>OW818691.1:0-3492500 GCA_942493285.1 uncultured Myxococcia bacterium
GGACAGCGGCTCGGGCTTCGTCCAGGTTGCGATCCAGACCTACCCCGACGGCGACCGCAACACGTACGTGATGGCATCTGCGACGGCACCGCCCTTCGACCCGCCCGCCGGTCACACGGCCGTCAACTTCGTCGTCGACGACACCGCCAACCAGACCTACGACGCGACCGACGGACTCGCCTGGAAGGGTTCATTCGACTTCGACGCGACCACACGCATCGTTGCCTACAGCCAGGCCTGGACCGGCCCCTATCCGCTGCTCTTCGACGATGGGCCATGGGACCAGGGCGGCCACGAACCGGCGGGCTCGGTCGCTAGGGACAGCCGCTGGGGTGTCACCGTGTGGGTGAACAACAGCGCCACGCAGGCCTTCGAATACGGGGCCATCCGCGGGTCGGACAACGGCTCGGACGGCGCCTGGATCTGGTCGGGCACCAACGGCGGCTTCACCGTCAACGCGGGCGATACGACGCCCATCAGCGTGTCGGGCCTCACCGTCGCGGCGCACGGCACGACCGACCTCAAGCTGACCATCGATGTGTCCAACAACGGAGCCAACCTTGCGACCCTGTTTCAGGGTGGCAACTACGCCGACAACGTACAGGTCAAGGGCAGCGGCTGGGCCTGGACCGTGCTCGACCTCGTCGACGACGGCACCGGCGGCGACACGACGGCGGCCGACGGCGTCTACACGTTCACGTTGTCCGACCGCAAAGGCAAACACGACGGCCTCCTGAAGACCGGCGACCTTGCCGAGTTCGTCTTCGTTCTGGGCGGCACCGACTACCGCGACGGCGACGCTGCAACTACCTTGGGAATCAAGGCATTCACGAAGACATCGGCGGGCGCCTGGACTGAAGCATCCATTACGGTTTCGGGCCAGAACAACACCGCGGTGACCGCCCCCTAGCGGCCCGTCGGGGGTCGGCCAGAACCCCGACTGCATCGACCGCAATTTGCGAATCACGCGCCTCGGCCCAAGCCAGAGGCGACGTCCCCGGAGCCCTCCATGTCGTGTCCTCCATCGGCTCTCACCAGCGCACTTCTCGCCGCATGCTTCGGCTTGCCCGTTTGGTTGTCGGCTTGTGGTGAGGACGACGTATCGCCCGACACTCGCGACACGACTGACGTCGCCGACACTCGCCGCGACGCCCCGGGGCCTGACGGCGACACGGACCCCGTCGACACGTCGGACCTTCCTGACGGGGACGCTGGCCCGAACGACGTCGCCGACACGTCCGACACAACCGACACGATCGTCCCTGACATCAGCGACGCAACCGACACGAGTGTCTCCGACACGACCGACACGACGGTCACCGACACGAGCGATACCTACATCCCGCCACAGACCATCTGCGGTGCCACGACCTTCCGTTTCGACCCGCCCGGCTCTCCAAGTCAGGTCCTTCTCACCGGTTCGTTCACCGGCTGGGCCGGCTCTGCACCCGACGCCATCACCATGACGGCCGGCTCTGGTGGCGTGTTCTCGGCCACCATCACGCTCACGCCCGGCGCTCACCAGTTCAAGTACATCGTCGATGGCACCTGGATGTTCGACCCCGACAAGGCGCAGGTCGACGACGGCTTCTCCGGCCTGAACAACCAGCTCACCGTCGGCGCATGTGTGACGCTCCAGCTCGCAAAATACACGGTCCGCGCCAACTCCTTCGAAGCCCGCTTCACCTCGCGCACGACGCCCATCGCCGCCAACGCAGTGACCGTCACCCGCAACCTCGCCGCGACTCCACTCAACACCGTGACAACCGACGGCGACGAGCTCGTCGTGGCCATGTCCGACCTCCCGACCGGCATCCACGATGTCCGCGTGACGCACGCTGGCCACACCCTGCTCCTCAAGGTGTACATCGGCGTCTCCACCGACTGGCGCGACGTGCTCCTGTACTTCGTGATGACCGACCGCTTCGTCGACGGTAAGCCGGCCAACAACAACCCGGTCGCCGACGTGGACGACCGCGTCAACTGGAAGGGCGGCGACTTCGTCGGCGTCACGCAGAAGATCGAAGCCGGCTACTTCGATGACCTCGGCGTCAACGCGCTCTGGCTCTCGTGGCCCATCGAACAAGCGGCGGGCTTCCACGAGGGCAGCCGACCGACCAACCACGCGTGCGGCCTGGATCCCAACACTGCCGCTCAGACCCCGAGCCGATTCACGGCGTTCCACGGCTATTGGCCCGCCAAGCTCGACCAGATCGAGCCGCGTTACGGCACCCTCGCAGAGCTCCAAGCGCTGGTCCAGGCAGCCCACGCCCGAGGCATCCGCATCGTCCTCGACTTCACCGCGAACCACGTTCACGAATCGTCCCCAGTCTATCAACAACACAAGGATTCCGGCTGGTTCAACCAACCCGCCGAGGTGTGTCAGGTGGTCGGCTGGGACAACAAACCGAAGACCTGCTGGTTCACGAGCTACCTCCCGGACGTCGACTACCGCCACCCCGACATGCGGCAGTTCATGCTCGACCACGCCATCGACATCGCGCTGAAGACCGGCGCCGACGGCTTCCGTCTCGACGCCGTCAAACACGTCGAGCCCGGCATGCTACCCGACCTGCGCCAGCGCCTCGCCGACACGGTCGAGCTGACCGGCGTGCCGTTCTATCTCGTGGGCGAGACCTTCACGGGCGACGCACAACAAATCGACAGCTTCGTCGGCCCCGACCGCCTGCACGGGCAGTTCGACTTCCCCGCCAACCTCAAGATCCTGCAGGCGCTCGCCCGCGCCGACCTCGGGCTCAACACCATGGACGCCGACATCCGCGGCATCCGCACGGCCTACAAGGGCGGCGGCCCGCTCATGTCGACGTTCATCGGCAACCACGACATGGCCCGCTTCATCTCGATGGCCGCGGGCGACATGTTCTGCGGCGTCTGGGACCTCTACGCCGACCTCGCGCAGGGCTGGCTCTACCCACCACCCCAGCCTACGGCCGAGCTCCCCTACAAGAAGCTCGCGCTCGCCTTCGCCTACGCCATGACCATCCCCGGCGTCCCGCTCATCTACTATGGCGACGAGTTCGGACTCGCCGGTGCCAGCGACCCGGACAACCGCCGCATGATGCGTTTTGGGGCAGCCCTCTCCGCCCGCGAGTCGACCGCGCTGTCCGCCGTCGCCGCCATCGGCCGCGCCCGCAGCACCCACCCGAGCCTCTCACGCGGCGCCTGGCCAGCCCCCCTCGTCTCCGAGACCGACCTGCTCGTCTACGCGCGTACCCTCCCGAACGAGAAGGCCATCGTGCTGCTCAATCGCGGCACCTCGACCCGCACGGTCACCGTCCCCCTGTCGAGCCTCGGCCTCCCGCAGAACGCAACCTTCACCGACGTGCTCGCCGCTCCAGGCTCGCCTACACTCACCGCCAACGGCTCGAGCCTCATCGTCGAGGTCCCCGCGACCAGCCCCCGCATTCTCGTCTACACGGCCCCATGAACACAGTGCGGCCCCTGCGACCCCAAACGGCAGACGCCCAGACACAGCCCGACCCAGCACACGAGGCAATGACCCATGCGACGCCTGCTCTCGACCTCCTCGCTCTCTTCGCTGCTTCCACTCGCACTCGTGGCGCTCGTCGCGTGCTCGTCCGACAACGCTGATGTCCGCGACACCTCGGACACCACCGACACCTACCAGCGGCCCGACGCGCCGGACTCGGGCCAGGAAACCGTGCTCCCGGACGCGACGATCGTCCCCGACACCACGTCCGACACATCCACCGACACCGGCCCGACGGACACGTCGACCGGTGAGCTCCGAACGCAGCCGCTGGCGCCGAGCCACACCGAAGCGATGGTCTCCAACATGGAGGTCATGGGCCCTGTCCTCGTCGATGGAGGCACCTCGTTCACGCTCTATAGCGAGAACGCGACCCGCATCGAGCTCCTCATCTTCAACGACCCGAACGTCGAGACCCCACGCGCTCGTATCCCACTCACGCGCTACGGCAACGTCTGGTCGGTCTTCGTCCACGACATCGGCGTCGACACCCACTACGGCTACATCGCCTGGGGCCCGAACTGGCCGTACGACCCGGCCTTCACGTCCGGCTCGGACGTCGGCTTCATCTCGGACGTCGACGCCAATGGCAACCGCTACAACCCCAACAAGCTCCTCATCGATCCTTACGCCAAAGCGCTCCACCGCGACCACGACCTGAGCAAAGGCATCCCGGCCACGGGCCACGGCCGCAAACGGTCGACCTGGGCCGCTGCCGCCAAATCCGTCGTCATCCAGAGCAATTACGCCTGGTCTGAAAACGAGGCGACCTGGCGCACACGTCGCAAGAACCCGACCGCCCCGGGCAACGGCTGGCACGAACAGATCGCCTACGAAGTGCACGTCAAAGGCTTCACCCGCATCCCATCGAGCGGTGTGTCGGGCGGCGCGCTCGGCACCTTCAAGGGCTTCGCGGAGAAAGCCGACTACCTGGCCGACCTCGGCATCACCGCGGTCGAGCTCATGCCCATCAACGAGAAGCCGCTCCCGAACGACGGCGGCTATTGGGGCTACCAGCCGCTCAACTACTTCGTCCCCGAATACACCTACGCCGCAAACAAGACGCCCGTCGGCATCGTCGACGAGTTCAAAGCCATGGTCGACACGCTCCACCAGAAGGGCCTCGAGGTCTGGGTGGACGTCGTCTTCAACCACACGGGGGAGGGCGGCCTCTGGACTGAGCGCCCCGCCGGCTTCGCGGCCGAGGACACGGTCAGCCTCTACAGCTTCCGCGGCATCGACAACATCGCCTACTACGCCCTGTCCGCCGACAAGCGCAGCTACTGGCCCAACACGGGCGTCGGCAACCAGGTCCGCACCAACCACCCGCCCGTGAAAAAGCTCATCCTGGATTCGCTCCACTACATGGTCGAGGAGCTCGGCGTGGACGGCTTCCGCTTCGACCTGGCGCCTGTGCTGGGCGCCAAAGACGGGGACTACGACCGCTGGGACGACTCGGGCAACAGCATCCTCGACGACATCATCAACGACCCCATCATCCAGCAGAACAACATCCGCATCATCGCCGAGCCCTGGGCCGTCGGCGGCGATTACGCCTTCAAGCTCGGCGGCTTCCCCGCGGCCACCGACGCCCCTGGCATCGGTTGGTACGAGTGGAACGCCCACTTCCGCGACTGGTGGCGCAGCTTCATGAACGACGACAACCAGCGCCTCAACACCAAGGTAGGGCCGGCCGACGGCGGCTTCACGCTGACCGGCTCCTACGGCACCTTCGCCCCCAACGGACGGCGCCCCTACCACTCGTTCAACTTCGTCACCGTCCACGACGGCATGACGCTCTACGACCTCTTCTCGTACGACGCGAAACAGAACGGCTGCAGCCCGGTGAACACGATCTGCTGCACCGAGCCGTCGTCGGTGTGGTGCCAGCCCGACTCCGGCGACAGCCACAACCGCTCACGCAACTGGGGCGAGAACAACGAGGAGCACAAGCGCCAGCTCATGCGTAACCTCTACGTAGCCATGATGATTTCTCATGGCACGCCGCTGCTCTACTCAGGCGACGAGTGGCTTCGGTCGCAGTACGGCAACAACAACGCCTGGACCGACAGCGCCGACAACTCGGCCTCCTGGCTGCAGTGGGGCGTCTGGCGCAACGACCCCCACCGCGTCCGCATGCACGACTTCGTGCGCAAGGTCATCGCCTACCGCAAGGCCAACTTCGCCCACTTCGCCGCCACCGAGTACACCGCCAGCCCCTGGACCTGGCGCAACGCCGCCAACTCCGGCGACCCCGACTGGGGCTCGCGCCACCTCGCCATCATCCACAACGCCGACAACCAGCCCAAGATCGCCATCCTCATCAACATGGAGCCCACCGAGGTCAACTTCGCCCTCCCCGCCGGCTCCTGGGGACGAGTGCTGGACACCCAGAAGTGGTTCGACAGCACCCCCTTCTTCAACCAGAGCGGCGCCCCCACCGACACCTCCTCCAACATCGACCCGGCCAAAGCCGTCGTCGTCACGGGCTCCTACGGCGTCGTCCCCTCGAGCATCGTCATCCTCGAGCGCACCTCCCCCTGACCAACAACCCCGTATTCTCTTCAGTCCCGACTCCGCTCCCCCGACAGGGGTCGGGACATTTCATATTTCATTTTAGGCCGGCTTGCCCGAACACCCCGCGCGAATCATCGCGGACGGTGCAGTATTCTGTCTGTTCCTGGATTCGCCCAGTCATCGCCGCCTCCGCGCCATCTCACCGCCCGGTTTGAATCGCCACCCGGTCCGCCGTCTCTCCTTCGCCGGCCCTGCTCCGGCTGCGGAGAGACTCCATGGTGGAACGCGATGCGATGACAGATACGGACTCTCGGACTATGTTCGGCCGAGTCGGCGCCGGTCGCCGAGGTGAAGTGCCGCACGTCGGCCTCGCCAGCCCACGCGCCACGAGGAGCAGCGATGTCCGCAAAGCCCCCCAGACCCGCAGCGTCGGGCCCGTTCTTCGACGCGCTCAAGCTCGAGCTCGAGTCGCGCGCGCGTATGTTGCTCTCCGGCCAGAGCCGCTCGCGCGAGGGCCAGTCCTCCGCAGACGACCTCGTCCAGGAGACCCTTGTGCGGCTCCTCCAGAGCTACGACGAGGCGTCTTTGCGCGAGCGCCCGCACAACCAGTTGATGGCGCTCGCCTGGCGCACCATGCGCAACATCCTCATCGACGAGTCGCGCAAGAAGGCGGCCCTCCTCGAGGACACCAAACCCGACGAGCAGAACAAGTCGCGCTCGCTCGCGACCCGCGCCGACGACAGCCACGTCGCAGTCGACGAGTCGCTCACCACCACCCAACGGCACGAAGCCGTGCGACGCCAGCTCGAGCGCCTCGCCCCAGAGGAACGTTGCTTCCTTTCGACGGTGCTCGAAACCGACAGCGTGCCGGCCGCCCAGAAACACTGCGGCTGGCCCCCGAAGTCGCCCTACTACGTCCTGAAGAAGCTCCTCGACAAGCTCAAGCTCGAGCTCGCCGAGTGGTCCCCGGGTTGATCGTGAGCGGAGGAAACCCATGAGCAACGTTCACGAAAATGACACTTCTCTCGAGGCCCTCTTCAAGGACGCCCCCGTCGACGAGGCCCTCTACGCCTACCTCTTCGGCGACGACGAAGCCGACCCCGGCCCACTGCTCGAGCGGTTCGCTTCCGACCCGACGGCCTCCACCTGGCTCGAAGGCTTCGAGCGCGACTACGCGACCCTCAAGAACCACACCGACAGCCCCGCCATCGCCCGCTCCCGCGCTCTCCGCGCCGAGCTCTCCCGCCACCTGGCCCACCCCATCGACTGGTCCAGCGCCCGGTCCGCCTCCAACGTCCGCTCGCTCGATGCCGCGCGCCATCGCGACATCCCTCAAGCGACCCCCGTCCGCCGCTCGCAGAACTTTGCCCGTATCGCCATCGCCGGCGTGCTCGCGGCCACCATCGCAGCCGCCGTCTTCCTCGTCGTGTCGGTCCAATCCGCCACACGTGAGGTCGACGTGGAGATGGCCCAACACCTGACGTCCACCATCATTGACCAATCCGGCCACGGCTTCGCCGGCCCACCCGAGCCGACCCCACGCGAGCGCGGCTTCCTGCTCGGCGCCGTCATGGACCTCTCACGCCCCCGCAAGGCCACGGGCCAGGTCGCCGACAAGGAGGTCGACCTCGCCCGCGAGCTCGCCGACCGCGCCCTCGACGGCCTCGACGCCCCCGAATCCGCCGAGGACCGCCGCCAACGCCTGCTCGGTGGGTGCGCCGCAATCCTCGTCGACCCGGCCGACCGTAAGGCCTGCGAAGAGGGCCTCGCCGACTACCAGCGCCGCCGCGACGCCTATTGAGCGCCGTCGCAGAGCGACACACTCACCACACGAACGTCCACGTCTCGCTCGCCGCCTTTAGCTCGATGGCACCACCCTTGTTGTGGACCGTCGTCACTTCACGCGTCCGAATCTTCGTCGCCTGCATCGTCGTGGGATCGAGGGTCGCCTCGTAGTGCTCCTCGCGGATCACCTTCTCGACCGCGTCGACCATCGCCTTTGGCGCCCCGGTCGAGGCCAGCACCTGCTTATAGACCTTCGCCACCGACGCCCCCGAGAACGCGCGCACGATCTTCACGACCGACGCCCCTTCGACCTTTGTATGGCTGGTGGTCGTCACAACCGGCATCTTGAGTCCATCACCCAGCTGCAGCTCCGTCTTGTCAGTCGTCTCGCTGTCCGCCCCCTGCGAGAACCCGATGAGGCGCACCCATTGCTCCCAACGCTGCCGCGCGCGCAGATCGACCCCTTCCCGCATCGCCTGAGTCGCCAGCGATCGTTCGTCCGCTTTGTTCTTGGCGCCCAGTTTGCCCTGGTCCTTGACCGCCTGTTCGATACCCTCGACCGCGACCAGCCGCCCATCCTTCGGGTCGATCAGCAGGTCCGGCATCACCTGATACAGAGGGTGCGTCCCCTTGGGGCCAAGCGCCTCCTTCAGCCCATCCACGACCTCGCCCGCCGAGAAGCTCACCCGCAGCCGCTCACCGTCCTTCGTCAGCGTCGCCTTCCAGGCTAACGTCAAGACCTCGCCATCGCGCTCGACCGACTCCTCGACCGCCACACTCCCCGTCCCCCACTTGAAGGCAAACGGTTTGTGTCGCCCTGTCGGCTTCGCCCCGCCGTCGCCCTTCGGTGTCGCCTCGACGCATCCCGCGACGGACGCAGACAAGGCCACCAGCGCCACCACAAAACCGAGCCCCAATCGTCGACGCGAGTTCTGCATCCGTCCCTCCACGAGCCACCTCCATCGAGCCGCCTGAGCCTCGCCCGAGTCGTCGCCGATTTCAACCCAGGGCGCCGCCACGCCGCCAACTCAATCCGAGACGGCTCCCGCGAACAGCACCCGTCGCTCCCCGCCGATGGCTACGAAGCTCGCCGCGACGAAGGCTCCATTCACTGACACTTCGAAGCGCAGGCTGCGCGCCTGCCCCTCGGCGATGACTCGCGTCGCTCGACTCATCAGGTCGACCCGGACGAGCCTGTCGCGACCCCCCGCCGTGTCACACGTCGCGACCCACACCACCTCGCCACGCCGCACCACCTCGCTGCCACAGGATGTCGGCCAGCTCGCCACCACGTTGCGCTCCGCCCCGACCAGAAACGTCGACTCGACCGTCCTCGCGAGCGTCACCCCATCTTCGTAAACGGCCACGATCGCCGTCACCCCGCGGGTCCCCGCCACGCTAGCGAATCCCTTGTCGCGCCAAACCCCAAGCCATCTCCCGTCACCACCAGCCCCGGCCACCACGGCCGCCGCCCGGCCCCCTGGCGATACCTTCACGAGCGTGAACTCCTCAACCACCTGCTGGAGCTCGGGCGGTGGGGCAGGGGCCGTCGAACCGTCGCCCCGCCCACTTCCAAAGAAGGCCAAGAGCCCACCATCGCGTTCGACCAGGACATGGTCATCGAGCACCGCGGCCAACGTCGCCCGCTCCAACCGATGCACCTCGCCCGCCTCATCGAAGAACGCCACCCCGCCATCGACCGAGCCTGCGACAATCGACTTCGGCCCGATCACGGGCTCGCGCCAATCGAGCGCCACTTCCGCCGCCGCCCCGCTCGCCACCCCGCTCACATCGATGACCCGTCGGAGCCCAACACCGCAGGGCTCCCTGCTTGGGTAGGCCTCACATTCGCGGGTCACGATGACGCGCCGTCCATCGCGCCCGACCTCGAACCCATCACGCGTCCGCACCGTGTCTCCGTAGGTCCACGCCCGCTCGATGACCGTGAGCGTCCGCGCCGTCCTCGGCCCGGGCTCGTAGACGAACACCTGCGCCTCGCCCCGCGGCCCATCATCCTGGACCAGCTCGCTGTAGAACACACTGTCCGTCGGTGCCGCCGCCGGTCCTCGGTCCTCGAGTCCGCGGCCCGGCTCATCCAGCAAAACCGCTGGAACCCTCAATACATCCATCGGCCCGACCGGCTCGGCCCCGTCACTCCGCAACCACGTCGCGTCACCACCTAGGCTCCGGTCACGGTCGACCACCACCAGGCGCTCTTCCACGTCGAAGAACTGCGTCAGCCGACTGTCGAATTCGACCGTCACATCACCGGAGAACCCGCCCGCCGTCGGCAGGTCGCCCTCCACTACATCCCCGAATCCGAGGTCCGAGCGCAGACTCGTCAAAGCGCCCCGCCGTCCCCGCGGCGAGAGGTCGACCGTCCCGCCATACCCGCCCGGGTCGGCCCGGCGCCCGAGCACACGATGGCTCGTCGATAGAAACGTCACCTGCCGCGAGACGCCCTCATCCCAAAAAACAACCTCACCACACGGCCCGATTGCGAAGTCGCCATCGACCTCGGCGACCTGTGAATAGGCCGCGCCGCTTGGGCATTCGCCCACGAGCGCGACAAGCCCTGACTTGTCGTCGAGGCAGGCCGTGAGAAGGAACACGACGACGGCGGCAGTGACGTGAGGTGCCATGGCGCGAAGCTGACGACCGCCTCCCTTCGATACAAATCAAATCCGCTCATCGCCCGGTCTGCGACCGCGCAGACCGCCACCACGCCACTCCGTAACCGGCTCTCGGCCGCATTCCAGGCCGCTCCACGAACCGGGCCCTCGGCTTGCGCGGCGTCCAGCTTTGTGGTCTCGTCCGCCCCACTTCCGGGAAATGAATCCGCGCTGCTCGGGTTCGTCTACCGGCCGCTTCCGACGCCGGCCCGACGCCAGGGCACCCGCGCGTTCGAGCACCTCAGACGATCAAACCACCGGCCCACCGTCTCGTTTGATCCGACTCGCCCCTCGCAACGAACTCGTCAGACCTGCCGCGGAGAAATGCCCATGAAGTCCCTGCTCATCGCCCTTTCGCTCTCGCTCTTTGCCCCCGCCGTCCTCGCGAAGCCCTCCCCTGAGACCGCTGGTCACGAGAAGACGCTGGTCGAAGGTCTCAAGCTCATCCGCGACAACAAGTGGGACGACTGGATGCAGCGCCACTGCTCGACCAACAAGCTGTGCCTGAACGACAACTCGAAGAAGTCGCTCAAGACCTACAACCTCCCGGCCCTGCAGCGCCGCATCAACCGCGGCTGCCTCAAGTCGGGCGACACCATCAAGGTCGTGCGCACCGAGGGCAACCCCGCCAGCGACAGCGTCCTCAAGATCTTCATCGAGTGCGAGACCACCGCGATGCCCGTCCCGTTCCACCTCGTCAAGGAAGGCGACAAGTGGAACTTCTCGAAAATCTGAGATATTTCTCTGATTCGAATCTGCCCTGAGTGCCTCGAACGTTACCCTGCCGACCAGGTGCGGTGCGCCAACTCGCGCCACACCGGTCGGCTGCTGAACCTCGATGCCAACCCCAATGTGGCGGCCGATGCGGACTCCCCGGTTCGCGTCGGCACCCTCGTCGACGAGCGCTACATCATCCTCGGACTCCTCGGTGAAGGCGCGATGGGCACTGTCTATCGCGCCTTTCAGCGTTTCTTCTCCCGGGAGGTCGCCCTCAAGGTCGTCGACCTCGCCCGCGCGAGCCCCGAGGAGCGAGTCGAGCTCGGCGCCCGTTTCCTGCGCGAGGTGAAGCTCCTCGCGATGGTGGAAAGTCGTTTTGTCGCGAGGGTTTACGACTCCGGCGCCCTCCCCGACGGAAGCCTCTATTACGCTATGGAGCGTGTCGCTGGCGACTCGCTCGACCGCGTCCTGCTCGTCGAAGGTCGCCTGCCCGCGCCTCGTGTGCTGGCTCTCGCCACCGAGCTCGCCGAGGCCCTGTCGGTCGTCCACTCCAAAGGGCTGGTCCATCGCGACGTGAAGCCAGCCAACCTCATGTTGGCCCGCTCTGGCGACGACGCGCTCAAGCTCGTCGACTTCGGCATCGCCCGCCCCCAAGCCCACACCCACCTCCAGACGGTCGGCGCCAACCTCACCGTCGAAGGCGCCATCCTCGGCAGCTTCCCGTACATGGCCCCCGAGCAGCTCGCCGCCGGCACGCAACGCCCGCAGTCCACGCTCGGCCCCTGGACCGACGTGTATGCTGCTGGTGTCACCCTGTTCGAGCTCGCCGTCGGCCGCCCGCCTTTCCCCGGCCCGACGGCTCCCGCTTACGTTCACCAGCACCTGACCTCGCCCGTGCCTCGCCTTTTAGACCACCTCGACGAGAGCCCGTCGGTCCTTCGACTCGACGCCGTCATCCGCGCGGCCCTCGCCAAAGACCCTCAACAGCGCCCTCGCGACGGCGCGGCCCTGCTCGCTCTCCTGAAAGCGCCCGGCCCCGCGACGGAAGCCGAGCCCGCGCGCTCACCTGTATCAGCCGTGCGCGCCCCCTCTGGAGCCCGCTCGGACGCAGACCCCGCTGCCCTTCGTGGCATCTCGGCGGACCGGGTCCTCGAACGTGTAGCCTCGATTCCTCCGCGCCCGGCTCCACGCATCACGAAGGGACGGGTCGCCATGGGGCTGGCCATCGCGTTTGCGCTCGCCGACATCCTCTGGGTGACCGTCTTCGCTTGACCGAACCGTCTGAGCCGCGCGCCGAACCGGTTCGCCCGACCGTAAACGCAGGCTCACTTGCACACCAACGACAGGTGGTTATAAGTCCTCGGCCCGGCCATTCACCGTCGTTCTGGCGCGGCCCGGGGCCTCAACGCGAGGCTCAGACGCACAGTCACGGGGCGACCAACCCGCCCCCCGCAAAGACCGTTAGACAGAGGAGTCAACCATGGCTTTCGAGCTCCCCACCCTGCCGTACGCGAAGGACGCTCTCGTCCCCCACATGAGCCCCGAGACGTTCGACTACCACTACGCCAAGCATCACCAGGCGTACGTCAACAACCTCAACAAGCTCGTCGCCGGCACGGAGAACGAGTCGAAGTCCCTCGAAGAGATCATCATGAGCTCGTCGGGCGGCCTCTTCAACAACGCCGCCCAGGTGTGGAACCACACTTTCTTCTGGAACTGCCTGAGCCCCAACGGCGGTGGCCTCCCCCACGGCGAGCTCGCCGCCGCGATCGACCGTGATTTCGGGAGCTTCTCGGCCTTCCGCGACAAGTTCGCCGCCACGGCAGCCGGCCAGTTCGGCTCGGGCTGGGGCTGGCTCGTCGTCAAGGACGGCAAGCTCGACATCATCGCGACCGCCAACGCCGACCTCCCGATGAAGCACGGCGCCACGGCACTCTTCACCGTCGACGTGTGGGAACACGCCTATTACGTCGACTACCGCAACGACCGCGCCAAGTTCATCGCCACGGTCATCTCGAGCCTCGCCAACTGGGACTTCGTCGCCCAGAACCTCAAGAACGCCGGCTGATTGAGCCGTCGCGGTCCCTGACCTGAGAGGGGGTCGAGCGGTCGCTCGGCCCCTTTTTTCGTTAATGCACCATGCTTGCAATAGCAGTGCAGTTGTGCGACGCCGACTCACCATGAATCGCAGCTTGCCGCAGACGATCCCCCAGGTCCTCAACCCCGCCATCGCCGTCCGCGCGACCGCGACCGAGGCGGACGCCGCCCATGCCGACGGCCATGCTCATCCGCACGACCACGAGCACGCGCCCAGGACTTTCTACGATCGTTTCGGGGCGTTTCTTGGCCTCCTCTGCGCGATCCACTGTCTCGCTGTCCCGCTCCTCCTCGGGGTCCTCCCCGCCGTCGGGCTCGGCTTCATCGTCGCGCACGAGTTCGACCTCACCATCATCGGCATCGCGTTGGTCTTCGCCGGTCTGGCGGCCCGCTCCGGCTACCGCGCCCATGGCGACAAACGTATCGTCATGGGCTTTGTGGCCGCCGTGTCCCTCCTGGCCTTTGGCCACCTGCTGGGCGAAGACGGGCTCGCCGGCCGGATCCCCAGCATCATCGGGGGGTTCAGCCTGGCCGCGTTGCACATCATCAACCTGCGCAAGACCCGCGCTTCCTGCGCCTGCTGAGGTCGCGAGCCCGCCCTTCCTGCAGCAACCGTAGCTTGCTCTAGAAGCGTGCGGGAAAACTCGCGAGGCGAGATGGATGCTAGGAGCCGATGCCCCCGAGGAGTGAGGTGTACTTGATGTACTCCGCACCGACGAGGGGGCTCGGCGACGACGCAGACGCTCGCCGTAGCCTTTTCCCCGCAGGCTTCTAGCGCCGAGGCCTTTTCATGAGGCCGTGGTCGTGCTTCACTACGCGCTGTCTCGGAGATTGGGTGGCATGGCAAAGCGACTCCTGGTGGAAGGTCTGGATTGGGGCGTGACGGAGGGCCAGCTCATGCGGGTCTTCAGCCCCTTTGGCGAGCTCGACGAGGCTCGCATTGCCGTCGACTGGGAGACCGGCCGCTCGCGTGGTTTCGGCTATGTGACCTTCCGCGACTCAGCCGACGCCGAGACTGCGATGGCCAGCCTCGATGGCCAGAAGCTCGTCGGCAAGACCGTACGTGTGATGGTCGCTCCCGAGCAGGTCCCCGGCCGTGCAGGGGCCGCCCAGCCGCCGAACACTGAGACACGCGCGACTTATCGCGGCGGCGACTACGGCTACAACGAACCCAACGACACCAAGAAGGCTGGCGCGGACGCACCACGCACCGACCGCCGCCTCTTTCGCAGCGCTGACTTCGGCTACGTCGCCCCCACCGCCAAGCCGGAAGCACCCAAGGCCGACGCTCCCGAGGTCAAGGCCAACGCAACGCCAGCAACCCCGGCTGGTGCAATCCCTTCAGGCGCCGCCGCCAAGCCTCCAGTGAAGACCCCGAAAGGACCTCCGCCCAAGCAGAAGGACCCCGAGGAGAGTCTTGACGACGACGAGATGAAGTCGCGCGCCAAGTATGGCGGCTGGCGTGAGACCGAAGACAATGATCAGGGACGCGGCGGCGGCGGCAACCCGTTTGGTTGATTCACCTTCGACGGTTCGCCAGTCGGCGGGCGGCGCAGGTAACCGCTTCGCTCTCGACCTCGAAAGCCACAAAGCGTAACCTCCGCCAATCTCGGGGTCGGTGGAGAAACACGCATGACGTCAGCACGCTCGCAACGACAGACTCCGACCCCGACGCCAGGCCCCGACCGCGCTGCTCAGTCCGGCCAGTCATCGGGTGCTGGGTCGCGTGACGCCCTGCAGAGCGGGCTTCGCCAGTCCTCCTACGACCAGGGCCAGGCCATGTTGGCCCCGCCAGCCGCCACCCAGGGCACGCAGGCCCGCGCGCCCGGCGCCCCGCCGCCCGGTGGGGCCATCGCGGACCAGCTCCCGAGCAACGTCGACCTGCGCTCTGCGCGTGTCTCGTTCACGTTGCCCGCCAAGAAGAAGCTCGCCGGCAGCGCGCTCTACGACGCGACCACACAGTACGCCACGACCATCACCCTTTCGGCCTCCCCCACGGAGCTCCGCGTCTCGTCCAGCCCCGGCTTGCACTTCGACGTGCAGTGGCCGGGCCAGAACATGAGCTTCAACTCCGCGGGTGTGAACTTCGGCTCGGGCCAGTCCTTCGCCAACTTCTTCCTCGAGGGCGGGCTCGGCTCCGGCTTTATCGACGTCTCGGACCGCGGCGCGACCGAGGTCAAGACGATGATCGACCAGGCCATCGCCGGTACCGCAATGGCGCGCCCCGGCTACAATCCGATGAAGGACAAAGACCTCATCGGGACCATGAACCGCATCAAGTCGAACTTCGACCGCCTGCCGACGGGTGCCGGCGCTCCCGTGGGCGCGGCCGACCTGTCCGCCCCCAGCATCGGCGCCACGCTCGCCATGCGCGCCCCCTTCGAGCAGGCGGCCGACGGCGCGGGCATCAAGATCCCGGCTGGTGGCCAGCTCGACGTCAACATCCAGGGCAACGCCAACCTCGCGCGCCTGCTGCAGGCCGGCAATCCGCAGGCCGCCGCCATGGCCGCAGGGATCCAGTCGGTCTCGGTCAACTCGGACTCCATCGAGCTCATCAAGGATGGCAAGCCCATCGCCAAGCTCTTGAGCCTTCGCGTCAGCCGCGGCGGTCAGGTCACGCTCGACCGCTTCGAGCTCCTCGGCGGCCTAGGCGCAGGCGCTGGCGTCGAGTCGCTCCTCCGACTCCTGGTGGGCGTGGTCGCCATGGCCGAGCGTGGGGTTCCGCCCGAGATGGGCGCTCAGGTCACCGTGGCTTCGGGCGGCGCCGACCCCCAGTTCGTTCGTGGGCTGTCGAAGTCCATGATCGAAAAGGGTTTGAGCGAGGCCGTGCAGAAGCTCCTGCGCGACAATCGCGGCGCGGTCCCGGGGCTCGACCTCGGGCTCGTCTTCGGCGTCTGAGACGGCCTCGGGACTCGAAACTGAGCGACTCTGGGCCTCCGACTGAGCTTCCAAACATTCTTTGAATGTTTGGGTTCGGCGCGTCGTTTTGCCCGATTGGACCGACGCCATCGATCCCGTTCTTCGCGCCCCATCGAGAGGAGACACCCCGTGCTCGCAGCCTTCATCACCGCCATCCTGCTCGCCTTCCCGAACGTCGGCCCGCTCGCTACCTCGTTCGAGGCCGGTCCGGTCGACCACAGCGGAATCACCGCTGGCGACAAGCCCGACGTCAAGAAGGTCGGCTTCCGTATGTGGAACGGCAGCGACTGCAAAGCCATCATGCGTAATTCCGACAGCTACTGCACGTCGGGCGACTGCAAGGCGATCCTGCGCGGCTCGGACAGCTACTGCGACACCGACGACTGCAAGGCCGTCCTGCGCGGCTCGGACAGCTACTGCAAGACGGGCGACTGCAAGGCCATCCTGCGCGGCTCGGACAGCTACTGCGACAGCGGCGACTGCAAAGCCTACCTGCGCGGCTCGGACAGCTATTGCGACACGAAGCCCTGCAAGGCGTTCCTGCGCGGCAGCGACAGCTACTGCGACTGACGCCGGGTGCTCCGCCTCGCCCCGGTCGGTCTGGCCTTCCAGATCCTGGTCGTGGGCGCCCTCTTCGGATGGGCCGCCCCTGCGACAGCGGCCGACCCGCGCCCGGCGGGCGAAGTCGACCCCGAGCGTCGCGCACGGACGGCCCTTCGCGCCCACCTGACGGAGGCCGAGGTCGACCGCCTGTTCACCAACGCCGAGGTAAGCGCCGCTCTCGTCGAGCTCATGGCGGGCTGGGATGGCGTGGGCGACACCCTCACGGTCGTCAAACGCGACGGCCGACTCGTGCTCGAGGTCGTGTTGCGCACCACGCGCTGCTCGCTCTCGCTCGAGACGGGGCCCGAGCAGGCGGGTCCCGCGCCCATCTGCAACGAAGTCGTCGCCCCTGACGGACAGCGCAGCCTCGACCTCGACCCACGCCTCTGGGAACCGCCGCGCCCGCGCCCCCCGCGGCCGAAACCCCCGACCGCGCCGACGCCGCCCGACCCGACATCGCCCGAGCCGCCCTCTCCGTGGGGCGAAGCGCCCATCGCGCCGCCGACGGTCCTGCGCCAGCTTCGCCATCCGGAGTCGCCCTTCGACTCCGACCTCCTCACCGAGGCGCGAATCAACCATGAGCGACTACGCGAGCGGCTTGCGAGCCCCGGGCGACACGACCCGCTGCTGCCGAAAGCCGGCCAGGCCCCTGCCATGGACGCCGCCGAGGCGCTGGCACCACTGCCCTGGGCCGAGTCACCGTCAGAGCCCGCGTCGGCCGTAGCGCTCAGAAATCCTTTCGGTGACGGGCGGATGCGGACCGACCTGCCGGTGCCGCTACAGCTCACGTTGCCCGGTTCCAACGTGCCACCGTTGATGCCGACCCTGACCGAGGACTGCGAAGCGCAGTGGCGCCTACGCGAACGTTCGGAGCACCCACCCGAGCTCGACTGCTATCGCAGCTATGCGTGGCACAAGAGGCTCGATAACAACGACGCCTACCGTGTGCTCGAAGCGCTTACGACGTTCATCGACATCCCGCTCGCTCGCTCCGTCATGGCGGTCATGGCCGAGGACGTGAAGACCAGCCGGGCGCATGAGCTCGTCTGGGCTTTCGTCTGGCTCGAGTGGGTGGGGCGCGCCCCCGACGACTCGCGCCGTATCGCCGAGGCGCTCGCCAGCCTCGCGCCGGAGGAACGCCGCTACCTGCGAAAGCAGCTCGCGACTTTGTGGGGCAAGCCCGACGGCCTCGTCCTCAAGGCGGATACCGTGGCGCGGCGCGGGGAGCCTACACCGACGGCCACCACCCCCGCCTACAAGCTCATCACGCGCCTCTACGAGCGCCACTTCCTCGACCTCTACCCGGAAGCCAAGGACCTCGATGGGCTGCCGCGGCGCAACTTCCTCACCGACACCTGGCTCTGGGCCAACAACTGGCTCGCCGTGCTGGATGGACGGAGCGACGAAGCCATCGAGCGCGCCTACCATCGCCTGCCGGAGGCAGAGCGTAAGGTCATCGATGCGTTCATACGCGAACCGACCCTGGCCAGCCGCTGGGCACGTGTGCCCCAGGTCATCGCACGGCTCTGAGGACGCTGCTGACAGTGGTCGGGCCCGCTTGCGAAGCGGCCCCGCTCGGGGCATCCTCGCTCCTCGTCAGGTTGTCTGGACGGCTGGTCGTCTGGCCGAATCCCGGAGACGTCGACATGGGCTGGGGCACCTGGTTTCTCATCGCGTTCGGCGTCTTCCTCGTCTGCGTGGTCATCCACGACCTGACGCAGAAGAAGAAGGCGATCCTTCGCAACTTCCCGATTATCGGGCACTTTCGCTACCTCTTCGAGGCCGTCGGTCCCGAGCTGCGCCAATACATCGTGACCAGCAACGACGAGGAGCGGCCGTTCTCACGTGACCAACGGCGCTGGGTCTACGCGTCGGCCAAAAAACAGAACAACTACTTCGGGTTCGGGACCGACAACGACCTCGAGAATACGAGCAACCACCTCGTCATCAAACACGCGACGTTCCCACGACCCGACGCCACCCACGACCCGCTCCACCTCATCCCGTGCGCCAAGGTCTGGGGCGAGGCCATGGGCCGCCGCCACGCGTTTCGTCCCGACTCGGTTTTCTATGTATCAGCGATGAGTTACGGCTCGCTCAGCCCCAACGCGATCGAGGCCATCAACCGCGGCTCGGCTCTGTCCCGCTCGCTCCACAACACCGGTGAGGGCGGCATCTCGCCGTGGCACGACAAGGGCGGCGACCTCGTCTATCAGCTCGGCACGGGCTACTTCGGCGCCCGTAATGCAGACGGCAGCTTCAGCCTGGAAAAGCTTGTCGAGAAGAGCCAGCGTTTCAAGGTCAAGGCCATCGAGATCAAGCTCTCGCAGGGCGCCAAACCCGGCCGCGGCGGGGTGCTGCCGGGCGCCAAGGTGAGCCCGCTCATCGCCGAGATCCGCGGGGTCCCGATGGGCAAGGACGTCATCTCGCCGTCCGCACACACGGCGTTCTCGGACGTCGATTCGATGCTCGACCTCATCGAGAAGATCGCCGACGCCACCGGTCTCCCGGTCGGCATCAAGTCAGCCGTGGGAGAGCTCGGTTTCTGGCAAGAGCTGGCGCGTCAGATGGAGAGCAAGACCCGCGGCGTCGACTTCATCCAGATCGACGGCGGCGAGGGCGGCACCGGGGCGGCTCCATTGGTCTTCTCGGACCATGTGTCATTGCCCTTCAAGCTCGGTTTTGCGCGCGTTTATCCGTTCTTCGCCGAACGTGGGCTCGACGAACGGATCGCCTGGATCGGCTCGGGACGGCTCGGTTTTCCGGAAGAGGCAGCGCTCGCGATGGCGCTGGGATGCGACATGGTGGCGGTCGCACGTGAGGCCATGCTCGCCATCGGGTGTATCCAGGCCCAGATCTGCCACACCGACCACTGCCCGACCGGGGTCGCGACGCAGAAGCCGTGGCTGGTCAAAGGCCTGGACCCGGGCGACAAGTCGGCGCGCCTCGCCAACTACCTGATGACACTGAGGAAAGAGCTCATGTGGGTCGTCCACGCGACGGGGCGCGACCATCCCTACCAGCTCGTCCTCGAGGACTTCGACATCCTCGAGAGCGGCTACCGAGCCGAGCCGGCGCGCGCCCGATTCGGGTACGACCCCGGCTGGCGGCTGCCCCGCGCAGACCGCCTCGAAACACTCCTTCCCCTCATGGCACCATCGTCCGGGAGACCCTCATGACCGAACTCAGCGAGGCCGACCTCATCCGGCTCGAAAACACGGCGAACGCGGCCGAACGGGAGCTCGAGGACCTGGTGGCCGAGCTCGAGGCCGACCTCAAGGCTTGCGCAGCCGACCTGCGCGAGGTGGGCTTGCGGCTCGAGGAGGAGCAGAGCCGCGGCGCCTTCGGGCTCGATGGGGTGTTGGCCCGGATTCGAAGCGTGGAAGCGCCAAAGCTCCAACTGAGCGGCCACGCTCAGCGCCTGGCCGAGGTTCGGGCCGACCATGCGCGTGCCAGGCTCTGGCTCGCCAAGTCCCTGCGCGAAGACATCGAGCGGGTGACCTTCGAGCTCGGCCACGCGGTCGGGGTCGCCGACGAGGGGCGCTCGGCTCTTCAGAAGCTCGCCGAGCAGCCGCGGGTGAATGCGCGCGCGCGTGACAAGAGCCTGCAACGTGCCAAGAGCGTGACCGAAGAGCTGGCTGGCATCGGCATGCGCGGACCCGTCGAGACGGGCAGCCGGCGGCGACAGATGCCGCGCCTGCGCTTCGAAGTGGAGATCGACCTGCACTCGCGGTCCAACTTCTATACGGGCATCACCGAGAACATCTCGGAAGGTGGGATCTTCGTCGCCACGGCGGAGCGGCCGCCAATCGGCTCGCCCGTCGACGTCGCCTTCACGTTGCCGAGCGGCTACGAGGTTCGGGGGCGCGGCGAGGTCCGCTGGACACGTGAGCCAGCCGGCGGCCTGACGGGGGGCGTCGGCATCGGCTTCGATGGCTTGCCAGATGCAGCCAAGGCTCGAATCGACGACTTCCTCCAGAGCCGCGCGCCCATCGTGCGCGAGCCCTGAAGTGCCACATGTTCGCACCCTGGATGCCCTATGCACGGGTCATCAGGATACGAGCAACCCGACCTCATGGAATCGTTCGAGCAGGTCCTGGTCCAGGTCCTTCGCGGCCGTCACCCCATCACAAGCTGCGAGCATCGCGGCGGCTTCTTCGTCCAACGGGACCTCACGATGCCAGAGCGTCGTGACCGATTCGCGTCGCTCGGCCGCCAGCAACCGCGAGAGCGGCGCCGCCATCGGTGTACTCGAAACGCCTGGAGCCAGAGTCGGCGGAACCAGGGTGAGGTCGATGGCTTCGGCGAGCCAGAGCTCGGACGCCGCGAGCCCGACGACCTCCGGGTCACCCAGCGTGTTCAGCGCCACCGCGTGTGGTCGAAGGTCGGCCAGGTGGCGCAGCAGCATCGTGGCTTCGGGGCTCAAACGGATGGAGCCCACGGGGGTCTCGACGACGACGGTCTGCATGTCGGCCAGCTCCCCACGCGGGACGATGCTGGTGGCGAAAAATGACGCAAAATCAGATGGTTGTGCGCTACGTTGGACGGGCGTCGAGGCCCGCGCAAAGAGGCTCGTACGAAAGCGTGTCATGAGGAAACAGTCGAGGTAGCTCTGGCGTCGGATGGGGTCTTCGACCTCACGCACGAGGTCGCGCAGGCTCTCGGGGAGGAGCTCTTTGCGCGGCTCGTTCATACGTGCGTTGGCGAGCCACTGCAGGCCTGTATGTCCAGCTTCCGTCGCCATGGCCGACAGCGTGAGCGGGTGGCGCTCATCGGCGAGCAGGTCGTGCAGGAAGACCGCGTCGGGCATCTGATGCCACTCGAGCACGATGTCGTGCATCAGCTTGGCGCGCGCCTCCCCGTGCAGCCGGCGGGTTCGATCGAGTTGCCACAGCGCGATGTCGCGGGCCTGGTCGATACGTTTCTTCGGGTCGCGCACGTTGGCGACGTGGTGGCGCATGAGCGCACGCAGCGGCTCGAGGTCGTGTTGGCCGGGAAACGTCAGAAACGAGAGCATCGCGACGCCGCTGGGTTTCAGCACCTGGCCGACGAGTGTCAGGATCCGTTCACGGACGTCAGGCGCGACCCAACTCAAGAGCCCATGTGCGATGACATAATCGCAGGGGGGCAGCGGGCCCGGGCCGGCAAACGTAGCCAGGTCGAGTCGATGCAGGTCGACGTTGGTGAGGCCACAGGCGGCGGCGCGGCGCCGGGCCACGGCGAGAGCGGCCTCGGACGCGTCGACGCCGATGCAGCGGGCGGTGGGAAAACGCTGCGCGATGGCGAGCAGGTTGGCGCCATCACCACAGCCGAGCTCGAGCACGGTGGCCTCGGTCGGCAGTGTCGGCGCAAGCCCATGCAGCGTGGCGAAGATGCTCATGCGGTCGGGTGTGGCGAAGGGGTAGGCGACCCCGGGGTAGGCGACCTGGTCGTACGGCGTCATGCGCAGATGACTACCGCCGATGTCGATTCAGAGGAAGCGTCTGCTCGCCACGTCGCAGGCCCGCGACGGAGCGGGCCGTAGCGTGTGCGAGCGATCCGATCAGGTCGCATACGTTTCCATCCCCATCTGGCGCGGGAAACGTATAGCGACCTCAGTAGGATACGTCTGCTCGCCACGTCGCAGGCCCGCGACGGAGCGGGCCGTAGCGTGTGCGAGCGATCCGATCAGGTCGCATACGTTTCCATCCCCATCTGGCGCGGGAAACGCATAGCGACCTCAGAGGAAAGCGAAGCAGAGGCCGAAGACACCGAGCCCCATGCCGATCCCGGCAAAGAGCCATGGGACGTAATTGGGCTTCGAGAGGCCTGACAGCTCGAGCAGGGCGCTCTGACGGGCCGGGTCGTTGTCGTGTCGGGCGCGTCCGAGGTCGAGGTCGACGGCGAACGCCATCGGGTGACGATGGGGGCCCACGTGTTGGGGGCCTGAATCCGGCAAGGACGGGTAGGTGCCGGTCTGAGGCCGCAGCTGGATGACCTTGGCAGCGGGGCGTTGGTGCTGGCCGGTCTCGCTGTCATCGTTGGGATGGGCGTGTGGATGAGGACCACGACCCACGGGCTGATTGGGCTGGGTGCGGCGGCGGTCCTGGACGCTGGGCCCGCCGAGGCGCTCGAGCTCTGACGGGGTCAGCGGCATCGTCTGCTGGCGCCGGTCGTCGAAGTCCAGCCCCCCAAAAAGTGCGCGGCCGTCATAGCTCAGCGTCGCTTCCTGGTTCATCTCGAAGGGGAGGGTGTCGCGGGGGAGCGGGGTCACGGCCTTGAGGCGTCTCGCGAGGCGTGGCGTCTGCGGCTCGGTGTTCTCCCGACGCGCCGGCGTGGGCGTCGGAGGCGCGACCGCGACACGCGGGATGCCGCGCTGGGTGTGCGGACGATCAGGGGGGCTTTGAACTGCTCCCACGACGTTCTCGAGCGGCTGGCCGGCGTTGCGCATGGAACCGTACTTGACGCTCATCGGGACCTCCTGAAGGGAACCCTTCGGCAGGTGTGCTGACAAACTTGAGGACGATCGACCGCGGGCGCATGGCGCCTGCATGCCAGCCGCGCGACGATGCGGCACTCAGACGAGCGGGCGCCGCGGGATGTTGCGTGGGCGCGCGATCATGCCGTGGCCGAAGTCGATGCCCTCGTAAGCGATGGTGAAGAACAGGAGGTCCGTGCCTCCCGCGAGCGCCTGCACGCCGTGTGCGTCGCCAGGTTCCATGGTCTCGAGGTCGCCCGGCCCGAGCTCGCTGCCGGTCGACGTGAGGGCGTGGCCTTGGATCACGAAGACGTGTTCGATGCCGAGGTGGGTGTGGTCGGGCAGGCGTTCACCGGCGCGGACATGAACGAAGCCACGGACGGCGTTGGCCGCGCGTGGCCCGCCTTCGACCCACCAGGCCTGAGAGCCGCCGGGCCCCGGCTCCCAGTGGCCGCTGTCCCAGACCCGGGCGAGCAGCTCGTGGGCCTCGGGTCGAGTCAGGTCGGCCAGGTCCGCCAACGCTCCGACGAAGCGGTCGAAGCGGGTGTCCGGGTCGAGCGAGTCCAGCAGGGCGTCTCGATGTTCGGCTGACGTCTCCAGGCGTTTCGGCACCAGGGCCGCAGCGAGGTGGTCGGCTATGGTGCTGGACGAGAGGCCGAGCTCGCGTTCGAGCGCGTCGAGCAGGGTCTTGGACTGTTGGGGTTCCGCCTTCATGGTGAAGGGGGTACGCGAGCCGCATCACCGCGGATCGGTCGGCCGTCGAAATGGTCGCAGGACGAACGTGTCGGTCAGGGATCGCGGTGTCGGAAGGGGATGTCACCGATGTCGATGCCTTCGCGGACGACCGCGAAGACGAGCAGGTCCGTGCCGCCGCCGCGGGCGCGGTAGCTGTGGGACGAGCCTGCGGGCATCTCGGCGATATCGCCGGGGTGGAATTCCTGGCCGCTCGAGTCGAGGATTGCGCCATCGAGGATGAGCACCTTCTCCTCACCGATGTGGCGGTGTTCGGGGAAGTCGGCGCCGGCGGGAATCCGCACGAAGCCGCGGATGCATCCGGCGACGGCCGAGCCGCCGTCGACCCAGAGGGTGGAGGCGCCAGGGATCGGGAGCGGCTCCCACAGGTTCGGGGACGAGCGACCGGGGTCAGCCAGGTCGAGGGCGCGCTCGAGCAGAGCGTTGGCGCGCTCCACGCTGACGTCGATGAGGTCGGCCAGGGTGCGCGCGAAGCGGGCGAAACGCGACGTGCCCGGGTCACGGAGGCGCTCGCGCAGGGTGGGCGATGGCGCGACGGGCGCGAGGTCGGCGGTGAGGGCCGCGGCGAGCAGGTCGAGGTCACCGCTTTCGAGGTCGAGGTCGAGGTCGGGCTGATTGGTCGAGGTCATGGTTCGGGGGCTCCCAGGGCAACGCGAAGCTTGGCCATCGCGGCTCTGACGCGGGACTTCACGGTGCCGATCGGGACCTGCAGCTCGTCGGCGATCTCCGACGAGGAGAGGCCATCGAAGAAGGCGTGGACGATCACGGCCCGCTGTTCTTCCGGCAAGGACACCAGGGCTGCTCGCAGCCGGTTGGCGTCGACTGTCATGTCGAGGTCGGGGGGCTGGTTCTCGGGCGTGGAGCGGCTCAATGTCTCGTCGGGCCGGTCACCCATGGACTCGCGGCGACTCCACGCGGCCGAACGCAGCCTGTCGAGGCAGCGAGAGCGCATCCGGAGAACGAGCCAGGTCTTCACGGTGGCTCGTCGCGGGTCGTAGTCGCCCGCGTGTTTCCAGGCCTCGACAAAGCAGTCGTGAAGGACGTCTTCCGATTCGCGGCGCTCGCCGAGCAGCCTGATGCCAAGAGCCAGGAGCAGCGAGGAATGTCGATCGTAGAGGCGCGCGAGGGCCGTGCGGTCGCCACGCGCGGCGAGCGAGAGGTCGGCGACGTCCTCGACCTGGGAGGCGCTGGTCGACGCTGCTGTGCGCGGCAGTTCGGTGAGCGGCGGCAGATCCGGCTCGTGGCGTTCCAGACTGACTTGAATTGAGGGCGGCATCGACACCTGGTGGACCTCGGGCGTGCGAGAGGGCGCACGACCATGACAGATACCGAGGTATGGCGTCGAGTCGAGCGGAGTTACGTCGCGCTCGCTTCGGTCGCCTCACTTCGACCAACCTGGCGGTCGAGAGGGGGTGTCTGCAGCAGTCGCAGATTGCGACTTCCACTTAGTGGGCTAGTCTGTTACCTCATGGAAGGTCGCCGTCGCCGACCGAGGCGAGTCCGATCTTCGAGAGACCTGTGCGGGCAGGTGGTTGGCGTTGGGAAAATCACCCCAGAACGAGGTTGTGATGCGTGTTCGCGTGCGCAGAGGTGGCTGGGCGGTGCTGCTCAGCGTCGCTCTCGGGGCGTGCGCGGCCGAGGATGGGACCGCGGGGCGGGATGTCGACGCCGTGGCGAGCCTCGATACGGTCGTGGCAGCCCAGGGCCAGTACGTTGAGTTCCCGTTGTGCGAAGAGGGCCAGACGTGTGGCCGCATCAACGGCTCGGTCGACCTGAGGCTCGTCGCCTGTAGCGCTAAGATCAGTTGCGAACCAAAACTGCTGCACGACCCGCAGACACTCGAACGTGGCCCGACGCTCATCACCGGCTTCTCGTGTGGTTTCCCGGAGGGCACTGCGGCGCAGGACGCGCTGCTCGCCTACCACCCGACGGTGCGGTGTTACCGGTCCGGTGACCTGAGCGACCGCACGACGTGGTCGCCAGCGGGGGGCATCGACCCGGAGCTCGCCTCAGGCGAACACATCTTCTACTCGCAGGAGTCGAGCCTGGTCGGCGATGTCTACACCAACGCGGCCATGCTGATGCGGCCCCTGCGGGAGGCTTCGGAGCTCGGGCCGGGCGAATATGGTTTCTGCGAGGTCTCGGCCTGGGGTGCGGTGGCATTCTCGGGGCGTGACGAGGGGCCGCTCGTGGTGCCGGGGTGCGATGGGGACACATGCGAGCGTAAGCGGCGTGGGACACACGTGCAGTGGGCGCCAGCCATCCAGTGGCGGGCGATCGTCAACTACGATGAAGCGACCGGATGGGATTGCCATGCAAGTGGCATGTTCCCAGAGACCTGGGTGAAGCGGGTGGTGTTGACGGCGGCCACGCATGACCTGCCGACGCCCGAGGTGAAGGGCGAGCTGCCGGCCATCCAGGACTTCGCGTTCCTGTCGGTGGAGTCGCGGGTGGATCAGGACTCGCAGACGCCGCGAGTCCACCAGTCGTTGATGCTGCGTTTTGCCGAGGACAGCGCCTTTCCGGAGGCGCCTCAGGCCAATCCCAGCGCGATGATCGAGCGTGATCTGTGGACGCGTTACCCGGAGAGCGGGCCAGCGGCCGACGTGGCGGTGAGCTGGAGCTGTGCCGAGGTCGACTCGGCGGGGCGCGTGAGCCGGATCGGCGTGCTGCTACGCGACAATGAGCTGCAGATCCCACTCGGGGCGCTGGTCATCGATCGGTGGGATGGATTGCAGAGCTGGAGCTGTCGGCAGAACCCCCTGGGCGGGTGCCGTCTCCTCGATCGCGCGGAGTGGGCGGCGCTGACGCCGTGCCTGTTGCCCGCAGCCCCGCTGTAAGTCGGTCGGCGGCAACGCCTTTCGGCTTGTAATCGGGAAAGGGCCTCCTCGCACTTGGCGAATGGCGTAGGCGGTGGTAGGACTATCTCCGAGGCGAGCCCATCCTTTGCGGGAAGGTGGCGCCATAACCGTCAGCGCTCAAACGCTCTAGGAGAACTGCATGAAACTGCGCATGATCATGGGTATTGGCGCCGCGGGGGCCATTGGCCTCGCGGGCTGCGATGCTGAGAAAACCGCTGAGGACACGCGTGGGCTCAAGCTCACCGTGGCACCGTTGAACCTCGCGGGGATCGACTTCGCCTGCTACGACATTCTCGTAGAGAATCAGGGTCCGACCTACAAGGTGGTCGGCGATGGCAACGACGTCGTCGTGCTCGGTGACCCGACGACCCAGGCCTTCGAAAGCGGTGAGCCGGCTGACACGGCCGCCATCTGCTCGGACGACTACGGCAACGCCGATGGTGGTGGCATCACCTACATCGCGCCGTGCGATGCTTCGCTCGACGCCGACACGGGCGCCGATGATGGCGTCCAGAACCGCGTGACCCTGTGGGTCGACGGTCTCTACGTCAACAACCTCGACGTCAGCGACGACCCGGCCCAGGCGTGGCAGAACCCGTGCCCGGACGGATGTGACCTCGACTTCGACTGTGAGGCCAACGCCGACACGCTCGTCGAGTTCAACTTCACCATCATGCGAAATGCCCAGCAGGGCTTCTTCGACGTGGCGGTGAACTTCGAGGACGTCTTCTGCTCGGCCAAGGTCGACTGCCAGTACGAGGGTGGCCAGTACATCCGCCTCGTGCATGACCAGGCTGGCGACCGCACGTTCACGGCCGTCGCGGCTGTGGCCTGCACCGGCGGCGACGCCGGAGCCACCGACACCGACGACCAGCGCACCCACCTCTACGCAGCTGACCTCTCGGTGAGCTGCCAGACCGGCGCCACCTCGTTCGAGGTCGACGGCGAGGGGAACTTCTTCGGACCCGGCGATGCCCGCCCGGCTGGTATCGAGCAGGTCATGATCTTCCGCGGCCTCGAGTCGCTCAACAACAACGCCTCGGGCGCCGACGCAGACAAGATGTACTGGAACGTCGCTGTCGGCTTCACCGAGAACGACAACAGCACGCTGACCGTCCCGGACCTCGCCGGCGTCAACTGCCAGCTGGACTGGTCGGTGACCGCTTCCAAGGGGCCGATCGACGCTGCCTTCGCCAAGGACAACGTCACCTACCCGTACATCCAGGCGAGTGTCCCCATCACCAATGGGGTCGGCGGAGCCGCTTGTGGGCAGCACCCGGTCAACGGTGGCAATGGTGTCTCGACCGTGTACACCGGCCTTGGCGACAGCCTGCCCGAGCAGTTCGTGTGGCACATGTTCCAGGACGGTGGTGACTCGAACGTGAGCTCCTACCCGGCCCCGTGATGACTTGATGTTCCAACGTGTTGCCGCCTCAGGCGGCGTTCGTTGAAAGGTCCGACGCAGCCGAGCACACGCTCGGCTGTTTCGTTTTAAGCGGTTGACTCGCGGCGTTGGGGGCTCATAGGGTGTCGTCCCAGTCGCGTGATGAGGAGCTTGCGATGCGCAAGGCAACGGGTTCGTTCAGGTTGGTCTCGGGGCTCGTCGTGCCCTTCCTCACGGTCGGGCTCGTGGCCAGCACGGGTGCGGGCTGCGGGGACGACCCGGAAAAGGGTGGGGGTGACACCTCGGCCGACGGCGTCGACGGGGCCGATAGCGATGTGCCGACCGACCCGTGGGCCGCGCCGGCCGAGACCGGGGCCTGGCGCGCGCTCTACAACGATCGTGGGCGACTGCCGACCAACCAGGCCGAGAACGAGCTGTGGCTCATGAACTCGGATGGCACCGAGAACCTCGCGCTGACGGAGCTCGGGGGCTTGAAGGACCTCGACCCGCCGCTGTCGTGCAACTACGGCTGCATCGTGTCGCCCAACATGAAGTGGATCGCCGTCGTGACCGGTCCCCCGACCGCGAGCGGCTTCGAGATCCGGCTCGGGCGCTTCAACTCGGACATGAAGGTGGCCTTGCTGAAGGGCGGCGTCATTCCGGGGGTCGCGCACTTCGTCTTCGCCGCGGACCGCATCTTCTACTCGAAGCAGGCGGGCTGCACGGGGGCCGCTTGCACGTATGACTTCGCGCTCATCGAGCTCGAGGAGAACGTCAACCTGCCCCAGCCGTTTTTGACCTTCCCGACCGGCGACGAGCTCGTGGACTCGAACTTCCGCGGTCGCTTCCGCGTGTCGGAAGACGGCAAGAACATGGTCATGCTCAAGACCACGATCCGCAGCGTTGGCGTGTGGTTGTGGCGCGATGGGACGGGCCTCATCGAGCTCGACTTCTTCTGCAAGTTCGGCACGAAGGACAACTGTTCGGGGACGGGCTCCGAGTACAACGACTACGACCCGGTCGCTCTCGACCCGACGGGCCGCTACATCGCGTTCTTCTCGTTCGCCGACCGCTGGCAGCGTATCAACGTCTACGACACCCAGAACCCGAGCAACATCGCCAGCTCGGTCGTCGCCTCGGTCGAGAGCGGGAGCTACATCGAGAAGGCGTGTGATACCGGGGTGCTCGCCGACTGGCAGTGGCAGCGTGTCGTCGGCGACGCGCGCTTCACCACCGATGGCAAGGAGCTCGTCTTCATGGGTGAGAGCGCCTGTCCCGAGGGTGGTCAGCTCCCCGAGAAGCCGCGCGTCAACATCTACCGGGTGAAGCTCGACACGGTGTTGTCGGGCAAGACCCTCGAAGAGAGCGACGTCTTCAACATCACCAAGCACCCGTTTGGCAACGTGACGGCCAACCGCCGCCCGAGCGCGTTCTCGTTGACGCCAGACGGAGCGACGGTGGTCTTCACAGGGACGCCGACCTTCGACCAGGGTGGAAACCTCATCCCCGACGCCGGGGCGCGCCAACGCAACGACCGCGAGGTCTATCGGATCCGCCTGGACGGGACCAACGCGCTGCAGCTGACGAACGACATCTCGTTCGCAGCCGAGTCGCCGATGGTCGTCGGTCCCTGAGACCGACGCCCGCTGGATGACGTGATGGTCCCGTAATGGTCCAGAGGTAGACGAGGGCCCGATGAAGGGCCCTCGACCTGCTGGATTACGGATAGGCGTGCAGCCCGATGGCGTTGCCTTCGCAGTCTTCGAAGACAGCGATGAAGCCGTGCTCGGCGATGTCGGTCCGCGGCAGGATCGGCTTGCCGCCGGACTCGAGGGCACGCGCGAGAGCCGCGTCGAGACCACCGTCGACGTCACGCGTGTCGAGGTAGATGAGCGTGCCTTCACGTGATGGCGCGCGGCCCCCGATGCTGGTGAGGCAGCCGCTGGCGTGGCCGAGCGTGTAGGGGAAGACCGACATGTTCGGCGCGAGCGGGCGGAGCTTCGAGTTGAGGACCGTCTCGTAGAACGCGGTGGCGCGTGAGAGGTCGTTGACGGGGATCTCGAACCAGGTGAGGGGCGAAGGAGCGTTCATGGAAGACCTCGGGTGAGTTTGGGTCGACGGCGACGTTGTTCGTACTGCCGACTGTCAGGTATTGTCGTCCGAGAGGAGGTTCTCGATGGCGACGAAAGGGATAGTGCGGCGCACCGGTGACAGCCCAATGTCAGGTTTGATTGGTGGCATGGAGCGTCCGGTGTCGGGTCTGGGTGGCGAGCGGGGGACGGCGTGAAGCGGCAGGCGCGGCTCTTTGCGATCGCCGAGGTGTTGCGCGCACGAAAGACCGGCATCACGGCCGAGGAGCTGGCAGACCGCTTCGAGGTGAGTGTGCGGACCATGTACCGCGACCTGGACGCGTTGGGTGATGCGGGGCTGCCGCTGCTGCCCGAGCGCGGTCGTGGGGGCGGGTATGCGCTCGAACGGGGCTACAGCCTGCCGCCCGTGAACTTTACGCCAAAGGAGGCGGCGGTGCTCGTGGCGCTCGGGCGCTGGGCGAGTGAGCTGCGGGTATTGCCGTTCCTCGAGACGATGGCGGGGGCGCTCGACAAGGTGCGTGGGGCGCTGTCGGCGTCGGCGCAGCGGGAGCTCGTTCAGCGGGCCGACCAGCTACAGTTCGTAGGCGTGCCGACGCTGCCCGTTGCGCCCGAGGTCAGACGGGCCGTCGAGGAGGCCTGGCTTGGGCAAAAGCGGTTGCGGGTCGAAGAGATGGACCGCGATGGGTGCGTGCGGGTGCGGGTCGTGAGGGTCGAGGGGATTCTCATGGAGCGGCAGGTCGCACGTTTCCTCGGGACCGAGGAGGGGGGCGGCGCCCACGAGGAGGAGCGGGGGCTGATGGCGGTGCGGCTCGACCGAATCATCCGGGCGGACGTGCTCCCTGATGGTGGTGGCGGGGTTGGCGGTGAAGACGGGGATGTCGGGGCGGCCAGGGCTGCTGCTGAAGGCGGAGGCGAGGCCGAGAGAGGTGGTGAAGGTGGGGCCGAGCGGCCGACGTTTGTGCCGGCGGTGGGTCGGCGGCGGCGTGGGGAGGCCCCGATCGCCAAGGGTCTCCGGTATCGCAGCCGTGGGTGAGCTGGGGAGTGGCGTCCTTGACGGAGGCCGATACGCGGGCGATGTTCGGAAGGTCGGTGTCGTCCGCCGTCGAGTGCAGGTCGTGACCGTCGGCGATGAGCCGGGGCGGTGACGCCGCAGACGCTGATGTCTCGAGAGGTACTCCATTGGACGACGCAACCGAGCGCTTGAGGTCTCCGACACGGGTCGGCCAGACGGGGCTTCTTGTGCGGATCGATGGCCCTGTGGCGGCTTTCGTGTTGTGGGACCTCCTGCCCTATTGGGCGCGCGCGCGGTGGGGCGCAGACGTCGAGTCGGTGCGTGAAAGGGACGTGGCGGCCTTCATCGAGGTGCTGGCTTCGCCCGTGGCGCTCTTGGCGGCGGTCGAGAATCAACGTATTCCCGAAGTGTTGCGGAGCGCGGCGCGAGAGAGGTTGGCCGACCTGGAGCTTGGCGAGGCGACGCTGCTCGAGCTGCGTCGGCACTTCGTGTCGCTGATGGAGCGTTCACGTAAGCGGCTCATCGTGCTGATGAGCATGGGTGGGCAGGGCAACGCCGAGCTCGACCGGGTGGATGTGCTCGGCGAGGTGGTCGCGCTGCGGGGGCTGCAACACGACGTATCGAGCGAACGAGGGTTGGCGCGGGTGTTCCGGGCGATGTTCAGGGCGCAGAACCCGTGGGTCCTCTATGTGATCGGCGGGATCTTCCTCGTGACGTTCACAGCGATGGCGCTGATGGACGAGGAGGGCTCGAAGGAGCTGCGGCGGGCGCTGGCGCTCTATCCGAACTTCGAGCGCCCTTGGACGTTGTTGACTTACCCGTGGCTGCACCTGGATGCGGCGCACCTGGCCCTCAATACGATCGCGCTCGGGCTGGTGGCGCACGTGCTCGAGCGGGTGCTCGGCCACTTACGCTTCCTGTTGGTGTTCGTCGGCTTCGCGGTGGGTGCCGGGATCGTCAGCGTGATTGTAAGGTCGGCGACCGACATCGCGTTCTGGACCGTGGGCGCGAGCGGTGCGCTGGCGGGGCTTGCGGGGCTGTCGTTGTTTCTCGGGATGTGGTTCTCGTCGCGCTATGGGCGCATCCCGATCCACTACACCGGGGGCACCTTGGCGGGCGGGCTCATCCTGGCTTCGAACATGATCATCGCGGCGACGAGCGGGGGCGCGGGCGCGGACCATGGGGCGCATCTGGGTGGGTTGGCGCTGGGCGTGGGGGCTGGCTTCGTGCTCAGGAAGTCGCTCGGTGAGCGAGCCGACCAGGCCTTCGGGATGAGGCGGCCGACGATGGTCCTGCGGAGCTGATGCCGTGAACCTGGCGTGGTGAACCGCGTCTGGCCGCCGTACTTCGAGAGCGCCTGACCGCGAGCCACAACCAGACCGCGAGCTACAGATCGTTGGCGGTCGCCGTGGCGCCCATGACCTTCTCGAGCTTCGTCTTGTAGAAGCCGGTGGCCTGCATGTCGGACATGCTGGGCGTGCGGGGCACCCAGGTGTCGAGGTATTCCATCATACGTTTGTGGTGCTTGCGCAGGAAGGCGAGCTCCTTGCCGTCGGGGACCTCGCTGACCTCTTTCTGGAACTCGTCCCAGCGCTTGAGCTCGGTCTCGGAGGTCGACGCCAGGGTCGTACAGGCGACCGAGTCGGGGGTGCTCTGGCAGCCGAACCACTGTTCCGGCACGGTCTTGCGCCAGAAGCCGGCGGGGCCGGTCACCATGTAGCCAAGCTCGTTGAAGGCGTCGAGGATGTCGCGGGGGGCCGGGTCGGGGGCGGACAGGGCGTCCTTCCAGGTGCGCAGGTGGCTCGAGCCGTAGGTTGCGAGCCGCGACCAGAGCTCGAGGTGGGGCTGCGAGCCGCCCACGTTGGCGCCGAGGCCGGCTTCGTCGTCGGCCGACGGTTTGCGGCCGCAGGCGCTGCCAAGGGCAAGTGGAAGGACGATGAACCAGGGGGCTAGGTAGCGGTTGAGCATGACGGGGCTCCAACGACCGTGGGAGTCGAATGTTTACGACAGGATGCGGGCGAACGCCAGAGGAGAGGCCCGTGGCGGAAGCGGTGAAGCGGGGCGGCCTTGGAACGAGCGCGGGTGCGCAGAGGTCAGGGGGTCATTGTGTCGGTTGGAGCGGGGACGATCAGGCCGTTACAGCGGGGCGCGAGAGGACCCGGATCCGGTAGTCGCGACGGATCCGGTCGAGCGGCTCGTGCCACTTGCGCTCCCAGTGGACGAGCAATAGCGGCGAGGCCTCGAGGCCGGCGCGGTAGGCGTCTGCGAGCTCGTGGCGAAGGGTGTGCCAGCGGCCCTCGAGGAGCACGTGTTTGAGCGTGCCGAAGCTGACGATGAGGGCCGAGTACGGCAGGCGCAGCTGGGCCCAGGTGAAGCAGTGGATGAGGACCTCTTCGTGGCCGGCGGTGCCAAGGCCGGTGAGCGCGTGCCAGAGGTCGTGGGTCTGGCGGTAACGCTCATGCAGGTAGGCGACCTCGGGGTCGGTGTGGCGTGCGCCGCTCCAATGGCCGAAGCGGTCGGCGAGGAGATCGGGGTCGAGGCTGAAGCGGTCGAGGTGGCGCGCGTAGGCGCCGCCGAGTGAGTCGGCGGGGAGCAGGCGCAAGGCGTCGAAGTCGACGTCGGCTTTGGCGAGGCGGGGGCGTTCGGCCAAGAGCGTCTGGGCTTCGGGGGAGCCGGCGATCTCGGCCGCGAGGGCCTTCTTCAGGGCGATGAAACGTTCGCGGCAGACGAGCTCTTCGGCGACGAGGAGCTCATCCGTGCGGGTGGAGTCGCGGAGCCCGCGGACGATCGTGAGACCGAGGCGGGCGACTTCTCGGGCGGTGAGCATGGGGACCTCCAGCGCGATGGTGCGACTTCAGAGGTCCCTAGGCAACCTTGCAGACATTTGGTGCGGGGGCGGCCATGTCCACCCATCCGCCCCCAGTCGTGGAGGCACTCTCGGGTGAGAGTCTGAGGAACCCAGGAATATTGGAAGGCATGAGACCTCATCCTTCCTCGATTCCGCCATTCCTGGGTTCCTGAGCGGGCCGAACCTTACGCGACCGCTCCATGCGCGGGTGTGCGGAAGGAGTCACACCCGACACCTGGTGGCTACTCGGGCTGAGCCATGAAGATGGCCTTGATGGCCTTGACGGATTCGGTCGACTCGCAGCCCTGAAGCGTCGGCATGAGCTTCACGAGCGCCATCGTGTCGCCGCTCATCGAGGGGTTCTCGGCGGCCTGCATCTTGGTGATGAAGGCCTTGAGATCGGCGGCGTCGCTGGCGACGAAGGGCTTCAGCGCGACGTCGAGCTTGGCGCAGTCGGTGCCCGCGGCGGTGACGATGTCCGAAAGCTTCTGGATGACCGGCGTCTCGATCTTGATGTCCTTCAGGTCGGGCATCTCGGGCGGGGCCTGCTCCCCGGTCAGCGCGGTCATGGCGGCCTTGACGCCAGCGTGGTCACGGCAGGCCATGCCGCCTTCCATGAAGCCACCCATCGCGGCCTCCATACGCTTCTCGTACTTGACGCGGATGGTCTCGCCGACGGCGGGGTCCATGCCTTCCATGGTCTTGCGGAAGGCGGTCAACGCCTCGCCATTCTTCTCCATGAAACCCTTCAGGTCTTCACCGAGCTTGTTGCAGTCTTCCTTGCCGGCGCCGAGCATCGCGCTCATGGCTTCGAAGGCCTTGACGCCAGCTTCGATGGTGGCCTCGGCTTCGGCCGGGACCGCGACGGTCGTCGCGGCGTCGGGAGCGGGGGCGGCGGCGGCGGCGTCAGCGGCGGTCGGGGCCGGAGCTGCGTCGGGAGCGGGTGCGGGGGCGGCGGCGTCGGCGGGGTCCGCGGGCTTGGCTTCGGTCGGGACGACCTCGGCAGCGGGGGTCGGCTCGCTCTTGCAGGCGGCGGTGGTGGCGAGCAGGGCGATCATGAAGCCGGAGATCCAGATACGCATCGAAGTGTCCTCGGGGGTCGGTTTGCTTGGAGGGCCGCTCGAGGCGGCTCTTGCAGACCCCACGCGGTCACGCCGGATAGCGCAGGCGGGGTTGGTTCGCAACGTCCGGGTGCAGGTCGATGCAGGTTGAATGGACGGCGTGATCAGTCGACCAGGACGTCCCGCATGCGGTCGATTTCGTCGAGTGAGAGCGGGCGGGAGTCGCCGTGACCGATGAAGACCGCCGGGGTGCCGTCCGGGTGGAGGGTGGCGTCGAGGCGGACCGGGGTCGTTGTTGTTGTGGGCGACGGGGCGCAGGGCAGGGCGTTGGTTGATTCGCCGGGTGGGGGCGACTGGGACGGTTGGGTGATGTCGCACGCGTCGATGACGAAGCGGTCGGTGCCAAAGCCATGGGTCAGGTCGAGGCGCTGCTGGTTGACGGGGAGGCCGGCGGCGTCGGTGGTGCGTGAGGTGTGGCAGGTGGTGCAGGCGGCGAATGGGGAGATGCGGCGGGTGGTATGCGGGTCGATCGGCCGTTGGCCAAATGACGGGGTGCGGCCCGACGGGGAGGCGGCGTCGGGCCGGGAGCGGGGCGCCATATAGAAGAGGGGGTCGGGGTTGTCGCCCGCGTAAAGTGTGAAGAAGATGCGTTCGGATGGCATCGATGGGGCGAGCTGGCCGCGGGTGTTCCAGAGCAGGGTGAGGTCGCCGTGGGTCGAGGCGAGCATGGTGGACTGTGATGAGCCGGGCACGATGGCGCCGGTCGTGAGGTAGCGGGTGGTGCCGGCGAGGTCGTGTTCGACGTGGCAGCCGTAGCAGGACGGGATCCAGGCGGAGTGGCAGGTCTGGCAGGCGATGGAGTCGGAGTGGGCGACGCCGTGGGTGGAAGGGGTCTTCATGGCGGCGGCGGCCGGGGAGTAGGTGGGGCTCGTCGGGTCGAGCGAGCGCTTCACCTGCGGGACGACGAGCTCCTTGGAGGTGCGTCGTGTCGTGAGGATGATCGTGCCGTCGGGGCGGCGGGACAGGGCGTGGCGGTTCAGGGCGGGGTTGGCTTCGAACTCGGCGTCGCCGTGGCAGTCCTCGCAGCGGGTGATCGTCTGGGGTGCCGCGCAGGTGCGGTCGGCGCCGATGTGGCCGTCGCCGTGGACCTCCCAGCCGCGGTGGCAGTCGATGCAGTCCATGCCGGCTTCGAAGTGGACGTCGGGTGGGGTCTCGTCAAAACCGTTGTCGCCGTCTTCGTCGCGGATGAGGGAGCCGGGTGGGAGGCCGTAGAGCTCACGTTCGAAGGCGACGGCGCGGGGTGGTGCCTGGCCGGGTGAGACCTCGCGCAGGCCTTGGAAGGACAGGCCGATGCGGGCGCCGTTGTGGTGGCAGGCGACGCAGGTGGCGGTCGAGGGGTGGGCCGTGAGCTGGTGGGTTTGGGGGTGGCCGGGGGTGTCGTGGGAGACGAAGGGGTCGTTCGAGGCAGAGCGGCCGTCCTCGGCGTATTCCATGTGGCAGGAGGTGCAGCCGGAGCCGCGGTGGGTTCCGGTGTGGCGGGCGGAGTCGCCGATCTGGAGCGGGCCTTTGTCCTGGATATGGCAGCCCATACATTGGGTTGCCAGCAGCTGGTCCTGGGTGTTCTCGGGCGATGGGCGGGTGCGTGGGTCGGTCGAGGCGACGTCGATGAGGAGCGGGGCGAAGCGGGTGACGGCGGGGGCCGTGCAGAGGTCCGGGGTCGGGCGTGGGTCGGTGACGGCGGCGGCGGCGAAGCGTGGGGTGATGTCGGGTTGGAGGCCGGCGCGGAGGCGGGCGATGGCTAGGGTGCCGGTCTGCAGCGCGTGGCCCGAGCGGCGGACGGCGGCGGTCTGGTCGAGGTGGCAGCGGCCGCAGGTCTGGTTTGTGACACGCAGGTCGGCGGGGTTCTTGAAACGGAGCCAGGCGGGGGCGACCTGGTCGAGGTCGCCGGCGACGAGTGGGGTGAGGTCGGCGGGGTCGTCGCCTTGGGGGGTGTGCGCGAGGGCCTGATCGTAGACCCAGGTGCCAGAGCAGGTCGGGTCGTCGGCGGGGCCGGAGAGGACGCCGTCGCAGAGGCGTGGGGTGCCGCCGTGGCAGTCGGTGCAGGTGAGTGGGGACCAGGGGTGGGCGTCTTCGAGGCCGGTGCGGGTCGTCGCGGCGGGGGGCTCGTCGGCGAGAGGCGAGGGCAGCGGGGTGTGGCAGGTGAGGCAGTTGTCGCGGTGGAGGACACGGGTTGTCGGGGAGGCGTCGCAGGCGGCGAGGGCGAGGGTCAGGGCGAGGGTGAGGGCGCTTACGCTCGCCCGGATGTGGGCGCTCGATCGGGCGTTTGCGCGGGCGTGGGCGCGGGGGTGGGCGCTTGCGTGGGCGCGGGCGCTTGCGTGGGCGCGGGCGCTTGCGAGGGCGTGGGCGCTTGCGAGGGCGAGGGCGCTCGCGTGGGGGTGGGCGCTTGCGAGGGCGAGGGCGCTCGCGTGGGGGTGGGCGCTTGCGAGGGCGAGAGCGTGCTTCATGGCGTGTTCGGCGGCACGTCGAGGGGGTGCGTCGCGGTGGCGGAGGCGGTCTCGCCGGCGGCGGTGACGGTGCAGGTGAGTGTGGCGGGGATGCCCTCGAGGTCGTCGATAGGGGCGGTCGTGTTGGGTGGGGCGTGGGTGACTGGGATAGGGAGGCGCGGGACCTCGACCCAGCCGGGGCCGGAGTGGGTGCCGATGCCGATGGCAGGGCGGGTGGGGATTTGCACTCGGGCCTGGCCGAGGGTCTCGCCGCTTGTGGTCGTCAGTGTGCATTCGGTCGCGAGCGACGGGGCGAGGGTCTCGATGCGGAGCGTTGGCATCGTCCAGGTGCCACCCTGGAGTCCATCGACGACCGGGATGGCCGTGGTCGGAGACGTAGTGAGTGGAGTGAAGGCCGAGCCTTCGCCGAAGCCGAGGACGAGTAGACGCGGGCCGTGGGAGCCGTCGCGCTCGGCGGTGAGCGTGACGTCGGGGTCGACCCAGGTGATGTCGTCGGCGCAGGCCTGCATGGCGGATGCGATGAGGGCCGCGAGGCGGGCGAGGGTGGTGGGTCGGGGGCGCACGGCGCGACCATAGCGCGGCGGTTGGCTCGATGCCATCGGATGAGGTCGGGTGAGGGGGCAGTTCGGACAGGTGTCGGGCCGGGGCCTTGCGGAGGGGGTTGGGGTGGGCGATGCTGCCGACGGACGTCACGTGCGGGAGGCGAGTTCATGCGGGCATCGGTTCATGTCGGGACCATCATCGGTGTTGTGTGTCTGGCGTTTGCCGGCTGCGAAGGTGACTCGCGTGAGGGCCTCACCGGCGACAGCGAGAGCGACCTCTCGGTGGGCGAGGTGACCCTCGACACGGCTCTGCCCGAGGTCGGGGTGGACGGGGTGGACGGGGTGGACGAGCGCGATGGGGCCGAGGTCGGCGACGCTCAAGGCTGTGACGAGGCCGGTGGGCTCGCGTGTCCGTGTACCCAGAACGGCGACTGCAACTCGGGTGTATGTGTGCCGAGCTCGTCGGGCGAGAGCGTGTGTAGCCGCACCTGCGTCGAGACATGTCCGGATGGATCACAGTGCAAAGCCATCGCGATCGGTGGCAGCGACCCGACCTTCATCTGTGTGGAGCGCACGCTGAACCTCTGTCGGCCCTGCAGGGCGACGAGCGACTGCAACTATCCCGGGTTTTCGGAGCCGGGCGACCGCTGCATCGACACGGGCGACGAGGGTGGGGCGTTCTGCGGCAACGCGTGTGTGGGGGCTGGCGATTGCCCGTCGGGCTATGAGTGCGCCGAGGTCGAGACCGTCGGCTCCGACGAGCGCACGATGCAGTGCCGCCCGGTGAGCGGCGAGTGTGGGTGCACGGGGCGCGCGGTCGTCGAGGCCGCGGACACGGCGTGTCGTCGTGGGGCGTGTGAGGGGCGGCGGGTCTGTGAGAGCAGCGGACTCAGCGCGTGTGATGCGGCTGTGCCCGAAGCCGAGGTCTGCGATGGCGCCGACAACGACTGCTCGGGGCAGGTCGACGAGGGGTTCCCCGACCTCGATCAAGACCAGGTCGCGGACTGTGTTGATCCGGATGACGACGGCGATGAGGTCGCGGACCTCGTCGACGTGTGCCCGACCGTCGCTGACAGTGAGCAGCTCGACGGTGATGGTGATGGGCTCGGCGACGCATGTGACGTGGTCGCGATGCCGGTCATGCTCGGCACCGAGCCGGGCTCACCGGCCAATGGCGTGAACCTCGCCGTCTTCGGTTCGAGTGAGGTCGGCACGGCGGTGGCGTTGTACGACGATGCCAACTGCACGAACGAACGTGGGCGTGAGGCGACCGCCGATGGCCGCTTCAGCATCGCTGCGATCGTGCCGGTCAATACGAGCACCACCTTCTGGGGGCGCGCGTTTAATGGGGCGGGTCAGAGCTCGGCCTGTTCGAACACGTCGGTGACGTTTGTCGAGGACAGCCTGGCACCTGCGATGCCGAGCTTCGTTGGCACCACGCCGAGCTCGCCGTCGCAGACCATTCTGAGCCCGATCGTGACGGGGCTCGCCGAGGCGCGTTCGACGGTCAGGCTCTATGCGCAGGCGGGCTGCATCGGGGCGATCGCGGCCGAGACCGAGACCGGTGGGCAGGGCGTGTTCCTGGCCTCGGTCACGGTCGAGCCAGGGACGACCACGGTCTTCTATGCGACCGCGACGGACGCGGCCGGCAACAGGTCGGGCTGCACGCCGCAGGGCCTTTCTTACACCCATATCGTCGGGCCCATCGAGACCTACATCACGTCCGGGCCGTCCGACCCGTCGACCGCGACGGCCGCCACCTTCTGGTTCATCGCCAACGTGGAAGGCGCGACGTTCACGTGCAGGCTCACCGGGGCGGCGCAGAGCGGGGTCTGGTCGAGCTGCACCTCGCCTGCGACGTTTGGTGGGCTCGCCAATGGTGCGTGGACCTTCGAGGTCGCGGCCGTGAACCGCGAGGGTGTTACCGATCCCTCGCCCGCGCGATTCGAGTGGGTCATCGACACGACGCCGCCGCAGACGACCATCGTGGGTATGCCGGGCGACCCCTCGAACGACCCGACCCCGACCTTCACCTTCACGGTGAACGAGCCGCTCAGCACGACGGTGTGTCGCATCGACTCGCAGCCTTTCGTCAGCTGCATTTCGCCATGGACGGCGGGTCCTTTCGGCGACGGGGCCCACACGATCTACATCCTCGCGACGGACGCGGCGGGCAACCGTGAGCCGGTCGCGGCGAGCTATTCATGGCGTATCGACACCGACCCGCCAGAGACGACGTTGAGCCCCGTGGGGCTCAGCAATCCGTCGGCCGTCGCGCGTGCCGAGTTCACGCTCGGAAGTGACGAGCAGGGCACGTTTGTCTGTCGGGTCGACAGTGCCGTCGTCGCCTGCCCGACCGCAGGCACGAGCTGGGTCGTGAGCGGGCTCGCCGACGGGGCGCATATGGTCGAGGTCGCGGCGGTCGATCGCGCTGGAAACGCCGACCCGACGCCCGCGACGTATGTGTGGACGAGCGACACGGTCGCGCCCGACACGTTCTTTGTCGGTGCCTTGCCGCAGGCCAACTCGAACGAGACCCAGGTGACCTTCGCCTTCGGGTCGAATGACGCCCTGGCGACCTTCGAGTGTGAGCTCAACGGCTCCTGGTCGGGCTGCACGACGCCGCTCACGCTGACGCTCGGCTCGGGGTCCTGGACCATCCGGGTCAGGGCCGTCGACCCGGCCGGCAACCGCGACGCCTCGCCGGTCGTGCACACCTTCGTCATCGACGCGAACCCGCCGGACACGACCATCACGGCGCGCCCGCCCAACCTGCACAACCAGACGACGGCGACCTTCTCGTTCACTTCGAATGCGCCCGATGTGGCCGGCTATCGCTGCCGTGTCGACACGGGGGCTGAGGTCACCTGCACCTCGCCGTTCACGGTTTCTGGGCTCGCGCAGGGCGGCCACACCTTCTCGGTCGCGGCGGTCGACACGGTTGGAAACGCCGACCCGACGCCCGCGACGGCGAGCTGGACCGTCGATTCGATTGCACCCTTGGCGCCGACGGGGCTCGTCGCGGTCGGTGGCAATCGGCAGGTCTCACTCACCTGGAATCCGGTCGCAGATGCGGTCCGATATCGGGTCAGCTATTCAAACGGAGTTGTCTCGAATTTCGAGACAACGTCGACCGCGACGGTGGTGTCGGCGCTGGCCAATTGTGTCGATTGGACCTTCGAAGTCCGGGCCATCGACCAGGCGAGCAATGTCAGCGCCGCATCGTCGCCAGCAAGCGCGAGAACCGTATTGCCTGTGCCCGCCTACGATGTGGTGGGAGGACATGGGCTTGTGTCGGTGCGCGTGGATGGCGTGACCCACGCCGACGCCTATCAGGTCTATTATGGGAGCGCGGCGGGCGGCCCCTACGTCGGGGGCGCGAGCTCGAGCGGCGACTCGCCTGTCCGGATGGCGGGTGGCGCCGGGGCCTTCGCGCTGCGTGGCCTGCCGCCCGATGACGAGGTCTTCGTGGTCGTGACCGCGCTCGATGGGACCTGCGAGTCCGCGCGTGGCCCCGAGTGGAAGAGCAAGCCGTATCCGTGGGCGTGGGTCTCGCCGACACCGACCGGCAACTCGCTGCGCGGCGTCACGTGTTTTGGTGGACGTTGCGTCGCGGTCGGCAATGTCGGCACGGTGCTGGCCGGCAACGGCGTCGTGTGGACACGGGGCAATGGTGGCACGGGCGAGGACTTCGTCGATGTGGCGGCCGTCGATGGGGGGACCTTCGTCGCGGTGGCTGGCTCGACGATTCATCGCAGCAACGACGCCGGGCAGACCTTCGAACCGGTCATGGTCAGCAACGCGGCGATCTCCAAGGTGCGGTTTGCGGGTGCAAGTGGCTGGGCCGTGGGCGCGGGCGGGCTCATCTTGAACAGCATCGACGGCGGTGAGACCTGGGTCGAGCAGGACTCGACGACGAGCGGCGACCTGTTCGCGGTGTGGGCCGTGTCGGCCAACCAGGCGTGGGCGGGTGGTGTGGCCGGCAAGCTGCTCGTCACCTACGATGGTGGGTCGAGCTGGAGCTCGGTCGATGGGCCGACCATTCGCACGCTGCGCGATGTGGTGTGCAACGCCCAGCGGTGCCTCGCGGTCGGCGACCAGGGGACGCTGCTCGAGTACAACCCGGCGCAGATGGTGTGGTCGAACAAGGTCTCCAACACGAGCCAGAGCCTGGCGCGAGTGGTCATCTTGTCGAACGGGACCGGGCTCGCCGTCGGGGCGAGTCGCACGGTCGTGAGCGAGAGCGGCGGCACGTGGTCGGCGACGACCAAGGACCTCGGGCTCGGTACGGTCCACACGGGCCACTGGTTCGGGCTCTGGGCGTTTGGAACTGGGGCGCTCGTTGCGGGTGAGGGCGGGGCCTTCGGTCGGCTCGTCGACAACGAGGGCGCCATCACGAGCCGGGTGACGGGCGCGGACCTGCGCGGCATCGCGGGGAGTGGCGGGACGTCGGTTGCGGTCGGCGACCAGACACTCTTGAGGTCGACCGATGGGGTCACCTGGGCGGCGATCGGCGGGGCGAGCGGTCGGACGATGTACGATGTCGTCTTCGCGTCCGCGAGCACGGTCTTTGCGGTCGGGTCGGGCGGCGGCATCCTGAAGTCGGTCGACGGCGGGGCGAGCTTTGCCCTGCAGACGAGCGGGGAGACGCAAAACATGCGCGGCATCAGCTGCACGGACGCGAGCCGATGCTGGGCGGGCGGCGACAGCGAGACGATGCGCAAGACGGTCGATGGCGGCGCCACGTGGAGCGCCAAGCTCGGGGTCTCAGGGACGAATGCAGTGACCTTCACCGACGCCAACAACGGCTTCCTGGTGGTCGACAACCGCTACGTCGGCAACCAGTACACGGGGGTGCTCTACAGCATCGATGGCGGCGACACGTGGACGTCCTATCAGAACTACTCGACGGGCCGCGGGCTCGCGATGTCGGGCGCCTCGAGCGGGTTCTATGTGGGCAACTCGGGGTCGAATTATTGCCAGGAGAAGGCCGGGCTCTCGACCGGGGGCGGTGGTGTGTCGGCGGCCATCTTCGAGCTCGTGCCGCAGGGCAATGGGGTTGGCTGGAGCACGGCCCTGTCCGCGGGGATCGACTATGCCGGCGACTGCTTCTACGGGGTCATCCCACGGGTGGGTGGCAAGGCCTTCGCGGCCGGAACGCAGGGGCTCTTCGGGCGCGACCTCGGGGCGCGTGGGTGGGTGCAGCTGCCGCCTGCGACACGTGAGCGTGACCTGTTCGATCTGCGTGAGACGGCACCCGGCACGGTGGTCGCCGTCGGCGAGCGTGGGACCATCATGAGGACGGTGACCGGAGGGCTCTGAGGCCGGCCCGACCGGGCTCGGACCGCGTTTGCGAACCGCGTTTCGTTTGTGTCGGTGATGGGTTGCCGATATGTGAAGACTCGTCGTCGCATGGAGGTCGTGGATGCATCGTTCGCTCGTCGGTGTCCTCTCGTGGGTTCGGTCCGGTGTGTTGGGGATTACCCCGCTCGTGGTCGTCGGCTGTCTCGATGACGGTGGGCTCGTGCGGCCGGCGGTCGAGCAGGAGACGCCCTCGCCAAGTGACGAACCGGCACCGGAATCGCCCGAGCCGGCTTCTCCAGCGGATGAGCGCGGCTCGGATTTCTCGCGGGCCATGGGTTCGCTCGAGGCCGAGGCCGGCGCGATGATGGACGAGGCTGCGCTCGTCGCGTGCGCGGACACGGGCAACCTCTGCTTCGAAGAGGGGACGGACCCGGTTGTCTGCATCAGCGACTACGTGACCTGCGTCGTTGCGGGCGGCCTGCCGGCCGACCATCCCTACCTCGTGTGCCTGGGCGATTTGTCGAGCTGCTGGTCTGCGGCGGGTGACGATGAGGGCGCGCTCGACACCTGTTTCTATGCCTACGATTCGTGTCTCGCCGAGGTGGTCCCGACCGAGCCTACGGAACCGACCGAGCCCACCGACCCTCGTGACCCGCCAACCGACCCGGGTGAGGCGGCGTTGCTCGCTTGCGAGGAGCAGGCTGGATGGTGCTTCGAGCGTGTGGGTGAGGAGGGCGTCGACGAGGCTACCTGCTCCGCGACCTATCGCGACTGCATCGTGGCGGCCGGCGTGCCGGCTGACGAACCGTATGTCGTGTGTATCGACCAGGTGGTCGAGTGCCTCGCGGGCGATGATGACGAAGCCTGCTGGGGCTCGTTCGAGGGTTGTGTCGACGCGGCCTACCCGTACGAGCCGGAGCCCCATGAGCCCGATGGCAACGAGCCGCCCGAGGGTGAAGAGGAATACGAGTACGCTCTCTGCGAAGAGCCGACCATGGACTGCTACGAGGCCGGTGGGTCGAACGTCGAGTGTATGGGCGTCTATCGAAGCTGCCTGCTCGACGAGGGTTATTCGGCGGACGACCCAGGGATGGTGTGCCTCGATGCACTCATCGTGTGTGCCGGTCCGGCTGAAGCCTCGGCGGACCCGGACGCGGCCCTCGAGGTCTGCGCACGCGAGTTCGACACCTGTGTCGGCTACCCGGAGTATTGAGCGTTCGTCCCGAGGGCAAGGCAAGCCTTGCCCCTACAGGCGGCGACGGGCGTCGTGAGGGCAAGGCAAGCCTTGCCCCTACCGGTCTTCCTCAATCGAAGAAGATGGCGAGGTCGTAGGCCAGCGTGGTCCCGACCTCGAAGGGCTTCAGATAGAGGGTGTACTCGCCTGGAGCTTCGAGCAGCATTTCGAGGTAGGCGCCCTCGTCGAGGCCGACCTCGTCTGCCACGAGCCCGCCGGATGGGTCGCGCAGCTCCAGGTCGGAGAAGCCGATGTTGGCGAGGTGGCTCGTGATGACGACGAGCGTCGTGAAGGCGGGGACGGTCAGCCGGTAGACATCGGTGTCGCCGTTGCCGCAATGGCGTAGCCAGGTGTGGACGCCCGCCTCGAGGTCGACCGGTGAGCCGATGTCGTTGGGCTCGGCACGGTCGGGGCGACAGGCACCCGGCGGGTCGGAGACCTCTTGCAGAAGCGAGTAGGTGACCGTCGGCACGCCTCCCGGATTGGGTGGCGTGTCGGTCGCGCTCACTCGAAAATAGAGGCGTTCGGGCGAGCCGATGCCGTCGACCGCGACCTCGGAGAAGCCGTCGATGTCCGGGGTGCCCACCGCGATGGGTGAGCCGTCCGGGTCGCGATAGAGCTCGATGGTGGCGGTGCCCTCGTCGGTGAGCAGGAGGACCTCGAGTGTCTCCTCGTCGTTGAGGTCGACGGCGAACCAATCGGGTGCATCGGGGCAGGCGTTGAAGCCCTCGTAGACACCCTGGAAGAGGATGGCCGCTTCGCCTGGTGTGCCGTTCTGACCGAGCCCGTCGGGTGGGCAGGTCGAGCTGGTGCTGACCTCGTAGCTGAAGGTGTAGTCGTTGCTTGCACCCGCGACGCCATAGACCCGCGCGAAGGCGATGCCCGCGTCGGTGGGGCGGTAGACGATCTCTTCGAGGCTGCGTTCGGACGCCGAGCGGGCGAGCACCGTGGTGCCATCGGCGCCGTAGAGCTCGAGGTCGATGTCGCCATAGCGATGGTCGAAGGCCAGGGCTACACGCACGGCTTGGCCCGGTGACAAGGCGAGCGCGAAGTAGTCGGAGTCGCCGCTGCAGACCCGCTGCGACACGGACTGGCCGATTGGAATCGAACGCGAGTCGTCAGGGGTCGAGTCGGGCTCGACGGCGTCGTCCTCACAGCGTGTCTCGTCGACGACGAGCTCGAGCGTGTAGCTCATGCGGACAGAGCTGGCGGCGACCTCGAGGAAGAGCGGCGTGTCGTCGGCCACGTCGTAGCGGAGCGAGAGGCGACCCTCGCTGATCGACGCGGTGGTCAGCGTCGTGTCTGAGCCATCGACGAGGCGCAGGGTCGGTGAGCCATGCGTCGCGTCGAAGGTGACGGTGGCCGTGAGTGTGGTGTTCGCGGGGGCGTCGACCGAGACGAGATCGGTGTCCGGACCGCACAGGCGGCGGCCGGGGTACAGGCCGGCTTTGAGGCGTGGGGCCAGGTCGGTCGAGCCGTCGGGCTCGTCGCCGTCGTCGACGCAGGTGTCCGGATTGGATGCCGAGTAGACCGCGGCGGTCGTGACACCGACACGTGGTAGTCGCGCCGAGAGGTCACACGCGATGCCGGTCGGGTCGTCGTTGTCGGAGGCGATGAAGTGGTAGTGGATGAGGGCGCCACCATCCGGGACGGCGCCGATGTTCACGTCCGCGACCCACTCGGTGCTGCCCTGCGCCACGCGTGACATGGCGACAGCTGTCATCGGGTCGTCGGGTGTGCCGCGGTTCCAGAACAGCGTCATCGCCTGGACCTGGCTCTGGGTGTCGGTGGCCGTGGCCGTGAAGCGTAGTGGGCCCGAAGCGACCTGGTCGGCGAGAGCCACATGCGAGACGGTGGGCGGGGTGCCTTCGCAGCCGGATTGGCGCTCGGCGTTGAGCAACACGATGGTGAGCACATGGAGGACAGGCGGGTTGGTGTCGTCGATGGCGCGGAAGATGGCGCGGTGCACGGCGACCTTTCGTTGGTCGTCGTCGGGCTTCCAATAGAAGAAGCCGAGCTTTCGCTCCGCGGTCTGGAAGCGGGCGCCTTCGGGGGACTCGGTCATCTCGAGGGTGATATCGAGCGAGTCGTCGTCTTTGACTTCGACTGCGAGCTCGAGTGCGTCCTGGGTCGCGAGGTTCAACACCAGGCCGGCTGGCAGGACGAAGCTCGGGATCCCGAAAGCCGGGTAGGCGATGACGCCAAACGTCTGGCTGGCGCGACCACCGCGCCCGTCCTCGACGGTGATCTCGACCTCGTAGCGGCGCCCGCCGGGCTGGGTGTCGGTGATGAGTGGGCTCCACACGAGCACCGCTTCGTTCGATGTGCGGGGGCTGACCTGCGCCGTGTCGGGGAGGCCATCGACCTTGAAGGTCAAGCGGTCACCGTCGGGGTCGCTGGCGATGAGCGGCAGGACGAGGGACTGCCCGATCTGGATCTCGCGATCGCCGAGCAGTCCGAGGGCGGGCGGACGATTGTCGTCCGAACATGCCGCCAACCAGACGGTGAGCAACACGGGGACGGAGACGAGGCGGGGCGACGCAAAGGCCATGGGACATGCCTAACATCAAGCACGGCTCGTTGGAACGGCGTGGCGCGCAAGCGCTCTGGAATACGAAGGATGAAGGCGGCGCGCTTGCAATGCCGGGCATCCTCGGTTTCCATAGCCGATGGCGTTGGCGCCCCGGTCCTCCGGGTCGTCGTCGTCCCGAGAGCTCGGCGATGTCGGGTTCCGAAGCGCCAAGCCAGGGAGGTCTGATGCGACGCGAAGGAAGAGAGGTGCGGCGAGAGCGAGGCCACGCAGGTCGGTGGGTCGTCGTCGCGTTCGTCGCGCTCGCCGGTGGGTGTGGCAAAGAGGGCCCTTCGGGCGAGGCGGGCAACGGTTCCGACGTGGGTGGCGTCGCCATCATCCGGGCCGAGGACGCAACTGCGCCGACGCCGGCCGAGGGCCCGCTGCGCGACAAGCTGCTCGAGCTCGCGGTGGCGGGGGAGTGCCTACGCCGCAGCGGCGTCGACCCCGAGGCGGCCGTGGCCGCGATGGATGCGTTGTACCGGGGGCATGGGATTGCGCTCGATGTCTACGCGAAGGAGATGTCGGTGTTGTCGGCCGACTCACGTTTCGGGGCGGCGGTGGAAGAGCGGCTCACGCGGTGTGCGGGTGTGGTCGCTGCCCTCGTCCCGGGTGGGGTCGGGGTCGACGCGGCGAACGCAGCAAACGGGCCCGACGCGGTCGGCGACACGGTGGTAGCCCAGGTCGTCGACGTCCCGCCCGTCCAGGATACTCAGGATACAGGGGGCGGACAGGCCGACGTCGGGGGGCCGATCGCCGATGTGGTGGCAGTCGTCGATGTGGTCGAGCCCGGACCCAAGGATGTGGTCGCGGCGCCAGATGCAGTGGTCGAGGCGCCCGATGTGGTCGGCGAGGTCAAGGTCGAGCCCAAGCCAGCGCCGCGCTATGCAGGCACCTGGAGCGGCACGATTTCGGGCACGGCGAGTGGCACGCTGCGGGTCACCGTGCAGGGTTCGAGGGTCACGGGCGCGGCTGCGGCATTTGGGCGGTCGACGCTGCGCCTCAAGGGCTCGATTTCGGACAAGGGCGTGCTGGCGCTCGGAGGCACGGCAGGCGACGAGTTCATTCGTATGAGCGGCAAGCTCGAGCGGTCCGGCCAGGCCATCGGCGGCACCTGGGATGGTGTCATCGACCGCAAGCGCAGTAGCGGCAAGTTCCGAATCGCGCGCTGAGAGGCCAGTCAGAACCGGAGCTGACCACCGACGAAGGCGGAGCCGGGCGAGATGGCGAAGGTCGGCGTGAAGAGAAGGCCGGTCGTGGGCTCGGGCTGGCCGCCGGAGTCGGTGACGAGGAGCACGATGCCCGTGCCGATGAGCGCGCCGCCTACGATGGCGGTCACGATGGCAGCGGTCTGGAAGTCTTCGGCCTTGCGGATGAGGCGGTTGTACTGGGCGTCGGTGTCCGGGCCGGGGTCGAGCGCTTCGGCCTGGTCTTCGGCGGGGAGGGCCTGGCCAAACTGGAGGTAGGCGGCGGCACCCCCTGCGACGACGCCCGTGCCGACGAAAGTCCAGCCCAGCCACGATGAACCGGAGCTGGCCTCTCCCGGAGGTGTCACGTCTTCGCTGTCCGGGACCAGGACGACGTTGAGCGAGGTGACCTGGTCGACGGCCACCGCGACCGATTCGCGATGCGGCTTGTATCCTTTGAGGCGGACTTCCAGGTCATAGACCCCGGCGTCGTAGGTCACGCTGCCGAGCGGGCTCTTGCCGATGGGGGTGCCGGCGAGCGTCACGCTGGCGCCGGCCACGTTGATGCTGAGCTGGATGAAGCCCTGGCGGGGGATGGGTTGCAGGACGAGCGAGACCTCGCGGTCTTCCCCGGCGACGAGGTCGACGCTGAGCTCGGTCGTCTTGAAGTTCGGGTTCGTCCCGATGAGGCGGGTCTTGCCGGTCGGTGCCCACGTGGCGAAGGGGCTCGAGGTGTGGGTGACCTCGGTGCCGCTCGGGTAGGTGAGGACGACGCGGGACTGGCTGGGTGTGGTCCGGACGATGAGGCGGGCGTGGGTCTTGCGCAGCTCGGCGTCGATGCGGGAGAGGCGCTGGCGGCCGTCGGGCGCGAAGGCGTAGTCGTTCTGGAGCGCCGCGGAGAAGTAGTCGTAGGCGCGGGTCAGCTCGCCGAGCTCTTCGTGGGCACGCGCCAGGTTGTGTTGGATCTCGGGGTGAGGATAGAGCTTGAACGCTTCCTCGAACTTCTTGACAGCGTCGCGAAACTTCTTGGTGCGTGCCAGCGACAGCCCGTCCTGGACGAGCTTCTCGGCGGCTGCTCGGTCCTCCTCGGGACCAGCGAGCGCGGGCATGGTGAAGGAGGCCGTCAGGGCGAGGGCGAGCAAGAGAATCGACAAACCGCGCATCAGCGACACTCCAGACCACTGAAGGTGGCCCCGACGTATAACCGCGATGCCGTGCACGCGCAAAGATGCAGGGTTACCGGGGTCCGAGGGGGCGACGAAGGTGCCCGCCCAGCGTTACTCGATCGGGCTGCAGATGACCGTGAGCGCGTCGATCATCAGTGCCCCACGACCACGGATGCCAGTCGCGACGTGGCCGGGAGGGCACTGCAGCACGAACTCGCTGCCACCCGAGCCGCCAGCCGTCTCGGTGAGGCGACTCGTCGCGCCGAGCTTGGTCTTGCTCGCGGCCGTCGCGGCGGGGGCGGTCTGGGCCTGCTTCGCGAGGTTGCGCAGGTCGGCCGCCGTGAGCCCGCCGATGGTCTCGGCGGACTTGGCCTTCTCGGCCTCGTAGGCGAAGCCGGCGAGGTCGGCGTAGGTGCCCTTGGCGGGCTGCGGCGGCGCGCCGACGGCGGGGTTGGCGGGCGGGAAGGCCGGAGCGACGGGCTTGGCCGGGGTCTCGACGACGTCACCGGCGAAGCGGTCGCGGACGATCTCCTTGCCGCCCGTCACGGAGACCGAGAGCCAGGCGCGGGTGAGGTCGAGGTTCTTCGGGAGCGCCTTCAGGCGGCCGAGCTCGATGGCGTAGACACCGTTATCGACCGCGACGAAGTGTGACTCGGTCCAGGCGGCGCGCCCGCCTTTTTCGGCGCGGAAGAACGAGAACGTGAGCGGGAAGATGCCGCCGATGGGGCGGCCCTGCGCGTCTTCGATGCGGCCTGCGTAGACGACGCGGCTCTGCGGGTCGGCGGCCGCGGCCGCGGTCGTGGCGAAGGCGGATGCGGCGGTGACGGCGAGGAGCACCCAGAGTGTGACGCTGCGCGCTGCGCGGGCGAGGAGGGAGCTGGGATTTCGCGGTTCGGTCATCGGGGCCTCGATGTCGGGGAGGTGGTCGAACGACCCCGACGATGAAGGGTGGCAGTATCTACAGAGGGCGGTCCAGTCAAGTCGCGACTCCAACCGCGAACAGGCGCGGGCCTGCTTGGGATTCCCGGGGAGAAGAGGCGTCAGAGGGCGCTGGGCTTGGCGCTGGGGAGGGTGAGGTGGTCGCCGTCGACGCGCCAAACGGTGGTGACCGAAGGGGCGAGGCTGCGCGGGAGGCGGAGCAGAGGGCGGCTCTCGACGAGGAGGCGCATGATCGGTGTCAGGAGCGGGCCGGACTTCGCCAGCTCGGGGGCGGTAGCGAGGCCGGTCGTGCTCGAGAAGCTTGTGGCGTCGACATCGATTGCGTCGAAGTGGACGAAACCATTGATATCCGTGACTATCTGGCCGCGGACGAGGAGGTCGAGATCGACCGACGCCAGGCGCCACTGAGCGCCTTCGACCTGGGCCAGGACGTCGACCTGCAGGTCGTGGATGGTGACGCGCAGGATGTCGGGATCGTCCGGGTCGGCCTCGACGGTGGGAAGGTCGCCCGGCCAGAACGCGAGCGTCACGGTCGCCGCTGGGTCCAAGCGGGCGAGGTTGGCCACGGCTGGCCAGTCCTGCGCGAGGTCGGAGAGGGGAACGCTTCGCAGCGACTCGGGGATGAGCGCGATGGCCGAGGCCCCGCATACGGCGCCAGCGATCCAGGTCGCCTGGACCGCGCGTTCCAGCGCCCCCAGTGCCACGGCAGTGCCGGCGAGTGTCGGCGAGACGAGGGCCGGGCGAGCCTCGGGGAGGGCAAGCCCACCAGCGCACGGGTGCGGGTCGACCTCGAGGCCGAGGTCGAAGTGGACCATGGCCAGGTCGCCTTCGAACGAGAGGACACCATCGGCCGTGGCGCGTAGGCTCGCGCGAACGATGCCGGCGCCGAGCGTGTCGAGTCCGACGACCCCTGACCACGCCAAGGCGAGGTCGAGGCCAAGGGCGCTCGGCAGGGCGACGGCGATCGGGTCGGCGAGGGCCTGGGCCGCGGCCGTGGCGAAGCGCGCGCCGAAGTCGAAGGTGGATTGCGCTGGGAAGACGCAGCCTTCGAGCGCCACCGTCGGAGAGTCGCCGACCCAGCGGGCGCCGGGCTTGACGATACCCTGGACGCGGCCGAGGCGGTCGCTCGTGAGCTCGACCACGAGCTCCAGGACGCCGGGTGTGAGCGCGAAGGTGGCGCTGCAGTCGGAGATGGAGGTGGACAACGGCTGGGGTGGTGCAGACAGCTCGAGGCGGGCGAGGAGGCGGTCGCCTTCATAGCTCGCCGACAGGGTCGCTGGGCCGAGCACGATGGAGGCGCCGACCAGCGAGACCTCGACACCAGGCACCGGGGTGACCGCGCCTTCGACGAGTCGCATCGAGGTGCCGACGCGCTCGAGGAGCTCGTTGTCGAGGCGGCCGCTGGCCAGCGTGAGGTCGCTCTGGGCGAGGACACGCACGAAGGCGGAGCGTTGGGCCGGGGCGACCTCGAGGCCGCCGGACCCCCAGGGCAGCTCGGCGCAACCTGCGGACAACACAACAGCAAGGGCGGCGAAAACGCGGGTGGCAAGTGATGCTCTGCGTGTTCGTCGGACGTGAACCTGGCAGGGCGGGCTCACGGTGCCGACTCCTCGAGCCGCAGATCGAAGAGTGTCAGGCGTGTGCGGCTGGGGTCCGCCTGGAACGCGCCGTAGGCCCCGATGAGGCGCGGGGTCGAGTCCTGTGTCTGCTCGACGCGGGCGAGGGCGAGCCAGGCGCCGGGTTGCAGGTCGAGGCAGCGCGGCGCCGACGTGTTGCCCGTGCGTACGAGGACGTGGCGCAGCGCTGGAGTGGTGGCGTCCGTGTAGACGATGTGGGCGCGGCCGAGCGCGTCGTAGCCGAGGCTCGGGTATTGGCCGACGACGAGGCGGCGCGTGGGTGCGGTGGGGTCGAGGCCCGGATCGACGACGCGTGGGTTCTCGCCGGGTCCCAGGTAACGCAAGACCCCGCGGGTCGCGTCGAAGTAGGCGAGGCCAAGGGTGCGTGTGGGGGTCACGGCTAGGCTCAGGAAACGCCCGACGTCGCCCGTGTCGGCGTCGGTCGATGGGTCGCGTCCGTCGAGCGTCGAGGTGAGCCAGGCCCCGTCTTCGTCCTTGGCGGCGAGCTTCAGGTCCCCGCGCAGTCGGTCGTAGAACGCGATGCGCGGCAGGGCGACGCCGCCGGCGCCGGTCACGATGGCGAGCTGCGCCCATTGGCCAGCGTCTTCGCGACCGGTCAGCGGGCAGGCGGCTTCGCCGGCGCAGGTGTCCACCGCGATGGAGCTCCAGGTGCCTTCATCGTCGCGCGACGCATAACGCAGGGTCTTGCGGGTCTCGTCGCGATAGGCCAGGTGGGGGCGCTCGGCCGCATCCAGAGCCAACGCGAGGTGGGTGCCGCGGACCTCCGGGCCAGCGCCGTCGACGAGCTCACCGGGAGAGAAACCCGACCGACCGCCGCGTGCCCAGAAGATGGCGCCCTGGTCGGAGTCGAACCAGGCGACCTGGACCTGGCCGTCGGCCTGGGCGGCGATCTTCGCATAGCGGCCGGCGTCCGGGTCGATGGTAGCGACCTCGGGCGAGGCGCTGTTGGGACGGCCGGCGACGACGTGCAGGTCGGCCGCCGATTGTGCATCGTCGTGGAACGCGACGACGAGGTTGGTGTGGGTGCTGTCCCAGGTCGCGATGGCGAGGCGCCCGTCGGGCCAGGCGACCGCCGAGGTGTGGCGGCCGAGGTCACCGAGCTGGACGGGGATTACCGGGTCGCAGCCCGGCTCGTTTGGCGTGCTGCAGGCCTCGCCGGGCGACGTCGATGCGTCGCCACAGCCGATGAAGGCGATCGTGGCGATGGTGAAGGCGCAGCGGAGTGTGGTGGGGACCCTTGAGAACACGGCCAGAGCCTAGGGGGTGGACCCCGTTAGATCAAGTTTGCCGGGTGCTGAGGGCGCTCGCAGATGCGGGCAAAGTGACTGTGGCCGCAAATTGGGTGATGGTCTCTCACCATGTTCGTACCAAGCGCGTCGATGCCGATCCTCTCGCTGGCCCTGGTCACCGCGCTTGCCGGCGGTTGCGGAGGCCGACCCCGCCCGCAGCGCGCTTTTCCTGCGGGTGATGCGATCGTGAGCGTCGGGAGCCGCGAGGGACTGACCGTCGTCCAGTCCCGCCCGAGCTCTCCAGCCGCATCCGCTGCCGCTGCAGCTGACTGGTCGCACGAGCTGCCCGGCGAGCTCCTGCCCTATGGAGACGGCGGGCTCGGCCTCGATGGTGATCTTGTCGTCGTGCGAATCGCCGCGGCCGAGGGCACACGCGTCGCCGCGCTCGAGCGCTCCACGGGGCTGCCGCGCTGGCTTGGCCCGCCATGGACTGGGGCGGTGGAGCACGCGCCGCCCCTGCCGCTCGCCGTGGGACCGACGCGGGTCCTCGACCTGGCCTACGAGCCCGCGGGGGTTCGCGCCCTGCTCTATGACCGCGCGACAGGTGCCCGCTTGGCCGACGTTGCACTCGACCCAGGCCTCGTAGTCAAACGGGTGGCGGTGCTCGGAGACGGTTTCGTCGTCGTCGGCGCATCGCGCGCGCAGGTCTTGCGCGTGGACGGCAGCCTCAGCCAGGCGGTGTCGACACGCGGCGACCTGTGCATCGAGGGCTCTTCAGCGCGAGGCCTCGGGCGTCGCGGTCTGGTCACCCTCCACGAGCGCGAGGAGTCGGATGAAGTCCCCGTGGCCGACCTCGCTGGAAGCGTCGTTGCCTGTGGTCGCACGGTCGCCGGCACTTTCGTCTTTCTCGTCGATCACGCCGCGGATGCGCGTTGGGAGGTGGTGCTGTGGGCGCCGGAAGTGGGCGTATTGTCGCGTTTTGGCGGTGAAGGCAACCTCGACGAGCCCGCGCTTCTTCGAGTCGTTGCCCTCGGGTCCGACGCATCGCCGTGGCGCGGGCGCTTACCCGCCGCTGTGCCGCTGATTGTCGCTGATGCGCAGGGGAGTCGTCCCATTCGGGTCAACCTCGAGGCGCGCCGTGCAGAGCCGCTCGCGGACGCGCACCCTCGCTGGAAGCTCGCCGGCATCACGCGCCTTGGCGAGGGCCACGCCCTCGTGGTCGGGCGCTGGGTCCTGGGACTCGACGGCGCCGGCGTCGTGCGGCAATCGATTCGAATCGACCGCGGGGTCGTTGGACCTCCGGTCTCCGACGGGTCGAGCCTCGCCTGGGTCGACGGTGACGGCAAAATAGGCGCGGTTCGCGGTCCGCGGTTAACCGCTCGGCCAGGTACGGACGCGACAGCCGCATTGGACGAGGCGTTGCGCGAGCTTGGGCTGAATGCCGAAAAACCTGTGCCCGCAGATTGACGGTGAATGCGTGACAGCGGAGTTTTGCGTGTCGGTCCAAAAGGAGTCGAGTGCAATGAACGAGCGAACTAGCAGTCCGCCTGTCCAGCGGAAGGACCATTCCGCCACCTCCGTGACCCCCAACGTGCAGCGCAGTACCGAAGGAGCGCGCTCACAGCTTCGTCGGTAGAGCTTCGCCGAGCAGGAGCGGGCGCTGGCACCCCGTCCGGACGTACAAGCCGATCGCGGCGCCAAGGGCGAGGCGGGCGATGTGCACACGCACGCCGCAGAGGGCACGAGCGGTAGCGGCGGCGCGATGCCACACCTTTCCGCAATCCAGCGCTCCTTCGGGTCACATGACGTCAGCGGCATCCGCGCGCACACCGACGCACGCGCTGCCGACAGCGCAGCTGCCATCGGGGCGAGCGCTTATGCCACCGGCAACGATGTCGCCTTCGGGTCCGCGCCTGACCTGCACACGGCCGCCCACGAGGCGGCTCACATCGTGCAGCAGAAGCAGGGCGTGAGCCTCAGCGGCGGCGTCGGTCGAAGCGGAGACTCCTACGAACAACACGCCGATACGGTGGCCGATCGGGTGGTGCAGGGCAAGTCGGCCGAGGACCTCCTCAGCGGCGGCGCGGGTGGCGGCGGCGGTACTGCCGTGCAGCGCAGCCCCGACGGCGACGCGGCCGTCGACCGGCTGGAGGCCGCTTACAACGATGCGCGAGCGGAGGTCTTGAGCGTCTTCAACTTGCGGGGCATCGGCGCGCGCGAGGTTCACGGGCGCCTGAACGAGGCCGACCCGCCGAGCGCAGGCGACGCGATCCTGAAGGCTTGCATCATGGGCGCCCTCGCGTATGCGACGGGGGGCTTGTCGGCTGCGGCGGGCGGCGCGCTCTACACCGGCGCATCCAAGGCGATCGAGAACGCCGTGCAGAGCGGCATCGATGACGCCATGAAAGAGGCCATCAGCGGGGTCGTCGGCGCGGCCCTCGCCGAAGCGGGCAACTCGAAGGCCGGCTTCTTCGCGGGCATCGAAGCCGCGCTCGTACCGATGCAAGAAGGCGCACTCAAGAAGCTCAATACGCTCGAGCTCACCGATAAGGGTGTCGTCCGCAGCGACCCGACCGTCGCCGACGCCAAGATCACGGCCGTCAAGCAGTTCGACGCGGGCGAGGGCATCAAGCAGACGGTCGCGCAGCAGGTCCAGTACCAGAAGGCTCTCGCGCAGTACATGGTTGCGCAGGCTCAAGGCGAGCTCGGCAAGAGCGACACTGTGCCCGGCACTGATCTGGGCGATCACAAAGGGATGGGCGCGGATCCGAAACGCTTCTTCCATAACGCCGGTGTCAACGGTGTCATCGAGATCACTTTCGGCATCAAAGACAACAAGCGCCCTGTCGGCATCAACTTCACACGTATCAGCGGCCTCACGAAGAGCGCTCTGGAGAAGGTCAAGGGCACGAAGCTCAAGGATCTCGGGGCGCCCATCTTCGCGACCGGCTTCTTCTTCGACGGCTTCATGGACGGGCTCGAGCTCGGCGACAACGAGGTCTCGTTCGGCCGCAACGAGGCCGGCTCGGTCTTTTCGAACGTCAATGGCGACGCGGTCGACGCGATGAAGTCCATGGGCAAAGGCACGCCCAACGACATCTGCCGCGATATCCTCGAGAACGATTTCGGCAACAAGGCGTTGAAGGACGCCAACGTCGTCTGAGGTCGGCATCGCTACCATGACCCCGGACAAGGCCCCGCCCACCCAGAGCGAGCTCGACGACGTGCTGGCGTTGGTGCGGGCGGACCGCCATGCTTCGGCGCTTGGACGTATCGTGCGGTGGTCCGACGTGTGGGCCGACCGGGTCCGCCTGATGATCATCTATCGCGAGGGGCATCACGAGCGGGCAGCGGAGCTCGCGGTCGGGCTCGCGTCGCGTGGCTGGTGGGACGCGCCGGTGGCGGCGATGATCGCGTTGGGGGCGCGGGATTCGGAGCAACGGGCAGTCGCGGTGAAGCTCTTGAGGAGCTTTGGCATCGGACCTTCGCAAACGGTGCAGATCCCCGTGCAGAAGCTCCTGGACGGCGACCTCGGGGCGTGGGCTCTATACGTGCGCGGCATGGTGCACGATGGGCGGCTGGTCGAACTGACTGGGGCGTTGACTCTGGCAGCGGGCACTGGGCGCTTCGGGCCCGAGCTGTGGAGCCTGCTCGCGGGCGAGCTATTGCTGGCGGGCGAGGTGGCGCTCGCGCGGCATGTCCTCGATGAAGGGCTTGCGCGCTTTCCCGCGCAGCCCGAGCTCAGTGACGCGATGGCGGTCCTCGATGCGGGCCGCTTCGCTGGGGTGGAGTCTCATTCGGGCCAGAGCCCGCCCCAGGATTCAGCCGGCTCCTGAAGGCCGCCCTCGTTTCCGGCATGGGCGCATCCGATGTGCGCTGTGGCGGCGCCTGGCGGGTGGATCGAAACCTGGACTCGTGCGTAGGGCGTGGGTGGGCGCGCCGCGCTGCGTTCGTTGACCGAGGCGTGTCCGCTCGATACAGTTCGCCCCGCCAAGTCCCTTGGCGATGGTCCGTGAGGTTCCTTATGCGTCCCGACCCGAATGACAGTGATACCAGGCGACAGCTCGCCGACGAGGACGTGACCCGCGGTGCAGGCCGCCCGAGCGAGCAGACGACCAACCACGATCCGGACGACGACGACGAAGAGAGCCTGGAAGACCGCATCAAACGGAAGCTGTCGGTTCACGACGGGGCGTCGGAAGGTGCGCGCGGCGATCCACTCATCGGGTCGACCATCAATGGGCGCTTCGTCATCACGTCGAAGATCGGCGCGGGCGGCATGGGGGCGGTGTATCGCGCCAAGCAGCTCGGTATGGGTCGTGATGTGGCCATCAAGGTGTTGCTGCGTGAGCTGACCGAGAACGAGACGGTGCTGCGCCGCTTCCACCTCGAGGCCCTCGCGGTATCGAAGCTCAAACACCCGAATACGATTCAGATCTTCGACTTCGGTGAGACCGAGGACGGGCTTCTCTACATCGCCATGGAGCTGCTCGAAGGCAAGCCGCTCCAGAAGGTGCTGACTGACGAGAAGCAGCTCGCGGTGAAACGTTCGCTCCACATCATGGAGCAGGTCGCCAAATCGCTGCGCGAGGCGCATTCGAAGGGCATCGTCCATCGCGACCTGAAGCCCGACAACATCTTCCTGCAGGCCGTCGGCGAGGACTCGGACTACGCCAAGGTGCTCGACTTCGGCGTCGCGAAGGTGGCGGAAGGCGACGGGCAGCAGAAGACGCTGACGAAGGCCGGGTCGATCTTCGGCACACCGAAGTACATGTCGCCCGAGCAGTCGCGCGGCACCGAGATCGACGCGCGCTCCGACATCTACGCGATGGGCATCATCCTGTACGAGCTCCTGACAGGGCGCGTGCCGTTCAACGCCGAGAACCCGCTCGGCATCCTCATCAAGCACCTGCAGGAGGTGCCGCCCGCGTTCCAGGCGATTCGACCGGACCTGGTCATCCCCGAGCAGGTCGAGCGTTACGTCCACAAGATGCTCGCCAAGAGTGTGGATGAGCGGCCGCAGTCCACCGAAGCCGTCATTCGCGAGATGGAGAAGCTGCGCGAAGAGGTGCCGCCGCTGTTCCGCAACGTCGTGACACGTGCGGACGCAGAGGCCGCGGGTATCGAGATCCAGACGTTGTCGGTGACGTCGCTCGACACGGATGTCGGTGGAGCGGGTGGCGGCGTCACGATGACGCGGCAAGAGACGCTGCACCAGATGCAGATGATGCGGCGGCGCAAGTGGCCGCTCGTGGTGATGGCGGCGGTCATCCTGGTGCTGGGGTCGGCGGGCGTGCTGTACGCGAGCCTGTCGCCGCTCGACAAGGGGTACTACGCGTTCACCGCCATCGACGAGTCGACCATCGGGCTCGTGCCGGAGTTCGAGGTGGACAGCGTGGTCGTCACCATCGTGTCGGTGCCCGAGGACGCCACGGTCATGAACGAGAAGGGCGGGGTGGTCGGCAAGACGCCGCTGTCGCTGCGGCGCAACAAGGGGGCCGGGACCGAGCGCTATACCTTGAAGTTCGAGGGATATCGCGACTACGTCCGGAGCATCGAGTTCGACAAGGACGGTGCGGTGGTTGCGACGCTCGAGAAGATCGTCGAGGTGAAGCCGGTGGTCGTGGGCACTCCCGACGACAAGCCCCCGGGTACGGGGACGACGCCCGGGGTCGGAACGAACCCGACCGTCGGCAAGCCCGACGACAAGCCCGCGGTCGTGAAGCCAGTTGGGGTGGACATGAAGGACCCGGAGAAGGTCCCCGACACGAAGCCCAACCCGTGGGACGGCCCGAAGAAGGTCGACGAGACGAAAGACAATCCTTATGGCGCGGCGCCCAAGAAGCCCGAGCCCGAGAAGGACAACCCCTACGATTGAGCAGGCAAGAGGGTAGGGGTGCCATGCGGGTCGAGGTCGAAACGCCGTTCGATACGTGGTTCTCGGCGCATTCGCTGGCCGGCTTGTTCGAGCTGGCGGCGAGTGGAGAGATCGAGCTGCGCGTGCGGCCTGGGTTGAGCGAGTATCGACGTGGGATGTACGCGCTGGCGATGACGGTGACGGGGGAAGGCGGAGTCCGCCGCGTGGTGCTCGACGTCAAGGATGCCCCGGGGCAAATCGACGAACGTTGGTTGCAAGACTACGATGTCATCTTCCAACGCAGCTTCGAGCCGGAGCTCGTCGATCGTTTGATGGCGGGTAAATCTCCAAAATCGAGATGCTCGAGAATCGAGCCGATGGGGTTGATCTACTCGTGCGATAGCAGACATGGGAGCGCGCGCAGGTTGTTGGCCGCCGCACCGTATGCGCACCTGCTCAAACGGTTTGCGGTCGATGGGGGCGGGCTCGGCGAGAGGCTCGGGCGTTTGCGTTGGGATATCACGCATTCGCGGCGGCCGATGGGGCGGCCCTTCTTCGATAAGTTCGAGGTCCCGCCCATGCCGACGGAGCCGACGGAGCCGATGGTGCTGTTCATCACGCGGCGCTTCGAGCCGGACTCTCTGGAGCGACAGTCGGCGGCGCTACGCGCGGACAAGCTGGCGGTGAACGAGCAGCGGGTCGAGCTGGTGGCAAAGCTGCGCGAGGCGTTCGGGAGCCGGTTTGTGGGCGGCATCATGGCCGATGGCGTCGCACCAAAGCTGCCGGCGAAGTGGGTGGCGCCGACGTTGACACGAGACATGTATCTCGGGGTGATGCGGCGGGCGCGGGTGGTGGTGTATTCGCGTGGGCTTGTCGGGAGCCTGGCGTTCAAGCTGGGGGAGTACTTTGCGGCGAGCCGCTGCATCGTCGCCGAAAGGACGACGTTTCGGGTGGCCGAGCCGTGGGTCGACGGTGAGGACCTCGCGACGTTTGGAGAGCCGGATGAGTGTGTGCGGCTCTGCCGGGACCTCATCGATGACGGGGCGCGGGCGGCGGCGATGAGCCAGGCGGCGCAACGGTACTATCGTAAGGCGGTGCAACCGGCGGCGGCCATGCGGGGCATCTTGAAGACGGCGCTACGGTAGACGGGCGTGCGTCAGGGAGCCGACAACGCGTCGAGCTGGGACCTGACCGAGGTGAGCCGGGTCACGAAGTAGGCGCGCTCGACGCCGGTGTCTTCCATGAGCTCGCCCTCGTCGGCGACGTTGTCGAGGTGGGGGGAGTAGAGCGGAGCCTGGGCGGCGTAGAGCGCGGTCCAGCGGTCGAGTGAGAAGAGTCCGCCGTCGGCCGTGAAGTCGCGTAACAGCGCGAGGTAGCGAGCGCGGATCCTGGGGATCTTGAGGAGCTCGTCGACGAGTGGATGGCGCGTGTTGCGGTTGCCGAAGGCGGCGTTGAGGTTCTTCCAGGTGAGGACGTCGGACGTCGCGATTTCCGCGTGGCTCCAGTGAGGGTCGCCGCCCCATCCGCCGCCGAGCCCGTGGTCGTAGTCCCAGGGGATGAAGAGGGTCTGGCTCGGGGCGAAGTAGAGGTAGTAATTGTTGCCCATGGCCCAGTAGTCGTCAGGCATGCCGATGAGGACGTTGAGGGCCAGGAAACGAAGGAACTGTTCGACGTCGAAGTTGGTGTCGAGCCAGGTCGAAAGCGCTGTCGAGTCGAGCGTATCGAGGGCCTCGATGAGGGCGCGCAGGTCGGCGTGGGTCGGCGTGTCGTTGTTGGTCTGCAGGTCGTAGGCGGGGCGGTAGTTCGTCTCCCAGTTCTTGATGCCGATGGCGCGTGAGTTGGTGATCGGCTCGAGGGTGGCCGGGCCCTCGTTGAGCCAGAGGCACTTGTAGAGGTCGCCGTCGTTGTTCGCTGAGCCGAGGCGGCGGCGCAGCATCGGCTTGTCGATCTCTTCGAGGGCGAGATAGAGGCCAAAGCGTTGCGGCGTGTCGCCGATGGTGAGGGTCAGCTCGGCGGGCGTGACGCGGGGGACGACGAGGCCGGCCAGGCGAAAGGTCTCCCAGGCGAAGAGCTCACGAATCTGAGACGGGTCGGTGTCGCGATTGTGGCGCAGGTTGAGCTCTTTCAGGCCGCGGAAACGGCGTGCGTCGCGGGCGATGTACTCGGCCGTGCCAGGGGTGAGGTCGAAGGTGGCGTCGAACTTGAGCTTGAAGTGGGCGCGGTGGAAGGTGCCCGGCGGGTCCTCGGGGATCTCTCGGGTGGTGTTGCCGCGGGTGCGAAAGCCGACGTCTTCGATGATGTCGGACGTGCCATCGGCTTTGCGGAAGACGAAGGTCGCGCGGAAGTAGCGACCGGTGCGCATGGCCGAGTCGATGGCGCTGTAGTCCTGCATGTGGGTGATCATCGCGGCCCACTCGGAGGGGGCGATACGCAGCTCGATGGGGGCGACGCGGTCGATGGTGAATAGGTCTTCGAAGCCGGGCTCGGCGTCGAGGGGGACCGGGGTGAAGACGGTCGGTGTGGTGTCCGGGGCGACCGTGTCGGTCGTGTCCGGGGCGTCGGCGGGGGTCGCGTCGGCCACTGTGTCAGGCTCGCCGGAGTCGGGCGCATCGGGGCGCTGGCGGGTGTCGGTGGTGTCGGTCGCCGGGCCGTCGTCAGAGCCGCCGCAGGCCAGTGCGAGGCAGACGAGAGCGGCGGGAAGGGACTTGAGAGACAAGGACATCAGGGGCTCCTCGAAGGCGTGGGGACCCTATCGCATGGAGGCGGCCAGAGTACGTCGCCATACGTTTCCGCACCACAAAGAGATGAAGCGCATGGCGACGTCGTCGGATCGCTCGCATACGCTCCGACCCGCTCCTTCGCGGGCCTGCGACGTGGCGAGCATACGTTTCACATGACAGGACGAAGCGAAGAGGCAGGGGAAGATCCCGCGCGACGGCCGCGGAGGGCGCGCCCCGAATCGCGAAAATCCGAGGTCCGAAAAAAGGGCTGGAATCGGGTTGTGGTGGCCGCTACCGCTCAGCCGAGCGCGGTGGTCGGAGCGCGGTGTTTCGGGCCATGGCGCCCTGGGAGCGGTGCGTCTTTGGCGCATCGGTGGGGGTCGTATGCGTGTCTGGAGAGGTTGGTTGGTTGCTGGTCTTATGATGGTCGCGTGCTCGGACGATGGTGCGAAAGAGGCCGATGCCGCTGATGGGAGTGAGACTCCGGATGGCGATGTGCAGGTCGAGGTTTCGGACGGGGACGCGGCTGACGGAGGTGATAGCGGCGATGGAGGTGATGGCGGCGACGTTGGCGACGGTGGTGATGCGGGGGATGGTGATGGCGAGGTGCCCGATGGGGATGTTGGGGACGTCCAGGATGGGGATGATGGGAACGACGGGGATGACGGGGATGCCGGGGATGGTGAGGTAGCGGACGGGGACGCGGGTGATGGTGACGGTGAGGTGCCGGACGGCGAGGTGCCGGACGGTGATGGTGGCGACGGTGATGCCGGTGACGCGGGTGACACCGTCGAGCCGCTGCCGTCGAGCTGGACGCTGACGGTGCTCGGGCCGGTCGATGGCAAGGTGTTCTCGGCGCCGTTGTCGGTCGCGGCGGACGGGACGGTGACGGGCTACATCGCGAACGAGGCGCTCGGGCCGGATGCGTTGCCGATCGTCGTGTCGCCGACCGGGGTGGTGACCGTGTTGCCGGTCGATCGTGTGCAGTCGGGATTCGCGTTCGGGTTGTCGGGGGCTGGGCTCGTGGTCGGGTCGAACGCCTTCCAGGCGACGGCGTGGGTCGGTGGGGTCGAGAAGCAGTTGACCATTCCGCAGGGGTGGTTCTCGGGGAGTGCGCAGGCGGTGAATGCGGGTGGGCTCATCGTCGGCAGCTTCGGGGATTCGGACGATACGCAGGAGCCTCCGATCGGGGCGCGGCCGTGCGCCTGGACGGCGCACACGGAGAGGTGTGTGCAGATGCGGGTGCCGGGCGACGATGTCGGCACAGCGTACGACGTGAATGATGACGGGGTGGTCGTCGGGGCGGGCGACACGGGCGACGGGTTCAGGCCTCTCATCTGGGAGACCTGGGATACGAATCCGGTGGCCTTGAGCGGGCCGGAAGGGGTGGCCCTCATCGAGGGGCTCGCCATCAATGAACGCGGTGACGTGGTCGGGCGCGCGCAGGTCGATGGTGGACAACGTGGGTTTCGGAAGTTGAGCGGGGCAGACGTCGAGGTGCTCGGTTTGTTGGTCGCGACCGAGAACGCGTCGGAGGCTTCGGACCTCGATGATGCGGGGCGGGTCGTTGGGACCTCGCGTTTCGAGCCCGGGGTGCTGCACGCGGTGCTGTGGGACGAGGACGGGGTGGTCGTCGATTTGAACGAGCGCGTGGGGACGCTGCCGAGCAACGTGAAGTACCTGCAGCGGGCGGCTGGGATCTCGGCCACCGGGTTGCGTATCGCGGTCGAGGTCGTCATGGACGAAGGCTTTGGCGACAGCGTGCGACGGATCGGGATCCTGGTCCCGACGGGTGCTGTGAGGTGAGGTCGGGGGGGCACGGCTTTGGTCGATTGAGTCGGGTCCCTGCGTACTCAGGAGCGGAGCGCGCGGTGCCCAGCCTCATTGGGATCTCTTGCTGTGCACCTAGGTGCCCAGCGAGACGATCGTTGCAGTCGCCTCCACCGCCGCCTCGCCATCCGGCGTGAGCCTGACGACGAGTGTCTTTCCGACGTCCCCGGATTGCTGCCACTTCGAGATGGTCCGCTGTCCGTTGTTCGGGCCGAGTAGATCGCGATGTAGCAAGGCCTGGGCCGAGGCTGACGCGCTGAACGCTCTTGGGTTTCCTCCCACGATGAGCTCAATCGAACAAAGGCGAGTCTCACCGTGGGTGTAGCGGACGAGGAACGAATGTGTGTCGACGGGGACGATGTTGTTGGAAATGCGGATACTGACAGCAGGCACAGAGACCTCCTACGGAGCGGGTGACACCCTTAGCGGCGGGATGTCCGCAGTCTGACCAAACAGCCCTGTAAGTGTTCCAAGATGCAGGACATTGATGCTGAATCCTACATAAGCGGTAGTGTTCCAGCGCTGGGTGACCTCGTTCTCGAACACATAGGCGCCGACCGAGCCCCGCACGAAGCCAACCGGATTCCAGCTGGCGCCGAGTACGAACCCAAGGTTGCTGCTGTGGCGACGGTCACGGGTCTCGTCGTGCACCCCAGTCGACAATCCGATGTCGAACGACAACGTATGGGTTGTGAACCCGAAGTCTTCGGTGGAGTCGGGGGAAACGCAGCCCCAAGGACAGATCGAGGCCATCGACGTGAAGATCACGTCTTCTAGCCGTGGCACATAGCTGAACCCCAAGGCCGCATCGAACATACGGCGCCGCCCATCCTGCGCCGCGATCTCCTCTGCGGTTTCGGAAACTGTCAACGTCTCGGCAACGCGGGAGATCGCCTTCTTGACAGCCTCGGTCCAGGCAGCATCGAGCTTTGCCCAGTAGGCGAGGAGGTATGCGGCCCGCCGCCCTTCGAGCGCAAGCGCATCGAACTTGGCCACCAGCGTAGGATTGGCGAGGATCAGGTGCGCCGCGTCCTGGAAACGTTCGGAGCGCTCAGCGGCCAATTCGAGGTCGACGGGCGCATTGATGACACTGATTGCGAGGGCGACTTTCTCGACTTGCTTCGAGTCCGCGCCATCAGGAGTCGGTGCCGCTGCGGCCAAGGTTCCGAGCGGGCACTTGTTCATCATGCTTTCGGCGAGCGTCGCCGAATTGTCTGCTCTCGAGTCGGCGATCGTGGCTGGAACCGCGAGGATTGCGGTCTTGCACTCGGCTGAGGTTGCGGCCTCGGCGGCACTCCTGGCCGAGTTGATGGCGCCGGTGAGCCACACGGCCAAGTCCTTTGCCGAGTCGTCGTTGGTCAGCACCGCGTAGGTCCGTCCGGTCGTCACCCATGCCGATTCGACCTTGACGAAACCCAGCGCCTGAAGGGCCTGGTCCCCGGGTGGAAGTCCTTCGGCCGTGGCAAACTCTTTGTTGAGATTGTCGATCTCGGTTCGTACGGGCGGAAACAGCTCTGTCGCTTTCTGGAGTCGAATCTTGTCGTTTACGGCGATTCTCTCCGCCTCTGGGCTCTTGGCGGCGGCCTCGGCGCCGGCGGTCAGTGATGCGATGAGCACGCTACGTGTCTGCTCCTGGAGCTTCGCGAGTAGCGCATTCAGCCTCTTCGCGTTTGCGTCGTTCATCTCGAACAGGAACTTGTATTCGATCCTGCCCGCCGTTCCCGGACGCGGTCGGTCGGGGAACACGATGCGCCAGTAGACGCCTGCGTTTTCAACTGTGGCGACCCTGGTCGGCGCACCGTCCCAGCTGAACGTGACACGCAGGCCGACGTTGGGCCCGACTCCCGCCTTGACCCAGAGGTCCTTGTTCAGGACCAGCCGATCGTCAAGCGCGGTACGCGGCTCAACGGCTGGCAGGGGAGCGACCCCGTTTGGGGGTGGACTGGCGAGGGTCTCCGGGCTCGATACGCACAGACCCAACGCCCAAACGACTCCCAACGCGCGAGTGGGCAGTGTCATGGGGTTCCTTCCTTCGAGACGATGACGAGGGTCCAAGTTCGAGGCGCCAACGTATCTTCAGCGGCCGGATGCGGTGTGTGTGTGCTGGTCTCGGTGTCAGAAGGAATGTCTTCGGCCACATCGCTATCGGATGCATCACTCGCGCCGTCACTTGGGTCATTCGCTAACGTGTCGTCGACGATACTGGAGTCAGCCGCGACCTCCGCTTGCGTGTTCGAAATCGAGTCCACAGACGCCACCTCGCCAAGCGTGTGGTGTCCCACCGCCAATGCTGCGACCACCGTCACCCTCGTGCCAGGCGTCGCGTCTGCGCTGAGCTCGACCTCAACCGACGCGATCCCGTTCGATTCGATCCCGCCGGCGACACCGCGCCCGGTTTCGGCCCGCAATACACCGGGCCAGAGCTCGCCCTTGAACGCGGCTGCACCGGGAGCGGCTAGCAACCATACCACTTCGAGGCCGTCGACGCCGCCGCTCTCCAAACTGAGCGCCTGGATTGCGAGCGACACTGTTTGCCCCGGTTCGACCTCGATCACGGCACTCTCCGGCGTCGCACGTAGTCGGAAGGGCCACACCGGAGGCAGATCATCGACCCTACAGCCGCTGGTCCCGATAGCGGCGAGCACTATCATTGCCACCAGTACTATGCCGGCTGGACTGCCAGTTGGTTGAACCATAGAAGGTTGCTCCGAGCCTGCCGCTGAAACGGCGTGAGACAGATTGGATGATGAGCATCCATAGGGAGCCATTATGTAATGACTTGGTCAAGTCAGTTTGGGCGTCATTTCGAAGAGCTAGACACAAGTGTCGAGAGCACGTGTTCGCGACTCCGCGAAGTCGTTTGGCAGGCGGGTTTGCCAAATTCATGCGCATGCTGACGCGAACCGCGGTGTAGAGGGAAACTCAGTTCGCGCCGACCTTGGTTCGGCGTTGCCCTTCGACGCGGAGCGGAAGCCAGTCGCTCGAAGACCCGCCGGGACGGGACGACGGGCCCTCCAAAGGACCGGGCGGGACGACAGGAGGCCGGGGGCGAGACGATTGGCGTTTCAAGATGGGGTCATCAGGACGCCTAGCGCTTCAAGGCACGCACACGGAGTTCACTCTGCCCACTCATCGCGAGTGCGATGTCTTCGACGCACGGCCGTCACGCGTCCGGACGGCTACATGCGTGTGGTGTTGGCGAGGCCGCTGGGGTTGGCCGCCAGGCGTAGCGCGTCGGGGAGGCCCGAGGCGCGTTGGACGCGGGTGGTGGTGGCGTGGCGCAGGACTTGTTCTGTGGCGAGCAGCGTCACACGTTCTTTGGCGCGGGTGACGGCGGTGTAGAGGAGCTCGCGTGTGGTGACGGGGGAGGGTTCGGGTGGGAGGACGGCGACCACGTGGTCGAAGCCCGAGCCCTGCGCCTTGTGGATCGTCATGGCGTAGAGCGGCGCGTGGCGCGGGAGCTGGGCCAGTGAGAGCGCGCGGGTGGCGAGGATCTGATTGGCGACGGCAAGCGTTGGGAAGTGGACACGAAGGGTCCCGTCGGGGTCGAGTAGAGTGACACCCGTGTCGCCGTTGTAGAGGTCCTGGGCCGGGTCGTTGACGAGCACGATGACCGGGCGGCCGGGGTGCCACTCGTCGTCGGTGGGGAGCACCTGATGTTTCAGGAGCCAGCGGTGGATTTGATCGTTGAGCGCTTCGGCACCCCAGCGGCCGCGGCGGTGGGCACACAGGATCTGGAATCGGGGCATCGCCATGAGCGCTTCGGCAGGGCTGCCGAGGTGGTCATAGAGGGGGGCCAGACCGTCGACTGCGAGTCGTTCGAGGCGGTCGTATCCGGCCGGGCGATAGGCGTGTGGTTCTTTCGTCGGCTCGAGCCAGGTGACGTTGGGGAGGCCGCCGCGTAGGAGGTCGACGACGGCGTCGGGGTCGCCCGCCTTGATGGCGTCGGCGAGTCGGCCGATCCCCCCGGCCTTTGCGAAGCGATGGCTGTAGGTCAATTGGGCGAAGGTCTTTTCGAGCGGCTCGCCGGGGGCGGCGATCTCCGCGATGTCGCCGAGCACGTGGCCGGCTGCCACGGAGGCGAGCTGGTCCTTGTCGCCGAGCAGGATGAGGCGTGCGTGTGGCGGGACGGCCTCGACGAGCTTGGTCATGAGCGCCAGATCCACCATCGAGGCTTCGTCGAGGACGACGATGTCGGCCGGGAGCGGGTGGGTCGCGTCGTGTGCGAAGCGGGTCGGATTCTGGGGTTGGAAGCCGAGGCGGCGTTGCACGGTCGCAGCCGTTTCCGGGATCTTGGCGAGGGTCGTGGCGGGCAGGCCGAGTGAGTCGCGTTGCTCGCGGATCGAGGCGCTGAGCCGGGTCGCGGCCTTGCCGGTAGGAGCCACGAGCAAGGCGCGGAGGTCGGGTTGGAGGTCGAGAAGAGCGCCGAGGATCCGGACCACGGTGGACGTCTTGCCCGTGCCTGGCCCGCCGCTGATGATGGTGAGGCCGCGGCGCACGGCGGCTTCGGCGGCGGCGCGTTGGGCCGGGTCGGCGGTGTGGCCTGTCGAGTTCGAGAACAGGCGGTCGAGGGTGGTCTTCAGGCGGGCCTCGTCGACCGGAAAGGTCGTGAGGCGACGGGCGGTGAGCGCGCGCGCGAGGCGACGCTGGTAGTCGTAATAGCGGTGCAGGTAGAGGCGGTCGCCATCGAGGACGAGCGGGGTGAGTCGGGTGCCGTCGGAGACCAGTGGAGAGGAGAGCAGGGCTGTTCGCCAGGCGAGTGGCTCGGGCCAGGTGAGGGCCGGGTCGAGGCGCGCGGTCTCGTCGGTGGGGACGAGCAGCGTGCTCGCGCGAGAGAGCTCGAGGCAGATGTCGCCGCGGGTGAGGGCGGCGGAGGCGGCTGCGGCGCCCAGGACGACTGCGGGTGGTGGTGAGTCCGGCAGCAGGCGGGCGAGGGTCAGCGCGAAGCGGTAGTCGAGCGGGGTGATGACCTGGGCGTCGAGGTAGGGGGTCAGCAGCGTTGTTGGGGTTGGGGTGTGGTTCATTCGAGGTCTCCCGGTTGGGCTGCGAGAGTCTCGTCGAGGGCGCGGATGAGGGCGGGTGAGGGGCGGTCGAAGTAGACACCCGTGCCCGGTGGGTGGTGTGGGGCGAGGCCGCGGATGAAGAGGTAATAGGCGCCGCCGAAGTCGCGCTCGAGGTCGAAGCCGGGCATGCGGTGGCGCAGATAACGCATAAGCGCCACCACATAGAGGTGGTACTGCAGATGGTAGTGGTGGTGGTCCATCGCGCGGCGCATGGCGTCGCGGGTGTAGTCGCCCGGGCGTGGGCCGAGGTGGTTCGACTTCCAGTCGATGATGTACCAGCGCTTGTCGCGGGGGTTCTGGAAGACGAGGTCGATGGAGCCAGACAGGAAGCCGCGGACCTCGCGGTCCTTGGCGGTCTCGAGCTCTTCGAGCCAGTCCTCGAGGTGGGGCTCGGCGTGTTGGCGGAAGACGTGGGCAAGGCCGGGCAGGGTGAAGCCAGGGGCAGGGCGCGTCGGGAAGACGAAGTCGAGCTCGGAGAGGCGGTCGGTCGGGGCGAGCTCGGACAGGGTGAAGCCGGTCGCGTCGAGCGGGGTGGTCAACGATTCGCGCATCGAGGTCGTGAGTGCCGGGGCGTGGGTCGTCGGAATCCCGAAGTGGAGGAGCTCGCTCGTCACAAGGGTCAGAAGGCTTGACGGTCGAGTGTCTCGAAAATCGTGTAGTTCGAAAATCTTGTGAATGCAATTGCCGATCATGCGCCCGCTGGGGAGGTCGACGAGCGTCACTGTCTGGTCGGAGACGGCGGTGAAGAGGTCGGGTGCGGGCGCTTGTGGTTCGGGAGTGAGCTCGGTCCGGTCCTCGTCGCTGGCGGCCTGGACCTTGTCTTCGTCCCAGGTGGAGTGGTGTGGGTGATGTTGTTGCAGCTCGACGGCGAGGCCCGAAAAGCTCGTGCGGCGCCAGTCGGTGTCGATGGGGCGTTCATGGAATTCGCGACCCGTCAGAGCGGGTGGCTCGGCGGGGGAGGCGAGGCGGTTGTCGGTGGTCGGCCCCGGGGATTCGATGGTGATGAGGGTGGGGTCGAAGACCTGGGCCAGGCGTTCCTTGATCTGGGCGTCGCGGGTGGATGGCAGGCGCTGCAGAGCTGTGAGCTCGGCGTCGAGGGAGGCGGCGTCATGGGCCTGGCCAGCGGCGAAGAAGAGGTAGCCGAGCGCCGAGTCCGCGAGGTCCCAGAAGGCGCCGGCGTAGAGTGTGACCTGGTGTTTGGCGCGGGTGATCGCCACGTAGAGCTGGCGAAGCTGTTCGGCGCGGTTGTCGTAGCGCTTGATGGCGAGGTGTTGTTTGCGGTCGGGGTTGTTGGCGTCGACGCCGAGCTCGAGCTGGGTCTGGTTGTCGCGGCGGCGGAAGACGAACTCCTCGCTGGGGCGGAACTTGCCGACGGGGGTCGGGCTCTGCCAGAGGAAGGGGCACCACACGAACGGGTATTCGAGGCCCTTGGCTTTGTGGATCGTGATGATCTGCACCGCGGGCTCGTCGGTCTCGAGCCGCACCTGGAACTTCTCGGGTTCGTCGCCGCGTTGGAGCTGGCGCTGGTACCAGGCGAGCAGACCCGGTGCTTTGAGTCCGCGTTCGGACGCGGTGAGGTGCAGGATCTCGCCCAGCTGCAGGAGGTTGGCGAGGCGGCGCTCGCCGTCTTCGAGCGAGAGCAGGGCCTCGACACGAAAGCTGACGAGCTTTCGGAAGCCTTCGATGAAGCTGCGTTTGTGCCAGTCCTCACGCCACAGGCGCAGGCGATTGACCCAGGCTTCGAGGCCGCGCGTGGTGTCCATCGTCGCGAGCTCGCTGGCGGTCACACCGATGATGCGTGTGAGCAGAGCGTTGCGGACGTTGCGCACGCTGGCCGGGTCGAGGATGGCGGTGAGCACACGCTCGAGCTCTTTGGCTTCGTCGGTGGCAAAGACCGAGTAGGGGCCATGCACGACAGCGGGGACGCCGAGCTTGCGCAGGGCGACCTGCATGGCGGCGGCTTGTTTGTTCTTCGGGACGAGGACCGCGAGGTCGGATGGGCGGACCTTACGATTGCCTTCGGAGGCGACACGCAGGTTGGACTCGAGCGTGCGCACGATGTCGCTGGCGACCATGGCGGGCAGCTCGGCTTCGGCCCAGGTCGAGGTCATGCGGCCGGCTTCGTAGCCGTAGCGCGCATTGCCGGCGTTCTTCTTGGTGCGTTCGATCCAGAGGAAGCGCACCGGTGGGCCGAGGTTGGTGATGCGAGGGGCGGCCGCTTTGCGTTCGGGTGGCGGGGCGATCTGTTGGTAGCCGATGGCGTCGTTGGCGAAGGCGCGGGCCGGGTTCTTGTGTGAGAAGAGGGCGTTGAGGGCGGCGATGAGGGGCGGGTCGGAGCGGCGGTTGACGGCCAGCGTGAAGATGCGGTCGGCGGTCTTCTTCGCGGCGATGTAGGTGTTCACGTCGGCGCGGCGAAACGAGTAGATCGCCTGCTTCGGGTCGCCGATGAGGAAGAGGCGGTGTCGTGGGGTCTTGAAGAGGCGCTCGAAGATGGCCCATTGGACGGGATCGGTGTCCTGGAACTCGTCGATGAGGACGGCGTCGAAGCGGCCGCCGACAGCGACCTGGAGCGCGTGGCCGACGCTGGTGTCGCCGGAGTCGGTGGCGCCCATCGAGTGAAGCGCGTCGTGCATGCGGCGCAAGAGGTCGTCGAAGGACCAGGAGCCGCGGGCTTTGGCGCGGCGTTTTTGTTGGTCACGCGCGTAGGCCACGATGGCGTGGCGAACGGACAGGATCCAGCCGTCGGCGCGTGGGCGCCAGGTGGCGTGTTCATCGAGGAAGCGGGTGATGGCGAGGACCAGCGGCGGGAGCGTGTCGCGGGGGCGCTTGACGGATCTGGCGTGGAGCCGGGTGAGCGCGATGCGGTCCTTTTCGGACGGGAGGCCGCGGCCGAGTGGGTCGAGCGCGTCGAGCGTCTCCTGGATGTCGCGCGCCTTGGTGCCGATGGGGGTGAGGAGAGCGTCGACGAGCTCGCGGGCGTTGGGGCGGCGGGCTTCTTCGGCGGCGGCCGCGATGGCTTCGACCAATGCCGCGGAGTCGGGGCGCTCGGATTGAGCGTCGGGGGGCGAGAGGGCGGCGAACGACGGGGGTGCCGGGGTCGGGGTGGCGTCGAACTGTGTGATGGCGGTGCGGACGAGCGAGGTGACGGTGGTGAGGTCGATGCCTGAGAGCTCGAGGAGCTGGAGCTCGAAGGGTTGGAGGCGGTCGAGCTGGAGCGCCCAGAAGTCGGTGGCGATCTCGGTGTGCAGAGCCGTCTGGTCTTCGAGGAGCGAGACACCAAAGGGCACCTGGGCTTCGAGCGCGTACTGCTGGAGCATACGTTGGCAGAAGCCGTGAATGGTCGATATCTGAGCGCGATCAAAGGCTTCAACGGCACGGCGGGCGCGGTCGGGATAGGGCGAGCCGGGGGTTTTGTGGGCGGCGTCGACGAGGAAATCGATGACCTCGTCGCCGGTCGTGTGTTGGTCGTAGGTGTGAGTTTGAGGCAGGGCAGCGCGTGAGAGGGCTGCGTGCGCTTCGCCGAGGCGCTTGCGGATCCGGCTCGTCAGCTCGGCCGTGGCGGCGTTGGTGAAGGTGACGGCGAGGATCCGGTCGACGTCGACGCCGAGCTCGATGACGAGGCGTAGGACGATGCTCGTGATGGAGTAGGTCTTGCCAGTACCTGCCGAGGCTTCGAGCAAGGTCGTGCCGAGCGGCAAGGGGCCGGTGGGGTCGAAGTGGGGCTCGGTCGGGGTCATGCTAGCGGTAGCAGCTCGAAGCGCTGATGCAGCGGCGCGACGATGGTGTGGGTGAGCTCGAGGAAGAGCGGGTCTGCAAATGGAAAGGTCGGGTCGTCGAGGCGGTCGCCGAAGAGGAGCTGGATAGAGGCGTCCTGGGCGTCGCACTCGCCTTCGAAGCGGGCGCGTTTCTTGTGCCAGGCGTCGCGCACGGTGGATGGGACCTCGGCGTCGAGTGGGGCGCCATGGAGCCAGTCGTAATAGGCGCGGGCGGTGCGCGCGAAGAAGGGCAGCGGGGCCAGATGTCCACGAAGCCAAGCCGAGACGAGTGAACGCAAGAGGTCGCGGGCGACCGACTGGCCTTCTGCTGCGAACGACACGTGGCCGTCGTGGGCGACGAGGTGGCTCTGGACAGGGCGGCGCAAAACGGTTGTGAGGACGAGGTGTTCGACCCACAAAGCGATGACGTCGGGGTCTTTGAGGCGGCCGGCTTTGTAGAGGACACGGACCGCGGTGGAGCCCGGGCGGTCGATATGGTGAACGTGGTCGATGACGCCGACGAGGTCGAGGCCGTCGAGGGTGAGTGCAATTGGCACCGAGGTCGGCGCGTCGGTGACGAGCGAGCGGACACGGTCGACGATGAGCTTGACGGCGTCTTCGATGTCCGAGAGGGCGAGCTTCTCGGCGGCGCCGATCGGGAGGTCGCCGCTGGCGATGAGCGCGCGTTCGCGGTCGGCCACAGGGACGTTGGCGACCTCCCAAGCGAGGACACGGTCGCGAAGTTGCCAGCGTTCCAGCGCATCGAGCGCGATGGGTTCACGTTCGTGCAGGACCGTCTCGAAACGGCCGAGGCGGACGTTGAGGCGGCGTTGACAGAACCAGTCGGCAGGCTTGGCGATGGCCAGGGTAAGGTCATCGAGCGTCGTGCGTGTGGGCAGCTCGGTCGGGCGGGACGCGTCGGCTGGCCAGTGGACGGGCAGGGGCATGCGTTCGGCGGTGATGCGGCGCGCGCCCGAGAGGTAGCGAAGGTCGAACGAAAGCGGGTGGGATACGAGGAAGTTCGATGGCGTGAAGGGCTGCAGCGGGTGACGCGTGAGGATTGGCGGAGCCAGGGTGTCGGGCGGGAGCGTCGAAGGGGACGCAAGGCTCAGGCGGACGACCTCCATGAGCTCGGCGACGGGGCCTGCGGCGTCCAGCGCGCGTGAGTCGGTGGCGCGTTGCCCGGTCCACGTGACGATGAGGTGGGAACGGGCGGCGACGATGGTCTCGAGCATGGTCATGCGGTCGTCGTCGCGTGGGGTGCGGTCGCCGGGGCGGCGGTCGGTCTCCAGCAGGTCGAAGCCGAGCCCATGTGACGAACGTGGGAACGTCCCGCCGTCCATGCCGAGGAGCGCCACGACACGAAACGGGATCGTGCGCATCGGGACGAGTGTGCAGAAGGTGAGGCCACCGGACAGGAACGATACCGACGGGCGGCGGGCTTCGAATGGGGGGATGAGGAGGGCCACGACTGCGAGGAAGTCGAGACGGCCCGTGAAGCCGCCGTGGGTGGCACGGTCGGCCAGCGAGGCGAGCTCGTCGAAGATGGGTTGGGCCTGGCCAGCGCTCTCGTCGTCGCTGATGAGGAGTTGTTCGGTGAGGTGTGTAAGGGCCAAGCGCCATTCGGGAATGGTGCGAGGGGCGGCGAGGTCGGCGAGCCCGGTGAGCAGGCGCTCGACGTAGTCGATGAAGAGGCCGAGGCGTTCGACCTCTTTGCCTTCGACCTGGTCGACCGGGACGATCCCCTGCCATGTGTCGAGGCCGAGCGACGCGATGGCGTGGCCGAGCAGGAGGCGGTCGAAACCATGCCGCCACGTATTCTTGCGTAGGCGGGGTTGGTCGTGGGAGGCGCGGTGGTCCTCGTCGTCGCCCCAGCGGATGTTGGCTTCGATGAGCAGGGTCTGGATGGGGGCGAGGTCTTCCTCTTCGAGGCCGGCTTTGGCCAGCACCGGGGCGAGCGTGATGTAGTCGAGGATCTGGGGCAGGGTGTGGCGGACAGACGCGAGGGAAAGCGTCGCGAGGAAGGCCTCGGCGACGGGGTTGGTGCGGCGCAGGGAGCGGTCGTGCAGGCGGTGGATGGGTGGGAAGCCAGCACTGCGGATGTCGGTGTCGGGGAGCGAGGCGTCGCCGTCGCGGAAGACGGCGTCGACGAGCGGTGCGTAGGTCTCGATGTCGGGCGTCATGACGATGACGTCGCGCGGCTCGAGGTCGGGGTGGTTCGAGAAGAGGGCGAGGAGCTCGTCGCGCAGGACCTCGACCTGGCGCAGCTCGCTCGAGCAGGAGTGGAACTGCAGGGAGTCGTCCTCTTTGGCCACGTCAGACCGGGTGAGGTGGGAGGCGCGCGGGGCAGGTCCGGCATGTCCAGCAGGGACCGTGCCGTGGAAGATAGCACTTTGCAGCTGGGTGAGCAGGGTGGTTGGGGCGGGTGCCACGAGGTGGTCGTGGATGACGGCGTTCGGGGCGCGGGCGTCCAACAGCGTCGTGAGCTCGTCGCCGAGGCGGCCGAGCGAGGCGCGTAACGGGTGGGGCTGGGCCCCGCCGTCGGAGTGTGGCGAGACGACGATACGAAAGAGGTGGACGTCGATGTGGCGGGCGAGGGCGACGAGTGCGTCCAAGTGGACCGGGGCGATCGTGTGGTGGCCTAAGAGGACGAGGCGCGGCTCTGTGATGGGAATCGAACGCTCACTGTGTCTTGTGTCGTCGCGTGTGGGGTTTTTGCAGAGATGATCGACGAGCGCGGCGAGGCGACGGCCCGGGTGGGGAACTGCGACGCGCGCGACCAGCCGCCGCCAGAGGGCGCGTTGCCAGGTGGCGGTGAGTGACAGCGGGGCGGAGTCGGACTCCCAGGCGGCCAGCATGTCCGGGCGATAGACGGTGTAGCGGTTGAAGACCTCGGCGATGCGCCAGGCGAGCTCGATGACTTCGGGCGGCATGGCGTCGCCATCGTGGCGGCGATTGTTGCCGAGCCACGAGCGAACGCCGCTGATGTCGTCAGGGTCGTTGGGCATCCGCGTCGCCGCGGATTCGGTTGGCGGGGCGAGGTCGGCTTCGCGCAGGAGCTCGGCGATGGGCCAGGCGAGGCGGCCGGGGCGCCACGGGTCGGGTTGGTCGAGGGTCGGAGTCAGCGCGTCGCACAGGTCGGCGAAGTAGTCTTCGAGCGACACGAAGCGGGCATTGGCGAACACGCCGCGCCGCTTGGCGAGCTCCATGCCGAGCCAGCGCTCGAGGCCACGGGTCTGGATGACGATGGTCTCGGAGGTGAACGGGGACAGCGTCGACGCGTCGCCCGAGTCCAGGGAGGCGAGGACGTCGACGAGTTGATCGAGGCGATTGCTGCGATGCAGGTGCAGCGTCACCGACGGTCCATGGAGCGGCGAAATGGGAGGGCGGGCTCGACGTCGTCCGAGTCGCCATGGGGCAGCGATGTCGCGGCGAGATGCGGTAGCTCGTCAGGTCGCCATTGGCCGCGCATGACGCCGTGCCCGTAGCGTTTGCGGGCGGTGGCCAGCGCCGACTCCAGCTCGGGGGCGGCGTGTTGCCAGTCGAATGCAGGTAGGGCTGCGGCGAAGATTGTATTCGCGCGGCCGATGATGCGGTCGACGGTCGCCAGGTCGGGAGGTGAGTCGTCGAGGGCGCGCTCGATGAGGAAACAGATCATGTAGGGCGAGATCCGGCCGGCGGCGAGCCCGGCCTCCGCGATGTCGTGTGGGTCGAGGCCTTCGCGGTCGATGACGTCGGCCAGTACATCGTGGGCATAGGTCCAGTGGTCGGGGTGGGCGAGCCATGGGGCGGCCAGCTCGCGGGCCAGGGAGGGTTCGCCGTTCTCGAGGGCGCTGCGGGCGAGGTTGACCGAGGTCGCGCCGATGAGGTTTTCCAGCGCTGCCAGCGTGTCGCGGTCCTCGGTCATCTCGGCGATGTCGAGCGATTCGAGCAGCTCGTCCAGCACCTCGGCCAGCGTGTCCCGCGCCTGTTGGTGGCGGCCGACCTGGCCGAGAAAAGTCCCGTGACCCATACGCACGAAGAGGTCGCGCGGGCTGAGCTTGAGCGCGTGGCGAAACCACGGCTCGGCGCGTTCGTATTGGGCCGTCTCAGCAAGCATCTTGGCCAGCGCCAGGGCCAGCTCCGCATCGCCGAGCGAGGTCGCAGCGGCGGCGAAGAGCGTGTCTATGGCCAGCTCGATCTGTCCGGCCTCGCGCTGGCGCAGGGCGACGTCGAGCGGGCTCGTCGGTGACGCGGGGTGCGGGGATGTTTCCACCACCATGGCCAGGACTATAACCCGGCCACCGCGACTTGGCGAACGCTTGCAGGGCCAGTGCGGGTAGGCCGTCCGCGATGCCGCATTTCATCGCGCGTTGCCCCTTTCTCTGAGCCGCGATTGCAAGTAGAAAGGCGGCCGTCGCGAGTCGACACGGAGGGATTATGGGCATCTGGCGCACGCTGTATCGCGAAATCCGACTCATCGCCGGCTTCTCGGCTCCGCCCGAGACCACGACCCAGTTGGCCGAGCGGCTCGCAGGCGAGCTCAAGGGCGAGCTCGGCGGCAAGAAGGCCGCCCACGGCGAGAACTGGTACGTCGACACCAAGTTCGATGGGCGGTCCCTCAAAGTGCTGCTCGACGCCGAGACCCGTGCCGCCATCATCGAGATCTCGTCCACGCTCGAGGGTGGACCGCTGTTCATGTTGGTGAACGCCGCGTCGAGCCACGAGCAGGCCGACGGAACTGAGCGTTTCGCCGTCACGAGCGGGCTCTTCGCCGAGGGCAGCAAGGCGGAGATCAAGGTGATGCAGGACCTGTGGAAGGCCCTGCCGACGGGGACCCGCGGCAACCTGACGTCGCTCCTGAACCGGGTGAAGGGGACCTTGCGCTACGAGGATGGCCTCGTGTTGATGACGCCGACCGCGCCGAGCCTCGACGGGCCGAGCGCGAAGTACAACGTGAAGAGCCTCGTCCAGACGGTCGTGACCCTCACGTCCGAGATGGAAGAGGCCTGGGCGAAGCTCTGACCCCGATGGTCGCCCTCCTCGTCGTCCTCGCAACGCTCGGGCCCGCGTTCGGCCAAATCCCTGAAGGGTTCGACCGCGACGACGCGGTGGTCATGGAAGACGGCCTCGTCTTCTTTGGGGCCATGGTCCCCGCGTCGGCCCCTGAAGGCGCGAACATCGAGCTTGAGCTGGTCTTCCTAGCCGACAAGCCGCTGCCGCCCGACGTCTGGGTGTTCCTGCACCTCGAAGCCCACGGCGCCGCCTGCCGCGTCGTCGAAGACCGCCAACCCCCGGCACCCGTGAACGGCGTCATCCGCCATGTTGCGCGGATCCGTGTACCCGCGACCCCAGAGTGCCGCGGTGCGACGTTGCAGGTGTACACCGGCCTGTACAACCGGACGACCGGCCGGCGCGTCGCAACCGTCGACCCGCATAGCCCGGATGACCGCATCCACGCGGCCGCCTTCACCATAGCCGCCGCCGACTCTGCCCTCGCCGCACCTGTCGCCGTCAAGCCTTCGGACATGGCTGGCGCCGAGCTCTGGAGCCGCCTTTCGCCCTGGCTCGGGTGGCTCGCCGGGGTCTTCGTCGCGGCGCTGCTGACCTGGTTCCTCTCGCGCAGAAAGGCAGGCCCCCATCCCCACGTCGGCGACCCCCGCGACGTCGACGCCGGTCCCTTACCGCCCGAGCTCGGCCGCAAGACCCGCACGGCAATCGTCGCCCTCCTCCTTGCGGTGCCGCTCGTCCTCACCTTTCTCGCGGCGCTGGACTTCATCAAAGACGATGCCTACATCTCGTTTCGCTACGCCCACAACGTCATCGCGGGACACGGCCTCGTCTTCAACCCGGGCGAGTACGTCGAGGGCATCACCAACTTCCTCTGGACCCTCCTCATGGTCCCGTTCGAGGCGCTCGGCTGGGACCTGTTCCTCGTCTCCGAGGTGCTCGGCCTCGCGCTGTCCGCAGGGCTCGTCCTCTACGTCGTCCGCCTCACCAGTACGCTCACCGAAGGCCCGGCCCCAGCCCGCTGGCTCGCCATCCTGTGGGGCGGCATCTGGCTTGGCACCTCGAGCTCGCTTGGGCTCTGGTCACACTCGGGGATGGAGCAGGCGCTCGCCATGTTCCTCCCTCTGCTCGCCGCGTGGCTCCTCTGGCGCGACCCCGACGGACCATCTCGCAAGGCCGCCCTCTGGAGCGGCATCTTCATGGGGCTTGGCTGCGCGACGCGCCCCGAGATCCACGCCATCGGTTTCTGCCTTGGCCTGCCGCTCGTCATCGACGCCATTCGCCACCGCAAGCTGACCGCGACCACCGTCATGTGGTTCTCGGGGCTCCTGCTCGTGACCGTCCCCTTCCACGCCTTCCGCCTCGCCTACTACGGGTCGCTCGTTCCCAACACGTTCTACGTCAAGACGGGCGACTCCAGCATGGTCTGGCTCGAGGGCATCAAAAAGCTCCACGAGATGTTCGGCTTCAACGCCACGGGAGTGCTGGTCGTCCTCGCCCCGTTCGCGTTTCTCACGCGCCATCGCTTCACCGAGAAGGTCGTCGCCCTCGCTATCGCGACCGGCTTCATGGTCTTCCTCGCGAAGGTCGGCGTCGACGAGATGCACTGGCACCGCCTCTATCTCCCGGCCCTGCCGTTCCTCGTCCTGCTCGCGGCCGTCGGGCTCGTGAACCTGTGCACGACGCTGGCTCGAACGCTTCCAAACAGCGGCGCCCGAATCACCCCCTGGGTCGTCGGCTGGCTCATCGTCGCGACCGCCGCGATCTCCAACTTCGCTTTCACCTACCGAGAGATGAGCGGCTTCAACGGGCGCGGCGACCTGTCTGGCAACTACCACCCGGACATGGGCAAGTTCCTCACCCGCCACGACCGCCCCGGCGCGCTGGTTGCGTTCCAGGACATGGGCTCGACTCCCTATCACGCGCCAGACATCGACTTCCTCGACTTCATCGGGCTCGTCGACCAGACGGTCGCCCGCGCCCGCTACAGCTACGGCCTCCACGCCTTCATGACGACCGAGTCGAGCAAGAACCAGGCGACCTTCGACGCCGAGATGCGCGACTATTTCTACAGTCGCTCCCCCGAGTGGACCATCCTCACGACCTATATCCCAGGCGGGGGCACCGCCGACGACGTGGCACGCCGCTTCGCCGCAGACCCGCACCCACGCCAACTCGGGACCTATCTACGCAACAACCCCTACCAGTTCGGGATCGTCGACGCGAAGTTCGAAGCCAACTACATCCACGTCCGAACCTGGCCGCGCTCGGCGACCTATTACTTGTCGCTCTATCGCCGCAAAGACCTTTGGGACAAGACCCCGGGCGAGGTCGTCCTCGAAACCGCACCTCCAAATCTCTCGGGCGCCAAGGCGATGTTCGCGGACGGCCTCGAGCTGATTGGCTCGGAAATCGAGACATCGACGCTCCAGCGCTACGAGGCCATGATGACCACCTGGTGGCGCGTGCCGGGCCCACTCCCGCCCGACACCTGGTTCTTCGTCCACGTCGAGAACGCCCAGCGCCGTGTCCCCTACGACTCCCTGCCGGGCGACTTCATGTACCCGGCCGACCGCTGGAAGCCGGGCCAGATCATCGAGCACCGTACGCTCTTCCAGGTCCCTCCTGATCTGGCGACCGGCACCTACCGCGTCATGGCAGGTGTCTATCGCAAACGCACCGGGGACCGCTTCACCATCACCTCAGGCCCCAACGACGGGCAGAACCGGGTCTCGCTCGGCGAGCTCACCATCGAACCGCTAAACCCGCCGTTCGACAGCCTCATCAAGCCGACCATCGTCGACGAGCAACGCAAGTACCCCGACCGTATCCTCGACCACGGCAGGCGGCGCCCCGAGTGACACACACGCCTCGCTGGACCTTGCCGCTCCTCGCCCTCGCCCCGGCCATCATGGGCTGCCGTCAGGCCTGCGAGCTCCAAGCCCTCGGCGTCGGCTATCTCTACGGTGTCTTCTTCGGCTCGATGGGCGTCGTGCCGCTGGCCCTCCTGATCGCCACCCTCGCCCGCAAAATCCGTCCCTTCTGGGCGATGTTCTTTACGACCCTGGCGTTCGGGCTGCTTGGCCTCGTCGTGGGCTTCTTCGTTGCCTTCCTCTTCGACTGCGAACACATCTACATCTACGGAGGCCTCCCCTGGGGGCTCGCCCTCGCCCTCATGCCCCTCGCGTTCAAGGTCATCCGCCGGCGTGCCCCGCCTGTTTCTCCGGCACCCCCACCGCATGATAGGACCCGCCCGTGACCCATCGCCGCCCGCGTCTCAGCAACACCCTCACGCTCACGGCCTTCGCCTCTCTCGTCGCCCTCCAGACGAGCTGCTTTCCGACCTGGGAAGCCCAACAGACCATCGCGTCCATCGCCTGGGCCGACGACGACTCGGCCGTCGCCTTCTCCATCCTGCGCTACGAATCGAAGCAATCCGTCAACCCACTCGCGGGCACGACGCTCACCCGCAACATGCGCCACCAGCTCTACGTCGAGTCGCCCATGGGCCGCAACCGCGTCGCCATCACGGGCGAGCTCGCAGGCCAGAACGCAAACGAGCTCTACTACATGAAGTCGCGCGGCTACCTCGTCTCGGGCGCCGTCAGCCCCGACCATCGCTGGTTCAACCACATCACCACCAGCGGCACCGTGCGTGAGGTCGCCCGGGTCGCTACCACCTCCTGCGAAGGCCGCTACTTCGACGTCATCCCGAGCCCCGACGGCGCCCACCTCGCGGTGCTGAAGACGGCCCCGGGATGCACCCCGACGACCGGCCCCGGCTCGCCGACAGGCGGCACCAACGGCGTCGACCAGCTCATCATTTCGTTCCTCGATGCCACATCCCTCCTCGAGCTCCAGAGCCAGACCGTGACCCTCCCTGCGTGGGGCATCGAGTGGACCTGGCACCCCGATGGCGACTTCATCGTAGCGGCCAGCGGCACGGCCTGGTCCCTCGCCCCCAACCGCGCCCCGCAGTCGACCACCGTCCCAGCCTGCTTCTGGCCCAAGACGACCAGCAGCCAGTGGTCCTCCACCGGCACCTTCCTGGAGAGCGACGGCCAGAACCTCGTCGTCTCCGGCAACAACCCCGACGCCACCTTCGGCTGCCAGTAAAAGCGACCGCTCGCCACATCGAGTCGGTCGTGTGGCGCGCCTGACAACAAAGGTCCCCAAGCCCTATGGCCAGACGCATCCAGACCTGGGAAGGCACGCGCATACCAATCGGCGATGGGGTGAGAAGCCCGAAAGGCTTCCTGAGCATCTGGGCCGACCCCACCGCCGGCATCGTCGGGCTCGTGGTCTCCGAAGACCCGGCGACGCCTGACCTCGGAGCACTCCTCGACACCAGCTGTCGCCAGCCTTCGGTCGGTCCCCCACGCAAACCCGACAAGGTGCGACTCAACAACCCGGACCTGGCACCCGAGGTGGCACGCCGGCTGCCCGCGCTCCCCATCGAGATAGGCCCCACGCCCGAGGTCGACCACGCCCTCGCCTACCTGTCGCAAGCCATGGGCCTCGATCTCGCGACCGAGCCACCCCCCTCGAAGAACATCTTGGGAAAGCCCTGGCGCGATCCGACCACGGCTGTGACCCGCCGCCTCGACACCGTAGGCGCCGCGTTCCTGGCCGCACGCCCCTGGGACCACATCGACCCCGAAGAAGTCGTCGACGTGTCAGCGCCCACCCTCGGAGTTCCTCGCGGCGCTGCGACCGTCGTCGGCCACAACGGGACCCACTTCGGGTTCGCGCTCGCCCTCGAGCGCTCCCACATACAGTCGTTCATGCGCCTCGCCACCGACGATGCCTACGAGCGCCCTGGCGCACGCCTCGACGACGACATCCTGATGTTCGAAGCCACTCCCGCAGGTCCCGATGGGCCGGCCTACGCAGACCTCTACCGACTGCGCCAAGATCTCCAATCCGCCCCCGCCGACGCCACCGAATACAAACTCATCGCGGCTGTCGTCGAGGCGTTCGTCGTTTTCGCCAGGTCGACGGACCGCTCGCGGCCCACCCGGGAAGGCCCCGTCACCCTCACCCTCTCGGCCCCCGCTCCCGTCATCCCGCTCCGCCCACATGCCCCTGTCCCGCCCTCTGCGCCCACTCCGGGACGTTCGCGTTGGGGCTTCGTACGCGACCGGATGCTGCCACGCCTCTCGTCCTGGGCCCAGTCCGCCATCGGCGGTTGGGAGCACCACATGGACGGCCTGAGCGAGCTGGCGAGCCCCGACTTCCTGTGGTGTTACGCCTTGTTCGTCGTGCCTTTCGACGCGCGTGACACCACCGCCGCGTCAGCCTTTCGGCTCACGTTTCTAAGCGAGCTCTCGGCCGATGAGCTCAGCTGGCTCGACGCCAACATCGACTCCGCCTGGACGAGCTACTGGTCGGTCATCGACACCGACCCCGGGCGCTCGATGACCTTGCGCGACATCTTCTCCGAAGAAGTGCGGACGGTCACCGAGGTCAGCGCCAGCCGCATCGCCGTCAAACACGACCTGCTCTGCGCCCGCGTCGTCACCTTCGACGATGAGAGCTACCTCGATGTCACGCATCCCTTCACGTTCGGTCCTTCCGAGGCGACCCTTCTGCGCCATCACCTCGCCGCGAATCTCGGGCTCTCCAAGAGGAAGGCGGTTCCGGTCGCGAAGCTGCGCAAGCCCAAGGTTGCCACGACGCTCGTCCTCGGTTGGAACCAGACGGTCGCCGCGTCCGAGGCATCCCGCTCGCGCCAGCGGATCCAGAACACCGACGGCGAGGACCTGGTCCTCGTGACCGAGACCTTCACCCTCGCGGCTCGCCCAGTCGACGCCGGGCGCCTGCTCACGCGTATCGACGGCATCGCCCCACCAACAGCTGGCGACTCGACCTGGACCCTCTCGAGGTCGGGCAACGCGATGCACGCGTCCTGGGACAACACCGTCATCGCCAGGCTTCGTGTCGACGGCACGCGCATCATCGTCGACACGAACTCGAGGCAACGCGCCGACCACGTCGCCTCGACCTTGAAGGCGACCTTCGGCCCCGCCATCACGGCCTCCACCCGCCACGAGGAGGACTCTAGCCGCCTCATGCAGGAGCGCGCCAGCCGGCCGCAGTCCCCGGGCTTGCAGCTCGTATCCCAACCCGAGGCTGCGGAGGCGATCGCCGAGCTCAAACGTCGGGCCTACGCCACCTGGCCCGACGAACCCATCCCCGCGCTCGGGAACATGACACCCCGCGCCGCCGCAAAGACCGCCGCCGGCCGCAAGAAGCTCGTCGCGCTGATCGAAGACTTCGAACGAATGGAGGCCAAAGAGATGCCGGCCGCGCGCTTCGACTTCGATATCCTGCGACGCCAGCTCGGCCTCATATCTTGATTTTCGAGGTCTTTGTCTGGTCGGTCCCGACCCTCGAAGCGACCACATCGTAGTCCGTCGCGCAAAGTCTCACGCGGTCGCCGCCATACTCGAGGCGTAGAAGGGTTTCGTACGCTCAGCGCATCGAACGTAACCCCTCGTCACTCGTTCGCTTGACACCGAAGGTCCCCCCGCCGACCTTCAATGCGTGGGTTCGTCACCGACACCATCCGGATCACCCTACGAGGCCTGGCGCAAGCTCGCCCGCGACCTCCTCATGCCGTGCGCCGTCGTCGACCTCTCGGCTTTCGCCGCCAACGCCCAGCTCATGCTCGCCCGGGCGACATTGGCCACCGGCAAGCCGCCGACCCTACGCATCGCCACCAAGAGCCTGCGTGTCCCCGAGCTCATCCGCCGCGCCCAGTCGCTGCTCGGCCCCCGCAGCCTCGGTCTCATGACCTACTCCGCCGCCGAGACCCTCATGCTGGCGGACCAGGGCTTCGACGACTTCCTGCTCGCCTACCCCGCCTCGCAACCCGCCGAAGCCCGCTTGCTCGCGAAGCTCGCCGCGCGCAACGTCACCCTGCGTGTCATCGTCGACTCGCGCCCCCACATCGACCTCCTCGCTGCCCACCTCCCACCTTCGCAGACCTCGGTCTCGCTCGCCCTCGACATCGACGCCTCCTGGCGCCTGCTCGCCGGCAAGGTCCACCTCGGTGTCCGCCGCTCGCCGCTGCGCACCCCCGACGACGCCCTGGCGCTGGCCGCCTACGCACAATCGCGCCACCTCCGCGTCACCGCCGTCATGCTCTATGAAGCCCAGGTCGCGGGGCTGCGCGACACCAACCCGGGCTCGCGCCACCTCGACCCTTTCCGCCGCTTCATCCGCGCCCGCAGCAAACCACTCGCGGCCACTCGCCGCTTCGCCGTCGTCGACGCCTTACGCGCGGCCGGCCACCGCATCGCCATCGTCAACGGCGGCGGCACCGGCTCCATCGAGTCGACCGCGTCGGACGGCTCAGTCACCGAGGTCACCATCGGCTCGGGCTTTCTCACGCCCCACCTCTTCGACCACTACACCGACCTCCCGCTCACGCCGGCCGCGTTCTTCCTCTTGCCCGTCTCGCGTGTCCCCGACCCCGGCTACGTCACCGCTTACTCAGGGGGCTTCATCGCCTCGGGCCCGACGGCCAATGACCGCGCTCCGTGCGTCCACGCCCCGGCCGGCCTCTCCCCCACCGCCGCCGAGGGCTTTGGCGAGGTCCAGTCCCCCTTCACCACATCGCCGGCTTCCCCACCTCTCAAAGTGGGCGACCCGATCGTCTGCCGCCACGCCAAGTCTGGCGAGCTCTTCGAGCGCTTCAACGAGGTCCACCTCGTCGACCTCGCCGCCTCCTCCATCGTCGCCACCGTCCCGACCTACCGCGGCCTCGGAGGCGCCTTTGGCTGATCGCACCATGTCGCCAGCCGCCCTGGATCGCCGATGAAGACCATCGCCGTAGGCGACATCCATGGTGACCTCGCCGCCCTCGAGCGCCTGCTCTCGAAGCTCCCGCGCCTCACCGCCAGCGACACCCTGGTCTTCCTCGGCGACTATTGTGATCGCGGGCCAGACAGCCGCGGCGTCATCGAGCGCATCCGGGACCTCGAGGCGAACGCCGACTTCCGCGTCGTCGCCCTGCGTGGCAACCACGAGGACACCTGGGCCCGCATCTTCCGCACGCCCAACCCAGGCTTCCTCCTCCACCGCAGCAACGGCTGCCTCGCCACCTGGCGCTCTTTCGCGGGCCGCGCGCCTGCCCCTTATGACGCGGACATCACCGACGCCGAGCTCCTTGCCATGCTCGATGTCCCGGCCTGGCTCCCGGCCGACGTTGTCTCCTGGATGGCGAGCCGCCCGACCTGGTTCGAAGACGAGTTCGCGATCTACGTCCACGCCGGCCTCGACATTGACGACCGCGCCTGGGTCCATCCATCGCGGGGGCGCGAGAAGCCGCTGATCTGGGCTCGCGACGAGGACTTCTTCCACGGCTATGCCGGCAAACGTGTCGTCTTTGGCCACACCCGCACCCGCGACCTCCCCAAACAACACCTCGGATTCTTTCGCCGCCTGGTCGACGACCCCGACGATGTATGGCTACGCGGCGACCTTATCGGGCTCGACACGGGGGCCGGCATGGGCGGCGCTCTCTCCGCCGTCTCACTGCCCGACCTGACGCTTTATCGATCGGACTGATGTCCTCATCGCTTAGCCCGATTGCCCATCACCACGACCCCGGCTCAAACGGTTGGGGGTTGCGCTGGGCGCGCTTTCCGGCGACAACCGAGCGACGATGAGCGACCCCAAGACCCCGCCTCCACTCCCTCCGAGCGACTCCAGCGCGCTCGTGTGCCCTGTGTGCGGAAACCAGGTCGACCCGCGAAAGACCACTCAGGCCATGTCGCGTAACGGTCGCCTGCTGCTTTTCTGCTCGTCGGGTTGCCTTCGCAACTTCGTCGCGGCCGAGAACGCGGCCAAGGGCAAGTAGGCCTCTCGCTCGGGCTCTGCGGCTCCGCTTACGAAGCGACCACCCCTACGAGCGCGCAGCTACGCTGCGAGGTCCTCGCGTTCAGTCCCGGGGATGCTCAACACGAAGTCGGCGCCATAGACCATAGCGGGTGTCTGGAAGCCTGCGCGGTGCTCTCCTCTCAGCACCCGGCGCGCAATCTCGACACCCGCATCTGCGGTCAAGGCATAGCCGTTGGGGGTCGTGAGCCGGGACACCGCGCGTTGCCCGGCGGCATTCTCGACCTCCGCCACGAGGATCGAACGACTCGCCTTACGTTGCTCGTCCGTCGGCCCAGCCGGTCGCGCGTCGACCCGCTTCTTCATGAGGCTCTGGACAGGCCCGCTGCCGATGAGCCACGGCACGAAGCCACCGACTCTCGCGCCCCAAACCATTCGATTGCTGGCTGCGAAGTAGGTCTCGATGGTGCCGATGCGGGTCGAGTGCCAGGCCGTCGACAGGTCACCCCAAGGCACCGCCATCGCCAGCTTCGGACCGCGCCCGAAGTCGAACTTGCGTGTGACCGACCCAGGCCGCACCTTGACGAGCTTGCCATTGCGTCGCACGAGCCCGCCCCGATGGAGGTTCTCGACCATGGTCATCGCGGTGCCGTGCGACATCGACGCACCGAGCCCGAGGATCGCGATGCGTAGGGTCGTCGGGTTCGGCACTCGCGCAGCGACGTGGACGGCCAGGCAGTCGCTCGGCACGACGTCGAAGCCCACGCCCGGCATCAACATCACGCCCGCTCGCCTGGCCTCGTCGGTGCGCGCGGCAAGCTGCTCGAAGACCCCCACCTCACCCGTCACATCGAGGTAGTGGACGCCCATGCGGATGCACGCTTCGGCCATCGGCGTCGCCGTGCGCGCGAAAGGGCCGGCGCAGTGCAGCACCACGGCAACCCCTTCGAGGCAGGCATCGACGGTGCTCGGCGAGTCGAGTCCGAAGACCCGATGTTCGATTCCCGTCTCGTCGCCCAGGGCTTGGATGACCTGGCCGTTGCGCCCGGCGACGATGAGGTCAGCCGGCAACATGCCACGCGCCCGGGCGACGTCCACGACGAGTCGCCCCGTATAGCCGTTCGCACCGTAGATGAGGAGTTTTGCTGACATGGCAAGACCCCTAACAGACCAGCGGCCGATGGCCAAGAAAGGCCGTCGGCCACACGGGCGAACTACTTCAGGATCGGCGGGAGCATCAGCTTCATGCCGGGGTGGATGTCCATCGGATCGTCGATGCCATTGGTCGACGCGATGCGGCGCCATTCGGTCGGGGTGTCGTAGGCGAACCGAGAGATGCCCTGCATGGTGTCACCACGTTTGACCGTGTAGATGCGGGCGTGGTCCGGCGAGGCCTTGGGGAGCTCGACGCCTTCCTTCTCGCCGGTCATCAGTTGGTGCATCGTGAGCGCGACCTTTGCGCGGCACGGCATGCCATCCGGCAGGAAGAGCGTGTAGTCGGTCACCACCTTGCACACGAGAAACACGTAGCGGCTCTGGAACTTGGACCTCTGCGAGAAGTTCCCCCAGGTGAACACCACGCAGTTGAGCACGTGGGTCTCCTTGTTGTAGTCGAGCAGCTCCTCGAGATGGTCGACGTACTTCTCGCGGACTGACTCCCTGGTGTCGTAGGTATCGAACCACATCTCGCCAACGCTGAGCGTCACCGGTTTCGTCGCGGCGTACCTGAGCTTGATCGTCCCGTGGTTCGCCGGCTCCTCTTTGAACTCCGCCTCTTTGGTGATCTGCACCGTGTGCGGGTTGAGGTAGAACGGGATGCTCCTGACCAACTCTCCATTGAGCTGGCCGTCGTCCACTTTGTAGACGTCGAGCTGGGCCTTCTCGAGGTTGCCGCCGAACTTGGCGACGTCGAGATTGTCGATGACCTTGGTCGCGACCTTTGCTGCAGTGCTCATGAAATTGGCCATGGATGCTTGTCCTTTGGGGCGAAGTCGGGTGGTGACGGTGTGCGGAGGTTTTGAAGCGACGCAGGCTGACGAGTATCCGGACACAAGACCACGGTGTCCAACTCGACAGGGCCAAGGTCAGATCGAGCAAAGGGGTCTGGAGTCTCCACTTTGCTCTCGGTGAGCCCCGGTGACCGCGCCCGATAAGGCACTATCCGAGACAGAACACATCAGGGGGCATGTTTTGGCGCTCGAACCCGGGCGCCAGTGGCGATAACGATAGGCCTGATGAGTACCGATCCGCCGCCACACCGTCAAATGCGAGGCGCTGATTTCTTTAGATACTAGACACTTCTGTCGAGACGACCGCTCGCTACCGAGGGGCGCCTGTGCTTGAATACTGCGTCCGCAGCGGCCGTCACGGCCGCACTTCGTGAGCCTGTCCGTTGCGACGGCAGCCACTCACGGGGGCACAGCGCTCCTGGGCAGAAAGCTCACGGACGCAAACCGGAGTGGAGTCATGGAAGTCCGATCGAACACCCTACGCGCCACCCTGGTGATGGCACTCGTGCTCCTCGTCTCGGCCTGCACCGAGAGCTACGACCTGAGTCTCACCTATGCCTCGGAGGCGGTGCCGCCGGGTGCCCTCAGCATCGACAATATCGACGGCAGCGTCCGCCTGCAGCGCGGCGCAGTCGGCACCAGGGTCCAGGGGACGCTTCGTATTCGCGCCTCGGGCTTCGACAAGAAGGCCCAGGCCAAGGAAGCCGCCGAAGGTGTCCGCATCCTCGAGACGGTGACGGCCGGCGAGATGTTGCTGGCAGTCGCAATTCCGTCGGAGTACCGCAACAAGACCTTCAGCGTGACCCTCGACCTCTCGGTCCCCGAAGGTACCGAGGTCTCGGTAACGACCGACAATGGACGTGTCAGCATCGACGGTCTCCCGGTGGGTGTGCTCGACACGACCAGCGGCGACGTCGACCTCCAGTTCACGAGCGCCATCGGCGCCACGACCAGCACCATCAAGACCAATGACGGGCTCGTCACGGTCGACAGCCACGATGGCCCGCTCGACGCCTCGACCTCCAACGCCGACCTGCGCCTCTTCTCCATCAACGGCTCGACCCGCGCGACCACCACCAACGGCTTCATCGAGGCCCGCGTGTTCCCGCCCGAGGGCGGCGACATCTTCCTCGCCACCACCAACAACGGCATCGACCTGTCGCTCTCGTCGTCGTTTGGCGCCCAGCTCCTCGCGGTCACGACCGAACCGGGCGGCATCGGCATCGCCGACAACATCCGCTTCACCCCGCGCAGCACCTTCCCCGGTCAGCTCGAAGGGGTCATCGGCGATGGCCGTGGTCGCATCGACGTGCGGACCACCGTCGGCGACATCTTCATCGGCCGCTGAGGTCCTTTCGCGTCCAGCGAAGGTAGCCGAATCCCGAGGCGATCTGAATGCTTGCGAACACGACGAAGGCCGTCGTGAGGCCGAGAGCGCCCGACTCCAGGAGGCTCGCCGCGAGCAGGACGATGACGGCCTCGATGGACGTCAACACCATGAGCTCGGCCGCGAAGACGCGCCCTCGCACATGGTCGGGTACACGCTCCTGCAGGAGTACGGTCGACAGAACCCAGTTCGCCCCCGATGCCGCGTGCGCGATGAAGATGGGGACACACACCCAGAACGTCACCGACATCGCACCGACGACGAGGTAGAAGACCCCCGAAGCCGCGATGGTGCCACCTGTGACCAGCATCCATACGCGGCGGTCGCGGATACGCCGCGCGAGGATGGGCCCGATGCCGGTACCCAGGCCCCGCGCCGAATAGAGGATACCGATGCCGAGCGCCGCATTGTCCGGCGTGAGCATCGGCCCGAGCTGCGTGAGAAAGTAGACCAGCGCCGCACCGCCCAACGCCCACGCCGTCTTGGCCATGGAGAGGCGTAAGACCTCACGATGGCTGAGCAGATACCGCAGGCCCTCGCGCAGGTCGGCATAGGCGGTCATGACGAGGACCGTCGCCCGAAGTCGCGACCGCCCAGACGCGACGGGCAGGTCGTTACGCGGCGGCCTCAGAGCGACACGCATCGCGAGGAGACAGCTCGCCGACACGAGATACGTGAAGCTGTCGATGACGAAGACCGCGTCCGACCCGAGCCAGGCTCCGAAGAGGCCGCCGAGCGAAGCGCCGACCGCGAGGATCGTCGACCAGGTCGCAGACAAGAGCGCGTTGGCCGTGACGAGCTCGCGCGGTGTCACGATGCTCGGCAGCATCGCGCGGTAGGCCGGGTCGAAGACGGCCCCGAGGGCTATCTGAAGCACGATGAGGACGTACAAGAATGGCACGTGCTCGGCGCTATCGATGAAGAGATAGCAGGGGACGATGGCCGCGCGCAGGAGATCCGTCGCGATCATGAGTCGCCGTCGGTCGAGCCGGTCCGCGAGGATCCCGCCCGGGATGCTGGCCGCCGCGAACCCGCCGAGCTTGAGGAACTCGACGAGCCCTACCGCGAGCGGCGAACCCGTGAGGTCGGTCACGAGTGCATAGAGCGTGATGGTGTTGAACCAATCGCCGAGAAGGCTCACGACTGTCGCCGCCCACAGCAGGCGGAAGTTGCGGTTGCCTCGGACGACCTCACCGAAGGTGGCGGGGGCCTCTGTTGTCTGGGTCATACGGAGTTGAGCCGTCGTCCGATGAAGTCCAGCACCGTCGTGTACCAGCTCTCGATGTTCCGCGGCCTCATGATCCAGTGGTGCTCGTCGGGGAAGACGACGAGCTCGGAGTCGACGCCGTAGCGCTGCAGGGCTTCGAACAGCGCCAGCCCCTCGCCGATGGGCACGCGGTAGTCCTTCTCGCCGTGTAGGACGAGGGTCGGCGTGCGCCACCGCTCGACCCCGCGGCTCGGCGAGTAGCGGTCGTAGTCGCCGCCGCTCCAGGGGGTCTCACCCATCATGAGCTCCCACCAGCTCGGCATGTCGGTGACCCCGTGGAAGGCGGACAAGGAGAACAGCGAGGCGTGGGTCACGAGCACGCCGAAGCGGTCCGTCTGGCTGCCGATCCAGTTGGTCATGTAGCCGCCGAACGATCCGCCCATGATGACGGTCTTCTTTGGCGCGGAGATACCTCGACCTTCGAGATGCTTGATGACGCCCATCAAGTCTTCATAGCAGCGGCCACCCCAGGTGTTGCCCCAGATGTCGTCGACCCAGTCGGCGCCGTAGCCGGTCGAGCCTGCGGGGTTCGGCAGGACGACGCGGAAGCCCTGGGCGGCCATGAGCAGCGCGCTCCAGCGCCAGTGCCAGCGGTGGCCCCAGGCAGCGACCGGACCGCCGTGGATCCACAAGATGGTGAGCCCGTTGCCCTTCTTCGGCTCGACGACGAACGTGTGCACGCGCCGATCGGCGACCTCGAGGTCCTCTTCGACCACGTTCGCGACCGCCGTCTCGAGCTCAGGCTCGAAGCCCGAGAGGCGGTCCAACAAGAGCAGCTCGCCATTCATCAGAGCGACCGGCTCAGGCGGACGCAGAAGCCCGCTGCGGATGCCCACCAGCTCGGGTCCGGCGGGCGAAGCGCTCGTCAACTGGATGCACTCGACGGTCTCCCAGCAGTCCTCGCGTGGCCCAAGCGGAGTTGCTTCGCCTGTCTTGCTGTCGACCCGGTAGAGCGGAACCGTGCCCCGCTCTTCGACCATCACCACGATGTCCTTGCCGAGCCATCCGCACGCCGACGGCCAGCGGTCCCAGCTCGCGGTGAGCTCATGCTCGCCATCGGTCGAGCGGTCGTAGCACCACAAGGTGCGGCGCGCGTAGCCGTTGGTCTTGCGTTGATACCGGGAGACCGCAATGCGCTCGCCGTCGGGTGAGAAGCGTGGCGTGGCGTTGACGACACCCTCGGAGGCGCCCATGAGCAAACGCCTTCCGTCGGTGGTCTCGATGACGGCCAGCGCCTTGTTCGGGACGCGGTCAGCGCCGGGCGTCGACCAGGTGATGGCGACGTTGCGGCCGTCGGCGGACAGGTCCCAGTCGCACTCGCGCAGGGCCTCGCCAGCGTCTGGTGTGAGGTTGCGCCGGTTGGATGTCTCGAGCCCGATGGCTGTGTCTGAGAGGTCGAACGCGACGAGCCGCGGCTCCTCGGGGCCGAGCCAGTGGTCCCAGAAGCGGACCGGCTGTTGTTTGTAGTGGAGCGTGGAGGGTCCGAATTTCTTGCGTTCTTTCGAGGCCTTGGCCTGGGCGTCCAGCGGAACGCCTGGAAGCTCGTCCATGAGCAATACGAGCACGCCGCGGGCGACCCGGAAATCGGTGACACCCAGCGGCTCACGCGTGACCTGATAGGCCTCGCCCTTATTCGGCAACGCCCACACCTGGGTCTTGGGCTCGTCCTCGCCTGCCACCTTGCGGTCGGACAAGAAGACCAGGGTTTCTCCGACCCAGGCCGGCCGGCGGTCGCGTGTGTCGCCGTGGGTCAGTCGGGTCGCCCTCGAGGTGTCGTTGGGCACGAACCACAGGTCAGACACATACCTGGCCTTGTCGGAATCGAGGCGCTCGACCACGACCGCGGACACGACTCCCGCCTCGTGGGGCGCGATGGCGGTGACCCGACCAAGGCCGATGAGGGACGACACGGGAAACGACAGGTCAGACATGGCGCGCCTCGCCCCCGGGAAGTCACGCGTCGCCCGGAGCGCGGCGGAGAGTAGGGGCAACCGGCCAGCGGTGCCAGCCCAGAACTCGGTGGCGAGCTGTTGCCGTTGGTTTCAAGCGTTGACCTGGAGTCACCTCGACCGCCCGGGAGGCCGAGGCGGGCGCGAGGACGAGAGCAATGTTCCACCCTTCAACCCCGTCCGTAGGGGAGGGGGAGAGGGGGCGAGGCTCAGAGGGCCGCCCTGGGCTTGAGGCAAGGCGGGGCCGAGGCCGATGGGAAAGGGCCTGGGTGGGGGACGGAGGATGTCGGGCACTGGGTTGAGGTGGACGCGATAAGGCGGCTGCATGTCGCTTGGGCGAGGTCAGCCTGAGAGCGGCTCAGCTCGGGGCTTCGAGGGTCTCATTGATGCCGTCTTCGCGTTGGGCGCCGTAGAATCGCCAGGCCATCCAGGTGCCGGCTGGGAACATCACGTCGCGGACGCCGCGGCTCAGCGCCCGCCAGGCCTTGCGGTGGGCCTGTCGGAATGCCAGGAGCTGTTCGAGCATCGCCTGCAGGCGCCCCTGTTTCGCGGCGGCGACACGTTTGCGGGGCTTGGCTTTGCGCCCGACTTCGCCGCTCGGTGTGATGCTGGCCGAGTGCCAAACCGACAGCTTCTTGGCATTCTCGAGGCCCGAGAACTCGCGCCTGCCGGCCGCCACCTCGGCCTTCGCCGCGGCGACGTAGGCCGCGACCCGCACCTTCACGCGCTCCTTGAGCCCGGCCAGCGGCAACAGCTCGTCAAGCTCCCACGGATAGTCCGAGCAGAGCATCACCGCCTCGGACGTCGTCCCTTCGGGGTCGAAGAAGCGGTTGGGCCGCTCGTAGATCTTGCCGATCCCGCTCCCGATCGCGTCGGCCGGTGTCATGACACCCATCCACTTCTCGGGATCCTCGACGATGAAGTCCTTGGTCGGGTTGGCCAGCGTGTACGCCACCTTTTCGACCAGCGTGTCCATGTCGCCGATCTCGACCGTCTCGCTGTCTTCAGCGCTCCAGAACTTCGTGTTCTCTACACCGTCCCGGGCGTTGCCGTACTTCCCCATCAGCCCATGGAAGTCCCGCAGGAAATCCGACAGCGTCCCGAGCCGGTCATACACCACGGCATGGTAATGACTCGACATCTGCATCACCGCGATGATGTCGACCCCATGCTTGATGGCCGACTCCACCAGCGTGAACGCGAACGCCGCCTTCGTCTCGTTCGTGGGCTTGAGCCGAAACTCCTTCCGGTCACACACCGGACTCAGAAAGTACGCCGTCCCCGGCAATCGCCGCTTCGGTAGAGTCACCGCTTCCCCTCAGGTCTCAAAGTTGGCCGACCATCATAGGCGCCGCAACACGAGAGACAACCCTCACATCGCAACACACCCCGCGGCGGTGGTGTGCCTCCGACGCGCGAAACCGTTGACGAAGCCTGAATGCCCCATGCTAGATGCCCGACGTCCAAGAACCCGCGACTACCCAGGGCACCTCTCGATGGCCATCACCGTATTTCACTACAAAGGCTGTGGCACCTGCAAGAAGGCGCTCGGCTGGCTCGACGCTCGTGGTGTCGTCGCGACGCGTATCGACCTCGTCGCCACCCCACCGGATGCGGCGACCCTGCGCGACCTCTGGCAACGCTCGAAGAAGCCGCTCGAGCGCTTCTTCAACACGTCGGGCGAGAGCTATCGGGCGGGCGGCTTCAAGGACAAGCTTGCCGGGATGACCGATGCGCAGAAGCTCGCCGCGCTCGCCGCCGACGGCAAGCTCATCAAGCGGCCGGTCTTCGACCTGGGCGGTCCCTCCGGCCTCGTGCTGGTCGGGTTCCGCGAAGACGAATGGGCCGCCGCGTTGCCATGACCGCGAGGTCAGCGACCGGCGAGCTCGGCCAGGACATGCCGCTCCCAGAGAGGCTCGCGCATGGCGCTCCTGAAGAAGCCGAAGTGGCCGACCTTGTCGACGCCCAGCTCCGACGGTGAGAAGCGCCGCATGACCGGCTTCGCCCCGACGTAGAACTCGTGGATGGACGTCACGTTCCGCTCGGACATCATCTCGTCGTCGGTGAACGAGAACGAGGTCATCGGGGTCGAAAACTCCGCGAAACGTTTGCGCATCGAATCGCCAAACACGCCGACGAGGTAGTCGCGATTGAGGCACCACTGCCGCCACTGGCGGATCACTCCACGCGGCAGGTCGCCGACCATGCCGAGCCGCTTGCCCGGGAAGTAGCCGTAGAGCGGCGTAAGGACGGGTACGAAGCCGTACCAGAAGAAGCCGACCTTCTTACGCAGCGGGGCCGCGTTCTCGCGCCAATAACCGCTGCCAGTCGAAACGGTGATGACCTTGGAGACGAGGTGGTGGTTCGGGGTGAGCGGCAGGACCTGGCCGCCGAACGAGTGGCCGACCCAGGTGATGGGCAGCTGGTCTGTTCGAAGTCGGAGCTCCGTCAGAGCCGCCGCCGCGTCGTATTCGGCCCAGCGCACGAGGTCCGTTTCGACGCTGCGCATCGAGAGCCCTGCCTTCTTGGAAGCACCGATACCTCGAAAATCAAACGAAAGGACGTGGTGGCCATGGGCGGCGAGGAAGGTCGCGAAGGCTTGATAGAAGGCCTGCGGGACGGCCATGGCGGGCACGATGAGGACCGCGCCGATGGCCCGTTGGGTCGGCGCATAGTGGCGAGCTGCCAGCGTCTCGCCGTCGCGGGTCGAAATCGTTATCTCGCGGAAAACCGACGGCGCGAGCGGGTCGACGGGCATCGAAAAGCCGACCTCGCGGCTGGCGGACCGCGACGACCCTGGGGACACGGGCGACACGGGCGACGGGGAAAACGAATGGTCGGTCTGCGCTGCACTCATGGACGACTCCTCTGTAGGCTTGGTCGAGTCGTGGCCGCACCTCTCCCTGCGCCCGCAACCTGGAGTTCGCGGACGACGTGCACGGCTCGACATCGACACACCGACAGGCTATTGACTGATGACCGTGAGATAAACGGTCTCCCGCGGGATGGAGTATTGCAGGATGAGCAATAATCCGGGTCAACATCCAGGCCACCACCCGGGCCAGCATCCGGGGCGGGGCGCTGGCTTCGAAGCCATGCAAGCCTTCGTTCAGGTCGTTCGAAGCCTTGGCTTCACGCAGGCCGGTCGTGTCACAGGCCAGAGCGTGTCGACCTTGTCACGGCTCGTGCGCGAGCTGGAGGTCGAGGTTGGCGCCCAGCTCCTCACACGCACCACGCGGCGTATCCACCTCACCGAGGCGGGCGCCCTCTATCTCGCGCACGCCGAGTCGCTCATCGCCGGCCAACGCGCGGCAATCGACGCGGTCACCGAGCTCATGGGCGGTGTACCTCGTGGGACACTCAGGGTCTCGATGCCGGTGGCAGTCGGGGAGCGGCTGCTTGGCCCACGACTACCGGCTTTTCGTGCCCAATACCCAGAGCTCCTGCTCGAGCTCGACCTCGCCGACCGCAACGTCCCGCTCGTCCAGGGTGGCTTCGACCTGGTGGTGCGCGTCGGTCGGCTCGCGGACTCGTCACTGCGCGCGCAGATGCTCGGCCGGGTGCCGCGGCGTATCGTCGCGAGCCCCGCCTTCATCGCGCAACACGGCGCCCCGCGCACGCCGTCGGACCTCGCGCGCTTTCCGAGCATCACGACGCGGGTCGTCGCAGGTCCGGTCGAGTGGGGCTTCTTTCGTAAGCGCGACGGTGTACCCGAGCGGGTCCCGGTCGCCGGCCAGATCGTGACGTCGAGCCCGGCGCTCGCGGTGCAGCTCGCCGTCCGGGGCCTCGGCGTCCTGCGCACCATCGAATGGGTCATGCGCGAAGAGCTCAGGACCGGCGCTCTCGTCGAGGTGATGGAGGACTACGCCTGCGACGCCCCCGACGTGGGCGGGGTGCCGACCTGGGTGGTCTACGCGCAGGGCCCCGGCGACAGCCCCCCGCTCAAGTCGCAGGTGTTCGTCGAGATGGTGCAGGAGGTCATCGCCGAAGAGGTGCTGGCCAACGCATCCGGAAGGCGTAAGCCTGCGTCTCGCAAGCCAAATCGGACCGGCCCTTCACGGTAGGGTGTGATAGACCTTCTGCACGTCTTCGTCGTTCTCGAGCCGGTCGATGAGCTTCAGGACCTCGTCCGTCTCGTCCGAGCCGATGTCCGCGAAGTTCAGCGGGAGGTATTCGGCCTCGGCCGAGACGATCTCGACGGAGCGTGACTCGACCGCGGACTGGAGGCGACCGAAGTCGTTGAAGGCGCAGCGCAAAAGAATCAGCGCGACCCCGTTCTCATCGGTGTCGACCTCGGCGTCTTCGAGGCCAAAGTCGATGAGGTCGAGCTCGAGCTCGTCCTTGTCGACGCCGTCCGCCTTGATGCGGATGACACCCGTGTGTTTGAAGAGGTAGCCGACGCTGCCGGTCGAGCCCATGTTGCCGCCGAACTTCGTGAAGTGCATACGCACGTTCGCGACGGTGCGGGTCGGGTTGTCGGTCGCGCTCTCGACCAGGATGGCCACGCCGTATGGGCCATAGCCTTCGTAGACGAGCTCCTCGTAGCCGGTCGCATCGACGCCCATCGCGCGCTTGATCGCCGCGTCGACCTTGTCCTTGGGCATGTTCACGGCGCGCGCGTTCTGGATTGCGCGGCGCAGAGCCGGGTTCGAGTCGGGTGTATTGCCGCCGCCCTTGACGGCGATGGCGATGTCCTTGCCGCAGCGGGAGAAGGCTTTGGCCATGCGGTCGGAGCGCGCGGCCATGGAGTGTTTGCGGTTTTCGAATGAGCGTCCCATGCGGGGGTCTCCAGGAGGGGTGGGGCCGGCTCAGCCGGTCCGGTTCGGACGGGGGCGGGCGACACGGTCGGTCAGGTGAAACGTCTGCTCGGGCGGCGGCCCCGCACCCGATGCAGGGGCGGAAAAGCTCGCCCGAGCGAGCCGATCGGTCTCCATGCGCTTCATCCTATGGGGCGGCGAAACGCATCGAGACGTCAAGGGATCATTTCGACCTTGGACCCACACTCGAGCATACGCTTGCCCATGTACGGGTTGCGCATCGGCTCGCCGGTCTGGACCCAGAGCTGGTAGGCCTCGGCCATCGGGCAGCGAAAGGCGATGAGGCCCTTGGCCACTTCGGGGGTCGCGGCGAGGTGGGTGATATAGGCGCGTGAGACCTCACCAAAGGCGATCCGAGCCGTCTCGATATTGGGCAACTTGTCGAAGTTAGAGGCAACCGCGACCACCTGAGCCGGGGCCCCGGCGAGTGCCGCCAGGTCCTTGGCTTTCGCCTTGGCGAGCTCGAGGTCGTCGACGGCGAGGGCCTCGCGCAGGGCGTCGTAGGCGAGGACGAGCGGCGGGTGGGCGACCTTGGCCCCGGCCTCCGTCGGCGCGGCGGCGCCAGTGGACGCGGCATTGTCCTTCTTGTCACAGGCGGCGAACGAGAGGAGGAGTGCGAGCATGATGAAGGTCTTCATGGCCCCGTCCTACTCCAGCTCGCTGGGCTTTTCCAGTCCGACCGATTCCCGTGTCCAGGTGACGACACGCGCCAGCACCGTCGGCGACATGGTCTCCTCGAGCTCGGCGTACTCGGCCAACGCGCCGGTGTCGGTGGTCTGCAAGAGGTGGTTGGTCCTGGGCACGATCTCCACCGCGACCCGCTGCTCGGCCTTGAGCGCCTTGCTCAAGGCCGTCGCGTGGGCATCGGCTTTGACCTGCCAGTCGTTGGCACCAAAGAGGGCCAGGACCGGGACCCTGCTCTTGACGAGGTCGTGCAACGGGTGCGAGCGCACGAACGAACGCATCCAGGGGTTCTGAGCGAGCGACTTGTGCTGCGCGATGAGCTGCTCACGTGTCTGTCCGGCGTTGGGGCCAGCGGCGGCGATGGCCGCGTCGGCGAGGTCTGCCGCGCGTTGGTCGAGCGTCGCTTCGTCGGCCCCTTCGGCGATGGCGGCGAAGAGTGCATCGACGGTGCGGCCGATGGCCTCGATGTGCTCGGCGCTGCCGCCCTGGTCACGCACGAGGTCCTTGTTCTGTTGCACGAGCACCTCACGGCCCGACAGCACGGGGCCCGAGAGCGTGACACCAAAGGCGGGACGGATAGGGCCCTGTGAGGTGACGATGGGCGGCGCGTCCTCGGCGACCAGGGTCGCGACGGTGATGCCACCTTCGCTGTGGCCGAGCACGCCGAGCTTTGTGCGGTCGATCTCCGGGCGTTCGGCCAAGGTCACGAGCATGCGCCTGGCGTCGTCGGCGAAGACGGCGAGGTCGTCTTCCTGGCGGGCCTGGGCAGACGCCCCAGCGCCCCGGTCGTCGCAGCGCAGCGTCGCGATGCCACCCTTCGCGAAGGCGTCCGCGAGGACGAGAAAGGGCCTGTGTTCAAAGAGGGTCTCGTCGCGGTCCTGGGCGCCAGAGCCGGTGCGCATGGCGATGGCGGGGTGTGGGCCGGGGCCCGCGGGCAGGGCCAACGTGCAGGCGAGTAAGCCGCCGTCGACGGCGATGGTGAGCTCGTGGGTGGGGTAGGGGAAGGGCGGCGTCGGGGTCTGGGGGCGGTTCTTCTTGGCGAGCTCCTCTTCGGAGGACGGGCTCAGTGTGATGGGCAGCTTCATGCCGCCCTGGTCGAGCGTGCCGCGATAGGAGGCGTCGGCCTCACGCTTGGCGGAGAAGCGGGCCAGTGCGGATGCGGGGGCGCCGGGTGGTGCGAACGAGAAGGTGAGCGTGTCGCCGTCCTCGACGAAGTCGGTGATGGGTGCACCGACGAGGCGCTGGTCGGGGATGTCGAGGGTGACCCGTCCGGGCGTGCGGGCGACGACGAATCGAAGCTTCATGTCGCCGGGCAGGGTGATGGTGCCGTGGAGGTAGGACGCGGTCGGCGCAGGCGCGGAGTCGGGCGCGGGCTCACCAACGGCAGGTCGGTCCCGTAGCGCCGGAGCCGGGCCCGCCGGGCCTCCGGAGGATGGCCCAGAGGGATCGGCGGAGGGCGGAGGGGACGACCGATACGGCGTGGGCGCGGGCGCGGAGTCGGGCGTGGGCGCAGGCGCGGAGTCGGGGGCGGGCGTGGGCGCGGAATCGGGCGCGGGCGCAGGCGAGGGCGAGGGCGTGGGCGCGGAGTCAGTGCGTGAGCAGGACATGAGCAGGGCCGTCGTCACGAGAAGGTGTAGTCGTTTCATGGCTGGATCCGAATCGGTTGGCGGCGTGAGCCCCAGGTGCCGGGTTGGGCTTCCCAGACGCCGGGAATAGGGGTCGAGCAGCTCGGGCAGCGCCCGTCGATAACTCGAAAATCGAGGATTTCGTACCAGTCGCGGATGAGCACCGGGGTCTGACACGACGGACAGAAGGTGGTGCCCCCGACCGTGTCGTGGACGTTGCCCGTATAGACGTAGCGGAGGCCGTGAGCATGGGCGATGTTGCGTGCGCGGGTCAGCGTCGCGGGTGGGGTCGGAGGCGCCGAGGTCAGCTTGTAGTCCGGGTGGAAAGCCGTGAAGTGCAGGGGCACATCCGGGCCGAGGTGGTCTCCGAACCAACCGCAGAGGTTGTGCAGCTCGGCGTCGGAGTCGTTCTGGCCGGGGATGAGTAGCGTCGTGACCTCGACCCATACATCGGTCTCTTTGACGAGCCACTCGAGGGTCTCGAGCACCGGCTTCAGCTCGGCAAAACAGAGCGTCTTGTAGAACTGTTCGGTGAACGCCTTGAGGTCGACATTGGCGGCATCGATGTGGCGATAGAAGTCACCGCGCGCGAGCTCGGTGATGTAGCCGGCCGTGACCGCGACCGTCTTGATGCCGACGGCGTGGCAGGCCTCGGCCGTGTCGATGGCGTACTCGGCCCAGATGACCGGGTCGTTGTAGGTGAAGGCAACGCTGCGCACGCCGGCCCTGACGGCGGCTCTCGCGATGGCGTCAGGGCTCGCGGCGTCGGACAGGCGAGCGACCTCTCGCGACTTCGAGATGTCCCAGTTCTGGCAGAACTTGCAGCCGAGGTTGCAGCCCGCGGTGCCAAAGGACAACACCGGCGTGCCAGGCAGGAAGTGGTTCAGCGGCTTCTTCTCGATGGGGTCGATGCAGAAGCCCGTGCTCTTCCCGTAGGTCGTGAGCACGAGCTCGTCGCCCTGGCGCGCTCGCACGAAACAGAAGGCGCGTTGTCCGTCGTGCAGTCGGCAATGACGTGGGCACAGATCACATTGGATGCGACCATCGTCGAGCGGGTGCCACCAACGCGCGGTGGGCGCAGCCGTGAGCGTGGGGTCGCTGAAAGCTTCGGCAGGTTCGGGATCCATGGGTCGCACGGTCGCGCATCTCGAGCCTGACGACAACGAGGGGACACGAGTGGTCGATGGGAACTTCCACAAAGTCGAATCCGCTGCCATCATGCGCCGCATGGGTGGACTGCTCGTCACACTTTTCTTCGCAACGACCGTCACGTCGGGGGCCTCCTCCCGTGACGCCGTTCCGCATCAACCGCCGGCCACGATGGCTCCGCACGGCGAGCGTGTCCTGCTCATCGGGGACTCCAACTTCTTCGGGTCGCTCGGCCACACGCTGCGCATGGGCCTCGAGTCGCAAGGGCACGTAGTGGAGCTCCGCGGCAAGTCGTCGAGCGGGCTCGCGCGTCCCGAGTTCTTCGACTGGTTCGCCGAGAGCGAGCGGCTCATCGCCGAGTTCAAGCCGACCGTCATCGTGTCGATGCTCGGCGCCAATGACGTGCAGCGCATCACCTGGCCCGCTCTGGACGACCGCATCCAGTGGAAGGACGAGGCCGGCTGGCGTCGCGCGTATCACGGTCGGGTCCGGCAGTTCATGAAGCTGCTGTCGGCCGAGGGGCGGGTCGTCTATTACCTGTCGCCCACCAACCGCGGCTGGCGCATCGCCGTCGACGCCGTCAACAAGGTCCGCGAGGTTCAGCGCCGCGCCGCCACCGGGCTTCGCGGGGTCGAGTGGGTGGACATGTTTCCGCTGTCCTCCGACGAGACGGGGTCCTGGCTCAAAGCCGGCCGCGACGCCAATGGCAAGGTCGTGATCTATCGGCGTTCCGACCGGATCCACCTGACCGGCGAAGGCGGCAAGCTCGTCGGGGAAAGGCTGCTTGCAGAGCTCGCGAAACGGCGCCGCGGCTGAGGTCAACTGGGGACATCTGTCCCCGGCGACCGGAACCGTGAGGAAAGTCGGGGTCAATGAGCCTCGGACGATTCTGACCGCGCGGTTGAAGTGAACGACCCCCACCTTCCCGCACTTTCCAAGACTTCGGCCTGAGCACTCATGCTCCACCTGTGTCGGCGCGGATTGTGCACGACGTTCTCAAAGCGCCGCTCCTCTATAGGAGCGCGGCGCGTCCCCCCACGCAACCGCCCCCAACCCCACCTACGGGGGCGAAGGTCCCGGCCCCATGCACGGAACAGTCTCCGAGAACGCCCCCAACCAGACGACCTCGAAGAACGAAGGGGGGGCGACGACGAGCGGAAATGCGCCGTCCAATACGGGCAACACGGCCATAAAGAGCTCGCTACGGGAGATGTCCTTCGAGCAGGGTGAGAAGGCGTTGTCGCCGGTCGTGACCGACCCGCCGGTGCAGGCGCTCGACGGCAATCTCACGACCGAGACGACGCCGGTCGTGACCACGGGGGACGTCGAGACCAACACAGGCGAGGTGACGACGGGCAACGCGTCCACCACGCTCGTCGAGCCGACGAACGACACCAAGGGCACGACCGCGAGCACGCCGCCGGCCGACGACAAGGCCAACCCAAAGACGGACCCGCCGGCCGAACCGAAGACGGAAAAGCAGCAGGTCGAAGAGCTGCACAAGCAGACCGTCGAGTCGCTCGTCGAACGCATCAAGGCGCTGAAGGACAAGAAGCAGAAGGTCTTCAACTTCCGGAAGGAAAAGAACGCCGCCGCCGACGCCAAGGCCATCTTCGGCATGCTCGCCCAGTACGACTCCCAGACGATCACCGCCGCCTGGCAGGTCGCCAAAGACCAGGCCCTGGCCGAGTTCGAGATGCTGGTCGACGCCATCGGCTACAAGGACGCCGCGCGCTCCTACCCACGCGAGTCACGCGCCACGCTCATGGCCTGTGAGCCGTCCCGCCTCGCCCAGTTCGCCGCCGACACCGTCAAGAAGAACCCGTTCGCGTGCCAGCTCGCGGTGTCGCTCCTGCCGGACGCCGAGAAGGCGAAGTTCGAGGCCGAGCACCCGGAGCTCAAGACCTCGAAGAAGCTGAAGGAGGGCGACGAGGAGAAGCTGGACGCCGAGCTCCTGACTCTCAAGGACGCGTCTCTGCGGCAGACCGAGGAGGGCTTCCGCGAGCGGATGTCCAAGACGACCGAGCAGGACGCCAAGAAGTCGGAGGATGCCGAGAAAGGCCAGGCCGACGCCGCGCCGCTCGTCGGCAAGGTCAAGGAGCTCGCCGGCCAGAAGAAGTTCCACGAGGCACTCATCGCTCTGGGTTCGGAGGCCCAGGAGGCGGTCTTCCTCGCGGCCGTCCGGTCGCTCGACGATGGCACCATCGGATCGGTCATCCGCGGCATGACCTTCGACCAACGCTGGAACATCTCCGGCGCCCAGGTGAAACGGGTCTTCGGGGCGCGCGACGCGACGCAGAACATCGCCACGGCCCGCGACCTGCTCGACGTGGCCCACAACAAGACGCGCACCGTCGTGGACAAGAAGGGCAGAGAAAAGCAGGAGAAGCGCTCGGCCATCACGTCCGAGGAAGCCTACGAGGCCTACCACACGCTGAAGGCCATGCCGGCCGCGCACCGCGAGCTCTTCCAGAAGACGCATCCGGGCCTCATCACGGCCATGGAGATGCAGCTCAACGGGTCCATGCGCGAGGCGGACGACACCAACATGATCGGTGGCGAGGCCGACCAGCAGACGGTGGCCCAGCTCACCCTCAAGGTGCGGGGGGACGAGCTCTGGTTCGAGGCCCCGGTCGATCAGCTCGAGATGACGCTGCGGCTGGCCATCAAGGCGAGCCTGCGTGGCGAGATCAAAGCCAAGCTCGAGTCGATGAAGGGCTCGACCTTGCCGGCCCTGTTTGGGGACGCCGCTCGCCGCAGCGCGGTCGAAGGGGCGCTTGGCAAGGGCGAGGTCAAGGAGCTGCCGCCCGAGACTGCAGAGGACGAGCGCTGGCTCGCCTCCCTCAAGCTGCAGCACGTCGTGTCGGCCGAAAACGGCAACACCGGGGAGATGAAAATCTTCGGTGAGAAGAGCCTCATTCGGACCGTGCGTCATGCCAACAAGGCCACACGTGAGGAGAATCGCGAAGAGCGAAAGGCCTGGAAAGAAGCCAAGAAAAACGGCGAAGAAGTCGGGCCGGAGCCGGACAAGAAGAACCCGACGCTCATCGGTCAGATCTGGAACGCGGCCGTCACCAAGAAGGGATTCGAAGCCGAGAACCTGGCACTCGACCAGCTCGGCGGCAACGTGAACGCCTTCGCCTATGGCGGCGACATGGAGTTCAAGGACTTCGGCGAGCGAACGGGCGACAACTCGAAGGAAGACAGGAACCGCGCCGACATCAAGTTCCAGCAGAACGAGGGCATCTTCGACTTCGACTGCCCGCACCTCGAGCTCGTCAAGCTCCGCTACCCGATGGGGGACATGGTCGTCGAGACCGGCCCAGCGGTCATGAAGAACCTGAAGCTGCACGTCACCTGGCCGACACCATCCGCGCCCGAGCAGCAGCACTTCATCTCGGTGAGCACGAGCAGCGTCGAGATCGGCAACATCATCGTCACGCAGCCCGGCGCGCTCATCGGCATCAAGAACGTCAGCGCGACCGACCTGTCCTATTCGAGCGGCGAGCAAAAGTTCGATTTTGGAGATAATCCGGGGGCGGCTCAGGCGATTGCACTCCTGAAGGAGCACAACCCGACCCGCACGTTGTTGTCGTTTGGCCTCGCGTCGGCCGGCATGATGAGCGGCAAGAAGAACAAGGAAGAGGCGGCGCGCAACATGGAGGCGCTGACCAATGCCTTCATGGGCAAGCCGACCGGATCGCTCGGCGGGATGGCGCTCAACGTCGGCAACATGGCCGCGAGCGGCATCACCTACAATGCCGACACCTTCGTGCAGAAGGCCGAGGTCAGCGGCATGTCGATGGTGTGGGACAACCGCCCGTCGGTGACCGGGCGGGCGCGCATGACGCAGCTCGGCAAGATGATTACCGACGGCCAGGGGCGGCTCGGGGCTATCACCGGGTCGACGCCCGACGACATCAAGAAGAAGGAGCGGCTCGACGCGGACTTGTTGAAGTGGGGCGAGGAGCGCACAGCACTCGAAGGCCAGCTCTCGAAGTGGGAGTCGCTCGAAAAGCTCTATCAGGAGATCTACGAGCACCAGAAGCTCTATGGTTCGGGCGGCAATGACAGCGAGGAGGCGGTCAAAGCCATCCAGGCGCGAGCGGTCGCGGCCGGCTTCGACGGCGCGGCCTCGATGTCGTTGGCGCAGCTCGCGACGGCGGTCCAGCAGAAGCTGACGTCTGATTCAGGGCTCGTGGCGTCGGTCGACGAGATGAGCGTCGAGGGCGTCGACGCGATGGGTGTCACGGTCGACAAGGCGTCGGTCAAGGGCATCAACGTCGCGGGCTCCGGTGAGACGTTTGGTGAGGCGGTGGACCCGAAGCTGATGAAGCGGCTCGGCAGCACCGATGGTGAGACCAAGGAAGGCAAGCCGCTCGGGACGTCGGTATCGGTCGATGTGGGCGAGGTCGACGTGAGCGGGTTCTCGATGGCCGGCTCGGCGCCGACGGTCGAGGCGCTCGAGAAGACGAAGGCAACCTACGTCGAGCTCGCAAAGTCGGTTGCGGCGCTCGAAGGAAAAGACAAGGCGACGCTGAACGACGCCGAGAAGACCAAGCTCGCGGAGGACAAGAAGAAGCTCGGGGCGCTCGACGAGCAGTGGCAGAAGGTCGTTGGCGAAGGCCTCACCTTCGGCAAGGTCGTCGATGAGATGCTCGAGCTGAAGGCGGCGCCGGGGCTCGACAAGGTGAAGGCCAACGCGGACTTGTTGCAGCGTTGGAAGACGCTCGAAGACGCCATTGCCTCGGAGCCGCTGACGGTCGAGTCCATCTCGGTGTCGGGCATCGCCATGAAGGGCACGACCCAGACGACCCAAGGCGAGAACGGCAGCGTCACGACCACGGCGAGCACGCTCGGCATCGGCGAGATCAAGGCGACGAAGATCGAGCAGGGAGACCTGTCGGTCGGCTCGGTGAACGTGGGCGACATCAAGGCGACGGGGGCCGTGACGTCGACCGAGAAGAACGACGGGACGACCTCGACCTACGGCAGCGGGAACTTCTCCGTCGGCACGCTCGGCGCGACCGACATCAAGGCGGGCGACAACAAGGTCGACGCGGTCTCGGTGGAAGGGCTCAAGGGCGGCGGCAGCTTCGACCAGACGACGAAGCAGGTCGCCGACGACAAGAACCCGGGCAAGACCAAGACCGAGGTCCTCGAGCGCACGGGCTCGGGCTCGCTCGAGGTCGACAAGATCACGGCCAAGGGCGTCGATGTGGCGGGCACCAAGGTCGACGAAGCCGGCGTGCAAGGGGTGAAGCTCGACCTCAAGGGCGACACCGATGGCACCAGCGTCGGGATCCACGTCGACAAGGTCTATGCGACTGGTGTCGGCCAGGAGAAGGGGCTCGCGGCGGCGGACAAGAAGAAGGTCTCGTTGCAGGCGCAGATCGACGAGGCCAAGAAGAAGGGCAAGGAGTTCAGCGCGCTCGACAAGGAGCTGAAGGCGCTCGAAGACGGGCTTGCGAGCTACAAACAGGCGTATGTCGACCAGGACCTCGTGCTGGCCGAGGTGAAGGCCATCGACGTCCGCATCGAGGCGGTCGAGAAACGGCTCAAAGCGGCTGAACGCGAGCGCGACACCTACGACCATCGTGTGGATCCGGCGGCCGAGAAGAAGCGGAACGAGGCCGATCAGAAGAAGGTCGACGCCATCAACAAAGAGATCACGACGCTCCAGGCGGAGCGGGCTGAGGTCCAGAAGAAGCTGACCGATCCGCAGGCCATCATCGGGTCGTTCGAGAGCTCGCTCGACATCAAGGGCACCGCCAGCATCGAGAACTTCGACCTGCAGGTGAGCGGGCTGCCGACCTTGACCGAGCTGGCCAAAGAGGAGCCCGACCTCACGAGCAACATCAACGTCAAGCTCAAGGTCGGGCCCATCAAGATCCCGATGGTCGACTACAAGTCGCCCAGCATGAACGTCGGGCTCGCGTCCGCCACGGTCGAGACCATCGAGGCCGATGCCACGGTGAAGATCGAGAAGCAGCCCGCGCTGGTCGACGGCAAGCCGACCTACGGCGTCGGTGGGTTGTCGATAGCGAAGTTGTCCATCCCGAGCATCGTAGGCAATGGGCTCACGCTCACCATGCCGGTCGAGGGCGAGACCGTCCTCATCGAGCTGCCGACGGCCTCCATCAAGGGGATGGCGCTGACCAACGTGAACCTCGCGGGCTTCGACGCCGAGTCGCTCAAAAAGGCGACGGGCCGCTTCGACATCAAGTCGATCGAGGCGTCGATGTCGGCCAAGGTGGGCGACTCCTTGTCGGCCAACGGCTCGCTCAGCGTGACCGACATCTATGCCGACGCGCTCGACTCTGGCGCGCTGAACTTCGGCCTCACCGGGCTGACGCTCGACAAGATGGGCTTCGAGAGCAAGACGACCGAGAAGAACGCGAAGGGCAACAGCATCGTCACCTCCATCGTCAAGATGGGTGGCAAGGCGAGCAAGCTCGGAAAGCTCGACGTGAACGGTTCCTACGACCGCGTCAATAAGACCTTGTCGACGACCGTCGGGCTTGGCGACCTCACGTTGTCGGGCATCAATTATGCGGGTGGTGGGACGAGCGTGGGTGTCGGCTTCGCGCAGCTCAAGGGGGCGAGCGTCACGGTCGCAGCCAAGTTCCGATCGGGCGAGGTCAAGGAGGGCGAGAGCGCGCTCGAGTACCTCGATATCTCGGAAATCAAGGCAGACTATCTGCGCGGCTCCGGCATCTCGTACACGGGTACCGGCACGCGGCGCGAGCGCTTCGAGGACGGCACCATCAAGGAGCACCCGTTCACGTCCGGCATCAAGCTGCAGAAGGGCACGCTGCACGGCTTCTCGGTGCGCGGTATCCGCGTCATCGGCGACGGCCTCACCAATATCTCGGCGAACCTCGGGTCGGGCACGGTGCAAGGGCTGAGCGTGGCGATGCGGGAGGACGGCAAGAACGTCCTGCAGGCGAACGTGTCGGCGACGGTGAGCGGCGTCAGCGTCAAGCTCGTCGACGACGACATGACGGCCAGCTTCTCGAGCTTCAAGGGCGACGCAGAGGTCACGAGCGGTGATGGCAACAACGCCATGAACTTCGACGTCAAGGGCGTGGACATCCACGGCAAGGACAAGGAGAAGGCCACCGTCAAGATGAACGACATGGGCAAGGAGAGCGCGTCGATGTCGGCGAAGCTGCCGGTCGTCCATGCCAAGCAGATCGGCTTCGAGCAGGGCATCAAGGGCTCGGGCTACAACAAGCCGTTCATGCTCGGCACGGCGACCCTCAACGACGTCGACTTCCACGACGACAAGGACAAGCTCAGCGTCCACATCGGCAGCGGCCGGGGCCTGATGGTCGGCGGCGTCGAGGTCACCGGGAGCTACTCGGGCAGCACCCCGGAAGAGAAGGAGAAGGGGACGGTCAACGACCAGTTCTTCGTGCCGACCCAGAAGGTCACGTGGAACAACCTGCAGAAGTCGGCCCTCGATGGCTACTTCGCGTTGAACTATCCGGACAAGTCGCCCTTCACCAAGCTGACCTTCAGCCAGGGCGGGGTGAAGCTCGACCTGAAGCGCAACGTCGACCGGATGTGGAACGAGTGGATGCAGGGCTTCGAGAGCAACGGCGAGTCGACCTTCGCCTACCTCTGGAAGGCCACCAAGTCGGTCCTGCAGACGCCGAGCAACCTCTTGTGGACCGCACTCTTCTCCGGCATCGAGACCGGCTTCAACGCGTTGTCGGCGAACCTGCTCGGTGACTGGCCGGAGATCGAGAAGCTCATCCTGAGCTCGCTCAACAGCGATCCGAAGACGTCACTCGTGAAGGGGCACAAACCCGACGAGGGCGACAAGACCTTCACCTCGTTCACCTCGTCGATCAACACGGTCATCCAGGACTATGTCGAGCCGGCCATCGAGACGGCGTGTGACTGGGGGCTCGTCTACGACCTCATCCACGGGGACTACGGGCGGGCGGCGGCGACGACCGGGGCGTGGATGGTGGAGCAGGCGGGCGACCTCATCGATTGGGGCGGCAGCTTCTTTGGCTACGAGAACACGACCAACATCGATGACGACGCCGAGAAGTTCCAAGAGGAGATGCGGGCGCAGCGCAAGGCGGAGATGGAGGCCATGGTGAAGAGCGGCCTCGACAAGGTGCTCGGCTGGGGCTGCGAGATGGACCTGCACACGAAGGGGGGCGACTACCAGGCGGTGAAGGAGCCCAACCCGAACCCGAAGAGCGTCAAGGCCAAGGAGATGTTGCGCACGCAGCTCGCACTCGACGTGACCGGCGGCGGGACGCTGAAGAACATGTCGCTCGCCACGGACATCGGTCTCTCGAAATTCAAGTATTCCGATGCCGGCAACACCGCGACCATCGACAAGCTCGAGATGAAGGCAGTGGCGGGCGGCGGAGTCACGGCCGAGTTCGAAGACGAGGGTCTCGCGATGAAGGACGCGAAGGTCGGGGGCGGCGGGGCCATTCTCGTGACCTTCGACAACCTGAGCTACGAGCAGGACAAGAACTTCGCGATGTCCAAGCCCGAGGGCACGCAGACGGCACAGGACCGGTACAAGCAGACGGGCGTCGAGACCGACAAGCAGCCGGGCGACACCGGGCCGCTCGCGACGAATGACGGCGTCTACTATGACGCGGGCGACTACGCGAACAAGGTGAACTCGGGGCAGGACGTGGTGGGCGACCCGTACAGCGAGAAGCTTTCGATGGGGGAGGGCATCAAGAAGTCGGTGATCGCGAACACGCTCGATCCGATGACCGGCCTGCCGTTCTCGAAGGCGTATGAGAGCTCGGTCATCACGGCGAAGAACGCGGAGATCTACGGCAAGTACCAGACCGAGTACGACGACCGGCAGAAGAAGAGCATGGCGGTCCAGTGATGGAGCTGGTGGGCCGGTCGGGCCAGTCGGGAGTGGACCTGGCGCTCAAGGCGCGTGCCGTCGCGGCGATAGGTGAACTGGTCGCGGCGATGCCGCCTGGTCCGGCCAAGGCGACGTTCCAGATCTTGTGGCTCACGGCACGTGTTCGACTCGGGGCGGTTCCGGCGCACGGGGCGGAGGCGGAACGAGACGCCGCGACGGCCGCGGCCGTGGAGGAGCTTGGGCGGCTCGACGTGCGGCAGCGTATGGCGGGGCTCGAGCTCATCGCGGCGAACATGCCGGCGGATGCGGCGCTCGCCGCGTTGACCCAGACGGTGCTCTGGCAGACCTCGACCTTTGCGACGTTCTCGGACCGGCACCTCGCGATGTGGGCCATCTTGTCGTTGGCCGCTGACGTGGAGTCGGCGCAGGCGGCGGTTGCAGCCGGGCGGCTCGAAGAGACCAACTCGGCCGACCGGATCCGGTTGCTGGGTCGACTCGTGCTGGCCGGGGTGCCCTGGTCGGTCGAAGGACTCGAGAGTCTGTGTGGGGCCCTGGCCCACGAGGTCGAGGTCGACGCGCTCATCGTGGCGTTCATGGCGCGTCACCGGGTCGACGAGCCGGAGCGTCTACTCTCGCGCGTGCGATCGGTCGGATCGAAGCTCGAAGCCATCGCGGGTCAGATGATGCTCGGCTGGCGACCTACGTCGTATGGGCCTTGGCTTGCGCTGTCAGACGAAGCGGTGAAGGCGACGACCGGGCATCGGCAGGTCGCGTTGTCGCGGCAGGCCATGATGACCCATCTGAGCGGTGGCAAGGCCGCGCCGCTCTGGGCCAAGGCGCTCGTGGAGGCGAGCCGTGAGTCGGAGCCGGCGATGGCCGCGCGGGCGCATCGGGCGATGCTCGAGGCGGCGAGTGTCGACTTCGAGTCGTGGCTCGAGGTGGTGCGTTCGATAGCCGACAGTCGGCTCTACCTGAAGCACGTGGAGAGCTGGCTCGCGGTGAGGGCCGAGGTCGCGCGTACGGTTGGTCGGGCGGCGAAGAGCGAAGCTGATGTGGACAGGGCGCAAGAGGTGTTGAAGGACCTCGGGCGCCGGTTGCCTCATCGCTGGTTCGAGATGCTCCACCTGGCGGTCATCGCGCTCGAGTATTCCAAGCGCGGACGGTCGACCGAGGTGGTCATGGCGCAGGTCGAGGAGTGGCTCGGGCGCGATGGATTGCCGCGCCCGATCCTGCAGGTATCGGTCGAGGAGGTTGTGGCTCCCCTGGTCGCGGTCGCGCCGGAGCGCGTCTTTGGATGGGCGCAGCGATTGAAGAGCCCGGCCCAGCAGATCGTGTGGCTGGCGGCTCTCGCGGCGGGCTGAAACCGGGTCCTCTTGCGCGGATAGGCGTTCGCGGCGAACGTCTCTCAGAAACGTCTGCCTGGGCGGGCGGCCGGCCCCGCACGTGGGTCTGGGCAGGTGCTTTGGGAGGACCGATGAAGTCGCGCTGGAACGATGATGAGGCGGCCGTGTTCGTCGCGCAGGCGACCGCTCGAGGCATGGAACAAGTGCGCGAGTCGGAGCGCGAGGTGCTCGCGATGCGCGCCTACACGTCGCGCCTGCTCGGGGCCGAGGCCGAGCTGGTGTTGCACGGGGGCGGCAATACGAGCGTGAAGCAGACGGTGCTCGACTTCCTTGGTCAGGCGGTCGACGTCCTCTGGATCAAAGGTAGCGGCTGGGATCTCTCGAAGATCGAGCCAAAGGGATTTGCACCCGTGCGGATGGGTACGTTGCGCGGCATGGCGGAGCTCGACGTGTTGAGCGATACCGACATGGTGCGGCATCAGCGCGCGGCGATGCTGGACCCCGATGCGCCAGTGCCGTCGATCGAAGCGATCATGCACGCTTTGATACCCTTGCCGTGGGTCGATCACACCCACGCGGACGCCGTCGTCACGTTGAGCAATGCCCCCCATGGCGAGGATCGGTTGCGGTCGTTGTACGGCGACCGGGTCATCTTCGTGCCGTACGTGATGCCCGGCTTCGACCTGGCGAAGGTCGTGCGCAACGTCCTGCGCGAGCATGATTGTCGGCGCTACGAAGGCATGGTGCTCCTGCATCATGGGGTGTTTACGTGGGGGCACACTGCCCGACAATCGTACGAGCGGATGGTGGGGCTCGTGGATGAGGCCGAGAAATGTCTCGTGCGGTATCGGGCCTGGGATGTGTTGGCGCGGGTCGAGGCGGATGGGCCGGTCGACACTTCCGAGCTGGCGGAGCTGAGAGCGCTGGCGTCGCGGTATGCGGGGGCACCGATGGTGGTGCGTCTCGATGCGGGGCCCGAGGCGGTTGGCTTCGCGGGGCTGCCGGGGGTGGATACGTTTGCGAGCCGTGGGCCCGTGACACCCGACCATGTGATCAGGACCAAACGCCTGCCGCTGGTGCTTTCGGCGCGAGACGATCTGGCGACCCAGTTCGAGGCGTATGCCGAGGCTTACCGCGCGTATTTCGGGCGGCATGCGGGGCCCGATGACCACATGTTGGACGCGGCGCCGCGCTGGGTGGTGTGGCCTGGGCGAGGGATTGTGGGCATTGGCGCGACCGTGAAAGACGCCGAGGTGGTGCTGGCGATTGCGCGTCAGACGGCGGCATGTATCCAGCGCGGTGAGGCGCTCGGCGGGTGGTCGGCCTTGTCCGAGGGTGAGCTCTTCAAGATGGAGTATTGGGAGCTCGAGCAGCGAAAGCTGAGAAAAAAGGGCAACAAACCCGAGCATGTCGGGCGGGTGGCGCTGGTGACCGGGGCGGCCCATGGTATCGGTAGGGCGGTCGTGAGCCGTCTCCTCGAGTCCGGTGCGGCGGTGGTCGGACTCGACCTCGAGTCGACTGTGACGCAGCACCCCAGTGGTGGGAGTTATCTCGGGGTCGTATGTGATGTGACGGATTCGCGTTCGGTCGATGCGGCCGTCGGTGCGGCGGTCAGGGCCTTTGGTGGCATCGACCTGCTCGTGAGCAATGCCGGCGCTTTCCCCGATGCGGCGCCGCTGGACGAGCTGTCCGACGACGCGTGGCGAGACGTGCTCAGCTTGAACCTCGACTCGCACCACAAAGTGTTGCGGGCGGTGTCGCCGTTCCTTTTGCTGGGAGTCGATGCGAGTGTGGTGTTCGTGGCGAGCAAGAATGCGGCGGCGCCAGGACCCGGGGTTGGCGCGTATTCGGTGGCGAAGGCGGGCCTGACCCAGCTCGCGCGGGTGGCCGCGCTCGAGCTCGGCGAGCATGGCGTGAGGGTCAACGTCGTGCATCCCGATGCGGTCTTCGACACACACCTCTGGAACACCGGCAAGCTCGAGGCGCGGGCCAAGGCCTATGGCCAGACGGTCGAAGAGTACAAGAAGCGTAACCTCTTGAAGAGAGAGGTCAAAGCGCGCGACGTGGCGAACGTCGTGGCGCGGCTCCTGAGCCCCGAGATGGGGCTCACGACGGGCGCACAGGTGCCGGTCGACGGTGGCAATATCCGGGTGATCTAGGTTTGTTCTGGAGGACGTGATGCGGTGGAACCAGTTGGCGGATGATGTGCCGCGTGCGCAGGCGCTCGCGGATGTGTTGGCCGGGGCGGCGCTCTCGGATGGGAGCTTCGCGGATGAGGAGCGGGTGGTCGTCGGCGCCATGCTGATGAAGGTGCTCGGTGTAAGCGAGCTGCCGGACGAGGTCACGGCGCACATCGCGACGTTCGCCCCGGAGAGCTTCGATCTCGTCGATGCGGTGGGTCGGTTGCGGCTCGAGAACGAGCGGGACAAGAAGGCGCTCGTGAAGGTCGTCTCCGACGTGATCGCTGCGGACGAGGTCGTGGAAGCGACCGAGAAGCAGTACCTCGACGAGCTCGCGAAGGTGCTCGGGGTCGTGGCCGCGGGCTGAGCGGTCGCGACGTATCCGTGTTCGTTGGCCGCGGGTGCTGTGGTGTCGGCCTGTGCCCACTGGTGCATGAGCGCGAGCGATGTGGCAGGGTGCGGCCGTGTCGAGCCCACCCCAACGCGTGATCGCGCACGTCGACCTCGATGCGTTCTACGCGTCGGTGGAGATCCGTGACGACCCGTCGCTGAAGGGCAAGCCGGTGGTCGTTGGAGGGCGGTCGGGGCGCGGGGTGGTCGCGGCTGCGAGCTATGAGGCGCGCCGCTTTGGCATCTTCTCGGCGATGCCGATGGTCCGGGCGCTGCGGTTGTGTCGGGACCTCGTGGTGGTGACGCCACGGATGGACCGGTACGTAGCGGAGTCGGCGAGGTTCTTCGAGATCCTCGGGCGGTATTCGCCGCGGGTCGAGGGGCTCTCGCTCGATGAGGCGTTCCTGGACCTGACCGGGACCGAGCGGTTGCATGGGCCGCCCGAGGTCGCGATGCGCAACCTGCGCAAAGCCGTGAGGGACGAGGTCGGGCTCGCCTGCACCGCGGGGATTGCACCCGTGAAGTTCCTGGCCAAGATCCTGTCGGGTGAGGCCAAGCCCGATGGGCAGAAGCGACTGCTGGAGAACGACCTCTTGCCGTTTCTGCATGCGCTGCCGGTCGGCAAGCTGTGGGGCGTCGGCGAGAAACGTGAACGCGAGCTCGTGCACCTTGGCCTTCGGACCATCGGCGACATCGCGCGGTCGGATATCTCGATTCTCAAGATGAAACTCGGGCGTGAGGCGGCAGAGCATTTGTATGCGTTGTCGCGTGGGATCGATGAACGCGAGGTGATCCCCGACCGCGAAGCGAAGAGCATGGGGGCCGAGGAGACCTTCGAGCACGATATCTCGGACTTCGAGACATTGGCCACGTATCTATTGGCGCAAGCTGAGCGCGTCGCGGCGAGGCTCAGGCGGGCGGATCGGGTGGCGACCGGCGTTACCTTGAAGTACAAGCTGTCCGATTTTCGAGGGATTACGCGGCAAGCGACGATCCCACCCACGGCCGACGCGAGGCGGCTCTACGACGCGGCGATCACGCTCATGAAGGCGAACCCGCCGGAGAAGCCGTTACGGTTGATTGGGCTCTCGGCGCACAAGCTCGCCGGCAAGCAGCGCGACCTCTTCGATGTGGTGGTCGGGCCGGGCCAGGCGGGGGCGGCGAAGGCGGTGGGCCCGAGGAGCCAGGAGCCGCGTGAGAGCCACGAGGTGCAGGCGCGCAACGAGCGGCTCAACGCGGTCCTCGATGGCATTCGTGAGAAACACGGCGTCGACTCGGTGGTGCGGGCGAGCCTGCTTGCGCATGCCAAACGCGACGTGACGACGTTGCCATCGGGGTATCGGGGACTCGACAAGGAGAAGCTGCCGAAGTGATGGGCGCGGGCGCAGGTCGCCATCAACGATGAACAGGGCACCTCGAGGCGAATCAGGCCTTCAACCCTCGGACGGGAAGAATGGGGCGAGCTCGAGCTCGGGGTCCTGGAGTTCAGCGATCATGGGCCGAACTTAGTGGAGACGCGGCCGCAACGGCAAGGTCGGGTGCGGCTGACGCTCTCGCCGAGGTCCGCTTCACGACGGCTGCACGACCTCAGATCGGGTCGGGTGACACGATGTTCACCGGAGTCCACTGCGTGCCGAAGCCGTAGCTCGGACTGACCCCGGTCGTCCCCCAGCAGTAGAGCGACCCGTCCCGCACCCCGCAGGACTGGCTCTGCCCGGTGACCGCGATGGTCCAGCCCACCTCGGTTCCGACACGTGTCTGCTCGAGGCGGTCTTCGGTCGTGCCGTCGCCGACCACGCCCTGGAAGTTCTGTCCCCAGCAGTACAGCGCCCCCTCTCGCACCCCGCAGCTCGCGTCGGAGCCCAGGCCGAAGAAATCCCAGGCCCCGGGGCTCACGGCGGTCGGCGCGCCGGTGAAGGCCTTCGAACCCAGGCCGAGCTCGCTGTGTCCGTTCTGGCCCCAGGTGTAGACGACCCCGAGCCTCACCGCTGAGGTCCCGTAGTTGGCGGTGCTCACCGAGGCCCAGCCGCCGAGCGACCCGACCCGCACGGGCGTCGTGCTGTCCGCGCTGGCCGCTTGCCCGTAGTTCGTGCGCCCCCAGCAGTAGAGCTCTCCCGCGCGCACCCCGCACGCGTGTTCGTAGCCGACCGCGACGTCCACCCAGTCCGTGGCGCCCCCGACCCGCGTCGGGGCGTAGCGGATGTTGGTGTCGCCGAGTCCGAGCTGGCCTGCGAAGTTGTAGCCCCAGCAGTAGAGCTCGCCGGCCCGCACGCCGCAGCCATGTGAGGCGACACCGACGCTGGTCCAGCCGGTCGCAGCCCCGATGCGGGTGGGCGTGTTTCGTGCGTTGGTCGTGCCATCGCCCAGGGTGCCAAGCCCGTTGCCGCCCCAGCAATAGAGGTCGCCCGTGCCGCGCAGACCACAGGCCGCCTGGTTCGCGCCCGCCGTGATGAAGGTCCAGTCGGTCGCGGTCCCGACCCGGGTCGGAATCGCGCGCGGTGCCTCATCGCCGACCCCAACCTCGCCATAATAGTTCTCACCCCAGCAATAGAGCGCGCCGCCCGAGATGCCACACATGAAGTCAGAGCCGCTCGCCAATTGGGTGAAGCCGGTCACCCCGGGGATTGCGTTCGGGGTTGGGTTGAGCGAGGTCAGGCCATTGCCGAGCTGGCCTGCGTCGTTGCGCCCCCAACACGCGATGCGCCCGGAGCGCACGCCGCATGTCGAGCGCCACGAGGTGACGATCCGGCTCCAGCCCGAGGCGATCGAGGTCGGGCTCAAGCGGTCCTGGCTCGTGCCATCGCCGAGCTTGCCCTCGTCGTTGCTGCCCCAGCAGAAGCCCGCGTCACCCTGCCGACCACACGCGGTGTTCAACCCGACCGAGACCGCGGTCCAGGTCGTCGCGGTGCCCACCCGGGTCGGGACACGCCTGAGCGTCGTGGTGCCATCACCGACCGCGCCGCGGTTGTTGATACCCCAGCAATAGAGAGCACTTTGGCGGATCCCACAGGTGTTCGAGTCGCCCGCATCGACCGTGCTCCAGTCGGCGTCGGTGCCGACCCGATAGGGTGTCGAGCGATCCCCCGAGCCTCCATCCCCGAGCTGGCCGAGCCCTCCGTCACCCCAACAATAGAGCTCCCCATTGCGGATGGCGCAGGTGTGCTCGTCGCCTACCGAGACGTGTGTCCAGTCATCGTCGCTGCCGACCGCCGTCGGCAATGGCATCTCCGTCTGGGTCCCGAGTCCGAGCTGGCCCGCGCCGTTGTCGCCCCAACAGTAGAGGCGTCCCGCGCGAATCCCGCACGTTGTTTCGCCATTGGCGCTGACGAGCCCCCAGTCCCCCGCGGAGACGAGGGTCGGTTCGGTGCGGTTGCTCTCGTCGCCCAGCCCGAGCTGGCCCGTCGAGTTGTAGCCCCAGCAGTAGAGGTCGGCGCCGCGCAGCGCACACGCGTGCCGGTCGGCCCCGGTGAGACCATGCCAGTCGCTCGACTGGCCGACCCGTGTTGGCACTGGCTTGCTGCCGCTGTCCGGCCCGAGTCCGAGCACACCGTTGGTGTGGCTGCCCCAGCAGTAGAGGTCGCCCGCTTCGCTGATGCCACACGCGTGACGAGCGCCTACCGCGACCTCGGCATAGCCGACGCAGGTCGGCCCAGGTCCAGGCACTGAGCCGTTGTCACACTCACATTCGTAGCTGCCCTGCAGGTTGTTGCAGGTGCCGTCGACTCCACACGGATCGGTCGGCGCATCGCACTCGTCGATGTCGGTGCAGTCGGGCCCACCATACCCCGGAGCACACTCACACGTGCGGCCCGCGGCCGAGTCGGGCGCTGGCGCCGACAGGTCGGTGCAGGCAGCGACGCCCACACACGGGTAGCCGACACAGGCATCGACATCGACGCAGCCCAACGCCGCATCACCGCCAAAACCCTCGCCACACTGGCAGGTCCGACCGGCCGGATCGCCGCCGGCAGGGGCCGCCAGATCGGTGCACGTCGTGTTCGCACCACACGGGTTGCCGGCACAGGCATCGACATCGACACAGCCCACCGCCGCGTCGCCGCCAAACCCCTGGGCGCAGGCACACGTGCGGCCGCTCGTGTCGACTGGTGCGGGTGCCGGCAGGTCGGTGCAGGCGGCATTCGCCCCGCACGGGAAGGCGACACAGGCGTCTCCGTCGGGTGGCACGCAGCCCACCTCGGGGTCTCCGACGAGGCCGTCGTTGCACACACAGCTACGCCCGTCGGCGCCGTCGCCGGCTGGTGCGGGCAGGTCGGTGCAGGTTGCTCCGGTTCCACAAGGCGCCTCGACGCACGCGTCGATGGCGACACAGCCACCATCGTCGATGAAGCCCTCGTCGCACTCGCAGACCCCGACCCCGTCGGCCACGACACAAGCACCGTTGTCGCAGGCGAGGTCCTCACAAGGGTCCACAGCTTGTTCGGCCGTGTCGCCGCATGCACTCACCACGAACACAAACGACGCCACCAGTCCGCGCACACAAGCTCGCATCCGTTCCCCACTCAGGTCCGACCGCTCCCCGGCGACGGCCGAGGAGCGCTTCAGACTCCGTTGCGAACGTGCCACCGGGGACACATGTAAGTCAACCGAACGCAGGACTTCGCTTCGGAGGCCCAGACCCCTTTCACCAGCGGCGAATCAAAGCGGATTGGCGAACGGGTCGGGGGAGCGGAGCTGCGCTGCCATTCCCATGAGGTCGGCGTAGTTCCAGATCTCCACGAGCTGGCCATCTCGCACATGGGCGACCTCGCAGCCATCTACCCGCACCTTTGTCCCGGTCGGTGCGATGCCGAGGAAGGGGCCCATGTGGGTGCCTTCGAAATAGTAGCGGATGATGGCTCGGTCCGGTGTGTAGATCTCCTCCTCCAGGGTCCACCAGACGTCCGGGAAAGCCTCGTAGACCTGGGCCATGAGGGCCTTGAAGGCATCGAGCCCGACGACGTCACCAAGGCGCAGGTGCGACTTGAAGTCCGGCGGAAAGGCGAGGTCGAGGAGCTCGAATCGGCGCTCGTTGCAGGCTTCGATGTACAGGTGTGTGAGCTCTCTCGGTGAGAGGTCGCGTTTCGGGTTCATGGTCCTACTCCTTTGCAACGAAGGCGGGCGCCGCGATGGCGGCGAGGGAGAGCAGCGTCGCGACGTGTGTGGCGTTGAACGCGTCAGGTGCCGGGTGTTCGAGGTCGATGACCCCGACCAGGCGGTCGCGCAGAAGGACCGGTACCGCGAGCTCGGACCTTGCGGGAAACAGGTCGGGTCGGTAGCGGCTATCGGTGTGGGTGTCGGCGCAGACGAGGGGCTCGAGTCTCGCGGCGGCACTTCCGACGATGCCGTCGCCGAGCTTCTGCTCTATCGGCGACCGCACCCCGCCAGCAGCGTCGCGTTTGGGACCATAGGCGACCGTCTGGCTCAAGGTGTCACCCTTGCACACGTAGGCCACGCAGTCCGGCATCGACAACACGGCGCCGAGGTAGTCGGTCAACGAGGTGAGTGCCGCGAGCTGAGCGGGCGAGGTAGTCGCGCGATGCTCGACGACTTCGAAACGATAGCAGCCGCCTGGCACCGACAAGAGATGGTCCGGTTGGGCGGGGTCGACCTCGATCTTGCGGCGTAATCGGAAGACCGCGTTTCGGACGGCACCTTCGCTCGCCAACGCGGCCTTACGTGCGAGGTCGATGGCCTCGATGGCGCGTCCCTTCCGCGTGAGCAGGACCTCCAGGAGAAGGCGCTCCTGCGAGGTCAGGAGGACTCTGCCCTGGCCTGCGAGGTGGTCGATGTGGCCCGCCCCCAGGTCGAGCTCGCCGGCTTTCAGCGGGAGCACCAGGTGAGCTCGAGGTGAAGTCGTGTGGGCGGACGGAGGCGCCCGCAGGGCTGAAGGGACGAAGAGTCGATAGCCCGAGCCGTGTGCCGTGAAGAGGGTCTCGGGGTGATCGGGGTCGTGCTCGAGCTTCTTTCGGAGACGCGAGATGCAGGTGTCGAGGGCGCGGCTCGTCGTGAGCTCGGAGTACTTGAACACGTCGACGATGAGGGCGTCGCGGTTCACGACCTCGTTCGCCCGATCGGCCAGATAGGCGAGCACCTGCGCCTCTCTCGAGCTGAGCACGACGGCGGGTCCACCACGGGGAAGAAACCGGCTCCGGGCGAAGTCGACGGTGCCGCTCGCCAGGAGGAGCGCGGGTTTGTGGACCCAGTCCCGCGCGTCCTGGGTGTCGCGTGAGTCGTCGTGATCGGCGGACATCAAATGCACATCCTCTGATAGCCGAGGTGCGATGTCAGGGTGGTCCCTGAATGTGACGCCCTGAAACACCACATGGCGCACAGCGGTACAAGACGGCACGCCGCTGAAATCCAATCGGCCCTAGACCTCTCCTTGCGACGAGGGCGTCGCAACGGGTGATGGGCCAGGCGGTCAATCACGCATCACGTCAGGGTCCGCTTGGGACCCAACACGACTTCAAGGACAACTCGCGATGAAAACCTTCTTCAAGACCTCTTCCCGCATGTTCATCTCGACCCTCAGCCTGGTCATGCTCGCCAGCGGTGTGGCGACGGTGCAAGCCTGGCCAGGACACCACAACCATCCGGGTCAGGGGTGCAACCCGGTCAAGCGCGCCAAGGTCCTGGCGGTCGCCGACGCGTACGTCGACATCATCAACGAGCGCGACCCGAGCCTCTTCCCCGAGATCTTCGACGCCGGCCTGATCCTCGACTCGACCGCCGGGTACTTCGAGGGGCTCGAACAGTACACGTTCCTGATGTCGACGGTCTTCGACGCGCTGCCCGACATCCACTACACGATCGAAGAGGTGCTGGTCGACGGCAACACCTTCACCCTGCGCTACTCCTACAGCGGCACCCACCTCGGCGAGCTCTTCGGCTTTCCTCCGACCGGCGAGGTGGTGTCGTGCACCGGGCTCGAGTTCAACCGGGTCGCGAACGGCAAGATCTACGAGAGCGTGAACTTCACCGACCTCAACTGCCTGCTCACGTCGCTGGCCGGGAATTGAACGGGTGGCATCAGGTGGGCGCAGCGACTGCGAGACGTCGTCCTGCGCCCCACCTGGCTCTTTTGGAGTGCGACCCGGGCGTCGAATTCGGGCGCGCGGTCTGGAACGAAACGCGCAGACATGCGTAAGGCGGCGGCATGTCGAAGCACCGGGTCTGCGCAGTCGTTGGGTGGTTGGGGTGGTTGGGGGTCGTGTCGTCGATGGGATGCGCGCGCACCGTCAGCGAGGGGAGGGCGGACGAGACGCCTCAGTCCGAGAGCTCGGATGCGGTTGCGCGCGAGGCGCCGGAGACGTCGGCGCCTGCAGTCCCTGACGGGGTCGGGGCGGAGGTTGCGAGTGCCGTGGATGGGGTGGCCGGAGGTGTCGAACATCCTGTCGAACACACGGGGACGCTCGCGTTTCCCGGGCTCCCAGCACGCGCGAAGAGCGGGCCCATCCCGTTGGACGGGCACATCGCGGTGGACGGGGTGGATGGGGTGGACGGGGTGGTCGACGAGGCGGCGCGCTGGGCCTTCGATCGCCTCGCCCCGGACCACCCTGAGCAGGCCTTTCTCGCCGCGCTCCTCGCAGAGGTGGAGGCCTCGACGGGCAAGGGGGTGAAGCCCGAGCGGGTCGGGGAGGCCGTTGGGCGACTGGTCGCGGCGTTCCGGCAATTGCTTGATGATGAAGATAATGGACGAGACCGCCTCCAGGCTTCCCCTTTCTGGGGTGCGTCGTCGTCGAGCGAGCGGCGGGAGCTCCGAGGCAAGCTGGCTCAGCTCGTGCGTTCACGACACGGGGACAGGGCGGCCTTGGCCATCGCGCCAGTGGTCGCGTGGTTGCTCTTCGAGGAGCGGGTCTTCGAGCACATCGAAGACGGCCTGAAGCTGCTCGCGGTGTTGCCCGAAGCGGCGCAGCGGCCCATCGTCGAGCGGATCTTGTGCGAGTCGAGCCCGGTGCGGGACGCGATGCGTCTTGCCCTCGAGAAGGGGGCGCGATGGAAGAGTCGTTGCCTCGAAGCGCGCGCGGCCGAGATGGTGATGCATCCGGATCCTGATGTGGCCAAGGTGGCGAGGACCATCGTGAAGCAGTCGCCGGTTGCGAGCGGCAGCGTGAGGGCTTTCCCGGCGGCGGTCGTGTTGTTGGAGTCGCTCGTCAAGATGGTGCCGTTCCAACTCGCAGGCCGGGCGCTCGAATCCTTCGAGCTGACCTATCCCGCCGGCGGGAAGAGTCGCACGGTGGTCGGGGTGGTCCTCGATGACGACGGCGACCAGCTGGTCATAGGCACCGTGCACGGCCAGTGGGAGCGGGTCTCGAAACGCGCGGAATCAGGCGTCCGAGTGTCTCGTAAGGTGGCGTCGCTCGACGAGTTGGTCGATTCGATCGGCCGTGCTCGTAAGCTGACGGACCGTGAGAAACGTGCGGAGGTCCTGTCGTCCTCGGGCATGCTGACAGGCCAGTTCGAGGCCGGTTTTGTGAGCGTCGTGGAGCTCATGGTGGCGCGCGCGCTGGACGCCCAGGGGCGGCGCGCCGACGCGCTCGCGCTCATCACGCCGATGTTCGGCGAGGTGCCAGACCTGCGCTGGGTGACGTGGGCGGCGCGCGATGTGTTGGCGCAGCGGAGCCACGAAGAGATGCTCGTGCGATGGACCATCGGCCGCGACATCGACGCCGCACTCGGGCATGCAGAGCGCCTCTGCGGGGCCGACTTTGCAGGCTACACCTATCACTTACGCACCTGTTTCCTCGCCCAGCAACTGAAGCTGCGCCGCGACGACTGGAAGGGCTTCGTTCTGCCGACACGCGTCGAGTGGGACAAGATGAAGCAGGGCCTGAGTCGCGAGGCGCAGCTCGAGTTCCTGGCCGAGCGGGTGCGCCTTCGTAACACGCGGCAGTGGGGTCAGCCGGGAGGCGTCGACTTCATGGACGCGCAATACGACCGGGCGCTCGAGTCGTTGGACCAGGTTGAGTGGGCGGCGAGGGCCAACTTCGAGGTCATCAACCCACTCGTCGAGATCAAGGCGATGGCTCCGACGGTCGCCGAGCGGGCCATTCTCAGGCGTTATGTCGACTCGCCGGCCTTCATGGCGATGTACTCGTATTGGCGGGACTTTCATCCAGGTCGCAACCTGCACACGGTAGGCGAAGCGATGACCTGGTTGTTGGCCGAGATCGAGAAGGCGAACACGTCGCCGTGACGCGTTGTCGACGTGCAGGCCGCCTCACGCCGGCCTGGCACGGCAGGTTCGTCGGCGCCGGACGATGAGCACCAGAAGGGCCGCACCGAGTCCAGCGGATGGGGCGACGCCGGACTGGCACGCTGGTGCCTCGAGGGTCAGGCGCTCAGACCAGCCCGAGAAGCCGCCGGCCGGGTCGAGCGCGCCGACGTGCAGCGGGACGACATCGTCCGTGTCGAAGTCCCAGTTCGTGCCGCCACAGCTCATCACACCAACGCTCACCGGTGCACGCATGCCAGAGGGTGCAAAGGTCGGGAGCGAGACGATGTCAGCTTCACTCGGTAACGTCGGCGGCGACGAGGTGGGGCGGCCGAGGGCGACGAGGACGATGGTGTTGGGTGGGCTGTCGAAGAAGACCTCATAGAAGGCCGATTCGCTACACGAGCCGCCGTCGTCTTCTTTCCAGAACGCCGTAGTGACGGTCGGGATGGCAGGTATGGTGGCAGGACCATCGCCGACCGTGAACGTGAAGAGCGGGCATGCACCGGGCTCACACGGGTCATCCGTGGCTGGATAGGATGAGCCCGGCTCGAGCGCTTCTCGAAGGGGCCATCGCCTCAGCTGACCTCTGCGTGTGTCGGCCACGAGCACGGGGTCGAGGCGAGCGCCGTTGAAGTAGAGCGCCTGAAACAGGTCGTCGGTGCCAAACGTCCAGAACGAGGTGTCACGAGGAAACGTCAGCGAGGGTCCTGGGAGCGCCGGAGCCGGGGGCGTCGGGCCTGCGGCCCATCCAAACGTCGGCCCAGAGGCCCCGGCGGAGGGCGGAGAGGGCCCGAGCGATCCGATCACGTCGCATGCGTTTCCATCCCCATGTGGTGCCGAAACGCATAGCGACGTCTGTAGGCACACCTACGTGGCGGACGGGAAAGAAGGGGCGGTCGTCTTCGCCGCTGCAGCTGCATGCGCTTGCGGGCGAGGCGTGCGAGATGGCGAGCACGACGCTGCTGATGAGAGCGGCGAGGGTCAGCCAGAGTCGAGGAAGGGGCGCGCGTCTGAGCATCGTAGTCCGTCTCGGTGGGGCAGTGAGCCGTTGACTATGGTTGGGCCAGGGGGCTCGAAGCCGTCAGTTCGCCGGCGAAGGAGTGTGTTGCGGTGCGTGCGAGTGAGATAACACTTGTGTGCGAGTCGCGCGAGAGAGTGGCGCGGGTGTTGCACAAACCTCCGGTTGGGGTGCTCATGTCTCGCCGTGGACGCCGTGCTCCGAGGTGAGGCGGGACGGTGGGCGCCGGTGGTTGGTCGAGGAGTGGATGCCGTGAAGCGAAAGATCCCGATTGTTCCGCTGGCTCTGGTGCTGGCGGCCACCCTCTCAGCGGTCCTCTATTGGCAGCTCTCGAAGCAGGCCGCGTCGCTCGACCGGCCGCCCGGCGGCAGCGCCACCATCGAGGGCACCGAGGTCGGCGTCGTGTCGCGGCTCGGGGCGCGTATCGCTTCGATAGCCGTCGAAGAAGGCGACCGGGTCGAGAAGGGTCAGGTCCTGGTGACGCTGGTCTGCGACGAGCCGGAGGCGGCGCGCGCGCAGGCGGTGGCTCAGGTGGAGGCGGCGCGGGCCGGCTTGCGCGGGGCGGAAGCGCAGGTCGAGTTGGCTCGCTACGGGGTGGTCGCGTCCCAGAAGCAAGCCGATGCGGCGGCGGCCACGGCAAAGGCAAGTGCCAGTCAGCGCGGGCCGGTGTCGGTCAAAGCCGACCTCGCCAAGCGGCTCGCGGGGCGCGTCGAGACGTTGGCCGCTGAGGGTGGCGCCACCGAACAAGACCTCGACCGGGCGCAGGCCGAGGCCCTGGCGCTCAAACAACAGCTCGGCTCGCTCGGGGTGGCGACCAGGGCGGCGCAGAGCCAGGCCGATGCAGTCGGGTCAGGGGTGCACGCCGCCGAGCTGCAGGTGGCCTTGGCGAGTGCGCAGGTCGAGGTCATGACGCGGCAGGTGGCGGTGGCCGAAGCGGCGGTGGCCCGCGCCGAGGTGGCGGTGGGCGAGTGCACGCTGGTCGCGCCGCGTAACGGGGTCGTCGAGGTCCGCGCCTTCGAGCCCGGCGAGCTGGCGGTGCCCGGAGCGAGGCTGCTCACACTCGTCGACCTCGACGAGGTATGGGCCACTTTCTACCTCGCGAGCGCCGACCTGGCCGCGGCGACCGTCGGTGCCCGCGCCGTCGTGCGCGCCGACGCGTTGCCAGGCACGACCTTCGAGGCGAGCGTGAAGCGTATCGGCAGCCAGGCCGAGTTCACGCCGCGCAACGTTCAGACGCGTGAGGACCGCGACCGCCTGGTCTACGCCGTGGTCGTCACAATCCCCAATGTCGACGGCAAGTTGCGGCCCGGGATGTCGGTCGGGGTCGAGCTCGCGGCGGCCGGTGTCACAGCAGGGCAGGGGGCGAAGGCTGCGCCAAATCGAGAAGACCGAGAAGGTGGAGAAGGCGCCCCGAGCGGCAACACACCATGAGCGTCGCCCTCGAGAGCCGTGGCCTCGTGCGGCGGTTCGGTGCGAACACGGCCGTAGATGGGCTGAGCTTCGAGGTCCGGCCGGGCGAGCTCTACGGTCTCGTCGGGCCCGACGGAGCGGGCAAGACCACGACCCTGAGGATGCTGGTCGGGGTGCTCGTCGCAGACGCGGGTCAGGTCCTCGTCATGGGTCAACGAGGCGACACGAACGCGGCCGAGGTGCGCGAGATGGTCGGCTATATGCCGCAGCAGGCGAGCCTCTACGGTGACCTCAGCATCGACGAGAACATACGCTTCTTCGGGCGCCTCTTTGGGCTCTCGAAACAAGAGATCGCGGTCCGCCGCGACGAGCTGCTCGCGATTACCCAGCTCTCACGTTTTGGTGATCGGCGCGCCGACGCTCTCTCGGGCGGCATGTACAAGAAGCTCGCGTTGTCGTGTGCGCTGCTCCACCGCCCCAGGGTGTTGCTCCTCGACGAGCCGAGCAACGGCGTCGACCCGGTGTCGCGCCGCGAGCTCTGGGACCTGCTGTATCGGTTTGTCGAAGACGGCATGGCCGTGTTGCTGACGACCCCCTACATGGACGAGGCCGCGCGTTGCCATCGGGTAGGGCTCATCGACCGCGGACGCCTGCTGGCCGAGGGTGCGCCCGACGCGCTCGTGAAGACCTTCCCACACACGATTCGAATTGCGCACCTCGGCGCCAATGACCGCCGCGACGCCGAGGGGCGCATTGCGGATCGCCCCGAGGTGCTCTCGTCGTCGCCTCATGGATCCGATCTGCGCCTCGTGATCCGACACGATGGGGTCGCGGCCTTCGAGGCCTTTGCGCGCTCGTTGGGTTGGTCGATCGAGTCGGCACGTCCCGACTTCGAAGACGTCTACCTGGGGCTCCTCGCGACGCAAGCAGGCGGTGCTCAGTGAGCACACCTTCGCCGTCGGGTCGGCCTGTCGGAGCTGCTGTCCCCATCAGCCCCATGGACCCCGCCAGCCCCATCATTGAGGTCGACGGTTTGACAAGGGATTACGGTGACTTCAGGGCCGTCGATCATGTGTCCTTCGAGGTCGCCCGCGGCGAGATCTTCGGCTACCTCGGCGCCAACGGTGCCGGCAAGACGACGACCATACGGATGTTGTGTGGGCTCGTTCAGCCGACGGACGGGCACGCGACGGTCGCAGGCCACGACATCGCGACCCACCCCGAACGAGTCAAACGGTCGATCGGCTACATGTCCCAGAAGTTCTCGCTCTACCTCGACCTCGAGGTCGAAGAGAACCTGGCCTTCTTCGCGGGCGCCTATGGATTGCGGGGCAAGGACCGCAACCAGCGCATCGACATGGCCCTCGACCTCGCGGGGCTCAAAGACCGCAGGCGCACGCTCACACGTGAGCTCCCGGGCGGCATCCGCCAGCGCCTCGCTCTGGCATCTGCCATGCTCCATCGCCCCGCCATCGTCTTTCTCGACGAGCCGACGGCGGGCGTCGACCCGAGCTCACGCCGCGCCTTCTGGCGTATCATCCGTGACCTCGCGGACGGCGGCACGACGGTCTTCGTGACCACCCATCACCTCGACGAGGCCGAGTACTGTGGGCGGGTCGGCCTCATGGTCGACGGTCGCCTCGTCGCACTCGACACGCCCAGAGGCCTCAAACAAACGTGGGTCCCAGGCGCGCTCTGGGCCGTCTCGGGGGTTGCAGCGAGCATGGTCCGAGCGACGCTCTCGGGCGTCTCCGACGTCTGGCAGGTTCAGCCCTTTGGCAATCTCGTCCACGTGCGCACCAACGTCGCCACCCTTGGCACTCCGGCCGCGTTCGCCGGCCTGCTCGCTTCTCTCGGGCTCGGGTCGGCGACCTTCGAGGCGACGACACCGACCCTCGAAGACGTCTTTCTCGAGGTCGTGCAGCGGCCCATCGCACCACCGTCGCGCCCACCCGTGGTGGCACCATGACGCCGCGTAGCCGCACTTCTAGAGTCGTGCAACGCATCCGCGCCATGGCCGAGAAAGAGGTCATGCACATGTTGCGCGACCGCCAGCTGCTCGGCTTTGCGCTCGGCATGCCGGTCTTCCTGCTGCTGCTCTTTGGATATGCAGTCAGCTTCGACATCGTGAACATCCCACTCGCCGTCGTCGACGAGGATCACACGACGCGCTCACGTGAGCTCATCGAACACTTCGAACAGTCCGGGGTCTTCGTCATCGCAGCGCGTGTCGAAACGCCAGAGGTCGTCGAGGCGCTCTTCCGACGCGACATCGCCAAGGCGGTCCTCGTCATCCCGCGGGGCTTCTCGCAGGTCACGACCCGAGGCGAGGTCGCTTCGGCCCAGGTCCTCATCGACGGGACCGACAACACGACCGCTTCAGCGGTGCTCGGCTATGCGGCCGCCATCGCGCTCGGCGCCGTCCCACGGGTGGACCTGACGGGCCAACGCGTGACGACGCCGCTGCAAATCGAGGCCCGCACGATGAACCTCTTCAACCCCCGCAGAGAGAGCGCCATCTTCCTCGTGCCCGGCCTCATGGCGCTCGTCCTGGTGCTCGGCGCTGTCATGCTCACGGCCCTCGGCGTCGCCCGCGAATACGAACGCGGCTCGATGGAGCAGCTCTTCGCGACCCCGGTCGGCCGCCTCGAGATCATCCTCGGCAAGCTCGGCCCCAACTTCGTGCTCGGCCTCTTCCAGGTGTTGCTCGTCCTCGTCGTCGGTGTCACGCTCTTCGAGGTCCCAATCCGCGGCAGCGTGCTCCTCGTCTTCTTCATCGCCGCCATCTTCATCCTCGCGACCCTCATGCAGGGGCTCGTCATCAGTGTGCTGACGCGCAACCAGATGGTTGCAAGTCAGGTCGCCGCCATCACCTCGCTGCTTCCGTCGCTCTTGTTGTCGGGCTTCATCTTCCCCATCGAGAACCTGCCGGTCCCGCTGCAGGTCCTGTCGGCCATCTTCCCGGCGCGTTACCTCATCGAGGCCCTACGCGCGGTCATGCTGCGAGGCAACGGCCTCGAGACCGTCTGGTTGCCCATCCTCGCGATGCTCGCCTTCTTCGTCGTGATGCTCGCGGTCGCTGTGCGCCGCTTCCAGAGGAGGCTCGCATGAGGCCACCGACCGCGCTCGTCGCCGTCATGGTGAAGGAGGTGCGCCAGACGCTGCGTGACCGCCGCGTCGTCTTCATGCTCATCGCCGCCCCGGTCATCCAGCTCATCGTATTGGGCCACGCGGTGAACCTCGACGTGCGCGACGTGCCGACCATCGTCGCCGACGAGGACCGGACCGAAGCGAGCCGTACGTTCACAGCGGGCCTCACCGCTGGCGACACCTTCAAACGCATCGCCGACTTCGACCGCGGCGACGAAGCGTATGCGGCGCTCGTCAGGGGCGAGGCCTCCGTGGGCCTGGTCATCCCTCGTGGCTTCGCGAAGGCGCGAGCCGCAGGGGAGCTGGTCGCGGTTCAGGTCATGACCGACGGCTCGGATTCGCTGCGGGCGACGGTGTCGCAAAACGCCATCGAAGCCTACATCGTGCAGGCCAGCCTGCGCGCTCAGCGCCTTCGCCCATCGGTCATGGTCGAGCCGCGTATCTATTACAATCCGAACCTCGAGAGCGCGCTCTACTTCGTTCCCGGAGTCGCGGCGACGCTGCTCCTCATCGTGGCGCTCATCGTGATGGCGATGGGGTTCGCCCGCGAGAAGGAGACGGGCACCCTCGAACAGATCCTCGTGACGCCGATCCGTCCGTTTACCCTCATCGTCGGCAAGACCATCCCGCTGGCGTTCATCGGGCTCCTCGACCTGGCGCTCGTCATCATCGCGGCCATGGTGCTCTTCGATGTGCCGGTGCGCGGCCCGGTCGGGCTGCTCTTCCTGGGTGGCGCCCTCTACCTCTTGTCGCTGCTCGGCCTGGGGCTCTTCTTGTCATCGCTCGCGAAGACGCAGCAGCAGGCCTTCTACCTGTCGATGTTCGTCATGCTGCCCTGCATCCTGCTGTCGGGGTTCATGACGCCTATCGCCAATATGCCCGAGGCACTCCAGCCCGTGACGCTCGTCAATCCGGTGCGCCACTTCGTCGAGATCATGCGCTCGGTGATGCTCGAAGGTTCGACGTTCATCGATGTATTGCCTCAGCTCGTGGCGCTCGCCGGAATCGGCATCGTCATCTACGGCGCCGCGACGCTCGTGGTCGGACGCAGCCTCCGCTGAGCTTCCATCCGCTGTCGTGGCGCAAACCCATGGCCACGTCAGTCGAGCTGGCCGGTCGCCCGCGCGCGCAAAACCGCCTGGGCACGGGTTGTCACGCCGAGCTTGTCGCGCGCGTGCTCGACATGGGTCCGCACCGTGCTCCGGCTGATGCCCAGGCGCACGGATGCGAGGCGATCCGTCAACCCCTCGCCGACCAGCGCCAACACCGCTCGCTCACGCGCCGTCAGCGGTTCGTACGCGCCGTTCGTGTCCGCGTCCAGGGTGACGACGACGACCACTTCGCCTCCGACCCACTCGCAGGCGAGGCGCGCAAGCCGCCCTCGCACGCGGGTGCCGGCTGGTCCGTGGCGAGGTCGCCCATCGCTGGCGAGAGCCGAGGCACAGCCCGCCGCACATACCGCTCGTCCGCGCCGATCGACCGCCCGCACCACGTCGCGACAGAGCCGTCCGGGGGCGGCTCCGAGCAGACGCGTCCCGTCGGAGCTGCAGCCCACGACACGTTCATCGCACCCCACGCGTAGAACCGCTCGCTCCTCCGTCATACGACCGATGTAGCCGATGGCGACGCCGCCCACAATGCCGCCGGCAACCGAGGCCACGATCTCCACCTCGGTCTGCACGGAGTCGCTGTGACGAACCTCTTCGAGAAGCTCCTGGGCAACCTTCCGCGTCGACCACGCGCGACCCAATCGGTGACCCCGCCATACCTGACCGCCGAGCGACCGGCGAAGGCGAAGTACAGACGCCCGAAGAAGCTCTTGCAGAACCCGGATGCCATCGTCATCGGCTCGGGGATCGGCGGGCTCGGCATCGCGTCGATACTAACGCAGCGCAAGGGTTGGAAGGTCCTCTTGCTCGAGGCGAGCAAGACCCCCGGCGGTTGCACCCACTGCCACGAGGTCGGCGGCTTCGAGTTCCCGAGCGGCATCGACTCGGTCGGAGACATGGACCCGTCGGTCGGGCGCGGGCTCTTTCGTCCGTCGATCGACTACATCACAGGCGGCAAGCTCCAGTGGGCGCGCATGCCCGATCGCCACGAGATCTCCTACATCGGCGGGGACCGCTACGACTGGTTCTCGAGCCCCGAAAAGAACATCGCCTGGCTCGAGGCGATGTTTCCAGGCACCGACGTCAAGGCCTACTACGACCTCGAAGCGGAGATCGAGTCGTCCGGATGGTCATGGGCCGTGACCAAGCTCCTGCCCGACTACATTCCGGAGGCCGCGCGCGAGGCGTTCTACAAGACCTTCGGCGGCGCCTGGCGCAAGTTCATGGGGAAGAAGACGGCCCGCGTCCTGAAGGACGACCTCGCGTTCCCGGACAAGCTCGCGTCGATCTTCTGCTACATGTACGGCAACCACGGCGTGACACCCGAGCGCTCGCCGTTCGCGTTCCACGCGGTCAACCTCTTTCACTATCGCCATGGCGCGTACTACCCCATCGGCGGTCCCGGCCAGATCGCCGAGTGTGTCATCCCGATCGTCGAGGGCGCGGGCGGTCAGCTCGCTGTGGACGCCGCCGTGAAGCGTATCCTCGTCGACGGCAACCGCGCGACCGGCGTGGAGCTCGAGACCGGCGAGAGAATCCATGCGCCGCTCGTCATCAGCGATGCGGGTGCCTACACGACGCTGGTCGAGCTGCTCGATGCGGACGTGTCGGCGCGCCACGGCTACCCCGAGAAGTTCGAGCAGGTCCGCCCGAGCATCGTGCACCTCTATATGTTGCTCGGTTATGACGAGGACCTGGCGCTGCCAAAGGAGATCATCTGGGACCTGCCGTCGTACGACATCGAGGCGACCGACGCGCGCTACAAGAGCGAGCGGGACCTCGAGTCGGCGGGGCTCTACATGCTCTGTCCGTCGGCGCGTGACCCGGTCCACGGCGAGCGTTACCCGGGCAAGTCGACGGTCGTCGTGCTGGGCGAGGCGCCGTATGCGTGGGTCGAGAGGTGCGCCCACGACGCGGCCTTCAAGGCGAAGTTCGAGGCCGACCTGCAGGCGATGCTGCTGAGGCGCACGGTCGCGCGCATTCCGCAGCTGGCCGGCAAGACCCCGACGTATATCCGGGCCGGACTCCCGATGGGCTGCAATCCGCGCGCGTGGCAGTCGTGCTCGCTCGGGCTCGAGTCGAGCGCTGACCGTTTCGTCAAGCACACCCACTGGTTGCGCCCGAAGACCAACATCGACAACCTGTGGCTCACCGGACAGGACTCGTTCTCGCCCGGGTTCGCAGGCGCGATGCTCGGCTCGCGCGTGACGTACAGCGCGATGACGGGTGACTGGCTCTTCCTGCTGAAGCCCAGGCCGCTGCCGGTCGTGCCTTTGCCGTATGGGGGGCGGCTCGCTGCCGGGTTCGCCAGGGCGATGGGCGGCGCGCACCTGCCGCCCGCCTGACAAGCGGGGGGATCCGTGCGAAACGCCACAGGGCCATGTTTTTGCATCGTGGGGTATAGACCATCGGACACGTCCACCGAGCCCACCGAGGAGACCCCATGACTCGTCCCCGATTGCCCATGAGCGGCTTGGATCGCGACACATTGAACGAGCGACTCGTCGACTCGGCTGCGAGCGACGTCGACTACAAGGGGGGCCGGACCTGGTCGCTCGTCTACTGGGTCGACGATGAACACCACGCCCGCTGCGAGCGCGCACAGAGCCTCTTCATGGATACCAATGCGCTCAACCCGATGGCGTTCAAGTCGCTGAAACGAATGGAGTATGAGGTCGTCCAGATGACGGCTGCGATGCTGAATGGGCCGGACACGGCGGTCGGCACGATGACGTCGGGCGGGACCGAGTCGCTCTTGTTGGCGGTCAAGACGTATCGCGACCGGATGAAGTCCAAGCGCCCCTGGATCCTGCGGCCCAATATCGTCGTCCCAGCGTCGATCCATGTGGCGTTCGACAAGGCCTGCCACTTCTTCGGCGTCGCGAAGAAGGTCGCCCCGGTGCTGGATGACGGGCGGGTCGATGTCGACGCGATGCGGCGGCTCGTTGACCGCAATACCGTGATGCTCGCGGCCTCGGCGCCCCAGTACCCGTGGGGCTCGATGGACCCGATCCCAGAGGTCGGGGCGCTGGCGCTCGAGCGTGGGCTGCCGCTTCACGTCGACGCCTGTTTTGGTGGCTTCATGTTGCCTTGGCTGGAGCGGCTCGGAGTGGAGCTGCCGGCCTGGGACTTCCGGGTGCCGGGTGTCTCGAGCATCTCGGCCGACCTGCACAAGTACGGCTACGCGCCCAAGGGCAGCTCGGTCATCGTCTATCGGGACATGGGGCTCTTGCGGCACCAGTTCTTCGTGGCCGCGGGCTGGAGCGGAGGCATCTACGTGTCGCCGTCGATCCCGGGTACACGTTCGGGCGGGGCCATCGCGTCGGCCTGGACCTCGCTCATGTCGCTGGGCGAGGACGGCTTCATGCGGCTCGCGATGGGGGCGCTCGCGGCGTCTCGTGAGCTGCGCGAAGGTATCTCGAAGATCGAGGGATTGCGTCTGCTGGGACGCCCGGACGCCACCATCGTGACCTGGGCGTCGAGCCATGAGTCGGTCGACGTCTATGCGGTCGCGGACCGGATGGCGGCTCGCGGCTGGCCGATGGACCGGCAGCAGGACCCGCCGTCCATCCACATGACGGTCAACGCCGTGAACCGGCCGGTGGTGGCCGAGTATCTCGATGACCTCGCCGCATGTGTGGCCGAGGTCCGCGCCAATCCGGGCCTGCGCAAGGAAGGCGAGGCTGCGGTCTACGGGCTCATGGCGAAGATCCCGCTGAAGGGGCTCGTCGAGCGCGAAGTGTTGAAGGTCATGGAGCAGATGTACGCGGCTGACGGCGGCGAGACGAAGCTCGAGTCGGCCGGGTCCGGTGGGACCGTGCAACGGATCGTCGACCGTTATGGTGACCGGATCTTTGGCGCGCTCGAGCGGGTCAAACAGGTCCGGGCCGAGGTGGGCAAGCGGCTCGGCAAGCTGCGCTTCGGGGCGCGGAGGTCACGGCCATGAAGGAGCCCGGGTCGCAAGCGAAGCCGTTCAGAGTGGCGTATGGGCGTATCGCGCAGGAGACCAACGCGTTATCCCCGGTCACGACCGAAATCTCGGATTTCAAGAGAACCCACTGGTTCGAAGGCCATGAGCTGCATCGCCGGACAGGACCGCTCGGCGTCGAGGCGCCCGGCTTTCTCAGGCGCGCCGAGCTGTCGGGTTTTCGTGAGGTGGTGCTCGGGCGGGCACGTAATCGTGTGGTGGCGGTGCCGCTGATGTCGGCCTGGGCGATCCCAGGTGGGCCGCTGAGCGCAGCGTGTTTTGATGAGCTGCGGGACCGGCTGTTGAAGCACCTCGAGCTGGCGTGGCCCGTCGACGCGGTGTTCCTGTCGCTGCATGGGGCGATGGGGGCGGTCGGTCGTAGGGACCCGGATGGCGACCTGTTGATGGCGGTGCGGGAGTGGCTGGACGAGAAGGCGGCGGGTGGCCCGAGGCCGCTCATTGCGGTGACGCTCGACCTGCATGCGGCGCTGACCGTGCGGATGGAGCGGTACTGCGATGTGCTCTGCTGCTATCGGACCAACCCGCATCGCGACCATGCCTCGACCGGTCGGCGTGCGGCGCGTCTGTTGATCGACACGCTGCTGTCGCGGGTGCATCCGACGGTTGCGTGGCGCAGCTTGCCGATGGTGCTCGGCGGGGGGATGACGCTGGATTTCCTGCCGCCGATGCGGCGGGTCTTCGCGCTGATGAAGGCGCTCGAGCTGTGGCCGGGTGTGCTCGATGTGAACCTGTTCATGTGCCACATCTGGAACGACCATCCGGAGCTCGGCTGGGGTGTGCACGTCACGACCGATGGTGACCAGGGGCTCGCGGAGCGCGTCGCCGATCACATCGCCGAGGCGGCCTGGGCGGTGCGTCATCACGGGCTGCCGGCGGCACCCATGGCGCGTGAGGCCATTGAAGAGGTGAGGCGGCTCGGGTGGCGGCGACACCTTGGAACCGTGTGTATGAGCGACGTGAGCGACGTCGTCGGAGCTGGAGCGGCGGGCGAGAATACGCGCCTCATCGAGGCCTTCATGGAGCACGGGCGCGACCTGGTCGTGTATGCGCCGGTGCGTGACAGCGTCGTGGTGGAGGCCTTGTGGGGCCGGCCACTCGGGAGCGATGTCGAGGTCGCGGTTGGTGGCAAGCTGCATCCGGAGCTGAATCGGCCGCTGGTCGTGCGGGGCAAGATCGGGGCGCAGGTGACGCTCGACGGCTTTGACCGGGTGGTGCGGCTCGACTGCGGCAACCTGCACCTGGCGGTGACACAGGGGGCGCCGCTCGTGATGAAGCCGGGCTTCTATCGCGCGCTGGGGCTCGAGCCGATGCGGGCGGACGTGTGTGTCGTGAAGAGCTTCTTTCCCTTCCGGCTCTACTTCGCGCTCGAGAACCGCAAGACGATCTATGCACGCACGCGCGGTGTCACGGACTTCGAGGTGATCCACGACCTCGACCTCACCGACCGGGTCTTCCCGGTCAGCGAGGTCAAGGATTGGCGTGAGGTCGACGCGAGGCGACGGGCTCGCAGCTGAAGACGCCGTCGTAGTTGAGCCGAGCAGGAGCCCAGGTCGTCGACACCAGGGCTTGAGCTCAGAGGAGCGGAGCGATGGCGCCGAGGTGTCGCTCGATGTCCGCGGTGTGGTCGAGGTCGTGTGCCGCGCAACGCTCGTGGACGCTCTTCATCGCGTCGCCGAGGACCTGGACGGCCATCGGATAGAGGATCTGGTCCTCCTTGCGGATGTGGGCGCGCAGCCTGCTCGAGAACTCGTGGGCGTGGGCCGTGACGCTGGCGATGGCGCCCGCGTCGAGGGGGCGGCTGGTCAGGTCGGAGAGCGCCGCGATGTGGGCGCGACCGAGTTGATGGTCGTGCTCCATCACCGCGATGGGGCCCGCGTGGCGGGGGAAGCCGGTGTCCGCCATGGCGGTGAAGAGGACCTGCTCTTCCTTGTGGTGGTGGAGGCCGTCGACGAAGTCGCGAAAGAACGGCAGGAACGTATGTATCTCTTGAAAGCTGGCCGCAGACGGCGGTCCGATAGTGAGGTCGGAGGCCCAGCGGTCGAGGGCGTCGAGGGCGCGCTCGATGAGGCGATGCTCGGACATGAGGCGGGCGATGGCGTCGCTGCCGGATGCGGCGAGGGTGTTATGCGGATTCATGCGGCGTTTCGAGTGGTTGCAGGAGTAGTCGCGAAGCGCGGCATGAGCGCGTGGTTCTCGAGGTGGACGTGGGTGAGGGTGTCCGTCTCGAGGGTCGTGAGCTCGGAGTACAGCGTGCGAAAGCTCGTGCAGGCCCACTCGGGCGGCGTGAAGTCGTCGGTGAGGTGGCGGATCTCGGCGAGCAGGGCGCCGACCTCGAGGTGTTCGTCGAGCATCGAGGCGAGCTCGTCAGCGATGACCTTGGGGTCGATGGCGTTGACCGTCATGAGGTGGGGGAAGAGGACGGTCTCTTCCTCGTCGAGGTGGGGCAGGAGCGCTGAGGCGATCTTGCGGGTGGCCTGGTCGAGGTCGAGGAGGCGCGGCTCGTGGGCGCCATGGACGCGGGCGACCTTGTCCGACAGCCGCAGGATGAAGGGCAGGGCGTCGCGGAGATAGGCGTGATGCTTCGAGATGATGTGGGCGACGAGGGCAGGCGTCGAGAGGTCGCGCGGGTCCATGGCGGTGGGGCTGCGATGGTGGATGGCGCCGTCGAGCTCGGCGAGCAGGAGTGCCAGGTCGATGCCCTTTTCGTGAGCGGCCTGCTCGATCGAGACGTTGCCCTTGCAGCAGAAGTCGATCTTGTGTCGCTGGAAGACCGCAGCGCAGGCTGAGTAGGAGAGGACCGTCTCGGCGACGGAGAGTTCTTTGGCGATAGGGTAGGCAGTATTCATGCTGGTCCAGTGAGCACGATGCGTGCCATCTGACCCGTGCGCGGCGTCGTCAGGGACAGGGCTCGCCGTTGCCCCGTCGGTTGCCTGGTCGTGTGCCCGTTTGATGCCATGGCCATGTCGGGGCAGGGCTCGCCCTGCCCGGAGGGACCCGCTTGGCGTGGATACTTCGCGCTTCACCCTGGATACACGGGTATACAGGGGCCGCGGCGGGGCGCGCGCGACGGGCATCGAAGCGTTCTCGTGTGTACGTCCGCGTGGTAAGGCGTGGGCATGAGCACGAAGATCCTGGTGGTGGACGACAACCGAGACCTCGCGCGCGGGGTGATGCTCGTGCTCTCGGACCTGTCCGATGCGATCCGGGTCGCGTTCTCGGCCGAAGAGGCGCTCGACACGATGCGCGCGGACCCGGCCGAGCTCGTGCTGACCGACGTCAAGATGCCCGGCGCCGACGGGCTCTCGCTGCTGAGGTCCATCCGCGAGGGGTGGCCACGCTGTCGCGTCATCATGTTCACAGCCTTTGGAACCATCGAGGCCGCGGTCGAAGCGATGAGGCACGGGGCGCTCGACTACCTCAGCAAGCCCTTCGACAACGACGAGCTCTACGCCATCGTCAAGCGGGCGCTGGCCGAGATCGACACCGAGAACGAGCTCATCGAGCTCCGCGCGGCGCTCGCGGGGAGGCAGACCTTCTGCGGGATGGTGAGCCGCGACAGGCGCATGTTGTCGGTGTTCGAGACCCTCAAGAAGATCGCACCTTCGAGCGCGACGGTGCTCATCCGCGGCGAGAGCGGGACCGGCAAGGAGCTCGTCGCGCGTGCCCTCCACGACACGTCCGGCCGCAAGGGGAAGTTCGTCGCGTTCAACGCCGCGGCCGTGCCGGAGTCGCTGGCGGAGGCGGAGCTCTTCGGGGCGAAGAAGGGGGCGTATACCGGGGCGCAGCAGGATCGGAAGGGGCTCTTCCTCACGGCGCATGAGGGGACCTTGTTCATCGACGAGGTCGCGAGCATGCCGATGAGCCTGCAGGGCAAGCTTCTTCGCGTGTTGCAGGAGCACGAGATCCAGCCGCTCGGGTCCGACCGGCCAGTCGCCGTCGACGTGCGTGTGTTGTCGGCGATGAACGAAGACCCGGCGCGCCTCATGCGCGATGGGCGTATGCGTAAAGACCTCTATTACCGGCTGGCGGTGGTGACGCTCGGCCTGCCACCGCTGCGCGATCGGCCGGACGACATCGCGCTGCTCGCGACCGTCTTCATCGAGCAGATGACACCGCCGGGTCGGGAACCGCCTGCGCTGAGCGCCGAGGCGCAACGCCTCCTGGTGGCGCACGACTGGCCGGGCAACGTGCGCGAGCTGCACAACGTCATCGAGCGGGCGCTCCTGCTCGCGTCGGGGCCCGAGATCGCGGCGCGCGACGTCGTGCTCGAGGGCGAGACGCTCGAGTTCGATCCGGTCAGGAACCATGGCGTCCCCTACGAGGAGGCGAAGCGTGTCGCCGTGGAGCAGTTCCAGCGCCGCTACGTCGAGAGCCTGCTCGCCGACCACGACCACAACATCAGCGCCGCAGCTTCGGCAGCTGGCATGACCCGGGCCGCTCTCCATCGCATCATCCGGCGCCTCGAAGGTGGTGATTGAGGCCTGCGCGGAGCGGTCGAGGGGTGTGGGAAAGCGATAGTGCAGGGTGCGGGAAAGCGATAGTGTAAAGTGCAGGAAAGCGATAGTAAACGGTGCGTGAAAGTGATAGTATCGGGTGCAGGAAAGTGATAGTGAAGGGTGCGGGAAAGCGATAGTGGAGTCTGTGGCGACCAGACTCGGCGGAGGGGAGGGCGGGGTGGTGGAGGGTAGGCGCGAGGGGGTGGATGTAGCTCGTACCAGGCTCGTAGATGGCCTCCTCGAAGAGCTGCTCGCCGATCTCCCGGCTGTGTCGATCCTCGGGCCGCGCGCATGCGGCAAGACCACGACCGCGCTTCGTCTCGCCCGGTCGGTCCTGCGCCTCGATCGTCCCGCTGAGAAGGCGGTGGTCGCCGCCGACCCAGATGCCGCACTTCGCGGGCTCGCCGAGCCGGTCCTCATCGACGAATGGCAGGAATCACCGTCTATCCTCGGCGCCGTGAAGCGTGCCGTAGACGAGGACTCACGCCCGGGTCGTTTCATCCTCACGGGCTCGGTGCGCGGTGAGCTCGAGACCGACGCCTGGCCAGGCACCGGGAGGCTCGTCCACGTCACCATGAGCCCCCTGTCGATGCGCGAACGGATCGGCAACCCACAGGTGAGAGCTTTCATCGACCGGGTCGCCGAGTCGGGAGCGGACGAGCTGACCGTCCCCTCACCTGCACCCGACCTGCGCGATTATGTCGCGCTCCTACCGATCGGCGGGTTTCCTGAGCCGGCTCTCAAGCTGGGGTCCAGGGCCCGGCCGCGGTGGTTGAGGAGCTATCTCGAGCAGATGGTCACACGCGATGCGCGCCTCGTCGACGGTGGCCGCGACCCGACTCGCCTCATGCGTTTTGTCGAGGTGCTCGCCCTCCACACCGCAGGCATCGCCGACCTCAAGACCCTCCACGAAGCGGCCGGCGTCTCACGCGTGACTGGCGATGCCTACGAGCGTCTCGCCAGAGAGCTGTTCCTCCTCGACGTCGTCCCGGCCTGGTTCACCAACCGCACCAAGAGGCTCATCAAGGCGCCCAAGCGTTATCTCATCGATTCGGGGCTCGCCGCCAGCGCCGCCAACCTCGATGAACGAGCGCTGATGCGCGACCATGAGCAGCTCGGCCGTCTGCTCGACACTTTTGTCGCCTCGGAGCTGCGAGCCGAGTTGCCGATCTGCGAGAGTCGCCCGCGCCTCTATCACCTCCGCACCGAGGGTGGACGTCAGGAGATCGACCTGGTCGTCGAGCTCTCCGGTCACCGCGTCATCGGCATCGAGGTCAAGGCGAGCTCCGTCGTAACGAGTCGCGACGCCCGCCACCTCGACTGGCTGCGGGAACAGCTCGGTGAGCGCTTTGTCCATGGCATCGTATTTCACACCGGTCCGCGCATCTTCTCCCTCGGTGATCGCGTGAGTGCCGTGCCCGTGGCGGCGCTCTGGGGCTGATAGAGACCCAGGCCAACGAGGGTCGCGGGCCTGCGAAAACGCCGCTGCGAACGCCGCGAGCGCGGACGATGTCGTGTTCGGCTCGAGCACGACGTGGATGACGTGGACGTGTCCACGCTCGGCGTGGGCCTCGGCGAGCGCGGCGACGAGCCCGGCCTGGGAAGACACGGTGTGGCCGCGTCCACCGAGTGCCCTCGCGATGGCGGCGAAGTCGACCGGAGGCAGGTCGTGGTGGGGTGAGAGATCGTCAAACTGTTTGACCATCTCCCAGCCGCGATTGTCGAAGACGATGACGATCGGGTCCAGGCCATGCGGTGTCGCAGCAGCAAGCTCGAGGCCCGACATCTGGAAGGCGCCATCGCCAACGAGGACGAGGACCCGTTCGCCGGTGGCGGCCATGGCGCCCAGAGCGGCGGGGATCGCGTAGCCCATGGTCGCGTAATAGGCGGGCGCGAGGATGGCGCAGTCGTCGATAGCGGCACAGGTGAAGAGGCAATCACCGACGTCCGAGACGATCGGCATCGGGCCATGGACGGCGAAGAGCGCGTTGATGGCGTCGGCGACGGCGTCGGGGTCTATCGGTGCATCGTTGTCATGTGCGGGGGGCGCGTGTCGGGGCGCCCGGCGGATGGTGGCGGGTGCGGGTTCTCGCGAGATGGGGTCGTGCGCGACGAGCGAGGCGAGGGCTTCCAGGTAGGGGCGCAGCGGCAGATCGTATGAGACGTCGCCGACGCCGACGACGGCGGCCAGCGGGTGGTCGTGGGGCACGAAGTTGACCCGTCCGTCACAGGCGTCGATGAGGACCGAGCGTCCCGAGGCGAAGTGCAGGGTGTCCCGGTGGACCCCATTGGGGATGTAGGTGGCCGACAGGTTGGTGTCCGAGTGGATGAGGCCGAGCGCGACGATGAGGTCGCTGTGGGTGACCAGCGCGTCGACCTCGGGATCGCCCGCGCGACCGAGCCAGGTTCCGGAGACGAGCTGGGTCCCGGCGAGGAGGCCGCGGCCGCTGAGCGTCGTCACGACCGGTAGGCCAAGGTCCGCGGCGAGGCGTGCGACGATGGGCTCGAGGTCGAAGCGACGCACCTCGACATCGATGAGCAGGAGCGGGCGTTTGGCGGTGCGCAGGAGGCGGTGCGTAAGGGCGGCCGCGAGGCGTGCGAGGGCCGGGTCGAAGGGCAGCGGCAACGGGGCGGGGACCGGCTCGCAGGGGGCGTCGACGAGGTCGCGTGGCAGCTCGAGGTAGACCGGGCGTGAGTGGTGGAGGGCGGCGTCGAGGACACGCGCGATGCGGGCGGGGGCATGTGCTGGGGCGTCGAGGACGGCGTGGTCGACGGTCAGCTCGGCCATGATCTTGGCTTGAGAATCGAGATATTTCACCTGGTGGTGGATGAGCAGGGGGCGGCGGCGCTCGGCGAGGCCGGGGGCGCCGGAGATGACGACGAGTGGGGTCTTCTCGGCCCATGCGTTGGCGACCGTGTTGACGAGGTTCAGCGCGCCCGCGCCATAGGTGACCATCGCCACGCCCAGCCCGCCGCCTTGACGGGCGGCGCCATCGGCGGCGAAGCCGACGGCTGGCTCGTGGGTGAGCCCGTAGAGCGGGAGGTGGGTGTGGCCGGGCGGCCGGCGGCGCGCCTCACGAAAGAGCGGGATGATGAAGTCGCCGGGGATCCCGAAGAGGCAACGCGCGCCGCGATCGGCGAGCGCGTCGAGCAGGGCGCGTCCAAGGGTGAGCGGTCTCGCTTCAGAATTGGATGATGCGCTCATAGTCGGTCATCGCTTTCACGTCGTTGCGGCGCGCCGCATAGAAGTCCCGCCAGAGGCGGAGATAGCCGTCGACGACCTGGTCGGGTGTCAGCTTCTTCGGGTGGAAGACCGGGTTGGCGTCGTTGTAGAGGCGCCATTCGCGTGTGAAGATGCGATCTTCCGCGACGAGCTCATGCCATTGGGGGGTGTTGGGGTAGGGGGTCGCGATGGCGAACTCGGCCTTGCGGATCCCTGTGCGTTCGCAGAACTCGAGGACGCGGTCGACGGTGCCCTCGTCGTCTTGGTCGTTGCCGTAGAGGAAAGACGCATAGGGCTCGATGCCAGCGTCGAAGGCCTTGGCGATGGCCTCCTCGGCGCGCGTCAGGGCTGCGGGGTGCTCTCCGGTGAAGGCGCGCATGCTGATGGGGTCGAAGCCCGTCACGAGGTAGTACATGTCGATGCCGGCCGCTTTCGCCTTCTTCAGGAGCGACATCGGCGAGATACGGATCATCGGGAACGAGGTGCCGATGTAGCTGACAGTTGCGGCGGCGTTGCGCTCGATGAGGTAATCCAGGAGCTGTTCCAGGACCTTGCGGCCAGCGCCGGGGAGCCAGCTCGTGTCCTCGGTGAGGCAGGCGCGTTTGCCATGGCGCTCCATGGCGGTGAGCTGCGCGAGCACATAGTCGATGGGGAAGGCGCGCAGGTGATTGCCCATGCTGTGGGGCAAGGTGCAGGCGTGGCAATGGAGCGCGCAGCCGCGTGAGAGCTGCAACGGATAGTCATCGGGGCGCGAGTGGGGGAGCTCGTTCGAGAAGTAGAGCTCGGTGCGCGGCGGGGGCAACTTCGAGGTGTCGAGCGGGCCGCTCTCATATCGCGGGGCGAGTCGGCCGTGCTCGAAGTCCATCAGCAGGCGCGGCCAGACGCCTTCGCCCTCGCCGATGACGATGGCGTCGACGTGGTCCTTGACGACCTCGGGCATCGCGGTCGTGAAGATGCCGCCGGCGACGACTGTCTTGCCCTGGGCGCGGAAGTGGTCGGCGAGCTGGAGAGCGCGGGTCGCGGCGGGGGTGAAGAACGAGAGCGCCACCAGGTCGGCGTCGGTGTCGGCGCCGCCGTCGACCACACGGTCGTCGCGGAACTCGACCGTCCAATGTGGAGGCGTGACGGCGGCGATGGTCGAGATGCCGAGCGAGGGTGAGCCGAGGTACTCGTTCATCGGGACGTAGCGGCGGAGCTCGGGGTGGGAGTCGGCGTGGCGCGAGAAGCGCGGGTACACGAAGAGGACCTTCATGCGAGGTGCTCCGGTTCGAGAAGCGCGGTCAGGGCGTCCTCGGTGGTGTCGGGAGGGAGGTCGAGCCTGGTCGCGAAGGCAGCGCTGCGCAGGCGATGGAGGGCATGGGCGGCGAGCGGGGAGTGTGAGTCATGGAGCGAATCGGCGGCGTCGCGGAGGACGACGAGGCGGCCGAGGCGGTGGAGCAGGAGCGGGTCGGCAAGGGCACGCAGGCCGCGGTGGCGAGCCTCCTCGATGAGCCCGGCCACCAGGGACGAGACAGGGTCGTCCCAATGAGGCGAAGGGTCGGGCGATGTCAGCTCGAGCTGGCCGCGGCGCGTGATGAGGACGTCGTTCGCGCCTTCGAAGATGCGGGTGATGCGGGCGTCGCGCAGCAGGAGAGGAAGGCCTGTGTCTTCGAGGTAGCCGCTGCCTCCGTGGAGCTGCAGCGCGAGGTCGCAGATCGCGCAGTCGCCGTCGCTCGCGAAGACCTTGGTCGAGAGCGAGAAGCGCTCGAGGGTTGGCCCGGTCGCGGCGGCGGTCATCCTGACCATGGCGCGCATCGTGTGAAGGGTCGCAGCCATGTCGGCGAGCTGCAGACGGATGACCGGCTGCGAGGCCAGCGAGCGACCGAACTGGCGGCGACGCTGGACGTGGGCGACGGCTTCGTCGAGGGCGGATTGAGCGGTGCCACAGCAGCCTGCGGCCATGGCGGTGCGACCCCATGCGAGGATGTGATCGAGCTGGGCGCCGCCCTGGCCGGGGGCGCCAAGACGCTGGTCGGGGCCGAGGTGGACGTCGTCGAAAAAGACCGGTGTCGTCGAAGAGCCGCGCAGGCCGAGCTTGTGCTCTTCAGGGCCGACCGAGACGCCGGGAGTGTCTCGGTCGACGAGGAAGAGGGCGCGGTCGTGAGCGCCGGAGAGCCCGGCGGTGGCGGCCGTGATCGTGAAGAGGCCGGCGAGGCCGCCATTGGTCACGTAGAGCTTCTGGCCGTTGATGCGGACGTAGCGGGTCGGGTCGCCGCCATCGGGGAAGGTGGCGCGTGTCTCGAGGCGCATGAGGTCGCTGCCCGCGTTCGGCTCCGTGGTGGCGAAGGCGGCGATGTTCTCGCCAGCGGCGAGCGCGGGGAGATAGCGGGCCTTCTGGGTGTCGCTGCCGAAGGCGACGAGGCCGCGGGTGCCAAGTCCGAGGTGCAGGCCGACGGTGGTGGCGATGGCGCGGTCGCGGCGGGCGAGCGCGTCGATGATGCGGCAGGCCCCGTAGAGACCGAGCTCGGCGCCGCCATGGGCTTCGGGGATGGAGACACCAAAGACGCCGAGGCCGGCGAGCTCGGCGAGGTGCTCGGCGGGGATCTTGTGTTCGGCGTCGATGCGTCGCGAGTCGACGTGGTCGACGTGATAGCGGTCGAGGACGCTGATGAAGGCGCCGACCTCGTCGTGTGGTGGGCGCGACGGCGGGAGCCGGGTGGATGCGGCGATCATGCCTGCATTCCGAATTCTGGCCTGGGGTTGGCGAGGCGGTCACGCGCGAGGGCGACGATGCCGCCGACGGTCTCGACTCCGATGACGTCTTCCATCTCGAGGCAGAGGCCGAGCTCGTCGTCGATCATCGAGAGGAGCTCGAGCGATGCCACGGAGTCGAGGCCAAGGTCCTCGCGCAGGCGGCTCGAGACCGTGATGGCTGCGCTGGGGCCGACCGGACTCACCTTGCGGATGAGGGCGGTGAGGGTGGTGAGGGTGGCGTCCGGATCGGAGGTGGTGGGGATGGCTTCGAAGGGGGACATGGGCTGTTATCCGTGGAGCGGCGGGAGGTTGGAGGGGACCATTCGCATGCGGGACGCGAAGGCGAGGAGCTCAAAGACGGTCGTCCATAGCGGGGTGAACGGGGTGGTCGGCCCCACCGATAATGTGGTGAGTGACGTGAGGAGCGAGGTGACGAGCGAGGTGTCGAGCGGGACGGCGTGCAAGATGAGGTCGACGATCTCACGCGCGAGTCGGGCGCGCTCGGGCGTGTCGGCGACGCGGCGCTCCTCGTCGTCTGCAAAGGCCATGGCGGCCTCGGGGGTGAGCGGTCGGGGTGGTGCCGGGACGCCCAGGCGATGGGAGAGGTCGGTGAGGAAGTCGTGGAGGCCGACGCTGTGGGCGGAGATGAGGAGGCGGCGCGGTGGGGTGGGGTGGGTGCCGAGGAGGTTGAGGACACGGGCGACATCGCGGGCGTCGACGAGGTTGACGAGGCCGTCGGGGTGTTGCGGGGCGAGGCCGCGGGCAGTGGCGACGATGAGCGCCGAGGTGCCGACGCGCAGGTCCCACGGGCCAAGGCAGGCCGACGGGCAGGCGACGCTGACCTCGAAGCGGTCCTCGGCGAGGACGCGCCTCTCCATGTGCCACTTGACGTCGTGGTAGGCGCCGATGTTGGGCAGGACCGGGAAGACGTCGGCTTCGGAGGAGGGAGCGCCGTCGGGGCGTCGGGCGACGGTGGCGGTCGAAGAGACGTAGACCAGGCGGCGGACGCCACTGGCCGCGGCGGCGTCGAGTACGTTGTCGAGCTCGTGGAGGGCGCGGGCGACGGTGATTGCGGGGGTGCGGGCGTCGCGGGGGTAGTGGCCGGCGAGGTGATAGACGACGTCCACGTCGCGCATGGCGATGTTCAGCGGGGCGCGGTCGCCGCAGTCCGCGATGACGCGTTCCACGCCGCGACGCTTGAGCGGGATGGTGTTGGTGCGGTGGCGATGGCCGCAGCGCGGCGAGTCGCCCGACGCCAGCAGGTGGTCGACGAGGTTGAGGCCAAGGAAGCCGGCGGCGCCAAGCACGAGCGAGGTTGGGCGCGCAGAGCGGGGTGCGCCCGGGGCAGGTGCGCTCGAGGCGGAGGTCACAGGTCGGGCTGCTTGTTGGGGAGCTGGGAGATGGCGACGTCGACGACCGCGCGAAAGGCGGTGGAGTCCTGGCGGAGGCCGTCGATGCGGGCCAGTGGAATGCCTTGAAAGTCGAGCAATGTGATGAGCGTGGAGTGGTTGTAGTGGCCGTCGGGGAGGCGGCGGAACTTGATGCCGAGGGCGGCGGCGAGCTCGAGGGTGTCGTCGTCGGATGCTGCGCGGGCAAACGTCCAGCGGCGGTCGGTGTCGAAGCGTTTGGCGAGCTCCGCTAGTGCGGCGGTGTCGTCGTTGTCTCGGTCGAAGGTGACGAGCAGGACTTTGACGCGGTCGCGCGCCGAGGCGTCGAGGAGGCGCTCGAGGTTCTGGATGTCCTGGATGAGGGTCGGACATGCATACGAGCAGCGCGCGTAGAACATCGAGATGATGGTGGGCGTGCCGGTGAATTCGGAGAGCGGTCGGGTCGTGCCGAGGTGGTCGGTGAGCTCGACCTCGAGATCCCAGATCGATCCGGCGGACGGTGGGGTCGGAGTCAGGACGGTGTGGGAGGGCGGGGGAGTCGTTGCTGCGCCCGGGCCCGTGCCGTATCGGTCGTCCCCTTCGCCCTCCGCCGAACCCTCCAGGCCATCTTCCAGAGGCCCGACGGGCCCGGCTGCGGCGCTACGGGACCGACCTGCCGTTGGTAAGGCCTCGCCAGCGTTCACGCCCGCGCCCGCGCCAGCGTTCACGCCCACTTCCCCGCCGCCATCCGCGCCGGCGTCCACGCCCACGCCCGAGGCCGGCTCGCGTCCACATCCCAATAGAAGCGTCGCACACAAGGTGGCCGTGGCGATGAGTCGAATCGCTCGAGCATCAAGATAAATGCCTATCGAAGTGTTCGGTCTGCAGAGTCGAGGGCGAATCATGTCGAAGCTCCTTGCCGAGCGCACCCGGCAATCATCTCTACTCAGAGCGTGCGCATCGGAAGCCGAGGGTGCGCGCGGTGAAGGCGGCTGCGAGCGACGAGCGGAACGCATAGCGCATGAACGACGCGTAGTCGGCGTCGTCACTGGCCGCGAGCGCCCCGGCGCCGCAGAACTGCATCTTGTCGGCCGAGCCGCGTTCGCGGTTGTCGCCTGTCACCATGGTGTTGTTGAAGTCGTGGACCCACTCCCAGATGAGACCGTGCGGGTCTCGCACCCCATGGAGATTGGGGGCGCCACTGCCAGCATCGGCCAGCGCGCGCGTCGCCGGCTGGGCGTACCAGCCGAGGATGACGCGCTGGAAGTCCGGGTCGCTCCTCGCGTCGAGACGCGTCTTGTCGGCCGCTGCGGCGAGCTCCCACTCGAGCTCGGTCGGCAGGCGCTTGCCCTGCGCGACGCAGTAGGCCTTGGCCGCAAACCAGCTGACCCGCGTGACCGGTTGGCCGGGTCGATTGTCCTTCCGCGGCTCGCCGAGCGTCGTCGGGCCATCCCAGTGCGACAGGTAGGTCGGGTCCGCGAAGACGCGCTTGACGACGTCGCGTCCCCATCGGGGATGTGTCGTGACGAAGCGCAGGAACTCGGCGTTGGTGACCTGTCGGGTGTCGAGCCGGAAGGCAGGTAGATCCACCTCGCGCGGCTCGTTCGGGGCAGGGTACATGAGGCGGAACCGACCCGGTCCGACCACCGATTCATCGACGAGGTCGACCTCGCCGACCTCGGCGACATCGCTGTTGGTCAACGGCCGGGGCTCGTGCGGTGTCGGCTCGTAGAGCGACAGCGCGAGCGTGATGAGCAGTGACGTGAACATGGGAGGCTCCGTTCGGGTCGCGAGCTCAGTGACCCGAGCCTGCAGGGCGGGTCGTAGTCTCGCGGACCTGCTTCACCTGTTCCGGGAGGACCCGGTCGCCCTTGTTGTTCCAGCCGTTGTTCACATAGGTGAGGATGTGGGCGATCTCGTCGTCGTTGAGCTGCGAGAGCGGCGCCATCACCGAGTTGAAGCTGTTGCCGTTGACCGTGATGGGCCCGGACAGGCCGTTGAGGACGGCCGCTGTCGCTCGACGGCTGTCGGCCAGCAGGAAGTCCGAGCCAGCGAGCGGCGGGAAGACATTGGCGATGCCCTTGCCGTCGGGCTGGTGGCAGGTCGAGCAGGTACCTTTGTAGAGGACCTTGCCCGCGTCGATCTGGAGCTGCAGGGTGAGCTTGCCCTGGGCCGCGGCCTCGGCTGCTTTGGCGACGGCCTCGGGGACGGTGTTGCCACCGGCGGCTTTGTCGCCGAGATAGACCTCGTCGACCTCTTTGCCTGAGTAGACCGCTTTGTCCTCGTCGCCTTCGACGATCAACATGCCGAGCGCACCCTTGTTGAAGGCGCGGAAGATGGAGTGGTCGACGAGCACATAGGTGCCCGGGACCTCGATCTTGAACTCGACGATGGCCGAGCCGCCTGCCGGTACGAGCGTGGTCTGGACGTTCTCCTGATAGCGTGTGCCACCCTCGGTGTAGACCTTGTCGAAGATCTCGCCGATGACGTGGAAGCTCGAGACCAGGTTGGGCCCGCCGTTGCCGATGAACATACGAACTGTCTCGCCGACGCGCGCCTTGAGCGCCTTGTCGCCGAGCATGGCACCCTCCGAGCCGTTCAGGAGGACGTAGGTCGCGTTCTCCTCGATGGCCTTCTGCATGTCGAATGGCTGGAGGCCCTTCTCGCGGTATTTGCCAACCGTGTAGAAGTCACCCTGTACGACATAGAACTCGCGGTCGACGGGCGGCAGGCCCTGTGGTGGCTCGACGAAGATGAGCCCGTACATGCCGTTGGCGATGTGCATGCCGACCGGCGCGGTGGCGCAGTGGTAGATGTAGAGGCCCGCATTGAGCGCCTTGAACGTGAACTGCGACGAGTGGCCAGGGGCCGTGAACGAGCTCGCCGCACCGCCGCCCGGACCGGTGACCGCATGCAGGTCGATGTTGTGAGGCATCTTGCTGTCGGGGTGGTTGTTCAGGTGGAACTCGACGGTGTCGCCCTGGCGGATGCGGATGAAGCTGCCGGGCACCGTGCCGCCGAACGTCCAGAAGGTGTACTCGACGCCGTCGGAGATCGGCAGGGTGACCTCCTTCACTTCGAGCTGCACGATGACCTTTGCGGGCTCCTTGTTGGCTGGGGGCTCGGGCACATTCGGTGGCGATGTCAGGGTTGCAAAGATGGGTTCGCCGACCGGAGGGCCGAGGTCGCCCTTGGCAGAACCACCGGTCTCCGCGCCCGGGAATCCGCCACCCGAAGGCGAGCTGGTGCTGCCTCGCACCGCCACGGACGGGGCGCCCTTGGAGGTCGCCGCGATGTACGCGAAGACGAGTTCCTGTTGATGGTCGGAGAGCCCCTGAGGAGGCATCTGCACGCCCTTCCATTTGGCGAGAATCTCCTTTCCGATAGGGTCGGTCCGCGCCATTCCGATGGGGTCCGCCATCCATTTGTCGAGCCACTCGGCCGAGCGCTTGTCCTCGATGCCCTTCAAGTCCGGACCGATCTTCGGGCCACCTCCGACTGAGTGGCAGGCCGTACACATCCGGTCGAAGATCTCCTTGCCCTGGGCATGCGGATCGACGTTCACCGCTGGCACGCCCGAGCCGACGAGGTCGAGGCGCGCCGCCTGACTTGGCAAGACGTTCGATGGTGAGTCGCAGGCCGTGAGCGCAAATGAGGATAGGAGGGCGAGTGGGCTGAGCATGAGGCGAAGGGTCGCGGCAGGGGCGCGACTTCTTCGCGCTGGCACGATACGCATGGCGAATCTCCAGGAGATGTATGGGTCGGCAGGCAGGCCCCGAAGTGGGCGCCCGTCGCCTGCGAGTAGGAGCAAGTTCCGAGCCATCGTCCGTGTCGCGCTACTGGCATGGGCCTTGCGATGCGAGCCGGGCGCGGACGGTTTGTCCGCCACCCTGGAGGTTGGAATGAGGACTCTGATGGCGGCGACGATGAGCGCCCTTCTGATGATGGGCGCGTGTGGCAGCAAGGGCGATGCGCCGAGCAAACCGGTGCTCAAGCTCACGAGCGAGGCTGCGGGCAAATGGGACAACCTGTGCGTTGTCTGCCATGGCAAGACGGGCTCGGGCGATGGGCCGGGGGCCGCTGGGATCAAGCCCAAGCCGCGCTCGTTCAGCGACGCCGAGTGGCAGAAGTCGGTGACCGACGAGCACCTCGCCAAGGTCATCGTCGAGGGCGGCAAGGCCGTCGGCAAGAGCGAGCTCATGCCGGCAAATCCGGATCTCGTGAACCGCAAAGACCTCGTAGACCAGCTCGTCAAGAAGGTCCGCAGCTACGGCCCCTGAACGGTGACGCACAGCCGGTCCGGGCCGAGTGACCCTCGGCTCGGGCGGGTCTTCGAGCGAGCTCCCAGTCGGTGCGCGTCAGGGTGTCACCGGAGGAAGACGTCGAGCGCTACCACCGCCATGAGGCCGGGCAGATAAACGAGCGTCGCGAAGAAGGTGGCCGAAATCCACGGCTTGCGGAGTGTCGCCATTGCGACATACAGCCCGATGGCCACCGTCAGCGCGCTCCCGGCGGCCGTCATCGACGCCGCGACCGCGAGGACGATGCCCAGCAGCGGCAAGGCCCACGCCGTCACGACCGCAAGCCGCCTTGTCGATGTGTGGCCCCGCATGACGCTCCAGGTGGCGATGGCCGCACGGTCATAGTCCCGCTCCCGTCGCATGGAGATCGCCAGGAAATGCGGAAACTGCCACGCATATAGAAGCGCCATGAGTGCGAGCCCGGTCGCGAAGGCGCTCACGTCGACCGCGAGCACGCCGATGAGCGGCGGGGTCGCGCCGGGCAGGGCGCCGATGTGCAGCGCGAAGGGGGTGCGCTGCTTGAGCGGGGTATAGATGAACGAGTAGCCCACGAGCCCGAACGTGGCGGTCGCGGTGGCCGCGGCGTTGGTGAACGCGCCGAGCAGCAGGAGGCCCAGGGCGGCGAGCACCGCGCCAAACGCCCAGGCACAACCGACAGCGATGCGTTGGGCCGCGACCGGCCGGGAACGCGTGCGCTCCATCAGGGCGTCGGTCTCGCGTTCGAGCACCATGTTGAAGGTGCTCGCCGCGGCCACCACCAGCGCCGTCCCGACGAGCGTCGGAGCCAGCACGGCCGAGGCCGGGTGACTAGCGGAAGTCCCCAGCACGAGCCCTACCCCCGCCATCAGGGTGTTGCTCGCGGTGATCCCCGGTTTCGTGAGTGTGAGCAGGTCACGAAATAGCCCAGGACTCGATCGTGTCGACACGGCGATGGGAGTCGGTGGGAGCGGTCGGGTCAGGGTCATCACATCCTCCGTCGAGGCGGCCTGAGCAAGAAGCGTGCGCGCTCCCCCGGGGACCACACCACACGGGCCGCGACCGGGCTCGCAGGGCGGCCGCGAGCGCTTGAGGATACTCGCGGTTGCGCGGTGTATACGCGACTATCCACGTGCTCTGATCCACCACTGCGCCCGCATGCGCGCCCTCACCCGCGGCCGCGCCCGCGCCCTCATCCGCGGCCGCGCCCTCACCCGCGCCCTCATCCGCGCCCGCGCCCGCGCCCACCCCCGCGCCCACATCCGGCCCCCGCCCACCCCCGCGCCCTCATCCGCCCCCCCGCCAAAAGCGCCCACATCTGCATCGGCTATCGACCCCTCGTCCGGTACCCGTGGCACGCTTCTTGGACTGCCGCCCCACGCAATCCGTGAGGAGTGGCAACGATGACGGCCTCGACAACCATCACATCAACCATCACATCGGCGAACGTCGCCGCCGAACACCCGGCCATGACCGCCCGCCCCATCGCGGCGGTCCACCCCGAGACCACGTCCGAAGCGCTCCCCCAGTCGCGGCGTTGGCTCGGCCTCGCCATCATGAGCCTCGTCCTCGCGGGCCTCCTCGCCGTTGTCCTCGTCATCGGTCGTGTGCCTCCTCTCGACTCCCTCTTCACGGATCCGCTCTTCTTTCGCCGCGCCCTCGTCGTCCACGTCGACCTCGCCATCGTCGTCTGGTTCCTCGGCTTCTTCGCCGCCCTCTGGTTCCTCCTGCCGACCCGCCAGGCCCCGAACCCCATCGCGCGCGCCGCCCCCATCCTCGCGCTCGCCGGCATCACCATGATGGTCTCCTCCTCCGTCTTCCCGGGCGTCGCCCCCATCCTCGCCAACTACGTCCCGGTCCTCGACTCCCCCCTCTTCCTCGCCGGGCTCGCCCTCTTCTTCATCGCCCTCCTCGTCATCGTCCTCGACGCCCGCATCTCCGCTACGCGCGAGGACTGGTCCGCCCCCGCCGCCTTTATCCCGCCGCCCGTTCGCCCCGGCCTGCGCGCCGCCGGCCTCGCCGTGATCGTCGCGGCGCTCACCTTCATCGCCTCGCTCGCAACTACCCCGACGACACTCCCCGCCGACGCCTACTACGAGGTCGTCGTCTGGGGCGGCGGCCACGTCCTGCAGTTCACCTCCGTCGCCGCCATGCTCGCGGTCTGGCTCACGCTCCTCACACCGCTCACCGGCCCCCCACTCTCGCGCCGCGTGACCTCCATTCTCTTTGGTGTCCTCGTCCTCCCGCTCGCCGCCGCCCCGATCATGGCCGACACCAACCTCCCCGAGTCCCGCATCTTCTTCACGCGCCTCATGGAGCTCGGCCTCTTCCCCGTCACCACCATCGTGCTGGTCGCCTGCATCGTCGCGCTCGTCCGCGCTCGGCGCCGCCCCGACTCCCCCGCGCAGTTCAGCGACGGCCGCGTGCTCGGCTTCCTCGCCTCGGCCACCCTCACGCTCGTCGGCTTCGCGCTGGGCGCCTCCATCGACGGCTCCAACACCATGGTCCCGGCCCACTACCATGCCAGCATCGGTGCAGTGACGGCCGCCTTCATGACCATCGCTCACCCGCTCTGCACCCACCTCGGCCTCGCCCCGCACACCGGCCGCGCCGCCCGCATCGCCCGCCTCCAGCCCGTCGTCTTCGCCATCGGCCAGCTCATCTTCGTCGCGGGCTTCGCCATCGCGGGCGCTGCCGGCATGGCGCGCAAGACCTACGGCGCCGAGCAGGTCGTCATCACCGACGCCTCCGCCAAGACCGTCGGCCTGGTCGTCATGGGTGTAGGGGGCGCCATCGCCGTCGTCGGCGGCATCGCCTTCATGTGGCTCGTCATTCGTTCGTGGCGGGCTCGGCGCGGTCCACGCCGCCCTCCCGTTCCTGCTCACACCTGAGGGTCAGCGCCGCTGACCTATCACAATGCTCGTCACTCTCGACACTCTCGACACTCTCGTCACTCTCGTCACTTGCGCTGTCACGCTCGTCCGCGCTTCCTCAGCGCTCTCACCGTCCCCGGCCACCGCACCCGGAGTCTGCACCATGCCCGAATCCAACGCGCCCACCGAGCCCCGGCCTCACTGGCTCGAGCGGCTCCTGGACAACCCCTGGCTCCTGCTCCTGCTGGGCGTCCTCGTCCCGCTGCTCAGCTACACCCTCTGGGGCTGGGTCGAGCTCGCCAACCTCCCACCAGCCACTCTCCCCTGAGGAGCCCTGACCATGAGCATCGCCCCCCCAGAAGCCGGATGGTTCCACAAGCCGACCGGCTCCGAGCGCGTCTGGCTCGGCCTCGTCCTCCTGTGGTGCCTCGTCCTCACGATCATGATGCCGTATTGGCACTTTCAGGGAAAACAGAACTCCACCGGGGAGAGCTACAAGGTCGAGGTCGACGCCTTCAAAGCGCGCACCGACCGCTTCATCGCCACCCACAAAGTCGGCGAGCTCAACGGCGTCCCCGTCGTCGAGCCGTCCCCCGGCGGCGACGCCTACCTCATCGGCGCGGCCTGGCGCTGGTACCCCGTCCTCAAGCTGAAGAAGGACCAGACCTATCGCCTCCACGTCTCGTCGGGCGACTTCCAGCACGGCTTTTCCCTCCTGCCCCTCAACATGAACTTCCACATCCTCCCCGGCTACGACCACGTGCTCACCATCACGCCGACCAGCACGGGCGAGTTCCCCATCATCTGCAATGAGTATTGCGGTGCCCTCCACCACGCCATGACCGGCCGCATCATCGTCGAGTGAGGTTTCAGATGGCAATTGGCAATTTCCTTACCGGCGCGGTCCGCACCTGCGAAACCACCGGCCTCCCCGTCTGTCTGGGCGCCCAGAGGTTCATCCGCTGGAACGCCGTCGCGGCCGTCGTGTCGCTGCTCATCGGCGTCATCATGGCCATCATGCTGGCGCTCACCCGCTGGCCGGCCGTCCATCTTCTGGACGCGGAATACTATTACCGCTTCCTCACGGCGCACGGCATGAACATGCTGATCTTCTGGATCCTGTTCTTCGAAATCGCCGTCCTCTATTTCGCCGCCACGACCCTCCTCAATTGCCGACTCGCGTCCGTCAAGGCCGCCTGGTGGTCCTTTGGCCTCATGATCGCGGGCGCCCTGATGGTCAACGGCATCGTCTTCGCCGGCGAAGCCGACGTCCTCATGACGAGCTACCTCCCACTGCTCGGCCACCCCTTCTTCTATCTCGGCATCATCCTCTTCGCGGTCGGCGCCCTCATCGGCGTCATCAACTTCTTTGCCACGATCTATATCGCACGCCGCGACAAGACCTACCGCGGCCATATGCCGCTCGTCACTTTCGGCGCCTTCGCCGCCGCCGTCATCGCCGTCGTCACGCTCCTGCACGGCGCCGTCGTCATGATCCCGACCTTCCTGCACTCCATCGGTGTCGCCGAACAACCCGATCCCGGCTGGTATCGCCTCATCTGGTGGGGCCTTGGCCACCAATCGCAGCAGGTCAACGTCTGTGCCATGGTCTCCATCTGGTACTTCATCGCCACCCTCACGACCGGCGCCAAACCCCTCAACGAGGCCGTCTGCCGCTCCGCCTTCGTGCTTTACATCCTCTTCATCAACATCGCCTCCGCCCATCACCTCCTTGTCGACCCCGGCGTCGGCGCCGAGTGGAAGATCTGGAACACGTCCTACGCCATGTACCTCGCCGTCATGGCCTCGATGATCCATGGCTTCACCGTCCCCGCCAGCGTCGAGGTCGCCATGCGCGGCCAGGGCTACACCCGCGGCCTCTTCGGCTGGCTCCGCGCCGCCCCGTGGACCAACCCTGCCTTCGCCGGCTTCTTCCTCTCGCTGCTCATCTTCGGCTTCATCGGGGGCATCACGGGTGTCACTCTCGGCACACAGCAGATCAACATCATCGCGCACAACACCCTGCGCATCCCCGGCCACTTCCACGCCACCGTCGTCGGCGGTACCTCGCTCGCCTTCATGGCCGTGACCTATTACATCGTGCCGCTCATCTTCCAGCGCGAGTTCAAGTTCCGCCGCATGGCCAAATGGCAACCCTGGCTCTTCGGCATCGGCATCGTCATGCTCAGCTTCGGCATGAGCTTCGCCGGCTCCTCGGGCGTGCCGCGCCGCCACTGGGACGTCGAGTTCTCCGGCGCCGCGCTCCCGGCGGGCTTCAGCTCGGACGCGTACATGTGGCTCGGGCTGGTCGGCATCGGTGGCACTCTCGCCTTCATCAGCGTCATGATGTACATCTTCAACGTGGTGCATGCGGTCTTCCTCGGTCAGAAGATCAGCGGCCGCGCGATGACCGCCTGGACGACGCCGAGGCCCATCGTCGCGACGTCCGACACGGCGCCGCCGACGACGGGCGATGTCGCCATCGACTCGGCCCACGCGGGCGCCGCCGCCAAGCGCACTCCGGGCACGATGGCGCTGGTCCTCATCCTGCTCGCGAGCTTCGCCATCTACTACTTCGCCAACTGGAAGGCACTCTCCGACGTGTGGCCCGTCCGCTGACGAGCTGGCGCAGGCCTTCGGGCGCTCCCAGCCGCGCCCGAGCCTCGCGTCAAATCCAGCCTCACGTCCAACGCCGCGCCACCCATGAGGACATGTCCATGACCGTCGAGCTCGCACAACCCGCTCCTCCAGCAGCCCGGGGCTTCCTCGCCCGCCTCGCCGCCGTGTTCGGCGGCTGGCAGTTCCCGGTCGTCGCGATGACGCTCGTCCTGGGCTTCGCCCTCATGGTGGTCGCGGTCGTCCTCGCGCCATCGGGCGAGACCGGGTTCTCCGCCTTCGCCTCCGAGTTCAAGCGTTGGTGTTTCGACTGGGACGGCGACAGCGCGTTGCCACTGGTCCAGGTCACCTTCATGGTGAGCGAGCTCGTCGTCTTCGCCCTCGTCGTCCTGGTCATCTGGTGGTCGCCCGTCCTCGCCGCACTTCGCGCTCGGCCCCGCGCCGTCGTCGTCACCGCCGGCGTCGGCCTCGCCATCTTCTCGGTGGCGCTGTCCGTGCTGATGCGGCTGGGCTCGCCACCGCCGGCCATGGCCACCCCGGCCGTCGAAGACCTCCGCACCCAGGCTATGGCGCCGGCCCTCCGCCTCACCGACCAGAACGGTGACACCGTCGACCTCGCCAAGCTGCGCGGCAAGGTCGTCCTCGTGACCGCCGTCTACGCCACCTGCGGCAACACCTGCCCGATGCTGTTCGCACAGGCCAAGCGCGCGGTCATGGCCCTCACGCCCGACCAGCGCTCCGACCTCACCGTCATCGCCATCACCCTCGACCCGGCCCGCGACACGCCAGACGTACTGACCGAGACGGCGAAGAACCAGTCGATCGAAGCCCCGCTCTGGCGTCTGGTCACCGGTCCACCTGCGCTCGTCGAGGCGACCCTGGACAACTGGGAGGTCGCCCGCCGACTCAACCCCGAGACCCAGCAGATCGACCACGCCAACCTCTTCATGCTCGTCGATCGCCAGGGACGCCAGGCCTTCCGCCTTCCGCTCGCGAGAACGGGCGACAGCGACGACCCGACGAGCAAGCAGCTCGCCGCCGACCGCGAAGCGTGGCTCCACCAGGCCCTCGCGCTGCTCCTCGCGGAGCCCTGATTGAACCCACCCATACCGCGGCCCCCATCGACGCCATCCGAGCTCGACCCGCACCCTCCGGTCCGCGGCGAGTCGACCCTGCGCGCGCTGGAACGCCTGGCCTCGCGCGTCGTCGAGGTCCCCCGGCGTTTCCTCGAAGATCGAGACAATCCGTTCCTCAACCTGGGTGCGCTCGCCAACCTCACGCTCATGGTCGCCATGGTGACCGGCGTCCTGCTCCTCTTCTGGTACACCCCGAGCCACGAGGGCGCCTACGCCTCGGTCGAGGCCATGGCCGATAGCCCGCTCACGGCAGGGCTCCTGCGCTCGCTGCATCGCTACAGCTCGGACGCGGCCCTCCTCTTTGTCCTCCTGCACGGCATGCAGGTCTTCATCCAACGCCGCCTGGCGGGCCCTCGTTGGCTCGCCTGGGTCTCCGGCATCGCCGCCGTCTTCTTCATCTGGCTCATCGGCTGGCTCGGCTATTGGCTCGTCTGGGACGAGCGCGCCCAGGCCCTTGCCGTCGGCACCGCCAAGCTCATGGACGTCTTGCCTATCTTCACCGATCCCCTCGAGCGCACCTTCCTCACGGACGCGAGCGTCTCGTCGCTCCTGTTCTTCGTCGTCTTCTTCGTCCACATGCTCCTGCCGATGCTCATGGGCATCGCGCTGTGGCTCCACCTCGCCCGCCTCTCCCGCCCGCGCTGGCTACCCTCGCGCGCCCTTGCGCTGACGTCGGTCGCTGCGATGATCGCCCTGTCCTTCATCGCGCCCGCGACCTCGAGCAGCGCTGCGGCCATGGCCAGCCACCCCACGCCAGACACCATCGACGCCTGGTATCTGCTCCCGCTCCTGCTCACCGATCGCCTGAGCGGCGGTCTCCTCTGGCTCGTCTTCGTCGTCTCCTCGCTCGTCCTCTATGGCATCCCCTGGTGGATGGTGAAGCGTCGCAAGCTCCCGCTCGCCGCGCTCGTCGCCCCACCGCCCCCCCCACAATCTGGCCCGCAATCTGGCCCACAATCCGCCCCACATTCCTCGCCAGCCGACCCGAACGAGGCTCCGCACACTATCGACAACGACGCCTCGGCCTGTGCTCCCGCATCACCAACACACCTCGACTCGCCTCCGCCGGCCTCGCCCAACCTCTCACTCGCTCGCGCCCCGACCGCCATCGTCGACCCGGCGAAGTGTAATGCCTGTGAGACCTGCTATCGCGACTGCCCCTTCGATGCCATCCGCATGGTCCCACGCAGCGACGGCCGCAATTTCCCATCGGTCGCCTGGGTCGACGACTCGCGCTGCATCGGGTGTGGGATCTGTGTCGGCTCTTGCGACTCGTCTGGCGTCGGCCCGAGCTGGCTCACCCAGCCCAACGAGCGGCGTCGCCTCGATGCCTGGCTCGCCGCCGACCGCCAGAACGAGACCACCATCATCTTTGTATGCGCCCGGTCTGGCGGCAGCCGGATCCCCTTCGATCCCGAGAGCGGCCTCTCCGTCGCTTACCCGTCCTCGCGTATCATCGCCGTCCCGTGTTCCGCCTGGGTCCACCCGCTGACCGTCGAACGCGCCTTGCGACGTGGCGCCCGGGACGTCGTCGTCGTCTCGTGTCGCACCGGGGGCTGTGTCAACCGCGAGGGGGCCGAGTGGACCCGGGATCGCCTCGCCGCGACCCGTGAGCCGATGCTCCGTTTCGACCACGCCGATATCTCGAAGATCAAGCTTATCGAGGCCGACCCCCACGAGCTCCCCGATTGGTCTTCGACCCCCGCTCTCTCGGCCCCGCATGCTCCCGAACCCCCAATCACCGCCCCACGCGCACGACACCGTCGACTCACCCGATCGCTCTTCATCGCCGCGCTCGCTTTCACCTTCGCGGCACTCACCTGGCTCCCGAGCGAGCTACCCTATCCGGCCCCGGACGCAGGCGCGCCCGAGCTCGTCATCAGCTTCAAGCTCGCTGGCGACTCGGCCCAGGTCTGCCGGACACGCAGCCCGGAAGAGCTCGCGAGCCTGCCCGCGCACAAGCGCACGCCCGAGGTCTGTGAACGCAGCCGCGGCGCCGTGCGGCTCGTCGTCGACGTCGACGGCACACGCGTCAAGGACGAACGTTACGAGCCCAGCGGCGCCTTCGCCGACGGCGCGAGCACGGCCATCGCCCGCGTCCCGGTCGGCCCTGGCGAGCACTCGGTCATCGTCCGCCTCGGCCCCGAAGCGCCGCCCGCTTCGCTCGAATACGTGACCGAACGCCGCGAACGGTTCGCCGCGGGCCGTCGCACCGTCGTGGTCTTTGACAGATTGGGGGGCTTCGTGTGGCATTGAGCGCCGCGCCGGAGTACACGCTCGCGGGCACCACCAGGGGACCATGAAACCACCCGCCTCAGCCCCCGCAAGCCCGCCACCACTGCGGCACAGCGCATTGCCGACCCTGGCCGGACCGGTGGCCGTCGTCCTCGTCGCCGCCGCCATGCTGATCGCCGGCACCTACGCGCTCGACCTGTGGTCCGACGGCCTGCACCCCGAGGCGGCTATCCACGCGCGTGAGCTCGGCGGCCTGACGCTCATCGCCTGGACCATCGCGATCTCCGCGGTGTGGCTGATGCGCGGCTGGGTGCGTTCGCTCGTGCGCGCTCGAGGGCCAGCGCCTGGACCCCGCACCATCGGGCTCGTCAGCTTTGGTGAGCGACTGCTGGGCGTCCGCTGGCTCGCGGGCATCAGCATCGCCGCAGTCGTCTTCCAGGCGACCCTCATCGACCAGCGGCTCGAGCCGACCTCGGTCGTACTCCTCTGGACTGCGGTCGCCCTGCTCTTTGTCTTCGACGCGGTCCTCACGCTGCGTGGCCCGGACGAGGCGGTCGCGCCCCGCGCCGTCGTGCTGCAGATCGCCGTCGACACGGTCCTGCTCGCGGTGTGCCTGCATGCGGCCGGCGGGCTCATGAACCCCTTCGCGCCTCTGCTGGTCTTCCACGCGGTCATCGCCGGCCTGCTCCTGCCAGGCCGCCTCGCGCGCCGCGCCATCGCGCTCGTCGCCCTTGTCACCGCGGCGATGGCCGCGCTCGAAGCGTCGGGCCTGCTGGCAGCCCGCTGCCTGCGCATCGCGGGAGAGCTCTGCGCGCCCCCCGACAAGCTCGCCATCGCCGCCTCGGGCATCGCCATCATCGCGCTCATCGTTGGCTGTGGCCTGCTCGTCTCGATCCTCACGAGGAGCCTCCAGGCCGAACGCGACTCGTTGGCGCGCACCTCGGTCGTGCGCGAGCGCGAGGCGGTCGAGCTCATGACTGCGCGCTCCTCGCTCGAGGCCGAGCAAGGCAAGCTGCACACGGTCATCAACTGCATCGCCGACGCGGTGCTCTTCGCCAGCCCCGACGGGAGCATCCTCATGCGCAACAAGGCCGCGGACTCGCTGTGGCCGGGCCGGGTGGAGGGCCCCGCGAACGACCTTCGGGTCTGCCACACCGAGAGCCGCTGGGCCCACATGCTCGACAAGCTCATCCATGCGTCCGAGCTCGAGCACCATCCGCTCCTGCCCATCGGGGGGCGCATCTATGAAGCCACCTATGGCCGCGTCACCACAGGGGATGGGGCCACGCTCGGGGCGGTCATGGTGGCGCGCGACGTGACCGAGCGCTTGAAAGAGGAGGAGCGCCGCGCGGAGCGTGATCGCATGGCGACCATCGGCAAGCTCGCGGCCGCCCTCGCCCACGAGATCAACAATCCGCTCGGGTCCATCCAGCTCTATACCCAGCATGCGCTGCGCCAGCTCGAGAAGGCGGGGCCCGAAGCAAAGTCGATGAACGCCGCGCTGAGCGAGCACCTCGGGACCGTGCTGCGTAACGCCAACGTGTGTAAGAAGATCGTCCGTGACATGCTGGAGTACGCTCGCCAGCGGGCGCCCGAACGACGCCTGATCGAGGCACACGCTCTCATCGCGATGGCCGAAAAGACCATCCGCCCACACGCGGACCGCACCCAGGTCGAGGTCGTCTGTGAGCCCGTTTCGGCCGCCGGTGGTGCGCTCGTGGTCTTCGTCGACCCCGACCAGATCGGTCAGGTCATCGTCAACCTCGCGCTCAATGCCATCGATGCCATGGCAGACAACACGCCTGAGATGTCGCGCCGCTTGACGCTCCGGGTGGAGCATCGCGTGGACTCGGTGGCCATCATCGTCGACGACACCGGGCCTGGCCTGAGTGACGCGGCAAAAAGTTCGATTTTCGAACCATTCTACACCACCAAGACCGATGGGACCGGGCTCGGGCTCGCCGTGGCAACCGACATCGCACGCGCCCACAAGGGGCGTGTCAGCGTCGAGGACAAGGCCGATCGGGGCGCTCGTTTCGCGCTCGTCGTCCCCATTTCACAGGCCTCGGACCATGCGTCGAACGGTGGCGCGGGTCACACGGGCTGAGGCGTTCGACGGGGCCAGAGGAGCAAGACGGCGCAGGCGACGAAGACCGACCCGGCGACGGCGGCGGTCTCCATCTTGAGCGTGTGACCGACCCCGGGTGGCGCCACCATCGCGGCGAGCATGATGACGAGCGCCAACATGGCCGGGTAGAAGGCCCAGGCCCGCGCCTTGGCGCGACCAGGCAGGTAGTTGGCGAGCAGCGTGAGCGAAATGGGGCCAAGCACCGTGAAGTGGACGGCGGCGAGTCGGACGTCGTGGTTCTGGAGCGGGGGGACGAGCCCGATGACCACCATCCCGAGGGCCAATAGCCACCAGCTCGCCCGGAGCCACCACGGGCCGTCGTGCCGCTCAGGCCATCGGTACAACGACGCGATGAGCGTGAGTCCGGCCAGCGTCGAAAACAGCCCGAGGGTCCACGATGAGCGGTCCGCGAAGACGAGGTGGGTCGCGCCGATGAGCGAAGAGACGGCCCAGACGAGCGGTTGTAAGGGCGGCACCCGCGCGAGATGGAGGGCGACGGGCACAAACGTCAGGAGCAGCATCGCGGCGATGAAGACGTGGGCCAGGTCACGCGACAAGAGGAAGTCGCGCCTCGCCAGGACCGCGATGGCCGGGATGAGGAGGAGGCCCAACACGACGCCCCATGGGGCGAGCGACAGCCACCCCGAGAGCCTGCGTGAACGCCACGCCTCGAGCGCCCAGAAGAACGCGATGAACGTCGACAAGACGATGGTCGGGACGGCGTAGCCCATGGCGACGAAGAGGGCGCTGGTGACGAGGACGGCGCCTGCGTAGACGCCCACCCAGCGGCCCGACAGGAGCCGCATGGCCTGGCCCGACGGGGTCATCGCGCGTTCGCGTAGGACGAGCCACCAGCCCAAGGTGAGAAAGCCGTAGAAGCCGATGTGGGAGTGGGCGTGCCGCAGGTCGGCAAACTCGACGCCCGCCTCCGTGGCGACCGCGTTGACGAGATCCCAGCGCAGGACGAGCCCGGCCAATGCGGTGACGACGAACGCGCCAGCGAGGGCCCAGAGAATCGATCGAGTGGAGTTGCTCGCCATAACAGAGGCGCTTCTGCAGGAAGCAGGCCGACTCGTCACGTCGACAGTGGCAGCAAGAGTGCTCCCGAGGTCACCCGGAGCAACTCGTGTCCGGCCAGATGCCCGAGCGGTCCCGGCAGAAACCGAATCGACTCACCGCTTCGGCAGCGGCTTGGGCATCCGGATGGCCGGGAGCTCGACGGTGTCCGAGCGGTGCTCGCGTTTGGGCATCGTGAACACGAAGGTCGCGCCGCGCCCCTTCTCGCTCTCTGCCCAGATGGCTCCACGATGTGCCCGCACCAGCCCAAGTGCTATCGACAAGCCGAGCCCGAGGCCACGGCCGCCTGACGTCTTGGCGCGATAGAACATGTCGAAGATGTGGGGCAGGACCTCGTCGGGGATGCCGGGACCTTCGTCGGCGATCTCGAAGCGGACCTCGGGGCCCGACTCGACGAGGCGGACGGTGACCTTCTTGCCGGCCGGGGTGAACTTGATGGCGTTGGCGATGAGGTTTTCCAAGACCTGGATCACCCGGTCGCGGTCGCAGTCGACGACGAGGCTCTTGCCGGGCCCCTCACTCGTGAGCTCGACGCCTTTCTCGTCGGCCATCGCGCGCATCTCGATGAGCACCTCTTCGACGAGCTTGTTGGCTTCGGCGGGGCCACGCACGAGGCGCAGCTCGTTCTGGTCCATGGCGCCGAGATCGAGGAGGTCCGAGATGAGCCGCTCCATGCGGCGCACCGCCACCTGGAACGAGCCGACGAGCTCCATCACCTTGTCGGCGTCGACGTTGGGCGCCTCGCCGTCTTTGCCCTTACGGACCTGACGCGCCAGGAGCCCGGTCCCGACCTTCACGAGGTTCAGCGGGTTGCGCAGGTCGTGGGCCACGATCTCGAGGATGGCTTCGCGTCCGGCGGCCGCTTTCTCGGCGGCCTCGCGCCCGGACTCGGACTCGCGTCGCGCGTTCTTTTCGGCGTGCAGCGCCTTTTCGAGCGCGGCTATCTCGTCGCGAAGCTGCTGATCCGAGCCGGGCATCGCCGGGCGCGATGGGCGCAGGGCAGGGTTCGAAACTGGCGGGACAGGAGGCTGGGTCGGAGGGTTCGACACGTGACGCGGGAGCGTCGTCGCCGGAGGCTCGGGGCGAGCGGGTCGCACATGCAGCCCGGTCGTGACCGGAGTCGGGTTCGTTGGCCTTCGCGGTTGGTCGCCCACCTATCCTCCACTCAACTACAGAGACCAGTGTCACGGCACGGGGCGGTCGTCGTCAACTGCTCGGAGGGCGGTCGGAAACCGATTGATCTTGCTAGCTGATTTGGGAGTTGGAGGGGCGGCTGGGCAAGAGGCCGATGCGCCAGGCCGAAACCAAGAAGGCCCGGGGGTGAGCCGGGCCTTCATGGGACGACGTCGGGGCGAGGGCCCCGGCTTTTTGCCGCGATCAGAACTTCTTCCAGAGGACCTGGTTGGTGACCTCGTGGTGGTACTGGATCTCAGGGGTCTTCACGAGGCTGCCGAGGCTGCGTGCGCAGCGGTCGGCCGACTGACGCTTGAGGTCGGCGAACTTGTTCTTCACGACCTCGCCCAGCATCTTGTCGATGTGGGCGCTGCCCGTGAAGTTGTCGAGCGCGTCGTAGATGTTGTCGGGGAGTGTCGTCTCCTGGGTGCGCATCTGGGCCGGCGTGAGGCCACCGGACTGCCCATCGAGGATGGTGCGAACGAGCGTGTAGAAGACGGCGTAGGGGTTGGCGTCAGGGGCGACCGAGCGCACCTCGATACGCGCCGAGCGCTCGTTGCCGGTCGGGATCCGGACCATCGCGCCGCGGTCGTTGGCCGAGGTCTTGATCTGGTTCGGGGCCTCGTAGTTCGGGTCGAGGCGGCGGTACGCGTTCACCGAAGGATTGAGGATGAGGCAGAGGTCCTGGGCGTGGTTGAGGATGCGGTCGATGGCTTCCCAACCGAACGCCGAGAGGCCTTCCTCGCCGTTGGCGTCCCAGTAGAGGTTCTTGCCGTGCTTGGCCATCGACATGTTGGTGTGCATGCCGCTGCCGTTGACGCCCGCGACCGGCTTCGGGAGGAAGCTGGCGGTCATGTCGAGCTTGGCGGCGACCTGGCGGCAGAGCAGCTTGTAGAGCTGGACCTGGTCGGCCGTAATGAGCGCGTCCGAGTACGAGAAGTTCATCTCGAACTGGCTCGGCGCCACCTCGGGGTGGTCCTTCTCGTTCTGGAAGCCCATCGCGCGCTGCACTTCGGCGGCGGTGTCGATGAAGAGGCGGAGCTGGTCACCGGGCAGCGAGTGGTAATAGCCGCCGGTCGAGACGTACTCGAAGTGGCCGGTCTCGAGGTAGCGGCGCTCGGCGTCGCGACCCTTGAAGAGGAAGCCTTCGATCTCGGGGGCGACCTGGCAGGAGAGGCCTTCCTTGGCGTGGAGCTCTTTGCCGTAGGCGTTGAGCTTGGCCCGCAGGTCCGATGCGTAGGGCGAACCGTCGCGGTTGTGAACCTCGGCGAAGACACACACCTTGCCGGGACCAAACACGTCGGCCGGCAGCAGGTAGAAAGCCGGCCAGTCGATCGCGAGCCGCAGATCCGACTCATGCAGGGCCGAGAAGCCGCGCACGGACGACCCGTCGAAGGTCAGGTTGTCCTGGCTCTTGAGGAGGAACTTCTTGTCGTAGTCCAGCATCTGCAGCCGACCCTCGAGGTCGGAGAAGCAGACGGTGACGGCTTTGATACGCTTCTCGTCGGCGAGGTAGCGCGACTTCGCTTCCCGCAGCTCGTCGGCCGGCCGGCGCTCGAGGCGGGCCTGCTTGGTCTCGAGGTTCATCTCTTCGAGCTGGTCGTAGGGGAGCTCGAGGAAGTCGCGAAGCGCGGTCATAGTCATCTCCGTTCGTAGCGTTGTGGACCCGGAAGCGGCGAGCTCTTCGGGCGTCGCCTCAGTGGGGTGGCGATATCATAGCCATTCGTGTTTCGGCTGCGTTTCGCCGGGGAAGGTCAGGGCATTCTTGATGCAGATGCCGCACGCCTGGCCAGTCTTCAGGCGTGAGCGCGGCGCTGAGCGAGGATCTTGCTGAAGCTCTTCGAGCGGAGCTCGTCGAGCGACAGCCCGGTGGCAATGGCCTCGGCCTCCGTCGCGGCGCCGCAGTTGAGCGCGCGCAGGAAGTAGTTCAAGAGGCCTTGTCCCGTCGCGGCGTCGTCGAAGGTGTCGCCCACCAGCGTCGCGGTGGCGGCGACGTTCATGAAGTTTTTGAGACGATGGCTCGCGTCCGCGAACGACTCGAGGAAGAAGTAGTAGACCGCCGCGTAGCGCGCGACGAGCTGGCCCGGGTGGAGGTCCCAGCCCTGGTAGATGCCGCGCTTCAGGCTGTGCATGTTGTTGTCGTAGGCGATGCGCCACGCGCGGTGTGCGGCCGCCCGGTTCTCGGCCACCTGCAGGTCGGTCAGCGCTTCGCCGGCCTTGGCCCGATGGACCGGGACCGGCATGATCGTCGTCGCCCCGTCCGACATCCAGATGCCAGTGCCGCCGAGCGCCACCTGCATGGTGTGGGTCGCGAAGTCGCAGGCCGGGTGGCCCATCGTCTGGTAGGCCGCGGTCACATTGCAGGACGCCGTGTAGTCGTAGGTCCCGAAGTGGCAACCGCGCACGCGGCTGCGGCCGGCGCGGATGAGGTGGGGCAGGGCGACCTGACCGTCGGGGCCGATGATGGACTGCGTGGTCTCGACCATGAGCTCGACCTGCAGGCTGCCGGGCTCGAGTGCGGTCAGGCTCTCAAGCAGCTCGAAGGCGTCGATGAGGGCCGCCACCTGCTCGCTGTGGGTCACCTTGGGCAGCGTCACGACGAAGTTGTCGGGCAGCTTGCCTTCGGTCAGGTCCGAGAGCGTCGTGACGAACAGGTCGAGTGTGCGGAGCGAGCGCGTCGCGAGCTCTTCGGTGAGCGGCTTGATGCGCACGCCGATGAACGGGGGCAGGGTGCCGTTGGCCATCCCCTTGGCGACCTCGGTGGCGGCGATGACGGCCTGCTGGTCTTCTTCGGCGTCGGGGCGGTTGCCATAGCCGTCCTCGAAGTCGATGCGGAAGTCCTCGATGGCCTCGTGCAGGAGCTTCTCGCGCACGCGGTGGTGGATCTTGTCCGCGAGCGAGAGGTCGGCGAGACCCAGCGCCGTCGCGAAGGTCACGACGTCGGGGGCGTTCTCGTCGAGGTGCCGGACGGCGAGCCCGCTCATCTTCTTGGACGTGTCGGACTTGAAGAGGTGGGCACCGCCATAGACGGTGTGGACCGGTTGGCGGCGCGGCGACTCACCCGGAAACAGGATGGCGAAGGCGTGATTCTTCGCGTCGAGGCGTGAGCGGATGGGTGCGAGGAGGTCGGTCGTGAGCGTGGTCTTCATGGAGAGCTCGTCTTGGTGGTCAAGCGTCTTGGTGATCGAGAGGCTCGAAAAGCAAGATGCTCGAGATTCTAGATGTCTCAGCTTCCGCGGTAGGTCGACAGGCCGTAGGGCGAGAGCAGGAGCGGGACGTGGTAATGGGTGTCGTCGGTGATCTGGAAGACGATCGGCGCGAACGGGAAGAAGGCTGCACCGTGGTGGGCCTCGAGGTAGGGGCCGGTCTCGAAGACGAGCTGGTAGGTGCCGGGTGACAGGCCATCGGGGGCGAGGCGGTCACCCTTGACGCGGCCGTCACCGTCGGTCGCCTGGCGGTTCAGGGGGACGAAGAGCGCCACACCATCCCAGCGGAAGAGCGCGATCTCCAGACCGGCGGCGGGCTTGCCGAGGGCCGTGTCGAGGACGTGGGTCGAGAGCGTCGCCATGAGTTGAATCCTTGGTCGGGATGCCGGGGATTGTGGGAAACGAGGTCAGAGGGCGGCGAGTCGGAGCGCTGTGATCTTCGCCTGCTCGGCCGCGCAGTTGCCGACCTCGGTGTCGAGGTCGAGGTCGATACGCGCCTCGAGCAGCGCCGTCATCTCGGCCGCCGACTTGCCCGATGCGCACACGATGAAGATGTGGCCATGCCGCGCCTCGTAGGCCTGGTTGAGCGTGAAGAGCCGCTGGATGATGGCTTCGTTCGCGGCCGCCATGGCGACCCCCTGCTCCTTCTCGGAGAGGTCACCCGAGTGGGCGAACCGTTCGCGCAGGCGAGACACGTCCCCGATTCGAGGGTGGTGGGCGAAGGCCTCGAGCCAGTCCTCGCGGGTCAGCTTTGCAAAGGCGGTCGACACCGCCGCATCGAGCGCCGCGTCGTCGGCAAATGGGCGCCCGGACGCCATGAAGGCGGCCCAGCGGGTTGCGCCGCAGCACCGCAGGAAGACGCCGAGCGCCTCGTCCTGGGCGAGCCCGTTGAGCCTGTTCAGCCGGCTTTGCGAGTCGGGCCCGTCGGGAGGTGCGAGGTCGGTCATGGTCAGTCCCCGAGGTGGCCAAAGAGGCGCAGCCGCGACACACCACCGTCGGGCTGGATGACCAGACGCACGTGGGTAACAGGCCCAATCGACTTGAGCTCACGCCCGAAGCTGTGGGTCTGGTGGGGCTCGAGCGGGGAGTCGGGCAACAGGATGTCCCACGGCTTTTCGAGCAGGTCGTCGAGCGTGGCGCCCGGCAGATTGATGGCTTCGAGCCGGGCCATATCGGGCGGGTTGCCCTTGAAGTGGTGGGTCTCGAGGACGGCCTGACGGATCTCGCCGGGCTTGCCGAGCTTGACGATGATCCAGTCGCCGCCATCGGCCGATGCGTTGTAGCTGCGGCGGCGCCTGGTCTCCCAGCCGTCGTCCATACGGCGCGACGACCACGGCAGGTTGATGTTGTCTTTGCTCGAGAAGAACGAGTCGTTACACGCGATGGCCTTGCCGCCCCATGCGATGCTCGCGAGGTCGACGAGCTGGCCCTCGATGACACGGCTCCAGTCGGGGAGCACCCGACCAAAGGCGCGGAAACGGGCGACGCCGCCGTCGGGGAAGATCTTGAGGCGCAGGTGGGTCACCCGCCCAGAGCCCTGGATATACAGGTAGTTGTGGGCGCCGCGGTCGACGCGGGTCCTGGGCAGGACGACGCGCCAGCTCGACTCGGGTAGGGCCTCGACCTCGTGTGGGCGAAGGGCTGCGTCATGGGTCAGGGCCTCGATGACGACCTCTTCCGGGGCGTTGCCGACGAAGAACGACGTGTCGACGTCGACGCCGACGACCTCACCCGGAAGGCCCAGACGCACGACCACCCAGTCGTGGTCCTTCCCGGGCGTACGGTTGCGCCGCGACTCCCAGCCGTCCATCCACTTGCCCTTCTCCGTGTAGGCCTCGAGCTCGAAGACGGCGGGCCCTGGCTTGAGCAGGTTCTCCTTCTCGGCGAAGAAGTCGTCGTTCGTCGCGAGGGCCAGGCCCCCGAGCTTGCCCGACACGAGGTCGAGGAAGTCGCTGAACGGGTTGTCGACGTGGGCGGGAGGTAGCGGTGGTGTGGCCATGGCGGCGGCAACCTCGCGAATCTAGCTGGCCCTGTCAATGACGCTGGTCAGCGCCCGGGCCAGGCCCGGGGGCGGGTCGGCCGCGCGCGAAATCGCTCGTTCCCCATGCGCTTCATTGGCTTTGCCAGTCGAGGGGGATGAAGCTATGAAGGGACGGCCATGGAATCAGCCTTTCAGGAAGCCCTCAACCTCTTTGTCCGCTGGATCCACGTCATCGCCGGGATCATGTGGATCGGGGACTCGTTCCTCTTCATGTGGCTCGACAGCCACCTCGAGACGCCCAAGAAGCAGCGCGAAGGTGCGGTCGTCGGCGAGCTCTGGATGACGCATTCCGGTGGCTTCTACGAGGTCATCAAGCGCCGCTATCTGGCCAAGAGCGAGATGCCGGACAACCTCTACTGGTTCAAGTGGGAGAGCTACACGACCTGGCTCACCGGCTTCCTCCTGCTCTTCGTCGTCTATTACCTCAACGGCGCGAGCTACCTCGTCGACCCGACGGTCTCCAACATGACCGCGACCGAAGGAATCCTCTTGTCGCTCGGCCTCCTGGCCGGGACCTTCATCGTCTACGACCTCTTGTGGAGCTCGCCGCTGAAGCAGCACCCAAAGGTGCTGGCGCTCATCTGTTTTAGTGCGCTCATCGGCATCGCCGCGTGGATTACGACGCTGTATGCGCCGCGCGCGGCCTTCCTGCAGATCGGCGCGATGATGGGCACGATCATGTCGGCCAATGTCTTCTTCCGCATCATCCCGGCTCAGAAGAACATGCTCGCCGCCGCGCGTGAGGGGCGTGAGGTCGACACTTCGCTCGGGCTACGCGCCAAGATGCGCTCGCGCCACAACCATTACATGACCCTGCCGGTCATCTTCACGATGCTCAGCAATCACTTTCCGGCGACCTACAGCAACGAGCATCCATGGCTCGTGCTGGCGGTGGTCTTCATCTTCGGCGCCGGCCTGAAGTACATCATGAACTACCGCGGCAAGGCCGGGGTCTTCATCTGGTCGGCGACGCTGGCGTCGCTCGTGGCCATCGGCATCACGACGTCGGGGCCGTCGCTGGCGGTCGCCGACGACAAGGACCTGGCGACGATGAAGGTCGCCTTCCCCGAGATCCACCGTATCATCCAGGCGCGCTGCACCAATTGCCACGCTCAATACCCGAGCAATACGGCCTTCATGAGCCCGCCGGCAGGCATGATCCTGGAGGAGCCGGCGCAGATAGCCCAGCTCGCGCCGCGTATCCTCGAGCGGGTCTACGTCAACAAGACGATGCCGCTCGGCAACCAGACGAACATCACCGAAGAGGAGCGCAAGAAGATTGCAGCCTGGGTCATCCAGGGCGCGCAGATCACCGCCGCGCCGCGCTTCGAAGGCAAGCCCGACCCGGCGCTCTTGACCGAAGCGAAGGCCTTCTATGAGGCGCGCTGCGCGACCTGTCACGGACCCGAAGGCGGGGGCGATGGACCTGCGGCGCCGGGCATGTTGCCGCGGCCGACGAACCTGCACGACCGGCTCTGGCACGCTCAGGTCAGCGACGACGAGCTGACCAAGGTCATCCTCGAAGGTGGGCCTTCACGAGGGTTGGCTGGCACGATGCCGCCGAGCTCTGATCTGGAAGACCGGCCCGAGCTTTTGATGGCGCTCGTCCACTTCGTGCGGGCCTTCGAGGCCCCGGCCCCGGCGGCGGCGACGGGCTTCCCCGGCACGAAGCCGCGCGAGCTGCATCCCGCACACTGAGTACAGCGCCAAGGAGTCGGCGATGATACGAGCGACGCGTGTCCGACGCCTGAACGAGGCTGACCTCGAGGCGGCTTTCCGTCTGCGGCTCGAAGCCCTCTCGCTCGAGCGTGATGCGTTCTGCACCACGCTGGAAGAGGCCATCGAGTCCGGCCCGACCTTCCTCCGGGAGTCGCTCCAGGCATCCGACCGCGCGGCCGTCTTTGGCGCCTTTGCGGCTGACGAGGACGAAACCGAGGGCGCACTCGTCGCGATGGTCACCGTCTATCGCGAACGCGCCGCAAAGCTGCGACATCGCGCGGCGGTCGTCGGCATGTACGTCGGCAAGGCCTATCGCGGGCTCGGACTCGGCGGGCAGTTGCTCGATGCCGCGTTGGCCTTCGCGAATGATGTGCTGCGTGTGCGCCAGGTCCACCTCGGGGTCGAGGCCGAGCACGCTGCCGCCATCGCACTGTACGAGTCGCGCGGCTTCGTCGCGTGGGGCCGCGAACCGGCGAGCGGCATGGACGGTGGGCGGTTGCTCGACCAGATCCACATGCTCAAGGTCTTGGGCGAGAACGAAATCAGAACACCATCATCGCGCGCATCATGAGCTCGAAGTTCCCCGGTGACACGTAGTCGCCGGTGGGGACGCTCGTCGGAATCGTCGGGACGTTGCCGCTTGGTGAGGCGCGGTAGGCGGCGAGCTCGAGGTCGACACGGCGCTCGATGTCGCGTTCGACCGACTTCTCACCCGGCATGATCATCATGAACGAGGCGTCGAGCGCGAGGCGGGCGGTGACCGGAACCTCGATGCCGAGGCCGGCTTGGTAGGATGAGCCCTCGGCCCGTGGGTCGAGGAGGTCCGAGCCTTCGACCGCGCCGATCCCAGCGCCGACATAGACGCTCGCGACCGGGGTGGGGACGATGTAGAGGAGTAATGAGGTTCGGTAACGAGCCGCGTACTGGGCCGAGTCGTCGAGGGCGAAGGCGTCGTCGTCCTGGAGGTTGAAGCGTAGGTCGACGCCGAGGATCCAGAGGAAACGTGCGCGCACGTTGAGGTCCGCGATGATGCCGGAGTCGCCCGGGTTGTTGGGCGACGCGCTCGAGTGCACGCCGAGGCCGGTGCCGATCCCGAGGCCCCAACCGTCACCCGCCGCTGCCAACGTGCGCGGCGCAAAGGCCGCGTTGGCGCCAAGACCGACCATGAGCGCCACGACACCGAAGAGACCCGCACGAACCGACATACCCACCTCCGACACCCGGAATCGACTGGAGTGTAGTGACCGCAGGTCAAAGAGGTGATCGCGACGATCGGTTCGCTGCGCGAAACCCCGTACTCTCGTCGTGCACACGTACGCGGCAACGGTTGCGATATAATTCGAAACGTCTTCCCGGCCCGAGGTCGCTCGCAAGTCGAGGGCCCCGGCTCGTTTCAGGCGCGCGCACTCAGGTTGGTTACCGTTGGCTGTTGCGCACTGAGGGTTGTGGTAGGGTCGGCCTCCGCGGCAGCCGAACAGGTGATCGGCGATGATCCAGGGCACACGACATCGAAGTAGACGACAGTGGGCGACGATGGTCGCGGGCGTACTCGTCTGTGTCGTCTTCGTAAGTGTGATTGGACACGCGAACGCAGCCCGGAATGCGGCCCTGGTATGTCCTGTGAGCGCGACCCTCGTCGGCGACGCGCCCCCCATCGGCTTTCGGCAATGGTGTGTCGTCCGCGACGGCACGGGCAAGCTCATCCCCGATGGCCCCATGCAGGAGTGGCACGAGGAGGGCTGGCTCAAGCTGACGGGGCGCTTCGAGCGTGGGCTGCGCGAAGGGGTGTGGCTCGAGTTCGATGCCCAGGGGCGCCGCATCCTCGAGGCGACTTATCGCGCCGACGTGCTCGACGGTCCGTACACCGGACATGGCGAGGACGGCACCCGTTATGAGGGCAGCTTCCGACAAGGTCAGCGCGACGGACTGTGGCGCACCTTCGATGCCGAAGGTCGCAGGCTGGCCGAAGGCATGATGAAGGGCAAGGTCCGTGAGGGGCCCTGGAAGGTCTGGCTCGAGGACGGGCTCGTGGCCGAGGGCAACTACAAGGCCGACCGACGCGAAGGGCGTTGGACCATCACGTCGGGCGGCGTGAAGCGCGCCGAAGGAAGCTACGCGGGCAACGTGCGGCACGGTGTCTGGACCGACTTCGATGACCGGGGGCAGGTCAGCGCCAAGGGGCTGTTCAAAGACGACCAACGCCACGGCAAGTGGACGCTCTTCTTCGCAGATGGCTCGAAGCAGGCCGAGGGCGCCTACGAGGCCAACACCAAGAACGGGCCGTGGGTGGAATGGATGGCTCCGGGCAAGGAGCGGCGACGTTGGGAGGGGGCCTACCAACACGGCGCGAAGGGCGGCATCTGGACCCACTTCCATGACAACGGGAAGGTGCTCGCGACGGGACCCCTCGAGGCCGGCAAGATGCACGGCACCTGGGTCCACAACGACGAGACCGGCAAGCTCGTCGCGCGTGGCGACTATGAGCTCGGCGTGCGGGTCGGCCGTTGGATGGAAGCCGGCACCAACGGCGGCTACTTCGAAGGTGACTACCTGCGGGGCGAGCGACACGGCATTTGGGTCGCCTTCTCGTCGGACGGAGAGCGCCAGGGCGAGCTGCGCTACGCCAACGGCACGCGCCTCGACCCGGTTGCAGCCCCGCGCTGAGCCGGCGCCGTGGGCGACATGGGGTAGCAGACGAACGGGCCAGGGGGCGTCACGAGGGATGGACGCGGGCGAGCCGCCTCCTATAGAGTGTCCGTCATGAGCAACGCACTACGCCGTCTCGTCCGGGTCTTGTTCTTCGTCGTACTCGTCATCGCGGGGGCGTCACTCGTCCGCGGCGAGGCGCGAGCGTCGTGCGGGGGTATCCCCATCAACGGGACCTGTGACGGCGATGCGTTCATCTATTGTTTCTTCGACGTGGAGATCGAAGTCGACTGCTCGTGGTTCGAAAAGACCTGTGGTGTCCAGAGGTTTCTCAACCTCATCCCGTATCACGGGTGCATCGACCCGGACGAGGACCCCTGTAAGGGCGTCGAGTGTGGGCCCGGCTGTGGGACGTGTGCGGCGGGCAACGTGTGCAACGTGTACGGCCAGTGCATCGACCCGAACAACTGCACGGGCAACTGCACCGGCAAGGAGTGCGGCGAGGACGGCTGCGGCAATCCATGTGGGGTCTGCGGCACCGACGAGAGCTGCGACTACAACTTCCAATGTGTGCCCAAGTTCGTGTGTGAGGCCAACTGCGCCGGCAAAGAGTGCGGCAGCGGCGGGTGCGGCCAGGAGTGTGGCTACTGCCTCGAGTCGGAGAGCTGCCGCTACGACTACACCTGTGTGTCGCGCAACTCGTGCACCCCCAACTGCAGCGGGCGCCAATGCGGCGGCGACGGGTGTGGTGGCTATTGCGGCGTGTGCCCGGAGAACAACAGCTGCTCGTACACCTACCAGTGTGTGCCGCGCGGCGGATGCACACCGAGCTGTGCCGGCAAGACCTGTGGTTCGGACGGTTGCGGTGGGAGCTGCGGGGCGTGCACGGGCGGCCAGAGCTGCAGCTATGCCGGCCAGTGTGTGACGACGGGCGGGTGTACACCCAGCTGCAACGGGGCCGAGTGTGGTGGCGATGGGTGTGGCGGCACGTGTGGCACCTGTCCGAGCGGGCAGAGCTGCAACTTCCAGGGCCAGTGTGTGAGCTCCGGTGGATGCACGCCGAGCTGCGTTGGACGCCAGTGTGGACCCGACGGCTGCGGCGGGAGCTGCGGGGCCTGCGCGAGCGGGTCGAGCTGCAACTTCGCGGGCAGCTGCATCGTGCCCGGCAACTGCACGCCGAGCTGCGGCGGCAAGGAGTGTGGCTTCGACGGGTGCCTCGGGAGCTGTGGCAGCTGCCCGAGTGGGCGCAGCTGCAACGCGTCGGGCCAATGTGTCACCGCTGGCAGCTGCACGCCGCTGTGCGACGGTCGCCAGTGTGGCGGCGATGGCTGTGGTGGGACCTGCGGGACGTGCCCCGAGGGGCGGAGCTGCAGCTTCACCGGGCTGTGTGTCGAGCCGAGCTCGTGTGTGCCGCAGTGCCTTGGCAAACAGTGTGGGCCTGACGGGTGCGGCGGGACGTGTGGGTTGTGTCCCTCCGGGCAGAGCTGCAACTTCGCCGGGTCGTGTGTGCTCGGCGGCGCGTGTGTGCCGCAGTGCGACGGCAAGCAGTGCGGTGGCGACGGGTGTGGGTCGACGTGTGGCACGTGTCCTGGTGGGCAGAGCTGCAGCTTCACGGGCCAGTGTATCGGGGCAGGCGGTTGCACCTCGAGCTGTGATGGTAAGGAGTGTGGCGGCGACGGGTGTGCCGGGGCATGTGGGTCGTGCGCGCTCAACGAGAGCTGCAACTTCAACTACCAGTGTGTCCCGACGGGCGGCTGCCAGCAGCAGTGCGACGGTCGGGAGTGCGGCTGGGACGGGTGCACCGGCACGTGTGGCAGCTGCCGTTCGGGGCAGAGCTGCACGTTTGCAGGCAAGTGTGTCGGCGGGACGCCCGACTGTGTGCCGAGCTGTGTGGGCAAGCAGTGCGGGAGCGACGGGTGCGGAGGCAACTGCGGGTTCTGCGATGGTGGGCTCGTCTGTAAAGACGACAGCGAGTGCCGACCTGGCTGCGAGCGCGAGTGCGCGGGCAAGGATTGTGGCACCGACGGGTGTGGTGGTGTCTGTGGTGTGTGTTCCGAAGACCGCTTCTGCACACCCTTTGGCCAGTGTCAGGTCAAGCCGTGCGAGCCGAGCTGCGACGGCAAGGCATGCGGCGACAATGGGTGTGGCGGGAGCTGCGGGACTTGCGGCGCCGGGTCGACGTGTAATGCGGGCGGACAGTGCGAGGCCATCCCCTGCGAGGCGCAGTGTTCCGGGCGCGTGTGTGGCGACAACGGGTGCGGTGGCGTCTGTGGCGTGTGTGGCGACGGCCAGAGCTGCGACAACGGCGCTTGTGTGACGGGCGGGGTCGAGCCCGACCTCGGGCCGAGCGTCGAGAACGAGGCGGGCAGCTTCGAGGGTGGCGGTGGCTGCTCGGGTGGTCCGTTTGGACCTGTCGGGCTCGGCGGGCTGGTTGGGCTGGGGCTCGTCGCGGCGATGGGGCGTCGGCGGCGGCGCGTATGAGCGCAGGGCTCGAGCGGCAGGTGATCGAGGGGTTGGGCTTCGAGCGATGGCCCGAGCTTGTCCGACTCGACCAGGGGCGAGATGGGACGCCGGCCGAGCGGCGGCGGGCTCTGGTGAAGGCGGCTCAGGCCGTGCGTGAGCGCTTCGTCGCCGGCGGAATTGTCGAGGGGCTCACGAGTCACGAGCTGGTGCGCTTTCCGTATCCGAGTCGGTATGGGCTGCGAGATGCGTTGTCGTTGCCACTGCCGTTCCTGTGTCTGGCCAACCGTGTCTTTGTCGTCAAGTATCTCGATTTTCAAGGTGTGCGGCGGGTGCTGGTGGTGTCGCCGTCGGATGTCACGGCCAACGGTGAGACGCCGTTCTTCAAGGGGCTCCTCGAGCAGTTTGGCCCACCCGGGGTGTTGCGCGGGGTGGCCGAGACGGTCATCTCCAAGCGCGGCAAGACTGTGGCCGAGGCGCTGGCCGCGAGCGGGGTGACGCCTGACGAGGTGGACTTCATCACCTACGACCACCTGCATACTCAGGACCTGCGGGGGTGGCTCGGGACGGCCGGGCGACCCGGGTACTTTTCCCGGGCCAGGCTGCTGGTGATGCGTGAGGAGTGGGCGACGGTCAGCGGGCTCTCGGAGCCACAGCGGCCGTGGTACTGCCCAGGCGGGGTGGACGGGGTCGACGAGTCTCGGGTCGTCTTGCTGGACGACAGCGTGGCGCTTGGGCGCGGGGTCATGTTGGTGCGGACGCCGGGGCACACGGAGGGCAACCATTCGATCGTCATCGGGTCGGGGCTCGGGGTCACCGTGACGAGCGAGAACGGGGTGTGCGCGGACAGCTACGAGCCGCGTGCTTCGAGGATTCCGGGGCTGGCGGCGTATGCCAGGTCGAGCGGCATGGATGTGGTCTTGAACGGCAACACGCTCGAGCGTGGGCTCGACCAGTACCTCTCGATGATCGTCGAAAAGACGATCGCGGGCCCTTCACCACGTGATGAGAAGCTGCCGAACTTTCTCGCGAGCTCCGAGCTGACGCCGGCCTGGTATGCGCCTGGGGTGTCGGCGGGGCTGGCGTTTGGCGATGTGCGGGTGGGGAGCTGAACGACACTTGAAACGTCACGCAGCTGCACGAGTTGTGTTTGTCACGGGGTGCGCCAGTGGGATCGGGCGCCATCTGGTGGGTGCGCTCATGCGGCGCGGTGACGCGGTCATTGCGAGCGATGTCGCGTTTGGAAGGCTCGAGGAGGCCGGTCGTGAGGACGGTTGGGACGGTGCACGGGTCTTTACCGTGGCGCTCGATGTGGTCGACCCGGCGAGCTGGGAGGCGGCGCTGGACGCTGCCGAGGCGCGGTTCGGGGCGGTGACCCATCTGGTGAACAATGCAGGCGTCCTGATGCCCGACTGGGTCGTGAATGTGTCGGACGCGGATGTGCATCGACAGCTCGACATCAACGTCAAGGGCGTCGTCTTTGGGACCCGCGCGGCGGCGCGCCGCATGGTCGAGCGGAGGCGTGGGCACATCGTCAATATCGGGTCTCTGGCGTCATTGTCGCCGGTGCCCGGATTGTCGATCTATGCCGCGAGCAAGTTCGCTGTGCGGGGCTTCTCGTTGTCGGCGGCCATGGAGCTTGGCGAGAGTGGGGTCGCCGTGACGGTCGTCATGCCCGATGCGGTGGCGACGCCGATGCTGGACCTGCAGAAGGGGCGGACCGAGGCGGCGTTGACGTTCTCGGGTGGCAAGGCGCTGAGTGCCGTCGACATCGAGCGGGCGCTGGTGGCGGTATTCGAGAAGCGGCCGCTCGAGGTGGCTATCCCCGAGAGCCGTGGGATGTTGGCGCGCTTCGCGAACCTGATGCCGGGTGTGGGGCGTACGATTGCGCCGCTCATGCGGCGGATAGGCGAGAACAACCGCACGAAAGGGCGCTGAGTGCGGTGGCGCGCAGGGGCAGGCTCAGCGCGGCGTGAGGCGGGGCTTGGTGCCTTTGTAGGGCTTGGAAGGGTCTTTGCCGAAGAAGCCGCTGATGGTGAAGCGGCGGGCGTCGTCTTCGCCGTAGAGCCAGGCGTCGAGAGCGAGGCCTTCGTGAGAGGCGACGAGGTTCAGGACCTCGGGGGCCTTACGCACGTTGACGGAGTGGCGGAGCTTGCCGGTGGTCAGCTCGAGGATGTGCAGCTTGTCGCGCTCGTCGGTGAAGCCGTAGCCGGCGATGAGGTAGGGGCCGACGATTAGCAGGTCACCACGCGAGACCTTCGGAGGGCTGCGCCACTTCACGGTTGGCTTGGTTTCCGAGATATCGAGCGCGACGATGTTCGAACACTTGCCCTTGGCGTCGGCGGCGTAGGTCTGGCAGGCCTCGTTGTAGATGAGGGTGTCACCGACCAGGAGGAGGTCGTGGACGACGAGGTGGGTCGGGCGTGGGAAGAGGGCGTTGAAGTCGACCTCGAACCCGAGGCGGCCGTCGGTGTGATAGAAGCGGGCGACCTGGCGGCAGTTCTCGTGCGGGTTCTCGAGGGCGCAGCCCGTAGAGGCTCCGGCGTGGCCGAACATCTCGCGGTAGAGGGCGAGGTGACCGGCAGGCGTGTCGATGGCGGGCGCGACGATGGTCTGGGGCAGCGGGGTCTCGATGAGGCGGACGAGCTCCATCCGGTCAATACCGAGGGGGACGTATTGTGGGACGGTGGGGCCGACCCAGGTGCGTTTGTCCTGGGTGACGAGTGTCCCTTCGATGTCGAGGCGTAGGCGCCCACGCGTCGACTCGGTGCGAGCGGCGGGCGGGTCGGTCACGGTGAGGCCACCGAAGGTCCGCGGCTCGGGGGTGGCGAGGGCGGGAGAGGCGAAGGCCGACAGCGCGGAGAAGAGGGCGGCGAGTGCGAAGCGGGCAGGTGCGGCGAGCGTCATGAGGTGGCCTCTGGGTGGGGCGGCGACCCGGCCGTGGATGGCAGGGTGTAGAGCCAGACACATGACAGAGCCGGAACCTTCCCGGGAGTCAACCTGAAGTAGGAACCGCGATAGAGCGCGGCGGCCGGGCGGAGCTCTGCAGGCCGGCGAGGCTCAGGGGGCGAGGGCGTCGGGGATGCCGGCGTCGGGGGCCCTGGAGATGCGACCGGCCTTGTAGGCGCGGTTCTCGCTGTCCATGAAGCGGCCGACGAGCGCCGAGACGTCGGGGATAGGCTCGCGTAGGCGCTCGAGATAATAGAGGTTTCCGCGGAGCTGGAAGGCTGGTTGCTCGGGCGAGCCGGTGTTGACGAGGCGCCAGTGGAGCTTGTCCTCGTGTGGGAAGGGGTGGCGGGCGTCTTCGAAGGCCGACTCGCGGATCACGAGCGGAAGGGGGCCGGCCGAACCGAAGACGAAGGCCGCGAGCTCGATGAGGTCGGGGTCACGGAGGGTGACGCAGCCGTGGGAGTTGAAGGCGCGGATGAAGGTCCTGCCGGGCCAGGCGTGGAACGCGAGCGGGGTCTCGGCGAAGTAGAGGCGCTCCTTCATGAGTGGGGCTTTGGTGGTGGAGACCCAGGGGACCTGGAAGGGGATATAGGGGAGGTTTCGGGCCCAGGACGGGCCGGCGAGGCGTTCGAAGGAGCCTTCTTTGGAGACCCGAGCGCGCTCGGTGATGGGCGTCAGCGAGGTGAGCCCGGGATAGGCGCGGACGCCGTCGAGGGCGCCGACGCCCGACGGGAAGACGCGGCGGAGACCGAGGCCGGGAAAGTCGAGGACAGTCGCGCGGTCGGCGAGGCTGACACGAATACGTGGAGCCAGGTCAGCGAGGCTGTGCTCTTCGTGGTGGGCGAAGTCTTCGGGCGCCGGGAGGTCGGAGCGACCGAGGGCGGGGACCCAGGACACGACGACGATTCCGAGGCCGGCGCGTGGCTTCTTGCTTTGGCGGGCGGGCGACGCGGAGCGGGCGTCGGTGAAGCGGGGCGCGCGGCCGATGAACAGGACCAGCAGGCGTGGGCCGGTGACCGAGACGAACGAGACAGAGAGGGTCTCCGTGAGATCGGCGGGGTTGGCCAGGCGCAGCATGGCTTCGAGGCCGGGCCCATCGAGGCCGGAGTCGAGCGGGAGGTCGGCGAGCGAGACGCCGCGCCAGGCGTTGTCGATCCAGAAGGGGGCTGGGGCGAGGTTGTCGGCTTCAGACGAGCAGGCGGTGCAGTCGAAGGGGGCGTCGACCAGGCTCCGTAGGGTCTCGGGAGCGACGTCGATGGGCGCCGGCGGTGTGTCGGTGTCGGCAGCGCCGGTCGTCAGTGGGCCCTCGGCGCGGGCGGTCGGGAGTGCCAGGGCGACGGTGGAGGCGAAGAGCGCGAAGGCTATTCGGGTCCCATATCTCGAAAATCGAGAAAGTTGGCGGCCGGCATTCGACGTCGTGGGTGTCTCCACGCGGGGGCTCCTCATTCGGTGTTCGGAAACGCGACGAGGCTGGTCGCTCGACACACGAAGATCAGAACATCGACAAGCAGCGGGCGGCTGTAAAGGGGGGATTTCGCGAAGGGGGCACAGGACTGGATTGACCGGGAGTCAGGAATTGCGGGGCCCGCCTCGGAGGCGGGGCAAGTGCGAAATGTAAAAAGTCCCGCCTCCTGGATCGCAGGCCGTTCGTGAAACTCCAGAGGCTCCTCGGTCAGATTGAAATGGGAAGGGTGCAGACCCCATCTGGATGGCTGGATGCGGTGCCGAAGGCGTTGGGGTTGGGATTTCGACGTGGGGATGGCTGAGGCCCGCCTGGAAGGCGGGGCTAATATGAAATATGAAATGTCCCGACCCCTGTGGGGGAGTGCTTGCTTGGGACGAGGTCTAGGGGAGGCGGCGGTGGAAGGCGGCGGTCCACTCGATGAGGGTGGTGCCATCGACGCTGTCGTGCAGCGCGGGGAGGATACGCTCGCCGAAGAAGAAGGCCGTGAGGCGGGAGGCTTCGGCGTGGGAGGCGAAACGGTAGTCCGTGCGCAGGGTTGTGCGGGTGAAGCCGATGGACTCGAAGAGGTCGTAGAGCGCCGCGAGCTCGGGGCGGGGTGGTGCCGGGTGGGGTGTGCCGGTGCCGAGCGTCTCGAACAGGATGATGTCGGCGCCGGGGGTGGCGACGCGTTCGAGCTCCTGGAGGGTTCGGCGGGCATGGACAGGCCAGGTGTCAGGATGGAAACCTGTCAGATGGCCGAGTGCCCAGCCGGCCATGACGGTGTCGAACGAGGCGTCGGGGAAGGGGAGCGCGCGGTAGTCGGCGACGACAGTGATTGGGGCCGGCGAGGTGGGCCAGCGTCGGGTCAGCTCGGCCAGCATGGCCTGGGCCGCGTCGGTGCAGGTGATCTCGGCGCTTGGATGTTGGCGCGCCACGATGGTGGCGAGTCGGCCGGTGCCGGCGCCGACATCGAGGACCCTCAGGACCCGGGATGTCTTGGCGGTCAAGATATCGGCGAGCCAGCGGTCGACGGACCGATCGGCGTCCTCGGCGGCGATGAGGGCGTGGTAGTCGGCGGCGCGCTGGTCGTAGATCTGGCGATAGTCGGGCATGGCTGTGCTCCGGGGTGGGGCGTCGGGTGTAGCCGAGTTGGTGGGCGCGCCGCAACACGAGGCGGGGGGCGTTGGTGGACGTTGGGGTGATTTCCTGGACCTTGCGATTGCCCTGGGGCCGCTGCGTTGACGGGAGTCTCGCCGCGGACCACGATGGTGGGCGAACCGGGGATGGGTGCTGAATGAGTGAGGCCAACATGAACGACCCGTGGGCTGTGAACGCGGTGCTGCTGGCGAGCCGCAAGGTGGTCTTCATCGACCCCGGGGCGTTGTGGTCCGACACTGGCGTCGAGGTCTCGAGGGTTGAGGCTGTGCCAAAGACCCACCTCGCGACGCTGCTGAAGAACCTCGAGCACCTGGGCCATGCCTTGTCGGCAGAGCTGCTCGAAGGGCTTGCGAACGCGACGGAGCGGCAGCTCGTGGTCTTCCACCGACGGCTCGGGTCGATGATCGCCAAGAGCCTTGGCGCCCATGTCAGGTTCGAGCCGATGTACCGCGGGTTCCCGGCCGAGGTGATGGAGGCGAGCGAGGCGGAGCTCTACTTCAACGCCTGGATGCACTACCTGGGTGACTTGATCGGGCGACGACTCATGCCCGATTCGGTGGAGCGTGAGCGTGGGCCGCTGGCCTTCACGCGCCCACCGACGGTCGTGGGGAGAGCGACGCTGGCCGACGCGGTCAAGCTTGCTAGCGAGCTCAGCGCGGCCAGGACCTCGACGTCGGAAACGGACAAGTCGAACCTCCAGACCTTGCTTGGGTTCCTGGCGAAATCGCGGGTCGACCTGGCAGCGCTGATTCCCGCGGAGATGCCACACAAGGAGAACCTGGCATTCTTTGCAGGGGCGATGATGGCGCTCGCGGATGCGGGGCACGAGACCGCTGCGGTGGCGCTCGATGTGTTGGTGACGCGGCACTTCAAGACGGCGGTCGATGTCCTGCGACTCGCGGTCGCGCGTTCGGGTGGTGACGTCAGCCTCGCGGCAGCGAGCAAGTTCACTCGATTTTCGAGGAAAGAGCGGCGGCTCCTGCTCGCGATGATCGAGCGTTGCACTCGCCCGCTCGAGGACATGATCCGGCATCGCGAGCGCTGGCTGAGGCTTGGGGAGCGCCTGCACCCCGGCGAGCATCGTGGACAATTCCCGTTGGCGGCCGCGGCCTTCGACGTGCTGAGGCGGAGCCCGGGCGAGGTTAGGACAGCCGCGAGCGCGGTCGAGGAGGCGCTGCGCCAGGGCGACGTCATGGCCGCGGTGCGACTCCTGACGAAGCGCCCGGGTGAGCTCGCGCGGCGATTGGATCACCTGCTGCGCATTGCGGGGCCGGGTAGCGACGCGGGCGGGCGTGTCATCGCCGAGTTCGAACGGGTGGCGCCTTCGGTGTCGACGGCCGTGCTCCTGCAGGTGCTCGCGCACATGCGTGGGCGGGCCGCCGGGGTCGAGCCGCGGTTCAGGGCCTTCTTTCCAAAGGGGCAGGCGGCACGCCTCGTGACCATCGACGACTCACGGCCTGGGCTCGAGACGGCGGAGGCGACCCATGTAGCGCAGGCTTGTCGAGATGCGCTGCGCCGCCGCTTCAAGGACCTGGCGCCTATGGGCCGGGTGTTCGTGGACGAGCGCCTGAAGGATTACCTCGTGCCGTTCTCTCAGCGCTCGGCGAGCAAGGCGCTGCGCACGCTGGTGCGTGGGTCCGCACTGCCGTTGCCGCCAGGCGGGACCATCCGGTTCTTCATGTGGTGGAAGGAGGGCGAAGTGGGCGGCAAGCCGACCGGACGCGTCGACCTCGACCTGTCGGCGACCATGTACGATGCGGCCTGGACCTTCAAGTCGCACATCGCTTACACCTTCCTGCGCCAGCTCGGGATCGGCGCCCACAGCGGCGACATAACGTCGGCGCCGGATGGTGCGTGCGAGTTCATCGACATCGACCTCGCGGCCGCGCTGGAACGTGGGATGCGCTACCTGATGCCGGTCGTACTGTCGTTCTCGCGCCATCCGTTTCACGCACTCCCCGAGTGCTTCGCGGGCTGGATGATGCGGGACAAGCCGCAGAGCGGCCAGGTCTTCGAGCCGTCGACGGTCCTGGACCGGGTCGACCTGACCGGGAGTCAGCGGGTGTGTGTGCCAGCCGTCATCGATCTGCTCCATCGGCGTGTGCACTGGGTCGACCTGTCGATGCCCCACATCCTCGATGCGCAGATCAACGTCGAGAGCAACAAGCGTGGGCTCGCGCACCTGGGGCGCGCGATGGTATCGCTCGTGAAGCCGACCCTTTACGACCTGTTCGTGCTTCACGCCGAGGCTCGCGGCGAACGTGTCTTCGAACGCGACCAGGCCGACATCGTCATCGCACCTGATGGGGACCTGACACCTTTCGACGTGACGACCATCATGAGCGCCTACCTGTGAGGTGGTTGCACAGCGCCATCGCTTGACCGGGTCGCTGTGCTGTGGCGAAATCGCGGCGTGGCTATGAGGGCGCTTCCTTCTATTTCAATGGGGCCGCAGGTGCGGGTTCAACTCCCGTCGTCGCCCTCGGGCGACGTAGCTCAACGGTAGAGCAGCGGCATCAGCGCTCTCGATCTCCACCCTTTGTCCGACCCTTCATCCGTCCGGCGCGATCCCGGATGGAGGGTCGGTCTTGTCGAACGACTGGAGACGGCGGCGATGAACCCGTTGCGTGCGCACTGGACCCTGGACCCACGGGTCGTCTTTCTCAATCACGGCTCGTATGGAGCGTGCCCACGCGCAGTGCTCGAGGCGCAGGGGTCGATGAGGGCCGAGCTGGAGGCCGAGCCGGTGCGGTTCTTCCGTGAGCTCGGGCCGTGGGTCGACGAGGCGCGCGTGGACGTTGCGGCGTTCATGTCGGCTGCACCCGAGGACGTCGTCTTCGTGCGTAACGCGACGAGCGGCGTCAACGCGGTCCTGCGAAGCCTGGAGCTGAAGCCAGGCGACGAGCTGCTGACGACCGACCACGCGTATGGCGCCTGCCGCAACGCCATGGACTATGTGGCGAAGAAGGCCGGAGCCATCGTGGTCGTGGCCGAGGTGCCATTCCCGATCAGCTCGCCAGGCGAGGTCGTCGAGCGCGTGTTGGCGCGGGTCACCTCGAGGACGGTCTTCGCGCTCATCGACCACATCACGAGCCCGACGGGGCTGGTCTTTCCAGTGGCCGAGCTGAGTCGTGAGCTCGACCGGCGCGGGGTGGCCGTGATGGTCGACGGGGCGCACGGGCCGGGACAGGTGTCGTTCGCGGGCGAGGGCGGGCTCGACCGTCTGGCCGAGGCGGGTGTGCGTTTCTATGCCGCCAATTTCCACAAGTGGACGTGTGCACCCAAGGGGGCGGGCCTCTTATGGGTGCGGCGCGACAGCCAGGCCGGTGTGCACCCGACGGTGATCTCGCATGGGTATCGAGCGCGACCTGGTCGCATTCGCCTGCACGAGGAGTTCGACTGGGCCGGCACCGACGACCCGACGCCGTGGCTCTGTGTGCCGGTCGCGCTGAGGGTGGTCGGAGCGATGCACGAAGGCGGGTGGGAGGGGCTCATCGCGCAGAATCGGTCGCTTGTCCTCGAGGGGCGCCGTCTGCTTTGTGAGGCTCTCGGGGTGTCGGTGCCGGCCCCGGAGGCGATGATCGGGACGCTCGGAGCGGTGCCCGTCGGCGGGGACTTCGGTGGCTCGGCTTTCGACTCGGACCCGCTCCAGACGACGCTCTTCGACGACCACGGTATCGAGGTGCCGGTCTTCCGGTCGCCGACGGGTGGACGCATCGTGCGTGTGTCAGCGCACCTCTATAATGAGGTCGACGAGTATCGGCAGCTCGCCGAAGCGCTGGCCACACTCAGAACGAGCTGACTTCGAGACCGAGCACAAACGCGTTGGAACGGCCGGTCGACGCGAGGCCCGGAGTGGGCGCCGCGAGCGGGTCGGTGTCCGTGTGGCGCCATCCGAGGCGTAGGCGGACGGTGTCTGCGAGCGGCTCGAGGGCTGCCAGGTCGGGCGAGAGGTCGGCGAGTATCCGGGCGACAAAGAGGACGACGCCCACGTCGACGGTCGTGCGGTTCGAGCTGGCGAGGTCGAGGTCGGGGTCGAGCCAGTCGAGGCGACCGACGATGGCGAGGGCTGGCAGGGGCGAGTAAGAAGCGGTGGCGGCCAGACCGAAGGCCTCGATCTCGGCGCGGTCGGCATAACCCGACGCGTAGTGGGCCTCGAGTCCGAGGTGGAGGCGGCGGTGGACGAGCCCCATGAAGGCCGATGCGCTCTGGTGGTCGACCGAGCCGACGCCGCGTGTCCCGAGGCGCCCGGCGAGCATGACACGCAGTCGGGCCTCTTGGTCAAATAGCTCGAAAACCAAGGGGTCGGCAGACAGGGAGAGCGAGAGGTCTTTGGGGGTGTCACGCTCGACGTCGGACGCGCCTTCGCCATTGGTCAACGCGAGGGTCAGGCCGAATCGGCGGTCGGTGGTGGTGTAGCCGAGCGAGACGCCCAGATCCGAGCGTGGGAGGAAGCCGCCCGTGTCGGCCAGCGCGTTGGCGATGACCCGCAGGTCGGTGGATGTCTCGATGGTCGAGATAACCGGGTCGGGCAGGAGGCCGAGCCTGAGCTCGAGCTTGCCGGGTCCAAGCGGCAGGGCGAGGGCCCCGTAGGCGCGGCGCAGGACGAAGATGAGCGAGTTGCCTTCGATGCCGAACAGGCTCTCGGGGCTGGACGAACGGGCGGCGTCGAGCTGGACGTCGAGGAGGAGGACGTCCGACCAGTCGAAGCGCAGGCCGAGCTCGAGGTCGTCGACGTCGAATGCGTGGGTCGAAGAGGTGTCGGTGTGGGTCGAGGTGAAGCTCGTGAGGAGGCGGGCGCGTGGCTCGAAGCGGGGCTGCGCGTGGGCGGCGGTGGTGAGCGCGGTTGGCAGTGTGAGTGAGAGGAGGAGAAGACCGGCGTGGAGCGCGCTCATGGTGCGTCGGGCTCCAGGGTCGGGCCATGAGCGTCGAGCAGCTCCCGAAAGAGGGAGTGGTCGAGCACGATGCGTTCGGCCATGAAGGCGGAGAACGCCACGGTCTCGTCGATGAGCGCGTCGCCCGAGGTGGCGGCGAGGCTGGCGAGGTGGTCGTGCGCGGTGGTGTCGGTGTCGGGGCCGAGCGGCGCGCGAGCGTGCGCCTGGCCAAGGAGGTGGCCGACATAGGCCGACAGGGCGATGAGGTCGTCGTCGGTCCAGCGTTGGTCGGCGAGGCGCTCGGCGATGCGGGTGCGTGAGAGGCCCTTCTGGGCGGTGGAGCGCTCCTTCACACGAAAGCTTGTGCGAGGGTCGTCATCGAGCAGCGCAATTCCGAGCAAAGGGTCGGCGAGCGGAGTCGACTGCAGGATGCGCTGGGCGAAGACGACACGTTCGGCGTTGTTCGAGACGGGCATGGCGTAGAAGCCTGGGAGCGTCGCGAGCGTTGGGGCTTCGCGGGCTTCCTTGAGCTCGAGGATGAGGTCGTCGTCGGCGTCCGACGTTGCTCCCTCGAGGAGGACGTAGAAGCGGTAGAGCGGGAGGCTCGCGACGCCGGCGCCGTAGCGGCGGGCGATGTTCTTGATGGATGTGGCGGTTGCGGCGGGGCAGTCGGCGAGACAGGTCGCGGGCCAGCGAAGGAGCAGGCGGGTGATGAACGCACGCTCTTCGGGGGTTGCAGGCACGAGCTCGTCATCCGGGTCGTCGGCGTCGAGTGAGGCCGCGGCACTGCGGTCCTCGTTGGCGCGGCGGATGAGGTCTTCGGCGATGCGTCCGCGTGGTGGCGGCGTGCCGCCCATCAGCGCGTCGAGATAGCCGCGGGTCAGGGCGCGGACGGCCTCGTCGAGGGTGTCGGCCGAGGGTGAGAGCTGGTCGGGCGCCGATGGGAGGACGAGGAGGCGCAGGCCGGTCGCGAGTCGCCGCAGGTCGTGGGTCGGTGGGCCGAAGGTTGCGGCGTCGAAGTCGTTGAACTCGATCCGGAGGTCGCTGGTCGGGCCGGTTCGGGAGCGGGCGGCGGCGGGTTGGCCGGGCGCAGATGGGAGGAAGGTGCCGACGTTCTCGGGGTGTGGGTCGCCGACGAGGAGGAGCTGGGCCACGGCGGGCGAGGCAAATACGGAGGCCGATTGGCCGTGGCCCGAGGGCTCGGTCGTGTCGCGGATCCAGAGGCCGAGCGTGCCGCGGAAGTAGTCGAAGGGGTGGGCCGCCATGGCGGCGTACTTGTCCGCGAGCAGGTCGGGGGCGCGTAGGTGCAAGAGGCGGTGCTCGGCGGTGAGCGCGGAGTGGAGCCAGGACTTACGTTCATCGCCCACGTCGCAGGCGGTGTGGGCCGAGACTGCGAGGAGGAGGACTATGAGCTGGAGGGGGCGCGTCATGGACGGCTTCTTTCGCGCCGCGCCTCGCTTGGGAAGGAGACGGGTGGGTCGTCATGGAGATGTCACACGTTTGGCGGGACGGTGACGGGCGACGGGGTGAAGTGTCGCAGAGCTGGCACGCCGGGGTCGTCGGGCTTCGACTACAAGCCGCGGCATGGAAACGACGTCCAAGCGCACAGCATTCGGAATCATCGTCTCGGTCGGGCTCGCCATCGGATGCGACGGAGGGCAGGACCCGTTCGCTGCGGCGCGCGAGGACGCGGTAGGCGGGCGAGATGGGCGAGATGGGGTCGACGGTCGCGTCGAGGATGGGACGTTGGTGCCGGATGGGAGTGGGGACGGTATCTCGAACATCGAGATGTTCACCGGTCTGGTGATCAATGAAGTCGCGCCGGCGGGTGTGCCCAACGACTGGTTCGAGATCTACAATGGTACCGGTCGTGCGCTGGACCTGTCGGCGGTGACCTTCAGCGATGACGTGGCCGTCGTCGACAAGGGGCGTTTCGCCGCAGGGACGACGCTCGAGGCGGGGCGGTATCTGGTCGTAATCGTCAGCGACGAGGCGGTCGGGTTCAAGCTCGGCGCCGATGAGGCGCTGTTGTTGGCGGGCCCCGACGGCGAGGTCATCGATACCACCGACTGGGCCGACGGCGACGCGCCGGAGGGAAAGACCTGGGGGCGCTGGCCCGACAAGAACGGTGAGCTCCGACAGCTCGTGCCGAGCCCGGGTGGGCCCAATGCGAAGCCCGAAGACGTCGAGCCGGAGCCCGAGCCCGAGCCGGTAGAGCGGTGTGGCAATACGGTGCTGGACGGCGGTGAGGCCTGCGACGGGGCGCTCCTGCGCGACATGGGCTGCGACGATTTCGGCTTTGACGACGGCGTGTTGGTTTGTGCCGCCAACTGCCAGACCTTCGACACCCGCGGGTGTGTCGACCGCGTCGTGGTCGACGTCGTCATCAACGAGGTGAGCTCGTCCGGTGACGATCCAATCGAGCTCCTGAACCGGGGAGAGTCGGTCGACCTCTCGGGGTGGTCGGTGACCGATGCCGGGTGGGTGCAGGGTGACGCTGCGACCGATGACCATCGCTGGGTGTTTCCGGCGGGCACGACGCTGGCGGCGGGGGCGCGACTGGTCCTGACCAAGGGCGTAGCACACCCCTTTGGGCTCGGCGACGAGGACATGGTCGTGTTGTGGGATGCGGATGGACAGCGGGTCGAAGAGGTCGCGTGGCCCGTCGACGGGGCGAAGGTGTCCTGGTGCCGGCAGCCCGATGGGGTTGGCGCGTTTGCGACGTGCCAGGCGGCGAGCCTTGGAGCCGTCAATCCGACGGAGGTGGTCGGCCCGGTCACAACGGTCGTGGTGATCGATGAGCTGTTCTACGACGAGGAAGGGTCGGACGGGCCCAGCGTCTTCACCGAGCTGTGGGGGCCGGTCGGGATGTCGCTCGACGGGTGGAAGATCGAAGGCATCAACGGCGCGGACGACAAGGTCTATCGGGTGGTGTCGTTGAACGGCGGCGTCATCGGTCCCGATGGGCGCCTCGTCATCGCGACAGCGGACGCGAGTGGTGCGACCTTGATGGCGCAGGACCTGGTCGGCGAGGTCGACTGGCAGAACGGGCCCGATGCCGTGCGGCTCGTCGATGCGAGCGGGCGGGTGGTCGACGCCGTCCAGTACGGAGAGAAGTCCGGATTCGCGCGAGGCGAGGGGAGGGCGGCGTCCGAGGCTTCGCCGGGCAAGAGCTTGAGCCGGACCGGACATGGGGATACCGCGGACAACGCTGCGGACTTCGTCGTCGGGACTCCGACTCCGGGGCTCTGAGAGGCGGGGCTGCGCGACATCACACTGGCCCAGAGCTTGCCTTGGCGAACCCGGGTCGTTAGGTTCCGCACGCGGTTCAAGCCGCGCCTTATGAAAGACTGAAGCTACCGATATCCAAGCCCCACGAGGCGCTCGACCACCCCGATCGAACCGGGTGTGTCGGCGTCGTGTGGTGACGTGTTTCCGGTGGCGCCGCGGGTTTCGCGGCGGTGAGAGGTCTTCATGGCGGGTCGCGGTTCACGCGTGTCGTCGGGTGTGCGGGGAGTGCCTGGGCGGGTCGTCGCCCGAGCGGTGTCCTTTGGGTATTCCGGTGTGGTCGAGCGGGTGCTCGACGGGGTCGAGATGGTACTCGAGCCCGGGTGGTATGGGCTCGTGGGTGACAACGGGGCGGGCAAGTCGACGCTCTTGTCGTTGCTCGCCGGTGAGCTCGAGCCCGAACGCGGGCGGGTCGAGGTGGATGGGGTGGTCGTGCGGGTGCCACAGGATGCGGCGTCACCGACGACCGAGGTGATGGTCTTCGGCGCCGATGAGGGCGGTGAGGCGCGTGATCTGCGACGTTCGCTCGGGCTCGATGTGGAGATGCTGGGGCGATGGGCGGGTTGCGCTGACGAGGGGCGGACGGCGGGGCTCTCGGCCGGTGAGCGCCGCAAGTGGTTGGTCGGCGCGGCGTTGTGGTGCAGGCCCGATGTGTTGCTGCTCGATGAGCCCGAGACCCATCTCGACCAGCGGAGCCGCGCGGTGCTCGAACAGGTGTTGAAGGCGTTCGGTGGTGTGGGGATCATCGTGGCGCATGACCGCGAGCTGCTCGATGCGGTGACGTCGAAGACGTTGTGGCTCGACGGCGGCAAGGTGAGGGTGCTCGATGGGGCGGTGTCGTTCGCGATGGCCGTCATCGACGAAGAGCGGCGCGCGAAGGTGCATCGCCGTGAAGTGTTGAAGGGGGTGGTCGAGAACCGAGCGGCGCAGCGTGAGGCGGCCAAGCGGGTGGCGCAGTCGGCGAGTGTCGGGGAGTCGACACGTAAGCGGATGAAGGACAAGAACGACTCGGATGCGCGTGGAATCCTGCACAAGAACCTCGCGAACTGGGCGGCCGGGACACACGCGCGGCGGGCGGGTCTGGCACAGGCGGCGCTCGATGAGGCGCGTCGTGAGCTCGCGGAGGTGCGGGTCGAGGACCGCCTCGGGGGTGAGATAAGCTTCGAGATGGAGCCGTGTAAGCGCAGCCATGTCTTGATTTTCGAGACACCGGAGCTGAAGGTCGGCGAGCGTGTCCTGCTGCGTGATGTGCGGGTGGCGGTCGCCCGCAACGACAAGGTGCATCTGGCGGGCGACAATGGGTCGGGCAAGTCGACGCTGCTGCGCGCCATGCAAGACAGCGCGCCGATCCCGCCGGAGCGTATACTGTTCGTGCCACAAGAGGTCGGGGCCGACGAGGTCGCGGGGCTGCGTCGGGAGCTCGGTCGTATGGCGCCGCGAGAGCGGGGACGGGTCCTGCAGATCGTCGCAGCGCTCGGCACCGAGCCCGAGCGGATAACGGTTAGCGAGCGGCTCTCACACGGCGAGGCGAAGAAGCTCTTGTTGGCGATGGGGATCGTACGTGAGGTGTGGTTGCTCATGTTGGATGAGCCGGAGAACCACCTCGACCTGGCGTCGGTGAGGCGGCTCGAGGCGGCGCTGGTGGCGTGGCCAGGGGCGCTCGCCATGGTGACTCACGACGTGGCGCTGGCCAATCGGGTGGCGATGACGCGTTGGGTCTTGCGCGATGGGAGGGTCGCGGTCGAGGCTGCGGCCGTGTCGCTGGGCTGAGCCGGGCGGCAGACGCCTGATGCCGCGTCGGGCCGGAAGCTGGCGCGTGTGGCGTGAGCCTGCCTATAGTCGTCGTTCGATTGGTGTCGGCAAAGGGGGGGACGATGTTGGTGTCGGCGCGCGACCTGTGGGACCGAATGGCGTGGGGACGTCTACTGGTGTTTCCGATGCTCGTAGTCTGGATGGCTTCGGGCGCGAGAGCGGAGGAGTCGGGGCCGCGTCGTTTTGGTGGGACCGTGGCGGTGCCGGCGTCCGACCTTTCGGGCAGTGGTCCGGCGGAGTTGGCGCTCGGGCCGCGGGGTGGCCTGGTGGTCGTGAGGACTCACGACGGGAGGTTCTTCCAGTGGCGTCCGGGCGAGCTCAAGACCCCGGCCGGCCTGACCGGGGATCGGTTGCACGACTTCTCGCCCAACGGTGTAGCGATCCTCACGAGTCATGCCGACGGCCGGGTGGTGCGATGGCGGCTCGGCAAGGGGCAACGCTTCGTCGAGGTCGCTACCCTGGCGGTCGCGGGTGTGCCGGAGAAAGCTCGATTTTCGAGTGATGGGCACCACGTCGTCGTGGCGAGTGCCCTCGACGGCGGCAAGAACCGGCGCTTCACGCTCTTTGGTGGAGCCATGGGCCTCGAGCTGCAGCGGGTCGACGTGCGCGAGCCGGGGGCCGGGACTTCATTCGCGGTCTCGGAGGCGCGCCTGGCGTATCCGATGCCGGACGAGCGTGTGATTCGGATCCTGAGCCTCCCGCGCTTCGAGCCCGTGCGGTCGATCCGCCTCGAGTCCGGAGATGCTGTGAGGGCGTTGGCGTTTCGTTCGACGGGTGAGCTGGTCGCTGTCCAGGGGCGTGAGATCGTCAGGTGGAATGGCGAGACGGGGGTGCAGGTCGCGCGCACGGAGTTGCCCGAGCGGTGTGGGCGGGTGGCGCTCGCGAGCGATGGGAGTCATCTCGTGTGTGCGCCGAGCACGGACTCGAAGGTGGCGGTGACGGCGACCATCCTCGATGTCGAGGGGCGTGTGAGGGCGACGGCGATGGCGCCGTATACGGGGCTCCCGGTCTTCGATGCGACGGCCACGCGTATCGCGTTCCCGGGGAGCACGGCGGTCCCGGCTTTCGAGATGTCGGTCGACGGGGTCATTGGACAAGGGACGGTCGCAGCCAAGGTCGAGGCGAATGCGAGCGGAGACCTGGCCGGCGCGGTCAAGAGCATCCGGGTGGACTCGGGGCAGGTGTTGTCGCTGGACGGCAGGCACCTGCGCGCATGGGATCCTTTGAGCGGTACGGAGCTCTGGCGTAGTCAGCCGCTGCGAGCGGGGGCGCGCAGCTTTGCGGCGTTCGGGCAGGCGTGGGCCGTGGCGACGCAGCCCCTGACGACGGTGCTGGCGACGACGGGTGAGGCGCATGTGCTCGACCCCAAGAGCAGACCCATCGCCATCGATGCAGTCGCGGACGGGAGTCGACTGGCGCTGCTCGAAGCGGATGGGCGGGTATTGTCGAGAAGCAGCGACGAGGAGAAATGGCAGGTGGTGGCCAGACTTGCGGCTCGACCGAAGGGACGCGAGCGGCTCGCGTTGTCGCCGGGCGGGAGTCACCTCGCGGTGGCCGGGCGGCTCTTCGAGGTGGTCACACCATCGCCTGAGGTGAAGAAGACACGGCGGAAAGTCGTACCCAGGGTGGTGACTTTCGGGGCGTTCGATGCGCCGGTCGTGTGGCTCGGGCCGCGGCTCATCACGACGCGACCCGGGGTCGATGCGGACCGTGTCGTGTTGATCGATGCGGCCCTGGCGTTGGCAGGCGTTGGTGCGGGGCGCGACGCGGGCGGTGGCCAAGCTGTTGGAGCTGCCGAGACGGGCTTCGAGACCAGGGCGCGGGTGACGGCTCTGGGGGCGCGAGACAGGCTTGGAGCGGGTGTCATCGCGGTCGGTACGAACGACGGCCGGGTCATCGTCATGGGTCTCGATGGGCAGGTGCTGTTCGAGCGGGCCGGACATCGTGGGGCCGTGTCGGCGCTGGCCTTTGACGGTGACGATTGGGTCTACTCGGCCGGTGAGGACGGCGTCATCCTCGGCTGGGCGCTGCCCCGCTCGCTGGGTGAAGTGAAGCGTTGAGCGGGGTGCGATGAGTTGCGAGCGGGATGAGTCTGGCGCCTGGAGCCCGGCGCCTTGGGTTCCGCGCGGCGAACGGCTCTGGAAGGGCGCGAAAGCATGGCGGCTTCGGATTTTCGCACCAACCGATGTCGTTTAGGTTTGAACGCTTTGTCGGGCTGGCGGGTTGTCGGGTGTCGTTGCGGGCCTATACTCACCCGCTGTTTTGTGGCCGCGCGCGTCTGCGTGGCCAACTATCCAAAACGTTTCAAAGTCGAGAGAAACGGGGCCGCCGGTGCAGTGTCATCCGGCGGACTCCGGTCCGCTCGCAGGGAGCCATCCTTTCATGAAGTCGCTTTCACTTCTCGCACTTGCTGGGTCGGTGCTGTTCTCCAGCGCCGCAATCGCCAATCCATCGCTTCCGGCGCCGAGCCCGCACGCGGTCGTCACCCAGACGGTCGGCATCACCGACATCACGGTCGATTACGCGTCGCCCGGAATCAAGGGCCGCAAGGTCTTTGGCACGCTCGTGCCGTACGGGCAGCTCTGGCGCTTCGGGGCCAATGCGGCGACCAAGCTCACGCTGAGCCGCGACGCGACCATCGCGGGTAAGGCGGCGCCGGCCGGGACCTACGCGCTGTTCGCGATCCCGACCGCGAAGTCCTGGACCATCGTCATCAACAAGAACGCCAACCAGGGTGGCACCAACACCTACGACGAGAAGCTCGACCTCATGCGCTTCGAAGTCGCGCCGGTGAAGTCGCCCAAGCGTGAGCGTATGACGTTCATCTTCAGCGAGACGACCGACGACTCGACGCGTCTCGATGTGGAGTGGGAGGACCTGCGGGTCTCGATCCCGATCAAGGTCGACACCAAGGCCCAGACCCTGGCTGGGATCCAGGCGCACATGGACGCGTCGTGGCGGAGCTACGCGAACGCGGCCCGTTATTACGACGAGATCGGCGACGCCAAGAGCGCGATGGCGGCCATCGACGCGTCGCTCGCGGTCAAGGAGACCTGGTTCGCGTTGTGGGTGAAGGCGCAGATCGTGGCCAAGGGCGGCGACGTCAAGGGTGCCTACGCGCTGGCCGAGAAGGCTTACGAGCTCGGCAACAAGGACACCTACTTCTTCTGGAAGACCGACGTCGAGAAGGCGCTGGCCGACTGGAAGAAGAAGCTCTGAGCTTCGTCTGTGGCTCGACCATCGGCATGGCGGGTTCAACGCCTTGTCATGCCTATGCGACGCTGTCCCGACAGCAGTAGGTTGTCGCCCATGAGGCCATTGTCGTAGCGTCCACGCTCGACCATGGTCCTCATGTCCTCGACGGCCTGGAGGTCGGCAGCGTTGGTTTGCTGCGCCATGTTCCAGGCGCGTGTGAGAGTAGCCGAGGCCGAGCCCGTGGCGTTGTTGCGGAGCTCGACCGAGGCGCGTTGCAGCTCTTCGCCGAGGACGAAGCCGCGCACGTTTCGCGCGATCCAGAGCTGCTCGGGTGCCTCGGGGCGAGGGCGGCTGGTGAGGGTCACGCTCGTGCGAGCGGTCGCGTTGTCGAGGTTGACCATGTCCTTGTAGCGCAGGGTCACGTCGGCCACGACGCCGGGCTCTTCGACCCAGAGCTCGACGAGGATCACGTGGGAGTCGTCGCCGAGGAAGTAGGGGATCACGGTCTGGATCCCGTCGTCGTCGTCGCCCCGGTCGGAGATGATCCCGAGTGTCTTGGAGAGGCTCTGGTCGGCTGCAACCTCGCGGGCTTTGACCTGGGCGACCTCGGCGGCGGCCAGCACGCGTGTGCCGAGGACCCGGATGGCCGACGTGCCGCGACCGAGCCGGATGTTCACACGGACGAGGCGAGCCACGACGCGAGAGAGTGCCTCGAGCTCGTCGACCATCGCGCCTTCGGCGCCGACTTCGGGGAGGCGGTGCCAGTTGCCATAACCCGCGTCGGCGACGAGCCACCACGGGAGGTTGGTTCCGCTCGTCGTGAAGATGCTCGTGACCGCGCCCTGAAGTGTCAGGTCGTGGGCGGCACTGGCCGCGGTCGTGACGGTGGTCGGCGAGGTCTCGCCCGTGAGGACGAGCACCATCTGGGTCCCGGGCACGGTGTTGGGGGACTCGCTCGCGGCCGACAGCATCGAACCCGCCTTCGACATGGCGCCCGCGAGGGCCCCGTGGTCGTTGGGATTCGTCGCCGACGAAGGCGCGGCGATGCTGTCGACGCGATGGGCGAGGACCTGCCGCGCGGTCTCGAGTCGCGTGAGTCCGAGCAGCTCTTCGGTGCCGTTTTCGCCGACGACGAGGACGCCGAGGCGGTCGGTGTGGGTCAACTGAGCGAGGGCTGCCGCGATGAAGTCGATGATGGCCTCGCGGCCGCTGGCAAAGGCTTCACGCCCGATGACGAGCACCGCGTCGACCGGTGGGCGTCGCCACCCGTAGCGTTGGCTCCCCTGGATGCCGACCTGCAGGAAGACCCGGCGCGGGTCGTCGAAGTGGGTGGCGTCGACCGACGCCGAGAGGCCGAGACCGTCGGTGCGCGGTGCGTCGAAGGGTTGGGCTTCGGCGGCCACCATACGGTAGGGGCGATCGCCTTCGGCAAGCGCCGAGTCGAGGCGGCGGAGGCGCTCGGCGTAGGCGGCCGAGCCTCCGAGGTAGGTGTTCTCGAAGTAGAAGGTGCGCGGCAGGACCCGGTCGGGGCGCACATTACGCAAGGCATCGAAGCCGGCATTGGCATCGAGCCCGAGGGTCACCCGAGGCGCCTTGGATGGGGCGCGCCGGTTGGCGGCTAGCACCCCGTCACTGACCTTCTGTTCCTGGCGTTCGTCGTCGAGGTCTTCGGCCAGGTCCTTCTTGCCGTCCAATTCGGCGTCCAGCGTGACGTCGTTCTTGTCGGCCATTGCGGACGGCTCGGCGTCCGCCTCGAGCTTCATTTCGGACCGCTCGCGCTCTTTGAAGGTGATGTCCCTCGCACCGGCACGGACTGCCTCGACGGGCTTGTCTGCATCGGCCGACAGCTCGCCGTCCTTGTAGCCAGGCAGCGCGGCGAGCATAGGTTTCTCAGGGCTCTCTTCGGATTCGGGGAGGTCGAGGTGGCCCTGGAGGCGCTTGTTCTCGAACTCGACGAGGCCGTCACCTGCAGGTGTCGTCGCGATGCCAGTGGCGCCTTGACCCTGAGCAACGATGCGGCCAACGTCCGCGGGGTCGGGGGGGGGAGCCGGGTCGTTCGGGGCGGCGGGTGCGTTGGCGGCTCGGCCTTCGGCAAAGCCACCGTATTCTTCGCCCGTCGCGCGGAGCTCGTCGGCCTTGGGCTCGCCGCCCGATGGGCCGCTGGGGCCTGATGCGCCTTTGGTCCCGGTGGACACGGATTCGACCTGGGCGGGCTGTTGTGTGGCGGTGGCCGCCGGCTCGGCAGCGGACTCGTACTTGGCCTGGCAGGCAGAGCCCAACGAGGTCATGAGCGTGAGCAGATAGAGTGAACGCGAGAGCTTCATGATGCCACCTCAGGCTTCGACTTGCGTTGCATCCACGCGAAGAACCCGACGATGCCAAGGCCGATGACGAAGAGCGCGGCCGGTCCGCCGCCGATGCCCCAGATGAAGGCTGCGACGAGCACCAGGACGAGCCCGCTGCCCGCGAGCAGGGCGAAGGTGCGGGTCGATGCACCACGAGCGATTCGCCGCCAGATGCCAAAGGCGAGGAGCACGAAGGCCAGGCCGTAGACGACGAGGCCGATGCCGCGTGGGGTGTTGACGATCGACAGCTCGATGGAGAGGTCGCGCACGCCTGGGGCCCCGTCGGCGGCTGCGACGGAGTCGATGACGTCGGCTCGCCACGCGCGGGTCGTGAACTCGGTGTCGTCGGGGAGGCGGACGATGCGGTCGAGTCCGCTCTGGATCTTCTCCCAGTCTGCGGCCGGGTGGTCGGCGAGCTCCGAGCTTGCGGAAGCCAGCGTGAGCGTCTTGGGGATACGCACGAGCCACGCGAAATCCGTCATGAAAACGTCGGGTTTCGGGGCCGAAAGCACCGCGCTTCCCAGCAGGCCGGACGGATCGGCGCGGTCCATCCAGGCGATCTCGATGAGCGACTCGGTCTGTTTGCGGAGCTGGATCTTCAGTGCTCCGGACTCGTCGGCGATGGGCTCGAAACGTTCACCCGCGACGATGACGCCGAGCACTCGTGCGGTCGGTGGCAACGAGAGGCGAAGCCAGGGGCGGTCCTTGTTGTCGACCGCGAAGGTCGCAAGATGCGCCATCTCGCCGCCGGGGAGCAGGGTCGACTCGACCCGCGCGCGGCTGATGGAGGCCGTGAGGGTCTCGACCGTCTTGTGCCGGCGGACATCGAGCGTGAGCTGCCAGGGCTCGTCGACCCAGCTGTAGCTGTAGCCGAGCTGGACCTCGCGGCGTGAGCGCAGGCGCACGCTGTTCGGGAGCTCGGACACATCGAGCTTACGCAGCCCGGTCATGGTCTTCTGGTCGACCTCCATTCCCGGGTCGCTCGCGATGCCGAAGTCGCCCTTCTTGACGTCGGCCCCGGTGACACGGATGTCGGGGAGCTCGAGCGCGCCGAGCTCGCTGCCGAGGATGACTTCCAACGAGACCTCGATGCGGAAGGTGCCTTCGAGCGCACGGGTGAGGAGGATCTCGAAGTCCTGGCGCGGGCCCGTGCCGTCACCATCGACCCAGTCGGCTTTCTTGAGGCTCGGGGCGGACACATCGCTGCCGACCTTCACGCCGCGGGGAAGCGACAACACGATGCGGTCCGTGCGGCCCGACTTCACGTCGATGGTGATCGAGCTGTGGGTCGTCAAAGCGTTCTGCTGGAAGGTGTAGAGGCTCTCGACGTGGGCGTCGAAGCGGATCTCACGTGTCTTGGCGGCCGCTACAGCAGAGGCAATGGGTGACGGTGGGCCGATGTGTTTGAATGCCTGGGTCACGATGTCGCCGGCGAGCTTCTGGCGGACATCGGGGGGCAGGGCGTCTTCGCCCGAGCGCACATAACCTTCGGCGACGGCCTCGGCGAACCCGACACGCAGACCGTCGAAGAGGGCCACGACACCCATCTCACGTGAGGCCCCGAGCGGTCGCACGACGGGGATGGTGAGCTTCTCGCCGACGACCTGGGGGGCGACCTGCTCGAGCTCGAGGCTCGAGGCGGTAGGTGCCTTCTTGTTCGGTGCCGAGGAAGATGCGGGCCTGGCGCGGGTCGGTGTCGGTGGCCGCGAACGTGCGCCAGTCCTCGATGCCCTCACCAGATACGCGGTAGAGCACGGCGCCCTCTGGTAGGGCGATGGCCAGCTCTTTCAACGACCCGCGGATGATCTCGTAGCGGATCTCGACGCGTGAGCGCAGGACACCTTCTTCGATCTTGATGAGCTGCCAGGTCTCGGTGTTCGCGCTGATGACCTGCTCGGGGGCGGAGCGCGGCTCGGTCCACGAGATGGTCGCGTTGTCGGTCGGCGGCAGGTGGGCGATGGCGGTCGTGACGGCGTTGGGGTCCTCACCCTCGATGGTCTGGGTGACCGGCACGACGGGCTGCAATTCGACCGTGCGTTTGCCAGGGACTCGAGCCTCGATGCGGGTCATCGGGCTCTTGGGCATGGGCAGGTTGAGCAGCGGCTGACCCTGGCTGCGGTCGATGCTCATGCGGAACTCGGCCACGATGAGGTGACGGCCGGCACCCGTCACGACCGCGCGATGGAAGCCGCCGACGACGCGGGTCGGGAGCGGGCGGTTGTCTTCGCTGATGTCGGTGAGCGCGATGTGCGACGGCATGAGCGGGACCTGCGCGCGGGCGCCGTCGAGGAAGACCTCGATCCGGGCTTCGACCGTGGCGCCGTCGCTGCCGGGATCGATCGTGATGCGGTAGTCGGTGCGGCGTACGACGTCTTTGGATTCGCCCCAGCGGAGCACGAAGGCCGGGCCCGCGGGGAGCTGGAGGGTAGTGTTCATGGCCACGCCTTCGGCACCTGGCCAGACGTCGACCGGCGATCCGGGGTCGCCGTTCAGGGTGAGGCTCAGGCCGGCGACGGGCGGGATCGGGGCAACGGCCAGGAGCGCGCCGTCCGAGCCCGTGCGGGCGGGAACCCGATAACGGACGTTGATCGAGAGCCGGCGATCGCCTGGCGGCTCGAGCAGCGCCACATGCATTCCGCCGCGTTGGGCCAGCGTCAGCTCGCGACCATCGAGGGTCGCCGACTCGAGGATGATGTGGCCGGGCAGCAGCGGCACTTCGACAGGGCCGTTGCCGGTGGTGCTGCCGAGCACCGCGAGCTCGGCCGTGAGTGTCACGAGGACCGACGGGTCGGCACCCGAGGGCAGGGTGGCCGTGGCGGTGGCGGTGGTCCAGGATGGGACCGGGCCGCCGCGCTCCCGGGCGCGCTGCATGAGAACTTCATACTCTGTCAGAGATAGGCGGACCTCGGGTGGAGGACCATCGGCGTGGGCGCTGGAGGCAACGCTCAGGCCGAGAGCGCTGGCGAGGAAGAGGCGGGCGAACGAGCGGGTGAGAGCCATGATGAGTCGGCCTCCGGGCTGGGCGTGGATAGGTGGTGCCCACGGTCCGCGAAAACGCGGAGCGGCGCAATCCCGCCGGCCGACGAAGAGTCCCCTGGCCGGAGGTGCGCAGCGTCCTACGCACCACATGGCCGATGGTTCTTACAGCGATGAAAGAATACACGACACGACCGACCGTGCTGGTTGGCCCTGGTTGGCGGGCGACCCCACAGGCCGGACGCGGGGTCACACGCGTAAGGCGAGCCGCATTTGGGGCTGCGGGGCGGTGCAATCGAGGAAGGATTGGAGCGCCCGGAGAAAGCGTCCCCCTGCCTCGAAGTTGCTGACGTGGCCGGCGCCGCGAAGGACCTGGAGGCGTGCATCGAGGAGGTTCGAGACGAGGTCTTCGGAGTCGCTCGGTGGGGTGATGACGTCCTGGCTGCCGACCATGACCAGGGCCGGGAGGTCGAAGCGGCCAAGGCTGGAGGTCGTGTCGGTGCGGTCGCGGATCGCCGTGAGCGCAAAGGTCATGCCGGCGGCGGTCGACCTTCGCATGAGCTGGAGCAACGACTGGGCCGCGTCCCCATCGGTGCGGATCAAGAGCTTGGACAGGAGTGCGGAGACGAAGGCCTCCACCCCGCTCTCGGCGATGGTGTCCATGGCCTTGTCACGCGCCGCCCGACTCTCGTCGGAGTCGGCGGTGGAGTTGGTGTCGCAGAGCACGAGCGCCCAGAAACGTTCGGGCGATCGCTCCACGGCGCGGAGCGCGATGTAGCCGCCGAGCGAGTGCCCGACGAGGGCGGCCTTCGGAATGCCGATGCTGCTCATGAGCCCGAAGAGGTCGTCCACATAGGTGTCGATGCTCGGGACCGCGTCTCCGAGCCCGCTTTGCCCGTGCCCGCGCAGGTCGAAGGTCAGGACCTGGAAGTCGCGCTCCAGGGTCGCCACTTCGTTGACCCAGATAGAGCCCGCGAACGGGAACCCATGAACGAAGACGACCCACGGCCTGCCGAAGGGGCCAGTGATCTCGTAATGGAGGTTCGTGCCATTGATGTGCTTCGTCATGGGACCTCAGATGTGCGGCGAGGAGGCCTCGCGAGTGTCGCGATGGAGACGGGTCAGCGCGCGTATGAGCGGCCTTCGGCAACGCAGGCTCCCGTCGAGCCGCGGGAGCAGGGTGAAGACGGCTTGAGCAAGGGTCGTGCCGAGACGCAGCCAAAGCGCTGCCGTCCGGTCAAACGCCGTTGCGCGGTTTCGCCTGGATCGGTCCAGCGCGGCGTTCGCTCATTACGATGGGAAAACATGCCACGCGGCGACTCCGGCGGGTCGAACGAGCGGTTGGTTTTGGCCTCAAAGAGCATCTGGTGCTGCGACCGGAGCGCTCTATCGCCTCGGCCTCGGGGTATTTACGAGCGGGTATGCGGCGGTGTCGTGAGCGCGAAGAGCCAACCGCGGAGACACCGAGTTGTTCATCACGAACACCCGAAGAGAACAGGGGAACAGGGGCTCAGGGGGACCTGGCGCACCGGAAGCCGAGGTAGGCGGCCGCGTAGGACGGCGCGTCGCAGTAGCGAGCGGCCGCGCGCAGGTCGCGCACATCGCCGTAGAAGAAGCTACCGCCGCGGTAGACGCGAAACTCGCCGGTGTTGGGCCCCGTGGGGTTGTCGGTCGCAGATATATCGTACTCGCCATGCCAGTCGATGACCCACTCCCACACGTTGCCCGCCATGTCATCCAGCCCGAAGGGACTCCGACCGGCCGCAAACGAGCCCACCGGAGAGGTGCCGGCATAGCCATCGTCGTAGCCCGCGATGAACGTCCAGTCGGGCTTCAACGCCTCCGCCGATGCGTCCGCGAAGTTGCCGACGCGCTGCGGATCCTTGTCCGGCCCCATGTTGCCCCACGGGAACCGCCTCCCGTCAGTGCCCTTTGCCGCGTATTCCCACTCCGCCTCGGTCGGCAGGCGCCCGCCTGCCCACTGACAGAAGTCGCGCGCCTGGAACCAGGTCACACAGTTCACTGGGTGGCTGGCCTTGCCGTCTTCGCCATACGTCCGAAACCCAGGGCCCCACTGGCACTCTTCTGGAACGCTGCACGACCCGGCCGTCACACACCGCCCGTACTGCGCCACCGTCGTCTCGGTCTTTGCCATCCCGAACCGGTCCACCGTCACCTGCCTGACCGGCTTCTGGTCGTCGTCACCTTCGGTCGAGCCCATCGAGAAGGTCCCGCGCGGGATGACGACCCAGTCGAGTCCGGCAGGGCCCCCGTCGAGCTGCGTCGCGCCAAGAGGGGCGGGCGTGGCGCCGGTAGGCCGGGCGGTCGGCGGCTCCTTGGCTGGTTTGGGTGTCGGCGGCGCGACGGCACCGACACAGCAGCCGTTCACGTCACGCGTCTGGCCGGCCTTGCACTCGCGCTCACACTCGGCTCGAGCGCTGTGGGTGAAGAGGACGGTGAGGCCCAGGACGGTCCATGGGACGAGGTGACGGAGGGGGGGCGGGTTCATGGCGCAAAGACCTCGGGTCGAAGCGGGAACGGGTGGGATGTGACAGGAGCATCACCGAGCAGCAGGAAACCCAGGGCCTGGTGAGTCCTTCCTCTTCGTCAGCCCTGTTGAAGCTACCACGGTGCAGAGCTCCTGTTCACCATGGCCTCGTCCGCGCGGGCCGCATCTGGCGATGAGTCTGGGCTCGGTTCAGTCACACATGCGGCGGTAGAGCCCCTCGTAGCGGTCGAGGGCGACCTCCATCCCGAAGCGGGTCACGGCGACCTCGCGCCCGAGGGCGCCCATGCTGCGGGCGCGTTCTGGTGCGTCGAGCAGCGTGAGCGCGTGGGACGCAAAGCCCTCGACGTCGCCGACCGGGACGAGGAAGCCGGACTCGCCGTGCTCGATGACCTCGGGCAGGCCACCGACGTCGCTCGCTACGACGGGGATGCCGCAGGCCATCGCTTCGAGGGCCGCGACCCCGAAGCTCTCTTGTGAGCTCGGCAGGATGAAGACGTCGGCGTCGGCGAGCAGGTCGGCGACTTCGTGGCGGTGGCCGTGCATGATGACGCGGTCACGAAGGCCGGCGATGCGCAGGCGTCGTTCGGCCGGGGCGAGCTCCGGTCCGTCGCCGACGAGCACGAGGCGGGCGTCGCTCTTGTGGGCGATTATCTCGAAGATCGAGATGAGGTCGTCGATACGTTTCACGGGGCGGAAGTTCGAGACGTGGATGAGGGTCGGCGGTCGGCCGGGGTGGGCTCGGGGGACGAAGCGGTCGGTGTCGACGAAGTTCGGGATGACCTCGATGGGGAGGTTCGGCAGGTCGAAGCGGGTCCGTGTCTCGTCCATGAGGCTCGTCGACGGAGCCGTCACGGCGTCGCTCTTGAGGATGGAGACACGCGTGATGGGGCGGTAGGTCGGGTCGCTGCCGACGAGCGTGATGTCGGTGCCGTGGAGCGTCGTGAGCAGTTTCGGGAGCGGGGCTTTGTTGTGCTCGCAGCTCGCGAGGATCTCACGCGCGAGGAAGGCCGACGTGGCGTGTGGCACGGCGTAGTGGACGTGAATCAGGTCGAGCCCATGGCGCATGGCGACGTCGACGATGCGTGAGGCGAGTGCCAGCGCATAGGGCGGCTGGTGGAAGACCGGGTAGTCGACGACATCGACCTTGTGGAAGTAGAGGGTGCCAGCGCCGAGGCGGACGGGTTCATCGAGCGGGCCGATCTCAGACAGGCGGGCCGGGCGGTCGTAGGCGAAGATGTGGACTGCATGTCCGCGGCGCGCCATGCCGAGGCCGACCTCGGTGGCGATGACGCCGCTGCCGCCAAAGGTCGGGTAACAGACGATACCTACGCTGAGGGGTCCGGCGCTCAAAGGCCTGGCGCTCAAAGGCCTGGCGCTCAAAGGGCCGGCGCTCAAAGTTGGACCTCGCGGACGGTGGCGAAGGTTGCGGGGTCGGCGTCTGGCGCGAGCAAGGACGCGATATGGGTGACGAGCGTTGCGACGAGGTCTTTGGGACCGAACTGGGCGGCAAATGTCACGAACGCGAGCACCCGTTCCTGCGGTGCGTCGTTCGGGCGGATGAGGGCCAGCAGTCGCGTCAGGCGATGGCGTTCCTCCTCGTTGCGCTCCAGCGCGGTGCGTCGCAGGCGTTCGATGAGCCGCGTCATGGCGTGGTCGATCTGGTCTCGTGCCTTGTCGGCCTGCTTCGCGAAAGCGTTGTCGCCGAGCTGGTTTGCGAGCGTCCTCAACGCATCGAAGGTGTCATCGAGGTGACCTGTGAAGCCGGTCGTCAGGGTGTCGAGGGGGGCGAGCTCGGTGTGGGTGCCGAGCAGGTGTTGGCGCAGCTCGGACTCGCCGAGGCGCCAGGCGTCGGGGGGAAGCCCGAGCTGTTCAGTGAGGCGGCGTGTCGCGGGCGTCGAGAGCTGGACCCGAGCGCGCGGCAGAATCATCGGCATCGGGAGGCCAGCGAGCGCATATAGAGGAGGCAGCTCGGAGAAGTAGGCGATCTCACCGGGTCCACCGACGTAGGCGATGGTCGGGAACAGGCGGTCCTGGAGCAGCGGTCGAAGCAGTGCCGTGGTCGACAGGTGGGCCGGTGGACGTTCGGTGAGCTCGGCCGTCGTGAAGCGGCCGGGGGCACCGCTGAGCGTCCAGTGGTCGTCATCACCGCGCACCAGCCGGAAGCGGTCACCGGTCGGCCCGTCGGGGTGCAGACAGGCGAGTGCCACGTGTTCGCGGACCTTGACCTGCACGTCGTAGCCGGCGGCTTCGACCTGGCTTATGCGGGTGGCGAGCGTCGATTCGATCACGTCGGCGCGTTCGAGCGCGAAGCGTATGGTTTGGCCGAAGGCCTCGGTCGTTGCCGGCGACGCGCCGCGGGGCGGGCGGGGGTCGAAGACGAGGAGGCCCTGGTCCGCGAACAACTCGGCGATGAGGTCTCCGGCCGCTTCGCCAAGGGTGCGACCGGAGCCATAACAGCGTTCGAGCGCTGTCTTCACCGCCTCGGCATGAGCCCCGGTGAGGGCGGGGGCGATCTGATCGAAGGTCGCTGCGATCTGCGCCCCGATGAGGCGCTGGCCAAGGGACACGCGGCAGTTGTCGGTGAGGGGGCGGCCGTCGGTCGCGGTGTCGGGCGCGAGGCTCGCCGTGATGAGTCCGTCGGGGCCTGGAAGATGGGCCGAGCGGACCTCGTCGAAGTCGGCGTCCTCGGTCTGGAGCCAGAAGAGCGGCACGACCGGGTGGCCGAGAAGTCGTTCGAAGTGGCGCGCCCACACGACCGCGGAGGCCGCCTTGTGGATGGCGTAGAGCGGGCCCAGGAAGAGGCCGACCTGTTGCCCGGTCGCGACCACAAACGCGCCATCGGCGAGCTTGTCCATGGCTTGGTCGCGGGCCGGACTTTGGGGGCGCTCCGACTCTTGTGCGCGAAGGACAGCCAACACGTCGGCTGGTGTGTGGTCAAGCGTTGCCGCTCTGCGCGACGCCACGACGCGGGCCGCCGCAGTGGCGAGGTCGGTGAGCGGGTTGTCGAGCAGGCGGGTGGCCGACGGTTCGTTGGCCAGCCAGGCAGGTGTAAACGGTTGTGCCACGAAACGAGGTCCATGCAGAAGGTGGTCGCCGGGTCCGCGCCGGGCGAATGGGATGGGGTAGGCACGGCCGCGTTCGCAGCCAATCGGCAACCTGAGTACCCCAGAGCCCAACGCGACAAGTCCGGGTTTCGTTTATGGGGTTCAAAAGAAAGACCGCCGACACGAAGGGTTTGGCTCGCCCCGCGGCCAAAGACCGGCTTATCCTCCGCCGCGATGAACCGGATGAACCGCCTCTCTCCCCTGGTCCCACTCCTTGCGAGCCTGCTCGTGACCACCACCCACGCGACCCCGCTGCGACTCGACCCGCTCGTTGAACCGCCGACCGCTGGCCACCTCCAGATGGCGATGGATCGGCTGGCGACCGTCGGCTCCATCCTTTATGTGGCGGCGCACCCGGACGACGAGAACACGAGGTTCCTGGCGTGGCTCGCCGGACATCGTGGTCTCAAGGCCTCGTATGTGTCGCTGACCCGTGGGGATGGTGGCCAGAACCTCGTCGGCAACGAGCTCGGCCCGCTGCTCGGGCTCATCCGCACCTATGAGTTGATGGCGGCCCGCCGCATCGATGGTGCCGAGCAGTATTTCACGCGCGCGGTCGACTTCGGCTACTCGAAGACCGCCGAGGAGACGCTGGGGCTGTGGGGCAAGAACGACCCCGACGCGATCCTCGCCGACCTGGTGCGGGTCATCCGGACGACGCGCCCCGACGCGGTCATCATGCGGTTCTCGACCGAGCCGCCCAACCACGGGCATCACACGGCCTCGGCCCTGCTGGCGCGTGAGGCCTTCGTGGCCGCGGCGGATCCAGCGCGGTTTCCGCGCCAGGTGAATGATGGGGTGGAGGTCCATGCGGCGGAGCGGCTGCTCGAGAACAAGTCGCACTGGCGCTTCAAAGAGGGCGAGGATCTGTCCAAGTACCTGGCCCTCGACGTGGGGAGCTTCAGCCCGCTGATCGGCAAGAGCTTTGCCGAGCTCGCTGCCGCGTCGCGCACCATGCACAAGAGCCAGGGCTTCGGCTCGGCGCCCGTGCACGGTCCGCAGCTCGAGTACTTCGAGGTCGTGACCGAACGTGGCAAGGGTGGGGGGCAGAGCAAGGATCCGCTGGCCGGGCTCGACTTCACGTGGCGGCGCTTCCCGGGGACCGACGCGGTCATCAAGGCCGTCGACGAGGCGAGGCGGACGTTCGTGCCGGCAGCGCCCGAGCGGTCGATTCCCGCTCTGTTGAAGGTGCGTGCGGCGCTGGCCGCATTGCCCGCGGCGACACAGGCCGGTCTCGTGTCGTTCTATCGGGAGCAGAAGCTGGCCGAGGTCGACGCCTTGCTCGTCGCGGTCAGCGGGATTTATCTCGACGTTCGAGCCAAATCGGCGGTCGCCGTTCCGGGTGAGGCGGTCGAGCTGACGGCGACGACGCTCTTGCGCACGGGTGGTGACGTGACGCTCGAGGCGCTGGTGTGGCCCGACGGCTCAAAGGCGGCTCTTGCTGCCAAGAAGCTCGTCGCGTCGGCACCCGAGGTCGTGACCGCCAAGGTCGTCGTGCCGGCAGACCGTCGGTGGTCGACGCCGTTCTGGCTCGGGCCGCCGCGTGAAGGGCACCTGTTCGGGGTGCCGAGCTATGTCGCCATCCATCCGTTCGGGCCGGCCGACCTGAAGGTCGATTGGGTGGTCCGCTTCGGGGATCATCAGGTCACGGTCCAGGTGCCGGTTCGATTCGCCTGGGTCGACAGGGTCCACGGCGAACGTTTCCGTCCGGTGGAGGTCCTGCCGCCTGTCGCCGTGTCGCCGCGGGCGCCGGTGCTCATGTTGCCCAACGGCAAGGCGCAGCGGCTCGATGTGCGGGTCGTGGCGCATGGGGTGGCACGGAAGGGTGTCGTGGCGGTGAAAGCGCCGGAGGGTTGGAAGGTCGATGGCGAAGGGGCTTTCGAGCTCAAAGAGCCGAACGCCGAGGTTGACCTGAGCTTCACCGTGACGCCGCCATCGGCCACCGCGAGCGGCGAGCTTCGTTTGTCGGCGACGCTCGATGGTGTCGGTTCGGGCGCGGTCGTCGACGTTCAGAAGCGAATCATCGACTATGTGCATGTGCCGATGACGACAGTGTTGTCGCCTGCGGTGGTGCGGGCGACCGCGTTCAAGTTCGCGCCGGGCGTGAAGCGTATCGGCTATATCGTGGGCCCCGGCGACGAGGTCGCGGCGGGTCTGAGCGCGGTCGGATACGAGGTGACGTCCTTGACGGCGGCGACACTGGATAGCGAAGATCTCTCGAAGTTCGAGGCAATCGTCATGGGGGTGCGCGCCTTCAACGAGGACGAGCGACTCGCCCACCGGCATCCGAAGCTCATGCGGTTCGTGGAGATGGGCGGGACCTATATCGTGCAGTATCAGGTCAGCTCACGTTTCCGCCCGCTCGGGAATATCCCCATCGGACCCGCGAAGTTCTCGGTTGGCCAGGGGCGGGTCACTGACGAGACTGCGACCATGAAGACCATGAAGGCCGGCCACGCTGCGGTGACGAAACCCAATCGTCTCGATGATCAAGATTTTGTCGGCTGGGTTCAGGAGCGCGGTCTGTACTTCGCCGAGAGCTGGGATGACAGCTACGAGCCGGTCTTCGAGATCGCCGACCCAGGCGAAGAGTCGCAGAAGGGTGCGGTCATCGTGGCGCGTCACGGCAAGGGCGCGTTTGTCTACACCGGGCTAGCCTTCTTCCGGCAGCTCCCTGAAGGGGTGCCCGGGGCATATCGCCTGTTTGCCAATCTCCTCTCGCTTGGAAAGAATCGATGACCGGGTCTCGCGGTCCTGGAGCTGGCGAGTCGGGCGATGGGGCCGAAAGCGGCAAGACAAACACCGCGCCGAAGGGCGGGCGAGCCGCCTGGACCCTGGCCGAGCGTGGTGAGGGCGACGGGCCGGTCAAGGTCGAAGACCCGCCTCCGTTCAAGGGCATCTTTTCGCGTTGGAAGAACGTCTATCTCGCGGTCTTCGTGAGCCAGGCGGTCTTCATGATCCTGCTCGCGATCCTGGGCGAGGTGGTCTCGTGACACTGATCGACTGGATCGTGCTCGGGCTCACGACGGCCTTCATCGTCTTGTGGGGCCTCTACAAGCACCGCGGCAGCCGGACGATGGAAGGCTACCTCAAGGGCGACCAGAGCCTGCGTTGGCCGACCATCGGGCTCAGCGTCATGGCGACCCAGGCGTCTGCCATCACGTTTCTGTCGGTGCCGGGCCAGGCCTACGACGACGGGCTGCGCTTCGTGCAGTTCTACCTCGGGCTGCCGCTGGCGATGATCGTCGTGGCCGCGGTCTTCGTGCCCATCTACTACCGGATGAAGGTCTACACGGCCTACGAGTACCTCGAAGGGCGCTTCGATGTGCGGGTGCGGCTCTTCGCGGCCCTCCTGTTCCTCATCAGTCGTGGGCTCGCAGCCGGTATCACCATCTATGCCCCGGCCATCCTCCTGTCGTCGATCCTCGGCTGGCAACTGGAGTGGACGTGTATCGCCATCGGGCTCGTCGTGATCCTCTATACGGTCGTCGGTGGCAGCAAAGCGGTGAGCCAGACCCAACGCCAACAGATGATGATCATCATGGCGGGGCTGGTCGCGGCTGGTGTGGCTGCGTGTAATGCCCTGCCTTCGGACGTGTCGCTCGGCGAGGCGCTCTCGGTGGCGGGTGCGGCCGGTCGTATCAACCCCGTCGACGCGTCCTTCGCGCTGACCGACCGCTACAACATCTGGAGCGGCATCGCCGGCGGATTCTTCTTGTCGCTGGCCTACTTCGGAACCGACCAGAGCCAGGTCGGGCGTTACCTCGGTGGGCGCTCGGTGACCGAGAGTCGGCTCGGGTTGTTGTTCAACGGCGTGCTCAAGATCCCGATGCAGACCGGCATCCTCTTCCTCGGCGTGCTCGTCTATACCGTCTATGTGTTCTCCGCGCCGCCGGTCTTCTGGAACGAGTCGACGCTGCAGCGTGCCAGGGTCGCGGCCCCGACCGAAATCTCGGCTATCGAGACAAATTGGCTCGAGAAGGTCGCCACCCGTGAGGTCGCGGCGCGCTCCCTCATCGCGGCCGAGGCGGTGGATGACGAGGTCGCTGCAGAGCGGGCCAAGGTCGACCTGCGGGCGGCCCAGGCGGCCATGGGCGAGGTTCGGGTCGAGCTCAAGGCGGCTATCAAGCAGGCCGTGCCCAACGCCGAGACCGAGGACCGCGACTTCATCTTCCTCGGCTTCGCGCTCGAACACCTGCCCAAAGGACTCCTCGGGTTGTTGGTCGCTGTCATCCTGGCTGCGGCCATGTCATCCATCGCCAGCGAGCTGCAGGCGCTGGGCTCCACGACGACCGTCGACTTCCACCGGCGCCTCGCGAAGACCACACCGAGCGACTCCAAGACCGTGACCATCTCGATGACCTACACCATCGTCTGGGGGTTCTTTGCGATTGGTTTTGCCACCTTCGCGTCGCTGCTCGACAACCTGATTCAAGCCGTCAATATCCTCGGGAGCTTGTTCTACGGGACGGTGCTCGGCATCTTCCTGACCGCTTTCTTCCTGAAGAAGGTGACTGCGGGCCCGGTGCTCTATGCGGCCATCATCGCTGAGACCCTGGTCGTGACCCTGTACCTCACGGCCGAGATCGGGTTCCTCTGGTTCAACCTCATCGGGTGCGCGACGGTCTGTGGGCTTGCCTTGATTTTCAACACATTCAGGCGGTCGCCACAGCCGGTCTGACGCGTTGAAGCAGACGCCGACCTCAGTCGAGGTCGCTCGTCTTGCGAAGGCTGGTCGAAAAGCCGTTGGTGATCCAGTACTCGGCAAGGTCCAAGCGGTCGCGCCAGACCGCGAGGAGCTGAGCGTCCGGCCCGCTCGGGGCGACGCTGCCGCCGTGCCAGCCGTCCGCCCCGAAGAAGAAGTTGTGGTTGTGGAGCGCGGTCCAGAAGTGCCACTCGCCTGACGCGAGGATCGGCTCCGCGTGTTCCATGACGCGGCCGACGCGGCCGATCCCAGGCTGGTCGACGGTGTACTCGAGGACACGTAGGTGGCGCTTGTCGGCGGACCGGAACACAAGCGCCAGGAACTCGGTCGGGCGCGCCGCCATGTCGAGGCGGTCGGCCTGACGCGCGAAAAGAAGGGCTTCGAAGCAGCGCATCGGCTTGACGTCGGTTGCTGCGTCGAGCAGCAGGTGGCGGTTGAGCTCGGCCTCGCGTTGCAGCGTCGGGTCTGCGAGCTGGCGTCGATATTCGTGTTCGAGGATGGCCCTGGCGTGGTCGCCGTGGGGCTCGGAAGCGATCGTGGTCAGGCGCACGACGGCGGCGCGAAAGCTGAGCAACGACGGTGAGCTTGGAAGGATCGGACGCCACAGCTCAGGGGTGTCTTCGAGGGTCCAGAGGACGAGCCGATGGCTTTCACCCTGACCGGGCTCACCGTCCGCAGAGAGCGTTACGTGTGAACCGGTGAAGTCGCACGAAGGGGGCGGCGGTGCGGGAGCGCGGTCGATCTCGGCGGTCGTGGCGCAGCCGGCACACGCGGCGAAGGCGACGCACCAGAACGAGAGGGCGGTGGAGAGCAGCGGTAGGTGGCGCATGACCTCAGCATAACGCAGAGCCAGAGCTTCAAGCGAGGGGCGGCATCGAGTCGCGGCCGTGTGTAGGCCGCATGCCTTGTGGCGGGTACATGTCGCATCTGGTAGCTCCGGGATGGCCAATGGGAGGAGCGACGATGAACCGACTCGAGGAGGCGCCGTGTGCAGTGAGGCCGATGGCGCGGCCGGTGCTCGTGCTGATGGTGATCGGGGTGACGATTTCCGCTGCGGCCGCTGTGACCGGGGCGTGCGGTTCAGAGTCGACGTCGAGCGGAGACGTGGTCCCCGATATTGGTGACACCGGTGGTTCCGGCGATTTGCTCGACACCACTGACCTCGATGCCGCCGATTCCGATGCTGCGACGGTGTCCGGCGAGGATGTCTGCAAAGGACTGGCGCAGGCCATTTGCGGCTCGCTCGTGACCTGCGGATGCGGTGACGCAGATGTGGCCACAGACTGTGAGACACGGGTCGAGACCGAGTGTGCGACGGCGGGGGCAGCCGAGGCTCGGGGCGTTGGCGACCGGCACCGTGACGGTGCTCGCGAGTGACCTGGAGAGGTGCCTCGAGACCCATCGATCGGCAGGGCGGGAGTGTCGGACGATCGACGCGTTCGAGAATCAGCGGCTCTGTGGGGGCCTCTTCAAGGACGCTGCGACCTTGGGTCAGGTCTGTGCCGCGGGGCTCGGTGGGTTGCACTGTGCGCTTGGCGAGGGCCTGTGTTTTCCCGAGCCGAACGGCACGACGTGTCGCAAGTGGGCCGAGCCGGGGCAGGCCTGTGGCGAGGCGCCGTGTCCACCGTGGCTGTTGTGTCTGCCGGGTGAGGGCGACGGCGAGCTCGTGTGTGGTCAGCCGCGAGACCTCGGCGGGAGGTGTGAGGCCGATGTGCATTGCAAGACCGAACATCGCTGCGACGGCGGGCGATGTGTGGCGGGCCTGGCGTCGGGCGAGAGTTGTCGGCGCTGGTTCGACTGCGGTGCAGGGCTCACGTGCGACCCGTTCGAAGAGACGTGTTTCGCCGGCACTCCCGACGGCGAGGCGTGTCTGACAGCGACCCAGTGTGCCGATGGGCGCGTGTGCCTCGGGTTGTCGGTGGGCCTCGTGTGTGTGCCGGGTGAGCCGGATTCAGGGTCGGATGAGCCCGGACTGCCGGGCTTCCTCGAGCCGTGTGTGGACCGATGTGCGAAGGGTTTCGAGTGCGCCGAGGGGCCCGTGGCCGGAGTCTGCTCCAAAGCGGTGTGTGGCTATGCGGCGCCAGGCGAAGCGGCAGAGTAGGCGACCGCTCAGGCCGCTGGAAGGGTGCGCTTCTGCAGCATCTCGTAGATCCACCACGTCGCACCCGCGGCGAGGATATGTTTGAGGGGGTGGCCACTCAAGGCGCCGTCGGTCGTCGTGGCGATCGAGAGGTCAGCGGCCTCGACGAGCTTGGCGAGCGCATAGAGCAGGACCGCGACCCCGATGTGCCAGGTGTGGGTGAAGGGCGCTTTGAAGAGCACGAGCGCGGCGGCGGCGACGACCATCGGCATGAGCTGGACGCCGAAGTAGAGGCGCAGGTCACCCGTCGTGGTCCACACGATGACGCTGATGATACCGAGCACGAGCGCGAAGGGCAGGATGTGGCGCGCGACGGGGCTGACCCACTCGGTGAGAAGCGCGACCGTGAGCCCCATGAAGGCGAGCGTCATCGGGAGTCGGTCCCAGACCAGGGTCTCGCTCGTCGGGGCCCAGTGGTAGTAAGCCGAGCCGAGGGCGACCAGCAGGACACCCGCAAAGAAGGCGGCCCAGGCGAAACGCGAGTCGTGTAATCGCGTCGGAAACGAGCCGAGCCGCCAGAGCCCGATGAGCCCGACGAAGGCGAAGGGCAGGTTGGTCGCGACGTTCAGGAAGTTCGGAATTCCAAGCCAAGGCCGCTGGTCGGCGAAGGCGTGATAGGCATCGTCCTGCGCGATGGGTGGTGCGAGAAAGAAGCCGAACAGGGACAGGAGCGCGAGCGCGGCGATGACGATGAGACGGGTGCGAGGGGCCATCACGTCGTGATGATACACCTCTACCTCGGCGGGGTCGTCGTCCCTCGGCCACCGAGCTCGGCTTCGGGGAGCGGCACACGACAAGACGTGTCATTCTGACCTTGTCGCATCAACTTGATGGGCGGTGGCGGCGTCAACCTCGCACCGGCCCCGCAATCTTCATAGAATATAAACGAAACTCCCTCAGGACCGCAGCTTGCAACATCGCGCGCCAAGTGAGCGATGCCCACCACTTGCCAAGACCTCCCGACGACGGAATGTCCAATGTCTGATGCCGACCACGAGAACCAGCGCCTCGCTCTAACGGCCGATGCGCTGCAGGCAGCCATCTTCAACAGCGCCAACTTCTCGAGCATTGCGACCGACGCGAACGGCGTGATCCAGATCTTCAACGTCGGTGCCGAGCGTATGCTGGGGTTCTCCGCGGCCGACGTCGTGAACAAGATCACACCCGCCGACATCTCCGACTCGACCGAGCTGGTGGTTCGCGCTCGCGCACTGAGCGCCGAGTTCGGCCAACCCATCGCGCCCGGCTTCGAGGCCCTGGTCTTCAAGGCCTCTCGTGGGCTCGAAGACATCTATGTGCTGACCTACATCAAGAAGGATGGCACACGCCTCCCCGCCGAGGTGTCGGTCACCGCGTTGCGTGACGCGGCTGGGGACATCATCGGCTACTTGCTCGTGGGAACGGACCACACCGAGCGTCAGGCCATCGAGGACGAGCGGCAGAGACTCGACCAGAGCCTGCGCGACCAGCACTTCTACACCCGCTCGCTCATCGAATCGAACGTCGACGCGCTCGTGACGACGAACCCCAAAGGCATCATCAGCGACGTGAACAAGCAGATGGAGCTGCTCACGGGCTGCACACGCGATGAGCTCATCGGCGCGCCTTTCAAGGACTTCTTCGCTGACCCGGTGGCGGCCGAGGCGACGATCAAGAAGGTCCTGGAGGTCCGCAAGGTCACCGACCACGAGCTCACGGTACGGAGCCGCGACGGCACCGAGGTGGTCCTGTCCTACAACCTCACGACCTACTACGACCGCACTCGTAGGCTGCAGGGTGTGTTCGCGACGGCGCGCGATGTGACCGAGCGTCGCCGCCTCGACCAGATCCTCAAAGAGCGGAACCTCGAGCTGTCGGCCGCGCGAATCGCCGCCGACAAGGCCAACCAGGCCAAATCGGACTTCCTCGCGAGCATGAGCCATGAGCTGCGCTCCCCGCTCAACGCGATTCTGGGTTTCGCGCAGCTCATGGAGACCGAGTCCCCCGCGCCGACACCCGCCCAGCACGACAGCATCGCGCAGATCCTCCAGGCTGGCTGGCACCTGTTGAAGCTCATCAATGAGATTCTCGACCTCGCCAAGATCGAGTCGGGTCAGTTCTCGTTGTCACTCGAGGCGGTGTCGCTCGGCGACGTCATGGCCGAGTGCCAGAGCATCATCGAAGGCCAGGCCCGCACGCAGGGCATCGCGCTCTGCTTTCCCACCTTCGATGCGCCGTGCTTCGTGCGCGCCGATCGCACACGCCTGAAGCAGGTCCTCATCAACTTGATATCCAATGCCATCAAGTACAATCAACCGGACGGCAGGGTCGACGTCACCTTCGAGGAGAACGCGTCTGCCCGGGTCCGCGTCTGCATCGGCGACACAGGTGTCGGGCTCTCGCCACAACGCCTCGGCCAGCTCTTCCAGCCCTTCAACCGGCTTGGCCAGGAGGGCGGTGGCGTCGAGGGTACCGGCATCGGGCTCGTGGTCGCCAAGCAGCTCATCGAGCTCATGAATGGTGTCATCGGCGTCGAGAGCACGGTCGACGTCGGCAGCGACTTCTGGTTCGAGATCGCCTCAGCGTCCCCGCCTGCCTTCGTGGCCGGCACGGACCTCGTCCCGCTCGTGCCCATCACTCCGGAGCCAAGCGGCGAGCGGCAACGCCAGTTCCTCTACGTGGAGGACAACTCCGCGAACCTGAAGCTCGTCGAGCGGCTGTTCGCGCGTCGCAGCGGGTGGACCCTCACCGGCGCGATGACGGGGCGCCTGGGTTTGGAGCTCGCGCACTCGATGCTGCCCGACGTCATTTTGATGGATATCAATCTGCCCGATATCAGCGGCGATGATGCACTTGTCCTCTTGCGAAAGAGCCCCGTGACGCGCCATATCCCCGTCGTCGCCGTGACTGCGAACGCCATGCCGCGAGGCATCGAGCGTGGACTCAAGTCGGGCTTCTTCCAGTACGTGACCAAGCCTATCAATGTGGGCGAGTTCATGAAGACCCTCACCGCCGCGCTCGCGTTTGTCGACCGTCACACCACGAACTCGAGCACCGCAGGAGAAGCCCATTGATCACCCCCGAAGCGGTGCTCGCCGCACGTATCCTGCTGGTCGACGATCTCAACTCGAACCTGCGGCTGCTCGACCGCACCCTGCGGGGCGCGGGATACTCGAACATCACGTCGACCATGGAGCCTCAAGAGGCGTGCTCGCTCCATGCTGAGCACCATTACGACATCATCCTGCTCGACCTGCTGATGCCGTCGATGGACGGGTTCGCGGTCATGGAGGCGCTCAAGGCCATCGAGCCGGACGGTGGGCCGCTGCCGGTGCTGGTCATCACGGCCGAGCCCAAACACAAGCTGTTGGCCTTGAAGGCAGGCGCGCGCGACTTCGTGAGCAAGCCGCTCGACTTCGCCGAGGTCCTGATGCGGGTTCGCAACATGCTCGAGGTGCGGCTCCTGCACCTTTCGACACGGCGACTGTACGAGCAGGTGCTGGCCGAGCGGGAAGGGCAACGCCTGCTCGCGAAGTCGCTCCTCGAAACGCAGATCGCTGCTGAGCAAGAGAGCATCGGGCATCAGCGCGCGCTCGCGCGGGTGGTGCGGGGGCCCGAGCGCCATCCCGACCTCATCACCAGCAGTGCTGCCATGCAGCAGGTCGTCTCGTTGGCGCTGAGGGTGGCGCAGGTCGATTCGACGGTCCTGATTTCGGGTGAAAGTGGTACGGGCAAGGAACGTATCGCCCGCCTCGTGCACGAGAACTCCACCCGCGCAAACGGCCCGTTCATCGCCGTGAACTGCGGTGCGATCACCGAGACCCTGCTCGAGAGCGAGCTCTTCGGACACGCGCGCGGCGCCTTCACCGGTGCGACCCAGGACCGACCTGGTCTGTTCGAAGCGGCAAACGGTGGGACGCTGCTGCTCGACGAGGTCGGCGAGGTGTCGACGGGCATGCAGGTCAAGCTGCTGCGGGTGCTTCAAGAGCGCGAGGTGCGCCGTGTGGGCGAGAATCGGAAGCGCAACGTCGACGTGCGAATCATCGCGGCCACCAATCGCGACCTGCAGGCTGGCGTCGCGGCGGGTACGTTCAGACAAGACCTCTTCTATCGCCTCAATGTCGTCGCCCTGCGCTTGCCGACGCTGCGCGAGCGACATGACGACATCCTGGCACTCGCGCATGTGCTGCTGGCCGACGTGAATCGCCGCATGAAGCGGCAGGTGACGGAGATCTCACCGGCGGCGGTCGACAAGCTGTTGCGCTATGCGTGGCCGGGAAACGTGCGTGAGCTCGAGAATGCCATGGAGCGGGCGGTTGCCTTGGCTCAAAGCACGACCGTCGAGATCGAGAACCTGCCGGAGGAAGTGCGCGACCCGGTCTCGGCGCCGATGGTGGTGGCAGGCCTGGTGAGGCCGCTCGAGGATATCGAGAAGGAGTACATCCTGGCGTCACTTCGGGCCAACGGCGGCAACCAGACGCTCACGGCGTCGCAGCTCCAGATCGGTACCGCAACGATGTACCGGCGCCTCAAGAGCTATGGCCTCATCGAAGACCGAATGCCCCCGCCCAAGGGGGATGAGGGGTGAGCCGCGCCCACCGAGACTGTGCAGCGCTCAGCGCGGTGGGCCGGGGATGAACGCATTGGTCCTGCGGATGTAGTCAGCGTAGGCCGGTCGGCGGTCGACGATGGTCTTCTCGAGGAGCGAGACGCCCGAGACCTTGAGGAGCAAGAGCGTTATCAGGAGCGGGCCGACGACGGTCCAGTGGGTGTCGGGCAGGGCCGCGACGAAGAGCCAGAGGCCCCACCACAGGACCGCCTCACCGAAGTAGTTCGGGTGGCGTGAGTAACGCCAGAGGCCCTGGTCCATGACCTTGCCCTTGTTTTCGGGGCTGGCCTTGAATGCCGAGAGCTGGGCGTCGGCGATGGTCTGCCAGGTCAGGCCGAAGGCGAAGACGACGAGCCCGATGACTTCGAGCGGGTTGAGGCCCGGGGTCGCGCGTGGCGCCCACTGGCCGACCTGGAGAGGCAGGGCGATGATGAGGCACAGGAAGCCCTGGAGCCAGAAGATCGCGAACAGCGACCAGAGGTTGAACGAGCTCGGGCGAGCCTTACGCATGGCCGCGTAGCGGCGGTCCTCGCCGTGGCCGAGGTTGCGCCGCGCGAGATAGAGCGCCAGGCGAAGGCCCCACAGCGTCGCTGCGATCGGCAGGACGATGGACTCGGGCGAGGGCGCGTCGAGCTGGATGTGGGTCGACCAGGCGACGACGATGAAGCCGAGCCCCCAGAAGATGTCGACGATGCTGGCGTCGCGTATGCGCACGGAGACAGCCCACAAGGCGGTCACAAGGGTGAGCAGGACGACCAGGTTGATGAGTATGAGCTGGAGGAGGTCGGGCATCTCAGGCCCTGTCGCCCACGGCCAGCCTGGCCGCTTCGGTCACGCCGGACTCATGGGCGAGCGCATGGGCGTCGACCCAGGCATCGAGGACTTCCCATTGCGACCAGAGCCACTCGACGAGAGCCGTGCGGTCGGTCGGGACCTGGGCGCGTGGGATGCGGCGCAGGTGGAGCCTGATGGTGCGGCCGACGAGGTCGCCCGAGAGCACGGCGCCGACCGATGAGAGGCCCTCGAAACCGACGTGGGCGACGAACAAGACGTCGGCTTTGGTGGCGGTCTCGAGCAGCGCGAGCGGACCGCCGAGGCGAGGCGGGAGGACCCGCTTCAGGCGCGCTGCGCGGTCTTGCAGGTCGGGTGTGGCGGCGAGGCGTTCGAGGGCGCGGAGGCGTTTGGATGGGGTGAAGCGGGTGCCCTCGGGGTAGATGAGGACACCCTCGTCAGGCGGCAGGTCGGTCGCCAGTTGGCGCACCATGGCGAGCGCCTTGTCGGTGTCTGAGCCGTCGCGGCCGACGAAGGCGTTGGGAAGACGCAGGCCAGCGATGTCGAGGCTCGGGTCGACGAGCAGCTCCTTCTTGAGGACCCAGCGCAGCTTGAGGCCGCGGCGCGCGGTGAGGTAGGTCGTCGGCAGGAGTGTGTCGACGAGGCTCGTGTGTTGCATCAGGACAACGAGTGGGCCGCCGGGAGCCGGGCCGAGCGTGTCCTCGCCTTCGAGCGCGATGCGCACGCCATAAAGCAGCTTCACGGTGGCGAGCAATGTACCGACCCAGGCGCGTTGGATGGCGTAGGTGAAGGACAGTAACCGCCGCGCGCGGGCCTTGCCCACACCGGCGAGGAGCCAGGAGATGGCGAGTGCCAGGACACCAACGACCTCGCCGAGCAGGTAGACCGCGCCAAAGGCGATGAGCCGAGTAGCCGCGAAGGGCGTGCCGTCGCGGACCTTGCGCACGACGTCGATGACGAGCGCGATGGCGAGCCATAGCGGGAGTAGCCCTACCACGAGAAACGCCAGGACAAAGGTCGCCGGAATCGTCACGAGTCGTCGACGCAGCGTCTTCAGAGAGACCTCACTTGCCCCCCCGACTGCAGACAGACTCTCGAGGGACGGGACGAGATAAGACCGCCGTCTGGGCGTTCAAGCGGCAGCGTTCACACGGTTGCGGAGCGGCGCTTGTTCACGAGTGCCAGGACGCTTCCGACCACGACGTAGGCGACCATGAGGGCAAACAGCACCGTGCCGCCGGGGCCGCCCGCGATGAGCAGGCTGAGGCCGCTGACGATTGCGGCGAAGAAGGCGATCTGACGGGCGCGGCTCTTGAAACGTTTGTAGGACGGGAACGGGATGCGGCTCACCATGAGGATCGATAGGAGCAGCAAGAGCGCGATGAGGAGCGCGGGGGTGCGGAGCCACTCGAGGCCCACCTCGCGTTCGGTCATGGAGAGGGTCGTCAAGAAGAGCGCCGCCACCGGGGTCGGAAGGCCGATGATGAAGAAGCCGGGGTCGTCACCGCCGGGTTTGTCTGCGTCGGATTGGCCCAGGTTGAAGCGGGCCAACCGGATGGCGCAGGCGGCCACGAAGAGGAAGGTGGCGATGACGGCTGGGTCGAAGCCGGTGGGGCCCGGCGGGCGGAGTGACCAGTGATAGATGAGGAAGGCTGGCGCGATGCCGAACGAGGCGAGGTCGGCGAGGCTGTCGAGCTGGACGCCGAAGGCGGACGAGGTGTTGGTGAGGCGCGCGATGCGGCCGTCGATCATGTCGCAGAGGCTGGCGCCGATGATGGCGCAGGCGGCCCAGTACGGTTGAGTCGGGGCCCAGACGAGGCAGAGGAAGCCACCGAGGACGCCGAGCAGGGTCACGGTCGAGGGCAGCGCAATGAGGAGCGGCGAGCGTTTTGCGGCAGGCGTCACGCGAGTGGACTACCCGGGTGTGGCGCCAGGCGCAAGAGTGTCGTTGCGTTGGCCATCGGGTGGCATTCAGGGGCGTAGTACGCGGAAGCCGTCGATGGGGACGGGCAGGCCGGAAGGCACCTGGGTCGGTCGAAAAGGCTCGCGACTGCGGTCGACGAGGGCGCGCCCGAGGAAGGCGAGCAGCGCCTGGAGCTCGGTGTCCGAGAGGGTTTCGCCGGTGTGGGCGACCTCGAGGCGGACGGCGTCTTCGAGGCTCGCGACCGAGCCGTTGTGGAAGTAGGGCTCGCTCATGCGGATGTTGCGCAGGGTAGGGGTGCGCATGGCGCCGCGGTCCGACTCGAGGTTGGTGACAGCGATTCGCCCCGGGTCGACGGACGTGATGCGGGCGTGGAAGGTGTTGGACTCGAAGGTGGGCGGGACGTGGCAGCTCGTGCAGTCGAGCGCCGCGAAGAGCTCCATGCCGCGCACCATCTCGTCGGTCATGGCGCCCGCGTCGCCTGCGACCCAGCGGTCGTAGCTCGTGCGGTCCGCGATGAGGGTGCGCTGGAACTCGGCGAGCGCGGTCTTCATGCGGTCGACCGTGACGGTGCCGTTGTGGGGGGCAGGGTCGCCATAGGCGGCGGCGAAGAGGGCGACGTATTCGTCGATGCTAGCCAGCTCGGAGACGACCACATCGGGATCGCGGGCCAGCTCGAGCGCGGAGTGCATCGGGAACAAAGCTTGATTTTCGAGAGATGTCTCGCGGCCATCCCAGAAGAGTGCGGGGCGCCACACGACGTTCCAGAGGGTCGGTGAGTTGCGGGTGCCGACAGCGTCGCCCTTGCGACCGGGACCCGTCAGCGAGCCGCCGCCGACACCGATGGAGGTCGGCAGACCATCGGACATCCCCCAGAGCTCGGAGTGACAGGTGGCGCACGCCGTCTCGCCGTCGCTGCCCAGGACGGGGTCGTAGAAGAGGAGGCGCCCCAGGTCGGCTCGCATCGGGTCGACCGGTACAGAGTCGGGCCAGGTGACTTCGCCCCAGGGAGGGAGGTTGGCGCGCGCTCCGGGTTCGGCGTCACAGGCGGCCAGGGGCAGGGCGGCGATCCCAAAGAGCGTCGCGACCGCATGAATGGCCGCCCGAAAATGAAATATGAAATGTCCCGACCCCTGTTGGGGGGACGTCAGGGGTTGGGGCCGCATCCGGTGGGCTCCATGGCGTCGATCCACTCGGAGATGAGGGCGAGCCCTTCGTCGTGCGCGATGCTGCGACCGACCGGCGGCATCTGGTCTTTGCCCTCGGTCGAGGCCATGCGGCAGATCATGACCGAGGTCTCGGCACTGCCTGGCACCACGTCGTAGGTGTGGCCACACGTCGAGCCGCCCGCCGAGGTGGGGAGCTTGCACACGCCCCAGTTGGTGACCGGTTGGGTCGGTTCGGTGCTTTGAAAATCGAGATAAAGTCCCTTGGACGCGGTGTCGCCCGCGGGCGAGTGACAGTGTGCACAGTTGGCGTCGAGATAGCTGCGGGCGCGGTGGGACAGGGGCGCGGTCGTGTCGTCAGGCGCCGAGAAACGTTCACGGCTTGCTGCCGGGGCGCGGTCGAACAGCCCGGCCGCCTCGTACTGCGCGAGCTGACCAACGCCTTGACCAGAGGCACCCCAACGCGGGTGGACGTCCCGGTCGAGCTGCGCCGACTTGAGGCCGAGAGCGCCCGTCTTGTCGCCCGTGCCGTGGCACTCGAAGCACTGGTTCTTCGTCGGCACGACATAACGTGTGTCGTGCCTCTCCCCGTCGGCATCGACGAAGCTGGCCTCGACGAACACCCCTGCGATCTTCAGCTCGGCCGCCGTCTGCGCCTCGTTCCATACATAGGTGTGGGGCTCCCAGCCATCGGGCTCGCGCACCAGCAGCCGGGTCTCCATGAGGCGCTCGTCCGCGATGTCGTCGCCGTTCGCATTGGCCTGCCGATAAGCGAACGTCTTGATGAGGATCGAGCCCACAGGGAAGTCCCAGACACCGTCGTCCGAGTACCCGATGGTCTCGCCCTCGGGCACCCAGAAGAAGCGGTGCTTTTCGGTGTAGTCCGAGAACAGGGGCGAGATGACCTCGTATGGATAGACCCCTTCGGCCGGCACCTGGAGACGCGGGTCCTCGAAGAGCCCCCACTTCGCGAGCGCCGACCACGGCGACCCCGCCGGCGCCGGGTTCACCCCGTCGGTCGCGTCGTCACCACAACCCGTCGCGGCCATGAGTGCCACGAGCAGGGGCGCCCAAGGTCTCACGGGGCCACCTGCGGGAAGGTCTCCATCTCGGCCAGGGCCGGGCGCACACACGTGTGGCCGGTGGTGTTGGTCGACTGCTTGTCGAGCGCGAAGTCGTCATTGGCCGCGAAGTTGCGGAAGGCCGGCGGGTTGGCGCCGAGACAGATCTGCGCATCGGTCTGGCCGTCTTCGAGGATGCCGTCCCAGAGCACGTCCTCGAGCGGCGAGACTCCGACCACGGCCATGCCGCCCTTGGGCGCCTTACCGTTGTCCGAGAACGTGTTGCCGTGGACGTAGACACGCTTCACGTACGGGTCCATGCCCGGGTCGTCGAGCGTCGTCCCGGTCAGCAGCTCGAGGATGGGGTAGCTCACGATGATGACGCCGCCCGAGTCGTTGCCGGTGATGGTGTTGTCGCGGACCTCGATGTCGGTGCCGCACAGGACGAGGACACCCGTGCCGGTCGGCACCGACGAGACGACCGTGCCGGCCTTGGCGAAGTTCGCGCGGTTGTTGTCCCGGACCTCGTTGTCGCGAAAGAGGATCTGGGTGTTCTGTTTGATCTTCAGGTTGGGCAGCAACAGCGCCAGGATGCCAGCCGAGTTGTCGTAGACCTCGTTGTCGTAGACATCGGCGATGCGCGTATTCTCGATCTCGATGCCGGCGACGTTGGCGTGGACCTTGTTGCGCCGCACGATGGCGTACTCGCACGACCCCACATAGATGCCGGCGTCCGAGGCCCCGGTCACCTCGACGTCCTCGATGACCGTGCGTTTACAGTCGGTCGGATAGACCGCATAGAAGCCGTTGTCGGTGATGGAGCCGGCATCCCACGAGACCTTGATGTTGCGGAAGGTCGAGTCCTCGGAGTGCGCGACGATGCCGTTGCCGGGCGAGTTCTTGATCCAGAGGTTCTCGACCTTGAAGCCGCCCGCCGTGACCGTGATGCCGTCGTCGCCCTCGGACTGGTCGGCGAAGTCGAGGATGACCTCGTCGCGGGTCGCGCCCATGCCCTTGAGCGTCACGTCCGCGATGCCCGTCAGGTTGAGCTCACGCGTGATGCTGTAGGTTCCGGGTCGCAGCCCGATCACATCGCCGGACTTCGCGTTGATCATCACGGTCTGGATGGCCTCGTGGTCGTTGCTCGACGGGGCGATGACGTGGTCATAACCGGCTGGCGTCGTGTCTTCCGACTCCGAGTCACACCCGAGCGGCGACATGATGAGTGCGAAGGCAATGGCGGAATGGGCGAGCTTCATCGCGAGACCCTTCTTTGGCTTTGGCCCGCTGGGCCTGGAGACCCCGCCAGAGACGTGACGGGGTTTGGAGCCGGAACCATACCGGGAGGTTCAAGGCGCGGGCAAGGGGCAGACCGGCGCGTCATCGTATGGGTAACCCAGCAGCACCGTGCGCAGCGCTTCTATGAAGGTGCTGGGCGAGCTCGAGGGGTCGAGCCCGTGTTGGGCCAAAAGGCCCTCATCACAACGCAGTGCGTCAAGGAGGTCGACCAGGTCCGGGCCGTTGGCGCCGCGGTCGAGCCAGGTGTTCGACGGGGGCAAAGGGGACGCCAGGCGTGGCGCCGCAAGGAGCAGCAGGGCGTCAGCGTCGAGCGCCATCGACTCGGCATCGACCGTCGTGTCGCCGTCGTAGAGGTCCCACAGGATGGCCGCGACTACCGCCTCAGAGAGCTGCTGTTCGATCGGGTCGTTGGGGCGCGGCAGCGGCACCAGGAAGTCGAGGTTCGAGTCGTCCCGCGTCGGTGAGCGTCCGATGGCCTCGAGGTCGACCCAGTACTGGACCTGCTGCTGTACGGCGAAGAACCGGCTCGGCGCCGAAGTGAAACGCCGCAGCGACCACTGGCCGATGAAGCTCGCGGCGCCCTCGCTCCAGCCGAGCACCGGATCCACCCGGCGATCCCAGCTGTGTGTGCCGCCGATGAGCGGCGGGCGGGAGTGTACTTCTAGGAACCAATGTCCCAGCTCGTGGGCGATGATGCTCGGGGTCCAGTGGTGGGGGGAGTTGTTCGAACCCGAGATGAAGATGGCGCGGTCGAAGTCGACGCGGTCCCCGGTCGTCACCCACGACACCTTTGCATAACGTCCGTCGAGAAAGCACGACAGGCAGCTCCAGGAGAGGCCCGGGTACCAGACGAAGGCGAGCGTCAGCGATGGCTCGCCGAGCTCGACCGCGACCTCCGCGTTTGCGCGCCGATAGGTCTCGAGGATGGCCAACGCACCCGAACCCTGGGCCATCCCGACGACGATGTCCGCAGGTGAGTCGACGTCGGCGTCGAAGCTCCAGGCCCACACACGCGTGAGCTCGACGCCCTGCGTGAACGAGGTCGGCAAGGTCGCGCCCTCACCCACGAGGACGGCGGCCGACGGCGTGTCGTCGTCCTCACTTTGTGGGACGAGGGCCGCGAACGTGACCGTGTAATCCGCAGTACCCGCGGGCAACGCCGCTTCGAAGCTGCCGTCGGCTTGGGTGTGGGGCCTGAGCTCGCCCGACGCGAAGGTCAGGACCAGCTGCTGTTCGGCGAGTGGCGACAGCTCGAGCGGGCCGAGTGTGGTCGAGTCGGCGTTGGGCTGGCGACGCTCGAACCGGAGCCGCCCCGAGGCACAGGGGGAGGGGCAGCTCGGCGTCATTGAATCGCTGGTTGCGTCGGTTTGCGCGGAGTCGTCGGGTCCAGCGGCGTCTTGCGTTGCGGTGTCGCCGGGCATCGTGTCGGTCGGCTCGGAGTCGGGCCAACCCGCCGCATCGAGCTGGGCGTCGGCTTCGGGTACGGCGTCGTCCGAGCTGTCAGGGGGTTCCAGGTCGAGGCCCGTGCCGTCCGTCGCCTCGGGTTCAGCCATGTCGGCGCCGTCGAAGGGAGGCTCGGGCGTGTCGGCAAGCGCATCCACCGAGACGTCCGCGGTGTCCGTAACGTCGGTAACGTCGGTAACGTCAGAGGTGTCCAAAGCGTCCAGGGCGTCGCCGCCTGCGGTGTCGGGCGTCTCCGTGACGTCCGCGGTGACCTCGGCTGACGCGTCCTCGGCGTCGCGCTCCTCCTGGACCTCGCCTCCCGATGCGTCGCTCAGGTCGTCGCCGTCCGCATCGACCGCATCGACCGCATCTGTGGGTGAGGTGCTATCGCTCGCGCTGCACCCCGAGAGGCACGTCATCACGACGACCAGACAGCAGAGCGCCGAGCCCCACACCGAGCATGATGGTCCGGGTGCGACACCGGCCCTGTATGGGGCCGACTCCACCGTGCTCCGATACGGTCTCATCGCCCCATCATAGGCGGTCAACGCCGCCCAGAACAAGGCGCTGAGAAGGCTCAACGCGTACTTCCGTCCTGGAGGTCGACACGGCCTGCGAGGATGTGTAGAGTCGTGACAAGCCGCGTGCGATTTACCACACCCCTGAAACCTCAGGGCCTCGAGGCGAGAGTTCGCGGCCTCGGTCAAAGCCTTGTCAGGCACAATTTTAGCGGAATTCTGGGTTTCGACCGTTCGCCGAACCTATCCGTTACGAGTGCTTCGACGCGGTAACCTAAGTGGGGGAAATGTGACTCATTACAAAGACAACGCCTTACAAGTTGCGAAGGGGGGAACCCGTCCAGACGCCAACCTGACACCGGGTAGCGGTGCGGAGGGAGACGACGCCGCGGCCAAGCCAGCTGGCGTTGCGACCCATCCCGCGACGTCGACCAGCGCCCGGCCCGAGAGCGACGCGCGACCAGCCGACTTCCACCGTTCGAAGACGCCCGTCGAGACGTCCGCGCGTGCCCTCCAAATCCTGGCGGCTGCTGACGAGTTGTTGTCCGAGCGCGGTCCCGACCAGGTCTCGATGCGCGATGTGGCCGAGCGTGCCGGGGTCAACAAGGCGCTGATCTTCTACTACTTCGGCAGCCGCACCCAGCTCTTCGAGAAGGTCCTCGAGCGTTATTATCGCAACCATGCCCGCACGTTGGCGACCGCCTTCGCGGTTGACGGCACACCGGTCGAGCGCGTGCGCAAGGCCATCGACGCCTACCTCGACTTCATGGACAACAACCACCTCTTCGCCCGCCTGGTGATGCAGGAGGTGGCTCATCACGACAACTCGAAGCTCCCGCAGATCCGCGCCAACCTCGTGCAGCTCTTCGAGATGATGCGCGACGAGTTCGCAGACCTGCTGCCGGTGGACGGCCCGCTCAGCGCCAAACACTTCTTCGTTACCCTCGCCGGGACGGTCATCCACTACTACACGTACGCCAAGGTGATGCGGGACGTCTGGTCGACCGACCCGACCACACCCGAGTCGCTGCGCGAGCGCCGCACCCACGTCCAGTGGCTCGCGGAGACGGTGGTCACCCGCCTCATCGACGAATCGAAGAAACGCGCGTGAACGGTCGACGGCTCGGCGCCGGGTCACAAAGACCGACAACGAGCCTCGGCTTTACGCCCGCGTCCAGGGTTGCTAACCCTGCTGCGTGAACGGCCCACTTCGAATCCACGCTCCGCATAGCGCTCGCAAAGACGCAGGGACGGCAGCGTTGGATTCGAGTGTGTCGACATGAACGAGCTCGTGGAGCTCCTGCCTGTCCTGCTGCCCCTCGTCGGCACGCTGCTGCTGGTCGTCGCGGTGGCACACGCCATCATGAACGTGCGCGACCCGCGCTCGGCCGTCGGTTGGGTCGGCATGATCGCTCTCCTGCCGTTCGTTGGCGCGACGCTCTATTGGATGTTCGGCATCAATCGGGTGCAGCGACGGGCCGTGGCACTCATGCGCAAACGAGAGCTGCCGCCGGTAATCGACCAGGCCAGAGCCCGCGAGCTCGACGTGTTCAGCCACCTCATCGAGCTCGCCCGTCTCACGGATCGGGTGACCGCGCGCCCGCTTCTGCCAGGCAACCGCATCGACCCGCTCATCGATGGCGACGCCGCCTACCCAGCGATGCTCGAGGCGATCGAGGGCGCCACCGTCAGCATCTCGCTCATCACCTACATCTTCGACCGCGACGAGGTCGGTCTCGCCTTCGTCGACGCCCTCGCAAGAGCACATGAGCGTGGCGTAGAGGTTCGCGTGATGGTCGATGCGGTCGGTGCCCGCTACTCCTTTCCGACCATCCTGCGGACCTTGCACAGACGAAAGGTGCCGGTCGCGCGCTTCAATCCGACCATCCTGCCGTGGCGCTGGACGTATGCAAATCTAAGGAATCACAGAAAAATCTGTGTCATTGACGGTTGGCTTGGCTTCACTGGCGGCATCAACTTCCGGCGCGACCATGTGCTTGCGAATCACCCCCGCCACCCCGTGCGCGACCTGCACTTCCGGGTCGAGGGGCCGGTCGTCGCGCACATGCAGCGGACCTTCGCCGAGGACTGGATGTTCGTCACGCGTGAGCGGCTCGAAGGTGAGGCGTGGTTTCCAGCGCTATCGGCCGCCGGTGACGTCTTCGCGCGAGGTGTCACCGACGGACCCGACATCGACATCGACAAGCTCAAGTGGTGCATCATGGGGGCCTTTGCCTGCGCGCGCCGGAGGGTGCGTCTGGCGAGTCCCTATTTCCTGCCGGAGAGCGAGCTCGTGGCGGCCATCACGACGGCTCGCCTGCGCGGCATCGAGGTCGACATCGTCTTGTCCGAAAAGAACAATCAGGCCACCGTGAAGTGGGCCTGCGACGCCATCCTGCCTGACCTCGTCGCCGCCGGTTGCCGGGTCTGGAAGACGCTCGGGCCGTTCGACCACTCGAAGCTCATGGTCGTCGACGACACCTGGGTCCTGCTCGGCTCGTGCAACCTCGACCCGAGGAGCCTCAGGCTCAACTACGAGTTCAACATCGAGTGCCACGACGCGAGCCTCGGGCGGGATCTCGCCTACCTGCTCGAGGTGCGGTGCGAAGGGGCGCGTCTCGTGACGCTTGCAGAGCTCGAGGCCTACTCGTGGCTTCGCCGGCTGCGTAATCGCTTCGCCCGACTCTTCGTGCCCTACCTGTGAACCCTGTGACACATGCGGCGCTGGCAACGTCCACGGGACCATGGGAACATAGGAACATGAGGCTCACGCAGGGAACACCCCTGGCCCGTGCCCCTGTTGTCGTGCCGTTCGTTTCGCCCCGACCCCTGGGGCAAGAGCTTCGAGGGCCGATACCATTGGGCCGCTCCACTCGGTATCGTCCCGTCCCATTCACTTTGAGGCGCCATGAAGATCCTCCTGTTCCTGCTCGCGCTTGCCCCGCTGACAGCATTCGCCAAGCCCAGCCCCGACCGCGCCAAGCTCGAGAAGAGCTGCGAGGGTGGGCGCGCGTCCGATTGTATCGACGTCGCCTACATGTGGGCCGAGGGGGATCGTGGGCCCGCCGACGACACGAAGGCCGTGCACTTCTACGGACGCGCATGTGACCTGCAGGAGCCTCAAGGCTGCCACGAGCTCGCCCGCTATTACGACACCGGCGTTGCCGTGACCGCCGACCTGGAGCGGGCCATCAAGCTGTATGACCAGGCCTGCGAAGGCGGCTACCTCGAGAGCTGCCGGACGGTGTCGGTCATCTACAGCAAAGACAAGCGACGCGCCCCCGATGCTGCCAAGGCGCGGGCCGCCTACGGCAAGGCGTGTGGCTTTGGCGACGGCACGAGCTGCTACGAGCTCGGGCTCCTGTGGCAGAACGGGCAGGGCGGCGCACTCGACCTCGCGAAGGCGCTCGAGCAATACATCGCAGGGTGTGAGACCCAGGACCCACGAAGCTGCCTTCAGACGGCCTTCATGCATCGCGACGGCTTCGGGACGAAGGTCGACCCGGCCAAAGCCAAAGAGAGCTTCGAGCGCGCGTGCACGTACGGCGGCTCACGTTTCTGTGGCCAGGAGACGTCGAGCCCGAGCGCACCATCCGACGAGGGAAGTGCAAAGCCGTGTGGTCCGTCGGGGGCCGACTCGGTGAGCTGCCTCGACCTCGACCTGCGTCGTCACGAGCCGAGCCTGGGGCTCGCCAAGCTCAAACAATCGCAGGAGTTTTTTCAGAAGAAGTGCGAGGCCAAGGACGCTGGTGCCTGCTACCGTGTGGCCTACATCGCGTATCACGATGACCGCGACAAGGGGCGTGGCCTCTATGAAAAGGCATGCACGCTCGGCTCCGCCGAGAGCTGCGTCAACCTCGGCGTGATGCTCGTGGCCGGTGAGGGTGGGCCCGGTGACCCGGCCCGGGCGCGGGTGGTCTTCGGCCAGGCCTGCGACGCGCCCGATGCGCGCTATACGAGCGACGCGCTCGGGTGCGCGAACAGCGGTGCCCTCCTGGTCTCGCGGATGGGCGGGGCGCGTAACGACGCACAGGCGTTCGCGCGGTTCGAGAAGGGCTGCGCGGGCGACGACGCGGTCGCCTGCCACAACGCCGGCGTGATGTCGGCAATTGGGCTCGGGGGGACGGCGAATATCTCGAAAGCCAAGCTATCGATCGACAAAGCGTGCAAGGCGGGTCGCGCCGCTTCGTGCAATGTCAGCGTGAAGTGAGCGCCGGCCCGGCGTGGGTCATGCCCTGGCGGCCCCGCGTCGATCAGGGCTTCGGCTTGTCCTTCGTGCCGCGTTGGGTGTCCTGGTCGAAGTCGGTGAGGACCGACTGCATCGAGGTCTGAGTGCCCGAGCGCCCCTCGGGGGAGTGCTCGACCGCGAGCGCGTCGAGGCTCTCCTGGGCGCGGATGAGCTCGCTCATGCGGTCGTCGTAGACGAAGCGGAGAGCTGCCTGCTCCGGGGTCTCGCGTGAGACGTGCGCGCGCATGAGGGCCGACATGGTGGCGTCGACGCCGATGACCGACAAGACGAAGATGTTGGCCACGACGTTGACGAGCGGGATGAAGCCATCGAGGACGTTCAACTTCAGCATGTTGATGGCGTCGATGAGGCCGATGATGAGGAAGAGCGCGCCGGCCCCGTTGAGGATGAGGCTTGCGACCTTGGTGCTCTTCATGATGGCCAGCGCGTCATCGGTCTCGTTCGGTTGGGCGAGCTTACGCCCCGCACGAATCAGGAAGACCGGCGCCCCGAGGAAGGCGAAGATCGCGAGTGCCAGGAGACCGCCGCCCGCGAGCTGATAGGGCATCAGCAGCACGATGAAGACGAGCAGCATGTAAAACGGCGTGCCCATGAGGATGAGCCAGCCAGGCGCGCTCGAGCCGGGGAAGAGGGCCTTGGTCACCATGGCCGCGCGAAGCAGACCGGGGACGAGTGACAGAGCCTTGGGGGCGAGCGACAGGACCGCGTTCAAAGCACCGGCCAATCCGAACATGAGCTCCTGGCCGCGCGTGCCGATGAGCTGCTTGTAGAGCGAGCTGGCGGGGACGAGCGCGGTCAGGAACGGGATCGTGAACGCGACGATCCACGTCCAGAAGAGCACCCGCCGTGAGCTCTGCCAGCGGTCCCAGCGACGAAAGGCGGAGAACACGGCGAGCCCGAGCGCGACGTTGCCGAGAACTCCGAAGAACTGGAGACCCGCGACCTCGCCCGTGACGCCTTCCTGTCCCATCGCCACAAACGTGTTGATGACCTGGAGCAGGATGGCCGGGCCAAGGAAACACAAGCCGACGAAGAGGGCCGCGCGCCGCCACAGCAGAAGGCGCTTCAGCACATCGGAGCCGGCGTGGACACGCTCGACCTCGATGGCCGAGCGCTCGTCGGGCAGGATATGAACCGGGTCGAGCGACACGCTGAACGCGCGCTTGAACCACGTCCCGGCGGGCGATGGTGCGCCCGACGGAACCGGGACGGAGGGTTCGCTCATGGGGTGACGACCTTTGGGGGAAGTGGTCGGGTCAGACCGCGGGCCAGAAGCGCTCGCCACGCTCGGCCATCGCCGTCAAAAGCGCAGGCGGGTTCCAGCGCGCGCCGTGGGTCGCGTCTTCGGCTGCAAGGGCCGCGAGCGCTGCGACGACGTTCTTGATGCCGCGGCGGTCCATCCAGGCCAGCGGGCCGCCCGAGCTGGGGGCGAAGCCGATGCCGAAGATGGCCGCGACCTCGGCATCGCGACGCTCACGGATGATGCCCTCGTCGACACAACGCGCGACCTCGAGGACCTGGACGAGCATGAGCCGGTCCTGGATGTAGTCCATGCCGGTTTTGGCGGGCTTGGCCGTGACGAGGTCCTTCAGGCCCGGCCAGATCCTGCGCTCACCGGAGTACTCGTAGAAGCCCTTGCCGTGCGCCTTGCCGAGCCGGTCGTGGTCCTCGACGAGCGACTTCAGGAGCTTCACGCCGGCGATGTCGCTGACGTTCTGGCCCAGGTATTTCTCGCGCTGGACGATGCCGTGGTGGCCGAGGCGAAGGGTGACTTCGTCGAAGACCTTGAGCGGCGGGACAACCATGCCGGCGCGTTTGGCGGCGGCCTCGACCAGGACAGGGTCGTGGCCTTCGGCGACGAGCTGGACGGCCTCCATGAGGTAGGTGCCAAAGACACGGCTCGTGTAGAAACCGTAGCCGTCGTTGACGAGGACCGGGATCTTACCGAGCAGCTTCGTGAACGCCAGGCAACGCGCGATGGTGCGGTCGTCGGTCTTGTCGCCCTTGATGAGCTCGAGCAGCGGCATCTGCTCGACGGGCGAGAAGAAGTGCAGCCCGATGAAGCTCTCGGGGGCCTGGCTCGCGCTGGCGAGGTGGGTAATCGGGATGGCCGAGGTGTTCGAGGCCCAGATCCCATTGGGGGCCAACAAGGGCTCGAGCTCGCGGGTGACCGCGAACTTCACATCGTCGCGCTCGATGACGGCCTCGATGATGAGGTCGCTGCCCGCGATGGGACCGTTGTCGAGCGTGAAGGTGATACGCCCGACGATGGCCGCCTGAGCGTCCGCCGAGAGGTGTTTCTTCTTCTGGACCTGTTCGGTGCAGTGCTTCTTGGCCGCGTCGAGCTGGGGCTGGGCGATGTCTTTCAACACCACGTCGAGGCCCTTCTCGGCGCAGATGAAAGCCAGGCCCGCGCCCATCATGCCGGCGCCGAGGATGGTCACCTTCTGGATGCCCATGGACTCGCCCGGGGCGAGCTGAGGAAGTCCTTCGGCTTTGAGCGCGGCGTTGCGGTGGAACCAGAAGGTGCGGATCATGTCCTTGGAGGTGTCGCTCACCGCGCAGCGCACGAAGTAGCGGCTCTCGATGAGGAGCGCGTTGTCGAAGTCGACGACCCCGCCTTCCTGGATGGCGCAGATGGCTGCCTCCACCTGGGGCATCGTGTTGGCGACCTTCTTGTAGGTCATGGCACACGCGACCATCACGATGTTGCGGCCGTCGGGCGTGTTCGGGGCGGGGTGCGGGAACTTGAAGCCCTTGTCGTCCCACGGCTGTTTCGCCTTGGGATTCGCGAGGATCCAGGCCTTGGCCGCGGCGTAGAGGCTGTCCTTGTCGGGGTGCAGCTCGTCGACGAGGCCGAGCGACTTCGCCTTCGGGGCGCGCACGGGCTGGCCCTGCGTGATGTGCTCGAGGGCCTTCTGCAGGCCGACGATACGCGGCAGGCGCTGGGTGCCGCCGGCCCCGGGGATGACGCCGAGCGTGACCTCGGGGAGGCCGATCTGCAGGCTCGGGTCATCGATGGCGAAGCGGCGATGACAGGCGAGTGCGAGCTCGTAGCCGCCGCCGAGCGCCGAGCCGGTCAAGGCACAGGCCACCGGGACACCCGCCTGCTCGTAGGAGCGGAACAAGGCGTTGAGGCTTTTCACGTACTCGAAGGTCGAGGCCGGGTCGCGCATCGGGTAGAGGCCGTCGATGTCGGCGCCGACGCAGAAGTTCTTGTGCGCGGTGCCAACGATGATGCCCTTCAGGTTGGGCTGGGCCTTGGCCCAGATGAGCGCGTCGTTCAGCCCTTCGGCGAAGGTGCGGTCGACCTTGTTGGTCTTGCCTTCCATCGCGAGCAGCAGGGTGGCGATGCCGGTCTCGGCTTCGAAGGAGCACTCGAGGGCGGCGTTTTTATGGGTGGTCATGTTCGTTCCTTCGGAGGCTCAGACGCGCTCGATGATGGTGGCGATGCCCATGCCGCCGCCGATGCACAGCGTGATGAGGGCGGTGTTCTGGTTGTTGCTCTCGAGCGCGTCGAGCGCGGTCCCGAGCAGCATGGCGCCGGTCGCGCCGAGCGGGTGGCCCATGGCGATGGCGCCGCCCATCGGGTTGATCTTGGCGTGGTCGAGACCGAACTCCTGCATGAACATGAGCGGGACGACCGCGAAGGCCTCGTTGACCTCGTAGTGGTCGATGTCGTTGGCGGTCATGCCGGACTTCTTCAGGGCCTTTTCGGTGGCGGGGAGCGGGCCCGTCAACATGATGATGGGCTCGGAGCCGGCGAGCGCCACGCTCCTGATCTTGGCGCGCGGCTTGAGGCCCAGGCGCTCACCCGCGGCCTTCGACCCGACGAGCACCACCGCGGCGCCGTCCACGATGCCCGACGCGTTGCCGGCGTGGTGCACGTGGCGGATGTGTTCGACCTGCGGGTAGGTCTTCTTCGTGAGCTCGTCGATGGCGAACGTCTTGCCGATCATCTCGAAAGCGGGCTTGAGCTTCGAGAGGCCCTCGAGGGTGGTGTCGGGGCGGATGAGCTCGTCGCGATCGAGGATGGAGAGCCCGTTCATGTCGCGCACGGGGATCATCGAACGAGCGAAAGCGCGCCGCTCCCAGCTGGTGGTGGCGCGCTGCTGCGAGGCGAGCGCGTAGCGGTCCACGTCGTCGCGCGAGACGCCCCAGATGGTCGCGATGAGGTCGGCCGAGATGCCCTGCGGGACGGTGTTGAGCTTGAGCTCGGTCGCGGCATCGAGCAGAGCGCCGCCGTCCGAGCCCATCTCGACGCGCGACATCGACTCGACGCCGCCCGCCACGACGAGGTCGTGGAAGCCCGAGGCGACCATGGCCGCCGCGTGGTTGATGGCCTCGAGGCCCGAGCCGCAGAACCGATTGAGGGTCACGCCGGGGGCGGCCATGTCGTAGTCGGCGACGAGTGCCGCGGTGCGGGCGATGCACTGGCCCTGGTCACCGATCTGGGTGACACAGCCGATGACGACGTCGTCGATCGTGTGGGTCTGGCCGGCGAGGTTGTTGCGGTCGCGAAGCGCGCCGAGCGTCTGGGCGAGCAGGTCGACGGGGCGGACCGCGTGCAGCGACCCGTTGGATTTGCCGCGGCCGCGCGGGGTGCGGACGGCATCAAAGATGTAAGCGGTCATCGGAGGCTCCCATCGATCAGGATTCGAGAAGGGTACAGGTGCTTGGTCGCGGCCCCGACGCCGGGGCGGATAGGTCATTGCGGTGTGGACTGTGCGCGGGACGCTGCGGGTAGGCTCGCTGTTCCGGGACAGTCTGTGTTCAGGCTCAGAGGATGCCCTTACGCTTGCGGCACCGGGCGTCGAGGCGGAGCGCGCGGTCCTCGGCGATGCCGAAGGTGCGGGCGAGCGCCATGACGTTGCTGTGTTCGGCCGTGTCGAGCGAGCCATCCACGTAGGCGGACTCGAGGGCCTGGTCGAGCACGTACTCTTTTGCGAGCTCGAGGCCGCGGCGCTGGTCTTCGGCGGCGATACCCATGGCGTCGGCGAAGCTGGCGAGCTTGTCGGCCTCGGCCTGGTCCATCGTCTCATCGGAGACGGCCATGGCGGCGGCGATGAGCCACATGACGTGGCGTGTGTCCTCAGACGTCTCTTCGAGGTCGGCTTTGGTCAGCGGGGACTTCTGCAAGAGCTCGTCGAGGGTCGGGATGCCTTCGCCGGTCGGGAGGAAAGCCGCGAAGAGCTCACGCTCCTCCTCGGCCAGGGCGCCGTCGGCGGACGCGATCTCGGCCAGCATACGCGCCATGATGGAGCGATCCCAGGCTTTGGTGATGCGGACCTGGCCCACGATGACGGTGAACTCGACCTGGAGCTCCTTGAAGACCGAGGCGGAGACGAAGCGGTTGTTGCTGGCGTCCCACGCGAAGCGGCTCTGGACGGTCTTGAAGGCGTCGAGGATGGCCCCTTTCAGCTCGGCCTCCGACGCCTTGTTCTGGCTGCTCTCGCCGACCGAGGCGGCGGTGTCGGCGACCGTGCTGCCGATGGCCCCGCCGACGCCGTAGCCGAAGGCGGAGTACATCATCCGCGAGATGGACCAGCGGAGGTTGCGCCACAGCGAGCTCTTGACCTGCTTCTTGAGTGAGCTGCCCGCCGACTCGGTGATGGGCGCCGAGGCGGGGATCTCGTCGGACGAGACCGGACACTTGAAGAGCACCCGGACAGAGCTGCCGTCGGCGTCGGTCTGGGCGATGAGCGGCTTGACGAGGTCAAACGTCAACTCGGGCATGGGCGGCCTCGATTGGGCAGATGGAGGGGGCGGGCACTGGCGGCCGGCCGGCGCGCACCATGCCATCGCCGGGGGCGACGGGCAAGCCTGCGGCCGGTGGGGGTGGGAGCCTCGCCAAGGGGGCCGGGGCGCTTGGTGGTGCAATAAGTGTCATGCAGAACGATGGGTTATAAAATAGGGGACAAAAAAGTCCCCTGGTTCTTGATTCAACGCGGATGAGCAGGCACAACTGATGTCGCGCCGATGCGATGGCGCGAGGAGCACGGCGATGAACAAGGCGTGGCGTGGCGGATGGGGAGTGGCGGCGTTTGGCCTGTTGCTGGTCTGGGGCTGTGACGCGGAGCGTGGGGCGGGACAGGTGGCGAGTGTGCCGGACCCGGTGGTCGAACCCGAGCCGGTCGAGGAGCCGTTGCCGGTCGAAGAGCCGTTGCCGGTCGAAGAGCCGCCGGTCGAAGAGCCCGAGCCAGCTCCGGTCGAGTCGGTGCGCGCCTTTGATCGCAGCGTCGACAACGGTCGGTGCGGTGATGCGGTGGCGCTGGGTGAGGGTTTGCTGGGGGTGCCGGTCGAGGGTGGTGGTGCCGCGGTCGGGTGTTTTGGTGGCCCCTGGCCCACGCGTTACTTCACCGTGACCGCGAACCCGCACGAGCTTGTCACGGTGAACCTGGGATTCCCTGAAGGTGAGCCCTCGGACCTGGTGTGGCTCGTGGCGCAGCCGCGTTGCGACACTGTCGGGGATTCGTGGTCTTCGGTGTGTGTCGAGGGGTGGGCCAACCGCAACTCGGGCATCGTCCTCGAGAACGAGACGGACACGGCGCGGACCTGGGTGCTCGGCGCGCGACGACTGGGGCAGGGGGCGGCCGTCGGGTCCTACGACTTGACGGTGACCCGGAGTGAGCCCGCGCCGAACTCGCGGTGCGAGGAGGCTCAAGCGATCTGCGGGAACACGTTCGGTGTGGATCCTTCGGCCGCGGGCGTGACCGACGACCAGACCTATAAGCGCGAGCTCTACTATTCGTTCGAGATCCCGCCGATGAGCAGGGCGACGGTGCGGGCGACGACGACGACACACCACTACCTGTTCCTGCTCGACGGCTGCGGCAATCGTGAGCAGCTCCAGGACCTCTACAACCCAACCGCGGAACCACGAACCGGCTACGTCTTCGTGACGGATGTGCACGGCATGGACGACCCCACCTTCGAGGCGGAGCTGAGCTTCGAGCCCGTCGTGGAGTCGGCCTTCTGTAAGGGTGCGGAGGTTCTCGAACCCGGGGGCGAAGTCGAGGTCGAGCCGGCGCTGGGTGGGCCGACACCCGAGCAGTGCTGGTGCATTACGTTTGCGCGGGTCGTGTACGTCGAGGCGGCGGTGCCTGGCAGGAGCAGGGTGGAGGTTGTCGCGACGACTGCGGATCCCACGGCGAGCATCGTTCTCGCAGACCAGCCGGATCGGTGCTCGGATAGCTGCGGATTCGAGCCCAGCTTCGGGTTCGAGGGCGCTGCGACGATGGTCCTCGACAACCCCGGGTATGCGGCGAAGACGTTCTTCCTCCTGGTCGAGAGCCGGCCGGGCTGGGGCGAGGAGTCGACGCCAGAGGCGCCGAACGTGGTGTTGCGATCACGCCTCCTCGAGTCACGCTGAGCGCGGGTGGCGACGTCATGCACCGGGTTCGATTGTTCAGGTGCCACAGGCCGAGGCATGTGCTTCGGCTTGACCGCGCGCGCTCGTCGCGCTCGGATGGTGCCATGACACGACGACCCAAAGCACCGCGGGGCGTGAGCCAATCGGCCGAGTCGCCTGCAGGGCCTGCACAGTCGGCCTCGGGCGAAGCTGTCTCGGAGCCCATGGCCCGCTACATGACACAGGAGGGAGCCCCGGTTGTCGACATCGACAACCGGGAGCTCGAGCGACGCCTGGTCCAGTCGCTCGCGCGACCGGTCGGGCGCTTCGCGGCGGCCTTCGGCATGCCGATGGCCGAGGTCTTGGACCTCGTGCAGGCTTCGATGCTGCAGGTCATGCGTGAGCGGGGCTTCACGCTCGCCGAGGTCGGGCGTCGTATGGACGTGAGTGAGCGACACGCCAAGCGCCTCTTGAAGCAGCTTCGAGAGAGCTTTCTGGATACGGAGCGTGTCTACGACCTGCCCCTCAGGATCGAGTTTGCGCTGTGGGCTCAACCCATGAGCCGCACACGCCTCAAAAAGGTCCTGCGCGATGATCCGGCCGAGGTCGACGACGTCGTCGAGGCTCTGTTGGCGAGTGGGCGCCTCGTCGCGGACGAGGCTCGGACACCACGCCTCAGGCCGAGTGTGGCCGTGCAGCGGCTCGTGCGGGACACCTGGATGATGCGTATCGGAGCGCTGAACAGTCTGCTCGGCAACGTCGGGGATGCCGTCTATGGGCGCTTCCTCGACAAGTCGCCCCAGGCCTTCGCAAGGACGTTGAACTTCCTCGTGCGCCCCGAGGATCGCCCCGAGCTCGACCGCTTCTTCGAAGAGCAGCTCGTGCCCTTTGCGACTGCACTCGATGAGCGCGCGACCGCCGCGCAGCAGGCCGAGGCCGGCGGGGTCGAGGCCGAGGGTGAAGTGCGTGAACCGGTCGCCCAGGCGTATCGACTTTCGATATGCTGGGCCCCCTACGACCACATGACACGCTCCGTAGAGGGGCGTGAGGCCGCGGCGAGAGACGCCGGCGGTCAGGAGAACGAGTCATGAGAAGCCTCCGCGAGTTCGCTGTCGCTGTCGTTCTGATGTCCTCGGCGCTGGGCGGCTGCCTCGAAGACCAGTCGAGCAAAGCGCCGAGCTGCAATGGTGGAGACGCCTATCGGTTCGATACGAGCTGGTATTGCATCTACACGGGCGCCATCATCATCGAAGGCTTCATGTGCCCCGAGTCGATGCCGAACGAGTTCTTCTTCGACGGCCAGCAGATGGGCTTTGGGGCCGGGTCAGGTCAGGTCGCCCTGTGTTCGCCGGGTGAGGACGCTCCGCCCGGCGGCTGGCGCGACGTCTTCGACAAGTGGCGGGAGGATGGCGGCCAGGCGAATCCATGGCCTGGTGATGCCAGCGACACGGGCGATGCGGTCCCCGATGGTATGCCGGATTCCGACAGCTCTGAGTCCGATGTGTTCGTAGACGTCGGACCCGTGCCTGTCCCATGCGACCAGGGGCTTACGGCAGGTGCTTGCTGGGAGACCTCACAGTGTCCGACCGCCTGGAGCTGCGGCGGTCAGACCCCCGACTGCACCTCGTGTGAGTCGTGTCCGGGTGCCACCCTTGGCGTTTGCACGTCCACGCAGGACGCGGTCGCGCTCGTCTGGGACGGCACGATTCGGGTCGCCCTGTGGAGCGTGACGAGCCCCTACACGCTCGTTCCATGTCCGGGATTCCTCATCGAGTCGGCTCCGGCAGCGGACGGCCCATGGACCGCTGGACCGCAGGAATCCGCCTGTACCGCGGCAGAGGTGCCGCCCTATGTGAGCCCGTTGGCTCGCCCCGCGCCGACCGTTGCGACGGGCCTCTGGACGAGGGTGCGCGCGACCCTGTCGACAGGGTGTTTCTCGGCCGACCCCGGGGAGTGCTCGGGCAGCGTCGAGCTGTTGTCCGAGCCGCTCGGTCCCCTACCGTGAGCGTGTCGCCGAGACGATGAGCGACGGTCGCCCGGTGATGGCGTCCACACGAAGGGTCTCGACACCCCAGAACCGATGGATGTTGGTCGGGGTCAGGACCTCATCGGGACTGCCCTCGGCGGCGATGACACCGTCCGCCAGGATGACGACGCGGTCGCCGAGGCGCGCGGCGAGGTCGAGATCATGCACGACACACACGACCGCTTTGTTTTGCCTCGCGAGGCCTTCGCATAGCGACACGAAACGCTCGACATGCGCCGGGTCCAGGTTGCTCGTGGGCTCATCGAAGAGAAGGACCTGGGGATCCTGGCAGACCAGGCGTGCGATTCCGACCCGCTGACGCTGGCCGGCAGACAGGGCAAAGACGGGGCTCTCGGCGAGCGCTTCCAGGTCGAGCGACGCAAGTGCAAGCCGGGTCGCCTCACGGTCCGCCTCGCTTTCGAAGGTGCGCCTCCCGACGTGGGGATAACGCCCCATCACGACCAGCTCACGCACAGTGAAACCGAACGTCGTGTCGGGTGCCTCGAGCAACACCCCGACACGCCGCGCCCGCTCCCGGGGCGACAGCCCACTCAACGTCACGCCATCGAGCTCGACCGTCCCGGCTCCTGCTCGCTCCAGCCCCGACAACACACGCAAGAGTGTCGTCTTGCCCTCCCCGTTGGGACCGATGAGGCAGACCACCTCGCCAGGGCGCGCGGCGAAGTCGACGCCGCCAAAGACGTCTCTCGCGCCATACGCGAACCCGAGCCCCCGTCCGACAAGCCCCCTCGTTTCACCGGTTCGAGCCGCATCCGTCATCGCGCCTCCTTCCCCGTGAGGCGCACCCGCAACAACACGAGGAAGACCGGGCCACCGACGAGTGCTGTCACCACACCGACCGGCAGCTCCGTCCCGAGCGGCTCTGCGAGTGCCGACACCAACGCATCCGCGAGCACCGTGAAGGCGGCACCGACCGCTGCCGAGAGCGGCACGAGCCGGCGATGGGACGGCCCCACCACGAGCCGGACCGCATGGGGCACGACGAGCCCGACGAATCCGATCATGCCCGTCACCGCGACGACCGCCCCGACCGGCAACGACAACATCACGAGCAGCCGCCGCCGCAGTCGTTCGGGATCGAGCCCCACACTCTTGGCGCCATCGTCGCCCAACGCCAGCAGATCCAACTCGCGCAGCGACGGCACCACCGCCGCCAACGCCACGACCAGCGCCCCAACGACGACCCACAAGAGCCCCGGCTGCGACGGGTCCGCCCCGAGAGTCCCCATCAAGCGGACCAGCGCACGCTGCACGGTCGCCGCATCGCCAATGGCCGACAACACCATCAGCATGGCACCTGCCAGCGCATTGACGACGACCCCGACGAGCAGCATCCGCAGCGGCGACGGTCGCCCCCGCTCAGCCCCCAGGGTCAAGACGATCACCAGCGCCACGACCGCCCCGAGGAACCCCCCGAGGGGCCCAGCGACCAACGGCAATCCGACGCCCAACCCGCCCCACACGAGCGTCGTCGCCGACGCCCCCAAAGCCGCCCCACCGGACACCCCGAGCACATACGGGTCGGCCAGCGGATTACGCAACAACCCCTGCAGCGCCGCCCCCGCCAACGACAGGGTCGCCCCGACACACAGGCCCTGCAGCACACGCGGCAGCTGCAGGTCGAACAGCGCCCGATGCTGCCAGCTCGTCGCGTCACTCAGCGCCACACTCAATGACACCCGCGGCATTCCGAGCCACACGGCGAGCCCGACGGCCGCCAGCACGACCATCAACGCGACCCCGACAACGACCCAGGTCGCTCCCCTCATGGCGCCGCGTCGAGCATCCGCACGAGCTCCGCGATGTCGCCCGCGAGCTGCGGTCCGTTACGCGCCAACGTGTCTCGTGGAAAGACAAAAACGCGCCGCTCGGCCACCGCCGAGAGACCCGGCCAGGTCGCCCAATGAGCCAACGCCGCCTTCGAGTCGGGGAAAGTCGCCGATGGGGCCGCATGCAGGATCACATCGGGGTTGAGCTCCAATACACGCTCGAGACCAAGCCTCGCCGTGACCCCGCCGGTCACCGCGTTGACACCCCCCAGTTCACCCAGCAGCTCGCTGATATGGTCCCCGCCGCCGGTCGTGATGACGAAGCCCGGCTCGAGCCCGTACACCAACAAGAACCGCACTCCCCGTCGCCCTTTCGCCTTGCCCGCGGCCAGCGCCTCATCGAAGCGCCGCACCACCGCCCCTCCATCCGTTCCGGTCAGCTCGCCGAGCTTCGTTGTCGCGTGCCGCATGTCGTCGAGCGTGACCAACGGCAACGACAACGTCTCGAGCCCGAGCGCCGACAGCGGCGCCAGGTCCGGCGCCTGCGACCCATACTGCGCCATCACCACCAGGTCCGGCTCGGCCGCCAGCACGGCCTCGGGCCGCGGCTTCATGTCGCCGACCACGGCCACGCCCGGCACGTCGCACCACGACGTGACCCCGACCAGGTGGTCCTTCGCCCCGAGCTCCACCACAATCGCCGTCAACGCCGGCGCGAGCGACACGATCCGCGGCCGCACAGCCGCGTCGCCAGACGACCTCTCGTCACTCGCCGACCGCTCCCCGCAGGCGGCCCCAAAGACCCCCATCAACCCCATGAAGACCACCCATAGGGCTTGTCGCGACAGCCGCTTCGGGGTTATCCCCGTCCGGTCCGCGCCACCACCTGCAGCTTCAGGTCGCACGCGCGCAGGACTGCTCGGAGGCTCACGTGTCGGATGGTCGCAAGGTCGCATTGCTCACGGGGATCACGGGTCAGGACGGCTCCTACCTCGCCGAGCTCCTCCTGAGCAAGGGCTACGAGGTCCACGGTCTCATCCGTCGCTCGAGCTCCTTCAACACCGAGCGTATCGACCACATCTACCAGGATCGCCACGCCGCCGATCGCCGCCTCTTCCTCCATTACGGCGACCTCACTGACAGCTCCAACCTCTCGCGCCTCATCGAGAAAATCGCCCCATCCGAAGTCTACAACCTCGGCGCCCAGAGCCACGTCATGGTTTCCTTCGAGGTCCCCGAGTACACCGCCGACGTCGATGCCCTCGGCGCGCTCCGGCTGCTCGACGCCATCCGCGAGCACGGCCCCCGCGTCCGCTACTACCAGGCCTCCAGCTCCGAGCTCTACGGCAAGGTCCACGAGACGCCGCAGTCCGAAACGACCCCATTCCATCCGCGCTCGCCGTACGCCGTCGCCAAGCTCTTCGCCTACTGGTCCGTCGTCAACTACCGCGAGGCCTACAATCTCTTCGCGGTCAACGGCATCCTCTTCAACCACGAGTCCCCACGTCGCGGCAAAACCTTCGTCACCCGCAAGATCACCCGCAGCGCCGCGCGCATCGCGGTCGGTCTCGACCAGTGCCTCTATCTCGGCAACCTCGACGCCAAGCGCGACTGGGGCTTTGCCCCCGAATACGTCGAAGCCATGTGGATGATGCTGCAGCGCGACACGCCCGAGGACTTCGTCATCGCCACCGGCCAGACCCACACCGTGCGCGACTTCGCTTCCCACGCCTTCGCCCGCGTCGGCCTCCCGCTCACCTGGACCGGCGAGGGCCTCGACGAACGCGGCCTCGGCCCCGACGGCCGCACACTCGTCGCCATCGACCCCGCCTACTTCCGCCCGGCCGAGGTCGACCTCCTGCTCGGCGACGCGTCGAAGGCCAAGCGTGACCTCGGTTGGCAATCCAAGACGACCCTCGAAGAGCTCGTGCAGCTCATGGTCGACAACGACCTCGAAGAGGCCCACCGCGAGCTCCGCTCCCGAGCCGCTCCAGCGGCCTCTGCAGCCTCCCCGACCAACCCGAACAAGGGTCCCGCATGACCGCGCCCTTCACACTCCCCGGCCGCCGCATCCTCGTGACCGGCGCCCATGGCTTCCTAGGCAGCTTCGTCACCGAAGCCCTCACCGAGCGCGGCGCAACGGAGCTCTTGACCCCATCACACCGCGAGCTCGACCTCCTCGACCGTCACCAGATCCACGCCTACCTCGCGGCTCACCGCCCCGACGCCATCGTCCACCTCGCCGCCGTGGTCGGCGGGATCGGCGCCAACCGCCGCCACCCCGGTCGCTTCTTCTACGAGAACCTTGTCATGGGTGTAGAGCTCATCGAGGCCGCCCGCGTGCACGGCACCAGGAAGGTCGCCACGGTCGGCACCATCTGCGCCTACCCGAAGTTCACACCCGTCCCCTTCCGCGAAGACGACCTCTGGAACGGCTACCCGGAAGAGACCAACGCCCCCTACGGCATCGCCAAGAAAGCGCTGCTGGTCATGGGCCAGGCCTACCGCCAGGAGTACGGCCTCGACGCCATCTATCTGTTGCCGGTCAACCTCTACGGCCCCCGCGACGACTTCGACCCCTCGACCTCACACGTCATCCCGGCGCTCATCAAGAAGATGGTCGACGCCCGCCTCGCCAACGCCCGCGAGGTCGAGGTCTGGGGCGACGGCAGCCCGTCGCGCGAGTTCCTCCACGCCCGCGACGCAGCCCGTGGCATCGCGCTCGCGCTCGAACGCTACGATTCGTCCGAGCCGGTCAACCTCGGCACTGGCACCGAAATCACGATTCGTAACCTCGCCGAGACCATTGCCCGCCTGACCGGCTTCGAAGGTGCCCTGCGCTGGAATCCCGACCAGCCCAACGGCCAGCCACGCCGCTGCCTCGACACCAGTCGCGCCTTCGAATCCTTCGGATTCAAAGCGGATATCGGCTTCGAGCAAGGGCTCGCCGAGACCATCGCCTGGTGGGAGTCGAACCGCCCTCGTTGACGTCAGTCGCCAACCTTCGTCCGACTTCGCCGTGCTATTTTGCACCGTGTCGGACTCGCCACCCCGGCCGCTTGTCGCCGTGTTTGTGCCCGGTTATGGTGGCCAGCGGGAGGTTCTCACGGTGAAGGCGGCCAGGCAGAAACGCGACTTGAAGTCATGATCGCGGCGCGCAGATCCGACCGTCCGACCTTGAGATCCGCTCTGCGGCGCTGGTTCGACCCGTCCGCCGCCAGCAACCTCGACCGTGCGTCCCATCAGGCGCGTATGACCGATGTCACGCTGCGTTTCCTCGTTCTCATCGGGGTCGTCGCCGCCATCCTCTCGGCCGCGACCCCCTCCAACGAAGCCATCGTCTCGCTGGCAGTCTACGGTCCCACCGTCTCCATCTTCGTTGGTTGTATGGGGCTCGTGCGCCGAGGCCGCCCCCACCTCGCCGCCTGGATCGTGACGCTCTGGCTCTACACCGTCGTCACCGCGACAGTGGTCCTCTTTGGCGGCCTCATGGCCAACAACTCCGTCGCCTACATCATCACGGTGATGCTCGCCGGCACACTCATCGGTCGCCGCGCCGCCTACATCATGGTCCTCCTGTGTGTCTCGACGCTGGGCATCCTTCTCATCCTCGAGCTCGAGGACCTCTTTCCGCGCAGCCTCTCGGTCGTCAGCCCCGTCAATGCGTGGGTCGCCATCGTCGTTACCCTCGTTCTCGCAGCCCTCCTCCACACCATGTCGGTTGCCAGCCTCGACGCATCGCTCGGCCGCACCGCGTCCGCCATCGACCACCTCAAGACCACCCAGCGCGACAATCACCTGCGTGCCCGGTTCGGTGGCACCCTCGCCGCTCTCGCCGAGAGCGCGCTCCAATCTCGCGACGCCCGCACCTTCGCCGCCGAGGCTCGCACCCTCATCAAAGTCGCCCTCCAGGCCGACTCCGTCCACGTCATCCAGGCCCTCGACGACGGCTCGCTGCACCCGCTCGGGGCCGACACCGACCACGACCTTCGCCTCGACCCCGGCCTCCTCTCCGTCCTTCGCGCCGACGAGAACGGCCCACTCGTCATCGTCCCGGCCGCCCCGGGCGACGCGCTCGACACCCTTGCCCGCCGCCTGGAACCCGCCGCCCAGTCCACCATCCTCGGCGTCGCCGTTCGAGGCCGCGCGCGTGTGCTCGGCGTACTCACCGTGGCCCTTCCCACCTCCGAACCCCTCCCACGCGCCGCCGAGCAGTTCATCGAGACAGCGGCTGGCCTCATCGGTGGCGCCATGGAGCGCGACCTGGCCCAGACACGCGCCGAACACGCCCAGAAGATGGAGCTCGTCGGCCGCTTCGCCAGCGGCGTGGCCCACGACTTCAATAACCTCCTCATGGCCATGGTCGGCGTCTCGAGTGAGCTGCGCGACCGGCACCCCGACGACCTCCCAACCAACCACGCCCTCGACGACTTCGACGGGGCCTGCCAACGCGCTTCACTCCTGACGCGCCAGCTCATGACCTTCGCGCGTCGCCAGAACCCGGTGCTCGAGACCGTAGACCTCGGGCGCATCGTCGCCGAGTTCCTGCCGATGGTCGGCCGCCTCCTCGGAGATGAAATCCAGCTCGTCTATGAACGCCCGCGCCGCAGCCTGGCCATCGTCGCCGATCGCGGCAACATAGAGCAACTGCTCATGAATCTCGTCGTCAACGCGCGCGACGCCATGCCCGGGGGCGGCACTATCACGGTCGAGGTCGCCCCGTTCGACGCGGGTGGCCTGGTGCTTCGTGTGACCGACACCGGCTTTGGAATGGACCCGGCCACACGCGCCCGGGTCTTCGAGCCCTTCTTCACGACCAAGCTCGGCGGCACCGGGCTGGGGCTCGCGACCGTCCGCGACATCGTCCTGCGGCACGCCGCCACCATCGAGGTCGACAGCGCGCCTGGCCGCGGGACGACCTTCGCCGTCACCTTCCCCGAGGGCCCCAACGCCCCTCCGCCGACCCAGACCGCCCGCCGCGTGCAGGTGAAGTCCATCCCGAAGTCGCGAGTGCTGCTCGCCGACGACCACGCGCTGGTCCGCTCGACCACGCGCCGCATGCTGCAGCGCCTTGGCCACGAGGTGGTGGCCGTCGACGACGGGGCCGAGGCCCTCTGCCGCCTGCAGGCCGAGCGCTTCGACCTGCTCGTCACCGACGAGGCGATGCCCGGCCTCACCGGCAAAGAGCTCCTCGCCGAGCTGGAGCGCCTGGGGCTGCTCCTGCCGACCGTCATCGTGAGCGGCCACTCCGACCCGGCCGACGGCCCGGTCACACCCAATCTCCGTTTCCTCGCGAAGCCTTTCTCCGACGTGGCTCTTGCGGAAGCCGTCCAAGCGGTCCTGAGCACATCGTACCCAACCCAGACGTCACCCGGCTGAGCCGCCGTCGGCGCACACCCCCGAGGCAAGCTGGCCACACCGGGCGTGTCCGCCTTGCCACAAGCGCAGAGCCGACCACACGCCGCCCCAAGCCCACAGGCCCCGTCGTCGCCTGGCATACGCCTTGCTCAGTCACCCTCCGACTCAACCCGGAGGTTCTCATGTCGTGGCACTCGTCTCGTAAGTCCGTCCTAGCCCTTGCCGTCCCCACCTTGTTGCTCTCGTCCGCCTGCGACGACGCCCTCATCGACACGACCGTTGGTTCGGCCGATACGACGTCTGGCCCGCTGTCCTCGGCCGGCTCGACCCAGTCTATCGGGCCCTCCCTCGACATCTCCCGGCCCAGCTCACGCGCCCCGGAGTCGGGTCCCATCGTCGCCCACTTCGAAGGTCGCGACCTGCCCGCACCGGCCCCGGCGCTCAGCACCGACGCCGTCTCGACGCTGGTCGCCAACGCCGACATCGCCATTGCCTCGGCCCTCGCCTCGACACGCGCCGCGCTCGCCTCCGAGCTCGGCCTCCCGTCCAACTCACGCTGGTTTGTCCACGACGGCGCCCTCGTCCTCGAACACTCCGACTCGAACCCCACCGAACCACACCAGGTCGACCCTCGCCACGGTCCCCCGGTCGCGCTGCAGCTCGGGGCCGACCGCTTTGGCGCCACTCGTGACCTCGCGCTCGACGCCGTCCCGCTGGCTCATCGTCTGGTCCTCGGCCAGACCGTCCGCGTCTTCGATGACCAGCGCGAGGTCTGTGTAGCCACGGTCTCGTCCCTCTCGCTCGAGGCGCACCTGACCCACATCCCGGAGTCCAACTGGGACGAGGAGGGCAACCCGCTCGACCCAACGCCCCTCGCCTACACCCCGGCCGAGGTCTTCGACAACGGCGTCGTCCTGCTCAAGGGCCAGCTCGTTCCGCTGTTCGGCTCCTGCGATGGCGGGCTCTGGGCCACTCCCGTCGACGCCCCGTCGCCCACCCTCTATCGCGAGGCCGACGCCCCCGACCGGTCGCTCACCCAACGCGCCATCGCCGCCTTCCGCAAGACGTCGGTCTACACCACCATCCAGAAACGTTACCTCGACCAGTTCAGCACCGACTACCCCGCTCCAGCCGCTCGCTGGGACATCCTCTACGACCGTCGCCCCGAGGTCCGGCGCTTCGTCGGTGACAACGGCGATGTCCTGGTCGCAGTCGTCGCCGACACGATGGACGGCTGCGGCAGCCCCGGCCAGAGCGGGCTCGCCGTCTTCCGCCTCACCGGCACGCGGCTGGACTTCGTCACCGGCGCCGCCTCGGGCGACGTCCCGACGGCCTATATCGACCTCGAGAAGGATGGCCACCCCGAGGCTCTCTTCTCCGACGCCCACATGAAGCGCACCGTTCGTTGGTCGGTCACGCCCAGCAAGCCGCTGGCCGCCGACGACTTCGAGGCCTACGAGTCGCTCGATACCCTCTACATCCCCGACCTCACGAACTACGGGTGCGGCTGCTGATTATCTCGAGTATCAAGATTATCGCCCGACATGTCTGCGGCCCCAGTTCCCAGACGTCTCGATGCGTTTCGGCACCCAGATGGGTTGAAACGCATCGAGACCGATTACCAGGAGCCCGTCGCCCGCTGCCTTCTCTGCTCACCTGAGTACCCATACTCAGGTCCTGATCGCTTGGCTGAGCAGGCGTTTTCATAATGAGCCAACCTGCTCAGGAACGCTTCAATCCTGACGCCAACACGTGTCTCCTGGGTCCGGGTCCGTAGTCGCGGACGCCTGCAACCACCCAAGGAGCAACAGTCCATGCGCCCGACCCTCTCTGCGACCCTGTCCGCCCTATTGCTCGCCAGCGCCTTCGCCTCGCCGGCCTCTGCCGAGACCGAGACCGGCGAAAAGGTCGCCATCGAGATGACGGACATCAAGGTCGACTACGGTCGCCTCCACCTCTCGCTCAACATCGTCGGATGGGAGCTGAGCGGCGCCTACGATGCTCTCATCACCTCGATGCAAGGCCTCTTCGAGCTCGGCGACCACATGTTCGTCCGCGGGCACATGACCATGCCCTTTCTCGGCGCCGTCGGCAGCGCCAAAGGCCCCGTTCGCCTCGAAGGCGGCGTATCGTTCCACAGCTCCAAGCTCGAGATCGAATACGAGAGCATCACGGTCGAGAGCGAGCGTGTCGGCGACATGATCCACACCAAGTCGGTGAAGATCCCGGTTCCGAACAAGAACAGCATCGGGCTCGGCGGCGGCGTCATCTATCGCGACATGCGCGCCGAGGTGGATACCGGCGAAGACGAGGTCTACACCCGCGCCCGTCACCTCACCCTCTACGCCGGCCTCTCGACGCTCAACTCCGCCGGCTACAACGTGAAGATCGAAGGCTACGAGACCGGCTTCTTCAACTACCGCTGGCTCAACGGTGGTCTCGACTTCCTCTTCGACGTCGTGCAGACCTTCGGGACCGACCCGTCCGAGGCGTCGAACCGCTTCGGTGGTCGCCTCTGGGCCGAGTCGATCTTTGGCCCCACCGCGGGCCTCTCAGGCCGCCTGGAGATCGGCTACCTGCCGGGTGAGTCCGGCTTCTTCTTCGCGGCTTCCATCGGCGGCGGGCTCCACCTGCTCTGAAACCTCGAAAATCGAGCGATATCGTTCAGCGTCGAACCGGCCCCGGGTCCTTCACCGCGGGCCGCTTCGTCAACGTGTCGGGCAGCGCCCCCTTCTGCTGGGCGTCCGCCCGACGCGTCGAGATGCGTCCCTTCGTGTCGACCATCTCGGCCTTGAGCCTCGCACTCGGCTCGACCTCGGCGCGAGCCGCCATGAAGCTCTCCGCCGCGGGCGACACCATCAACCGGAAGGCCCGGATCCCGTCCTCGCGCAGCCCCTCGTCGGGGCTCGCAAACAGGACCGCAACGTCATCGGCAAACTCGTCCTGGAACGCCGCCGCTAGAGCTATCCCAGCCTTGCCGCGCAGCGTCGCCGCCAGCCCCTCGTCGCCGACCCGCCGTTGCAGGAAACGCCCGACCTCGGCCCGCGGAAAGAGCGCCAGGCTCGAGGTCGCCCGCGCCGCGAAGACCGTCTTGGCATTCGGCTCGTCGACGAGGGCCATGAGAATCCGAGCCACTTCATCGGCCGGCCCGATGCGTGCCCAGTCTTCGGCTGTGGGCACATGCTCGTAGCCCGACAGGAGCGCCCTCACCCGCGCTTCGAGCTCACTCGCCGTGGCGCCATCGCCGTCACCGTTGGACGCAGCGCCGTCGCGCGTCGGCTCCTGCGCGCGCCCCGCCGAACAACAAGCCGAGAGCGGTGCCACTGAGAGCGCCGCGGCCAGCGCATAAGGGCGAGGGTTGAATCGAATCATGGTGTCTCTGCCTCGAAGTGGAGGGGGCGAGATGAGCGGCCCCAAAGAATGCGTAGCGCGATCAGCGGGTGGCGGGGTTCCTGCGAAGGACTCGGCCCTGCTCGGTCGAGACCTTGTTGGCGCCCTCGCCTGCAAGCCAGAACATGAAGTTGTCGGACCCCTTCCCGCCGCACTCCTCGCCGGTCACATAACCGTCGAAGTTGCGATCGTTCGACGCCGGGCACTGGGCGGTGTCGGGCAGCGGGTCATGCGAGTTGCCGCCGCTCTCGGTGGTGTGGAAGAGCCCGAGGTAGTGGCCGCCTTCGTGCGCCATCGTCTGGCCAAAGACCGTCGGCTGGTCACGGAAGCCTGCCATCGTGAGCGCGACCCCGCTGTGCGGAGTCCCCATGATGGCCGGTGGTCCCGGGATCCCACCCGCGATGCCGAGGATGATGAAGCCCGCGTCGCCGCCCAGGATCTCCTGCACGAAGAAGAAGTTGATGCCCTGGCCTGCGGCACGGCTCTTCGAGAAGAGCTGCCCGAGCTCGTTGTTGGCCCCGTCGACCGTGTCGATGACTCGCAGGGCAGACGCGTCAGCCCCGCCGAGGTCTTCGTAGACGATCGGCGCGAGGTCGATGCCGAGCAGCGCGTAGAGGTTCCTGAAGACCGTCACGCCCTGCTGGAACGCGCCATCCGACTGCGCGCTCGAGGCGCTGAGGCCTTCGGGCGAGCCGACGAAGGTGAAGACCATGTCGAGGGTCTGCCGCTCGGGGAAGCCCGCGCTGACCTTGCCGAACACCCTGAGACTCGTCTGTGCGGACCCGCTCTCGCGCAACAGGCTCACTTTGTAAGTGCCAGGAATAAAGTTGAAAACCGGGCCGGGCGGCAGAAGTGCGGTGAAGTTCGAGGCCGTCGGCAGGATGCCGAAGCGTGAGTTGACCGGGTCCGAGATGTCGAACACGAGGGTGTCACCCGGCGCAAAGACCTGCCACAGGGCGATGAGCTCCGACCGCCCGTCGTCGGCGTGGACGACCGCCGAGATAGCGTTGTCGGGGACCGTGAAGCTCACGAGCTCGCTGCCGTCCTCGGTCACGCTGAGCGTGCGCTCGAGGAAGTCGCGCACCTCGACCCCGACGGCCTTGTCGCGGCAACGCCCGCTGCCCGTGTCACACACCTTCTCGCCCGCGCAGTCACCGTCGCCGCGGCACGCCTCGAGGCAGGCCCCGCCTTCGCAGATGTAGCCAAACCGGCAATCGCCCTCCGCGCCACACGCGGCCCGACAAGCCGCCCCGACACACACGCCGCTGCATCCCTCGCAGGGTCCGGTGCAGTAGCCGTTCACCTGGGTCTCGTCGCACTGTCCCGACACACACTCGGCGTCGCCGCCGCAGAAGGCCCCGAGCGGTCCGGGAGTTGCGGCACCATCGACGCAGCTGCCGCTCGTCGGGTTGCAGCTCTGCCCTTCGGGGCAGCCCGCGGTCTCACACTTGGGCACACAGTAGCCTCGTGACCCGCTGTCGCCCGAAGCGACCTCCTCGCAGCGATATCCCTGCCGGCACTCCTCGTTGCCCTGGCACAGCACAAGGCAGCTCGACCCACCGTCGCCAAACGAATAACACTCGCTACCCGGCTCACACGTCTGGAACTGGGTGCCGCATGCGCTCGTGCAGTAGCCGCCCGGGAAGCTGTCGAGGCATGACCCCGAGTTGCAGTCGTCGCCCGTCGCACACGTCGCGCCGACGCCCTTGTCGATGCCCTTTTTGGGCACGCAGCTGCCACCCGAGTCGCACCGATAGCCCACCTCGCAGCTCGCATCCGAGGTGCACTTCGCGAGACACACGCCGGGCTCGGGGCACACACCGAGGTCGACATAGACGGCCAGGCTCGGGCGGCTCGCACAGCGGAACCCGTCGCGACAGTCGTCGTTGCTGCAGCAGCCATCGAGGCAGAAGTTGGCCTGGTCACCGAGCGGCTCACACACCGAGCCACCCGGGCACGCGAACTGGCCGAGTGTGCTGCAGTTCGTCGAGCAATAACCGGCACTCCCGATCTTCAGGCACTCGGGATCGTCGACCTCCGTGCACGACTCGATGGCCTCACACGGGGCGCCGACGGTGCCAGGGTCGGCCTTGCCGGGCGCAATGGTCGGGTCACACGCGGCGAGTCCCATCATTACGAGCGCCGCTACCAACACCACTTCAGATACGAACCCGGGTCGCGACATGACGGCTCCTTTGACCCCGCGACACTACACGCGTTGCCTCGCGCCTCCAAGGGTTGTCGGGATTGGCCTGGCACCTGCCCTGTGCTATCGCGGCTTGCCATGTCGTCCGACGCCGATCTCCTCCGAAGACAACTCGCCCTGGTCGATGCGGGCCACCTCTGTGCAACGGTCCAGATCGTCCGCGTGAACGGCTCCATCCCCAACGAGCTCGGCGCGCGTATGCTCGTCACGCCACCGTCCTCCGCCCCATCAGCTCAGCCCGACGGCGACGACCACCCCGCCGTCGCGACCCTGGTCGCCGGCACCGTCGGCGGCGGACGAATCGAATTCGAAGCGCTGAAGCTCGCCGCCATCGCCATGGCCGAGCAGCGCTCACGACTCGTGTCGGCGAAGCTCACCGAGCTCGAGGCCGGTGGTATTGGAATGATGTGTGGTGGCCAGGCCGACCTGTTCATCGACGTCCACCTCCCGGCCGCGCGCCTCGTGCTGTGCGGTGCTGGCCACATCAACCTCGCACTCGCCAGGCTGGCCCAGGGCCTGGGTTGGCGCCTCACCGTCATCGACGACCGGCCCGAGTGGGCCAACCTCGACAACTTCCCGATGTTCACCTCCGTCTCTCAGGGCACCTCGGGTTCGCCGGGCGACCTCGGCGACCTCATAGTGGCCCGCCCCGAACACGTCCTCGAATCGCTCGGCCTCGATGACCGCACGTTTGTCATCGTCGGCACCCGCGAGAACGACACCGAGTCGATCCTCGCCGCGAGTCGGACGAAGGCGCGCTACATCGGCGTCGTCGCCAGCAGGCGTAAAGCCATCCGCATCATCAAAGAGCTCGTCGCTCGCTTCGCAGAGCCAGACGCCGACGTCGCCAAATTCGACCTCGAGGCGCTCTTGCCACGTTTCTACGCGCCTATCGGTCTGGCGCTCGGCGGCCGCTCACCCGAGGCCGTCGCCCTCAGCATCCTGGCCGAGGTGCAGGCCCTGCGCCACGAGCAGGACGCTCGCCCGATGCGCGTCTCCCCAGAAGAGCTGATGCGCTACCTCAAGAAGGACTCCGCATGAGCCGTGACTGGGACGTCATCGTCATCGGCGGTGGGTCGGCCGGCTCGGCCACGGCACGCGCCTGCGCAGTCGCCGGCCTCTCGACGCTGCTCCTCGAGAAGGGCCGCCTCGACGACGCCGGCGCCGGTTGGGTCAACGGAGTGCATGGGCGCCAGTTCGACGAAGCCGGCGTCGCCCGACCCGAGCCTCCCGAGCGCCGCGCCATCCGCCCGGTGACCTTGGTCGACGGGACCACCGACCCACACCCACACCAGTTCCACCTCGTCGCGGGCCATGGTCCCGAGCGCCTCGTCTTCGACGACACGGGTGTCCTCGAGGTCGACATGCGCCACCTCAACGCCCGCCTCCGCCGCGAGGCCGTCACCGCCGGCGCGACGCTCCGCGACCAGACCCGGGTGCTCGCGCTCGACGGCAACGCCGTGAAGGTCCCAGGCGGCGAAGAGCGCGCCCGCGTCATCGTCGACGCCACCGGGCTCGGCGGCTTCTTTCGCCCAGAGAAGCCGCGCCCCGCCGACATATGCGCGGCCGCCCAGGGTGTCTATCGGGTGCTCGATCGGCAGGCCGCCATCGCCCACTTCGAGAGCCTCGGCGCGCGCCCTGGCGACACCGTCTGCTTCACCTCGGTGGCCGGCGGCTACTCCATTGTTTCGATACGGCTCGAAGAAGGCCTCCCCGATGAGTCCACGCCCGAAAACTCGACCCTCGAGCTATCGATCCTGACGGGCAGCCTGCCTGCCCTGGGTCACCCGAGCGGCATCGCGCTTCGTAATGGCTACGTCGCAGACCTTCGCTGGGTAGGGCCCATGCTCTTCGGTGGGCAGGCCCCGATCCCACTACACGCCCCACGTCGGCGCCTCGCCTTCATCCGCGACGACCACGCCGTCGTCCGCATCGGTGACGCCGCCGGCCAGGTCTACGCGGCCCATGGGTCGGGCATCGGAGCCCAGCTCGTCGCCGCCAGGATGCTCGCCGAAGCCATCGCCGACAAAGGGTTTTCGGGCACCCGTGACTTCGAGCGCCGCTGGCATCGCCGCTTCTTCGCCGAGTTCGCCGCCGCCGACATCTTCCGTCGCGTGAGCACGAAGCTCGGCCCGAAGGCGCTGGGCTTCCTCTTCAAGACCGGCCTGCTATCCAAGGGGCTCGTCGCGCGTGGCTTCAACGCCGGTCTGCGCTGAAGCTCGCCTCCGACGTCTCCGACGTCTGCCTCGGGTCAACGCTGCGAGGGGTGAACCTCGGTCGAGTAGCCGGTCTTCGAGGTCGTCACGGTCGTGGTCGCCGTGAAAGTCGCGCTCAGGACCACCGTGCCGGTGGCATCGGTCGCACCGCTGGCCAGCACCGTCTCACCGTCGCGCAGCGCAACGGTGGCGTTGCCGACCGGCGACCCGTTGTCGGGGTCGGTCACGGTGAAGGTGTGGGTGTCGGCATTCGAGGCCGAGCTCAGCGCGAGCTGCTTCAGGTAGACAAAGAAGTGGTCACGCGCGACGCCGATGTCGCCGGGCAGGCCCTGCAGGACGTCGCCGCGCGCGGCCGGGTCTTTGAGCTCCATACCGTGGTCGGCGGTGAGGGCGATGATCATGTCGTCGTAGACCCCGGCGGCTTTCAGGATCTCGATGAGGATCCGCAGACGACGGTTGGTCGCGGGTAGGACCTCGTGGCGCTCGAGGTCGCCGTGTGGGCCGGCCGTGTGGCCTGCGCCATCGGTCGCCGCGAGGTTGATGATGGCGTACCGCGGGGCCGGGATGCCACGCGCGGGGTTGTCGATGTAGAGCGCCCAGGCGGCCGTCAAGGTCGAGTTGTCGAGGAGCCCGGCTGCGTCCGAGAGGCCGGCCTCGGGGTAGGGCCAGGGGGTGTTCCCGAGGGTGAGCGAGGTCGCTGGATCGGGGACCTCGTAGTCGGTCGGGATGCGGCGCTCGAGGGTGGCCAGCGCGGCGCCGCGGGTCGAGGGGTCGTTGAGGCTCGCGGTGAGCACACCACCCGGGTTGGTGGTCTTGTGCCAGACCCCGCCAAAGGCGCGCGTGACGGCCTCGTGCAGGGTCTCGACGGGCAGGTTCGGGTGGGCCGAGCCAAAGTATCTCTCGGTGCCGAAGAGGTCGGAGATTGGCTCGAAAATCGAGAGAACCTCGCGCTCGTAGAAGCCGTTGTCGACGATGCCGTGGTGGCCGCTCCACGCGCCCGAGCCGACGGTATTGTGGCTCGGATAGGTGTTCGACGGGAAGTTGGTGATGGCGCCGTGCCGCAGGGTCACGCCGCGGCTCATGAGCTCGCGATAAGCGTCCAGATCGGTGCCCGGGTCGAGCGCCTGATGCAGGAGCTCCATCGAGGTGAGGCCGTCGTTGATGACGATGAGCGCGCGGGTCGCGGTAGCGCCTTCGAGGCCGTCGAGAATAGGGAGCGGGTGGCCGTCCTGCCATGCCAGATAGACGTCGTTGGCGAGGTGGCCGTGAGGGCCGACGCCGGTGCGGGTCGGGGCACCGAGTGCCTTCATGAGGGTTGGCGCAATGTCGACGACCCTGGCCGGCGTGTCGTGGAAGAGGAAGCGGGTCGAGGCCTCTGTGCAGGCGCCGACACACTCGCTCGAGAAGGCCGGGTCGGTCGTGGCCGTGAGGACACCGCGGCCCGAGACAATAAGTGGTGAGCGGGACTGGAGCGCCGAGAGGTGGCCGTGGTCGCCGCGTGAGCCTGCATAAGAGAGGGGTTGCACGATGAGGTCACCAGCGCGCGGGTCGTCGAAGATGGCGCAGAGGCGCTCGTAGCCGAAGGGGTAGGGGTGGGCGCCGGCCGGGATGCGGACGAGCCGCGGGTCACCTTCCGCGAAGCCGAGCGAGACGTAGTCGAGGTTGGGCGCAAAGGGCTCGCCGAGGGTGAGGAACGACGTGTAGTTCGACAGTGCAGTCGGGTCCTGGTCGGCGAGCGGGTTGCGCAGGTCGTCGTTGTCGATAGCGGTGCCCTCGAGTGTCTGGGCGTCAGGCAGGAGGACGGTGCGATAACGTGTCGTGGGGGTGCCGTCGGTCGTGACGCGGTCGCGCACGACGTAGACGTGGCCGCGGGGTGAGTGGATGTAGATACGTGTCTCGCCGCTCACGACGCGGCGTGTGGCGATGAAGTCGAGGCGCTCGGGGTAGGTCAGGGCATGCGCGATGATGCGCTGGGCGAGCGCTTCTTCGGAGGGTTGGACACCCTGGTCGCGGACGGTGAGGGCGCCGTCGATCGGGTCGCCCACGTCGAGCGTCGAAGGACAACACGCGCCGCCGTCGCGGACGACCGGCTCGAGGTCCGGGCTCAGGTCCCAGCCGCCCGCGATTGCGAGGCGACCCTTCAAGGCGATGTCGACCGGGATGATGCCGTCGCCGTCGGGGTCGAGGAGCTGCATGGCGGTGTCGGCGTCGATGGGCAGCGGCAGCTCGGCGTTCTCGAGGATGTTCTCGACCCCGGCACGTGAGAGCACACCCGAGAGACGGGTGGGCTGGAGCACGGCTTCGTCCTCGATGAAGAGGGCCTCGAAGGTGACGCCTTCGACCCGCAGCCGGACCCCACGCACGGCTTCGCTGATGCCCGAGAGGTCGATCTCGACCTGGGTGGCGGTGGCCGTCAGGGTGTCGCCTTCACGTTCGCCGACGAGGCGCACCTGGAACGCGCCGTTCTTGGGGTCGAGCGAGCCGAGCTCGAGCGCGTAGACGTCGTCGCTCGTGCCCGCGATGTCGTCGGGGCCGAGCGAGAGTCGTGAAGCGATGCCGCCGGTGACGGTGGTTGCGATAGGGGCGTCCGGGGCGTTGGGGTCGGGTTCGCCGCTCGAAGGGGCGCCTTCGATGAAGACGAGGATGGGTGGCCAGCGTTCGACCACGCTGCCGAGAAAGCTCCGCAGCAGCGAGGGCTCGATGAGGTCGACGAGGTCGAGGATGTAGGGGACGCCGACGGGACTCGGCAGCGGCGGCGTCGAGAGCGGGTCGAGCGCGTCGGTGCCCAGGCTGGCCTCCCACCCGTCCCAGTAGCCGTCGCCATCGGTGTCGACCTTGTCGGGGTCGGTGCCGCGTGTGGCCTCGTCGCGGTCCATGAGGCCATCGCCATCCGTGTCGACATCGGGGACCACGCCATCCGGAAGGGTAGTGTCCGAGACGTCGCTCGTGTCCGAGGTGCCGTCCGGTTCGACCTCGTCGACGAGATCGGCGGCATCGGAAGCATCCGTGTCGGTCCTGTCGTATATGGTCTCGCTACCGCAGGCGACGAGCAGCACAAACCAGAAGTGACGGCGCATTGGTGACCTCCGCGCTTCGCGTAACACACCGGGCGCGTTAGCGGAACTCGCGGACGGACAGCACGCAGAGCGGTCGTGTTCCGAGGCTGTCGACCCTCGTCCGCGCTTCGTTTGACACATCCGCGTCCGTGGCCCCAGAGTGAACGCAATGGTCGGTGATGCCTTAGTGCTCGAAATGATTCAGGGTCCGCGCGACGCATGGCACCTGCTCGAGCCTGTAGGACGCGGTGGCACCGCACGCACGTTCAAGGCGCGTCGCATCAGCGACGACGCGATTCAGCTCGTCAAGCTGCTCGAGGTCGCCAACGCAGCTGATTGGAAGGTCATCGAGCTCTTCGAGCGCGAAGCCGCCGTGCTCGAGAGCTTCGTGCACGTCGGAACACCGCGCTACATCGATCACTTCGCGCTGGCGGACGGCACGCGGCTCGTGCTCGTCCAGGAGCTCATCGCCGGCCAGTCGCTGCAGGCGCACATCGACAGCGGTGCATCCGTCTCCGCGGAGCGACTCGAACTGTGGCTCGGACAAGCGCTCGAGATTCTCGCCGCGCTCCATACGCGTGTGCCCCCGATCGTGCATCGCGACATCTCGCCCAAGAACATCATCGTCGACGGCGACTCCCTGCACCTGGTCGACTTCGGCTCAGTCAAAGCCGCGGTTCAGAGCTCGACCGTGGTGACAGGGATCGGAACGTTCGGGTTCATGCCGCCCGAGCAGGTCCTTGGACAGGCGGAGCCGGCGAGCGACTTGTATGCGCTCGGCGTCACGTTCGCTTGCGTCGCCGCGGGTGTCGCACCGGACGCTCTGCCCTTCGACAGGCTGGGTGGACGCATCGACATCGCGCGCATCGAGGCCCTGCCGGCCAGCCTGCGGCCGCTCATCGCCGACCTCACGCACCCGGCTCTGGATCGTCGCGTTGGGGACGCGGCGACCGCTGCCGAGCGTCTACGAAGCGCACGCGCCGGCCCGCTGGCCAGGTCCAAGACCGAAAAGCGCCGCACGCCTGCGGCCCCCGCGCCCGTTGCCCCAGTGCCTTCGCTTGCCATGCCGCGCCGTCCACGAACCAAGCCGCCGCGCCTCGGCAGCCGCTACCCGCGGTCGCGAGTCGTACCGTTCGTCGTGCTCTGCCTGGGCATGGCGACCCTGCTGGTCTCAGGCTTCGTCGGGTCGGGCGTCATGAGCGCCCTTGGGTTCGGCGCGTTCGTAGGCGGGCTCGTCTGGCTCCTGCGCGTCGCCGTCGTGGAGCGGCGCGAGGCTGAGAAGCCCACCGCTGGCCGTAATCGTTCCCTTCGGGATCGCTGACGATTTGCCGGAGAAGTGTTCGGCGAAGCCGCCCCGCCTTACTTGTCCATCGCGGCGACGACGTGCGGCTTTCGCATCAACACGATGTTGATGATGGGGTAGGGCGCGTACATCACGACCGAGATGATGCCGGCCGAGCTCGTCATGCCCTCCATCATCGTCGCGACCTCGGGGGTGTCCGCAAACACCGCCGTCAGCAGATGAAACGAAGGCAGCACGGAAAGGTAGTGGTGCAGCACGGTGCCGACCACCACGACGAGCCCTGCAATCCCCCAGGTGATGGCCGCTTTGCGCGCCCACCGCTTGTAGCCGAGCTGGCCGACGCCGATGACGATGAGCGCCCCGGACATCACGAGCATGGCCGTCAACAACAGGCTCGCCCCGGGTTCGATGGCCGCGAGGTACTCGTTCATCGCGGCTTCAGCCCCAGGCATGCCGCCCATGCTGCTGGCACCTCCGATGGTGAACCCGATGAGGCTCATGAGGATGACGATGCCGCCAAAGACGAGGGACAGGATCCCCAGGACCTTCGGGGCGGGGGAGATGCGTTCAGAGGGCGATTGTGATTGCATATCGCTCTGCTACCCCAGCTCGGAGCACTTCTCAATGGTGAACCCGGGCATCGCGCCACGTGTACAAAACTATCTTGTCCCCGCTTTGGAGGCCGCCGCCACTTCTGTTACCCTGCGCCATTGTGCTCTGGTCGTTGCTCTGGTCGAGGGGGAAGAACATGGCAAACCTGACTCTACGAGTCTCTATGACTCTACTCGTGATCCCGATTCTCGGGTGGTCGTCGTCGGCTCTCGCCGCTGACCCCACCGGCTGCTCCGACGGTGGCCGTGAGGGGTACACCGACCTCACGCGTTACCCGATCATCGCCTCGTGTGGCGGCGCTTGGGACGTGCCGGGCGTGTTCCACGACGGACCCCAGTGCGACCGCAAAGCCGGCAACGGCAACACGAACGCGGCCGGCCTGGGCTGCAACGTGGAGGACCTCTGCGGCGAGGGCTGGCACGTCTGTCACGGCCCCGACGACATCGACATCCGCACGGGTGGGCGCGGCTGTCAGGACGCAGTCGCCGCGACCTATCCCAACGCCGGCAGCGGCACCCCGACCGTCCCCACCACGCCCGGCGGGGCGTTCTTCATGACCCGCACCTCGGGGTCTGGAACCGGCAACTGCGACGAGGTCGTCAACGGCTTCCCGCAGTCGTTCAACGACGTCTTCGGCTGCGGCACCATGGGCTCGACCCCACAACCCAACTGCGCCCCGCTCGACCGCTTCGGCCACAACCAGTGCCAGGGTCTCCACAGCTACACCTCCACCTCGGTCCCGGCGACCGCCTTTGGCTACACCGAGAGCGAGTGGGCCTGGACCTGCAACGACGGCGCGGGCGGCATCAACGAGTCGAAGTTCGTCGTCAAGTCGCGGCCCGACGACCAGGGCGGGGTCCTCTGTTGTAAGAACACCGACCCGTCACTCCCCGAGAAGTGCGACCGCGTCGACAACGACGAGGACGGCTCCACGGACGAGACCGACTTCGATGGCGACGGCGCCCAGGACGACCTGCCCGGCGACCCCTGCACCACCACCGAGAACGCGCCCGGCATCATCGCCTGCACGGGTTCCGGCGGCTGGAAGTGTGTCCCGGCGCCCGTCGTCGGGTGCTGCCTTCCAACCGGCGCCTGCAGCGACGTCGTCGCCATCGCGTGCACCCGTGACCTCGGGGGCGCGGTCCAGACCGATGGTGTGATGTGCGGCGCCGCAGCCACGGCCTGCCCTCAGCCCTGCACGGAGGACATCGACGACGATGAGCTCTGCGACCCCACCGACGACCCTTGTGTCGACGTCGATGGCGATGGTTACGGCGTCGGCGCGGCCTGCCTCGGACCTGACTGCAACGACGCGGTCGCCACGTGTACGACCGACTGCGAAAGCGACTTCAACGGCGCGGATGGCAACGGGATCCCCGACTGCGAGGAGGCGACCTGCCTCGACCTCGACCGCGATGGATTCGGTCTCGGTGACGGCTGCACCGCGACCGATTGCAACGACACCGAGTCGGCCTGCACGACCGATTGCACCGACCTCGATGGCGACAACACGCCCAACTGCACCGACGACGACGACGACGGCGACGGCCTCGACGACCGGGTGGAGATGCAGCTTGGCACCGACCCGCTCGAACCCGACTCCGACGGTGATGGCCTCTCGGACGGCGACGAGGTCACCGCGCACGACACCGACCCGGGCCGCGCAGACAGCGACGGGGACGGGGTCCCCGATGGCGACGAGGTGCTCGTCCACGACTCCGACCCGACGGCCCCCGACAGCGATGGCGACGGCGTCTCTGACGGCGACGAGGTCTCGGCGGGCAAGGACCCGACCGACGCCACCGACGCACCTATCGCCGCCTCGAGCGCCAGCGGTTGCAACGGTTCGAGTACCACGCTGTTCGGCCTGCTCGTCCTCGCCGCGCTGGTATCGGGACGGCGACGAGACCGTTCGCGAGCGGCTCGAACGTAGGTCGGTTGAACCCCGGCACGGGCCCTCGAGTGGGTCTGTTCCGGGGGTCTCCGCAACTGCTCCGGGGTTGGTTCAACCCCGGCCTGACCTCACTTCTTCGCGGGCGGCTTGACGACCTTGGCCTTGGCGGCATCGGCGCCCTGCTTGATCTTCTGGTTGATCGCGTTGGATGCCTTGGACTGGGCTCGCACCTGCGCGCTCATCACCCGGGCCTTGGCCGAAGCCTCGACGCTGTTGACCTTCTGGCGGAAGAGGCGGGTAAAGAAGCCGACGATCTCATCGACGATGTTCATGGGACTCCGTGCTTGGTCGTTCCTGTGTGCTCGGAACGGTCACCGACCGGCATACTCTACACCTGTGTGCGTCGGCACAACAGGCCTCACGACACGCCGCCGATCCGTAGGTGATTCAGGTGTTTCAGCGGTAGCCTGCGGCCTGGAGCTCGAACAGGGTGGCGTAGCGACCTCCCGCCGCGACGAGCTCGTCGTGGGTCCCTGACTCGAGGACTCGCCCGCCGTCGAGCACGATGATGCGGTCGGCCATACGCACGGTCGAGAACCGGTGCGAGATGACGATGGCGATCTGCTCGTCGGTCAGCTCGCGGAAGCGTTCGAAGACCTTCACTTCGGCTTCGGCGTCCATCGAGGCCGTCGGCTCGTCGAGGACCAGGATGTCCGCGTCCCGCCGCATGAACGCGCGTGACAGGGCGATCTTCTGCCACTGGCCGAGCGACAGCTCACGCCCGTCCTTGAACCAACGGCCGAGCTGCGTGTCGTAGCCCTTGGGCATGGTGTCGATGAAGGGCGCTGCGAGCCCCTTGTCGGCCGCCTCCTTCCAGCGCTCGACGTCTTCGAACCCGTCGGCGTCCCCGGCCCCTATGTTCTCGCCGACCTTCATCTGATAGCGCACGAAGTCCTGGAAGATGATGCCGATTCGCTTCCTGAACGCCTCGGGATTCCACTCGCTGAGATCCCGCCCATCGAAGAGGATCCGCCCCTCGCTCGGCAGGTAGAAACGCGCCAGCAGCTTGACGAGCGTCGTCTTGCCGCTGCCGTTCTCACCCACGATGGCGAGCTTCTTTCCTGCCGGAATGTGGAAGCTCACGTTCGACAAGGCCGGCGTCGTTGCCCCCGGATAGGTGAACGACACGTTCTCGAAGCGTAGCCCGTCGTCGGGCACCGGCCCGTCGCCGGTCGCCTCGCCCGGGGCCATCGAGACCGGCTCGTCGAGCAGCTCGTAGAGGCTCGACAGATAGAGGTTGTCCTCGTAGAGCCCGCTGACGCTCGTCAGGACCGAGGCCAGGGACGACTGCCCCTGACGGAACACCATCAGATACATCGTCATGGCGCCGAGCGTGACCGTGCCCGCGACCGTCTCGAAGGCGATCCACACGTAGGCCCCGTAGAAGGCCATGGTCGCCAGCACCCCGAGTCCGAGCGCCCACATGCCGCGTCGGATCGTCAGGCGTTTGTCTTCAACGTAGAGATTCTTGAAGATCGCGATATAGCGATCCAGGAAGCGCCGGCCGAGCCCGAAGAGCTTCACCTCCTTGACGTGATCCTCACGTGCCAGGACCGTCTCGAGGTAGCCCTGCTCGCGGGTCTCGGGTGTGCGCCACTTGAAGAGCCGGAAGGCATCACCCGCGAAGCGCGCCTCCGCGAAGAAGGCCGGCAACCCAGCGACGACCAGGACCAGGACCGCCAACGGCGAGAAGGCCGCGAGGAGCACCGCGTAGCTGACGAGCGAGAGCATCCCCTGGAAGATTTCGAAGGTGCGCGTGACGAGTGAGAGCGGGCGACTCGAGGCCTCACGCCGCGCCCGTGTCATCCGATCGTAGAGCTCCGAGTCTTCGAAGTGGATGAGCTCGAGCTGCAACGCCTTCTCGAGGATCATCACGTTCACGCGATGGCCGAGCTGCACCCGCAGGAGCGTCTTCACGATCGCGAGCAGCCGCTGGTTCACGGCCAAAAGCACCACCAGCACGAGCTCGACGATGAGCCACAGCAGGACATCCGAGGTGTCCCGCGTGCGCTGGCTCGCGAGCACGACCGCATCGACGAGCTCTTTGCCGACCAGCGCCACCCCGGCCGGCAGAATCCCGCCGAGCAGGGTGCCCAACGCGAGCCACAGCGTCAGTGTGCGGCTCGTCGTCCAGACCAGGCCCAGCGCGCGGCGGGTCGACGCCCCAATCCCCTGGAGCGTCGTGCCTTTGTCCGGCGCTTGTTCGTCCGCCATCTCGCTCCCCGACCTCGCCGGCGAACAAACCCATCGGAACCCAAGAGGTTCAGAAGTTGGCGCCGCCGAAGGTCTGGTTGTCGCACGTCGCGAAGCCTCCCGTCCCACTCGGCAGTCGGCAGAACGACGGAATCGCCTGGCCGCGCTGCCATTCGATGGTGTCCACGACATCGCCGTTGGCGCGGGCGAGGGTCAGTCCATCGGCATCGCCGAGCCCGAAGAGGTGGTCGACGTCGCGCGTGAAGACCTTGAAGGCGCCCGCTTCGATCGTCGTCCCGACGGGGATCGTGAAGACGTTGTCGCTCAGGTCTGTGAGCGTGAAGCCGCCTACGTTCACCGTCGCGCCCGTCCCGTTGAAGAGCTCGATGCGGTCCTGTTCGTCGGACTCGGTCTCGTTGATGACGAGCGCCGCCTCACGCGCGGTGCAGGCCGTCACACCGATGCGTGTGCACTGCTCGAGGCAGGTGAGCGAGCCGCCGCCCCAGCCGAGGGACTGGCAGCTCAGCTCGCCGAAGTCGGTGCCATCACAGGCTTCCAGCCCTTCGCGTTCGCCGTTGGGGCAGGTCTGCGCGGGGTTGTCGACGTTGGCCGCACCAGGCGTCGGCCCGATCAGCGTCTTGAACGCGCCGGTCGCGTTGGGGATCCGCCCCCAGCTCCCTGCGACCGGGGAATCACCGTCGAGCCAGGTCGTCTCGTCGACGAGCCGGTCGTTGGTGTCGAAGAGGAACGCGCCGTCGGCCCCGCCAAGCCCGAAGTCGAAACCGTCGCCCGTGTCCACGAGCCGCTCGACGACCTTGTAGCCGCCGGCCGCGACCACGCTGCCGGCCGGGAATACGTAGGCATGGGCCTCGTCGTTGTCGCGGAAGAGCCAGCCCGAGATGTCGACCGGCGAGGTGCCGGGGTTGTGGAGCTCGACCCAGTCCTCGGGGTCGCCCACGGCGGCCAGCTCGTTGATGATGACGGTGCCGGGGTTCGTCGTGTCGGGTAGGACGTCGGGCGGGGTCGTGTCGCCGGTCGTGTCGCCGGTCGTGTCGACCGTGTCCGTATCAGCGCTGTCGACGTCGCTCTGGGTGTCGTCTATGGTGTCGCCCGATCCGGAGTCGTCGCCGCAGGCGCCCACTCCGAGTCCGAGCAGGACCAGACTGCTCATCACGAGCTGACCCCGCCGAGCGCTATCGACGAGGCCGTTCATCCTGGACTGCAAACGATGCATCTTCATGGCTGCTCTCTCCGACCACACGCTCAATCGCGCCGGTCCATCGGTCATCGCATCTCGAACGCGTGGGGCCTTCCCCAGACCGCGCTGCTCATCCCCACGGCATCAGGCCGAGGCGGGACGAGCGGCGCATGGTGTCGGAGCGGCCCGCTCACGTCCAGTGTTTCCATCGTTTCCGCTTTGTCTCGTAAGAACGGGACCTTAGCTCTCGGGGGTGCCTGATGTATGCGTGGGTCCGCCAACTCTACGAGCGCTACCTCGCCTTCTCGCAACGGTCGCCGTGGCTCGTCCTCGGCGTCCTGTTCGGCGTCTCGGCGCTCTTTCTGTGGGTCGGGACCGGGCTCAAGGTCCGCGGCGACCTCGAGGACCTCTTCCCCGAGGACACCCCGGCCGTCGTCCGCGCCAAGGAGACCCGTCGCCTGCTCGGCAACACCCAGGAGCTGCGGATCCTCATCGGCAGCAAGGACCGCGATCTCAACCGCACCATCGCTCAGAAGATCGGCACTTTCGCCGGCTCACGAGAAGACGTCTCTCGTGTGGAGTTCCGCCGCGATGTCTCGTTCTTCGAGAAGAACGGGCTCCTCTTCGTGTCCATCCCGGACCTCGAAGACCTGCAGACCCAGGTGTCGGAGGCCATCGCCGACGCCGTCAAGGATGACCTCGGCCTCGATGAAGGCTTCGAAGCCGAGGAAGCCGAGGGAGCCGAAGAGGACAAGAAGCCCAAGGCCGGAACCGCCGACCCTGACGCCGGCAAGACCAAGCTGCCGACCCTCGAAGATGTGAAGAAGAAGCATAAAGTCGAGGGCTTCAACGAGTTCTTCGAGAGCCCCGACGGCGAGGTCATCGGCGTCAAGATCTACCCGAAGTTCAGGGCCACCGACACGACGAAGACCGAGCTCCTCAACAAGGCGCTCGACGCTGAGCTCACCACCGTCTTCGCTGCCCACCCGGACGCCGGCCTCAGCTACGTCATGGACGGCGACTACAGCCAGGTCACCCGCGCGACCCAACAGATCATGAGCGACATGGCCGTGTCGGGCATCTGGGCGCTGCTCGGCATCGCGCTCGTCGTCATCCTCTTCTTTCGTCGCATCCGCGCGCTCATCATGGTTCTCATCGTGCTCGGCCTGTCGACCGTCTGGATGATGGCCTTCGCGCAGGTCGCCGTCGGCTACCTCAACCTCGTGACGTCCATCATCTTCGCCATCCTGTTCGGCATGGGCGTCGACTTCGTCATCCACGGCATGAGCCGCGTCGACGAGGACCACATCGAAGGCGTGCCGCTCGACACGGCCGTGCGCACCGGCATGCTCGGCCTCGCGCGCCCGGTCTTCAACGCCATGCTCACGACGGCAGTCACCTTCTGGGCGCTCATCGTCTTCGACTTCCGCGGCTTCTCCCAGCTCGGCCTCATCGCCGGCTTTGGCGTCGCCTTCGCGCTGCTCATCTTCTATCTGGCCTACCCTCCGGCCGCGACCGCCTTCAACCGCATCTGGAAGGAGAAGGCGCGCAAACGTAAGGACTCGCATCCGCCCGCCGACCAGCACGAGGCCGCCGCCGCTCATGTCGGCGGGCTGTCGACCTCACCTCCTGTCACACGTGGGGTCAAACGCGTCGCCTGGGCCATGGTGGCGTTCATCATCGCGCTGGCTGGTGTGTCGGCCTATCTGGCGTCCGACCTCGGCTTCGACTCGGACATGGGCAAGTTCCGCGTGAAGGACAACCAGGCCGAGAACACCCTGAAGAAGAAGTACCGCGAGGCGGAGACACGCAGCGCCAGCCCGGTGCTCGTCGTCACCAAGGACCTGGCCGAGACCGAGCGCGCCCAGCGTTACCTCGCCGCCAACATGGAACGTTTTCCCATCGTCACCGAGGTCAGCTCCGTCTTCAGCTTCGTCCCGACCGAGCAGGAACAGAAAATCTCGATCATCAAGGAAATCAAACGCAAGATCGACAACAAGTACGGCGCGCTGGAAGGCCAGGCCAAGACGGACGCCGACGAGCTCCGGCGTTACCTCACCCCTGAGGTCTTCGGGGCCGAGTCCCTGCCGGAGTGGGTGCGGGCACGCTTCACCGACACCGAGGGGCGATTCGGTCGGTATCTGCTGCTCTTCACCTCGGGCCACAAGTCGAATGCGCTCGTCTCGCTCGAGACCCAGAAGCAGGTGGGGGAGATCGAGATCCCGGCCGAAGGGGCGCTCCCAGCGATCAAGCTGACGAGCTCGGCGAGCTTCTACATCTCGGGCGAGGCCTACTCCATCGTCAAGCGTGAGGGGCCGTGGGCCGCACTCATCGGGCTCCTGGTCGTCGTCTTCGTCGTGCTCTTCGACTTCCGTCGGCCGCGTGAGCTGTTCATGATCCTGACACCCATCCTGTCGGGCTTCGCCATCACGCTCGGCCTCATGACGCTCATCGACATGCCGCTCGACCTGTTCAACGTCGTCGTCCTGCCGCAGATCTTCGGCATCGGCATCGACACTGGCACCCACCTCACTCACCGCATCAAAGAGGGCGGCCCACGTGTCGTCCACAACGTCCGCGCCACCGCCATCGCCGCCGGCGTCTCATCGCTGTTGACGGTCGTCGGCTTCGCCTCGCTCCTGCCCGTGACGAACGCGGGCCTACAGTCCATCGGTCTCCTCGCGGTGCTCGGCATCGGCATCTCGTACGTGGTCAACGTCGTCATGTTCACGGCCTTCCAGTGGATCCTCCGGCCCACCCGGCCGGCCTGAACACCACACCTACCCACCCGAAATCGTGCCCGCTCGTTGACTCGACCCCACGCGTTCCGTATCTCTCCCGGCGCTTCGCGACTCACGCACCGCGCGGCCTGCGCCACGGCGCTCCACCAAGGAGGCAACTCATGACGAACCAGCCCATTGTCACGGTCATGACCGACACCCTCCGTCCGTCCCGCGAAGGCTGAACCCAGCCGAGCTCTGCTCGCTGTAAACCTACGCCCTTCGCGAGACGCCCGTCTGGGAGCCTGTGGGAAAGCCCGCGAGGCGAGATGGATGCTAGGAGCTGAGTCCCCCGAGGAGCGAGGTGTACTGGACGTACTCCGCAGCGACGAGGGGGCTCGGCGACGACGCAGACGCTCGCCGTAGCCCTTTCCCCGCAGGCTCCCGCGTCGATCCGAGGCCTCAATGGCTCTCGTGGATCGACATGCTCTCGTGGAGACACGCTTTGTCTTACCCATCGACGCCTCCGGCGAGCGACACCGCTTCGCCGTGGGACACGCTTCGCGTCTGGGGCCTCAGCCCTGCGCATATCTCTGAGTTTATCTGGTTTTCCGAAACGTTTTCAAATTCTTATCGCAGCCCGCTCGAGCTCGGTCGGGTCATCAGTGTCCATCGCGGCGCCTTCGAGGTCGCGACTTCATCGGCCATCGTCCGCGCCGCCCCACCAAGGCGGGACGGACACGACGCCCCGTCGGTCGGCTCCAGCATCGGGGTCGGCGACTGGGTCGTCATCGACACCCACCTGTCGCGTGTCGTCCATCGCCTCGAACGCACGAGCGCGTTGGTCCGACAATCGGCAGGCGACGCGACCTTGCCACAGCTCATCGCCGCCAACCTCGACACCGTCTTCGTCATGACGTCGGCCAACGAGGACTTCAGCATGCGCCGTCTCGAGCGCTACCGGCATGCCATCGCGCAGTCCGGAAGTGCCGGCGTCGCGGTGCTGAGCAAGTCCGACCTCGCGTCTGACGAAGCGGTCACCGACATGGCGAGGCGCTGCTCGCTCGTCATGCCGACGGTGATCATCTCGTCGCAGACCGGTCGAGGCCTGGGAGATCTGCAGCCGTGGCTGGTCCCACGCCAGACCATCGGCATCGTCGGCTCGTCGGGGGTCGGCAAGTCGACCCTGGTCAATCGCCTCCTCGGCGAGGAACGCCAGCTCGTCACCGCCCTTCGTGAGTCCGACGCGACCGGTCGCCACACGACCACCCGCCGCGAGCTCGTCGTCCTGCCGACCGGCGTCATCCTCCTCGACACGCCGGGCATGCGCGCCCTTCGGGTCTGGGCGGACGACTACGACAACCATACCGATGCTCCACTGGCCGAGCTCGCTTCGAAGTGCCGTTTCCGTGACTGCCGCCATCGCGGTGAGCCCGGGTGCGCGGTCATCGAGGCGGTCGTCGAGGGACAGATCGCGGTCGAAACGCTCGAGGTGGCAAACCAGCTCGAGCGCGAGCTGGCGTTCCAGGCCCGGCGTCAGGACGAACGCCTGGCGCGTGCCGAACGCGACCGCTGGAAGGCGATCACCAAGGCCCAACGCGCACGCACGAGGACTTCGCCCAAGGGATGAGGCGCGCGTAGAAAAGCCGAAACCGATCGGGGGGATTGTGCATTGAGGACACCGGGTCCGGCCTCGTGCTGGAGCGCTAGTTGTACAACGGGTGTGTCCTAGGATACACCCGCCGCTCTGGCGCCTCATCCCTGGAGCTCCATGCCAGCCTCCTCACAATCCTCGCAGGTGACGTCGCTTCGTGCACGCGCCCTGCTCTTCGCGGCCGTCGCCCTGTTCATGGGTGCGACGGCTTGCGGACCGGGCAGGCGAGTCATCGTGCCCGACCAGCTCACCGACGCGGACCTGCGGCTCGGCTTCGCGAACGGCAAGAACCGGGACAACGGCGACTTCGCCGAACAGCTCGTGGTGCGTGGGAAACTGTCCGACGGTGGCTCGTTCTACGCGAAGCTCACCGTCGCCAATATCGCCAACGCGGATGGTCGCGCCGACTTCAACATCGATCTCACGCTCGCCGACGGACGCCACGCCAAGTACCGGGTAAAAAAGGACAAAGGCGACTGGACCTACGGCTCGGACCGGTTCTCGGCCGAAGTGGGCAACGCGCGGATCGAGCTCGCGGTCGGGCGCTCCACCATCACTGTCGACGACGACGCGTTCAAGCTCGACGTCGTCATCGAAACCGACCTCCCGGCGGTGCGTCCCCCCGGTGGCGTCTTCGACAGCGGCGGCGCCTTCTACATCACGACCCTGCCGATCCCACGCGGGCGTATGAGCATCACCCTCGAGGTGCGTGAGCCCTTGGACCGCCCTGTCGTCCCTGAGGAGACGGAGGCCGACGCGGAGGCCGAAGGGGCCGACGGCGAGGCCGCAGACCCGTCCGAGGACCCGGTCCCCGAGGACGACGGACCCGAGATCATCGAGCTCGGTGGGATCGGCTACGCCGAGCACCGCGCGGGCAACCTGCCGCCCTATCGGCTCGCCCACGCCTGGTTCAACGTGCTGCAGATCGGCGAGGACACGACGCTCGTGATGTCCGCCTTCGAGAAGAAGCGAGCTCCCGGCAGCCAGAAGAAGGACCACGGCCGCGCCCGGGGCTGGCTCATCGTCGCGACCGACGACGAGCTCGTCTTCTACGAACCAACCGTCGACGTCTGGGTCCGCGGCCAGTCCTCCGACGAGGTCACCGGCTACGCCCTGCCAGAGCTCGTATACCTTGCCGACCCGGACCGACGCCTCTTCAAGGGCGTCATCAAGACCGGTCCGATGAGCAAACGAAAGGACGATCTCTCGAATCTCAAGAAGCTCGAACGTCTAGTGGTTCGTCGTCTGATGAAGCCCTGGACCTTCACCTACAACCATGCCCAGTACCTCTTCCGACGCCAGGTCCCGGGCGAGCCCATGGTCGAACATCGCGGCACCGGCCGCTTCCTCTACCAGCAGCTCGACGAGTGATGGAACGAAGTCGAGGCGTGGTGCCTCCGACTTGTCACTTGACCGGGCGTGGTCCACGCTGGGCCTGACGATGCTGCGCCGCGGTCTCGATCCCACGCGCGACCATGAAGTCGAGCACCCGCCCGGCGCGATCCTCCCAGGTCCGACTCAGGGCCGAGGCGCGGGCGCGGTTGCCCAGGGCTGCGCGAAGGCCAGGGTCACGGCTCAGCGCAGTCAGCTCACGCAAGAACAGCTCGAGCGAGTCCGGCGGCACGAGGCGGGCGTCGAAGCCATCGGTCAGCACCTCGCGCAGCGCGGGCGTATCCGGACCGATGATGGCGCGGCCGGAGGCCAGGTACTGATAGGTCTTCTGCGGCAACATCGAGCTCATCGGCTCGAGCGGGCTCGCGGTCGGTGGCACGATCAAGATGTCGGCAGCCATGAGCCAGGTCGAGACCTCCGAAGGTGGCCGCCAGGGCACGAGCTTGACGTTGCCGAGCGTCGCCGCCCGCCTCTCGATAGGCCCGACTCCCATCGAGCCGACCATCGCAAAGCTGACGTCTGGAAGCTGGGCCGCGGCGTCGAGGACGAGCTCCGGGCCTTTGCCCGGCCCGATCTGACCGACATAGACCGCGAGCGTCCCCTTCTTCGGCAGGCCGAGCTTTGCCCGCGCATCGTCGCGGTCCATCGGCGCCGCGAAGCGTTTCGGGTCGACGCCGTGGTGGGCCACGAGGAGTCGTTCGGGCCCGAAGCCAGCTTTCAGGTAGCCGTCGACGAGCAGGTGGCTGTTCACGATGATGCCGGCGAGCCGGCTCTCCCGCGCGAGCATCTTGAAGAGCAGCGCCTTGGCGCGGTCGAGCTCTGGCCAGGGGCGATAGGTCTCGTAGAAGACCGGCTGGCGCGTCTCGGCGAGCATCGCCATCAGGATCGGCAGGTTGCGGGTGTAGGTGACATCGAAGATACGTGTCCCGTGGATCCGGCGCGCCGCGGCGTGCGCGAACGCCACCTTCTCGAGACCTCGAAAGCCGAAGGGGGCCGGGTAGGGGCCCGCCAGCGGCAGCACCTCGAAGTCCGGCTCGACGCCGTAGTGGCGCGCGATGCGCGGCGCCGTCGGCAACACCGACTTCAGCGGCATGACGATGGTCGTGTCGACGCCATGCCAACCGAATCCCGACGCCATCGAGACGATCTGGATGGTGTCCGTCGTGTCGCCCGGCAGGAACTGGTCGGTGACGTAGGCGAGGCGCAGAGGACGATTGGCTTTAGGCTCGAGTATCTTGGTCATCGAGACAATCCCAGCTGAAGAGCGACCCCTGTGACCCCATCAGTCAGCTCGAACAAGCTTGCGACGCGCACGCACGGCGGCGGCGAGCTCATCGAGGACGGGAATGGTGTCCTCCCAGCCGAGGCAGGCATCGGTGATGCTCTGGCCAAAGGTCAGCGCCTCGCCCGGGCGCTGGTCCTGTCGGCCGCCGACGAGGTGGCTCTCCAGCATGATTCCAAAGACCGCGGTCGAGCCCTGCGCCACCTGCTCGGCGATGGCGCGCGCGACGATGGGCTGGCGGCGGTGGTCCTTGTCGGAGTTGCCATGGCTCGCATCGACCATCACGCGCGGCGGCAGTCCGTGGGCGGTGAGCTGGCCCACCACGTCGGCCACCGCCTCTTTGTGGTAGTTGGGACCGGTGCGCTTGCCGCCGCGAAGGATGACGTGGCAGCTCGCGTTGCCGCGGGTGTGCACGATGGCGGCGAGCCCCTGTTTTGTCACCGATAGGAAGGTGTGGGGGTGGTTGGCCGCCATGACCGCTTCGATGGCGATGTCGATCGAGCCCGAGGTGCCGTTCTTGAAGCCGACCGGGACCGACAGGCCGCTGGCGAGCTCGCGATGGACCTGCGACTCGGTCGTGCGCGCGCCGATGGCACCCCAGCTCACGAGGTCCGCGATGAACTGCGGCGTGATGGCGTCGAGGAACTCGCAGCCCGTAGGCATGCCGAGGTCGGCCAGGTCACGCAGAAGGCCCCGCGCCAGGCGCAGGCCCTTGTTGATGTTGAAGCCGTTGTCTAGATCGGGGTCGTTGATGAGCCCCTTCCAGCCCACCGTCGTGCGCGGCTTCTCGAAGTAGACCCGCATTGCGATGATGAGGTCGTTGTGGTGCTTCTGGGCCTCGGCCTTCAGCAGGCGCGCATAGTCGCGGGCCGCGTGCACATCGTGGATGGAGCACGGCCCGCAGACGACGACGAGTCGGTCGTCCTCGCCCCGCAGCACCCGGCCGATGGCCTCACGCGCGACGTTCACCGTGAGCTCGCCCTCGGGCGTGATGGGCAGCTCTTCCAGGAGGATGGCCGCCGGGATGAGCGGGCGAAGCTGCGAGATGCGGACGTCGTCGGTGGAGGGCTTCATCATGATGGTCGGCTCGCAGTTGGGAGCCCGCAATCAGCTGAAACGTAGGCTCACCAGGCTCGAGCCCGTAGCATGACGGCGATCCGCAAACCAGCCTTTCGACCGGATAGGGGGCCATCCGCCTGAGACGCCCTCAACGCACGGTCAGCAGCATCGGCATGAGGGCCAGCACCTGCTCGCGGCCGAGCGACAGCTCGAGCATCGCGGCGAGGCGCTCGGCGTGGCCAGCGATGGGGCGGGGCAAGCCGTGGGCGAGCGACAGCAAGGATGGCATGGCGATTCGTTTGCTCATGCTCTTGGTCTTGTCGAAGAGGTCCATGAAGGACTTGCTCTTCGGGAAGTGCTCGACCGGCGACTCGGGTCCGAGCTTGGCCAGCTTTCGCGCTTCGGCCAGCGCGTCGGACAGGCCACCGATCTTGTCGACGAGCCCGACCTCGGCCGCCTGGCGACCCGTCCAGACACGACCCTGCGCGACCTTGTGGACGGCGTCGAAGCTCATGTTCCGGCCCTTGGCCACCCGATTCACGAAGGTGTCGTAGGTGTGTTGCATGTTTCGCCGCAAGACCTCGCGCTCGCCGTCGCTGAAGCGGGCGAGGCCCGAGAACATCCCGGCGTTCTTGCCGCGTGCGATGACGACGGTCTGAACACCGACCTTGCTGAGCAGATCCTGGTAGACCATCTTGCCGCCGAAGACGCCGATGGAGCCTGTCAGGGTGGTCTCGTCGGCGAAGATCTTCTTGGCCGCCGATGCGATGTAGTAGCCGCCCGAGGCCGCGACGTTGCCCATCGACACGACGATGGGGACCTTCTTGCCGACGCGAGCGAGCTCACGCCACATGAGGTCGCTGGCGAGCGCCGAGCCACCCGGGCTGTCGATACGCAGGACGATGGCCTTCACGCTCGAGTCGTTCTCGATCGTGTGGAGCGTGTCGAGGAAGTCTTCCGAGGCGATGAGGCTGTCGCTCGAGAACAGGTCGCCCGGGTCCCGCCCGTCGACGATGTTGCCTTCGGCCAGCAGGACGGCGACCTTGGGTCCCGTGTCGGGCTCCTCCTCGGTGTCTCCGGAGAAGAGCTTCATCAGGTCGAGGAGCGAGCCGAGCTCGGGCGAGTCCTTGGTGTGAGGCCAGGCGATCGCGGCCTCGCCACCCTTGCCGTCCTTTGCCGCGTCGACCACCTCGCCCCAGTAGCTGAGCTGGTCGATGAGCCCTGCCTTCTTGGCGTCCTCGGCCGTGAAGAGGCCCTGGTCGATGGCGGCTTTCACCTTTTCAGGCGAGAGCTTACGGCCCTTGGCGATGAACTCGACGACCGACCCGTAGAGCCCGTCGATGAGCGACTCGAGGTTCTTTCGTGCGGCGTCCGACATGGTCGAACGCGTGAACGACTCCATGGCCGACTTGAACTCGCCGACGGCTTCGATGTCCGCCTCGATGCCGAGCGTGCCGAGCAGGTCGCGGTAGAACGAGACCTCGACCTGGAGGCCGGGCATCGCGAGCGACCCCTCCGGCGTCATGTGCACTTCATCGGCCGTCGCGACCGCAGCCAGGTGTCGCAGGTCGGCGCTCTCGAAGTGGGCGATGACCTTCTTGCCCGCGAGCTTCGCGGCGGTGATGGCACTTGCCACCTCTTCGGCCTGGGCCACCCCGAGCGAGAGCCCTCCGACCTTGAAGACGAGGGTCTTTACGTCCGAGCTCTTGGCGTCCCCGGCGATGGTGGTCAGCAGGTCGGGCAGGAGGATCGTCGTGTCGTTGCCGAAGAGATCCCACGGGCTCGCTTTCTCGCGAACCTGCCCCGACAGCTTGTAGACCTGGACGGGCGCCTTCTTGACGACCTCCTTCTTGTCGCCATCCGGGCCCCCGAAGGGCCACTGCGCCCTGGCCGCGCCGGGTGCGAGCGGCGCGAGCATCGCTAGGACAAGGGCGACCAGGAGAGCGCTGATGGCGCTTCGTTCGACTTTCATCCGTGCCTTCCTTTGCTGACTCGATTCGGGCTCGTGCGTCAGGATCGCGCGTTTGCCTCGTGAGGTGGCTCTTATCTCGGAATCCCCATCGCGACGCGGCGTGCCGGACCGCGCGGCTGCAACCACTATAGTCGTCCATCCCATTCCAGCCCATCGAGGAGCCGGTCGGTCAGAGGCAGGCTCGCAAAGTGGGCGATGGCCGCCGTCCTCTCGTCATCGCGGTTGCGCCTCGCCATGGCGATCGTCGGTTCGTGACCGGCCTTGGCGCTTGCCATCCGGAACGGCGAGTAGCCCGTCATGAGGTTCACCGTCACGTCGGGAAGGTGGCTCGCGAGCCAGTCCAACGCGGGCCTCGTGCAACAGTCGAGGTGGCCCGGCATCAGGAGGTGTCGGACGAGCAGGCGTTCGCGCGGAACCCGGGTCAGCATGTAGGTCAGGGTCGCCCAATAGTCTTTGGCGCGCGACAGCTTACGTGCACAGATGTCGTTTCCGAACTTGAGGTCGGACAGCCAGGTCGCGACGATCCCATCGAGCTGTCCCACGACCTCGTCGGTGGTCCAGTGGTTCGTGTTCCAGACGACCTGGGTGTCGCTCGGACAGTGTTTCAAGACCTTCAAGATGTAGAGCAGGTTCACGTCGGGGACGCCGCCGACGAAGTTGACGTTCGACGCCCCCTCGGCCCTACGCTGGGCGATGCGCATCGCGAGCGCCTGGGGCGGGACGACGACGCCGTGGTCGAGCGGACTGACGACCTGGTTCCAGTCGCTGCAGAAGGCGCAGCGAAAGCTGCACCCCGTGAAGTAGACGGTATGGCTCGGGACGAGACGCCGCTCTTCGCCGAAGTGTATGTATTCTTTGTAGATTCGGGCGTCCGCCCCGAGGCCGCAGACGCCGGCGGGGCCAGCGTGGCGGTCGACCCCGCAGCGCTCCGCACACACGTTGCACGCCCGGTAGGCCTCGTCGGCCCAGGCGATTGCGCGCTCGAGGTGGGCCGGGTCGATGACCATCTTCGGCGCCCGTGTTCGACCCGGCGCCGAAGACGCCCCTGGGTTCGGCTGCGAAGACGTCGCTTGCGGTACACTCGTCACGGGGCATACAGTCGCCCCGTATGTCGCCCGATACAAGCAGGTCGTTCACAACGGCCATCCATCTCTCGCTCTTGCTTCTCGTCGGAGCGGCATCGGGTGGGTGCCCCGCGACGAGCCCACACACGCGCACCGACGGCACCGGTTCGTCTGGCACGACCGGCCCTCTTCACGACGACGGGCTGCTCTGCGCCGGACCCGACGCGGACCCGCGTTGTGCCCCCGAAGGCACCCACGAAGCGGTCGAGCTACGCCATCACCTCGCGGGCTGCGAGGCCGGCCTGCGCGGGCCGGTGACCTTCTGGTACATGGGCGAAGCCCTCGCGACGCTGGCCCCGGGCGAGTCGAAGACGTTCCGTCTGCCTCGTGGGGACATCGAGATCGCCATCACGACCGGCTCCGCGACGCCCCCGACCGACGCCCCTGACGTCCGCAGCTTTGGCCTGTTTGGGAGCGGTCCGGTCAAGGTCGAGGTCGGCTGCGCGCCGACGGCCTTCCTCGATGCCGGCCTGATGCCGCTCGTCGTGCGAGGCCCCCGCGCGTCGCCCGGGCCCAACGGCACGAGCTGTCCGGCCGCCCGGATTCGTGCGGGCGGGCTCGACTTCCAGGTCGGGCCGTCCCAGGTCCGAACCCTCTTCCTGCCGGTCGGCGAGCACATCGTCCGCATCGATGGGCAGTCGCAGACCGTGCGTGTCGGCGCCGAGGGGGCCAGCGTTTCGGCGCCGGGCTGCGCGTCACAAGGCCGCGGCCAGCATGGCTCGGTCTCGGCGCGGGACCAGGCTGGGCCGGGAACACGATGAACTCCAGAGTTCTGCCACCGAACATGTCGAGCACGCTCAAGGCCATGGTCGTGGGTTTCTCGGCCGAGGCCATGCGGGTCCTCACGCACGAGCTGCGCCTGGCCGGCCATCATGTGTTGGGAGCCGTCGGCAAGCAGGGCGCCTGGACGTTTCTGCGCGCAGCCCCCTGGGACCTCGTGCTGGTGCCGCTCGGGCCCGATGGTGAGCGCGCTCGTGGCTGGGTGGACGAGCTCGCGCTCGGCGTCGCGGTCCTGCCCGTCCCCGAAGGGCCCGAGGCGCTGAGCTGGCTTGGCCGCTTCATGCGCGGGGAGCCCGCTGAGCCGCCACCCGAACCCGCGGCACCACCCCTGCCCGAGCCGGTCGAGCCCGAGGCAGAGAGCGCTGAAACCGTCTCCCTTTCGGCCGCGCTCCCTACCCAGGTCGAGGTATCCGCCGGCGATTCAGGCAGCCCGGTTTCATCCCAGACCCGTCGGCGTAAGCGGCCTGAGGCCCGCCCGGACGGGGAGCCCGAGTCCCGCGATCCCCATCCGGACCTCGTCTCCAAGCTTGCTCAGGTGCGCTTTGGCGACTACCACTCCATCCTCGAAGTCGAGCCCAACGCATCGCCCTATGCGGTGCGTGAGCAACGGGATCGACTCGGGCATCGCTTCAGCCCACGCGGATGGCCCGCCCGGCTGACCCCAGAAGAGATCGACATTTTGGACGAGATCGGGCGCGGAATCGCCGACGCCCACCTCATTCTCGGTGACCCAGAGCTCGCGGCGCGTTACGAGCGCGCGCTTTCTCAGGGGGGCCGGCTTTCTCCCGAGACGCCGGCCATGGGATATGCCGGCGAGAGCTACGACTCGCGCCGCCCCCACCGCTGAACGACCACGCCCGGAACGCTCGCGGGCCACTCGACAAGGAATCTGACCATGGCTCGCCTGCCGCTCGTGATCTACCCCGATGACATCCTGATTCGCCGCTCGAGCGACGTCACCGAGATCGACCAGGCGCTCGTCGAGTTCATCAACGACATGCGCGAGACCATGTACGCGAGCAACGGCATCGGGCTCGCGGCCCCGCAGGTCGCGCGCAACATCCGTGTCATGACCATCGACGTCGAGCCCGACAAGGGCGGCCAGAAGTTCATGCACCTCATCAACCCGGTCATCCTCGAAGCCCATGGCAAGACCATCTATGAGGAAGGATGCCTGTCGTTTCCGGGGCTTGCGGCCGAGGTCAAACGTAAGAAGCAGCTGCATGTCCAGGCCTATGACCTTTCAGGGCGACTCCTGGACTTCGAGGCCGATGGGCTCCTGGCCATCTGTCTGCAGCACGAGCTCGACCACCTCAACGGTGTGACCTTCGTCGACCGTCTGTCGCCCGTTCAGAAGACGCTGGTCGTTCGCGACTACCTCAAGCGTCGCGCCGATGAGGAGGAGGACGACGCGCTCGCCGACATCCTGCGGGTGCACGGCGTGGCTTCCGAGAAGGAAGCCGCCGAGGCCGGTGAAGCCGTCCTGGTCAACCGACTCTGAGCGCGAGCGAAGCGAGCGAGGGGTTTCTAAATGGGTCTGTCCATCGTGTTCATGGGGACGCCCGACTTCGCGCGGGCCTCGCTCGAGGCGCTACTAGCGAGTCCGCATCGTGTGGTCGCGGTGGTCTCGCAGCCCGACCGTCGGCAAGGCCGAGGGCAGCAGGTGAAGAGCCCGCCCGTGGCCGAGCTCGCCAAGGAGCGCGGCCTGCCGTTGCTGCAGGTCGAGTCGGCCGGCACCGCCGAGTTCCGCAAGTGGGTCAAGAGCTTCGAGCCTGACCTCGCGGTGGTCGCTGCCTTTGGACACATCCTCGGACCCAAGGCGTTGTCCACGCCACGACTCGGCTGCGTCAACGTACACGCGAGCCTGCTGCCGCGGTGGCGCGGCGCGAGCCCCATCGCGATGGCGGTTCTGGCCGGCGACGCCGAGGCCGGGGTGGCCATCATGCAGATGGACGTCGGCATGGACACGGGTGGGGTCTTTGCCATGCGCGGCCTCCCGGTAGACAGCACCGACACAGGCGAGAGCCTGCACGACAAGCTCGCGACGCTGGGCGGTTCGCTGCTCGTCGAGACGCTGGATCGGATTGAAAGGGGTGAGGTGCAAGCGACGCCCCAGACCGACGACGGGGTGACGTTTGCGCCGCTGCTCGGCAAGGACGATGGAGCGCTCGACTGGAACGAGTCGGCGGTCGCACTCGAGCGCCGCATCAGGGCCTTTCATCCGTGGCCAGGGACCTTTGGCCGGCTTGACGGCAAGACCCTGCGGATCATGCCCGGAGCCACCGTCGAGTTGGCCGCATCGGGTGCTGTCGCGGCGCCCGGGACGATCATCGAGGCGCGAAAGGGGCGGCTCGTCGTGGCCTGTGGTGAAGGGGCGCTGGCGCTCGGGACGGTGCAGCTCGAAGGCAAGAAAGCGCTTCCCGTCCAGAGCTTCCTCGCGGGCATGCCCGAGCTCCTGGGAATGCGATTCGAGCCACGCGCGTCGAAGACCTGATGCTTCTCCGGTCCCGTATGCTGCTGGTTTCCGTGGGCCTGGTCGTCGCTCTGGGCGCATGTGCCGGTGAAGCCGAAGGCCCGGGCGGGGCGCTGGAAGCGGCGCTGGCGAAGGCGCGGCCGATGCACGACGTGACCGACCCGAAGATCCCCAGGTCGCTTGGCGACGAGCGGTGGGAGGCGCCAGTGCCGTTGCCCGAGCTCGTCTCGCATCGGCTCGAGGTGGCGGCGACCCTGACCCTCACCGTCGGGACCTCGACCCATACCCTCATCATCCATCGATCGATCGCACGTGATGGACGGCGCTTCCGGGTCATCGAAAACCGTGAGCACCGCGAGCCTTCGGTCGCCGACCCGGCCCAGAACATCTCGACCGCGATGCGCTTCGAAGCCGTCTATGACGGTGTCGCCATCGCCGTGAAACGCGGCACCGGGCCGTTCATCGAGCGTGACGCCCGCGACGGATTGCCGGCCAGGATCCTGAGCCAGCTCCATGACTTCGGCCCGTCGCTCCTGCGCGCTTTCGACGACTATCTGGTGAAGCAACCGGGGGCCGGTAGGGCACCCGAGATCGCTGACCTGCGGCTCGAGTGGCAGGCCCTCACGCTCGACCGCGACGTTGCCCCTCGACCTATGCCCGAAGCCGAGCTGACCCAGCTTCGTGACCACGACCGGCATGTCTTCGCGTGGGCCGCCGCGACCTTCCGCCCGACCTGGGTCAACGGAAAGGTGGCTCACCTGGCCGGCAGGACCTACGCGCCACAAGGCGCGGTCGAGATCGAGCTCGCCCTGTCCGGAAGTGTGCGGGGGGCTGAAGGCGCGCCGGGGAGCTTCGCGCTCGAGCTCGAGCAGCGTGTCTCAACGCTTGGCGAATCGGCGTTGGCCAACCTTCGTGAACGCGCGCCCGCCGAGTTCGTATTGCCAGCGGAGCGGCTCCCTGCCGATCGGCCGAGGCCCTGGAAGATGATCGTGGACGTGCTCGGCGAGGACCTCCTGCCGCCGTATCACGTCGATCGGTAGCGGGCGTTAGCGGGCGTTAGCCCGTTGGCGGGCGTAGCGGCAGGAGGGGGCTGAGTCAGAGTGCCTGAGGCTCAGAGCGACTTGCCGATCGACAGGCCTGCGTAGAAGGCGTTGCGGAAGCCGCCCTGGGCGCGAAGCGACAGGCCCGCGCCGAGGTCGACCTCGAAGCCGGCGAGGAAGTGCAGGATCGGCACGATACGCGTCGGCAGGTCGGCCGTGCCGTTCGTCGAGCGTGGCCAATGGGCGCACTCGGCGATCGGGCGGTTGCAGGTGGGCAGCACTTCGGAAGTGTCGAAGTCGCCGGCAAGCACACCGACCCCGAGGCCGCCGCCGATCATCGCGCGAAAGCCGCTCGTGAAGCGGATCTGGTTGCGGTAGGCGGCGTCGATCGAGATGAGATGGACGCCGGACTCGACGTAGGTCGCCTGCTGGGGCTCGGCCCCGAGCTCGAGCCAGTTGCCGGCCTCGGGGACATACGGGGTCCAGTTGAGCTCGAAGGCCCACATGGTGTCGTCGAGGTCACCCGTCTCGAACGCGACGGCGAACGACGGTCCCACGATGCCGGGCGGGTGGTCCGTGAAGAACATGTCGAACATGAACCCGGGAACCGTGGTCCAGCGACCGTGTGCAACGATCATGGAGACGTCGCGGGTGAGCTTTGGCTCCGCGGGTTCGTCGGGCTTCTTGGTCTCGGTTACCTCGCCCGAAAGGCTGCCCGGTGGCGGCAGGAGCCGGCGTCCCCGGTCGAGGTCATCGAGGATCGGAGGGGCGTCGGGTGTCTCCTGAGCGTGGGCGACAGGGCTGTCGACCGCCTGGAGAAACGCGATACCGAGGATGGTGATGGTCGTGGTACGAAGCATCGGGCGTGAGCACCATCGCTCGGTCGGGGGCATTTCACAAGCCCGTTGACAGCGTCGGAAATCGCATGCTACCCACGCGCCCCACTTGCCGCCCGGCCCCGGTCTGAGCGGCTCAGTGACCGCCGATAGGCACGACGGCCATAGGCGGTACGTTCCTGGGGCGTCGTCAAGTGGCAAGACACGGGATTTTGATTCCCGCATCCGAAGGTTCGAATCCTTCCGCCCCAAGCTAAACATCTCTAAGGACTGTCCGCCATGACTCGCCAGACTCTCACCGTGAGCCCCCGCACCGAAACCGGCAAGGGCCCCAATCGCCGCCTGCGCGTCGCTGGCACGGTGCCGGCGGTCGTCTACACCAAGGGCAAGGCGCCCGTGTCGGTCCAGACCGACCCGAAGGCCGTCGTGGCGGTCTTGAACGGCCCCTACGGCAAGAACGCCGCCGTGAACCTGAAGGTCGAAGGTGAGGCCAACCCGCGCCTCGCCCTGATCCAGCAGTACACGGTGCACCCGGTGAAGCGCACCCTCGAGCACATCGACTTCTGGGAGATCACCCCGGAGACGCTCCTCACGATCACCGTGCCGTTCGCCGGTGAGGGCAAGTCCGAGGCCGAGAAGATGGGTGGTCGCGTCCGCTTCACCCGTGACGACCTCATCGTGCGCTGCAAGCCCGAGCATGTCCCGACGAAGATCAGCTTCGACATGGCGGGGCTCTCGGCGGCGGACCACAACATCACGATCTCGCAGATCCCGATGCCGACCGGCGTGACCCCGGTCTTCAAGCACGACTTCTCGCTCATCCAGGTCTTCGTTCCGAAGGTCGCGGCTGTGGTCGAGGATCCGAAGGCGAAGAAGGACGACAAGAAGAAGCCCGCCGCCAAGGCTCCGGCCAAGGCCGCCGCTGCCGCTCCGGCCAAGAAGAAGTAACGAGGGCTCCCGCCCTCCGTGGACGAAGCCCACTGCTTCGACACGCATCGAAACCAGGCCGGTACCCCGACCTGGTTTTTTTGTTTCTATGGTCGGATGGCTCGGGCGGTCCTCGCTGGCCGTTGCGGCGCGGGGCGCCCGAGCAGACACTCTCATCCCAAGGATTCGGTCCTATGCCCTGGATCATCGTCGGCCTCGGCAACCCCGGCCCCCAATACGCCCAGAACCGCCACAACGTCGGCTTCATGGTCGCAGATCGGCTCGCCGAGCGGGTAGGGGGCGGGTTTCGCGAGAAGTTCCGTGCACACTTCGCGCGTGGTTCGCTCAAGGGTCAGGATGTCTTGATTCTCAAGCCAATGACCTGGATGAACCTGTCGGGCACCTCCGTGGGGGAGGCCGCGACCTTCTTCAAGGCGCCGCAGAACGAGGTGATCGTCATCCACGACGAGCTCGACATCCCGTATGAGCAGGTCCAGGTGAAGATCGGCGGGGGCCACGCCGGCCACAACGGACTTCGCTCGATTTTCGAGCATTTCGGCAAGGACTTCGTTCGCCTCCGGGTCGGGATCGGACGGCCGAAGTTCGGCGACGTCACGGGGCACGTGCTCGGCAACTTCTCGAGTGATGAGCAGGCCGGGCTGTCACTCACGCTCGACAAGGCGGCGGCCGCTATCGAGATGATCCTCGAGAAGGGGGCGCAGGCGGCCCAGAACGCGACCAACCAGAAGGCGGCGCCGCGGCCTCCAAAGCCCAAGCCCGTGAAGCCGGAGTCGGCCAAGGTCGATGGGGCGAAACCCGAAGCGGTGGTCGCGTCCGCGGAAGCACCGGAGCCGAAGCCAACCGACGAGACGCCGAAGCCGAAGGAGTAGGAAGCGTCTCTCGCCGCAGGTCGAATCGGTCTTTACGGGCAGGTCGCGTTGGTCGCGCCCGGTGAGCCGAGCAGGACCTGGGACCCGTACGAGAAGGGCGCCGGACACCAGTTGGTCTCGGCGTCGTTGAGGGTGAAGTCCGTGCGGTTGCGATCGAGCTGCATGGAGACGCCGCTCGAGCCGGGCCAGGTCGGGCCCCAGCTCACGGTATCGATGACCGTACCGTTGCAGGTCAGCTCGAGGCTCGCGATGGTGTTTGGCAGCTCGACCCCGATCGGGCGCAGCGCACCGTAGAACGTCGGGATCCCAGCATTCTCGGCCGAGCTCGCGCTTTGCACGAAGATGGCGTTCAAGCCCGCCGAGATCAGCTCGGGGACGGGGCCGGTGATCGGGGCGCCGGCGATGGCTTGACCTGATTGACCCGGCTGACCTGTCGCAACGGAGAAGACGCAGCCCCGCAGGTCGAGCGGCGACGAGCCGGCGTTGCGGACCTCCACCCACTCGCCGCGATCGGGCAACGGCAACGACGAGTCGCGCATGACCTCGGTGATGACCAGCGCACCTGGCGTCGACGGGGAGGCTGGAGGTGTCGTGCAGGTCGCGGCCGCGGCGTTGCATCCGCCATACGAGAAACACGAGAAGGTGCGGGTCGCGTACGTGCAGCTCGCTTCGCCGTCGACAGCGGTGCAGACGCCCGGGCTCGTATAGCCGATGAGGGTCGTGCCCGAGCAGGTCGAGGCTTGCGGCGTGCGGCAAGGATTGGGGGCGCAGACGCCGGCCGTGAGGTCGATGGTCGCGCCGGAGTCCGGGTCATCCGAGAACCCGTCCAGACCGCAGAGGCGAAACGTTCGGCCGCCGTCGTGTGAGACGCGGGCCAGCACAGCGAGGTCGGTGCCCACACCAGAGCCGGGGCCCACGACGGGGGCCACGGGGGCGACGGGGACGAAGAGGTCTGCTGGACGCTGGGCCTGGAGCTCGGCCTGCCAACCGTCCCAACCGAGCCATACGTCCGGTTCACCGTCGCCGGTTCCGGTGAGATCGTCCCACATCGGGTCGGGCGTGGCGGGGTACCAGGTCCACTTCAGCGAGGTGCGTGGGTTGGTGTCGAACGCGCCGAGGCCGACCTCGACGATGACACCCGTAGCCGCATCGGTGACCGGGCGCAGGTCGGTGACGCCCAGGTCTTGGATCAAGACGGCGAACGCGAGCAGGTCGTCGGCGCTGGCGGTGAGGTCGTCGGCGATGACGCGGCAGTCGTCGATGACGCCGTCGCCAGGGCAGACAAGGTTCTTGACGCCGGGCGACGCGGGGGCGGGTGAGCACCAATAGCTCGGCGTTGAAGTATCTTGGAGATCGAGCAAAGCGCCCGAGAGCTGCATCGATTGGCCGCTCGTCACGGGCCAGCCCTGGCCGGCATCCCAGGTGAGCGTTGTGATGGTGACCCCGTCGCATTCGAGCGCAATGGTGTCGACGGCGTTGCCGAGCGCGAGCCCGGACCAGATGCCTGCGGGTTGGCTCTGGCCGTTGATGGAGGCGGTCGCGCTGCGTGCGAAGGTGATCGCCTCGCCGGGCTTGACGACATAGCCGAGCAGGCTCGAAGGGGTGCCGAGCGCCCACGTCTCGTCGCCCGAGCGTAAGCTGCAATTGCGCAGGTCCAGAGGCGAAGGTGACGCGACGAGGTCGGTGACGTTGGTCAGCTCGAGCCACTCGCCGAGCTCGTTGGGGACACCAGCGACGACGGGTGCGATCATGAGCTCGGAGAAGACGAGGTCGCCCGCGACCGGCGTGCGGGGAAAACCATCGCAGCGCGCGATGCCGTCGTCCGGAGCTTCGAGGCAGGTCGCGCCGCGTAGAGCACAGTCCTCGATCGGGGTGTCGATGAAGGCGCAGGTCGGCTCGGCGTCGCCGAGTGTGCAGGTCGCTGGCCCGCTGCGGCCGATGATGACCGTCGGGGCGCCCGATGTGGCGGGCTGACAGACAGGGCCGGGTGGGGTCGCGCAGGGGTCGGGGTCGCAGGCCGACGGGGTCGGTTCGACGGCGAGGGGGCGCGCGGCAGTGCCGTTCGAGTCGCTGATGATGCCGTCGAGGTCACAGAGAGAATACGAGTTGCCGCCGTCGGCGGTGGCCCTCAGGTAGAGGTCCCAGAGGCCGACGGGAGGGACCTTGAAGGGGCCGCGATAGCGGTCTTCGGCCGGGTCGACGCCCTGACCGGTCGAGACCCAGGTGGTGTCGGCCTTGGCCCGGCGCCAGGTGTCGATGGTGCTGGCGGCGGCGCCACGAGGGACGATGCCGACCTCGAGCCAGAGGCGAGGGCTGGGGTCGGTGCGCGGGGTGCGCCCGGTGAGCGAACGGACGACGACACGAAGCGGGACTTCGTCCTCGGTGCCTGCCGGAGGCGTGACGACGGCGGGGCCGCCGATGCGGCAGCTCTCGACGGGGACGAGGTCGCCTGGGCAGTTGGGGTTCGGGGCCCCAGGGGTGCCGCGGTCGCCCGCGCCAAAGCTCGTCTCGGCGCGGCACCAGCCATCGGCGGCGTCGTTCGTGTCTGGGGTCAGGCGAAAGGGCGAGAGCGAGACGGCTGTGCCGGAGGCGAGCGGCCAGGTCGCGTTCCAGAGGATGGTGTCGAGGTCCTCGTCGCAGGTGAGGGTGAGCTCGCCGATGCTGGTGAGGGTGATGGCCTCGCCCCAGGCGAAGTCGACGTCGGCGCCGCCGTTGACGAGCGGGTCGGTGGAGGCGCCGAGGACGACCTGGCCGCTCGTGCCATCGGGGCTTCGCGCCGCGATGACGAGCGGCTCGTCGATGACCAGCGATTCGACCTCGCCGGCAAACGGCGTGTGGGTCAGGACGCAGCCGGTGAGCAGGCGGGGGGAGTCGCCGACATTCGTGAGCTCGACCCATTGGCCGGTCGCCGCGTCGATGGACGCGGTGGGTGTGAGCATGAGCTCGCTGAAGACGAGCTCACCGACCTCGGGGGTTGTAGGGATGCCGCTGCAGGTCGCGCCCGAGGTGGGGGACTCGGGGTCGACCGGGTCGGGGGCGGCTTCGCAGGCCCGGCCGAGTCGGCCACAATCGGTGAGCTCGGCGTCGTAGGCACAGGTGAAGGTCGCCGCGTCGACTGGGTCACAGCGGCCAGGCGACGTGCTGCCGATCAGCGTCAGGTCGTCGGCTGCGCAGGAGGCGGCAGGTGGGGTGAGGCAGCTCGTGGGTGCGCATGGGGTCTCGGCGACGACGAGGCCCGTGAGCTGGTCTGCGGCGAGCCCGTTGAGCGAGCCGTCGCGGTCGCAATAACGCCAGGTCGCGCCGGCATCGCGGCTCGCGCGGCCGACGATGGCGAGGGTGCCGACGGAGCCGCCCAACGCCGGTCCCGACCAGCGGTCCGAGCGCACGCCGACGGGGGCTGCGTAGCCGGGCTCGGGGAGCGCGCGACGAAAGGTGAAGTCGTCGAACGAGGAGGCGATGAGCGGCGGCGAGGGCAGGGCCCCGACGCCGATCTCCACGACCAGCTGGGGGCTCAGGTCGACGCCGGGCGTGAGGTCGGTCAGGCCGAGCTCTTCGACCTCGAGGCCGACCGGGATTGGGGCATTGCGAAAAGCCGCGAGCGAGGGCGCGCCGAGTAGGCGGCAGGCATCGATGTCGCGGTCGAGGTGTGGGCAGCTCGGATTGTCGGCGCCGGGACTGCCGCGGTCCCCCGCGCCGAAGCGGGTGAGGCCGGAGCACCAGGAGTCGACGAGATCGTTGTCGTCGACGTTGCGCCGGGTGGGGTCGAGCGAGAGCGAGCGGCCCTCGATGATGGGCCACGTAAAAGGTGTCCAGGCGAGGCGGTCGATGATCGTGTCGTCGCACACGAGGACAAGCTCGTCGGCGAGGTCTTCGAGGAGCATCGTCGTGTATGGCACGTCGACCGCGACGCCGCCGTTGGTCGCCGGGTTCGGATTGAGGCCGAAGACGAGGAGCTCGCGTGAGTGGATGGTGAGGCCGCCCGCGCCATTGGAGAGGTCGAGGTCATCGAGCCCGAGTGCGAGGTCGATACGGTCGGTGCCGTCGTCGAGGAAGGCGCAGCCGGACAGGTTCAGGGTCTCATCGGCGAGGCTCGTGAGCTCGAACCACTCGCCCTGAAGGTCACCGACGCGACCCGGCGCGACCATGAGCTCGGTGATGATGACCTCGCCCTGGGTCGGTGGGCGCACGATGGGGCCGAGCTCGCAGTCGCGGGTGCAACCATCGAGGTCGTCGAGGTCCCCGTCGTCACACGCCTCGTCCGGGTCGGTCGTGCCGTCTCCGCACCGTGGGAGCGCGGCGTCGGCAAGGGTATCCGAGGTGGTGTCTTCAGGGGCGACATCGGAGTCGGCCGGGTCGGCGTCGGTGTCGTTCGGGTCGGCGTCAGCGACTTCAGCGTCGGGTGTTGTGTCGGAGTCGACCAGGTCGAAGGGCGGGGTTGTGTCGGTCGTCGTGTCGGTGGTGTCCGGGACGTCGGCGGTGTCGACGACCTCTGTCGTGGTGTCGACCTCGGCCGTGGTATCGGCGCCCGACGACGAATCGCCGCACGCGCCCAACATGGCGACGACCGCGAAGAGGGCGAACGTGCAGGGCCCGGAGGTCCACGCGGCGAAGGTCCTGAGGTGTGGCTCCATTGGCTCGACGGTAGCGGCTGCAAGGTCCACACGCAAGCGGCGCGAAGGCCTTGGGACCGTCAGGGTGTCGCCGCGAGGAGGAGCGTTCGCAGGTAGTCGCCGGCGCTCTGGAAGGGGCTCCGAGGCGAGTAGCTGGTGCAGTTTGCGGTCTGGGAGACGTCGCCCTTCCAGACCCGCACGACGCCGCTGGTCTCGCCGCTCGGCGGGGTCAGCTCGAAGCCGTCGATGCGCAGCAATTGGGAGGTCCCGGTGTCGAGCTTCACACGATGGGTGCCGGTCGGCGCGAAGTCGCGTTCGGGCAATGAAGTCCAGGGGATGACTCGGCCCAGCAGATCGACGTCGAGGCCCGGAGGCGTGCTCGAGAAGTCGATCCAGGCGCGGTACATGAGCGGCGTCTCGGCGAAGGGGAAGAGGTCGCGTTGGGCTGGCTCGGTGTAGACGGCGTAGACGCGGAAGTCGCCCCACGCGTTGGTGCAGCGCTCGGTCACGACCTTCTGGGCCACCGTGCGGACGTCGCGCGGCATGAAGGTCGCGAGCGCAAAGCCGGGCGTGTAGGGGTCGATGTTGGCCGACTCGCGAGCGAGCTGGTCGACCTGGTCGAGCACCCGGGCCTGTCTCCAGATGAGGCGGGCTGGGCGCACCTCTCCGTTCATGAGGCCGGGCCAGCCCTCGTCAACCGACTTGATCTCGTAGTCCAGCACGATGGTGCGTGGGCGTTCGGGGTTGTTGAGCGTCGCGGTCGAGGTCTGAAGCCAGCGCTCGGTGTGGGCCATGGCGCGGTCGAAGAGGTGCAGCAGCTCGGCGTCGGTGAATACCCAGGGCTCTTCGTCGGTGCTGAGCGAGCTCCGCTGAATCCGCGAGACGGTCGGGGTCGTGGCGTTCGGGGCCAGGATGACCTCGTCGACCTCGGGGCGCTCGCTCGTGCCGCCGGGGTTGGTGACTGCGAGCGCACCCTTTTGCACATTGATGACGAGGCGGCGCGAGTAGGTCTCGGGGTAGTCGCTCCACCAGGAGGTCATGACGGCATTGGCGCGTTCCTTGTTGTCATCGAAACGCGCGTGCACGGCGATGCCCATGGCGCCCTCGAAGTGGTCGACGCGGCCGACACGCCGCTCCTCGAAGGCCTGGAAACCCCAGTAGGAAGCCCAGGTTTCTTTGATGGCCCACTCGATGGTCTTGCGACGATCGTTCGGGTCGGACAGCAATGAAGGGAACAAGAAGCCGGTGTTCGAGACGTAGAGGCCGGCGCCGTTGAAGCCCGGCACGTCTTCGGCGGTGGACGACGAGCGGAAACGAATGCCCTGGGTCGGCGCGAGGAATGCGAAGTGGCCGACGAGGACATCGCGGAGGGCGCGTAATGTGTCGTAATTGAGGGGTTTGTCGGCCACCAGGCGCTTGATCCCGCCGCGGGCGAGGACCTCGCCGAGCGGGCCGTCGGCGTGGCGTGTGGCGATGTCGGTCACGAGCGCGAGAGCGGCCGGGTTGTTGGCGTTGGCGTCGCGGTAGTTGTCCTCACCTTCGAGCGTGAGGAAGCGGACACGTGAGTCGTTGACGAAGTCGGCTTCGGCGAGCGCGTCACGGATGAGCGGCTCGAGGTTGGCGAGATGTTCGCGGAAGGGGCGGATGGTGATGCCGAGCGGGAGGTCGGGCGTGGCCATGTCGGGGAGGCCGACGAACGACTGGAAGCCCGCGGCCTTGCCGCCGACGAGTGGCACGAGCGAGGCCATCTCGGTGATGGGGCCCGAGAGCGGGACCGTGAGCGGGGCGTTGGTGAGGTCGACCTGCGGGACGTGGCGCTCGGGTGGGGTCAAGAGCGTGAGGTATTCGTTGTACTCGGTCGTGGTGATGGGCTGCCAACGGACGGCACCCGCTTTCGCTTCGAAGATGAGCGGCGTCGACAGATACGACCAGTCGCGGATACGGGCCGACTCGAGGATGCCGGCGACGTGGGCGTTGGGGGTGCCGCGCGCCTTCGCGAGCAGGTTGACGTGGGCGAGTGCGGTCTGTGGCACGGCCGAGATGATGGCGCGGCTCGGCGGGATGTCGTCGGGGACGAGCGGGATGACGGCGAGGTGGTTGGCGCGGACGTCGCTCGGTGAGAAGGCCAGCGGGAAGACCTCGGCGAAGCCGGCGGCGATGCCTTCGTTGTAGACCTCGACCTGGCCGCTCACGACGAGGTCGTCGTAGGTCAGGGTGCGTGGGCCGAACGGATGGCCCGAGCTCTTGAGCGTCGCGGCGATGGTGCGTTGCGTCGGCGAGCGGGCGATCCAACGGAGTTGGCCGCGGACCTCGGGAGGGAGCTTGGCCTCGAGCATGAGGAAGTAGCGCACGACATCGGCCACGGTCGGGGTGTGTGAGTATTCGAGCTCGAAGCCCCAGAGTTCGCCCGGGAAGCGGCGCGCGGCGTTGGGCTGGAAGTGGAGCACGGTGCCGATGCCGAAGAAGGGTGGGCGCTCAGCGGGTTGACTCGCGGTGCTGACGAGGCCAGCCAGGCGATAGAACTCAGACGAGTAGATGCGGCCTGGGAAGGGGCCGCCAGCGCCTGCGCGGGTCAGGTCGAGCGGCAGGGTCGTGGTGTCCGCGAAGGCCTCGTAGACCGAAGCGATGGACACAAACGATGAGCCGGGGATCGGCGTCGGGGTGGAGCGACCGGGGATGGGCTGGCCGTTGAGGAGTCGAAACCAGTACCACTCGTCGTGCAGCGTATAGAAGCCGGTCTGCATGAAGCGCATGTCGGCGGAGGCGGCGGCTTCGGGCAGGACCGCGGAGACGTCGATGATGACGAACTTCACGGTGCGCGGCTCTTCGGTGTCGCCCGCCCAGAGGTCGAAGCAGGCGAGGGTGTCGAGGCGCGAGACCGTGCGGTCGTCGAAGTTGGGGTCGGCTGGGACCGGGTCGCAGGTGGTCGACCCGTCGCCGGCGTCTCCCGAGTCGGCGCCGTCGCCCGAGTCTGAAGCGTCGATTGTGTCGGCGTCGGTCGTGTCCGAGGCGTCGCCCGTGTCGCCGACGTCGCTGGTGTCGGGTGACCCCGCGTCACCGCCACACGCCGGGACCACCAGGAATGAAAGCATCAAAATGAAAGCCGTGGACCTCGTCATGACCTGGACCTTAGCAAGCCCTGCACCACAACACGAGGGTGCTAGGTGACTGGGCAACCGATTCAGTTGATTGAGGTTTTTGTGGCTTGTCGAGACGAGGGGCAGCGGCGGAAGGCGACAAGTGTAGAGGATGTCTACAGGCGGCGACTCACAAGTCCTCAGGAGCAAACGTCTGCTCGCCAGGTCGTAGGCCCGCGGCGGAGCGGGCCGTAGCCTGGCGAGCGATCCGAATCACGTCGCCTAGCGTTTCATCCCTTTGAGGTGCCGAAACGCATGGCGACGTCAGGAGGCGACCTGCATGGGGCTGATCGGCAGGCCGGCGGCGCGGACGAGGCCTGCACCGTGGGTTGCGCAGAAGTGGTTCACGAAGCGCTGGAAGTCGCCCGGGACCAGCTCCTTTTTGATGCGGTCGGTGAGCTTCACGAGGGCCTCGGCCGAGGTGATACGATCCCAGGCTGCGCCATCGCGGAAGAGCATCGTGTCGAAGTCGAGCCGGCGCAGTGCGACGAACGGGCGCTCACGGTTCTCGAGGCCTTTCTTTTCGGCCGAGCGCTCAATGGTTTCGTGGTTGCAGCGGATCATGACGGACCTCCGGGCGGGACACCTGCCGGAGAGGTTTGCAGGCTTCGTGCCAGAGCACACCTGCCTACAGGGCGATTTGGCAAGCCGTATGATTCCGCGCGGTCCGGACGCGTGCAAGGTCCGAGGTCGGTGGGGTCGGTCGTCCTCAGCGGCCGTGTCAGAATGCGATGCCAATTGTCGCATCGAGCGGCGGCGCAACCGGGGCGCCGTGGCGATAAGAGCCCGATATGACGAGAAAAATGCCTGATTCGGGGACAAGCGCGAGCTCGAGTCTCAAGCTCGCACTGAGCTCCAGGACGCCCCCGCCGAGGTCGAGGCCTGGGGCCAGTCGACCCCGGAGCCTCAGCCGGTGGGCGTCGCCGAGTGCCAAGCCCGCTTCGAGGACCAGGCCGCTGGTCACACGAAAGAGGGCGTCGCCGTGCGCGACCCGAGTCCAGGTCGCGGCGTCGAGGTCGAGCTGCAGCGCGAGATGGTTCGAGAAGTCGCGGCTCGTGGCGAGCGTCAGCGTAGGCCCACCGTAGAGGTGCACCATGAACGGGAGGCCGATACGCGGCATGCTCATGAGCTCGAGGCCGAACCCGAAGCCGAGGCGCGCGCCGACCCAGCCCGTGTCGGTGCGGACACCGTCGCCAAGCGTGAGTGAGTCGACGAGCACGAGGCGGTCACGTTCGACGGTGAGGCCAGCCCCGTCGCTGGATACGACGAGCTCGTTGACGAGGAGGCGCATACGCGAGCCGCGCGCCAGGGTCACGAGGCGTGGCTCGCCGATGTCCTCGTCGAGGACCGAGGTCTGCCAGCCGAGCCCGAGTCGGGTCGTCGTCGGGTCGGTCGAGCTGAGGGGCGAGAGGGCATGTACCTGAACCGTCGCACGCCGGGAGCCCGAGGGTCTGGTCGGGCCAGCGGGCAGCGGTTGCAGGTCGAGCGGCTCGTGCAGGCCGGTCTCATAGCGCGGTGAGGCGGGCAGGAGCGAGCGCAGGTCGAGCGCGGCTTCGAGGGCAGGGCTCGACGCGCCGGGCGAGTAGCCGTGAGTCGCCTGATCGACGGCGAAGGCTTCGACATCGAGGACGGCGTCGGCCCACGCGGCCAGGGTGTCGATGGCTTCGCGGGAGGCGCTCGATGCGGTGGGCTCGGCGCTCCGAAGCAGGTCGCCTTCGAGGGCATGGACGAGCTCGCGCAGGGTTGCGGCGCGAGAGGCTGGGCGAGACCAGCGGGCGGCGTGCGCGCGCGCGAGCTGGGGCAGGGTGGTGAGGGTTCGGGCGAGGGAATCGCCGAGAGCCTCACGTCGACGCTCGGCCTCGCGGGCCTCGGTCTTGCGAGCCGGGATGGTGCCGCGTGGGACGGCGCGACCGTGTTCGAGCAAGAGGCTCACGACCTCGTGGGGGTGGACGAGCAGGTCGGATCGGTGGGGCAGCTCGGGCAGGAGCGAGCGCAGCGTGTCGTAGGCCATGGTGGCGCAGTTCACGGTCAGGAAGGCGTAGGGCACCTTCATGTCGTAGCGGGACTGGGCGAAGACCTCGGCGAGCAGGAAGCGGCGCTCCTCGTCGCTCAGCACGAGTCGATAGACGTGGAGGTCGCGGCCTTCGCGGACGCCGTAGCGCGCCCAGAGGTCGCCGAAACGTTCGAGCTCGACGCCCGCGGTGAGGCCTCCGGTCAGGCCCCGAAACATGTAGTTCGGGGTGTCGGCGGGGTCTTTGGCGATGTAGGCGAACGCGGTCTCCGAGCTCGGGCCGACCACGCGGCTGCCGTCGTTGCCGCCGTCTATGCGGCGTTTGCGGATCCGAAAGACGATGTGCCCCATCGAGGCGGTGACGTCCTGCCACCGCTGCGCGACGTAGATGAGCTCGATGTCGGCGACCTCGTCGGGGTGGGCCCAGCCCTCGAAGGCGCGGCAGCGACCGCGTTCGAGCGGTAGAGGGCCGGGGGTGAGCGACTGTTGTGCAAGGAACCGTGCGCGCAGGGGAAACTGGCAACTGAAGCGGGCTTCGTCGAGCCAGGCGAGTGCCAATGACGCTCGGAAGTCGGCGCTCGGGTCGGCCTTGCCCTGGGGCACAGGGTAGCGCAACAGGCCTTTGTCGAGCGCGTCGCCCGGCGGCATCAACGCCATCGACTCGTTGGCCTCGGGCCATCCCATGATGGCTCGCCAGGTGGGGCTCTCGGACAGGTGCCAACGCGCGTCGACCCGCTCGGCGAGCTCAGCCATGAAGCGGAGCTTGTCGAGCTCTGGGACCTGCTCGCCAGGAGGTGGAGTCGCGATATGTGGAAGCGGCCTCGCGACTGCGGCGAGTCGCGGCGGGAAGATGGCGATGATCGGCGAGCCGTCGGGTGAGGCCAACGAAGGGGTGAAAGGCGAGGGGCTGTCTTCGGCTTGCGCGCTGCACGTCAGGGCCACGACCAGCGCGAAAGATCGCCCGAGCACACACACCCGTGAAGCCATTTCAGAACGAGACACTGGCCTCGGTCGGGGTGAGCAGGCGTTGGACCTCGTGGCGGACTTTCAAGACGTATGGGGCGAGTGCCGGTTCGAGCTCGAGGGTGCGTGTGAGCTGTTCTACGAAGCGCTGGCCATCGACCTTCGAGATGCCGTCGCCGTCGGTGTCCACGAGGTAGGGCTCGAGGTCTGGCCGGGCTCTGCGAAGCGTGTTGGCGAGGACGGGCAGGGCGGCCTGTGGGAGGCCGAGGTTGTCGGCGACGTCGAGGACGAAGGGGCCTTCGCCGCGTGAGAGGGCGAGCCGAATCCCACGCTCGTGTTGGGCCACGTACTTGGCCGGCTCGTCGCCGCTCATCAAGAGGACCGCGCCAAGTGTCGTGGCGCCGAGGATGAGAGCGCCCGTGAGGATGTACAGGCCGACCGCGTTGGAGCTGCCTTCTTCGCCCTTGGTCGAGACCGTGCCCGACGTCTCCGAGTGGGTGTTGGAGGAGTCGTCGCTCGACCCGTCCGACGACTTGTCCGTCTTGGAGCCGTCCGACTGTGTGCCGTCGGTCTTCGAGTCGTCGGACTTGTCCGACTTCGAGCCGTCGGACTTCGAGCCGTCGGAATTCGAGCCGCCTGAGTTGTCCGCCGAATGGTCGGCGGCGCTGAGTTGGAAGCGACCATTCGCGCACCCGATGGCCGACGCCGAAAAGACCACGGCCACTGCAGGGACGAGTCGTAGGACCCAGGTGCGGCGGCTTGGGGTAGCACCGTCAGCGAGCGCGACATGGCCAACTGTGTGCGCTCTGGTGGCGTCGTTCATGTGGACTCCGTGCGTGTGGTCCAGGGGCTGCGCGAGCAACCATAACGCATGGACATCGACGGAGCCAGACCTGGCCCGAACGCTTCTCCGCGTGCAATGACCCCGACGCTCACTCCTGGCTGAGCGCCGCGCGGGTCGAGCTTCGCGGCAGGCGCACCGAATTCATCCTTTGTACGATGCTGAGTCCACGCCCTCTTTCTGAGCGGGGTCTGACATAGCAGCGTCTTCTGGGCGCGGCCGGCTGGCCGGATGCTACGAATATTTCAGGAGACACGAGGGTGCGCGGGCATTCGTATCTCCGGACCTCCCCGATTCGAACGTCACATCGGGTGGTCAAGGCGACGCCAATGAGGACTGCCTCTCCGCGAGCGGCTGTCGTGAAGAAGAGGGATCCCTCATGCGAACAACTATGCGCCTCTCGGTCATCTCCTGCCTTGCCGTCGCGGCGGGCACCGCGTGTCTCGGGTCCGCCGAACCGAGCGGTCCCAGGCTCGCGGTCGACATCGCCGCGTTGACCCTCACCGGACCCGACAACGTCTGCTACGATCTGCGCGTCGAGAACAACGACGGCGTCGTGTGGTCCAAGGGCAACCCGCTCCTGACGCTGCTCGGCGCGGACCAGACCGGCGGTGGCGCGGGCGGTGCAGCCGACACGGATACGGTCTGCTCGACGCAATATGGCAACTCGGCTGGCGGCGACGTCACCTACATCGGGACGTGCGACGCGAGCTCGGACAGCGACACCGTTCGCGCGGGCGTTCAGAACCGCGTGACCCTGTGGGTCGACGGCATCTACAAGTCCGGCGCCGACCTCGGCGACTGGCAGGACCCGTGTGAGAGCGGCTGTGCGCTGTCGGTCGATTGCGAGGCGAACGAGGACTCGCTCGTGGAGTTCAACCTGACGCTCATGCGCCAGGCCAATCAGGGCTTCTTCGACGTGGCCGTCAACTTCCAGGACATCTTCTGCTCGGCCAAGTTCGACACCTGTTATGAGGATGGGGCCGACGCTGGTTCGGAGGACGACAAGATCACGCTCATCCACGGCGCTGACCAGGTCCGCGACTGGACGGGCGTCGTCGGCTTCGCCTGCTCGGCCGGCAATGACGCGACCCAGACCAACCTGCTCTACGGGCCGTTCACGGTCACCTGCGGCAGCAACGTCTTCGCCATCGACCCGTCGGTCGGCGAAGGCAACTCCAGCGTCGCCGGCACGACCGGCGGTCTGCTGCACTACGGCGTCTACCGCGGCACCGAGCAGCTCGACTGCGGCAACGGCGCGGGCTCGTGCAAGAAGCTCTACTGGAACGTCGCCTTCAGCATCCAGGATCTCGAGGCCCTCGGCGGCAGCTGCACGCTGGCCGTGACGGCCACTGCCAATGACAACAACGAGGGCTTCGCGCTCGGCCTGCCGACGGCCATCGGCGTGACCTACCCCTACATCGACATCGCCACGACACTCACCACCGACGGTGTTGGTATCTGCCAGCGCAACGAGCTCAATGTGACAGGCAGCGCCGTGCTCACCCACTATCGGGGCAACCTGGATGGCGTGACGGCACCCACCGCGATGTGCAAGCAGTTCAACGGCTCCACAGCCGGCGGCACCGGCGGATGCGCCGAAGTCTGTTCGGGAGGCCAGGTGCCGGACCCAACTGGCGGATGCCGCGATCCGTTCTGCGGCGACGGTTTCCTGAGTGTTGGCGAGGAATGCGATACCTCGGTGCCCGGTAGCCTCCCGTGGGCAGTTATAAATGGGATCAGTGGCCCGGCCCTGAACTGGTGTGCCAGTCAAGGCCCCAACGCATGCACGTGCCAAAACTCCTACCCGCCTAATGGCTTGGGTGGCTGCGGAACCTGTGGCGACGGCATCGTCAGCGGCCCAGAAACCTGTGAGTCCCCGACCCCGGACGCATATTCAAGTGGCTGCGGCATCTGCGTCTGTGATCCCGGCACGATGCCGAACCCGGATAGCGCTTTACTCGGATGTGTACCCGTGCCCTACGTCGACTATTGCGGCAACGGCGTCCTAGGGCCCCGCTCGAGCCACAACTCGTCTCAAGAGCAGTGTGATAGCTCCGTTTCTGGGGCAGGTGGCGATCCCAGCGACTGCCAAGATTGCGAGTGCGCGGGGGGCACCGGCCCCGACGGCGTGGGTGGCTGTGTCAATCGGTGCGGCGACGGCATCCAGGACCCCGGCGAGGACTGCGACGGCGGCCTTAACTGCGAAACAAACTGCACATGCGTTTCTCCCTGGGTTGATCATTTCTTCAACAACGGCTGCTACTGTGACGGGGGACCTGCCGATTGTGGTGGCTGAGCTGCGCGTCTTCATGGTCGCGCTCGACGCCCGGCTCGGGCTCTTCGACGACAGCGCGGTGCGCTCGTGGCTGGCGGACCGTGAGCTGATCGGGGTGGTCTCAGTACCTCTGGGGCGGGAGGCCCCGGGCTTCGAGCTGTGATGGTGGCCCGGCCGCTTCCCGGAGAGGCGGCGCGGGCTCAACCCGGCAGCGGAGCCGTCCATGACGAGCTACCGGTCAGGCCCGCCCAGTCGAAGCAGGGGGCGCGAGCGCTCTGCGGGCGCCTGGAACCGGCTGGTCGCGATATTCCTCCAGTCTGTCAGGTCGGTCGATCATCATCTGCGCGGTGTCCCGTCGGACCTGGGGGGCTTGTGGAGCGCGAGCGCAGCCCCCATCGTTCACGATACAAGAGGATGTCCGACTTCTCAGGTGAGCAGGCCATCGGCGCCGACATTCGCGACGAACGATAGTCGGCGTGGTCGCCCGCTCACTCCTGGCGCAGCGCCTCGACCGGGTCGAGCTTGGCTGCGCGGCGGGCAGGGCCGACGCCGAAGAGCAGGCCGACGCTGACCGAGACTGCCAGCGACATGGCGATGGCATAGCTCGGCACGATGGTCGGCCAGCCGCCGACGTTGGCGATGAGCGCGGCTGCGCCAAAGCCGAGAGCCAGTCCGAGGATACCGCCGAAGATGGAGACCACGACCGCCTCGACGAGGAACTGCAGGAGCACATCGCGGCGGCGGGCGCCGACGGCCATGCGCACACCGATCTCGCGGGTGCGTTCGCGGACCGAGACCAGCATGATGTTCATGATGCCGATGCCGCCGACCAGCAACGACACGCCGGCGACCGCGCCGAGCAGAGCCGTGAAGGTGCCCGTGATGGAGTTGAGGGTCGCGAGCATCTCGGTCTGCGAGCGGATCTGGAAGTCGTTCTCCTGATCGTCGCGCAGCTTGTGGCGCAGCCGCAGGAGCTGTTCGGCGGCGCTCTGGACCATGTTCATCTCGGGCTCGGTGGCGACCGCGATGCCGATGGAGCTGAGGTGGTCCTGGCCAAAGAGTGAGCCCTGATGGGTGCTGATGGGGATGAGCACCATCTCGTCGGGCGAGGAGAAGCCGGTGTCGCCCTTCTCGGCGAGCACACCCACGACCCGGAAGGCGACGCCACGGATCTGGAAGCGCAGGCCGAGCGCGGATTCGTTGGGGAAGAGCTCTTTTGCGATGGTCGAACCGATGAGGGCGACGCGCTGTCGCTCCCGGATGTCGAGGTCCGTGATGCCGAGGCCCTGGCCTATCTCGAGCGCCCGCACCTGGAGGTAATCGGGCATGACGCCGACGATGGACGCGCTGCGGTTCTGCTCGCGGTAGCGGATCTGCGCGTTGCCGCTGACCTCGGGTGAGATGAAGGCGACGCCCGGGATCTGGCGCAGCGCTTCGGCGTCTTCTAGCGACAGGGTCTGGACCGAGCCCGAGCGCACACCTCCGCTGCTCCCCGACTCGGGACGCACGGTGAGAAGATTCGAGCCCATGGCGCGGATGCGGCCCTCGACCTGGCTCTGGGCGCCCTCGCCGACCGACAGGACGGCCACGACGGCGGCGACGCCGATGACCATGCCGAGCCCGGTGAGCGCCGTGCGCATACGATTCGAGGTGAGCGACCGCCAGGCGGTGCGGATGGTTTCGGCGATCATCATGCCGCGTCCTCCAGAACGTCGTGGATTTCCATGAACTTGGCGACGACATCGGGCCCCGTTCCATCCATCATGATGCGCCCGTCGCGAAGGGCGATGGCCCGGTGCATGGAGCTCGCGATGGCGAGGTCGTGGGTCACCATGATGAGCGTCGTGCCTTCGGTATTGAGCTTGCCCAGGAGGTCGAGGACCTCCTTGCCGGTCTTCGAGTCCAGGGCACCAGTCGGCTCGTCGCAGAGCAGGATGGACGGCTCGGTGACGAGTGCGCGGGCGATGGCGACACGCTGGCGTTGGCCGCCGGAGAGCTCGTTGGGCATATGTTTGGCGCGATTACCGAGCCCGACCTTGTCGAGTGCCGCGCGAGCGCGATCCTTGCTGTGCTTGGTCCCGGCGTAAAGGAGCGGAAGCTCGACGTTCTCGAGAGCCGACAGGCGCGGCAGCAGGTTGAAGCTCTGGAAGACGAAGCCGATGTGCCTGTTGCGGACCTGCGCGAGCTGGTCCTCGGAGAGCTTGGCGACGTCGTTGCCTTCGAGGTGATAGCTGCCCGAGGTCGGTCGGTCGAGGCAGCCCAGGATATGGAGCAGCGTCGACTTGCCGCAGCCGGAGGGGCCGATGATGGCGATAGCCGAGCCGCGAGCGATGGAGAAGCTCAGGCTATCGATGGCGCGCACCGAGAGCTCGGGGCGGTTCGGGTTGTAGACCTTCGAGAGATTCTCGATCTGGACCGGAAAGGCGACCGGCTCGGTGTTGATCTTCATCGGAGTATCCTGGATTGGCTCGAAGGTCGTGTATCTCGAAAATCGAAGTGATGGTTGCGGCCCATCATCACATGCGGGGGCGTCGTCCGCCACCGCCCGTCGGGAAGACACCGCCACTGGGGGCAGCGGGAGCGGCTGCACGAGGCGAGGCGCCGATCATCTGGATACGCTCGCCGACCTTCAGGCCGTCGCTGATGACGATACGCGAGCCATCGGTGGGGCCGGTCGTGACCTTACGTTCTTCGCCCGTCGAGAGCTTGACGAAGCGTTCCTGACCACGACTCACGATGGCCGTGAGCGGGACGAGGATGACGTCTTTGATCTTCTGCGTGACGATCTCGACGTCGGCGCTCATGCCCGACCGGAGCAGGTTCTGGTCCTTGTCGGTCACCAGGATCTCCACCGCGAAAGTGACGACATTGCTGACATTTTTGCCGAGCGGCGAGACGCGTTCGACCTTGCCCTCGAACGAACGGTCGGGGTAGGCGTCGACGCGGATGGCCACCACCTGGCCGACCTTGACCTTGCTGACCTGGGCCTGGTCGATCTGTCCCGTCACCCGGAGGTCCGAAAGGTCGGCGAGCGTCAGCAGCGCGGTGCCACCGCTGACGTTGGTGATACCGGAGGCCACGATGGCGCCCTTCTCGACGCCGACGGACAGGATGGTGCCGGCGAACGGGGCGACGATCTTCGTCTCCGCGAGCCGTCGTTCGGCGACCGTGACGTCGAGCTCGGCCGAGCGGATCTGGGCTTCCATGGTGGCGATGGCGGCCGTTCGCTGCAGCACGGTCGCCGCAGCGATCCGCGCCTGTGAGGTGGCCGCGCGTTGGGTGGTCGTCGCGGTGACGCCGGCTGCGACACCTTCGTCGTTGATGAGCTTGTCGGCGCGAGCCTCGGTCGACTGCAGGCGCGCCACCGACAACGAGGCCTTCGACTCGGTGAGCTGCGAGTTCAGGCGCTGCAAGGCTATCTGCGCGCGTTCGACTTCGCGTTGCGCATCGATGGGGTCGAGCCGGAACAAGACGTCGCCCGCGGCGACCGCCTGGCCTTCCTGGACGACCACTTCTACGACCTCGCCCGAGGTGCGCGACTTCACGTCGACCTGCGCGTGGGGTTCCACGATGCCTGTCGCGGCCGCGGTCTCGACGAGCTCGCCCAGCTTGACTTCGATGGAGCGCCCGGTGGGCGCCTCGTCCTTGGCCGTCGCGGGCTGCAGGAAGTACCAGGTCACGCCTACGCCGGCGCCGATAAAGAGAACGATGAGGAGCGTTCGGGTCATGTCAGTTCTCCGAGGCGGCGATGCGGGAAAAGAGCGTTCCGGTGAGGTGGTCGAGCTGGAGCGCCAGACGCTCGGCTTCGGCCTGGGCGCGAAGTCGGGTCAGCTCGGCCTCACGGCCGGCCTGCTGGGCCGAGACGAGGTCGATGATGAGGGAGGTGCCGAGCTTGAGCTTCTGCTCCTCGTGCTCGGCCAGGCGCTTGGCGATCTCTGCTGTCTCGGCCGCGGTACGGACCGCGTCTTTGGCCGCTTGCAGCGAGCGGTGGAGGCGCGCGACCTCGAGGCTCAGGGTCTCGATTCGTGCATCCTGCCGTAGCGTTGCGCTGCGCAGGTTGGCTCGCGCCTGGTCGAGGCGGGCGTCGGCCGAGGAGTCGCCGAGCGGAAGCTCGAGGGTGAGACCGACGACCGCCGAGATGGCCGGGCGCCCGCCGGGAAGCTCGAGACCAGACGGTGGGCCTTCGGTCCAAAGCGCTCCCGCGGACAGGTTGGCCCAGGCATCCAGCCGGGTTTCGGCCGCGTTCTGGGCGGCGCGAACACGCTCTTTGGATTGCTCGATGCCGGCCGCGAGGCGGGCGAGCTCGGGTGATTGTCGAAGCGCGAGCGCGACGGTGGCTTCGGCGCCGACGACCGTGGGCTGGCCCGCCGGGGCCGCGGATGTCGAGAGGCTCGACGACTCGGCATAAGGGATACCGGTGAGGCGGGCGAGCGCCATCTGCCGGTCGGCGAGTGTGGCCTCGGCGTCGGACACACGCTGGCGGCGTGAGGCGGCTTCGGACTCGAGGCGAAGGGAGTCGATCGCGGCCACGGTGCCGAGCTTGACCCGGGTGTCCATGTCGCCCTTCTGGCGCATCGAGAGCTCGAGGCCAGTGCGCTCCACGATGAGCGACTGTTCGGCGACCCAGAGGTCCCAGTAGGCGGTCAACACGTCGAGGGCGAGCCGGCTCGTGGCTTCGTCTCGTTCGAGCTCGGCCTGGTCGGCCTGTGAGCGGGCGACCCGGAGGTTCGCGAGGACCGCGGTCTCGCCGCCGCCTCGGAGGAGGGGCTGCATGACGTCGACAAAGACCTCGGCACCAATGGTCGGCCCGAGCGTGACGCCCGCTGTCGTCGTCGCGTCGCGGTTGATCGTCTGCCAGCGAGAGCTGGTCGAGAAGCCCGCGGCCAGCTGGGTACCGATAGAGGTGGTCGTCCGCACCGCGACGTCAGCGGCCACGTTCTCGGTCGAGTTCAGAGTGGCCCCCTCGGAGGTGTCCGAGAACGACTCCGAGTAGGCGCCCTGGACGTTCGCCGTGAGCACCGCGTCGCGGGAGCGGTCCTCGATCTGCACGCCCGCCCTCGCCGCGACTACGTCGGACAGGGCCGCCTGGAGCTCGGGGCTGCGCGCCGCGGCCCGACGCAGAGCCTCGTCTGGGGTGAGGGGTTGTGCGTATGCCCCGCCGCCCGTCGTCAGGGCGAGGACGACGCCGAGGCGGCGCGCGAGGCGTTGGATGTTGAAAGCAGTGGGTGCGGGTCGCGTCATGCAGACATTATCGCCACGGACGCCTTGGTTGTGTCTTCGGGAATGTAAGGAAATCTATGCGACCCGAGCCGCGATTTTTCAGAACTTGAGGTGCAAGTCGCGGCCGAAGCCGTACTCTGACGGCTAGAAGAGGAGCTGCCCCGTGACGACACCGACCCTGCTCATCATCGATGACGACAAAGAGCTCACCGAGCTGCTGACCGACTACCTCGGCGCGGAAGGGTTCGTGATAGACACGGCGCACGACGGCCCAAGCGGCCTGGAACGCGCGCTACACGGGGAGCAGACGCTCATTGTTCTGGACGTGATGTTGCCCGGCATGAATGGCTTTGATGTTCTGCGAAAGCTGCGGGCGGCCAAGTCGACACCTGTCTTGATGCTGACGGCGCGGGGCGATGACATCGACCGCATCGTGGGGCTCGAAATTGGCGCCGACGATTACCTCCCCAAGCCGTTCAACCCGCGCGAGCTCGTGGCGCGGATCCGGGCGGTGCTGAGGCGCAGCGATGCGCGTAAGGCCGTCGAGGCCGGCGGCGATGCGGCGACGGTCGTGGTGAACGACCTCGAGCTGACGCCGAGCTCGATGATGTGCCGGGTAGGGGGAGAGGTGATTTCGCTGACGTCCGCCGAGTTCCAGCTGCTCGAGGTGCTCGTCAAGGCGGCCGGCAAGGTCGTCTCGCGTGAGGAGCTGTCGGAGAAGGTGCTCGGGCGCCGGCTCTCCGCTTACGACCGCAGTCTCGATGTGCACATCTCGAACCTCAGGAAGAAGATAGGCAAGGGCCAGACCGGCGAGCGCGCCGACCGCATCAAGACCATCCGCGGGACGGGCTATCTGTTCGCGCTCGAGTCCCATTCGGGAGCCAGCACTTGAAGGTGAGGAAGACCCACGGCATGCGAGGCCTCTTCTGGCGCATCTTCGTCTTGTCGTGGACCGCCATGATCGTCGTAGGCGTCGGGTTTTCCCTGTACGTCGCGGCGAGCTACCCGACCGAGCGCATGGAGCGCCGCACCCAGCGCTTCGTGAACTCGCTCGGCCTCCAGGGTGAGGAGCTGCTCCGGACCCGCCAGACCAAGGGGCCTGCGGCGATGGACGCGGAGATCGCGGCGCTGGCCTATGACCTCGAGGTGAGGATGTGGATGTTCGAAGGCGGCAAGGTCGCGCATGGTTCCGAGGCCGCCACGCCCTCGGTGCTCGAGCTCGTGAAGAAGGCGACGCCGACGGGCTTTCGTGAGCACAAGGGCGACGTCGAGTCGATCGCCGTCGAGCTCAAGGGGCAGGTCGAGGGTGAGCGGTGGGTACTGGCGTTCGAGAACCCTCGGCCATCGCCGTTCACCCGCGCGCTCGAGCGCGAAGCCCAGCGCCTCGTGCTCATCGTGGTCGTGGCCGGCGTCTTTTCGCTGCTGCTGGCGCGCTACATCGCGCGACCGGTCCGGCGGCTGCGTGAGGCCACGGCTCGGATCGCCGAAGGCGACCTCTCGGTGCGCGTGATGCCCGAGCTCGGCCGTTCGAGCGCGGAGCTCGTCGAGCTCGCGACCGACTTCGACCGTATGGCCGAGCGCCTGGAGAACCTCATCGAGTCGCAGCGCAGGCTGCTCCGCGACGTCTCACACGAGCTGCGTTCCCCGCTGGCCCGGCTCGGAGTCGCGCTCGAGCTCGCGCGCCAGCGCTCGGGTGAGGCGGCGCAGTCGGCGCTCGATCGGATCGAGCGGGACGCGCTGCGGTTGGGCGAGCTCATCTCGGAGATCCTGCAGCTCACGCGGCTCGATGCGGGTGTGCTCGGCGAGCCCGGCGAAGCGAAGGAAGTCGTCGACTTCACAGGACTCGTGACCGAAATCGTGTCGGACGTCGACTTCGAAGCCAAGGGCACCGGACGCGGGGTGTCCGCCGCGCTCGAGCCAGCCCTCACGGTCTCCGGTCACGCCGAGCTCCTGCGGCGGGCCATCGAGAATATCTTGCGTAATGCCGTGAGGTTTTCGCCCGACGGCGGGCTGGTCGACGTCAAGCTGTCGACGCGGCCCACCCACGAGAGCGGTGGCAAGGGGCGTGGGTTGCGACTCGAGGTGCGTGACCACGGACAGGGCGTTCCACCCGAGAGCCTCGCTGACATCTTCCGGCCCTTTTTCCGGGTCGAGACGGCGCGTGACCGCGACACCGGCGGGGCGGGCATTGGCCTTGCCATCGTCGAGCGCAGCATCCGACTACACGGTGGGACGGTGAAAGCCGAAAACGCCGAAGGTGGCGGGCTGCGGCTGGTCGTCGAGCTGCCGCTGGCGGGGTGAGAGGCCGGTGGCACGAGACCGTAGGATGGGGTGAGAGCAGTCGAATCACGGCGTCGTTGACGTCCGGCGACGCATCGGACAGGGTCTGGGCCGTTGCACTCTCGGGAGTCCCGTCACATGCGCCAAGCCTACGTTTGTATCCTCGCCGCGAGCACGCTGCTCGCCATCACCCTCGGTGCCTGCGGCAAGAAGGTCGACCCGGCAGCGGACGCGACCAACACGCCGCCGTCCGACGTGACGCAGGAGCCAGGCGATGCGAGCACGACCGGTGACGACTCGGCCGGTGCCGGCGCCGGAGCGACCGACGCGGGACCAGGAGCGGAGGAGGTCGACGACGAGTCCGCCCACCGCCAGAAGGTGTTGGAGCGGCTCGCGGCCCTCGAGGTCGAGGGTTTCCAGCGGATGCGGGGTCAGGTCCAGGGCGGCTTCGTCACGCTGCAGCACGCGACGAAGACCCCGAACGCCAAGGGCAATACCTTGATTATCGAGGTAACAGCCGGCTTCTGCGAGGGCTGCAAGCAGGAGGACAAGGCGGCCCTCGAAGCCAGGAAAGACCAGGTGCTGGCGCAGTACGGCGAGCTGCATGCGAAGAACCCGGGGTTGGTCTTCGACATCGCGGAGCTCGAGCTCCTGCCCGAGCGCACGGCCATCGCGACCTATGTTCGCAGCTTCGTCGACGATGGCGAGACGCGGGCCGCGATGCACGGCCTCGAGGCGACGTTCATCGACTCGATGGCGAGTGTTCGCCTCTTTGCCTACCCGCAGAGCCCGTTCCCGCAGACCGCCGCCGAGCACGACGAAGCCGTCAGCCGCAAAGAGATCGAGGACGCGATGAAGGCCCTGTTTGCGGGCATCTCACCTGTCCTCTGGTCTCAGCGCTGAGGAAGCCCCGATTCTCGGGTCCCGAAACCAGGACGGTCAGGTCGCTTCGGCCGCGATGGCGATGGGCCGCATACGCTTCGAGCCGTCGGTGAGCGTCCGCATCGGGTTGTCGAGCGCGTAGCCCTGGCTGTGAAGCTCGTCCTCGATGTGATGGTCGAGCTCCTCAGAGATGCGGCGCAAGAGCGCCTGGCGCTCGTGGAAGGGGAGGAAGGCCGACTTGAAGCCGTTGATCACGAGCTGACGGACCTGCCAGATGTCGAGGTCGAAGGTGTCGACCGCGCGCTGCAGCTCGGAGGTGACCGTCGTATCCGTGATGAGGCGGTTGTCGGTGTTGATGGTCACGCGGATGCCGAAGTCGAAGTAGAACTTCAGCGGGTGCGACTTGAAGTCGTCGACGGCGCGGGTCTGCACGTTCGAGGTGATACACACCTCGAGCGGGATGCGGTGGTCATTGACGTAGTTGAGGAGGTCGCCGTCTTCACGCAGGCGCGTGCCGTGCCCGATGCGATGTGCACCGCAGACGTGGATCGCCTGGTGGATGGACTCGGGCCCGTAGGCCTCACCGGCGTGGCAGGTCGAGTTCACGTTGTTGCGGCGGCAGAGCGAGAACGCGCTCGAGAACTTCTTGGCTGGGTAGTCATACTCGGCGCCGGCCAGGTCGAAGCCGACGACGCCCTTGTTCTTGTAGGCGACGGCGAGCTCGGCCAGGCGCACGGATTGCTCCGGGGCGATGTGGCGGATGCCGCAGATGATGACGTTGCAGACGATGCCGAAGTCGCGGCGGGCGTCGTTGAGCCCGTTGATGACGGCCTCGACGATGCGGGTCAGGGCCAGGCCCTTACGTGTGTGGAGGATGGGGGCGTAGCGGACCTCCATCAGCTTGACGTTCTCCTTGGCGGCGTCCTCGGCCAGCTCGTAGGCCGCGCGGTACAGCGCGTCTTCATCCTGCAGCACGCTCAAGGTGACGTCGAAAGCGGTGAGGTAGTCTTTGAGGTCGTTACAGACCTCGCCCATATGGATGGCCTTGGCGAGGCCGGCTGGGTCCATCGCCGGCAGCTCCACACCCTGGCGCGCAGCGAGGTCGATGATGGTCTCGAGGCGCAGCGACCCGTCGAGGTGGACATGCAGGTCGGTCTTGGGAAGGCGTTGAAGGAAGCCCGTCGTCGGCTTGATGTGGGGGCGATTTTCTCTCTGCGGCATTGGGTCCTCGCGTCCGGATATTCGGGGGAGAATAGACGCGTGACAGCGCGACGACAAGCACGGCGTGACACAGAGCGCACACCGCGCCGGACAGGCAGAGGGGCGTCTGGCCCGCCCGCTGGTGTTCAGGTTGATGTCTGGGCGTCCTCCCCGCTCCTGCGGTCAGGGCGGGAAGGCGCGCCCGAACGACTCGATTCGGTCGCAGCCCGCTTCGTCCCACGCGGTCCGAAACGGAAGGCGACGCGCTTTCAGGCTTCTACGAGGCCAAGGGTCTGAAGGACCGGCAACAGCTCGCGGTCGGCGACAGGGAGGTGCTCGGCCAGGCGCCGAAGGTCCTCTTCGGAGTACTCCGAGCGGTCGTCGAGGCCAGCGGCCTTCTGGGCTTCGCGCGCAACGACGCGCGCCGAGTGGAAGTCGAAGCGCTTCTCGAGCGCGTTCACCAGGGTTTCGTGAGTGGACATCATGACTTAGATTCCTGCGGGTTAGGGGTGGATGCTCCAGGCGTCCTGGACGAGGGTGACCTCGGTCTCTCAGGCGGTCGCATCGGGAAGTGGGCTCGAGATGAAGTCTGGGTCGCTTGCGAGGGCCTGCTTCTTGTGACGGGCCTTCTCCCGGGTGGGTGCGGTGGCGATGACACGGCCGCGCAGCATCACAGCCCAGCCCCCAGTATGGCGGCGAACCTCGAGCGGGAGGGCGGGGGCTCCGCTGGTGGGCGGGGTGAGCGCCGGAACCGGTGCCTCAGGTGGGATCTCACTGCGCGACGCCGGGCTCGTGAGCGCAGTCATGGCCGGTGCGGCGGGCTCCATCCCGGGTGCGGCGGGCTCGGTGCTCTCAGCCGCAGCGGGTGCCACAGGCAGGGGAGGTGAGGAGTCCGGGCGCCACCGGGTGACGATTTCGCCGCCCTGGCCCACGACGATGAGCGAGACCCCAGCGTCGCTGGCGAGCTCACGCGCTCGTGTGGTCGCCGTCTCCGCATCGGAGAAGATGTGGAGCAGGGCGCGCCCACCGAGCTTGCCGACGAGCCACAGGGCGCCTCGGGGCTGAACCACGAGGGGAGCCCGAGGACCATCGAGTGGCTCGTGCTCGTTGGCGGTCCCGGCCAGCTCGAGGGCCGTCGCCTCCACGAAGTGGACGGGGACCGCACGCTGATGGGCGAGCCATCTGGCGAGGGTCGTGACCTTGTCATTGCCATCCATCGGGGCCGACGAGCTCGAGCTCCGAAGAAGTGAGAGAGCGGTAACCATACTCGGTATCCTCCTTGGTCCGCCGCGCCGCTCACGCGCCGTCGACGGTCGATAGGACCCCGCCCCGAGTGGAATCCGTCGTCGCGTCGAGCGCCCAGGTTCGCGGCAAGCCAAAGGCTGACGGCGGACCGGGATGCTCAGGCGGGTCCGCTTACGTAGGGTCACGTGCACTCCAAAGGTAGTGCGCGACGCATACGCGGTGGACCCAGCGAGTGGAGCCCCGCTCGGGGTTGGGTTCTTTCCTGGTAACGTTTCCGAGCGCGCCGCACTTGCCACGCGCACGACCCGATGGTGGAGCCACCGCCGGGTTGGACATCCAGACACGACGCTTTCGCATCGGCCGTCATCCGTCCGGGGCACGCCGCGATGAGCGACGACCCAAGATGAGGAAAGGTAGCCATCTGAGCGCCGGAGGCAAGCTCCGGAACCCAAAAAAGGCCCAAGGATGTCCGCGCGGCGGCCCCCGAAGCGGACTTCCGGTGGGTCGAAAGGTGTCGCGTCGACCCCTTCGAGGCACGACTCGGGGTAGCTTGGTGACGCCTTTACCGACCCAGGTCGACTTGCGTTTCGTCCTGAGGGGTACCGAAACGCAGGCCAACAGAAGGTCTCAGTCGCATGCGCCGGTGCAGAGGGTGAGGTTCATGACCGAATCGATCTCGTCACCGATGCTGATGGTGAACGCCTGGGAAGTGGCCTTGGCGATCTTGGTGTTGCCGTCATAGCCGAACGCCTCGAGGATCACGTCGGCGTTGGGTTCGAGGGCCTCGAAGATGACACCCGCCTGGTTCGTACCGTCCTCGGGCGACTCGAAGACGTTGTCGCACTTCACCTTCTGGCGGCCGACCTCACGACCGACGGTGCCGGCATCGTAATAGAGGACGACCTCGACGTCGGTGATGTCCGACGAGCTGCACTTCTGGCCCGGCACCGTCCAGTCGACGATGAGCTGGCCGGGCTTGGCGGCGAGCGTCACGACGCCGCTCTCCGTCGTCTTGCCCTCGGCCACGTTCTGCTTGGCGACCTCGGCGAAGTAGAGGCCTTTGCCGTCGACGTCGGTGGCCTCGGTGACGAGGCGATAGGTGCCGGGCGTGATGTCGGCGATGCCGATGCTACCGGTCTGGGCGGCGGCCGGGCAGGCGGCGCTGCCGCTGACGACCAGCTCGGTACCCTTGTAGAGGCGCGCCTCGACGTTGATCACGCCGCGGCTGCTGCACGTGGTGGTGGGGCCGCCGTGGGCCCAGTTCACGTTCAGGCTGCCGGGTTTGACTGCGTCGTCACCACAAGCGGCGAAGGCCGGTGCGCTCATGGCGAGAAAGGAAAAGGCGCGTAGGGCTTGGAAAGACGACATCGGGACCTCCGTTGGAAACGGCATATATGATGGGCGCAGCAGGGGCCCGAGTCAACGAGGGCGGGATGCCGGTCGGGCCCCGGGGCCGGGCGAGTCAGGTCAACGGTCGCCGCGCCAGCCGTGGATGCGGGGGATACGAGGGATGAAGATCGAGAAGACCGTGGCCACGAGCGCGATCCCGTACATGCCGAGACCGATGGTCATGCCGATGGCGGCGGAGAACCAGATGCTCGCGGCGGTGGTCAGGTTCACGACGGTGCCTGCCTCGCTCTTCAAGATGATACCGGCGCCGAGGAAGCCGACACCCGTGACGATCTGGGCCGCGATGCGGGTGGGGTCGCCGCCGCCAAAGGCCATCGAGAGTAGCGAGAACAGGGCGGAGCCAGCGATGACGAAGCTATGCGTGCTGATGCCTGCGGGCTTGCCGCGTTGTTCACGTTCGAGGCCGATGAGGAAGCCGGCGACGAAGGCGGCTCCGATCCGCAAAAGGAAGGCCACTTCGATGCCGGAGAAGAACTGTTCGGGCGGGAGGTTGGGTGTGGCCATCGATGTGTGATGACGCGGGGTGGGCGGGCCGGCAAGTTTTGTGACAGGACGGTGACAGCCGTCCTGGCGCGACGGCCAGAGGCGCGCCGGGACGGCTCGATGAGTGGGCAGGGGCAGGGCTCGAATGGCCCGCTCGTGCGCGCAGTGGTCGAAGGGAAGCCTTGCCGGCGGTGGGTGGCGCGGCTATGGTCCGCCGCCGCGCTCGAAGGTGGGCGCGCACCGATTCGGGAGGTCCCGCGTGTCATCCGCCGAGCTCATGAAAAAGGTCGTCTCGCTGTGCAAGCGTCGCGGCTTCGTGTTCCAGTCGTCCGAAATCTACGGCGGGTTGAAGAGCGCCTACGACTACGGGCCGCTCGGGGTCGAGCTCAAGCGCAACCTGATGAACGCCTGGTGGCGCGAGATGGTGCACAAGCGTGAGGACGTGGTCGGGCTCGACGCGTCCATCGTCATGCACCCGCGGGTGTGGGAGGCCTCGGGTCACCTCGCCGGGTTCTCGGACCCGCTCGTGGACTGCAAGGTCTGCAAGGAGCGTTTCCGCGCCGACAAGGCCCCGCGTGTCGAGAAGGGCCAGGCCGTGACGCTGAGCTTCCCCGACAAGGGCGCGGCCAAGAACGCGGAAGACCTGGTCGCCAAGCAGTTCGGCGTGACCCTGCACCGCAAGGACAAGGAGCTCACCGGGGCCGAGGCGCAGCGCGACTACGTGTGCCCGAACTGCGGCTCGCCGTTCTTGAGCGAAGAGCGCCAGTTCAACTTGATGTTCAAGACATCGCTCGGGCCGACCGACCCGCTCGGCGAGGTCGCCAATGCGATCGAGAACGGCACGCTGACGAGCCTCACCGGGCGCGAGCTGCGGGCCAAGATCGAAGAGATCACCAAGCCCCCGGCCGTGTATCTGCGGCCCGAGACGGCGCAGGCGATGTTCGTGCAGTTCGTCAACATCCAGCAGTCGATGTCGATGAAGGTGCCGTTCGGCATCGCGCAGATGGGCAAGAGCTTCCGCAACGAGATCACCGTCGAGCACTTCATCTTCCGCTCGTGCGAGTTCGAGCAGATGGAGATGGAGTTCTTCTGCGAGCCGGGAACGGACGACCATTGGCTCGAGTACTGGACCCAGAGCCGGCTCGACTGGTGGAAGCGTTACGTCAATGATCCGAGCAAGTTCCGGGTGCGTCCGCATGAGGCTGACGAGCTCGCGCACTACGCGAAGGGCTGCTACGACATCGAGTACGACTATCCGTGGGGCTGGGGCGAGCTCGAGGGCATCGCCAACCGCACCGACTACGACCTCGGCAAACACGCGCAGCACTCGGGTCAGAAGCTCGACTACTTCGACGCCGAGAAGCAGAAGCGTTACGTGCCCTACGTCATCGAGCCGGCGGCGGGTGCAACGCGTGGCATGCTCGTCTACCTGCTCGATGCCTACACCGAGGAGGAGCTCGAGACGCCTCGCGGCGAAAAGGAGATCCGGGTCGTCATGCGGCTGCACCCCGAGCTCGCGCCGATCAAGGTCGGCGTCTTCCCGCTCGTCAAAAAGGACGGGATGCCCGAGCTGGCGCGAAAGGTCGTCGAACGCTTCTTCGCGCGTGGGATCAACGCGAAGTACGACGAGCAGCACGCCATCGGAAAGCGGTACCGCCGCCACGATGAGATCGGGACTCCGTGGGGCCTCACGGTCGACCACCAGTCACTCGAAGATGGCACCATCACGATTCGTGATCGCGACACCATGCAGCAGCGCCGTATCCCCATCGACTCGGCCGTCGAAGAGATCGAAGCGCTCCTCCGTTCGTCGCACTGAACGGGGGCCCGGCGCGGGCCGAGGGCTCGCGCAACTGCCTCCAGGCGTTCAGGTTTTTCCTGAATCCTGGGGTCGTGACGGTCGGTCGCCAATGAGCCCGGGTGCGGTTGTTCGCATCCGGGACCCGTGGTATCGCCTCATGGTCCGAGAGGGGCAGGGAGATGACCACGAGCGGTCCAGATTTTTATCATGACGAGCTCGAGCCCGAGCATATCGCGGCCCTTCTGGAGTCGCGTGCGCTGACTGCCAATGAGGTGGTCGAGGGGCTCTGGCACGGGAGTGCGCTAGTTCGACGGAACGCCGCGCGGGGGGCTCGTTTTGTCGCGGACCTGCCCGACCCAGGCGAGGTCATGCTGCGCATCGCGTCCAAGGACCCCGACGAGGGTGTCCGTTCGGCCGTGGTGTCGGCGGTGGCGACGGGGCTGGGCGCGGTGTCGGTCGCCATGCCGATCCTCTTCGACGCGGTCCTCGACAAGGGCGAGGGCATCCGCGACACGGCGATCTCCGGGCTCGAGCTGCGGCTCACGAGCCAGACCGCCGAAGCGATGCCGTTCCTCGTCGCGGCGCTCGCAGACCTGCGGCCCGCGGTCAGCGCCGTCGCAAGCCAGCTCCTCATCAAGGTCGGTGGGTTTGCGGGCGCGGTTGCGTTGATCCCGCTGCTCGGTCACGGGGACGCCAACCGACGCCGCGGTGCGTTCGATGTGCTCGATCGGGTCAAGTGGCAGGCCATCGACGAGCTCATCGCTGCGATGCGGGACGCGGCGGCGCGGCCGCTGGTCATGAAGCTGATCGCAGGGCTTGGCGACGTCGAACCGCAACACAAGGCGGCGCTCGAGAGCTACCTGACGGAGGGCTCGAAGCGGACGCCTGGTCTGGCTGGTGCTGCTGGTGCGCCACTTACGAATGACGCCAAGCTGGTCGAGGCCGTCACCAAGCTGCTGGGCGAGCTCGGGCGTGTGATCGAGGTGCCGCGGTCGACGCCGATCGAGGTCCCGATCGCAGGCTTCCTGGAGCGCAAGCTGTCAGAGGAAGAGCTGCTCTCGGCCGACCTCGGTGCGGTGTCGCTCGAAGAGCTCTTCTATGGGTTGCGCGATGGACGTGACCCGGTGCGGCAGAACTGCGCCCATGCTTTGGGCCTTCATCCTGGCGCTCTCGCCGACGAGGCAACGGTCGCGAAGGTCGTGAGCAAGCTGGCGCCGGTCGTGCGCGATGCCGCGGCAGACGTGCGCGAAGCGGTGGTCGTGACGCTGGGCCGGCTCATCGGAGGGCCCGAGGAGACGATCGCCCTGCTGGTCAAGGCGCTCGAAGACGCGTCGGCGCATGTCCGGCAAGCGGCCGTCGAGGCCATCGCCGCACACGGCACGAATGGGCTCGTGAACGGGCTCGCAGCGCTCCACGTCGGGATGAAGCCGACGGTTGCGGCTGGCCTGCGTGAGGTAGGTGCGCGGCTCGGTACGACGGTGCTCGAGAGTCTTGCGGACGCGTTGTCTGGGACCGGCCTCTCGGCGGTCGGACGCGAGGTCGCGGCATCGCTCGCAGGTGACTTCGGGTCGGCGGCGGAGCCCGTCATTCCGGCCCTCATCAGGGCGCTTCGTGATCCCATCGAAGACGTGCGCGCGGCGGCGGCCACGGCGCTCGGCTTCGTCGGGCTCGAGGACCCCATCATCATCGAGGACCTGCGCCGGCTGCTCGCCGACCCGGTCCCAGCGGTCCGGCGGGCAGCGGCCCTCGCGGCGGCGCGTATCACGGGGCGTCCGCTCGACGACCGCGGCGCATCCGACCCGCGGGTCGTCCCGATCGACGGCTTCGAGTCAGAAATCCTCCCGGCCGACCGCTTCGTCGACCATGGGGTGTCGCTGGACCTGCTCCTGCACGCCTTGCGAGACGGCCGCGACACGGTGAAGATCAACGCGGCGCGCGCCATCGGGGCGCTCGGCGCCAGCGGCGAAGGTGCCGCGCAACCGCTGGCGGTGTTGCTGCGCGACGCCGAGGTCGACGTGCGGCTCGCGGCGGTCGACGCATACAGGGGGCTCGGCAAGGCCGGGCTCGCCGGCGCGTGGTTCCTCACGACAGCGCTCAATGATCCCGATGCCAGGGTGCGCGAAGGGGTCGTCGAAGTCCTCGTCGAGCTCTTCCCCGAGGCCGCGGACTTCCTCATCGAAGCGCTCCGCGGTGACACTGCGGCCGCCCGGGTCGGCGTCTTCAACGTCTGGTATCGCCTCGCTCAGACCGGCGTGCCGTCTCTTGGCCAGGCCCTGAACAACGGCTCGCCCCTCATCCGCCTGAATGCAGCACTCGCGCTCGAGCTCCTCGCCCGCCGAGGCGCCGACGAGGCGCTCGATGTCCTCGAGCTGAAGCTCGCCGACCCCATCGGTCGTGTGCGGGCCGCGGCCCAGGCGGCGATCGACGCCATCAAGGGCGGCAAGCCCAAGCCCCCCAAGGTGCTCGAGCCCGACCCGGTCGACATCCATGGTTTCGACGAGCGGGTGGTGGACCCAGGCGCACTCGAAGAGGCGCGGCTCAACACGACCGCTGAGCGGATGATCCGCGCCCTGCGCGACGGTCGACCGTACGTGCGGGAAAATGCGGTGGTCGTGCTCGCGGCCATGGCGGCCCATGGCGAAGCCGAGCCACAGACGCTCGTGCCCGCGCTCGCCGTGGCCATGCGCGATGGCACGACGTCCGTGCGTAAGGCTGCGGCCCGGGCGCTCGGCCGGGTCGCTACACGTGAGGTCGGACCGGTCCTCGTGCACGCGCTCGAAGACAAGAACGAAGAGGTGCGTGAGGCCGCGCGCTCCGGGCTCATGGGGCTTGGCACGGCCGCACTTCCCTCGCTGGTCGAAGGACTCCTGCGCCTGGCCTCCCTGGCGGCATTGCCGGCCGAAGAGCGTGTGCGTCGCAGCGTGCTGCCGCTCATGACGCGGCTGGCCAATGATGTCGACACAGACGCCGTGGTCTCCGCGCTCGCGGGGGCTCTCGGACTCGACTCGGCACCTATCCGGGCAGGCGCCCTCAACGCGCTGCGCCACATCGGGCGCGAGCGTGCTGAAGCGCTGCGCACGGCGGTCATCAAGCTCGAGTCGGACAGTGACGCGCAGGTCGCACGTGAAGCGCGCGCGACCCACGACCATCTCGACGGCAAGGACGTGGCGCCCGCGGCGGCTCCTGCGCTGCCGTTGCCCCCGGAGATGGTCGAGCGGGTCCTCAGCTTCGACCAGCTCGGCGAGATGCTCGCAGCCGCTGGTGGGCTAGAGATCAACCTCGTCTTGAAAGCGACCCAGGACGGGCGCGAAGTGGTTCGGCAGAACGCGGCGCGCACGGTGGCGCTGCTCGCCGACCCGCCCAAACGCGCGGCGATGGCGCTCGCAATACTCCTTCGCGATGCCGACGTGGACGTGCGGCGCGCGGCTGCCGAGACCCTCGACCGCTGTGGGCCGGCCTTCGCGGCGCCCGTCGGATTCTGGCTCACGGTGGCGTTGCAGGACTCGGACCTCCATATCCGGGACATCGTCACGAACGTGCTCGCGGCCGTCCACGACATCGCACCCGAAGCCCTCGTGGAAGGGCTGCGCGTCGATCCGGACCTCGCTCACGAGACGATCCTCATCGTCGTCGACCGGCTCGGCCGGCCAGCGGTTCCGACCCTCGAAGCCGCGCTCAGCAACGGCTCGGGATTGATTCGCCTGAACGCTGCGCGAGGTCTCGAGATCTTGAGCAAGCGCGGTGCCGATCAGGCGCTCGACGCGCTCAAGGCCAAGCTCAATGACCCGATAGGCCAGGTGCGGATCGCGGCTCAGGCCGCCATCGATGCGGTCCAGGGCGGGAAGCCCAGGCCGCTGAAGGTGCTCGAGCCCGACCCGGTCGCCATCCCCGACTTTACCGATCGGGTCGTCGACGCTGACCTCCTCGAGGCTGCACGAGACGCTACCACCGCCGAGCGGATGGTGCGGGCGCTCAACGATGGCCGTCCCTTCGTGCGGCACAATGCCGCGGTCGTCCTTGGCGCCATGGTCGCCCACGGCGAGGTAGACGCCGGGTCGACGGTCGCCGTCTTGTCGGTGGCCGCGCGCGACAGCATCGCGTTTGTGCGCCAGGCCGCGGTCACGGCCCTTGCTCGGGTTGGCTCTGGCGAAGGCGCTTCGCTTGTTGTCGTGGCACTCGAAGACCGCCACAAAGACGTCCGTGCGGCCGCACGCGCGGGGCTCATCAGCCTTGGCACGACCGCACTCGCAGCGATGGCCGAGGGACTTCCCCGGTTGTTCTTGCCGTCCTCGTTGCCTCCCGAAGAAGCCGCGCGCCTGACGGTGCTGCCCGTGTGGGTCGAGCTCGCACGTACTGGCGAGCTGACGACGAGTGTCATCGAAGGCCTGATGCGGGCCGCGACGAGCGACTCGCCACTGATTCGTGCAGGTGCGCTCCGGACACTTCGATTTGTAGGTCGTGAACGCGCCGAGGCCGCGCGTGATGCGGTCGTGCTGGCCGAGTCGGACAACGACGAGCTGGTCGCCCGTGAGGCGAAGGCGACCCGCGACCACCTCGACGGCAAGGATGTCCTGCCGGCGGCAGCGCCTGCGTTGCCGCTGCCCGATGCGATGGTCGAGCGAGTCCTGAGCCTTGACGAGCTCCTTGCTTTTGTCGCCGAGCTCGAGATCGACGTCCTCCTCAAGGCGACCCAGGACGGGCGTGAGATCGTCCGGCAGAACGCAGCCCGTCTCGTCGGTCTCGTCGAAGATCCGCCCAAACGCGCTGCGATGTCGCTCGCGATGCTCTTGCGTGACGGAGAGGTCGAGGTTCGGCAAGCGGCCGCCCAGACGCTCGCGCGGCGTGGAGCCGTGTTCGCAGCACCCGTCGGTCAGTGGCTCACCGCAGCGCTGAAGGATCCCGATGCCGAGGTCCGCGACACGATCGTGAACCTCTTGAGGGCCGTCCACGAGGAGGCGCCCGAGGCCATCATCGAGGGCTTGCGGCTCGACCCGGACGAGGCTCACGAGACCATCCTGGTGGTGGTCGATCGTATCGGCAACCCAGCTGTGCCGACGCTCGAAAAGGCCTTGTCCAACGCCTCCGGGCTCATCCGCATGAACGCGGCCCAGGGCCTGGAACTCCTGGCCCAGCGCGGTGCCGACGAGGCGATGGAGACCCTCGAGGCTCGCCTGTCGGACCCCATCGTCATGGTGCGGCGTTTCTCGCAAGCGGCCATCGACGCCATCAAGGGTGGCAAGCCGAGACCACCTCGGGTCCGCGAGCCGGACCCGGTCGCCATCGCTGGCTTCGACGAGCGTATCGTCGAGGCCGACATCCTCGAGTCGTCGCGCCACGAGACCACCGCCGAGCGGATGGTGCGGGCGCTCAACGACGGTCGCGCCTTCGTGCGCCAGAACGCCGCCGTCGTGCTGGGCGCGATGGTCGCACATGGCGAGGTCGAAGCCGGCCCGACCGTCGGGCTCCTCGCGGTGGCGGCGCGCGACAGTATCTGGGGCGTACGCCAGGCGGCGGTGACCGCACTCGGCCGGGTCGCCTCGGGCGAGGGCGCTTCGCTCGTCGTGACGGCGCTCGAAGACAAGCTCAAGCAGGTCCGGGAAGCAGCGCGCATCGCCCTCGTCGGGCTCGGCTCGAATGCTCTGCCCGCGCTGACAGAAGGGCTGCCGCGACTGTTTGCACCGTCGTCCTTGCCACCTGAAGAGGCGGCGCGTCAGACGGTGGTGCCGGTGTGGGTCGAGCTCGCTCGCCAGGCGGATGCAGAGTCCTCCGCCGGGGTCATCGCATCGCTCGCGAATGCTTGTGGCAACGAGTCGCCGCTCATTCGTGCAGGCGCCCTCAGAACGCTGCGACTGGTCGGACGTGAGCGCGCCGAAGCCGCCCGGGATGCGGTTGTGCGGGCCGAAGCCGACAACGACGAGCTGGTCGTGCGTGAGGCGCGGGCGACGCGTGACCACCTCGATGGCAAGGACGTCCTGCCCGCGGCGGCACCGGCCCTGCCATTGCCCGACGCCATGGTCGAACGCGCGCTCAGCCTCGACGAGCTGCGCGCCTTTGTGAGCGAGCTCGAAGTCGACGTCGTGCTCAAGGCGACCCAGGACGGTCGTGAGCTCGTGCGCCAGAATGCGGCGCGCCTCGTCGCCCTGCTCGAGAACCCGCCCAAGCGCGCCGCGATGTCGCTCGCGATGTTGCTGCGCGACGGTGAGGCCGACGTGCGGCGGGCTGCAGCCCAGGCGCTGTCGATTCGGGGCGCGGCCTTTGCGGCCCCGGTCGGATACTGGCTCGCGGCGGCGCTGAAAGACCCGGACGCCGACATTCGGGACAGCGTCGTCAACGTCTTGTGTGCGGTCCACGAGGAGGCCCCCGAGGCCCTCATCGAAGGGCTGCGCGTCGACCCCGACGATGCTCACGACACCATCCTCGTGGTGGTCGATCGTCTGGCGAACAAGGCCGTTCCGACGCTCGAAAAGGCGTTGTCGAATGCGTCCGGCCTCATCCGCATGAACGCGGCGCAGGGCCTCGAGCTCCTGAGCAAACGCGGCGCCGATGCGGCCATCGAAGCGCTCGAGTCGCGGCTCACCGACCCTATCGGGATGGTGCGTCGTTTCTCGCAAGCCGCCATCGACGCCATCAAGGGCGGCAAGCCCAGGCCGCCTCGGGTCATCGAGCCGGATCCCATCGAGATCACAGATTTTTCCGTGCGCCTCCTCGACGAGGAAGTGCTCGCCACGGCAGCTGGAACGATCGCCTTCGAACGTCTCGTGCGTGCGCTGTCGGATGGCCGGGCCTGGGTCCGCGCCAACGCGGCGACGCTACTGGGACTCGACTCCGCGTATCGCGACGTGGGTCCTCTCGCCGTCCTGGCCAAGGACGGGGTCGCGGTCGTGCGCGCAAGGACCGTCACGGCCCTTGGGCGACTGGCCCTGCGCGCGGGTGGTGCTATCCAGGAGACGGCCGCCACGGTCGTCTCGGCCGCGTTGTCCGACCGCCACGAGTCGGTACGCGGCGCATCGCAGAGCGCCCTCGCGGCCCTCGGTGTGCAGGCGACGACCGTGCTCGTGAAGCGCCTGGCCGACGTCTCTGGACCTTCGCCGCTGCTCGCGGCGCTGGTCGGTCTCTTCCACGCGATCGGCGACGAGGCGGTTGCGAGTGTGGCCCTGGCACTCGGCCCGAACTCGCCTGAGCTGCACGTCGGCGCACTCCTCGTCCTGCATTCCATCGCGTCGGCCGTGCGTCTCGCGGACGAGCGTGATTCGGTCGAGAAGCTCGCCTGGGGTGATGCCGGGACGGGGGCTCCTCAGGTCCGCGATGCTGCTACCGCGCTGCTCGACAAGATCGACGGCAAGGACATCGCTCCGGTTGCGCTCGACCCGATTCCGCTGCCCTTGCCTGGCTTTGCGGACGGGCTCATGGCGCGTGAGGTGCTCGCGGAGTCAGCCGCCGAGCTGCGGCTCGACCTGTTGACACACGCGATGAGCGACGGGCGCGACGTCGTCCGCGCCAACGCGGTGACCGGTCTCGAGGTCCTCGGAAGCGCGCAGCAGGTGGCGTTGCCGATGCTCGTGAGGGCGTTGCGCGACTCCTCGATTGAGGTCCGCGTGCGATCGGCCGAGGCCATCGCCACCATGCCGCCGCGCCGCGATGTGGCCTTCGAGCTCGTCAATGCGCTCTCCGATGCGTCGCCGCGTGTCGTGTCGGCGGCCGAACATTCGTTGGGTCGCTTTGGTGAGTTCGCGCTCGACGCGTTCATGTACGCGCTCGACGACGCGCCGAACATCGTCGGGCGTAACGTCCTGCCGATGCTGGCGCAGCTCGGGGAGAAGGCGCTCGACGCCATCGTGCTCGCGCAGCGCTACGACTCGCCGCTGGTCAGGCGTAATGCGCTGACCGCGCTCAGGTTGATGGACAAGGACCTCGTCCGCGCGGTGCGACCGGCGGTGGCGCTGTCGCGGCGCGACGAGGAGCGCGAGGTCCGGCTCGAGGCGCTGCGTGTGCTCGAGTGGATCGACGGCATCGAGCACATCATGGTGCGCGAGCCGCGGCCGCTGCCCAGCGCGAGCTTTGCTACGGAGCCGATCGCGCTCGACGAGCTCGCGTCGCTCGTGGCCGAATTCGACCCGGGGATCCTCGAAGACCTGCTGCTCGACGGACGACGGCATGTGCGTGAGAACGCGTGCACGGCTTTCGGGGTGCTCGGGCGTTACCATGCATGGTTGCCGATCCGCCTGAAAGACGACTCGGCCGATGTCCAGGTGGCCGCCGCCACGACCCTGCTCTCGCTCGGTGAGCTGGCGGTCCCGGCAGCCGGAGGCCTCATCGAGGCGCTCTCCGAGGACGACGATGAGCTCCGTGCGGTGGCGCGGGCGGCACTCGAGGGGCTAGGCGCTCAGGCTTTGCCCGCGCTCGTCACGGCGCTCTGGGCGCCCGCCGATGTTGTCCGCAAGACGGTCGTTCCCATCATCGAGAAGCTCGGCAAAGAGGCGACGCCCGCCATCATCACCGCGCTCGATCATCCCTCGCAACTCGTCGTCCTCAATGCGCTATTCGTTTTGGCGCGGCTCTATGGCCAGGACCCGGACGGCGCCGTCAAGGGTATGGCCAAGGTCACGGCCCTCACGCGCCACACCCTGCCGGCCATCATCGGAGCCGCGCAGAAGTGCCTCTTCAGACTCGAAGGGCGTACGCCCGCCGAGTTCCAGAAGGACGCGGTCCCGATGCCCATCACGGGCTTCGACAAGGGACCTCTGCCCGACGAGATCCTGCGTGCCAACGCGGCTTCGCTCGACCTCGCGTGGATGATCTCTGCGTTCTCGGACGGGCGACCGGTCGTGCGTGAGAACGCTGCGCGTGCGGCGGGCTTCATGCCGGCCGTCGTCAAGGATCTGCTAGGGCCGCTCACCATCGCGCTGAAAGATGGTGTGCCCGAGGTCCAGGTCGCGGCGGCGGACGCGTTCGCGTCACTCGTGCGTGAAGACGAGGTCGCCATCGCAGCTCTGACCTTCGCGCTCAAGAACGCGACCGAGCGTGTGAAGCGGGCCTGCATGGTGGCGCTCGACGTCTATGGTCCCGAGCGGGTTGCCAAGGTCCTCGTGAACCACCTCGTCGGGCGCGAAGACTGGATGCTCGTGACCATCGGTCGCGTGGCAGCCCGGATGTCCGAGGTGCTCGTGCCCGCGCTGATGGCGTTCGCGAAGAGACGCGAGGCGAGCCTCATCGCGCGCGAGAACGCGGTGAAGATCATCGGCGACCTGTCGGCCAAGGCCCGTGGCGTCGAAGACGACCTCTTGACGCTGCTGCCCGAGATGGAAGGTATGCTCGCGTGTAAGGCGGCCTTCGCGATCGGTCGGGTCGCGCGGCCAAACAAGGTGCTCGTCGAGAAGATGCTGAAGCACCTCACGACGGACCCTCGTCCGAGCATGCACAAGGAAGTGCGGGACGCGGTGAAGGCCATCAAGCGGCGGATGCCGGTCGGCGGTTGAGCGGCGGCGCCTTCGAGGACCTTTCAGGGAGCGCTGAAACCGACGGCCGCGTACAGGGCGTCGAGCGCTTTGGCGAGTGACTCCGAGGGCTTGTGGCACGGCCAGATCCACTTGGCCTCGCCTCGGCCGGGCACATCGAGCTCGTGTGGGAAGTCGCCTTTGCAGACAGGGGCCATGGGGGTCGGAGGCGCTTCGATGAGTGCCGCATCGATGAGCGCGACCAGGTTCTTGAGGGCCTCTTTCGAGAGCTCACCGCGACCGCGATGGGTGGTCCATTGGCCCGAACGCATGACCACCGCGACCTCACGTTTGTCGTCCTGTCCAGTGCGCCAGCGCTCGAGTCGAATGAGGATGGGCGCGGGTCGTCGGGTCGTGAGGGACTCGGCGAGCAGGACCAGGCCGAGCACGCTCTCGTGTGCGGCGGGGGCGCATGAGCGCCCGAAGACGAGGCGCCCCTTGGAGGTCGTGACGAACTCGAGCTCGGCCGGGCGTGCGGAGCACCTGGTCGAACGCGGCAAGAGCTTGAACTCGGACTTGTCGATGGCGGTCCGCAGGGTCGTGAGCTCGTCCGGCGTGAGCTGTCCCGCTGCGCCACTGCCGCTCCAACTTCCGTCGTGGGCGATGTGCAAGGTGGTTCGGTCGGTCTGGCCGGCCGTCATGCCGTAGGTGAAGACGGCGGGTGGGGGCTCGGGGACGGAAAGGGCCAGTACAGCGAAGAGGCTGATGGTCAGCATGGGTAGGCTCCGGGGCGTGTGAAGGCTGTGGGGTGCGGTGTGGGTCTCAGCACCGAGATGTCAGGGGGCGGACTCGAGAGGCCAGGGCAGGCGTTTGGCCGCGCGCCCGGGGGTGCGGACCTCGAGCTGGTCGCGCGCCGAGCAGGATGGGACGAGCGTAAGTGTCCGGTCGTGCCCGCCGCGGTGAGGGGAAATGACAGGTGAGAGCGGCGCGAGGTCGGCGCCGAACGCTTGGAGTTGAAGGGTTTTTGCCGTGGGCAGGCCGCGATGCCAGGTGACGAGCAGGCTCTCACCACCGCGGCCTTCGAAGTCGACGATTCCCACCGAGGCCTTCGTGAGGTCGGGCTCAAGGAGGCGGCCAAGCGAGCGGGTGGCGGTCAGGGCACCCCGGTCGAAGCGCGCGAGCACGAGCTCACAACGGGGTCCGGCGCAGCGCTTGGCCAGAACGACCAGGCTATCGTCGGAGATGCGTGCGGCAAGCGGCGCGAGTCCGGCAGTGGTGAGCGTGGGGGTCGAGAGCCGGCTCATCGCCTGCTCGAGGTCGAGCCCGGAAGTCTCGAGGTCGATCGAGGTTCCTGGGAGGCGCGGGGCGAGCTCGAGGGGAGGGAGAGGTCCACACGGGATGTGGGAGCGAGCGAGAGTCGGCGGCGCAGTCAGGACGAACGACAGCAACGCGGGCAACAACAGAGCGGTGGGTGACGACAGCATGATGGCGAGGTTACGCGCGGCGCCCGGGAAGGTTTTGTGGGCGCTGGCGATTTCCGAGACTGTCGTCCGAATCACTATTGATATCGGAGGCTTTTGGGTGCTCGTTGGCGGGTTCCCGACCCTCAATAACCGAGGATACGGTGTCGCCCGTCGAAAGCGACGAGCCTCAGCCGCAAGGTGCGCTCGGCACCACCCTCGAGCAGCGTCGCGTCCATCCTCAGGAGGTCCAGATCACGTTTGGCGTTGCAGCCCCCGACCGGCATTCCGCTGGCGACTGGCTCGGCTGCGACGCGTGTGGTGCCGGTGAGCGTCGGTCGACCTCGGCGCCACGCGGCGAAGTCCGGATTGGGCGCATCGAAGCGGTCGTCGAGCGAGAGCCCGTCGGGGCAGGCGAAGAGCTCGGCAACCTCGTCTTTGCTCGGGAAGGCCGCCCTGAAGGCGCTCGCGTCGCCGTCGCTCGCCGCCTGGAGCCATGCCTGGACCAGCGCCTCCGGGGTCGAAGCTCCGCCACATGCGCAAAGTGTCAACGCAAGAGCGGCGAGTGTCTTGAACCGCGATGGCATGGCTCCTACCTCCTGCAATGGCATGCGCGCCACGCGGACTATACACGGGCGGGAAGAAACGCGTGGCACACGATGGTTCGTTCCCCCGGGCCGACATTCTTTGCGGCCATGGGGTACAAGAAGCTCAGAGGCTGCGGCTGTTTGCGCTCGCGCGGGCGCATGAGAGCTGCATGCGATGGAATTGGGGCGGGATCTGAAAACGATGATAGAACGGCCCACGCGTTTCGTGCGTTTCACGCCGGTGCTCAACGGCCTTCCTTCGAGCATCCGAGCGGATGCTCGGTTCCGCTATTCAGCTCAGGGCATCGGTGGCTCGGCGCAAAGCCGGCCCATGCCGCGTTTCAAGGTCTGCTCCTGCACCCGTCTCGATGGCGGGTGGACGCGACAAGGACGAGATGGCCACGACAGTCGACACCGCTAATGCCGCCGAGGCGCCGCCCGAACGAGCGAGCCGCGATGCGGTCCCGAATGCGGGCGAACGCCACGCGGCCGGGGGCACCCGGTTGAGCCGTGCCGTGGGGATCCTGCGGACCGGGCTCGACTATTTTCCCCTGACCTGGTCGGGGATCCTGCTCGCGACGGTCGGCGCGCTGGTCTACTTCGAGCTCGCGGAAGACGAGGCTGACTTCATCCTGCTCGGCTTTGGCCTGGCGGCGATGGCGCTGGTCGCGACGTCTTTGTTGGCCGTCGGCATCGCGGCGCCGTTGTACGCATGGCGCATCGGTAAACGCCGCTCCGGCCTGCCGGAGTCGTTGTCCGTCGGCATCGAGCACGAGACCAACTTCCATGCGCCGCGACTGCCCTTCGTGCCGATGGTGCAGGTGTCGCACGACTGGGTGCGCCCCGAGGCGGTTGCCGTCCGCCTCGACAAGGACTCGCGGTTCCCGGGCTCCTGGGTCGAGCGGGTGACGCCGCTCGAGCGTGGCCGCTTCTTGCGCATCGTACGCCGCTTCACGATGGAAGATGTCTTTGGTTTCGCGCGGGTACGGTTCCCCAAGACCTGGGTCACGACGCTGCGTATCCAGCCGGTCGCTGGCCGCGCGGACCTGTCGCTGGCGATTCGCCGCGCGACCGATGACGGCTACTCGCATCCCAGCGGTCAGCCGCTCGGCGAGCTCGTCGAGATGCGGCGTTACGCTGCCGGCGACCCGGTCCGCCACATCTTGTGGAAGGTGTACGCCCGCTCGCGACGCCTCATGGTGCGCCAGCCCGAGCGCGCCATCGCCCCCAAGCCGGCCATGGTCGGCTTCTTCGTCGCGGGTCGCGGCGACGAGCCGAGCGCGTCGACGGCACGCCTCTTTCTCGAAAACGGGCTCCTCGGCGCGGACTTCGTCTTCTCGGCCGAAGGTGCGAGGCGACCGACCTCGGATATCGGTGAGGCCATCGAGCAGGTCATCGAGTCACGCGACTTCCGCGAGAGCGGGGCCGACGGCCTGGGCGCCCTTTTGCGCAGCGTCGACCGCGGTCGCCTCGACAACCTCGTCGTCTTTGCCCCTGCGGCCGATGGCCCCTGGGTCGACAAGGTGCTCGCAGCCGCCCGCCGCCTACCGATGCCGCCGACCGTCGTCATGACGGTGGACGGGGCGATCGACCTCGCGACGGACAAGTCCAAACGCTCGCGCCTCTTCTTCCGCAAAGCGCGAGGGCTCACGAGCTTTAGCGAAGTGCCAGCGGTGTATGACCGGCTGCGCGCCGCCGGCATCGAGCCACGGGTGGTCCATCGCGGCAGCGGGGCGCCGATCGAAGCCCACGGGATCGAAGCGTGGAGGTCCCTGCAATGACGCAGTCGATGCAGATGTCCCGGTCCACCGGGCCGTTGATGGGCGCGGGCCTCGGCGCCCCGATCAGCGAGTCGCTGAGCATCCAGATCATCAAGGTCCTGCTCTACATCGCGGCCTTCGGTGCCTTGCAGATGTTTCGTCCGGTCGCGACCGAGGTCGGCTTCTGGTCGTTCGCGGTCGCCATCGCGATCGCGGCCTGGCTCGCGCAGAAGGCCTTCAAGAGCGACATGAAGAGCCTCGCCGTGCTGGTGCTGGGGCTTCTTGGCGGGGTCCTCTTCCACGTGCTGTCGAGCTGGGTTCGGACCAGCACCGCCATCGCTCCCGCACTTGGCGTCGACGCGACCATCTACCTCTCCGACGTGCTCGCGGCGGGCCTCTCGACGCTCGGAATCGTGTTCAGCCTACGCTTCTTTGCCAAGCGCCATCGGGCCGTGGCCATCCTCGAGCTGTGCGCCATCGTCTTGTTGGCGAGCTACGCTTTGCTCGAACATCGAGGTTTTCAGATCAACCGTCCGCACTGGTTCGCTGACTGGATCTTCTCGATGGGCATGGACCCGGTCGACCTGCTGAAGGCGTTCGGTGTCGGCCTCATGGTGCTGGGGCTCGTCATGGCGCTGCAGCGTCCGGGCGGGGACAAAGGCTGGCTCTCGTTCATCGTGGCGTCTGGCATCGCCATCGGCGTCTTCTTCTACCTGAAGGACCGCCACCCCCCGGCAGCCAAGGCCGCACCGACGGCAGGGCTGCTGGGCGATGAGGATGGCGAGAGCGGCGAAGGTGACGAGGACGAGGACGACGAAGACGGCGAGGGCAAGGGCAAAGACGGCAAGGGCAAAGACGGCGACGGCAAGGGGGGCGGCGGCGGGGGCTCTGGCAAGAACAACTCCCCGTTCGGCAAGAACAACAAGCGCCCGCCTCCCCAGCCCGTCGCGCTCGCGACCTTCCACGACGACTTCGAGTCGAAGGAGCCGATCCTCTACTTCCGCCAGAACGCGCAGTCGCGCTTCGACCAGACCCACCTCACGGTCGACGCCAGCGGCCGCTTCGACGACGACCTCATCACGACGTTTCCGACCGGCTCGGGCCTGACCTCGCAGGGGCGTGAGAGCGCGTTCTTCAAACGTGTCCCGACCTCGATGTTCCTCATTACGGACCACCCGCAGCCAGTCACTCTCGGGCACGCGGCCGAGGTCCGCCCGCTCGACAACCCAAACCCCAACCTCTTCGTCGCCGCCTACGAGGTCAGCTCCGACATGCTCACGACCGAGTGGAGCCGACTCGTCGGTCGCCATTCGGTGCCGGCCTCCTGGGACGAGGAGCGCCGCCTGCACTACACGCAGTACCCGGACGACCCGCGTTACCGCTCGCTCGCCGACGAGATCATCCGCGACATCGACCCGCGCTATCAGGATGACGACCTCGTCAAGGCGTTCGCCATCAAGCGTTACCTCGAGAAGACCGGCTTCTACACGCTGAAGGAGACGCACAACAACAACACCGACCCGACGGCGAGCTTCCTCTTCGGGTCGCTGCGCGGCTACTGCGTCCACTTCGCGCACGCTGCCGTCTTCCTCATGCGAAGCCAGGGGATAGCCGCACGTGTCGCGGTCGGCTATGCGGTCGATACGGCGCGGCGCGGCAGCGGGTCGAGCATCCTCATCCTGGGCGACATGGCGCACGCCTGGCCCGAGATCCACATCGAGGGGGTCGGCTGGGTGACCTTCGATGTCTACCCCGAGCAGAGCGACGAGCCGCCTCCTTCCGCGGCCGACCAGGACCTCGCCTCCGTGCTCGGTGAGATCGCGCGTAACGATCCGACAGGCGGCATGGCGGCCAACCCCAACCGCGAGCCGTTCCCGTGGGGCACCATCCTGTGGGTCATCGTCGGGATTCTCGGCGGCCTCATCGTCGCTGCCTATGCGGTGAAGCTGGCACGCATGCTCCTGCCGGGCCTTTCGAAAGCCGAGGAGGCCCATCGCTGGGCGATGAGGTCGGCCCTCGATGGTCTGGCCGACGTCGGGGTCGTGCGTATGCCTGGCGAGACGCGTGAGAGCTTCGCCGACCGGCTCGAAGGGCTCGTGCCGAGCCTGAGGCCCCTGACGATGGCGCACCTGAGAGCCGCGTTGGGGCCGGGGCGACCGGGCGAGTCGGCCGACTCCGCGCGCCAGAACCTGAAGCGTGTGCGCTCCGAGCTGAGGCAACACATCCCCTGGTACAAGCGGCTCGCCGGCGCGTTCAACCCGTTGGGCTGGTGGTTCTCGCGTTGAGCTTCAGCGCCGCCATCATTACGACCATCAAGAAACACGATTTTCGAGACATTCAGCAAACAGGACGATCATGGACTCTTCGACCGACGCCGTAGCCGACACGTTTCCGACCGCGTTCCCGACCCCGGGCGCTGCAGCGGGTATCAGCTCGCTCGCCGATGTGCGCGCTTGCGCCGAGAAGGTGCGCGGCTGGATGCGCGACAACGTGATGGGGCGTGACGACGTCATCGATCTCGTGCTCATCGCGCTCTTCGGTGATGGTCACGTGCTGCTCGAGGACTACCCCGGCTCCGGCAAGACCACGCTCGCCAATGCGCTTGGCAACTCGATTCGCGACGACATGCCGGACCGCGCAGGCGGGGTCCTGCCCGAGTTCCGACGTATCCAGTTCACGCCGGACTTGCTGCCTTCGGACGTGACGGGCGTCATGGTCTTCGACCCGGAGTCGAACAACTTCCACTTCCGCCACGGACCGGTCTTCGCCTACGTGCTGCTCGTCGACGAGATCAACCGCACGACGCCCAAGGTGCAGTCGGCGTTGCTCGAAGCCATGGCCGAAAAGCAGGTCACGGTCGACAACACGACCCACAAGCTCGACCCGTTGTTCTTCGTCATCGCGACGCAGAACCCGCTCGACGCGGTCGGCACCTATCCGTTGCCGCTGGCCCAGCTCGATCGCTTTCTCTTCAAAATCAAGATGAAGCACATCGCGCGCGACGCCGAGCTCGAGGTCCTGCGCACCTGGGGCTCGCCCAGGAACCCGACCTCGCTGCCCAAGGTCGCCCGCTCGGAGATCCTGGCGGCGCGGCGCTTCCTGCGCGAGGCCGTGCACGTCTCGACGCAGGTCCACGAGTGCCTCGTCGACATCGCGCGGATCCTGCGCACCGACAAACGGATTCTCCAGGGCGTGTCGACGCGGTCGCTGGTGCTGGCGATCCCGGCGCTCCAGACGCTGGCCATGCTGCGCGGTCGCGACTTCGTGGCGCCAGAAGACATCGAACATCTGGTGGTGCCGCTCTTCTCGCATCGTATGGAGCTCGTGCCAGGGGTCGAGGACGCGACGGTCGTCATCAAGGATGGGATTCGTGGGCCGCTCGAGGCGCTCGCGAAGAAGGCGCTGCGCGGATGAGAAGAGTGTTGGCCAGTTGGTGTGTCGGCACGGCTGTGGCGGTGGCCATTGCCGTCGTGGGTGTCGTGATCGCCTCGGACGACGTACGCGCTCAAGACTTCGGTTCGCTCTGGATCCCGCCGGGCGGCGGCGACCCGATGCTCGAGGGCACGGCCGACGAGAAGGCGGCACTCCAGTCGTTCGAGTCGGGCAAGCCTATCCGGGCACGTGAGCTGGCCGAGAAGATCGTGAAGGACAACCCCGACTCGTTCATCGGGACGTGGGTTCTGGCGCGTGTCTTCCACATCGAAGAGGGCCGGCATCCGCGCGCACGTTTTCTGATGGACCGCGCGCTCACCATCCTGCTCGACAAGTTTGGCAAGCGTCCGACCCACGAGGGGGCGATCTGGTGGCACAAGGAGATCCTCGAGAAGAAGAGCGAGCTCCTGGGCGAGATGGAGGACCGTGAGGGCCAGATGGCCGTCCTCGACGAGTACGACCGGCTCTACGCGCCCAAGCTGACCCGGAATCGGGTGTGGCCACTCATGAAGCTCGGGCGCTACGACGAGGCGGTCGAGGCGGCGATGACGCTCGTGCGTAAGAACGATCTGCTCGAGCGGATCTCTGGCTACAACGGGCTCATGGCGGTCGAGGACGAGCGGCGCGACCGCATCGCGAGCATGAAGTGGGGGCTCGAAGGGATAGCGTCCACGCAAGAGCAGTCCTGCATCCTGCACCACAACACGTCGCAAGCGGCGCTGACCCTGTTCCGCTTCGACGAGGCCGAGGAGCACGCGCGAAAGGCAATACGTGCCGAGGTGAAGGACTGCCCGAGCTCGAGCTACTACCACCTGACGAACATCTATCTCGCCCAGGCCGAGTTCAATCGCGCCGTGAGCGCCTTCAAGAAGCTCATGCGGGCACGCATCGAGCCGCGTTATCGCGCCATGTTCGACAAAGACAACAAGGCCATGCTGGTCGAGATCCTCCTGGCGCTCGGCAAGAACGAAGAGGCCTTGAAGCTCGTCCGCCAGGTCTACGAGCAGCCCGACCGACCGGGCATGACCAGCGTCTCGCTCGAGGACATCACCTTCGCCAGCGGGGTGCTGTTCTGGATTGCGCTCGAGCAGTCCATCATCGAGTCGGAAGAGCGCGAGAGTGTGCTCGGGTTCTTCGACGGCATCGAGGAGAACTACAAACGTAAGGCGCCGCAATTGAAGCAGTGGGAGGTGCAGCGAAAGCTCATCCAACTCGCGCCAGTCAAAGACATCCTCGTCACCAACATGCGGCCGTTCCTGCGCGGTGTAAGGCCCTGGTACGCCGGCATGCTCGGCAAGATCCTCGGGCCCGGGCTCGCGCGGGCCGCGCTCGTCGAGGCCGAGCGGCTCGACACGCCTCAGCTCGGCGAGGTCGGCAAAGGCTATTTCCTCGCGGTCTCGGGTGAGCTCCACTATCACGCCGGCGACTTCGAGGAGGCCGTGACCGAAGGCGAGGCCGCCCTGAAGGCACTGCAACGCGAGAACGCGCTGCTCAGGCTGCGCACCATGGCCTATGTCGCCGGCGCCTACGAGAGGCTCGGTCAGGGAACTTCGCCGCGCGCCATCGAGCTCTTCCGCGAGGTGCTGCACCGCTTCCCCACGGCGATCCGCCAGCTCGACATCCGCATCCCGGTGATGGTCAAGCACGATGGCGACGCGTTCGCGACGAAGGTCGCGGGTGAGCTCATGGAGTCGCGGCGGCTCTCGCCTATGGACGGTGCGCCTTTCCAGGTGCACGTGGGCGGGACCATGAAGGCGATCAAGATCTGTATGTCGGCGACCGACGGGTTCCGGCTCGGCTGCGGTGACCGCACCTTCGAGCGTGGAACGGGCAGTGACGAGGACGTCGCCAAGGCCATCGAAGCGTTCCATACGAAGGCCTTTGCACCGATGATCGAGCTCACCTCGAGCGACATCAACAGCCTCGACGGGTCGACCGTGAGAGCCAACGCGGACGAGGTCCTCAAAGGGATCCTCGGGACCGGGGTCAAGCTCGACGATGAGGAGGAGGAGTGATGAGGACCGTGCAGGAGACCTTCCGGTCGGGTGTGGTTGGGGCGGTGGTCGGTCTTCTTGTGTCGAGCCTGGTCGCCTCGTCAGGGGCACAGGCCCAGGTGCCGGACGAGCCCGAGCCCAATGGGCCCGACGGGGGCGAGGAGGCGCCGCTCGAGCCCGCGCCGCATCAGCCGCTGAAGAACCTCGGCGAGCTGTTCCCCGGCGAGATCGTCGATGCGGCCGGGTGCCGCAAAGCGGGCGGGCGCTGGTTCAATCAGGACCGGCACGAGGGATGTGTCACCAAGGACGGACAATCGGGCGTGTGGACGCAGTTCCACGACGATGGTTATGCCGCGTGGGCGGCCGTCTGGAAGAAGAACGTCATCGACGGCAAGAGCCTTCGTTTCCATCCCGACGGGACGATCAAAGAGGTCGGCGCGTTCGTGGCGGGCAAACGTGAGGGGCAGTTCCTCGGGTATTGGGACACGGGTGCCCTGCGGTTCTCGGAGACACTCGTCCAGGACAAACGCCAGGGTGCATGGAAGGTGTTTCATCCGAGCGGGCACCTCGAGATCGAGGCGACGTACAAGGACGACGGGCTCGAGGGGCCGTATGTCGCGTGGCATCGCTCCTGCTTCAAACAGAAGGAGGGCGCCTACGTCGCTGGCAAGGAGGACGGGCTCTGGCGCGAGTGGAACGACAAGGGTGTGCTCCTGAGTGAGGGCACCTATGTCGCGGGCCTGCGCAGCGGCACGTGGAAGTTCTTCCATGATCCGTCGCGCGCGCTCGTCGAGGAGGGGCCGTACGTCGAAGGCAAGCGTCACGGCAAGTGGACCGAGTACTTCACCAACGGCGCAAGGTTTCGTGAGGCCGAGTGGAAGGACGATGTGAGAGTGGGCGAGGGGCCGGCGGCGTGCGCAAAGCTCGACGGGGCGAGCTGGATCGTCGACTTCCACGAGCGGGAAGAGGGTTGCCAGCGCGGGTCGGGACCGTGGGCGACGCGGCTGGGTGTGTGGTCGGGCTACTTCGAGGAAGGGCAGAAGAAGTGGGACCGCGCTTACGACGACTCCGGCGTGCAGCATGGGCTCGAGCGTGAATTCCATCCCACCGGCGAGGTCCTGCACGAGGGGCAATGGAAGAAGGGCACACCCGACGGCGTGCATCGCTGGCTCACTGCGAAAGGCGAGCTCATGGGTGAGAGCGTCATCAAAGACGGCGATGGCGCGTGGCTGGCGTTCTTCCACACTGGCAAGTCGCGCGAAGAGGGCGTGTTTGCCGGCGGCGCGCGCGACGGTCGCTGGACGGCGTGGTTCGACAACGGCAACAAGGCCTCCGAAGAGACCTGGCAGATGGGCGCCAAGAACGGGCCGTTGCGCTGGTGGTTCGAGAGCGGTCAGCTCAAGGTCACGGGCGAGTTCACGAGCGGCAATCGGTCGGGCGTGTGGACGGCTTATTGGACCACGGGGCGGCCCGCATGGGAGGGGCCGTACGGCAAGATGGGGGAGCGCACCGGAGAGTGGCGCGAGTACTTCCCGGACGGGTTGCCCAAGACGGTCGGCGAGATGCGCGACGACTGGGAGAACGGCCACTGGGTCGAGTATTACGACAACGGGAACAAGGCGGCCGAGGGCACCTATCGCGACGGCAAGCGGCACGGGAAGTGGCAGATCTGGTGGAAGACGGGCGAGTTCTGGCGCGAGGCCACCTACGAGAACGGCGTCGAGACAGGCACTGGCAACGGCGAGTGCCAGGACGCGGGCGGCGAGTGGGTCGACCTGCCCGAAGCGCGTGTGACCGGGTGCCTCCTGTGCAAGTGGAACGCGAAGGCCGAAGAGGAGACGGACGAGCCGGCGCGCGTCGGGCCCGGGCCGGTCGCGCAGCAGGGTGGGGCGGAGTCCGACAAGCTGCCCGGCGGGGGAAAGTCGATCGAGGTGCCGCCTGAGGCGTCGCCCGATGGGGCGGACGAAGGTGTGTCGAAGCCGCCGGAGGTGGCCAAGGACGACCCGGCTGGCAAGGTCGCGCGTGAGCCCGAGCGGGAGTGGATCTTCTGGCACGCCAACGGGAAACGGGAAAAGCAGGGGCGCTTCCACGACGGCCAGGAGGATGGGCTCTGGACCTTCTGGTATGAGGACGGGACCAAGCGCCTCGAGGGCACGTTCAAAGCCGGCATCGAACACGGGATGTGGACCGGTTGGTACCAGGGCGGCCCGAAGAAGTTCGAGGGCGAGTTCGCGGACGGCAAAGAAGCGGGCGCTTGGAAGATGTACGCGGTCGACGGCAACCTGCGGACGACGGGCAGCTATGAAGCCGGCAAGAAGGTCGGCCGCTGGGTCTGGTACCACAAGGGCGGGCAGAAACGAGAAGAGGGGGACTTCGCCGACAACGAGGAGAACGGCGACTGGGTCACCTACCACCCGAGCGGCGCCAAGAGCGGCGAAGGCAAATACGTCAAGGGCCAGCGCCAGGGGACCTGGACCTGGTGGCGCGAGGACGGCACGGTGTGGCGCACGGCCAACTACGTCGACGGCAAAGAGAAACGCGACTGAGCCGCATCCCCGACCGAGGACGACAGCTATGTCGTCGGGGGAACGGATGCGGGATCAGGCGGATCGGGTGGTGGCCAGCGCGGCGTCTTCTCGAGGATGATACGCGACGGTCGCGACCACGAGAACCAGGCCCACGCCCACTCGAAGAGCACGACGATGCGGCTGCGGAAGCTCGCCAGGAACATGATGTGGACGACCACCCACAGGAGCCACGCCATCACGCCGGCGAACCGGAACTTGCCCAGCGCCGCGACCGCCGACATCTTGCCGATGGTCGCGAGCTGACCTTTGTCGAAGTACTTGAAGGCGGGCACTTCGCCGCTGCGATGTCGCACCCGATGCGCGATTGCCTTGGCTGCATAGCGTCCCATCTGAATCGCCGCGGGCGCGACGCCGGGCACCACCTTTTCGTCCTGGGTCAGCGCCGCGATGTCGCCGCACACCCAGAGATCGTCGAACCCCGAAGGCCGCGCGACCTCGGGCTCCAGCATCGGATGCAGGAGCGCATCCACCTTCACCCGCCCTGTCCGGTCGAGCTGCACTCCGACGGTCGCCGCCAGTGCCTTTGCCAGCGGCTCGGCCGTGATCCCCGCGGCCCACAATACGGTCTTCGCCGCGATGAGCCCGCCCTTGGTGTGAATCCCGTCACGGTCGATGTTCTCGACGCGGGTCTGCAAGACCACCTCGACGCCGAGCTTCTCGAGCCGCGCCTTGGCCTTGTCGCACAGTTCTTGCGGGAACCCGTTGAGCAGCCGCTCGCCGCCTTCGACCAGCACCACCCGCGCGTCCTCCGGGTCGAAGTGCCGGAACTGGTGCGTCATCGTGCGCCGCGCAATCTCGCTCAGCGCGCCGGCGAGCTCGACACCCGTCGCACCACCGCCCACCACGGCAAACGTCAGGAGCTCGCGTTTACGCTGCGGGTCCACCTCGAGCTCGGCCTCCTCGAAGGCGCCGAGCACTCGCCGCCGGATCTCGAAGGCGTCATCGATGGTCTTCAGCCCCGGCGCCCACGCCTCCCACTCGGGGTGTCCGTAGTAGTGGTTGACCGCCCCCGCCGCGATGACGAGATAGTCCCACCCGAGCTCACCGCCCTCGAACTCGACCCGCTTTTCCACCACATCGATGCGCGCCACACGCCGCAAGAGCACGGTCGCATTCTTCTGCCCTTTCAGCAGCGATCGGATCGGTGCCGCGATGTCGGGCGCCGCCAGACCGGCCGTCGCCACCTGGTAGAGCAGGGGCTGGAAGAGGTGGTGGTTACGCGTGTCGAACAACGTCACCCGCACCCGTTCACCCTTGAGCCGCCGCGCACACTCGAGCCCGGCGAAGCCGCCGCCGATGATGACCACGTGGGGAAGCCGCGACGTCGCGTCCATGTGTCCTCCAGATTGTGCAGGTTGTGTCGGGACCAGGCCAGGCCCCACCCGCTCAACGGGCCGGGTCCTTGCCGCCGAGCGTCACGAGCGGCGACGCGCCATCCACACACGGGGCCACGAGCAGCTCAGGGCGATACTCGAAGTGCATGGTATCGAAGTGGTACCACTTGCCGCCCCAGATGAAACCATGTCTCTCGAAAATCGAGACGATTTCCAGCGGGAAGCGGTTCTTGTAGCGGTACCCTCCCGTCGCGTCTGGCTTGTTCCAGTCCCAATAGTCGCTCCACGCGACCCCGACGTCGATGGCGATGGCATAGCTGTGAGGGCTCTGCCGGATCGAGTTGCGCACGCGGCGCCACACGAAGACCCCTGCGGTCTTGGCCACGATGTCGAGGTGGTCTCGCGAGAGCTCGCGCTCCAGGTCTGCGACCACCCGCTCGAGCGCGTCGGCGACCCCGTTGACCGTCGTCACCCGCACCGCCTTGCCGCCGTGTTGTGGCATCCACGCGACCTTGCGGGTCCGCTTCTCCACGGACTTCTGCGAGTCGCCGTACATCGCCTTGAAGAACGCATCGCTGCGCCACCGCCCCGGCTCGAAGTTCCGCGTGGGCACTGCGTACTCCCGACCCGGGCGGTATCGCTGCGCCACCGTGTCGTCCAGGTCTGGTCGCTCGAGCAGGTCGACGAAGGGCTTGTTCGACCGCCCGTCGTCCCAGCCGATCCGCTGCCCGTCGCACAGCACGAGCTCACGCGAGGTCACGTCACACACGACTCCGGGATAGGCCGCGAGAAAACACTTCGCGCGCGGGTCAGCGGCTGCCTCGCTGGCCTTGTTTCCGCCCTCGTCCCCTTCGGGGAGTGCAAGCGCCAGCGCGACGAGCCACATCAGCATCAATGGTTGGCCGTCTCGTCTTCAGGCCGCCCGTGCGGGTGCTTCTCGTAGATGACCTGCTTCACGCCGAGGATGTGGGCGATCTGCTCGTCCACCTTGCCGATGCGCAGGACGTGGTCGATGACGATCGGGTGCTTCTCGTAAGGGCTCGTGAGGATGATGGTCCCGGTGCCGAGCATGATGCGCTCCATCACGTCCGGGATGAGCTTGTCCCAGCGCAGCGACTCGGTCGAGAAGCGCTTCATGCGGCGGAACATGCCGTAGCGATGAATGACCTCGTTCGGCTCGATCTCCCAGTAGTCGAGTCGTGACCCGATCATCGCGATGAGGAAGACCACCCCGAAGACCACCGACATCAGCAGGTAGAAGGTGTCGTTCATGGCCGGCTTCAGCCCGGCGAGGAAGTCGAACACGTCGGACATCGCGCCGAGCAACACCAGTCCCAGTACGACCGCGATGGCGCCGAACAGGAAGATGAGGGTGCGCTCCTCCGTGAAGTCATACGCGATGACGAAGAGGTTCAGCGTGAAGAGCGCCATCCACGCGGGCCCGCACCAGGTCGTCTCGGGGGCGATGGCCGTCACGACCGCGCACACGACCGAGAACAACCACACGGGATAGAAGAAGATTACCTTGGGCAGCGAGTGGATACGCACCCTCAGTGGTTGACTCTCAAACGACTTCGACGCTTCTGCCATGGGGTTCCTCCGATGAGCTCGGTCTGCAAGCTACTGGCAGTCGGCCCACTCTAGCAAGCGGTGCCGACGGATCGGGTGCGGCGGCCTCCCAGGCGAACAGGGCGATGGGGGCCAAGGCCTACGCGTCTGGCAATCATGTCGCCTCTGGTCGCGCTCCCGACCTCCACACGGCTGCGCACGAGGTCGTTCACGTCGTGCAGCAGCGGGCCGGAGTGTCGCTTTCCGGAGGGCTCGGGAGCTGTGGCGACAGCTACGAGCAGCGTGCCGACAAAGTCGTTGCCGGCGAGGAAGAAGTCAGGGCGCGCGGTCCAACGTCCGGCGGTCCTGAAGGAGGAGCCAGCAGCTTCGGCTGTCGGGCCGAACCAGCAGGCCCTCAGGGCGAGCGATCCGACGCTCGAACAGCTCGCCGAAGGAGGAGAGATTTATCGCTCAAAACCTTCTAACGCGACCCGCGGGTGAAAGCCCCGACCGCAAAGGGAGGTCGACATCGCAAGGGTGCCCAGGGGTTGACGTCGTCTGCGTTCGTGAGATCTTCCGACGGTATCTTGCGCTGGCATTCATTTCGCGAACGGGGCGTATGCCCCATTCGGCCCGCGCATGGCGTTTGGCAAACGTCTTGCCCTGCGCCCTCACGACCCCAATGACACCTGAGGAGATGCGTCTATGACCCAACCCGCCAATAGTCCTATGCTCCCCTCGACGCCGCCCGAGGCTCTCGATCGCGCGCGCGCGACGGCCGTGCTCGATGAGCACCGCCCGGCGCTCGCTGCCATCCCGGAGGCCGAGCTCGTGCGGCCGCGTGTCTCGTGGGAGGCGGTGTTCGAGCTGACGAACAATCTCGAGCGCCAGTTCCAGGCGTTTGTGACAGGCCCGGGCGACCTCAGCGAAAGCGCCTGGCAGGGCGTGCAGGCGGCGCTCGGCGAGGTCAGGCCAGCGGCCGTCTGCTACTTCGCGGCCCAGAGCACCATCGAGGTGGCCGAGCCCGCGGACCGGGTCGCGCGTCGGCGTGAGCTACAGCGCAAAGTCCGCGAGCACGACGCGTTCCTCACGCGCTGGGGGCGGCCGGCATTCGAGGATCACGCCAAGGAGGGCCCAGCAGTCGCGGCCATCGTCGGCGGCACCGGCACGGCGGACGACGCGGAGGACACGGTCGCCTGGGTGGCGATGTGGCGGCGTCACCCGGAAATCATGGCGAAGAGCCCGGTGACGGCCCAGTACCTCGACAATGCCGAGGCCGACGCGACGGAGCTCCTGCCGCTCCTCGCGCCGGACGAGACGGAGAGTGCCGCCCGTGATGTCGCGCGCCGGGCATTCACGGCCTGGTCGCGGCTCTTCAACCGGCTGACGAAGGTCGGTCGCTTCCTCGGGCCGGACGACCTGTCGTGGCCGGGGATCGCTGCGCCCCGCACGCGAACGACGCCGAAGGACGGGGCGGCGGACTCGGACGCCGGTGCAACCCCAGCGAACCCGACCGCACCGCCGACCGCGTGACGCGGGGCAATCGTTCAATCGTTCCTGATGGCCCGTCAACCGCCCTGCCGAACCATCGGATTGTCGCCGCAGGGTGATGACGGGCCGCGAGAAACCATCGGGTGGTTGCCCGAGCCTTGTCGACGGGCCTCGACGAACGATCCGGTCGTCGCCCGAGCCCTGTCGACGCGCCTCGACGAGCCATTGGGTCGTTGCCCGAGCCTTGTCGACGAGCCTCGACGAACGATTGGATTGTGCCCCGAGCCTTGTCGACGGGCCTCGGCGAACGATTGGATTGTGTCCCGAGGCTTGTCGACGGGCGTCGGCGAACGATTGGATTGTGTCCCGCGCCTTGTCGACGGGCGTCGGCGAACGATTGGATTGTGTCCCGCGCCTTGTCGACGGGCCTCGGCGAACCATCGGATCGTTGCCGCACGACGATGACGAGCCTCGCCGAACGATCGGATTGTTGCCTGAGCCTTGTCGACGGGCCTCGACGAACAACCAGACGACCAGGGCGCTTCGCCCGCTTCGATAGGATGTCGACCATCCACACGACCTCTAGGCCCGTCCAGGTCCAGCAGGACCGGGCCCGTCGAGTGCTGGCGATAGCGCGTGAACGGGGTGTCGGCGGCCAGCTCGCCAGGCGATCCGAAAGCGTGGACCCTGGCCGTCATCCGTGATGCAGAGGCCGAAGACTCCCGCAGGATGTGTGCGGTCGGGCAACGATTGCTACGGCGAGAGGCTCGACCTCCCTCGACCGGGTCAATCGCCCAATCCGAACTGACCGTCGGTCAATGATACGCCATCTCCGCTTCATATAAAGAGGTGGCGAAACATATTCATTTCTTCTTCGCCACGAGTTGACCGCGCGCGAAGGCTCTGGTGTACTCCAAGCACCCTCTCGTCAGTTGCGGCTCAATTCCTAGCCGCGGTCCTCTTCATGAGCCATCGAGCCACTCATATGTTCGCACCCAGTACTCACTCGCACGGGCACGCGCCAGCCAAGGCCGCAAAACTGCTTGTGCTGATGTTCGTCTTCGTCCCGATGCTCTGGGCTTGCAGCGGTGAGACGACTCCGGGACAGAGGACTGATGTCACGGCCGACGCCGAGACGATGTCTCCGCCGGACATCGTGCCCATGGACGTCGAGGTAGAGACCCCCGACGCCGACGTCACTCCGCCCGAGGTCACAGACGACATCGCCGACACGGACACCATCTCCCCTGACCCAGATGCCGATACCATCCCTTCTGAGGTGACCGACGCCGACGACGCGGAAACTTCCGAGCCCGACTGGACCACGAGCGAGAACTACCCACGGGTCATCCCAACCGGCGACCCCTGCGAATCGAACGCCGACTGTGCCGACGGACTCCAATGCGATCTGTCGTATAAGGTCTGCGTCGAGTGCCTGCGCTCTTACAAGACCTGCGAGCGAGACCAAGAGTGCATCGGCTATCGTTGTGTCGACGTGGACCATGTGCGATGTGAATACGACTTCCACTGTAAGTCTGCGTCGGGACAGCCAGCGTGCAGTCCGAAGACCCGGACATGCACCGAGTGCGTGCGCGACTGGCAGTGCCCGACCGGCAATCGCTGTCTCGATGAACAATGCATCCCAGCGGAGGCGTGTACGACGTCGCTGAGCTGTCCCGAAGAACAAGTTTGTGCGCGGAATCAGTCGGTTCCTCTGAACTGGTGCGTTGAATGTGGCCGTGACTCGGACTGCTCTGGTGCCGATACCTGTGGCGCTGAAATGTCGTGTGAAGACCCGAATGCGCCACTGCCGTCAACGGAAGAAACCACCAACCTGCGCTTCAAACCCTGCACAACCGATCGAGACTGCAGAGACTTGGGGCTACTTTGCAACTTCGACGAGGGTCATTGCGGCGAGTGCACCGCTGACATCCCATGTGGGCCGGGCTATGCGTGCCAGGACGGCTTTTGTGTGGTGGGTGAGTGCCGATGGGGTCAGATTCGGTGTGCTCCGGCATGCACGGTCTTAGGCAACTGCGCTGCAGGAGTCAATCATTCGTCGGAAAACCCCGCGCCGCTCACTGGTTGGGAAGCATGTGGCCGAGATGGCAGATGGTCTAAGCAGTACGAGTTCTGCGACCCGGTGCCGGGTTCTTCTCCTATAGAGTGGTACTGCGATGACGATTACGGATATCCACCCTGCCAGCGCTCTTCGAATGGCCCTGGCTACTGTTCGCTAACCCCGAATGAGCTTTTCTGTTTGGACGCGCACGTCGGATATCAGTGCGGACGCGGACTCCTCCTTCAGCCATGTGGGCTCGGCGAAGGGCAGCCCGACCTTCAGTTCATTCGCGAGTAACCTCGTCTCAGGAGAACTTCGATGACGACTGTGAAAAGACCCTAGCTCAGCGTCAGGCGTCTCGCGCTCATGTTGTTCGCTGGCTTCGTGTCCTGCGCCGACGCACCGGACCTCGACACCAAAGAGCATTCTACGGTCTGGGCCGCCTCACCGGGGGCTTTGGGCCAGACCTGTCAGCCGAATCAGAGGCTGCTGGACCTCATGCGGGACCCCGAACTTCAATGTGCCTGCTCAAATGACGCGCACGGATTGACTTGCAACGACCTCTGCGCGGCTCAGCCCCAGACGTCCTGTTCAGCGCTCGATAACTTCGCGTGCGACTACGTTGGAGCGGCTCGGAAACCAGGTCGGCACCCGTTATGTGCGCGACGCGCTCGACCAGGTGCAGGCCGCGTCTCCTACGGCATATGCGATGTCGGTCCGCGACACCGATTGGGCGGGCACGGGGAGCCCCACGACACAGGCTCTGTGGAATGGCAGCACCAGCTCGTTTGATGCGGCGGGGGTCCAGGCGTTTTCGGCGGCCTTCGATGGGGTCTCGAGCGGGGCGATTCGCTACGAGGTCGGGCTTTCACGCAATGCCTACGGTGCGCTGACAGCGGTGCACGACAGCGCGGCGGCGCCAGGGGCTCAGACGCGTGATGCCGTGTTCGAGTACGACCTGGCGGGTCGGTTGGTGGCCGCCGAGGTGAGCGAGCACCACTTCGAGTACGCGTACGACGCGCTGCAGAACATGACGCGGCGTGAGCTCATGGCAATCCCCGGCGGGGCCATCGTACCGGACATGTTGTCGGGCGAATATCGCCACGGCGATGCGCTCACCGGGAAGCGCCGCTTGCAGCGGGTCGACATGCCCGGCACGGCCACGGCCCTGGCCACGTTCAGCTATGACCTCGCCGGCCGGATGACACGTGTCGGGCTCGGGGGTGCAACCGACACGACCATGGTCTTCGATGCTGCTGACCGTCTGCGGGTCGTCGATGAGCCGGGTGCGGGGCAGACCCACCATCGGTACGATCTGAGTGGCGAGCGGGCGACGACGGCCTGGGCCGACGGTCGGGTCGAGCGCTACTTCGGCGGTGGGCTGACGCAGCGGGATGGGCGCCTCGAGCTCCATGTCGGGCTCGGCGCTGCAAAGATGGTGGCGCGGCTCAACGTGCCCGAGCTGCCCGACGGAACGCCCTCGCTGACCGACAACCTCGGGGGTGTCCCCGTCGTCGCCTACCTGCATCAAGGTGTCGGCCACGGTCCGGCTGTCGTCACCGACGGCAGTGGCGCGCTGCTCGAAGAGCGCCACCACGAACCCTATGGCACCCCCATCTGGCTCGATGCGGACTACGAGCTCGAGCGCCTGGGGTGGAACGGCAAACCCGTCGACCCCTTCACCGGCTGGAGCGACCACGGCGCGCGGTGGCACGGCACGCGGTTCGCGCGGTGGTTGTCGGTCGACCCTCCGCTCAAGGGTCCTGGCGGGTTGGTGGAGCATGGGACGGCCGCGACGCCGTACGCGTTCGTGGCGGGCAATCCGGTGATGTTCTGGGACCCGGATGGCTCTGCCCCCGACAAGATCGACCAAGAGATTTCGTTTGATGGGTTCTGGCTTCTCCTCACTCTCAACAGAATGACAGGCCTGGATCTCTATCAAGGGATTGTGGATAGCCAAAACCTGCGACCGAAGCAGGTTGAGGATGCTGCAAAGGCCGGAGACCTGGTACTAACTGGCAAGGCGCCGGGGAGTTCTTTCATGGGCGTAGTCGGTGAGCTATTGATAAAGCGAGCAATGGCAGGAGAGGTCGGCACTATCGTATCGAACCCCACTGCGGGTAGCGTAAAGGGGCCGCTCGCGGATGTCATTGGGGCCACCGTCCCGGACCTGATCACTTTCGCATTCGGTCGGTTCGCGCCAGGTAGGGGACTTTCTATCGGCTATCGGCTGGGTAACTCGATCGGACCGACAACAAATGGTCGCGTTCAACACATCGACCTTGGATGGAAGTCAGTTCTTGGTCTGTGGGAAGTCACGACGACCGACCTATTCGATCACATAAGAGACAGGGCTGCGAAAGTTGCAGCTTGGGCGGCAGGCTCCAAAGCGCTGAATCGGCCGAGCCACATGGTCATTTCCGTCCTGGTACTCGATAGAGAGGCCTGGTTCGGTGAGCCGTACACCGATGGTAAGGGTAAGACCAGAGGCTTGAATGAAGCGCAGCGTCATTTGATATCGGAAATGGTTACAAGAGCCGGCGGGTACATCATGCTGGTGCGGAATCTCCGCTCACGGGCGTGGCAAACGGTACGAGCGGTTCAGGACGAGTTCCAACGTTTGGAGGACTAATGATTTTCGAGATTCGGGCCATTGACGAGGAAGTGTTGCGGGAGAAGTGCCTGTGGCTGCAATCCATCTCCGGCGAGGGCGACCCAGGTGTCCGCGAGCGAATCGATATGCTGCTACAGGAATGTCGCCAGCAGCTCGACAGTGAGGAATTCAGGCTCAGACATGAGACCTATCTGGCCCTTGTCCAGGAGGGATTTCGACCGAAATTCGAAGCGGTTTACGAGCGCCGCCGGGGCTGGCAAACAAACCTTTTCACACTGTGTGTCAAGCTATTGGCGATGCCTGGCTACCAGGGGACGCCCCTTGATGCACCAGTGAAGAGCGATACGGTCGTCTTTATTGGCGACTATGACGCCGGTCTCCATCGATTCCTATTCGGGAGCGCTGTGTTGGAAGCGTTGGAAACGAGACTCAACACTGAGGGCCTTGAGCTCCTCGATGGCTGGATGGTCATGCTCACGGAGGAGGAGCGTGGTCAGCTCGAAGGGCTCATCGATGCCCTTCTCGAACGGGATGATAGTGCAGGCAAACGATGGCGAGTTTACGCTGTTGAGCTGTCGACCCTACTGCGAAGAGCGCGAAACGGAGAGTTCGGACTAAGCATCAGCTACAGTCCAGAGCGTTCACTCTGAACCCTCCATCTGCTCGGAAGCACGCGCTTTCTATCGGGTCTATCGGGGCTCGCACACGCCCGCGCCGTGGGCGAAGGGGCGGCAGAGGTGAAGCGGGCCGCACGGGGCCGTAGCGGTGGTGTCGCAGAGCGCCGCGCAGACGTCGTTGTTGCAGGTGTAGCTGGGGCGGCAGTCCGTCAGGCTCGCGCACACGTCGTCGGGTTCGAGGTCGCCGGCGGGTAGGCAGACCGGTGTCGCTTCGCTCGGGACGACGTAGCAGCCGCGGTCGGTGTCTCGGCTCGGCTCGCAGTCCTGCTCCAGGAGGTCGCACACGTCGTACACACCCTCGATGCGGCAGACCTTGAACGGGAACGGGCTTCCAGTCAGGGTCAGGCAGGTCCCGCGGACGCCGCAGTCGGCGTCGCGTTCGCATATCGCGTAGCAACGCTCGGCGCTGGCGTTCAGCGACAGGCAGACCCCGCGCTCGCAGCCTTCGGTCGTCGAGCATAGGTCTTCCAGCGGTACGGGCCCTCGCCGGACACAGACGGGGTTGGCTGACGACGGGAGCCAGGAGCAGGTCTCGTCGTCGGGGCAACCTGTGTCACTCACGGGGTTGCAGACGGGCTCGGACGTGTCGGTGTCGGAGACATCCGACGGATCACGCCCGCCGCCACCATTGGCACCATCGCCACACGCCGCGCTCAATGGCACCCACAAGCCCAGCGACAGCCAGCCAAGCCAGGATGTGTGCGCGACGATGGAGTAGGTCTTCGACATGGCGGCACCGTAGCGCAAGATGTCGTGTCGACCAACCCCCGTCGGTGTCTCGGCTCGGCTCGCGATTCTGCTCCAGCCTCGGTGCTTTTCCCTTGACGAGTTCCGGCGACAGAGCGGGGAGAAAGTCCCGATCGGCCAACGAGATGGCTGCCGTGGCGGTGTTTTCGATCGGGAAGACGCCTGATCCGAAATTGCCATCGTTTGGCTTTCAAAAATCGCCGGAAGGCCCTTCACGGGCCTCCTGAAAGACGCCAGAACCACTATGATAGGCTGCCCTTTCTATGGCACTCTCACTTCACGACTATCACCTCTCGCTCCATCATGAGCTCGTCCAGTTGACGCGTGGACTTGGGGGATTGCGGCTCGCCATCGCCGATGGGGTCGAGCGGCTCGAGTCACTCGGCGGTGTCAGGGCGCTCGGGTTTCCGAACGTGGACGCCTGGGCGCGTGAGCGGCTCGGGCGCTCGGGCCGTTGGCTTGGGGATGCGCGGACGCTGGCACGGCGGCTCGCGAAGTTGCCGCTGCTGCGGGAGTTGTACCTGTCGGGCAAACTCTCGACCTCGAAGGTGGAGCTACTGGCGCGCCACCTGGTGCGAGGCGACCGGAGTGACCGACTCGGTGATGAAGAGGCCGACGCCATTGCACTCGCGGCGAGCCTGACGGTGCAAACGCTTCGTCGGCGACTCGGCGGTTGTGGGGACGACGCGCGTCGGACCTGGGTGACGCTCACGCGCCACGTCGAACGGCTCGATGCGGTCGCGTTCGAGGGAGCGATCCGGTTGATGAACGCTCTCGGCGAGCCGACGCGCAGTGCCGCTGTCGAGGGGCTGCTCGCCGAGGGATTGACGACGCTGCTTTGCCGGTCGGAGCTCGCGCCGGATCTGGTGAACCGAATCGCCGACACCGCGCCGGTGACTCTCGCCGCCGCCGCTGCCACTTCAGAAGACGCCGCAACCGACACGGACATCGGACCCGAAGCACCGATAGCCCCGCCCTACATCGACCCGACGATCGTCGACGTCGGCCTGCTCGACCTCGAGCTCCGCGACTTGTCGGCCGACCTCATGCGCCGCGACCTGCGGCTGGGAGTGCTCGCTCTCCAGGCCGAGCGTTGTGGCCTGCCCTCCACCCACCGATATCGGACCGCCGACGACTACTTCCGCGAGGCACTTGGCCTCGCCCCTTCGAGCATGGCCGCCCGCATCGCACTCGCCCGTCGGGTCGACGCCCTGCCACGCTTGAAGGCGACCATCGAGGCAGGGTCGATCGGCTTCGAGACCGCGACCCTGCTCGCGCGTGTCGCTGGTCCCGGCGACCGAAGACGCTTGGCTCGCGCTGGCGAGTATCTCGACAACCAAGATGTTTCGTGAGCAGGTCGACGCGGCCGAGCTGCACGCCCGGGTCGACGGTTCGCCCATACGACCACTCGCGCCCCCGACCGTCGACCAGGTCGAAGACGTTCGTGTGCTCGAGCGGCAGGTCCTGACGACGGTGTTTTCCAGACCGGGTCCGATGTCCGTGTCGGTTCAGTCAGACCCGGCGGGCGCTGCATCGGCATCCGAAGTCCCGTCGCTCGGCACCGTCCCACTGCGGCTGACCCTGCCTGACGACCTCGCTGCCTTCTGGTGCGACCTCGAGATCCTACACGCCGACGAGGGCACAGCAAGCTGTGCCCCTACATCGGAGGATGCGGCCCGTGGTGTGCGTCCATTGGACGGTAAATCGGTCGGCGACACGTCGTTCGTCGCGTTCCTGGTCGCCTCCACGCTCGCCACCGCGCGAGGCATGACCCGCCTACCAGCGTACGGCGACATCTACCTGCGCGACCGGTTTCGCTGTCAGAGCCCCACCTGCCATAGCCGCAACTGCACGCCACATCACATTGTCTTTCGTTCCCACGGCGGCGGCGAAGAGCCGTCCAATCTGGTCTCGCTCTGCAACACCTGCCACCTCGACCTCGTGCATGACCACCACCTCACCGTGACCGGCCACGCCCCGAACGCCTTGACCTGGTCCGCTCGCGCCTACCACATCAGCCCACCTTGAAGGGGCCTGAAGGGGCCTGAAGGGGCGGAGCTCCAGAGCATGCGCTTGCAGGTCAATGCCTCCGAGCGTATGGCCAACTCCTGGACGATGGCGTTCGGGCCCGCATCTTCGCGTCAACGCCGCGTCAAATATCGCCGCCGAACCAAATTGGGTCTTGTTACGACCAGCAGCAGGCGCAACCCTCGACACATGAGTACCCATCACTACCTGGTCGTCTCCGACCTGCACCTCTGCGACATCGAGGACCACGAAGACCGTTGGAAACAACACAAGAGCGGCGCGTGGGTCTTCGACACCGAGCTCGACGCCATGGTGCAGAGCTTCCTCGATCGCCTCGCCGCCGCCGACTCCTTCACCTTCGTCCTCAACGGCGACATCTTCGACTTCGACCTCGTGACCGCCGTCCCCGAGTCGCCCCCATTCGCGGTCCGCTCGACCGAGCGCCTCTACGGGCTCGACGCCACCGCCTCCAAGTCGGCCTGGAAGCTCGACCGGATCCTCGATGACCACCCGGCCTTCGTGCAGTTGCTCGCCCGTCTCATCGCATCTGGCCACCGCGTCGTCCTCACCATCGGCAATCACGACCGCGAGCTCTGTTTCCCAGAGGTCGCCTCCGTCCTCCGCGACCGCATCATCGCCGTCGCCACGTCGCTCCCCACGACCACACCCTCGTCGCCAGAAGCCTTGTCTGCCCTGCTCGTCGTCGAGCCCTGGTTCTTCTGCATCCCCGGCGAGATCTACGTCGAGCACGGCCATCAGTACGACTTCTACTCGTCGTTCCAATACAACCTCGAGCCCCTCGTAGAGCTGCACGGCGAGCCCTCAATCGCGTTGTCGACCGGCAACCTGTCCAACCGCTACCTGCTCAGCAACATCGGGTTCTTCAACCCGCACGCCACCGACTTCATCTTGAGCGGCTTTGGCTACCTGCGCCACTGGATCCGCCACTACGCGTTCACGCGCCGCATGCTCATCCTCACCTGGTTCATCGGCTCCATCCGCGCCCTGGTCGCGCTCCTGAAGATCCGCTCCCGCCTGAAGCTCCACCCGCCCCGCGACTACGAGCGCCACGTCCACGCCGCCGGCCTCCGCTACGGCCTCGAACCCGGCCTCGCCGAGCGCTTACACGCCATGGCCTGCGAGCCCATCACGTCGCGCTTCCACAAGATCGTTCGCGAGTTCTGGATCGACCGCGTCCTCTTGAGCCTCGCCCTCACCGGCGCCACCATCGCCATCGCCCTCTCGGGCGCGACCCTGTGGGTCAAGCTCGTCGTCCCGCTGGCCATCTTCCCACTCGTCTGGCTCTTGTACGCGTGGCTCGCCGGCACGAACAACGCCCTAACGACCGAGTATCGCTCCCACGAGTATGCGCGTGGCATCGCCGCCCTCGTCCCGGTCAAGGCAGTCGTCTTTGGCCACACCCACGCCGCCTCCACGCAGCCCCTGTCGCGCGAGACGACCTTCGCCAACAGTGGGACCTGGGCACCGAGCTGGACCCGCGACGGCCACCCGGTCCCGGGCCTTCGCAACTACGTCATCGTCCGTGCCCGCCCCGCCACCACCGGCGCTCTCCCCGAGAGCGAGGTCGCGGTCGGCTCCTGGTTTCCTCTCCAGCCCGGGCCGCTCCCAGTGCGCACGACCGCCCGCACAACCACACCGGCGTAACGGGTGGCCTGCCGGGCAGGACCCTGCTAGACACCCTCCCCACAGGAGGAGTGACGCATGTCCGTTCTTGATTCCGAGCTCGTTCACAATGCCTTCACAGACCGCGCCCTGCTCGCGCGGGCCGACCACAAGAGCGCCGTCCTGCGCACCATCGAGCGCCTCGACCGCGGCGAGCTCCGCATCGCCAACCCACCGGAGGTCGACGGAACCGGCGTCTCCGACGAGCCAGCGCCATGGACCGTCAACGCCTGGTGCAAAGAAGCCGTCCTCCTCTACTTCGCCCTGCAGGACATGGTCGTCCACGACCTCGCCCCCTTCGAATGGCACGACAAGATCCCGCTCAAACGCGGCTTTCGTGAAGCCGGCGTCCGCGTCGTCCCACCCGCCACCGTGCGCTTTGGCGCCCACATCGAAGCCGGCGCCATCCTCATGCCGAGCTACGTCAACATCGGTGCCTATGTCGGCGCGGGCACCATGGTCGACACCTGGGCCACCGTCGGCTCCTGCGCTCAAGTCGGTCGTAACGTCCACCTCTCGGGCGGCGTCGGGCTCGGCGGAGTGCTGGAGCCCCCTTCGGCTACACCCGTCATCATCGAAGACGGCGCCTTTCTCGGCAGCCGCGTCATCGTCGTCGAAGGTGTCCGGGTCGGCCGCGAAGCGGTGCTCGGCGCCGGCGTCGTGCTCGCGAGCTCGACCCGCATCATCGACGTGACCGGCGCCTCCCCCATCGAGCACCGCGGCTTTGTCCCGCCCCGCTCGGTCGTCATCCCGGGCTCCGTGCCCAAGACCTTCCCGGCGGGCACCTTCCAGGTCCCCGTCGCCCTCATCATCGGCAAGCGCTCGGCCTCGACCGACAAGAAGACCTCGCTCAACGCCGCCCTTCGCGACTTCGGAGTCACCGCGTGATTGTTTCCCTCCCCGCCACCTCGCTTCGCCCCCCTTGCCCGCCCGAGGGCCTTCAGTTTTCGACCACCGCCGAGCTCGAAGACCTCGCCGGCAGCTTCGGTCACGAACGCGCGCTCGAAGCCTTACGCGTCGGCCTCGGCATCCGCCGCGAGGGCTACAATATCTTCGTCGTCGGCTCGTCCGGCGTCGGCAAGAACACGGTCGTCCTCAGCATCCTGCGCACACGCGCTAAGGGTGAGCCGGTCCCACCCGACTGGTGCTATGTCTCGAATTTCGAGGAAAGCCACAAGCCGCGCGCCTTCAAGCTCCCGCCCGGCGAAGGCGCCAAGCTCAAGGCCGTCGTCCACCGCTTCATCGAGGACCTGCGTATGGTCCTCCCGGTCATCTTCACCTCGGACACGTTCACCTCGCGGGTGCACGCCATCAACGAGGCGATGGAGAAGGTGCACGACCAGGCGCTCGAAGCCGTCAAGGAGCACGCCATCAAGAAGGGGCTGGCTCTGCTCAAGACCGAAGAGGGCTTCACGTTCGTGCCCGCCATGGACGGCGAGGTCATCGACCCCGAGGCCTTCGAGCAGCTCCCCGAAGACGTCCGTAAGGACTTCGAGCAGAAGCTCGAAGAGACCGAGGACGAGCTGCAGGCCGTCTTCGGCGGCGTGCCGCGGTGGCGTAAGGAGACGCGGGACCGCCTGAAATCACACGAAAAAGAGGTCGTCGAGACCGAGATCACGCGCCTGCTCGAGCCGCTGCGCTCGTCCTACACGGACTACCCCGACGTCATCGCCTTCTTCGACGCCGTGGCCAAGGACATCCCCGAGCAGGTCCACCTCTTTCGTGAGGACCCGCTGCCCGACCAGGACGCCGACGACGACGCGGCCGACGACCCGCTCGCGCGTGCCAGGAACCAGGCCAAGAAGACCGAGATCAGGCGCTACCAGGTCAACGTGCTCGTCGACCACTCGAAGACCGAAGGGGCGCCGGTCATCTTCGAAGACATCCCGGCCTTCGCGAACCTCATCGGCCGCATCGAACACCTCACCGAGTTCGGCGCGCTGCTGACCGACCACACCCTCATCAAGGCCGGCGCCTTCCACCTGGCATCCGGCGGCTACCTCGTCATCGATGCATGGCGCCTCGTCAACGCCCCGTTTGCGTGGGCCGCCTTGAAGCGTGTCCTGCGCTCACGCCTGGTCCGCATGGACGCGCCCGACACCAACGCCAACCCGATGACCACGGTCATGCTCACGCCCGACCCGATCCCGGTCGACGTGAAGGTCGTCGTCATGGGCCCGGCCGAGCTCTACTACGACCTCTGCGACCAGGACCCCGAGGTCGAGCGCCACTTCAAGATCCTCGCCGCCTTCGAAGAGCGCCTGCCCCGCACGGCGGAGACGACCCACCTCTTCGCCCGCCTCATCGCGACGAAGGTCCGCGAAAAACACCTGCGCCCCTTCGAACGCGACGCGGTGGCACGTGTCATCGAAGAGGCCTCACGTGAGGTCGACGACAACGAGTTCGTCTCGGCCAACCTGTCGCGCCTCTTCAACCTGCTCGACGAAGCCGACTTCTGGGCCGCCGAAGCCAAGAGCGAGGTCGTCACCGCGACCCACGTGGCTTATGCACTGGAAGCGTACGAGCGCCGGCACTCGGCGCCTCGCGACGAAGTTCTCTCGAGTATCGAGAGAAGGACGCTGCTCGTCGAAACCACTGGCGCCACCGTCGGTCAGGTCAACGCGCTCGCCGTGGTGTCACTCGGCAGCTTCAGCTTTGGCCGCGTCTCGCGTATCTCCGCCACCGCGCGCGTCGGCGCCGGCGAGGTCATCGACATCGAGCGTGAGAGCGACCTGTCGGGCAGCCTGCACGCCAAGGGTGTCCTCATCCTGCAGTCGTTGCTCGGCTCGCGTTATGCCACCGACGTGCCCCTGTCCCTTTCGGCGAGCCTCACCTTCGAGCAGTCCTACGGCTACATCGATGGAGACTCGGCCTCGCTCGGCGAGTACTGCGCGCTGCTGTCGGCCATCGCAGGCCTGCCGCTCAAGCAGGGCATTGCGCTGACCGGGTCCATCAACCAGAAGGGCGAGGTCCAGGCCATCGGTGGGGTGAACGAGAAGATCGAAGGCTTCTTCGAGATCTGCCTCCGTCGCGGGATCACGGGTGAGCAGGGCGTCATCATCCCCAAGGCCAACGCCAAGAACCTGATGCTGGCCCCGCGCATCGTCGAGGCCGCCGCCCGCGGCGAGTTCCACATCTTTGCCGTCTCGAATGTCGACGAAGCGCTCGAGCTGCTCGCCGGAACACCCGTCGGCATTCGTGAGGACCACGGCCGCTTCCCCGCCGACAGCCTCAACGGCCGCGTCGAGGAGCGCCTGCTGAAGTACCACGAGATCCGCAGGACTCTGAACACGCCGCACCGCTGAGCAGGGCGCGTTTGCGAGCGCTCACGCCCTCGCAAACGCCCTCGCCCACGCAAGCGCCCACGCTCACGCCCTCGCAAACGCTCACGCCCTCGCAAACGCCCACGCCCACGCCCACGCAAGCGCCCACGCCCACGCCCACGCCCACGCCCACGCAAGCGCCCGGCCCCGCGCTCAGTTGCGGCGCGGCGGGGTCTTGACCTCGGGCGCCGGCTCGGGCGGCGGCGGGGGAGGGGCCCCATACGTGAACGGGTCATCGAGGAAGTACTCGTCGAGCGAGCCGTCCGTGGACGGGCCCTTACGGCCGGCCTTCTTGCGCGCCTCGGCCAGCTCGGTGGCGACGGTGTGGTCCTCGATGACGAAGACGTCCGCCCCGAAGATGATGCGGCGATTGACGAGGCGCATGTCGTGCGCGCCCTTGCGCCACGTCGTCGAGATGAGGCGACGACCGCCGTCCCCGTCGGACTCGTCAGCCAACCCACTCGGCTCGCCCAGCGCCTTCTGAAAGGCCGTCATGCGCCCCATATAGGTCGGTGCGGGTGCCAGAACACGTAGGTATTTCCACATCTTGCCGTCGCGCAGGAAGAAGTAGTGCGTCTCCTCACCCTCCTTGTGCTGTAGCAGCGACTCGCCCGTTCCGACCCCGAACTCGCTGGCCACGATGCTGAACTCGAGGCCGGTCTTTCGGCCGTCGAAGACCTGCTCGCCAAGCCGCATCGCCTCGAGCTCGCGGTCTCGATTGGCACGCAGACGCGCGCGCTCTTTGACGTCGACGGCCCGCGCGAGACCACCTGCGGCGGCACGGTCGAGGCGCTTGCCGACCCAGAGCTCGATGGCTTCGATGTCTTTTCCAAAAGGCAGCGTCGCGAGCTCGGGGTCGATGCTTCTCAGGTCCACCGCGGCCTGCGCGCGACCCGTCCCGACGGGGCCGACGGGGCCGGCGAGGCCGACGACGACGGCGAGCACACTCACGAGGAGCTGCAGGCGGTGGGATTTGGTGGGCTGCACGCGGGACATGGTGACTCCCATGGGATGTGGTTCGACGCGCCGCAACTCAGCTGGCCGAAGGGTCGGACAAGGAGCTTTCATCGAGTTGTTGGGGTTGAGTCCGAGGCAGGGGGCGCCGTTCGCAACGCCCTGGAAACACCTCTCACGATAGAGGATCTTTCCACCGGAACACAAAGATGATCTTGTTTGAAACCGAGGACCGCCCCCCCGTTGGCCCCCGACGAACGTAACCCGCGCCACCACGGGCCTGAATCAACTGCATTATCAGGCGCTTCCAGTCGACTGGCCGTGCACGGCCAGGGCCCGGCCCCCCGGCCAAATCAGCCGAAGGCGACCGTTCCCTTGCCGACCAGGCGTTCGATCCGCGCCAGCACCTCGTCGTCCATCGGCAGCCGCCACTGGTTGGGCAGCCGCACGGTGGCCTCACCTTTGCCCTTGATGGCGACCACCAGGTCGACCTCGACCCCGCCGCTGTTGCTCCCCAGCATGTCCGCCAGGTGCTTCAGGTGGGCCGGCGTCACGTTCTCCGACGGCAGCCGGATCTTCGCCCGGCTCGTCCGCTCCGCCCGCACGTCGCGCAAGAGTCTACACGTCTCGGCGCGCAGCTTGAGCTGCGTCGTCTCCTCGTCTTCGCCCTCCCGCACGAGGCGCCCCACGACGATGAGCGGCTCGTCGCCCGCGAGGTGCGGCTCGAACGCCGCGAACGCCTTCGTGAACACCATGACCTCGATGCGCCCGGTCAGGTCCTCCAACTGGATGAAGGCCATTCGCCCGTTGCCGCTCTTCGTGATGCGCTCACGCACCTCGCCGATGACGCCGGCGACGGTGACCTCGTCGCGCATCGCGAAGCCTTCGATCTCATCGAGCTCTACGATGGTCTTCAACCCCATCCGCTTGAGGTCGGCCGCATAACGCTCGAGCGGATGGCCCGACACGTAGAATCCCAGGCACTCCTTTTCGAAGCTGAGCCGCTCCTTGTCGGGCCACTCCTCCTTGAACTCGAAGACCGGGACCTCCACCTTCTTCGGTGTCGCGAGCAACGCCCCGAAGAGTGAGAACTGGCCCGCCTGCTTGTCGCGCTGCGAGGTCTGGCCGCGCTCGATGGCCCGGTCGAGCTCCTCCCAGAGACCGCGCCGGGTCTGGCCGAACTCGTCGAAGGCGCCACACTTGACGAGCGCCTCCATGACCCGCTTGTTCACCCGCTTGAGGTCGACCCGCTCGCAGAAGTCGTACAGGTCCTTGAACCGGCCGCCGGTCGTCGCGTCATTGCGCGCCGCCAGGATGGACTCGACGGCTCCCTCGCCGACCCCCTTCACCGCGCGAAGCCCGAAACGAATGGCCCCTTCGCCGGTCGTGAAGTCGAGGTCCGAGTGGTTCACGGACGGGGGCAGGACCGTGAGTCCCATGGTCCGGCACTCGGCGATGAGGCGCACGATCTTGTCGGTGGAGTCGCCGCCCGCCGTCAGCAGCGCGGCCATGAACTCGACGGGGAAGTGCGCTTTGAGCCACGCGGTCTGGTACGTGATGATGCCGTAGGCCGCCGAATGGGACTTGTTGAAGCCGTAGCCGGCGAACTTCTCGATGTTGTCGAAGATCTCGGTCGCCTGCTTCTCGTCGACTCCGCGCTCGGCACAACCCTTGGCGAAGACGTCGCGCTGCTTGGCCATCTCCTCGGCTTTCTTCTTGCCCATGGCGCGGCGCAAGAGATCCGCCTGACCGAGCGAGAACCCCGCGAGCACACTCGCGGACTGCATGACCTGCTCCTGATAGACGATGACGCCGTAGGTCTCCTTGAGCACCACGTCGAGCTTCGGATGCGGGTAGACGACCGGCTCCTGGCCGTGCTTGCGCTTGATGAAGCTGTCGACCATGCCCGACTGCAGCGGGCCCGGACGGTAGAGGGCCACGGCCGCGATGACGTCCTCGATGCAGTCCGGCTTGAGCTTGCGTAAGAGCTCCTTGAAGCCCGACGACTCGAGCTGGAAGACACCCGTCGTGTGGCCGCCCGAGATGAGCTGGAAGACCTTCGGGTCATTGAGCGGGATGGCCGTGATGTCGAGCGGCGGCTTGCCTTCTTTCTTGAGCTTCGTATTCGCCAGGCGCAACGCGTGGTCGACGATGGTGAGCGTCGTGAGCCCGAGGAAGTCGAACTTCACGAGGCCCGCTTCTTCGACCTCGTTCTTGGCGAACTGGGTGATGCGGATGACGCGCCCGTGCTCGTCGTGCACCGCGTAGAGCGGGACATACTCCCACAGCGGCTTGTCGCCGATGACGATGCCCGCGGCGTGCATGCCGGGCTGGCGGTTCATGCCTTCGAGCGTCTTGGCGATCTCGAAGAGGCGCGCATAACGCGGGTCCTCGGCGACCAGCTCGTGCAGGCGTTTCTCCTTCTCGAAGGCCTGTTCGAGCGTGATGCCGAGCTCATCGGGGACGAGCTTCGCCGCGCGGTCGGCTTCGGCAAACGACAACCCCAACACCCGCGCCACGTCGCGCACGACGGCCTTGGCCTTCATCGTGCCGTAGGTGATGATCTGCCCGACGTTGTCCTCGCCGTACTTGCGCGTGACGTACTGGATGACCTGGTCGCGTTTGTTCTGGCAGAAGTCGATGTCGAAGTCCGGCATCGACACACGCTCAGGGTTCAAAAATCTCTCGAAAAGCAAGGTATATCGGATGGGGTCGATATCCGTGATGTCGAGTGCGTAGGCGACGAGCGATCCAGCGCCGGAGCCGCGTCCCGGGCCAACCGGGATGTCGTGGGTCTTGGCGTATCTGATGAAGTCCCACACGATGAGGAAGTAGCCGGGGAACTCCATCTTCGCGATGCAGTCGATCTCGAGCTCGAGGCGTGGGCGATAGACCGACTCGTCGGGCGTCTCGCCGAGCGAGCGCATCTTGGCGAGCCGTTTGTCGAGTCCCTCACGCGCGACGTGCGCCATGTAGCTGGCGGCGTCGAAGCCCTCGGGCACCTTGTAGGTCGGCAGGAACGTCTTGCCGAGCGGGATGTCGACCCGACACAGCTCGGCGATCTTCAGCGTGTTCTCGATGGCTTCGGGCAGGTCCGCGAACCGCGCCTTCATCTCGTCGGCGCTCGCGAGGTAGAGGTCGTCGGTGACCCGCGCCTTGGTGTCGAGCGTCGGTAGCGACTTGCCGAGCTGGATACACATCAGGATCTCATGCGCACCGGCGTCATCGACCTTGTTGTAGTGCGAGTCGGCCGCCGCGACGACTGGGATCTCGAGCTCCTCGGAGAGGCGCATGAGCCCTTCGTTGACACGCTCCTGCTCCTTGATGCCGTTCCTCAGGATTTCGAGATAGAAGCCGTCCTTGCCGAACACGCCCTGGTAGTGGCGTGCGAGCTCTCTAGCATCGTCGAAGTTGCCGCGCAGGATGGCCTGCGGGATCTCTCCCGACAGGCTCGACGTGAGCGCGATGAGCCCTTCGCAGTTGGCTTCGAGAAGAGGCCTGTCGATGCGTGGCCCAGGCGCCCGTGGCGGCGTGTCCATGTAGCCGCGCGACAACAGGAAACACAGGTTGCGATAGCCCTGCAGCGTCCTGCACAGGAGCAGGATGGTGCCGCTCCTGCGCACGTCTGCGTTCTTGCGGTCGTCCGGGACGAGGTTCACCTCGGCGCCGAAGATGGCGCGCACGCCGGCCTTCTTCGCGGCCTTGTAGAAGTCCACTGCGCCGAACATGTTGTTGTGATCGGTGAGGGCCACGGCGGGCGCCCCGTCGGTCTTGGCCCGTGCGACCACCTGGGGGACCCGGATGGTCGAGTCGAGCATCGAGTACTCGGAGTGGACATGCAGGTGGACGAACGACATCGGTGACTCCAACCCCCCGAGAGGCCCGTTGACGCCGCGTCACGGACCGCCCATGCTGCGGGGCCGATAGCATGGTGCGAGGAGGATTCGATGTCCACAGCGGAAGATGGGGCCAAGCCCAATGGCCCGAGTGGCATGGCCGGCCCGGGTGGCATGGCCGGCCCGAGCAGCCTGGCCGACAAGCGCGACCCGACGCTCCTCGTCTGGCTCGACATGGAGATGTCCGGCCTCGACCCCGCGACCTGCCGCCCATTGGAAGTCGCGACCATCGTGACCAACGCCGCGCTGGAGATCGTGGCCGAGGGCCCAAACCTCGTCATCCACCAGCCCGACGAGGTGCTCGCCGCGATGGACGCGTGGAACACCCAGCACCACGGCGACAGCGGGCTGACGGCGGCCGTACGCGCCTCGGCCATCGGCGAGCGCGAGGCCGAGCTGCAGACCATCGCCTTCCTCGCCCAGTATCTGCCGCCCGGCGCCTCACCGCTCTGTGGCAACACCATCTCGCAGGACCGGCGCTTCTTGCGCCGCTACATGCCCGAGCTCGATGGCTTCTTCCATTATAGGAGCGTCGATATCTCGACCATCAAGGAGCTCGTGCGGCGCTGGTACGGCCTCAGCTCCCCGCCCAAGGCGACCGCTCATCGGGCGCTCGACGACATCCGCGAGTCCATCGACGAGCTGCGTTGGTATCGCCAGGTGGTCTTCCGCGACGAGCCTGCGGTCTTCAAGCCTCGCTGACGCGCGGCCGAGCCACGGCGGACCCGCAACGCTTCAAGTCGCGAAACATTTGGCAGTCCGTGGGTTGTCCATTATCCTCCCGCCCCTGGAGGTCACCCATGCGACTTTTACGCACCCTGTTTCTCACGGCCGCGATGGCGACCGTTGCTTGCACCGACGACGAGAAGCGCCCCATCGGCACGACGTGTGGTGGCGACTCCGAGTGTGAGTCCGGTTTGTGCAGCTTTGGGCAATGCCTCGACCCCGCCGGTGATGAGGACCTCGACGGCCTCACCAACGGCCGCGAGGGCGCGCTTGGCTCGAACCCGCTCAACCCCGACTCCGACTACGACGGCATCCCAGACGCCCAGGAGTTCGACGGCGACGAGCCCGCAGACAGCGACAGCGACAGCAAGTACGACATCGTCGAGTCGCTCACCGGCGACACCGATGGGGACTGCCTGCCAGACCAGCTCGACCCCGACGACAGCAGCAACGCCACCGCCGAACAACTCCAGGCGTGGGCCTCGGTGCTCTGCGGCACGACGGGTGTGTGCAAGGACTTCCCGGGCGGCATCTCCGTCACCTGCGGCGCCGCTGGTGACCCGGTCTGCGACTACTCCGGCATCGCCCAGTTCCAGGCGACCGAGACGACCTGCGACGGCCTCGACAACGACTGCGACGGCGCGTCCGACGAGGGCAACGCGGACAGCGACGGCAACGGGGTCGCCGACTGCGTCGACACGGACGTGGACGGTGACGATGTCGCCAACGGGACCGACAATTGTGTCTTCGCCGCTAACGCCGACCAGGCCGATGCCGACGCCGATGGTGCGGGCGACGCCTGCGACGCCCCGGCCGGGCCTGCGCTCACGGGCTTCACCCCCACCACACCGGCGAACGTCCGCTCCGTCACCGCCAACGGCACGAGCGAGCCGCTCGCGACCGTGACCGTCTATTCGGACGCGTTGTGCGCGACCGCCATCGGCAACGGCACGGCCACCGCCTCCGGCGCCTGGACCGCCACCGTGACGCTCGCGGTCGGCGCCAACACCTTCGCGCTGCGCGCCGTCAACCCGGCGGGTCTGAGCTCGCCTTGTGTCGCCTCGTCGCTCGTCTTCGACGTCGACCAGGCCCCTCCCGCAGCCCCGGTCGTGTTCTCCGTCGAAGCCGCTTCCTGGGACGAGTCCGGCGCGGCCTTCACCATCAGCGGGGAGTCCGAGCTCGGCGCCACCGTGCGTGTCTTCTCGGATGCCGCCTGCGCGACGCCCGTCTCGGAGGGCTCGGTGGCACCTGCCGGGCTTTACTCGGTCACGACCTCACGCGTCGCCAACACCGTACAGAACCTCTTCGTGCGCGCCATCGACACCGCCGGAAACGCAGGCCCCTGCGGGCCGGCGGGCCCCGCCTTCGGCACCATCACGGTCGAGGTCAACAACTCCGAGGACAAGCCCGTGGGCCAGGTCGCCGTCCAGTTCCACTACCCTGACGGTACCCCGGTGGGTGTGACCCTCTACACCGACGCGAACGGGCTCGCGACGGTCGAGGGCTTCGCCGGCTTCGGCGCCACCGTCGATGTCACCGTCGACGAGTGGGGCACACGTTGGTCCTCGGTCCTCGGCATCAAGCCCGGCCAGACGGTCCCGTTCGTGCGCCGCGTAAACAACCTCACGGAGGTCGCCTACATCAGCTTCGCGCTGACCTTCCCGGCCGCTCCGGAAGAGACCTCGTGGGTGCGTGCGCTGGCCCCCTGCGGCTACTACTACCTCGCGGTCCGCCCGACCGCGACCACCGCGAACGTCTCAATCGCCGCCAACTGCTTCACGGGTTCGACCTTCGATATCGCGCTGGTCGCAGTCGACGGTTCGGGCCGCCAGAGCCAGTTCGTCACCAAGACCGGGGTCCCGATCCCCGACGGCTCAGAAGCGAGCATCACCTTCGACGGCGCATGGAGCAACGCCTGGACCGAGAGCGAGGTCACGGTCACGACCTCCGTGCTGCCGAGCCAGTTCTACTTCGGATCCAACATCATGTCCGGCGAGGACGTCCTCGACTACGGCTCCGAAGAGTACACGGTCTCCGGCTTCGCTCAGCCCTCGAAGGCCGGCACGGGAGACATCAAGACCGCCCGGATCCCCGGGGCCATGGCTCGCTGGTGGATCGAAGTCCCATTCATAGCCGCCACCGGCGAGGGGCGGGTCGGCATGCAAGGCGCGGCGACGAGCCTGCCCTTCGACCTCACCTTCGACGTCGACACCGACTTCATGCCGCGTATCTTCGCTGTGCGCGCCGAGTATGCCCCGGCCGAACCCGAAGGCGGCGCTCGTGTGCTCCCTATCGAGCTCTTCTGGGACGCCGAGCCTGGACTCTCGCGCAGCGACGCGTTGACTACCGACTTCTACATTTACGGCCCCAACAGCAGCGTGAGCTGGGACATCGTGGCGCGGCCGTCGGAGAAGGGGAGCCTGCGGATCCCGGCCTTCATCGAGGGCTTCCCCGGCCTGTCCACCATCGAGTCGGCCTATTACGGCGAGGGTGGCAACATCACCTTCTTCGATGCAGACGAGCTCGATGGCTTCGACGACGCAGTCGAGAACTGCGCGTCGGGTCAGGACTGCGCGCTCGAGGACTCCGAGATGAGCATGTCGACATGCTGCGACGGTGGCCGCAACAGCGAGCGCTAATCCGATCGGCCCGATGACCCTGCCAGGGTGAAAAACGACGCCCAGTAGCTCGACGAGAGCTGCTGGGCGTTCGTGTTTCTGGTGGCACGATGTGGCAGCGATGAGTGTGCGGCTCAGGAACGAAACCACGGAGACACGGAGGCACGGAGGGGGCACGGAGATATCTCGAAGATATCTCGAAGATCGAGGTATCGTCCGCACCCGTCGCAGCGTGTGCGAGTGAGGTCAGGTCAGCGGCGGCGACCCTTACGCAAGATGGTGTCGCGCTGCCAGTGGTCGTCGTCCCGCAGCGGGTAGTCGACGGTATAGTGCAGGCCGCGCGACTCCTTACGCATGATGGCGCTCTCGATGATGAGCTGGCCGACACGTGCGATGTTGCGCAGCTCGAGCAGGTCACGCGACAGCTTGAAGTTCCAGTAGTCCTCCTTGATCTCCTGGTTCAACAGCTCGGCCCGGCGCTTGGCGCGCTCGAGGCGTTTGTTGCTGCGCACGATGCCGACGTAGTTCCACATCAGCGAGCGCATCTCCTCCCAGGCGTGGGCGACGAGCACGTTCTCGTCCGGGTCGGTCGCGAAGCCCGTGTTCCAGTCGGGGACGTGTGGGTCGAAGTTGACGGTCGCTGCCTGCATCATGTCCGGCGCCACGATTGATGCGCGGTGCGCGAAGACGAGGCCCTCGAGCAGCGAGTTCGAGGCCAGGCGATTGGCGCCGTGCAGCCCCGTGTGCGACGTCTCGCCGGCCACGAGCAAGCCATCGAGCCCTGTGCGTCCCATGTCGTCCGAGTGCACGCCGCCACAACAATAGTGGGCCGCGGGCACGATCGGGATGGGCTGGATACGCATGTCGATGCCGAACTCGAGCAGCTTGCCGTGAACGCCCGGGAAGTGGTCGGTGAGAAACGTGGCGTCGAGGTGCGTCATGTCGAGGAAGACACAGGGCTCGCCCGTGCGCTTCATCTCGCTGTCGATGGCGCGGGCCACGATGTCGCGAGGGGCCAGGTCCTTTTGCGGGTGGTAGCTCTCCATGAAGGCCGTGCCGTCACGGCGGCGCAGGATCCCGCCCTCGCCGCGGCAAGCCTCGGTGACGAGGAAGTTCTTGGCGTCGGGGTGGTAGAGGCAGGTCGGGTGGAACTGGTAGAACTCCATGTTCACGATGGGGACACCGACGCGCCAGGCCATGGCGATGCCGTCGCCCGTGGCCACGTCGGGGTTCGAGGTGTAGCGGTAGACCTTGCCGGCACCGCCCGTCGCGAGCATCACGACCCGGCCGAGAAAGGTCTCGATGTGCTGCGTCTCGGTGTTGAGCACATACGCGCCTAGCACCCGGTCGTCGCCGCGCATGCCGAGGCGGTGCTTCGAGATGAGGTCGATGGCGTGGTGGTGCTCGAAGACGGCGATGTTGGGGTGGTTCGCGACCGCGTCGACGAGCGCGTCCTCGACTGCGGCACCGGTCATGTCCTTGGCGTGGACCACGCGGCGAGCCGAGTGGCCCCCCTCACGCGTCAGGTCGAGCGTCGTCGGGTGGTCCTTGTCCATCGTGAAGGCCACGCCGTGCGCCATGAGCTCGGCCAGGCGCGCAGGACCCTCTTCGACGCAGATCCGCACGATGTCGGGATGATTGAGGTAGTCGCCTGCGGTTATGGTGTCCTGGATATGCGATTCGAACGAGTCATAGGGGTCCATGACCGTTGCGATGCCGCCCTGCGCCCAGTACGTGTTGGAGGCCTTGCGCTCGCGCTTGGTGATGACCGCCACGGTGCCGTGGTGGGCCATCTTGAGGGCGAAGGTGAGGCCGGCAATGCCGGAGCCGAGGACGAGGGAGTCAAAGACGTGCCGCATGCCCAGGGAATAACCACATTCGGGCCGCCGCGCCAGCAGCTTCGAGGACTTGGGTTTCGTCCGGGCCGAGGCGTGGAACTTGCCTCGTCGACACGCCACATGGCATGGAGCCCCTCATGATCACGTCGTTCCTCAAGGGCTCGAGGTCGCCGGCACGCTCCAGAACGCTGGTCCTGCTGGTCGCCACCATCCTCACGGCTTTGACCGGCCTCTTCGCCGCCGAGGCCCGCGCCGACGTCTACGCCTGCAAGGACAGACAAGGGGTGGTGAGCTTCTCGGACCGCAAGCTCAAGGGCATGCGTTGCGTGCTCTACGCCAAGACACCACCTCCGCAGGTCGTGGCCGACACAGCACCTTCCGAAGGGCCTACCAACGACGGCGACGCCCCGAATCCAGCACCCGCTTCTGCGGGCAACGGCATGTCCAAGGCCGAAGCCAAGCGGCTCGCGGCGGGTGGGGCCTTCGACAAACCAAAGCCCGCGACCAACCTCGCGCCTTCTCCGACGGGCGCGCCGGGTGCTGCGACCGGGCGCTTCTCTGGCAACGAGCCCGAGTCCCTCAAGGAACGTGAGGCGCTCTATGGCCCCTTCATCGAAGAGGCGGCCGAGCTCTACAAGCTGCCCTTCGAGTTCATCGCCGCGGTCATCCGCGTCGAGAGCAACTTCCGCTACCGCGTCACGAGCTCCGCCGGCGCGATGGGGCTCATGCAGTTGATGCCCGTGGTCGTGCGCGAGATGGGCGTCGACGATCCTTGGGATCCACGCGCCAACGTCATGGGTGGGGCGCGACTCCTACGCACACTCGCCGATCGCTACGAAGGCGACATGGTCAAGGTCCTTGCGGCCTATCACGCCGGCGCAGGCGCCGTGAAGAGCGCCGACGGCATCCCCTTCGAGGCCACCGAGAGCTACGTGCGCACGGTGCTGGACCGCTATTACGAGTATCGCTCCCGCTGAGCCTCACCGAAGCGTTGCAACGACTCGCAGCGACGTTACTCGGAAGCCGCCTTCAGCAAGAGCTCGAAGCGCGCCTGACCCACAGCTGGCTCGGACGCGAACATCGCCGCGACCGCCCACGCCCGCAGTCTCTCGCAAGCCGGACCTGCGCAGGCCTCGAGGACCGCCTTACCGACCGTGGCACCTGACCGTGTCCCGACCAGCCGCGAGAGCGCGAGCAGCGCCTCGCCTTCGAGCCGCACGAGCGCGTCGACCTTGTGCGAGAGCTCCTCGACCGGCTTGTACGCCGCCTCGAGCCGCGCCTGGATAGCGGCGAGCTCGACCCGCGCCTTGGCCACTGCTTCGCCAGTCACCTGAGCGAGCTCTTTGGCCCGTTGTGAGTCGACGAGCGTCTGGGTCTCGGCCTGCGCCCGAGTCGTCTCGACATCACGCCTGGCCTGCACGAGCTCGGCATCCAACGTCGCGAGCCGTGGCGCCATCTCCGTCAGGAAGGTCGCGAGAAGCGCCTCGTCCAACCCGCAGCGCCGTGTCAGCTCGGCAAACCCCAACACCACGGGCTCGGTCGGCAAGCCGCGCAGCAGCACCGACGGCTCCTTCTCCAAAGCCGCCTGCCACTCCGTCAGCTCGTCGGCCGTCAAGACCACGCTCTGCGCGCGGGCAATCGCCACCCGCGCGGCCCCCTTTTCGGTCAGGCGCCGTTGCTCCAGCGGTGGTGCGGCCACCGGGCCCACGGTCATGGCCAGGCCGAGCAGCGTGTCGGCATCGGCCGGAGCCGAGGTCACCGCACTGAGCAACGGCGCATCGACCGCCGGTGCCGCCGGTGCCGCCGGTGCTGCTGCCTCGGCTCCTCCGGGCGCGGTTGTTCCCGAGGTCATACGCCCCTTGCGCAGTGCCAGCGCCAGCCAGCGGGTCGACGAGTCGACCTCGGGCCGGGTCGCGAGCGCGAGGGTCAAGCCGTCGACCTCCGGATGACCGAGGGCCGCGAGCACCAGCAGCGCCATCCGACTGCCGCTGCGCGCCCGCTCGACGAGACGCACGAGCGGTGGTGCCCCGTCACCCGTGACCTTGGCCATTGCGGCGAGCGCGGCCCCGGCGCGCGCCTTGGGCACGACACCGGCGGGCTGCGTGACGAGCTCGGCCAGCGCGTCGATGGCTGCCTCTCTTGCCGTCGGCGTCGTGTTTCGCAAGTCAAGGGCGGCCAGCGCGGCGAGCGCCCTGTCGACGAGCGGCGCCGTTGTGTTCGTGGTGTCCCCCAGCGCTCGCACCAGCTCGGCGCTCCATTTCTCGGGGGGCGACACTGCGAGCGCCGCCTCGAGCAGGGCCGGCCGAGAATGGGCGAGCGCCTCATCGGCGAGTGCTGTCCGCAGCTCAGGCTCCGCTTCCGAAAGTGACCAGCTCACGACCTGAGCCGCTGCCGCCTCCGAGGTCGCGGGAATCGCCAACGCACGCTTGACCGCAGTCTCTGCCTCCGGGCTTCGCCCCAGCGCGATGAGGGCCACGAGGATGTCGTCTTCGAAGCCGGGGTCACCCAGGTGTGCCAAAAGCAGCGTGCGGCTTTCGACGCACTTGCCGAGCTGCAACTCTCGAATCGAGGGTGCTATCTCTTCGCCGCGTGCCAACTTGCCAGCCCACAGCTCACACGGATTGCGGTCACCCCAGCACCCGCCACTCATGAGAATCAACACCAATACGGTTATGATTTTCGTAAACTTAGGCATGGCGCGCGACTTGCGTATTTGCCATCCTATCGACGCGGTCTCTACCCGGACCGTCGCCGAAGTGGGTGGATTGGGCGGAGCAGTGACGATGAGCGAGACGTCGAGCCGTGCGGCCGAGGGGCGGTCATGCAGGAGGCTGGAACGGGATTCCGACCCGTTGTCAGCACCTGTGCGTCTCACGCCTGCTGGAATCGGGAACGAGCCAACGGTTTCAGCGTGTACCAAAGCGGCGCTCCATTGCGATGCCAGCGGAAGCGAGCAGGGCCGTCGGCAGGACTCCGCCCGCGAAGATGAAGACCTGGTCGTTATCGATGATGTGGTCATGTCCATCATAATGGCGCAGGACGACCGAATCGGGACGAATCTCGACCGGCTCGGTGCGGAGCCGCACGTCGATGGTGCCTTTTTGCACCTGCTTCCAGAAGTTCTCGATGTTCTTGGGCTTGGCTCGAAAGAGGTCTTCGCCCCGGTAGCTGAGAGTGACACGAGTCCCCGCCACCTCGGCCAGGCTCATCGCGGCTTCGAGCGCGCTGTCGCCGCCACCCACCACGAGGACACGGGCGTCCTGCCACAGGTCGGGCTCGCGCAGGCTGTAGGCGACCTTGGGCTGGTCCTCGCCCGCAATCCCCAGCATCCGCGGCGTCCCTCGCCGCCCGATGGCGAGCAACACATGGCGCGCCTCGAGGGTCCCCTTCGTCGTCTTCACGACGATGGAGTCACCGACCCGCGTCAGCGCCTCGAGCCGCTCACCGAGTCGTACCTCGAGCGCGTTCTTCTCGATGGCCTCGGTCCAGATCTCCATGAGCTCCTCCTTAGAGAGCTCGCGCTTCTTGATGCGTCCCCATCCCGGCAGGTCGAACGGCCCGGTCATGACGAGCTTCTTTCGAGGGTAATGGCCGATGGTGCCGCCGATGGTCGTCTCTTGATCGATGATGGCGAAGTTGAGGCCGCGCTGCTTGGCGACCAGTGCGCCCGCCAGCCCTGCGGGACCGGCGCCCACGATGACGAGGTCGAGCACCTTGTCGCCCGCCTTGCCCTTTCGCGCGATGTGGTTGACGGCCTGGACACCCTGCGCGACCGCATTGCGGATGAGGCCCATCCCGCCGAGCTCGCCGGCGATCGAGATGCCCTTCACGTTGGTCTCGAAGGACGGGCTCACATGCGGGATGTCGACGCCGCGCGACGCGGTGCCAAATACCAGCGTGATGGCGTTGACCGGGCATTCGCGGGCGCACGCGCCATGTCCGATGCAGGCTTCGGGGTGCACGAGGTGGGCGTGACCCTGGTGGAGCGAGATGATCTTGCCCTCGGGACAGGCGGCCACACACGAGCCGCTGCCGATGCAGATGGCCGGGTCGATGACGGGGTGAAGCGAAACGGGCAGGCGCTTGGCGAGATCCGCGGGGAGCTCTTCGAGCTCGATCGCCTCGAAGGCCGACTGTTTCTTCAGGCGCGGCAGGACGACAATGGCGCCGAGCACCATGACACCGCTCACAATGGCGATGATCCATGCGATCGAGCTCATCGCGCCCGCCTGGGTGCGGGTTTTGTCTTCGGGCTCTTCGTCTTCATGTTCTTGGCCTCGGTCTCGATCCCTTCGGGGGCAGGCCACGCACAGTGGATTACTCCCGGGCCGCTGGCCGCCGGGCATCGGGAGCTCGACGACACGACGGCGTGTGAGAAATGCCATGCGCCTGGCAAACGTGTCGAGGCCGACCGCTGTCTCGCATGTCACAAAGAGGTCGCAGTGCCGCTCGCGGCGGGGCGCGGCTATCACGCGACGCTGGTCCAGGGAGCGAATCGGCGCTGCGAGACTTGCCACAGCGATCACAAGGGGCGCGACTATCCGCTCATCCGCTGGACACCGCCGGCGACTTTCGACCACGGCAAGGACACCGGGTTCGCGCTGACCGGCTCACATGCGACGACGACCTGCGCCAATTGCCACAAGGATCGCCCTCGCTACATGGGGGCCGCCACCACGTGTGTCGGTTGCCACGAGGACAACCACCGCGGCGAGCTCGGGACGAAATGCGAGAGCTGCCACGACACGAATTCGTTCGAGCCGGCCCGTCTCTTCGATCACAAGAAGACGTCATTTCCTCTCGAAAATCGACATACCGAGGTCGCCTGTGTGGGCTGTCACAAACCCAATGCATCGGGTCAGGTGAGCTACGACGTCAAGAGCTTCGACCGCTGCTCGAGCTGTCACGGCGACCCCCACCAGGGCAAGACGGCTCTCTCGCCGTGCACCGACTGCCACACGACCGAAGGGTGGCGAAACGTCCAGGCCGTGCCACCTGCCCACAGCCCCGCGGGCTGGCCACTCGTCGGCAAACACGTCGGCGTGAGCTGCGCCGATTGTCACGGCTCGAACCTCGCGGCCAAGGTCTCCAAGAGCTGCGCCTCGTGCCATCAGGACGCCCATCAGGGGCGCCTGGGTAAGGACTGCGAGAGCTGCCACAACGAGGGCGGCTGGCGCCAGGTCAACACCACCAACTTCAACCACGCGCGCACCCGGTATCCACTAGAAGGTCGCCACGAAGAGGTCACGTGTGAGAAGTGCCACAAGAAGTCGGCCGGCCGCACCCTGTGGCGCGGCGTCGCGTTCGACCGCTGCGAGCGTTGCCACACCGATTGGCATGGCGAGGCGGCAGGCGCGCTCGTGACCGCCCCGAGCTCGGCGAGCTGCGAGTCCTGCCACACCACCCGCGGCTTCGACCCGTCGACCTTCACCACGAAAGAACACGCCATCGCGCGCTTCGTCCTCGACGGCTCACACCTCGCTGCACCGTGTAAGACCTGCCATGTGTCGGGCCAGGGGGTGGCCGGTGTGGCTGTCGCGACGGCCCCGGGCGCACGCCCGGGCGCACCAAAGACCCGACCGGGCAAGGCGCCCGCTCTGGCGGCGACCCCGCTCGCCATCGGCGTCAAGGCATGCGCCGGCTGTCATCAGGACCCTCACAACGGCCAGTTCGACATGACCATGGTCAACGGCAAGAGCTGCGACGCCTGTCACTCGACCGCGGGTTGGTCGCAGGGCTCGTTCGACCACGACCAGACCGCGATGCCGCTGCGTGGCATTCACGCGCTCGCCGCCTGCGGCTCTTGTCACAAGGGCGACCCGGTCCAGTACAAGGGTCTCGCCACCCGATGTGCCGGCTGCCACCAGGACGAACACCAAGGGCAGTTCTTGACCGCCTCGTTTACAAGCCCGGCGGCGTCCACCGGCTCCGCCCCGCTCGTGGCAGCTCCGAAATTGACCGCCAATCCCAGGAGCTGTGAGGGCTGTCACAGCCAGGAGACCTTCGAGATCGAACCCTTCGATCATTTCTCGACCACCGGCTTCAAGCTCGAGGGCAAACATCGCCCGCTCGGGTGTGAAGGCTGTCACAACGAGCGTACGCTGGCCGGCGGGGATACGGTCGTCCAATATCGCCTCGGATATGACAACTGCGAAGACTGCCACGCCAACCCACATCAATCAGGTGCGAACAGCACCGGCGGCGCCCGCCATCCGGATGTGCCAAACCTCGGGACCGGCTGCTCGAATTGCCACACCGACACCAACTGGCAGGACATCACCTCCAAGGTCAGCTTCGACCACGCGCTCACGGGTTTCCGCCTCGACGGCGAGCACAAACAAGCCACCTGTGATTCGTGCCACGGTCGCCCGCTGCGCACCGACGAGACCCGCGCCGCGTGTGCGACCTGCCACGAGGACACCCATCGCGGCGAACAGGGCGACAACTGCGAGAGTTGTCACGACGCCCGCCGCTGGGAGCCGTCGAACGCGCTCCTGAAGCACCGCGGTACCCGCTTCCCGTTGGTCGGTATGCACGCGGCCGCCGACTGCACGAGCTGCCATGACCGCACACGTGAGGACACGTGGCGCGCCACACCGAGCGACTGCTATTCCTGCCACGCCAAGGAATACCAACGCGCTGACATCCACCCCAATCACGTCGCGGCCGGTTTCGACCGGGCCTGCGACACGTGTCACTCTCAGGCGACCTGGTTCCCCGCGCGCCTTCGCCACGACAACTTCTGGCCCCTGCGTGGGGCGCACGAGACGACCGATTGTTTCCAGTGCCACGAAGGCGAGCGTTATGGCGGCACTCCGACGACGTGTATCGACTGCCACCGCGACGACTATGTCGCCGCCGCCGACCCCGCACACGCTGCCTTTGGTATGAGCACTCGCTGCGAGAGCTGTCACACCGAGTCGACCTGGGAGCAGGTGCGCTCGAACTGGCACGAGAGCCGCTTCCCCATCGCGCGCGGCGAGCACTCGGGCCTCGAGTGTAAGGATTGTCATTTCGAGGGTTTGCCACCTCAGAACTTCACCTGCATCGGGTGCCACGGGCGGTCTGATACCGACCGGCATCATGGTGGTGTCGGCGGCTATGTCTGGGAGAACTTCGCCTGCTTCGCCTGCCACCCCTCGGGAGGCGACTGAGATGGTCCGCCAACTCCCAGATGTGTTCCTCAGAGCACGCTCGATAGTATGGTCCGTGCTACTCGCGACGTCGCTCGTCGCCTCTTCGGGTCGCGCGACGCCGCCGACCGGCAAGGTGCGCAGCGTTCGCGGCAGCTCGGTCTACGTCGACCTCGGTCGTGAAGACGGCGTCCTGGCCGGCGACGTGCTGACGACACCGGCCGGGCGTCTTCGAGTCGTCTTCCTCGGCGAAAAGCAGCTCATGGCCGATGTGCTCGCTGGCCCCATTCCCCGCAGCGGCACGCCGGTTCACGCGACGCGAGAGCCCACCATCGCCGGCCCCACGAGGCCGGTCGTGACGCTTCCTGCGCCGACCCGCCCAGACCCCGTCCCCTGGCTCGGTGAGCCGGCCCGGCGCCTGGCCCTCATCCCCGCGCCGGCCAGCACCGCACGTGTCGTCGCCCAGCGTGTGCGCGGTGATCTGCGGATCGGCTGGGTCTCGGTCTTCGATAGCGGCCCTGGCAATCTCGACCTGCACCGCGGCGAGCTGCGCAGCACCCTCGAGCTGCCCGAAGTGGCGACAATCGGCGGCGGGCGGCTCAGCTATCGCCACGACCTGGCCGGCCGCCTCGAGCTCGGACCCGGCCTGTCTTCACGGGCTGGCGCCGACTCCCGCCCGAACTACCGGCTGCGTGAGCTCTCGCTGCGCTGGAGCTCGGCTGGGTGGGGCTCGGGCAAGAACCCGGAGTCGATGGCACTCTCGGCGGCACTTGGCCGTCTGGCACTCTGGGATGCGACCTCGACCGGCGTCGTCGACGGCGTGCGCGCAGACCTGGCACTCGCCGAAGGCCTCCTCGCTGGTATCTATGGCGGGCTCGTGCCTGACCTGCTCGACACCTCGCCCAGCGCCGACTCCGCCACCGTGGGAGCCCACCTGACCTGGTTTGGCGACGGCGACTCATGGCGTGCGCGGGCCGCCCTCACGAGTGCTGTGGCACTCTGGCAGGGGGCCTTGTCGCGCGTCGATATCGGGGCGACCGGCAGCGTCTCGCTCGGCCGCGACTTGTCACTCTACACTTCGCTCATCGCGACCTCGGTCGATGCCAATATCGTCACAGGTGGCCAGCCCGGCTTCAGCCTGACCCGCGGCTATGCTGGTTTTCGGGTGAGGCCCGCCTGGTGGATGTCCATCGACGGGTCGTTCGCTCACGACCGCCTGGTCGCAGACCGCGAGCTCGTCGCTCGGCTCGGATCCGACGCGCTGGTCGTCGACCCACGTGAGAGCGCCTGGCTGCAGCTCCGCTTCGACCCCAGCACGTCATTCGGAGTGGCACTCACTGGCAATCTCGGCTTTGGCAATTCTGCTGCCGACCAACAGGGCGGTGGCGTACGTATGACGCTGCGCGACCTCGGGCTCGTCGGCTTGCGCGCGACCGCCGGCTATCGGGTCACCCAGACCCCGGTGGTGCAGGGGCAGACTGCAGACCTCGACCTCGCCTTCGACGTCAGCGACGCCGTGATGCTCGACCTCGGCTATGCATTCTCGACCTTTCGTGCCCGCCGCCTCGACGAGCGCCAGGACGAACATCGGATATCGCTCGGCGCCGATATCCTGACGCGTGGCCCGTGGCGAATCCACTTCCGGGGATTTGTCGCTGAGGGACATCTGCCCGGCCAGTATGGCCTCTCGTCTCAGCTCGTGTGGAGGTTCAGGTGACCCGACCCCGCATCGTCGCGCTGGTGTGGCTGTCTGTCGCCATCGCCATCACGGCCTGGCTCTGGAGCTGGGGCGGCGACTATTACATGACGCACCCGTGGGACCGCGGCGCCCACCCCGACGACGCGACCCTGCGCTCGAGCGGCATCTGGGGCCACGGGCTCGGCATCGTCGGCACAGGCCTCATCCTGCTCAATATGACATTCATGTTGCGCCGCCGCGTCCGCGTCTTCCGGCGCTTCGGGCCGCTACGGGTGTGGATGGACATGCACGTCGTGACGGGGCTGCTCGGACCGCTGCTCGTCCTCTTCCACACGGCCTTCCTCCCGCAGACCACGGTCGCCATCATCGCCGGGATTTCCCTCATCGTGCTGGTCCTGACCGGCATCATCGGGCGCTTCATCTACGCCATGATCCCACGCACCGTCGCCGGCGCCGAGTCCGGGCCCGCCGAGCTTCAAGCCCGGCTGGATGAGGCCCGGGCGAACATCGCCACCACGGTCCCTCCCGAGGACCCGCTCTGGGCCGAGCTCGACAAGCTCGGTGTGGACCCGCTCGTGCCCAAGACGACGCTGGGCAGCCTCCTGCTCCTGCCGCGCGCGCTGACCTCGTCATGGTGGGTGCGCCTGCGCCTGCGTGGGCTCGGCAAGGCGCATCCCGGCGTCGACCTCGACGACCTGCGCTATGTCGTCATCGTGCGGCGGCGCCTTCGCACCCTCGAGCTGTATCGACGGCTCCTGACCTGGTGGCGCGGGCTGCACCGCGTGGCCGCTCTGGTGATGGTCGTGACGATGGTGATCCACGTCGTCATCATGCTCTATCTCGGCTATGTGCCAGGAGGCGAGCCATGACTCGGAGATACCTCGGCGCAAGATCAGCCACGGTGATGACCACGGTGGTCGGCACCGCGATAGCCACCCTGATGACCGGCTTGCTCGGGTCCTGTGAAGAGGACTTCCCCGATTCACCGCCTCCGGGCAGCTGTGTCGCCGACGAACAGGTCTGTTACCACGAGCCCAACAGCGGCCGCGAGCTGCTCTTGCGCTGCAATGACGGCCAGGTCGAAGGCGCTATCTGGCTCATCGCCGAGGTCTGTCTCGACGGTGCGGTTTGCCAGGTCGATCGATGTGTTGCGCCAGGAGGTTCCTTATGACGTCCCACCGGACCTTCCCGAAAAGCCTCCGGCACTCGACCAGGCGGCACACGCCTTCTGCGCTGGTGTTGTCGACCCTCTGTATGGGCTTCGTCATGGCGCTCTCCGCCTGTGGGGAAGTGCCTCCAGCCGGGGGCCACGGCGCTCCATCCGCGATCTCGACCCAGTCGTGCTGGGGTTGTCATGCCCCGAGCTACATCGCCGCGACGACACCCAACCACGTCGAAGCCGGATTCCCGCAGACCTGCGAGAGTTGCCACTCGACGCTCGCCTGGACCCCGGCCGCGTCGGGCGACCACGACCAGTACTGGCCGCTCACCGGCCAACACCGCGTGGCGGCGTGTACATCGTGTCACATCGACAATGTCTACGCCGGCACTCCACGCGAATGTGTCGGCTGTCACGAGCCCGACTTCGTCGCGACCACCGACCCTGACCACGAGGTCGGCAGCTTCCCGACCACCTGCGAGAGCTGCCACTCCACGGCCGCCTGGCGCCCCGCAACGTTTGGTGATCACAATCAGTATTGGCCACTCGAGGGCCGCCACGCGCAGACCGGCTGCACCTCTTGTCATGAGGGCGGGATCTATGCCGGGACCCCACGCGAATGTGTCGGATGTCACCGCGAGGAATATGACCAGACCACCGAGCCAGGCCACGTCGCAGCCGGTTTCCCCACGACCTGTGAGACCTGCCATGGGGTCAGCGCCTGGAAACCTGCGCTATTCGACCACCAGACCGTCTGGCCGCTACGCGGACAACACCTCGTGGCCGGGTGTGTCAGCTGCCATGACAACGGCGTCTACACCGGCACCCCACGTGAGTGTGTCGGCTGTCACCTCGGCGAGTACAACGCGTCTGTCAACCCGTCGCACCAGGCGCTGGCGCTCGTAAAGACCTGTCAAAACTGCCACGACGAGACGGCCTGGGAGACTGACAAATACCCCGGCCACGACTCGCAGTTCCGGATCTCGTCGGGCGACCACAGCAGGTATCAATGCCGAGACTGCCACACCGACCCGGCGAGCGACTGGAACCTGTTCTCGTGCACCGGCTGCCACGAAGGCGAACACGAGATCAACCGTATGAATCGCAAACACGACGAGGAGCGCGACTACCAGTCGACGTTGAACACCTACGGTGTCGAGCGCGGATGCCTGCACTGCCATCCCGACGGACGCGATTGACGAGGGTCAGTCTCTCGAATGCTCGTCACCACCCGGGCACAGGCGCCAGCCCGCGCCACGCACGCTGCGCAGGATGGTCGGGCGCGCCGGGTCGGTCTCGATGAGGCGGCGCAAGCGATAGACGAAGGTGTCGAGGCTGCGTGTGCGGCTGTTGGCGGGCAGGTCCCAGACGTCGGTCAGGAGCTCTTCGCGGGTCACGACCATCTCGACGCGGTCGATGAGGTGGCGCAGGAATCGCAGCTCGAGGTCGGACAGTGACACCGGCTGTCCATCGCAGGTCGACTCGCGGGTGCGAAAATCGACGATGAGGCGGCCGATGGTGGCGCGCTCGAGGCTCTCTTCGGGCGGGTGGGTCCAGCCGTGGCGGCGGACGAGGGCCTCGACACGCGCGACGAGCTCGGGCAGATCGAAGGGCTTGGTGACATAGTCGTCGGCGCCGAGTCGCAGGCCCTCCACACGGTCGGTGAGAGTGCCACGCGCAGTGAGCGCCAGAATCGGTGTAAAGTCCTCCTTCTTTCGCAGCTCGACGATCAAGTCGAGCCCGTCGCCGTCCGGCAGGCCCAGATCGAGCATGATGAAGTCCTTTCGCGCCGATAACTTCTGGCGCGCGATGGCCAGGCTGCCAGCGACCTCGACCTCGTGGCCGTGGGCCGTGAGCGCCAGCCGCAGCGAGAGTGCCAGCGTGGCGTCGTCCTCGACGATCAGGATCTTGGCCATGACGGCATCTCCTCGGTTGGCCGCGTCATTCGTCACTCTCCGCGATGGGCAACCACACCTCGGCGGTCGCGCCCAGCCGTTCGCCAGGCGAATGCAAGCGCACCTCGCCGCCGTGTCCACGCGCGATGGTGCGTGAGAGTCGTAGCCCGATTCCCGAGCCGCGATAACCAGTGTCGCCCTCGCGTCGCCCGGAGAACACCGCGTCGGTCACGGCACTCGAAAAGCCGATGCCGGCGTCTTTGACGCGCACGACCGCGTGCTCGGCGCTGCGACTGCAGTTGACCTCCACCAGTGGCGGCGCATCGGTGTATTTCAGCGCGTTGTCGACGAGATTCTCGAGCACGAGCTTGAGCGCGCGTCGGTCGCCATCGATTACGAGCGGCTCGTCGGGCGCCGTCACCGTGAAAGTTCCAGCGCGTGCGGCGAAGGCCCAGCGCGCTTCGTCGAGCACCTCGCGCACCAGTGTCGTGAGGTCGAACGGTCCGATATCATACGGCTTTTGTTCGAGGTCGAGGCGCGCGGTCTCGATGAGGTTGTCGATTCGCAGCTCGAGCCGGTTGGTCTCGTTCATGACGGCGTCAAATAGCAGGCGTTTGTCTTCGGGCGCGAGCCGGTCCCCGGTCGTGGCCAGCGTCTGCATCGCCGCGCGGATGGCCGACAGCGGTGTACGCAGGTTGTGGGAGGCGCCGGTCAAGAACGCGATCTCGGCCTGGCGCAGGCGGGTCGATTGGCGCAAGGACCAGAAGAGGGCGGCCAGCAGCGCGACCACGAACGAGAAGGCGAGGGGGCCCAGCGTGAGCCAGACGGCGTTGGGGCCGTCTTCTTCGGTCGCCCAGGTCAGGACCCAACCGATGAGGAGTGCGATGACGACACCCAACGTCAGGAGCATCGTCACGAGCCCGCCCGGGCCGGCCCAGAACCCAGGCGCCCGGACCCGGACCGAGTCGACCGCGAGGTTGGCGCGCCGCCGCCGGGACGTCGCCGGTCGCCCTGGAATCGGGTCTGCTCCGCGCTCGGCCACGGTCAGGCCGTCCGCGCCTCGCGGCCCTTCTCAAGGAGCTCGGCCCCGCCGACCCAGAGGTTCTTCGAGTACGACAGGACGACGACGGCGAGCGACAACGTGGCCCAGCCGGTGGCGGTCCAGGTCGTGGGTAGTGCCAAGGCCACGAAGAGTGGCAATACCGACAGCCACAGGATGGGCGAGATGAACGGGCTGCCTTCGCCGCGATGCCGCATGAGGATGAGGCGGCAGGTGACGTCGGCGCCGATGAGGCCGACCGCGATGGCCGGGATGAAGGCGTTGCTGCCGAGCGCCCCGAAGCCGAGCTGGGTGCCCATGAGCGCCAGCAGCGGGATGAGCTCCCACGCGGCGACCCCGACCTTGGCGGCGCGCACGACCGACGGGATGGCCGCACCTGCGTAGCCGACGAGCACGACGAAGACGAGCACGGTGCCGACGGTGATGGTGTCGAGCGAGAAGTAGAGCCAGTCGGGGCTGCCGGCGAACAGGCTCACGAGCTGGTAGACGACCAGCACGGTCACGCCCTCGGTCGAGGAGAAGCGGGGGATGACCAGGAGTCCGGTGCGGAACTGCTCCCAGAAGAGCGCCACGAAGCCGAAGGCGCCGAGCGCGCACAGGAGCACGAGCCAGCTCTGGTCCATGCGCAGGATGAGCCCGGTCATGATGAGGACGGCGGTCGAAGCGAGCCCGTCGAGACCGTGGTCGAGGAACTCGCCGAGCACCGAGGTCTGCTTGGTGCGGCGGGCGTGAGCGCCGTCGATGTTGTCAAACGTCAGGTAGGCGAGCAGGAGCACGCAGGACAGGAGGTAGAAGATGGGCTGGCCGTTTACGGCGAACCACGTCGCGACGGCCGACAGCACCGCACAGATCTGCCCGATGATGGTCAGCGTGTTCGGTGTGATCGAAGCCGGAATGCGTGGGATGATGCGGTTCCAGATGAGCTTCTTGTAGAAGTCGAGGAGCAACTCCTCGTCCCGAACACGATAGCTGGTAGGCGGCTTGGGGGATTCGGTTTCGCTCACGTGGACCTCCGCCCGGACCCGGGCACGGTCGGCATTCCTAACCCCGGCGCTTTACAACGCAAAGGTCTGGTGGGGCGCGACGGCTCACAATGCGTCCGAACGCCCGCTCGGCTTTGCTAATGGCCGTCCCGCGCGGCGCCCGTGTGGCGATCGAGTTACGTCATGGCGGTGCGCGGGGGAGGTGGCGGCGAGTGCGAAACGGATCTCGCACCCGGTTGCCACGCTCCCGTTTCAGTCGAGCTCGGCCCTGCCACGGGTCGCCATCGTCGTGTTCACCATGGTCGTGAACAACGCGTCGAGCGGCTCGAAGACCGCCGGCCCGTGCAGGGCGCCGAGCACGTGGGCAATGGCCTCATAGGTGGAGAGACCCTGTTCACGTGTCTCGGTCCGCAGGCGATAACGGGTGGTGATGTCGGCGAGCGCGATGCGCCGCAGCGGGGCCACGATGGGGATCCGGTGGGTCATCTTCGTCGCCTGGCGCCAGTTGCCATCGGTCGCGACGAGCGCGATGGGGCCGGCGGCATTGAGCTCGGACGCGAGCGCGTCGGTGAGTGGCTCACCATCGGGGGCCAGCACACAACCGAGGTGGCCTGGAGGCAGGACCTCGTCGGCGGGCAGGGCCGGTGCGCCTTCTTGACCCCAGAAGAAGCCAGCGCTGCGCGTGAGTGCCTTCAACATCAGGTGTCCCGAGTTGGTCGTCTTGGTCCACTCACGATAGTGGAAGATGACGCTCAGGTGGGTCGACAGGGTCAGCGACGGGATGGCGTGGCACACGCAGTGGCCGTCGATCATGCGACAACGAAAGCAGCGCGACCCGAGTTTTTGGCGGATTCCCATGGAGTGTGGGGACGGCTCAGAACCCGTCGTCGAGGAGCTCTTTGTGTTGGCGGCGGCGCTGCTGGCCGTCGCTCTCCATGCCGCGGCCGACCATGCCCGGGCCCTTGGGCCAGCGGTTCACGCCGGAGTAGCCGGTGTCGCTGTTCCACTCGCGGTAGTCGAGGTCGTCGCGGCTCATCCGCACGACGTCGTAAGCGCTCTTGGTGAGACCCGACGGGGTCGTGCGGCAATAATCATTGCCGTCGTTGAGCTGGGACTTGCGGATGATCGCCTGGTCGGTGAGCGCGCGGTCGAGGTCCTTCTTGGTGAAGGCCTCCGCCCACTGGGTGTAGGTTCCGAGCTCGCCCGTGCCGTCTTTGTCGTCGCGCCTGCCCATGTCATCTCCATGCGGTAACCCGCGCCAAGCGCCGGGACCATAGGCCGGCTCGGCGTCGCAGGCAAGCACCAGTAGGGGCACAGCTTGCTGTGCCCTGTTTCAGCGATGCGTCTTCAACGATCCGGCGTGCTCGGCCAGCCATCGTGTCCCTTCAGGGGCACAGCTTGCTGTGTCCTGTGTTCAGCGATGGGTCTTCAGCGATCCAGCGTGCTCGGCCAGCGGCGAAACCGGCAGGAGATCGAACCCCTTGTTCTGGTCCTTGGCCCAGTTGACGCCCCAGTTGTTGGGGAACAGCACGACCGCGTGGCCGTCGCGGTCACGCGCGATGACCGACCCCTGGCCGACCTTGAAGGTCTTCGGGTCGAAGACCTCGCCGGGCGGCGGGATGACCCAGCGGCAGAGCGTGAACGGCAGCGGCGAGAGCAGCGGCCCACACCCGTACTCGTGGGTGAGGCGGTGCGCCAGCACGTCGAACTGGAGTGTGCCGACGGCGCCGACGATGTCCGGGTTCTCCTGCCACCAGTCGCAGAAGACCTGGATGGCGCCCTCTTCGGAGAGCTGCGACAGACCCTCGATGAGCTTCTTTCGTTTGAGCGGGTCGGCGACCCGGATCTTGCGGAAGAGCTCGGGTGAGAAGTGGGGAATGCCTTTGAAGGCGATGTTCTTGCCCGAAGTCAGCGTGTCGCCGATCCGGAATATGCCAGGGTCGAAGAGCCCCACGATATCGCCCGCAAAAGCCTCTTCGATGGTGCTGCGTTCACGCGCCATGAAGGCCGTCGGGTTCTTCATGCGCACGTTCTTTTTCAGGCGCGGATGCCACGCATCCATGCCCTTGACGAAGCGCCCGGACGTGATGCGGAAGAACGCGATGCGGTCGCGATGCGACGCGTCCATGTTCGCCTGGATCTTGAAGACGAAGCCCGACAGCTCGGTGGACGTCGCCTCGACGTGGCCATCGACGGTCTCGACGAGGTCGGGGCGCGGTGCCATTGCGAGGAAGGCCTCGAGGAAGGGCTGCACACCGAAGTTGTTGAGCGCCGAGCCAAAGAACATGGGCGAGAGCTGGCCGCTGCGGACGCGTTTCTCGTCGTAGGGGTCACCCGCGATGTCGAGCAGCTCGAGGTCGTCGTCGAGCCTGACCTTGGCGCGGTCAGTCAGGATCGCGTCGGCTTCGGGAGTGCCATAGAGCGCAGAGGTCGCCTCGATGGCGGTGGCGCCGTGGCTCGCGTCGGACTCGAAGACGTGCACGAGCTTCGTCTGGCGGTCGTAGACACCGACAAACGTGAACCCGTCGTAGATGGGCCAGTTGATCGGGCAATTACGCATGCCGAGGTGGCGCTCGATCTCTTCCATGAGCTCGAGCGGGTCGCGCCCGTAGCGGTCCATCTTGTTGACGAACGTGAAAACGGGAATGCCGCGCAATTGACATACGCGGAATAGTTTCTCGGTCTGCGGCTCGACACCTTTGGCGGCGTCGATGAGCATGACGGCGCAGTCGGCGGCGGCCACCGTGCGATAGGTATCTTCGGAGAAGTCCTGATGGCCCGGCGTATCGAGGATATTGACGACATAATCGCCATACACGAACTGCATGACGGCGGACGTCACGGAGATGCCGCGCTGCTTTTCGATCTCCATCCAGTCGGATGTCGCATGGCGGGCCGCGCGGCGTGCCTTGACGGAGCCTGCGAGGTGGATGGCGCCGCCGTAGAGCAGGAGCTTTTCGGTGAGCGTCGTCTTGCCGGCGTCGGGATGCGAGATGATGGCGAAGGTCCGGCGGCGCGAGACCTCTTCCTTGATCTTGCGTTCGAGGTTCACGAGCGCGATCTGCGGGCCCGTGGGGCCGGCAGCGGCGCCGTCCGCGTCTGTGTTGGCGGTATCGTCGTCGGCCAGGGCGTCGTCGGCCTCGACCAGCTCGGTCGGCTCGACCGGCTCTGTGATGTCGGTGGCAGTTTCGTTCGGCGAGGTCGACGAGTTGATCATGGTGAGTCCGTCTTGAGCGTCATGAGCTGGGCCGCGAGGTTCCCGGTCGGCAGCACGAGTGCCTGGCCGCCGCGAAGGTCTTTGCGTACCTGGCCGAGAGTGCAATCGCCACACGCAGGGTCGGCAAACTGGCCGAGTGTCGGCAGAAACAGGAGCGGGTTGGCAAACGCGCCCGGCACTGGGAAGTCCGCGGCGAGCGCTGGCATCGCGGCCGGCCGCCCCATCGCGTAGAGGTAGGGGATCTTGGCTTCGCGCAGGAGCCAGGCCATCAGATGTGTCTTGTCCACGGCCGAGAGCGTGTTGGTGGCAATGGCTTTGGGCAGGACGGCAGGTGCATTCCAGGGGACGGCCATGGCGTCGGGGCGGTCAGGGCGGGCCTGGACCCAGGCGAGCGCGTCGTCGGCGTCGGTGGCCTTGTGCGGAACGGCATAACCGTCGGTCAGGTCGTCAGAGCGGCCAGCGACACCGGTAATATAGGGGCCAGCAACGGTCGTCCAGTTGCTCGCGAAGTCCTGGGTATATCCGAGTGGAGCGGCCTTGATAGTCACGTAGCGGGCCATTGGCACAATGGTGGACAACGGGGACTGTGGGGACAGGGCGCGCTGTGTCGCGTCGGACGGCAGCGACGCGAGATCCTGGGCAAAAACCGCAATGAGAGTGCGGCCATCTTTGGAAGTCGTGATGGGGCGCGCGCCCGGAAGTGTCGTGGTCAGAGTGCCGGTCGCGTGGTCGGGCAGGCTGTAGCGCAAGAGCATCTCGCCGACGGGGGCGTTGGTGAACCCGAGCCAGCGGGCGTCCGAGGTGAGAGTGCCCTGCAGCTCGTAGCGAAGAATGGCTTCGACGAGCGCGCCTTCAGGCGGGGTCGGCAGGGTCAGAGTGGCAAGCTCGATGCTGGGGTCGATGTCCGAGGGGCGTCGGGTCTCGGCGGCGCTGTCCCCGACGATGTCCGGGGCGCCCGGCACGAGCAGGCGTGTCCTGGTCGCGACACGCTTGGCACCCGCCGGCATGGCGAGCTCGAGGTTGGCGAGCGGGCCCGAGAAGCGGGCGGCGACGAGGTGGATGACGAGCGAGCTGGTGGCGCGGCTGGGGTCGGGGCGGGAGTCGACGATGCCCTCGACATGGAACCGCAGAACGGCGGTGCCCTCGCGTGGGAGGCGCCATTCATCACGCTCGGCGTGGAGGGTGGCCGGGTCCTCGAAGACGGTCTGCGACTGGGTCGAGCCACACGCCGCGAGCGACGCGGCCAGAGCGACGACGATGAGGCTTGGGGCGGTGGCGCGCGCCGTGCCCACGGGGCGGGCCCGTCGAGCGGGGGCGGCAAGGCCTGGATCTATAGTGGTTCGTGCGCTCATGGCGCGCCACCTTTGCCGCATGGCGGAGCCAAGGTCAACATGGAGCGACGGCGCGGCGTCAGCTCGCAAACCCTTGACTATGGCGGCGACCGCTTGAACAGGGGAACAGGGCCCTTGCGACCACCGAGAAGTTGGCCATCCTGGCGTCAACGTCGCTCTACATCACTCCAGGCTCGTGCACCCGCGCTGCCGCCAACACCGTCCTTGGGGGGAGGGGGAGAGATGGCGAGGCTTGAGTCGGATACAATCAACAGGAGATTGATTCCGTGACAACAACCCCGAAGCGCCCCAAGGGCAGAATGACCGCAGCGGAGCACGAAGCCTGGCTCAAGGAGACGGGGCAGTACGCCGCGATGGAGGAACGAAGGCGCACCAAGGAGGAGGAGCGACTGAGACGCGAGGTTGAATTTCGCCGCGCCGAAGCGCCGCTTGTCGACGAGCTGCGAGCTGCCGGTTTTGAAGTGCAGTCGGCATGGGACCTGGTCAACACGCCGAGCTCATACCCGTTGGCCGTGCCTATCCTGCTCAAGCATCTCCCTCGGTCCTACCCAGCAGCGGTGCGAGAAGGCATTGCACGATCGTTGGCCGTCCGCGAGACGAAGGCTCTTGGCTGGAACTTGCTGACCAGGCTGTACATCGACGAGCCCGAAGACCGAGCCCGAAGCGGGCTCGCAGCCGCGATCGCGGCCAACGCGGACGACGAGGTCATTGGCGACGTAATCGCCCTTGCGCGAGACGTGCGGCAAGGCTCAAGCCGCATGCTCCTCGTGAGCGCGCTCGAGACCTCAGCAGATCCGCGGGCTAGAGTCGCCCTGACTGACCTAGGTACCGATCCGCACCTCACTAAAGAGATCAAGGTCATCTTGGGGCGGCTCAAGCGGCGACGGCCAGCACCCCGCTGAGGGGAAGGTCCAACCCCAACCCCGTCCTGAGGGGAGGGTGGGAGGGAGGGGGCTTCGAGGCCGGACTGGCGGCGTTGGTGGGCTTGAGGCCAACCCCCCAATCCGTTCCTGAGCCGAGGTCCTGAGAGTAGCGCACTCGCCCCCCGTATCGGCGACGCCGGCGGGCTTGAGGCAAAGGGGGGCCGCGGCCGGTGGAGTATTGGCCTGGGGGGGAAGATGTTGGGCACTGGCCGAGGTGGACGCGATAAGGCGGCTGCATGTCGCTTGGGCGAGGTCAGCCTGAGAACGGGTCAGCTCGGGGCTTCGAGGGTCTCGTTGATGCCGTCCTCGCGTTGGGCGCCGTAGATGCGCCATGCCATCCAGGTGCCGGCTGGGAACATCACGTCGCGGACGCCGCGGCTCAGTGCCCGCCAGGCTTTGCGGTGGGCCTGTCGGAATGCCAGGAGCTGTTCGAGCATCGCCTGGAGGCGCCCCTGTTTCGCGGCGGCGACACGTTTGCGGGGCTTGGCTTTGCGCCCGACTTCGCCGCCCGGTGCGATATTGGCCGAGTGCCAAACCGACAGCTTCTTGGCATTCTCGAGGCCCGAGAACTCGCGCCGCCCTGCCGCGACTTCGGCCTTCGCCGCGGCGACGTAGGCATCGACCCGCACTTTCACGCGCTCCTTGAGCTCGGCCAGTGGCAACAGCTCGTCGAGCTCCCACGGATAGTCCGAGCAGAGCATCACCGCCTCGGACGTCGTCCCTTCGGGGTCGAAGAAACGTTTGGGCCGCTCGTAGATCTTGCCGGCCCCGCCGCCGATCGCGTCGACCGGCGTCATGACCCCCATCCACTTCTCGGGGTCCTCGACGATGAAGTCCTTGGTCGGGTTGGCCAGCGTGTACGCCACCTTGGCGACGAGCGTGTCCATGTCGCCGATCTCGACCGTCTCGCTGTCTTCGGCGCTCCAGAACTTCGTGTTCTCGACGCCGTCCCGCGCGTTGCCGTACTTGCCCATCAGCCCATGGAAGTCCCGCAGGAAATCCGACAGCGTCCCGAGCCGGTCGTACACGACCGCATGGTAATGACTCGACATCTGCATCACCGCGATGATGTCGACCCCGTGCTTCATCGCCGACTCGACGAGCGTGAACGCAAACGCCGCCTTCGTCTCGTTCGTCGGCTTGAGCCGAAACTCCTTCCGGTCACACACCGGATTCAGAAAGTACGCCGTCCCCGGCAATCGCCGCTTCGGTAGAGTCACTGCTTCCCCCCCGGGTCTCAAAGCCAGCCGTGCAACCTATGCGCCGCCCCGCGACGGTCAAGCCTGCACCCGATGAAGCGATGGATGCCGACCTCTTGGTCAACCAAGGCAGGCCAAATAGGCCGGCGTCGCGTGTGGGTCCAAACGCGAGGTAGGCTTCGACCTCCCCGAGGGGCAGCCCGACCCCCAGGTCACCCTGTCTGCGTTCTGCCGAAAACTCGCTGGCAAGCTCCTCTCGCCGCCAAAGCCGTCAGCCTGAAGTCGCTCAGCGCCTCACACCCCACACGATCACTTTCTTTACAGGCGTGGCAATCGACCACACGCTTGGGCCATCAGCAACGCACCGCCAAGCGAGTGAGCAGCTCGCGACCGGCGCCCGACGGCCTCCAGCGGCGACCCAATGACGGTCGCAACGTTGGTTCAGAAGTTGCTGAGGACAAATCCAGGCGTAAGAACGAGGCGGTCGGAGGGTGCTCGGGATGGTCGGAGCCTGGTGGGGAACTTTATACGGGCGGCTCACCGCGGAGCGGTCACTCATCGCGGCGTGGGTGATCTGTGCTGCCGTCGCGGCCATCTTTCTTGGCGCCGAGTTCGCGCCCACCGTCGACACCCCCGCCCACCTCGCGATGGTCAGCGTCCTGCATGAGCTCGGAGACGGGGGTGTCCTCGACGCCAACTTCGCGTTCGGCGTCTTCCCCGCCTCCAACTCGCTCTTCTATATCCTCGGCTTTGGCCTCTCCGCGGTGTTCGACATCGCCACCACCGGGGTCATCCTTTTCGCCTTCGCCATAACGCTCGTCTGCGGAGGCCTCGCGTCTCTGTTGCGCGCTCTCGGCAAGCATCCGCTCGGAGCCGTCGCCGCCCTCCCGTTCGTCGCGCAGTGGCCGCTCATCGAGGGGTTCATCGACTTCTATCTCGGCATCGGACTCGTCTTCCTCCTCCTCGCCGCCGTCCTCAATTGGATTCGTCGCCAACCCCAACCCCAATCTCGACCTTGGCTCATCGTCTTTGGCAGCGTGTTGGTCTTCCTCGCTCACGTCCACGCCATGTTGTTCTTCGGGCTGGCGCTCGGGGTCATCATGGCCACCAGCGTGTTCATGCGCCCATCCGCGCTGCGCATGCGACAGGCGCTGACCGTGACCGCTCTGTCGCTCGGTCCTATGGCCCTCCTCACGGTCATCTGGCTCGTGGTCGGCGACGCGTCATCCGCGACCAGCGTGGGCGACACCGTCCAGGTCCCGCCCGACGAACGCCTGAAGAGCCTCGTCACAGGCCCACTGTCATTCGGGGGCGACCACGGCGCCCTGCTGTTGGGCATTGGTCTGCTCTGCGTCGTCCTCTATCGTGTGATGATGACCCTCGCTCGCTCCGAGCCCCGGGCCGCGGACGATGAGCAGGCGACCTGGTATCGCCGCTCCCAGGCATTTCTACTCATCTTTCTGGCCTTGAATCTCGGCGCGGTGTTGTGGATGCCGAACAATATCGGTGGCTACTGGAGTATCCATGTCAGGTTCGTCCCGATGACCTGGTTCATCGCCCTCGCCCTGATAGTACCCGCCCATCCAGAGTCGCCCACGCAGCCGACCCCGGGTACGACCGGCCGCCTGCGACGTCTGGGCTGGTCCGCGCTCGTCGCAGCCCCACTACTTGTTGCCGCAGTCATGACCGCGACGTCATTCTCGAAGAGTGTCACATCCTGGAATGGTTTCACCGCGGGCCTGCGCGACGTGCTCGCCGCCGCCCCGGAGGGTGGCAGTCTCTTCACCGTGCTCGAGCCGAAGTCGGTCAAGGTCGAGAACGGTTTCCGGGTCGAGCTCTGGCGTCATATCGGCCAGTATTACACGGCGATGAACCTCGGAGTGACGTCATTCTCGTTCGGCTGGCACCCCGGCCGGATCGTCGCGGAATCACCCCGGCGCGAGCATTACATCGAGCGCGGTTATCTCGGCGACTTCAAGAAGATGGACACACACGGCTGCTTCGATGTCATTCTCCAGCTCGGCAACTCGGACCTGCACGCTCTTCGTAAGGACGTCCACCTGATCCTCAGGGCGGGCCATTGGGCGACCTGGAGGGTGGCGCGCGATTGCGCCCCCGCCGTGACCAGACGCTAGGCCACCTCGACGCGGCTCAGCGGAGCTGCAGGTCGCCGAATTCGACGAAGCCGACCCCACGAATGTGGACCCCGAGAAAGCCGTTGGGCTCAACCGGCAACGTGAACTTGTAGGTGGACCCGGCGGTGACCGTGACCGACTTGCCCTTCACCTGGATACGGACCTTGGTGCGCTCGCCGCCGACCTTCTTCTTCTCTTCGTCGAGGACCTTGATGGTCATCTCCGACTTGCGCTGGTCCTCCGCCGGAGCATCTTCGCCGAGCCGCACGAGTGCCACGCCGGAGTCCGAGAAACGTACGCCATAGGCCTGCGTCGGCTCGGGCCAGATGGTCTTACGCGCCTTGTCATCGTAGTAGCTCGAGCGTGCGTCGATGGCATACATGCCAAACACGAATGTGGCCTCGGGGCGACCTGGGTCGAGCACCAGGTCGTCGATCGACTTCGCGTCGCGCGGCGCGTGTTTGGGCCAGTAGTCGCGGCTGTGTTTGTAGGCCAGCTCGAAGCTCACATCGACGTCCGTGCGCGCCCCACGTCCAAGCGCCACGAGCACATCTTTGGTGCTCGTCTTGAGCGACTTGTAATATCGCAGGTCCTTGCTCATGAGGCCGTCCACGCGCGGCCCGGTCTGCAACACATACTCGCCCTCCAGCAGATAGGCCGGCTCGCTCGCCCAGATCCAATACGGGTCGGCATGCGAGAACCAACGCTTGGGCTCACGGCCGTCGGCGAGCTCACGCATGAGCTTCTCACCTGGCGCGCCACGCTCGGTGAACCAGGCAAATCGGGACTCCGAGATGTTTCGGCCCTCGTTTGCAATGTACTCGCGCAGCTCCTTCTTCTTGTCAGTTTTCGCCAACAAGGCCGAGATCTTGCCGAGTTTTTCGATCTCACTTGCCAGGTCTTTCAGGTCGTCCGCGCTCGTCATGACCGTGCTCGCCCGGGCCAGCGCCCCGCTCGCCGCGTCGACGTCGCCGACCGCCAGGTGCGCCTCGGCGACCTTCTTGAAGATGTCACTCAGGACATATTCGTCGGCCTTGAGCTGCACGAGGTAGTTCGCGGCGAGCTCGAGCAGCTTGATACGTTCGCGGTTGTCGACCGCCATGAGGCTAGCGAAGTCGTCGGCCTTCCGCAGGTTGTTGATGAGCCCCTGGTCGCGGTTCTTTGGGTTGTGCTCGAGCCCCTGCTTGAGACCCTTCACCGTGCCGGCGATGCGCTCCTCGACCTCTTCCAGCGACTCGGGTGGGTGCGAGCCGAAATGGAAAAGCGGCGCATCGGGGAAGACCTCCTGCGCTTCGGTGAAGTAGCGGCGCGCGAGCCCGTCGGCGCGACGCCGCACGATGAGCCCATCGAAGTAGTCCTGGAACCGGCTGATGCGCCCGTGATTACGCCCATGCGGGTTGTACATGCCGATGAGGTAGGCCAGGGCCGCGAGCCGGCGGTGGCGCTTGCCTGCTCCCGTCTCGTTCGCGATGTCGAGCAGGCGCTGGGCGATCGACGAGTCGCGCTGGAAGTCCTGGTCTTTCTTCAACCTCTCGAGCTCACGGGTGCTCAATTCAATCGACTGCGCCTTGCTGCGGATCTTGGCGACGAGGGCCTCGTACTCGTCGAGGGTCACCCGTGCGAGGTTGAACTCGCCGTCGATGCGCATGGCCGCGCGCAGGCTCTCCATGGCTTCGTCGTAACGCTTCTGGTCGAACTGCGCGACGCCCTGCGAGAAGCTCTGGAAGGCCGAGAAGTCCGCGGTGTGGATGCGCGAGATGTTGGCGCGCTCCTTCGCGTCGAGCTTCACTCCGAGGGTCCCGATGAGCTTGTTGACGAGCGACTTCTCGAGCTCGAAGAACGCGTCTTTGTCGCCCGTCATCTCCTCGGCGAGCAACACGTCGCCGCCTTTGACCGAGAAGAGTCGCGCGTCGATCCGCATCGTGTTGCCGACCACCGTGTAGGTCCCGCCGAGCAGGTGGGATGCACCGACGAGCTTGCCGATCCTGGCGGCCGTGGCCTTGTCGATGAGGCCTGTCGACGAGAGGTTCTGCTCGGCCACGATGTCTTGTAGACGTGAGCGCTCGACGATGGTCAGCGTCGATACCCGCGACAGGTCGGTCGTGACCATCGATTGCAGGCCCTTGCCGAGCGCCTCGAGACCGGTCTCGCTCGACGCGTTCGCGAACTCGAGCACGGCCACACTCATGGTGTTGCCGGCCTTGTTCGGGGGCTCACCGGCCCGACTGGTCCCCGTTTCGATGAACGCGACCAGCAGGAGGGTCGAGGCAAGTACAAGGCGAAGGGCGCGGATGGGCTCGTTCACAGGCATCTCCGAAGTAGGCCGCCGAAGTCGTGGTGTGCCACGAGCGCCGGTCCGCGACAAGTTGAGGGGGCGTGAGGCCACTGGGTGAAGACGCGGCTCGTTTGACAGGTAAACCGACGCATGGAACATCCCCGGGGCGTGGGTCGGGTCGGCGGGTCGGCCTCCCATGCGCCTCGGCACACGGTCGACCGGTCTGCCTGACTGGCGGTCAACCCCGAGCAACTACTAGAGGAAGTCTATGCCTCGCATCCAAACCTTCAACGTGGCACCGAACATTCCGACGCCGCTCTTGCCGCTGCTCGAGCTCGCCTACGACCTCGCCTGGACCTGGACCCCCGACGCCGATCGGCTCTTCCGGCGGGTGGATGCGGCCCTCTTCGAGACCGTGAACGGTAACCCCGTAGCGCTCCTCGGACGCGTCGCGCAGGAGACCCTCGATCGCCTCGCCGAGGACGTCGGCTTCTTGCGCCACCTCGAGCGGGTCGTCGCCGAGATGACCAGCGACCACACGCCCTGGTATGCGCGCAAGAACGGCCAAGGACCGGGGCCCAACGTCCCGTCCGACACACTCATCGCGTATTTTTGCGCCGAGTTCGGCCTCACCGAGGCGCTACCGATCTACTCCGGTGGCCTCGGTGTCCTGGCCGGCGACCACCTCAAGTCGGCGTCTGCCGTTGGACTGCCGCTCGTGGCAGTTGGGCTCGCCTACCAGGAGGGCTATTTCCACCAGTACCTCAACGTGGACGGCTGGCAGCAGGAGTCGCCTTACGACAACGACTTCCAGATGTTGCCGATGCGGCGCGCGCGGTTCCCCGACGGCGCCCAGGTCTCGGTGGACATCCCGGTCGAGGGCCGTGTCGTACGTGTGCGTGTCTGGGAGGTGAAGGTCGGCAAGACCCGCCTCTTCCTTCTCGACACCAACGCGCCGCAAAACCATCCCGAGGACCGCAACATCACCTATCGCCTGTATGGCGGCGACCGCGACTACCGCTGCAAGCAGGAGATCATCCTGGGCATCGGCGGCTTCTATGCGTTGCAGGCCATGGGCATCGAGCCGACCGTCTACCACATGAACGAGGGTCACTCGGCGTTCATGGCGCTCGCGCGGATAGCCGACCTGCGGCGCAGGACGGGCCTGTCGTTCATCGAGGCCAGGGAGGCGCTCGCGGCGAGCAATGTCTTCACGACCCACACGCCTGTGCCCGCGGGCTTCGATGTGTTTTCCAAGCCGCAGCTCGACCGCTTCCTGCCCAAGATCCACGAGGAGCTCGGCGTCGACCGCGCGACATTCTATCGGCTCGGCGCCCACGAGAATGACAAGAACGTCGACCGCGGCTTCAACATGGCCTACCTCGCGCTTCGAGCGTCGGGCTGGGTCAACGGCGTGTCGCAGCTCCACGGCGATGTGTCGCGTGCCATGTGGCAACGGATGTGGCCGGGCTCGGAGGACAACGAGGTCCCCATCATCGGGGTCACCAACGGGATCCACCACCTCACCTGGGTCGGCGAAGAGATGCGTGAGCTGCTCGACCGCTACCTTGGCGACCGCTGGCGTTACGACCCGGTCGCGCCCGGCGTGTTCTCGGGCGTCGAAAAGATTCCCGAAGCCGAGCTCTGGCGGACACATGAACGCGCTCGTGAGCGCCTCGTGAGCTTCGTGCGTGAGCGTGTCACACGCCAGGCGGTGCGGCTGAAGTTGCCCAAGCAGGACGTCGCGGCACTCTCCGAGGTGCTCGACCCGCGCGCCCTCACGATTGGCTTTGCGCGCCGCTTTGCGACCTACAAGCGGGCGACGCTGCTCTTGCGCGACCCCGAGCGCCTCAAACGGATGCTGCTCGACGAGGAGCGGCCCATCCAGTTCATCTTCGCTGGCAAGGCCCACCCGCAGGATGCGCCGGCCAAAGAGCTCATCCAACAGCTCGTACACTTCGCCCGCGACCCGGCCATCAGGCGCCGCATCGTCTTCGTCGAAGAGTACGATATGGGGGTCGCGAAAAAGCTCGTGCAGGGGGTCGACGTATGGCTCAACAACCCGCGCCGTCCGAAGGAGGCGTCGGGCACCTCGGGCATGAAGGTCGTCCCCAACGGCGGGCTCAACCTGTCGGTGCTCGACGGGTGGTGGGCCGAGGCCTGGGACGGCGAGAACGGCTGGGCCATCGGACATGGCGAGAACTACGACGACAGCGAGGCGGGCGACGCCATCGAGGCGCGTGAGCTGCTCGAATTGCTCGAGCATCAAGTCATTCCCGAGTTCTACCACCGCGGGCCCGACCACCTGCCACACCGCTGGCTGGCTCGCGTGAAGCGCTCGATGACGACCCTGTCCAGTGTCTTCAACACCGACCGTATGGTGCGCGAATACGCCGAGCGTATGTACCTGCCGGCGGCGCGCGACGGGGTGCGTATGCAGGAGGACAACTGGACTCGGGCCAAGGAGCTGGCGGCCGAGGTGCAGCGGTTGGACGGCGCATGGGCCTACACCAAGGTCGGCGAGACCCGGATCGGGGCGGGGTATGACCTCGTCCTCGGACAGGCCATCGCGGTGGAGACCGATGTCTTCCTGGGCAAGGTCCTTCCTGGCGACGTGGTGGTCGAGGCGATGGGTGGACCCGTCGATGGGGTGCGTCGGATCATCTCGGGCGATATCTCGACTTTCGAACGAATCGAGGTGCCCGAGGCGCCCGAGGGGTGGCATCGGTATCGGGGCATGTGGACGCCGCGGTCGTCGGGGCACAACGGGATGCTGGTGCGCCTGCGGCCGCGCTTGTCCAGGGTGGCCCCGGCCCGCGAGCTTCCCGTCCGCTTCTGGGAATGATAGGGCAGGGGAATCCGAGGGCGACGAGCCGGCGTTGGTGCCGGCGGGTTTTCTGCTCGCCGTCCCTACAGCCTCCCTCGGGCCAGCCCAGGCCAACTCAGGCCAATTCAGGATCGCCATGAAACGTTTACACGTCGCCACCGGACTCATGGTCGCCCTCTTCGCTGTGTCGGGCTCGCTCGGCAGCTCGGCCGAGGCGCGACCGAAACGTTCGGACGACCAGAAGGGTGAGAAGCAGCAGATCGTCCTCGATGGCATGGTCGAACGTGTCAACTGGAGCGACGGCGACAGCTTCCGGGTCATCGGCGGGTCACGCGACGGACAGAAGGCGCGACTGCTGGGCTACAACACGGTCGAGTCGTATGGGCCGGTCCACTTCTGGGGCGACGCGCACGGCTGGGACATCTATCGAATGCACAAGGAGGCGACGGAGTTCGTGCGCAGCGAGGAGTGGGAGTGCACGAGCAACGGCGCGGCCGACGGCTATGGGCGTATCCTCGTCGACTGCCCGGAGCTGCGAAAGAAGATCGTCCGCAACGGGTTGGCGCACGTCTACGCCTACAACGAGGAGCCCGACCCGGACCTCGTCAAGGTCATGCACGAGGCGCAGGTCGCTCGTGTCGGCATGTGGAAGTGGGGCATCCCCCGCGGCATCGTGACGAGCGTCCACAGCATCGACGAGAAGAAGGACGACTCAGACTTCGAGGAGCCCGCGGCCGGCAAGAAGAGCTACAACCGCATCGCCGACACGGCGACGGGCAAGACCTTCCCAGTCGAGCACGACAAGGTGTTCAAGCCCTGCGACGTGTTCTGTTATTGGGGCAGCTGCATGGTCTACGTGCCGTTCAAGATGCGTTACGGCGACGACAAGCCGTCGTGTGTCATGGGCAAGAACGGCGAGCTCAACAAGATGGACGGGCCGAGCCACCTGAAGGAACCGTTCACGGAGTAGGGCTTGTCCCCTACTTCTTGAAGAGGTCTTCGAGGCGGCGCTTCGCCGATTGGGGCGAGTTGGCCAGATCGGTGGCATCCACCTCAGGAGGTGGTGCGAGGCGATATGCGCTGCAGAAGTTGGCGCGGTCCTTGTCGGCCGGCGGCTCTGCGGTGGGCTCGTTGCATAGGCCAAGCGTCGCGTCGAAGTAGGCGCAGCCGCGGCAAGAGCGGATGTCGGCGTCGCACTCGGGACAGCTCTCGGTGCGGCCGACGGGGCGCAGCGGGACGAGGTCGAGCGGGGACTTGCATTGCCAGCAGCGAGGTGAGGGCATAGCCAAGCCGTAGCGCAGGCGGGCGTGGCTCGGCAAGACCAAGGTGGATGGATTCGGGGCGCCCGGGGAGGTCCGGGACACCCCTATGCTGATGAGGCCGATTGGGACGTCAGGGAGTCGTCGTGGCCCGGATGGGGGCCTGGCGGTCGAGCGTGATGACGCCGCCTGGTGGCGGAGCGATGAAGTCGCTCGGAGCCTCGCCAGCAAAGTTGGGCTGGCCGTAGGAGCCGGTCAGGGTGTTGCGCTTCGAGTAGAGGCGAAGCGCAAGATCCCCACCGAGCGGGACCGGCATGTTCTGAGCCGAGACCTCGACCCAGCCGTCGCCGACAGTGAGCGGGGCGGTGAACTCACGCACGTCGAGAGGGCAGGTCTGGTCGGTGCACTGGAGCTGGGAGAACGTGATCTTGGGCGCCACGTCGGCGCTGATGGTGGCCTTGAAGGCTGCGACGGAGGCGCCGATTTCCCAGGTGCCGTTGTATTGGCCGACGAGCGACGCGGCGACGGTCTCGAGGCAGTAGTCGGCGACGGCGATCCCGGCGATCCGAACGGGCGGCACCGCGCCCGGGTCCTCGGGGTCGGGAGCCGGCGGCACGAACCCGTTATAGCCGAGGTCGAAGTCGGCGATGGTGCGGCCCCAGACGCGATAACGAACGCCGGCCTGGACGGGCTCGCAGGTGGTGGTCGTGACGCCGCAGCCGGTCGTGCTGCACTGCCAGGTGTCTTGGGTGACGTCCGTCGGGGCGCTTAGTGCGAGGTTGGCGGACTCGTCGGCGAGGCCCGGATAGCCGATGCACCCGCAGTCCGGACCGTCGTTGCAGGACTGGAGGTTGGGGTAGGCGCCGAGGACGCCGACGGTCTTCGTGTCGGCGGCGTAGACGCCCTGGATTACCTCGGAAATCGAGACGGTGCCCTGAGCGGTGCAGCCGGCGAGGCATCCTTCGATGGGCGTCGAAACACAGGTGTCGCCGAGGCACTCGTCGGTGGTGCACGCGTCGCCGTCGTCGCAGCCCTGCGCACAGCCGCCGCAATCCTCGACCGGGGCGTGTACACAGGTGTAGAAGCCCTGCAGGCCGCACCCGTCGGGGACATAGATACACTCGTCCTTGGTGCACTGATCCTGGTCGTCGCAGCCGCCGACACACGGCTCGACCGGCATGGCCGCGCCGCTCGGGGCTTCGGCGCCGCCTGGAGCTGGTTCTGGCGTGGACGGCATGCCGATGAACGCGCACTCGCCAGTAGACGGGTCACAGTAGTCGTAGGTGCACTCGTCGTTGTCGTCGCAGACCTTGTTCTCGCAGGGGTCGGACGTGTCGCTGGAGGTGTCGGACGAGGTGTCTGCAGACGTATCTGCCGTGGTGTCGCCGGACGTGTCGCCGGTCTGGGTGTCGCCCGCCGTGTCGCCGAGGCCCTGGCGGGTGCCTTCGGTGAGGCAGGCGGTCAAGGGCAGGCCGAGCAGCAGGCCTAGTGATAGGCCCAACGATAGGTGGTTTGAAAAGGTCGTGAGCGCGCGCATGGCTTCCCTCCAGTCGAGTACAGAGCGGACATTAGCCTACTTGAGCAAGGCGCGTGCCACGCATGCGAGAAACCAATGTCGACCTATAGGGTTCCTAGGCTGTGTAGACGAATTGCACATGTGTGATCGGATGCCCCGGGCTAGGTCGGAGGCGTTCATGCTCAGCGCTTACGACCGGGCTTTGAAGGTGCGCCGACGTAGTCCGCGAGGTGCACGCCGGTCAGCGTCGACCTGGCCGCGACCAGGTCGCTCGGCCGGCCCTCGAAGACGACCCGCCCACCGTCGTGGCCGGCACCAGGCCCGAGGTCGATGATCCAGTCCGCGTGCGCCATCACCGACTGGTGGTGCTCGATGACGATGACGGACTTCCCGGCGTCGACCAGCCGATCGAGGAGCCCGAGCAGCTGTCGCAGGTCGGCCAGATGCAGGCCGGTCGTCGGCTCGTCGAGCACGTAGACGCCGCCATCGGTGCCCATGTTGGTGGCAAGCTTGAGGCGTTGCCGTTCGCCGCCCGACAACGTCGTCAGCGGTTGGCCGAGGCGCACGTAGCCAAGCCCGACGTCGGCCAGCCGCTGCAGGATCGCATGTGCCGCGGGCAGCTTGGCCGGGCCGGTGGCGAAGAAGTCGACCGCGTCTTTCACGGGGAGGTCGAGCACCTCGGCGATGTTGAGCCCACCCAACTGGTACTCGAGCACCGAGGCCAGAAAGCGTTTGCCCTCGCAGTCCTCGCAGACCGTGCTGACGCCCGCCATCATGCCCAGGTCCGTGTAGATGACGCCGGCCCCGTTGCAGGTCGGGCAGGCCCCCTCGGAGTTGGCGCTGAAGAGGGCAGGCTTGACGCCGTTGGCCTTCGCAAACGCCTTGCGGATAGGCTCGAGCAGGTCGGTGTACGTCGCGGGATTGCTGCGCCGTGAGCCGCGGATGGCGGCCTGGTCGATCGACACGATGGACACGCCCCCGTCGCGATCGCTCCCCGAGCCTCCAAGCGACCCGTGTATGAGCGAGCTCTTGCCCGACCCAGCGACTCCGGTCACGACGACCAGGACGCCCAGCGGGATGTCGACGTCGACGTTCTTCAGGTTGTGGGTCTTGGCGCCGCGGATCTTCAGCACACCCGTCGGCTTACGCACGGTCGGCTTGAGTGCTGCGCGGTCGCTCAGGTGACGGCCGGTCAGCGTATCGCTTGTGCGCAGGCCTTCGAGGGTGCCTTCGAAGACCACCTCGCCGCCGTTGGTGCCGGCACCCGGGCCGAGATCGATGACGTGGTCGGCGATGGCGATGGTCTCGGGTTTGTGCTCGACCACGAGCACCGTGTTGCCCTTGTCGCGCAGCCGCAGAAGCAGGCTGTTCATGCGTTGGATGTCGTGTGGATGGAGGCCGATGGTGGGCTCGTCGAAGACGTAGGTCACGTCGGTGAGCGAGGAGCCCAGGTGGCGAATCATCTTTGTGCGCTGCGCCTCGCCGCCTGACAGCGTGCCTGACGGTCGCTCGAGGCTGAGGTAGCCCAAGCCGATTTCGACAAACGAATCGAGGGTGTGGCGCAGTGAACCCAAGAGCGGGGCCACGGACGGGTCGTCGATCCCACGCACCCAGGCGGCGAGATCGCTGATCTGCATCGCGCAGGCCTCGGCGATGTTGATGCCGTTGACCTTGGACGAACGCGCGCTCGCGTTGAGCCGGCTGCCGCCGCAGTCAGGGCAGGTCGTGAACGTCACGGCGCGTTCGACGAAGGCGCGGATGTGGGGCTGCATCGAGTCGACGTCCTTGGACAACATCGACTTCTGGATCTTCGGGACGAGGCCTTCGTAGGTGAGGTTGAGGTTCTCGACCTTGACCTTGATGGGATCGCTGTAGAGGAACAGGTCGCGTTCCTTCTTCGTGTACTTCTTGATAGGCTTTTCGGGGTCGAGGCCCGCGGCCGCGAAAATGCGGGAGGCCCAGCCGTCGGCCGTGTAGCCAGGGATGGTGAGGGCGCCCTCGCCCAACGACTTCGAGTCGTCGAAGAGCTGGGTCAGGTCGATGTCGTTGACCGAGCCCATGCCTTCGCAGCGTGGGCACATGCCGCCGTTGACCGTGAAGACCTTCTTTTCCGTCTTGCCGGCGCCCTTTTCGACGGTGATCGAGCCGACCGCGCGCACCGACGGGACGTTGAACGAGAACGCGTTGGACGAGCCGATGTGGGGTTTGCCTATGCGGCTCCACAAGACCCGCAGCATGGCATTGGCGTCGGTGGCGGTGCCGACGGTGGAGCGTGAGTTTGCACCCATCCGCTCCTGGTCGACGATGATGGCGGTCGTGAGACCTTCCAGGACATCGACCTCGGGGCGGCCCTGCGCCGACATGAAGCCTTGCAAGAAGGCGCTGTAGGTCTCGTTGATGAGGCGCTGCGACTCGGCCGCGATGGTGCCAAAGACGAGCGACGACTTGCCCGAGCCCGAGACCCCCGTGAAGACCGTCAGGCGGCGCTTCGGGATGTCGACGCTGATGTCTTTGAGGTTGTTTTCGCGGGCGCCCTGCACTCGGATGAGGTCGTGGCTGTCGGCGGGATGGCGGGTCGGTTGGGCCATGGTCGGGTTCTTCTCGAGTCAGGGGCGGGCGATAGGGGGCGGAGCCAGGCTCCGGGCGCAATCATGGACGGGTTCGCGGCCGGTTTCTCATCGGGTGGCCTCGCGGTTTGTTGCCCGCGATGTCACGCGCTGAGGTCGACTCACGGCGTGTTGTCGAGCACGTCGATGAGCTTGCCGCCCATCATCTTCCAGCCGTAGCGAGCGCCGCCGAGGTTCTGCTTCTGGTGGGGCTTGAAGCCTGACTGCAGGACGGACAGGCGGGTGCCGGTCGGCGTGGGTGAGAGCGTGAAGTTCACGACCGTGTCGATGTCGCCGACGACCCAGGCGTACGTCATACGATGGGGCGCGTCGGCTTCGAGCATGCGGCAGTTCACGAGCCCGTCCCAGCCAGGCATCGGGTCGGTCTTGAAGGTGAAGGTCGCGCCGGGCTCGAGGCTGAGGTCGAAGACCGGAAGGAGCCACTGCGAGAGCAGGGTGGGGTCGGTGAGCGCGCGCCACACCTTGGTCGGTGAATGGGGCAGGTCGAAGTCGAACGAGAGGGACTCGGTCTGGTTGGGGGCGGAGGTGTCGATGGGGTTTTGGGGATTCATTCTTCCAGAGTCTCCAATAGTTGGCCGAGGCGGTCGACGTGCTCCGTCCAGAAGGCGCGGTAGTGCGCGATCCAGTCGATGAGGGGTTTCATCCCGCGTGGCTCGACCCGGTAATAGACGCAGCGACCCTCGCGGCGGCCGTCGACGAGGCCGGCGTCTTTCAAGGCCGCGAGGTGTTGGGAAATCGCCGGCTGAGAGATGTCGAAGCGGGCCTTGAGGTCTTTCACGGCTGCCTCGCCGCGAGTGAGTGACTCGAAGATCGCTCGCCGGCTGGGGTCCGCCAGCGCTTGGAAGATCTTGTTCTCGACCGCGACAACGCTCTGCATGGACGTTGTATAAGTGGCGCCTTATTGGTTGTCAAGGACGCCGTTCGTGCGGCCGGACGCGCAGTGAGCTGAGGGACTCAGAGGGGGATGCCGAGTCCGAGTGCGAAGTGGAGGCGGTGGCCGTGGGTGCGGGCGACGGTCCCGGAGGGGGCGACGGCGTTGGCACCGATGACGGTGCTGCCAAGCCCGATGGAGGTGGTCGCGATGAGTGAGGTGGCGAGCCGCCAGCGGAGGTCGGCGGTCAGGCCGAGGTCGACCTGGGGAGCGAAACCCGAGGCGTCGATGGTGTCGTCGACAGTGCTGTTGCCGTCGAGGGCGACAAGGCCAAGGCCGACACGAGCGCCGAACGCGAAGGTGTAGTCGGCCGAGCCCGCGACGAGGTCGAGGCCCAGTCCGAGGCCCGCAGTGGTGATCGTGAGTTGGCCGAAGTCGGTGTCGGCGGTGCCGGTCGCGCCGCCCAATGTGGCAGTGAGTGTGAGCGGGGTCGCGCCGAGGGTGGCGGAATCGAAGGCCAGCTCGCCGCCGAGCAGGGTCAGATCTGCGCCGAGCGTCGTGTAGGTCAGCGCGAGGGTGGCGAGGCCCTCGGCGTGCAGTCCGGGAGGGGTTGGGTGCAACGGTGGTGGAGGCGGAGGCGGAGGCGGAGGAGGTGGTGGGGGAGGGGGAGGCGGAGGAGGCGGTGGCGCGGGTTGGTCCTCGACGATGAGGGCGCGGTAGAGCTCGGCCGTCGCGAGGGCCAAGGTGCGGACCCGCAGGCCGGGGTCGACTTCGCCGAGCCCGAGCACACGGGTCGTGCGTGTCGCTGAGAGTGGCTCGTCCAGGGTGAGCTCGACGCGGGTAGGGTCGCAGCCGGGCCACTGGACGGTGATGCGGGGTGAGGCGGAACCCGGGGCGAGCCGGGCTGGAGGTGAGTCGCCGCCGGTCGGGCGCAGCGTCGTGAGCACGAGGCGTGCGCCCTCGGCAGAGAGCTCGATGGTGAGGGCGGCGCGCACTTCGTCAGCAGTCGAGCCGGCTGGACAAGGAGCGACGTGGAGCTCGACGCGGGTAGGGGGGGATGGTGCGGCCCGAGTCGGTGAGGTCGCGATGAAGAGCGTGAGTGAGGCGAGGGCAAAGATCGTGGGGCGGCGAGCGCGTCGAGTCCCGTCAGTCATAGGCGAGAGCGCGCATGGCGCGGGCACGCGCACCGTCGGGGTAGGCGCTGAGGTAACGAAGGGCGGCCGTGCGGGCCTGTTCGAGGTCACCAGCGGCCCGGTGTGCCTGGGCGAGGCGGGCGAGCGCGTCGGGGACGAGGGGAGCCGGAAGTCGGTCGAGGACAATCGCGAGGCGGGTCGCGGCACGTGCGGGACGGCCGAGTGTGTCGGCCTCGAGGCGGGCCAGTGTGAAGGCGGCAATGGGTGCCCGCACGTGGTCGGGAAAGCTATCGAGGAAGGCCTCGAGTTGGGAAGCAGCGGCGCGTGGGTCACCGTCGGCGCGGGCGGAGTCGGCCATCGCGAGCAGGTCGTCGGGGGTGGGCGGTCTTGTGTGCGCGGGCGCTTGCTCGTGCGCTTGCGTGGGCGTGTGCGCGGGCGCTTGCTTGGGCGCGGGCATACCAACGGCAGGTCGGTCCCGTAGCGCCGCAGCCGGGCGCGCCGGGCCTCGGGAGGATGGCCCAGAGGGCACGGCGGAGGGCGGAGGGGACGACCGATACGGCGCTTGCTCGGGCGCTTGCTTGGGCGCGGGCGCTTGCGTGGGCGTGGGCGCTTGCTCGGGCGTGGGCGCTTGCTCGGGCGTGGGCGCGGGCGCTTGCGTGGGCGCGGGCGTGGGCGCTTGCGTGGGTGTGGGCGCTTGCGTGGGCGTGGGCGTTGGCGCGGGCGCGGGCGCAGGCGTGGGCGTGGGCGCCTTGCTCGCCATCGACTCGACGACCACCGACTCACCAGCACCGAGGCTGCGTTCGCCACCCGGCAACCGGGCCGACTGCACAAGCACACGCCCCTTGAAGACCTCGACCCCGACGACGACTTCGCCGGTCGCGGAGAGTCGTTTGGTGATGGCCAGCTCGGTCCCGACCACGACCACGGTCGCGATGCCGGCGTCGATCGACCAGCGCCGAGGCCCACCGGGAGTCACCGCGAGCCGCACCTCACCCTCGAGCAGCGTCGTCTCGAAGCGCTCGCCGTCGTTCGCCCGCACCTCGAAGCGGCTGCCTTGCGCCAGGGTGATCCGCGACCCGTCGTCGAGGTCGAACGACTCCACGACATCGGCGCGTCGCCCGCCTGCCAATGGAGCACCACCCTCGAGCACCAGAGCCCCGGGCCGGTCGCCCACGAGCCACATCGTCGCCGCCAGGGCCATCGCGACCGCGGCCCCCATCGCGGCGAACATCCACAGGGGCCTCCGCAACCTCGACGCGGGTGTGCGCTCGATGCCCTGCTTACGGCGGACACGCTCCCGCCACAGTCGTTCGACCCGGAGCTCGTCCACGCCGGCGCGCAGGTGTTCCTTGAGTGGCGCTCGTAAAGGCTCACGATTCATCGCGCCCTCCTTCGAGCTCGTAGCCGAGGACCGCTCTGACGCGTTCCTGAGCTCGGCTCAACCGCCGCTTGACGGTGGCGAGCGAACAATCGCACGCCGCGGCAACATCTTCGAGTGCAAGGCCGTCGACGTGGCGTAACAGCCATGCCATCCGGTCCGCTTCGGCCACCTGTCCGAGCGCGACGTCGATGCGTCGCAGGTCGAGCCGCGCCTCCGGGCCGAGGTCGGCGCGTGCCTCTTCGACGAGGCACGGCTCGTGGTCCGGCATGGCGACAAAGCCGAGCATCGCCAGCATCTTCCTGCGCCGGAAGCGCCTATGCACGAGCCGCACGGCGATCTGCATCAGCCAGCCCCGAAAAGCCGACGGCTCACGCAGCTTCGTCAGCCGCTCGTGGGCGAGCGCAAAGGAATCCTGCACCACATCGTCGGCCTCATTGGGGTCGCGCAACATCCGCCGCGCGATGACGTGGACGGCAGGGACGTGGCGCTTGAAGAGGACCTCCTCGGCTCGCACATCACCATCGAGTGTCGCCTGGACGAGCGCTCCATCGTCGAGCTCGCCGTACGCCATAATCATCCGATTCGAATCGGCTTTTTCGACGAGCGTGAGTGGGGGATGTCGACGCGCAAAAACCATGACCCTGCCTTGAGCCGCGACCCTGCCGATTCGGCTCAGCCAGCTCAAACCTTTTCCGATCGACCCGCAAAGACTGCGGTGCCGGCATCCCAGCATCTCTAGACACGGCACTCTACTTGTCGATTCAGGCCCAGGTCCGAGTGTTGAAGCTCGGTGGGCTCGGTCGGAGCGCGGGAGTGTCGAGGCGCGGATTCGTCGCCGGCCCACACTTTTTGTGAGCCGTTCGTGTGGCCCTCCGGCTCTTCCCGTCATGACGACGACCACTCTCAAGCTACTGTCTTTGCTGCTCTTGCCGGCTATACTCCACTGCGATTCCGGCTCTGCCGAGAGTGCCGTACAAGCGCCGCTTGCAGTCCAGCTCGGCGGTCCGTTCCCTGCGACCTGGTCTTCGCTCGAGGCCGAGCTCGACGGCCGCGAATTGCCATTCGAACCCCTGTTTCCGCTCTGGACCGATGGGCTCGCCAAGCTTCGCACGGTGACACCACCCCCAGGTGTCGCGGGTACACCGACCCAGGCGCAAGGCGCAGACGACCTGCCCGACCCAGACGCCATTGCGGTCGGCACCGTCTTCACCAAGACGCTCGCCTCACAAGACGGCGTCCCACTCGAGACACGGGTCCTCGTCGCGCGCCACGCCGACACACAGGACCCAGCGTCCTGGGAGCTCGCCGTCTACCTTTGGAACGCCGACGGCTCCGACGCCCACCTGCTCGATGGCAAGGCCCCGACCCCCATTCCCGGCACGAACCACGTCGTCCCGAGCCATCGCCAGTGCCAGACCTGTCACGCCTCCGCACCGAGCTTCGTCCTCGGCTACACGGCGACGCAGCTCGGTCACGAGCCCCTCCTGCCGAGCTCGCCCCCTCCAACCGCACAAGCAAAGACGGCTATCGGTTGGGTGCTCGGCAACTGCGCCCACTGCCACAATGGCGGCACCGGACCATCCAGCGTCTATGACCTGCGACCGACCCGATTCGCCGACAACACCGTGTGCCGCGAGACCACGGGCAGCATGTCGGCCCCGGGCAAACGTATCGTGCCAGGCTCACCCGAGACCAGCATCCTCTATCGCGCGGTCCGCGGGGGCGACTCTCACGATGGGGTCGCGGCCATGCCGCCACTCGGTGTGACCACTCCCGACCCTGAGGGTGTCGCTGCCATCGAGGCCTACATCCTGTCCCTCGAAGGCGAGTGTCCGCCCGACAACGCAGCAAGCCGGCCCGTGAAGCCGGATGCACCAGACGCCCCGACACCCGGTCTCTGATTCAGTCCAGACACCGGGACAACGCGACGCCTCTTCCCTCAGTTTGCTCGACCTTCAACTATCTTGATCATCGAACTATCCAAGGAGTACCCATGCTCTCACGCCATCGCTATGTCCGCTCGCAGCTCGCAGTTGTCGTTTCATTAGTTTCCATGGTTTCATGTGCTTGCGACGGATCTGAAGGCCCAGGGCCGGCGGTCCTGCCGCCTATCAAGGAACTCACGACCGAAGCGCTGACCCTCACGGATCCACCCACCGACGTCACCGCCATGGAGTTCCTCCCGGGTCGCACCGACCTGTTCGTCGGAACCCGCGCCGGCACCATCCACCACCTCCGGCTCGACCCCGACGACCCATCGGCCGTAACGCGCATCGGTACCTTCGAGGTTCCGCTCGTCCATCTCGAGCTCGACTGCGGCCTCATCTCGCTGGCTTTTGCGCCGGACTTCGAGACCCACCCGGCGCTCTACGTCGGCCAGTGCACAAGCAAGACCGAGAGCGCCATCCGCCGGCTACCGCTCGACCCCGTCACCTTCACGCCGGTCGCCGGGGCCGACGTCGACGTCTTTCGTGCGGGTGACCCCTCGGCGCCACGCCCCTGGCACAACATCGGCTCCATCGGCTTCGAACCCGATGGAACCCTGTGGGCGCTCTTTGGTGACAAGGCGGTTCGTGCCAATGGGCAAGCGCTCGACAACCCGCTGGGCTCGCTCGTGAGGTTGCGCCCGAATGCCGAAGGCGCGGGTGCGACGCCCGCGCCCGACAACCCGTTTGTCGGCGACGCGACGAAGAGCCCGTACATCTACGCGTCAGGCCTGCGCTCGCCTTGGCGCGGGACACGCGATGCCAATGGTCGTTGGTTCATCGGCGACGTCGGTGAGGACAAATGGGAGGAGGTCAACGCCGTGACCTACGCGGGTCAGAACTTCGGATGGGGGAACCACGAAGGCCCATGTGAGGTCGGCTGCCAGACGTTACCCGACTATGCCGACCCGACGGTCGCCTGGGACCGCAGCGATGCCTCACCGTTCGTGCTCGAGGACCCACTCGCGGAGCCGTCGCCCGGTCGTGTGGTGTGGGTCGGCCCGAGCTATGACGAGGCCACCGAGGACCGCTACGGTGGGCTCTTGAACGACCGGATCCTCTATGGAGACCTGTGCGTCGGCTTCATGCGTGGACTTGTCCTCGGCGAAGACGGCGCGCTCGTCGACGACCGTGCCGTCGGCCATCTCCACGGCGCCACTGCGATGGCACTCGGCCCCGACGGGTATCTCTACGCTGCCACCTTCGGCAAGTGCTCGACCGCGTCGGCTCCAATGCCCACGACGCTGCTCCGCCTCGTCCCCGCTCCATCCGAGGCTGAGCCGAACCCGTGAACGATGAGGCTTGCATCGGTCCGCCAACCTCTCCAGAGTCCGCGTGATGTTGCGTTTGCGCCTCACGTCGGCTCTGGTGTCGGTGTTCGTCCTCGGGTCCGCAGCCGCGGGCTGTGTGGTGGACGTCCCCGTGTATGGCGCCAAGGACCCCGTCTCGGTCGATACCTCGGACGGGGCGTCTGTCGACACGGCCAGCCCAGACACCACCGCGCCCGTCGATGCGGACTCGGGCAGCACCGACACCGGGTCCGCTTCAACCGACGGCGCGGATACGTCGAACTGAAGCTCCGACACGCTTCGAGTGTGACCTGGTCGTGACACTCGATCAGAGCGTGGGTGGCTCGGTCTCGCTCGTGCGGCGCGGCAGCACGACGGTGCGGGTGATGCGGTGCTCGGGTATGTCGAAGAAGGCGAGCTCCGGGTCGCGACGCCAGCCGAGCACGAGGGTCTGCTGGTCGGGCAGCAGGTTGACGAGCTCCGGATTGCAGCGGGTGGGCTGGCCGGGCTCACCACAGGCGAGCTGCACGTAACTGATGCTGCCGGTCGCCACGTCGAGCCGATAGAGGCCTCCGTCGATGAGGTAGACGAGCGCGCCGTCGCTGGTCATGACGAACTCGCTCAGGTCGAGCTCGGGACCCTCGGCCGTTCGAATGGTGCGGGTGTTCACGTCGACGAGGAGGATTCCGTCCCAGGACGATGTCTCGAAAATCGAGTATATCAGGACGACCTCGCCGTCGGGGGTGATGGTGTAGGTCGGCAGGTCGTCGCCGAGGTCCATGACCTCGACGTGGTGGTCATGCGTCGAGATGAAGAGGAGCGAGTACTCCGTCTCGCTCTTGATCCCAAAAGTGGCGAGGTCGGCCTGCCGTCCGAAGGCCAGGGCCCATTCGCCGTCGGGTGAGAAGGCGACAGGGCCGAAGCCCGGGAGGTTGTCGACGAAGCGGCGGGTGCGCAGGTCGATGAGGCTCACGGGGTCCTTCTGACAGAAGGTCGGGCTCACCATGCCGAGCGTGCCGTCGGGCGAAACGTTGAGGCGTGAGGCGCAGTTGGGGATGGTGATGGTCGACTGTTCGCCGGTCCTCGTGATGAACGTGATCGGGGTCGTCGGGTCTTCGATCGCCTGCGTGTCGGCCCCGGTCTCGAGGGGTTCGCGGGGCTTCCAGGTGTGTCGCTCGACGAGGACCAGCGTGCCATCGCCGAGCCACGAGACGTCGTGGAGCAGGTCGGTGGTGAACAAGGTGGCGACGGTATCGGCACCTGGGTCGACGATGCTCACGGTCTCGCTGTCGGCGCCGTAGAAGGACCAGAGCGCAAGCCGCCCCGTGCTCGTGTCGCGCGTCATCGCATTGGAGAAGTGGTCGACGGTCCAGCTATGTGTGCGCCGCCCGTGAGTGAGCGAGACCCGGGCGAGTCGGGTGTAGCGTCGCTCGGGCTCGACGACGGTGTCGGCGAAGAAGGCTTCGCCCGAGGCACCGAAGATGAAACGCGCCGTCGGTGGAGCGTCGAGGCGAACGACAGAGAAGGCGGTCAGGTCGAGCGCGAACACGTCGTGCTCGGTGGCGGCGACGAGGAAACGACCGTCGCGGTCGATGGACAGGTCGGACGCGAGCGAGTTGCCGAACCGGTTGTTGCCGAGCAGCGAGTGTTGGTCGTTCTCGGCGATGTCCCAGCAACCGGTGAGGCCAGAAGCGAGGACCAAAGAGAGGGCAGAAACGACGGTCGCGGTGAAGGCGAAGGGCGCGAGCAGGCGAAGGCGACGCATGGGGTGCTCCTTTGCGGATGGAGGCCCTTCGAGAGACGAGGTCGGGGTGGCGACTCGAAAGGGGTGACCGGCACAAGAGCACGGAGCGTGCCAGAGGCGCCGCAAACGAAAGAGCCCGCCGGCCGCCCCAGAATGAAGGGCGACGAGCGGGCTCGGGTTCACGGTTGCAGAGTGTGGCGATGTCTCGAAACGTCTGCTCGCGCCACGTCGCAGGCCCGCGGCGTAGCGGGCCGGAGCGTGCGCGAGCGATCCGATCCCGTCGCATGCGTTTCTATTTCCATGTGGTGTGGAAACGCATAGCGGCGTCGGTTGGATGAACCTTACACCGCCTGCTCAGGCGCTAATCATCCAGCGTGGCTGGTGCGGGCCAGGCGGCGACGCGCGACGAGTGCCAGGCCGGCGAGCGCGAACCATGCGGGGAGCTCACCACCTGCACAACCACCGCCGGCGGCGCGAGCGCCCTCGGTTCCACTCTGGGCGGACTCGGTGTCGACAGGGGCGGGAGCCGGCCCGGTGCCGGGCGTCGGCAGGGTCGGGTTGTTGGTGCTTTCGTCGTTCGTGGCCTCGCCGCCGTCGCCGCCGTACCAGCCACCCCAGCCGAGCGGCTGGCAGAGGCCGACCGTCTCGGCCGGTTCGCGCGGGGCGCCGCAGTCGGGATTCGGCTGGGGCGCAAACTCGTCGCCCGACGGGTCGGGCTCAGGCATGGCGCAGGGCACGTCATCGTAGCCACCCGCGTCGGCGCAGGCCCAGCCGTCGCTGCAGTCAGCGTCGCTCGTGCAGCTCACCTCGACGGGGCGGCACCAGTTCTCTTCCGAAGGTGTGCAGGTGCACTCGGGCTCCTCGTAGTACGGAGCGCCCTCGCTGTCGCCCGAGCCATCGGAGCCCCCGGAACCGGAGTCCGACCCGCCGCCGTCTGGCGGGACGGGGTCGACCGGCGTGCTGCCGCCACCCGAGCACGAGCACTGCTCGACCGCTTCACAGGCGAAGCCGGCACCGCAGTCGTTGGCGCCTTCGCAGGGCAGGATCCAGCGCGGCGCGCAGACGCTGTACGTCGTAGGCGTGCACTCTTCTTCGGGCATCGGGACGCCATTGCAGTTGGGCTCTTCAGACGAGCACGGGACGGCAGGGCGGGTCGAAGCGCACGGCTCTTCCCAGGTGGCGCAGACGAGTCCGGCGCCGCAGTCGGCGTCGGTCTGACAGGGGCCTGGAACGCAGGCCTTGAGCTCGACGGGCTCGGGACAGTCGCACTCGGGCGGGACGAAGGGCACGCCGCCTTCGCCCGGGTCCGTGGGGGTTGGAGAGGCGCAGGCGCAGCCGGTGGCGCCAACCACCTCGCAGGCGAGGCCTTCGTCGCAGTCGGTCGCCTGCTCGCAGGTGTCACCGAGGCCAGCGGCCGCGGCTGGTGATCCCACGAACGCGCTGGCGGCGAGGGCGAGCGTCGCTAGAAGGGTGGGGCTGAGTGGGGTGAAGGCGCTGCGCATGAGAGGCTCCTGGGTGGATGGAGCTCGCGGCCGAAACCACGAGGCCACGCCCATTAGCGAAACGGGCGGTGCTCAACGCAAGAACGATTCCACATTTCTTTTCGCCGATGCGGACGCCCAAACTCAGCGCGGGTTCAGCGCGGGCGGGTCACGATGAGCGTCGGCTTGAGGGTCTTGGTCGGGTAACCGAAGAGCTTGAAGGGGAGCTTCCGTTCGGGCTGCGAAGCGTAGAGCTCACGCAGGGCGACCTGTCCGTCGGTGGTCGGGTTGAAGAGCGCGATGTCGAAACGCCCCCACACCGTCTGCTCCCACTTGTCCGGCTCGAGGTGGCGCGGGTTGAGACCGGTCGAGTCGCTCACCATCCAGGCGATATTGGCCTTGAGGTAGTTGCGGATCTGCGAGAACCCGCCGTGCCACAGCAGGTGGCTTGCGGCCTTGGTCATGGCCGAGACGCGGCCCTTCTTCTCGAGGTGGTTGAGGATTCGGCGGTCCTCGGAGAGGACACGGTCAGCGAGGTTCATCTCGAAGTGCCGGTAGATTCGCACGGTGGTTTCGCCCGGGCGGCGGAAGCGCAGCTCGTAGTGCGAGAAGGCGTCGTTGAGCGCCTTGTTCTTCTTGCCGCCCTTGAGGTTCTCGACGGTGGCGTCGATGGCTTTGAAGTCGGCAGGGCCGAGCACGCGCAGGCTACCGTCTTTCTCCATCGCGAGGGCGCGTAGGCCGACGGGCTCGAAGCCATGGGCCTTGAGGCCGGTGAGCGCGAAGATGAGCTGGGAGGGGACGGGCGAGAGCTCCATGTTGTTGAGGTCGATGGTGCGGTTGTGGTTCCACTTCACGAGCTCGTTGATGAAGCGGCGATTGCTGGTGAGGGCTTGTGCGAGCTGGGCTGCGTCGACGCGGAAGATGCCGCGCGCGTCGCCGCCGGACTCGAGCGAGATGGTGGTGAGCTCGGTCAGGTCGGGGAAGACCGCGAGCGCCGTCATGAGGTCGCCACCGGCAAACGGATAGACGATGGTCTTCGGGATGTTCGCCGGGACGAGCGTCTTGAAGAAGGGGCGCGCTGGGGTGAGCCAGTCAGCCGTGTAGGCCGCGAGGATCTTGTCGAGCTGTTTGCAGTGGTCCGCGATGACCTTGCCGGCCTTGTCCTTCAGGCGCTCGAGCCCGGCGTTGGCGTCGGGTGGCTCGACTGGCTTGCCACACGCGGCGACCTCCCACAGCGCGAAGAGCTCCATGTCCAGCGCGCCGGCCGCGTCGTTCGACTGGGTCAACTGGGGCAGGGGCGGCTGCGCGAGCGCGGTGGAGCCGAAGGTGAGCGTGAGGGCGAGGCCAGCGAGTAGGGGCTTCATCAGCGTGGGGCTCCGGGAAAGGGGTACCGAAAGGGCACGGGTGGGGCGTCTTTGGCCAGCGCAGACCCAGGGTCGACGCGGGTGCAGGGATGGTTGGGATTGGCCGCGACCGTTTCGAACTGCGGCGAATGCCGGCGTATGAGTAGTTGGGGGCGTTCGCGCTGGCAACGGCATTCGCGATGATTAAGTGGCCTCACGAGCCCGGGACCTGAATCGCGGCGGGCTGCGACAAGGCGCGGGACACGGCACCCGGCGCGTCCGTGATGATGCCGTCGACGCCGAGCGCGTCGAGGTCGGTGGCCCTGGAAGGTGAGAAGATGGTCCAGGCCCAGACGGCCGGAGCGTTGGCCGAGTTGGCGGCGGTCGTGCCGGCGCGGGCTGCGTCGCGGAGTGCCAGGGCTTCCTTGGCGAGACCATGCCAGGCTGCGAGGACGGAGACCTCGAGCTCGAGCATGGGGGCCAGGTTCTTGACGTTGTCGACGAGACCGATGCGGGGGATCTCGGGGGCGAGCTCGCGGGCGTGGGCGAGTAGCCCCATGTCGAAGCTGGCTATGGCGACGCGACTCACGGCGCGATGCGCGCGAACACGGGCGATGACGGCCTGCACGAGGGCGAGCCGGGCGTCGGGTTTGACGGGCGCCTTGAGCTCGATCATGAGGTGGACGCGGGCGGTCGCGAGGGCCTCGTCGAGGGTGGGGATGAGCTCGTCAGCGAAGCGGTCGCCGAACTCGGGGACCAGCTGATTCTCGGCGTTGATGCGGGCGACGGCATCGAGGGGAAAGCGTGGGCGGCCGGCCGTCAGGAGCCGCAGGTCGGCGAGCGAGGTGTCGGCGACGGCACCTTTGCCGCTGGTGGTGCGGTCGAAGGTGTGGTCGTGCATCAGCACGGGGATGCCGTCGGAGGTGAGGTGGACGTCGATCTCCGCCCAGGTGGCGCCCGACTCTGCGGCGTGGGCGACGGCTGCCAGCGTATTCTCGGGGGCCTCCATGGCGCCGCCGCGATGCGCGATGACCAGCGCATGTTGGGTGCGGACGAATGGGGAGGCGTCGGACGCGGAGGTCGAGGCGCAGCCGAGCGGTATGAGCGCGAGCACAGGGATGAGGAGCAGCCCGAGGTGTGGGGAGGAGTTGGCCATCGGTTGTCCTGGGCCAGGTGAAGCGCCTGGGGTTCCAGCAGAGAGGGTCGCAGTCAATCGAGAGGGTCGCACGCGCTTCCCTTCTCGAAGGTGGGCACGGAACGGGGAGCGGTCCCCTTAAAGGCAGCACAGGCGCAACGCAGTGCTCGCCGAAAACCATCCCGATGAGGCTCGGTACAAACGTCTGCTTGCGCCACGTCGCAGGCCCGCGACGGAGCCGGGCGGAGCGTGCGCGAGCGATCCGATCGGTCTCCATACGCTTTCGTCTCCATGTGGTGCCGAAACGCATGGAGACGTCCGGCGGTCGCGACATGCTTGACGGTCGTGAGTCAGGTGGGGACAACGCGGGGGATGAAGCGGACGACGGTGATGCAGCTCGATTCTAGGGCGGGGGGACTGAGGGACCTGGACGGGCAGCGCATGGAAGTGCCCGAGGGGTGGACCCATGTGCCGCCCGGGGACCCACTGGTGACGCGGCGCATCAAGGCCGAGGGGCCGTGTTGGGTGGTCGAGGAGAAGAAGGGCAACAAGACGTTTTCGCGTGGCTTGTATGCGCCTGAAAGGCTTGTGGACCGGGTGCGAGCAGGGGCGGTGGCCGAGCGTGCGTCGCCGCAATACGAGCAGAAGCTCGCGACCGGGCGGGCGCGGCGGGAGCGCGAGCAGGAGGACTATGTGCGTGAGTTCACGCGCCAGGTGCTGGCCTTCCTGGACTTTGCGGATGTTCACGCAGAGCTCGGGTTGAGGCTCGCGGAGCGGGTGAGCGCGCACGCGACGCCGGTCGGCAGCGGGACGGTGGCGCGGACCAAGCGTATCGATGTCAGCGAGCGGGCGCAGGCGGCTGTCATCGCGTGGATGCGGCACCAGACGACTGCTTATGACTCGATGCACATCGAGCGGGTGGCCGGGCGGCGGCGTGAGGTGCGGCGCAAGCTGGCCGCGAAGTCGCGAGAGCTGCTCGAGCGGTATCGTCGGGGGCTGCCGATCCTGCCGGGGTGCCCGTTGGCGACGGCGTTGGCGGCGCCGCCGATCGAACGCGACGATGTCGAGGACGATCTGGACGAAGACGAGGACGGGGACGACGGGGAGGAAGGGGAGGAGGACGAGCCCACGCCCGCGCCTGTGCGAGCGCCCGCGCCCACGCCGACGCCCATGCGAACGCCCGCGCCCACGCGAGCGCCCGCGCCGTATCGGTCGTCCCCTCCGCCCTCCGCCGTGCCCTCTGGGCCATCCTCCGGAGGCCCGGCGCGCCCGGCTGCGGCGCTACGGGACCGACCTGCCGTTGGTATGCCCACGCCCACGCCCGCGCCGACGCCCATGCGAACTCCCGCGCCCGCGCCAACGCCCATGCGAGCGCCCGCGCCCACGCCCACGCGAGAGCCCGCGCCGACGCCCATGCGAACGCCCGCGCCAACGCGAGCGCCCGCGCCAACGCCAACACCCACGCCCACGCCCACGCCCACGCTGTCGCCCGCGCCCGTGCCCACGCGAACGCCCGCGCCCGCGTCGACGCCCGCACCCCCGCCCGCATCAGACGAGCCCGACGAGCGGCGGGCCCGGATGGAAGCGGTCCGTGCGAAGATGGCCGCACGCGCCCAGAAGGGGCGGCCGACAAAGCCCTGACCCCTCCGCAATGCCGTGCGTCAGTCGCCCGTATCGCAGGCCAGGAACGGGTTGAGCTCGGCGTTGGTCGCGCCGATGGCGAGGGCCACGCGCCGCAGATAATTGGCTTCGCCGGCGACGAGCAGCGCGTCGGCGTCGACAACGCGCGACAGGAGCCCGAGCAGCGCCACCCGGTCTTCCGAGGCCGGTAGGCTCAGGCTCTTGCAGGCAGCTTCCAGGTCGAAGCGCGCCAGATCGAAGCTCTTGAGGCGGGCGTCCACCTCGGTCGGCAGCTCGCGATGGCCGAGGAAGTCGGTCAGGACCTGCGCGATGGTCGAGCGCTCGGGCCACGAGACCGCGCCGTCGGCGTGGGCTGCACCCATCAGCAGCTCAGCGATGGCGGCCATCTGGCGGACGTGCAGCTCGAGGGCTGCGGGCGGGAGCGGAGGAATCTGGGTGGCGTCGCTCATGCGGACATCATGGTGCAGCTCGGTGTTTTTGCAAACCTGCGGCCGTTCAGCGCCGTGGCCTCCTCCGAGACGAGCCGGCGCCTATGCTGAATCGATGAGCTCGCGCCGCAAGCGTCATCGCCTCGCCCTCGCCATCGTCGCGACCGACTCGACGTTCACGAAACGCCACGTGCGCGGCTCGGACCTGTGGGTCGGCAAGTGTATCTTCTGTTCGCGGGCCCTCACCGTCGGCCTTGATGGAGCGCTCGATTCCGCCATCACGATCGAGCACATCCAGCCCCGGAGCCACGGCGGCGACGACGCCGTCGTCAACCTCGCGCTCGCGTGTAAGGGCTGCAACAACGAGAAGGGCATGCGCCACGACGCGCGCCGCAAAGGCGACCCGCGGCTCGCCGAGATCGTCGAGGCGCTCAGGGCGCGGCGCAAAGACCGCTGGCGCTCGCCAACCGAGGTCGGTCTCGACCAGGCTCTGAGCGACCTACGAGCGGACGGCGACGAGTAGCCGGCCGAGGGTCAGAGCACGTTCCAGACGGTGCCGAACGGGCCGTAGCCGACGCCGATCCGACCCAGGACGGGCAGCCTGAAGAAGACCGTGCCATGCGCGGTGACTGGGATCGACAAGGACCCGTTGCGGCCCGCGAGCTCGTCCTCGACATAGGCCACAGCGGTCTTCTCGAAGACGGTCAGCGCCTGGTCGATGCCGAGCACGAAGGCGAGGTCGAGCGAGATGTCGCCACCTGCGAGGACGGTCGAGTTGTTGAGCTCTTCCAGAGCGCGGCCGCTCGCGATGTCCGCGATCAGGCCCGGGATGGCCATGACGAAATCCTCGATGGTCAAGATATCGTCCTGCTGGACTTGACAGGCCCCCGGGCGCGGCGTGCCGTCGCAGTCGGGATTGTCGGTGCCGCAGAGCGACACACAGATGGCACCCAGCGCTTCAGCCTGGCTGTCGTTGAACAACGACAGAGCGAGCAGGACGTCCGCGGTGGGGACCGGAAAGTCGTTGGGATTGCTGATGTTGAGCGTGATGCCGAACTCGAAGGCGAGCTGTGAGCGCGGCGGCGGGGAGCCAAGTGCCACGGCACAACCGATGGACACCAGCGGGTCGTCGATGACCCGCGGGCAATAGTAGGCGGCGAGCTGGCCGAGTGAAGGGCCATGGCGGAGCTGGAGCGTCCCGACCCGGACCTCAGGTGGAAGCTCGGAGCCCGGGCCGCCGAGCTGATTCAAGAGCTGGTCACAGCTTGCCAGGCCAAAGGCCAGCGGCAGGGCGATGAGGGTCTTCGAGAGGGTCTTCATGGCTGTGACTCCGGGTCCTTCGCGGGACTCTAGCGCCGAACCCGGCGTGAAGCCAGGCTCAGCGGACCGGGGCAACGACGCCGCGACGCGTCGGGAGATTCACAGCTCAGTTGGAAGACCCCTCGCTCGCTTCGCTCGCCTCCCCTTCAACCGCGCTCGCGGTCGAGGGGACCATGGCTGACTCAGCCCAAGGGGCTCCATTCTGTGTGCTACTGCAACCCCATCGGCACGTCAGAGCGGCTTCCAGTCGCTGGGCGGAAGCTCGGGGCCGCTCGGGGTGTGGCTCGACAACACGTACTTGGCGCGGCGGTTGGCCTGTTCCTCGGTCTCGTCGGGGGTCTTCACGGCCGGCACGTCCTCGCCATAACCCGTGTAATAAATCGTGATCTTCAGGCCGCGTTTGCGGAACCAGGCCGCGATGGAGGCGGCGCGTGAGTTCGACAGGGCACGGTTTCCCGCCTTGTCGCCGACCGTGTCGGTGTAGCCGGCGATGAAGAGCTTCAGCTGGAGCAGCGTGCCGTGTTTGTTGAGTGCATCCTGGATGAGGCCCCAGGTGGCTTCGAGCTTGTGGGTCTGGTCCGCACGCACGGTCGCGCTGCCGGAGTCGAAGACAAGCGTCTCGTGAGGGATGTCGATGGAGAAGGGGGTGATCTTGAGGCCGACCCAGAAGCCCGCCACGTCGTAGACCTTGAGCTGCATCGTCAAGATCTTCTCGGGCGCGCTCTCCCACGCGATCTCGAGGTTCTCGCCAACGGCTGCCGGTGGGTCGAAGGTCTCTTTGCCCGACCAGATGATGTCGCCCGACTCACCGGTGATGACGAGCTCGATGGCGGTCGCCGGGTTCGTGGCGCGCGCCTTGATGGTCTTTCCGTCGAGGTCTACGTCTTCGGGCGTGATGTCGAGCTTCAGCGGGCCGACGCGGGTCGCTTGAAAATCGAGCTGAAAAGTCTCGGCCTCGCCGTCGCCCCAGACGACCGCCAGGTTCGCCTTGTAGCTCGAGGTGCCTTCGCCCTGCTTGAACGCCAGGGTCTTGCGGCTGCCGGCCCCCATCGGGCCCGCGCGCAGGGTCTGCTTCTTGCCGCGCTCGTCGGTGAGCGTGATGTCGAGCTTCTTCAGGCCACGGGTGTTGTTCACGACGATGGCTGGTTGGTTCTTGCCCTGGACGGTGGTCTTGAACTCGAGGCCGAGGTCGCCGGGGCCTGCGAACGCCGTCGAGACCGACAGCGCCGAAAGGGTCACTAGCACAAGGGCGAGGGTGAGCGTGCGGGTCAGCATGAGAGGTCTCCAGGCAGCGCGGCGTGACCAGGACATCGGAAGCGCAAATAGGTTCCCGACATTCCGTCGGGTGACCATCAGCCGAGGTTCAGCTCGTGGGCGACGAGGTCGTCCAGCGTCTCGCGGCGCCGGATGACTCTGTAGGTGTCGCCGTCGACGAGGACCTCGGCGGGGCGCGGCCGGCTGTTGTAGTTGCTGGCCATGACCATGCCATAGGCCCCGGCCGAGCGGATGGCCACGAGCTCGTCGGCGGCCAGGGCCGGCAGGTCACGGGCGCTGGCGAAGAGGTCACCCGTCTCGCAGACCGGCCCGACCACGTCGACGACCTGGCGCTCGGCCCGTGCTGCAGCGACCGGCTCGATGTGGTGCCAGGCCTCGTAGAGGGCGGGGCGGATGAGGTCGTTCATGCCCGCGTCCAGCACGACGAAGTGGGTCTGGCGGTTGTCCTTCGTAAGGACCACACGTGTGAGCAGGAGGCCGGCGTTGCCGACGATGACGCGGCCCGGCTCCGTGATGATCTCGAGGTCGGTCATGGCGCGGGCGACGAGGCGGTCTTTGACGGCGCGCACGTAGTCGGTCGGTGTGGGCGGTGACTCGTCGCGATAGACGATGCCGAGCCCGCCGCCGATGTCGACGTGGTGGATGGCAAAGCCGCGCGAACGGAGGTCTCCGACCAGGTCCAGCAGCTTGTCGAGGGCCTCGACGAAGGGAGCCGACGACTCGAGCTGCGAGCCGATGTGGCAATCGACGCCGACGATGTCGAGGTGGGGCAGTGTTCTTGCGTGTTCGTAGGCGGAAAGGGCCATGCCCCAGGCGATCCCGAACTTGGCGCGTTGCAGGCCGGTCGAGATGTAGGGGTGGGTCTTCGGGTCGACGTCGGGGTTGACCCGCAACGAGATGCGGGCGCGGCGGTTCATGGTCACGGCGCGGGCCGACAACATGTCGAGCTCGGCCAGGCTCTCGACGTTGAAGCAGCCGATGTCACAGCGGAGTGCGAAGTCGAGCTCGGCCGACGTCTTGCCGACGCCGGAGAAGACGATACGCGCAGGGTCACCACCTGCGAGCAGAGCGCGATGGAGCTCGCCCGCCGAGACGATGTCGAAGCCGGCGCCGCGCGCGGAGAATAGCTCGAGAATCGAGATATTCGAGCAGCTCTTGAGCGCGAAACACATGCGGTGGGAGACCGATGAAGCGTCGGCGTTGTCGGCCCAGGCGGCCTGCCAGACGTCGATGTGGCGCGTGATGGTGGCCTTCGAGTAGACGTAGGTCGGGGTGCCGACCTCCTGCGCGATGGTCGCGAGCGGCACACCTTCGCACCAGAGCTCGCCGGTCGTGGGGTCTCGCTCGAAGTGGTTCATGCCTGGACCTGCCTAGAGGTTGGAGGTCTGCGAGGTCGGCTTGTTCAGCGGCGCAGGCAGGGGCGTGCCCGCGACGAGCGCCTTCTCGATGGCCGATGGACCGCCCGACACGAGGCTGCGCGCGAGCTCGTCCAGCCGCGAGCGTGCCTCGACGATCGAGCGGCGCACGGCCTCGGGGGCAGGGCCGCCCGGCAACGAGCGGCGGGATAGAGAGCGCTTCGCGTCCAACACGGCGATGACTCGATCATCAAAATGTTTGGAAATCGAGCGATACTCGTCGACGGACAGGTCCTCGAGTCGTTTGCCGCTCGCGACGCAGTGGCCGACCACGGCGCCGACGATGTGATGGGCCTCGCGGAAGGGGACACCGACGTCGACGAGGAAATCGGCCAGGTCGGTCGCCAGCAGGTAGCCGTCCTGCATCGCGGCGGTCAGGCGGTCGGGGCGGACCTTCATCGCCGAGAACAGGTCGGGCAGGATGGCCACACATTGGCGTGTGGTCTTCATGGCGTCGAAGAGCGGCTCTTTGTCCTCCTGCATGTCCTTGTTGTAGGCGAGCGGGAGGCCCTTCATGAGCATGAGGAGCGCCACCTGGGCGCCGACCACACGACCAGCCTTGCCGCGCAACAGCTCCGGGATGTCAGGGTTCTTCTTCTGCGGCATGAGCGAGCTGCCGGTGCAGAAGGCGTCGGAGAGCTCGATGAAGGCGAACTCCTGCGAGGCCCACAAGACGAGCTCTTCGGCGATGCGCGACAGGTGGATCATACAGATCGACAGGACCGACAGCGACTCGAGCGCGCCGTCGCGGTCGGCCACGCCGTCGAGCGAGTTGAGTGTGATGTTGGGCAGCTCGAGCTCGGCCGCGACGACGTAGCGGTCGATGGGAAGAGGCGTGCCGGCGAGAGCGCCGGAGCCCAGCGGCGACACCGCGACGCGCCGGCGGGCGTCCATGAGGCGGTCGAGGTCACGCGAGAGCATCATCGCCCAGGCCGAGAGGTGGTGGCCGAACGTGATGGGCTGCGCCCGCTGAAGGTGCGTATAGCCGGGCATCGGCAGGTCGGCGTGCTGGTCGGCCAGGTCGAGCAGGCGTGTGATGGCGACGCCCAGGTCGTGGCCGAGCGCGGTCAGCTCCTTTCGGAGCCACAGACGCAGGTCGAGCGCAACCTGGTCGTTGCGGCTGCGCCCCGTGTGGAGGCGGCCGGCGGCCGGGCCGATGAGGTCGGCGAGCGCGCCCTCGACGTTCATGTGGACGTCTTCACGAGCGACCGTCCAGGTGAACTTGCCCTCGCGGATCTGGGCCGCGATGGCGGTCAGCCCGTCCTCGATGAGGCGCTGGTCGTCGGCCGAGATGATGCCGACCGTCGCCAGCATCCGCGAGTGCGCGATGGAACCAGCGATGTCCTCGAAGGCCAGGAGCTGGTCGAAGCCGACCGAGGCGTTCATCGCTTCGACGATGGCGGCGGTGGACTCCGTGAAGCGTCCGCCCCAGGCTTTGGTGGTCATCGGGCGTCCTTGAGGCGGGGGCCTCGGGCTGTGAGGGCGTGCGGAGGGGGCGGCCCGCCTCGCTCGCCCCGTCGGCTCAGTACTTGACCGTGAAGCGGCTCTGCAGGGTGAACGCGAGCTCGGCGTCGCGGTCATTGCCGTCGACCGGGCGGTAATTGAACGCCCCGCCGGGCAGGAGCAGGCCGGCTTCCACGTCGAGCATGAAGCCCGCCTTGTTGTGGAAGAAGAGGCGCAGGTCGGTCTCGAAGCCGAGGAAGGCCTCGTTGCCGGGCGTCGCCTCGGGCACCAGCGCCTGGGCGTAGAGCAGGTCGAGCCGGATACCGAGCTTGTCCTCGGGCGAGTCGAAGAGGTCGTAGGACACCCACGGCTTGATGTAGATGGCGTTGGTGACCGAGCCGATGACCTCGCGGAAGAGGAGCAGGTCGACCTGGTAGTCGCGGTCGAACTTGAAGCCCGTCACCTTGGCGTTGGGCGAGCCGTCCTGCTCGGACAGGGTGTTGCGGTCGAGGATGCCGAAGCCCTCGGCCGAGTCGCCCGTTGCAAAGCCCGTGTCGAGCCCGATGGAGAGCTGGTTCGTGTCGTACTGGATCTCGAGCGCAGCGCCGATCTGCTCGAGGTCACGGCTGGAAGCGGCCCCGCCGATCTCGTTCGCCACGTCGTCGATGCCGCCGAAGACCGCGGCGACTTCGAGCTCGATGCGCAGGCCCGAGAAGAAGTCGAAGCGCTGCTCATAGCGCATCCAGAGGTCGGGGATGAGGGCCCAGGCGCCGCGTGGGACGAGGCCGAGCTGGTCATAGGCGCGGTTGCCGCCGAGGTTGCGCCAGGTCTCGAGGCTCGTGTTGTCGAGGTCGAACTCCTGGTTGCGGTAGACCGCGTAGACGCCCCAGTCGAAGGCGGGCTTGAAGCGCTCGTAGACGTCGACGCGGCGCTTGGCCTGCTCCATCTCGGACAGGGGGCGCTGGAAGAACGACAACACGTACTGGTTCACGTCGTCGGCCGTGCCGAGGTCCTTGGGCTGGCCAAAAGCCTGGGCCGGGTCGTCCGAGATGGCGCCCGAGTAGACGTAGTCCCAGGCGGCGGCGACGTAGATGTCGAAGACCTTGAAGAGGAGCAACGCGCGGTCGGTGTAGTCGCCGAAGTCGTCGTCGTAGTCGACCGAGCCGTGCTTCGAGTTGCTGTTGGCGAGGATGCCGAGACCCCAGTTCGAGGACTGGCGACCGAGGCGCAAGAGGAAGGCGGGCTGGAACTCGCCGTAGGCCTCTTTGACGCGGATGGAGTCGGAGAACCCGTTGCGCCCGTCGCTCGGCGGGGCGGCGCTGGAGGCGAAGGCCGAGAGCGGCACGTCGGGGCGCGACAGGTTGCTCGCGAAGTCGGGCGTCGAGCCGAGCACCAGGTTGTCGAGGATGTCGAAGGTCGCCTTGACCCGCAACGACTCCGAGATGTGCAGCGTCGGCGAGTAGCGCAGGCGGATGTTCGCGGTCGCGAGCACCTTGGCGTCTTCGGTGCCGACGAGGCGCGAGATGCTCTCGTCTTCGTTGTTGATGGCGTTTTCGGACAGCGGCGCCGGCATGCCGGAGGTGCCCGAGCGCGAGTCGCCGGGGATCACGGTCGACAGGTGGCCGTTGTGGAAGAAGTCCGCGCGAAAGCGGAAATAGCCCGAGTGTTCGAAGTACGGGAAGGTCGGGCGGCGCTCCGCCAGCTTGTCGGCCCAGCCGCCGAGGTTGCCCGCCTTGCCTTCCTGGTCGAGGAGCTTGTCGAGCTCGTCACCTTCGGCGCGCGCCGAACCCACCGTGAAGACGAGCGGGAGTGCCGCTACCAAAGCCAAGTTCCGGAGTCCCATCCGCATCGCTCGCTCCCTGGCCGGTCAACGGCCCGACGAATAACGGCGAGTAGAACGAGCAAGCCCGCCTGTCAAGCGCATCTCGCGACGCTGTAAAGTCGTGTAAAGCGCGAGCGCGCTTGGAGCAGGCTCGGGCTCAGGGCAGGGGGGCGAGCTCGAAGTTGTCGATGGCGAAGGTGCCCCCCGTCGCGCCGGCTCCGAAGCCGTAGACGCGGAAGGTGAGGGGCCCGGCGTCGACCGACGTGAGCGGGTAGGTGTAGTGCGTCCACGTCGCGGCATCCGTCGGGGTCGCGCGCCCGGCCTCGATGACGCCGAGCTCGTCGCTCACGACCGCGAACGACACGGGGCCCGTACCGCTGCGGCGCAGGGTGAAGCCGACCTGGTAGGCCCCGGCCGGGACGACCAGGTCGAACGCGTAGTACGCGGTCGAGCCCGGGTCGAACGTGGTCGACAACGGCCAGCCGGGAGCGCTTGGAGCGCGCTGCGTGCTCGCCGTGGTGGGGCAGCCTGCAAAGGTCGTCGTCGGCCCGAGCACCGTGGTCGGTGAGGTCAGGCCCGGCCCGTAGCTGAAGGTCGCCGGCGAGTCCCATCGCTCGACGGTGGGGGTCGTCGTGAACGAAGCGTCCTCGGTCTCCTCGAAGCAGAAGAGGGTGCGGAACGGTTCGTCGCGCAGCGGCTCGCCGACCCGCACGTTGTCGAGGGTCCAGGGGTCACCGACCGAGGTGGCGCCCCAGGCGTAGAGCCGGAAGTGGACCTCGGGACGAAGGGCGACAGGGCCCTCGGGGGCGACGAACGTCGACAGGTCGAAGCTCGTGATGGGGGGAATGAAGGTGCTGCCGAAGTCGCCGGCCTGGAAGGTCGCGGCGCGGCCGGCGTAGCCCCAGGTCCCGTCCTCGCCCGAGATGCTCACGTAGAGCGCGTAGTTGGTCGGCCCCTGGACCGCCGAGCGGTTGTCGAACTCGAACGCGACGTCGATGCCCGTGCTGGACACGAACTCGTAGAAATCGCCGCACTCGATTGCCGCCGCGAGCGTGTTGCGGCCGGCCGCGAAGTTGGCAGGCGCGATGCTCGAGGGCGGGGTGCCGGGGTCACCATCGCAGTAGAGGCGTGCGCCCTCGGTGGTGCCCGTCGCGGTCACGACGTCACCGCCCCACTGCTTGGCCGAAATGGCTTTGTGGTTGATGACCTGGCCGACCTGCAGCGTTGGGCACACGGCGAGCTGGTTCGGGTTGCCCTGCAGGCCGTCGAACGGGCCCGGGTTCTGGATGCTCGGCTGATTCCAGTTCTCACGCAGCACACCGCTGCCGTAGCGGGCCTTCTCGCCGGGGAGGACCGGGTCGAGCGTGAAGTTGTTGTTGGTCACCGGGTCGACCGCAGCGACCTCGAAGCACCAGGCCTGACCGGCCACGAATGCGCAGAGGTCGGCGTCGGGTGTGCCGCCGCCGAAGTCGTGGTCCTCGCCGCACTGCACGAGGCCGTCGCCGCAGCCGTTGGCCGCCCCGTCGCAGGTCGCGTTGCAGGTCCCGCCACACGAGCTCACGTCCACTTCGTCGCAGGACTCGCCCGGGTCGACCGCACCGTTGCCGCAGGCGAAGCAGATGTCGTCGGGGACGACGAGCTTGCCGAAGAACCCGTCCGAGGCCGAGAAGAAGAACCCGGGCTCGAAGCCGGTGGCCTTCACCGGCGGCAGGTCGCCAAAGCCGACCTCTTCGGAGAATGCGCCAGCCACGTGGACCGCGCCACGGTCGTCGAGGCCGACACCGTCGCCCCAGTCCCGACCGCCCGCACCGAACGACTTCGCCCAGAGCCACTCGCCATCGGCTGTCAGACGGGCCACGTAGATGTCGCCCTGACCTTCGAAGCCCGGGCTCGTCGGCAAGGGGTCGCCGCCGCCGCCGCCGGAGTTGGCTTCGAGTGTGTCGTCACCGAAGGTCGCGAGCCCGGAGAAAGAGCCGCTGATCGTCGTGCGCCCGTTGCGCTCCACCGCCAGGCCGCCCGCATAGAGCTCGCCGTCGGCTTCGATGGTGGTCGACCAGTCGAGGTTGCCCTCGAGGTCGAAGCGAGCGACCCAGGCCCTCGTGTAGGCGTCAGCGAAGACGTGTAGGCCGCAGGTCTTGTCGGCGGTCGCCGCGAGCCGGCAGCCGAACTCGACCGAGGCATTGTCGAGGAAGTCGAACTCGAGATTCAACGCTTCGCCCAGGACCCGGTGCCAGCGGTAGGCGCCGGTCCGGTCTAGGGCGAGGAGGACCATGTCGCCCTCGGGGTTGGCGACCGGCTCGATGAGCGCGTCGCCGTAGTTGAACGCCGAGTCGAACTGGACGATCGTGTAGATGCCGTCGTCGCCGTCGAGCGCCACCGAGAGCGCTTCCTCGTAGCCGCTGCCACCGATGGTGACGGCGAGGTCGCCGACGCCGAGACGGTTGAAGCCGGCCACGTAGCCGTCGCTGCCGCCTTCGACCTGGAACGCGAGGTTGCCGAACATCGACGTGTTGTTGTTGCTGCTGAAGGACGACTCGAAGCCGCCGACGATGTAGGCCCAACCGACCGGGTCGGTCGCCACGTCGTTGGCCGAGTCCCACGCCCCCTCCTTGCCGCCGCCGACCACCCACTCGAACTCGCCGTCGCGGCTCCAGCGCGCGACGTAGACGTCGGGGCTGCCGCTCTGATCGAAGAAGGTGGAGCTGACGTAGCCGCAGCCGTCAGGGCCCAGACCCGGAGCCCGAGGGATACTGTCGGCGTCGCAGCAAGCCAGAGTCGCGTCGTAGCGGAACGAACCGACGACGAAGACGCCGTCGCGGTCGGCCGCAACCGCATTGGCCTCCTCGTCGTCGAAGCCGCTGATGCAGCTCGCCCACCGGACCGTGCCGTCGGGGTTGTAGCCCAGGACGAAGCCGTCGTCCTGCCCACGATTCGCCAGCTCGAAGTCGCCAAAGAAGGCCGGAGGGCCACCGATCGGGATGCCGAAGCCTTGGAAACCTTCGCCAGGTCCGTAGGTGCCGACCACGAAGCCGGCCCCGTCGTCATCGGTGACGATGTCAGTCGCTTCGTCTCGGCCGGCGCCGCCGACCGGTGTCACCCAAGCGGGCTCGCCGCCGCAGACCGCCTGGCAGTCCGAAGTGCAGCGGTCGCGTTGTCCGTTGAGCGTTCCGTCGTCGCACGCCTCGCCCTCGTCGAGCTCGCCGTTGCCGCAGGCGGGTAGGCACATACCGACACCGTCGCAAGCGCAGCGGCCGTCGGTGCAGTCGGCGTCTTCCGAGCAGTCCACACCACGCTCGGTGAAGGCGTTGACGGGGCAGGCCATCGACTGACCGTTGCAGGCTTCGAGCGGGTCACATGTCCCGTCGCCAGCGCGGCACGTCGTGCCGGCGGACACCGCCAGGTCGGCACCGCAGGCGGCCGATGAGCCGCCGCAGGTCTCGACAGCGTCGCACAGGTCCGTGGCCGAGCGGCACACCCGCTCGGACCCGGCGAAGAGGTTCTGCGGGCAGGTATTGGCCGTGCCATTACAAACCTCGACCACGTCGCAGATACCGGCCGACTCGCGGCAGGTCGTCCCGGCCAACACCTTGGCGTCGGCGGGGCAGGTGTTCGAGACGCCGTTGCAGATCTCGGCCAGGTCGCAGCTCCCCGCCGACTCGCGGCAGGTGTTCCCGTTGAGCTTGGTGTCGCCGGGGCAGGCGCCCGCACCATTGCAGAACTCGGCCGAGTCGCACTGGCCTGCCGACCCGCGGCACTGCACGGTGCCCCCGGGGAAGCCGCAGGACGCCGTGCACCCACAGGTCGTCGTGCCGTTGGCCGCGGCCGCATCGCAGCTCTCGCCGTTGTCCGTGATACCGTCGCCGCAGCGCCTCGGCGTGCAGTCGGTGCGGCAGGGCGCGTTGGGGTTGTTGGAGTTGCCCTCCCCGTTGTCACACGTCTCGCCCGACTCGATGGTGCCGTTGCCGCAGTCGGGCGGCGTGATGCCGGTGCATGTCGCGTTGCAGCGGTTGGGTGTGCCGTTGAGCACGCCGTCGTCGCACTGCTCGAACTCGAACTGGCGCACGCTGTCGCCGCAGCGCGGGCCGAGCTGCTCGCAGCGGAGGCAGCCGCCGTAGGCGCCGACGTTCAAGCCGTCGTCACACACTTCGCCGGCCTCGGGGGTGCCGTTGCCGCAGACCGATGGCAGGCACTCGGTCGTGTTCTCGTCATTGTCGAAGTCTTCCGAATCGCAAACGAATCCGGTTGTGACATCGGTGTTGTCCTCGCAGCTCGTGCGGCAGCCGGCGAGACCACCACACACGTAACAACCACACTCGGCCGTCACCGCCGCGCCCTCGTCGACCTCGCGGTTGCAGTTGTCGTCGATGCCGTTACACTTCTCGGTCTGGCCCGGGAAGATGGCCGGGTTGAGCGGGGCGCAATCGTCGGGGTTGAGCGACCCGTCGCCGTCGATGTCGTCGTCGATGCAGTCGGCCTTGCCGTCCTCGTCCTGGTCGGCCAGACCCTCGTCCGTGTTGCCATCGCAGTTGTCGTCGGCGCCGTTGCAGACCTCGGCGGCAGGGGCCCGACCCACGCAGATGGGGCGACCGGCCGTGCATTCGACCGTGCCGACGCAGGTCCCGAACTCGTTGATGAGGTCGCAGGTCGCCGCCGCGAGCGCCTCGTCCGTGTCACCGTCGCAGTCGTTGTCGCGCCCGTCGCAGGTCTCGGCCGCGGGGGTGTCCGCCATGCAGCGCGTGAGCCCGCCCGCCCCGCATCCCCGGCTGCCTTCGCAGGTGCCAAAGGTGTTGGTGTTGGCGCACGTGGTCTCGGCGCCGATGGCGATACCCACCGCGTTGCAGGCGCAGACACCTTCGTCGAAGCGGCAGCTCCCCGCGTCACAGCTGTAGCCCGAGGGGCACTGCTCGTCGCCCGTACAGGCCGACGCGCAGAAGCTTCCGTCGGTGCCGTAGGCGCGACACGTGTTGCCCGTCAGGCCGGCGCGGTTGCAGTCGGCGTCAGCGTCGCATGGCTGGCAGTTGGCGACCCGGGCGTCGGCGCAGACCGAGACCCCGTCGGTGGTGACGCACTGGTAGCCTGCCGGACAGGACGACTCGCAGGTCTGGGTGCAGATGGACCCCGAGCCCGAGACCGGTGCGCAGAGGCTGGAGGCGCAGTCGGTGCCGTCGCGACAGGGGTCGCCGAGCTCGCCCGGTGTGGGCGACAGGTCTTGCCGCAGCGTGTCGGCCGTGTCCGCCTGAGTGGTATCACCCTGCTGTATGTCATCGGCGGGGCAGCCCGTCAGGACGATGGCGGCGAATGCGACGAGGCCGCTCAAGGACTTGGGGGCGAGGGCGAGGCCGAGGCTCGGTGACGGGCGCGACCGGAGGAACGCGGTGCGCGTCGGGCTGGGTTGGTTCTCGAATCGCATATCGACCTCGATGACGGATAGGGCTCGGGGCAGGTGGCGTCAGCATGTCCCGCCGAGCTTCAAGGGTCAAGCAGACCGTTGTCGTTGCACCCGGGCGCCGACCTGTCCTAACGTCCCCACGCTCGTGTCGAACCGGACAGAGGGGATGCCCTTGGCGGTTGTTTGAAGCGGCCGGGCGAAGAACGACCCATGGCGACCGACCTCTACAATCCGAGCCCTGATCACCTGGCCCTGCGCGAGATGGTGCGCGCCTTCGCCGAGCGCGAGGTCGAGCCGCAGGCGGCCGAGCATGATCGCAACGAAACCTTCAATATCCCGCTGTTCCGCAAGCTGGGCGACCTCGGTCTGCTCGGCGTGACCGTCCCCGAGCGCTTCGGCGGTTCGGGGCTCGACGCGGCTGCAGCGGTCATCGCCCACGAGGAGCTCGCGGCCGTCGACCCCGGCTTCACGCTCGCCTATCTCGCACACGCGATGCTGTTCGCGAACAACCTCGCTCAGAACGGCAGCGAAGCCCAGTGCGCGCGGTTCCTGCCCGGGGCCTGCTCGGGCAAGCTCATCTGTGGCATGGCCATGTCGGAGCCCAATGCTGGCACGGACGTGCTCGGCATGCAGACGCGCGCTCGTAAAGACGGCGACGCTTATGTGCTCGACGGCGCCAAGATGTGGATCACCAACGGTTGCATCTCGAAGACCGAGCTCGGCGACGCCTTCCTTGTGTATGCGCGCACGGCTGACGGCCCCAAGGGGCTCTCGCTCTTCCTCGTCGAGAAGGGCATGCCCGGGTTCTCACTTGGCCAGAAGATCTCCGACAAGCTCGGCATGCGGGCTTCCCCCACGGCGGAGCTGGTCTTCGCCGAGTGCCGCGTGCCGGTGGCCAACCTCGTCGGCCACGAGGGTGACGCGGTCATCCACATGATGCGCAACCTTGAACTCGAGCGGCTGGCTCTCGCGGCGATGTCGCTCGGCATCGCGCGCCGGTCGATCGAGATCATGAACAGCTACGCCCGCGACCGGAAGGCTTTCGGCCGTCCGCTCAACAACTTCGGCCAGATCCAGCGCTACATCGCGGACAGCTACGCCGAGTACATGGCGGGGCGCGCGTATGTCTATGCGACGGCGGCCCGGCTCGACCTCGGGTCGGCCGGCAATCGCGTCGACTCGGACGGCGTAAAACTCTATTGCGGAACGATGGCGAAGAATGTCGCCGACCGCGCGATTCAGGTCCTGGGCGGCTACGGCTACGTCGGCGAGTACCGCGTCGAGCGGCTCTGGCGCGACGCCAAGCTCATCGAGATCGGCGGTGGCACGGTCGAGGCACACCAGAAGAACATGGCGCGTGACCTGTCGCAGGTCGACAAGCTGCGCTGAAGTTGAGCATCGGGCGATTTCGCCCAAAGCCTAGGATATCCCGGGATTTATTTGCGACGAACCGCGATGTGAACCGTCGCGCGGTGTGCGGTGGCGTGCTAGGTGTCGCGACGATGACAGTCGGTGTCCCCAGAGAGAGTCGGCCCCGCGAACGGCGGGTGGCGTTGACCCCCGAAGCCACGCGTGAGCTGGTCGGCAAGGGGCTGGCCGTTACGGTCGAGGTCGGGGCGGGTCTCGCTTCCGGCCATGACGACGAGGCCTATCGCGCGGCGGGGGCGACTGTCGGGGCCGCTCAGGATGCATGGTCAGCGGCGCTGGTCTTGAAGGTCGAAGCGCCGACCTCCGATGAGATAAGCCAGCTGTCCGAACGAGCGACGCTCGTGTCGCATCTCTGGCCTGCCCGCAACCCCGACCTCGTTGAGCTGCTGGCGCGCCAGAAGGTGACCGCCATCGCCATGGATCGGGTGCCGCGCTCGACCATCGCGCAGAAGTCCGACGCGCTGAGCTCACAAGCGGCGCTCGTCGGGCAGCGCGCGGTCCTCGAGGCGGCGGCGCTGCTCGAGCGGCCGCTCGGGGCGGTGTTCTCCGCGGCGGGCAAGGTCATGCCGGCCAAGGTCCTCATCATCGGCGCTGGTGTCGCCGGGCTCGCGGCCATCGGCACCGCCAAGTCGCTCGGCGCGATGGTGCGCGCCTTCGACACGCGGCTCGCGGCCAAAGACGACGTGAAGAGCCTCGGCGCGGACTTCCTCGAGCTCGATTTTTCCGAGTCGGGCGAAGGGCAGGGCGGCTACGCAAAGGTCATGAGCCCCGAGTTCATCGCGGCCGAGATGGCGCTCTTCCTGGCGCAGGCCAAAGAGGTCGACGTCGTCATCACGACCGCCCTCGTGCCCGGTGCACGCTCGCCGATTCTCTGGACGAAGGCTCACGTCGAGGCCATGCGCCCGGGCGCTGTCGTCATGGATCTCGCGGCCATCGCAGGTGGCAATTGCGAGCTCACGCAGGCCGATACGCTGGTTCAGCATCCGGTCGCCGGTGGAACGGTCACGGTCGCTGGACCGACGGACCTCGCGTCGCGTGTCGCCCGGACCGCGAGCGAGCTGTACGCGAAGAACATCCTGAACCTCGTGGCCGAGCTCGGCGTGCCGCCGCAGGTCAAGCTGACCAACGACATCGTGGGGCCGATGGTGGTCCTGCTCGATGGCGCGCCACCTCCGCCGCGGGCAACGGCAGCGCCCTCAGCCGCGGCTCAGCCTCCCGCGACCAGCACCTCGTCGCCGGCCGCCGCCGCATCCGCGCCGGTTCCTGCGAACACCCATACCACCCGCCGCCCGGGCTCGGTCTCGGCCAAGAAACATGTCCCGGCGCACCCTGCTCTCGGCGCGCTGGCCCACGCGCCCCAACGCTCGGCCCGGCACTTCGTCTTCGCCGGCCTTGGTCTCCTGCTCGTGCTGGGCTGGTTCTACCTGCGCTACGCGACGTCGTCTGTTGTCGACTCGCCGATCGACGCGGAGGTCCAACGCTTCGTCGACCAGCTCGCGGTCTTCGTCCTGGCCTGCTTCGTTGGCTGGCAGGTCATCTGGAACGTCTCGCCCGCGCTGCACACACCGCTCATGTCGGTGACCAACGCCATCTCGGGCATCATCCTCGTCGGAGGCCTCCTCGAAAGCGGCCATGACGGCCCGTTCGACGCGCGTGTCCTGCTAGGCTCGCTCGCTGTTCTGCTCGCGATGATCAACGTGGCCGGCGGCTTCTGGGTGACCCGACGTATGCTCAAGATGTTCAGGAAGTGAGGGCCTGAGATGGAGCGCGTCGCAACGCTATTGGCGCACCTCATCGCGAGTGTGCTCTTCATCCTGAGCCTTCGCAGCTTGTCGTCTCAAGAGACGGCCCGTCGCGGCAACACGCTGGGTGCGCTGGGCATGCTCATCGCCATCGTGGCGACCCTGACCGAGAGCCGCATGCAGGACTTCTCGACGGCCATTCCGGCGCTGCTGGTCGGGGCTGCCGTGGGCTTCTACTTTGCGCATCGTGTCGCCATGACGGCCATGCCCGAGCTGGTGGCGCTGCTGCACTCGTTCGTCGGGGCCGCGGCCGTGCTCGTCGGCTTCGCGAGCTACCTCGGGATCGGCAAGGGCCACCACGGGGGCGACATCGGCCCCCTCGGGATGGACGTCGCGGTCGTGAGCCCCATCCTGCTCGGCGAGATCTTCGCCGACGTCATGATCGGCACCATCACCTTCACGGGCTCGGTCGTGGCCTACCTCAAGCTCAAGGGCACCGTCAGCGGCGCGCCCCTGCTCCTGCCCGGGCGCCACCAGCTCAATCTCGTATTGCTCATCGGGTGCTTCGCCATGGGCTTCCCGTACGGCCAGGTCGATGTGCCCGGCGGCGTCCTGTGGCTCGGCGGCATGGCCATCCTCGCAGGCCTCCTCGGTATCCACCTCGTCATGGCCATCGGCGGCGCGGACATGCCGGTCGTCGTCTCGCTCTTGAACAGCTACTCCGGTTGGACCGCCTCTGCTGCGGGCTTCATGCTCGGCAACGATCTCCTCATCGTGACCGGCGCGCTCGTCGGAAGCTCGGGCGCCATCCTGTCGATCATCATGTGCCGGGCCATGAATCGTTCGATTTTCAACGTATTGTTCGGCGGCTTCGGCACGGCCAGCGGTGCTACGAGTAAACCTTCGGCCGCCCTCGTCGGGGACATGGTCGAGATCGACGCAGCGGCCGTTGGTGCCCTCATCGCCGAAGCCAAGACCGTTGTTATCGTGCCCGGTTATGGCATGGCCGTCTCACGAGCCCAGCACGCCGTGCGCGAGCTCGAAGAGCTGCTGCGCGACCGTGAGGTCGACGTGCGCTTCGCGATCCATCCGGTCGCGGGCCGCCTGCCAGGCCACATGAACGTGCTGCTCGCCGAGGCCGACATCCCCTACGACATCGTCTACGAGATGGAAGGCATCAACCACGACCTCGACGACACTGACCTCGTCCTTGTCATCGGCGCCAACGACATCGTGAACCCGGCCGCTCTCGAAGACCCGAGCTCGCCCATCGCCGGCATGCCCGTCCTCGAGGTCTGGAAAGCCAAGACCGTCGTCGTGATGAAGCGTGGCAAGGGCGCCGGCTACGCAGGGATCGAGAACCCGTTGTTCCTTCGTGAAAACACCCGCATGCTCTACGGCGACGCGAAGAAGTCGACCGAGGCGCTGGTGGCCGCCGTGAAGGGGATGTGAAAGGGTTCTGGGGAACACTGGGTTACGAGTCGTGTTGAATGGTCGGCCCTGTGTTGGCGTCGGTGGCTCCGTTCGAGTGGGGACGCATTCGACACCTCGACCATTGAAGCCTCGAGCACCGGTGCCCATCTAGCCCGAACGCTCGAGTCAACTCGCCCCATGGAGCCCTCCCGATGACCCAGCCCCAAAGCCTGCTTCTGACCGGTGCCTTCAGCCTGCTCTTGACTGCGAGCGCGCTGACCACGACGGCTCAAGCCCGCGACCTCGACGGCGCCCTGCAGTGGGTGCCCTCCGACGCTACGACCCTTGTCGCCTTCGACCTCGAAGGCGCGCGTAAGGCCGACTTCTTCAAGGACATGCAGAAGCAGCTCATCGATCTGACCGGCTACGGCCGGGACATCGCTCAGATGAAGCGCGATGGCATCGACGTCATGACCCAGGTCAAGAGCGTCGTCTTCGCCGGTCCGGAAGAGGCACTGAAGAAGTCCACAGAGTCGGTCATCATCCTCGAAGGGACCTTCGACCAGGCCAAGATTCGTGCCTTCTACGAGAAGAAGGACAAGCGCCCGCTCACCGAGAAGACCTCGCCTATCGGCCCCTATCTCCAGCTCGGCAGCGGCTCGTTCGTGATGTTCGACAAGAGCTTCCTCGTCTTTGGCACCAAGAGCTACTTTCCCGACGCGCTCGCCGCTCGCCAGGCGAAGTCGAGCGTGAAGTCAGCCCGCATCGCGGGCCTGCTCGCCCGGGTGAAGGGCAGCAAGCATGGGTTCGGCATCATCGCGAGCTCGAGCATCCTGAAGAAGTTCCTCGGTAAGAGCTTCGGGCCGGTCCAGGACGTGAAAGAAGCCGCGATGACGCTCGACTTCTCGAGTGGCTTCGGGCTGTCGCTCATCGGGGTCTTCCCGAGCGCCGCCAAAGCCGGCGAGGTCGCCAAGGCGGTCGAGGCCGAGGTCAAGAAGCTCGCGGGTGACCCCGAGCTCAAGGAAGTCGGTCTCGAGGATGCTCTCAAGAAGGTGTCGACCAGGACGGCCGGCGCCGAGCTGACGATTGCGCTCGCACTCGACCCGACGTCGGCCAAGGCCTTCGCAGCGAGCCTCAAAGAGCTGTTCTGAGATGATGGCCTGGGCAGTCCACCAGGGCTGCCCTTCGGAACTGGACCTTCGGCGACCTCGATGGCTGCCATCGCCATCAGGGCGCGCTGGGAGTCTCAGCGCGCGTAGAGGTCGAAGAGTTGTTCGAAGTGGTCGGCCATCGTGCCGACCCGACTTTGTGCCGTCTGCAGGGCGGCCTGCTTCAGCAGTGCCGCTGGGCGTGCCGCCAGCCGGAGCATGGCCTGGGCGCACGCGACGGCGTCGCCAGCTGGATAGAGCTCGGCGAAGCCATCGTCGGCCAGGTCGGCCGCTCCGCCCTGGTCGGGCACCACGAGCGGGAGGCCCGAGCAGATGGCCTCGGCGACGACGAGCCCGTACGTCTCGGCCGAGCTGCCGTGCAGGAACCCGTCGGCCGAGGCAAGTGACCGCGCCAGCAGCGTGCGGTCCTCGGTGAAGCCTGCGACATGCACGCCGGGGATGGTCTTGGCGCGGCGGACGACCAGCGAGCGTAACGGCCCATCGCCAAAGATGACGAGCCCCATCGGGCGTGACATCGATTTGGAGGCGATGGCGAAGGCGTCGAGCAGCGTGAAGAGGCGCTTCTCGGGGTGGTGGCGCGAGATGGCGACCCAGAGCGTCGCGTTGTCGGCAGCACTTTCTGGCACACCACATTCGGCGAGCCAGCGGCGCCTCAGCGCAGGCTCGGCCAGCGAGGGTGAGAACCGGGCCTTGTCGATGCCGAACGGGACCGCGACCGCGTTGTCGAGGCCAAACCGCGTGAGCTTTTCGGCGAGCCACTGGCCGGCCACGACGGTGTGGTCGAAGCGGCGCGAGAGCGTCCGAAGGTAGCTCCAATAAGGAGAGAACAGCCGATCCACGCGGTCTTTGCCGAGCGCCCCACCGAGCAACGTCTGCGGGTAGACGGCCACGGGATCCTGATGAAAGATAAAGGCTTTCTTGGCCTTGCCCCGCCAGCGTGCCGCGAACCAGCCGCCGCTCCAGGGGGAGCTGCCTTCGACCACGTCGGGACGCTCGTGGTCGAGTGCACGATGGACGGCCTTCTCGTTCCAGAGCACGTAATAACGAGGGTCGAGCGGCATCGGTGGGCCCTTGACCCAGACGATACGGCCGCCGCGGCACTCCTCTTCGCCGTCGTCCGGCCCGGGGGCGATGACGACCACCTCGTGTCCCAGGCGTGCGCCGGCCTCGAGCTTCTGGTGGATGTAGGTCTTCACCCCACCACCGCGGACCGCATAGAACTCCGCCACGTCGACGACCTTCATGCGGGTCCACCTGCCACACTGGAAATGTGTGCGCAACGTGGTAAGTCTGCCGACTCGGCGTGCTCAGGAGGAGACGTGTCGCAAGAGGGCATCATCAAGGTCGGCGTCGCCGGCGTCCGCGGGTACAAGGGCTTCGAGACCGCACGTCTCATCGCGCGTCACCCGCAATTCAGGGTCGCGATGATCGCGTCGGACGTCATGGCTGGCCACCGGCTGCGCGACCTCGACCGGGACTTCGTGCGCGACGGCAGCGCGCAGGCCGTGGGTTATGACGACCTCGTGTCGGCTGCGCGCGACTACGGCGTCGAGCTCATGTTCCTCGCGACCGAGCCGGAGGTCTGTGCCGACCTCGGTGGCAAGCTCATCGAAGCGAAGGTCCGCGTCATGGACATGTCCGGGGCACATGCGCTGAAAGACGCGCGGGCCCATGCGGAGACCTACGGGTTCACGTGGCCCGAGGCGGCGAAGTCGGCGGTCTTTGGCCTGACCGAGCACCAGGAGCCCAACGCGCTGGCTGGGGCGTTTCTGGTGGCCAATCCGGGGGCCTACGCGACCACGGTCCTGCTGGCCTTGCAGCCGCTCGCCAAGGCGGGCCTTCCCGAGCCTGGCAGTATCGTCGTCGATGCCAAGGCCGGCTCGACTACGGCGGGGCGTAAGGCCCGTATTTCGCTGCTGTTTTCGGAGCTCGACAGCAACTGCTACGCGAACAAGATCGACCGCCACCAGTACACTCCCGAGATCCGCCAGGAGCTCGAGGCCGCGTCCGGCAGCGGCTTCAAGTTGACGTTGGCGACCCATCTCCTGCCCACCTCGCGTGGGGTGCTCGCGACCTGCTATCTCAGGGTGTTGGGTGAGCCAGACGCGATGAAAGCGTCCGAGATGGTGAGAAAGTGCCTACGTGATGCCTATACCCATTCGCCATTCGTGCAGGTGCTCGATCGGGCCGAAGACGTTCAGCTCCGCCGTGTCATCGGCACCAACCGTTGCCTCATCGGGGCGACCCCTGACCCATGGGGCGAGCGGGTCGTGATCGTGGCGGCGCTCGACAACCTCGGCAAAGGCACGGCCGGGCAGGCGATCCAGAACGCCAACCTGGTCTTTGGGCTCTCGGAGTCTCTCGGCCTCGAGCTCGGGACCGGGGCGCTCCCCTAGCCGGCAGCCGCCGAGCCGGCGTTCACAATGACCTCTCTCGATAGCATTCAGCTTTGGCGCGGTGCGTCATCGAGTCGTCACCGTGGACCCGTTGCCAACTCGGGCGGCAGTGCGTAGAAGGTCCAAGCCCCGTCAACGGCGACGAGGCGAGGACAAAGCGCATGAGCCAGACCCCCACCGTTGCGCATGACCGGTGTGACGACAAGGCAGCGGAGCTGTTCGGACGCGACCGGATGCGGACCGCGTTCCAGCAGATGTCGAAAATCCGGCGCTTCGAAGAGCGCGCTGCGCGAGAGTATGCGTCTGGGCGGATCTCCGGCTTCTGCCACCTCTATATCGGGCAGGAGGCGGTCGCCGTCGGGTCCCTGCTCGCGACCGAGCCCAAAGACCACGTCATCACGGCGTACCGCGACCACGGGCACGCGCTCATCCGCGGCTGCACGCCGCGTAACGCCATGGCCGAGCTGTTCGGCAAGGTGACCGGCGCCGCCAAGGGGCGGGGCGGCTCGATGCACATGTTCGCCGCGGAGCAGGGTTTTCACGGCGGCCACGGCATCGTCGGGGCCCACATCCCGCTCGCGACCGGCATGGCCTGGGCGAGCCACTACGAGAACCGCGGCGAGGTCACGCTCTGCTATTTCGGCGAGGGTGCGCTGAACCAGGGCGCCTTCTACGAGTCGCTGAACCTGGCGTCGTTGTGGAACCTGCCGGTGGTCTACATCGTCGAGAACAACAAGTACGCCATGGGCACGTCTCTCGAGCGTGCGAGTGCCTTGACCGAGCTCTGGAAGAAGGCCGAGGGCTTCAAGATGAGTGGGCTCCTGGTCGACGGCATGGACGTCGCCAAGACCTTCGAGGTCGTGGGCGGCGCCATCAAAGAGGCGCGTGAGCACAACCGGCCGACCTTCATCGAGGCGCGTTGTTATCGCTTCCGCGGTCACTCGATGTCGGACCCGGCGAAGTACCGGACCCCACAAGAGGTCGACACCTACAAGCAGGTCGACCCGATTACGCTGTGCCGCGGTTCGCTCTTGCACTTCGGGTGGGCGACAGAGGCCGAGCTCGAGGCGTGGGATGAGGAGGCGACGGAGGCCGCGACCGACGCGGCGAGCTTCGCCAAGGACTCACCACAGCCGCGGCTCGAGGACGTCGGGATGTATGTGTACGCGAACGAGGAGGGCTGGCGGCCCGACGACGCGACCTTCCCGCACCGCCGCGACTGAGCCCGTTGCATTGCGCCGGCGAGGCCGAAGTCTCGACGGTCGAGATACTCGAACATCAAGCTATCTGAATGGTACGGCGGCGCAGGACGCGAACGCCGAAAGAGTACCGGAGGCAAGACGACATGCCGGTGATTACGATACGCGAGGCGCTCAACCAGGCGCTCGACGAGGAAATGGCGCGCGACAGCCGCGTCTTCCTCATGGGTGAAGAGGTCGGCGAGTACCAGGGCGCCTACAAGGTGAGCCAGGGGCTCCTGCAGAAGTACGGGGCCAAGCGTGTGGTCGACACGCCGATTACCGAGCTGAGCTTCGCGGGTGTCGGCATCGGCGCCGCCATGGTCGGTCTCAGGCCGGTCATCGAGATGATGACCTTCAACTTCGCCATCCTGGCGCTCGACCAGATCTTCAACAGTGCCGCTAAGATGCGGCTCATGTCGGGCGGGCAGTACAAGGTGCCCATCGTGTTTCGCGGGCCCAATGGGCCAGCCCACATGTTGTCGGCGCAGCACTCGCAGGCGACCGAGAACTGGTTCTGCAACGTGCCGGGGCTCAAGGTCATCGCGCCGAGCACGCCGGCCGACTACAAGGGGCTCTTGAAGGCGGCGATTCGGGATGATGACCCGGTCATCTTCCTCGAGGCCGAGCTCGCGTATGCGCAGACGGGCGAGGTGCCCGACCCCGCGGCGGGCGACTTCATCATCCCGATCGGCAAGGCGGACGTGAAACGCGCCGGGACGGATGTCACCATCCTGTGCTGGGCCAAAGCCGTGAACACGGCGCTCACGGCCGCGAAGGAGCTCGCGAAAGAGGGCATCGAGGCCGAGGTCGTAGACCTTCGCACGTTGCGGCCGCTGGACGTCGAGACGATCTATCGGTCGGTCATGAAGACCAACCGCGTCGTCACGGTGGAAGAGGGCTGGCCCTATGCCGGCATCGGGGCGGAGCTCGCCTATCGGATCCAGCACGACCTGTTCGACCACCTCGATGCGCCGGTCACACGGGTGACCCTGCTCGATGTGCCGATGCCGTACGCCGAGAACCTCGAAGAACTGGTGCTTCCGACCGCGCGCGACGTGTATGCGGCGGCGAAGTCCGTCCTCTACAGGAGCTGAGACATGGCCATCATCGTCGATATGCCGCGCCTCTCCGACACCATGGAAGAGGGGACGCTGGCCGGGTGGTTGAAGAAGGTCGGGGACGAGGTCAAGGCGGGCGACGGGCTCGCTGAGATCGAGACCGACAAGGCCGTCATGGTCTTCGAGTCGTTCGACAAGGGCGTCCTGCTCGCCATCGTGCTCGATGTCGGGGTGACCGTGCCGCTTGGGACGCCGATGGCGATTCTGGGCAAGGCGGGTGAGGACGTGACGGCGTTGGTCGCCGAGTGTAAGGCGAAGGTCGCCGCGGCGGCCGGTGGTGCCAAGCCCGAGGTCGCATCCGCTGCGTCGAAGGCCGAGGCGCCGACGGCGGAACCGCCCGCGAAAGAGCCGCCCAAGCCGGCCGAGGGGCGCGAGATGCAGGCAGCGGCGGAAGCGCCGGTCGAGCCCGAGCCGACAAAGGCACCGGCCAAAGCGGCGAAGGTTCCTGTGGTCGCAGGACCACTCGACAAACAACTCGATAAGCATGGGCTGGCGCGGACCGACCTGTCGGCCCCGCGCGACGAGGACGGGGCGCGCGTTTCGGCGAGTCCGCTGGCACGGCGGCTCGCGGCTGAACGCGGCATCGAGCTGTCGGCGGTGCAAGGCACCGGACCGCACGGGCGCATCGTCATTGCCGACCTCGAAGGCCTCAAGCCGACGCGTCGTCTTTCCGGGCGTCTGGCCAAGCGGGTGAAACGTGAAGACGAGGTGTTGCGTGTCACGCAGATGCGCAAGACCATCGCCAAGCGCCTCACTGCGAGCATGCAGGAGGCGCCTCACTATTACCTCACCATCGAGGTCGATGCGTCGCGGCTCGTCGGCTTCAGGGCGGACGTGAACGCGGCGCTGGAGCTCAAGGGCGAGAAGCTCAAGGTCAGCTACAACGACCTCGTGATGCGGGCGTGTGTCGTCGCTCTGGAAAAGCATCCCAAGGTCAACTCGGCCTGGGAGGGCGCGACGATTCGTCAGTTCGGCGGGGTGCACATCGGCTTCGCGGTGGCACTCCCCGAAGGGCTCATCACGCCGGTCGTCAAGGATGCCGAGTCGCTCGACATCTTCGAGCTGTCGGCGGCGGTCAAAGAGCTGGCCGGGCGTGCGCGCGACAACAAGCTCGAGGGCCACGAGTACGCGGGCAACTCGTTCTGTGTCAGCAACCTCGGCATGTACGGCATCGACCACTTCACGGCCGTCATCAACCCGCCGGCCGCCTGTATCCTGGCCGTTGGGGCCCTGGTCGAGGCGCCGGTCGTCCGCAACGGACAGGTGGTCGCGGGCCATCGTTTGAGCATGACCATGTCGGCGGACCACCGGGCAGTCGACGGTGCGACCGGGGCGGCGTTCCTGCAGGACCTGCGTAAGGTGCTCGAGGCGCCGACCTCGCTCATCCTCTGAGACTCCGAGACGTGTGGGCTCTGGCTCCTGTCTCACGGTGACGGGTTGGGGCGGTCGGGCCACGGTGCCTCGATCATCAAACATCTCGAGCTTCAAGAGGCTCGAGCTCCAAGGAAATCGAAATGGCCGAGACCCAGAGCTTCGACGTCGTCGTCATCGGTAGTGGCCCAGGTGGTTATGTCGCCGCCATCCGCGCGGCCCAGCTCGGGCTCAAGACGGCCTGCGTCGAGCGTGCGGAGCTCGGCGGGATCTGCCTCAACTGGGGCTGCATCCCGACCAAGGCGCTCCTGCATTCGGCGCACCTCCGACAAGAGATCGCACACGCCGAGGTCCACGGCTTCACCATCGGGGACGTCCAGGTCCAGTGGGACAAGCTCATCGCCCGGTCGCGCGGCGTGGCCAAGCGGCTCTCGCGCGGGGTCGGCAGCCTCTTCAAGAAGTACGCGGTGACCCACTTGACGGGTGAAGCGCGCATCGAGCGGCCCGGCGTGGTCATCGCAGGGGACCTGCGGCTGGAAGCCAAACACATCATCGTCGCGACCGGGGCCAGGCCGCGACCGCTGCCCGGCCTCGAGTTCGATGGCAAGGTCGTCTGGACCTCACGCGAGGCCATGGTCAGCAACGACGCACCCGAGTCCCTGCTCGTCATCGGCGCCGGCGCCATCGGGGCTGAGTTCACCTACTTCTACAACGCCTTTGGCACGAAGGTGACGTTGGTCGAGATGGCCGACCGGATCCTCCCCATCGAAGACGACGAGTGTTCGGCGGCGCTGAGGAAATCGTTCGAAAAACAAGGTATCGTCGTCAAGACGAAGACGCTGGCCAAGGACATCAAGGTCGTCGACGGGCACGTCGAGGCGCGGCTGGTGACGAGTGGGGCCGACGGCGAGACGGAAGAGTCGATCACCGTCGACCGCGTGCTCGTGGCCATCGGCGTCATGGGCAATACCGAGGGCCTGGGGCTCAGCGAGAACGGCGTCGAGCTCGAGCGTGGCCACATCAAGATCGACCGTCATGGGCGGACGACATGTCCCGGTATCTGGGCCATCGGCGACGTCGCCGGGCCGCCGTGGCTCGCCCACAAGGCGTCGGCCGAAGGTGTTCACACGGCCGAGGCCATCGCCGCGGTCGTGGCCGGCAAGAGTCCGGAAGGCAAAGGCGTCTCGCTCGACAACATCCCCGGCTGCACCTACTGCGAGCCGCAGGTGGCGAGCGTCGGGCTCACCGAGCGGGCCGTCAAAGCGCAGGGGATCCCCTACAAGAGCGGCAAGTTCCCGTACGTCGGCAACGGCAAGGCGCTGGCGCTCGAAGACAAGGAGGGCTTCGCCAAGGTGCTCTTCCACGCGGAGACAGGTGCGCTCCTGGGCGCCCACCTCTTTGGGACGGCAGCGACGGAGCTCATCGCCGAGAGCGTGCTCGTGCGCCAGGCGGAGCTGACAGAGGCCGACATCATGGCCAGCGTGCACGCCCACCCGACGCTGAGCGAGGCCTTCGCCGAGGCGGTCGGGTTGGCCTTTGGCCACAGCGTGAACCTGTAACACAGGGCAGCGCCCCGAGGCCTGTTGCGGTCCGATCACGTCGCATACGTTCCCATCTCCATGTGGTGCGGGAAACGTATAGGGACGTCGGTTGTGAACCAAGGCGCAGCAAGCTGTGCGCCTACATTGTGACCGCCGTCCGACGACACCCGGTCATTGCTGGCCGCCTGTCGCCAGGTCGTAGCGTGCGCCAGCGGTCCGTCCAGCTCGCCATGGGTTGCATCCGATGGAGTGCCGAAACGCACCGAGATGTCCGAGGGCTGACCTTTGGGGACAATCCTGCTATCCCATCGCCATGACTCTCACTCTCACCAAACACGCCGTCTTTCCCGCTGCTCCGGGCCCGGTCGTCCTCGTCATCCTCGACGGTGTCGGCATCGGCCCCCTCGATGAGGGAAATGCCTGGCATCTCGCCAAGACCCCTGTCCTCGATCGGCTCATGAACGAGCCCGTTCGGGGCACGCTGCGAGCGCACGGGCCGGCCGTCGGTCTGCCGAGTGAGGACGACCTCGGCAACTCCGAAGTGGGCCACAACGCGCTGGGTGCAGGCCGTATCTTCGACCAGGGTTCGAAGCTCGTGACCCAGGCCATCTCGTCGCGCCGCATGTTCGAAGGTGAGACCTGGCAATGGCTCATGGAGGGGCCGACGGTACACTTCATCGGGCTCTGGTCCGACGGCAACGTGCATAGCCACATCGACCACGTCTACGCGATGGTCAACCAGGCGCTCGCCTCGGGCCTCAAGGTCAGGTTGCACCTGCTGCTCGATGGGCGCGATGTGCCACCGACGAGCGCGCTCGACTACATCGAACCGCTCGAGGCTCGAATCGCCCACTGGCGCTACAGCGGCCACGACGTCGCCATCGCCAGCGGGGGCGGGCGTATGCGCGTCACGATGGACCGCTATGAGGCCGACTGGAGCATGGTCGAGCTCGGCTGGAAGACCCATGTGATGGGGCAGGGGAGGCGCTTTCCGAGCGCGTCCGAGGCCATCAAGTCCTTTCGCGCCGAGGCGCCGGGTATCGACGACCAGAACCTGCCGGCCTTCGTCATCGCCGACGCCGAGGACTCGCAGCTGCCGGCGGGCCCCATCGTCGATGGTGACTCGGTCGTGCTCTTCAACTTCCGAGGCGACCGCGCCATCGAGCTGTCGCGCGCCTTCGACACGCCCGTCGGCATGCTCGCCCAGTTCGTCCGCGAGCGCCTGCCGGAGGTGCGCTTCGCCGGCATGATGCAGTACGACGGGGACCTCAAGATCCCCAAGCGTTACCTCGTCGAGCCACCCGTCATCGAGAACACTGTCGGCGAGTATCTGGCGCGGAGCGGATACCGACAGCTGGCTATCTCGGAGACCCAGAAGTTCGGTCATGTGACCTACTTCTTCAACGGCAACAACTCAGAGCCGTTCGATCGTGAGCTCGAGCGCTATGTCGAAATCCCGAGTGATAACGTCGACTTCTCTGAACGTCCCTGGATGAAGGCGGCGGAGATCGTCGACCGGTGTCTGGCCGAGCTCGATGCCTTCAAGCCTGACTTCGTGCGCCTGAATCTGGCGAACGGTGACATGGTCGGCCACACCGGGCGGCTGCTCTCGGGCATCATCGCAATGGAGGCCGTGGACCTGTCGCTCGGACGCCTGCTCGATGGGATCCGGCGTCGCGGCGGGACGGCCGTGGTGCTCGCCGACCACGGCAACTGTGAGGAGATGGGCGAGCGCGACAAGAAGAGCGGCCAGCTGAAGTTCAACGCCGACGGGTCGCTCGTGATGCGCACGAGTCACACCACCAATCCGGTGCCATGTATCATCGTCGGACCTGGTGCGGGCACGCTCTATCGTTGGGACGCGCCGGCCGATGCTGGGCTCAGCAATGTGGCTGCGACCTGCCTCGAGCTGCTCGGGCTGACCGCTCCCGAAGGGTTCCGGCCGAGCATCATCGCCCCGGCTTGAGACTCAGGAGAACTCGGAGCCCAGCGCATGGCGTCGCTGGTCTTCGAGGTGGTCGGCGGCGGTCTTGAGGTTGGCCAGCAGGCGGCCCAGGGCAGCGACGAAGAAGCCGAAGGCCGCGAGCTTGGCCAACATCGAGGGGGCTGCGAGCTCTCCCGAGCGGTCCATCGTGTCCGCAGCGATGAGCGTCGAAACCGCCAGACCATAGAAGAGCGCGCCGAGCGCTGACGACCTGGCGGCAGCGGTCGCGCCGACGTCCTGGGCGATGGCTCGAAGGGCGAGGAAGAGGGCGGTGATGGTGACGAGCATCGTGAGTCGTGGCCCCAGATCGAGGTCGAAACCGCTCGCGGCGACGGGTACCCCATCGAGCGTCAAGAGGTCGGCGCCAAAGGCGGAGGCCGCGATGGAAAGCCCGATGAGGCCCACCGCCAGGCCCGCGATGGCAGGACCCCGGGCGCCGCTGCGGGCGGGGATGGACGCGAGGTAGCTCAGCCCGACCAGCTCGGTCGCGGCGATGCCCAACATCGCGAGCCCCAGGACGTAGACCTTGAAGGTCGCCCAGCCCGCGCCGCTGCGACTGATGACGAGCCCCAGCAGGATGACCACCGCCACGAGCAGGACGCGCGCCATCTCGGCCACCCTGATGATGCGCAGGCCCAGGGCAGCGCGACGCCACGCCTCGGGCTCGTCGCCGGCACCCTCGTCGTCTGCGCGGTCGATCCGCGGCATTGTCTCGAGCTTCGAGTATCTCGAAAGTGAAGCGATAGCGGCGAGCGCCAGTAGCCCAGCCCTGAGGAGCAGAGTCGGTTCACGCGGGATGACCAGCTCGAAGGCGAGTCGGTCACAGACGATGAGCGCGACGACGATGGCCCCAGTGGCGCCCGCGATGATGAGGTGCCTCGTCCGCCCCAGGAGTCGCGACAACCCGGCGATCCCGAGCCCGAGTCCAATGATGCTGATGGCCGAGAGGACGAGCGATACCTGCTGCCGGGTCCTGACCAGCTCCACGAACGAGCGGCTGTCATAGCTCGAGCGGGACATCCCGATGAGGTCCGCGAGTGAGTCGGCGATCATGCTCGACACGCCGAAAGTCACGCTCGTCACCAACAGCAGACGGGCGGGTCTGTCCCAGGCCGAGGTCGCCGTTGCGGTCGCGACGAGGGCTGCGAAAGCGCCGAGCATGGTGAGCTCTGCGAGCTCGGTGAGGCCCAGGAGAGCCGAGCCATGGAGCCCGACGAGCGACAGGACCAGCGCCGCGAAGAAGACGGTCAGCGCGCCGATGAGGACGCGCATCGTCCGGGCTTCTTGGCGGTGCAGGGACGGCATGCGAGGTCAGGGGCGGGTCGCGTTGCCCGCCATCGCCTTCTTCGCGTTCTCGAGCGCGTCGAGGCAGTCGAAGCGACGCTGCTCGAAGGACATGAGCTCGCTGTCGAGCTGGCTCGCGAGCGCGTCGTCATCCGGCAGCGACTTTCGCAGGTCGCGGGCCGACTCGAGGGTGGTCGTGAGCGCGTCCATCCAGTCGCTGACGAGCTCGACCCAGAAGCCGCCTTCGCCGTTGCTGACGAGCGACAACCAGCCGCCCTGGCGTTCTTTCGAGACGATGTAGGGCGAGAGCAGCTTCGGGATGAGGCGAGCCAGCGAGTGCAGGTTGCGGTCGAGCTCGAGCAGGGCGCCGATGGGGATGTCGCGGGGGACCTCGGGGCGGGACTTCGGGAGCGGCACATGGGGCAGGAGCGCCAGCCACTTGGCGAGCGCCAGCGGGCGCCCCCACAGAAGGCCGATGTGGCCCTTCTTGGTGTCCTTCTTGTTGGCCTTGTCGTCGTCCTCGAAGAGCTCGGCTTTCCAGTTGAGGATAGCGGGGGGAATGGACCGCAGGTCGGCTTTGCCGAGGCGGTCTTTGTCGCGGGCGAGGAGGCGCACGACGGGCTTGCCGCGGCGGTCGTCGATAGGCACCTGCAGGCCGGCGATGGAGACCACCTTGGGCATGGCTTCGGGCGGGATGGCCTCGCGGTCGACCTTCTTCTTCGGGGCCTGGATGCGCCAGTCGCGGGCGAGCGACGGGTTGAGCTCGGTAATCCATTCGGGCTTGAGCGCCGAGACGTTACGCGCGTAGGGGCGCGTCGACACGACGATCTCGGTGGCGACCACGAATTGGGCGCGTGAGCCGAAGAGCGAGCTCGACGGGTGGATGGTGATCGGTGTGTCGGAGATGCCTTCATAGAGGCGGCCCTGCGAGCGCAGGATCTGATGGGCGAAGCCGGTCGCGACGCAGCGCACGACGAGGGTCGGGTCGCCGCCGCCCTGGATGACGATGCCCATGTTCTGGGCGATGTCGCAGAGCTGGCGATGGGCCTTACGCACGAAGGCCATCACGTCGGGGTCGAGGTAATGCTCGCGCGCGAAGGCTTCGGGGTGTTGGGACGCGAGGAACCGCGACAACGCATTCACGGCGGTCATTGCGTCGCCGAGCGGGTGGGCGAGCACACGTTGCATGGCGCGGGCCTCGGCCTCTTCACCCTGCGGATACAGGAAGGGCGAGTGGGCGGACATGAAGGCCGCCACCATGAGGACCTCGTCGACGACCTGCGGGTAGCGGTCGGCCGCCTCGACGACCATGCGGCTGAGCGAGGGCGAGAGCGGAAACGGCATCATGCGCTTGCCGATGCGCGTGAGGTTACGCTCGTTGTCGATGGCGCCCATCGTCTCGAGCATCTTGATGGCGGCCTTGAGCGCACCCGTGCGCGGCGGGGTCGGCAGCGGGAAGTTCTCGACCTCCTTCTGGCCGAGGTCCAAGAGCCGCATGACGACCTCGGTCAGGTCGAGGCGTAAGATCTCTTCGTCGGTGAAGTCAGGGCGCTGTTTGTACCACTTCTCGGTGTAGAGGCGGATGGCCTTGCCCGGCGCGGTGCGGCCTGCGCGGCCTGCGCGTTGGTCGGCGCTGGCTTTGGAGATGCCTTCTTCGAACAGCGTCGAAATGCCGGTCTTCGCTTGGAAACGCGGCACCTTGGCGACGCCCGAGTCGACGACGAAACGCACGTTGGGGACCGTGATCGACGTCTCAGCGATGTTGGTCGCGAGCACGACTTTGCGGGCGTTCGGGATGCTCGGCTCGTCGAAGACGCGTTCCTGCTCGGCGCGGGTCAGCTTGCCGTAGAGCGGCAAGAGCATGACCTCTCGACCCAGGCGCGACAGGGCGAGCTTCTCGTAGGTCTGGCGGATGGCGGCCTCGCCCGACAGGAACGTCAGGATGTGGCCGGGCTCGCCCGACTTGCAGATGGCGATGATCTCGTCGGTGGCGGCTTCGACGATGGCGTCCTGGTCGTCGGAGCGTGCGGGCTTGTAGACGATGTCGACCGGGAACGGGCGGGCGTCGATGGTGACGACCGGCACGTGTCCCACGGCCGACTCGAAGTAGCGCTGGAACAAGAGCGGCTGCAGGGTCGCAGATGCGACGACCACACGCAGGTCGTTGCGGCGCTGGAGAGCGCGATGCAGAAGGCCGAGCGTCACGTCGATGTTGAGCGTGCGCTCGTGGGCTTCGTCGACGACGATGACGCCATAACGCGAGAAGTCGGGGTCGGTGCGGGCCTCCTGCAAGAGGATGCCGTCCGTCATGATCTTGATGGTGGTCTTCGCAGACGTCATGTCGTCGAAGCGGATGGCGTAGCCGACCTCGTCGCCGATGGGGACCTTGAGCTCGTCGGCGATGCGCCAGGCGACCGAGACGGCGGCGATGCGGCGCGGCTGGGTGACGGCGATGATCTGGTCGGTGACCATCGCGCGTTTGAGCATCTTGGGGAGCTGGGTCGTCTTGCCCGAGCCGGTCGGGCCTTCGAGGACAAGCACGCGGTGGTCGGTCAACGCGCGGACGATCTCGGACTCCACGGCGTAGATGGGAAGTGTCAGTGGGTCCATGGCGTCCTCGGGAGACGGGGTGTGCGGGGCGTTCGCGCGGTTCGGGCGACGCCTCGTCGGGGGCGGCGGTTTTCAGTCGGCGCCGGGTAGGCCTGGCAGGCCGGGCGGCACGAGCGGCGAGGGCGTGCCCGTGGACACGATCCAGAGCTGATGGGCGGCGCGGGTGGCGCCGACGTGCAGCATGTGGCGCTTCTCGTCGCGGTCGGGGAAGTGTTCGAGGTCGATGCCGACAAGCACCACGTAGTCGAACTCGAGGCCCTTACTGCTACGGATGTCGGTCACCTCGACGCCGGGCGCGAACGAGAAGTCCTGGTCGTCGACGAGCGCGATGTAGGGCACCTGCGAGCGTTCGAGGATCTGATACCAGTCGGTCGCTTGGGTGAGATCGGGGCAGAGGACCGCGACCGAAGCCAGGGCCTCGCGTCGCATGAGGTCGACCAGTGCCGGCCCGAGCCAGGTCGCAGCACTCCCCGTGGAGTCGAAACGCAGATGGCCGACAGGGGCACCTTCGCGCGGTGCGGAGATCGGTTCGTCGGGCGCGAGGTGGCCGAGGATCTGGCGCGCGACCTCCATGATCTGGCGCGTCGACCGATACGACACCTGCAGCGGCGAGACATCGATGTGGCCCAGCGTCAGCGCGTCGAGGACCGCGGTCCAGCTAGGGAAGTCCCTGTTCTCGCGGATCTTTTGAGCGACGTCGCCGGCCAGTGTCACGCTCTGGCGGTCACCTGAACAACCGATGAGGACGGCGAGCTCGAGCGGTGAGAGGTCTTGCGCCTCGTCGACCATGACGTGGTCGTAGACGAGCGGCTTCTTGTCGTCGCCCTTGATGGGGCCCTTCAAGACCTGGTGCATCCGCAACAGGATCGTGTCGTCCTCGCGGTCGAGCGTCGGCACGTCGTCCTCGGAGACCCCTTCGCCGTCGTCGCGCATGAAGGACTGGCGTGTGCACCAGCGATGGATGCGGTCGACCTCGGCGTCGGAGAAGACACCCGGCGCGTACTTGTCGGTGCCGTTGCGGATCCAGTCGCGGTTGGTGAAGAGCTCTTCGAAGACCTCGCGCACGTTGCCGTCGCGTTTCTTCTTTCCGAGGTCTTCGATCATTCGCAGGACGGCTGTGTGCGTCTTGAAGCGCGTCACGATGGCCGGCGTCTCGTCCGAGTATTTTTCGGGCAGCGACTTGAAGTGGGTGAGGCGCAGGCGTTTGGCCCATGGCCCGTACTCGAAGACCTTCGTGCCGACCACACCGAGTGCCGGCAGGACCTGCGAGATGTAGGAAGCGAGCGCCTTCGAGAAGACGACGATGACGATGCGGTCGGGGCGGAAGATGTTCGGGTTCTGGAAGACGAGCCAGGCGATGCGATGGAGGCCCACCGTCGTCTTGCCGGAGCCGGCCGAGCCTTGAATGGCGACGAGGCCTGCGTCTTTGCTGGTGATGAGCCTGAACTGCTCGGGGTCGAGCAGCGACGCGATCTCCGGCAGATGCTTGTCGCGGCGACCGCTCGAGTGGCCGGTCCCGAGGCTGTCGGGGCGGATGGCTGTGCCCGCCCCGCCGGCGAGTCGGGCCTCACGGCTGCGCACGTCGATCCAGGTGCCGTCGTGCGTCTGGACGTACGTCTCGTCATCGGTCGACACGCGTCGCAGGTCACCGTCGGAGATCGTCACCGTCCGTCGCGCGAGTACCTCGCCCGAGACGTCACGCCCGTTGACGACCTCGTCGTATTCGTCGCCTTCCATGTATTGATAGAAGAGGCGCGAAATCGGTGCGTTACGCCAGTCTACGATACGCACACGGTCGGAAAGGAAGGTCGACTTGCCAATGAGGATCGAGCGCTGGCCGAAGTCGTCCTTGAGCACCATGCGCGCGAAGTACGGGTTCTTCGGGTCGGCCGTGCCCTCGACGCTCTTCTTCTGTTGGTTCATGAGCGCGGCGGTGCGGTCCATCTGCTCGACGATGCTCGAGATGTCCTCTGGGAGCTTCTCGTCGTTGAGGCTGTCCCGCAGCGCGGTGAGGGTCTGGCTGTGGTCTGCCGCAGCGGGGCCCGACTTCAGCCGCGCGAGGTTGTCCTGGACGGCCGAGAGCACGCGTTGCTCATCGACTACCACAACCGGCACGACACCGGGCACCACACCGGGCGCATCGGGGAGTTTCGTCCCCGGCTGCGTCGATTCTCCATTGTCGCCAATACCGCGCTTCATCGCCCTGGATGTACCCGTCGCCCGCATGTAGCGCAACCTCGACGTTGCGCGGCGCCGGCCATCGGAAACGTCCACCCGGGCGGCCGCCCCGCTCGCGCGGTGGTGGCGGGGAACCAGGCCAGAGCGATCCGATCGGTCTCCTAACGATTGATCCTATACCAGACCTTGGTATGGAATCGCTTCCTGTGTATTGTCCGCGCGCTTGCGGAACCCAGCGCCCGAGGCCGAGCCATGACGACCACCTGCTCCACGCCGTTTCATGCCCCACGCAGCGAGCGTCACTCGCGACTCACGCCGGCCCGCGCCATGCGCCCGGCGGCCGCCATCCTCGCGGTGGCCATGCTAGGCGGCTGCGGCTCCGAGCTCGACGGCAGCCTGTGGAGCGGCCTGTCGACACGCCTCGTCCCGACGACGGTGACCGCGGGTGGTGCCGCCGACATCGTGTGTGAGCTCGAGCGCGGCGCGAAGTGGGTGCGCGCCGACGAGTTCTTCGCGCGTGTGACGCCGGAGACAGGGCGGGTGGACGGCGCAGTCGTTTCGCTCGGCGAGACGCTGAAGGTCACAGGCACCCGCACGGGCACCTATCTCGTGCAGTGCGAGATCCCCAAGTACACGGCACTCGACAAGGTCGGGGCGCTGCTGACGGTGACGGCGGGCCAGGCCATCGCGGTCCGCCCCTCGTTCTCGACCAACCCCATCGTGGCCGGCGCCTTCACGTCGGTCGAGTGTGTCGAGGTCGATACCTACGGCAACGAGACACCCATCCCCACGGCCACCTGGACGCTGGCGCCGGGCCTCGAGAAGAACGGCAACGAGGTCACGGCCAGCGCCGCGGGAGCCTATCCGGTCACGTGCGCCGACCCGAATCGGCCTGGCCTCCCGAGCGAGTCCGTCAACCTCGTCGTCAACGCCGGTCCGCCCGTCCGGGTCGAGCTCTTCGCGACCCCGACCCGCACGGCCTACGCCCCGACGGCTGTCGTGAACCTCGACTGGACGGCCTACGACCGCTTCGACAACGCCATCGATGACCTGCCGGGTGTGTTGACCGCACCGACCACGCCGCGCCTCACCGAGGTCGACGCCGAGCTGCGCCGCTACCGCCTCGAAGAAGAGGGCATCTACACCTTCTCGGTGCGCCTCGACGCCCCGCTGTCGGACCTCACCGACACGCTCGACCTGCTCGTCGACATCACGCCTCCGGAGGTCGTCATCGAGTTCCCGCCGCGCGGTGCCACGCTGGACACGGCTGACGGCCCCGTCATCGTGCGTGGTCGGGTCACCGACAACATCGGGTTTGGCAAGCTCTTCATCGATGGGCTCGAGGTCGCGGTCGCTGCCGACGGTCGCTTCAGCCACCAGGTGAGCTCGCGCTGGGGCCTCAACGTGCTGAAGATCCGCGCCGCCGATCGGGCCGAGAACGTCGCCGAGAAGTCCCCGACCTATGGTCTCTCGGATGGCTGGACCTCGTTCGTCGACCTGGATGCCCGTGGCTTGCAGCAGCCCGACGGGCTCGTGGTCCTGCTCGGCCAGAACTTCTTCGACGATGGTGTGCACAACCCGCAGTCCATCGACGACCTCGCGACGCTGTTCGAAGTGCTGCTGTCGACGCTCGACTTCCAGGGCCCGCTGAACCAGGCGCTGAGCGGCGTCAACCAGACCACCCCGCTCGTCGACATCACGCAACGTATCGATATCATTCCGAATCTTTCGTGGATCAACGCAACCCTTCGCGGTGACTTCGTCCTCACCCTGGAGAGCGCGGAGACGACGGGTCTCGGCGCGCCGCTCGTCGAAATCGACAGCCGCGATGGTGGGCTCGACTTCGGCATCGGCTTCGGTGCAGAGGGCGAGGACGCGCTTGCGGTCGACCTCGTCTTCCGTGTGGCCCTCGAGTTCTCGGTCACGTCGGAGGGCTGCTCGCCGCTGGGCTGCTTGCCCAACCCGGCGGGCACGGCCCTTGGCGAAGTGCTCGTCACCTCGCGCCTCGCGATGGGTGACTTCTCCATCTTCATGGCGGTCGACGCGGCCAAGACCTTCCAGCAGCCGATGCAGCTCGACATCGCCGAGCTCACTACCGTCATCGGCGCGTTCGACCTGCGCCCGCTCGAAGACATCGCGCTCAACGTGGTCGTCAATGTGCCCGGCTTCCCGGCCACCAACTTCTCGGTCGCCCTCTCGCAGGTCATCGACATCGGCGCGCTCACCGCAGGTCTCTTCAACCCCATCGCGGATGCGGCCGGGCAGCTCCTGCCAGCCCTCATCAACCCGCTCATCGCCGACTTCACGGGCCCGATTCTCAGCGGGCTCTTCGACCTGCTCGTCATCGACACCATCCTGCCGATCCCGAACCTGCTCGGCGGCGCTCCCGTCGACCTCGGCTTCTCGACCGAGCTGTCGACCGTCGACTTCACGCCGGACGGCGGGACCGTCGGGCTCGCGACCGGCATCCACTCGAACAAGGGCATCGACCTTCCCTCGCTCGGGCGCGAAGGCGACCTGCACGAAGAAGACCCGCTCGGCGCCATCAATCGGGGCGACTGCCTTGGCCTCTCGGAGAGCGAGCTCGTGTGGGGCTGGGACCCGTCGGTGGGCTTCGGCCTCAAGACCGACGTGCTCAACTCGGCCTTCTTTGCGGCCTGGTGGACGGGTGCTCTGAACGCCCCGCTCGACCTCTCGGCGCTCGGCGGCGGAGCGCTGCCGATCCCCGTCGATGGGCTCTCCGTCGAGCTCGAGTGGCTCCTGCCACCGATGCTGAACGACTGCAGCAAGGGCCCGATGGAGGTCCAGATCGGCGACCTCTTCGTGACGCTCAACGGCAACCTGTTCGGTTCGCCGCTCGAGGTCGAGCTCTACGCGGACCTCGTCCTGTCGGTCGAGTTTGTGAGCTATGACGGGGCCGAGGGCGGGGCGAGCGGGCTGTCGCTCAAGTTCGGTGCCATCGTCGAGTCGGACATCGAAATCGCCTTCCTCAACGACGGCGGCCTCGGCTCGCTCTTCGATGTGCGCAGCATCATCGAGGGCCTGCCGGACCTCCTCGGCGGCTTCCTCGTCGGCCAGGAGTTCGGCCCCTTCAACCTGCCGGCGACCGACCTGTCCTCGCTCATCCCCGGCGTTCCTGCCGGGACCTCGCTCGGGCTCGGCAACCTCCAGGTCACGCCACAGGCCGGCTACGCCATCCTCGGTGGTGACCTCGAGTGATCGACCGGATGGCCGTCAAGGTGCGCCTGGGTCTCGGGGTCGCCTGCATCGGCTGGGTGGGCCTCGGCTGTGGGGTGGACGGGGACACAAGCCCCGTGACCGCCGACGTGATGCAGGACTCGACCGAGGTCTCAGACATCACGGCCGCAAGCTACGTCTCTCCGTTCTGTGAGCAGCTGTCCGGCGGACCGCCGCTCAGCCCCGGTCGGTGGGCGAGTCGCCAGCGCTCGTCCGCCATCGTGAACCTGCCACCGACGAACACGCCGACGACGGTCGTCACGACGCGCCTCATCCTCCATACGGTCGAGCACACGGTCGTACGGGATGGGAATGCGGTGACCATTCGCCACGAGACCTGTTCACTGCGACAACCCAAGCTCAACGGGGTCGAGGTCGTCTTCGGGCCGGCGTTCTTGTCGGCGGTTCCAGAGAACACGGTGACGGTCGCCATCGATGGCAGGAACGTCTCGATTCCGGCCGACCTCGTCGTGCTCGGGGCGGAAGTCGGCGAGTCCGACGCGCTCCCCACGAGCTCCGACGACCCACGTGTCCGCGACTCCGACACCGACGGGAACCCGGGCGTCTCGGTGACCCTGCAGGGTCTGTTCGCAGGCCAGCTCTACGTCATCTATAGACAAGCCATCGCACTCGACGGCACGGCCGACCCGGCCGGCTGTGTCTCAGGGCTGCTCAGCGGCCCCACCACACAGGTCCAGCTCGGCGCCTTTCCGAGCGAGCTCGAGGTCATCGACCTGGCGCCGCAGCCGCACCCGGACCCGGCGCTCAGCACGTTTCAGCTCGTCCCGCTCGGGACCTTGCCCGACGTCGAGACCTTCGATTGCCAGGCCCTCTTCGACCACGAGCTCGAGCTCTTCGGCCCCGAGCAGCCATAACGTCTTCGCCCTTTGGAGCCCTCATGGTCCCCGACTCGCTGCCGCTCCACATGACGCCGATGGTCCGGGCCTGGGCCTGTCGAAAACGTGGCCTCTGCTGCAAATACCAGCAGGTCCAGATCGACGAGGTCGAGCGCCGCCGCCTCGAGCGAAAGCTCGAAGAGGCCGGTGACCCGCTTCACCGACGGCTCTCGAGCGCGAACGTCCAATACATCGACGGCTGGGCCGTCCTGCCGCGCGTCGAACAGAACTGCGCCTTGCTGGGCCCCGACAACCTCTGCACCGTGCGCAAACGCTTCGGCATGAGCGCCTATCCAGAGGTCTGCAAGAAGTTCCCCTACCTGTCGATCCTGACCGACGACAGGCAGCTCGTCGGGCTGACCTTCCAGTGCCCGACGGCACTCCAACTGCTGGCCGAGGAGAAGCAGTTCGAGCTGGTGGTCGAGGTCGACACCGAGCCGCCCGTCGAGCGCGTCGCCTTCGTGAATGCCGATACACGCACTTATCTCGATGCTCGAGGTAATCGTGTGGACTGTGCAACCTTCTGGAAGGGCCACTGGGAGCTCTTCGAGCGGTTCCGCCAGCGTCCAGAGACCGATCCTGTGCTGCGACTCACGGCTTTTGCCGAGGCCGAGACGGGCGAAGAGGCTCCCCCGCCCGCGGTCGTGCGGCGCGACATCTGGGTCCAGGGCGCCTTCGAGCCCTCGGTCGAGCGCGAGCTGACGCGGCTCGCAGGCGACATTCCGCCTGGGCTGCCTTGGCTCTGGGTGAACTTCGACCCACAGGCCTATACGCTCGACCCCCTGCCACCGCTGGACCAGGCGGGTGAGCACTCACTCGTCCTGCGCTACCTCATGCACCGCATGTTGATGCCCATCTCCTACATCTCGATATGTGACCCGCGCTTCCTCATCTCGACCATGTTCGCGATGGTGGCGCGCTATCGTATCGAGCGCGCGCGCGGCCACGATCCGGTCGCTTGTATTCGCCAGCTCGATCGTTTCTTTGTCCACACCTCGAATCCCGGTGCGATCTTCGGAAGCGAGTCGACGTTCTTCTCATGGCGTGCGATGGCATCGCTCGCGCGGGCGGTGACCGTGGGTTGATGTCGCAGGTCGCTGACCTCGGCGACCGACCCGGTGGCCGACCCGGTGGCCCTCGGGCTGCCGCGTCACCTGCCTCGTGTTCCCACAGTTGGCTTCAAGGTCGAGAATCTCGATAGTCGAGGTATTTGCGTCATGGACTTTCGCCCCTTCCGCCCCCTGACCCCTTCGCCCGAGCTGGTCTCGCGTGTCATCAGCCCGCCCTACGACGTCATGTCGACCGAGGAGGCGCGAAAGATCGCCGGAGGCGAGCCCCTGTCGTTTCTCCGGGTGACGCGCTCCGAGCTCGAGCTCGATGACGGTGCGAACCCGTACGCGGCCGAGGTCTATGGCCGCGGGCGCGAGAACCTCGACCGCCTCGTCGAGGGCCACGCGCTCGTGAAAGCGCCGCAACCCATCTACGCCATCTATCGCCAGACGCGAGGGGCTCGCACGCAGATCGGTATCGTCGGCTTGTCCTCGGTCGCCGAGTACGAGCGCGACCTGGTCAAGAAGCACGAGCTCACGCGGGCCGAGAAAGAAGACGACCGCACGCGCCACATCGACGTGACCGAGGCCCAGACCGGCCCGGTGTTCCTCGCCATGCGCAGCAGCGCGGAGCTGCGCGACCTGTGCATCGCCGTGACGCTCATGAAGCCCGACCTCGACGGCTGGATGACCTATGGCGGCGTGCGGCACGAGGCCTGGTTCGTCCCGGCCGACTCTGAGCGTGGGCAGCGGCTCGCGGCGCTGATGGCGCAGAGCCCGGCCTTCTACATCGCGGACGGGCACCATCGCGCGGCGAGCGCTATGCGGGTGGCCAAGTTGCGGCGCGAGGCGGGGCACGTCGAAGGCCCGTGGGAGCACTTCCTGACGGTGGTCTTCCCCTCGGAGTGGCTCGAGATCCTGCCCTACAACAGGGTCGTCAAGGACCTGAACGGGGCCAGCGCCGAGGCGTTTCTCGCGGCGGTGGCAGAGCGTTTCGAGGTCGGGCCCCCGGGTGCGAGCCCGGCCCCGTCGGCACGCCATCGGGTGTCGATGTGGCTCGGCGGCACCTGGCGCGAGCTGACGATGAAGGCCGTCGACGAGACCGACCCCATCGCGTCGCTCGATGTGGCCTACCTCCAGGACCACCTCATGGCACCCGTGCTCGGCATCGCCGACCCGCGCCGCGACTACCGCATCGACTTCGTCGGTGGCATCCGCGGCACGGCGACCCTCGAAGAGCGGGCGGGCGACTCGGGCGTCGCCTTCTCGATGTATCCGACGTCTCTCGATGAGCTCTTCCGGGTGGCCGACGCAGGCTCTATCATGCCGCCCAAGTCGACGTGGTTCGAGCCGAAGCTGGCGGACGGGCTCTTCGTGCACCGAATCGACCAGAGTTGAGGCATAGCTGAGGCAGAGCTGAGGCGGGCGCAATGAAGTTCGAGAGCAAGATATCGTTGGTCGCACAGGGCGAGGTCATCCGCCGCGAGGTCGGCTTCTGGGACCGCTTCAAGAAGGTCTTTGGCCAGAACCCGTCGCTCGAGACGGATCGTGTCCAGACCCTCATGACGACCGCGCATCTGCTCGCCGGCGTCGAGAAGACCCTGGTCAGCGCAGGTATCACGAACGCCATCGCTCTCGTCATCGATGGCAAGGTGCTCTTCGAGGACAAGGCCGGAAGGGCCGACGACGTGGGCGACCTGTTCCTCGCATTCTATGAGAACGAGGCCCTGTACGGCGGCGACTTCGAGGAGGTCATCCTCACCGTCGAGCACCGCGAGGGCGGGCTCCACTTCGTCCTCGAGCTGTCGGCGCGGGGCGAGCACAAGTCAGACGAATCCACCGTCGATGTGCGGGTCTCCGCCCGAGTGGCCGACCTGGAGCCGCGTCCCGGCGAAGACCCCAAAGCTTACGGCGACAGGGTCGCGGCGTTGGCGTCGTCGCCGGCCTTCACGGAGGGGCATCGGCTGCAGTTCGACTCATGGGTCGGAAAGCTACGCGGGGCGCTCGCCGCGGCGCTGCCCGATGCCAAGGTGTCCGACGCGTCGGTGCAGGCGCGGGTCGAACGTCCCGAGAAGCGTGCGGGGGGGCTTGTGCCCAGGCGTGGCCAGGCCGGCTATGACCCCTACCGGGTCTACCGTCCCAACCCGCTCGAGGACGTGATGACGGACGCGTTCTGGAGGGCGATGGTCGGATGGGCCTGGCACCCGAGCTATGCGGTCGTCGACGACAGCGGGGCTGTGGTCGGGACGACAGAAGCGTTCGTACACGTCGCTGCCGAGCCCGAGCCGACGCAGGTCGACGGCGAACCCGAAGCCGCGTGGGAGGACGAGGAGCGGTTCTCGGCCGAAGAGCGCGGGCCTGACGCTGCCGATGTGGCCGACGGCTCGGATGGATTCGACGACCCCGAGCTCTGAGGACCGCCTGGGGCCTTGGTTCAGCGCCTTGCAGCGCTGAGAACGGAGGCTCAGCGCGAGGACCCCTCATCCTCGACGACCACGGCGAGCCCGCCCGACTCCCCAGACGACAAAGCCAGGGCCCCGACCGGACCAGCTTCACGCGCCTGAATGGCGGTGATGGCGCGGCGGGCGGCGGTCCGGACCTGGCCCATGGTGCCGTCGTCACGAAGCGGAAGGAGGAGCGGAACGGCCCAGAGCCCGCCTGAGCGCTCGAGCACATCGATAGCGGCGAGCTGGATGGGATCGGCCTCTGCGCCGAGCGCGGCTTCGACGAGGTCTCGCACGTGGGAGAGCTCGAGGTGAGCCCCGAGCGTCGCGACTATCGCGGCCACGCCGGTCGGTGGCCACCTGGGACCGTCGTCGCCCGCGAGATGCCAGGTGAGCTTGTCGCACAGGTCGAGCGTGTTCGGGTCGTTCGCGAACTCATCGAAGAGGGCGCTGGCGGCCTTGGATTTCTCTTCGTCGGTGGCTCGGATCGAAAGCGCAACCGAGGCGATGACGCGGGGGTTCTTTGTACGCAGACCCGCGAAGAGGCGGACATCCAGCGCGGTGTCTTCGACCGCGAGCTTGAGCGCGGGCTCGAGGGCCGGACGCGCGAGGTTCGCCTCGAAGTGGGTGGTCAGCGCCTCGAGGGCGGCGAGCCTGATGGTTGGTAGCGGGTCGTCTTTGACACGCGCGAGCAGACCCGCGGAGATGGATCTGGGACGGCCTGCGAGGATGGTATCGAGGAGCTTTTTGCCACGGGTGATGGTCTCGACCACCTCGCGGTTGCGAGACGTCTTGATGTTGCGCTCGAGACCTTCGGAGGTGAGCCGCCAGCCTTCTTTGATGGTGTCGACCAGGACGCTGCGTCGGGCGGCCGAGAGGTGTGCGAGCAAGATCGTACGGTCCCCCGAGCACGCGACCGTGGTGTCGAATTCGGGGTCGCCCAGCGGCGACTCCATGCGTCCGGGATTTGCCTCGAAGATCGAGGGATCGGCGTTGAAGACGGTCACCTCGAGGCCATCGAACCCGCGATCCATGAGTCGAACGGGAACGCCGCCGATGTGGTGTCGATAGTCGTTGAAGCCGACCATGGTGAAGCCGAGGCTGCCAAAGAGCGCGTCCTTATCCCGCTGGCGACGAAGAGTGCGGTCCTTGAAGAGCCTACCGAGCACGGCGACGACAAGACCCGTCAGAATGAGGCCAGTCCACGCATCCATCAGCGGTGCACTTCGCGTTGGAGCCCGGGCAGGAACCCTGAGCCGCGCGAGTGCGGCGCCGAGATGGACGACAAGGGATGCACATTCACTCGGATAGTGTCCTCTGGTTTGTCCGGGTCATCAATCCCTTGTCCCGGGCGACTTCGAGGTTAGGGTGGAGGCGGCCGCGCGAGCGACCCCGGACGAGCCCGTTGTACCCGGTCACGACAAGACGACGGAGAAGGCGAATATCGAAACCAGTCTGGCTTCGAGGTCGCTGAAGGGCTCTACCGGAGGTGTGTCGTGGCCTGGTTGTTGTTGGTGGTCGCCAGTGTATTCGAGGCGTGTTGGGCGTTGGGACTTCCGCACACGGCGGGTTTCTCCAAAGCGCTGCCCAGCGTGCTCGTCGGCATCGCGATGGTGCTCTCGTTTGTCTTGCTCGCCCAGGCGGCCAAGACCATCCCGGTCGGCACGGCCTATGCCGTGTGGGTCGGGCTCGGGCTGGTCTTGACGGTGGCGGTCGAGGCGCTCTTACAATCGGGCGAGCAGGCCAGAGGCTCGGCGCTGCGCTGGGTCTTCGTGGCGATGATCGTCGTCGCGGTGGTCGGCCTGAAGCTCACCGCGCCGGCCCCGAAAGAGATGTAGGGGTCACTTGGGACTGGTCACGGCCCAGGGGTGCTGACGCTGCCCGCGGACTGGCCAGCGTTCCGGTAGACGGGCCTGATCTCGAGCGGCAGGTCGGACAACGATGCGAGCTTCTGGCGGACCTCGCCCGACATGATGCCGTGCTGGACGATGAGGCGGCCGGCGCCGTGATAGTCGCCGCGCGCGAGGATATCGAGCGCTTCGGACGCGAGCTTCTTGGTGGCCTCACGAAGGGCGGGCGGATGGACCTCGAAGGTCTGCGTCATCGGGTGGTAACGCAGGACCCACTCGCTCGAGAGCACGTTGTAGACGATGGTGCGCGCGATGGCCTGCGGCGAGTCGGTGGCCTGGCGGGCGGCATCGAAGAGCGAGGCGAGGTAGGTCGCTGCGAGCTTCTCGCCGTTCTTGTCGTTGATGTGGCCCGCGTCGGCGAGCTGCAGGTAGTTCCAGAGCGAGAGCGCTTCACCTTTGACACCTTCGATGATGGTGTAGCGCTCGCGCAGGAGCTGGCGACTGGTGGTCGTCGTGCCGTCGGGCAGCGAGATGGGGCCGGTCACGACCGCGTGTGAGAGCTGCCAGGCCAGCAGGATGTCGAAGTAGGCATCGAAGCTCAGGTGGGCGAGCGTCTTCGCTTCCAGCACTCGCTTGGCGAGCGGCTGGACGAGGGCGTCGAACTTCGCTCGCACGACGTTGCGCAGGATGACGTGTTTCTGGCCGCGTGTGACACGCACGGCCTCGTCATTGGGCAAGAGATACGCGCGCATCTGGTAGCCGGCACGCGCGTCGCCAGCCGTGTAGAGCAGGTCGGCGATGGTGATGGCCGCTTGTGGGACGGGCTGCAATCGGGAGAGCACCGCCTCGGAGACCGGCAGCTTGCCGACCATCGCGGGGGCGATGGTGGCGAGCGCTGCGAACCGTTTGCTGGCCTCGTCGTCGCGCAGCGTGATGATGGACTCGAAGGCGGCCTTCTGGCCGAGCAGGCGGTCCTCGTAGAACTCGTAGGGGCCGATGGCGATGTCGAGCGGGCAGCTCTTGGACTCGACCCATTCGAGCTCGCTCGAACGATAGTTGTCGTTCAGCAGCGAGTCGGCGCGGGCCTGCAGGAACTTGACGAGGCCGTCGCACTCGCAGCCACCGTTCTTGCGGGTCGCGGGGGCGCATGTGTAAGCCGCGCTGGCTTGGCGCAGGGAGTCGGCGGCGTGTTTGAGGGTCTCGAGCCAGGCGGTCGAGTAGGGGACGGCGGTGAGCGACCCGGACTTGCGCCGGACCACGGTATAGGGGCTCTTGAGCGTCTCGGCGGCGTCGGGGTTTTTGTCGAGCCAGGCGTCGAGCTCGCCGCGCGACATGTCGGCGGGATAGAGGTTGGCGCCTGCCGGTCGTGGAAGGCCGGCGATGAGGGGGCGGTCGTTGGCGAAGCGGTCCCAGGGCCCGTAGTGCATCGCCATCAGGGTCGCGAGCGCCTCGGCCCCGGGCAGCTTGGATTGTTTCAGGGCTTCGTGCATGAGGCGACCCTCGGTCGAGACCTGTTCCCAGAAGATGGTGTCGATGTGGTTGCTGGCCTTGACGAGGTGCGGGAGCATGACCGCGATGACGGGTGGGATCCGGGCCGGGTCGACGCCGATCTCGGCCGGCGCGAAGCGTTTGAGCTGCGCGTCGAGGACCTCAGGGGCAGGGGCGCGGTTGAGCAGGTCGAGCGGGTCGACATCGGGGCGGGCGAGCGACGACGACGACGCGACCAACGACCCGACGAGCACGAGGCGGGTGAGCTGCGAGCTGAGACGCATGATTAACCTCCCGAGACGGTGGTGGGCCGGGATGGTCTGGCGTCGCCGCCCCGGGTCGGTGCGCGGCGAGAGACGACCGCGGCCACTTGGCGGTGGGGTGGGGACACGGGTGGCCGGATAACTGAAACCGAGCCTAACAGGGACACGGACCCTTGCCCAAAGGCGGTCCCTTTCCGCCGTGGACCGTAGCCGTGTCCCGACCCTGATTCATTCGATTCAAGGGGTTATGCGACCGAGTGAATCGTCATTCAGGTTTCCGTTGCCTCGCTGCGGCTGAGCCTTATATACCTCTCAGTATGAGCTGGTACGAGCCGGGGTGATTGCCCCGAAAGTGCGTCGTACGAGGCGGGTTCGCGGATGTCCTGGCCGTTTTGGCTGCGCCAGGTCGCACGTAGACCCGGCCGAACGAAACGAGAGCCCGAGAGCCACGAGGTGTGGCCCAAGGCGCCAGGAACAGAGGAGAAGAGACCGTGGCCGACTTCTACGCCGACATGCGCGACATCCGTTTCAACCTCTTCGATTTCCTCGATCTTCAAAGCTTCTCGAAGCACCCGAAGTTCGCCGACGCCGACCAGGCGACGATGAACGACATCCTCGACGCGGCCGAGCAGCAGTCGAAGGAGATCCTGTTTCCGTGCAACGAGGAAGGCGACCGCCACGGCGTCCGGCTCGAGAACGGCAAGGTCATCCTGCCGCCGAGCTTCAAGAAGGCCTACAAGGCTTTCAGCGAGTCGGGCTGGAACGGCCTTTCGTTCAGCCCCGAGAATGGTGGCCAGGGCTTCCCGGTCACGCTGCACATCGCCTCGCAGGAGCTCTTCACGGCGGCCAACGTGAACTTCATGTTCACCCCCGGCCTGACGCACGGCGCGCTCGGCCTCATCCTCGAGTTCGGCACGGCCGACCAGAAGGGTGTCTACACCGAGAAGATGCTCTCGGGTGAATGGTCGGGCACCATGTGCCTCACCGAGCCCAACGCTGGTACGGCCGTTCCCGACCTGCGCAGCACCGCGCGCCCGGTCGCGGACAAGCCCGGCTTCTTCAACATCAAGGGCCAGAAGATCTTCATCTCGTCCGGCGACCACGACATGACGGACAACATCGTCCACATGGTGCTGGCCCGCGTCGAAGGCGACCCTGGTGACCATCGCGGCGTCTCGCTCTTCATCGTTCCGAAGAACAAGATCGACGGCAAGGGCAAGGTCGTCGGCTCCAACGACGTCACGTGTATCGCCGTCGAAGAGAAGATGGGCATCCACGGCTCGGCGACCTGCCAGCTCAGCTTTGGCGACAACGACGACTGTGAGGGTTGGCTCATCGGCGGCCAGGGCGAGGGCCTGCGCTGCATGTTCAAGATGATGAACGAGGCGCGTATCGCGGTCGGCCTCCAGGGTGTCGCGCTCGGCAACCTGAGCTACCAGCGCGCGGTCCGCTACGCCAAGGAGCGCATCCAGGGCAATCGGCTCGCCGACATGCGCAAAGCGCAACCCGAGAAGGTCGCCATCATCGAGCACGCCGACGTCAAGCGTATGCTCATGACGATGAAGGCCGTGTCCGAGGGTGGGCGCGCGCTCATGCTCTACGGGGCCTATTGCGTCGACAAGTCCCACATGGCGACCGACGAGAAGGAGATGAACCACTGGCACTACCAGCTCGAGGTCCTGACCCCGATCATCAAGGCGTGGTGCTCCGATGAGGGCTTCAACGCCTGCAACCTCGGCGTGCAGGTCTTCGGCGGCTACGGCTATTGCCGCGAGTACGGGATGGAGCAGCTGCTCCGCGACGTGAAGATCGCCTCGATCTACGAGGGCACCAACGGTGTGCAGGCGATGGATCTCCTCGGGCGTAAGGTCGCCCGTGGCGGCGGCGTCATGATGATGTCGCTGCTGAACGAGGCCAACAAGACGCTCAACGGGCCGACCAAGGACGGCGAGTTCGCCGAAGAGATCGCTGCGGTCGCCAAGGCCCGCGACGTGCTCGCGCAGGCCGCGATGGGCTTCGGTCAGGCCAACATGAAGGGCGACATGGACTACCCCGCCTTCCACGCGGTGAAGTTCCTCGAGATGTTCGGCGACGTGATGGTCGGCTGGCTCTTCATCCGCCAGGCGCAGAAGGCCAAGTCGCTCTACGACAAGCGGCTCGCCGACAAGGCTGTCGACCCGGTGGCCGAGGGTTTTGGGGCCTTCCTCGCGGATGACGCCGAGGCGCGTTACCTCCACGGCAAGATCCAGACGGCGCGTTTCTTCATCCACCAGATCATGCCGCGTGTTCACGCCCACGCGTCCTCCATCAAGAGCAACGACCGGTCGGCTCTGACGATGGCTTTTTGATGCGGTGAGGCGCTCCCGGTAGCGCAACACGGTGACGTCTTTTGAGGGCGGAGTCTTTTGGGCTCCGCCCTTTTTCGTTTGCGGCGAGAGTGTTTGCACGGCAGCGTTGACACGGGTGTCGTCGCGATGACAGGGCGGGGTGGCCGCTGGCAGCGCACTCGTATAGGCTAGTGGACCATGTGCCGATTGTTTGGTTTCCGCAGCGTCATCCCTAGCCAGGTCCACCGGTCGCTCGTCGCCGCCGACAACGCGCTGGCCGTGCAGTCGGAGCGCCATCCCGACGGGTGGGGTGTGGCGTTCTACGTCGACGGTTCACCGCATGTGACCAAGAGCGCGGCGGGTGCCATGGATGACGCGCTCTTCCGGCGGGTCTCAGGCGTGGTGAGCTCCGAGACCGTGGTCGCTCACATCCGTAAGGCGACCCAGGGCAACCTCACCGTCCTGAACTCGCACCCGTTCCAGTATGGGCGCTGGGTCATGGCCCACAACGGCGACATCCCGAACTTCGCGGCTTGCCGCGAAAAGCTCGACCTGGCCATTGCGCCGAGGCTCCGGCGCTTCATCCTGGGCGAGACCGACAGCGAGCGGGTCTTCTTCCTGTTCCTCACCGAGCTCACACGATTCGGTGAGCTGTCAGGGCGCTTTGGCCTGGAGGAGGTCGTCCCGGCGTTGGCCGCGACCGTCAGGACCGTGCGCGAGCTGGCCGACGGAGAGGGACACCGCAGCCTCTTGACGCTGCTCGTCACCAACGGCCAGACGATGGCCGCGCATCATGGCGGTAAAGAACTCTACTTCTCGACGTGGAAGCGGCGCTGCGCCGACCGCGATACGTGCCCGTCGTTGTCGAAGTCCTGCGAGAGCGCGACGGGCTCCGGCGGCAGCGTCAACCACCTCCTCATCGCGAGCGAGCCCCTACAGGGCGAGAACGTCTGGGAGCCGATGAGCGAAGGCGACATCGTCGGGGTCGACTGGCGGATGCGGCTCCAGCTCGAGCGCGCGGCCTGAGGGAGGTCACACGCTCGCCGCCGGGTGGTCAGCGTCTGCCGATGATCTGGCCCACTTCATCCACGAGCGCCCGCGATTCGCTCTCGTTTCGCCACTCGGGCAGCTCGGTCTCATCGCGAGCGGTCGCGAGCAGCGCCTCGGCTTCGTCGCGCCGCCCGGCCTCGGCTTCGCCGAGCGCGATGAGGGCGTGCTCGGCCGGGAAGCTCCCGATGCCGCGTTGGGTCCCAAGCTCGATGCTGCGTCTTGCCGATGCGGCGGCGCCTGCGACGTCTCCGTCTCGTAGGCGTGCAAAGGCGCGTGTGTTCTCGAACTCCCAGATGGGCCAGGCGTCTGCGTAGTGCTCGGCGCGGGCCCGCGCGAGGGCGACGACTGGACGCGGCTCGCCTGGATAACGGACCACGGCCCACACATCGCTGTTGATGAGGTTCGGGTTGATGCCGCGTGCTCTCACCGTGGCGAGAGCCTCGCTGCGGATGGCCGAAAACGAGGTGTCGGTGGCGATGGTTCGGCGCACGTCGCCAGGCGTCACGAGGCGGTCGAGGAGGTCGTCGACACGTGCGCGCACAGCCTCGCGGTGGCTCCAGGCGCGGCGGATGGCGCGGGTCTCGGGTGAGGGGCCACGCGGGTCGTAGACCACCAACGGATGGATATTGTTGAGAGCCACGAGGCTGTCGTTGGACGGCGTGAGGTCGAGCGCGAAGATCTGGGCGGGGCGTGTCGGCAGGGTCAGGATGTGCTCTCCCTGCGGGGTCCAGATCTGCACCGTGCCGTTCTCGTCCGCCGAGAAGAGGCGTTCGCCGTCGGGCGTGAAGGTGAGGGCCCGCACCTCGAGTCCCATGGACGGCACCGACGCGCTGCGTGTCAGCGTCGTTGTGTCCCAGACCGTCAGCTCGCCGTTGTAGCCGCCCGCCACGAGCCGGCTCCCATCGGGCGAATAGGCCAGAGCGAGCCAACTGTCCGCGCCCGGGGCGCGAAGGCGTCCGGCCGGCGTTCCAGTCGCGGCGTCGAGCAGCACGATGTGGCGGTCGCGCGCATCCGGATAGCGGCTCTGATGGCGTGGGATCCGCTGCGAGCGGTCGGCGGCCACGGCGAGCATCCGGCCGTTGGGGTGAGCGGCGATGGGCCCGATGGCTGCTTCGTGGGTGCGTGCGCGCCAGCGGGTCGAGCCGCCGCTCGGGTCAGTGGCGATGACCTCGCCCTCGAGCGTGCCGAGGACGAGGCCGTCGTCGGTGATGACAAGGCGGGTGAGCGTCACGTCGAGGCGGGCGAGTGGCTCGGGCTCACCCGTCTGGATATCGAAGCGCCACAGCTCGCCTTTGACATTGCCGGCGACGACGAGATCGCCGCGCACGTCGAGCCCCCGGAAGTACTCGCGGCCCAGCCACTGGCTCCATAGCTCGGCCCCGGTCGCGATGGTCCAGGCCTTGACCATGCCCCAGCCCGAGGTGAAGGCGAGGTCGTGCTTTTTGGAGACCACCGCCGCGAAGGTGGAGTCGTTGGTCTGGGTGGTCGAGGCGGGCAGCGGTTGGGGGGCGGCCGGCCAGCGGCGGATGGTACCCGCGGCGTCGCCCACCCAGAATACGCCGTGGGCCGGACGCGCGATGCGGATGTGCCCGCGGTGGCCGAGCAGCTCGCCCATTGACGGCGAATGAATCGTGCGACGAGCAGCGATGAGCGAGCCGCGCTCGCCGTAGATCACGTGCCCGTCGGGGCCGATGGCCGAGCCCGGCATGCTCGGTGGTTGACCGATGAGGGTCTCGATGTGCTCGCCGGTGGCGATCGAGACGACCTCGCGGGCGGAGAAGACGACCCCGCTGACGGCGAGCATGAGCCGGCGCGAATAGTCGAGGGTGTCGAACGAACCCTTGCGCCACCAGAGGATGGTCGGCGGATCCGTCGCGACATCGTAGACCAGGAGCCGCCCACCGCTGTTCATCACCAGGACGCGGCCGAGCTCAGGGGCGGCCCAGGCGGCGCGGTCGGCGCCCGAGGACGGGGTGAACGCGAGGCGGGTCTGGCCGGTCAAGACGTCGACGACCTCGACGGTGTGGCCGTTGGCGATGGCGAGGTCGTCGCCGACGAGGCTCTCCACCGAGACACCCCAATTGCCCTCGCGACACCACAAGGGACGCGCCGTGACGAGGTCCCAGGCACACAGGCGGGTCGCGTGATCGGAAGCGACGGCTACCCACAGGGATGATGACAAGGCCAGCCCGTAGCGAAGGGTGGGGGCCCCGCCGAAGGTCGGTACGCGGTGGAGCTCGGCACCTGTGTCGGCGTCCCACAGAGCGATGTCGCCATCCTCACCGAAGCTCACGACGATGCTCTCGTCCGCGGACAAGGCGATCTCGCGGACACCGCCGACGTGTGCGTCGAAGGCGAGCTCGCTCTGGTCGGAGGCGTGTTCGAGCCAACGCCACTCCCAGTGGCGAAGGTCTGGTGGCACTGACTCGAGGCTGCGTGCGGCGGCGGCTGCGTTGCCTGCCTGGATGGCGGCCTGTGCGGCGGCGATGGCACCGCGGGCGCGGGCCTTACGAGCGGCCTCGGCCCGTTCGACCGCGTGGCGTTCTTCGACCGTGGCGCGTTCGCGGGCGAGCCGGGCTTCCTCTGTGGCTTTCTCACGGTCGCTGACCAGCGTCGCAAAGACGACGACGGTCAGGATGGTGCTGACGAGCCCCACCGCGAGCACCGCGAAGGTCTTCTTGTGGCGGTTGATGAGGCGCGAGAGCAGGTAGCGCAGGCTCGGTGGGCGCGCGACGATGGGCTCGCCCCGGAGGCTTCGTTCGATGTCCGCGGCGAGCTCGGAGACAGTGCGGTAGCGGTCCTCGGAGAGCGGAGACAGGGCTTTGCGCGCGATGATGTCGAGGTCGCCCGCGAGGCTCGACGGCTGGATGTGCCGCGGGATGCGGCTGTTTTTTCCGGGGTGACCGCCCTCGAGCAGGCTCGCGAGGCGGTCGCTCATCGACTCGATGCGGGCCGACAAGAGGTGTCTCGCCCAGGCGTGCGCGTCGAAGCGTTGGGCGCTCGGGGGGACATGCGGCACGCTACCGGTCGACATCTCGTAGAGGAGCACACCGAGCGCGTAGACGTCGGTCGTGGTGTCGACGTCGCGGCCATCGGCGACTGCCTGCTCGGGGCTCATGTAGCCCGGCGTGCCGACGGCGAACCCGAAGCGCGTCGCGTTGTGACCTTCTGCGAGGCTGCCGCCGACGCTCTTGGCGATGCCGAAGTCGATGACCTTCGGGGTCGGCTCGTCGTCCTGCATCGTGACGAGCACGTTGGTCGGCTTGAGGTCGCGATGGATGACGCCCTTCTGGTGGGCGTGGGCGACCCCGCGGCAGACCTTGACGAAGAGCCGCAGGCGGGCGCCGAGATCGAGGTCGTGGTCGCGGCAGAACACGTCGAGCGGTGCCCCGTCGATGAACTCCATCGCGACGTAGGCCTGGCCGGCCTCGGTGAAGCCGGCATCGTAGATCTGGGCGACGTTGGGGTGGCCCATACGGGCGAGCGCGTTCTTCTCGCCTTCGAAGCGCGCGATGCCCGAGGCCTCGAGGCCGGGGGCCAGGAGCTTCAAGGCGACCTGGCGCTTCACGGGGAGCTCGACCTCGGCGAGGTAGACGACGCTCAGTCCACCGCGCCCGATCTCGCGCACGAGGCGGTAGGTGCCAGCGAGCACGGTGCCGGCGGTCATGCTCTGGCTCGAAGGTGCGGCGAAGGCCTTTCGTTCAGCGCTCGGCGTTCGCTGGTCGAGCCCGTCGGTGAAGGCGAGCATACGTTCGACCTCGGCGCGCAGCTCGGGCTCGTCCGTCGTCGCCTGCTCGAGCAGTGCGGCGCGACTGTCCGCATCGAGCCCGGTCAGCTCCGCGAAGAGGCGGCTCGCGCGCGTCGTTGGGTCGAGAGTCTCCTCCATGGGCCTCAGAGTGGCGGTGCTCGCAGCGACTGCGGTGAGGGTACGTCCCCGATGCGTCCCACGCCGATGAGCTAACACGGGTCCGTGGTTGTACCAAGTGTGGGATTTTGGTGGAGTGTGTCGAGTTGCATCGGAACGCGCCTTGACGCGATTCACGTCCCGGTGTCCGCTCACCCGCGTCGGCGACCGCAGCCAACGTACTCGCGAACGACGGTACGACCGACACACCCACACGGATCGCCCAGGAACGAGGAGCAAACGATGAAGCTGAAGCTGTCGAAGGTCCCTACCAATGCCGAGCTCGTGGCACTTCTGAAACAGAAGGTGCCGGCCTACACCTATGGCATCCGGGTCGGCCGTTTCGTCGACTGCAAGAAGAGCTTCTTCGTCGGCGCCTCCATCATCCCGAAGAAGGATGGGCTCGTGCTCAACGGCAACTTCCCGTCCGCCGGAGCGAGCATCACGTTCACGCTCTTCATGCTCGCGACCGGCATCCTCATCGGCCTCATCCTGTGGCTCGCCGTGTGGAAGGGCAAGCAGGACAAGGTCCGCGACGAGATCGCAGGGGTCCTGAAGAACGAGCTCGGCGCGAGCTGATCAACCGGCTCAGGCCACAACGTTCGTTCGACGGGCGCGTGGGTGGCCAAAGAGCGAGTACAGGATGAAGCTGAGCAGGACGCCCACGAACCACGCGAAGGTGTAGAGGTCGTGGAAGACCTGCGGGATGGAGGCCTTGTCGACGGCGCCTGCCGCGGCGAGGAACCCGGGCAGGTTCGGCGCCACCGACACGACAAAGATGATGATGGCGCGCAGGTTGAATCCACGCGTGAAGGTGTAGGGGCCGTCGGCGGCGTAGAGGCCGTCGACGTCCAACACGCGTCGGCGCTTGATGAAGTAGTCGGCGATCATGATGCCGCCCACCGGGCCGAGCAGCGCCGAGTAGCCGATGAGCCACACGAAGATGTAGCCGCCGACGTCGGCGAGCAGCTTCCACGGCATGATGAGGATGCCGAGCACGCCGGTGATTAGGCCGCCCATCTTGAAGCTGATGCGGCTCGGAGCGAGGTTGGCGAAGTCGTTGGCCGGTGAGACGACGTTGGCAGCGATGTTGGTCGTGAGGGTCGCGATGGCGAGCGCGAACATGGCGATGACGACGACGATGGGGTTATCGAAACGCGCGATGAGGCGGACCGGATCCCAGGGCGCCTCGGACTGCACGAGGATGTCGGGGAAGACGAGCAGCGAGGCCGAGGTGACGGCCACGCCGATGAACGAGTAGAGCATCATCGTCGGTGGGAGGCCGATGGCCTGGCCGACGAGCTGGTCCTTTTGTGAACGCGCAAACCGGGTGAAGTCGGAGATGTTGAGGGACAACGTCGCCCAGAAACCGACCATGGCGGTGAGGCCGGCGAGCACACCCATGAGGCCGAGCCCGGAGGGTGGAGTGCCCTCGGCGGGGACGGTGAGCTCGGCGCGTGAAGGGGTGGTCTTTGTCGGCGAGCGGAACTCGAAGACGAAGCGGTCACCTTCGGAAGCGGCGCCGAGAAGGGTTGTCTTTTCGAGAGGTTTCCAGTTCGCGTTGGCGAGCGCGAAGTCGACTTCATCAGGCGTTTTGTCGGTGACCTTGGCGGCGCGGAACTCGGTGGCTTTGGGGACATTGTCGACTGTGACCGGCGTCAGGACAGCCATGGCTTGTCCGTCGGTGAGCCGCGCCGACACGGTCGGGCGAGAGAACTGCGCCGAGGCATCGAGCACCCGTGAAGGGCCACCACCTTCACCAAACCCCCAGGCCAGCAGCGCCAGCCCGATGGCGATGAGGAGGGGAGCAGTCCACGACTCGAAGAACTTGATCGACTCCATGCCGCGCACGACGAAGTACATGTTGATGGCCCAGAAGCCGAGGAAGGCGACGAGCTCGGCGAGGTTGATGCCGAGGAAGCCACCCAGATAGGGAGCGTCGCCGATACCCGGGGCGAGGGCGCGGACGAGCTCGTAGAGCGCCTGTCCCCCGAGCCAGGTCTGGATGCCGAACCAGCCGCAGGCGACGAGCGCGCGTAAGAGAGTCGGGATGTAGGCGCCGCGGATGCCGAAGGACGCGCGGGCGAGGACTGGGAACGGGATGCCGTACTTGGCCCCGGGCTGCGCGTTCAACAGCATCGGGACGAGCACGATGAGGTTGCCGGCGAGCACGACGATGATGGCCGCGAGCCAGCCCATACCTTGTGACAGGAGGCCGGCCGCGAGCTGGTAGGTCGGGATGCAGATGGCCATGCCGACCCACAGCGCCGCGATGTGCCAGCGGGACCAGGTGCGCTGCGCGGGGGTGGTCGGCGCAAGATCCGGATTCCAGAGCGAGGGGTCCGCGGAAGTCGGTCGCTCTGGAGGGGCAATCGCTGGCTTCGCCATGGGCGCGGGCTCCGTGGAATGGGTGGTGGCCAGACCTGGCCAGAGACGGGGAGCGCGGCTCTTCAGGCCGCGGCGACGGTCATCTTTGCGTCGCCTGGGCGGCGAGCGCAAGGGGCCCCGACCTGCTTTCGAAGTCTGGCGGCGGAGTGTCATGGATCGGAAAACTGGCGCGTCCGGTCGATCGACCTGATGTCTCCCGACGTGGATATCGTCCCCTTCAGACCTCTCGACCTCACGCCCTGGAGACCGCGCCCTCGCGAGACTCTCGAGGTCGAGACCGTGAGCATGACGCGGGTCTCGGTGACGAGGGCGCGGCGGGTCGAAAGTGGGCGTAGTGACTCAGGATACGGCCGTGCAGCGGACGTCGAGCGTGAGTTCACGAGCCACGAGCCGAGCCGCTCGGAGCGCCGTGGGGACGCGGCCGAGGGCTATCTCGAGGTGGCGCCCAGGGTCGTGGCCGAGAAGGTAGTCGAGCCGGACGTGCGCTTCGAACACCAGGCGATGACCCCGCTTCCGACCGAGGGCTTTCTGAGCCTCTGGGCGAACCGATCGATGGCGTCCGAGCCTCCGCCGCGACGAGCGGCCGCCGCGTTCAGGGCATACGACCGCATGAGCTGACGGGGGCGACGTCCACGCTTTGCTCTGAGCTAATTGAGGAGCTCGCGTGGGATCGGCGGCAGGCGCGGCACGAACGGACGCCAGAACGGGGCGGCCATCGCGAGCGCGCCCTGCGGGTCCGAGGCGAGGTCGTCACCGAGCCAATGGATGGCGAGGAAACGCCCGTCAAAGGTCACGCCTCGGAACGTGTCGCGGTGGTGCGCGTCGGCGTGGTGGAGGGCCGTGACAAGCGCCTCGTCGAGGAAACGTAGGAGGCGTGTCGGGTCGTTGCCTTCGACGTGAAACGCGCTGCCGATGGTTGCGCCGACGCCGGGCAGGGGGTCGAGCGCCGGGCCACGCATGGCCGGCTCGATGCCGTCGAACGACGGGCGTGGATGGTGGCGCGAGGAGATTCGAAAGGCGGTCGTCGTCTCGGGCAGCGGGGTCAGGACGGCCACGGTCGGGACATCTTTGAGGAGGGAAATCCGCACGACGAGAGGTTGGCCTTCCTGCATGAGGTGGAGGTCGCCGCGGTTGAGCCCGGTCGGGCGCGCCGAGGTGGGCAGAGCGTCGCGTTCCAGGGCGCCAAAGGTGAGCCATCGCTGGCGCAGCTGGGAGACCCGAGCGGCGCGCCCGCGGGTCTCGTCCCACACCGTGTAGCCGACGAGCGCCAGGGAGCCCACGAAGGCGCCGAGCAACCACGGACGGGCCGACGCATCGAGAAAGGCGAGGCCGAGCCCGAGCGCCAGGGCGCTGCCGAGGAAGATCCGCATCGGCCAGCGGGCACGCGCCGGGAGGTTCGAGAACAGGCCGGAGCGATGGCCGTCGTCGCCTCCGGGCGGAGAGCCTGAAGACGGTGCGCTGGGGGGCGACGCCGGGTTCGGGGCGTTCTGGTCGGTGGGGCCGCTGGGGCCGGTGGGGTCTGTGGGGTCTGGGGTCACGTTGCCGGTCTACATCGGTTCCGGTGGATGCTCCAGCGCGAGCAGGAGTCCGGCACCAGCGTGGGGGACGAGGAGGTCGACGTAGCCCGTGGGCCCGGTCGTGCCGAGCCCGAAGAGGCGCGGCTCACCCATGTCGTCGTCGGCCCAGAGCTCGACACGAACGCCGGGAAGCCAGGCGCCTTCCGGGTCGGCCACGGTGAGGTGCAAGAGGCCGGGCGGAGGCAGGCCCAGGTCCAGGCGAAGGCCCTCTTCGGTGATGTGGACCTCGGTCTCGAAGGCGTTGGGGGCGCCGGTCTCGAGGTCGGGGGCAATCGTCACGTCGTAGATCCCCGGGTCGACGCGGGTCGAGTAGAGGCCGTCGGCGCCGAGCTCGACCTCGAAGGGGGCCGGGGCCACGACGAGGCTGCTGCCCTCGCGCCAGGTGACGCGCCGCTCGAAGGTGAGGCGCCCGCTCTCGATGGGGTTGCCGAAGGCATCGGTCACCCGCCCGATGAGCGGTGGCCGCGGCGAGAGCAGGAGCTCGCTCCTCGGGATGACCTTCTCGGTCTCGACCACACCGAGGTTGATGTGGCCGTACCAGGTCGCGGCGGCGCTCTGCGGAGGTGAGGTCACGAGGCATTCGTAGGCGCCAGGCAGGAGCGAAAAGGTCACGTCGCCGTTCTGGTCGGTGACCCCGGAGCGACGGAGCGCCCCGCCGTCGAAGACGCCGACGATGGTGACCGTGCGACCGACCGCTGGCACGACCTCGCGCGGCACGAACCCGGCGTCGACCTTCTGCTCGAGGACACGAAGGACGGTGGTAATGGGCTCGGTGCCGGCCGGCAGGTCGGGGACGATGAGGTCGACCAGACCTTCGTGGGGAATTGCGAAGGGGCCGGCGACGAACTCTGCGAAGACCTTGCTCGTGGCGGTCGACTCGACCTTGACGAAGACCTCGTTGACCGAGGGCGGCATGAGCACCTCGAAGAGACCGCGGACCTCCTCCGTCGACGCGACGCCGATGACCTCACGCGCGGCCGTCAACACCACGACCCGCGCCGACCCGATGGGCGTGTAGTCGCTGCGCATCACGCGGCCTTCGAAGGTGCGGTAGTCGGCCTTCGCGGGCAGGAGGATGTCAAAGCGCCCGGTCGCGACCTCTTCGGGGGTGATGGCGAAGACGTGGCGGGGCAGCGTCGGGTCTTCGGGGCGGAAGGTGCCGACATAGCGGCGGCCCGGCAACACACGTACCGAGTAGCCGTAGCCGTCGCGGTCGACGCCCGACAGCGATGGGGCCGAGAACGCAAAGTCGAGGCCGGGGATGTCCCCTTCGGCGCGAAGGTCGATGGAGCCCGGAACGTTCAGCGCGAAGGCATCGCCGGTGAACTTCACGCCGCCGCGCAGGACCGTTGGCCCGATGAGGCGCACGAGCAGGTCGGGCCCGCTGGTGAGCGAAAGGCTCGGGATCTGCTGAGGGAGCAGGCCTGACGGCGGAGGCGGCGTGATACGGACCTTGAGCTCGAGCGGGTTCGGGTCGGCGACGATGCAACGGTTGAAGCTGCAGGTGAGGCCGTCCGTGCACTCCGTGGTGCTCTTGCAGCCAGAGGTCTGAGGCAGGGCGGAACCATCGGCGCAGGCTGCGAGCGGCGCGAGCGACAGGGCCAGTGCAATTGCTGCAAAGGTGAAAGCGGTCTTCACTGTGCACCTCCCGGACAGTTCTCCCGGGACTCGGTGCCGATGAACCACACGACATTGTCAGTCGTGGTCTCTGCGTCGACGATGGTCTTGGCGAGGTCGGCGTCGTCGAACGAGAGCGGGCGACGGTCGAGCACGAAGAGCTCGAGGGTGAGCGCCTGACCTGGGATGAGCTTCGGGTTCTCGCACGGGCGGAAGGTGAAGCGGGTGAAGCCGACCGCGTCGGGCGGGGCGCCGAGGTTGGGCTCGTAGTTCACGAGCCAGACGTACTCGATGGTGTCCCCGTCCGGGTCGGAGACAGCGGTCGCAACATCGAAGACGAGGATCTCACCGTTGGTGACGTCGATGAACCGATCGGGATTGATGGTGAGCAAGGACTTGTCGATCTTGACCGGTCTGTTGGTCGCCGACTCCACTTCGAAGTCCGGCGGGAGGCAGCTCGCGACCAGGCTGAACAACAGAACCACCCCCGGGAGTGCACTGAGCAAGAGCCGAGCCAAGCTCGGGCTGCGGCCGGTGGTTGGTTGCAATGCTTTGAATTCAGGGGTGTTTCTGTGTCCCTGGTGAAGCCGGGATCCCGTTCGGGTCGCCAACCAGGGCGACTCGGAGACGAGTGCGGGCTTCAACCGGGACATTCGCGTCACACTCCGCCTTCGCCTCCACGCTCACGCTCGAGGTGGCGGAAGATGGTGCGTGGGTCGACGTCGAGGTCGCGTGCGGTCTTGGTGCGGTTGCCGTCGTTCAACGCCAGGACTTTGTTGATGTATTCGCGCTGCCAGACCTCGCGTGCGTCGGCCAGCGACAGGATAGGCTCGAACGCGTCCTCGCTCAGGTCGAGGTTGTCCGGCGTTATGACACCGTTGTCAGAGAAGACGATGGCCTTCTTGATGCGGTTCTCGAGCTCGCGGATGTTGCCCGGCCAGCGCCAACGTTTGATGGCTCGCGCGGCCTCACGGGACAGCGTGACCTCGCGCCCGATCATGTCCTTGCCAAAGCGGTTCACAAAGAAACGCGCGATGAGGACCGAGTCGTCGTCGCGTTCGCGCAGGGCCGGCAGCGACAAGGTCACTACGTTGAGGCGGTAGTAGAGGTCTTCGCGGAAGGCGCCCGTCTTGACCTCTTCGATGAGGCGTTTGTTGGTGGCCGCGACGAAGCGGATGTCGACCTGCTCGCTCTTGGTGTCACCGACTTTCTGGACGACACGTTCCTGGATGGCGCGCAGGATCTTCACCTGCAGGGGCAGCGGCATCTCGCCGACCTCGTCCAGGAACAACGTGCCCCCGTGGGCCGCCTGGAACTTGCCCTGGACAGTCGCGACGGCCCCCGTGAAGGCGCCGCGGACGTGACCGAATAGTTCGGATTCCAAGAGATTCTCGGGGATGGCCCCGCAGTTGATGACGATGAACGGGCCGCTCCCGCGATTGCTCTTCTGATGGATGGCGCGCGCGACGAGCTCCTTGCCGGTGCCGGTCTCGCCCTCGATGAGCACCGAGATGTCGGTCGTCGCGATGCGGCTGATCTTCTTGTAGACATCGCGCATCGGGTCGCAGGCGCCGATGAGCTCACCAAAGCGGCGGTCCGCGATCTCGAGCGCCAGGTTCTCGACCTTCACCTCGAGGTCGCGCCGTGCGAGCGCGTTGTCGAGGATGAGCCCGGCCTCGGCCGCGAAGACCATGACCGCGTCGAGCAAGTCGGTCGAGAAGTGGTTCACGGCGTTGTCGTTGCCGAGATAGATGAGGCCGAGCGTCACGCCGCGCGCTTTCAACGGCACACACATCACCGAGCTGAGCTTCAGGCGCATGACGCTCTTCGACTGGCGAAAGACGTCGTGTGAGAGGGCGTCAGCCACGATGAGCGGTTGCCCACTGTCGAGGACCTTCAGCACGATCGAGTCGGAGATGGCCTCGTCGCCGCGGACCAGCGGCTCGCTGTCGATGTTGCGCGCGACGTGGACCTTGGGTTTGCCATCGAGCGCGAGCAAGAGAAAAGCCTTGTCCGCGCGGGTCAGCACAATGAGCTCGTCGAGCATCGCCGCCAGCAGCGGCTCGAGTGCCATGTTCTCCATGAGCTTCTGCGCGAAGCGATGCAGCGCCGCAAAACGCGACAGGTCGCTGTTCGACGACGGGGCTTTCGGGCGCGGGCCAGGTGCCGGGTCGGTCACCGAGAAACGCAGGATGTGCTCGCCCACCATGACGAGGTCGCGGTCGACAAGCTTGTGGGTCTTCTTCGACTTGCCGAGCACGACCAGGTTCGCGTCGTTGTCGGTCGTCGACAACGTGAAGGTCTGCTTGTCGAAGACCACGTGGGCGTGGTGGGGCAGGGCGCCGCCGCCCGTCAGGACGACGTCGTTGTCGGTCGCGGAGCCAAAGCGCACGATGCGGCGGTCGAGAGGGACCACCTCGGGCGGGCCGAGGTCGGCCGGAAAGAGAACGAAGCTGGCCATCGAGGTTCCTGTGTCTTCCCGCCTGTCAGGTGAGAACCCATGTGGCAGGGGGGCCTAGTGATACCCCGAAATCGCATGTGAGGTCACCTCACCCGAATGGGCTGGCCAGGTTCGTATCACGCCCTTGGCATCAGCCGCGTTCAGAAGCGCAGGTCGACCTCGACCCCGAGCGGGGTCAGGCCCATCCGCAGGTTCGGAGATGAGGTCGGCCCAGGAGCCGGCAGGCGGGTGCCGGGCTCGAGGAGCTCGAAGCGCTCGTTCACCCGCGGCGTCGAGTCACGGCTGACGAATCCGTCGACGATGGAGAAGACCCAGGTGGCCGACATGACGCCCATGCCGCCATACCAGAGGGCCTCGAGCAGGCGCGCTTGTCCGCCGTCTTCGGGCAGGACCCGGTTGGAGTCACCGACTTTCAGGCCTTCGATCCCGAGCCAGCTCGCGATCATCGTGGCGGCGCCGACCCCCTGGATGACCGCGACGGCGGCCCCTTTGCCGGAGTCGCCGTTGACGAACTGGCCGACACCAAAGGGCATCAGATAGACGACCGCGGGCGCCTCGGTCGAGGTGACCTCGCGCACCAGCACACGCCGGCCCGCGAACGAATCGGTCTCGGACGGGGTGGCGGGGATGATGCCAGCTGTCACCAGCTCGCGGCGGCGGACCTCGTAGAAGTCGATGAGCTCGGCCGGGTAGACGAAGCCGTCGAGTCGGTGGAAGGGCGACTCACGGAAGAGCTGGCCAAAGACGAGCCGCGAGGAGTCGCGTGCGCCCAGGAACCAGTGGCTGGCACCGAGCATCTCGAGCACCCGGATGTGCTCGGGGCGGCCTTCGAGGCGAGGATGGCCGGCGAGCCGGTCCAGCGCCTGGACCACCCGTTCGTAGTTCTGGATTTGAAAGCTCGCTTCGCCCTCGGCGATGCGGTCGGTCAGCTCGCGTGGGAGCTCGTCGGTGAGCGGACGGGGCTCGGCGCAGTGGGCGTGCCGGGGCAGCAACCAGCCCGAGCCGAGGCCGACGCTGCCGATCGCAGCGACGATGGCAAACAATGCGGGCGCTGGCCAACGGCTGTTGCGCGCGCCGAAGGCGGGGCTGTTGCGCGGCGGCGTCACGGCGTCACAGGGTCCATTCGATCGGGCGCTTCGGGCTGATTGTAAATTGTTGTTTCTTGACGAGCTCGCCGTTGGCGCGAAAGCCTGTCAGCGTGATGAGCCGCGGCTCGAGCGAGCTCACCGGGATGTCATACCGCACATTGCATTGATACTGGCGGCCGCCCCCGTCGACGACATAACCGCCGTCGGCGCAGTTGATGAGGAGGCTCGCCGGCTCGAGGTCCACGGCCACCTTCTCGAAGCGGAAGTGGTGCGCGAAGGTCTCGCCCACCGGCACCTCGAGTTGATGGACATTGTCGGCGCAGCCCTGGCAGCTCGGGTGGCTGAGCACGACCCGATAACGCCCCGGCAGCAGCGAGAGCACCTCGCCCGCGGTGACGGTCTTGCCCTGGACACGGATCTGCACCGCCGGCGGGAAGGCCGTGAGCCTCACCGCGACGGGCGTCGTAAGTGCCTTCGATTCCGGCGGTTTTCCGTTCGTCGGGCCCTGGTTGCCATTGGTGCGCGACTTATCGGGCTTCGTCTCGACCGGGGCCTCGCTGGTTTCGACACGACCCAGTCGCCCCTCGAACCGCGCCAGCTCGAAGGCCAGGGCTTCACCGAAAACCGCACCGCTTTCCATGGCTTCGGCCGGCGGGGCGACGGGCGGCGCAACCTCGATCGGGGGGACGACCGGCAGCGTCGTGAGTCGGGCCAGCGGCGCGACCTCGCGCGGTGGAGTCGGGGGCGGCGTCGGTTCGCGCTGGGTGACGACGAAGACGAGCCCGGTCGCCAGCGCCGCCGCGCCGACGGCCAGCCCACTCTTGAGCATCCCCCGCCGGGTCCGCAGCTGGCTTTCGAGGCGCCGGACGCGGGCCATCGCCACGCCGTCATCGGGGTCGAGCACCAGGACACGCCCGAAGTGTTCGAGGGCGCGGGCCTTGTCGCCGGCGGCGAGGACCTTGTCGCCGAGCGCCAGCAACGTCTGGGACAGGCGCTTTCCGAGCAGCAGGCTCGCGCCCTCAGGGTCGCTCATGAAGTCGCGGATCTCGGTCTCGTGGCGGGTCAGCGACCGCTCTTCGAGCCAGCTCTCGAGGTCGGTGACGACCGCGTCGATGGTGGGGTAGCGCTTGTCGCGGTCGACGAGCAGGCACTGGCGGATGATGCCGGCCAGGCGTGAGTCGACATGCGGCGAGATGCGGCGCGGGTCCTGGAAGTGCCCCTCGACGATCTTACGCAGGAGCTTGTGGGGGTTCTCGGCCTCGAAGGGCAGGGCCCCACCCGTCGCGACCATGTAGAGCACGGTGCCGAGGCCCCAGATGTCGGCGCGGTGGTCGATGTCCTTCGTGTGTTCGATCTGCTCGGGCGCCATGTGCGCCGGCGAGCCGATGAGGGTTCCGGTCATCGTCATCGACTCGAGCCCACGCACCTGCGCGATGCCGAAGTCGGTCAGCTTGACGACGCCGTCTTTGCCGACCAGCACGTTCTCGGGCTTCACGTCGCGATGCACGATGTTCTGCGAGTGCGCGTGCGACAACGCGCGTCCGATGCCCACGACCATCATGACGCCGAGCTCGGGCAACAGCGCCGGACCCTCACGCAAGAGCTTCGAGAGCGGCGGCCCGTCGATGAGCTCGGTCACGATGTAGGCCATCCCATCGGCGACCCCGTTGGTGTCGCGTCCCTCCTGGCCAGAAAAATCGTATATTTCCGGAATGTTGCGATGCGTCAGGCGAGCGACCGCGCGGGCCTCACGGGCGAAGCGGGCACGCGCTTCGGGGTCTCGCGCGAGGTGGCGATGCAGCACCTTGACGGCGACATCCCGTTCGAGGACCTCGTCGCGAGCGAGATAGACGATGCTCATGCCGCCTTCGCCGACCGGGTAGACCAGGCGATAGCGACCGATGCGTCGACCCGCATCCGACGGGCCGAAGTCGGCCATGCTCGACGGGGGTTGCGCTGTCGACGGCGCGGCTTGGCGATCGACGGCTTCACGCCGCGGGTTGGTCTTCTCGGCGCTTGCCGCTACGGCGGGAGACGTGACAAAGCCATCGGGCCCGACGGTTCGTTCGCCGGGCCTCTGCCGATCCGTCGCTGCCGGGAGAAACGAAGCCACCGGGCGCGAAGATTCCACACGACGGCCGCGACTGTAAAGCCCGCGGGCTCGGGGTAACCCGCCTGTCACTCGGGACGACGCGGGTGTGGGCCTCGCCAGGCGGCGACCAGCCTCAGGCGAGACCGGTCGCGCCTAGCGGGATGCTCATTCGGGGAGCACGGTCCGAATCGACAGCTCGATGAGCTGGGCGAGATCCACCGGGCCCGGCGAGCTCGTCATGAGATCGCTGGCCTTCTGGGTCTTCGGGAACGCGATGACCTCGCGGATGGCGTCGGTGCCCGCGAGCACCATCACCAGGCGATCCATGCCGATGGCCAGCCCACCGTGCGGCGGCGTGCCGAACGCGAGGGCCTCGAGGAGGAAGCCGAACTTCTGGGTCGCCTGCTCATCCGAGAGCCCGAGCAACGAGAAGATCTTACGCTGCACACCCTGGTCGTGGATCCGGATGGACCCGCCGCCCAGCTCCATGCCGTTCAGGATGACGTCGTAGGCGCGCGCGCGGACCTTCGTCGGGTCGGTCTCGAGCAGGTGCATGTCTTCGGGCGAGGGCGAGGTGAACGGGTGGTGCTTCGAGAAGTAGCGCCCGTTCTCGGTGGCCTCGTCGAAGAGCGGGAAGTCGGTCACCCACGAGAAGGCCCACTTCGACTCGTCGATGAGCCCAAGCCGCTTGCCGAGCTCGAGGCGCACATGGGCGAGCGCGTCATTGCAGACGGTGAAGTTGTCGGCGACGAAGCACAAGAGGTCGCCAGCAGCCGCGTCGAGCGCTCCCGTGAGCTCCGCTTTGACCTCGTCGGAGAAGTACTTCGACGCCGGCCCGTGCCAGCCGTCGGCCGCCACCTTGACCCACGCCATGCCCTTGGCGCCATAGCGCTGAGCGACCTCGCCGAGCTTGTCGATCTCGGCCCGCGACAACGTGTTGCCGGCACCCTTGCCGTTCAACGCCTTCACGAGCCCGCCGTTGGCCAGCACCGACTTGAAGACCTGGAAGTCGCTCTTGGCGACGATGGCGCCCACGTCCTTCAGCTCGAGGCCGAAGCGCAGGTCGGGCTTGTCGATGCCGTAGCGCTCCATCGCGTCGGCATAGGTCATGCGCGGGATGGTCTCGCCGATGTCGATGCCCTTGATTTCCTTCCAGATGTGCCGCAGGAGGCCGCTCACCGTGTCGATGACGTCTTCCTGGTCGACGAAGCTCATCTCGAGGTCGATCTGCGTGAACTCGGGCTGGCGGTCGGCGCGCAGATCCTCGTCGCGGAAGCAGCGGCAGACCTGCATGTAGCGGTCATAGCCGGCGATCATCAGGATCTGCTTGAAGGTCTGCGGCGACTGCGGCAGCGCGTAGAACTGGCCGGCGTGGACGCGGCTCGGCACGAGGTAGTCGCGCGCGCCCTCGGGCGTCGACTTCGACAGGATCGGCGTCTCGATCTCGAGGAAGCGGTGCTCGTTCGCGAGGTAGTTGCGCACGAGCTGCGTGACCGTGTGACGGAGCACGAGCTTCTGCTGGATGACGGGCCGCCTCAGGTCGAGGTAGCGGTACTTGAGGCGCAGGTTCTCGTTGGCGTCGACCCGGTCGGTCAGCGGAAACGGCGGCGTCTTGCTGGCGTTGAAGGCCTCGACCTCGGTCGCCTCGAGCTCGATGGCGCCGGTCGTCATGTTGTTGTTGCGGTTGCTGCCGCGGTCGATGACACGCCCCCGCACACCGATGACCCACTCGGGGCGCAGCTTGTCGGCGATGGCGTGGCTGTCAGGGCAGACGGCCGGGTCGAACTTGACCTGCGTGAGCCCATAGCGGTCGCGAAGGTCGACGAAGATACAGCCGCCGTGGTCGCGATAGGTCTGCACCCAACCCATGAGGACGACCGTCTTGCCGACGTCATCGAGGCTGAGCTCACCGCACGTGTGGGACCGCTTCCATTCCGAAAGAAACCTGCTCACTTCCTGACCTCCGCCGTACTCGAGCCGTAAGCCGGCGCGAGCGGAGCCGGACCGTATTACCAGCGCGCGCGATTGGCAATGCGGACGTACAACGCGGTTGGCGTGCTTCGGCGGACTGGTTATGGTCGTCTCCGCGGCTGGGCCTCAAAGCCGCCTCGGACCACACACCTCCCGGGAGCTCCGCCATGTCTTCGACGTTCAGGCAGCGTGTCGCCGCCCGCGCCCTCGTTATTCTCGCCTCTCGGGTCGGGTTCGTCGGGGCCGGCCTCGTGTCGGCGGTGCTGCAGCCGGGCTGCTTCGCTGACGAGACCGACGTGGCCGGCCTCATCGCGAGCCAGTTCGCGTCGATGCGGCTCGAAGAGCAGCACATCGTCGATGGCGCGTGCACGAACGAGGTCGCACTCAACCCCGATACATTCCTGACCAGCGTGCGCGAGCGCCTCGGCCGCCCCATCGACTCGGTGGAGCTGACACGAATCGGGCTCCAGGCCGGCACGACGGTCGAAGGGGTCGACAGCTGGAGCCAGGTCTTCGACAATCAGGTGACCGTATTCTTCGTGGTTGCGGGCAACCCACCCATCACCGCCGGCAAGCTGACCGTTCCGGCCAGCGGCCTTGGCCCTGTGGAAGGTCGCGTGAGTGTGAGCCGCGAGACGCTCGACCTGTTTCCGGATATCGCTGAGGGGCGTTTTTCGGTTCGCCTGAGCGGCCCGAGCTCGGGCGCGGTTACAGAACCCTTTGACTTGCCCCTCCGGGTCGAGCTCGAGTTCCTGACGTTCTGAACTCCGCCTGGACAGCGCCCGCGCGACACGGCGACGTCGGAGGCGGGCGGGGCCACCGAGACGTTTCCGCCGGACGGCTGACTGTGCGGTTCACCGCCCGGGGAAATTCCTGTCAGTATACACCCAGCGGTGTTGCGCGACCGAGCGCGCTGGATTATTGATGGGCATCCCGGCGGACGAAGCCAGTCTCTTCTTCCGGGTAGCCATCGCCGACTACACCTCGTCGGGTGTCTCGCCGCATATCTGCGAAGTTGCGGTTGAGCCACAGGCCGTCAGGTTCGAAACAGGTTCTGCGGAGTTCCGTACGCGGGTCCCACCTGCGTCCGTCAACGCCGGGTCCCTGTTCCGGACACATCCCCCAGTGCCTTACCACACGAAAAGTGCCCCCCATGGGTCGTCACCGCCTCTAGCCGAGCTCCGGTGGCCCCACGACTTCATTAGTCAGTCACCAGGAGTAGCGCCGTGAGAACGAGATTCCTTACCGCCCTGGCCACGGTCTTGATGGCCGGCCCAGCGTTCGCCCAGGAATCGCTTCCTGTGCAGCAATTCGCACCCGCCCCCGGCGGCGACAACAACTACGTGACCGTCCAAGGCACAGGGGTGTTGCCCTCGATGGCGCCGTCCGTCGGGCTCTACCTCAACTACGCCCACGACCCGCTCATCATCCGCCGCACCGAGACCGACGTGCAGCGGTCCCTCATCGAGCACCACCTGCAGCTCGACCTCATCGCCGCGTTCGGCCTCCTCGACATCCTCGAGATCGGCCTCGCCATCCCGCTGACCCTCTACCAGGCCGCCGGGGCCGCCGAGGGGGCGCTGCCCGAGCGCAAGATCGACGGTTTCACGACCGGCGACATCCGCCTCTACCCGAAGGTCAGCATCGTGCATGATCCCGAGGGCTTCGGGCTCGCGTTCCTGGCTCTCGTGACGCTGCCGACCGGCTCGCCCGAGAACTTCCAGGGCAACGACTCGGTGACCATCGAGCCGCGCCTCGTGCTCCAGTACGCGTTCGGCAAGCAGTTCCGCGTCGGTCTCTCGGCCGGCCTCATCTGGCGCCCCGAGGCCCAGGAGATCTTCAACATCCAGGTCGGCAACGAGCTGACCTTCGGGGCCGGTATCGAGTACGAGATCGTCGAAGAGAAGTTCGCCGTCATCGTCGAGGGCTACGGCAAGTTCTCGATGGAGAGCGACACCTCGAGCGAAGAGCGCCCGGTCGAAGCTTCGCTCGCGGCCCGCTTCTGGCCCGCGAAGAACCACGCTCTCACGGCCGGCGTCGCGCGTGGTCTCACCGAGGGCTACGGCTCGCCCGACTTCCGCGTCTTCCTCGGCTACACCTACACCGCCAAGTCCGATGACGATCCGGACGGCGACGGCATCCGTGGCGGCGCCGACGCGTGCCCGAACGACCCCGAGGACTTCGATGGCTTCGAGGACGAGGACGGCTGCCCCGACCGCGACAACGACCGCGACGGCATCCCCGACACCAAGGACAAGTGCCCGAACGATCCCGAGGACTTCGACGGCTTCGAGGACATCGAGGGCTGCCCGGATCCGGACAACGACAAGGACGGCATCCCGGATGCGTCGGATGCGTGCCCGAATGACCCCGAGGACATGGACGGCTTCCAGGACGAGGACGGTTGCCCGGACCTCGACAACGACCAGGACGGCCTCCCCGACGTCACCGACGGCACCCCCGAGGCCAACGGGTTCGGCGCGTGCATGAACCTCCCCGAGGACCGCGACGGCTACCAGGACGAAGACGGCTGCCCCGACACCGACAACGACGGTGACGGCATCCTCGACGTCGACGACGAATGCCCGAACGACCCGACCAACACCTGCCGCGTTCGCCAGACGGGCTGCGAGCTCCAGATCCTCGACCAGGTCTTCTTCAAGTACGACCGCGACGAGATCGACGAGAAGAAGTCCAAGCCCATCCTCGACGCAGTGTCCGAGGTCGTGGTCCAGAACAAGTGGATCAAGGTCCTCGAGGTCCAGGGTCACACGGACGCCGACGGCACCGTCGAGTACAACCTCGACCTGTCGCAGCGCCGCGCCACCGCGGTCCTCAACTACCTCGTCCAGAAGGGCGGCGTCGAAGCCGGTCGGCTCCAGGCCAAGGGTTACGGCAAGGGCAAGCCCATCGCTGAGAACCGCACCCCGGCCGGTCGTGCGAAGAACCGCCGCGTGCAGTTCATCATCATCGACCCGAGCCAGGAAAACTGCGAGCAGAAGTAAGGCGTAGCGTCAGCGGGCTCTCAGGGGCCCGCTGGCCCGAACCTCAGCCAGAAGGCCACTCCGGGGAGACCCAGGGTGGCCTTTTCGTTTGTGGGGCGTGGTGCTTCACGCCGAGGTGCAACGCAGCCTCACGAAGTGCATCGTGCATCGACGCGAGCCTCCTGCGAGGCTGCGATGGGAGTGCAGGGGCGCTGCCGCGAAAGCTCAGAGCTCGGTCAGGACCCGCGCCACGAGCTTACGCTGGGTGCCGTCCCAGAAGCGCACGTCGACCTTGGCTTTATCGCCCTGGCCCTCGACGCCCAGCACGACGCCTTCGCCGAACTGCGGGTGGAAGGTCCGCATGCCGCGCGACCAGCCGTCGCCGACCCGTTTGGCCGCAGTCGCGTCCTGGCTAACGTTCTCCCAGTCGACGACCGGGTCGGCGTAGTCCGCGGTGTCCTTGGGCTTGGGGGCCGGGCGTTGTGTCCAGGCCGGGCGGGCAGGGGCAGTACTCGGACCCATTCCCGAAGTAGGGCGGCTCCAGGTGCGCTCCGCCGAGGCCAGGCTCGCGGCCGGGCGCCGCTTGTTGCGCAGGCCCTCCTCGTCGATGTGTTCGCCGGGCAAGCCCTTCAAGAAGCGGCTCGGACTCGCGGGCCGGACCTGACCAAAGCGGCGCCGGCTCTCGGCGTAGGTCAGATGCAGGTGTTTACGCGCGCGGGTCATGGCCACGTAGGCGAGCCGCCGCTCCTCCTCGACCATGTTGGGGTCCTCGAGGCTGTTGAAGTGGGGCATCAGCTCCTCCTCGAGGCCGGTCACGAAGACCACGTCGAACTCGAGGCCCTTGGCCATATGCGCCGTCAGCAGCACGACCGCGTCCTCTTCGGCGTCCTGGTCGAGGTTCGACACCAGCGCGACCTCGTCGAGGAAGGCCTGCAGGCTGTTGTCCGCCTTCTTCTCGCAGAACTCCGACACCGAGTTCAGTAGCTCCAACACGTTCTCGGCGCGGGTCTCGCCCTCGACCGAGCCGTCGCGCTTCAGGTAGTCGAGAAACTTCGTCCGGCTCAGGATCTCCCGTGTCGTCTCGAAGGCCGAGGAGCCCTCTGCGAAGCGTCGCAGCTCGATGATGAGCGACACGAAACCGGTGAGCTTCGTACCTGTGGCACCCGCCTCGCTGGCCTCGGCGCACAGAGCGTCCCAGAGCGAGATGCCTTCGCGTTTCGAGCGCGCTTCGACCTTGGCCACCGTCGTGTCGCCGATGCCGCGATTTGGCTTGTTCAGGACACGTTCGAGCGAGACCGGGTCGGTCGGGTTCGCGATGAGCTTGAGGTAGGCGCAGACGTCTTTGATCTCCGCGCGGTCGTAGAATCGCAGGCCGCCGTAGACCTTGTGCGGGATGCCGTGGGCGCGCAGCCGGTCTTCGAAGGTGCGGCTCTGGGCGTTGGTGCGGTAGATGATGGCGAACTCGGCAAGTGGGCGATTGCTCCGGAGAAAACGAATCCGATTGGCGACGTACTCGGCCTCGTCGGAGTCGCTCGGCCCCTCGTAGAGGCGGACCTTGTCGCCGCCCTCCTGGGTGGTGAAGAGCGTCTTGCCGTGCCGCCCCTGGTTCTTCGCGATGAGCGCGCCGCTGACCGCCAGGATGGGGTGCGTCGAACGATAGTTCTGCTCGAAGCGGATGACGTCGGCGCCCTTGAACTCCTTGTCGAACTTCAGGATGTTCTCGACCTCGGCGCCGCGCCACCGATAGATGCTCTGGTCGTCGTCACCGACCGCACACACGTTGCGCTCGGGCCCGAGGATGGCCTGCAACAGCGAGAGCTGCGCGCGATTGGTGTCCTGGAACTCGTCGACCAGGATGTAGCGGAAGCGCTGGCGCAGGTCCTCGCGCACTTCTGGGATCTCGGTCGCGAGCCGGTAGGGCAACCAGATGAGGTCGCCGAAGTCGACCGCGTTCGCCTCCTTCATGGCGCGCTGATAGACCTCGTAGACCTGGGCCATCTTCTTGTCGACGAGCGTCGTGCGCGGCACACCGACGTGGTCGGGACCGTGACAGACCTGCTTCTGGCGGTCGATGAAGCTGCGCGCCTGGCGCGGCGGGTAGGCCTTCTCGTCGAGGTCGATGCGCCGCATGACCCGCTTGATCATCGTCTCCTGGTCGTCGTCGTCGAAGATGACGAACGACCGCGAGAGCCCGAGATGGTGGCCGTGCTGGCGCAAGAGCCTCACGCCTATCGAATGGAAGGTGCCAAGCCAGAGCCCTTCCGAGCGCTCGCCGAGCAGGTGGCGCGCGCGCTCACGCATCTCGGCCGCGGCCTTGTTGGTGAAGGTCACCGCCAGAATCTGCCAGGGCGGCAGGCGCTCGATGTTCACGAGCCAGGCGATCTTGCGGATCAGCGCACGGGTCTTGCCGCTGCCCGCCCCGGCGAGCACCAGCAGAGGGCCCGAGCTATGGACGACTGCTGCCCGCTGTGGCGGGTTGAGGTCGGCGAGCAGGGCTTCTTTGCGGGCGTCGAGCTGGGGATCCAGCGCGTCGTCCTTCTTGCGCTCACCGCTACCGAAACCGAGGTCGAGTTGGCTCATGGCCGTCGCGACATATCAGCCCGGCTCTGCGATGGCCACCCTCGTGAGGTGAGCCGAGCCTTCCCCCGCGGCGAGAGGCGCCAGCACTCAGGCCCGGATGTCGAGCTTCTCCATCAAACGATAGAGGACCCAACGGTTCTTGAGACCCAGCATCCGCGCCGCCACGACCACCCGCCCATCCGCTGAGTCGAGGGCTTGCCGCACCGTCCGCGCATCGAGCGCGTTGGGGTCGTTATAGGTCTCGTTGGTGTCGCGGAGCTGCGCCATGACCTCGGCCGTCGCGTCGAGGAACGGGGTCACAGCGGTCGTCATGCTCGACCAGAGCAACGAGGTCAGCTCCCGGACGTTGGCCTGCCAGCGATGCCGCACCAGCAGGTCGAGCAGCGCAGGCGTGATGCGCGGCTCGCCGAGGGGGTGGCCACCCTCGTTCTCGGCGCCGGGCAGAGCGGAGAAGAAACGATGCGCGACCTCGGGCTGCTCGGTGGCGAGGTCCCTCAGGATGGCACGGATGAGGAGCGGGATGTCGGCGCGTCGTTCGTCGAGCGATGGCACCCGCAGGCTCAGGATGAAACGCGAGAGCAGGTCGGCCCGCACATTCTCGGAGGCCGCACTCGTCGAAGCCGCGCTGGTGGCCACGATGCGCGGGCGGGGCAGCGGCAATCCGAGGGTCTGGTTGATTGTGCGCAACAGGTGCGGCTGCATCTCGGAGGTGACCTCCGTCAGCTCGTCGATGACGACAAACGGGCCGTCGGTGCGGGCCTGGACCTGCTCCAGCTCGGCCCGTGTGAGGGTGGCCCCGCCCAGCATCAACAGCGGCCGTTCGCGCCAGGCCGAGGCATGATGTACGGCGCGCGCGACGACTTCCTTTCCAGCGCCCGACGGGCCGTAGATGAGGAGTGGCGAGCCGGCGCCAGCGACGAAGCGCGCCTGGTCCCGCAGCCTCCAGGCCGCTGGCGTTTCACCCGTGAGCCCGGCCGGGTCCGTGCCGCCGAACGCAAAGGCAGTTCCAGCCGGCATGGCGCCCGCAATCAACGTGCAAGGACGGCGCTCACACACCAGGACGAGCTCGTTGGAGAGCATGAGTGTCCCGCCTGGCGAGATGAAGCCAGCGTCGGACAGCTCGCCGTCGATGACGACCGTGCCCTTGCTGAGTCGCTCGATGGCGATGCCGTCGGTGTCCGGGGTGAGCCGCACATGGCGTCGTGAGAGCGACGCGCCGTCGAGGGCGGGGCGGCGTTCGATGCCGCCGGGGCGCTGCCTCGAGAAGGCCGCACGTGGAGCCCCGTCGTCGGCGCGTGGCCCGCCGCGCCCGATGACACGCGGGGTGTAGTCGTCGAACAACGTGACCTCGCCTACGCGCTCGGGTTCACGCAGGCTCCAGACGACGACCAGGGCCGGTACCTCGTCGACGAAGCCGACGTGTGTGTCGCCCCCGATTTGAGCCGTGACGCGGTCGGGCGTCGGTTCGTAGGCGGCCTCGGGCTTCGAGCGGGTCATGGGCCTTTTCTACGCGCACTGACCGGTGAACGGAAGTGGGGCTGTGCGGATTATGTGCGCGCACCGTGCGACGCGGTGCACAGGTGGTGTGCCCTTGTGTGCGCACAATTGTGTGGAACGGCCGGATGAGGCCCGGCACAACGTAGACATCCGGGCGCGAGGTGAGAGGACCCCCAGAGCGATTCGCTCGAAGGGGTGTCGGACACATCGGTCCTGCCGAGTCTGTCGGGCTTTGACCTTTGCCGCCCGATGGGCCGGCGGGTGCTTCGTTCGGAACAGCACCAGCAGGTCCGGTTCAGGCCGAGCCGTGCGGGCTGATTACGCAGCGGGCGCTCGGGTCTTGGCCTTGGTGCTCGCTGCAGGCGAGGCCGGAGCGACCTGGGGGGGACGCGCGGCCTCGCCAACTTCATCCTGTGCGGATGGGTAGACGCGACGACCTCACTCGACGGTGACCGACTTCGCCAGGTTGCGCGGCTGGTCGACGTCCGTGCCCTTGAAGTCGGCCATGTGGTAGGCGAGCAGCTGCATCGGGATCGAACACACGAGCGGCAAGAGGCTCGTCGGCACGACCGGCAGCGTGAGCGTGTGGTCGACGCCAGGCTCGGGCTCGTCGCCTTCGGTCGTCACGAGGATGACGGGGCCGGAGCGCGCCCGCACTTCGGCCAGGTTCGAACGAACCTTATGGTAGTGGGCGTCGCGCGGGTTGAGGACGACGGTTGGAACACGCTCGTCGATGAGCGCAATCGGGCCGTGTTTCATCTCGCCGGCGGCCTGGCCCTCGGCGTGGATGTAGCTGATTTCCTTCAGCTTCAAGGCGCCTTCGAGGGCGAGCGGGTAGAGCGTGCCGCGCCCGAGGAACAGCATCGAGTGGGCCTCGTGCCAGCGCTTCGCGATGGCGAGGTACGGGTTGGTCCCGTCGGCTCCATAGGCCAGGGTCTGTTCGACCAGGGTCGGGGCATGCACGAGCGCGTCGATCTCGCTGCGGCACTGGTCGTCGGACAGCCGTCCGAGGAGGCGGCCGAAGTGGAGCGCCATCATGTGGAGGGCCACGAGCTGGGTCGTGAAGGCCTTGGTCGAGGCGACGCCGATCTCGGGCCCGGCGTGGGTGTAGAGCGTGCCGGCCGACTCGCGCGGGATTGACGAGCCGATGACGTTGCAGATGGACAGCACGGTCGCGCCCTTCTTCTTTGCCTCGCGGATAGCCGCCAGCGTGTCGGCCGTCTCGCCCGATTGCGAGATGGCGATGACGATGGAGCGGCTGTCCAGCGGGGCGTTGCGATAACGCATCTCGCTCGCGAGCTCGACGTGGACCGCAAGGCCGGCGAAGTCCTCGAGCTGGTAGCGGCCGACCAGCGCCGCGTGCCACGAGGTGCCACACGCAACGAGGTAGATGGTCGACGCGTTCTCGAGGCGGTCACGCGTGAGGCCGAGCTCGGGCAGGTCGATGGCGTTGCGCTCGAGCGAGATCCGACCGCGCAGGGTGTCGGCGATGGCGCGTGGCTGCTCGTGGATCTCCTTGAGCATGAAGTGTTTATAGCCATCCTTCTCGGCCATCGCGGGCGACCAGGTGATATGCGTCGGCGTGAAGTCGATCGGATCGCCGCTGGCGACGTCGAAGAGGGCCACGCCCGAGCTCCTCACGACGGCGAGCTGGCCCTCGTCGAGGAAGACGATGTCGCGGGTGTGCGACAGGATGGCCGACACATCCGACGCGAGGAAGTTCTGGTGGTCGCCGGGGCCCCCGAGTCCAACAATGAGCGGGCTCGCGAGGCGTGCGCCAATGATGGTGTCTGGCTCGGTCGCGTCGATGACCACGATGGCGTAGGCGCCGATGAGGCGCTTCATCGCCGAGTGCACGGCGTCTTTCAGGCCCTCGCCGCGGCTGCGGTGCTGGGCCACGAGGTGGGCGATGACCTCGGTGTCGGTCTCGGAGTGGAAGACGTAGCCCGCGTCGATGAGCTCGTGTTTGAGCTCCATGTGGTTTTCGATGATGCCGTTATGGACGACGGCGACCGAGCCCGAGCGATGCGGGTGGGCGTTGTCCTCGCTCGGCTTGCCATGGGTGGCCCAACGCGTGTGACCGATCCCGCATGACCCGGTGAGCGGTTGCGCCGACAGCTTCTTGGCGAGGTTGTCGAGCTTGCCCTGGCTGCGGGCGGTAATGAGCTCACCGTCTTCGATGACCGCGAGCCCGGCCGAATCATAACCTCGATATTCGAGCTTTCTCAGCCCATCGAGCACGATGTCCATACACGGATTCTGCCCCGCGACGCCGACGATTCCGCACATTTTCAGCTCCCCTTCCTGGCTTCGTTCTTTGCTTCGGACTTGGCTTTTTCTCTGAGTAGTTCTCGTGGCTTGCGACGCTTGCCGTAATAATCGTCGATGTGCCGCTGGTCAGAACGGCTGACCGCGAGCGCCCCTTCCGGCACATTGCGGGTCACCGTCGTCCCAGCCCCGATGGTCGCGTTCTTGCCGATCTCGACGGGCGCCACGAGCTGCGAATCAGACCCGATGAAGACACCGTCGCCGATGATGGTCTTGAACTTCTCGAAGCCGTCGTAGTTGCAGGTGATGGTGCCGGCACCTACGTTGACGTCTTTGCCGAGCTCGCAGTCGCCGAGATACGACAGGTGTGAGGCCTTGGAGTTCGAGCCGATCTTGGCCTTCTTGGTCTCGACGAAGTTGCCGATCTTGGCCTTTTCGCCGAGCTCTGTCCCGGCGCGCAGGTGGGCGAAGGGCCCGACCTCGGTCCGCATCGCGAGCCGGGAGCCGGTGACGACGGAGTAGGGCTTGATGTGCACGAAGTCGCCGAGCTCGCAGTTGTCGACGATGGCGCCAGCGTCGATGCGACAGCCGATGCCGATGCGAGTCTTGCCGAGCAGCTGCACGTTGGGGCCGAGCAGCGTGTCCTCGCCGATGTCGACCTCGGCGTCGATGCGGATGCTGCCCGGGTCCTGCATCGACACGCCGCGGTCCATCCAACGCAAACGCATACGCTGAAGCGCAATCTCTTCCAGAGTCGCGAGCTGGCTGCGGGTGTTCACGCCGGATGCTTCGATGGCGTCTGCGAGCAGGAACGAGTCGACCTTGTCGCCGCGCGTCGCGAGGTCGGCGACGACGTCTGTCAGGTAGAGCTCGCCCTGGGCGTTGTGGGGTTCGAGGCGGGACAGGGCCGCGACGAGCGCGTCCGCCCTGATGATACACATGCCGGCGTTGACCTCCGTGATGGCGCTCTCGTCCGCCGTGGCGTCGGCCTGTTCGACGATACGCAACACGTTTCCGGGTCGGACGGGCCCACCGACCGCATCGGATTCTGGTCCAGCGACCGCCCGCACGATGCGGCCGTAGCCGGTCGGGTCGTTCGCGATGAAGCTCGCGACGGTCATCGTCGCACTGCTCGCGCGGTGGGCAGCCACCATACGCGAGAGGGTCTGCGGCATGAGCAGCGGGGTGTCGCCATAGACCACCAACACGTTGGTCGGCTCGCCGACGGCCTCCATGGCACACATGACCGCGTGCCCGGTGCCGCGCTGTTCGCTTTGGAGTGCATAGCCGAGGTTCCAGCCGGAGAACGCTTTGTCGATGGCGCTCCGCACATCGTCGGCCTGATGTCCCACGACCGTGACGACACGCTCGGCGCCGGCGCGGAACGAGGCGTCGACCGTGTGCAGGACCATGGCCCTGCCGAGGAACGGATGGAGTACCTTGACCAGGCGCGAGCGCATACGTGTCCCCTTGCCGGCCGCCAGGATGACCGCGACCAAGGTATTGGGCGGTGCGACGGGGCCCGTCTTGCGCGGTGGGCGGGCGGGCTCGGGGCTCTGGGACATCGGCATGGGCGCTCTCCAACATGGGCATGACAGGCGCGAAGGCGGAGCATAGGCACAGGCTCGCCTGTGCGCCACTTTTGCTTGGTTCTCCAAGTTGATTCCGGGACTTATCGGGCAGTTGCGGCGGGGCGGAGTGAGCCGCCGTCGGGCTGGCAAGGGGCTCTCGAACGGGGTAGGGTCCGTCGCGATGGACGCCGTGGACCCTCAACCTTCCGACCCAGAGCTGGACAACCTTCGAGCGGGTTTGCGCAGCTCCGTCGAGGCCGCGGTGAGTCGTGGGGCCCAACCCGAGGTCACCTCGCGTGAGCTGGCGGACCTGGTCGACGGGGTGCTCGAGGCGGTCCATGCCCAGGTGCTCGCGCGCTTTGTCTTGCATCACGGGCGCGCACGACGCCGTAACCATGGCGTCTGCCCTCACGCCGTCATCGCTCTCGGTTCGTACGGCCGTCGCGAGCTCGACCCGCAGCTCGCCGTGCAGCTCTTGTTCGTGTACGCGACCGACGATGGGGGCAGCGAGGGGGCGCACGGGCTGTCGCCGGCACTCGAGCTCCACGCCTACCATGCGCGCCTCTTCTCGACGCTGACCCGTGTCTTGTCCAACGGACTCGTGGTCGTCGACCTCGACCATCGACCGGAGGGCAGGAGCGGACCGATCTGCAACAGCGCCGAGGCACTCGAGAGCTATTACGAGAGCTTTGGGCACGCGCTGGACCGGAAACACCTGGCGAGTGCCCGGGTGGTCGCTGGAGACCCGGCGTTCGGCGCCGAGGTCCTGGCCGCACTCGCTCCTTTCGTCTTTCGCCGCTCCATCGACACGGGCCTCTCGGCCGACCTGCGCGTCGAGTCGCTCCTCAACGACGAGCGACACGGGGGCGAGGCCGGAGTCACCGAACCCGACCAGGTCCGAGCCGCGTTTCACGACCTGCTCGACACCCTGTGTGTGGGCTTTGGTGGTCGATTCCCGGCCCTGCGTGAGGGCAGCACGCCCGACCGTCTCGCAGCGCTGGTCCGCCACCGGCTGCTCGCCGAGGCCGACGCGGATCGGCTGCGAGCCCTGCATCACGAGCTGCTCGCCCAGGCCTTTGCGAAGGCCGACACCACAGCTTCGGCAGGCAAGGTCGACCCAGCGCTGGTGACGGTCCTCGTCGAGCTCATCGCCTCGTTGCCGACCACATCCCGCTCGGACGAGCCAGGGATCGACCTCGCCCTCGATCCCGACACGGCCCCCACCCGCCGTCATGCGGCACTCTCAGCCCTCGGGTTCATTCGCCCCGAGCTCGCGGCCTCTCGCATCGACGTGCTGGCGCGCCACCCCGAGAGCCCCTTTCATCGCCGCCACGCGTCGGCTCGCCCGTCGCTTGCGAAGGTACTCTTGCAGGCAGCTTCACGCTCGACCGACGCGGACCAGGCTCTGTCCGGCATCGAGACCCTCGTGCATCAGCTCCGCCATCAGACACACGCGGCCACCCAGCTCGCCCACGATGCGCGGCGTGTGGACCGGCTCGTGGCACTCTTCGCTGCGGAGCCCAGCGCGACGCGCCACCTGCTCGGAACGCCCGCGTTGTTGTCGCGGCTCGTCCTGGAAGGGGAATCCATCAGGTCGCGGACGCGGGCAGAGCTGCTGGAGCAGCTTCAGGAAGAGCTGGCCACAGGCCACGATCCGCTCGCCGTCGCGCGCCGCTTTCACATCGCCGAGCTCACACGCATCGCGTACGAAAGCCCGCCCAGCGGTGTCTCGAGCGAGCGCGCCCTTCTGGCCGAGGTGGTCATCATAGGGTTGGCCTGTGCCATCGCGAAGGTCACACGCGCCGACGCATTGCCGTTCTCCATTCTGGTGCGAGGGCCGCTCGCGCAGGGGTTCGTCGCGTCCGGCGAGGCGCTCGACCTGGGCCTCGTCATTCGCGACGCCGATGCTCAGGCCCATGCCCGCCTTGCGCGTCGCCTCATCACGGCGCTCACCGCGCCCACGTCCGAGGGGGCGCTCTTTGTGCTCGCGCCCACGCCTGTGGGCCAAGCGCGCGGGCGTGTGGTGGCGCTGCCGCGTCTCGTCTCGTGGCTCGACTCCGAGGCGAGCGCGAGTATGCGCGAGTCGGCCCTCGCGTTCCGCGTGTTGTGTGGCCCCTCCGACCTGAGCGCGGCGCTCGAGGGCCTTCAGAATGAACCGCCCTCCGCGAGCCAGGCGCCCTGATGGCGTCGACGTCGGACGTCGATCGTGGCGAGCGTCCGCGACCGGGCGCAGAGCCGCCTTGCCGATGGGCGCTCGGCATGTAAGAACCCCGTCACCTGTGCCGCCGCGCCACTCTGCGTCGTGGCCTTCGAACCGAACCGTGGCCCCGGCCACGCCACAATGGAGTAACACCATGGCGATGCAGAAGAGCCCCTGGATCTGGATGGATGGAGCGTTCGTGCCCTGGGACGACGCCAATGTGCACGTGCTCTCGCATGGTCTCCACTACGGCTTCGCCGTCTTCGAGGGCATCCGCGCGTATCAGCGCGCCGACGGGCGCTCGGCCGTGTTCCGCCTGCGCGAGCACATGCAGCGCTTCTGCGACTCGGCTCGTATCATGACGCTGCCGCTCGACTACGACGTCGACACGCTCATCGCGGCGGTGCTCGAGACCTGCAGCAAGAACAAGCTGCCCTCCTGCTATATCCGCCCCATCGCGTTCTGCGGCTACGGTGCGCTTGGCGTGGGCACGCTCGACAACCCGACCCAGGTCGCCATCGCGGCCTGGCCCTGGGGCGCCTATCTGGGCGAAGAGGGCCTGCGAAACGGCGTGCGTATCAAGACTTCGACGTTCTCCCGCCCGCATGTCAACTCGCAGCTCCACAAGGGCAAGGTCGCGGGCCACTACGTCAACTCGATCCTCGCCAAGCGCGAGGCCCTGGCCGAAGGCTATTCCGAGGCGCTGCTGCTCGACACCAATGGCTACGTCAGCGAAGCCACGGGTGAAAACGTCTTCGCCGTCGTGGGCAATACCCTCTGGACGGCGCCGTTTTCCGGCCCGATCCTGAGCGGCATCACGCGCCACACGCTCATGACGCTCGCCAAGGAAGAGGGCTTCGAGGTGCGCGAGGGTATGCTCACGCGTGACACGTTGTACCTGGCCGACGAGGTGTTCATGTGTGGCACGGCCGCCGAGCTCACCCCGGTCCGCGAGATCGACCGCCGCGTCATCGGTAAGGGCAGCCGCGGCCCCGTTACCGAGCGCCTGCAGGCGCGTTACTTCGACGTCGTGAGGGGCGCCGACGACAAGCACGATCAATGGTTGTCGTTCTACGACGTAGAGACCTGAGAGTCAGCGCCGAGCCACGGTGACGGAGCAGGGTATCCTGAGTCGCCGTTGGCCGGAGACAAGGTACGAGGCAAGGGGCGCTCCGCGGTGTGACCGGGGCGTCCCGCCTCGATTCTTCAGGGCGCCGCGAGGAATGCTGCCGCGTGCTGTTGTGCCGTGGCAGTGACGGCCGGGTCCGTGAAGTCGAGGAAGAGCCCGTGGCCACCCGCGTATTGGCGCACGGTGACGTGGTTGCCGGGTGTGATGGCCGTTGGGATGCCAATCGGGAAGAGCTCGTCGCCGAGCAGGACCACGGCACTCGGGTCATCGGTGCCACCGACGAACGCCTGGGTGAGCCGCACGTTGCTCGGGTTGGTGACGACGGTGTCGCCCAGCGAGTAGAGGACGAGGGTCTTCGTGGCCGTCGCGCTGCCAAGGGAGCCGTTCACAAGGGCGGCGGCATAGCTCGCCGGGTCGACGCTGGCGAGGATCGTCTCGGAGATGCGTGAGACGAGCTCGCGTTCGGCGCCGTCGGGGACGAGCCGGCTGTCCGAGCCTGCGAGGATACCAAAGCCGGTCGCGTTGCCGGTCGCGTACATCAAGAGGTCGATGTCGCGTGAGAGGGCGGGGCTGTCGTTGATGATCTGTGTCAGGTGAGAGCCCGGGGCTGCGAGCACGACGCGGTCGATCTCGGGCGAGACCGCGGCGATGCCGATGCCGAGCATGGCGCCGAGCGAGTGGCCGACGAGGCGAATCGGGCCGAGGTCGTCGGGGGCGCCGTTGCCGTCGAAGTCGATGAGCGCGTTGGTGCCGTTCCCGTTCGAGAGCAGGTGGATGAGGGTGAGCTGGTCGACCATGGACTGGCGCAGCTTGTCGCGTGTGCGCCCGATGAAGGTCGGATTCACGAAGGGATCCGGGAAGTTCACCTGCGAGGCCTGAAGCACCGGGTCCAGCCGTGTCCCAAACCCACCCTCGGCGACCTCGATGTCGGCTTGTCTGGCGCCGTGTTGGTAGAGGTCGATGGCGATGAGCGCGTGGCCCGCGGCGCAGGCGGCGTTGGCGAAGGTGAACCAGTCTTCTTTGGAGCGGCTGATGCCGTGGATGGCCACGATGACGGGCAGCTTCGGGGCGTGCGCCTTGGGCACGAACATGAGGTAGGGCAGGAGCCGGGTGGGCGTGGTGGGGCTCACGGAGAGCGGGTTGTCGGGCTGGAAGGGCAGGAGCGTGTTACGCCCGAGGAAGGTCCCGTTGAAGAAGAGGGCGAGCAGGTCGGGCACGGGGTCGCTCACAAAGACGGGGGTCGAGATGGCGCCGCCGATGATCTTGCCGATGTTGTCGGTGGGCAGGGCTTCGAGGCCCGCCGAGGCGTACACCGCGGCGATGGCGGCTTCACCCTCGGCGACCACACGGGCGCCGCCGACGGCGAGCTCGCGGGCTTCGGGTGGGCCGATGGCGGTGATGTCGAGGACCTCGTCGTCGCCGTCCCAGTCGATCGGGAGCTTGCCGGTGATGTAGGACTTGATGAGCTGGAGCTGGCCGGTGGGGGCGGCGACGGTGAAGGTCCAGAAGGCCAGTGTATCGCCGCGGTCGGTGATGTCGGGGTCGATGGTGGCGACCTTGGCGAAGTCATCGTTGGTGCGCGGGTCTCCGTCTCGGACGATGAGCGACTGGGCGGCCGAGCGGTTCACGTTGCCGCCGCCGCGGGTGGTGAGGCGGCCATCGAGGATGGCGACGGCGTAGCGGCCGGGGACGAAGGGGGCGCGGGGGCGGACGAGGACCGAGTTGGTGCGCTGCTGCAGGCGCGTTTCGCCCGCGGGGATGGCCTGCGGGGCCGGTGTGTCGACGCGATAGATCCGGAGCGCGTCGGCGAAGGTTTCCATGTCCGGCCAGCGGTCGGGCGATTCGGTGATGGGCGTGAACGGGATGCGGATGCCGGTCGTCGGTGCCCAGCCGGTCTGGAAGTTGGCGCGCAGCTGGCGCACAAAGGGGATACGAGCGACCTGCACTTCCGAGAAGGCGTCGAGGACGGCCTCGCCCTTGTACTCGTCGGTGGGGAAGACGTGCAGGGTCGGGTCGGGTGAGCCCGGTGCATACAACAGCGTGATGTCGTTCGACTCGTCGCACGCCATGAGGCCGGCAAACGCCATCGCGATGAGGTGCAACGGTCGCGCTTTCAAGACCTTCGAGAAGTGATTCATGGCCTCGACCCCCGGGAGCTGCGCCAAACGCCGACGAGCTTAGCATGCTCGGTCGCGGCGACAAAGCGAGCCAGGCAGGCCCAACAGATGGGGGGATCAGGGCGACTGGGCGTCGAGTACTTCGAGGTCGTCGAGGTCTCGGGGCTGCGTCGGCCGGGTCGGCTCCGCGCCGGGTGCCGGCACGACGGGGACCTCCTGCGCAGGGTAGGGGCACTGCTGCCGGTCACCTTCTTCCCAGAGGGTCACGGCGGGGTCCCCGTTGCCCGGGAGGCCGAGGCGTTGTTCGTATTCTACGGAGGCGTCGGGTGGGCGCCAGCACTCGCCGCCGAGCAGCACCCGGAAGCCGTCGCGCGAGACCTCGGGGCCGACCGCCGCGTAGTCTGCGCGATAGGCGGGGTCCTGGCGGCGCCAGCGGGCGGCGACACGAACACGCTCCTTGCCGGCCTTGGCTGGGAGGAGGTGGACATCGACCTCACCCGCGTCGAATGTCAGGCTGCCGCCATCGGGGGTCTCTTCGAAGCGGTAGGTCCGGGTGAGACGTCCGACCTCGTCGTCGTCGGGTGTGCCGTTGAAGACGGTCACCTCGAGGAGGCGCTGGTCGCCGAGCGACCAGAGGACCAGCATCTTGCCGCGGCTGCGCGGATGCAGGTCGTTGTCGAGGTCGAGCCACAGCGAGCCGCGGGCGACGCCGGCGGATGCGTCCGTCATCGTGCCGGCCATGAGGAAGCGCCAGGGCGGCGTTCCGTCGGCGCGGACGGGGCGTAGCCACGCGCTCAGCCCGATGCGACCGTTGCCGAGGCGGTTGAGGACGACGCCGTACTCTGTGTCGCCGTCGGGGGCGCGGAGCCGCCACAGCACCCGGTCGGGGGTCTCGAGCGTCGGTCGGGTCGCGGTCACGCGGTCGATGTGATCGAGGAAGCCGCGGAGCGACGTCCCGAGAAAGCGCCGGACGCCGCGAACGAGGTCGCGCATCCCCGAAGGGCGGCCGATGAGAGGGGCGTCGATGCGTCCCATGACGCCGTCTTCGGACTCGCCCGGCAGCTCGATCTCGAAGATGGACTCGTCGGGCAGAGCGGCGATGAGCTCGGCCGTGGGGTCGCTCTCGGTCTCGCACGCGAAGAGGAGTGCTGCGAGGATCATCGGGACCAGGCGCTTCATGGGGATTCGGACTTTCCTCTGTCTGGGGGCCATCCGTCGGGATGGACCTGAGGCTCTGGGGGCGCCCGGGCCAAGATGGCAAGGGCGCGCTCTGAGTTGCTTCGCAAGACCCGTGCCGATGGCAGGGGAGAGACCTCGGCTCCACGACCTGACGCGGGCGACCGGGTTTGCAGGGCGAGTTTGCTACCCGCCCGAGGCCACCCTATCATGGTCGCCAGCGCCCTCCAAAACGCGGCTGAACGCGGAGGGACCAGGAGCCGTATCGTGGCGGACACAGCCCCGATCAAAGGTGTCTCCCTCGGGAAACGGCTCGCTATCGGCGGCATGGGGGAGCTGCACCTGGCTCAGCGGTCGGGCCCGAACGGAGACGAGCCCTGCGTCGTCAAGCGGCTGTTGCCCAATTCGGGGGCTCTCGAGCGCACGTTGTTTGGCCGCGAAGCGCGGGCACTGGCGTCGCTGACGCGGCTTGCAGCAAAGCGATTCACCCACCTCATCGAGGCCGGACCGTCGGTAGACGAACCCGAGTGGCTGGTGCTCGAGTGGGTCGATGGTGTCGACCTCCACACGCTGCTGGCGCATCGGCGGCGACGCGGCCGCCCGTTGCCCCTGCCGGCTGCGCTGGTGATCGTGCAGGCGCTGGCGGAGGCCCTGCTCGAGCTGGCGCAAGCGGTCGGCGAAGACGGCCGCCCACTCGGCCTCGTGCACCGGGACCTGCATCCGGGCAACGTCCTCATCGCTCGAGACGGCGAGGTCAAGGTCATCGACCTCGGGGTGGCCACGTTCGTCGCGCTCGACACGACCAGCGCCAACCCCAAGGGAACGTTGGCTTTCATGGCGCCCGAGCAGTTGCGCGCGGGCGTCGTCTCACCTGCCAGCGACCTATACGCGGTCGGTCTAATCGCCTACGAAGTGGTGTGCGGCGAGCCCGCGCGTCCGCCTGAATCGGCATCCATCGGGGACCTGTTGGCCTACCGGTCAGCCTTGCCGCCCGCGCCGTCGCACCATCGACCGGACGTGCCGGCGGAGCTCGACACCTTGCTGCTCGAAGCGCTCGCGGTGGACCCGGCGGCGCGCCCGACTCCGGAGCGTTTTCTCGAGCGCTTGCAAACGCTCATCGCCCAGGTCGTCCCCAGTCCTATGGGTACGTCAGGAGCGGTCGACACGTCGAACCTCGCCGCCATCGTCGCACCGCTGGTCGTCGAATCTCCGGTCCGTTCGACGCCGACTCTGACGTCCGGATCGTCGCCTTCGAGGTCACTCGGGGCCGAATCCGAGGATGTACCTGCGGAGTCCGCGCGGCCGCCGGCCTCACGCCGTCGGCGGTGGTCCGTGATCGCCTTGGGAGGCCTCACCCTCGCTGCGGCCGCTATCGTTGTCACGTCGACCGTGTCTGCGCCAGCGCTGGACGGCGGGGTAGGGGAGTCGCCCACGCACACGCTCGCGCCCACGCCCACAACCGCGCCGACAACCACGCCCACAACCGCGCCGACGCCCACGCCCACAACCACGCCCACGCCCACGCCCACGCCCGCGCCCACGCCCACGCTTACAACCACGCCCACGCCCACGCCCACGCCGACAACCACGCCCACGCCCACGCCCGCGCCCACGCCGACAACCACGCCCACGCCCACGCCCACGCCCACGCCCGCGCCGACAACCACACCCACGCCCACACCCCCCCTTCGCCCAATCACCATCCGCCCGACCGACGGCCCCGTTCACGTCAGCGCCGGAGGCCGCGCCGACCTCGCCCCCTTCGAGCTCCGCCCAACTCCGGGAACCCCTCTGCTCATGCGTCTCACAGGTGGTTCGCCCCCTATGTCCGCCGTCGTCCGAGTCATCCGCGACCCCGCCAGCTCCAGACTCTCTGCCACCCTCGGCGCACCCCCTGGCGAGGTCCACCAGGTGGCCTGTGGCAGTCGCCCTGCAAAGCCCACCCCGCTCCCAGGGCTCAGCATCCCGTCCTCGGGCGTGACCTGTCGCATCACCGCCACCGACGGCCGCGCCTTCGCCTTCACCCTCCTCGACGCCCCCCTCTGACCCTCCCAGCCAGGGGGCGCCCAGCTAGGGGTCGGATCATTTCATATTTCATTTTACGTCGGCCTCCAGCGCCCCTCTGCGGGCCTTCGGTCACCATCCACACCCTCCCGACAGGTGTCCGAAACAGGGGTCGGGACATTTCATATTTCATTTTACACCCGCCTCCGGCGCCCTCCGCCGCGCACCAACCCTGCCCGCCCCCCCTCGGTCGTCCCCACCTCCCATCCCGCCCCCATCCCCACTCAGTCGACGCCACCTCCTGCCCCGCGTACACTCTCGCCCGTGTCGCTCGCCGCCCCATCTCGCGGAACCCGCCTCGCCTTGACCCTCACGGTCCTGGCGCTTGCCAGCGCCTGCTCCGACCCACCCGCTCCCGGCTTCGTCCGCTTCGGCATCGACCTCGACCTCTGCGACGACTACTGCCTCACCACGGTCCGCGTCGCCCTCTACGAAGAGACCGTCCCGGACCTCCCGCTAGGCCCCCCACTCCAGTCGCCCTGCGGCGAGGACCTCCTCTTCGCCTCCCTTCCCGCGGGTCTCAGCGTCTTCGTCACCATCGAAGGCTACGACACCACGGGCGAGCTCATCCTCTCAGGCCGCTCCGCCCCGACCACCGTCGTCGCCGCCCGCCAGACCGACCTCACCGTACCCCTCACCGCCACCAATCCACCCACCATCACCGCCGTGAGCCCCGACCCGCTCGTCCTCGCCACCAGCACGGCATTCACCATCGAGGGCGACAACCTCGCCCCATTTGGCGCCCACTCCCTCTCGCTCGACACCACCCCGCTCGACGCCTCCTGGACGCCCTCCACCGACTCCTCCCCCGACATCATCCTCGCCGCCGTCTCAGCGACCTCCTCCGGCGATACCCTCACGGCACGACGCTGCGGCGTCGACTCCGCCCCCTTTCCGGTGCGCATCATCCACCCAACCCCTGGCACCGCCTCGGTAAACAGCCTCCCCATCTGCGCCGGCGGAGCCCCCATCGCCGCCTCCGCCCCCGACTCCGTCTTCATCGCCTGGCGCTGCGACGACCCAGCCAGCGCCCAGCTCCTCGAGTTCACCCTCGACGACCCGGTCTGCCCCCTCGACCCCGCCACCACCCGGGCTCTTTCCGCCAACCCCACCGCGCTCGCCGCCTCCGCAACTTCCATATGGGTCGCTCGCACCGAGGCCCCGATCATCCGCTTCGATCGCGCCTCCACCACCGCCTCCCCAACCTTCTACCCGTCCCAACCGGACACCGTCCTCGCCCTCGCCGCCTCCGACACGGCCTACGCCCTGTTCACGACCGGCACCTCCGAGCGCCTCGCCCGCCTCGACCCCGACGCCACCATCACTCCAATCTCCGGCTTCCCCGAGCTCCGCCACCACGCCCTAGCCGCTACCTCATCGGGCCTCTGGGTCGCCGCCTCCACCGCCGACGGCCAAGCCCGCCTGCTCTCGTTCCCGATCACCGCCACCGCCACCGCCTGGCCCATCCCCTGCACCTCACCAAACACGCTCGCCATCTCACCCGACGCACAGACCATCGCCGTGGCATGCGCCTCGGCCCTCGTCCTCTGGGACGTCGGCACCTCGACCTCATCCACCCTCCAGCTGACCGCGCACGCGCTTGCCTTCACGGCCCCCGACCTCCTCTTCGCGGCCTCCGACCGCCTTGCCGTCGTCACCACCTCGCCAGTCGCCCTGCTCACCGACCTGCCCGCCGCCGTCGCCAGCCTCACGCCGCTCCCCGACCACCGCCTGCTCGTCTGGTCCACCTCCGTCGAGGTCCTGACCCCCATGTCCCCGCTCGGCCCATGCGCCGAGCCCCAGGCGCCATGACCACAATCCCCACGACCACCTCCAGCCTCCGCCATTCCAGCCTCCCGCTCGCCCTGGCCCTGGTCCTCATCGCGACCTCTGCCCGCCCGAATCCCCTCCCGGCCCTCGACCGGGGACGCCTCTGTTGGCATGCGCTCGACCTCCCCTGTGCCGAACGTGAGCTCACCCTCGCCCACGCCGAACGCGCCGAGCTCGCCGCTGCGCTTCGCCACGAGCTCCTTCGCCTGCTCGCCGAGCTCCGCCTCTCGAGCGACGCCCCCGACGCAGCCCGCGCCCACCTCGTCGAGCTCCTCGACCTCGACCCCACCTTTGCCCCAACCGCCTGGCCACCCGAATGGCTCGCAGTCCTGGATGAGGCCCGCCGCCTCGCTCCTGACCGCCTGCCACCGACCCTTTCGGGCGCCCTCCCAACCGAGGCCCCGCCCAACCGTCCGCTCGACATCGTCATCACCGCCAGCGACCCGAGCGGCCTCTCCCGCGTAGAGCTCGTCGCCGCCGATAAACGTTTCGTCATGAGCACGACGGACGGCTCCACCTTCGCGGTGAAACTCCCCCGCGAGCTCCTCGTCCCCGGTCGCCTTCCCCTCCAGATCGAGGCCTGGGACCGCCACGGCAACGGCCCGACCCAGTACCCTTCGCCCCCGCACGACGTCCTCATCAAGCCGCTCCCCGACTCGCCCGCCCTCACCGAGCGCTGGTGGTTCTGGGCCGTCATCGGCGCGGCCGTCGCAGGCACCGCCGTCGCTCTCGCCGTCGCCCTCGCACCGGCTTCGAGCTCGCCCGCCTCATCGGGCGACCTCGGCATCACCCTCGAGCTTCCCTGAGCCTCTCGCATCGCTCGCATCTTCACACCGAGCACCAAGACCGAAGCCCTCCGGAACCACCCATGACCACCCTCACGCTCACCGTCTCCGAACCCGATGACACCCCGGGTGAGCCCCCGGCGACCTTCCGTCTGCGCGGCGAACCCGCAGTCATCGGCCGGGACCCGCTGGCTGACCTCGTCGTCGCCGACGCCTCGGTCTCGCTCCGACACGGCCTCTTCTCGCCCGACGTCTCCGGCTACCGCTTCACCGACCTGCAGAGCACCAACGGCTCCATCCTCGTCCGCGACGGCCGCCCCGAAACCTGCCCCGCAGGCCTCGCCCTGCCGCTTCACGACGGAGACATCCTGCACCTCGGGAGCGCCGCTCGCCCCGTCACCCTCACCGTCTCCGCAACGGCCGCCCAGACCCGCCCCATTCAACCGTCGCTCACCCGCACCATCATCGCCCGGTCACCGCTCGTCGACCCCCAGACACCTTCGACCTCACCATCAGCCTCACCCTCGGCCGTCTCCTCGCTGGCCGCCTTCGCCGCCCGAGCGCTCACCGCCGACTCAGCGTCCAACCTCGCCGCCGTCACGCTCGCAAGCCTCGAACAACTCTGCCCACACGCGGCGCTCCGCGGCGTCGCCCTCTGGGGCCCCGGCCTCAGCATCACCCAAGGCTCTCCACTCCCCGCGGGCCTGCGCGAGCTTGCCCTGTCCGGCCGCCTCGAGTTCGCCGAGCTCGCCGTCACCGGCACCGACCTCCCGATTCCCCAGACGCAGAGCCTGGTTACGACCAATACCTCGGCCGCCCTCATCGTCCCCCTGACGGTCCGCTCGACCTCCTGGGGCGTCGCCTTCGCGAGCTCTCCGCTCGGCGCTGATGCTTTCCCCAAAGACATCACCGAGCACTTCGCCCTGCTCGGCCCCATCCTCGCCCTGGCCGCCTCGGAGCTCTCCAACCGCCTCAGCCGCGTCACCCCGGCATCCCCGCTGCCCCCAACCGATGGCCCGCTGGGAGTCTCACCTCCGTTCGTCGAGGTCGTCACCCTCGCGCGGCAGGTCGCGACCGCGGACGTCCCCGTCCTGATCCACGGCGAGACCGGCAGCGGCAAAGAGGTCCTCGCCCGTTTCCTCCACGCCCAGAGCCGACGCGCGTCCGCCCCATTCATCGCCTTCAACTGCGCCGCCATCCCCGAAAATCTCATCGAATCCGAGTTGTTCGGCCACGCCCGCGGCGCCTTCACCTCGGCGACCTCCGATCGTAAAGGCCTCTTCGAAGAGGCGCACACCGGCACCCTCTTCCTCGATGAGATCGGCGAGATGCCGCTCTCCATGCAGGCCAAGCTCCTGCGTGTCCTCCAGGATGGCGAGGTCCGCCGCGTCGGCCAGAACCGCCCAATCACCGTCGACGTCCGCGTCGTCTCGGCCACCCACCGCGACCTCTTGAGCCTCGTCGCCGACAACCGATTCCGCGCCGACCTCATGTACCGCCTCAATGCCGTGACGCTGACACTGCCGCCCCTTCGCGAACGCCCCGAGGACATCCCGCTGCTCGCCCACGCCTTCCTCGCCCGAGCGTCCAAGCAGACCCGCAAGACCTTCCCCGGCTTTGCCCCCGACGCGCTCTGGGCCCTCTCGCTGCACCCGTTTCCGGGCAACGTGCGCGAGCTCGACAACGAAATCCTCCGCGCCGCCGCTCTCACCCCCGACAACGAACCCATCCCAGCCCGCTCGTTTTCACCGGCCCTGAGAGACCGCGCCCCGGCCGCCCCAACCCAGCCCCAAACAGCATCAAACACCGTCATCCCGCTCCGAGACGCCGTGGCCCAGGCCGAGCGCCACGCCATCGAGCGTGCCCTCTCCGCCGCCCAGGGCAACGTCTCGGAGGCAGCCCGCCTCCTCGAGGTCACCCGCGCCGGCCTCTACAAAGCCATGGAGCGCCTCGGCCTCAAGTGACCCGTCCCCGACCTGGGGCTTCCAGCCAGGGGGCTTCCAGCCAGGGGGCTTCCAGCCAGGGGTCGGGACATTTCATATTTCATTTTAGCCCCGCCATTCACGCGCCCCTCCGGCACGCCGCCACACCAACACGTCGCCCTGCCACCGACCCCAACGACGACGCCCCCGGAGACCTCACGATCCCCAGGGGCGCCCAACTCACATCCAGAGTCCACACACGCTCACTCGCTCGCGGTCGGCTCCTCCGCAGCCACACACGTCTCGGGCGGTCGCGCCTCACACCCACAGCTCTCCTCGGCCCCGCTGGCCTCACACTCGCAGCTCGCCGGCGGCGGCGGCTCGGGCATCGGCCCCGCGCCGGCCTCGCACCGACTCGGCCCGTCACACGCCATCCTCCAGAAGCCATGCGCCGTCCCCTCGCCTGCGGTCTCCCCGACCTGGAACATGCCCCCGACGACCCCACGCACCGCGTCACCCGCCCCGAGCCACCGCGCATGGAACGTCCCGCCTCGAGGCCCCGTCCCCTCGGCGTCAGCGTCGCCATCCTCACCATCGGGCCCCGCGCCCTCGGGTCGTTCCCCACCAAACGGCACCCACACACCCTTCAGCCGCCCCCGAAAGCTCCGGTCCGGCCCGAGCATCGCACCCTTGAGACGCGGCCGCCCATCGACCACACCCCAAAGCCCGACCGCATAGCCGGCCACCTCGCCGTCTTTGCCAAACACCTTGCCGCCGAACACGCCGCCGGCCGCATTGCGCCGCTCCCACTGCAGCCTCGTCAGCCCGTGCGGGCAGCGATGCGGCAGGTGTGAAGCGATGGTCACCCGATTGCCGCTCTCATCCGCCGCGAAGCTCGCCTCGCCGCCCAACACCAGGCGCGCCAGCGGCACACTCACCGCGAAGTGCCCGGTATCGAAGTGGAAATCGCCGATCAGCGCCGACGCGTCGCGCGGCAGCACGAGCCGCACCAACCCCCCGTCGTGGTGCACAGTCGTCGTCGTCTCGAACGACACCGCCTGTGGATCCTCATCTCGCACCAGCTTGTCCGCCCCGTCCTCACCACGCTCGAACTTGAGCGTGCGCAGCACCTTGACCGCCCCGACGTCCGTCCGCACCGCCCCGACCCATTCCGTCGGCACCCCGGCCAGCTCCGGATTCAAACGCGGCTGCCCCCACGTGACCAACACGGTGCGGCCGATCCGCTCGGGCCCATCACCCGGCATGGCCTCGCCGTCCACCTCTCCGGGAGGCGGCACATCGCCTTCCTCTTCTTCGCCATCCACCCCGAGCTCATCGAGGATCGGCGTCAGGTCGGCCCCATCCGTGAAGCCATCATCGCTCTCGTCCGCGCTCGACAGCGTGAACCCCGCGACCGACACCACCTCGTCGCCCTCACCCGACTCCCCCGACTGACCCGCCTGGCCATCACACGCAAAGAACGCCATCGGCACGAACGCCGCCGCCCGACGAAGCCACCCACTCAAGTTCACGTCTCTCATGTCCGCTCTCCCCGGCTGATTGAAAGCCCCGGCCACCGCGTCTCGGGGCCGGCCATTCGCGGCGACCACCCAGGGCCACCGCTTGCCCAGGCATCCAAAGCGAGTTCCATGCCAGCCCCGCCGATGCTCTCAACCCCGCCCAGAGGGCGCCCCACCGCCCCGTCGCCACCTGCCCGCCGTATCCGCCAGGACTCACCCCGTTCCGCCACGCCACGCCAACCGTCAACCCTGGGACACACCCTGTCGCTCGACCCACGCAGCCCCGGCCTGCCCCGAAGTCGCAGCGTTTCGGCGCGCCCCTCGCCCGACTATCCTTCGGCGTTCGAGTATCTCGTTCTTCGAGACAACGCCCGAGGCCGGATGGCTCCGAACCTCTCGGACCGCACCGATACCGGACATCCCCGGACATCCACCGGACATCCACCGGACATCCACCGGACATCCAAAAGACACGCAGGATTGCGTTCAGCCAGGACGCCTGCTATCGCGCACCCATGCTTCGTGTGTCTTTCGTGATCATGTCGTCCCTGCTCGTCGCCGAGGTGCGTGCCGATGCCACGCGTCCTCTCTTCACCCGCCCCGACGGCCTCTCCGATGCCGGCAAGGTCGTCGTCGACTGGGTGCGCGACGCGCGCTTCCATGGGCTCGACCTTACCCCCGAGCTCGTCCTCCCCGTTGTCGAGACCTGGCTCCAAGCTCCGTCGGCCCCCGGCGACCTCGTCGAGCAGACCCTCGACGCCCAGCTCGCACGCCTCGTCGCCGAGCTCGCGCCCCGCCCACGGACAACTCCGGTCCTGGACGACCCCGAGACCCGCTTCTACCCGACGCCCGACGTCCTCTGGCGCAACGTCGCTCCCCCCACAGCCTCGGCCGAAGCGCTCGACGCCGCACATCGGGCAGCCGCGGACGGGACCCTGGACAGCCACCTCGCTGCACTCCTGCCGACCCACCCCCAATACGGCCGGCTCGTCGGTGCCGCCAAACACTACCAATCCATGTGTCAGGCGGGCGGCTTCCCCTCCGTCGCGCGTCCGGTCGTCAGGCGCCCAAAGCCCGGTCGCACCAAGTTCACGACGCCCAAGGACGACTACGCCCTTGCCCTTCGCACCCGGCTCGCAGCCGAGGGGTTCCTCCACACACCCGACCCGACAGCACCGTCAACCCTCTGGGACGATGCGGCAATCGACGCGTTCTCACGCTGGCTCACGAGCCGTCAGCTGCCCCAACCGGGCGGCCTGCTCATGGACGACCTGCACACAGCCCTCGCCATCACCTGCGAGGAGCTCGTCGCCACGCTCACCTTGAACGCAAAGCGCTGGCGCCATTCGGGCTGGCGCGGCGAGCCGACCTTTGTCGAGGTCAATATCGCAGCCCAGGAGCTGCGCTATGTCCGTGACTCCACGCCTGTCATGACGCAGCGCACGATCGTCGGCTCGAACAAATGGTACTTCGATACCGACCTCGGACGCCGCTTGAACCTGCATGCGACCCCGGTCCTCACCGACCAGATCAGCCGCATCATCGTGAACCCGATCTGGGCTGTGCCGCCGCGCATCGCCCTCAACGAGATCGACAAGGAAGTCGCCAAAGACCCGACCTACCTCGAGCGTAAGCGTATCCAGCTCGTCACCTCGGCGCGGGGCCGGACCTACATCCAGTCGCCTGGGGCTGAGAACGCGCTCGGCGTCATCAAGATCCTCTTTCCCAACGACGAAGACGTCTATCTCCACGACACCCCCAAGAAGGGTCCCTTCAAGCTCGCCATGCGCGCCCTGTCACACGGCTGTGTGCGTGTTCAGAACGCGCTCGACTTCGGCCTCCAGCTGCTGATCGATGACGCCGCCAAAGCTGGCCGAGACTTCGACGCCGAGTCACTTCGCAAACGCGCTGGCCGCGGGGGCTCCATCATCTTCGACCTGACCACCGAAGTCCCAGTGTTCCTCGAATATTACACCGCTTCCGTCGACGACTCCGGCCTCGTTCGCTTCCATCCCGATATCTACGCCTACGACGTCGACCCGGCCGCCCCTCGCCGCTGACCCAACCGCTCACTCGATGACGGCGGCCCTGACGCTCCGCGGCACCCGCACCGCTTGACCGGTACCGGCCACCAGCGCCACCCCGTACTGCCCGGGCCCCAGGTCCGACAGGTCCAACACCCCCTCGAACTTACGGTTGGGCGCCACGGCGAACCGCTGCGCGAACACCGCCGCACCACCCTCCGGAGGCAACGCCAGGAAGTACACCTCGGTCGCCGCACGCGCCGGTACCCGCCCCGCGACCTCGTACAGCTCGGTCCTCGACAAGAGCCTCGCCGGCAGCCCGACCACCTCGACCACACCGTCCTCGGCGAACGCCTCGCCCGGCATCTCCGACAGCGCCCACGCCAGGCCGAGCTCGACCGCGGTCGCCACCACCACCTCCCCGATGCGCGGCACCCAGTTGCACCGCCCGCCTCGCGCAAACACCGCAGGAACCGACTCACTCCACACGTTCTCGACCTGGAAATGTATATGCGGCCCGGTCAGTTGCCCGCTCTCACCGGTCTCCGCCAGCACTTCGCCGACCTCGACCACATCGCCCGCGCTCACCCGCGCCGACCCGATCCCGAGATGGACATAGCTCGTGAACAACCCACCGCCGTGGTCGAGCACCACGAAGTTCGCGAGCTCCCGCCACTCCGGCCCCGGCCCAGCCCCGATGCGCCCGTCCTCGACCCAGACCACCAGACCCGTCGCAGCCGCGTGCACGGTCGTTCCATACGGCACGCCGAAGTCCCACGCGAAACGTTGGTCCCCGACGTGGGTGTAGTCGCCGTCATTGCCTTGAGTGACGACCACTTCGACCCCATCGGGTGTCGGCAACCTCAACCCCAGAGGCGCGACCTCGTCGGGCCCCCACAGACGCGTCCCGCTCGGCGCCACCGCCCACTCCGGACAGGGATGCCCCGAGTGAACCTCGACCTCCTCATCGTCCCCATCGTCCTCACCGTCCCCGCTTTCCCCATCTCGGCCGTCTTCCGAATCCTCCGCAGCGTCCGCTTCGGGCGTGTCCCCGCCGTCGACGTCGTGCACATCCGTCACGACCTCGCTCGGCTCACCCCGGTCAGACCCGCCGCATCCCGCGACGACCACCCAGACCAGAGCCCCTCGGGGACCCCACCAATTCATCGCTCCGCACCACCCCCGCCCATCCCCCACCAGGGGTCAGGACATTTCATATTTCATTTTAGCGCGGCCATTGATGCGTTCGCGCGCCCATTCGCCCCTCGGGCAATGCGCTCCCTCCGCAGCCCAGAGGGCCTCCTCAGTTCGCCGTCCCGAGCAACAGCGCCTCGAGGCTCCTCACCTCGTCGCGCATCGACGCCGCCCGCTCGAAGTCGAGCGCCCGCGCCGCCTCGAGCATCTCCTTCTTCATGGCCGCAATCTTCTGCTCGAGCTCTTTCGTCGTCAGGGTCGCCGACCGAATCTCCGACATCCCACTGCCCATGGTCTGCTTCTTTGGCCGTCCCTTACCCTTACGCCCCTCGTCCCGGGGCTCCACCGGCTGATAGTCCTCGGGTTTGGGCCCCGCCCTGAACGGCCGCACGATGGTCCGCGGCGTGATGCCGTGCTCGACGTTGTAGGCTCGCTGAATCTCGCGCCGCCGGTTCGTCTCGCCCAGCGCTGCATCCATCGACCGCGTCATCCGGTCGGCGTACATGATGACCCGCCCCTCCACGTTGCGCGCGGCCCGCCCGATGGTCTGAATCAACGACCGCTCGCTCCGCAGGAACCCCTCCTTGTCGGCATCCAGGATGGCAACCAGCCCGACCTCAGGAATATCGAGCCCTTCTCGCAGCAGGTTGATGCCGATGAGCACGTCATACACCCCCTGGCGAAGCTCCTCGATGAGCTGAATCCGGTCGAGCGTCTCCACATCCGCGTGCAGATACCGCACCCGCACGCCGACCTCCTGCAGGTACTCCGTCAGGTCCTCGGCCATCCGCTTCGTCAGCGTCGTGACCAGCACCCTCTGCCTCAGCGCGACCCGCTTACGAATCTCACCCAACAGGTCGTCGACCTGCCCCGAGACCGGCCGAATCTCGACCTCGGGGTCGATGAGCCCGGTCGGCCGGATGAGCTGCTGAGCCACCGCGTCGCCCGCCTGCGTCAGCTCGTACTCGCCCGGCGTCGCGCTCATGTAGATGATCTGGTCGATCTTCTTCTCGAACTCGTCGAACTTGAGCGGCCGATTGTCCAACGCCGACGGCAGCCGGAATCCGAAGTCCACGAGCACCTGTTTACGCGCCCGGTCACCGCGGAACATGCCGCCGATCTGCGGAATCGCCACATGGCTCTCGTCCGCCACGATGAGCCAGTCGTCCGGAAAATAGTCGAGCAACACCGGCGGCGGGTCGCCTTCGAATCGCCCCGTCAGGTGGCGCGAATAATTCTCGATACCGTTGCAGAACCCAAGCTGCTCCAACATCTCGAGATCATACATCGTTCTCTGTTCGAGCCGCTGCGCCTCCAGAAGCTTGTTCTGCTCTCGCAGGTCTCGCAGTCGCGGCCCGAGCTCTTCCTGGATCCCGACAATCGCCCGCCTCAGCTCCTCTTCCGGCGTCACATAATGGCTGTTCGGAAAGATGGCCGTCGCCTTCAGCTTGCCCAGCACCACACCGCGCAGGGGGTCGATGCGCGAAATCGACTCCAGCTCGTCCCCGAAGAACGAAAACCTCAGCGCCTCGGCGTCCGAGTGGGCCGGAAAGACCTCGACCACGTCGCCTCTGACCCGAAACGTGCCGCGCGAAAAATCCCAATCGTTACGGGCATACTGGACATCCACAAGCTTACGAAGCAACGCATCCCGCTTGTAGGTGTGGCCCGTCTCCAGGTGGATCAGCATCCCGCCGTAAGCGTTCTTGTCGCCGATGCCGTAGATGCAGCTGACACTCGCCACGATGATGACGTCGCGCCGCGACAAGAGTGCCCGCGTCGCCGCATGCCGCATCATGTCGATGGTGTCGTTGATGAGCGAGTCCTTCTCGATGTACGTGTCCGAGCTCGGGACATAGGCTTCGGGCTGGTAGTAGTCGTAATAACTGACGAAATACTCCACCGCGTTGTGCGGGAAGAAGCCCTTCAGCTCGGCATAGAGCTGGGCCGCCAGCGTCTTGTTCGGCGCCAACACGAGCGTCGGCCGCTGCGACCGCGCAATCACGTTCGCGACCGTGAAGGTCTTGCCCGTTCCCGTCGCCCCGAGCAGCACCTGGTGCACAATCCCGGCCGCGAGCCCCGCCATGAGCTGCTCGATTGCGGCCGGCTGGTCTCCTAGCGGCTCGTAGTCGCTCACCAGGTGGAACTTCCCATCGGGCTCGAAGCTCTCGTCCACCACCTGAGGCGCCAACGCCAACGCCTCGGCCACGGTCTTCTTCGACCCGCCGTCCGAACCGCGCCGCTTGCCGCCAGTCCCCTTCGCCGCAGGTGCCGTCATCGCCCCTCCCATGCCCGCGCGACGCCCACTCGCGTCGACCGCCCGGCAACGTAGTCACCTTGCCCCCTTCGCGTCGAGTGTTCGCGGCTTTTTTTGACGGCGCCGGCCACCCCCCTTAGACCTCGCTTCGCCGCGACTCACATGAGCGGCACCGAGTCCGGCTCGCCGGACGACAGAAGACGTCGCCATACGTTTCCGCACCACAAAGAGATGAAACGTAAGGCGACGTGATCGGATCCCTCGCCAGGCTACTGCCCGCTAACGCCGCGGGCCTGCGACCTGGCGAGCAGACGTTTCAAATGACGGGCCCCCGCACACCGAAGAGGCGAGCCGCACAGCGGCCGCGGCCTCGACGACCACGGCCCCCGCCCGACCCGGACCCGCACCGCCGACCGGCACGAGGCTCCACGGACACCACTGAACCCGGCGTCCGCAGGGCCCCCGTCCGCATGGAGCCCGACCTTGCCCCGCATCGCTTCGACCACGACCAAATCGACCGCCGGAACCGCAACGCCCCGCTCGAAAGAGAAGGCCACCCCGCTCCGTCTCGTCGCCGCCCCGACTGCGCATCTCGCCGCAGTCCCGGACATCGCCCCGCCGCCGGTCGACCCGATCCTGAAGTGGGCCGGAGGCAAGTCCCGCCTCCTCCCCGAGTTGCTCTCACGGGTCCCCGCCGCCACCGCGATGGCGCTGGCCGCGAATGGTCCCAGCTCCATGCGCTCGGCTCGTAAGGCACGTCCCGCCCACTACTTCGAGCCCTTCGCCGGCGGCGCCGCGCTCTTCTTCCACCTGCGCCCGCGCCACGCCACGCTCACCGACACCAACGTCGAGCTCATCCACCTCTACACCGTCATCCGCGACGACGTGGAATCCCTCATCGCGGAGCTCGCGAAGCACCCCCACGATCGCACTCACTTCTACGCCGTCCGCGCCCTCGACCCGACGCTGCTCCCACCCGTCGAGCGCGCCGCCCGCATGGTGTTCTTGAACCGCACCTGTTTCAACGGGCTCTGGCGCGTCAACAAGCAGGGCCAGTTCAACGTGCCCTTCGGCAGCTACGCCAACCCGACCATCTGTCCGACCGACCGCCTCCGCGCCGCTTCGATGGCCCTGCAGAACGTCGACCTTCAGGTCGGCGACTTCGAGACCGCCACCGCGTCGGCCAAAGCCGGCGACTTCGTCTACTTCGACCCGCCCTACGTCCCGCTCACCCGCACCGCCAGCTTCACGGCCTACACCGGCTCCGGCTTTGGCCCGGTCGAACAACAACGCCTCGCTGACCTGTTCACCCGCCTCACCCGGCGCGGCGTCCACTGCATGCTGTCCAATAGCGACACCCCGCTCGTGCGCGAGCTCTACGCGGAACACCACATCGACGGTGTGCTCGCCCCACGCAGCATCTCGCGAGACGGCAAGAGCCGGGACGCCGTCGGCGAGGTCATCGTCCGCGGTTTCGTCTGAGCCCCTTGGGGCTCGTGAGAAAGTCGCAAGATATCAAGGGGTAACAAGAACCTCGCCAAGCTTCAGCAGAAAATGCTGAAACTCGGTCCAGCGGTTACCGATGGAAGGATTACGCCCGTACAGCGCCGTCCCGATCGACGCAGGACGCGCCGCGCGCCTTCCTCGTGGGCGCGAATCCGAGGCGCCCCTCGCGAACCGAGTGACCCATGGCACACCTTCGTCAGCCCGCGCCGCTCCCCGAGTCCCAGCAGTCCGCCGGTGCGCTCATCCGCCTCTGTCCGGCCTGCGGCGACCCGCTCGTCAACGGCCGCTGCCCCGAGTGCGCCCCCGCAGCGCCCGCCCGCGCCTACGGCGAGTCCTCCGGGCGCAAGACGGCCATCTTCGCGTCGTCGCTGAAGTCCACCAACGCCTCCCCGGCGGCCTCCGCCGTCGACTCCCGCCGCGCCTCGGCGGAGTGGGTGACGCCGGCGGACGACGCTGACCCACAGACCCGCAAGGCCCATCCTACGCAGGTTCGCACCGCCCTCAACGAAGCCGGCGAGCTCGCCCGTGCCCGCCTCAAACGCGAGACCATGGCCTACCCGCGACGCGGCGAGAACGGCGCCCGCAACCAGACCGACCCGCGCGTGAAGAAGGTCCCCGACTTCCGCGATGCTCTCAGCGCTCCCGGGGCTCACGACGCCGACGACGCTCCGACCGCTCTCGGCGCTTCGGATGACGGGCGCTCCGACCTCCGCTCTCGCGCCACCACACCGGTCTCCGTCGCGTCGGCGCTCGCCCAGGCCTCTGCCCGTCTCGGCGGCTCGGTGAGCTCAAAGCAGCACCAGGCCCACCCGAGCACCTCCAAACGTGTGCGCCCGACGGATAAACCAGGCGCCCGCACATCCCAACCGCTCGAGCCCACCGCCATCCCGGCCGTCGCCGTTGAACCCACGCCAGCCCCCATTCGCACCATCTCGGCCACCGCCCTGGCTGCGACCGACGGCCCGAACGACCATTCGACCCTCGTCGACCTCGACCTGCCCACCCTCGCTTTCCCCGGCAAGACCCTCGCCATCGTGCTGGGCGTCGGCGCGCTGCTTGGCTGCCTCTTCGCCGCGCTGATATAAATCCGTCGGCCGGCCGCTGGTTTACGAAGGTTTGTCGGCCTCGTGCTTGTCGCCAGACGCGCCTCGGGTTAGGCATCTCGACCCTTCGAGGTGCGCCGGACCATGACCATTTCCAACGTCCAGAATGCAGCGGACACCCAGGCGGTGACCCCCACCACCGCGCCCGAGGCCGGCTCGTCCCCGCGCCCCCTGATGGCCGACGAGGCCATGACCCCGCGTGGCAAGTGGCCGCCATTCCCCTGGAACCCCGCCGACCTCGACAACCCGCTCATCGGCCGCGACGAAGCCCTGTCCGAGCTCGCGCGCGCCTTCGAAGACGTCGTGTCCGACTGGATGGTGCGTATCCAGCTCGTCGTCAGCGACTACGGGCTCGGCAAGTCACGCCTCATGTCGGCCTTCATCGCGGCCGCGCTCGAGCGTGAACCATCGACCTCCTGCATCGAGGTCCGCTGCCCCAATGCCGGCGGCGGCGGCGGCCCCTACCGCCTATGGGATGCGGTCGTCCGCAAGGCCTTCGACGTCCCCGCGGAAGCCGACGCCATCGAGGCCGGTGCGCTCGTCAGACGCGGCGTAGAACGCTACCTGCCGTCCGACCTGGCGACGTTGGTCAGCCAGGTCGTCGGCGCCCCCAGCACCGAACAAGACGACGACGCGTCGATGGCTCGTTGCATCGGCGCCATCGGCCGCCTCTTCGAAGCGCTCGCCTTCGAGAAGCCGCTCCTCATCGTCGTCGACGACGCCAACCGCGCGTCCGCCCGCGACTTCGCACTGGCCTCCGCCTTCGCCAGCACCGTGAAGGGCCGGCCTATCATGGTCGTCCTCGCCGGCTCCCCCAACCTCGCCGACCACCTCCCCGGGTGGGAGCGCTTCCCGCTCACCCGCCTGCGCACGCTGCATCGGCACGAGGCCGACCGTATGCTGCGCCTGTTCCTGACGGGACTGTCGCAGTCGCCTTCGCGCGAGCTCATCGAGCGTATCCTCTCGACGGCCGCCGGCAACTCCTACGCCATCAAGGCGATGGTCCGCTGGCTCCACGAGTCGGGCGGAATCCACAGCGAGACCGGCCCTTATGGCGAGCGCTGGTACCTCGACGAGGCCAAGGTCGGCCAGCTCGTGGTCCCCGACAACCTCGAGGGTGTCATCCACGCCCGCATCCACGCGCTCAGCCCCACCGAGCGTGAGGTCCTCGCCCAGTCCGCCGTCATCGGGCGCGAGTTCTGGATCGGTGCGCTGGTCGCCATCGCGCGGTCGGCCGACACAGCCCCGACCTCGGGCATCCGCACCACCCGGCATCCGCGCCCGCAGAACCAGCTCGGCTTCCTCCTGTCGGACGACACCGTCGGCGATAACGTGCGAAGCATCCTGAAGAAGCTCGTCGCCGCCCGCTTCATCGAGACGCGGCCCTCACGTTTCCGCGGCGAGGAGTGTTTCGGCTTCCGCTCGACCGTCCACTGGGAGGCCGCCATCGAGGCCATCCCGCAGACGACGCTCATGCGTTGGCACCGCGTGGCCCTGTCCTGGCTCGAGCTCATGGTCGAAGGCCTCGACCTCGACGGCGGCACACCCGGCACGACGACGGCCGACCCGGTCACGCATCAACCCACACGCACGACTGCGATTCGTGGCCCCTACCTGCGTGAGCTGGCGCACCATGCCGAGGGTGCTGGCAACCCGGGGCTCGCCGCGACCTACTCGCTCAAGGCCGCCCGCCATGCGCTCCTCGAGGGGCACTCACGCGTCGCGCTGACCGCGCTCGAGACCGCGCTCCGCCTCGTCCAGCCCGACCAGGCGTCCACCCGCCTGAAGATTCTGCATGACCTCGGCGAGGTGAATGCGCTGGCCGGCGCCACCGACCTGGCGGTCGACTACTTCAAAGAAGCCCTCGAGCTCGCGTGGCGGCTCGGCGACCGCCGCATCATGGCCATTGCACTTCGTCGCCTGGCCGAGGTCGAAGGTGTGCGCGGCAACTTCCCCGCGGCCCGCGCCCAGCTCATGGACGCGCTCAAGCTCGCCGAACAGATCCAGGACCCGCACGGCGTCGCCGCAGCCTGCATCGCACTTGGCCGCCTCCACTGGATGTTGTCCGAGTTCGACCAGGCCCTGCGCTGCTACAAGAAGGCCGAACACCTCTATCGGCGCCTCTCCGACGAGACCGGCATCGGCGAGGTCCTCCACTCGCAGGGCGCCGTTCACTACGACCGCGGCGACGTCGGCCTGGCCGAGAAGTTCTATGACGAGGCGCTCGCCATCCGCCGCCGGGTCGACGACAAACGTGGCCTCGTCAAGACGCTCAACAACCTCGGTGCGGTCTGGATGTCGCGCCGCCTCGAGCGCGCCGTCACCGTCTGGAAGGAAGCCCTCATCATCGCGCAGGAGCTCGCCGACCTGGGCCTTCAAGCGACTCTCGCCGACAACCTCGGCGAGGCCCTGTCGCTGCTCCGACGCCACGACGAAGCGCTCGTCATGCTCGAGCGCAGCATCGAGCTCGCCGAGCTCACCGGGCGCAAGAACACACTCGTCGATGCGCTGCGAAACCTCGGCATCGTGCGCACGGCCCGCGGCGAGTGGGACCTCGCCAAAGACGCCCTGCTCCGCGCCCAGGGCGAGGCCGAGCGCCTCGGCTTGTCGCGGCTGCAAGCCCTTGTCTCTCGCGCCTTTGGCGACCTCGCCATGGCACGTATGGAGTCGACCGGCGTCATCGCGGATGGCGACACCCCGCTCACCATCGTGGCCGAGCAGAGCTATCTGGCCGCCGCGAGCCGCCTCGAAGAAGCCGGCTACGACCTCGAGGCCGCGGTCTCCTACGAGAAGCTGGCCGACGCCCTCACACTTGCCGGCCGACGCGAAGAGGCGAAGACCCGCGTCGACCACGCCCGGTCGCTCCGCGCCGAGCACCTGCGCCCGCCGGAACCGCCCCCACTCCCGTCGTGATGACCCGGTCGCGGCCCTTCGCCCGTGCTCGCTTCCACGTCCTGGTCGCCCCGTTCGTCGTTTCCTCGGCCTGCGGCACCTTCGACCCCGCCGTGCCGATGTCGCTGCCCGATGACGACTATGCCGTCGGCATCTCCACGGGCCTGGCCTGGGACGAAGCCGCTGACGTGCTCGCGTTTGGCGCGTCCCGCGGCAGCCAGGGCGTCGTAGGTCTCGACGTCGGGTACCTCGACTCCGTCTTCGGCCTGCACGGCGGGCTCTCGCTCCACGGCGAGCTCGCCACCGAGCGCCTGAGCGTGCGCTTCGAAGCGACGGCCTGGTACGGGCTCCTCTTTGGCCTCGGCACACGTGTCGGCTGGCTCGTCGGGGACCCGACCCCGTACGAGCTCTCCGCCCCGTCACGAATACCCGAGCCCGCCGCGACGAGCGTCGACCTGACAGCACTCGTCGCGCTCCCTATCCCGCTGTGGTCCGACTGCGAGGGGAGGGCAGGGGCCCTCGTCATCGCCCCCTACGCCCGGCCCGGTCTGCGCCTCTCCGGTGCCGCCGACGGCACACACCACGAGGACACCATCCGCGGCTTCCACGAGGTCGGCCTCATGCTGCGGTGGAGCTCCTTCGCCTTCTGAAGGCCTCTCGCTCCGCCCGCAGCTCCGCGACCCAAAACGAAAAGGCCCCGCACCCTTTCAAGTGCGAGGCCCTCCCTCATTCACCGCTCTCATCGAGCGGGTGAATCTTTCACTCGCCGCCGGTACCGACGGTCACCGAGGTGTTGCCATTGCCGACGACCTCGATGGTCTCGGACATGCACTGTGCGGTCGGAGCGACGCAGTAGTCCATGCCGGGCGTGCCGTAATCGGTCCACGCATCGACACCCTCCTGGGCGCCCTGGGCCGAGGCGTTCTTGTACTCGCTGCCGTCGAGGACGAAGATGAACTCCGGCTTGTCGCCGACCTTGAGCAGACCCTCGTGCTTGCCGAGGTTGTCCGACAGGAGGAAGACGTACTTGCCGTCGTTGGCGGTCACGTCGCCGTTCGCCCCGGTGTCGAGCAACGATTTCTCGGCCCAGCCCCATGCGCTGCCCTTGACCTTCACCTTGCCGGTGTAGTCGACGCCCTGGAAGAGGGCGTTGAGGTTCGCGCCCGTGCCCGAGACGTCGATCTCGAGGCGGAGGTCGATGGTGCCGTGAGCCGCAATGGTGAGGCCCTGCGCAACGATCGGGGTGAGGGTACCAGCCGGCACGGTGAAGGTGCCGTTGCTGCCGGTCCAGATCCACGCGCCACCGTCGCGCTGAGCGCCGTACTCGAAGCTGCCACCCGCGTTCGACACCCAGACAGCCGTGGTCCAGATGTTGTCGCCGGCGGTCGCGCCCGGGGCTTCCTTGCCAGCCGGCGGCGGCCCGTCGTCGTAGAGCTTGGGATAGGGGCCGGGCCACGAGCCGTCGAAGGTGGCGACGTTGGTGGCGGCGTCGTAGTTGAACGAACCCTTCCACTCGAGGTTGTCGACCGCCTCGTAGGTCTCGTTGGCGCTGTCGTCGATGCTGAAGCTGACCATCACCTTGTTGGGAACCGTGACGAAGGTGTTCTTGTCGCCCTCGGCCATGTTGTCGATCTCGAGCACCACGTTGGTCGTCCCGTCGCTCACCCACGCGGTCACGCCATCGGCCGGCGGAGCGCCGTCCTCTTTGTACTCGACGCCGCCGAGCACGAAGACGAACTGCGGCATGTCGCCCGGCTTCACGAGGCCGGCATGCTTGGTGAGGTTGTCCGAGAGGCGGAAGGTGTACTTGCCGTCGGCGGCCGTCGCGTCACCCTTGGTGCCGTCGTCCACGAGAGCGATCTCGGCCCAGCCCCACGCGCTGCTCTTGACCTTGACGTCCGTGTAGGTCGAGCCCTGGAAGAGGGCGGCGAGGTTGGCGCCCTGGTTGCTCACATCGATGCTGAAGAGCAGGTCGATGGTGCCGTGGGCGGCGATCGTCAGGCCGACCGCGTCGACCTGGCCGGTCGAGCCAGCGGGCACGGTCACGGTGCCGTTGGTGCCAGTCCAGATCCAGTTTGCGGCGCCTTCGCCGTAAGCCGCACCGTACTCGAGCGTGAGGTCGGCGGCGGGCGTCGCGACCATGACCGCGGTGGTCCAGATGCCGTCATTGGCAACGGCACCGGGCTTCTCGCTGCCGGTCGGCGGCGGCCCGTCATCGTAGAGCATCGGGAATGGACCGCCCCAGGCGGTGTCGAGGGTGACGACGTTGGTATCCTCGTTCCAGGCGAAAGAGCCCTTCCACTGGAGCTTGTCCGTGGCGTCGAACGTCTTGTTCGCGCTGTCGTCGATCGAAAAAGTCAGGGTCGCGTAAGTCGGCGTGACCGTGTCGGGCTCGACATCCGGCGTCACGTCTGGCGTCACGTCTGGTTGAACGTCCGGGGTTGTCTCCGAGACGTCGGTGGTGTCGGTGGTGTCGGTCGGCTTCTCGTCGTCATCACCGCATGCACCGAGCATGACAAGCATGCCCAGACTTGAGGCGAGACCCATGCGTCGCATGAAGTTACTCATCGATTTACTCCCTGATTGGCGTCAAACCCGGCGGCATCTCCCGGCGGTATTCGACGCGACTTGACTGAGCGCCCGAGACCGGCGCCGTTTTAGATGACCCGGCCGTCGTGTCTCGGCTTGCAGGCTACCGTGCACCGTGGACCCCCCACGCGCAAGGATTCGAAGACTCTTTTGTGCCAATTGCTCAGCACCTTCGGGGGCACTCTGATGTGCGCGCCGGTCTTCCTTCAGCAAGAACCCCGCCACAGCGGAGCCCCAACGTATTCGCTGATTCTACCCCCGCTTGGTGTGAAATGACCCTGCGAGGTGTTTGAACGGTCACTTTCCGTTCGCGCCGCATCCTGCCCGAAACCCTCGACCATTTCCAAAGTGGAATCCTCACCGGGTCCGCTCCAGGCTCGTCGACGCTGCGATCGCCCGTGCTCCCGTGTCGCCTGCGACAGTGACGGCGACGAGCCGCAAAGTGCTCCCGCTCGCCCCCACTGTCAATAATGGCGACGAGTTGGCGTGGCTACTGCGGCAGTCCGCCGGCGGCGTCGAACACTACCCCGGTCGCGCCTTCGACGGTGCCCTCACCTATCACTTCGAGCGAGGCCGTATCGCCGACGACGCTCAATACGACGGCAGTCGCGAGCGCTTTGCCCGCGGCGTCGACGACCGTCGCGAAGCGCCCCACGACCGCCTGCTGGGGCTCGACTGGCGCCACCCCGACGAGCTTGCCACGCACGAAGATGACAGGCGTCGCCGAAACGGCAGGGCGCTGGCCTTCCGGGTAATGGAGCGCGACGGGACGGCCGGGTTTGACCTCGCCAAGCGCGTCGATGACCGGCGGGTCGGTGCCGATGAGGACACATCGGAAGTCGTCCCAGACGCGGCACTCTCCGGTAGTGCCGACCTGTCGTACCCGACCGTCCCCGCTCGAAGAGGTCGCCAGGACGACGACCAGAACCCCCCGCACATCCTCGACGCCAGCTGCCAGAAATGTCGCGTGCAGGCGCCGCCCGGCGACCGACACACGCTGCGTGTGGATGAGCCCGTCTTCCGACAGGTCGGGCAGCTCGGTCACGACGAGCACGTGGTCCCAGGCCTCGCCCGCGGGCACCCTGAAGCCCCGCCCGGGCAGGGCGTCGACCCGCCCTCCGTCGCGGGTGTCGAGGTAGATGTCGACGGTCATCGGCACCATCTCGACCACCCGGTCGCGCGCCGGCCGCACATCGGTGAGCCGCTTCACCTGGGCTGCAAAGGTCAACTCGAGCTCGAAGCGGTCACCGACGCGTTCGAGCTTCACATGCTCGAGGTCGAAAGTTCCCTTCTCGATGTCTGGATGCGCCGGATGCTCGAGCCGCGTGTCACCACGCGGGTCGACCGTCTCGAAGGACCAGGGCGGGTTGTTCGCCCCGGCGCTCGCACACGCACCGAGCATGACCGACGCCAAGGCCCCGAAATGGGCCTTCGAGCCACGCATCATCCGGTCACTCTTCCTCGCAGGCCACCGTGATGGGGCTCCCCGAAAACTGGGTCGGCCAGGCGTCGAGGACACAGTCGGCGTCGGTGTCGATCTGCGACTCGTAGGTGTCGTCGACACAGTTCTCGCGACGTCCTTCGGGCGGCGGGTTGAGCTCGCTCTGCCACAGGACCGAGCCGCAGCCACCCTTCGAGGGCGCCAGCAGGTTGCTGCGATCCTTGTTGGTCGTCTCGTCGCCGTACAGGTCCTGACGCACAATCATGCGGTCGCCATTGATGTCCCGCAATTCCAGGACACGTTGGTTGCCCGGCCACTCCTCGCTGCCCGTCCAGAGCGCGCCCGGCGACCCCCAGGTGAACTTGTAGGCGATACGCACCCAGCGCGCGAACTGGTCGCCCGCGTTGATGTAGGGAAGGTCGAGCGTGATGGTCCAGATGTTGTCGCCGGCCACCGCGTCGCCCTGGGTCCCATCGTCGAACATCGGGATCGTGTTCGGGGTCCAGTTGCCCATCTTCTGGCTCGCGGCGTCGAAGACCTCCGACGCAACACACGGGGCCGGGTCGGTGTCGCAGTTCGGCGTCGTCGCATGCAGCCCGCCCGTGATGAACATCTGCTTGCCAGTGTCATCCAGGGTCCACTTGAAACGGTTGATATTCGAGCAGTTACGGTCTTTGCCGCCTTCGCGGAAGTCGACCATCAGGATGACGCGGATGGTGTCGTCCGCGTAGCACACGTTGAACTCGAGGCCGTTGGCCGCGTTACGCAGCGCCGTGTCGAAGGCGGCCGTGCTGAGGTCCGCATCGCCCTCGCCCGTGTAGTCCGCGTTGGCTTTCAAGGCGCCGAAGTCGAGGTAGCTCTCGCCCGCGGCGGGGAAGGGGCGCAGGGCTGGGCGGGTCGTGATGTCGGCCGTGAGGAGCCGCTCGACCATGGTGCGAAGTGGCGCAAACCGGACGTCCCCGTCGGTGAAGAGCGTTTCGATCTCGCCCAGCGCGTCGATGAGCGCCTCGGGCGACAACGAGCTCAGGCTCGAAGGCGGCTCGGAGTAGGCGGCCTTGGCGAGCATGATGAGGGTCGCGGTCGTCGAGTTGACGTTGAGGTCCTCCATGAGCGCGACACGTTCGCCGGGCTCCCCCTCGACCTTGGACACGTCGGTCCCGAGTGCCACGACGAGGCTCTCGTCGTAGACGCTCGTCTTGGCAGGAACCTGCGGCACGACGCCCCAGAAGGCGCGCGGACCGGCCGATGCGGCCACCACCAGGTTGACGAGCCCGGTCGTCGCCGGGAACTGCGCCACGAAGTACCCGTCAGACTCGGTCGTCGCCGTCTGGCTCAAGGCCAGCCCGCTCGGTGTGTAGAACGCCACCTGCGCGCCACCTCCCAGAGGGGTCGAGAAGCCTTCGACGATCTGGTTGCCGGCGGGGGGCGGGTTCTCGAAGTCGCTGCCCGTCAGGTTGCCCCACACGAGCGGGTCCACACCACACCCGGTGAAAAGGGCGCTGCATGCGATCCCGACCGCAAGGCTTGCCCGTGTCCGTCCGTTTTGTATGGCCTTCACCACCCCACCTCCACGCTCGCCTTGGAGCGGATCACGTTGAAGAGCCGGTCCGTGTCGCGCTCGCGCTGAGCGTCCTTGTGATAATACTCGAGGCGATACCTCAAAGTGAAACCGTCGAACGCGTAGCCAACGTCGAACCAGGGGCGGACCTTGAAGGTGGTGTCGTCGCCGTAGCCCTGCTCGAGCGTGCCGCGGCGATTCTCCTCGTCCCACCAGTCGACCTGTGCGCCGACCGTCAGGCGCAGGCCATCGGCCGCCGGATAGCTGGCCCAGATGCGGTTGACCGACATGAGGCCCGTGTAGTCGTCGGCCTCGGTCGTCGTGCTGCGTTTGTCCTGGTCGTAGATGAACTTGAACTTGAAGCCGAGGTCGAGGCCAAGCCCGAGCCCGGTGTGCCAGAGGCCCTGGAAGACCGCGATGGCGGTCATACGGTCCTGGTTCTTGCGGAAGACCGAGCGTGGGTCACGGCCGCGGTCGAAGACGTTCGCGTAGTCGTACAGGTCGGTGTCGGTGAAGCCGTCCGTGTGCAGGAAGTCGGGGTACTTGTTCTCGACGTCCCGGTTCTGCTTGTTCGTATTGTAGGTGAGGAACGTGCCCTCGAGGCTCACCTCCAGGTCGCTGCGGTAGGCAAGCAACGCGGTCAGGCCATGCCAGCCGATGATGGTCTCGTAGAAGGCCTCGTCGAAGTCGATGAACTCGTTGGCCGAGTTCAAGGTTGCGACCTGCCCGCCCTCGATGAAGCCATCGGTCAAGAGCACGTCGACCTCGCGGCGCGCACCGAAGATCGTTTGGAAGGTCTCGCCGATATTGAAGTATTCGACGCTGAGGTTCAGGTCCTCTGACAGCGAATAGAAGTCCGCACGGACCTTGGCGAAGTACCCGAACATGTCGGGGTCATAGATGAGCGGGAAGACGCCGTTGTTGAGCAACACGCCGTTGCCCGTCACGTCGGTCCCGATGCTCTGGTAGGACAAGCCGCCGATGACGTTGATGCTCACGTCCTCGATGGCGTCGAGCTGCACATCGAGGGTCGTGACCGAGTTCGTGTAGCGGTTGGTCCAGTCGACCGCACCGTTCTGCTCGCAGCCCGGGATGGGATTGCCGAGCTCGTCCGTGCACGACCCGTTGCTCGAACCGACCGCGTCGGGGTCGTTCAGGTCGATCTCGGAGTCGACCGTGACCGTGCTGACGAGCTTCAGCCGCAGGCCATCGGTGGGCTCGCTCTCGAGCTTCACGGCGTAGGCCCAATCCTGCGAATAGAAGGGCAATCGCACGTTCGGATCACCGACGCCCGTCGACCAGTTCGGGCCGACCCACAGCTTGGGCAATGCGATGATCGCGGCCGTGTACTCGAGGTAGTCCTCGTCGATGGAGCCCATCACGAAGATGCCCTTGCCGTTGTCGCGATCGATGTAGCGGACCTTGCCGATGGTCCACGGATTGAACATGCCGAGGTCGCTCGCCCCGATGAGGATGGAGCTGACGCCGCAGATAGGCAGCTCGGCGTGGATCCAATAACCGCGCAACTTCATGTAGGTCGCGCGGTTCATGCCCAGCGTCTCGCCCGAGGTGTTCTCCTCGTCGTAGGCGATGTCGCCGTTCTCCCACCAGTCCTGCCAGATGCCGCCAAAGCGGCTCTGGATGCGTGCACCCGCCTGGATGTGCTCGCCCACCCGTCCGATGATGGACAGGTCGAGCTCGCTCGCGACGCCGTTATCGCCTGAGATGTTGTCAGGCCAGAACGGGTTGCCGAGCGAGACCACGCCCGGCTTGTCGTTGTTGCGATAGAGCCACTTCGTATAGATCTTGCCCGACCACTCGAAGTTCCGACTCTCGGCCCGCACGTCGGAAGCGACTGGTGCGAGACCGAGAATCATCCCGACAGCCGTGACGGACGCCAGACGGGTGCGACGCATGGATCAACCTCCCGGGTAGACCATTTTGATGACTGCGCGATCGCCGTTGCCGGACGCATCGCACTTGAAGCTGCCGAGCATCTCGAACTGGGCTTTCGCCTCGCCAGCCTCGCCCTTGGCCGAACCGGCAAAGACGTCGATGGCGTGGGGGTCGCAGTCGTAGTCGTTGCCGCCGCCAAAGCGGTGCTGGCCACCGTACTCATTGACCTTACGCGTGAGAAGGTCGGTCTTGTCCGGGAAGCCTTCGTTGCTCTGGACGAGGACCTGATAGCCCGTCGTCGCGGTCAGCGCGCCGACCTTTGACTTCGGGAACCGCGCGGTGATCTTCTTGCCCTGAGCCTTGACGCTCGACGGCAGGACCACATCGCCCTTCAGCGCGCCGGCTTTGGCGTTGACCTCGGCCTGGACACGGGTCGTGCCCTGCGGGCTGATGATGAGCGCTTTCTCCCACGCCGACTCAGGCGCGAACTTCACGTTGAGGCCTGCGAGGCCGTCGGTGTGGCCGCTGCCCGCCTTCTTGTCGAAGTCGAGGAAAACGAAGAACATCTGGGTCGAAAACCCGTTTCCGCCCCAGGCCTTGGAGTCCCAGGGGTCTTCGATTCGAGCGTTGACCTCGACCGTCACTTTGATGGAGTCCCCGTCTTCTTCGATGCGGGCCTCGACGAGGTCGAAGGACCCCTTCGTATAGACCGCGTCGGTCGGGTAGGTGTACTGGCCCGGGCCCTTGTCGTCGCCCTTGGGGTCCTTCAGCACGACTTCGGCAGCGAGCGCGCTGGCGCCCGACAGCATGAACGCGCCCGCGAGGGCACTCGAGATGAATCGTTTCACGGTGAAATCCTTTCGAGGTTTGTGAGGGACCTCGACTCCGGGTTTTTGGTTTGGAGACCATGGGCCCAAACCTCGGTTTCCAGGTCCCGATTCCAGACGAATCGGCGTGTGGTCGACGCTTGCCCGCCCTCGCTGTTCAGGGGTGTCCGATCCATTTGTAACAACCTGCTGATGGCGATTCTCGCCCGGGGCCGCGTGCACTCGGTGCTGTGTGGAATCACGCTTCGCGGCCGAAGACTTTGACGGTCTTCAACGGCGCGCGCGAAGTGTCCTCGAAACGTTTCCCAGGGTCAAGGTCGGGTCGGCGACTTACGGCCGGGTTATCGCCTCCATCGCCGGACGTCACCCGGTGCGGGCGCAGACGCCCAAATCGCGAGACTTCTCAGGTCGACTTGTCAGCGGCCGCCCAGATGCGCGAGTGTCTCGATCCGTGATATGGACCCGCCGGCACATGGGTGAGGTGGCTATCAACGCGATGGTATCGCCAGGAGGTCCTCCGTGAGACTCAGCATTCCCGTTCTGCTCTGCGCGGTTGCGCTCGTCGGCTGCGGCGACGACAAGTCGCCCGGGTCCGACGCCGACACCTCCGATGCCGACACGCTCGACACGGCGGACCTCGATGACACGGATGCGGTCGCCGAGACCTCCGAAGACGCCGCCCCGGATGTCGACCCGGACGCCACCGATACCGAGACCTCGACCCCTGGTTTCACCCTCGAACACGCGTGGTCGGGCGATGGCCTCACCATCCGCGCGCGCTTCGACACCCCCATCGACGCGACGAGCGCCGCGGCGGCAGGCGTGCTGGTGCTCGCTGCCCCCGAGTCGACAGTGACCCCCACCACTGTCACGGTGGATGGCGCTGACGTGACCATGACGGTCGCTGCAAAGCTGGCCGACGACGTGACCTGGGACCTCGTCGCGACCGGCCTCCGCGCCGCTGACGGCCGACTCTTCACGGGGCGCACCCCGCTGAAGGCCACGGTGTTCTTGAACCTCGTCTGGCATCAGCACCAGCCGAGCTATCTCGACCCGTCGGTCGACGAGCTGCAGGGCCCGTGGGTGCGTAAACACGCCCAGAAGAGCTACTTCGATATGACGGCGGTGCTCGCCAAGTACCCTAAAATCCACGTCAATGTGAACCTGACGTCGTCGCTCTTGACGCAGCTCGAACGTTACGTGGACGCGCTCGAAGCGTTTGTGAATGTGGCAAACAGCACCGTCGACGAGTCGGCTTTTCTCGCCGCCTGGGCCGGCCGTACCGATCCGTGGATCGACCTGCTGCTGCGCGACACGCCCGTGCCCGCCAACCTCGTTGGACAGGACCGCGATCGTTACTTTGCCGGCGTCTGGTCCATGCGCAGCATCGCGGAGCCGCTGCGCAGCTTCTTCCCGCAGTACGAGGCGCTCGTCGCCAAGGACGGCGCGACCTACACCCAGGTCGAGCTGGCCGAGCTCAAGGTCTGGTTCGAGCTCGCGTGGATGGACCCCGACTTCCTGCGCGGCCCGGTGGTCGTCTACAAGGACGGCGCCACGGACGTGGTCGTCGACCTCACCGACGTGGTCGATGAGGACGCAGGTGGGCTCTTCCGACTGACGCCGTTCTACACCGACACGGCGGTGTCTGCAGCCGATCGGCTGAGCCGCCTCGAGCTGCTCGCCAATCGCCTGGTGGCCGAGCAGTACAAGATCATGAAGGGTGTCTTCGAGGTCCACAAGACCCTCGGTTGGACCGGCACCGCCGGCCAGGTCGAGGTGCTCACGACCCCGTTCTTCCACCCGATCCTGCCGCTCTTGCACGACACGGATCTAGCGGCCGTCGGCCAGCCCGCCGACCCGCTTCCGGACCCGACGTTCTCGTATCCCGACGACGCGCGGCTCCAGATCGCCATGGCCGTCGAATACTACACGCTGACCTTCGGGCGCGCGCCGCGCGGCATGTGGCCCTCGGAGGGTTCCGTCGCCGAGGCCATCGTGCCGGCCTTCGCCGCCAATAACATCGACTGGATCGCGACGGACCGCCAGGTCCTCGACCGAGGCATGCCCGGGGCGAACCACCTCTTTCCGTACAAGGTCGATGGCGACACGGTCGTAGGCACGGGCGGGTCGACCGACGACGAGCTGATGATCGTCTTCCGCGACACGGAGATCTCGGACAAGGTCGGCTTCTTCTACCAGTCGAATCCGCCGGCTGAGAACGTCGATGACTTCATCGTCTCGGTGCTCGGAAAGGCCGGCCGTTACGGCGATGCGCCGCTCCTCTTGTCGGTCATTCTCGACGGTGAAAATGCCTGGGAGTGGTATACGCAGGACCACGACGCCAAGCGCTTCATCAACGGGCTCTATGCAGCCCTCGAGGGCGCCTACGACGAGCGCGCCATCGTGACCGTGACGGGTAGCGAGTACATCGATGGCAATAACGGCCGGGGTGTTCCAGCCAACCCGATCACGGGCATGTCGGAATACGAGGATCTGTTCCCGGGCTCGTGGATCGGGGGCCGCCTGGATACGTGGATCGGCGAGACCGAAGAGAACCTCGCGTGGATCTACCTGCGCACCGCGCGTGACGACCTCGAGGCCGCCCGCGCCCAGCTCGAACCACTTCTCGGCGTGCCGACCTCGTTCCTCGTGCCGCCCGTCGAAGGCGCAACCAAGCTCGCCTGGTGGAAGGCCTGGCGCGACGTGTTCTCGGCCGAGGGCAGCGACTGGTTCTGGTGGTACGGCGCCGACCAGACGGCGGCCGGTGGCGATGACTCGCCGTTTGACGCCATCTTCCGGGCCCAGCTGAAGAGCGCCTACACCAACCTGAACGAGGCGCTGGTGGGTGAGGGTTTTGCCGCCGTCTCCGTGCCTGCTTTCGCGCCGATCCTGCAGCCAGCCCCGGTCGAGATGACCGGCCCGTTCGGGACCGTGCCGGTCCTCGATGGTCTGCTCAGCCCCGACATCACGGAGTGGGTCCCGCCCGGCGGCGTCTTCTTCGACGGCGATTCGTCAGGCGCCACCTCCGACCCGAAGGACGACATCGCGCGGGTCTTCTACGGCTACAACCGCCTCGAGAGCGGGCGGGTCTTCATGGGGATCGACGCGCGTGAGGACCTCTCGGCGAAGCTCGGGACCGACTATCAGCTCGTCATCTATACGAGCCAGGGTACGCTGGTCGGCACCGAGCTCGAGCAGGACCCCGTCGCTCCGACACTCGAAGGTGTCGCGGTCGCGTTCCAGTCGGGTGGTGCGGCGCGTCGCATCGGGCTCGACTTTTCGAGCGGTTCCGTCGTCGCGACCATCCACAAGGCGACCGCCGGCGGCTCCTGGGAGCTCGTAGAAGGCACCGTCAATGTCGGTGGCCCGGTGGGCGGCGGGACGTTGCTCGAGCTGCGTTTCCTGCTCACGACCTTTGGCATGAAGAACGGCGACCCGCTCGAGTTCGTGGTCTTCGCGGTTGACGGCGACGAGGTCGTCGACCTCGCCCCCAACCTCGGGACACAGATCGTGTTTGCCGACCCGACGCGCCTGGTCGAGGTCATCCTCGAGCTCGACGCGACCGGCGACATCCTGCCGCTCGACAACTTCATCAACATCGCCGACCCGCCGCCGCCGGCGGGCACCGGGATCCCGTCCATCGTCGGCAACCAGACCCAGTTCGGAAACTGGTCGCCCAACACCGTCTTCATGAAGGACGACGGCGTCGCCCCGGATACGACTGCTGGCGACGGCATCTGGACCCTGGGCTTCCCGTTCGTGCCGGGGAGCGGGCTGCAATACAAGTATACTATCGGCAAGACCGGCGACAGCTGGGGGGGCACCGAGGAGTATCCGCTGACCAACCGCGGCTACACGGTCCCGGTCGACGGGACGCGGCGCATCCGCATCCGCGACATCTTTGCCGACCGCCCCGAGCCTTCGGGCTCGCAGGCCGAGCGCACCACCGTCACGGTCGAGGAGTGAGGACATGAGTACGTCGGTAGAAACGTCGCGCGAGACGAGCGGGCCTCGAGCCGGAAAGCTCGCGGCCGATGTGGTGCTCGAGCGCGTCGTCAAGCGCTACGAGGGTGGGGTGGTGGCGGTGAAGTCCATCGACCTCGCCATCCAGAGCGGGGAGTTCGCCGTGCTGGTCGGGCCGTCGGGTTGTGGCAAGACCACGACCTTACGCATGATCGCGGGGCTCGAGGACATCTCGGAAGGCGTGCTCAAGATAGGCGGGCGCGTGATGAACGACGTCGCTCCCCGCGATCGCGATATCGCCATGGTCTTCCAGAGTTACGCGCTCTATCCGCACATGACGGTGCGCGAGAACATGGCCTTCGGCCTCGAGCTCAGGAAGATGCCCAAAGACGAGATTGCACGCCGTGTGAACGAGGCGGCGAAGACTCTGGGTCTCGAAGACCTGCTCGACCGTAAGCCCAAGGCGCTCTCCGGCGGGCAGCGGCAACGTGTGGCCATGGGGCGCGCGATTGTGCGGCAGCCGGCGGTGTTCCTCTTCGATGAGCCGCTGTCGAACCTCGACGCCAAGCTGCGGGTGCAGATGCGGCTCGAGATTGCGTCGCTGCATCGGCGCGTCGGCGCGACCATGGTCTATGTGACCCACGACCAGGTCGAAGCCATGACGCTGGCTGACCGCATCGCCGTCATGTCGACCGGCGAGCTGCAGCAGTTCGCCTCCCCGATGGAGGTCTACCAGCGCCCGAAGAACCGCTTCGTCGCGGGCTTCATCGGCAGCCCGGCGATGAACTTCGTCGACGGCGAGCTCGTGAGCGAGGGCGGTCGACTCTGCTTCAAGGCGCCGGGGCTTACCTTGCCGCTGGCCCCCGAGCATGTGAGCCGGCTCGCGAAGGCCGCGCAGAGCCCCGTGACTCTCGGCGTTCGCCCCCAGCACCTGCATCGCGCATCTGAGGGCGATGCGGTGAGCCACGGCACGGTCATCCACATCGAGCTCATGGGCACCGAAAGCTTCGTCCACCTCGATGTGGCGGGTGGCGGATCCGGGCAGATGCTCGTGGCTCGCCTGCCGGGCGACCAGGTCCCCTACATCGGCGAGCTCATGCCGCTCTCCATCGAAGCGCCGAAGGTCCACATCTTCGACGCAGCGGGTGTCAACATCACGCTCGACTGAACGCGACGTCCCTGTCCCAACGTCTATCTCATCTTGCCTTTCGCCCCGCGCGCCCGAAGCTCCCGATGTCTCATCGGCTTGCGTCGGGCACCACAGATGCGCCCGAGGTCCCCAATGCGCTCCATCCTCACTGTCCTCGTCTCGACCCTGGCCCTGGCGGCTGCCTGCGGTGGCAAAACCGAGCCTGCGCCGGCCCCGACGCCCACTCCGACCAATCCGACCGAGCCCACTCCCGCCGGCGATGCCGCCGCTCCGGCACCCACCGATGCCGCTGCCCCCGCGCCCACGGCCGATGCCGCCGCCGCGCCCACGGCCGATGCTGCCGCACCCGCACCGACCGGCCCCGCGACCGAGGTCGTCCTGTGGCATTCCTACCGCGGGAAAGAAGCCGAAGCGCTCGACCAGGTCGTCTCGACCTTCAACAACTCGGGCTCGGGTGTCACCATCCGCGCGCAGCAGATCCCCTACGACCCGTTCGTCGACAAGATCAACATCACGGTGCCCGCCGGCACGGGCCCGGACCTCTTCATCTATGCCCACAACATGGTCGGCAGCTGGGTCGAGAAGGGTATCCTCGAGCCGCTTTCGGGCCAGGTCCCGCCCGAGCTGCTGAAAGAAAACATGCCCGAGTCGGTGAAAGCCCTGGTCTATCGAAAGAACCTCTATGGGCTGCCTATGGCATTCAAGTCGTTGGTCATGTTCTACAACAAGAAGCTACTTCCCGAGCCGCCGGCCACCATGGAGGAGCTCATCCCGAAGCTGCAGGCGTTGAAGACGCCCGACACCTACGCGCTGGTCTATCAGGCGGGTGGCCTCTACTTCCACGCGATGTGGTTCCAAGCGTTTGGCGGCCGCGTCTTCGATGACAACCACGCGCCCGCTTTCGACACGCCGGAACACCTCAAGGGGTTGGAATACGTTCGCGATCTGCACATGAAACACAAGATCCTCGACAAGGGCATCTCGGGCTTCCTGGTGACGAACCTCTTCAACGATGGCAACGCGGCCGTGGTCTTCAACGGCCCCTGGTTTCTCGCCGAGATCGAAGGCCCGGTCGAGTACGGCATCGCCCAGCTCCCCACCGTCGAAGGCAAGCCGCTCAAACCCATGCTCGGCATCGAGTCGGTCTTTGTGGCCAAGACCAGCAAGAGGAAAGAGGCCGCACTCAAGGCCGCCATGTTTCTCGCGAGCGCCGCCTCTGCCAAGGTGCGCATGGAGGTCGGCCGCCAGCCGGTGACGCACCAGACGACTCTCGAGGAAGGTGCGAAGACCGATGAGCAGATGCGGGTTTTCAGGCAGCAGTTCGACAACGCCGTACTGATGGACGCGAGCCCCGAGATGCAGGTCCTCTGGACGCCGGCCGACAACGCCATCTCGGCCGGTATCTTCGTCGAGGATCGCAAGCCCAAAGACGAGCTCGCCAAGGCTCAGAAGAAGATGGTCGAAGCCATCGGCGCCATGAAGAAGTGAGCTTTTCAGCCATGCCCACCCAGCCGACCGACACACGTTCCTCGCATTCACCGCTACCGCTCTACTGGCGTATCGCGAGCGCGCTCACGGTCGCCGTCATCGCCGCAGTGGTGGGCGTGGCGGCTCTGGGCCTCTCGCGCCAGGGTGATGGGCGCAGCCACCGCCTCTCCGTAGAGGCCCGTGTCGGCGCCAGCGCCCAACGCCTCGCCGCCCTCGTCCAGGCCGGTGGGACCGACGCCGCCAAGGAATTCGGCGGCATGGCGAGTGTGCACGTAGTGACCGTCGGCGGCACCGACGAGTTCGGCATCTCGACCGGGACCGCGGTCGCTCTCGAACGTTTCGACGATCCCCTCGCCAAGCCCGTCGACATGGCGGGTTTTGCGCAGGACCTGCTCAACCGTTCGGCCGAGTTCGACGACTACACGACCCGCCAACAACCCATCCCCCAGAGCCGCCGTTTCGCCTCGGCCGATCCTTCCGCAAACGCCTCCACAGCCTCCGACGGCGGCAAGCAGGTCGTCTTCGCGGCCTTCGCGGCCGTCGTGAAGGACGGCGAGTACCAGTCGCTCGTGCGTGTCTCCGAGGTTGTCACGACCCCGCCGCCGACGATTCCGACCTCGAGCCTCGTTATCGGCCTGGTCCTCGCCCTGTTGTTCGGCTTCGGTATCACCTTCTTGCCGCTCACGTTCCGGCCCGCGGTGGCCTGGGGTGATCGCCTCGTCTACGGCATGGCCGCGGGCCTTGCGGTGTTGAGCATCTTCATCACGAGCGGAAGCTCGACCTACATCCTGTGGCCCGCACTCGTCGCATTGCTCGTCGCAGCGGGCATCGGCCGTTCGACCGCACGCGTCTTTCGCGGCGTGCGTGAGCAGCCCGGCACCTACCTCTACATCGTGCCCGCGATGGTGGGCATGTTGGTCCTCGTCTTCGTGCCCTTCGTCATGGGTGTCGCGCTCGCCTTCTTCTCGAACGGCGAGTTCGCGGGCGTCGACAACTTCACCCAGATCCTGACGGGCACCGCTCCGGGTGTCGCCAACTTCTACTGGACCACGGGCTTCACCATCCTCTGGACGGTCAGCAACGTCGTCCTGCACGTCGGCATCGGTGTCGCCCTCGCCCTCGTCCTGAACCGCGAAAACCTTGCCTTCAAGACGGGTTATCGCATGCTGCTGATCGTGCCCTGGGCGGTCCCGAACTACATCACCGCCCTCATCTGGAAGTCGATGTTCAACCCGCAATTCGGCGCGGTGAACGGCCTACTCGACGTGTTCGGCATCGAAAACGTCAACTGGCTCGGGGCCGGCTCAACCTTCTGGTCCAACTACATCGCGGCGTTGACCACCAACACCTGGCTCGGGTTCCCGTTCATGATGGTCGTGACCCTGGGCGCGCTCCAGTCCATTCCGAAAGACCTCTACGAGGCGGCCGACATCGATGGCGCCAACCGCTGGCAGAAGTTCAAGCAGGTCACGCTGCCGCTTCTCAAACCCGCGCTGGTGCCCGCGATCATCCTGGGTGTCGTCTGGACCTTCAACATGTTCAACGTCATCTATCTCGTGTCGGGCGGCGCCCCGGACAACCAGACGAACATCCTCATCACCGAGGCGTATTATGCCTTCAAGGTCCTTGACAGGGACGAGCTCGCGGCGGCCTATTCCTTGTTGATTTTCTTGATGTTGTTGGCCTACGGCTGGATGCAGAACAAGGTCACACGCGCCACCGAAGGAGCCTTCGAATGAGCGGAACGGGTGGCACTCCCGCGGGCAAGAAGACGAGCCCGCTCTCCAAGCTGCTCACACACAGTGTGCTGGGCTTCATTACGATTCTCACACTCTATCCGCTGATGATCGTGCTGCGGATCGCGTTCTCGCCCGGCAATAGCGGGGCGAACAAGTCGCTCTCACCCATTCCTTCGGATTGGAGCTTCGACAACTTCGTCGCCGTGGTCTCGACCACGACCCCCGATGGTGAGTGGCTCTTCGGGCGCCAGCTCCTCAACTCGGTCGTCATCTCGGTCTCGACCACGATTCTGGGCATCTTTCTTGCGACCACGGCGGCCTACGCGTTCTCACGTTTCCGCTTTCCGGGCCGCAAGATGGGGCTCATGGCCTTCCTCGTGAGCCAGATGTTCCCTGGCGTGCTGATGATGGTCCCGCTCTACATGATCATGCAGACGATGGGACTCCTGAACGCGTCGCTGGGGCTCATCATCGTTTATGCGACGACGGCCATCCCGTTCTGCGTGTGGATGTTGAAGGGCTACTTCGACACCATCCCGAAGGACCTGGAGGAGTCGGCCATCATGGACGGGGCGAGCCAGTTCACGATCTTCTGGAGGATCATCCTGCCGCTCTCGATGCCGGCCGTGGCGGTCACCGGACTCTTTTCGTTCATGACGGCGTGGAACGAGTTCATCCTGGCCTTCACCTTCATGGATAAGCCGACCTCGTTCACCCTGCCCAATGTGGTCGTCAGCAGTGTCGGCGAGCAGTCGGTCGAATGGGGCATGTTCGCCGCAGCCTCCATCATCGTGAGCATCCCCGTGATGGTGCTCTTCTTCGTGCTGCAGAAGTACCTCGTGGGCGGTCTCACGGCTGGTGGAGTCAAAGGGTGAGAGTCTTCACCTCAGCCCTCTCGTTGCTGCTGGCGCTCACTGCGTGTCGGTCCGAGAAGCCCGCGCCTGCGCCTACGCAAGCGCCTGTGCAAGCGCCCACGCCCGATGCCGCGCCCGCGCCTGCGCCCGATGCCGCGCCGACGCCCGCGCCCACACCCGCGCCTGCGCCCACGCCCGATGTCGCGCCCGCGCCTGCGCCCGATGCCGCGCCTACGCCCGCGCCCACAGCAGACCCGCAATGGTGGCGCGACTCCGTCGCCTACGAAATCTTCGTGCGGTCCTTCCAGGATTCCGACGGCGATGGCATCGGCGACTTTCGCGGCATCATCCAGCGCCTCGACCACCTCGAGCGGCTCGGCGTCGACCTCGTCTGGCTCATGCCGATCCACCCCTCGCCGAGCTACCACGGCTACGACGTCACCGATTACCTCGGCGTGAACCCGCAGTACGGGACCATGGCCGACTTCGAGGCCCTGCTCGCCGAGGGCAAGAAGCGTGGCATCCGCTTCATCATGGACTGGGTCTTGAACCACAGCTCCGACAAGCACCCGTGGTTTCTCGAGTCTCGCAAAGGCCCGACGCTTCCGGACGGGACCCCGAACGATAAATACAGCTGGTACACCTGGCGTGAGTCCAAACCCGACGCTTCAGAGGGCTGGGCCCGCCCCTGGGACGGCGCCGAGCTCTGGCACGAGCTCGGCCACGCGACCGGTTCACGCTGGTATTACGGCCTCTTCTGGGGCGGCATGCCCGACCTGAACATCGCCAACCCCGACGTCCAGAAGGTCATGGAGGACGGCAAACGGTTCTGGCTCGACAAGGGGCTGGCCGGCTTCCGTGTCGACGCCATCCGCTACCTCATCGAGACGGTCGAGGACGGCCAGGGCCTCGAAGCCGACACCGCCGCGACCCACAACTACCTGAAACACATCCGCAAAGCTTTCGCCGCTTCACACCCCGAGGCCCTCATGGTGGGCGAGATCTGGTCGTCAGCCGAGGACCAGGCCGGCTACTATGGCGACGGCGACATGCTGCACCAGGCCTTCTCGTTCGACATGGCGTCGGCCCTCATCGAGACCACCCGCGACGGCGTCCGTTCACGCCTGAACCAGATGATCGATCGCAGTGCCGAGCTCTTCGGCAAAGACCGCGGCTTCGAGGCGCCCTTCCTCACCAACCACGACATGGCCCGCGTCGCCCGAACCCTGCAGGAAGACAACCAGAAGTTGCGTATTGGCGCGGCCCTCATGCTGGCCTCGCCCGGCACCCCCTACGTCTACTACGGCGAGGAGCTCGGCATGATCGGCGGCGCCGAAAAAGCTGACGAGAACAAACGTACGCCTATGCGCTGGACCGCCGACGCCGCTGCCCACCACGGGTTCACGACCGGCACGCCCTGGTGGCCCATGACCGACGAGAAGACCGGCACCGATGTCGCGTCCCAGCTCGCCGACCCGCGCTCGCTCATGAATCATTATGCAGCGCTCATCAAGGCGCGCAAAAACAGCCTCGCCATGCGCCGCGGCGACCAGGTCCGACTCGACGTGGCCGTGGTCGACGGCTCGGCCCCCAAAGGCCTCGTCGCATTCCAACGCACGGCCACTTCTCGCGACGGCTCGACCACCCAGCGCGCGGTCGTCATCGCCAACGTCGATAGTGCCCCCATCGGCGCCTTCTCGGTCGCGGCCACGGGAACCGCACGGGTCCTCATCGCCGAGGGCCTCGAAGCCCCGCCCAGGGTGGAAGACGGGCGCCTCATCTTCAGCGGGCTCGGCCCCCAGTCCTTCGCCTGGGTCGCGCTCGATTGAGCCCCGCTGTCTGGCGCTGAAACCTATTGATGCGTGTGCCTCAAACACACGCTTGCACCGCGCTTCGCGTACTTATAATCGAGCCCCGACGCACACACGACCGTGCGCCCCGACGGAGGCTCCATGGCTGGTATCATCGTTCAGAAGTACGGCGGCTCGTCAGTGGCCGACGCCGACAAGATCCGCTTCGTCGCCAAGCGCATCGCCGCGACCCGCCGCCAGGGCAAGGACGTCGTGGTGGTGGTCAGCGCGATGGGCAAGACGACCAACCAGCTGCTCGAGAAGGCGAAGGAGATCTCCAAGTCCCCCTCGCGCCGTGAGCTCGACATGTTGCTCACCTGCGGCGAGCGCGCGTCGATGGCGCTTCTCAGCATGGCCGTCGCCGAAGAGGGGCTCGAGTCAATCTCACTCACCGGCTCGCAGTCGGGCATCATCACCAACAACCGGCACTCGGGCGCGCGCATCGTCGAGATTCGCCCGTTCCGCGTCCAGGACGAGCTCGAAGAGGGCAAGGTCGTCATCGTCGCCGGCTTCCAGGGTGTGTCCTACAAACGTGAGGTCACGACGCTTGGCCGCGGCGGCTCAGACATCACGGCAGTGGCACTCGCTGGCGCGCTCGGCGCCGAATACTGCGAGATCTGCTCGGACGTCGACGGCGTCTACACCGCGGACCCCCGTGTCGTCTCCGCCGCTCAAATGCTCGAGGCCATCTCCCACGAGGAGATGCTCGAGCTCGCCGGACACGGCGCCAAGGTGCTGCACCCCGAGTGTGTCGAGTTCGCCCGCCGCAGCGGGGTGGCGCTTTACGCGCGCGCCACCGACAAGGACGGCGGCGGCACCCGCATCGACGTCGAGACCAACGTCGACCTCGAGCAGAAGGTGTCTGGCGTCGCGGGCCAGCGCTCGATGATCCGGGTGCGCGCCACGGGTCCTACGGCCGCCCCGCGCCTACTCGCGGTGCTCGCCGAGGCGACCGTCTCGGTGCAGTGTGTCGACCTCGTCGACGACTCCGTCGAGCTGTGGTTCGGGCTCGCCGACGTGCCTGACTGGCTCTCCGTGAAGACCCGCCTGCAGGCAGTGATCGACGATCTCGGCGGCACGCTGGCCGACGACGGTGGGGCGGTGACCATGGTCGGGCGCGGCATCGGCAGTGACCCGGGGCTGATGCTCCACGCGTTGCAGATCGCCAAGCAGGCCAACTTGCAGCCCTATGCCATGAGCACTTCTCCGCTTCGCGTCTCGCTCTACTGCGAGGACCGCCAGGTGGACGACCTCGTGCGCCTGCTCCATCGCGAGTTCTGCGAGTAAGCTCAAGGCAGGCCAGCGCGCTGGATAATCGATTGAGGGGCGACAGAGGCGGCGACTCAACGCCCCCGGGGCGCGGTCGACTTCGGTGGGCGCGATGGAGAAAGCGGGGCAGTCATCAGGCGGCCCTTCTTCCTCGGCGCGAACACATCGGGGGCCTTGCGGCCAAAACGTTGCGAGGTCGCAGGGCCCGCCCGCACCGATGGACGATCGGCCCGAATCGGACCACGCTCATATCGAGGAACCCAGCGCACCCGCGCTTGCGGCAGTCCTTCCAGCGGAACCTTGCGAGCGCGCCAACCGGCGTATCGCACCTCGGGACCGACGACGAAGGTCGAGCCACCGACCTGGGCCGATCGGTCGAGCGGTCGCGACGACGCGAGCAGCCACGGGATGTGGCCATTCGGATAGGCCCGCTGAGCTGAGTCGGCCTGCCAGAAGTCGGGAGCCGCGACAAAGCGCCAGGCCGCATCCGGCAATGGCCAGCGAACACTCTCGGGGCCGAGCGCCGCCCAGCCGATGAGCCCGTCGCCCACGCGCCAGCTCACCCAGGCGGGGCCCCACCGCACGTCGGGCACCCAGAACCACCGGTCGCGATGGAACCAACGTCCGTAATGCGTCGTCGCCCAGCCGTGTGGCTCGTCGCAGAGGAAGGTCGGCCCGGCCTCGGTCTCGATCCAGCGGCCCGTCGCGTACGGTACGTAGGTGTCGTCCGACGGTGACCAGATCCAGCCGAGCCCGGGGTCCTGGCTCCACGTGCCGTGTGGGGCGAGGGCGTCGTAGAAGGCCGATACGTGCGGCACATCGGAGGCCTCCAGGAACGCTCCAGGGACCGTCACCATGACACGATCCGTTGGGACCGGAGCCTTCGCCGGTCCAAACGGCGTCCAGCCGAAGAGCCCGTGACCACAGCCGCTGCCGACCAGGATCGATACGCCGAGGAGCAGCGCGGCGAGCGGAGTCTTAGAGCGGTTCTGGGTGTGCGAATTCGTCACAACCCGGGCCCTACGAGCCGCCCGACGCCGATATTCATCGAATTCGTATCGGCGCTGACGGCTCCCCGTTTCGGGACCGCACGCTTATCGGCGCATCGGAGTAGGGGAGCGACTGCCGCAGACCTGGCCGCTGCGAGATCCCTTTCGCCGCGCGAAGCCGCGTTCGCACCGATCATTCGAGCGCTCGTTCGGAACCGGCGCAGGGCCGCCTACAAGGCCGTGGTTACGGCCTCGCCAACCGCCATCGAAGGAACTTGACGCTCGTCCCGTCCTCCCCGAACGACAACTTCCCGCGTTCGTCCGGACAGGCCGCACGAATACGAGGCAGGGCAGGGGCCCCCGAGGCGCTCGGGAGGACCTGGAGGTGGTGACGATGACGAGCCCGAACCAGCACGAGTCCCACGCCTTCAGCTTTCATGGCCGCCCGACCCAGGTCGTCTGCCCCATCGGCTACGAGGCGCACTACGTCGTGACCCGCGACGCCTTCGAGCTGACCCTCTTTCGCAGCCATCCGCTGCGTCCGCGCTCGCTCGAGGCAGTGCCGACCACCCCGCCGATCCTGCTCATCCCAGGCCTTGGCAGCAATCGTTTCACCTTTGGTCTGCATCGCCGCGACGGCCTCGCACCCGTGCTCAATGCGCTCGGCCGCGATGTCTGGTTGGCCGAGCTGCGCGGCTCGCGGACGTCGAAGTTTCTAGGTGCCGGCCGCCCGCGTATCGACATCGACGCCAAGCTCGAGTCCGACCTGCCAGCGCTTATCGACTACATCCGTAAAGCGACCGGGGCCGCGACCGTAGACCTCGTCGGCCACTCGCTGGGCGGCCTGCTCTCGCTCCTCTATGCAGGTGGCGCTGACGGCGACCGCGTCGGGCGTGTTGCCACCGTCGCCACCCCCGGCCACTTCAAAGGGCTCGGTGGCCTCATCGAGTCGGCTCCGATGTATGGCGCTTTCTCCAAAGGAATCGAACACTTCATCGGCGGCGTCGAGCGCCTCGGTGTCAGCGCTCTGGCTCGCCTCGGCGGTCCTTTGCCGCATCTTGGCGCGATGAGCCGCCACTTCCTGCCGGGCGCCTGCGATGCAGCCACACGCCGCCGCTACCTCGACCACGCCGTCGAGGATGTCCATGGCTCCGAGCTGGCTCAGCTCGTGCGCTGGGTGCGTGAGGGCGAGATCATGGATCGCGAGGGTCGCTCGTTCGAGCCGCGCCTTGCCGACGTCGAAGCCTCGGTGCTGGTCATCGCCGCGACCCGCGACAAGGTCGTCCCCGAGAGCGCGACGCTGGCCGCCTATACGAAGGTCGGCAGCGCGGACAAGCGGCTCATGCGGATCAGCCGCGCACATGGCGCCTCACGCGACTACGCGCACGCGGACCTTTTGCTTGCGCCGAGCGCCAGGACCGACGTGCTCGAGCCGCTTGCCGACTGGCTCGACGGGCGGACCCGAACACATCCGAGCGGGGCGCCAGCCGAGACCACGTCGTCGACCGTTTTGAACCTCAGAAGAAAGCTTGAAGGGTCAGGCTCGGGGCGATGACGAGCGTGCTCGGAGTCTCTTCGGGCTCCGAGGTGATGTCGTCGTCGTAGCTGTAAACCCACGTCGAATACATCGGCATCGCGAACTTGAGGTCGAGGCCGAGGTGGATCTTCGGCGACATCTCGTAGGTGAAGCCAGCGCCGAAGGTCAGCGCGATGCCTTCCCAGCCCTTGCCGTCGTCGTCACCCTCGTGGTGGTAGCCGCCGATTGCGTAGCCCGCGCCAAAGAAGACGCTGGCGTCGAACTTCGAGTCGGCGAGCGAGTCCACCAGCATGAGCGGGTGGAAGCGCAGCTGCAACGTCGGCAAGGCGGCGCCGTTCTCGGCGTCGAACGAGCCGTGTCCGAACAGCGAGATCTCGGGCGCGACCGGCCCGATGAGGTAGCCAAAGCGCAGGTCGATCGCGAGACCGGAGCCGAAGTCGGTGCGAACCCACTCGTCGGGGTCCGGAATTGCGGCGGCGGCGAATGATTTGAGCGGCACGGCGCGGTCACCCGAGGCCGCGCCGTAGCCGAGGCCCAGGGCGAAATAGCCGCCCTCGGGCGGACGTGCGTCGGCCTGCGTAGCGACCGCCGAGAGCATTCCGGACAACACGACCGCGCCGAGCGCCGAGCGGGACATCAAAGAGAGGATGGTCATGGCGACGGCTCCAAGGGATCGGGTTCAGGGGTGAGCCGGAGCAGAATCAGCGCCGCTCCGCGGGGAGCGGAAAGTGCCCGACGCTCGTCGCGTTGTAAATGCCGCCGTGTAGGGGCATGATGACCGGGCGCGTCTTGGACGCAGCGCGATTCTCACTCACATTGAAGAAGTCGATGCCCGATAGACTTCTCAGGCCCGCGTGCTCTGTTCTCGAGCGCTCGATTCACCTGGGGCGAACCCTTCCGAAAGCCCAAAGAGGACCCGAGATCCAGCCGTGACCGACACCACCACCCGTGTATCGCTGAGCGAAAAGCTGAATCTTCCCGAGCACTCGGGGCGTGAATGCCTGGTCGTTCTCTACGGTGGCAGCATCGGCAAGAAGTATGACCTCACGCCCGGCGTGACGACGCTCGGCCGCGATCCACTCGCCACCATCGTGCTCGACGCGGACTCGGTCTCACGCTCCCACGCGCGTATCGAGGTCGTCGGCAACGACACCTGGGTCGTCGACCTCGGCTCGACCAACGGGACCTTCGTCAATGACGTCCAGGTCGACCGCCAGGCCTTGCGCTCGGGCGACCTCGTCAAGGTCGGCGACATCATCTTCAAGTTCCTCGCCGGTCACAACGTCGAAGCCGCCTACCACGAGGAGATCTACCGGATGACCATCCGCGATGGCCTCACCTCCATCGCCAACGTCCGGTATCTCAACGAGTTTCTGGAACGCGAGTTCGCCCGTTCACGGCGCCACGGCCGCGAGCTCGCGGTGATCTTGTTCGACCTCGACCACTTCAAACGTATCAACGACGGGCTCGGTCACCTGACGGGCGACTACGTCCTGCGCGAGATGGCGCGTATCGTGGACAGCCGCGTGCGCCGCGACGAGCTGTTCGCACGCTACGGCGGCGAGGAGTTCTGCCTGGTCCTGCCCGAGACGACCCGTGAGGGTGCCATCGGCTATGCCGAGATCGTCCGCAAGGTGGTCGAGGGCCACCGCTTCATCTTCGATGGGGCGACCATCCCGGTGACCATCTCGCTCGGCGTGGCGGTCTTCACACCCGAGATGACACGCCCGGTCGACATCATCCGCGCTGCCGACGCAGCACTTTACCGCGCCAAGAATAACGGTCGCAACCGCGTCGAGATGTAGGCCATGGGCGAGTTTCCCGCTGGCAGCTTGAACGTCGCGGGCGCGCGCAGGGGGCACCGTGGCCGGTCGCGTGCGGCCGTGCTCGGGCTGGCAGCGTTACTCGCCTTCGGATGTGACCTGGGCGGCGACAGCGGCTGCCTGCGGGTGTCTCAGGGCGACTACGTCTTTCCGGACAAACGTATCCTGTCGAGCTCGGTCGCGGCGCGTATCACGCCGAGCGGGCTCGACTTCATCACCGGACGCATCAAGGCGCTCGTCTTGTCGTTCTTCGACGCGGACGCGAGTGGTCGCGCCATCATCCCGCTGAGCTCGCTCGGGGTCGGCACGTTGTCGACGAGCCTCGGCCCGTTTGGTGGCCAGGTCCGCGACGTGGTCCTGACGGTCGACCTGTCGCGCCTCGAGGTGCGCCTCATCCCCGGGACCGACCCCGCGCGGCTCGAGATCTACATCGAAGACGCCGAGGTCGGCCTCGTGTCCGGCACGCTGGCCGGTGGGATCAACGGGACGTTCTTCTCGGGTGACGCGGCGTGTGGGTTGGCCAACGGCCCCAACGGCCGGGTGGCGTTGTTGACGATGCGTCTCGGGCTCGAGCTCGGCACCGAGAACAACGGCGACCTCGACGTGCGGGTCCTGCCTTCTTCGTTCGATCTCCAGGACTTCGCGCTGACCTTCGAGACCGACTGCAACAAGACCGAGTGCCTCGATGGACTGTCGCCAGGTTCGACGAGCGAGTGTCTCGAGTGTGAGACGATTTGCCCCGTGGCCGACTTCGGGAGCTCGATCTTGTCGGCCCTGCGCTCGGCGCTCGACGGCATCCTGGATACGCTGCTCGACCTGCTGGCCGACGAGGTCGCGAACCTCGTGTTGAACGGCTTTCTCAACGGCCGGCCGCTGGCCATCGAGGGTGAGATCCCGCTGAGCTCGCTCTTGGGGCCCTGGTTGTCGTGGATGCAGACGGCGCGCCCGCTCGGCTTCCTCGCGCGCCCGGCTGGCCAGGCCTTCCGCGTGACGGGGGCGGGTGATGGCATCGGGCTCGACATCGTGTTGAACGCGGGCGTCGACGCGCCGCCCCATCCCTGCGCACCGAGCCCGACGGCCGAACGTATCTTTGGACCCGGGCCAAGGCCCACGTTCGATGGGGTCGTGACCGCTCCTGACGGGGCCATCGTCGGCTACGACATGGCGCTGGGCGTGTCGGATGCGGTCCTGAACGAGGCGCTCTGGGCGCTCTGGCGCTCAGGGGCCCTGTGTATCCGCGCCGACTCGACGGACGTGGCGGCCCTCACGCAGGGCGTGGTCCTGACGGCGCAGACGCTCGACCTGTTGTTGCCCGGGGCGGCCGAGGTCGCGGGGCCGAACGCCGCCGTGCGATTCGTCGTGCGGCCGAGGCTCGACCGTGGACCTGACTATGTGCGCTTTGGGCGGGTTGTCGTCCCAGGCCAGGCCGAAGCTGCAGAGCCCCTGATTCTGGCATCGCTGGTCGAAGCCGAGGTGGCCGTCGAGGCGCAGGTCGGCGAGGGCTGGGTGCGGCTCGTGGGGTTCTCCGCGGACCTCGACCTGGGTCTCGACCTCGTGCCGACGGCGGACGGAGCGATCGAGGTCAGGGTCGGCGAGGTCGAGATCCAACGCCTCTCGTTGCCGACCAATGAGCTCTTTGCGACGGCCCGTCTCGACGCCATCGCGCCCTTTGTCGTCGAGCTCGCGCTCGGGCTCCTGGGCAATCAGGACATCTCGTTTTCATTGGGATTGTCAGGGCTCGGGGCCGGGCTCGGCGTTCCTGTCGAGGTGTTCGTAGCTGCCATGGGGCCGGCCGGGCCCGAGGACGATTGGCTCGCGATCTACCTCCAGTTCCGCGACCCGCCGCGCACACCGCGCCGCCTCGAGGCGCCCGGCCTCGAGGTGTGGTCGTCCTGGTCGGGTGGCGTCGAGATCGCGCTCCCTGGTGCGGCCGAAGGCGACCGGACACAGGTGCGGGTGGGTGTGGCGCCGTGGTCACGGACACTCGTCGGGCCGGGTCCCCATCGCCTCGAGAGCGCAGGGCTTTGGCTCGTAGGGTCGTGGCCGCTCGAGGTGCGTGCGCTCGACGAGCATGGGCGGGCGTTTCGCGCCGAACGACGCGGCTCGTTCGAGGTGAAGGCGCTGTCGCCCGAAGCGGCGCCCATCCCACCATTGGCCCCACCCACGGACGGGCCGAGCGAGCCGATTGGGACCACGGGCGCAGCGCCCGCCGACGAAGGTTGTGGCGGCGGGCTCACACCCGGATGCCTCATGCTCTTGTTGTTGGCCCGGAGGCGCCGTTGAGGACGGCGATCGTTGCCGTCGTCGTGTGGGCCTCGGCCTGCGCCGCCGACAGCGCGCCCGAGCGGCGGTGCACCGCCAACTCGCAGTGCGATGACGGCTTTCTATGCGGGCCCGACGGGCTCTGTACACCGTCGACCGCGTGCTCGGACGATAGCGGTTGTTGCCCGGGCGCGGTCTGCTTCTCGGGCTGGTGCCGACCTACGGCCGAGTGTGGTGAAGGCCGCCCATGCGTCGGTCTTGGTGATGTGTGTGAAATTGAACAGTGCGTCCCGGCCCCTTGTGATGCGCTCGGGGGCTGTGCCGAGCCGTTTCAGTGTGTGGCCGGGCGTTGTCTCATGGGCGAGCCTTGCGGAGGGCGCTGCGGTGTCGTGTCCGATGGCCTGAGCCCTGGCTTGCAGACCGTCTGCGACGTCTCGTCCGGCCGCTGTCTGCCGGTCGCTGGCGGCTGTGAGTGCGCTCAGGGATTTGCCGTCAACGCCGGCAGTGGTGGGCCGCTCGTCTGTGAGGTGTCCTGCGGCTGCGCGGCGCTGCCGGCCATCCCCGACGGCCGGCCGGGCATCTTTGGCAAGCTCCACCGCGATGGCGAAGGTCTCGTCGTCACGAGCTACGAGCCCGAGTACGGCGATTTGCTTGCCTCCCGGTTCGTCCCAGACGCGGCCCTCGACGAACCTGGCCGCGAAGGCCTCATCACCGAGCGGGTCGACACCGTCATGGACGGCCTGCCCGAGGGTGGAATTGTGGTCAGCAGCTCGGGCTATCGGGGCGGAGTCGCCGAGCCCGGACCGGATGTCGGCGACCGCCCCGAGGTCGTCGCCGAGGGTCAGGCGACACACGTGGTCTACCGCGATCGTGACGAAAATCGTATATATTACGGGCGCTTCGAGGGCGGTGCGCGTCAGGCGTCCATGCCGCTGCCCGTCTTTGGACTGGCGTCAGACAGCTACGGGTCGGGGGCTGGAGCGGCTGGTCGCGACCTGGGGCCGGACTTTGGCGTCGGCCGTTTCCAATGCCTCGTCTCGCGACCCGACGGGACCCTCGCTGGCCTGGTCTTCGTCGGCGCCGACCCTTTCGATGAGGCCAGCCTGCTCGTGCGGTTCGAGAGCCGCGTCGCTGCACCCGTCGCGGAGTCCGACTGGGTCGCGACCACGGTCATCGAGACCCCGCTGCCACCCCGCGAGGCGACCCCTTGCGGTGGTGCATGTGGTCTCACCGAGGCGTGCGTCGTCGCTCCGTCTGGACAACGGGCGTGCGCGGCGCTCATCGACCTTGGCAACCTGTCGCCGTCGACCGGATGCGCGGCGTGTACGGCGCGAGAGGTCTGCGGCGAGGTCGAGGGTGTCAAAGCCTGTCATTCCCGGGTCGAACGCCGCGATGACGTGGATCGCCTCCCGTTTGGTGAAGGGCTCTTCTTGTCGTGCACCCTCGATGAGGGTGGGCAGGTCGTGGCCGCCTGGTACGACGCCGACCTACGCCGGCTGGTGGCAGGGCGCTGGCCCTTCTCGACCGCTGACCGGGTCGTCGTGGACGTTGGGCCTGGCCGCGATCCGGGGCGCTTCACGAGCATCGCAGCCGACGCCGCCGGCCTCGCCATCGCCTATCAGGACGCGGGCACGGCCGAGCTCAAGCTCGCGCGCGCCGCGAGTTGGGGGGCGCCCTGGGCCACCACAACCGTCCCCACCGGCGTAGGCGAGCACGGCATCTGGGCCAGGCTGCGACTCGTCGGAGGGGCTGCGGTCATCGCCGCAGGCGAGGGCGAGAGCGGCGACATCCTGGTATTCGCCGAACGATCTGGCTGCTGGGGCACCAAACGCGCGCTCTCGAACGGCGTCTATGTCTACCCGGACCTCCTCGCGGAGGGGGGCGACCTCTGGGTGTCGGCGCGATCGCTTACCTTTGACGAGGCGTTGGTGCCGCGGCATGCGCCTGTGCTCGCTCGCGTGACGTTGCCGGTCTGCACGCCCTAGTAGCTGTCTCGATGAAACCGTTCGCCGCACGTGGGGCGCGGGTCGATTGACAATGAGGCCAAGCGTTCGCATGGTGCGCAGTCGTGGATCGCGAGCACCTAATCCTTCGGGAAATCGTCGAAACCTACATCCATTCGGGTGAAGCGGTCGGCTCAAAGACCGTAGCCGAGCGGCTCAAACACTCGTTGTCGTCGGCGTCGGTGCGCGCGGTGATGGCGGCTCTCGGCCAGCGCGGGTACCTCGTACAGCCTCACACTTCGGCTGGTCGTGTGCCAACCGACCTCGGTTGGCGCGAGTACCTCGACACGATCCTCGTGCCCGAGGGGCTGCGACCCAAGGATCGCGCCCGTGTCGACAGCCTCGACTTCAAAGATGGCAACTCGGCAATCGACCTCATGCGTAAGGCGGCCAACCTCGCGGCGCTGGCGCTGGGGGCGGCGGCCGTGGTCGTTGCACCCCGGCTCGAGCGGGCGGTGCTGAAGCGCCTCGAGCTCGTCCTGCTCGGACCAGGCCGGGTCATTGCCCTGGCCGTGACCGAGTCCGGACTCGTCCACGAGCGACTGCTCTCGGTGGAGCCCAACGTGAGCCGCTCAGACGTGGAGCGATTCACGAACTATCTCAATGAATTGTTGCCAGGTCGCAGCCTCTCGGAGGTGCGCATCCTGCTGGAGGCCGCGCAACGCGCCGACAAGGACGCCCTCGACGAGCAGGCGCAGATCGAGAGACGGGCGGCCGAGCTCGGGCAGCGCGCGCTCGACGGACATGATGATGAGGCCGAGGTGCTCATCGAAGGGGCTTCACGAGTCCTGGCGCAACGGGAGTTCACAGAGTCGCCGCAGCTCGCGAGCGAGCTCCTGCGGGCCCTCGAAGAGCGTGAGGTCTGGCTCGACCTGCTCGGCCGCGTCGAGACGACCGAGGATATCCGAGTCTACGTAGGCGAGGAGGCCCCCGACCCGGGCTTCTCACCTTGTGGGATCGTGGTGACGCGCTGGACGACGGGTGGCGCAACCGGGGTGGTTGCGGTCTTTGGCCCCAAGCGCCTCGACTACCGCCGGGCCATCCCGCTCGTGGCACAGGTGGGGCGGCGGCTCGGCGAAGTGCTCGAAGCGGCCCGCGGGTCGTGATGCACGGCCACGCGTCCGGCCGGGCCGCGTCGTGCCTCGACCGGTGTGCCGAAGTACTGGGCGACGCCGTTGACAATGGTAGGGCGGGCTGCTAGACCGTCGCGCCTTGCGCCCGGGGGACCGGCCGCAGGTGACCGCACACGAGGCGCGTCGCGTTCGCGACGGCCGGCGGCAGGACACGGTTCATGACCTCGACGACAAAGACACACCGACAGCCAGAGGCCGACACCCGTCGCGCCCGCGGTCGCCGTATGTCCATGGTGATCGGAGTCGTGTTCTTTGTCTCGAGCGGCGCTTGCGCGAGTGCCGGCCCGGATCTGCCGACCGATTCGGCGGCCTACAAGGACCCCGCGCGCCGCGCCTATTACGACGGCATGCGGGAGCTGATCGATGGCGACTACCTGAAGGCGAGCCAGCTCTTCCAGGCCGTCGCGGCGAGTCCGCGCCACGTGAAGCACGCTTCGCTGGCCAAGCTGCGCCTGGGCGACGCGTTCTTCTTCCAGGGGCGCTACGCGGAGGCCGCCGAGATCTATCGGGGCTTCGTCCAGCAGAACAACAGTGACCCGAACCTGCCGTATGCGCGCTTCAAGGTCGCCGAGTGCCAGTACAAGCGAATCCCAGGTGAGTGGTTCGCGAGCCCGCCGGCCCATGAATTCGACCAGACCCTGACCCAGCAGGCGGAGGCGGAGCTCAAGGGTTTCATTACGCTTTTCCCGACAAGCGTATTCGCGGCCGACGCTCAGGAGATGCTGACGACGGTGCGCTCGATGCTGCTTCGCCACGAGCTCTACGCGGCCGACTTCTACGCGAGCCACGAGCAGTGGCAGGCCGTAGCCTGGCGCCTCGGTCAGGCCATCGACGTCTACCCCGAGCTGGCGATGAAAGAGGGCCTCGTATGGCGCTGGGCCGAGGCCTGGCGTGAGGTCGGCAACAAGCGGGAGACGGTTCGTGCGCTCGGCGTCTACGTCGATCGGTTCCCGAACGGAAGCCGTCACGAGATCGCACAGAAGCGTTTGGAAGAGCTCAAACGCGCGCTCGAAGCCGAGCCGACTGCCAAGCCACCTGCAGCAGACCCCAAGGTCGACGGCGAACCCGCTCCTGAGCCCGAAGGCGATGGCACGGGTGAAGACGCGCCGGACGACGAACCCCGCCTGAAGCCGCCCGAGCTACCGCCGCTCGACCCCGGAATCGACGACTGAGAACGCAACAGTGGCGTTCTCAGGCGTCTCGACGACCAACACAACCCGAGGAACAACCTCGCGAGTCCGATAGGAGCATTCGATATGCGCATCAAGACCCCCAAGCAGCAGCTCGCCGATACCTTCGGCACCCGCCAGGACATCGTCTCGAAGATCCTGCCCCTCATCGGCGGCACGGACTTCGACAAGAAGGCGCTCATGGGCGCGACCAACGCCAAGCTCATCCGCATCTTCGAGGTGGCGAGCGAGGTGAAGAAGGCGTTCGGCGGTAAGTCGGGCCTCATCGACGCCATTGCCAAGCTGCAGTTCGCGGGCGGCAAGCCCAACGCTGGCTGGCGCGAGAAGATGGACAGCCTGACCGTCAAGCGCCTCTTCGACAAGCACCGCCAGCTCGGCGGCACCGCCAAGAGCGCCTGAGACCCGGATCTACGTTGAGGGCCGCATGATCGCGCAGCGGCGCGGGTGGGTGGGACCAGCTTGGTCGTTGCTCCACACCGCATCGCGTGGGTGATCGTGTTGAGGTCCTTGTCGTGAGCGGGGCGCCGGTCGTTGACAGACCGGCGACATCGTGGTGTCATCTGGGCTGGCGTCCCTGTCTGAATCGTCATTCCGGTTCAGGGTTGGGAGGCCGACCTCGACCTCTTTGTGGGGCGGCATGTACGAGTGGGGTGTCGGCATCCAGCACGGGGCTGCGCAGTCAGCCGGGTATCAACCCGGTCGGATGCGTGCTTCAGGCGGGTGGCGCTCCATGCTGCGTTGCCGACGGACGTCGTCGCAGGGGCAGCCGTGGCTTTCGCCAGGCTGGAGCGACGGTGACGTGTCGAGGGCTCGGGTGACGGTTCCGACCACCACGAGACTCCAGGTCCCGAGCCTGGAGAGGCCGGTTCCGCCTTCATTTCGAGGCGGTTCGGCGCGACGAGCAGTGCTTCGTGACCTGCGTTTGTGTGCAGGTCACTGGCGACAGCTCAGCAAGGAGTCTACATGCAGCCCACCTTCAAGATTGGCGACAAAGCCGTCTATCGCAATCACGGCGTTGCGATCATCACGGGCATCGAAACCATCGAAATGTATGGTTCGTTGCAGAACGTGTACGTCCTCGAGGTGATGGACTCCAAGAACCGACGGGTCCTCATCCCCGTCGACAAGGTGAACTCGGTCGGTCTCCGCAGCCTCATCAGCATGGAAGAAGTCGAAGAGGTCTACGACATCCTGCGCGAGCGCCCCGGCAAATTCGACCAGCAGACCTGGAACAGACGCCAGCGTAAGTATACGGAAAAGCTCGCGACTGGGTCGGTCTACGACGTAGCAGAGGTGCTGCGCGACCTCTACCTGCTCAAGTTCGACAAGACCCTGAGCTTCGGTGAGAAGCGGATGCTCGACCACGCCCAGCAGCTCCTCGTGAAGGAGCTCGCGATGGCCAAAGACATGTTGGAGCAGGCCGTCGAGCTCGAGCTCGAGCAGATCTTCGCGGATGCCTTCCTGGTCGCTGCCGACGCCGCGGCCGAAAAGGCGGACAAGAAGGTCACCGAGGGCATCAACGGGACGGCGTCGGCCAAAGCCGCCAAGGCCGCCGCTCTGGTCGAAGTCGTGCCGGAGCCCGAGCCCGAGCCCGAGCCGACCAAGTTGCCAGCCAAGCCGAAGAGCCGCTCGACTGCGCGTCCCAAGGCCAAGACCGGCACCCTCAGGAGCTGAGCTTGTCAGGCGTAAACGTCTGCTCGCGCCACGTCGCAGGCCCGGGGCGTAGCGGGCCGGAGCGGGCGCGAGCGATACGATCACGTCGCATACGTTTCCATCCGATGTGGTGTCGAAACGTATGACGACGTCAGGTGCAAACGTCAGCGAGGGTCCTCGGAGCGCCGTAGTCGGGTCCGTCGGGCCTCCGCCTTATCTGGACGCAGGCCCAGAGGACACGGCGGAGGGCGGAGAGGCCCGAGCGATCCGATCACGTCGCATACGTTTCCATCCGATGTGGTGTCGAAACGTATGACGACGTCCGACTCGGAGGGTGGGGTCGCGGACGGAACGCCGTCCGGACCCAGTGGTCGTGACCGCACCAAACGCCTCATCGCGTTTGTGGCGCTCGTAGCGTTTGTCGCCTTCGGGATCTTCTACTTCGGGCCCCGGATGCCGGTCGAGGCGCAGCTGCGCTTCGAGCTGCCGCCGACCGTGCGTGGTGGAGGCATCGAGCTGCCCCGTGCACGGGTCACCCGAATCGCCGCGGTCATCACGGACGAGGCGGGCGGGCGTGTTGGGACGGTCAGCATGGCGCTCGATGGGGCAGGCGCCCCGCGCTCGGCGCCGGCGGTGGTGAACCTGCGGCGGGGCGTCTATGCGTTCGCAGTGTCTGTGAGCGGGTCGCCCGAGGGGGAGATCCCGATGCACGCGGTGGTCGAGCTCTCGGGCGGTGAGAACATCATCGACCTCAAGGCTGGCCCCCGTCCTTGAGCCGGGACCAGGCCAGGTCGCTCAATTCAGGGCGCTCGGGACGGCCAGGGTGAACGGGGCGATGGTGGCGTCAAACGTCTCGTTGGAGCCGTCGAGGGCGACCATCTGGTAGGTGCCGCGCATCGAGCCCACGGGAGTGTCGAGCGGGCAGAAGCTCTGATAGGAGAAGCGCTCGCCGGGTGCCAGGACCGGGGTCTCGCCGATGACGCCGGGGCCCTTGACCTCTTCGGTCTCGCCACGCGCATTGGTGATGATCCAATGGCGGCTTACGAGCTGGACCGTGCGAGCACCCACGTTGCGGATGGTAATACGGTAGGCGAAGAACCAGTGGCTCTTCAAGGGGTTGCTGCGATCGGGCAGGTAGAGGGTGTCGACCCCGATTTCGACGCCGTGGGTGGTGGCGAGAGGCATGTATCTGTTCGGGTCCGATATCTCGATGGTCGAGATGTTTGGTGTTCGAGATCTTCGGGGCGATCGCTGAGGCGGTGTCGCACCCGCACGTGCAGAGGGGAAGCACGGGATGCTAGGGGATGAAGCTCGCGTGGTAGGCGGGGTCTTCGATCTGGCGGGCGTGGGTCGTCGGGCGGAGAGGGGCGAAGACGTCGAGCATCACGGCCAGCTCGTTGGTGCGGGTGTGGCCGATGCTGTTCTCGTACGAGCCCGGGTGCGGGCCATGCGAGGTGCCCATCGGGTGGAAGCTGACGCTGCCGGGGCCGACGCCCTTACGCGAGGTGAAGTTGCCCTGGCTGTAGAAGATGACCTCGTCGCAGTGGACCGAGGCGTGTGGATAAGGGCAGGGGATCGCTTCGGGGTGCCAGTCGACGAGGCGGGGGACGAACGAGCACACGAGCCCACCGCCGACGGCGAAGGTGCCGTGGATGGTGGGGGGCAGGTGCACGCTCGAGGTCTTGGGCTGGAAGGCCAGGATCGGGAAGACGAAAGGCCACACCGAGCCGTCCCAGCCGACCACGTCGAGCGGCGAGTGGGGGTAGACGAAGCGGGTGAGTGTGCCCTCGCGTTTGACGACGACGTCGCGCAGGCCCTCGTCGAGTGGGCCCATGAACGTCGGCCGGACGAAGTCGCGGTGCGTGTAGGGGGCATCCATCTTGAGTTGGCCAGCGTCATTGCGGAACTGGCGCGGGATGTGGAAGTCGCGCTTGGCTTCGATGTGGAACCAGTGCTGCGGGACGGCGTCGAGGATGAAGCGGTGGACGATGCCGCGTGGGACGAGCACGTAGTCCTGGGGGCCAAAGCGCAGGTCGCCGAGGATGGTGCGCAGGAGGCCGGTGCCCTCCTGGATGTAGTAGAGGTCGTCGCCGTCGCCGTTCTCGAGGTAGACGTCGTCGCTGATAGACGGGCGGAGCACGCCGATCTCGAGGTCGGTGCTGACGAAGAGCGGGCGGCGGGCTTGCAGCGGGGTCTCGCCCGACGGGGTCATGACCTGGGTCTGGTAGTGGCGGCGCAGGACGAGCGCGTCGGCGTGCGCGTCGAGCGGGGCGGGCACGTGGTCGTGCGTCTGCCACGAGGTCTGGACGTGTGGACCATGCAGGCGATAGGCGATGGTGAAGGCGCCGTCGAAGCCGTGGCGGGTGAGGCAGTGCTCGCGTAGGAGGGCGCCGCCCTGGCTCGTCGGGCGGAACTGGATGTGCGGTTTGGCCGGCACCTCGCCGAGCTGCATGCGGTCGATCATGTCAGGCGCTCTTCTTCTTCTGCTCGTGTTCGATCGACTCGAAGAGGGCGCGGAAGTTGCCGCCGCCAAAGCCCTTGTCGCCCTTGCGCTGGATGACCTCGAAGAAGAAGGGGCCGGCCTTCTGGTCGCCGTAGAGGCCGGCGGCTTCTTTCAGGAAGATCTGGAGTAGATAGAGGTTTTTGCCTTTGCCATCGACGAGGATCTCGAGCTCACGCAGCTCTGCGATGTCCTCTTCCAGGTTGCCTACCCCGAGCTGGTCGAGGCGGGAGGGCAGCATGTCGTAGTAGCTGCCCGGCGTCGGCATGAAGGTGACCTGGGCGGCGCGAAGCCCGCGCACGGTCGTGATGATGTCGCGGGTCGTGAGGGCCACATGTTGGAAGCCGGCGCCGAGGTTCTCGACGACGAAGGTGTAGATCTGGCTCGCCTCGAAGTGGGGGCGCTTGGGCTCGTTGTTGGCGAACTTCACGCCCGAGTGTGGGTCCCACAGCACGGTCGACTTGAGGCCGGAGCCGTGGTCGTTGTCGGCCGCCACGTCGTCGGTGTGGAACTCGATGTCCCAGTACTCCTCGAGGCCCAGCACCTCGGTGCACCAGAGGATCATGGGCTTCAACGTCAGGAAGTTCGAGGTGACGTGGTCGTAGTGTTCGAAGCCGAAGCGGTTGGTCGCGGCGGGGACTTCGATGGCGGAGAGGCCGGGGTTGGGGCCGGTCCAGCCTTTACGTTCGACGAAGCGGAAGCGGCCTTCGCCAAAGGGGGTGGTGATCTCGAAGCTGCCGATCTTGGCGTCGCTCGACGACTGGTCGGTCGTCCAGCGCGGGTCGTCGACGATGGTCGCGCCGCGCTCGTCGAGGACCGCGAAGGTCTTTGCGAGGTCTTCGACCTCGAAGACGAGCGTGGAGATCCCGTCGGGGTGGCGTTTGAGGTAGCGCGCGGCGGACGAGGTCGGGGACACGGGCTGGGACACCGTCACCTGGACGTGGCCGGCCGTGAAGACGCGGGTGGTCTCGCCGGTCTTGGCCTCGTGGTCGGGCGTCGAGCGCGCGGTCAGCGCGAAATCGAGCTTATCGACGTAGAAGCGTGTCGATCGCTCGAGGTCGTGGACGACGAAGATGATGTCTTCGAGGCGCTTGATACCGAGGGCTTGCGAGCGGGCCATGGGGTCTCCGGGCGGGTCTGGTGTTCGGCGTCGTGTGGTCGACAGAGCGGCCAGACGAAAGGCACGGGGGCTTATCGCACGGTGGGTTTTGCGATTGCAACGATCCAGGAAAGGGCCGGCGGCGCCTGCGAGGGGAGGGCAGAGCAAGCTCTGCCCCTACATGCCAACACCCCCTGGATCCAGTCCTCACGCGCCCACGCCCACGCCCACGCCCACGCCCACGCCCACGCCCACGCCCACGCCCACGCCCACGCCCACGCCCACGCCCACGCCCACGCCCACGCCCACGCCCACGCCCACGCCCACGCCCACGCACGCCCACGCCCACGCAAGCGCCCACGCCCGCGCCCACGCCCACGCCCACGCCCACGCCCACGCCCACGCCCACGCCCACGCCCACGCCCACGCCCACGCCCACGCCCACGCCCACGCCCACGCCCACGCCCACGCCCACGCCCACGCCCACGCAAGCGCCCACGCCCACGCAAGCGCCCACGCCCACGCAAGCGCCCACGCAAGCGCCCACGCCCACGCCTGCGCCCACGCCCTCAACCGCCCCGCACACCCAACCGCCCGCCCTCACCGAAGACATCAGGAATCGGTGCGCGGGTCCCGTATCAACCGCTCGCATCGGGGTGCGGGGCGGTGTAGAAGTCCGCTCAGGCGGGGCGATGGCTCGTCCCGGTCCGGAATCTGGCGGCCCTCTGGGGGTCGTAAGTGGTCTCGCAGGGGTGTTGGGATATGACGCGTCCGTTCAACTTCAGCCCAGGTCCGTCCATCGTTGCGCCCGAGGTGATCGAGGGTGCCATCGCCGCGTTGCGCGGGGTGCCCGAGGTGCAAAATCTCTCGATTGTCGAGATATCGCACCGGCTGCCGTGGTTCGAGGGGGTGGTCGCCGACACCGAGAAGGCGCTGCGCTCGTTGCTCGGCGTGCCCGACGACTACGTCGTGTTGTTCCTGCAGGGTGGGGCGCGCCAGCAGTTCGCGCAGGCGCCGTTGTCGTGGCTCGTGCCGGGGAAGGTCGGGGCCTATGTCGACACGGGCGTGTGGGCGCGTGCTGCTTATGATGATGCGGTGACGCTGGGCGATGCGCGCATCGTTGCGTCGGGTGAGGCGAGCGACTACGCGGCGCTGCCAGACCTGGCCGGCGTGCAGTGGCCGGATGAGCTGGCGTACGTGCACACGACGTCCAACAATACGATCTACGGGACTCAGTGGGGGACTGGCGCGCTGGGCGCCCAGGACCAGAATTGGCCGGATTTCGGGGCCGTGCCACACCTGTGCGACATGAGCTCCGACATCCTCTCGCGGCCCATCGATGTCTCGAAGTTCAAGATGATCTACGCCGGCGCGCAGAAGAACGCAGGCATCTCTGGCGTGACCATGATCATCCTCGAGCGGGCCTTCATGGAGGCGGGGCGCAAAGACATCCCGAGCATCTGGCAGTACCGCGTCCAGGAGAAGAACCAGTCGATGTACAACACGCCGCCGACGCTCGCGATCTACGCGACGTTGCTCACGTGTCGCTGGCTCGAGACGCAGGGCGGGGTGGCCGGGATCGCGGCCAGGAACGAGCGCAAGGCAGCGGCTCTGTATGCGGCCATCGACGGGTCGGACGGGTTCTATCGGGGCATGGCGAAGGTGAGCGACCGGTCGCGTATGAACGTGACGTTCCGGTTGGCGAACGAAGCGCTCGACAAGCGGTTCATCGCCGAGTGTGAGGCCGCGGGGCTCCACCACCTGAAGGGCCATCGTAAGGCGGGTGGGCTGCGCGCGTCGCTCTACAACGCCATGCCGGAAGAGGGTGTCGCCAAGCTCGTGGAGTTCATGCACGACTTCAAGTCGCGGGTGTGAGCGGTGCGGACACGTGTGCCGCTGTCGCCTTTACCAGTAGACGAGGCGCTGGGTGAGCTGAAGGCCGCGCTCGGTGGTGCGGGCAGCGTGCGGCGGGTCGTGTTGGTGGCGCCTCCCGGTTCGGGCAAGACGACACGGGTGGCGCCGTGGTTGCTCGACAGTGGCCTCATCGGACGAGGCCAGGAGATTGTACTTCTGCAGCCGCGGCGGGTCGCGGCGCGCGCGGTGGCGAGCCACATGGCCGGCTTCTATGGGGAGCCGGTCGGCCAGACGGTTGGCTATCAGGTCCGCTTCGATGACCGGACCAGCGAGCGCACGAAGATCCGCGTCGTGACCGAGGGGATTCTCACCGCAAGGCTGCAGCGCGACCCCGAGCTGAAGGGGGTGGGGGCGGTCATCCTCGACGAGTTCCACGAGCGCAGCGTGCACGCGGACCTGGCGTTGGCGCTCGTCAAGGAGGTGCAGGAGGCCTTGTCGCCTGACCTCTTGCTCATCGTGATGTCGGCGACGCTGGCGGCCGAGCCGGTTGCGCGGTTTCTAGGGTGTCCGGTCGTGCGGGCGTCGGGGCGGACCTATCCCGTTGAGATGCGGTTTCGTGAAGGTGGGGCCGGGCTCGTCGACGGTCGTGACGCCGAAGACGCCATGGTCGAGGCGATCGTCGGGTTGGTCGACGAGGGGCTCGATGGCGACGTGTTGGGGTTTCTGCACGGGGTGCGGCCCATCGAGGCGGTGCGTTCGCGGCTGGCTTCGAGGTTGCGTGGGGTCGAGGTCCTGCCCCTGCACGGCAGCCTCACGCCGCGAGAGCAGGACCTGGCGTTGGTGAGCGGCGAGCGGCCGCGGGTGGTGCTGGCAACGAACGTCGCCGAGACGTCGCTGACGATCCCGGGCGTGACGACGGTCGTCGACTCGGGGCTCGCCAAGGTCATGCGCTATGATCTTGCGGTGGCCAGTAATCGCCTCGAAACGACACGGATTTCGCGCGCGTCGGCGGACCAGCGGAGCGGGCGCGCGGGGCGTGTGAAGGCCGGGCGGGCGGTGAGGCTCTGGAGCCGGCACGAGGACGATCGGCTGAGGCCCTTCGAGGACCCGGAGATCAAACGGATCGACCTGATGCGGCTCACGCTGGAGCTGATGAGCTGGGGTGTCGAGCCGACGACCTTCGGGTTCTTCGAGGCACCCGATGCGCGGGCTCTGGTCGACGCGCGGGCACGGCTCGTGACGATGGGGGCGCTGGATAGCCGCGGGCTCACGCCACTTGGGCGGTCGGTCGTCCAAATGCCGGTCGAGCCACGGCTTGCCGCACTCGTCGCGTTGGTACGCGACGGTGACGCAGTGCGGGTTGGGCGCTGGGCGGCGGCTCTGGATCAGGGGTTGGTGGACGGCGAGATCGAGCGAGCGATGGGGCGTGTGACTCCGGGGGAGAACCTCGAACGGGCGGCGCGACAGCTCGTCGAGCGGCGGCGGGGGGCCGCGGGTGGTGCGGGTACGCCGGGTGCGCCGGGCCAGGGTGTCGGGCCCGGCCTCGGGACGGAAGACGCGCTCGTGCGGAGTCACGCCGACAGGGTTGGGGTGCGGCGCGAAGGGGACCGCTATGCGCTGGTCGGGGGCCGGCTTGCGCGGATGGTCGGGGCGACCGAGCTGCCCGAGGTCGTGGTGTGTTTCGAGCTCGAGGCGGGCAAGCGTGGTGAGGCCGCGGTGTCGACGCTGCGGAGCTGGGCGGGTACGTCGCGGGCGGCTCTGGTGAGGCACGTCGGGTTTCGTGTCGAAGACGAGCTCGTATGGGAAGCCGACAAGCGCCGGGTGTCGGCGTACCGCACCGAGTATTTCCTCGATCTTCCATTATCTCGAAAATCGATCCCAAATGTGGATCGAGAGCGATCGGGGGCACTGCTCGCCGACAATGCCAAGGGGGCGCTCGACCAGGTCTTTGGCGGCATCGAGACGGCCGACGAGAACCTGGTGGCGCGGCTCGTGACGTTCTTCAGGGTCTTCCCGGATGCGGTGGCGGAGCTGTCCGAGGAGGTCAGGGACGGGCTGGGCGAGGTGGTCACGCATGACGGGTTGTTGGTCGCAGCCCTGCCAGCGATGTGTCAGGGGCTCGCGAGCTTCGACGAGCTGGTGCGGCGGCCGGCGATGAAGCTGGCCGACGCGTTGTGGAGCATGCTGCCTTACAAGCTTGGGCAGCGGGTGAAAGAGCTCCTGCCCGAGCGGCTCGAGGTCCCGTCGGGGTCGATGATCAAGGTCGACTATCGAGCTGACGGCAACCCGGTGCTCGCGGTGAAGGTGCAGGAGCTTTTTGGGCAATCGGACACGCCGCGGGTAGCCGGTGGGCGCCTGCCGGTGGTCTTGCACCTCTTGTCGCCTGCCTTGCGGCCGCTGCAGGTGACGACCGACCTGGCGAGCTTCTGGAGCCGTACCTGGCCGGAGGTTCGAAGCGAGATGCGGACCCGTTATCCAAAACATGTATGGCCCGAGAATCCGGCCGAGGCGCAGCCGCTGCAGAGGTCCATCGCGAGGCCTCGGCGGAGTTGATGGCGAGCGTGTTTGGAGAGGGCGACCTGTCCATGTGGGCGGTCTGGGTTGTCAGGGCGGGGCGGGGTTGTTAGTTGCAGGCGGATGACAATCTCAATCCTGCCTGGACTGTATCGGACCACGCGGCCGCTGGTCGGCCTCGAAGAACAATTTCCCGCCAACGTGTTGGTCTTCGTCGGCAACCGGAACGACGGCGGCCGCTTCGTCGTGCGGCCGGGGCGTAACACCAAGAACCGCTGGTTCTGGGGCGACCCGGTGACGCCGCTGGAAGACGCGGCGTGGGCGGCGACGCTGTATGCGCTGCCGCGAGAGGGGTTCTACACGTTGCCGGAGCCGCTCGAGTTCGAGGCGGGTGGGCGGTGGCCGACCAATGCCATCGTGCAGCTCGGCTATGACGGGGTGGGGCGCGCCATCCTGTTCGTGGCCGAAGACCGCGAGGGCGAGACACGCAACGTGTTGGAGTTCGCGACCGTCGGGCAGCGCATCGAAGATTCGTTGCTGCACCGCCTGGAGTGGGCACCGATTCTGCCCGTGCCGGCGTCCCCGGTGTCGCCCAGGGGTTTTCTGAATTGAGTGCGAAGGCAGGGCGCGAGCGGGTGCTCGCGGTCATCCCGCACCCGGACGACGAGCTGTGGTTCGCGGGTACGCTGACGTTGGCGGCGAGGGCCGGGGCGGCGGTGACGCTCCTGTGTATGACGCGGGGTGAGGCGGGCACGGACTATCTGGCGCGCGAAGGTGGGCGCCTCAAAGGCGAGGCGCTCGCGGCGTGGCGCGATGGCGAGCTCGATGAGAGCGCGCGGGTCCTCGGTGTGAACGAGGTCACGCGTTGGGTCTTGCCCGACGGTGGGCTCGAGGGGCTCGCGCCGGTCGAACAGGAACGGGTCGTGGCGCGCCTCATGACGCTGATGGACGGGGTCGATCGGGTTCTGACGCTGGGGCGCGACGGGATCTACGGGCATCGCGACCATGTGGCGGTGACACGCTGGGTCGAGGCCGCGTTGCTGAGACTCGGCTCGGAGGGCAGGCCGGTGCCCGACGCCTTCGGGGTCGTGTTCCCGCCCGGCGTCTTCGATGCGCAATGGACGAGCTTCGCTAAACGCCGACCCGAGCTGGCGATCGAGGATTGGATCACCAGGGGGCGCGGGACGGTCCTTGGCGACGAGGCCTGGACGGTCGACATCGTCGCGGTCGAGTCGGTGAAACGCCAAGCGATTCGGGCACATGCGAGCCAGTTGCGAGGGCCCGACGAGTCAGCGTTCTTCGTGCCGGGGACCTTGCCACTGATGCTCGGGTTCGAGCGATTCGAGCGCCTGGGGCAGGCCGGAACGCACGCCGGAAGTTAGCCGGCGCTGGTTCCGTCATGGACTCACTGGATCGTGAGGTCGAAGGTGCGGCTCGGGAGGCACCAGGTCTCGCCGCCCTCGACGACGGTCGACACAAAGGCGTTGTCGACGGTGACCTCGACGAGGACGACGTCGGTCAGGCTACCCTTGAGCGTGGCTTCGGAGTCGCCGATCGACTCGATCACCATCGTGCCGGAGTTGGCGAGGAAGGTCTTCGAGCAGTTGCCGAGGTTGGCGTCGCAGCCGACGAAGATCGTGAGGCAGTTGCCGCAGCTCGAGTAGTTCTCGCCCGTGAAGGTGAAGTTGCCGGGGGCCGAGGCGCCGCCGTTGTCGGTGATGAACTGCAGGTTGAGGACGTCGACGGGCTCGCCGAGCGTGCTCTGGGCCAGGTAGTTCAGGATTCCGAAGGTGAAGCCCGCGTCCTCGGCGACCGAGGTGAAGCCGGTGCGATCGCAGGTGACGACCGGGCCCGTGTCGGGGGTGGTATCGGCGGCGCTGTCCTCGTCCGTGGTGTCCGGGGCGGTCGTGTCGGGGGCGACGTCGGGGGTCGTGTCCGCGGTGGTGTCGGGAGCGACGTCGGGCGTGGTGTCGGTCGCGTCGGTCTTGTCATCGCCGCAGGCGGCGAGAGCGAGGATGGACGACAGGCTGAGTGCGGTGAGTAGCGAATTCAATGGGGTTCTCCTGCGAGCGCGCGCCGGTGGAGTGGGTGACGCGAGCCGGGGCGGGTAACATACGGACGGCGAGGGGACAACGCGTGTGTGGTCGTGGGGTTTCGACGCAGGCAGCATGGCGGATGCCCGCCGCAGCCGCACAGGAGGCGGGTTCGGAAAAAACTTTGGAGTCGAGGCGGGCTTTGTGCGAAGCCATGCGACCGCAATCCACGTGGTCGCGCCAAGCGCTCGGCCGCGAAAGCCCTGGAGCCCGCTCATGTCGTCCATCAAAGACCGCCTGCTCGACCCGGAAGTCCGCCCGCACCTCGTTCGTGACTGCTGTGGCCTCATCGACAACTCTGTGAAGTCGACCAAGGGTTTCTCCGGCATCGCGGTGAAAGGCGCCTACAGCACCGTGAAGGCTATCAAGCGGGGGTTCGTGGAGGGCGTCGTGGATGCGCTCCTCGACGAGTGGATAGCGAAGCTCGAGACCTTCGAGCAGGAGCACAGCAACAGCGGTCGGAAGGACAAGCTCTCGGCCTACATCGTCGAGCACAAGGACCGCGTGGCCGAGGCGCTCATCACCGTGACCGATGCGCGCGCGGAGACCACCAAACACAAGACCGCGGCCAAGTTCTACCACCGGCTGCGGCCCTCGGCGCTGCAGCACGTCAACGACGCGATTCCCGACCTGGCCGCCCTGGTCGACAAGTACGCTGACGGTGTGCCGATGGGTGCGCCGGCGGCGACCTGAGGATGCTCATGAGGACCGCGGTCGGGTTGGCCGCGGCCCTCAAGGGTGCGCCGGCGGCGACCTGAAGATGCTCATCAGGACCGCGGTCGGTTTGGCCGCGGCCCTTAGAAGTAGGCGTGCCTGAGTCGTTTGGGGGATGTGTGATGCGGCTGACTGCCGTGTCCCGCGTTCAGTGCGTCGAAAACAAAAAAGGCCCCGAATTGCTTCGGAGCCTTCTTAGATTGCGTTGGAGCGGGAAACGAGACTCGAACTCGCGACCTCAACCTTGGCAAGGTTGCGCTCTACCAACTGAGCTATTCCCGCGTCGTTTGACGCTTGCCAGCGGCGCGTTGGCGTCGCTAGCGAGGGCGGTTTCTACGCAAGGCCCCCCTCGGTGTCAATACGATTTTTTCGGGCGTCTGCGCGTTTCTCCAAGCGTCCCGGCCTGTGTCGAAATCGCGAGTTGATACGATGTATTTCGAGAGGCGCCGATACGAGAGCCTGTCGGCGTCGCCCTGGCGAGGTCCGCGCCTCAGAGAGGGATCTGTACGAATCGGGCGGTCTGGTCCTTGGCGATGCCCACCGCGCGGGTGTAGCCGCCGCGGACCTCGAGCACGTAGCGGCTCGGGTGGTCGACGAAGCGTGCGGTCTGCGTGAGGGGCTCGGTGTTCTCGACGATGCCGACGACCTTGAAGTCCTCATCGATGAAGATCATGTCGAGCGGGATGTAGGTGTTGACCATCCAGAAGCGTTGGACGCGCCGTTCGGGCATGAGGAAGAGCATGCCGCGGCCGTCCTCGAGCTTGTCGACGAACATGAGGCCGCGCCGGGTCTCGTCGGGGGTGCGGGCGATGACGACGCGCACCTCGACGGGCCCTTTGGGGGTGTCGAAGGCGACGCGGGGGCCCGTAACGGGTGGTGTCGTCGGGGTGACGGCGGCAGGGGCCGTAGGCGTGTCCCTGCCGCAGGCGGAGGTCGCGGCGAGGAAGGCGAGCGCGAGGGCAAGTGTCACGAGGGACAGGCGGCGGGTGGAACCGAAGCGAGAGGAGGGCATGGGGCTGGCTCGGGCGTGAGGGGCGGGTGAGGGCGCGAGGACTAGTCGAGGGGAAGGATGCTCTCGAGGTAGAGGCGGTTGAAGGGCTCGAGGGCGGCAGGGCCAAGGCCGTCGAGCTCGGCGCGTTCTTCGAAGGGGCGAAAGACGCCTGCATCCATGAGCGCGTTCGGGGCGTCGCCGTCGTTGTGGTAGCGTCCTTCGAGGGCGGTGAGGCCAAGGGCGTGGCCGACCTCGTGGGTGATGGTCGAGCCGATGAGGTTGCCGAGCACACGCACGGCTTCCCGGATCATCTCGGCGCGTGGGCCGCCAGATGACTCGCCGCGCTCGGCCGGGTCGCCGCCCAGCTCAGGGGCGAGGTCACCAAAAACGTCGTCGAAGCGGGGCGATGCGAGCACGTTGTCGGACAGGGTCGGCGAGAGGTTCATGAGCTCGCTCGCGAAGACGCCTCCGTAGGCAGCGAGGTTGCCGGCGCGGGTCTCGGCGTTGTAGCCGCCGATGACGTCGTCGAAGCGGCGGTTGCCGACGTCCTTGCCGCTGGTGTTGTCGAGGCCGAAGAGCCCGCTGCCGTTGGGGTCGACGCCCCCCACCTCGATGATCGAGAACTCGGCGAACTCGAATGGGTCCGCGTAGACGAAGGTGATGTTGATGCCGTCGAAGTCGCGGCGGGCGACCTCGAGGATGCGGTCCTCGATGGCCTGGCGTTCGGTCGAAAGACCAAAGCGGGCGAGCGCTTCGGCGAAGCCAGGCAACAGGCGGATCTGCACCACCTGGCGCGGGTAGGCGACGTCGAGGACCAGCTCGAAGGGGTCGCCGGCGATGGCGTCGGGGCCGGCCAGGACGAGCGGCGTGGCCTTGCCGACGAAGCGACCGGCGGTGTGGCCGAGCGCCGAGAGCGAGCCGGATGCTCCAGCCGGGTCGGGGATGCCGTCTGGGGTCGCTGTGGCGTCGGCGGCGCCGAGCACGGTGACGAATTGGCCATTTGCGTCGAGGTCTTCGGGGTAGATGAATAAGGATGTGGGCCCGGTGAAGACCTCGGGGACGCCGCGGCGCGGCGTGAAGATGCCTTCGAGCGCGATGATGGTGGCCGACTGGAAGAGGCCGTCAGACGTCGCGAAGCCGCGTCCGATGAAGGTCAGGTACTGGCCGCGGGAGGCGGTCGTCGGGGTGAGGGCGGTGATCGTCGGGCGGCTCAGCGTGAGGCTGATGGGGAGCGGCTCGGACGCGATGTCAGTGCCGTCGGCGTGGGCGTTGACGAGGCGCAGGGTGCCTTCGAAGCGGCCGGGTAGGATCCCGAAGATGTCGGGGCTCAAGACGAGGCCGAGGTATTTGCGGTCGAGCCGGGTGCTCGGGTCCCAGAACGGCGCGGCGACGAACGACGGAGTCCACTGGCCGGCCGTGAAGCCAGGGACCGTCAGCGCGGTGATGGTGCGGCGAAGGCCGGTGGAGTCGAGGGTCAGCTCGCCATCGAAGCGGGCGAGCGTGAAGCCTTCGTTGGCGAGGAGGAGCGAGGCGCCTTCAGCGAGCAGGCTGTCGCCGATATAGGCGTTCGGGTGTGGAAAGGCGGCGAGCGTCGGCGTGAGGTGGATGGCGCGGGTGAGCTCGACCGGGAGTTGGGCCTGGTGCGAGCCGTCAGGGCCGTGGCGGGTGACGGTGGCGACGCCGACGAAGCGCGTGCCGGGGGACCGGTGGAGCTCGCCCGAGAGCGTCGCGCCGAGTGTGCGGGGGCCGCGCACCGTGGCGGGAAGGGTGAACGAGAGTGGGGTGTCACCGAGCGTGCCGTCGAGGGTCAACTCGTAGGTGGCGAGCGGGTCGTCGACGAGGCCGGTGGCGTCGATCCGGAGGGAGGAGGTCGGTAGCAGCGTCGGCGGCTCGATCCGGTGGACGACGACCGGGGGCCACGACGGTTGGTCGTTCGTCTCTGCGTCGTCACAGCCGAAGAGGGAGCCGACGGTCATGAGGACGGCGGCCAAGCGGCGGAGGGTCATGCCGGCGACGGTGCGACGGGTAGAGCCGAGATCGCCTTGCCGACCCGCGTTGGGACCGGTGGGCGTTTTCGCACTCACTCGAGGTAGGCCTGGTCCTCGGACACCGCGAGAAGCAGGCCCTCGGGCAGGTCCCTCGACGAGAAGCTCGCGCCGGCGATCTTGCGGACGACGACGCGGTCGGTCTGGTAGGCGCCGAGGTCGGGGAGGGCCATGAGCGCGGCGACAGGGATGGAGAAGGAGCCGTCGTCCTCGGTGGCGCACGACACGGTCCAGGTCTCGCCAAAGCCGAAGCGTTCGAAGACGACCAGCGTCAGCTCCGAGGGGACCGTTGGAAGCTGGGCCGTGGGGGCGGAGCTCGGGCGGCTCCAGGTGAGCTCGAGCCCGGTGGGCGGGACGTCGGCGAGCTCGAAGGAGGCGCCGGGCTTGTCGACGTCGGGGTTGCCGATGAGCCCGACGACGCGGCCGTCGCGCACCGCGTGGCCGTTGACTGAGCGGATGTGGACCTCGGCCGGGAGCAGGGTGGAGGCAGTGAAGGGGCCGACTTCATGGCTGCCGTCGGCCGTGACCGAGACGACGCGGGGCTGGTTGTCAACGCGGTCGTTCGAGCGGGCGCGGTCGGGCGGGGTGCGCGAGCGGACCGGGCGGGCCTTGTTCAAATAGGCGGAGGGCCACGCGGGGAGCAATGCGGAGTAGGCGGCGCCCGAGGCGCCGAGTGAGCCCTCGGGGAGCCAGGTGAAGTCGAGGACCTGGTGGGAATCCCCCGTTGCAACGAGGATTTCGCCGGCGTCGCGCAGGAGCGCCGAGGTCGCATCGTTGGCCTGGCGTTCGACGCGGCACTGGTCGGCGAGCAGACCAGGTGAGGCGAGGTTGCCGTCGGTCGGGTCGAATCCGAGCGAGCTCTCGAGCAGGAGGCCGGCGGTCGGGACGCCGAGCAGGTCGAGGGCGGCTTTGCGTTGGCCGGCTGGGTGGTCGACGACGTAGGCCTGGGCGAGCCCCGGTTCGCCGGGGCGCCAGGTGAGGGACACGATGGCGATGCGCTCGTCCGGAGCCGAAGGGGCGAGGCCGGGGACTGCGCGTGGCTCGAGCGGGTCGTCGAGGTCCCCGCCGGTGCAGGCCACGAACACGGCGAGGCCGGCGGCAAAGCCGAAAAGCGGTTGGAGTCGGGAGAGGATGCGCATCAACGCCGGGAGTATTCGGCCCGAGATGGTGCGCCGTCAAGGAAACGTTGGCGGGCACGGGGCGGGAGGGGCGCCTGGCGCCGAGGTGTGGGGCGGTTACGGGGCGTCGACTCGGATCCCGAGTTGCAGGCCCCAGCGGCCCGGGAGCTCGAGCGCGTCGCCGGGTACCCAGGTTTCAGCCCAGACGAAGGAGGTCGTCGCGTCGCCGGACGCGTCGAGGAGGACAAAAGGGGTGGTCGTAGCGCCTTCGCAGGGGCCCTCGTACAAGGCGCCGAAGCGGTACGGGGCGCGACCGGCGATTGGGGGGAGCGGCGCGAACGGGAGCTCGATCGAGACAAGCTCCGAGGCGGCCGCGACGACAAGCTGCTCGGGGCCGATGAAGTCGGGTGTGATGGCAAACGTGGCACCACCTTCGGGGAAGACTGCGCGCGGTGGCCATAGGGTGGCTCGAAAACGGCCACAGGCAGGCGTTGGGCCAGGGTTCCAGGCGCGGAGGCGCACGAGCTCGAGGGTGGCGATGGCGGGGACGAGGACCTCGCGTGCGGCGGCCTGGCCGGGGGCGAGGCCGAGCCGCGTGTCGCTTGGCTGGGTGTCGTCGAAGTCGCCGATGAGGAGGCGTTCGGGCGGGGGCAGGTCGGGTTCGGGAGGGGAGGTGTCTTCGACGATGTCGGGGATGTCGGGCGGGTCTGGAAGGACGATGTCGAAACTGGCCGACGGGGGCAGGGGGATTGCTGCCGGGGACTGGGCGTCGGGGCGGGCACGGCAGACGTTGTCGAGGCAGACGAGGTCGGGTTCGCAGGGCGGGGCGGGCGCGGCGGCGCAGGTGAAACCCGGGCCGGCGCCGGTCGGGGTGTCGGAGCAGGCCGCGAGCAGGGCGCTGAGAAAGGCGCAGGCGAGGGCGCTTGCGCACGCGTGGGCGTGGGCGCGGGCGCGGGCGCGGGCGCGAGGGTGGGCGCTTGCGCTTGCGCGGGCGCGGGGGTGGGCGCTTGCGCGGGCGTGGGCGCCAAGGGTGGCGTCGGCCGGAGGGGGAGGGCGGCTCACAGGTTGATGAGGACGCCGCCGCCGAGGTTCCAGTTGAGCGTCGTCTCGAAGCCCGTGCGGCCGTCGTCGCCCGGGCGGAGGCGCCACTCCTGGAGGATGCGGCCGGTCACGAAGAAGGTCCCAAAAGTGACACGTGCGGAGATGCCGCCGAGTGTTCGGTCGGCGGCGAAGAGATCGTCGACGCCTGAGAAGCCGAGGCGCGCGAAGAAGAGGGTCAGGCGTAGAGGGCCGAGGTGGGGCAGGCGCAGGCGGGTCAGCAGGTCGTTCTGCCGGTCGCGTCCGTTCGAGGTGTAGATGAAGGTCCACTTGAAGAGGTTGGCCACCTGGATGTCGGTCTCGATGTGGAAACCGTGGTGGGCGTCGCCGAGCGATTCGTCGGCTTCGAGGCGGTCGAGTGCGGCCAGCTTGGTGTCGCCGCCGAGCCAGGCATAACGTTCGATCTCATAGAACGGTGAGATGTAGCCAGGTACGTGGTCCTCGCCGATGAAGCGGTATTCGAGGCGGAGGCGGAGGCTTGATTGGGCCGTGAAGCGGGCGTTGAAGAAGGCGCCGAAGTGCAGGCCGAAGGTGTCGAGCTCGAGTGAGGCGAAGTCGAGATAGGGCACGATGTCGAGGTTGGGCGTCGACAAGACCGGGAACTCGAAGTCGAGGCTGAACATCGGCATGAATCGGTCAGACAGGATGATGGGGTTGTTCTCCGGGGTGGAGAAGAGGCCGCCTTCGCCGACGTCGACGGCCATCGGGGCGAAGAAGTCGGCGCCGAGGCTCAAGGCGACCTTGAAGCCGCGCAGGGGCAAAGCGAGGTCCTTGGCGCCGACGAAGGGGCGAAGGAAGGCGCGGCCGACGAGGACCTCGGGGTCGAAGACGTCATCGAGGATGACCTCGCCACCGACGAAGTCGAGGTCACCGTAGAAATAGACGCCGCCCTGGTAGTGGTCGATGTCGATGGTGTTGAAGTAGCGGTTCACGAGCGCGCCGTGGCCGAGCGTGACGCCGGTGAGCTCGCCGAAGCGCAGGACCAGCGAGTCGCCCCAGCGGCCGTATTGGACGAAGGCCAGCACACGGGCCCAGTCGGAGACCTCGTCCCAGTCTTCCTCGCGAATGATGGCCTCGGTCTCGGGGGCCTCGTCGATGAGGCGCAGGCGCAGCGGCAGGCGAGGGGCGATGCGCCAGTCGTCGAAGGTGAAGACGGTCCCGATGGCCAGCTCGAGGAAGAGGTCGTCGTCGATCGAGGCGAGGCTGACCTGGGCGGCGGAGCGGCCGGCGGGATAGCTGCGCGGCTGGACGAGGTCGCGATCGACGTAGGGCAGGGTCGGGCGCAGGGCCATTCCGTTGGGCGGGAGGGCGTCGCGGGGTTGCGGTTCGCCTTCGTCCTCGTCGAGGGAGTCGGGCAGGGTGTCGCGTGGGTCGGGCTCGAGGTCCGGGGCGTCGGGTTCGACCGGGCTTTCGCCGTCGGACTTTTCCGGCTCGTCGGAGGTCTCCCAAGGGAGTCGTTCGGCGTGGGCGGGAGCGGTGAGGGCCGTGGAGGTCACGAGCGCCGCCAGGGCGACGGCCGCTTTCACGACGTGGCCCCGAAGGTCTGCAGGCGCAAGCGTAGCCCTTCGAGGGCGTAGCGCATGCGGCTCTTCACGGTGTTCTCGGGGATGCCGACGATGTCGGCGATCTCGCGGAACTTCAGGCCCTCGAGCTCGCGGAGCAGGAAGACTTCGCGTTGTTCGGGCGGGAGGCTGTCGAGCGCGCCCTTGAGGGCGTCAGAGAAACGGACGTCGTCGAGGCGTTGGTCTTGCGGCTGTTCGTCGCCCTTGACCATGTCGATGAGCGAGGCGCCATCGCTCTCGTCGCGGCGCAGCGGGGCGTCGAGTGCCACGGTATTACGATGTTTCTGGCGGCGCTGCGCATCCACACAGAGGTTTCTAGCGATGGTGAAGAGCCAGGTCGAGAACCGGGCATCGGCGCGAAATGCCCGGGCGTTCTTGACGACGCGCAAAAAGGTTTCCTGGACGAGCTCTTTGGCGGTCTCGGGCAGGCGGACCTGGCGCAAGATGAAGTGGTAGACGCGATCGGAGTGGCGCGCCACCAGCGTGCGGAAGGCGCGTGCATCGCCGTCGAGATACGCGAGCATGAGCGCTTCGTCGCTGTCCGCGGCGAGCGAAGCGGAGGCGGCCGCGCTGTCCCCCGACTTGGCGGGCGGTGCGGGCGGTGCGGCGGCGATCGGAGGCCCGACGACGCCGGCTCGTGGCTGTGGTGAGCGACCCAACATGCCTCCAACGAAGCCGGGAACCCCCCGACCGCGCGGCCGCGAGCATATGCGCCCGGCCTTCGTTCCACAACCAGACACCGCGAGTGCCGAACGGTTCCCGCGATTGTCGCGGACCATTCGGAGCAGGCGTCAGTGCAAGAGGTCGACGGAGGGGGCGTCGTTGGCTGCGAGCAGGCGGGTGGCGAACAGGTCGAGCAGGCGCTCGCAGCGTGTGGCTGAGCAGCGTTCGGTCAGCAGGCTGAGGCGCTCTTCGGGGGCGGTGATGAAGGCGGCCGAGAGGCGGTTGCTGACCAGGACCGGATCCGCGCTGGACTTGAGGACCGAGGCGATCAGGTCGCTCTCTTCGGGTGGTGCGCCGCGGGCGTAGAGCAGCGCCATCGAGGTCAGGCGCAGGAGCAGGCTGTGGGCCCGGTCCGGTGGGTCGGCGGCGAGGTCGGGGGCGAGCGTGACATCAGTGAAAAGGCCGTGGGGCCCGACCGTGACCTGGCTCAGCTCCACGCGGGCCAGGCCGTGGAGGAACAGGTCGATGCGGCCGTCGGGGTAGCGGCGATCCGAGACGGCGCGGCCGAGACCGGCGATGGCGGGGTGGTCCGGGGGTTGCGTGAGGCGGCCGAGCGTGCCGCCATGGACGACGAGCAGGCGGTCGCTGGTCAGACAGGCGGATAGCTGACGGCAGGTCTGTTCGTCCCAGGCGTGGAGCGGGAGCAGCGTGCCCGGAAAAAGGGTAACGCCCTCGAGGTTCAAGAGCGGCAGGTTCTTCGTCGGCAGATCGAGTCGGACGTGTCCGCTCTGGGAGTCTCTGGTGTTCAAACGCCAAGCCCTTGACTTCATCACCTTGCGGTAGGGAACCCCTGTGAAGTCGGCCGGAACACCCTCGCTTGAAGGCGGGCGGTGGTCAAAAAAGCGGGCCGTCTGGGCTGCGGTCTTGCGAGGCGGGATGCGCCAGACGTCAGGGGCAGGAGGCGAGGGCGAGGGCGGAGCGGGCATTGGCGATGCAGTGCGCGGACTCGATCGAGGCCTTGGCGAGGCAGCGTGAGGGGCATTCGGTGTCGAGGACCCGCTTCAGCTCTTCGCGCATCGAGGGGGCCGTCGCGTCGGGCAGCTCAGCCAGCGTGACGGCGAGAGCGTTGTCGCAGGCGGCGCGGCACGTGGCCGGGTCGAGCGTCGTTGGGGTCGGCGGGGTCGGTGCGGGCGGCGTCTGGGCCTCGTCGGCCGGGTCCGGTGGACCGGGTGGGTTCTCGGCGGCAGGCGAGCCGGCGTCCGGGGCGACCGAAGCGCCGGATGGGGCGGGAGTGGGAGGGCTGTTGCCGTCCACTGCGGCCTCGGCGGCGAGCGGCGTGGCGCCATCGTCCGGGGGCTCGGGAGCAGGGGGGAGGCTGGCGTTGGTAGTTGCGGTCAGGTCGATGACGACCGGGCCTGCGGCGTCGCCGGGGGTGGGCGTGACAACGGCCGTCCCGAGTGGGCGGTCGGCCTGGGTGGGGCGGCTCGCGCGGACGCTGCTCTTCATGCGCTCGGCGACGGGGGCAGGGCTCGAAGCCTCCTCGGGCTGCGACGGGCAGCCGGGTGCGATCAGCGTCCACAGCGCAGCGAGCCCGAGCAAAACGAAGCGATGCGTCGCTGGCAAGGTGGACGCATTGATGGGGCGGGGTGTCATCAACCGCCCGGGGGATCCATGCTGCCGATGCCCTTGGGTGGCGGCTTGGGCGCCGGTGGGACCTGCAAGACGTAGGTCTTGACGGTGGCGGCGGTCCGCTCCGGCATTGGGGCCGGGTCTTTGGGGGCTTCGCCCCAGAGGACGACCTGCTTGACCTCCATGTTGGGCCACAGGGTCTTCGCCATTTCCGGGGGTTTGGCGCGGCGATCGATGATGCGTTGCACCGTGATGACGGGCTCTTTGCGCATCGCTGCGTACTCTTTGTACGAAAGATTCTCTTTTGCATCGACGCGGACCTGTTCGGCGCTGACCGCGCGGACGTCGAGCTTGACGTCGCTCTTTGTCGCTTTGCCTTTCTTGCCCTGGTCGTCCTTGCTCACGCGGCCTCCGCTGCGGCCCACGGCGGAGGGGTGTCATCCCATCGCAGCCCGGTAACCGTCTAACGGTGCAGATGTATCGCGGCACGGGGCCCACGTAAAGATGAGGGCCGCTGCGCATGTCACCGGGCGGTCGGCTTCGTGGTCAGGGCTCGCCCCAGGCCCACTCGGCCACCTGGTTGGGACGCAGGGTGACGGAGTGCTCGGTGCGCGCGTCGAGGCCCTCGATGCGGACTTCGAGCTGGTGGGTGCCCGGCGGGAGGATGACGTCGGTGACGCCGCCCGCCGCGACGAGCCCGCGGTCCTGGCCATTGACGAAGAGGGTCACCGCTAGCCGGCTCTGGTTGCGCATACGGACCAACGCCGAGCCCTCCGGTGGGCGGGGAAGGTCGGACGGGCCGATGGCCGCGGCGAGCGGCGGAACGGTGAGCGAAATCAGGCCATTATGGGGGAGCGTGTATTCGTCGCTGACGGCGCCGGGGCCCCTCGTGGACTTCAGCACGACGAGGCGGCGCCCGGCGGGAACACCGTCGAAGGTGGTGGTGGTCGCGGACGAGGCGAGTCCCTGGACGACGCCGTCGATAGCGACCTCGACCGGCTCGTCGTGGGGGTTGACGACGACGAGGCGTGAGAGCAGGGGCGCGAGGGTCACGGTCTCGGTGGCGCCTGGACGGAGGATGAGCGCGATGCGCTGCGACAGGCCGGTGCGGGCGTTGTCGACGAGGAGGGTGACCGGGCCGGGCGGGACGGCGTCCAGGGTCGTGCGGCCTTTGGAGGCGACGCTGCCGCGTGGGTCCTGGCCCAGGTGCAGGTCCCAGGAGTCGAGGCCCGGGTTGTCGATGACGAGCCGGGCGGGCTCGTCTGAAGGCGAGGCGGGCTTGGTGGTTGCACAACCGCTCGCAGCCAGGGACAGGGCGAAGGCTATGACCAGGAGTGCGGGGATGGCGGTCCAGGCGGTGGTGCAGTGAGGTGTCTTCATCGCGGCATCATCCGCGGCGCGGCGGCTCGGGGCAAGGTTTTCGGACCGGTCGTCGGGGAAGGGGGAAAGCCCCTGGCGACACCGAGAACGTTGACAAGGGCCTGGAGCGACACCACTATGGGCCGCCGCCAAAGCCGGCAAGCCGAGCAAGTCTTGGCGATTCGGGCATATTCAGGTCCGACGGCCCCACCGGTTTCGCTTCTGGAGGACTCCTGATGTCGCTTGCCCCGAGCCACCTTACCGACCGCAAGAGCTTCGGCTCGTCTGGCACTCGCATCGGGTGGTTCGGTGTGTTGGCAGCGGTGGGACTCATCGCATGCGAGGCGAAGGCCACCGCCGATGAGTGCAACAACGCGTGTGACAACCTGAAGGGTGTCTTTCTCGGCGTCGTCGAGAAGGAGACGAGCCGCGAGGAGACACTCACGAAGATGGGGCCGACGGGGGCCGAGCTCGCGCGCGAGACCGCGTCGCTCTTCGTGGACTATCTGACCCGCGAGTGTGTGCGGCAGTGCAATGCGCGCTCTACGCGTAAGGTGGCCGAGTGCCTCACCGCTGCCAAGTCGCCCGAGGACGTCAACCGCTGCTACGAGTGAGTGCGCCAGTCGTCGGTCTGGCGCCGTCGGCCTCAGTTCTTGAGGGCGAAGACCAGGGCCTGATCGAGGACGGACTGCAGCTCGGAGTCCATGCCCGGGGCGCCGCGGCGAGCGCGTAGGAAGGCGAGGCCCTCTTCACGATTGCCGGTGATGCGGGCCGCGAGGTGCATGCTCGCGACGGCCGAGCTGCGCTCCTGCACGGCTGTGAAACCGAGGCCGGCCCACCACCAGGCCTCACGGTTCTTGGGCTCGCAGGAGAGGGCGCGCAGGGCGGCGTCGAGCGAGCCTTCGAAGTCCTCGAGGTCGGCGCGCACCTCGGCCAGGGCGAGCAGCACCTGGGCGTCGTAGGGAAACGCCTTGTCGAGGGCCTCGAGCTTGGGGCGGGCCTGTTTGATCTGGCGGCGTTGCAAGAGGTTCAGGGCCTGCACCTTACGCGTGTGGAAGGCCCTTGGCTTCTGGGTCCAGGTGAGCGTGAGCTCACGCATGCGGACGATGGCGCCGAGCTTTTCCTCGAGGACCGCCAGGCGGTCGTTGTGGTTGTCGATGAGGTCGCCGATCAGGGTCGGGATGGTCTGCTCGTCGTGATAACGCGGGAAGGTCGCGTCGGTCGGCTCGAAGCGGGTGCCGGTCCAGCGATGGATATTGTCGATGTAGGTCCACTGCGAGGCAGGACCTTTGCGGCCGACGCGTTGACGCACGATGACTTCGACCTTGCCGTCGGAGTCCAGGTCGACGAAGTGCAACGAGTCGACGTGGGGCACGTCGAGGACGACCCAGCCGTTGTTTGGGGCGAAGGCGACGAGCTCCATGAACTGATAGGCGCTCGATTGGGCGCCCTCGCCACCGAGGAGGAGCTCGGGCTCGAGGTCGCCGTTGAGGTCCCGGATGTCGACCACCCGGAATCGTTCCCCGGGCAGCGTCATGGCGGTCCACACCGGGGCGACTTTGTCGGGGCCGAGGCGCAGGATCGACGGGGCGAAACGGAGTTGGTCCCCGAGCACGTTGGTCGGGATGATGAGGAACTCGATCGAGCGGTCGCCGCCGAAGTCGAACTTGTAGACCTTGAAGAGCTCGGTCGGCAGGCGCTCGGGGAAACGCGCAAGGATATCAGCGATTTTGACCCAGGCGCCGCGTTGGTTCTTGGCCATCCAGTCGGTGGTCGTGAACTGGAAGATCTGGCTCTCGAGGTCGGTCAGGACGGCTTCGGCTTCGGCGCCCTTGATGCGGAAGGGGTCGCCGTCGTTGAAGCCGAGGATCGACAAGTCGTACTGGCCACGGTGCACCTTGGGCTTCGGTGCAGCGAAGGCCGGTGGCGGCGAGACGAGCGTGACGGCGGCGACGAGCGACGATGTCCCGAGCCAGGCGCAGAGCGCGAAGGCGGAGTGCAGGGCTCGGGAGTTGAAGGTCATTCGTGTGGGGTCTGTTGAGGTGGTGGGCTCGAGCTCGAGTCGGCCTTCTGGCGCTTGGCCTGGAGGCGCTTCTTACGCTCCTCCTCCTCGCGTTGGACCTCGGCCGAGCGGCGGCCGATGACCACGCCCATGATGAGGCCGATGATGAGGATGAGCGGGATATAGAAGATGTGGGAGGACGTCATGGTGAGTCGGCCGGGTGCGGGTTTGGCGCGTGGCCAGGCTCGCCGCGGGTGCGAGGCCGTGGCCCTGGGTTTGCGGGGCCCAGGTCCCAGGTCTAGGTCCGGTCGTCTCCGAGTCGGGCCAACCGCTCGCGCAGCGCTTGTATTTCGTCGACGAGGCGCTTCTGGCGTTGGCGCAGGAGCACGAAGAAGACCATGAGAATGGCCCACAGAGCCATGTAGGCCGCACCGAGGAAGTCGACGCCGACAGCGTCCGTGTTGCAGGCCGAGAGCTCGCGGGCGGTGTTCTTGGCGACGATGTCGCAGTTTCGGAGCAGGCCTTCGAAGTCGTTGGGGGCGACGACCTGGGTCGGGGCGGCGGGTGTCGGAGCGGCCCCAAACGAGGACGGGCGGGGCGTTGCTTCCTGCGCGTGGGCGCGCTGTCCGGGGACAAGGCAGAGCGCCCCCGCGAGAACGGAAAGAAAAGCCAGAACCGCGAAGGCGGTGCGGGCAGCGCGGGCTGGGCGGGCGCAAAGGGCGGTCACGGCGTGGAGTCCTTCGGCTGGGGCTTGGGGGCGGAGGCGGCCAAGGCGGCCTCTTCGAGGTCGTCGAGCTCGAGGTGGGTGTCCTCGAGCTGGGTCTCGAGGCGGTGGCGCTCCATGCGGAGGTGCACGAGGTAGCCGGCGAAGAGCAGGATGGCGCCGATGGTGAAAGCGAAGGTGAGCTGCATGTCGGGGTGCTGCAGCCCGCCGCCCTGGCCGGAGACGACCTGGGGATGGTTGCCGCCCCAGAGCTCGACGGCGACGTGGATGAGGTAGACGGCGGGGCCGCCGATGACGGCGATGCCGGCCGCGAGCTTCTTGCCGGAGACGTCCTGCTTCGCGTAGGCGCGCAAGACGAGGTAGCCGATGAAGAGGAACTGGGTGAGCAACATGAGGACGAGGCGTGGCTCCCAGGTCCAGTAGACCTGCCAGACAGGCTTGGCCCAGAGAGGGCCGGTGATGAGGACGACAGTGCCAAAGAGAACACCGACCTCGCCCAGGGCAAAGGAGAGGCGGTCGATCGTGCGGGCGAGCGGCTGTTGGGTCGGGCGGGCGACGATGATGAGGTAGGCGAGCGAGGCGAAGGCGCAGCCGACCCAGCCGATGAGGGCGGCGAAGGCCGAGGCGACGTGGAAGTAGAAGATGCGCTGCACCTCGCCCATCGTGGCTTCGCGTGGGGCGACGAAGAACGTGAGGTAGAGGGCGGCGAACAGGCCCGCAGCGACGACGGCGGGCATGAGCCAGCTCGGCAGGAGGCTACGCGGTTGAGAGTCGTTGGTCATCACGGCGCGGAGATAGCAGAAACCCCACGCCGTCGCCACGAAAGAGCGGGGTATGGAACCGCCGGTTCATGGGGTGAGGACGCGCGAAAAGACCCAGGGGCAGAGGCCCAGGTAGAGCAGGTCGAAGCCGAGCATGAGCGCGAGATAGTTCGTCTCGTCGTCCATGGAGGGGGCCAGGGCCAGCGCCGTGAGCTTCACGCCGGCGACGAGGACCGGGACGATGATGGGATAGACGACGAGCGGGATGAGGACCTCGCGTAGGCGGGCTTCGCCGAGCATGGCGCCAAACAGGGTGCCGATGAGGGCAAAGCCGAACGAGCCGAGGAGCAGTGCCAGGGCGACGTCTCCGATGGCGTGGACCGGGAGGTCGATCCCGATGAAGAGGAGCGCCAACGGGATGGTGATGAGCTCCATGACGAGCATGAAGATGAAGACGCCGAGGGCCTTCCCCCAGAATACGGCCGTCGGGCCGCCGGGCGAGAGAAGTAGTCCGGAAAGGGCGCCATTTTCTCGCTCCTTGTCCATGACGCGGGTGATCCCGAGGTTGCCCGAGAATACGACCACGACCCAGATCAGACCGGGGGCGACGGCGCGGGTGCCATCGACGTCGAGCTGGAAGGCGAAGGCGAAGATGACCACGATGAGGGTTGCGAACAGGGTCATCGTCATGAGGACTTCGCGGGTGCGAAGCTCGACGGCGAGGTCCTTCTTCAGGATGAGGAGGGCGATGCGGACCGAGTTCTTCAGGCCCGTGGGTGTGGCGTGGCCGAGGTCGGTTGGCGGGCTCATACGGGAGGCGCCTGGTTGTCGGGCTGGGGCCGGTCGAGCCGGCCGCGGGTGAGGCGCAGGGTGGCGTTTACCGGGCCAAGAGCCGTGAGGTCGTGCGTGACGGCGACGATGGTTCGGCCGTCGGCGACGGCGGCGGCGAGCAGGTCGCGTAGGAGTGCCAGGCCGTGGTGGTCGAGGCCGGTGGTGGGCTCGTCGAGGAGCCAGATAGGGGCGTCCTGGAGCACGATGCGGCCGAGGGCCAGACGCTGGACCATACCGCGCGAGTAGGTGCGGACGGGGCGGTCCGCAGCATCGGAAAGCGCCAGGCGGGAAAGCAGCGAGGCAGCGTCGGGGACGGCAGGGCGGCTATGCAAGTCTTCGAAGAAGCGGATGTTTTCCCGACCCGTGAGGTCGGGGTAGACGAAGGGTTGGTGGCCCAGATAGGCGATGCTGCGGCGGAGCTCGGTCGGCAGAAAGCCTACGCAGGCGGTGCCGAAGACCTCGACCTGACCCTCGTCGGGGCGGAGCAGGCCGGCGAGCAGCGAGAGCAGGGTCGATTTGCCGGCGCCGTTGTCGCCGAGGAGGGCCGTGATGGTGCCCGGTTCGAAGCGATGGGTGACGCGCCGGACGGCCCACATGCGGCCGTAGCGGCGAGAGAGGTCGCAGGCGACCAGCGGCGTGGTTGCCACGGCATTCATCGGGGCGTCGTCGGCGTCAAGGAGGGGCTCAGGCTTTCGGGGTGCGGTGGCGCGACGCGAGGAGGAGGAGCAGCAGTGCGCCGATCACGACGAGCGAGAGTCCGGCGGCGAGCGGTCGGATGAAGCCGTGGCGGTCAGGTGTATCGCTGAGCGTGAAGAGGACCGTCTCGCCCGCCTTCGGTGGGGTGCGCAGCGTCAGGGTGCGCTCTTCGCCACCTTGTGAGGGGCGGGTCAGGAGCTCGCCAGGGCGGTCGGAGGCGAGCTTGGGGGCGAGGTGGATGGGGCTCTGCAGGATCACGGCGAGCGCCGAGAGGTCGACGGGGGCGGTCAGGCCCAGGTGGGAGGTGGTCTGGCCGTCGTAGGGCAGGGCCATGACGATGCGGATGGCGAGGCCCTCGGACGGGATCGGGCCGCGGTAGACGACGTCGCCGTTTTCGACCACGACGCGGCCGAGGTCGGGCTGGGTCGCGATGATGAGCTCGTTCGGGTCGGGGCGCCCCGGGAACAGGCCGTGGGCGGGCTCACCGAAGGGGGCGGGCACGAGCAGCGGGAGGAGGAGGCCCTGACGCTTGTCGGCGTCGAGGGTGGTGTGGCTCGGGTTCTCGAAGCGGAAGACGTGTTCGACACGCAGGACCGTGTCCATCGGGACGAGGGCCACACGTACGTCGAGGCGGAGGCGTGACAGGTCGCGGCTCATCTCGCGGACGACGAGGCGAATGGGGGCGAGGCGGCCGTTGCGCTCGGGGGTGAGCGGAACGACGACCTCCTGGCCTTTGAAGCGGGCGATGACGCGGTCGCTCTCGGCGATGCCGAGCGGCGGCGGGGCCGGGAAGGAGGCGATGCCTGAGGCGTTGGTCGTCGCGAGCAGGGTCATCGTGGTGGAAGGTGCTCCGCCCATCGCGGGTGGGGGCTGGCGACGGCGCTCGAGGCGGACCTCGGTGGCGACGGGGATGATCTGCCCGCTGGGGCGGAGTGCAATGACCTCGACCTTGATTGAGTCGGTGTCAGCAGGTGCAGGCTCGACTTCGGGCGCAGGCGTGGGCTCGGCTTCGGGCGCAGGCGTGGGCGCGACTTCGGGCGCAGGCGCTTGAGTGGGCTCGGGCGCAGGCGTGGGCGCTTGAGTGGGCTCGGGCGTAGGCGCGGGGGCGGGTGTCGGAGCGGGCTGGGCCAGCAGGAGGGCAAGCGCGAGGGGGAGGATCATGCGGCCTCCGGGGTGGAGGTCTCGCGAGGGGCCGCGGCCCCGCGCTCGAGGCGGTCGAGGACACGCAGGATCTCGCGTTGGAAGTGACGCTTGAGCCCCGTGTAGTCGCTGTCCGACAGCTTGCCGAGGCCGTGCTCGTGTTCGAGGTCGGCAAGCATCTGGAGGAGTCGCTGCTTCTCGTCGAGCAGCGCCAGGCGCTCCGGGTCGACCTCCTGCTCCTCCAGCTCGTGTCGGGCGCGCCAAGCCCGGACGAGGCGGCCAACGGCGAGGCCCGCAAAGAGCAGGACGAGCGCGCACAACGGCACGAGGACGGCGGTCGCGATGTTCACCGACCCTCCCAGGCCTCAATCTCGTCGGATAGGCGCGCGCGGTCGGCGTCCGAGAGGTCGTTTTCGGTCGAGTGTTCGCGCTCGATGGCGGCGCCAGGCAACGGAAGTGCCGTCGACAGGCGCGCAGCGCGGGCCCGCCGCACGTTGCGGAAGATGATGAGGCCGATGACGAGCACGACCGCCCCGGTGACGGCGACCGGCACCCCGTAGGTGACCGCGCGCTCCTCGGAGGTCTTCAAGACGTGGGCTGCCCACGGTCCGCCCGGCTCGGTCGCATTGTTGGAGGCCAGGTAATAGGCGAAGATGTCGTCGTCGTTGACGCCCGCCGCGATGAGGTAACGAAAGGTCTGTACCCATCGCATACGGTGCGAGCAGGTCGCGCGGGTCGCCTCGAGTGTCATGAGGTATTCGCCGCGGCAGGTCGTGCGGGTCGTCTTGAGCAGGCCGCCCAGGCGATTCGTCGTGTCGCGGATGCGTGGCTCCCAGGACGGGTCGAGTCCCACGAGCTGCTTGAGGATCAAGTACTTGGCCCGTCCCGACGCAACGTCGGTGCTCTCGGCGCGGCTCACCAGGTCGGCCACGATCTGGCGGTCGTCCTCGGCCTTGGGACACACACACGTCGGGTCGGCCAGCGAGGGGCGGGTGGTGACACGCTCACCGAGTGGGCAAGCGCAGTCGAGCTGGTCGAACAGGTCTGCGGCCGGGTCGCCCGAAGGCGGCTTGAAGCCGGTCGGCTCAGGCAGGTCGTCCTTCGACTGGGCTTGGGCGGGCGAGGGCGACATCGCCAGGCCTACGGCGATGAGAGCCAGCACGACGGTCGCGGCTTTGCGGGTGCTCGAAGTCGGCGGCTCGTCGTCCTCGTCGCTTGTCTGGCGACCGGCCACCATGGAAGCCAGGGTCTTGCCGAGCCAACGCGGCGTGAGGCAGATGATGGCGCCAACGAGAAGCAACAAGGAGCCGATCCAGAGGAAGTTCACGAGCGGGAAGATGACCGAGAAGACCTTGACGTAGGGACGACCCATGTCGGGCTGCATCGACAGGTAGAGGTCGACGAGGAAGTCTTCGCCGGAGATGGCGACCTCGGTCGTGGAGGTGCTCTTGTTGGGGTAATAACGCGATTCCGGCACAAGGGTCTGGCCGGTCTTCGAGTCGACCACATGCAGAGCGCCGGTCTCGGTGTCGTCGATGACGCCGAGCACCCAGTCGGGGGTAGCCACGGTCTCCAGGTGGGCGAGCGTCTGGCGTTGAGCGTCCGCGTTGGCAAAGCGGAGCACCAGCTCGGCCGAACCGGGCGTGAGCTCGGCTTTGACCGGGAGCCCTGAGGCGGCGAAGTTGTCGCGCGCCGAGCGCAGCCTGCCCATGGCCTGGTCGGGGTAGACCTCTGTCAGGCGCGGGTCGGCGAACCCGAAGCGCGCGGTGAGCGCTTGTGGCGCGGAGAGCAGCTGGAACTCGCGGCGGAAGTGTCGCGCGAAGTAGAAGTCGGCCAGCAGCGCCTTCTTCTGGCTTTCATCTTTGATGCGCAGCTCCATCTTGGGGTTGTCGAGCATCGTGCGCACGTGGAAGGCGCCGACCTTCTTTTCGGCAAGCCAGGTCTCGAGACGTTTGATCGAGGTCTCGGCCACGGTCGTGCGCAACGGCATCGCGACGAAGGTCGCGTCAGAGATGAAACAGCCGTCGGCGGTGCTGTAGCGGTGGTCGCGGTCGACGAGCGTCACGGCGTAGCGGTTGAGGATGTGGGTGTCGCCGATCGCCATGAGGCGGTCTTTCTCTTCGTGTTTGAAGGCTTTTCCGGTGAAGGCCAGGAACATGAAGACGACACCGATGTGCACCACGTAGCCGCCGTATCGACGTGGGTTCTTGAAGAGGACGACGAAGGTGTTGCCCCAGTATCCGCCGAGGCCCTGGGACTTTCGGACCTTGGCGGCGATGTGGAACTCGCGCGCCACTGAGAAGACGACGAAGGCGCACATCCAGTAGACGATGATGGAGACCCAGTCGCCGAGGTCGATGCCGGCGACCCACTTGGAGAAGCCGTCGCCAAAGCTCATCCCGTAGATGCGGGCGTTCTCGGAGGACTCGTAGACGAGGGCGACGAGCGCGAGAGCGAGCGTGAAGAGCGAGCCCCAGGCGAGCGGCCAGAGGAAGTTCTTGCGGAAGTTCTTGGCGGTCGACTTGCGCCACGAGATGAGCGGGCCGATGCCCATGATCGCAAGCAGTGCGAGCCCGATCCAGACGAAGATCTCGTTGAAGGTCTCCTCGTCCCACACGGTGGGCTCGGCCAGCGAGAAGAAACTTCGCACGGATTCACTCTCGGTGATCTTGCCCATCAACGTGCCGTAGAGCGTGATGACGAAGCAGAAGACGAGCACCACGTTGTTCAGCACGAACATGGCCTCGCGCGACATGAAGCTCTCGATGCGGGCTTCGCTGCGCAGGGCCTTCCAGCGCCGCCCGATGAGGAGCGCCGAGGCGATGATGATGGTGAGGCCGTAATAGAGGAAATAGTCGGACAGCTCGGAGTCCGCAAATGCATGGATCGACACGATGATCTGGCTGCGTGTCATCCAGGTGCCGACGATGGTGAGCAAGAAGGTCAGCGCAAGCAGGATGACGTTCCAGCGCTTGAGCATCCCACGGCGCTCCTGGATCATCACCGAGTGCAGGAACGCGGTGGCGGTGAACCAGGGGATGAGGCCGGCATTCTCGACCGCGTCCCACATCCACCAGAAGCCCCAGCCGATTTCCATGTAGGCCCAGCGACAGCCGAGCACCAGACCGACGGACAGGAAGGTCCACGAGACGATGGTCCAGCGTCGTGTGTCCGCGATCCACTGGTCATCGAGCTTGTTCGTGATGAGCGCCGCCATGCCGAAGGCGAACGGGATGGTGAAGAGGATGTAGCCCGTCAGCAGCGCTGGCGGGTGGAAGGCCATGACCGGGTTCTGGAGCAGCGGGTTGAGGCCGCGCCCGTCTTCCGGTGTGGGCTGCGCCATCCAGGTGTCGAAGGGCGAGGTCTGAAAGACCATGAGGATGAGGAAGAACAGGATGGCGAGGCTGAGAATGGCCGTGACCCACGCGAGGTAGTCGGGGGTGCGGTCCTTGCGGAAGTAGACGGCGAGGTTGCTGAACAGGGTGAGTGAGGTGACCCAGAACAACAGCGCGCCGCGCTCACCGCCCCAGAAGGCCGCGAGCTTGTAGACGAGCGGCATGGCGCGCTCGGAGTACTCGTAGATGTAGCGCGAGCTGTAGTCGTGGGTGAGGAAGCCGTGCGTCAGCACGATGCTCATGGCGATGGTCAGGAGCCCGATGCCAAAGAGCCCGTGGCGCGCTCCGCGCATCCAGGCTTGACGCCCGGTGATGGCCCCGAACATCGCCGTAGCCGCGGTGGCCACGGTCGCGACAAAGGTCAGGATGAGGAGTAGTTGTCCGAGTTCCTGCATCAGCTGCGGGGGCCTGTCGGGGCCGGCGGAGTAGACTTGTACTGCTCATAGAGGCCGCCCGCACCGGTGCCGGGGGACTGGCCGTCCGCCTCATATTTGGAAGGGCACTTCATCGTGAGACGGGTGCTCTCGAGGTGGCCGTCCTCTGAGTATTTACCCTCGACGATGCAGGACTTGCCGCCCTCGAAGTTATCGGGCGGGCTCTCGCGCGAGATGATGTCGAGCTCGTGGCCGTGCTCGTCGACGACGGTGAAGCGGGTCTTGGGCCGCCCTTCTTCGATGGTGGCGAAGATGGACCCTTCTTTGATCTGGCCGCGGACCCGCACGTTCTTGTTCACGTACTTTTCGGGCGCGGTCACGACCTGCCCCACCTCGAGCTCATAGCGGCCGCCCGACGCGGTCGTGAGCAGAAGGACCACGATGCCTGTCGCGATGAGGCCGATGACGATGTAGCCAAAGGGCAGGGCGCGTTTGGGGGCGGTCTTGATGCGGCTCGGGGCCAGCTCGGCGTGACTCGACATCGTCAACCTCCAGTGATGCTCATGGATTGCAGGGTATACTGGCCGTGCGCAAAGCGATGGCCGGGCCCCTTCAGTGAGAGTGCCTCGCCGACCAGCGTCGCGAGGGCGCGGTCGTCGAGAGCGTCCCTGCGTACCGCATCGCGCAGTGAAATGTGACCTGGAAACGCCAGGCACTCCTGCAATGTGCCGGTCGCAGTGATGCGGACACGGTTGCAGGTGGCGCAGAAGTGGTCCGAGACCGCGGTGATGAAGCCGACTTCCACCGGTGGGTGGGATCCGTCATGGGGGATCAGTGTGCTATATCGCGCTGGGCCCGCGTTGGGGTCGAAGGGGACGTCGGCGGGGGCGGCGACGGCGTAATGGGCCGCGAGTCGTGCCCGCATCGCGGCGACGGGAACGAACGAGGCGTCGCTCCAGAAGCCGTCCACTCCGATGGGCATGTGTTCGATGAAGCGGATGAGCGCACCGCGGGAGGCTGCAAAACGCACCAGGGCGGGGAGCTCGTCGTCGTTCACGCCGCCGATGACGACCGTGTTGAGCTTGACCGGGGTCATTCCGACCTCGAGCGCTGCGTCGATGCCGGCGAGCACCCGGTCGAGACCGTCGATGCGGGCGAGTGTGGCAAAGCGCGTGGGGTCGAGCGTGTCGAGGCTGATATTGACGCGGTCGACACCAGCCGCGGCGAGGTCGCGCGCCATAGGGGCGAGCAGGAAGCCGTTGGTCGAGATGGCGATTTCGGAGAGCCCGGGGATGGCGTGCAGCATGGCTACGAGGTCCGGCAGGCCAGCGCGCAGCAGGGGTTCGCCGCCCGTCAGGCGCACGCGGGTCACGCCGAGCTCGACGAAGATGCGTGTCAGGCGTTCGATCTCCTCGAACGAGAGCACCTCCGCTCGCGGGACAAAGGGCAGACCCCCCTCTGGCATGCAGTAGACGCAGCGGAAGTTGCAGCGGTCCGTCACCGAGAAGCGCAGATAGCGAACGCTCCGGCGTTCCCCGTCGACCAGCGGTTCGAAGGTTCGAGTCGATTTGATGATGGGGAAGGGGCCTGGCGGGCGCGGCGAAACGGCGTCGCGTCCGCGAATCGCGGGAGGGTGATTTGTCTGGTCGGCCGCGTCCATCAAGCCGAGTCAACCTATGCCCGGGTTCCCAGGGAAGCAAGCGGGAAGCGCCTTCCAAACCCTTGGCTATCGGGGGCGACATGGGGAGTCGGAGCGGGTTGCGTGGCGCGTGGCCGTCTGGCAGTGGTGAGGGGCCGAGCACGGCGGAAACCGGGAAAGTGGGGAGCAGATGGGCGCGAGGATCTTTCTGACGGGTGGGGCGTCCGGACTGGGGCGGGCACTGGCGGAGCGTTATGGGCGGGCGGGGTACCGGGTCCTGATCGGCGACATCCATGAGCAGCGCGGGGCGGAGACGGTCGCGGCGTTGGTCGGGAACGGGGTCGAGGCGCACTTCGTGCGTTGCGATGTGCGGGACGACGCGGCGCTCGAAGCGGCGGCGCGCTGGACCGACGAGCGTTGGGGCGGGGTCGACATCGTGGTCAACAATGCGGGGGTGGCCGTGGGCGGGGCGCTGACGGAGACGAGCCTCGATGACTGGCGATGGATCATCGACATCAACCTGATGGGGGTGGTGCGTGGATGTAAGGCTTTCGTGCCGCGGCTGCGCCCGGGCGGACGCATTGTGAACATCGCGTCGATGGCGGGGCTCGTGCATCCGCCGCTGATGTCGGCCTACAACGCGACGAAGGCGGCGGTGGTGGCGTTGAGCGAGACGCTCGACGTGGAGCTCGCGGACAAGGGCATCGGGGTTTCGGTCGTGTGCCCGGCGTTCTTCAAGACCAACCTCACCGAGACGATGCGCAGCGGGAGCGCCGAGGTCGCGGCGATGACGCGTGGCCTGGTGGACGGGTCCTCGCGGCCCGCCGACGAGATCGCCGAGCTCGTATTCGAAGGCGTGAAGCGGGGCGACTTCCACATCTTGACGCACACGGATGGGAAGGTCGGATGGCTGGCGAAGCGGGCGCTGCCGCATACGCTCTACCGGCGCCTCATCGAACGCGGGGCCAAGCGCATGATGGAGCGGGCGACCCAGAAGGGAAGGCGAGGCTGACCCAACCCGACCGCCCCCGCGACCCAGGTGAGCGGGCAGGGGGCCAACTCGAGTTGCCTCTTCGTAGCTTCACTCCAGAATACGGTCCCAGGCGGTCGTAGAGCTCGTCGTTCCAGGGGGGCAGGGGTCGGGGCAATCCATATTTCACTTTACGCCCACCGCCTTGATTCCATCCCAGGGGTCGGGACATTTCATATTTCATTTTACGCCCGCCCTGCACCTCGGTTTGCGCCATAACCCCAGCATGGAACCTGACCCGCGCTCTTGGCTCGCTCTGCCGCTCTTCCTCCACCGCCGTCTCGGGCCACTGCGCACGCTCGCGCTCGGTGCCGAGGTCGCCTTTCGCGTCGCCCGCGGCGAGCCGTTTCGCGCCCTCCCACCGGCGCGCGGCCCCGATGCCAGCGAGGACCACGCGTCCCGAAAGCAGGCCGCACCAGCCTTCGTCCTCTTTCAGGTCCTCAAGGCGCGGGGCTTTCCCGACCCGCTGGGGCTTGTCGGAGAGATCATCGAGCTCGCCGGCGTCCGCTTCCTCGCCCAAGCGCTCGGCCCCATCCGCCAGGCCGACCTCGCCGCCCTCGACGACGCCGGACGCCGCCGCTGGGTCGACACCCGCGCGGCCAAATTCCCTAACGCTCGCCCACACTTCGAAGAGGTCTCCGCGACTGGTGTTCGCTTCCGCATCACCCGGTGCCGCTTCGTGACCCTTGCCAACGCCATCGGCGAGCCAGCGCTAGCCAGCGTCTTCTGCCGCGCGGACGAACGCTTCTTTGGCCAGGTCGAGCCGGGCGTCGAGCTCACCCGCCCCCACACGCTCGCGACCGGCGGCCCCGACTGTCCGTTCACGCTCTGCTTCCGCCCCGACGCGCCCTAGCAGGCTGCTGAAGAAGTCCGAGCCGCGCAGAAGCCGGATCGACTTTCTCCTAACCCTATGATCTAACGCGCGTATGCGCGGCTCCAAAACCAGTCAGCCCTCCATGCTCATGCTCGTCTCGCCCGGCTCACTCGTGCCACCGAGCCATCCGCTCAGAGGCATCAAGAAGCTGGCTGATGCGGCTCTGGCGGAGCTCGATGGGACGTTCGAGAGTATGTATAGCAGCGTGGGTCGGCCGTCGATCCCGCCCGAACGGCAGCTCAAGACGCTGCTCCTGATGGTGCTCTTCTCGGTCCGGAGCGAGCGCCAAATCTGCGAGCAGCTCGAGTACAACATGCTGTTCCGTTGGTTCGTAGACATGGACCTCACGGGCCCCGCTTTCGATGCATCCACATTCTCGAAGAACCGGGAGCGACTCATCGAGCACGATGTCGCCAATGCGTTCCTCAAGTCCATCGTGGCGCAGGCCGAGACCGCTGGCTTGATGAGCAATGAACACTTCTCGGTGGACGGCACCATCATCACTGCGATGGCGTCCCACAAGAGCTTCAAGCCCAAGGACTCAGACCCTGGTGACTCGAACGGTTGGTCAGACTTCAAGGGCGAGAAGCGCTCGAATGACACCCATGCGTCAACGACGGACCCCGATTCTCGACTGGCTCGCAAGAGCGCCGGGTCTGGAGCCGAACTCTCCTATGCCGTGAATGCGCTGATGGAGAACCGCAACGGACTGATCGTCGACACCCGCGCTGACATCGTCACGGGCACCATCGAGCGCGATGCGGCCATCGCCATGATCGATGAGAACCTTGCGGGGACGTCTCGCATCACGCTTGGGGCTGACAAAGCCTATGACACCAAAGACTTCGCTGACCAGCTGCGCGACCGCAACGTCACGCCGCATGTCGCGAGAAACGAGCAGCCAGGCCGCCGCAAGTCGAACATCGACTCCAGGACGACGCGGTTTCCCGGCTATGCCATCAGCTTGATCAAGCGGCGCGAGATAGAAGCGGTCTTCGGTTGGATGAAGCAACCAGGTCGCATGAAGCGGGCTCGATATCGAGGGCTCGAACGAATCGGATGGTTCGCCAAGCTCGTCGGTGCCGCCTTCAACCTGGTCAAAATCAACAACATCAACCGACTCGCCGCCGCCGCATGAGAGACTGAAGCCACAAGCACGACTTGCCGAACTCTGGAGGGGGCGCCCCCGCCTCCAAGCGGAGTACTGAGCGTCCACAATGGACGTAAGTGGGCCGGAGGGGAGGTCCAATCGACCCCATATTTCAGCAGCCTGCTAGCGCCGTGCTCCGCGCTCACGCGCCCCATCCGCCCTCAGCTAGGGCGCCGTCCACATACGCGCCGTCAGCCGCCCCCGCACCGGCGTCCCGTTCGTCGCATCGATCTCATCCAGCACCAGCTCGCCGCTCAACAGCGCCACCAGGCTGAACGCGCCGCCAAACTCGGCATAGTACACCGCCGCTTGTGGAAAGGCCCCGACCTGATAGGTCCCCGGCTGCGGCCACGTGTCGGTCTCGATGAGCACAAACACGATGCCTATTCCGCGCACCTCGGCGGCCACGACGATCTGTCCAGCCTGCATCTCGTCCGAGTACCCCGCCTTGGAACCGATCATCCCGAAGCTCAGGGGCGGCAACACAGGCGACTCCATCGTGAGCGACCCGGTTCCCGTCGTGAACAGGTCTTCGATGGGCAGCGTCCCCCAGGTTGTCTCGAAGGTTGCCGTCAACTCCCCGTTGTCGACGCGGCACAGTGAATCCCGCAGCGGCGGCGGAAACCCTGCCGGCGGCCGATCCAGGTCGGCCATCAGGTCAGTCCTTCGCACGGCCACGAACCGCTCCAGCTCGTCCACCGCAAGGCGCCCACTGTCCCTCGTCCCCGGCTCACGAAACCGCTCGACGAGCTGCTCCATGGCCAGGATCTCGTCCAGCACCCGCGCCTCATCCCACACCGTGTCCATCAACTCGCGCAGCCGAGCCTCGTACCGAGCGCGCCCCTCCGGATGCCGCAACAGGCGCTCCGCCAGCGCCCCCGTCCCAAACGCCGCGTTCGTGCCGCCAAACGCCTCAGGCTCGACGAAGGTCTGGTCCACGCCCCACGGAATGAACCTCAACCGCCGATCCCCGACCGGCGAATACACAAAGAAATTGTTGGCATTTCCGGCGTACCCGTCCCAATGCGCCGTCAGTCCTTCCATGGCCCAGAACGTGATGAACTCGTCCAGCACGATGACCTCGTCGAGCCGCTCGAGCAGCCCCTCGTCGTCCCCATTCAGCGCCGCCGTCACCGCTTCGATGGGTGTCATGTCGACGTCGTCCAGCTTGGGGTCGAACGTCGCCATCCACCCTTCACGAAAGTCCGAGAGCTGCCCCTCCCAGAGCGCTCCGAGCGGCTCGCCGAACCACTCTCGCAGGAACGGCTTCTTCACGGCCTCGACGTGCACATAGAGCCCGAGGTCGACCCGGTTCACCTTCAAGTGGGCATAGGCACAGCGCGGCGCCGCGATCCCGGCCCGCCGGAACAGGTCATAAGCCAGGCACTGCCGCAGCCGCGAGGCGTCCTGCTTGCCGTTGTTCAGCGTCATTCGTTCGAGCCCGAAGAGCTCCTGCCCAGCGACGAGCTCGTCGAACTCGAGCCGCAATCCGGGTCGAAATGCGTCGAGCGACCCGACGAACCCCTTCTTTCTCACGCCGACGTTGCGCAGCGTCACCCCGTCGATGGTCGCGTCGCCCGCAAAGTAGGTGAACACATCGGCCGACGGCCCCTCCATGCAGCCCTCGCCGAGCAACGCGAAGATCGACCGCCGCTGTGCACAAAGCGCCGCCCAGTCCACCGCCGGCATCTCGAGCGAAACCTCGACCACGTGGCTCGCCGCGAACTCCCCGACCGGAGGTGGTCGGACATCGGCAATCTCGGCCGTGTCTGTCGCGTCGGACGCGTCCAAGGTCTCGGCCGCCGCGGCCGAATCAGCCGAATCAGCCGCATCGCGCAGATAGGCCGAATCGGGCATCACGTCGCCCAGGTCGGCGACTTCGACATCCGCGTCGCCTGGCCGCTCCTCGCCAGAGCATCCCAACGCCGCGACCAGCAACGACGCCACCGTCCAACGCCGCGTCTTCCGACGAGTGTTCATTGCCCGAGCCTACTGCCGGGGCCTCGCCGGCTCAAGCATCCGTTACACAGGCGTGGCCAAAGTCCGCTTGCCGATCGCCCTCGCTTCGGTCAACGTCCCCGCCGTCCACCGTCGACCCCGACCGGAGCGCCTGGTGCAGAAGTTCATCGCCGTCGCTGGCAACATCGGCGCGGGCAAGTCCTCGCTCGTCGAATTCCTCGAGCGCCGCCACGGCATGCGCCCGATCTATGAGCCCTTCCTGGGCAACCCCTACCTCGACGATTTCTACGCGGACATGAAGGGTTACGCCTTCAAGAGCCAACTCTATTTCCTGGCGCACAAGTTCCGGCTCCACCTCGGCCTCGGCCAGGCCGACGGCACCATCGTGCTCGACCGCACCATCTACGAGGACGCCGAGATCTTCGCGCGCAACCTCTACCAACAGGGCCAGATCGACGCCCGCGACTTCGGTCTCTACACCGAGCTCTACGACTCGATGAAGACGGCACTCCGCCCTCCCGACCTGCTCATCTATCTGCGCTGCTCGGTGACCGCCATCCGCCGCCGCATCAAGCAACGTGGCCGCCCCAGCGAGCAGAACATCCCGCTCGACTACATCAAGCGCCTCAACACCCTGTACGAGGACTGGATTGCGCGCTACGACCTGTGCCCGGTGCTCGTCTGGGATTCCGACAAGAAGGACTACCTGACCGACCTCGTCGACTGGATGGAGTTCAAGAAGCGAATCGAGCTCCTCATCGGCACCCCGGACGCCCTCGCATGAAGCGCGCCCGTCCCTCGCTCCTGCTCCGATGGGTTCTCGCATGAACACGGACAGCCCGCTCTACATCGCGGTCGAAGGCCCCATCGGCGTCGGCAAGACCACGCTCGTCGAACGCCTCGCCGAACGCTTCGAAGCCCGCATCGTCTTCGAAGCCTTCGAGGACAACCCGTTCCTGCCGCGCTTCTATGAAGACCGCGCCCGCTTCGCGTTCTCGACCCAGATCTTCTTTCTGATGTCGCGCTTCAAGCAACAGCAGGAGCTGGCGCAGGCCGACCTCTTCCGCCCCAACATCCTCGCGGACTACCACCTCTTCAAGGACCGCATCTTCGCCGAGCTCACCCTCGCCGACCAGGAGCTCGCCCTCTACGAACGTGTCTACCGGTCGCTCGCGACGCAGATCCTGAAGCCCAGCGTCGTCGTCTTCCTGCACGCCCCGCTCTCGACGTTGCTCACCCGGATCGCCCGCCGCGGCCGCGACTTCGAGCGCAACATGGACCCCGAATACCTGCGCGACCTCTCGCGTGCCTATCAGCGCTTCTTCCAGCGCTACGACGAGACGCCGCTCCTACGCGTCGACAACGACCGCCTCGACTACGCCACGCGCCGCCCCGAAAGCGAAGCCATCATCGACGCCATCGTCGACCGTATTCGCCACCTCGCGACCGCTGGTCGCGCCGCGCGTGAGGACTTCGTCTTCCCCCGCGCGCCCGACAAGATTCTCGAAAATCAAGACAATCGGGACGCGCCGACCGCGAGCCTCCCCGCCGCCTACCTGGAGCCGTCATGACCGCGACCTCGCCTCCGCATGCCCTCTCGAAGGCCTTCATCGGCACCGCCGGCCTCATCGGCGTGGGCAAGACCACGCTCACCAACGCGCTGGGCGCACACCTCGGTCTCGACGTCTATCACGAGCCGCTCGTGGACAACGTCTACCTCGAGGACTTCTACGCCGACACCGCGCGCTGGTCCTTCGCGATGCAGGTCTACCTGCTGAATCGCCGCTTCCAGCAACATCAAGAGATCATCTGGCGCGGCCGCGGGGCGGTCCAGGACCGCACCATCTACGAGGACTCGATCTTCGCGAAGGTGCTCGTCGACATGGAGCTCATGCACCCGCGCGACTACGCGACCTACGTCGACCTCTACAAGAACCTCTCGAACTTCATGTGCCGGCCGACGGCCATCGTCTACCTGCACGCCACGCCGGAGGCTTGCCACGCCCGCATCGCGCAGCGCGGCCGCAGCTTCGAGACGGTCGTCTCGCTCGACTATCTGCGGCGCCTGTACGCCGCCTACGAGGAGTTCGTCCTGACGATCTCGCGCACCATCCCCGTCATCCGGGTCGACTGGGAGCGTTACGGCGATGTCGAGGTCCTGGCCGACGCCATCACCCACGAGGTGACGCGCGCCAGCTACCTGCGCGAGGTCAGGTTCTGACCGAGCGCCGGTCTCACAGGGCGGGAGTTCGGCGCAGCCGCCCGAACATGCCGATCGACAAGAAGATCCCACCGAGCAGGACCGAGCCGATCCCGCCGAGCGACAACGCGATGGCGAGGTCCTCCTGAGGGCCGAACGCGCCTGCGAGCCCACCGACGACCTGCGTAATCATGGCTCCTCCGCCCAGCACGCCGAAGATGCCGTGCAGGACCCCCATCGCGCCGAGCCCACGTGTGGCCGAAAACGCCCAGATTCCGCTGAGTAGCCAGGCCGTTCCGGGGAGAGCCACCGGTGCGACCAGCACGAGCTTCACGAGCTCGCCCTCGATCGGGATCACCTGCAGCGCCGCGAGCAGGAAGAACGTGAGCCCGAGCATCGCGACGATGTGCAGGGTCCCGACGAGGGCTGCGACGCCACCGGTCCGGGAAATCGCCCCGAACATCCCGAGCCCGAGGAACAGGTGGCCGAGGACCCCGACGCCCGCTGCCACCAGGATGAGCTCCACCAGGTCGCCCATGCCCTGGAACATCGGGATGACCCCGATGGCCGGCGCGAGGCCCGCGAGCAGGGCACCGATGCCGCCGAGGATGAGGAGTCCGCCGCCGCCCGCGTCGCCCGCTGGCGCCGTGTACCGGGCCGGGTCGGCTTTCTTCGGCTTGGCAGGTGCAACTGCCTTCTCGGGCTTCGCGACCTTCACGACCTTGGCCGGCGCTCGTTGCGCAACCACGTCTTCGTCGGCCTCCGCCTCACCGAAGTCGAGCTCGCCGAGCTCTTCCGCCGCCTCGGCCCGCTTGCCGTCGAGCTCGGCATGCAGCCGCTTCAGCTCGTCGGGGCTCATCTGAATCGTCGAGTTGTCGACCTCGTCCTTGGCCATGTCGTCTGCTCCCGAAGTGCCACCTGTATCTGTCGTCTCTTGGCACCGTCGAAGGGCTCGCTCTAGCCTTTCGCCTCGCCCCACGTCAACCGGCTTCCCCTTTCCCAAACGGGGCCTATGATGCGCCCAGTTTTCGTTTCCACGGCAGGTGACCTATCGCGACCCGTGACCTGACAGACGGCCCCGTACCCAAGCACCTGCTCGCCTTGTGGATGCCGATGCTGGCCGCCATGACCCTGCAATCGCTCTATGCGGTGGTCAACCTCATCTTCGTGCGCCAGCTCGGCGACGCCGCCATCTCCGGCCTCGCCGTCACGGTCCAAGCCTTCTTCATCATCCTGGCACTGGGCCAGATCCTCGGCCAGACCGCTCTGGCCGAAATCTCCCAGGCCTACGGCCAAGGCGACATCAAACACGCCCGAGGCGCGCTCTCGAGCTACGCCATCCTCTCGCTTGGATTAGGCATCCCGGCCGCGGTGCTCGCCTTCTTCGGAGCCGAAGCCTACGTCAGCGTCTTCACCGACGACCCCGCCATCCTCGAATACGGCGTGGCCTACTTCGAGATCAGCGCCCCGACCTTCCTCCTCCAGCTCGTCATCATCGTCTTCTCGACGGCCGTCCGCGCGTCGGGCGACTTCGTCTCGCCGATGCGCATCATGTTCGTCTCGGTCCTGCTCAACGCCGCGCTCGACCCCGTCTTCATGTTCTGGTTCGACCTCGGCATTCGCGGCGCCGCCTGGGCCACTGTCGTCGCCCAGACCATCTCGTGTCTGACTTACATCTGGCGCCTCTCGCGCCCCGATGACGACTCTCGTGCACTCCGCTTCGGTCGCCCGGCCTTTCGCGGAGGCCTGATGCAACGCATCATCTCGCGCGGTGTACCGGCAGGCATCCAGTTCTTCCTCATCTTCGTCCTGCTCGGCGTCATCCTCGCCGGCATGAAGCCCTTTGGCGGCGAGTGGACGGGGGCCGCGGGCGGCGGCTTCCGAATCCTCCAGCAGACCTGGCTCCCGCTCGTCACCCTCGCCTCCGCCGCGGCCGCGCTTACCGGCCAGAACTTCGGGGCGCGCCGGGGAGCACGTGTCGTAGAAACCGCAAAGGTCGCCATGCGTTGGGGCCTCATCTACGGCACGGTCGCGACCGTCATCGTCATTGCTTTGGCGCCCCTGCTCGCCTACCTCGCCGCCGAGAGCGACACCCAACACGGCTTCGCGACGACCTACTTCTACCTGTCAGCACCGATGCTGCTCGCCTTCTCGCTGACCTACATTCCGACCTTCATGCTGCAGGCCGTCGGCCAGAGCTTCCTCCCGATGGTGGCAGCCTTCATCCGCGTGGGCCTCGTCGCCATCTATACGCTCGTCATCGTGCCCTTGCTCGGCGGCACGCCGCAAACCATCCTCATCGTCGCAACCCTCGCGTCGTTCGTCGAAGGCGTCCTCGGCGTCATCCTGTTGCGCCGCTTCGTTGCGTCGCTGTCCGCCTGAGCCGCCCCAGAAAGAACTCCCCGCCTCAGCCCTTCACGCCGACCTCGCCGAGGTATCGATCACGAAGGACCGCCAGCTCCTGCTTCAACGCCTCACGCTCGTTCTGCAGCGCCGTCACCCGGTCGGCGTGACGCACCAGCGCGCGAATCCCACCCCGCCCAAGACGATGCAGCCGCACCTCGGTCACCCACCGCAACGCGACGAGCGCGCTTGGCGCGAGTGTGGCGGCATAGACGATGCCCCACCACGGGCCGATGGTCACCGAGACCATCGCCGTCTGCACCCCCCAGCAACCTAGAAAACTCGCCGCCCCGACGAGCAACTTCGTCAACGCCATCCGGTCCTTACGCACCGGTGCCACGGCCAGCACGCCTCGCAGCACCAGGTACGGCGCCAGCGACCCGGCGAGTCCCCACAGCGCCACCGGGAAACCCAGCACCAGGAACTGCCGACGGGCCGAGAACTGGCTCTTCTGAGCCTCGGTCCGATGCTGCAGCGCCGCCGACGTCCCACCCAGCCCGAGCTCGCTGCGCTCCTCGAGGAACCGCTGCAGGCGCCGCCTCAGCTCTGCCGTCTTGTCGGGCTCGACCTCTTGAATCCAGCGATAGGCATCCACGATCCGTCGCACCAACGCCGTCCGTTCCGCCGGGCTCTGCCCGCCCGCATCGAGGCCCGCCTCACGCCGGATGTCGACGATGATCGAGGTCACCTGCGCGATGATCCTCTCGTCCTCGACCTGCTCGACGTGCACCGCCAGCTCGCGCAATGCCGCCTCGATCCGGTCGGTCAGCTCCCGCGCCGCAGCCCTCGGGTCTTCCTCGTAGCGGGGACGCAGGTCGGCCATCTGGATCGCGGGCCCGAAAGCCACGTGCACGTCGCTCCGAAAAGCCTGTCGTACAAGGTAGTTGAGCGCCACTGGCACGATGCCCACACCGAGCTTCCAGTCGTTGTGCGCCTCCGCATCGAGCGCCATCCGAGCCGCTCCGGTCCGCAGGCGATGGACCCGCAGGTTGTCGTGGGTCTTGCCCTCGGGGAAGATCGAGATGACGCCGCCGCCCTTCAACACCTCGCGCGCCGCCGCGAACGCCTTGGCGTTGTCGCCACCCGCCCTGACCTCGACGCCACCCTCCGCTTCAACCCCGGGCGCAACAGCGTCGCCACCAGCCGCCGACCCCTTCGCCTTGCCCTTGCTGTCCTCGGGGCGCGAGATCGGAATCGCACCGACATTACGGAGCAACGCCCCGAAAACCGGGATCTTGAAGAGACCGTCGCGGGCACAGAAGGTCACCGGTCGCTCTTCCAGAATCCCGAGCAGCAGCGGGTCGACGATCGAGTTCGGGTGCGTCGACGCCAGGATCGTCGGCTTGCCGCTGCTTCCCGTCGCCGCTGACCCGATATTCTCACGCCCGGTCACCTCGACCGTCCGATAGAACGCGCGCAGCGCCCCTCGAATCACGGCGCGTAGCCCACGATAGAGGCCATTGCCTTGTTTGGGGACACCCCAGGAGAGCGGATCGGAGAACGGTGCGGCCATGGCGCATCATGGCACCGTCAGCCCCACGCGCAACCGACCGGTCACGCCGCCTCGAGATCCTTCCGTCGGCTCGTCCTCACGACGCACAGCGTCATTGCGCGTGACCCAGCACGAGCGGCCCAAATCTTTGACGCGCCACCCGAGTCGACCGATGGTCCGCCACGCGCGGCGCAGCCCGCGCTCTCCCAGCGGAGTACACGACACGATGAGCGAGCCCGTCCATTCCGGCGCGGCCGGCCCGAGCGGCCTGTCGAACGCGTCAGCCAGGTCCACCCCCTTCGAGCCCACCGCCTCGAAGCCGACGGTGACCGTCGCTATCCTAGGTCGTGAGCTCCGCATCCGTTCCGACGAGCCACGCGCTCACCTCGATGCGCTCGCCCGCTACGTCGACGATCGTATCGCGCAGATCGCCGGCCCCAAGAAGGCCGAAGCCGCCGACCCGAACCTGCTCCTCATCACGGCCCTCCAGCTCGCGGACGAGATCTTCAAGCTCAAGAGTCAGCAGGCCGAGCTCGCCACGAGGCTCCGCGCCTCGACTCGCTCGCTCCTGGGGCGTCTCGATCACAACGGCCCGACCGGACTTCCGGCTCAGCCTTCCCAGGCCAACGACTCTCGCCCCGTTGCCGCACGCGACCACGCCCGGACGTCGAACGACGCCGCTCCCAAGGCCTGAATCGTTGCCCGGCGACCCTGCCAAGGCCGCCCTCCGCGCCGCCATGAGACGCCTTCGCGGCGCCCTGTCGGACGAAGAACGGTCGCTGGCCCACGCCCGCATGACGCTGCACCTCGAGCCGCTCGTCGCGGCTGCCCGCGGCCCGGTCGCGCTCTTCTGCCCGACCCCCACCGAGGCCTCGCCGCTCGGCCTCCTCGACGCTATCGACCGCTTCGAGCGCTTCGACGGCGCCAAACGCTTCGCCTGGCCTCGTGTCGCTTCCTCGACCAACTCACCCGTCCCCGCGCTGACGTTCCATCTCGCCGCGCTCTCGGACCTCGTCCCTGGAGCCTTCGGCCTCCGCGAGCCGCCCGCCCACTTCCCGCTCATCCCCGCCAGCGATCTGGCCCTTATCGTCGTTCCCGGCCTCGCCTTCGACCACGACCTCAACCGCCTAGGCCAGGGCGGCGGCTTCTACGACGCCACTCTGAGCCAGACTCGGGCCACCCGCATCGGCCTCGCCTATGAGTGCCAGCGGGTCCCGTCGCTGACGACCGCCCCCCACGACCTGCGGATGGACGTCCTGGTCACCGAGCTCGCCGTCTACCAACTTCCCACGCCCCCGAGACCGCCATCCGCGTAGGTCTGGACCCGCAACCACGGCCATGCTACCCGCCCGGCATGGACTTTCCGCCCGTCGAAGAACAGCTCGAGCTCCTACTCCGCGGCACCGTCGATGTCCCCGCACTCGACGACCTCAAGAAGAAGCTCGAAAAGAGCCGCCTCAAAGGGACCCCGCTGCGCGTCAAGGCCGGCTTCGACCCGACGGCCCCGGACCTGCATCTGGGCCACACGGTGCTCCTCACCAAGATGCGCCAGTTCCAGGATCTGGGGCATCAGGTCATCTTCCTCATCGGCGACTTCACCGCCATGATCGGCGACCCGACCGGCCGTAGCGCGACCCGAAAGCCGCTCACGCGCGACGATGTCCTGCAGAACGCCGAGACCTACAAGGCGCAGGTCTTCAAGGTCCTCGACCCCGCCAAGACCGAGATCGCCTTCAACGCGAGCTGGATCGACAAGCTCGGCACGACCGGCACGGTCGAGCTCATGGCCAAGTACACACTCGCCCGCATGATGGAGCGTGAGGACTTCAAGACCCGCTATGCGGGCGGCCACTCGATATCCGTCCACGAGCTCCTCTACCCGTTGCTCCAGGGCTACGACTCCGTCGCCCTCAAGTCCGACATCGAGCTCGGCGGCACCGACCAGCTCTTCAACGTGCTCATGGGCCGGCACCTCATGAAAGAGTACGGCCTCGAGCCGCAGTGCGTCATCACGACGCCGCTCCTCGAAGGGCTCGACGGTCACATGGAAGACGGTGTGCTCGTCGGCAAGAAGATGTCGAAATCACTCGGCAATTACATCGGCATCCAAGAGGCCCCCCTCGAGATGGTCGGCAAGCTGATGTCGATCTCCGACGACCTCATGTGGCGCTACTTCGACCTGCTCTCGACGCGGAAAACCTCGGAGATCAAGAATCTCAAAGATCAAGTGATCTCGGAGGCCGCGCATCCGATGGCCATCAAGAAGGAGCTCGCCCGCGAGATCGTGGGCCGCTATCACGGCCAGGCCGAGGGCGATACCGCGGTCGAAGAGTGGTTCCGCGTCTTCTCCCAGCGCGAGACCCCGACCGACATTCCGGCCATCACGCTCGTATGTCCGGCCGACGCCAACGGGCTCGGCATCTCTCAGGCTATGCGCGACGCCAAGCTCGTCGAGTCGGGAGGGGAGGGCCGTCGCCTCATCACCCAGGGCGCGGTCCACGTCGATGGAGCGCCCGTGACCTCGCTCGACTTCGTTTTGAACCGCGGCGGCCCCTACCTCATCAAGGTTGGAAAGCGTCGCTACGCCAACGTCACAATCGCCTGAGGTCACCGGGCTGCGCGGCCTCCGCGCCCGCTTGCTTCCTCACAAAAGGCTTGAAATCCGTGGGCTGTTCTGCGATGCGACCCGCGTAGGCCGCTCTTCGCCCGGTCCCACCGCGTAGCACCACACGCGTTCGTCACCTCACGCCCTGCGTGAACCGCCTCCACATCGTGAGCCGCCAATGATCGACTTCGAGCTCGAGACCATGATCAGCCAGCAGCTCGTCGGTCGCGGCGTGACGGACCAACGTGTCCTGTCGGCCTTCCGCCTCGTCCTGCGCAAACAATTCGCCCCGGACTACCTCGAGTCGAAGGCCTACGCCGACGTCGAGCTCCCCATCGGGCTTGGCCAGACCATCTCGTCGCCCTATGTCATGGCGAAGATGCTGCAAGAGGTCCGCCTCCCGGAAGGTGGCCGTATTCTCGAAGTGGGCACCGGCTCGGGCTTCCAGGCCGCCCTCCTCTCGAAGCTCGTCAAGGACGTCTACACGGTCGAGTACCTCCCCGAGCTCGCTGCGCGCGCCAAGAAGCTGCTGTTCCAGGTGATGGGGCTGACCAACATCCACTTCCATGTGGGCGACGGCTTCTATGGGTGGTCCGACCAGGCCCCGTTCGACGCCATCCTCGTCAATGGCGCCGCGATGGAGGTCCCGGAACCCCTCATCGGCCAGCTGCGCGAGGGCGCTTTCCTCGTCATGCCGATCGCCGAGAACCCCGAGTCGCCCCAGTCGCTGCACGTGCTCGAGCGCCTCGAAGACGGCGACGTCAAGACGACGATCATCCCGCCTGAGCAGTTCGGCGGCCAGCTCGCTTTTCTCCAGGGCGAGGCGAGCGACGCCGAAGACTATTGAGTCCTCAGGATCCCGCGGGTCGGTCGCCCCAGAGCCCCTGAAATCGAATCGGACCAAATTGGTCCGGAATGCGGCTCGACGCTTGACCCAGGCGGCCGAGCGCCTATATAGGCTGGCGGCGACGGCAACGAGGTACCTATGCTCAACATCAGCGACTCAGCGGCACGTAAGATTCGGGACATGGCAGTCCAGCACCAGGTCGACCACTCGGGCGTCCGCGTGATGGTGGTCGGCGGCGGCTGCTCCGGTCTCACCTATGACATGGACTTCGAGAGCGAGGCACGCGACGGCGATGTGGTCGTCGAGCACGACGGCGTCAAGGTCTACGTCGACCCGATGAGCCTCGCCTACCTCGAGGGCACGACCATCGACTTCGTCGAGACCTTCAGCTACGCGGGCTTCCAGTTCGACAACCCCAACGCCCAGAAGGGCTGCGGTTGCGGCAAGTCCTTCACGGTCTGAACCCAGTCCGTAGTAGGCCCTGGCCTCAACGACGCCCAAGCGCCCGAGCAACAGGCTCTTTCAGCGCTGGGTGCACACACAAGAGGCGTTGTCGCACCTCGAGGTTCGCGAGCATTCGCACCACCTCCGAGCGCTCCTCGATGAAGGTCACGCGCCACGGCCCGGCGCTGCCCCCCTCGACCAGCCGAATGCTCTCGCCCACCTCGAGCTTGTCCTTCGAGCTCCCGGTAAACGGCCGGTAGAGCGAGTCGCGCGAGCTGTCGACCAGCACCGTCGACTCGGGCAGAAACCCATGCACCCGCGCCACCGCTTCGGCCGCATGCACGAGCTCGTCTGCGCGCTGCTTGTCGTTGGGCAGCGGGAGGGCCTTGTACAGACGCCGGTCCACGAGGCCTCCGGCCAGCTCTGCCAACCATCGATCCGGGTCATTGGCCCAGCGCTTCATCGCCATCGCGATGTCCGCGTCGTCGAGCGTCGCAAACGCCGATGGCGTCAGCTCCTCGCCCAGAATCAACGAACCCAGCGCTCCATCGGGCCAATAGGCCGGCCCCGAGCCCTCGACCTTCAGGGCGCGTGCGCGGTTGAGCATCGCCTCGAGCATCTTCTCGGCGGTGCGGCTCGTCTTGTGGAGGTACACCTGCTTGTACATGTGAAAACGCGCGAGCAGATAACCCTCGACCGCCTCGAGCGCTCCGACGTGGATCGCCAGGTGCCCGTCTGCCAAATCCACGAGCGCGAGGATTCGAGCGAGGTCGTAATTGCCAATCCTGACACCCGTGTGATGGCCGTCCCGCAGGATGTAGTCGAGCCGGTCCGCGTCGAGCTGACTGCTCACGATGTCGCGTGCAAACGGCGGCACCCCGTCGGGAAGTGGCCCCTTCCCATAAAGCGCCACGAGCTTGTCCCCAAGCCCTGGCGCATAGGCCTCGAGCACCCGCGACACCCCTGATGGATGCGGCTCACCGGACAGCGTCTTGCCGCCGATGAAGGCCTCGGTCCAACGCTCGTGTTTGACCTTGGTCACCGCCTCGAGCGCGTGACTCATCGGCCCGTGTCCGACGTCGTGGAGCAGCGCCCCCGCGAGCACGAGCGTCCGCAGCTCGGGCGCGATGATAGCTCGTTTTTCAAGACGTTGAAGCATCTCGTGGGCGGTCCACAAGACACCCAACGAGTGCTGGAAACGCGAGTGCTCGGCCCCCGGATAGACTACGCTAGTGAGCCCGAGTTGGCGTACACGCCGCAGTCGCTGCATCTCAGGCGTGTCGAGCAGCGCCAGGATGAGGCTTGCGCCTGGCCCGTCCTGGGCCAGCGCGATGGTGTCGTGGACGGGGTCTCGAAAGAGCTTGGGCTTCATAGACATCGCTGACGAGCATACGATCGCCGCATGGATGGCGTCGCTATGCATTTTCCAAGACGCGATTGAACTGCATGCGACATAGTCGGATCGCTCATGCACGCTCCGCCGCTTCGTCGCGGCCCGGCGCAACACCAGCAGAGGTTTGACCACGTGAAACACATCCTCCCCGTCCCTCCGAGCTCCAAGGGCGCCTTTGTCGTCGACGTCGACGGGCGCCGCCTCGCAACGATGACCTACACCCGCGCTGGCGACACGCTCGTCATCATCGACCACACCGAGGTCTCCGACGAGCTTCGCGGTCAGGGTGTCGGAAAGCAGCTCGTCCTTGCCGCGGTCGCATGGCTGCGCGAGTCGAACCTCAAGGTCATCCCGCTCTGCCCGTTCGCGAAGTCCGTCTTCGACCGCTCACCCGAGCTGGCCGATGTCCTGAGCTGACGCACCCCCTCAGCGCAGGCCCACGGTGTCACCACGTCGGTAGCCCCGGTCGACCCGCGTCCAGGTGGTCGGCGCACTGCCACCGACGACGCGTATGGTCTCCATCGTCTGCGCGTTGATGGTCGCCGTCATGGTTGTGTAATCGGCCTCATAGGTGAACTGGGTCCCTTCGAGGCCCGGCACCCAACGCCCACGATAGAGCATCCAGCTACCATCGGTCCGCGTCGCGATGACCTCGAAGCTCGCCGCCCCACGCCTTGCCGACAGAACCATGAACCGGTTGCCGCTCGACGAGCTCCACTGCCCCGACACCGTGCCTCTCCGCTCGAGCCCACCGAGCCCACCGACCCGGGACCACGTCACATCGGCCCCACCGCCGCTCACGACGATCCGGTCTCGTTCGCGCGCATTGATCGTCGCCACCCGTGCGACACCGTTCACGACATACTTGAACTGTGTCCCCTCGAGTCCCGGCGTCCACCGCCCAAGATAGAGGCTCTGCGCTCCGCGTGGGGTCGTGAGGATGACCGCGAACGGCGCCTCGTCACCCGTGATCAACACGCCATTGCCAGTCGAGCTCGTCCACTCACCGACCAGGTCCGACCGCAGACGTTCGATCCGGGCCCCATCTCCACGGACATCCACTCGCGAACGCGCAAGGGCAACGCCTGGGGTCACAAGGCACAGCAACAATACGATTCGGGTCAACGTCAGCATGGCGGGCTCCTTCGTCCTGGTGTGAAAGTCACCTTCCTCCGAACGCGCGAGCCCCCGGCCCGTTCCAATCCGCGCTTGTAAAACGATTGCGCTCGGCCCCCTTGGCAAACGCTTCATTCACCGCTTTAGTCGCGCCGGGCCGCTCGCACCTCACCTGCACTGCAATGATCTCGGCCCGCTTGGGGAACACCGCGATGGACGTCATCAAGAGCCAGGTTCGCCGACACAGCGAGAGCTACCAGACCAACCGCAAAGGTTTTCTCGGGGCCATCGAGAAGCTCGACGCCGCACTCGCCGAAGCCAACGCGGGCGGCGGCGACAAGTACGTCCAGCGTTTCCACGACAAGGGCAAGCTCTTGCCCCGCGAACGTATCGAGCTGACGCTCGACCCCGGCTCCTTCTTCCTCGAGCTCCTGCCGCTCATGGGCCACGGCATGCGCGGCGTCGGCATGGGCGGCGGTGTCGTCGGTGGCATCGGGCTCGTCCACGGGGTCGAGTGCCTCATCACGGCCAACGAGGCCACCATGAAGGGTGGGGCGGTCAACGAATGGGGGCTGAAGAAGTCCCGTCGGCTGGCCCAGATAGCCGACGAAAACGGGCTGCCTACCATCGCGCTCACCGAGTCGGCGGGTGCCGACCTCCCAAACCAGGCCCAGATCTTCGTCCCCGGCGGCGAGACCTTCCGCGACATCACCCGCCGCTCGAAGAATCGCCTGCCGTCCATCTGTGTCGTCTTTGGCAACTCGACGGCCGGCGGCGCCTATGTGCCCGGGCTGTCGGACTACGTCATCATGGTCGACGGCGGCGCCAAGGTCTTTCTCGCCGGCCCGCCGCTCGTCAAGATGGCCACGGGCGAAGTCACGGACGACGAGTCGCTTGGCGGCGCGCGTATGCACAGCCGCGTGTCGGGCGTGTCGGACTACCTCGCGCGCAACGAGACCGAGGCCATCCAGATGGCCCGCGACATCGTCTTGCACCTCAAGTGGAAGAAGGCCCAAGGCCCCGACCAGCGCGCAGAAGCACCGCTGTACGACCCCGACGAGCTGCTCGGCGTGGCGTCCTTCGACCCACGTTTTCCGTTTGACCAACGCGAGGTCATCGCGCGTATCGCCGACGGCAGCCGGATGTCCGAGTTCAAGCGTGAGTACGGCTCGACACTCGTCACGGGATGGGCTCATATCCACGGCTATCTCGTCGGGATCCTTGCCAATAACGGCATCCTCTTCTCCGAGTCCGCCGAAAAGGGCGCCCAGTTCATCGCGCTGTGCAACCAGCGCGCGATCCCGCTGCTTTTCCTCCAAAACATCACCGGCTTCATGGTCGGCCGCTCGTACGAAGAGGGCGGGATCATCAAACACGGCGCCAAGCTCATCAACGCCGTGTCCAACTCCACGGTCCCGATCTTCACAGTCATGACGGGCTCGTCTTACGGCGCGGGCAACTACGGCATGGCCGGCCGCGCCTACCAGCCGCGGTTCCTGTTCGGCTGGCCCAACCACAAGATCGCCGTCATGGGTGGTGAGCAGCTCTCGGGTGTGCTCGAGATCATCAAACGTGAGGCCGCCGAGAAAGCCGGCGAGACCCTCGACGAGAAGGGGCTCGCCATGACCAAGCAGATCATCAAAGCGCAAATCGACAAGGAATCCGACGCTTTCTACGCCACCGCCCGAGGCTGGGACGACGGCCTCATCGACCCGCGCCAGACCCGGGATGCGCTCGGCATCGCCATCTCGGCGGCGACGACCAACCCCATCGAGCCGACCACCTCATGGGGCGTCTTCCGGCACTGAGCCCGGCTCGTCGCCCCGATTGCCCCGACCCGCGAAACGGCGCCCGGCGCCCACCGACCGGCCCCAGACCCACACCCTCCAAGCCCTTCGAGACACCATGACGTTCTCCAAAGTGCTCATCGCCAACCGCGGCGAAATCGCCTGCCGCATCATGCGCACCTGCCGTGACATGGGCCTTCAAACCGTGGCGGTCTTCTCCGACGCCGACCGCGACGCCGCCCACGTCCGGCTCGCCGACGAGGCCGTCCACATCGGTGGGGCCGCCTCGGCCGAGTCTTATCTGGTCGCCGATCGCATCATCGCCGCCGCCCTTCGCACGGGTGCCGGGGCTATCCACCCGGGCTACGGTTTTCTCTCCGAGAACGCCGGCTTCGCGGCCGCAGTCGAAGCGGCAGGCCTCGTCTTCGTCGGCCCAGGCCCCGCGGCCATCACCGCCATGGGCAGCAAGATTGCCGCGAAGCAGCTCATGCGTGAGCACGGCGTCCCGGTCGTCCCGGGCTACGACTCGGCCGACCCCGCGGGCCAATCCGACGAGGCCTTCATCGCCGCGGCGGCCGCCATCGGCTTCCCCCTGCTCGTGAAAGCGTCAGCGGGTGGCGGCGGCAAGGGCATGCGCATCGTCTTGAAGATCGAGGAATTGCCCAGCGCCCTGGCGAGCGCCCGTCGCGAAGCGACCTCGTCGTTTGGCGACCCGTCGCTCCTCATCGAGCGCTACATCCAGAGCCCGCGCCACCTCGAGGTTCAGATCTTCGGCGACGCCCACGGCCACGTCGTCCACCTCTTCGAACGCGAGTGCAGCATCCAGCGCCGCCACCAGAAGATCCTCGAAGAGGCCCCTTCACCCACCGTCGACGCCTCCCTTCGGCACCAGCTCGGCTCGGCGGCAGTCAAAGCCGGTGAGGCCATCGGTTATCGCTCGGCCGGCACCGTCGAGTTCGTCTTCGATGACACTACACGCGACTTCTTCTTCCTCGAGGTCAACACCCGGCTGCAGGTCGAGCACCCGGTCACCGAGTGCATCACCGGGCTCGACCTCGTGCGCTTGCAGCTCGAGGTCGCCCTTGGCCGCCCACTTCCGTTCACCCAGGCCGACCTCGACAACCGCGGCCCGGTCGGCCACGCCATCGAAGCGCGCCTCTACGCCGAAGACCCCAACAACGACTTCCTGCCGCAGACCGGTCGGCTCGCCGACTTCCACTTCGCCGACCGCCCCGGCCTGCGCCTCGACACGGGTGTCGCGACGGGCGACGAGGTCTCGATCCACTACGACCCGATGCTCGCCAAGGTCATCGCCTTTGGCTCTGACCGCGCCGAGGCCAATCGCCGCCTGCTCGCAGCGCTGAACGACGCGTCCGTGGCAGGTTGCACGACCAACCTGGCGTTCCTGCGACGGGTCCTCTCCCATCCGGCCTGGCAAGCCGCCAAACTGTCGACGCACTTCATCGCCGACCACAAGCCGGACCTGCTCGCCGCCCCCGATGCCCGCATCTCCAAGCTCGGCGCGCTCTTCGCGACCGTCGCCCAGGCGCTCACCGACCAGGCGGCATCGCCCATCCTGCCGCTGCTCGCACCCCGCTGGCGCAACAACCCGCATCGCCCACTCACGATGGGCTGGGTCATTGGTGGCGACACGATCGTGCAAGCCTACCGGCCGCTCGCCCCGAGCCACACCGATCACACCCCGCGCTTCGAGGTCTGCCCGCCCGACACCAACGGCCACACAGTCACCGTTCTCCTCGCCCCAGACCCGACGTCAACCGTCCAGACCCTGCGTCTGCTCGTCGACGACCACCTCATCGCCGCACGCCTCGTCGTCCGCGGCGACACGACCTTTGTCCACCTCGATGGCCACGACCTCGTCTTCACCCGCGTGCCCCGCTTCCCGACTGCCGATACATCGGACACGGCCGGCGCTCGTAAGGCGCCCATGCCAGGCAAGGTCCTCGCGGTGAAGGTCGCCGCCGGCGACGCCGTGGAAGCGGGCCAGGTGCTGGTCGTGCTGGAAGCGATGAAGATGGAGCACAACATCGAGAGCCCCATCGCCGGCATCGTCGGCGAAGTCCTCGTTCAGGCAGGCGAAGTCGTCGCGGCCGACCAGGAGCTCGTCACGGTCCTGGCCTCCTGAGTGGTCACCCGCAGGACCACGCTTCGACGCGCTTCGAATCCCCACGCCAAACATCTCGCAAAACATCTCGGCAGTTATCTCGATGGTCGAGATGAACCCACACCCCGCCTGGAGGTCATCTGGCGACCCGACTCACCTCGGGCCGTTCTCGTTCGCCACGGCGCGACCCGCGGCCAACGGTTCACCGCGACCTTCGGCTGGGACCTCGCGACCGACACATTTGAAGTCGGCCAGTGCCTCAAAGACCGGATCGACCCGTTCGCGAGCGACCTCTCGAGTGACGGCACCTGGTCGCTCCTGTCCTGCGACGCCCGCCACTGGAACGACCACTACCTCGTCTTGTCGCGTGCACCCTGGGTCGCGGCCCTCGCCTACTGGCCGCACTCGGCTCAGTTCTCGTTCCCCGCGAGCCCGCCACCTGCGCTGGCCGCCTGGGACTTCACCGCGGTCCCTCAACCGGATCGCGACGCGCTCGGCCTCCTCAACGTCTACAAGGCGCACGCCTGGCGGATCGTCCGCGATGGCTGGGTCGAACGCGGGTCGCGCGAGCTCGAACCACGCCTCCTCTGGTCGCGCGGCGGTTCGCCGTCGACCCGACGCACTGCACCGACGGACGCCACTTACGATCCGGCCGCGGGCTTCTTACGACCGATGACGGGCCAGGTCTTCGAGCGCGCCTTGCCCGACGGCTCGACGCTGCGCCGCCTCCACGTCACCTCGGTCTCCCATCCGCACCTGCCCAAGGAGCTCGACCTGCACGAGCTCGTCGCTCCGAATGGCGACACGACGCTCCTTCCAACCTGGGAGTGGGCCGACTACGACGCCCCACGCGCCCGTCTGGTCTGGACCGCCAACGGCAAGGTCTGGGCGGCCGCATGGCCACGCCCCAGCGAGTGCGTCGAGAGCGGCGACCCTGTCGCCCACGCCCAGGAGCTCTACGACGTCGTCGATTTCCGCTTCACCCGGCGGCGCGCCCCCTACACCCCGGTCCCTTTCCGCCCCAAGGCATGAAGCCCCGGCGCCCATTCAAGCGCCGAGGCCCACGTCACGAGACTGCTCGTTTGCGGCCAACGCCGCCGACCTTACGGCCCTACGGCCCAACGGCCCTACGGATCGATGCGATAGACCACGTCACCGATGCGGATATCGACCCGCTCGCCGAGCGCCAACGCCTGCCGCACACCGCTGTCGCGCTTGGCGAGATCCATCCACTCGTTCGAGAACGCCTTGACGCTGACCCGCTTGAGCCCGGTCTCGGCGGCCTGGTCGGTCCAACGCGAGCCGTCCCAAAGGAAGACACGCCCACCGACACGCTGGACCCCACGCACGACGGGCGCCGAGTCCTTCTTGTCTTTCAAGATCTTGACTGCCTCGGCCGCGTCGAGCCCGGCCTTGCCGCGGTCCTCGCGGAAGCGTCCACTCGCCGAGCCGCCCGGCTCCGTCGACGCACCGGCCGCATCGCGCAGCACGCGCTCTTCCGCCTCGGCCGCCTTCTCGAGCCTCGGCCTCGCTGCAGCCGGTCGCCCACCCGTCGCATCATCCTGCGGGGTCATCGGGCTGTTGTTTCGCACCCCCTCCTGCCAAGGCGGCGGGAACGGTGGGTGCGGCGGTCGCGGATGCGGCGGGCGCGGCCTCGGATCGGGCCTCGGATCAGGGCGCGGCTGCGAAATCTCGCTGTCGTCGACCACGAGCCAGCTCGTGTACGGCGTCACGATCCCGTACTGCTTGGCGAGCAGGATGATCTCGTTCTTCAGGTCCGTCGTCTCGCCCGAGAGCCGCACCTGGTCGAGCAGGTGACCGACCTGGCGGTGGGCCCACACCGACGCGATATGGTCGAGCTCGGTCTCGCGGCTGGGCATATCGACCTCGACCTCGAAGCGGCGTGTCTCTTTGCCGAGCTTGCCTTCGAGGCGGATCTTCGCCTTGCCAGACCCACGGTAGCGGCCAGCGACGAGCAGCTGCTGGCCACGAAAGAGGTCCGGCAGCTTGTTGGGAAGCATCGCGTACGGTTTCACGTCGCCCGAGATTGGCTCGATGTTCAAGGTAATCTCGGACAGGACCGGGAAGGCGATGTGCTCATAGAGCGCCGCGATGGCGACCTTCACGTCCTCACCCGGCCGCACATAATGCGAGGTCCCGCCGTTCTTCTCCGACAAAGTATCCATGAGGTGTGTGTTGAGGTCCTCGCCGACGCCGAGCGAGAAGATCCGTGAGCGCCGAGACCCGTTGCGCGAGTCCAGGTTCTTCAAGATCACATCGGCCGCGACCTCGCCCACAGTCGGTCGCCCGTCCGTGATGAACAATACGAGCTGCGACTCGCTGCCGCTGCCGACCGCCGCGATGAGCGCCTCGTCGATAGCCGTCCCGCCGGCGGCCTCGAAGTCGGAGACGAACCGCTTCGCGCGCTCCTTGTTGGCGTCAGACGCCGCGATGAGGCCTGAGCTCGAGAGCCGCTCCACGTCCGACGAGAAGCGCAGGACGTCGAAGCGGTCGTCGTGGCCGAGGCGCTCGATACAATAGATGAGCGCGGCCTTGGCCTGCTCCATCTTCTCGCCGGTCATCGAGCCCGATGTATCGAGCACGAAGGTGATGGCCTTGCCCTGAATCTCGTTGGCCTCCAAGGTCGCCCTCGGCGCCGCGGCGAGCAGGAAGAAGCCGTTTTCGCTCGGCTTCTTGTGGGTCAGCACATGCAGGCCGATCTCCTCGTTGGACGGCCCGAGGAACAACACGAAGTCCTTGTCGAGCGTCACCCGCTCACCCTCGAAGCCGACGATGACCTGGCCGTTGCGGTGCGCGACCGCGACCTTGTGGGTGGGCGATAGCACCGTGCGCATCGGCACCGGATGCCGAATCGTGGCCGTCAATGTGAAGTCCTCGAGGGTCGTGAGCGACTGCTTGCTCGTCCGCAACGGGTACGTCATGCGGTAGGTGGTGCCGAGCCACTCGAGTGGCTGCGCGTACTTGAGCTTGAGCTTCTGCGTGCCACGCGCCGGGACAGGAAAGATGCGGACCTGGAAGAGGTCTTTGTCCATCCACTCGACGAGCCCCGGGTCGACCATCCGCGCGACGATGTCCTGGTAGATCTTTCGCGCCTTGTCGCGCTCCAGCATCTCGCCCTTCTGCATCTTGCCGTTGATCTCGAGCTCGAAGCCGATGACCGCGGCACCCTTGGGCACTGGGAAGAAGTAGGTCGCCTCGAGCGGTCGGTCCGAGTGGTTCTTCCAGGTCTGCTCGATGGTGGCGACGGCGATCCCGGCGTCGACCTGGATGTCTACCCGGTGGCTCGCCAAGGATAGCGGCGGCAGGTGGCGGTCACTCGGCACCAGAAGTCCCTGTGCCCGACTGTCACCGCCAGCGACCACAAGCAGGCCGATGCTCAGGAGTGCTGCGGCCAGTCGACTGCCCCAGTTTGAAACGATGTGTGTGCACTGAGCGGGAGTGGCGCGATTCATTAGATGCTCCGGGTCGGACCTTTGGGGCCGCGGCTTCGGTTACAGACGCACGACCTCCCGAATCGATCTTCCAGCCGACCTGAAACCCCGGCGCAGGGTCCACGCCGGCCGCTCCGAACCCCGTCCAAGCCAGCAATGAAGCCTTCTCCCGACGGACTTTGGGGCGCGCCAGACGAGTGGACCGGATTTCTGGACTGGAATCGATTGAAGCGATTCGCTCCGATGCACGTAAACCCGGGTGTGGCCACGGCGTACAACACCGTTGCCACAGTCCGGGTGCGTTGGTAGATTGCGAACATGGCCACAGGTGAAACCTGATTCGGCCGACGCGAAAACGGTGAAGGCTTCGAGGTACGAACCGCATCGAAATCGCGCACAGGAGGTGGGACATGCGTAGCGCACGATGGCTTCCAAAAGAGCCAGAGAGAGAGGTTCCCCTCCAGCGGCCTTGGCTCGAAGCTCCTTCGCCTTTTGAGTACGGCCCCCCGGTAGAACCGAAGTCGGAAAAGCAGAATCTGGACGACGACGAAGAGCACGTCCGGGTCATCATCATCGATATGTGACCTGGCGCTGGCGCGTGCGTTTTTCCCTCGCGCCTGACCGCGTGTTTTGCCCCGGTTTCTCTCCTCCCCGAAAGGCCAGCATTCGCTGGCCTTCTTTTTTGGGCCGCTCTTCACGGATCGGCCAAGCCGGTCGCGGGTCATCGTGGCGCCCGAGCGGTGAGCCTGCTACGGTCGCTGCCGTCGCGAACCAGCGACCCTTCGACTCAGGTGTTTCCCCTTGTCGCGTGCCGCCGCCACCGTGCTCCTGGCGTTCTCCGTCGCCGCGTCCGCGTGGCCGAGGGCGATCGCGCGGGCAGCGCCTGGGAGCGACCCAACGCCCGATCCGCAGGTCGACCGGGGCGATGAGCTCGTCGGTTTTCCTTTCCGATTCGGAGTCTTCGGCGGCTGGCACTTCACGGCTGGCGACTTCGACGTATTGGGCGATCGCCAACCCGACCTCGTCCCCGGCGCCGGCCCCCACGCCGGGCTAAGGGTGGGGTGGCGCGTCTTCCGAGGCTTCGCCCTCGAGCTCGAGGCCGGCCTCGTCATGACGCCGGTCGAGCGGGACGAGGCGACGACCTTGCTCCTGCCCGTCCACCTCCAAATCCAGTGGCGCCCCGTGGAGTCGCGGTCCGTGGTCACGCCGATCCTCGGCCTTGGCGCAGGCCTCGTCGCCCAGCTACCCGGGGACGCCGGCACCGACGTCGACCTCCTCTTCACGGCCATGGGTGGTATCGAGCTCGACCTCTCGTCGCTGCTCTCGTTGCGTGTGACCGGCGGCGTCCACGCGACCGACGGCGTCGCGAACGCCCTTTCGTTCTCCCCCGTGGTGAGCCTCGGCCTCGACTTCAAAGCGTTTATCGATCGGTCGTGGCGCTCGCGCAAACACGAACCCTCAGTGGACCCCGACGAGAACCCGCTGCTTCCGGTTCGGCCGACGAGGCCCATCGGCCCGACAAACCCGACGCGCCCGGACCTACGTCCGCCGCCTCCTGGCTGCCCGACGGATGTGCCGGAGTCCCGCTGCACGGACTCGGACGGCGACGAGCGTATCGATGCGTTCGACCGCTGCCCACTCGAGGCCGCGGACACGCCTGATGGCTGCCCCGACCCCGACGGCGATGGGGTGCGTGGGCTCGACGACGCTTGCCCCAAGACCCGGGGGCCTGCCTCACACTACGGGTGTCCCGTACCGCGTTGACCTCGGACCCGCTCTGCTGCGGTCGATGCGGCTACTGCCCTCAGCGCTCAGTCGCCTGCCCCGTAGGCCGCGCGATGTGAGAGGTGGCTCATCACGGTGGGGATCACGTCGGCGATCTCGCTGGCGAAAGCGCCCCGTTGGCCCCTGTCGAGCCCTGCTTCACGTCCGGCATGGCCATGGACCCAGACGCCGCACAGTGCTGCTTCACGCGCCCCGACACCCTGCGCCATGAGCCCGCCGATGAGCCCCGCAAGCACGTCACCTGTGCCTCCGACGGCCAGCGTCGGCTCCGACAGGTCGATGAGGACCGTCGCTTCGCCGGCCTGCGCGACGAGGGTACGTGCACCTTTCAAGACGATGATCACACCGGCGAAACGCGCGGCGAGTCGTTCAGCCGCACCGACGCGGTCGGCCTGAATCGTCTCGGCCGTGGTCTCGAGCAGACGCGCAGCCTCGAGAGGGTGGGGGGTCAAGACACGTACGCCCTGACCAGCGAGCGGAACGAGCCCCGCCTCCGCCAGGAGGTTCAGCGCGTCGGCGTCGAAGACGGCCGGCCGTCTATCCTCCCAGCTCGTCGCCACGGCGAGCTTCGCCGCCTCCGATTTTCCGAGGCCCGGTCCCACGACAAGCACCGTCGCGCGGGCCGGTAACTCATTGGCTGCAATAGACAATCGCATCAGCTCAGGCGGTGGGGCGATGGGTTGGTCGGGCGAACGCTCGAGCGCCTGGTCGCCTGGACCAGTCGTCGGCCCCGCATCGTCGTCGTCTCGGACAGCGGCCCAGGTCACGAGCCCAGCGCCACTTCGCATGGCCCCACGGGCCGCGAGCACAGCCGCCCCTTCCAGCCCCGCGGAGCCGCCGATGACACCCACGTGCCCGAAGGTCCCCTTGTGGCCCTCGGCCTGTCGCTTGGGCACGAGCCGCGCCATAGCCGCCTCGGTCGCGCGCCGCAGCTTCGTCGGCACTGCGTCGATGGCCGGGCGGGGCCAGCCGATGTCGACGACCTCGACCTCACCCGAGAGCGCTGGCCCGTCCCGCAGCAGCAACCCGCGCTTCAAGAGCCCAAAGGTCACCGTCAGGTCCGCACGAAAGGCCTGCCCCAGCACTTGTCCCGTGCCGCCATGAAGGCCACTCGGCAGGTCGAGCGCGACCTTGAGCCCGTGGCGTGCCTCATTGGCAGCCTCGATCAGCTCAGCCGCGACCCCATCGACCGCACGCGTGAGCCCGGTCCCGAACAACGCGTCGACGACGACGTTGGCGTGGCCGAGCCAATGGCGCATACGAGCCGTCGCACCGCGCTCGGCCACGCGATGCTCGGCGCGAGGGCTGCCGTCGCCCGCCGCGAGGACCAATGCCTGCCAGATCCGGTGGTTGACCTCGGCGTCACTGCCGAGCTCGGGAGTTCCCGTCGCGATGACGCGAACGAAGAAACCCGCGCCCAACAGGTGGCGCGCTACGACGTAGCCGTCGCCCCCGTTGTTGCCGGCACCGCAGAGCACCACGGCCTTGCCCGCAAGCCCTCCCAACCGTTCACGAATCGAGCGCGTCGCCGCGGCCCCAGCGAGCTCCATCAGGACCCGCCCGTCGATCCCCCACGTCGCAATCGCGGCCTCGTCCATCCGCCGCACCTCGTCGGGCGTTCCGACGAGCTCGAGTCCCAAAGCGCCGGGTGACGCGTCGAGCGGCGCATGGATGAGTCTTGTCACAGCCCGATCTCCTGCTTGAGGGCCGCGGCGATCCTGTCGCAATGGAAACGCAGGACCTCGCCGTCGTCGCCCTCGAGCATGACCCGGCACTTGGGCTCGGTCCCCGAATAACGCACCAGCACGCGCCCGTCGCCGACGGCCTTCTCGGCCGCTGCGATGGCCGCGACCACACTCGGCAGCGTGTCCAGCGCCGGCTTGTGCGACACGCGCACGCCCCTCAAGACTTGCGGTACGTGGGTCAAACCGCTCGCCAGCGTCGCCAGGCTCGCGCCCGTCTCGACCATGGTCGCCAGCACCTGGAGCGCTGCGAGCAGCCCGTCGCCCGTCGTCGCGAGGTCGGTCATCACGATGTGGCCCGACTGCTCGCCGCCGAGCGCGAAGCCGCCCTCCCGCATACGCTCGACGACGTAGCGGTCGCCGACCGCCACCCGCTCCATACGGATACCTTCTCGCGTCAGCGCACGCTCGAGCCCGAGGTTGCTCATGACGGTCGCGACCACCGTGCTGTGCGGCAATTTTCCCTGTGATTGTAGCCGCTTGGCGAGGATGAGCAGGATGTGGTCGCCGTCGATGATGCGGCCTTCGGCGTCGCACAGGATCAGCCGATCCGCATCGCCATCGAGCGCGATGCCGAGGTCGGCCCGCATCTCGCGGACCTTCTTGGCCATGACCTCGGGGTGGAGCGCGCCGATGTTGGCGTTGATGTTCGTTCCGTCGGGCTCGGTGCCGAGCGGGATGACCTCGGCTCCAAGCTCGTAGAGGACCTCGGGCGCGACCTTGTAGGCGGCCCCGTTGGCGCAGTCGATGACGATGCGCAGGCCGTCGAGCGAAAAAGCCCGTGGAAACGTCGACTTGAGCGACACGGCATAGCGGCCGCCGGCGTCCTGGATGCGGTAGGCCCGCCCGATGTCGGCGCCGTGAACGCGGTGCGCTGCCACATCGTTTGTGGCGATGAGCTCTTCGATCTGGCGCTCCACTTCGTCGGGCAGCTTGTAGCCGTCGGCCGCGAAGAACTTGATGCCGTTGTCGTCGTAGGCGTTGTGTGAGGCCGAGATGACGACGCCCGCGTCGGCGCGCATGCCCGTCGTCATGAACGCGATGCCCGGCGTCGGCAGGACCCCGAGCTGCACGGCGTCTACACCCATCGAGCAGATGCCCGCCTGCAGCGCGGTCTCGAACATGTAGTTCGATAGCCGCGTGTCCTTGCCGATGACGATGCGTGGGCGCGACTGGGTCGAGCCGGTATCGCGGCGGAAGATGTGCGCGATGGCGCGCCCCAACGAGAGCGCGACCTCGGGGGTCATCGGGTGGTCGTTGGCCCGGCCGCGGATGCCGTCGGTCCCAAAGAGCTTACGTGTCTCGGTCATGCGGTCGACTCCTCTGTCCAATGAGCCGCAGCGCCTGCCTACGGCTCGTGCGCCCGAAACGCAACCGCGTAGGAGCGTGTTTAGCGCGCGTCGCGGACCGCGGCGCCGACCTTTACCGCGTCCATGACCTCGGCCACGTCGTGGACCCGCACCAGGTGCGCACCGAGCGCGACCGCGATGGCCGACGACGCGGCGGTCGCGACGACGCGGTCAGAGACCTCACGCCCCGTGATGGCGCCGAGGAACCGTTTGCGGCTCGTGCCGATGAGAACGGGCTGGCCGAGCGCCACGAACGCCGCCGTATGTTTGAGGAGCGACAGGTTGTGTTCGAGTGTCTTTCCAAACCCGATCCCCGGGTCGATGACGAGCTGGCTCTTCGAGACACCCGCGGCGACAGCAGCAGCGACCCGCTCGGCCAGGTGGTCTCGGACCTCGGCCACCACATCGACGTAGCGCGGCGTCACCTGCATCGTCTTGGGCGGCCCGAGCGTGTGCATCGCAATGGCCGGCACGCGGCGTTCGGCAAGCAATGGCAGCATCGCAGGGTCGAATCGGAAAGCGCTGATATCGTTGATGATATGGGCGCCGTGGTCGAGCGCCTCCCGCGCGACGTCGGCGCTGGTCGTATCCACGCTGACTACGAGCCCGCGCCGCACGAGCGCCTCGATGACCGGCAGCACCCGCCGCTTCTGTTCATCAGCCGAGACCGGGTCGCTGCCAGGTCTCGTCGACTCGCCCCCGACGTCGAGGACCGTGGCCCCCGCCTCCGCGAGCGCCAGCCCGTGCGCGATGGCGTCGTCGGGGCGGTCGAAGTGCCCGCCGTCCGAGAACGAGTCGGGAGTCGTATTGACGACCCCCAAAACGACAACGCCGGCCCTCTCGAATGAGATGGACCGGCCGTCGTGGAGCTTCAGCGGCTCCATAACCATTACTTCAGGTGGGTCGGCCGTCCGAGCACGACGAGCCCCGCAGTCCCCGGGTCAGCCGTTTCATCGATGGACGACCGCGCGCTGCCGATCGGCTCTGGATTGGGCATGACAGCCTTCTCGATCTTCTCGATCTTCTCGGCTTTGTCGGCGCGGTCCTGCTTGTCGGCGCGATCCTGCTTGTCGGACAAGGCCTTACCGGACTTGCGGATGGCCCGGACCTCTTCGATGCCACCACCGTCGAAGACCATGTCGATTTCTGCACCCGTGAGCGTCTCGAGCTCGAGCAGGGCCTGCGCGAACCGCTCGAGCGCGGACATGTTCTCTTCGACCGCGCGACGCGCGAGCTGGTACTGCTCGTTCACGATTCGTTTGATCTCGGAGTCGGCCTCGCTCTGGGTCTGCTCGGAGAAGTCGGACGAGCGCCCGATGTCACGCCCGAGGAAGATCGAACCTTCACCCTTGGTGAGCGCAATCGGCCCGAGCCGGCTCATGCCCCACTCACACACCATGCGGCGCGCGAGCTTGGTGGCCTGCTCGATGTCATTGCCGGCGCCGGTCGTGATGCGGTTGAAGACGAGCTCTTCCGCGACGCGCCCGCCCATCGCCATCGCGATACGCGCCAGCACCTGGTCTTGTGTGAACGCGTGCTGGTCGGCCGCGGGAAGGGTCCAGGTCAGGCCGAGCGCCATGCCACGCGGGATGATGGTCACCTTGTGGACGGGGTCATTGCCCGTGACCAGGCGCGCCACCAGTGCGTGTCCTGCCTCATGGTAGGCGGTTATCTTCTTCTCTTCCTCGGTGAGGACCGCGCTGCGGCGCTCGGCACCCATGAGGACCTTGTCCTTGGCGGACTCGAAGTCACTCATCTCGATGGCGTCCTTGTCGCCACGCGCAGCGAAGAGGGCGGCCTCGTTCACGAGGTTCTCGAGGTCTGCACCCGCGAAGCCCGGCGTTCCACGCGCGATGACCTCGAGGTCGACGTCCTTCGAGACCCGTGCCTTGCGGGTGTGGACCTTGAGGATCTCGAAGCGGCCCTTCACATCGGGGCGGTTTACCACCACGCGGCGGTCAAAACGGCCCGGGCGCAGCAGGGCAGGGTCGAGCACGTCGGGGCGATTGGTCGCCGCGACGAGGATGACGCCGTCATTGCTCTCGAAGCCGTCCATCTCGACGAGCAGCTGGTTCAAGGTCTGCTCACGCTCGTCGTGACCACCGCCGAGCCCGGCCCCACGATGGCGACCGACGGCGTCGATCTCATCGATGAAGATGATGCACGGGGCGTTCTTCTTGCCCTGCTCGAAGAGGTCACGCACGCGGCTCGCGCCGACGCCGACGAACATCTCGACGAAGTCCGAGCCCGAGATGGAGAAGAAGGGCACCCCGGCCTCGCCGGCGACACCCTTGGCGAGCAGCGTCTTGCCGGTGCCCGGAGGGCCCATCAGGAGAACACCCTTGGGGATACGGCCGCCGAGGCGCGTGAACTTCTTGGGATCCTTCAGGAAAGAGATGATCTCCTGCAGCTCTTCCTTGGCCTCGTCGATGCCCGCGATGTCCTTGAAGGTCACCTTGTTGGCCGACTCGTGCAGCAGACGCGCCTTGCTCTTGCCAAAGCTCATCGCCTTGCCGCCGCCGGCCTGCATCTGACGAAGGAACAAGAACACCAGGACGAAGATGAAGATCATGGGCAGCATGGTGCCGAGGATCGACAACCAGACGGAGCCCTCGCCGTCCGGCTCCTCGATGACGGTGATGCCGCGCGCGACGAGCGCCTGTCGGTAGGGGCTGATGTCGCCCACGGTCACGAAATTGCCGCGGCCATTGGCGTAGGTGCCCGTGATCTCTTTGCCGTGCACAACGATCTGCGTGATGTTCGTGCGCGGTCGGATCGAGATGACTTCATTGACGAAGTTCGAGAACTGCTCCTCGTCGCCCTTGGGCGCATAACCCGCAGGAGCGTCGCGGAAGCTGACGCTCACGCCGCGGTCGGCGAGCGCGTTGTAGATCGATTGGCCACCATCCGAGACACCGAGCGGCATCTTGATGTCGCCTCGGGTCCAGCGATTCTTCCAGGACTTCGCGAGCTCTTCGGCCGTGGTCGCGCCGTCGGACTTGCGGAGCACGGAGTACTCGATGAACGAGTCGCCGCGCTCTGGGGTGACGACCGCGACTGCGCCCATCGGCGCGTTGGTGCCGGTCGATGTGTAGGCGGGTGGCAGGGCGTTTGCGATGAAATCCGAGAACTTCTCGGTCTTTCCGGTGCCGGTACGCGAGACGGACTGGTAGATCGCGATGAAAATCACGATCAAAAAGACCCAGAGGGCCACGGTCCTGAGCGACTTGTTGTTCTTCAACTCTACCTTCCCGACCGCTCGTGCGGCTCGATGTCACCCGTTTCAATAGGCGCACAACCCGCTTCCGGCAATCCCTTGCCGTTCTCGGGTGTCTCTGGAGACCTCGAGAGACCGGGTGGACCCGTGTCTGGCGAGGTGTGTGTGGTGTCCAATGTGTCCGGTCTGGAGCGCGAATTCGTCCAGGCCGAGGTCTGGACCGTCGCGCGCCCGGCTTCCGGCGCATCTTCCGAAGGTAGCGGACCTCTCGCGGTAGCCACAACATCGGACTGCAGGACCCCTGACGAAGTCTGGAACCTCGCCGCGATCCAATGAGTTACGTGCGGGTTCCCGGCATCCGGTGGCGATCGCGACAGCCAGCGTGTGCCCGGCGCGCCACGACCGAGCGTCCGCCCCGTGGCATCACGAAGCTCCAGTGCCGGTGCCCCACCGGGACCCTCATCGCCGGACAAGTCACGACCACGCGCCCGCACCCCCGGGAGCGGACGCAGCGTGAGCGGCCAGACAAGGGCGTCGCCCGCGAGGACGAGCTGGTCCATGTCTTCCGGTCGCGTGTCAGAGCTTGTGAGCGCGAGTCGCATGCCCGCACACGAGTAGTTACCCGGACCCGCCAGGACAACGTGTCTCCGCGGGTCATCTGCTGATTCCACGTGTCCGCGCCCACGGTTGGAACGCCCCACGAGCCCATCGCCGAGCGAAACCAGGTTCGGCTCGCCGTGTCGGAGCGCTTTCGCCCAGTCCTCGATCGCGGCTCGTGAGGCCGAAGCCCCCGCCGCATGGGCAAGGTGGTGCGCATAGGCCTCTGCTGCCTCGGCCGAGAGCCCCGTGGCATCGAATCCGTCGAGCTGGTCCACCCGCGCGAGCAGCGTCCTCACGAGCTCGTGGGTGCCTCGGGCGGCCTTCGAAAGTGCCGCGAGAGCTTCTTCGACCCGTGGATTCTCCAGCCGCAGGTGTGGCAGCAGATGCCTTCGCACCCTGTTGCGGGTGAAACGATCGCTCTCGTTGCTGGGGTCGGACACAAACGGGAGCCCCAGTGCCTGGGTCTCGTCACGCCCCACATCCAGCAGCGGCCGCACGATGCGACCATGCCTCGGAAACAAGGCACCAAGCCCTGCCACCCCAGTGCCTCGTACGACCCGCATCAGCACCGACTCGGCCTGGTCGGTGCGGGTGTGCCCGGTCGCGACCAGCGTGTGCGGCCCCGCAACTGCCAGCAGGGCCCGGTACCGCTCGAGCCGCGCGCGCGACTGCAGGTCGGGGCCGTCGACGAGTGTCAGCCGCACCTCGTGCAACGGCCGCCCGAGCCGGCCCGCGGCGAGTCGCGCCGCCTCGCGCTCGGCGGCCACGTCGCGCAACCCGTGGTCGACGAAGACGACGGCCTCGATGGGCCACGCCCTGGCCGCAAAGACCAGCTCGGCAAGCGCCACCGAGTCGGCTCCGCCGCTGACTGCCAGCACGAGTGGGGTGCCATCCGCGACGCCGCACGGGCCGCGCAGCATGGCGGCGACTCGCGCGACCAGATGGCTCGTCGGGTCTGACATCGGTGGGCCTACGGGCACTGCCTCGGAAGCGGTCGGTGGGTCTTCATCGGGCCTGGAGGCCTTGCGGGTGGTAGGCGCCACGTTCGCCGTTCGTTTGGCACGCAAGACCCGCGGCGACAACAAAAGCCGCCCCGGATATCGGCCGTCGGAGCTCGTCAAGCGTCGCAATTCAATTGTTTTCAGGGGGTTGCGTGAGTTGCTCACGTTCGTTTGTCGAAACGGCGCTGTTCATCATTGGATGCGTTCAATGGAGGTGCTATCCCGCGCCCCGATTTACGTAGAGTCGCGGGTCGACCCGAACCGCCTCAAGTGGTCGCCACGTCCCAAGGAGACACGCCGATGCGCCCCTCGCGCTCGTACTCACCCAGCCCCCGCAGCGAATGTCGCGCCAGTCGCTCCACCCTCGCAGCGGCGCTCACGCTCGGCCTCGCTCTGTTCGGCGCGGCCTGTTCGGACGGTGAATCCGGCATCTCGCTCGGGACCGAGGCACAGGTCTTCGTCTCACCGACCGTGCTCGCCTTCTCCGACGTCCCCCGCGGCGACGAAGCCCGCCTCAACGTGGAGATCCGGCACATCGGCACTGGCGGCACCATCCGGCTGTCCCCCATCCGGCTCGAGACCGACTCGCCCGACCTGTCGATCGGTATCATCGAGAAAGACACCCTCGCTCCGGGCGAGGTCGCGCGCATCCAGATCGTATACGCGTCCAATAACGACGCCCCCGACTTCGGTACGCTGGTCATCGGCCACAACATCATCGGCAACCGCGAGAGCCGGGTCAGCATCTCCACGCCCGGCCAGCGCGCCCGCCTCGTCGCAATCCCTCAGGTCCTCGACTTCGACATCGTCCAGGCCGCGGCCCCGGTCACCCTCAACCTGCGTATCGTCAATGGCGGCACTGCTCCAGCGAGCCTCACCGGCTTCACTGCCGAGGGGCGCGACGCCAATGATTTCGAGGTCATCATTCCTTCGGGCGCGATTGTTCCGGTCGGGGGTGAGACCACTGTCGCGGTGCGTTACTCGCCCACCGGCCGCAACAAAGACACCGCCGACATCACCATCCTCACCGACCGCGAAGACGTGTCGCTCGTCGTGCCGGTGAAGGGCGAGGAGGAGACCCCGGTCCTCACCGTCATCCCGAGCCTCGTTCAGCTCGGTTGGACGCGCCCGCGCGAGATCGCCGCTCGTGAGCTCACCATCCGCAACGATGGCAACACCGACCTCGACGTATCGAGCATCGCGCTGGAAGACGCGCCGGGCGTTTTGACCCTCACGAACCGTCCCGGCGGCCCCTTCACCCTGCGCCCCGGCCAGTCCATCCAGATGGGCGTCGTCTTCTCCCCGGTCGACGCGATCCCAATGACCGAGAACCCGCTCGCCAGCATCCGCTTCGTGTCGTCCGATGCGGCACGTGACCCCTATCTCGTCCCCATCTACGGCGCTGCAGGCGACCCGTCGATCGTGGTCATTCCGGAGTCGGTCGTCGATTTCGCCTTTGTTGCCGAGGGCTTCACGGCCAAGCGTTCAGTCGTCGTCGTCAACATCGGGTCGGGTCCCATCGACATCACCGCGGCCCGCCTCGTCGACCCCACCACCGACGAGTTCGCCTTCGCCAACCCCGACGTCCTGCCAAAGACCATCAACTCAGGCGAGAGCGTCGAGCTCGAGCTGACCTTCACCAACGATGGCGGCGCCGACGGGCAGGAATTCGCCAAGTTCTTCCTCAACACGACGGACCCGGTCGTCCCGACCTACCCGCTCGACGTCACCGCGGGCCGCGCCCAGCGCCCCACCTGTGAGGCCGCCTTCGTCCCCGATCTGCTGGCGATGGGTGCCTACCGCCCGGGCGAGAAAGGCCGCGGCAAGCTCGTCATCATGAACACCGGCTCGGGCAACTGCGAATACCGCGAGCACGAGTTCGACGCCTGCCTCGCGACCGCGTTCGGCGTCGGGACCCAGTTCACGTGTGACGACCGCTTCGCCTTCAATCCCTTCACCCTCGTGTCGAGCCCAGGCCCACGCACGATCCTCGGACCCGGCGACCAGCTCTCATTCGAGTTCGAGTTCACCGCGCCCGACATCCTGTCGACGCTCGGCCGCGACAGCTACTACGCGCGGCTTGCGGTCCTGCTCTTCGACCCGAACTCCAACGCCATCCGCTTTGTGGCCCCGCCAGGCGGCGTGGGCCGCGGCGTGAACCTGCGCGCCGAGTCGGCCGTGCCACTCGTCTCGGTCGACCCGCGTATCGTCGACTTCGGCATCGTGCGCACCGACTGCGCCTCCGAGGTCCGAGAGGTCCGCGTTCGCGCTGACGGCCCGATCGACGCCACGGTCACGCGTGTCGAAGCCGTCGGATGCGGCGGTGCGGTGCGCGTCGACGGGCCGCCCGTGCCCGCGACCGTGGCCGGCTTCTCAGCCATCTATTACACGGTGCAATACGCTCCGGACGTTCCGCTGCCGGTCGAGTGCACCCTGAGAATCGAAAATGATTCCAATAACTTGCCGGCGGTCGACGTCGCGCTCTCCGGCAAGGGCACCGACGCCACCCGCAACACCGATACGTTCCTGCAGGTCCCGGCCCCCAAGGTCGACGTCCTCTTCGTCGTCGACGACAGCTTCTCGATGGGCGACGATCAGGAGCGACTCCGCCAGGAGCTGCCGCAGGTCCTCGAGATCGCGACCAGCTGGGGCCAGGACTATCACGTCGGCATCACGACCACCGACACCATCCTCGTCCGCGGCAACTTCAAGGGTTTCCCCCGCTACGCCGACAACTCGACGAGCACCGTGGCCTTTGCCGAGAACCTGCTCGTCGGGACGGCGGGCCACTACATCGAGGCGGGCCTCGAGACCGCCTATCTGGCGCTCTACAACCGCGCTGTCCGCACCGACATCCCCTGCCAGGACAACGTGCCTGGCCAGTGCCCGCGCGATGACGGCGAAGGTATCCCGCTCATCTGTGTGGATGACCAGTGTAGCGGCCGCAACTACGGCTTCCTGCGCGAAGACGCGGAGCTCGTCATCATCATCATCTCGGATGAGGAGGACTCGAGCCCTCAGACCGTCGGTTGGTACGTGGATCGTTTCGCGGACCTGAAGAAGCCCAACAGCGGCGTCGGCGTGGTCGTCCACTCGGTGATCGTGACACCGGCCGGATGCCTCGCCGGCTTTGGCACCCCCGGGCAGCGCTATCTGCAGGCGAGCGACGCACTCGGCGGTGCGGTCATCAGCATCTGCGCGCCGGACTTCGGCCTCGAGTTCGAGCAGGTCGCGCGCCGCACCTTCGGCCTGAAGGATCGATTCTACCCGACGCTGCCTCCGGACCCCACGACGATGACCGTCCGGGTTCGCGGCGAGACCTGCACTTCGGGCTGGTCGTACAACTATGCGACCGGCGCGGTCGTCGTGGACGAGGACGGGCCCTGCTACCCGCAGTTCGACGAAGAGATCGAAATCGAGTACGACGTACTTTGTGCGGTCCCCGACAACTAATACGACGGGGTCAAAGTTACATGGGGGGCGCAGTTCCAAGGCCACGGGTTATCCCTGGTCGCCCCGTTGTTCCTATGATGGCAGATGAAACAAGACACCCGCAGGGTGTGTCGTGTAACCATCGTGGCCGTCGACTGGGATGTCGCGCGAGACCCGAGGGGTTCAGGTGTCGCGCGGACCCGGTCGGCTGAACGGCGAGCCGGGATCAACGGAAAGGAAACGTCGGACCGATGCACCTTGGAGGACGCTACAAGCTCTTGTCAGCCCCGCTGAGCACCGGGAGCTTCGGCTCCGTGTTCATGGCCGACGACGAGCGCATGCCGCGCCGGGTCGCGGTGAAGATCCTGCACCCGCAGCACGCTGAGAACCCAACCGTGCGTGCACGTTTCCGCCGGGAGCTCGAGGCCGCGTGCCGCGTCTCACACGAGAACGTCGTGTCGGTCTTCGACATCGGCGAGGATCCGAAGCTCGGGCTCTACTACGTGATGGAGCTCGTCAAAGGCACTCCGCTCAAGGACTATTTGAACGGCGAGCCGCTGCCCTGGCTCTTCGTGCACCGAGTGGCGACGCAGATCACCCGCGCCCTTCACGCGATTCACGCCGCTGGCATCGTGCATCGTGACCTGAAGCCACAGAACATCATGCTCGTCGAGCGCTCGAGCCTCGAAGAGCTCGTCAAGGTTCTCGACTTCGGCATCGCTTCGCTCAAGACGCCAGACGAGGACCGTCGTGACGTCGAGCTCACCGGGGCGCGGATGGTGCTTGGCACCCCGCCCTATATGAGCCCCGAGCAGACGTATATGCGCAGCGATCGCGAGCGCTTGAACCTCGACGTCGACGCGCGTAGCGACGTCTACTCGTTGGGTGTCATCCTTTACGAGATGGCCGCCGGGCGTCGGCCGTTTGCGGGTGACGCGCACGACATCGTCGTCGCCCATCGCCTGACTCGCCCCATGCCGCTCGACAAGATGGTCGGCGTGGCCGTCCCACGCGAGTTCGCCGATCTCGTGATGCGGTGCCTGTCGAAAGACCCATCTTCGCGTCCGCAGTCCGCCAAGGAGTTGCTGACGGCCCTTCGCGACTGCGAGCTCAAGCCGGTACGCCGCTGGAGCGAGGTCACGCCGACCCCCGTCCATGATCCACATGACCTGCCGACGCAGGGCGAACACATCGCGATCTCGGTCGACGCGGTCCCGGCCGATACCCAACCACGCCTCGAGATCCCGCCGCGCGCCTCGGGCTCGAAAACGAAGTCCCTGTGGGGGCCGCTTGCCGCACTCAGCGTCGGTGGCGTGTTGGCCATCGCGGCCTTTGCCACGTCGCGGCCTGACGACCTCGCGCTCGCGCCCAGCGCGGCCTCCGCAACACCGATCGAGACCGAGCGGCCCGAACGTGTGGGACCGGTCCTGGCCGCCGCGCCGACGAAGCCTGCCTTGGCAGACGCTGGCCCGACCGTGGCCAATGCGCCGTCGCAGACCGATCCGCCAGCAGCGCCCGATACTTTGGACACAAATGATGCCCCGGCCGATGCGGCGGCGAACATGGCAGGCGCCAGCGCGTCCCCGACCGACGCCACGACCGTCCCAGCCGATGTGGCTGCAGTCGGTTTCGCCCCTCCACCTTCAGCGACCGCGCCTGGACCTTCCGACACAGCAGAGGTGGTCGAGAAGAAGGTGGGTGTCATGCTCACGACGCAGCCGCCGGGCGCGATAGTGCTGGTCGCCGGCGTGGAGAAGGGCACGACCCCGGTCACCTTGAGCTTTGATGTTGCCGCTTCGAGCGAGCTCGCCATCGTGCTGCGAAAGGACCGCTTCGAGGATCGCGCGGTGGTGTTGCCGATCGGCCCTGACCTCGCGGGTCAGACGCTCGTCGTCCACCACGACCTCGAGCGTAAACGCGGCGCCCGTCCGCCCGGTCACGACCCCTTCAAAGACCTGTGAGGTCGACGTGCCTTCAGCATCGCAACGCATGATCGGCCGCAGCGCGACCGGAGGAGCCAGCCGGCTCGGTGCGCGCTTCCTCGCCGTCCTGCTCGCCGCCATCGTGCCATTCGCAGCAATGCCCGGCGTCGCTTTTGCCGTCGGCGACCCGATGCTGGCCCGCCAGCTGACCGACCGGGGCATCGCGCTGCAGCAGAAGAACGACCACGTGGCAGCACTCAGCCTGTTCGAGGCGGCGCTGGTAGAGACCGACCACCCGAAGATCCGCTACTTCCGCGCGAAGTCGTTGAAGAGCCTCGACCGCCTCGACGAATCCATCGCCGAGTTCGAGGCGATTCTCGATCGCGAAGAAGTCTCAAAGTATCGCAGCGAAATCATGAGCTTCATCAACGAGATGAAGGGCGACAAGGAGCGCGACAAGCTCGCTCAGAAGCTCGAGGCCGAGCGCCAGGCGCGGGCCAAAGCCGAGGCCGAGCGGCGGGCAGCCGAACGTAAGGCGGACGAGTCGGCCATCAGCCTCCTGCGACAGAAGCGCTCGGGGCTTCTGCCGGCGACGGAGCTGCGGATGCAAGACGGCCCGACGGTCGCCCGAATCGTACCGCTGGTGCCCATCATGTGGGAGCCGACGACCGACTACGAGGGTCGGCTCGAGGTGATGCAGGTCGTCTCCGGCATCGAGCGTTACGAGACCGAGCTCACGGCGGCCAAGGTGTTGACCGTGCTGGCCGTCATCGGCGTGTCGGTCGGCGTCGGGGTCGGGCTCAACCCGCTGGCGGACCGCGAGGTCGGCCAGTCAGCGCAACAAGCCGGCCTGGCCATCGGTGTCGTCGGTGTCGTGTCTGGGCTCGCGGCGATGGCGCTGTGGCCGAGCGAGCCGGTCGACCCGCGCGCCACGGTGGTCGGTGCTGCCGCCCGCTGAGCTCGCCCTTCGGTTCGGCTGGCGTTCCGGCCCGTCACATCGCCGTTGAAGTCCAAGGGGTGCATCTCTATAGTGCCGCGTCCTCTGCGGATGCGGTCGTTCTACCGCCTCGAAGCAGATGGGGTCGTCGCTCAGGCGGCCCGTCCTGCCGTCAGGCACGGTCACTTCTGCCGTTCCAGTGAAAGGTGCTGCGATGTCCAAGGTTCTGCTTCCCCTCCTCGCCGCGACGGCGCTCGGTCTCCTGGCCTGCGGCGACGATCCCGACACCACCGCGGACACCGCGACCGACACCACCCCCGACACCACGCCAGACCCCGATGCGGGTGACGCGGATGTCTCCGAGGACACGTCCCCCGACGCCGCCGAGACGAACGTCTGCGAGTTCGCTTGCCTCAACGCGTTCGGCAACAACGACAAGAGCCTCTGCCCTGACCCGAAGAGCGAGTGGAACTGCGTGGCCGGTTGCTGTGAGGCTGTCTTCCGCTGCGAGGTCGACGACGACTGCGCGGTCAAGGGCTTCGAGCTCAACCAGTGCGCGGACAACCGCTTCGACTGCCGCTGCAACGCCGCGGGCGGGGCCATCGGGACCTCGGCGCCGATGCCTGCTGGCAGCTGCTACACCTGGCTGTGCGCGGTCGACTCCGAGTGCGCAAACGGCGAGGTCTGCGCTGGCGGGCGTTGCCTCGAAGCGAGCGTGACCACAGGTCTTTCGGTCCGCATCCTCGACCGTCAGACGGTGCTCACGCCCGGCGCGTCCTACCAACTCCACATCGAGGCTTTCGACCCCGAGGACCTCGACATCGTCCGCCCGGTGACCGCCGTGTTCACGACCAGCGACGCGGACGTCGCGACGGTGTCGGCCAGCGGGCTCGTGACCGCGGGTGAGACGGCCGGCCCGGTCACGATCACGGCGACGCTCGGGACCGAGACCTCGACCATCGTGCTCGAGAACGTCGTCCCGAATCCGGTCGACCAGCTCACCGTCATCGTGCGTACCGAGCTCACCTGGGAGCCGCTCGTCGGCTCGTACATCATCGTCGACAAGAACGGCGCGCACATCACCGACGACCTCCCGGCCGACGGCATCATCCGTGTCTACACGGGCAACCTGACGCTGGTCGGACCCTTCGACGTCCATGTCCTGTCGGAAGAGAACGACTGGGTCAGCTGGCTCGCGCTCGAGACCGGCAGTGTCCGTTACCTGCCCGTGCCCCGCACGCTTTACGGACGCCTCGAGGCCAACCAGGACAACGAGTTCGTCCCCGAGAGCCAGATGCGCAACGTCGGCATCATCTCGGGTACACCCGACATGTCGAGCTACCGCTACGAGGGTGCGCTCGACCTGGTCCTGACGTCGACTGCGCTCTCGAGCGCGCTCTTCGACTTCAGCCTGCCGGTGCTCCTCGGCTCGGACGTGAAGCGGTTCGTCCACCCCGACTCGAACATCCCGCGTATCGACAAGACCGAGCCGCTCACCATCCCGGGCGGCGTCGTCTTCAACCTCGCAGGCCCGGCCATTCCGAGCTACGTGCTCGCGGCGCCTATGGGTCGCCATCGCCTCTGGTCAATCGGCGGTCGCCTGGATCTCAATGAGATCGCTGAATACTCCGGGGCTATCGTCGACGCGATCGCCGGTGGTGACCTCGACTTCACGCAGATCGTCGGCGCTGTCTTCCCGCTCTTCCGCAACTTCTGGTCGGGCTATGCGAGCGGCGTCGAAGTGACCGAGCTCGAGCAGCCGGGTGAGGTCGTGACCTTCAACCAGAAGCTGACCACGCCGATGGGTTTTGGCACCCGCCTCGACATCCCTGAGCTGCCGTCGCTGGGTGAGCTCGGTGAGCCGGCGACCGAGTACTGGGCCGACGGCCTGTTTTTGCTCTCGGGCGCGCAGACGGTCGATGGCTTCATGGTTCCGCTTGGCCTCAACGGCGGCGCCGACACCTCCAACAAAGAGACGAATGCCCCGGACGGCTTCGCCGACGCGGACGAGCGCACGCCCGCCAAGGACGCCTTCGCTCTGCCGTTCGCGCCGTTGCACTCGGGGCTGCAGGGCCCGCACACACGCTATTCGATCGCGGCCGTCGCGGCGTCGATCCCGGCGGGTGGTGGTGACCCGCGCCCGTCGGCCGGATCGGCCACGCTGGTGCGGTGGAATGCGGGCGACAAGCCGGTCCTCGACCTCGCCTTGTCGACCTTCCTCGGCTTCCCCGAGGACATCGGCTCGAACTTCGAGACCCGCACCATCAAGGTCGAGGCGCTCGCCGCTGCCGATACGATGCGGGTCCTCGTCAAGGGCAAACGCGGCACCCACTGGACCTTCTACGGCGTCCCGGCCGATGGCAGCTTCGTGGTCCCCAAGCCCGTCGACTTCGGTCTCGCCGAGGCGCTCGGCGACCGGTTTGTCAGGGACGACATCGACTCGGTGCTCGTGAACGCGCTCGACTTCTCGACCGGTACCGACGTGACGAAGCTCGCGGTGCCAGGTGGGCTGCAGCTCGACCTGTTGCTCGCGATCGTCGAGCGGGTGTCGTTCATCGACATCAAGAACCGCTTGTACGAGGCGCAACCCGCCAAGTGACGTATTGAGCCTCTAGTCAGGGGCATCCCGCTGCGGCGGGGTGTCCCCGGCCAGACGTCCCTTGAATGGGGCGAATGAGGACCGAGGACGAAGCCAGCCGCGAGGTTGGCTTTTTCTTTTCAGGTCGGCAGCCGCAGGGGCACGAGCTTGCCGGCGCCATCGATGAGGCGGCCGTCGATGTCGAGCTCGAGGACGAGCTCGTCGACCTCAGGGTGGTGCACCGCGATTGTGCTGAGCGCGGCGATCAGCGCTCGCGAGTTGGGCAGGCGCGTGAGGTCGCGCTCACGGCCGGGCAGCGGGAGTGCCAGGTCGGGCCCGCAGAGGGTCGGCAGTGGCTCGCGCCGGTAGGTGAGGCGCGTCGTCGGGCCGCCCGGTAGGACGAGGCGGGTCTGCCACGGGTCGGGCGCGTGGCGGCCGCGTGGGGCATCCGCCTGGTCTCCGGATGAACCCGACGAAAGCGACGAGAGGAGCGATTCCCAGGCGGCGACGAGTGCTGCGTCGTCTGCGATAGCGGTCACCTCGCCGGGTGCCAGGCGGACGGGAAAGCCGAGTGTTTTCGAAGCCGCACGAGCGGCGCCAAGGCTCGTCGCGGCGATGGCGGGGGCGGTGGTGACGTCGCGTCCGAGTAGGGCTGTGACGTCGTCGCGGCCCAAGGTGGTGCGCTTCATGAGGCGCAGCGCCATCAGGTGGGCGTGGGTGCGTGGGCTCTCGGCGGCCGGCTCGACGAGCGGCTGTGACGTGTTGGAGAGGCCGCTGGAGCGGGCGCGCACGGCGAGCAGTGAGGCGCGCTGGAATGGGTCCATGGCGTCGCCGACGGTCACCCACAGGGTGTCGACGCCAGGGTCGGCCGTGAGGTGTTCGCGGGCGAGCGCCAGGTGGCGGGCGGTGGGCTTCGGGATCTGGAGGTGCCCGCCCAGGCGTGTGAACCGCGGCAGCTCACTCTTCAGGGCCGTGAGCGTTTGTTCCGACGGGGTCGCGAGTTGCAGGCCCGCGTCGAGCAAGGCTGCCTCGAAGAAACGAGCGCCCCCATCGAGCGACGAGACGAGGGCGACCCGCGGCCCGCTGGCGATGACGGGTGAGCACAGGGCGTCGACGAGCGCGTCGAGGTCGGGCACGACCAGGGCGCCGTGCGTTTCGAGCGCGACTTTTTGTGAGCCTCTGGCGACTGCGAAGACCGGTCGCCCAGCAAGGGCCGCGAGCCCATCGGCGAGGCCCGACCAGAGGGGGCGGGGCATGTCTTCAGGGGCGCCCGGTGGCGCGTACGGCAAGACGAGGGCGAAGCGCGTCGCGGTGCTTTGGGTCGCGAGTTGGGCGAGCAGCTCACCCGCGGAGACATCCCAGCAGAGCCCGAGGTCGATAGCGACCGACAGAGCGTCGCCAAGGCGTTGAACCAGAGGGCCAAAGGCCGAGCCGATCGCAGCCACGAGCGCGATGTCGCCGGGTCCGGTTGCGAGCCCAGCACTCGCAGGGCCGATGACCCGCAGAGGTTCGCGACGCTCTTCGAGCCGCTCGTAGGCGAGTGCGTCGATGAACTCCTGGAGAGCCTGGTCGTCCGGGTGGTCGACCTCGAGGGCGTCGCCGTCGGGCGCTTTCAGGGTCGTGTCGAGCCGGAGGTCGGCGGGCATGACGACGACATCGACGATATCGACCCCATCAGGCCCAACAGTCCCATCAGGCCCATTGAGGCCGTCCTTGCGGGCTCTGTCGAGCTGGAGCAGGGCCTCGAGAGGGTGGGGTGAGAGTACCTTGATTTTCGAGATGATCATGCTTTGGCGCGGCGTCTCGGCAGCGAGAGTCCGAGGGCGAGGACGCCTATCAGGAACGGCGCGAGACCGCCACCACCTGCGTCACAACCCCCGCCAGTCACACGCGCGGCGATGCCATCGGCTTCGACGGTCTTGGTGTCGGCCTCGTCTTCCACGACCTCGGGGCTGGGCTCGGGCTCGGGCTCGGGGCCCGGCTCGACAACCTCGGGCATAGGCTCGGGCTGGGGGTCGGGCTCGACAGGCTCAGGTGGGGCGTCGTCGCAGAGGCCTTCGGCGTTGCAGACCTCGCCGCTCGGGCAGTTGTTGACCTCGACGCCTGGACCGCAGTCGGGGTCGAGCATGCCACACCGACAGTCGCAGCCATCGTTGGCGGCGTAGTGTTCAGGGGCGCAGAGCCAGGTCGTTGGCACCGGGATTTCGCAGCTCCCGTCGGGCAGGCACGTGCTCTCCGGGCTGCAGTTGTAGACGGCCGCGTCCGGGTTGGCGCAGTCCGGGTCGAAGGCGCCGCAGTTGCAGTCGCAGCCGTCGTCGGTGCCGTAATAACGTGAGCGGCAGGTCCACTCGTCGGGGATGCTGGCCGTGCAGGTGCCATCGCTTTGGCAGGTGGCATCCTGGGCGCAGTTGACGACGCGTGCATTCGGGTTGTCGCAATCGGGGTCGTAGACACCGCAGTCGCAGTCGCATTGCTGGCCGTTGTTGAAGCGGCTCGGCTGGCAGGTCCAGGCTTCTGGGATGGGGATGTCGCAGGTGCCGTCGGGTTGGCAGCGGCCACCCAGGCCGCAATTGGTGGTGTCCAGCGCCGGGTTGTCGCAGTCGGGGTCGTAGGCGCCGCAGGCGCAGTCACAGTCGTCGCCGGCCGCGTACCAGCCGTGGTTGCAGGTCCAGGCATCAGGCACGGCGAAGAGGCCCGTGCAGTCATCCGGGCACGTCTCGGGGCTCTCGTCCGAGGTGCAAAACGTGTCGCCGCACTTGGGTTCGATCTGACACAGGGCGCGGCTGGGAAAGCCTTTGTTGCATAGGGCTTCGACGGCGTGGTGCGCGAACATGACGCTCTCGATGGCCTCGTCTTCGGGGAGGACGCTGACCTCGGCGCACGAGCCCGCGGACGTGTAGTCGTCGGCGCCGTCCGTGAGGACGCCGATGACCTCCATCGAGGCGTCGCGTACACCTGCGCCCGAGTCGCCGTGGAAGGCGTCGATCGACGCGGTGAAGAAGTCGCCGTCGGTGCGGGGGATACGGACGTTGCCGGTCGAGACCTTGAGCGGCAGGCCGTTGGGGAAGCCCTGGAGGATGAGCGCGTCGTCGTCCCCGACGATGTTGCGGCGCGAGACGGTGGCCGGGCGGCGGTTGACCACGGGGCGATCGAGCTGGACGATGGCGAGGTCGAGCTCGTCGGGGAGCTCTCGGCCTTGAGCCACCAATAGCGCCACGCAGCGATAGACGGAGTCGGTGTCGAGCGCGGCGAGCTGGCCGTCGGCTTCGTACAGGTAATCGAAAACAAAGGCGTTACTGGAGCAGGATTCGACCGTGCGGATGCAGTGGCCCGCGGTCAGCACGAGGTCGTCGTCGATGAGTGTGCCCGAGCAGAAGCTGGCGGTCGGCTGGTCACGAAAACGCTGGTCGGCGCACAGCGTATAGGCGTCGTGCAGCGTCGGGGTCGCGGGCAGGCTGACCGCGCCGTCGGCTTCGATTCGAACGTCGCCCCAGCCTACGAGCGCCGCTGCGGTGTCCCGGGACTGGTCGCGCAACGCTGAGTCCTCGAGCTCGTACCATTCGAGGCGGTCGTCCTCGCCGTAGACCACGGGTGCGCCGATGGTCGATGGGGGCGCCGTGCCGGTCGTGATGGGTGGGGGCGGGCTCTCCGCGCAAGCCCCGAGCGTCATCATGGCGGCGAAGGGGAGGGCGCGACGAAGCGGCGTGGGCGGGGGCACGTTCATGCGGACGGCATCGCGCGTTGGGAGTGTGTGTACAAGCGGACGCGGAATTGTTCCGGGTTTCGAACCCCGGAGCCCGGGCCAGGTGGCACACGTAGGCGACTCAGGCGGGCCAGGCGCGGGCCGTCAGCGCGTCGAGCGGGGCGTCGGCGGGCAGTGTGCCAAAGGCCTGGAACCGGTCGGCGGGGTCGGCCGAGAGCCTGGACCGGATGAAGGTCTCGGCGATGGTGGGCGAGGCCTGGGTCAGCAGCGAGGCCTGGAGTGCCACGGCGAAGCGCTCGACGACCCGGCGGGCGCGGACCTCGAGGGTCGCAGCGTCATCGAGGAGGCGCGGCAGCCGGTCGAGCTCGGCGTCGAGCAACGAAGAGGCGCCGCGGGCGCGTTCGAGCTCGGTGAAGAGGGCGTCGCGGGTGGCGGGTTCACGAGCAAGGGCGCGCAACACATCGAGACATTGGATATTACCGCTGCCCTCCCAGATCGAGTTCAGCGGGGCCTGGCGATAGAGGCGCGGCAGGTTGGTTTCTTCCACGTAGCCGGCGCCGCCGAGGCACTCCTGCGCTTCGTTGACGAAGGCTGGGGCGCGTTTGCAGACCCAGTACTTGCCGATGGCGGTGGCGATGCGCGACAGGGCGCGTTCGTGTGCAGTGTCGACGCCGGGGATCGGCGCTGTGGAGAACGTCGCGTCGACGGCGCGGGCGACACGGGCCGTAAGCACGAGGTGGGCTTCGGATTCGAGCGCCAGGTCGGCGAGCACGTTCTTCATGAGCGGCTGTTCGATGAGGCGGCGGCCAAAAGCCTTGCGGTGGTGGGCGTGGTGTAGAGCCTGGACGAGCGCCTGGCGCATGAGGCCGGCCGATCCGATCATGCAGTCCTGGCGGGTGAGCGCCACCATCTCGAGGATGTTGGCGACGCCGCGGCCCTCTTCGCCGACCATCCAGGCGAAGGCGCCGCGCAGCTCGACCTCGGACGACGCGTTGCTCCAGTCGCCGAGCTTGTCCTTCAAGCGCTGGATATGAATCGGGTTTCGTTCACCAGTTGGCAGGAATTTCGGCATCAGGAAACAGGCAATACCGGCGTCCGCGTAGGCGAGGACGAGCCAGGCGTCGCACATCGGGGCCGAGAAGAACCACTTGTGGCCGACGAGCGCGTAGGGCTGACCCGGGCCACGGGCGCCGATGGCGGTGGCGCGGGTGGTGTTGGCGCGCACGTCGGAGCCGCCCTGTTTCTCGGTCATGCCCATGCCGATGGTGGCGCCCTTCTTTTCGGCGATGGGCAGCGGGCGCGGGTCGTAGTGGGGCGACAAGAGCTTGGGGAGCCAGGCCTCTGCGAGCTCGGGCTGGTGGCGCAGCGTCGGGATGGACGCATAGGTCATCGTGAGTGGGCAGCCTGCGCCCTGCTCGGCCTGGTTGAAGAGGTAGGCCAGCGCCATGCGGCGGACGTGGGCGCCGGCCGAAGTCGGGTTGTTCCACCCGTGGCTCGGCAGCTCGTGGGTGAAGGCGAGCTCCATGAGGCGATGGTAGCTCGGGTGGAATTCGACCTCGTCGATGCGGTGGCCGTAGCGGTCGAAGGTCTTGAGCTTGGGGCGGTTTTCGTTGGCGAGGCGGCCGAGCTCCATCATCTCGCCGCCGACGCGCGGGCCGAAGGTGGATAGCAGGGGCAGGGCGGCCGGGGCGGGGACGTGACCAAAGGAAACGAGCGCGTCCTGGAGCGGCCGGTCGGTCGCGAAGGCGTCGTAGACCAGCGGCGGGGCCTGGTTGTCGACGCTGTGGGTCGAGAGCTGGCGGGCGAGGTCGGGGAGCATGGATGTGGTCTCGGCGACGTCGGCCTGGGCGGGCGTGGGCATGGGCGACCTCAGCGCGGCGGATAGTTCGGCATGTAGTTCAAGAGGTTCGAGTCGAGCCACTTGATGTTGCAGCCAAGGCTCGGGTGCTGGTGTTCGAGCGGCGGCCAGCCGTTGAGCGCGGCCGTGATGGCCGCTTCGAGATCGACGCCGGTCACGGGGATGTCGTTGCCCGGGCGGCTCTTGTCGAGCTGGCCGCGATAGACGAGGCGGCGTGACTCATCGAAGAGGAAGAAGTCAGGCGTGCAGGCGGCGTGGTAGGCGAGTGCGACTTCCTGAGTTGCATCGAAGAGATAGGGGTAGGGGAAGCCAAAGCGGGCCTTGTATTCGGCCATGCGGGCGGGGCTGTCGTCGGGGTAGCGCTCGGCGTCGTTGCTGTTGATGGCGATGACACCCACGCCGCGTCCGATCCAGCCGGCCGTGAGCTCCGTCAGGCGGTCGCGGATGTGCACCACGAAGGGGCAGTGGTTGCAGAGGAACATGACCAGGACGACCTTGTGGTCGGGGTAGTCGTCGAGGCCGATGAGGGTGCCGTCGGTGTCGGGGAGCCGGAAGTCCGGGGCTCGGGTGCCAAGCGGCAGCATCGTCGAGGGGGTCCTGGCCATGATCGGTCCTCCGGTTGGGCGGGGGTGTGGTCGGGCGGAAGTGCGAAAGTCGATTCAGCTCGGCGGGTTGGCGCTGGTCCGTGGGGGCGCCAGGAAGCGGTTCGGGAGGGCCGCGACCTCGTCGAGCGTGAGCTTCGAGCGCGCCGTGACTCCGGCTGCGAGCACGAGTGTGCCATCGTCGCCGACGAGCTCGAGCATGGCGCCACGAAGCCCGAGGAACCGGATCCGGAAACGAGGGGCCGGGGCCTTGATGGTGCGCTCGCCCCAGCGCCACTTGCGGAAGGTGAAGGCGTGGGTGAATGAGCGGCCATCGAAGCCCAGCGACTCGGCGGCGAAACGTTTGACGAGCGAAACGAGGATGAGGGCGGTCCCCATGACCATCAGGATCGGGGCGAAGATGAAGCCGACGACCGGCTCGGCCTCGAGCTGGGTCACGGCGAGGATGCCAAAGGCCAGTAGGCTCGAGCCAAAGGCCAGCAGCAGGGTTTGAAGGGCGGCGCCGCGGTGGACGGCGTAGCGGGCGGTGTGGGGGCTCAGGTCGGGCGAGTCTGCGGGGGCATCATCGCGCCCCTCGGTGTAGCGCAGGCCGAGGTGGCGGGCGAGGCGTTGGCCGATGCCATCGAGGAAGCCACGCGCATCGCTCTCGGCGAGGACGATGGCGAGGAGCCCGTCGTTCTTGGCGTCGAGGTCGAGGGTGAGCATCCAGCGCTCGATGGTGGCGCCAGCGGTTGGCAGCGCGAGCATTCGGATGCCGGTGATGCGGTCTAGCGGGACCCACCAGACGTCGTGGTGGCTCGTGACGCCAAGCCCAAGGCGTTTGCCGGCGCGGTCGAGCCACAACGCGCCGTGACCGCGGGCAAGGGTGAACGTCACGACTGCGAGTGTGCCGGCGAAGAGCAGGCCCAGAGCGGCGACAGCGGGTTTGGCGGCGGCCGGGACGAGCGGGTCGACGAGCAGGGCGATGGCGAAGGCCAGCACGATGGCGGTCGCGGCGCCGGCGGAGATCGCGGTCCCGAGGTGGCGCGTCGGTGGCAGGACGAGCTCGGGCGTGGCGGGCTGGACGTCGGTCATGCAGGCTCGACTTGGGTGTTCGCCGCGGCGACGTGAGGGGCGTCGGGCGGGTGAGGCAGGTGGGCCAGGTGAGGCAGCCCGTTGGCGAGCGAGGCCCGTGCCTGGCCGAAGAGCTCGTCGAAGGCGGAGGAGCCGGCAGGTCGGGCGTAAGCAGCCAGGCGTGCGGCCGGGTCGCCGAGCAGGAGCGGGGTCGCTATGTCCGAAAACGGCGGGGCCGAAGGTGTCAAGGCCAGTGCTGTCCAGCCGTCGTCGGAGTGTTCGAGGACGGCGTAGAAGATGGTCTGGTCCTCTGGGGAGAGGCCGTCGACGAGCCCGTCGCAGAGGTCGGGGATCGGGATGGAAAAGGACGGCGGGTCGAAGCGCCAGGCGGCGAGGTCGCTCTTGCCGATGAAGGTCGGCTGCAGGATGAGGCGGCGCTCGTGACCGGTGGACGGCGGGAAGGCGAGCCGCGTCAGCGTCCAACGCTGGCGGATTCCGAAGCCCGCGAGAGGTTCATTCGATGCGGTGGATGGGGGCGAGGCGGGCGAGCGCGGGGCGAGCGCGGTCAGCGCCTGGACCCGGTCTTTGAGGGCGGAGAACGCAGGCGGGCCTGAGCTTGCTGGGTCCGCGCCAAACGCGGCAGCGCCCGAGCCGGGTCGGGCGAAGACGAGTGGGATGCGCTGGCGGCTGGTGGTGGTCGAGCGCGTTTGCGCGGGCGCGGGCGCTTGCGTGGGCGAGGGCGCTTGCGTGGGCGAGGGCGCGTGCGCGGGCATACCAACGGCAGGTCGGTCCCGCAGCGCCGCAGCCAGGCCCGTCGGGCCTCCGGAGGATGGCCCAGAGGGTTCGGCGGAGGGCGGAGGGGACGACCGATACGGCGAGGGCCGAGTGAGCGGCGGGCCGCTCGTGACCGTCAGCGGTGGTGGCGCGATGAGTCCACCCTCGACGTCGCGGGCCATGAGCAGGACACCCAGTGGTCGACCAACCGGCACATAACAGAGGGCGTTGCCGCTGGCCGGGTCGACCGGAACACGGATGAGCTCGGCCAGCAGGCGGTCCGGGTGAAGCGACCCAGGGTCGAGCTCACGCGGGTCGGTGAGCAGGATCCAGACATGCAGCTCGGCGGGCGTCTTCTCGGCGCCGTCCAATACCCAGGCAATGGCCAGTGAGCCGCTCTGGCTCGAGGCGAGCACAAACCCGCCATAGGTCAGATCCGCCATATCGCCTCGATGCGGATGAGGGTCAGCAGGTTGAAGGCCATGTGCGCGAGGATGGGCACCCACAGCGAGCCGGTCCACTCGTAGAGGAGGGCGAGCCCGATGCCGAGGCCGGCGAGCGGCAGGAACAGCGTCGGGTGCATATGGACGGCCGAGAAGACGACGCCCGAGATGACCAGGGCCAGACCCTTGCCAACTCCGTCGCGCAGGTTGCGATAGAGAAAACCACGAAAGACGATCTCTTCGACCAGGGGCGCAATGACGACCGCGCTGACGGCGAGCATGACGAGGGCGAGGTCGTCGCCGCTCGCGAGCAGCTGCTTGATGCTCGACTGGGTCTCCGGTGGGGCGCCGATGAGCGTCTGGTTGAGGACCTCGAAGACCCAGGTCGCCGCGGCACAGACCGCAAGTGCGGGCACGACGCCGAGTGTCAGCCACAGGACCTTGGAGGGGACGTGGCCCGGATTGGCAGACGTGAGGCCAAGGACGCTGGAAAGCGGGGCATGGTCGGCGTCATTGCGGCCCCAGGCCTGGATGAGGGCGAGCGCGATGACCCCCGAGGCGAGCCCGGCGACCGGCTGTACCATCAACGCCGCGCCGGTGACGGCGACGATGATGAAGCCGACGAGGTAGCCCGACAGGTAGGCCCCGGCGAACCAGCCCAGGACGACGCGTCGCGTGCGGTCGAGCCGGAAGGGGGACAACGCGAGGTCGCGGATGAGGCCTCGTTTCACGAGGCGCGGGCGAATCCAGTGGGGGAACACGAAGAAGAGGAGGCTGCCCAGGGCGACGAGGCCAAGGCCCACCCCGAAGAACACCGCGTGGCGTGTGGCGACCGACTGTGCGATTTCGCCCATTTCGGTGGCGAGTGCGGTGTGGGCGTCGGCCTGACCCGCGTTGGCGAGGTCGCGGGCGCGGACGAGCCCGATGAGCCAGCGTGAGGTGCCGAGGTCACGAAGGCGATGTTCCAGGCGCGGGAGGTCTGCGCCGGGCTTGCCGCCGCTCAGCTTGGTGAGCTCATCGAGCTCGAAGCGGTAGGTCTCGAGTGTGCTGGGGGTTGCGGCCAGGCCGGAGATCGCGTCCCGCGCGAGTTCGTCTTCGCGCCAGGCGGCGGCCAGCGCAATCCACACCAGGGTCAGCTCGTTCGACGGCGGCAGGAGCGATAGCCGCTGGCGGAGGTCCTGGAGGACACCTTTGCGGGTCGCGAGTGGTTCGCCCGTGAGCCCGATCTGGTCGCGCACTTCAGCGGGCAGCCGCTCGCTCGCCGCTTGCGAGATGGCTCGCAGCTCGATCTCATGGACAAGCGCCGGGTCGGGTCGGCCTGCCGTCTCATCGGCCTTTGTGCCCTGGGTCGCTAGGACGGACAGCGCCATGACCAGCAGAGCGGCGACCACCACGAGCACATCCGCGACGATGTCCTTGTCGCGAGCTGGCTTTGTCACGTCGTCACCCGCCTCATTGTTTGGCGATCGACTTGAGGATGCTCTCGCAATAGTCCTTGGGGAGCGCCTCGCGCCGCGCTTGTTCGTTCATGAGCTCGCAGTGGCGCTTGTTCGTCCGCAGGTAGACCGGGTCGTCGCAGACCTTCTGGTGGAGCTTCTCGCAGGGGTCGTCACAGGCGACGAAGACGAAACCGAGCGCCGCGAGGAGGAGCATGGGCCGCAGCGTCGAAAACATCCGGGGCCAGCGACCGGGACGCTCGTCAGGGCCGTTCGTCGGGACGGACGGGCTTTCGCTTGCGCAACGTGCGGTGTGTTTCATCGGTGCTCCCGGGGCCGGCTTGTGTTCGACGTGTCGTTGCCGCGTGGGGCGACAGGCCTGCGGGTTGTCTTAACCCGATCACGCACTCTGTGCCAGCCCTGCGCGTGCCGCGTCGTCGAGCGACAGCTGAGCATCGGATACAAGGGCTTCGCCGGGCGAGACCAGCAGCGCATCACGACACGCGAGCTGCCGGTCGACAAACGTCGTGAACGCGGCGACTTCGCCCGCAACCCACGCATCGGACCTTCCCAGAACGCGCCCGAGCAGGCGGGCTACGGGAACCGCGGCGGCGCGCCCCGCGTCGGCGGCGCGGAAGTGGACCTGGAGACGCCGGACGAGCACGTCTTCGAGTGTCCAGGCGTCTTCGTAGAGGGCCGCGACGGCCACCTGGGCCATCAGGTACGGCAGGTCAGGGGTCACACGGGCGCTTTCAGCCGGGTGGTCGACGAGTCGTTGTTCGACCGCCGCGGCGAGGCTGCCGTGAGTGCGCCACAGCATCGCTGCGAGCTCGGCGTCGCTCGCGGCCGGTGGGGTGCGGGTGGTGGCTTCGTCGAGCGGGACCTTGGCCGTCCGACACTTGTCGAGCTTGCGGGGCGCAAGCCCACTGGCCTTGGCCGAGCGCTTGAGGTCCATGACGACGTGATCGACGTGTTCTTGCGCCATGGCCCGGTAGGTCGTGAGCTTGCCGCCCGCGATGGTCGAGAGGCCACGCGTGTCGTCGAAAATCTCGTGTTCGCGCGAGGTCTTGTACGCGGTCTCGGCGTCGCTCTTGATGAGGGGGCGAAGACCCGCCCAGGTCGAACGCACATCGCCCGGCGTCAGAGCTGCAGCTGGAAAGAAGAAGTTGGCCGTCCGCAAGAGATAAGCGACGTCGGACTCGGTGGCGTAGACCTCTGACGGGTCGCCCGGGAAGTCGGTGTCGGTCGTGCCGACATAGGTCGTGTTGCCAAACGGGATGGCGAATACGACGCGCCCGTCGTCGACCGAGCTCATGGCGACGGCGACGTCGAGCGGCAGGCGCTCGCTGGCGAAGACCAGGTGCACACCCTTGGTGGGGCGCAAGCGAGGCGCGTCGCCGGAGAGGGCGCCAGTGCGGTCGGTCCAGGCCCCGGTGGCCATCGCGATGTGGCCGGTAGGCACCAGGAAGGTCTCACCGGTGTTGAGGTCGAGGATCTTCGCGGCCTTGACGCGCGCGCCTTCGAAGACCGGGCCGACATAACGAGCGCGCGACATGACCAGCGCGCCGCGGCGTCGGGCGTCCAGCGCGTTGGCGAGCGTCAGGCGGGCGTCGTCGGTGGCGCAATCGTAGTACAGCACGCTGCCGGAGAGCGCGTCCTGGCGGAGCGGAGGGGCGACCACCGCGGTCTTCGCGGGCGCGAGCTTCTTGTGCATCTTGTAGGTGCGGAAGAGCGAGAGAAGGTCGTAGAGCCACAATCCGAGGTTGATCTTGAAGAGGCTGTGGCGACCGCCCTTGTAGACCGGCATGAGGAAGGGCAGGGGGGTGACCAGGTGCGGGTTCAGCGTCTGCTGGCGGTGACGCTCGCGTGTGCCCTCCATGACGAGGCCGAACTCGTAGTTCTCCAGGTAACGCAGGCCGCCGTGGACGAGCTTCGAGCTCTTCGACGAGGTGCCGCTGCCCCAGTCGCCCTGCTCTACGACGAGCACCTTCAGCCCGCGCATGGCCGCGTCGCGTGCGGCCGCAGTGCCGTTGATTCCACCGCCGACGAAGATGACGTCGACGCCTGCCTTGGCTTTATCGACGTCGTCGGAGCGACGGCGGTCGGGTGCTGGCGGGGCTTCGCCGGGTTGCGCGGCTGTGCCACTGCGCGAGGCGGACGTCGGGCTCTGAGTGGGACTTGAAACGGCGGCGCTCATGTCCGAAGGCTATATCGGTCGGTGACGCGGCGCGTCAAGGCGCCTGTCGGCGGGTGTAACGCCCGGATGAGCGGCGATAGGCGTGGGGTCATTTGAACGTCTGGCGGTCGAGGACGAGCTGCCCTTCGGCATCGATCGTGATGCGGTGGGTCGTTTCGAGGCCTTCTATGACCTCGACCGTGGCGTCTTCACCCGTGCCTGTCCGGGTCTCTTTATAGGCCAGGACGAGGAGCCCGCGGTCTGTCTCGGCGCGGCTCAGGGCCCATCTGCCCTGACGTCGGGTCGAGCTGCCGTCGGCGGCCTTCTTCTCCCAGTTGAAGAATCCCGTTGGCTTGAGCTCGAGCGTCTCCAGCGCGCCCTCGACGCGGGCGGTGAGCCGCTTGCCGAGAAAGGCCTTGAGGCGGTCCCCGAGCGGACCGCCTGCGTCTGATGGTTCGGCTGGGGTTGGGAAATCGCCAGGCAAATCAATGTCTTCCGGGGATGGGGCGAGGAGCGGATCGGCCTCCGTCCCGGGTTCAGCGATGGGCGCGTCGTCGGCCAACGGGTGGGTCGCGATGATGAGCACGATGGGTGGCCCCCCGCTCGGAAGGGCGGCGTTGGGTTCGAAGATGAACTGCCCGGGGCGGGCCTTTTCAAGGATCGTCCGGATAGCCTCGGCCGCGGCCGTGTCGTATTCGTCGGCGCGCGCCCGGAGCATGAGCTTCGAGGCTCCGATCGGAAGCTGCCAGGGGGTGGTCGCAAGCTGGCTCGCCCAGCGCCCATCGCGCAGGACCTTGTGCACGGCGCGGGCCTCCTGTTGGTCGAGCGGGGACTTCGGGGTCGAACCCGCCCAGGTCACCATGATCGGGGTCGCCAACGTGAGCGCGCGAAACCGCGGGTCGGCGCGCAGGAGCTCGAAGTCGGCGTCGACGCGGGCGGCCGCCAGCCGGTCCGCAGCCGAGGTGTCGCGTTTGGCGAGGTGGGCGAGGACGGCGAGCTGGAACAGGGCTTCGTCGACCTGGCGCTCGAGTGCCAGGGCGCAGGCGAGGTTGTAACGCGAGAAAGCGAAGGGCGGTGCGCGCACGATGGCCTCGCGATAATCCGCAATGGCTTCGGCGAGTTGCAGTCGGCGGTGTTTTTCCAGGCCGGTCTTGTTGAGGGCCCGCGCTGCTTCGCGTTGGGCGGCGGACATGGGGAGCTCGAGCTCAGCGACGAGGGTCATCGGCAGGAAGTCGGGGTGGACGGGGAAGACCTCGCCCGTCGGGTTGACGGTTTCGATGGCGACATCTGGGGCTTCCACCACGTCGGCCACGGCGCCCGCGACGTCGGCTTCGGTGGGTGGTGCCGCAGCGTCCAGAGCCGACGCGGGTTCTGCGTCGGCCTGGGGTTCGAGGGCGGCCTCGGGCACTGGGCTCGGGTCGTTTCGGGTGTCGGCGATCCAGTCCGAGATGCGCACGGTGCCGCGCGGGTCGGCGTCGACGGGCAGGGCGGACGGACGGTTGGCCGGGTGCCGGTCAGGCTCGGTCGATGGCTTACAGCCCAGGGCGACGAGGGCGAGAGGCGTGAGGAGCCAGGCGAGGTGGTGGGGCAAGGCGGGTCCCGGGGTGGTCATGGCCGGCACCTTAGCACCGGGGAGCGACAGGAACAGCCCTGCGCGTGCGCCCAATCCCGCCATGATGAGTCGTTCGGTGAATTTGCGGTTGGGAGCTGGCGAAGGGTGAATATTGTGCGGGTCCGGCCGTAACGGCCGTGTTGCGTCGGCCTCCTGGGCGCGGAATCACCGCGGGCCCACGGGGCTTCCAGGCGCAGAGATTGACACCAGACTCGCCAGTCTTCTAAGTCGTTGCATCCGACGTGCGACTGGGCCGGCGAGGGCGAATGACCCGGGTAGGTCCGGGCGAAACACCCGGAACGGTTCCCGCGCAGGTCCGGAACAGATAGGGAGAACAACGCATGCTGCGTCCAAATGGCTTCGCCGCTTTCCTCGGCGCCACCCTGCTCGCGACGCTGATGTCGCTCCCGAACCCCGTGTCCGCCCAGAGCGAGGCCCCCAAGGACTTCGAGGAGTACTTCAAGCTCGGGAACGACTTCTTCCAGGGCAAGAACTTCGACAAGGCCGTCGAGGCTTACGAGAAGTGTGTCGAGATGAACCCTCAATACAAAGAGGGTTGGTACAACCTCGGCATCACCTACGGACGCTTGCAGGACTACCGGCGCGAGATCGCCTCCTACAAGAAGGCGGTCGAGGTCGACCCGCGCTACGAGAAGGCCCTCTACAACCTGGCCATCGCCTTTGAAGACGCCGACATGTTGACCGACGCGCTGGCCACCTACGAGCGTGTCGAGCAGGTCTCGCCTGCCGCCGTCGACGCGTTGGTGAACCAGGGCATCCTGCGGGCGCGTATGGGGCAGCTCGAGCAGGCCATCGCGACCTACCGCCGGGCGCTGGGCAAGGACCAGGGGCTCGCTGACGCCTGGTTCAACCTCGGCATCGCCCATGCCCGCATGGCCGAGCGCGAGCGGGACGAGGCCGCGCGTAACGCCCAGCTCGTCGAAGAGAAGAAGGCCTACGAGAAGGCTGTCGAGCTGCAGCCGGCCTATCACAAGGGCTGGTACAACCTGGCGATCAGCTACAACAAGCTGGGTCTGGTGGACGATGAGATCCGCGCCTACGAGAAGGCTCTCGAGGTGCGGCCGAACTATCCTCAGGCGCTCTTCAACCTGGCCTATGCCTACGAAGAGAAGGGGACCACCAAGCTCGCAATCACCGCTTGGGAGCGCTACCTCGATGTGGCCAGCAAGCTGCCGACCGAACAGGAATACCTCGCCACGGCACGTGAGCAGCTCGGCCGCTTGAAGCAGTGACACAAGCCGCCTGACCCACAGTTGCTCATTCTGCCTGGGTAGGTTCGCTCCATTTCCGTCCTGAAGCGCCGGCGACGGTCCGCCCTATCCGCCAACGTCGCATGTGGCGCAGGTTTGACGGCGCTTCGCGGCCAAGCGAGGTGCGAGTGACGAAGCATAGCTTCTCTGATACCTCTGTGCTCATCACCAAGCGCCGGTAGGCTCGTATCCGTTTCGGGTCTTCGGGGCGCCATCTGGAATGAGCTGACTGGCCGGCGACCGGCCGCCAACGAGGGGTGGGTATGGGGGACTTCGGACGTCGTGGCTGGACCGTGTTGTTGTCGCTCGGTGCGCTCGCCGTGAGCGTCGACGAGGTGCGCGCCAACGAGGGGTTCTTCTTCCTGCTGATGGCCGGTGAACCGCCGGACCAGGCCCTGGTCCAGGCGGCCTATCGCGAGGCCGCGCGCACGAGTCCGACGCTCAGCCCGGACGAGGCCAAGGCCACGATCGGGCGGGCTTTTCCGAGGCTCTTCTCCGGGAGTCGCACCGTCGATCGCAACGCCGTCGAAGGTGACCTGAAGGTCGCCCGCAGCGCCCACTTCGGCGGGCAATTCCAGGAGTCCGAGGACGCCTTTGCGCGCGCTCTCAATGCGGTCCTTGTGCAGCCCGAGATGGTGACGGGCCAGGCCGCGCTGCTCCAGCGCCTCACCGATGGGGCGGCGATCCGGTTCACCAATGGGCTGGCCCGTAAGCGGCCCGACGCGGAGGTACGGGGTCAACTCGAGGCGTACCTGCGGAAGTTCCCGTTCACTTCGCCCAGCGCCAGCGATCACCCGCCGACCGTTCAGAAGGCCTGGAACGAAGCGCGGGAAGCGGCCAAGGGGAGCCCGGCGACGCTGGTCGTCAATGTGCACCCGCTCGAGCTCGAGCGCAGCGGCACCTGCCGGCTTCACATCAATGGGGCCGAGGTGGCCGAGCTACCGATGCCGGGCGCCCTGTCGCTGCCGGTCGGTGAACACTTCATGCAGGTCCGGTGTGGCGCGCAGGCGAGCTGGGTGCAGCGGCTCGACCTGCGTGGGGCGCCCAAGACTTTGCGGGTCCCCGTGCGGGCGATGCTGGGGGCGCGTGGTGACGCGCAGTCCGGCGGCATCGTGCTCGTCGACCCCGGGGAACGCGACAGCGCGGTGCTGGTCGATGCGGTGGCGGATGCGACCGGGCTGGCCGGGGCGGTCGTGGCGCGCACGGCAACGGCCAAGGTTGAGTTCGGGCGTTGGAACGCCGGGATGAGCGGGCCCACGGTCGAGAATGTGGGTGCCATCGACGGTTCCGACATCGTGAGTGTGAGGCGGGCGCAGCGACCAGGACCCGGGACGGGCTCGGGCGGGAAGGTATGGGCCTGGGTCGCCGGTGGCGTCGGGATCGCCGCGGTTGCCGGCGGAGTCGTGACCAACGTGATGTACGAAGACGAGCGTCAGTCCGGCAAGCCGCAGAGCGAGCTCACGGGCCTGCAGACAGCGTCGACCGCGCTCTACATCGCTGGCGGCGCGCTGCTCGTGACGAGCGTCATATTGTTCTTCGTCGAGGGATCGGGCGACGGGGCCGCAACGAGCGGTCTCATCGGTTCGCCGAGCGCGGGACAGGTGCTGGTCCGGTTCTGAGAGAAGCGCGGAACGGTACGAATGTTCCGCCGGGGGCTTGCGGTTGGCCCCCGACTATCGTAGACGGCGCTCGCGCCACGCGTTCACGGCTCGCAGCAGCACTTCGAAAGGCACACTCCGTTCGACGTCATCTGCTGCGAGGCGCATAGAATGTAAGCGGCCCCGACCCAGTCGGTCCACGCGCCCGGAAAGGGCTCACCTGGAGGTGTATTACGAACTCGTCGAATCCGAAGGCCCCACAAATCCCCCCGACTTCCCCACGCGCCGATGGGCCGCGCCCAGCGGAAGGTCAACCTCGAACCGATAGCGCTCCCCGACCCGAAGGGGCTCCGCCAGGTGGCGGCTACCAGGGTGGCGGTGGTGGCTACCAAGGTGGTGGCGGCGGCGGCGGCTATCAGGGTGGTGGCGGCGGCGGTGGCTATCAGGGTGGTGGCGGCGGCGGTGGCTATCAGGGTGGTGGCGGCACAAGCGGCGGCTTCCCGGGTGGTGGCGGCGGTGGCGGCTTCCAGGGTGGTGGCGGCGGCGGCGGGTTCCCTGGCGGTGGCGGCGGCGGTGGATTCCGCGGCGACCGTGAGGGCATGGGCGGGCGAGGCGCTCCCCCGCAGAACAAGCATCGCGTGAATCGCGAGATTCGTTTCCCGACGATCCGCGTGATCGGTCCGGACGGCGACCAGCTCGGCATCATCACCCCGGACGAGGGACGTCGGATCGCGGGTGAGCTCGGTCTCGACCTGGTCGAGGTCGCTCCGGAAGCGAGGCCCCCGGTTTGCCGTATCATGGACTACGGCAAGTACCGCTACGAGCTCTCGAAGAAGAGCAAGCCGCAGAAGACGGCGAAGCTCAAGACGATCAAGCTCCGGCCCAAGACCGGTGACCACGACCTCGAGACCAAGCTCAACCACGCGCGCGACTTCTTGAAAGACGGCGACCGTGTCCGGTTCGTGATGCGTCTGCGCGGTCGTGAGAACGCTTACATCGAGCGTTGGTGCGATGCCCTGACCAAGGACCTCGAGGCGCTCAACGACATGGGCCACATGTCGGTTCGTCCCCGCGCCGAGGGCAAGGCCATCGTCGCGCAGATCGACCCGAAGTAGTCCGTTCCCAACGGCTTTTCGGTGCTCCCAAGGCCCCTCACGGGACCCTCTGCCTCGCGGCAGAAGGTGTCCACTGAGGGGTTTTCTTTTGCGCGGCGTGACCGGGCAGCTTTTCCCTGGGTGGGCATCTCCGGTCAGGGGAAACGTCTGCTCGGGCGACCGCCCCGCTCATACGATTGGGGCGGGAAGGCTCGCCCGAGCGATCCGATCGGTCTCGATGCGTTTCATCCTTATGTGGTGCCGAAACGCATCGAGACGTCCGCGGGCTCACCTGAGCGGGCCCGCGGGACCGGGGGCGCTTCAGCCCGGACGACCGGCGAAGAATGCTTCGAACTTCGGGGCCGTCTCGGAGCGGTCGTGGGCGATGATGGCGACCTTCTGGGCCACACGCTGGGCCAGCGCCGCATAGGTCTTGGCCGCGACGGAGTCCGGGGCCGCGATGGTGATGGGCTCGCCCTGGTCGGCGGCGATGGCCGTCACGCTATCGAGCGCGATCTTGGAGAACAGCTCGAGTCCCATGGCCTCGCAGTGCGCGGCGATGCGTGACTCACCAAAGATCGCGTGTTCGGCGCCGCAGTTCCCGCAGGTGAAGCCGGCCATGTTCTCGACCACGCCGAGCACCGGGATCTTGGTCTTGCCGAGCTGGTCGATGGCGCGTCGCACGTCCGCGAAAGCCACGTCCTGTGGGGTAGTTACGACTACGCACCCGGCCACCGGCAGGTACTGTGCGAGCGAGAGCTGAACGTCGCCAGTGCCGGGCGGCATGTCGACGATGACGTAGTCGAGCTCGCCCCAGTCGACGTCCTCGATGAACTGCTGGAGCGCCTTGCCGAGCATCGGGCCGCGCCACACGACAGCCTGGTCCTCGGCGAGCATGAAGCCCATCGACATGACGGACAGGCCGTAGCGGGTGAGGGGGGCGATCTTGTCCTCGGCCGTCATCGTGGGGCGGGTCCCCTGAAGGCCCAGCATGATGGGGATGGAAGGTCCGTAGATGTCGGCGTCGAGCAGGCCCACCTTGGCCCCGAGCTTCGAGAGCGCGATGGCCAGGTTGGTCGCCACGGTCGACTTGCCGACCCCGCCCTTGCCTGCTGCGACCGCGACGACCGCCTTCACGCCCGGCATACGCTGGTCCTGCGTGACTCGCGGGGGCCCTCCAGGAGCAGCGTGTGAGTGGGCGGCGGGGGCCGGGCCCGCGCGCTTGACCTCGGCGTCCATGGTGACGCGGACCTCGACTGCGCCGGCCGACACGAGGGCGCGCTCCACGTCGGCCTTGATCTTGTCCTTCATCGGGCAGGCCGGGGTCGTCAAGACCACGCGCAGCGCCACCGATTGGTTGGAGACGACCAGGTCACGGACCATGCCCAGCGTGACGAGGTCACGCTTGAGGTCGGGGTCTTCGACGGTCCTGAGCGCTGCGAGCGCCGATTCGACTGAAATGGCCATGGAAACTCCGTGAGGCTTGTGCGACCGCAGCCCGCGGCTGACCCGCCGGTGCTCGAAGCGCTGGGACGGTAGTCTCCAGGAGGCCCGCTGGCAATGAAGACCGGCATCGCCTGCCGCAATGCGTTCGCATTGACCGGCCCAGGTGCTTGCTGCAGGCCGATGACGGGAAGGCAAACGCGGCATCGGACGTTCGCGCACCTGGCCATGGTGCGCACCCTCGATGTCGAGTGCGCGGCACGATGATTGACCCGGAGCGGAACCCAACCGTACTATGCCGGTGGGTGTTTCGATGAGCGACGAGCAAACTGTGCGGCTCGGCCTGGGAAGGCCTTTGCAGACAGTGTCTTGGGGGAAGTGAGGAATGGAGAAGTTCTGCCCTGCCTGCAGCCGCGTCTACAACGACGACGTCGCGCTGTGTGAGGTGGATGGCGAGCGCCTCGTCCTGCTCAACGAAGAGCCCAGCCTCGTCGGCCACGTCCTCGACGGCAAGTACACACTCATCTCCAAGCTCGGCGAGGGTGGCATGGGCTCGGTCTATCTGGCCGAGCAGGCCACGATGGGCCGCGAAGTGGCGATCAAGGTCCTGCGTCGCGAGTTCTCGCAGAACCGGACGGCCATCAAACGGTTCTTGCGCGAGGCCCGCGCGGCCAGCAAACTCGCGCATCCGAACACCATCACGGTCTACGACTTCGGCCAGTCCAACGACGGGCTCCTCTATCTCGTCATGGAGCGGTTGTCGGGCCGCCCGCTGGCCGACATCCTCGACCAGGATGGGGTGTTGGCGCCGCAGCGCGCGTCCCACATCTTCGGCCAGATCTGTGATTCGCTCGCCGAAGCCCACAAGCAGGGCATCACCCATCGCGACCTCAAGCCCGAAAACATCTTCATCGAGCAGAAGGTCGGCAACGACGACTTCGTGAAGGTGCTCGACTTCGGTATCGCCAAGATGCAGGGCGATGACGCCACCGGCCAGGCAACCGCGACCGGCATGATCTGCGGCACCCCGAGCTACATGTCGCCCGAGCAGGCGATGGGCAAGGACATCGACGGTCGCTCGGACATCTACGCGCTCGGTATCCTGCTCTACGAGATGCTCACGAACGAGAAGCCGTTCGAGGGCGACACCCCGATGGAGGTCATGCTCAAGCACATCAATGAGCCGCCTCCGGACATCTACCAGCGCACGGGCATCCAGGTCCCCCAAGGTGTCCAGGAGACCATCGAGCGGCTCCTCTCGAAGAAGGCCGACCAGCGCCCCGACGACTGTCAGCAGGCGAAACACATGCTCATCGCGGCGCTCACGACGCCGCTCATCGGCCCCGTCCATTCGACGTCGGACCCGACGCTGTCGAAGAAGCGCCGCTCCGACACCGATGAGCGGATGCAAAGTCTCGAGAAAACTGGGCTTTCGCACACGCTTCCGGCCCGATCGGCAGGCTTCGATGAAGCTCAGCCCAAGAAGTCGCCCCGGTGGTTCTGGTGGGGGGCTGCGGCAGCGGCTGTGGTGGTCGCCATCGTTTTGTTGGTCGCCTTGCCCGGGAACACCAAGGAGAGTGTCGACGCTGCGACGGAAGCGTCGGGCAACTCTGATGAGATGGGGCCGGGCGGGTCGGTCGAGACTCCCGTCGTCGGTGCGAACAACAAGCAGCCGACACCGGGCGGTCAAGTGGATTCGGGTTTGCCCGGAACCGAGCGGCTGGCGACCAGTGCAGGTGGCAAGCTCGGCGATGCGCTGGCCGGTGTAACGGTCGACGCGCCTGCGGCTGATAACGCTGGTGATGCTGACATTGTCGAGCCCTCGCCAGACGCGGTGACCGCCGACGGGGGATCGGCGGTGCTCGCCGCCGACGCCAATTCCGACGCCGAGGTCACGATTGCGGTCGGCACGGTCGAAGTCGAACCCGAGCGTAAGCGGGTACGCATCGAGGTCCTCGCGGTGCCCGAAGGGGCTCAGATCTTCGAAGGTGAGGCCTTCCTCGGGACGGCGCCGATGGTGTTCGAGCGCGACCGGGACAGCGGTACGGTGAAGCTCAGCGTCCGGGCGCGCGGCTACCGGCCACACGCGGTGGAGCTGGGCACGGTCAACGACGTCTCGACCCGGGTCGAGCTGCGACGCGCGACGACCGGAGGGGCGAGCGGCCAGATCAAGGAACCAGGCGGCAAAGACCCGACGAAGCCGGGGCTTGGCGGCACGTTCTGAAGGCCTGCGCCAGGGTGTTCGTAGGGATTGGCGACTCGCCAAACTGCGGATGAATCGCTCGATGGGGACCTGAGGCCACTGAGTGGTCTGGCGGCGCATGTCTTCTGGCAAAAGCGCCCTCGTGATACTCTCGAATCGATGACGACGATCTCCGAGGTCTCGCAGCACCATCCTCAAGCTGCACACTGTGACGCGCTGTATGAAGTGCGTGACGACGCCGTTGGGTTGCGGGCCTTCATCGCCCTGCACGACCTGACTCGCGGCCCAGGCTATGGGGGGATCCGGCGCCGGGTCTTTACAAGTGTGCGTGAGGCGGTGGCCGAGGTGGTCGGGCTGGCCGAGCAGATGACCCTCAAGACGGCCTTTGCAGGGCTGCCGGCCGGCGGCGCGAAGGCGGTGATCCTGGACACGCCGCAGCTCGCCCAGGCGGCCTCGAGGGAGGCGCTCTATGAGGCCTTCGGGCGCGCGGTGGAGTCGCTCGGTGGGGCTTATTTCGCGGGTCCAGACGTCGGCACGGCCGAAGACGAGCTGGCGGCGTTGCGGCATACGTCGCGCTACGTCTCGACCGAGGACGCCCATCCGTCGCAATCAGCGGCCATCGGTGTCGTCGCGGCATGTCGCGAGGCGCTTGCCTTTCTTGGGCTGGAAGTCAGCGCAACGGTTGGGGATCACGATATCGTGGTCGCCGGCGTCGGCACGGTCGGCAGTCGGGTGGCTGCGGGGCTCGCAGCGATTGGCGGCCGGCTCGGGGTGGCTGACCTCGACGATGCCCGAGCGCGTGCGTGTGCCGAAGCACTCGGGGCCAGGCTCGTGGCGCCCGCAGATGCCTTACGCGCCGAGGCCCTGCTACTCGTGCCGTGCGGTGTCGCACCCATCGTCACCGCGTCCACACTCGCGGGCTTCAGGACCCGGGTCATCTGTGGTGCCGCGAACCACCAGCTCGAGGTCGACACCCTGGCCCACGACCTGGCCGAGCGAGGTGTGCTTTATGTGCCTGATTTCGCGGTGAATTCTGGGGCCGTCATCGAGGGTGTGCTGCGGCATACGACGCCGTCGAACGAGGACGTCGCGGAGCGTGTCCGGACGGCCCTGCTCGGGATCGGTCCGCGCATCCGGGCCATCCTCGAGGAGGCTGCGCGCCTCGACATCACGCCGCTCGAGGCGGCGTTGTCCCGGATCGACCTGGTCCGCTGACAGACCTCGGCGCGGTTCGAAGGCCGCCACAAAGGGCGACCTTCAGTCTTCGCCGCCGACCCCTTCGACGCCGTACTTTTTCATCAGCTTGCGGAAGTACTTCCGGTCGATGTCGGCCTCACGCGCCGCATGGCTGATGTTGAAGCTGTTACGTTTCAAGAGGTTGTAGATGTAGTCGCGCTCGAAGGACGACAACCACTCCTCTTTGGCCTCTTTGAAGGGCTTGTCGGCGATCTTGTCGATGCGCTCTTTGGCGGTGCTCGCCTCAGGTGTGGGGCGGCGGCGCACGATGCCGATCCCCGAGATGTTCTCGGGCATGTCCTCGAGCCCGACGTACTCGCCCTCGCAGTAGGCGCAGGCGCGTTCGACCACGTTGACGAGCTCACGCACGTTGCCCGGCCACTCGTAGTTCATCATCGCGTCGAGCCCCTCGCGCGAGATGCCTTTGACCCGGGCGTTGCCGTCGTTGTCCTTGTTGAAGGCGGCGCGCGACAGGATGTGTTTGGTGAGGTGCGGCAGGTCCTCTTTTCGTTCGCGCAGCGGCGGCAGGATGATGCGCACCACCGACAAACGGTAGAACAGGTCCTCGCGGAAACGTCCGGCTTTGACCTCTTCGGCGAGGTTGCGGTTGGTCGCGGCGATGACACGCACGTCGATCTTGATCGGCTTGTTGCTGCCGACGCGCCGGATCTCGCGCTGCTCGAGAGCGCGCAGGAGCTTGGGCTGCAGGTCGAGCGAGAGCTCGCCCAACTCGTCGAGGAAGATGGTCCCGCCCTGCGCGACCTCGAAGAGGCCCTGGCGCGCCATGATGGCGCCCGTGAAGCTGCCCTTCTCGTGGCCGAAGAGCTCGCTCTCGATGAGGTTTTCTGGGACTGCGCCGCAATCGAAGACGACAAACGGTTTGTCGGTGCGGCGGCTGGCCTCGTGAATGGTTCGGGCGACGACTTCCTTGCCGGTGCCGGTCTCACCCTCGATGATGACGGTCACGCCGGTCGGTGCGATTTTCTCCAGGATTCCGAAGATTTCCCGCATGCGCACGCTGGTGCCGACGATGCGGCCGAAGCGGTCGGTCTTGGCGGGTGTGATCTCGACACGCTCATCGAGGCTCTGGAAGCGGACATCGGTCTTGCCGACGGTGAGCATGCAGCCAGGCTTGAGGAAGGCCTCGCGGATTCGCACGCGGTTGACGAAGGTGCCGTTGGTCGATCCGAGGTCCTGGATGATGTAGGCGTCGTCGTCCTGCGAGATCTTGCAGTGGTAGCGGCTGACCGTGTCGTCATCGACCACGATGTCGTTGTCGTCCATGGCGCCGAGCGTGACCGAGGGCTGGTCGAAGATGTATTCGGCCGTCGTACCGTCACCCCGCTCGAGGACGAGCTTGCACTTACGAAGGTGCAAGGTCGCCGGCCGACCGCTGATGTAGGCGATCTTGGTCGGCGGGATGAAGTCGGGGAAGTTCTCGTTGCCGGAGTCCATGTACGTGTTCGCTTGGCGCGCGCCGGGTCGGCGTGGCCACGGTGGTGGTCGGAAAGCAGGGCTAAAGAGGTATCGTGGTGGGGGCCTCGGGCGGCGTCCACCTTCTCGTTCTCTGGGGCGTCGGGGCCTGCGATAGGTTCGTTCAGGCCTCGGAAGCGAGTCGTCGGAGGCGCACGCGCCGGCCGTCGAGCCGCCTGATTCTGAGGGCCATTCGCGACTTAATCAAGGGCTCGCCAAGAATGCGATGCGACAGGACGAAAGCGGGCGTGCGGGCAAGACTTCCTGGCGCGGGCCGGTGGCGTCACGGCAGGGCGCTCCGGTAGCTGAGGGCGGCGATGTCCATCGTCCAGGCGACTCCTACATGGATGAAGACGCCACCGGCGATTGAGCCGGTCCGCAACGACAGTAGGCCGAGCACGGTGCCGGCGATGATCGCGCCGACGGTCTCGTAGAGCGGCTTCGAGAAGTGGATCATGACGTAGGGCATGACCATGGCGACGACGCCGAGCGCGCCGATGCGGTCCTTGACGCCGTGGATGAGGAAGCCGCGGAAGAAGAATTCGAGGGCGAAGAACTGAAGGCCGTAGAGGACCTCCCAGATGAGCAGGTCGGTGAGCCCGATGTGGTTCTTGTAGAGCGGGTACTTGGCCTGGAAGTCCGCGGCGCCGGCGACGGCGAAGACGAGCGCGAAGACCGGCAGGAAGAGCAGTAGATAGATCGGTAGATGGCGTCGGAAGCCATCGAGATTCAATCCGTAATCGCGAAGGCGATGGCCAAAGACGCGGCGGATGATGAGGGCGGGGATGACGAAGTAGAAGGTGAGGGAGCCGAGTGTCCACATCGCGACACGAAGGAGCGGCGCGTAGGGTTCGAGCGCGGTCCCGGTGTCCTTTGACAGGGTGGTGGCGAGGTCGACCACGGTCTTCGCCATGCCGAGCTGGGCGTCGTAGTTGAGGACGCCGTAGGACATGGCGGTGAGGACCAGGGATGCGACCAGGAACACGGTCAGGCTGCGGGCACGCGGCGAGATACGGCCCGGCGGCAAGGTCGCGGCGTCGGCGGCGTCGAGCGAGTCCGTGAACAAGGCGTAGAGGCGGCGGAGCGGGTTCATCGCGGCGGACTATAGGGAAAGTACGAAGGTGCGCCAGGGGTGGGTGGCAGGTTCAGGTCCAGGTCGTCGGCTTAAACGAGAACGGCCGGGGGTGAGCCGGCCGTTTCGGGAGTCATTGGAGCGGACAGGAATCTCAGAAGTAGTAGCTGACGCCGGCCTTGAACTGGAAGCCCAGGTCGACCTTGTCCTCGGCCCCGGTGAAGTGGATGTTGTCGCAGAAGCCCGACTGGGTGCCGACGGTGCGGACGCAGTCGGTCGCGATCTTCTCTTTGGTGTCGAGGTTCTTGAAGACCGTCATGGCGCGCAGGTCGGCGCTGAGCGCGATGTTCTCGGTGAGGAAGAACTCGAGGCCGCCGCCGAGCTGGCCGGCGAGCTCGGTCAGGTCGATGTTGTAGTCGCCACCGAAGTACTCGAGGCGGGTGAAGTGCACACCAACGCCAGCGATGACGTAGGGCTGCAGGCGTGAGGTCGGCATCGGATGCCAGGTGATACCGGCCATGAGCGGGATGGTCGACTGGTCGAGGTCGCCCGAGTCCGCCGAGCCCGACAGGAAGTCCGCCGAGAGCTCGAGGCCGAACGAGTCGGAGAAGCGGCCGCGAAGGGTCACGCCGACGCCGGCCATACCAGGGTTCTCCGCGCTCGAGAGGCCAACCTTCTGGCCATCGACGGTGGCGCCCATGATGTGGACACCGACGCCGAGGAAGTCGCGAGCGTAGGGCGATGCGGCCGGTGGCGCCGTCTCGACGGTGTCCACGTGGACAGGCGCCTGGGCCACGGTCGGCGGGGCCTCCCGCACGATGACTTCTTCAGGTTCCTCGCGAACGACGACCACGCGGCGCGGGGCCGGCTCGTACACGATGACCGGAGCCGGCATCACGCGAACCGGGACCAGCACCGGGCCGTAGCGTGGGCGGTATACCGGGCCGTAGGGCCGGTAGGGCCGATAACGCATCGAAGGACCCGGGCGATAGGCGGGGGTGCGCCAGCCAGGTCCGCGCGCCTCGGCAGGCGAGGCCATGGCGAGGACTGGGACGGCTGTGAGTGCAGCGAGCGAAAGCAGCAGGGCTTTTTTCACGTCGGACCTCGTCGAGTGCGGGGCGGTGGGTTCGCAAACCACCGACCCCTTGGAATTTCGGCCGAGGAGATTCGGCACGAGGGAATCGGAGCGGTTGTCATCACCGCCGCGGGCCCCCGACGAACGATAGTCCGCTGTGTTCAAAAAAAGTGGGGCAGCGGTGCCATCGCCTTGTCCCAAGCGGGGATCGTCTTGGCCAAAGACCACATCGATTGGCATTGCCGAGGTGGGGGGCCCTATGTAGAGTGCGCCCTCTTTGGCCGCCCCGGCCCCGCGGACATTCGCGGAGGATGCCACGGGAGCCGGCTGGAAGGCGCCCGCGACGCATCAAACGCGGGGCCCGGCTCACGGCAGGACACACGCGATCATGGCGGACGACACAACCCCTTCGAGGGCGCGCGGCTCAAGGCGATGGGCGCCTACAGGCACCGGCCGCGGTATGGGGGCTCAGGGGGCGCTTGCCGGCATGGTGGTCGGGCTCGTCTCGGCAGTTGCGGGGCCGGCCATGGCGGCGCCCGAGCCGGGACCTTCCCAGTACGCGGCGCCCGAGTACCGGCGCGGCGACGACGTGCCGCGCCAAGGGGCCGTCTGGTTCACGCATCGCGGGAGTTTCCGCTTTCGTTCAGAGCTTCTGCTGGGTGGTGACCTCGGTGGCGGGAGCTCGCCGGTTCCAGAGCCGCTCGGGGCTTCGACGGGCGTGGACGAGGACGCCTCGACACTGACCTGGGCCTCCGTGCGTCTGCGCTACGAGCCGACCATCCATGTGGGGCCGGCGATCTCCGTGCACCTCGGTCTGGACGCGCTCGACAACGTCATCATGGGCTCCACCCACGAGGCGGCCGGCGGCGACCTTTCGCTTGGGTTGTCGGGTGACTCACAGGCCTCGCCCTCGTCGGGACGCAATGGTTGGCGTGATGCGCTGGCCGTGCGGCAGGCCTATGCGCGCTGGTTGGCCATCGACACGGTCGAGATCAAGGGTGGTCGAATGGTCGACCACTTCGGGCTTGGCATCCTGCGCAACGGCGGGTTGTGCGAGGACTGCGACTTCGGGACGGTGGTGGACCGGGTCTCCTTGGGGCTTGGGATCTCGGGCTTCCAGATCGAGGCCGCCTGGGAGTTCACGGCGGTCGGCGCGACGAGTGACCTCGCTTTCGAGGTGGACCGTCAGGCCGGCGGGCAGCCCAAGGATCTGGGGACCGGCGACGACGTCACGACCTACATGCTCAAAGCGGGGCAGTACCCGGTGAGCCTCGCCGAGAAGGCCGCGCGCACTGTGCTACTCGACGAGACACGCGGGTGGGCCGTCGACTGGGCGGTCTTCGCCTTGTTCACCGACCAGGACCGGTCGAGCCTCGAGCCGCCGGCCGACAGCTCGGTCGAGTGTGGCGCAGAAGACACGCTCGGCAACGGCATGCCGGTGTCGAGCTACGCGTGCACGCGGCTGGTCCGACGCGACGCGTTCTTCTTGAGGCCCGGGTTGTGGTTGCGGGCCGAAAGGCGGCCGAGCCTGTTCGAGACGATCCGCTTCGAGCTCGAGGCATCGGCGCTGCTTGGGTCGATCGCCCACCCGCAGCGCCTCTTCGAAGACGACCCGCTCGAGGCCAAGGACTTCTCGGGCTTCGGGTTGGCCGGTGAGCTCGAGTGGAAACGGGACGCGACCACCTACGGCTTGGACTTCGGTTTCGCGACCGGCGACGACGGACCGTATGTCGGCGTGCTCGATGGCAACAACGTGGTCGACCCGGACGACGACGGCTACGCCAACAACGACGCCATCCGGAACAACCGGACCATCACGTCCTTCCACTTCAACCGTGATTACCGGCTCGACCTCATCCTGTTCCGCCAGATCTTGGGTGCGGTAACAAATGCTGTTTATTTCAAGCCTTACATTTCGCATGAGCTGCTGAAGACCGAGACCAGCACCATCTACGCGCGCCTCGATGCGCTCTATGCGATGGCGATGCGGCCGTCCGGGACGCCGGGTGGTGGCGACCACTGGGGCCTCGAGTTCGATGGTCGCTTCGGGATCGACACGGTGAGTGGGTTCACGGCCAGCCTGGCGCTCGGCGTGCTCTTGCCGCTCGATGCGCTCAACGACCCGCTGACCGGCGACTCGCCCGACCCGGCCTTCGCGATGCGTGGGCTCTTCGGCTGGCGTTTCTGAGGTTTCGTCTTCGAGCCGGAACTTGCTGCTAGCGGCTGCGAAGGCCGGTCACGAGCAGGTCGTGGATGTTGCCGAAGTCGCGCCCCGACAAGACGGCAAGGACGTCGCCCGGGCGTGCGTCGGCGATGACGGCTGCGGCCAGTGACGGGATGTCCTCGATGATGGTGGCGGGGGTGCCACGTGCTTCGAGGTGTTGTCGGACGGCGTTGAGGTCGAGGCGCTGGTCCAAGGGTAGCGGGTCGGACGCCTTGTCGAGCGGCTTGCAGAACCAGACCCGGTCGGCGTGCGCGAGCGCGGTCGCGAAGCCGTCCTGAAAGACCTTGCGGCGGGCGGTGTTGGACTGCGCCTCGAAGAGGGCGACGAGGCGGCGGCCGGGGTGGCGCTGGCGTAGTGCCGAAAGCGTCGCCTCGATGGCCGTCGGATGGTGGGCGAAGTCGTCGTAGACGATGGTGCCGGCGACCTCGCCGCGAACGGTGAGGCGCTTGAGCGGCAAGGCGAACGTGTGGAGCCCGTTCGCGATGGCGTAGGGCGTGGCGCCCGCGGCGAAGGCGAGGCCGGCGGCGATGAGCGCGTTCATGACGTTGTGGCGGCCGGCCAGGGGGAGGTCGACTACAACCGGGGAGGCGCCTGGGAGGTGCAGGTCGAACGTCGTGCGGTCCGGGGCGTAGACGAGGTTCTCGGCGCGGATAGCGGCGTCGGGCACGGGTGAGGTCGATGGCTGGTCGGAAAGGGCGGTGAGCCAGATCGGGGCCGAGGTGGTGGCGGCGGCGCTGCGGGCGCGGGCCTCCCACGAGGGGACGATGAGGCAAGGGCTGGGGTGGTCGGTCGAGGGCGCTTCATTGGGAGCGGAGGCCGTGACTGCGGCTGGGAGCAGCGCGGCGAAGCGGGCGAAGGTGCGCTCGATGGCGTCGACGTCGGGGAAGATGTCCGCGTGGTCCATCTCGAGGTTGTTGATGGACGCGAGGTGTGGGCGATAGTGAAGGAATTTCGAGCCCTTGTCCCAGTAGGCGGTGTCGTATTCGTCGCCCTCGACGACGAAGAAGCGACCGGCTCCCAGGTGGTGGTTGCTCTGCCAGTTGGTGGCGACGCCACCGATGAAGAAGCTTGGCTCGAGGCCGGCGGTCTCGAGCAGCCAGGCCGTCATGGCCGCGGTGGTGGTCTTGCCGTGGGTGCCGGTCACGACGACGGGGATCTTGCCCTCGAGGAAGAGGGCGGCGAGCGTCTCCGGAAGCGAGGCGTGAGGGAGACGGCGCTCACGCATGGCGACGACCTGGGGATAGTCGGGGCGCATGACGTTGCCGACGACACATAGGTCGGGACCCCAGTCGAGGTGGTCGGCTGCGTAGCCTCGCTCGACGGGGATCTGGCGGGCCGCAAGGAAGTCCGACATGGGCGGGTAGGGGGCTGCGTCGGAGCCGCGGACCTCGAATCCTCGGGTCTTCAGCATGACGGCGAGCGCACCCATGGCGGAGCCGCAGATCCCCATGAGGTGGATCTTGTGGACTCGGGTCCAGTCGACGGGAGCGGGCGGTTGGCGGTCGGGCGTCTGGGTCATACGCGACCGCTACCATGCCGGATGAGGCGCCTCCAGAATTGCTATTCGAGCTCCGACGCGCTGAAGACATGGCCAAAGAGCCCGAAGATCCCGCCCGTGTGGACGAAGACGACGCGGCGCGGGGTCGAGCCGTCAGCGGACAGCGTGCCGGGCGCGTTTCGCAGGGTGTCGACGAGGCCCATGAAGGCCTTGTTGGTATAGACCGGGTCGAGTGCGAGGCCATGGCGGGCGAGCGTCTCGGCGAGGAAGGTTATCTCGTGTGGGGTGGACTTGGCGTAGCCGTGGCCGACGTAGCGGTCGTTGACGGCGTAGCGATCGTTCGAAAGCACGGGCAGCCCGTAGGCTCGTGCATCGGAGGCGAGTCGGTCGACGATGGCCGAGAAGTAGGCGGCGTCGTCACAAACGGCGAAGCCGACAACGCGTGTCGAGACGCCGAGGTCCTCGAATCCAAGGGCGAGGCCCGCGAGTGTGCCGCCCGAGCCGGTGGCCGCGACGACCACGTCGGCTGGCCCGAGGTCGCCGAGCTGGGCGTTGATTTCACGGGCGCAGGCCACGTAGCCGAGCGCGCCCAGAGCGTTGGAGCCGCCTTCGGGGACGATGTAGGGGTAGCGGCCTTGTTGGCGAAGCGATTCCGCGATGGATGCCATCCGCTCCCCGCGAGCGTGGCGGTAGTCGTCAGGCGAGATCGTGACGATGGTCGCGCCGGCGAGGCGGTCGAGCAGCACGTTGCCGGTCGGCGGCGAGGGGAGCTCGGCTGGAGACCCGGTCGGCGTGCGTAAGAGCAGGATCGGCGTCAGCCCGAGGGGGCGCGCGGCCAGTGCCGTGGCGCGGGCGTGGTTCGATTGGACCCCACCACAGGTGATGACGTGGGTGGAACCCTGCGCGACTGCGTCGGCGAGCAGAAAGTCGAGCTTTCGCACCTTGTTACCCGACAGGTGTGAACCGGTCAGGTCGTCGCGTTTCACCCACAAGTCGACGCCGAGCTCTGCCGAGAGGGCGTCGAGGCGCTCGAGCGGCGTGTTGGACCGGGCGAGCGGTAACGAGGGTGGGAGCGGCGTCACAGGGGACGCTTACTCGGCTTTGGGAGCGGGCGCCCCGTCGGCGCGGTCGAGGACGAACTGGATCTCCTCTCGCACCGCCTTGGGGTCGAGCAGTCGGGCCTGTTCGTAGAGGCGGTTGGTTATGACCGCGAGGCGCTCGAGCACCTTCTTCTTCGAGGCCTTCGCCATGTTGTTGTAGAACGGCTGCAGGTCCGCTTGGACGAGCTGCCAGGTCTCGATCTGGATGGGCTCCTCGCGACCTTCGACCCGCACCTTCTGCTGGAACTTGGTCACCACGTTGCCCTCGGCGTCTTTGCTCGGGAAGGGCTGCGGCGGGCCAGGCTGAACGACGATCGTACCCTTGGAAAGAGGCACCGGACCGAGGCCCTCGACCTCGCGTGTGTCGGGCTCGGCTACGAGGAGCAGCGTCTGGCGCTCGACCGGCGGGATCGGGCTCGCCCCGAAGAGGGCCTTGGCCTCCTCGATGGCGAAGACGACCTGCTCGTGGAAGGACTTGGTCGCGTAGGCGAAGGCGATGACCCGGCGCATCAACGCGCCGTTGAAGATCCGCTCACCCATCGCTTCATTCGGGTCGATGAAGGCGTTGCTGGTGCCTGCGAAGGTCGTCATCGAGCCGAGCAGGCCCGTGAGCTCCTTCTCGAGGTTCATGATGTCGCCGGTCGCCGGGTCGAGCAGGCGCACGGCCGCTTCGATCTTTTCGAGCTCAGCGCGGAAGTTGGAGATCGTGTCGAGGTTCGCCTGCTTGGCGACGAAGAAGGCCTGTTTTTCTTTGGCTTCGGCGATGACGGCCTCACGCAGCTCGTCCTGGGCGGCCGAGCCGGCCATCGTCCGGCCGAGCACGAACGCCACGAGGCCCGCCACCACCACGGCCCCGATGACCATGATGCGGCGTTTACGCGCGACTTCGGGCAGCTCTTCCGAGCCCTTGACCTCGACGTACTGGACCTGCGCCGATGCCGGCAACAGACTTGGGAGCGGCGTGTTGTCCGGAGCCACGAACTGGAAGTTCTCGACCGCCGGCCCAGCTGCCTGGTCCGCTTCGGCGGCGCGCCTACGCGCATCGTCGATGGTCGCGGCCGTCGGCTTCTCCGGTGCCTTCTTCACCGGCTCGGGAGGCGGGGCCCCCGGCACGATGGGAAGCGATGGCGCCGGCGCGCTCGCGCGGGACTTCAGCCCGAGGCGGCTCTTGAGGTCCGCTTTCGCGGCATTCTGGTCTGGTGCATCGGCCAAGGCTGTGTCTCCTCCATCCCCCTGACAACGCGCGACGGTATCACTCCATCGCGCCGTGTCAAGCGGCCGAGCCGCGTCGGGCTCGCTCGTGGCGCGGGTCGAAGCCGCCCGACGACCTATGGACGAACGGGTGGATAAAGGCGCACTTTCGACCCCTTGCGGGGCGGGTCTCAGCTGCCGAGGTGGCCGCGGATGGTCGTCGCGATGGCAGTGATATCCGCGTCGCTGGCGGCCGCCATGACCTCCTGGGTGCCGGTCGAGAGGTCTTTCACGACCACCTCGCCACGCGCCCGTTCATTGTCGCCCTGCAGCAACGCAAAGCGGTAGCCCTTGCGGGTCGCGAGCTGGAACTGCTTGCCGAGCTTGCCGGCGGCGAGCCCCACTTCGATGCGCAGGCCGGCCTTGCGCATGGCGGTCGCGAGCTGGACTGAAGGCGCGTAGTCGCCCTCGGCGAAGAGGCAGATGTAGGCGTCGGCGTGGGCGGCGCGCGAGGTGACGAGGCCGAGCTCGAGCAGCGCGGACAGCAGGCGGTCGACACCGAGCGAGATGCCCACGGCCGGGACCGACTTGCCAAGAAACATGTCCATGAGGGTGTCGTAGCGGCCGCCCGACATGACCGAGCCGAAGGACTCGTGGCCGTTTAGGAAGGTCTCGTAGATGGTCGACGTGTAATAGTCGAGCCCGCGCGCGATGGTCAGGTCGATGTCGACGTGGTCACCAAAGCCGGCGCCACCGATGATGGCGAGCAGCTCGTTCAGGCCTGCGAGCCCGGCGCGCCCGACGTCGCTCGACTCGAGCTCGGTGGCCAGGGTCGCGAGGTGGTCGCGGCCGGCGATGCCGGGGGCGGGCACGAGGAGCGCAAAGAGGGCGTCGACCTTGTCCTGGGACAGCCCGACGGTGGCGCTGATCTCTTTGTCGACCTCGGCGCGCCCGACCTTGGGCAGCTTGTCGACGATGCGTAGGACGGCGATGCGTTGTTCGACCGGGACGCCGACCTTGTCGAGAACACCATCGAGGATACGGCGGTCGTTGACACGCATGACGAAGGCAGGGACGGCGAGCGCTTCGAGGACCGACAGGCCGACCATCATGATCTCGGCGTCGGCGCGAACGCTCGCGTCGCCGACGAGGTCGACGTCGCACTGGACGAACTCGCGGAAGCGCCCCTTCGCGGGCTTCTCGGCGCGCCAGACCGGGGCGACCTGGTAGCGACGCCACGGCATCACGAGGTCTTTGTGCATCCCGACGACCCGCGCGAGCGGTACGGTGAGGTCGTAGCGCATCGCCACGTCGCGCTCGCCGTTGTCCATGAACCGATAGAGGAGCTTGTCGCCTTCGTCGCCGTACTTGCCCAGGAGCACGTCGGAGTATTCGAGTGCCGGGGTCTGGAGTGGGCCGTAACCGAAGGACTCAAAGACGTTTTTGACCTTCGTGAGCATCGCCTGGCGTGGCCCTTCGACCTCGGGGAGGTAGTCGCGAAACCCTTTCAGAATACGTGCTTCGACCCGCATGACCGGCTCCTGTGTCGGGGTAGCCTACCCCGGGGTGGGTGCCTACCGGTTCGGTCGTGTGATCGCAACTGCTCAGCGACGCAGCGTGCTGCGGTCGATGGACGCGACGGTCGAAGGGCGGTCGGCCGTGCTTCAAAAACCACACGCCGCTTGCGGTTTCATGGTCCGGTGGAACAAACTCGCGCCGTTCGGTTTCTGGAGTCTCCGAGGTGGGTGTGACCGAAGAGAGGCAAGCAAGCATTGGAGCGGGGTTTGGGCCGGTGGTCTCATCCAGTGCGCTCGTCTTCGTATTGGCCTTCACGACGGGGGCGTGTGGCAGCTCGCAGCTCGTCGAGATGGACCCCATGCACTTCGCGGTGGTCGAGACGGAGCGCGGACGCAGCGTCGAGGCGCTCGACCCTGAATCGCTGTTCCAGGACGGCAACAAGGCCTTCGAGGCGCTCGACTTCGAATTGGCAGCGCACAAGTATGGGCTCATCGTGGACCGCTTCGCAGGCACCCGCTGGTTCACGGTCGCGAGCTTCAACGCCGGGCTCTCGCTCGAGCGCGCTGGTCGCCATCGCGAGGCCATCGGGCGGTTCCTGGCCCACATCGAGTCGGTCAAGGGCTCGAAAGACGCGCAGGACGCGTACTTCCGGGTCGCCGCATGCCACGAGGCGTTGAGCGATTGGGATGCGATGCACGCCGTCGGTGAGGTCTTGCTGGCGCCGCATTATGCGCAGATGGGTGCGGGGGACAGGCTCGCGGCTCATGCGGTGCGCGGTCGGGCGGCCGAGGGGCGAGGCGAGATCGCTCTGGCGGAGCGCGACTATCGCCGCGCACTCGACCTCTACCAGAAGAACCTCGAGCAGCGCGGGCTTGACCGTAGCCCCTTCGTTTCGCTGGCGCAGTACCGGATCGGCGAGATCTATCGCGACCTGTTCGCGTCGATTCGTTTCAAGCTGCCGCTTGAGCGCATGGCGCGTGACCTCGAGGACAAGTCGAACTTCTTCCTGATGGCGCAGAGCGCGTATCTGCGGGCGCTACGACTGCAACATCCGGAGTGGGCGACTATGGCGGGTTTTCGCCTCGGGGCCCTGTACGAGACGATGTACGAGGACATGATGAGCGCTGAGATCCCAAGCGATCTCACACGTGAAGAGATCGAGATCTACTACGAGGCGCTGCGCGCCAAGGTGCGGCCCCTGTTGGTGCGGGCCATTGACATCTACGAGCGCAACCTGCGGTTGGGCCAGCGCATCGGCAAGCGTGACGACTGGGTCGTGAAGACCGAAGCGAGCCTGGCGCGGCTGAAAGAGGTCCTGCGCGCGGAGTCGAGCCGGGCCGCCGACAACCTGCTCGAGCCCGAGGCGACCGAGCCCTAGTTGTCTTCGCGGGGAAATGCACGAGCTCGGTGTCAGGTCTCCAAGCTTTTCAGGTCGCGGGCTTCTTGGGCTTCTTCGAGAAGAGGCGTTGCACGAAGGGGCGCTCGAAGCGCCACGTGAAGGCGGCGCCCGCGCCCAGCGTCAAGACGAGCCCGAGCGTGCTCACGAGCCCGGGACCGAGCCCGGCGCCCTCGAACCCGAGGCGCACAAACCACAGAGCGGCGGTCAGGATGAGGGGGAAGGCCACGCCAGCGAACAGCCCGCGGAACAGCGTGGACATCGGGACGTTCAAGAGCTGGCGCGCGCGCAGCATGAGCAGGAGCGTAATCGGCGGGTAGACGATGAGCCAGGCCCAGGCGACCGCCTCGACCGAGATCTGCGCGGCGATGATGAAGGCGACGGGCATGATGAGCGAGAGGGCCGACGCGTACATGAACATGTAGCGGGCGTCGCCCATCGCGTTGATGAGCGAGGTCAGGATGGGGACGATGGAGCGCAGGAGCCCGATGGCGCAGAAGAGCTGCACGAAGTGGACGGCCGGGACCCATCGTTCGTAGCCGAGGCTCGTGAGCACGGGCTCCATGAAGACGAAGATGAAGGCGAGGACGACGCCGATGAGGATCGACGAGCCGCGCGCGATGCCGAAGACGAAGCCGCGAAGCTGGTCGCGTTCGTATTGGAGCTTGGCAAAGGTCGGATAAGCGACCTGCGTAATCATGTAGGCCAGCGCCTTGACGATGTCGTCGACGGTGCGGAACGCGAAGGCGTAGAGGCCGATCGCCGAGTCGCTGAACATGCGGCCGATGACGAGGTAGTCGACCTCCGAGTAGAAGCGGCCGAGGAAGCGCGATCCGGTGTTGTAGAGGCCAAACGAGATCATGTGGCGGATGCGCCCCGGGGCCCAGACGAAGCGTGGGAAGTAGGGGCGTGTGACCTGGTAGATGATCATCTCGATGAGGCGCGAGCTCGCCTCGCCGAGGATGATGCTCCAGACGCCGAGCCCCGAGACGGCGGCGACGATCATGACGATGGCAGACAGCGCGCCCGCGAAGTTCTCGGCGAAGGTCACGCGTCCCATACGCAGGTCGCGCAGGAGCATGCTCTTGGGCACGACGAAGAACGAGAAGAAGACGATGCCGAGGCTCTGCACCTGCAGCAGCGGGGCGAGGATGGGGCGCTCGTACCAGCTCGCGAGGAAGAACGAGAGGATGAAGACCACGACATAGAACGTAAGGCTCATCGCGACCGACACCCAGAAGAGCGCGGCGATGTCCTCCTCAGAGGCGTCCTTGGTGCGGACGAGGGCAGCGCCAAGACCGAGCTCGGTCACGCTGCGTACGATGACGAAGACGGTGAGCGCGAGCTGAGCCACACCGAGCTCGGCATCGGTGATGAAGCCGAGTACGACGAAGAGGGCAGCAAGGCGGATGAGCTTGCTGACGATGGTGCCGAGCGCCACCCAGAGCATCGAGACCGAGACACGACGCGCGAGCTCGGTGTTGTCGGTTTTGGTGGGCTCCGTCATGGGCTGTTCTCAGCGTAGCCGAACGTGAGGTCGAGACCGCGAACACAGCGCGGCATCACGAGAACCTCCGCGGGCCGCTAGCACGGTGGGGCGGTCGTGTGTAGGGAAATGAGACCCCGGCTGGAGGGCCCGGGACGACAGTGGGCGGTTGTCCGGACGATTCGGCGGAGCTGCGTTCATCGGGCGAAAGAGTCTGGCGGGCCGGGCGCTACGGGCTCGAAGGTCCGACACTGGGCTGCGTGGCGAGGTCGTCAGGTCGCGAGGGTGAGCTTTCGATAGCTTGATGGTCAAGATATCCGTCGACTCCGGGGGCACATCCGAGTCCGACCGGCTCGAGGGGAGGGGATGGGACCGCAACGAATCCTCGTGATCGGACTTGGCCGCTTTGCACGGCGCTCGCCGAGTCGGCGCAGGACGGGGCGGCAGTCATCGCGGTCGACCTGGCCATGGGTGGGAGCTTCGAGAGCTCTGTCTTGTCTCGGCACGCGCTCGAGGAGCTCGGCATCGATATCATCTTGGCGCGGGCGCATGACAGCCGCGAGGGAACGATATCTGGCGTAGTAGAGACGATTGCGTGACGCTGACGCAGGGTGCTAGGAGACGCCCGCTATGCGCCCGCTGAAACTCGACCTCTTCGTCAGCAATCTCCTGCTCTTCCCGCTGTATTTCGGGTCGCATTTGTTTCCCCGGCTGCGACGGGTCTGCTTCGGAAGCGGCCAACAGGCGTTCAACGGCAACGCCAAATACCTGATGATGCATATCGCCAGGACACACCCCGACCTCGACATCGCTTGGATCGCGACGTCGCGCAGCGTGCGGGACGAGGTGCGGCGGCGCGGGTACAAGTCGTTCCACAAGTTCGAGCCCAAAGGCCTCTGGTACTCGCTCACGGCGCGGCTCTATGTGTTCAACAATCGCCTGACCGACATCAATTATTGGACCTCGGGTCGCGCCATCACGATGAACCTGTGGCACGGCATCGGGTTGAAGGCGCTGGGGTTCGCCTCACGAACACCAGCCAATCGACGCGACTTCAATCCGAAGAGCCTCTATCGACGTTTCATCAGGCCGCACTACTACGCGCGGCCCACGTGGTTCGGGTCGACCTCGCCGCTCATGAGCAGCAACTTCGCCAAGGCGTTTCGAATCCCCGAGAGCAGCTGCCTCAATGTCGGCTACCCGCGCTCCGACCACTTCTTCGTGTCGCCGGCTGAGCGAGAGGCGCTGTTGGAGCGGACAGAGACGCCGGAGACGCTCGCGTTCGTCCGCTCTCTCGCTGGCTTCGACAAGGTCGTCCTCTACATGCCGACCTATCGGGACTCACACAGCGACTTCATCGCGGCGGCGGGCATCGACTACGAGCGGCTCAACGCCGTCATGCAGAAGCAGAACGGGCTCTTCATCTTCAAGCTGCACCCGTGGACGAAGCTGAAGATGCCCGAGGACGGGCGCTATACGAACCTGCGCTTCGCCCCGGCGGAAGGCGACCCCTATCCGTACATGCCGCTCACGCATGTGCTCGTGACCGACTACTCGTCGGTCTATTACGACTACCTGCTGCTGCGAAGGCCGGTCATCTTGTTCGCCTTCGACCGCGCCCACTATGAGTCCAAGGAGCGCGACCTCACCCTCGACTTCGACACCTACACCCCCGGTGTTCGCGCGGCGACGTTCGATGAGCTACTGGCATTGCTCGAGGCCGACCTCCCAGGCGAAACGCCGGAGCAGGCCGAGGTGCGGCGACTGTTCTGGGGCGACTATTCGGGCCAAGCGGCGAATGCCTTGACGGCCGAGATACTCGAAATTCTAGATGGGCCTGCGCCCGCGTCGAAACAAGACAGGAAATCCGAATGAGCCGTGTCATCGCTGTCGTTCTTGCAGGCGGCACCGGCGTGCGCCTGGGCCTGGCCTACCCCAAACAGTTCGCCAAGATCGCCGGGCGCACCGTGCTCGAGCACACGCTCGAGACATTCGAGCGGCATACACGCATCGACGAGATCGTCATCGTCACGCATCCGGACCACGTTGGTGAGGTGCTCGGCTATGCGCAGAAGAACCAGTGGCGCAAGGTCTCGCGTGTGCTGGCGGGCGGCGCCGACCGGTTCGGGTCGACCTGGTCGGCGCTCCAGGCGCTCGTGGATCAGGCGCCCGACACCAAGGTGATGTTCCACGACGCGGTGCGCCCGTTCATCCAGGACAGCGTCATCGAGGCGGTCGTCGACGCGCTCGACAAGCACCCGGCCGTCGACGTCGTGATCCCGACAGCCGACACCATCGTGCGGGTCGACGACGAGTGTGTCGTCGGGATCCCACCACGTTCCGAGCTACGGCGAGGACAGACCCCGCAGGGCTTCCTGCTCGGCCGTATCCGGCTGGCGTACGAACGTGCGCTGGCGCTGGGCGAGCGGTCTTTCACCTGTGATTGCGGGGTGTTCCTGGCGATGATGCCGGGCGAGAGCATGGCTGCGGTCATGGGCCATACGACCAACCTCAAGATCACTCACGGCGAGGATCTCTTTCTGGCAGACAAGCTCTTCCAGAGTCGTGGCGACGCCAAGGCGCTCGGCGGCGAGGGGGCTGCCAACGCGCTGAGCGGCAAGGTCGTGGTCGTGTTCGGCGCGAGCGAGGGGATCGGGCTTGCGATCGTCGAACGCGCCCGTGTCGCGGGTGCCCAGGTGTTCGGGTTCAGTCGCAGCCTGACCGGCACCGATGTGGCCGTCGGGGCGCAGGTAAAGCTTGCCCTTGACGAGGTGCACGCGCAGACGGGGCGCATCGACCACGTCGTCGACACGGCGGCCTGTCTCGTGCGTAAGCCCTTCACGACGATGACCGACGAAGAGATCGACGGGCTCGTGGCGACCAACTTCGGCGGCGCCATCCGGGTGGCGCGCGCTGCCTATCCCCACCTGCTCGCTACCCGCGGCAGCCTCTTGTTCTTCACGTCGAGCTCATACACACGCGGGCGGGCGTACTACAGCGTCTATTCGTCGACCAAGGCGGCGGTTGTGAACCTGAGCCAGGCGCTCGCCGAGGAGTGGATGGACGAAGGGATCCGCGTGAACTGCATCAACCCTGAACGAACGCGCACGCCAATGCGGGTGCGCAACTTCGGGGTCGAGCCCGAAGAGACCCTGCTGTCCGCCGAGCGCGTGGCCGACGTCTCGGTGCGCGCGTTGGCCGCCCAGGTCACAGGTCACGTCATCGATGTGCGTCGCCCCGGGGTCATCCCTGCCGGGTGGGGCTTTGGCAACAGCGGCGACGAGTAGGCGCTCGTCGTTCGCACGTCTGGGACCCACACTCCAGCGTCGCAGCGTTGCGTGTCGTCTCGGGCCGCTATGGCCCGAGACGAGGACGGCTTCAGTTGGTGGCGGGGGCGACCTTGACCGGCAGCTTGCCGCCGGCCTGAACGAAGGACTCTTCGGCGGTCTTCTTCTCGGTCTCGTAGTCGCCCGAGAAGTCGATCTCGCCTTCCTGCATCTTCTTTGCGAGCAGGTCCTCATACCAGCCGCGGTACAGCGCCCGGCGGCGCTCCCACACCATGGTATTGCGAAGCTCACGCTTGGCGTCGTCGGTCATCGCCTCGGCCGCGGCCTTTTCGATGAAGCGGGCCACGACGAACTTGCGGCCGTCTTCGACGCTGAAGACCTGTTCGATGAGCGGCTTCTCGGCCGAGGCGGCGAAGCCACCCGAGACGAGGGCCGGGACGCGGCCGCCGAACTCGAACAGGAACGGCGAGGTGGCGGGGATCCCCGCGCCGAAGCGCGCGAGCCGGGCGAAGCTGGCGCGACCCGTCTCGAGGCCGGCGGTGACGCCGTACTTGGTGTGGACGGCCTTGACCACGTCGTCGAGCGACTTCGTCGGGTCCTTCTTCGCCTCGGCGAGCACCTCGTCGGCGAGCACCTTCTTGAAGTCGGCGACCTTCGTCGCCTGGACGAGTCCCTTGGCGACCTCGTTCTTGACGGCCTCGAAGGGGGTGACCTTCTCTTCGGCGATGGCGTCGGCAAACAGGATCCAGAAGGCATTCGGGGTGTCGATGACCGCGCTCGGAGCGTTGGCGGTAAGTGCGGCCGCGGCGGTTCCGATGGCCGGCTCGTAGGGGGAGCTGCCGAGGTCGGGCAGCTTCACGTCGCCGACGAGGCCACCGTTGGTCTTGGACGGGTCGTCGCTCACGGCGGCCGCGACCTCGGCAAAGGCCGAAGCCGGCGTCACCGGGGTAGGCTCGGGCTCACCCTCGACGGGGGTCGGGGCCGGGGCCGCGAGCTTCGCCGTGTACTGGGCGAGGGCATCGTCGATCTTGGCGCGCGCTGCCTTACGCTCCTCTTCGAAGGCCGCCTTCTGCTCGTCGTCGGTCGCGTTTGCCGGGTCGGCCGCGGCCACCTTGATGAGGCGCAGGGTCAGGGTCTTGGGCGTCGTGTACTTCGCGGCCTTGGCGCTTTCGTACTCGGCCTGCGCCTTGTCGGCGTTCGTGGCGAGCCACGTCGCCACCTCGGCGTCGGTCACGGCCACAAGGGGGGCCGCCGTCTTGTCGTCGATGATGATGTGCTCGACCGTGACCTTCTCGTTCTCGAGGCGATGGCTCTGCTCGAGCTCGGCGTCGCTCACGCTGACCTCGCCGACGAGCATCTGGATGATCCGCTCACGCAGGATCTCGTCGCCGATCAGGTTCTCGAAGCCCGCGACGCTCGTTCCCAGGTTGGCGAGCCAACCGCGGTAGGACTGGGGCTGGAAGGCCCCGGTCTTCTCGTCGCGGAAGTTGTCGAGCAGCAGTGCCAGGCTCTCGTTGAGCTCCTTCTGGCTCACCTGGAGGCCAAGCGATCGCGCATAAGCGCTGACGAGCTTGAGCTCGATGAGGTCGTCGGTAACCTTCTCCATCTTGATGGGGCTCGTGGTCTCGGTGTCGCGCGCGAAGCGTGTTCCCGACCAGGCCGAGTACAGACCCACGTCGGCCATACGCGCCAAGTAGCGGAAGTCCGGACGGGGTGCACGCGCGGTCGGCGCGTCACCGGTCAGGTCGCCGGTAAGGCGCACGAGCGCGGCGTCGATCGTCTCGCCGTCGACTTCGACCAGGTCGACATTTCGGAAGGTCCCAGGCCCGCCACCGCCGCAGGACTGGTCGGGCGCCACGGCGCCGAAACCCACAGCGAATATGACGATGAGGGCCGCGAACACGAGGTAGACCCCGAAGGTGCGCGACTTCTTGCGAAGCATGTCCAACATGTGAAAACCCTGATTCTTCGCGGCTTTGGCAGCGCCCGAAAGGAGAGGTGGCGAAGCGTGGTGGGTACCGACCCGGCCCGAAATGCCGGTGTGGCCCGCAGAAACGAACGGCGGCTCTTAGCTTGGGGTCTCACCGAGGTCAACAGACAAGCGAATCCATCGGGCCACGGGCCCATTGCCACCGCGGGATGAATCCGGATACGGACTGCGTTCTGGTGCGCCGGGGGAGCGTCTGCTATGGACTTTCGCCGCCGCCGGCCCAGCCGCGCCGCGTGGATGACAAAAAGGCCGAGTTTATCTGATGTTCGATTGGCTCTACGGCCTGGTCAGCAATGACCTCGCCATCGATCTCGGGACCGCGACGACCCTCGTCTACGTGAAAGGCAAGGGTATCGTTTCGGCCGAACCGTCCGTCGTCGCCGTCCAGAAAGACGTGCGTGGTGGGCGGCGTGTGCTCGCTGTGGGCAAGGACGCCAAAGAGATGCTCGGCCGGACGCCGCACAGCATCACGGCCATCCGCCCCATGAAGGACGGCGTCATCGCCGACTTCGAAATCACAGAGGCGATGCTCCGATACTTCATCCAGAAGGCGCACAACCGCCGCGCACTCGTGCGCCCACGCATCATCATCTGCGTGCCGCACGGCATCACCGAGGTCGAGCGTCGCGCCGTGCGCGAGTCGGCCGAGAACGCGTCGGCGCGTGAGGTCTACCTCATCGAGCAGCCCATGGCCGCGGCCATCGGCGCGGGTCTCCCCATCACCGAGCCGTCCGGCAACATGATCGTCGACATCGGCGGCGGCACGGCCCAGGTCGCTGTCATCAGCCTCGCCGGCATCGTCTACTCGAAGTCGATCAAGTGTGGCGGCGACAAGATGGACGCGGCCGTCATCAACCACATCAAGCGCAAGTACAACCTGCTCATCGGGGAGCGCACGGCCGAGAACATCAAGTGTGCAATCGGCAACGCCTACCCGACCGACGAGGTCATGACGATGGAGGTCAAGGGGCGCGACCTGGTGTCGGGCATCCCGAAGACGGTCACCATCAACTCCGACGAGGTGCGTGAAGCCCTCTCCGAGCCGGTCTATCAGATCGTCGAGGCCGTCCGTCACGCGCTGGAAGGCACCCCGCCCGAGCTCGCGGCCGACATCGTCGACAAGGGCATCGTGCTCGCTGGCGGAGGTGCGTTGTTGCGTAACCTCGACATCCTGATCCGCGAGGAGACGGGCCTGCCCGTCATGATCGCCGACGACCCGATGAGCGCCGTCGTGCTGGGTTCAGGCAAGGCGCTCGACTCGCTCGAGCTGCTGCGCGGCGTGGCGGTCCAGGGATAAAGGATGCGCGAGTTCCTCGCCCGGCACCGGCGCGTCGTCGTCGCATCGATCGGGATCCTGCTACCGCTCTTCCTGCTGTACGTGCACGGGCGGCACCCGCGCAAGACGACGGTCGTCGAGGTCGGCCTCATGGCCATCACGTCTCCCGCTCAGAAGGCGGCCAAGGGGCTCGTGTCGGGCATCGCCGAGATCTGGGACGGCTACATCGCGCTCGTGGACCTCGCCGCCGACAACGAGGCCCTGACTGGCGAGGTCGCACGCCTGCAACGGGCCGCCGACCAGAAGGTCGTCCTCGAGACCGAGAACGCCAGGTTGCGCGCCGAGCTCGAGTTCAAGAAGGCGCGTCGCGACCTCGTCCTCGCGTCGGCCCACGTCATCGGCAAGGACCTCTCCCCCTACGGTCGGGTCATCCGCATCGCCATCGACGTCGGCGCCGATGTCTCGATTTCCGAGGGAATGCCGGTCGTCTCCGCGATGGGCCTCGTAGGTCGCATCCTGCGCGTCGCCGACAAGAACGCCGAGGTCCTGCTCACGGTCGACGCGCGCTCAACCGTCAACGTGCGTGTGCTCGACAAGGGCGTCATCGGCACCGTGACCGGCACGAGCTCGCCCTACAACTACGTCGCACGGATGTCGTATCTGCACCGCGCTGCCACGCTCGAGGTCGACGACCTCCTCGTCACCTCCGGCCACGACAAGCTCTTCCCGCCGGGCCTCCACGTCGGCACCATCCGCTCCATCGAGGAGCGTCAGCGCGGCCTCGAGTATGAGCTGCAGGTCAGCCCGAGCGTGAACTTCGCCGACCTCGAGGTGGTTCAGGTCGTGCTCGGCGTCGTCGAGGGCGAGCCAGTGGTCATCCCTCCGACCAACCCGTCCAACCAGCCCGACCCGAACGCCCCCGTTCCCGGCGGTCCCGCGCCACCGGGTCTGACACCCACGCCGCCTTCCGGCGCTGTACCTGCACCCGGAGGGCCATGATGCGCGGCGCTGCGATCCTGCTCACGGGTTTCCTCCTGTTGGCCCTGCTCTCCCCGCTCTTGCACGACGCCGGGATCGCCAACTACGTCCCCGACGTCTCGCTCGTCATCTGCCTCTACATCGGGCTCACGACCTCGCTCGAGAAAGCCATCGGAATGGCGCTCGTGCTCGGCCTGTTGAAGGACGGTTTCACGACCGGCCAGGCAGTGGGGCTCTCCATGGAGGTGTCTGTCCTGGCGGTCCTGCTCGCAGCCCGCCTGTCGCGTCGGCTCGTCCTGCGAGGCCCGGTCGGCGCCATGGTGCTGGCCTTCGGCGCGAGCATCCTCGCGTCGCTGCTCGAGATCGTCTTGTCTCTGTTCTTCGTCCGACTCTTCACCGAGGGCGCCTCGGGCCCGGGCCTCATCGCGAGCGCCATGGTGCCTCAGGCTCTCGTCACGGCACCGTTTGGTGCGATGCTGTTCTGGCTCCTCGACCGGCTCGACGCGTTGACCACACGCAAGAACGAATCGGTCTTCCTCTAGAAAACACGGCACCAAGGGCCAAGGGGCGACGCGCACGATGCATGACGACTACGAGGACTCGGGCGACCTGAAGCGACGCTTCGCGCTCCTCGTCGTCTTGTTCACGACCTTCTTCGTCATCCTGCTCGGCCGCCTCTTCTATGTACAGATCGTGCGCGGCGACGAGTACCGACAGGAGGCGATGACGAGCTTCGTCACGGCCGAACGACTGCCCGCGCGCCGCGGCGAGATCAAAGACCGCAGCGGCGTCGTCCTGGCGCGAAACATCCCGTCGCATCGCCTGCGGGTCGTGCCAGACCGCCTGCTCGACCTGAAGAAGAGCAAGACCGTCCCCGACCCGGACAAGCTCGCGAAGGTCATGTCGCAGCTCACGGCGATCCTCGAGCTCACGCACGAGCAGGAGGCCGACGTGCTGGCGCGCATCACGCTCGCGCTCGAGGAGGAGAAGGGCGGCGAACCGCTGCTCGTCAGCGAGCGCCTCGTCGCCGAACAATGCCCCTTTGACGGCAATACTCTCGAGCTCCCCGAGGTCGCCGACGACCCCGACTTCGACGCGCCCCACCAGCTCTTCTGCCGCGAGTGTGGCCTCTTCCATGAGCCCATCGCGGCCGACGCCGTCTTCTGCCCACATGACCGCGCGCGCCTCACCTGGGCTGGCGAAGGGGCTCAGCGGCATGCCACGTGCGACAAGTGTAAGCGGCACTACGCGACCTCGGCCATGTGCCCGGTCGACGGCAGTGTCATGACCGGGGTCGACAAGAACCTGGTCTGCAAGGTCTGCAAGCGGCGCTTCGCCAACCAGGTCGCCGTCGTCGAGAGCAAGATCGACGAGCTGCCAGGTGTCATCCTCGATACGACGCTCATGCGTGAGTACACGCAGCCGTTCATCGCGGCGCACATGCTCGGCTACATGAACGACGTGAACCGCAACGATCTGGAGCGCTTTCCGGGCGTCTACCGCAACGACAGCCGCATCGGACGCGCGGGCATCGAAGCCGCCCTGGAGCCTATCCTGCGTGGCAAGTCCGGGCGGGTCGAGTACCTCAAGGGCACCAATCGCGAGGTCGAGACCGACCGTATCGCATCGGAAGACGGCTTCGATATCTGGCTCACGATCGATGCCCGCCTCCAGCGCGAGGTGCGCGACGTCCTGCGTTATCAGCGGTCGGCGGCTGCGGTCGTCATGGACCCGAACTCGGGCGCCATCCTGGCCATGTATTCGCATCCCGGCTTCGACCCGAACGCGTGGTCGGGTCGCCTCTCCCGTGAGGACCACCAAGCGGTCGAACAGAACCCTTACGGACCCATGTTCAACAAGGCCGTGACGGCTTACGCGCCAGGCTCCGTCTTCAAGATCGTGACGGCGCTCGCGGGACTGCGCGAGAAGATCGTCACCCCCGAGACGACCATCCACTGCCCCGGCCACTACACCTACGGGGGCCGCGAATTCGGCTGCCACGCCAAGCAGGGCCACGGCCACATGGACATGATCGGCGCGCTCAAGGGGTCGTGCGACGTCTACTTCTACCAGGTGGCGGAGCGGCTGGGCATGGACAAGCTCGCCGAGTATGCGCGCCAGTGGGGCTTTGGCCAGGCGACCGGGGTCGAGGTGCCAGAGTCGCTCGGCATCGTGCCGACCCGCGCCTGGTATGCCTCCAAGCCTCACCTCAACTACCAGCCAGGACTGACGTTGTCCGTCGGTATCGGCCAGGGCTCGCTCACCGCGACCCCGCTCCAGGTGGCTCGTTCTTTTGCAATCATCGCCAACGGTGGCCGCCTCGTCGTGCCGCGACTCGTCATGCGTTACTCGGACTCGCACGGGGTCGAGCGCCAGGACTTCATGCCCGTCGACGAGGGGCATCTGGCCATGACCCCCGACGAACGGGCGCTCATCCACGCGGGCCTCGTCGCCGTCGTGAACGACCCACACGGAACGGCAACCAACGTGCGCGACGCGCTCATCACCATCGCTGGCAAGACCGGCACGGCGGAGGCGCCGATGGTGCGCCCCGGGTCGAGCCCCGAGTTCGCCAAGTGGCTGCTCGAGGACCACGCATGGTTCACGATGTATGCGCCAGCCGAAGACCCGCAGGTCGTCATCACCGTCTTCATCGAGCACGGCGGCGGCGGCGGCAAGGACGCAGCCCCACTCGCCAAGCGGATCTTCGATGCGTGGCGGCGTTTTGGCCTCTATCGCGCTCCGCCTCCCGATCCTGAGACGCCCGACGAGCCAGGCGTCGACGGCGATGACCCCGTGCGTGTCGACCACGAACCGGCAGGCCGGCAGGGCCGGGTCGATGGACTACACCAACATCCTGATGGTGAGGCCTGCACCGACCCGACCCACGGGCACGCCGCCATCACCGGGCGGAGGACCCCATGAGCCTGTCTGCCGTCCCGATGCGCGGCGAGCGAAGCGCCTTCCTCGATCCCTTCAACATCATCTCGCTCGTCGTCATCATCGCGCTCATCCTGGTCAGCGTGTTGGCTCAGTCCGACGCACACCACTACGCGGGCGGCACCCAGTACGAGCGCCACATGGTGTGGGTCCTGGTCGGCGGTGCGGCTTTCCTCCTCGCCTCCGTCATTGACCTGCGCCTGGTCGAACGTTCCGCCTATGCCTACTACGCGTTGTGCATCGTGCTGCTCATCGCAACGCTCTTCGTCGGCACGAGCGTCAACAACTCCACGCGCTGGCTGCGGTTTGGCGGCGTCAACATCCAGGCCTCGGAGTTCGTGAAGCTCGGGGTGATCCTGGCGTTGGCGCGTTACCTACAGCGGCGACGCGAGCGAGCCCCAGGCGAAACCGAGGCGCGCCAGTCCGGTCGCTACGGCCTCAAGGAGCTCATACCGCCGATCCTGTTGGTGTTGTTGCCGGCCCCGCTCGTGCTCCTGCAGCCGGACCTCGGCACGACGCTCATGGCCATCTTCGTGGCAGCGACCATGCTGGGCGTCGAAGGCATCAAACGCCGCGCCGCCATCGTGCTCGCGGTGGGCACTCTCATCATCGTGCCGATCGCGTGGAACTCGGGGCTCATCAAAGACTACCAGAAAGACCGTGTGCGCCTGCTCGCGTACGACGACTGGCAGAAGATCGATCCCGAGACCAATGTCATCCATGAGACGCGGCGCACACAGGCCGAACAGTCGATGTGGGCCATCGGCTCGGGCGGGCTCACCGGCATGGGCCATCGCAACGCGAACGCCCAGCGGATGAGGGTCTTCCCCGAGGTCCACACGGACTTCATCTCGGCCATGGTCGCCGAGCAGTTCGGGTTCCTGGGCTTCATGGCTCTCCTGTTCCTGTACTGGTGGCTCGTCGTCTGGGGGCTGCGGACGGCGTTGGACTCACGCTCCCGCTTCTGTAGGTTGGTGTGCACGGGGGTCGCCGCACTCATCGGGTGGCAGGTCTTCGTGAACGTCGGCATGGTCACCAACTTCCTGCCGGTCGTGGGTGTGCCCTTGCCGTTCCTGTCGTACGGCGGCAGTGCGTTCCTGATGCTCATGGTCTGCCTTGGGCTCATGCTCAACATCGCGCGAAAGCGGGGGAGGATGTGATGCGGCGCAATGCGACAGTCACGGCGATGATGACGGCGACCATCGGCGGGTGCAGCTTCGACGTGTCGGACCTCGCCTCGTTCCTCAGCGACGACTTCGGCTCCATCACCGACAACGTGCAGGACCTCGACCAGGCTGGGCTCGATCAGGTCATGACGACGCTCATGTTGCGCTTCCGCAGCTATGTGGCCTTGCGCGACGCCATCCCGCTCGAGAGCCTGCCGGACGAGAGCTGCATGTCCGAGCTCGAAGACTCGGGCGCCGCCTTCTTCTTCGTCGCCGACGTGAACTGCCTGTTCGGCGACTTCTTTCCGGCGGCCGAAGGCTTCGTCGCCGTGTCGCAGCGGCAGGTCGCGAGCGACCCCGTCGCGGTCTTCAAGCTCGAGCTCGACTATCGCGCGGTCCAGGTCGGCGACCTCACCGTGAGCGGCACCGAGAAGATCACCGAGACCCGTGGAAGTGACGGCGCCACGGTCCATGTGTTGGACCTCGTCCAGGACGGGACGACGTTCAAGTACACGTTCCGCTCGGGCCTCATCGACGACGAGGTCCCGATCATCGACTACGAGATCCCGGGTCCCGACGGCGATGTGCTGGCGCGGATCACCAACCCGACGAGCCCCGGTGGCTTCGTCAGCGTGTTCCTGACCGGCCTCGATGGGACCCTTCAATGCGAGGTCCGCGATGCGCTCTGGACCCCCGACCGCGCACCGCGTGGGAGCTGTGAGAATGGGGTCGTCTTTGGCCTGCCCTGAATCGCGACCCGCACTCGATCGTGTTCCCGTTATCTTGATTTTCGTGGGATTCGTGATCGTCCACGCGTCGGTGGCGACTCGCTCCTTCGCGACCCCTGGCGCCAGAGTGGAAGTCCCATTGACGGACGTCGTCGACCTGTCTGTCGGCGACGAGCATGCCTGCGCCGTCACCGCGGACGGTCGGGTCCACTGCTGGGGCAGCGGGCTCGACTACCGGCTCGGCAACGGCTTCGAGTCGGCCTCGCGGACTCCCATCGCGGTGCCTGGGCTGCGCAATGTTGCCACCGTCTCGGCCGGCGGCTCGATGACGTGTGTCCTGACCCGCGACCGCGAGGTCCTTTGCTGGGGCGGTCGGGACAGCGCTGACGACTCCCGCGATGACGAGGGCACGAGCGCCGTGTCAACGCCGCGCACGGTCGCCACGCCCATCGCCGGCACCGTCGCCCTATCCGTCGGCGGCGTGCAAGCGACCCTCGTCGACCACATGGGCGCCGTCTCGATCCTGGACCTCTATGTCGGCCCGGTTCCGCTGCCGGCCTTCGCCCCGGCGAGCACCGTCCGATCGTTGTGGGACGGCTTCTGCACGGTGACCGTCGACCGTCGCTTGCAATGTGTGAGCTCGAGCGAGTCGGTCGTCGGCGATGGTGGCACGGGTCGTGGCTTCGCCGACGTTCCGGCGACAATCCTCATCCCCTTCGCCGTGCCTCCGTCGAGTGTCGGTGACCCATACGGCGTGACCTGCGGCGACCACGATGAGGGCCCTCGCCCGGAATTCTGCGACGACTTTGCGACCGTCGCTTCGCCCGCTGGGACCGGCAAGGTGCTCGATACACTGGGTGCGCTCGCCTGCTTCATCGATGGCACCGGAGGTGGTGCTCGCCTCGGTTGTTTTGGCTGCGGCGACTGCTTCAACACGCTGCCGACACCGCTGGGGATGGCGAGCTATCAGGCGTCAGTGCCCCTGGCCATCGCGCTCGAAGGCGTGCCAGAGCTGAGTGACCTCGCGGTCGGCAAGCAGCACATCTGTGTTCTTGCGAAGGGCCACCGTGTCTTTTGCTGGGGCGCCGCAGACGAGGGCCAGTTGGGGATGACCACGCCTGGACGACGCGCGCCGCTCGAGTGGGTCCTGCCGCGCTGGAGTGAGGAGGGGCAATCGCCGTTGGTGCCGCTGCCGGTGGTAGCCAGCCGGCGCCCGGTCGAGGTCTTGGGGCTCGGCGAGGTCGAGCGCATCGAGGCCGGCCTTGCGACGACCTGCGCGCTCCGCCGCGACCGGACGGTCGTCTGCTGGGGACACGAGCTCGGCACCTGGCGCGACTCCGAGCGCCGACCTCTCATCGCGACTTCGTCTTATCTCAGCGACCAGGGGGACCTGGCACCGGCCGAACCCGAGCCCGAGCTCACGCGCCCCATCGAGCCTGACTGGTCGACCCAGGAGCCCGGCAAACGCGAGGGCCCGTGCCGGGACGTCGACGTGTACGGGTTGGGTGCACTCGAAGAAGCCGAGTACGGCTACGATGGTCACGGTCGGGTAGGCATCGTGCGCCAACATTCGCTGTACCAGGTGGACGGTGAGCTGCGCCGGGAGCTCGAGAGCGAGGTGATGCACAAGCGCAACCGTCGCGGCCACATCGTCAAGACGACATCTCGCGTGCGACGCGACGATGGCTTCCATGAAAGCGAGGTCGTCCTCACCGTCGACCGGCACGGGCGTGTCCTGAGCCAGAAGGCGCGCAACACCGTGGACGACTCGCTTTATCGCTGGCGCTACGATCGACAAGGGCGGGTCATCGCGGAGCTCAGCGACGGCTCGCGTATCGAGACGACCCACCATACCGTCGATGTCGCAGCTGGTGATCCGATAGGGCTTGGCCTTCCCACCCTCGGCCCGGTCAGCCTCGTCGAGTCACGCACCCCGCGTTTCGAAGGGCTGCATCGTCGCCTCGTCGCGACGAGCGCCGCGGGCGATGTCGTTTACGAACGGAAGGTTCTGGGCAACGACGTGGTGAGCCGCCGCTTCGTGCGCGACGCCCAGGGCCGCGTCACCAACGAGCACGTTGTGGCCCATCGCTTCGGCTTCTATGAGACCCCAACGGAGATGGCCGAGCTGCGGTACACGTATCGCGACGATGCTCCACAGTCCGTGCGGCCGACCGCGACCGAGCAATGGGAGCAGCGGTCCGGGAAGCTCGTGCTGGTGAAGCGGACCCTTCACCTCGAGTCGGGTTGTGTTCGCTGAGAACAATTCCCCGACCCGCGGCAGTTTCACGACCCGGGCAGCGTCCACGCGTCGCAGCAGCGCTCGCCATTGACAGGTGGCGGTGAGGGGTTACTCCTTGCCTCCGCTCGCGACCGCCCCCTGCGTTCGCGACACACCCGGGAAAACCCACCCCGGCGGAGGAATCCATGGCTGGCAAAGACACGATCGAGCTCACCGACTCCAACTTCGAGACCGAAGTCCTCAAAAGCGACGTGCCGGTTCTCGTCGACTTCTGGGCCACCTGGTGCGGCCCCTGCCGTGTCATTGCGCCCGTCATCGACGAGCTCGCAAGCGAGTACAAGGGCAAGCTCAAGGTCGGCAAGGTCGACACCGACAAACACTCGAAGTACGCGGTCCAACTCGGGGTGAGCTCCATCCCCGCGATCTTCGTCTTCAAGGGCGGCAAGGTCGTCGACCGTATCGTCGGGGCCCGCCCGAAGGCCGCGTTCGTCAACGCCATCACGCCCCACCTCGCCTGACGTCGCGTCGATTCGCGAGTAATCCAACTCCTGAGGTGAGCTCCCGGGGCGAACGCGGTTCGTCACCGGGGGCCGCTTCGGGCTTGTCGCATTGACGCGGCTCTTATAGAGAGGCGCGATGGTGCTCGCTCTCCTCGGTCTGGCCGCTCTGGCCTTTGCGCTCGCGACGGCGCTCTTCCAGTCGCGCCTCGTGCGCTTCGAACGCGCGCGTTCGCGCTCGGCGGAGGCGGCCATGGCGCTGGCCACCGTGCTACTGCTCGCGGCCGCGATCTTTGGCTTCGACGCGGCCAATGCGCGGTCGGGCGCGACCATCGCCGTCCTCTTCGTCGGGGTCGCGGCGAGCGGCACGGCCCTCGTCATCTTGCGGTGGGGGGACTACCCGCTGCTCGGGCCAGTGACCTCTGCGCTCGTGGGGATGGTCGCGCTGGCGATGCTGCTCCACGCAGCGTTCCCCGCCTCGGCTCCGACCGGGCCCATCTCGACCATTACCATCTTGCACGTCGCGGCGACGCTGGTCGGCTACCTCCTCTTCGTGCCGGCCTTCGTGCTGGCCAACCTCTATCTCGGCCAGTCCTGGCGCCTGAAGACGAAACAACCCTCGTCGACACGCCTGCCGTCGCTCATGACGCTCGAGACCTCGGCCTGGCGACTGCTCACGGTCGGCTTCGTCCTCTACTCGCTCGGCATCGTCGGCGGCTGGATCTCGTCGGAAGCCGCAACCCGTGAGCTTCGCCCGCAGCACGTCATCGCCGCCGCCAGCTGGCTCGTGTATGCGGTTGCGCTCTTTCGCCGCTATGTCTCCGGGTGGCGCGGTACACGCGCTGCGGTGGCCCTGCTCACCGGATTCGTGACCACTTCCGGCGCCGTCCTCCTCTACGTGATGAGGTAAGGGCGTGCGGCTCATCGTGCTCGGCTTGAACCACAAGACAGCGCCCGTCGCCACGCGCGAGGCGTTCGCCATCCCGTCCGAGGCAGTGCCCGGGCTCGACCGCCGCATCCTGCTCGAGCCGTCGATCGCCGAGGCCATGACGCTGTCGACCTGCAACAGGGTCGAGGTCTATGCCGTCGCCCAGAACGACTTCCCGCAGGCCGCCGACGCGTTGATCCGCATCCTCGCGACCGAGCGTGGGCTGGACGCCGACGAGCTGCAGCGGCACGGGTACCGCCACGAGGGTGAGGCGGCCGTGCGCCATCTCATCCGGGTGTGTTCGAGCCTCGACTCCCTGGTCGTGGGCGAGGCGCAGATCCTGGCCCAGGTCCGTGAAGCCTTTGCCGCGGCGCGTGAAGCCGGCTCGGTTGGGCCCGTGCTCGAGCAGGTCGTCCAGGCGGCGTTTCGCGGCGGCAAAGCCGTCCGCACCGACACCGGCATCGCCGAGGAGTCGGTCAGCATCGGCTCGGTCGCGGTCGAGCTCGCCAAGCGCATCTTCCAGCGGCTCGCCGACTGCAACGTGCTCGTCATCGGGGCCGGCAAGATGGGGCGGGTCACGGCCCGCGCGCTCGCCCGCGCCGGCGTCAACGAGGTCATCGTGACCAACCGCTCACCGGCCCGCGCCGAAAAGCTCGCGGCCGAGCTCGGCTGGGTGGCGCGCCCGTTCGCCGACCTCGACGACCTGCTCGTCCGCGCCGACGTGGTCCTGACCTGCACCGGAGCCGAGCGCCCCATCCTCGAGCCCAAGCGCCTGCGCCCGGTGATGAAGCTGCGCAAGTACCGGCCGCTCTTCATCGTGGACATCGCTGTCCCGCGCGACGTGGCGCCGTCGGTGGCCGAGCTCGACCAAGTCTACCTCTACAACATCGACGACCTCGAGGCCGTCTCCAAAGAGCACCTCCAACACCGCATGGGCGAGGCCGAGAAGGCCGAGGTCATCGTCGAAGACACCGTGCGGCAGGTCCTCGAACGCGCGGGCACCCAGACGGTCGTGCCGGTCCTCAAGGCCGTCCGTGACCGGGTCGACGAGATCACGCGGCGCGAGCTCGACAAGGCGTTCTCCAAGCGTCTGTCCCACCTGTCGGCGAGCGACCGCGAGGCCGTCGGCTCTGTGCTGACCGCGGCTCTCAACAAGCTCCTGCACCCCGCGATGACGGCGCTCCGCGAACACGCCCAGAGCACGTTCGACCTCACGACGGCCACGCGCCTGCTCTATGGTATCGACCAGGTGACCGCTGACGATTCGGATCTGCCGGAGAAGTCAGGCCTGCCATTGCCGGCGGCCCGGCCCCACGAACCGCTCGGCCCCGAGGATTTGCATTGAACGCCACTCCGAACGCCGCCCCGATCACCCTCAAGCTCGGCACCCGCGGCTCGAAGCTCGCGCTCTGGCAGGCCCATCACGTGCGCGACCGCCTGCTCGCGTCGGGGGTGTCCGCCGTCGAGCTCGTCATCATCAAGACGACGGGCGATCGGATCCAGGACGTGGCGCTCTCGCAGGTCGGGGGCAAGGGGCTCTTCGTCAAAGAGATCGAAGAGGCGCTGCTATCGGGCGCCATCGACCTCGCCGTGCACTCGATGAAGGACATGCCGAGTGAGCTGCCCTCTGGCTTGACCATCGGCGCCGTGCCAGAGCGCGAGACGCCGCTCGACGCCTGGGTCCTGCCAGAGGGAGTGGGCCTCGACCCGGCGACCATCGGGCAACCCGACGCCTTCCTCGCGGCCGTCCCGCACGGCGCGGTCATCGGCACCTCGTCGCTGCGACGCGCGAGTCAGCTCAAGGTCCGGCGCCCCGACCTCGACATCATCCCGCTGCGCGGCAACGTCGACACCCGGCTGCGTAAGCTCGACGAGCGTGAAGGTGGCCTCTTCGCCATCGTGCTCGCCTGTGCCGGGCTCACGCGCCTGTCGCTCGGCCACCGCATCTCGCATGCCATCGCGGCCGACGTGATGGTCCCCGCGGTAGGGCAGGGGGCCTTGGCCATCGAGACCCGCATCGGTGACGAGCGGGTCGCTTCGGCTCTCGAGTGCCTCGAGGACCCGGAAACCCGGATCACGACCACCGCCGAGCGGGCGTTTCTCATGCGCCTCGAGGGCAACTGCCAGGTTCCCATCGGGGCTCATGCAACGCTGACGGGCGACTCACTGCGCATCGTCGGTTTCTACGGCGACGCGCCTGGGGCCCAGGGCTCGGCACTTCCCAACCACGTCTCCAATATCTCGACCGTCTCGATGCTTGGTCATCGAGACGATGCCACAGCACTCGGCGTGTCCCTGGCCCAGGCGCTCCTCGCGCGCCACGGCCATGCCCCGGCCCCTGCAACCACAGGCGCCGCATGAGCGCCGAGCGCCCGGAGCGGGACGCGGCCACGGGCTTCGTGTCGCTCGTCGGCGCCGGTCCCGGCGACCCCGGGCTCATCACCGTGCGCGGACGACGTGCCCTCCTCGAAGCGCAGGTCGTCCTCTATGACCACCTCGCGAGCCCGGCCCTGCTCGCGGCCATCGATGTGCCCGGCCAGGAGCGGATCCACGTCGGCAAGGCCGATGGCGTCGCCTTTTCCAGTCAGGAGGACATCACCCGCCTGCTGGTGAAACGCGCGACGTTGGGCCAGAGGGTCGTGCGCCTCAAAGGAGGCGACCCGTTCGTCTTTGGCCGCGGCGCCGAAGAGATCGAAGCGCTGGTCTCAGCCGGCATCGACTTCGAGGTCATCCCGGGTGTCTCGAGCGCGTTCGCCGCCCCCGCCCTGGCCGGGATCCCGGTGACCCATCGCGACTTCGCCTCGTCGTTCACCGTCGTGACGGGCCACGAGCGACAAGACGGGGACCTGCGGGTCGACTGGGCCGCGTTGGCGCGGGTCGAAGGCACCATTGTCGTCCTCATGGGCGTCGGCAACGTCGGGCGCTGGGCCCCCGAGCTCATCGCGGGTGGACGTCCTGCCGCGACCCCCGTCGCGTTCGTGCGCTGGGGGACTCTGCCCCGACAGGAGGTCCTCGTGACCACGCTGGCAGACGCGGCGGCGGACGTCGCGAAGTCCGGCCTACGGTCACCCGCTGTGGCCATTGTCGGCAAGGTCGTCGACCTGCGCGACCGCCTGATGAGCTTCGAGCGCCGCCCGCTCTTTGGCCAGGTCATAGGCCTCACCCGCGACGGCGACGACGACTCCCACTTCCAGTCGCTCGAACACTTCGGCGCGGCGCTGATGAACGTGCCGCTCACCCGGAAGTCGATGCTTCCCGATGGCTTGAGGGTGATCGCGGGCTGCATCGCCGAACGCTTGTCGCGCGCCTCCGAGCCATCGCGACCTGCGCCTCAGCAGACGCAGCCCATAACCGACCTCGTGTTCACGAGCGCCAACGGCGTGCTCGCGTTTCGCGACGCCCTGGCGCAGGCGCGCCTCGATACCCGCAGCCTCGCAGGCCTCACGACCTGGGCCGTGGGGCCGCAGACAGCGGCCGCCATGTGGGAGTCCTTGGCTCTGCGCGCCGACCACGTCCCCCCGCGCGCGACGGCCGAGGGGCTCATCGCGTATGCCAAAGGCCTCATCGATGCGGGTGGCCCGCCAGGGCCTCGGCACTTCCTTTTTCCGGCCTCGGCGCGGGCTCGACGGGTCCTGCCCGACGGGCTGATTCGACTCGGCGCGGCCGTCACCGAGGTCGCGGTCTACGACACCGTGGCCGAGCCGACAGCACCCGCGCGCATCGTGTCGGCTATCGAAGAAGGCCTGACGCTGCTCGTCGTGGCGAGCCCCTCGGCGGTCGAGTCGCTGGCCGCCGCCCTCGACCTGGCGAGGATCCCGCGAACCCGGATCCCGGTGGCCGCCATCGGCCCGACCACGGCCCAAGCGGCGCGTGAGGCCGGGCTCGAGGTGGCGGTCGTCCCTGAGAGCTTCAACCTCGACGCCCTGGCAGAGGCCATCGCCGAGGCGGGTGCTGCCGGTCGGCTCGGGTCCGTCAGGGGAGGGGGCTGAGATGCCGGCTGAGACTCCGAAGGCTTTGCTCCACGCCTTGCTCGGCGGTCGCGAGGTTGCGTTGTTGCCCTGGGTCGCCGCCTCGTCGCTCGGGCCGCCGCTCGAAGTGCCGGCAGGACACCTGCGCTTCGACCCGCAGAGAATGGACGACGCCCCCTTTCTGAAGCTGCTCCTCGACCTCGATGCGCAGGTCTTTGGCCCGCGCAGCCAGCAGATGCCGAGCTGGGTGCTCTATGATTGTGCGCTCGCTCCCGGCGTCGTCTTTGGCCTGGCCGCGCGCCGCGGCGACCTTCCTCCGGGGCTCGGGGACTTCGATGCCGCGCCCGACGCGCTCGTGCCCGTCTCTATGATGAACGTGTTGCCGCTGCCCAACCGCGAACGGCTGCTCGTCCACACGCTGGCCTGGCTCGGGGCCGCCGACCCGTCGACGCTGCCCATCGGTCGCGCGACGCTGCACGGGGCCATCGCAGCGCTGGAGCTCACCTCGTTGCGGGCGGTCGCTGGCTGGTCCTCGCCCGAGCTCCCACTCTTCGCTGAGCTCGCGCCGCTGTTGCTCGTGACCGCCTGGACCCCGGCCCACGACGTGCTCGCGACCGTGACCTTCGACCTCGACACGACACGCTCGGCCCCGGCCGTCGCTGATGCACCCGACTTCTTGGCCGCTCCGGGTTTGCAGCCGTCCGAGTCCGAGCTCGTAGCTCTGCAGACTCGCCTCGAGGGTGGCGAACAGCTCTGGCTCGTGTCCTCGCCCGACTCCGATTCGCACCTCGCCATCGCACGGGGCGTCCCATCCGACGCCGAGGCCCGACCATGAGCATCTCGACCCCCGCGCCGTTTCCGACCAGGAACGACTCGATTTTCGAGATTCTTGATCTCTTCATCATCGCGACTCCAGACCAGCTGGCCGTCGCCGACCTCGTCCCCTTCGGGGTGCCGATCCGCTGGCACATCGACCCGACACGCCTCGCCTCGAAGACCTTCCTCGACATCCTGCAGCGCCTCGATGGGCTGACCTTCGGGCCGACCGGCATGCCCATGGACAAGTGGGTCTTCTACGACTGCGCCGAGCTGGCGGGCTTCATCGTCGGCTTCGCCATCGAGTCGTCAGCGATGTCCGCGGACGAGCGCCGATATCTCGATGTTCGAGATGACTACACCGGCCCGGTCCCGCTCTCGATGTACATCGCCATTCCGATGCGTGAGCCCGGATCCTGGTTTGGCCACAACCTCGCGAGCCTCGGCCGTCAGCTCTCGAATCGTAACCTCTCCCACCTCGGCACTCTCACCAAGGTCATGGCGCTCAAAGCCATGCGCGCCCAACGCAACGTCGGCGTCACCCAGTGGCCAAGCCCGGCCCTGCACATCCACACCAAGTTCGGGCCGCTCGATCTGGTCACCGCCTGGACGCCGGTCCACTCGTTTCCAGCCAGCCTCACCTACAGCTTCCCGGTCGACGACCTGACCCTGCGCGCCGCCGCCGGCGACCCGCTCAACGCCTTGCCGCGGGCCGCGCCGACCCGAACCTTCGTGGTCGAAGACAACAACCTCATCACCCTCCAGCGCGACATCGAGGCCGGCGCGCGTTGGCGTCTACTCGGCCCGCCGAAGGTCGTCACGATGGACGGCGTGGACCAACGACTCGCCCCGCTAGGCCCCGGCTGACGAGGGTCCGCCTTACTCGCCTACTCGATCTTCAACGTTCCGGGGGCAAGCCAGCCGACCTGCCAGAGCCGGTCGGGTGAGACCCTGAACAGCCGAGTCGCGCTCGACTTGTCGCGCCAGGGAGCCAGGACGAAGGCCGACCCATCAGAGCGTTTCCGAAGTATGAGGACCCGCTCGCCTCTTCGCAGCTTGTCGAGGGTCATGTTGCTGCCTGCGGAGTCGGCCGCTGCAAAGAGCTCGAGCCGTGTCGCCTTGCTGACCAGCCCCCGCATTGGCTTCACCCCGATGAGCTCGGCGGGCAAGGTGCCAACATCCGACGCCAGCGCGTCCGCACGGATGAGGCAGCGCCCGATAAACGCCCCCGCGCCCTTGTCCCAGACCAACGAGACAGCGCTGAAGGTGTCAATCGTATGGAGGACGACCTCGGTGTCGCGCTCCTCGAGAGTCATGATCTCGGCCGGGAACTCGGCCCGCAAGACAGGGCCCTTTGTGGTGTCTTCCCAGATCGTCGTCGCCGAGCTGACGGGGCTGCGCATGTGGTCGATGACCAGCAGGTCGCGGCCCGGGGCTGGCGACCAGAGGGCATAGCCGCGGTTCATCCCGGCGTTCGACTCACGCTTTGGCACCCACGTACCCACCTCGGTATCGAAGCGCGCAGCCGCACGAACGGCCCAGTCCTTGGCGCCATAGAACGGAATCCCACCGGTGCGCGCCAGCTTGGCCAGCAGCCCGCCGTCGGTCCCCTGATTTCGTTCGAGCGACGCCCCGGGGGAAGTCGAGCCTCCGTCGGCTCGCAGAAAAACCTCCAGCGCCAAAGCGCAGTCGACCGACAAGCCCGCCTCGACGAGACCCGCGCGCCAGCTCGCGGCATCCGGCTCGGGGGCCGCCAATACCTGACGTGGGACGTTCAAGGACAACATCAAGGTCAGCGTGAAGCAGACCGCGGTGACGACACGCAGGTGACTCATCGCTGCTCCATTCGCGGCCTGGGAGGGATCGGTTGGCGGACCTTGCGGGGGTGTTCATCGAGGCGTCGACGCGCACACCGATGGTCTACATACGGATAGGTCGCGAGCGGGGTCCCGGCCGCTACGAACGTGCTCTTGGCGAGCACCGCGACATCGTCGTGGGTCAGCTCACAGGCGTCGGGGAAACACGAATAGAAGCCGCGCCCCATGATGGCGTTGGGCACCGCATCCACGTCGTCGGGGTGGCCGAGCCCCAGGGCATGCCCGAGCTCGTGTGCCAGGCCGTAGACCCATCGCCCCGGCTCCTTCTGGGTCGGGTGCTCCCCGACGAGGCCGAGCAGGTCGTCCTCGGGCATGACCGCGATGCCGCCGCCGCCTCGCCCCTTGTTGCCGGGGCCATCCGAATAGATGATCCAGACGTGGTGCTTTTCGCGCGGCCCCAGCCGCCGCTCGACCTCGGCCAGAGCGTTGTCGAAGCCCCACTGGTCGACATGCGAGCCCGAGTCGTGGGCGTAGAACCAGGTGGCCTCCTGCTCGGAGTGCACGACCTCGACGATAGGCCTGGACAGCCGAAACGTCGGACCGCCCAGCGCCTTTCCGTAGAAGCTTTGGACCTCGATCGCGGCGTTGGCGATCGCGTCCGCGAAGTCGCAGCGGACCTCGCGGTCCTTCGACACCAGATAGATGAAGCGGACCGTCGGTACAGGCGCCGTGACTTCAGGCGCCGCCCGCCCGTCGCCCGCCGACATGCCGAGCACCCCAAGGCACAACCACGGCGCTACCAGATGGGACATCGACATCGCCGGCACTCCAAGTCGTCGGGTGAAACGCCTTCTCCCCAAGGCGCGAACATCGTAGCGCATTCCGGTCACAACACCGGTGTAGAGGATCACATGAGATGTCGGATCGCGCCACGTCGCTAGCTCGCCTTCGACCCCTCAAGCGATCCGATGGGTCTCCCTACGTTTCCTCCCCATTTGGTGCCGAAACGCCTCGAGACGTCAGTTCGGCGCTTCTTCTTCGCTCGGGAAGAGGCTCATCTGGCGGCGGATCGGGCCCTCGGCGACAGTGCGCGTGATGCGTGTGCCGGCCCGATCGGCGAGTGCCGCAGGCAGCTTGTCAGCGCTCGTAACGATGGCCGACAACCCGCCGTCTTCGACGAACTCGAGCGCGGCTTCGACCTTGGGCCCCATGGTATCGGGTGGGAAGTGGCCCTGGTCGTGGAGCGCCCGCAGCTCGTTGGTGGCGACACGTTCGACCGGGCGCTGGTCGGTGCGGCCGAAGTTCACGAAGATCTGGTCGACGGTCGTCAAGAGCACCAGCAGCTCGGCCCCGAGGTCAGCCGCCATCAGAGCCGCCGTGCGGTCTTTGTCGATGACCGCCTCGACCCCGATGAGCTGGCCCCGCGCGTCGACTGCCACGGGGATCCCGCCACCGCCGCCCGCGATGACGACGTGGCCCGCTTCGAGCAGGGCCTCGATCGAGTCGAGGTTGACGATCTCGATGGGCCGCGGGCTCGCGACGACCCGCCGCCAACCACGCCCAGCGTCCTCGACCATGTGTGCGTCGCCGTTGCGCATCAACGTCTTGGCTCGCCACTCGTTGAGGTGGGGGCCGACCGGGCGTCTGGGCGCGCGAAAGCCCGGGTCGTCGAGGCCGACCAGCGCATGGGTGACGACCGTCGTGACCGGCCACTTGATCTGCAACCGTCGCAGCTCGTTGCGTAGCTCGAGGTCGAGCAGATAGCCGACGGTGCCCTGCGTCGCGGCCACGCAGATGTCGAGCGGCTGCGGGGGCAGCTTGGTCGAGCTCTCCTCGTTGCGCACGAGCTCGCGGCCCACCTGCGGGCCATTGCCGTGAACGATCACGACGCGAAAGCCGTCGCGGACGAGCGACACGATGGAGCGCGCCGCCTTGCGGGTCATCCGGAGCTGTTCCCGGTGGGTGCCCGACTGGTCGTAGGGCATGAGCGCATTGCCGCCGAGAGCCAGGACTGCGATCGCCGCACGTGCCAAAGGACCACCCCACGCGAAAAGGGGTGGTCAGGTAGCATCCCGTCCCGAAGGGCGCAAGGCCGTGACCGGCCGGGCATGCGGCCTTCGTTCGGAGCCCGGCCTACCGGAACGATTCACATCCTGCGCCGCCGTCGTTGAGGATGGCCGGTGAGCCGCGAAACGGATTTTTTTGTTCTCGCAGACCGTAACATTGACAAGGCGTGGGGGGATGGTCACCTTTCCGCCGCCATGAAGACCGCCATCGCAACCGCACCCGTCCTGGCCCTCGTGTTTGTCGCGTCGGCGGTGTTCGCCGCGCCCCCGCGGGGCGACGAAATTCGCCCCGAGGCCGCCTCGGGCTGGAGCATCGAAGATGCTGAGCTGGTGCGCGCTCGGTTGGGCGAGCCGCTTGGTCATAAACACCTCGTCGACGAGCACCGGGCGATGGCCCGCGAGAGCTTCGGCGGGGCCGATCGTTCGACCACGCCCCGCCCGTCCCACCTCTTGAACACGGTGAACGGGCCTCGGGTCAGCCGGGAGGTCATGGGCTACCTGCCCTATTGGTCTTACACCGAGGCGACGCCTTACGTGCCGTTGCGTTGGGATTTGTTGACGATTCTGGCCTGGTTCTCGGTCGAGATGGACGGCACGGGCGCCATCACCAATCGCCGCGGCTGGGGTGGGCAGACGACCGCACGCATCGTCCAGGACGCCCATGCCCACGGGGTCAAGGTCATCATCACGATCACCAACTTCACCGGCAGCCAGATCGCCTCGATCGTCAACAACGCGACGAACCGCGAGCGGGCCATCGACAACTGCCTCATGCTCATGGGGGAACACGGCGCCGACGGCATCAACATCGACTTCGAGTTCGTCCCTGCGTCCGCGCGAAACGGGTTCGTGACCTTCATGACGGAGCTCAAGGACGCGGTTCGTGCGGCCGCCCCGAATGGGCACGAGGGCCACGTCTCACTGGCCGGGCCGGCCGTCGATTGGAGCAGCGCCTACGACTACGACGTGCTGCTCGAGAACACCGACGGCATCATGGTCATGGCCTACGGCTACCACTGGAGCGGCAGCAACCCAGGGCCCAATGCGCCGCTCAGGACCGGGGACATCTGGTCGGGCCGTTCCATCGCGTGGACGGTCGACGACTACCTGACCTATGGCGACACCGAGAACCGCGGCAACGTCCTCATCGGCCTGCCCTGGTATGGCCGCGACTGGCAGGTCACTTCCACGGTCGTGCCCGGCGTGAAAGCCGGCGACGGCGGGTCTCGCACTTTCAAGGTGGCCGAGCCCGAAGCGCTCGCCCTCGGCAAGACCTGGGAGGACACCTCGAAGTCGGTCTACTACCATCGAGAGGGCACCGGCCAGAACGCCGGGAAGACCTACCAGGTCTGGTATGACGACGGGCGGGCCTTCGAAGCGAAGGTGGCCTACGTCGACGAGATGGACCTCGGCGGCATCGGCATCTGGGCGCTCGGCTACGAAGGCAACCTGCCCGACTTCTGGAACGCCATCGAGACCGTCATCGGGATCGACGATCCGGGCCCCGAGCCGCAGCCGGAAGTGAGCCCCGAGATGGCCGAGGCCGAGCCTCTGCCCGAACCCGGCCCCGAGGTCGTCGAGGCCGCCGAGGTCGTCGAAACGCCCGACGTCGCCGAGCCCGTCGCCGACATCACCGAGACGGATTCGGGCGCGCCCACAGGCCCGGCCGCGCGAGTGCTTTCGCCATCCCGCGGCGTCGCGTCGCGAATCGTCCAGAGCGAGGGTTGTGGTGGCGGCGGGTCGTCAGCGCTCGCCGCCATCGTTCTGATGTCATGGCTGGGTCTACACGCGCGCCGACGTCTTGCCTGAGCCTCGAGCCCCGGCCGCGACTGGTGAGCCGTAGGCTGGTCTGGAATCAGCGCGTAGCGGGCCGCGGCGTCAAACGCACCGGTAGCTCCGAGATGGGTCGCCTGGCGGGCGCCTGCATCGAGCCCACACCCCACATGACGATGCGGGTCTGTTGCTGCTCCTCGAAGACCTCGATGACGGCCCGCTGTTCGTTCGCATCCTTGAGCGTGAACGTATGGCTGTCGCTTACGTTGAGGTGGGCCCAGCCCGCGACCGTGAATCCTCCGGGCAGCGGGATCTGCGATGAGTAGGCCTGCTTCAGCGCGAGCAGCACCGCAGCGGTCTGCACATCAGAGAAGACCACGAGGTCCTCGCGGCCAACGCGGGTGTAGGTCGTCGTGTCGCCATACAATGCCGGGGCGATGGACTCGATGGCGCGCTTGAGCGCCTGGAAGCGTTCACGGACGACGAACGGGCTCGGCGGGGGTGGACCTGTCGGACGTGGCGCGCGTGCATCAGCCCTGGTCGGAGCCAGCGTTGCCCCCAGGCTCGCGGCGGCGACGACAGAGACGATGAGGCTTCGCGCGTTGGGTGTGCGCAGCTCGAAAAGTCTTTGGGGGCGCCATCGCATACGGGCTCCGGGGCGGGCTCTGAAACACAAAAAAGCCGCCAGGGGGTACCTGGCGGCTGGCATCATGTCACCGCTTGGCGTGTCAGCGAAGCGACGAGATACGGCGGTTGAACTTCTCGGGGGTGGTGCGCGGAGGACTGTCGAGGCGAACGCCGCCCCAGATCTTCACCTTGGTCTGCCCGCTGTCGGCGCTGACCTCGGCGATCAGACGCTCGCCCGCGGCGTTCTTGAGCGTGAAGGTGTGGGAGCCGTTCGCGAGGTGGGCCCAGCCAGCGACCTTGTAGCCGTTGGGGAGCGCCTTCTCGGTGGAGTAGGCGTCCTTGAGGCCGTCCAAGACCTCCTTACGATTCTTGTTCGTGGTCATCACCAGGTCGCGGCGCCCTTCCTTGGTCACGGTGACGCGGTCGCCAACGAGGCCGAGGTCGAATGCGGTCAGCGCGCTCTTCGCCTGGAACTGGCGGGCCGCAACGTCGGGAGGAGCGGCGAGAGCCGGGGCCGAACCGAGGGTGGCGAGAGCAGCGAAGCCGAGCATGATGCGCTTGAGGTTCATATCTAAATCCTTTGGGATTTTTTGTGACACCGCGGGTCCGGCCCTCCGGTCCGCGCTTTCCAGACACCTGCGTTCTCGCCGTGTCGTGGCCCTACCGACGGTGACCAGCGGCGGGCATTCACCCACCGGGTTCGGTGGGGCGCGCGATGTAACCGGTGAGGCGGATGGCAGATTTCTCGACGCCTCAAAATGGCTCGAAATCAATAGGTATTTGCGGCGATCGTCGCGCCGCCCGGTCGATGTGACGAGCCCGGTCTCCGCCGCGACGCAGATGCTCTGCGGGCCTTCGGGACATCTTTGGAGTCGCTTTGCGCTGGGACCGAAGGGGCCCTCAGGCAACCCAGGTGATCTCCCAGCTCCTGGTCGTTCCATCGACCGTGACATCGATCGAGTCGCCGAGCTGTCGCCCTTTGGCGGCGCGGCCGATCGGTGAGGTCGGGGTGATCACCTGAAGGAACCCGTCGCCGCCGGGCCCGGTGAGCTCGATGCCGGCGCCCGCCGGCGCGATGAACAGGGTCTTGCCATGCCCGGTCTCCTCCTCTTCGATCTCGATGAGCGCACCGAGGTCTACCTTGGCGTTCCTCGGGAAAGGTTTCGGACGCCAGGTCTCGAGCTGCGCCACGATGAAGTGGGCCTGCTCCGCCCGTTTGGCTTGCCCAGCTGCGAGCGCCGAATACTCGATGGCCATCCGCGAGTCCTCGCGGCGAGCCTTGTCCTCAGCGCCGTGCGCGGCGGCGTCAGCGGCTGCCGCCATCTCGCGCTCGGCCACGCCGACGCTCTCGCGGATCTTCGAAATCAACTGGGCGACCAGGGCGAGCTTGTCCATGGCTCGGAAACCTAGGTCGATCCCGGGTAGTGGGCAAAAAAGCCGGGCGGACGGCCGATTCACTTCAGGACGACATGCGCGGTACGCGGGCAGCGCAACACCTCGAGCCGCAGTCGGCCTTGCCTCACCTGGTCTTCGGCGACCGCGTGATGCCGCCTGCTCCCAGGCGCGTCCGTTGACGGCGGGCCGCTTTGCGGGTAGCTCGAATGGTCCATGGAGGTGCGCATGACCGGGAAGACAACGCGTACGTCGGCTCAATCCGCCCAGCGGGCGACCAGTGCCGAGCAGACCAAAGGTTCGAGCCGCGCCTCATCGCGTCTGCCCCGTGTACGTCTCACGAAGCTCACGACGGCAGCGGCTTTTGCTTCGCTGGCGCTGACCCTGTCAGGCGCGGCGTGTGGAGGCGGCGAGTCCACGTGTGAGTTCTGGACCGACAAGCTGGCGCGGTCCGGAGACATCGAGAAGGCGCTGCAGAAGATCGGCGAGCTCAAGTGTAAGGAAGCCGCGCCGGTCCTGAAGCAGCTCTTCGACGATGGGCTCCTGCAAGAGGCCGTCATCACCGTCCTCCAGAAGATCGACGATGGGGCGACCGCCGTTCCGGTGTTGCGTTCGGCGCTCGTCACGCCTCGGACCGCGCGTCAGGCGGCGACGCTCGCCCGCGACTGGAAGCTCAAGGACACGGTCCCCGAGCTCGTGCGAATCCTCAGCGAGGAGGCGCTCTTCGAGGCGCGTGAACCGGCTCTCGACGCGCTGCTCGCCCTCGACGGACCAGGTCCTCATGAGGACCTTCTGATTTCGTTGGTGCTCGCCGACCCGAACAAGCAGCCCATCGACATCAACCGTCGCGCCGTGACCGAGCTTGGCAACATCGGCTCCAAGAAGGCCGTTCCGACGCTCGTGAAGGCTATCTTCCTGCGCGGCCAGAAGGGCCAGGACGCCTACGTCCAGGTGCGCCACGCGTTGGCACAGGTTGGCGACGCATCGGTCACCGACGAGCTCATCAAGGTGTTGGAAGGCAAGAACGCAGAGCTCCTCGAATTCGCGGCGAAAAACGGCTTCGAGCCGTGGGAGATCACCAGTACCCCCAAGGTCGTTCAGATCCTGTCCGATGCGCTCGACCCACGCGCCGTGGACGCGCTCGTGGCGGACCTGGCCCTCGACATCGCGCCCCCGGCCGAGGTCAATGACCAGGTCTTCGCGCGCTGGTTCAACGACAAGTCGAACCGCTACCTCGTGACCAGCTTCGCGCTCGCCTACATGGGCTCGGAGACCGCGGTCGCCGGGCTCGCGGCGGTCTTTCGTGACCCGACCAAAGACGTGATGCGGCAGCGCGTGAACGCGGCCAAGACCCTCGGCATGCTCGGGAGCGAAGCCGCCCAGGACGTGCTCATCCGCGCCTGGCGTGAAGAGCTCATCGTGGAGGTGCTACGGGCCGGCGTGCTCGAGATCGTAGCGCTGGCCGTCGACGACCGGCGGCTCGCCCAGTGGGACGACATGTTGGGCATCGTGGCCGAGGGGCAGCCCAAGCCAAAGAAGCCCATCGAGCTGTCCGAGTCCGTCAAAGAGGTCCTCGATGAGAACGAGCGCATCCGCTCGTACATCCAGGTCGTGCGCGAGTGCAAAGACGCCCTCCCGTGTTACATCGCCAAGACCAAGAGCGACATCCAGCACGAGGCCATCAAGGCCCTGTCGGTGCTTGGCCGTGGGCGATTCGGGGTCTCGGCCGAGATCAAGACGGCGCTGCTCGAGGCCTTCGAGAATGCGCCCAAGGCGATGGTCGATACCAAACGTTACGCCCTCATCGGGCTGACCAGGCTCGGCAATCAGGCCGACGGCGAGTCACTCGTCGAAAAGGGCCTCGCGATGATGCAGGCCGACCCCTTCTGGGGGGCCGAGCTGTTCTCGTTGGGCAACGGGCTCAAGCGGCGGATGCTGCGCTGACGTTTCACCAGGTCGTCAGGCGCCCTTCAGGGGGCCTTGGCGGCGGGCTTGCGCGTCTCACGAATCGAGGTGACCTGGATGGTCGGGGGGCCAGGCCGGTCGGTCGACGTACGCAGCTCGTAGACGAGCTTACGGGTCGCGGACTCACACTCGCAGGTGTTCGGAACGGAGCCGCTGGCGTCCGGCTCGGTGATGTCCGTGCAGGTGACCGCGGCGGTGAGCAGGTCGCAGGTCGGAAGCTTGACCTTGCCCTGCGCGACGTCGGTGCCGGTCCAGGTCTTACGCGTCGGGGTCTTCGCCGCGAGGCCGATTGGGAACTTCGTGCCGAGGTCGAAGTAGGCGCCGAGTGCGGCTGTGTCCTTGCGGGTGACAGCGTCGTGGATCCGCGCGAAGTGGGCCATCGGCGTCGGCTTTTTGCAGTCGTTGGCGAGGCGCTCGACGGCCTCGAACTCGGACGCGTGGCCGGGCGTCTTCGGGGCGGTGGCGGTGAGGATGACCCAACCGCGAAGGCAACCGGTGCGGTCGAGCAGTACGGCGCGGGTGGTGCCGCCGTCTTCGCCCGTGGCGGCGACCTCGAGCTTTCGGTCCTGCTTTCCGCGGGTGGCGAGGTAGTCGTTGAACATGGCGGCCGGCCCGGACGGCAAGCCGGCGAACGGGTCGGGGGTCGGAGGGGCAGCGAAGAGCAGCGTGAGAGCAAGTGCGATAGACATGCTGTGACGGTATGCGGAGCGGCTCAGGCCCGCAAGCTGCGTCCCCGGTCGGCACGAGGGCGCCCTGCGGTCGCGCCCAGAAATGATTGTTGGACAACGGGTTGTGCAGCAGGCGGGAGGTGGATCACGGCGTCTGCTGGAGCTCGTAGGGGAACCACACGCTCTTGAAGCCGACCTCCTGGATGGCCGACACCACGTCCATCAGCGTCTGGTAGCTCGCGTCCTTCTCGCCGCGCACGGCGATGGGGAGCTCGGGGTTCTTCCCGTGCAGGGCTTTCATCTCGGCGATGAGCGCGTCGCGCGTGAGCTTCTGGTTGGGGTTGATGTTCACCGGGGTGGCCGTGGGTTCGTCGGCCGAGACCCGCAGGAGGTAGAACTCACCCGTGCGGGTCACGTACACGGTGGTCTTGTCGGTAGCGACCTGCACGTTCTCGTTCGAGGCGGTCGGGAGCTCGATGATGAACGCGTGCTCGTCCTTGGCGATGTTGGTCGTCACGACGAGGAAGATGATGAGGTTGAAGGTCACGTCGAGCAGCGCCGTGATGTCGACCGCCATCTTTGCGCGTTTGTTGCTGCGCCTCTGACGCCGGAACATAGCTCAGACCCCCGTCGGGGTGGCGTTGTTGGCGGGTCGCAAGTCGTTGTCAGTTATCGGCAGGAGCTCGTCGAGCAGCACGAGCGCGCGCTCTTCGAGGTCGACCGCGAACCGGTCGACACGTCTTTCGAGATAGTGGTGGCCGATGAGGACCGGGATGGCCACGATGAGGCCAAAGCCCGTGGTGATGAGCGCCTCCCAGATGCCACCGGCGAGCATGCCGATGTCCGCCTGTTTGGCGCGTTCGACCTCACCAAAGACGTCGATCATGCCGGTGATGGTGCCGAGCAGGCCCAGCAGGGGCGCGATGGCGGCGATGGTCGCCATGGTCGGCAGGAAGCGCTCGAGGCGGGCGAGCGCGATGTCGCCCGACTCGGTCATCGCCTCTTTGACGGCGGCGCGGCCCTGCTTGCGGTGCTTGATGGCCGCGGCGGCCACACGACCGAAGGGCGTCGGGTCGGCGCGCACCAACGCATCAGCTGCCTTGAGGTCACCGGCCAGGAGGTGGGCCGACAGTCCGCGATCGAGCGCGTCGGACATCAAGTGGCGGCGGCGCAGCGACAGGAGCCGCTCGATGAAGAGGGCGAGCGCGAGGACCGACGAGGCCAGGATGGGCCACATAATCGCTCCGCCGAGCTCGAAGAGTTCCCAGAGGTCTTCCATCGTAGGGGTTCAGTCCTGTGTCGAGATGATGGGCCGTCGCGTAAGTCGGCGGCCACGCCGAGAGTGCTAACGTTGAAGGCTCGCCATTGGTTCGCATTCCCGGTCGGAAACGCTTCGCAAGGTCTGAGGGTGCGGTCGGTGCGAAGCTCGACCGAGGTCCTGACGCACGGTCATAAGGGCGACAGCGCGATGGAGAAGGTCGTGCCGGCTGGGCCGGTCGTGACGTCGAGGGTGCCTTCGTGTTGTTCGACGATGGTCTTCACGATCGCCAGTCCAAGGCCGGTTCCGCTGTCTTTGCCGTGGGTTGCAAAGCTCTGGAAGAGGCGACCCTCCATCTCGGGCGGGATGCCGGGGCCGGTGTCGCTCACCGTGAAGACAACCTTGCCGTCTGACTCGGCAGCCGCGACCGTGAGGGTGCCACCGGTCTTGGCCATCGCCTCACGCGCGTTCTTGGCGAGGTTCAGGAGCGCTCGTTTGAGCTTGGCTTCGTCGGCTTTCACGGCGCCCTTGTACGCCGGATCGATGACCAGCGTCACGGGGGCGTCGGTTGCGTTTTCAGGCGGCTCGGCCCGCAAGAGCTCTTCGAGGTCACTCAAGAGCTCACGCACCCAGACCTTACGCAGGAAGAGGTCCTGCTTGCCTTTGGCGAAGGCCAGGATCTCCTTGATCATCACCTGGAGCTGCTCGACCTGGCGCTTGTGCAGCGCGCGCAGCTCGTGGCGTTTGTCAGGGTCCTCCTCCCGCTCGAGCAGGCGGGCGTAGCCGGACAGCAATGTCAGCGGGGTCCGCAGGTCGTGGACGACGCTGGACAGAGCACCACCGATGGCGGCGAGGCGCTCGGCTTTCCGTTCCTCCTCCATGATGGTGGCGAGCACGACTGAGAGGGCGATGCGTGAGGCGATGACCGAGAGCTTGTGCAGGTGGTGCTCGTCGAAGACCCGCGGCATGTCGGTCGGGTTGACGAGCAGGAGCGCGCCGAGCGGGGGCTCGCCGGGGCGGGCGATGGGGATGGAGGCGAACTCACGTGCGTCGAGGCGGCCCAGCAGACTCGAGAAGAACGCGGCCACATTGGGGTTGCCGTGATCCCACTCGGAGCGACTGACGACGCGGTTATGCACGGCGGTCTCGACGACGAGGCGGTCGAGGCCGAGCACCTGGGGAGGGAGCTTGTCCGCGCCGGGACCGGCCGACCGGCGAACCGTGAACGACGTTCGCGCATCGCCGCGGTCGAGCAGAATCACGGTCGCCAGCTCGCACGGGAGCTCTGTGAGCGTGCGTCTCAGCGCGCCGTCGAGGGCTTCATCGAGGTCGCGGGCGACCGCGGCGGCGCGCTCGACATCGAACATGAGCTCGACCTCGGCGGTGCGTTCCTGAAGGCGCAGCTTGAGGTCGAAGAGCTCGATGTTCTGGGTGGCGAGATCCGAGAACAGGCGCTGCTGCCGGAGCAGGATGGCGCTCTGCTCGGCGCAGGCTCGAAGGAGCTCTTCGTCGCCAGGCGAAAAGTAGCCGTCGCGTTTGTTGAGCGCCTGGATGACGCCGAGCACGCCGTGGCGTGTGGTGGACGGGGCGCGGGCGCGAAAGACACCGAGGTGGGCGGCGCGGGAGTGCGGGTCGACCAGCGGCAGGCAAGCGACCGAGCTCGTGCGAAAGCCCGTGAGCTCGTCGATACACGGGTCGAAGCGTGGGTCCTTGTAGGCGTCCTTCACGTTGATGGGGCGGTTGTGTTCAGCGACCCAGCCGGCGAGCCCGCGCCCGAGTGGGATGGCGACGGGCTCGGTCGTGTGGGGCGCGAGGTCCGCGGGCGTCGCGCTCGCGAGCTGGGCGATGAGGCAGAGCTGCGGGTCGTGCGTGGAGCCGGTGGTCGCGTCATCTGCGCTGGAGTCGTAGCTAGGCTCGACGAGCCACAGGGTCGCGCGCTCACAGTCGATGAGCGATGCGATGCGGCGTGTGATCTCAGCGACCAGCCCGTCCCGGTCGGTCGTCGCGGCGTTGAGCTGTGAGAGGTGCTGGATGGCCTCGAGCTTCTGTTCGGCGCGGCGCAAGCGCGGCTCGAGCGGGGAGAGGTCGGGTCGGGGCAGGGTCGTGTCCGGTTGTGACCAGAGCGCGAGCATGTCGTCCTCGACGGTCAAGCGCGCCCCCAGGTGGCAAGTGCCGGCAGGGCGGCGAGGCGTTCATCCGCACGGACGAGCATGACGTCGGTGGCGCGAGGGCCCAGCGCGCGGGTCAGCAACGACGCGAGCTCCGGGCCGGACAGTGCCGGCGCCGGGTCGAAGAGCGCCGACTGCAGGTTGCCGGGTGCCCGAAGAGTCACGGTGTAGACCGCGCCGGGGACGACGAGCTCGAGCGTGTCGTGGATGTGGCGGAGCTCGACGCGGGCGTCCACATCGAGGTGGGGCAGGGCGGCGAGGAAGTCGGACGGGGTGGCGATGGTGGAGCGGCGGGCCGGAGCGGGTGCCGGGGCCGGAGCGGGCGCGAGCGTGTGGTCAAGGGTGGGCGTGGGCGTGGGCGCGAGCGTGGGCGTGGGCGCGGGCGCGAGCGTGGGCGTGGGCGTGGGCGCGAGGGTGGGGTCGAGGGTGGGCACGGGCGCGGGCGCGGGCGTGGGGTCGAGGGTGGGCGCGAGCGTGGGCGCGAAGTCCAGCGTGAGGGCAGGCGTCGGCGCAGGAGCTCGCTTCGGCGTCGGGGCCGGCGCGTGTGGGCGACGCGGGATCGGGCCGAAGGCGCGGATCCCCAGGCGTTGCAGGATTGCCGTCAGCGGAGCCTCGTCGGGGTCGGTCAGCTTCAGCTCATCGAACGAGCACGGCAGAGGCACGTCGCACTTGAGCCGTGTGAGCTCTCGCGAGAGATTTGCAAGCTCCCGACACTCTTCGAGTTTCTTGCGCTCACGCGGCGCCAGGGTGGCGAGGTTCTCAAATATCCCTTCGAGTGCGCCGTGCGCTTCGAGCAGCCGGGCGGCGCTCTTTGGGCCGATGCCGGGCACGCCGGGCACGTTGTCCGAGGCGTCGCCGCAGAGTGCGAGGTAGTCGGCCACCGCGGCGGGGGGCACGCCGAGCTTCTCGCGGACGGCCGCGGGTGTGTAGCGTCGTCCACGCATGCTGTCCCAGACCGTCGTGCGGTCGGTGACGAGCTGCATCAGATCCTTGTCGGCCGACAGGATGGTCGTCTCGAAGCCGCGCGGCTCGGCCGCAGCGACGAGGGTCGCGATGAGGTCGTCGGCCTCGTAGCTCGCGTGCTCGAGGGGTTCGAGGCCAAAGGCCCGGGTCACCTCGCGCAAAAGCGGCATTTGGCTCGTGAGGTCCGGCGGGCGGGCCGAGCGATTTGCCTTGTAAGCCGGGTAGAGCGTCGAGCGGAAGGTCTGGCGCGAGTCGTCGGGAGCGTCGAAGACGACGGCCAGAAAGTCTGGGCGGTCCTCGAAGACGAGGCGCCAGAGGAGGCCTGCGAGCCCGAAGATGGCGTGGGTCGGCTGGCCGTCGGGTGCCGACATCGGCTCCAGCGCGTGATAGGCGCGGAGCGCGTGGCTGTGGGCGTCGACGATGACGAAGCGGCCGGCCCGGGGAAGTGCGGGCGCCTGCGGCGTCGCTTGAGCCGTCTGCTGGGCGTGATTCGGTGACAGCTGCATCAGGCCTCAGTCGGGGCGGTTTTTCTGGGGTTTGCATGCGAGCGCGGCGCCCGGGGTGGCGGCTTCGCGGATGCAGGCAAGGCGCTTTGGGTCATAGGCGTCGCGGCAGGCGGTCATAAAGGAGTCCATAGCGACCGGCTCGTGGTTGCGATGGGCGACCTTGATGAGGTGTTGGTAGGTGAGGTCGCAGTCCGCCTGTCCCTTGTCATCGCACGCCGAGGCCGCCACAAGTAGGACCATCAGGAGTGCCGTGGCGCAGCGGCTGGAGAGCCTTCGAAGGCGTCGGATGGGGTCTTGGACGGGCGGGCGCACACGTCTGAGCTACGGGGGTGCGCCGACTCGGTCAAGCTGAAAGAAATGGGTCTAGCCGTCGAGGACGGACTTGGCCAGATCCACGCCGACGGGGCAGTGATCGGACCCCAGCACGTGGTCCTGGATGTAGGCATCGCGAATGAACGGCAGGGCTCCGGGTGAGGCGAGGAGGAGGTCGAGGCGCCAGCCGATGTTGCGTTCGCGCACGCCGATGCGCGACGACCACCATGTGTAACGGTCGGGAACATCGCCATGCACGTGGCGGAACGTGTCGGTCCAGCCGCAGCGGAGCCAGCGGTCGAGCTCCGCCCGTTCGACGTCGGTGAAGCCCGAGGTGTGGCGGTTGTCGCGAGGGCGGGCGAGGTCGAGCTCGCGGTGGGCCGTGTTGAAGTCGCCCATGACGAGGATGGGCTCACCCGCCTGGCGCCGTGACTCTAGGTGGTTGAAGACGGCGCGGTAGAAGTCGAGCTTGTAGGGGATGCGGTCGTTCGAGCGGCGGTTGTCGGGCAGGAGCGAGCCGTTTCCATTGGGAAAGTAGGCTGTGACGCAGGTCAGGGCGCCGAGCTTGACCTCGGCGAAGCGGGCCTCGCGGTCGAGCTCCGGCCTGCCGAGCGAGGTGAGGACGCCGTCGGGGCGTCGCTTCGTGTACACCCCAACCCCGCTGTAGCCCTTCTTCTCGGCGTCGACGATGGTGGTGTGCCAGCCCCGAGGGCTCGCGACCTCGGGCTCCAGCTGGTCGGGGTGGGCGCGGACCTCCTGCAGGCCGACGAGGGTTGCACGTGAGGTCGACAACCATTCGAGGAAGACACCTCGGCGGTGGACTGAGCGCAGCCCGTTCACGTTCCAGCTCAGGATACGAATCGTATCCTTTCGCAGCGGCGCATGGAGCCTTGTCGAGCGCGGTGTCGAGCGGATTGAGCCGCGACCGCCGGCAGGTGCGGCGGGCTCGGTGGCGGATGTGGGGTCACTAAAGCTCGGCATGACTCGGACTCGATGGTCGGGCTGATGCGGGTCGGATCACCCGGCGCGCCGGTGGTAGCAGGTCAAAGGCGGCTTGCCGAGTGGGTTATGGGTTCGGCGGCGGGCCTGGATTGGCCCGGGCGCGGGCTGTGCGTTGAATGTGGGGCCGCGGATGGGTTAGACAGACGCGCCCTCGCCGTCGATCGACGTCGCGAGGGCGTCATCGCAAGCGTCTGCTCGTGCGGCCGCCCCACTCCCGCGGTAGGGACGGGAAGGCTCGCCCGAGCGATCCGATTCGGTCCCGGCGTGTTTCATCCTAATGTGGTGCCAAAACGCATCGAGACGTCTGGAGCCCATCGTGTCGAACTTCGCCTCATCCGCCCGGGCTCGTGGTCTCTGCGCCGTACTCATCGGCCTGTGGACGGGGACCGAGGCCGCGGCTCAGGACGCGCCGCCGCCCCCGCAGGGCATCTGGGAGCTGGCCAATGGGCACGACCTGGGCTTCAAGGCGCAGGTGGCCTTCGAGTCCGGTGGGCTCCTGGTCGCAAGCGACCTGAGATCGAAGGTGGTCGGGGTGCGTCCCGATTCGGGGTTGGTCGTTTGGAGCCGCGAGCTCGGCGCGAACGCGCAGACGCTGCATCGCCTCGAGACCTCACGTACCCCGGATGGCGACGTGGTCCTGGTGGTCGATGACGGGCTGAAGGCATTCCGCGCGGACGTCGGCACACGCCTGTGGGAGCTGGCGTTCTCGTGCCAGGGCGAGCTGTGTGACCAGCGTGTGGTGTTCGCCGGGCCGGTCACCGGGCTCGGCGCGGGAAAGGCCGGGCGGCCCGAGCTGATGTCCGAGGTGTTGCTGCTGGCCCGTGGCGGCTCGGTCCAGTCAGAGCTCGTGCGGCTGGACCCCCGTTCGGGCCGTGAGATGTGGAAGAAGGGGGCGGCGACCGTCCATCCGCGGCGGGTTGTCGTGGCGCCGTCGTTCATCGCGGTCGAGGAGGCGGTGGCGCCGTTCACGGTGGTGTTCGTGTCGCCCGAGGACGGCCAGGTGCTGGGGCGCTGGGAGCGCCGCGTGGCTGGGGTTGCGCAGCCACCGAGCGACCTCATCGCCGACGATGATCGGCTCGTGGCCATCGACCTGCGGCCAGGCGATGGGACGCTCGCACACGTCATCGTGGTAGGGCCCACAGGCGAGGTCATCACCGAGCGGCAGGTGGCGCGGCCCGCACCCTTGTCAGGTCAGGAGCAGCTCTCGGTCGAGGCCGCGTCCGTCCCACCGGGGCTCGCGCTGTTCACGCCGGTGCCGTCCGAACGCCGGAGCGTGCTGACGTTGTTGCGGCTGCAGGCGCCGTGGACCGCCAGGAGCGAGGTCTTGAGCGATGCGGCGGCTGGGGTGCCGGCGGGGTCAGGGGCGCTGAGGTTCGGAGCCGGTCACGCCTGGTTCGTGGGACGCGGGGCGGGCGATACGATGGTTGTGAATATCATTCACACATCTCGCTCCGAGCTTGTCGTCAAAGGCTTTCCAGTGGAGCCGGCGGTGATGGCGCTGAACGGTGACGAGCTCCTGCTCGTGGCACCTTTCGAGAAGGCCGGGGCCAGCGCCGTGACGGTTCAGAAGAGCGGCCTGCACGGCTTTGGCGCGCCCGACCTGACGGGGGCGGTCGTGCACGCGGCGCTGGTCAACGACGACCTCGTGCTAGTGACGCGTGGCAAGGCCGGTGACCGGGTGGAGCGGCTCGTGCTGGTCGAGTGGTCGGTGGCCCTCGACCGCCTGCGCGCAGCCTTTCGGCGTGGGGCCGATCTGGCGCCGTTGGTCGGGCGGCTCTCACGCTTTTATCCGATCGAGGCGGCCCTCGGCGAGGATGTGAAGCTACCGGGGCGCTCGGACAGCGTCGCGGCCCTCTCCGAGCAGGATCTGGCGCTCATCGCGGCGCTACGGGACGCGTGGCGCGGTGGGGACCCCGCTGGCACTCTCGATGGGATGCGCACGCTGGTGGAGCAGCAGCCCGAGCGCTCCGAGCGGCGTCTGGCCATGCTGAACGCGTTCGCGGTGCTGGTCCTCGACCTCGTCCTGGCACCTGGGGCGGCCGTGCGCGAAGAGGTGGCGGAGCGGCTCGTTGGGCTTGCGCGCCTGGCCGAGTCCGAGGCGCAGCGCTGCTACAAGGGCGGCTGTGAGGTGGCGCCGACGACGTTGGCCATCTATGCGGCCGCGATGGCGCTGCTCGACGAGCCACTCGCGGGGGCGGACCTCTTGCAGCGTGGGCAGGTTGCGGCGCGCAGTCCCGATGCGGGGCTCGTCGACGGTGCCCGCAAGGAGCTCGCGAGACGGGCACTCCACCTGCTGCGGCGCAGTGCGGGACCTCTGCGGTCCGATACGTCGCGCCAGATGCTCGTCTCCGGGCTGCGGTTCTTCCGGCACTTCGACGAGGTGATGGGCGAGTCGGTGGCACGGGCGGCCGAGCTGCTCGACCTGGCCGGCCATGATGCCGACGCGGCGCGTGAGCTCGAAGGGCTGCTCGTGAGCGCCGAAGGAGCGCGGGCCGCGAAGAAGGGTGCAGGGCCAGGGCTCTGTCAGCTCGCGTGTGAGGCGACCGAGGCCGCCTGCGGTGAAGTGCGCGGGCGTATCACCGCGTGCCAGCAGCGCTGCGAGAAGACCGGGGCCGTTCGCTTCTCGGCGGCCGGTCGGGTAGGGGCCGACCCGCGTTGGTTCTGCCGCTGAGCCGAGGGTCGGTGGTCAAGCTACGCGCCTCGCCGCCTGAGGTCGAGACGCGTAGCGGATCCAGTACCTTACGATAACGCCTGCGTGTCGAAGACCAACACACCGTTCTTGGCGTCGAGCGTCACGATCGACCCATCCGCGATGTCACCTGCGACAAGCTTACGCCCGAGCGCGGTCTCGACGTGGCGCTGGATGTAGCGCTTGAGCGGCCTCGCCCCGTAGACCGGGTCGTACCCAGCCTCCGCGATGAGGTCGAGCGCCGCCTCGGACGGCTCGAAGTTGATCTGGCGGTCGGCCAGACGCTTCTGAAGGCCCTTCAGCTGCAGCGCCACTATACGCTTGATCTCCATCCGTGTGAGCGGGAGGAAGAGTGCGATCTCATCGATACGGTTGAGGAATTCCGGCCTGAATCCGCGCCGGAGCTCGTTCATTACGGCCGCCCGGATGTCCTCGTCGATGGTGCCGTCATCGCGCGCCGCCTCGAGCAGGAGCGGCGAACCCACGTTGCTCGTCATGATGATGACCGTGTTCTTGAAGCTCACGGTGCGACCCTGGCCGTCGGTCAGGCGACCGTCGTCGAGGACCTGCAGCAACACGTTGAACACGTCGCTGTGCGCCTTCTCGATCTCATCGAGCAGGACCACCGCATACGGGCGACGCCGGACCGCTTCGGTGAGCTGGCCCCCCTGGTCGTAGCCGACATAGCCCGGCGGCGCGCCGATGAGGCGGCTCACCGCATGTTTCTCCATGTACTCGCTCATGTCGATGCGGACGATGTTCTCCTCGCTGTCGAAGAGCGCCTCGGCCAGAGCCCTCGCGAGCTCGGTCTTGCCGACGCCGGTAGGCCCGAGGAACAGGAAGCTGCCGATGGGGCGCTTGGGGTCCTTGAGCCCCGACCGCGCACGCAGGACCGCGTCACCGATAGCCTCGACCGCTTCGTTCTGCCCGACGACCCGCTGGTGCAGGAGCTCTGGCAATCGAAGGAGTTTCTCGCGCTCACCTTCGATGAGCTTCGACACCGGGACACCCGTCCAGCGCGACACCACCTGGGCGATGTCTTCCTCGTCCACGTGTTGCTTGAGTAGCGCCGTCGAGCCCTGGTTCGTCTTCAGCCGCTCCTCGGCCTCGGTGATCTGTTTCTCGACGTTCGGGATGTCGGAGTACTTGAGCTTCGCGGCCTCGTTCAGGTTGTAGGTGCGCTGCGCCTCGTCGACCTTCTGCTGCAGCTTCTGGAGCTCTTCCTTCAGCTGCGAGATGCGGGTGATCTGGTCCTTTTCTTTGTCGTAGCGGGCCCGCAGAGCACCAGCGTCCTCACGCAGGTCGGCGAGCTCACCCTGGAGCGCCGACAACCGGATGGTCGACGCCGAGTCCTTCTCTTTGAGCAGCGACTGCTCCTCGATCTCGAGCTGCAGGATTCGCCGCGTCGCCTGCTCGAGCTCGGCCGGCATGGACGTGATCTCGGCGTGGATCCCGGCGGCCGCCTCGTCGACGAGGTCGATGGCTTTGTCCGGCAGGAAGCGGTCGGAGATGTAGCGGTCCGACAGCACTGCGGCCGCCACGAGCGCGCGGTCGCGGATCTGCACCTTGTGGTGCACTTCGAAGAGCTCCTTGATGCCGCGCAGGATCGAGATCGTGTCTTCCACCGTCGCCGCCATGACCATGACCGGCTGGAAGCGTCGCTCGAGCGCTTTGTCCTTCTCGATGTACTTTCGATACTCGTCGAGCGTGGTGGCACCGATGCAGTGCAGCTCGCCCCGCGCCAGCAGTGGCTTCAGCATGTTGCCGGCGTCCATCGCGCCCTCGGCAGCACCCGCCCCGACGATGGTGTGCAGCTCGTCGATGAAGACGATGACGCGCCCCTGGGCGTCCGTGATCTCCTTCAACACCGCCTTCAGCCGCTCTTCGAACTCGCCGCGGTACTTCGCACCGGCGACCATCGAGGCCAGGTCCAGGGCAAAGAGCGTCTTGTCGCGCAGCGCCTCGGGCACGTCGCCGCGCACGATGCGCTGGGCAAGACCCTCGGCGATGGCGGTCTTGCCAACGCCCGGCTCACCGATGAGGACCGGGTTGTTCTTGGTCCGGCGCGAGAGAATCCGGATGACCCGCTGGATCTCCTCGTCGCGCCCGATGACCGGCGAGAGCTTGCCGTTGCGCGCCTCTTCGACGAGGTCCCGCCCGTACTTGGTCAAGGCCTCGTAGGTGGCCTCGGGGTTGCTCGAGGTGACGCGCTGACCGCCGCGAACCTGAGCAATTGCCTGCAGAATCCGCTCGCGGCTGATGTTGAAGGTGTCGAACAGTCGTTTGACCGGGGTCTTGCTGCTCCCGGTCATCGCGAGCAACAGGTGCTCGACCGACACGTACTCGTCCTTGAGCTTCTCGGCCTCGTCGGATGCCCTCACGAGCAGCTCGTTGAGCTCACGTGTGATAGCGATTTGCCCAGGCGCGACGCCGCCTGGTCCACGCACGCTCGGGATCTGGTCGAGCAGCTTGTCGGTCGCGGCCGACATCACCTGCGGCTCGAGCGCCAGCTTCTCGATGATGCGCGGTCCGATACCATTCTCTTGCGAGAGCACGGCCGACAGCAGGTGCTGCTCGTCCGCCATCGGGTGGCCGCGGCGGGTGGCGATGGCCTGTGCCTGGCCCAACGCCTCGCGTGTCTTCTCGGTGGCTTTGTTCATATCCATGGGGTTCCTCCGTACAGATGCGCCTTGTCGCGACGGGGCGGGTGCGTTACCTAGTCGCGGGCTCGTGCGCCTGCCACACATCGGGCCAATCAGCGCGTCGGAATTCGTTTCCACGAGCTTGACTTGCGATACCGACTGTGGCTGGCACGCTGGCAGAAGAAGCACACGCCGGTTCGAGGCAAGCGATGGGGACGAGGAAGGGCACAGGGGGCGCAAAAGCTCCTGAGGCGGCAGCGCCAACCAAAAAGGCCACGGGGCGGTCGAAGACCGCTGTTTCCGAAGAGGCCGCCGCGCCCAAACCAACGCGGGCCAAGGCCAAAGCTGCAGCCGAGGCGGAGGCCGCGCCAAAGGCACGTCACCGTGACACAGCGGTGACAGGCGGCGAGCCGCTCGAGGTCGAAGTCGAGCTCGACCCGACGCTGGATGTCGACCTGGACCTGGACGAGCCCGACATCGAAATCGAGGTCGACGACTCCGAGATCGAAGTCGCGCCGAAGAAGAAGAAGAACCTGCCAGCGGTCGCCAGCGCTCGCCTGCCCGAGTCGCTTTCGGCTCTTAACGTCTATCTGGCGCGCCTCAAGCACGTTCAGATCCTCCCCATCGAAGAGCAGGCGCAGCTCGCAGCCGAGTACCAGCGCAGCGGCGACAAGGAGTCTGCGGCGCGCCTCGTGGCCAGCAACCTGCGCCTCGTGGTCAAGATCGCCTTCCAGTTCCGTCGCCAGTGGGCAGACGTGATGGACCTCATCGCGGAGGGCAACCTCGGCCTGGCCGAGGCCATCCGCAAGTTCGACGCCGACCGCGGGATCCCGTTCCCGAGCTACGCACGTTTCTGGATCCGCGCGCGAATCCTCGCGTTCATCCAGGAGAACAAACACCTCATCCATGCCGGCAGCCGGGCCGCGCGAAAGCTCTTCTGGCGCCTCGAACGCGAGCGCCGCCAGCTCATCTCCGAGGGCTCCGAGCCGTCGCCCAAGCTGCTCGCCGAGCGTGTCGGCGTGAGCGAGAACGACATCCGCGAGCTCGCCCCTATCCTCGACCAGCGCCCGGTGAGCCTCGACGTGCCCGTGCACGGCGACGAGGACGGCCGGACGCGTGGCGAGGTCATGGCCGACCTGAACGCCGGCGACCCTGAGCTGGAGGTCGGCGGCGGGGAGATCCAGGACACCTTGCGCCGGGTCTTTGCGGAGTACCGCGCCACGCTCGACGACCGGGAGCGCGCCATCTGGGACATGCGCCTACAAAGCGAGGAGCCGGTCCGGCTCGAGGACCTGGGCGAGCAGTTCGGCGTGTCGAAGGAACGTGTCCGGCAGCTCGAGGTCCGCATCAAGAAGCGTCTCAAAGAGTTCGTCCAGCGCCGCCTCGGCCAGGACGTCATCATCGAGGCGCTCCACTGAGCTGATTACGGGGCGCTTGGCTTCTTGTTGCGCGCCCCGCCGCTAGTCCCGCTTCGCCCCCCACCGCGGGTCCCAACAACCGCCTCAAAGCCACGGGTCAGGCGCGCCTCGACGTCCGCCCAATCGACCTTGGCAGTGTCGAGGCGAATGGCGACCCAGCCGCGCGCCCCGATATAGGGCGGCACGTAGAAGCGGGTAGGGGCCTCGTCGGCGAGCGCCCGCGCCTCGTCCACCTCACACCGGACCGACACACTCACGATGCCGTCGTTGTGGTGGTTGTCGTTGAGGTAGGCGATGGGCTTCTTCTTCACCCTGAAAGTCGCGCCGGCCCCATGGACTTCGACGTCTACATCGGGTGCGAGCGACCGACACATCGTCTCGATTTTCGAGAGAACTTTCGCGACCAGCTTCGCATCCGTCGTCCCGAGCTTCGGCGACGCCTTTGGCGGTGGCAAGACCGGCGCCTCACGCGCGGACTTCGGCGCGACCGCGTCCCATCCCGCTTCGAGGATGACGGCGAGCTCGTCCCAGTCCGTCCGGTCATCGAGGATCACCCCGACCCAACCCTTGACCCCGACATAGGGCGGCACGAAGTAGCGCTCGGGGTGCCCGGCGACGAGCTCCTGTTGGTGTTCCGCCGAACACTTGCACCACGCCGACGGCCCTCGGCCATAACCGCTCGCGAATGATACGAACATCTTGCCACGCACGAAGAAGGACGGCGAACCGTGCGACGCCTTCTCTTCGACGGCAGGCAACCCGAAGCAGCTCTCGCGCAGGGTTTGAAGCAGCTCATCCGGGGTCTTCGATCGTGTCTTTGTCATGGCTCCAAACCTGCCATGACCCAGCTCGAGCCGCCAGTGGCCATCGCCCCGTCGCCTACCGAAGTGGCTCTTGCTCGCCTGGCATCACCTGCTATCTGCCGGTTGCCCTGCCGCCTTGGATCGGGCACGCTAACACCCCGTTCGGCCGTTTGTTTTGTCCGCCCCGCTCGAAGGACCGTCGCGTGCTCCGTCACTCCCTGCGCCCCCTGCACCGCTTGCAACTGCTGCCCCTCCTCCTCGTGGGCGCAACTGTGGCCACCTCCACCGCCCATGCCGGCGCCTTCTACCTGCCTGAGCGCGGAGCCCGCGCCCTCTCGCTCGGAGGCGCATTCATCGCGGGCGTCGACGATCTCAACGCCCAGTGGTTGAACCCCGCCGGGCTGACCCGCCTGTCCGACCAGTCGCTCTCGCTCTACCTCGACTTCGGCCTCATCTTCAGCGACCAGACCTTTGCCCGCCAGAACGACCCCGAGGTCATGCGTAAGGACCCGACTCTTCCCGGCGGCTTCCCCGAGGTCTCCGACTCCGGCGGCCCGTTCCCCGACCCGTCGCTCGCCATCGCCACCAACTTCGGCCTCGAGGACTGGGTCTTCGCACTCGGCGTCTACGGTCCCTACGCCGGCACCAACGAATGGCCCGAGGACGGCCCCCAACGCTACTCCGTCATCAACCTGCAGGCCGTCGAGCTCTTCGTCCAGCTCTCCGCCGCCTTCCGCCCCAACCGCCACTTCGCTATCGGCGCCGGCCTCCAATGGGTCACGACGGGAGTCAAGCAACGCCTGAAAATCTCAGCCTATCCCGGCGTCTTCGGTTGGCGCGAACAACGCGACCTCGACGTCCTGGCCGAGGTCGACGTGTCCGACCCATTCTCGTTGTCGGGCAACCTCGGCGTCCTCATCACGCCGACCTCCGCCTCGCCCGAAGGCGGCCTCGACCTCGACATCGGACTCTCCGTCCAGCTCCCGGTCGCCGCCGATGCTTCCGGCACCCTGCAGGTCCAGAAACCCGGCCACTACTACTTCTCGACCACCGAGATCGAAGGCGACCAGATCGGGCTCACGCTGGACTTCCCCTGGATTCTCCGCGCCGGCGTCCGCCTCTACGATGGTCGCCTCTGGTCCGTCGAGCTCGCCGGCGTCTATGAGCTCTGGTCGGCCCTGGACAAAATCGCCGTCACCCCCGGCGACGAAGGCATCGCGTTTGTCGGCGTCCCCGGCATCGGCCGCTACGAGGTCAAACCCTTCGCACTCGACGCCTCCTACGAGGACGTCTTCTCGGTCCGACTCGGCGCCTCGCTGACACCCGGCAACGGCCCGCTAACGCTGCGCGTCGGCACCTTCTTCGAGACCGGCGCCCCGCCGTCGCAGACCCTGTCCGTCCTCGACATCGACGGCGAGAAGATCGGCGTCGGAGCCGGCGGAACGCTGTACGTCGGCGCCTTCGCCATCGACCTCACCTTCGCCTGGATCGAGACCTTCGAACGCACCGTGTCCGACTCCACCAAGGCCCAGGTCAACCCCATCTACCTCGCCGACCCGCAGCCCTACGACGAGACCGGCCCGTCCACCGTCGGCAACGGCACCTACTCGGCCCGCAACTTCATCCTCGCCACCTCTATCTCCGCGGGGTTCTGAGCCATGACACATCACATCCGACGCCGTTTCGGCACGCTCCCGATCCTCTCCACGCTGGCCACCGCCTCGACGCTGGCCACGCTGGCGCTCTTCCCCGTCGCCCTCACTGGCTGCGACGACGACTTCCCCGAAGAACCCGTGCGCGAGTTCGACGACTTCGGCACCGAGGTCTACGCCCTCTTCCACGACGAGTTCCTCTGGTCAGGCACCCCCGCCGAGGGTGCCGCCCGCGCCACCGCCTTCTCCGAGCACCGAGACGAGGTCATCTGGGCCTTGAACGCCATGACCGCCGGCAAGGTCGACGCCGGGATGCTGCCGCTCCTGGAAGAGTTCCTCCCGTTCTACGACGACCGCGCCGCTGCGACCGGCACCAAGGCCGGCGTCATGCCGACCATGACCCGCGATCTGGCGTCCATCCTCGACGACTTGCGCAACTCGCGTCCGGCGCTCGAAGCCCTCGCAGCCCTCGGAACCGCGCCCGAGGCCAACCCCCACGCGCTCGCCCGCATGCTTGGCGCCGTCATGCGCCACCCCATCCAGCTCGTGGACCCGCTCACCGACATGACCCTCGAGCTCGAACCCGAGCTCACCGAGCTCTTCCGCTGGCTCCACCGCGAGCTGCCGACGCTCGAGGAATCCACCCCCGAGGCCGTCGACGAGCTCACCTTCCTCCAGCGCCTCTTGTCGGTCTCCATCGAGTTCGTCGACGAGCCGCTCGGCCCACCCGTCTACTCCGCCCGCCTCGACGGCCGCGGCGCCCCCATCGTCAAGCGACTTCCAGGCTCCGACGCTTTGCCATCCCCGTTCGTCGACACCGACAACGACGGCCAACCCGACGTCGACGCCGCCGGCCGACTCGTCGACTCCACCGGCGCGGTCATCGACCTCCCCACGCTGGCGAGCCGCCCAACGCTGGATGAGACCCGCGACCAGGCTGGCCGCGCCTCACGCGACACCCACTACCTCTACGAGTACTTCGACCTGCGGCGCACGGCCATCGCCTTCATCCTGCGCGACATGCGCTCGCTCGCCGCCGACGGGGTTCACCACGACCTCTTCGTGGTCCTCGACGCGCTGCTCGGCGGCCGCGTGCAACGGACCGATGTGGACGGGCCCTTCAACGGCTTCGACGTCGACGCCTCGCCGCTGCTCGACCTCGTCCACCTCCTGAACGAGATGCGCGGCTATGACCGCCTGGTCCCGCTGCTGCGCTCGTTCGAACGCTTCGCCAACGACCGCAACCCGCTATTTCGACAGCTATTTTTCGACATCGCGAAGATCCGTGACCTCGCCTCGGACGCCCCGTCGCTCACCGCCGGCAACGCCTTCTTCGAGGACCTGCACCCGACACTCTCCCGCATGGCCAAAGGCGGCGGCTTCCGCGCTCTCATGGCCGCCTCGCGCAAGCCCGGCATCGACAAGATGTTCCCGGCCATGGTCACCATGATGAGCCAGTCGGGCCTGGCCCTCCCCCAGGACATGGGCCTCATCGCCCTGCCCGAGGACATCGACAACCTGGCCTTCACCAACCCGACGCCGTTCAGCGTCCCCGACACCATGGACTCGCAGCGCAGCTGGCTGCAGAAGGCCGCCTACCTGCTCGCCGACACCCGCGGTGCCCCGGTCTTCATGAAGCTCTTCGACCGCGTCGAGATCCGCGACATCACCATCACCAACGACATGGCCGACTTCTACGTGCGCTCCATGGCGGGCCAGGCTTTCCTCGTGCTCACGCCCGAGTTCCTCATAGAGACCGCGATCCAGCTCATCGACGAGTTCGACGACGCCGTGCTGCAATCCGAAGAGCTCAATCTCTACATGAACCACAACCAGTCGGTCACCGGGAACCCCGTCGGCCGTCGCGGCGTGCAGATTCGCAACCTCTACGGCCCGGCACTGCTCGCGCTCCAGACCTCGGGCAACCTCGACGCCATGCGCCCCTGGGTCTCCGACCTCGTCGAGAAGAACCTGGTCGGCGAGTTCGTCGAGCTCTTCGACACGTTGGCCCGCCACTACTCCGAGACCGCGTTCACCGACGGCCCCTTCGTATCGGACGGCACCGGCTTTCGCCGCCTCGAGCCGACCATCATCAAGGTCCTGAGCGAGACCGACTTCCCGACCCACTTCCTACAGTTCTCGGCCTGGGCTGACGAGACGGACATCGTCGTCGACGGCCAGACCTACAACGTCGCCGACGAGCTCGACCGCTTCCTCATCTGGTTTCTCGACCCCGACGCAGACGTGAAGACCCGCTCGGGTACGACCACCATCCCCGGCGTCCGCGGCGACATCACCCGGCCGAGCCGCCTCCAGCTGCTCAGCCACGCGTTCGATCGCATCGACGCGGCGCTGGACGACTATCCGGGCGCCCGCGAGGCCTGGGACCGCGTAGACCTGCTCAGCCTCTACCTCGACCTCTCGCCCGACAAGACTGCTCTGAAGAACGCTCACGCGCTCGACCTTCTCTCCGCCCTGACCCCTATCCTCGCCGATGAAGCCGCCCAGTTCGTGGCCGAGCCCGACTGGCAGGACTCGCTGACGACGCTGCTCCCCGACCTCGAGGACGCGCTTGGCAGCCGCGGCTTCACCGCACTCACGGACGCCATGCGTAAGGTCAAGGACACGCCGCGCCACAAGGCCTTCGCCGACTCGCTCGTCACCGCCTTCCTCGAAGAAGTGCCGGCCTCCCCCGAGACCGACCTCTTTGCCCGCTCGCTCGCCGTCCTCGCCAACGTCGGCCAGCTGCGCCTCGACATCGACGTCTCGACGCGCCTCCTCCACTTCGTCGGCCCGCTGCTGGAGCCCTCGCGGCGCCTCGTCTTCTCGCCGCTCGAGTCGATGCGCGACATGCGCGCGGTCGACCCCGAGCGAGTAACGACCGACCTCATGATCAACATGACGTCCGAACCCGAGTACGGTCGGATGCCCGCAACCGCGCTCTTCGAGGCCTTCAAGTCCGCGCTCCGCATCACCCCCGGCACGCTTGCCCCGTACTCGGCCGACGACCTTCAGCTCGTCATCGGTCGCTTCGCCGACTGGCTGGTCGACGACAAGAAGGGCATGGAACACATGTACCAGGTCATCAAAGGACGCTGAGCCTCACGCTCGGTACCCTTGCGCGGCCACACGATTCCCGCACGCATCGCCTCGCGACCGTGTGGGAAATCAAATCGTGACCCCGACCCCACACTTGAATCGCCCCTCCACGCGGTGCTAGCGTCCGCCCTCTTCAGTGCCCCGGAGCCCGCGTGATCCGCCTCATCCCCGCATTCCTGCTGCTCGTCGCCTGCTCCAGCCCCGGTGGCGGCGGCGGCGGCGTGTTCCGGCCCGATGGGGTCAGCTTCCCGGACGCAACGGACACGACCACGACGGACACCTCCGGTCCCGATGCCGCGACACCGCAGTGCACCGGCAACGGCGAGTGCACCACCCCCACGCCCTACTGTGTCACCGGCCAATGCCGCGAGTGCACGGGCGACGCCCAGTGCCCGGGCGGCGGGCGGTGCGCCAACTTCACCTGCCTCCCAGCCGAGTGTGAACCCGGCACGACTGCCTGCAATGGCAGTACGCTCTTGACCTGCAACGCCGAGGGCACGAGCTACAACACCCTCGTATGCGACGGCGCCTGCGTCGACGGCGCCTGCGCCGGCTGCACCCCGGACGACCGCCTCTGCCAGGGCACGACGGTCATGCAGTGCAAGGCCGACGGCTCCACCTACGAGGTCGCCGAGCTCTGCCAGTCAGGCCAGGTGTGCGCCGACGGCAACTGCTTCAACTGCTATCCGGACCAGCGCCGCTGCACCTCGGCCGGCGTGGTCGAGACCTGCAGCCTGCAAGGTAACTGGGCCGCCACCCGCGACTGCCCGACCGAGGGACTCTCCTGCATGAACGGGTCGTGCGTCTCGCCGTGCACCAACGACCCCAAGGCCAAGTCCAACTCCGGCTGCGACTATTGGGCCGTCGACCTCGACAATCACATCAACGCGCAGAACGGCCCCTATGCCGTCATCGTCTCGAACCTGCACACGACCCGGGCGACCGTCACCATCACCAAGAAAGACAACATGGGCCTGCAGCCGGCGGAGGTCGTCAAGCGCGATGTCGAGCCCGGGGCGCTGTCGATCTTCAACCTCGACAATCGCAACATGGGCTCCTCGGGTGTGTTCTGGACCGCCTACCGGATCGAGTCCACCGTCCCCATCGTCGCCTATCAGTTCAATCCACTAGAGAACATCGACGTATTCTCCAATGACGCGTCGCTGCTCATCCCGGCGAACACCTTTGGGCGCGAATACTTCGTGATGTCGCGCCTCCAGTTCGAAGGCGGCGGGCCTACGCCAGGCACCACCATCCCTTACCGCGGCTTCGTCTCCGTGGCTGCTGCGGCTGCCCAGACGACCGTCACCGTCGTCCCCAGCACCCGCACCCAGGCCGGCAACAGCATGCAGACGATGCAGGCTGGCCAGTCCTACACCTACGCGCTCGAGCCCTACCAGGTCCTCAACATCAAGAGCGACCTCGACAAGGGTGACCTCACCGGCACCCTCATCACCTCGGACAAACCTGTCGCTGTCTTCGGTGGCCACGAGGCGGCCTTATCCGCGCAGGCCTGCTGTGCCGACCACCTCGAGCACCAGCTCTTCCCGGTCGCGACCTGGGGCACGACCTACATCGCAGCGCGCAGCTACCCGCGCCAGCTCGAGCAGGACTACTGGCGCATCATCGCATCGCAGAACGGCACGACCGTGACGTTCGACCCGGCCATCGCGCAGCCGCGAACGCTCAACCGCGGCCAGTTCTTCGAGATCCAGAGCTCGGCGGACTTCGTCATCACCGCCGACAAGCCCATCTCGGTGGGTCAGCTCCTCGCGAGCTCGGGGGAGGTCGTCAACCCGCCCGCCTTCTCCGACTGCAGCAGCCCTTCGGGTTGCCACCCGGGCTACAGCTGCGAGATCTATGACGCCTTCTCCAACCTCGGATACTGCCTCCCACCGAGCTGTTCGCTGAACAACCCCGCGACCTGCCCGTCGGGCCACGTCTGCACCATATTCGATGGCTTCCCGACCTGCATGACAGTCGGTGACCCGACCCTCATCATGATCCCGCCGAGCAAGCAGTATCGCAACGACTACGTGTTCCTCACGCCCAACAAGTACGCCCAGGACTACATCACCATCGTGGCCCCGTCGGACGCCTCGGTGACGCTCGATGGCACACTCGTTCCGGCCCAGAACTTCACGACCATCTCAGGCGGCCTGTGGAAGGTGTCGCGCATGGCCGTCAGCGACGGCGTCCACCGCATCGTCGCCAACAAGCCGGTCGGCGTCGTCGTCTACGGCTACGACCGCGACGTGTCCTACGGCTACGCGGGCGGCCTCAACCTCTCGGACGAGTGATGCCGCGCGGCGCTTCCATCACGGCCGAGGCGGTCTGTTTCTTTCGGGCTATCGAGACCTTGCGGCCCGCCCCGACGCGGGTGCTGCATGACCCGTTTGCGCGCCACTTCCTCGGGCCGGCGTGGAAGTTTGCCGCCGAGGCTCCGCTCACGCAGCGGGTCTTGGCCTGGCGCTCGCCGCTGACTGACCTCGGGACACTTGGCCTACAGCGTTTCGTGGCGGCGCGGCACCGCTTCATCGACGACGCGCTCCTCGATTTCCTGGCGGCCGGCGGCGAGCAGGTTGTCGTGCTCGGGGCTGGCTTCGACGCGAGAGCCCTTCGTTTTGGCGAGGTCCTTGGCGACCGTCCGCTCTTCGAGGTCGACTTTCCTGCCACGCAGAGTCGTAAGCGTCAGATGCTCGGACGGGCGGCCTCCAAAGGGCACCTCGACGGCATCGGCCGCGACGTTGGGGACCGGATCCGCTGGCTGCCAGTAGACTTCGAGAAGACCACCCTCGAGGACGGTCTGCTCGGTGGCCAATTCTCCCCAGATCTCAGGACGTTCTACATCTGGGAAGGCGTCTCGATGTATCTCAGGCCGTCGACGGTCGAAGCGACCCTCGAGACGCTCGCACGAATCTCTGCGCCGGGCTCTCAGCTCGCGCTCGACCTCTGGTCCCCGCCGATGGCTAGGAACCCCATCGCGGCGCTCAGGCGCTCCGGCGCACGGACGCTGGCTATGCTTGGCGAGCCGCTCCACTTCTCGTTGCAGCCAGCGGAGGCCCATGCCTTTTTTGGCGACCGCGGCTATCGCGTGATGGACCTCCTCGACGCCGCCGGCCTGGCGCGTCGTTATGGCCTTGTGGAGTCGGCCATCTTCTCGGATATCTGCGTCGCGCGTCTCGCCCTGGGTTGACCCAGCGGCCGACCCGTCCGTTTTCGAATCCCCTCCGAGGTGCATGGTGACCGACCTTCGCGAAAAGCTCCTGAAAGCCGGCCTGGTCTCGCAAGAGCAGGTGCAGGCCTCCGTCGAGGCCGACCAGGCCCGCGCGAATCGCCAGCGCCCGCCCCAGCCCCAGCAGGGCCGCCCCGAAGGCCGCCCTGACAGCCGAACTGAGGGTCGCCCGGACGGTCGCAACGACGGCCGGAACGACGGTCGCCGCGGCAACGGCGGGGGCCGTCCGGATGGTGGTCGCCCCGCTGGAGACCGTCCGCCAGGTGATCGCGGACCGCGCCGTGACGCAGGTGATCGCGGGGATCGTCGCGACGGTCGCCCTCCACGTGAAGCGAAGCCGCAGACCGACGATGCCAACGCCCCGAAGCTTTCCGGCGAAGAGGTCAAGCGCCTCGTCGAGCTGGCTCAGAAGGGCCGCGTCGAGACCAAGACCCGCGGCCAGCGCCGCTGGTACTTCGTGTCGCGGCGCAATGGCCTCGTACCCTTCATCGAGCTCTCGGATGAGGCCGCCCAGAACCTCGAAACAGGCACCTGGGCGCTATGCGAGACCCCGCGTGGGGAGGCGTGGCTCATCGACGCCGAGACCGCCAAAGCCATCACCGCGACCGACCCGACCTGGGTTCGATAGGGTATTTCGCGGCCGCCAGGTCACGCCGCCCGGCCTAGCCGGCTAGTACGGTTTGGCCGGGCGGAACGCATCGCGCCTTCGTTCCGGGGCAAGCCTCGCGGCTGCCCGGCCCCCCTCTATGCTCCGACAGAGCCCGTAGATGGGCTCTGTCCTCAGAGCGCCGCTTTGCGCGACATCTTGAGCCGGCCCTTCTCGTCCGCGCCGAGCACCTTCACGGTGATGACCTCGCCGAGCGTCACGACGTCCTCGACCTTCTCGACCCGGTTATTGGCGAGCTCGCTGATGTGGACGAGCCCCTCGTGGTCGGCGATGCGCACGAACACGCCGTATTCCTTCAGGGTCACGACCTCGGCCTCGTAACGCTCGCCCACCTTCAGCTCGATGGTCAGCGACGAGATCCGCTCTTGCGCGGCTTTCACGTCGGCCGCCCGTTTGCCCACGATCTTCACGCGCCCGTCGTCTTTCACGTCGATGCGTGTCCCGGTCGCCGACTGGATCTCGTTGATGGTCCGTCCGCCCGGCCCGATGAGCAGGCCGATTCGCCGCTCCGGCACCCGCATGTTGATGACCTGCGGGGCGCCCTTCTTCATCTCGGCGCGAGGCTCGGCCAGCACCTGGTCCATCGCGTCCAGGATGGTCCCGATTGCGCCGTCCGCCGCCTCCAGCGCGCTCGCGATGAGGTCCACCCCGACAGAGGCGCCCTTGATGTCGAGCTGCAACGCGGTCAGCCCTCCGCGCGTCCCAGCCACCTTGAAGTCCATGTCGCCGAGGTTGTCCTCGGTACCGGTGATGTCGACGAGAAGCGCCGACTTCCCGCCGTCTCGCACGAGCCCGATGGCGACACCCGCCACGGCCGCCTTGATGGGCACACCCGCGTCCATCAGCGCGAGACTCGCACCACACACGGTCGCCATCGACGAGCTCCCGTTGCTGGTCAGGATGTCGCTGACCACACGCACCGAGTAGTTCATCGCGTCGTCGGCCGGCAGCACGCCGAGCAGCGCCCGTCGCGCCAATGCCCCGTGCCCAATCTCGCGTCGACCCGGGCCACGGTTCTGCTTCACCTCGCCCACCGAGAACGCCGGGAAGTTGTAATGAAGGAAGAACCGCTCGAACTTCTTGCCGAAAACGGTCTCGTGACTCGGCCCTTCGTCGGCCTGTCCGAGCGTCACCGACACCAACGCCTGCGTCTCACCTCTGGAAAACAGCGCCGACCCGTCATTGCTCGGCAGGTAGCCAACGCTGGCCGAGACCGGCCGCACGTCGGTCAGCCCACGACCGTCGCCGCGTGTCCCCGCGAGCGCCTCGTTGCGCCCGGCTTTCGATTCGACCTCGGCCGGGACGAACCCACGCTTGCCTCTGCCCACCGCAGCCGCTAGCCGCGAAATCGCGTCGAGCCCGGCCGTCGCCGCCTCGACTCCGGATTCGAGCGCGGCGATGACCACCGCGCGCCCGAGCTCGGCCGAGCCGCCCTCGAGCATCACGAGCCCATTGGTATCGACGGCCCCGACGATATCGAGCCCTCCTTCCGCGCCCGGCCCGCCCTGACCTCGAGCCCGCAAACCGGCCACCGGCCCATTCCAAGGAATGTCCGACACGGCGAGCGCCGCCGACGCGGCCGTCACGGCGAGCACCTCGAGGTCGCTGTCCGCCTCGGCGCCGTACACCGTTACGAGGACCTGCACCTCATGCGCGAACCCGCTCGGAAACAGCGGCCGCACGGCGCGGTCCACGAGCCGGCTCGTCAGGACCTCATAGTCGCCGAGCCGCGTCTCACGCTTCAGATAGCCGCCTGGAATCTTGGCGACCGCGCTCATGCGCTCGCGATACTCGACCGTCAGCGGCACGAAGTCCTCGCCCGCCTTCGCCTCGACCCGACCCCAGTCCGCGACCACCGTCCCTAGCAACATCGCCTCGCCGCACCGGACCACGACGGCGCCGTGGGCGGCGTGCGCGACCTCTCCATGCTCGAGGGTCACGGTTTTGCCAGCGATTTCAAACGTTTCTGAGGTCTTCACGGTTCTTCCTTCTCAATGGAAGCTGCGGCCGGTCGAAGGGCCGCGGCTCGTTGGTATCTCGGGTATCTCGGAGCAGGGCGACTCAGGCCAGCCGGCGCCGGGCCGAAGTCGAGACCTCGACGAAGCTGTTGAGCGCCGCGAAGTCCGCGTCCGTGAGCCCGATGAAGCTCACCGCGAGGCCACGCTGCCCGAGTCGATCGTCGAGGTAGGCGATGCGTCCGCGGGTCTCGACGAGGTGGCCGGTGGGCAGCGTGAACTCGAGCTCGAGCTCGCGATGCGCGTCGATAGCCCCGTGGTCATCGCCGGCCAACAGGTACAGACCGGTGGTCGACACATCGATGGCCGGATGCAGGACCGCCGAGTCGCCACGCCGCTCCTGAACGAAGAAGTCGACCGGGGTGCGGATGCTCTGACGTCGTTCGTGCCTCATCGACTGTCCTCCGGCTTCGGGGGACGCGCACCCTAGATGAGCGCGCCCACTCGCGCAAGCACGAGCCGTCGAGGCGTCTCAGCCCTCGAGGCCGGCGAGCAGGTCGCGCTCGAGGTCGGCGACATCTTCGATGCCGACGGACAGACGCACGAGCCCGTCCGCGATCCCCAGCGCCGCCCGGTTCTCCGCCGGCACGCTGGCGTGGGTCATGATGGCCGGGTGCTCGATTAGCGACTCCACGCCGCCGAGACTCTCCGCGCATGCGAATAGCCGCGTCGTCGCGAGCAGCTTGTTCGCCGCCTCCAGCCCGCCCTTGAGCACACAGGTGATCATGCCGCCCATGAGCTTCATCTGCCGCTGAGCGAGCTCGCGCTGCGGGAACGACGCGAGCCCCGGGTAGATGACTTTTTCAACCGCCGGATGGCGCTCGAGCATCTCGGCGATACGCTGCGCATTGGCCGAGTGCCGCTCCATCCGGATATGCAAGGTCTTGAGCCCACGCAGCACCATGAAGCAGTCGAGCGGTCCGGGCACAGCCCCCACCGCGTTTTGCAGGTAACGAAGCCGCTCGTGCAGGGCCTCATCGTTGGTGCAGATCGCGCCGCCGACCACGTCCGAGTGGCCGTTCAGGTACTTGGTCGTCGAGTGCACGACGAGGTCTGCCCCGAGCTCCAGCGGCCGCTGCGCCACGGGCGTCGCGAACGTATTGTCCACGGCGAGCCAGATCCCGGCCGCCTTGGTGCGCTGGGCGATGGCCGCGATGTCGAAGAGCTTCAGCATCGGGTTGGTCGGGGTCTCCATCCAGACCCCGCGTGTATTGTCACGCTTGGCGCGAACGACCGCATCCGGGTCCGTCAAGTCCACGAACGTAAACGTGATTCCGGCCTGCGACCAGACCTTGTCGAACAGCCGGAAGGTCCCGCCGTAGACATCATCGCCGCAGATCACGTGGTCGCCGCTCTTCAGCAGATGCATGACATTCGAGGTCGCCGCGCACCCCGACGCATACGCCAGCCCGAAGCGCGCCCCTTCGAGCGCCGCAAGACAACCCTCGAGCGCATTACGCGTCGGGTTGTGAGTCCGCGAATACTCGAAGCCCTTGTGCCGCCCCGGGCCGTCCTGGACATAGGTCGACGTCATGTACACCGGGGTCATGATCGCCCCCGTGGTCGGGTCGGGGCTCTGGCCCGCGTGAATCGCCAAAGTCCCCATGCCGAACTGCCCATCATCGCCGACGCCCATCATGCTTCTCCCGGCCTAAGCCCTACGAGTCGCGCGCCTCTTACCAGCTCCCAACCCCCACCGCGAGCCCCATCCAGCCCTCCCAGGGGTCGGGACATTTCATATTTCATTTTTGCGCCGCCCGCCCCAATGCTCTGCCCCAGGGGTCGGGACATTTCATATTTCATTTTAGCCCCGCCTCCCCTGCGTCCCTTCGAAGGTCTCCATCCACCTCCGGCCCGAATCGCGGTGGCACCTTTCGCCGCCCCCTGTTAGATGCTCGCCATGCGTGTCCCCAGACCACACCATGCCTTGCCAGACCTGCACCGCAGGCCGCTCCGACGCCGCCCCGTCGCGCCACTCGCCACCGGTTTGGCACTCGCCGCGCTCTTGACGGCTTGCGGCGCCCCCCGTGGAGGCGACCCTCTCCCCTTCGTGCCCGCCGACGCCGACAACGTCCTCATCGTTCCGTCCCTCGCCGCCCTTCAGGACTCGTCCTCGCATTTCCTCGCCGGCATCGAAGGCACCAGCGGCCTCCTCACCCTTGTCGCCGACCGCTTCGGTCTCGACCTCCGCACGCCCGACGGCCTCGAATCCCTCGGCCTCGACCCCACCCGCGGCCTCGGCCTCTACACGCTCACCGTCCCGCCCCCCTCGAGCTCGCCGACCGACACCGCACCACCCCCTTCCCCCGACACTCCGACGGCAGCATCCAGCGCCCCAGCCATCGCGCTTGTCGCAACCCTGCCAGTCGCCCGCCCAGACCGCTTCCTCGAAGTCGCGGGCCTCCGCCTCGAGCGCTCAGCCGGCCTGACCCCAAAGTCCCCAGGCGCCAACCCCACGCGCTACACCTCGACGCCTCCCTCGATCGAGGTCGCGCTCGGCACCGTCGAAACCCCCGACGGCCCCGTCGGCCTCCTCGTCGTCGCCCAATCCCCGGCCGACCCGCTCGCCCTGTGGCAGGCCGCCGCGCGCCCCGCAGCCCCTTTCGTCGGCTCGCCCCGCGACACCCGCGCATCCGCTCCCGCCACTGGCCCGGGCGCCACGACACCGACCCTTCGCTTCGCATGGCGCTTCGACCCGCCGCCGGCCCCAGCAACCTTCGGCCTCCTGCGCTCGATTCTCGACAACCTGCTTGCCCGCCTGTCCACCTGGGAAGGCACGGCCACCGTGACCGGCGACCAACTCGCTATCGCGATGACCACAGCCCCATCCACCGCCCCCGAACCAACGCCTTTACCGGTCGTCTGGGTCAACTTCCCCAAGCCCCGCCCAAACCCGCTTGCCGCCGCCTTCCCCCGCACGACCACTGCCTTTTTCCGCCTCCGCGTGAACCTCGACAAGCTCCGCTCCGTCCCGAGCTTCGTCCGCAACAACCTCATTCCCGACCGCCTCCCCGGCCTTGAGTCGCTCCCGCTCCCCTCCAACGCCGACCTCATCGACCTCCTCGAGGGCGACCTGGCGATCGCAGTCCTCGGCCTCGACCCCGCCGCGCGCCTCGCTGACCTCACCTCGCGCAACCTCCCCAACCGCCTGCTTTCTATCTTCCGCGTCGCCCTCGCCGCCAAGCTCCGCGACCCCGCCGCCGCCCGCCGCGCCTTCGCCGGCATCGCCGAACAGCTCTCCACCAGCGGTTGGGCCGTCGCCCCCATCGCCCACCTGTCGACACCCGCCCCGACCAACCCCTGGGCCGGCTGGACCTTCGCCCGCGACGGCCAGCACTACTCGGTCCTCATCGACGACCAGGTCGCGGTCTTCCTCCTCGGCGAAGGCGAGCTCGACGCGTTTCTCGCGGTCCGCGAAGGCCGCGCTCTCAGCCTCGCGAGCTTCGCCGACGCCCCGTCGCCGACCCCGCCACAGCCCGGAGCGCCGGTCCCCAATCCCGCAGCGTCCCCAACCTCCGCAACCCCTACGACATCCACGGCCGGCCGCGCACTCGGCCTTGCCCCCGACAGCGGCTTCGTTGGCCTCGTGCTCTCCCCTCTGCGCCTGACGCGCGAGCTCGCCGCTCGCAGCATCCCTCCATACTTCCTGAAGGTTATCAACGACCTGCGCCTGCTCAGCGGCGACCTCTCCGCGACCGATGCCGGTGTCACCCTTCGCCTGGAGCTCGGCCTGTGATTCGCCTCGTCGACCTGCACAAACACTACGGCGACGGAGACGCGAAGAACCACGTCCTACGCGGCCTCTCGCTCGACATCGCCCCCTCCCAGATGGTCGCCCTCACGGGCGCATCCGGCAGCGGCAAATCCACCCTGCTCAACATCATCGGCGGCCTCGACCAGGGCTACACCGGCGAAGTCACAGTCGCCGGTCAGCACCTCCGTTCGTTGTCCGACAACGCCCTCTCTCACTTCCGCAACCAGACCGTCGGCTTCATCTTTCAGCAGTTCCACCTGCTCCCGCACCTGCCGGTCATCGACAATGTGTTGATGCCGAGCTGGTTTCGCGGCGACGACGCCAAGTCGCGCCTCGCCGACGCCCAGGCCGTCCTCGACCGCGTCGGCCTCCTCCACAAGCAGCACGCGCGCCCCAACCACCTCTCGGGCGGCGAACGCCAACGCGTAGCCATTGCCCGCGCCTTGTTCGGCCGCCCCAAAGTCCTTCTCTGCGACGAGCCGACCGGGGCGCTGGACTCCACCAACTCCGAAAAGGTCTTCGACCTCATCGCCGACCTCAACAAGAACGACGGCCTCACCGTGGTCGTCGTCACGCACGAGCGCGACATCGCCAACCGTTGCCCGCGCCGCGTCAACATCGTCGACGGCCGTGTGGCCAACGACGAGTCGTCCGCCCCGACCCCGACCCCAACCTCCACCGCGCCACCCGCCCCACCCACACCCGGAGCCACCTGATGTCGCTGCTCCGCGTCCTCTCCGCCGTGCTCGCCAACATCGGCCGCAACCGCCGATCGTTCGTCCTGTCCAGCATCGGACTCATCATCGGCGTCGCGACTCTGACCTTCTTCGTCCACCTCGGGATGGGCATTCAGGACGGCGTCCTCAACCGGATCTACCCGGTCAACCAGATCGAGGTCGAACCCAAGTCCGTCGGCATCGTCGGCCTACGCGAAGACGTCATCGGCAAGGACCGACTCGGAAAGTCGCTCATTGAGGACTTCCGCGCGATCCCGGACGTCGTCCAGGTCTTCCCCAAGCTGCGCTCGAAGTTCCAGGCCCGCCTCTGGGGCGGTCAGGCCCTCTTTGGCTACGCGGCCCGCACAGAAGCCTTCTTCGACGGCCTCGACCCCGACCTCCTCCACCCCGAGCTCAAGCGCTTCGAACGTGTCGACGAACGTCAAGAGACCCGCCGCCTCCGCCGCCAGGAGCCATGCCTCTCCGACGACGAGTGCCGTCTCGGCCAGGTCTGCCGCCCGGATACCAAGACCTGCGGCGACATCGAATACTGGCAACGCTTTACCGACGACGGCATCGCGCTCGTCTGCGGCATTACCGACCCAAACGCCCCAGACTCAGCGGCGCTCCCGGACCGCTGCCCCGACGGCCTCACCTGCGAGAACAACGTGTGCCAGCGCCTCTGCGGCGTGGCCACCGCCTCCACAGACAAGCCCTCCAGCTCCCCGAACGACCCAGCTTGCCCGTCGGGCCAGGCCTGCGTCGCCGCCGACTGTCCACCCGGCTCGCTCTGTCAGTTCGTCTGTCGCCCGACCTGCGCCGCCGACGCCGAATGCCGGCTGGGCGAGGTCTGCAACGCCGACACGAAGTCCTGCGAGCGCCTACGCTGCACCCTCCCTGCCGCCGACCGCCAGCTCCAGGACGACCCCATCGCCGCCCGCGGCCGCCTCACGACGCGCTGCGCCAACGGCGTCACCCCCGACAACCCGGCCTGCGAACCGCTGACCTGCCCGGGCCGCACCTACTGCGCCCCCAAGAGCCTCTTGCACGCCGATGGTTTCTGCGAGGCACCGATCCCAGTCGTGCTCTCACCCGTCCTCATCGAGCTCTTCAACAACGCCGCCGCCTCTTCGCTAGGCATGCAGAAGATCGACGGCCTAGGCGCGATGCTCGGCGTCCAGTTCCAGCTCCACTTTGGCGATTCGTATTTCGCCGCCGACCTCCCACAGTTCCAGCAGTCGACAAAGCGCGCGGAAATCACTGGGTTTTCGCAGAAGGCTGCCGAGTTCGGCGTCACCATGCCGCGCTCCTTCGTCGAGGCCTTGAACGCTCGCTACAAGGGCGCCACCGCCGCCGAGACCTACGACACCTTCATCCTCGAGACGGCCGGCAACGAAGACGTCAGCTCGCTCATCGCCCAGCTCGACGGGTTTGGCATGACGCTCGCCCGCCGCTCCGAAGACGCCCAGAAGGCCGGCGACCTGCTGTTCATCCTGACGGTCGTCTTCAGCTTCATCAGCATCGTCATCCTGTTCGTTGCGGGCGTGAACATCATGCACACGTTTCTGACGCTCGTGACCGAGCGCCGCCACGAGATCGGGATCATGCGCGCCATCGGCGCGACTCGCGGCGACATCCGCCGCCTCTTCCTCACCGAGGCTCTTGTCCTCGGCCTCTTTGGCGGCGTCGTCGGCAACCTGCTGAGCTACGGCGCCACCCGGCTCGCCAATTGGATCGGCCAGCAATACCTGGCCAACATCCCGTTCAAACCCGACGAGTTCTTCGCCTACGACGTGCGCGTGGTATTCGGCGGTATCGCCTTCGCGTGCATCTTCTGCCTGCTCGGCGCCTTCATCCCCGCGCGCCGCGCCGCCCGCCTCGACCCGGCAGTGGTCCTGTCGTCCTGACGTTTCTACGCGCGTCTTGCCCACTCAGGTCGATACTCCGCTCCGGCCACAGCAACTCTGTCGTCCGCCAAGGCGCGGGCGGCAGGACAACCTGCAGCCTGCTCCTGACCTGTCTTACAGCGAGTTCGACAGAATCACGGCCCCGCCTGCCGCCGTACCGAACGTGATCGGTACCGAGGGTCGCGACGGGTGCTGCACGTCTTTCAGGAAGACCCGCACCTTGTCGCCGCCCAGGTCCTCGGTCCGCTCGATGACGAAGCTCGCCGCGTCCTTCTCGTCCTTCAGGTACCAGACCGACTGCCGCACGAAACGCGTGAAGGTGAACCGCTCGAGCTGCGCGAGCTGTGCTGGCGTCGTCTTCTCGCTCGCATGCACCAGCACCGCGTAGCGCTTGAAGTCCCCGACCAGTGCCGCCGCGAACGCTTCGACAAGCGTCTTCTTCACCGCAACATCGGTGACCTCCACCTTCTGGGTCTCGCCGTCAGCGAAAGAGGGCAGGGGCCCCGGCTCCGGAGCAAGCGACACCACGGTGGTGAGCGTCATGACAAGCGTCTCGATGGTCGACAACATGTGTCCTCCTCGCCCCGGGTTGACCCCGAAGGTAACACCGGATCAACGACCCCTGGGAACCGACTATTCATACTCCTTCGAACCCCTCATTCCCCCACAGTTTTTGGGCCGCCCCACACCCATCCGAATCCGAGAAGAGGTCACCCCAGGGCCTCCAGTCCAAATGCCGAATCCAGGGGTCGGGACATTTCATATTTCATTTTAGCCCCGCCTCTACCAACGTCGCCCGCGCCGTCGCCCACCCCCATGCCCTCGGCATGTTGCCCGGTCGCCAGAATCCAGGGGTCGGGACATTTCATATTTCATTTTAGCCCCGCCTCTACCGACGCCGCCCGCGCCGTCGCCCACCCCCACGCCCCCAGCGTGTTCCCTAATCGCCAAGTCACCCATCCAGGGGTCGGGACATTTCATATTTCATTCTTGCCCCGCCATCTTCGCGCCTCTGCGACCCAAACGAACCTTGCGCGCCCAGATCGCCTCACCCATGATGCCACCCCATGTCGACCCACCCCGACCTCCTCACCTGGCTCGCCGACCTTGGCGTCGCCCCGCTCATCACCGCGCTGACCGGCGGTGCCTCGCCCCGCACCTTCTGGCGCCTGCGCGACTCCTCCCCGCCTCGGCTCGTTATGGTGACACCTGACACCGGCCCCACCGAACATGGCGCCTCCGCCACCAACCGCTGGGTCACCATGCAGCGCTACCTCGCCGACCTGGCCCTCCCGGTCCCCGCCATCCACGCAGCCTCGCCCGGCGACCGCTTCCTCCTCATCGACGACCTCGGCGACGAGCGCCTCTACGAGCGCGCCACCTCCTCGCCCGCCTCCCGCCTCGCCCTCTACGAGCAGGCCCTCGATCTCCTTGCCAGCTTCCAGCGCCTGACCTCCGCCTCACCCCCGACCTTCGCCGTCCCCACCTTCACGGCCGACCACCTGCGCGCCGAGCTCGCCGAGTTCGCCGACATGGCCCTCGAAGCCCGCCTCGGCGTCACCCTCACCCCGGCCGAACGCCTCCTCCTCACCACCGTCGCCGACTCCCTCGCCGCCGCCCTCACCCCGGACCTCCTCGCCCACCGCGACTTCCAGAGCCAGAATCTCATGCTCACTCCGGCGGGCCTCGTCCTCATCGACTTCCAGGACGCGTTCTTCGCCCCCCGCGTCTACGACCTCGTCGCCCTCCTTCGCGACTCCTACATCCGCCTCACCCCCGCTGAGCTCGACCACCTCCTCGCCCACTTTGCGACCCTGTCCGACCAGCCCCTCGACTCCCTCCGCGACGCCTTTCATCTCCAGACAATTCAGCGAAAGCTAAAGGATTCCGGCCGCTTCGAGACCCTCGCGCGACGCGGAAAACCCCACTTCCTCGCCTTCTTCGCCGACTCCATCGCCTACGTCGTCGACGCCCTCGTCGCCTCCAAGCGCTTCCCTGACCTCCTCGACCTGCTGCTCACCCACCTCCCCGAAGCACGCGCAGCCATCACCTCCCAAGCAGCCACCTCGGCCCCCACACCATGACCCGCCCCATCACCCAGGCGGTCATCCTCGCCGCCGGCGAAGGCCGCCGCCTCGCCCCCATCACCGACACCCTCCCCAAGCCGCTGGTCCCCTTCTTCGGTCGCCCACTCATCGACTGGGCGCTCGACAAGCTCGCCGAGGCCGGCGTCACCCGAGTCGCGGTCAACGCCTTCCACCTGGCCGACGCGCTCGCCGCGCACCTCGACAGGCTCGCCCCGTTGCTCCCTTTCGACGACCTCTACGTGAGCCGCGAACACGCCCTGCTGGGCACCGGCGGCGCCATCGCGAACCTCGCCCCATGGCTTGCCCCGGAGCCCTTTTACGTACTCAACGCGGACGCCGTCTTCGCCGCTCCGCTGAGCACCCTCACCGACGCCCCGTCGCTGCTCGTCACACGCGAGCCCGCATTCGCCAGCGAACGACGCCTCGTCGCCTCACACGGCACGCTCGCCGCGCTCGACGAGCGCTCACCCATTCACGGCTTCACCTTCTGCGGCGTCACCCTCGCGGACCCCGATCTGCCCGCGCGGCTCCCTCAGGACGGCCCGTCCTGCCTCATCCGACAGGGGTTCCTGCCGTTTCTCGACCAGCTCCCGGTCCGCCTCGTCGAGACGACCGGCTTCTTCGCTGATACCGGAACCCCAGAGTCCCTGGTCGACGCTCATCACCGCGGCCTGGCCTGGGTCGCAACCCGGCCACCGCCGCTGACTCGCGTCACTTCCCGAGGTATTTCACGAGGATAGCGGTCACGTTGTCACGTCCGCCGTTGTCACAAGCGACCTTGATGAGCGTGTTCACACCCTCCTCGAGGTTGTCCTTGTGCTTCTCGACGAGCGCCAGGATCTGCGGATCCGTGATCTCGCCCGACAACCCATCGGAACACAACAGCAAGATGTCGCCCGGCTCTGGCGTCACGTGGTTGATGTCAACGACGAGCGCCTCCTTCATCCCAAGCGCGCGAACGATGATGTTCTTGTACTGGAAGGCGGCCTCCTCCTCGGGGGTGAGTGCCTGAATCTTCCGGTAGTCATTCAGCAAGCTGTGGTCTTCGGTGATCGGCGTAATCTGCCCCGACCGAATCCGATAACACCGAGAATCCCCCGCGTGCCCCACGACCACCTTGTCGTCCACCCACGCCATTCCGACCAGCGTCGTACCCATGCCTTTGTAGCGTGGGTCTGCCTGTGCGGCCTCGTAGATGTTGCGGTTTGCGAGCTTCACGCCCGCGGCCAACCGGTTCTCGTCGTAGCCCAGGCTCTTGTCGAGCTTGAACGGCCACGTCACATCGTCGTCTTTCGACGTGTCCTCGAAGAACGTCTTGAGCGTGTCGACCGCGATCTTGCTCGCCACCTCGCCCGAGCTGTGTCCCCCCATCCCGTCAGCGACGACGAACAGGTTCTGCTCAGGGAAGATGAGGAAGTTGTCCTCGTTGTGGTCGCGCTTCATGCCGACGTGCGTCATGCCGGCGTACTGCAGTCGCATTGGCCTGTCCCTGTCTGGTCTTGCCTGCGCGCACGACCGAGACGTCGAGCCGCGCCGTGTATCTTACACGCGCTCGAATCCCTGACAACCTGACTCGCGAGCCGTCGTCAAATCAAGCCCACCTCGCGTCCACCTCCGCGCCACCGCACCGAACGCAACCACCATCCCATGTCCACCCCGCACCCCAGCGCCCCCGCCGCACACCCGAGCCCACCACGGCCAACCCGAGCCCACCGCAGCTCACCCGAACCCACCGCAGCTCACCCCAGCTCGCCATTGTTGAAGGCCGCCCCATCTGCTAACGCCGCCGCGATGATCCGACCCGACCCAACCTCGCCCGGCATCCGTATCCGCGGCGCCCGCACCCACAACCTGAAGAACGTCGACCTCGACCTCCCGAAGAACCGCCTCGTCGTCTTCACCGGACCGTCGGGCTCGGGCAAGTCCTCGCTCGCGTTCGACACCCTCGCCGCCGAAGGCCAGCGCCGCTACATCGAGTCGCTGTCTGCCTTCTCGCGTCAGCTGTTAGGCCCCCTCGAACGCCCCGACTGCGACGAGCTCACGGGCCTCTCCCCGACCATCGCCATCCCCCAGTACCAGGCCCCGCACGGCCCACGCGCCACCGTCGCCACCGCCACCGAGATCCACGACCACCTGCGTGTCCTCTTTGCCCGCGCCGGCGTCATGCACTGCCCGACCTGCGATCGCCCGGTCCGCAAAGACACACCCAACTCCATCTTGGAGTCCATCCTCGCCCTGCCCGAGAACTCGCGCCACTCGTTGCTCGCCCCGCTCGTCCGCGACAAACGCCTCGACCCTCGCCCGCTACTCACCCAGCTCGCTACCCAGGGTTTTCTGCGCGCCAGGATCGACGGCCACATCGCCGAGATCTCCGACTTCCTCGCCCCGACCCCAACTCAGCCGCTCCCGAAGCTCCTCGACCCCAAGCGCCCGCACACCGTTGAAGCCGTCATCGACCGCCTGATCATCGACGCCACACGCGACGGCCTGCGCTCCCGCCTCATCGATTCGCTGGAAACCGCCCTGCAGGTCGGCCAGGGCGTCATCGTCCTCGCACCCGCCCTGCGTCCAGACGACCCGCCCGCCCCGGATCTCACCTTCTCGACGTTCATGCGCTGCGACCACTGCGAACGCGACCTCCCCGACCTCGCCCCGCGCCTCTTCTCATTCAACTCCCCGCTCGGCGCCTGCCCCGCCTGCCAGGGCCTCGACACCCCCTCGCCATGCCCCGCTTGCCACGGCTCCCGCCTCGGGCCCGAGGCCCGCTCCGTCCGCATCGCCGACCTCACGCTCCCGGCCCTCCTCTCGAGCCCCATCTCCAACCTCCCGGCCCTCCTCGCCGCCCTCGTTCTCACGCCAACCCAAGCCGCCATCGCCAAGAACCTGCTGACCGAGGTCCAGTCCCGCCTACGTTTCCTCATCGGCGTTGGCCTTGGCTACCTCTCGCTGCAGCGCGCAGCCGACACGCTGTCCACCGGCGAGAGCCAACGGATCCGCCTTGCCTCCCAGCTCGGCAGCGAGCTCTCCGGCGTCTTCTATGTGCTCGACGAACCGTCCGCGGGCTTGCACCCACGCGACATCGGCGCCTTGATCTCGGCGCTCACCGACCTCGTCGCCCAGGGCAACAGCGTCTTCCTCGTCGAGCACGACCCCGACCTCATCCGCGCCGCCGACCTGGTGGTCGACCTCGGCCCCGGCGCCGGCTCCGAGGGCGGACAGATCCTCGCCTGCGCCCCACCCGCCGAGCTCGCCCTCCACCCGGCGTCTGTAACCGGCCCCTGGCTCTCGGGCGCACGGCGTATTCCCAATTCGACCCAGCGACCGCCTCCATCGGCCTGGATCGAAGCCAAATCCCTGAACCAAAACAATCTGAAGTCCATCGACGTCCGTATACCCATCGGCCGCATGACCGCGGTCACTGGCGTCTCCGGTGCCGGCAAGTCGTCGCTCGTCATGCAGGTCCTCGAGCCCGCCCTACGCCAGGCACTCGACAGCCGCACACCGCCCACCATCGCCATGACCGGCCACACCCACCTCGACAAGGTCGTGACCATCGACCAGTCGCCCATCGGCCGCTCACCGCGCTCCAATCCGGCGACTTTCACCAAGGTCTTCGACGAGATCCGCACTCTGTTTGCCGCCACCAAAGACGCCAAGGCGCGCGGCTACACGTCGGCCCGCTTCAGCTTCAACGCCAAGGGCGGCCGCTGCGAGGGCTGCGAGGGCGACGGTCTCGTCAAGGTCGAGATGCACTTCCTGCCCGACGTCTGGGTCACGTGTGAGACCTGCCGCGGCCGCCGCTACAACGACCCGACCTTGTCCGTGCGCTACAAGGGCCTCGACATCGCCGAGGTCCTCGACCTCACCGTCGCCGACGCCCGCCCGGTTTTCGCCCCCGTTACCAAAATCGCTCGTGTCCTCGACACCCTCGACGCCGTTGGCCTGGGCTACCTGCGCCTTGGTCAGCCCGCCCAGACCCTGTCCGGCGGCGAGGCCCAGCGCTTGAAAATCGCCAAAGAGCTCGCCCGCCCGGCGACCGGCAACACCATCTATCTCCTCGACGAACCGTCCTCGGGCCTTCACTTCTCCGACCTCGCTCGCCTCGTGGACGTGCTCTTCCGCCTCGTCGACCGCGGCAACACGGTCGTCTTCGTCGACCACCAGATGCAGCTCGTCGCCGCCAGCGACTGGGTCTTGGAGCTCGGCCCCGAAGGCGGCCCCGGCGGCGGCTATCTGCTGTTCTCTGGCCCTCCCGCGGCGCTCGCGACCCAGTCCACTCCTACTGGACTCACCCTGGCCGAGGTGTTAACGAGACGCCCTTGAGCCCGACGCCCCCGCTCCCGACCCGACTCCACACGCTCTCGCCAGGCCGCGTTCGTCTCATAGCTTTGGCCCTCTTCGCCGGAATCTCTGCGATCCTTTTCGCCAATCAGGACGCCGGCTTCACCCGCGATGAGTCGTTCTACTTCGCCTACTCCGAGGCCTACCAGGAGTGGTTCGTCGACGTGGAGAACGCCAAGACCCCCGACGACCGCACCCAGGCCTTCTCGCGCGAACCGACGATGCGTATCTGGAGCGGCAACTTCGAACACCCGCCGCTCGCCAAGGACGTCTTCGGCTTTTCGTGGCGCATCTTCGCCATGAAGGACCGCCGCGCCACCTCGTTCCGCACCGAGCCGCCCGCCCCAAACGCCCGCGCCGCACGCCCGGGCCGCGGCCCACCGACCAAACCCAGCACATCCGGCGCCCCCGCACCCGCCAAAACACTAATCGACGCCGCGTCGGCCGACGCCGCATCGCCCGACGTCGCATCGGCCGACGCCGCCAAAGCTGCGCCTGCCCCTTACCAGCCCCAGCGCCTCCGCTTCGACGTCCAGGCCGGCCGCGCGACCGGCTTCCCCGAGGGCTCACGCGTCCACCTCCTGGCCCCACTAGCCCAGGGTCAGGCCGTGACCGCGCCTGAACGTATCCTCGCGACCGGCACTGTCACCAAGCGCCACCGCGACCGCGTCGAAGTGTCCATCGACCTCGCCCCTACATCCGACCCGACCGCCTCCGCACCGACCGCGTCCGACCCGACGCCCGAGCCGACCGTCTCGGACGCCGCCCTCACGCCCGACCGCCTCATCGAGCTCGCCGAGCTCTGCACCCGCCCGCTCCCGACCAACCCCGCCGAGATTCCTATCACCCCCTGCATGGGGCGCGAGGTGCGATCGCTAGATATCATGAGTGAATCCGAGGCCTTTCGGTTCCCCGGCATCCTCACGGGTGGACTCGCCGTCATGCTCTGCTTCCTGCTCGGAGAGCTGCTCTTCGGCTGGCTCGTGGCGCTGCTCGGAAGCCTCCTCTTCATCTTCGTGCCCGAGCACTTCTTTCACGGCTTCATGGCCTGCTTCGACATGCCGATCGTCGCGGCCCAACTGCTTACGATCTATGCATTCTGGCGCTCGCTCACCGACCGCCGTTGGGCGCTCGTCGCCGGCGTCGCCTGGGGCGTGGCCCTGCTCACCAAACACAACGCCTTCTTCGTGCCGTTCTCGCTCATCGTGTTCTGGCTCTGGGCCGGCAAAGACGAGCTCTACCTGCGCTGGGCCGGCTTCAGAGACGGCCTCTTTCGCCTCCAGCTCCCACGCTTCCCACTCGCCTTCCTCATCATGCCGGTCGTCGGCCTGACCATGCTCTTCGCGCTCTGGCCACGTCTCTGGTACGACCCGCTCCAATCCCTACGCGACTGGTTCGGCTTTCACATCCACCACGAACACTACATGCAGTACTGGTTTGGCGAGCCCCTCCAGGTCCCGCCGTTCCCGTTCACCTACCCAATTGAAAAGACACTCCTGACCTATCCCGAGGTCCTGCTCGTCCTCCTCCCCGTCGGCGCGTTCTTCCTCGTCCCGCCGGCCACCATCAAGGCCTCCATGCTAGCGACCGTGGCCCGCCTGAAGCGCCTCAGCCCTTCGCGCGCCGCAACGCCGCCACCGCCGCGCCGCCCGATGAGCCCGACATCCAAGGTCGCGGTCTTTACACTGGTCAACGGCCTGGTCCCGCTCCTGGTCATTGCACTCCCATCCACGCCTATCTTCGGCGGCATCAAGCACTGGATGACCGGCACCCCGTTTCTGGCACTCGTCGCCGCCTACGGCCTCTTTCGCCTGACCGCCGCCGTCCGTCTGCCGACCTGGGCCGCCGCCGTCACCGCCGCCCTGCTCGTCGCCCACCCCGCCAAAGCCAGCATCGACAATGCCTGGCTCGGGACCAACCACTACAATGCGCTCTTCGCCGGCGGCCTCCAGGGCGGCGCCGACAAGCGCCTCATGCGAATCTTCTGGGGCCACGAGGCGCGCTACGTCTGCGACTGGCTCAATGCCAACGCCCCGCTCAACGCCAGAGTCTATTGGCAGGACGCGACCTGGGGCACCTACGAGATGTACCAACGCGAAGGCTGGCTACGAAACGACATCCGCTACCTCGGTGACTACGTCGGCGCCGACATCGCCCTGAACGAGCCGCTCCAAGCCCTCTGGGAGCCCGACCAGCGCGCGCGCCGCCACCTCGAGGTCGCCGGCCCGCTCTTTGTCCTGGCGCGCCACGGCGTCCCCTACCTCAACGTCTACGTGCGCCCCCGCCTCGAGCTCACCGCACCCTGATGTCGCACCCTTCGCAGCCGCTCACGTCGGGGCTCAACGCTCGATGACCACCGTCGCCCACTCACGAAGTGCCACCGGCAGGTGATCGAGCACATCGGCGTTCAGCATCGTCTCGCGCCATGCCGGGTCGTCGCTCGTCACACGCACCGACACTGTGACCGACTCGTTCTCCCCGCCCAGCCGAATCGCCCGCCGTTCCATCCGGAATGCCAGCTGCGTCAGCGTCACCACGTCCACGACCTCCCCGTCGACGAGCGTCTCCACGACCACGGGCGCCCCATCCCCGTGCCGCACCGCCTCGAGGCTCGGCCCAATCCGCACATACAGCCACGTCGGCCCACGCTCGCCTTTCGTTGGCAGGTCATTCCAGCTCACCTCGAGCGCGGATCCCTTCGGCCCCGGGTGCGCAAACAGCCAGAACACCTCACGCCGCTCGACTACCCGCGGCTCCGGCGCAACATCCATCCAGCCGTCGCGCCCACAGCGGTGTTTGCCGTTCTTGAAGACACAGAGCGTCTTGCCCTCATCGGGGCTCCAACGCCGCTCGACCACGAGCTTCTCCCATTCCGCCATCATCGTCCGCAGTCGCTTCGCGCCGTCGACCTCCCACACCGCGGCGTTCACCGTTTCCGACCCGAAGAGGTCGCGCCGCGACACCCCCGACGGCGCCACCAGCGGCGGCAGCTCCGGCTCACGCGAAAACCCCGCGACCACAAAAACCCGTTTGTGCCCAAGCGCTTCTAGCGGGTCGACTTCTTCGGAAATCATCAAAGACGGAAATGGCCAGGTCTCCGTCCCATCTCCCATCCCCGTCAGCCCTTGCCACGGCAAGGTCCACCACGTCGGCTCGACATGCACCGCGTCGCCCGGCTCGAATGCCGCGCGCACAGCGGCGACTGCCCCGTTCAGGTCCTCGCCCGTCGGTGTCCGCGCCTCACTTCGCGCGTCGGCCCAGAAGGGCAAGACGCCGAGTACCAGGACCCCGACCAGGCCACCCGCGGCCAGCCAGAACCCTACGCCGCGCGCCGCAGGCCTTTCTGCCGCCTCGACGCCGTTGCTCTCGGCAGTTTCGTTGTCGCGCTCGTCGCTCACGCGCGCTTGTTACCCCAACTCGTGACCGCGCGCATGGCGTTTCAGCACCCGCTGGCCGTCAACCCGTGCTGCGAGAGTCGCCAAGCATCTCCATCAGTCCCCGGGCAGCGGCGAAACCGGCTGGTACTCAACTGGATGGGCCCGCAGAACGGCGGGACCGTCACCCGCCGACCCTGGCAATACCGTCACCCCGCCTGGTTGCGTGGGCGCCACCTCGTCGGCCCGCCCCGCAGCCTGCAGCAACAGGCTCACGAGCAACACCAGAAGCGCCAGGGCCCCTAATGCCGCCAACACCGCCTGTCCACGCGTCGCCCCGATGGGACCGATCTCCAAGACATTCGCCGGGCCAGTCGACGCGGCCCCGCGCACCCGCGCTCCCACCTGATGGATCCCGACTTCCACCGCTTGCACCGCCGCCGGCATCACCTCGACCCCACCCGGCAGGACAAGCTCCGCCCCGGGCTCACCGCGAAGCACCCACGCGCACCCATAGACGCTGGCCGGCCCATACCGCTCGGCCAGCGCCACTCGCGCCCGCCGAACTGCCTCACCGACGGCAACGCCCTCAGCTGCGGCCGCGTAGAACGCAAACGCAAATAGTCCGGCCACCTCGTCGGCCACATCGTGTGTCGTCCCGATGAAGACCTCGGTCCCCAGCTCCAGCATCGCCTGCGCGAGACTCTCGCCGCCGCCTTCACCGGCATCCGATCGCGCCGATCGACACGCATTCGAAAGCACGACCCGCGGCAGCGGCCGGCCCCCGGCGAGCTCGCGGAGGGCTTCAGACGTCAGGACATCGTCTTTGAGCCACCAACCCTGTGCCCGCCCGCCGCGTTCGCCCGCCGGCCGCTCGCCGTGGCCAGCGAAGTGCACGACCTCGTAATCCCTCAGCATTCGAAGCAGGTCGTTCGTCGTCACCTCGGTCGACCGCAGGTCGGTCACCAGCCCGAGACCGCTCAGCTCGTCCCGGACGACCAACCCCTCGTGATAGGCGCCAATGAGGTCTCCGCGCGGGTCACAGACCACCAGTGCCCGCCCCGACGACGAAGTCCGCGAGGTCGCGACCCTCAGGCTATCGCCAGGCCCCCTCGCGCCTCCCCCTGTGCCTTCATTCACACGCCCAAGCGCGAACTTGAGCCCCAGAAAGGCCTCGCCTGTGTGTAAGAGCTCGACCGGCACCCGCCCGAGCCCCTCGCCGAGCGCCACTCTCAAGTCCCCGCCGTCACATCCCCGCAACCAGACCTTGATCGGCGTCGGCAACAGTCGATCAAATAGGAGCTCTCCACATCGCCGCAACAACGCATGCGACCCCTGGTCCGCGTCGCCCCACTGCGTCGCCCGGTGCATGATAGCGTTCATCTCGCCGAGAGTGACCGCGATCGCTATGAGATCCAATGACTTGGCCGAAGTCTCATCGCTCGCCGCGGGTCCCTCGACGGAGGCCCGACAGAGCCGCGCTGCCACCGATGCCCCACCGTCCTCTAACCATAAACGTAGCGTCGCGATGCCTGCAGCGGCGTCGACCTCACCTGACTCGCCGTCGCTCAGCTTCACGCCCGGTCTCCATCGCTGCCATCGGTCCCATCGCTCAGCGTAAGGTCGAGGTCTCCAACCCACCCCTCACGGTCCGAGATCCGAACCCGCCAACGCCCGGAAGAGAGCTCCGGCAGCATCACCCGTCCCTGGCGGGCCGCCTCCGAGGCCACTTCGCGCTCCCCTCGAAGGACAGTCACCCGGGTCAACGCATGAGCCGCGTCCACGCCGAGATCCATGAGCACCGAGAACCGCCCGTCCGCAGCGCGATGGATCGAAGTCGACACATCACGTCGCCCCAGCCGATGACTCACCAGCACCCCACCGTCATCCCCACCGCGCAGCAAGGGCTTCATGACCTCGCCGACCCGCCCATCAGCGCGCTCCACCCCAAGCCGCCCATCTGCGACGGTCACGGCCAGCGAAGCCAGGCTGGGCGCCTCACACCCGAGCGCCGCCTTGGCCCGCGCGAGCAACCGCGCCGCCCCATGCCCGGCCGGAAACGTGGATTCACCCGACTCGCGCATCTCCCGCAGCAGCCTCTCCACCTCGTCTGTCGTTCCCTTCGCCACCTTTCAGCTCCTCGCCGCCAGGGCCTTGCACCATCGCCCATCACTTCGATGTCCGGACACCCGGTCGACCGCGCCCCACGACTGCAATGGACGCCACAACGCTACCTTTCTCACACACCATCATCAATCATCGCGTTGCCGCCCCATGACCGCCCTGAGCCGCTCCAGCGCCCGCGACTTGCGCGTGTAGAGCGCGCCCATGGCCAGCCCCAGCTCACGCGCGACCTCGGACGGCAAACGGTCTTCCACGTACAACGCCTCGATGAGCCGCCGGTCCCCTTCGGCAAGATCCCCCAACGCCGTTCTCAGGCGCTCGATCCGCTCGTCCTGTTCGTCGCGATCGTGCGTATTTTCAACAACATCCGACGCACGTGCCTGACTCACCCTTTCGACGTCGTGAATCGTGCGATCAAGTCGCGCCTCGAACCGGCGTTCGCTCCGCAGATGGTCTCTCGCCACCGACGACGCGATGAGCGTGAGCCAGGTCTCGAGCGAGCAACGCCCATCCCACTGCCTCAGTCGCCTCGCGTCGTGGTCGAACATCGCGACAAAGACGCCAGCGAACAGATCTTCCGCCAGGTCGACGTCACGCTTGACCCCCAGCCGCCGCAGCGTTCGTTCAATCGCCGCGTATACGAGACGCGCGTACGTCTCGACAAAGCGCCCGCGGTCATGGAGGGGAGGGGGGAACTCGGCGGGACGGCACCATCGCGGCTCGCCCTCAGAATCCTGGCGGGCACGAGCCGGAGCCTTCAGTCCGCGACCGACGTCGCGATCATCCACATCTGGTCCCGTCGTGTCGCCCATCAGACCAAGGACGTCCGCCGTCGCAAAAAGTTCCGTTGGGGTGTAGCGTCGCCACTCACGACGGCGGGTCGCGCAGATTCTACGCCGTCACGACCACCGCGGCTCGAGTCGAGCCCACACCAACGATTCTCTCCGGAGGCCCCGATGCGCTCTGCCTGGCTCTTGCCCTTCGTCACCTCTGCCGTCTGCTTCACGGCCTGCGGAATCGGCTACAACGAGAAGACCGGCGGCGACGCGGGCCGCGGCGACGCTCAGGCCGTACAGACCGACGCCCTTTCTTACGACCGGATCAGCGCGCTCGACGGCGACCACACCGACTGGAAGACCTTCAAGCTCGAGGGCGGCGCCGCCGTGTCGGTCAACGTGTGGTGGGACGACCCCAAGAGCGTTTCCGGCTCGGTGGAGCTGCGTGATCAGTTTGGAAAGTCGCTGGGTAAGCTCGCTCACAAAAAGAGCGATCGGAAGGAAACCCTCGGACCGATCAAGGTCCCCGAAGGCTCCTATTTCCTCCAATTCGAGGCCGCCGACGGCGCCAGCGTCTACTCCTTTGAAATCATTACAGGAGCAGGCGGGGCCGCAGACGAGCTCCCAGACCTCTGACCTTGACTGAGGTGAACTGGGGCCATTCAACCCCAGGTGGGGACTCCCGTCGCCGCCTGGAGTCCCCAGTGGAAAATCTCAGTCATATCAATTGCTTGGATCTTCGTTCGGCCCGCTGCTCTTTTTTTGCCCCGCACGTCAGCCAGTTGCGCCGAATGTTGTGTGGTTTCAGTGGTTTGGGGGCGTTTGACAGGCAAAAAAATGGCATGATAGGGTCCGCTCGCTTCTTGAGGAGGTCCAGAACCGAACCAAGAGCCGGTCCACCCACGTGCGCCGCGCAGTCCGCCCATCGCTCCGAGATCCAGCCCAGAAGACCCTGTCATGAGCCAGTTCGAAGTCATCAAAGACATCGGCGAGACCCTGAAAGTCCTCTTCGAAGAGAACTTCAAGGCCTCCGGCTTCACCACGGTCAACATCTCGGTCGAGAAGCCCAAAAAGGACAACATCAAGAACCTGCCGACGGTGAACATCTACATGTATCACCTCGGTTTCGACCAGCGTTACCGTGAGCGCACGCAGAGCCTGGTCTCGAGCTACATGAAGGATGGCCGCATCGTGGAGTACTACCGCGACGCGCCTGTCCACATGCTCGCCAACTACATCATCAGCGTCTGGGGCAACTCCCCCGCCGAGGAGAACCTCCTCACCGGCCTCGCCGTGAAGACGCTGCTGGAGAACCCGCTCCTGACGGCTGAACAGCTGAAAGGGGAAAGCTTTTTCCCCGATGACCAGCTGAACATCTATCCCAACCTTCAATATGACTTCAATGACGTGCTGAGCTTTTGGCGCAGCATGAATGAAGAGCTCCGGCCTGCAGTGTACTATTTTGTGCGTTTCCGTATCGAATCCGATCGGAAGTCCCCGGAGATTCGTCGAGTGACTGGCAGAGATCTTGCTATGACTAGACCGCGCTAAGGGGATGTCCCCTACGCCGGTTAGGTCGCGTCACAGACGACTCCGAATGCAGGCCAAGTGTTGATCGCTCCGTAAGGGGCCGCAAAGCGCGAGAGCGCAGTAAGAAAGGAACAGCAACACATGGCGACCAGCTATCTCTCTCCTGGTGTTTACGTCGAAGAAGTCGATCGTGGCTCAAAGCCCCTCGAGATGGTGGGTACCTCCACCGTCGGCTTCATCGGTGAGTCCTCGGTCGGCCCGGTCAACGAGCCGGTCTTCTGCACCAACTGGAGCACGTTCACCAAGCACTTCGGTGACTTCCAGCACTCCGAATACCTCGCCCACGCGGTGTACGGCTTCTTCAACAACGGCGGCGGACGCTGCTTCGTGCTCAACACGGGCACGGACTGGTCGCAGTACGCTTCCAAGGCGGCCCTCTACATCGGCTCCGACAACGGCCCCGGTACCCGTACCGGTCTCAAGGCCTTCGAGGACGTCGAGGAGATCAACATCCTCGTGGCCCCCGGCCAGACTGACCCGGCCATCCAGGACGCCGTGCTCTCGCACTGCGAGAACATGCGTTACCGCTTCGCCGTGCTCGACTCCCCCGAGGTGATCGAGAAGGGCGGCGTCGACAAGCTCCCGAAGCCGCGCGACTCGAAGTACGGCGCCTACTACTTCCCCTGGATCGAGGTCTATGACCCGTACAAGGGAAATGTGTTCCAGCCGCCCTCGGGCTACATGGCTGGTGTCTACGCCCGCGTCGACGGCGAGCGTGGCGTGCACAAGGCTCCCGCGAACGAGCTCGTTCGTGGCGCCCTCGGCCTCAAGTACAACATCACCAAGGGCGAGCAGGACATCCTGAACCCCAAGGGCATCAACGCGATTCGCGCGTTCAGCAACCGCGGCATCCGCGTGTGGGGCGCCCGCACCATCTCGTCGGACGCTTCGTGGCGCTACATCAACGTGCGTCGCCTCTTCAACATGGTCGAGCAGTCGATCGAAATCGGCACCCAGTGGGCCGTGTTCGAGCCGAACGACCAGCGCCTCTGGAAGCGCATCACCCGTGACCTCTCGGCCTTCCTCATGCGCCTCTGGCGCCAGGGTGCCCTCTTCGGAAAGACCCCGGAGGAGGCCTTCTACGTCAAGTGCGACGATGAGACGAATCCGCCGGAAGTCATCGACGCCGGCCAGCTGATCTGCGAGATTGGCATGTGCCCGGTGAAGCCGGCCGAATTCGTCGTCTTCCGCATCGGCCAGATGCCGACCGGTGGCGACGTCAGCGAGTAATATTCGTTCGCGGGCAGCCTGGCTTCGCCAGGCCTTCTGCGAACTCAAGCGCTTGAGGGTGGGGCTGGCTAGCCGGCCCCTCCTCGAGACACCAATCACAAAAAGGGTTCGATGAAGGGGGCCGGGTAGGTGCCCGGTTCCTGAGTCGAGCCATCTGTTAGGAGAAGGCTTATGCCGAATCGTCGCAAGTTCGACCACATTGGTAACTTCAACTTCAAAGTCGAGATCGAGGGCGTGACGCAGGGTGCGTTCCGTAACGTCGAGGGCATCGACTCGGAGACTGAGATCGTCGAGTTCCAGGACGGTGACGACATCATCCTCCGTAAGCGCCCCGGCCGCACGAAGTACTCGAACATCGTGCTCAAGCGCGGCTACATCAACACGACCGAGCTCTGGGACTGGCGCAAGGCTGTGATCGACGGCAAGGTCGAGCGCAAGGCCGGCTCCATCATCCTCTGCGCTGACGACGGCAACGAGATCATGCGCTACAACTTCTTCGAGGCCTGGCCGGCCAAGTGGAAGGGCTTCACGCTCGACGGCAAGGGCACGGACGTGAACGTCGAAGAGATCGAGCTCGCGGTCGAGAAGATCGAGAAGGGTTGATCTTGACTTTGGTCTAAGCCCGACCGGCTTGTTCGGTCGAACTTAGATACCAAGTGGTCATGGGAAGGCGGGCGAGCCGTGAGGTTCGCCCGCTTTTCTTTTTTCTGGTGAATTGTTTCCTTTGTTTTCGGCAGACACTTCGCGCGATGTCCCGCCCTTCGGGCGTGAAGGCCGCCTCCGGTTCTTGAAGCCGAGCTGGTCCGAGTCTGCCCCCTGTCGATCCGCACCACCTGCTTACGTCTGTTCACAGAGCGTCGTGGGCCCCGACGGTGGTGCAGGACCGAGTCGTTGAGGACGTTCCAGGCCTGTCGACCGCCGTCCTTGAGTGGGTCCCCGGGACTGAGGGCTTGGTGTGGGCGGACAAATGGCCCCACGTGGGGTCGGAAGTCTCCGTTCATACCCGCACAGGTCGCGGTCCAAACGGCATCAGGTGCCCTTGTCAGGGATGGGGCCCCGCGCTAGGAATGACTCCCGGAGAGACCTCCATCACCATCGAGGCAAGACAGCATGGCGTTCAAGACCGAGTACGAATTCACCCTTCCCAAAGGCTTCGTGGACAAGGACGGCAACGTCCACAAGAAAGGCGTGATGCGCCTGGCGACGGCCAAGGACGAGATCCTTCCCCTTCAGGACTACCGCGTCCAGAACAACCGCGCCTATCTCGTGATCATCCTCCTGTCGCGCGTGATCGAAAAGCTGGGTGATCTCAAGTCGATCAATCCCTCGGTCATCGAGAATCTCTACTCGACCGACCTCGCGTATCTCCAGGACTTCTACCGCCGGATCAACGAAGAAGGCACCTCTGCCGTCAAGGTGAAGTGCCCGGCCTGTGGCCACGACTTCGAGGTCGATCTGGGGCAGCAGATGGGGGAATCGTGAGCTACCCCCTGGAGCGCATCTACCAGGAGGTAGCGTACGTCGCTTACCACTTCCACTGGGCCATCGACGACATCCTCGTCATGGAGCATCGCGAGCGGCAGATCTGGGTTCGGGAGATCTCCGAGATCAACCGCGAGATCAACGAGTCGCGCAAGAGCTGAGGCACGCCCGCCGGATGCGCGGCGGGGGTATCGCACCCTGCCTGCGAGCGCTCTTCCTTCGGGGGAGACTTGCAGGGCGGGGAGGCGGGCAAGGCGCACAACGCGCCGCCTGCCGTCAGACCAATCGAATCGAGTGTGACCCACCGGTTGAGGCGGCCCAAGGCTTCCTCCCGGGGAGGTCGAAAGTGCTGGAGGACATGCTGTGACGACGACCCTACGCGCTCCCGGTATCTACAAGGCGCCCGACGAGAATCGTTATGTCCAACTCGAGTTGGGCAACACCGGTGTCCCCGGCTTCATCGGAATGACGCAGCGCGGACCGACCAACATGCCGGTTCGCGTCCACTCCGAAGAACAGTTCCAGCAGGTCTTCGGTCACCTGGAGGAAGGCGGCTACCTTCGAGACGCGGTTCGTGGCTTCTTCGCCAATGGCGGACGCTATTGCTACGTCCTCCGCGTGGCTCACATGGTTCGTCGCTTGCGCGAAGAGACCGCGCGGATGGCGAGCCAGAAGCTCAAAGACGGCGAGGGTCGCAACACGCTCTCAATCTTCGCCGCCAACGAGGGGATGTGGGGCAATGAGGTCAAGCTGACCGTCAAACGCCAGAAGCCGCGGGTGTCCACGTTCCTGACCCTCGACCTCGCAGAAGGTGACACTTCAGCTGTCATCAAGAGCACCCACGGACTCAGCCGCGGCACCATCGTGCGCATCTACGACGGCGAGAAGGAAACATTCCGCACCATTACAGACCTTTCGGGCAAGACCATCGTCTGGGAAGCCGCGCAACCGCTCGACCGCGCCTATCGCTCGGGAGCCCCCACCTACGTCGAGCCGCTCGAGTTCTCGGTCGAGGCGCGGTGGAACGAGCAGGTCGAGGTCTTCTCGAACCTTTCCCTGTCGCCCAACTCCGACCAGTATGTGGAGCGGGTGATCAACAACAGCAGCACCATCATCCGAATCGAGGACAACCGCTCGACGACCGCGCTGCCCGAGTCGCTCCCCGTCCTGCTGGAAGAGAAGCTCCTTGAAGGTGGCACAGATGGACTCTTCACGGTGACGCCCGAAGACTTCATTGGAGCCAACATCGGCCCCGATGAGCGCTACGGCCTGGCGGCGTTCGAAGCGCTGGACGACGTAGACCTTCTCGTCGCACCGGATCTGATGTGGACTCTCAGTAAATCCGCAGGGTTCCGGACCGAGAAAGACGTCGAGGTCGTTCAGCAGGCGATGGTCAACCAGTGCGAGCGGATGAAGACCCGCTTCGCAATCCTCGACTTCCCCGATGCTAGCGACCACCGACGGGCTAGCCAGTGGCGCCTGCTCTTCGATTCGGCCTACGCGGCCTTCTACTTCCCTTGGATTCAGGTCGACACGGCCAACGGCGAGAAGCGACTCGTGCCGCCAAGCGGCCATGTCGCGGGCGTGTACGCAAAGTGCGACCGCGAAATGGGAGTCTACCGTGCGCCAGCCAACGAAGAACTCGTCGGCGTCGTGGACCTGGCCCGGAACCTCTTCGATACCGACATCGGCCAGCTCAACTCGGAAGGCATCAACTGCCTGAAGAGCTTCCCGCGCAGAGGCATCCGGGTCTGGGGCGCGCGAACCGTGTCCAACGACACCCAGTGGCGCTTCGTGAACGTGCGTCGTGTCGTCAACGCCGTCATTGCGTCCGTGGAACAGGGCTTGCAGTGGGCAGTGTTCGAGGCGAACACGCCCATCCTTTGGAAGACCCTGGAACGACAGATCTCGGGCTTCCTTCGAGACCTCTGGAACAAGGGCTTCTTCCGGGGGGACACACCCGAGGACTCCTTCTACGTGAAGTGCGATGACGAGACGAACCCCAAGGAAGTACGCGATGCCGGCATGGTCGTCATCGAGTGTGGGGTAGCGCCGGTTCGGCCCGCCGAGTACCTCGTTTTCAGGGTACAGGCAGAGGTTCCGCAGGCGTCACAAGCCGGAGAATAGGCTGCGGGACGACTGGGGACAGTCGACACAGGTGGGGACAAGAGACCAGGGAGTCCGGAGAACCACCGGGACACGAGACCAGAAAGAGCGACCCCGAACGTGCGGCACGCGACGGCTCGGGTAGGATGACGCGAAGCGCGAGCTTCAAACAGGAAAGGCAGGAGACCCGACATGAGCCAAAATGACCCCGATGTTCCCTATCGCTACATGCTCGAGATCGGTGGCGTGAGCACCGCGCGGTTCAACGAAGTCCAGGGCCTCAAGTCGACCAGCAGCCCCCAGGCCGTTCGCGAGGGTGGCAACAACTTCTTCGAAGTCACCATGGTGATGCCGAACAAGTTCGAGCCACTGGTTATCAAGAAGGGTTTCTATTCGGCCGGATCCGAGTTCTACAAATGGGTCCGGGAGATGCACGTCAAGACGAAGAAGATTAAACGCGTCGACATGCAGCTCGTCATCCTCAATGACAAGTTCGACGAAGTCGGTCGCTTCAGCATCTACAAGGCCTACCCCGTCGAATACGAGGGCCCGGGATTCAACTCGACGGCCAAGGACATCGCCTTCGAGTCCATCAAGATCTACTATGACTTCTTCGAGTACCACCCGGGCAACGCGATTGCCGGTGTGCTCGACGCGGCCTACAGCGCGGTCTCCAACGCGACCGGCCTCGGTTGAAGTTGAAGGGGTTGGTGGTCAACACCAGCCCACGACGTCTCTCTCCGGCTTGTTCGGTGAGGACGGTGTAGCGCGAGGGCATCTAAGCCCTTACGGCGCGACATTGGATTCGAAATCGCTAGGTTATCGGCGTCATAAGACCCCGTGACCGGACCTGACAGGCTCGAGGCCTTGTCGGGCATCCCCTGGAGAGACTTCCTATGACGACCCTGCACCACATCGGCGAGCTTCTGCAGTCCGGCGTGCGACCCACCGACGAGGAGACCGAGCATCTCAAGTCGCTCGGTGGCTTCGTGGCGGAGATGTACGGTCGTTACCTGCATGGCCGGTCCGACCACCTCAAGAGTGGCCCAGGGAACTGGTCGGATCGGCTGTCGAGTCGGCTCAGCGCCAACAACGGCGCGCGGTGGGAGCAGGGACTCGGTCTGGGCGAGATGTTCCTTTCGAGTGACCTGACGAGCTTCTGGGACATCGCGAAGGGCGGGTTCAGCTCAGGGTACGAGGGATTCGACGTCGAGCGACCGATGCTCGACCTCTATGAGGAAGAGGCTTCACAGCAGCCTCAGGTCGCGGCGGAGTCCGCGCCTCGCCGCCGTCGACCTTCTTTGTTCGGTGCGAAGGGAACGCATGCCTCGGCATCTGGACGTCTGTCTCCCGCACGTCTGAAGGCTGGCGCTCCGCAGCGCCGCCTGGGGCCGACCGAGGGCGTTCAGGCTGCTCGTTGGGCGGATGGCAGCACCTCGGAAATGACGGTCGTCAAGGCCCTCGAAGCCGGCGGACTCTTCGTCGGGGACCAGGTCACGCAGCTCATCGCCGAGAGCGGCGAGGTGATCGGCCGACCGGGCCGTTCGGCTCGCGCAGCGGCCGGTGCGCGAGATACTTTTCAGACCGGCGTCGGTGCAAGGACCTCCCAGGCTCAGGGTGGAGCAGCGGCATCCGCTGGAAACCTCGGTTCGACGAACGTCGCGGCGCGAGGACTGTGGTCTGCACCTCCAATCTCGCTCGATGGGCTTCGCATCGACGAGCGCACTCCTGCGCTCGCGAGCGCGCTGTCTCGGGCGCAGTCCGTCTTTGGTCGCAGCGAGGCGCTGGCCGGACCCGCGGTGTCCGCGTCGCGTCTTTCGAATCTGGGCTCGATCGTGCCCTTCTCCATGGAAGGGGTCGACCGTGGCTACGGCCTCGGTGAGCGGCCCGTCTACGGGTTTTACGACGCGGCCGAAACGACTTACGTGAATCTCCCCTCGGATCGGCCCGACGTTGCGGCTCCTTCTGAGGCCGAAGCTTCGCCCGTGAGCCGCCGAGGTCGGACCTCAGCGACGCGCCTCAACGCGTCGGCCCTGTCCAGCAGAGCCGCATCGACGGCTCAGGCGGGGACATCGATGGGCTCTCTTCGGGGTGGTACCCCGGGTTCCAGCGAGAAGCGGAGTATCCAACTCCAGCGGAACGGCGCACCGAATGTCGAATCTGCCGTCTCCCTCGACGCAATGGTCCGTCCGGCGACTCCCGTGCCGGGAACGGCGCCGCTTCGACCGCTGACCGGAGCCGTACTCGGCCGCGCAAGTCAAGGCGTGCCTGTTGCGTCTGAAGTCTCGTACATGGCCAATGGGGTTGCGGTTCCCCGGGTGCAGCGCGGCGGAGTCTTCGCCCCGCGCATCTCGGTGACTCAGCTCGGTGCCTCGGACCGCGCCATGTTCGCTGACGGAACACCCGACGGTGGTGCCTTTTCCGGGCAGCGGGGGCGCGAAGCCGGTTCCGCAACACCGCAGGCAGACGCTCGTGGCGCATCTCTGGTCGCCGGCAACGCGGTCAATGCGGGGACCTCCCTAATCGGTGGAGGGCGGTCGCAAGGAAGGGCGCACTTCCAGGGTCTGCAGGATCTCGTCGACCGCATGCTCGCGGCTCGCGGTGACGCTTCGTCCGACCTGGCTCAGTCGCCTCAGTCGATCGGTGCCGGGGCTTTGGGGCCGGCGGAGTCGGCTCGTTTCGCCCGCACCACCCCCACGGGCGGTGCCGAGGCTGGTTCGCTTTCCACCGTGGGCGCGCCTCAGGTTGGCTCGGCTCGTGGAGCCCAGTCGGCCTGGCGGCTTGCATCCGACATGGGGCCGGACCTTCCGCTTGGAGCTGCATTCACCAGGGGCGAAGTATTCGGTGGTCTCCTCGGAGCGCGGGCCCAGACGGAGCCGCGTGCAAACGGCGAGAGCTTCCGTCCGATCGTCGCCGGTGACAGTGCGGCACAAATCGCTCCGACGCACCATGAAGTCGCCCAGTTCTCCAGACTTCCCGGCCTGGTCGATGGCCTGGTCTGGGTGTCGCTTCCAGTGGATGCCGCTAGTGGAGCGGCCGAGGGCGGTTTCGAGGAGTCAATGGGGCTCAAGGCCGTTCCAGTGGGACGCCGCTCGGCCATGGTCCCGTCCTCGGTGGCGATGCGTGCTCTGACGATGCGTTCCCGCGAGTCGTCCAGAGCTGGCGTTGTCGCAACGGAAGCGGCTTCGGCGGTTTCTGACCGCGCAGCGAACGTATCGGAGAATGCAGGCGGACAGCCCCTGACGGGTGTATCGCGGCCGACGGGTTCAGACGGGCGCGGCGCTGTCGCGGGCCGCGGCGTCGAGGCACGCCTTGCCTCGAATCGCATGAACCTTTCTCCATCCGACCGTCGTCTCGGTCAGGCGTCTCTTCAGACGGGCGTCCTCGGGGGCTCGGCGACGATGCGGTCGAGCGAATCTCGTCCATCGACGATGGGGCAGGGCGGCCAGCTCGCTCCCGTTGTCTCGACGAGCATGATGCAGGGCGGGCAGCTTGCTCCCGTCGTCTCGACGAGCATGGGCCAGGGCGAGCAACTCTCCATCGATGGTGGCGCTCGCCTGAGGCGCTTTGCCGACATGGGGGCTTCGCTTGCGGATGGTGGTTCGTCCGAAGCGGCTTCGGGTGGCAGTGTCTTCGCTCCGACCTTCGGGCAGAGGGTCGCGAACACGCTCGAGAGTGCGATTTCGGGCGGCGGTTATGGACGCCTCGACGCGGAACGCGTCTTCTTGGCGGCGGCGAGCGACGCTCGCTTCGCTGATCCGGGTGCGGTCGACGTTGGTACACCGGCTGAGGGGCGTGTTGGGCTTCGTGGTCCTGGGTCCCGTCTCGGACGGCTCTCGCCTGGAGCTTCCAGCGTTCGTATTGCCAGCGGTTCGGGTTTCCGGGGCACCACTGGTTCGGACTTCCGGGGTGTGACGGGTTCGGTCCGTGCCGTGGGTGCGGACTTCGTTGGGGCTATGGGTCCGGACGGAGTCGATGTGGTTGGTTCGGGCGCGCGTGGTGCAGGCAAAGCCAGCCCGCAGCAGGTCGAACGGCTCGTTTCCGCTCGCGGTACGAGCGCCCAGGTTTTCGGCGATGCTGGCGGTTTGGCGGCGACGTCCGGCGACCAGGTGCTGGTGTCCGGGATGTCGCAGGTTCGCGAGGCTCACCAGGCACTTATGCGGCCCGTTACGACGGCCCGTGAATCCAGGGCCATCGCCAGCCTCTTCAGTGCTGGTGGCGTGGTCGGTCGGGAGCTCGGAGCCATCAGCTCGCTCGCCTTCGGAGGAGCCGGTTCCGATGAGCCGCTGTTGGGCCGAATCGTTCAGAAACGTACAGAGAGTGGCGGCAGGCTCGCGTCTGCGGCCTCGAGCTGGGAGAGCTCGCCCGAGCTCGTCGCTCGGATCGCGTCTCTTGAAAGTGGGGCGCGTCGCGACCTTACCCGACACCTCGAGATGTCTGGCTGGTCCGAGCCGGAGCTGCGGATGCTGCAGCTGGAGTCGGGTACTTCGTCGAACACTGAGCTGCCCTCCGCCGAAGTCGGCGATAGCGCCCAGTACGCTCGTGGCGGCTCGGGTCGAGCGGTGCGCGGCGTCTCGGCGGTCGGAGCGGGCCAGGCTTCGGTGGGTGCGCTCGCAGGCCGGCAGCTCGGCGGGGCCGCTGACGGAGCCCTCGATGTCGAGGGAAGTGCTGTCAGCTCGCGCCATTCTTCCCAGATCAATCGGACGCTCGCCCGTGTCCTCGCAGGCGCGGAGGGGCTCGGCGGTTCGGTCGATTTCAGCGCTGGTTCGGGTGCGATCGTCGCGGCCGGCAAGCTCGCAGCCTCGCCTATGCCGATGCTCGAGGGTGGCTTTGCCCAGAGCTACTTCGGCTCGTTGACTCCCAGGTCCTCGCCCGCAGTGGGTTATGCGTCGCTGCGCGACGAGATCGGCGAGCTCGTCAAGATGGCCGAGGGTGGCCTGGCCAAGACTTCGGATCCTGTGGCGGCTGAAGCTCAATCCGGGCTGCTCGCTCGTGCTCGCGGCGTCCTCGCCCGGACTTCTGGGTCCGACCGGGCGGTCGCCTCCAGGCTGGTGGCGCGTCTCGAAGCGGTTGCGGCCAAGGCGCAGGCAAGCGGTCGAACGACCGAGGGTCGCCAGGCAGAGGCGCTCGCGACATCAATGGGGGGCCGTGCTTCGATGGGCGCGCTCTCGGGCGAGATGTCGGCTCAGATTGGCCAGAGCGGCCAGTTCGGATTGGCAGGCGCCTTCGACGCAGACATTGCCCGGATCCAGGGCGTCGCCGATGTGGGCACCATGGGAGCTGGTCGTATCGCGACCCAGTCGCGGTCGATGGACATCGATGAGGTCGAGATGGCGGTTCTTGCGCTCGAGCGTGAGACCGCACCGGGCCTGGAGGCCCGACTCGCCAAGGCGCTCGCCATGGCGGTGGATGGTCCTGCAGGCGCCCGCAGGCTGATGCGTGGTACGGGCGGCGTCGCTCGCTCTGCTGCGGTTCCTCCTGTCGAGGGTCGTGGTGTTGCGGGTGTGAACGCGCCTATCACCGTCGCTCAGCTTCGTGCTGGGACGGAGCAAGCACCGGCTCGCGGCGGCGGATCGGCGGCGGCAGGTCGACAGGACGCGCGGCTCGCTTCGCTTTCTGAAGAGGTCGGCTTCAACCTCCCGGTGTCGCTCGGCAAGGTCATCGCTCCTGAGGTCATGCTTCAGGGGCTCCGTTCACCGGAAGTCTCGGCAGCGATTCAGTCGCTCAAGTCCCGCCAGAGCCAGCTCGGCGCTGAGATGACGCGGGTGCTCACGACGCTTGCGGACTCCGGTGTCGACCTCTCGTCTGCTCGTAGCTCGCTCGCGGCAGTGTCTCGTGAGCTCGGCGTGAGCGGTGTGGAACGCTTTGTCGGGATGGGCGATGGCGAAGGGGCGGCCTCGCTTCAAGGCTATCGCTTCACCGAGACGCAGAGCGAGCTCGCCGAGGCCTCGCCTGAGCAGTCCTTCCTCCAGCTCATGGCGAGCTCCGGGGACGGCGGCTCGGCGGTTGGTTCTCGGTCGCTCGCCCAGATCGCCGCGATGGTTCGAAAGGGTGGCATGTCCCGTGGGCAGCGCGCTGGACTCCTGTCCTCGCTTCTCCGAGGCACTGAGCGCGCAGAGCGGACCTCGCTTCTCGAAGAGGCTGGGGCTCCCGAGTTCGCCTTCGCGTGGCTGTCGCGTGTGGACGGCTCGCGGACGGGGCTCGATCTCGGCCTCGGGGAGACCCGGCAGGAGTTCGGCAAGGCCTTCGGGCCTCGCCGTGACAGCTCGGTCGCGATGGATTCGCCGATCGGCGGTGCCAGCCTCGTTGCCACCGGTGGGCAGGAAGGCGCGGCGCGCAGCGGTGGTCTCTCGTCGCAGGGTGGAGGCGCAGGTCGTGCTGGTGGTCGAGGCGGGGCTGGCTCGGGAGACCGCAGCGGTCTTCGTAGCCTGGCCGGAACGGTCACGCAGACCTCGACCGGGGCGAGCCGGCCGCAGCATGGTGCCTCGCAGGCGATGCGTCGAACCGACTGGAGCTTTGTCGATACGGGCTCCAGGGCATCGACGACGCATGCAGATCTCGGTAAGCTCGCCGCGGCAATCGTGGGTAGTTCGGAGTCCGGGCAGCGTGCACCAATGCCGCTCGTCGCTCCTGCAGTGAAGGCCGTGGCGCAAACCGCGCTGCGGGATTCGAAGACGGGCTCGTCGCCGAGTCAGCCGGCGCAGGGTTCTGGCGGCGGTGGGGCGGACGCGGGCAAGCGTGGTCCAGTCGACGCGAAGATGAGCGAGAAAGCTGTTGAGATGCTGGCCATCGAAATGGCTAACCGTGTTGCCCGGCTGATGGGTCTGATGAAGGAGAGGATCGGCGTATGGTCATGAGCAAAATCGGCAAGAAGGTCGCCCAGAAGATCACTTCGCAGCTGGACAATCTCGAGGCAGCGATGTTCGGCGGTCAGCTCGAGAAAGCCGAGCTGATCGCCTATACAAAGCCCGACCTGGCGAGTGTTCACAAGAAGGTGGTGTTCTGGGTCAATCCCGAAACCATCCAAACCACCAAGGAGACGCAGCTCAAAGAAGAGGCGGCGGCCCAGGGTGTCACGGAAAAGAAGTACTCGCTGACCTACCCGGTCTGCTTGACGATACCGGACATCTGGTTCGACTGCTACGACACGCGAGAGAGCGTCCGCAAGAAGTACATCAATGATCTCGAGTCCATGTTGGACTATATCCCGGCGACCCATCACCTTCCGGTGTGTGTGTTCAACTGGGGGCAGTTCACGCAGGGCGCCGACGTCATCACGAAGTACAAGTTCTACATCACCAAGTGTGATGTGACGTACACGCTCTTCCTCCCCGACGGCACCCCGGTGCGGGCGAAGGTGAAGCTTTCGCTCGAGCAAATCCTCCCCAAGCCGGAGGAGATGAAGAACAACCCGAAGGAGTCGCCGGACCACGCGAAGCTCTACACGGTCAAGAAGGGTGACACCCTGCAGGGGATCGCTCAGGCCGAGTACGAGGACCCGGGTGAGTGGCGCCGAATCGCGAAGACGAACGGCATCGATGACCCGCTCGAGCTTCGTCCGGGTATGAAGCTGCTCGTCCCGCCCATCTTGAAGTAGAGCTGCTGGCTGAGGGCGCAAGGCGGCCTCGGCCCAGTGCGTTGATCTGCAGCTGGCCAGCAGCTGCGTGCCTGTCCCGATGACCGAATCGGGATGTCGATAGGTTTGAAAGGCAGGCTCGATCGGGGCCAAGCAGCCCGGGGAACACTTCCCCGGCATGACGAGAGAATTCGAGATGCCCGAGGCTTCCTGCGCTCGGGTGTCTTCTGAGACCGCCCCCCCTGCGGGGCCATCTGCGACGAGAGCGCATGCGCCACGTGCGGCGTTCAGGCAGTCGGAGGAAGTGCGATGTCAAGCAATCCCAATGAGCTCACGATCGAAATCAAGTTCGACGGTGCCACTTCGATTCAAGGCGACAAGGGCAAGGTCGAGACCAAGAACGGGAGCTTCATTCAGCGGTTCCACGTGGACCAGCGGCTCGACAGCCCGGACTTCTTCTCAGTCCAACTCCAGATGAGCCAGTTCAACGAGATCATCCTGCTCGACAAGATCAAGCCGGGCTCGAAGATCGAAGTGCTTGTCGGCTACGGGACCGAGGGCACGATTTTCAAAGGCGAGATCAGCTACATCGAACCGCATTTTGCGGCTGGTGAGATGTTCGTGACCGTCTCCGGATACGACTTCTCTCATCGCCTGACCCGCGGAACCTCGTCCCGCACGTTCGGCGACGGTCACAAACAAAACCAGAACCCCGGCTCGATTCTCGGGACGGTTGTCAGCGAGTCGAAGGCCGTCAAGGGTGGTGGCAGCGACGGGCTCTCAGCGGCGACCAAGGCCGTCGAGTCGAAGCTCGAGTACATCGCCCAGTACAACGTGAACGACTACCAGTTCATCCAGCAGGTGGTGGGCAACTTCGGCCTCGGCTGGGACTCGAAGTCGCACGCCGATGGAAAGAACATCTCGCTGAAGCCGATCGAGAAGGGCTCCAAGGTCCTCAAGATCTGCCGTGACAAGTACAACGCTCCCTCCGAGTCGCAGGCCATCTCGGCCGACTTCCGGCTTTCGACGGTGCGCCAGGTGGCTCGCGTCGAGGTCCGCGGTTGGGATGCCATCGCGAAGAAGCCGCTGCTCGGTAAGGCCGAGGCAGTGAGCATGTCGATCGGTGGGACCGACGGCTTCAAGCAGGCCGGTAAGGCGCACTACGGTTCGTCGAGTAACGGTCGCGTCCTCTCGATCGTCGACGTCCCGGTGGCAAGCGCGGGTGAGGCCAAGGAAATCGCGCAGTCGATCATGGACAAGCTGTCTATGGACTGGATGACGGCCGACGTCGTCATCGAGGGTCGTCCGGAGCTGCATGCGGGCCTGGTCGTCGAGCTTTCAGAGTTCGGCAAGGTCTACAGCGGAGAGTACCTGGTCGAGGGCTGCCAACATGTCTTCGTGGCGGGTTCGGGGCAGGCCTACAAGACCTACCTCAAGCTGGCCCGCAACGCGTCGCCCGAGCCCTGAGAAGTCGACCCGTCCTGGATCGGAGATGAGAAGCGAGGCTACGGCCTCGCTTTTTTTGTGCCCGTTGTCGGAGTGCGCGCACGAGCGCAGGCCAAGCCCCGTTGCGGTGTGAGCAAAGCGGGTAGGAAGGGCGCGACGCAGTCTGGCGCTGTCGAATCCGTGGTCCTGGTACGCGCGACAGACAGGGGAGCGTCATGGGTTCCCTCAGGTGTGCACTCCGCGCCTGGTGGATGGGCCGCGTATGCCTATGCTCCGGCGGGCGCCGCGGTGGCCTGCTCGGACGTGTGGGTCGGGGCGGTTGGGACGGTTGCCGGGGCTGCGTTGGCAACTGGCCGAGGCCGCCGCCGACGGGCGAGGCAACTTTCTTTCGTCTTACGCGGCGACCTCCGGCGCTGGGTCCGGGTCTAGAAAGCTCTGCGCAAACATCGGGTTAGGGACATCCTTCGAGGCTCTCCGGATCACCTTGGGGTCGGTTGACAAGGGGAGGGGCTTCCATATGATGCCTCTCGGCCGCCACGACCAGGGGGTCGTTGGCCTCAGGAGCTTACCTGAGGTCCTGATTTCGTTGGGGTTTCCGACGCTCTCCACGAGGATCGAATGAACGATTCCGAGTCTGACCAGTACGCTCAGCTCCAAGACATCCTGGATGAGGTCCTCGCGGGACGGACGGAAGGACACCCATGCCCCTTCTGCGGTGGGGGCCCCCTTCAGATTGCCAAGCTGGATGAGGGCAGCATGCGCCTCGAGTGCCCCAGCTGCCGCAAGTTCTTTGAAGGCACCTTCCGCTGAGGCACGCCATGAAGAACTTCCTAGGTAGAGGCTTTGGCTTCCCGTTGCGAGTCGACGGGCGAGGCCAGGTCGAGATGGTGTCGGGCGAGAAGAGCATCAGCGACTCCGTCAGGCTCATCCTCGGCACCGCTATCGGCGAGCGCATCATGCGCCCCGACTTCGGCTGTATGATTCACGATCTCGTCTTCCACCCAGTGAGCGCCAACACCTGCTCACTGGTGTCGCTCTATGCGCAGCAGGCCCTCATCAAGTGGGAACCGCGCATCGAGAACGTCACCGTCAACGCCTATCCCGATCAGAGCACCGAGAACACGATTCTCATCCAGATCGAGTACCGCGTCCGGTCGACGAACAACCTGCATAACCTGGTTTATCCGTTCTACCTGCGCAGGGAACAGGATCTATGATTCCGATTCCGAATCTCGACGATCGCAAATTCGAAGACATCGTCGACGAAGCCGTGCTGCTAATCCCGCAGTACTGCCCCGAGTGGACGAACTTCAACAAGTCCGACCCGGGCATAACGCTCATCGAGCTGTTTGCGTGGATGACCGAGATGGTCATCTACCGGCTCAATCGCGTGCCGGAGAACAACTATCTCGCGTTCTTGAACATGATGGGTATCCGGCTGCAGCCACCGCAGCCGGCTCGCACGATTGTGCGCTTCGCCATCTCAGACAAGACGGACATGGTTCAGATCCCGGCCGGGACGCGAGTCGCGACTCAGCCCGAGGGCGATGTCCCAGCGCTCACGTTCGAGACCGAGCGCGACCTCGTAGCGTTGTCCAATCGGCTCGTGCGCTGCATGAGCCAGCACGCGAAGACGTTCAGCGACAACACGCCCGCAGTCGAAGGCGACGGTGGAGTGTTCGAGGTCTTCGGTGGAGCGCGCTCGATCGAGCGTTTCCTCTATCTGGGTGACGAGCGTTTCTCGACCTTCAACGAGGCGTCGGTTCTCATCGCGCGGTTCGAGGCGCAGTCGACGGGCGACCGCCAATTCCATGAGCTCCTCGAGTGGGAGTACTGGGACGGCAATCGTTGGCGCGAGCTCTCGAGGCCGTCGATGGACCTCGAACGTAACACCACCGCCTTCAACGGCCCTCAGGCCGTCGAGATGGTGAAGGTCAACGACATCGAGACCTTCTGGATTCGTGGTCGCCTCTTCGAGGTCCCTCACGCCGAGGACGAGACGGTTATCGATACCATCTCGGCTCGCATCGAGGTCCTCGGCGAGGGCATCCGTCCAGAGTGGGCGTACTCGAACCCCGAGGGCGAGACCTATCTCTACATCGACCTCGACAAGAACTTTGCGCCCTTCGGCAAAGAGCCTCGGGTCGACTCGACGTTCTACTTCGGCTCGAAGGAGGCCTTCGTCCAGCCCAACACGAAGATCCGCATGGACTTCACGTTGTCGGACCAGGCAGTCGCCGACACGGCGCGTCCGTCGGCCGACCTCGTCCTGCGCTGGGAGTACCACACGGGTAAACGTTGGAAGGTGCTCGCGCGGGTCAAGCCGGCGGACGGCGTGGTCGAAGCCGAAGGCACTTTCATGGACGGGACCAAGTGTTTCACGTCCAATGGCTCGATCATCTTCAGCCGCCCGAAGGACATGGGCGAGTGTGAGGTGAACGGCCAGCCCAGCATCTGGGTTCGCTGCCGCATCGAAGGGGGTGGCTTCGGCCAGCCCGGCACCTACGTCCTCGAGGACGAGACCTGGGTCTGGAAGGAAGAGAACCCGCTGCGCCCGCCGTGGATCAAGGACGTCGCGTTCAAGTTCCAGGAGGAGCCGCATCCGGTCAAGAACGTGTTGGTCTACAACGACTTCGTGTTCACCGACCACTCCAAGATCGCAGCCACTGAGTACAAGCCCTTCCAGGTCTTCCAGCCGGTGGCCGAGGAGTCGCCGACGCTGTATCTCGGGTGGGAGCAGCCGTTCCCCAACGAGACCTGCTCGATCTACTTCAACGTCCTGGAGTTCGAGGGCAAGGGTGGCCGTGCATCACTGCGTTCGTTCGATGACCGTACCGAGGGCTACATCGAGCAGCGTGTGGTCTGGGAGTACTGGAACGGCAAGATCTGGGCGCCCCTGGCCCCACGCGACACGACCTCCAACTTCACGCAGGCGGGCTTCATCGAGTTCATCGGCCCGCCGGACTTCCGCAGCTCGCGTCGTTTTGGCGACAGCAGCCACTGGATGCGTGCGCGCCTGGAGATGGGCGGCTACGACGAACCGCCGCGGTGCAATCGCATCATGCTCAACGCGGTCCACGCACAGAATGTCACCACCTACGGTGACACGCTGCTCGGGGCGTCGCATGGCACTCCCAACCAGTTCTTCAACTTCCCGCGTGGCCCGGTGCTCGACGGCGAGATCATCGTCATTCGAGAGCCCGACATGCCGCCGGCAGATGAGCTCGAAGAGCTCAGGCTGTTGTGGGGCACGGAGAACGTGGCCGAGCAGGACACCGACTACGGGGGTTATTGGATCCGTTGGCAGCCCGTCGACAGCTTCTATGATCGTGGTCCTCGCGACCGCTGCTACATGAAGGACATCGTCACCGGCGAGCTCAAGTTCAGCGACGGCATTCGCGGCATGATTCCGCCCAAGGGCGAGAAGAACGTCCGCGCCAAGGCCTACCAGGTCGGCGAAGGAGGCCGTGGAAACGTGCCGACGGGCGCCATCAACCAGCTCGTCAAGACGTTGGCCTTCGTGTCCGAAGTCACCAACCCCTATCCGGCCCAGGGCGGCTGCGACATGGAGACGGTCGAAGAGGCCAAGCTCCGCGCTCCGCACATGCTCAAAGCCCGGAACCGGGCGGTCACGGTGGACGACTTCGAGTGGCTCGCGAAAGAGGCCAGCAACTCGGTCGCCCGCGTCAAGGCATTGCCGTCGACCTCACGCGAAGGCGAGGTCACGGTCATCGTCGTACCTCGGGCCAGCTCACGCGGTGACCTCACCGAGAAGCCGGTCCCGACGGTCGAGCTCCTGAAGCGGGTGCGCGCCTACCTCAACCAGCGGCGACTCGTGTCGACGGTGGTCAACGTGGTGCGGCCCAGCTACTGCGAGACCTCGCTGCGTATCGAGATCGTCTGCTCCCAGAGCGGCGCGTCGGACAAGGTCAAGAAGAACATCGACCGTGAGGTGCGCCGTTTCCTCCATCCCCTTCAGGGGTGGCGCAGCGGCAAGGGGTGGCCGTTCGGCCGCTCCCTTCTCAAGGTCGACCTCTACCAGGTCGTCGAGTCCGTCGACGGCGTGGACCTGGTCGACAAGATCCGGATCTTTGACGAGGATCGGGGGGGCGTCGAAGTCGAGCAGCTCCGCGTGGAAGAGGATCAGCTCATCCACCTCGTCAACGTGACCGTCGTCGAGAAGGCGCATGACCGCATCGTCTGACATCCGCGCACGCGGCGTCATCAAGCGTATCGCCATGCCCGACGTGAGCGGGTTGCAGGTCGACAACGCCAAGATCGTCCTGCAGCACGCGGGCTTCGAGCGGTTCCGCGTCTTCTACGTCGAAGACTACGCTCAGGAATTCTCGGTCGTCGACCAGTTCCCGCGCTCGGGTCTGCTGGTCCCCAAAGAGAGCGAAGTCCTGCTGAAGATCGCGCGGCAGAGCCTCATCGGGTTCTTGCCGCAGGCCTTCCAGCAGCCTGAGATGGACGGAGGTGGCAACTTCCTCCGCGGCTTCCTCAATATCGTTCAGCACACCTATGATTCGGTGAACCGCCGTATCAAGTCGGTGCACGAGCTGTTCGACCCGCGGAGCACCGATCCGGACTTCCTGCCGTGGCTAGCGAGCTGGCTCGCGATCACCCTCAACCCGGACTGGACGACACTTCAGCGTCGCAAGATGCTGATGGCGGCGACCCAGCTGTTCCCAGACCGAGGGACGTCGAAAGCGATCCGCGAGTTCGTTCGCATCTACGTCGGAGCGAGGGTCGACATCGAGGAGAACTCCTGGCCTTTCCAGGGCTTCAAGATCGGTGTCCATTCGACGGTCGGTGATGACACGGTCATCCTGCCGCCGATGAACCTCGCGCATTGCTTCGTGGTCAGGCTCGACAAGCCTGCATCAAGGACCAATGACGACGAAATCATCAAGATCCACCAGATTATACAGAACCAGAAGCCCGCCCATACCAGCTACTTCCTGGCGTTTTCCGATGAGGTCGAGACCGGTACGATGGGCGCCTTCATGGCCATCGGCATGGCCCCGGCCGAGATCGCGACGGCTGACACGCAGCCGCCCGTCATCGGCATCGGTATCGGTATCGCCTTCGATGGCACTGTATACGAGAGTGAAGGGGGGACGGGCCTCCTCATCACCGAAGATTCCACGAAAGCGCCTTCGGGCGAGACGCAGACTGGCGAGCCCCAGAAGAAGAAGCCGATGCTACGTGTCGGATCGGACAAGGGCGAAGACGACGGCGGCGGGAAAGCATCCTAAGGAGCGAGAGAATGGCTGATTTCAAGGGCTACAAGCGAATCAACTTCTTCACGGGCTTCCAGACGACTGCGGACGACTGGAACGACCTGGTCAAGTACCATGTGGAGAAGCACAAGCTCCACAACCGCCTCCTCCATGGGCCGGGCGTGGTACCCAACGTATTGGGTGGGCTGAGGGTTGCGGCCCGTGGGCGCGCGGACCTATCGGTCGAGATTTCGCCCGGATATGCCATCGATGGAGAGGGCAACGAGATCTATGTGCCCGAGCCGTCGATCAAGACCATCGATCCGGGCGACTTCAAGTTGCCGCAGACGGTCTACATCGTGGTCAAGTACATCGAGGAGCTCACCGACTTCGTGAGCTACAAGGCCAACCTCGAGTACAAGGGACATCGGCGTATCGCTGAGACTTTCAAGGTCGAAGCCATCATCACCGAGCCCGACATCCGTCGTGAGATCGAGATTGCGCGTGTCCACCTGACCAAGGATGTGAAGCGCATCACCGACGCCAAGGACCCGCAGAACCCGAAGGAGAATGAGCTCAACCTCAACTTCGTCGCGAGCGCAGGCGTCGTCGGGTCGCACATCGACCGGAGCAAGATCAACGAGCTCGCTGGCATCCTCGGCCAGAGCAAGGCGGTCTACTCGCACATGTTCAACAAGATGCGCATCCTGTCGGCCGGCTCGTGCGAGCAGGCCATGAATGCGCTCGATATGTTGCTGCGCTGCAACATCGTCGACGAGCGCAACCTCTACGACCTGTTCTCGACGGTGTTCGAGTTCCAGGAGGAGCTCGTCGCGGACGTCGAAGCCAACTATCCGCAGTACGCGACCAAGAAGGAGTTCGCGAGCTTCAAGAAGCACGTCGAGCTGCTCCAGGGCATGTACAAGGAGAAGAACTTCAACGCCGAGACGCTCGTCAACGTGCTCGGATACCAGAAGAAGTCGACCGAGAACCTGCAGACCATCTTCGGCGGCAAGGTCGTCAAGAAGGCCGTCGAGACCACCGCGAAGACCTCGGACGACGTCATCCTCAACAAGCTCAAGGAGAAGTCGGACGACTTCGCCGACAACATCGAGGTGGAGGGCGTCAAGCTCAAGCGCATCGACCTCGTCGACATCCTCGAGAAGGATTCGGAGTCGAAGCACAAGTTCCGCATCGTCGACGCCAAGGACAAGTACCGCACGCGCCAGAAACTCAAGTACCCCGACGGCGTCATCGTGGAAGACGTCGGTATCGCGTACGAGGGTGGATACGCGGAGTGGGAGATCTCGAACGTCACGCCGAACCGCGACATCTTCATGTTCATGCGAATGGACTACGTGCACGGTGGGTGGGAGTGCGAGATCTCGGTCAACGGCAAGAAGACCGGCGCGATGGTGTGTGAAGGTGAGGACCGCAAGTTCCGCTGGCGTAACTGGCCGTACAAGATCCCGGCCGAGTACGTGACCGACACCTTCCTCACGATCCGACAGACCCCGAACTCGGCGGACCGTGACGTCAATATGTTCAAGCTCTTCTTCTACCAGCCCGCTTGATCGGGACGTCCGGGGCTGGACCTCGGATAGTGACAGGGCTCCTGCTTCGTAGGTGAGGCAGGAGGGCAGAAGGCCGACGGCGACCCCGTCGGCTTTTGTCGTTTCAGGAGCGGGAGGCCGGTAAGCGCGGTGCTTCGGGTGGGTTGCAGGTGAGGGCACCGAACCTGTGTTTCCATGGTCTGATGTGGACTGCCACGACCCGGGTTGCTTCGGAGGTATGGATACACTGATGAGCTCGGAAACAGGGCCCGTGTCGTCGTGTCACACCCGAGGCTGCAGCCGTCGCAGAGCCGCTCACCAAGCCGGTCCCGTCGAACATCGGTCGGTCCTGGCGGTGTCGGTTCAGTTGGCATCGGCTCCGAAAGCTGCGATAACTACACACGGTCTTTTCTCGGGGACCGCTTGCAACGAACGCCGGTCCGGCGTCTAATCTCACATGGACGGGTCTTCGGAGGATCCATCAGGGGTCGGTGATGGTTTGGGACTTCCTCAAGAATCTTGGGCGTCAGAAACTGAACGCGGTCGAAGCCGGCATCAAAGCCAAGGCTGTCGGCGCTCAGGCCAAGGCCCAGATGAAGGTGGCGGGCAAGATCAACCAGAGCGTCAAGGGCGCCCAGGACAAAGCCGTCGGATCCGTAAAGGGTAAGGGGCAGAAGCCCGAGCCGGCGAAGAAGGATGACAAGCCGCAGAAGGACGACAAGATGGGGCTTTTCGGGAAGAAGAAGGCGGAATCAGCACCTGCGATGCCCGCCGCGCAGGAGGCCGAATCGAACTTCGGCGACAAGACGCAGTTCATTCAGATCGTCGAAGAGAACGAGTTCAAGCCGGTGGTCGGGTGGCTCGTCTGCCTCAACGGCAGCTTGAAGGGTCATGACTTCCGTATCCGCGATGGCAAGAATGTCATCGGGACGGCGGCCGACACCGACATCGTGCTCACCGACCAGTACATGTCGGCGCGTCACGCGGTCATCCGGCATGAGGAAGGGATGTTCGTCCTGGTCGACCTCGATTCGACCAACGGGACCTACGTCAACGACCAGCGTGTCTCGAAAGAAGAGATCATCGACAACGACCGCGTTCGCCTCGGCCGCACCGAGATGAAGTTCAAGTCGTTGTACTGAGTTCGCGATGGCGTATGCCGCAGGGGGCACGTCCCCTGCTGGCAGCGCAGATCGGGACCTGGTTGTGAGTGCCGTCATCAGACGCCTGCAGCTCTGCGTCTGGCCAACGGTTTTGAAGTGAAGGTTCGAGGTACGGGCGGCTCGCCGGGGCTGCCCGCTCCGCCTGGGTTTTCGCGGTGAACGTCAACCGCGTTGACCGGCTGTTCAATCGGGTCACGCGAAGTGGTCCCGGTGGCGTTGCAAGATCTCGCGGACCGAGCATAATCGCGAGAGTGAGTCACGAGGCGCTTCACCTGGGCGCTCGTCATAGTGTTGCGGAGGACGCCGTGAAGCGGCTGATCACAAGCGAGGGCAAGAGGATGAGGAAAGCGGTCGGACCCGGAAAGGGTTTGTGGCGGACGTTGGGTGCGTGCGCGCTCGCCGTCGCGATGACGGTCGGTGGTACGGCGCGCGCCGAGCTCCTGATCGACCACATCGATGCCGAGGGCTTCGCGAACGAAAAGAGTCCAAATTTCAAGAAGATCATCTTCTACTTGGACCTCTTTGACGACCAGAGCCGGTTCATCGATGGGCTCGAGAAGTCCGCGGATGGGTCGGTCAAGGTGTTCATCGACGGCAAAGAGGTCGAGGGCAAGCTGACCGTTCAGACGTTCAAGGATGCCAATCAGTCGCTCGCCGTCGGTGTGCTCATTGCGGCCCACAACGCGTATGCGCAGTACGACCCCGAGTCCGGGATGCCCAACATCCTCGAGCTCTCGAAGAACGGGTTCGAGGCCTTCCTGAAGAACCTGTCCAACCAGAACTACGTGTCCGTCTCGTATTACAACGAGGACGGGATGTCCCGCGTCTACTCGTGGGGCGCACGCCCCGAGGAAGCGGGCGCGGCGTTGCAGCAGCTCGTGAAGCCGCCGACGGAGAAGCAATCCGGAAAGGCGCCTGCCCTTTACGCGAACATCCAGAAGATGATGGAGAGCATCAAGGAGGCCGAGGCGACTCTCCCGCGCCGCCGTATCCTGCTCGTCATGTCGGACGGTAAGGACGCCATCGCAGACAAAGCTGCGGCGGTGGAGAAGCGCATCAACGCCATCGCGGAGATCGCCAAGGACACCAAGGCGAAGGTCTACGCCATCGGCTTCACCATCGACGTGCCTGAGCCGCTCGTGAACCTGAACCTTCTTGCGTCAAAGACCTTCGGCGTCTACCGCCGCATTTCTGAAGAGAAGGCCGGCGACATTGCGACGGAGATCGAGGCCATCGCCAAGGAGCTCCAGAACCAGTACGTCGTCACGTTCGAGCCCAAGGAGTGGCGCGGTGCCGAGGCCCCGGTCGAGATCCGCCTCGAGGTCACGGCCCCCAATGGGACGCCGATGAAAAAGGCGTGGCCGGAGCCGGTCAAGACGGGCAAGTTCTCGGGGCCGATCTGGGAGTGGCTCCAGTGGGTCGTCTATGGTGTCGGTGGCCTGCTCGGCATCGGCCTCATCTGGATGCTCATCAAGGCCATCGCCAAGGGCCGCAAGAATCGCCCGGTCGCGGTCGAGGAAGAGGCGGGCCCGATTGGACCGTACAAGGGCAAGCTCACGGCTCTCACCGGCGCCTATGCCGGCAAAGAGTTCTATTTGACCGAGGACGTGACGACCATCGGGTCCATCGCGGGCAATACCATCGTGTTGCAGGAGCAGGGCGTGTCCAAGCGCCACGCGGGCATCAAGATCGAAGAGATGCGCTTCGAGCTCGCTGACTTCGGCTCGACCAACGGTACACACGTCAACGGCGCGAAGGTCACCAAGCAGTTCCTTCGCGATGGCGACGAGGTCCGCATCGGCGAGTGCCGGATGAAGTTCTCGCTCAAGTGAGCTGAGCTCGCACTGAATTCAAAAGGCGGCTCCCTTCGGGGAGACCGCCTTTTGTTTTTCAGCGCGTCGAGTCGCCCCGCGGAGCTGAGACAAGACGGCGCTGGCGGGTCTTTGGGCGTGGACTCAGGCCAGGTCGTCGTCGAGCTCGCCGTCCGTGGCCCTGAGACAAGACGGCGCTGGCGGGTCTTTGGGCGTGAACTCAGGCCAGGTCGTCGTCGAGCTCGGCGTTCGTGGCCCTGAGACAAGACGGCGCTGGCGGGTCTTTGGGCGTGGACTCAGGCCAGGTCGTCGTCGAGCTCGGGGGCGTCGTCGGGCTGGTCGTCCAACAAGATACCCGAGCGGAGTGCCGCGAGCTCACGCTCGAGGAGCTCGACGCGGTGCTCGAGCTCAGTGATACGCTTGGGGTAGTCGAGCTGCGAGACGGCGTGTTGGATCTCGGCCCAGCGCTCTTCGAGGGCGTCACGAATGGCGTCGGTCGTGACTTTGCGGTGGGCGGCGGTCGGTGGTGTGGCCGCGGCCGGAGGCGGTTGCACCGGCGGGGTAGGGGCCGCGGCGACAGGTGCGCCTTCGGAGGCATCGCCGAGCTTCTCGTCCTTGCGCCCAAAGACGCGGCGCACATTGCGCTCGGCTTCTTCGCGCAGGGTGGCGACGGGTTGTTTGATGTGGCGTTGGATGAAGTCGCCGCCCGTCTGGAAGAAGTTCCGCAGGGTGTCGATGGGCAGCGGGCGCTTCACGCGACGTTCCTCTTCGAGGAGGATCTGGGTGAGCGTCGCGGAGGTCAGGTCCTCCTGAGTGCGATTGTCGATGATGCGGATCTCTTCGCCTTCGCGGACGAGGGACGCGATCTCATCGTGGGTGATGTAGCAGCTCTCGGTCATGTCGTAGAGCTTGCGGTTGGCGTAGCGCTTGATGACCCGGGCGTCTTTACGGTCCCCCGTCGGCCGGTCCGTCATGGGGGCTCCTGCGGGAGCCGAGGCAGCAACAGGTGCGCGCCTGGCGGCCGCGGCCTTCGGTTGTTTGGAGCCGTTGTTGGCCCCGCCTTGGTCTTCATTCATCGGTGGCCGTTCACATCCGTCGTGAGTCCGCGAGTCGACGGGCCGGCTCGGCGCGTCGTCCACACGTCTCGTCCTTGCACTCGCCATAGATGACCATCTTGTGATCGGTCATCAGGAACTTGTGGCTCTTAGCGATGACTTCCTGGAGGCGCTCGATCTCGTCGTTGCGGAACTCGACGATGTGGCCACACAGCGTGCACACGAGGTGGTCGTGGTGGTCCTCGGAGTCTGCGGCCTCGTAGCGGGTCGTGCCGTCGCCAAAGCGGCTCGGCTCGGCCAGGCCGCTCTCGACGAGGAGCTTGAGCGTGCGATAGACGGTCGCCTGACCGATATTGGGATGACGCTCGCGGATTCGTGTGTAGAGCTCGTCGATGTTGGGATGCCCAGCGCTCTCGAAGAAGGCTTTGGCGATGACACGCCGCTGTCGGGTCACACGTAGCCCCGTCCGCGCTAGATACGCAGCCAGCTTCGTTTCCCAGGACTGTGCGACTTCACTCATGCCCGACCCTCGACCACGGCCACTACCATGAAATGTCTCGAAAGGGGTATAGGCGAACCATGACCGTACGGGCGCTGGTCTTGTGGTGGGGGTGTGCAGGCGCGGTGGGGTGTGCGAGCCGCCCGCCGATGGAGCCCGCGGAGGTCGTGCGTGCGCACATCGCGGCGGTTGCAGCTGGCGACGAACGCGGGGCAATGGCGCTTCTGACGGCCGAGGGTCGTGCGCGTGCGCCGCTTCTACCAGGGACCGATAGCGCGCCTGAAAGCGGGAGCGTCGCCGAGGTCGAGCGGTCGGCGACGTGGGCGGGTGGGCGCGAGCTGGCGGTGGTGCGTATGGCCGACGGCTGGAGGATCGGACGTGGGGTCCTGGCCTTGTTCTCGGCCGAGTCGGCCGAGAGCGCGTTGTTGGCGCTGGGTCGAGCCATCGAGGCGAAGGACTTCCAGCGTGTGGTCGAGCTCATGCCGAGCGAGACGAGCGCCACGAGTGCGGCGGGGCTCGCAGGGCATCTGGCGGGGCATCCGGCGTGGAGCACGCTGGCGCATGCGATCGTCGCGGGCAGGGTCGGCTGGGTGGTGCGTGAGAGGTCGCGGGCCGAAGCGGTCGTGGCGGTCGCCGGAGCGGAGCATCGGGTGGTCATGGTGCAGGAGGCGGACGGCTGGAAGGTCTTTGACGTCCTGCCTCGGAGCAGCTATCTGGACCGACGCTGATGGACGCGGCGACCTGTCAGGGCGCAGGCTGCAGCCGGTCCTTCGAGAAGGCGGCGGCTGAACGGTTGGGGCCCTGTGACGGGCTGGGTTATTGAGAGGGGAGAGCATGGCGCTCATCGTTCAGAAGTTCGGTGGCACGTCGGTCGGCACGATCGAGCGGATCAAGAACGTGGCCGCGCGTGTGAAGCGCACGCGCGAGGCCGGCCACCAGGTGGTCGTGGTGGTGAGTGCGATGGCGGGTGAGACCAACCGCTTGGTAAAGCTCGCGTACGAGCTCGACCCGGAGCCGGTCTCGCGAGAGTACGACGTGCTGCTCGCCTCGGGTGAGCAGGTCTCGACGGCCTTGGTGGCGCTCGCGCTGAACCGCATGGGCGTGCCCTCGCGCAGCCTGCTCGCGCACCAGATCGACTTCCGCACCGACGCGACTTATGGGCGCGCGCGCATCGAGAGCATCGGAGCCAATCAGCTCGCAGCGTGCCTCGCGCGTGGAGAGACGCCGGTGGTCGCAGGCTTCCAGGGCATCGATCCGGAAGGGAACATCACGACGCTCGGGCGCGGCGGAAGCGACACGACAGGGGTGGCGCTCGCAGCCGCCCTGCATGCGGATGTGTGCGAAATTTATACGGATGTTGACGGTATCTACACCACGGATCCGAACGTGGTGAAGGGCGCGCGGAAAATCCCTCGTATCTCCTACGATGAGATGCTCGAGCTCGCTTCGCTCGGGGCGAAGGTGCTGCAGACGCGCTCGGTCGAGTTCGCGATGAAGTATCGGGTGCCGATCCACGTGAGGTCGAGCTTCGATGAGAGCGAAGGGTCCTGGGTCGTGCCGGAGGATGAGACGATGGAGCAGGTTGTCGTTCGGGCCGTGACGTATGATCGCAACGATGCGCGTATCTCGATTCTGAGGGTGCCCGACCAGCCGGGCGTTGCGGCGAAGATCTTCAGTGTGCTGGCGGCTCACGAGATCTCGGTCGACATGATCATCCAGAACTCGTCGCAGGAGCGAGAGCACACGGACGTCACCTTCACGGTGCCCAAGTCCAACGTGCTCGAGGCCGAACGGCTCATGGGGCCGCTGGCCAAGGAGCTGGGCGCGGAGCAGGTCACGACGGACACCGAGATCTCGAAGGTGTCGGTCGTGGGCGTCGGCATGCGCAGCCACAGCGGGGTCGCGGCCAAGATGTTCGCGGCGCTGTCGGAGGCCGGGGTGAACATCGAGATGATCGCGACCTCGGAGATCAAGATCTCGGTCGTCATCGACGAGGCCTATACCGAGCTCGCGGTGCGGGTGCTCCACCAGGTCTTCGGGCTCGACGGCGGGGCCTGAGCGCGGCTCCGCGAAGACCCTCCTGCGGGAATTCGCTGGGCGAATCTCAGGGGGTCTTGGGTGCCTCGTTCGCTGCCGGGTGTGGTCCGAGTGCGGCCGTGAGTGCCTCGCGTAGGCCGGCGAGGCGCCAGAAGTTGTCGGCGTCGCGCCGCATAGGCACACGTGCGCCCGAGGCGGTGATGACTGTCGCAGCACCCGTTTGGGGGTCGCCCTCGAGGGAGGCGGCTGGGTCCGTGGCGGTCAGCAGCGGCTTGAAGTCGGGGCTCGATGCCCAACGACGAAAGAGCTCACGATCGGTGGTGGTGTCGACGAGCTGAAGCAGGCCGGCGGCGCGATAGGCTTCGCGACGGATGGCTTTGGCGGTGCGTTGTTGGATCTGCTTCTGAGCGTTGCGCGCGCTCTCGAGGATGTCGACGAGGGTCTTACGCGCGTCTTCGTCGAGCAACGCGAAGAGCATGTCGACATCGGGCGGCTTCCGATCCTGGGCCGTGCGGGCCAGGTTGTAAGCGCCTTGCGGGGTCTTCGGGTCGAGGCTGGCTTGCCAGACCCGTTTCTGTTCGTCGGCCAGAGCGTTGGTCTTGCGGGCATGAGCGATGAGGCTCTTGATGGCCGCGCTCTCGAGGACCTGATCACGCACGAGCAGGCTCTTCCACTGGCCGGCCTGGTCGACGAAGGTGAGCCTCTCGCCCGCGGCGGTGGCCACGATGGCGCGACGGGGTGGACCGGGGTCGAAGGTTACGTCGCGGGGGGCGAAGCCCTCGACGGTGCCCTCATTGAAGGCGAGGACCGATGGGTCGAGCGTCGCGGCCAGGATACGTGGGCCGCGCTGGTCGTCGTTGGGGCCGATGGCGGTCGCGAGGGCCGAGCCGAGAGCGGCGTTGGCGGCTTCGCGGTCAGCTTCGGCCCAGACCGATGTGACGAGGGTGCGGGCGCGGTCGGCTTCTTCGAAGACGGCGAGCAGGCCCTTTTGTGTAGCCTGGTCGGTGAGGGCCCAGAGCTTGTCGAAGTCACGCGCTTCAAGCGCGGCGCGCAAGGCGTCGACCGACTCGGTGAGCGGCGGTTCGAGTGAGGCGCGTCCTCCGCAGGCGAGGAAGAGAAGCGGGGCGCAAAGGCTGAGGGCGAGGTTACGCATCCAGGGGAATCTAAACGGGTCGGCCGGGGCGGGCAACCGTGGGTTGTTCGAGGGCGCGGGTTGCCAGGGGATCCCAGGGGCGAACAGGCGGTTGACAGTGGGGCCGCTGGGGCGGCTTACTCTCTCAATGGAAGGTGTGGCGATGGCTGAAACCGGGACGGTGGGAAAGAGATTTGCGGCCCGGGGGCGATGGCTCGTCATGGCGGTGGTCATGTCGTTGCCGTGGCTCACGGGGTGTGGCGCAAGCCGTGGACCGGTCGAAGAGCTGCGCCCGTTGCTGGAGTCGCTGGGCAATCCCACGGACTCGGCGGCGGGACTGAGCGCGGACCTCTATCGACTGCTCGACGAACCGTCGCGAACGGCGCTCAAAGAGCGGGCACGGGTCATGTCCGAGAAGGCGGGGGTCGCGGTCGACCCGGCGCATGTGCTCCAGACACGAGGGTTCACCGCGGCGGTGCGTGTGACGCAGGTCGAGCTCGTCGAGGCGACGGATGATGAAGCGAAGCTGAAGGTCTATTTCGGCGCACTCGAGCCGCTGGGCGAGTCGGAGCCCAAGGCGGATGAAGGGCGAGTGGCGGCAGGGCGCGCGGTGTTCGCGCCGATTGAGCTCTCGGCCCGGCGTGAGGCGGACGGGTGGCGTCTCAGCATGGGGGAGTTGGCGGCTTTGGTGGCCCGGGTCGGGGTCACGGTCGATACGGTGGATGCAGAGGGGAGACCCTGAATGGTTTCGACACGACAGCTCAAGCGGGTGGATGCTGACCGGTGGGTCTATCGGACCGAGCGCGGCGATTACGGACCGATGAATACCGATGGTCTGCTGCAGGCCATCGAGCAGAAGAAGGTCGAGCTCACCACCATGGTATCGGTGGTGGGGACGAATCGCTGGGCGCCCATCAGGGACTTCGCCCTGTTCCGTGACCACTTCGAGACCTGCCGGCGACGATGGGACCGCGAGGAGCTGCACAAAGAAGCCGAGGCCATCGGGCGACGCTTCGAGAACAAGCGGAAGGTGGCGGCGAGCGCGTGGATCCTGGTCGCGCTCGGGATCGTCGTGGGTGGCGCTTCGTTGGCATGGGTTGTCTGGAGGTTGAGCCTGGCCGAGCCGGTGGGGTTTGCGAAGGTCGGTCGGGTGTTGTCGATTCCGACCCTGCCCGAGCCGACGAAGGTGGGGGTCGAGGTCGAGCACGTTCCGGTCGCGGTCGAGCGTAAAGTCGCGCGGCTCTACGAGCCCGAGAGCTATGACACCGCAGGGGTCGCGGTCGGCGGCGAAGAGGGCGGGCACGTCACGCAGATGCACTTCAGCGAGGACGGAGAGGTCGAAGCGATCTCACAGGCGGACCTCTCGCGGGTGGTCGGAAGTGCCAGGGCAGGGCTCTACGGATGCGCGCGGGAGGCCGCCCTGAAGTCGGCCAGCTTCGGGGGTACCGAGGTCGCGTTCACGGTGGCGCCTGGCAAGCTCACGAAGATTGGGGTGGGGGCCGAGGCGCGCAGCAACCCGGCCTTCCAGGCGTGTGTGAAGGCGGCGCTTGCGCGGGTCGACGTGCCGGCATTTGCCGGTAGCGAGCGGCGGGTGACGGTGCCGCTCAAGATCGAGCGCTGACCTCGGGCTGGGCGCGACGAGCAGCGCGCTCGTGCCGGTGAGGCACGAGGTCCAGCGGTCGCGTGTGATGACGAGGTGGTCGAGCAGCTCCAGACCCACGACGGATGCGGCCTTACGGATGCGGTCCGTGAAGGCGTGGTCGTCAGGTGAGGGTGTGGCGTTGCCCGACGGGTGGTTGTGCGCGAGGAAGAAACGACTCGCATGGACACGCAGCACCGGGGCAAGGACACACCCGGGCGTGGCGCGGCACGTGTTGGCGGAGCCACGGGCGATGGCGGCGATGGTGATGGGTCGGAGGTCCGAGTCGACGGCCGCGACCCAGAGCTCTTCGTGTTGCATGAAGGCCAGGTTGGACAATGCCCGTGCGACGTCGGATGGGGCGCGAAGGTGGGCTGGTGCGGCCGGGGCGACCAGCATGTTGGCGAGCATCCGGCTGGCCGAGATTCTCGCGACTTCGTCGGTGGTGAGGCCGGATGCGGCGAGCTCGTCGGGGGAAGCGAGCAGGGCGAGTCCGACGCCGCCGAAGTGTAGGGCGAGCTCGGCGGCGCGGTCATCGGAGCCGAGGAGTGCGGCGAGGGCGGGCTGTGCGAACGGGTTCATGTCGGCTCCAGGCAGGTGTTGGCGCGGAGTGATTAACCAAGAATCATGCCGCGCCCCGTGGCGTCTTAACGCGTTGGAATAAAAGGGCTTGCAAGGGTGCGGAGGTGTCCCATGGGTGTCCCAGGTGTCCCGTTCTTTGGGACAGTTGGGACAGTCGCGCAGCGGCGGCCGCGGCGAGGCAATCGGGTGGTGGGCTCGCGTTGACAGCCGTGGGAGGTCGATGTTAGGCGCTTCGGGGTCACCTCGTGGTGCCGTCATGGAGGACAGAATGCGTCGAATGGTCTTCAACATCGCTGTCGCCGCCGCCGTTGCCGGATCTGGCGCCCTGCTCGTCGGGTGTGGAACGGCTCGCCAATCCGGCGTTTGCGGCGACGTAAACCCCGCGCCGACCGGCAGTGGTGACGTCGAAGCCCTCGAAAAGGAAGGCGATGCGGCATGGGCCGAGCGCGCCGACAAGGCGAAGGCCGAAGCTGCCATCAACGCCTGGCAGGAGGCTCTCAAGGCCTCGCCGTCGCGGCACGACCTGCGCACGAAGCTTGCGCGCGCGCACTACTACCTGGCCGACTCGGTCCTCTGGATCGACTACCGCATCGGGCAGAACCGTGCCGCTGGCGAGTCGATGGCCAAACACTACAAAGAGGCCGCGAACGAGGCCGAGATGGCGCTCGGCCAGAAATACCCGGGCTTCCGCTCGAAGTACTGCGCTCGTCAGCCGTTCCAGACCGCGCTCGAGCAGCTCGACAAGGACGCAGTGCCAGCGATGTACTGGTATGCAGCGAGCCTGTCGCGTTACGCACTCATGACGTCTCTCGTCGAGGTGCTCAATCAGACCGACCGCATCAAAGCCATGATGGACCTCATCCAGCGGCTCGATCCGTCGTTCTGGTATTGGGCTGCCGACCGCTACCAGGGCGGCTTCTACACGAAGATCCCGTTCCCTTCGGGAGATCTACCGCGCAGCACGCGGCACTTCGAAAAGGCCGTTCAGAACGCGCCGAACTATCTCGCCACCAAGGTGATCTTCGCCGAGATGAACGCGGCCAAGGCCGGCGACAAGGCGCTCTTCGAGCGGCTCCTCAACGAGGTCCTGAGCTTCGACCTCGAGACGGCCCCTGAGATCAAGCCCGAGAACGCGGCCGAGCAGAAGAAGGCCAAGTTCTACCTCGATGACATCGAGAACATGGTCGAAGACCCGGAATGAACAAGCACGCGGCCGGCTTCGTCGACCGCGTCGCATTGTTCGAAGCCGTGCCCGTGGCCTGAGCCAGCGGTCACCAACCCCGCCACGACATCGGTGACATGACCAGGTCGACGCCGACTGTCTCGCCCATGAGGACCACGCCATGAAACCGCTTTTCCGTACTCTCGGTCTGCTCGCCCTCTTCGCGCCGCTCGCCATGTCGGGTCATGCCCTCGCGGCCGAACCCGACCCGAAGGCTGACCCGGCTGGGACCTACACGCTGCGAATCCGCACCGCGGCGCCCGAGAAGTCGCCGTGGGGTGAGCTCCTGCTCAATGTCACGGACCGCGTCAAACGCGACGTGGCCGAGCACAACAAGAAGAACCCCGCGAAGCCCCTCACGCTCAATGTCGACATCCGGTGGCAGACGAAGAGCGAAGCGGCTGCGGTCCGAAGCTGTGTCGACGGCAAGTCGAGCGGCATCGCGGTCTCGCTCGGCGCTCTCTCGGCGAGCGTGCCAGAGCTCGACGCGACCGAGATTCCATACCTCTTCGACAGTTACACCCAGGCTGACAAGGCGCTCTCGGCAGCGATCCCGCTGATGACCGAGATCCTGGAGACCAAGGGCTTCATCTTCGCCGTTCGCGGCGAGAACGGGTTTCGCCAGTGGGCCTCGAAGACGAGCTTCCTGACGAAGCCCGGCGACTTTTCGGGGCGCGCCATGCGCTCGCAGCCGTCGACCGTTCACAAGGCGATGTACTCGGCGCTCGGTGCGACGCCCAACCCGCTGCAGATTTCGGACGTCCCGACGAGCCTCACCAACGGTGTCGTCGATGGCTACGACAACACGCTCTTGTTTGCGCGGCTGGCCAACTGGACCGAGTCGATCAAGTACGTGACGCTGTCGAACCACATCTACCAGGGCGCTGCGGTCGTGTGGTGCAACGCCTGGTTCAAGGGCCTCCCGCCCGAGCTCAAGACCATCCTCACCAAGCGTGATGCCGAGGTCGCGACGACCGAAGCGACCGGGCTCAAGCTCGTCCGTGTCTTCAACGACAAGCTCATGCCGGCGCAGTACAAGAAGGCCGGAATGGAGATCAAAGAGATCTCGGCGGCTGAGCGCGCGGCCCTCAAGACCGCGCTGGCCGGGGTCGAGACGGGATTCGAGAAGTCCACTTCAGAGCAGGGCCGAAAGCTCCTGAAGCTGCTCAAGAGCAACAGGTGATATGAGCGACAACGATCAGGGCAGGGTGGCTCCGTCAGCGTCGCCCTCCATCGAAGACTTGACCATCAACGCCGAGCCGAAGGCACCCGCTACCGCGGGGCACCGGCTCTCGACGGCCGTATTTGCGTTCGAATACGCGATGATCGTGACCGCGATCCTCATGATGGTCGTCGCTTATGTCTTGATGGTGCTCTGGAACAACGCCCGGTTGCAGTACGACCAGTTCGACCAGATCCTGCTCAAGATCGCCGGCTACTCGACCCCGCAGGAGACACCGCCCGAGGCGCTCGAGTTCATCACCACGGTGGTGAGTCGGATCGTGCTGGTGGCCATCTTGTTTGGGCTCGCGGTGCTCGCGGTAAGGACTCGTGACAGGGCGAAGCTGGCACCGGGGGAGGCCGCGGGGCCGACGAACTGGCCGCGACGGCTTGGGCTGGCGGCCGTCGTGACGGCGGGGCTCTGGGGATTCGTCAAGCTCGTCAGCGTTCTCCCATCGCAGGCTCCTATCGCCGCGGCGCTCGTGGTCCTGCTGGTCGTGGGGCTCCTGAGTTTCCGAGAGCGGATGGCGGTCGCAGCCGAGCTCCGAGGCGGCAAAGAGCCGACGCTGTTCGCGGGCCTCAACTTGCGTGGTCTCGCCGCCGTCGCTGGGGGACTCGTGCTCGGCTGGGTCGTATCAATTGCCCTCGGCGAGGGCATGGCCAGCGGAGTGGTGGCGCTGGGTGCGGCAGTCATCGCGCTCGCGGTGCTGGTGGTCGGCAAGGTGGGCCTCGACGCGTCGCAGCCCGGGGGAAGCACCCGAGCCTCCGGCGTCCTGCCACTCGTCATCGGGGCGCTCGCGGGTCTTGCGGTCGTCTTCGCGGTCGTGGACTTCGGCAACCAGCCGATCCCTGGCTTCATTGGGTTGTGCCTGGCGTTCGCGTTGATCGTCAGCTTCATGGGCCCGACCGTGGCAGGCGTTTTTGGCGCTGTCGTCGGCGCGGGATTGCTCGGCTGGTACATCTTCCTGAACGCTGGGCCGCAATATGACTGGACCAGCGGTCTCACAGGCATCTTGCTCCTGTATGTGGGCTTCCTCGGGGCCTCGATGGCGACCCACGAAGGCAAACACATCACCGTGGATGCCATTCGTAAGAGCCTGAAATCACACGTCTATCATCTCTACAACATGGTCGGCGACGTGGTGACCCTGGTCTTCACCGGGTTCCTCGGGCTCATGGCGGTCCGCTACCTCGTCCACATCCGGGAGGGCGCGGAGCTGCATCCGGCCTCGGCGCTGCCCGTGTGGGTCGCCGTCGTGCCCATCGGCTTTGCATTCACCATGATGGTCATCCGATTCGGGCTGCGCATCGCCGTCAGCTGGGCCGCTTGGCGCCGTCGTGAACCCGCCCCCGAGCTCAAGCCGGAGCTGCACTGATGCTCGAGCTCTCTACGATTCTCGCCACTGCGACCGAGGGTGGCATGGAAGGCGGCTGGATGATCGTGCTCGGCACGGTCGTCATGCTCATCGCGCTCGGCGTGCCGCTCTACATCGTCATCGGCGCCGTCGTCTTCTTGAGCTACGCGGTCAACCCGCTCCCGGACGCGGACTTCTTCGCGAACTTCGACCGGACGAGCGAGATGATCGATCTCATCGACACTCCGGACTTCGTCGCCATCCCCTTCTTCATGATCGCCGGCGCAGTCATGGGACGCGGCCTCATCGCGAGGCGCCTCATCGACATCGCGTCGGCCTGGCTTGGCTGGTTGCCTGGTGGCCTTGGTGTCTCCGCCATCTTCGCCTGTGTCTTCTTCGCGGCGATCTCGGGTTCGTCGCCCGTCACGGTCGTGACCATCGGCGCCATCATGATCCCGGCGCTGAAGAACGCCGGCTACAACAACACGATGAGCGTCGGGCTCGTGACCGCGGCAGGCGGCCTCGGCATCATCATCCCGCCGTCCATCCCCATGGTCGTCTATTCGATCTACGCCTCGAACAGCGGCGTCCCGGTCAAGGTCGACGACCTGTTCCTCGCGGGCTTCATCCCCGGCCTCTTCATCGCCATCATGCTGTCGGTCTTCACGATGGTCGGGGCGCGTAAGGCGCAGCGTCAGCCCTTCGAGCTCAAGAAGGCGTTCGCGACGATCAGCGACGGTGTGTGGGCCCTGTTCCTGCCCTTCTTCATCCTGGGCGGCATCTATACAGGCCTCTTCAACGCGACGCAGGCCGCCGCGATGAGCGTGGTCCTGGCCATCGTCATCGAGGTCTACATCCATCGCAGTATGCTGCTCCGCGACCTGCCCAAGCTCATCGCGGACAATGCATTGCTGCTCGGTGCGCTGCTCCTCATCATCATGTTGGCGACCGGATTCTCGAGTTATGCCGAGGACAACCGCCTGCCAGAGATGCTCGGAGAGCTGCTCGGGACGGACCTCTCGCCGCTCATGTTCCTGTTGCTCCTGAACGTGATGCTGCTGCTCGCGGGCACGGTGCTGGACATCATCAGCGCCATCGTCCTCTTCGTGCCGCTGGTCGTGCCGCTCGCCAAGGAGCTCGGGTTCGACCCGCTCCACATCGGCATCATCTTCATCGTGAACCTCGAGATCGGCTACCTGACGCCGCCCATCGGGTTGAATCTGTTCGTCGCCACGAGCTACTTCAAGCAGCCTTTCGGGCTTGTCGTGAGGTCCGTCGCGCCATTCCTCCTGGTGATGATCGTGAGCCTCGGGGTCATCACCTATGTGCCCACCATCTCGGTCGGGCTGCCGAACCTGGCGCGTGGCGATGATGTCTGGGAGGGGATCCCCGACAAGAAGGTTCCGGGTGCAGTGGTCGAGGACGCAGCGCCAACGGGCGACGAGTCGATGCAGGACCTCATGGATTCGGACCCCGAGGTCAAGAAGCTGCTCGAGGAGCTCAACAAGGGCGACAAGGCCGACGACACCCAGCCGGCCCCACCGCCGCCGGACGACCCGGACATGGACGAGTACGACGAGGACCCGCCGCCGGCCCCACCGACGCCGGACCCGGACCTCGACGAGTACGACAAGCCGACGACGGCGCCGGATGCCGGTGCGGCCCCTGCGGGGGATGCCGCTACACCGCCTGCCGATGGTGCGCCGGCGCCAACCCCGGGCGATTGACGCAACGGGGGCACCTGCCCCCGGAACCTACGTCAGAGTGCGAAGCCTGAGCGGAGAGCGCCTGCCGTTCGAGACCTGCTCAGTGCAGGAAGCTCGAAGGTTCGCCTTCGGGAGGGCCGGATGCGCCGTCGGGCGTGAGAATGGGCGGCTCTTCGTCGACGAGCTCGGGGCGCACTCCGAAGCCGAGCTGGCCCCAGAAGCGTAGGTAGTGCGCGGCCTTCTCGAGCAGGTCGGCTGTGTCGATGCCGGGGATCGCCGTGAAGGTCTGGGCCGTTCGCGCCTCGTCGAGCAAGGTCGCAAGGCTTGCCATGTCCTCAGGTCCCATCGGCGTCTGCAGCTGTTCCAGGAGGGCCTTGTCGCTGAGCGCGTCGAGCAGCGGGCCGACCGAGATCTCACAAGGGTCCTGCGGATACAGGCTGTAGACGGCGGCGTGTGGGCAGCGGTCGCAGTCGAATTCTTTCCTGCGGAGCTCGAGGTACTCGTCGAGCTCGAAGTCGTTCTCCGACTCGGCGTACTCGTCGACGATGCGGTTCTCCCAGTCGGGGTCGTCTTCGACGCGTGGGGCGTGAGCGGCCTCACAAGCGGCGATGGTGTGATTGTCGAGGCGGTCCTCGAGGTCGGCGATCTTCTCGACCTCGGTCGGCGTCAAGACGCGCCGCTGCGCTTCCCGGATACGCAGCTCGATGCGTTGCTCGATCTGGTCGACGAGACGCGCGCTCTTCTTGTTGGGGCGAGGCGGTCGGATGAGGGTCCAGTCGAGGCGCTTCATGGGGCTGTCCTTACGCATGCGTTGTCGCGGGTCAAGCGTGGTCGCTGTGGGTGAGGTCAGCAAGGGGCGAGACCGGGTCGAGCTCAGGTGTCGCGTTCGTGTGGGTCGAGGCTCGTATAGAGGCGGTCGATGCGGGCCTGGTCGGGGCGCACGGTCAGGGTTCGGGGTACGGCCGTCTGGACGAGGCCGGGCGCGCCGCCGCGGACCTTCTTTACATTTTTTCGTTCGGTCCAGAGGACGTCGATGAGCGTGTCGTTGCGCGCTTTGCTCGACCAGGCGGCGAGCACGGCGGCGTCGAGCAGCGCCTCCGGGTGTGGGTCGCCACGGCGGCGATGGCAGAGGATCACATGCGAACCTGCAACGTCGCGCGCGTGCAGGAAGATGTCGGCGCCTCGTGCGACCTTGAAGGTCAAGGCGTCGTTGTCGCGGGCGCTGCGACCGACCAGGATGTCGCTGCCATCGACGGCGACGAAGCGGCGATAGGGCAGGCGGGCTTCGCTCTTGCCGGTGCCTTCTCGACGGCGCTGAGCCTGGGGCGCCGCGGGGCCGAGCCCGAGCTCGACGAGGCGCAGCTCGAGGGCCTCGAAGGCCGCAGGTGTCGCGGCGGCTTTGGTTTCCATCTCGAGCAGCTCGAGCTCGACGACGGCGAGGTCGGTCGCCTCGAGCTGGGGCACGAGGCTCTTGTTTTGTCGCTGCAGCTTTTTGTAGCGGGTGAACAGGCGCTCGAGGTTCTCGGGGCCGCTCATCGCGGGGTCGAGGGTGAGCAGACGTGTTGCGGGCGGGTCGGTCGACCAGTCCATGACCTCGACGCTGTCGCTCTCGGGTTGGACCGAATGCAGGACCGTCTTGAGGAGCTCGCCGTCGGCAAGCAGCCCATGCCGGGACTCGGTCTTCGCAAGGTCCGAGCGTAGTGCTTCGAGGTGTTGGCGCTTCTTGCTCAGGGCGCGGCGGAGCTGGGTCTCGAGCTCGGTCCGGCGTCGGGTCTCGGCCCGGTTGTCGGCGGCCGCCCAGAGCGCATCGCCCCAGGCGAGGAGCCAATCGGTGGTCGCGTCGGTTGGCGCCAGGGGCGTAGGCTTGAGCGGCGGCGAGCCGTCGTCGCGGACCTCACGTGTGGGCAGCAGCGTACACAATGGCGGCTCGGAGGCATCGGCCTGTGGGCCGAGCACGCCGGCCTGGGGATATCGACCGGCGAGCTGGACCACGAGTGAGACGTCGCCGAGGCAGGAGAGCACGAGGCGGCGATCGTTCTCGACACCGACCGCGACGATCTTTCGATTTTCGAGATGTTTTCGCAGCTCGAGGGTCTCGCGATCGGGGGCCTTGGGTGTCTCGGGCCAGCGTGTCGTGACCGCGACCCACGGAGCGTTGTGCTCGAGGTCGATGAAGAGGCGCGGCTTCTTCGAGGTGCGAAGCTTGTTGAGGCCGCGGAGCTCCAGCAGGATGGAGGTCGGCGTCGGCCGCCAGACACGTTCGATGGTGCCGTTGACGACGAGGTCGGACAAGAGCGTCGCGAACAGCTCGAGCTCGGGCAGGCTCGGGCGCATCAGCGGGTGTCGGTTGGAGCGGTGGGGCCGTCAGGGCCGGCGGGCCTGGCCAGGTCGGTCGGCTCGGTCGGGTCGGCCGGATGGGGGCCCCGGGGCCCGGCAGCGAAATGTTCGCTGTCGGGCGCCGTGTCCCTGACCCATGAGCCCGAGCGACCACCGTGCTTCTCGACGAGCATGATGCCCGCGATGACCATGTCGCGGTCGATGGCCTTACACATATCGTAGAGCGTCAGGGCCGCGACCGAGACGGCGGTGAGCGCCTCCATCTCGACGCCGGTGCGGCTCGTCACGGTGGCGGCCGCGGTGATGGTCGCGCTCGTGTCGGCGAGCTCGATGGTCACCTCGACGTGGTCGAGCGGCAACGAGTGGCAAAGCGGGATGAGCTCGGCCGTGCGTTTGGCGGCCATGATGCCGGCCAACCTGGCGGTCGCGATGGCGTCGCCCTTCTTGAGCGTAGCGTTCCGCAGGGCCTGAACGGTCTCGAACCGCATATGGACGAGGCCGCGGGCAACGGCGACGCGCCGGGTCGTCGCCTTGTCCGAGACGTCGACCATCGCGAGTCGCCCCGACGTATCGAGGTGGGTCAGGCCGGGAGCGTCGTCTGTCACTTGGCGGAGACCTCGACGTCGTAGCTGATCGAGAGGGCGCCGAGGCTGGCCTGGATGCGGCACGTGCCCATCGCTTTGCCGACGATGTCGAAGGCGCCTTCGCCGAGCCGCGGGTTGGGTGTGATGGTGCAGAGGGCGGGGTTGCTGGACGTCGTGGCGGCGACCGACGCGACGCCGACGACGCTGCTGCCATCGGCAGTGACGCCGCGCAGGACTGCGACGAGCGTGCCGTCGACCTTGACGGTCGAAACGGTGTCGGGGCCCTTGAGCTCGAGGCCGGTCAGGTCCGACTGCGGGACGACCTCGACCACGAGCGCGTCGTCGTTGTCGGCCTGCAGGGTGACCTCACCTTCGCCGGTCAGGCGGATAGGGACCATGCCGATGTCGGTCGCCTCCGGGAAGGTGGCCGAGCCGGACGGCGTGGCGGTGATGGTGAGGGGGCCATAGCCGACGAGCGAGCGGTTCGAGCCGTCGCGCAGGTAGCTGAAGAAACGCGCCGTGCCGCCCGACAACGCTTTGCTCGGCGGGTTGTCGGACGCGAGGACGCCGGGGTGTTGCAGGTCGACCTTGGAGAGAGTGCCGACGGTGAGGTCGAAGGCGTCGTCGCCGAGCGCCGAGCGGACGGTGATCTCGACCGTGCCGGCGACCTTGGCCCGCACGGTGATGACGTTGCCGGTGGTGGCGACGACGTCGGCGATCGCGGGGTCGGCGCTGGTGGCGTCGAGGACAGACGCCGGTTCGCCCGAGCCGGCTTTGCCAAAGACCTCGATGTCGACGAGCAGGGTCGAGGCCACGGGCGTGGTCAAGGCCTGCGGGAAGAGCTGGTCGTTGACGTCGTAGCGGAAGCTCAGCACGTCGTCCTTGCCGGCGACGGCCTGGTCACAGGCGGCGAGTCCAATGGCCACGGCCAGCGGTGCCAGCCACAGGGGGCGCCAGGACCGGGCCGCCATGGAGCGGGCGGGTTGGTTGTGGCGGGCGGCGTCGGCGGGATTCGGGCGGTGCGCGGGGTGAGACATGGGGACTCCAGGCGTCGGGGCCGAGCACTATACCCGGGCGTGGCTCTTATGGAAGGGGGGCCGTTTGGAGATGGCGTGTGGAGCGGGCGCCGAGCGAGGTCCGGGAAACGGAACTGGATGTTTACTGCAATGGAGTTGCAACTGGTGCGGTGATTCGATAGACAACGGGGCGTGAAGCAGCAACCCGGTTTGGTGAGAGCGCTGGTGGTCGTGATGACGACTGCGGCCACTGTTGGAGGCGCCTCTGGGGTGCGGGCAGGGCCGGCGCCTGAGCCCGTGGTCGAAGGAGCCCCGGCGCCGGCCGGTGAGTCGGGTGTGGCCGTCGAGCCGACCGACGAAGAGATGGAGGAGCTGGAGCGAGCGCTGGGCGAGGATGCGGGCTCGGCAACGCCGTCGCCGACGGGGCAGAGCGTGCCATCGAGCTCATCAGACGAGGGCGAGTCGGGCCCCGGGGCGGCGCGTCCGTCCGGTGGGTCGATGAACCCGGAGATGTCACTCATCCTCGATACGGCGCTCGGCTGGTTCTCTGAAGATGCGCCCGACCAACGCGGCGCCCACGATCCCAACAAGACCGGCTTCACCTTCCAGCAGCTCGAGCTCCACGCGTTTGCCAACGTCGACCCGTTCTTCCGCTTCGATACGAACCTCGTCTTCTCGCCTTTCGGCGTCGAGGTCGAAGAGGCGTACGTCACGACGCTCGGTCTGCCGGGCCGGCTCCAGGTGCGAGCGGGTCAGTTCCTGACGCGGTTTGGGCGCAAGAACGCGACTCACCCCCACGCCTGGAGCTTCCTCGACCAGCCGCTGGTGATTGGGAAGTTCTTCGGTGGAGAGAGCAGTCGTGGCCTCGGCGTCGAGCTCAGCTGGCTCGTGTCGGTCGACTGGTACCTCGAGATCGTCGGGTCGATGAACGACGCCGCGGGTGAGTGCTGTGCGCGCAGCATGCTCGGTGGGCGCGACCTCGGCGTGAACGGAATCGAGGACTTCGTCTACTCACTGATGGTGAAACAGTTCTGGGACTTTGGCCGCGACTGGGGCCTGAACCTCGGTCTGTCGGTGCAGAATGGGCCCAACGCGTCGGGGCTTGGCAACCGCACGCTCATCGGTGGGCTCGACCTGTATCTGCGGTGGCGGCCGCGGGCGGGGGCGGGACGGACAAGCGTCGACCTGACCGTCGAAGTGATGGCGCGGGCACGTGAGCTGCCAGGAAGGAATGCTCGCGACATCGGTGGGTTTGCCGAGCTGCGGTGGCTCATCGACAAGGAGTGGGCGGTGGCGCTGAGGCACGAAGCGGTGTCGGGCCTGCGCGACGACCCCCTCGACCCGGAGTGGACCGAGACGCGGCAACGCAGTGCGGTCGCGGTCGACTTCTATCCTTCTCACTTCTCGCGGCTGCGACTGCAGCTTGGCGCCGACGACAAGGCCTGGGCCGACGAGGTCGGTCTGATGGCGCTGCTGGGCCTCGAAGTCATTGTAGGAGCGCACGGTGCACATGGCTATTGAGCGACGTTTCATGGGTGTCTGGTTCGCGGCGCTGGCGTTTGTGTTCGGCGGGGCATCGCATGCGGTCGCAAAGGTCCGGGTCGTCGCGACCACGGCCGACCTCGGGGCGCTCGTGCGCGCGGTCGGCGGCGATGAGGTCGAGGTGACGGTGCTCGCCGAGCCGAGCGAAGACCCCCATTATGTCGACCCACGACCGAGCTTTCTGGTCGCGTTGTCGCGGGCGGAGCTGCTGGTCGTCAACGGGCTCGAGCTCGAGGTCGGGTGGTTGCCGCCGCTGCTGGTCAACGCGCGAAATCCGAAGGTCCTCGTCGGTGCGACGGGGTTCCTCGACGCATCGACGCTGGTCAAGCGGGTGCTGGGTGTGCCCAGGGGCCAGGTCGATCGTGCGATGGGTGACATCCATCAGGGCGGCAATCCTCACTACACGACCTCGCCGTTTGCCCTCGCGGACGTCGCGCGTGGGCTCGTGGCGCCGCTTGCACGGCTATTGCCCACGAGTCGTGCGGCGCTGGCGCAGCGGGCCGAAGCGGTCGCGACACGTCTGACCCAACTGGCATCGAGCTGGCGGCAACGCTTCGATGCGCTCGACAGTGCGCGACGCCGGGTCGTCGTCTATCACGAGAGCTACCCGTATCTGGTCGATTGGCTTGGGCTTTCGCAGGTCGCGGCGGTCGAGAACAAGCCCGGTATCAAGCCCAGCCCGGCGCATGTGGCGGACGTCATGCGAGCCATGCGGGCTCAGGGCGTGAAGGTCATCCTGCAGGAGGAGTGGCACGCGGATGCGACCTCGAAGACGCTGGCGCGCCTGACGAGCGGTGTGGTCGTGGCGCTGCCGGGCGGTGCGCGGGGCGGGCAGGCGATCGAGGCGCATGTCGAAGCGGTGGCGCGGAGGGTCTATGACGCGGTGTCGCGCTAGTGGGCGATTGGCATTCGGGTTGGCTCTGATGGGTGTTGTGCTCGCGGGTTGCGGGCTCGATGAGGGGAGACCATGGGGGGAGGTCACACTCAAGCTGGAGGCCGCTTTCGAGCCGGGTGCGAGCCGGGTCGAGGCGGGGCGCCTGAAGACCGCGCTCGACTATCGCGTGGCCATTTCATCGATCGATGTCGAGGTTGCGAGCGTCGCGATGACGGCGCTTGTCGATGGGGCCGCGGCCTTCGATCCGGGCAACCCGCCCGACGGGTACTCGTTGTGCCACAATGGACACTGCCACTCGGCTGACGGGCGCCTGGTCGACTACGAGGACATCGCGGCCGAGCTCGCTGGCGCAGGCGACGCCCCGGCGCTGATCAGCGTGAGTGGGGGTGTGGCCGAGCTGGGGCTTGGGAGCCGCGAGGTGATTGGGCTCTCCGCGTGCGACGAGGTCGCATGTGAGGTGACCGAACCTTCGGTCGTCGGGCTCGTGGCCGTCGAGGTCGTGAGCCTGTCGATATCGGGGGTCGCCTACGATGCCCGGACGGGTGAGGCCCAACGCCTCGAAGGCGCGGGCGTCGAGTTCGCAATCGTGTGGAGTGCCGAGGGTGTGGCCGGCAATGCGGTGCGGGTCGCCGTCGAGGGAGGTTGGCGCTTTGGGCCTGGCGAGTCGCTCGGACTCGACGTGGCGGCGACGCTGGCCCTGCCGGCGAGCCTGCTCGATGGGGTCGAGTTCGCGTCCGGCGATGAAGCGACTTTCGGGCTCAAGGTCGCGGCTGCAGTGGGCGAGGACGGGGCTCTGGTCGTCGAGGGGCGGCGCTTCGAGTGAGTCGGCCCGGGGTCGGTTGGAAGAAGAAATCTCGATGATCGAGATGTTTGGAAATCGAGGGGGTGGGTTGTGAACTGGAAGCTGAATGCGGTGGCCGTTGCGGCGAGTGTGCTTGGGGGCGGTTGCGACGACGGGCATGAACACACGGACGAGGCGCCGGGCGCAGATGCCTGTGAGCACCTCGAAGGTGGACCGATCATGGCGGTGACCGCCGGGGCCGACGCCGCGAATGCGGTGGCCTTGACCGACGAGCACACACGCTACGACATCACCGTGGCCGGGACTGGATTCGTGAGCCTCGCGAGCGCCGAGGACGCGGAGGTCTACTTCTACTCCGACTCGCCCGTGACACTCACGGTGCGGGACGGCTCGGGGACGGTCGTGCCGGCCGAGATGCAGGCGACGAGTGACGCGGACTGCGCACTCGTGAAGTCGATGTACGTCTTCGACCTGGGGATCGGGACCTACACTCTCGAGGTCGAGCCGGACGGGGCTGACACCCTCGTGCAGCTCGTCTTCTTCGAAGCTGGGGGCCACGAGCATTGAGGGGCGCGGCGACACTGGGGGCCTCATTTCGGAGACCCTTGCGAAGCGCATTACAGCGGAGTACCCACGGCGAGCCATGAGGGTCGAAGACCAACATCCAGGGGCGTCCAAGCCCACTGCAGAAGCGACGGCGGAGCCCCTGGTGCGGGCGCAGAGCCTCGTCGTGGGGTGGGCCGGGCGACCGCTCCTGCCGGGCATCGACTTCACCATCCGACCGGGCGAGCTCTGGGGTCTCGTCGGCCGCAATGGCAACGGTAAGTCGACGCTCCTCAAGACGCTCATCGGGGTCCTGCCGCCTGTCTCAGGGGCGGTGAGCCTTGCACGTGGGGCGGGTCTCCCGAGTGCCAGGCTTGGCTACGTCCCACAGCGCAGCGAGTGGGAGGCGGCGGTGCCGGCTCGGGTCATCGACCTGGCGCTCGGTGGCCTCGACCGCGGCATCGGGGTCCTGTGGCCGTGGCGCCCCCGTGGTTCGCGTGCCCAGGCACACGCGGCACTACAAGAGGCGCAGGCGGAAGAGCTCGCAAAGAAACGGTTTTCGACCCTGTCCGAGGGGCAGAAACAGCGGGTCTGGCTCGCGCGGGCGCTGGTCGCCAAGCCCGATGTGCTGGTGCTGGACGAGCCGACCAGCGCGCTCGATGCGCTGGCGGAACGACACGTCTTCGAGCTCTTGTCGCGGCTCATGGTCTCGAAGGCGCTCGCCATCGTGGTCGCGAGCCACCACCTGGGGTTCCTCGTGACCCACGCGACGCACCTCATCTACGTCGATCGCGACGCGCAGATCGTGCTCGCCGGGCCGCGCGACGAGGTACTCTCAGCGCCGTCGGTGCGGCGGCGACACCTGCTCGATATGGCGCGCGACGAGGCCTACGAGCGGCAGGGCGAGCCCGGGCGACGCGGTGAGCCGACATGATGGGGGGCCTCGAAAGAGCCGTCGCCGTCGTCATGTCGGTCATGGGTCACGGCGCTGTTGAAGCGCCGGGCCACGGGCTGGCGGAGTTCTGGGAGAGCTGGGAGCTCTACGAACATGGGGTCCTGGCGGGCGTCATCGTGGGCGCGACGCTGGGGTTGCTCGGGGTCTACGTCGTCTTGCGGCGGCTCGTCTTCTTGAGTGCGGCCATCGGCCAGACGGCGAGCCTCGGTGTGGTCGTATCGCTGTACCTCGCGGCCCACGCGGGTGTGGCGTCGGTTGCCGATGGGGCTTTGCTCGGGGCGGACATCATGCACGACGTCCAGGACGGCGGGATGGTCGAGGCGGCGAGCCCCTGGTGGGTCCCGTCACCCACGGTCAGCGCCGTCTTGTTCACGTTCCTCGCGACACTCGTCATCATCGGTCGGAAGGAGCGCACGACGGTCTTTCGTGAGGGGTTGCTGGGTGCCATCTTCCTCGTCGGTGCGGCGGGGACCATCCTGCTCGGGGCCGGGCTCTCGCACGAGATGCACGCCATCGAGGCCATCCTGCACGGCGTCGGAGTGGCGGTCCTGCCCGAAGACTTCGAGATGGTGTGGATGCTCGGGCTCGTCGTCGCCGTCGTCCACTTCGTCTTCTGGCGCGGCTTTGCGGCCGTGAGCTTCGATCCGGTCGGGGCCGCGGTGAGCCGGATGCCGGTGCGTTTCCTCGACCTCATGATGGCGTTCACGCTGGCGCTCGCCATCGCCGCAGGCATCCGCGCGCTCGGGGCGCTGCCTGTGTTCGCGTTGTCGATCCTTCCCTCGCTCGCAGCGATCCGCATCGCGCCATCATTGCCCTGGGCTCTCGTGCTGGGCGCGGTGCTCGGCGCGCTCGCGGGCTTCTGGGGCTACGCCTTGTCGTTCATGTACGACTGGCCTGTCGGCGCGAGCCAGACGCTGGTCGCGCTCGGGCTCGTCGCCCTGACCGAGCTCGTGCGGATCATCTGGGTGTGGGGCCGGCGGATGAGGTCGCGCCACTGAGGTCGCGCCACTGAGTACAACGCGCGGCCTCGTTTGACCGTGTGTCGGCAAGCCTCAACGTGTGCGGCGAACGGCGTCCAGCAGCTCGGCCCAGGTCTCGGCGGTGGCCATCGGGCCCGCGCTCTGGGCGATGGTCGTATGGCCCTCGTCCCAGTGGCTCATCTCCGCCAGGAAGATGAAGGGCACATCGATGGCCCGCGCAGCGTCCCAGTCGCCCCATCCATCGCCGATGAAGAGGGCGTCGCGGGCCTTCACGCCGTGGCGATCGAGCAGGCGCCGCAAGTGTGCCTTCTTGCCGACGGGCGAGCCGTGGATGGCGACGAAGCGGTGTTCGAGCTCCTGGTGTTCGAACACCCGGCGCAGCTCTTCCTCGTCGGAGCCGGACACGACGTAGACGCGGTCGGGCCCGCCGAAGAGCTCGGCGAAGGCGAGCGCCTCGGGGCGCGGGCGCATACGGGCAAAGCCGGGCTCGACGTGGCTCGCGAAGCGGGTCAACGCCAGCTTCATGGCGGCCTCGGGGTCGTCCACCGGATGGATCTCGCGGAAGAATTTCTCGAATTTCAAGTATCTCGAAACCCCGCCGGTCTGGCGATGGTGGGCCACGAGGGCCTCGACCTCGTCCTTGGGGTAGGCTTCGAGAGCCACGCGGAAGGCGTCGCACTTGAGCGCGTTGGTATCGAAGATGACGCCGTCGCAGTCCATGAACACGAGCTGCGGCTTTGTCTGAGTCAATAGGTCTTGGAGCTTCATGGCTTTGGCCCCCTTTGTGGAGGAGCCATAGCGCATTTCGGTAGGCGCCCACAAAAGACAAAAGGCCCGGTTGTCACCGAGCCTTTCGTGGGGCGCTTACGAGTGGGGATCACCCCGGGCTGGGCTCAGAGCGTGAGCAGGTAGGCGACGAGCTGCTGCTTTTGCGCCTGGGTGAGGTGCGCCGTGCTGCCCATACGTGACCCCTCGCGCTCGAGGACGTCGTAGAGGGTCGGGGCGCTGCCGTCATGGAAGTAGGGGGCCGTGTAGTAGACGCCCTTGAGGGTCGGGGTGTCGAGGATCCAGGGCGGGCGCGCCTCGGGGTTCATCGCGAACTGGAACTGGTAGCTGACGACCTCGTTCTGGCTCGCGGTGCCGACGTCGTGCGACTTGCCGTCGACGAAATCGCGCTCGGGGATGTGGCAGGTCGAGCAGGCGGCGTCCTTGCTTTCGAAGATGGCCTTGCCGGCGAGCTGGTCAGCGGTCAGCGCGCCATCGGCGGCGACGTACGGGTTGGGTGGGGCCTCGAGACCGAAGAGCAGGAACTGCTCGAGGTCCGCGAGGTCCTGCGCCGAGAGGCCTTCGCCGCCCATCCGGTCGACCGTCTGGACCATGTTGCCAGCGAGCACTTCCTCGGTGCCGGCCCAGTTGAAGGGGGCGGTTCCCTTGAGGCGTCCGGCGAGCGAGGGGGTCTGGCGCGGGCCGTCGGTGATGACCCACACGAGCTTGTCCTCGGTGCCCTCGAAGTGGCAGGAGGCGCAAGCGAACTGACCGGCATGGCTGATCTTTTCGTTGCGGGCGTGGGTGAAGACCCGGGCGCCGCGGCGGATGGCCTCGGGCATCGGGTCCATGGCGTAGGTGACCGCGGGGCGGGCGTTGTGGCGGAAGGGGGCGGCGCGTGCGCTGTCCGGTGTCGGGTCGCTGCCGAAGACCTCCATCTGGCCGGTGCCGGGGTCCATGAACATCCCGCGGGTGTCGACCGTGGCGACGTCCGTGTCCGGGAACACGGTGCTGCCGTTGTTCATCGGGGTGAGCTCGAAGAAGGGCGTGAGATCGATGGGGGTGACCGAGAGGTCGTGCTCGTTCAAGACGTAGGCGGTCTTGCCGTCGGGCGAGAAGTTGATGCCGCGAGGGGCGCGGCCCACATCGACGAGCGCCAGCGTCGAGCGCATGGGGTCGCCCTCGGACGTGGACATGACCAACACGTTGTCGGTGCCGTAGCCGGTCATGAAGAGCAGTGACCAGGTCGGGTGATGGGCGATGTCGGAAGGCTGGTCGAGGAGGTGGGCCATCGGCTCACCGGTCTTCGGGTCCTGGACGGGGAAGTCGACCTCGAGGCCGATGACGGTGGCGCTCGGGTCGGTCACGGTCACGGCGACTTCGACGGGGCGGCTCGGGACGTTGAAGGAACCCGACGGGAGCGAGCTCGAGCCGTAGCCGTCGGTGCTGCCCGAGGCATCGCCACCATTGACGACCTGATTGGCGAAGTCGTCCGGGCTGCCGGGCGAGGCGGTGACGTGGGCGACGTAGGCCGCGCCGTTCTCGGGGCTCGTCGCGACGGCCAGCGCACGGGTGCCGCTGACGATGTCGAGCCGGCCACCCATCATCATCGCGGTCGGGTTCCCGCGACGAAGGTTGAGGTCGGAGATGCTGCCGAGCGGCATGCCGTTGTCGTCGAGCGAGACGCGGACGGCGGGGCCGTGCTGGTGGACGACGAGCGCGTAGCCGTTGGAGCTCACGGTGACGCCGCGCGGGGTGTCGAGCACCGTGGCGCGGTCGAGCTCTTCGAAGGTGGCGCTGTCGAGCGTCACGAGCTCGGCGTTGCGGGGCAGGGTGACGTAGGCCGTGCGCCCGTCCTGGCTGAGCGCGATGCCGTGGGCTTCGACGCCGAGGCGCTCACGCTGCGCGATGACGAGGTCCGGGGTGATGCGCAGGACTTCGCCGGTGGTGCGAAGCGTCACGAGGAGGTCGCCGGTCGGCGTGATGACGAGCTGCTCGGGGCGGCCGCCGAGCTTGACTGCGAGCTGGCGTGCGGCTCCGGGCGTTGTCTGAGCGCGAGTGTTCTTGTCGACGGCGTGGCGGTCGAGGCGGACCAGCTCGCGGTTGTCGCGGTCGAGGAGGAAGATGTGTTCGTCGGTCGCGGCGAGCGGGTGACCCGTGTGGTTCATCGGCATCGCATCGGCGGCGACTGAGAGCTGGCGCGGCATCTCAGGGAAGGAGTGCGGGAAGTCGAGCAGGACGACATCGTGGATGTTGTCCTCCTTGCCGCAGCCGGTGGTCGCGACGGGCGCGATGAGCGCGGGCGCGATGAGCAGGGCGAGCCGTTTCGAGAGCAGGCGGGTCAGGTTCATCGAGGCCTCCGAGCGCGACGGGTCGGTGAAGAAGAGCGGCTGGCGGAGCCGGCCTGGTCACACGAATTGGGTGAGTCTGCGCGTCCGGGTGCGCCGAGTCAAACCGGCGGCACTTCGACAGCGCCCAGAGATTCCCGAGCAATGTTCGTGCCCGGCCATGGAGCCGTCGACGGTGGCCTGTTTTCGTTGGGTTGGGCTCGCGCCTGGAGGGGATCTACTCCACGTGTGCGGAGAAAATGACGTGGCACATGTAAAGGCGGTGAGCAGCCGGTGGGGCGAGTGCCGTCGCGTGTGAACCCGTTCGGGTCGAGCGTGGGCTCAGGTCGCCGGGGCCTCGAACTCGATGGTGTAGACGCCGGACTGGCCCGGGCTCTCCTCGACGGAGACCGACAGCGCGCGGAGCTTGGCGTCGGGGATCTTGGAGGGCAGGGCCGCCAGGGTCTCGTGTGCGATGTAGCGCGCGAGCATCTCGGTCGATGTATTGGTGATGTCGAGGATCTTCACGTCGCGGCGTGGGAAGCAGAACCAGGAGCCGTCGCGATGGCGCGCTTCGACGCGGTCTTCGCTCACGGACACCTCGAGATGGGGGTTCTTCAGGGGGAGCAGCGTGCGATGATCGAGCGAGTCGCAGATCCCTTTGATGATGGGCTTGAACTGGATGAAGTCGAGGACCAGGTCACCCGCGATGGTCTCGCCTTTGACCTCGACCTCGACCTTGTAGTTGTGGCCGTGGAGCTCTTCGCGGCTGCCGTCACCAAAGATGAGGAAGTGAGCGGATCCGAAGTTGAAATACTGCTTGTAGACCCGGACCGAGAAGGTCTCACGCGCGACGCGTTCGAACATGGGGCACCTTGGATGCGGCGTTGGAGTCAGAGGTTTCGCGGGCGTGACCCGAGGGTCTGGGAAGTGAAGTGTCTGCAGCGGCGCTCAGGGACGGTAGACCGCGCGGGTCTCGGGGGTCTCCATGATGGTGACCGCGGTCAGCATCGGGAGGTCGGCCCGGAGGTGATCGAAGCACCACTTCGCGATGTGCTCGCTCGTCGGGTTCGCGAGTCCCTCGACGTCGTTGAGGAAACGATGGTCGAGTTTGTGTCGCACGGGCTCGAAGGTGCGAGCGATGTCGTCGTAGTCGATGAGCCAGCCGAGGTCGGGGTCGACCGCGCCGCGCAGCTCGAGCTCGATGACGAACGAGTGGCCGTGGACACGGGAACATGGATGCGTGGGCGGCAGCCGGGGAAGGCTACGAGCCGCTTCGATCCGAAAGCTGCGGGTGAGTGTGACCTCCATGGGGCCGCACCTTAGGCACTAAGCCTGGATCGGCAAGTGCGAGGTGAGGCCGCGACGTGCAGAGCGTCAACCGCCCTCGCCAGGACCGTTGACCAGTCGGAGGTAGTCTTGAAACCGGCCGGGGCGGCCCTGTTCTTCCACGCGGATGAAAGTGACCGACATCCAGGTCACGCCGGGGCCACGATTGCCGGTCGGGCCCTCGCGGTCCGGTGCGGCCGCGACCGCGCCGACCGTCGCAACGATGGCGAGCGGCTCGATGGTGGGCGGCGCGCCGACGGGCCGGAGCAGGATGGTCATGCCTTCATCGGGTGTCATGTCGGTGGTCCAGAGGGTGGCACCCTGGCGACTGAGCGACTCGAGGTGGCCGACGACGCTCTGGCCAGCGCAGGTGATCTGGACCTTCGGGCGCTGTTCATCGGGGATTCGTGACGCCGGTGAAGAGGTGGGGTCGACGGTTGGAGCGGTCTCGGCGGGCTTGGCGCCGCGGTTGAAAAGGGCGGTGAAGATGCCGGTCACGCGGCGCTTCTTTCGGCTGCGGTCGGCGGCTGTCGCGGGCGCTGCGTTTGGAAGGGGTGAGGTCTGCGAGTCGGTCTGGGGGCCGACGGGGAGGCGTGGGCTCGAGGCCGAGGGCACCGGTGGGGCAAAGGCTGGTGAGCTCCATGAGCCGGGCCTCGACTCCTCTTCGATGCGGCGCTCTTCGCGGCCGAGGCGCTCGAGCTCACGATCGAGGTCGATGATGGCGGGCTCGTCGAGGTCAGCAAAGCCGTGTTCGTCGTCGCGGAAGATCGACGGGTCGATGTCGACGGCTGGGAATCGATACACGGCGAAGGCACCGTTGGCGCGCTCTTCGAAGGAGATGTCGAACGAGGTCAGCGTCGGATCGAGGCCGCGAAGAAAGTCTTCGAGGTTGCTGGGATCCGCGCGGGTGACGGCCTCGACGAAGCGGACGCCGAACCCAGTGTCAGGGCGCTCGAGCGTAGGCACATCCTGCAGCCAGACGACCTCGCAGCGAATGGCGATGTCGACGCCATCGGGGTTGAACCGCTCGAGCAGGTTCAAGACCGTGCCCGACTTTGGGATGTGGGAGGCCCTGAGGAAGGCGCCCCCCAGGCTCACGACGGTGGACACGGCGCGGTGCTGGTCGCCCGCATGATCGAAGCGGAAGCGGATGCTCTTGGCCCGACGGGTGTAGCGGCGTTTGTCGGTGCGACGTGTAGGCGGCATGGGTCGTTGGTTGTTGGGCGTAGGGTCCGCTGAGCGCGAGAAGATAGCTGGCCTCCGGGATTTGGTCCAACCCGGCGCGGATGGCGCCGTCAGCGGGCGCTCTCGAGGTCGGCGCAGACCGAGAGGATGCGGCGGACCCGGCCAAGTGCGTACGGGCGGCAGGGGGAGGCGGCCGGGTAGACGGTGCAGAAGGCGTCGTAGGCGGCCCGACACTCAGGTGGGAGGCGGGTGAGTGTCAGGTCGTCGAGCTCGGTGGAGGTCGCACTGGCGATGGCGGCGCCGAGTGACCAGAGGCCGAGATTGGACCGGAGGACGAGGCGGTCGCCGACCGTCTCGAGGGTGGCGCCAAAGGTGAACTCGTCGGTGAGCCGGGAGGCGACGAGCGTCGTTGCGGCGCCGAAGCTGCGCAGAATGTCCGCGCGCATGAAGACCTTGATGGCGCTCTCCGCGGGGAGGCCTTCCATCGAACGCACGAGGAGGCCAGCCGAGCCGAGCGTCTGGCTCGTGTCGGCGAAGCGGTCGAGGGTCGAGACGTCGGCGGCGAGCTCGATATAGCCATCGCGGACACGCCAGACGAAGCCCTCGCCGTCCACGAGGGGGCGCTCGATGTAGAGGCGTGAGCCGCGGTGGGTGACCTCGCCGTGGGAATGACCGTCGCCCAGACGCCGCGGGATGGCGGCGGCCAGGGCCTTCTCGAGGGCGATGGGTGAGCTCGTGCGGATGACGATGACCAGCTCGGTGACGGCGGGTGAGGGGCCCGAGGGAAGGAGAAAGGCGGCGACCTCGGCGGGCTCGGCGGGCAGGTCGGAGGCTGAGGCGGCGAGGACCGCGGCGAACTCGGTGAGGACCCGTGGAGGTGCCGTGAGTGTGTCGTCGAGCGGTGGGAGCTCGGGCGGGACGACGGCTGTCGCGCCGAAGTCGCGGGTGACTCGGAAGGCGAGGCTGCGGGTGGCCTCGAGCAGGGCGGGCAGGTCGTCGCCGGTCGCCGAAAGGGCGATGGTGGCGTCGGCCGGGGCGAGGGCGAGGAGGTCGTGGGTGCCGTTGGTGAACGAGCGCGCCAGGGTCTGGGCGAGCTCGCGGTCGGAGATCTCGGCACGGAGCTCGAAGAGGTCGTGGTCGCCGCTCATCTGGCTCGTGAGGGTCAGCAGATCGAGGTATTCGAGCAGGCCGCCCGGGCGCAGGGGCTCGTCGCCCGAGAGGATTTGCCAGGCCGATCTGGCGTCGACGACGACGCGGATGAGGTCGGCTTCGGCCGAGGCGGAGGCGGGGCCGACAAAGCCAGGGCGGCGGTGGATGGCGTCGTAGCGGCCTCCGACGCGGGCGCCGAGCAGGTCGTCGAGGGCTTGTGGGGCGCCCCAGTGGAGGATGAACCAGGGCTCCATGTCGACGAAGCGTGGCGGCTCGACTTCCTGACCGGTGAGGTTGGTCCAGGGGCGCGGTCGGAAGCGGTCGATGCGGAAGCCGACTTCGCGGTCGACCGTCTCGAGGTACGGGCGGATGCGGCTTAGGAGCCGCTTCCGTTGTGAGGGATCACGAAGTTCGATGAAGACCATGAGGGCGCTGTCGTCGGCGACCGGGACGAGCGCGACCTCGAGGCCGTCCATCGTACGGAGCAGGTCGCGCACGATGTCGGCGGGGAGGCCGGCGATTTCGTTGTCTCCACACGCGACGCAGGGGCGACCGTCGAGGCCGCGGGTCGGCTCCCCGGATGGGCCGCCGAATGCGGGCTGCGTGGCGTCGGAGACGTCGGTGCCCCGCGAGGTGAAGAGGCCTGCATTGGCGATGGCTTTCTGGAGGGCGGTCGGGTCTTTCCAGCCATCGAGGGTCAGGCTGCGGGACAGGCCGGTCAGCGGGTTGCTCGACTGGCCGTAGGTTCGGGTCGAGGCTGGCAACAGGCGAGAGAGGTCCTCAGACGCGCTGCTCCAGAGGGCGAGGTAGATGACACCCATGATCGAGCCGAGGACGAGGAAGGCGAGTGCAATCGTCGTCAGCAGCAGGCGCTCGGCGGAGCGCTCGGTGCGGGGCTCGGGGCGGGTCGGGCTCATGCGGGGGCGCCGAGGGTGGCGTGTGGGAGGAGCGGCGGGTTCGCTGGCAGGTCGTGGTCGAGGTGGCGATAGGGTGGGGTCAAGGCGTCGCGGAAGTCGTTCGCGGTGGCGGCGTGAACGGCGTTGGAGAAGAGGTTCAGGCGGCGACCGAGGGCGGCGATGAGCGACGCGGCGGAGTGGGTCTGGCGCAACGACTCGAGTGGCGGGGCGTCGTCGCGTTTGGAGAGCTTTCGGCCCTGGTCATCTACGAGCAGCGGATGGTGGGCGAAGCGAGGGGTGAAGGCGGCGTGGAGTGCCTCACGCAGCGCGAGCTGGCGGGCGGTGGAGCCCAGCAGGTCGCGGCCTCGGACGATGTCGGTGATGCCCATCGCGAGGTCGTCGACCACACAGGCGAGCTGGTAGGTCGGCTGTGACGGGCGGCCGAGCAGAGGGTCGCCGCAGGTGTCGCGGAGGTCTTCGGTGGTGGGTCCGACGAAGGCGTCGTCGAAGTCGAAGATGGGGGACGGGAGTGTGCGCAGGTCGAGGCGCAGGCCGCCGCGGTTGTCGACGGGGAGGGCGTTGGCGGGGCTCGAGGACGCTGGTTGTGTTGGGCGGCAGGTGCCGGGGTAGGGGAGCTCCCGCGCTTCGTGGGCAAGGCCGAGGTGGGGAGCTGACTGGGCCTGGCGGATGTCGGCGCGACTGCAGGTGCAGGCATAGAGGTGGCCGCGGTCCGACAGGGTTGTGAGTGCGGCGTCGTAGAGTTGGAGCCGTTCGGACTGGCGGTAGGGGGCGAACGGGCCGCCGACGTCGGGGCCTTCGTCCCAGTCGAGGCCGAGCCAGGCGAGGTCGGCGAGGAGCGTTTGTTCGACCTCGGGCTTGCTGCGGGTGCGATCGATATCCTCGATTCTCAAGATAAACGACGCGCGGTCGTTGCGGGCGAGGGACCAGCCGAAGAGGGCGGCGAGCGCGCTGCCGAGGTGGAGCGGGCGCGACGGCGTCGGGGCGAAACGGAAACGGCGCGACACGGGTTGGGGCGCATCGGCCGTGGTTGCGGGCGGGGTCGCGGCCGGGTCGACCGGGTGTGGGGCGCCGTTGGTCGTCGGCGCCGGTGTCGCCGTCGTCGCCATTATGGGGTCGTGTCGGGGGCGGCGGTGGGGGTCGCAGGCTGGATCGTGTCGGGAGCGGGCGTCGGGGGTGCGTCCGTGGGCGGCGTGTCGGCCGCCGGAGTGGTCGGTGGAGTCGTAGGAGCGGCCGGCGCTTTGACGACGGTGGGCGGGCCGATAGGGTGGCGGGCCGGTGGGGTCTGGGTGTCCCGGAAGTAGAAGTACTTCAGGAGGTGCTCGTCTTCTACGTGGACCTCGAAGCCGCCGACCACGGGCGTGAGGAAGTAGGGGCGTGTATACCAATAGAGCGGTGCCACCGACCGCCCTTCGACCACGAGGGACTCGGCGTGTGAGACGTTGGCCAGGTACTCGGCCGGGGTGTTGGAGCCGCAGCGGGCCTTCTCGAAGGCGGCGTCGAACTCGGGGTTGGACCAGCCCATGTCGTTGCGGGGGCTGTTGGACTTGAACTGCTCGAGGAACGAGATGGGCGTGTCGTTGCTGCACATGCCGAGCCGGGCGAGTTGGAACTTCTTGGTGCGGAGCTGCTGGAGCAGGCTCTTCCACTCCATGTTCTCGACCTTGACCTGGATGCCGAGGTTCTCTTGCAATTGGCGGCCGACGAAGTCTGCCACTGCCTTGTGTGACTCCATCGTGTTGTAGATGACCTTGATCTCGGGGAGGCCCTGGGCGTTGGGGTAGCCGGCCTCGGCGAGCAGGCGCTTGGCCAGGTCCGGGTCGTATTGTTCGGTCTTCGGACGCTGGTAGCCGTGGGTCTTCTCAAAAGAGGGCGGCACGATGCTGTCGGCTGGCAGCTGCATGCCGCGGGTGACGTGTTTGACGAGGGTGTCCTTGTCGATGGCGAGGTCGAGGGCACGGCGAACACGGACGTCGTTCAGGGCCGGCTGGTCGACCCGGAAGAGGTAGTAGTAGGTGCACAAGAGCGGGTCGATGAAGAAGTCGGGGCGCTTTTCATCCATGGCGGCCGCGACGGTGTTGGGCGAGACGGCCCCACGCGCCCAGTGGACGGTGCCGCTTTCATAGAGCGCCAGGGCCTGCGGCTCCGTCTCCGCGTGGAAGGCGATGACGCGTGGGAGCCGGACGTTGTCTTTATCCCAATAGGTCTCGGAGCGGACCATGATGAGGCGGTCGCGTTCTTTGAGCTCGACGAGGTGGTAAGGCCCGTTGGTCACGATGTTTTCGGGGCGGTCCCAGAGGCGTCCGTGGGCTTCGATGGCTTCACGTGGGACCGGGAGGTAATGGGCCGAGACCAGGTAGGAGGGCCAGTACGGGACCGAGCAGCGGAGCGTGACCTCGAGCGTGCGTGGGTTCAGCGCCTTCACACCGACCGAGGCCGGGTCGCGGTTCTTGCCGAGGTTGAAGTCCTCGGCGCCATCGATGTAGAGCAGCGGGTCGACGCCGTCGGCGGCCGTGGCGGGGTCGAGCTTACGAATCCAGGCGTAGACGAAGTCGTCGGCGGTGACCTGGCGGCCGTTGGACCAGCGCGCGTTCTCGCGGAGAGTGAAGGTGAAGACGCGGCTGTCTTCGGAGACGGTCCAGCTCTCGGCGACGCCGGCCTCGTAGTCGTCGCCCGAGCGGCGGGCTGGGTTGATGAGGCCCTCGAAGAGGTTGAGGGCGATGAACATACCTTCGGTCTCGGAGACGCGGCTCGGGTCGAGGAACTCGAAGCCGCCGACCGTTGTGCCGAAGGTGCCATCGCTGGGGGTGGTGCGGGTGCACGAGACGTGGCCCGTGCATGGCCAGGTCTCCTTGCCCCAGACACGTTCGATGGTGGCTGCGGCCGCTGCTGCGGTGACCTGCGGGGTGTCGGGGACCTTGACGGGGCGAACCCAGGTTGCGGGCGCAGGCTCGGCGGTGAAGGGGGCACGATTGCCCCAGCCGCTGTCCTGGCAGCCGAGCGAAAGGAGGCTCGAGCCGAGGAGGGCGAGCGAGACGAGACGCAGCGACACGCGAGGGCCGTTGTTCATCGGGGTTCTATACGCGCAAAGGAGCGGGAGAACCAGCCTGACACCAGTGCACCAGATCCCGGTCGCCTGGTGTGCGCGTTCAGGGGTCGGGGGTCGGGGCCCCGGGTGGGCTGGTCGGGGCGTCGCCACCGCCGCCCATCGGGGCTGCGCGGAACTTCGGCTGGAACGGATCGAAGGCCTCGGCTTCTTCGGCGGACAGGAGCAGCGGCTCGTACTTGGCCATGAGGCGCAAGACGTGGGACACGCGGCGGACCCACCAGATGTCGAGCTGGCCCTTGAGGAACTGGTTGTAGCCGGCCTTGGGGTAGGGCTTCAGGCCCATGATGAAGGCGGTCTCGAGCGGGTCGAGGTCGTCGACACGTTTGTCGAAGTAGGCGCGGGCGGCCTGGCGGATCCCGTAGATGTCGGGGCCGTACTCGATGCAGTTCACGTAGAGGGTGAGGATCTCCTCCTTGGTGAGGACACGCTCCATGCGCCACGCGATGATCATCTCTTCGAGCTTGCGGGCGAGGTTCTTGTCGCGGGTGAGGTAGAGGTTCTTTACGAGTTGTTGCGTGATTGTGGAGCCGCCGTAGATGAAGCGCCCGTGGTCGAGGTCCATCTTCAGGGCCGTCTGGACGAGGTCCCAACGGACGCCGCCGTGTTCCGAGTAGCGGCGGTCCTCGGTGATCCAGGCAGCCGCGGAGACGAGCTTCGGGATGCGGTGTTCGGGGACCCACTCGCGGGTGCCGGGGCCGACGCGGATGTGCTCGAGGACACCACGCACGGGTTCGCGTGGGCGGTGGACGTAGGGGCCGCGGAGCTCGGTCGGGTCGATGCCGGGGCCGAGTGTGACCGCCTCGCAGCCCGTGGTGTCGCCGGTGACCTTGAGCGAGAGGTTGCGCGGGTTGGCGAGGTCGAGGTCGAGCGACATGACGAAGGCCATCTGGCCGCGGAGCTCGAGCGTCGAGAGATTCGGGATGAGCGCTTTGGGGATGGAGCGGCCCGCGGCACCGCAGTCCTGGCGGGGCATCTCGACGGTGGCGACGAAGCGGGGGAGCGAGTTGGCCTTGCGGGTGAGGTCGAGCGACGCGGTGAAGTGGGACTCGCCGACCTCGATGCGCGGCAGGCTCAATAGCAGGCGGTGTGATTTCCGATCGATCGACGCGTCGAAGGTGGCCTTGGCCTGAAGGTCGGTGATCTCGCGGTCGGAGATGCGCCAGAACTCGAAGCTGAAGTTCGACACGGCAACGACACCCTCGACGTGGTGAGGCGCGTTCTCGTCGACCGGGCGCGTGTAGTTGATCGTGAGGTCGACCTCGGCGTCGTCCTGGACGGAGAGGCCGCGGACGAAACGCGCGAGCTGGTTGGCGAGTGAGCGGCCCGAGGCGCGACCCTTGACCGACTCGATGTCGAGCGTGTCCGAGATCGTGACCTCGAAGTCGAGGCGCGCGGCTTCGGTGTGGGCGTTCGTGTTGGCGGGCGGAGCCTTGGGGTCGGCGCCCACTGCGGCTTTGCGGTGGATGGCGGCGCGGGCCGCGAGGACGACGCCCGATTCGGAGCGGCGAGCCGAGAAGCCGGCGTCTTCGAGGATGAGGAGGGGCTGGTTGTCGGATGCGCGGACGGTGACGGCGGCGTCGTCGATGCGTGGGCTCAGGACGGCGAGGCGATTCAAGAGGGCCGGCAGGCGTGTGCGAAGTGATTCGGGGATGAGGTCGAGCAGCGAGCCGCTCTGCCCGGTGTCGGCCGACCCGAGGAGCGCGCCGAGCCAGTCCTTGCCGGGGGCAAAGGCGGGGACGACGCGCTCGACCGGGGGCAGGTCGTCGTCGTTGCCCAGGATCGGAGGCGGGTCGTTGGCGGGCGGGTCGTCGGTAGGCGAGGGCTCGGGGTTGGGAGCAGCATCATCAGAGGGGCCGGCGAGTGCGGAGACGGAGGACGCCAAGCGGATGTCGATCGTCGGTCGGGCCATCGTGAGCGCGGTCAGCGCGTCGAGCGGAGAGGCGCTGAGGCCTAGTGCAACGAGGAGTGCGAGGTCCTTCGTGTCGGCAAAGCCGAGCTCGAGGTCGTCCGAGGTGACCTGGACCTGCCCGCGGATCGGGTCACGCACGGTCCCCGAGATGGCCGACAACGTCGCACCAGTGGGGGTCGGCAGGAGCGCCGAAGGGGCGAATTGGATTGACGTTCTACCGACATCGAGGCGGGCGTCGGGGCGGGCTTCGGCAGATGAGCCGGCGAGGCGGGCGATGCGGAGCGAGGTGAGCTCGAGCGACGTGATCGAGAGCGGGTCGGGGAGGCCCAGGGCGAGCGTGCGCGCGAAGCGGGCATCGAGCTTGCCGAAAGCGATGCGGTCGTCACCGAGGGCCGCACCCGCATCCGTGACGACGAGGCCCGCAGTCGGAGCGAAGCTGAGGTTGGACAGGGCCATGGCGAGCTCGCCGCGTGGGGTGTCGAAGTGGACCTCGGCCCCTGTCGATTCGAACGTCACGGTCTGAGCGCGGGTGTCGATACGCAGCGTGACCGGGGTCGTGGCGCCGGCCGAGAGGAGGGCGCCCGAGGTTTCGATGACGAGCTCGCGGTCGGCGTCGCGGGACAGCGCCAGGGTGAGCCCCGTCAAGGCGAAGGTCCGGGCCGTGACCAGGCCCACCGGCGTCGACTGGCTGGCTTCGACGACGAGGTCGAGGCCGGACACAGCGACGGTCATCGGGGTGGTCGCCGAAGGGGCTTCCTCAGACGTCGCGGGTGGTGGGCGGGTCAGGTCGACGAGGCCGTCGGCCCATCGCAAGGTGGCTTGCCCGCCGGATACGGCGATGTGGTCGGGGCGGCGTTGGCCCCCAGCGGCCGACAGCAGGGTGATGTCGGTCTCGATATGATCGAGCTTGGCGACGAGTCGGCGAGCGGTCGTGCCCCGGGACGTGTCAGAGGTTCTAGGGGAAGTGGCCGAATCAGCGGAAGTGGATGCGGCGGAAGGGGCGGATGGGGAAGGGGAAGACGCAGACACAGTCGTATAGACTGCGAGGTCGGTGAGCCCGATGCCGCCGAAGATCGGGATCTCGACCGAGCCGATCTCGACCTCGAGGCCGAAGCGGGCGGCAGCCTCGGTGATACGTGTGCGAATTTCACCGCGGGCGATGTGGACGACGACCGCCAGGGCGAGCAGAGAGAGCGCGATGAAGCCGATGATGAGGAGGAGGACGAGCTTCCAACGAGCCTTTGGACGGGCATCGTCGAGTCCCGGCAGCGGGCTTCGGGTTCTGGTCGTCATGCTGTCGGCAGATGTGGGCAAGGTCGTCATTCCGGCGCGGTGAACGCACGAAGGCCGTCGCTCATTTTCGGACCTGCGGCTCGTCGTGAGGGCGCCGATACACGTTCGTTCGGGGAATGTCGATTGGTTCTCCCATTCCTGGGGGTGCTCTGGTAGCCTCCCCCGTTCGTCTGGGGGCGAATCGTGCACGGCAGCAGGGACGACATCATGGGTAGCATCACAGGCAACTTCACGAGTGGCATGTCTTTGGCGGGCACGGCGAGCGCGGGACGCATCGAGGGTGGGAGAGTCGGCGGCGCATGGTTCGGCCGAGCGTGGGTCCGGCAGCTGGCCGTGGTGGCGGCCGCCCTGCTGTTCGTCGCTGTTGGTGAACGCGAGGCCCAGGCGCAGTGTTCGCAAGGGACGTACATCGGCTCGTGCACCGACGGGCTCGGGTACGAGGGATGCTGCAACGGTCAGCGCGTGACCTGGTGCGAGGGGACCGCGCGTTGCGAGATCAATTGCGCGGAGAACTTCGATGCGCCGCAGAACTCGTGTTGTAGCCAGTCGGCGTCGCCCGGGTGTTGTGACAACACCGTCATGGAGTGTGTGTGCGCCATCGACGACTTCTGTTGTGGCGCCCCGGACCCGTTCTTCGGAGACCCTGGCTTCTGGGATGATCTCTGTGTGGACTATGCGGTCATCGACTGTGGGGGCTGCGGCAGCTGCAACGGGCCTGCGACACAGTGCGGCTGGCAGAACGGCGACGGCTATTACAACTGCGCATCGACGGCCAGCGCCGACCCGACCGGCGCCAATCCGCGGATGTGTGGGGGCGGTTGCACGCCGCAGTGCAGCGGGCGCCAGTGCGGGGCGGACGGGTGTGGTGGCGTGTGTGGTCAGTGCCTGTCCGGGCAGAGCTGCAACACGTCCTCGGGGCAGTGCATCTCGAGCTGCACGCCGCAGTGCAACGGCCGCCAGTGTGGGGCCGACGGATGTGGTGGGGTGTGTGGGCAGTGTCTTTCCGGGCAAAGCTGCAACACGACGAGTGGACAGTGCATCTCGAGCTGCACGCCGCAGTGCAGCGGGCGCCAGTGTGGGCCCGACGGGTGCGGTGGGGTGTGTGGTCAATGCCTGTCCGGGCAGAGCTGCAATACGACCACCGGCCAGTGCGCGGCGAGCTGCACGCCGCAGTGCAGCGGGCGCCAGTGCGGGACCGACGGGTGCGGTGGGGTGTGTGGTCAATGTCTGTCCGGGCAGAGCTGCAACGCGCAGGGGCAGTGTGCGGCTCAGTGTGTGCCGAGCTGTTCTGGCAAAGCGTGTGGCGATGACGGCTGCGGCGGGAGCTGCGGGACCTGTCCGAACGGGCAGAGCTGCAGCACTGGCGCGTGTGTGAGCGAGTGCACCCCGAGCTGTGCTGGCAAGGTGTGTGGCGACGACGGCTGCGGCGGGAGCTGCGGGACGTGTTCCACCGGTGAGGCGTGTGACGAGGCAGGGGCATGTGTGTCGAGCTGCGGCTGCGAAGGCAAGCAGTGCGGCGACGACGGGTGCGGTCGGGTGTGCGGCTATTGCGGGCCCAATACGGTGTGTAATGCCGAGACGAACCAGTGTGATGCGCGACCGGTCACGACGCCCGACAACGACCAGCCGGGGCCCCAGCCGGAGACGTGTCCGACGGGCCAGATCTGGAGCGCCTATGCTGGGGCGTGTGTGCTCGATCCGACCCAGGGCGGTAACGCCGGGAGCAGCTCGAGTGGGTGCGGCGGCGGTCCGATGAGCGGGCTCGCGATCTTCGGGTTTGGGCTCTTGCTGGCCAGGCGATTCAGATCACGCTGAAGTCGTAGGCGGCGTGGGCCCAGGCCGTGATGGCGAAGCCGCGCCACAAGAAGAGTGCCGCGAAGACGAAGCCGGCCACGAGTCGATAGCTGAAGACGAAGGCCGAGAAGGGCTCGCCTGCCAGGTGGTGGGCGCTCGAGAACGCAAGCGATGAGATGATGACGGCCCCGACTGCGGCGGCCGACTTCGGGACTCCGATGGCGCGGCTCAAGAGAGCCGAGATCAGCGGGACGGCGATCGCTCGGAAGAGGAGCTCTTCGTGGAGGCCAGCGCCGGCCGAGATCACGAAGCGGTCCATGAGGCTTATCGCAGGCTCGGTCATGCCTGTGGTGGACGTGCTGAGGAGGCGCACCTCGTCCATGAGGGCCAGCACGATGCCGCCGAGTGTCAGGCCCCAGAGGCAGGCCTCGACGATGGAGGGCAGCGTCCAACGCAGGTGTTCGCGCACGGTGCGCTGCCGCCGATCGATGGCCAGCGCGATAAGGGCGACGGCGATGGCGCACTGGATCGCGATGTAGGTCGTGGTCGACAGCTCGGTCAGGAGGCGACCCGAGATGAGGTCCACGCCGGAGCGCGCCCACGGAGCCGCGAGTGTCAGGCCAAGCCCGTAGATCAGGACGAGAGGGACGACGGCGAAACAGACCGTCGCGAGCTCCCGGGTCCTGGCTAAATAGGCTTCGAGCCAATCCGCGAGCTGGGTCGTCACGGGGCAATCCTCGGCGAGCTTTGGCGGGCCGCAAGTTTTTCGACACGGATGGGGGTGGTCGGAGTGCAACTCGTCGTTGACAGCGAGAGGGTGCTTGTCTACCTTACGCCGCCCTCAGGGACCGAACCGGATGAGAGAGGTTATGGAGACGACGATCCGCCAGAACGATGGAATGCCCCGCCAGCAGGACGGGATGGGCCGCCAGCAGGACGGCATGGGCCGCCAGCAGGACGGCATGGGCCGTCAGCAGGACGGAATGGGCCGCCACGACGGAATGCAGCAAGGCCCGCGCCCCGAGAAGGGCGGCGACTCGCGACCCATGGAGGTCAAGGTCGAGGGTGACAACATCAACCGCGCGATCAACCAGCTCAAGCGCAAGATGGCCAACGAAGGCATCTACAAAGAGCTCAAGAAGCGCCGCTTCTACGAGAAGCCCTCGGAGCGCCAGAAGCGTAAGCAGCGCGAGGCCGAGCGCCGCCTCCGTAAGGCGCAGCGTCGCCAGGTTCCGGTCTGAAGATTCGAATCACGGGTGGTCTGACTTGATCGGGCTGCTTGTGTCGTGTCGAGAAGACCAAGCGCGACTTACGAGTCGCCAGTGGATCCGCACATGAAATGAAGAGCCCGACTACGGTCGGGTTCTTCGTTGGTGCTGGGGCCGCGGTCGGTATGGCTGAGCGCCTGTTGATGAGAAGCCCGACTCCGGTTGGGGTCTTCGTTCGTGCTTGGCTCGCCGTCGTTGTAGCCGAGCGCGTGTGAATGAAGAGCCCGACTCCGGTTGGGGTCTTCGTTCGTGCTTGGCTCGCCATCGTTGTAGCCGAGCGCGTGTGAATGAAGAGCCCGACTCCGGTTGGGGTCTTCGTTCGTGCTTGGCTCGCCATCGTTGTAGCCGAGCGCGTGTGGATGAAGAGCCCGACTACGGTTGGGTTCTTCGTTCGTGCTTGGTTCGTGGTCGGTGAAGCACAGCGCTTGTTCTCGAGCGTTCGCTGGTACTGCCGACCGCGTCGACCACGTCTATCAGGGGCGGCCGTGGCTGCACGTCAGGCGGTGGGCGCGGCCGGGGCGATGAATCGCCGAGCGTCGGCGTCGAAGCGGACAACGTCGGTTTGGGCCAGCGTAGCCACGTCCGCTTGTTTTGCGAACGTGTAGACGTTGTAGCGCCCGAGGTGAGCAGGGTTCGAGCTTGCCCAGGTGGTCGAGCCGCAGCCGACGACCTCGACGCCGCGCAGCGTCTTGCGATGCGCGAAGTGGGTGTGGCCATGCAACAGCAGGCCGACCTTGGCCTGGTACAAGGCGTCGAGGAGCTCGTCGCGGTTGGTCAGGCCGTGCATCGCGTCTTTGCGCCAGCCCCGCGCGTGGAGGTTGTGGTGGACGAGTGCCAGGCGAAAGGCGGACGGGTCGGTGAAACCCGATGATTGGGCGAGGGTCCCGAGTCGGTCGAGCTGGGCGCGTGAGACGACGCCAGTGGCCATGAACCAGGGGCGGGCGACGGCCGAGCAGAAGCCGAGCAGGTGGATCACGGGGCTCGTCGGCGAGGTCGACGCGAGTCGTTTGTACCAGGGGTACTCCGGTTCGGACGCGCCGAACATCCAGTCGCCGAAGATCTGCTCGAAGCGGCGGGAGCGCTCGGCCCCGCGTGTGTAGACGTCGTGGTTGCCCGGGATCACCGAGAGCTTGTGGGACAGTGGTGCCAGGATCTGGTGGGCGGCCGTCATCTCGGACTCGAGGGCGAGGTTGGTGAGGTCGCCCGTGACGACGACGTGGTCGATGGTCGGGTCGTCAGCGATCGAGGCGACGGCGGCCTCGAGCATGTGGCGTGGGTGGGCGTGTTTGCGGTGACCGACGAGGTTGACGAGACCCGTCAGGCGCTTGTTGAGGAAGCGGGTCCACCTGACGTTCGTCAGGTCGTTGACGTGGACATCCGAGAGGTGGGCGAGTCGCATGGGTGGGGCCTCAGGGGGCGACGGGGCGGGTCTCGGCGGAGGTGACTGCGGCTTCGTCCTGGGTCGCTTCCATGACACCGCGCCACGAGATCTTCTTACGCGCGATGAACCACAGGCCAAAGAGCGATTGCTGTACGAGCTGCATGAGCCACACGGCGATGCCAAATGCGATGACCCGCGGCATGGCGTCGCTCAAGCCGTAGAGCGGCACCGGGAGGCAAAGGAAGTACCAGAAGCTGCCGACATTGCCGGGGCTGTTGGGGATCATCATGCCGACCACCACGCAGGCCATCATGGCGTAGGCGCCGACCATATCGATGGGGATCGCGAAGGCCTGCAGCATACACCAGACACCTAGCCCGTTGAGCATCCAGTAGAGCAGGGTGATGGCGACGAAGAGGACGAAGGGGCCTGCCGAAGAGAGCGAAGAAAGGCCGCGCAGGAAGTCGCCGAGGATACGGTCGATGCCGGCTGCGAGGCGCTTCGAGACGAGGCCTGCGGTGAGTGCCACGAAGCGGCGCGTGAGCGCGTTCTGCCAGCGGGCGCCAATCAACAGGAGGGCCGCGCCTGCAAACACGGCGAGCGCAGCATAGGCGCCGAGCGCGAGCCTGGAGGCGGCGGGTCCCTCACCCGGGAGGAGGAAGAGGACACCGAAGAGCATGAGCGAGACCACAAGCCCATCGATGACACGTTCGACGACGACGGTGGCGAGCACCTCGCTGCGGCGGACCGGGGTGTCGGTGTGCTGGGTGGCGTGCTTGACGAGGTGGGGGCGGACCAGCTCGCCCAGGCGCAGCGGAAACAGGAACATGGCCATGAAGCCAACGGCGCCGATACGGTTGTGGGTCGCAAAGTCGAGCTTCACGATGGGGTCCAGCAGCGGCTTCCAGCGAATGACGCGTAGGACGTGGATGAGGCTGAGGATTCCGAAGTAGGGCAGGAGCCAGAGCAGGTCGAGTGACCAGCCGGTCGCGAGCGGGCCGACGGTGAGCAGCGACCCTGAGAGCGTCGTGTCGCCCGAGAGCTCGGACAGCGGCCAGTCCTTGGCGGAGAGCCATACGAAGAAGGCTCCGATCAGAAGGCCGATCAGGAGCTTGAAGATGTTTCGGGTCACGCGTCGAGGTCTCTTGCCGGAGCGGAGGCGGAACCTAGCGACCCCGGCACCAAGGGTCAAGCGCGCCCCCGCTCTATGGAAGGCCGGTCGCAAAGTTGGTGGCGGGCGCCCGGCCACGTTGGAGACGCATTCGTCTCGAGGGCGAGGCAAGCCTTGCCCCTACCTTGTCCAGGTCGGGCGCAAGGCTGCCGTTCGCCGAGCCAGGTGCATTGGAGTTGTGCTCACCACAACCGCGGGTGCTGGTCGGGCTGCCGTGTCCTAGATGGACTCGCGCGGGGTCTTGGCTCAGCGCCCGTCGATCTTGCGTTTCAGGGCCGCGAGGGCGTCGTCGAGCTCGAGGCGGGTGAAGGCACTCTCGGGTGCATCGCCCCGGTCGAGGCTGGCGGCGGTGCTCGGGCTGAGGAAACGACCGGCCGCGGCGCGGTCGGCAGCACTCAGCGGGCCCGGTGCGGCGAAGCGTTCACGCAGGCCGTGTATATCGCGTAGCTCACGCTCGAGCTGGTCGATGACCTTGAGCAGGCCTTCGACGCGTGGCACGGCCTGGTCGGCGAGCGAGTTGTCGTTGGCAGTGCGGGCAAGGCGAACGCGGCGTTGCCAGGTCTCGAGACCGCTCTTGGCGCGGGCGAGATTACGCTCGACGGTGTGGTTCTGGAGGATGATCTCTTTGAGGTAGGCGCGGCGGAGTGCCAGCGGCAGGTCGGCTGGTGGAGCGCCGGAATAGGCGCCGGCGGCCGTCGGGATCGGGTCACCGATGTCCTCGAGATCACTATCGGAAGTCGATTGGGGAGTCGTTGCTTGGGGAGTCGGAACGGACCGCCCCTGCTTGATGGCTGCGAGCGTGGCCTGGGCGGCGCCCGCTGGGCCAGAGACCCCGAGGTCCTTCATCCGCTCGCGCGCTGGCTCGCGCTGGTTGCCTTCGGGCAACAGGCTCTCGAGTTGGACGGCGATGGTGATGGGCACGTCGGAGAGCACGGCCCCGTGCTGCAGCAGGAAGCGGTCGCCGTCTTCGAGCGCCGAGGACTGGCCGATGAGGAGGACCGGGACCTGGGCGGTCGCGGCCATGGCGAGCTCGGCCGGACTCGGGAGCCCCATGAGCACCGAGGCGCCGTAGATCCACGGCTCGAGGTCGCCCTCGGCTTTGGGACGTTTGCCGCGTAAGCCGTAATTGCCCGCGCGGGCTCGGACGAGCTCGTCGACGCCGGGGCGGTGGGCCGGCAGGAAGAGGAGCGAGAAGCGCTCCGGGCGCGCGAGCGAGAGCTGGAACAGGAGCGGGTCGACGTCGCCGGGATCGAGGCGTGCGAACGATACGACGACCTGCGGCAGGTTGTCGTCGAGGCGGCGTGCCGGGCTCTCCGAAGGGGCCGTGACAGGGCCACCGATGTACACACGGGCGCGTCCGTCGCGGACCTGTGGCAGGTCACCACCGAGCGCCGGGTGGGCGGTCACGATGGCGTCGAGGTCGACCGCCTTCCACTCGGGGTCGAGGTGGTAGTCGGCGTCGAGGCCGACCCGCATCACGTTGGGCCATACCCGCTCGCAGATCGGGAAGGCGAGGCGCCCGACCTCGGGGTCGATGGCCAGCACCGCGTCGACCTTGCCTTCGACAGCGCGAAGCTGAGACGCGAGCCAGGGTTCCTCGGGCGTGGAGCTACCGCCGCGAAGGCCCCGCACGATGTCCTTGGCGAAGCTGGTGATGCCGCGCTTGAGCTCGGTAATGGTCGGCATGTCGGGCGACTTCGTGTCGGCCTGTCGCGGCACGGCCAGCGGCAGGACCTCGGAGCCGGCGTCGCGCAGGGCCTGGACGATGCGGGCGTAGGCGCGCGAGAGCGGAACCCCGGCCTCCGTCAGGGCGACGATGCGGCGCGGCGTCGGCGCGGGGAGAGCGAGTGTAGCGAGGGTCGTGGTCGGCGACTCGACCGGGGGAGCGACGACGACCGGGAGGAGGTTGTTGTCCGGCTTTGGTTCGGCGGGGGGCGTCTGGTCGTTCATCGCACTACTCCTGGCATCGAGGTGCCCCTGTTGAACCCAGTCGACCTGGCGGGTCGAGGTCCAGCGAGGCTCGGGGCGAAGCGGCCCCGCGAAGGGGGCGTCGCAGCGATTGGGCCGGTGGATGATAAGCCAGCGTTGGCTGGAGGCAAGACGTGACGGGTCGATGCGCGCGCGAGGTCGGTGCGTCGACTCTGCAGATCACGCAGCCGAAAGGCCCGGGTGTGGCGCTGGTGGTCGCGCAGAATCAGGCTTGGGCGGCGGTGCGGTGCGGGCGCGGACCAGTCGTTTTCTGGCGCGAGCGAGGGCACGCTCGAGCGTGAGGGCGTCTTCCGGGTCGCGTTCGAGGAGGCGCTCGAGGGCGCGACAGGTGCGTGCGTCATCGCCGGCTCGGCGGGCCAGTGTGGATTCGAGGAGCAAAGATGCCGCGACCTGTGCCGGGTCGAGGAGCAGCGGTGCCTCGGCGAGCACCGCCAGGCCATGGTGTGGCTGGCGGCGGCGGGCGTAGGTGTTGGCGAGGTTGAGCCAGACGGCGGACGGTCGCGATGAGTCGCCGATTGGGCGGCTGACCTCGGCCAACACACTGGCGAGCGCGACCATGGACAAGACGTCCCAGCGGTTGTGCTCGGCGATGGCGGCGAGTGGGCGGGGGTCGGCCTCGCGCAGCCAATGGAACCAGCAGCTTGGCGCCAGTGAGCCGGGCATATCGTCTGTGCGGGCGAAGCCGAGCAGCTTCCGTTCGAGGGTCTGCAGGCGCGTGTCGGTGAACGCGCCGCGATAGAGGTTCTTGCCCAGGTGCAGCAGGTCGAGGTGTGGGCGCAGCTTGAGCTCGGACTCTTTGGGGGAGCAGAAACGATTGAGGACGAGGCGGTTTTGCAGGACGCTGAGGTCGAAGCTCTTGCCGTTGAACGAGACGAGGTAGGGAAAGGCGTCGAGCAGGTCCCAGAGGAGCTCGAGCTGGGCGCGTTCCTCGTCCGGTTCCCGCAGGACGAGCTGGGTCACAACCGCATCATCGCCATCGAGATAACCAAGGCCGATCATGAAGGCCAAGGTGCCCGCGCCGTGTTCGAGGCCGGTCGCTTCGATGTCGAGGTAAAGCGCCTGGCGCGGGTCGAAGCCGCGCAGGCGGGCGTCGCCGACGAGGTCTTCGAGATGGGTGAAGGTCGTCGCCTCACCGATGAGCGGGCGCGCGCCGTGAGGGTCCGACAACGCGTGCCGTGTGGTCGCGACCCAGGTGGTCCCAGCCGACCGGCTCTTGATGGCGGCGCCCGGAAGGGCTTCGTCCAACGAGGGTGGGGGCTCCGTTCGTAGTGCGAAGAGTGGGTGCGATTCCGCGGGGTCGGGAGTGACGTTGCGCGAGGCGCGACGCGTGTTTGTGGAGTGGTGGCCAACCATCGTCGGAGTCGACTTCGAGAGGCGTGTGAGTGCCTCGACGAGTGAGCTGGAGGTGACCGGAGCCTGGCCGACGACTTCTTCGCCGACGGCCGTAAGGGCCAGGGTGGCCTGCACCGGTGCGGCCGCGACGGAGAGCGGCACGCCAGCGGGGCCGGGGCCGTCGAGGGTTCGTCGCAGGCGGTCACCCAGGCGCATTTTGCACCGTGGTCGTGTGGGGGAGTGCGAGAGGGTCGGTCATTTGAGTCGGCGGTGAAACAGTTGCACGCTTGAGCATCGGGGAGGTGATGGGGAAGGCCTGCTCGAGCAGGGCCATGAGGTGCAGAGCCGCACGCTTGAGACCACTGGCGAAGCGAGGCAGGGGGCCGCTGCAAGCGGGGCAGCCGGACTCGCAGCGACACTCGTGCAGGAGCGCGCGCGCCGCCACGACGACCGAGGAGAACGACGCAAAGACCTCGGGTGCCAGGCCGGTCCCACCGGGCAATGCGTCGTAGAGGAAGATGGTCGGATCGAAGCTCTGGGAGTGCGCGGCGGATAGCATGGGTGGGGTGGTTGCCGAGGCGAGGGTTGGGTCGGCGTCGGGCCGCACCGTCTCACCGACCGCGCGTTCGAGGTCACGCTCGGCACACATCATGCGCGTGCAAGCGACCGTGCGCAGCGCATGGGCGACCGTCTCGAGGCCATCGACGATAGTGTCGCGGTCGAAGGGCAGGGTGGCGAGCACCTCGCGGGGGAAGGGGACCCAACAACCCGTCGTGTGCATCTCGAGGTCGGGCAGGTGGATTTCGCCGTAGCCGATGACCTCGTTCGTGTGGAAACGGACCTTCTTGAACCCGACGAACTTACGCGCGACCAGCACCTCGCCGTGGAAGAGGGCCATGGCACTGTGGGCCCCGCTTGCAACGCGGTGCTCGTCCTCCTGCAGGATGGTGACCCGCGTGTAGGTCATGGCGGTCGTGTAGTAGTCCGGGTCGACCTTACGGACGAACGCTTTGTGGTCGTCGTAGTCGAGGCGCTCGACCTGATAATGCCGCGCGTCGACGTGATAGATCGCGTGTGTGTGCAGGGTCGTGTGCGCGCTGCGGAAGTCGACCTCGGCCAGGACCTTGTCGTTGACGAGATCGATGACGATGAAGTTCTCCTCGGGGACGCCGCGCAGGTTGACGTGGTTGGCCGGAAACTGGCGCTCCGTCCAGTGCCAGCGGGTGCCGGCCTTGTGCAGGACCTGATGGCTCTGCAGGTAGTTGAGCACATCCTCGGTCTCGGTTGCCTCGAGGACGGAGAACGCCTCCTGCTCGTGGAAGGGCAGCTCGAAGGCCGCGCACTTGGTGTGGTCCACGAGCACGAAGAGGTTCTTCGGGTTGATACGCGCCGTCTCGGGGCTGGCGCCGACGAGCAGCTCGGATCGGTTCACCAGGTACTGGTCCAGGGAGGCCGAGCTCGCGACGTAGATGACGAGCGAAGTGTCCATGCGGCGCCCGGCGCGCCCCGCCTGCTGCCGAAAGCTCGCGATGGAGCCGGGATAACCGGCGACCACACACGCCTGGAGGCTGCCGATGTCGATGCCCATCTCGAGCGCGTTGGTCGACACGACGCAACGCACTCTGCCCTCGCGCAGGCCGGCTTCGATGCGTCGCCGATGCAGCGGCAGGTAGCCGCCGCGGTAGCCCTGGACCAGGTCGGGGTCCATGTGTTCGGCCACCAGGCGTTCGCGCAGATATTTGAGGATGAGCTCGACGTGGAGTCGGCTCCCCGCGAATACGATGGTCGGCACCCGCGCCGCGAGCAGAGCGAAGGCGGCCTCGACCGCTGCCCGCACGACCCCCTGTCGGATCTGCAGCTCACGATTCACGACCGGTGGGTTGTAGGTGACGAGGTGTCGCTCGCCGCGGGGCCCTGTGCTCTCGTCGACCAGCTCGAAGGGGAGCCCGATGAGGCTCTCGGCCAGCTCGACCGGGTTCGCGATGGTCGCGCTGCAGGCGACGATGCGAGGCGAGCTGCCATGGAACTTTGCGATTCGGATGAGGCGCCGCAGCAGGTGAGCCACGTGGCTGCCGAAGACCCCACGATAGGTGTGCAGCTCGTCGATGACGATCCAGCGCAGGTTTTCGAATAACTTCGACCACTTGGCGTGTTGGGGCAGCACCGCCGCGTGCAGCATGTCGGGGTTGGTGATGACGATGTGGCCGTGGTCGCGCACCGCTCGCCTTGCATCGTTCGGGGTGTCGCCATCGAACGTGTACGTGCGGATGGACGGTGGGTCGGTGCCGGGCGGGGCGCAGCTCGCAAGCTCGGTGATGAGCGCGTGCAGGCTCGTGTACTGGTCCTGGGCGAGGCTCTTGGTCGGAAACAGGTAGAGCGCGCGGGTGTCGGGGGCGGCGAGGATCGACTCGAGCACCGGCACATTGAAGCACAGCGTCTTGCCCGAGGCCGTCGGCGTCGCGAGCACGACGTTCTTGCCCGACCTCAGGAGCTCAATCGCACGTGCCTGATGGGCATACGGCGACCCGATGCCACGACGCGCTAGGGCCTCGCGCAGCGGCGGTGCCAGGTCCTCGGGGAACGAGCCGAAGGTGGCTTCGGCGAGCTGGGTGACGTGGTGCCCGGTGACCTCCCCCGGAAGCAGGGTGCCGCGGAGGAGTCGGTCGAGGACATCGTCGAGTGTCGAGCGTTGGAACACCATGTTGCCCATATACCCCTGTACGGGGGTTCAGGCAACGGGTGTTCAGTGGGTCAGGCTTCGGCAACCAAGGCGAAGACCGGAAGGATTGGCTGTGTCAAACCAACCTGATTCGCAAGCGAGACGCCCGCGGCCAAGGCGCGAGCGCAGGAAGGGAGGAGGCGTACTCGAGTACGCTGCACGACTGAAGTGACCGTGGGTTTCCCCGCGAGGACGGAAACCCGTGGGCTAAGTCAGATACTGGTCCCCTCGACCGCCAAGGCGGTCAGAGGGGAGGCGAGCGAAGCGAGCGAGGGGGTCCAAATGACCGAGCGAAGCAACGCCGGCCCCGGGCGTCGCAGCCGCGTCACTTGAAGACGCGTTCCTTACGCGCCTGGAAGATAAAGGGCAAAAGCTCCTTCTTGAGGCTCAGCATGCGGCTGAACTTCGCCTCCTGGCGGACGTTCGAGTACAGCGTCGTCGGCTTGCGGATCTCACCGTCGATGAGCTGGTCCGAGAAGTCGTAGAACTTCGACTTCGGTTCCGCGGCCATGGCCGACGTGGCGCCGAGGCTCATGGCGAGGAGCAGGGTCAGGGTTGCGAGCTTCTTCATCGTGTCTCCGCTTTGGGATGGGAGGTCGGGTTCTTGTCGGCCAGCCTCGGCTCGACCCGAATATGGGGTCCAAGGTGGCCGGTGGTCACGGACATTCCGCGCGGACCGTCAGGGCGTTGGGGCCGGTGCCTCGGGAGCTGGTGCCTCTGGAGCGGGAGCGTCGGGCGCGGGCTCCTCGGGGAGGGGCTCTTCGAGGGCCTTGAGACCACCCTTCGAGATGATGTCCTTCAGAACGAAGATGATCTTCTGGTTCTTGTCCGCCTCGGCCGCATCGAGCTTCGCCTTCTTGCCGTACAGCTCGTAGTACTCGACGGCCTTCTCGAGGTTCTGCAGCTTGTTCTGGTAGGTGTCGGCGATTCGCTTCAGGAGGTCCGCGCGCTCGGGACGGTCCTTTACGAAGGCGTCATAGCAGTTGAGCGCCGAGGTGAACTGCTTGGGCTTGTCCTCGGCCGTACCGCCGAGCCCGAACATCGCGTCACAACGACCGAGCTTCGCCTCGTTGTTGTTCGGCTGCGACTCCAGCACCTTCTGGTAGTGGCCGTGCGCCCCAGCGTAGTCGAGGTGCTCGAGCAACATGGCCGCGATGTTCATGCGGACCTCCATGTTCTCGGGGTCGTTCTCGAGCGCTTCCTGGAAGTGGCGCATCGCGAGCGGGCGCTGGTCGAGCTTGATGTAGGTGTAGCCGAGGTTCGTGTGAGCCTCGGTCGAGGACGGGTCCTCACGCAGCACCTTGTTCTCGAAGATCCACTTCGCGAGCAGGAGCTTACCCCGCTTCAAGTTGATGAGACCGCGTGTGTTGAGGCCGGTCACGTTCGAGGGCTCGACGTAGAGCACCTCTTGTACGTAGCGCTCGGCCGTGTCCACGTCGTCCTTCATCAGGTGGTAGAGCGCCATCGCGTTGTTGACCTGGACGTTGGTCGGGTCCTTACGGACGAGCTCTTCCAGCAGGTCCTTGGCCTTCGCCGTCCAGCTGTCCGCTTCGGCCGCCTGCCCAAGGAAGCGCGACGAGCGCGACTTGCCGAGGTAGATCTTTGCGATGTACGCCGTCGCCGTCGGGTCGCCAGGGTTCTGGTCGAGCGCCTTCTGGTACACCGTGAGCGCTTCGTCCCCACGTCCCTGGCGTTCCAGGGTCTGGCCCCAGTTGAAGAAGGCTTCGAGGAAGTCCGGCGCCTTTTCGGCCGCGGTCTTGAACTTCTTCTCTGCGCCCTTCAGGTCGGGCTTCGCCAGCGACACCATCCGCACGCCGTCACGGAAAGCGTCCTGCGCCTCGGGGGCGATGCCCTCGAGATAGACAGGCGCCTTGACCTCGGTGACATCGCGCCGCGTGAAGTCGGAGTCGTCGAAGCCGGCCTGCTGGTCACCTTCACCACCACCGTTGTTCGTCTCGCCGCCGCCGGTCTCACCGCGGACCTGGCCGCCAGAGGAACCACAGGCGGCAAAGGCGAGCAGGCCCGAGAGGACGACACCACGAACACCCTTGATGGTCGTCAGATAGAAAGTCCTCATCACTTCACCTCCTTCTTGTCGTCCTCGGGCTTCTTGCCGTCCTCGGGCGCCTTGTCGTCCTCAGCCTTCTTGGTGTCGGTCGACGTCTGGTTCAGATAGTCGACGACGATCGATCCGCGGCGGACCATCTTGATGAAGCTCGTCGAGAGCACGGTGTCACGCGTCTTGTCGGGCTGCACCGCGAACTCGGCGATGGGGAACTCGTCCTTATTGACCTTGGCGGCGTAGACCGCCGAGAGGCGCGACCACTTGTTGTACACGCCGTCCTTGACGGCCTGCTTGAGCGCCAGGGTGAAGGCCGCGAGGGCCCGCTCTTCGACGGGGGCGTAGAGCTCCTCGAGGGTGAAGCGGTACTCGTCGACCTGTTCTTCGGAAAGGCCCGGCGGGGGAGGGGCGTTGCGCAGGTTGTCGGCGAACTCGTAGAGGACCTGACCGAGGCGGAAGGCCGCCGCTGCCGCCATGCCCTTGTCCTTAAAGGCGAGCACCTTGTCGAAGCCCTTCTCGGCGTCGCGCAGCCCCTCGGCCTTGGCGACGAGGGTCCGCTTGAGGAGACCCATGTCGAAGGCACCGGACTTGCTAAGCGCCTCGACCTTCTTGGCCGCGTAGTCGTCGTAGAGGTACTCGGCCGACTCGAAGGTCGCGAGCGCGGCGAAGTACTTGGTGGCGGCCTCCGGCTCGGCGCCGCCCTTCTCCACGCCCTTCATCATGGCGTCCCAGCTCTTGAGAGCGGCGCGGAAGTGGCCTTCGACCTTCTTACGGTTCTTGAGCTTGTCGGCCTTCTTGTAAGCGAGGCCGGCCGCGGCGGTCGCGCGGAGCTCGTATTCCTTGTTCTTGCGACCGTAGGCCTTGGAGATCTTCTCGTAGTGCTTGGCGGCCTTCTCGTAGGCTTCGGGAGTGTCCTTCAGCTCGAGCGTGATGCCACCCTCGAACGCGACGTCCGGCACGTCTGGCCTGGTCGGGTAGAGCTTCGCGTAGTTCTCGAAGACCTCGAACGCCTTGTCGAACTCCTCGAGCGCCTTGTAGAGCAGACCGGCGTCGCGATAGGCGTCGGCGGCGCGACGGGCGACCGCCTCGTTGTTGCGGAAGCTGCTCTTGAACTGCTGCATCCCGACGAAGGCCTCGGCCGCCTTGGCGAACTCGGTCTGCGACTCGTAGAGGATGCCGATGGCGGCCTGCGCCTGCACGGCGACCGCCATGTCCTTGTAGCGCTTGATGACGTCCTCGTAGGCCGTCACGGCCTGCGGGAAGCGGCGAGCGACCTCGTGGATGGCGCCGATGTTGAAGAGAGCCGTCGACGCGACCTCCTTGTTCTTGCGACCGAACTCCTCGACGATCTCCTCCTGGACCTTCACGGCTTCGTCGTAGCGGCGCTGGATGGTCAGGTCACGCGCGTTCTCGGTCTTCGAGATGGCGATGATCTGCTCCCACTCCTCACGCTTGCGGGTGGTGAAGTTCTTCTTCTCGATGACGTCGCGCGCCCACTTCTCGATCTGCACCCAGTTCTTGAGGCGCTTGTACGCGTCGATGATGAGGTTGACGGCGTAGGACGCCATCTCGTGTGTGGGGAAGAGGTCGAAGATGACCTGCAGGCGAGTCACGGCCTCACGGAACTTGCCGTGGCGGTGGAAGGTCTCGGCCGCGACGTACATCATGTTCGGGATCTTCTGGCCGCGGTCCGGGAACTTCTTCTTGAACTCCGGATCCTTGAGCGCGCTCGAGAGGACCTCGACGTACCGGTCGGCCGCCTTGATCATGCGCGTCTCCATGACGTCGAGGTCGGTCTCCTTGATGTCCTCGTCCTGCTTGCCGCGGAGGTCGGCGTCGATCTCGACCTTGGTGATGGAGACTTCTTTGCCGTCGGCCGCGCACTGACGCTTGCCGGTCTTGCAGAGCTCGCGCTCCATCGAGAAGACCACGCCGAGCGCTGCCTCTTCGGTGTACTCGCCCTTCAGGTCCTTGGTGAGCGTCTTCTCGTACTGCTCCGAGGCCTCGAGGAAGCGTGCGCGATCATAGAGGATTTCAGCGTAGAAGAAGTTGAAGCGGTAGCTGTCGGGGTGCTCCGGGTAACGGTCGAGGAACTTGGCGTAGTACTTCGCGGCAGAGTCATACTGCGCGGCCGCCTCGGTCTTCTTCTTCTTCTCGTCGGAGGCCTGCGCTTCCTTGTGGTACTGGGTCGAGATGAAGGCGAGCGAGCCAGCGACGAGCTCGTCGGCCTTCTGGCGCGCGGCCGAGTCGTTCTTGTTGGCGGTCGTCCAGCTGCCCTTCGGGTCGAAGAACTCGACGATCTCGTTGATCTCCTGCTCGGTCTCACGCATGTCCGCGATCTTGCGGCGGACCTCCATGATGGCGTCGTAGTACTCGGCGATCTTCGGGTTCGATTTGTCGTTCTCGATCAGGTGCTTGTAGAGGTCGACGGCCTCCTCGTCCTTGTCCTTCGAGACGAGCAGCGCGGCCATCTTGTCGAGCTTCGAGTAGGCCTCCTTCTCGCCGATCTCCTTGACGAAGTACTGGCGTGCTTCGCGCCAGCCGTTGTCGATTTCGGCGTAGGCCTGGATGAGGTCGTTCAGGGCCTGCTCGCGGAACTCGATGAGACCGGTGTTCTCGCGTCCCTTGATGGCCGCGATGACCTTGTGGAAGGTCTCGATGGTCTTCTCGAACTCGGCCAGGTTGAAGTAGACCCAGCCGAGCTTGTAGAGCGCGTAGTTGAACATCCCGTGCTTCGGGAACTTCTGGATGATCGCCTCGTAGTTGGTCTTCGCGTAGAAGAGCGAGTCCTTCTCGAAGTAGTACTCGGCGAGCGTCAGGTGCGCCTCGGGCACGAAGTTGCTCTTCTGGTACTTGGTGACGACGTCCTTCAGGTACTTCTCGCCATCGAGCTGCAGCTGGCGGTCCGACTTCGACTTGCCCGACTCGATGGAGGCGCGCCCTAGGAAGTAGGTCACCTGGTCGAGCCGCTCGTAGTCGGGCTGCGCGCGCAGCACCTGGCGGTAATAGTCGATGGCCGTCGACTGGTCCTCGACGGGCTCCTTGGGCTCCTCCGCGCAGCGCTGCTGCTCGAAGCAAGCGAGCGCCGCTTCGAACTTCTCGCGCTCCATGAAATAGAGGAACTTCGACTCCTCCCAATGGGTCTCGGCGAGGCGGAAGAGGGCGTCCGCCTTGTTCGTGTAGGTCGGGTCCTTCACGAGCGACAGGAGGTTGTCGATCTTACGCTTACGCGCCTCGCTCTTGGCGAGCTCGGTCTTGCGCTTCTCGGGCGTCCAGAGCGAGTTCTCGAAGCGGTCAGCGGAGAAGGCCCCCTTGCCGGCGAGAGGTTTGGTCGTGTCGCCAGGCGCGGGCTCAGGCTCGGCCGCAGAGGCGGAGCTGATGAACCCGACAGCCAGGACCAGCGTGAGTGGCGCACGCCACGAGCTGGCGAAGGAGAAGGTCGAAGGCACTCGCATCAGGTCATCTCCAACAATGGGCTTCGACTCGCTGCCGCGAGCATCGGCTCTCATGTCAACTCAGGCCGCCGATGTCACGCTTCTGGTCGCCCGCAAAGACGACGACCAGGACGCGTAGCATTGGGAAAGTTATTTCTATTCCGAGGCTTCGCGGACGCACTGGTCCTTGATCATGGAGCGATAGCTCCCGATCTCGTCGGCCCAGAACTCGTTCTCGAAGGGCCAGCGCCAGGTGTCCGAGCCGATGATGGCAGAGCTGCCGCCACCGGTGGCCTGCGCCTTCTCATCCGTCAGGCCTTCGTCGATTCGGCGCTGACGACGGTCGGCCTCATCGATACGGATGTCCTCCATGTCGATGCCGAGCTCGACATACTTGGTGCGGAACTTCTGCAGCTCCTGGAGGGTCTCGCCGAGGATGAGGCGAATGGTCAGGCCGACCTCGCGGACGCGGTCGCGCCGAAGCTGCATCAGGCGGTCGCGCAGGTCGGTCCCGTACTGCTCGAGGGCGCCGCCCTCCTTGTCGATACGCGCCTGCTCGGCCTCAATCTGCTTGATGGTGCGATAGAGGTTGTAGAACTCGACATTCGCAAGAACCGAGCTCGTCAGCTTCTCGGGCAGCTCGTAGACCTTCTTGCCCGCGAGCGTCGAGACGAGCGCCGCGTAGAAGTCCTCAGGCCGCTGGGTCTTCTGGAGGAAGGCCTCGAGCGGGGTGATGAGCGGCAGGACTTCTTCCTCGAAACGCTTGAGCGCGAGGTTGGTCCGGTCGAAGTGGCAGAGGTTGAGGTACGCCGTCGCTTCGAGGATCCACACTTCGGGGTAGAAGTAGTGGGAGAAGTACGGCGACTCGAGCGTGTGGAAGGTGCCGAGCGCGCGGGTGTAGTCGCCCTTCAGGAAGTACACCCAGGAGCTCTCGTAGAAGGCCGTGGCCTGCTTGAACGAGCGCTGGGGGATCTTCCGATAATAGTAGATGGCCGCGTCGTAGTCGCCGATTTTATAGGCGATTCGGGCCAGAGCCAGATAGCTCAGGTCGCTGACCTCACGCGCCGAGCCATTCTCTTCGGTGGCGATGATAGCGCGCTGGAACGACTCGACGGCGGACTTGTAGAGCTCGTTCTGAACTTCGATGAAGCCCTTGAGGTACTGCGCCTTGCCGTAGTCCGGCGAGCGCGGCGTGACCGCGTCGAGGAACGATACCGCGCGACCCCAGTCCTGCCCCTCGTGGAAGAACTCGCCCACGACGTAGTTGAACTCGTCCTGGAAGCCCTGCGAGAAGCCCGAGATCTTGCCGGCGAAGTCGCCGAGTCGCTCGAGCTGGGGCGGCGAGTAGTCGACCTTGCTGCGCAGCGTTCGGAGCTGCTGGAAAGCAGTCTGGAAGAACGGCTTGTCCGGCCCTTCGAGCACGAGCTCGACGAGCAGCGACGCGGCGCTCTGCAGGAGGCCAGCCTTCACCAGCGCGTTGGCCTGGCCGAACTTGGCGAAGTAGGCTTCTTCCGAGTCGGGGGCGAAGTTGCCCTGCGCGACGAAGGCCTGGAAGGCCTGGATGGCCTCGACCCACTTGCCCGAGTCACCGAGCTGCCGACCCTTCGCGAGCACGCCCTGAGCGTAGGCGGCGCGCTGGACTTCTTCGGCCCGCTTCTTCTCTTCGAGAAGCTTCTGGGCTTCGGCACGAAGCCGCTCCTCACGAGCGAGCTTCTGTTCGTCGGTCTCGACCGGCTCGGTCGGCCCGGTCGGACCCGTGGGCCCGGTCGTCCCAGTCCCGAACTTCTTCGGGGTCTGGAGCATGTATTTGATGACCTTTTCGGGGACGTTTGCCTTCTTCAGCTCGAGGATCTCGGAGACCGAGAGCTCGAAGACGGACTTGTCCTTGTCGATGGCCTTGATGATCTCGTCCTCGGCGATGCCGAGCTTGGCGAGAGTCATGATCTCCTCTTTGGAGATCGCGAGGGCAGAGCCCCCGATCGGCGCGATGATCGACGCACCGACTGTGGCGACGACCCATTTCCTCAACCCGTAGCGCTTCATGTGTGCCTCCCCGTGTGCTTGTTCGGATGTCGGAGCGACGTCGTCACTCGGGTGCCGCGGTCAGGAACGAAACGCCCAGCGTCAGCTCGGCCGGGTGGGAGAGTCCTCCCCCTTCGGCCGGGTAGAAGAACTGCCGGTAGTCGAAGCGGAGGGCCACGCTCTGGCTCAGGAAGAAGCGCATGCCGAGACCGACGTTGCCGGCGATATCGACCTTGCTCTCCTCCTGGTTGAGGTTGCGCACGGTGGTGCCGATGGCGCCGACGCCGAAGGCGAGGTGCATGTCGAAGTGCACGAGCTTGTCGGTGAAGATGCCGAACTTGCCGTGGATGGGGCTCCACAGGAAGTTGGCGCCGGCAAGCCACTGCAGGCTCTGCGGGATGTCGACGATGAGCGACTGGTTGAAGTTGCTCTCGAGGAAGTCGCGCAGCTCGCTCGACACGCGGATGAGGTAGCTGCCCCAGACCTCGACGCCGAAGTCCTCGGCGAAGAAGTAGTCGGCGCGGCCGCCCAGCGGGAAGTAGGTGTAGAACTCGTCGTTCGGGATGACACCCGAGTAGAGCTCGAACTCCCAGCGGCTCTCCTTACGATAGAGGCGCTTCTGAAGGGTCTCGACCTCGCGCATCTCGTTGCCCCAGTAGAGGCGGAGGCGGTCGTCGAGCTGCCTCGCGTCCTCCATCGTCGGGTCCCCTTCCGCCGCAAACGCGGGCGCGGCGACGGTCGCCATGAGGGCGGCAGTGAGGGCGCGGGAGAGGAAGGTGCGGTTCATGGGCGTCCTTATCGGTGGTCTGGCAAGTCGCAGCCGAGGCTACGCTTCAGGGGTCGAGGGTCGGGATGAGTTCCGTTTCGCAGGAGGGTCGGGCCGTATCGCTGATTGCGGCCTGACCATCGGAGATCAGTTGCAGACGGCGCAGTTGCCGGCGGTCTGGCAGTCGCCTTCGCAGCAGAAGCCGCTGACACCCGCCGAAGGCGAGCACTGGGCCAGGTCGGGCAGGGTGGCCGGAGTCGCGCCCGATGCACAGGTCAGGGCCTCGGGCGAGCACACCGTCTGGCAAGCACCGGGAGCCGAGGCGGCGCCGCAATCCGCGAAGCCACCGCAGGGCTTACGAACGGTCGGGCGGCGGTCCCAGGACGGGTTGTTCTCGCCTGGGTTGGGCGAGATGCCAAAGCCGAAGGGGAACGTCAGCTCGAGACCCGACTGCGTGAGGTTGGCCGAGCGCCGCACGACGATCTGCCCCTCGAGACCGTAGAGGTTGCCGGCCGGGACGCCGGCGCCACCACCTGCATTGCTGGCATAGACGGGCACGGAGCTCGACAGCTCCCAGTGGCCCATCAGCGCATAGCGGACGTTGGTCACGGCGCGGTCGAGCGCGTCCTGGAAGGGCTGGGTCTGAACCCGCGAGAACTGATTGGAGTTGATGAACTGGTAGTGACCACCGGACACACACGACAGCTCCACCTGACGAGCGTCGCGCCCCGGGTATCCGAGCGCTTCGAACTGGATGAAATGCACATGGATCTTAGGAGCGTTGGGGTCGTTGTGATCGGACTCGATCTGGTCCGAGAGGGTGGCGAAGTCCGCAGTCGAACACGGGGTCTCGCAAGTGGTCCGATTCTCGCCCGCACACGTGTCGGGTCCGTCGGTGAGTACAACGATGTGATTGCTGCGCTGACGGTCATTCTTGGCCTTCAGGAAGTCGTAGGCGGTCTTGACCGCGAGCCACATGTTCGAGCGCCCGCCGATCTTCCCGGGCAGGCTGTCCAGGCCCTTTTCCTGATCGTCCCAGATACCGCGATTACGCGCACCAAAGCAGGCCTGGAGGTCGGCTTGTACGTCTTGAACCGCCAGGGCGCACGGGACAACAAGCCCATTCTGCTCCCCGAATGCGAGCACCCCAGGCTGATCGCTGGAGTTGAGGGTGCGGAGCAACCGGCGAGCCACGGATGTGCGAACATTGTCGCGGTCCGAAGCCACGTCGCGGAAGTTCTCAGGGAAGGTCGTGATCGAGCGCTGTTCCTTGTAGGTCACGTCCTGAACGAGTCCGTTGTTGGAGCCGGACTGGTCGATGAGGATCATCACGTTGTGGCTCTTGTCCCGGCCGGTTGTGTTTTCGGCGTAGCGGACAGCGTCGAGCGTGGCACTCGCAACCGCGCCCTGGCAGGTGCCGGACAAGTTGGCCGGGTTGATACACCCCAAGTTCACCGCGAGGTTGCCGGGATTCGAGAGGTTGATGTCGTCAGCCGATGCACCGTCCACGACCCGCGTCTGAATGACGTCACGGGGGCGGATCGACAAGTCGAGATCGACATCTGCAGACGTCGAGTCACCGCGTTGGGTCGACTGGAAGACGACGTTGGTCATGATGCCATCAGCCGGGCCCGTCCCGCATACACGCTCCCACGAGCCGTTTGCCTGCTTCTGAGCCGGGTAGGCGCTCAGGACCTGGAGTTGCGAGAACTGGGCTGACGTCACATAGATGGTCGCCGTCGAGTCGCAGGCAACGAGGCTCACCGCGCAGGCGGCGAGTGCGGTGGCGATGAACGGGCCGGTTCGGGGTCGGGGCTGAAGCGTCACGCGGTGTTCTCCGGCTCTGCGCCTGTGTCAGTTGTGACTGAGAGGCGTCGAAAGGCGCCCCATACAACGGACGGAGGGGGTTGTTGTCAAGGCGGATCATCGTGGATGACCCGCGTAGGCCCCGGCCTCTGAATCGAAGTGCCCGCGGCCTTCATCTAATGTTGGGTTGGTGTCGCCACGCCCGGTCGCTAGGTTGACGTCCCACCCTGGAGAGGGTCAGAACGCGATGGTTCGAGTTCCGAAACCGATGGATACACGCCCGGTTGTGGGGAGCTGCGACAATCCGGCGGTCGGCCTGCGTCTCGTCATTGACTCACCTTGGGTGCACCCCTAGATTGCGCGCTGTTTTGCGGAACCAGCGCGACCTTGTGTGCGCGGGTGCGGACACCAGCCAGTGACGGAACGGGACACGACGTCCCAATGAACCAGGCAACTCCCGGCGGGGATGCCGAGGGTGACAGGAGCAAGGATGCAAGCGCGGATTCGAAACGGCTGGAATGGCCCCGGTGCAGTGGTCAGGTTCGGTGTCCTCGGGCTGGTGCTGATGGGGCTGGGGGGCGGATGTAGCGACGATCCCAGCTTCACGAACGATGGGTTCGCGGTGCTGGAGGGCTACGATGACGGGTTCGTCATGGCAAACCGGGTCATCTCGGTATCGCCCAGCGGTCTCGAGGCAGGGCAAACGGGTGTGGGGTCGATCATCCGCTTCACCAACGTCGGAAGCGCGCCTCTCAAGGTCACAGGCATCACTGTCGAAGCGGAGCCCTCCGGAGTCTATGCGATTGCCGTGGACGAGAGCGGCAGCCCGCTCACCGGGTTCCCGATCGAAGTCGCGCCCCAGGACCAGCTCGAGGGGCGCCGCAGCATCGAGTTCGTCGTGCTGTTCACGCGGCCGACGTCCTCGGTGACGCCGACCGGCAAGATCAAGGTCGCCAGCAACGCTCGAGACACCTCCGGTCGAGTCCTTCCTGAGATTGAGTTCGATATCCAGCTCGACAACTCACGTCCGGTCATCCAGGTCTTCCCCACGGCCGTGAACCTCGGCACCGTATCGGAAGGCCAGGACAAGCAGAGCACGCTCAACGTGGTCAACCAGGGTAACGACCTCCTCGAGATCGACAGCTTCATCTTCCGCGGTCACCCCGACCTCGAGCTCATCATCGGCTCCGAGCGGTACAAGGTCACGGCGGAGTCGGCTTCGACGGGCATCGTCTTCGACGAGCCTCTTCAGGTGGCGGTCGGCGCGACGAGCAACATGACGATCCTCTACACCGCGAACGACTCGACCGAGGCGCGTGGTGAGCTGATCCTTTTCTCCAACGACCCGTCCGCGGTGTCAGGTACGGTGGTCCCCATCCAGGCCAACGTCGGTGGGCCCTGCATCACCGTCAATCCGACCAAGGTCAACTTCGGCGGCAAGCTCGTCGGCAAGACCGCGCGGGTCGACGTCGAGATCACCTCGTGTGGCGACGTCGCGCTCGAGCTGCGTGAGATTGCGCTCCTCCCCGATGGCTCGCCCGAGTACTCGCTCTCGCTCGCCGAGATGCCCAATGCGCCCGCCAATCCAGCCCAGCTCACGGCAGCGGACACCCCGATCGTGCTCCAGCCCAACCAGAAGGCGACGTTCTCGGTGGTCTACTTCCCCGAGGACATCAGCCCACTCGATGGTACCGGCCAGCCCATTACCGACGAGGCTGTGGTCCGCATCCGCTCGAACTCGTTCCGGGCCGAGGTGCTGACCGAGATCAGCGGGTTCGGGGTCGAGAAGGAGTGCCCGACGGCGGTCATCATCGTGCAGGAAGGCGAAGAGGTCATCCCGCAGACCAACCTGCATCTCATCGGCTCGCAGAGCTATGCCGCGGCCGGCAGCATCCAGAGCTATCGCTGGGAAGTCGACCAGCCCAACGGCTCGCAGTCGGTCTTCCGGCCGTCCTTGACTCAGCCCGACCCAAGCTTCGAGGCCAACGTCGCTGGCGTCTACACGTTCCGGCTCACGGTCCGCGACTCGTCGGGTGAGGACTCCTGTGTTCCCGCCGTGGCGACGGTCTACGTGAACCCGAACGAGGCCATCCATCTCGAGCTCCTCTGGGACACCCCGAACGACCCCGACCAGACCAATACTGGCAACAACGCCGGCGCCGACCTCGACATCCACTTCACCCACCCGCTCGCCGTCGGTGGTTATGACGGTGACGGCGATGGCTCGATGGACGGCTGGTTCGACGACCCGTTCGACACCTTCTGGGACAACCCGAACCCGAACTGGGGCAGCATCGACCCGGCCATCGACGACAACCCGAGCCTCGACCGCGACGACACCGATGGCGCCGGTCCCGAGAACGTCAACCTCAACATCCCGGAGAACGGGGTGAAGTACAAAGTCGGCGTTCATTACTGGGACGACCACGGCTTTGGCCCGAGCGCCACGACGATTCGCGTCTACGTGTACGGTGTGCTCGTCTTCGAGGTGTCGGGCATCGAGCTCCTGCACCGTGACATGTGGACGGTGACCCAGGTCGAGTGGCCTCCGGTCAGCGGCCGCCCCCCGCAGCTCATCCGGTCGTGTGTCTCGCAGAACAAGGCCTGCTCGGTCGACAGCGACTGCGGTGCCGGTGGGCAGTGTGGCACCTCGCCGCGCATCGCTCCGAACTACAATCATCCCGAGTACTTCACGCCCTGACCAAGGCGCGGGCCTGGGCGTCGCCTGACGCCCAGGCCAATCGTTCCGGGTGTCTCGCGGCGCCTGGGCGACCGGTCAGAAACGAAAGCGAGTCCGCGCATATAGCCAAGTGCGGGTCCGCCTCACCCGAAAACAGAGCCGAGCCATCGAGCGCCTCACCGCGACGTGGCGATAGGAAGACACGATGACCTTGACCCGCCTGACCGCCCCGAACGGTACCCCGTCACCCCACTCGTCTCCGTGGGACCGACCCCGGACAACGCAGGGTGGGCGCGCTCTAGGCTTCATCGGTCTCGCGCTGTCGGCGCTGTCGATGTCGTCGCTCGTCGCATGCGGCGACGACGGCAAGGGCTCGTTCTCGGAGGGCGGCAACATCATCGTGACCGTCACGCCAAACCCGGTGACGTTCGCGTCCGTGGCGACCGGCAGCCACGCCGACCAGCTCGTCACGATCCGCCACGATGGTGAGAGCGGTACGCTCCGCCTGCGTGAGATCACGCTCGAAACCCAGAGTGCCGAGCTCAGCATCGTCAAGCCCACGGACACCGCTCTCGACCCCGGTGAGTCGACGACCCTGCTCGTCAACTACGATCCCCTCGATACGGTTCGTGACAGCGGGACCATCGTCATCGCCACCAACGCGGCCGCCGAGGGCGGGGCCCTGACCGTGCGCGTGCCGATTGTCACGACCGCTCAGAGCGGGGTCTTGCGGGCCGTCCCGGACCCCGTGAACTTCGGCGACGTCGAGGTCGGCCAGGTCGCGACCCGCACCGTGACGCTGGCCAATGTCGGCTCAGATACCGCTGATATCACTGACATTTCGGTCCAGAACGGCCTCGATGGTGAGCCCTTCTCGGTGAGCTTCCTGCCGACCCTTCCTGCCTCCGTCGGCCCCAACGAGACCATCACCCTCGAGCTCGCTTATGCCCCGCTGCGCGCCGGTGGTGACGCCGGCAACCTCAAGGTTCGTTATACCGTCCAGGGCATCGCTGGCGAGATGGACCCGGTCCCGCTCTCCGGACTCGGTGTCGGGGCGCGTCTCGTGGCCTTTCCGAACCCGGTCGACTTCGGCTGGCGCACGGTCGAGTCGACCCACAAGCAGGTCCTCACCATCGCCAACCAGGGCACCCGCGACCTCGTGCTGAACGGACTCGAGCTCGCAGCTGGCTCGAGCCCGACCATCGCGTGGGAGGGCTTCCCGGCCGCCGGCACGGTCCTCACCCCGAACCAGGTGGCGTCGTTCGATGTGACCTTCACGCCGACGAGCGACATGGTTCAGACCACCGGCCCCATCGGCACCCTCGTCTTCCTCACGAACGATCTCGCCGACGGCGGTCGCTCGGAGGTCAACGTCTTCGGCCGCGCCGAGGTCCCGGTCCTGCAGGTCAATCCGCCCGACGTCGTCGACTTCGCGTTTGTCGCCCAGAACCTGACCAACCGTCGCACCATCTCGCTCTACAACGCCGGCAGCGCGCCGCTCCGAGTGAGCGCCATCACGCTGAGCGACAATCCGTCGGGTGAGTTCGCCATCGAAGCCGACACCTGGGGCCCGACCCAGACGACCCCGACCGAGGCCGTCCTCGCGCCGACCGAGTATCGTGAGGTCCGCCTCACCTTCACCAACCGCGGCGCCGACAACGGCACCCAGTGGGGCAAGCTGCGGGTCACCTCGACCGACGGCACACGTCCGGTCTGGGAGATCGACCTCAAGGCGCAGCGCGCGGGTTCGCCCATCTGCGAAGTCGCGCTTGTCCCGACCCAGCTCGACTACGGCACAGTGGCGCGAGGCTTCCGCCGTACGATGACCGCCAACCTCATCAATACGGGCTCAGGCGACTGTTCGTTCCACTCGGCGCTCGTCAACGACTGCTCGTTCTTAGGGTGCTCAGACCCGAACACCACGCCGCAGCTCAACGGCACTAGCCAGCACTTCAAGATCACCCGCACCCCGCCAGCCATCCAGAACGGGCTGAAGCCCGGCCAGTCCTACCCAATCGAGGTCACCTTCACGCCGCCCGAATCGGCCCCGATCTTCGGCGACGAGCTGACGACCTATGTGGGCCTCCTCGGGGTCCGCATCATCGACCCCTACAGCGGCTCGAGCGTCCCTGTCATCTACCCACGCCCGGTGGCCGGGGCTGCACCGTATCCGTCCAACGTGCGCGCCAAGTCCGGCATCGCGCAGCTCGCCGTCCTCCCGTCCGAGATCGACTTCGGCCTCACGACCATCGGCTGTTTCAGCCAGACCACCGAGGTCACGGCCTACAACGTCGGCAGCGCGCCGCTCGACCTGACAGACATCAAGCTGCAGGGCTGCACCCCCGAGTTCCGCATCAAGTCGTCGCCCGGCCTGCCGACCACGCTGAGCGTCAACGGCAACGAGAAGGTCGAGGTCGTCTACGTGCCTCAGAACCTCGGCACCGATGCCTGCGGGCTCGCGTTCTTCACCAACAACGAGACGACCCCGACCATCGTCGTCCCGCTGAGCGGCGAGGGCACCTTCGACTCCGAGCACACCGACGTCTACACCCAGACGACGGGCCAGGACGTCGACGTCCTCTTCGTCATCGACAACTCCGGCTCCATGGACGACGAGCAGAACAACCTCGCGACCAACTTCCAGAGCTTCATCAACGGGGCGGCGACCTGGAACAACGACTACCACGTCGGTGTGACCTCTACCGACCTCGAGGCCGACAACGGCCGCCTGCTCAGCGCGTCGGGCAATGCGCGCTTCGTCCAGCGGAGCAACTGGCAGCAGTTCGCGAACAACGCCAAGCTCGGGACCAACGGCTCGGGCGACGAGAAGGGGCTCGCGGCGGCCCAGGCGGCCCTCTCGCTCCCCAACACGGCGGACTCGAACACCACGTGCTCCAGCGACGCTGACTGCTCCACCCCTGAGCGCTGCGTCGACAACGGCTGCGGCGGGCGCAACCGCGCCTTCCTCCGCGAAGAGGCCGCGCTCGAGGTCGTCATCGTGTCGGACGAAGAGGATGCGAGCCCCGGCGACCTCAATTTCTATATCAATTTCTTTAAGAGTATCAAAGGCTTCTACAACACCAACCTGTTCCACCTGCACTCGATCGTCGGTGACTACCAGAACGGCTGCAGCTCGAGCGCGGGCGGTGCCGGTGCCGGCAATCGTTACATCGCGGTCTCGAACGGAACCGGCGGTGCGGTGGTGAGCATCTGCGACCCGACCTTCGCGACCGGTCTGTCGTCCATCGGCGATATCGCCTTCGGTCTGCGCACCCAGTTCTTCCTCGGGCGTGTGCCGGACGCGACGACCATCCAGGTGACGGTCGCCGGGGCAGGCTGCACGAGCGCCAACGGGGCCAACTGGGTCTATCAGGACACCAGCAACTCGGTGATCTTCAGCGAGAACGGCGCGTGCATGCCGCAGGCCGGCCAGCAGGTCGAGATCAACTACCGCACGCTCTGCTTCCTGCAGTGAACCAACCAGGTAAGGGGGGCTACCACCATTCGTAGCCCCTCGCTCGCTTCGCTCGCCTCCCTCCGACCGCACTGGCGGCCGGGGGGGACGATGATCCGACGTCCCCCACGGGCTACCACCTTGCTGGCGGAGAGACTCGAGGTCGTGTCGGTACCGCTCCGACGCCTTCCTCTGCCCGAGCCGTCGACACAGTCGATACGTCGAACCGCAAGGGTGTTGTCTCGCCTACGATGACCCGCTAGAGTCCCGCCTCCGTTGGACCAGCCCGGAGGTCGTCCATGCGTCAAGCCCTCGTCTTCATCGCCGCTCTCCTCGTCTCCGCCTGCGGTGACAAGCTCGGGACCGGCACGTTCCCCCAGATCAACGTCACGGTCGATACCGAGACCTTCTCGGTGGACGGCACAGCCTTCTTCGGACAGGCGCTCCAGCGCGACATCACGAAGACCCTCCGCATCAACAACACGGGCACGGGCAACCTCCGCATCACCGGCATCGACTGGGACGTCGACGAGGTGACCGGCGCCCGCAAGAAGAATCCCTACGTCGAGATCGACTTCCGCGGTGCCATCGACGCGGACTCGTTCCCGTACACGATCGATCCGTCGAACATCGGTGAGCTCTCGATGGCCGTCGTCTACACGCCGCCGCTCGGCACGCCGCTCGACGACTTCACGGACTCGGTCCTCCTCATCAAGAGCAACGCCCGTGCGTCCGACGGCCGCAGCTCGAACACGGAGCTCCGCATCACCTTCTCGATGCGCCAGGACGTCGCTATCCCGCGTGTCACGCCGGCGAATTATCGTTTCCAGAACGCGACCCTGGCGCGCCCCGAGACGCAGGAGTTCCGGATCTACAACGACGAGCAGCTCGCGACCGGCCCGTTCCGCATCCTGTCCGTCCGCCTCGAGACCCCCTCGCAGGAGTTCACGCTCCAGGGCATCCCGAGCGCCGGCACGCAGGTCCTCGAGCCTGGCAACCCCGGCTACGAGGAGGTCAAGTTCTCGGTGACCTACCAGCCCAAGGACGACCTCCCCGACGCCAACAACATCCTGATCGAGACGGACGTCTCGGGGACCGGCACGCTTCGTGTTCCGCTCACGACTGGCACCAACCTCGGCTCGTACAGCCTGTCTTACAGCCACGTGAACGAGCTCGACTTCACCAACGTGACCTCACGCGAGACCCGCTCGGTCCTCATCTCCAGCGACGGCCCGGGCACACTCACCATCAAGACGCCCCGCATCGAACCGGCCGAGGCTCGCGCCGACTTCACCTTCGTCGCCTTCATCCCCGCAGCCACGCCCGAGGGCACCGACACCGAGATCACGAGCTGGCCGCGTGGCCTCAACGTCGGACGCACCATCCGGATCGACGTCACCTATCAGCCGGCCAACGACGGCACCGACACGGCCAACGGTGAGCTCAAAGTTGGCTTCGACAACCCGGACCCGGGGGAGATCGTGATTCCCATGTTCTCGGGCGAGCCGAAGTCGAAGATCTCACTGGCACCCGCGACCGGCAACGTAACGGTCTCGGGTGTCCGCGCGAACGGCGACTCGGGGATCCGCAAGGTCGTTGTCTACAACGACGGCAACGGGCCACTTCAGGTCGAAGCCGCCGAGGTCAAGCGCGAGTCCGAACAGCCTGCTGTCGTTTGGGCCCTCCAGGGCACCTTCGAAGCGTTCACCGTGCCGCCGGGTGGGCTGCGCGTCATCGAGCTCGCCTACGACCTCGGCGCCATGCCCGAGGGCGCGGCGTCCCACTCGGAGTTCTTTCAGCTCACCTACTTCAACGACTTCACCGGCACCTCGCAGACCCTGACGCTCGGCCTCATCGCCGACGACATCGGCACCAAGGTGAACCCGACGGCCGTCACAGGCACCTACTCGGGTGTGGTCGCGGGCGAGACTTTCAGCATGTCGGCGCTAGGTTCGACGGCCAGCTCCGGCACCATCGAGGCCAGCGGCTACGCCTGGTACCTCACGGCCAAGCCGGCGGGCTCGATGGCCCGCCTCAACTCGCAGGGCGCCGCGGTCGTGCCGTTCCTGCCGGATGTCGCCGGCTCATACACGTTCGAGCTTTTCGTCTTCGCGCGCGACGGCCAGATCTTCCTCACCAGTGAGCCCGTGAGCGTCACGGTCACGGTCGGCGCCGCCCCATGAGTTCGAGTGAAGGGGCCGCGGACAAGGCCGTACCCGCGTCGGCCGCCGGGGCCGGCGATGCATGGATCGACATGGACTTTCGTGGCCAGCGAGTGAAGGTCCGCGCGAAGTCCAACGGTGACCTGCTGGTCGGCGAAGGCGGCTTCGTCGAGTTTCGCTACCAGGTGCAGGGCAAGAGCTACAAGTCCCGCCCCGAGAGCTTCGAACCTGTCGCGGGCGCCTCGGTCCAGTTCGTCGCGTCCGCGCCCAAAGCCGCGACCCCATCGGCGTCAACGACCACGTCGGCAGCGCCAAAGAAGGCGGCCGCAGGCAAGACGTCGCGTGTCGTCAGCGGCAAGGGTGGGGGACGCATCGTCGACCTGGCGTCGCGCCGAGGCGCCAAGAACGCAGTCCAGCTCTGGACCGACGGGGCGTGCTCGGGCAACCCGGGGCCCGCGGGGCTGGGTGTCCACGCGGAGCACGACGGTCAGGCCGCCGAGATCTCCGAGTACCTCGGGACCGGGACCAACAACATCGCCGAGCTGATGGCGATCGTTCGTGCGCTCGAGCTTGCGGCTGAGCGCTTCGGCGTCACAGCTCCCATCGACGTGATGACGGACAGCGAGTACTGCCTCGGCCTCCTCGGGCTCGGCTGGAAGGCCAAGGCCAACCAGGAGATCGTTGAGCGGCTTCGTGTGCTCTACGCCCGCTTCTCGGACCTGTTGCTCGTGAAGGTGAAGGGCCACGCAGGTGTGCCCGGTAACGAGCGCGCCGACGAGCTCGCGCGGACCGCCATCACCGGCCGCCGGGTTCACACGGGCCCCGCCACCCCGCTCGAGTAGACGACCTTCGCTAGCCACTGGAAACGTCTGATCGCCAGGTGGCAGGCCCGCGGCGTGAGCTTGCCTTCGCCTGGCGCGCGACCCGATCGGTCTCGATGCGATTCGTTTGTGATGTCGAGCCGTATCGAGATGTGATGTCGAGCCGCATCGAGATGTGAGGTCGAGCCGCATCGAGATATGATGTCGAAGCGCATCCTGACCTCACCGCGATGTTCCCCAGAAAAAGGGACTGAACATAGTTGACGGTGATACGAACGTTCAGTAGTTCTGTGGCCTGAACAGAAGAGCAGGCGCACCCTGTTCTCCGTCAGCAAAAACGTCCGTTAGGGCGACCGGTCCGCTCCTGCGATAGGGGCGGAACGGTCGCCCGAGCGTTCCGATCAGGTCCCCATGCTTTTCCTCACATTGTGGTGTCGAAAGGCATGTAGACGTCAGGAGGTCCCCGATGCCCGAACGTGAACGGCTCACAGAGCGTCAGCGTGAAGTGCTTGATTTCATTCAGGATAAGATCCAGCGCGACGGCTACCCTCCGACCATTCGAGAGATCGGTGACCAGCTCGGTATCCGGTCGACCAACGGCGTCAATGATCATCTGAAAGCCTTGGCGAAGAAGGGCTATCTCCTGCGGACCGAGGCGAAGAGTCGTGCGTGTGTCCCGACCGACGCCCCAGCCGACGATCGTAGGCTCATCAAACGCGGTGGCACGGATGACCGCACCAAGACCTCGGAGCTAGGCGCGAGGACCGCGCTCACCCGCCTGTCGGGTGGTGGGCTCCAAACACCGCGCGCCCCCACCAGGCTCAGCGCGGTCGAAGACCTGCCGACCACGACCCCGCTCGTCGGGGGTTCGCGGGTCGAGCCTCCTGGGCTCTCACGCTCGCTGAGCGCCGTGAATCCGCTGAGTGCCAATGCCGCCTCCAAGACGGCGGGTGCCACAAAGGGCAACGTCGAGCTCGTCGACTTCGCGCAGAACGACGACGACGAAGTGGACATCCCGCTGCTCGGACGCATCGCCGCTGGCCAGCCCATCCTCGCCCTCGAAAGCCAGGAGGACTCCGTCCGGATCGACCGCATGTTCCTCGGTCGGCAGCGCGAACGCGACGTGTTCGCCCTCCGCGTCGTGGGCGAGTCCATGATCGAGGACGGCATCAACGACGGCGACTTCATCTTCGTGCGTAAGCAGGCGCAGGCGACGCGCGGCGCCATCGTCGTGGCGCTCATCGACGACGAGGCCACCGTGAAACGTTACTACCCCGAGGGTGATCGTATCCGCTTCCAGCCATCGAACAGCGCCATGCAGCCGATCTACGTCCTGGCCAGCGAGTTCAAGAACACGCAGATCCTGGGCATCGTCGTCGGGATCTATCGCCGAATGGACTGAGTACCAGGGGGCACATTACAGCGCCCCCTTCGCGACAGCGAGGGGGCCGGCGTCTCAGAACGGGACGAGGACCGCGGAGTAGCCCGAGTCACTCTCGAAGCGGCGCTGGAAAGCGGTGGCCGCCTCGCCCGTCGAGAACTGGCCGACCTCTACCCGGTAGAGGCTGCGCCCGTCGGACGCCTGCACCTGGCGCAGGCGCACGGGATGTCCTGCCTCGAGCAGCTCACCTGCCACTGCATTGGCGGCTCCTTGAGAGTCGAAGAGCGACACCTGAAGCGTGAATCCCTGCTGCTGACCCGCTGCGGCGAGCACCATCGGCGGGGCCTCGGCGCCCGCCACCAGGCCGGGCGGCGGAATGTCGTTGCGGAGGCCAGCCGAGCGCGACTCCAGGAGCTGCTGATGCGCTTGGGCACGAGCCCTTTCCGTAGGGTCCGACGGCAGTTGCGGGGTCAACGGTCGCGCGAGGTCGCGGTCGATCTCCTGGGTCGGCGGCCACACAGCGGCCAACGCCATGTGCCGCTGCTGCGAGCTGATCGTGACCGGCCCGGCAACACTGAGGGCAGGGCGCTCGACGTCCTGGGGCGCTTGTTTCTCGCCGACCTTCACGCCGACCAGAAAAGCCCCCGAGGTGAGGACCAGCATGAGGCCGATGAGGCCCGTCAACTGCCAGCGGTCGAGCTCTACGATGGGGGCCTGAGCCGCCTTGCGGCGAGTCGAGCCGACGCTGTGGTGCCGCATCTTGGCGCTCAGGATGTTCATCACTTGGCTCGTCCTTGGCTGAGCCTCGCCAGCGCCTTAGGGCCGTCCGAGAGGCATGAGGACTTCGCCTGGGTGGAAGTCCTCTGAGCTGCGACTGCGCGTCGGTGTCGGGGAGGAAGGGAAACGCAGCCGCAGCTCATTGGATGGGTGGCCTTCATTGAGGCCGGAGTACGAGGATGTGAGCGGGCTCTCGCTTACTCGTCGTGCTCGTGGAGGGATGGCTACGGTCCGCGCGGTCGGTTCGCGTCACGCGGTAGCCGCCTCCATTCGTGATGGTGTGGGCGAGGCGACGGTTGAGGGCCACAAAGTCGGTGCGCTGGTTCTTTGCCGTCGTCATGTCCTGCCTCCGTCTCTGGTCGCGAGCCACGCCTTCGTATGCTCGGCCGCCCGGGTCGCTCCGGGCAGGGCGGAAGCTAAGCGGGGCCTTCGGGGTGGTCAAAAAAGTCGTGCGATGCGATTCAACGCCTAGCCGTCCCGGCCACCAACTGGAGTCCCGCCATGTCAACGTCACGCGTCATCTCGACTCCCAACGCGCCTGCCGCCATCGGCCCCTACTCGCAGGCCATCCACGTCGCTGCACCTGGCGCCATGACGTTCATCTCGGGCCAGATCCCGCTTGACCCAGCGACCGGCCAGCTGGTCGGTGAGGGCGACGTCTCGGCCCAGACCCGCCAGGTCATGAAGAACCTCCTGGCCATCGTCGAGGCGTCCGGTCATCAGCCTTCGGACATCGTGCGGTGCACGATTTTCCTGAAAGACCTCAACGACTTCGCGACGGTGAACTTCATCTACTCCGAGCTGCTCGCCGGCCACCATCCGTCGCGCGCGACCGTCGAAGTGGCCCGTCTCCCGCGCGATGTGCGGGTCGAAATCGACGCCATCTGCGTGGCGTCCGCGACCTGAAGCCGCGTCGCCCTCGTAGGCCGCCGCACACGCTCGAGACGTGAGCGCTCAGGCCCGGACGGCGAGCGCGCGTGAGAACCGCCGCGCGATGTCGCGGGCCTCGGCCCTGGCCGACGTTGGCACCACCGCCGCCAGCGCCTTGACGAGCGCCGAGCCTACGACGACCGCCGACGCGAACTTCGCGACCTCGAACGCGTCGTCCTCGGTCTGGATCCCGAAGCCGACCGCGACGGGCAGGTCGACGAGCGCCTTCACCCGCTCGACCCGCGCCTCGACCTCGGCGAACCCGCTCAGCCGGTCGCCAGTCGTGCCGGCCATCGAGACGTAGTACGCGAACCCGCTCGCCTGCGCCCCGATGGCGGCGATGCGGGTGTCGTCCGAGGTCGGTGTGAAGAGCGCGATGAAGTCGAGCCCCTGCGCCCGCAGGTGCATCGTGAGCTGCTCGGCTTCCTCGGGCGGCAGGTCGACGACCAGCATTCCGTCGGCTCCGGCCGCCTTCGCGTCACGCGCGGCGTTCTCGAGGCCATGTCGATAAAGCGGATTGAGGTAGCCAAAGAGCACGACGGGGGTCGTGTAGGCGGCCCGGAACCGCTCGACGAGCGCCAGCACCTTCTTGAAGGTCGTCTTGGCTTCGAGCGCCCGCAACATCGCCGCCTGGATGACCTCACCATCGGCCATCGGGTCCGAGAACGGCACCCCCAGCTCGATGATGTCCGCTCCGCCTTCGGCGAGTCCACTCATGATCTCGAACGAGGTGTCGAGGTCGGGATCACCCGCTGTCACATACGGGATGAAGGCCGAGCGGCCTTCGGCGGCCAGCCGCGCAAAGGTCTCGGCGATTCGCGAAGGGTAGGGGACAACCGTGTTCGAAGCGTCGCTCATGGCGGTCTCATCGCCCGGAGCCGCGCGCCGCGCAAGCCCGATTGACCTCGCTCCAAGCACCGTGTTAGCCACGGCACGGCTTGCCGCCGCGGCGGCCGACACTTCGACAACAAGCGACACCCCGCCCGAACGTCCGACGACTCGGCGCTCCGGGGGGCCAGGAGTACGATATGAGCGACGTCAAAGCCGTGTTCAGCGAGATCGATGCCCGCCTCAAGGAAGACCCCGCCAAGGCCAAGGCCATCGACGGCGTCTTCAAGTTCATCGTGACGGGCGAGGGCGCAGGAACCTACGTCGTCGACACACGCGCTGTCGAAGTGCGTGAGGGCGAGGGCGACGGCGACGTCTCGATCACGGTCGAAGGTCCCGACCTCGTCGCCATCAAGGAAGGCTCGCTCGACGCCATGCAGGCTTTCATGCTCGGCAAGGTCCAGGTCGACGGCGACTTCGGCCTCGCCATGAAGCTCCAGCAGATCCTGAGCTGAGCTCGAGACACCGTTGCCAGGTGTGACCAAGGCCGGGCATGTCCCGGCCTTTTCTTTTGGGTCATCTGCAACGTCTGCTCGCCACGTCGCAGGCCCGCGAAGGAGCGGTCCGGAGCGTGTGCGAGCGCTCCGACCACGTCGCCTTGCGTTTCATCTCTTTGTGGTGCGGAAACGCATGGCGACGTATGAGGTTGCCCGGTGTTGCGGCCCGAAGGCTCTCGCCCACACGAACCGCGCACCCGGAGGACTCCATGGATCACGAGACACGACCGCTGTCGGGCCTGAAGGTCCTCGATCTCTCGCGACTCCTACCGGGTCCCTACGCGTCTCTCGTGCTCGCCGACCTCGGCGCCGATGTCTTGAAAATCGAGGCACCCGAAGGCGGCGACTACCTTCGCTGGATGCCACCGCTCACCGGCAAGGTGAGCTGGGCCTTCTTCGCGCTCAATGCCGGCAAGCGCTCCATCGCTATCGACCTCAAGGCCCCCGAGGGGCGTGACCTCGTCCTTCGCCTGGCCGCCGACGCCGACGTCCTCATCGAGGGGTTCCGCCCGGGTGTCATGGATCGCCTCGGCCTGTCCTACGATGCGTTGGCCGCCATCAACCCGCGCCTCGTCTATTGCGCCATCACCGGCTTTGGCCAGACCGGCCCCTACCGCGACGCCCCTGGCCACGACCTCGACTACCTCGCATTGGCCGGCGTGCTCGGTCTCGGTGGACCAAGCGACCGACCGCCCCAGGTCCTGCCGATCCAGGTCGCCGACATCGGCGGGTCGTTGTGGGCGCTCGTCGCAATCCTTGCGGCCCTGCAAGCCCGCCACACCACCGGTCGTGGGCGTTTTCTCGACGTCTCGATGACCGATGGCGCCACGGGTTTTCTCACCGCCGCGCTCGCGTCCCACCTCGGCGGCAATACCAAGCCGCCGCCCCGCGGAGCCGACACGCTCACCGGTGGCCTGCTCTGCTACGGCGTCTACGAGACGAAAGACCACAAGTACCTCGCAGTGGCCCCGCTCGAGCCCAAGTTCTGGGCGGCGTTCTGCGACAAGGTGGGCCACTCGGAGTGGCTCAAGCGCCAGTTCGACCCCTCGCTGCGCCACGAGCTCGAGGCGCTCCTCAAATCAAAGACCCGCTCGGAATGGGAGGCCGTCTTCCACGACTCCGAGGCCTGCGTGGAGCCCGTCCTCGCCCCCGACGAGGTGCTCAACCACCCGCTGCACGTCGCGCGTAAGCTCCTGACCACATCGACCGACGGGCTCTCGCGTATCCGCACCCCCGTCCGCCACCTCGACGCCCCGCCCAGCGGCCCCGCACCCGGGCTCGGCGAACACACCCGCGAGGCGCTCATCGCGCTCGGCCTGACCGACGCCGAGGTCGACGCGCTCATCACCAGACGTGTCGTCAAGGTCGCACCCCCGACCCAGGCAGCATCGACCAAGGCCACGCCGTGAAAGCCTTCCGCATCGTCTGGCGCGCTATCCAGCTCACCATCATCCTCTGGGTCATGTTCTTCGCATGGCTCTACTCCCAGTCGGGCCTGCGTAAGCTCGTCTGGCGCACCTTCTTGCGCGATCGCCCCTACGAACCGCTCGAAAATCCACGCATTCTTCGCCGGGTCTTCGAGGCCCTGGGCCCGACCTTCATCAAGCTCGGCCAGGTCATCGCGTCGAGCCCGGGCCTCTTCCCCAAGCGTTACTCCGAAGAGTTCTCACGTGTCCTCGACCGCGTCGCGCCCTTCTCGGTCCCCGACCTCAAGGCCACCATCGAGGGCGACCTGAACCAGCCGCTGACGACCCTCTTCGCTTCCTTCGAAGACGCCCCGCTCGGCTCGGCCTCCATCGCCCAGGTCCATGGCGCGCGCCTGCCCGACGGCCGCGACGTTGTCGTCAAGGTGCAGCGGCCGGGCATCCGCACCAAGGTCGACGCGGACCTCTGGTGGATGCGACGCGGCGCCGCCATCGCCGAGTTCCTCTTCAAGGGCGCTCGCCTGGCCAACGTGCGCGGTGTCATCGACGACTTCGACCGCACCATCCACGAGGAGATCGACTTCCGCCTCGAGGGCAAGAACCTCGCCGAGTTCAACGTCCTCATGGGGCGCTACGGGATCCACGACGTCATGGCGCCGACGCCCATCGACGGCATGGTGACCGAACGGGTCCTCGTCATGGGGCGCTTCCACGGCCTCAAGGCAGACGACCGCACCGGGATCCTCGCGGCCGGCATCGACCCCGAGGTCTTCCTGCGCAAGGGGCTCCGCGCCTGGCTCATGACCATGGCGCTCGACGGCTTCTTCCACGGCGACGCCCACGCGGGCAACCTCATGATGTTGCCCGGAGCGGCCACCGACAAAGACGGCAAGCCCTGCGCCGCGGTCGGCCTCCTCGACTTCGGCATCATCGGCCGCTTCAACACCGAGGAGCGCCATCAGGTCCTGCGCTACGTCCTCGCGTTCACCGCCGGCGACTATCAGGCTCTCGCCGACGTCATGACCGAGATCGGCGCAGTCGACCCGAAGATCGACCGCACGCGCCTGGTTCCGGACCTCCAGCGCGTCTACTCGCCGCTCGTCGAGAAGAACCTGGCCGACATCAAATACGAAGAGGTGATGCCCGAGATCACGGCCCTTGCGTACCGCTACGGCATCAAGCTGCCGAGCGCGTTTCTCTTGATTCTCAAACAACTCCTCTTCTTCGACCGCTACGCGAAGTTGATGGCGCCCAACCTCAACGTCTTCTCCGACTTCGGGCTGGTCGACTTCCTCTTCGGGCCCCTCGCCGTGAAGTCCGGCCTCGACTTCAACGTGCTCTTCCCGCTCCTGCAGCGGGTGCAGAAGGTCTTCGCCGAGCGCGGCGTCCAGATGTTCCCGCCGGCCGCGAAGTCGGCCTGAGCGCCAAAGCGCATCACACGGCGCTAAAACGTCAGCACGTCGTCGATGGTGGCCGCGTCGGTGAGCACCATGACGAGCCGGTCGAAGCCCATCGCGATGCCAGCGGACGGCGGCATCCCGGCCTCCAGCGCCCCGAGGAAGTCCTCGTCGATCGGCAACACAGGCTTTCCGGTCGCCACGCGCTCCTCGTTGTCGAGCTCGCAGCGCCGTCTCTGCTCACGTGAGTCCGTCAGCTCGGCGAACGCGTTCGCGAGCTCGAGGCGCCCGAGATAGAGCTCGAAGCGCTCGGCGACGCGGGGGTTCTCCGGATGGGGCCGCGACAGGGATGCGAGCTCGATGGGCCACTCGATGACGAACTCCGGCCGCTCGACCCCAAGCGTCGGCTCGACCTTGTCGACGAGTGCTGTGAACCAATGGTCGGGCGTCAGACCCTCCGGATTTGTGAGCCCCGCGCGTTCGCGCAAGAGGTCGAAGAAACGAAGACGCGGCCACGGGCGCCCGAGCTCATAACGCTTCCCACGCCAGTCGAGGCGGTCGCCCGCCAGTGTCGTCAGGAGCGACTCGCAGTCGTCCATCAGCACCGCATAACCAGCAACCCAGGGCCGGTACCACTCGAGCATCGTGAACTCGGGCCGGTGGTTGCCGCCGCGCTCACCGTCCCGAAAGACCTTACACATCTGCCAGATAGGCGGCGCACCCGCGGCGAGGAGCCGCTTCATCGCGTACTCCGGCGAGGTGATGAGCCAGCGCTCGCTCGTCGCCTGCCCCGTCGTCTCGCGCAGCTTCACGCCGATCGGATCGAGGTGGACCTCGGTCCCGGGCGACCGCACGATGAGCGGCGTCTCGACCTCGAGGAAACCTCGATTTTCAAACCATTGACGTGTGTCCCGCACGATGGCTGCGCGTCGCCGTAGCCGCTCCCACCGCTCGGCGGTGAAACGCGCCAGGTCCTCGCCCGGAGAGCCCAGGCTCGGCGGCCACTCCCCGCGAGGCGAATGGAAGGCCCGCTCGACCCCGGCCGGGGTCGACATGACGAGGTCGCCGACCTCGACCCGCCCGGGTGCGAGACCCGGGATGGTACGAAGTCGACCTTCGTCGTTCACGACGGCGTCGCCATCTGCAGTAACCGCGACCACTCTGCCTCGAGGGGCGTTGGGTCCGTCACCGCCCGGCGAAAAGCCGCTCACTTGGTCTGGATACGACCCACGTATTCAGAGGTGCGCGTGTCGATACGGATGGTGGTGCCCTGGTCGATGAAGAGCGGCACACGAACGGTCGCGCCGGTCTCGATCTTGGCTTCCTTGGTCACGTTGTTCGCGGTGTCGCCCTTCACGGCGGGCTCCGAGTACGTGACGAGGACCTCGATGAAGTTGGGGAGGTCGACCGTGATGACGCGACCCTCGTAGAAGAGGATCTGGCACTTCATGCCTTCCATCAGGAAGCCAGCCGAGTCACCGAGCTTCTCGGCCGTGACCGGGAACTGGTCGTAGGTCTCGGCGTCCATGAAGACGTAGTTGTCGCCGTCGAGGTACGAGTAGGTCGCCTCACGCGTCTCGACGTCGACCTCTTCCAAGACTTCGCCGGAGCGGAAGTTACGCTCGAGCACCTGGCCGGAGATGAGGTTCTTCATCTTCGTCCAGACGAAGGCGGTCCCCTTGCCGGGCTTGACGAACTGGAAGTCGACGACGGTGTACGGAGCACTGTCCATCTTGAACTTCAGGCCTTTCTTGATGTCGGAAGTCTGGTACGCCATCTAACCCTCGATTGTAGTTCGCAGACTGTCTGGACCGGGCTTTCTGCCAGGTGACGTCTGAGCATCGCGACCGTCGAAAACACGCGCGGGCGGCCGGATAGCACGCGCGCCATTCGATGTCATCAACTCACGATTCGCTGCTCAGACCCCGCGTGGATGTTGTTGCTGCTGGGCTTCGACGCTGTTAGCGGAGACCGTGAGAGGTAAGGATGGCGAAGGCAAGTGTCGGGGCGGCTCAGGCGGGCGACGAGGTCGAGGTCACGCTGGCTCGCCTCACCGAGCAGTGGCAACGCGAGCGGCTGGCCGCGCGCGAACGTTTCCGCGTCGAGCGCCAGGCGCTGACCTGGAAGGAACGCCTCGAGCGTGGGCTCGCGGCGACCGACCTCACCATCGATGAGGTCCTCCCAAGCCCCGGCCAGCGCCTCGTCCTGGTGCTGCGTTCGTCGTTTCCAGGCTTCGACAAACACAAGCTGCGTTTGCGTCCGGGCGACCCCGTCGTGCTGCACCACCAGGACCCCGAAGAGCCCGGCAAGCTCATGGGGATCGTCGAGCGCTGGCGTGGCCCGGGCCTTGGCGTCACCATCGACGGCGACCTGCCCGACCGCTTCGAAGACAAGCCCTTCCGCCTCGAACGTGAGGCCCCCGAGAGCACCTTCGATCGCGGCGCGAGCGCGCTCTCCCGACTCGGCTCGGCGCACGGCGAGCTGGCCTATCTGCTGGGCGTCGCTTACGGCAAGAAGACCCTCGAGGTGGTCGACCAGGGTGACATCGACTTCATGGACACGGCTCTCGACGAAGCCCAACGAATCGCCGTCGCCCATGCGCTCACGACCTCGCCCATCGCGCTCGTCCACGGCCCGCCGGGTACCGGCAAGACGCGCTGCCTCAGCGAAATCATTCGTCAATGCGTGCGGCGTGGCGAACGCGTGCTCGCCGTCGCCGCGTCGAACGTCGCGGTCGACAACCTGGTCGAGCGCCTCGTGGATCATCGCATAAACGCATTACGCCTGGGCCACCCGGCGCGTGTCCTGCCCGAGGTCGAGCCCTACACCCTGGCGAGCCGGCTCGACGCCCACGAAGGTGCGAAGCTCGCCAAACGCTGGGTCACCGAGGCGACCGACATGAAACGGCGCGCCGAGAACCAGGCCGCCCGCAACACAGGCACCCGCGAGGGTCGACGCGAGGCCTTCGCAGAGGCCCGACGCCTCGTCAAAGACGCGCGAAACCACCTGCGTCGCATCGAGTCGGCGCTGGTCTCGCAGAGCCCCGTCGTGTGTGCGACCCTGACCGGAGCCGACTCCGGCATCCTGCGCGACGAGACCTTCGACCGTGTCGTCCTCGACGAGGCGACCCAGGCGCTGGACCCGCTGAGCTGGATCGCGTTGTCGCGAGCACCACGCGCAGTCCTCGCGGGCGACCCGAATCAGCTCCCGCCGACCATCCTCGACCCGGAGGTCGCGCGCGACACGCTCGGGGTCACCATCTTCGAGCGGCTGAGGAAACGCCTCGAGACCCGGGCGGTCCGGATGCTCGTGACTCAACACCGCATGCATACCGAGATCATGCGTTATCCCTCAGAGGCTTTGTACGAAGGAAAGCTCGTCGCGTCGCCGTCGGTGGCGTCACATCGCCTGGAAGACCTTGGTGTCTTGCACGACCCGGATCGCGATGGCGCGCGATGCTTCATCGACACCGCCGGTGCTGGCTTCTCCGAACAGAAACGTGAGCCCGATCTGTCGACAAAAAATCCGGAGATGGCAGCCGTCACCGCGCGTGAGGTCGAGCGTATCCTGGCTCGCGGGCTCAACCCCGCGCTGATGGCGGTGATCACGCCCTATGACGCCCAGGTCGGCGAGCTTCGTGCGCTGCTTGCGCCGCACATGGAGCTCGGTCTCGAGGTCGGCTCCATCGACGGATTCCAGGGACGCGAGAAGGAATGCATCGTGCTGGATCTCGTCCGGAGCAATGACCGCTCTGAGCTCGGATTCCTCTCGGATGTCCGCAGGATGAACGTGGCGCTGACCCGCGCGAGGCGGTTCCTGCTGGTCATCGGCGACTCGGCGACACTCGGTGCGCATCCGTTTTACGCGGGCTTTCTCGCAGATGTCGAAGCGCACGGCGTGTGGGTGAGTGTGTTTTCCGACCCTCAGACGCAATTTTGAGTGGCAATTGTCGAGCCTACAGGCCAACATCCCGCCCGCGGTCGCGACCGGGTCGGAGAGCGCGGTACGTAGCCACAACCACTCAGGGAATCACCAACTCCCTGGGCCCCGAATCGACGGCCTGAAGGTCGTTGACCCCGCGTGTTTGACCGCGGGTCAGCACATCTGTCCGTTGACCATTCAGTAGACCTGACTTATCCCGGTGACTCGACAAACCCCCTGACGAGTACCCAACTACGAGAGGTAGGAAGCGATGACCAAATCGCAGTTGATCGATGCAATCGTGCAGAAGAAGAGCGGGCTCGCCAGGAAGACTGTCGAGATGGCTGTGAACGCCGTCTTCGACGAGATGGTGGAAGCGATGAAGCGCGGCGAGCGCATCGAGATCCGGGGTTTTGGGAACTTCACGGTTCGGAAGTACCCGGCCTACACCGGGCGCAACCCCAAGACCGGCGCCACGGTGCCTGTGCCGCCCAAGCAGATGCCATTCTTCAAGGTCGGCAAAGACCTCAAAGAGCGCGTCAAACGCGGCGAGTGACGAGCCGGGTCTTCGTGACCCGTGCATTGATGCTGTTCCCGAGCAGGAGGTCTGGCCCCCAGGGCTACGACCTCCTCGCCCGTCAGCCTGAAGAGCTGGCGCGGTCCGTCGGACCCGCTGGTGGAAATCCTGGGGTCAAGCGGTTCTCCCCAAGGTCTTTGTGCTGCTGACGGTAGCTTCACGACGCCCGGGATCGTTGGCGCGCTGGGCCAGTGTGTCTACCTTCCGGACGTCATGATCGCGCTCATCCCCATCGTGTTGTTGTTCACTGAGGTCTGGCTCCTCATCGAGGTCGGTTCAGTCACCTCGGCCAGCGCCGTCCTGCTCTTGTGCCTGGCCTCGTTCTTCGTCGGCACATGGATCATGCGGCGAGCCACCCGGCGCGTCGCGAGCCTCGTCCAGGCAAGCGGCGACGACGTCTCGACGGTGATGACGCCTATGGGCCTGCTGGTGACCCGGCGTCAGCGCCCGGCGGTCGCCAAAGGCGAGCTGCTCGACGTGACGGGCGTCGCCCTGGCGGGTCTTCTCCTGGCCCTTCCCGGCTTCGCCAGCGACGTCCTCGGGCTCATCCTGTTGATCCCCCCGGTGAGGCGCGCCTTCATCGCACGGGTCTACGGGACGCGGGTCGTTGTCGACCCCGCCGCTTCGTTCGTTCGCGCCTCTCGCACCCAGCGCAAGCCCCCAGCACTGTCCGAAGACGTCGAGGTCCTGCCTCCGGGCGCTCTTCCGGAGACCCCCTTCCGCAAACGTCCGGTCGTGATCGACGTCGACTGAAGGCGGTATGAAGCGTGAGGGGGCGGTCCGAAACGACCGGTCGCCAGGCTTCAGTTGAGGTAGCGGTCGCTGCGTTCGGGGTTCGAGCGGCCACCTGGGACGACCTTCAGCTTGGGTTTCGCCGGCGGCTTCTTGAAGAGGCCGGTGACCTTGGGCCAGAAGATTCGTGGGTGCCAATTGCCCGAGATGAGGAGCCAGCCGCCGATGGCGCCACCGATGTGGGTCTGGATGGCGACGTCATAACGCGGCATCGCGAAGAACAAGATGATGTCGATGCCGATGGCGATCCACACGAGGTAGCGGCTCTTCACCGGGATGACGAACATCAGGAGGATGTTGGCGTCCGGAAAGAGGATCGAATAGGCCGCGATGATGCCGAAGAGGGCGCCCGACGCGCCGACGATGCCTACATCGAAAGTGCCCGGCAGGATGAGGCCGACGAGCACCGAGAAGACACCTGCGATGACGCCAGTGAGGAGGAAGAACTTGAGGAAGGTTTTGCCACCCCAGCGTCGCTCGAGCGTGGTGCCGAGGAAGTAGAGACCGAGACAGTTGAACAGCACATGGCTGATGCCGTTCAGGTCATGCAGCCAGGCGTAGGTCGCTACCTGCCAGAGCTGCAGGCCTGGGACCACGTCCGACGGCTTGAGCCGCATGCCCTCGTACAGATCCTCGAAGAGCCGGCTACCGCCCGAGTTCACTGCGACCGCGAAGAGCACCCAGAGGCCGGCGAGGATGCCGATGAGCCACAGGGTGACACGCGTTCCCTTCGGGACGATGAACTGCCTCTGCTGGACGGCCATCGAATCAGCCGCCGTTGAGCTTCGTGAGGACCTGCTCGGTGAGGTCGTGGTCCTTCTTCGTGTAGAGGACGCCCTGCTCGCTGCGGTTCATGATGAGGTCGTAGGCGCCGTCGGCCGCGAGCTTGGTGAGGACCTCTTCCAGAGACTTGAGGATCGGCTTCATCAGATCGACCTCCCTCTTGGCGAGCTCCTGCTGGTTCTTGAGGTAGAGCTCCTGCAGCGACAAGAGCCCCTGCTGGTACTCCATGACCATGGACTTACGCTTGTCCGGCGCCGTCATGTCCGACGCACCTTCGATCTGCTTCTTGAGGTCGAGCAGCGCCTTCTGCTTCGAGTCGAGCTCCTTCTGCTTGGTGTCGAACAGCTTCTTCAGGCTGGCCTTGGCGGCCTTGCCCTTGTTCGAGGTGTGGATGATGAACTCGACGTCGACGACGCCGATCTTGAGGTCGGCCGCGAGAGCGTCGGACTTCGGTGAGACACCGACAAGGACGAACGCGAGGGCGAGGACGAGGACGACGAGGGCGGCACGACGCAAGGTGGCACTCCTACACATGGAACGGGGTGGGGACTTAGCGCCCGCTTCCGGGGCCTGTCAACGAAAGATCGGGGGAGGAAGGACCCGCCGGAGGTCTCGGACTCGCGTACCGGACGCGCGAAGCTGGGCCGGACAACCTGCCACAAAGGCTTGGCATTCCGCGCCGTCAACCAACCTCAGAAGCTGTTGCCGATGGTGAACTCGAACACCGAGCTGTCCTCGTCCGCGCGCGGAGCGAGCGGGAAGCCCCACTCGAAGCGGAGCGGGCCGACCGGCGAGTTCCAACGGAAGCCAAAGCCGGCGGCGGTGCGGAGGTCGAACGGGTCGAAGGTCTCCTCGCCACCCCAGGCGTTGCCAGCGTCGAAGAACACGACACCCCGGATCCCGACCTCCTTGAAGATGGGGAACTCGATCTCGGCGTTGAGGATGAGCTCCGAGACGCCGCCGATGGTGATGGGCGAGAGATCCCCGTCGGGCAGCGAGCTGAGATAGAGGCGCTCGCCGATGGAGTTCCGCTCGAAGCCGCGGACCGTGAAGATGCCGCCGACGAAGAAACGTTCGAAGAGCGGCACCGTCTGGCCATCGAGGCCTTCGACGAAGCCGACCGTGCCATTGAGGCGCAGGACGAAGTCCCAGAAGAGCGGGAAGTACCAACGTGTGCGCCCGATGGTGCGCAGGAACTCGTTCTCGGAGCCGAAGATCTGGCTCGCGTATTCGAGCGACAGCGTCGTGAACTGGCCGGCCGTCGGGAAGAGGCGGTTGTCGCGGGTGTCGTACGACAGCGTCGCGCGCACCGAGCTCGTGAGCCCTTGCTGGCGCAGCTTCTGGATCTCGATGTCGGTCCGGCGCAGCTCGGCGTTGACGCTCTCGAGGGTGTAGGTGAACGACAACGAGAGGTCGTCCGTGAGGCGGTAGCCAAGCGAGATGTTGCCGCCCTGGCGCAGCCGCGTGAAGTCCGTGAAGGACTCGTTGAAGTTGAAGAGATCGAACGCGAACGTGAGCGGCGAGTCGAAGAAGTAGGGCTCGAAGAACGACAACGAGCCGAGCTGGCGGATGCCGGACAACGTGAGCTGAGCCGAGATGGTCTGGCCACGCCCGAAGATGTTCTCCTTCGAGATCTGGGCCGTCAGCAGAAAGCTCTCGAAGCTCGAGAAGCCGGCGCCGATCTGGAAGGTGCCGGTCTGCTTCTCTTTCACGGTCACGACGAGGTCGATGGTGCTCGGCTCGCCGGTCGGACGGGTGTCGATCTGCACGCCGCCCATGTCGCCTGCGCGGGACGGCGGCTCGAAGAAGCCGAGCGCCATGATGCGTCGCTGCGAACGGCGGATCTTCTCGCCCGAGTAGAGCTCGCCCTCGAAGATCTTCATCTCGCGGCGCACGACCTTGTCGCGGGTGTCCTTGTTGCCGCGGACCTCGATGCGCCGGATGTAGACCGGCTCACCCTTCTGGATGCGGAAGGTCACGCCGAAGGTCTTCCCGTCCGGGTCGATCTTGTGGTCGCTCGACACGTTGGCGTTGGCGTAGCCGCGGTCGCGGTAGACACCGGCGATGCTCGCGGTGTCGGCCTGCATGTTGGCGTAGTCGAACCACTCACCGGTCTTCAGCGTGAGGCGTTTGTCGAGCGATGACTTCTCGACCAGCCACTCGCCGTCCGCCATCTCGATGTTGATGGTGCCGACCTTGTAGCGCGGCCCTTCGACGACCGGGATGACGACCTCCATGCTGCGCTTGTCGGCCGACAACGTGACGGACGGCTCGCCCACCTGGATCTGGACGTAGCCCTTGGTCAGGTAGAAGTACTGGATACGCTGCAGGTCCTGCTCGAAGAGCTCACGTTTGAACTCGCCGCTCTTAGTGAGGAACGACAACCAGCCACCCTCGCGGGTCGCCATGATGCCCTCGATCTCTTCGGAGCTGACCTTCTCGTTGCCGACGATCTCGACGCGCCGGACCTCGACCTCCTGGCCTTCGCGAATGATGAACTTCACGCTGACCTGGTTGTCGCCGACCCGCTTCAACTCGTAGCTGGACTGCACCAGGAAGTGGCCTTCCTCGATGTAGAGCTCCTTGATTTTCGAGAGATTCCTGCGGATGCGGGCCTCGTCGAGGATCTCGAGCGTCTTCAGATCCACGACCTGCTTGATCTCGTCTTCGCCCACCGCTGAGCCATCGACGTCATAGTCGACGCCGATGATGGTCGGGCGTTCCCAGAGTCGGAAGATGAGGGCCAGCCCACCGTCGGGGTGGGACTTCTCGGCGACCTGGATGTCCTCGAAGAAGGTCATCGCATAGAGGCGCTTGACGTCTTCGGACAGGCGGCCGCGGTCGAGGCTGCGACCGATCTGCGTGTAGATCCGGGTTCGCACGGCCTGACGGTCGATACGCGAGAGGCCCTCGATCTCGATGGAGCGGACGATGGTGTCGGGCGAATCGGAGGTCTCGGGAGTCTCGTCCTGAGCGTGGACGGGCGCGGGAGTGAGCGTCGTGAGCACCGCGACGATCGGGGCGAGGGCAACGACGGCACACACCGCGAGGCGTCGCGGAAGGAGGAGGCACAGAGCCGCACGGGGCATGGGATTCAAGCGGCGTCCCTCCGGGGGAGAAACTCTTCCGGGGCTTCATCGTCGCGCAGCTCGCGCACGAGGCCGTCGGCTAGGAGGAGGTGGCGGCGAAGCAACCAGGCGAGTTTCACGTTGTGCGTCACCACGACAAAGGCCGTCCGTAGCCGGCTGTTCAAATCGACGAGGAGCGCGTGTATCTCGTCCGAGGTCTTTGTGTCCAGGTTTCCGGTGGGCTCGTCGGCGAAGACGACATCGGGTGCGCGGACCAGGGCGCGAGCGATGGCGACGCGTTGTGCCTCGCCGCCCGAGAGCTCGCCCGGCTTGTGGCGCATACGCGGGCCGAGGCCGACGAGCTCGAGGTAGCTGGCCGCGACCTCGGCCGCGTGTTTGGGTTTGTCGCCCGCGATGAGCATCGGCAGCATCGCGTTCTCGAGGGCCGTGAACTCGGCCAGGAGATGATGGAACTGGAAGACGAAGCCGATACGCGCGTTGCGGAACGCGGCCAGGCGGGGCGGGTTGAGCGCAAAGACGTCGGTCTCGCCAAAGAGGACCTGGCCTGAGGTCGGGGCGTCGAGGGTGCCGAGCACCTGGAGCAGCGTCGACTTGCCGACACCGGACTGGCCGACGATGGAGACCATCTCGCCGCGAGCTATTTCGAGGTTGATGCCGCGCAGGACGTGCAGGCGCTCGGGGTCGTCGGCCTTGCGGCCCGGGACCGGGTAGGACTTGGACAGCCCGACCGTGCGCAGGAGCGGCTCGGTGGCTGGAGCGGTCGGCGTCGCGTGTGCGGCGCCTGGCAGGGACTTGTCGGGACTATCCATGACGCAGTCCGTCGGCGGGCTTCAGCTGGCTCGCCTTTCTGGAGGGATACAGGGTCGCGAGCAGGCACATCGCGAAGGCCGACGCGCCGAAGATGGCGATCTCGACCGGGTCGAGCTTGACCGGCAGCTCGGTGATGTAGAACTCGCGCGGCAAGGTGACCCCCTGGGCGATGATGGCGAGGAGGGCCCCCACGCCGATCGGGACGCCGGACAAGACGCCAAAGAGCCCGATGAAGGCGCCGATATTCATGAAACTCTTGACAATCGACCCGTCGCTCGCGCCGAGGGCCTTCAAGACCGCGATCTCACGGACCTTTTCGACGACGAGCATGACGAGTGAGCTGACGATCAAGAGGCTCGCCACAAAGACGATGAAGCCCAGGATGAGCAGCATGATGATGCGCTCGAGCGCCAGGGCCGAGAACAGGTTCTTGTTGCGGTCGCGGAAGGTCGAGACCGTGAGGCCGGGGGTCTTGGCGACGAGCGCCGACAGGTTGTCGAGCTCGTCCAGCGCGAGCTGCGGGTCGGAGAAGCGGGCCTCGAACGCGTTGCGATCCCGCCCCAGGTCAAAGAAGCGCTGGGCCGCATACAGCGCGGTGTAGGCGAGCTTCTGGTCGTATTCGTACATGCCCGTCTGGAACACGCCGGCGACGCGGAAGCTCGCGAGCTTCGGGCGCAGCCCGGTCGGGCCGACGTCGCCATCGGGCGAGATGAGCTGGACCTCTTCGCCGATGGTGACGTTCAGCTGGCGCGCCAGCTCGGCGCCCATGAGGATGCCGGGCAGCACGTCGGCGCTCGCTTCGAAGAGCTCGGCGCCGAGCTCGATGTCGTCCTGGAGGTCCGGGTCGACCAGCTCGACCGGGGCGTCGGGTTTGCCTGGAGTGGGCGGCGCAAACATCGGGCGGCGCAGCTTTGGGTGCTCGAGCGGGTAGCGTGAGCGGTCGGACAAGAGCGTCTCGGGCCGGTCGAGGCCGAGCACCGAGCCGTCGACGACCTTGCCGACGAGCTGGTCCGAGGTCGACAACGCATCGAAGGTCATACCTTTGATGACCACGTTGACCGCGATGGACGTGGGCGAGCTCATCATGACCTCGCCGCGCACGAAGGCGAAGCTCTCGACGACGCCGGGCTGACTTGCAATTGTCCGCTCGAGGCCGATGGGGTCGGGCAGCACCCCGTCGGGGTCCTTGGGCTCGACGACGAGATGGGCGTTGGTCTGAAGGATCTTGTCGCGCAGATCGCTTTGAAGGCCGTGCATCACGCCGAGCATCACGATGAGCGCACATAGGCCGATGGCGACGCCGACGATGCTGATGAAGGTCGGCAGCGTCACGGCCGAGCGCTGCTTCAACACCGGGTCGCGCATGGGGCGCTTCGGGCTGACGAGCGCGAGCAGCCCTACAAGCGAGAACAGGGCTCCAAGGACCAGGGTCGCGATGTGCAAGGTCGTCGCGAACGAGGGCGAGATGGTGTCGGCGACGGTGTTCCAGGTCGCGGGGCTCCCGAGCGCCAGCGTCACGAGCAGCAAGAGCAGTCCGAGCCCGGTCACGATGGCGCGGTCCTTCAAAGGCCGAGCGACCAGCGCCGCCCACGAGCGCCGGATCCGCGACACCCGGGTCTCGCTGCTGCGCTGGGAGCGCAGGAACTTCCAGCCGATGAAACGTGAGAAGCGGCGCTTGGCGAACCCGTCGGCGAGCTTGCCGAAGACCGCCATGTAGAACGTCGTGAGAAGACTGGCGATGAGGACGACCGCCAGGATGGCGATTACGAGCGCGGCCGCGGTCTGGGCGTAGAAGACCGTCGCCGGCTCGGCGTCGGCGAGCAGCAGGAAGAACGCCAGGATACTTACGAAGATCCCCGTCAGGATGGTCAGCGCACGGATCACTCGGGACGCATGTGGGGGAAGAGGATGACCTCACGGATGGACTGCTGGTTGGTCATGAACATGACCAGGCGGTCGATGCCGATGCCCTCGCCGGCCGCGGGCGGCATTCCGTATTCGAGGGCGCGCACGTAGTCGAGGTCCATGTACATGGCCTCGTCGTCGCCACCCTCGCGCTCTTTTACTTGATTTTCGAACCTTTGGCGCTGGTCGATGGGGTCGTTCAGCTCGGAGAAGGCGTTGCCGAGCTCTTGTCCTGCGACGAAGATCTCGAAGCGGTCGGTGACCGTCGGGTCCGCGTCGTTCCTGCGTGCGAGCGGCGAGTTCTCGACCGGGTAGTGGGTGATGAAGGTCGGCTGGATGAGCTGCTTTTCGACCAGCGCCTCGAAGCCGGTGATGCAGAGGGAGCCAAACGTACGCGACTTGTGGAGCTCGACGTTACGAGCGACGAGCGCCGCTTCCAGCGCCTCGGCCGAGGCGACGTCTGCTTCGCTGAGACCGCCGATGGTGACGAGCGAGTCCTTCACGGTGTGGCGTGCGAACGGGCGGGCCCAGCTGATGCTGTGCTCACCAAAGGGGCGCACGAGCGCGTCGGCGCTGTCGGCTTTGCCTTCGTCCTGAGCGAGCTGCGTGGCGATGCCCGACAGCATCTCTTCAGTGAGGACGATGAGGTCTTCGTAGGTCGCGTAGGCCTCGTAGAACTCGATCATCGTGAACTCGGGGTTGTGCCTCAGCGAGACACCCTCGTTCCGGAAGTTGCGGTTGATCTCGAACACCCGCTCGAGCCCGCCGACGAGCAGACGCTTGAGGTAGAGCTCGGGCGCGATGCGCAGGTAGAGCGGCATGTCGAGCGCGTTGTGGTGGGTCACGAAGGGACGCGCTGTGGCGCCGCCCGGGATGACCTGCATCATCGGGGTCTCGACCTCGACGTAGTCACGCGCCGTGAGGAAGCGGCGGATGTAGTCGATGATGAGACTCCGGGTGCGGAAGATGCGCCGCACGTGTGGGTTCACGACGAGGTCGACATAACGCTGGCGATAACGGGTCTCGAGGTTCGAGAGCCCGTGGAACTTGTCGGGCAGTGGGCGAATCGACTTGGTGAGCAGCGTCAGCGAGGTCACCATCAGCGTCGGCTCACCCGTCTTCGTGACGAACAAGAAGCCGGTCACGCCGATGATGTCGCCGAGGTCGAGGTTGTGCTTGAGCAGGTCGAACTCGGTCTCGGCCACGCGGTCTTTGCGCACGTAGACCTGGAAGTTCTGGGGGCCCTCGTCATCCACCCCGACGGTGCGGTCGCGCAGCCGCACGAAGCTCGCCTTGCCCATGTCGTTCTTGGCCATGATGCGGCCGGCGATGGTGAAGGCGCGGGCGTCGGCGGCGATCTGGTCCATGGGCGGCGGCGGCGAATCCTTGGCCTGGCTCAAGAGCTCGGCGCAGGTGATGTCGGGTTTGTAGCCGTTGGCGAACGGGTTGATGCCGAGCCCGTTGAGGGCGTGGACCTTGTGGAGGCGCTCTTCGCGAAGCCGGTTCGTGTCGTCCATGGGGTACCTCGTTCGCCCGGTCGCCAATCGCGCGGCGCCTGCGGAGGCGGGACCCTAGTATCAGGGGGCGAAAGGCGCAATGCCGTTAATGGTAGGAGCCGAGGGCGACGCGAAGCCCGGTCGACGTGACGAGGGCGTTGCGCACACCGTGGAACGGCGGCATCTTGCGGCGCACGAGGTCGGCCCTTCGGGGGCGACAACATCATCACCCGGGACATCGCATGATCATTGTCGGCGGAGAGCTCACCATCGAAGACGTCGAGGCCGTCGCCACTGGCCAGGGGAAGGCCGTGCTCGGCGACGAGGGACGCCGGAAGCTCGAGGTGGCACGCGCCAGCGTCGAGGCCCGGCTGGTCGATGGTGCTGGTGCAACATACGGTATCAACACAGGTTTTGGGGCTCTGGCCGAGGTGCGGATCCCGACCGGCGAGCTCGCACTGCTCCAGAAGAACCTCGTGCGTAGCCATGCGGTCGGCGTCGGGCCGGCGCTGCCGACGGCGGCCGTCAGGGCCATGATGCTGCTTCGCGCGCAGGTCTTGGCGCAGGGTTATTCCGGGGTCAGGCCGGTCGTGGTCGAGACCTTGTTGGCGCTCTTGGACAAGCGCGTCCACCCCATCATCCCGAGCCTCGGCTCGGTCGGGGCCTGCGGGGATTTGGCACCACTCGCCCACCTCGCGTTGGCGCTGATCGGTGAAGGCAGGGTCGAGCTCGACGACGAGGTCATGGACGCCGCGGTCGCGCTCGAGCGGGTCGGGGTGACGCCGCTGTCGCTCGAACCGAAGGAGGGCCTGTCGCTCATCAATGGGACTGCCGCGATGCTGGCGGTCGGCGCGCTCTCGATGGCGGTGGCCCAACGCCTCGTCAGGACGGCGGATGTGACCGGGGCCATGAGCCTCGAGGCGCTCAAGGGCTCACACGCGCCGTTCTCCGACGCCATCGTGAGGGCTCGCCCCCATCCCGGCGCCATCGCCGTCGCCGATCATCTGCGCGCGCTCTTGAAGGACTCGGAGATCGCGGTCTCCCACATCGACTGCGGTGAGGTGCAGGACGCGTATTCCTTGCGCTGCATGCCGCAGGTCCACGGGTCGACGCGGGACCTGCTGACGTTCTCGACGCGGGTCCTCGACATCGAGCTGCATTCGACGACCGACAACCCGCTGGTCCTCCCGGATGGCACCATCCGCAGCGGCGGCAACTTCCACGGGCAGCCGGTCGCGGCCGCGATGGACTGCGCTTCGATTGGGCTCGTCGACCTCGCGAGCATCTCCGAGCGCCGCATCGCCTACCTCGTCGACAACCATCGCAGCCGCGGTCTGCCGCCGTTTCTCACGCGACACTCGGGTCTCAACTCGGGCTTCATGATGGCCCAGGTCACGGCTGCGGCGCTGGTGGCCGAAGCGCGGGCGATGGCGGTGCCGCGCAGCATGGACTCGATCCCGACGTCGGCCGATCGTGAGGACCACGTGTCGATGGGCATGGGGTCGGCACGGGCCTTCGCCGAGGTCGTGCGGCTGACCGGCTGGGTGCTGGCCATCGAGGCCGTCGTTGCGGCGCAGGGTTTGGACCTGCGCGGGCTGCGGCCGGGCGTGGGTGTCGCACGTGCCTTGGCGCGACTGCGGGAGGTCGTGGCTCCGCTCGATGCCGATCGGATCCTGGCGCCCGACTTCGAGGTCACGCTCGAGCTGGTCGAGTCCGGCGCGCTCGTCGCGGCTGCCGACGCATGAGATTTCAAGCTATGGAAAACATGATGAAATTTGACTTTCCTGTTCGGCCCCTGTTGCTCGGTCTCGTCGCACTCACGCTCGCTGGCACAACCCATAAGCCAGCACTCGCCACCCATAGCAGTGGGGAGGTCGCGACACTGGTCGCCCTCGTCGGTGAGCCCGAGAGGTATGTGGTCTTCTACAAGAACAACGTCCAGGACGTGCCGACCGCGAGCTGCGACAACGTCGTGGTCATCGACCTCGACGCCGCCGAGCCCCGAGAGCTCTACGGCAAAAACCGGGCCGATGGCGCTGAGGTCGACGTCGACCCTTCGGACGAGAACGCGTGGCGCAGCTACGTGCGCGCCTGTACGGTTGAACTCGGGGTCGATGCGCCACAAGGGGGCTGGCGGTGGGTCGATTCCGATGCAGGGAAGGCGTGGGAGTTCTACGTCTTTCCGGACGACTCCGAGGGCACGGTCAGGGACGATCGCTTCAGGGCCCCGCCCGGGTTCACCCATCTGGTGCCCGAACTCATCGTCGAAAAGCGGGTACGCGACGTCTGCGTGGTGCTGGAGGGCGACGAGGGGGCGACGTGTGCAACCTGCGAAGACTGCGCCACCTGCACGAGCGACGTCATCGACTACCGCTTCGGTGTTCGGAACTCGAAGACCGGCTTCGTCGCTCTTGGGACGCGCTTTGTCGCGAGCCCCGACAAGCTCAGCCAGGTCCAGATGGCGTGCGACGGGGTCTACGATGGAAGTGTAGAAATGGAGGTCACGCAGCTCGGCGTCTTCGAGACCCCGACCAACTACATCTTCTATGGAGCCGCCACCCATGAACCGACCCTGAACGATACGAACTTCGCGATTGTGGCGGTCATGCCGAAGGCCGGCGGCAAGGTTGCCTCCGCAAACAGCTCGCCCAGGGGATGTGCCTGCGAGGGTGGGGGCTCCGACCCGGTGATCTGGTCGTTTGGGGTCGGCATCCTCGCCTGGTTGTCGCGTCGTCGTGGCATGTTGCGCGCCTGAGGCCGGCGCCCCAGAACACCGGGTTGGCAGGAGCAGCTCGCGCCTGGACGTGAGCCGCATTTCGCCGCGGTTCCGCTGGCGTCGCACACGAGCGAGGTCTCCTCCTTTACAAGGGTCGGGCCTGTGGGTTAGGCGACCCGGCATGTCGAACCAGCCCACCGCCTTCAAAGACTACGAGGATTTCTGGCCGTTCTACGTCGCCGAGCACCGCGACCCGACGTGTCGTAAGCTGCACTTCATCGGCACGTCGATCGTCATGGCCATGGCGCCAAACCCGTTGCTCTGGCCGCTCTTGCCGGTCGCGGGCTACGGCTTCGCATGGGTCGGCCACTTCAAGTTCGAGCGTAACAAGCCCGCATCGTTCAAGCACCCGCTGTGGTCATTGCGCGCGGACTTCCGGATGTGGCGCAAGATCGCGACCGGCCAGATGGAGGCAGAGCTCGACAAGGCGGCGGAGCGTTACCCCGAGACGACCTGAACAAGTTGTCGAGGGTGTCTCGCCGAGCCAACCGCTCTGACGATGCCCTCCAATCGCATCATGCCAACCATCGGGTGTGTGCATGAGTCGCTCACAGCGGCTCTGCGAGCGGTCGCGAGAGGGTAGGGTGGTGCGCTGCGAGTTGGCACCCACGACTTGAAGTCGCCTCCCGTCGTGGTCAGATTTCAACGAGGCAACCCTGCCGCAGGAGGGAACATGATGTCACGACGGAGTCTGCTCGAAGGTGCGATGTCAGCAGGAGCGCTATTGCTCGCGGGGCGAGCGATAGCGGGTTCGAAGGTCGAAGCGCGGGTGCGCTCGGTCGGGCGCATCGTCGCCCCACGCCGCGCCCAGGTCGGCGAGGTCTTCGCGGTCAAGCGCACCATACCGGCTATCGGGCTCGAAGCGGTCGACCCCTTCCTGATGCTCGACAACTTCGACTTCACCATCCCCAAGGGCGGGCTTGGTGGGCTCGCGCCGCATCCACATCGCGGATTCGAGACTGTCACGGTCATGGCCGAAGGAGAGATCGAGCACGGCGATTCCCTTGGAAATCGAGGTAAAATCGCCAGCGGCGATATCCAGTGGATGACGGCCGGCAACGGCATCGTCCACGAGGAAAACCCATCCGACGCGCTGCGCGAGCGTGGGGGCCGCGTGCTCGGGGTGCAGCTCTGGGTGAACCTGCCGCGGGAAGCGAAGAAAACACCAGCCAAGTATCAGGACAAGGTCGCGGGCCAGGTACCCACCGTGGACGAAGCCGGCGTGCGCGCCCGTATCTTTGCAGGTGAGGCGTACGGACAGAGAGCCGTCATCGCGACCCACTCGCCCATTGGGCTCGTCGACTACGCGCTTCAGCCCGGGGCGAGCACTCGGGTCGAGTGGCCCGCCACCTGGAGCGCGTTCGTGCAGGCGGTCGATGGCGTCGTGACGGTCGGCGAGGAGCGGGTCGGCGAAGGGCACCTCGCGCTCACACGTCGCGACGGCCGCTATATCGAGCTGCGCAACGACTCCACGCGGCCGGTCCGGGCGTTGCTCGGCGGGGGTGAACCCATCGGCGAGCCGTACGTGAGCCACGGCCCGTTCGTCATGAGCACCGATGAAGAGATCCGCGAGTCCATCGACCTCTATAGGAGTGGGCGGATGGGGCGTGTGGAAAACCCGACCTACGAGCGTGTGCGCATGCGCTGAGAACGGGTCGAAGGTGCGGCTCGACGGCCAGGGACGCGGCGATGACGAAGTAGAAAAAAAATGCGACCATTGCTTGTCTTCCGTCCGGAAGACGCGTAGAGCCTGCTCATTCGCTTGCAGCAACGAGAGCGCAAGCCCCTCACAGTCAGTCCGAAAGGCGTGATGTGGTGAGGGTGGCGGTAGCGTCGAATAGGTGTTTTGGGGTGCCGACCCCGTGTGTTAACCGGGCTCGCCTGGCGGGTCTGGATATATGTGAGATATCATGTCGAAGAAGCTTTTTGTTGGTGGCCTTGACTGGAATACTACGGACGCGAGCCTCGGGCAGGCCTTCGCTGGCTTCGGCCAGGTGAGCGAGTCCAAGGTCATCATGGATCGTGAGACCGGCCGTTCGCGCGGTTTCGGCTTCGTGACGTTCCAGGACGACTCGGCGGCGAACGCTGCCGTGGCGGGGATGGACGGCCAGATGCTCGACGGTCGTACCGTCCGCGTCAATGAGGCCCAGGACAAGCAGGGTGGCGGCGGCGGTGGCGGCGGCGGCGGTGGTCGTGGCGGCTACGGTGGTGGCGGCGGCGGCGGCGGTGAGCGTCGTGGCGGTGGCGGCGGCGGTTTCCGCGGCGGCTACTGAGCCCAATTGCGCTGAGTCTGGTCATGCCAGGCTGAACGCAATCAGCTGACCCCTCCAGGGGGGACCCGGCCAAGCGTCAGGCGATGAGGAAACTCATCGCCTTTCGTCGTTTAAGGCCGCCATCAGAAGGCGACGATGCGCCCGGTTCAGCGGGGAGTGGGCCGCGCCTTCGATGCGACCCGCGGGGCGACGAGCTTGTCGAGGAGGCGGCGCGGAAGGGCGAGCACGTCGCCGTCATCGACGAATCGGAACTGGGCGTAGTTGAAGAGCGTCTCGACGCGGTGGCGCAGGGGCTCACCGTCGACGAATCGGAGCGCATCGTAGGCGATGACCCTCGCGGGCTTGGGGCGATCCCAAGGCCAGCCGTTGTGGTCGTCACGCCAGCGATCGAGGCGACTCGTTGGCTGTGCTTCGAGAGACCTCGCCGCTGCCAGCGAACCAGGGCTCTCCAAGGCCTCGCCGAGGAAGCGCAGAGCGCGCGCCGCGATCGGTGCGACGCCGCGACGTGTGACCTCGTCGCTGAAGGACGGCCCATCGAGCGCGCCCGCCCGGGTGATGAGCAGGTGTGCGTCGGCCACCCAGCGCCAGGGTGGAGTGGGGTTGAAGCGCAGGCCGTGCACGAGCGCGTGGACGAGGTGGTGGGCCGGCGACAGGGTGCGAAGCGTAAGGTCGCCGAGCTGGAGCGGGATGGCCTGGGCCCTGAACCGGTCGTCGCTGGTTGGGCCACAATGCGTCGACAAAGCAGCCCAGTGAAGGTCGATCGATAGTCCCGAAGGGGCGACAAAACCGCACCCGTGTTGGATGGCGGCGCGCGCGAGATTGATCTTCGCGGGAGGCGGCCAGGCGCGGATGCCAATCGCCTCGGACGGTAAAAAGCCGCGATCGTGCAAGACTTCCAGGGATCGTGGCACCTCGTCCGGGGCGACCAGGAGGTCGAGGTCCGCCATGGGGCGAAGGCCGGGGTCACGATAGATGAGCAGGCCCAGGGCCGCGCCCTTGAGCACGATGGGGCGGACGCCGGCCGCCAGCAGTGCGCTGACCGTGGGCGCCGCGCGATCGATCGCGATGCGGGTCTTGAGCCGGGCCTCGCGGTAGGCCGCCTTTGCGGACGATGCAAGCGAGGCCGGCAGATCGTGGCGGGTTGTGAGCAAGGGCAGGAGCCGCTCCTCCACGGGGCGAAGCGCCATCCGGGGTGAGCGATCGAGCAGCGCCTGGAAGCGTCGCAGCGCACTTGTCGCGCGAGCACCTTCGAGCAGCGCGGCGGCGAGCAGCGCTTCGGCGCGTTCGTCGGGGCGCCAGGTCTTTGTGGAGGGTGTCATCCGGACCTCACACGGAGGCCCGACGCAACACGACGAGGTTGCACGCGGGGCCCGGGTAGGATAGCGCGGGGAGGTCTCGTGCGGATCGGGACCGAGGTGAACATGTCCGAATCCTACTACCAGATCTTGCCGACGCTTGCCTGGGAGGATTTCCCAGACGAGGTGGTCGTCATCGACCTCGACAAGGGTAATTACTTCGATTTTCAAGCAGCGGGCGCGGATGCATTCCGGTGCCTGGCGGTGCCCAGCACCGTGGCCCAGGTGTCGCGGCGGCTGGTCGAGCGCTACGAGGCGGATCCGGTCGAGCTCGAGTCGGCGGTCGCGGCATTCGTCGAGCGACTCCGTTTTGAGGGGCTGGTGGTCGAGGCGACCCAGACCGCGGTTGCTCCGCGCGAGCTCGCGCCGCTGTCCACACGCCTGCCTCTGACCGGCCTTGGCCTGAGCAAACACGAGGACCTCCAGGAGCTGCTCGTGGTCGACCCCGTCCGCTTCGAGGGCGACGAAACCTGGCCTCCCCGGCCGACCTGAGGTCCGATGCAAAGCCGACCATCCAGCTGGCTCGTCGATGTCGACGCGGCCGCTTATGTCACCGAGGCTTTTGCCCGGCTCGATGCGGCGCGTGTACGGAGCGGCGACGGGGTCACCATCCGGCGTGTGGACTTCGGTGGCCGCCGTTTGGAGCTCGTCGGCCTCGGTGCTCCGATGTCCGACGCCATCATCCCGGCATTTCGCGGTGAGTGGCCGTACGCCGGCTCTGAACGACCAGCCGAACCGCTTCTCGGGACAGAGCTCGAAGTCTTGATCGCCGATCGGCGCAACGACGGCGTGACCCTCCCAAGCCCTGATCCAAACGACCCCGAGCCGGTCATCATCGGGCGCCAAAGGGCGGTGTCGAGCGAGCTCCTCGGAGCCCTGCCTCGCTTCGAGGTCTACTGGGAGCCGCCGTGGGTCTATGGCCTCGATCGCGTCGCGCGTCGCGCCTTCTACTGGGCGCCCGACGGGCTCGAGCTCCCCGGGTGGGCCAGGACCCAGCCGATCTTGCGACTTCTGCACGCGTGGGCGCAATCGGCCTCGCTCCATATTCTCCATGCGGGCTGCATCGGTCGCAACGGGCGCGGCGTTCTGCTCGCCGGGCCCGGCGGCTCGGGCAAGTCGACGCTGTCGCTTTCGGGGCTCGTTCACGGCCTCGACTATGTCGGCGACGACTATGTCGGCGTCATCGATCAACAGGACGTTCATCAGGACGTCCGCCAGGACATGGACGGAGCTCCCTTCGCCGGGGCTGACCGCTTCGTCGCCGCTCCGCTCTACCGCTTCGCCAAGCTCACTGCCGCCAACCTCGCCGCTCGCCTGCCTGCGCTCGAATCGCGTGTGGTCGAGAGCTTTCGTGGCTGGAACGACAAGCTCGTGATCTCGGTTGATGGCGAGACGTCGCTCGCCATCGCGGCCATCGTGCTGCCCCGGATCGTCGCGAATGCGTCGGCTGGAGGACCCACCCCGATCGGTCCCGGACGGGCCCTCAGAGCACTGGCGCCGAGCTCCATCCTGCAGCTCCCCGGCTATGAGAAGGACGACCTCGCTTTCATGTCGCGGCTCACGGCGAACCTGCCGGCCTACGAGCTCGAGGTCTCGGATACCGCGGCAGCCCTCGCCGCGTTGGAGCCCCTCTGGACGAGGGGCACCTCTTGAGCACGGCGGTCTCGGTCGTCATCCCCGTCCGAGATGGGGCTCGCACCTTGGCGCGCTCAATCGAAAGCGTGTTGTCCCAGGCGGACGACATCGAGGTCATCGTCGTCGACGATGGCTCGACCGACGACAGCGCGGACATCGCCGAGTCCCTTGGCGTTCGGGTCTTCCGCCATGAACAGTCGCTCGGCGTGGCGGCGGCGCGTAACCGCGGCATCGCCGAAAGCACGAGTGATCTCATCGCGTTCAACGATGCCGACGATGCCTGGAGGCCCGGCAAGCTTGCCTCCCAACGCGCCTTGCTGACGACGAATCCAGACCTGCAGTTCGTCCTGTGCGCCTTTCAGAATGTCGCCGACGAAGGCTTTCCTCTGGCCGGCTGGGCTACGCGTCCGGCCACCCGAGCTGGCGGTGACGAAGCGCTCGCGGGCTTCATCTTCCAAGCGATGCTGGCGCGGCGCACGGCATTCGAACGTGTAGGCCTGCTCGATGTCGAGATGCGCTGGTCCGAAGACACCGACTGGTTCCTGCGGGCGCTCGACCTCGGGGTTCCGCACCATCGCACCGACGAGGTCCTCGTGACACGTTTTGTCCACGACAAGAACCTCACGGGGGATGTCGCGATGAGCCAGCGCTTTCTTGTTCGCGCCGTGCGCGCCTCGGTTCTGCGTAAACGCGCCCGGGGTGACGTATGAAGGTGAGCGTCATCATCCCCGCCTACCAGGCCCAGCGCTATGTCGCCGCTGCGGTCGCGAGTGTGCTCGCGGAAGGTGTCGACGAGGTGGTGGTCGTCGATGACGGGTCGACCGACAACACCGCCGACGTCGTCCGCGGGCTTGCCGGCGTGCGGCTCGTGCAGAGCCCCCACCTCGGCATCGGTGCCGCCCGCAACCGCGGCATCGCCGAGGCCAGCGGTGAGGTCCTGGCCTTCGTCGACGCCGACGACCTCTGGGTCGCTGGACGTCTACGCGCCCAGCTCGCCGCCCTCGAACAGCACCCCGACAACGTCATCCTCGGCGAGCTCGAGGAGTTCGTCTGCCCCGACGTCATCCGCGAGCAACCCGATGTCGCGACGCGCCTTCTGCCCAAGGCCGGCCGCCTCATGGGCTGGGTCACGGGCGCCATGGTCCTCACACGTGTGACCTTCGATCGGGTCGGCCCATTCCCCATCGACCTCGAGGTCGGTGAGACCATCGCCTGGTTTGCCAAAGCGAAGGCGATGGGAATCGGCGTCGTCGAGCTACCCCAGCTCGTCCTCTTGCGCCGCCTGCACGGCGACAACACGACGCTGGTCGCCGACCGTAAGCGCTCCGACTACGTGGCGCTCGCCAAGCGCCTGCTCGACGAGAAACGTAGGCGGACGCCGTGACCGCCGTCGGCCTCGAAGAGGGGCTTCTCCTGCGCGCCATCCTCGAGCCGGACGATGCCGCCGCATGGCGCTCCTTCGAGTGCTGGCGCGACCTGCGCGGTGAGCGCGGCATGCACATGACCGCCTGGCCCATCATCCGACTCCTGCCCATGGTGCACCGTCGCCTCGAAGTACTACCGCACTACGACGGTTGGGAGCGCAACCGCCTGCGCGGTGTCCACCGCAAGTCGCTGACAAAGAACACGATTCTCTGGGGGCGGGCCAAGGACGCGCTGCGGCGATTGGCCGATGCGGGGCATGACCTGATGCTGGTCGATGGTGCCCTGCATGGCCAGCTCCACTATCCCGACCCGGGCGCGCGAATGCTCGTGTCCATCGACCTGGTGGTGAGGCCTGGGGTTATCTCGAAGATCGAGACGTTGCTCGGCGCCGACGGCTGGCATCCCGTCATGCCGGAGCGAACGCTAGCCGGCCGCATGGCGGCAGCGTTGAGCCGACTCGTCATCGCACCGCGCCGGGTCTTCAAGACCGCGGATGGCCTCGAGCTCACGGTCCGTGAGGACCTCTTCGGAGCAGCGCCCGTTCCACGCGCGCCGGCGCCGCATCTGGACGCCTGGACACGGTCGACCCGGCTAGAGCTCCGCGACCTTGCGCTACGTCAGCCTTCGCCGGAACACCAGGTGCTGATGGCCGCATATGCTGCCACCTCGGCGGTGCCGGAGACCCGGCTCGTCGACCCCTTGCTCGACCTCGCGCTGTTGCTGCGCGTTGCCCCGATCGACCTCGATGGAGCCGGCGGGGCCGATCGGGTGGTGGCGTTGGCAACAACGGGTTCGCTCGTCTCACACCTGGCGGCCGCGTTGAAGGCGCTGGCGTCTCTCACCACCGAGCCCGACCCGACTACCCGGCGGCTCTCCGAGCGTGTCGCGGCAACGCCTCGAGACGCGTCTGCGGAGCGACTCTTCCAGGTCCATTCAGCGCTGGCCCCGGGCGCCCCCGAGGCGGTCTTGCGCACCCTCTGGGAACGGTTCCGACGCCGGCGGTGAAGCCGACGTCGGACCCCGCTCAAAACAATCTCAGACCTTCTGCGCGAGCACGACACGGTAGGTGTCGGTCCCGTTGATCATCGTGTCGTAGAGGTTCGTGCCCGGGTGGCGGTAGAAGTTCTTGAGCGCCAACTCGGCCTCACGACGCTTCTTCTTGCCGACGAACGGGATCTTGAACCCGTGGAACTTGGACAGGCACTGCTCGACGTAGGCGTCGACGCGGGCCTTGTCCTGGTCACGCGCGAGGATGGCTTCCTTCGTGACGTCATGGACCTCACGCACCTGGATGCCGATCGCGCCGAGCTGCTCGAAGCAGGGCTTCCACGTCGCGTCCGGGATGGCGTTGCCCCACACGAGGAAGCCGCCCGGCTTGAGCGTGCGCTTCACCACGTCGAAGAAACGTTTGTCCTCGTCGGTCACGACGCCCGCATGCTCGGTGATGTGGGTCTCGCAGATGGCGACCATGTCCGCGCTCTGCTCGGCGATGTCGACCTTGGTCACATCCCCGTGGATCGGCGTGAGCCGCCCGTTCAGCTCGGGCACGAAGCGGCGCTTGCAGGTCTCGATGGCTGCCTTCTGCATGTCGACGGCCTGATAGGTCGCCTCGGGGAGGACTTCCTTGCAGATGTGGTGAGCGCCCGCACCCGTGCCGCAGCCGAGCTCGACCACGTTGACCTTGCCATTCTTCTGGCGCACGACGTCGCGCACCTGGTCGAACGCCATGAGGCCCGTGTACGCGTTCTTGCCGAAGCGCTGCGGGTCGTTGGCCGTGGTCGGCGCGTTGCCCCAGCCCTTGGGCCACGCATAGCCCCAGGTGTTGAACGTGAACTCGTAGGGCTCACCCGTCTCGCTCTTCACTTCGCCGATGGAGCGGTACATCGCGTAGAGCAGCGAGTAGATCGACTGCTTCGTGTAGTCGTCCTCGGAGACGTCGCCGTTGTCGACGGACACCTTGCGGCGACGGAAGGCGTCGCTCATGACCCAGGCACCGATGATCATCTGCAGCTTCGACGAAGAATAGCTCGACCCGTTGTCGAGGCTCGTAAGGATATCCATGGACGATGACTCCCGCTTCTGTTGGGACGGTCCAGAGCGACCCACAACACGCGAGCAGCCGATACGAACCCCCTCTCGAGTCGTGCATTTTCAGCGCCCGACTGGACGCTCATACAGTCGTACGTCGCGGCGCGATATGTCGATGGGATTCGTTGACACAGCATTGACGTGATCTTGCGCCGACTTGGCTGCCAGGTGCGCCAACACCTACGCGCCATCATCATTTTGATGAGCATTCTGATGGGGGCGATGATTGACCTCCCGGGCCCCGCGCTCGTTCGTTCGAGGCTCCGTCCAAATCGTCCGGCTCGGCGCGAATCCGACCGAATCTGCCCGAATCGAGCCGATTACGACCCTGACCCCCTTCCCGCGACGCCACTGTTGCCTATAGTCCAGGGCCAAAACGGCGCGCCGCTCACGCGTGCGCCTGGTTCAAGAACGTTCAGTCGGGTCGCAGCGCCAGTCGCCTCCCGACCTGCCAGCCATTCGGCTACCTGCGGCACCACTCCAATTCGAGACCGTCGCGACTCGACGCCTCATGAACCCAGCCAGGCCTGGTCTCCATGTCGCCCGCCCGTCCCCCGCCCCCCGTCCTAGACTCGAGGCCCGCGGATGTCCCTGTCCCTCATCGTCCTGCTCCCGTTCCTGCTCGCGTGGCTGCCACCCCTGGTAAGCAGACACCGCTCTCTCGCCGCCTTGGCCGCTGCCATCCCAGCTGGCATCGCGTTTGCCCTGCTCGTCGCCGCGGCGCCGACCGTGATGTCTGGCGAGACAATCTTCTATCGCCTCGAATGGGTCCCACAGCTCGGCCTCGACCTGTCGTTGCGCCTCGATGGCCTAGGCCTGCTCTTCGGCCTCCTCATCACGGGCATCGGGCTCGGCGTCATCCTCTACGGGCACTTCTATCTGTCCAAGAACGACCCGCCGGGCCGCTTCTTCGCGTTCCTTCTGCTGTTCATGGGCGCCATGCTCGGCGTCGCCTTGTCCGAGAATCTGCTTTTTCTTCTCATCAGTTGGGAGCTGACCTCGATCTCGTCCTTTCTGCTCATCGGCTACTGGAAACACCGCGCCGATGCGCGTCAGGGCGCCCGCATGGCGCTCACCATCACGGGGGCTGGTGGCCTTGCCATGATGGCCGGCTTCATCCTGCTCGCCGACATCTCGGGCACCTGGGAGCTGACGACTCTTTTTCAACGCGCGGACCTCATCCAGGCCGACCCCCGCTTCCCGCTCGCCTTGACCCTGGTGCTGCTCGGCGCCTTCACCAAGTCGGCCCAGTTCCCGTTCCACTTCTGGTTGCCACACGCCATGGCGGCCCCGACGCCCATCTCGGCCTACCTGCATTCAGCGACGATGGTGAAAGCCGGCGTCTTCCTCATGGCCCGTCTCCATCCGGCTTTTGCGGGCTCCGACCTCTGGTTCTACATCGTCACCCCGGTCGGCCTCACGACGCTCTTCTTTGGCGCCTACCATGCCTTTCGCCAGCACGACCTGAAGGGCCTGCTCGCCTACTCGACCATCTCGCATCTCGGCCTCATCACGGCCCTGCTCGGCTTCTCGGCCCCGATGGCCGCGGTCGTCGCCGTCTTCCACATCCTGAATCACGCCGCCTTCAAAGCCTCGCTCTTCATGGCCGCCGGCATCGTCGATCACGAGACGGGCACCCGAGACCTGCGCCTGCTCGGCGGCCTGAAGAAGGCCATGCCCTTCACGTTCGCCCTCACCCTCGTCGCGTCTGCCGCCATGGCCGGACTGCCGCCGCTCAATGGCTTCATTTCCAAGGAAATGTTCTTCGAGGAGGCGCTCCATCTCCCGCTCATGGGTGGACTCGACTGGCTCATCCCGGTCATCGTCACGGTCGCCGGCCTCTGGTCGGTCGCCTACTCGATTCGCCTCGTCCACGGCGCGTTCCTCGGCTCACAAAGAGGCGAGCTCCCAAAGCCCCACCCGCACGAACCGCCGTTTCTCATGCGGCTCCCGGTCCTCGTCCTCGTCGGCCTCAGCCTGCTCATCGGCCTCGTTCCGTCGCTCGTGGAGCCGCTCGTGCGCAGCGCCGGCTCGGCCGTCATCGGCGCCCCGGCCCCAGACTTCCACCTGTCGCTCTGGCACGGCTTCAACCTGCCGCTCATCATGTCGCTCATCGCCATCGCGGGCTCCGTCCTCTGGTATCTCGCCCGGACCCGACTCTTCGCCCTGCACGACCGCGTCCTGCCGCGCCTGTCCGCCAAGGCTATCTTCGACGCCCTCGTAGCGGCCCTCATCCGTTTTGCCGCCGTCGTCTCAAACGTGCTCGACCGCCGCTCTCTACCCACACAGCTCGCCTGGACGTTGGGTACCGTCATCGTGCTCGCGGCCAGCCCGTTCGTGCTCGGCGACTACGGCGAGGGCGACCGCGCACTCCTGCCTTTCGATCCCGCCACGGCCGTCATCGTCGCCTTCCTCATCATCGGCGCCCTGGTCACCGTGCGCCTCCATCGCCGCCGCCTCGTGGCGCTCATCTCGTTGTCGATCGTCGGCCTCGTCACCTCTCTCATCTTCGTGCGCTTCGCCGCTCCCGACCTCGCCTTGACCCAGATCGCGGTCGAGGTCGTCACCATCCTCTTGCTCCTCATCGCGCTTTACATGCTCCCGCAGGAGACCGCCGCGGAGCCGAGACGACGCTCGAGAATGGCGCGTGATTTGTTGATCGCGAGCCTCGCAGGTGCCGGCATCGCAGCCCTCACGTTCGCCATGCTGACACGAGATTTCTCCACGATTTCAGGTTTTTACATCGAACAATCGGTGCCCGGTGGCGGCGGCGCCAACGTCGTCAACGTGACACTCGTCGACTTCCGCGGCTTCGACACGATGGGTGAGATCTCAGTCCTCGGCATCGGCGCGCTCGGCGTCTACATCCTGCTTCTCGGCCTGCGGGTCCCGCGCCAGTCCCAGGGCCAACGCCCGAAGCTCACCGAGACGCCATTCCCAGTCATCCTGCGCACCCTCGCTCGCCCGATGTTGCCGCTGTCCATCCTCATCGGGGTCTTCATCTTCCTGCGCGGTCACAACCAACCAGGCGGCGGCTTCGTCGCAGGGCTCGTCGTCTCCATCGCGCTCGTCCTGCAATACCTCGCCAACGGCAGCTCCTGGTCAGGCCTCCGCCTCGAGGTGAACTACCGCCGCATGATCGCGGTCGGCATCATCTTCGCGGTCGTGACCGGGCTCGCAAGCCTGCTCTTTGGTGAGCTCTTCCTGAAGTCGGGCCACGACCACCTGCACCTGCCCATCATCGGCGACATCGAGCTCGCGACCGCGATGGCCTTCGACACCGGCGTCTTCCTCGCCGTCGTCGGCGCCGTGATGCAGCAGCTCACCGGACTTGGCGCCATCAACCGCCTCTCTTTCGACACTCTCGAGTTCACCCCGGAGCAGCACCCATGGAAGCCTTGATCGCTGTCGCCATCGGGGTCCTCGTCGCGTGTGGCGTCTACCTCGTCCTACGCGCGCGGACCTTCCCAGTCGTCGTCGGCCTGGCGCTGTTCTCCTATGCGGTCAACCTCTACCTCTTCGCGACCGGCCGCCTATCCAACCTCGCCCCACCCATCGTCCCTCGTGTCGGCGCCGACCCCTCGCAGTTCGTCGACCCGCTGCCCCAGGCGCTGGTGCTCACCGCCATCGTCATCGGCTTTGGCATGACCGCCTTCATCGTTGTCCTCGCCCTGCGCTCCTACCTCACGCTCGGGACGGACCACATCGACGGCCCCGACGCCGACCCTCTCTCGCTGCCCCCGACCAACCCGCGCCACGAAGGCACCACCCAAGGCACGACCGAAGGCATGAATCGATGAGCCACCACCTCGCCATCGTGCCGATCGTCTTGCCACTGCTCATGGTGGCCGTGCTGATCCTGCTCGGCAACAAGTACCTCGGTCTCGTCCGAGGCCTGTCGCTCGGTGCCGCCGCGCTCAACCTCCTGGTAGGTATTGCGCTGGTCTCGATGGCGTCCGACGATCTCGGCTTCACCTACCTCGTCGGCGGCTGGGAACACCCGTTTGGCATCGTGCTGGTCGTCGACCGCCTATCGGCCATGATGGTCGCGTTGACCAGCTTCGTCGGCCTCGTCTGTCTCTTGTACGCGTGCCAGGGCGGCGACCGCGAAGGCCCCTATTTCCACCCGGTTTTCCAGATGTTGCTGTGCGGAGTCCAGGGCGCTTTCCTCACGGGCGACATCTTCAATCTGTTCGTCTTCTTCGAGATCCTGCTCATCGGTTCGTATGTGCTCTTGCTACATGGCGCCCGCGCGCCCCGTGTTCTCGCGGGCCTCCACTACATCACCATCAACCTCGTCGGATCGGGCCTCTTCCTCATCGGGGTCGGCACCTTGTATGCCTACACGGGCACTCTCAACATGGCCGACATGGCCGCGAAGCTCGCGACCCTGCCCGCCAACGACGCGGCCCTCGTCAAAGCCGGTGCCCTCATCCTGCTCGTCGTCTTTGGCATCAAGGCGGCCATCTTCCCGCTCTACTTCTGGCTTCCAAAGACCTACGGCTCGGCCGCGGCCCCGGTCGCCGCCATGTTCGCCATCATGACCAAGGTCGGCGTCTACGCCGTCATACGTGTGCACGGCTATATCCTCGGGCCCGATGCGGGGCCGGTCGCCTCGGCCGCCGAGCCCTGGATCCTCCCGATTGGCCTCGTCACCATCGCCGCGGCCGCGCTCGGCGCGCTTCAAAGCAAAGACCTGCGCGGCCTCGCCGGCCACCTCGTCATCGTCTCGGTCGGTACCATGCTCGCGGGCGTCGGCCTCTTCTCACACGCCGGCCTGTCAGCCGCGCTCTACTACATGGTCCACTCGACGCTGGTCGTCTCGGCCCTCTATCTCGTCATCGATCTGGTACGCCGCGAACGCACCGACGCCGACGATGCGCTCGCACCCGCTCACCAGCTCATCCATCCCGGCGCCATCGGCACCCTGTTCTTCATCGTCGCCATCGCCATCGTTGGCCTGCCACCGCTCTCGGGTTTTCTCGGCAAGCTGTTGCTCCTCGAGGCAGCGTCTGACTCGAGTTCGATGACCGCGCTGTGGACGACGTTGCTCGTCGCGAGCCTCTTCGCGATGATCGCCATGAGCCGCGCTGGCAGCGTCGTCTTCTGGAAGACCAGCCCAAGACCTGACGATGCGCCACGCATCGCGTTGCCTCCGACCAAGGTCGCCACCATCGCGATCATGTTGCTCGCAATCGCCGCCTGGACCGTCTTTGCAGGCCCCATCGCTGAGTACACCGATGCCACCGCCGCGGCATTCTTCGAGCCCGCGACGGATACCGCACAGGTTCTCTCGCTCGAGCCCGGAGGCCTCCCATGACCGTGCCCACGCCCACGTCGGGCACCGCACAACCGCGCCCCGGCCCGGTTCAACCACCACCCGACCACGCTCCGACCTTCACGCCGCGTTTCAAGCTCCTGCCTCAGCCCATGCTGAGCTTCGTCCTCTTTCTGAGCTGGCTCCTCGCGACCAACAGCTTCACGCCCGGCTCGCTCGTCATGGCGGCTCTGCTCGGCTGGCTCATCCCGCTCTTCACGGCGCGTTTCTGGCCCGATTACCCCCGCGTGAAGAGCTACCCCAAGCTCTTTGGCCTGATGTTCGTCGTGCTGTGGGACATCCTGAGAGCGAGCCTTCTCGTCGCCAGCCAGGTCCTCGGACCACGCAAGAACCTCCAACCCCACTTCATCAGCTACCCGCTCGAGGTGCAGTCGGACTACGCCGTGACGCTCCTGGCCTCGATCATCTCACTCACGCCGGGCACGGTCTCGTCGCTCGTCAGTGACGATAAAAAGCTCTTGACGGTCCACGCGTTGCACTGCCCCGACGAGGCGGCTGCCATCGCTGAAATCAAGCACCGCTATGAGCGGCCCATCAAGGAGATCTTCGAATGACCTCCTCTTCGCTGACTACGTTGTTCGCATCGGTGGGCGCTTCGTTGGGCGACGGGGGCGACGCCAAACCCTCGATCGTCGACATCGCGATCTACATCGGCGCGACGATGGTGCTCCTGGCGATGTCGCTCACCATCACGCGCCTCATCAAAGGGCCGACCCTGCCTGACCGGATCCTGGCGCTCGACACGCTCGCCATCAATGGCATTGCACTCCTCGTGTTGTTCAGCATCCACGCCGGCCACGCCCACAACTTCGAGGTCGCTCTCCTCATCGCCATGACCGGCTTCATCGGCACCGTCGCCCTCTGCAAGTTCTTGTTGCGTGGAGACATCATCGAATGAGCGCCACCCCTGTCGAGATCATCATCGCGTTCTTCATCCTCTTCGGGTCGACGTTTGTCCTTGTAGGCGCCATCGGCCTCTTTCGCCTGCCCGACATCTTCATGCGGCTTCACGCCCCGACCAAAGCCTCGACGGTCGGCGTCGGCTCGGTGCTCGTCGCCTCGGCGATCTACTTCTCGTACTTCTCGGTCGAGGGCCCCGGCGTGAGCGTGCACGAGATCCTCATCTCGATCTTCCTCTTCATCACCGCTCCCATCACCGGCCACCTCATCGCCAAGGCAGCGATTCGCCTACGCGTTTCCCACACCTCGAGCGGTGTCCTCCCCGAGGAGCCCACCCGCCCATCGGCCACCCCCGACACCTGACGACACCTGATGATACGCCGGTGAATTCCTCGAAAATCGAGGGAACCTTCTCGATGGCCGGTCGCCGCGCCGTCGACCGTTCAGGCGACCACGGGTCAGCTCTCACGCGGTTCGTCGTTCACCGCCTCGACGAGCCCATACTTCGCGAGCGCGTGGAGCTGCCCGGACTTCACGAGCGCCTCGCTGTCCGATCGGGCCAGCGACTTCGCGGACTGCGGACCCGACTCCAGGGCCAAGAGCATCCGACCCGCCGACTCACCGTCGATGACACCTTCGAGCGCCGCCCTCACGCCTGCCAGACCCAGCACCGAGCGATCGGCGCCAGCTGCGTTCCGAAACCCGGTCTCGACCGACGTGAAGCGACTCGGAAAGCTCTTATAGAGCGTCTCGGCATGCCCTCGATTCGAGGTGGGCCCCGAAGCTCTCGGCGCGGCCTCAGCCGTCACCGCCCCAATCGCTGCCAATCGTCGTGTGGTCAGCTCCGTCCACAGCTCCTGATAGAGCCCGTACACCCGCGACCACGAAAACTCCTTCGCGCGTTGTTCCCCCGCGGCCCCCATCGAGCGGGCCAGCTCCGGGTTGCTCAACAACGCGACGAAGCTCTCGGCGGCACGGCCGATGTCGACCAGACAGTGTTGGCTCAGGTAGCCGACGTAGCGGTCATAATCGAGCAGCGTCCGCTCGTAGGCGACCACGAGCGCGTCGGCCGCACCGATCGCAGGCAACATCGTCGGGACCCTGAAGCCATCGACCCCATCGCGGACGGTGTCTTTGTAGCCATCCCAGTCGCTGACCACGACCGGCAGGCCTGCGGCCATGGCCTCGACGACGGACAACCCAAAGGTCTCCTGCACGTTGTCGGCGAGGCTCGTGAACACGTCGGCCGCCGCCATACACGCGAGCTTCTGGTCTTCACTCGCCGCCGTCGCGCCGCCGACCACCCCGCCCAGCAGGCGCGGAAAGTGGGCCCGCATCTCCGCGAAAGCCTTGGCACTCCCGCCACCACCTTCACCGCTGCTTCCGCTGTTTCCAAACGACCCGCACTCGAGCAGCACAATCGGCCCGACCTTCTCCGCCGCCTTGTCGAGCGCCAGGTACAGCGGCAGGGGATGTGCCTTCGCGTGCAAGCTCAAACGCCCGACGAAGACCACGACGTGTGCACTCTCGGGAATGCCGAGGGCAGCCCGCGCCGCCGCCTTGTCGTGTCGCAGTCCGGCATAGTCCTCGACGTGCACCCCGAGCGGAATGACCGGCAGCTCGGGTCGCACGAACCGGTTCGCCCCGACACGCTCGGACAACCACCTCTCACGCTGCTCGATGACGTCGACCACCACGGCCCGCCCGGCCCGCGACGTGCACACAAGCGCGTCCCACTCGGCCACCGGGTCGGTCGTCAGGCCAGCGATCATGTCGAGCGTCTCGCCCGATGCGAGCGTGTGAATAACGCCTGAAATCGAATAGTTCGCGCGCCCACTTCGCTCCCGCCCAGTTCGCTCCCGGAAGTTCGCATGCCGGCCAAGGCTCGGGTCCGGTACATAGAGGACACCGTCGTCGGCGATGGGACCTACATCTTCGAGCCCGACGAGGCGCACCTTGCCCTGGTAGCCGTGCTCGCGTCCTGCCTTCGCAAACATGACCGCCAGGTCGCGGTTCGCGCCATGGCAAGTCAGTCGCTCGACGCCCTGACCTGCAGCCGCTTCGAAGTGAGCGCGTAAGAAGTCCCGACCGGCGACGCGGCGGCCCATGACCCGGGTATTCGCTGTGGAGTAGCCATCGGGGTGGAAGAAGACCGCGGGGGTGACCATGGACGACCCCGTAACATCCCCAGCATCGCGGGTCGAGCCGCGGTTATGGGGGCCTCGGTCGTCCTTGACCGAGCCTATGGCCCGTGTTACCCGAACGCGGCCTGGGGTGCGGGGCATGCGCACCGAGCGGCGTCGCGAGCCATGTCAGACCCTGTCGGACATAGTCGGCGGCCTGCCAGCACCAGTCTTCGCCAGCGTGAGCCGGCCCGGAATAGTCCTGAAGGTCCTGAAGGAGTCCCTCCATTGGATCCGCAATACGCCCCTTACGTGCCCGTGCTCGTCTGCATCATCCTGGTGGTCGGACTCGCCGCGGTCATCCTCATCCTGAACAACATCATCGGCCCGCGCCGCCCTACTCGTGAGAAGGGCATCCCTTACGAATCCGGCGACGAGCCGATTTCGAAGCCGCGCTCGCGCCACTCGGTCAAGTTCTACATGACCGCCATCCTGTTCCTCGTCTTCGACCTCGAGGTCGTCTTCATCTACCCGTGGGCGAGCAAGTACAGCGACTGGCTGGCCGACCCCGGATTCGCGGGTGTGGCTTTCGGCGGGATGATGGTCTTCATCACCATCCTGACCTTGGGCCTCGTCTACGAGTACAAGCGCGGCGCGATGGAGTGGGAGTGAGCCATGTCGAAGAAGGCCGTTGACGCCCTGAAGGCGAAGTTCCCGGATGCCATCGTGAGTGACCACGCGTGGCGTGGCGACGAGACCGTGGTCATCAAACGTGAGCACCTGTTGGAAGTCTGCGCGTTCCTGCGCAACGACCCAGAGCTCGACTTCAAGATGCCCATCGACGTCTGCGGCGTCGACTATCTCGGCCACAAGGAGCCCCGCTTCGAGGTGGTCTACCACCTGTTCTCCGTGACCCAGCGGGCGCGTATCCGCCTCAAGGTCGAGGTCGACGAGGACGATGCCACTGTGCCGTCGGTCATCGGGATCTGGCGCGGCGTCGACTGGTTCGAGCGTGAGTGCTGGGACATGTACGGCATCCGCTTCGAGGGCCACCCCGAGCTGAAACGTATCCTCATGTACGAGGAGTTCGAGGGGCACCCGCTCCGCAAGGACTACCCGCAGCGCGGCTACCAGCCGCTCATGCCGATGCCGACCCTTCCGAGCGAGGTCTGAACGATGGTCGCTGAACGCCTCGTCAAGCTGCCCCCTCCTCCCGGCGCTCCGCAGAAGGAAGACGACCACCTGCACACCGAGTACATGCAGGTCGCGATGGGCCCGTCCCATCCCGCGACGCATGGCACGATGCAGATGAACCTGACCCTCGATGGCGAGACCGTCGTCGATGTCGAGGTCAAGATCGGCTACCTGCACCGCGGCTTCGAGAAGATGTCCGAGGTCTGCACCTACAACCAGGTCATCCCCTACACGGACCGCCTCAACTACGTGTCGCCGCTGTGCAACAACGTGGGTTGGGTCATGACCGTGGAGAAGGCGCTCGGCATCGAGGCCACGCCTCGCGCCAAGTGGATCCGGATGATCGTGAGCGAGCTGTCGCGAATCTCCGACCACCTCACATCGGTCGGCGCCGGTGCGCTCGAGCTCGGCGGCTTCACGCCGTTTCTCTACTGCATCCAGGCTCGCGAAGACGTGTGGGACGTCATCGAGGAAATCTGCGGAGCCCGCCTCACGACGAGCTATACGCGTGTCGGTGGCCTTCGCCACGACCTGCCCGAGGGCTTCGACGCGCGCTACAAGACCTGCAAAGCGTACGTGCTCAAGCTCCTCGCCGACGCCGATGCGCTCTTGACGCGTAACCGCATCTTCTATGACCGCATGGCCAATGTCGGCAAGATCACGAAGGAATTCGCGGTCGAGCTGGGATTCACCGGCCCGTGCCTGCGCTCGACCGGCGTCGACTACGACGTCCGCACCTACGCGCCCTACTGCTTCTACGACCAAGTCGAGTTCGACGTGCCGGTCGGCAGCAACGGCGACAATTACGACCGCTATCTCATCCGCCTGGAAGAGATAAAGCAGTCCTTCCGCATCATCGACCAGTCGCTCGCCAAGATGGAGCCCGGCCCCGTCAACGTGGCCGACTGGAACGTGGTGCTGCCCCCGAAGGAAGCCGTCTACAACACCATCGAAGGCATGATCGCACACTTCAAGATCATCATGGAGGGCGTCAAAGTGCCTCCCGGTGAAGTGTACGGCTACGTCGAAGGTGGCAACGGCGAGGTCGGCTTCTACATCGTGTCCGACGGCTCTGGCCGCCCGTGGCGCGTGAAGGTCCGCCCGCCCTGCTTCGCCATCATGCAGGGCTTGAAGCCCATGATCGTCGGTGGCTATCTCGCTGACATCGTTCCGACATTCGACACGATCAACATGATCGGTGGCGAAATCGACCGCTGAAGGAATCCCGATGCCGACGCTCAAGATCGACCAACGCGAGGTCACGGTCGAGCCGGGGACCACAATCCTCCAGGCTGCGGAACAGCTCGGGATTGAGATCCCGACCTTCTGCTACCACCCCGGCCTCTCCATCGCCGCCAACTGCCGTATGTGCCTCGTCGACTCGAACAAGTCGCCCAAGCCCGTGCCGGCCTGCCACGCGCAGGTCATGGACGGGATGGAGGTCCAGACGCAGAGCGACCGCATCAAGCGCACCCGCAAAGCGGTCCTCGAGTTCATCCTGCTGAACCACCCGGTCGACTGCCCCATCTGCGACCAGGCCGGCGAGTGTGTTCTGCAAGACCACTATTTCCGGTACTCGGCCCAGCCCAGCCGCAGCTTCCACCGCAAGCAGCACAAGTCCAAGGCGAAGATCCTCGGGCCCGACGTCATCCTCGACGCCGAGCGCTGCATCCTCTGCACACGTTGTGTCCGCTTCTGCGACGAGGTCGCCAAGCAGAGCCAGCTCGACGTGGTCAACCGCGGTGAACACTCGGAGATCTCGACCTTCCCCGGCATGCAGCTCGACAACCCGTACGCGGGCAACACCGTCGACATCTGCCCCGTCGGAGCGCTCACGAGCCGCGACTTCCGGTTCAAGACCCGCGTGTGGATGCTCCAGACCGAAAAGAGTGTCTGCCCCGAGTGCAGCCGCGGCTGCTCGACGCGTGTCGACACCTTCGAGAACACCGTTCGCCGCTACAAGCCGGCCTACAACCCGAAGGTGAACAACTGGTGGATGTGCGACGAGGGTCGCCTCAGCTACCGCAATTATCTCGAAAATCGAATGGAAGGCCCGATCCTGCGCGACGTCGCTGGTCGCCGCATGGCGAGCACCACGCAGAAGGCCGTGGACGAGGCTTCACGGATCCTGTCGGGCCTCAACCGCGGCGCCTCGAGCCTCGCGGTCGTGCTGACGCCGTGGCTCACCAACGAGGACGCCTACCTCGTCAGCAAGCTCTTCCAGCCGGGGTCCTCGCTCGCCGGCGCCAAGCTCTTCATGGGCGGGCGTGGTGACGGAAGCGAAGACAACATCCTGCGCAAAGCCGACAAGAACCCGAACCGCAAGGGCGTCACGACCGTGCTCTCGGCGCTCGGGCTGACGGCCGCACCCCTCGCCTCGCTCAACTCTGCCGGGTTCGAAGCGGTGTTGGTGCTGGGCGACAACCACGACGCTGGCCACTGGCTCACCGAGGTGGCCAAGGTCGGTCATCGCATCGTCGTCGGCGCCTACAAGACGCCGCTCTGGGACCTCGCGACGTTGTTCCTGCCCGCGCGTATCCACTGGGAGAAGGACGGCAGCTTCACCAACTTCGATGGTGTCGTGCAGCGGATCCGCCGCTCGGTGACGGCCGCCTCGACCGCGAAGAGCGAGGGCTGGTACGCGATGAAGCTCGCGCAGTCGCTCGGGCTCGCGCTCGACTTCGCCACGCCGCGCGCCATCTTCGCGGCCCTCGCTCACGAAGTGCCAGCGTTTGCCGGCATGGACTTCAATCACCTCGGTGACCAGGGGCTCCGCTTTGGCGAGCTCGCCCCGGCTGCTGCCCCCGAGGTTGCTCTTGCCACCCAATCCGCAGCTCCGATGGAGGCGCGATGAGCGTCGGTGAAGCCATTCTCTGGGCGTTGGTGAAGTTCGCAGCCATCGTGCTCGGCTTCGTGATGCTCGTCGCAACGGTGCTGACCTACCTCGAGCGTAAGCAGTCCGCGCTCACGCAGAACCGGGTCGGTCCCAACCGCGCGCTGCTCTTCGGCAAGAAGTTCCCGCTCTCGGCGACCATCGGGCAAATCCTGGCCGACGCCGTGAAGGTCCTCGTCAAAGAGGACTGGGAGCCGCCGCGTGGCAACAAGTGGCTGCATCGCATCGCACCCGCCCTGCCGCTCATCGCGGCGCTGCTCGTGTGGCTCGTCATCCCGTTTGGTCCCGGGCCGATGCCGGGGACCGAAGGCGAGCACTGGTTCCAGATCGCCAACCTCGACGTGGGTATCCTCTGGGTGCTCGCCATCTCGAGCCTCAGCGTCTACGGCGCGGTGCTCGGCGCCTGGGCCTCGAACTCGGCGTTCTCGATGCTGGGTGGTCTGCGTACCGCAGCGCAGATGATCAGCTACGAGGTCACCATCGGGCTCAACCTCGTCGGCATCTTCATGATCTTCGGGAGCCTGCAGCTCAACGACATCGTGTGGGGCCAGGGCGAGCTCTTGTGGGGCTGGCTTCCCAAGTGGGGCATCTTCGTGCAGCCGCTGGGCTTCGTCCTCTTCATCGCGGCGGCCGTCGCCGAGACCAAGCGCGCCCCGTTCGACCTGCCCGAAGACGAGAGTGTGCTCGTCGGTGGCTACTTCACCGAGTACTCGTCGATGCGCTTCGCGTTGTTCTCGCTCGGCGAGTTCATCGGCATCGTCATCATGTCGGCGCTGACCGCGTGCCTGTTCCTCGGCGGCTGGCAAATCCCCTGGGTCGACACGCCGCTCAACGTCGATGGCAGCGTCGCCTACGGCTGGCTCACCGTGCTCCAGGTCCTGACCATGCTCGTCAAGACCATGTTCATGGTCTTCCTCTTCCAGCAGATCCGCTGGACGTTCCCGCGCTTCCGCTATGACCAGCTCATGAAGCTCGGGTGGGTCTATATGCTCCCGCTGGCGATTGCGAACCTCGTGATCACCGCGTTCGTCATGTTCCTCACGAGGTAATCTATGGCCACGGTCCAAGTGAAGCGGCGCGAGCTGACTTTCGGCGAGAAGATCTACCTCCCCGAGGTCCTGAAGGGCCTCAAGGTGACGACGCGCCAGCTCTTCAAGAACCTGTTCACCAAGAAGGATATCGCCACGGTGCAATATCCCGAGGTGCGACGCGAGTACCCCGACCGCTTCCGCGGGCGGCATCGCCTCATGCATCGTGAGGACGGTTCGGTGCGTTGTGTGGCGTGTATGCTGTGCTCCACGGCGTGCCCGGCCAACTGCATCCATATCGTGGCGGGTGATCGCGGCGACGACACGGTCGAGAAGTACCCGGTCTCGTTCGAGATCGATCTCCTCGTCTGTATCTACTGCGGCTTCTGCGAAGAGGCCTGTCCGTGCGACGCGATTCGGATGGACACGGGGCGCCACCCGATGCCCAGCTTCACGCGCGACAAACAGCGCATCCGCAAGATCCAGTTGCTCCAGGACGGCGGCCCTTCGATCGCCGTCCAAGGCGGCAAGGGCACCTGACGAGCCGAATCGGCTGCACTGCGGCGCGCCGAGGCCCCTACTTCGATGCCAAGACCTCTCGCGCGGCGCGGTCGCCCGCCTCGAGTGCTCCGTCGAAGTAGCCGGCCCAGCGGGTCGCCGTCTCGGTGCCCGCGAAGTGGATACGCCCGACGGGGGCACGAAGGGCTTCGCCGACCCGTGTCATGAGGCCAGGCGGCATGACACCCACGTAGCAGCCGCCGCTCCACGGGTCTTCGTTCCAGTTCTTCTCGACGTAGTTGGTCGCACGTGTCCCCGGTGGGACGAGGCCGAGTCGGACGGCCTGGGCCTCAATGGCTGCGCGGCGCTCTGACTCGGTGCGTTCGATGCGCGCGTCGGCCGCGACGACGAAGCCCACCAGAGCAGGGTGGCGGCCGTCGTGCGCGGTGTCGTCGAAGAAGCCGCGGCAGGGCCCCGAGTCGGAGACGGCCTCACCCGAGAGGCCGGCCTCACGCCAGTAGGGGCGGTCATAGAAGAGGATGGCCTTCACGATGGAGCCCATCGGCATCTCGTGATGGAGGGCGTCGCGGGCCGACGGGAGCCCCGGCGTGAAGCGGATCTTCTTGGCCATGGCCGGGGCGAGCGCGACGATGACGTGGCGTGCTTCGAAGCGGCGTTCGTCGCACAGGACCTCGACGCGGTCGGCAAGTGAGCGCACCTCATGCACGGGCGTGGACAATACGACGCGGTCGCCGAGCGGCTTGGCGAGACCCAGCGAGAGCGCTTGAGCCCCGTCGACGAAGCGGTCCTGCTGTGCGCCGCCGTCCGACTCGGTGAGGATGAGAAAGCTGCCGGCCGACCGCAGATAGTGCAGGAACTGCAGGTAGCTGATCTCGCCCATCGGGACCGTCAGCAACATCTCGGCGGAGAAGCGCAGAAGGCCTCGCGCTTTGCTGGACGGGATTGCCGACCTGGCCCAGGCCTCGACGCTCCGGTTATCGAAGTATTTGGCGAACGGGGCGCGCCACGGCTGGCGTGGGTCGACGAGCCGGCTCTCGAGCTCGAGGCGGGCGATGCCGAGGCCTGCCTGCAGCATGTCGAAGAGCGGCAGCTTGGGGATCGAGCCGCGATAACGCGACACCTGGCCTTCGAGATCGAGGACTCGGGCGCCGTTCGTGTATTGGCGGAAGGTTTGAAGACCAAGATGCTTGGAAAGCGAGATGACCCGGTCCTGGGTTGGACCTATCCATTGCCCGCCGAGGTCGAACGTCGAAGGGTTGGAGGCGTTTGGATCCAGACCGTCGGTCGTGCGGCTGAACGTGCGGCCCCCGACACGGTCACGCGCTTCGAGGACGACGACCTTGCGCCCGGCCGCGGCCAGCACACGGGCAGCTTCGAGCCCGGACAGGCCGGCTCCGATCACGACGGTGTCCAGAAGCTCGCTCATGGGGTCGGCTCGATGTTGATCGGGTACGGCATGGACGACTCCGCCTGGGTTCGATGGGCGCCTGGCAGGCAGAGCCGATGGTCGGATCACGCGCCGGTTTGCGCAACCGGAGGGCACCAGAATCAGTCGTCCAGCTCGAAGCGGACCGGCAGATCGACGGTCCGTGCGCCTCCGTCGGGCGGAGCGGGCGGAGGCGGAAAGACGCCGACGGTTCGGACGCGGGCCAGGGCTGCGTCGTCGAGCCGGGTGTCACCCGAGGATCGGTGAAGGGTCACCGATAGGAGCCGGCCGTCTGAGGCGAGCGTCAGCCGGAGGATGGCGACACCCTCGAGACCGTCGCGTTCAGCGGTGGGCGGATAACGCAGGCCGCGCTGAACGATGGGGCCGAGTGTGGCGGCCCAGGCGCGGAGCTGGTCGGGTGTTGCGGAGGGGCGGCTGGGAGGTGGATAGGGCTCGGCTTGCCGAGGGTCGGAGTCGCGGTGGCCCGACGCGGTTGCGAACGCCGGCGATTGAGGTTGGGATTGGTCTTGGTGGGCGGGACCCTCATCGTTCGCGTTGTTCGCATCCCCTCCGAGCGAGCTGGAGGTCGAAGGCGAACGAGCTACGTTGGGGGGCGAACGCGTGGTCGAAGTCTTCGCGCGTCGGGGCGCGGGCTTCTTGGCTTCGACCTCACGACGTGGGGTTCGTGGTGCGTTGGTCGCTGCGACCGGATTGGGCTGGGCGGGGGCGGGTTCTTTGGACTTGGGGGTGGTGGACAGCGGGAGCGAAAGTGCCGGAGCGGCGGCATGCGCCACCTCGGCCGAGGCCCTGGGAACCCGGACCTTCACGAAGAGCGGCGCTGAAGGTGGTAGCAGGTCCTCGCGGGTGACAAAGTGCCGCGCCTCGGGCGGGCTCAGCGCCATCGCCAAGCCGACCTGCACGACGGCCGCAAAGGCGAAGCATCCGGTCCAGATCCAGATACGTTCGCCCAGCGGCGGCAGGAGCCCGCTCATGCTCCGGGACCCAGCGTTCAAGCGTCTGCGCTCGTGACCAAACCAGTCGCAAACGCCCGCCACGCGGGGTCTTCGGGCAGGCCCGGCTTTCGTTTTCCAAAGAGGAGGGCGATGTTCTCGCCGGCCGCATCGAAGAGCTCGAGCGAGGTCACAAGACCGTCGACCGTTGGTTTGGTCACGACCCAGGCGCTGGCGATGTGGTCCTCGCGCAGGTGCAGGTTGGTCTCCGGGTCGAGGATGTTGAGCCACGGGCCCATGACCTTCACCTTATGGACAGGCCCGGTGTGGATCTCGATGCAGCCGCGATTGCCGACGAAGATCATGATCGGCATGCCGGTCGTGCTCGCGTGCTCGAGCATCGTGCGGCAAGCGGACGTCGCGACCGGATGGGCATGTCCGGCAGGCGCCAGGCGCAGTGCCTGGGTGCGTCCGACGCCGAAGCGCCGCAGCATCGGGAAGAAGTCGTGGGTGTCGGTGAGGCTGAGCCAGCTCTGCCGAAAACCTTCGACGTCGATGGTCTCGTCGGGGGCGTCGGCTTTGGCCAACGTCGGCGTGACGCCGACGTGAGGGCTCTTGTCCAGGTCCATGAAGGTCGCGACGATGGTGTCGAAGGCGGCCTGCTGGGACGGCTGGGCGGTCTCCTTGACGAAGACCTTGTGGACGGCCGTGCCGTGGGCGTCGAAGAACTGGATGCTGCGGCGAAGGCCTCGTGGGGTCTCGGACAGCACGACCCAGGCGTGTTTCCACGCCGTCAGGAAGAGGCGCAGGTCGAGCCCCTCGTCCAGCACCAGGCCGACCATTCCCTGGGCCGAGAACGGTTTCCAGTGACCGTGTTTCTCCAGCACCGCTGAAGGGTTACGCGTGAGTGCCATGACCTCGCCGAGCGCGCCCAGGGCGGGCAGGAGGTAGTTGAGGTCGAAGCGGAGGCGGAAGACGTCGGGCTTTTCGACACCAGCTCGCGAGGCGACGAGCTCGAGCTCAGAGACGCCGAGCTGTTGCGCGAGGTCATAGGGGCGAACCATCGGGTCGGCAGCGCGGGCTGCGTACCAGTGGTCACGAAGGACCTGTGGGGACGGGGACGAGGGTGAGCTCGAAGGGGTGATGTGAAGGGTCATGGGTTCCTCGATCGAAGGGGAAGGTGGGATAGGGGCGGCAGGTCGGACAGGAGCGGTAGGTGGGACCCAGGTGTGACCTGGGTATGAAACGAAGGTGCGAGGTCGAGGGCGAAACCCCCGGCGGGTGTGCGAATCAGCGCGCCGTCGAGGCCGAAGACCTGGCGCAACGTTTGCGGGGAGAGCGTGTCCGAGGGTGGGCCGAGTGCGACGAGGCGGCCGTCGTGAAGCACCGCGACCCGGTCGGCGGTGGCGGCGAGCGCCAGGTCGTGCTCGACGACGACGACGCCCAGACCGAGAGCGGCCTGCTGGCGAATCAGGTTGTGCAGCGAGCGGGCATGGCTCAGGTCGAGGCCTGCGCACGGCTCGTCCAAAAGCAGGAAGCTCGATGGACGAGTATCTTGATAGTCGAGAGAACTGGCGACCTGGGCGAGTGCGCGGGCGATCCGGACGCGTTGGCGCTCACCGCCCGAGAGCGTGTCCATGCTGCGGTTGACGAGGTGAAGTGCTCCCACGCGGTTCAGAGAGGCTTCGACCGCGGCGAGGTCGTGGGCGGATTCGCGGTGTGTCTTGTGGGCGTGGGTGCCATGGGGATATCGGCCGAGCAGGACCGACTCGAGGACGCCGAGCGGAAAGCCGGGTGCCTCGGATTGTGGCAAGACGGCGCGGCGACGGGCGAGCTCACGCGGTAGCCAGGTGTGAAGTGGGCGACCGTCGAGCATGACCTGGCCGCTGGACGTGCGGCGGCCGGACAAGGCGTTGAGAAGCGTCGACTTGCCCGCACCATTGGGGCCGATGAGGGCGAGCACTTCGCCGGGGCGGACCTCGATCGAAACCTGCGAGATGAGCGAGACCTGGTCGCCGCGATGTCGACCCTTGACCGAGACGACGAGGTCCTCTGCGATGAGGCCGCGGCGGTGGTGTTCGGTCGAAGTTGCCGCGGACACTGCGGATGCTCTGGAGGTTGTGGTCATGGAGCCCTCCGAGCGACGAGCCAGAGGAAGAACGGCGCGCCGATGAAGGCCGTGACGACACCGATGGGGAGCTCGCTAGGGGCCGCGATGGTGCGCGCGACCAGATCTGCCGTGAGCACCAGCAGGGCGCCGAGCAGCATGCTGCCGGGCAGGAGGGTCTTGTGGCCGGGGCCCGCGATCATCCGAACGAGGTGGGGCACGACGAGGCCGACGAAGCCGATGATGCCGACAAAGGCGGTCGCGGTGGCGACGACGAGGGCCGAGGTCACGACCAGGCCACGCTTGAGCGCCTCGGTGCGAATCCCGAGGTAGCCCGCTTCGGACTCGCCGAGCAGCATGACGTCGAGTGGGCGGGCGAGCCGGAACAGGAGCGCCGAGCCAAGAGCTGTGACCCCAAGGACCGCGAGAGCGATGGGCCAGGTGGCGCCGCCAAGGCTGCCGAGGCGCCACAGCGTCGCCGAGCGCAGGGCCTCGTCATCGGCGACGGCGGTCAGAAGGCCGACAGCGGCTTCTTCGAAGACCGTGACAGCAAGGCCCGCGAGCAAGAGCAGGGCGACGTGGGTGTGGCCTGCGCGGTTGGCGAGGTGGCGGACGGCGAACATCGTGAGCAGGGCGCCGACAAACGCCGCGGTCGGGAGCAGCAGGATAGCCGCGAGCGGGGTCGTGACGAGCGACGCGCCACCGAGGACGATGAAGGCTGTGGCACCGAGGCGGGCGCCCGACGAGACCCCGATGAGACCGGGGTCGGCGAGCGGGTTTCGAAAAAGGCCCTGGAGTGCGGCGCCAGCGAGGCCCAGAGCACCGCCGACGCCAACGGCCAGGATGGCGCGTTGGAGTCGGAGCTCGACGAAGGGGGCGGTCGCGGCCGGGGCGTCCGTGTCGAAGCCGAGGAGTGCGAGGAGGTGCAAGACCACGTCGTCGAGCGGGATGGAGATCGGTCCGAGTGCAACGGCGACGAGGAACATCGAGGCGACAAGGACGGCCAGGGCCAGGATGAGCACCGAACCGCGGCGTCGCGCGACCGACATCGCTGCGACGACGACCGAGACACCGCCTGTGATCGGTGCTGGCTCATTGGTGTTCATGGCCCTGGCCGGCCTCGTCGACTCGATGCGATTCATGGTGCGGACGCTCCATGAAGAGCGGTCACCAGCTTGTCGAGGCCGCGACCGAGTCGTGGCCCAAAGCTCAGGAGCTCGAGGTCGTCGATGGCGACAAACCGCTTCGCCTTGCCGGCAGGGGTGTCGGCGAGACCTGGGAGTGCAAAGAGGCCATCGACGCCGCCAAGGCTGGCGAGACCGCGCTCGGGGATCACCACGACGTCGGGGGCTGCCGCGATGACCGACTCAGCGCTCATCGGTTTGAAGTCGGAATACGCGGTCACGGCGTTGTCGGCGCCCGCCAGGGTCAGGAGCGCGTGCGCCGTGGTGTCGGTGCCCGAGACGAGCAGCGTCCGATGCCCGCGCGCGTAGACGAAGAGGACTTTCGGGCGGGTTGTCACGGTCGCGAGGCGGCGTTTGGCAGCATTGACCTCGCCCAGCATGGTGGCCGAAAGTGTCTTGGCTTCTGATGCCTTGCCGACGATGTTGCCGATCGTCTCGATACGCTTGGCGGCGTCCTCGGGTGTCCTGGGCTCGGCGCCGAGGCGCTCGACGCGGAGGCCGAGCGACGCGAGCTGATCGAGCGCGGGGTTGGGTGGGCCGGCCGGGCCGTGCGTCGAAAGCCCATCGGCGATGATGAGCGTCGGTTCGTAGGACGCGATGCCTTCGACCGAGAGCTGACCGGGCAGGCCGACCTTGGGTAGGGCCGTTGCCGCTTCGGGGTGGACCGAGGTGCGGTCGACGGCGACAATGGAGTCACCGACCCCGAGCGCGAACAACGTCTCGGTGATGGCGGCGCCGACCGACACGATGCGTGCCGTCTTGGACGCGCTCGCGGCCTTGTCGGCGCGCGGACTTGACCCGTCTGCCGACGGTGTCTCGGGCGACCCGTTCGAGCAGGCGCCCAGAAACAGCAGGGCTGCAGCCATGAGCAGGAGCGGCGGTTGGGGGCGCGGAGCGGTCCTGCGGTGCCGTTGGTTCTCACTCATCGGCGGCCTCGATCGGAGCGTATTCGAAGCTCAGCTCGGTCTGCGACCAGGCGGTGAAGCGCAGCTTGATGGTCGACCCGTCGGCCAAACGCACTGCGAAGACCGTCGGTTTGACGGTGATGGCGTGAGTCGTCGGGTTGTAGTTGTAGAAGCCGTCGAGAACGCTGTTGCGCGACTCTTCGCCCGAGCCCGGCGGGCCGGCGATGGCGGCCATGGCGTCGGTCGTGAAGGTCGCACTGGCCGGGACAGAGGCGTAGTCGGCGAGCTCTCCGTCGCCCAGGATGTAGGCGCCGCCAAGGCCGGTGCCACTGGTGCCACCATTGGTCTGGATGCTGACGCTGCGGGCGCCGAGGTCCCAGTCGACAGCACCTTCGGTCGGGGCGGCTTGGAGCACCGAGTGGGTGCGCAGGTTGGCGAAGGCGAAGCTCTCGCCGAGCGGCACGGTCAGGTTTCGGGTCGTCGGGGCCGGGGTCGGTGCGTCGATCTCGGCCCAGTCGATCGTGAGGTAGCCCGGGCTGCCGCCCGCATCGTAATAGTCGCGGTAGCGCAGCTTGAAGTAGCGAAGGCCGGCTTCGATGACAAAGATACGATCGGGCTTCGGGGCGAGCGTGTGGGTCTGGCCGTTGTAGTCGTACCAGGCGCCGAGCGCGTAGACGGCAGGGTCGGCCGTGAGATCGTCGGTCGTCCAGGGGCCATCTGGGGCGACGGTCAGGTCGGCGAACGGGGTACCGTCGACCACGGCCGCACGGACGTCGGGCCCGAGCTTCACGAGGAACCGCTGGAAGCTGAGGTGCCAGACGTCGGAGCCAACGGGGGCCGGGACGGCCAGCGCGCCTGAGACGAGCGAGAGGTGCGTCCAGTCGGCCGAGGACGCCGCATCGATGATGGAGCGCGAGTGGTCGTCAACAGTGCTGGTCGAGACCGCGGCCGGATCGGTCTTGATGCCCGTGCCGCCGGTCGTGTCTGGCTGGCCTGTCGTATCGGGCGTGTCGGGGATGTCGGGGGTTGGCGAGGTGTCGGCGTCGTCGGACGGTGTGCTCGTGTCGGGCGCGTCACCCGTGTTGGCGGTGTCGCCCGTGTTGATGGTGTCGGGCGTGCTCGCGGGGTCGTCATCGCCGCAGGCGACGGTCGCGCAGATGCTTAGAATGCCGAGATACTTGATCGTCGAGATAATCATGGGGTTCCGATAGGCCATGGGGTCGAGGCTCCTGGGGTGGATGGCGAGAGGGGTCGGGGAAAGTCGGCCAGCGCTTGGGATCAATAGCGGCCGCTCAGGCCAGCAAACAGGCTGCGTGGGCGGTGGGGCAGGGTGGTCGGGTCGGTCGTGTCCAGCGTGTTGTCGAGCCCGACGAAGAGCGTCAGGTGGTCGCCGATCGGGCCAGAGAGGCGTAGGTCGACGAGCGGCTGCCAGTCCGAGTCGAAGCGAGTGGTCTGGCCCGAGTCATCGATGCGCTCGAAGGGGCGCGGGCCGAGCACGATGGCCTTGGCCATGAGCTCGAGGTCGAGCGGCAGGGTCCAGCGGAGAGAAGCCGTGATCTGGTGGGTCGAACGCCCGAGGATCCGCAGGCCCGAGTCGTCGTCCCGGCTGTCGGTGAAGCCATAGCCGGCCTCGATTCGCAGCGTTTTGAGTGGCGCTGCGACGAGGCGCAGCTCGAGGCCCATCGCGCTGGCAAGAGCCACGTTCGAGTAGGTGTAGACGTCGGGCTCGCCGGCGACGGGCGGGCGCTGAGTCGTGATGATGAGGTTGTCGAGGTCGTGGCGGAACGCGGTGAGCGCGACGGTCAGAACGTCGAGCGGGCGGGCCTCGATCGAGAGCTCGGCGGAGCGTGAACGCTCGGGGTCGAGCTCAGGATTGCCCTCGACGCGATAGCCGACCGACGGGTTCGAAAAGAGGAGGTGCAGCTCGCGGAAGCCGGGGGCGCGAAAGCCGAAGCCGTAGGAGGCACGCAAAGTCAGAGACGGGACCGGGTCGAAACGGAGTGCCAGGCGCGGGCTCAGCGCCACGCCGAACTGTGAGTCGTGGTCGAGGCGAATGCCGGGGATGGCGGTGAGCGACGGGGCGAAGTCGGTCTCGGAGGTCGGGAGCAGCGCGACTTCATCCTGGGCGTACAGCGCAAAGCGGGTGCGATCGGGGTTCGCGCCGGATAGTCGTTCCGAGTCGAGGTGTTCGAGGTGAACCTCGGTGCCAGCGGTGAGGGTGTGGCGGCCCAATGTGGTGTTCCATTGGACCGACGGGGAGACCAGCGTTTCGGTGGTGGGTTGGCGGCGATCGTAGGTCGTGCCGGCGCGTTGGTCTTCGATGAGGGTCGAGAACGCGAGCGAGCTGGAGAGTGAGAACGCCAGGCGGTGGGCGTCGAGGGTGAAGGTCGGGGCGAGGCGGAGCTGGAGCGAGTGGAGGCGTTCAATGCGGTCGACCAGGCGAAAACGTGGGGTGCCATCCAGCGTGGGAGGCAGGGCGGTGGCGTCGACGGCGACCTGTTCGCGGTAGAGGTGTTGGACGCGGACATCGAGGTCGAGGGTCTTCGAGGCCGGGGCGGTGATGCGCAGCATCGTCGAGAGGTCTTCGGAGCCGCTGGACGTGGTCGCGGGTGTGGAGTTGTCGAGCGAGAAGGCGTCCTCGCGGCGGAACGCGACGCCGAGCGACAGGCCGATCGTGCCAAGGCGCGCGGCGCCGTGGGTCGAGAGCTCGGTGCGCCCGAAGGCGCCGTGCAGCATGTCGAGCGTGAGCTCGGGGCGGCGTTTGGCGGTGCGTGTGACGATGTTGATGACGCCGCCGATGGCGTCCGATCCGTAGAGCGCGCTGGCCGAGCCTTTGACCACCTCGATGCGCTCGATGGACTCGGCGGGGAAACGCGAGAGGTCGAGCTCTTCGCCGACCTTGCCGGTGACGCGTTCGCCGTCGACGAGGATGAGGACGTGGCGTGCCGAGAGGCCCTGGACTTCTAGGCCCGAGCCGCGAAACGACGAGGTGATGACGAGCCCCTGGTGCATCTCGAGGGCTTCGGCGGCGGTGCGGGCGCGGCTCTTGGTGATGTCGGTGCGCGAGACGACCTCGGTCGCGATCGGCGTGTCGGCAAGCGGAGTTGCGCGACGGGTGCCGGTGATGACGACCGGTGGGGCCTCGATTGTGTCGGTATCGGGGCCGGTGTCGGTTGGGGATTCGGCGCGGGTGGGTGGTGCGAGCAGAGCGGGCAGGGCGAGCGCCAGCACCTGGGCGAGTCGGTAGACCAGAGGGCGGAGAGCAGCGGCGGAGTGGGTCGGCATCAGCATCGAAGTGACGACTAACGCTAATGAGAATCGTTTTCAACTTAAAGCGAGAACACGAAGATGCGCCCTCGGAGACATGGCGGACCTCCCCGGCGCGTCAGCCCGGCTGGAAAGGCGGCTTCGAGGCTATGGACGCGGGCGCGTTGTCGAGGTCCGAGGATTCGTGGAGAAGCTGAGCGGGGGGCCCGCCGCGATTCGTGAAAAGACACCCTCCTCTGACGGCGCTTCGGTGTGTAAGCTCCCGCCTCGACGCTGAAGGGCCATCCGCTCGGGTGACCTTTCGAGTCGTAGTCGAGATGTGAACGGAGCGCGCCCGCCCTCCGGAGCTGGCCGGCGGTCCCGCCGCCTCTGTCTCGAGCCATCATGCGGCCCTGCGCCGAGCCCACCCGACCGGTCAGACCATGTCGATCAGCAACCGCCCACCCAACGACTCCGACCGCGCGTCCCAGCTCCCCGGTTGGGTCCGTCCGTCCGGCACCAGCGTTCGCCCGCTCGCCCGCTCGGTCGCCGACGACACGAGCCTCATCGCCGAGCGCAAGAACGAACACCTGCGCGTGGCGCTCGAAGACCAGGTCGAGGTCGCGCAGACACTGGGGTGGAGCGCGATTCGCCTCGTGCCGCGCGCCCTGCCGGAGATGGCCCGCGATGAAGTCGACCCGTCGGTCACCATCCTGGGCAAGCGGCTCGCCTTTCCTCTAATCGTCGGCAGCATGACGGGCGGCACCGATGAGGCGAGGCTCCTCAATATGCGGCTCGGTCGCGCGGCGCAGCGCGCTGGCATCGGCATGGGGCTCGGCTCGCAGCGCGTCATGCTGCGTGAGCCGGAGCTGGCGAAGACCTTCGCAGTGAGAGACCAGGCGCCCGACCTGCCGCTGCTCATCGCCAATATCGGCGCCGTTCAGCTCAACTACGGCGTGGACGTCGCCGGGCTCGAGCGGGTGTGTGACCTGGTCGCAGCGGATGCGCTGGTCCTCCACTTGAATGCCGCGCAGGAAGCGGTCCAGCCCGAAGGCGACACCAACTTCAGCGGGCTCGCAGCGGCGATGCGAAAGGTCGCGGGCCAGGTCTCCCGCCCGGTCGGCATCAAGGAGGTCGGCCAGGGATTCTCGCGCGCCGACATCGCGCTGCTGATGGGAACCGCGCCAGGCCCGGGCGGACCCACCGTCACAGAATCGCCGTCGCCGTTTGCCTTCATCGAGAGCGCGGGAGCAGGCGGGACTTCCTGGACCCTCATCGAAGGTAGACGTAAAGCCGCGGCGCGAACGATGGGCGAGCTCTTCGCCGACTGGGGCGTTCCGACGGTCACGAGCCTGCTCAACTGTGTGGCGAGCGGGCTGCCGACCATCGCGTCCGGCGGGCTGCGCACGGGCCTCGACGGGGCTCGCGCCATCGCGTGTGGTGCCACGGTCTGCGCCATGGCGCTGCCGCTCCTCAAAGCGGCTGCCAACTCCGAGGACGCCGCCTACGATGCGATGATGGCCTATCGTGAGGCACTCGTGACGGCGATGTTCCTCACCGGCGCCAAGACGTTGGCCGACCTGCGAAACGTACCCCGACACATCGACCCGAGAGCGCTGCCGGCCGCATGGGAAGGCGCGTTGCCCGAAGGAGTCCAAGTTCAATGACCGAGCCCCGCAATAGCCGCCTGCCTGGTTTCTCGAAGCTGTCCGCCGAGGGGCGGCTTGAAGCCATCGCCCACTTTGCCGGCCTCGACATCGAAGCGTTGGCCCCACTCGCGAGCCCGGACAACGGGCTGCCGCAGTCGATCGCGGCGCACATGAGCGAGAACAACGTCGGACGTTTCTCCTTGCCTCTGGGCTTCGCGACGAACTTCCGTGTCAACGGTCGCGACTATGTGATCCCGATGGTCATCGAGGAGCCCTCGGTCGTGGCCGCGAGCTCGTTTGCGGCCCGGCTCTTGCGCGACGGCGAAGGCATCCTCGCGACCTCGACCGACCCCATCATGACGGGACAAATCCACTTCCCGGAGCCTCCACCCGAGCCGGTCCTCGAAGACTGCTTGCGCGACCGTCTGCCGGAGCTGAAGGCCGCCCTCGACAGGCTCCACCCACGCCTCATCGCGGCGGGTGGCGGGTTTCGTGAGGCGCGGGTGCGGCGTCTCGTCGACCCCGACGGGCACCCGCTCGCGGTCATCCATATCCATGTCGATGTGCGCGACGCGATGGGGGCCAACGCCGTCAACTCCATGGCCGAAGAGGCCGCCCCGCTGTTCGAGGCGTGGACCGGGGCACGTGTCGGCTTGCGTATCCTGTCGAACCTGCCGATGCACAGGCGGGTGCATGTGACCGGACGTGTGCCGCTCAAGACCGGCGGTGGTGAGTCGGCGATGGACCCCGATGAGGCGCGCCGCATAGCCGAGGCCAGCCGCTTCGCCGAGGCCGACCCGTACCGGGCCGTGACCGCCAACAAGGGCATCATGAACGGTATCGATGCGGTCATGCTCGCGACCGGACAGGACTTCCGCGCAGTCGAAGCGGCGGCCCACGCGTTCGCCGCGTACGAGGGGCGGTATGCCGCGTTGGCCCGGTGGCGGGTCATCGATGACGCGCTCGTCGGCACGATGGACATGCCACTGGCGCTCGGCACGGTCGGCGGCATCACCGCGGTTCATCCGGCCGTGAAGGCCAACTTCAAAGTTCTTGGTGTGACGGAGGCGACACGTTTCGCCGAGATCGTCGCGGCCGTTGGCCTCGCCCAGAACCTCGCCGCCACACGCGCGCTGGCCAGCGAGGGGATCCAGCGTGGCCACATGCGGCTACACGCGCGTAACTTTGCGGTGCAGAGCGGCGCGACCGAGAACGAGGTGCCCCAGGTCGTCGCGGCCATGGTCGCGATGGGACGCAGCGACGCCCAGGCAGCTGACATCGCGCTCAAGGAGCTGCGTCGGGTCGCCCAGACAGACGGCTGAGCGCCGAGACCAGAGCAGGCCAGACCAGGCAACGACAAAAGCGCAGCTGTTTTTTGGACGGTCGATCCGAGTGGCCCTAAGACGAGCGAGCCGCCAATTCCTTGACGTCGGGCAAGGGGTTCGGAGGGCGTCGACGTCTGGAGGCCCCAATGCTGCAACCCACTCTGATCACACGACTTCTCCGCCGCTTCGCGCCGGGTTCAGCAGCGCTCGTCTTCGCGGTCACGGGCTGCAAGGGGCCCGACAACAACCCGCGTGTCGTGCCGCTCAATATCCCGGACCAGGCGCAGCTCGCCCCGCAGATGCTCGACGGACCGCGCCGCGACAACGCCGAGCGCGAGATCGAGAAGCAGGCCGCCAGGATGGCGCAGCAGCTCTTTCGCGCCGAGCCGATGGCCAAAGACGTGCCGCCCGAGGTGCAGCGCAACACGACCGAGCCCGTCGAAGAGCCGGTCTTGGACCGCCCGGCCTGGGCCGACGGCGTCGAGCAGCCTGCCAACGCCGGTGAGAACGACCTGCCTCAGGGGTGGCCCGTCGAGGTTCGCCGCGGCGAGACACCGGCCCTGCTCGCACAGTGGTCAGGCCAGGACGCCAAAGAGCTCCTGTTCGTGAACACCGAGGCGCTCGGCAACCGCAAGTGGCTCAAGGTCGGCGACCGCATCACGGTCCACATGAGCGCCAACCGCAAGGTCGGCTTCGACCGCCTGCGCGACGCCTTCCAGCGTGAGCGCGTCGAGTCGTACTTCGCCAACAAGTACTTCAAAGAGGTCGTCGTCTACCGCGTCAAGAAGGGCGAGTTCGTGGCGAGCGCCGCCAAGCGTTACGGCGACGTGCCGCTGTGGCTCATCGAGGAGTTCAACCAGATCGACTTCCGCAGCCTGCAGCCCGGCGATGAGATCCTCATCCCGGTCGTGAGCGAGCTGCCCGCCGGCATGCGCCAGCCGCCGGCACTCCGTGTGGTCGACGAGTCGGGCCACCCGCTCGCGGCGGCCAAGGTCGACGAGCTCTCGCCGAAGATAAAGAGCGACTTCATGGCCAAGGCGCGAATGGCCATCGACGACTCGAACGTCTTCATGCGCGAGGCCCCCATCCCGCAGGGCTACCAGGCCCCCGTCGCCGGTCAGCCGTCCGCCCCGCCACACGGCTATCAGCCCGTTCATGCCGGCGCCCCCGCAGGCCACGCGTCGGTCGGCTATCAGACCCCCGGCCAGCAGCTCCCGGCCGCCCGCATCGGGCAGCTGCCGGGTGCCAATGAGCCGCAGCCCTTCCAGCCGGCAGCCCCTCAGGGCTACGGACAGATGCCCGCCCCGGCCCCGGCCGCCAACAACGGCGCAGGTGTCTCGGCGTCGCCGTTCGCAGCTGCGGCAGTCCCCTCGGGCGACCCCGCGGTCGCACCGGCCCCCGGCGGCCTGCCGCGCGACGTCGTGGTCAAGCGCGGCGAGAGCCTCATGCACTACGTGAGGTGGTCACGTGTTTCGCTCGACGCCATCAAGACCACCAACCCGCACCTGGACCCCAACCGTATCTTCGTCGGGGCACGCATCGCCATCCCCATGGGCGACGACCAGTACGTCGAGTTCGTGAAGTCACGCGCCGCCTGGGAGAAGGAGAAGGCCGAGGAGGCGAGCGCCGAGGACGCCGCCAAGACCCCCGCCGCCAAGCCCGGCAAGACCCCCAAGGTCAAGACGAAGACGCACGTCGTGAAGTCGGGCGAGACCGCGACCTCGATCGCGCGCGCCAACCGCATCCAGGTCAAGGAACTCAAGGCCGCCAACCCCGGCGTCGACCTCAAACGCCTCAAGGTCGGCGTCAAGCTCACGGTGCCGCCCAAGGGCAAATGAAAGGATCACCTGCAAGCCCCTGCAAGGGGGCTTGTAAGTTGTTGAAAGCGTGCGGGTTTCAGGCCTGGTTTGGCGAGAATCGAGCTTGTGGAAGGGCCATGCCTCGTGCTATGAGCCGCCGTCCCTTCGGAGCCCCGTGAATCAAGGCTCCGAGCACCCAGGCGGAGCGCTCCCTTCATGAGCAACATCGAAACGCAGCCCGACGACATGGACGCCGGCGAAAACCCCGTCGGCGACGCCAGCTACGACGCCGACAGCATCAAGGTCCTCAAGGGCCTCGACGCTGTCCGCAAGCGCCCGGGCATGTATATCGGCGACACCGACGACGGTTCGGGTCTGCATCACATGGTCTTCGAAGTCGTCGACAACGCCGTCGACGAGGCGCTCGCCGGCTACGCGAACCAGGTGCGCGTCACGGTGCACGTCGACAACTCAGTGACGGTCGAAGACAACGGCCGCGGCATCCCGGTCGGCATGCACGAGGACGGGCGCAGCGCGCTCGAGCTCGTCATGTGTGAGCTGCACGCGGGCGGCAAGTTCGACGCCAACTCCTACAAGGTGTCCGGCGGTCTGCACGGCGTCGGTGTGTCCGTCGTCAACGCGCTGTCCGAGTCCATGTGGGTCGAGGTCCGGCGTGAGGGGCGCCTGCATCGGCAGGACTATGCGCGCGGGGTCCCGACCGGTCCGGTCATGGTGCTCGGCGAGACGAAGGGGCGCGGCACGAAGGTCCACTTCAAGCCCGACCGCGCGACCTTCACCATCACCGAGTATCAGTGGGACATCATCTCGACGCGCCTGCGCGAGCTCGCCTACCTGAACAGCGGCGTGAACATCGAGATCACCGACGAGCGTGAGGACGGCAGGCATGTCGTCTATCACTTCGAAGGCGGCATCTCGAGCTTCGTCGCCGACCTCAACAAGGGCAAGCAGATCGTCAACTCGAAGGTCGTCGGCTTCAAGGGCACGCGCACCAACATCGAGGTCGAGATCGCCCTGCAGTGGAACAAGACCTACCAGGAGCAGATCTACTGCTTCACCAACAACATCCGCAACCGCGACGGCGGTACCCACCTCACCGGCTTCAAGACAGCGCTGACCCGCGTCGTCAACAAGTACGCCGAGGAGAAGGGGCTCCTCAAACAGCACAAGATCGACCTCACCGGCGAAGACAGCCGCGAGGGCCTCATCGGCATCGTTTCGGTCAAAGTGCCCGACCCGAAGTTCTCATCGCAGACCAAAGAAAAGTTGGTTTCGAGCGAGGTCAAGACGGCGGTCGAGGTGCTCGTGGGCGAGAAGCTCGCAGAATACCTGGAAGAGCATCCAGCCGACGCCAAGGCCATCGTCGAGAAGGCGGTCGAGGCGGCGCGTGCGCGCGAGGCGGCCCGTAAGGCGCGTGAGACGGTGCGGCGCAAAGGCGCGCTCGACTCGGGCAGCCTGCCCGGCAAGCTCGCCGACTGCCAGGAGCGGGACCCTGCCAAGGCCGAGCTCTTCATCGTCGAGGGTGACTCCGCGGGTGGCTCGGCCAAGCAGGGCCGGAACCGCGCGAACCAGGCGGTGCTCCCGCTGCGCGGCAAGATCCTCAATGTCGAAAAAGCCCGCTTCGACAAGATGTTGAGCTCGCAGGAGATTGTGACGCTCATCACGGCGCTCGGCACGGGCATCGGCACCGAGAGCTACGACATCGCGAAGCTGCGTTACCACCGCATCATCATCATGACGGACGCGGACGTCGACGGGCAGCATATCCGCACGCTGCTGCTCACGTTCTTCTATCGCCAGATGAAGGAGATCGTCGAACGCGGCCACCTCTACATCGCCCAGCCTCCGCTCTATAAGGTCAAGAAGGGCAAGATGGAGCGCTACCTGAAGGACGACCCGGAGCTGATGGCGTTCCTGCTCGAGCTCGGCACACGCCCGTTCTCGTTGCACGGCGACGACGGCCGTGGGCCGGCCATCGTAGGCAACGACCTCAAGTCCTTCGCTGAGCAGCTCATCCGGGTACGCGAGCGCTTCGACATGCTCGGCCATCGCCGCGACCGCCGCATCATGCAGGCCTTCTTCGAGGCGACGACGCTCACCGCCAACGACCTCAAGGACGAGGCGGTCTGCAGGGTCGGGGTCGAGGCGATGCGGCACTGGCTCGAGAACCACTTCCCAGAGGCGCTCCCGCTAAGCTGGGAGCTCGAAGAAGACCTCGAGCACCAGTCGCGCCGCCTCGTGTTCAAGACCTACCAGAACGGTGTGCCGCGCGAGACGACCATCGACGCGACGTTCTTGTCCAGCTCTGAAGGCAGCTCGCTGCGCGACCTGCTCGACAAGCTCGCGGGGCAGGCGCGCACGCCTTATGTCCTGCGCGAGGACAACGGCGTCGAGCGCCGCTTCACGAGCCTCGAGAAGGTGCTCGTCGACATCGAGACAGCCGGCTCGAAGGGCGTCGGCATCCAGCGCTACAAGGGGCTGGGCGAGATGAACCCGGAGCAGCTCTGGGAGACGACGCTCGACCCGAAGATGCGCACGCTCTTGCAGGTGAAGATCGGCGAGGTCATGGACGCCAACGACATGTTCAGCGTCCTCATGGGCGATGAAGTCGCGCCGCGCCGCCAGTTCATCTGGAACAATGCCTTGTCGGTCAAGAATCTCGATTTTTGAGGGAACGGCCATGGGCCCTGGCATGGGGGAGTACCTCCGCCTGGTCGAGACACGGTTTCTCGAGCTCGTCGGGCGCGGCTTCGCGATGAGCGCCCGCGATCTCGGGCGGCTCATGCGTTGGCATGAGTCCGGTGTGCCGCTGCGCGTCGTCATGGCGGCCCTCGACGAGGTCGCGAAGAAGCGGGGCTCGGACATCAAGGACGGGGCTGAAGGCCTCACGCTGGGCCACCTCGAGCGCACCATCGAGGCCGCGATGAAGCGGCGTAATGAGCGGGTGAGCACCGGCGTGAACGAGCCGGTCCTGGCCTATGACGCGACGCCGGGAAAGGGGCCGTGGCACCTGCTGCGCGAGGCGATAGGGCAGGCGGTCGCCGCGAATGCTGCAAGTGCCGCGAGCGCTCGGCACGAAGGCCTGGTCGAACCGCTGCGCGAAGCCCTGGCGGAGGTCGCGGCGCGTGAGGCCGCGGGGGCTGACCCCTGGGAGGCGGCCGAGGCCGTCGACCTCTCGCTGAGCGAGGCCCTGTTGAGTCGGCTCACCGACGCCGAGCGGGTGGTGATGGACCGCGAGCTCGCGATCAAAGCCCAGCGGGCTGGCTCGGCAAGTGCCGCGGCGCTGGCGGAGGCGCTGGCCTTCGAGCGCGGTCGCTACCTGCGCCGACACTTCGGGGTGCCCGAGCTGATGGCGTTGCTGCTCGAGCGAGGTGACGCATGACGACGGCCGGTACCATCTGCCCCATCTGTGCCGACCACGGCTATCGCATCTTTGGCGACGGCGAGTGGGCCTCCGCCGAGGTCTGCGTCTGCAAACGCGAGTGCAAGATCTGCAAAGGCGAACGCTTCGTCGTCGTCAAGGACGGCCTCTACGACGTCGCGACGCCGTGTGAGTGCTCGCCGCTCTTTGGGCGGGTGCGCACCTATGTCGACGCCAGGATCCCGGCAGGCTATGCCGAGAAACGGCTGACGCCGCTCGGGCCCGACGACACGATGGGGTTTTCCGACCGCGGCATCGACAGCCTCAAGCGCGCCAAGAATGCGGTCAATCGTTACCGCGTGAAGCTCGACTCGACCAACGGCCAGGGGCTCGTCCTCATGGGCGGCTTCGGGCTTGGCAAGACCCATCTCGTGTGTGGCCTCATCAGCTACCTCACGCTGCACCGCGGGATCGGCTGTCGCTTCGTCGACTACTACCAGCTGCTCGCCAAGATCCGCTCGACCTTCGACCGCGACAAGTCCAGCGAACGCAGCAACGATACCGAGCAGAGCCTCATCGACCCGCTCGTCGAAGTCCCGGTCCTCGTCATCGACGACCTCGGCAAAGGGCAGGGGAGCAACTGGGAGCTGTCCATCCTCGACCAGATCGTGACCCGCCGCTACAACGCCCGCCGCATCATCCTGGCCACGACGAACTACCTCACCGAGGCCGAGCTCGAGAAGGGACATGCGACCCCGAAGCGTGGTCGCCGCCTGAACGAGAGCCTCGAGGAACGGATCGGCGAACGCCTCGTCTCGCGCCTCTTCGCGTCGTGCGACATGATCCTCCTCGATGGGCCGGATTACCGCATCGTCGGACCGCGACCGGCCCGATAAGCCTACGGATTCGCGCCGGAATCCCGAGGGCCGCGGGTCGCGCGGGCCTTTGCCGCGTTCTCCCGATGGGCCTCTGGGACGAAGCGGAGCTGCTCGTCGATGACGTTGTCGAGCAGGTTCAGCATCGCGTCGTGCGGCCGGCCGGCGGGCGCTTGGGCGAGCCCGACGGCGTCGAGCCGATCGATGAGCGCGTGGATGGACTCGAGCGTGGAGTGGCACTCGAGGCGCGGCTCCTTACGGATCTGGTCATATCGGGCTTTGACCGTCGGGCGCAGGGCGAGCTTGGGCAGGGCATCGAGGCGCGGCGACTTGCGCAGCATGCCACGCGCCGTCGTCCAGGTGCCGTCCACCGCGACCACCGCCAGGCGTTTATCTCGAAGGTCGAGATGCTCGATTTGCGAGACAGCGTCGGGCCGATCCAGATCGATGGCGCCTGGTCCGGGAAAGAGGACGACCGGTGTCCGCCCCTCGAAGCTTTGCCACAGGCGGTCTTCATCGTCGAAGCGGTCGCCCACCCAGATACGTGACCCCGAGACCGAGCGATGCACCATGCGGCCCGTGCCGATGGAGACGCGGGTCTCGCGAGGGTGCATGAGCAAGGCGAGGTCGAAGCCGAGCTCGAAGGGCACGACCTGGGGACACCAGCAGACGCTGCGCGCGCGCCGGCATGTCAGACACAGGTCTCTCACAGGAAACGTCTGGCCCCTTCGACGCCGTCGCTCGCGAGGTCGGTGCTGAACTGGTACTCGGGGTCGAGGAGCCCGTTGATGTGCTGCATCACGACGGCGGTGGCGCTGCTGAACCGGTCTTCGAAGGGCTTGGACGCGTTGCTGAACGGGACGTAGGGCTCGGTGACACGAAAGGCGCCGAGCTCTGGTCCGTCGAGCTCCAGCGGCTTGCCGATCCGATAGACGACGCGGCCACCCTTGGAGAACGGTGAGCCGCCTGGATACGCGAAGTCAGACCCGTTGCAGCCGACCGGGACGATGGCGTGCCCGGTGTGTTGGGCCATCTGCATGAGCCCATTGTGGCCCTTCGAGAGGCGCTTGCTGCGGGTGCCCTGGGGGAAGACGAGGATGTTGAGCTGGACCTCTTCCAGAGCCTTGCGGGTGAGGCGGACGACCTCGTTCATCATGGCCGAGAACAAGGTCTCGAAGCGCTCGAGGAACTGGTCGGCGCTGCCGTGGCGCGTCATGAAGTCGTGGATGGCGGGGCCGCCGATGGCCAGCGCTTCGGGGCCGTCTCCGTCGACGAGCGAGCGCAGGGCGCGGTACTCGTTCTCGCTCGGGACACGCTTCATCGCTTTGCGGAACTCGGTCGTGATGACGTAGCCGCGCGAGGGCAGAGGGATGTTGTTGTTGTTGTCGAGGAAGGCGCCGATCCACTTGTTCTCGTAGTACTTGCCCTTCACCCAGGTGGCCGTGAAGCGCAGGTCGCCACGCCGATACATCGCATACTGGAAGGGCCAGTAGTTGAAGCGGTCGGTGTGGTTCATGGCGAAGTAGATGCCTCGGTCGCGCGGGATGTTGTCGACCCCTTCGAGGATGATCTCGGTCTTCTTCGGGAAGCGGTAGTCGGCGCGCAGCATCAGGTTGGCCACGATTCGTTGGCCAAGTGGGCGCGTATACAGCTTGATCTTCTTCAGGCGGTCGAGGTCGAGCATGGGTTTCCTTCCAGCGCGAATGTGGCGGCACGATGCCACACGCCGGGCCCGCCTGCATCAATCGCGATCACTCCTGCATAGGAACGCGCGATGGCGAGGAAGGCCCGGCCGTGCTGGGCAGGTTCTCAGTCGGGCTGGCGGGTGTCGCGGCGGTCCTCACGCTTCTCGCGGCGGTCCTCACGGATCTCACGCACGTCCTTGTTGACCTCACGCTGGGCGAGGCCCAGGGCCTCTTCGATGAGGCCGATCTTCTGGTTCATCGAGGCCACGTCGGTGCGCGACGCGAGCGGCTGGAAGCGGTTGCGAATCGAACGCTTGGCCTCGAGGTTGGCCACCTCGATGCCGCGGTCACGGCGGTCGTCGGCCAGGTCACGCTTGTCGTCAGCGAGGTCCTTGGCGTCGCGCACGGTCTTGACCGGCTTGCCCTTGACCACGTCTTTCACGACCTCACGGCGCTCTTCGTTCTTCTCGCGCCGCGCCTCGTTGACCTCCTGCTGCTTCTCACCGACCTCGATGCGCGACTCACGCAGCTCGATCGCGAGCTCGGCCTGGAAACGATCGTCGAGGTTCTTGATGACAGCCGGCGGGGCCTTCGAAAGTGCTGCGCGGTAGTCCTGGAGGAGCTTCTCCAGACGGTGGGCATCCCAGCGGTCGTTGCCGAGCTCGCGGTGGTCTTCACGCACGTCCTGGCGGTTGTCGGCGCGCTCACGCGGGGTGGGCGGCTTGGCGATGGCGCTGCCGGAGAGGCCAAAGACGAGGGCGCTGACGATGAGGGAACGCTTCATGGGTCACTCCTTTTGGAGATGGGCGGAGACGGTTGGAGACGGAGAGTGGAACGGTTGCGCGCGGGCCAGGTGTCTCGATACGAAGGTCTTGGGACCATCGAGAGCGCCCTGTCTGGGCCGGTCCGTGCGCTCTCCCCGACGAGCGTGTGGCTCGGCGATTCACGGCAAGGTGCACCTGGATATAAGAAAAATCCAGTGTCGACATGGGGATACACTCGATCGCCAGGTGTGTCCCGCGGGAGACACGACGCCGCTGGTCGTGTTGCCGTCGATAATGGCTCCGTATCCCCGCGGAGACAGGTCCCAGGCGCTCCGGTGACACATGAAAACCTCCCCGGAAGTGGAGATTCGTTGACACTGGTGGGCATCCCGGGCAAAGGCGCGCCGGTGAAAGCTCAGAAACAACGTACGCCTCCCGCCGAACCCAACGAGACCATCGTCGCCGCCGACGAAGCCATCGCTGATGCCACCGGCGCAATCACCTTCGCGAGCCTCGGGCTCGACAAGGCTGTCCTCGACGTCCTCGCCCAGCTCGGCTTTACGCAGCCGACCCCAATCCAGGTCGCCGCCATTCCCCCGCTGCTCGCCGGCAAAGACGTCGTCGGTCGTGCCCGCACGGGGACCGGCAAGACGGCGGCCTTCGGGCTGCCGCTGCTGTCGCGCCTGTCGTCCCGCTCCAGCGGTCGCCCGCGTGGCCTCGTGTTGGCGCCCACCCGTGAGCTCGCGCTGCAGGTCACCGAAGCGCTGAAAACGCTCGCCGCGCGCCCGCTCCGCATCGTCACCGTCTATGGCGGCGCACCCTACGGCCCGCAGCTCCGCGCCCTGCGCGACGGCGTCGAGGTGGTGGTCGGGACGCCTGGGCGTATCATCGATCTGATGGAGCGTGAGGCGCTCGACCTGTCCGAGCTCGAGATGTTGGTCCTCGACGAGGCCGACGAGATGCTCAAGATGGGCTTCATCGAAGAGGTCGAGAAGATCCTCGAGGTGACCCCTGCCAACCGGCAGGTGGCGCTGTTCTCGGCGACCATGCCCGACCAGATCCGGCGCGTCGCCGACCGCTGGCTCAAGGATGCGGTCCAGTGCGCAGACGCCAAGGGCGTCGCCGTCGCCGAGATCGAGCAGTGCTACGTCCAGGTCCCCGGCCGTAACAAACGTGAGGCGCTCGTTCGAGTGCTGCAGGGCGAGCCGCGCACGGCGGCCATCGTCTTCGCCGCGACCAAGATCCAGTGCGACGAGGTCGCTTGGATGTTGAGCCAGTCTGGCTTCCAGGCCGAGGCGCTGCACGGGGACTTGAGCCAGCCGGCGCGTGAGAAGGTCGTCCAGCAGCTGCGTGATCGACGCCTCGACCTCGTGGTCGCGACCGACATCGCCGCGCGCGGCATCGACATCGATCACCTGAGCCTCATCATCAACCTCGACCTGCCCAAGAACGTCGAGATCTACACCCACCGTATCGGCCGCACCGGGCGCGCCGGGCGTAAGGGCAAGGCCATCACCTTCGTGGTGCCGCGTGAGTCGTTGAACTTCGTGCAGGCGCTCGGTCGCCAGGGCACGACGGTCACCGAGCTCTTCCTGCCGAGCGAGAAGGTGCTGGTCGAGCGCCGCCGCGAAGCGCTCGCGAACGAAGCCCTCAACTGGCTCGCCGCGGATGATTCTGACGGCAGCGAGCAGGACGTCGCCAAGCGCTGGGTCCAGAGCCTCGTCGAGAGCGGTGTCGCCATCGAAGACATCGCCGCAGCCGCGCTCGGCGGGCTGGCACTCCATCGCAGCGTCTCCCTCGAAGGGCAGCTCGACGCGGGCCTGCCGCCCTGGGCGCGCCAGCCCAATCCGGTCGGCCCTCCGAAGAAGGCCGCGCCCCGGCAGGAAGCGGCGAACAACTCGCCCTACTCGGCGGCCGTCCAGAAGATGGCGCCTGTCTCGCCCAAGCCTGCACCCGTCCCGCACAAGGTCGCGCCGGCACACAAGGCTGCGCCGGCCCCGCGCGCCGAGCAGTACGAGGCGATTGAGGCGCCCCCGGCCCCGGCTCCGAAGGCCAAGCCCCCCTACGCAGCACCCCCGGTCATCGAGGACGCGCCCCCGGCCCACAAGGCCAAGGCGCCCCACAAGGCTGCGGCCGCAAAGCCGGAGTCGCCGTACAAGTCGGCCAAGACCGTCCCGCCCGAGGTCGTGAAGAAGCCACGAGCAGCGAAGGCCGCGCCGATGTACGAGGCCCCGCAGTCGCCTGCCTCACCCGAGCCGGGTGCCGAGGCGTGGGTCGTCGTCGGAGTGGGTCGCAACGAAGGCGTCCGTCCGTCCGACATCGTCGGCGCCCTGGCCAACGAGCTCGGGATCCCCGGCGCGTCCATCGGCCGCATCGAGGTGCGTGACCAGTCGACGCTCGTTCAGGTCGTCCCGGAGTTCGCCGAGCGCCTCGGCAACGAGAGCTGGCCCTTGCAGGTCCGCCGCATCGACACCGAGGTCAAGTGCCACGCCGCGCCCGGCCGCGCGCGTCGTCTGCCCGAGCCGCCGGTACGCCCGACCTATCGCGGAGCACGCGCCCCGGAAGCTTATGACGACCGTGACCGCCGTGCGGACCGGCCGACCGGCACGCGTCCGGCTCCGCGTCCCGGCGCTCGTAAAGAGGCGCCTGCGCCTGCGCGTCCGACTCGCGCCCCGGCGAGCGCTCGTCCATCAGCAGGTGACCGGCCGCCGCGCCGTGGTGCGGCCCGCTGAACAGTTGGGTGCTAGTGTCGTGCGCTGAATCGAGGAGGTCGCTTGGGCCGTGAGGCTCAGCGGTCCTTCTTGATGCGCAGGACGTGCACCAGATAGTAGTTGTCGCTGTAGGCGTCGGCGACGCGTTCGATGTCGAGGCGAACCCGGTAGTCCGAGCGGCGCAGGGTATCGAAGAAGCTCACCGCGACCGGGCGTCCCGGCTCAGCCAGAAACGCCGTGCGACCAGGTGCCAGGTTGTCGCGCAGCATGCGGAAGACGTGTTCGAAGTTGTCCTGCTCATAGAGGACGTCGGCGAAGATGATGCTGCCGACGTGGTCGGTGAAGCGGTCCTGGCGCCAGTCGAACTCGAGTGTGCGGACGTGGGTGAAGCCGTTCTGCAGCGCGTTGAAGCGTGCAAAGCGTAGCGCTTCGGGGTTCGAGTCGGCGAGTGTCACGCGGGCGCCCTTGGCCGCCGCCCCGAGTCCGGCGGTGCCAAGCCCGCAGTTGACCTCGACCGCGTCGACCGAGCGCATCCGCACGCTGTGGCCAAAGTAGCTCGCCATCGCGCGGGCGGCGGGCCAGAGCTCGGCCCAGTTGGACCCGCCACGCCCTGACTCCGGGGACGGAGCGAGCCCGTCGCGCCCGTGCAGGAGCTCGGCCGAGGCATAACGCGCCTCCTTCGACTGGGCAGCGGCTTTGCTCAGCGCTGAGCGCCCGGCCTGACCGATGTCGGGCCCCGTCACCCGCAGCACCTTCGGTCCCGCGTCAACCTCGAAGTCGCGCAAGTCGTAGTCTTCCTGCAGCGACGCGCGAAGCTGGGAGAGCTCGCGTGTGGATACCGAACGGCGTCTCATCGGTTCATGCTCCCGTCGTCCTCATGACAGCCGCTTGCACCCTACCATGACCTTCAAATCGGACTCCAGGGGTCCCATTTCGCTTCCCAAATCCCGACGATCGCTCCCAACTGATTGCGATGACTGTGGAAAATGGCCCTGGTTGGGGCGGGGTCTCGAGACCCCACATGCGAAAGAGACATGTGAAACGTCCGCTCGCCACGTCGCAGGCCCGCCAAGGAGCGGGCCGGAGCGTGTGCGAGCGATCCGAACGTCGCCTTGCGTTTCATCATCTCTTTATCGTGCGGAAACGTATGGCGACGTGATGCCCCGGAAACGAAAGAAGCCGGGCTCACGGGGTTTGTGAGCCCGGCTGTCCGGTCCGCGTCGACCTGTAGGTTCCCCCCTACGGGACGACCTCGCCACGCAGGTCTGCGAGTGTTCGGACCGCCTCACCATTGCGCAGTGTCAGGGGGTGACACTGCCCGAGGTGCTCGAGGTTCCGGATGCTGCGAAGTGCAGGGCGACCGTGGTCATGAAGGCCGCCGTTCCCTCGCGCTCGAGTGCCGACACGCCGGTCATGAAGGACAGGTCGAGCGCCACCGAGAGCTGAGACGACAGGGTCGTGGCCGCGTTGGTTGCGGCACTGGTCAGGCCCGCGAAGGCCGCGCGCCCCTGACCTTCGAGGTCGGCGGATGCGACCGCGGCCGCGATGGACGCCTCGAAGGTGGCCATGGCGGTCTGGCTCTGGGTCATGGCGTTGCCAAAGAGGCCGGTCGCGACAGCGTCCAGCGAGAGCGCAGCGGTCAGGTCGACGAGGTGGCCATCGAGGCCCCAGATCGCTTCGGCGAAGGCCGCCCACGCGACCTCGACATCGGCTGCGGCGTCCGCCTCGACGGCCGCATCGACAAAGGCGTCGACGGCGACTTCGACGTCCGTCCGCCAGCTCGAGAACAGCGCCGCAGCGAGGTTCTGGCCAGCGGAGTCGCCGATCGCCAGAGCGCTCTCGATCCGGGCCATAGCGTCGATGCGCCAGGCGACCTCGGACGTAGCGTCGAGGTCCGCCGCGACGGCACTGCCGACGGCGTTGGCGCTCGAGGCCGCGAGCTCGGCCGAGCCTTCGGTCGCGAGCTCGGCTCGTACCATGGCCGCCGCGATGAACGAGGCCGCAGCGGTGTTTGCTGCGTCCGCGTCGTCGATGGCCGAGGCGAGGGTCGCATCGACCTCGAGTCGGGCCGAGGTGATGGCCTCTCCGGCGGCCTCACCAAAGGCGATGAGCTCGCTCATGACCCGCACCTGGGCGGTCGACAGGAGCGTCACGGGCTCCGACACGAGGATGACGTCGCCGGACGCGGTGGTCTCGGAGACACCCTCGACGATGACGCCGCCGACCAGGTCACCCGAGGCCGACTGGAGCGTCACGACGAGAGCCGCTTCGAGGTCGCCTGCGACCACACCTTCGAAGGACCAGGTCGAGCCATCGACCGAGCCGAGCGCGATGATGTTGCCAGTGGCGGTGGATAGCGTCGCGGTCGCTGCGCCCGTGACTTCAGCGGTGATGCCGCCTTCGATTCGAAGGACCGCCTCGAGTGCCGCGAACAGGTCGAGGTCGAGCAGCAGCTCGGCGTGACCGGCCTGCACGAAGAACTCGCTGGCGAGGCTGGCCGTGGCCGCCGAACCCGCGCCGAGCGTCGTCTCGAAGTGGCTCTGGGCAGCACTTCGAGCGTCGATGACTGCATCGACGACTGCGTCCACGCGGGCCGACGCGCCGCCTGAAATGGCAGCCGACACCTGGGTGTCGAGCTGGTCCCGGATGGTCAGCGCGCTGTTCATCGCGGCCCGCAGCTCGACGGCGGTAACGCCCTCCGACGTGGCCATCGTCGACAGCGCGGAGTCGCTCGCCACCATCCCCTCACCGGCCAGCTCGGCGACGAGCTCGGCCTGCGCGTCGGCCATCGACTCACCACCCGCGAGTGCGTCGAAGAACCCCTCGTAGGCCGCATCGATTTGCGCATCGGCCTGGGCCGAGGTGCTCACCGACTGCTGCAGCGCCCAGTCGGAGTGCGCGGTCAACGTCGCACCGGTCTCGGCCGCGAGCTCGCTTGCACGTCCCGTCAAGGCCGCCGATCCGAGGATGGCGGCGCTGTGATCAGCGTTCGCCTGGGCCTCGAGGTCGACCTTCGCGGCGAGGTCGGCGCGCGCCTCCTGGTGGAATGCAATCCAGGCGTCGGCAGTCGCGTCCCCCGCAGCAGCGAGGTCCTTGAAGGCGTCAGCCTTGAGCTCGGCGACGGCGCTCGCGGTGATCGTCGCGTCGGACTCCGCCGCGGCTCTGAGCCAGCCCTCCTGCGCCTGCATATAGGCAGCGCCGAGCGAAGCCGATGCTTCGACCTCAGCCGCGAGCTCCGAGTCGAGCCACGTCATGAGGCCGATGGCGTCGACGTCGGCGGTGTCCGCAGCGCCTGTGAGGATCGCAAGGTAGGCGCCGGCCTCGACGCGGCTCTCGCCGTCGATGTCGAATGTGTTCACGGTCTCGCCACTTCGGATGCCATGCGGCACGACGACCTGACCGAGCACTTCGCTCTGTCCCGAGGCGCGGATCTCGACGAGGAACGGGCCGTTTGCGGCCGGGGCCTCGATGCGGAAGGTGCCGTCGGCAGCCACTCCGCTCGACGCGACAACCTGGGTCATGCCGTCGTCGTCGACGCTGACGAGGTGGGCCTCAGTGCCGGAGGCCACCTCGCCGCTCGTTTCATAACGACCGGTGACCGTGGCGATCTCACCGCTGGTCTCGCCGCCGTCACAGGCGCCGATCGCGAGGCTTCCGAAGAGGGCCGTAAGGGGGGTACGCAGCTTCATGTTTGCTCCTTGGTTTCGTGAGCCCAGTTGTGGGCACTGGACCAGAGAGCAAGCTGTGGGCCATTTCTGAAGCGCTTTGTTTTCGAGGGATTGTGGTCGACCGGCCCTTCCTGAGGTCGGCGACTAGGTCGTTCTTACCGAGTCAGGGTTGCCGATTCAGGGCGCAGGGCAGAGGTCGTTCTGAGAACACTGGGCCACCTGCTGCGGGCTGAAGTCGAGGGTCGCGCCGATGACGTAGGGGCCTCCATCGAGGGACACCTCGGCCAGGACCTTCGCCGGGCCGACGGTGACTCCGGGGAACAACTCGCACGATGGAGGCTGGAGCGTCACTTCGATGCGCGCTCCGGTCGCAGCCTGCGGCGACACGCGGTAGGAGCCGGTCGCGCTGAGACGCCAGGCGAAGGCACCGATGCCCGTGCTCTCGCTCGCGTCGAATACGATGGGCCAGTCGCAGGACTGTGGGCAGCTCAGGACCGAAGTGTACTCGAGGATGCAGCTGCTCTGGCCCGAGTAACGGACGACCAGGTCTGTCGTCGCGTCTGGACTCGCGTCGGCTCCATCGGCTGCGTCAGTTCCATCCGTTGTCTCAGGGCCGGTGTCGCCGGGACCGGTGTCGTTCGGCGTCGAGTCGACCCGTCCGGTGTCGTCGAGCGCCAGGTCGTCGGGGTCGAGGAGGACCGAGCACGAGGTCGTGCCCGTGCCGAGGAACAGTGCGAACACCAAGGCAGCCGAGTGCGGGAAACGTTTCAGAATCGCCATGTCAGAGGCTCCTCCGACGTGTCGGGTTCGTCGAGGATGAGCACCATTGTCCCTACGACGACGCCCGTCACGGCAAGCGACCAGCCGATGTCGGCGACGAGGCTGTAGTCGCGCACGTCCTCGCGCAGGCGCGTGCTCTGCCGGCGGTCGGCCTCCGTAATGGTGCTCTGTTTCTTGATGGCTTCGCCGTCGGAGTACGCATCGAGCGCCAACCCCCCAAAGACGAGGCCCGTCGCGAGCGCCGCCCCACCAACGGCAAAGGCCACCCAGCTCGCGGTTGGGATCTCGCCCCCGTCATCTGCGAGCTCCACCCTCAGATCCCAGCTCTCGCCTGCGGCCATTGTCCGCTCGGCGAGCCGCGCCTTGCCGCCGTCGGCGACAGCGACGACGACCAGCCCAGGGTCGGCCATGAGCTCGCACGGCGTCTCACACGAGAGGTCGCCGAGCTCGGGGACGGCCTCATTGCGTAGGCTCGCCTTGCGCCCAACGGGCATCGAGCTCACCCGAACTGTGGCGGTCTTCTTGCTCATCTCCCGGGTCGCCTCAGCGAGGCGGGCTTCGACCTCGCTTCGCCGCGGCGTGCCGGGGAACGTCTCGAGGAACCTCGTCAGGACGGCCTTCGCCGACACGTGCAGCCCCAGCTTGGTAAACGCGAGCGCGCGATTGTACAGATAAGCGGGCTCGGGGTGGAGCGAGAAGGCCTCACCAAAGAGCGCTGCCGACCGTTCGAAGTTGCCGTCTTCAAAAGCGGTTTCGCCGCTCGTGAAACGTTCGAAGGCGGCCTTCTGCGCGCTCGGAGCGGGCTCTGCAGCTCTCGCTCGTGGTTGCGGTACCAACGAAGACTGCATCGCAACGACGCCAATCGACAGAGTGAGCAGGTGCGTCTGCCTCATCATTCCTCGCGTGCCTGGGGAGGCCGTGGCCGCCAGAGCATCAGTGTTCCCGTTGGGCTTCTTTGGTTCGACGTCGGCCCTTTCGGTCGGTGTGCCGGCAGGCTTCACCACACGCGGCAGCGTACGCACCGTTCGTGGTGTCGGTTGTGCCGGGCCAACATCTTCTGTGTCTTTGACCGTCTCGCCGTCGGCGTCCTCTGCTTCGCTCTTGCCCGCATCCGCGCCGGCCCCCACATCGGCGCCCGCGCCCGTATCAGCGCCCGCGCCCCCGCCCACGCCCGCATCGGCGCCCGCGCCCGCGCCCACGCCCGCGCCCCGGCCCGCATCGGCGCCCCCGCCCACGCCCACGCCCGCATCGGCGCCCACGCCCGCGCCCACGCCCACGCCCGCGCCCACGCCCACGCCGGGGACCGCCACGACAACCGGGACCGGCCCCGCCTCACCGCCGTCCATCGCTTCCGCTCTGCCATCAACGCCCGCCCCGACACCGCTGGCGAGCCACCAGATGAACGTTCCCAGGACCGCCGCCGCGACCCCGCCCAACAACCACCGACCGATACCCCTTCGCGCGCCCAGCGCAGACGCGAGCTCGTCCTCGTCGACCTGGTCGAGGTCGTTCTGGACGCCGCCAAGCGCCAAGGGGCTGGCCGCCTCGAGCTCGGGCAGAACGAGCGCCTCGGCCAACGCCATCGCATCCGGGAACCGCCGCTCCGGCGCCTTCTCGAGACATCTCGACACGACCGCGTCGAACCACCTCGGCAGCCCGGGTCGCACCTCGGACGGCACCCGCGGCCGCTCCCGCAGGTGCTTCATCATCACCTCGGTCGTCGTCTCGGCTTCGAACAGCAGCTCACCCGTCACGAGCTCGAACAGGACACACCCGACCGCATACACATCCGTCCGCCCATCCAGCGGCTTGCCGGCCACCTGCTCAGGCGCCATATAGTGCACGGTGCCAAGTGTCTGCCCGAAACGTGTGAGCCTCGGCTCGTCGGCCGGGTTCCCCTTCGCCGCGACCACAGCCGCTATCCCGAGGTCGACCACCTTCACTGCCGGAGTAGCATCCGAACCGACTGCCCCGTTCGGCCCGTCGGCCCCATCCAGGACAAAGATGTTCTCGGGCTTGATGTCGCGATGCACGAACCCCGCTCGATGAATGGCGTCCAGCGCCTCCGCGAGCGTCCGGCCGATCCACGCGGCAACCCGCACATCGAGCGGCCCGCGCCGCGCCATCCACACACTCAGGTCACACCCTTCGAGGTGCTCCATCACCAGGTAGTGAAGCCCGTCTTCGGACACGCCGAAGTCGCTCACCGACACGACCGCCGGATGGTCCAAGCGGCTCGCCGCTCGCGCCTCCCGCATGAAGCGACCCCGGATCTCTTGCAGGTCCTGCAGCTCGGGGTGCAGCACCTTGATCGCGACCTTCTTCTCCAGGTGCACGTGCCAGGCTTCGAGCACGACCGCCATCGCCCCCTCGCCGAGCACCCTGTCGACGCGATACCGCCCATCGATGACCTGGCCGACCAGAGCGCTGGGCGCGACGAACCAATCGTCGCCATCGGCGGGGTCTGGATGCGCCTCGGCATCACGCGTTTTCGGCGGCTCGTGGTACGGAGCCCGTGGCTGGGTGTTTTCGCCCACGCCGCACTCTAGACGACTCGGCCGTTCGGCTCCACCTCACTTGTGTAATGACGTCGCTATGCGCCTGCGCCCTGTGCCACACCCCAGCCCCACCCCAGACGGCCAGACACCGGGCGGCTCCCCGCAGCCCCGCCCTGGGACTCGCGCTCTAGCCGCGCTCGGCGCCGAGGCGTCAGGCGTCGCTCACGACTTCGACAACGCCCTCACCGCGATCGTCGCGCACGCGACCCTGCTACGCGTCTCGCCCGACGAGACCACCCGCCACCACGCCGAGGCCATTCTCCGTGCCGCCCGCGTCGGCAGCCAGGTCGTCGAACGTGTACGCCGCTCGCTCCGCCCGGCCCCTCTCGCCTCGCCGCGCCACCGGATCAACCTCGACCAGCTCATCACCGAGGCCCTCTCCGTCGCCGAGACCCGCGCTGCCGCACGCGGCATCACCCTCACGAGCGAGCTGACCCCGGTCGTCATCGCAGGCGACCCCGCCGAGCTCCAGCAGGCGATGCTCAATGTCGTCCACAACGCCATCGACGCCGCGCGAACCCGCGTCCACCTCGCGCTGACCACGACCGACACCACGGCCTCGCTCGTCATCGACGACGACGGCCCGGGCATCGCCGCCGACATCGCCGACGACCTCTTCACCCCGTTCCACACGACCAAACCCGACGGCACCGGACTTGGCCTCGCCCTCGCGCGCCAGATCACACGCGACCACGATGGCACGCTCGACCTCGCCGCTTCCAATGACTCCGGCACCCGCTTCGCCTTCACCTTCCCGACCGCCATCCACCACGACCTGGCGCCTCCACGCCCCCTCACCGACTTCGCCTTGACCGGCCTCGAACACGCGCTCTCGGCACTCGTCGTCGACGACGAAGCCCACACCCGCGAAGCCCTGACCGAGCTCCTCGAGATGGCCGGCTTCACCGTCACCGCCTGCGCTTCGGCACCTGAAGCGCTCGGCGCGGTGACGGCTCCCAACGCCCACTTCCACGTGGTGATCACGGACCTCTCGCTCGGTCCCTCACGTGCGGAACCCGCGGGTCTCGGCCTCGTCATGCGGCTCGCGGCGCTGCAACCGGGCCTGCCGATCCTGGTCGCCAGCGGCCTGCCAGCGAGTCAACGCCCAGCGCGTATCATGCGTCATGTCTCGATGTTCTTCGAAAAGCCGGTCTCGCCTTCGCGTATCATCGAGGCCGCCACGACCCTCGCCGAGCGCCGCCGGTCCCTCGAAACGGAGCCCCACGAATGACCCCGCCCGACACCGAGCCAGATGCTCCGCAGACGCCGTCGCTCCATGACCTTCGTGGTCATCTCAATGGAGTCATCCTGCAGCTCGAGATGGCCGAGCGCGCCCTGACCCGCAGCGACCCGAGCCGTGCCGAACGCGCCGTCAAGCAGGCCCGCGCCGCCGCCGAGCTCGCGATCGAGAGCCTCTCGAATGTGTCGCGCCTCACCCAGACGGCGGACGCCTCATGAAGCGCCGCGCGCTGGTCATCGAGGACGACGCGATCAGCGCCGACGCCCTCGTCGCCTTGTTCGAGGACCACGGGTACGAGGTCACCCACTCACCGTCGCTGGCCTCCGCCACCAATCGCCTCGGGCTCACCGGCCAAGTCCCGAGCGCCGCGCCCTGCGACATCGACCTGGTCTTGCTCGACCTCGGCCTCCCCGACGGCGACGGCCTCACCCTCATCGAGCCCATCGCCGCCCTCACCCCACGCCCCGCCGTCGTCGTCCTCACCGGCGAGACCCGACTCTCCCGCGCCGTCCTCGCCATGCAGCTGGGCGCGTCGGACTACCTCACCAAGCCGCTCGATACGACCCGACTCTCGCTCGCGCTCAAGCGGCTCGACCTCGAGCTCGACGCCCGCGACGACCGCCATCACCTGCTCCTCGAGCTCAAACGCATCGGTCGTTTCCACGGTCTCATCGGCCGCTCGCCGCCTATGCAGAAGGTCTTCGACGACGTCACCCGCGCCGCCGACTCCGACCTGCCGATCTACGTCATCGGCGAGAGCGGCTCTGGCAAGGAGCTCCTCGCCAACGCCGTCCACACCCTCTCTCGCCGCCGCCGCGCCCCATTCATCGCGCTGAACTGCGGCGCCATCCCGCGCCAGCTCGCCGAGAGCGAGCTCTTCGGGCACGAGGCTGGGGCCTTCACGGGGGCCCACCGCCAACACCTCGGCGCCTTCGAGCGCGCCAACAACGGCACACTGTTTCTCGACGAGCTCACCGAGATGCCGCTCGACCTCCAGGTCGTGCTCCTGCGCGCCCTCGAGACCCGTCACATCACACGTGTCGGCGGCAATCGAGAGATCCCCATCGATGTGCGCATCGTCGCTGCGAGCAACCGCGACCCCGTGGAGGCCGTCAAAGACGCACGCCTTCGCGAAGACCTCTTCTTTCGCTTGCATGTCATCGCGCTAACCCTCCCGCCGCTGCGCCAACGGGGCGACGACGCGCTCCTCATCGCCGAGCACCTGTTGACCGAACAGGCACCCGACAAACGATTCTCGTCCGCAGCCCGCAAAGCCATGCTGGCCCACACGTGGCCCGGCAATGTCCGCGAGCTCAAGAACGCCGTGGCCCGTGCCGCCGTCCTGAGCCCCGACGAGACCATCGAGCCCTCCGACCTCGGCCTCATCCCGACGGCCGCCACGCCCGCCCCAATGACACCTCCACCCGACATCATTCCGGTCCCCGCGACCGCGACCCTGGCCGAGGCGGAGCGCCTCGTCATCGACCACGCCATGACGCGCCACAACCAGAACCGGACCCACGCCGCCAAGGCCCTCGGCATCGCCATCAAGACCCTCTACAACAAGCTCAAGACCTGAGTCGGCGCGATCTGACTCACCACCTACGCCGCCGCCCGCGCTCTCCCTGGCCTGCGCCGCGCAGACCTGGCGTCTGGTGTGCCTCGATTGACCTCGCCCGTTGAAACGGACTATTCGCGATGGCGATGGTTTTCCCTACCGAGGAAGGAGCTCCAAACCAAGCCGCGGCGACCGGCGCTCACTCGTTCGACCCGGCCGCCCACGCCGCCCTCGTCTCACGCCTCGATGCCGCCACCGCCATCGCGCGTGATGCCGCGGCCCTGCTCATGCACCATCGCGGCCACCTCACCCATGTCGCGTACAAGGGCGCCGTCGACCTCGTCACGGCCGCCGACAAGGCGTCCGAGCTGCTCGTCCTCGATCGACTCGCGTCACTCTTTCCCAACGACCGGATCATCGGCGAAGAGGGTGGGGGGCGCGGCCCCGAAGACGCCCCCTTCGTCTGGTTCGTCGACCCCCTCGATGGCACGACCAACTTCGTCCACGGCCTCCCCCACTTCTGCGTGAGCCTCGGCCTCACAGCCCGCTCGCCCGCCGCCTCGCCTGGACTCGCCCACCTGCACCCCGTGCTCGGCGTCATCGCCGCCCCGGCGCTCACCCGCATCGACGACACGACACTCGGCACCCTCTGGTCGGGCGGCCCGGCCCTTGGCGCCACCCGCGCCTCACTCTTCGAGCCGTCCCGCCCCACGACCCCTCTCGCCGTCTCGACCGTCGACACCCTCGAACGTGCCCTCGTCGCGACCGGCTTCCCCTACGACCGCCAGCAGACCGCCGCCGACCTCGTCGCACCAATCCTCGAGGCCCTTCGCCGCGTCCAGTGTATCCGCCGCCTCGGCTCGGCCGCACTCGACCTGGCCCACCTCGCGGACGGCACCTTCTCCGCCTACTGGGAGCCGCGGCTCAAGCCCTGGGACCTCGCTGCCGGCGTGGCCCTCGTTCGCGCCGCGGGTGGCACGGTGACCGACCTCGTCGGCGGCGACACCATGCTCGCGACCGGCAACGTGCTCGCCACCAACGGCCTCCTGCACGACCTCATGCTCACCGACGTGATGGTGCCCCCGCAGCCCCAGCGTTCCGTATGACGCCGGCCTCGATGACCATCGTCGTCCTCTCGACCCTCGCACTCCTGTCCGCCTGCGCCCGCAACCCGGTCCAGGTCGCCTGGGACGACGCCTATACCGCCGCCGCTCGCCCGCCGGCCTCCGCACCCGACCCCGATCGCCTGCTCGAGCTCGCCCGCTCCGCCCCACGCCCGACCGACGCCGGCGCGGCCCGGCTCGAAGCCGCCCACCTCTTGCGCAAAGAGGGCGACGACCTCGCCGCAGCCCGGATCTACCGTGAGCTCGCAGACCACTCCGTACGAAAACCCGACCGCGCCCGCGGCCATTACGAGCTCGGCCGCCTCGCCGAAGAACACGGCCAACGCGACACCGCGCGTATGATCTACCGCGCGCTCGTGACCCACTACCCAGACCTCATGCCGGGCGAGCGCGCTCTCAGCCACCTCCTTCGAATGGCGCTCGTCGACGGTGACGACGCGGTCGACCAACACCTCGCCTGGACCTACTCACTCTTGCCGGTCCTCGAACACACGAGCCTTGGCGACAACCTCGTCATCCAGGTCGCCGACGAAGCCAAACGCCGCGCAGAACGCGACGACGAGGCCGCTCTACAGACCTCACCGACGTCCCCTTATTGGCTCAAAGCCGAGGCCTGGTATCGGCGCGTCACAAGAGATTTTCCAGATTCCGGAATGTGGAACGACGCCTGGTGGGAGCTGTCCAAGCTCTTTCACCGTCAAGGCCGACTTCACGACGAGATCGACGCCATCACCCGCATCATCGCGACCCGCGCCCAGATCTCCCTCTTTGGCCAGGACGAGCATCCCTACTTCTATCTCGGCCTGCAACGCATCGCCCGCATCCAGCTCGTCGACCTCGACGACCCTCGCGCGGCCGCCACGACCTACCTCTCCTACGCCGAGCGTTACCCGCTCTCCATCCTCAGGGACGACGTCCGATTCTTCGCCCTCTGCGCGCGCCTTCGCGCCGGCCTCGACGCCGAACCCCTGCGCCAGCTCCTCGTCCAGGAACACCCCGACTCCAAGTACCACCGCCGCCTCGCCGCCGCCTATGCCGACCCCCGCGGCCCCCACTGTGTCCCCCGGCCAGTCCAATGACCAAGGTCCGTATCCAAGTCGAAGGCCTCGTCAAACACCACGAGGGCCGCACGGTCCTCTCGGGCGTCGACCTCGAGGTCCGCTCGAACGAGGTCCTGGGCATCGTCGGCCCCGGCGGGCAGGGCAAGTCGGTCCTGCTGAAACACCTGCCGCGCCTCCTCGTGCCCGACTCCGGCCGCGTCCTCCTCGACGGCGTCGACCTGGCACTCATGACCTCCTTCGAGCTTGCCCGCGCGCGAGAATCCTACGGCTATCTGTTCCAGAACTATGCGCTTTTCGACTTCATGACGGTCGGCGACAACATCGCCTTCCCGCTCCGTCAGGAGGGCAAGCTCACGCCTGGCGACATCGAAACCAAGGTCCGTACCCGCCTCGACGAGGTCGGCCTGGCCCGCGCCTACAACCAGTTCCCACGTGAGCTCTCGGGCGGCATGAAGAAGCGGGTCGGCCTCGCCCGCGCGACCGTCTCGGACCCCCAGCTAGCACTCTACGACGACCCCAGCGCCGGCCTCGACCCGGTGACCTCGTCGCGTATCTTCGCCCTCATCGCCGCCATGCACAAAAAGGTTCCCAACTGCGCCTCGGTCGTCGTGAGCCACGATCTGGACCGTATGGTCCCGATCGTCGACCGCTGGGTCTACCTCGACCGCGGCCAGGTCGTCTTCGATGGCTCGACCGACACCCTCGTCGACGCCCTTCATGGCCGCCTCGACCCAGCGCTCAACGCGTTCTTCGCGGGTTCGCTCCTCATCGCGAGGGCCTCTTGAGCGCCAACGAAACACCGGCCCCGCGGTCCTCGCCGCTTGCCTTCCTGGCGCCGATCGGCGCGGCCGCCCTCTTTGTCCTCGGCACCATCGGCGGCTCGTTCCTGGTCCTCGGACGAGTCCTGCGCGCCCTCGTGCCGCCGTCATTCGACGCGCACGAAGCCTGGCGTCAGCTCTACCATGTGGGTGTCCGCTCCTGGCCCATCGTGGCCATGACGGCACTCTTCACGGGCGCCATCATGGTCATCCAGACCGCCTACTTCGTGCAGAAGACGGGCGCCACGAGCTTCCTTGGTTATGGTGTCGGCTTCTCCGTCTTCGCTGAGATCGGCCCGGTCCTCATCGGCCTCATGTTCTCGGGTCGTGTCGGCGCCAACAACACGGCCGAGCTCGGCACCATGGTCGTGACCGAGCAGGTCGACGCCCTGCGCACGCTCGCCATCGACCCCATCCGCTTTCTCGTCGTGCCGCGCTTCATCGCCATGATGGTGATGCTGACGCTCTTGATGGTGCTGGGCGACCTCTTCGCGATCATCGGCGCCGCCGGCACCGCCCAGGCTCTGCTCGGCTTCGACTGGCGTGTGCTCGTCGCCAACCTCATCGAGAGTCACCTGCTCGACGAGCTCATGATGGGTGTCGTCAAGGCGGCGTCGTTCGGTGTCGCGATCTCGTGTATCTCGTGTCACTTCGGCCTCACCGTCTCGGGTGGCGCCGTCGGCGTCGGACGCGCGACCAACAACTCGGTCGTCGCCAACGCGACCGCCATCTTCGTCCTCGATTTCATCGTCGGCTGGCTTTATACCTTTTGAATCAAGCATCTCGAAAATCGAATGATTTCTCTCGGCCGCCGCCCCCAATCGAAGCGCCTGCCGCGAAGCCGTCTTTTGTCCGCCGCTCGCTCGCGAACATCGGTGCCCCAGCCGTCACGGCCTATCGCGCCACCCGAGACCTCGCCGACCTCTTCCTCGACACCTTCATCGCTATCTTCCGCGGTCGCACGAGCATGCGCGCCGTCGTCCACCAGTGTTTTGAAATCGGCAACCGCTCGCTGCCCTTCATCGTCATCACGCTCGGCGTGCTGGGCTTCATCACGGTCTACCAGGTCGCGATGCAGGTGCAGCAGATCCTGCCCGACTTCACGATGCTCGGCGCCGCCTTCATCCAGATGATGTGGCGCGAGTTCGCCCCGACCATCACCGGCCTCATGGTCGCGACCCGCGTCGGCTCCGGCATCGCCGCCGAGGTCGGCTCGATGGTCGTCACCGAGCAGGTCGACGCGCTGCGAATGTGTAATGCCGACCCGGTCGAATACCTCCTCGCCCCACGCACCATCGCGTCCGCGCTCATGGTCATGCTGCTCACCGTCGTCGGTGTCCTCGCCGCCACCATCGCCGGCATGTTCATCGCCAAGGTCGGCTTCGACGTCCCCTACCAGACGTTTCTGAACCTCTCGCTCGTGGGACCGAAAGACATCATCGTCGGCATGACCAAAGCCTTCTGCTACGGGCTCGCCATCCCCGTCATCGCCGGACAGGCTGGCCTGCAAGCGACCGGCGGCTCGGCGGGCGTCGGCTGGGCAACCACCCGCGCCGTCGTCAATACGAGCTTCGCCGTCATCGTCATCGACTTCGTCCTGTCCGGCCTCGCCTATCTGATCTTCGACGCCGCCCCGGCCTGACCCCCTAATCCCAATTCCGATCACTTAGGCCCAAAAACATGAAACGACTGCACATTTTACCACGGAGGCGCAGAGACACGGAGGGGGCACGGAGAAGATGAATGAGCGTCCTCCTCCCATTTTCGGTCTCCGTGCCTCCGTGCCTCCGTGGTATTTCTCTTTCAAGAACAACACTTGGCCTTATGTGACCAGCATTGCCCCTAATCCCCCTAGTCCCATAGTCCAATGATCCGCTTCATCGACATCCACAAGAGCTTCGGCCCCCGGGCCGTCCTCGACGGCGTCTCGCTCACCGTCGATACCGGCGAAGTGCTCTACATCATTGGAAGTTCAGGCGCCGGCAAGTCAGTGCTGGTGAAGCACCTGGTAGGCCTCCTGCGCCCCGACTCCGGCCGCATCGAGCTCGGTGGCAAGGACATCACCTGGCTCTCGGAGAAGGACTTCTATCCGGTGCGGAAGGAGTGCGCGATGGTCTTCCAGAACTCGACGCTCTTCGACGCCATGACCGTCGTCGACAACGTGGCCTTGCCGATCCGCAAACACAAGAACGCCACCATCAACGACGCCCGCAAGGAGGCCCTCTCGAAGCTCGACCTCGTCGGCATGCGCTACGCCGCGACCTTCGCCCCGGGCGACCTCGGCGATGGCCTGAAGAAGCGTGTCGCCATCGCGCGCGCGCTCACACTCGACCCGACCTACGTCATCTTCGACGAGCCCACGACCGGCCTCGACCCGCTCGCCGCCGCCCAGGTCGACGACCTCATCCGCTCGCTCAAGCGCGACGCCGGCGTGACGAGCATCGTCGTGTCCCACGACCTGCGCTCCATCTTCTCGGTCGCCGACCGCATCGCCATGATCTACCAGGGGAAGATCCGCATCGACGGCACGCCGCAGGCGCTGCGCGAGTCACCCGATCCGGTCGTCCGCCAGTTCATCGAAGGCCGCCCCGAAGGCCCGATGGAGACCTGACCACCTCCAGTTTCGCGCCTGCCGGAGGCACCACTTCGATGGTTGTGACCAGGGCCCGGCGCTCATCATCGACGTTCGGATGCCTCGCACGACCGCGGCCCTCGTCGAGCCGAGGGTGAGCGCGCGCAGCCACACCACTGGTCGTGGGGTTGAAGAATCCGAGCGCCAACTCGTAGGCCCCAGGGGGCAGAGGGGACCCCGGCCTGATCTCGAACCGATCGGACACAAAAGTTCCACGCTGCCATCGTCGCACCGGGTGCCGCCCGCCAGCGATGGGGTGGTTGGCATCCAAGAGCTCCGTGGCACCCTTGGTCCGCCCGAGCAGATACGTGAAGGGGTACCAGCCCGGCATCTCGGAGAGCACCTCCCAGTGGATCGTCAGCTCGATGGGACGGTCGGATGCGACCGGTCCACGAGGCGCATCGATCCCGAGGAGCCTGACCAGCGCCCGCCCCTCACCATCGGAGAACGTCACGTCGAGCGGGCGATCGACCTCCGGGCGGCGCTCGCTCACATACTCGCGTTGGCCGCTGTCGCGAAAGCGTCTCCAGGCCGAGTTGGTCTCGGACTCCCAGGCCATGAGTCGTGCCTTCAGCGGGCCCCAGATCGCCTCGGGTGTGTTCGCCAGGACATCGTTTCGTTCGAGCGGATCACGCGTGAGATCATAGAGTTCAGGGGCACGTTTGTCGTAGTTCCAGATGTACTTCCAGGTCGCGTCGCGCGTCGCCATACACTGCTCACGCAGCCAGCACGACGCGAAGACAGCATCGTGACCCATGCTGGTCAGCAGGCTCTTTCCTGGCAATCCGGACACGACCGGGGTCCCGAGCCAGTCGAGCACCGTCGGCATCAGGTCGACGAGCTGGCGCAACCCTCCGATGCGGGTGCCAGGCTTGATCCCCGGGCCGACGAGCACCACCGGCACATGCAAGCCTTCCTCGTGGATGGCAGCGTTGTGCTGCCAGGTGCCGTGCTCACCAAACGCCTCTCCGTGGTCTCCGGCCAGCACCACGAGCGTGTGCTCCAACGCGCCGCTCGCCTCCAGCCCGGCGAAGAGATCCGCGATGAAGCCATCGAAGTAGCGGATCGAGTCGAGGTATTTGCCGTACTCGCCGTGGTCGCGGTGCACCTTTTCGAAGTCGCTCGGTGTGTCGTAGGTGTGGTGGGTCGAGAGGTTGAGGAGTGTCAGGAAGAAGGGCCTTCCAGCCGCCTGGTGTGTGGCCGCGAAGCCCAGCGCAGGTTCCAGGAGGGCCTCGTCCTCCCAGCCGAAGTAGTTGGTCTCCTCGTGGTCGCCCGGCGCTATCGACTCCTTCGAGATGAAGGTCTCGAAGGCCATGTTCTCGGTGAGCTGGCGGCGCTGCTCGAACGAACCCGTCGCGGGCTGCATGAAAGCCGTCGCATAGCCTCGAGCGCTCAAGACCCGCGCCAGGCATTCGGTCGGGATCCCCGGCGCGTCCGCCTCGACGACCGGCAGGTCGAGCATCGGGTGAACGCCGCAAAGCGCGCTGACGAGCGCCTTCGAGGTGTGGGTCATCGAGGTCCACGTGCGGTCGACCACCGCGCCCCGCTCGGCGAGTCGAGCCAGAAAGGGGGTGGTCTCGACGGTCGCGTCATAGGGGGTCGTCGAGGCGGCGCGCACCGACTCCATCATGATGATGATGACGTTCGGGGTTCTACCTTCGGGCACGGCGCGGGGCCCCCGACCCAGGACGAGCGGAGGTGTGTCTCCTGTCCCCGAGGCCCTGGCCTGGGCACTCGCGGGCTTCATCGCGTGAGCGACGCACGTGAAGACGACGTTGCCCGACAGCGGAGCGAGGGAAGGGGCGGATCCGACGAGCGCCCCGATCCCGGTGACGAGCGGCACCAGCGCAAACGCCCCAATGGTCCCAATGGCCGTTGGTCGAGTCCCGAGGGGAGGTGTCTTCGCCGACCGCGCCATCTTGATCGGAAGAACGTGGACCATCAGCAACGCCACGACGCCAAGCCACACAAGAGGGCCCATCGCCGACAGGTAGACATCGCCGAGTGTGTCGAAGTGGGTGAGTCCGTAGCCGAGGACCGCCGGGTCGAGCAGGGTCCCGGTCGTGACCCAGAAGCCATGCTCGACGAAGACGAGCACCGTCGCCAAGAGCACCATGGCGTGCATGACGAATCGCGCGACCTGATTGATGCCGCCACTCGTGAAGCGCAACGCGGCATGGCTCGACGCGCCGAGTGCCGCAGCAAATAGCACGTCGGGAAACAACGCTCCGAGCAGGACCCCGACGTCTCCACCTGTGGCCAGCACCTTGTGGGTCTTTGCAACCGCACACGCGAGGGCGAGCGGGCCAACGAGCCACATCGAATACGACAGTGCCGAACGGGGCTGCGGGTGCATGGTCGACCTCGGTCCATTACGAGCAGACGAGCTTCGCCGGGCTCTGGAGAAGGGAGCGTGAAAGGGCAGGCACGGGGGCGAGTGCGGACTCGACCCCGTGCCTGGAATGCAGTGACCACCCGGGGGTGATCACCTCGGGTCACCTCAGTTGTTGGTGCACAGCGTGCTGCACTGACACACGGGCTGACCGTTCACGACGTCGTCGCAGTTGTTGCGGCCGTCATCGCACTGCTCGCGGCCGCCCCCGAGGATCTCGACCTCGCTGGTTCCCGCTGGAATCCCGCCTTCGAGTTTGATGGTCCAGGCGTTGACGATCTCGGACACGGCGCGGACCTGCCAACCGTCGTTCGGGGGTGTGGCCCCATCGAATTGAACCGTGAGCAGGTCGCCTACCTGGAGTCCATGTGGCGCTCCGCCGCCCTGGTCGATTCCGATGGCGCCCGCGGACTCGATCATCTCTTCGTGAGGTCCGTCCTGTCCGCAAGTCTCAGCGCCTGGGCAGTCGGCATCGACGTTACAGTAGGTCGAAGTCGCGACCGAACACGTGCCGGCCCAGACCACGAGGATGCCGAGCTCGCCTTCCGCTTCGAAGCCGAACTCCGGCTCGTTCACGTTGTTGCCGCATCCGCGGTCCACGCAGTAGCCCTCTTCGCCGTTCATGAAGCCCACCGACCCAGACTTGAAGCCGCAGAGCTGGTCGTCGGCACACATGGTGTCGGGGAATGGGGTGGAGGTGAGGTTGCAGATGCTGCCGATCCCGTCGACCGGAAGGCAGGTCCCATACCCGCTCATGTTCTGGCCGAGTCCCTCCTCGTTGCAGTAGAGGCCGCGACGGCAATAGCCGTTGAAGTCATCGTCGCCGAACTCGCCCGCATGGCAGGGCGCGCCCTCACCGACATCGGCGGCACACACACCGTCTGCCTGAAGGTGCTGGAACGGGTTGGGGTTGACGTCGACGTTGCAGTGACCCTTGCACTTACGAAGGGCTTCTTCGCCTTCCGTCCAGCACGGCTCACCGTGGTCGAGCAGCGGGTTGGCGCCGCAGCGTCGCTCGTCCTCGTTGTTTTCGTTGGCGAAGGTCAGCGTGCAGGTGAGGTTCTCGGCGCAGTTGCCGAGGAAGCGGCGATCATCTCCATTCTGAGGCAGAAAGCAGGCCTCCCCGAGCGTCTTGCGCGGCGAGCAGGTCGCGAAGTCTTGCGACTCGAGGCGGCAGTACAGGCCAGGGCCACAGAACGGGTAGTTCGTATCCATGTCCGCATCGCACTCGGCGCCATCGATTCCGGGGCGACGGCAGGTAAAGGTCCAGTCACCCGAGCCCGGCTCATAGCTGCATTGCAATCCCGGCTGGCATTGTTCGACGCCATTCTGCGCCATCGAGCCCGAGCAGGCCGCGCCTTCCGGGGCCTTCGCACGGCACTGTCCAGCGTTGGTGGTCTCGCCTCGCTCGCAGTAGCTGCCGGCCGGGCAGTGCGGATCACTGTTGCCGGGGTCACAAGCCTGAGGATGTCCCTTCTCGACGCACGTCCCGATCTGGGTCCCATAGCCGATCACGCAGACCGTGTCGGTCGCGCCGCCGCTGGCGTCATTCTCGTTGATGACGTTGATGTCGCCGTAGTCGCCAGCAGTGCCGCTGGTGCCGATCACAGTGAGGGTGCCGGCCGCGACGTTGCCGAGGTCGGTGGGGTCCATCTGGGGCTCGCGCTGAAGGACCGCGTGGCCAACGGCGCTCGTCGTCGAAGTGAGGAAGACCACATCATCGAGCAGCCGGAAGTTGTACTGGTAGCCCGTAAGCGGATCGTTGTCCGCGTCGGTCGCGCTGCTCACATCGGTGCCGGCGGGGATGGTGATCGCCAGGCCGGTCGTCTGCCGCGAGAAGATGAGCTCGACGGTCGCGGCCCCGCACCCGGTGTTCTCACGGCAGGTCTCGACCTCGTCCGGGACGCAGGTGCCGTAATAGTAAGAGCCCGCCATCACACACCGCGTACCCGAGGGGCACTCGATCGGGTTGTCGACGTGGTGCCAATCGCCGTTCGGGTTGTTCGGGTCGTTGCAGATCCCGGTGTAGGCGCGCAACACATTGCCTGCGGGTGCAGCCGACGGGAGCTCGTCACAAGCGGCGTTGCCGGTCGCCGCAGCGGTCGCGCCATCGTAGGTGGAGCACATGGCCACGGCGTTGTTGGTGAGGTCGCCGTGGTAGCCAGTCAGGACGCCGCTCTCTTCCCCGTTGAGCGGGTTCTGCTGGCAGCTCTGTTCATCGCCAGACATCGTCACGTCGACGTCGATGTAGGGATAGGACGAACCCGCATTGGCCGGGAGCCCATTGACGAAGACGCCTTCGCCGTTCGTCGCCGTCGCGCTGAACTCGAGCGTGCAGCTTCCGAGGTCGGGCAGGTCGGTGAGGTCGAACGCGAGGTTCCAATAGAGGCCGTTACACGTGCCGCCATCGCATGCGAACGAGGTCGTGTCGCGGTAGGCGTTGTAGGTGAGCGGCGAGCCGCTCGGCTCCGCCTCGGCGTCGGTGACGCGAGAGACCGTCGGGTCGATGGGGTAGGTCACCCCCTGGCACACGACCGCGAGGTTGCCGTAGTGCAGGTTCACGTCGGTGCCGAGTGGCCCCGTGCACGCCAACGCGAAGACACCGGTCTGGTGAGGCGTACCGTCGGCGCCAGAGAAGAGCTGCACGGGCTGGTCGTCCGTGTAGCAGTCGTCGTACTTGGCGGAACAATAGATGTTGTCGAAGCGCACCGCGATGTCGAAGAAGCCGACCTCGGCGTCCTGGATGACGGTGAAGTTGAAGTCGGCGCGGGTATCGGCGTTGGGGTCGCAGTCGAACTCGATCGAGCAACCGGCCGTGCCGCAGGGGTCATATACGTTGGCCGAGACCTCGGTCTTGTCATCGTTGTAGACACCGTCGAACCAGATCGTGACCGTGTTCTGAACCCCGTCGGTCAGAGTGCCGTTGGTGTCTGCTGCGTCCTGGCCGTCGCAGGCGCCGACCCAGCGGACGCTGCCGCCGCCGCCGTTGCCATGGTCGTCCGAACAGATCGTGTCGAGATCGTCGTCGAAGAAGCTGTTCTCGGGGTCACCCTTCTCCCAGAAGGTCCCGAGTGCCGTCTCCACCTTGAGGTCGAAACACGCGACGCCGATGCCCGAGCCGTCGAGGGGAGCGACGGCGATCGTCACGGCATTGCCGCCGCTTCCCGTGCGAGGTTCGGAACCCCCACACGCGAGCCCGCCGAGCGCGATGGCGCTTGTGGCGATGGATAGATAACCATAGGTCTTCATAGCGATATCCTCGTCGCGGGGTGACGGTGCCGCGCCGGGCTGATCGCACGACGCAAAGCGCAGGCCGGCCCTACCCGCTCGTTGGGTCGCGCCTGCTCCAGTGAGGTCAGACGGGGCGGTCCATCGCTCCCTCTCACCGGACCCGGCCAATCTTCCCGTCGCGAACGCCATTCGCAAGCGCGAGCCGCCACGCGACAGCTGCGGAACGGATCACGAGTCACCCGCTCGAACCCATCGAGCGATAGTGTCTGGGCGCCTCGAGTCCTACACGACGAGCGTTCGTGGGCTTCGGAGCAGGTCGTCTAGACCTCGCCGAGCGCCTGGAGTCCTACACGACGAGCGTTCGTGGGCTTCGGAGCAGGTCGTCTAGACCTCGCCGAGTCACCCCACGGCCAACGCTCACTCCTTCCAGATGAACTTCCACGGGTGGCGCTTGAGGTCCTTCATCATCTCGCGGATGTCGTCGTACATCTCGCGGTCGGACAACAAGGCGCCAATCGTCCCCTGTCCGTCGCGCAGGCTCTGGGTCAAAGCCTTCGCGTCGGCAAGAATGGCCTTCACCGCCGCCACCGTCGAGCTGAGCTCCAGCTCGACCCCGCCCAGCAGCTTGTCGGCCTTCTCACCGACCGATGCGTAGCGCTCCAAGGTCTTCTTCACGGCGTTCGACAGCGGCGAGATCTGCGCCCTCGCATCGCTCGCAAGCAGGCTCGCGTTGCGCACGAGTCCCCGCATCTCCTCGCCATCGCCGATGACGCCGTTGACGCCGCGCAGCGTCGTGATGAGCTCGTCCTCGACCACGCTCGCCTTCGTCAACACGACATCGATCTTGGGCCCGGCCGCCTCGAGCAGCCCGTCGATCCGCTCGACCGTCCGCTTCACGGTCGCCATCGCGGCGGCCGCATTGACGATCATCTCGTCGATGGCCTTCTCGTTCTTACGCAGCACGTTGGACAACGAGCTCAAGACCCGGTTGGCGTTCATCGCCATGATCTCGAGCCTGAGCGGCGGCTCTCCCTCGACGACCTCTTTGTCCGACAGCACCGGCCCGGTGTGCGAGATGGGTTCGATCTCGACGTACTTCTCGCCCAGGATCCCCTGGTTCGTGATGTAGAAGCGGCTGTCCTTTCGAAGCGTCGCGAGCTTGTCCTCGTCGATGGCGAGCTGAACCCGCACAAAGACCGGACGCCCGAGCGCCGGGTCGACCTCGCCCCCGCGGTACTCGACACCGACGACTTTACCAGCCGGCACACCCGCGACCTTGACCGGCGCCCCGACCTTCAGCGCCGCCGAGGTCTCGACGTCGATGAACAACGTCTTGCCACCTGCCGACCCAGCTCCGCCGAGGACAATGATGAACGTCACGAGCAGGCCGACGCAGATGACGACGAGCAGGCCGACCTTGACCTCGATGTTCTTTTCGCCGGCCATTGACGCGCGTTAGTCCTTACGTTTCGGGATCTTCGCGGGCTCGTTGGGTGTCCCGTCGATGCTGCTCTCGAGGTCGCGGGTCAAGGTCACCGTCTTCTTCTCCTCGGTGCGCTCCATCGCGATCTCTTGATAGGCGATGGACGTGATGACCTCTTCGATGAGGCCGGTCGACTTGGCCTCGTCCGCGAGCATCCACCACGTGTCGCGGATCCGCGTGCGGTACTTCTTCGGGTCCATCTTGAGGTTCTTGGCGATCTCGTCGTGCATGCGGTCGAGATACTTCGTGAGGAAGTCGATCTTCGAGCGGTTGTGCGGGTCCTCACCCGCGGTCCCGTACGAGGCCTCATGCAGCATGAAGGTCGCGTGCGGCATGCCGTAGCGCTTGTCGCAGAAGGTCAGGATGATGGCGCCCATCGAGTAGGCCGAGCTCTCGACGATGCAGTGGATCGGCGCTTTGACCGCCTTCATGGTGTCGATGAGGATGAGCCCCGCGTCGACCGATCCACCCGGGCTGTTGATGCGCACCCAGATCGGCTCGTCGCCCTGGCTCGCCAGCTCGAGCACCTCCTTCTGCGCCTTCTTCATCGAGTCGAAGCTGATGCCACCGGCGACCTCGATGACCCGCTGCGAGATGACGATCGGATTGCCCACCTTGCCGGTCTTCGGGTCGGCCGACCAGGCCGGCGTCGTAGCGGCCGTCAGCATCGAAACCGAGATGGCGAGCGCAGTCAGACCAACACCCCGGAGCGAACGCCGCGGCGGCGATGCGAGCTCGGGGAGCTCGGGAGGGTGCGAGGGGAAGGCCACAGGGAGAGTCATTGGGGGCTCCAAAAGGGTGCCGGCTGGGCGGCGAGAGGCGCAAGGTAGCCACTGTCTTCGACACGCGCAAGGTGCAACGTCGAGCCCGACGAAGCGTTACATGTCCCTGCTTTCACTGCCTCAGCGATCCCGATCGTCGAGCTCGGTAGGCTTGGGGATCCGCATGAACCCGATGTCGTGAAAACGTAGTCCGAGCTGCAGGAGCACGACGTGCTCGTCCATGTCGCGTAGCCCCGCCGGCGCGTCCGAGAACCCGACAAAGCGCATGCGCCAACCCACTCCGAGCCAAAGGCTGGGATCGTTTCGCGACGGATTGGTGATGGGGAAGTCCGCGCCGACCCCGAATGCAAACGCGAACGCGACGTGTGTGGACGACTCGTCGGCCCCCGTCGAAACGCTCTTCGTGTCGGCTGACAACACATCGGCCCCGACGCCAAGCGCCACGTGAAGTCCTGCCAGCACCCGAGATCCAAAGTCGCGCCGGAGCATGCGGATGAAGAGCGGATGCAGCCGCAAATCCAGGCCCATCGCCGTGCGGGTATAGCGGTCGGCGAGCGGGGTCACGACCCCGAAGAGCTCGAGGTCGATGAGGCTGACCAGCGTCGCCACCCGCAGCCCGAGCCCAAACGACGGCTGCGGGTCCTCAGCGCGAAGCGACAGCCCGGTCTTGAGCTCGATCCCCCAATAGGCCCCCATCCATTTGGAGTGGCTCTGGTGATCGACCTCGTCGGGCGTGTCCGCGAAGGCGGCCGGACCGCTGGCGACACACATCGCAGTGAGCAGCGAGAGGGCAGGGCGAGTGCGGAAGGGCAAGCGCGACACGTCCGTCGACTACCACGGCTCGTGGGTTCGAGGCCTGCATTTCGCAGCGTCGCCGAGCGGCGTGACTCCGACCCCGCACATTGCGGCCTCGCAACGACGCTCGAATCCGGTCCGCACTTCCTGGCCGCGCTGAGAACGGTGAATCCGGCCCGCATCTGGCGCCTCGCTGAGCAGCGTGAATCCGGTCCCGCATGTTGCGGCCTCGAGAACAGCTCGAATCCGGCCTTGCTTTTCAGAGCCCCGCGCGCATGATGCTCGTGGTTGTCTGACAAGTCGAAGAGGGGGCGAATGGCTTTCGACGGGGATGTCCCCGTTCGGATTGCGTGTCCGGGAACCCATCTACCCGGTAAAACTGGTGGGGAATCACAAACGCCAACGATAACGCGTTTGCCCTCGCAGCCTAAAAAACTGTGAGGTGGTCGGTACGAAGCCTGCCTACGGCGTCGGAACGGCTATAATTTAAGGTAGGCTTGGCTGAGCCGGGGCTCTGACGGTAAGGCGAGATTCAATCGGAGATAGGCCCGTCGTATCCTGCCCGTGGGAGACGGCGACGCTAAAATAAATCACGGAAACTACGCACGTAGACGTCCGCGCGGACCATTTTCGGACCGGGGTTCGAATCCCCGCGCCTCCACTCCTTCGACTCGTTCGACGTATGCCGCGAACGCGACAACGGCCTCCTCACCGGGGCCGTCGCCGCGCCGTGTTTCTGGCACTAGTGCCGCGACCGAGGCATGATGACTCATGCCTCGCCGCCGTCCTTCGGACGTCGGGCGCTTCGCGCGTCCCGGCTCCAGCCCGATTGGACAGGGGGTTTGCACCCCCTTCGACCCCCGCGCCGCTTCGCGTCGCCGCTAGCGCTGCGACCGGATCGAAGCGCTCCGGTCACAGCACTAGGTCCACGAACAGGACCTTCGTGTCTTGCGCGTTCCGACGCATGGCGACTGCCATGGTCGGGCGTCGGGGCCCCTGAACGACGAAAAGGGCGACGAGGTCCGCACCGTGTCCCCCCAAACACTGGCGCGTCTCCCATCACCCTTTGCGACCGGAAGCCGAAGCTCCCATCGAGTTGTCCGCATCCCCTCGGACGCCTCGCTCGACTTCAAATCGTACCGTCGGTTCAGCGCGCCTCGGTCACGATCCGCCCATTGCGGATGAGGACCACGTCGTTGCCGCGTGCCTTCGTCTTGCCGACGCCGGGCACGTAGAACTCGCACTCGCCGACACACACCACCAACGAGAGGGTCAGCGCCTTCAGGTCGACGTCGCGCTTCATCGACGATGAGGTGATCTGGATCTGGTAGACGCGGTCATCCTCGTTCCGCAAGTCGATGGCCCGGGCGTCGCCGGTCATCGAGGTCGTCGTCATAGCCGCCAGAACTCCAAGACCACAGAATAGCGCTTTCATGATTCCCCCTCCGCACACCGTTTCGTTGAGTCTCTCGTCAGCGCCGTGACTGTGTGGCGCCTCCCCGACACCAGCTCTGTCGGCCTGCCCCACGGGGAACTTGAGAGCCATTTCCGCGCTCTCGGACGTTCACCTGAGGCACTGCATCAAGTCACCAGAACCACACGGGGACTTGTGTAACGCCGTTGTCGCTCACTCGCGCGACATGAGCTCGTCCTGCACCGCGTAGAGGTCCCCGCTGCCTGCGTTCGAGCTCCACACGTACTCCATGCTGCGGCCGTCGAGCACCGCGTTCCACGGCAGCCCGATGGAGTTGCCACTGTAGGTGTTGATGGCTTCGAAGAGCTTGGGCCAGCTGCGCTGCCCGTCGTGGTCGATGAACGTCGAGGCGGGGTCGAGTCCCTTGGCCCCCGCGTAGTCCATGCAGTACTGGACCGATGGCGCGGCGCTCGCGTTGTTCTCCCCGATGACGACGACCAGGTCCAAGCCGCGCTCCTCGTTGGCCTTGGCCCGGAGGCCCGCTTCCGGCACGAACTGCTCACACGCGCCACACCACCCCGCGGTCGCCACGACCCACACGGCTTTGCTCTTGCCGCAGCGGTCGTGGAAGTCGACCTCTTCGCCAAGGCAGTTGGTCAGCGTGAAGTTGCGGACGTTGTCCCCGATGTTGTTGCCGGTCCCGTCCTCGACACACGTGCCCTGGGCTGTCGACAACGCAGGGATCTCGACGTCGATCCGGAAGTCACCCGCACACCAGGTCTTGCCCGACGGGAACGGGATGATTTCACCGGTGGAGTCGCTGATGCGGACCTGCTTCAGCTTGAGCCCACGCAAGAGGCCGCGCAGTCGGCCACCCGGGGCGCCGGCCTCGTCGAGCTGCAACGTGCCGGCCTCCACTACATAAGGAAAGGCGCACGCGAAGTCGTTGCAGAACGTGTATCCGCGCACGAAGAGCGGCGAGGTGACGTCGCTCGTGCCTTCGAGCGGGTAGGTCCCGGCCGCGGGTGTCCCGTTCTCGAAGAAGCGGTCCTGGTTGATCTCGACCACGAGCTTGTCGTAGGGCGGCTCGATCTCGACGTTGCTCGCGACGAAGCGCACCCGCGTCTGGCCACCGGCGAAGCGCGCGAAGCCAGCCTGGTTCGTGGCCGAAAATCCAATAATGTCGCAACCTTCGGCGGCGACACAGGCGCCCTCGGCGCAGTAATTCGAACCCGAACAGTCGCCGCAGCTCTCGCCACAGTTGTCGAGGCCGCAGGTCGCACCGTCACAGGTGCAGACCTGCCCGTTGGGTCCGGTCTTTGCCGCCTCCTCGTCGCCGCAGGCGGATGTGAACACGATAGACCCGAGCGCGAGCGCCAGGAGTCGGACGGGGAAAAAGGCGCCGTGACGGTGAACCATGATCGAGCCCTCGCAAAACATCGAATCGCGAGGCAAGATAGCCGTCGGCGATGGCGGCCACAAGTTCGGCTCCCAAAGTCCGATAGAATGTTGCGAATCCGCTGCTCGCAACGCACTCCCCAAGCATCCCAGCGTCGCGTCCTTTCACCCAGGTACTCCCGATGCGCGCGCTCATCCTCGTCGACCTGCAGAACGACTTCCTCCCTGGCGGGGCTCTGGCCGTGGCCGACGGCGACCAGACCATCCCGGTCGCCAACACGTTGATGGACCGCTTCGAGCTCGTCGTGGCGACCCAGGACTGGCACCCGGCCGACCACCAGAGCTTCGCTGTCCAGCATCCCGGCAAGAACCCCGGCGAGCTCACCGAGCTGCACGGGTTGCCGCAGGTCCTGTGGCCCGTCCATTGTGTGCAGGACACGTTCGGCGCCGCGTTTGCGTCTCGCCTCGAAATGGGAAAGGTCGACGCCATCTTCCAGAAGGGGCAGGACCCGACGGTCGACAGCTACTCGGGGTTCTTCGACAACGGTCGGCGCCACGCGACCGGACTCGGCGACTACCTGCAAGAGCGCGGAGTACGCGAGGTCTGGGTCATGGGGCTCGCCACCGATTATTGTGTGAAGTGGACCGCACTCGACGCGAGAGAGCTCGGCTTCGAGGTCGTCTTCGTCGCAGACGGCTCACGCGGTGTCGGCCTGTCAGCCAACGATATCGACGAGGCCATCGCCGAGATGACGGCCAGGGGCATCCGCGTCGCCCATAGCGACGCCGCTTGATCTATTTTCTGACCTTCTTGTGGGCTTTGCCCTCCGGTCTCATCTGGCTCATCAACGCCGAGGCGATGGTCGTCTACCAGGTCACGGCCGACCCGGAAGCCGCGCCGTGGCTCATCGCGCTCGCTGCCACCGCGGGCCAGTTCATCGGCTACGGGGCGCTCTATCACTTCGCGTCGCTGGTCCTGACCAAGTTCGACTTCGTGCGGCGCTCGGTCGCCAAGGTGAAGATCCAGAACGCGGGCTGGGGCACCTGGGCCATGTTCACAACCGGGGGCCTCATGGGTATCCCGCCGCTGCTCGGCCTGTTCGCGCTCTACGGATCGAAGAAGGTCGGCCCGCTGGCCGGGTTCCTGCTGTGCGCCGTGCCGATGCGCATCGTCTGGTACACGAGCTGGGCCTACGCGGCCGAGTTCATGCGGGAGAACTTCTCGTTCTTCAGCCACGGCTGAAGACACAAAGGTGAGGTGCGGCGCGTCCGTCGTCGAGCCAGAGCGCGTCGAGCTCGAGGGCCACGGCCGCCTTCACCGCATCGCACATCGTCTCGACGATGGGTTCACCGGCGCGGTTGAACGACGTGTCGAGCAGCATCGGGACCGAGGTCCTGGTGTGCCACGCGACGAGCAAGGTGTGGAGCGGGCTCGGGCCGGTGACGGTCTGCGGGCGCGAGGTGCCGTCCACATGCGTGATGGCTGGCACATAGCCGCGTTTCTCAATGACGACTGGGGCGACCCGCAACATGAACGGGCTGTCCATGACGTCTCCGAGCTCGAACCACTCGGCTGCGTGGGTCGCCAGGACGGCCGGTGCGAACGGACGGAAACGTTCGCGGCCCTTTCGCAGGTTGAGCAACTCGCGGTCGGGGCGCCTCGGGTCATAGAAGATGGAGCGCTGGCCGAGCGCACGTGGACCGAGCTCGCTGCGACCGCTGACGAAGCCGACGGCCGCGCCCGCTTCGAGGAGCGGTACCAGGGTTTCCACCGGAGCTTGGGAGACGGTCGCGCGGTGATGCCTGGCGAGGGTGAGTGCGTTGTCCAAATCGGTCGGCAGGGGGCCCAGAGAGTCGGCGAGAAGGCGCCTGCCGGGTCGAGAGCCCAGGAGCTCACAGACGCCGTGGAAGGCGGCTCCGACCGCGGCGCCGGAGTCCTCGGCGAAGGGCACGATGAAGACCTCGTCGAAGAGCTTCGAGGCCAGGATCCGTTCGTTGGCGACGCTGTTGAGAAAGACCCCGCCCGCACACACGAGGCGTCGTGAGTCGGTGAGCTCCCGCGCCCGTCGGACGAGGTGCAGGAGGCCTTCTTCCAGCGCGACCTGGACCGAGGCGGCGAGGTCCTCATGCGTCTGGCGCTCCGCCGGGAAGCGGCCGACGCCGGTCAAGGAGCCGCCGGCCCCCATGAGGTCGTCCCGGAATTCGATGACGCCGTTGTCTTGAAGCTCGAGAAACTCGTCTATCGAGATAATCGGGCGGCCATATGGTGCGAGTCCCATGACCTTGCCGGCGGCGTCCCAGCTTCCGAAGGTGAAGCGGGCCACCTGCTGATACATGAGGCCGAGCGTCGAGAACGGGCCGAGCGGGGTCGGGGCCGCGTACTCAGGGTAGCCCGTGCGGCCGACGTGTTTTTCGACCGGGGTGAAATGCCCGCCTTCGACGCGGTAGATCGACGCGGCCTCACGATCGGTCGAAGCCGCGGGTTGCGGGATAGCCCGTCGCTCGGCCTCGGGCAGGTCCACGAACGCCGAGCCCATGCCATCGACGACGAGCGCGGTCGTGTCCTCGAAGCCAGAGCACGCATAGGCCGACAAGGCATGCGCGAAGTGGTGGGTGATGACCCGGTTGGGGCGGCCGCCGAGGAGCGGGTTCAGGGCGACGTCGTTGTCGGGCGCACCCGGGTGGGTGAGCGGGGCGGCCACGACCATGGCCAGGTCGGCTGCTGTGAGGCCCTGGTCTGCGAGCACGGCGGAGACGGCGCGGCTCTCACGACCGATGTGCAGGACCTCACGTTTGACGCGAGTGAGGCGTTCTTCCTGGACGGCGCAGACCAGCGTGTCGTCGCGGTACAGCGCAGCAGCCCCATTGTGGGAGCCGGAGAGGCCCAAGACCCAGGTGGGGCGTGACATTCTTTGTCAGCTCCGTCCGCGGGTGAGTCCGTGTTCGGGCTCGACCCACCAGCCGGTCAACGAGTGGCGCGGCCGGTCGGCGGTGACCGGCTCCACGGCGTGCCAGGTGGCGCCGTCGGGCGCGAACAGGCAGGCGTCGCCGAGGTGGGGCAGCCAGCGCTGACGCACCTCGAGGCCGGTCGGGCGAGGGACGCCGAATGCGATGGCCCCGCCCATACTCGCCGCCCAGTCTTCGCAAAGCCCAAGCGACATGGTGGCGGCGTAGAAGCGGCCGTCGGGGTGCACCCCCATCGTGTCGCCGCGCAAGAGGCACCAGGCGTTGACGACCAGCCCGCTCGGGATCTCACGCGCGAGGACCGCCGCGATGAGGCTTCGAAGGGTGGGGCCCTGCAGCAGATCGAGCCAGGTCGGGACGTCTTCTGGGCCGAGCAGGTGGCGGTCGGCCTGGACGAGGTCGGTCGAGAGTCGGGTCGGCCCGAGTGCCAACACCTCGTCGCGGATCGCCCTCGCGGCCGCGTGGGTGAGCAGGTCGGGCAGCACCAGATAACGCTGGCCGGCAGCGTGGTCCTCGGCCAGGCGGCGCCAGCGCTCAGGTGTGCGCCAGGCGGGCGAGAAGGCCTCGGGTAGATGAGTCGCGAGAGACCAATCGCCAATAGCCGGGTGGGGTAGGCCGTCGCTCGGGCGGACGCGGCGGACCTTACGGCCAGCCCAGGCGGACTGTCGCAGCGCTTCGGCGTCAGGGCCTTCGAGGAGCTCGGCTTCGGCCAGGCGGTCGCGGAGCAGCTCGGCGTCGAGCTCGTTCTCTGGATCCATGTCGAGGGCCAGGGCCTCGTCCTCGTCGAGCGCGGTGATACGTTCGCGGATGAGGTCGACCAGGTCGAGGCCGGTCGATGTCTCGATTCTCAAGATATCTGGGCGGAGCTGTGCGGAGAGCCGTGCCATAGGAGCGAAGCTAACACGGAAGGAAGTCGGGTGTCAGGGCCGGCCCGTCGGGGCGCGCATGTAGGGGCAGCCCTTGTGCCTGCCCTTTGCGGCCGGCTCAGCGCGGGGTGGCCCGGGTGCGATAGGTCCGGTCGACGTGGTCCACGAGCTCGTGCACGCTCGTCTTGTAGTTCATGTCGCTTCGCGGCTCGCCCCAGCGATTGCTGCGCATGTCCGCGTAAAGGCTGCCCTTGTGGCACTCACGGGTGAGGCGTGAGTCGGGGATCGCACGGACTTCACACGTGTCGGATGGGCCGGTGCACGTCGGGTCGACACACTGGCGGACGCCACCTTCGTTGTCGCCGCACGCGCACTCGCGGGCGCCCGTCTCGGTGTCGACAAAGCAGCAGGCCCCGTCGGGGAAGACTAGGATGACGCGCGGGACCGTGCCCTCGCTCATGAGGATGGACGTCGCGAGCCCGACGGCCGCCAGATCGCTCGCGTCCTGGCCAAGCCCATGCAGGAAGTACATGACGGGGTAGCGCCGGTCCTGGCTCGCCGCGTCCTCGTAGTCCGGCGGCACGAGCACCGTGAAGCCGCGCCGACCGCCAAGGGCCGGCGAATAGAAGTGGTCGATGCGCGAAACGTCGAGGTTGACGGGCGAGACCTCCATGATGGGGTCGGGGAGGCGTGAGAAGGCAGCGCCGAGGAACGCCGCGAGGCGGTCGATGGCGTCGCTGGTCGTGCCGACATGTTTGCCGTCGCCGTTGGCGATTTGTTCGGGCGTCGCATCGGGGTTGCCGTATTCGACGTAGATGTCGCGCCCGATGGCGCGCGCCGAGAGGTCTTCTTTCAGGACGTTGAGGGCGAACTGGTCCAGGCCGACCTGCGGCGCGAGGTTGCCAGGCGTGCCGCCAAAGCCGCGGTAGATCGACACCGTGCGGCCACGATTGGTGAGCGACGCGACCATGCGCCGAGCGACGACGCCCGCGTGCAGCGCGTCGCGGATCCCCGCGTCGAGCCAGAAGTCCATGGCGTCGAGCGCGGCGGCATCGATGTTCTCGATGAGGGTGTCGGCGTCGTGTGAGAGCAGGTGTGTGAACGCGGGTGAGGCGTCCCACACGCCGTTGCCTTCGCCGTGGTCGGGGGCGCCCGTGACGGCCTCATCGACACCGTCGAGGCCGAGGTCGGAGAATGGCTCGCCGAGGTCGTAACGGTCATCGCGCTCGCGGCCCGACGGGTTGTCGAGCCAGTGGTAGTTGTCGCCGTTCGGGTCGGTCGACACCGGTCTTGCCGCGTCCTTTGCGGGGGGCGCCGGGAGCTCATCGACGCAGCCTCCGAGGCCGTCCTCGAGGTTGTCGAAACACCCGTCGGGGCCGGTGTCCGAGAAGCGCTCCCAGGGGTTCAGCAGAATGGGTTCTTGTGGGTGGCGGACGCCGTCACCGTCGAGGTCGACGAAGGCCAGGCCGTCGATGGGGCGGTTCAGCGGGGCGTCGGGGTCGAGCTCGGAGGGGGCGAGACCAGCGGCGGTGGGCCGGTCCTGGTCGCAGAGCGGGTAGGCCTGATAGATACCTTTCGGGTTGGCCTCGGCCGAGAACGCGGAGGCCGCGGCGAGTGGGCGGTTGGTGGCGCAGCGTTGCCAGTGCGGGGTCGAGGAAAACCACTCGAGGTCGATCCCCGCGGGCAACATCGGGGCTTCCGCGTGCTCGGGGGTGGCGAGATTGCCAAATGCGGACGAGAAGTTGTCGATGACCTCGCCATAGAAGCCGCGGGTCATGGTGATGCCGTTGTCGTCGTAGTGCAGGTGGTTGAAGGACTGGGGGAACTCGAGCTCGGACCGCGGCGTCGGAGCAGGGCAGTCGGTGACCTGGTCGAGGTCGGGGAGTGCCGCCTCGAGGGTGGTCAGGTCGCAGAAGCCGCCGAAGTGCAGGCGCAGCATCTGCGACATCATGTAGGTGAGGTCGGGGTAGCCGCCGAGCGCGCCGACCATGTCGAAGGTGTAGGGGCGCTCGAGCGCGATGGTGAGGGCCATCGCACCCATGGACATGCCGCCGATGGCGCGGTGTGTGTAAGTGCGCGGGTCGACGTCCGCGGCATCGGTATCAGTGCCGATGTCGGCGGTGTCGTCGACCTCGATCGCGCTGTCGGTCGCGTCGCTCGAATCGTCTGCGGCGTCGAGGTCGCCAGGGCTCGTCGTGTCTGCGGGTTGGCCCGGGTCATCGGAGCACCCGAGGAGGCAGACGAACGAGAACAGTGGGATGAATGGCAGCGGGTTGTACGACGACATCGGCGTTCATGTAGCAAGGTCGGGGGCTCAGAGTCGAGACTTTGCGAGGGTCGAAGCGAGTCCACACATGACGCGTTTGCGCATGGGACAAGCGCCTCGCGCCTGCTTCAGGGTGTGCGACAAAAGCGTTACAGCTCGGGCTGAACAGATGTTTGCGAGCTGCGTTCTGCAGACATGCCCCTTGGGCGCTATCGCCAGACACCTCGCACTTCGGCTTCGAAGGAGAGGCAGCGATGGCCGAGGCGGCTCTGGAGGACGACGCCATGCGACGCTTGAACGGTTGGGCCTGGGGACTGATGTTGACCGCTTGTACGCAGACCGTGGTCGAGACGGTGCCGGTGCCTGTGCCGACCATCTTCTTGCCGTCGCCTGCCGTTTCGGCCGTTCCGCCGACCGAGGTCGATGGACCTGCCTTGCAGGGCGCGATCGGCGATGAGCCCGAGCTCGTGGACATCGACGCCGGGGCGGACGACCCGGTCGAGCTGGTCGAGGAGGCGCCGCTTGCAGGGGATGAGAGCCTCGAGGGTGAAGGCGCCGAGGCCGAGGACCTGCCTGCGCCGACGCCCTCGAATGAGGCGGTGAAGCCGGTGAAGCCGGCTCAGCCCGTGGTCGAGCCCACCGAGCCGTCCGATTGGGACGAGGTCGAGTCTGCAGAGACCGACGACGACTTCGAAGGGGGCGACGACCAGGTCGCAGACGCCGAGGCGGACTTCGATGGCGCCGAGCTCGGCGGTGATGACTTCGAAGGCGAATACGCGGAAGACTCCGATTGGGGGACGTGGACCGACGAATCCGACCACGAGTGGGAGCCCGGTTGGACGCCCACCCCATCGCGGCCTTCGCGCCCGAACCGCCCGAGCCGCCCGGGTTGGGGGAACGACCGCCCGGCTCCGGTCTCGCCTGGTTCGCCGGTCATCCCGTCGTACCCGTCGCAGCCGTCGTACCCGGTGCACCCGATTCAGGACTCACGGCCCGACCGCGAGCGCCCGAATCGCCCCGACCGTGAACGCCCGAATCGCCCCGACCGTGACCATTCCGATCGGACCGAGGAGGCTCGCCGCGCCGAGGAAGCTCGCCGCGCCGACGAAGCGCGTCGGGCGGAAGAGACCCGTCGGGCGGAAGAGACCCGTCGAGCCGAGGAGACCCGCCGCGCCGAAGAGACCCGTCGCGCCGAGGAAGCCCGCCGAGCCGAAGAAGCCCGCCGAGCCGAAGAAGCCCGCCGAGCCGAAGAAGCCCGCCGAGCCGAAGAAGCCCGCCGAGCCGAAGAAGCCCGCCGAGCCGAAGAAGCCCGTCGCGTCGAAGAAGCCCGCCGCGTCGAAGAAGCACAGCGTATCGAAGAGGCTCGCCGGGCCGGAGAAGCTCGACGCGCCGAGGAGGCCCGTCGCCTGCAGCAGGAGGAGGCGCAAAGGCTCTCGGAAGCCAAGCGTGAAGAGGCGGCCCGAGTCGCCGAGGAGACCCGACGTGCGGCGGCCGCTGAGCGCGAGCAAGCGCGACGCCAGCAGCATGAGGAAGCCCTGAGGGCCGCTGAGACCCAGCGTGAGGAAGCCCGCAAAGCCGCGGAAGCGCAGCGCGAAGAGGCGCGTCGTCTGCAGCAGGAAGAAGCCCGCCGAGTCGCCGAGGCTCAGCGTGAGGAAGCCCGCAAAGCCGCGGAAGCGCAGCGCGAAGAGGCGCGTCGTCTGCAGCAGGAGGAAGCCCGCCGAGTCGCCGAGGCTCAGCGCGAGGAAGCCCGTAAAGCCGCCGAAGCGCAGCGCGAAGAGGCGCGTCGTCTGCAGCAGGAAGAAGCCCGCCGAGTCGCCGAGGCGCAGCGTGAGGAAGCCCGCAAAGCTGCCGAAGAGGCGCGTCGCCTTCAGCAGGAAGAAGCCCGCCGAGTCACCGATGCTCAGCGTGAGGAAGCCCGGAAGGCGGCAGAATCGCAACGAGCGGAAGCTGCCCGCCAGGCCCAACAGGAGGAGGCCAAGCAGAAGGCGGAGGCGCTCCGCGAACAAGAGGAGAAACGTGCGGAACAGGCTCGGCGCGATGCCGAAGCCCGCAGGGCCGAAGCCTTGAAGCGCCGGGCCGAGCAGTCGACCGACGAAGCCAGACAGTCCGAGGGCGACAAGAAGACCTGCGACCCACACGACCGCAGCTGCCGCGGCCGCTGAGGCGACGGCCCAATGAGCTGACGATGAGACGAAGGTGACATGAAACGAAAAGGCCCTGCCGGATTGCTCCTGCAGGGCCTTTGTCATTGGGTCTCGTTAGCCGGCGAACCGGCCAGGACTCAGACGCGCTCGAAGCACGAGAAGAAGTAGGCGGTCTCGAAGGCGGCGGTCTCGGGGGCGTCCGAGCCGTGCGTCGCGTTCTCGCCGATGCTCTTGCCAAAACGTTTACGCATCGTGTGCGCCTCGGCCGAGGCCGGGTTGGTCGGACCCATCAGGTCGCGCCAGGCGGCGATAGCGCCTTCCTTCTCGAGGATCATGACCACACACGGGCCCGAGCTCATGAACGCGGTCAGCTCGCCGAAGAACGGACGCGCGGAGTGCACGGCGTAGAAACCCTCGGCCTGCGCCTTGGTGAGGTGCACCTTCTTCATGCACTTGATGGTGAAGCCGTTCTCTTCGATTGCGGCGATGATCGGTCCGGTGAAGCCCGCTTTGGTTGCGTCCGGCTTCACGATGGCGAAGGTCTGCTCGATAGCCATGTCTGGTTGCTCCGTGAAAACGAGGCACCGTTTGCGGCGCCCCAATCTGCTTTGGCGGGGGCGCAGCGAAGTTCGCCCCAGCAATCGTCTCGAGGTCGCAGCGAAGTGCCGCCCGCCTCACCTACGTCTCGAAAATCGAGATAAAGCGTCAGCGCCCCATCCGCTTCATGAGCGTCGACGCGAGCTCGGCCGGGCTCGGGCAGATCGCCACGCCCGCTGCCGTGAGCGCCTCGATCTTTGCCGCCGCCGTGCCCTTGCCACCGCTGATGATGGCGCCCGCATGACCCATCCGCTTGCCCGGAGGAGCGGTCTGGCCGGCGATGAAAGAAGCAATGGGCTTCGTGAAGTGCTGGGCGATCCACGTCGCCGCGTCTTCCTCGGCCTGCCCGCCGATTTCACCGATCATGATGACACCGTCGGTGTCGGGGTCGGCCTGGAAGGCCGTGAGCACGTCGATGAAGTTGGTGCCGTTGATGGGGTCACCACCGATGCCGACACAGGTCGATTGACCCACGCCGATGGCGGTGAGCTGCCCGACGGCTTCGTAGGTCAACGTGCCCGAACGCGACACGACGCCGATGCGGCCTTCCTTGTGGATATGGCCCGGCATGATGCCGATCTTGCACGCGCCCGGCGTGATGATGCCCGGGCAGTTCGGACCGATGAGGCGCGTCTTCGGGTAGTCGCGCAGGAAGACCTTGGCCTTCATCATGTCCATCACCGGAATGCCCTCGGTGATGGCGACGACGAGCGCCACGCCAGCCGCCGCAGCCTCCATGATGGAGTCGGCCGCGAAGGCCGGCGGCACGTAGATCACGGACGCGTTGGCCCCGGTTGCCGCGACCGCTTCCTCGACGGTGTCGAAGACCGGCACTTCACGCCCTGCGTGAGTGAACACGGTCCCGCCCTTGCCCGGCGTTACGCCGCCGACGAGGTTCGTGCCGTATTCGATCATCTGCCCCGCGTGGAACGACCCCGCGGAACCGGTGATGCCCTGAACGATGAGCTTCGTATTCTTGTCGACCCAGATCGCCATCGTCCTGCCCTCTCAGCTCTGCTTGGCCAGCGCGACGGCCTTTTCGGCGCCGTCGGCCATGGTGTTCGCGCTCACGATGGCGAGCCCGCTGTCGGCCAGGATCTTCTTGCCCAGCTCGACGTTGGTCCCTTCCATGCGCACCACGATCGGGATTGTCAGCGACAGCGTTCTGGCCGCCGTCACGATGCCCGTCGCGATGGTGTCGCACTTCATGATGCCGCCAAAGATATTGACGAAGATGGACTTCACCTCGTCGGCGACCAGGATCTTGAAGGCCTCGGTCACCTTCTCGGCCGTGGCGCCACCGCCGACGTCGAGGAAGTTCGCCGGAGAGCCGCCCGCGAAGTTGAGGATGTCCATCGTCGCCATCGCCAGGCCTGCGCCGTTGACGAGGCAGCCGATGTCGCCATCGAGCTTCACGTAGCTCAGGTCGTACTTGCTCGCCGCGACCTCGCTCGGGGCCTCTTCGGTGAGGTCGCGCAGCGCCGCGATGTTCGGGTGCCGGAACAGCGCGTTGCCATCGAAGTTCAACTTGGCGTCGAGCGCGATGACGCGGTCCTGCGAGTCGACCACGAGCGGGTTGATCTCGGCCATGCTGCAGTCCATCGCGAGGAAGGCGCGATAGAAATTGATGAGGAACGTCGTGAGGTTGCGCGAGAACGTCGCCGAGCCGCCAAGCCGCTTTGCCGCCTCCCGCACCTGGAAGGGCATGAGCCCCACCGACGGGTTGATGGCGATGCGGATGATGGCGTCGGGGTTCTCCTCGGCCACCTCTTCGATGTCCATGCCGCCCTCGGCACTCATCATGAGGGTGACGCCGCTGGTCACCCGGTCGACGAGCATGGCGAGATAGATCTCGCGGCGGATGTCCACGCCCTCTTCGATGTAGAGGCGGTTGACGACCTTGCCCTCGGGTCCGGTCTGCTTCGTGACGAGCGTCATGCCGAGCATCGACTTGGCGATGTCGACGACCTCGGCCTTGCTGCGCGCGAGCTTGACGCCGCCGCCCTTGCCGCGGCCGCCCGCGTGGATCTGCGCCTTCACGACCCAGATGGGGCCGGGCAGCGTGTCGCACGCCCGACGGGCGTCATCGATGTGGTAGACAGGCACCCCATTGGGCACTGGGATACCGAATTCGCGGAGCAGGCTCTTGGCCTGGTACTCGTGCACGTTCATGGCAGCCGATTCCCTCGTCTCGCGTCCTCGGGGTGGGAGCGTCTCCACGTCCCGCTGGTCTTGCGACGCGCGGTCCTTAGCCGCCGCGCCGCCTTTCCGTCAAGCGAACAAAGCCAGCGCCGACCCCTTGGCAAGCGCCCGCGTCACGCCGGGACATCTGGGCGGCCTGCGCGCTTGCCGCTGGCCGTCTTGACCGCGGTATACCCGCGGCGCTCGGAATGGGGTATGGCCGCGGCGCTTGGAACGCGGTATGGCGACAGCCGCTGGTGAGCTCCATCGCCAACAAAGGAAACACCGATGAACGGGTCGCTGAAGGTCTTCGCCGGTCGCTCCCACCCGGATCTCGCTCAGGAGATCTGTCGCCACCTCGCCATCCCGCTCGGTCGCTCTCACGTCGTGCGCTTCTCGAACGAGAACCTCATGGTGCAGGTCGACGAGAACGTGCGTGGTGCCGATGTCTTCGTCATCCAGACCTCGGCGCCGCCGGTCAACGAAGGCATCATCGAGCTGCTCATCCTCATCGATGCGCTGAAACACGCCTCGGCCGGCCACATCACCGCAGTCCTGCCGTACATGCCCTACGTCCGTTCGGACAAGAAGGACAAGCCCCGGATCTCCATCGCCGCCCGCCTCATGGCCGACCTGCTGCAGACGGCGGGCGCTGACCGCGTCGTCACGATGGACCTGCACGCGCCCCAGACCCAGGGCTTCTTCCGGATTCCGGTCGACCACCTGCAGGCGACGCCGATCATCGCCGACTTCCTGCAGCGCCAGGACTTGAGCGACGCCGTCCTCATCGCAGGCGACGCCGGTGAGGCCAAAGAGGTCGGTCGCTATGCCAACCGCCTGAACCTGCCCATGGCCATCGTCGACAAGCGTCGCTACGACGACTCCGAGAACGCCAAGGCGACCAACCTCATCGGCAACGTGCGAGGCAAACACGCCATCCTCATCGACGACGAGGTCGCGACCGGTGGCACCCTCATCGAGGCCGCCCAGTTCTTGCTCGACAACGGCGCCCTCAGCGTCAATGCGGCCTTCACCCACGGTGTGTTGTCGGGCAACGCCGTCGAGCGCCTCGACTCGAGCCCCATCTCGCGCCTGACCTTCACGAATACCATCCCGCTCCAGGGCAAGTACTCGAAGAAGTTCGAGGTCCTCTCGGTCGCCGAGCTGTTCGCGCAGGCCATCCGCCGGATCCACGACGGCGACTCGATCTCGGCGCTGTTCCGCTGACCTAGCGTTGGCGCGGGGAATCCCTTGGAAGCGGCCCATTCCAGGCTGGCGCGATTGCCTTGAAGATCGAGATTCTCGAGCTTCGAGGATTCGTCACCAGGTGAAGGCGGTGTCTCTCTCGTCTTCGAGGCACTCGTCCTGTCCGGCGTCACATGCGAAGCGCACATGCAGGTGTGTGTCATGCTTGGGGGCATGCTGGATGAGCGCTTCGTCGCCGCTCTCGACCTCGAAGAGGCGCGCGATCCGGCGGTCGTCCAAGGCGCGCTTCTCGCGCAGCCACTTCACCATGGCGACCTGGATCGACCGGTCGATGTAGACCCGCACGACCTTGTCGGTCGTCAGGTAACACTTCAGCAGCGCCCAGGTCCGGGCGTAGTCCACCTCGTCCGCGCGCACGCGGTGCATGGTCTCGTTCTGCTCCCCGGACGCGAGGTAGTAGCCGACATCGGCGTCGCGGCCGCTCTGGTGGCTGGAGTGCGGCGGGAACCGCCCGCCACCGGGGCGCGAGATGTCACCCACCAGGATGTCGTGTCCGCCGGGCAGCGTGTCCTTGACCCGCTTTGCGCACACCTTGAGCGTCTTCAGCACCCCGTCCACCCCGTAGGCATTTCTGGGGAAACGCAGGCGGTAGCCAGACCCTGTGCCGAGGTGCTGGCCATACTGCATCGAGCCCGAGGTCGTCAGCCCGATGGACATTGGGGGCGGCCGCGGGCCCGGCCTGAAGATTCGGAGTCGGTCGCCCGCTTTGATCTTTGCGCGTGGACCGATGCCATTCCACTGCATGAGCGCGTCGAGGTCCACCCGCGCGCGGTTGGCTATACGCCCGAGAGAGTCGCCCCGGCGCACCATCACGTGGTCCTCCCAGGTGCCCGGCGGTGGCCCCAGCGGCGCTCTCGGGACGGGCTTCGCGGCGGCCTTGTCGGCCTTGTCGCCCTTGTCAGGCTTCTGGCCTGCTTCGGTCGACGGCTTCACCACCTTGCCCGGCTGGACGACGAGCTCGTCCCCGGCCCGAATCGCGTCACCTTTGCCGACCTTGCCGCGGTTCCACTTGCGCAGCTCTTCGACCTTGAGGCCGTGGCGCTTGGCGATGCGGGCGAGTGTGTCGCCCTTCTTCACGACGACGGTCTTCTGCGGTTCCTGCTCCCTCGCGCTCGCCGCGGTCGGCGCGGCACCTGCGAGTGCGAGGCTGCATAGGACGATGCCTAGCCAACGTGTCAGGGCGATCATGCCGCGTCGTTTGGCCCGGCGCGACGGCCACTGTCAAGGCCCAGACGAGATCGGCAAGGGTTTTGGCCTCGCCCGACGCGATCTCGCGCGGACGCCCCATGACATCGTTGTCACACCGTTCAGTGCCGTTGGCGACGGCCCTGGCCGCAAGGAGCCCCGGAGGAGGTTGGGAATCATGGGTGTTTTCGGGCCGTGCCAGTTCGCCCGATCGCTGGCACACATCTCGCACAGTTCTGCCGCGTGATGGTTCGGTTTCGCCCAGCGAACGGGGCGCCACCAGGCCTCATGAGTTCCTCCTGATGTGTCTTTGAGACGGTGGGGTGACCGAATGGCAAGCGGCGCCACCACCGTCTCGGATTTTCGCCTTGTCGGGCGGGCACAACGCACAGGGGACAGCCCGCCGTCGGGCTATGCGCGAGCGACGCGTCGGGGTATGAGACGCATGCGTTCCAGGTTTGGGGCGCACAGTCTCACCCCCGGAGATCACCATGCTACGCCACCTGTCGCTCGAGATGGTCCGTGTCACCGAAGCCGCCGCGCTCGCCGCCGCCCGATTCATGGGCCGGGGTGACGAGAAGGCCGCGGACATGGCCGCCGTCGAGGCGATGCGAGCCGAGTTCCTGCACATCGACATCGATGGTCGCATCGTGATCGGCGAGGGTGAGCGCGATGAGGCCCCGATGCTCTACATCGGCGAAGAGGTCGGCAGCGGGCATGCCGACGCGCCGCCGGTCGACATCGCCGTCGACCCGCTCGAGGGTACGACCATCTGTGCGACCGGTGGGCCCAACGCCATCGCGTGTGTGGCCCTGGCCAAGCGCGGCGACATGCTGCACGCCCCCGACACCTACATGATGAAGCTCGCGGTCGGCCCGGACTGCGCCGGCGCCATCGACATCCGTCGGTCCGCGACCGAGAACCTCTATCGTGTGGCCGCCCGCAAAGACATGCCGGTCTCGGCACTCACCGTCTGCATCCTCGAGCGCGAGCGACACAAGGACCTCATCGAGGAGGTCCGCAAGGCGGGCGCCCGTATCCGCCTCATCCAGGACGGCGACGTGTCGGCGGCAATCGCCACCGCCATCCCCGATGCCCCCATCGATATCCTCATCGGGATCGGCGGCGCCCCTGAGGGCGTGCTGGCCGCGGCTGCACTGCGCGCTCTGGGCGGTGAAATCCAGGGCCAGCTCCGCTTCCGCAGCGACAGCGAGCGCGAGCGCGCCATCGCCATGGGGCACTCCGACCCTGACCGAATCTTCACGACGACCGACCTGGTGTCGGGCGATGATGCCATCTTCGCGGCGACGGGGGTCACCGACGGCGACTTCCTCGACGGCGTGCGCTTTGGCAAGGGTGGCGCGACCTCGCATTCAGTCGTCATGCGCGTCGCGTCTGGCACCATGCGGTTCCTCGTCGCCCACCACGACTTCATCCGCGGGCGCATGTTCTGAGAACGGTCTGCGTAAGGCTCAGATATTACGCAGAACTTGTCTCGCCTTATCCAGGTCGTGTCGTTCGTCTGCAGGGGCGGCGTCGTCGAAGCCGCGCCAGGTTGCGTGAGCCAGCGGGCCGGGTCCTAACGGGTTGGGAGCTCCGCCCAGCGCGACCGCGATGTCCTCGAACATGGCGCGCGCGAAGGCCAGCCCGGTGGTCTGGGACCCGAGTGCCTCCCAGCGCAGGTTCGTCAGCGCCTTGGTGCCATGCCGTGTCTCGGAATAGCCGTTGGCGAGGAAGCTCAGATAGTGCTTCGGGTGGAAACGCGCTGAGCGTTGTGGTCGGCCCGCGAGGTAGTCGCGGTCATCGGTCTCGAAGCGTTCGAGGTCTGCGCCGACAAGGCGAGGGTGGCGCTGCGTGGAGACCCCAGCCGCTGCGAGAGCTGCCGGGTCACCAAAGAAGTAGGCTTCAGCCATCGGCACGAAGAGGTGGAAAGAGCACCGTTCGAGAAGCCAGGCGCGTGCTTCGTGCAGGCGCTCGTCTTCGAGCACCTTGTCCAGCGCCCAGCGCAGCCAGGCCACGACCACGTCGGGCTGGTCGCGGTTGACGAGCTCGAGGTCGTCGACGACGAGCAGCAGGTCGGGTCGGGTCTCGTGGCGTCGCCGCTCGAAGGCCGCGCTGGCGATGATCCGGGTCGCGAACGCGATGAGGCCGAAGGGGTTTCGCAGGTCGGCGACCGACTCCGGGGAAAACGGAGGCAGGCGCGTCGCGGTGATGCTCTGCGCCCGCAGGGAGTCCATCGGCTCGATGCGGCGGCCAAAGGCGCGCGCGATGGACGGCGCCAGCGCCTGACGCTCCATGTCGCCCGTCGTGATGAGCTGCAGCCGCATCACGCGTCGTTGCCCCCGAAGTCGTCGTCCATCAACAGGTCGCCGAGGCGAAAGCGGTCGAGCCACTCGGGGTTGCGCAGCTCGGGCAGCGGAGTGGGTGCGTGGTTGGTCTCGCGGCTGACGACGCAGATCCGCTCCGGCGAGCCCGTGAGCTCGTTGAGGAGGACGGGTGAATGTGTCGTGTATAGCACGACGAGTTGTTGTGCCTCGGCCCAGGTCGAGGTCTGGCGCACGAGCTCTCGGATGGCGAAGGGGTGGAGCGAGTTCTCGGGTTCATCGATGACGACCAGCCCTCCCGGGGCCGCCGCGGCGAGCGCCGTGAGCGTCATGAGCATGGCCACGACGCCGTTGGCCTCCTGGGCCAGCGGGCTACCCGGGCCGTCGTCGCCGCGAAAGACCTCGGCCCCGACCCAGTCGGCGCGGGTCTCGAAGCCGAGCTCACGGACGAGCCTCGGGAAAGCCGCCGACAAGGCCGAGACGACGAAGTCGAAGCGGTGGCGGTCGGCCCGCGCGATGGACCACTCGAGTAGCAGCGTCAGCGAATTGCCGCCACGGCTCGAGAGGCCACGGTTCTCACGTCGCGGCGAGCCGTCGCGGAGCTGCACGACGTCGGGGTCATGCAGGATGACCAGGCGCTCCATCAGGTGTGCGAGCTCTTTCAAACCAGGCTCGTGTGGGTGCAGCTCGGACAGCGTGCGCAGCGCCGAGCGCGGGCTCATGAGGTGAGTCGACTCGGACAGGCCGGGGGCCTGAAGGCCGAGGATGGGGTTACGCGTGAGCACCAGGCGGTCGCCGAAATAGACGCTCTCTTCCACAAGCGCCTGGCCCGTCCCATTGCCGCTCGGGTTGAGCCGCAGGTGCCAGCGGGCCGAGTCGACCGTGAGCGTGACGTCGACGGTGTCCTCGGGCGCGGCTCCCCAGTGTTTGATCGCGCCGCCGGGGTAGGGGCTGCGCAGCGCCACGGCGAGGTCGCGGTTGAAGGCGGTGCGCAGGAACTTGAGCGCGCCGATGAGGGTCGACTTGCCTGACCCGTTGGGGCCGATGAGCAGGTTGAGCCCGGGCAGCGCCGTCCAGTGGCCTTTGCGGATGGCGCGGTAGTTGGTCAACTCGACAGAGATCATGGGAGGTGTCTAACAAATCCGCGGTGATGCTGACAGCGGGCGGTTGTAGATGGCGTGAGTGTGTCAAAAATCTACACCGTGATCCGATTCTACAATCCGGCGTGCATCAGAGATATCAATGTCGCGCCAAACTGATTGAAACTAATGGCGATTTCCGGCATTCGGGCGTTGGTCCGATAGTTGCTGTGCTTATCCTTCGGACAGGCGAACAGGCCGCGCCACACACACGACCCGGAGGAGACCATCATGACCCTACGATTCACCACCTCGATTCTAGCGGCGTTCGCCGTGACGGCGGCCGCCGGCTGCATGGAGAGCAACCCCAGCCCGACGCCCATCGGTCCCGTCGGCGATCAGCAGAGCCTCGACTGGACAAAGAGCGCGGCGCTCACCGCGGCGACGAGCTGCGAGCAGGCCGAGACCTGGCTCGAGGACGCGGTCATCACCCAGATGGACCTCTCGCTCGAGTCCAACCGCCGCTGCTTCCTCGACTCAGAGCAGTGCGGCTGGTACCGCGGTGGCGTCGGCGGCGACATGGCTGAGGGGAGCCCGAACGCGCCTCCGTCGGCCCCGACCGACGACGACACACCCGATGAGTACAGTGAGACCAACACCCAGGTCGAAGGCGTCGACGAAGCCGACCGCGTCATGACCGATGGCGAGCACGTCTACGTCATGAGCGACAGCGACTTCGTGGTCGTGAAGTCGTGGCCGGCCGCCCAGACCGACGAGCTCGGTCGTGTCCACCTGCGCACCTACCCGCAGAGCTTCTTCCTCGATGGCGACAAGGCCATCGTGCTCGGCAGCGCCAACCTCTACGACGTGAGCTCGGACGCGCCGCGCCCCGAAGGCGAAGAGAACCCGCGCCCGACCGAGCCTGCGGCTGACTCGGGTGCCAGCAGCGACGGCGCCTCCGCGGATGCGGCCGAAACGGATGCGAAGCCCGAGGCCGACTCCGAGTGGGGCGGCTATTACGGCTATCGCCAGGTCTCGACCGTGACGGTCATCGACCTCACCGACAAGGCGAACCCCCGCGTCATCAAAGAGTACTTCTTCGATGGCTCGGCGATCGACAGCCGCAAGATCGGCGGCAAGGTCTACCTCGCCCAGAACAGCTACATCTACTTCAACAACCTCTCCTACTGGCCCAATGAGCTAAACTGGTACGGCGGCGAAGAGGATCGCCCCTCGGCTGACGTGGTCAACGCCGCCTTCGATGCGCTGCGCGCGAGCAACGTGGCTGCGATTCGCGCCCGTCCGTTGGACGAGTGGCTGCCCAAGGTGTGGACCTCGACCAACGGTGGCGATGTCGCCTTTGCGAGCGGTGAGCGGGTCGGAAGCTGCTCCGACGTCCATGTCCCCAGCGTCTACTCGGGCCAGGGCCTCTTGAGCCTCGTGAGCCTCGATGTGGCCAGCGGCGACACGGCGAGCTCGACCATCCAGGGCACCTGGGGCACGGTCTACGCGAGCCAGGACGCCATCTACGTCGGGACGACCAACTACGACTTCTTCTGGTGGTGGATGGGCTCGGACGAGGTTCCGCCGATCGAGACCCACATCCACAAGTTCGCCTTCGACAACAGCGGCAACGCCCGTTACTCGGCGTCCGGTGAGGTCCTCGGCTACGCCATCAACCAGTTCGCCTTCGACGAGTTCGAGGGGCACCTGCGTGTCGCCACGACCGATGGCTTCGGCTGGTGGAACAACGAAGAGACCGAGAGCCGCGTGACCGTGCTCCGTCAGGAGGGCACCAGCCTCGTGCAGACCGGTATGGTCAGTGGTCTCGGCGTCGGCGAGCGTATCTTCAGCGTGCGCTTCATCGGTGACCAGGGCTACGTCGTGACGTTCCGCCAGGTCGACCCGCTCTACGTCATCGACCTCAGCAATCCCGCGCTCCCGACGGTCGCCGGCGAGCTCAAGATCCCCGGCTTCTCGAGCTATATCCACCCGCTCGAGCCAGGCTTCCTGCTGACGGCGGGGCGCGATGGCGATGAAGAAGGCAATGTCGGCGGTATCAAGATCGAGATCTTCGATGTGCGTAATCCGGCCGAGCCCAAGAGCGTCAAGTCGGCGGTCATCGGCGACGGCTGGAACACCTGGAGCGAAGTGTTGTGGGACCACAAGGCCTTCAGCTACTTCGCGGCGCGTGACCTGCTCGCCATCCCGGTCAGCGGCTGGGTCGAGACCCAGAACGAGAACGGCTGGTGGGGCGAGTACAAGTCGGAGCTCGCGTTGTTCCGCGTGACCACGAGCGACATCGAGGTGTTGCCGTCGGTGAGCCACATGAGCTTCTTCGATGACTTTGGCGGCAACGACCACTGCCGCTACTACAGCGGCTACTGGCAGGCGCAGATCTATCGCGGCATCTTCGTCGAAGACTACGTCTACAGCCTGAGCCAGCTCGGCCTCCAGGTCCATGACACCCGCAACCTCGCGGCCGGCCCCGTGGCCGAGGTCACGCTGCTCGACCCGACCAGCTTCCCCTACTACGACTGGGGTTGGTGTGAGGGCTATGTGGACGGCGGCGAAGTGCCGCCGGCCGACGATGGCGGTGGCGACCAGCCGAGCGAGCCGGTCGACCCAGAGCAGCCCGGCCGCGAAGGCTGAGAGCGACTCTGATCGAAGCGTGGAAGGCCGCTCACCCGGATAACGGGTGGGCGGCTTTCTGCGTTTGAGTGCGAGAGCTTGCCGGAGTTCGGGCTTTGGCCGGCGGGCGAAGCCGGGAAAGGAAACCACTGAGGCACGGAGAGCTCCGGCTTGCGAATGCAGGCTCGAAGTGCGGCCGCTCGGTCGCAATCCGCGCCACCGGGATACAGTCTTTGGCCCAAGATTATTGGACAACCCACGGGTGCATGACGTAGCCCATCGAGTCCGATGGTACGCGCCTTCAATCGCTTCTCGTTCAAGCCCGCAGCCGGCTCCTCACGAGGGATCCGCCAGGCGGGCTACGAGGTGCGGGTCCGGACGCATGACCGCATCGTGAACGGGGTGCGGGTCCACTGGGCCGAAGTAGGGGACCCGTCGGCGCGGCCCGTGGTGTTGATTCACGGGATCTCCGACTCACATCGGGTCTGGCTTCGGATGGCTCCACACCTGGCTGCCGGTCGCCGCGTGATGATGATCGACCTCGCGGGGCATGGCCTCTCGGCGCGACCCGATGCGAGCTACAGCCTCGACTGGCACGCGCAGATCGTCGGCCGCTGGATCGAGTCTCTGGACCTGCCGCCGGTCGACCTCGTCGGCCACTCTTATGGCGGCGGCGTGGCCCAGTGGATGCTCATCAACTATCGTCGCCACGTGCGCCGGGTGGCGCTGGTCGCGGCGGGTGGGCTCGGCCGCGAGGTAGGGCTGCCGCTCAGGTTGTCCACCTTGCCACACGTGGTCGAGCGTCTCGGTCAGCCGCTGATGGGACCGGGGACGGCCATCGCGCTGCGGCTCATCCGTGGCGCCATGGACGCCGCCGACATCGGGCATCGCGCCCGCATGAGCGCCATCCCCGGGTCGGCACGCGCCTTTGCGCGAACGATGCGCGATGTGATCGGGCTCGGAGGCCAGAGTCGTCACTTCCTCGACCGCGCTTACGACATCGTAGACCTGCCGCAGATCGGCCTCTTCTGGGGCGATGCCGACCCGGTCATCCCGCATTCGCATGCGCTCGCGACCGCCCGGTTGCTGGGCGGTGCGCCGCTCGTCACCTTCGAGGGTTGTGGTCACTTCCCGCAGGTCGAGCGCCCCGTCGAGCTCGCGCGGTCACTCGCCGACTTCTTCGATGGGCCGGAAAGCCGAAAGCCACACCTGCCGCCCCGCAAGGGCTGAAAGAGGATAGCGTAGGCGGGCATCGTAGGCGGGGTCTTCAGGCCTTGTAGAGCCAAGACGCGGCGCGCTCGTAGGCGCCCTTGGCACCGGACTCCAAGACCTCGCCGTGCGCCATCACGAGACGGTCGAAGTCGTTCTGGAGCAAGGTGCGAGTGCTCTCGCCCATGGCGGCCTTGTCCTTCACGACCGAACGCCAGATGCGGCTCTGGCCCGGCTTGCCCATTGACCCGACGATCCGGAACATGAACCGGCTCATGGCGGTGCGGGCGGTGGTGAGGTTGAAGTAGGAGTCGGTCACGACCAACGTCCCGGTGGTGCGATGGATGAAGACCGACTCGTCCATCTTGGGTGCGCCGCTCAAGAAGAAGGGTGTGAGCTCGCCCGCCCAGCTCGGCCTGGCCGAGGGTCCGAAGTGGGCGGTGAAGACGACGTCGGGCCGCTTCTTCGTCAGGCCCGGTGCGCCCCAGACCTCGGCCGACGGATAGCGGGCTACGGTCTTGGGCAGATACAGGTGGTGGTAGTTGTTGGGCGCGATGATGACGGCGACCTTGCCCAGCGCCTCGAGCCTCGACGCGAGGTCGTCGTTGATGGGGACCGGTGAGTGGATGGCGAGCCGCATCGCATCCAGGCGCAGGACGGTCATCCGCGCCGGAAGGTAGACGCCCGGGAGCATCTTGACCTCGTGGGAGACCGACCAGATCTGGTCCGGGACGATGACATCGAGGGACTTGTTGGGCTTCGGGTCGGACATGTTCACTCCTACTGGCGGTCGCGGCTGGCTTCGAGGCGGCGGTCGCGATGCTCACGACACGGGGCGAAGAATTGCCGCGTGTCATCAAGTATCTCGATAGTCAAGCTATCAGCGGCGTCTCGGGAGACCTGGGTCAAATAGACCGCGAGCCGCAGGACATCATCGTCGCTCAGCGAGAGCGGGGGCTCGTCGACCCGCTTCATGACGCCCCTGGCGTAGCCAGGGACGGTGACATGGTCGGGGTCCACCATGGACTCGACGAAGTATTGGAGCGCGGGCAGGGCGGGGCGACGCGCGCGGGCCCGCTCGGCGAGCGGCGAGCAGGCGAAGGGGTCGCTCCTGGTGACGGCAGCGTGGTTGTTCTTGCAGTCGGGGTCGAGGCCGAGGTTGGGGCCCGTATAACGGGTGCCGCGGTCGTCGATTCGATGGCAGGTCGAGCAGCCGCCACGCCCATGGAAGAGGGCCTCACCCTCGTGGGCGAGTGTCAGGCTCGAGGCCAGGAGCTGCAGCTCCAGGTGGCGCGCCACGAGCCCGTCCACCCGTTGTTGTCGCAAGGCCTCGCGGTCTGCGCGCGGGGCGCAGGCGAAGAGCAACACGAGTGGGACGGGCGCGAGGCGAGCGAGGATCATGGCGTTGCGGGTGCTCCGGGTAGCGGGCCCTTGGATTTGAAGTCGGACTTCGGCACTGCGTTGTCGACCGGCGGCACCGAGCGGATGTAGGCGACGATGTGGCCGAGCTCGGCTTCGGGGATCTGCGACCACGTGGCCTGGTACATCGCCATCGGGCCCATGATGGGCGAGCCGTCTTTACGTTTCATGTCGCGCAGCGCCGTGATGAGCTCGGCGTCGGTCCACTCGCCGATACCCGTCGCGTGGGGAGTGAGGTTGCTCGCGTAGACCGCGCCTTCGCCGAGGAATGGCATCTCGAACTTCATGCCACCCGCGAGCCAGCGGCTCATGTCGGGCCCCTTGTCGGTCATCGGGGTGTGGCAGGCGCCACAATGCATGAGCGTCGCGAGGTACTCACCCTGGGCCAGGGGCTCGGGGCCGGGCGGAGTGCCGGCGGGCTTGGGCAGCTCCATCTTGGGCAGCTTCAGGTCCGTATTGCCGGCGACCGCGTTTTCGATCGGCGCGATGGTGCGGAGGAAAGCGACGAGCGCCTTGCCGTCATCATCGGACATGCGGTGGTAGAAGGGCCACGGCATGACCGGGTAGAGGCCCGACCCGTCGGGTCGTTTGCCCTCACGCACGGAGGCCAGGATCTCTTCGTCGGTCCAGCCGCCGATGCCGGTCTTCTTGTCCTGGGTGATGTTGGGCGAGCGCCAGGTGCCAAAGGCCTCGGGGACCTCGAGGCCGCCGGCCCAGGCCTTGGCCATATCCGGACCGTTGGGACCGAACGGTGTGTGGCATTGCGGGCAGCCGGAGATACCGGCGATGAAGGCGCCGCGCGCGATGAGGGCCGCGTCGGCCGGGGCTGCAGCGGTCGCGTCGTCGGTCGGGGCCGGAGCCGCGGCGTCTGGGGCCGCAGGGGCGGCGGCATCCGGCGCGGCCTGGGCGACGGCGTCCGCCTCGGCGGCTGGTGCCGGGGCTGCGTCGGGGGTGGCCGCGGCCGGAGCCGCATCTGCCTCGGACGGTGTGGGCGCCGGGTTGGCAGGGTTGGAAGGGGTGGAGGGGTTGCTCGGGACGGGAGCGGGTGTCGGGTCTTTCTTGCCACAGCCGAAGAGGCCGAGGGCGACGACGAGGAGGATGGGTCGATGCAGTCGCATAGGAGTCCTGGTGCGGGTGGCGCCGGACGATGGGTGACGTGATGTCCGGCTTGAAACCCAGAGCCTAGCCGGTAACGTTTCCGCCGTCGAGCGGCCCACTTGGGGCATGAATTCAAAGGGTTGCAAGGACCTCACTGGCGGTCGCGATGGTGGCGTCGATGTCACCCGCAGTGTGGGCGTTCGAGATGAACCAGGCCTCGTACTGGCTTGGCGGCAGCATCTGGCCGCGGTCGCGCATACCCCGGAAGAAGGCGCCGAAGCGGGCCTTGGCGGAGGCCGGGACGTCGTCGAGGTTGCGCACGGGGGCGCCCATCGTCTCGGTGAAGAAGAGGGTGATCATCGACCCGACACGCTGGACCGTCCCGGGCACGCCGGTCTCGGTGAGCGCCGCCTCGAGCCCCGCCTGCAGCCTCGCGCCGAGTGACTCCAGGTGTTCATAGATGCCGCCCGCGCCGAGCAGGGTCAGGGTTGCGATGCCGGCCGCGACGGAGACGGGGTTCCCCGAGTTGGTGCCGGCCTGGTAGACGGGGCCTTCCGGCGCGATGGTCGCCATGAGCTCCGAGCTGCCACCGTATGCGCCGATAGGCATGCCGCCGCCGATGATCTTGCCGAGACAGGTGATGTCGGGCGTCACGCCGAAGCGGGCCTGGGCCCCGCCAAAGGCAACGCGAAAGCCCGTCATGACCTCGTCCATGATGAAGAGCGCGCCAAGGCGCTGGCAGAGATCTTTGACGCCTTCGAGGTAGCCGGGCTCGGGTGGGACGACACCCATGTTGCCCACGACCGGCTCGAGGATGACACACGCGATGTCGTCGCCGTGGTCTGCGAACAACGAGTCCAGCGCCGGCAAGTCGTTGTACGGGGCGACGAGGGTCTCGCTGGCGACACGTGATGGGACCCCGGCCGAGTCGGGCTGGCCGAGCGTCATCGCGCCCGAGCCGGCCTTCACGAGCAGCTGGTCCACGTGGCCGTGGTAACACCCTTCGAGCTTGATGATCTTGGTGCGACCGGTCTTGCCACGCGCAAGTCGGATGGCGCTCATCGTGGCTTCGGTGCCCGACGAGACGAGACGCAGGCGCTCGATCCCCGGGACCGCATCGACGATGAGGGCGGCGAGCTCGCTCTCGAGGTCGGTCGGCATGCCGAAACACAGGCCGAGCTCGAGCTGGTGGCGCATCGCGTCCAGGACTTCTCTACGGCCATGACCGAGCACCATCGGGCCAAAGGCGCCGACGTAATCGCAGTAGCGGTGGCCATCGACGTCGACCACGTAGGCGCCCTCACCACGCGCGGCGAAGACCGGGTCGGCGCCGACCGAGCGGCAGGCGCGCGCAGGGCTGTTGACGCCGCCCGGCAGCAGCGTGCGTGAGCGGGCGAAGGCGGCCTCGGACTTCGGGGTGGGCTTGGAGACGATGGGGTTGGTCACGGCGGCTTCCTGATGTGGGCGGGTGCGGCAGGTGCGGCGGATGTCGCTAGATGCAAGATGGTGCGAAGATCGAGATGCTCGAGCATCGAGATATTCGAGGACCGAGCTGAAGCGTGCTCAGCCGAGTGCCAGCAGCTTCTCGTCCAGCTCCCGTTTCTTGGCTTCGAGCTCGAGCGAGAGATCTTCCCACGCCGAGAACAGCTTCTCGTGGTCGCGGATGAGCGTCTCGCGGCGCAGATAGGCCTCACGGATCGCGTCGGATTTCTTGTGGAATTCCGGGTCGGCGAGCTGGGTGTCGATGGCAGCGAGCTCGGCCTCGGTCTTGGCGATCTTCGCTTCGGCTTTGTCGAGTGCCGTCTTTGTGTCACGGGTCGTGCGCGAGAAGGCCTGCCTCAGGTCGGCTTCGAGGCGCTTCTTGTCTTTGCTCGACAGGCCGACCTGCGCCGCTTTGGTCGCCTGGACTTCGACCGTCGGCGAAGAGGCCGACGAGAAACCCGTGCCGGCGCGGGCGGCTTCGTATTCGTCCCAGCTCCCGTCGAAGGTCTCGATGCGGCCGTTGTCGACCTCGATGACCACGTTGGCGACCGCGTTGATGAAGTGGCGGTCATGCGAAATGATGATGAGCGTGCCTTCGTAGTCTTCGAGCGCCTCTTCGAGGACGTCGCAGCTCGCCATGTCGAGGTGGTTGGTCGGCTCGTCCATGAGCAGCAGGTTGGCCGGGTCGAAGAGCAGCTTGGCGAGTGCCAGGCGGGCCTTCTCGCCGCCCGAGAGCACGCCGACCTTCTTGTCGACGTCCTTGCCGGAGAAGCCAAATGCGCCGAGCATGCTGCGGCACTGCGGCATCTGGTCGAAGCGCGCGATGGACTCGAGCTCGGTCAGGATCGTGTTCGAGGCCGTGAGCGTCTCGAGCTGGTGCTGGGCGTAGTAGGCGCGTTTGACCTCATGACCTAGCTCGACCGTGCCGCGGTCGGGGTTGACCGCACCTGCCATCATCTTGAGGAGCGTCGACTTACCCGCGCCGTTGGGGCCGACGAGCGCCACCCGTTGGCCGCGCCACAGGGTCAGGTCGAGGTTGTCGTAGACGACCCGGTCGCCGTAGGCCTTACGCACACCGCGGACGTTGACGACCTCTTTGCCCGAGCGTGGTGGCTTGGGGAAACGGAAGCGGGGGGCATGGTCGGAGTCGCGCACGACCTCGATACGTTCGACCTTTTCCAGCGCCTTGACACGCGACTGAACGGCCTTTGCTTTCGAAGCCTTGAAGCGGAAGCGTTCGATGAAACGCTCGGTCTGGGCGAGCGTCTTCTGTTGTTGCGAGGCGGCCTTCTCGAGGCGCTCGAGGCGCTCGACCTTCTCTTCCAGATAACGCGTGAAGTTGCCGGTGTAGACCTCGACGCCGCGGTGGCCGAGCTCGGCGATGTGGGTCGAGAAGCGGTCGAGAAACGCGCGGTCATGCGAGATGGCGATGATGGTGCCCGGATAGCTCGACAGGAAGTTCTCGAACCAGATGAGGGTCGCCAGATCGAGGTGGTTCGTCGGCTCGTCGAGCAGGAGCAGCTCGGGGCGGGCGAACAGGAGTTTGGCGAGCGACACACGCATACGCCAACCACCGGACAGGGTCGGGATCGGCTTCTCCATCGTGGTGTCGGTGAAGCCCAGGCCAGCGAGGATCCGACGCGCCTCGGCTTCGAGCGTGTAGCCGCCGAGCTGGGCGAAGCGGGTCGAGACCTCTTCATAACGATGAAGCAGGGCCTCGGTGTGGTCTGTCGCGAGCTGTTCTTCGAGCCGCTCGAGCTCTTGTCCGAGGCGACGCGCTTCCCCGCCGGCCGCGAGCACGGCCTCATACGGGGTGACGGCGCCGAAGTCCTCGGTCTCCTGAGCGAGGTGGCCGATGCGGACACCCTTCTTGATGACGACCTCGCCGAAGTCCGGGCTCTCGATGCCGCAGATGATACGGAAGAGTGTGGTCTTCCCGGCCCCGTTCCGCCCCACGAGCCCGACGCGTTGGTTGGGTGGGACGTGCCAGGACACATCATCGAAGAGGGTCCGGGGACCGTAGGACTTGGCGATGGAGACGAGGTGCAACACGGGCGGGCCATACCGTTGCCAGCCCGCCAAGGCAAGGCTGCGCATTCGCAGGAAACGGCACGGCGGACGTGCCCGTGGGCGCTTCTTCCTCCATCGGGGGGGGCGATAGGCCGATAGGTGCGTCTGCTCGGCGCGGCAGGTGGCCGCCCGCGACCGGGCGACGGGGCGTTTGAAACCAGTGGCCGAACAGGCCCCTTGAAAACGTGACCGCAAGTCGTGTAGACACCCGCCTTCGTCGAGGCCCGAGAGGGGCCGGCGAAGAGCGGCGGGCTCGTCAATCGAGGTCGGCCGAGGGCAGAAAACAGGCTGTCGTAGTGCGGGTCAGCGCCGACGTGAGTCGTCGCAGGGGCCGAGAGACAGGGTGCAAAGGAGGGACTTTCGGGTCCGCTCGGCATCCGTAGCCAAACGCAACGCCGCCACATCGGATGGGACGGCGGGCGAGGAGAAGAGTCCATGTTGCTTCAACCCAAGAGCTTTGTCGAACCGATCACCTTCCACTGCCGCGGCTTTGCCAAGCGGATGTCGGTTCACGACTGCATGGCGTCCTTCGTCGACGCCAACGCCCTGAACCACAAGGACAAGCCCTGCTTCAAGTGCTCGCAGGGCCAGGACAATCGGGGCAACTACTCCAAGTCCTGAGAGCGCGCGGGACGTTCGCCAGCTGAAGCGGCTGCTCGCGCCACACCGTCGGCCCCCGACTTAGCGGGCTGGGGCTTGCGTGGGATTAGCGAGACGATCTCCCGACGGAGCACCAGATCCGGGCGAAAGGCACGTCCTGAAAGGCCGAGCCTGGCCGCTCTCGCTTCGAGATGTCCGCGAGGTTGGAGTTCGCACTCACGCCCACTATAAGGCGCTTGTGGACTGCGTTCTCAGAGCCTCGTTCGGCGTGTCGTTGGTGCTTGCCTCCGCGGTCGTATCGGCGTTTATGTTTTCGGACGCGTCGGCGGCGGGGCCACGCCCTCGTGGTCGCGACGGTGCCGAGCCGATACCACGCGGTGAGCGCACGGAGCGTGAGCGCCCCGCCCCGCCTGGAGACGCCGGTGCCGAGGGCAGGCGCGACAGGCGTGGGCTCGATGGCGCGGGTAGCGGTGTGCGCACAGCCGAAGAGCTCACACGTGAGGACAAGCCGCTCAACGTGGACTGGACTTCGGGTGGTTGTTCCATCGACCGTCACTTTGCATTCGTGAAGCGGCTATTGGCGCTCGAGAACCAGAGCGACCTCATGAGCCTAGAGATCTGGGGCGACTCACACGAGTACGAACCCTACGACCGCGTCATCTATTACATGCGGGTGCCCCGCGCCGGCTACGTGACGCTTTTCTGGATCGGCCCGAAGAGCGACGTCTTCGTCTCGTTCGAGAACCTGAAGGTCCCCGCCGACCGCGATGTCAGCGTCAACCCGGACGCCATCGTGGTGCCGCCGCTCGGCCGTGAGCAGTGGGTGGCGATCGCGACCCTCGAGCCTTTCGACTTCCCTTGCTACGGCGACGAGAAGGACCAGCTCTCGTGGGTCGACCGCGCCACGAAGGTGCCCCATGGAGTCGGACGCTGGGAGGTCTGGAGCAAGACCAAACGCGCAACGGTTCCAAAGCGTTAGGGAGATCGGGCGCGCCCGGCCCTCTGCGTTCGGCGGACCTATTTGACGACGATGGTCGCGGTCGTCTCGACCTTCTTGATGATGCAGACGTTGGCGTCGCAGAGGCCGAACTTGCCCTTCACGACGGCTGTGTGGGTGCCGGGCGAGGTCGCCTTGAAGGCTGCCGTGGCGCCGACGGTCTTGCCCGACGCCGCGAAGTCGTTGTCCTTCTTCGAGAGCAGGCCCTTGTCGAAGGTAACGCCTGGAGGTGCGACGAGCTCGAGCTTGGCGGGGTACTCTGGATTCCACTTCCACGGGGACTTCGGCGCGATGGAGATCGCGAGCGCGCCGGCCGTACCAGCTTTCGTCGGAGTCGCCTCGAAGGTCAGCGTGTGGTCGTCAGCCGGGGCCTCGGCCGCTGGCATCGGCGTCGGCGTGCCGGCGTTTGTGAGCGGGCTCGAGAGCAGAGCGAAAGCCATCGGCACAATGGGCAGAAGGGAGAAGATGAAGGGGCTCTTGCGCATGCGGTCCTGCTTGTCTGCTGGCCAGTTCGAGGGCGGCGGCTGGGCGTTTGCCATGGGCGTCGTCGCCCCGCACAGCGGGCGTCGCGCAACCTGTTGGCAACGCCGCCCGGGCGCAGAATATTCACCGCGGGTCACTTGTTCCAGCCCGCTCGCCAGGCCTGTGTGGCGAGTCCGGGGCAGCGCGGCAGCGTCGGGCCCGGAAACAGGCCAATTGTCTTGCCGGTTTCATCAACCTCACCTAGATCGAGCCCGATGCAACGCCGAATCCTCCTCATCGCGATTGTCTTCGTGGCCGGCTTTGGCATCGGCTACGGAATCACCTGGCTCTTCGTCGGCTCGAGCGAGCGCGCCGAGTCATCACAGGTCGCGGGTGGCCAGCCCGAAGGTCGTCCTGGGGCCGACCGTGTCGCCGCGGCCCCCGTCGAACCCGCGGCCACACCCGATGCGTCCGCGCCCGCCGGTGCCCCCGAGGGGGCAGATGTCATCGCGGGAGCGATGGCTCCCGATGCGGGTCCCGCGGCCGATGTCGCCGTCGTCGCCGAGGCCGATGCGGTCGTTCCAGCAGGCGCAGGCGCAGAGGCTGCTCCGGATGTGGTCGCCGCAGCACCCGAGGTTGCCGCCGCCGAGCCGGCTGAGTGGGAGCGTTGCCTGAACAAGGTCTGCCGCATCGACTTCGGTGGTGTCTCGGGAGGCATCTCGGTGCGCAAGGGCAAGCTCGAGCACGGCCAGGCCATCGAGTGGGACCGCGACTTCGGCAAGGCTGACAAGGTCGGGACACTCGACTCCGACCGCAATGTGCGCGTCGAGGTCCTCGCCATCGGCCTCACCGACGGCCAGCCCGCCGCGGCCTATATCTCGCGTAAGCTCAAGCGCAGTACGCAGACCGGTGTCATCGCGCTGCGTATCGGTGAGCGTCGGCTGTCATTGGTGCCGACCACCGATTGAAAGAGCGCTGACTGAAGGCCCCGCGCCGGATGTCCGATGGGTCGAGAGCTGCCCCAGAACAGTCTCTCGAAGGCCGTCGGATACACGGCTCGAAAATGCCGAACGATCGCAGATCGGCCTCTAGCGCGGATCTCATGATCCCCGCGAAAATTGCGGTCGATCCGCCCTTGACGCGCGATCTGCGCTTTGATCTACTCGCCTCCGTCGAGACGAGAAATCGCCGCGGCACAGGCCCGTAGACCCCATCCGCCATATGTGGTCGGCGCGGCGTCAATCGGCAGGCGATAGAAAGCCATTTTTTTGACGGCTGTCCCTGTCGGTGCGAATTCAATCGTGGGCAGCTTCAATCCACCGCATCGACGGTGGCGTTGAGGCTGCAAGCTGGACCCGCCGGGTGTCGGTGGGTCGTGGGAGGGCGCATGGAACCGGTCCGAAACGAACCTCGCATCCGCGCAGCAAGCGGCGCTGCGGACACGCGACCCGACCCGAAGGCGCGCCAGGGCGCGAGCCAGAACGGGCCGGCGCGGCCGGCGACGCAGCCTCGAATGCAGGCAGTCCCGGCCGGTGCCCCGACGCCGTCAGGTGATGGACCAACACGTGGGCCGATGGGCCCCGTCGGGCCGGCGCGTGAAGCGAGCGAGTCGACGCGGGACCCGGCTGCGCGCCAGCGTCGAAGCCGCCTGCGGCCGAAGACCATCGCGGGCAAGCGGCTCACCCGCGCCGAGATCCAAGAGGGCATCAGCCTCATCGATGAGATGTGGTACGAGCGGCCCAAGACGCGGTCGGACTGTGCGGACGGCATCCGGCCCTGCCCATTCGTGTCGTGCAAGTACCACCTCTACCTCGACGTGAAAGACGAGACGCAGAGCATCAAGCTCAACTTCCCGCACCTCGAGGTCTGGGAGATGGAGCACTCGTGTGCGCTCGATGTGAGCGAGCAGGGTGGGCTGACGCTCGAAGAGGTTGGCCACATCCTGAACCTCACCCGTGAGCGGGTGCGTCAGGTGGAGGTCGGTGGGCTCGACCGCCTCAAACACGCGGGCGTCGTCGAGGACATCGAGCGTATCTTCGGCAACGCGACCAAGTTCGAAGAGCCCTGAGCAGGACGAGGGTAGCGGCTTCCAAAAGAGCCTGACTCAAGGCGAGGCGTCGACGATGACGTAGCCTATGCTCTGGTATTGATTGGGCTCTGAGGGTTCGCTGCGCGCGAAGATGATGGCCTGTTGGCGGCCGGATGTATCGAGTCGGCAGCTGAGCTTGCCAGACGTGCCCTTCAGCTTGGAGCACAGGGGGCCGAGCTTGCCGTCGACCTCGATGCCGAGCGCGACGTCGAAGCCGGCTGGGTTTTCGAGCTCCAGCGTGAAGGTGTCATCGACCGACACGATGGGTTGGGTCGGAGCCCGCACGAGCAGGCCGAGCGCCGAGAAGCGTGGGCGCACGAGCGGCTGGCGCAGCCAATCCGAGCGCGAGAGCGGGGTCTCGAGGAGCTGCCAACGCTCCTCCTTGGGGAAGTGGCTCAGCGTCATCACCTCGGGCGGGGTGAAGAGGTAGGTCGTCTCGTAGTCGCGCACGAAGTTGTAGTTTTCGACGTGGCCGGCGTTCCAGGTGGCATCCAGGAGATACCAGCGGCCGTTGATCTCGGCCGCATTCCAAGCGTGGCCGCTGGGGTCGATAGGCACATTGTCGGTGTCTGCGGCCTGGTCATAATCGGCGGCGCTGCGGGTGTCTCCGGTGACGTAGATGATGCGGTCGCCGGTCACCTTGGCGAGCGCGATGATGAGCTTGGCGTAGTGCGCGCAGACGCCTTTACCCTGGGCGAAGGCTTGTTCGACCGTGGGCGAGGGTGCGTTCTTGCCGGCCTCCAGGTCTCGGAGGAGGGCGCCGTCGTAGGCGAGCCAGGTCGCAGCAAAGTCGTGGATGGCGCGCACACGTTCGAACGGGTCTTCGATGTTGGCGCGCAGGTACTGGCCGACAGCCGTGATGCTCTGCGTGTGTTCTTCGGGGATGCCTGCGACCAGCGGGTGGATGGTGGCGGGTAGCGGCCAGGTGAGGTTGGTTCCGACGATGGGGCGGCCGGGCGGGAGCGGCATGCCGTCGGGCGAGGTGGGGCGAGCGGCCGGGCTCTGAGTAGGGGGAGCGACGGTCGATGTCGTGGCTGACGCGGACGATGTGCCGCTCGGGGGCGGCAGGATGTCCTCGGCCTCGGGGTCGGGTGCGTAGCCCTCCTTCTGCGCGAGCTCGAAGAGCCACTCGAAGCCGTCCGCCAGGTCGTGCAGACCACCTCGGATAGCGTCGGCCGTCGGCGTGGTCGAGCCTGCGAGCCACCAGTCGCCGCGGGTCGCGAGCGCCTTGAAGGTCGTCGTGGCGTGGGTCAGCAGCACGACCACGAGGAAGACGAGCGAGATGAACGACGAGCGCAGGATGGCGTCGCGGATACGCCCACCGCGCTGGTCGCGGTCCGCGACGAGCTCCCAGATGAGCGGGACGATGAAGAAGCAGGTGAAGGCGCCCACGAGGACGAGCCAGAGCGGGCCGTCGTGGTAGACCGCGAGGCTCGAGGCGACCCACGCCCCAAAGCCTGCGATGGCGAGCGAGACCAGCACCCATAGGGCGTAGAAGATGACGACCAGAGGGTGCATCTTCGTCGACGTAGGCGCGGCCATGGAGCTTCCCCAAATGGTTGCAGGACGCGGCGTACTACGGTGGAGCCTGTGCGCGTGTCAATTGGCCCGTCCTGCCTGGCAGGGATCGTGGACGCCTCGGGTTTGGGCCGGGGCCGTCGGGGGCCGCCGCCCGGTCCCGGTTCCGCGAGCGGCGCCGGGATCGGGCGTGGAAAGAGTCCATTGGATCGATCGGATCCAAGAGATCCAATGGACTCGATACCTCACTGCGAGAAGTTCATCGTGTTGCCGGTCTCGAGCTCGACGATGACGATGCCGACGCGGTCGGTCGCGACGAACAGGCGGTTCTCGGCGAGCGGCGAGAGGCACCACGGGCGGTCGATGAGCGTGCCGTCGTTCGTACCCAGGATCGGACCGCGCAGCTGGTTGGTCGGGTTGGTGTTGATGGGGCCCGCGTAGACGTTCTGGCCGCCCGAGCCGCTGCCCGTCTCGGGGTCGGGTCTCTGGTACATCCAGCCCCAGGTGTCGCCGCTGGCGGGGTCGAACAGCGCCGCGTCCGAGGGGGTCTGGGCCTCGTTGCCGCCGGCGACCCAGAGCTGGAGGTAGGGCAGGTAGAAGAAGGACCAGACGCCCGGGCCCGGGCCGGTACCCGCCGCGTCGCCAAAGATGCGGGTGCGGACACCGGTCGCGACGTTGATCTTGTAGATCGCGCCGGTCAGGAACGAGGTCCCGTAGATGACCCCGTCCTTGTAGCCCCAGCCCGAGTCGAGCGCTGGCATGTCGAAGCCCGAGCCCGGGCCGGCGGCGCCGTTGGCCGTGACCCAGCTGCAGGAAGAGCGGTCGTTGGCGACGCGGATGACGCCGTTGCCGCGGACCGTGAAGAGCATGTCGCCGTTCTCGGTGAGCTCGAACTGGTGATTGAAGATGTCGGGACGTAAGGCCATGTTGCCGGTTGGGCTGCCGCAGTGAGCCGCGCTGAACGCGGTGTCGCGGTCATTCCACCAGAGGGTGCGGTTGCCGGTGACGAGGTCGACCCGGTAGACCGAGCGCCCGAAGAGAGGGCTCGTGTCGGCGGCCGTGCTGCCGGGCACCGAGTCCTCGAAGACGTAGAGGAAGCCATCGGGGCCGAGCGCCAGGTCGAGGATGGTGTCGAAGGCGGTGCCCGTCCCCTTCTGATAGACGCCGGTGTTCGGGTCCAGGTACTCGCCCGAGATGAGCGTGCGGTTGGCGGTCGCGGGGTCCATGGCGAAGATGAAGCCGCGGCGCGAGTCACCGTTGTTCGCCCAGTTCACGCCGAAGTAGACGAGGTCGGCCGAGAAGTCGGTGGCGCAGCCCTTGATCTCGCCACTCGGGGCGTCAGCGGCGTTGACCCCCGTGCCGAGGTGGAGGTTGGCGAGCTCCATGGCGGTCGGCGCCGCACACAGGAGCGAGCCCGCCTGCGAGCCGTGCGGGCAGCGGCAGTCGACGGGGAACGAGGTCTTCTGGTTGGCCTGAAACCAGATCTGCTCGGGGCCGACAGGGCCGGCGCACTGCATGTTGGGGTAGGGCGAGTTGTCGGGGTCGGCGAGCGAGGAGATGCCACCGTCGCCAAAGCACTGGGCGCTGCCATTGCTGTTGTAACAGAGGCCGAGACAGGTCTGGTCGGGTGAGGGTGCGCACTCGTTGATGTCGGCGCAGAAGTGGTAGTCGAGGACGAAGCCCGCGTTGCAGGCGCACTCGAAGCTGCCCTCGGTGTTGGTGCAGATCTGCGAGCAGTCGTCGGCGTTGGTCGCACACTCGTCGACGTCGGCGCAGGTCCGGCCATCGCCGGTGAAGCCGGGAGCGCAGGTGCATGAGAAGCTACCCGGCGTGTTCTGGCAGCGCGCGTTGGGCGAGCAGTCGGCGACACCGTTGCCACACTCGTCGGTGTCCACACACGTGCCGCTCGCGTTCGTCTCGTAGCCGGCATTGCACGGGGTCGGGGCGCAGAAGAAGCCGTCGCCCTGGAAGCCGGTCTTGCAGCGGCAGAGGGCGCTGCCCTGCAGGTCGAGGCAGGTCGCGTCGGCGTGGCAGCTGATGGCCCCGGTCGTGCACTCGTTGATGTTGGCGCACGAGCCGTTTGCCCCGCGCGTGTAGCCGCTCGGGCAGGCGCACGTCCGGCCGTCGCCGATGAGCGGGGCTCTGCACTGGCAGGTATAGAGCTCGGCGCCATAGCGGTTGAAGCACTGGGCGTCATCGGAGCAGGTGTCGACGCCGGTGTAACACTCGTCGATGTCGCCACAGCGCCCGGCGTTGGTGCCAGAGAGCTTGAACTCGAGGCCGGGGCCGCAGTCGATGGCCGTGCAGGCGAAGCCATCGCCCTCGTAGCCGGCTTTGCAGAGGCATGTGTCGTTGCCAAAGCCGTTGCTGCAGGTCGCGTTGGGATCACACGTCACGGCCCCCGTCGCGCATTGGTCGATGTCCTTGCATGCGGTGCCCTCCAAGGTGGTGCCTGGCGGGCAGACACACGCGTTGTCGACGAGGACGAGGCCGCCCGAGTCGCACACACACTCGAAGCCACCCTGGTTGTTGAGGCAGCGGGCGAGCGGGTCGCAGTCGTCGAGGGCCTGATAGCACTCGTCGATGTCCTGGCACTCGGAGGAGCCTGGCCTGGTCGTGTAGCCGGGTGGGCAGCCGTCGCAGGTCTGGGTCGCGGCGTTGGGTAGCGTGCCCGCAGGGCAGTAGCAGCCGGGGCCGTCAGGGCCGTTGGCGACGAAGATGGCGCCCGAGCCAGCGGGACATTCGGTGTCTTCTGCGGCTTCTTGTTCGCAGGCGGTCGCGAGCAAGGCGAGTCCTAGACTCAGGAGGAGGTGACGGCGCATGGGTGACCCCTTGGGGTGGATGGTTGGAACGCGCCGGAGGACCGATGCCCCGGCGTGTCGCGACCGTAGACGGTTCGAGGCGCTTGCCTTGGGCAGGTGTCAGATGGGAGCAAGACGGACCAGCGCGCAGGCGCGTAAGCTCTCGAGGGGCGTCAGAACGGCGACAGATGGCGCTTCGGCGCGGACTGTCCGCTTTGGATCGGCCAACGGGAGGTGTAGTCGACGGATATCTCGAAAGTCGAGATATCTGGCGGCTGGCTTCAGGTCTCGTCGACGACCCGATCGCCTTTGTGAAGGAAGAGCTCGAAGTTGCCGGTGCCGTCTGCGCGCACCAGATCGGGGCGGATACGATGGCTTCGGAGCTTGCGCCGCAGGCGTGCGACGGCGGTGTCCCACCTGCGGCGGAGGGCGATGGCGTCGGTCTCGTCGTTCCAGATCTCGCTGCCGATGACGTCCCAGCCGACCGGCAGTCGCATGACGGCGAGCTCGGACAGGATGCGCGCCGAGATCCCGTCGATGGCCACGCTCGGCTCGTTGGTTCGGTGGACGTGGACGGTGTCGTAGCGGACGATTAGCTGGAGCGGGTCGCCCACGCCAGCGCCGTGGGTCATCGCCTGACCGGCGTGTCCCAAGGGGGTCGCGACGGCTCGGAAGGTCTGGCCGCCCACTTCGAAGGTGTCGCCCTCGACGATCGGAACGGCTTCGGATGCAGCTCCCGGCGGTCCGAGTCGGATCAACCAGCCGAGACCGTCGCTCCAGAGGGTAGCGTCGCTGTCGTTTGCGAGGCCCGGGATCAGCTCGGGGCGTGGGCGGACGCGCAGCGACGAGACGCCTGACAACACCTGGCGCGCGAGCCCTTCGCCCTCGAGGGCCAGCACCGAGTCGGGCAGGATGACCTCGAGGACGGTGATGGCGAAGTAGGGGGTGAGCTGGATTTCCAGCTCGGGGGTCAGCTCGACCTCGGTGAGGGTCCTGTGGCCGACCGCGAAGCGGCCTCGCAGTGCGTAGAGCTTCAACACGCTTCCGCGCAGGCTCACCATGGCGTGAGCTTCCGAGATGGCAGGGTCGGAGATCGACAGGCCGGCCGACCAGGTCCGGCCGATCAGCTCGCCGGGGCCGAGCTCGGTGGTTCTGCCGTCTGGGAGTTGAAATCGTACAAAGGCGCGCACGGGGTCGAAGCTATCACGCGATCGGGCGAGCTCGATAGCGCGTGCGAGGCCATGCCGCGACGAGGCTACTGCGGGGCGCTTGCCGTGCGCGGCCGTCCACGCGTACCGTTCGGGGCGTGCACAGGGACGAAGAACTTGGCGGCAGCGTCGTCGGCGCCGAGAGCGGCGTTCCGCTTGGCCTGAGTTCCGTCGCGCCTGACCGCGCACCGATATCGCAGGCGTCGCCGCCGAGGGCGTCGTCAGCGTCCGAGCGCGGGCGCTACGAGCGTCGGGGAGAGCTCGGTCGGGGCGGGATGGGACGGGTCGTGCTCGTCCACGACGCGGTCCTTGGCCGCGATGTTGCGATGAAGGAGATCGTCCCTGGTCAGGAGGGCGCCGCATTCGCCGCGCGACTCGAGCGTGAGGCCGCCATCACTGCGCGACTGGAGCACCCGAACATCGTGCCGGTCTACGACGCCGGCTACGATGCGCAGCGCGGACCTTACTATACGATGAGAGTCGTTCGTGGTCGCTCACTCGCGGACGTCGTGCGTGAGAGCCCGGAGCGCGCCTCGCGTCTGCGCCTCTTGAGCCATGTCCTGGCGGCGAGCCAGGCGGTCGCGTGGGCCCACCGGCATGGGATCGTGCATCGCGACCTGAAGCCGTCGAACGTCATGGTAGGCGAGTTCGGCGAGACGCAGGTCGTAGACTGGGGGCTGGCTCGCGCCATCGTCGGCAGCGACTTCCCTATCGTTCGAGCTGAGCAGAATGGGCAGGCCGGGCGGACTGGGCACGCTGGGCCCGCCGCTTCCATGGAGGCCATCGGCGCGGAGCCTGAGTCCGAGGACCCGAACTTCACGGCCTGGGGTTCGGTCGTCGGCACGCCGCACTACATGAGCCCCGAGCAGGCGATGGGCGAGCCCGTCGATGCCCGCTCGGATGTCTGGGCACTGGGCTTCATCATCTATGAGGTCGTCACGGGGCGGCCCGTTCGCGACCCGAGCAGCGCGAGCGACGTCATCGCCCAAGCCCGCTCGGGACTGCCGATGTTGGCCCTCGACGAGCTCCCCGTCGAGCTCGCGGCCATCGTGCGGCGCGCGACCGAGACGCGACGCGAGAGGCGCTATCCCGAGGCCAAGGAGCTCGCCGACGACCTCGCGAACTGGCTCGAAGGCCGTCGCGTCACAGCCCACAGCTATACGCCCTGGGAGCTCCTGCGCCGCGTGGTGAGCGCCTGGCGGGTACCACTCCTGATCGTGGGGCTCGCCCTCGTCGCGCTCGCCGTGGCCATCGGGCTCGGCTTTCGCAGCACCACCCTCGAGCGCGTGCGCGCCGAGGCGGCCGAGGCTCGGGCGACCTCGGCCCTTGGCCTGGCCGAAGCCGAGCTCGGGCGTGCGCTCGCTGAGTCGTCACGCGCGCTCGCCTCCGACGGACGTAGGCCCGAGGCGGAGATCATGGCCGCCGTCGCGCTTGGCCACCTCGAGACCCCAGAGGCCCGCGGGGTCCTCGCCTCGCTCGCGACCGGCCCACGACCGAGGCTCGTGGCGACTCACGTCCTGCCCGTGTGTGAGGGCATCACCTTGTCGAGCGACGGCCTCGAGCTTTTGTGTCGCGGCGAGGACGCGTTGTCGCGGCATACGCTCGGCGTGGCAGGACCCCGCTGGCGACGCGCAGGCGCCTCATCGTTCGTAGCCTGGTTCGAGCGCGAGGGCAGGGTACTGGTCAACGGCACCCAGAGCGGCTCGGAGGTCCTCGACGCGGCCACAGGGCAGTCGCTCGGGAAGAGTGAGGCGTGCTGCAATCGTCTCCAATCGACGCTCGAGGGCGACGCCGTCTTTGGGTTCGGACAACAGACCCTCGAGGTCGTTCGCGCCGCCGCCGGGCCGTCGGAGCTCATCGCCTCGACATGCAAAGAGGTGAGTGTTTTCGGTGCTTTCGAGCGCATCGCGGGACACGAGCGCTGGCTGCAGGTGTGCTTTGACGGGCGCTTCCGGGCGCAGGACTCGCGACACGGCCAGCGAACCGGCGAGCTCCTCGCGCCGGCAGGCCACGACCTGCACTTCGGGGTCGCGCTCGTGCCGGGTGCCGACGGCGCCCTCATCGGCTCCAACTCGGGTGAGCTCGCCTACCTCGAGCTCGCGACCGGCGCGCTCCGGTGGAGGCGACAGGTCGGCGTGGGCGTCGTCGGTCCCATCACCGTCTCGCCCGACGGCAGCATCGCGGCGTTTCGCGACGGGGCGCGCGGCATCGCGATCTGCGACGTCGTGAATGGCCACATGTATGGCCGCCTCCCGGCCACCGAGGACCTCGGCTTGCGGTTTTTAGCCGGCCATCCCAGTCGGCTCGCGACCTGGGGCCGCGGGCGCCTGACGACCTGGGATCTCGAAGGTGGGTTGCCTGCGACGATCCCGCTCGAGGGTGGCGCGGCCGCGCTCGACGTGAGCCGCGATGGGCGGCTCCTGGCGGTCGGCACCAGCGAGCACCTGGAGGTGTTCGCGCTCTCGAGCGGCGCTCGTGTCGTCGCGCGCCGCGAGGGAGTCGTCGTGAAGAGCGTCCTCTTCTCGCCCGACGGGGCTCGGGTCGCCGCCGGCCTGGGTCACGTCGAGCGCCGCGTCGCGGTGGTACTCGTCGATGGCAGCGAGCCCTACGAGCTCGGCCCTGTCGGCTTCACGCGCCGGCTTGCTTCCGCGAGCGGTGGCCGCGTCCTGCGTGTCGGGGACTTCGGCCGCTACCAGCTCCTCGACTGGGACGGCGAGCCTATCGCCACGGAGCCGACGCGTCACGCCGACCACGACCTCGCGGTCAGCGCCGACGGCCGACATGCGGTGCTCTTGCGCGACGAAGCGCGACGGGCGGTCATCGCCGACCTGGGGGTCGCGCCGCTCTGGCGGGAGCTCGCAGCCGAGTCGTCCTGGGCCGCGGCCGCTCCCGACTCGTATGGGCTGCGTTGGGCGTTCGTCAGCGGGTCCACCGTCGAGGTGGTCGACGATTACGGGGAGCTCGTCGCCGTGTTCGCCGGCGATAGGGATGCGCAGCTCACCGATGTCGCCTGGTCACCCGACGACCGATGGGTCGCCAGTGGCACCCGACGCGGCGTCGTCTACGTCTGGTCCGCAGCCGACCGGGCGTTGCGACTCTCCATCCACGCTCACGCCGATCAGGTCGGCGCGCTCGCCTTCGACCCGCTCGGTCGCTGGCTCGCCAGCGCGTCCTGGGATGGCACGGTCCGCTTCGCGTCGCTCGAAGTCATCGCGCCATCACCAGCGATGCTGCGCGCCGAGGCCGAGCGCAACTGGGCGTCGACCTGGGACGCCATGGTGCGCGCGCGTTAGTGCTCTGACCGCAGCGCTTCGATTCAGTGGACGGCGGGCTTGGTCTTGTCGTCCTCGACGGTGCCCGAGAGGATGGCGCTCATCGGGTCGACGGTCGCGTCCTCGGCGCCTGAAGCGCGCACGATGTCGCGGGTCAGGGCGAGCGGGATGACCTCGTCCATGTGTTTGACCGTCACGAGCTTGATGGCTGAGCGCACGACCTGCGGGATGTCCCGGATATCCTTCTTGTTTTCGTCGGGAAGGATGACGAGCTTCATGCCCGCGCGGTGGGCCGCGAGCACCTTCTCTTTCAGGCCGCCGATCGGCAGCACTCGTCCACGCAGGGTGATTTCGCCGGTCATGGCCACGTCGCGGCGCACGGGTGTGCGGGTGAGCGCGGACACGAGCGAGGTCGCCATGGTGATGCCGGCCGACGGACCGTCCTTCGGGATGGCGCCTTCGGGGAAGTGGATGTGGATGTCGATCTGCTTCTGGAAACCCTTGGCGAGCCCCCAGACGTGGGCCTTGGAGCGCACGTAGGACAGCGCCGCATGCGCCGATTCCTCCATGACTTTCGCGAGGTTACCGGTGAGCTTGAGCTGGCCTGTGCCGGGCATGAGCGTCACTTCGGTCGGCAGGAGCTCGCCTCCGGCCATGGTCACGGCGAGGCCGTGGGTGACGCCGATCTCGTCGAGCTCTTCGGCTTCGTTGGCCCGGTACCTCGGAGGCCCGAGCAGCTTCTGGACACGCTGGGCGTCGACGTGGAAGCGGATGTCGCTGTCGAGCTTGCCCTGGGCGCGCAGCTCGATGAGCTCTTTGGCGAGCTTGCGGCACACGCTGGCGATCTCACGCTCGAGGTTTCGGACGCCGGCTTCACGCGTGTAGCGGTGGATGAGGAGGCGAATCGCGGCATCGGTGAAGATGATGTTGATGGCCTCGACACCGTTCTGCTTGAGCTGCTTCGGGACGAGGTATTTGCGCGCGATGTTGAGCTTGTCGAACTCGGTATAGCCCGAGATCTCGATGATCTCCATGCGGTCCTGGAGCGGCAGCGGGATGCCGTGCAGGTTGTTCGCCGTGGCGATGAACATGGTGTTCGACAGGTCGTAGTCGAGGTCGAGGTAGTGGTCGTTGAAGGTGCCGTTCTGCTCGGGGTCGAGCACCTCGAGCAGCGCCGAGCTCGGGTCGCCCCGGAAGTCGGTCGACATCTTGTCGATCTCGTCGAGCAGGAAGACAGGGTTGTTCGAGCCGGCCTTCTTGAGGCTCTGGATGATCTTGCCGGGCAGGGCGCCGATGTAGGTGCGGCGATGGCCGCGGATCTCGGCCTCGTCGCGCATGCCGCCAAGGCTCATGCGCACGTACTTGCGGCCGGTGGCCTGCGCGATGGAGCGGGCGAGCGAGGTCTTGCCGACACCCGGCGGGCCGACCATGCAGAGGATGGGGCCGTTCAGCTTCTTCACGAGGTGCTGGACCGCCAGGTACTCGAGGATACGGCTCTTGGCTTTTTCCAAGCCGTAGTGGTCACGCTCGAGGATGGAGTGGGCCTCCTTGATGTCGAGCTTGTCCTTGGTCATCTGATGCCAGGGGAGGCCCAACACCCAGTCGATGTAGTTCCTGACGACGGTCGCCTCGGCCGACATCGGCGACATCATCTTCAGCTTCTTCATCTCGCGCTTGAGCTTGAGGGTCGCCTCCTTGCTCATCTTCTTGCTGGCGATCTTTTCTTCCAACTCCTGGATTTCGTTCTTGAACTCGTCGCGCTCGCCGAGCTCCTTCTGGATCGCCTGCATCTGCTCGTTGAGGTAGTACTCCTTCTGGCTCTTCTCCATCTGCTTCTTGACGCGGGTCCGGATCTTCTTCTCCACGAGGAGAATCTCGATCTCGGCCTGCATCAGCTCGTAGAGGCGCTCGAGCCGTTTGACGGGGTCGTCGATCTCGAGCAGGCCCTGCTTGTCGGTGAGCTTCAGCGAGAGCTGCGCGACGATGGTGTCGGACAGGCGGGCCGGGTCCTCGATGGTGGACACGAGCACCAGCAGGTCGGGCGGCATCCGCTTGTTGAGCTTGACGTAGCTCTCGAAGGTGGACTGGATCTGGCGCATCAGCGCCTCGACCTCGACGTTGCCGTCGACCTTCTCGGGGATCTCGTCGACCTCGGCCATGAAGTAGCCGTCGTTGGGCACGAAGCGTTTGATCTTCGCGCGCTGCTTGCCCTCGACGAGGACCTGGATGGTCCCGTCCGAGAGCTTGCGGATCTGCATGATGGTGCCGAGCGTGCCCACGCGGAAGATGTCGTCGGGCGTCGGGTCGTTGGTCTTGGCCTTCTTCTGGGCCGAGAGCAGGACCTCCTTGTCGCCGCTGGCCATCGCCGCCTCGAGGGCCGCGATGGACTTCTCACGACCGACGAAGAGCGGCACCTGCATGTACGGGAACACGATGATGTCCCGCAGCGGGAGCAGGGGCACGATGCGCGACTTCGAAGCGCGTTTGTCTTTGCCGAACATGGTCATTCCTGGGCTGCTCTTCGCCCGGCACCAGGACTCGGTTCAGGTGGCGCGGGGCGCGGGGGTGTGGGGTGCCGGGGCGCAAGTGCCGCCCCGTGCGCTCAAGCGGAAGCGGCTTCTTTGTCGTAGACGATCATGGGCTTGGTCTTGCCCATGATGACGTCCTCGTTCACCACGACCTCTTTCGCGGAGGTCATGGACGGGATGTCGTACATGACCTCGAGCATCACGTTCTCGAGGATGCTGCGCAGTCCGCGCGCGCCGGTCTTGCGCTCGAGGGCCTTCTTGGCCACCGCGCGCAGTGCCGTCTCGGTGAAGGTCAGCCGCACGCCGTCCATCTCGAGGAGGCGCTTGAACTGGCGCGTCACGGCGTTCTTGGGCTCGACGAGGATACGCATGAGCGCCTCCTCGTTGAGCTCGTGCAGGGTCGCCGCGACCGGGAGACGGCCGACGAACTCTGGGATGAGGCCGAACTTGATGAGATCCTCGGGCTCCACCTGCTCGAGTACCTCGCCGACCGACCAGTCCATCTTCACGCCCTTGGCGCGCTCGGAGGTGAAGCCCATCGACTTCTTGCCGATGCGTCGCTCGATGACCTTGTCGAGACCGACGAAGGCACCGCCGCAGATGAACAGGATGTTGGTCGTGTCCATCTGCAGGAATTCCTGCTGCGGATGCTTACGACCACCCTTGGGCGGGACGTTGGCGACCGTGCCCTCGATGATCTTGAGCAAGGCCTGCTGCACACCTTCGCCCGAAACATCGCGTGTAATCGAAGGGTTGTCGGACTTGCGGCCGATCTTGTCGATCTCGTCGATGTAGACGATGCCGCGCAGCGCGCGCTCGATGTCGTGGTCTGCGTTCTGCAGGAGCGACACGAGGATGTTCTCGACGTCCTCGCCCACGTAGCCGGCTTCGGTCAGCGTCGTCGCGTCCACGATGGCGAACGGGACCTTGAGGAGGCGCGCGAGCGTCTGAGCGAGCAGGGTCTTGCCCGTGCCGGTCGGACCGAGCAGCAGGATGTTGGACTTCTGCAGCTCGATCTCCTCGCGGTGGTTCTCCTTCGCGTCGATACGTTTGTAGTGGTTGTAGACCGCGACCGAGAGGATCTTCTTGGCCTTCTCCTGGCCGATGACGTACTCGTCCAGAACACGCCTGATTTCGGCGGGTTTGGGGATGGACGACAAGCCGGAGTAGGTGTCCTCTTTCTGGACTTCCTCGGCGATGATGTCGTTGCAGAGGCCGATGCACTCATCGCAGATGTAGACCGTGGGCCCGGCGATGAGCTTTTTGACCTCCTTCTGGCTCTTGCCGCAGAAGGAACAGCAGAGGTTGGTACTGTCTCGACGTCTATCCACCAATCAACTCCTGCTCTTCGTCTGCCTCAGTGTCGCACCGTCGCTCGTGCTCGGCTGGCCGGACATCGAGGACGATAGTCGATAGACACCTGTGACACAATGTCCAAACCCGATTGAGCCGGGCCCCGAAACCTTGGGAAAAACCCCAGTCGCAACCAGAGGGTAGACTTCAGGTCTTGCGGGCCACAATCTGGTCCACGATTCCGTATTCGACGGCCTGGGTCGGCCGAAGGAAGAAGTCGCGGTCGGTATCGGTCCGCAGCTTGTCGATGGGCTGGCCCGTGTGGCGCGACACGACCTCGAGGAGCTGGCCCTTGAGGAAGAGGACCTCACGCGCGGCGATCTCGATGTCGGTCGCCTGGCCGCCGAGCCCACCATGAGGCTGGTGCAGCATGATGCGTGCGTGTGGCAGGGCATAACGTTTGCCCTTGGCGCCGGCCGCGAGCAGGACCGCCGCCATCGAGGCCGCCTGACCGAGGCAGATGGTCGAGACCGGGCTCGAGATGAACTGCATCGTGTCGTAGATGGCCATGCCGGCCGTGATCGAGCCGCCCGGGCTGTTGATGTAGATGTTGATCTCTTTGTCCGGGTCATCGCTGTCCAGGTACAGGAGCTGCGCGATGATGGCGTTGGCCGTGAAGTCGTCGATGGCCGTGCCGAGGAAGATGATGCGGTCCTTGAAGAGCCGTGAGAACGGATCCCAGGCCGTCTTGCCCGTGTGCGTCTGCTCGATGATGTTCGGGATGTAAGTCAAAACGAGCGCCCTCCTGGCGTGGTCTGGGTCGGCGGCGACGATGGAACGCGGTCCGACGCCGAAGCGATGCCACTGCATTGGCTACGTGGGGCGGTCCTGTCAAGCTGTCCAAATGGGCGGAAGCGGCGGGACGAACCCCGGTCGGTGGCTCGGTTCAACCGTCTCTGCCGCGCGAGGGGTGATCCCGGTACCCGAACACGTTCGCTGCAGCGACGGCGCCGCACCGAACGTCGCGAGTCAGGGCAAACGTCTGCTCGCCAGGTCGCAGGCCCGCGGCGTTAGCTTGCCTTCGCCTGACGAGCGATCCGATCACGTCGCATACGTTTCCATCTCCAGGTGGGGCGGGAACCGCATTACGACGTCACGCTGGACGGCTTCAGCCCTCGTCGGTCGAGGCGTCGATTGCAGGAGCCTCGACCTTGGGGGCCTCGTCGACGAGGATCGCGGTGGCCATGAGATGGGCCATCGCCTTCTTCTCGAGCATGTCCTGGCGCAGCGCCTCACGCATCTCGGGGCGCTCGTAAACCTTGCCGGCCTTCTCGCCGTGCTCCTGGATACGCTCGACGATCGCGGCCGACAGCTCGTCCTCCTCGATCTCGATCTTCTCCTGACGCGCGATGGCCTCGAGGATGAGGCTCTTGCGGACCTCGAACTGACCGATCGACTTGAACATCTCCCAGTTCTGCTCGACGAAGCGCATCGCCTGGTCGTCGCTCATGCCCTGGCCGCGGAACATACGCAGGAAGTGGCGGGCGCGCTCGGTGGCATAGCCCTCGACCATGGCCGGCGGGACCGGGAAGTCGTTGCGCTCGAGGATGACGTTGATGACCTTGCGCTCGGCCTCTTCGGTGCGACGCTTGTTGGCCTCGGCCCCGACCTTGGAGACGACGTCGTTGCGCAGCGCCTCGAGGTCGGCAAACCCGACGTCCTGGGCGAAGTCGTCGTCGAGCTCGGGCGCGTCTTCACGCATGAGGCCGGTCACGACACACTCGAAGCGGGCCTTCTGACCGGCCATGCCGGGCGCCCCGTAGTCGTCGGGGAAGGTGATGTCGAAGCCCTTCTCGTCGCCGACGGACAGGCCCATGAGCTCGTCCTCGAAGCCCGGGATGGTCTGGCCCGAGCCGAGCTTGACCTCGAAGGCCTTCATGTCGAGGCGCTTGTCGCGCTCGCCGTTGATGAAGCCGGTCGTGTCCACGATGACGATGTCACCCGTGTCGCTCTTGCGGTCCTCGACCGGGACCCGCTCCTTGTGGCGGTCCTGCATCGCGGTCAGGCGGCGCTCGACCTCGGCCGCTTCGACGTTGGCAGGCGTCACGGCGACTTCGATGCTCTGCCACGAGTGCAGCTCGACCTTGGGCTTTACCTGCGCGCGGATGGCGTACTTGAGAGGCTCGCCGTGCTTGGCGATGCCGGGCTCGAGCTGCGGCTCGCCGACCATTCGGTCGCCGACCTTATCGGCCGCTTCCTGGAAGGAGTCGTTGATGAGCTTGCGGGTCGCCTCGGTGGCGATCTCCTGAGCGAAGCTCTTCTTGACGAGGTCCTTGGGGGCCTTGCCAGGGCGGAAGCCGCGGACGCGGGCCTTCTTGCCGAACTCGCCGAGCTGGCGGTCGAGCTCACGGTTGACCTTGTCGGAGGGGATCTCGACTTCGATACGGACTTCGATTTCGCTTACGACCTGGACTGACGTCTGCATGAGCTTGCCTTGTGGTGAGTCTTTTCGGTTGTTGCGTTCGCGTCGTCCGCGAGGTCGAGAGCCGACGAACGGGGCGGGTCCGGTGCGTGCGAGAGGGGGGACTCGAACCCCCACGACCTCAGGCCACTGGATTCTAAGTCCAGCGCGTCTACCAATTTCGCCACTCTCGCGTAGGCCGGGACCGGCCCTGGGACCCGACGCGTTGGCGCGACTGCCATCGGGCCATCATCGGGGAAACGGTGCGGTAAGAGACCGCAGTAGAAACAAAAAAAGGACAGGCCTTGCGGCCTGCCCTTGCAGTGGGTGCGGAAGGAATCGAACCTTCAACCTACGGATTAAGAGTCCGGTGCTCTGCCAGTTGAGCTACGCACCCAGGATTGGTTGCCTGCTTTGCCGGCGCTTTCTGCATCGCGTCGGGAGGGCTGTCAATCAGATTCTGGGAGATTCTGATGTGAGTCGAGTCTGAGTCTATCGGGACATTGGCCGGCGAAAGAGTCTTGGTTTCGCGCGGTCTTCGAAGGGGTCTACACCCGGCAGGATTCGAACCTGCGGCCTACGGATTCGAAGTCCGACGCTCTATCCAGCTGAGCTACGGGTGTATCCGTCCTGTCCGTTCCACGAAAGCCCGCAATCGCGCCGGGTCGTGGGAAGGAAAGAGGGGAGAGGTGGGGTGACTGAGGGGCTTTGAACCCCCGACCTACGGTGCCACAAACCGTCGCTCTAACCAACTGAGCTACAGCCACCACGCTGAACAGAAGCCCCTGGAATCACTGGGGAATCTGTGTCTCTAGCGGAGACCCTTCATGGGGGTCACGCGTCTATTGGAATGGATTCGAGTGTAAGAGAGCGCGCCTGAGAGGATTCGAACCTCCGACCAACGGCTTAGAAGGCCGTTGCTCTATCCTGCTGAGCTACAGGCGCTCAGCATCCGTCGGAAGGTTTGGTTTCCGTCGGAGCGCAACCCGTGCTGCACCCGGCGGAGCCAGATGCCCCGCGGGTCGCGCGGTAGGCCACCAACAGGAGCGCCGCCCCCGTCAGCGAGGGCGGAGACTGATGGATCGGTTTTGGGCTGTCAACCCGAATCGACACTTGTCTGGGTGAGATTTGATGGTGCGGGTTCAAGGGCGACCGGGCGGCGATGACGGGCGCGGCCGACGAGGGCGAAGTGAAGGACGAGCCACGCGACCTGCATCCAGAGGAGGACCGTGGGGACCCATAGGAGTGGGGCTTCCGGGCGCAGAGCGACGTCAGGGCCGATGAGACCGTCGGGACGGACGCGGTCGGACAAGACGTCGAGACGTGCGGGGATGAGGTCGATGAGAATCCACGAGAAGAAGGCCATGAGGCCTGCGCTGAGCACGAACCAGATGACCTCGAGGATCCGAAAACGTCGCAAGTGTGCGCGCACGTAGAGCAGCACGAAGCAGATGAGGGTGACGTACATGGCGAGGTGCATGTACCAATCGGAGAAGTCGCCGACGAACGGGATGGCCGCCCCGACGATGGTCGTGCCGGCGAGCAGGGTCAGGCCGGTCATCAGGTAGCCCGTGCGAATCTGGCGCAGGAAGAGCTGGAGCCGGCTCACGTCGGAGCGGACCTTGGTGGCGACCGGGGTGGTCACCGGGGCAACCGCCTGAGCGACCTCGTCGGCTAGGTCCGTAGAAACGTCTGCTCGGGCGACCGCCCCGCTCAGACGATTGGGGCGGGAAGGCTCGCCCGAGCGATCCGATCGGTCTCCATGCGTTTCATCCTCTTTGGTGGCGAAACGCGTGGAGACGTCCGAGGGGCCGGCGGGTGTCGCGTCGTCTTGGCTGGTGGGGCGCATCGGGGCCCATCCTGTGCGGCTGTGTGGTGGGTGTCAATGAGCGCGGTCGGGGTGTTGGCGATCGGGCGGGGCAACGGCGGGCGCGATGGGTGGGGTGGGCGTCGGGGCCGAGCGGGCGAGGGTTGCTTCGAGGTGGGCGCGTGCGGCGGGGTGGGACCAGTCACGTGCGCCTTCGTAACGCTCGAGGCGGCGGTGGTTGGCGTCGAGCAGCAGCGTCACGGGCAGGGCCGAGATGTCGAAGGCGTCGACCTGTCTGCGGTCGAGCGCACGCAGGGCCCGGCGCATGTCGATGCCGGGGAGGCGACGCATGTTGGGCCAGGTGTCGTCGACGGCTACGGCGACCACCGTGAACGGGAGGTCGGGCGTGGAGGCCAGCACCTGCAGGAGCGGGAGCTCGTCGCGGCAGGGAGCACACCAGCTCGCCCAGAAGTGGAGCAGGACCGGGCCGCGATGGTTGGTGAGCGAGTCGCGCGTGAGCGAGGCCGACTCGAAGGTGAGCGGTGGTGCGGGGCGCAGCGTGTCGGGTGCGGAGCGGAAGGTGGGGGCCGCTGAGCGACCCTGTTCGACGAGGTACCAGATGAGGACGGCGGCGAGCTGAAGGCCGAGGATGATGGCGATGGCGATGAAGATGCGGCGTTTTCTGGGTTTGCCGGGGGCATTCATGTGGGAGTCGCCGCGGGGGCAAGTGGTGGCGTGGCGTCGCTGCGGCGCGTGAAGAGGACGTAGAGGGAGGGCAAGACGAAGAGCGTGAGCAGGGTCGACGAGATGAGGCCACCGATGACGACGGTCGCGAGGGGGCGCTGGACCTCGGCGCCGATCCCGCTGTTGAGGGCCATCGGGAGGAAGCCCAGGGCGGCGACGAGTGAGGTCATGAGGACCGGGCGCAGGCGGGTGGTGGCGGCGTAGAGCAGGCTCTGGGTGAGCGGCAGACCATGGGCCAGGTGTTGGCGCAGGGTCGAGACGAGCACCATGTCGCCGAGCACCGAGACACCCGAGACGGCGATGAAACCAACGGCCGCGGAGACGGACAAGGGCAGGTCGGCGAGCCAGAGGGCGAGCACGCCGCCGACCATCGAGAAGGGGACACTCGCGAAGATACGCAGGGCGTCGCGCCAGCGGCCATAGGTCAGGTAGAGGAGCAGCAAGACGACGAACAGCGCGATGGGGATGATGAGGGTGAGGCGGGCGCGGGCGGCCTCGAGCTGTTCGTACTGGCCGCCGATGACGATGCGATAACCCGATGGAAGGTCGACGCTTTCGAGGCGGTTGCGGGTCTCTTGCACCCAGCTCGTCAGGTCGCGGTCACGGACGTTGGCCTGCACGACGACGCGGCGCTGCCCCCACTCGCGGTTGATGGTGGCCGGGGTCTCACGGGGCTCGAGGCGGGCGAGTGTGGAGAGTGGGATCCGTTCGCCGCGGGGTGTTGTGACAAGCGTCTTGCCGAGCGTGTCGGCGTCGATCCGGAGGTGGTCTTCGAGGCGGATGGCGATGGGGAAGCGGCGCTCGCCGTCCTGCAGCTCGCCGGCCGGGATCCCGGAGAAGGCCGCGACGACCTGCAAGACCTCGTCGGCGGACAGGCCGTGGCGCGCAATGGCTTCACGGTCGACGACGGCGCTCATCATCGGGGCGCCCCTCAGTTGTTCGGTCACGACGTCGACGGAGCCGGGGATGGTCTTGAGGATCTGTTCGACCTCACGCGCCTTCTCTTTGAGGAGGGTCAGGTCCTCACCAAAGAGCTTGAGCCCGATGTGCGAGCGGATCCCGCCGACCATCTCGTTGACCCGCATCTCGATGGGCTGCAGGAACGAGGCGCGCATGCCCGGCATCACGCTGAGCTCCTCCTGCATGAGGCGCGTGACCTCCGCTTGGGTGGACGCGCGCGTCCAGACGTCGCGGGGCTTCAGCATGATGAAGACGTCGGAGAGCTCGAGTCCCATCGGGTCGGTGGCGACCTCGGCCGTGCCCGTGCGTGTCCATATCGTTTCGATTTCGTTGGGGAATCTGGCGAGCAGGAGCTGTTCGATCCGCGTGCCGTAGCGGATCGATTCGTCGAGTGAGACGGACGCGAGGCGGACCGTGTTGATGACGATGGAGCCCTCCATGAGGCGGGGAACGAAGTCGACGCCCAGCCGGGTCGCGACGAACGCGGCGTTGCCAAGCACGATGAGCGCGATGGTGGTGACGAGCCACGGGGCGCGCAGCGTGGCCGCGAGGAGACGCCGGTAGCCCGAGCGGATGTGTTCGCCAAGGCGTGTCAGTGGGTTCCTTCGTGGGCGGCGGCGGCGCAAAACAAGGCTCGCGAGGACCGGCATGAGGGTGACCGACAGAAGCATCGAGGCGGATAGGGCGAACACGACGGTGAGCGCCATCGGGACGAAGAGCTTGCCGTCGTGGCCTTCGAGCGTGAGGATCGGCAGGTAGACCGCCATGATGACGAGCTCGCCGAAGAGGGTCGGGCGGCGGACCTCCAGCGCAGCGTTGAGCACGACGTAACGATCGGAGATGTCGGTCGAGGCGTCGTGGAGGCGGCGCTCGGCGTTCTCGACCATGATGACCGAGCTGTCGACGATCATGCCGAAGTCGATGGCGCCCAGGCTCATGAGGCTGCCAGCGACACCAAAACGCAACATGAGGTCAAACGCACACAACATGGATAGCGGGATGGCGAGGGCCACGATGAGGCCCGCGCGGAGGCTGCCCAAGAAGATGAAGAGGATGGCGATGACGAGCAGGGCCGCCTCGAGCAGGTTCCTTTTGACGGTTGTCAGGACCTCGTCGACCAGCGTCGTGCGTTCGTAGGCGACGTTCACTTCGAGGTCGGGTGGCAGGGTCTTCTTGATTGCGGTGAGGCTCTGTTCGAGGCGTTGGGTGACCTCGTGGCTGTTGCCGCCCATGAGCATGAAGGCGAGGCCCAGGACGACCTCGCCCTTGCCGTTGGCGGTCACCGCACCCCGTCGGATCGGGTGGCCGATGGCGACCCGCGCGACGTCACGAACGAGGACGGGGCGGCCGTCGGTCGTCGCCACGACGATGTCTTCGATGTGGCGGGTCGTCGTGATGAGGGCCTCGCCGATGACGGCGGTCGACTCACCCGCGAGGTCGAGGGTCCCACCGCCGACGATGAGGTTGTTGTCGGCGAGTGCCGTGATGAGGTGGTCGAGCGAGAGGCCGCGGCTCATGAGGTCGGTCGGGTCGACGAGCACCTGGTACTCGCGTTCGTAGCCGCCCCAGGCGACGACCTCGGCGACGCCGGAGACCTCGCGCAGGCGTGGGGCGATGAGCCAGTCGTGCTCGGTGCGGGCGCGGGTCGAAGTTGGGCCGGAGGCGGGCGTGGGCGTGGGCGCGTGGGCGGGCGTGGGCGCAGGCGCGGGGGCGGGCTCGGGCGCAGGCGTGGGCGCAGGCGTGGGGGCGGGCTCGGGCGTGGGCTCGGGCGTGGGCGCAGGCGCGGGCGCGGGCGTGGGCGCGGGCGCGGACGCGGGCGTGGGCGCGCGTGAGGTCGAAGCGTCGGTCACCAGGTAGTGGAAGATCTCGCCCAGCCCGGTCGCGACCGGACCAAGGGTCGGTGGGGTGACGTTGTTGGGGAGGTCGACTGCGGCGAGGCGTTCGGTCACGACCTGACGGGCGCGCCAGAGGTCCGCGTCGTCGTCAAAGACAAGCGTCACCTGTGAGAAGCCGTTGCGCGAGAGCGAGCGGATCTGCGTCAGGTCGGGCAGGCCCGAGAGCGCTTGTTCGATGGGGCGCGTGAGCTGGCGTTCGATCTCCAGCGGGGGCAGGGCAGGTGCGCTGGTATTGACCTGGACCTGGATCGGCGTCGTGTCGGGGAAGGCGTCGATGGGTAGTCGGGTGAGCGCACTGATGCCGAGGCCCGCGAGGCCAAGCCAGCCGAGCACGACGACGAGACGGTTGTCGAGAGACCAGCGGATGACGGCTTCGAGCATCAGTCCGTCTCGCAGCAGCCAGCCCCGATGCTGTCTTTCAATATCTCGGTTTTCAAGAGAAAGCTGCCGGCGGCGACGACGGGTTCATCCGGGGCGAGGCCGGCGCTGAGGACGACATGGTCGCCCTGGCGTTGGGCGACGGTGACGCGGCGGGTCTCGAACGTCGTGGGGGACGTCTGCACGAAGACGAGGTCGACCTCGGCGACGCGTTGGATGGCGGCGGCTGGGACACGGACGCTCGGGGCCCTTGTGCGGGTCTCGATGGAGGCGGTCGCGAACATGTGGGCGCGTAACGTAAGGTCGGGGTTCGCGATGGGGACCCGGACGTTGACGGTGCGCGAGGCCTTGTCGACGGCGGGGGCGATGTAGGCGGTCTCGCCTTGGAAGGTCTGGTCGGGGAGGGCGTTGACGCTGACGGTGGCGGACATGCCGACCGTGAGGGTGCCGACGTCGCGCTCGGGGACGTCGAGCACGGCCCACATGGAGGACGGGTCGACGACGAGAAAGAGGGGTTCTTCCGCGGTGACGGTCTTGCCCGCGTTGACGTGGCGCTCGACGATGAGCCCGGCCATTGGCGTGGTCACGGTGAAGCGACCTTCGGCATCCGCGACCACGAGCGACAGGGTTGCCTCGGCTCCCCGCAGGTCGGCGCGGGCGGAGGCGAGCGCTTCTTCGGCGTCGAGGACCTCGCTCTCGGAAACGAGCTGGGTGGTCTGGAGGTTACGCTTGCGGTCGCGTTGCCGGGTGAGGATCCGGACCTTCTCGCGGGAGGCCTGGAGCTTCGCGCGTTCGCCTTCCAGCGTGGTCGAGCGCAGGGTTGCGAGCGGTGCGCCGGCCTCGACCCGCGCGCCGACCTCGACGTGCAGGGTCTCCACGAGGGCCGTGAGGCGGGCGTTGACCTCGGCGACGCGGGTGGCGTCATAGGTCAGGGTGGCAGGGACGGTGAGCGTGTGGGTCGATTCGACCGACTCGGCGTGGACGATGGTGAGGCCGGCCTGGGCGGTCACTCCGTCGTGGGCGAAGCGGATGACCGTGCCCGTCTCCGGGGCCTGGTCGTCGATGGCCTTGGCGACGTCGGGGTTGGGTCGGCCTTTGCGCTCGGGGTGGCAGGTCGGGCAGAGCGACTCCGGGAAGTCGTGTTCGATGCACCAATCGCCCTTGTTCTTGAAGACGACGGCGAGCGCGGGGTTGCAGCGGGTGCAGAGCGACTGGAGCAGGCCGTGCTCGGGGCAGATGGCGTCCGGTTCGGTCGGCGATGAGGGCGCAGGCGGCGCGGGCGGACCTTCGCCGCTCTGGGGTTGGCAGGCGCCAAGACAGAGGGCGAGGGTGACCGCGACCGCGCGCGTCATTGCGTCGCCGGAGCCGGAGCGTCGGCCTTGGGAGGTCGTACGATCTTGAGGTCCGGGTTGCACTTCAAGCATTGGGACTCAGGGAGCCCGTGCTCGGCGCACCAGTCGTTCGTCGCTTTGAAGGCCGGGATGAGCTTCGGGTTGCAGCGGGTGCAGACCGACTCGGGGACGGCGTGGCCGCCGCACCAGTCCTCCCAGGTGCCGGGCGCGTAGCCGGCGGGAGCGTGGTCAGGTGAGGTGGCCGCGGCGGCAGGGGAGGGGGCGGGCGCGGCGGCGGGAGCCGGAGCGGGCGATTGCGCGGGTGTCGTGTCGCCCTTGCAGCCGAGGCCGAAGGCGACCGAAATCACCAACAGCAGAGGCAGGATAGGCAGAACCGGTCGCGACATCGGGGCCCCTCTGCGAGTCGGGTTCAGGGGGTGGGCGCGGTCACGGTGGGCTCGCCCGAGGGTGCGACCACGGGGACCTCGACCTTGCTGATGCGGGTGCGCTGGCTCGACTGAGCGAGGCTTTCGCCGGCGGTCTTGGAGAAGTCCAGCGCGCGGGTTGGCAGGATGCCGATGATGATGATCGCCGCGGCGGATAGGCCGAGTGCCAGCGCCAGCGGGCGGCTCGTGATCATGTGGATGGGGCGCTCGGTCGACTCGTCGCGCATGTAGGTCACGAGGATGACACGCAGGTAATACCAGGCCGAGATGACCGAGTTGATGACGGCCACGATGACGAGCCAGAGGTACTCGGACTGGCGGGCTTCGAGGATCTCTTCGAAGATGGTCAGCTTGCCCATAAAGCCGGCCGTCAGCGGGATGCCGAGCAGCGACAACATGGCGATGGTGAGGACCAGGGCGTGACCTGGGCTGCGCTTGGCGAGGCCTGCATAGGCCGCTTCGCCGATGTCTTCGGTGTCGTTGCCGGACACCGAGGCCGCGACGCCGAAGGCCGCGGCGTTCGCGAGCGTGTAGGCGAGCAGATAGAAGAGGAGGCCTGCACCGAGGCCCGCGAGCGCGCCCGAGGTGCCGGTCGGCACGACCAGGAGCGCCACCATGATGTAGCCCGTGTGCGCGATGGCCGAGTAGGCGAGCATCCGCTTGAGGTTCTTCTGGGCGAGCGCCATGAGGTTGCCGACGAACATCGAGGCGACCGCGCCGATGGTGACGAGCAGCTCCCAGGAGAGGCCCTCACTCCGGAGCTCGGGGGTACCAAAGGCCGTGAGCAGCACGCGGGCGAAGGCGCCGAACGCGGCGGTCTTGACGGCGATGGCCATGAAGCCGGCGGCCGTGGCGGGTGCGCCCTCGTAGACATCGGGCGTCCACATATGAAAGGGAGCGGCTGCGACTTTGAAGAAGAACGCGCTGATGAGCAGCACCAGGGCGAAGCGGACGAGCTCTGGGGTCTTGGCCATGGCGCCGCCCGACAGGGCTTCGGCGATGCCGGGCAACGAGATGGTGCCGGTCGCGCCGTAGGCGAAGGCGATGCCGAGGAGCAAGAGGCCGGACGCGAACGAGCCCAGGACGAAGTACTTGGTTGCCGACTCGGTCGAGAACTTGGACTGACGCTTGAAGCCCGCGAGCACGTAGACCGAGAGCGACATCAGCTCGAGCGCGATGAAGAAGGTCAAGAGGTCGTTGGCCATCACGAGCGCCATCATGCCGACCGAGGCGAAGGCGACGAGGCCGTAGAACTCGCCGTGGTCGGACTTCTGTTCGGGCAGGTAGTGCACGGTCGCGAGCGACATGAGGGCGGCGCCGACGAGGATGACGATGGACAGGCCAAGACCGAAGTGGTCGAGCACGAGCGCGTACGAGAAGATGTCAGACGTGAAGACGAGCTCGCTCTCGGTGCGGCCGTAGAGGAAGAGCGCGAAGACGAGCGCCAACACGAAGCCGACGGTCGTCAGGTTGCCAAGCCAGCCCTTGAACGAGTTCTTCGGCGAGAAGACCGCGGCGAGCAGCGCGACGAGTCCGACGACCGTCACGATGATGAGCGGGGAGATGAGGTAGAGGTCGTGCCACATCTGGGCTTACTCCGCGGACGTGAGGGGCGAGGTGAGGGAGGCGAGCCCGGCGGGGACGACCTGGTCGAAGGTCGGCGCGCGGCCTTCGGTGTCCTCGACTATGGGGGCGCCCGGTGTGGCGGGGTCGGCCGGATTGAGCTGGGCGCCGCGGCGGCGCGTGCGCTCGGCCTCGGCCTTGGCGCGTGGGTCACGGGCGGCTTCGACGCGGGCACCGGGGCCGGCGACGAGCGACTCGACCGAGGCGGTCATCGAGCTCGTGAACGAGGTCGGGAAGAAGCCGATGACGAAGATGAGGACGACGAGCGGCATGAGGACCGAGACCTCGCGGAAGGTGAGGTCGGTCAGCTCTTCGTTGTGGGGGTTGGTGAGCGGGCCGAAGAAGACGCGGCGCACCATGGACAGCATGTAGATGGCGCCGAGCAAAACACCCGTCGTGGCCACGACCGCGCAGATGAGGGCGAGCCCGTTCCAGCTGTCGAAGGGCATGAACGGCATCGACTCGAGGAAGGCGCCCGACAGGATCATGAACTCGCCCGCGAAGCCGTTGGTGCCGGGCAGCCCGATGGAGCTCATCGTGACGATGATGAAGAAGGTCGTGAAGATCGGCATCTTCGCCGCGATGCCGCCGTAATCGGTGATCTTGCGGGTGTGGGTGCGCTCGTAGACCATGCCGACGAGGAGGAAGAGGGCGCCGGTCGAGATGCCGTGGTTGATCATCTGCAGGATGGAGCCTTCCACGGCCTGCTGGTTCAGGGCGACGATGCCGAGCATGACGAAGCCGAGATGGGAGACCGAGGAGTAGGCGACGAGCTTCTTCACGTCGCCTTGAGCGAACGCCACGAACGCGCCGTAGACGATGCCGATGACCGAGAGCACCAGGATGGCCGGTGAGAAGTCGGCCATGGCCTCGGGGAAGAGCGGGATGGCGAAGCGCAGGAGCCCGTAGGTGCCCATCTTGAGGAGCACACCGGCCAGGATGACGGAGCCCGAGGTCGGGGCTTCGGTGTGGGCGTCGGGCAGCCAGGTGTGGAATGGGAAGAGCGGGACCTTGATGCAGAAGGCGAGCGCGAACGCCAGGAAGAGCCAGGTCTGCTCGGTCCCGGTCAGCGAGAGGGCCAGGATGTCGGTGTAGGCGAAGCTGCCGGCTTTGACGTAGAGCCAGACCACGCCGACCAGCATGAGCAGCGAGCCGACGACCGTGTAGACGACGAACTTGATGGTCGCGTAATGGCGGTTTGCGCCGCCCCAGATCCCGATGAGGAGGTACATCGGGATGAGCATCATCTCCCAGAAGAGATAGAAGAGGAGGAGGTCGGTCGCCAGGAGGGTGCCGAGCATTGCTGTCTCGAGGACGAGCATGGCGATGACGAACTCACGCACACGCTCGGCGACGCCGGTCTTGGCGGCGAACAGGATGATGGGCGTGAGGAAGGTCGTGAGCATCACGATCCAGAGCGAGATGCCGTCGAGCTGCAGCGTGAAGGTCGCGCCGATGGAGTCGATCCAGGGGATCGAGAAGTCGAACGACGGCTGGAAGCCGGGCGCCGAGTAGTCGAACGACGTGAGCAGCGGGATGCTCACGGCGAGCGCGATGAGCGAGAAGACGAGCCCGATGCCGCGATGGGCGGCCTCCTGCTCGCGTGGCACGAAGGCCAGCAGAATGGCGCCGATGAGCGGCAACAGGACGAGGATCGGGAGCAGCACGCTCTGGCTCTCGACCGGGGTCACGAATGAAGTGAGTTCCATCGGTTGGGTCCTCGGCTCACGCAGCGAAGAGGAGCGCGGTCGCGAGCCCGACCACGATCACGGTGACATAGGCCTGGACATCGCCGTTCTGGAGGCCGCGCATGCGGTCGCCGACGAAGCCGAGGAGCTTGGCGGGGCCCCTGACGAGGAGGCCGTCGATGATAGCGACGTCGACGACCTTGTGCAGGCCGCGGGCGATGACACGCATCGGGCGGATGAAGGCCCAGGCGTAGAACTCGTCCACGTAGTACTTGTTGGTCAGGACACGATGCCAGGCGGACTCGGTCGGGGCGACCGGCAGCGTCGACTTGTCGTACCAGGCCTTGGCGAGCAGCATGCCACCGATGCCGATGCCGGACGAGACGACCATGACGGCGATCTCGATGACGGCGTTGTGGCTGTAGTAGTAGTGGGTGTCCTTGAGCCAGGCGAAGTTGGGCGAGAGCCAGGCGTCGAGCGCGTGGGCGTGCGGGATGATGTGGGGAATGCCAACGAAGCCTGCGAAGGCGGCGAGGATGCCGAGTACCGCCAGCGGGATGGTCATCGAGCGCTCTTCGTGAGCGTGGTCGTAGACGTGCGGGTCGCCGCGATAGGTGCCGCCAAAGGTCAGGTAGTAGAGGCGGAACATGTAGAAGGCCGTGCATGCGGCCGCGATGAAGCCGAGCGCGCCCGCGATGTAGTTGGGCGAGTAGCCGATGGCGTGGCTCGCGACCGCGTTGAAGAGGATCTCATCCTTCGAGAAGAAGCCCGAGAAGAACGGGATGCCGGCGATGGCCAGACAGCTCACGAAGAAGGTGATGTTGGTGACGGGCAGCTTCTTTCGGAGGCCACCCATCTGGCGGATGTCCTGCTCGTGGTGCATGGCGTGGATGACCGAGCCCGAGCCGAGGAACAAGCAGGCCTTGAAGAAGGCGTGTGTCATCAGGTGGAAGATGGCGCCGACGTAGTTGCCGACGCCGACCGCGAGCACCATGAAGCCGATCTGGCTCACGGTGGAGTAGGCCAGCACCTTCTTGATGTCGTTCTGGACGAGCGCGATGGTCGCCGCGAAGGCTGCCGTCAGGCCGCCGACAATGGCCACGATGGTCATGGCGTCGGGGCTCGCTGCGAAGAGCGGGTTCATACGGGCCATGACGTAGACGCCGGCCGTTACCATGGTCGCGGCGTGGATGAGGGCCGACACGGGCGTCGGTCCGGCCATGGCGTCCGGGAGCCAGACGTAGAGTGGGATCTGGGCCGACTTGCCGGTCGCGGCGACGAAGTAGAGGAGGCAGATGACGAACAGGGTCGACTCGCCGCTCTCGCCGCTGCTCGTGAGGTGGCCGACGGCCGAGGCGACGCCGCCCTCGCTCATGAAGTCGAGGCTGCCGTGCGAGTAGAAGACGAGCAGGAAGGTGGCGACGAGGAAGGCGAGGTCACCGACGCGGTTGGCGATGAAGGCCTTCTGGCCAGCCTCGGCCTTCTCCATGTCCTTGTACCAGAAGCCGATGAGCAGATAGCTGCAGAGGCCGACACCTTCCCACCCGACGAAGAGCACCACGAGGTTCTTGCCGAGGATGAGGAGCAGCATCGAGAACATGAAAAGGTTGAGGTACGAGAAGTACTTCCAGTACGCGTCGTCCGTCTTCATGTAGCCGGTCGAGAACACGTGGATGAGCGTGCCGACGCCCGTCACGACGAGCACCATCACCGACGAGAGGTGGTCGAGCATGAACGAGAAGCTGATGTCGAGCTCGCCGCTCGAAAACCAGGTCCAGCCGTTCACGACGAGGTAGTCCTCGGCCGGCAGGGTCGTCAGGCGGATGACCTCGATGAAGGCGAAGCAGAACGCGAGCAGCACCGAGCCGACGCCGATGGTCGTCACGGTGGACTGGCTGAAACGTTTGCCGAAGACGCCGTTCAAGAAGGCGCCGATGAGCGGCAACAGGATGACCCAGCTGAGGAAGTCAGCGGGGTGCGCGTTGCCGATGGCGGGGCCTAACAAGGCCGTCGCCTGGGCGGCCGCGTCGACCACGTGTTCGGTTTGTGCTGCGAGAAACACCGGGTTGTCTCCGTTCCTCGGGGGATGGGCTCAGGCCGACACCCGTTCAGGGGCCGGCATGGGTTAGGGGTGAAGGCTCAGTTCTTGAGCGCGTTCATTTCGTCGAGATTGACGTTCTTGCGGTGACGGAAGATGCCGAGCACGAGTGCCAGACCGATGGCGGCCTCGGCGGCGGCGACCGCGATGACGAAGAACGTCATGACGTGGCCGTGCATGTCGCCCCACTGGCGGGCGAACGCGAGGAACACGAGGTTGACCGCGTTCAGCATGATCTCGACCGACATCAGGACCGTCAGCGCGTTGCGGCGTGCGAGGACGCCGGCAGATCCGATGGCGAAGAGGATGATGGCGACGATGAGGAACCAGTGGAGCGGGATGGCGTGGTTGACGCCCGCATCGGCTAGCGTGTTCAGCATCACAGGGTCCTCTTGGCGAGCACGACCGCGCCGATGACGGCGACGAACAGGAGCAGGCCCGTCAGCTCGAACGGGATGAGGTAGTTCTTGAACAGCACTTCAGCGATGGCATCCACGCTGCCGAAGCCCGCCGGGATGGGCTGGGCCACGATGCCGACCGACTGCGCGTCCACCATGAGGACGGTCTTCACGGCGAGCACGCCCACGCCCACGATGCCAAGCCCCTTGGCCACCGTGCGGGTCTCGTCACCGAGCTCCTTCTTGGTCAGGTTGAGCAGCATGATGACGAACGTGAACAGAACCATGATGGCGCCCGCGTACACGAGGATCTGCAGGATCGCCATCGTGTGCGCGAAGAGCAGGATGTAGACGCCTGCCATGAAGAAGAAGCTCACGATGAGGAACAGCGCGCCGTAGAGCGGGTTCTTGCCCGAGGGGGGCAGGACCACGAGCGCGCTGGTCACGATCGCTCCGATCGCGAGCAGCCAGAAGAGGATCTGTTCGAATCCCATGGGGGTGATGGCCTTTTCTTCTGTGGGTGGCGTCCGGTGGGATGGCAGAGGTTCCGACCGGACTTTCGCGACAGGTCGCGACAGGCCGCGTCAGCCGCGCGGCAGCGGGATATGGTCGTGGGGGCATCCGCGGTGGGTCACATGCGCCTCGAACTCGTCCCAGAACTTGCGAACGAAGCTCTGGACGGGGAGGGCGGCCGCGTCACCGAGGGCGCAGATGGTGTTGCCGCCGATCTGGTCGGCGACGTCGAGCAGCACGTCGAGGTCGCTGCGCTGGCCGCGCCCCGCCTCGAGGTCATCGAGGATGCGGGCCAACCAGCCGGTGCCCTCGCGGCACGGGGTGCACTGGCCACACGACTCGTGGGCGTAGAAGTGGCTGATGCGCTGCAGGCACTTCACGAGGCAGGTGCCCTCGGCGATGACGATGATGCCGCAGGTGCCGAGCATCGTGCCGGCCTTCATCATGGCGTCGACCGTCATCGGGATGTCGATCTCGTCGGGCTTCAAGACCGGGCAGGACGAGCCGCCCGGGATGACGGCCTTGAGCTTGCGGTCTTCGAGGACACCGCCGCCGGGGCCGTAGATCATGTCGCGCAAGCTGACGCCCACGCCGACCTCGTAGAGGCCCGGGTTCTTCACGTGACCCGAGATGCCGACGATGCGGCTGCCGCCGTCGCGCTCGACGCCGAGCGAGAGGAACCATTCGGCGCCGTGCTCGATGATGAGCGGCACCGACGCCAACGTCTCGACGTTGTTGATGACCGTCGGGCAACCAAAGGCGCCGACGACCGCCGGGAACGGGGGCTTCAGGCGGGGCTGGCCGGGCTTGCCCTCGAGGCTCTCGAGGAGGGCGGTCTCTTCGCCGCAGATGTAGGCGCCCGCACCGGTGTGGACGAAGATGTCGAGCCGCTTGCCCGAACCCATCGCGTTCTCGCCGAGGATACCTGCGGCGTAGACCTGGGCGATGGCCTTCTCACAGGTGGCGATCTGGGTGAAGAACTCGCCGCGGATGTAGATGTAGCAGGTCTGGATGCCCAACGTGGTCATGCAGATGATGCAGCCCTCGATGAGGCGGTGCGGGTCTTCGGACAGGTAGTAGTTGTCCTTGAAGGTGCCCGGCTCGCCCTCGTCGCCGTTGACGACGAGGTACTTGGGTTTCGAGGTGTCTTTCGGGACGAAGCCCCACTTGATGCCCGCGGGGAAGCCGGCGCCGCCGCGACCGCGGACAGAGGCTTTCTTCATCTCTTCCAGGACCTTGTCGGGTCCGATGGCGATCGCCTTCTTTGCGCCATTGTAGCCGCCGGCGCCCACGTAGACCTTGAGGTCGCGATAGTCCTTGCCGTGGCTCGAGCGGAGCAGGTGGTCGTAGAGCTTGACCGGACGCGCTGGTTGCACACCCACCGGAGCGCCAACCGAAGGACCCTGGATCGTCGCCGTCATCGTACCCCCGTCACATCCGTTGAGAGTTTCTGAGAGAGCCTGTGGCTCAAGCCCCGCGGCCGTTCTTCGTGCGGAGCTCTTCGACGAGTTGGCGCGCGCCGTCGGCGGTCACCCACTCGTGATAGTCTTCGTTGACCTGGACGACGGGCGCACGACCACATGCGGCGAGGCACTCGACCTCGGTCAGCGTGAAGAGGCCATCGTTCGTGGTGGCACCGCAGTCGACGTCGAGCTCGTCCTCGAAGGCGCGCGTCACGTCATCGGAGCCACGGAGATAGCAGCTGATGTTCTTGCAGACCTGGACGTGGAAGCGTCCGACCGGCTCTTTGTTGAACATCGTGTAGAAGGTTGCGGTCGAGATGACCTTCGAGGCCGGCAGGCCGAGCGTTTGGGCGACGAGCTCGAGGGCGGCCGCGTCGAGGTGGCCGAACTCGCGCTGCGCCACGAAAAGCGTCGGGATGAGCGCCGCCTGGTTGGTCGGATAACGCTTACGCAGGTTGGCGATGGCCTCGAGGGCGGAGGCCGAGAAGGTCGGGTTCCGCTGGCCGGTCTGGATGTCGTTGCCTTCCATGACTCTCCTCTCGCACTCGCCGTCGGCGCTCCGTATCCCCGGAGATGCCGGGCCGGAAGATTCCGCCCCGTGTTCTGGCCACTGCCCTTGGCCGACGATTCTTTCGCTCTGCCAGTTGTTCGTCTGGAGAGCGGAGACGTTCTGCCCCGTCCGGGGGGCGTTCTAGGCGAGGCTTCCGAAAAGTGCAAGGTCGAAGGGGAGGGCGATAGACGGGGGTTTCGCTGGGTCTGACAAGCGGTATCCGGGACGGTCGTGGCCCTGCCGTAGGGGTATGGTGGGGCGGCGCGGTTGGAGGTTGGACATCCATCGTGCGTCGTCCTTGACAGCGCGGGCGGCGTGGGAGAGGGCAGCCGCGATGGCGATGCATGTCAGGGGGCGCGTAGTCGAGGTGCACGGGATGCTGGTCACGGTGCGCCTCGCGGACGTCGTGAGCGGGGCCGCGGACGACTTACACGGGCTCAGGGTGCGGGTGCGCCCGCCGCGCGACCGCATGAAGCCGGTCATCGGCGACCTGTGTGAGGTCGAGCTCGATGCGACGGATGGGGCGTCGCTGCGCGCGGCCGGGCGGGTCGAGGCGCGGGTCGTGGCGATTACGCCGCGGACGCGGGTCTACGAGCGTCTCGGGATGCCGCGCCAGGTGCTCGCAGCAAACGTGGACCGGCTGGTCATCGTGTCGGCGGTCGACCCGGAGCCGAAGCCGGGGCTCATCGACCGGATGTGGGTGGCGCTCGCCGATAGCCGCGTCGAAGTATTGCTGGTCGTAAACAAATGCGAGCTGCCTGGGCGCGCTGCAGCGCTGGCACTGCTGGCTGACCATGCGCGGGCCGGGGCGACGTTGGTGCCGACGTCGACGCGGACCGGCGAGGGCGTGAGCGAGCTCGCCGCGATGCTGACGACCGGGGTGTCGGTCGTGGTCGGCCACTCCGGGGTGGGCAAGTCGTCGCTCGTCAATGCGCTGGCTCCGGGTGCGAACCTGCTCGTCGGCGACATCAACGAGGCGACGCGTAAAGGGCGGCACACGACGACGGTTGCGACCTGTCACGAGCTTCCGGGGGCGCCTGAGTCAATCCTCGTCGACACGCCGGGTGTCCGGGCCTTCTCGCTCGAGTCGCTCGCGGAAGCCGAGGCGGCGGCTCGGTTTCCTGGGCTGGCCGCGCTCTCCGAGGAGTGTCACTTCGCGGGTTGCCTGCACAACGCCGAGCCGAGGTGCGCCGTGATCGCGGCGATCGCGGGTGGGGCCGACGACGTCGGGCGCCACCGGGAGCGTTGGCGGGCCCTGGCGTTGGCGATGCGTGAAGAGGCGGGGCCGGTCGATGCCAAGAACCCACGCAAGGCCTCACGCGCGCCGGGATCGTCGCGTCCCCGATAGAATCTTCCGCGTCGTCAGAATCTTCAGAATCGGCTGCACCGTCGCGTCGCCGTTGTCCAGGTTGAAAGGGCCGCCCCCGCGGCAACTTCGTCGACCACGGTTTCGAGGAGGGAGAGTCTCGCGAGGTCCGGATTCGGGGGCCACGCGTTCATGGCTCGAGTGCCCGCAGGGGGCGGCTTGTGAGTCGAACCGGGCAGGGTCGGGGGCGATTCCGAAAGCGTTGTTGAATGCTGTCGGGGGCGCTCACGACTTGTGGAATGCGAGATCCTCTGCCATGCGTTCGGTGCCTGCCCCGAGGCCTGGCGGGCCGGTTTTGTTGCCACCCAAGACGCGCCTCGCGATACTGGACGACGTGTTGCTTCTACCTCTGACATGTGCGCTGGCGCTGAGCGGCGCGGCCGCGGGCGGGCCGGTGCCCGACGACGTGGTGCTGCCGCCGCTCGGCGACGTCATCCATACCGACCGGCTCGGGATCGCGATGCCGATCGAGAACCCGCCCGGCCAGAACGCGTTGCGCAACTTCCACCTGGCGCTTGTTCGGACGGCCCACCGGGAGGACGACCCGCAGACACCGACGCGTGAAGACCAGGCGCGAATCGTGGTGTGGGGGGCGAGCCATGTCGCAGGCGACATGTTCACAGGTCTCGTGCGCAGCGAGCTGAAGTCGCGTTTCGGCGACGCAGGGCTGGGGCTGCTCGTGCCGGCCAAACCGTGGCGCGACTACTACAATCGTGACGCGAACATCAGCTACTCGGACAACTGGGACTCGAGCTGGGTGTCGCGCCGCAACAAGCGTGAGGACGGGCGCTACGGGCTCGCGGGGGTCGCGTTCTCGGCCGACAAACGCAGCGCCTGGGCGCGGGTGTCGACCGCCAAACAGAGCTCGCAGGGGCGCGAGATCGATAGGGTCGAGGTCTGGTATTGGCGCGATGAGCGCAGCGGGGACTTCATCGTCGAGATCGACAAGCGCTTCTCGAAACGTGTGAAGACGAAGGTCGACAAGCGAAAGAACGAGGCGCCCGGGTTCGCGGTGTGGAGCTACGACGTGAAGCTCGGGCGGCACGAGGTCGAGATCCGGCCGGCCGGCAACGGCAAGGTCACGTTCTTTGGCATCGTGCTGGACCGCAAGGGACCTGGCGTCGTGATGGATTCGCTCGGCATCAACGGCGCGCGCGCGACCGACCAACTCGATTGGGATGCAGGGCTGTTCACGCAGCAGCTGCAGCGGCGCGACCCCGACCTCATCGTCATGGCCTACGGGACCAACGACATCGGCGACGACGAGCCGCCGAGCGAGTACGAACGTAAGCTGGACCTGGTGGTGAATCGGGTGCGGTCGGCCGCGCCCGACGCGAGCTGTCTGTTCGTCGGGCCGTCCGATCGGCCGGTGAAGGTCGAGGTCGACGATGAAGAGTACCTGGAGGCGCTGACCTCGGCAGGGCTGCCGGCGACCCTCATCGACGACGCGCCGAGCCGGAAGAAGAAGAAGCTCCTGTTCTCGCGTCGCCCGCGCCAGCAGCAGATCATCGATGTGCAGAAGAAGGTCTCGTGGCGCTATGGCTGCGGCTACTGGAACTGGGCGGGTGCCATGGGCGGCGACCTGTCGATGTTGAAGTGGGTTCATGCGGATGCGCCGCTCGGGGCGCCGGACTATGTGCACCTGACCAAGCTCGGCTACGAGCGTATCGGCCAGCTCTTCTGGGATGCGCTGATGGGCCCCTTCGAAGGGGGTGTGCCGACGCTGAAGCCCGGCGGCGGGCCGACGTTCCGTGTGCCCGGACGCGGTCGACCGGATAGCCGCACGCCCTGAAGCGGCGGGCGCCGGCGGCGACCTCAGCCCGGTCTCAAGATCCCGCCGTGTCGTCTTCGGCGCGGGGGCGCGGGGGACCAACGAGCTGCCAGGCGCGGCACTTGTTGTAGAGCGTCTTGTCCGAGATCCCGAGCGCGCGCGCCGTGAGGCCACGATTGAACCCGAAACGCACGAGCGTGCTCTCGACGATGAGGCGCTCCGCCTGGGCGAGCGTGTAGTTCGGCGGGATCGTCAGGTCAGCGGGACTCGAGCCCACGGCGCCCGGGGAACGTCGGGGCGCGTTCGCGACCTGGGGGCGTTCGGCCGGACGCGAGTGGGATGGGCGGGTCGACTCACGTGGGGCGGTGTCGGGGGAGTCGAGGTCGAGGTTCTCTGGCTCGATGAGCGCCCCTGAAGCGAGCACGACGGCGCGTGAAATGGCATTGCGAAGCTCACGCACGTTGCCTGGCCACGTGTGCGAGAGGACAGCTTCGCGCGCGAAAGGGGAGAACGCCTTCGGTGCGTCCCGCCCGGCCTGGTACTCGGCCAGGAAGTGTTCCGCGAGCATCAGGATGTCGCCGCTTCGCGCTCGCAGCGGAGGGACTTCGATCGGCATGACCCGCAGGCGAAAGAACAGGTCCTGGCGAAGCCGCCCATCGCGCACGGCCGCGTACGGGTCTCGGTTCGAGCCCGCGATGACACGCACTTCGGCGGGTTGTTCCCGTGTGCCGCCCACCCGCTGGAAGGTCCGGTTCTCGAGCACACGCAAGAGCACGACCTGCAGGTCCAGCGGCATCTCCGTCAGCTCATCCAGGAAGAGGGTCCCGCCCCCTGCGCGTTCAAAGGCGCCGATGTGTTGGCGGTGGGCCCCGGTGAAGGCGCCGGGCTCGTGGCCGAAGAGCTCGCTCTCGGCGAGCTGGCGCGGAATGGCGCCACAGTTGATAGCCACGAACGGGCCGCGCCGATGGCGCGAGGCTTCGTGAATGGCGTGAGCGACGAGCTCCTTGCCGGTGCCGCTCTCGCCCGTGATGTAGACGGGGAGGTCGGTGGGAGCGACCCGCTCGATGCGGTCGAAGACCCTTCGCATCTCGGCCGAGCGCCCCACGAGTCCGTGATAGCGGCCAGCTTCGATGAGCTCGCGCCGCAGCCGGAACCTCTCGTCGCGGTCGCCGAGCTCCTTTTCGATGCGGGTCAGGACGAGGTCGAGGCGCACCGGGTCGAGCGGCTTTGCGAGGAAGTCGGAAGCGCCCATCCGTACGGCCGCGACGGCGCGTTCGAGGCGTGTTTCGCCGGTGAGGACCACGACGGCAGGTGCAGGGGACAGTGCGGTCAGGGCCGGCAAGAGCGACAGACCGTCGCCATCGGGTAGGCCCAGGTCGACGATGGCGAGGTCCAGGTCGGGACTCGACGCGAGCAGGGTCGTGGCTTCGCCGATGCTCGACGCGGTGAGAGCCTGGTAGCCGGAGCTCTGCAACAGGATCGCGAGAGCGCCGCGGCTCGCGGCATCGTCTTCGATGACCAGGGCGCGCCTCGTCATCGTTGCGCATCCAGTCTTTCGACCTCGGTGGCGGCCTTGTGCGCCTCCTCGCGCGCAGTCTCGATGGCCAGAGCCAGCATCGCCTTGTCGTCTCGAGCGAGCGCGATGCGGGCAACCTCGAGCTGCAGGATGACGCCGTTCAGGCGGCCGCGCAGGGCGTGTTTGGGGAGCTCGTTCATGTGTCGGACCGTCGTTGAGCGCGAAAGGCGATGCGCTCGGCGATGAGGAGCTTGGCGGTGTCGAGCAGGCGGCCGGGCGAGACTGGTTTCTCGAAGATCGCGGCGACCTTGCGACTGAGGCTCGGCGGGTACTGGCCGGCTCCGAGCCCGCTTACCACGATCATTGGGACACGCGGATCGAGCGAGCTCATGCGGTCGATGTGGAGGCCGATTTTTTTGGCGTCGAGGTGGAGGTCGGTGACGACGAGGTCGGGCCTCAGCTCGTGGAAGGCCATGACGGCCTCATTGGTCGACGACACGCTCGTGACCTGGTGCCCACTCGCTTCAAAGAGGATGTGGAGCGCCTGGCGCGTCGCGTGGTCATCATCGACGACGAGGACACGGGCGCCATGGTTCGTCGGGGTCAGCTCGAGGTCGGTCAACGGCCGTGCCTCTGCAATGGCTGCGACGTCTTCGTCGGCCAGAGTGGGCAATGCAAAGACCGCCACCGTACCCTGATTGCCGCTCTCGAGTCGGAGCGTCCCGCCGTGCGCCTCGACCGTGGAACGAGCGAGGTACAGGCCGAGCCCAGTTCCGGTTTGGCGTGTCGTGAAGAAGGGTTCGAAGACCCTGTCTACGAGGTCTGCGGCAATCCCAGGGCCGTCGTCGATGATGCGGATCTCGCCCGCAAGGTTCACGCTGATCGCGACGAATCGGGTCGCCGCATCGACGGCGTTGTGCAGCAGATTGATGGCGACCTGCTGCAGCTCGCCGGGGTTGCCCTCGACCCACGGACCCGCGCTGGTATCCGACGATCCAAAGACGGCGCCGATTTCGATGCCTCGGTTCCGAGCCCTCACCAGGGCGACCTCCCGGGCCTCGCGGACAAGGGCCGGCAGGCTGACCCTGGTCCTTTCCCGGCTCGGCGTCGGGCGCACCATGCTGCGGATACGCTCCACGACCTGGCTTGCGACCCGCGCCGTCTTGAGGATGGCTTCGGCGTGGACCAACAGGGCCGGGTCGCGGGTCTGCGCCCGAAGGAGGCCCGCGTGGCTCACGATGGCGGTCAATGCGTTGTCGAAGTCGTGGGCTACACCCGCCGCCATTCGGCCAAGCGCGTAGATGGTTTCATCCCCAGAATTCTCGGTTACCAAGGGTTGCCTCTTTTGTGCGGTCCCAGGCTGTCCTGCTGCGTCAGCGTATTGCCTTTTCGTGGCCTGAGCCTCTAGACTATAGGTCATGGTGAACAGTTCTGAAACCCATGGGGGACGCGTAGTTGCCCCAACCATCATCCCGCTCATCGGTGACCCCGACGAGCGGGTCGATGACCCGTCGGAACTCATCGGTTGCATTCTGGATGGTCGTTATCGGGTCGACTCGGTGGTCGGCGCAGGTGCCACATCAGTCGTCCTCGAGGCGCGTCATGTCATGCTCGGCCGGCGTGTCGCGCTCAAAGTGCTCCACCCATCGCTCGTCGGGCTACCAGATGTGCGGGCCCGCTTCGAGCGTGAAGCGCGCGCAGCGAGCAGCTTGTCACATCCGAACATCGTTGCCGTAACTGACGCCCGTGTAAAGGAGGGTGGACTCCACTATATGGCGATGGAGCTGCTCGAGGGTGACGACCTCTGCACCTGGGCGGGCACCCAATCTCCCGTCTCGACGACGACCATCGCTTCGATCGGGGCGCAAGTCGCCGACGCGTTGACGGCGATGCATACAGCCGGGTTCGTCCACCGGGATCTCAAGCCGGAGAACATCATCGTCTTGCGGGACGCCGCCGCCGACGGCGATGTCCGAATCAAGCTCATCGACTTCGGCATCGTCGCGCACCTGGGCGCGGGTGACCACGGGCCTCGACTGACACGAAGCGACCTCACCCTGGGTACGGTCTTCTACATGTCTCCCGAACAGGCCGTGGGTGGGAGCGTCGATGGTCGCGCCGACATCTATGCGCTCGGCTGCATCCTCTGGGAATTGGCCACGGGGAGGCCGCTCTTTGGGGCGGGCACACCGACCGAGGTCCTGGTGCGTCAGATCGGCCAGGCGGCCGAGCCACCCTCGGCGTTGAATCCGGGGATTCCTGCCTGGCTCGACGCGGTCATCCTGAGATGCCTGGCGAAGAAGCCCGAGCAGCGTTTCCAGACATGCGACGAGCTCAGACTCGCCCTCACCCGAGAGCCCGCAGCAGCGACCGCCGAGAAGCCCAGACGTGTGTGGGTGCATTCGGCTATCGGCGCAGCTCTGGGCTTTGCTGCCGCGACCGTGCTGGCAATGACGGGCGGCATCGGCGTCACGGCAGGTGGTGATCCCGTCGCCGATGGTCACCCGCCTCCCGTCGCGGTCGCTGGGGCGCCACCTTCGAGTGGAGTGGAGCCCTCAGCCGGAATTGCGGCGCTGCCAGGTCAGGTGCCAAGAACCCAGCCCTCAACGACCCACGATTCACGAGCCGAGCAGCCCCTCGGCGTAGGACCAGACCCCGGAGGCGCGCCTGACGCGAACGCCCAGGTGCGTCTTGTTTCGGAGCCGAGCCGCGGCGAGCCGAGTCCCGAGCCGACGGCTCAGGTCGAGGACGCGGCGACCGCGGCACAGGCTTCGCCCCGGCCCACCTCCTTGGCAGCATCGGGTGCGTCGCGGTCTTTGACCAGGCAAGCGAAGCGGACGGCCGAGGGTCCGAAAACGACCGCGGCGGAAGCCGTGCCGCTCGAGGTCGAACCGCGGAGGGTCTCGCTGACGTTTGCCATCGAGCCGCGTGGCGCGACGGTGACCCGCAATGGGCAAGTGCTCGGAAAGACGCCGCTCACAATCGAGGTCGTCGCGTCCGAGACGCAGGTCACTTATGAGGTGAGCCACCCCGAACGTGTAGGCCTGCGTCTCGTTTATCCACACGAAGAGGACAGGCTCGTGTCGCGAACCCTGGATCGAATCGTCGCCGCCGAGCGGACCCCGCATCCGACGGAACACCCGACAGCGGGTATCGGGCGCCCGGGTACGGACGCGTCGGCGCCTCCCGAGCTGTGGCGGCCTCCGAAGCCCTCTTCCACGAGCCACGGCAAGACTTCGCCATGACACGTGATTTTCGGCCGTTGTTGCAGAGGCTCTGCGCGCTTCTGGTGGCTCTCGTCACGTCGACCTCTGGCCAGGTGTTGGCGTTGCCGTCGAATCCGGAGGCGGCTTATCTCCGGTACGAAGAGGGCGAAGCAGCGTTTGCAGAGAAGCGGTTCGACGACGCGGCCACTGCCTTCGGCGCCGCCTTCGAGCTCCATGCGGAGCCGGCCTACCTCTACAACCAGGGCCTTGCCCTCGGATGGGCCGAGAAGCTCGCGGCGGCAATCGCCGTGTTCGAGGTCTTTCTTGTCAGGTTTGCGGCCGAGCCACGTGCGGCGGAGGTCTCCCGGCGGCTCAGCGAGCTGAAGAAGCGCCGCCAGGACGCGCGTGCGACCATCCTCGTCAACACCATCCCAGGCGGGGCGATGGTGCGCATCGCCGGGAGCGAGGACCTCACCTGTCAGAGCCCGTGCGAGCTCGAAGTCGACCCCGGTGTGGTCGCGCTCGAGGTGGAGCTCAACGGAAAGAAGCGGCGTGAGACACGCGAGCTGAGTGCACGGGAGCGCTGGTCCGTCGGCTACGACTTGAGTCCGGCACCAGGGGCTGCGGCTTCGGCACACGTAGGGAGCTGGTTGTCTTTTGGAGTCGGAGCGACGGCGCTCGTAGTCGGGACGGTGTTCGCCATCGCGGCCCAGGGGAGTTACGACGAAGGCCATAGGCTGGCAGACGCGTCGCCCCTGGACGGGGAGGACTATGGTCGCCTCTCCGACCTTCGAAAGGAGGTACGAACTCAGAGCCTGGTTGCCGATACCAGCTTCGGGATCGCATTGACGGGGGCTTTGTTGGGCGCTGTGTTATGGTTCCTCGACGATGATGCGGACGACCGGGGAGGGGTTCCCGGTGCCGCGTCGACTAGGCAGATCAACAAGGCCGCATTCCACTTCTGACGTCGGAACGCGGCTTGACGCGAAGGGTGTCGGGGTGGCTGATCACAGGGGCGCCATCAAGTGGGGGCGTGCGCTTGACCGCCTGCGGGTCTTCGTGGCGCTTGGACTATGGGCGACGAGCCTGCTCGGGGCGACGGGGTGCTCGTTGGTACTGGACCCGAACGAACTCGTCGCCGACCGGCGGGAGGGCGACGACTCCGGGACCGATGACTCGGCGAGTGACCTGGTCGAAGACAGCGCTGGCGACGCGGCGGATGGTACGGCCCCGAGCGACGTCGATGCGACCGAGGGCGATGGTCAGGCCGTGGATGTTGTGTCCGACGCCCACCTGGAAGACGGCTTCGACGCCGCGAGCGATGCCGCGGACTCTTCCGATTCCGTCGCGGATTCGGTCGAAGACGGCTCGCCTGATATCTCGGAAATCGAGGATTCTATCTACGTGGCCGATGTCCCCGCGGATACCTCCGAGGACGCTGACACCCAACTTCCCGATGGCGATGCAACGCCGACCGAGGTCGATAGCAGCGGTCCGCAGCTCGTCCTCCGACACTCCGGCGAGGACGGGTGCACCCTCGACTTCTACCGACAGAACCTGACGAATTGTCCCAAGACCTGCGCCTGGAACCTCGTCTTCGACGCCTCCGAGAGTGTAGGGATCACCACCTTCCATTGGAGGATGTCGGTCAGCGGTGGCTACACGATCACACCCGACGTCGCATCGGGTCCGATCGTGAACGTCGTCATCTCGACCCCCGCCTGTCTGCTCTTCCCCTTGAGCAACGTCATGCCCGCAACCGTCACGGCCGAGCTCGCCATCGATGGTGGCACCTACAACGCCGTCGCCACCGTCGACTTCAGCGTGCGCACCGTCAACGAGTGCGCCCCCACGACGCTGTGCCCCCATCCCTGAGCAGCCGTGGCCCACGCGTCAGCATGAAATCCCTCGCTCGCTTGCCCCCCCTTCGACCGCCCTGGCGGTCGGGGGACGATCATCGCATGGCCGTCAAAGAGACCGTGACGATGCGTGTGTCCGGCAGCGGGTCGAGCCGCAAAGCCTCTGGGCGATGGTCCGGGTGGACGAGCAGGACCGCCACCGGGGCATCGAGGTCGAGAGCGAGTGGTGTCTGACCGCGGAGTCGACCGTCAGCGAAGACGTTCGCCCCCTGGGGTTGTGACTGCAGGTAGACGCGTGGTGCGCGTGCCACACCGTCGGCGGTGACACTTGCGCGGGCCGGAGCTGCGGTCGGACGAATTGGGGCGGCTGGGTCGCCGGGCGTCGCGCTTGCCCTGTTGGCGGCGGCCGCGAGCGGCGGGACGTCGGCATATCGCTCTTGCGGTGGGGCGGGGTGGTGGTCCAAACGCGGCGTGATGCTTGCCGTGGGCTTCACGACCTCGGCGACGCGAGCTGAGACAACCCGTGGGGCTGGCGGGGCCTTCGTAATAGGCGTGGCTACGCTTGTGGCTCCGACGTTGGTAGCGGTGAGCGTGGCCGTCATCGCCCCGGGGCTGGCTGTGGGCGCCGGAGCTTTCGGCGTCACGGCGACTGGTTCGGCTTCGGACCCAGAGGCGGGCGATGGTGCTTCGATGGGCGGCGAAGGTCGGGTGCTGGGAGCGACGCCTGCGACCCTGTCGGCCTTCGTGACGCTTGGGACGGTCGATGGGGGAGGAGGTGCCAGGGCAACGATCTGCTGCCCGTCGAGGTCGGACCCGAGGGGACCGAGGACCCCGACCAGCACGAGTCCGAGTGCAGCGCCCGCGAAGAAGGCGAGCCGGCTTCTGCGCCGGGCCGGACGCGGAGTCGTTGGGGCCGTCGTCGCGTTGGCCGGCCGCGCCGACGGGTACGTGGACAGGTTGGTCACGGCGGTTGGTGAAAGCGGCGCGACGCTGGGTGCCGGGACCACGGCGCCGGGTGTTGGGACCAGGCCCAGCGGAGGCTCAGCGCACACAACCTCCTCGGGTTTGTCGGTGACGACGAGGCGCGACGAGATGATGACCTTTGGAACAGGCTCGGCCGGGGCCTCGAGCCTCGGCGGAGACGGCCTGACTCCTTCGAAGGTGCCGCTGACGGCCATGTTCCGACCGTCTCCCACGAATACGACCGCCGTCGGTGGGGCTTCTCGGACGACGCGTCGGCGGGATCGGCGACGCAGCTGACCTTCATCGACCAGCGGAAACGCGGGCATGGGCGGTGGCGGGAGGTGATCGAGCTCGGGCGGTGGAGCGGCCGTCTGCACTGCATCGGGCTCGTCGGGTGGCAGGGCAGGGGGGCTCGCCACATCCTCGACGGTCGCCCCGTACGGGTCGACGAACCACTCCAGGTCGGCCTCGTCCATCGTGTCCACTTCAGGAGTCGTCGTGGGCACGGTTGGTGCTGCTTCGAGAGTCGTCGTGGGCACGGTTGGTGCTGCTTCGAGAGTCGTCGTGGGGACGGTTGGTGCTGCTTCGAGAGTCGTCGTGGGGACGGTCGGTGCCACTTCGAGCGTCGCAGTGGGCACGGTCGTCGCCACATCGAGAGTCGCAGTGGGCACGGTCGGTGCTGCTTCGAGAGTCGTCGTGGGTACGGTCGTCGCCACTTCGAGAGTCGCAGTGGACACGTTCGGTGTCACTTCGAGGGTCGTCGTGGGCACGGTCGTTCGTTCCGCCCGGGCATCCGGAGAGGCTTCGGGTGCCAGGCTCGGCACGGCCTGGACGGCGGTCCTGGGCTTTCGTTTGCGCTTCGTGGTCATGTCACACCTCCCCTGGGCTCACTTGGTTGCTTTGGTGCGAATCACCTGATTCTGGATGGGCTTGCCGTCGATCTCGAGGATGTTGAACTCGACACGGCGATTCTGGTCGCGGCCTTCCTCGGTGTCATTCGTGTCGATCGGGAAGTCGAAGCCATATCCCTTGGCGATGAAGCGGCTTGCCGTGACACCCTTGCTCACTAGGTATTTTGTGACAGCTTTGGCGCGCCGGTCCGACAATCCGAGGTTGTAGGCGCGGGTGCCGATGCGGTCGGTGTGGCCTTCGACACGCACGAGAGTGATATTCGGGTTGTCGTTCAGGATGCTGGCGACGACATCGAGCAGGGGGTAGCTGCGGTCCTGCAGGGTGGCTTTGTTGAAGTCGAAATAGACACGCTCGAGGATCTTGATGGCCGTTTCGGTCAGGATTGCCCTGGGCTTCTCGTCGGGGCATCCATCCTCGTCCTCCCACTCGTTGATCGTCTCGGGTTGGTCGCGGCAGGTCCCGAAGCCGGCGTTGTCGGCGGGGCCGTCGGCGACATCGAGAATGCCGTCGCCGTCGTTGTCGACGTCGGGGCAACCGTCCCCGTCTTCGAAGCCGTCCTTGTCTTCGGGCGCATTGCGGCAGGCACCGAATCCGGATGCGTCGAGAATGCCGTCGGTCGCGTCTGGGATGCCGTCAGCGTCATTGTCCAGGTCGGGGCAGCCATCCGCGTCTTCGAAACCGTCGACGTCCTCGGCGGTGTCGCGGCATCTGCCAAACCCCGATCCGTCGTCAGCCCCATCGGTCACATCGAGCACCCCGTCGCCGTCATTATCGGGTTCGGGGCAGCCATCGCTGTCCTCGAATCCGTCGTAGTCCTCCGGGTCGAGCGGGCACTTGTCGTCGGGGTCGAGGAGGCCGTCGCCGTCTGTGTCCCGCTTCCGGTCGACCGCGCTGTACCCGATGGAGAGCGCCGCTCGGAAGTCCGGCGACCCTACGCCTGAGGTCAGGCCCGCGCCGGCGGCGACGTTGCCACCCCAGTTGTCGTCGAACCAGAACTGGATTCCGCCGAGTGCCTCGGCCGGCGCCGTATTGTTTGCGCTGATGTCGACCTCCTCGCCGACCCCGACCGCACCGTAAGCGACGCCGATGAGGGCGAGGTGGTCCTCGACCAGCGGGATTTCGACGCCCAGGCCCCAGCGAAGGGCGTTGGTATTGATGAAGTTCAGGACCTGCTGCCGGCTACGCGCCATGAACCCGAGATTGGCGCTCACCGAGAAGCCACCGCGCGTCTGATACTCGAGGACGAGCCGCGGCTCGATGCGCACACTGCCCTCCGAGTGGTAGCTTCCGGAATCGCCTGTGGGCAGGTGGATTGGAGCCATGAGTGCCAGGCCAAAGCCGCCGAAGTCGCGAGAATCGAGGATCCTGACCTTGGGCACGATCCGCAGGTCACCCGTGGTGAACGAGTTGAACTCCTGCGGTGTCTCGGAATCGAAATCCAGGTCGGTGGCACTCTGAGCCAGAATCAGCGGCATCACAAAGCCGATGTCGATGACGTCGAAGAGCCCGAGACCAAACCAGACCTCGCCCTTCAGGACGTAGTCGACGATGCGCCGCTCTATCTGCTCCGGGTCTTCGGCAAAGACCAGATTCAGGGGGTCGTCCTGGTAGTGGAAGACGAGCCCGAACGACGGGGTCAGGTGCCGCGTCACGTCGGAGCGGCCGATGTTCAGGATGTTCGTTCCAAGGCCGGGCAGGGGCTCGAACTGTTCGATAGCGAAGCTGCGGTCTGGGTCCTCCTGCGCCCTGACGCTCGTCGAGGGGACGAGACCGAGCACCGAGGTGGCAAGAGATGCGGTGAGTAGTGAGGTGGTCTTCATGGAGCGTTCTCTTGATGAATGGCATATTGGCGAAACAGGGAGCTTGCGGACCCGCAACGAGGCCTCGACCGCTTGCCGCGGTCATGCCCTCGCAGTGGGAGCCGTCGTCGCGGGAGCACGAGTGGAGAAAAGGGTCGACATGACCTCGAGCGATGACGGCCGTCACGCGAATATCGGTCGAGGTCATGTCGGAGCAGCGAGACACCGATGTCCAGGCGCCAGGGGAAATGTCTGCTCGCCACGTCGCAGGCCAGCGGCGGAGCGGGCCGTAGCGTGCGCGAGCGACGTCAAAAGCGAAGGGGCATATGATCTCGTGCGTGCGAACAGGGCGTTGGCGGTGGCGCCTCACCCAGCCTCGCGTTCACGAGGCCGGGCGAGAACAGTCGCTGAATCAGACGCGGTGGCTGCGGCGGCGGAGCATGCCGACCAGCATGAGGGCCAGCCCCACGAGTGCGAAGTCTTGAATGCCACCGCCGGTACAGGTCGGTCCGCCGGTCACGCGCATCTGCTTGGGCTCGCTCAGGATACCGACAGTCGCCGTGCCGGTGTTGCATGCGTCGTGCACGTCGCACACCGTGTACTCGAGCAGGTCTTCACCGACGAGGTCCGCACCGGCCTGGTAGCGGATATCGCCATTCTCCTCGAGAGTGACAGTGCCCAGAGGCGCGTCGTTCGTGATGCGGACACGGGTAATCCGCAGCACATCGCCATCGGCATCGGTGTCGTTGGCGAGGACGTCGAGGACGGTCGTGCTGTCAGGCATGACCACGAACATGTCGTCGTTCGCTTCCGGGGCCCGGTTCGTCTCGGTCGGGACGGTCGCGGTGACGGTGAGCGTGACGCTCGCGGTGGCACATTGCTGCATCGAGTCGCAGGCGTCGTAATAGAAGACGTCGAGCCCCACAAACCCAGCCGAGGGTGTGTACCGGAGGGCACTTCCAATGCGGACGACTGCGCCATTGGTCGGAACCGTGAAGGCACCGAGGGTCAGGGTCACTCCCACGGTCGCATGGCTGTCGTTGGCCAGGACGTCGACGAGGACCGACGTGTCTTGTTCGAGCGAGGCGGTGTCAGCCATGGCATTCGGAGTGCCGACATTCCCCGTGTCGACCTCGATCGTGACATCGGCTTCGTCGCAAGCGCCGGACGGGTCACACACCTCGTATCTCACCGTCACCTGGCCGCGGAATCCGCGTGGGGCCGAGTACACCAGGAGGTCGCGGTCGATTGACGCGCCGCCCTGGTCCTCGAGCGGCTGCAGGACTATCGCGGTGAGTGTCAGGGCGTCGCCGTCGGGGTCCGTGTCATTGCCAAGGACGGTGATGGAGGTGGATGAGCCAGGGTTGACACGCGCACCATCGTCGACCGCCACGGGGGCGTCGTTGACCGGAAGAACCGTCACGAGGACGTCACCTTCGGCGCACTCTCCGCGGGCGTCACAGGCGACGTAGACGAAGTTGTCCTCGCCGAAGTAGTTCGCCGCCGGGACATAACGCGCGAGCCCGCTGCCGACGACCTGGACCGAACCATTCTGCGGGAGGACGGCGAAGCTCGAGATCGTCAGGGCATCACCATCCGGGTCGCTGTCGTTGGCGAGTACATCGATATCGACGACGGTGTCCTCGTCGAGCTCGACGTCGTCATCGGCGACAATCGGCGTGGTGTTGGACGGCTCGACCACCGTGATGTCCACCCGCGCCAACGCGAAGCCACCGCGGCCATCGCTGATACGGTAGGCGAACGAGTCGCGACCGACGAAGCCATCGTTCATCCGCACGACGAGGAGCTGCGCGTCGGCGTCTTCGGGGAGCTCACCCGCGACGAAGAGGGCGGTGCCGTTCGACGGTTGCTGAACCTCCACGATGGTGAGCGGGTCGGAGTCGGGGTCCGAGTCGTTCGCCAGTACATCGAGAATGCCCTCGGCGCCGAGCTCGAGGACGAGCGTATCATCGACTGCGACGGGAGCCGTGTTGGCACTCTCGAGGACGATCACACGCACCGTGCTTGTCGCGGTCAGGCCCTCCGGGTCGGCGATCTCGACTGCGAAGATGTCCTCGCCGACATAGGCTGCCGAAGGTGTGTAGGTGACGAGATTGCCATCGCCCGGTTCGGTGCTGCCGAACTCCGGCATGGACACGAATGTGACCGTGAGGTCGCCACCTTCGGGGTCGATGTCGTTGCTGGTCGGGTCGAAATCGACGGCGGTGTCGACCAGCGTCGTGACGAGGTCGGCGAATGCCAGCGGCGGGGCATTGAGGCCTGCTCCAACCGAGACAGTGACGGTTGCGGCGCCGCATCGGCCATCGGCCGTGCAAGCGGCGTATCGGAAGGTGTCCTCGCCGGTGAAGCCGAGCGCTGGCACATAGGACAAGCCCTGCGCGTCGAGAGCCACAAAGCCGTGGGCGCCGTTGCTCCACGTGGCCACCATCAGACCGAGTCCGGCGGGGCCGACGTCGTTCGCGAGGACATCGATGGCGACGCGCACACCCGACGTGGTCTCGGCCGCGTCGTCGTTGACGTTCGGCATCTGAGGCGCCTGGCCCTCACCGACGATGATGGTGAGCAGTGCACTCTCGCAGGCCATTTCCGGGTCGCAGGCCATGTAGGTGATAGACACGGTGGTATCCGGATCCGCGCTGGCAGGTGCGAACTCGACATTGCCGTCGTCGTCGATGGTCGCGGTGCCGGAGCCGTTCGCGACGAGGAGCTGTGTCACGACGAGGCTATCGCCGTCGCGGTCGACATCATTGTCGAGGACGTCGACTGCGACGGTGGTTTCGGCCGGGGTCTGAGCGAAGTCATCGAAGGCGTTGGGGGCGTCATTGACCGGAGTGACCTCGACCCGAACGGTACCGACATCGCACGCACCGAGCTCGTCGCAGACCTCGTAGCTGAAGAAGTCGAGGCCGAAAAAGTCGTCCATCGGCACATAGAGGACGGTTCCATCGGTCAGCATGGAGGCCGCGCCAAAGAGCGGTTGCGCAGAGATGGCACGAGGTGTCAGGGCCTGGCCGTCGGAGTCGGTATCGTTGGTGGCCACGACGATGAGAACCCTTGTGTCTTCAGGAGTCAGCGCTGCATCATCGAAGGCGACAGGTGGCGCATTGACCGGGCCACAGTTCCCGCGGACACCGTCGGCACACTCGACGCAGTGATTCGATGAATCGCACACCAGGCCATCCTCACAATCGGGGTCGACCGTGCACTCTTCGCAGCGGGCCGCGGTAGCGGTCTCGTCGCATGCGGGAGCCTCGAGGCCGCACCCGGAATCGACATCGCCGACGGTGTCGTCGATGCAGGTGGTGCAAATCGAGTCATCACCCGAGCCCTCGCAGAGCGGCTGCTCGGGAGTGCAGCCCGCATCGACCTCGCTCCCCGTGTCGAGGCAATCGACACAGGTGTTCGTCGTGGGGTTGCAGACCTGATCGCCATCACAATCGGCGTCGAGCGTGCACTCGACACACTCGCCCGCGCCGGTTGTGCCGGAGCCGACATGGCACGCCGGCAGGACCTCGTCGCAGCCCTCGTCGACTCCACCGGAGACCGTGTCCTCGCAGACCACGCATGTGTTGGTGGTGGGATCGCAGACCTGATCGCCATCACAATCGGCGTCGAGCGTGCACTCGACACACTCGCCGGCGCCGGTTGTGCCGGAGCCGACATGGCACGCCGGCAGGACCTCGTCACATCCGGCGTCGATTCCGCCAGAGACGGTGTCGTCGCAAGTGACGCAGCGGTTGTCTGCGCCGCAGATCGGCGGTCGGCAATTGCCATGGGTGGCACATGGGTCGACGTTGATCTCGATTGGAGCCACGAGGCAGTTCGTGAGCAATCCACCGATGTCCACACAAGCCTGGACGTAGCAGGTGACCTGGCCGTAGACCTCGGTGGTGGAGATGACGCGGATATTGCCATCGAGGTCGATTTCGCATTGGGCGAGGTCGGCTTCGACATCCAGAAGGGCCGACTCGGAGAAGGGGCCGGTCAGGGTGGCCGACACATTCAACGAGTCGATGAGCGCATTTGCGGCGAGGCCCAGCGAGGCGAGGACGAGGTCGCGGTCGATGAGGCCGGTCTCGCCGAGGTCGAGGTCGAGCAGCGGGAAACGCGGCGTGCAGTCGGCGTCCTCGAGGCACTCGACGCACGAGCCGCCGTCGCAGGCGGGAACGTCGCCGTCGCAGCCGCGGTCGATGGAGCCTGCGGAGGCAGTGTCCGCGCATGAGGCGCAGGTCGAGTCGTCGAGGCACACCGGGGCGATATTGCAGGTATTGGAGAGCACACACGCGTTCACGTCGACATCGAGTGGGGCGGTGACGCAGGTCTCGACGGTCTGGCCGAGCAGCGTCGTGCACACCTGGATATAGCAGGTGACCTGGGCTTCGACCGCGTTGGCCGTGATGGTGATGTCGCCGTTGGCGCCGACCGCGCAGTTGGCGACCGCGACGTCGGCACCGAGGACAGCTTCGTCGCTGAACGGGGTGTCGAGGCGTGAGGATACCGCGACATTGGACGGCAGGAGCGCGGTCGAAAGGCGCAGGAATTCGAGGACCTCGGCGAGTCCGACCGTGACCTGTTGGCCTGGGCCGAGGAGCGTCGAAAGCAGGCTCGCTTCGCAGTCGGCGTCGGCGGCGCAGGCCACACATGATGCACCGCTTTCGTCGACGTGGCAGGACGGCGAGCCCGAGTTGCAGCCGGAGTCGATGAGGCCGGGGCCGCGGTCGTCGCGACAGGCGACACACGCGTGGGTCGCGGTGTCGCAGGTGGCGACCGGGTTGCAGGTGCCGCCGACGAGACAGAGGTCGACTAGGATGTCGAGCGGGGCGGTCGTGCAGATGCCGAGCAGGGGGACACACGCGCGCACATAGCAGGTGTGGACCTGGGCATCGGCGTTGGCGCCGGCGACGACTTCGACGCGGTCGTCGGTGGTCACGGTGCAGGCGACGTCGCTGCCGACGAGGGCTTCGTCGGTGAACGGGCCGTTGACGTCGGCGCTGACCTGGACGTCCGTCAGGAGGGCCGTGGCGCTGACGCCGAGGAGGTTGCGCAGGAGGTCGTCGGTGACCCGCACGACCTGGCCGACGGTGGCTGCGACAAAGCCAGAGGCGGCGCCGCAGTGGGTGTCGTCCGTGCAGCCGACGCAGGTCGGCTCGGCGGCGTCATCGCAGGCCGGGGCGGCGCTGGTGCAGCCGCGGTCGATGGCGTCGTTGCCGGCTTCGCAAGCGACGGAGCGCAGGGGGTAGGTCGTCTGCTGGCAGATCGTGATGAGGCCAAGTGTGACGGTGCAGGCGCGAGCGTGGCAGGTGGCGGAGGCGGCCGGGCCCTGGCCTGCTTCGAAGACGAGGTTGTTGTTGTCGGTGCGGCAGGTCAGGCGGCCGTCTCCGGTGAGATCCGCAGAGGCGGCCCATGGGCCGGCGGCGGCGGCGGAGACGGTGACCGTGGTGTTCACGCCGGGGACGACGCCGAGGATCTGGAGAAGCGTCGCGAAGGGGACCGACTCGTCCGTGCCAAAGACGAGGTCATTGGGTGAGGCCTGGGCGTTCGCTGTGGATGAGTGGAAGGCTGTGAGCGTTGCGCACAGCCCGACGATGAGACCGGTAGTTCTCGTAAACACGTTTCTTCCCCGCTTTTGGACGGTTGGGTGGGTGAACGGCTCTTCCATCCGATTGGGGCGGATGGCGGAGCCACCTGGGGGGGCACGTGGGCGAGTGAGCAAAGGTCGGGCCAAAACGCCGGCCGGCTTTAGGTGTCTGAAAAGTATAGGCTTTTTGGATCTTGCGGGCGAAGTTCGGACAGTTTTTCCGGTAAAGGATGCTGAACGGATCGGGAAGTTTTGCCGAGGTTTTCGGACGGACTCGGGTGTTGGGCTCGAAGAGAAGGCGCATGTCCGCCGAGCCTCCCGGGCCAGACCTTTCGGCATTTGTTTGGCCCTCTGTCCTTGCCAGTGCGGGCGAGGCGCTTCACTCTCTTCGTATGACAGGCGCACCACACCCCGCGCCTGCCGGGAGCTCGATCATGCGCAAGTCCAATGCGTCGACGACTGAGGACTACGAGGCCACCAAGACCCAGCCGCCGAAGCCCGGGCATGGGGGTGACGACGATGCGCCGATCTCGACCGCCGGTGAGGCTTCCGAGGTGAGGACCGGGCCGCGTGAGCTGCCGGATACACAGGAAGGACTCTACTCCGACAACTGGGCCTATCGGGTCGACGAGAACGAGGGTGAGGGGGAGCTGCACGCCGACCCGGAGGAGCTCGCGGCCGAGCTCGATGGGCTGGAGATCAGGACGGAGAAGGAGATGCGGCGCACCGTGAACTGAGGTTGCGCGCGTAGTGTCCGAGCGTCGTCAGCGTCCGAGTGACTCGGGCTGGAAGATGGCGTCGGGGAAACGCGCGTCCGGGTTCTGGGCAGTGATGTCCAGGGTCGTCTGGGTCGACTGGACGAGGTCGGTCATGACGAGACGCGAGGGGACGAGGCGCTTGTCGGGGCCGATACGCGCGACGCGTTTGACCTCCAGTCGGCGGACTGCAGCGAGCCCGTTTGTGGTCTGGCGCTCGAAGTCGAGTCGCACGGGGAGGAGACCGTCTTTCAGGATCCAGGCGGTCACCCGCGAGAACCCGCCGGGCGCCCGGGTGCCGGGCTTCGGGGTGATGGCGAGTCGGTAGCAGGGCTGGCCGCCGAGGTTCTCGTCGGGCAGGCCGGCGATCTCGGCGTTGTCGAAGTCGCGTTTCTCGAAGTCGGCGAATGAGAAGTCCGAGCCGCCAAGCCGCCCTTCGCGATCGTCCGGGGTGACGCGGCGCAGCTCGGCGCTCTTGGGAAGCCAGAGGTACTGGAGCGGAGGCGCGCCGCGTTTCTCGACGAGCAGGTACTCGATGCCGCGCTGGTCGATGGGCTCGAGAAAGGAGAGGCGCATCTTGCGTGTGCCGTCGGCGATGGCCGAGCGGGCTTCGAGCTTGCGTGAGATGAGGCGCCCCGCTTTGTCGCGCAGCTCCATGCCGAGCGTAGCGCTGCCGGCGCCGAAGCCCAGGCGATCGCCGCCGAGCGCGGACTCGGCGATGTCGCGTGGGGTGGGCTCGGCGCGGGCCGAGGCGGACCAGGCGAGGGTCAAGGCCAGGGCGAGGCGGGCGGCGTGGCGTCGGGCGGAGGCGGGCATGCACGGCCTTTGGGGGCGGAGGAGCTGGGGGCCGCACCAGAGGCGGGCGTAAAATGAAATACGAAATGTCCCGACCCCTATTCCAGGACCCCGGTGAAGATGGGGCGAGACAGGGCTGGATTCGTGGGGCCATCCTGTCGACAATGCAACCCGTGGTGACGTTTCGAAGATGGTGGTGGGGGACGGTGGCGGGGCTCGTGGCGGCGCCGGCGGCCTTCGCATGGGTGGCCTACCGCTCCGAGAGCGGTGCGGTCCTGCGTTGGACCGAGCCGGACGTGGTGATCGCTCTGAGCCCGCCGCCCGGTGCCTTGGATCGAGGCGCGACGCGTGCGGCCCTGGACTGGGGGGTTGCTCAGTGGGCGGAGCTCGATTGCGACGGACCGGTCGTGACGATTCGGGAGGTCGGGGCGACGGTGCTGGATGCCGAGGACGCCCAGAGCTCGGTGGTTTGGATCGACGACGTCGCGGTATGGAACCAGCGGTTCTCGGCGACGGAGCTGGCGCGCACCATCCTCATCTATCGTGTGCAGTCGGGGCGGATGGTGGACGCGGACATCGCGGTCAACCTCGGAGGCTTCGACTTCTCGGCGAGTGAGAGCTGTGATGCTGAACGTTACGATTTGTGGATGACGCTCACCCACGAGCTCGGGCACTTCTTTGGGCTCGACCACAGCTTGGCAGATGGGGCCACGATGCAGGCCAAAGCGTCGCCCGGGGAGTGTCAGGGGCGAAGCCTGTCGCCCGATGACCGCGAGGGGTACTGCTCGAGCTACGACGTCCCCACACCCGTCGAGCCCGAGCCGGGGCCCGAGGTGGCCGACGTCGTCGAAGCTGCGGACATGGGCGACGTGAGCGAGGCCGAAGCGGACGGGGCGCGGCGAGACGACGGGTGTTGCGGCGCGGGCGGGTTGTCTGGGGCCGGCGCGTGGATGCTGGTGGGCCTGGGAACGGCGTTGGTGCGCGGCCTCAGGCGAGGCGCGCGTCGAGCCACCTGACGAGGTCGTCCATGACCACGTTCTTCTCGGGCTCGTTCAGGATTTCGTGGAAGAGCTCGGGATAGGGCAGGAGCGTCTTGTCCGGCGAGCCGAGCCCCTTGAACCACACCTCCTGCGCGGGCACGGAGACGAGGCCGTCCTTGCCGCCGAGCATGTGGAGGACCGGAATGCGGATGGCCTGCGCGTGGGCCAGCGCGTTGGTCTGGGCGTCGAGGAACTCGGTGTACCAGCGAGCGGTGGCGTTCTTGGTCACCATCGGGTCGGTCTCGTAGGCCTTCACCACGGCCGGGTCGCGAGACACGAGCGAGGCGCTGATGCCCGTCGGGATCGCGAGCGATGGCCACACCTTCGACATGATCCGGCCGAGTGCGTCTTTCCACTTCGGGACCACGACCGCGACGCCGAGTCCCGGGCCCGTCAGCACGGCGGCTTGCACGGCGCCCGGGTGGTCGAGCAGGTGCTGGATACAGATGAGGCCGCCCATGGAGTGGCCGAGCAGGGCGACCTTGATAGGCGCCGCGGACGCGCCCGCGAGCTTGGCCGAGCCCATGGCGACGATGGCCTGCAGGTCGTCGCTGTACTCGCTGAAGCGCTGCACGAAGACTCGTTTGCCTGACGACTGGCCGTGTCCACGATGGTCGACGCTCAGGACGGCGTAGCCACCCGCGAGCAGGCGCTGCATGACGTGCTCGTAGCGGCCGGAGTGTTCGGCCAGGCCGTGCGAGATGACGACGAGCGCCTTGGGGGCCGCGGGGCGGGCGAAACGCCAGAAGAGGCGGGTACCGTCGGGGCGCTGGAGGAAACCGGTCTCGGGCGTTGTGCTCATGGGGTCGTTCTAAGCACAGCTCGCGGCGGTTGGCTATGGGGCGGGCGTTGGCGTGGGCGCAGGCGTGGGCGCGGGCGTGGGCGCAGGCGTGGGCGCGGGCGTGGGCGCGGGCGTGGGCGCGGGCGTGGGCGTGGGCGTTGGCGTGTGCGTGGGCGCGGGCGTGGGCGTGGGCGTGGGCGCAGGCGTTGGCGTTGGCGCTGGCGTGGGGAGGGGAGCGCCAAGGCCCTTCCCGCCGCGGGCGGCCGTTGCTATAGGCGGCGCGTGCTAGTCAGCCTCACCATCCACGACCTCGCCATCATCGAAGACACGACCCTCGAGCTGTCCGACGGGCTCAACGTGCTCACGGGCGAGACGGGGGCCGGCAAGTCCATCATCATCGAGGCGCTCTCGCTCGTGCTCGGCGACCGCGCCGAGGTCGAGTTGATTCGCCGCGGCAAGGAGCGAGCAGAGGTCGAAGCTTCGTTCAGGCTCGCTGCGGACTCGCCGGCAAAAGTCCGGCTCGCGGCGCTCGACCTGCTCGACAGGGACGACCCGGATGGGCTGCTCGTGCGGCGGCTGGTTGCGCCGGGCAAGGCCCGGGCCTACGTCAATGGGCGGCAGGTCACGATCGCCACGTTGGCCGAGGTCACGCGTGGCCTCGTCGATGTGTCGAGCCAGCACCAGCACACCCAGCTCCTCGACCCCGGGTCCCACCTGGAGATCCTCGACCGCTTCGGTGGTCTCCTGCCCGAGCGCCAACGTTTCCTCGCCGCCTTTGGTGAGGTCGAGAGCCAGCGCCGTAAGCTCACCGAGCTCGGCCGCCGTGAGACCGCGCGCGCGAGCCGTGAGGCCTTCGTGCGATTCCAGCTCACCGAGCTCGACGAGGTCGACCCGAAGGTCGGCGAGGACGAGTCGCTCGAGGGCGAGCGTGTCAAGCTGTCGCACGCGGATCGCCTCGCCAGCGGCGCACACGAGGTCGCATCGCTCGTCGGCGTGTCGGCGAGCCAGGGCTCGGCCAACGAGCGGCTGGTCGTGGCGCAGCGCCAGCTCGACCGGTTGAAGGCGTACGACACCGGGCTCACGACGCTGGCTGCACGGCTCGAGAGCGCGCGAATCGAGCTGAGCGACATCGCGGCCGAGATCAAAGACTACGGCGATGGGGTCGACTCCGACCCGCGGCGGCTCGACGCCGTGAGCGAGCGGCTCGACCAGTTGAAGCGTATCAAGAAGAAGCATGGCGGAATCCTCGAGGCGGTCATCGCTTCACGTGAGGCCCTGCGTGAGGAGCTCTCGGGCTTCGAGTCGCTCGAGCTCGAGGTCAAAGAAGGCGAGCGTGAGCTCGACAAACGCCATACCCGCGCGGTCGAGCTGGGGCGGCTCTTGTCGGCCGCGCGACTCAAGGCCAAGGCCGACCTCGAGGCCCGCGTCGGGACCGAGCTGCAGAGCCTCGCGATGGGCGGGGCGGCGATCCGCTTCGAGCTGCAGGAGGCGACCGAGCTGTCGAGCGAGGGCTTCGAACGCGGCGAGATCCACATCCAGACCAACCGCGGCGAGGGGTTCTTGCCCCTGCACAAGTCGGCCTCGGGTGGAGAGCTGGCGCGTGTGCTGCTGGCGCTGAAGCGGGTCCTGATGCACGTCGACCCGGTCGAGACCTGTATCTTCGACGAGGTCGACTCCGGCACGGGTGGCGCCGTCGGTGACATGATCGGCAAGAAACTCGAAGAGATAGGGGCCGAACGCCAGGTGCTGTGTATCACCCACCTGCCTCAGATCGCGGCGCGCGGGCGAACCCACTTGAAGGTGATGAAGGTCGCCGATGGTGAGCGCACGCTGACCCACGTCGTGCGGCTCGGCGGCGACGAGCGTGTCGATGAAGTGGCGCGGATGTTGGGCGGCGTGGAGATCACGAAGACCACACGTGAGCACGCGCGGGAGCTCGTCGGGCGCAGCGCCGATGCCGTTCGCAGCGACAAGAAGGCGCGTGCGCGGCGTAGCTGAGGCCGCACCTCGGTTGTGTTGCGACCCGTGACCACGGGTGGCCCAGCCGTCCGTGGGACCTGACGTCGCAAAGCGGTTCTGCTAGGGTCCGTCCATGAACGCCATCGGTTCGACCAGACGGGTGAGTGAGAGTGTTGCCGCGTGCGCCTTGGCGCTCGCGCTGATGCTGGGTGTCGGTTCGGGTTGTGAAGAGACACGCACGGGTGGGCAGATCCTGCCCGAGCTGACCGTCGCGTCAGTCGGCCCGCAGACACTCGTGCCAGGGTCGCGCCTCGTCGTGCGAGGGTCGGGGTTCGTCCTGCCCGAAGCGGCCGAGCTGACGCTCCAGCTCGACGGGCTGCTCGCGGGTGTGCCCTTCGTCGTGAGCGCGCCGGCCGAGCGTTTGGACGACGAGACGGTCGTCGTCACCATCGTCGGCGACCTGCAGCAGGCGCTCATCCCGCCGGGCACCGATCTCGCGCGACTGGCAGGGCGTTTGACTGTTACGCGCCGCGCTCGCGACGCCAACGGAACGCTCGGCGAGCCCGAGTCCCAGGGCCGCGACTTCGACCTCACGGTGTCGCAGACCATCACCCCCGAGCTCGTCTCGGTGGCTCCCGAGCAACTCTACGTCGGTGAGGTAGTGACGTTGTCGGGACGTCAATTCCTCTTTCCAACCGAAGGGGTTACGCTGGTCGAGCTCAGCGGCAGCATCGTCACCACCGCGCCCGCCCGGGTGGTCGAGGTGCAAGGGCTCCAGGTCCCGGCCATCCCGTCCGGCGACGAACGCGACACCGTCGACTTCGTGCTCACCCCCGACGTGCTCGGCATCCTGCCGGGGCGCTTCACCGGCACCATGCGTGTCATCAACAGCAGCCGTGTCGGTATCACGACCGTGTCCGAGCCGGTCGCCGTCGACCTGCCGCTGGCACCACCGCGCATCGACGAGGTGACCCCGCAGGCCGCGTCGCGAGGGCAGTGGATCCGGGTCCGAGGCCGGGGGTTTCTCGCGGCGGATGGGCTCCTGCAGGCGGCGATGGTGCTGGTCCTCGATGGGACTTTCAGGCCGGCTGTCGGCGGGCAGATCGAGCTCACCGGGCCCCGGGCTTTGACCCTCGTGCCGGACATCCAGCTCGACAACCAGCTCGTCTCGACCGTGCTCCGCGTCGGGCGCGACGGCAATGGGCAGCTCACCGGGCTCGGGCTCATCGCGGGCACCTTCGAGGGCACCATCTCGCCCTGGCTCTTCCTCGGGCCCGACCTGGTGAAGGGTGACAGCATGCCGTTCACCTTCCAGGTCCTGCCCCAGAAGCAGGTCGTCTATCTGCGTGAGCTGCCGGGCTTCGACGACGCACTCATCGAGTTCGGCCTGCTCGCCGAGAAGGACGCCGTAAAGGCCCGAATCCTCGATGTGTGTGTGCGCGACTACCAGGGCGTCCACATCGAGTTCACCTGGGACGAACCTACCGAGTACGCGGAGTTCGGCGTCGTGGAGATCGCTGGGCGCGACCCTAACGGCACCGGGCTCTTCGGCCTCGACAACACGACCGGCAAGGACGTCGGCAACCTGCGCTTCAACGACATCATCGGTGGCTACAACGCCGACACCCAGGCCGAGGGCTACTCGGCTTACGGCGGCATCTTCCCGGCCGAGTTCATGAACCTCTCGGCCCGTCTCGGGGACAATCCGCTGTCGTCTCAGCGCTTCGACGACATCTTCGGACCGGTCGCCCCGGCCCTGAATGGCAAGCCGGCCGAGCGCGGCGAGATGGATGCGGGCGGCCAACGCGCGGTCGACATCCGTGAAGCGGTGCGGGTCTATGGCAATCTCGTCGGCTCGACCGTCTCACACGAGGTCGGCCACAGCCTCGGGCTCGCGGACGTCGATGGGCAGTTCCACAATGTCGGGGACAACCCCGGCTGGCTCATGGACTCGGGCACCTTTCGCACCTTCGAGGAGCGCGGCGAGGTGGACGGTCAGGGGCCGAGCTTCTTCGAGCCCGAGAGCCTGGAGTACCTGCAGGGGATCCTACCGCTGCCGATCCAGTAGGGGCAGCTGCGACCGTCAGGCGCAGCGTCGGAAGTCACGCCTTGACGTGGTCGGCGAGCAGGCGAGTCCACGCGCCGGACATCCGGCTCCACTCTTTGGGAGGCTGCTTGTTCGAGCGGGTGCACGCCCCAGATGCGCGACATCCAGGTCCACCTTCGCGAACGCTTTTGCACCGAGCTCATCTCGGCGGTCACGGACGCTCTTCGAAGGCCGTATGCCCACCTATGCCGCACTCACACAGAGTTTCTGACACTCTCCTGGCAGACGCGCGCGGAGCTTTCCTGCAGCAGCCCACCCCAATTGGGTCGTTCTGCTCGTCAGCGACGACCAGCAGCTCGTGACCGTACGACCCACCAAGCGACAACGCCCGAAAAGAGCGCGATCAGTCCCACGGTCTTGCCCGCAAACTGACCTTGTTCGCGAGGCGTATCCACCCCATGAGGAAATGCATCAGCCGCAAAAAGAACGGCGATGCCAACCCCGAGCATAAGCAGGAAGACGAGGAGCGCGATCCGAAACGGTGTAGCAGTCAAGACAACCTCCTGTGAGGCCTCTACTCCATAGCGCCGACGAGGGTCAATGGACGGCGCCCCTCGTGACCTGCGCTGCAACCGAGGGATTGCACCGAGCGACCCGAGGGTGCCAACCTGAGAGTGACAAAACAGCTACAGGTGGCTGGTCAATTGAGCATCATGCCCCCTGAGCGGCGTGACAACTCGGGCGACTGAACGACCCGGACAGCGAGACAACTTGAGCATCAAGACAACTTGAGCATCAAGACAACTCGCCGGCAGTACGAGCTGGACGAGCATCAACCCCGAGCAGCGGGGCGACTTGAGCGTCAAGATAGCCATCGTGGCTGGCGAACCTGAGCGAGACTACAATCCACCCGGCGGATGTGCTTGTGCCTTACGAAGACCCAAACGAGGAACCGCTCTTTGAGGCCGACGGCCGAGCGGAGGCGCGTACTTGGGCGGACGCCCTTGCGGAGGTGAGGTCGATGGGACGCGCAGAGGCCCGATTGACCGATGCGCACCGGGGCTTCACCCGCAGTACGCAGAGTCGTTGAAGGGTGCGGTCGGAGAGTCGAGCGGACGCGGAGCAGGAGCGTCGACGAGACCATTCCTTTGAGCGGAGTTTAGACGGTGGATTGAGGGACTGTGCCTGAGAACACCGGGACCTTGACACTGGCGTATCGACGTGACACTTCATCAGGTGTTGAAGTGATGAAGATTACACCCCACCAGCATCCACCGCGCCCGGCCGAGCCGCCTGACGTCGCCCTCCTCGAGCGCACGGCCGAGCTCCTGCGGGCACTCGCCGATCCGCTCAGGCTGAAGCTCGTATTGACGCTCGCACGCGGCGAGGCATGCGTGAGCGAGCTCCTCGACTCGCAGGACGCGGGCCTGTCGACCGTGTCGCAGCGCTTGAAGCTCCTGCGTCAGGTCGGCCTCGTGAGCCGCCGGCGCGAAGGCAAACACATCTACTACCAGCTGGCCGACACACACGTCCGCGAGCTCGTCGACAACGCGCTCGCTCACGCCGCGCACTCCCATTCCCCGTCCGTCCCAAGTCCCTCAATTCCCCTGGAGAGCTCACCATGACGACCTGCACCCTTCACAACGCCCACGACGAACACGTCCACGGTCCCGAGTGCGGGCACACCGCCATCGCTCACGCTGGCCACATCGACTACGTCCACGACGGCCACCTCCACCACGTGCATGGCGACCACGTCGACGAGCACCACCTCGAGGTCGACCGCACCAACCCCGACGACTGCGGGCCCGGTCACGACTGCGCGGCTCACGACGCGCAGCATGTCCACGGCGAAGGCTGCGGACACGAGGCGGTCCCACACGGCGACCACGTCGACTTTCTCGTCGCCGGCCACCTGCATCACCCGCATCAAGGTCACTGCGACCACCATGGGCAGGTCGCGATGGCTGGCGGCGCCGCCTGATCTTGTTGCAATGAGGGGACCCAACGCATCTGGGGTGGAGCCGAGCTCGCCCCATGCGCTGGGTCACTGACTCTAGCTTGACCTCATCGCTGTCGATGCCGGGCTCACTTCACGGTGAACGTGACCTCCGTCTTCGCGAGTCGCTCCACCAGGGCCTCGCCAAGTGCGGTCGACGGGGTCAGGACCCCGGCTGGCAACGTCCCTTCGGTCGTGTCGAAAGCCAGCGCGAGCGCGCTCTCGGCGAGCATACGCGAGGTCGCTCCATAGCCCGGGTCGCCACGACCGTTCACCTCGACATGAATCTCGTGGTCGCCCGCGGTGCCGATCAACTCGGCCCGGAAGAACCCGTCGCGCATCGTCTTTTCGGACGGACCTGCGCCTGGCTTCGGCAGGACGCGTCGTTCGAGCAGGCCCTTGAGCGCGGGTACCGAGAGGGCAGCCATGAAGCCCACGAGCCCGCTGCTCATGGCGATAGCCTGTGCCAGGCCGCGTGGGCCACGACCGAAGCTCATGACCTCGTCGTAGCGGAAGTCCTTGCCCCACGGAAAGCCGCGCAGCGCGTGTGAGCGACGCACGACACGTGTGTTGACGGGGCCCATCAGGAACGGGCCAACCCACCGGCCGGTCGTGGTGTCGCGTTCTGGTTTGATGCTATCGCGGCCGTCAGGGCCCGAGCGCTGGCCCTCGGGGTTGAGGGAGTACGGGTCGGCGGCGATGCGACGGACGGCCTTGTCTTTCAGCTGCTCGACCATGTTGAGCATGCTCGCGACTGTTCCGCCCGAGAACCCGCCTGTCGCTTTGCGCATGTGGAAGCGGACACGCTCGGCCGGCCGCCCGAAGCGGCGCAACGCTTCGCGCTGCAGGACGAAGGTGCCGATGTCGCTAGGGATGGAGTCAAAGCCGCAGCAGTGGACGATACGCGCGCCGCTGGCCACGGCGCGGTCGTGATAGCGGTCGACCATCCGCCGGATGAACGGCGTCTCGCCCGTGAGGTCGCAGTAGTCGGTGCCGTGGTCGACGCAGGCGGCGACGAGCGGCTCGCCGAGCAGGTCGTAGGGGCCAACGGTCGTGCAGACGACTCTGGTCTTGGCCGCGACCTCGTCGAGGCGGGCCTTGTCGGCGCTGTCGGCGACGAGGATCGGCAAGGACACGAGCGCCGCATTGCCCGGGTGTTTCGCGGCGAGGTCGGCGCGTAGGCCCTCGAGCTTCGAGGCGTTGCGGCCCGCCAGTGCCCACTTGAGGTCGTAGTGGCGGGCGAGCTCATGCGCGACGAGGGTACCCGTGAAGCCGGTGGCGCCAAAGAGGACAACGTCGAAGGGGCGGTCGAGACGGTTCTGGCGAGCGGTCGACATCGGGAGTCCTTGTTCCGAGGAGCAGGTCGAGGAATCACCGAGGCCAATCTGGGCAAGTCCGAAGTGCAGAGCGCCGAGCGGGCTTCAGAAACGCGCCATGCAGGCTTCATCGTAGCGCCCCATCAACCAGGCCGAGAGGCCTTCGACGTCGCTGCGGGTCGCGGCGACCTGGGCGAGACGATAGAGGTGGGGTGCGGCAAAACGACCTAGCTGTTGATAGGCGGCGTCGAGCGCCTCAGGAGCGGCTGACGCTTTGCTCCAGGCCGAAGCAAAGCGCTCCATGAGGGCGGTCTCATCGGCGTCGGAGAAGATCTCGACGCGACCGACGAGCGTCCGGACGAGCTCGTCGGGGGGCGGGTCGATGGCAATAGGAAGCAACGAGTCGGTCCAGCGCGAGGGGACGATGTAGAGCACACGCGCGCCCGTGCTCTGGAAGTAGCTGTGGCTCCAGGTGTCGACCATCGAGAGGGCCTCGTCGGGTCGGAGGCCCGAGTCGGTAAGGGCCGAGATCAGGTCGGCGCGGGCCTCGTCGAGGTGGTTGTTGCCCGACCGCGGGTCGGAGCCAGACGAGCCGGACGCGCCAGACTTGGAGGTCTCGAAGGTCGTCGTCGAATGCGGGGCGATGGCGCCCAGGCGTTGCCAGTGGCCGCTGCCGTCGGGGTCGAGGCGCAGGTGGAATGCAGCCGCGATGGTGTCGGCGGAGTCGTTGTGGAAGGTGGCCTGCGTGCCTTGTGTCGTGATGCGCATGGGCGGCGTGAAGCGACCGAGGCCCCGGTAGAAGATGAAACGTTCGTGTTCATCGCCGGCGCGCAGCGGGGTCGCGGCGACCAGGCGGGAAGGCGCCCAGATGTCGTCCGTCGGGACCCACGGGAAGGTGTCGAGTGGGATGGTCGGGTCGAGCTGGACCTCCCAGCTCATGGCACCGTCGCGGATCCCGTCCATGGCGCCGACGGCCGGGGCGAAGGCCGAGGCGCGTGGGAAGTGTTGGCTGATGATGCCGTCAGGAAAGTCGACGGTCACACGCACGGTCTTCGGGGTGTCCGAATAGAAGAAGAGGACAGGTGTCTCGAGCTTCTGGGTGGCCGCTTCAGGCAGGTTCTCGAGGTCCTTGTCGCCGATGGTGAGGCAGACCGGCCCGCTGTCGCAGCGACCGTGCACGAACGGTGGCAGGCCCTCTTCTTCGATGTGGAGGCCGGGCAGGGGCTCGCCGGTCTTGTCCATCACGGAGGTGAAGGTGCCCCATTCATGGACGACGAACGCAGGTGCGACCGGGGCAACTTCGTGTGGTGCCGGCGTTTCAGGCGTGTTGGGCACTTCGGGCGTGGCGAGCACTTCGGGCGTGGCGAGGGGAGCCGAGGTCCCCGAGCGCGGCTCGGCAGAGCCGGCGCAGGCGAGGAAGGGCAGGGCGAGCAGGACGGCGATGCGCATGGGGACCTCGGGTGGTGGTGAGTCCGAGGTTGTCCTGAGCAAGGCGAGTGCCAGCGTCGCGACACGCAGAACGGCCACATTGGGCTGGGCAGCGCGCCAGGATGTAAAGTCAATTTACTGCCAGCCGTAGCCCTGGTTGCGGATGTAAGACCGGTTGCCGTCCCGAGTTGGGGGCGAGGCTTGTTTGCCCTCAATGGTGACTCGGCGCTGATTCTGGGGTTGGCCGGGTTCGATGTGGAGGCACGGCTCGCCATGCACTCGAATGACGACCCGGCAACGGCAGGTTCGAGGCAGGCGCACGGCTCGCATTGCCCAGGGGGTGACGACGAGCTCAGTGCTTGCAGCAGTCCGGCGCGACTTCCAGGAAGGGGCGCGGCGTGCACTCCATGACATGACCACGCGCATCGAGGGCGACCTCGCAACACGCGTGGATCATGGCTTCGAGGCGCCGCTTGCCGCGTAACACCCGGGACTTGAGCGCGGGCAACGATAGGCCGAGCAGCTCGGCCGCCTCTTTGCCGGTCCGGCCCTCGAGCTCGGTGAGGGTCAGGGCGTCGCGGCTGTCTTTGGGCAACGCCGCCACGAAGGCGACCAATGCCGTCGAGAGCAGGCGAGTAGGTTCGTCCATCGCCTCCGAAAGTGTCTCGGCCGCGTCGACGGCCGGCGCTACCTCATCGGGCCGTGTGCCTTCGCGTGCAGCCTCCTCGGCTTCGAGCCCGGCCAGCGGGTGCCGCTGACGCATCCGCAGGTGGTCGAAGACGGCCGAGCGAGCGACGCCGAAGAGCCATGAGCCGAGCCGCTCCGTGCCGCGCACCTGATGGATGCCGCGCAGCATTCGGAGCCACACTTCCTGCATGACGTCGTCGATGTCGCTCGGCCCGACCCGGCGCGCAACCCAGGGTCGAATCCGCCCGTCGAGCTCCGACCAGTCGAGTCGGTCGAGCCCTTCTCCGGTCCCGCGACCCTCGGTGTGCGCGCCCTCCATCAGCGGGCTCCTGGCTTCTTCGCCTCGATGGTGGCCGAGGCGACGAAGTTCTCGGCGCCCGAGCCGGGCAACCACCCGGCGATGAAGGCCCGGCTCTCGGGCTTTGTGCGCACCGCGATGGCCTCGAAGCCCGCCTCGGCCAGCTGGCGCTTGACGTCGCTCACCAGCGCCGCCCCGGACACGCAGCCCGTGAGCGCGTCGACCTGAGCCTGCAGCGCGGCCGGGATCTCGGCCAACGCCACCACGTCGGAGATCGCGAGCCGACCGCCCGGCTTGAGCACCCGGAAGGCGTCGCGGAAGACCTGCGCTTTGTCGGGCGACAGGTTGATGACGCAGTTCGAGAGGATGGCGTCGACGCTCTGGTCGGCGACCGGCAGGTGCTCGATCTCTCCCAGCCGGAACTCGACGTTGGTCACCCCGGCACTCAGCGCGTTGGAGCGGGCGCGGGTCACCATGTCCGGCGTCATGTCGACGCCGATGACGCGGCCGCTCGGGCCGACGGCGCGGGCTGCCAGGAAGCAGTCGATGCCGGCGCCACTGCCGAGGTCGACGACCGTCTCACCCGCCCGCAGGCTGGCGATGGCGTGGGGGTTGCCGCAGCCGAGCCCGAGGTCCGCGCCTTCGGGGATAGCCTCGAGCTCGTCCGGGCTGTAGCCGAGCGACGTGCTCTGCGGGCCGCAGCAGCCGGTAGCCTGGTTGGTCGCCTGTGGGGTCGCCGCCGCACTGGAGGCAGGGGCGCAGCAGCCCGGTCCGGCCGCGCCTACGCGGGCGATCTTGCCGTACTGGTCGCGGACTGCGACGCGCACGGCGTCGGGGTTCAACTGGGACATGGTCTTGCTCCTCGGGAGTGTGGCGACGTGGTGTCGCGTCATCCATGAAGACGGGCATCGCCCGGAAAGGATGCGCACCGCGATGCGCAAATGTGTCCGTCACCCCATGCTCGGACACCGCCGCCCGAGGCCCGGACATCAGCGGCCGACGACCTCGGGCACCGCGTAGTCGGTCGGCTGAATGGCCAGGAAGAGCGAGCCCTCGCTGGGGATGAGGCTCAGCGGGCCCGGCATGTTCGGGGTCGTCGAGGTCGCGCTCCGCCACCCCATGATGAACCGGTCATTGGCCGAGACCCAGCCCACGTGTTCGAGGACCTGCCCCGCAAACACGACGCGGTGCGAATAACGCGAACCTACGGCCGACGTGAACCACCACCCAGGCCCTACATCCGAGTTCTCGTCGCCCGTGAACAGCTCCCCGTCGACCATCGCGCCGGCTTGATAGCCGATGACCCCGGCATCGAACCGGTGGACGATCTGTGCGCCGACCGGGTCGGGAGACCCGATGCCGCCGTGCATCGACACGAACGCATAGGGGCCTGAGAGGTTGGCGCGGCCGGCGGTGCGGTCACGGACGAGGACGAGGATGCCATAGCGGATGGCGCCGTCGTCGCGTGTGAGGACGATGACGTCGCCGCGTGGACCGATGCCGCCGGTCCACCTGACAGGTGTTCTCTGGGCCGGGTCGGTGACGCCGTCGGCAATGAGCTCGAGGTTGATACGATGGCCGCCCTGGAAGCCGGTGAAACAGTCGCTGCCGTCGGCCACATAGCTGTGGCTGACACCGAGGTCTGGGCTCGTCGCGATGATGCCCGAACCTGTGAGGCAACCGCCGTCGAAGGTGATGGTGCCTTGCCAGGTCATGACCGGTGGGGGCGAACGGCCGAGGAAGTGTGCGGTCGACACCAGACGGTACTCTCCAGTGGGCACAATCGAGGACCCGGTGGGCCGGATTGCGATCCCATGGACGGGGTCGCCGTCGCCTTGGCCATAGAGGGTCATCATCTCGGAGCCCTTGTCGGCGTAGGCGATGAAGGTATGGTCGCCGAGCGTGATGGTGGTCTGACCGCTGAGAGATGTGCAGAAGGTTCCCGGGCTCGAGGTCAGCTCGTCGAGGACCCCGACCGAGGTGGCCACCGCACTTGTGAACGTCAGCGACCCGTCGTTGCCGAGGTTCAAGAATCCGCGGAAGGTCGTCCCAGTGGCGTCGGTCGGTGCGTTGGCGAAGACCACGAGCCAACTCCCGGCGAGCGGGTGGATCCCCGTTGGCAACCTCGCGCCCTGGTCGACACACATGCCGTTGCCGTCACAGCGATCGTCGGGGATCTCCCAACCGCTGACGCAGGTTCCCGGGTCCTCGCCCACATCGTCGTCACACGATGTCCCGCGGGTCTCGGCGACGCCGTCGCAGCCAATCGAGGGGTCGCAGGTCTTGTTCTTGGCCACCCAGCAGTCATCGTGAAAGCCCGCGCAGTCCAGCTCTACGCCGGGCACACACACACCCTGCTGACAGGAGTCGTTGACGGTGCAGACGCTGCCGTCCGAGCAGGGCGTCTCGCTGAGACCGGTCTCCCTGCAGACCTGGCTCACGCAGCTGTAGAGCACACATGCGTTGGGGGTCGCGGGAACACAATCGCCGTTGCCCCGGCACTCCCTGATGTCGGGCCCGACCGTATCGGCGACGGTGTCCGGTTGGGTCACATCCGACTCGACGAACGTGTCAGCCACGGTGTCGACCGTATCTGCGGTGACTTCAGTGTCACCTTCGAGGACCGTGTCGCCGGTCTGGGTATCCGTCGAGACGCTGTCCGAGACCCTGGCGCGTTGCCCGTCGACACAAGCGGTCAGGGCCAGGATGGCTAGCGTGCTCACCAGCGTCAATGCATTGGACACGGCGTCTTCCCTCATCTCGCGACCTCCACCCCTTCAGCATGCCAGGGTGCCGGCCTCGAAGGTAGAGAGCATCTTGGCACAGGTTCGCGCACGTGCTCAGAAACCCATCGACTTGGCGATGATCTCCTTCATGATCTCCTGGGTACCGCCGCCGATCGGGAGCAGGCGTGCGTCGCGCGCCAGCCGCTCCACCAGGGTCTCGCGCATGTAGCCCATGCCGCCAAAGAGCTGCACCGCCTCGTAGGTGACGTAGAGGGCGGCTTCGGCGGCCCGGTTCTTGGCGATGGCGACCTCTTGCAGGGCGGGCTCGTTGTGGGCAATCGCGTGTGCCGTCTGGTAGACCAGGGTCCTGGCTTCGAGCACACGCGAGGCCATGTCGGCCAGCTTGTGGCGTGTCACCTGGAAGCCGGCGATGGGGCGCCCGAAGGCCTTACGTTCGCGCACCCACGCGGTCGCCTCTTCGAGGGCCAGCTCGGCCGTCGCGGCTCCATAGGCGGCAAGCGCCAGTCGCTCGTTCATGAAGTTCTTCATGAGCGTTACGAACGCGGAACCCTCCGGGCCGATACGATTGGCGACCGGGACACGCACGTCCTCGAATGCCAGCTCGGCCGTGTCCGAGGCGCACCAGCCGGTCTTCTTCAGGGCGCGTGAGACACGCACACCCGGCATGTCCTTTTCGAGCATCAGGAACGACAGGCCGCCGTGTGGGTCGTCGCCGGTCCTCACGAGGGTGGTGATGAAGTCGGCGCGGGTGCCGGACGTGATGAAGATCTTGGCCCCGTTGACGAGGTAGTGGTCGCCGTCGCGCACCGCACGTGTGGAGACGCCGGCCACATCGGAGCCGGTGCCGGGTTCGGTCACGGCAAGGCAGGCGATCTTCTCGCCGCTGAGCGCGGGACGTGCGAAGCGCTCGAGCTGGTATTTGTCCTTCCACTGGAAGACCGGGGGCAGGGCGATGCCGAGCGAGGTCAGGCCCACCGCGACACCGGTGGAGCCGCCGCGCATCAGGCCCTCGATGGCCATGACCATGTGCAGGGCGTTGCCACCCGAGCCGCCGTACTCTTCGGGGAAGCCGACGCCGAGCGCGCCTGCAGCCGCGGCCGTCGGATAGAGCTCGCGTGGGAAGATGCCGGCCTCCTCCCAATCGAACGCGTGGGGGCGGATCTCGCGCTCGGCAAAGCGGCGGATTTCGGTGCGTAGGGCGCGGGCGGTGTCGTCGATGAGGTTGTCGAAGAAGGCCATGTGCAAGTCGGTAGCACAGTCGCTGCGGGGCGTCTGCCCGGACCCGGCAACGGGCTCCTTGGCACGGGGTGAGCGCACGAGCCGGGCCAGCGCTCCGTAGGGTCGGGGGTGGCGGGCTGGCGGGGTGCCGGGGTGGCAGGGGGGGCGTGGTGGTGGGCTGGCGCCTGGATGACCACCCGTATGACAAGGTGTGGCAAGCAGGATATGACAGACCGTCGCCCCAGGGTGGGGCCCGGAGCAAGTCGCATGCGTCCACCTCGTTCAGTCCGCATCCTCCTCGCCTGCTGTGGCGCCCTCGTCATCGGCTGCAGCAAGTCTCAGCCCGCGCCAGACTCCGCGGTCGCCCCCGCGCCCACTGCACCTCCGGCAAGCGAGCCGTCGAAAGACGCGGTGGCGGCCGAAGGTCAGCAGGACGTGGCCGTTGTGCTCTCGGCCGACGCCTCGGTCCCGGTCGCCGCCGATGTGGCGACGGTCGGTGCCGACGCCGCTGCCGCACCTTCCGCACCTTCCGCGCCTGGCGACGCTGTCGCTGCCGACCCGGACGCAGGTGCCGCGGCCGCGGTCGACGCGGCTGTGTTAATCACGGCGGGCACCGACAGCCCAGAGGCCGCGCTTCAGCTCTATTACGAGGGCACGCGGGAGAAGAACGCCGACAAGCTCTGGGCCATCATGTCGGAGCCCGCGAAGAAGGCGCTCGGCGGCGTCCGCAACTCGGCCATCCAGGCCACCGACGAGCAGCTCGCCGCGGCCGGGCTCGAGCGCGAGAAGCTGAAGGTCATGAGCGACCGCGAGTTCTTCGTCGCCATGGTAGCCACGACGCCGCTCCCGCCCGACGTCGCGGACATGAAGCCGCCGACCGAGCACAAGCGTGAGCCGGCCGGCGACGACCGCATGAAGCTGCGCTTCAAGCTGGGCGAGGCGTTCTGTGAGGCCGACCTCGTCAAGGAGGCGGACGGCTGGAAGGTCGACGGCACCCAGTGCGAAGAAGGCGGCTGAGACGGCCGTCGGCCAACGCGCGAAGCGAGGCTCGTCACCCAGTGTGGGATGGCGCAACCGCCGGGATGTCCCAGGCCCGGTCGACGTAACGCGTGACCGCCGCAAGTGCCGTGAAGTAGGGGACGCGCTGATAGGGCAGGCCGTGCAGGGCCGCCCAACGCTCGACCACCGGCGCCGCCTTCGCGAGATTCACGTGCGACATCTTCGGAAAGAGGTGGTGCTCGATCTGGTAGTCGAGGCCGATGAAGAAGAACGAGAGCCACCCCGGCAGGATGAGGTTGCGCGTCGTCTCGAACTGGAGCGCGATGGGGTCGGTCGTGTCATGGCGGATCGGGAGCCCCATGTGGCCGGTCGTGAAGACGAGCGCGAGGTAGAGGCTGACGAGGCCGAAGAGGGCCAGATAGAAGCCGAAGACGGGCCAGAAGCCCCAGACGAGCGACGGGATGACGAGCCAGCCGACGTAGTGGAGGACCTGCGCAAAGACGTCGAAGAGCCACAGGCGCGAGATCCCGTGGCGGCGCACGTGGCGGATGAGGAAGCTGATGCTGTCGACCTTGATGGACCACGTGAAGAGCATCGTCATCGGCCACCAGAGCCACGCCTGGAAGTGGCGCTGGACGAAGCGGCGCGTCGGACCCGCCTTGAGGTGCTCTTCGCGGATGTGGGCGAGCGGCCAGAGCTCCATGTCGTCGTCGACGCCGACGATGTTGGGGTGGCCGTGGTGGCGCACATTGTGTTTGTCCTTCCACTGCAAGGCGCCGAGCCCGCCGAGGAACGGAAAGACGAGGTGGTACATCGTCTCGCAGCGAAGCCCACTCTTCGAGAGCGAGCGGTGGCCACCCTCGTGGCCGAGCATCGCGGCGGCGGCGAAGAAGAAGGCCGTGACCGGGAGCAGCAGCGCTGTACCCCACATCGGCAGCTGGGTGTGCAGCGCCACGAGGGCCATGGCGGTACCGAGAAGGAAGACGAGCTTGCCCCAGGTCAGGGCTTCGCGGCGTTGGAAGAGGCCGAGCGAAGCGAGCTCGGTGCGTAGGGATTTCATATCGAGAGCGGTGACCAACGGAACTCCGGGGTGTGTTGGAAGTTCAATGTTGGCACGGTGGGCACACTGCGGCGCGCCCAAAAAGGAGCGTCCGCGAGTATTGACCGGATAGAGACAATGGCGGTCAGGGGAAACGTCTGCTCGAGCGACCGCCCCGCTCATACGATTGGGGCGGGAAGGCTCGCCCGGGCGATCCGATCACGTCGGGGTGGGTTGGAAGGCGCTCATGGGGGCGGTGCGCGCGAGTCGACGCTCCAGGGGATCGGAGCTGAGCCAGCGCGACGGCAACCTCGCGAGAAAATGGCCCACGAGCATCAGGCCTGGTCGTCTGGTGACAGGGCCGCGCTGCCTGAATCCCCCAGCTCGGCGGTTGTCTCGATTATCGAGAATCTCGACTATCGTGATAATGAAGCGTTGGACGTTGGCGCGCGCTCGTTGCGGTCGGCCACGGTCTCGCTTCAGTTGTTCGGCGCTCCGGGGCTCGGGGCCGCGAGGAGCCTGAAGTCGATGGTGTTCACGTTGGTGTCGCTGCGGTCCGGGATCCGGCCGATGACGGCGCCGGCGGCGACCGACGCGGGCCGCGCTCCCCCTTCGCCCCAGATGCCGGTGCTGCCGCCGAGCGCCAGCGCATCGACGAGCACGTGGTCGTGGTAGACGCGGTAGCTCGCGTTGCCGGGCAGCCTGACGTTCGAGCCGGCGAGGGTGACAAAGCCGGTCCCGAGCCCTTCGAGGGAGAGCACCTGTAGCAGGGCGCCCGACAAGTTGATCGAGATGAGGGCGTAGCGCGACAGGTCGGTGCCCACCGGTACGAAGAGCTCGAGGTATCCGTCGTGCACCGTGGACGAGGTCTCCACCTTGAGCTCATTGATGACCACGGCCGGCAAGCACTCGAGGTCACCACAGCCGAGTGTCCCACACGACGGTCCGCAGGTCCCGCCGCACCCGTCGTTGCCACACGTGCGACCCGCGCAGTTGGGCACACATGTCGTGTCCATGCCGGGGTAGCGGCGATGGGCGATTTGATCGTTCGTCGTCGCGTAGAAGATGTGTAGCGCGTCGTCGGCGGTCACGACGGCGTCGACGACTCCAGCCTTCGCGGTCGAGTCGATGAGACCATAGTCGACCCAGCCGCCCGGCTGGCGGACGGCGAGGTAGAGGCCTCCCGTCGCCGACGTCCCGAGCACGACGGGGCGCCCGTCTCGGAGCACGAAGAGCTGTGGCGAGGTCAGGACGCCAACGCCGCGCGGGATGGTCTCCAAGAGCGTCGCGGACGGTCCAACGGCGATGTAGCGCGCGTCCGTCGACACCACATGCACCGTGCCGTCGAGACCCGTCGCGATGTCGGCGATGGTGGTGACGTCGATGGGGTCGCTTGTGCCCAGGCGGACCATCGTGTCGGCGTCGAGGCGGGCGATGCGGTGGGTCTGCGAGTTGACGGGGCGATAGGCGATGTTCAGGACGTCGTCGGGACCGACAACTACATGGCTGATGCCGCCGAGGTTCGTGGGTTCGAAGCTGTCGCTGACGGTGACCTGCTCCAGGGCATTGAGCGCGCCGGTCGGCGTCAGGGTGCCACCGATCTCGTCGATGACTTTGTAGATCGTCGTACCGGCGCTGTTGTTCTCGACCAGCAGCAGCTCACCATTGGGGCGCATCGTCGCCTGGCGAAGGTCAAACCAGCTCGAGAGGCTCGTGCCCGTGAAGATACCGGGGGCGCGCCGGGTGACGAGCCCTTTGTCCACGTACGTCACCCAGCGGTCGTTGGTCTGCCACGTCTCTTTGACTTCGATGTTGAGGCCGAGCGACGTCACCGTCGGCTGCGGATTGAACGCGACATGGCGAAGGCGATTGTCGCTGCGCACCATGAGCTCGATGGCGCTGCCAAACGCGATGGCGCGAAGTGAGGTGACCGCTGTCAACGGGAAGCTGCTGACCTCGGGCAGGACGCAGGTCCCGGTCACCGTGCGCAGCGTGTCGTCCAGGCACTCCTCGACACAAAGGCCGGTCACACACGAGACGCGGTAGGCCGGGTTGGCGGGGAGCTCGCAAGCAGAGGCGCCGTCGATGATGTTGTCGAGGGCGGCTTGCAGCGCATTGGCGTCGGCCACCGCGATGGAGCCGTCAGGGCCGGTGCCGCCGCGCTCGGCGATGCCGTCGAGCAGGGCCGCGTCGAAGCTGTCGCCGATGCCGATGGTGTGGACGTCGACGCCTCGGCGGCGCAGGTCGGTGACGGCGGTGTTGACCGCGTCGGCGGTCTTGCAGGTCTCGGTGCCATCGGTGATGAGGACCACGAGCTCGGCCTGTGTGGCGCTGCCAAAGGTCGGCAGGAGGCCGGTCAGGGCGTCGGCGATGGGGGCCGAGTCGTTGGTCACCGGGTTGATGCCGGCGGCGAAGGTGGTGCCGAGTGCGAGGGGAGACGCGGCGTCGGGCGAGCAGCTCGCGGCCGAAGGGAAGAAGCGCAGGCCGACCCTGGCGTGCTGGTTGCGGGCCGCCAGGAATGCGGTGATCCCGGCTTTGACGAGGGTCCAGCGGGCGCCGGTCATGCTCGACGAGCGGTCGACCAGGATGACCAGCTCGGGGATGGTGCAGCCGCCGTCGCAGGAGCCCTGGTCACACACGTTGCCGGACTGGCAGGTCGCCGTCGGGCCGAGCTCTGGGCAGCCGGTAGCAGTGTCGATGACACACAGGCGTTCGGTCGAGGCGCCCCCACACGATGTCTGGCCGGGGGCGGTGCAGTTGGCGCCCGGGCAGGTCGAGATGCACTGGCCGTCGGTGCAGGCTTCGAAGTCGCCACAATCGATGGACGGCCCGAGGTCGAGGCACGCGTCGTCATCGAAGAGGCCACAGCCGCGAAAGGCAGCGGCGCCATCGCAAACGCTGGCGCCGGCGCTCCCACACTCGTCGGTGCAGCTCGGGGTGGTCTCGGCGTCGGGACCCTCGTTCGTGTCGACTGTGTCGGTCGTGTCGACTGTCTCGGCCGTGTCGCCCGTGTCGTTGGTATCGGGCGTGTCGTTGGTATCGGCCGTGTCAGCAGTGTCAGTTGGCGGACTGACCTCAGCTGTGTCGGTGCTGACGCTTGTGTCCTCCGCGCTGTCTGGGGCGAGGGTGTCCTCGGTCACGTCTATAGCCACATCGCCGACCGTCTCCCCTTCGGTCACGTCGTCCGGGCCAGTCTCTCCTCTGGTGTCGGTAGTGTCCGGGGACGTTCCTCCGCTCGAGGGACTCTGGCAGGCCGCAAGCAGCAACATGAGCGCGGAAAGTCGGATGGTCATCGATTCGATCTCGCTTGAAGCTCGGCCGGAGGTACCTAGCGCGCCTTCAGGTGAAGCGCGTCGCGACCGGGACAGGGCAGGGGACCGCGACGACATGGCTCGCGGCGGGCACGGCTCTATACCAAAGACTCAGGTCCGCTCAGGCGACAAGCACAATTTGTCGCCGACCTTTCACGAATAAGCCGACGTAGGCGCGTGCGAGACCGCAAGACCGTGAGACCGTATTCTGGACCACCTCAGGGCTGGTCGTTGATGAGCGTCTGGTAGGCGAAGGACATAGCCTTTCGTTCGACCTCGCTGAGCTCCGGGTGCCAGACCTCCCAGACGAGGCAGATGCGTCGCTCTTTCGAGGGGTTCCAGCAGCCGTGTACGAAGCTGTCGTCGAACGCCACGACCTTGCCCTTGGCCCAACCCCGCACTTCCTGGCCGACCTGGATTCGCGCCGAAGCCGGGATGATGAGCCCGAGGTGGACGCTGAGCACCGCGTTGCAGCCACCGGTATGCGGCGGGATGACGCCGCCCGCCGAGAGCTCCGAAAACAGGAACTCGCCCTGGGTGAAGTTTGTGCTCTCGAGGAGCGCCGTCGTCTTCGGGGCGAGCGCCATGGTCTCCTCGAACCACTTGCCCTCCGACGAAAACAGCCACGCGAGCCACCCGCGCCCGTAGCCCTCGAAGTCGGTGAATCGCAGGCGCCTCTCCTCGACGAGCCGGAACTCTTCGATGACCTCGTCCGTCGCCGCCTCGAAGGCCGGGTTCCACGGGAAGACCGTCGGGTCGTGAAACGGGATCGCCGAGAGCCCCGGCACCCGCATGAACGTGATCCGCTGGTCGGGCACGGCACCTGGGATCGGCTCACCCGTCATGAGCTCCTCGAGTCCCGCAGTGACGCGTTCGAGGCCGTCATGGCCGTGGCGGTGGTGGAGCTCTTCGATGACTTCGCGAACCAGGGCTGGGGCCGTCATGTCGTGCAGCCTATGCCGACTGTGCGGGAGTTCAAGTGGCAACCGTGCCCAACCGCGCCGCACCCTCCTGCGCCGTGGCACCTCCACAAACTTCCGCTAGGAACTTTGGCATCGGCACTCTAGCGTCCGCCCCATGACCGACCACCTCCGCCGGGCTCGATGGAGCCACCTGGCCCACCACCCCCGCTGGCTCGCCGTCGCCCTCGCGTTGTGCCTCACGAGTGTCCCCGCCGCGGCCGAGGACGACCCGCCGTCGACCCTCGTCAGCCCCGCACCAGCCCCGCTCGTCCACGCCGACTCCGACGCCATCTGCCCCAAGCGCCTCGACAAGGTCCTCGCCATCGGCAGCTCCACCATGGGCTCGCCGCTCGGCAAGATGCTCGAGCGCACCCTCTCCGCAAAAGGCTTTCACACCCATCGCTTTGCCACGGCCAGCTCCGGCCTCGCCCGCCCCGACTTCTTCGACTGGGGCCACCACGCGCGTGAGCTCATCGCCAGACACGACCCCGACATCGTCGTCGTCCAGCTCGGCTCCAACGACTATCAACCCGTCCGCTTCGCCGAGCGCGAAGTCGACCTGCAACGCCGCATGGGCGACCGCCCCCACCTCACCCGCAAGCACCCCGACTGGGTCACCGTCTACGGCGAGCGTATCGACGAGCTGCTGCAGGTCCTCGGCGGAGACCGCGAGCGCCTCATCATCTGGATAGGCCCCTACGCCTATTGGGGCGACAACGCGCTCGAGCAGGGCCCCGTCATCGACCAGCTCCTGCGCGACCGCCTCTCGACCTGGGTCGCCAAGGGTGGCCACGCCCGCTACATCAACGCCTGGGCCGACACCTTCGACCCCAGACGCGGCCCCCTCATGCAACGCCGCCTCCCAGGCCGCCGCGGGCTCGTGGAGATCCGGTCCCACGACCGCATCCATCTCAACGTGCTTGGCGTCGAGCTCCTGCTCCGCGACCCGGTCGTCGCCGAGCTCGAGGCCTGCCGCCAAACCCTGGTGGCGCCGGTCGCAGCCACCCCGGACGCCGACGCCCCCAGCCAACCCTGAGGCCGCTCGACACCCGCTTCAGGCTCGCCGGATACGATCCAGGTAAGCCAGGCTCGTCGCCTTCTTACGCCGCGCCACCTCGGCCGGATCCTCGAAGACGATCGGCTCGTCGGGAGTGACCCTGAAGAGCGGCTGCCCCTTCTGCACGATCATGCCCTCACCGCCGCCGACGAGGACCTCGTCGATGGTCCCGGCAAACGGTGCGTTCACCCGGTTGAACATCTTCATGACTTCGATGATGTACAGCGGGTCGCCCACGTTGAAGTGGCTGCCCTTCGTCACCAGGGGCGGGCGGTCAGGCGCTTCCTGCGCGTAGAACATACCACCCGAGACCGCGACGATCTCGTTGCTCCGCATCGCCGGCGGCGGCGCCAGGACCTTCTTCATCGCGTCTTGAAGCGCCTTTTCGGTGAGCCGCGTCGGGATCTCGATGCGCCCATCGGGCTCCACCTTGAGCTCGTAGAATCCGGTGTCGAGCCCAATCATCGCGACCGCGTTCAATAGCTCCGCCCCCGCCTGATGCCCCGCGTGCGCCGCACGGATGGCCGGCCACTTCGCGACCAGGTCGGTGTCCTTCCGATACGGCTCGGGCAGCTCGGCCTGCGCCAGCAACGCCACGACGTCCGTCCACGTCGAGCGCTTCTTCCCCGGATTGCCGAGCCGCTCTTGCAGCGTCCGATAGAACGCGAGCCCACGGGTCAAGAGCGTGTGGTCATGGTCCCAGATGATGTTCGACGCCGGCGCACCTTCGCGGTGCTCCTTACCGATGAGCCAATACAGGTCGCTCAGGACCTCCAGCGGGTTCTTCGTCCAGACCACACGCCCATCTTCGAAGGTCACATTCGCGACATTGCGCGAAAGGAACGCCGAAAGCAGGTGCGGCTCATCGAGCAGTCGCTCGACCGGGCGCTTCACCAGCGTGTCCTGCAGCGCGAAGACCTTACGCACGGCGGCCACGGACTCCGGAGTGCCACCCTTCTCATGGCGCCGACCGAGCTCCACCCACAGCGTCGCAAGGTCGAGCTCAGCCGCCTTCTGCGCCAGCAACCCGACCGCCGCGAGATACGGCGTGACGAACCGCGTCGTCGGCTTTGCCCACACGTCGCGCGCCGCGAACCACTGCGCGAGACCGACATGAAAGGCGAGGTTCGTGTGCAGGTCATTGCCGCGGATTCGAGTGCGCCGAAGCATGTCGATGAGCCGCTCGAACAGCACCTCACGGGTCTCGCCGTACGTCAGCAACAACGCGATATTGCTGTCGTATGCGCCCGCCAGGCGGTAGTGCATGAACGACCCGGTGTCGGGGTTCTTGACGCAGATCCCCTGGTCGTCCCGGATCTCGTGCGGCCCCGTCTCGCTCCACGCCAGGATGACACCACCCGCATGCGGCTCGAGCGCCCGATTGGTCGCATTCAGCCGCGCCTCGACCGAGTGCGCCTCACGCCGCGCACGCTCCGGCCGAGGCAGCCGCGCCCCATGCCGCGCGATGAGCACCATGGCCTCGACGAGTGACGTGACCTCGAATGCGTCCGTCGGGTCGTTGGGATTCCGGAAGACGAGCCGGTAACACAGCTCCGTCACCCGATGCTCGACCTGGATGCGGGTGTTCACCTCCATGAAGAAGTGGTGGTCACCCTCGAGGATACACTCGAAAGTCGACGCCGAGTTCAGCCCCACCGCCAGCCCGAAGCGCTCCGCCTCCGCCTCCATCCGGCCCAGCGAAATCTGCTCCTGCATGAGCGACGCGACACGAACCTTCTGACCGTCCGACTCCGCCTTCGCAATGGCCTGCGCCAACCCATCCTGCGTCAACGCTATCTCGAGCAGCTTCTGCTCGTGCATCTGCAACGAGCAGTCGCGCCCACCGAGCGCGATGCACCAGCGCCCGTTACCGAGCAACTGGATCTCGTTGTGCCGCGTCTCCTCGATGTTCATCTCGACGAGGATGTTCTTGTTGTCGCCGACACCGCCCGTCTTCACCTCGGCGATGATCTCGCGCACGAGCCCCGGCACTTCCGCCGCACGCCGCGTCGCCTCGGTCCCGTCGCCGCCGACCGGCACCGCCGCCAGGATCCGCTGGCCTTTGCCGCCACCACCACCGATGGCCTTGAGGCGCAGTCGTTTGCCGGGGTACTGGATCAGCAACTCGGCCACCGCCGCACGCAGCGTCTCGGCGAGCTCATCGAGCGTGTAGAGGTCGACGCCCTTGAGATAGCTCGCATCGAGCACCCGGTCGGCCGCATCCAGCAGTGGCACTTCGTCGCCGATCGCCGAGGCCTCCACCGCCAGCCCGAGCTCCACCACCAGCGCGCGCAGCGCCGCGTGTGTCGGGTGCTTGCCGAGCAGGACCCGCCGCGTCGCGTCATCGATGCCGGGCGTCACACTCACGTCATTGGCCAGCGCCGTCCGCTTGGCCTCGTCCTTCAGTCCCGCCGCGAGCTGCACCGACGAGGCCGGCCCGATGAACACGAGCCCCGCCTCCTCGAGCGTGCGCACGAACTCGGAGTCTTCGGCCATGAAGCCGTAGCCCGCAAAGACGTGGGTGTACCCATGCGCCTTCGCGATGGCGATGATCTCGTGCATCCGCTGCACGCGCTCGTCCTTGTTCGCCCCCGAATAGTCGCGAATGCGGTGGATCTGCGCGTCTTTCAGCGTGCGCACCTCGGGCGCCAGCGCGTGGGTGTAGACGATGGAGTCCTTCTCCGACAGCAGGATTCCAGCGTGCTCGATGCCCATCTGCGCGAACGTATCGAGCGCCTCCTTGCGGATCGGCCCGCGGCACACGATGAGCGGGCGCACGTCTTCACACGCGAAGGACCGCGCCCAGGCGGACGCGGCACGCGACAGGCGTCGGTCTCGCGACGTCATGGGGTTGGCGAGGTAGTGGTTCACAGCGCCCCCAGTGGACGTTGAAGGACGAGTGGTCGAAGCGGTGGTGCTCAATGGAATTCTCGCTGAACGCTGCTCATCGGAGACGGCGTGTAGTGGCGCAGCAGGAAGCCGAGACTCGAGCCGAGCGCCTGCCGAATCTCATACGGCTGCACGATGCGCGAAATCGACCCCAGCGACAGCGCCTCACGCGGGTTCATCAGCTCGCGTTCATAACGCGCCGAGAGCTCGGCCTCGTGTTGCCGCATGAACATCACGGCCGCCTCGTGGCCCGCCGATTTCTCGATCTTGCCCGCCTCGGCGCGCAGCTTTCGAAGCTCGTCCTTATAGACGAACTCCTTGCCCGCCGGACCCATGACCGCGAGACGCGTCGTCGGCAACGCAATCACCAGATCCGCCCCTGTCGGGTAGCAGTTGAACGAGGCATAAGCCCCGCCGAACGCGTTTCGGATGATGAGCAGGATTCGCGGCGTGCGCACATCGATGATGGCATCGAGCATCGCTCGCCCGGCATGCACGATGCCGTTCTGCTCCTGGTCTTTCCCGGGCAGGAAGCCGGTCGTGTCCTCCAGAAAAATCAGTGGGATATTGTAGAGATTGCAGAAGCGGATGAAGCGCGTGTTCTTCATCGCGGCCGCGATGTCGATCTGCCCCGACGCGTGTGCCGAGTTGTTGGCGACGAAGCCCACGACGTGCCCGCCGATACGCCCGAACGCCGTGATGGTGTTCCGCGCGCGCTGCGGCTGCACCTCGAAGTAGTCGCCGTGGTCGACCACCTGCTGGATGATGAAGCTGATATCGAACGGCGTATTGAACCCGCTCGGCGATGTGAAGGCTTTACGCAACAACGTGTCGATCTCGGGCGTCGCCCGATCGAGCGGGTCGCTAGTCGGCTGATTCGGCGCAAATTCCCGATTGTTGCTGGGCAGATAGCCGAGCAGCCGCAGCGACGTCCGCAGCGCCCCGACCTCATCGATGGCCGTCAGGTCTGCGACTCCCGACTGGCTGTGCACCTTCGGTCCGCCGAGGTCGTCGGGCAACACATCCTCGCCCAGCACCGACTTCACGACGCCCGGCCCCGTCAACCCGAAGAAAGTGTCGGCCGGCTGGATGACGAACGACCCCTGCCGCGGCAGATAGCTGCCACCGCCCGCATTGAACCCGAACATACACATGATGCTCGGCACGACGCCGCTGATCTTTCGCAACGCGGTGAAGGCCTCCGAGTACCCATCGAGCCCACCGACGCCGGCCGGCACGAAGGCGCCTGCGCTGTCGTTTAGCCCGATGACGGGGATGCCCTTCTCGCCAGCCATCTGGAAGAGGCGCGCGAGCTTACGCCCGTTGGTCGCGTCCATCGACCCGGCGCGCACCGTGAAGTCGTGCCCGTAGAGCGCCACATCGCGCCCGCCGATCTTCAGGATGGCCGTGACGAGCGACGCCCCATCGAGCTGCGGCCCCCAGTTCTCGTAGAGCACATCGGGCCGCTCCTTCGAGAGGATGTTGATACGCTCCCACACCGTCATGCGGTGCTTCGCATGTTGGCGAGCGACCTGCTCGGTCCCGCCTCCGAGCCACGGCTTACGCCTCAGCTCGTCACCCTCTGCCAACATCGACTCGTAGGGGTTCGGTACCCGCGTTGACACCACTGGAGGCGGCGCGAACGGGTCGTCGAGGGTCGGGACGATGGGTTGCGATTCCACGGTCATGTCTGCTCCGGTGGTGCGAACGCGCGACTAGCTATCACAAACCGCGACGTCTGCCAGTCGTGTTCGGACCGACTTCGACTGGGCTCTTTGGCACGTGGAGCAACCCTCAGAGCCCCAGACCTCGGGCCTCCCAACGCCCCGACACCACGGCCCACGACTCAGCCGCGCGCTCGCCTCGACGGCGTTCGATCCCCATCGGCTTCACGCCGGCCCTGAGCCCGCCGCGCCCGCACCAGCACGGACCCCAGAAACGCGGAAGGCCTTGGTGGTTTCCCATCAAGGCCTTCTTTGTCTTGGCTCCGGCTGTTGGACTCGAACCAACGACCTGGCGGTTAACAGCCGCCTGCTCTACCAACTGAGCTAAGCCGGAACGTCAGCTCGGGAGCGGGTTTTAGGGGCGGTCCGACACCTTGTCAACGGATTTCTTCGGCCCTTTGCCCCATCGCCATCCCGGTTTCACCGAAAGGTTCCGCAGCCCACAGGCGACGTGCTACGACACCGCCACGCCGAGCCTGCGCCCGCCCCATAACTGCCCGCGCCCGCTCGGTCCAACCCACTCGGGGCCCCACTCAAACGACCTGCCCCGTCTCGGACGCCCCGGCGGTTCCCGGCTCGAAGCCCCCTCCGGACTCCAGACCCGACACCTCTACATAGGACCTGTTTTGACTCGCATTGCTCCCCTCTCCCGCGAACCCCTCTCCGTCCTGCCGCTCGGCGGGCTCGGCAAAATCGGCATGAACGCCATGCTCGTCGGTTCGCGCGGCCGCTACGTCCTCGTGGACTGCGGCATCGGCTTCGCCCCCAACTCGATGATCGGCGCCGAAAAGACCTTGCCCGACCTCGACTTCCTCGCGGCCCACAAAGACCAGATCGAAGCCGTCGTCATCACGCACGGCCACGAAGACCACATCGGCGCGCTCCCCTGGGTCCTGCCCGTCCTCGACGCCGCGACCCCGGTGCTCGCCTCCCGCTTCACGACCGAGCTCATCAAGAACCGCCTCGAAGAACACGGCATCTGGTCCGCCGACCGCATGCGCACCCTCGGTCCGGCCGCCCGCAGCCAGGCCGGCCCCTTCGAAGTCCAGGCCATACGCGTCACCCACTCCATCCCCGACTGCGCCTCGGTCGTCCTGCGCTCCGACGCCGGCACCATCCTGCACACGGCCGACTGGAAGATCGACGACGAGCCGATGGACGACGAACACTTCGACCGCGCCGGCTTCGAAGCGCTCGGCCGCGACGGCGTCGACCTCATGCTCTCGGACTCGACCAACGTGCTCGCGCCCGGCCGCACGCGCTCCGAGCGTGAGGTCATCCGACAAATCGAACGTAAGATCGCGTCCTGGCCCGGCCGCGTCGTCATCACCCTTTTCGCAAGCAATCTCCATCGCTTGCGTGGCCTTGCCGAGGTCGCCCGCCAGACCAATCGCCGCCTCGTCCTCTGTGGCCGCTCGCTCTGGAAGTACCTCGAGGCCGCCGACCGCTCACGCCAGCCGTCCATCCCCCCTGACCTCGTCATGGACATCGAGCAGGCGCGTGACCTCCCACCCGAACGCGCCCTCGTCGTCACGACCGGCTCTCAGGGCGAGTCCCGCTCGGCCCTCTTCCGCGCCGCCGACAACGACCACGACCTGCTCAAGCTCGGCAAAAACGACCTCGTCATGCACTCGGCCCGCATCATCCCGGGCAACGAGGGCGAGGTCCACACCATGTGGAACCGGCTCGCTTCACTCGGCGTGACCCTCTATAACGACCGCCAGATCCACACGTCTGGCCACGCCCAGAGCGACGAGCTCGCCGAGCTCATCCGCCTCGTCAAGCCGCGGTCGTTCGTTCCCGTCCACGGCGAGACGACCTTCCTCTACGCCCACGCGGCGCTCGCCGACTCGCTCGGTGTCCCCTCACGCATCCTGCGCGACGGCCACCAGCTCGACCTCCCGGCCCACTCGGACTCGCCCAAACACAACCCGCTCGCGGCCGCCCACCACACCCAGCACGACCTCACCCTCAACTGGAATGACGGCCCCGCTACCGGCGACGAAGACGCCATGCGTCTCAAAGAACGTAAGCGTATCGCCTGGAACGGCCTCATCATTCTCGACGCCCACATCACCCATGCCTCCCAGGGCAAGGCCCCCAAGGACACCTACAAGGTCGTCGGCGACATCCACGTCGAGACCCGCGCCCTCTTCCTCGGCGACGACGACGGGCTCACCGCCGACCTCATCTCGACCGCCCGCCGCGCCATCGAAAACGCACCACCCAAGACCCCGGTGCGCGAGCTCACCGAAGCCGTGAAAGCATCGGTCCGCGCCGCCGCCCGCCGCGCCACCGACAAGCGCCCCGAAGTCATCGTCATCCTCCACGAAGGTCGCCTCACATGAGCCGCCACCCACTCGGGCTCCCCCCTCTGCCTCCACCCGAAGGCTTCCCCGGCCGCGTGACCTTCATCAAGTCCGCCGCCCACATCAAAGACTCGCCGAGCTCGCAGCTCCCCGAAATCGCCGTCTGCGGCCGCTCCAACGTCGGCAAGTCGAGCCTCCTCAACACGCTGTGCAACCGTCGTCAGATGGCGCGGGTCTCGACCACACCAGGCCGCACCCGCCTCATCAACTTCTTCGACATCCAGTCGCGTGTGATGCTCGTCGACCTGCCGGGCTACGGCTTCGCCCGCGGCAACAAGGCCGAGGTCGAGGCCTGGGGCGAGACCATCCAGGGCTATCTGCGCGACCGCCCCCAGCTCTGCCTGACGCTGATCCTGTTCGATGCGCGCCGCCTCCCCGAACAAGAAGAGGAAGAGCTCCTCCTCTGGTTCCGAGAGACCCAGCGGCCGACCATTGCGGTCATGACCAAGTCGGACAAGATCGGCCGCTCCGAAGTCCTCACGAGCCGCAACAAAGCTGCCGAAATCCTTGGCATTCCGGCCCGTGACATCATCGTCTTCTCGTCGCTCGACAAGACCGGCAAGGACGACCTCTGGAGCGTCATCTTGTCCGCCGCGCGCGTCTTCTCCGAGGAGCGCCCGACCTCTCCATGACTTCGCCCGTTGCCAGTGGCCCCGTGCACATCGTCTCGATTGGGCCGATGACCACGACCCACCTCGAGGCGGTCGTCGCCATCGAGGCCCTCTCGCACCCCGACCCGAAGGGCCTCGCCAACTTCGCGACCGAGCTGACGAACACGTTCGCGACCTGTCTTGTCGCCATCCACGAGAACTCCGTCGTCGGCTACCTCATCGGTTGGTGTGCCGCCGACGAGCTCGAAGTCGTCGACATCGCCGTCCACCCGACCCATCGCGGCCAACACTTCGCCGACGCGCTCCTCACAGCTCTCTACGCCGTTGACCCGGCCTCCCGTGTCTTCCTCGAGGTGCGTGAGTCCAATGCCCCGGCGCGCCGCCTCTACCAGCGCCACGGCTTCACCGAAGTCGGCCGCCGTCGCCACTATTACAACGACAACGGCGAAGACGCGCTTGTCCTCTCGCGTCCGGCGCGCCTGGTGCAACCGTCCCGCCCCGCCGACACCGTCCGCCCGGCCCCGACCTCCCCGGCCCCAGCATCGCCCGCCCTCGTTCACGGCCTCTATCCCATCCTTTCGGACGACGTCCTCGCCGCCGCCGACTTTCCAGCGGCCGCAGCACTTCTCGCCGAACACGTCACGGTCCTTCAGCTCCGCTTCAAACGTAGTGATGACACCTCCGCGCTGCAGACCTGCCGCGATACCCGCGACGCGCTCGCTACCTGGTCTGGCTTGCTCATCATCAACGACCGTGCCGACTTCGTCCGCCTGCTCGCGACCGACGCCGTCCCATCACCGAGACTCGGCCTCCACGTCGGCCAGGGCGACCTCCCACCCGCCACCGCCCGCGCCATCATCGGCCCCGACGCCCAGCTCGGTTTCTCCACCCACGACCTGGGCCAGCTCACCGCCGCCCTGACTCTGGCCACCGACCCCACACGCCTCGACTACGTCGCCTTCGGCCCGGTCTTCCCGACCGCCACCAAGCTCAACCCCGACCCGGTCGTCGGCCTCGAGACGCTGTCCTCCGCGGCCACCCTCGTCGCCCCCTTGCGCCTCCCACTCGTCGCCATCGGCGGCCTCGACCCCGACCGCGCCGCGGCCGCCATCGCCGCAGGCGCCACCAGCGTTGCCGTCATCGGCGCGCTCTTTCCAGAAGGCCACGACGGCCTAGCCGGCCTCGTTGCCGCGACCAAGGCCTTCACCGCCGCCATCGACCCCGCCGGCCACTCCAACCCCGCCAACCGCGCCATCCCGCCGGCCACTCCAACCCCGGCCCCCACAACGACCCCGCCCGGAGCCAAGCCGTGACGACCGAGGCCTCGACGCCCGACGGCAAGCCCGTCCAGAAGACCATCCTGGAGATCCTCACGCTCACGACCGAGCTCTTCAAGAAACACAAGATCGACTCGCCCCGCCTCGAGGCCGAGATGCTGCTCGCCGAGGTTCTCAAGGTCCCGCGTATCCAGCTCTACGTCCGCTTCGACCAGCCGCTCAAAGCCGCCGAGGTCGACGCCTACCGCGAGCTCGTCCGTCGCCGCGGCCGCCACGAGCCAGTCCAATACATCCTTGGCCGGCGTGAGTTCTGGTCCCTCGATCTCCAGGTCGAAAAGGGTGTCCTCATCCCGCGCCCCGACACCGAGTGCCTCGTCGAAGAGGCACTCGCTTTCGCCAAGCTCCGCCCGCCGACCCGCATCGCCGAGGTCGGCGTCGGCTCCGGTGCCATCGCCATCGCGCTCGCCACCGAGCTCCCGCAAGTCCACGTCTTCGCCTGCGACATCGCCGAAGTCCCGCTGCGCGTCGCCCAGAAGAACGCCGAGACCCACAAGGTCGCCGACCGCCTGACCCTCGTCCACGGCGCCGGCCTCCCAGCGCTCGCCGCTCACGGCCCCTTCGACCTCATCGTCTCGAACCCGCCCTACATCCGCCGCGACGACTACGAACGCCTCCCACCACACATCCGCGCCTGGGAGCCTGCCGAGGCCCTGGTCTCGGGCGACGACGGCCTCGACTGTATCCGCTCACTCCTGGCCGACCTCACGCCCGACTTCCTCACCCTCGGCGGCGCGTTCTTGCTGGAGATCGGCGACACCGAGCAGGCCCTCGCTCTGTCCGCCCGTCTCGCGCCGCAGTTCGAAGAAGTCCGCGTGCGGAAAGACTACACAGGCCTCGACCGAGTCGTGGTGGCGCTGGGCTTCAGAGGCGCCCTCGCCTGAGCGCCTGCGACTAGTCCTCGCGCCCTCGCTCGTGTTGAAAATATTCAGATATTTCATGGATATCAGGCGCTTCCGCCAGCCCTATCGGCCGGCGCCACGACTTCTTCGTCCAGCGGTCAGCTGCACTAGCCTACGCCCACACTTATGGTGTAGCCTCCCGGCGTGCCGAAGCTCATCGTCCAATTGTCCGGCGGTCGCTTTAGAGATCTCGACCTCGAGCGGGTGAACTCGCTTGGACGACATCCCGACCAGGATATCCAGGTCATGGATCCCCTCGTCTCGAAAGAGCATCTCGTCATCGAGCAGCTCGCGGGCGAGTGGTATCTACGTGACCTGGACAGCCGCAACGGCACCTGGGTCAACGGCGACCGTGTCAAAGGACGGGTACGCCTCCAGAACAACGACCGCGTGAAGGTCGGCACGACGCACCTCGTCTTCATCAACCGCGGTGACCGTCGCCCCACCGGCGACCACACGGTGACCATCGGCAACTCGCTCGAGTCTTCCATCCAAGGTTCGCTCTACCGCGAGTCCGCGGAAGAGTTCCTGCCGGTCGACCTCATGCCGAGCGTCGACGTCCTCAAGCGCGACTACGAGAAGCTGCGCCTCGCCGCACGCCTCCACCGCGAGATCGCCTTCGACGTCCGTCTCGACGTCTTGTTGCCGCGGATCCTCGACCACCTCTTTGGCCTCTTCAAAGCCGACCGCGGCGTCATCCTCCTGGCGGAGGACGGGCATGGCCTCACGCCCCGCGCAGTCAAGGTGCGAGGCAAGGAAGAGGCCGAATCCATTCAGCTTTCGCAGACAATCCTCAACAAGGTCCTCTCCGAGCGAGCCGCGGTCCTGACACGTGACGCCCAGATGGACGACCGCTTCCAGCGTGCCCAGTCGGTCATCATCCAGGGCATCCGCTCGACCATGTGTGTGCCGCTCCTGGCGCGCGACTCGTCGGTCATGGGCGTCATCCACCTCGACTCGCTCGTCGTCGCCAACGCCTTCACCGAGAAGGACCTCGGCATGCTCCAGGCGGTGGCGCTGCAGGCCTCCATCGCCATCGAGAACTCGCGCCTCGTCGAACGTATCGAGCGCGAAGCCGTCACGCGCCAGAAGCTCGAGAAGATGCTGTCGCCGAACCTCGTCGACAAGGTCGTCAAGGGGACGCTGCGGATCCAGAAGGGTGGTGAGCTGCGCGACGTCGTCGTGCTCTTCACCGACATCCGCAGCTTCTCGCAGATGGCCGAGAAGATGCCTCCGCAAGAGGTCGTGAGCCTGCTCAACGAGTACTTCGAGCTCCTCGTCGACGTCATCTTCGAGTTCGACGGCACACTCGACAAGTTCCTCGGAGACGGCCTCATGGCTATCTGGGGCGCCCCGGTCGAGGACCCCGCCGCCGCCGAAAAGGCACTGCGCTGCGCCATCGAGATGCAGCAGACCATCTCGCGCCTCAACGCCCTGCGACGCCTCGACGGCAAGCTGCCCATCTGGACCGGAATCGGCATCGACAAGGGCCAGGCCGTCGTTGGCTACACCGGCTCGTCGCGCACGATGACCTACACGGCCATCGGCCCGTCGGTGAACATCGCAAGCCGGCTCTGCGCCGCCGCCCGCCCTGGCGAAATCCTCGTCTCCGACGAGCTCTGGCAGGCCGCGCCCAACCTCCCGCTCGAGCTGGCAGAGGTCGCTCAGGGCACCCGCCGCTCGCCGCTCGCTCTGAAGGGTATCTCCAATCCGGTCGAGAACTGGTCCATCGCCGTCGGCGACATCCTCGCCATCCCCACGGCCGAGCGCGAAGCCGAGCTCATCGATCGCGAAATCCTCTTCGATATCGCGGAGTAGGGCAGGGGCCTGCAGCAGGCCTCGCACAGGTTGATTCAATCTGACGCCAGGCCAATGAGGCCACTGGACGCCGCGGGTCGGCTCAACCGCTGCAGGGCGCCGGCCCTCCGGCGTCTCAATTCCTGCCGCAGTCACGGCTGCTCACTCCTCGCTCAGCCTCCTTCGCCATTGCCCCAGGCCAGTCGCCCCCTCGATTCCTCGCCTGGCCGGTCGCCGTCTCAATTCCCCACGCCCAACACCGAGTAGCCACCGGCGCGACAGACGAAGCAGACCTGTCGCCCAGCGCCTCGTACCATCGGGGAGCGGCATACTTCACGCTCGATCGAGAGGGCTCATGGCTCCCAACACCGCGCGTTGGGCGACGTGGGTGTAGACCTGCGTCGTCTTGACGCTCGAGTGACCCAACAGCGTCTGAATCGTCCGGATATCGCTCCCATTCTCGAGCAGGTGCGTCGCGAAGCTGTGCCTGAGCGTGTGGCACCCCATTCTCTTGGTAATCCCTGCCGCAGCCGCTGCGTTCTTGACCGCTCTTTGCACGGCGCTGGGGTCGGTATGGTGTCGATGCAGCGCGCCCTCTTCGTCGGTGCAGAGACGACTGGCGGGAAAGATGAACTGCCAGCCCAACGAGGTCGCCGCCGATGGCACTTTCCGGTCGAAAGCAGAGGGCATGGTCGCCCCTTTGAAGCCAGCTTCGACGTCACTCTCGAGGCGGATCTTCGTTATCTCGACCTGACGCTGAAGCGCAACTATCGCCACCTCGGGCAGCAGCGTCTGCCGGTCTTTCGCCCCCTTGGCGGCTCGGACGTTCACACACTTGCGCGCAAAATCCAGGTCCTGGACACGCAACGAGATGCACTCCCCGAGCCGCAGACCTGACCCGTACATGAGCTGAGCGATGAGGCGGTAGGGATGCTTCAGCTGTTGCAGGAGGGACTTGACCTCTTGCACTTCGAGCACGACCGGGAGCAACGTCGGTCGCTTCGCAAAACGAAAGGCCCCGATATCCCCAAGGGGACGCCCAATGACCTCTTTGTAGAGGAAGGAGAGCGCACACAGGGCCTGGTTCTGTGTACTGGCCGAGACCTTCCCTTCGACGACGAGGTGACTCAGAAAGGCCGCGACATCGCTCTCGGTCAGGTCTTTCGGATGACGAAGCCCATGGAAGTGGACGTATCGCACCGCCCAATGAACGTAGGCTCTCTCAGTGGCCGGCGAGCTTTGACGTCCCCTCAGAGCCTCGCATAAGCTTGGAATCAACCGCATACCCCCTCCTCCCCCACGCAGGCCCCGATTCTACACACCCTGAACAAATGTTCAAGTCCCGCCTCCAAACCCGACGGCGCGTTGGGCACCAGATGACCGCAAAGTCCTTCCCATCATTGAAGAACCACCCCATCGAAAAGGTGCCAGGCCCCGACTCGTGGCAGGTGCTCGAGGCCCGCTCAACCGCCAATCCGCAAGGGGGGGAGAACTCAGATGAGGGGGAGCTGCAAAGACGTTCGGGGCTGGGCGTTGGGCACAGAGCTGCGGCACAGCATGCTCTGCGGGTGCCTCCTCGCTGTTCGCTGCCGCCCGGGACTGCGAACCGGCACACTGACGCCTGGAGTCGGATCAGCGAGGAGCGACGGCAGTGCAATCGGACGACCCGCAAGGTGGGCATTGCTGACGTGAAGGTAGCGTAGCGTGGTGAACAGACTCGAGTGGCCGAGTAGCAGCTGAACCGTGTGCAGGTCGACACCGCCTTCGATGAGATGTGTCGCGTAGGTGTGGCGGAGGGTGTGAGGCGTTACCCGCTTCGTGATTCCAGCCGCCGCGGCGGCTCGCCTGAGCGCGTGCTGAACGGCAGATGGGTCGATTGGACGGGTCGGGTCGAGTCCCGGAAACAGCAGGGGCTTCGGAGGCCGCCGCGCACGCCAGTCGTCTCGCAGAATCCCAAGCAGCTCCTGCGTGAGCCGCACGACCCGAGGCCGTCGCGACTTGGTATGCCGTACGATGATGAGGCCACGCGCGACATCGATGTCATCGACGGTGATCGAAGTTGCCTCTCCGAGCCGCATGCCCGTCCCATACAGCAGACTCGCGATCGCAAACTGGGCGGAGCAACGAATGCAGTCGAACAGGCGAGTCACCTCATCCGGACTGAGGACGACGGCGGGTTTCTGAGTGATGCGTGGGGCGCGAAGCCCGTCGACCAGGTCGGGTCGACGCATCGTTTGTCCGTAGAAGAACCGCAAGGCATGGACGAAGTTTGCGATCGTGGAGGATGCGAGTTCGCGAGCCTGAGCCAGGTCGCGAATGAATCGCGCGATATGCTCGCGCTCGACCTGGTCCAGTGGAACGGGAGTGGCATTGGCAAACGCCCGGATGCAGCCTGAGTAGTTGACGGCTGTTTTCTCGGAACGTCCCGAAACAATGAGGTCATTGGTCAGCGTGTCGATGAATTCCATGCCTCATCGTGCCATATTCGGCAGTAAACGCAATCTAATTCTGCAACCTCTGTGGCAATATCCGGCCATCCTGAATGTGCCGCCATCAACACATGAACTCCAGCGGGACCGAGATTGGCGTGACCTCGGATAGACCGCTCCGATGGGTGTCTCGGGCTCGACCTGCCCGAGGTCGAGCCACCTCTTTTCAAGCGTCCGAACGCCTCGTGAGGCGCCAGCAACTCCCCTGCTCGTCATCCGGCGACTTCAAAGCCGTCGAGAGCTCCTCGCACGCCGTCAAGACGGGAGTCGACCCGATGCACGTGACGAGTCAGAGCAGTCGGAGCGCTGAACGCCAACGAAGTCCAAGCGTGCGAAGGGGAATGATGGGAAGATCAGGCTGCATGGAGGATGCTGCTTTGAAGCGGCGACCAGTTCTGGCTGCACAGGCAAGACAACGGCAGCCTATGCTGCCCAATTTGGACTCTCACCTGCGGGGAGGGGCACCTTCGCCGCACACCCGGATTTATGGAACCCCTTGCACCTGGCCGAACTCAGCCAGTAACCATGGGCAGGCCCGCCAACCAATACCCCCTCGGCAGTGACACCTCGACCACCCACCACCAAGCCCGCCGCAAGATATCTCACCGCGGGAAGCACCCTGGTCCGAGCACCCGCGTGGTATCTCCACCAGGGCCTTCTAGGCTGCCCCCCGGCTCTCCATCCATCGCGACCCACCCGCCACATAACGCCCTCATTGGGCCACCTCACTGGCAGTCCACCGCCATACATCCCACGTCTCGCGAGCCGCACCGCAATGTGAGTCCCCATCCGGAGGCCCAGCCCCGACTCACCAGTACCGAGCTCGCAATCAGCGCCAAACCAGATAGCCAACCCTTCCGTCCGCCTAAACGGCTTCCCATTCCCCGATGCGTCGAACGGCCACAACTGGCGCCGCCAGCTCACGGTGGCCAAGCAACGCTGCAACGAACTCAATCAATCTTTAGGCCGCTAACTAGCCAGCTCCTCTTCGGACACAACGATGTTGTCCCGCACGAGGCCTGCTCGTTCCCTCGCCTTCCTCACCGCCTTCCTCCGAGAGCGACCCGCATCCCTCAAGGCCGCTGCTCCGCCTGCAGGCCCCTGTCGTCTCCTTGCCCTACACGCCGGACTCGCTCCTGGACGGACGTGCATCCCTCAAGCCCCCGATGCCGGGTCGGTTCCTGGCCCTACGCCTGGCGTTGCTCACTGGGCCGCATCCCCCTCGCAGGGTTGCTCCTCGCGCTCGCGGTTGAGGTCGCCAGAGTGTCCCAATCGGAGAGACACCTGGCACACTTGGGACAGTTGCGGGACACTTTCGCGAGAAATAGCTGCGTGTTTTCAAGGGGCTGAGGTTGGCCCGGCTCTTGCTCATGGGTTCGCGTTTCCCAACACGAGAACCCGGTTATGCACACGGAACCTACACGGCTCATCTCTCCATCCGTTCAGGGGGTGATTCGGCAGTTCGCGCCCAGCTACATCGCGAAGCATGGCAAGGGGTTACCCCTGTCGCATCGCAAGGCGCTTCGCCTCCTCTCTCAGTGTCGAACGGTCGCGCTTGGCGGTCACGTGGTCGAGTGCGGCAACTGCAAGGTGCAGGACTACACCTACCATTCTTGCGGCCACCGTTCGTGCCCTCGCTGCATGTCGGAGGACTGTGATGCGTGGCTTGGCGCTCGCCGGAGTGAGCTGTTGCCGGTTCCTTACTTCCACGTGGTGTACACGGTGCCGGAGGGGCTGAACGGCGTGGTGCGGAGTCATCAAGGGGAGCTGTATCCAGTGCTGATGCAGGCGGCTGGTAACTCGCTTCTCGCAGTTGCAGCCGCGCCTGAGAACCTGGGGGGTAGGGTAGGGGTGATGTCGACGCTGCACACGTCGTCGAGTGCGCTGGCGTACCACCTTCACGTGCACTGCCTTGTCCCGGCGGGGTCGGTCGATGCAGAGGGCGAGTGGCATGACGCGAAGGACTCGCGCCTTGGGTCAGAGAGCGCGCTGGGCAAGGCTTTCCGGGACAAGGTCGGTTCGATGATGAAGGCCGCAGTCCCCGACGTTGCGCTGCCGGACGGGGTGTTCGACCTCGCGTGGAAGGTGCATCTCGAGGTACCGCAGCACGGGGCGGAGACGGTGCTTCGGTATCTGGGTCGCTCGGTTCACCGCGGCCCGATGAGTGACCACCGCATCGTGTCTGTGACCGAGACCCATGTCGTGTTCAAGTATCGGGACAAGGACCGCACGAAGGCCAAGACGATGTGCTTGGACGGCCACGAGTTCCTGCGCCGCTTCCTGCAGCACGTCTGGCCCGACCGGGTGCACAAGGTGCGCTACGCCGGTCTGTGGAGTCGGGGCTGTCGTCCGCAGCTCCGCGCACTCAGGCAGCGACTCCTGGCAGCCATGCAAGTCGAGCCACCTCCCGCGGTTGGGGAACCGAAACCGCTGCTACCCCCTGAGCCCGTCCTACCTCCGTGGCGTCGCTGCCCTCACTGCCAGGCGGAGCGGTTCATCGTGGCTCGCTTCAAGGCGGGAACCACCCCACCACCCCTGGTGGACCCGCTGCAGGGCACACTACCCGGGATAGACCCTCCCTGATGGCGAAGCGACGGCCCTTCCGAGTATCCCGTATCCCGTCACGACCTCACGCACGAACGTGCGGTCGTCTCGCAGAGATCTGCCCTGTGAACGCCACCGCAAGCCACTCCACGACCGATTTCGAGCGTCGGGAGCGTTCCACGCACCACGAGTCCTCCAGACTGCCGATCAGACTGCTCTACGGACCCGAAACCGAGGCCTCTTTGACCCGAAAAGGAGGCGATTCGGCTCCCCTCAGAGGGGCCTGCGAGGGGGCAGAACATATAAAATGCAGTAGGTCACCTCGACCGCTACTGGCAAGGGTCTGCGAGCATTCGCCGTCGTCTCGAGGACTGGCCTTTCTTGGCCACCGCACTCACCGCAGGCCCCCGAAGCCCAATCAGCTGGAGTCGAGGCGCTAGCGACTTCAGACGTGCGGGGACAACAAGCGCATCGAACTGACGCGGCCTAATCGCGATGGGGCCTATCAGCCCCATCGCGATTGATCGGCCGCGCAGCTCATGCGCAGGACGTTGTCTTGCCTGTGCAGCCAGAACTGGTCGCGGGTTCAAAGCAGCATCCTACCGTGCAGGCCAATTTTCCCATCAGTCGCCTGCGTCCGCTTGGACTTACTTGGCGCGCACCGCGCTCGTCACGTGTATCGGGTCGACTCCCGTCCCAAGCGAGACGCCCACGCGCAGCACCATAGTTCCCACGGTACCCGCAACCTCTCGCAAATCCGTCTAGCCTTTGATTGTCGTCGCGACCGCCTCGCGCGACGCCACCGAGACGCCCGCCTCGTTCGCCAGAGCACTCCACTGCGCGATTGCGCCCAGCGTGCGGTCGACTACCTCACGAGCAACTCGCGCACGGATGCCCGCCTCCTTCGCCAATCGCTCAAGGTGAGCAACCTGCGGTCGACGACCTTCGCCAGATACGAGAAGCGTGTGCTCGCCACCTGGCCCTTGGCTGAAGGTCAGGTCGTAGGCCGGGGAGCGATGCCAGGTCCCATTCCGGCGCATGAAGGCAAACTGGCGCAGGTGGTCATCGCGATTATGCGCAAGCACGTTGAAGACTGCATGGCGATAGGCCTCGACGACTTCGGCCTCCGACCGCGTTACGTGTCGTGTAAGTCGCAGGAGGTCAAGGTAGTCGGCCGCCATTGCCTGTTCAGGTGCAACATTCAGAATGCCAGCAGCGGTAAGCACATGCACGCGCCCATCGTCGCTGCGGTCAAAGCGTCGGCTGGCGAAGTAGTGGCCGGCGCTGGTCTCGATTAGCCATGGCTGAGCGACGTCCAAGCCAGCTTCTATCGCCATTCGGGCGTATGCGTATTCGAGCTGCGCCATGTCCTCCGGGTCCGCATGTCGCGCTCGGAACTTTACCAGCCATCCGGTTTCGCCTGGCCGAAGTACCGCCGATCCAGAACGAATTCTCCCGTCTGGGTCAACGGCTATCCAGGCCTTCGGCCGCGACCCTCCGGCACTTCCGCCTAGCCGCGCGAGTTCGACAAGGAACTCAGCGTTCTCTCCTTCGAGGGTGAGAGCTGCCTCGACGGCAATTCGATCCAGGTCAATCGGCGCGGTTGAGTCCTCGCCGAGGGAGAACTGCGGGGCGTAAACGAGTGCGCCGGGACCTCGGTCGCCCACGACGGCGAGGCGATCAATCCCGGCCAGATTCGTAGCAGAGACGCCGAGTCTCCTCAGAGCTCGGTCCGTAATGAGCCGCCCCCAAGCGTCGGGCAGGCTATCGTACAGGAAGCCTGGGAGTCCCCCCAACTCCGGCTTTCCCACGATGTGCACCCCAGGCATTAGCGGAACCTGTCGTCCGGCCAGATTGACACCGTAGACGTCACCGCCAGCCAGAGCCTCCGGGCTCCATTGCCAGGCAGTCCGGCCATTCGTCGTTCGCGCAATCGCGCAGATAAATGTAGGCGGAGCAGCGCCTTCCGAGACTGATACACGAACAACGGCGTCGACCGGCAGCGGGAAAATCATGAGCGTGCTCGACGACGAATTGAAGGACGGACCACCTCGAGTAGGGTCGAGGGCGGGTCGGGCAGGAGTAGGCTATCAAGCTCAGACTCTCGGCCCAGTGCATACAGCGTGGCTGCTAGAGTCTCGACGGTCCCTCGCCCATCTCTTTCAAGTGCTGCTAGGGTGGGTCGTGATACGCCGGTGGCCCTAGCGAGTTCGGCTTGGGTGATATTGCGCTGCAGTCGAAGCTCGCGAAGGCGTACGCCGAGCTGCTTTGCGCGGGCGGTCGATGCTAGTCCGTCATTGGGGTCAAACATGTTGATCACTATACGCGATAGTCGGACGTTGAGGCAAGGATGCTTTGCATGGGCAATGGGTCTTCGGACGGTCGCTGGACTTTCGACTGCGGACGCACCTCCGCCGCTGAGTGAGCTGCCTAACCCCTCGCGGCTGGCCCGAAACCCCTTGAAAACACGGCAAGACAACAAGCGCATCGAACTGACGCGGCCTAATCGCGATGGGGCCTATCAGCCCCATCGCGATTGATCGGCCGCGCAGCTCATGCGCAGGACGTTGTCGGGCGTGTGCAGCCAGAACTGGACGCTCGCAAAGGCCTCCCTCAGCTCACGCAGAGCTCCCCCTCGCCACCAGGTCCACACCCCCAACCCACGCCAAACGCGCTCTCTCTCAACCGAAGCCGCCTGCATAAGGCGTCCTCCGCTCAGTCTCCTTTCCCCCATTTCCGGTCCCAGAGAGGTCCGACGACACCGTCGGCCAGGACGGGTCGCATTGCGGCGGAGGCCGAGGGGCCAAGGCCCTCAAGTGTCTAGCAAGAAATCTCATTGTCCCACTCTTGCTAGCGTCTTGCGTATGACCTGCGCCGCCCATCAATCGTGGGGCGCATCGCCCCCCGATTAGGCGGTCTCTGGGCGACACGCCTGTTTTTCGGGCTCGGCGGCGCCGGACGATCTCTAGGGTTCAAGGGCACACTTTCCAACCGACTACGCATAGCCTATTGTCCCCTCGGCATCCAACCTACGCTTCATGCGAGGCAGTCATGTTCGGTCGGTACGTAAGATTCGGGTTCTCTCCGGCTAGAATGGCAGGGCGAGTCGCAATTGGCCTGTCATTCGCGGTGTTTGCCTGTTCGAAAGCCGCTGGTGGATCGTTTGAGGAAGGTACCAATGCCTGCGATCGCGGAGACATGGCGGAGTGCAATTTGCTCGGGACGATTTACGAGAAGGGATCCGGCGCCGTGCCCCTTGACGTTGCAAAGGCCGCGTCGCTGTATCGTCAAGCGTGCGACGGTGGAAACTTGTTTGGCTGCAACAACCTCGGGGTCCTGTACGAAGCAGGAACCGGGTTGCCTCAAGACGCTGCGAAGGCCGCCTCGCTCTATCATCAGGCCTGCGACGGCGGAAACATGCCGGGATGCTTCAACCTCGGGTTGATGTACGCGGGTGGTATTGGGGTGGCCCAGGACACTTCCAAGGCCGCGACGCTTTACCGCCGGAGCTGCGATGGTGGGGATATGTTCGCGTGCAACAACCTCGGGTCGATGTATGACAAGGGGGTCGACCTTGTTCACGATGATCTGAGGGCGGTCGAACTCTATCGGCTCGCCTGCGACGGTGGGAACCTGGTTGGATGCCGCAACTTGGGTGGAATGTATCAAGAGGGAGCCGGAACGCCGCGCGACCTCACGAAGGCAGTCTCGCTTTATCGCAAAGCCTGCGATGGAGGCGAGCTGGCAGGGTGTCATAATCTAGGGCTAATGTATCAGAATGGAACTGGGGTTGCGCGGGATGGGACCAGGGCTGCATCGTTATTTGGTAAGGCCTGCGACGGCGGGGACGTGTCGGGCTGCCACAATCTCGGATTCATGTTTGACAAGGGCATCGGAGTGGACCGCGACCTTACGAGGGCAGCCGCGCTCTATCGCACGGCCTGCGATGGCGGGCTCTTCGCCGGATGCTACAACCTTGGGCTCAAGTACGAGAATGGCTCCGGGGTGGAGCCGGATGCTACTCGGGCTGTCGCGCTCTATCGACAGGCTTGCGACGGAGAGTACCTCTTGGGCTGCTTAGACCTAGGGGCATTGTACGCGAGCGGAGCCGGTGTCGCTCAGGACGCCAAGGAAGCAACGGCGCTCTTTCGCAAGGCGTGCGATGGTGGGGAGATGAAAGGCTGTGTAAACCTCGGCGGCATGTATGAGCAGGGAATGGGTGTCGGCCGGGACCTGCTCCAAGCCCGAGCGTTGTTTCGCCGCGCCTGTCTTGCAGGAAATGGCGACGGTTGCGGGCACATGGAGCGGCTCGCTCCTTGAGCGGTGCAGCAGTCTCTGTTTTGGTCCCAGGCGCTGGTCGCTACGACCTCGCTCTACGGCATCAATGCGGCTGGGGTGCTGCGCTCGCGAGCACTCATAGCTGGCCGGCGCGCCAAAGCCAGTGGCATGGCCTGAGGCTGATACGGGTCGCACCGCAATAGCGTGAAGTGCCGACGCCGTGTCCACCTTCGTTCCCATGGGGCGTCAGGGTGCCGACGGCCGGGTCGGAGTGCGGCGTTTTGAGATCCCAGGAGGCGACCGCTGCGACAGCAGTCGGTGTCCGCGGGGTCGTGGACGCGGCGCGCTGGCTCGGCTGTCATCGCCCCGACATACAAGGAGGAGACCGCCGACGCAGCGGTCGGCGGTTTGGGTGTTCGGGGAGGGGCGCGCCGACGCAGAGTGCGGTGGTTGCGTTGACAGGCAACCGGCCTTGCGGCACAAACGGACACACTTCAATTCAAGGACGGCGCCTGCTCAGCAAGGGCTGTCGCGTAGCGCCGTGACCGTACACCGGAGGCCGTGATGTCACCCCGTAAGCTCAGCGCAGAGACCACCTTCGTCGAATTCGAGTCCGAGATCATGTTCACGACAGCGGCACTGACGGCCGACCCAGACGCCCGGCCGCTGCTGGGCGACACTGCCGACTGGCTCGGCTGGGTCACAGCCGCACAGAAGGAGGACTCGGTCTTTCGACAGCAGGAGGCCATCGTCGAGGCGACCCGCGTGATCGCCAATGGGCGGCTCGACCAGAGCTGCATCGACTTTGGCAAGCGCCTCCTGGGAGCGTGCAATCAGGACCGGCAGTCGCCGCGCTTCACCCGCTTCTTCGCGAAGCCTCCGGCGGCTTTCGTGAAGCAGGCCCTCTCGAAGCAGGTGACGGCGGTCTTCGGCTGGCTCAGCGTGACCGACGACGACGTTCTCGAGGCCTTCCGGGTGGAGCTCGACGACCGCGCCAAGGCCGTTCGTGCGGCCGAGGACGCCACGAGCGCCGTCGGACCGCTGCGCGGCGCCAACCAGGCGCGTCGTGCGAAGCTCGCCGACGACCTGACCCGCGAACGCGACGGGCTTCACCGGCAGCTCGCCGACATCGCCGACACCAAGAACCTCGGCCGCACCTGGGCCGATCTCTTCTTCAAGAAGACCCGTCGCGCACACGACGACGAGTCGCCGCCCCCAGAACCGATCCCGAGCTGACTCCGGCGGCCAAGAGAGTGCGCGATTGCGCTGTGCCAATTGCAGCCCGCGAACTCTCCTGGTTCAGTCCCAGGGTCCGCAATCCCAGTCACGTTGGGAGAGTCTCGGCTAGTCACAACCGTCCAAATTCAGGCCAGACCGCGTCCCACGGCCGTGACGCGACCCGCACACCCGCGAGGCCAGACAATAGCCGGCTGCATCTGACTCAGCAGCCGTCCGCGCCCTCAAAGGCGTGCACAGAGCGGCGCCCGACAACAGCGAGTTGCGTCGGCTAGCCGCCGCCGCTGAGCAGGGACGCGACGACCTAAACGGCTTCCGATGACTTGACTGAGCACCGAAGCACAAGTAGACCGAAAAGCAGCCGCGGCTCTTGGCGTTTAGGATGGCACTTCACGTACGGTGTTCAACCCACTTTCGAGGGAATTCTGGTGACTCTACTCCGACCTCTCCTTCTCATCACAATCCTGCTTGGGGCGTGTGCACCGGGCTTCAGATACGTCTCAACGTCTGACGCTCCATCGGAATCACGAGGAACGACCTGCGAGTTCCGAGTGCTGACGACGTTGCCGTCGACACCTTTCGACGAACTGGGGATTATCCAAGCTGACGGAGCCTATCGAACCTCCGATGTTGAGGAATTCAAGAAGATCGTTGCTCCAGATGTCTGCCGCGCTGGCGGCGAAGCCGTCATCTCCGAAATCAATGGACTTGGATACTACATGAGAGGGACTGTCATTCGGTTTCGCCGCTGACTCCGGTCCAATGGTTACGTCAAAGCGCACCCGCGAAAGCCCGCGCGCGACGACAACTGGCTGGCGCTGGCTCGGCGCCATCGCCAGCCTTGGTGCTACGCGCCCAACGCGGCGCCCGACAACAAGCGGCTCGAACTGACGAAGCCTAATCGTTACGGGGCCTTACCAGGCCCCGTAACGATTGATCGGCTTCGCAGCTCAGCCGCAGGACGTTGTCTTGCCTGCGCAGCCAGGACTGGTCGCGGGTTCAAAGCAGCATCCTACCATGCAGGCCAACCTCCCCATCAGTCGCCTGCGTGCGCTTGGACTTCCTGGGCGCGCACCGCGCTCGTCACGTGCTTCGAGTCGACTCCCGTCCCACCCACGCGCAGCACCATCGTTCCCACTGTGCCCGACAACCTCTCGCAAATCTCGCAAATCAGTCTAGCCCTTGATTGCCGTCGCGACCGCTTCGCGCGACGCCACCGAGACGCCGGCCTCGTTCGCAAGAGCACTCCATTGCGAGAGTGCGCCCAGCGTGCGGGCGACTACCTCACGAGCGACTCGCGCACGGATGCCCGCCTCCTTCGCCAATCGCTCAAGGTGAGCGACCTGCGGCCGGCGGCCTTCGCCAGATACGAGGAGCGTGTGCTCGCCCCCTGGCCCTTGGCTGAAGGTTAGGTCGTAGGCTGGTGAGCGATGCCATGTCCCATTTCGGCGCATGAAGGCAAACTGGCGCAGGTGGTCATCGCGATTATGCGCCAGCACATTGAAGACCGCATGGCGATATGCCTCGACGACTTCGGCCTCCGACCGCGTTACGTGTCGTGTAAGTCGCAGGAGGTCAAGGTAGTCGGCCGCCATTGCCTGTTCAGGTGCAACATTCAAGATGCCCGCAGCGGTAAGCACATGCACGCGGCCATCTCCGCTGCGGTCAAATCGTCGGCTGGCGAAGTAGTGGCCGGCGCTGGTCTCGATGAGCCATGGCTGAGCGACGTCCAAGCCAGCTTCCAATGCCATTCGGGCGTATGCGTACTCGAGCTGCGCTATGTCCTCCGGGTCCGCATGTCGCGCTCGGAACTTAACCAGCCATCCTGTTTCGCCCGGCCGAAGCACCGCCGAGCCAGATCGAATTCTCCCATCTGGGTCGACGGCGATCCAGGCTTTCGGCCGCGACCCTCCGGCACTTCCGCCAAGTCGCGCGAGTTCGACGAGGAGCTCAGCGCTATCTCCTTCAAGGGTGAGAGCTGCCTCCACGGCAATTCGATCCAGGTCAATCGGCGTGGTTGAGTCCTCGCCAAGGGAGAACTGTGGGGCGTAAACGAGTGCGCCCGGGCCCCGGTCGCCCACTACAGCAAGGCGATCAATGCCAGCCAGATTCGTAGCAGAGACGCCGAGTTTTCTTAGAGCTCGGTCGGTGATGAGCCGCCCCCATGCGTCGGGTAGGCTATCGTAAAGGAAGCCTGGCAGTCCGGCCAACTCCGGCTTGCCCACGATGTGCACCCCGGGCATTGGCGGAACCTGTCGTCCGGCCAGATTGACACCAAAGACGTCGCCGCCAGCCAGAGCCTCCGGGCTCCATTGCCAGGCAGTCCGGCCATTTGTCGTTCGCGCAATCGCGCAGATAAACGTAGGCGGCGCAGCGCCTTCCGAGAGTGATACGCGAACAACGGCGTCGACTGGCAGCGGGAAAGTCATGAGCGTGCCCGACGACGAACTAAGGGACGGACGACCTCAAGTAGAGTCGAGGGCGGGTCGGGCATAAGTAGGCTATCAAGCTCAGACTCTCGGCCCAGCGCATACAGCGTGGACGCTAGAGTCTCGACGGTCCCTCGCCCATCTCTTTCAAGTGCTGCTAGGGTGGGGCGTGACACGCCGGTGGCCCGAGCCAATTCGGCTTGGGTGATATTGCGCTGCAGTCGAAGCTCGCGAAGGCGCGCTCCGAGCTGCTTTGCGCGGGCGGTCGATGCAATTCCGTCGTTGGGGTCAAACATGCTGATCACTATACGCGATAGCCGGACGTTGAGGCAAGGATGCTTTGCATGGACAGTGTCTTCGGACGCTCGTTGGCCCCTTGGAGTGCGGACGCACCTCGGCCGCTGCGCGAGCTGCCTAACCCATCGTGGTCGTCCCCAAACCCCTTGAAAACAGGGCAAGACAACAAGCGCATCGAACTGACGCGGCCTAATCGCGATGGGGCCTATCAGCCCCATCGCGATTGATCGGCCGCGCAGCTCATGCACAGGACGTTGTCCCGCGAAGCCTTCTCCGTTCACAGCTGGACTGTCCGCGAAGCCCTCTTCCGCCCTCAGCTGGACGCTCCATCATCCATCATCCGCCCTCAGCTGCACGCTCCATCATCCATCCTCGGGGTGGCCTCGCCATGGTTCATCCTCGGGATTGACTCACCACCGTCCATCCTCGAGGTGGACTCACCACCGTTCATTCTCCACGACTCCTCTTGCGCAGTCGGCCTGACTCTCCATCCTCCGGATGGGCTCACGATCGTTCCTGCTCGGGGTGGACCCACCATCGTTCCTGCTCGGGCTGGACTCACCGTCGTTCATTCTCGAGGTCGACTCACCGGCCTTCATTCTCGAGTTGTGCAGCCCCCTCCCGGCCTTACAGAACGCCTCGGTTCCTCCACACCGGGGCCCCAGGGTTCACCTCAAAACCCGCCTTCCTACGGCTTCAGCACCCACTCAGCCCCCTCTCTGACTCGAACGCCGCTGGCCCGTCGAAGAATCGAACGGGGCCTCTGCGCCAAGCCACCTGCCGACCAACTCATCACCGCAGCGCTCGATGTCACGTTCCGACTGGCGCAGAACACTCGGTCAGATGGGGAGATGAGGCCTATGCCCCCAATAGCCTCTCCGGTCATCCGGGCTTCGTCACGCACTCAAAGCCTGCCGGATAGGTTGGCGTAGCCCCGGCAGCGGACCGATGTTCCTGGGGCCACCTGTTGAAGGGGACGAGGCAGACGTTCTTGAACTCGATAGCGACCCCCTCACGATCGAGATGGCAGGGCGTCGCACCTCCCTGGCTAGCCCCCTCGTAGTTCTTGAAGTTAAGCCAGTGCAGGTAGTTGATTGCGCCATCGAGATACCTTGGCGAGCACTCACCCGCTATCCGCATGCGAACAATTGCCGGAACGGTCTTCGACCGGAAGGCTTCTCGAAATTCTTGGCCGCCTTGCCCGGCTTCCGTTAGTGCACGCTCGACCTCTTCGACTAGCTCGGGTCGACATAGATACTTTGGGTCGCCCCGCTCAAGAACCAGCCAACCTTGGGGCCCTCCGTGCACGCTGCGATCGAACTCAAGCTTCTCACGGTAATTGGAAGCCGAGACGCAGCTTGATTGGCCGCTTTGGAAATCGTTCCAGAACGCCGCCCAGTCTGACCCGCCGAGAATGTCCGCACCAACCTCCTGAATCAGCGTCTCCAACTTCCCCGCGACGTCATGCAGAGGAAGAAGCCCATTGCGCAGGTCTTCGACGTCCTTCATGCGTGTGAAGTGAAAGAAGTCCGTTCCATCCCATCGCAGACCCGACGAACCTGTGCGCCTGATCAACGCGTCGACAAGAGGGCTAAGTTCATAGGAGTGGTCTCGCAAGCCGTAGTCTGGCTCGTACGGATCCAATCCTCCTATGAAGGTCTGGACCCGTGAGCAACTCACGGCCAGAATGTCGGCAATCGATGCCAGGGTGGACGCGTGGCTTACGCATGAAAGAAAGGGCATGGTCAGGTCTCGCTCCGCTGGGTCACAACTTTAAGGGCCGCTCTGGGGCCTCATCTACTGCCGCGACGGCGTCTCGCTCTTCTCAGTTGGCGGCGGATGGCTCTCCACGTCGACGATCCCCCTGCCCAGCCTCAGCCGCCGGAAGGTGCGCACGACGCGCGCAAGGTCATCCGTCGGATGTTTCGCCACCCCTTCGGAGCTGCTCAGAAAGAGGTCTCGAGAGAACGTCTGCATCAGCTCCTTCGGAAACTCAGTCTTGCGCTCGGTCTCCCACTCAAAGGCGAGCTCCGCCAACCAGCTCGCGCGCAGGATGTCATCGGCGAACTTGATGTTCCTGAACTCGATGCGGGCATGTTGCGCAAACCAGTCGTTTGTCCATCGAAGGTAGAAGACCATGGTCGATCCGAATAGCAGAGTGCCTGCCGAAGAGCCAGCAATGTGAAACCATTCCGTCCCGCCGATGTGCGCCGAAACAAACATTAGGGTCACCGATAGCAGGCCGATCGCCATCACTGCCTGGCACGTCCAGTGTATGATCTTTCGCTTCTTTAGAGTCTCATCTGACAGTTTCGCTATCTTGTTGGCGTTGATCCGCTCTTGAATCTGCTCAAGGAGTTTCCGCCGAACCCAGCGACTGTCTCGAGTCTCAAACGCCTGAGCCTTTTCGTTGAAGGCGGCTTCCCTCGCGTGAAGCTCAGCCTCCTTCGTCTGCGCTCCAGCTAACCATGACTGTCGCTCGGCCTCTGCCTCAGCCTTGAGCTTGGCCATTTGGCCTTCGGACTGCTTTTCTGATCGCTCACGCTTCCGCTCATACTCTGCGTCGAGTTCCTGCCTGCGGTATTCGATACTAGCAGATGCAGCCAGCGCATTAGCCTGAATCAGGTCAGCATTCTTTCTGGCCTGCTCAGCAGCCTCACGCAGCAGTCGAGTTGTCGCATACTCCAGAGACGTCTTCACGTCGTGGCCGTCGGGGGCAAACTGTTCTGCGTGATGCTTGAAGGGCGTCAGGATATCGAAGGTCTGGGCGAGCGCGTTCAGGACGTGTCCGATCTTCTGCAGGTTCCACCGCTCGAAGCCGCTCAGGTTGACTGAGTTCCCGACCTGCTCGCTCTGAAGTGCGATTCTCGGAGGTGAATTGCTTCCGTCCTTGCTGAACTCTACCGCGAAGCCAACCAGTCTCTGAGCTTCCGGCGCAGCAAGCTGAGCTGCGAACTGCTCTAGCGCCTTGCTGATGGCCACCATTTCGCCGCTGGAACTAAGCGCCTTGCCAACTGTCGGTGTCACCGAGACACTTACGACCAACTCCTTGCCATCAAGGAGTCGAACGAACTCGGCGAGCTTCATGCACCCTTCATAGGCACTGTACTCTCGAAGCCGGAACTGATTCTGTGTGGCCAAGGCTCGCCTCCTGCTGTGAGCACTGTTCTGCAGCGGGGTCTAGTCTTGGCTCGGAGGTGACTCCTCGTCAACCCCGCATTGCAGCACCGACCGCCCGGTTCAAAAGGCGTCGCAGCCCGAAAGCTTGTTCATAGAGGTCTTTGGGCAATCCAGGGCCTGGTAGTGCGTCGCTCGGCTCCGATGCGCACCCCCTGAAGAGTTGGCGCACTGTGCACGTTGAATCGGGGGCGTGCTAATTTACGATGAGAAGGCTTGGAGTTAGCACGCATGCTTCCCCGCCGAACTCGTGCGGTCGTAAACCCACCGTCCATCCCCGGGTTCGACTGACCATCGTTCATTCTCGGGCGGCCTCACGATCGCGAGCTCGCCCCTACTCACTGTCGTCCATTCTCGGGGGGCTTGCTGTCGTTGATTCGCGGGTGGGCTCACCATCGTTGATTTTCGGGGTTGGGGTGAACGCACCACCGTCCATTCTCGAGCTGGGCTCACCATGGTTCATTCTCGGGGTGGACTCGCCATCGTTCATCCTCGGGCGGATTCGCGGTCCGGCGGCCCCTGGTTGGCTCACTGTTCGACCTTGACGCCCACTCTTCATCCTGGCTGTCGTGTGCGGAATGTCGTTTGTGGAGATTGGCCCCGCCAAGACCGGATGGCTCAATCCTCGTGGACTTTTGAGCCACCGGAGGGTAGGGCGGCACACTCCTCGCCACGACTCCCGCACCCAGCACCCCGCCCCACTCCGCCTCGCCTGCATCCGACCGCACCTCGCCAGGCTCCTGCTGCGGTCTGTCAGGAACCGCTCCCCATCCACTCGAGACCCCAATCTCGCAATCACCTCAAGCACTTCTCTCCCTTCATCGCGCCAACTCCCGCGTGGCTTCGCGGGGACAACAAGCGCATCGAACTGACGCGGCCTAATCGCGATGGGGCCTATCAGCCCCATCGCGATTGATCGGCCGCGCAGCTCATGCGCAGGACGTTGTGCCGCCCACTCATCTCGACCAGAAAGTCGTCTCAACTTCGCTTTCCCTGACAACTCATCTGCGCCACCCTGGCGCCCGCTTGCGAGGCCCCAGGAGGCGCCCTGAATGTCTTCCTGCGCTACCTCTGACCGCCAACTTCGGCCGATGGCTCAACCAGTAGTTGTGCAGCCCACGTCCGGTCGTACAGAACGCCTCGACTCGGTGGGGCATTGGGTGGCGGAAACCTTCGGGGCTTGGAGAACGGCTTGGACGCCCGCAGCTCTCGCGACGTCAGCGGCCCGCGCGCGGTCCCTCGCAGTGCCAAGTTCCGCACTGAGGCGCGTGGGCTCGGCCTCCGACGTCCCACAGGCGAAGAGCGCGACCGAACTGAGGGCGAGAGCCCTGATTCCCCGAGAGCGGGCGGGGTGATCATCTCCGACTACGGCTCGACGGGTTCAGGTCTCCCGTCCCGCGAGGTCGGCTCGAGGTCGCCGGGCTTCAACGTCTGCAGGCGGGCGAGGAGCGGGACCTCACGCTGTGGGTCGCCGGTCACTTCCTCGGCGGGTGCGCGGTTGAGCTCGTGCTCTGACTCGGGTTCGTTGCAGGTCATGCCCGTTTTCGAGGGCTCGATGGTCCGTCGGATGGCACCTTCGGGGAAGGTGTCGAAGAACTGGAGCGTGCCCACGGCTTCGCGGAACGCCTCGGACTCGGCCATGAGTCGTTCGACCTGCTCTTCGAAGGTGAGGTCCTCATCGAGGGTCGGGTCGGCGCTGGTGTCGGTCGCGTGGCCTGCGTCGTCTGCACCGCCAGCATCGTCAGCCTCTCGAGCCCCGTCTGGATGGTCCGCCGGCGCAGCTTCTTCGAGGGGCGCCTCGCGCTGGCCGAGCGGCTCGTGCACGGGTGCCGAGTCACACCCGATACCCAGCGTGGCGACCGACAGTGTGAGGACGAATCGAAGCGGCCGGGTTGTGAACATGCGGACCATGGTGGGCTCGAGGGGCGGGTTGGGTCGGTACATCATTGCGCATCCGGCGGAAGGCTGTAGTTGTCGGGCGCGCCTGGGCACAATGGAGCCAGGCCACCACAGAATGTCGCGTTCGAACAGGGGCAGCCGTCGGGCAGGTCGTGGAGCACAGTCCAAGAGCCACTCTCACAGCTGAGGGCGCGGAACTCGTTGATGCAGCATGTGCTGTCGACGCCCCGAATACAGGGCTCTTCCGCACGGGGATGCGTGTCCTTGCCGGTGTCATGGATATCGGTGGCGGTATCTTCGAGACCTGTGTCGAGATCTCCGATATCCGCGTTGGAGTCTTGGCCATCCGCTCCCGAGTCCAAGATGTCAGTCTCCGAGTCTTGGCTATCCTGGTCGGAGCTTGATGATTTGCAGCCAACCAGTGGTAGGAAAAGCATGAATGCAAGCCCGAACATCGCCGCGAGAAGGCGAGAGCACTTGCTGCCCGTCATTTCAGTCCGAGACATTGGAATCTCCGCATTGGCTGTCTCCTTGGCCGCCTCCCAACGATTCTTTGAGCATCCAACATACGTAGTCCTCCATCGTCCGATAGTCCGACCGGACCAGATAGGCGTGGTTCGGCGACCCGTCCGCATGAGGTAGAAATCGGACCGCCCCATTGCGTGCGACGAGTCCGAAGACGTTGTCGATGGACCGGTCGGTAAAGAGAGACATGGAGGTGGTGGGCAGGTCATTGCTACCCGAGTTTCCGACCCAGTCTCGGATCGGTGCTAGCTCCATCCGCCATCCGGGGGACGGCCAAGGCGGGGCGACCGGCGAGCTCGCGTCGATGTACTCGGAAAGCAGGAACTTCGCTCGTGTGACCCCGGCGGCATTCAGCTCGTGGTAGCCGAGCATAAAGTGCCCGCCCATCGTCGCGACACTCGCCTCAGTTCGAAGCGCCCCTGTGCCGGTACGAAGGTACCTGAACTCGAGGAACGGCTTCGCACCCGTGACTTCGTCGAAGTCCCGGACCAGATCCCAGGTGTTGGGGAGCGTGCTGAGGACGTAAAGACGGAGCTCGCCAGCGTTGTTGGGAATGAGCGCGTAGGTTCTTCGAATCGCGTCTCCCAAAGGACCCGATTCAGGGATGCCCGGTGTCGTCGGGTCGGGCCATGTCTTCATCACCGGTGGTTGCGTCCCGGTGAGGATGACGGGTGTCAGGACGTCGCGGTTGTCCGGACCCACGGCTTCGTTCATTCCCGACCAGTTGGTGCCGTTCCAGGTGCGCTGGATGAACTGACCGGATTGCGCCAAGTACGCGACTGAAAGCGTTCCTGGGCCTTGGTTGTGCGCGATGTACAGCTCGGGCGTCTGGTCGGTCCGCTCGTCGGTGTTCACGCCGAACGTCGACGACGACAGGAGGAGCCAGGTGTCGGTCCCGTCTAGGACGTACCGGCGAATCGCCAGGTTCAACGAGGCATCGTTGTACGCGACAAACAAGCGACCATCGAAAATCTGAGCGGTCACACCCCGCGCCCCGCTCGTTCCAGCGAGAGTCTTGGTCGTCCCCCAGGTGAGGCAGTCTCCTGTAGGGTATGGGCTCGACGGTCCGGTGCAAGACTTGGTGCCAATCGCTCCGAGTGGAGCGGACTGATACTTGATGTCGGTCCCGGTCGCCCAGAAGGCGTAAAGTCGACCCGAAACGCGGATCAGGTCCACGGCCCCCGACACGGCCGTGGTCGTTGCGAGCACCTGTGCGCCTTGGGTGAGCGAGATGCACGACGCGTTGTTGAGGGTAAGCGACATAGTGCGCCACGTCGTGCCCGAGAGGTCGATTGCGCCATCGCGGTTCATGTCGACGCTCGTCGCCGGGTTGCTTCCGAATGGGGTCGGGTAGTTCCACGGCGTATTCACCATGAAGCTGTAGTTGCCGGGGGCGATAGTCGGGTCCATGGCGCCGAAGGGTTGGAACTCGGACGCTTGTGCCGGGTTGAAGGTGACGTTGTCGAGCTCGTTCAGGCGCATGAAGGCGTCATTGCCATAACGCATCAGGCTGAGGTAATGCGGGATGCACTCGAGGTCTGGAGCTCCCCAGTCGTTGTGCCCCCAGTGGGCCATGCCCAGGGTATGGCCAAGTTCGTGAGCGAACACACGTTCCGCGAGAGTGGAGACGAAACGTGCGCCGCCGGCCTGTCCAGTGGGATGGATGACACCATATCGGAACTTGCCACGCCGAACGGGGTCTACCTGTAGTTCGTCGTTCTCGTAGTGGGCTCGAATCGACCCCAGCCCCTCGGGCTCGACGAACGCGCCGCTCGACCCAACGAGGACCAGATTCACCTGAAGAGGGACTCCGATTGTGGTCGGCTTGATAGCAACGATCCATTGGCTAGGCAGAATCGGGTCGGGGAAGACGGCTCTCACTTCGACCGGCTGGCCCGAGGCCTCGACTGCCACCCCTATGAGTAAAGCTGTCTCGTAGACGGAAAGCCCGGTCGCGGGGTAGCCCACCGGCGGCCATGTCGTGTTGATCTGGACACCGAACATGTCCACCGGACCGGTAACTCGAATCCAGACCTCCCGTTCGAGCGAACGTTTCGACGCTCCACCGTAGTTGCCGAACCTGGACTCGTTCTGCGGATTCGTCGGCGCGACACCGAGGTCGAGGTGGACACGGAGGGAGCGGGTGTCCGGGTCCCCAGGAACGCCCGCCGGATTCTTCAGATGGTTCTGGGAAGTCTCTGGAATGAAGACCGCAAGTACTTCATCGACCCAGTCCTCGACGCTCACGCTGTTCTGCTGCATCCACACGAACGGGTTCTGCCCAAATGCGTACGGGGCACCGAGGTCGGCCACGTGGTCGACCTCCACGAACGCGTCCTTCTGCAGCGGCGTCGAGCCCCACCGTGACAAGGCGATGTCGTCGCTTCCATCCGGTAGGATTCCGGCGATGCCGAAGACCTCTTCGAAGTCGGTGAGCCCGTCGCGATCCGTGTCTTTCGGGGTATGCGCGTTATTCGGGCATGGGGTCGTCGGGCAGGTGAGGAGCGCTTTCTCCAGCTCGTCGCCGAGCCCGTCCCAGTCGGAAACGTCGTCGATTTCGGGGTCGTTGTTTTCGGCGTCGTTTGAAAGAAGGCGAGTCGGGCCGGCCCGTGGTGTCGGCTGCCACGTCTGCATCGCCGCGACCCGTGGCGTGCCCACGAGGAACCTCGTCTCGGTAGTGGTCGTCACCCAGGATGACGAGCCAGCGATGGAATTGCCGATTGCGGTCCAAGCGATCGTCGAGTTGTTCGGGGCAAACCCGATGACCGATGGCATGACGCTGCCGCCCGGCAGGAGCTGCGTTCGAATCTGGTCGCCGCTGGTGCGAGTGACGCTCGAGCCGTTAATGAAGCGTCCGCCGACTGGCGCGGACTGCACCCAGGTGGAGCCGTTGAGTTGAATCGTGCATCTGCCGCTCGTCGTGTCGCTCGTGGCGCGCACGATAAGCGCGAGCTGGCGCACGGTCGGGTGGGCGGACAGAATAATCCGTGCGTTCACGCCGCCAGCCGAGTTGTCGTCGAAGGAGATCTGGGAGCCGAAGGAACCGAAGCTTGCGGGGGTTCCGTTGAGGAGATGGAAGAACGGGTCTGCGCCTGCTGTGCACGCCGTCGATTGCAGCGTCATCGCCGTATACGCGGGCAAAGTGATGAGGAGCACCGAGAACTGGCGCGCATCGACATCGATGATCCGCGAGGCCGACGCGGAAGGCGACGCCGCGGCGACCAACGCGCTACTCGCTATCAGCAGCACTAGGCGCCGCCAAGCTGCCGACGCCCAACTCGGACGTCGTACGGTCGGCTTCGCAGCCCCGTACATGGCGAGGTTGCGCGGAGTTCTTTCCGGAGGGGCAAATTTCATGGCTTGAACCTACGAGTCGAGCGGGCTCGACACAAGCGCGCAGGCTCGAAATTCGCCAGAAAGTTTAGACCGGCTCACATAGGTCCGCGGAACGATGGGCTTGGGCTATGTCGCCCATCGGACAGAGGCCGAGACCGTTGCCCGGGTGGTCAACCCTTACCGAGCGACTCCCACCCCAGCTCGACCATGTCCTTGGCTTTGACCGCCGCCTGCTTGGTACCGATGCCGTCCCCGATCATGAGGTTGCAGAAGGGGCAGGCGACGCCGATGGTGTCAGCCTCGGTCTCCATCGCTTGCTCCACGCGGACGTCGTTGATGCGGCGGCCCCTGTGGTCTTCGGCTCGACTCTTTCAAGCCCATCGGCCACCCTCACAACTACGGCCGGAACGGCCTCTGGCCGTCCCGTGCCTTTCCTCGACCACCTAAATTCGGGCGGCACAACTCGTCGCTATCAAGACTGCCCATAGTCAATCCCGGGCTCTGGCACTCGAGCCCGCACCCACCCGCCTTCGCCCGAGAGCCGGGTTAGGTGTTGGGCGCCGGCGGTGGGCCATCACTCGGGGTTTCTCCGCCACGGCCACCCTCTTTGGCGTAGAGGAAGTTCAGTTCGTATGACCTGGCCAACGCGGGGTCGCCCAGTCGGTCGGCAGCCGCCCGGCCAGCTTTACGGGCTGCGCGTAGGTACTGCACGGCGAGTCCTTCGAGCAGATTCTGAGCTTGAGTCTCAGCCGGAGTACCATTGGGCGCCAGACTCGATGGTCTTCCGGCGTTGAGTTCATGCCGTGCGTGTTCGAGCTTTGCCTTCGCCTCCGGCCCACCCCGATTCTCGCCAGTTTTTGCAATCGCGATTTCAGAGAATGCCTGGAGCAGTATGTCGAGTTGCTCTGAGATTCTAGAGTAGGAGCGTCCCACGGGTCCTGTCACGGCGAGCGCTGCACTCAGCTGTGCAGCAGCCGTCGGAGCCGCCGGGTCCGGCTTCCTCGAGACGGTTGCGGCGAGGTTCCGCAGAACGGCCACGGCGTTCTTGACCGCCCCCTTCGCCTGCGTCACGAGCCGTCGGAAGCCGATACGGCCTGCGCGAGTCGCGAGGTTTGCGCTGGCGCGGTCGTCCGTCGCCCTTCGAATACCGTCCTCGAGCTCGGCCAGTTCGGCGTCGTCTTCGGCGGTATAGCCGTGCTGCGCCAGCTCTGCGCGGCTCTGCGCAAAGGCGGCGCGAGTCGCAGCGACCTGGCTCAGCACTTCGTCCTTGTTGAACTGCGACCCGACTTCGATGGCTTCGAGGCGGGCTTCCGGGGTCAGGGCAGCGAGGAGGGCGTCAACAGGCATCGGTCGTCCCTTTGTTCGGTGGATGCGCTCTCTTGAGCGATGCGTTGAGCATGCAAGCACCCTTCGAAGTCGTCAAGCCCCGCCAGCCCGCATAAACACTGCCTCCGCGGACACAATCCAGCCGTCCGTGCGACCGAGAAACCTACTCGGAGCCTTCGTCTGGATTCGATGTCGTCTCCTCTGAGACCGCTGTAGTCCCTCCACACTTCCGTGCGCCATCTATTCGCATCCCGGAAGCGCCTATCGGCTTCAAAGCGCGACCTACTGGCTTCGCTGCACGCCCTACTGGCACCAATGCAGCGCCTATTGCGTTCAACGCTGCACCTACTGCCTTCAATGCAGTCCCTACTCCACACATTGATAGCAGCCAGAGCGGCACCGCTTCGCAAAGGTCTCCCAGTCATCCCACAGCCCATGCGATACCCCTCCGTCACCACACCGCCGCAGTTCGGCGGAAGCGTCGCCCACCCGCCGGGCGCCCCATCGCAGCCAGCTCCCCGCCCCGGGCGGCACAACAAGCGCATACAACGGACACGGCCTAATCGCGATGGGGCCTATCAGCCCCATCGCGATTGATCGGCCGCGCCGCTGATGCGCAGGACGTTGTCGGGCGTGTGCAGCCAGAACTGGACTTGCCTTCAGGTGCGCCCTCAGCCAGCGAACGCAATGCTGGTTTCGCAGCCCTCACGCGCCAGGACCGTCGCCTTACCGAGAACCTCGGCGCTTGACTTTGTCCCACGACCCAGCCCGAAGTATCGACGATCCTTTCGTCTATTGCACCTTCAGCCGTTGACAGTCGGAATTCTGAATCGTAGGACTGGTGAAGACCAATTCGGAGTACAGAATGGCCGCCAACCTAGCCCAACTCCTGAGCGACCGCCCCCAGCTACAAACGGCCCGCTTGGAGGATAGCGTTGCAGACGCCCTGCGCAGGATGTTGGATTACGACTATTCTCAGCTCCCAGTCGTTGCAACGGATCACCGTCTATTGGGACTCGTTTCAACGACGACTATCGCTCGTGCGGCGCTTCATCTGGGCGAGGCACCAAACGACTTTCGAGTTCGACACGCCTACGATCCGAATCCAATTGTGGCAAACGGTTCAGACACTCTTTGGACCACCCTCGATCGTGTACGAGATGGACAGCCGACGCTAATCGTAGACGAACAGAAGCGAGTAACTGGCATTCTGACCGCCGAGGATTTCACGACATATCTTCGCCAGTTATCGGAGGACTCGCTGGCGTCTGCCGACATTGAAGAGACCGTCAAGCAGTTGATCCGCGGACACTACGAGAATGACGAGGCCGGGTTGCTAGAGGCCACGATTGGCCAGGTGCGAGGTGTCCACAAGTCGTCTATGGGAGCAGTTCGAAAGGTTGTCGACACCTACGTTCAGCTCCACGGCGGCGTCGTGAATCAAAGCAAATCCTTCGACTTCAAGAAGCTTTTCGATGAACAGTTTGTGGGTGAAGTGACCGGTGACTTTGATCGCCTCACGCTTGCCCAGTTCAATGCTATCCTGCTCGAGAAAGGCTGTTGGGCGTTCTACGAGCGCGCATTTGCGCTGCCACGCGACGCGGTAGTCAAGCTACTCGATGGTGCGCGTGAGCTTCGAAATCAGCTCGCACATCATCGAGGCCCCCTAACCAGCGCACAGCGAGATCGACTCTACTATTATCGAGACCTTTTGAGCGGCGTCGCGGATCAGCGACCACCCGTCGGGGCCGAGCCAATACAGTCGACGGATATACCCAAACCGGAAGGCCCGGCTACTGAAGCACCACAGGACTCCGCTGCTGAGGCTTCTCGCCTCTCTCTCTATCTCAGCGAACTTCCCAAAGAACAAGAGAGGGTCGTGCTGAGCTTCTCTGACATTCGTGGGCCGGGCGAGGAGAGTCTTCCACCTTTGGCATTGCAGCATCGTTCTTGGTGGAAGAACGACGAGGAAAGTGCTCAAGCTTCGAGTTGGCTCGATTCAGGGTGGCGAGTCGTCAACGTCAATCTCAATGCTCAGACGGTGACCTTCGGCCGCAATACGGGCCGCACCGAGGCATACCTTTCGGCGTTTAATCGCATCTTCAAGAAGTTGAGGCCGTGGTGGACCGAAGACCTGCCGTCACCGGCGGGTCGCTCTTGGCAGACAATCGCAAAGCTTCCGGCCCATGGTCCAGTCAGCGCGTACGTCAATCTGGCATTCGCTCGCCAGGATTTTCGGGTGGAGTTGTATATTGACAGCGGCGATGCGAGGACAAATGAGGCGTCGCTAGATGCGATCCTGCCTCTCGGCGACCAACTGACGGCTCTGCTCGGAGTAGATGTTGATTGGGATCCGCTTTCGGGCAAGCGCGCGTGTAAGCTAAGCTTTCACTATCCTCGGCCCGCACCGGATTGGGAGGACGAGTCGGGCTTCGATACACTGGCGGATTGGGTCGCCGAAAGGGCACCGAAATTCCTTCTGTTCTTGCAGCAGAATTACAAGACGATTCCTGCGTAGCGCCCCTTGGCTGAAACGAGAGCGAACAGTTGGCTGACAGCCGCGGCACGCGCCACTCCCAAGCTTTTGCCAAGTGCCGCTCTACGCTCCCCCCTACAAAACCGCTTGCGTCCCCTCGGCGACCTTCCCCGGCCATCGCGCAAGGGGTGCTCAGAGCCTCGCCAGGCAACAAGGACGTGAACCTTGCCATGTGAAGTGCGAGTCTGTCTCGACAGTCAGGTGGATATCGCGTAGCGTGCTTAACCATGCACCGCGTGAGGAGTGTACCGATGCAGCATATGGATCTTACAGAAGTGTCTTCGCCTCCAGCGTTCGCGTTGAACTCAAGACGGCGCAATTCAGCGCGTCGCCGTTGAACGGCGAACTTCGCCGTTGAGCCCTTCGATTCAGAGACATGACGCCCGCGCTGGCACACCGGAGCACCAATGAGCACACATATAGAACCCACGCTTGCGAGTTCATCGTTGAGATCCAGCATTCCCGCCCTCCTGTCTCTCATAATCATCGGGTGCGGGCCTACGTACGTGAAGACTTCTGCCGAGATCGTTCGCATCGAATCCGGGAAGATGCAGGCCTGCACCGTCTATCTCGGCATGACTCTTAACGAGTTGGTTGAGTCGTGTGGCCGCCCGCAAGAAATGGTCGACTGGGTCAATCACGCGGGCGGGAAGTGTCTTATCTATCCAACAGAGGCTCAAGGATTCGGGCTGGCACTCCGCGCACCAACAATCGCCGTTTGTGTGGAGCGGGTCGTAGGCGGAGAGGCAGGGTTCCTCGAAAGCTCCGCTGCGCGCGATGGCCTGGAGGTCGTCGCGGTCTATGGCTTGGCATACGATCCAGGAGCCAGGCCCTGAGGTCCCACTTGGACCACCCCAACTCCATAGTGGCTAGCTTGTGCCCCTGCGGAGCTGCGCCGACGCTCCAGGGTCGAGTCGCAGGCTGAGCCCTCCGACCGACCTCGCCCCTGGCGCGCGTATGCAAAACGTGAGCGGCCGGGTATTTCGAGGACATTTTGGCCCAGGTAATTCGAGGACACTTTTGGTGCTTGCTGCTCGGGTCATTTCACATTGGAGGTTCGAACGTCAAGCCTGCCGACGTGCTCTGTTGCGAAGTAGACTCCCCACAGGCCATCACCGCATTCTTCGAGGCCGACGTGTTGTCCGGCGAGTGCCGAGGTGACGTGAATCTGAGCTGAGTTGAGCCGAATGGAGCCGCTGCTGCTGACGAGTCGGGTTATGAAGTTGCTGGGATATTCGACTGTTGGAAGGCGGGTGGGGTAGGGGCGCGGCGACGACTCGTAAAGTGAGGCAGGGGTGGCGTTTTCGAGGGCTTCGTGCGGCCTGACGTCGTTGAACTCGTGGCGAAAGCTTTCCAGGACGACCTGCTGAGCTCGCATTGTCTGCTGAGGCGGCTGTATGGCCGCCTTGAGCGTACGGTGCATGCGCTCATGTCGTCCGTTTTGCTGGGGGTGTCCGGGCTGGGTTCGGATTCTGCGAATCCCCAGACGTAGCCACCAGACGGAGAGTTGGGTGAGGCCAGCGAGGCCTGTGGAGCAGAAGGGAGTCCCGTTGTCGGTCAGGATGGCCTCGGGCAGGCCGTAGGTCTTGAAGAGCCTCAGGAAGACGTTCCTGGCCCCCTTGAGGTCAGTGGAGGGCAGGGCGTGTGCAGCGAAGAGGTACCGCGAGAAGCCGTCGGTCACGGTGAGTGGGTAGCAGAGGCGCCCGTTCCCCAACCTGAACTGGCCCTTGTAGTCTGCGGCCCAGACGCTATTGGGCAGGTCCATCTCGACGAACGGCTTACCGGGATGCTCATGCTTGCGGCGGCGCCTGACGCTCTGAATCCGGCCATTGCGCTTGAGGATGTCGTAGACAGTGCTGGCCGCGGGCCAGGCTTCCACGTCGGGCATGTCCCGCGCCAGGACGGCCAGGAGCTTACGCGGCCCCCAGGTGCGGTGCTGGTCGCGCTCGGCCAGTATCAGCTCCTCGACCTCCTGCGGCGTCTTCAGCGGGGAGTCTCGAGGGCCGCGCCTGCGGTCCTTCAGCCCATCCAGCCCGGCCTCGAGGTACCTGTCGACCCACTTGTACCCGTTGCTGCGGGCGATCCCGAAGCGATCGCACAGCTCGGTCATGCTATACCGGCCATCCTGCAACAACTTCACGAATTCCAGTCTCTTTTCAGCCACTTCACTTTCCTTCCAGGACATAACAGCCTCCTGTCGAGTCCTGACTGTGGGAATCACGGAGTGTCCTCGAATTACCTGGGCTGATCTGTCCTCGAAATACCCGGGCTATACCACGGCGCCCGACAACAAGCGCATCGAACTGACGCGGCCTAATCGCGATGGGGCCTATCAGCCCCATCGCGATTGATCGGCCGCGCAGCTCATGCGCAGGACGTTGTCGGGCGTGTCCGGCCGCAACTGGTCGCATCTCAAGGCGCCTTCGGCCCCTGCAGGCCCAGCTGGCTCTGCTTCTCTCACGCGCAGTGGCCAGGGCGCTTCGTGAGGCCGCAACGTTTCTCGCAACCACGTCCGCTCTCCTGCTACCTTGACTGCCCTGTCATTGGCATATAATCAAGTGGGCGCAAGAGGAGGTTGCGGCCCATGACAGTCACCTACGCAAAACCACCGCGCATGCGTCTTCCAAGGGTTTGCTATTTTTGTGGTGCGTCCGCCACAACCGACGAGCACGTACCGCCGAAGTCCTTCTATCCTTCGTCCATGAGGGCCGATCTGATAACCGTCCCATCGTGTACTGGACACAACAACGCCTACTCGAAGGATGACGAGTATGTAAGGGTTCTCTCCCTAAACGCCTTCGCCCCCACGAGTATCAAGGAGATTCAGGACTCCGCCGCTCGTTCGATCATTCGCAGTCCAGGGTTTCATAAGCGATTGATGTCGGAGATTGCGCCGCCTTCGGCCACTACTCACGGCTATGCCTCCCACTCACTGGATATGCCGCGACTTAGGAACTGGGCCGAGAAGATCTTTCGGGCACTCTATTTCCTGGAGACCGCAGCTGTCCTCGAGGGAAAGGTGCACGTCGAATTCCCCACGTTGAGATTCGCCGACGGTCGACTCCACGAGGGGCTCAGGAAATTCGCTCTTGACATCAGCCACACTCTGATAAGCTCTGGTTCTACCGTTCGAGCAACGCATCCCGACGTGTTCAAGTACGTGCTGGGCGCGATTGGCGGCGTGTACGTGGCCCGGATTGTAGTCTTCGACAACATTGAGATTCTTGCAATCCAGCTGACCGATGCAGTCGAGCAAGCCTTGGCAGCAAAGGGTGTGCAGTCCAAGAACGCGGACCATCCGAACGCGATTCGGCAGCCCGTACGACAATCGGAAAGCGGCGTCCGCCGTACGCGGGTAACTGTCGTTTGGCACAGCCCCACCGCATTCTCAGTCAATGTGGATGGAACAGTTGCTGAGGTGTTGGTCGTCAAGACAGGCAACCGTGTCGTGGCCAATGTCACAGTTCCGATTGGGACTTCGCTTGAACAATTTGCTCCCGCCATGCTCAACTCGAACATCCTCAAGGTGTCAAAGTATTTGAAGTCCCGCCGCAAGCCCAGAATTCTCGTTCGCCGCACCGCGCCGTGTTCTGACCGATCCTAGCCCCAGGTTCTCAAGCCAGTTTCGCGCAGAACCCAATCCCCTTGAGCACGCATCAAGCCCTCCCTTCCAATTCCTCCGGACGATCCCACTCCGGTTCAGCTCACAAGCCCCAATGCCGCACGGACCCTGCGGAACTCCGCCTCGAGAGCTTCAGGCAATCCGTCCTGAACTGCCAACACGAGCGAGATTCGGATCGTCCGCTCCGTATGTGGATCCTCGATCGCATCCCGTAGCCCGACGACAATATCCTGCGAGAACTTCTCGATTCCTTCGATGGTCCCGTTCGAGAATTGGCTCGTCAAGTCTAGCAACGTTGCAAGCTGTTCACTGGGAGGCACGACGCCGACGAACTCTAGGCTCCATTCCAAAAGGCACTGGTACGCTGCTGCCACTCTCATCGCACAGTGGCGAAGAAGCTCCGCATCCCCGTGTTCTCCCTCAGCGCCGAAGCTCTGCTGGAGGTCTTCATTCATGAGCCTTGCCAGGCCTTCCGTCACGTGGGTCAGCAGACCGAGCTTCGCCGAGACCCAACTGAACATCGCGCGACTGTCGCCAAACAGACGCGCACTCGACGGGAAGTGAAGCCGTCGCGCGTATGTCCGCTTCAGGTCTTGGCGAGTCGCGAGTTCCGCCGAGAGGACCTTCGAGAAGTAGAGGTACTCCCACAAGACAGGCCTCCGGCGAGCAAGGTCATCGAGGGTGTCGTCCTCATTGATCAGGTCGACCTTCTTTTGCTTGTCCCCACTTGGCGGCGCCCCATGAAGTGATCCGAGAAAGGCAGGTAGCGCGGAATGCTCGTCCCCGAAGGGAATCACCATCACGCGATCGCCACTTTCGTGCTGTTGCGTTATGTCTTGGACCTCACTGCTTCTCGCGAGCCGGTAGTGGCGCGTCTCGAGCTCGCCTTTGAATGTCTCGCGATACCATCTAAAGAGCGAGCCAAGATTCGGGTCATTTAGACCGCCGCCACAACCGATAAACAGCAAAGAATGGCTCGTGGCGATACTGCGCTGAATGCTTTGAAGAGACGCGCTGTTCTGTACGCGAACGTAGGAGTCCGAGCCGAGCGCGATCGTGGCAGGACGACTCCAGACCCCATGCAAATGGACGACGCTCTTCTCCTCCCCTCTGAGTGCGCCGAGAACCCTGTTCGGCTCCTCAAGCGTAACAGTCGAATAGCCTGTCACTTGCTCGACAAGCGTGTCGTAGTTCGTTGTCAATATCGGACAACCTACGCTGACGATGGCGTCGATCAGACTACGGTCCTTCAGTGGCAGAGTTCCGACGGTGTCCCTGAGCCACAGACTGAACTCACCAGATTCACGGTTCAGCTTCCTCTCGATCGCACTCCCAATTGCGACTATCTCATCAACTTCATTGTTCTCGAAGGCCTCGCGCAACTGTTCTCGCGACCGTTCTAGCCAACTCAGACGGACACCCGGCACAACATCAGCACATCGCTGTAGCCCGTGCTCCAGAAGGCCTTTCCATCCCGCGACGGCGCTACCTGAGGAAGCACCCAAGCCTACCCCGGCACCCAAGACAAGGATTACGTTGTTCGACTTGATGCGGTCTCGCAGCGAGCTGAGCATGTGCTCCGTCATTCGTCGTCTCCTCCCTACGTCCGACAGGTCTCATCGTCGACGACCCCTGTCAAGTACCCCTGCAAGCCACCTGCCCATCGTCCTGGCAGGTGCCTGGCTCGCAACTGGGAGTATCTCCGCAGAGTCAGTCGAATGGAAATTGCTTGCCCCCACGGGCCGAACCGCATCTCAATCTCGCCCAATGCGACCTCGCAACCCTTATCTCCACCTAGTCGGACCGGCCCCCGACAATAGCCGGCTGCACCAGCCTCCTCCCCCGTCCGCGCCCTCAAAGCGGGCTCAGAGCGGCGCCCGACAACAAGCGCATCGAACTGACGCGGCCTAATCGCGATGGGGCCTATCAGCCCCATCGCGATTGATCGGCCGCGCAGCTCATGCGCAGGACGTTGTGCCGCCTGCTCCCCGCTAACCTCAAGTGACCCCACCACCGCGCACACCTACGTTGTGCCGCCCCAGTCCTCATACTCTGCCGAACTCGCTCCGTCTGCGCCGCTGATGCGCAAGACGTTGTGCCTCCCAGTCCTCATACTCTATCCATTGTTTTCCACCAGGCGCACTCGACCAAGTCGGGACTTCCAACGGACGGCGTTTTGCCTATACTTACCTTGCCCTCAAAAAAGTTCGCTCCGCCGGTTGACCTACAGTCCGCGAACGGCGTAGCGTCGACTTCCTCACAAGAGGAAGCCCTCCCGAGTGCACGATGGCGCCTAGGAGGCAAAGGTGGTATAGGTATGGAACACTCGACCAAGTACGTCTTCGTGGCACAGTTCATGGCTTTCGCCTTTGCCCACTCTGCACATGCTGAGCCTATTGAGGTCGTCTCAGTCCGTGCAGGGGTACCCGGCTCTCCCACCGTCTCTATCTCCGTTCGCTTCGCCGCCGATCTCGCAGTTTCCCCTGACTCGCTCGAAGTTTCGAGTTCCACCACGACCGCCAGTGGTACTCGGATGCGACAGGACGAATGGCGGTCATCACGTCTACTCACCTTCGAAGTGCCTGACGACACAACCATTTCGCTCTTCGTTCTTCAGCTGCTCTGGGGCGAGGGTCCATTCGGGCGCGAGGGGACGCAACTTTTCTTCGAGCGGAGGGCGGACGAACTGTATCCGATCGACTACTTAGATGCCATTGGGCGCCTTCACGCCTTGGAGCCCTTGCCTCCGTTAGCGCCCTCATACCCTGCGGAATTCACCAGTCTCTCACCACTAGACAATCCGCTACTGCTGGAAGCTGACCGCGAGTACGCACGCGCGCAACTCGATTCGAATCGAAACTCCAAAGCCGGAGCCTTACTCGGATCCCCTCCCGCGCCCGATGACGGCGGATGCGCCGGTGGGCCGTTCGGAGCCTCCGCGCTGATGTGTATCCTGTTCCTCGCGAAGATGTTGCCTCGCGTTCGTCTCCGCCTTTTATTGCCGCTTCTGACTCTAGGTTTCGGCGGGGCCGCGATTCCGAGCGGACAAGTCAAGGCGCGAACTATTTACGGATTCGTGGTCTTTTGGGATGCACGTGTGGCCCCCGGCAGCGACGCCCTCGGAAGTGTGCTGCCCTGGTGTGACATCACAGATGGCGATTGCATGGCAATAGATCCGGACTGCTGCTTTCGTGGCCTCGATAGCTATACGATAAGCATCCGTCAGACGGGGGGGCCGATTCTTGCGACTACGGTCGCCACCAGCTCAGGCTTCTACGTCCTTACGTTCAACGGAAACGACTCCCTGGACTACTACCTCACGGTTCGCTTCGAACGTCCAACCGGAGTCGGTCCGGGCGCGCTGAACCTTAACAACCTGAGCGTCCCTAAGGTCCAAGACGCCTCACAGAAGCTGACGCTCCCCATGAGCTCATCCGACTATTGGGTGCCCGATTTCCGCTTGAATGCCGCGTTCAATACAACATCGATCACTGGTGGCTTCGCGAGTGCCTGGCAGTCTGTCAGTGAAGTGCAGCGGGGAATTTCACACGAGGGAGATACGCGCTATCGTCGCTATTTCGGAGCCCCGGCAACCGGTCCTGACGATGTAGTCGTGATTGATATTGGCAGCGGATGGAATGGCGCGAGCTGCGGGTGGTTGTCTATGATTGGCCTGACCTCTGTAAGGATGCGTCAAGCGGATCCAGGTGTCTATATGGGCCAAATCTACCGTAGTCGTGTTGTCGGCTGCAATCCAACTGCCTATTTCAACGGAGTTACCACAGTTCAGGGGCCCGCCTTTCCGCCTGCGCCCATTCTGCAAACCGATAACACTTATACTGGAGAGGGGATCGCTCTAGGTATCGGGATTGATTGGGCGGTTTGGATGCGGGCCCGCTGGGACCCTGCCCTAGCCACCCAGCAGGCTCTCGATCTCTTCGGTCACTATGGCTGCGTACCCAATTTCCCCGGCAACGAAAATGGCAATGATGCGGCATACTTTGATAACAACGGCCGAGCGGTTTGGGAGTGGCTCGACAAATCCACCGTCCAAAACTCGGGCGTAGACAATTCAGAAATTACGCTCAAGCAATTGATGGACGGCCTCCTCCATCTGAAAAATACACCCGGAACCCTGGACGGCCAGGGGGGCGAAGCAAGTTTCACGCCGACCCCCTCCAACTGCACTACCAATCACTCGTGTGTCCCCGGAGAGGTCTGCGCCGTTCAAATTGGTCCAACGACCTTCTGTGCCGGAGGAGACCCAAACGGTTCTAACATACGCGATTTGGCGACCGCGCTCAACGACCTCGCGACACCCGGGCGCGGAAATCTACTGACGTCGGCTGGCGCTAGTTCGTGCATGGGTGGACCGGACAATTCATTCCGATTCGAAGGTGGATACCGGAGCGACTGAGATGAACAAGAGCACTATAGCGTGGATCAGCTCCTCTTTGCCGTTGCTCGCCTGTTCGGGTAGCCATACACTGTCTGACGCTTCGGATTCGACTGAATCTGAGGCTAGCGTTGATAGCGAGTCTGTTGAAGTGGACGCCTCGCCCGCAGAATCTGAAGTGGCGCAATGCGGTGTTATGTCCGATGAAACCTATCGCGTCTGTAACCGCATCTATGAAGACGACTCTATCTCGACCCTTTGCAATGAAAAGACCAAGAGCTGCGTTCCACCTGTTCCCTCATGCCAGGACGGCTGGTGTCATATCCCTGCAAGGAGTTTCCAGGGAGGGGCCACCGAAGACGTAGAGTGGCATAACGTTATATCCGAACCTCGCTCGATAATGATCGTTCCTCGGGCGTTCGAAATGATGGAAACCGAGGTTACCTCCATAGTCTTTCGTGCGACGATGGGGTATTTGCCTGATACAAACTTGGCGTGCGGCGATGACTGTCCGGTTGCGGGCGTCAACATCTTTGAGGCGATGAGTTTTGCCAACGAGCTGAGTGCGCGCAGGAATTTGCCTGCATGTTATTTGCTGGAGAACTGTTTCGAGCGATTGGTTGAATGGCATGAGGTTCCTTCCCGTGTTTTCTCGTGTGATAGGTCGACATTCTTGGGTCCAGAATGTCGCGGTTTTCGCTTGCCTTCGGGTCGTGAATACGAGCTTGCGGCGCGGGCAGGAAGTCCGTTTTGTCTTAGTCGCGGTCGCTTGGAGATGAGTCCGTCGCCGAACGACTGTGGGCCGCGCGACGAAAAGTCCTGGCCGCACCGCTTGGCAACTTTCTGCGGCAACTCGGGCTCCACGACAGGTTCGTGCCCGATGTCTTGCGAGGTCCACGACGACAGTAGTGAAGAACGCTGCGCGACCATTCCTTTCCTACCCGCGACTAATGGCAGGGTTTGCTTAAGTCCCCAACCCGTCCGTAGCCGCTGGCCGAACCCATTCGGGCTCTATGGTATGCACGGAAACATCGCAGAATGGACTCAGTCAGGGAGGGGTTGGGTCATGGACGACCTTTTTGGCGAGGCGTCCTCGGCGCCGACAACTCGCGTAGCGACCACGCCCGAGTTTCAGGACGTAGTGGACCAGGATACTTTCGTTCTGACATCAGGGAGCGGTTACTGGTACAATATAGCACATAGCTGTGGCAATATGCTCGCGCTGACCCGCGAGAATCTCGCCAAAATTGCAAGGCATATGATGTTCGGCTTTCGACTTGTACGGACGTTGGATTCAGGGCGCTGAAGCCCAGCGAAAGCCTGCGGACTTGGTGCTGTGCCGCAAATGCACGCACTCTCAAGCTTTCGAAGCACGAAGCCTTAGTCACTGTTGGGCGACCTTTCCCTCGCACGAGACAAACACAGCTTGATTGGCGCGCCCCTTGAGGCGAAGCCCGCGACGCCCTTCACAGATTGCTCACGCCTACCCGGTCTACCCGCGGGCGGCACGACTCGTCGCTATCAAGACAGTCCATTTTCCATCCCAGGCTCTGGCACTCGAGCCCCCACCCACCCGCCTTCGCCCGAGCGCACGGTTAGGTATTGGGCGTCGGCGGTGGTCCATCACTCGGGATTTCTCTGCCACGGCCACCCTCTTTGGCGTAGAGGAAGTTCAGTTCGTATGACCTGGCCAACGCGGGGTCGCCCAGTCGGTCGGCAGCCGCGCGGCCAGCTTTACGGGCTGCGCGTACGTACTGCACGGCGAGCCCTTCGAGCAGATTCTGAGCTTGAGTCTCAGCCGGAGTACCGTTGGGCGCCAGACTCGATGGTCTTCCGGCGTTGAGATCATGCCGTGCGTGTTCGAGCTTTGCCTTCGCCTCCGGCCCACCACGATTCTCGCCAGCTTTCGCAATCGCGATTTCAGAGAATGCCTGGAGCAGTATGTCGAGTTGCTCTGAGATTTTGGAATATGAGCGTCCCACGGGTCCTGTCACGGCAAGTGCTGCACTCAGCTGGACAGCAGCCGTCGGAGCCGCCGGGTCCGGCTTCCTCGAGACGGTTGCGGCGAGGTTGCGCAGGACGGCCACGCCGTTCTTGACGGCCCCCTTCGCCTGCGTCACGAGCCGTCGAAAGGCGATACGACCTGCACGAGTCTCGAGGTTTGCACTGGTGCGGTCCTCCGTTGCGCTGCGAACAGCCTCCTCGAGCTCGCCCAGTTCGGCGTCGTCTTCTGCGGTATAGCCGTGCTGGGCCAGTTCTGCGCGGCTCTGTGTAAAGGCTGCGCGGGTCGCAGCGACCTGGCTCAGCACTTCGACTTTGTTGAACTGCGCCCCGACTTCGATGGCTTCGAGGCGGGCTTCCGGGGTCAGGGCAGCGAGGAGGGCGTCAACAGGCATCGGTCGTCCCTTGTTTCGGTGAATGCGCTCTCATGAGCGATGCGCTCAGCATGCAAGCCCCCTTCGATGTCGTCAAGCCCCGCCGACCCGCATAAAACCTGCCTGCGCGAACACAGTCCAACCGTCCGCACCACCCCAGAAGCCATCCGGAGGCTTCGACTGGATTCGATGTCGTCTCCTCTGAGACCCCTGCAGCCCCTCCACACTTCCGTGCGCCATCTATCTTCTTCCCGGAGGCGCCTATCGGCTTCAATGCGCCACCTACTGGCTTCGCTGCACTGCCTACTGGCACTGCCGCAGCGCCTACTGCCTTCAGCGCAGCACCTACTGGCTTCAATGCAGTCCCTACTGGACACACTGTCAGCCCCACCTGTTCGCCACTTCGCATAGGCCAATGACTCATCCAATCCACCCCCTCGATAGCCCCTCGTCACCACACCACCGCCAAGTCCAGCGGCCAGCTCGCCCGTCCGCCCCGCACCGCATCGCACCCGTAGCTATCCCGCGGGGCGGCACAACAAGCGCATCGAACTGACGCGGCCTAATCGCGATGGGGCCTATCAGCCCCATCGCGATTGATCGGCCGCGCAGCTCATGCGCAGGACGTTGGCTGGCCCGTACCCTCACCGCTGCGACGCGCTCATCAGGTGACCACACACCGCAGCCTCCCTGGCCGCTCAGCCTGCCGTTGGCTGGCCCGAAACGCCAGAGCTGGACGTCGCTCAGACACAAGTCTCCACCCTAGCCCGTCCGGTTCGGCCATTGCCATCCTCGAAAGGCTGAGTCCTTATGAACCAGAGGTGTACAATCGCAGCAACCAGCACTGGTTCGAGCCCCTCCGCAACACGTGCTGACGACTCGAGGTCGCCGGCCCGCAATCCTCAATGGCCGCACAGCGCTTCCGTCCACGCCGAAACTCAAGACTGGGACTCGGCCTCCGCCCGTCCGAGCCCCCTCTAACTTGCGCTCGCTGGCCGGACGTCACGAACGGGCGCATTGCAAACTCGTCGTCATCGCTCAAGACTCTCGCCTCCGAGAGCAGGCGGCCTGGTCCTGCTGCGCTGAAGGGGGGCATGCTTGCGACAGCAATTCCGACCCACTATCAGACTTTGGCAAATGGGGAGCCACAAACTCACTCTGTTGAAGGCCAAACCTTGATAAACTGAGGAACCCCCCGAGAGCTAAGGTGATACTGCAGCCAAGAACTCGCATCGATAAGCACTTTGGCATTGTCCTTTTGTCCGCGTCCCGTCTCACAGAGGTTGGGGCCATTGCAGACTGTGACAGCAAACGCCTTTGAGGTCGACCAGACCTGGGACCCATAAGCCTTCAGAGCTTGGGCGCGCTCGACTGCGTCGGACTCCGATTTGAAGGAAGCCACGATCACATGGCACAACTTAGCCGACGGGCGAACGCTGGTGACTTTGCATACTCGGTCATGTTCTGTTCGACTTCGGTTGACGCTCTCCAGGAGGAATGGTACTCCCCAGTCGGTCGTACGCGCTTTCAAGAAGTCGAGCGTGTATGCAACACCCTCGCTTGAGCTGGTCTCAAAGACCATCCCCAAGATCTTCCAGTCAGACGTTACTAGCGCCCCTCCTGAGAATCCGGTCCGCAGCCCATTGGGCGAAAATTGCAGTGTATCTGTGTCGATTGTATGAACTTCATTTTCAGTGGCTGCGTTGGCGTAGCAGCGCTTCTTGTTGCAGGAGCGAGTCACAGCGCGTGTGAGCATGTGGGTTTTGGCGTCACTTGCGTCAGCTAGGATGGACCGTGCATCGGGCTTCGGGAACGGGCAGTCAGAGCGTTTCGCGCCCCTAAGCGCGATCAGGTCCGTCGCATCAGAAGTGTCTTTCGGAAGGCTCGCGCCAACGATCTCCACTCGACTCTCTTCTGATAGAGAGCCACATCGTATTGAGATTGAACTAGGCGGCACCTCTTCTCCGATGGGCGCAAGAAGATGCCGGGCCGTGACGAAATAGGTGAAATTGTCGTCATCGCCCACCGCGATTGCGGCACCGTATGTCGTCGCCTCAGAGTCGGTCCCCGTCACCGAAACTGCCACGACCACTTCCTCGACAGCATTTCTTCCTGCCTCCTTGCTGCGTTCTGGAGCGACTGGGACGAGCATCGAGAATAGGAGTACGATAAGCGTCAAGCTACACCTCCGGTAGACCACCAGGTTCGGACTGAAAGGAATGCGGCAATCACTAAGCCAAGTGCAGCCCAAAGCAAGGCGACCGAACGACGTGCACTTATCCATTCAAGCCACGAGGGGACCAGTGAAGCCGGGTTCCCTTCGGACCCAACGTGAATCTCTCGAACAGTTCCGGTGAAAGTCAATGAGATCTCGCCGGATTTCAGGAACTTGAGAGAGCGCAGTATCAGGTCCTCCGATCCAGGCTCAAGGCGCAACGCCTCGAGATATGAGAGTTCGTGCTTCATTCCGGTGTCAAGCACTTCGACATCTCCGGACGACACCTCAGATCTTGGCCGCAAGGAAATGAACTCATTTGCAACGCCAATCTCTGTCGTCTCGAAATCAATCGACCGAATAGGAACCCCCGATCCAACCCAGCTGTTTTCGGCATTTTGAGTGACAACCAACTGGGCGACTCCACCGGCTGGAACAACAACGACGGCGTCACCGGCTTGCATAACGCGCTCTCCAAAGACTTCGTCATCACCTATTGCCAGTATGGTCGAATCTCCAGCTGTCAACTGAAACGGCTGCGTGTCCGTCCCGTCGAGCATGACTTCCGTCGAACTCAACATCCGAAGTCGGATCTTCTTCGCCCGCAAAAAATCCGACAATAGGATTGAATCAGCCTTCAATTGGGAGGCCGCCCTCATGGCGGTCGCTGGCTCAGCGATCTTCGCGTCTGAGTGACTGGCAATCATGGGTTTCACTTTCTCAACGCCGTCGATGCTCAGCGACCTCACCTTCAAACGCGGAAAAGGCGACTGCTCCAACGATTTCGATTCGAGTGTAAAGCCAGACACTACGACCGTCCCTCGGACCTCCACCGAGCACACTGGCAGTGTTGCCGAAAGTGCGACAAGGAAGACTGCGAACACGCATATTGCGGCCACGACTGTCCGCGAAGGCTTTTTGCTTGGTTCGGTCCCCTTGAATAGTCGATGGAGGGCATCTAGTTCGACAATCGATGAGGGGAGCTTCGTGCGATTCAGCCGGCGATTGACCTCCTTGCGGATTCGTCGCGATGCAGAATCATGGTTCTGGTGGCTTGACCTCCTCATTCGGGCGTTCCGACAAGCGTCACGAATACACGCAGCGCGGCAACGTCGCTTCCGGACGCGATTCGTACCTCGTAGGTACAAGATGGCGATGTGCACTTGGGAGCAGCGAGTTTGAGCGAAAAGGGCTTGCCAGGCAGTGAGTTTGTAGCCCTCTCCTCATTTGAGAGGGCGGCCACTTCACCGCTTTCGGTAACCGAGTTGATGCGGATGCTCAGCTTCTTGAGTGCTATGTTCGCAACCAGCGTAAGGTAGACTGAATCGTCAGACTTTGCCTCGCTGTAACTCACCGGATAGTGAGTGCGGGAGTCCAGATTGGGGATTCTCTCGCTCGAGAAGCAAAGCACACTGAAATCTTTCGATGTGAGACCAATTCCCTTCGCGAGGCTTAGGGACCATCGGTAAGTGTGCTCGTCGCTTGCGAACGTGTGGTCCATGCGGAAATACGCTCTTTGGTCCGCGGGGATAGCGTCAGCCCGAAGCACTCTCCGCCCATTACCAGCATGGCAATCGAGTGTCAGGTACGACACCTCTGGGAGGCGACGGAATCTAGCCAAGCCGATAAGTGCGAGGCTGGGTGAGCTGAGGCTTTGCACATAGGCACCTTCACATCGACCATCTCGGAGGCGATATCCGATGTCGTCTTCTGTGGGTTTGAGATTTGACGGACAGTCGGGCGTGTTGGAGAGCAGGGCCAGCGTAAGGAGGAGATTGACCACGGTTTGGACCTCAAGGACTCGACTCGGTTGAGTTCGCTCGAGTGCGAGCTTTGGCCAAAAGACCACGCCTGTCAACCGCAGCTTAAGTCGAGGCGAATACAGGGTGTCTCGACCATGCCTGCCTTTTCGGTCCAGCAGGTGAGCAGACGCACTGATCCGACCGGCAGGCAACCAGCGATTGCGGATTCGGTGTTGGTGTCATTGGGTGGAGTCGAATGAATCTTGCGTCTGCGCTGCGCCGCCGACAGACTCCAACTCATCTCGTGGCTGTCGGCGGCTAGGCCGCCGCCGACAGCTACACCTCTCGTGCACCGCTCTCGGCCAGCCAACAACATGTGCCTTACATGGTCGACAGTCCCCCGCCGCACTCCCGGCGGCCGTCCGCGCTATTCGATAGCCCGACACTCCCAAGGTCCGGCACGGTTTGCCCTATCCGACAGTCGAGAGTCTATGGTCCAGGCCCCACATGCGCTATCGGATAGCTCGTAGCTTGCCGCCACTGGCCTGGAATCGGCTATCGACGACGCGGTGGCCACACGGTCAAGTGGAAACCGTCGGTTGCTCGTCGCGCGAAGTACCCCCATCTCCGTCACTCGGACCCGCCGCCACCGCACGCAGACCCTGGCGAGACGACACGCCGGGCCACGCATCCAAGTCGCGGGTCGCGAATCGAGCGACCCAGTTGAGTTCATCGAAAGCGCGCAGACCCAGGTTGAAGACACGGCGCTGCAGGTCCCTCGCCGGGTTCTTCGCTTCGACCTTGTCGACGAGTGTCAGCAACTCGGTGGCTTCTCTAGACCAGAGTTCGAGGTCATCAACCGAGATGAGTTGCTGGCGCGCGAATGTGGCCGGGTCTGCGGCCGCGAGCCGCCGCCCTGCGAGGACGTCAGCACTGTCGTCACGCAGCCCGCTGCCGCTTCGAATCGCCGCTATGGTCGGACCATGCGTCGCATCCTCCCCCCACAGCAGTTCGAGCGTTGGGAACATCCGGCGATCGTACTCGCGGATGCGCGCGCTGAGTTCCTTCCGACGCTGCTTGTCCGCGTCGGTGAAGCCCGCCTCAGTGTCTAGATCGGCAGCGAAGAACGCCAGCGCCAGCGGTACGATGCGGCGCGCGGTTGCGCGCAAGGAAGCCACGTATTCGGCCGCGAGTTTCGGAGCGACCGCGTCAAGCACTGGCCCAATTCGATCTGCGAGCTCGGTGAGCAGCTCGAGGAAGCGCTCGCGCGAAACACGAGCACCGACGAGAGTGCTCTCGTCAAGCGCCAGCGCCTCGGCTTTGAGCTCCGCGAGATGTGAGTATGCGTCTCTGATAACTTGCTCGTTTGGCATATGGTTGCTCCTCTGTCGACACGAACGATGAGTCACGCTGATCAGCTATTCTCAATCACTTGTCAAGGTTGCCTCGCAGCTGTGGCGCTCGCCGTGCGGACCTTCGTGACCACCCTTGCCGACGCGGCCGCCTTGCGCCTCGCCCGTTCCTTCCCATGGAGTGTCGGATATATAGAGGCCCTAGGACGGTCGCTCACCGAAGCCCCGAGCTACTAAACGCAAAGGCCAGCCAACAAGCGCATCGAACTGACGCGGCCTAATCGCGATGGGGCCTATCAGCCCCATCGCGATTGATCGGCCGCGCAGCTCATGCGCAGGACGTTGTCCGGCGTGCGCACTCAGAACTGGTTGCACTTCAGCGGCCCCCCGCGCCCTGGTATCGCCCCACCCCTTCCTTCATCGGCGCTAACCGTCTTCTCGGGAGACGCTCCCCTCTGAGGTTGATGGCGCTCTTGAGGTCGCGCAGCTCGACGATGACGCCTCGGCTCTGTCGCCGTCGCTCCTTTCTGCGCTTGTCGGCATCTCTCCCCTCTGGGGTTGATGTCGCTCTGGAGGTCCTGCCCGACGTTGACGCCTCGGTCACCGACGCTCTCGTCCGGCGCTCTTGTCGGCAGACGTTCGTCTCTGGGCTGGATGTCGCTCTTGAGGTCGCGGCGCGTCGTTGTGGTCCTACTGGGAGCCTTCCCGACCGCTTGGCGCCTTGCCCTCAGCCCTTCTGTCCCATCCGTGCGACACTTTGGGACGGTTTGGGACGGTTTGGGACACCTATGGGACAGTTTGGGGTTGGCTTCACGTAGGCGTGATGCGGCCTTCAGGGCTGGCATGGTTTTTGGCAAGAGCTCGGGTCCTCCAACTCAGGGACCTGAACATCTTGCCGCAATCGACACCTCCAATCTCACCGGTCTCAGTGGCCATGGCTGACGTCTCTCGGCGGTTTGGTGCGAGGTACCGTTCGAGCATGGGTGGGAGTTTGCCCGAGGAACAACGGACTGCGATGCGGATGATCGAGAAGTGCCGCACGCCCGCTCTTGGCGGTCATTGTGCTGGAGTGCGCGACGTGTGAGGGTGAGCAGGGTTATGCGTTCAACTCGTGCAATCACCGCTCGTGTCCGAAGTGCATGCGGGAGGCATCAGCGAAATGGGTTGCGGCTCGGCAAGAGGAAGTTCTCCCAGTGCCGTACTTCCATGTGGTTTTCACGGTGCCGCAGGAACTGAACGACATCGTTCGTGGCGAGCAGCGGATGCTCTATCCTGTGTTGATGAAGGCGGCCGGGGAGGCCCTGGTCTCCATCGGGAAGTTGCCTGAGAACCTGGGTGCGACGCCGGCGGTGATGACGTCGCTGCACACGTCCTCGAATACGCTCATGTATCACCTCCATGTTCACTGTCTGGTTTCGGCCGGCGGTTTGGACGGGGAGGGGAACTGGAAGGCCTCGAAGTCCGAGACTCTGGCCTCGACGAGCGCCCTTGCTGCCAGGTTTCGTTCCCGGGTACTTTCGCTGATGAAGTCAGCGGTGAAGGACCTCAGCATCCCCGAGGTCGTGCTTCAGAAGGACTGGCCGGTCTACCTCGAGCTTCCCCAGCACGGCACCGAGGCGTTGCTTCAGTACCTGAGTCGTCCGCTTCACTGCGGGCCGTTGTCGGAGTATCGCCTCGAGTCCATGACTGACAAGGACGTGGTGTTCCGGTACCAGAAGAGTGGCGACCGGACGTGGCGCACGATGCGGTTGTCTGGGGAGGAGTTCCTTCGTCGGTTTCTGCAGCACGTATGGCCCAGCGGTGTGCACCGGGTTCACTACTGTGGTCTGTGGCGTCGGAGGTGTCGTGAACAGCTTCGAGCTCTGCGCGCGCTCCTTCTCGGGTCAGCACCCCCGACAACGGTCGCCGCTCCAGTAGCAGCGCGTGCTGACGGGGATGTGCCCTCCGCTGACCTCGAGGTGCCGCACTGGCTCAAGTGCCCGCACTGCGCGGGGACGCGAGTCGTCGTCGCGCACTTCCGCGCAGGAGCGAAGCTGCCTCCGCTGACGCCACGCGGGTGGGGGGGTCATCTCGCCGGAGCCACCGTCGTAGTGCAGCTCACACACCGCTCTGAATCCCACCTCGACCTCATGGCCTCGCAAGCAGCCGTAAGGGACTGGTCCGTCCGGAGTCGGGTCAGCGCCCCCTCCGAATGCCAATTCTTCTCTCTGAAGGCCCGTCAAAGTCGCCTCGAGACCACCCAACTGCCAAGAACGCCCTCGTCGAGGACCGAAAGCCGTCATGGCTCGCTCGCCTTCAGCCTCCTCCCTGACCACCAGATTCCTATAAATCGCATAGGGCCTAGAGGTCCCTCTCGACGGCTTGCAGAGCGGCTCTCGCGCCCACCCCAAGCCCATCCACTAGGCGCCGGACAACAAGCGCATCGACCATGACACCGCCTAATCGCGGGGGCGATGCGCCCCCGCGATTGATCGGCGGTGCAGGTCATGCGCAGGACGTTGTCCCGCACGAGGCCTGCTCGTTCCCTCGCCTTCCTCACCGCCTTCCTCCGAGAGCGCCCCGCATCCCTCAAGGCCGCTGCTCCGCCTGCAGGCCCCTGTCGTCTCCTTGCCCTCCTCGCCTGACTCGCTTCTGGAGGGACGTGCATCCCTCAAGCCCCCGATGCCGGTTCGGTTCCTGGCCCTACGCCTCCCGTTGCTCACTGGGGCGCATCCCCCTCGCAGGGTTGCTCCGCGAGCTCGCGGTTGAGGTCGCCAGAGTGTCCCAATCGGAGAGACACCTGGCACACTTGGGACAGTTGCGGGACACTTTCGCGAGAAATAGCTGCGTGTTTTCAAGGGGCTGAGGTTGGCCCGGCTCTTGCTCATGGGTTCGCGTTTCCCAACACGAGAACCCGGTTATGCACACGGAACCTACACGGCTCATCTCTCCATCCGTTCAGGGGGTGATTCGGCAGTTCGCGCCCAGCTACATCGCGAAGAATGGCAAGGGGTTACCCCTGTCGCATCGCAAGGCGCTTCGCCTCCTCTCTCAGTGTCGAACGGTCGCGCTTGGCGGTCACGTGGTCGAGTGCGGCAACTGCAAGGTGCAGGACTACACCTACCACTCGTGCGGCCACCGTTCTTGCCCTCGCTGCATGTCGGAGGACTGTGATGCGTGGCTTGGCGCTCGGCGGAGTGAGCTGTTGCCGGTTCCTTACTTCCACGTGGTGTACACGGTGCCGGAGGGGCTGAACGGCGTGGTGCGGAGTCATCAAGGGGAGCTGTATCCAGTGCTGATGCAGGCGGCGGGTAACTCGCTTCTGGCAGTTGCGGCCGCGCCTGACAACCTGGGGGGTAGGGTAGGGGTGATGTCGACGCTGCACACGTCGTCGAGTGCGCTGGCGTACCACCTTCACGTGCACTGCCTTGTCCCCGCGGGGTCGGTCGATGCAGAGGGCGAGTGGCATGACGCGAAGGACTCGCGCCTGGGGTCAGAGAGCGCGCTTGGCAAGGCTTTCCGGGACAAGGTCGGTTCGATGATGAAGGCCGCAGTCCCGGACGTTGCGCTGCCGGACGGGGTGTTCGACCTCGCGTGGAAGGTGCATCTCGAGGTACCGCAGCACGGGGCGGAGACGGTGCTTCGGTATCTGGGTCGCTCGGTTCACCGCGGCCCGATGAGTGACCACCGCATCGTGTCTGTGACCGAGACCCATGTCGTGTTCAAGTATCGGGACAAGGACCGCACGAAGGCCAAGACGATGTGCGTGGACGGCCACGAGTTCCTTCGTCGCTTCCTGCAGCATGTTTGGCCCGACCGGGTGCACAAGGTGCGCTACGCTGGCTTGTGGAGTCGGAAGTGTCGGGCGGAGCTTCGTGCACTCAGGCAGCGACTCCTGGCAGCCATGCAAGTCGAGCCACCTCCTGCGGTCGGGGAACCGAAACCGCTGCTACCCCCTGAGCCCGTCCTACCTCCGTGGCGTCGCTGCCCTCACTGCCAGGCGGAGCGGTTCATCGTGGCTCGCTTCAAGGCTGGAACCACCCCACCACCCCTGGTGGACCCGCTGCAGGGCACACTACCCGGGATAGACCCTCCCTGATGGCGAAGCGACGGCCCTTCCGAGTATCCCGTATCCCGTCACGACCTCACGCACGAACGTGTGGTCGTCTCGCAGAGATCTGCCCTGTGAACGCCAGCGCAAGCCACTCCACGACCGATTTCGAGCGTCGGGAGCGTTCCACGCGCCACGAGTCCTCCAGTCTGCCAATCAGACTGCTCTACGGACCCGAAACCGAGGCCTCTTTGACCCGAAAAGGAGGCGATTCGGCTCCCCTCAGAGGGGCCTGCGAGGGGGCAGAACATATAAAATGCAGTAGGTCGCCTCGACCGCCACTGGCAAGGGTCTGCGAGCATTCGCCGTCGTCTCGAGGACAGGCCTTTCTTGGCCACCGCACTCACCGCAGGACCCCGACGCCCAATCAGCTGGAGTCGAGGCGCTAGCGACTTCAGACGTGCGGGGACAACAAGCGCATCGAACTGACGCGGCCTAATCGCGATGGGGCCTATCAGCCCCATCGCGATTGATCGGCCGCGCAGCTCATGCGCAGGACGTTGTCCGGCGTGCGCACTCAGAACTGGTTGCACTTCAGCGACGCCCCGCGCCTGGTATCTCCCCACCCCTTCCTTCATCGGCGCTACAGCGGTTCTCGCTCATATTGAGCCCTCCCTCAATCGATACCCGGCGTGTCGAATCCAGCCGACGGCATCCTTGGTCGTGATGTTGTCGAGTCCCAGCCGCACGGCTTCGACGAGGGCGACCGAAAGGCGCGCACGGGTTCTACGCAGGAAGGCCTTGAGTTTGGACCAAGCCTCTTCGATTGGGTTGAGGGTGGGCGTGTAGGGGGGCACGTACAGGAGCTTCACGCCGTACTTGATTGCCAAAGCCTTAACCTCCTCGGAGTGATGGATGTTGAGGTTGTCCATGACGAGCGTATGACCCTTGTTCTCGAGTTTGGGGAAAAGCTCTTCATCAAGGTAGCGCAGGAACTCGAGTTTCCGCATGCTGCCGTCGAGCATATGGGCTGCGATGATGCCGTCCTTGGTGAGTGCCCCAATGACCGTGTAGTTGGTTCCGCGGGCCTTGGGCTGATAGTCGACGACACGTTGCCCCTGAGGGCTTCGGGCATGACTCCGCATCATTCGGAGGTTCACCCCCGTCTGGTCGAGAAAGACGAAGCTATCAGCGGGGACCTCTGGTTGCCTTTTCTGGAAAGCAGCTCGTGCGGCGATAACGCGTTCGCTCTGAGCCTCGGTAGCTTCTAACGTCTTTTTTTTCGCGTGAGTTTGGCCCGCTGCAGCGCCCGGTGCATGGCGGAGCTGCTCACCTCCGTTCCGAACTTTGTATTGTAGGCGAGTCGGTACTCTTCGATGGTCGCGTCGGGCATCTCTTGCACCAGGTCTGCAAGATTCGCCCGCTCAGCCTCCCCGAACCAGCTGCGTCGAGCACCACCCATGGCAAGTGGCGCGATGCTACCTGTCGTCCTCTTCCGCTTCTGCCAGCGTTTGATGGTCGCCGTCCCGACCATGAAGCGAGCCGCGGTCTCATCTATCGACAGCCCTTCATCTTCCTTGGCCGCCATTGCCCGTTCTCGAAGCTCGTTGGGTAGTGCTTTCGGCACGATGACCTCCTACAAGCGTCTGATCACGAGCAGGTCGACCAGGCAAGAATTAGATCAACTTGGCTGGGGGCCGCTGTAACCGTCTTCTCGGGAGACGCTCCCCTCTGAGGTTGATGGCGTTCTGGAGGTCGCGCAGCGCGACGTTGACGCCTCGGCTCTGTCGCCGTCGCTCCTTTCTGCGCTTGTCGGCATCTCTCCCTCTGGGGTTGAATGTCGCTCTGGAGGTCCTGCCCGACGTTGACGCCTCGGTCACCGACGCTCTCGTCCGGCGCTCCTGTCGGCGGACGTTCGTCTCTGGGCTGGATGTCGCTCTTGAGGTCGCGGCGCGTCGTTGTGGTCCTCCTGGGAGCCTTCCCGACCGCTTGGCGCCTTGCCCTCAGCCCCTTCTGTCCCATCCGTGCGACACTTTGGGACGGTTTGGGACGGTTTGGGACAGCTATGGGACAGTTTGGGGTTGGCTTCACGTAGGCGTGATGCGGTCTTCATGGCTGGCATGGTTTTTGGCAAGAGCTCGGGTCCTCCAACTCAGGGACCTGAACATCTTGCCGCAATCGAGCCCTTCGACCTCAGCCATCTCCCTGTCTCTTGCTGACGTTCTTCGGCGGTTTGGTGCGAGGTACCGTTCGCGCATGCGTGGGAGTTTGCCAGAGGAGCATCGGACTGCGATGCGGATGATCGAGAAGTGCCGCACGCCTGCTCTTGGCGGTCATGTTCTGGAGTGCGCGACGTGTGAGGGTGAGCAGGGGTATGCGTTCAACTCGTGCAATCATCGCTCGTGTCCGAAGTGCATGAGGGAGGCGTCAGCGAAATGGGTTGCAGCTCGGCACGAGGAAGTCCTCCCAGTGCCGTACTTCCATGTGGTTTTCACGGTGCCGCAGGAGCTGAACGCCATCGTTCGTGACGAGCAGCGGAAGCTCTATCCATTGTTGATGAAGGCGGCCGGGCAGGCCCTGGTCTCCATCGGGAAGTTGCCTGAGAACCTGGGTGCGACGCCGGCGGTGATGACGTCGCTGCACACGTCTTCGAATACACTCGTGTATCACCTCCATGTTCACTGTCTGGTTTCGGCTGGCGGTTTGGACGGGGAGGGGAATTGGAAGGCCTCGAAGTCCGAGACACTTGCCCCAACGCGCGCCCTTGGTGCCAGGTTCCGGTCTCGGGTACTTTCGCTGATGAAGTCAGCGGTGAAGGACCTCAGTGTCCCCGAGGCCGTGCTCAAGAAGGACTGGCAAGTCTACCTCGAGCTTCCCCACCACGGCACTCCGGCGTTGCTTGAGTACCTCAGTCGTCCGCTTCACTGCGGGCCGTTGTCGGAGTATCGCCTCGAGTCCATGACGGACGAGGATGTGGTGTTCCGGTACCAGAAGAGTGGCGACCGGACCTGGCGCACGATGCGGTTGTCTGGACACGAGTTCCTTCGTCGGTTTCTGCAACACGTATGGCCCAGCGGTGTGCACCGGGTTCACTACTGTGGTCTGTGGCGTCGGAGGTGTCGTGAACAGCTTCGAGCTCTGCGCGCGCTCCTTCTCGGGTCAGCCCCCCCGGCACCGGCCGCCGCCCCAGTAGCAGCGCGTGCTGACGGGGATGTGCCCTCCGCTGACCTCGAGGTACCCCACTGGCTCAAGTGCCCGCACTGCGCCGGGACGCGAGTCGTCGTCGCGCACTTCCGCGCAGGAGCGAAGCTGCCTCCGCTGACGCCACGCGGGTGGGGGGTAATCTCGCCGGAGCCACCGTCGTAGTGCAGCTCACACACCGCTCTGAATCCCACCTCGTCCTCATGGCCTCGCGAGCGGCCGTAAGGGACTGGTCCGTCCGGAGTCGGGTCAGCGCCCCCTCCGAATGCCAATTCTTCTCTCTGAAGGCCCGTCAAAGTCGCCTCGAGACCACCCAACTTCCAAGAACCCCCTCGTCGAGGACCGAAAGCCGTCACCGCTCGCTCGCCTTCAGCCTCCTCCCTGACCACCAGATTCCTATATATCGCATAGGGCCCAGAGGTCCCTCTCGACGGCTTGCAGAGCGGCTCTCACGCCCACCCAAAGCCCATCCAATGGGCGCCGGACAACAAGCGCATCGAACTGACGCGGCCTAATCGCGATGGGGCCTATCAGCCCCATCGCGATTGATCGGCCGCGCAGCTCATGCGCAGGACGTTGTCTGGCCTGCGCAGTCAGAACTGGTCCCCCGCCTCTGGCCTCTCAACTCGATTCCCTTTCCACTCTCTCCTGGCACACCGGAACGCTACGACGCTCGCTCCCGGCAACACCCGCACTACCCAGCTGCCACCGTCGCGTCCGACACTTGGTGCCCCGCATCACGACTCGACGCCCTTCGCCGCTCATCGTCTTGCTTGCCTTCCTTCATCCGGTCGCTCCCTACCCAATTGGTCAATCTCCAGTGCGAGTCTCAAACTCGACGGATGAACCTCCTGGCCATCAAAGACATCCCCTCGGCCTTGGCCTGCGTTGTGCGAGTCTTGCTCTCGACTGCGTAGGTATTCCGCTCATCGCCGAGATTTCCCACGAGTTAGATGATGCGGTCCTTCAGGACTTCGGGATACAGCTATGGAGTGCGGCCTTCCGCGGATCAGCGCTGACACGCTTCTCACAGCTCGTGCGCCAGGCATCTGACTGTATACTTAGCAAGGTTTCCTCCCCGGCTTATGGATTGCGGTACTCGCCAGGGGCACCCGACTCGGATAGTACTTGGCACCTGGCTTCTTCTCGTGAGAGACATGACGGAGTTCAGGTCGAGGGAAAATATGATTCTTGTATGCCACCTCCTTGATGACAGCTCTCGTTGGACTTTCCCTGCGCGGACAAGACGCTGGGTCACGAAGGCTCACCACACCAAGACATGGCTAGTGCTCGTGTCGGCCCTTGGCGCCTGCGCTCCAGAGCCGACGGCGAGCGGCGATGGCATCCTGGTCGACACATCGGTCAGTGGCGATACCGATTCCCACGTCGACGAGTCGGACACTCCGGAGCCCACCATAAAGCCCCTTGAACTCGTGCCCCTCACGACCTGGGGAAGGTCAAGCGGTTTCGGCGGCGAGGGGCATGGGCTCGACGAGTTCTCGTACCCAGCCGGAATCGCGCTTTCGCCCGACGAATCCGAGCTTTATGTGTTCGATTCGAACAACAATCGAATCAAGGCCATGACGCTCGATGGCCGCGTCTTGCGAACGTGGAGCCACCACCCCCCAAGTACCTGCGGAGATTACGGGAGCGGGATCGCAGTGACACCTGACGGGACCATTTACATTGCCAACAACAAGGTACACGGTGTCGACGGGTATGCTCCCGACGGTACCCTTCGCTACCAGTGGCAATTCGAGGGCGTTGCGGGGTTCTGCACCTACGTCGGACACGGGCACGATTTGGTCATCAATGACGACGGAAATGTCGCTGTCACGGAGGCTGGACTTGGCCAAGTCCAAGTGTACACTCCCACTGGTGACTTCCTGTTCGCGTTTGGTTCGATAGGGGATGGCAAAGGCCAGTTCCATTGGGGAGGAGCCGGAATTGCGTTTCGCGGTGACCAATATGTCGTCTCCGACAACGACCAGGTGCTCCTGTTTGATACCTCAGGAAACTTCCTCAGAGAGATCGCGCCCTTGCCCGAGGAGCCGTTTGTCGGCGTGGCTACCTTTGCGCAGGCCTGGCAGGGTTGGTTGTTCCTCGCTGCCAGTGACACGCCAGCCACGATCTACGCGATGCCGCCGCGCGCGAGTCTGTTACAATACCGGTGGCAAGCGACGGGTGGCAATTTCCCCGGGCAACTCAACTCGCCCTACGATGTCGCGATTGATGGGGCCGGCAGGTGGTTCATGACCGAGCTCTACAACCACCGCATCCAGGTGTTTCAAGGGCCGAGGCCGCAGTAACCGGCCGCTCCACCAGTCGAAGGACTCGCTTTGTTGGCGAGTCGGTACCCCATAGCGAGGTACGAGAGTGTCAGAATTTCTGTGTAAGTCCGGCTCATGCGGGCAAGCGGTCTTCAAAGAGGATATCGAATTGGGCGAGGATCTGTAGCCAGCCGGGAGCAGGCTTCCATCGTCCCTTGGCGTTGCCGATAGCGAGGAAGAAGAGCTTGAGAACGGCATCATCGTTGGGGAAGGGACCTCGGTTGCTGAGGACCCTCCGCAGCTGGGAGTTGACAGACTCGATGGCATTCGTCGTGTAGAGGATCCGGCGGATCGGCTGAGAATAGGCCAGGAACGGCACGAACTCGGCCCAGCGGTTGCGCCAGGCGCGAATGGCGCCGGGGTACTTCGCTCCCCAGATCCCTTCGGTCTCATCGAGAGCTCGCTTCGCCTGCTCCTCATTGTCGGCGGTGTAGATCCGCTTGAGCATCTTCGCCATCTCGCCTCTGTCGGCGAACGAGACGAAGCGCAGAGAGGCTCTAATGAGGTGGACGATGCAGGTCTGGAAGACCGAGCGCGGGAACGTGGCTTCGACGGCGCGGTCGAGGCCCGTGAGCCCGTCGGCGCAGACGAAGAAGATGTCCTCGACGCCCCTTTGTCGCAGCTCGGTGAGCACGGCGAGCCATAGCTTGGCGCCTTCGGTCTGGGCGACCCACAAGCCCAGGACGTCACGGTGCCCGTCCATGCCGATCCCCATGGCCACGTAGAATGCGCGCTTCTGGACTTGGCCGCCGTCGCGCACGGAGACGAAAAGGGCATCGAGGTACACGACCGGGTAGACCGACGCGAGGGGACGCTCCTGCCACGCACGGAAGTCGACCAGCACAGCATCGGTCACCGTCGAGATGAGTTCGTGGGACACGTCTGTGCCGTAGAGTTCGCGCAGGTGCCCTTGGATGTCGCGAGTGGTCATGCCGCGCGCGTAGAGCGCCAGCACTTTCTCGTCGAAGCCTTCGAGGCGCCGCTGATGCTTCTTGATGAGTTGCGGCTCGAACGACCCGTCCCGGTCTCGAGGAACGGAGATCTCCACCGAGCCCGATTCGGTCTGGACCTTCTTCTTCGAGTGCCCATTACGCACGTTGCCCGAGCGCCGCCGTTCGTGCGGCTCATGGCCGAGATGAGCGGTCATCTCCGCCTCGAGCAACCGCTTCATCACGGCGCCCTTCAGTTGAGTGAAGACACCGTCAGGGCCGAAGAGGTCTTGCTCGGTCTTGCAGCCCGCCACGAGCGCATCGAGCCACTCCGGCTCCATCGCCAGCGGCGCCGACCTCTCAGCGGAACGCGCACCTTTCTTCTGGTCCTTGGAATCCAAAACTTCATTCAGCATAGGTGACTCCCTAGGGTTAGGTCACCCGCGAAAGCCGCTTACACAAATTTCCTGACACCCCCCGAGGTACCTGATACTCCGTACCGACATCGAGTAGCTCGGTACTGCGCATCGAGTAACTCGGTACTGCGCATCGAGTAGCTCGGTACTGCGCATCGAGTAGCTCGGTACTGCGCATCGAGTAGCTCGGTACCACCCATCGAGCAGCTCGGTACCACCCATCGAGCAGCTCGGTACCACCCATCGAGCAGCTCGGTACCACCCATCGAGCACCTCGGTACCACCCATCGAGTAGCTCGGTACCAGGTATCGAGTACCTCGGTACCTGGTATCGAGTGACTCGGTAACGCCCATCGAGCTGGTTCATGGTGGGGATCCAGTAGGTCGCGCGGTACTGAGCGACTCGTTGCCAGACATCGAGTCGGCGCGTGCACCGCCCTTCACCGGCGGTTAACGCAGTCGCTCTGAAAAAGGGCCGTTCTGGCTCATGGGGCCGGTGTTGACAGAGCGAATGTAGTCTCCGACGATGTACATCTCGGGCGTCGTAAACTCAGCATCAACCGGAGGGCGTAGTGACTGAAATCAAACAGGGTACCGTTACAGTAGTGCTTCCCGATGACATCCAGATACCAGAACAGGCTGGTGAGCTCACAAGCAAGGATATGCAGCGACTCGCGAAAGCACGCCGCGGCATTGGTCTCACCTGCGAGGCAACGGCGGCTGCGATCGGGAAAGACCAAGCCCGTCTTGCTATCCCAGGCGTGGATGCGGCGACGCTCCGTGCGGCCGGTAAGGCCGCCGAGGATATCGATCTCTACATCACGGATCTCGAAGTCATTCTCGGACGCCTGAAGCAAGCCAATCTGCTCCTCGATGCGGAGGCGCACCTCATGCTTCGGAAGTGCCTCGCTCATGTTCGTAGTCAGGAGAAATTCGACCCCCAGCTGTCGGCGCTGGTCCCGCAGCTCGAGTCGTACTTCGCGAACTCTCCGCCGGAGCCCAAACCCCAATAGCACCAATCAGCTAGGCGTATTGAGTCGGTTGGGTAGCCAGTCGGAGTGCGCACGGTTCGGATGTGAGCGTGACGCGCGCCTAAACGCGCGCGACCCGAAGCCTGCCCGAACACCTGCTGAACGCACGGCCAGACCACACGTGCCTCGCCAGACCAGCTAAAGCCTTGGGTATTACTGACGAAACGCGGGGCCAGACAACAAGCGCATCGAACTGACGCGGCCTAATCGCGATGGGGCCTATCAGCCCCATCGCGATTGATCGGCCGCGCAGCTCATGCGCAGGACGTTGTCGGGCGTGTGCGGCCAGAACTGGACGCTCGCAAAGGCCTCCCTCAGCTCATGCAGGACTCCCCCCACGCCCCACTTTCACCCCCTAACCCACGCCAAACGCGATGTCTCCCAGCCGGTGGCGCCTGCGCAAGCCGTCCTCCGCTCGGGCGTTTTCCGTATTTGCGGTCCCAGGAACGTCCGGCGATAGCGTCGGTCAGGACCGAACGCGCTGCGTTGCGGCGGACGCCCAAGGGCTCAGAACCTAAAGTTTCTAGCAAGGCATCTCATTGTCCTACTCTCGATAGCGCCCGACTAAACTGTCGCTCTGTCTGGTCATCGAAGCAGATGAACGTGACCATCTCGGGGAGGACGTTGGTCTGAAGGTGCTCAACCACAACATCAATCGCGATGCGGGCCGCACGAGCAATGGGAAACTTGTGTGCGCCGCAACTGATCGCCGGAAATGCAATTGTCTTTCCTCCAGCCTGAACCGCGAGTTCAAGTGCTGTCCGGTAGCACGACTCGAGAGTTGCGTCTTCGTCGTGGTCACCGCCTCTCCAAACTGGGCCAACTGCATGAATCACGTGCCCGGCTTTGAGATTGAAGCCTTGCGTTATCACCGCGGAACCTGCCGGACACCGTCCGAGGCTCAGACATGCTTTCAACAAATCTGGACCAGCTTTTCGATGGATCGCCCCGTCGACCCCGCCGCCGCCACTCAAGGCAGAGTTCGCCGCGTTTACGACTATGTCAACGTCCGCCTCCACGATGTCGCCTCGGACGACAACAATGCGTGAGCGCTTGTCTTTCTCCCCCGTCATCGTTCCTCCAATCGCCCTCTTACATCTGTTTCACGACCACGCACGCTGTTTCCAGACCTGGCTCGTCGAAGTAGCTGGGGCACGTGGCCCGGTTCCAAAAGGTGCCCGCGTCGCAGCCCCACACGTCACGCCCCCAGCTCTCCGCGAGACACGATCTACTCCCACTGATTACTGAAGCCTCTCGATGAGAGCCTTCAGGCCCGGGGTGGAGAGCTCACGCGAACTCTCCAGTGACGTTGCGAGAGACCCGCATTGTGATTCGACTTTGTTCCACTCGACCTCGTGTCCGCCTCGAAGCTCCTTCAGCAGCGTTCGAACCTCCATTTGGTCTGGCGTCTGCTTTGGCGTCCGGACCAGTACCAGTCGCTCGAGTGCCGCGAGCACTCGGACACATTCATTTCCCGGAGCGGCCTCCAATCGGGGATTGCCATTGTCAGCCAACCCAAACCAGGCTCGACCGACCTCTGCACCTCCATCTCGGAATACAATCAGCGGCATTCCAAGGAGTGAATTCACTTCCGCGCGAATCGTTTCGGGATTCTTCAGTTCCTGCACAAGGCGCAGGCTCATTGAATCCGTTTTTCCCGAGTGCAGCGAGTGGCCTCCGAGCTCTAGCTGTGGAATCGGCCGAGCGCCGCCGCCCTCGGCTGGCCACGACTTGGTGTATTTGAACCACATCGCTAGACCCTGTGGAAGTGCGATTGGTCGTGGGGATTCTCTCGTCAACGTTGTCAACGGAGGCTCTCCGCCGGCGGCTATCGTAAAGACCTCCAGTTCGAAGATACCCCAGAACCTGCATTGCCCCCACTCGTTACAACCATCGACATTTGGATCAACGGTATCGTCCCAGAGGCCAAGTAGAAGCTTGTCACCCGCAAAGCTCGCATCGAGAAGGGTTTGGCGTTGCAGGTATGGCGACAAATCTACCTCGAAGCCGAGTTGCCCGCTCGCCTTCACGTATCGGGCGGACCACTCTCGACCTGGCTTATCCTGTTCCCACGTGGAGTAGAACCCGACGTGGCCAAGGAGTCGAGCGCCATGCCCGCGCACATCTCGGACGAACATGAGTTCGCGACCGTTTGAGGTGGAGAGCTCGATTCCGATTGGTACTGCAGATCCGACCCAGTAGCGTCCTTTGGGAGTCAACTGCACATCGAAGACCCGCGAGCCGCTTGCCAGGTCAGTACCTGGGGGTGGGATACTCAACTTGCCCGCCGTTCCGCCAATAGGCGGCTCCCCTGCAGCGAGCAATAGACTGAGGATAAAGAGACACGCCAACATTTCTTCTCCCTGAGCCGGGGGGTTCTTCGTTCCCGACGCGACAGTCAGCCACGAAGTTGATGCCTGCGCAACCTCCTCAAGCGGTTGGATTTCCGGCGGTCCGATGCGATCTCACCGCAATGGCGGCGTTCTTTGGGGCTTCTGGTTGTTCTTGATAGCCCGCTCATCCATTCGTCCGTCGGCTTCCACCGTCGATCGCGCTAGGGAAGCGGATATATCAGGAATTCATAAGGTTGAGTGCGATCGACGCACCTCACGCCTCGTGAATGACCAAGGAAGCGCGGCACCCGACAACATTGCCCGGCGCATCCGCTTCAGCAGCCGTTCGCGCCCTCAAAGGCGTGCTCAGAGCGGCGCCCGACAACAAGCGTATCGACCTGACACGGCCTAATCGCGACGGGGCCTATCAGCCCCATCGCGATTGATCGGCCGCGCAGGTCATACGCAGGACGTTCGCTGGCCCTGTTCCCTCAGGCCTCTTCGATACCCCCTGCCGACCCACGCGTCTTCCCGCCTCACCGCGCGCCATGGCCGCCGCCCACAGCTCCCCACTCGCGCCGTCCGCCTGCCCGGCTCGTCCGCCTGCCCGGCTCGTCCGCCTGCCCGGCTCGTCCGCCTGCCCGGCTCGTCCGCCTGCCCGGCTCCATGTGTCACGCCGAAACGTCAAGACCCATTGTCTTATCGCCAGCTCGCTGCCAGTCCATTCGCCAACGCCCCGTCACCCCATTCCCATGGCCAGGATCGCAGCCTTGGTCGGCGAATCATAGAACTGCCACTGAACTGCCGTGAGTACTGCGTCCGGGACCTCGGCGATGTCCCGCTTGTTCTCGCTGGGGATTAGAATGCGCTTCGCCCCGGCCTCTACGGCCGCCTGCATTCGCTCAGGCAGCGATGCCACCTTGAGCAGCATGCCTTGTACACTCATCTCGCCCAGCACCACCGTCCGATCCAGAACAGGCTTCCCAAGAACGGCCGACACCATCGACAGGAAGAATGCCACTGCCGTCTCAGACCCTTCCTTGGCCTGGTTCAGATTGATGGCCTGAACAGTGAAGTCGTAGGCCTTCATGTCGTGGTCAATACCGAGGTTCTTCAGGTTGGCCTTCAGGTATGCGTCCGCCGTCTTGATTGCCTCCTTCATCTTGCTCGAGAGATTCCCGAGCGGGATGATTCGGCCTGACCCCCGGTTCATCTGAGTCTGCAAGAGGAACATCGCGAGCCGGTTGTCGGTCGCATCCGAGCCGATCGTGTAGATGCTGCCAGGAGGCAGGCCGCCTTCCGCAATGATGCTTCCTCCACCCATCTCGGGAACCCGGACAAACGTCTCCTGTCCTGATTCTTTGTCGATGTACGAGAAGGTCGTGTCCCAGTACTCGAGCCCACCCATCTTCTTCAGCTGCTCTTTCACCCGTCGACGCATCTCCATCGCGTACCCGAGGTACTCCTCGACCTCCTCTTTCGATACCTCGCCGTCGGGATGAAGCAGCTTGATAAGCCCGGACACCGTCTTCCGGACCGCCTTCTGGTCACGTCCCCCGAGGTGCGTCCCGAAGCGGAAGTATCGCTCGGCATAGTCGCCGTAGCTGCGCTTGCGCACCTCTCGGAAGACCTCTGCGAGGTAGTCAGTCACCAGGCCGAAGTGGTTCGTGTATGCAGCATCCGACGTCTTCTGAAACTCCCACCCTGGGATGTACGCATGGATGCGGTCATAGAACGCCGTGTCCATCTCCTTTGGCATCGGATAGAAGAGGTTCGAGGTGCGGATGATCGTCTCAATATCGCCGTCGATATTGCCAACGAACACAATCGATCCCTCGGCCGTGATGACGTCGCTGCCACGGCTGAACGCCCCATCCTCCATGTAGCCCTTCATGATGTTGACGCCGTTCTTGTCCGTGAACCGAATGCCCGCCGCCTCATCGAACGCGACCACATCCCACATCGCGACAAGCCCGCGCTGACCCGTGCTCAGGTTGACGAACATCTGCGCCGTCGTTGTCTGCCCCCCCGACACCAGATGGCAATACGGGCTCACCTGCTGGTAAACGAAACTCTTGCCCGTCCCACGCGGCCCAAGCTCGACCGAGTTGAAGTTCCGCTCCACCAGCGGCACGAGCCGCTGCATGTAGTGCAGCTTGCGCCGCTTCGTGTAGTACGGGTGGCTTGGCTCGTAGCCCATGGAGCGCATCAGGAGATCGAGCCACTGGTCGCGGGTGAACCGCCGACGGCCCTCCACATAACGCTCGATGTTTCGAGTCGACAATTGGATGGGGCGGATGCTCTCCACGAAGAACGGTCGGTTCTGGTTCTTGAACACAAACGAGTCGTCATAGCGCAGCTTGATCTCGGCCCAAATCCCTCCCATCAGCAGCCGGTCGTGCGCGCGCACCTCGCTCTCTTCGATGTTGATGTAGTCAAGGTCGAGATTGGATAGGCGTGCCCAGTACTTGTCGTGGGTCTCAACAAGACGCACCGAGATCTTGTCGATGATCTCGTAGGTCGTGTGCTGCTTGATGGCGGACTTCACCGCCTCTCGCTCGTCCGGCTTTACATACTTGCTGCTCAGAGTCTCTCGAACGAACTCGAGCCCTTCGCGAATGGCTTCCTCGTCAGTCGACGCACAGTACTTGCCGAGCAGGAACTCGATGACGAATGCAGGCACCCCGAACGCGCTCCGCATCCGTCGGAGCAGGTCCTTTCGCACCACCAGTCCCGGAAACGCCTCGTTCGCGAGTCGGTCCAGCTCATCGAGCTCGAAGTTTCCCTCACTCATAAGCGCCTCACATGTCCCTTCCGACCGTCAGCTTGATGCCCCCAGGCGGGAACTGCTCAGTTGTCTCGATGTCGCGGATATCGAGTTCCAGCAATTCGCCGACTCGGAAGCTCTGTGCGCTGTGGAAGAACAGCGTAACGCTTTCCTCCCCTTGCGGCTCGATTCTAACTGTCTTTGGCTTCCCGGCCAGCACCGATGCCACGTTTCCGGCTGTCGCTCGCCGTACCACATCGAGCGAGATTGTACGCCCGGCCTCACCAAACAGTGGCATCTGCGAACCGCCCGCTGTACGCGCGCCCCGCAGGGTCAGCTTCACGGCCGGTCGCTGGAGCTCGAAAACCGGAAGGACGACCTCGATGCCGATACGCTTGTTCTGCGCGACCTCCGCCTTGGACACGAGATGAGGAATCACCAGCTCCTGAAGCGTCGCTCCGCCGTGTGAAAAGGACTTCTCGGCCTTGAAGAAGGCCAACCCCGGCGGCACCGCCACTCGCATCGCGGGTTCCCAATCGAAAGGCAACGTAATCAACGGCAGGTCAGCTGTCGCCGGGACCAGAGCGAAGCGCTCCTTCAGCACGTGACACCACGACTTGTCGCAGTGCACCTCGTCTGGAAGTTTGTTCTCGTCAAGGAGGAGGAAGCCGTGGTCGGTCACAACATGCACCTGACCGTAGCCCCATCGATGGAGCTTCTTGATCACACGTGCGAGCCGCTCAATCTCGGTGCGAATGTGTCGAATCAACGTCGATGCCTCGCCGTGACCGATGTGGTCGACCTCATCGTGTCCGAAGACGACGAGCAGGTCTCCAAGCTCGGGCGCCTTCGACGCGCCCTCGACCTCGGTGATCTCCCGACAGTCGGCTCCGAATGCCTTGAGAAACGCCAGGCGATGCTCACGCGCGGCCATGTCCTTGCCGTTCACCTTCGGGTGCACGGAGGTGTTCTTGGTTTCGACGGAAATCGTTGCACCTTCGAGCGGCAAGAGTGCCGTCATGCCAATGGGCGTGATCGTCGGCAGCATCGCGAGCATCGGAGTGATACCGACCGTGTGCCCACCGAGGTGCTCGCCAATCCGCAAGGCGCAATCATAGCGCAGCGCATCGACGATGATCACTGCCCTTCGTCCATGCGCCTTCCACAGCGACTGCTGTAGCGCCTTGGTCACGGGCGGGATGTTGAGCACGTCCAGCGTCCGCGCCTCGGCCAACTGCGTAAACGCAGCTTCGTTCAGCCCAAGTGTGTACTGCGCATAGCTTCGATCCGCTACCCGCGTGACCGCCGCAAGGCCAGCATCTTCCGCCTCAGCACGTATCTCGACGTGTGCGCCCTCGATGCGGCGCGCGTTCTGTACATACAGCGCTGCAAGGCTACTCGCCATGGCACACCGGCCAATCTCCCGGCAAGCTTCGGCGCTGGCACTGACGAAGGCATCGACCTGGCAGAGCAGTGACCAGCTCCCCAGGCGCCGGTCGGTCGCTCTGCTGAACTCCGCCTGCTCCTTGATCTGTGCGCGGTACTCTCCAAGGAAGTCCTGGGTGCCGGAGTAGGTTGCGGACGCTGCCTCGAACTTCTCCCAGAGTTGTCCCCATCGACTAAGGACGAGATGTGGAAACGCGACCGAGCGTCCCCATCGTTCTTTGGCCCAGACCGACAACGAGTAGCTCGCTTCGGCTTCAACAACCCATCGATCCCAAGCAGGTCGGAACTCCGCGTCGCGCAGCCAACGGTGTGCAAGCTCCTTGTGATGTGCCCGCAGCGGCAGAGGCGGCAGTCGTGTCTTGAATGGAAAGTCCTTGGGCTCATCGTAGGCGAGGTAGGTCTCGGTCAGGGCCACCTGAGCCACGAATTCCCGAATCCAATCCACCGGACCGAGCTTCGCTCCGTCGAATCCGTAGTGCTCCTTGACGACCTGCGCCAACTCCTTGTCGAGCCCTTTGTCTGCGAGCGCCCTCCAAGTTCCGTCGGGATCGGCCGCAAGCTCGAACAAGACCTGCCCGATGTCACCGATGAGGCCTGACTGCGCGTGCTCTGGTGTAAGCCGCGTCTCCCAGAACACTGCCGAACGGGCGATGAACCTTGCCGTGTACTTCGCCAGCAGAGAGTCTCGACCACCATCATAGAGACGCCGCTGCTCCGACGGGTTTTCGGGCAGCGCAACACCGGCTTGCTTGAGGAATGAGAAGAGGGTCGGCCGCTTGCCTCCGATGCGATAGCTGACCCCAATCGTTCGATACTCCTCCAGTAGCTCGAGCGTAGGCCCGTCGTCTCCAGGGTGAGCGTCGAGACGCTCCTCAGCCAGCGGTAGGTACACCACGAAGTTGAGGCGTTCGCGCTCGGACGCGCTCGCGGCCATACGCTGCTGATGAATCTGATGCCGGAGCCATAGCTGGCCGTGGCGCTTACCCGCATCATAGGCAAGCAATGCGAACGGCGGTTTCGAGAGCGACGCGAGGTAGGTCTCTAGGTGGGGGAGGAGTCGGCCGAACTCGCCGCGCTCATCGAACCAGAGGCACACCCGAGCGCGCTTCTCATGCTGAAAGCGTTGCTCCAGCTCTTTGACGAGGGTTTCGAGGATCATGCGATCTCCCCCGCAACCCGCAAGATGCCGGCGCGCTCGAGGGGGGCAATGTTCACCTTCACGCCGTCATCGAGGTCAGGATTCCAGCCTTTCGGCCGCGCGCCCGGTGCCTTCCACGGGGTCAGGATACGGAAGTCACTCGGGCCTCCTTCAGGCCCCTCGTGGTGCCCCTCCTGAATCAGCTGGAGCTTCTTGTCGAGCGCCTGCACCTCTTCGAGCTTCGCTTGCAAATCGACGCGGTCGTCGCTCCGACCCGCCTTGTCGGCGAGTCCGGCGTCCCGGCGAAGCTCCTCGATGGTGTCGCGCACGTAGCTCGCGCGCAGCTTGGCCATCCGGTTCTTGTCGAAGCGGTGGTAGTGGAGCAGCGCGCCAAACGCGAAGGGTGACGTCCCCTGAGCAGATGCGACGTGCCAGTAGATGCGGCGACTCTTGTAGAGACTGGCGTGGTACTCGAAGTAGGCGTTGGCCAACCAGTCATCGAGGCTCGCGCACTTGCGGTAGCCCTTCACGCTGCGCTTCAGCTCGTTGACGATTTCGACCTCGAGCTGGCTCTCGTCGCGCCCGGGGAAGAGCGTCGCGAGCTCCTGCCGGACGCGCTCGGAGAGCGGCGTCTCTCCGGTGGACCGGTTAAAGGGCACGATGCCGTCGTCGTCCGCCTCAATGACCCGCTTCACTGCGAACGAGAGGAGACGCCAGACATGTTCCATGCGTTTCTGCTCGCTGGTTTTGCCCTCCATCTGCGGCCAGACGACCTCGGGCGGGCGCTCGCCAAGGCTCTTCTCGATCTGTGCGCGCGTGACGTCGGGGATGGCGTAGAGCTTGTATGCCTCGGTGTTGAGGTCGTTGTAGGTCGACTGGATCTGCTTCTCCGCGCTCGCCTCGGCTTCGAGAACACCGTCGAGCGCATCGGACAAGGACTTCGCGTCGGCGCGACGCACTACCCACGGCCGCTCGAACACGGTCGAGGTCTCGTTGCCGCTGTCCCAGTCTCGCTTCGCGTCGTGAATCGCCTTGGCGAGACTCGCGACACGCTCGGCCTGCTTGGAGCCGCCCTGCGGGACCGGCAGGCGCTTGATGACACCGACCTCCCACGAGCCAAACGACATCAGCCCGCGCAGCAGGAACTCTGCGGGAGCCGAGTTGGCGATGCCGAGGATGAAGAAGGTCTTGCTCGGATCGGCGGGAAGGACCGCAGGTCCCTTGTGCCCGAAGATGCAGTCCTCGGGCATGACGCGGAGGTTGAAGCCGCGTTGAGTCCTTGCCGGCCAGGTTAGACCGGCCTTAAAATAGTGTGGTTCGTTGCGGATGTACGCATCAGACGCTGCACGTATCGCCGCCCCATTGTGGCGCCACAGAACGACGAGAGCGACATCAGCGTAGAATCGACAGAACTCGCCGCCCTTGGCAAAAGGAACCCAATCCTTTCCTTTGCCCCGAGTGCTTTTGTCCACTTCCCACCAGCACCGCACATAGCGTTCGTCGTCGGAACTCTGAAGCCCGACAGCCGCAGTGCCCCAAGCGGGATCCAAGCCCAGCGCCTCCCGAAAGATGGGGGCGACGATGCCAACGCGCTCGAACGCAAGCGGGCTCCCGTCAATCGCGGCGAAGTCTCGCCTTGCGATGTCATGCCGGACGTCTTGCTCATCACCACGCAGCGACTTCACGAACATCTCGTGACGCTTGTCCCGCTCGCCCTTCTTGCCGCCCTTGAAGCGCTCCAGTTCGAAAAACGCGGCGCGCTCGGCCTCGGTGACCACGTAATAGGCACGCTCGGCCTGCTCGCGCGTGGTTTCGATACCCTCGCGCGCCTGAATGGCCTGGATGGTCGGGACCATCAGTTCACGGCGAAGGTCCTGGTCGGCGAGGATCGCGCGGAGGTTGACGCGGCGGCGCTCAGCCATGGTCGGCCTCCCAGCGCGCGAGCGCCGCTTCTTCCCACTCGGCGATGAGCCGCGCCAAGGGCGCGTAGTCCTTACGAATGCGACCTGCCTCGCAGGCCGCAAAGTAGCGCGCTTCATCCGTGCGGCGGTCGTAGATGTTTAGCGGCAAGAGGTCGTTCTGCATCAGGATCAGGTTTCCCAGGATAAACGCGGTACGTCCGTTTCCTTCTCGGAACGGGTGGACTGCCAGCAGCTCGTTCATCACCTCGCTGGCGAACGCGAAGACGTCCACGTCACTCGCGGAGATGAGCGGCGACCGGGCGAGAACGTCCCGCTCGAAGATCTCCATCAGGGGCTCGATCCCGCCGGGGGGCAACGGCCACTTCGTCGGGCCGTCGCCCTTGTGAAGCGCTACGACCCGCCACTGGCCCGCGAAGGGATAAATGACATCCATGAGTGCGCGGTGGAGCAGTTGAATCAACGGGACCGAAATAGGCGAGGGTTCGTCACGCTCCACGAGCTGCAACACCAGCTCCATCGCACGTTGGACACCCTCATCCTCTCTACGTTCGATCTCCTCTCTGTCCAGGCAGCCCGCGAAGTTCAGCAAGATGCCATCAGGCCCTTGGATCCAGTCCCAATCGCGGTCGTAGTCCGTCCATGGGCTCGGGACGATACGCGGCGACGTCGGTGGGACCACGGCTTCAGCCAGCTCGTCGACGCGCTCCTTCGGCAACTTTCGGTGCTTCGCGAGCACGGTGTAGAACGCGCCGGGCTCGCTTGCCTGGTAGAAGTCGGATTTGGCCTTCCCGCCACCGCTTTTGAAGCGGAAGCCGAAGTCCTGCTCGGCCCATCGCCAATACACACGGCTCATCGCATGCCTCCGTGAATGACGAGGGCGGCCGCCTCGACGGTGGCGTCATCGAGTATGCCGAAGCCAAGATCGAGCATCACAACCAGCGGGTTTCGCTTGAGCAGAATCTCCGTGCGCAGCTTCTCGAACGTCTTGTGATTTACGAACGTCGCCGACACCAGCGCGCCGACGTAGCCTTCGGGCTCGGTGAGCTGCGTGCCGCGGTCGATGAACGCAGCGTAGATATCGTTCGAGGTGAGATGATAGGCGGCCTTCACGAACTCTTTCACCTTAGGCACGAAGGAGCCGTAGGGTGGGTTCATGACCGCCACGTCGTAGCGTCGGGAGAGCATCTGGAGCAACTTGAGACCACGCGCCGTGTCCTCGGCAAAGAGCCGTTCAGCCGGGTCCGCGGCGGTCTCGGCGGCAGCGTCCTCGAGCGCGATGAGCAGCTCGTGCTGGAGTCTCGCGGCCTCGCTCTCGAGCAGCTTGCGCTCGAGCTCGAGCTGTCGAGCAGTACTTCGAGTGGCGTCGTTGACGATGTCACCGAGCTCGAGCTGTGGTCCGGCTTTTTGACGAATCAGCTTGGTCAGTCCCTTGGAACGCGCCTGCGCATCGACCCAGTCATCCAACACCTTACCGACACCCTCACGCACCTGGACGAGGCTACCGAGCTCGCCGACGTGCTGGAGGTTGTCCCAGAGCGTCTTGAACAGTCGCTGCCGCAGCTCCGGCGAGCCGAGCTTGCTCCCGACGCGCTCGACGAGCTGGCGAAGCCGGTCGGCACCGAGGTCGACGGCGTTTGCCACGACGAGGTTGCTCCGACGCACCTTCACGTCTAGCGGCGAAAAGCCGTGCCGAAGTGCCGCGTCCTTCGCAGTCAACATGAGAGACAGCGACGCGATCTGAACCGCACGCGCGTCGATATCAATGCCAAAGAGGTTGTGTTCGAGGATGGTCGCGGGGATCGCGTGGGGGTCTTTCACCGACGCCTCGGCGGGCCAGCCCGGCTTTCCCGCGTTCTCGATCTCGTCGAGGTACATGCGATGAAAGAGGCCAAAGGCGTACTGGCCGAAGTGCATGGTGCCGCAAGCCGGGTCGATCAGCGTAATGTCGATGGCGCGTTTGAACGCCTCAACCTGCCCCTCGTCGGTGAGGCGCCGGTAGCGAATGCGCTCGCCAGTGCGGGGCACGAGATAGTCCGCGACGGCTGCGTTGCTGGTGCGCTCCCCGGGGATCGGAGGTTTCTCCTTCGCTGCGAGCGCCGAGTCTGGGTGCATCTGCAGCCAGAGACGGCCAAGCGTGTTGTCGACGAGCGCCTTCACCACCCACGAGGGTGTGTAGAATTGGTTGATGACCGCCAGCTCGTAAGAAGTGCGAGGCGTGCCCTTGTTCTCGTCGCGAACCCGCTTCTTCTCGTCACGATTGAAGAACTGGTAGACCCAGCCGAGGAAGTCTGGTGCGCGATAGGCCTCGATGGCGAGCCCGTCGTTGATGTGCTGGAGCACGAGCGTCAGGCCGGCGTGAGTTGGCCACAGGCACGCATACTCGTGGTCAGGGTCGAAGAGGACTCTGATCTCGGCGGTCACGTGCCGGAAGACCGCCGTTAGACCATCGCGCAGCAGCGCCTCCTCGGCGTCATCCTCGTACTTGTACCGGCTGCCTCCAGCCGCGCGAAAGTCGCGAAGGTAGCGGGAACGCGCCTGACCGGGTACGGGCGTAATGACCTCGGTCTCCTCCGGCGTGGCATCCGCTTTTCCAGGGGGGGGCAGATACAGGAGCTTCCGGGCCTCCATCGCCTTGAGGCCGACGAGGCGGTTCAGCAAGGTGTAGGTGAGCTCGCGGATAACGTTGGCATGTCCACGTTCGGGGGTGCCTTCCGATAGCGACTCGCGCGCGACGAGTGCCTCGAGGCGCCGCCGGATAGCGATGGAGGTCGCTGGCAACCGCATCCGATCGACGGGTACGTGCTTGCCGTCACGCTGAAGGCCCAAGCGTTCGAGTTGTGCGGCGTACTCGTCGTCGAGCACTCGACGCACTGCCTTCACCCACGCTTTGACGGCCTCTTTATGCGCATCGGAGAGCGCCGGCATCGAGGACGGCAAGCCTTCGGTGGTCGAGTCGGTCGCCGTCACTTCACCACCACCGTGTAGCCGTCACGCACGCGGGCCTTGAGCTCCTTTCTGAGTGCGTCGAGGGCGCTGTCTACCTGGTCCTCAGTTGCAAAGCGTTTGCCTACCAGGGCCGAGGCCGGTCGCCATTCGAAGAGCTTCTCGCCGGGCGGTGGAGGTGGTGGGGGCGGGACCGTGAGGGCGGCCAATTCGCTCTCGACCTGCGACCGGTAGGCGGGTAGCGCCACGAGTGCTTGTTCGAGTGTCGCCAGGCTTCGCTTGCTTGCCGCCTCGAGCAGCGACTCCACCGACGAGAGCTTCAGGGCGGGGTAGTGGCAGGCTCGCCCGGCACCGAAGACCTTGTTGACAACGACGTCCCGCGCGTCCGTTGGAGCCTTCGTGTACACCTCGCTGGCGTGGATCGCGGACAGCTCGGATTCAGCAGCTTTGCGCACCTCGTCATAGCGGGCGCTGAACGCATCACGGTAGGCGGCGAGTGCTGTGTCGAAGGCAGCGCGATAGTCCGACCAACGAGCGACCACACTCTTGTCGGCGATGATCGCAGCGAGGTCTTTGCTCGCCTCGATGAAAGCGCTTCGCTGGGGATAGCCTTCGGGCAGCGCATGGTCACGGGCGTGCGAGATGAGCCGTTGAGAGAGCTCGAAGGTCTTATCTCGGTGCTCCGCGATGAAGGTCTTCAGGGCCTCGGTCGCCGTGAAGAGCGCCTTCCAAACATCCTCCTTGGCGAGGAACGCGGTCACGACGGTGGTCGGGTCCTTGGCAGTCGTCGCCCCAGTGAGCGCGCCCTCTGCGCTCAGGATCGCGTCAGAAATGGGGAGACCCTGCTGGGCGCGCAGCCGCGCGTCGTCGATACGGCTCTTCAATCCGATTCCGAGCGTGCGCACGGCGCTGGCAATTGCGTTCCCCGACTCCGGCGTGCCGGTCACATTCATTGCGATGAGCGCCTTGCTCGCCCGCTTGATCTGGTCGACCGTCAGGCTCGTCTCTGCAACCCGGAAGGTCGCCTTCTTGAACGAGGTGATCTTCACGAAGAGCTCGTCGGCGCCTTTGTAGTCGTAGAGCGAAGTCGGTCCGGCGGGCGTCTGCTGCTCGACGTACACGACACCTGCTCGAAAGCAGGCTGCGAGCACAAGCCGCACCAGCTCGTCGGGCCAGCCAAAGGGCGCGCGCTGAAACCCCTTGAAGCCTTTCTCGTCCTTGGCATCGAGTAGGCGAGCCCCGTCCGATGCGGCGTCCTCGTTATGCAGGTCGGTTAGGACCTCCAGGACCTGGGCGACCAGGGTGGACTCTCGTTGTAGGCTGCTCTGCGTGTCGAAGAAACCCAGCTCTGGGGCGACCTTATGGAGCTCTGTCGTGGTCGGACCGAGAATGGCCTTGAGGTGCTTCGCGAAGTCGAACGAGCGGTCCGCCATCGCAAAGCGCGAATAGACATTCGGAATCGCGGTCGCTAGCGCGGTCTTGAGCGGCTCTCTCATGTCCGAGACGCCCTCGAGGCTGACCTCTTGGCCACCGAAGAGGAGCGTCCCCTTCAGGAAGGCCTTCTCGAGGTCCGCGACCAGCGTCTTCTTGAGCTCATCCCGCTCCTTGCGCTTCTCGGAGAGCGCGTCCTGCGTATCAGCCGAGCTGTCCTCGGTGAAGCGCTTGTCGCTGGTCACCTTCACGAGCGACTCGTAGCGCTTGAAGCGCTGCTCCAGGGTGTCAGGCGCATCCGCGACCCACCACACGGTCTTCCCCTTGGCACCGCCTGCGGTGTTCTGGAGGCGTGCGCTATCGAGGATCTGCTTGCGGCCCGAGGCGAGAGGGCTCGTGAAATGGACCTCCAGCTCCGGGCCTGTGTCCACCGCCTCGCCATCCAGATGCACACCGAATGAGAACGGAACCTTCGTCGTGCCGTGAGTCACCGAAAAGCTCGCGAGCTTCTTCTTGGTGACGACCTCCTCCTTACATAGCCCCTGCGCGGTACGGCGCACGGCTGCTATGCTGATGCTCTTGGGCCCTCCGGGACGAACCATCTCCTGGATGGCCTGCTCGATGGTGCGCTCGCGTTCGTTCAGGAACTTCCACTCACCATTCGCTTCGTCGCGGGCCACATACCCGGCCTCTTGGAGCGCAGCGAGCGTTGCCTCGACCTGGGCGCGAAGCGGAGCGATCTCGGTGGTCAGGTCTCGCATGAGTAGCTTCGCAAGCGTCTCCGGTACTCGCGGAACCCAGGTGATTCGCTGCAGGAGCCACAGGACCTTTAGGACGCGAGACGCTTTGACCGGCATGTCTGGCACGCGCTCGTTGGACTCCCGAATCGCTCGAATCCCCGACGCTCCGAGGTATTCTTGCGACAGAAGGTCGTTTTCGACCGCGTCGAAGATCTGGTCGAAGCTGACGATGAACCCAAGGGACTGGTCGGCCAGGACCTGCAGCGCATCCATGACAACCGAGATCATCGACCGCACGCCACCGGAGATTCGAAAGCCGGAAAGTGCTTCGAAGGTGTCCTGAGCGAGGCGGATTTGGTGCGGCAAAAAGGGGTAGGCGTCGATGAAGGCTCGCTCGCTCATGCTCGGAAGCGTGCGACTCGCTTTGATGTCGGCGAGCGCTGCAAGGGGCCCCTCGTGCTTGGCGTAAAGCTCCTTTAGCTTCGGCTCTTCGGATGGGCGCTTCTTCAGGATGCGCTCCGAGACGACCTTGTTGATCCCGTCGGAGATGAGATGTGGCTTGAGCTCGAAGCGCGCGTTCAGCCGACCGACGAGCGTGGGCTGGAAGTTCGTGCGGTCGACGACCTTCTCGAGGTCCTGCTGACTCGTGACGATGAGCCACACCTTGCCCTTGCCCTTGTTTGCGATCATTTCGGCCAGGCTGTTCAGCTCGCCGATTCGCTCACTGGAGTCGCCGATGAACGTGCCCATCTCGTCGATCACGAAGACAAGGTGCTGCGACTTCCCGCCAGTCGTCTTCTGCGCGTCGACCCACGCGACAAGCTCGTCGGCAAGGCCCTCTGCCGTGATCTTCTCGTGGCGGAACATGTCATTGAGTGCCTGCGTCGCAGACTTCTCATCGGGGTATTCGCTCGGGTCGATCGCGGGCAGGACTTTCGACAGCCGGCGACGCACGGTGAGAAGATCATCACGACCCTTGGCGCTTCGCCAAGGAACACCGTGCATAGTCTCATAGGTCTCAGCCAAAGCGTCGAGCAGACCCCGTTCCTGCAGGTGATGCTCGATCCTCGCGACGACGAAGTTCTCACTCAGGCCGATATGGCGATAGAACTCCGAAAGCAGGATCTCTCCCACCGAGTTCGGGTTGTTGAGGGATTGGCGACTCTTGATCTCGAACGCGATTGTGCGAACCTGCGTGTTGAGCTTGATTTCACCGAGGCGCCGGCGCACGTCTTTGCCTCGCGGCGTGTCCGAGAGGTGTTTCACGAAGGCATCGATGCAGTGCTCCCCATCAGCGCCACCAAGCTCGTCGTTCTGAAGAATGTAGCCGAGCACCTTGGCAAAGTGAGACTTTCCGGAGCCAAAGAAGCCCGACACCCAGATCCCCACTACATCACGGGTAGCCCCACCGTGCCGCAAGGTCTCGCTGACCAAACTGAAGGTGTCGACGATTCGCTTGAGCTCCTCCTCGATCTTGTCGGTGACGACGTACTCACGTACCTCGCCAGCCAATGCGGAGCGGTCGAAGACCTTGACCACACCTTCGACTTTGACACCGATGTCGCGCTTGATGATTTCCCGGATCTTGGTCATTCCGTGCTCTCTATCGTGCTTTCGATGGTTCAGCGTGCAAACAGCTTGACCGCCAGGTAGTTGGCTCCGTCGGCCTGCCTCATGAAGTGCAGCTTGCCCCCGTGCTCTTCGCCAGGGAACGCTACGATGATACGGGCCTCGAGGTCGCGAACGCCTCGCAGGACTTCGCCGAAGCGGACCAACGGAAATAGCGCGACGGTCGCATACACAAAGACATTTCCCCCAGGCAACTTGGCTGCTTCCTCAGCGAGCCGAGCCTCCAATGCTACCTCTGCCCGACTCGACAGACCCTGGCGCATCCAGCGATAGTCGTCGAGCTCGTCCTCTTGGCAGCCAGCAATCTCTTCCTCGGACAGGCCCTCGAACAGGAATCCGGTGAGGTCGAGAAGACGATACTCAACGTGCTTGGCGTCGAGTTGCGGTACAAAAGTGTCGAGCAGGTACTCACGGAAGTCGAGCTCTCGCTCAGGTGGGTACACGAGCAAGATGGAGTTGTCCGTCTTGACACCTCGGTCGTGACGGAGCGGCGTCTGAATGAGCGCCATGAGCGCTTCGAACATGCCCTTCATCGTGCTTCCGCTCCGAAATCGAGTTCGACGACGTCACCCTGCATCCTGAATCGGATGGCGCCCGTGCGATTGAGCTCTCCAAGCGCATCGATGACCTCGGTCGGATCGATGCACAGGAGCCGGAACGCAGGCGCCTGCACGATTTCGAGTGGGCCAACGCCGGCGAGGCGAAGGGCGCGCACGAGCAACCGCACTGGCGGGCCGTACAGCGCGGGACGCACGGATATCTTGCGACTCGTGCCACGCGCCAGGCCGAAGTCTCGGACGCTGGAAAGATACTTCTGAGCCACTGCGAGCCGCGTCTCCTGTGACCAGTCCTTGGCTTCCGGATGCATGCGAAAGGAGCGCTCGATGAAGGCAACGACGTCGGCGAGCCGGAGATCGGAGGGGGCGCGTCTCAGATGTGGATAGAGCCATTCGACGCCCAGGTCGGCGACGAGGCGATCGTTGAGCGCGAAGAAGACGTACGCGGTAAGGCCCTTCTCCGCCTCGGAGGCGCAGCTGCACCACTCGGCCCAGAAGGCTGCATAAAGAGGGTCTTCAGCGTCCAGCCGATACCGGGACCGCATCTCCTTCCAAGTCTTCGCTCGCGCCGCGACGGAGGACTTGGCGAGGCGGTTGTCATCGACGACCCGGGCTCGGTACTCCGTCGGTGACAGCGCGGCGATCTCTACGTCTAGGAGCTGATGGAGCTCCGTGTAGAGGGCGGACCTCGCTGAAAGGCGCGAGGAGTATAGGGCGGTCGGGTCAAGCCCGGGAGGAAGGAGCTTGCTTCTACTCTGCGAGGTCTGCAGGGGGCGACTCCTTGGACCGCGCGCTACGTCGGCTATCTGCCTGGCCGAGATCGCACCAGCTTGGCGAATAGCATCCCCCGGTCGGGGACCCTTTGGAAGCTGGATGTCTCGCATGCGAGGGCGAACCATTGCGTGAGCCTTATCAATCGCGGAACCGCGTAGCGGGCGGACCCTATCAGCATACCGTCCGGTCCTCAACCGCAGCGGTGCACAACAGGCGTAGGCGACGCAGGCCAGCCAAGTTTGGGCATCAGCTTCACGCTGGGGTGCCTCACGCAGTTGTTGTCGTGGGGTGAGCGCTGACGCGCTCACCCTTGGACTCACGTCAGCTCGGCGACGGTGACGGCGTAGGCTTCGAGTCTTCGGAGGCCTTCTTCGGCCGACGGCCACGGTTCAGGATATCCTTGTTGAACTTGGCCCGAGTCTCCGGCGCGTCTTCGAAAGCGTTTCTCGCGATGGCGTTCATGTCCTCGATGTGCTCGAGCAACCGACCCTTGCGCTCATACAGGACCGCGGTGTCTTCAGGCAGCGAAGCGATATCGGCCTCCTGCGTCGCGCTCGCGCCGTCAAGCCTGGCGCGGGCGTCGTCGACCAGCTTCGAGAGAACCTGCTGCTTGAAATACGGCGCGAAGGCCGTGTCGAGCTTCGCGGTCGCGACCCGCAGGCGGCCGAGGTACTCGCTGATCTTGCCCGCCGCGCGACCCAGCGGACCCCCGGCGTTGAAGTCCTCGACCGTCACCCCAGCGTTGACGTTCTTCCGCACGACCTGGCGGGCGACGTTGCGAACCCTGTTGATCAGAGCCTTTGCGTCCGAGATGGCGGCGACCTCATCGCGCGTGGTCTGCTTCGAGCGTGAACGCTCGTCGAGTTGGCGGTTCTTGTCGGTGTCGAGCCCCGCGAGCTCAGCAGCAAGCTCCGTGGTCTGCTGCGCGGTCCAGTTGTGCTCGTCGAGCGCGGCAGCGTGCTGCTCAGCGAGTTTGAGGTGGTAGCGTCCCTGGTCGACCAGGGCCTGTAAGGGTTCGTTCGTGCCTTTGGAGACGAGTCGGCGATCGGTGGTCATAGGTGCTCCGGGTGGTCAACGCGGGTTGGCGTCCTGTAAGCCCAGCTACAAGAGACGTTCCTTTGTAAGCGGACGAGAGCACGGCGGCAAGTCGTGCTGCCTTGCGGCGAACTGCCCGAACCAGGCGCCCAGACAATCAGCGTCGCGCCTGGTTACAAGTTCAGGTGTCCGTGGTTACGAGCGACCGCATCTCAAGGGCCAAACGACCTCCCCAGCGGCCGGACGACCTCTCCCCAACGCCCGGACGACCACTCCCCAACGCCCGGACGACCAATCCCCAGCGGCCGGACGACCTCTCCCCAATGCCCGGACGACCACTCCCCAACGCCTGGACGACCACTCCCCATCGACCGGACGACCTCTCCCCAACGCCCGGACGACCTCTCCCCAACGCCCGGACGACCTCCACCCCACCGACCGGACGACCTCTCCCCAACGCCCGGACGACCACCCCCCGACCACCCGACGACCTCTCCCCTAACCACCGAAGGATCGTCGATTCGCGTCCCACTCACTCAACTGCCTTCTGTCAGTTTCCATCCTCTAACCCTGGCAAATTCCCGAGCGTTGTTTCACATCCCAGCGCAAGGCCAGGGCAAGGCCAGCGAACAAGCGCATAGAACTGACGAAGCCTAATCGTTACGGGGCCTTACCAGGCCCCGTAACGATTGATCGGCTTCGCAGCTCATGCGCAGGACGTTGTCCCGCGAAGCCTGCTCCGTTCTCAGCTGGATTGTCCGCGAAGCCCTTTCCGCTCTCTGCTGGACTCACCATCATCCATCCTCAGCTGGACTCACCATCATCCATCCTCGGCTGGACTCACCATCGTTCATGCTCGGGGTGGACTCACCGTCGTTCATTCCCGGGGATGGACTCACCGTCTCAAGGTCGACTCACCACGGTCCATCGTCCTGCGCATGAGCTGCGCAGCCGATCAATCGTGGCGCGTCCCTTAAGGCACCGCCACGATTAGGCTTTGTCAGTTCGATGTGCTTGTTGTCTTGCCTAGCGGTTTAGCACGTCGCATCGAAGGCCTTGGCCGGAGCGAGCGCCGGCCGAGGCCCGTTGCAGTCCGGCGTCACTCTCTGCCGGGAGTCCCCGGAAGCGTTGGCTGGGGCGGCGCGGAGCGGCGCGCCAGACAACATGCCGACATCTGGTAATCGATTCGCAGCGATGGCGACCAGTCGACCTTCGATCGCATTTGAGATCGGCTTGCGGTTCCGTCTCTCTCAGACTAGGTTGCGCGGGACGGGGCCACCCAAATATTCGTGGCGCAACCCAATACAAGCTCGGGGAGTTGTCTAACCATGGAGACGAGTTCCAGCTCTAGCACAGCCGACCGTTCGGGAGAAATGAGCTTCCCCAGATTCACGGTAGACCTGTCCGAGTCGCCTGACCGACGCTGGCGTAATCTCGCGCCATTCGCTAGTGCCGCGCGTCGACTCCTTTCTGCGTACGCCGATCTCCCGCAATCTGCTGCAGTCGAAGCGGGGCTCGACGAGATTGAGCATTCGTACGTCAGTCCCGAACATGTCGCCGAACTGAGTGGGATTGCCACCGTCCTGGGGGTTGACCGTGGGGTCGGCCGCCGCGCCAACTATCACTACGACGGTATGAAGCTAGCGAACAGTCCGCCATCATTTGCATGTACAGCCATCGCCATCGCCACTCCCGATGGCCCATTGCATGCGCGCAACCTCGATTGGTTTACTAGTGGTGGGCTTCTAGCGAAGGCTACCGTTGTGGTCGACTTTGTTGGGGGACTTGCTGGAGACTTTACGCTCGTGACTTGGCCCGGGTTCGCGGGTGCGCTTTCGGCCATAGCGCCAGGGCGCTTTGCAATCACCCTCAATTTCGTAGTCAGCGGCGAGCGATTTCAGCCCGGTGCTCCTGCAGTGTTTGCGCTGCGCCATGTCCTTGAGACATGTCCGTCATTCGCAGCTGCTCGGGATGCGCTCATGACGCAACCACTTGTATCCGACGCACTGTTGCTCCTAACAGGCATCGCGCCGGACGATCGCATCGTGATCGAGCGAACACCTGCGCGTGCGGCTCAAAGGACCGCGGACGGACAGGCCCCGCTTGTCGTGACTAATGATTACCGCGCTCTGGCTTCCGGTGGGGGGACTGGAACATTGAGTACCACAAGCTGCGGGCGCTACGACCGTGCGTTGGAACTCGCTCCGAGGACTTTCTCCTTTGGAGACGCGCTCGCAATCTTGGAGGACGATCAAGTTCGGATGGGAATTACTGCCCAGCACATGGTGATGCAGGCCTCGTCGGGGCGACTTGAAGTCAAAATGCCAGTGCCTTTCAGAACGCCCCATCCCCAACCAACTCCGCCGAAGCGGGGGCTGTGGGCACGCTTGCTGGAGCGGTTTCGAGGGTACAGAGGCGGCAAGCCATCGAATTGACACGATGGCCTTCTGTTCGGCCACACCGTCGACGCGGCGGTGGCAAGAGAACAGCGCTCAAGGTCAGCGGTGGAGGGCGTTCATTTGGCACGGCGAGTCGGTGGCGCATGTCATAGTGACCGATGAGCGCCTGCCGAGCGCGCCGGCCGAGGCCCTTGGGCGCTCGGCTGCGTTGCGCACTCGCTGAACAGTTGGCGCGCGGTGCACGCTGAATCGGGGGGGCGTGCTAATTTACGATGAGAAGGCTTGGTGTTAGCACGCATGCTTCCCCGCCGAACTCGTACGGTCGTAAACCCACCGTCCATCCCCGGGCTGGACTGACCATCGTTCATTCTCGGGCGGCCTCACGATGGCGAGCTCTCGCCCCGACTCACTGTCGTCCATTCTCGGGGGCTTGCTGTCGTTGACTCGCGGGTGGGCTCACCATCGTTGATTCTCGGGGCCGGGTTGAACGCACCACCGTCCTTTCTCGAGGTGGGCTCACCATGGTTCATTCTCGGGGTGGACTCGCCATCGTTCATCCTCGGGCGGATTCGCGGTCCGGCGGCCCCGGGTTGACTCACGGTTCGACCTTGACGCCCACTCTCAATCCGTGGCGGTCGTGCGCGGAATGTCGTTTGTAGAGATTGGCCCCGCCAAGACCGGATGGCGCAATCCTCGTGGAGTCTTGAGCCACCGGAGGGTAGGGCGGTACACTCCCCGCCACGACTCCCGCTCCCACCACCCCGCCGCACTCCGCCTCGCCTGCATCCGACCGCACCTCGCCAGGCTCCACCTGCGGTCTGCCAGGAACCGCTCCCTGTCCATTCAAGACCCAAATCTCGCAATCACCTCAAGCACTTCTCTCCCTTCATCGCGCCAACTCCCGCGTGGCTTCGCGGGGACAACAAGCGCATCGAACTGACGCGGCCTAATCGCGATGGGGCCTATCAGCCCCATCGCGATTGATCGGCCGCGCAGCTCATGCGCAGGACGTTGGCTGGCCCGTGGATTCAGAACTGGTCGCCCCTAACAGGCTCAAGCTCCATCTTGAGTCGCAGGCCACGCTCCCTCCTCGGCTAGTTCCGACCCTGTCCATCGTCGACCGATAGCTCGCGCCCACTGCCATTGCATGACGTGTTCAACGAACCTGGTCCGCAACGCACTCCGCTAGCCAATCTCGGACCGAACTCTTCGTTGCCTATGGATCGCTGCAAACCATTGCGACAACGTCCGGGACCTGGGTTGGGGTGCACGGGACTTAGGTAGGGTCGGGACATCCCGGGCCTCAACCGCAAGTCCCGCAACTCTCGCCTCTCCCTCGCCACTCACTGCTGGGTTGGGCTCACAGGCTCCCAATCGTATGCATTCTCTCCAGCCAATAGGTCGTAGAACATAGTCCGCATCTTGCCTGATGCCCAACTGGCCACAAAGTGCCGAAAGTTTGCAGCGGCGAACTCGACTCGAATGTTCGAGAAGTCAATGAGGATGACTGGCCAGTCCTCTGCGGGCCCTTCTGAGCATGACCAGGCCGCATATCTGGCGTACCCTCCATAGTCTGAGGCGAAGACAAACGGCCGTAGTCTCGCAACGAACGAAGGGAAGGCCACGAGGTAGGGTTCGATCACGGGGATGTCGTCTGACATCGTCTCTGTCCACCCAGCGAGCGTGACTGATCGCCTGCATTCCTCGACCTCTGCAAGGTCAGCCCCTCGTGGAAGCGGGACGCCGATTTCCCATTGACTGCCAAGCCGACCGTAGCCGCAGCATTCGACGAAGCTGCGGTAAGCGGAAGGCGGGGCAAAACCATAGGTGACCTCAAACGAAGACCAATCGACAGGCACCCGCGAGCTTTCGTCGCCTGCGAGCCATGCTCGGAGTTCGTTGTGCATCAATTTGTCGTTCATGAATGAACTCCCGATTGGTTGCTATCCTGGTCTCTCTTCATTCTCGTCTCCGCCTCAGCAGCGTTCTCTACGAAAGCGACCGGGCAACCGTCGTACCCGTGGGTTTCCGTAGAACGGACTGGCTATCAGTCGTGCCCTCGGACCAGGATTCTCGCAACCTCGGCTGCAACCTCGGGATGTGTGACCGAAATGGCCGCCTGAAGTCTCTCTTGGAAAGCAACGAGGTGCTGTTCAGCTGCGTGGATAGCTTGCGTTAGATCCACGAGATTCAGAGTGAAGAGCGGCTCGTCGTATTCGGGTGAGTCCTTTTCAGTTGGGCGGCTGAGTTCAAGGACATTTCCACAAGTGCGAGAGAAGACCCAAGGGTGACCGATCCACATCATGCGCCAGTCTTCGTGGGACCGGAGCGCGTCGCGCCACGCATCAATGTTCGTAAGGTCACCACAGCAGCCGGGGAGTAGTGCGCCATCGGATGTTCGCAAGACGAAACCACCACAAAGCGGTCCGGCGGCGCTAATGGGCGGAGATCCGGGCCGAGAATCAGCGTGCTCGTGCGCCACGATGATCTGAAGGGTCCTCGAATCAAGTAGGGCATCCACTGGGACGCACGATGAGCTTTCCACTGGTTCTATGCCGTAGATTCCTGCATCAGCAACCGAATCAAGCCAGTAGGTGCGCCATTCATCCCACCGCTCGGCGAATGTACCTGAGGGGGGCTGGCGAGCCCTTGTCGCGTACTTCGCCGCTTCCAGGTCGATGACGGGGGTCAGCGTCGTTCTGAGGGGTTCGTGTTGCTGTTTCAAGGCTGCTCGTGGCCCGAGCGCAGGGCCAAGGTGTTCAGTGAGTGCGCTACTTCGGCCCGCATGGACGCCTCGCGTACATGAGCTTGCTGAGCTGGCCGTGAACCGTACGCTACCCCACTTGCGTGCGGCCTTCCACTACAGGGTTTGAACGGGGACGATCGCGCCTGCGAGCTGGGATGTTCTGGTCCTGCTGATAGCCATGTCCGCTACCCCCGAGGCTAGCCAACAACCACTGCGCCTCTAAACGGGTGACTTTCGAACGAGGATCACTTGGCAATTGGTCGCATCGCCGCCTCATGCACGCTCCTGGCGTGGGCCTGGAGGGCACTGCATATGTGTTCAGCGGATCTCATTCGAGAGTCATCCGTTTAGGCCAATGATTGGGATGGACCCTGGTTCCAAGCGCTCCCGAACGCGTCAGAGGATTCGACGACGCCTTGCGGCCCGCCGGGACCGCCTTCGAGGATACTCGAGCCCATCACGCACTCGGCCAAAGCCGGGCGAGGATTCTTGGACGGCTTTTGAGTGCGGCGAAAGCCGGCCGCCCGAGTTCGGAAGACTGCTTTCCTGACGAAAGCGTGCCACGGGATCCTCGGACATGGTCCCGAGCGACGCGAGCGCGTTCCGTAGTCCTCGGACGTCGTCTCCGATTCTCCGGGCGCCTCCACCCAGGCTCGCACAGCCTGTTCCCCGCATCCCGGCAGCTCTTTGTGCCACCTACCTGTTCGGCGTGTGACGGCCGCGCATTTCGCGAGGCCAGCCAACAAGCGCATAGAACTGACGCGGCCTAATCATTACGGGGCCTTACCAGGCCCCGTAATGATTGAACGGCCGCGCAGCTCATGCGCAGGACGTTGGCTGGCCCGTGGAGTCAGAACTGGTTGGCACGCGCAACGCATTGCGGCCGTCTCACCTCCAACCTGATGCGCCTTCCTCGCGCCGGGCTACGACACTGCGGAACCACTCAGCACTCCACCTCCCAGTGAACGTGCAGCATTCATTTCACCTTCGCACCATCACCCCTACATGCCCGCGTCTGAAGGAGGTGCGCGATTCTCTAGGAGCGCTGCGACCGTAGGCCACCGAAACGCCCAGACCTTGTCACTGGCTCGAGCATTCGGCGGCCGCGAAGGCTCGCCTGCTCTCGTTGCCCGCAAAAGGAAGTACCGCTTCCCAACTTCCTGAGCGATCTGCAACTCGGTCCCAACCCCCTTCGCTTGGTGGGTCTGCTTCCCGCACAGCACAATCACACAATCCGAAGCGGAGATCAGGCGCCGCGCCTCGGCCGCCCATTGACTCGGCACATGACGGTTGATGGAGTTGTCCACGAGCTCGAATGGACAATCTGGTGACTTTGATTGTTCGATCAGGTTCTGCTTGACGTCGAGATCGTCATAATCGAAGGCTACGTACACTCGCTTCTTGACCATATGGCTCCTTGCAGTCGGCTATTGGAAACGACACTTGGCTCAAATGCGCTTTCGCTCGACCAATCTACGATAGTGCTCCCCAAGCACGGTGAGCTTGCACGCTTTGCTTTCCATCGCGGCATGCCACATGTGCGGTGCATTCACAGGAACAACAAGGTTGAGTCGATTGTAGCGCTGCAGGATCGCAAACTTGCGCGTGTTCTCGGGTATTGGTGGCGGCATTCCGGCGCTGCGCCCAACCATCTCGGGCTCGAACGTCGGGTCGAGTTGGAACTCCGTGCCTGGTGCAGGAAAAAACTCCGTAATCCGCTGAAGATCCGACAACGGAATCGGGCCTTGGACTTTCCGTAGCGAGACGAAGCTCTTTACGTTGGTCTTGAACACCGGGCGCTGGTCCCATGCGCCCAAAGACTGATCGATGTGGGCGTAGACGCTACCGGGGGTAATTTCTCCGACAAGGTTCGACGCCGCGCCGCTCAAAGCATCTACGAACAGACCGGTGAAGATCCCAACACCGTTCTCCTCGGTCGCATACTGTTCGGCAGTTGACGCAGTGAGAATGGTCATCCCCTCCGTGAGCTCGGCGACAGCGGCCGAAGTCGGCGGGTTCCCAGCGATCCCCGAGTGACAGCTGTCCAGTACGATAATCTTGTTCCGAGCCTTCGACAGGTTCGCAAGAACCAAAACATCCGCTAGCGGGATCCCGTCATCCCCACGTTGGGAGTCGCTGGAAAGCAGGTAGCCGCCCGTCGGCTCGATATGACCATGTCCGGCGAAGTAGAACAGGGCTGTCTCGGCATCGGTGGTGAATAGCTCCTTCACGTGGTCTTTGAGTTCGCTTCGATTTACGGGGTCAGTTGGACCAGTTCCCGTGAGCAGTTTGACGTCGAAGTTCACCGAGCCGTCGCTGTTCCTCTCGAGCACACTCCTGACCGAGTAGGCGTCGTCGACACAGCCATGCAACTGCGACGCGTGCGTGTAGTGATTTATCCCGACGACGAGTGCCTTCCGCATACGACTACCTCAAGCCTTTCAGCAACAGCTTGAGGTTATCCCAAGTCCAGTCGTAGATCTTGTCGGTTGACTTCGCAGACGTCGGCGCCACGCAGGCCCTCCCGCTCCGCCCATTGAGTAGGAAGTATGGCTTTCGCTCATCTTGCGCGATTGAGAGTTCGACCGCGACGCCAGTGGCTGTATGGGTGTAGAGACCACATAACACAATGACGATGTCAGTTTGCCGTATCCGAGCCCTTACCTTTTCCTTCCAGTTTCCTGTCATAGGCTCTTTGACCGACCAGTCAGCCATCGAGAAAGGACTGTCGGGATTCTTGGCCTGTCCCACAAGGAGGTTGCGCAGGTCCTCATCATGATCGAAGTCGAAGCTTATGAATGCGCGAACGGCCATATTCACCTCCTCACTCAGATGGCGTAACTCTCTATTGCTGACACAATCGAGACCGTGCTCCAGTTCACCATGTCGACAGCAGCTTCGCGGCATGCGACTGATGTGTTCTGACTTCCCCACGGCGCAATGGCGATAATCGGCTTGTCGAATCCTTTCGCCAAGTCGAGCTCTTCAAGCATCCACTCGCTATAGCTTGCATAGACGCCTGCAATCGTGAGTACCGCGTGGGACAGACGCATCTGCGTGCGGAGCGCGCGTCGCAGGCCTCGAGCGGATCTGGCTTCCAAAGCCTTGTGCTCAGGAACAGAGAAGTTCTTCCACGAGAAACCCGGAGCAGAATCTAGCAGGTTCACGAGACGATCGTAGTCGTCGGGATAGTCCCATCGGTGGCTAATGAAGAGGTTGTATGTTCGCACTCTAGTCGACTCGCGTGTTGACCCACGTACACCCAGGATGGTCGTAGTCTCGGTCCATCCGTGTCGCGTGTCAAGCACCGAGCTACCATCTGCGCGGGCTCTCGACCTGCCGCTGGACACGTATTCGCCCGCCGGGGCGCTCCGCCCGCCGGACACGTTGAGATAGTCGCTTCCACCGCCGCCAGGCCAATGTCATCCACTTCGGGACGAAGGCCCCTGTCACAGCCTCGCTGCCGCACGCGTCGAACCTCCCGGCCGTGCGTGTGCTCTTCTCGGAGCGAGGCCAGCCAACAAGCGCATCGAACTGACGCGGCCTAATCGCGATGGGGCCTATCAGCCCCATCGCGATTGATCGGCCGCGCAGCTCATGCGCAGGACGTTGTCGGGCGTGTGCAGCCAGAGCTGGACGCTCGCAAAGGCCTCCCTCAGCTCATGCAGGACTCCCCCCACGCCCCACTTTCACCCCCTAACCCACGCCAAACGCGATGTCTCCCAGCCGGTGGCGCCTGCGCAAGCCGTCCTCCGCTCGGGCGTTTTCCGTATTTGCGGTCCCAGGAACGTCCGGCGATAGCGTCGGTCAGGACCGAACGCGCTGCGTTGCGGCGGACGCCCAAGGGCTCAGAACCTAAAGTTTCTAGCAAGGCATCTCATTGTCCTACTCTCGATAGCGCCCGACTAAACTGTCGCTCTGTCTGGTCATCGAAGCAGATGAACGTGACCATCTCGGGGAGGACGTTGGTCTGAAGGTGCTCAACCACAACATCAATCGCGATGCGGGCCGCACGAGCAATGGGAAACTTGTGTGCGCCGCAACTGATCGCCGGAAATGCAATTGTCTTTCCTCCAGCCTGAACCGCGAGTTCAAGTGCTGTCCGGTAGCACGACTCGAGAGTTGCGTCTTCGTCGTGGTCACCGCCTCTCCAAACTGGGCCAACTGCATGAATCACGTGCCCGGCTTTGAGATTGAAGCCTTGCGTTATCACCGCGGAACCTGCCGGACACCGTCCGAGGCTCAGACATGCTTTCAACAAATCTGGACCAGCTTTTCGATGGATCGCCCCGTCGACCCCGCCGCCGCCACTCAAGGCAGAGTTCGCCGCGTTTACGACTATGTCAACGTCCGCCTCCACGATGTCGCCTCGGACGACAACAATGCGTGAGCGCTTGTCTTTCTCCCCCGTCATCGTTCCTCCAATCGCCCTCTTACATCTGTTTCACGACCACGCACGCTGTTTCCAGACCTGGCTCGTCGAAGTAGCTGGGGCACGTGGCCCGGTTCCAAAAGGTGCCCGCGTCGCAGCCCCACACGTCACGCCCCCAGCTCTCCGCGAGACACGATCTACTCCCACTGATTACTGAAGCCTCTCGATGAGAGCCTTCAGGCCCGGGGTGGAGAGCTCACGCGAACTCTCCAGTGACGTTGCGAGAGACCCGCATTGTGATTCGACTTTGTTCCACTCGACCTCGTGTCCGCCTCGAAGCTCCTTCAGCAGCGTTCGAACCTCCATTTGGTCTGGCGTCTGCTTTGGCGTCCGGACCAGTACCAGTCGCTCGAGTGCCGCGAGCACTCGGACACATTCATTTCCCGGAGCGGCCTCCAATCGGGGATTGCCATTGTCAGCCAACCCAAACCAGGCTCGACCGACCTCTGCACCTCCATCTCGGAATACAATCAGCGGCATTCCAAGGAGTGAATTCACTTCCGCGCGAATCGTTTCGGGATTCTTCAGTTCCTGCACAAGGCGCAGGCTCATTGAATCCGTTTTTCCCGAGTGCAGCGAGTGGCCTCCGAGCTCTAGCTGTGGAATCGGCCGAGCGCCGCCGCCCTCGGCTGGCCACGACTTGGTGTATTTGAACCACATCGCTAGACCCTGTGGAAGTGCGATTGGTCGTGGGGATTCTCTCGTCAACGTTGTCAACGGAGGCTCTCCGCCGGCGGCTATCGTAAAGACCTCCAGTTCGAAGATACCCCAGAACCTGCATTGCCCCCACTCGTTACAACCATCGACATTTGGATCAACGGTATCGTCCCAGAGGCCAAGTAGAAGCTTGTCACCCGCAAAGCTCGCATCGAGAAGGGTTTGGCGTTGCAGGTATGGCGACAAATCTACCTCGAAGCCGAGTTGCCCGCTCGCCTTCACGTATCGGGCGGACCACTCTCGACCTGGCTTATCCTGTTCCCACGTGGAGTAGAACCCGACGTGGCCAAGGAGTCGAGCGCCATGCCCGCGCACATCTCGGACGAACATGAGTTCGCGACCGTTTGAGGTGGAGAGCTCGTTTCCGATTGGTACTGCAGATCCGACCCAGTAGCGTCCTTTGGGAGTCAACTGCACATCGAAGACCCGCGAGCCGCTTGCCAGGTCAGTACCTGGGGGTGGGATACTCAACTTGCCCGCCGTTCCGCCAATAGGCGGCTCCCCTGCAGCGAGCAATAGACTGAGGATAAAGAGACACGCCAACATTTCTTCTCCCTGAGCCGGGGGGTTCTTCGTTCCCGACGCGACAGTCAGCCACGAAGTTGATGCCTGCGCAACCTCCTCAAGCGGTTGGATTTCCGGCGGTCCGATGCGATCTCACCGCAATGGCGGCGTTCTTTGGGGCTTCTGGTTGTTCTTGATAGCCCGCTCATCCATTCGTCCGTCGGCTTCCACCGTCGATCGCGCTAGGGAAGCGGATATATCAGGAATTCATAAGGTTGAGTGCGATCGACGCACCTCACGCCTCGTGAATGACCAAGGAAGCGCGGCACCCGACAACATTGCCCGGCGCATCCGCTTCAGCAGCCGTTCGCGCCCTCAAAGGCGTGCTCAGAGCGGCGCCCGACAACAAGCGTATCGACCTGACACGGCCTAATCGCGACGGGGCCTATCAGCCCCATCGCGATTGATCGGCCGCGCAGGTCATACGCAGGACGTTGTGCCGCCCGACCCACGCATCACTCGCTGCTCTGCTCTATCCCCGCCTCGGTAGTCCGCCCACTCCCGCCAAAGGCGCCGGACCGGCGCCTCGCCAATATGCCCCCCGAACCTTTTGCTGCCGGCCCGCGTGCCCGTTCAGCTTCCCATCTGCAGAGGTCCACTTGGCTGCCCGGCTGATTAGTCGCGCTTTGCCTGCTACGCGCCATCACGACTGGGCCGCGTCAGTTCGATGCACTTGCTGGTCGGCCGCTCAGCTCACTCACGCCCTCCCTCCAACTCACGCAAGCCGGCTCCTCTTCCAGCGTAGAGTCTCAAGTGTAGCAGTGCGTTCTTGGTCAGATTCGGTAGGGCGCCCTCATCATAGAGGCCTTTCCGCGGGCGAACCGCGTGCGGCGGGGCCTATCCGTCTCTCGCAGAACTAGGCACCCTGAACGGGCTGCGGGGTGCCTTGGCCAGCAACAACGCCCTTCACTGGGCCCGAAACGCCCTAAGAATGCGAGCTGCTTGGACTCATGGAGGGCCGCATCACTGCGGCTTTGGCCCCTGAAACACCTGGACGCGGTGGTTGTACAACTCGGTCATGAACCACCTCCCGGTCGAGTCAATCGCGACATCAAAGGGTGAGTTGAGTTGGCCGGGGAAATTGCCACCGTTCGCTTGCCACCGATACTGCAATACGCTAGCCCCCGGCGCCATCGCGTAGAACGTGGCTGGCGTGTCGCTAGCCGCCAGGAACAACCAACCCCGCCAGGCTTGCGTAAAGGTGGTCACCCCGACAAATGCTTCCCCGGCTAATGGTGCGATCTCTCTGAGGAAGTTTCCGGACCTATCAAATAGAAGCACCTGGTCGCTGTCCGAGACCACATATTCGTGCTCGTGAAACGCAATCCCCGCCCCTCCCCAATGGAACTGGCCTTTGCCATCCCCCAACGAACCGAACGCAAAGAGGAAGGTGCCCGAAGGAGTGTACACTTGGACTTGTCCAAGCCCCGGCTCCGTGACAGCTACATTGCCCTCGTCGTTAATCACTAAATCGTGCCCGTGTCCGTCGTAGGCGCAGAACCCCTGGGTGCCCTCGAAGGGCCACCCGAAGCGGAGGTTGCCGTCAGGAGCATAGCCAGCAACACCGTGGACCTTGTCGTTGGCGACATAGATGGTTCCGTCACTTGTCACGGCGATGCCGCTCGCGCCGCCGCTGCATGTAGGACGTGGGTGCGCCCAAGTCCGCAGAACCCGGCCATCGAGCGCCATCGCCTTGATCCGGCTGTTGTTCGAATCAAAAACATAGAGTTCGGATTCGTCAGGCGAAAGCGCTACTCCGGTAGGGTAAGAGAACTCGCCCAGTCCGTCGCCTTCGCCGCCGAAACCGCTTGCCTTGCCCCAGGTCGCCATCGACTCGAGTTCGAGCGGCTCACTAGTCGGCAATTCCCCCTCGTCGATGCCCGAATCCCCGTCGACTTCAACCACGGTATCGGACAAGATACCGTCGGCGCTCGTCGTCTGCTTTGGGCCGCAGGCTGCGGCCCCGACAAGCGTGAGCAAAACGCCGATTCTAGTCCGGCTCATGATGTAGCCTCCGCTTCCCGCAAGACGTGTATGAGCCCCGCGTCAAGATCAATCTGCACCTTCTGACCAGAGAGCCCGAGGGCGTCCAGGACTCGGCGAATGGCCAGCTCCTCACGGAGTTGCGCGTTCTCCAGTTCGATGCGCTTTACAGCGACAGCATTGGAGAGCCTGGCTAGATCCAGGTGGATTGCGTGCGGGAGCTGCATCGGACGCGCTGATGAAGGGTCACTGCTCATGCCAGCGCCACCGACTTCCACGTGCCCCCCACGTTGACCCATAGGCGGCTCGTGTCGGTGCGGATCACGATGTCGCCTGATGCTCCGCCACTTGGGTTGACCGATACCGTCTTGGTTCGAATTCCTTGGGCATTCGCGTCGACCTTTCCGCCGAAGACACCGCCGGAATTAAAGGTGGCGTCGCTCGTGAATGTCGCGGCCCCGACAAGTAGCGAGCCCGCGAGGAGGCCGCCGACAGCGGTGCTACCAGATACTGTGAGGGTGCCGGAGACGGTCGTGTTCGCGTTGAGAGCGATGCCGCCCGACTCCATCGACGCTACTAGGGTCGTGTAGTCATAGACCCTCACTTTCGACGTCGACGAATTGCCCTTCATGTTCGCGCGGAGGTTCACGTGGAAGGACGACGCGAACTCGATGTCGGCCGACGGGGTATCGACGATGCGTGTCGTTGAGTCCGAAGTGATGAGCGATAGTTTCGCGCCGGTAATGTCGACACTGTCACTATCTACTGCGAATACCTCCGTACCGGCCACGGTGACGTCGAACACACCGGGTGCGCTGCCCGCATTCGCCAGAGCGACTGTAAGGTTGTGTGCACAGGTGATCGACGGTGTCGTCTCCGTGAACTCGATGTTGGTCGAGAGCAGGAGCTTGGTATTCTGGAACTCGGCGCGCTTGATTCCGTTGCACCACACCTCGATGGTGTTGTTCGGATTCGTCGCGGAAGTCGGGTTCGTGAGATACGTCGTGCTTGGGTTCGTGGCATCATTGGCGTCGAAGATGAGCTTGTCGCCGAGATTCATTGACACGTTGGCCATTGTGGTGCTCCGTGCGCCGCTATCCAGGCGCTGCTTGTCGTTGCGAAGCAACACTACATGTCGACGCAACGTCGAGTCAAGTGGTGGGTGCGTGTTGGTTCCAAGATCGGGGCGGCTCCAATCCCCGCCTTTCGACCTCCCGGGGGTTGGTGTGCCGTCCGACTATGAACATACCGCCCTTTCGGTCGGCCTTGCTCTGAACGGAATCCAAGGCGATTGGCAGTGGGTTCGTTTGAACGTGGTTCGCCGGATCTTCCGTCCGTCAGCGTCAACTCTCCGCCCAATTCATCGCACCGCCAGCGGCGGCCAGGCCGGCGTCAAGCCGGCCCCGCCGTAACGTCGACCAAACACGGCGGTACAACAAGTGCAAACGGATGCAAGCTCTTCAACAGCTCGGGTTGACCGGTAGGTTAGGCCGCCCTCGGGAAGCGAAGAGCCATATGAGTTGGCTCGGGTTGACCGTTAGGTTAGGCCGCCCTCGGGAAGCGAAGAGCCATATGAGTTCTTTGGTCCCATTGCGTCGAATCGATTGGGAGTTCACGGGCGCCCGTGGCAGTTCGAGACGTAGTTCCTCGGTGAACGAAGGCGGCGCCGTGTGGACGCGACAACGAGCCTCCGTTGACACTCGCCGAACGGGCGGAGGGGTTGCAACTCGTTCGGGGGCGCGGTGGGGACATCCACGACGAATCAGATATTGACCCGGAAGGATTGGGCTGGTAACCATAAGGAATCTGGGTACGTCGACAAGCATAGGCAAGCAGGCAGCATCTACTGGCAAGGAGGGTGTGCATGTTCGAGAACCGATTGATTTATGGGCCTCTTAGTGTGTGGTCAATCCTGGGTTTCGTATTCGCATGTTCGCCGAGTGATAGCGACTCTGCTGAAAGGATGGCACCACTCAGCCCGATCGGCGAGCGGCACGAGGATTTCACTACGACGGTCGATGAATGGCACGGACGTCCTGGCGAGAACAACGCGGCTGAACCCGAATTTGATCGAGACAATCTTCGAAACCTTCCACTGGTAGCTCTTTGCGCGTCAGTGGGTGGCGACTGCGGCCGTGAGTTCAGGAGCGGCCGCCACGGAGAAGCCGGAGAAGAGTTTGTTTCGTGGCGTATCTATACAAGCGTGCCTCCGAGCACTGAAGCGGCCACGACGGAAGGACCCGAAGAGAGGGAGTTGGGGCCCCCAATCGACATACCCAATCCTCTGGCTGGAGGCGTCGTCGATTCCGCGGGTAACCAGTTTCTCTATCTGAGGTTCTCGCCAATCATCGACCCGGATGCTGTCTCGAGGGTCAACTGGAATGAACCGGCGAATCGCACCAACGTCAGGGCTGCACTGAGGGCGGGGGAGCGCGAACGTCAGATGGAGATCGAGTCCGCGGCTCTGATGAGTCGGCGCCGCGTCGAGGCCGAAACGACCTGCAGATGGGCCAATCGCGCCCTGGCGGCGCATGCGGCCTACGTATGGTGTCCGCCAGGAGTGAACCTGACGGAGTTGGATTTTGTTGTCGAGGTCAGTCCCGTACGTCCTCTTGAGTCGGCCGCACGAGGGGACTACATGCGGAGCGCCAGTGGACTGCAGCATGGCCACCTGTTGGTGGAGGAGTACGATGGTAGGCACGGTGCAAATGAGCTCTGGAGTCAGAAAGTAACGGTCGCTGTGCTCGACCAGGATGGCTTTAACAAGCCACAGTTCCATCCGGCATATAACCGAACTGCACATCTCGCATCCAACTCACGCATTTCTTCCCGAACCACATGTACGGACACCTCCTGCAGCAGCACAGTTGGCACAGTAACGGGCTACGAAGGCGTTCACGGCGAGCTGGCGATTGGAGCCTTCTCGATTATATTGGATGGCCAGGACCCAAATATTACGACTCTTGCTGGCATGGACGATCGAAGCTATGGTGCCTGGGACACATTGCTGGCATTGGTGAAAGTGAATGGAAATTCGGCATCTTACGCAACCGCGATTTCCCAGCAGTCGGTAACCGCTGATATCATCGTAGCCAACGCGATCGCGCTTGGAGTATGCGGGCGACCGACCTTGATGGCCGATGTTCGTGATGCCTGGAATCTAGCTTATTCGAGCGGGGTCGTTGGTGTGGTTTCGGCCGGCAACTGGGTCAATCGGACAAACGATGATTGCACAGTAAATGGGCTCGCGACGCGAACCGACATTGTTGTCGTCGGTGCGTACGGAGACGATTTGCCCTCGTCTCAATCAACATGGCTGCCAAACAGGCCTCCGACTCCAATTGGCTCGTGGCTTCTTGATACCCAGCCCCTAATGGGATGGCACTCTACAGACCTATCATTCGTGGACAACTGCCCAAACACGCCGGTCGGGCAAGCACAATGTTGGTCCTCGGCTCTCGGAGGGGCTCCGATGAGGATTAACGGCAGCACGCCGTTTGTCCAGTTCGGTGCTTGGAAAGGGATAGACATTGTCGCTCCGTCCGGACGTGAACTCTCTCCACGCTTCGTGGGCGGGGTCACGTCCTACGGGACCGCATGCTGCGGTACAAGCTATGCTGCCCCAGAAGTCGCGTCCGTCATGGCCTCCGTGCGCGATTGGACTTACACTGGCATCTCGGCTTGGCAATATCCTGACATGATCGAAGCGGGGACTCTACATGTTCTCATGCTCCTGATGGGAGATGGGGCACGCGGCTCGCACAGCCCTGGCGCGGGTACTTCTCTTATCTACACGGGAAAGGATAAGCAGTGGGGGGCTGGGCGGCTCAAGGCGCGCGTCTTTACCGATCGAGGCCTCGATTCGCCTTGGGGGTTTGGCTGGGACGCGAAGATCGTGAGTAGTGTCGCCAAATACTCTGTTTCGATCGCAAGTGTCCCCCTAGACGCTGATGTCGATTTAGTCAAGGTTGCGATGTCCTATCACGAACCCAACCTCGATCCATTTAGCGCCAACGAAAGTGCGTACATCAAGCTTCGACTCCTTACCCAAACAGCGTGCACCGGAAATTGGATTGAGGTGTCGGTCGATGACAGCCCGGACCCGGAAAAGATCATCAGCGTACCAGGCACGATGGTTGCCGGAAAGTGCGTACGTGCAGAGGCTGACGTCATTACGCTGCCGCCTCCTGCTTCTCGGCAGGTCTTCATGGCATTCTACTACGAGGACCGCGATCGGGAGTCGACTGAGAATCTCAACGCCATTGAGTGAGGGCATTATGAGCTACAATTGGTTTCTAATTTTCAGCTCGTTGTTCATCCATGGGTGCAGCGACAGAATGAGCGATCCTGAAGAGGATTTGTGCCGCTCAATCAGCCAATCCTCGACAATACCACAGGGTCCAGAGACGCCGCAGTCTGCATGCGGGAAGTGCGTCTATGTGGCCGAAGGAACCGACGTCTCGTGCCGTGCTTCCGAGTCAACCCCGATGGAGTGTTGCTACTCATATCCGGACGGCACTCGGTGCTGCACTACCGATCCGATGGCATCGCCTTGTCCAGAGGGGCCAAACGCGGGGTGGCAGTGGTACTCTTGCGACTCCATCGCGGAGTGCCCTCCGATCATGGTGTGCGCCGATGCAGACGCGGCTCGTGATGATGACTCTTCCGCGGAGTGCGTGCCTGAGTTGACCGGGTGCGGCTGGCTTTGATGGCTCCTTGGCTCCGTCAGGGACCAGAGCCAACGCGGTGGCCCCATCGCTGTGGCTTGTCGAGGGTGCCGTGCTGCACGTGGAAAGTGGTTTAGCAGTCGGGGGAACTCGGCTAAAGCGAGCGTCCGACTGTTCGTCGCGCGAGCTGCTTCCACCTCGCCCAAGCCGCCCGTTAGGGACTGGGCGCCGGGGCCGGGCCATCTGTCGGCGGGGCTTCTCTACGACCCACCTCATTGGCGTAAAGGACGTGCAGTTCATAGGACTTTGCCAAGGCGGGGTCGCCCAGTCGGTCGCCGGCAGCGCGGCCAGCTTTACGAGCAGCGCGGACGTACTGCACGGCCAGCCCTTCGAGGAGGTTCTGGGCTTGAGTTTCAGCCGGGGTACCGTTCGGCGCCAGACTCGATGGTCTTCCCGCGTTGAGTTCACGCCGCGCTTGTTCGAGCTTGGCCTTCGCCTCCGGCCCGCCACGATTCTCGCCAGTTTTCGCAATCCCGACTTCAGAGAATGCCTGGAGCAGCACGTCCAGCTGCTGAGAGATTCGGGAGTAGGAACGTCCCACGGGTCCTGTCACGGCGAGTGCTGCACTCAGCTGGGCAGCAGCCGTCGGAGCCGCCGGGTCCGGCTTCCTCGAGACGGTTGCGGCGAGGTTGCGCAGAACGGCCACGCCATTCTTGACGGCCCCCTTCGCCTGCGTCACGAGCCGTCGAAAGGCGATACGACCAGCGCGAGTCTCGAGGTTTGCACTGGTGCGGTCCTCCGTCGCGCTGCGAACAGCCTCCTCGAGCTCCCCCAGTTCGGCGTCGTCTTCTGCGGTATAGCCGTGCTGGGCCAGCTCTGCGCGGCTCTGTGTGAAGGCTGCGCGGGTCGCAGCGACCTGGCTCAGCACTTCGACTTTGTTGAACTGCGCCCCGACCTCGATGGCTTCGAGGCGGGCTTCCGGGGTCAGGGCAGCGAGGAGGGTGTCAACAGGCATCGGTCGTCCCTTGGTTCGGTGAATGCGCTCTCATGAGCGATGCGCTCAGCATGCAAGCCCCCATCGATGTCGTCAAGCCCCGCCGAACCGCATAAAACCTGCCTGCGCGAACACAGTACAACCGTCCGCACCACCCCAGAAACCATCCGGAGGCTTCGACTGGATTCGATGTCGCCTCCTCTGAGACCGCTGCAGCCCCTCCACACTTCCGTGCGCCATCTATCTTCTTCCCGGAGGCGCCTATCGGCTTCAATGCGCCACCTACTGGCTACGCTGTACTGCCTACGGGCACTACCGCAGCGCCTACTGCCTTCAGCGCAGCACCTACTGGCTTCAATGCAGTCCCTACCGGACAGTCTGTCAGCCCCACCCGTTCGGCACTTCGCATAGGCCACTGACTCATCCAATCCACCCCCTCGATAGCCCCTCGTCACCATATCACCGCCAAGTCCGGCGGCCGGCTCACCCGTCCGCCCCTCACCGCATCGCACCCCTGGCTATCCCCGCGGGGCGGCACAACAAGCGTATCGACCTGACACGGCCTAATCGCGACGGGGCCTATCAGCCCCGTCGCGATTGATCGGCCGCGCAGGTCATACGCAGGACGTTGGCTGGCCCGCACCCTCATCGCTGCTACGCACTCATCAGGTGACCACACACCGCAGCATCGTTTGCCGCTCAGGCTCCCGTTGCCTGGCCCCTGCATCCAAAGGTGGTCGGCACTCACCGGTCGCCCATCGTCGTCCCGCTCATCGGCTCAGCCCGCCCTCGACTGGCCAGGCTCGCTTCTCGGATGGCTTCGCTTCCTCCACCAGCTCGTATCTGGCGTTCATTTCGTTCCGCTCGCTCAAGATTGCTCCGAATAGTACGAGTTGTCCGATATCCACTTTGCATCAGGTGCTTGGCAAGGTTCGCAGATACGCATGTGACGAGTAGAAGTCGTGCTGACCAGTGGTGATGAATCTATGACGCCCGAGCTCGCGAAGCAGATCGCTATTGCAGGCGACGTTGTCTAAGACCGCGGTGAGGTTTCCAAGACTCAAGAACGATGCGTTGGGAAAGCGGAGCCCTTGCGCGTCCGGACGAATCTCATCCTCATGCTCAGCAATTTCGCTGCAGGTCTCCTCCAGACGGGCTAGCGCCCGCCGTTGCTCAGTGGTCAGCGCTCCCGCGAGGAACGTGTTGCCGGGAAGAAAGGTCAGGAAGTCACGCACTACGGTTCGGTCCTGAAGGGCTCCGAACTCCTGAAGTGAGAGCGCCATTCGTTCGATCCGCCGCCCCCCCAGGTCAATGTTCGCAATGCGGTTCCCTTCCGCGTCTTCGAGTTCGAGCGCACCAACGTCTCGCATCCGCTTTTCGTGTCGTGCAAGTTGAAGATGGGCCGCGAACAGACTCGTCGCAAGATCCGAGAGAACCGCGATAACATCGCCTCCGCGTGCTCTCCTCGTCAAAATCTTCTTCTTTAGCTCAACGAACAGGATGCATTCAGCTGTTTCGACGATGAAGTCGCACTCAAAACGATCTCTCCCAACCCCATAGAACCCCCGGAGATACGACACGCCGGCGTCGTCGAGCAGCTTCGCTACTAGAGTCTCGAAGGTGTATCCGAGGCGATCATGGATGTCTCGAACCGTCGTCACCTGGAGCGCATTGCATAGGGCATTGAACACTGCAGGACCTGCAAGAGGGGACGGCAACATGACCAAACCAACGTCGGTTTTGATGAACGGATACTCCATAATCTCCGCATCGCGCTGGTCTTCAGGCGCCACGAAGTTCGCGTTCGGTGCAGGCGCGGTGAGTGCGGCGCAAAATTGTCGGATCGCGGCAGCCCCGACGCCGCCATCTACTCCACCTAGCAAGTCTTCCGGGGCAAAGGCTGAGACATCAAAGCTGGGTGGAACCATGTGCGGGCCGAGTAAGTGGACGATTGAGATCGCCTCGTCGATTGTCACGCCGAGTGCGCCGCGAGCCTCCACGTCGGACACGCACGAGAAGAGCGAGTCCAAATAGGTCGAAAGGTCCGACCACCTCCACTGGACCAGCGAATACAAGGCGTCATACAGCGCCAATCGTGGCGTCAATTCGAGCAAGCCGGTGAGGCTGTATACGATGGTGTCGAACACATTGTACGACTCCAGATCGTACAGTGCGCAGTAGGAGGTGGTAAGAGTGATGAGCTCCGTCCAAAGCTCTATGGCGTGGGGTGGTTCTGTCGTCTGCAGACCATGCCGAATTCCAAGGTTGACGAGGTACCCAACTGGAATCGCCGAAGGCCTCTGAGTATCTGTGCGCCTCGGAAAGAGATACCTCTCCATCTGCTCGTTGTACTGCAGCGAATGTGACCGGAGTACGTTCGAGATGAGGCTCATCCCACCAAGAAGCCCGCCCAGTTCATCGAAGCGAGCAAATAGTCGAGTTCTATCAACATCCACGATTCCCGGCTGGCCGTCGGTGATTGTAATAGGGTACCCGAACTCACGTAGCGCAGCTGACGCGTGAGCTTGACGCACGAGTCGGCCGTGCACGTGTTGAAGAAAGTCACGATCAAACAGATGGTCATCAGGCCAGATTTGTAGAATATCCTTTGCTACTGATACCGCCTGACGCCAATTGGCTTCATTTCCTTCTATGCTGAGGGTATTCTCCGACTCAGGTCTTGAGTTTGCAATGGTATCGACCAGAGCGAGGTGACCTAGATTCGGCGTGCCGTCGGCGAAATATTCGAGCACGAGTTGGCGCTCAATCGTGCGAAGAACGCCATGGATACCGATAATTGGGGCCGTCCCAGAGAAAACAAGCTGTCCTATCCGCGCACGCAGCCGATCGACAAGGTCCATCGTGCCTGAATGTTCGTCTATAATTGGCAGGCCAAAGTGAGCATACAGCCCATCCAGATCCGGAGTCTCGTCCGGTAGGGAACCAGGGGTCGATTCTGAGAGTTCGCGGAAGAGATCGCATTCACCTGCCATGTCGCGATTCGTAGTGGTACTCGGCGCGATAGTCAACTCCATGCGGGTCTGGCCCTATCGCCGATGGTCGTCTCGCGGCGCAGTGCTTCGCCAAGCTGCGTGTTCCGGTCAAGTCTTCTTGACGCTGCGGAGGTTGTGAGGGAGATGCAGCCGCGTTTTGCGCGGCCACGTCTCGCACCGCACCCCTCTGGCCTCTGATGCGACGGGCTAAGCCCGGCTAAGCCCCGTACCAGCCAACAACAGTCCGGGCCTCAGGGCCAGTGATGGGAAGCAGCCCCATCCTGAGGGCGCTCCGGAAGGTGTCCGAGGACTCTCGGACGCGTACCTGCGCGATGGGACCCCATCTGAGGACACTCGCGCGCCTCAGGACTCAGCCAAAGCCGGGCGAGGATTCTGGAACGGCGTCCAAGTGGGTGGAAAGCCGGCCCACAAGGCTCGGAAGACTGCTTTCCTAGCGAACGACCTGCCTCGGAATCCTCGGACACGCTCCAGCGTGACGCGAGTACGTCCCCCAATCCTCGGACCTCATTCAGATTTTCCAGGCGCCTCCACCCACGCTCGCACTGTTCCTCGTATCCCGTTCGCGCCTCCATGGATCCAGCCGCGACGGCGCGGCTCCTGAACCTCGTCGGACCTCGCGAGAGCAAGGCCAGCCAACAAGCGCATCGAACTGACGCGGCCTAATCGCGATGGGGCCTATCAGCCCCATCGCGATTGATCGGCCGCGCAGCTCATGCGCAGGACGTTGTCCCGCACGAGGCCTGCTCGTTCCCTCGCCTTCCTCACCGCCTTCCTCCGAGAGCGCCCCGCATCCCTCAAGGCCGCTGCTCCGCCTGCAGGCCCCTGTCGTCTCCTTGCCCTCCTCGCCTGACTCGCTTCTGGAGGGACGTGCATCCCTCAAGCCCCCGATGCCGGTTCGGTTCCTGGCCCTACGCCTCCCGTTGCTCACTGGGGCGCATCCCCCTCGCAGGGTTGCTCCTCGAGGCTCGCGGTTGAGGTCGCCAGAGTGTCCCAATCGGAGAGACACCTGGCACACTTGGGACAGTTGCGGGACACTTTCGCGAGAAATAGCTGCGTGTTTTCAAGGGGCTGAGGTTGGCCCGGCTCTTGCTCATGGGTTCGCGTTTCCCAACACGAGAACCCGGTTATGCACACGGAACCTACACGGCTCATCTCTCCATCCGTTCAGGGGGTGATTCGGCAGTTCGCGCCCAGCTACATCGCGAAGAATGGCAAGGGGTTACCCCTGTCGCATCGCAAGGCGCTTCGCCTCCTCTCTCAGTGTCGAACGGTCGCGCTTGGCGGTCACGTGGTCGAGTGCGGCAACTGCAAGGTGCAGGACTACACCTACCACTCGTGCGGCCACCGTTCTTGCCCTCGCTGCATGTCGGAGGACTGTGATGCGTGGCTTGGCGCTCGGCGGAGTGAGCTGTTGCCGGTTCCTTACTTCCACGTGGTGTACACGGTGCCGGAGGGGCTGAACGGCGTGGTGCGGAGTCATCAAGGGGAGCTGTATCCAGTGCTGATGCAGGCGGCGGGTAACTCGCTTCTGGCAGTTGCGGCCGCGCCTGACAACCTGGGGGGTAGGGTAGGGGTGATGTCGACGCTGCACACGTCGTCGAGTGCGCTGGCGTACCACCTTCACGTGCACTGCCTTGTCCCCGCGGGGTCGGTCGATGCAGAGGGCGAGTGGCATGACGCGAAGGACTCGCGCCTGGGGTCAGAGAGCGCGCTTGGCAAGGCTTTCCGGGACAAGGTCGGTTCGATGATGAAGGCCGCAGTCCCGGACGTTGCGCTGCCGGACGGGGTGTTCGACCTCGCGTGGAAGGTGCATCTCGAGGTACCGCAGCACGGGGCGGAGACGGTGCTTCGGTATCTGGGTCGCTCGGTTCACCGCGGCCCGATGAGTGACCACCGCATCGTGTCTGTGACCGAGACCCATGTCGTGTTCAAGTATCGGGACAAGGACCGCACGAAGGCCAAGACGATGTGCGTGGACGGCCACGAGTTCCTTCGTCGCTTCCTGCAGCATGTTTGGCCCGACCGGGTGCACAAGGTGCGCTACGCTGGCTTGTGGAGTCGGAAGTGTCGGGCGGAGCTTCGTGCACTCAGGCAGCGACTCCTGGCAGCCATGCAAGTCGAGCCACCTCCTGCGGTCGGGGAACCGAAACCGCTGCTACCCCCTGAGCCCGTCCTACCTCCGTGGCGTCGCTGCCCTCACTGCCAGGCGGAGCGGTTCATCGTGGCTCGCTTCAAGGCTGGAACCACCCCACCACCCCTGGTGGACCCGCTGCAGGGCACACTACCCGGGATAGACCCTCCCTGATGGCGAAGCGACGGCCCTTCCGAGTATCCCGTATCCCGTCACGACCTCACGCACGAACGTGTGGTCGTCTCGCAGAGATCTGCCCTGTGAACGCCAGCGCAAGCCACTCCACGACCGATTTCGAGCGTCGGGAGCGTTCCACGCGCCACGAGTCCTCCAGTCTGCCAATCAGACTGCTCTACGGACCCGAAACCGAGGCCTCTTTGACCCGAAAAGGAGGCGATTCGGCTCCCCTCAGAGGGGCCTGCGAGGGGGCAGAACATATAAAATGCAGTAGGTCGCCTCGACCGCCACTGGCAAGGGTCTGCGAGCATTCGCCGTCGTCTCGAGGACAGGCCTTTCTTGGCCACCGCACTCACCGCAGGACCCCGACGCCCAATCAGCTGGAGTCGAGGCGCTAGCGACTTCAGACGTGCGGGGACAACAAGCGCATCGAACTGACGCGGCCTAATCGCGATGGGGCCTATCAGCCCCATCGCGATTGATCGGCCGCGCAGCTCATGCGCAGGACGTTGGCTGGCCCGTACCCTCAGCGCTGGGACGCACTCAGTAGCTGACCACATCGATAGCCCTGCTTGTCCGGTCATCGTGCCGTCGGCCGGCCCCAAACGCCCGAGCTCGACGTCGCTCTTCTACCTGACTCCACCAGAGCCTGTTGTCGGCTGCCTCCAGAGCTCACAACGCGTACCTCACATCAGCCTGAAGCAGAGCCTGCTCGAGCCAATCTCAACGGTGTTGGAGTTCCCCGTGGGACTTCTGGACGCGCTTGGACTCTGGGGAGCATTTGCTATGCTCGGCGAGCTCATCTACTTGCCCGGTGTACTCCTGAGCAAACTCATTGACGACGCTGCCCTTCTTGGCCAGCCGTGCGCGTTCTCCGACTCGAAGCTCTATCTCCCGCGAAACGACCCCGTACCAACGCCCGGTCATAGGCCTCTCAGCTCGTTGACGCCCTCTCGTTGTTGATCCGGACCGGTCTCAATTCTTTGTGTCTACTTCCCCAAGCGGAACTCCTAGATGAGTCCGTCCTGCCGTCTTTGGAATCCGATTTCGCTCGCCTTGCCTCTCTCCCAGTCAAAGATGGTGGCGCATGCTACATCTCCTCTCCAGATACCCTTGAATCCTTGCGTTAGCGTCATCTCATGCGTGTATGTACCGAACAGCGTCATCTTCGTCTGCAGGTTCTGAAAGCTCGAACTCCAGTCGTGCGAGATGACGTGACAACGAGATGCCCTGTGTTCGTGACCGTCGAACAACATGAGGCGGTCAACGCTTCGTACTGGCTTCATCCATTGCGGGAACGGGTATGGGGCTCGTCTGTCGATGGCGCTGTGGCTGTCGTCCATGATGACTTCCCGAATCGCATCGAACTCTTCTCTCGCCACAAACTCCCGACCAAGGCGCCATGCGAGGTGATTGATGCTCAGGTACCCAACGAGCCGCGTTTCAAGCGATTGGCTGACGTTCAGCGTCAGTTCCCCCTTGAGCTGCCCACTGACATCTTCGACGAAGTAGTCCTTGACCTCTGCCCCACTATTGCGGGCCAGCTCTACAAGGTCTCTCCCAACTGCATCTGAATTGGCGATAACTCTGGCCGGTCCCTCAGAGGAATAGCCAGAGAGGTCAGTGGAGTCGTCGTTGAGCTTCTGGCCCGTAATGTACTCAAACGCTCCGTCCGGTCGCCTTAGGCGAATCTGAGAAAACACATGAGCATAGCCGAACGGCTCGGTTTGACCAGGAGGTCTCGGGTGGACGCCATCGCGGAGATGACCAACGAAAGTGTACGCGATGCCTTCTGCATCAAGTTCTGGGAAATCGACTGTGACCCGCCTCCGATCAACTCTTGCAGCAATCTTCCGTAGGTCGTCGTTAGGTGTCACCCGGACAAAGCCATAGTGTCCGCGCATCATTACCCCTTCAGGTGATTGCCTCAACCAAGGGTTTATGATCTCTCGAGCTAGCCTCTTGTTGCAGCGTTCACATACGACTTGCTGTAGTGATGGCATAGAGTTCTCCTTTCTCGTCAGCGCGACAGGTACGACGTGTTCCCGGTCAAATTCCCCAATGTGCTTGTTCTTTCTGCAGTAGATGCAAGTTGGCATGCGCTCAGACTGCAGCAGACCGCCAACCAAGTCTAGTAGGACTTACGGGTGACCGGGCTCTCACGCATCACTGCCCAACTACTTGCCAAAGCGCCTTCCCAAGCGGGCCGTTCGTAGTCAGCTCTCTCCAATGCGCCGTCCTTGGGGTGCCCTTTTGTCCAGCCCCGCCGCCCCATTGCATTCAGCCAGTCCACAGTGAAGGTGCCGACCCAGCCGTGCAATTGCTTCAAGTCCTCCCGAAACGTTGGCAATGCCCGCCGTCCATGCCCTCCATCCTGCATGAGCTTCCAGAAAACAGTACGGTTTGGAGCCACGTAACTGGTTCTGCTCTGTCGATGCCGCCGCCCTTGCTGATCGCACGCGACGCCGCGGGCTCCAGCCTGCGCGCGCTCCGGCCAGTATTCGCGAGGCCAGCCAACAAGCGCATCGAACTGACGCGGCCTAATCGCGATGGGGCCTATCAGCCCCATCGCGATTGATCGGCCGCGCAGCTCATGCGCAGGACGTTGTCCCGCGCCTCCACCAACGGTGGTCGTGCTCCAAACGAGTGCAGTCCCGCAAGCACATTCGGCCCGCCGTTGGCGGTCCGAACGCGCTTGCTAACGTGGTTCGCCCCAGTCGGTAACGACGCAGCGAGCCACCTACGTGCAGCCATCGCGTTCCTCACCACGCCGGGCCCGGGCTGACCCGGGCACGCGGACGTCAATAGGTGTAGGGAATGATGCTGACGACGTCTTGGGCTCCGAAGCTGTCCTCGGCGACGACCTCGGCACTGTAGCCAGTGTAGTAGGGATCCAGGTACGTCGAATAGGCGCTCCACTCCGAGTACCAGGCGTTGGGCTCATCGCTCGGAAAGAGCTCGAACGACTGCACCGGGGTGCTCGAGCCGGAATACTCGTCGTACACGTCGACCCACACCGAGCTCACGTCCAGAGGACCGTCGCCATCCTCGACATATGCGTCGAAGTACCAGACATCGTCGCCGCGGCGATCGTCCCAGTAGACACCGGCCTCGGCGCTGCTGACGTAGGGCGCGAGGTTGACGCCACCCACCGGTGCCCCGGGGGGGGGGGGATCGTTGTCGTAGTAGGGCCCGCCTCCCTGGTAGCTGCCGTCGTCGTAATAGTAGGGGTCGCAGGCTACCGCCGGGAGGGCGGCGAGCAGAGCCACGATTGAAAGGGTAGCGCGCATGATTTCGCCTCGGGAAGTGCCAGGCACTCCGATCAGGTTGATTTGGAAAGTCGGGAGCGAAGGAGCCGGCGAGGTGGTCGATCACCTCACCGCGCGTCCCGTGAACTCAACGAACCCACTGCCAGCTGCCGTAGCCGTAGTAGTCGACGACCCAGCTCCAATGGCCGTCGTTGTGGCGGCCGCCGCCGTTCCAGCCCGAGCGCCCTCCATGGTTCTGGATGCCTCGCCCGTGATCCCGGCCGCCCCGATCGCCACCGCGGTTCCAACCGCCGCCCCGATCGCCACCGCGGTTCCAACCGCCGCCCCGATCACCGTGCTCGCCACCGCGGTCCCGACCGCCGCCCCGACCACCGTGCTCGCCACCGCGGTCCCGACCGCCGCCCCGACCACCGTGCTCGCCCCCGCGGTCCCGACCGCCGCCGTTGCCGGGGGGCCGCGCCATCGCCGGAGCGGCGAGAGCCAAGAGTCCTGCCAACATGATCCACCGCGCCGTCTTTCCGATCATCATCGTGTCCTCCGAGGTCGTATCGGCGGGTGCCGATGCGCTGGCCCGACGGGCGAGCAAGTCTGGTATTCGGATTCGCAGGCGGCGCTACATTTTCGTTACATCGCGGCCTCGGCGCCCGGCGCGACCTCTGCCACGCGATCTGAGGTGCGAGCGGCAGTGGCAGCCGACGCCGTGGCGGTCACCGACGTCGAGCGGCGGCGAGCGGGCCGGACGTCGACGGCGCACGTGCGGCGTCATCGAAGCTTTATGCAACTCCCCGAGGGAGACGATCGTCGGTCGATCTTCTTTTATGCGTAGGGCCTGGTCGAAGCTCACACCCGCGCGGATGCTGACAACGCGTCGGTGCTTCGACGGCGCAGAGCCAGGTTTCCGTGGCTGCGTGGAAGTCTGCTCCATCGCTCGGAGTTGTCGAATCGGCTGTGACCACCCGACCAAAGCGCTTCGCCGAATGAAGGAGAACCTATGAGCTGGACGACACACGTGCTTTCTCGGATCGCCGCCGCGAGCCTCGCGCTGGCTGTGCTCGCGGGCGTTGCGAGGCCCAGCCAGGCGGCCGACGGCGACGACATGGTGTTCGTCGAGGCGCACACTGGCCTCGATGGCGAGACGATCGAAGGCTACTGGCGCGACGCGTCTCGCGAGGGATTAACCTGGGTCGACCCGTACGTCGACGACGACGGCACCAATGTGCCCGGATTCTGGCAGCCGAACGAGGAGCGCCCCGGCTACGTGTACGAGTGGGGATGGCGCGACGACAACGCCTACTTCTACCCCGGGTTCTGGCGTGAGGTTGCGCGCGACGGCTACGAGTGGGTTGGCGGCTACTACGATAACGGTACGTGGGTCAACGGCGACTGGCGCCCGATCGAAGGGACCCGTGCCGGCTACACGTGGGCGCCTGGCTACGCCAATACCGACGGGTACTGGGCGTCGGGACACTGGAGAGAGCAAAGCAGGGATGGCTACTCATGGGTGGACCCGTACTATGCCGACCAGAGCTACTACGCAGGCTACTGGTCACCATACGACACGCGACCCGGTGAGGTCTGGGTTCCCGGCTACGCGGTCGACGGGCATTGGAATGACGGCTATTGGCGCCCGAGTTACCGCGACGGGTACACTTGGGCTGCGGCCTACTGGCTCGGGTCGCTCTTCATGCCGGCACGCTGGCACCACGGCGCTTGGAACGCGCCATATGGATATCGCCAGGCACATTACGCGAGCTACGACTGGAGCTACGGCCACAACTATCGGAGCTCGCACCATCGGGTGCAGCGACCGCGCTATGTCTCACACAACTATCGACCGACCACGGCGCGCCCGAGGCACTCGTCGGGACCGCGTCAACAGTACGCGGGACGGACGTCCCAGGGTCGCCACGACGCAGGCCGTCCATCGCGTCCGGGGCGCCCGTCGGGGGGGGGGGGATTTCAACCGTCCGTCGCGTCCGGGGCGCCCGTCGGGGGGTGGTGACTTGAACCGTCCGTCGCGTCCGGGGCGCCCGTCGGGGGGTGGTGATTTCAACCGTCCGTCGCGTCCGGGGCGCCCGTCGGGGGGTGACTTCAACCGTCCGGACCGCCCGTCGGGGGATGGTGATTTCAACCGTCCGTCGCGTCCGGGGCGCCCGTCGGGGGGTGGTGACTTGAACCGTCCGTCGCGTCCGGGGCGCCCGTCGGGGGGTGGTGATTTCAACCGTCCGTCGCGTCCGGGGCGCCCGTCGGGGGGTGGTGACTTGAACCGTCCGTCGCGCCCGAGCCGGCCGTCGGGGGGTGGTGACTTCAACCGTCCGTCGCGTCCGAGGCGCCCGTCGGGGGGGGACTTCAACCGTCCGGACCGCCCGTCGGGGGATGGTGACTTGAACCGTCCGTCGCGCCCGAGCCGGCCGTCGGGGGGTGGTGACTTCAACCGTCCGTCGCGCCCGAGCCGGCCGTCGGGGGGTGACTTGAACCGTCCGTCGCGTCCGGGTCGCCCGTCGGGGGGTGACTTGAACCGTCCGTCGCCTCCGAGCCGGCCATCGGGGGGTGACTTGAACCGTCCGTCGCCTCCGAGCCGGCCATCGGGGGGTGACTTGAACCGTCCGTCGCGTCCGAGCCGGCCGTCGGGTGGTGACTTGAACCGTCCGTCGCGTCCGAGCCGGCCGTCGGGGGGTAACATCAACCGGCCGTCGCGTGGCGGAGGAGGCTCCAATCACGGTCGCCCCTCGCGTGGGGGCGGAGGTGGGCGGCGCCGCTGAGCGAGCTTGACGTTGGTGTCAGTGATGCCGCGGGAGTCGAGCAGGTTGGATGAACATCCGCGGGATCCGACGACTGCGGGCGAATGCGGCAGAGCACATCAGCGCCGATGGCCACCGTGCGAGCCGCCTCCGCGGTGGTGCGAGCCGCCTCCACCGTGGCGTGACCCGCCATGGTGTGAGCCCCCGCCGTGAAGCCGGCCGCCGCGGTGCGGCGCGATCTGGTGCCGGCCACCGTGGTGCGGCGTGACGTGGTCGGAGCCAGCGCCACCGTGGTTGCCGTGATGGCCAGCGTTCGGTGCAATGTACCCCCCGTGTCTGCCGTGGTGCACGCTGCCACCGTGGGGCAAATACCAGCCGTAGGCTCGGTTGTAGTACCATGCGTCCGGGTAGGGACGGGTCGCGTACGCATCGTAGCTCCCGACGTTCGGCGACGGTGCGGTCGGCAGATCCCATGCGCCGGGGACCCAGGCGTAGGCGTCGCCGATCCAGTACCAATAACCCGGGTACCAGACGTAGCCCGGACCCGGCGGCGGTCCGGTCTCTTCGACCAGCAGGGGCGGCGGATTGGGTGCAGGATCGTAGCCGTACGAGAACGGAGCACAGGTCGCGAGCACGATGCCCGCAACCAGAGCGATCGGTAGAATTGACGTACGCATGGGAACCTCCACGAACACAGTACGCGCCGACGTGCTTCGCTTCACGAAGCGAGTCACTCTGGTCACCGGGCGTCGCTCACCGGTTCCTGTGTCGTGTCAGATTTCTTGAACCTATCTAGATGCTTCTGTCTGTCGGCGCCGCCTTCATCAGCTCGAGCTCCAGACGATCGCGCCGGCCCGCTCGTTCTGCGAGCGACTTGAATCGGCCAGCAACGTTGACGCATGAGTCGGTTAGACAATGAGCCGAGCAGCTGGCGCTTGCACTGGTCGTGCGAGCACAATAGCAGCCGCCCCGCCGGGCCGCACCGGGCGGGTCGACAACCTGTTCCAACTGCCTTGGCGACTCACACCGACCGGGTCGCCCATCCGTACCGCCCGGGTCGGTGACCCGCAGGGACCGGGTTGGGGGCCCGCACCGACCGGGTCAAGGACCCGCATGGACCGGGTCAAGGACCCGCATGGACCGGGTCAAGGACCCGCATGGACCGGGTCAAGGACCCGCTCTGACCGGCTTCGTCGTTCGCCGCGAGCGCCCTCACCGCGTAGCCACGACAACGGCAGTTCAGGTCGGAGCTGGCGGGGTCCGAGGCTTCGCCCGACCGAAGCGCCCCATGTAATCCGTGAGCGGCTTGAAGAAGGTGAGGACTTCGGGGCTCGTCTTTCCCTGGGCGAGCACTTGGTCATTCACCTTGCGAAGCATCTCCCATGCTTTAGCGTCAAGCAGGAAATTAGCCTGCTTGAGTGTATTCAACACCACCTCGACCGACGAGATCACATTGTCGATTGCTTCCGCGTCCTGACCGGCCTTTTCCAGCGCGTCGGGAGTCACACCGGCGGGCATGACGAATTTCTCGCCAGCGTGGCGCGCCACCTCAGCCGCATCACTCGTTGCAGCCCCGATGCCGCGTGGCGGCTTCGGAATTTCCAGGACCTGTTTCGGCGAAAGATTGCCGGCTTGGGCCGGGATCTCGAGGGAATCATCGATGACGACCGTCACCGATCCATGTTTGATTTCTGCCATCTGACTCCTCCTCAATGCGCATGGTTGCATGCCGACCGAAGCAGCGGTCGTTGCCGTCGTCAGGTTCATAACCCGGACTTCGAGCGTTCGCAATGCGACGTGAGAGGCCTGAAAACACTCAGTCGTTGTCGCTTATTACCGGCTTGCGATGGGACGACGAAGGCAAGACGCTGAGCACCCTCCGTGTCGAGTCTCTGAAGCGTATCAGCCTCGCACCGCGCACTCACTGACAGTGAGACTCGAGACGGTCCGTTCATGGGAACTGCGCACCGCGGGACGGCGGCGGCAAGCCGCCGCCGTCCCGCGGTCAGAGTTGGAGCGCAAGTCCGCAAGTCAGAACGAAGTCCGAGGGACATCGGCGAATCGCCGATGCCCCTCGGACGCTACATGTTGCTACCACAAGGCCCTGAAACCGCTAGCAAAGAGCGCCTCGGCCCGGCGCGGGACAACAAGCGCATACAACGGACACGGCCTAATCGCGATGGGGCCTATCAGCCCCATCGCGATTGATCGGCCGCGCCGCTGATGCGCAGGACGTTGTCCGGCGTGCGCACTCAGAACTGGTTGCACTTCAGCGGCCCCCGCGCCCTGGTATCGCCCCACCCCTTCCTTCATCGGCGCTAACCGTCTTCTCGGGAGACGCTCCCCTCTGAGGTTGATGGCGCTCTTGAGGTCGCGCAGCTCGACGATGACGCCTCGGCTCTGTCGCCGTCGCTCCTTTCTGCGCTTGTCGGCATCTCTCCCCTCTGGGGTTGATGTCGCTCTGGAGGTCCTGCCCGACGTTGACGCCTCGGTCACCGACGCTCTCGTCCGGCGCTCTTGTCGGCAGACGTTCGTCTCTGGGCTGGATGTCGCTCTTGAGGTCGCGGCGCGTCGTTGTGGTCCTACTGGGAGCCTTCCCGACCGCTTGGCGCCTTGCCCTCAGCCCTTCTGTCCCATCCGTGCGACACTTTGGGACGGTTTGGGACGGTTTGGGACACCTATGGGACAGTTTGGGGTTGGCTTCACGTAGGCGTGATGCGGCCTTCAGGGCTGGCATGGTTTTTGGCAAGAGCTCGGGTCCTCCAACTCAGGGACCTGAACATCTTGCCGCAATCGACACCTCCAATCTCACCGGTCTCAGTGGCCATGGCTGACGTCTCTCGGCGGTTTGGTGCGAGGTACCGTTCGAGCATGGGTGGGAGTTTGCCCGAGGAACAACGGACTGCGATGCGGATGATCGAGAAGTGCCGCACGCCCGCTCTTGGCGGTCATGTGCTGGAGTGCGCGACGTGTGAGGGTGAGCAGGGTTATGCGTTCAACTCGTGCAATCACCGCTCGTGTCCGAAGTGCATGCGGGAGGCATCAGCGAAATGGGTTGCGGCTCGGCAAGAGGAAGTTCTCCCAGTGCCGTACTTCCATGTGGTTTTCACGGTGCCGCAGGAACTGAACGACATCGTTCGTGGCGAGCAGCGGATGCTCTATCCTGTGTTGATGAAGGCGGCCGGGGAGGCCCTGGTCTCCATCGGGAAGTTGCCTGAGAACCTGGGTGCGACGCCGGCGGTGATGACGTCGCTGCACACGTCCTCGAATACGCTCATGTATCACCTCCATGTTCACTGTCTGGTTTCGGCCGGCGGTTTGGACGGGGAGGGGAACTGGAAGGCCTCGAAGTCCGAGACTCTGGCCTCGACGAGCGCCCTTGCTGCCAGGTTTCGTTCCCGGGTACTTTCGCTGATGAAGTCAGCGGTGAAGGACCTCAGCATCCCCGAGGTCGTGCTTCAGAAGGACTGGCCGGTCTACCTCGAGCTTCCCCAGCACGGCACCGAGGCGTTGCTTCAGTACCTGAGTCGTCCGCTTCACTGCGGGCCGTTGTCGGAGTATCGCCTCGAGTCCATGACGGACAAGGACGTGGTGTTCCGGTACCAGAAGAGTGGCGACCGGACGTGGCGCACGATGCGGTTGTCTGGGGAGGAGTTCCTTCGTCGGTTTCTGCAGCACGTATGGCCCAGCGGTGTGCACCGGGTTCACTACTGTGGTCTGTGGCGTCGGAGGTGTCGTGAACAGCTTCGAGCTCTGCGCGCGCTGCTTCTCGGGTCAGCACCCCCGGCACCGGTCGCCGCTCCAGTAGCAGCGCGTGCTGACGGGGATGTGCCCTCCGTTGACCTCGAGGTGCCGCACTGGCTCAAGTGCCCGCACTGCGCCGGGACGCGAGTCGTCGTCGCGCACTTCCGCGCAGGAGCGAAGCTGCCTCCGCTGACGCCACGCGGGTGGGGGGTAATCTCGCCGGAGCCACCGTCGTAGTGCAGCTCACACACCGCTCTGAATCCCACCTCGTCCTCATGGCCTCGCAAGCAGCCGTAAGGGACTGGTCCGTCCGGAGTCGGGTCACCGCCCCCTCCGAATGCCAATTCTTCTCTCTGAAGGCCCGTCAAAGTCGCCTCGAGACCACCCAACTGCCAAGAACGCCCTCGTCGAGGACCGAAAGCCGTCATGGCTCGCTCGCCTTCAGCCTCCTCCCTGACCACCAGATTCCTATAAATCGCATAGGGCCTAGAGGTCCCTCTCGACGGCTTGCAGAGCGGCTCTCGCGCCCACCCCAAGCCCATCCACTAGGCGCCGGACAACAAGCGCATCGACCATGACACCGCCTAATCGCGGGGGCGATGCGCCCCCGCGATTGATCGGCGGTGCAGGTCATGCGCAGGACGTTGGCTGGCCCCAAACTCCAAAGCTGGACGTCGCTCATCCACCTGTTTCCCCCAACGCCTCTTGTTGGTTGGCCCCTCCAGTCACTACTGCTCGGATCTTCACGACCAGCCCACCGCGCCAGCCCGAGTCACTTCGTCCGCCTCCTACGGGTCGAGCGGGTTCGCTCACCTAGTCCGCACTATGGTGTCACCACCAGGTCGCTTTCCCAAAACGCATTGCTCTCAGGCCGCTTCCATACGGACGCCTTCTGGCAGACTGCTGCCTTCGCAGTAGTCGAGGCCATTTAGCCGTGCCTTACAGCTGAGCTAGTCGTCGCTTAGCTGACCGCAAACCACACACCTGGGACCGCTCCAAGCGTTGGACCCGCAGTACCCGCAATAGAAGCTAGAGTGCACATGCGAACCGATCGGGCCCGCACCTACACCATAAGTCCCCTTCACTATCCGCAGACCTCCGCCCTCGCTTAGGACGTGTATCAGAGGCGTCAGACGCAGCGCCTCCGCCTTACTCGGCTGCTCTCGTTGTGCTACTACGAAAGTGGCAAAGGCCAGAATCTCCTCGATGAGCTCCTCTCCCAGAGCTTCACCATCGTAGGCGCGCCGGATCGCGTTCCAGCCCTTCGTCACCGTCTGTCTTGCCACCACCTCGCATACAACAAGTCGAACTTTATCGGCCTTTTCCGCTGCCCGCTGAAGCTCCAGTTGCACAAGAGGTGTCGCGTCAAAACGCATCGCATTCTTACGCGCGTTGCATGGGCCGCACGACGGAGCCAAGTTCGCGTAGGATTGAAGATCGAAGTCGTCAGGCTTTCCGAAGGCCGCTAGAACGGCCGCTAATTCGGCTGGAGCCTTCCCAAGAGAGTCTGGGATGATATGATCGACCTCCATTGACAGAAGGTCGACAGGCTTACCGCAGAGGTAGCACTTCTCGTTGTGGACGAGAAAGATGGCGTATCTCTCGGACTCCGAGAACTTTCGCTTGCCCTGGAGCAGTTTGCTCATGCCCTGAAGTGTATACGAAACCTGACGGTGCGCAACCCTCAAGGCAGGCGAGCCGAGCACGACCAACAAGCCCTTGACGAGGGGATACCGGAACCGTCAAGATGAACTCAAGCTAGGCGCTTGGTGACTATCGCTGCACACCCCACCAATCCGGAAGTATATGACCAAGAAGCTCCAAGTCTTCATATCGTCTACATACGTCGACCTGATCGTCGAACGGCAGGCGGCTGTCGAAGCAGTTCTCCGAGCCGGTCATATTCCAGCCGGCATGGAGCTATTCGCGGCAGGAAACAAGAGCCAGCTCGACACCATCCGCCGTTGGATCGACGAATCCGACGTCTTCATGCTCGTGCTTGGAGGTAGGTATGGCTCCATAGAGCCCGGGTCGAAGAAGAGCTACACGCAGTTGGAATATGAGCACGCGGTCAATTCCGATAAGCCGTTCTTTGCTGTGGTCTTATCAGATAGCGCAATCGATGTTAAGGCCCGATCTGCGGGCGCATCGGTTATAGAAAAGGACCACCCAGACTTGCTTCGAAGCTTCCGGTCTCTCGTCCTCAGCCGTGTGTGTCGCATGGTCGACGATGCGAAGGACATCAAGGTCGCGGTCCACGAGACCCTCATGGACTTCCTCCGTCAGTATGATTTTAGCGGCTGGGTTTCGGGACAAGATGTGAGCGACTCGCAGGAGTTGGCCAGGGAGCTGAATGACGCCTTGCGAGAGTTGGAGCGGCTTCGCGTCCAGATTGCAAAGATGGAGGTTGCCGCACCGAAGATCGTTGGCGCCAGTGCCCCCTCAAAGACGAACAAGCTGCGGACGATACTATCAAAGACCTCAGTGGTATACGTTAGCGAGGGGGTGGAAACGAAGTGGACTCTACTTAGCTGGTTCTACAGCCACATGGATGCACTTGTCAGAGGCGTCACGAACAGGTACGGCGCCAAAGGGATCGAGGTCTTCCTCTATCATCAAATCGCACCGAAACTCGCAATTCACGGACTAATGGAACTTGAGAAGGTTGCCGGGGCTCAATGGACGAGGTTCAAGACAACGAAGGCTGGCAACGCCCTCTTGGCTGAACTCGCCAGCGACAGAGCTCTCGCGAAGGATCCAGGTGCAGAGTCCGCCGACTCGGAAAGAAGGGAATCGGAGGGTAAAACGGAGGTAGCGGGCAGCGAGCCGTCGGAAGACTGACCGGCTTCGAGGGACGTAGCCGCCGTCCGCGCTCGGGCCACCGACAACAGCACACAGGATTCCCCTCAATCAGCCCTTGTGGTCGTCTCGCGTCGCCGTCAGCTGAAGTGCTCGGAGCCCGACGCGAGGCCAGCCAACAAGCGCATCGAACTGACGCGGCCTAATCGCGATGGGGCCTATCAGCCCCATCGCGATTGATCGGCCGCGCAGCTCATGCGCAGGACGTTGTCGGGCGTGTGCAGTCAGAACTGGTCGACGGCATCAAGAGCGCTTCGGCGCCCGTCGCCCTGGCCGCGGGACGATTCCTTCTTCCTGAGGGACAAGACGCGCCCCTGCGCCGCGACCTTGACTTGCTCTCTCTTCTCGACTATTCCTTCGGGGGCATGGTGGCTCGATGAATGTACTGACAAAGGCAGAGCGATTCGCGGAGTTCTTGAAACGACTCCGGGCTGCCCCTCTGTGCTCTTCGTTCGAAGAGGTTTACGACCTGCTCTGCAGCACCCTGAATGACGTTGAGGATGAACTCACCACGATCCCATGCTCACCAGAGCGATGGATGACTGACGGGCGAATGTATCCACCTCAGCTGGATAGCATGCGTGAGCTTTCAGGCCGACCTCGGGTCAAGCGGTTCCGCAGCCGCGCTCACAATACCTTCATTGGAGACAATGGATCCCTTCGCATCGAAGAGGCGGGCTCAAGGCACGTTCTCTTCGCCAAGGCTGGGAACAATGGACAAGAGGTGACAGACCTATGACCGATCTTGAACTGCTCAGGGCCCGACTCGCAAAGCGCTTTCCCAGCGCAACCGCTTCGGTGGACCTCGCTGAGATGCCGACAGGCTCAAGCTGGCTCGACCTCTCGTTCCCTGATGGCTACAACCTGACCATCGAGGCATCTCCGGATCGGGGCTTTGGGCTCTCTGCGGGCGGTACACCCGGCTACGGCGAGGGACCTGATGAAGTCTTTATGGAGATGAGCAGCCTCGAAGTTCGAGTCGTTGAACTACTCAAGGTACGCGGTCCGACAATACCGCCGGTCAACGTGTTACTCGCCCAACTTCGCGAAATGCTCAACGTGTCTCAGGAAGTGCTCGCGGAACGGCTCGGGATGTATCAGTCGACGATTTCGAAGATGGAGCGTCGCTCGGACATGCTCGTCAGCACGCTCCGCAAGGTGGTCGCTGCCCTCGGAGGACGACTCGAAATTCGAGCAATCTTCGCGGACAATGACATACGTATCACCCAGTTCGACAGGTCGGAAGACGCTCAACCAACGTCCCCAGCTTCCTCTCGCAAAGCCGGCTAGGGGCGGGTATCGGACGCACTAACCATGGGTTCCATCGCTTTCTGGCCGCTCATCCTCGTCTTGTCGGTCCTCCCCGCTTGCACTGTCACCCACCCGTCGAGCCGTGCGGACGTTCGTCCGGTCGAGGACACGACAGTCGACAGCGACGCGACAAATGTCTCCGACACGCCGCCCACTGACACCGACATCGCCGAACCAGTCGATCCACTAGACCCGATCTGGGATGCCCCGGTGGAGTGGTCGGTCCGGCCATCCGAGCCGCGCTCGACCGACGGCGGCCGATGTGGTGTCGAGCCAGACGGCAGATACCTCGGGCCATGTGAGCTGCAGCTCGCCGAAGATTGGGTTTCCACGCTCTGCGACGAGGAGCGAAAGACCTGCGTCGCCCCATTTGCGGACTGTCGTGGCGGCTGGTGCTACGTGCCGCCCCGCAGCTTTCTCGCTGGCGGCAGCCGCGACGTCACCTGGTGGGGCGCCATGCGTATCGCCGTCATGCCGCGTGGCTTCTACATCATGCAGACCGAGGTCACCCTCGACACCTTCGAGCGCCTCTTGGGTTATCTGCCGGACATTGGCGTCTCCTGTGGGCCCGAGTGCCCGGCTGCGGGCGTCACGCCCTTCGAGGCCATGGAACTCGCCAACCGCCTAAGCGACCTCCATGGGCTTGAGCGATGCCACATCCTCGAGGGTTGTCGCTTCGTTGACCTCCCTTGGCCAACACCGGTTCGACCCGACACACGATCCTGGGCCTGCGACTCCGCGAGCTTCGTCGGGCCGCAATGTAATGGCTACCGACTCCCTTCTGAGCGTGAGGGCGAGCTGGCAATTCGAGCGGGAAGTCCTTTCTGTCTCGGCCGCGGACCGCTTGAGATCCGCGCGGACTGCGAGCCCAGAGACCCGAAGTCTTTTGCACAGCAACACGTCGTGTTCTGCGGCAACTCACGCTCGACGACCGATGCATGTCCGGTCCATTGCAGCGAAAGCGGGCCTGTACCCGGACCGTGCTGGCCCCCTCAGAATCTCGCCCCTCACGAGACCCTCTGCCTGAGCCCACAGGAAGTGCGTTCCAAACGTCCCAATGACTTCGGCTTATACGGCGCCTATGGCAATGTACTTGAGTGGACACTATCCGAGTCCGACGACGGCCCACTCGAAACCCCCACGACCATCGAGACTGCCTCGGAGTTTGTTGACGAGATACGTTGGCACCCGGATGACGAACATCCGAGACGCCTTGCGCGAGTATCGGGCGTCTACCATATGCCTCTCGACGGGCAGTGCGGGAGCCATACTGGCCCCGAGGGCATCATGAGTGTCGCTCCAATGAGAAGTCAAAGCACAGGTTTTCGGTTGGTGCGCACTGCCAATTACCCCGCGCTTAGCGACCAATGACGGGTACAACCCGCTTTCGACCACCGAAGGCCCTAGCCGATCAACGGGCTCTGCCCCAAACCGTTTCTACGTGTCGCCGCAGCGTCGACCCAGCAAGACATTGCCCCCTCGTCAACGCCTCGTTCATGCGAGCGACATCTTGCAAATGGATAGCCAGATGTTGGTGCGCCAGATAGTCGAGCAGTAGCCGGATGCGCCGGACTCACCTGGCGTCACGGCTCAATTCCGCGGCCGACTCATCCGGCGTATCGGCTCAACGCTGCAATCAGAGCGTGAGCGGCCGGGTATTTCGAGGACATTTTGGCCCAGGTAATTCGAGGACACTTTTGGTGCTTGCTGCTCGGGTCATTTCACATTGGAGGTTCGAACGTCAAGCCTGCCGACGTGCTCTGTTGCGAAGTAGACTCCCCACAGGCCATCACCGCATTCTTCGAGGCCGACGTGTTGTCCGGCGAGTGCCGAGGTGACGTGAATCTGAGCTGAGTTGAGCCGAATGGAGCCGCTGCTGCTGACGAGTCGGGTTATGAAGTTGCTGGGATATTCGACTGTTGGAAGGCGGGTGGGGTAGGGGCGCGGCGACGACTCGTAAAGTGAGGCAGGGGTGGCGTTTTCGAGGGCTTCGTGCGGCCTGACGTCGTTGAACTCGTGGCGAAAGCTTTCCAGGACGACCTGCTGAGCTCGCATTGTCTGCTGAGGCGGCTGTATGGCCGCCTTGAGCGTACGGTGCATGCGCTCATGTCGTCCGTTTTGCTGGGGGTGTCCGGGCTGGGTTCGGATTCTGCGAATCCCCAGACGTAGCCACCAGACGGAGAGTTGGGTGAGGCCAGCGAGGCCTGTGGAGCAGAAGGGAGTCCCGTTGTCGGTCAGGATGGCCTCGGGCAGGCCGTAGGTCTTGAAGAGCCTCAGGAAGACGTTCCTGGCCCCCTTGAGGTCAGTGGAGGGCAGGGCGTGTGCAGCGAAGAGGTACCGCGAGAAGCCGTCGGTCACGGTGAGTGGGTAGCAGAGGCGCCCGTTCCCCAACCTGAACTGGCCCTTGTAGTCTGCGGCCCAGACGCTATTGGGCAGGTCCATCTCGACGAACGGCTTACCGGGATGCTCATGCTTGCGGCGGCGCCTGACGCTCTGAATCCGGCCATTGCGCTTGAGGATGTCGTAGACAGTGCTGGCCGCGGGCCAGGCTTCCACGTCGGGCATGTCCCGCGCCAGGACGGCCAGGAGCTTACGCGGCCCCCAGGTGCGGTGCTGGTCGCGCTCGGCCAGTATCAGCTCCTCGACCTCCTGCGGCGTCTTCAGCGGGGAGTCTCGAGGGCCGCGCCTGCGGTCCTTCAGCCCATCCAGCCCGGCCTCGAGGTACCTGTCGACCCACTTGTACCCGTTGCTGCGGGCGATCCCGAAGCGATCGCACAGCTCGGTCATGCTATACCGGCCATCCTGCAACAACTTCACGAATTCCAGTCTCTTTTCAGCCACTTCACTTTCCTTCCAGGACATAACAGCCTCCTGTCGAGTCCTGACTGTGGGAATCACGGAGTGTCCTCGAATTACCTGGGCTGATCTGTCCTCGAAATACCCGGGCTATACCGCGGCGCCCGACAACAAGCGCATCGAACTGACGCGGCCTAATCGCGATGGGGCCTATCAGCCCCATCGCGATTGATCGGCCGCGCAGCTCATGCGCAGGACGTTGTCCCGCGAAGCCTGCTCCGTTCGCAGCTGGATTGACTGCATAGCCTCTTCCCCTCTCAGCTGGACTCACCATCATCCATCCTCGGGGTGGACTCACCATCATCCGTCCTCGGGGTGGACTCACCATCATCTGTCCTCGGGGTGCACTCACCATCATCCGTCCTCGGGGTGGACTCACCATCATCCATCCTCGGGCTCGACTCGCCATCATCCATCCTCGGGCTCGACTCGCCATCATCCATCCTCGGGCTCGACTCGCCGTCGTTCATTCTCGAGGTCGACTCACCACCATTCACCATCGGTCTTCGGACTGGGCTCGCCGTCGTTCATTCTCGGATGTGGCAATTCGGCTCCGTTGCGCACTCGCCGAACAGACGGCACGCAGCGGACGCGGAATCGATGGCGTGCTAATTTCCGATGAGATGGCTTGGTGTTAGCACGCATGTTTCCCCGCCGGACTCGTTCGATCGCAACCTCGGATGTGGACTTGAGGATCGACAATCCAAGAGCCTCACTTTCGGCGAGAAGACCTTCAGCGTGAAGCGCACGTCAAGTCGCGCGGGCCACTTTGCGATGAGAAGGCTTGGTGTTAGCACGTGTACCTCGATTCGGGGCTCTGCGTCGCGCACTTCCGTCGTGCACTCGGCGAACCACTCGGGTGCATGTTGAATCGGGGGCGTGCTAATTTACGATGAGAAGACTTGGTGTTAGCACGCGTGCATCCTCGCCGAACTCCTTTGGTCTCATCCTCCCGGTACCTGCTGACGTCGGCTTGCCGCCCCTCGGTCGCTCGGCTCCGATGTGCACTCGCTGAACTGTTGGCGCGCGGTGCTCGTTGAATTGGGGGCGTGCTAATTTACGATGAGATGGCTTGGTGTTAGCACGCATGCATTCCCGGAGAACTCGCACGGTCTCATCCTCCCCGTGCCCGCCGATGTCAGCTTGCCGACCCTCGGTCGCCCGTCTCCGATGCGCACTCGCCGAACAGTTGGCGCGCGGTCCTCGTAGAATCGGGGGCGTGCTAATTTACGATGAGAAGACTTGGTGTTAGCACGCCTGCCTCCCCGCCGAACTCGTGCGGTCTCATCCTCCCGGTGCCCGCCGAAGTCGGCTTGCCGACCCTCGGTCGCTCGGCTCCGATGCGCACTCGCCGAACAGTTGAAGCGCGGTGCGTGTTGAATCGGGCGCGTGCTAATTTACGATGAGAAGACTTGGTGTTAGCACGCGCGCTTTCTCGCCGAACTCGTACGGTAGCAGAGCCACCTTCCATCCCCGCGTTGGACTGGCCATCGCTCATTCTCGGGCGGCCTCACGAGCGCGAGCTCTGGCTCGGACTCACTGTCGTCCATTCTCCGGTGGGGCTCACCATCGTTGATTCTCGGGGCTGGGTTGAACGCACCACCTCCATTCTCGAGGTGGGCTTGCTTTCGTCCATTCTCGAGGTGGACTCGCCATCGTTCATTCCCGGGGTGGACTCGCCATCGTTCAATCTCGAGGTGGACTCGCCATCCGTGGCTGTCGTGTGCGGAATGTCGTTTGTAGAGATTTGCCCCGCCGAGACCCGTGGCTCACTCCTTTTGGAGTCTTTGAGCCACCGGAGGGTAGGGCGGCTGCCAGGCGTCAACTACTTCTCCCCGCCACGACTCCCGCTCCCACCACCCCGCCGCACCCCGCCTCGCCTGCATCCGACCGCACCTCGCCAGGCTCCACCTGCGGTCTGCCAGGAACCGCTCCTCCTCCTATCAAGACCCAAATCTCCCACTCACCGCAAGCACTTCTCTCCCTTCATCGCGCCAACTCCCGCGTGGCTTCGCGGGGACAACAAGCGCATCGAACTGACGCGGCCTAATCGCGATGGGGCCTATCAGCCCCATCGCGATTGATCGGCCGCGCAGCTCATGCGCAGGACGTTGTCGGGCGTGTGCAGCCAGAACTCGACGTCTCTCAGCGGCTTGCTCTGGCCCTCATCAGTGGCCGGGGTCCTTCCGTCAGAGCCAAGCCCGCTTCCTGCCCCTTCATCTAAATCCTTCTCGTGGTCGGCGCGAATCACCGCTCGGCTCGAGCCTGTGGCAGCCGGGACTGCCGAGTCCCCGCCGTAGCCCAGAGCACGGGATTTCCTCGCTGCCCACGGGCGACGGGCGTGCACGTCGAGCAGCGGGGAGAGTGAGTCAAACTTGATTTGATGGCCGCGACGGCTTCCTCTTTGCGTGTCATAAAAAGCGTAGATCATACCGCAGGCGACGATGCAACCAGCCTCATGCTGGCATGTCTATTCTGGGCTGACTCCTTATGTCAGATTGAATGCTTGACCTTGACGCCAAGCCGTATCAGCCTGCCTGAGCGCTGCGACCGCATGCCAGTCGCAATAGAGCGGAGCCGGTATGATTTTGCCACATATACTCACGTTCTTCATCTTCGCCTTGCTCACTCTGCCCGGATCTCGAGCAGTGGCTGACCAAAGCGTCGAAGTGGCTACCCGACTCGCGTTCGGCGAGCCGGGCTGTGTCGGCGTTTCGCGCGAAGGGGACCACGCGCTTATCATCGTCGACGGGAGCCCAGGTATGCCGGCCAAACGCCGTTCTGCGCTGTGGGTAGGCTTGGGCGAAAGCAAGATCACGAAGCGCTTCGAACTTCATCCCGGGCCGTTCATCGAGACCGCCAGCGGTGGTGTGCCAGTGACAGGGCAACTCACGTCGTGTAGCGGCGGGCAAGCACGGGCAGGCGTGGTCGCGCTGGTAGTGCCGGGGGGTATAGCGACGGTGCGAGTTGCGCATGGCTCCCTCCAGGTTGTCTTCGGGGAACGTACCATCGTCGTGGAGCCTGGCCTGAGCCGACGCGGCCAGCGGCTTCGTGGGGCATACGCTTCGCCGACAACAGGGAACGTGTTCGTGCTCGCGGAAGGACGCGGTCAGTTGGAGGCGTACGGCGTGAGTGCGCGAGAGTTGGGAATCGCAATGCAGTGCACGCCGCTGTCGACGTCTGCTCCTGTCCCGTCAGTCGTGCCGTGGAGCCCGTCGGAGCTATGGCCTGGCTGCAGAGGCTTCACGCCGAACGGTCGATCGATGGCGATGTGGATGTTTGACCGTGAGCGCGGCTTCGACCGTCCACTGTGGGTCGGGCCCGGTGGGGACCCTGGTGTGGATGTCGATTGCGACATCCCGCAGAAATGTCCGGTCGACCGCTGGCAGGAGATCGTTGCAATCGCGCAGAACGCACTGCGCGGATGTTCCCGCAGAGACATAACGTTCGATGGCCTATTTGGGGAGATTGCGATTCGCGGCAACGCTATCTGGCTTGGGCTTCAACGCGACGCTCAACCCATACGCTGGCGTTGGCTGATGCGCTTGGCCGCCGGAGAGTTTGTACGCTCGACGCATCAACTCGACAGTGACAATGTCTTGTTCGTGGCACTGGGGGGAACGCGGGACGACGATGACCGAGTCGAGTGGTTCGATACGGCCACGCTTGGGTTCTGTCCGCGCCATTAATGGCACATGACTCAGTGAGATTGCCAACACGGACAGGAGTGTTGTCTTCGCTGCCCACGCGGCAAGAAGACGAACAAGTCGAAGTTGACCCTAATGGCGTGGTGGATTCGGGCGGATCAGCCGACTACGGCCACGTAGAGCAGCCCCAGCGGCCTGAATGCGATTAGGCATACCCGGGCATGACCTTGTGGCCTTCCGCAGTGACTCCACAGGGTACGCGAAGGCAAACCAAGGCCGAAAGAGCGCGGACGTCGGCACAGCCCGTAGGCCGGTAGGCCGAAAGAGAAGAAGCCGTTCTGGTAGCTGACCTCCTCCCGCCAATTGCCTTCGGTCGCGATTCGTTGCTTCCTACTGCTCTGGTCCTGGCTTGAGCGGGGCGCTGGCGCACCGGCCGCCGTGCTACCCGCTCTCGCCGTCGTCGCCTTACCCGAGTAGAACTTTGTTGCTGACCTGAGGAGCTGGGAACGCATCCGCGACGGTGACCTGCATCGGCTGCCCACTGATGGTCACCGTCTACGCCGAATCCCGTCCAAGCAGCGCCCGACAACAAATTATGAAACCAGCTCGCGCTTGCAACGCTGGTCGCGGCTTTGCCCTTCAACTCTGGCTGCAGGTCTGGGTCATCTCTATTCGCGGCTTCGTCCTCAACTGTGGTCACGGCTCCGCGTTCACTCTGGTCATGGCTCCGCGTTCAACTCAGGCCGTTACATTGGACAGCCAAGGACTAATTTCGGCAGCGTGCGAGCGAAAGCATGGCCAGCACTCGTTCGCTATGCGGGTGATGACTGTTTTCCCGCTCGGCGCAGCCGCGCGGTCCGAACGCTGCGGCCAAGCGCTTGCGGAACTCTGGCGGGCGTGCCTCGAGGAGCAAGGCCAGCGCAGCCCACGCGGTGTCGTCGCCTTCCCGTGCCACTTTGATGGCGAAGCGCATGGCGATGTCCGCGTAGGCAGGGTCGCATGCGGCGGTTGCAGTAAGCGCTATTCGATAAGCGTCTAGCGGAACGCCAGCGCCTTGTCCGTAAACGCCGACGTAGTGCGCAAGCGGGGCCTGCAACTCACATCGAGTGACGTTCGGCAGTTCAGCGAGGATGCGCGCGCTTGGGTCGCCAGCGAATCCCTCGAGGATACGTAATACCGAGTACACGTACTGGTCGAGCGCCTTACCGCTCATGTCCGCGGTATCGATGGCGCGCTGGAAGACGTCGCCAATGAAGCGGTCCGCATCCTGGGCCGAGAGGCAATCGGCGGGTCCGGAAGGGTCCTGGTGAAGAGCGCGACACGGCACGAGCGCTTCGCTCGCCTGCCCCATCAGGCCGCGGTCGATGAGGTCCAGCACCAGAGCTGCGCGCTCCCTCGCGCCGACCATGTGCACGAGGGTCTGCGCGGCCTGGAGTGTCCATCCTTTTCGGAACAACGCGCGCTGGAGTGCCGGCACGAGGCACGGCGCGGTGGCGTTGCTAACGAGCGCAACGCCGCCGGCATTGGCCGGATCCCACTGGTCCTCCGAGAGGTGGTCGATGAAGCTCGTTAGCGCCACGCATACCATTGGCTCGGCTTGGTCGCGCAAGAGCCTCTCGACTGTTGCGCTACGCATGGCCGGCACTTCGTGTCCAAGCAGGGCCACCAACGACCAAGGCGTCATGGCTGGCAACCGTGCGGTTGGCGACAATATGACCGGGATGCCGGAGGTCGCCGCTCCGTGGAGCCCGTGCGACCAAGTCCATACCATCAGACCCCAGGGCGCGACGAAAAGCGTCCAGCCGTCGCTCTCGCCGTTCGCCTTATGCGAGCTGTCGAATTCGTAGCGGTCGATGCCTCGTGGTTGCAGGAGCTCCGGTGTCGCCCCTCGGTGGCGGCGGTGCGCCGAGTCGAGGCCTAGGCAACCGTCGACGACCGCGACCATCACGCCGGCGCCGCTGTAGAGACCTGATGGTGGTGCATTCTGCGAGCACCTCTCGCTCGGAAGAGGACTAGCGGGCAATGGGGCGACGAGCAACAACGCGAAGATGACGAATGCGTGCATGTGCGAGTTATCGCCGGGGCCGCCCGCAGCCGAGGTAAAGAAGTCGTCAAAAGTCGGTCAGTCAGGGGTCCACAGACATCTTACGGAGCTCGGACCGAAATGCGCAGCTGCGCACTTCCCGCTCTGCTTGAGAGGTACTTGGCGGCCGCCGCTTCGTGTCGCCCGCCAAGACCCTTCGGACGGCATCTGCAACGGGCTTGCGGCGGCCCTCTCGCTGCCGCCGATAGCCTTCAGTTCGCGATGCGTGTAGCGGCGCCCGACAACAAGCGTATCGACCTGACACGGCCTAATCGCGACGGGGCCTATCAGCCCCGTCGCGATTGATCGGCCGCGCAGGTCATACGCAGGACGTTGTCTGGCCTGCACACTCAGAACTGGTCGCCCTACCGCAGCTCTCACCCTCACTTCTCCGCGCTCGCCGTTCTTGGCGCCAACAGCGGCATGAACTCACCCCTACATTTGAAGGGCGCAACCAGTGCACCCTCCAGCCGGCGCCCAAGTTCCTCGTCGCTCATCCGCGGATTGCAGCACAGGGCACGCGGTCCATCGATGAACCATCCTCCCTCAACAGGCCCTTTGCAGAGGCAATCGGAACACCCGTTCTGCAAAACCCCGCCACAGTTCCTTGCCCTCGACGCGCCTCCTAGGTGAAAGGCTGAGTGGAACACGCCACATGTCCTCTTGCCAACGCAAGTCCTACCCGATACAACTCCTAAGCAGCGCAAAGCAAACAGCCCGAGGCACGCATGTGGTCTGACATCGAATCTGGCATTGACTACCTCAACTATAGCGAAATCGCCGCCCTTGCGGTGGAGGTGATACACCGCGAAGACATGCTGCCAGTAGCGATCGGCGTCTTCGGGCCTTGGGGTTCGGGCAAGTCATCCATGCTCAAACTGATTCGCAGCCGGCTTTACCAGAATGCGGATTCGAAGAAATACGTATTCATCGAGTTCGATGCTTGGTTGTATCAGGGCTACGAAGACGCTCGCTCAGCACTGATGTCAAAGATTGGAGAGGAACTGCTGCGCCAATCAGCTTCGGACAAGAGCGCTGGATTCAGAAAGAAGCTAAAGGGGTTGCTCAAGCGTATCAACTGGCGCTCAGTCGCCGGCTACGCGACCGAAGGTGTCGCGCTGGCTGTCGGGATGCCGGGAGCAGGTAAGGCACTCGTGGCTGGAGCCAGTGCCGTGGGGCGAGCTGCGAGTGGTGAAATGGAAGAGGGAGACTTTGAATCTGCGAAGTCGGCGGTTGTTGCAGTTTCGGGAAGCAAGGACAAGATCCTTAAGCCCAAGCCCGTCGTCAGTCTTCCTAGCCTCATTGACGGATTCCGGCACGAACTGAAGCTGGTTGTTGAAGCTCTCGACAAGACCGTCGTGGTCTTCGTAGACAACCTAGATAGGTGCCTCCCGGAGCAAACGATTCATACGCTCGAGACGTTGCGCCTGTTTCTATCTATGCACAACACGGCATTCGTAATCGCCGCGGACGAGGCCATGATTCAGCACTCCGTGAAGACAGTGCTTGGGTCACCGGACGAAAAGCTAGTTAACGACTACATCGACAAGCTCATTCAGGTGCCGATTCGTGTTCCGCTTTTGGGCGTACATGAGATAAATGCCTATCTCGTGATGCTGTACGCGAGTCTAATGATTCGGGACGATGACAAGCTAGAACCTCTTCGCGATGCCCTCGAGAAGAGCCTTCGTACGTCCTGGATGGGAGAGCCTCTGCCCCGCAAGAAGGTAATGGAAATAATTGGTTGTGTCCTTGGTCCGGATGCTTCCCCTCTCGAAGAGGCAGAGGCACGATTGCAGCTTGAGAAGGCACTCGATGTGGCGGCACGGTTGGCTCCCCTACTCGCGGGCTCATCTCGAGTCGCTGGCAACCCCAGGACGATCAAGCGGATTCTCAACGTGATCGGAATGCGGAGCGCGTTGGCTCGAAGGAGAGGTATCAATGTCGACCAAGGCATTATTGCCAAGATCGCGCTATTCGAGAAGTGTACAAGTTCGCTGGCATCTGCCGAGTTCTATCGACTCGTCAACGCCAGTCCAGATGGCAAACTTGAGGTGCTAGGGAGGCTCGAGAGGGATGAGGAAGGCGTGGAGCTGCCTCACGGCTGGAAAGACGACGGCTTCCTCGCTGAGTGGATTCGACTCGACCCACCTCTCGGAGACACTGATCTTCGGGCGGCGGCGTATTTGAGCCGGGAGACAATTACGCTGCGGCGTGCGCACGTAGGCCTTAGCGCTGCAGGCCAAGAGGCACTTCTCGTTCTCAAGAAGATTGCGACCCGCGATTCCGTGTCAGCGAAACGAGCAATCTTGAAGCTTTCCGAGCCAGAGAAGGTTGCGGTAATGCAAAAGCTCATCGACCTAATGCGCGCCGAGACTAGTTTCGACCGCAAGCCAACTCCGTTTATCGGCGCGATCACGCTGGCATCGCATACCAACGAGGGTGCTGAGCTCCTCTTGGCGTTCTGCAGGAGCATCGACCCCCAGCCTCCATGGCTCAAGGCCGCCATAAAGAACGAAACATGGTACACTGAGGACTAAAAATGGGCACTTCGACTTCAAGCAAGGGTAGAAAGTCATCGACTCCGCTTGTGCCTTCATGGGCAATCGGTGACGAGCAACTGCAGCCGACGGAGGGCGTCGAGCCCATTCCCGGGGAAGAGGCCGGCCCGGAATCTGAACCTGCTGACACTGAACCAGCACCCATAGAGAATGGTAGGTTTCGGGCCTTCCGCACGGACATGGGACGGTTTGCGGCGACCAGCGACGTAGGCGCCATGAAGTCTGCACTTCGCTCATACGCGACATCGGCCACCGGCGGGGCTTCGGCTGCCTTTAGGAGAATGGCCTCTGCGTTTGGTAGCGGCGCATCGGTATGGGGCTTTGCTCAAGACCTCGCCGCTGGCGGTGCTCCGATTGGTCCCAGTGGTGTGAGTCTCGCGGCTTGCATCGGAATGCCGGTGGACGAGGCGATCGAAATCATCGTTGCCGCACTCGCGCCAACCAATGAGGACGGGGATCTCGTCAGAACTTGCATGGCGGATGCTCTATCAGAAATCCTCCAAGATGTTCATATCTTCACCGCCGCTGCACTGGATGCGGATTCTGTGTCAGCTCTCATGGTGGCGTACCTGAGTCAGTTGATTTTCAAGGAGATGATACAAGATGCAGGCCGCGCCTTTCAGAAGGCGGAATCCGTCCTGCAAGCTCGCGATGCAGAACTTGTGCTGTTCGAGTTCGTGAAGAGTGACGTTGAACGCATCTTTACGAGTCGAATGGCAAGCGCGCTTGGCACTCCGACCGCGACGGATATGCTGAGGATACAGGGTGAGACCTTGCGAGAGGTTTGGCGCGATTGGGAGGAACTATGACTGTCCGCGTGATTTGTGCACACGATGCGACCACACTGCCCCGTCGGTCTCATGATGTCATTCCTGTTTCTGTCTTTGCACCCCGCTCTAGGAGCCAAACCGCCACGATCGGAAATGGCGTCATGGACTCCCTTGAGCGCCTTGATCTACCGCCCAGCCCCCTCGCGCTGGACTTCCTGGTCCTCGCGCTGGGCGTAATCGCCGCCGACACTCTTGTCAGGCGGGATGTCTATTCGGACAATAGCTGGTCTCGTAACTTCGCAGTGACTCTGCCGGTCTCTACCCCCACTGCATGGAACCGCATAGCAGATAAGATGGCTGCCACGGTCTCCTTTCTCACCGGCGATGTCTGGACGTTTGCGTTCGTCCAAGGTGAAACGGTCGTTGCTCGCCGCCCCCTTATACGTAAGTGGGTCCGGACAGACAGTTCAGACTGCGTCTCGCTATTCTCCGGTGGACTCGATAGTGCAATCGGCGTTCTCGAGTTGTTGGCCGACGGCCGACGCCCTCTCTTGGTCAGCCAAGCGTATCGAGGTGACAGCAAGGTCCAACGGACGATTCGGTCATTTCTTCCTGTTCAGCTTTCCCACTTTACATCGAATGCAAGTGCGAGCCTGGACGGAAACCACGACACGACCATGAGGAGTCGAAGTTTGCTATTCCTGGCCTTGGGGGTAATAGCCTCCGAAGCCGTCGCTTCTCGATGTGGTGTTCCAGTTGACTTGATCGTACCCGAGAACGGCTTGATTGCGATCAATCCCCCGTTGACCAGTCGCCGGATTGGGTCCCTCAGCACACGGACGACGCACCCCCACTTCTTGGTTTCGCTACAGGCCTTGCTCTTGGAGCTTGGGTTCCCAGTTCGCATCTCAAATCCCTACAGTGAAGTGACCAAGGGAGAAATGATGGCGCGTTGTCGCAATCGGCAAGTGCTAGCAGCCCTTGCCGAGAAGACAGTTTCCTGTGGGAAGTGGAAGCGTAGGAATGTGCAATGCGGCAGATGCGTGCCTTGCATAATTCGGCGCTCTGCGTTTCATGCAGCGGGGATATCCGACCTAACTCGATACGACAAGTCAGTACAGCTCGCCATGGCAACGGAATCACAACGAGATGACGTGCTTGCGATGGCAATTGCCTCGCAGTCTATGACTGACCCAAAGGTGCTTCGACGAGCTATCCTCGCTTCAGGCCCTTTACACGCCGATGGGCAAAGGCGGCTTCGCTTGGTCGATACAGCGGCGCGCGGGTTTGCCGAAGTTGGGGCCTACTTGGCCAGTCAAGGCGTGCTGTGATTGATTTCCACTGCCATGTGGATCTGTATCCTGATCCCACCGCCGTCGTTCGAGAGATTGAATCGAGGGGCACCTACGTTCTTTCCGTGACAACAACCCCCAGAGCGTGGCGCGGTACGCACCGATTGGCACAAGGTGCAGCCCGCATTCAAACGGCACTTGGACTCCATCCACAGCTCGTGCCTGAGCGCTCCATAGAATTGCCTCTATTTGAGTCCTTGGTGCCGGAGGCGAAATATGTAGGTGAGATTGGCCTCGACGGTTCCCCTGACTATCGCGCCTCTTTGAGTCAGCAGATTTTCGTGTTCGAGGCAATTCTCGATATTGTGAATCGAGCGGGCGGTCGAACCATGTCGGTTCACAGTCGCAGCGCCGTGTCTGCGGTGCTCTCAGTCCTGAAGAAGTTCCCAAGTGCAGGGTGTTTCGTCCTTCATTGGTTCACAGGGACGCACGAAGAGCTGAAGGAGGCTATCGCGGCTGGCGCTTGGTTCTCCGTTGGACCCGCCATGCTGAGAAGCCGCCGCGGCCAGGAGATAGTTAGGGCCTTGCCAAGAGATCGGGTTGTCACAGAGACAGATGGTCCGTTCGGACTCATGAACGGACGCCCACTCGTTCCGTGGGACTCATCGCTCGCGTTGGATTCGCTCGCAACGCTATGGTGCCTTACTCGAGAAGAGGCCCGCGAGCTTGTGTTTAGGAACTTTCGTATGCTTGTACGTTAGGCTGCCCATCACCCATTAGGCGACTGGTTGCCCTCCGCGAGGGAAGTCGCGAAGGTTGTTCGCCACCGCCGGCTTCCCGGAGGTGGCGACACATACAAGCCTGCCCTGAGAGGTACGGGGCCTCGAAGTCGCTAGCGCTTGACTCTAGAGGGTATGCAACGGAGGCGCCACGGCGGGCCCTCCACATCCCTACGGCCCCAAGGATGCACTTGAGCTGCGTTTGGCGCTGGGGCCATCCTCGGCGTATGGCTCTGATTGTTGACGGCCAAGGGTTCCGAGGTTCGGACTGGGCGCGTTTGCCGCTCCCTTGGCGCGGTGCCGAGGTTCGTGTGGGGCCCCAGAGTCCTCGCTTGGACCCTATGCGACCCTCGCTCCCCCCTCATGACAAGCGCAAAGCTCCCACATACGAACACCGTAGGTTAGTTCTCGTCCTCGGGTGCCCCCGGGTTCGGCTTTGGCAGAATCTCTTCACGGTTGACGGAGGTCGCGTCTTTCCAGGGCGACAGAATTGCTCGGACTAGATCGCTTTCTCCAGGGTATGCTGTAAGCAGCGCGATCTGCGTCCTGCCGATCAAGGCCTCAACATCGTCGAGCAGGGAACGGCGTCGGATATCGTGAGTCTGAGACTCGGCAGCTCGCAGCTTGCGATCCTTGTCTGCGGTGTCGAGGTCCCCTGCGGCGGATTCGAGCTCACCGGCCAGCCCATCGTAGTCAGCTTGCTTCAGCTCCCGCATCTTCATCGTCAGCCCGGCGCTGAACTCTCCCGCCTTGGTTGCGCCCAAGCGTGTTGCATCAGAAGGACGAACTCCGCTGAACAGGATGGAGTAGGGCGGCTTCTTCGCGTTGCGTTCGGCATCCCCGAAACTTCGGGTCCCGATACGCTTGATGACCTTGTCCCAGTTGAGGTCTCGCCGTCGTTGGACAGCAGCGGCCGCGACCAGCGCCTTGCGCGCGGAGTCCCGCGTCGACCGTTCGGCGAGGAAGCGTTCTTCGAGTGCGAGCCAGGCGCTGGCGTGGCTCGCAAGTGTAGGGTCCGCCGCAAGACCCGCTTGCACGCCCCACAGATAGTCGATTGCCGTTTCGAGTGACCATGTATCGGGGATGCTGTATGCCATTGTGCTCTCCACCTTTAGATTGATTTTTACGTCGCACCATCTGGTGCACTGCCGCGTTCGATGCAATTAAACTACTCGCATCCGGCCCGAATCGCAAGCGGAGCACGTCATCGAAAGTACTGGGAGTTCGGGATGCGATGTCATCGTGTGCGCGTTCGATGGCAGCGGTTCCTACTCCCGGTTCGGTACCCCAGTCGGGGGCCTGTTGATTGATCATGTGGTCCTGTGTACACACGGCGTTGCGAATGCCGACCAGTATCGCCCGCTCCTCCTTTCGTCTCGAGCGGTAGATCGCCTAGAGAAACAGGGGCCAGACAACAAGCGCATCGAACTGACGCGGCCTAATCGCGATGGGGCCTATCAGCCCCATCGCGATTGATCGGCCGCGCAGCTCATGCGCAGGACGTTGTCCCGCCGAGCCCTCCTCCGCGTCCGCTCGACTCTCACACGTACCCGCCCCGGGCTGGACTCGCAGTTGTGCCGCCCCGGGCTGGACTCGCAGTTGTGCCGCCCCGGGCTGGACTCGCAATTGTGCCGCCTGGGCTGGACTCGCAGTTGTGCCGCCTGGGCTGGACTCGGAGGTGTGCCGCCTGGGCTGGACTCGCAGTTGTGCCGCCTGGGCTGGACTCGCAGTTGTGCCGCCTGGGCTGGACTCGCGGTTGTGCCGCTTGGGCTGGACTCGCGGTTGTGCCGCTTGGGCTGGACTCGCGGTTGTGCCGCTTGGGCTGGACTCGCGGTTGTGCCGCCTGGGCTGGACTCGCAGTTGTGCCGCCTGGGCCGGACTCGCAGTTGTGCCGCCTCGGCTGGACTTGCAGTTGTGCGGCCCTGGCTGGACTCACAGTTGTGCCGCCTCGGCTGGACTTGCAGTTGTGCGGCCCTGGCGGGACTCACAGTTGTGCCGCCCCCGCTCGACTCATACCGGCAGAAACCGCGGCACTATTCTTCTCCGCACCCACGTCGCGCCCAAATCGCGTGGAGCTTCAGAACGTGTCGCCTCGGCATCCAGTCTGTGTGACGGCAAGTTCATCGTAGATTGTCGTGACACTCACGGAGTCGTTGCCATCATGGGTCTCGATCGCTAAGCCACTTGCTGCACGCATTCCGGCGAGCATCTCGAAAGAGATGGGGCGATCCAATGCGAAACCATTGCATTCCACGGTTGTAGAGCGCGTGCTCTCAACCTCTGGGAGCACATCGCAAGACGCACCGTCCTGGGAAACTGTGATGAACCCTTTGGCTGATTCGAAATCCACGTCCTCGGAGAAGTGCACCAACACCCGCAGGACCTGACCTGGCTTCGGACATAGTTCGAACCCCCGAATGGCCGGTCTGCTATCGACTGAGAAGCGGCTGACCGCGTAGCCATTGACCGTCCGAACTGCGATTGGGTTAAGGGACGGAGAGAGCGGCCCAACACTCAGTCTCACCCAGGAGGCAGGCCATTCGTCATCGCGAGGGCGGATCAACAAGGAGGTCGGACTGCCAGGATTGGATTCCCGATTGGGGGAGTCGAGCGCGTTGTCGATCTCCAACTCGACATCGAGCAAGACTTCGCTTCCGTTCGATTCAGCAGAAATCATCGTGGTGACCTCCTGAACCAGTGCACTGGTGACGTAGCTGCTCGGTCCCCAGGGCAGCAGGATGACCCGAACGGGCGTATCCGCGATGTTGGATGCCAAGTCGCCGGGTTGCATCTGCAGCATTACGCTCGATGGGCCACCGCTGCGGAGCTCGCTCTGAGCTTCGTCCGCGCAGCCGAGGACAAGGGTCAACAAAGCCGGTATTGCTTGAGAGACACGCTTCATGGGGGCGTGGTGAATTAGTTTAGCTGGCTTGTCAATGGTGGGGGCGTTCGCGGCGCGAGGTGCGAAAACGAGCGGATGCGGCAGAACGCTTGGTTGCAGCTTACCCCTTCGAGGACACGCGCGGGTGTGCAGCAGGGGAGGAGGGGACGCGATGAGGCTTTGGAAACGCGGCACGTGAAGACAAGAGCGAGTTCGTGGCATGCGCCAACTGTCGCCTAGGTCATCATCATTGGCATGAGAGTTCGACCGTGCCCGAGATCTCAAACGCTATGGGTGTGCCGGGTAAGTTTGCACTTATTGCGACCTTATGCTTGCTCGACGCGAGAGTCCGCCACGCGTCTGGTCGACCGCCGCATTGGATTAGCACCACATCTGCACCCGGCCATCGCATCCAGCTACGACCCGAAGGAACAGGCTGGCAAATATCCCCGCGGGGCCGCCAGGGAGCGTCGTCCACCCTGGTCGTGTACATAAGCGCATGCAGGAATGGCTGGGCTTCAGGAGGCAATTCAAATTGAACCGCCCGAGCATCGACCGCAAACGAATCTGAGCACTTCGCGCCAACGGCAAGTTTCAAGGTCTTGCGCGGTCTTGGGTTGACTACGAGCTGACTCTTCGCCAGCAAAGGGCCAAGCGCGATCGGCGAGACCTCCACCTCGATCCGATGAATGGCGTCACCCTCTGCTTTCGCCCCGACCTTCGTGAAGCGATAGCGGTCACCGACTCTCAAGCCGCTGGGTATGACTAGATGCACCTTGTCATCTAGGGATTCGATGCTATGAGGATGCTGTTGCCACACATCTGTTTCAGCTTGCCGCTCCGTTACAATGCCCTCGATGGAGCCAAAGCCGCTCCACCACACCACACCGCGTGCGTCCGAAGGAATTAGCCACACGTCACCGTGTGCGTCCGAAGGAAGGACCCCGAAGCCCATGACGAATGTGCCCTGCGATGGTTCGCACTGGCACGCGCGACTCGTGCGTTCGAAGGCAAACGAGGAAAGAGTCAGGCTCAAGACAATTAGCGACTTCACGGGGCACTCCGACGAAGTGGGCGCTGACCACCACGGTCGTCAACATACAAGATGACAACGGCGTGGTCCATGACTTTGGCTCGCCGAAAGCGGACAGAACGTGCCTGTACACATTCCCTAGCGATCGAGGCTTTGAGCTTGATCGGATTCGGTGGACGTTCTTCCAATGTGGTCGAGTAGGCGGGTGAGAGGTCTTCGTGATCTTGCGGCGAGAGGTAGCCTGCTAGATGTTAGGACCTCGTCGACATCTCTGCGTACTCACGTTCGTGTTCGTCAGCGAATTGCCGCACCCAGCTCTTCTCAATCTGAGAACTGCGGCCGGAAAGGCCGCGCCAAGGCCCTCATTGCTCGCCGCCATGGTCGCCATCAACCCCGAGCGGCCGATTGAATCAGCCACTTGCGCGCGACGCCTCCCTCAGCGCGCCAGTGCGGGCTAACGCGGCCCGGCGGGACAACAAGCGCATCGACCATGACACCGCCTAATCGCGACGGGGCCTATCAGCCCCGTCGCGATTGATCGGCGGTGCAGGTCATGCGCAGGACGTTGTCCCGCGAAGCCTGCTCCGTTCTCAGCTGGACTCTCTGCGAAGCCCTTTCCGCTCTCAGCTGGACTTTCCATCATCCATCCTCGGCTGGACTTTCCATCATCCAACCTCGGCTGGACTCGCGACAACACAGCCTCGGCTGGACTCGCGACAGCACAGCCTCGGCAGGACTCGGGGCAGGACTGTCTCGGCAGGACTCGGGGCAGCACAGCCTCGGCAGGACTCGGGGCAGGACTGTCTCGGCTGGACTCGGTACACGACAGCCTCGCCGGGACTCGGGACAGGACTGCCTCGGCTGGACTCGGAACAGCGCAGCCTGGGCTGGGCTCGCGACAGGACAGCTTGGGCTGGGCTCGCGACAGGACAGCCTGGGCCGGACTCGGGAGGTGACGGCCTTGGCTGGACTCGGAAAGGGACAGCCTGGGCTGGACTCGGAAAGGGACAGCCTGGGCTGGACTTGGGAAGTGACAGCCTGGGCTGGTCTTGGGAAGTGATAGCCTGGGCTGGACTTGGGAAGTGACAGCCTGGGCTGGACTTGGGAAGTGACAGCCTGGGCTGGACTTGGGAAGTGACAGCCTGGGCTGGACTTGGGAAGTGACAGCCTGGGCTGGACTTGGGAAGTGACAGCCTGGGCTGGACTTGGGAAGTGACAGCCTTGGCTGGACTTGGGAAGTGACAGCCTGGGCTGGACTGGGGAAGTGACAGCCTGGGCTGGACTCAGGAGGTGACAGCCTCGGCTGGACTCGGGATGGGACAGCCTCGGCTGGACTTGGGATGGGACAGCCTCGGCTGGACTCGGGATGGGACAGCCTCGGCTGGACTTGGGATGGGACAGCCTCGGCTGGACTCGGGATGGGACAGCCTCGGCTGGACTTGGGATGTGACAGCCTCGGCTGGACTCGGGATACGACAGCCTCGGCTGGACTTGGAATGTGGCAGGCTGGCGCTCGGAGCGACTTGGGATGTGACAGCCTCGGGTGACTCGAGGTCCGACGGCCTCGGTTGGACCCGAGGTCCGACGGCCTCGGGTGGACTCGAGGTCCGACGGCCTCGGGTGGACTCGAGGTCCGACGGCCTCGGGTGGACTCGAGGTCCGACGGCCTCGGGTGGACTCGAGGTCCGACGGCCTCGGGTGGACTCGAGGTCCGACGGCCTCGGGTGGACTCGAGGTCCGACGGCCTCGGGTGGACTCACACCACAGTCGACGGCCTATGTTGGACTCGCAGTCCGACGACCTCCGGTGGACTTACGGTCCGACGGCCTCCGGGGCTCCGGCCGCCATCTGCGAGGCTCCGGCCGCCATCTGCGAGGCTCCGGCTGGCATCTGCGAGGCTCCGGCTGGCATCTGCGAGGCTCCGGCTGGCATCTGCGAGGCTCCGGCTCGCATCTGCGGGGCTCCGGCTGCCATCTGCGAGGCTCCGGCTGCCATCTGCGGGGCTCCGGCTGCCATCTGCGAGGCTCCTACTGCCATCTGCTCAAGGCGTCACAGCGAGCACCGCTCGCTCCCAGGTCTACGCACCCACCGCAACGCGCCCCAAAACCATCTCTCCCCTCATCGCGCCATTGCCTGCGTGGCTTCGCGGGGACAACAAGCGCATCGAACTGACGCGGCCTAATCGCGATGGGGCCTATCAGCCCCATCGCGATTGATCGGCCGCGCAGCTCATGCGCAGGACGTTGTCCGGCGTGCGCACTCAGAACTGGTTGCACTTCAGCGACGCCCCGCGCCTGGTATCTCCCCACCCCTTCCTTCATCGGCGCTAACCGTCTTCTCGGGAGACGCTCCCCTCTGAGGTTGATGGCGTTCTGGAGGTCGCGCAGCGCGACGTTGACGCCTCGGCTCTGTCGCCGTCGCTCCTTTCTGCGCTTGTCGGCATCTCTCCCTCTGGGGTTGAATGTCGCTCTGGAGGTCCTGCCCGACGTTGACGCCTCGGTCACCGACGCTCTCGTCCGGCGCTCCTGTCGGCGGACGTTCGTCTCTGGGCTGGATGTCGCTCTTGAGGTCGCGGCGCGTCGTTGTGGTCCTCCTGGGAGCCTTCCCGACCGCTTGGCGCCTTGCCCTCAGCCCCTTCTGTCCCATCCGTGCGACACTTTGGGACGGTTTGGGACGGTTTGGGACAGCTATGGGACAGTTTGGGGTTGGCTTCACGTAGGCGTGATGCGGTCTTCATGGCTGGCATGGTTTTTGGCAAGAGCTCGGGTCCTCCAACTCAGGGACCTGAACATCTTGCCGCAATCGAGCCCTTCGACCTCAGCCATCTCCCTGTCTCTTGCTGACGTTCTTCGGCGGTTTGGTGCGAGGTACCGTTCGCGCATGCGTGGGAGTTTGCCAGAGGAGCATCGGACTGCGATGCGGATGATCGAGAAGTGCCGCACGCCTGCTCTTGGCGGTCATGTTCTGGAGTGCGCGACGTGTGAGGGTGAGCAGGGGTATGCGTTCAACTCGTGCAATCATCGCTCGTGTCCGAAGTGCATGAGGGAGGCGTCAGCGAAATGGGTTGCAGCTCGGCACGAGGAAGTCCTCCCAGTGCCGTACTTCCATGTGGTTTTCACGGTGCCGCAGGAGCTGAACGCCATCGTTCGTGACGAGCAGCGGAAGCTCTATCCATTGTTGATGAAGGCGGCCGGGCAGGCCCTGGTCTCCATCGGGAAGTTGCCTGAGAACCTGGGTGCGACGCCGGCGGTGATGACGTCGCTGCACACGTCTTCGAATACACTCGTGTATCACCTCCATGTTCACTGTCTGGTTTCGGCTGGCGGTTTGGACGGGGAGGGGAATTGGAAGGCCTCGAAGTCCGAGACACTTGCCCCAACGCGCGCCCTTGGTGCCAGGTTCCGGTCTCGGGTACTTTCGCTGATGAAGTCAGCGGTGAAGGACCTCAGTGTCCCCGAGGCCGTGCTCAAGAAGGACTGGCAAGTCTACCTCGAGCTTCCCCACCACGGCACTCCGGCGTTGCTTGAGTACCTCAGTCGTCCGCTTCACTGCGGGCCGTTGTCGGAGTATCGCCTCGAGTCCATGACGGACGAGGATGTGGTGTTCCGGTACCAGAAGAGTGGCGACCGGACCTGGCGCACGATGCGGTTGTCTGGACACGAGTTCCTTCGTCGGTTTCTGCAACACGTATGGCCCAGCGGTGTGCACCGGGTTCACTACTGTGGTCTGTGGCGTCGGAGGTGTCGTGAACAGCTTCGAGCTCTGCGCGCGCTCCTTCTCGGGTCAGCCCCCCCGGCACCGGCCGCCGCCCCAGTAGCAGCGCGTGCTGACGGGGATGTGCCCTCCGCTGACCTCGAGGTACCCCACTGGCTCAAGTGCCCGCACTGCGCCGGGACGCGAGTCGTCGTCGCGCACTTCCGCGCAGGAGCGAAGCTGCCTCCGCTGACGCCACGCGGGTGGGGGGTAATCTCGCCGGAGCCACCGTCGTAGTGCAGCTCACACACCGCTCTGAATCCCACCTCGTCCTCATGGCCTCGCGAGCGGCCGTAAGGGACTGGTCCGTCCGGAGTCGGGTCAGCGCCCCCTCCGAATGCCAATTCTTCTCTCTGAAGGCCCGTCAAAGTCGCCTCGAGACCACCCAACTTCCAAGAACCCCCTCGTCGAGGACCGAAAGCCGTCACCGCTCGCTCGCCTTCAGCCTCCTCCCTGACCACCAGATTCCTATATATCGCATAGGGCCCAGAGGTCCCTCTCGACGGCTTGCAGAGCGGCTCTCACGCCCACCCAAAGCCCATCCAATGGGCGCCGGACAACAAGCGCATCGAACTGACGCGGCCTAATCGCGATGGGGCCTATCAGCCCCATCGCGATTGATCGGCCGCGCAGCTCATGCGCAGGACGTTGTGCCGCCTGCTCCGCGCTAACCTCAAGTGACCCCACCACCGCGCAGACCTACGCTACATGGCACACGCCACCCCCTCAGCGGAGCCGTCACTCAGCGTCTCAGCTCAGCATCCACCTGACCGCCACGCGCCCCTCGGACAGCCCTCACGCACGAGCCCCGTCTCACACCAGCCCGCTCACCACACCTTCCACACCTTCCGGCACGCTGGCACAGCCATCAAGCCCCCCAACAACCGCGCCTTCTTCTCTGCGTTTGGCGACACCCCACATCCATCCCGCACCACCCGGAACCCCGTCTCGGCGGCACGCACGCGCGCCGGCAGCGCCACCCGATCCATATCCAACAGCCGCTCGACCACCTCTGGCGACAGCCCATACGTCCCGCTAAGCCTCGCCCATGGCCCGAGGTCCTCGCGTCTCTCCGCCGCGAGCACGATGTACCGCTCTTCTTCCGACCCCGGCACCATCATCACATCGAACGCGCTCTCGCTCGTCTCGAACCCTCCATAATCCCATCGCAGCGTGAGCGCCTTGATCTTCGCAGAATGACCTCATGGATAGCGATCGGCCAGGGGCTCAGTCCCTACACCCCACTTGAGTGGCTCTTGCCACCCCGTTCGTTTCGACGCCCGTCCGCCGCGCCAGCCCTTGGGCCGACTCGCCGGCAGCTGTCGCACGCCGGGCTTCGCACGGCCCGCGGACCGGCGCTCAGATGTCTCTGATTCCAAGACCTCCACCACAACACCCCAAGGGTTCAAGGGCTCGAGGATCAAGGGATCGACCTGGCGGAGCGGAACCCGAGGTTGGGGAAGCGCTTGCCGGGCGAGTCCCTGTTGCGGCGGGCGGCGCGCACGTACCCCGCATTGTTGTACCAGCTCCCACCACGGACGACGCGGTTGACGCCCGTAGACGGGCCTAGCGGGTCGCTAGCGTTTCCTCCATACGACCCATACCGGTCATGCACCCACTCCCACACATTGCCCAGCATGTCGTAGAGGCCCCATGCGTTCGCCGACTTCTGTGCGGCACTGCGCGACGCCTGCTGCAGGTTACGCCTTGCAGCCGATTTCTTGCCCAAAGCCTGAGTCTTGTACCCGCTGTTGCCCTCATACCACGCCACGCCGTCCAACGACCCATACCGAGCCCCCGTCGTCCCCGCACGCGCGGCGTACTCCCACTCCCCCTCCGTCGGAAGACGATACCCCGTGCAACGAAGACCCTTGAAGCTCCCATCGCGCCGATAGCACCGCTCCAGGCCTTCCCGCTCCGACAGCTTGTTCAGATACTGGACTGCGTCCTCCCAGCTCACCGTCTCTACAGGGCAGCTCTTCCCGCACGATGTGAAAGACGACGGGTTCGAGCCCATCACCGACTCCCATTCGCCCTGCGTCACCTCCGTCGACTTCAGCCAGAACGCACGCGTGATCCGGACCTCGCGTTGAGTCTCGTCGGCATCACGCCCCTCCTCGGACGACGGCGAGCCCATCGTGAACACTCCCGCCGGAATCTCCACAAGACCCGCAGGCGCTCGACTTGAGCCCCCAAAGCCTGACGACCCACCGCTCCCGCTCCCCGCGCCACTCGACACCGCACCACCACCCAACGGAAACGCATTCCCCGAGTCCAGCGCGCGCTTCGCCGACTCCGCCTCCTTGTACTCCTGCTCCGTCGACAACCCCGGATAAGCCCCCAGAAACTGACCCACCAGAGATCGCTTCTTCTCCAGGTCCAGCACCGACAGCTTCAAAGCATCCTTCAGCTTACCCCAGTTCTCGCGAAGCTCCCCCAAGTTCCCTGCCACCGCCCGCCAAGACGACGCGTTCCGACGCGCCTCCTCCGCATACGGATTCGACCCCTTCACTTGAAGCGCTGCAACCGCCTCCCAGGCCTCCGCCTTCGACTGGGCACTTGCACTCCGGTCACCCTCCAGCGACCTCGCACGGTCAATCGCCTCCTCCAATCGCTGAGCCTCACCCAACGCCGCCAGGTCAAGGCTAGATAGGTCTGAGCCACCTCCCACATCACCCGCGCCTCCACCAACCCGGTCACCTCCAGACGTCACACGGACGTCGGGATGCTCGACGGGCCTCGTCGACTGACGCTCCACGATGGCCGCGAGGTTCGGGCCCGCCTCTGACTTGCCTTTGGGCAGGCGCGCCAGCGTCCGGCCGAGCTCACCGAAGCCCTGAGGCGTCTGACTCCGGCCCACCAGCGTCGCCGACAGCGCCGCCTCGCTGTAGGTCAACGCCTCTGCCGCCGTGACCAAACCGTTGCCATCGCCGTACGTCCGGTCATCCGCCCAACCCCGAAGCCCCCCGAGCACGAGGTAGCTGAACGCTGGCCGGTCACCAGCCGGCAGCGGACCTGCGAACTCGCTCGACTTCCCTGCCGTCAGCAGCGTCGTATTCGGCGGCAGCCGCGACGGCCGGGTGCTCAACAGCGTCGGCATCGCGCCCGGCGATAGCACGCGCTGAGCGTCGACCCGACCGGAAAAACAACTGTCGATGACCAGCACGTTGCCCGCCTGCTTGCCGAGCTCGAGCGCATCGAACAGCTTCTTCTGCGTCACGCTCTGCGCGTACAGCTCCGTCAGCGTCTGCTGCGCCGCCGCCCCCACCAGCACCCCGTCGCTTGCGTCCGAGGTCGGCGCGCCATGCCCCACGAACACGAACCAGAAGGTCCCTCCTTGACCCACCTTGTCGCGCAGCGACGCGACCGCCTCCATGATCTGCGCCGGCGTCCCCGCCTCGTTCTTCAACCACTTCACCCGATCCGGCTGCAGCGCCCGCGTTTGGGTGAACCAACGGAACCAAGCCAGCCCGTTCTTCTCCGCGCCCGGCACATCCGCGAGGAAGGCGTAGTCCTCGATCGTCACGACGAGCGCCACGTCCTGCTCACCCCCACCCGCCTTCTCCGGCGCCACCTCGATCGCCGGCCACTCCGCCCGAACGCTAGACGAAGCGACGAGCACAGACACGACGAGCAGCGCCAAGCCAGGTCGGGACATAAGGCCTCCAGAGCAGGATTTCGTCTGAGCCGCTGCCAGACGAACACCAGCCGATTCGTGAGGCTCTACCACACTCCGGAAGCGAGGTGAATCCGCCAGCCGACAATCGTTGTTTCCGGCCGCGCCATATCGACCAGCGCACCACAACCCCACCAACCAACCAACCGACCGCAGCGCCCCAAAGAACCAATCTCGCTGCCACATTCAAGGGCATATCCATCCATCCTCTCGCGCTCTATCGAACTCCCAAACACGGGCGGCACAACAAGCGCATCGACCATGACACCGCCTAATCGCGACGGGGCCTATCAGCCCCGTCGCGATTGATCGGCGGCGCAGGTCATGCGCAGGACGTTGTCTGGCCCCTCTCGTCCCATCCCCTCGCTACTCAACCATCAGCTCAGCAACGTCACGCAAGCTCATTCGGTCTATCCGTCACGCAAGGTCATCGGCGTATCGCCGCCGCTCCGAATGGACTTGCGAGATATGTCTCGAGCTCGCGCCGCACCGAAATGACCGCCGCGTTTTGCGACCACCTCAACCACCAAGTTGCACTCAAGCCTCGCATCTCGCGGTTATGTGCCATCGATCCCGCGGCCAGCCCGGTTCATCTTCCCCGCCCAGGCGATCCGTTCTGCTTCTGGGAGTGAAGTAATCCGCTGAGCCTGCCTAAGCCAGTCAGCATCTCCAAGCCCCAACGGACCGGCCCCCGAACTCGCTCTAACTACTAGGCTTTTTGCCTCCTCGAAATTCCCCGTCGGATCTGCGCGTGTCAGAAGTATCGCGAGGTTCGTTTGTCCGACTAGGAGCCCGTAGCCGTCGCTGGCCTTGGTGACCAGGTTCTCTAGCTCTTTCCGGAGCAAGCGAATGGCCTCATCGAACTGCCCTCTATACGACAATACCTCCGCAATCTTGCTGATGGTAACACTCCGACCACTCGAATCTCCTAGCTCCTCGAACGTTCTCTCGGCAGTGCGGAGGGCCACTAGCGCATCATCTAGCGCGTCCGCGTCAAGGTAGGCCCCGGCCAAGCTCGCCGCGACCATAGCATGCTCGTGCACATGGCCGAGGGTGGCGAAGATTTCCAGCGCCTCGAGTCTGAGTGTTTGAGCCTCTGAATGTTGCCCAAGTACTTCTACCAGGTCGGCGATCTTCGTTAGAGTTACTGCTCGCCGGGTCGGAACTGCTGATGAATTGGGCAGGACCTCATCACGCAGGATCCGAAGCGCCTCAATAGTGTCCCCGCGGAGGCTGAAGGCATCGGCTAAAATCGATCGTGCCTGCGCGACTCCGGCTTCGTCTTGTCGCTGAAGATCCAGTTCGATTTTCTCCCTCGCCGAGACCTCAGCTAGATATGTGTCGCCTCTCGCCGAGGCTAGGGTTCCTAGCGTGAAAAGAGCATTGGAGCGCTCGTCGCCCTTTAGGGGGAGGTCCATTGCCCTCCGGCAGAACTCGATCCATGCGTGATAAGGCCCGATGTAGACACCATATCGAGAACCGGCCTGTTCTACATGCGGAAGATCCTGCCCGCTGACGGTGGGTAACCATGACACCAGGGTTGATTCTTCGTCTTGCACCTCTTTCCAGTCCCCCGCATTTGTTCCCGGCAGTCTCGCCAAGAACCATCTCGTTAGGCGCTCTTGGGCCCTATCTCGCTGCGTCCGATGCTTTAGGAGCTCGGCGACCAGTGGGTGAAAGCTCCATCGACCTGTTTCAAAGTCATGTTGAATCAGGGACAGGCTCTGAGCGGTCGCTATCATCTCTTCAAATTTAGATTCTGACACGCCCGACAAAGCGATGCCCAGGCTACGGCCAAAGGTCCCGGGAGCGTGAGCCAGACAAAAGAGCCCATCAGACATCGCGATATCATCCATGCCTATCTCAGTTCGGTAGGCTTCCACTGAGAGATCAATGCTCGAAGAGACGAGCGTACGCGCTCTGTCTGCAGTTAGACCCGGGTGAGCCGCGTCAGCAGGCTCGACTGCCAGGCCTTTTTCGAGTAGGTGCGCCAGGAATCCATCTGGCGTCCGTCCCCTTCGCAGATGCCCGGCTGCAAGGCTAAGTGCCAGAGGCAAACACCCCAACGCATTTGCCAGCCTCACGCGCGCCGAACGTTCCTCAGCGGAACGGGATTCAAAGGCCTCAGAATTCAGCTGTTCAATCGCATGCGCTTCACTATGGACCTCGACTGGAATTTGAGCCCAGCCCGCATTTCGTCCGAGTTCGCGATATCTCCCAACGCATACAAGATTGCAGCCGACCAAGGCCGCGGCCATCTCGCCCGCTAATATCGCGGAGGCGCGTGTATCAACATTCTCGATCACGAGAAGAGACTTGCGTGCTAGCAGTCGTTCTCGAAGAGCGTTGGCCACGCCCTCGCGATCCGCCTGAACCGCGAGACGGTCGGCAAGGACCGCCATCTGCCCAAGTGCCGTAAGCCCATCGCCACCTTCCAGCGAAATCCGATGCGTTCCGCCGGGGAATGATGTGACATGCTGTTGAGCGAATCGTTCGACCAAAAGGCTCTTGCCAACACCTGCCATCCCGTAGACTGCGCAAACGGCTCCGCTCAAGGGCTTCGATGTAGGTCCCTCGACTAGCATCGCCTCGAGCGAGGCAAGTTCCGGCTCGCGGCCAATGAATACTACAGAACGAGGCGTTGGCTTCTCAACCGTCGGCGCGGACAGATTCCAACGAAGCCGTCCTCCGGGAGCGGACTTATAGAGGCTCGCGTCGTCAAACCAGAATCCATTTCCTTTGTCCGACCAACCCCTTAGCCGCACATCGTAGCACGTGGGACGGCCATTGGAGTCCAGTGTGACATCGATGACATGAAAGGCGTTCCGCCACGTATTCGCACACTCACCTTCGTACAAGCAGCCCGCCGCAATCTGTCTTAGTACTTGGTCGGGCCGGCCGAACGACGCGATGTCTTCGTCGTGAAGGTGACCGCGAAGAAGCAGATCAACGTGCTTGGAAAGGAGTTCTTCCGCGCTACGTCCGTCCGCAATGTCGCTCAACGGATGGTGAATCAGTGCAAGGCGGAACCCTTGCAGCGACACACCCTGGTCGGTGGCAAGACGAGCAACTTGATCCTCAGTCAAGTACAGCTTTCCAGCATCGTGCTTATCGCCAGACATCCATGAGGAGTCCAGCCCCACGATATGGACGGGAGTTCCGAGGCCCGGAACAAGAGCTCGGAAACCTAGGCGGCCGTGTGGAGAGTTTTCGGGCAATAATGCGGCGAGTCCGAAGTCCTTCAACCAGGACCGAAATCCTTCGCCTCGCGATAGAAGTGAGTCTCGTGACGCGTCCCGGAGACCCCGTGGAGCGTTCCGGCCCAGGAACCAGCGTGACCTTTCTATAGGAGAGAGTTCAGGCATGACGCTCCTCAAACGGCGCCATGCGCCCTTTGCGACGCCCTGTTGAATATCATGATTTCCGGGAACGACATAGAGCCGCTCTTTGGGAACTCCTAGACGACCAATCACTAGGTTGAGGAAGTCGCTCACCGGGACGTATTCTTCCGCCTTCCCCCAGTCGGCCAGATCCCCCGTCATGGCAATGATGTCCACCCGAATCCCATCAGCGACTATGGCGTCGAGATTCTCAATCCACGCGTCTCCGAGGACTCGCCGTCTGCGCCAGCTGTCGTTCTCCCGACCGGCGCGTTCGTGCAAGTCTGAAATGTGAATGATGCGAATCCGATGCATGTCGACTCCGATGGCACGCGTGCGATGACCATTGCAGGATTCAGCTCACCTTACAAGGGGCTCACAACAGCATAGGTGCTACCAAGGCGCTCACAACCGCATAGGTGCTACCGTTTCTGGCTCGCCCTGGTGCCGGTTCGACGCAGGTCGCCTCTCGGCCCGTGCCATGCGGGCCACAGGCCACCCCCATCTACAGGGGTTGCCGCCCGGTTTGACCCGACCCACGGCATCCATATCGCTCTTGGGCCCGGCCTCCGACTGGATCAAGCTGTGCGAGGCCTGCTGTAGTAGACCAAAGGCGCACTGACCGACTCGACTCAAAGACGCATGCAGCTGACAGCTACTCACCTCAGGCCACGCAAGTGAGCGCGGACTCGAGACTGTCTTCTCGCTGACCTCCGCCTGAGAATCGCGGCCTTGCGGTCCCGCCCATTTCTGCCCGCCCGTCATGCTACCTGCTTCCAACGGGGCCAGACAACAAGCGCATCGAACTGACGCGGCCTAATCGCGATGGGGCCTATCAGCCCCATCGCGATTGATCGGCCGCGCAGCTCATGCGCAGGACGTTGTCTGGCCCGTGCAACCAGAACTCCTCCGTTCATTCCCCATCTTCACGGTGGAACGATTCTCTCGCCCACTTGGTAGCGGCTAGACCACCAACCGATCCGGCTCTCCACCGGCTGAGCCGATGCCGCTACTCGTTCTCCGACACGGAACCACACGCCTGGCGATTGCGGATAGGAGTGCTTTGGCACCGCTACAGACAGATCACACGATGACTTCTCGGCGCTAGCTTCGCCTTCACCCGCCCAATGATCGCTGCCTCACCGGTACTATTGATATTCGGGCTATGTATCAGAAGCTCAGCGGCCGCATCCAGGGCCAACCATGCAGCGTTGTCGTCGCCGACGGCGCGATAGGTCTGCGCGAGATTCGACCATATTCCGGCGACCTCTAGAACCCGCGTTGCGCGCTCGACAGGTTCCACCATCTCAAACGCGGCTATTGCACTTATGAATAGGCTGACCGCGGGCCCAGGCTTTCGCATATGGTGGAACACGCTCCCGAGATTTCCCATCGTCAGTGCGGACTCAGACAAGAACACCTTTTCGCCTCTGCCGACCAATGCGTTCGTAATGTTGAGCGATTCCGTCAGGCTTCGTCGAGCCAACGCGAGCTTATCGGTATTAGAGAGAGCCACGCTCCAATTGCGAAGCGATGCCGCCAGCTTGCTCCATGTACTCAAGTCACCGTGACCCGCATAGAGTTCTCGATACAGCGCGACTGCGTTGCGTCCAGCCTCAACCGCCAAATCCCATTCTCCGAGACCGCAGTGTGACGCACACAGGCTGTCCATTGCCATCGCCAAGCTGGCGCGTTGATCTCCACCTCCACGCTTTTCCAAATCTCGCAGTTTGGCAATGACCTCGAGCAGGATTGGTACCGATTTTTCGTGTTGTTGCAAGTCTCCATAGAACGCAGCCAAATTGACGAGCGATGTCGCCAGGTCACCGCCAAAACCTTGAAGTTGCTTGTCTGCCATCTCACGGTATAGCTTGACGACGCGCTCTCCTACACGGACTGCCTCTTCGCTATTGCCCACTGCTGCCAGCCGGGTCGCAAGATTCACTTGATGTGAGGCGTATCTTGCAATGTAGGCATCACGGTCGACATCAACAAGGCCACGATAGATCTCGATTGCTTCCTGCACGGCCTGCAGAGATGCCGTCGTCGCTCCTCGATCAGCCAGCACAGCACTGAGTGTTGAAGTAGTCATAGCCAGCGCTTCGAGTCGCTTCGTGTCGCTTGGTCCCGTAGGGAGCGACTTGACCAAAGCGACGGCCTCCATTGCCGAGGCCTCAGCGCACGCCGACTCACCGAGACGTGAATGCGCGTTCGCGAGATTATTCAACGCTGTCGCGAGATTCAACTTCGACTCCGGTGCCTCGCTCTCCAAGTCTCTCCGGAGCGAGACGGCCTCCATCAAAGTCGCAAGTGAGGCCCGAGGCGAACCTATTTCTCCCTGAAGCGCGCCAAGGTTGCTCAAGGCGGTTCCAAGATTCAATAGATGGGTTGTCAGACCGCTGGCAACAAGTTGTCTCAGGATTGAGACAGCTCGGTTGCAGTCTGCTAGCGCGTCGCTCAGCTGGCCGACATCCTTCAGACGATTTGACTTGACTAGCAGAAGCGCTGCTTGCGACGACATCTCTAAGTCGCTGTGCAATTGCAAGGTTTTGTCGGTGACAGCAACGGCCATCTCCGTTGCCACCATCGCCAGCTCGCGCAACGCAACCGTCTCCGGCGGCAGCAAAGGAAGAATGGACAGCGCCAACACTGGATCGTTTATGGCTTTGACCACGTCCGTCAAGACTTTCGATATGAGCGAAGCGTCACGAGAGCGCCCCAGCGCCTTGACCACCGTAATTGCCAAGCCGAGTCGGGTTGAAGGCTCACCCATGACAAACCGACTAATCCATTTCGACGCGACGGAGGGGTCAAAGTAGCTAGCCCCACCTAGGACAATTAGCGCTCGAACTAGATCATCAGTGGAGCTTCCGTCAAACATCCGTTCAAACGCATCATCCAGCTCGTCGTCAGAACTCCAATCGAGTCCAAGTGACCTCGCTACCATCGCCTCGCCAATGAGGTCCGGTTCGATCCCACCCACGAACCTTTCACCGTCGCCTCTGGTGGAGGTTCCAGCGTAGATGCGTCGCAGAAGCAACAAGATTCGGTCGTTGTAGGACCCAAGGACAGTGGCAACTAGATCACGAGCGCCTTTGCCACTCTTCCTCCCACCTAGGAGTGTCATCGCAGTGGCGACTCTTCGAGTTTGCTCACGCGAAATCTGTGCTTCGAAGTCGTCGCCCGCAATTTTTGTCCAGAACCGCTCCTCATGATCTAGAATCGAGTCAACAAGCGCTTCGGCTGCGCTCGAACCTCCCAGCAGCCTGTCAGCGGCTGCCATAAGGACATAGAGGACTCGATCAAACCGCGAATCCGAGAAATTGGGGATTGATGCGATACAAGGGGGCTCGACTTGAAGTCGAGCCGCCAGATCGCGGACGGCGGTTTCGAAGATGGTGGCTTTGGAAAGCCCTTGGTCATGCACCGCACCCAGAATGAGGGGGGCACCATTCGAGAGTATGGCTCGCACGCTACCCGATACCGAGGAGATCAGAGTCTGCCACCAGTAGTCAGCGTTTCGTGCCAACAGCAAGACTCGAAACTTGCCTGAGCCTAGCTCCAAATCGAGCTCATCAAGAAAGGACTGCAGATCTCCTCGCGCCTCGGAGTAGTCCACGACGACTAGTGACGGCCGACCTAGACGACTGAGTTCTCGTACCCAGTTCCGCTGAAGGGCGCGAGCAAATCCGGTGACCCATCCAACCGCGTTGAGCCGTCGACATACCTCAAGGGCCAGACGTGTCTTTCCTGTTCCGCCTGGTCCAGCTAGCAACTGAATTCGCACACCATCGGCAGATGATGCCCATTGCACGAGTCCTTCGGTCTCTCTAGCGCGCCCGAGAAATGTGACACTCCGGTGCCTTGCTTCGAGGAGCGATGAAGGCGATAGAGGGCGGGTAAACTCGGGATCCTCGCTTCGCAAGAACGAAGCTCTGGGCCGAACACCGGATTGATTCTGCCTGAGGAATTTAAGAAGGCATTCGGCCGCTGCGCGTGCGGCGAACTCCTTGTATCGATCGTCCTTCTCAGTGTCAGCATGATCCATAACGGCTTTCACAATTATGTGATTATCGGCATTTAGGAGCTCCGCGGTGGCGGCAATCCCTGCTGCTTCCATCTCGATGCCAGTTACCTGTCTAATACTGCCTGCGAGCCTTCTCGAAAAGATCGTGTCGTCTTTGACTACTGCGCTACCGGTAGCGATGGGGGCGACCCGAATGCCCCAGGGCGGAGGCAGCGGTCGCCCGTCTGGATTCTTCAGCAAGAGCTCCTCAATATGCTCTTGTCCAGCCGATGTCATTTCCAGGCCCTTCTTTGTGATCAGTTCCTTCCTTCTGAGGTACTCAATCGCGAGACCGAAATCCGGGCACTCTTCTGCTCTTGCGGTCTGATTCATTGGGACCTGCTTGAGATGGAGTTGCTCGAGAATCCAGTCACCTTGGTACCAAAGAGGCAAAGGACGTTCCCGCACCCATTCTGGTGATGGTTCCGCGCTCATCTTCTCGGCGGCAAGCTTCCAGGGCGGGCTGAGGTTATATGTTGTGATATCTCCCTCAAAGGTTTCGATCGTGGCGCCCTTCGGGTCGGTCGAACGCCTTATCTTGCCAGCGTCATACTTCCAGACCCGATCCGCGATGATGACGTCTCCGAGTGAGCACTTCTCTCTCCAGCCGCCGCAAACACCGCACATCGCGAGACATCGTGGCGGAATGTCGGACTGCAGAAACGCAGCCGTAGCGACAGCGGCAGCGTTGGCCTCGCCCATGTTGGGCGCACATACAACTCCTACGTGGAGCAACTCACCTGAGGTTGTGAGAAACGCCCTGGTCGAAATTGGCAGGTTAAGCGGACCCGCTTGCTCGGTCCATTTAGAATCCGGCGATGCCCCATCGTCTACACGGAGCACAGCCCGGTACTCGAGAGGTATTGCCGTAATAATCAGCACATCGATGTAGTCCATGGTTCACCAAAACCCACCTTGTTGCCGGTTGTGCATACCCAAGTTCCAGACCGTTGTCTATGTGGTGGGACACGCTCGAGAGTATTTGTCCGGGACGGTGACTCCCGCCCAGTGGACGAGCTCAGCTGTAGCGTCAGGGGGAAACGTCGGATCCTCAGCACGCAGGCTGGCGCGGGGTGCCCGGAGCCGGGCGAGCCAGCGATCCGATCGCGGCGCCTTGCGTTTCCATCCTATGTGGTGCCGAAACGCATGGTGGAGTTCCCCCGCCTTTGTGGACACTTTTTGAGGCAACTGAGCGCACGATGCGCCCCGAGGAATCGACCGTGACAACCAGGAAGTGTCGCGCACTTACCAAGCAACTTGCGGTCCCGAGGGCATCCGAGGGCTCTCGGACCCGTTCGGGAGCGCTTCTAACGACCTCCGAGGCTCCCAGGACGCGATTCGGACCGCCCCCACGTCCCGCGACGGCCGTCGCGAACCTTCCCCGGACTCAGCCGCAGGTGCTGGCGGCCTCGGCCCCCATCCCGACCGGCCGAACCACGAGCCAGCGTCCTCGGACACCTTCCGGACTCGTCGCAAGCCTCCCGGCAACCCTCAGACGCCTCCCGCCGTACCGCGAACCCGAGTCTGCAACCTCGGACGCCTCCTTCCCGGGGCAAGCCTTGCGGAGCCATATGACCTCGATTACTGTCCCTTCAGCGCGTTTCACAAGCCCAGTCCGCATCCTAATCTCGAGCAGTGGAGTTGCCCGATGACAACATCGACGATGAGCGTTCAGACCACTAACCAGCTCAAGAACGGCGAGGTGATCAAGATCACGGCCGAGCGCTTTCCTGAAGCGGCACTTCAGGCGTGTGCGACCCGCATGGTCAGTGCCTATCTCCCGTTCGAACAGGCCCTGGCTACGCTGAAGGCCAGCATCGCAGGAATCGCCTCGATGGTGGGCGTAGCCAACACCACCCTCGAGAAGGCTGAAAGCGCCTACGCGGCCGAACAAGCCGATGATCCCCCGGTCCGCAAGGTCCGAGATGATGCGAATGCGGACCTCGCCCAACGCTGGAGCGACGTGAAGCTCCAAATCGTGCGCCGGTTCGGCGAGGGCGCGCCCCGTGAGTTTGGTCTCGATGGCGAGCTGCCCGGCACACCGGACGCGCTCGCCAAGCAGTCGAAGAACGCCGTCAAGCTCCTCCGAGAGAAGCCCCGCACGCACGCAAGCAAGCTCGGTGAGTTCACGACTGCCGGCGCCGCCGATCATCTCGAAGAAGGGCAGACGGCACTCTCCGACGCTTTGACGCAGGTCACCTCCGAGGCCAAGGAACTCCAGGACTCGCTCGGTGTGCGTGACACAGCTGCCGCCGAATGGACCAATGTCTACCAGGCATGCGCGACCCTCCTCGAGGGCTACCTGCGGCTTGGCGGTCGCCTCGATCTCGCCCAGCGCGTCCGCCCGACAGTTCGACGCGCGAGTGGGCTCGAGTTGTCGCCCGAGGTGCCAGTCGATGTCAGCGGTATGCCCGTGACCCCTCCATCAGTCGCCACCACCAACCCGACGACGAATCCCACGACCCCGGCGTAGTGCGAATCAAGAACGGCGAATGCGTTCAACCGTAGAGCGCGTCTCGCCCCAGCCCTTGAACTCTCATCCCCGTAGTGCCGCTGCGTGGTGCAACGGGCTCGCGGCGGTGCGTCGAGATCACCCTACGCCCTCGGCTCTACGTGTTTCACGCGGGGCCAGACAACAAGCGCATCGAACTGACGCGGCCTAATCGCGATGGGGCCTATCAGCCCCATCGCGATTGATCGGCCGCGCAGCTCATGCGCAGGACGTTGTCCCGCCAAGCACTGCTCCGCGTCCGCTCGCCTCGCTCATCTACCCGTTCAACTGGTCCGCTCATCGTTCCGGCTGAGCGGCGAAGCCGATCAATCGCGGCGCCCACTGGGCGCCGCGATTAGGCTTCGTCCGTTCGAGCCGGGTGTTGGATGGCCTTGTTCTGAGCAGAGTAGCATGAAGGCTGGGGGCCGCGCATCGCACGGCTGCCAGCCCATTGGCATGCGCTCTGGGGAGCAGTGGCAGGGGCGACGCTTCGCGTGGCCCCTGCCACGTACCTCGGGGCCTACCAGCAGAGGCTGCGACGAACGAAACCGCTTGGCCGTCCCCGAAAAGATCTCAGTGGTGTCGAGTCCGCCTTCACGCTAGAACTCAGCATGCCTCGTTAGTTGGCACGGCAAGGAAGTCAAAACCTCATGATTACAAGACCCGACGCTTACGATCGCACCTTCTGCTGGCTCGTACTCTGCCTGCTTATTGCCTTTGTCTGCCCGGGCTGTGGCGGCCGCACGATTAAGATCGTGAGCGCATCGATGGAACCGACACTGCTCGTAGGGGATCGCGTTTCGGTTGAGCCGCTGGATGGCGCTCCGCTTCGAGGCGCAATTGTCGTTTATGAAGTATCAAAGGACGATCCCGATAATCACACTCGGCCGAACGCGGTGAGCCCGGGGGAGTATGTGCACCGCATCATTGCTATTCCGGGTGATCGCATCCGCATTCGCGATGGTCGAATCGTTCTAAACGGCACGCCACTGCCAACAGAGGTACAAGGTCCGATGCTCTGCAACCTCTATACGAGGGGTGACGACACTCCGGTAGATAAGTGCAATTGCGAGGGACAACGCGAGACCATAGGGGTTCATGGCTGGGTGGCGCAGCAAGCGGCTGATTCTTGTGGTGGACCCAAGATAGGAGATTGGCCCAGAGAAAGTTCCGGGCCGCTACAGACGTTTGGCAACAAGGACCAAAACCCTGACTGGCCCGAGATGGTGGTCCCAGCCGGAGAGGTATTCCTCTTGGGTGATAACAGAGACTTTTCTGCCGACTCACGCTCGATTGGTTTCGTACGCGTCGAAAGCATACGCGGAAGAGTCGTCACGGTCGTGTCCAACTCCCACCAGCACTCGCGCCGCGAGGTCCGCGTCGATGGCCCTTGATCCTTTCTATCGTCCGTCATGCGCCACCACCAAGGGCGCCGGAGATCTGCCCGGCCGATAAACGAGGAAACTGGAGCGGATGCGAGATTGAGCGGCGCCAGTCGTGGGTCGGCCGAGCGTCGTTGCCTTCCGAAGTGACCCCGCAGGGGGCGCGAGGAAGGCGGACCCAGGTTCGACTTCACGAGCCGGAGGCGGGTCGAGTGCCAACCAGTTCGGACTGCACGGGCCATCCAACTACCCGTTGTCCCGCGAAGCCTCCTCCGCGCCCGCTCTACTCTCTTCACCGGCCGGTCCACCTAGACGCTCCTACCTTCACTCGTCCTCGGCTCGACTCGCAGTTGTACCGCCCTCGGCTTCACTCTCCTCGTAGTTGTACAGCTCTCGGCTCGGCTCCGCTCACAGCAGTACGGCCCCGGCTCGGCTCTGCTCACAGCAGTACGGCCCCGACTCGGCTCTGCTCGCAGTTGTACGGCCAGCAGCTCGAATTGCAGTTGTACGGTTCCAGCTCGACTTGCGCTTGTATTACCTCGGCTCGATTCGTGGTTGTACGCCCCCGCCTCAACCGCAGTTGTCGCGCTCGACTACTTGCATTTGGAGACCCTCGCCTCCACTCCCAGTCTATGACCCAGACGCTTCTCGCAGTTGTGCGGCTCCAACTCTGCGCGAACCTGCATGGCTCGTCTCGACTCACGGTGCGCTGGCCCGACTCCACTCGTAGCGGTATCGCGCGTGTGGTTGCCCATCACCACACTCAATAAGAGAGCAGAATCCAGCGAACTCAGTTGCCACCGCAGGTGCCAAAGGACATATTCCACGCCTGTCGCGCTCAGGCCGTCAAGTAGGACTCAGCAAAGCTCAATGTCGACTACCCACCTTGAATCCCTGCGGAGTCTTCGCCTTCAGCTCATTCTGCTTGCGGTGGCGGCCATCGCAACAGCCGGAACTGGGGCCTATCTGCGCGTCGAGTTGTTGACTCCGGAGTCATCTCAACCCGATGGAGCGCTCTACAGTAGGATTCACGGTGTCCACCTGCTCTGGGCGTACTTTGGCCTATGCCTACCTCTTCCAATCGCCCTCGTTGGCCTTGCTCACCGTCTGCGACCGATTGGCATCGATCAAGGCCCAAGGTCGATGACCGTCGTTTCCGGTTCCGGTCGAGTAGGAAGCCTGTTGTTGAAAGCTGGTGCGACCTGCCATATCGCTGCAACCTTGGCACTAACGGTCGCTTTCGTCGCGAACTCCGACAGCCCGCTCGGGCTCATCTGCGTTCCCCTCATGACCCTCAGCGTATTGTTCTACGGTGGTAGTATCGTGACGCGAGCAGTTCGCCAGCCGAGCACCGTCCGAGCTGTCTCCTTCGTGGCAATGTGCGCATCTCTTCTGGCCACGATCGTGTGGGCGATACCGTGTGCCGTCGCTGTGATCTCGGGCTGGCCGTCCAATGATTGGAGCAGGCTCTCGGAAGCGGTGAACGCGCTATCCGAACTCGGAATCTATTTGATTGTAGCGCCGGTTTCCGTGGCCCTCGCTTGGGAACTGCTGGCCAGAGCCGTTGCGGGATTGCAGACGAGCCAACGAAGCGGATCCGCAACTGCAATGCTTGGGCTTGCCATAGTGCTCCTCTCGCTCGTTGCGGTCGCCACGTACGCGAAGCTCTTCCTTGTGTTCCGCGACTCCGCGGTCCACCTCTCTGACTCGTACTGGGGGGTGGGAATCGCACATGGGCTTCTGGGGGGCCCAGTGCTCGTCTTCTTTGCATGGTGGGGCCTGCCGACGCACCGTTCGCGGGCAACCGCCTGGCTCTACATCGCAACCGGCGTGGTCCTGGTCGCTGCGACGATACTCGACCTGGCTCTGGGGCTCTACGGCATGCCGACACGCTACTTCAAATACCTGCCAGAATTTCAGGGGTGGCACGTAGCGGCAGGCGTTGCCTGGCTAGCGTTCATGGTCCTGTTCCTTGCCACCATAGCCTTGAGCGCTCGCCACCGAGTACCCGCTCATGAGCTCGCGTAGCGGCGGGGTATCGCCCCAACGGTCCGGTGGCGAGTGTCCAGAACGCCACTGTGTGATCGAGAAGCGGTGTCGCGCCAAAGTTATCGTTGTCGTTGGCCGGAGCGCGCACCTCCGCCCCCCTGCGTGCAAACCTCCGCCCCCTGCGTGCGAATACTGCCCTCCCGCGTGAGGCCACACGCCACAGCGACTCACCCACTCGCTCCTTCTCTTTCCTCAGCGCGCATTCTCACCCAACGCGGCTTCGCGGGACAACAAGCGCATCGAACTGACGCGGCCTAATCGCGATGGGGCCTATCAGCCCCATCGCGATTGATCGGCCGCGCAGCTCATGCGCAGGACGTTGTCCCGCGAAGCCTGCTCCGTTCGCAGCTGGATTGACTGCGTAGCCTCTTCCCCTCTCAGCTGGACTCACCATCATCCATCCTCGGGGTGGACTCACCATCATCCGTCCTCGGGGTGGACTCACCATCATCTGTCCTCGGGGTGCACTCACCATCATCCGTCCTCGGGCTCGAGTCACCATCAGCCGTCCTCGGGTTGGACTCACCATCATCCATCCTCGGGCTCGACTCGCCGTCGTTCATTCTCGAGGTCGACTCACCACCATTCACCATCGGTCTTCGGACTGGGCTCGCCGTCGTTCATTCTCGGATGTGGCAATTCGGCTCCGTTGCGCACTCGCCGAGCAGTGGGCACGCAGCGGACGCGGAATCGATGGCGTGCTAATTTCCGACGAGATGGCTTGGTGTTAGCACGCATGTTTCCCCGCCGGACTGGTTCGATCGCAACCTCGGATGTGGACTTGAAGATCGACAATCCAAGAGCCTCACTTTCGGCGAGAAGACCTTCAGCGTGAAGCGCACGTCAAGTCGCGCGGGCCACTTTGCGATGAGAAGGCTTGGTGTTGGCACGAACATCTCGATTCGGGGCTCTGCGTCGCGCACTTCCTCGGCGAACCACTCGGGTGCATGTTGAATCGGGGGGCGTGCTAATTTACGATGAGAAGACTTGGTGTTAGCACGCGTGCCTCCTCGCCGAACTCCTTTGGTCTCATCCTCCCGGTACCTGCCGATGTCGGCTTGCCGACCCTCGGTCGCTCGGCTCCGATGCGCACTCGCTGAACAGTTGGCGCGCCGTCCTCGTAGAATCGGGGGCGTGCTAATTTACGATGAGAAAACTTGGTGTTAGCACGCCTGCTTCCCCGCCGAACTCGTGCCGTCTCATCCTCCCCGTGCCCGCCGATGTCAGCTTGCCGACCCTCGGTCGCCCGTCTCCGATGCGCACTCGCCGAACAGTTGGCGCGCGGTCCTCGTAGAATCGGGGCCGTGCTAATTTACGATGAGAAGACTTGGTGTTAGCACGCCTGCTTCCCCGCCGAACTCGTGCGGTCTCATCCTCCCGGTGCCCGCCGATGTCCGCTTGCCGACCCTCGGTCGCTCGGCTCCGATGCGCACTCGCCGAACAGTTGAAGCGCGGTGCGTGTTGAATCGGGCGCGTGCTAATTTACGATGAGAAGACTTGGTGTTAGCACGCGCGCTTTCTCGCCGAACTCGTACGGTAGCAGAGCCACCTTCCATCCCCGCGTTGGACTGGCCATCGCTCATTCTCGGGCGGCCTCACGAGCGCGAGCTCTGGCTCGGACTCACTGTCGTCCATTCTCAGGTGGCGCTCACCATCGTTGATTCTCGGGGCTGGGTTGAACGCACCACCTCCATTCTCGAGGTGGGCTTGCTTTCGTCCATTCTCGAGGTGGACTCGCCATCGTTCATTCCCGGGGTGGACTCGCCATCGTTCAATCTCGAGGTGGACTCGCCATCCGTGGCTGTCGTGTGCGGAATGTCGTTTGTAGAGATTTGCCCCGCCGAGACCCGTGGCTCACTCCTTTTGGAGTCTTAGAGCCACCGGAGGGTAGGGCGGCTGCCTGGCGTCAACTACTTCTCCCCGCCACGAATCCCGCTCCCACCACCCCGCCGCACCCCGCCTCGCCCGCATCCGCCCGCACCTCGCCAGGCTCCACCTGCGGTCTGCCAGGAACCGCTCTTCATCCTCTCAAGGCCCAAATCTCGCAATCACCTCAAGCACTTCTCTCCCTCCATTGCGCCAACTCCCGCGTGGCTTCGCGGGGACAACAAGCGCATCGAACTGACGCGGCCTAATCGCGATGGGGCCTATCAGCCCCATCGCGATTGATCGGCCGCGCAGCTCATGCGCAGGACGTTGTCTGGCCTGTGCAATCAGAACTGGTCGCGCCCGGTCGGCCTCTCAGCTCCAAACCCTTCATTATCTACCTTGCGTACACCGGAACCCCACGACGCGCGCACCAAAACCGACCGGCTGCCCAACTATCACCTCCTCTTCGGCTCCCAGAGTCAACGCTGCTTCTGCGTTCCTCGGACGCAGTTCGCGCGTGCTTCGAAAGGCCTCGGAACTTGGCCCTCGGGCGCAATTTCCATTTGCTCCGCAGTGCCGTCGTGCTCCTCGCATCGGCGAGCTTGCTTCCCCGCCTAAAGGCTTCCTCGGGCGGGTCTTGGCCCGCCGTGGTCAAGGTCGCTACACTTTGCGAGCGACTCTCAGGCCGAGGGGAAGCCGTCTTCCGGCGAGCACGAGCAACGCCAGCAGATTGGCCTCTCCCTCCGCGTAACCTTCATCCGCTGCGCTTCCTTGGTCCGTCTCGATGGCCCCTGCGTAGTCGCCAGCGGTCCAGGACCAAACCTACCCCTCCAGCTTTACGAGCACATCCCATCGATCCGCAACCTACTGCCGTTTCCAACTGCTCGTCCCACTTACGTAGTTGCTGAGGATGCTAACGCGCCAGATGGTGGCGCGCATGCCGACTTGACGCCCACGCGCAAGTGTTGCAGCCTCTGCCCAAGTACAGGAGCAGCCATGCCCGTCGAAAGCCCCCTAGCTCGTGAGATTTCGTTAGCCGTCGATGCCCTTGGGAATATCGAACTCATGCTGACTGATCTCGCGGCGATCGTGCCTGCGGGTCACGGATTCGCATACGCCCAGAATGCCCAAGGGCATCTCGTGGGGTTGAAGTTGGCTACACAACCGCAGCCCCTCGCCGAAGAATTCTACAAATGGCTATTTGGACAACACCACCTAGAAAGGCTGGTAATCAGCGCACATGGTGCTGAGATGCCGACGGGCATCGCGGGATTGCGGCGACTGCGGTACCTTTGGTTGCGGGGTTTTCGGCGCCTGTCAAGGGACCTTTTAGACATCGACTTGCCGCTGCTCGTTGATGGTCAGGTTGACCTTGGTCAACATCATCCGGACTATTCGCGCTCGCTTGATTGGATCAATAGTGAGTTTAGCGAGCGGAGCGATAAGAAGTCACAACGTTCGAGGAGCCGCGCCCCCCGAGCTCAGGAGGCGTTTCTGTTCGAACGCCTTCAGAAGGAACCGGAAGTTCGGGAGCGGATTCTAAACTCGGTTGTTGGAATCGTGATCGGCGGCGCTGTCGCGGATCCGCCGATCGAGATCATTGCGCGAGGACGCGCCGCATTGCGCGCCTACTACGATGCCCAGTCAGGCGACACAGCAGAGCTGAACGAAGTGAAACTCCTGATGGTGGGACACGGCGGTGCAGGAAAGACTTCGCTTTTGCGCCGATTGTCTGGAGAGTCGTTCAATCCAGATGAACGTCAGACCCATGGCATCAACATCAAGTCGCTTGCGGTGCGGACTGCGGAGGGGCGAGACGTTTCGATGAGGACGTGGGATTTTGGTGGTCAGGAGATCATGCATGCTACGCATCAGTTCTTCCTCTCAAAACGGAGCGTCTACGTAATTGTCTTGGACGGTCGCAAGGAAGAGCAGGCCGAATATTGGCTTCGACACGTCCAAAGTTTTGGGGGCGACGCGCCAACGATTGTCGTGCTGAACAAGTATGATGAGCATGCGGCATTCGACGTCAATCGAAGATTCCTTTTGCAGAAGTATCCAAGCATCGTCGCATTCATTCGGGCGAGCTGCCGTGATGGCCGCGGACTGGAAGAACTACGGCAAGAGCTTGCGAAGGCCGCCGTACAGGTGGAACTCCTTCGGACTCGTTGGCCAGTCGCGTGGCTTGCAGTGAAGTTGCAACTAGAGGCGTCTAAGGCTCCTTTTCTCGGCAAGAATGCCTTTGAGCAATTCTGCCGTGAGGCATCCATCACATCTAGCGCTGCCCAGAAAACCCTTGCGCAGTTCTTGAATGACCTCGGAGTTATCGTCCACTTCTCTGACTTTAAGCTCGCTGATACGCACGTGCTAAGTCCTCACTGGCTTACCGGGGCAGTCTACCGAATACTCACAGCCCCTCTACTAGCAGTGAGTGGCGGTATTATGAAACTTTCTGATATCTCCGATTGCTTGGAGAGCGGAGACGACGAGGTCTCGGGCTATCCACAGCGGTGCCATGGGTTTATCCTGGAGATCATGCGAAAGTTCGAGCTCTGTTATTACGTAGACCACGAATCGATTCTTGTGCCTGACCTTTTGCCCGTCGAGGAGCCGCTCTTGGATGTCGGTTCGGAGGAGGCGTCCGTTCTCCGATACGATTACAAGGATGTCGTTCCAAGGTCGGTCATTCCGCGCCTGATCGTGCGCCTTCATCCCTATGTGCGCAGAGACCGCCTTTGGAGAACTGGTCTTGTTGTGCTCGAGCCCGGCACCGGTACCGCCGCTTTCATCCGCGCTGACTATCAGGCGAGACGGATCGAAGTGGTGGTTTTCGGGCCTCATCGTCGCGATTTCCTCGCCGTTATCCGTGCAGAGTTCAATCATATCCATCGTAGCTTTGAGCTCCTAGGTGTTACCGAGAAAGTACCACTCCCGGATCTAGAGTCCGTGGGTGTTGCTTACGATCATCTCCTCCGATTAGAAGAGGTCGGCGATCGAGAAGTCTTTCCAGAGGGAGCGTTTCACCGGTACCGCATAGCGGACTTGCTTGGCAGTGTGCGAGCTACTGCTGCTTGGTCCGATGACCGGATACTTGAGTTGCTTGATCTGGCCGTAACAGACACCGACGACCGCGAGACCGCCAAGAAGGTCATAGCAGACATACTTAGACTCCAGCCAGGCGAGTTGCGCGACACGTCCGACGTTGATGCTCTGCTTTTGCGCTTCTTCGCGCGCCGAAGAAAGGCGACGAGTCAGGCCGCTCCCCTCCGCACGAGAAGCTCGCGTCGGATTGACGTGGCCATCATCACCGCGATTGAGGTGGAGCGATTGGCGGTCTGCGAGATTCTTGGTTTGAAACGCGAGTCTCGACCAAAGAATGGCCGCTGGTATTGGCGTGGACGTCTTGAGACGGAGTCGGGACAGATCTACGAAGTCGTTGCTGCTCAACCGTCGGATATGGGGCAGGTCGAGGCTATGGCACTCGCCAAAGACGTCCTGCGGGATTGGCGTCCCCGGCTCGCACTTCTGGTCGGTATAGCCGCTACCACCGACCCTGCCAAAGCACGCTTGGGAGATGTCGTAGTTGGCAAGAGCATATGGTACTATGAGCATGCCAAGGTCACTTCAGATGGCGTCTTGCCGCAGCCTGAGATGATGCCGGGCGATGCGATCCTTCTGAATCACGTGACGGCCATGGACGCGTGGATGGGAAAGGTTCCCGTCGCGCGACCTGACAGTAAACGCGTCAAGTCTAAGGTTCATCGAGGAGTAATTGCCACCGGGGAAAAGGTCATCGCGGATGCTCTTGCACGCGACCAGATATCTTCCGCGCACCGGAAGATTATGGCGATTGCAATGGAGGACTATGGCTTTACCCGCGCAATGTGGCTAAACCCTGAGCCGGTTCAGCATTTGGTGATTCGGGGTATATCTGACGATGGGAGTTCGGCAAAGGATGACGGTTGGCATTCCTTTGCTGCAGCATCAGCGGCGACTTTCGCGCGAGACTTTCTGGTGAGCTCGCCACTATTGGGCCGAGGACGAAAGGACTCCTAACTCCACGAGGAACTGCAATCGCTCCACGCTGCATACAGTCCAGCCGCTACTGCACCCCGTCCACCGCTACTGCGTGCACAAGGTAGATGTGCGCCGTCTAGCCAACACCGCACCCGGCGTGGAAAGGGCCGCCGCTTCGCGTCGCCCCTTTCGTGCTGCGTCCAGGTTCGATTTGCTGGCAACCGCGCCTCGCGGGGCTCCCAGCCAATCGTGCCAGTCCGCTAGCATCGAGGCCAGACAACATCGATATTGAGACAGGCCGCAGGGAAACGCAGCGCAGGGGGAGTTCCAACGGCCCCGATTCGAGCATCACTAGTTTGGAGCTAGAAGCGAGCATCTTGCCTTTTTACTCGCCTCGAGAACCGGCTTCATCTGCGTTTTGTAGAAGTCCGCGTATCCATCATTCTCAATAGGCTCGACTTCGCTGATGCCGACCAGCCGCTTTAGCAATCCTTTGGGTTCGGTCCATCTTTTGTTTACGCATACAGGCGACCGCGGAAGCCTCTTTCCTATGGGCACCTCTATTGCTTTGTCGCGTACCTTGGCACCACCGTCCGCAATCAGACGTCCGATCGCATCATCGTTGCTGGCCACCATGACACACTTGTTGGATGTGAGCAGGAACTCCAAAGCCGCTTTGTGGGACCCGGCGCATCGAACATCTCCCAGTTTGCCTTCCAGCCCTAGGGCTCTAACCGGCGCAATGAATCCAGACGCTGATTGCAGGTCGACAAACAATAGCTGGCCTAGGAAAGTTGCGTAGGGGGCGGGCTTCAAACTGACCAGATGTTTGCGCAACACCTCCGTTCGCTTCTCTGCAGCTACCGCCGAGATATCCTTCGCCCATGTGCAAGTCTTGGCTATCAGCAGCAACGGCTGGTACTCGGCACCAAGCTCCTTTACTTCGCGCTTGGGGATGAAGCAATCGAAGTTGTCCCCGAACGATGCGGGTCCAGCCTCGATTAGTTTCCCGTAGGCGCCGCTACTCGGGACGAATACGTCGATTAGCTTCGAAAACTCTTCGACATAAGTGCCTTGCTCGTCATACTTTGGCGCTGCCACGTCGAGGACGGCGTCATCGCGATTCTGCCCGTACGGGTTTAGCCAACCCGGGTAGTGAACAAGTACTATCTTCTCGGGCAACGGAGCTTCCCGCGCTACCAGGAAGTATACGAGGCCCCCAACTCCCCCAAGAAGGCATACGGCCCCAAAAACGAGGAATATCCTCCTCGCTTTGGCGAGCGAATCGCCCGCCCAGAATTTCGCGAAGTTGAATGCGAAGGTCAACAGGCCAATACCGGCACTACAGAGGGCGATCGTCTCAGCAACGGTCATAGGTACTCCGGTTGGAGATACTCCCATTTAAGCTATGGCGGCCGAAGACGTCAACACCTCAACCCCCACCGAAAGCCTCGTCATCGTGCCAGGTGGGTCGTTTAGTGCGCCTGACCTTCGACGTTTCACGTCGCACCCACACCCCCTTCCGAGAGGCCGCTCTCCCGGGTCTGGGTCGGCGTTCGCGCCGCTTCAAGCCTTCGGGTGCGGCTCCTCTCGAACGACGCCGGTCGCCGTCCTATCGGTCGCTGGCGCCGACATGCTCGGTCGCTGGAACCGATGGGCTCGGTCCCTGGAACCGACGGGCTCGGTCGCGAGACGGACAGGCTCGGTCCCCGAGACCGACAGCCTCGGTTGCAGTGACCGACAGGCTCGGTTGCAGTGACCGACAGGCTCGGTCGCCGGACCGACAGGCTCGGTCGCCCGACCGACAGGCTCGGTCGCCGGACCGACAGGCTCGGTCGCCGGACCGACAGGCTCGGACGCCGGACCGACAGCCTGGGCACCGTGGATGCAGCCATGCCGGAGGTTGAGGAGGCCGGCTTGACGCCCCTCGCGACCGCTGTGTACAACAAGATTGTCTCTAACTCGGAGGACCTAATGGCTGAAGTCAAGCAAGGCAGCGTGACCGCAATCGTTTCGGATGAGATCACAGTTCCAGAGCGCGCAGGTACACTCAATCCACAGGAAGTGAGGCGGCTGCCCAAAGCTCGAAAAGGCGTCGGCCTGGTAGCAATGCAAACTGCAGAGGCGCTGCGCAATGTCGGCTCCCGCGTCATCGTTCAGGGCGCGACTCCAGACGATATTGCCACCGCGGGTCGTATGGCCGACGCCATCGACGAGCCGGTGAATGATGCTCAGTACGTCGCGATGGTGCTCGCCCAGGCAAATCTGCTGCTCGACGCAGAAGCCCATGTACTCCTCCGCAAGGCTCTTACCGCGGTCCGTGCCGCCGAGAAGTTCGATCCCCGCATCGTCGACCTCTTCCCCGGGCTCATCGACTACTTCGCCAACTCGAAGCCCGATGAAGACGGAACGCCGCAACCGGCCTGAATTGAGTCGAGCACCGTAAGCTGGCAATAGCGCCAGACACCACCGGATTGACAATGCGCGGAGCAGTCCAAGCTTTCGGTTTTACTGACGAACGGGGCCAGACAACAAGCGCATCGAACTGACGCGGCCTAATCGCGATGGGGCCTATCAGCCCCATCGCGATTGATCGGCCGCGCAGCTCATGCGCAGGACGTTGTCTGGCCCCTGCATTCCACACTCTCCGGACTTCAACCACTTCACACTTCCACCACTCCACACTTCCGCTCGGTACAGCCCTCCGCTCCCCTGCCGTCGCCGCACTCCGAAGCCACTCCGAGCTGCCGCCCCGCGTTCCCGTTCCGTTCGACGTCGGTCTCTCACCACTTCGGGCCATCGCACGGCCCCCATCTGCGAATATGGAGCACCGCTCAACGAGCGAGGAAGCGCACGTTCTGCAGGACCCTGCGACCTGCGAGCAGTCGCCTCGGTTGGGGCGCCGATTTGACTTACTCATGAAGGCAAAAATGGCTTGCTGGACGACTCGGGGGTCTCTTGTCGCCACGCGTCTCTAAGCCATTGGAGCGAACTGAGATGCTCTTGCGGCCATGACGCATCCGAGGAGCTCGTTCGAGCCCAGCCGTTCATCGGCGATGGCTTGGGAGCGCGTGCGCCCTTTGGCCCCCGGCCCGCTCTGGCCTTCGTTATTCGTCGATAATCGTGCGCGTAGGGCACTCGCCTTCGCCTTGGAAGTCGCCGAGCGTGTGGGCTTGCGCGTTAATGAAGTCGGCGCCAGTGGCAATCGGGATGAGCGCGCCCGACAAATTGTAGAGCGCGGCCGGGAACAGGTCGGCCGCCTCGGATTGCGCCAGCTCTTCTAGGCCCACGTCACCGTCACGGTCGAGGTCGGCGTTGGCGATCCACTGTGCGCGCCGCACGGTGATCTCTTGACCCTGCGTGATGTTGTTGAAGAACCAATGGTCGCCGTGGATCGTCGGCTTCACCTGCGCGGTGCCCCCCGTTGGAACGGCGAAGCCCGCGTCACCCTCCTCGGGGGCGCAGTCGTCGAAGCGCGTCGCAGCCCGCAAAGGCAACTCGAAGCGAATCTCTGTCGCCGGCACGCAGTCGGTCGGCGCCGTCGGCAGGCACGATTGACCCGTGGGGTTGGTCATGACACCGCGGACGTAGACGGAGTAGCTGTTTGCGACCATGAAGTCATAGTCGGATTGGCTCAGACCCTCGGCCTTGGACATGCCCGCCTCGGCGCGCAAGATGCTGTATCCAACCTTGTCCCAGCGGGTCGCCGTAACGTCTTCGAACCGAGCGAGCACGACCCCACCGCTTGGAAGGTTGCGCAGGTCGACGATCGATGCCCCGGTGTCGGCGAGAACGTCGCTAGGATCGGCTGAGCGGCTTGCGCGGAAATCGCCGAGGGAGATCAAGAACGCGTCATAGGTGACCGTCCAGCCATCCACGATGTCCTCGTCGCCCGTTCCAGGGAGCAGCCCCAATGGAATCGAGTCCTCCGCCTCGGCAAAGACCTGCACGGTGCCGCTGTCGCCGCCGTCGTCATCGCACGCCCCGAGCACGAACACTGACGCACACATGCTCACCCACGTTCTCTGGTTCCAGACTCGCATCGCTTTTCTCCAGGGCCGCTGAGCGGCAGCTCAGCGCCTCTTCCAGCGCAGCACGGGCCGCGCGTTTGCCGTCATCGCGATGATGACGGCGTTGGCGTCCCGACCGTCGGGCGCCAGTACCAACATCGCCTCGCCCCGCTCGGCCAGGGCATCGAAGTCGACGCCCTGCCACCAGGCGGCCAAGTCGAACTCCACCTCCAACACCCAACCCGAGTCCTCAATCGTGGCCTCGGCGGGCACCCCCTGCACGGCAAGGCTGCCTCGCAGGGCCGGCACCACATCGATGTCGAGCGTGAAGTCGAAGGCGGTATTGCCCAGCTCGGCGCGCCCGGCGAAGACCGCCGAGTGGCCGTTGGGCGCGGCCTCCGTGACGACCGGCGAGCCCTGCGTGGTGGGCCAACGGATCCCATAGTCCCAGGTCGCCGAGCCGACGCTGCCGCTCACTCCGACGACCTCACCGAGCGGCACTGGGGCACGGGCCAATAGGTCGACCGTCGCGACCTCGCGCCACTCGGCGACCGCAGCCGGGCACAAGGACGCCGAGGCGGCTCGGGTCGCGCAGAGGTAGAGCGGCCCGAAGGCCACGACGGCCTCATCGAGCACGATCGTCCAGCCATCGACCTCGAAGGTGCCGACGTTCAGCGTGGTCGCGACGATCGGGTAGATCACGTCCACCTGGCCGGTGTCGCCGCACGCGGAGCCGACCCAAAGCATCGCACAACAGATGAGTCGCGCCGTCCTCACAACGTCACCCCGATCCGCAACGTGAACGAGCGCGGTGAACCGGCCGCCAGGTGACGCGACGGCACACGCGAGGGAATCGCCTCGGTCTGCCAATCGGACACGAACGAGTACTCCGAGGCCGCGTAGCGCAAATCGGTGATGTTCGTGATGTCGAGCCCGACTTCGATGTCACGCCAGCGCAGGCTGCCCGATACGTCGGCCAGCGCGACGGGCGAGGCGCGGGCCCCGAACGGCAATGGGCGTGACGACAGGTACGAGAAGCCCAGCCCGAGTCGACCCGTCAGGGGCTTGCCCCAGGCCTCGATAGCGCCGTTCACGCCGGCGTCGACGCGTACGACCACAGGCGGGACGTACGGCAAGAGCTCACCCGCGGTGTATGGGGGCGCCGGGTCTTCGGCGGTAGCAGGGGGCGGCGCGTCGAGCCGAGCATGAACATAGGTGAGTGAGGCCGAGACCAGCGCCCAGGTCCACGGCCGCAAGACGACCTGCGTCGCCACGCCCATCCGGGTGGTGGGTCCGATACGCTCGAGGCGGCTCTCGCCCGGGTCGAACGCCAGGTCTTCGGAGAGCACGGTCCGATAGGCTGATAACGTCGCACTCACGACCTCACCCTCATCGAGCGAGCGGAGCTTCACGCCGGTCTCCATCGAGTCGACGGTCGCGAACGGCGCATTCTCGCCCTCCTCTAGCTGGCGCGCCTGCGGAGAGCGATAGCCGCGTCCGTAGGCGGCGATGACGTCGAGCCAGTCAGCCGCATGCCAGGTCGCGCTTGCCCGGGGGCCGACTGCGATGCCGAGGGCGTTCCGCCGAAAACCGACGATGTGGCTTTCACGCGCGAACGACGGGATGAAGTTGCCGAGTGCGTCATCGACGTCGTAGGCGAGCGCGTCGACACGCAGGCCCGCCCTCAGGTCAAAGGCCGAGCCGAGGCGAAGGCGGCTGTCGAGCCAGGCGTCGAGCTGCGTAGCCAGGACGACTGCGGCGACCCGCTCGTCCCAGGTCTCGTTCTGAGGAGCGGAAAGCAGGTTGAGCGTTTGCTCAATGCGATCGTGGCGCAGGCCCAAGCCGACCTCGAGCCCGACCAACACACACGGCAATGGCTCCCAGCGCGATAGCCTATGAGACAGCGCAGCTCCCACCCCGTTGTCGCTGTTGAACTGCTCGACCAGATCACCCCGGCCGATCCAGTCGGGGTTCGTACGCGAGCGTTCGACGAAGCCCGTGTAGTTCGACCGAAGCCGAAAGCTCGACCAAAGCCCCCACAAGGCCAGCTCCGTTTGCGCTCCGCCTTCGCCACGACGCGTGAGCTGCACGGCCAAACGCGCTTGACTGGTGCCGGCCGACTGGGCGTTGGCGGTGGGGGCACCGTAGCTGTCGTAGAAGCCGACGCGCTCGGCGTCGATGTCCGCCCGCCGCAGGATCCCGGCCAGGTTTGACCGCGCAGCCGCTGCGGACACGAAGGTGACTAGACGCCAGCGTTCGCCGAGCTCGATCGCGACCCTGCCCATAGCGCTGCCCGACGCGGCGCCGCGGTTTTCACCGAAGCCGGTGCTCGAGCGCAGGTCGACACCTGCAAAGGTATCTTCCGGCTCGCCGTCCGGACCCCAGAGCAGCAGCACTCGCTGGGCGCCGAACGAGCCAAGCCCCAACTCTGCACGCACGCCACGTTGCTCGAGGCCGAGATCGAAGTCGACGCTGCCAGCGACGGCGAAGTCGCCTTGGCGGGGGTCATAGACGCCCGCGGTAACGCGCACCGTCCGAACCAGCTCCGGGATGAGGAAGTTGAGGTCGGCGTAACCCTGCCCGTGCACGTGCGACGGGGCGTTCAAAGGGATCGGACCGAGGGTGAACGCGATGTCCTGTCCGTGCTTGGCGTCGAAGCCACGCAAGTTGACCTCGTGAGCCACGGCATCGCCCTCGGGCCGCGAAACGTAAATGCCCGGCGCCTTCAGCAGCATGCGGCCGACGTTTGCGTCGGGCGTCAGGTCGAGCAGTTCGCGATCGAGCTGGAAGACCGACGGCGCTCTTGTCGTCGGCCCACCCGGCCCGGTCACCTGCGTTCGGTTGTCTTGCAGAGCAGGGACATCGGTAGTGGGCTCAGGCTCAGCTGCAGTTGCGGACAAGGGAAAGAGCGAAACGCCGAGTAGACCAAGCAGCAAGTGCTTCGCTTTGCTCATGAAGTGGATGGCGGTGTACCCACGCCGGTGATGGCCGTCGATCATCATGGACACCAATCGCATCCGCTCGAATCGAAGTCAAGACACAGTTGCAAGAGCATTCGTCTTGCAAGTGCTACATCATTGCTCTGCTAGGATCTGCAAACCGAGAGCTCGCATCTCGGCTCGCCGCGGACTCGAGCAACGGCTGGACCGCGGGCGTCATGTTGTGGCGCTGATGGTCCGCGCCCGGTCCGCACTTGACGTTGCACGACTGCGCGCGGCTCTGGCTCGGGCAGGTAAGCTTGCAACATCTCGATTGCGCGGCCCTGGACTGCTGGGTGGCGAGGCCCAATGTTCGTTGGGTCCGTCACGCCGTCCGCACCGCGGCTCAGCGTTCATGGTTCGGTCGGCTCGTCGGCGACGATTGAAAGCTCCAGAAGCTCGTAGCTGTTCGCCCCGTGATTGCGCACATGGAAGTAGATAGGCGTCCCCTTGGGCACGTCGCGGGGAAGCGCGATGCGCTTGGCCACGAGCGCCGACGGGCCAGGGATGGCGCGGGTCTCGGACCAGATTTCCTGGTCGCCGATCTGCACCCCCAGATAGGCGGTCGAGCCTTCCGGCGCGGTGAGCGCGTAGTTCCACATCCACACGTACAGGTTTTGGCCCTGGCACGCGTCAGCGACCGTCTCTTGCACGATCGTGGTGTACGGACACGCGCCCGTCAGGATCGCGTAGGCGTATATGCCAGCGAAGTCTTCGGTCAGGCGTGAACCGTCCGGGCATGCGATGTCGTCGCCCGGCCTGAACGTGCGCCACGGGTCGTCGGCAGGCGTCGCGAGGCGCCACAGGTTGTGGTCGACGAGCATGCGTGAGCTGCCGTCGACCGGTTCGTCGCAGACCAGCTCACGGCTCGTTTCGCCGTCGCACCCACTCGCCACGATCGACGCGAGCAGGCAGCACACGATGTGACCACGGCTCATGGGGACCGCACGACGCCCTGGTAGTCGCCGGTGGTCGTGAGCGTGATCGTGACCGCCGCATCGGTCCGGTTGCGCCAATACCATCCGTGGTTGCCATCGAAGGCGGCGACGAGCTCGCCATTGTCCGTTGCCGCGCCAACCCCCTTCTTGTAGCTCTGGAAGCCGCCGGCAGGATTGTCGGCGTGCAGGTCGAAGTTCACGCCGCCGCTGTCGCTCGACCAATCGAAGGTCACACGCGCGCCCTCCTTCATGGCCAGCTTGACCTCCGTGCTCGCGCCCGGCTCGAGCGTGACGACCGTCACATCGTTGCGACCCTTGGCTGCGTCGGCCGGCGCGGGGGGCGGCGCGTTGGCGACCGGCGCAGCAGGCACCGGCGCGTTGGCCGCTGGCGCTGGCGCGGGCGCCGGAGCGCAGGCGACCGGAGTGCAAGGCGGTGGCGCCAACTGCGACTCGGCCTCGAGCGAGGTCTTGATTTCACCCATCTCGGTGAGCCCGAGCAGGCCGCCGATGCGCGTCGGGTCGATGCCGTACTCGGCGGGCAGGACGATGACCACCAGCAAGAGAGCTGCGACGAGGAGCGCGATGCCCGTCGAGCGCAAGAGCTTGCGCGTTGGGGGCAGGGTGTCGATTCGAGGTGCTTGTTCGTTCATGTGCCTTGTCCCGCGTTACTGAGGAAGAGCCCGACGAGCTGATAGCCCATGAGCATGAAGCCGGCCGTCATCAGCCACACGTTGGCCCGGTACGAGTGCCGCCCGAACGAGGCCGTGCGACGCCAGAAGCTCATGGCGATGAGGATCGCGCAGAGCGCCAGGATTTGTCCGATCTCGACGCCGACATTGAAGGCGATGAGGTTTGGAACCAGGCCGTCGGGCGAGATCTCGAAGTCGATGATCTTGGTCGCGAGCCCAAAGCCGTGGAAGAGCCCGAAGACCAGGGTTGCGACCTTGGTGTTGGGCTGCACTCCGAACCAGCGCTTGAAGGCCCCGAGGTTGTCGAGCGCCTTGTAGACCACGGACAACCCGATGATGGCGTCGATGAGGTAGCCGTTGACGCTGACCTCGGTGAGCACCCCGAGGAGCAACGTCGCCGAGTGCCCGACGGCGAACAGCGTCACGTAGATCCCGATGTCCCGGATGCGATAGAGGAAGAAGATGACACCGAAGAGGAACAGCAGGTGGTCATAGCCGGTGACCATGTGCTTCGCGCCGAGGTACGCGAACCCGACGAGCCGCACCCCGGCGGTCTCCTGGATGTAGCCCTTGTCACCTTCGGCGACGCCGTGCGCGAGCGCATCGAGGGGGGCGAACGAGGCGACCAGCGCGACGCCCAGGGCCATCGCGGCGATGAGCCACGGGCGTGGGCAGGCAAACGTCGCCCCCGCGCCAACGCAATTGTGATCCTTCGATTTCATGCACACCCTTCGTATTGCCGGACTGGCGTCCTGGGTCGCCGCGCCCAGGACCGCTTGAAAGTCAGATTCAGATGAGCTCGCAGTGCCCATGCACGGCGTCGCTCGGACTTCCGTCTTCGATATAAGCAGGGAGGAGCGCAGCCATGAGGAGCACGGGCACGAACGAGCGGAAGACGAGAGTCATAGGACAGCTCCACACATCAAGGGCAGTCACACCGCGCCGGGGATCCGAACGCGCAGGAGCTTCACAGAGTTGACGAAGACCAGGACGTCGGGTCCGAGGTGGATTAGCGCAGCCTCGATGGGACCGATCCAGCCGAGTAGCGCCGCCGTGATGCCGAGCACATGCACCACCCCGACGCCTACGAATAGGTTCTCCTTGATCGTGCGGTATGCGCGCCGCGCGATGGCGCGACCGGCCACGATGCGTGACAGGTCGTTGGTCATCAGCGCGATGTCCGCGGCTTCGATCGCCGCCTGCGTGCCGCCGTCACCCATTGCGATTCCTATGTCGGCCTGGGCTAGCGCCGGCGCGTCGTTGATGCCGTCGCCGACCATCGCGACCTTGCGGCCCTGGGACTGCAGCTTCTTGATGGCGTCGACCTTTTCCTCAGGCATGAGCTCGGCGAAGACCTCGTCGATACCCAGGCGTGCGGCGAGCGCGTTCGCCGTGGCAGCGTTGTCGCCCGTGAGCATCGCGATGTAGGTTACGCCGGTTCGCCGCAGCTCAGAAATCGCTTCACGCACGCCTGGCCGGACAGCGTCGCCGAAGCGCACGAGCCCTACGGCCCGTCCTTCTACCGCGACGTATGCGGTCGTGGCACTCGGCGCATCCAGATGGGGCGGCAACGGAATGCCAATCTCGGACAACAGTTCAGCGTTGCCCACACGCACCATCGCACCATCGACCAACGCTCGAACGCCGCGCCCCTGCATGACCTCGAATTGGCTCGGCTCCGGCACCACGATGTCGAGCTGCGCCGCGTAAGCCACCACCGCCTTGGCGAGCGGATGGCCCGAGCGCCGGTCGGCCGCCGCCGCGAGACTCAACACGGCGCGTTCGTCGAGGTCGGGAACAAACGTCTCCACTCGCTCGACGATCGGCCGCCCGACCGTCAGCGTGCCAGTCTTGTCGAACACGATGGTGTCGACCTTCGCCAGCGACTCGAGGTAGAGGCCGCCCTTCACCAGGATCCCGTTCCTAGCAGCACGCGCGATCGCTGCGATGACCACCATGGGGGTCGCGAGCCCCAGCTCCGCGGGCGAGGTGAAGATCATCAGCGTTACCACCTTGCTCACGTCGCCGGTCACCGCGAACACGACGATGAGGAAGATGATGACGACCGGGATGAGCCAGGCCGCCACCCGGTCCGCCAGCCGCTGCACCGGCGCCTGCGATTCGACCGCCTCTTCGACGAGCTTGATGATGCGGGCGAACGTCGTGTCGGCGCCGACCTTCTCGGTACGGACGTCGAGCGCGCCCGACGCCAGTACCGTCCCCGCGAACACCGCAGCACCCGGCTCTTTGTCCTTTGGCACGCTCTCGCCCGTGATCGGCGCCTCGTCCACCGCTCCGCCGCCGGCGGTGACGACGCCGTCGACCGGGAGCTTCTCGCCCGCGTGCACGAGCACTATGTCGCCGACCTTGACCTCGCTCACCGGGACCGTGCGGTCGCCCCCGCTCTCGCGGAGGATCGCCGTCGCCGGCACCGTGCCGATGAGCCCCTGGATCGAGGCGCGCGCCCGGTCGGTGTTCAGCTCCGCCACGAACTCCGCGATGAGGATGATCACCATCAGCACCGCGCCCGCCACCGCCTCGCCCCCGAATAGCGCGACCAGCGTCGCCATCGTCACGAACAGCTCAGTCCCGACCTTCCTCTCACGCACGAGGTGCAGGACGCCGCTCTTGACGAGCGGGTACAGGCCGACGCCCACAGCAGCGTAGAGCCCATGAATCGGCAATACACCGGCCCAATACAAGAGGACCATCACCCCGCAGAGCACGATGCGGCCGACCTCGATCCAACGCTCCCGCGTCATCAGCGCGGCGAAACTCACACTGCCCATAGGGCCACCGTCCTGCTTGTTGGCAGCTCGGCACCGACCGCCAGCTCATGGGTGAGGTGCTCGAGCAGAAGCCGATCCAGGTTCGCGATGTCGACCGCGGTTGCGGGCAACGCCATACGCTCCAGCGATAGCATCAGCCGTGCCAGGTGCGTGGTAAGCCTTGCGGAAAGGGGGACCGGCGACGCACCGCCACAGCCGTCCGCATGGGTTGATGCCCTGGCCTCGGCCGTGTCGGCCACGGACTCGGACCAAATCATAACGCCCCCCGTTGGTGGGCGATGGCGTTCTCGAGCGCGGTCAGGTGACCTGGCCCGGCACGCATCGTCAGGTCGATGAACAACTTCACGACTAGGTCGGTCTCCCGTCGCAGGAGGTCGCCGATAAGGTGGTCGAGCAGCTCCCGAAGGAAGTCATGGCGCGAGAGGCGAGGACGGTAGACGTACGCGTGGCTGATCTTTTCCCGCTCGAGCAAGCGCTTGTCGAACAGGCGTCTGAGAGTCGATTGGACGGTGTTGAGCGTTATGCCGCGAGCCTGGCGCAACTCTCGATGTACTGCTTTGGCTTCGCCGTCGGTCACCTTCCAAAGGTGCTCCATGACGGCCGCTTCGAGCTTGCCCAGCGCTCTGACCGGCTTCAAGGACCTCGTGCCGAAGTAGCCCACCGAAGACTGCACAACGCGCGCGGTCCCGACCGGGCGTTGGAGCGGCAGCAGCAAGGCAACACCGACGTCGCTCATTGCGTCACGTCGGCGGACAGCCCCAGCGCCCGTGTCAAGCCCGCCCGCGATAGCGCCAACGACAGCTCGGCGCGCGTCATATCGGCGGTTGCCACGGCCAAACGTGTCTGCGCGTCTGCGAGCTCGATGCCCGTGCCGAGTCCCTGCTTCCACCGCTGCTCGGCGAGGCGCAGCTCGACGACACCAGCGTCCCGTACCGTCGCCGCCGCTGCGATCTCCGACTTGGCCGACGCGATCCCTTGGATAGCAGCGCTCACTTCGGCATGGATCGACACCTCGAGCTCGCGTAGCACCGTCTTTGTGGCCTCGAGATCGGCCCGCGCCGCAGCAATCGCCGCGCTCGTCCGGCCACCGTCGTAAAACGGCCAGGTCAACGTCACTCCGACCTGCCAGAGCGGCTGCCACTCCTCGAGGCCGTAGCTGCCGACCCCGATTCGCGCATCGGTGCCGAGGTACGGGAGCTGGCCCTTGTCGGCCGCGGCAAGCGCCGCCTCGGCCGCGTTTACGCGGCGTCGATGGGCGACGACCTCGGCGCGCCCTTCGTACGCGCGTCGGCCCAGGGCCTCGGCACTCGCGCTCTCGTCCGCGACGGGGGCCGACCAATCGCCGTGCACCCCGACGGGCGGCGACAACACCCCGATCGCCCGCCCGAGCGCGACCAGCGCCTGACGCGCCGCTGTCTCAGCTCGCGTGAGCTCCGCCGTCGCGCGCGCCTCTAGCGTACGTGACCGGGCAACGTCGATCTCCGCGCGTTCACCCGCCGTGACGAAGCGCTCGGCCTCTTCGCGGTGACGCTTCTCGGCGGCGAGGTTGGCCTTTGCCACATCCACCAACTCGGCCTGCGCCTTGGCAATCCAGTACGCTTCGTCCACAGCAGCGAGCAGGTCCAGGGCTACGGCGTCGATCGTCGCCTCGTCGGCAAGAGCCCCCTGACGCGCGGCCCGGACCTGGGCGCTGGTGCGCCCGAAGTCGGTGATGGTCCAGGCGCCCCCGACCCCGGCCAGCACCGAGCTCTCAGGGCCGTCAAAACCACGCTGTGGCAGCGCGCCGACCCGGGCGTCGAGTTCGCCTGCCAACGTCGGGTTCAACGCCGTCGCGATCTGGTCCGCCCGTGCTTCTGACGCCCGCACCTGGGCGCGCAGCCGCACCAACGCCGGGTGTGTGGCCAGCATCATCGACCGCGCGGCCTCGAGCGACATCGGCCCGGTCGGCTCCGCCGCGCGCACCGGCAAAAGCCAGAGCATGGTCACGACGAGACCGAAGACGATCCTCATGCAGCGTCCCTTACTCATCATGGACTCCTGTCGGCGCCGCAACTCCCTTGTCGCGGTGGAAAAGGCGATAGAGGACCGGCAGCACAACCAGCGTGAGTACAGTCGACGACAAGATGCCGCCGATGACCACGGTCGCGAGCGGCCGCTGCACTTCGGCCCCGGTGCCGACCGCGAGCGCCATCGGCACGAAGCCGAGCGACGCCACCATCGCGGTCATCAGCACGGGCCTCAGGCGGGTGATGGCGCCTTCGGTGATTGCGTCGTCCAGGCTGCGGCCCTCCTCGCGGAGCTGGTTGATGAACGAGATCATCACGAGGCCGTTCAACACTGCGACGCCTGACAACGCGATGAACCCGACCGCCGCCGAGATGGACAGCGGGATGTCACGGAGCCACAGCGCGAGGATGCCTCCCGTCAACGCAAGCGGCACGCCCGTGAACACCAGGAGCGAGTGCTTGACGCTGCGGAACGTCGTGTACAACAGCAGGAAGATGAGGAGCAGCGCCACCGGCACGACGAGCTGGAGGCGTGCCGTTGCGGACATGAGGTGCTCGAACTGGCCGCCCCAGCTCATCCAGTAGCCGGTTGGGATCTCGACCGACTCCATGCGCTGTTCGGCCTCCTTCACGAAGGACCCGATGTCTCGCCCGCGCACGTTCGCGCTGACGATGATGTGGCGCTTGCCGTTCTCGCGGCTTACCTGGTTCGGGCCGGTGGTGACCTCGTAAGAGGCCACCTGGCCGAGCGTGATGAAGTCGCCGGGTCGCCCCGGCAAAGGCACCGGTAGCGATGCGAAACCCTGCATGTCACCCCGCAGGTCGGGGGCCAGGCGCACGATGATGTCAAAGCTCCGGTCGCCCTCGTAGACCTGCCCCGCCACCTTCCCGCCGATCGCGACCGACACGAGCTCCTGCACGTCCTTCGCGTTGAGCCCGTAGCGCGCCATCTCGGCATACTTGAGGTCGAACGTGAGGACCGGCAGGCCGGTGACCTGCTCCATCTTGACGTCGGACGCGCCGGGGATCTGCTTCAGGATCGCCTCGACCTCCTTGCCAGTGTCCGCTAACACCTCGAGGTCGTCGCCGAACAGCTTCACCGCGACGTCGGCGCGCACGCCCGCGATGAGCTCGTTGAAGCGCATCTGGATCGGCTGCGTGAACTCGTAGTTGTTGCCGGGCAGGGCGCGTACGGCCTTCTCGATCTCGCCGACCAGCTCGGTCTTGAGGCGTTTGGGGTCTGGCCAGTCGTCGCGTGGCTTCATCATCACGTACACGTCGGCGACGCTCGGCGGCATCGGATCCGTCGCGATCTCGGCCGTGCCGATCTTGGCGAAGACGTAGTTGACCTCGGGGAACGACTTGATGCGCTCCTCGAGGCTGTGCTGCATCTGGATCGCTTGGCTCAGGCTCGTGCCCGGGATGCGCAGCGCGTGCACCAGCAGGTCGCCTTCATCGAGGCTCGGCAGGAACTCGCTGCCCATGCGCGAGGTGAGAAAGCCAGTCAGTACGACGAGCCCCACCGCGCCCGCGACGACCAGGGTCTTCATCTTCAACGCGAGGCGCAAGGTCGGCGTGTAGAGGCGCTTGGCGAGTCGCATCAGGATGTTCTCCTTCTCCGAGATCTTGCCACGTAGGAGCATTGCCACAGCGGCCGGCACGAACGTCACCGACAAGATCATGGCGCCCAGCAGGGCCGCGATGACCGTGAAGGCCATCGGGTGGAACATCTTGCCTTCGATGCCGCTGAGCGTGAGGATCGGCAGGTAGACCACCATGATGATGAGCTCGCCAAACATGGTCGCGCGGCGGACCTCCTTGGCGGCCTCGAACACGACCGCCATCCGCTCCTTGGTCGTGAGCACCCGGCCTAATCGGTGTTGCTCCTCGGCCAGTCTCCGGATGCAGTTCTCGACGATGATGACCGCGCCGTCGACGATGATGCCGAAGTCGAGGGCGCCGAGGCTCAAGAGATTGCCGCTGATGTTGTTCGACACCATGCCCGTGATCGTGAAGAGCATGGACAGCGGGATGACCATCGCGGTGATGATCGCCGCGCGGAAGTTGCCAAGGAACAGAAAGAGGATCGCCATGACGAACAGGGCACCCTCGACGAGGTTGGTCGTGACCGTCGACACCGCCGCGTCGACGAGCGTCGTGCGGTCGTACACGGGTTTGGCCTCGACCCCTGGGGGCAACGTGCGGTTGATCTCGTTGAGCTTCTCGGCCGCGAGCTTGGCAACCTCGCGGCTGTTCTCGTCGACGAGCATGAACACCGTTCCGAGCACGACCTCCTCGCCGTCGCGCGTCGCGGCGCCGGTCCGCAGCTCCTGACCAAGGTCGACTTTGGCCACGTCGCGCACCCGAATGGGGATGCCGTCGTCGTTGCCCACGACGATGCTCTCGATCTCCTCGATCGTCGCAACCTGCCCTGGTACACGTACGAGGTACTGTTCACCGGCGTGCTCGATATAGCCCGCGCCAACATTCGCGTTGTTGTTCGAAAGCGCGTCGATCACCGCATCGAAGGTCGTCTTGTAGGCAACCAGGCGCTTCGGGTCGGGTGTGACGTGGAACTGTTTCGTGTAGCCGCCGATGGTATTGACGTCGGCCACGCCCTTCAGGTTCCGCATCTGCGGACGCACGATCCAATCCTGGATGGTGCGGATGTCGGCCGGCGTATAGGCCGTGCCGTCCGCCTTCTTGGCGCCCGGCTGCGCCTCCACGGTCCACAGGAAGATCTCGCCGAGACCTGTCGCGATGGGGCCCATCGTAGGAGTCAGCCCCGATGGCATTTGATTGCGGACGTTCTGAATCCGCTCGTTGATCAATTGCCGCGCAAAGTAGATATCGGTGCCGTCGTCAAATACCACCGTCACCTGACTCAGGCCGTATCGCGAAATCGAGCGGGTGAAGCTCAGCTTGGGCAAGCCGGCCATCACGGTCTCGATAGGAAAGGTGATGCGCTGTTCGACTTCGTACGGGGTGAACCCGGGCGCTTCGGTGTTGATCTGCACCTGGACGTTGGTGATGTCCGGGACAGCATCGATCGGTAGCTGCTGATAGGAATAGAGGCCGACAATGGCGACCGCGAGCGTAAAGCCCATGATGAGCCACCGCGCGCGGATCGAGAATCTCAAGATCCGTTCGAGCATATGCAATCTCCTGTGGCGGCGGAGGGCCCGGCGCGTTAGTGGTCGTGACTTGCCCCAGACTTTCCGACGTCCGCCTTCAAGATGAAGCTGTTGTCCGACGCGTATCGTTCGCCAGCGGTGAGCCCCGAGACGACCTCGGTCCATTCACCATCAATGCGGCCAAGCTCCAGGGGCCGGGCTTCGAACGTGTCGCCGGCGCGCACGAAGACTACGTCCCAGTCGCGGAACTTCTGGAGGCCGGCGCGCTTCACGGCGATAGGCGCGGTGTACTCTTCGCGGACCACTGTGACGTCGACGAAGGTCCCCGCGCGCCACTTCCGTTCCGGGTCCGGGAGCACGACGCGCGCCATCGCGGAGCGTGTCGTCTGGCCGACGAGGGCGCCCATGTACGAGATCGTGCCCTCGGCGCTGAGGCCTATCGATTTCGCCTCGATGATGACCTTCTGGCCGACTTGCACCGCGTTGATGTCGTGCGCGTAGACGTTGATCTCGACCCACACGGTCGACAGGTCTGCGATGATGAAGAGCGTGTCGTCGTCTTTCACCGCCTGGCCGGTCGCCACTTTCTTCTCGATCACGACGCCGTCGAAGGGGGCGCGCAGCTCGAACAAGGTCGAGCTCGCGTTGTCGGTGTTGAGCGCCGCAAGCACCTGCCGCGCAGACTGCGCCTTCAGCACCGCTTCGCGATAGAGGCGCTCCTTCTCGAGGTGGCTCGCCTCGGACGCGATGCCGTCCTTCCAGAGCTTGGTCGTGCGGTCGAGCTCCGTCTTGGCGAACGCGGTGAGCTGGCTCGCGTCTCGCACCTCCCGCCGCATCTCGGCCAGTTCCCGGCTGTCCAGCATCGCGATGACCTCGCCCTCTTTGACCTCATCGCCTTCGTTCTTGGCGACCGAGCGGATTACTCCGGACAGGCGGGGTACGACGTAGGCGAGCTTGTCGGGGTTGAGGCGGACCTCACCTGGCATCTCCGTGACGCTGCGCATCTTGGCGGGACCGACGGTCTCGAGCTTGATCTGTGACGTCCGCACAGCCTCGTCGGTGAGCTCGACGCGGCCCTCGTACGACTCGTATTTCCACGTCTGCGTCGTGCCCTTGTAGGTTGCGGAGACGTCGACCTCGAACGAGTGCGGCTCCTCGACGATCTTATCGCCGAGCAGGTAGTCGCCCTCCGGCGCGAAGCCGATGTTGTCCACCCGATTGCCATGTCGATGCAGGTCGATCTTGAGCTGCACGTCCCCCGGCGCGATCGGTTTGCCATCCGCGAGCGGATAGACGCGGAAAACGGGCGGCACGCCGCGCTCATATATGGTGACCTCGACCTGGAAGCCCGGCTCGCCGAGCAGGCGCCCTCCGTGCGACCCTTTCGCATAGTCCGCCTTGGCGCCTTCTTCCGGCACCGCCTTCGCCACTTCTCCGCAAGCGACGCCGCCGAGCCCGGCGAACGCGCCAAGGCAAACGAGGAAGAAAATCTTCGGGGCTTTGAACATGGAAATCCCTGTAGACCGAGTCTACGCATGCTTCCTGAGCGCAGAATTCCGCATGACTGCCCGGCGTGTGCAATTGCACGGGCAGACATGAGCGGACCAGGCAGACCGGCTGAAGCCGTGAGCGAAGGGGACCAGATGAATCGGTCGCCCGCATCTCGTGAGTGGGAGGCTAGCTTCGCTATCTACTACTGTCAATAGTAGACCTATCCGCCCACGATTTTTTCCCGGCTCAGCGGAGGAGCGACTCGAGAATGTGGTGCAGATCCTCGGCCATCATCGCGGCGATGAGGCCCAGGGCCAGTACGACGGAGACCATGAAGGCGAGCATCAGGAGGGCCGCGCGATCGCCGGTCGGCTCGCTGGCGAGGACGGCGTTGACCCGCTCACTGAGGGTGTCCGGTGTCGCCGCGAAGCTCGCCGACCCATACCCTGCGCGAATGCGCAGACGACAGACCTTCACCAACGCGCTCGCGACCGAGTCCCCGTCGCCCGTGGCGGCGACCGCGCGCGCGTCGCATAGGCGTTCGGTCGCAGACTCCCAGGCCACCAGCAGACGCGAGCCGAACGGTGCACCGAAGAGCAACAGCACATCTACAGCGAGGCGCCGGGCCACGTCGCGGTGGGTCACGTGACCGAGCTCGTGAGCGAGCATCGCCGCGCGCTCCTCGTCGTCGAGCGCGTCCCAGACGCCGCGTGACACATAGACATCGGGCCGCAAGAAGCCGCTTACGAAGCACAGCGCGTAGTCTGTGTCTATCCACCAGATGCCGTCACGGCGCTGCGAGACGGTGCGTAGCCGGGCCACGATGCGCTGTTGACGGCTCACCCGCACAGCCAGGATGACGATGCGGCAAGTCGCGATAGTGAACGCGATGATCGCTGCGATCGCAGCCCAGCTCTGCTCGATCCAGATGGCACCATGTTCCAGGCAGAGGTGGAAGTGATGTACGTGCTGCTCGCAGTGGTCGGCGCCGAACTGCGACTGTAGGGTGAGGATGACCGCGACCAGCGCCGAGAACAGGGGCGGGAGGAGTACAACGGCCTCGACAGCGCGTCGTTCGGCCGCGGCGCCGAGCCGTTGCAGCCGTGGGCGCGATGCCCACAAGCAGAGCCTAAGCGCGATCGACAACGACCACGCGATGACCAGGAACACCAGGCCGAATCCGACGAGGCTCGCGAGCTGCATCAGCGCCTCTTCCGGCGGGCCGCGATGAGGCGGGTGAGCTCATCGAGGTGGTGCTCGTCGACACCGGCTGCGACCTCCACGAAGGCTGCGAGGACCGAGCTCGCCCCTTGGCTCGCAGCGGACTCCAGCAACGGCTGGACCGCAGCTGCCACGATCTGGCGCTGATACTTGTCGTGGTCCATGGCCGCGCGATAAACGAACGCCGTCCCGGACTTGTCCCGCACTAGCAGGCCCTTCTTGTAGAGCCGGTCGAGCGTCGTCATCACGGTCGTGTACGCCAATCCCGTCGGCTCGATGAGCCGTATGACGTCGCGCACCGCGAGGGGTTCCCTGGAGTCCCAGAGGACCCGCATCAGCTTCAGCTCGAGTTGGCCCAGTACTTTGGTTGCATCCGCGAATGACCGCATGCGACGCTGATAGGGCATCGACCTACGATAGTCAATCGTAGGTCGCATTCTTGAGCTATCGTTGCTTCCGGGGCTCGGCCCACCAGCCCCAACGGGGTCCGAGGCGCCTCGTCTTCCGGGCTCAGGCGCAAACCCTCCGGGCACGCGATGTCGTCATCAGGTCTGAACTCGCGCCCCGGGTCTTCGCAGGCCGTGACGCCACAAGCTCATGGTGATGAGGATCGCGCAGAGCGCCAGGACTTGTCCGATCTATCGGATTTTCGGACCGCGCGGCCCGCTCGGGGGCGTCAGGACACCGGCGGCGGGGTTGGAGTGCAGCGTCGCGAGACCGCAAGAGGCGACCGCTGCGAGTCGCTGTCGGCGCCCGAGGTGTCGTGGATGGGCGCGCTCGGTCGGATGTCGACGCCCCAACATCCACGGAGCCGACCGCCGCGCCGGCGGTCGTCGGTAAGCCTGTTCAGGGAGCCTCGCGGCGTCGTAGAGTGCGGTGCCTGCGTTGACAGGAAGCCGGCCTTGCCGCACATCAGGAGACACTGCAACTGCACTCGCGGGCAGCTTGGCTACGCACGCTGCCCGCGAGTCCACACGCTGCGCCTGATCGGCAAAGGATGCCGAGTGGCGCCGCGGACGTACACCGGAGGCCGTGATGTCACCGCGAAAGCTCAGCGCAGAGACCACCTTCGTCGACTTCGAGTCCGAGGTCATGTTCACGATAGCCGCCCTTTCGGCCGACCCGGACGCGCGCCCGCTGCTCAGCGAGACCGCCGACTGGCTCGGATGGGTCGACGCCGCCCAGAAGGAGGATCGGTCGTTTCGACAGCAGGAGGCCAATGTCGAGGCCAGCCGGGTCGTCGCCAACGGACGCCTGGACCTGAGCTGTATCACCTTTGGCAAACGACTCCTGGGTGCGTGCAACCTGGACCGCCAGGCGCCGCGGTTCACGCGCTTCTTTGCGAAGCCGCCGATGGCCTTCGTCAAGCAGGCGCTCTCGAAGCAGGTTACAGCCGTCTTCGGCTGGCTCAGCGTTACCGATGACGATGTGCTGGAGTCCTTCCGGGTCGAGCTGCTGGAACGCGCTACAAACGCGCGCACTGCTCAGGATGCCACAAGCGCGGTCGGACCTCTGCGTGGGGCGAATCAGGCCCGTCGCGCGAAGGTCGCCGACGATCTGACTCGCGAACGCGACGGGCTGCACCGCCAGCTTGCCGAAATCGCTGACGCGAAGGACCTCGGTCGCACCTGGGCGGACCTCTTCTTCAAGAAGACGCGTCGCGCCGACGACGACGAGTCGCCGACCCCAGAGCCAAACCCGAGCTGACCACTGGGTACGGAGAGTGCGCGATTTCACGCTTGTGGCAATTGTATAGTCGCGCACTCTCCTGTTTGAGTCCCAGCATCCGCAATCCAGGTCACATTGGGAGAGCCCTCGGCTAGTCACGGCCTTCCCACGGCAGCCCAATCTGCACCCGACGGTAGCGACGCGACGGGCACACCCGCGAGGCCAGACAACAAGCGCATCGAACTGACGCGGCCTAATCGCGATGGGGCCTATCAGCCCCATCGCGATTGATCGGCCGCGCAGCTCATGCGCAGGACGTTGTCCCGCGAAGCCTCCTCCGTTCTCAGCTGGACTGTCCGCAAAGCCTCTTCCGCTCCCAGCTGGACTCCCCATCATCTATCCTCGGGGTGGACTCACTATCGTTCATCCTCGGGGTGGACTCGCCGTCGTTCATCCTCGGGGTGGACTCACCGTCGTCCATTCTCGGGTGGGACTCACCATCGTCTATTCTCGCGTGGGTTGCGGGCCGCCGTAGGCTACACCTGCTCCCGCTTCGTGCTGGCACCAACGTGCTCCATGCAACCACGCCCTTTCCAATCCGCTTATTCGCGAGATGCCAGCATGATGCTGTCGATCACCTCAAGACGGGCAAAGAGAAGAGGACACTTGATTCGTGTCGCCACGTCCTGAACCGGCGTCGGCAGCTCGCAGATTCTCGTTGCGACGAGAGGCGCGGCTACAAGCCGGTAAGGGCCACCATTTGGATCACAGTCGTATGCGAACAGCCCTCGTTCAGCGACAAGTGCCCAAGTGTTGATGGTGTTCGACGCGAGAGCGGGAGCAAATCGCGGTCTGGTTCTGGCAGGAAGTGCCATCAGTATGTCGATCGCTTCGTCATGAGCGTCCGTATCCCGAAGGAATTCAACAGGTGCGAAGCCAGCTCCGGCGGTGCTGAAGAGCGCGACATACCCCTCTTCGTCGCAGGCCAACCAGTCGTACTCTAAACCCTGAATCTCCATCGCAGACTTCAAGAACGCCTCCGCCGGGTTCAGAACCGGGAGTCTTTGGGCCCATGAAAGATTGGCACCAGGGCCCCGCGGCGTCAAGCAACCGCTCCCAACACGGCAGCTCGAGCCCCCAAGGCCGACCTCATACAGGACTCCGATCGCGGTAGTGACTACGCGAGCCCCGACTACGCCGCGGCCCTCGCCACACTGTCCGCCGTCAAGAGCATGAGTCATATGGCGGACTGCTGGGACAACGCCGCCGCCGAGAGCTTCTCTGCCACCATCAAGCGCAAGCTCATCGACTACAACGAGTACCCGACAGGAACCAAAGCCATCGATGCGATGGGCGACTACCAAAGGCGGTTGCCGTCCAGGTTGAGCCGACCCGTGGCGTCAAGGAGGCACGTTGGCCTGGCGTCTTTGTGGATCAACCTGTGCGAGGCCTGCTGTAGATGGCTTCTTCAGCCTGACGACATGCGACTCGGCTCTCGACTACCTGAGCCCAATCGAGTTCGAGCTGAAGTTCGAGATCGACGGACTCAGCAAGATGACCCCATAGTCGGGCTGTCCACCAAACCGTGGGAGCTTCATTCGGCTCCGTTACGCACTCGCCGAACAGTCGGTACGCAGCGAGCGCGAAATCGGGGGCGTGCTAATTTCCGATGAGATGGCTTGGTGTTAGCACGCATGAGTCCCCGCCGGACGCAACCTCGGATGTGGACTTAAGGACCGACAATCGAAGCGTCTCACTTTCAGCGAGAGGTCCTTAAGCGTGAGGCGCACGTCAAATCGCACGCGCCACTTTGCGATGAGAGCTTGGTGATACGCACCTCTCGATTCCGGGCTTTGCGTCGCGCACCTCCGCAGTGCACTCGGCGAACCACTTCGGTGCACGTTGAATCGGGGGGCGTGCTAATTTACGATGAGATGACTTGGTGTTAGCACGCATGCCTCCCCGCCGGACCGTTTCCGTCTCATCCTCCCGGTGCCTGCTGATGTCGGCTTGCTGCTCCTGGGGCGCCCGGCTCCGATGCGCACTCCCTGAACAGTTGGCGCACGGTGCACGTTGAATCGGGGGCGTGCTAATTTACGATGAGATGGCTTGGTGTTAGCACGCATGCATCCCCGCCAAACTCGTACGGTCGCAAACCCACCGTCCATCCTCGGGTTGGACTCACCATCGTTCATTCTCGGGCGGCCTCTCGCTCGCGAGCTCTCGCCCCGACTCACTGTCGTCCATGCTCGGGGGGCTTGCCGTCATTGACTCGCGGGTGGGCTCACCATCGTTGATTCTTGGGGCTGGGTTGAACGCACCACTGTCCATTCTCGAGGTGGGCTCACCATGGTTCATTCTCGGGGTGGACTCGCCATCGTTCATCCTCGGGCGGATTCGCGGTCCGGCGGCCCCGGGTTGACTCACGGTTTGACCTTGACGCCCACTCTTCATCCGTGGCTGTGTTGTGCGGAATGTCGTTTTTAGAGATTGGTCCCGCCAAGACCGGATGGCGTGGGGGTGTCAGGAAATTTGTGTAAGCGGCTTTCGCGGGTGACCTAACCCTAGGGAGTCACCTATGCTGAATGAAGTTTTGGATTCCAAGGACCAGAAGAAAGGTGCGCGTTCCGCTGAGAGGGCGGCGCCGCTGGCGATGGAGCCGGAGTGGCTCGATGCGCTCGTGGCGGGCTGCAAGACCGAGCAAGACCTCTTCGGCCCTGACGGTGTCTTCACTCAACTGAAGGGCGCCGTGATGAAGCGGTTGCTCGAGGCGGAGATGACCGCTCATCTCGGCCATGAGCCGCACGAACGGCGGCGCTCGGGCAACGTGCGTAATGGGCACTCGAAGAAGAAGGTCCAGACCGAGTCGGGCTCGGTGGAGATCTCCGTTCCTCGAGACCGGGACGGGTCGTTCGAGCCGCAACTCATCAAGAAGCATCAGCGGCGCCTCGAAGGCTTCGACGAGAAAGTGCTGGCGCTCTACGCGCGCGGCATGACCACTCGCGACATCCAAGGGCACCTGCGCGAACTCTACGGCACAGACGTGTCCCACGAACTCATCTCGACGGTGACCGATGCTGTGCTGGTCGACTTCCGTGCGTGGCAGGAGCGTCCCCTCGCGTCGGTCTACCCGGTCGTGTACCTCGATGCCCTTTTCGTCTCCGTGCGCGACGGCGGCCAAGTCCAGAAGCGCGCATTCTACGTGGCCATGGGGATCGGCATGGACGGGCACCGTGACGTCCTGGGCTTGTGGGTCGCCCAGACCGAAGGCGCCAAGCTATGGCTCGCCGTGCTCACCGAGCTGCGACAAAGGGGCGTCGAGGACATCTTCTTCGTCTGCGCCGACGGGCTCACGGGCCTCGACCGCGCCGTCGAAGCCACGTTCCCGCGCTCGGTCTTCCAGACCTGCATCGTCCACCTCATTAGAGCCTCTCTGCGCTTCGTCTCGTTCGCCGACAGAGGCGAGATGGCGAAGATGCTCAAGCGGATCTACACCGCCGACAATGAGGAGCAGGCGAAGCGAGCTCTCGATGAGACCGAAGGGATCTGGGGAGCGAAGTACCCCGGCGCCATTCGCGCCTGGCGCAACCGCTGGGCCGAGTTCGTGCCGTTCCTGGCCTATTCTCAGCCGATCCGCCGGATCCTCTACACGACGAATGCCATCGAGTCTGTCAACTCCCAGCTGCGGAGGGTCCTCAGCAACCGAGGTCCCTTCCCCAACGATGATGCCGTTCTCAAGCTCTTCTTCCTCGCTATCGGCAACGCCAAGGGACGATGGAAGCCTGCTCCCGGCTGGCTACAGATCCTCGCCCAATTCGATATCCTCTTTGAAGACCGCTTGCCCGCATGAGCCGGACTTACACAGAAATTCTGACACTCTCGATGGCGCAATCCTCGTGGAGTCTTGAGCCACCGGAGGGTAGGGCGGCACACTCCCCGCCACGACTCCCGCTCCCAGCACCCCGCCGCACTCCGCCTCGCCTGCATCCGACCGCACCTCGCCAGGCTCCAGCTGCGGTCTGCCAGGAGCCGCTCCCTATCCACTCAAGACCCAAATCTCGCAATCACCTCAACCACTTCTCTCCCTTCATCGCGCCAACTCCCGCGTGGCTTCGCGGGGACAACAAGCGCATCGAACTGACGCGGCCTAATCGCGATGGGGCCTATCAGCCCCATCGCGATTGATCGGCCGCGCAGCTCATGCGCAGGACGTTGTCCCGCCGAGCCCTGTTCCCCGTCCGCTCGTCTCGCTCATCTACTGGTTCAACTGCTACACCTGTACAGCCCCTGCTTGACTCACCATTGTGCAGCCCCGGCTTGACTCACCGTTGTCTAGCCCCTGCTTGACTCACCGTTGTGTAGCCCCGGCTTGACTCACCGTTGTGTAGCCCCGGCTTGACTCACCGTTGTGTAGCCCCGGCTTGACTCACCGTTGTGTAGCCCCGGCTTGACTCACCGTTGTCTAGGCCCGGCTTGACTCACCCTTCTACGGCCCCGACCAATTCGTCGCCGTAGGCCCTCGCAAATCGCCAGCAAGGCTTTTGCCAAGTGTGACAACCACCCGAGCAGGCGCGAAATCTAGGCATTCGGTTTCGATTTCTCTGGGTGAGGGGACGCTCTGGTTGGCCTCGGCCCTCCAAAAGCGACAGCCTCGTCCTGCTCAGTGCATTGCTCACCTTTGGCCACTCGGGATTCTCGGACGACTTCTGGCGCGTCGGCAGGGCCACCCCGACAGCAAGCCGCTCCACCCCCACCTCCTTGGCGTAGCGCTCAAACCCCACTCCGGACCATGAGAGCCTGACCCGTGACACATGGCATCGTGAGCCTCAAACTCGACCGGCTGTCTCCTATGCCTGAGCTTCGACCCGACCGAGTTTGACGCCGCTATACCCCCTTGGTGACCTGTGCCCTCTGCGGCGCCGCCCGAAGGAGCCATCCGATACAACCATCTTGACCGCCGGGAAGGAATGATGCAGCGTCGCTTCATTCCTACGCGGGCCAGCCAAGACCCGCACACTCTGAGAGGAGCCACATATGTCGACCTTCGCCCGAGCGCTATGGCCTGCGATACTGCTCACCTCCATATTCATTGGCTGCGCCTCCAAGGAAGAAGGACAGGCGGCCGATGCCGGTGATCTCGGTGGTGGGCTACTTGACACTGACGCACCGGATGCGGATGGCGATGCTGGGAACGTTGGGCTCGACAGCGACGCTTCGCCTATTGAAGACACGCTGGAAGAGCCGCCTGACTCGGTCAGCGACGTCGATTCCTCGACAGACTCTGCTCAAGAGCCCACGGCAATGATCTCATTGGGCCAACCCTCGACGCTACCTCTGTCCGGTGACGTCCGCTTCCTGGCTTACGGCGACCTTATGGGGGATACCCAGTCCGACCTTGTGGCGTTCACCCGCAACGGGGCCTGGACCTCGGCAGTGGTCTACGTCCAGCAGTCCGACCACAGTTTCCGTTCAGAACACTCTTCCGATCTGTCTTCACTTGCCCGCGATGCCACGATTCTGGGCGCTCACGTTTCAGACATGTCTGATGACGGCCGCAACGATCTGGTCGTTTGGTCTGCGTCCGAAGTAGTAGTTGCGTACACCACGCAAGACTCGACGCTCGGGCGCACGTACGGCGTCGAGAACCTCCCTAGCGACGCTGTCGTTCGCGCAGCTGCAGTGGGGAACATCACTGCCGACACCGTCCCCGAGATTCTGATCGCTTATGCCGACCAAACGGGCAACCATCTCGCGATCGCAAGTCGCGTCGCTAACGATACCTTCGAGGCCACCAAGTTAGCCGATTTATCTGCAGTTCCGCGGGAAGTCACTGCGCTTCATTTTGCTGAAATCGGCACCGCCCCAAACGTTCGAAAAGTCGTCTACGTTGTGGGGCGGACAAGCGAGGAGATCTTCGCAGTCCTCCCCGATGGCACCACAACGAAGGTCGAAGGATTCCCGACAGCGAACATTCTCATGGCACGCTTCGTGTCACCAGGGTTACGCTTGATGGCTCTCACCGTTGAGGGCGACTCCTCAGAATACTCCATCCGACTATTCGGAGTCACGGGCGACGCTGTTTTGTCAAGCTTGTCGCGCGAAGTCCTTCCGTCGTCTTCCAGACTCCCAACAGCCCTTGGGGAGCTGCCTGGAGGAACGGCTGGCGCTCTCAGCGCGGTGGTCGCATTCACGAGCTACGGTTCGGGAAATGATTTTCCCCGTCCTGCCCTAATGACAGTCGTTCAAAACGCTGACTCCAGCGCGAACGTAAGATTCTCCGAGCACGACGCTCTCGAGTTCTCTGCTCCGTTCTCGATACGCATAAACGATGTTGACCACCTTGGCTTGTTGGCCCAACCAGGCGAGGTTTGGCTGTTCCCGATTGTCAATCAGGCGGCTTGCTCATATCGTGAGGTTGGCACCTGTAGTTGGGGCGCAACCTGTGAGGACAGAACTTATCGCATCGGAGATTGTGAGCCGTACGCAGAAGCCCCTTCGGTTGCTTGGTGTACTTGCTACGAGGACGAGGGCGCCGGGATGGAAGAGGTCGGGAAGGTAACTCTCTTCTTGAATGGGGACCCGGACGCGTGTGGCGTCGCGTCCCGCATCGACGTTAGGCGGCTCGTAATGGATTGTGGTTTCCCTTTGTAAGGCACTCCGGACGTGAGAGGTTGTATGGCTATGGTTCGGTTTCGACTCGTCGAGAGCGATGATGGTAAATGGCTCGTTCAGAATTCTCGCGATGAGGTCTGGGGGACCGCGATATCAGGGCAGCTGAAGGATTCGCATGCTTTCTTCCCCCCAGCCATCTGCGTCCCAGCCGAGTTCGAATTGGACGCTGCAATCAAGTGGGTCAAGACTCGGATTGAACTCAGGGAGCAAGTCAAACCGTGAAACACGTTCGTCGACAGCTACTCCCCCGCACCCCGCTGGTCTGATGAGCCATTGTCGGTCGCAAGCCGAACTGAGACGTGCGCGGAGAGCGCAAGGCAAAGCTTTGAGGTCCTTGAAAGCTGCTTCGCCTGGATTCGCTCATCGCGCGGAGGGCTGACGCGGCTCGTATGTGCCACCCTGCGTGAGACCAACGCAGATGATTGCGGCTCAGCACACTGAGCCTCAGGTGCAGAGCAGCAACAAATTTGTGACCGTGCAACAGCTTCAAGATGCAGTATGCCGCGTGTCTCTACCCCTCACACTCCAAATCAGCCGCCCTATTCAAGCTCGATCGACTATCTTCCCTGCCGTCGTCTCCTTCACCAGCCTCTGCTTAGACCGGTCCCCTACGCGTGACGCCTCCGTGAGGCGCGTCAACGTGTGCTGGCGCGGCCCGGCGGGACAACAAGCGCATCGAACTGACGCGGCCTAATCGCGATGGGGCCTATCAGCCCCATCGCGATTGATCGGCCGCGCAGCTCATGCGCAGGACGTTGTCCCGCGAAGCCTCCTCCGTTCACAGCTGGACTTTCCGCGAAGCCTGTTCGCTGTCAGCTGGACTCCCCATCATCGTCCATCCTCGGGGTGGACTCGTCATCATCCATCCTCGGGGTGGACTCGTCATCATCCATCCTCGGGGTGGACTCGTCGCCATCCATCCTCGGGTTGGACTCACCATCGTTCATCCTCGGGCTGGACTCGCCGTCGTTCATCCTCGGGCTGGACTCGCCGTCGCTCATCCTCGGTCTGGACTCGCCGTCGTTCATCCTCGGGCTGGACTCGCCGTTGTTCATTCCCGAGCTCACCATCGTTCGTCCTCGGGCTGGACTCCCCGTCGTCCATTCTCGGGTCGACCCTCTGTCGTCCATTCTCGGTGTGGGCTTGCGGTCGCCATTCTCGGGGGCTTGCGGTCGCCATTCTCGGGGTGGGCTTGCGGTCGCCATTCTCGGTGTGGGCTTGCGGTCGCCATTCTCGGTGTGGGCTTGCGGTCGCCATTCTCGGTGTGGGCTTGCGGTCGCCATTCTCGGTGTGGGCTTGCGGTCGCCATTCTCCGGGGTGGGCTCACTGTGGTCCATTCTCGGGGTGGGCTCACTGTGTTCCATTCTTGTGGTGGACTCGCCATCGTCCATTCTCGGGGTGGTCTCGCCATCGTGCATCCTCGGGGTGGACTCGCCATCGTTCATAGACCCGGAGAGTAGCGCATCGACGGTAGCATTTGGCGCATACAGTACCCGTCACGAGGCTCATAGACCGGGCAAGGGGCCGCGTTGACTCGGAGAATCGTCTTAGTCGACAAGTGCAGGCTCCGAGTAGAAGAGGGTTTGCCGCTGTGTAGACGCAGGAAGGAGCTGAGTAGACCCTGCACGCTGTCCCGCTTACACATGCGTTGCGAGAAGGGGGGGCTGTGTGACTGAGTCAGTCGTGACAGGAGTAATCGAAGACTTCGGTCGATGTTCTCGTATCTCCGGATGAGCTGGTCCGCGAAAATGACTTGTAGAGCAGGTTGCCAGCGGGGTCGTAGGCCCACTCTCGCAACATCGTAGCGTTGTTCTCGAGGTCCTCCTCCTTCTCCGAAGTGATTCTTCCTCCGACGTCGTAGCTCCATCTCGTGATATCGGTGCGTGAGCCGATGGCGGTCGTTGAGATCCGGACTTCGCTCGTTGGACGCCCCTCGGGGTCATATTCGAAGCGATACGAGGTGGACATCTCGGGGGCATTATCGCCGTCATTGGAAGTTGACTCGAACACGATACTGCCATGTGCGTCGTGCTGATATCTCGTAACATGGTCGGCGATACCGTCGCCATCCAGGTCCGTCATTTCGGCTTCGAGCAGCGAGGTCGTGGCGTTATAGAGTCGGCGAACGGAACTGGCGAGCACGTCTCCCGGTTGCAAGTAGACCAGGGTCTCGACCAACTCGCATGCCGAATTGTAGTGGACTTCTCTTTGCAGTCCGGAGTCGGTGAAAATCGCTTCGATCCCGCATTCTCCGAAGTGCTGAATTGTGCCCAATTCATCATCGAAGAATTTTGCTACGATCGATCCATCCTCGTCGTACTCGTGTCTCCAACTCGATTCGTAGGGAGCCGCGCCCCAACCTGTGTTTTTGACGCCGACTATATTGCCATGGTCGTCGTAGCGCCAAACGACTTCTTCGTCGACGGTGCCGTCACCACGGAAGTCGAACTCCACCTTGGTCAGGTTCGCAGCGTCGTCGTATGTGTAAGTTGATGTCGTTTGTATTCGACAGTCTCTGTCAGTGGTCACACCCGTCTTGAGCCGACCTTGGTTGTCGAGGATCTGAAAATCGATCCGCTCGGGAAGCAGGTCCCCGTCGTGGTCCTCTTCCCGTGCACACCAGTCGTTGACTGGGACAGAGCGCACCGAAGCGAGGTGCTCGACGAGGCTAGAATGTCGTGGTTGGTACGTGAGACAATAAGCGAAGACTGGAGCGAGGCCGTCAGCCACCTCAACTCCACCTTCACTACGATCCTCGTGGTCCGACTCGGTTGCGTCGGCCGTGGCCGGTTGTTCGTCCTCACTTGCGCATGCGGCGAACTGCGTGAGCGCAACGAGAGCAAACGCGGAGGCCAGTGGTGATGATCTTGTGAGCTGTCTTTTCATCGTAACTGCGCTCCTTGCAAGCCGTAGGACTCGCGTAATCATAAGCACAGAGCAATCTCCGAGCCAACTCGTTAGGAACGGATGGCGAGACTTCATCCTGCGACGAATGCTGCGCAGGCGAACTCCGGTGTAATCGACCGGCTTGGCCCTCGAAGTGGGAAGTTCCTCACCAGGTGTAAAGTGGATGGTCGTTCCATACGTCTCAAGTGGTCGAGGGGACGATGGAGCCGGGGCGCGGTATGCGACGATGCCCTGAATGGGCGACATCGTCCAGGTGGGGGAAACTGCTCATGAGTGAGGATGGGCTGGTCCCGACGCTGCGAAGCTGGTTCTGTTTGCCATGAAGCTGGAGGTCTGCAGAATGGCTGAGACAGACGCCCTGTGTGGCCGGTGTATGGGCGGCACAACGCTCAGCTGTGCGCAGACGAGCCCCGCCGACCCGCGCCAAGACCTCGTGTGCCTACACGGCTTGCCGACTCACCTACTCAATGGCTTCGTCTGGCTCTGTCTCTCCCCTCGTCGCGCCAATGCCCTCGTGGCTTCGCGGGGACAACAAGCGCATCGAACTGACGCGGCCTAATCGCGATGGGGCCTATCAGCCCCATCGCGATTGATCGGCCGCGCAGCTCATGCGCAGGACGTTGTCCCGCGAAGCCTGCTCCGTTCGCAGCTGGATTGACTGCATAGCCTCATCCCCTCTCAGCTGGACTCACCATTATCCATTCTCGGGGTGGACTCACCATCATCCGTCCTCGGGGTGGACTCACCATCATCTGTCCTCGGGCTCGACTCGCCATCATCCATCCTCGGGCTCGACTCACCATCATCCATCCTCGGGCTCGACTCCCCGTCGTTCATTCTCGAGGTCGACTCACCTCCATTCACCATCGGTCCTCGGACTGGGCTCGCCCTCGTTCATTCTCGGATGTGGCAATTCGGCTCCGTTGCGCACTCGCCGAACAGTCTGCACGCAGCGTTCGCGGAATCGATGGCGTGCTAATTTCCGATGAGATGGCTTGGTGTTAGCACGCATGTTTCCCCGCCGGACTCGTTCGAACGCAACCTCGGATGTGGACTTGAGGATCGACAATCCAAGTGCCTCACATTCGGCGAGAAGACCTTCAGCGTGAATCGCACGTCAAGTCGCGCGGGCCACTTTGCGATGAGAAGGCTTGGTGTTAGCACGTGTACCTCGATTCGGGGCTCTGCGTCGCGCACTTCCGTCGTGCACTCGGCGAACCACTCGGGGGCATGTTGAATCGCGGGCGTGCTAATTTACGATGAGAAGACTTGGTGTTAGCACGCGTGCCTCCTCGCCGAACTCCTTTGGTCTCATCCTCCCGGTACCTGCTGACGTCGGCTTGCCGCCCCTCGGTCGCTCGGCTCCGATGTGCACTCGCTGAACTGTTGGCGCGCGGTGCTCGTTGAATCGGGGGCGTGCTAATTTACGATGAGATGGCTTGGTGTTAGCACGCATGCATTCCCGGAGAACTCGCACGGTCTCATCCTCCCCGTGCCCGCCGATGTCAGCTTGCCGACCCTCGGTCGCCCGTCTCCGATGCGCACTCGCCGAACAGTTGGCGCGCGGTCCTCGTAGAATCGGGGGCGTGCTAATTTACGATGAGAAGACTTGGTGTTAGCACGCCTGCTTCCTCGCCGAACTCGTGCGGTCTCACCCTCCCGGTGCCCGCCGATGTCGGCTTGCCGACCCTCGGTCGCTCGGCTCCGATGCGCACTTGCTGAGCAGTTGGAGCGCGGTGCGCATTGAATCAGGGCGTGCTAATTTACGATGAGAAGACTTGGTGTTAGCACGCGTACTTTCCCGCCGAACTCGTACGGTAGCAGAGCCACCTTCCATCCCCGCGTTGGACTGGCCATCGCTCATTCTCGGGCGGCCTCACGAGCGCGAGCTCTGGCTCGGACTCACTGTCGTCCATTCTCCGGTGGGGCTCACCATCGTTGATTCTCGGGGCTGGGTTGAACGCACCACCTCCATTATCGCGGTGGGCTTGCTGACGGCCATTCTCGCGGTGGGCATCGCTTTCGTCCATTCTCGAGGTGGACTCGCCATCGTTCATTCTCGGGGTGGACTCGCCATCGTTCAATCTCGAGGTGGACTCGCCATCCGTGGCTGTCGTGTGCGGAATGTCGTTTGTAGAGATTTGCCCCGCCGAGACCCGTGGCTCACTCCTTTTGGAGTCTTAGAGCCACCGGAGGGTAGGGCGGCTGCTTGGCGTCAACTACTTCTCCCCGCCACGAATCCCGCTCCCACCACCCCGCCGCACCCCGCCTCGCCTGCATCCGACCGCACCTCGCCAGGCTCCACCTGCGGTCTGCCAGGAACCGCTCTTCATCCTCTCAAGGTCCAAATCTCGCAATCACCTCAAGCACTTCTCTCCCTTCATTGCGCCAACTCCCGCGTGGCTTCGCGGGGACAACAAGCGCATCGAACTGACGCGGCCTAATCGCGATGGGGCCTATCAGCCCCATCGCGATTGATCGGCCGCGCAGCTCATGCGCAGGACGTTGTCCCGCGAAGCCTGCTCCGTTCGCAGCTGGATTGACTGCATAGCCTCATCCCCTCTCAGCTGGACTCACCATTATCCATTCTCGGGGTGGACTCACCATCATCCGTCCTCGGGGTGGACTCACCATCATCTGTCCTCGGGCTCGACTCGCCATCATCCATCCTCGGGCTCGACTCACCATCATCCATCCTCGGGCTCGACTCCCCGTCGTTCATTCTCGAGGTCGACTCACCTCCATTCACCATCGGTCCTCGGACTGGGCTCGCCCTCGTTCATTCTCGGATGTGGCAATTCGGCTCCGTTGCGCACTCGCCGAACAGTCTGCACGCAGCGTTCGCGGAATCGATGGCGTGCTAATTTCCGATGAGATGGCTTGGTGTTAGCACGCATGTTTCCCCGCCGGACTCGTTCGAACGCAACCTCGGATGTGGACTTGAGGATCGACAATCCAAGTGCCTCACATTCGGCGAGAAGACCTTCAGCGTGAATCGCACGTCAAGTCGCGCGGGCCACTTTGCGATGAGAAGGCTTGGTGTTAGCACGTGTACCTCGATTCGGGGCTCTGCGTCGCGCACTTCCGTCGTGCACTCGGCGAACCACTCGGGGGCATGTTGAATCGCGGGCGTGCTAATTTACGATGAGAAGACTTGGTGTTAGCACGCGTGCCTCCTCGCCGAACTCCTTTGGTCTCATCCTCCCGGTACCTGCTGACGTCGGCTTGCCGCCCCTCGGTCGCTCGGCTCCGATGTGCACTCGCTGAACTGTTGGCGCGCGGTGCTCGTTGAATCGGGGGCGTGCTAATTTACGATGAGATGGCTTGGTGTTAGCACGCATGCATTCCCGGAGAACTCGCACGGTCTCATCCTCCCCGTGCCCGCCGATGTCAGCTTGCCGACCCTCGGTCGCCCGTCTCCGATGCGCACTCGCCGAACAGTTGGCGCGCGGTCCTCGTAGAATCGGGGGCGTGCTAATTTACGATGAGAAGACTTGGTGTTAGCACGCCTGCTTCCTCGCCGAACTCGTGCGGTCTCACCCTCCCGGTGCCCGCCGATGTCGGCTTGCCGACCCTCGGTCGCTCGGCTCCGATGCGCACTTGCTGAGCAGTTGGAGCGCGGTGCGCATTGAATCAGGGCGTGCTAATTTACGATGAGAAGACTTGGTGTTAGCACGCGTACTTTCCCGCCGAACTCGTACGGTAGCAGAGCCACCTTCCATCCCCGCGTTGGACTGGCCATCGCTCATTCTCGGGCGGCCTCACGAGCGCGAGCTCTGGCTCGGACTCACTGTCGTCCATTCTCCGGTGGGGCTCACCATCGTTGATTCTCGGGGCTGGGTTGAACGCACCACCTCCATTATCGCGGTGGGCTTGCTGACGGCCATTCTCGCGGTGGGCATCGCTTTCGTCCATTCTCGAGGTGGACTCGCCATCGTTCATTCTCGGGGTGGACTCGCCATCGTTCAATCTCGAGGTGGACTCGCCATCCGTGGCTGTCGTGTGCGGAATGTCGTTTGTAGAGATTTGCCCCGCCGAGACCCGTGGCTCACTCCTTTTGGAGTCTTAGAGCCACCGGAGGGTAGGGCGGCTGCTTGGCGTCAACTACTTCTCCCCGCCACGAATCCCGCTCCCACCACCCCGCCGCACCCCGCCTCGCCTGCATCCGACCGCACCTCGCCAGGCTCCACCTGCGGTCTGCCAGGAACCGCTCTTCATCCTCTCAAGGTCCAAATCTCGCAATCACCTCAAGCACTTCTCTCCCTTCATTGCGCCAACTCCCGCGTGGCTTCGCGGGGACAACAAGCGCATCGAACTGACGCGGCCTAATCGCGATGGGGCCTATCAGCCCCATCGCGATTGATCGGCCGCGCAGCTCATGCGCAGGACGTTGTCCCGCACGAGGCCTGCTCGTTCCCTCGCCTTCCTCACCGCCTTCCTCCGAGAGCGACCCGCATCCCTCAAGGCCGCTGCTCCGCCTGCAGGCCCCTCTCGTCTCCTTGCCCTCCACGCCTGACTCGCTCCTGGACGGACGTGCATGCCTCAAGCCCCCGATGCTGGGTCGGTTCCTGGCCCTACGCCTCGCGTTGCTCACTGGGGCGCATCCCCCTCGTAGGGCTCCTCCTCGAGCTCGCGGTTGAGGTCGCCAGAGTGTCCCAATCGGAGAGACACTTGGCACACTTGGGACAGTTGCGGGACACTTTCGCGAGAAATAGCTGCGTGTTTTCAAGGGGCTGAGGTTGGCCCGGCTCTTGCTCACGGGTTCGCGTTTCCCAACACGAGAACCCGGTTATGCACACGGAACCTACACGGCTCATCTCTCCATCCGTTCAGGGGGTGATTCGGCAGTTCGCGCCCAGCTACATCGCGAAGAATGGCAAGGGGTTACCCCTGTCGCATCGCAAGGCGCTTCGCCTCCTCTCTCAGTGTCGAACGGTCGCGCTTGGCGGTCACGTGGTCGAGTGCGGCAACTGCAAGGTGCAGGACTACACCTACCACTCGTGCGGCCACCGTTCTTGCCCTCGCTGCATGTCGGAGGACTGTGATGCGTGGCTTGGCGCTCGGCGGAGTGAGCTGTTGCCGGTTCCTTACTTCCACGTGGTGTACACGGTGCCGGAGGGGCTGAACGGCGTGGTGCGGAGTCATCAACAGGAGCTGTATCCAGTGCTGATGCAGGCGGCTGGGAACTCGCTTCTCTCGGTAGCGGCGGCGCCTGAGAACCTGGGGGGTAGGGTAGGGGTGATGTCGACGCTGCACACGTCGTCGAGTGCGCTGGCGTACCACCTTCACGTGCACTGCCTTGTCCCCGCGGGGTCGGTCGATGCAGAGGGCGAGTGGCATGACGCGAAGGACTCGCGCCTGGGGTCAGAGAGCGCGCTTGGCAAGGCTTTCCGGGACAAGGTCGGTTCGATGATGAAGGCCGCAGTCCCCGACGTTGCGCTGCCGGACGGGGTGTTCGACCTCGCGTGGAAGGTGCATCTCGAGGTACCGCAGCACGGGGCGGAGACGGTGCTTCGGTATCTGGGTCGCTCGGTTCACCGCGGCCCGATGAGTGACCACCGCATCGTGTCTGTGACCGAGACCCATGTCGTGTTCAAGTATCGGGACAAGGACCGCACGAAGGCCAAGACGATGTGCTTGGACGGCCACGAGTTCCTTCGTCGCTTCCTGCAGCATGTTTGGCCCGACCGGGTGCACAAGGTGCGCTACGCTGGCCTGTGGAGTCGGAAGTGTCGGGCGGAGCTCCGTGCACTCAGGCAGCGACTCCTGGCAGCCATGCAAGTCGAGCCACCTCCTGCGGTTGGGGAACCGAAACCGCTGCTACCCCCTGAGCCCGTCCTACCTCCGTGGCGTCGCTGCCCTCACTGCCAGGCGGAGCGGTTCATCGTGGCTCGCTTCAAGGCGGGAACCACCCCACCACCCCTGGTGGACCCGCTGCAGGGCACACTACCCGGGATAGACCCTCCCTGATGGCGAAGCGACGGCCCTTCCGAGTATCCCGTATCCCGTCACGACCTCACGCACGAACGTGTGGTCGTCTCGCAGAGATCTGCCCTGTGAACGCCAGCGCAAGCCACTCCACGACCGATTTCGAGCGTCGGGAGCGTTCCACGCACCACGAGTCCTCCAGACTGCCGATCAGACTGCTCTACGGACCCGAAACCGAGGCCTCTTTGACCCGAAAAGGAGGCGATTCGGCTCCCCTCAGAGGGGCCTGCGAGGGGGCAGAACATATAAAATGCAGTAGGTCACCTCGACCGCTACTGGCAAGGGTCTGCGAGCATTCGCCGTCGTCTCGAGGACTGGCCTTTCTTGGCCACCGCACTCACCGCAGGCCCCCGAAGCCCAATCAGCTGGAGTCGAGGCGCTAGCGACTTCAGACGTGCGGGGACAACAAGCGCATCGAACTGACGCGGCCTAATCGCGATGGGGCCTATCAGCCCCATCGCGATTGATCGGCCGCGCAGCTCATGCGCAGGACGTTGTCCGGCGTGCGCACTCAGAACTGGTTGCACTTCAGCGACGCCCCGCGCCTGGTATCTCCCCACCCCTTCCTTCATCGGCGCTAACCGTCTTCTCGGGAGACGCTCCCCTCTGAGGTTGATGGCGTTCTGGAGGTCGCGCAGCGCGACGTTGACGCCTCGGCTCTGTCGCCGTCGCTCCTTTCTGCGCTTGTCGGCATCTCTCCCTCTGGGGTTGAATGTCGCTCTGGAGGTCCTGCCCGACGTTGACGCCTCGGTCACCGACGCTCTCGTCCGGCGCTCCTGTCGGCGGACGTTCGTCTCTGGGCTGGATGTCGCTCTTGAGGTCGCGGCGCGTCGTTGTGGTCCTCCTGGGAGCCTTCCCGACCGCTTGGCGCCTTGCCCTCAGCCCCTTCTGTCCCATCCGTGCGACACTTTGGGACGGTTTGGGACGGTTTGGGACAGCTATGGGACAGTTTGGGGTTGGCTTCACGTAGGCGTGATGCGGTCTTCATGGCTGGCATGGTTTTTGGCAAGAGCTCGGGTCCTCCAACTCAGGGACCTGAACATCTTGCCGCAATCGAGCCCTTCGACCTCAGCCATCTCCCTGTCTCTTGCTGACGTTCTTCGGCGGTTTGGTGCGAGGTACCGTTCGCGCATGCGTGGGAGTTTGCCAGAGGAGCATCGGACTGCGATGCGGATGATCGAGAAGTGCCGCACGCCTGCTCTTGGCGGTCATGTTCTGGAGTGCGCGACGTGTGAGGGTGAGCAGGGGTATGCGTTCAACTCGTGCAATCATCGCTCGTGTCCGAAGTGCATGAGGGAGGCGTCAGCGAAATGGGTTGCAGCTCGGCACGAGGAAGTCCTCCCAGTGCCGTACTTCCATGTGGTTTTCACGGTGCCGCAGGAGCTGAACGCCATCGTTCGTGACGAGCAGCGGAAGCTCTATCCATTGTTGATGAAGGCGGCCGGGCAGGCCCTGGTCTCCATCGGGAAGTTGCCTGAGAACCTGGGTGCGACGCCGGCGGTGATGACGTCGCTGCACACGTCTTCGAATACACTCGTGTATCACCTCCATGTTCACTGTCTGGTTTCGGCTGGCGGTTTGGACGGGGAGGGGAATTGGAAGGCCTCGAAGTCCGAGACACTTGCCCCAACGCGCGCCCTTGGTGCCAGGTTCCGGTCTCGGGTACTTTCGCTGATGAAGTCAGCGGTGAAGGACCTCAGTGTCCCCGAGGCCGTGCTCAAGAAGGACTGGCAAGTCTACCTCGAGCTTCCCCACCACGGCACTCCGGCGTTGCTTGAGTACCTCAGTCGTCCGCTTCACTGCGGGCCGTTGTCGGAGTATCGCCTCGAGTCCATGACGGACGAGGATGTGGTGTTCCGGTACCAGAAGAGTGGCGACCGGACCTGGCGCACGATGCGGTTGTCTGGACACGAGTTCCTTCGTCGGTTTCTGCAACACGTATGGCCCAGCGGTGTGCACCGGGTTCACTACTGTGGTCTGTGGCGTCGGAGGTGTCGTGAACAGCTTCGAGCTCTGCGCGCGCTCCTTCTCGGGTCAGCCCCCCGGCACCGGCCGCCGCCCCAGTAGCAGCGCGTGCTGACGGGGATGTGCCCTCCGCTGACCTCGAGGTACCCCACTGGCTCAAGTGCCCGCACTGCGCCGGGACGCGAGTCGTCGTCGCGCACTTCCGCGCAGGAGCGAAGCTGCCTCCGCTGACGCCACGCGGGTGGGGGTAATCTCGCCGGAGCCACCGTCGTAGTGCAGCTCACACACCGCTCTGAATCCCACCTCGTCCTCATGGCCTCGCGAGCGGCCGTAAGGGACTGGTCCGTCCGGAGTCGGGTCAGCGCCCCCTCCGAATGCCAATTCTTCTCTCTGAAGGCCCGTCAAAGTCGCCTCGAGACCACCCAACTTCCAAGAACCCCCTCGTCGAGGACCGAAAGCCGTCACCGCTCGCTCGCCTTCAGCCTCCTCCCTGACCACCAGATTCCTATATATCGCATAGGGCCCAGAGGTCCCTCTCGACGGCTTGCAGAGCGGCTCTCACGCCCACCCAAAGCCCATCCAATGGGCGCCGGACAACAAGCGCATCGAACTGACGCGGCCTAATCGCGATGGGGCCTATCAGCCCCATCGCGATTGATCGGCCGCGCAGCTCATGCGCAGGACGTTGTCCCGCGAAGCCTGCTCCTTTCACAGCTGGACTGGCCGCGAAGCCTGCTCCTTTCACAGCTGGACTGGCCGCGAAGCCTGCTCCTTTCACAGCTGGACTGGCCGCGAAGCCTGCTCCTTTCACAGCTGGACTGTCCGCGACGCCTTCTCCGCTCTCACTTGGAGTCTCTGTCATCCATGCGCGAGGTGGACTCGCCGTCATCTATCCTCGGGGTGGACTCGCTGTCGTCCATCCTCGGGGTGGACTCGCCGTCATCCATCCTCGGGGTGGACTCGCTGTCGTCCATCCTCGGGGTGGACTCGCCGTCATCCATCCTCGGGGTGGACTCGCCGTCATCCATCCCCGGGGTGGACTCGTCGTCGTTCATCCTCGAGGTGGACTCACCGTCGTTCATTCTCGGATTGGGCTCGTCGCCGTTCATTCTCGAGGTCGACTTACCGTCGTTTATTCTCGAGGTTCACCGGGAAGCCTCCTCCGCTCTCAGCTGGACTTGGGATGTGACAGCCATGGCTGGACTTGGGATGTGACAGCCACGGCTGGACATCGGAGGTGACAGCCACGGCTGGACATCGGAGGTGACAGCCACGGCTGGACTTGGGATGTGACAGCCATGGCTGGACTTGGGATGTGACAGCCACGGCTGGACATCGGAGGTGACAGCCACGGCTGGACTTGGGATGTGACAGCCACGGCTGGACTTGGGATGTGACAGCCACGGCTGGACTTGGGATGTGACAGCCACGGCTGGACCTGGGAGGTGACAGCCACGGCTGGACTTGGGAGGTGACAGTCACGGCTGGACCTGGGAAGTGACAGACGTGGCTGGGCTTGGGTTGAGATAGCCTCGGCTGGACTTGAGATGTGACAGCCATGCCTGGACTTGGTCATAGCGGCTCGAGCATGTGGGGCTCGGGTGGTTCGTGATGCTATTCGAGTTGGGTTGTGCAACGCCAGACACCGGCAGACCGGTGGAACGCAGCAATTCCATACTCAAGCCAATCGATCGGCAGGACGTGATCGACGAGGCTAATTTGGAACGCGAAGCCTTGTACGCCCATCGCGCCCTGAATGTCTGCAGCGTAGCCGCCGACCTTGGTGTGAGAGTCGGGCGAGAGTGAGGTTGGAAGTGTTCCCAGAAACTCGAGAAACTCTTCCAGCTCTTCCTCCGACATCGCTGCAACGTCGTCCAACTGACTCAGCGCTTCCTCGACATCACCATATTGCGGGCACTCCTCATGAAGCGTCCAAGAGAGAAGCGTAATTGGTGTCGTATCCTCGTCCGCCGGCGTTGGAAGCGGCTGCAAGTCAGTAAGGCTCGTGTATTCGCGAACCACCCATCCGTCACCATTCTCACCTTCACCCGGCATCTCGTCGTCTTGAGGGAGGAAGAGCTGGATCGCAGCCAACCCTATTAGGCTGGTCGGCACTGCTGGCAACTCGTCGATGCGAATCCAGAGGCAGGGCAAAAGGGGCCTATCAAACCACATCGGGCGAATCTCGCCAGCTAGTCCGAATCCAGGTCCGCCAAGGCACGACTGGAGCGATGCCTGCTTTCCTTCGCTGAAGTTTGCGACCGACGATGGTCGCAGTAACCGCTTGGCAAGGTTCGAGAAGAGGTTTCGGTTCATGGTCGAGATGTCCAGTGGGCCGTAGTGTCGTGGTCGGTCGGCGCGTCGGAAGAACGTGTGCTTTGACTATCCGAGTTTGCCTCGGGAGACAAGGTGGCTCCGGTCAAAGAGTCTGCAAACAGATATGTGCAAGTGCAGGGTGATAGTAGGAGCGAATGAGATGCGACGCCCGCAAAGCGACTGTCGGGCAAGCTGTTCCGCGTGCACTCAGAAGGCTCACGGCCAGAGTCTACAGTCATGTCGGGCGCACCGTCGTGACGGTGCCCTATCGGCCCGGGGGGCGCGAACCCGGGGGGCACAACTCGCCTTCGCGCGTCGCGCTCCAACCATTCTCTCCTCTCATCGCGCCATTGCCTGCGTGGCTTCGCGGGGACAACAAGCGCATCGAACTGACGCGGCCTAATCGCGATGGGGCCTATCAGCCCCATCGCGATTGATCGGCCGCGCAGCTCATGCGCAGGACGTTGGCCAGCAGCATCTCGACTCACGCTACCTCCACAGCAGCGTCTACCCCCTTGACTCACGCTACCCACACCGCGGCGCTTACCCCCTTCTCAGATTGTCCTCCCTGGCCACTTGCGGCCCCACCACTCCCGCTCGCGGCCAGCACACCCACACCTCGTCGTGCATCGCTGTGATCCTGGTTCGTCCAGAGTGCGCGGACCGCTGACCAGCAGGTTCGCGACGCAGGTAAGACCCGAACGAGTCAGCGCCGGTAGGAATGCGCCTCGAGTTGGCAAGCAAAGCCGGACGTCACCAAGTGCACGGCCAGTCCACGCCCCAGCTTCATGGCAAGGGGGAGTGCGCGTGCCCAGGCAAGGCGTAGAAGAGGATGTGTATGTATCTCAAAGTCGCTTGAGGGCCGGCTCTTTGACCCTCGAGGATACTCGCCCAATTCGAAATCCTCTTCGAAGACCGCTTGCACGCATAAGCCCGACTTACACAGAAATTCTGACACTCTCGCGCATGCCGCCCCTCTCGGAAGTCATCGAACGCGAGCTCACCCGCCACCCCGAGCAGCCAGCACGTACGTGACCCTGGGTGCAGGTCGGAGACGCCCTCGGTGTTCCTGGCGCCAGCGATGTGGCAATCCTACAAGGACTTGCGCCGGCTGAGCCCGCCCTGGCTGCGTGCTCGTGGTGGCTCTCATCGAGCAGACACACATCACCACGATCCAGTGCCTGCTCTCCACCAAGAGTGGCGGCCTCGCGCCAACTCCCCGCGTCTCGGTGAGAGCGAGCGCTGCGAACACCCAGCGCCCCACTCCATCGCACTCCGCGCCAAGGAACCTTGGCCACGTCCCGCTCGCGACAAGCAACCTGCATCGAGCGTCGAATCCATCCAGGCGGTGCCCTGCTGCTTGGTCTCGGTTGCCGGAAAAGCTAACGCAATCAGCTTCTTATGTATCCATGCAAGACGCCTGCAACCCAAAGCGCTACACTTTGCCCGTGGTGACGACTTCACAGCTCGATCGGCTCGGTGAGCGCCTGCGCAAGGTCGGCGCGTCGGCTCCTGCACTTCTTGCCGAACTCCAAGGTTTTCGTGGCAAGCATAGTGCACCCCTCCAGGCGGTGCTGCGGAAACTCCAGTCGCTCGACATCGAACCCACCTCTCGCATCAAAACCGTCAACACCATCATCGAGAAGCTCCGTAGGGAGAAGACGCGTCTCAGCAAAATGCAAGATATCGGGGGTGTCAGAGTCGTTCTGGATGGCGGGCTACAACACCAAGCCCGCATTGTGGATGACGTGGTCGCCCTCTTCCCCGAAGCCAAGGTTGTCGACCGCTGTCGCCAACCAAATCACGGCTATCGAGCGATCCACATCATCGTTCCGATAGACAGCGTCTTCATCGAGGTGCAGATAAGAACGCTCTTGCAGGACGCTTGGGCTCAGACCATGGAAAAGGTGTCGGACCTCTTTGGACGCGGTCTTCGATACGGGGAGGAGCCTCAAGGTCCTCATGCTGCTCCAGTAGTCGCCGCGCTCGCCGAGTTGTCCGAAGTCATCGCTCGCTTCGAACAGTCCACACTCGATGTAGGCCGAGACGATACTCCCCATCCCCCACCAGCCGAGGATGGTGAGTCTCAGGTAATCTATACTCAAATCCGAGACGGGCTCAGTCACCTGAACACCATCCTCGCTCGCATGGAGCCGACATGAGTCACTTTCTTCTCCGCTATGACAGGAAGCGTGGGCTACTCGAGTCGATCGAGAGCTTCACCGACTCCACAGAGGCGACGGCGCGACGTTTCGAACTGGAGTTGGCCTACTTTGATCAACCAGACGTCGAGGTCATTGTCTTGAGCGCCTCCTCTGAGGAAGACCTCAGGCGCACCCACAGCCGGTTCTTCCGCACACTGCGCCAGCTTACCGACCAACTCGGACATCAACTCACATCAACTGGCACCGACGAGCATCTCTGAACCGAATGCGAGTGACGGTAGGTCGACACTCAGAGCCTATCTGACGGGTGCGAGGAGATTCTAAGGCGCCCCAACCAGGACAATTTCCAAGCTCTGGTGAAACCACCATGGCCCACTATCGCATGGTCGCACCCAGCCCCTCCGATCCCAAGGTCTCCCACAATGCAGCCCATTTCCAGCGAACCACTGACCCCCTCCTATCCTGGAGGGCTCCATGATGACATTCTCGTGTCAGTTGAGGTCCACTGGGCTGAGGCCAGGCTCATTCTATACCTATTCTCCGGTCGGAGGATCGCTGCAACTGGTCTTGTCGACTTCCGATGTCCAAGGGCGGAGCCGTGGGGACCAAGCATCTACGTGAACTCCTTAATCGTCTCCGAGCACTCGGATTCGGCTGGGCCCAAGCTCTACCTGAGTATTGAAATGCAAAGTGGCGATGAGATTGTGGCCATCTGCGAAAGTGCAGTACTTGAGCTGGTACAACGAGCGGCATCCTAGGGCGACTGCTCTATCATCGCTCCGGAATCCGAGAGAGTCATAGGTTTCCACCTGTTCGCCGCCGCTGGCCAACAAGCGTATCGACCTGACACGGCCTAATCGCGATGGGGCCTATCAGCCCCATCGCGATTGATCGGCCGCGCAGGTCATACGCAGGACGTTGTCTGGCCTGTGACTCCTCCGCTTGCCGCACTGCATCAGCTAGCGCCTCTACATCTCACCTGCCGGCGGACCCGCCGCGTCAGTGCTTGCTGGCCCTTATCCGCCTGTGCTCGGGCTCAGGTGCGCCCCTCGCCGCCTCCACGTAAAGCGGCGCCTCGCACGGCCTAACCGCAGCGGGTCGCAGTTTCTCTCCAAGTCACCAACAGCTCTGAGCTGAATCTGTAAACCAAGTGCGCACCAGTGTTTCGCTGCCGCCAACTGACTTTACGGTCCGCACCAGCTGCGCAATCAATATGGGTTCGAGCGATGCCCGATCTAGGTAGATTGAGCTTCTGCCCTTGGCCCAACTAGTGCAAAGTACGCCATCGGACGGAGGGTAGCATGAGATTGTCGATAGTGCTCCTGGTGCATTTGGTGATGTCGAGCGGGTGTGCGAGCGAATCGGCCGATCAAGATGGTCCGTCATTGGAGCAGTTCATCGCCGCGTCTGCCGCTCAAGGTTGCGCCAACATCGTCCGATGCGGCTCCAACAATCCCGACTTTGCCCCGTATCTCGTGGCGATTCGGGAGCGACCGGATTTGTGCGCATCGGACTGGGCTGACCTAACTCCCCGTCACCAGTACCAGAGTCGCGTCGCGGAGGGCACAACACGCTACAGCTCGGAAGCGGCAAAGCGATGCCTCCAAGCGCTTGCCAACGTCTGCAATGAGACCTTCCACGAGGTCCTCGCCTGCGATGCGGTCTTCATGGGAACTGTACCGACGGGAGGTGTCTGTCGTAGTTCAATCGAGTGCGCCGGAGATGCCTTCTGCGACTTCCGCCAGGATGTTTGCGGTGACGGCACTTGCGCGCAACGTACCGTCTTCGGGGAGTCGTGCGATGGAGGTGAGTGCACCCACGCCAGCGGTCCCAGTGCATGCGGCAGCTTCGGTTGCTTGCCGCTCGTGGAAGTGGTCGTTGGCATCAACGATGAGTGCGGCGACATAGATTCGCCCGAGAGCATTGTCCGCGCATCATGTGGAGATGGTCTCTTCTGCAGTCACCACGGCACTTCGGACGCGACTAGGCGTTGCCTCAAACGCGTTGCGCGTGGTGAGTTATGCGACGCTGGCCGCGACCTATGTACCGACTTCAGCGACACTTGCGTCCCAGACGCTGACGGTCAGTCGCGATGTTTGCCCGTCACGCTCCAATCCCAGATCAATGCTCCATGCGGACAGAATCCCAGTCTCGAGGGGGCGTGCAATTTCCTAATGGGACTCTCCTGCGAGGAAGGGTCGTGCGTGGAATCCGAGCGTCTACCTGACTGCGCCGACTAGCTTCTCCACGTTGTGGGCCGGGATCGGGTGCAAGCGTCCCTCTCGACCCACCACATGCCACTGCTCGTCGGACAGCCGCGGCCTCGCCCGAGACGCTCCTAAGTCATCGCAGACAGAGCGTGAATCGCCCTGCACCGCCTTCGCATCATCCCCTACAGACGCGTGAAGCGGACTCTCAGTTGGGCCACATGGCGGTTGGGCTGCCCACGGTCACCCTCTGCTCGACGTCTCGAAGGACTCGCTCCTTCCGGAACTGCCCCCGCGGCACAAGTCTAGGGTTTGACGGACGAAACCGGCTGGGCCACAACTCGATGCGGGGTGTCGAGCTACTCGATGGGTGGTACCGAGCTACTCGATGCGGGGTACCGAGCTACTCGATGCGGGGTACCGAGCTACTCGATGCGGGGTACCGAGCTACTCGATGCGGGGTACCGAGCTACTCGATGCGGGGTACCGAGCTACTCGATGCGGGGTACCGAGCTACTCGATTGCCGGCACCGAGCCACTCGATTGCCGGTACCGAGCCACTCGATGGGTGGTACCGAGCCACTCGATGGGTGGTACCGAGCCACTCGATGGGTGGTACCGAGCCACTCGATGCGGGCACCGAAATGGAAAGTCCGCTCGCCACCCACTCGCGACTGGCGCGGTTCGAATGTGAGCGTGTCGGGCGAGCCGCGCCAACCCAAGCCCGCCAGAACACCTGCTAAACGCACGGCCAAACCACCCGGATTGGACCACCGCGCATCGCATCGTAAGTTGTTGGTTTTACTGACGAGCGGGGCCAGACAACAAGCGCATCGAACTGACGCGGCCTAATCGCGATGGGGCCTATCAGCCCCATCGCGATTGATCGGCCGCGCAGCTCATGCGCAGGACGTTGTCCCGCCGAGCCCTGCTCCGCGTCCGCTCGATTCTCTCATCGATCTGCCCCGACTGGGCTCGCAGTTGTACTGCCCCGGCTCGGCTCGCAGTTGTACTGCGCCGGCTGGACTCTGCTCCGGCTCGACTCTGCTCCGGCTGGACTCGCAGTTGTACTGCCCCGGCTGGACTCGCAGTTGTACTGCCCCGGCTGGACTCGCAGTTGTACTGCCCCGGCTGGAGTCACAGTTGTGCCGTGTTAGCGTTGGTCGAACAACGCACAGAAACGGCAAGTAGCGCCTGAGACCACCACCGGGTTCGGCGATCGAGCGCGTTGCGATCACTTTGGTCCGGCGGGCGAGACGGGTTCTGCGGGTCCGACGCTTCGATCGGCCGAGACGGGAGTGCCAGATCGTGACCGCACCGCAGAAGCGGCAGGCTCGGATCGGACTCGGAGCGAGGCGCAATGTGGCCTCACCGGGGACCTGCACGACCGCCGTCGCGCGGGACGTCACGGGGCCTTGCCCTGACTCGGGCTCCGCCAGCGACGCGCCGATAGGATGGACCTCGACACTGGTGTAAAGTTCGACCTCGCGGCCGACAGCCACCTCGCCTGTACATTGGTCGAGCGGGGTGGCGGCGGCTTGTCGCCCGCGGTATCGCGCTTGGCGCAGGGCGTGACGAGCCCTTCCCGCCTCGGAACGCTGATATCGTCGCCCGGCATCGCGTACAGACCGACCGCGCGCCAACTCTGCGCACTCCGACGAGCAGTACCGACGTGGACCTCGGTCGCACGGGTCGCACACGCCGAAGAGACAGTGACACGGGTACCAGGCGCAGGTCGTGAGGCGATGCACATTGAGTTCGTTCGGGGTGGTCACGGGTCCCACGGGTCCACGATGCCGGATGGTGGCTTGGCTGCAAACACCGATGCGTCACGAAGGCCGACTCGAAGCTGTCCCTGTAGGGCAACTCACTGTGCTTTCCAACACGTAACCGACTTTCTCGCCGGCCAAATTGGTGGCGTCATGCGCTACTCGTCATCTCAAAGCGCATTCTGACCACTGCCGACATGCCGCACCTGCCTAGCCTCATACCCATCTTGGCCCGCATGCCGGACGTCGTCTCGCCGGTATGCCCGTCCCACCTCCAACCGAGAAGGGGGGAGGGTGGTCAACTCTTCTATCTCACTATGGACCACCGGACTTTCGTCTTGGCCGCGGATGGCCGAAAGGAAGGCGAAAGATGGCAAACGATTTCATTGACGAAGTGCTGACACGAGAAGGGGCGACGCGCGAAGCTGAAGGCCTCAGACGTCAGGCGCTGAAGGCTCGATTGCGCGCCGCAGAGGCGACCGCGAAGGGAGACGAGGACCTCGCACAGAAGAGGAGCTATGACGAGTACGCGATCGAGCAGGTCAGGGGGCAGATCCATCTGCGATTGGGAGACTCTTGACCTGCAAGAGTTGGCCGGGTCAAGCCGCAATCGATTGAACATAAAGCAGGCCTCGCACAGGTTGATCCACTCTGACTCCAGGCCAACGTGCGTGCTGGACGCTTCGGGTCGGCTCAACCTGGACGGCAACCGCTGTAGTGGTCCCCGACGAGGTGTGCCGGAGGTAGTTGTTGGGGCTCAACCGTCTCCCTTAGCGCGCCAGAGCGGGCCAACGCGGCCCGTCGGGCCGAGTAGAACAGAGGGGCGTTGCCTGCCTACGGTGTCTGGGCACTGCTGTTGCTTGAGCCCTCGACCCTAAGGAGCCGCACCATCGCTAGGGTAGGGGCTCGGTTTACTCTAGCGATGCAACGATCCTCAGCAGCCTCTCCTGCAGCTACCGAACCGGTCGCGATCAGACCTAAGAGTTCGGTAGCTTGACCTACATGTTTTCGCGATTTATCAATCGGTTGGCTAGCGAGAGACCGCAAGCAAACTCTGTAGGGATGCAGGTGACGTATGGCGAGGATGTCGCGCAAACTCGAGAAAGGGACGCCCACTAAGTTTCGGATGAGCCTAGTGCCATCGTATGCAATTCGCGGGTGCCTCCCATTCATCACCATCGTGCTGGCGTTCGCGTGGTTCTGGGGCCTCCCGACAACTGCACGCGGCAACACTTGGTTCGAGACGCCGAAGCGGGACGCCTGCATCGGAAACGGCCTGCGACAGTACTCCGCGATCATCACTGGTTCGAACTATTTCGGTGACTGGGTCGCCGCGTGTAGGTCCACGCTCGCGAGAATCGATGGAGCAGGGCATCGGCCGTTCCACTGCGGGTGGGCGGTCGGCCGGGTCTGGGGCAAGTTCAAGGTCCCCGATGCCAGTTGCAGGACCGAACTGTATTTCGAACCACCTCGAAAGGGTGACTGCCGAGCTGACAAGGTAAGGCAGTACTCCGCGATCATCACTGGTACGAACTACAACGGGGATTGGGTGCAAGCCTGTAGGAGGACCAGAGTTCGGATTGGAGAAGCGGAGCGTAGTGCCTACGAATGCCGTTGGAATGGAGGTCGAGTCTGGGGAGAGTTTAACGTCCCAGACCAGAGTTGCGCGACACATTGGGAGGCCTTTGTTCCCGAGAGTTGCCTTAGACTAGGCATCCGTCAATATGTCGCAGCCCTGGACCATCCCTATGGGGACGACCTAGCCGAATGCAGGCGTCGCCCTGCCGAAATCAAGGGCCAATACTTTGAGCGACCGACTCGATGCGAGAAGGATGTTCTTCACGCAGGTGGTAGGGCGCGCGGTGAGTTCGATGTGACAGATGTCAGTTGTCAGCCTAGGTTCGGAGCGCCACAGCAGATGGGTTGCGAATCGAATAGGATGCTGTACCGCGCCCAATTGATCGACGTTCCTTCCATGGAGAATCAGCAGGCTCTCTGCATGAGCGGCAGGTGGAAGATTAGAGTTGGCGATGGAGACTATGCACCAGTTCGCTGCCAAGCAAACCTTGGAGGTGGACCGATTCTAGGTTATGTTCTCGTGAGCGAGCAGCTCTGCGGTTCCGTCGCTTCGGAAACACGACTCCAAGAGCATAGCTTTTTCGTGGAGGACAGCAATGGCTGCGCGAAAGGGTATGTTGCGCATGCTGAGAGTCTGGAGATGGCAAAGAAGCACGCACAATCTGCTGGGTTCACACCTATCGACGGCTACTGCACCTACGAGATGAAGCTCGTGTACAGCTCTGGGCCTGATAACTATTTCCCCAAGGTGGATGCGAAATCTCCCTCAGATGCGAAAAGATGTGCTGACTTCACGCACTGTTCCGGCGGCCAGTGTTCCACCAGTGTGAACGAAACAGACTGTCCACCCAAACCATAGTGGAAGACGGACTTGATGGTCATTTTAGCGCCCATCTCAGGTGTCGGTGAATCGTGCTCGGTCCATTTCTCCTAAGGAGGCGAGTCCGCGTGTGTGCACTCAGAAACTCCAAACTCGTCTTGCCATTTCGCAAGTCCGGATCGGGGCTGAGTCGTCCTCCACATCCCACCTCGGCGCTCGCCCCTGAGCCCGGCAAGCCGCCCACCATAACCCGACGGAGTTACACGCCATTTCGACTCGCCCGCTCGCTCCTTCTGTACCCTGGTCGCTCATTCTCAAGGCAACGCGGCTCGGCGGGACAACAAGCGCATCGAACTGACGCGGCCTAATCGCGATGGGGCCTATCAGCCCCATCGCGATTGATCGGCCGCGCAGCTCATGCGCAGGACGTTGTCCCGCCGAGCCCCTCTCCGCGTCCGCTCGACTCTCTCATCGACCGGTCCCGCTCGTCGCTTTCGCCATTCAAACCCCGGCCGGACTCGCAGTTGTACGGCCCCGGCTGGACTCGCAGCTGTACAGCCCCGGCTGGACCCTCAGTTGTACAGCCCCGGCCGGACTCGCAGTTGTACAGCCCCGGCCGGACTCAGATTTGTGCAGCCCCGGCTGTACTCAGAGTCGTGAAGCCCCGGCTGTACTCTGAGTCGTGAAGCCCCGGATGTACTCACAGTCGTGCAGCCTCGGCTGGGCTCACAGTCGTGCAACCCCGGCTGGACTCAAGGATCTGCGGCTAAATGCCCAGACTCCGATGCAAGTAGACGGCGGTGGAGCCGGTTCAGGCAGTCATGGCCATGTCATCGACCCTCGTATCATGACGCTGCCTAGGGTTAGCCACCAGACTAAAAGGCCTCATATTGCTTGTGATGAGTGACGTGGAGGGGTATGGATTGGGCTGTGGAGGAAGAATGCAATCGAGGAAGCCCACAATCGAGTCGAACGAGCCCTTGCTGACGCTTGCAACCGAGCTTGCGCACCTGAGTCCTGAGCAGCGCAAGATGGTAGTCGATTTCGCCCGGCGGCTGCGCCGGGTGGGCAATCTGAGGGTGCCGAACGTTCTGGAAGGCGCCGAATACGAAGCATGGCTCGATCGAGTCGGAACTCGGTCGACTGAAGTGCTGTCGGGTTTTCGGAATCGGCTTGAAGAGGCCGGACTCGACCCGGACGGGGATCTCCCACGCAGCGAGTGGCCCGAAGACATGGAGCCTTCGTCGAAGACGAGCGTCACCACTTGACGCTGCGTCGTATGATTGTGGTTGCTGGTCCGTCGGGGAGTGGCAAGAGCGTGCTGTTTCCCGTCTTCGAGCTGTGTTCGGCGGCCTTCAATGTCGACGACCGAGCGGCCGAGCTTCACGGTAGCTATACGGGAATCCCGCCGGCACTGCGCAGACAGGCTCAGCTTGAATGCGAGTCCTTCGTAGCTGAGCAGATTGCGAGCGGTGTTTCGTTCGCGGTGGAGACGACCTTACGCTCTGATGCGGCGTTGCGGCAGGTTGCCAGTGCACGTCTCTCGGGCTTTGCAACGATGCTCATCTATTTGTGCGCTGGCAGCGTGGAGCAATGCATCTTGCGGGTAGCACGGCGCGGGGCGTTGGGCGGGCATTCCGCTCCGGAGGCCGAGATTCGAGACATCTATGCCAAGAGCCTCGGCCACCTTGTCGCATCCCGCGGGCTATTCGATAGTGCCGATCTGTTTGACACCTCTGAGCCCTGGAGTTCGCCTCGGAGGGTTATGGAGCTTCGACGCGAACAGCTTCGCACCATCGCGCCAATTCCCGAGTGGGTGCCCGATACCTGGCGGGGTTGATGTAGGCGGATTGTCGCGAGGCAGCTCGCCTTCGACGATGCGGGACCACTTTGGGCGACGGAGCCGGGGGCTGCGCGCTGGGGCAGCATGAGGTAGGTGAGTAACGTGGTGGGTGCACGATGGTGCCGAGCCTTTGGAATATGGGGCATATGTGTCAGCCTCTGAGTTTGGAGGCGATTGGCGGGGAGCGTTCACCGAGCGCCGGATGCGGAGAGGGAGCCGTCGCTGTGGCACTGCTCGCATGATAGGGCTGAGAGCTGAGGCCGCTCGACTTTGCGGTGTAACGTCAGGTCTCCGTGCAGCAGATGTGGCGACTCCGCCAGCGTGCCACGGCCTCAGAAGGTCGGTGGGGGATCAACGCCCCTGACGCCGCCATTCAAACGACGTTGACAGCCCCACGCAAGCCAATCCGTCTTCCCTCATCCTCTCCTTCACCGCCATAGGTCGTGGCAAATCGGCTAGTTACGCGTGCCTGCTCCGTCAACGCGCCATCGTGGGCCAACGCGGCCCGGCGGGACAACAAGCGCATCGAACGGACGCGGCCTAATCGCGATGGGGCCTATCAGCCCCATCGCGATTGATCGGCCGCGCAGCTCATGCGCAGGACGTTCGCCGGCCCCCTACCTCCGAAGCCGATCGCACTCAGACACACCAGCCGTCCCGACTTGGTCAGTCTCCAAACATAAGGCTCTTCGCAGCGTTCGGAATGCCTGCATTCAATCCCCACCGCACTTCCACCATCGCTACGCCAGTCGCATAGTGTCCTGCCGCATTGTCCCCAACTCTTCGTCCCCAACTCTTCGTCCCCAACTCTTCGTCCCCGCACACTTTGTCCGCCCACATCGGCACACGAGGAACACACTCGCTGAGGGGGAGCTACTGCCTACTTATGCGAAATTGGCATCTTCGGAGCAGTTCCGTTCATCAGTCATCGCCAGGAGCCGCACGGTGTCTCCGCAGGAAGTCATTGAGTGCCAATTCGGCCTCCTCCTGCCGACAGTATCCTTGCCGCGCGAAGTCAAAGGCATCATCCAACCTCGACATATCCTCAGCGGAATCGTCATCCGGGAGCTGGTTGCTTAGGAACATCTGGTACAAGCCGCGCACAAGATGGGATGCTGTCACACGACCAGCTGCGAACTCAGCACCCATGCGTGCAATTAGACATCGAGAGGCGGTCGCGACATCCACCGCTCCAGGGATCAAGCGTAGAGCATGCACAATGTCGAGGGGATGAGCCTTGCTCGCCATCGAAATGTCTATGAGTTCACTGGGAAGCTCATCGGTTGCCATGAGTCGGGCGTCAGCCCACGCGATGACCTCCTCTACGCCATTCATTCCGGTTTCCACCCCAATCGCCAGCACTTCCGCTTCAGTCCTCAGATTCACCATCTATCTCCCAATATGGCATGCGCGGTTTCATCCCAGCACTTCCGCTGCGCTCCATTAACGTTGCCGCGAAAACCCCATCAATTCGCCGCGCACATAGAAGAACGAGAAGCGTCGCGGCCTCTGTAGTGGCGGCGTAGCACACGCTTCGCAGCCACCATGCGGCCCTCGCTGTCAAGTAATATGAGGCCACGCAGTTCCTCTCGCTGCGTCCGGTTCAGGGGCGTCTTGACCATCCTTCGTTAGCAGGCTATCCGACATCTGATTGTGGATTAGGCCTGCTCGGATGAAGCCCATATTCGATGGAGCCGGAACCGGTCAAACCCTCGGGTAGCCTGCTCAGCTACTTGCAGCCAGACAATTCGAGCACGCTCGCAATCAATTTGTCCGAGAGCCACATACCGGCATCGCGCAACTCCGCTAGAACGACCGCAGGATCTTCAATGTCCTTGCGCCTGTATCCGGCAACCACCACTCCCAAAGTCCCAATCACCTCAAGGGCCAACCCGACCGCGCACTTCCGGCCCAAGAGGTCGTCCATGACGAGCCGGGAGCGTCGATTCACGAGCCCCAAAGCGATAACCTCGGATTCGCCCGGACCCAGATCCCATGCGGCAACGGTCTGCGGGATTGAGGGCACCGAGACTGGCTGCAGCCAGTTAGCGTTCCTCACCGCCTCCGCTGCGCGATCGCAGTGCGCGGAGGAGCTGACCTCACGGAAGACCGCTGTCGGTACCAATATGCGTTCGCCGAGAGGACGCAGAAGTTCCAGGTAACCTGAATTACCCAGGAAGATTAGCGGCGAGGCGTTTACTATGACATCAGGCATTCTGAAGCTCGCGTTCCAGATCCGCCTCGTCCACCACGAATACGTCGACACGACGGCGAGCCAACTCCGCGAGGAACTGGGGCCGATCCATCTCAGCTGCCTCAGCTGCACGCTCCATAGAGATCGTCCCTTGCTGGTACCAGTGAATCGCCGCGGCCAGGCGCATTTCACGAGCGAGTTCATGGGGAGTCTTTCGCATAGCACCGAAGAGGCTCTCTGGTATGCGGACGGCAAGTTCAGTCATTTGCGTTCACCTCCTGCCGCTTCCGAGCGCCACTGGGCTCACCAACGGACTCGTCCAGTATACGGGCGAAAGCATGTGCAAGCAACCTCTCAGGTGCTCCATCAGCGTCGGCGTGAGTGGGGCCGAGTGAGTGGCCGGCCGGCGAACAAGCGCATCGAACTGACGCGGCCTAATCGCGATGGGGCCTATCAGCCCCATCGCGATTGATCGGCCGCGCAGCTCATGCGCAGGACGTTGTCTGGCCTGTGCCCCCTCCACTTGCTGCACTGCATCAGCTAGCCGCTCTACACCTCGCCTGCCGGCCGACGCCCCCGCGTCACTGCTTCCTGGCCCTCATCCTCCTGTTGTCTGGCCTTACGACCCTCAACTGGTTCGCACTCGACCCGAACGGGCACATCTTGGAGCTCCGTTGGCCCATCAACCAGAGCCTCCCGTCGACCACCGCCTCAAACTTCCGGCCCCATGCCAACCTCAACAACCAACACTTCGTGGTCACTACCTCTCTCCCTCGAATTACGTCATTGCTGCCTGCAGATGATCGTCAAGAGTCGCTCCGTGGTAGGCCGCTCGACACATGCGTATACGCCCGTCCCCAGTCCGCCCTGACCCTCGTTGCTGCCTATTGTATCGTCGCTGATTCCAGGGTAGCTTTCCCCCAACGAGTCCTCACAAACATCTGACTGAGCAAGTATGAGCACACTAAAGACAAGATTCGACGGGCCAGACGGACAACGCCGACTCATCGACGTGCTCCGGACACAACGCATCGTCGAGTACGACGAGGCCCTCGCGACCCTCCTCGCCGACAAAGGCGACTTGACGGAGTACGACGTCGGCGCGGCCATCGTCGTCCAAGATGAACCGGACAATGACGTCTTCTTCATTGTGGAAGGCCTAGTGGAGGTTGAAGTAAACGGCCAGGTTGTAGCGACCCGATGTGCTGGCGAGTGTATCGGCGAGATGGCAGCAATCGACCCTTCTGTTAGACGCTCGGCAACGGTTCGCGCGACCGAAGTCACTCTCGTTCTGAAGCTGACCGAACCGAACTTTCAGGCTGCGATTATCTCGGCGCCAAGCGTCTGGAAGAGGCTCGCACTCGTCTTGGCCGAACGTCTTCGGCAACGCGAGCGTTTTCACCGAGTGCCGAATCCAATTCCAATTCTGTTTGTCGGGAGTTCTGTTGAGGGCCTCCCCATCGCTAGCGAGATCGTCGAGGGTTTGAAGCATGATAATGTGATCGCGCGCCAATGGTCCAACCCAGGGGTCTTCACCCCCGGGGGGATCTCAATCGATACCCTAGTCAAGGAGGTCGAGCTCGCAGACTTCGCTGCGATGGTCTTCGGGCCAGACGACCAGGTCGCCAGTCGCAAGGACTCATTCTTCGCCCCGCGGGACAATGTCGTCTTCGAACTGGGACTCTTCATGGGACGCCTAGACAGGAACCGGGCGCTCGTGATCAAGGAGCACGGTTCGGAGATCAAGATTCCCACGGACCTCCTCGGTGTGACTCCAATCACGTACGTTAAGAAGCCTGGCGCAGATCTGGCGACGACGATCTCGCCTGTTTGCAATGCGATTCGAAAACTGGTCAAGGAACTTGGGCGGAGGTAGAGATGGGAATTTCCGACGATCTCAAATCAGAGGTTCAGAACATATTCAAGAGCACCTGGACGATTCGCGAGGGGAGGACGGTCCCCGCTCCGGAGGACCTAAAGCTGGCAAACGACGGTGTCCGGTTGGATGCCACAGTCCTTTACGCCGACATTGATGGCTCAACGGACATGGTCGATAAACTGAAACCGGAGGTCGCGGCTGAACTCTACAAGACCTATCTGCTATGTGCGGCCCGCATCATCAGGTCGGAGGGTGGTGAGATCACGGCATACGATGGCGACCGAGTTATGGCCGTGTTCATTGGCGACTCGAAAAATAGCAGTGCGGCGAAATGCGCCCTCAAGATCAACTATGCCGTCACTCAAATCATAAACCCATCCTTCAAGGTCGCCTACCCAAGTTCGACCTTTGCCCTCAGGCAGGTTGTCGGAATTGACACCGGCTCCTTGCTGGTCGCCCGTACCGGGATACGGGGAGCAAACGACCTCGTTTGGGTAGGGCCCGCAGCGAATTACTCCGCCAAGCTCACAAGCAACAGCGAGCATCCGTTTGCGACATTCATCACGAAGGCCGTATACGACGCACTGAACCCTGAGACCAAGACTGCTAAGGGTGGACTGAACATGTGGGAGGCGCGCGTGTGGAAGAGCAAAACCATCTATCGCAGCAGCTACTGGTGGGTGCTTCCCTAACAGACCACGATAGTTGGTCTGCCAGCGCGCGCCGAAATCCTTCGTAGACTGCTTATGCCTGATCGGCTCGCGCGTTATCAGGGCGCCCAAGGAGACGACATTGCGACCGCGGGTCGCCTGGTGGCCGATGTCATCGGCGAATCTCCGAACGACGCTCAGTAGTCGCGATGATGCTCGGTCAGGCAAATCGGTACCTGATACCGACCTACTCGATGCCTTGTACCGGCCTTCTGGATCCCCACCATCGACCAGCTCGATGGGCGATACCAAGCCACTCGATGGGTGGTGCCGAGCTACTCGATGGGTGGTACCGAGCTACTCGATGGGAGGTACCGACGTACTCGATGGGCGGCACCGAGCTGCTCGATGGGCGTTACCGAAGTAGTCAGTCCGCTGGGCTCCCAGTCGCGACTGGCGAGGTTCGGATGCAAGCGACGGGCGCGCCGCTTCGAGCTACCCCAAGCCCCTCAGAACACCGCTAAACGCAGGGCCAAACCGCACGAATTTGACCACTGCGCAAAGCAGCGCAAGTTGTGCGTTGTACTGACGAACGGGGCCAGACAACACGCGTATCGACCTGACACGGCCTAATCGCGATGGGGCCTATCAGCCCCATCGCGATTGATCGGCCGCGCAGGTCATACGCAGGACGTTGGCTGGCCCGTACCCTCAGCGCTGGGACGCACTCAGTAGGTGGACCACATCGCTACCCCTGCTCGTCCGCTCAGCGTGCCGTTGGCTGGCCCGAGCAAGTCACAGGTCGCTCCTCCCCCGCGCCGCCCCCATACGCCTTTTCCGCCGGAGCGCGGCTACGAATGCAACAGGCACTCGTACCCCGTGGTGCCGGAGCGACATTGCAGTCCAAGACCCTACACGATTGCCGTTCGCGACGCCGGTTGGGTGAAGGCCGGTCCCTTTGCCGCGCTTCGCCCCGGTACTCCCACCGCTTGAAAGGGCAGCGCCCCTAACGGGTTGGCCGTTCTGGCCCCGGCTTGACTAGACGCAATGTCGGCCGAGCCGATGTTCGGAAAATGGTCCGGAGCTCTTCACTAACCATGATCAACGCTGATGCTAAGTCGTCGTCGCTGTATCCCAGATCCTCCACGTGAACTCTCACCATCTCGGCGAGCAACTGCCCCTTCTCCGGGGCCAAGGGAAACGGCTCGTTCTTTCGATATCCCATAGCGCTGATCCGTCGCCAGAGTCTTTCGCTATGATGCTTGGATACCTTTCCCAGACTCTGGGCCCGCATTAGGCAAGCCTGCGCCGAACAGCCCCATCTCCGCTTGAGGTGAAACAGATCGTCCAACAAGGGGTTTGTTGGAATTTCGGGCCTAATATCGTCGGCGGGCATAAGGAGTTCTTGTGCAAATCGATCGGCCTCATCTTCCTGATCTTTTGTAAGGTCGAGAAGGTTCGTGTGCATGACTAGGTGCCCCAATTCGTGGGCCATCGAGAAGCGAAGTCGGTCCGCAGGAGAGCGCGTGTTCAAGAATACATAAGGCGGCGACTCGTTCGCGCTAGCATGAACGTCGTCGGTACCGAAATCACACGCAATAATGACGATACCTTTGCCCTCTAGAAGCGCGGTAAGATCTGGAATCGGACCCCGAGGCATCTTCCAAACGCGCCTCAAGTCTCTAGCCACCTCCGAGGGATCCCGTTCTGAGGATTTGCCGATTCCATTGGCCACCGGTCGACGAGGTAGCGCCGGCTCAGGCATCTCTATTGCTCGAGAGAGCCGTTCCACTTGGCTTGCGCGAACGTCAAGCAGAGCCTTTAGTGTTCGAATCTCTCGAACACCAAGGCTCTGCTTCTTCCGCCAAAACGTAGTCGCAGCAGGCCGGACATCGTGCTGATAGAAGAACTCAATCGGATACTCCAGGGCCTGGGCCCACGCCTCAACGTGTTCACGCGTCGGATTGGTAATGCCATGCTCGGCGCGAGACACGGAACCCTGATTTGTTGCGCTCGAACTCGCGAGAGCGGCCTGCGTCATCCCCCTCGATTCCCGAGCAAGAATGAACGCCCAATGGTTGAATTCAGGCGCCATGACTTAGCCTTCGGACTTCTTCGACCCGGGCTTCGCATCTGCTTTCGGAGCGAGTCGCAGTTTCGGCTTCGAAGTTCCCTCCTCGGTCTTCCGCTCCACACCCGATTCCCGGGGGGCGAAATCAAGCGTCTGCTGCAATCCATCCGACAGGGTATACCTCCAGTGAGCTCTATCGAGTGCCCGCATATAGACAGCGAAAACGCCCGCCAACTCCACACCCTCGCTATCGACCTGATACCCCACCGTCACACGATTGCCCTGTGGGACATCTAGGCTGTCGAGAAGCGAGCCCTGCGAGTTGCTGTTATAGAAGGCCTGGGCGCGCTTTGTTGGGGTGCACCGTGGTAGGCCTTCTCGGTCGAGCAGTTTGAAATTCAGGTGTAAGCGGTCGTTCACGCGCAGGGTCCACATTCCTCTCCGTTCTCTCACCCGGTCGGGGAAGCGGTTCCGCATCAGCTGCACTATTAGGGCCTGAACATTTGTGGCACGCACCTTTCGAGGAGGGCGCGAAGGGAAACGCGGTTCGACTTCCATCGTGTAGATCCGCCACGCTTCTCGAAACGCGTCGCGCACATCATCGAGGATGACCTCGGCTTCAGCCCTGAATTGGTCCACCGAATAGCTTATGCTCATCTGTCCGTGCCTCCGTTGCCCATTCCTGAAGCCAGGTTGGACTGCGCTCGGGGAAAAGTCAACGCGAAATATGCATGGTTCTATGCGAGCACCGCCACGCCTCTGGCGCTCCTCTTTTCGCAGTGGTCTTCCCAAGCTCGTGCTGGAGCTATGACGAGGCGCTCGCGCCGCGCGGCCTGATGCCAAGAGCCTCCGCGCACCACCCAACAGTCTTCGTTAGTCGCATGGTCTACCTCCGAAGTAATGCGCCTTCTGCCCACAACGCGCCAGGCGATGCAGGGAATTGCGTGGACATTCAATATCCTCGACGTCGCGAGCGGATGCCGGGTCGCTCGCGTGGCGCCGTCTCATCAGAAGTAGGCAGGCAAGCGCATACAACGGACACGGCCTAATCGCGATGGGGCCTATCAGCCCCATCGCGATTGATCGGCCGCGCCGCTGATGCGCAGGACGTTGGCTGGCCCGTGCCCTCATCGCTGGGACGCACTCATCAGCCGACCACACACCCCAGCCACGTTTGCCGCTCAGCCTGCCGTTGGCTGCCCCAAGCCTCTCGCGTTGACGCCCTTCCAGTCGAATTCCCAGGCTTGCTGGTGGCCGTTCAAGCCGTTCCCACCGCTCCCGCGTACCCTCCTCATCCATCGGACAACATCGAGTGCGCCGCGCACGAGAGCTATAGTGTCGGCGTCCCTTGTCACCCCCAAGCGACCCATGTTAGGCCCAGTGGCACCTAGCGACCAGCCGAGGAAGAGATCATGCACGTGACGCCCAAAGAGTTTACGATCAAGAAGCTCGTTCAGAGCTTCAACGCAGGCTCACTCCTCCGCAACGATGAATATCAACGCGGCGAGGTCTGGACACGCTATCAGAAGGCCACGTTTGTCGACTCTGTCTTCCGAGGCTACCCTGTCCCGGCACTGTTCTTTCATCGAGTGGAAAGGCCAGGGCTCGATGACACTCCGGTTGCATCATATGAAATCATTGACGGACAGCAGCGCCTGACCGCACTCCGCGACTTCAGCGCCGGCAACCTTCAACTGCTCAAGACAGAAGGAGAGCCACGTCTCCGACTTCCTAAGGGTGTTCGCTCAATTCCCGCTCCATGGGCAGGCAAGGCGTTCAATGAACTCGACGAGCACCTCCGTGCGCATTACGAAGATCGCACCGTTACGGTCTTCATCGTGGCACCTGACGCTCACCCTGACGAGATTCGGGATTTGTTCATACGTCTGCAGTCTGGTACCGCGCTTACTCGACAACAAGTTCGGGATGCCTGGCCGGGAAACGTCGGGCCCTTCATCGAAAAGCTTGCCGGTAAGCTCAAGATCAAACCATCTGTGAAACTCTTCCAGGTAGTGGACCAACGTGGCCAGGGCAGTGACGATGAGCTCAAGGACAATTACGTCGTCGATAGGCAGACATGCGCACAACTCCTCAAAATCTTCACCGCTCGGGCTGCCGACCCATACGCCTTTCCTGCGGTATCAGCCAATCATCTGGATACCATGTATCACGAATACACCGATTTCGATCCGCGGGGAAAACTCGCCGAACACTTTCGAGAGCTGGTGGAAGGTGCGACTCGAGTCTTCGAGAGAGTTACCACGGAACTGATGGTTCACTCTGCGACCAAGCGGAAGTTCCGACGACTCGACGTCACGGTGACCATGATGTACCTCCAGGACGCTTCGCGCGACCCGAATTTCAAGCTGGGCCAGACAACCTTTGCAGCGCTCGCGAAAAACATAGCAAATTGTATCGTTACTCCTCCATCGAGGCTCTCGCCCAAGGGCAAGGGTACGTCCTCGTCGGCACTTAAGGACTACTATGCTTGGTGGCGCGATAATGTGGCCTGTGGGGCGGGAGTCCGACTCGATGACAAGCGGCTATTTGATGAGCAAGACAAGAGCATCATTCGTGCCCGTGAGATGGGGCTGTGCGCTATTTGCGAGACAAGCGTAGACCGAGACGACGAGGAGTATGACCACTGGCCCGTACCACACCGGGACGGCGGACCCTCCATCCCCACGAATGGAAGACTCGTTCACCGCCGTTGCCATCCACGCGGACGTCCGCTTGAGGATTAGGGCCGTATGGCAATACGCCGTCGACTCGACCCGCCACGCCGCCTTGAAGCCGACCACGATCGTCGTTGGGGTGGACCGCTAATCCTCGGATCGCTCTGTTGCCCGTCGGCAAAGCACGACACGAGTCAAACCTGCTCGACCCACCTTCCGCGATTATGTTGCTGATAGTCTCAAACACCCTTCGTCCCATTGCAAACCAGCATAGCTAGGCCACTCGCGCTCTCACGAGACGATTCGTTGGGAGACGAGGAAGTCAGTTCGCATCCACTCGCCATCAATGCGGTGTGACTCTTCGACTTGGAGCCCATCATAGGTCTGATATTGGATTAAGATGCTTGCTTGGCCCCGACTTGGGAAATGAATGCCGACTGAGTTCTGGAGCTCCATTCCGTCACGAATTTGCACAGGCCATTGGCCGACGTGGTCAACGACCACTCCCGTACCCGACGCCTTCAGATACACGTTGAATGCCGGTGGACCGCCAAAATGCCCCACCCTAAGCTTGTACGAGCTCTGTTCTGGTCCCGCTTGTCCCCCCGTCCCGCGGAATTCCACGATGGGGCGAACGATCGGAAGGCGGCCCTCTTTCCGGAGCAAGGCTAGGGTAGCGGCCGCCGCTTCGCGTTTGATGTCGATTGCGATCCGACACTTGAGTTCGACCGAATCACGGAATGGCCAGTACCAATTGCCGGCTGCCGGAGCTCCGTGCCGTTCGATAAAATCAAGAAGCTTCGTGTCGCCATTGCTGACCCACTTTAGCGGGGGAACTCCGACCCTGCCTTGCTTCGACCACTCTTTCCAAACAGAATGGTCCGCCGCCAGGCGGTCTCTGACATACACACGAGTGGGAATGTCATGGAGGCGCGCCGTCTCATACTCTAGCTCGGTGGCTGTTTTGCCAGGGTAGCCGTATGCCGATAGGTCGCTCCCGAAACGGCGCGACAGCACCACCAGGACCGTATCGCATTTTCTGACGTTGATTAGGCAGTTCTCGATCGAGTGATGATTGGGGGCGACATCGAACTCGGAATGCAATCGGTCAGACAGGACGGGAATCACCCCGAGTTCTTTGAGGTAGACCTCCAGCTCGGCGCGCAGGTCGATCAAATCAAAGCAGGTGCTACTCACAAAGACCCGAAACTGCGAGCCGTTCGAACTTGTCGCGGCATCTGACATCGTATGTCTCCCGGTCCTCGGTGGTGGCTCGATATCCATGTTGAGGAAACCAGATACCCTCCAGATTGTCAACCAGTGCTGATCCGTAGGACGGGGCGGAGGCTAGATACCGGGCATTGCGAGTCCTGGTCGCTCCTGGGCCAACCTCTAGGGCGTCCCCGCCCCGATCTCCCCGAAGTCTCGCCAACCGAGAAGTCGGCTTCCACAAGCTCTCAGCTGTTCCGAGGTTGCCAGTTCTCTCATCCCGCATAGCGAGCCGACAACAGTCTGGGCCTCAAGGCAAATGATTGGTAGTAGACTGAGGTTCCAAGCGCTCCCGAAGGCGTCAGGATTCGCGCAAGCCTTCCGGCTCGGACGGCCCGCCTTCGAGGACACTCGCGCGCCTCACGCACTCGGCCAAAGCCGGGCGAGAACTCTTGGACGGCTTCCGAATGCGACGAAAGCCAGCCGACAGAGCTCGGAAGACTGTTCTCCTGACGAAAGCATGCCATGGAGTCCTCGAACGCGGTTCCGAGCGACGCGAGCACGTCCCGTAGTCCTTGGACGTCACCTCAGAACCTCCGGGCGCCTCCACCCAAGTTCACGCGGCCTGATCCCCGTATCCCGGCCGCGCATTTGTGCCACCTGTGCGTCTCGACGAGCTTCTGCACATCAGGTCACCGGTCTCGGGGACCAAAACGCCGACGGCGACGGCACATGCTTTCTTCCCAGCCCACGAACCAGACACAAGACTCTCCCACCCGCAAGAATGACGAGCTCGAGCTTGCCATTCACGCTAGCCCGAGCTCTCGTGCTACCCCTTCGCTGCGTGACCGGCCGGGTATTTCGCGAGGCCAGCCAACAAGCGCATCGAACTGACGCGGCCTAATCGCGATGGGGCCTATCAGCCCCATCGCGATTGATCGGCCGCGCAGCTCATGCGCAGGACGTTGGCTGGCCCGTACACCCCCAACCGGCCGGCGTCATCGCAACCGACCCTTCGTTCTGTGACTGCTTGTTCTCTCTTTCACCTCACCCTGTCCCACATCTATCCCGCGCCGAGACCGACTGACTCACCCCGAACTTGGCTCTTCGGTCGCGCTCCGACTACTCCACGCCCACGGTCGCCAGGAACCAGGCACACCATGCCAACTAGCCACAGCTCTCGCTCCGGAACCCTTCCATGTCATCAAATTTCTGCTAGAATCTCTTCGTTCGCCGATGCGGACCCGCCACCATAACGATGCTGTGCAATGAGGCGAGAGTACAATGCGAACTATCATCGCGGGCTCGGGCAGCCACTTCCCACCCACCGTCATCGAGAATGCGGAGCTCGAGAGGCGCTTCGCGCTCACGCATCCGCATGTCACCGCCGAATGGATCGAGCGGAAGACAGGAATTCAGACCCGACGCATCGCCCGTCCCGGCCACCCAGAGGACTTCAACAGCCGGCTCGCAGAAGTTGCCTCCCGCAGGGCACTCATGGATGCCGGCGTGTCCGCGAAAGACGTTGAGATGATCATCTTCGCAACTTGTACGCCTGACACAATCATTCCGTCCACGGCCTGCTGGCTGCAAGGAGCGTTAGGTGCTGACCGAGCTTGGGCGTTCGACCTAAATGCCGCCTGCTCGGGTTTTATCTACGGCATGGCCATCGCCGACCAAGCAATACGCTCGCATTCAGCCTCCACGATCCTGCTCGTGGGTGCAGAGGTCATGTCGGCGTTCACGGACTCTGCAAATCCGCAGACAGCGGTTGTTTTCGGAGACGGCGCTGGCGCCATAGTTCTCAAGGCCTCACCTGACACTACGCCCAGCGACAGACCCCACGTAAGGCACGTGTCCGTCGGCGCAAGAGGAAACCAAGCCAACCTTTTCCAGATCCCCGCTGGCGGTTCTCGGATTCCGACTCCAAGCACGGAATCGCCAAGGATGCACACCATGCATATGAATGGGCCCGCGATCAGGCAGGAGGCAGAATGCTCCATGGCAAGCATCGCGAGAGCGGCCCTCCAGGCAACAGACTTGGAGACATCTGACATAGACTGGATATTGCCTCATCAGGCAAACCTGCGCATCATCGAGGCCGTGACAGCTGAGCTCGGCCTTCCTTCAAGCAAGGTTCTAACGAATCTGGAACTATATGGCAATACCGCGGCTGCGACGATTCCGACGCTATTCGACCAATCGGTCGCACTGGGGACATTCTCGCCGGGACAGCGCCTCTTGCTTGTCGGCTTCGGTGCTGGACTTACTTTCGCGGCTGCCGTCCTCGAGTACCAATAGTCCTTCAGAAAGGGAAGTGGCACCATGAGCGAACCGCAACTCTCGAGAAAGCAGCAGCGCGAGGTCCTGGCCCGTCTTCGACAAGCGATCATTACCGACGAGCTGGTGACACTCTCCGCCTCAGTTAGCACACAGGTGCTTTGCCTCGACCTTGAGGAAGAGTCGATTCGCGGCCTATCCGTATCGAGACGGCTGTGGCTAAGGCAGGCTTGTCCCGAATCCCATGCTCAAGACGTCATGCCGACAACGGCCTTCATCGCGCTTGGTTGGAGATTCGGACTCTTGTTGGTGAGCGGGCTCATACAGTCCGTTAGGCAGGATGGCTCAATCGAGTTCACCTTCTCGGTTGCCGATGCAACAACGAATGAGCGGCGGAATTCGCCTAGGGAGAGGGTTGAACTGGGGTATCCGTTGACAGCGGTGCTCGAAACTTCAGGCGGCGAGCACATGCCGTGTGAGATTGTAATAGATAGCGCCTCTGCAACCCATTCGGCTCTGCTCGTCACCAAAGCCGACTTGACCCGGCAGGGATTGGCTGATGACGTGCGTTCTGTCCACGTCTTGGATGAACGTCGAATCGCCGCAACCATGCGCAGGCACAGAGTCATCGCTAATCGGCTCAGAGACAACAAACCGCTCTTGATTTGTCTCTCCGAGGGCGTCCCCGCACCGCAAAGCCTGAGTCAGGTTCGGCTCCGCCCGGGTGCAACGATTACTTTGTCTTCCTTGGCCTATGCGCACCAAAGCACCGTGTTCCAAATCGACACCGTCACCACGTCCGGCCTGCTCGTCGCAAACGATCCTTCGTTGCGATTGCTCCGCGAGCAGGAGGTGCTGTTCTTTCAGCCTTCGACTGGTCTTCGCTTTAAGGTCTCTCGAAACGAGACAGGACTCACCATTGATCTTTTGGAGCGTAGCCTCGGCGATCGTGTCCAGTGGTACAATCTCCTCCTAGACATCCAAGGCACTCAAAAGTCGGGTCTCTGCGCCCTTCAGATCCGGTCCATACCCGCATTAATGGTTGAGGCCGGCTCGGTCGATCTCGTCGGCCTTAGGCGACGGACCCGTCGCGCACGCTACTACGAGGCCCGATCAGACCTAGAGTCAACTGCGCCTCGCACCAAGACGCGACTCTTTCGTGTCGATTCGTCCGATTCGGTGGTCGGTCACGCTTCCATGATGCGTGCATCGCAGAACCTCTGGGCAGCGATCGATAATATTGGTTCGTCGCGATTCGATGGACGGTGGAACCGAGATGCCGTCGCCCCGTGGCTGCGTCTGATGTCAGAGGTCTTTGCCGGAAGAGCCGCGTCCTTCCTGTGGACATTTCGACCCGATCATGGCATTTGGACCGCCTTCGATCTCGAGGTCTCGAAAGAGAGCCGCTACCTTATCTGTCGACATGAGGTTCGCGTCTTGCTCGTCGCCGATCCGCCACCCATCCTGTTGTCGAGTGTGTCGTTCCGGGAGATGACAGTCCGTATGTTTCACGACGAGATTGTTGGGTTTCCAGACTCCGACCATCGACTGCTCCATCTCATGTCAGGGACACAGCCTACCAGCGACTTCGATTCGGACATGCTGCATGACTATGGCTCGCCACCGAATCGCGTCTTCGGGGCCGCGACATTGCCCAGCGGCGCGCGTGTTGTTCTGACGACTGCCAACTGCGGTGAATGGGCTACCATCAATGGCCTGCATAATTGCGTCTATATTGTTCGCGACCCGCGCGGTCCTCCAGCGGAGCCCAACGACGAGTCAATGCTGCTCTCCCTCGCTTGGCGCGCTGCGTTCGCCACCGGCGCGCATCCTCGAAGTCTAATGGCAGTCAATTTCGAAGACACCTTACCTGCCTGGCCCGTCTGGGTGAATCTGGTGATTTCCTCTGATGCGCTGAGCGTCGCGGCGGATTACGCAGAACGCACGTGACACCGTCTAGTAGCGGGATGTGCGGATTCTTGTCGTCCATTTACCCTCTCATTCCGTTACGGGTGTCACAAATGGAGAATGCCTGGATGTTCAGCCAGACTCAACTCGCTTCTGTCGTTGTTGCGATGTGCGCGACCGCAGCCTTAGCTTCTCCAGCCTGGTCTCATGGACCAAGCCACCACCCCGAGATCCAGTGCAAGGACCTGAGTTCCTACTCGAACTTGTATTCTCAGGCCGACTCGACATATCGGGTCGTGGGGGAGTGTCCACCGAGGCTGAATCTATCCAGTCGGCGATTCGGCGCTTTGCTATTTGCTGTCGAAGTTAAGGAGTTTTTCGCCGAGCAACTCGTGCTGTCCGGTGACCTAAAGTTCGAGTTCCCGCCGTCCTCTTTGGACTTGCTGGATAGCAAGATCGGAGGGGACTTGGTTCTTGGTCGCATTGACCGTACCCCGGGGGAGCCCATACATGAACAGGACACCTCGGATGACTACGGTGAAGTCGAAGGCGGGGATGGCTTCCCCAATGAGTGCACAGAAGCTCCGTGGAAGCTCCCCGCCGACCGGGGGACGGTCGACCGTCTCGTCTTGATTCGAACGACGGTCCGAGATGTCCACGCCACCCAGTTGGCAATAAGCCACTTCGATGTCAGTGGCATTACAGCGGTTCTCGCTCATATTGAGCCCTCCCTCAATCGATACCCGGCGTGTCGAATCCAGCCGACGGCATCCTTGGTCGTGATGTTGTCGAGTCCCAGCCGCACGGCTTCGACGAGGGCGACCGAAAGGCGCGCACGGGTTCTACGCAGGAAGGCCTTGAGTTTGGACCAAGCCTCTTCGATTGGGTTGAGGGTGGGCGTGTAGGGGGGCACGTACAGGAGCTTCACGCCGTACTTGATTGCCAAAGCCTTAACCTCCTCGGAGTGATGGATGTTGAGGTTGTCCATGACGAGCGTATGACCCTTGTTCTCGAGTTTGGGGAAAAGCTCTTCATCAAGGTAGCGCAGGAACTCGAGTTTCCGCATGCTGCCGTCGAGCATATGGGCTGCGATGATGCCGTCCTTGGTGAGTGCCCCAATGACCGTGTAGTTGGTTCCGCGGGCCTTGGGCTGATAGTCGACGACACGTTGCCCCTGAGGGCTTCGGGCATGACTCCGCATCATTCGGAGGTTCACCCCCGTCTGGTCGAGAAAGACGAAGCTATCAGCGGGGACCTCTGGTTGCCTTTTCTGGAAAGCAGCTCGTGCGGCGATAACGCGTTCGCTCTGAGCCTCGGTAGCTTCTAACGTCTTTTTTTTCGCGTGAGTTTGGCCCGCTGCAGCGCCCGGTGCATGGCGGAGCTGCTCACCTCCGTTCCGAACTTTGTATTGTAGGCGAGTCGGTACTCTTCGATGGTCGCGTCGGGCATCTCTTGCACCAGGTCTGCAAGATTCGCCCGCTCAGCCTCCCCGAACCAGCTGCGTCGAGCACCACCCATGGCAAGTGGCGCGATGCTACCTGTCGTCCTCTTCCGCTTCTGCCAGCGTTTGATGGTCGCCGTCCCGACCATGAAGCGAGCCGCGGTCTCATCTATCGACAGCCCTTCATCTTCCTTGGCCGCCATTGCCCGTTCTCGAAGCTCGTTGGGTAGTGCTTTCGGCACGATGACCTCCTACAAGCGTCTGATCACGAGCAGGTCGACCAGGCAAGAATTAGATCAACTTGGCTGGGGGCCGCTGTAGTGCGAATCGCATCAAACTGGATTTCAGTCTCTTCGAGAGCGAAGCGAGAGTCCGACGAGCGGCCCTTCGACACTTTTCTGCGGTAGGCGCATCGTTTTGTGCGGGACTTGATTTGCTAGCCGCTATCGTTGGATATGTCGACCTGACCTACGCCGATCTCAATGGCCGAATGGACGCCTACGGTTTGCAGTCGGAGGAAGGGATTTCGTTCACTGGTGCCGTTACGACCCGCGCCAACTTCAATCCTGATCGGAAATGTGCCGCTACGTCGGCCCCGCCTCCGCCTTTTCATGTGAATCTGCCGAGTGCTCGGCTTCGTGCCCTAGACGCCCGTGGGATGGAGGGCTCAATCAATTTCTCTATCGATTATGCCGATATTCGCATGCTCAACCTCGACTACACGACCCATTGCAAATACGATGGAAAGCCAGCTGGACCTAAGTCCTTGAAGTTGACAGAGACGCCGTGGTCAGTGACTGTGAGTGCAGCTGGTACCGAGATCGGCAAGCTAGATACTCCACTTTCACGCGGGCGGGCGAGGTGTTTCGTATTGGCGGCGATCAATGGTGGGGCTCATGATTTCAGAGATAGTGTCTGCAACGAGAGTGACGGCCTTGTTGATGAAGACGCCGTGGAAATCTTTGCTTCCGCATACGAGCGGGCAGGTAACGGGGCAGATGCCAGACGAGTTCGCGCCGAGGCTCCGTTCCCCGCCTGCCTTAGCAGTCTGCCAGGTTGGCAGTACGCGCTTGTGCCCATCTTTGCTTGTCTCTTGGCCGCCTTCGGCCTACTGAAGACTGTGCGGACTGCTCACGCGAAACGCCCTCCGACGTCCCATGGTATCCAACTCGATACAGTCCGACGAGAACCTGCATCGCCAGGCGCCGAGCGACCGGTGGCCCCCGAAAAGGCGCTAGATTGCGAGCGACTAAGTGGATGCGGAACGAGTGCTGAGTCAGAAGAGCCGTGGAAAAGCATACGGGAATTTGCGCTATCATTCCTGCTAGCAGTGGATCTACTGCTACCTGACTTTGTAGACCTCCAAGTTCGAAAGAAGTATGAGAACGACCTGGGCAACATGGAGGGCGTTCCCCTCGCCGGATTGTTTATTTACCGAATTGCAGGCTGGGCATACGCGACTTGGCTCGTTTCGCTCCTCCTTTGACGCGCGACTCTGTTCCGCTTCGACTGTCTCGGACTTGCTACATCCCGGCGCGACCCGCGCCCCCAGGGCTCCCCCGTCCGGGGTGTCACGGAAACAACGGGCTTCGAACCCGCTCGCCCAAGCCCACGATTCTCGTGCTCGCGAGGCCAGCCAACAAGCGCATCGAACTGACGCGGCCTAATCGCGATGGGGCCTATCAGCCCCATCGCGATTGATCGGCCGCGCAGCTCATGCGCAGGACGTTGGCTGGCCCGTACCCTCACAGCTGGGACCCACTCAGTAGGTTCTCACTCCGCAGCCTCGCTCGCCGTTGAGCCTTCCGTTGGCTGGCCCCAAACACCAAAGCTCGACCTCGTTCATCGCCCTCATCCCCACTCGCCACTTGCAGTTGGCAGGCCCGAGCCCTCACCCATCCTTCTGCCCAGGCCCGAGTGCCCCGCGCGCCACACTAAATCCGCGTCTTTCATCCCTTCCCTCATGAGCGTCCGTCCGAGCGAGCTCACTGGCTAACGCGTCTCCACTCCTCGCCCGCAAGGGAGACTTCGCCCCAGGCAAGACGATCTCATTCAAGACGGATAGCTCTCGACAGCCTTACCGCGATGCTGGATCCTCCCTCCATGGAGGTTGCAAGGTGACCGAGAGACTTGACTGGGCAATGTCAGAGAGGCAGGCAGAAGGCTATGATGATTCGACCGGAAGGCAACTCCAAGTGCTTTCTGGCCTAGGAAGCGTCAACATCTTTGTGGGCGCCAATAGTGTTGGCAAGAGCCGTATGCTCAGGCGGCTTTTCGCGGCAGGAATTAAGGGTCTGAGTCGCAAGGTATTGGGCCTTCAGTCTTTAAATGTCGCTATCGCAGAATGCCAGGCTGACCTGAAACGCCACTTCCGACAGAATAATCCTGTGATCGCTGTCGGCGACGTGGATGCCACAACGCTAGACGGGATACAGGCTCCTAGCTCGCTGCGAGCCGACTCGGACAGTCTCTCGAGCATTCGCGCCGTAGCTTCGCGGCTCGCAGAACTTTCGAACCCCAGTCTCCGCTTTTCACCCAACGCATCGAGCAACATCACCGCACAAAAAATGATGGCGCCAATCAACGATATAGGTCGGGCTCTTCAACAGAGTCTAAAGCCCTTTCCTCATTCTCTTCCGGGGATCGGCGAGCTGAAGTCGACCTATATTCCTGTCCTCCGGAGCCTCCGCTCGATCTCTGGTGGACTGCCGCTGCGGGACAGGACCATTAGGGACTATTTTCCCGATATGGCTGGTGCCGCTGATGTCATCTACACTGGCGAGTCACTCTTCGCGGAGCTTCGTTCGATGCTCCTCGGTTCGCACTCTGAACGAACTCGTATTCGTCAATTCGAGAAGTTCCTGTCTCGCGCACTATTCGGCGGCGACGAGGTGGAACTCATACCGCGCGAAAGCGGGGACGTGACCTGGGTCAAGTTGGGGAAGCGCCCGGAGCGAGAAATCTATAACCTGGGAGATGGCATTCAGCACGCCATCATCCTGATGTTTCCGTTCTTCGCTAGACCCAGCACCCTCTTTTTCGTGGAAGAGCCCGAGCTTCATCTACATCCTGGCATGCAGCGGCGAATCTTGGAGGCTTTCTACGACTCTCGTCGGGCGCCTGGGTACGATCAAAATCGCCTCTTCTTGACGACTCATTCGAACCACCTCTTGGACATGAGTCTCGACTACCAAGACATGGCGGTGTACCGCTTCACTGAGGGCGGCCAAGAGATGGGTGACGGGCAAACTCATCATCGCGTAGAGCGGGTGAGCAATGCTGACCATGGTACCTTAGAGGTGCTCGGGGTTCGGAAGTCTTCGGTTCTCCTGGTCAATGCGACGCTTTGGGTGGAAGGCATCTCCGAGCGTTGGTTCTTTCGCCGTCTAATCGACTTGGTGCAGTCATCGGAGCCTCGCCATCGCAGACTTTCCGAGGACGTGCACTTCAGTTTCGTGGAATATGCGGGCGCCAATATCATCCACTACGCATTCGTTCAGGGTAAGGAGACTCACCCGATCGAAGTAAGTAGACTCTGCGGTCGAGCGCTGGTGATTGCGGATTGGGATGAGGGGGCAAAGGACGAACGTTTGTCCAGAATCGAGGCCGTGCATGGCACGGATTCGACGATCGTCATCCGAGAAGTTCGAGAGGTCGAGAATCTACTCAGTCCTGAGATTCTTCGTCGGGTAATCTCCGGCTATGAAGGAGTAGACGTCAACAAGATACCAGAGTTTGGATTCGAGGCCTACCAGCATGAATACCTCGGGTCCTTTATCGAGAACCTTCTGGTGGGCGTGAAGCGTCGAACCGGAAGCTATGCAGCCAAGTCGGGTACGATTGCCGGCAAGGTGGATTTCTGGAGGCGTGCGCTCGAGCATCTTGATGAAGAGACATTCGATTCTCTCCCTCAGGTGACCAAGGATCTGGCGGTGAAGATCGTCGCGTTCATCGCTCGCCACAACGCCACCTGACACGACCTATCGGCATGCGACTGGCTCCATCAGATTAGTTCTAAGGAAATGTTGCCGGTCGAGCCTAATGCGGGTGCCGCAAACGCAACCTCCGCTTCCGGCCGAGCGTCGCGATTTCCGTCAATCGTCTCACAATAATCGCATCATATCGCTGCCGTCAGATGTTCGCCAAGGGCCGCTGTCGCTGCCGTCTTGCTCAGCCGCGGCCGTCGACTACCTGAGAACGCTAGCTTCCACGCTCGTGCGCAACGCGAGGCCAGCCAACAAGCGTATCGACCTGACACGGCCTAATCGCGATGGGGCCTATCAGCCCCATCGCGATTGATCGGCCGCGCAGGTCATACGCAGGACGTTGTCCCGCGAAGCCTCTCCACTCTGGCTCGACTCTCCTCGCGCTCGGCTTCGACTGGACTCTCCTTCCTCCCCTTCCGGCCGGACTGTCTATACTTCGGCCCCGGCTGGACACTCCGTCCTTCCCTCCCGGCTGGATGTTCCGTCCTCCGTCCCGGCCACTAGTCATGCCACGCCGCCCCGATGGGCGCTTCGAGGTGTAGGCCTCCCTCAGGTCCTTGGAATCACTGAGAGGTAGACTGTGACGCCGAGGCCCCGTAGTGAACGGATTGCCTCTGCAAAAGCAATCTTTGAAAACAGAGGAAGACGAGGGACCTGGATCGTTCCCTTCTTCTTGCCACCCATCAAAAGCACCACCGAGAAGTGCTTCGATTTGGCGGCTGACGTCGGCCACTGGGCAACGTAGCGGGCCTCAATGTCAGCGATATAGGAAGCGTCGTTCCTCATGAGCCGCGCAGACACGGTCGCCTGGGAGAACAGGTGATTCCAAACTGCAGAGGTCTTGCCTGCCTTGACATGAACGAACTCCCACTTGTCAGTCAGTACATCACAGGGCTCGATCTTGCTCGTCCCGCGATAGAAGAATTTTTGGTCTTGAAGCAGCGATGAGAGCGAGTTTGCGATATTGGCGTTGAACGCGTCTTCCTTCATTCCCATCGGCCAAGGGGGAAGTTTGCTTGCGCTCGGCCAAGGAGGTAGCGCCGCAATACGGGCATTGAGACCAGTTACGTAGTTTTGGCCTGGAAGCAACCAAATGCCACGAAGGAACAGGTAGCTCTTACCGCCGTGTTTCACCTCTGCCTCAAGAAACCGTGCGAGTCGAGCTCGCGTCACCTCGCCATTCACGTCTCTGAATGAGAGGTTTGCCTTCGAGAGGTTCTTGGACGTGAGCCCCTCAGCAGCAATCACGCCCTCAAGCCCCTTTTGAGTCGGCGAGCCGAGTATGAAGTCTTTGGTTGCAACGGTCAGTGTGAAATCCGTCCCTTCAAGTTCAGCCTCAAGTGGAAGCGCCAGGACTACAAGGCGAGCATTTGTCGTCCCAGTTTGGTGCGCCAGTTGCTTGTGGAGAGCGTCGTTCAGTTTGGCCCTCAGTTTCGGCTCCCGCACGCGCTGAACGTCGTCGAGAAATTTCAGGTCTGGAGGGAGCGGCCGCCGAAGCAACTTGAGGGTATGTCGTAGCACCTTCTTGAGGTCTGTAAAGTCGCCCTTCCACGAGCGTATCCGTAGGCAGTCGGTTCCGGCAAAGAAGCTGCCAACGACGGGCGACGCTGTCGAAGGTCGACCTGCGAGCGCCGCAAACACGTCAATGCCAAGGTCGAGGCCAAACTCATCGGGCTTGCCGGACGAGGCCCGGAATGTCGAGACCTCCAGCGGATTCATGTCTGGCCGAAGGGTCCGCATGTGCATGACCCGCTCCGGGTCAATCAGACGGGATGCGCAATCGAGACCGTACCTCGATTGAAAGATGCCTGCGGTGATTGACGACCACCCGTGTCCGAAGGCGACAGCGAAGACCCGCTCCCTCGTCTTTGACTTTGCCGAAATGAGCACTAGGCCCGAGGCGCTCTGATTCTGTGGGGTGGCGCCGTCCAGCGCTATGCCCAGCGCGCCCAACCACTTCACCCAGGGCGGCGTCTTGAGTGAGTTCTGCTTCAAGAGGACCCGAACGGCCTTTCCCGGATTAGCTGCCGCAGCTATCTCGTAGTATCCATCCGGGATCGGCACGGCAGCAAGACTGGCAAACTTCCGTCTGAGCAAGAACACGGTCAAATTCATTTCCCGCCCCCTCGTTGAGACGTCGTTCTATCACACTCACGGCCCACGCGCCAGCGTCGCCCCGAGCCTACAGAGCCTCACCGAGATGAAAGCGAAGGAAGGCCGCTTTTCGGCACGACTTCTGCGATGCTTTCGTGTCACCGGCTCTTCAGAGTCTGCGCCCAATACAGTGTGGGAGAATGTCGCAACTGCTCAGCCGAAAGCCGGTCACACCCCCGGACTCACTCCACGGGTCACACCCCCGGACTCACTCCAATCGCGTCACACGCGCCGAGTCACTCCAGTATCGGGCGGCGCCCAGCCCTATCAGCCACACGCGGGGCTCAGGCAGCTCCTTGCGGGGCTCAGGCAGCTCATTGCGCGTGCGGATAGCGGCTTGCGGAACTCCGGTGGTTCGTTGCGGGGCTCAGCTCGCCTGGTCATGATTGCGGTCGGCGAGCACCCGCCATTGCCACTCGACCAGTCGCTCCGTCTCTTCCTCGACGCGCAAATCCGCTCCAACGCGGCTTCGCGGGACAACAAGCGCATCGAACTGACGCGGCCTAATCGCGATGGGGCCTATCAGCCCCATCGCGATTGATCGGCCGCGCAGCTCATGCGCAGGACGTTGGCTGGCCCCAAACGCCAAAGCTGGACGTAGTTCATCGACTGTCGCCCATTCACCGCTCCGCACAGACTCTGTTGGATTGCCCGCAACCGATCTCTTGCTCTGGGCAACCGAGCCTTCGTCTCCCGAAGCCAGCCCGACGCCCATCGCTCCATGTCTCCATGTCGCCATAGTCTCCCTCGGCCTCGCTTCGGCTGCCCCTCGACCTCAGCCGATTCAGAGGTCCTCTTCATGCCCTTGGCCCCCATCCACTGCATCGTGCCGCCCCGGTCGCTTCTGCATCGTTCACTCACCATACTTGCCTAACGCATCGTGGCACCCCAAGGTCGGGGTCCGGTAGCGTTTGGGGAGAAAATGTTGACTACGTGTGGAGAGAAACCAGACCCATCTTCTATAGGTGTGTGGAGGCCGACGTGTCGATGAGTAGCTCCGCACTCCCAAAAACTTCTCAGCTGGCGCTGGCGACTGCCGATTGGCCCACCATCAATCGTCGCCTCTATGCTCACGCTTTGCAGGTTGCCGAAAACTTCAAGTGGGCTGGTCAACGATATCGTCATCTGGCGAAGGGCAAGACTCTTGAGGATGTGGTCTACGGTGCCGTCGAGGCAGTCCTAGCAGGCTGCTGAAATATGGGGTCGATTGGACCTCCCCTCCGGCCCACTTACGTCCATTGTGGACGCTCAGTACTCCGCTTGGAGGCGGGGGCGCCCCCTCCAGAGTTCGGCAAGTCGTGCTTGTGGCTTCAGTCTCTCATGCGGCGGCGGCGAGTCGGTTGATGTTGTTGATTTTGACCAGGTTGAAGGCGGCACCGACGAGCTTGGCGAACCATCCGATTCGTTCGAGCCCTCGATATCGAGCCCGCTTCATGCGACCTGGTTGCTTCATCCAACCGAAGACCGCTTCTATCTCGCGCCGCTTGATCAAGCTGATGGCATAGCCGGGAAACCGCGTCGTCCTGGAGTCGATGTTCGACTTGCGGCGGCCTGGCTGCTCGTTTCTCGCGACATGCGGCGTGACGTTGCGGTCGCGCAGCTGGTCAACGAAGTCTTTGGTGTCATAGGCTTTGTCAGCCCCAAGCGTGATGCGAGACGTCCCCGCAAGGTTCTCATCGATCATGGCGATGGCCGCATCGCGCTCGATGGTGCCCGTGACGATGTCAGCGCGGGTGTCGACGATCAGTCCGTTGCGGTTCTCCATCAGCGCATTCACGGCATAGGAGAGTTCGGCTCCAGACCCGGCGCTCTTGCGAGCCAGTCGAGAATCGGGGTCCGTCGTTGACGCATGGGTGTCATTCGAGCGCTTCTCGCCCTTGAAGTCTGACCAACCGTTCGAGTCACCAGGGTCTGAGTCCTTGGGCTTGAAGCTCTTGTGGGACGCCATCGCAGTGATGATGGTGCCGTCCACCGAGAAGTGTTCATTGCTCATCAAGCCAGCGGTCTCGGCCTGCGCCACGATGGACTTGAGGAACGCATTGGCGACATCGTGCTCGATGAGTCGCTCCCGGTTCTTCGAGAATGTGGATGCATCGAAAGCGGGGCCCGTGAGGTCCATGTCTACGAACCAACGGAACAGCATGTTGTACTCGAGCTGCTCGCAGATTTGGCGCTCGCTCCGGACCGAGAAGAGCACCATCAGGAGCAGCGTCTTGAGCTGCCGTTCGGGCGGGATCGACGGCCGACCCACGCTGCTATACATACTCTCGAACGTCCCATCGAGCTCCGCCAGAGCCGCATCAGCCAGCTTCTTGATGCCTCTGAGCGGATGGCTCGGTGGCACGAGTGAGCCGGGCGAGACGAGCATGAGCATGGAGGGCTGACTGGTTTTGGAGCCGCGCATACGCGCGTTAGATCATAGGGTTAGGAGAAAGTCGATCCGGCTTCTGCGCGGCTCGGACTTTTTCAGCAGCCTGCTAGTACAGCCTGACCTCTGGAGCCCAGAACGCGGGAGTCTCGAGCATTTCCTCAAACTTCTCGTCAGGAGCGACCTAACGAGAATCGCTCTGAGCGGCGCTCGGAAGCGCGAGAGCTTCGGAGACGTCGACGACTTCGAGTCAAACTTGCTCGACCCCGAGAGCACTATAATCAGGGCCGAAGAGGAGGACGCATATCGAGTTCAGATACGAGCGATGCAGCTAGCCTTCTCCGCCGACCCGATTGTCAGTCGAATCCTCGCAGGATGTCTCCAAGGAGGATCCATGAAGCCGAGGTTTCTGGCAGAATCGCTGAACTTGGGATTGCCCCAGGTCAATGCCGCCCTCAAGCGTCTCCGGCGCTGGGCTTGGACCCCAAGAGAGTCAAGCCATGAGTAAGATTTCGGTCCAAGAGCAAATTGAGTCGATTGTCGCGCTTCTCAATGAGGAAGACTTGCCTGCGGAGGATCAAGAACGTTTGATCCAGGGCGCAGACAAGGCAGTCTTGGTGCGACTCAACGCACTCACCGCCCGCTTCGTCGCTGAGAATTCGATAGCTCGGACCACCGCGGCGCAACAACGCAAGGAAGCTCTCAGGGAGCGGCTGCAGATGGTCCAGAAGTCGAATCTGTCCCGAGACGAACTGATCCTCCGCATCCAAGGCAAACGCGAGCTTCTTGGAAGCGCAGCCCCAGCATTCTTTCGGAGCTTCCTCGACGTCACCGACGAGGATCTGGCGAGCCATCTCGCGGACCTGGAGTTCCTGGACGGTGAGCGATGACTCGTCGATCGGCGTGTCGCGCGGAGTGGGCTGCAATCGAACTCGTGAGGCAGTGGGGAATCACCAGTGCCCCGGAGCTACACTATCTGGATGACCTCGCTTTCATGGCAGGCGCACTCGTCGTCGACTCAATTCTAGAAGGCGCACAAGCGCGTCTCGTGTGTGGAGCCGGTCGGGCAATCATCAGCGTTTCGACGTCAATGACGTCAGAGAGACGTCGTTTCGCTATCGGGCACGAGCTTGGTCACCTGAGGATGCACTCAACCAAACACCGGCACGCGTTGTGTAGTCAGGAAGACTTGGTGATGAGGCCCGCAGCCAACGAGCGGACCGCATTCGCAGAGCAGCAGGCCAATCTTTTCTCGTCAGCGATTCTCATGCCGGAGTTTCTCTTCGCGCCGCGCCTAGGAGGCGACTATCCCACGATCGCCACGCTCGAGTCGCTTGCTGCGGAGTTTGCGACTTCACTGACAGCGACCGCGTGTCGGTATGTTCGACTGACAACTCACTGTTGCGCGGTGATCTATTCGGTCGAGGGCATAGTCCATTGGGCGATGCCCAGTCAGAGCTTCCTCGACTCTCCTTTCAGGATACTCGGCGGTCCCGTCGATCGGTGCTCTCTTGCCGGCCTGCTGGGCGAGTTCAATGGCCCGGCTGTAGCTACCGAGCTACGCTCCCCAGCGAGCGCGTGGCTAGCTGATGGACCATACGACCGGGCCGCCTCACTTCGGGAGCTGTGTTGGCCAATGCCAAACTACCGCGCGACTCTGTCTATCATTCAGCTTGACTCTGACATTCTCGATTTCGGCTTCAGTGCTCATAGAGATGGAGCTTACTTGTCGTAACGTTCCGAAGTGGGGGATTGAACGTTGCCCCTCCTCCTTTTGAGCCGCCGAAGTAGGCACCTCCATCAGGCAGAGTTGCTCGGAACTCGACTTCCGCGTTCGACTCTGTCGTCGGCCCCCCGCGACGCGAGGCCAGCTAACGAGAGTCGGGGTCTCAAGGTCAGTAATAGACCGAGATTCCAAGCGCTCCCGAAGGCGTTCGAGGATTCACGGATGCCTTCCGGCCCGCCTGTTCGACCTTCGAGGACACTTGCGCTCGTCACGCGCTCAGCCAAAGCCTGGCGAGGATTCTTGGACGGCTTCCGAGTGCGCCGAAAGCCGGCGGCTCAGAGCTCGGAAGACTGCTGTCCTGACGAGAGCGTCCCACGGAATCCTCGCACACGGTCTCTAGCGACGGGAGCACATCCCGTAGTCCTCGGACATCAACCCCGATTCTCCGGGCGCCTCCACCAAAGTTCGCGCCGCCTGTGTCCCGTATCCCGGCAGCGCCTTTGTGCACCTCCGAGCCTCGACGAGCTTCTATATCCTCAGGTCAGCGGTCTCGCGGGCCAAACCCCCATGGCAACGTCAACTGGTTCGTGGCCCAGCCCACGAACCAGAAGCAGAACTCTCCCACCTGCAAGAATGACGAGCTCGAGCTCGTCCTTCACCCTGACCCGAGCTTTCGTGCTGCCGTTCGGCGCGTGACGGGACGGCTATTTCACGAGGCCAGCCAACAAGCGCATCGAACTGACGCGGCCTAATCGCGATGGGGCCTATCAGCCCCATCGCGATTGATCGGCCGCGCAGCTCATGCGCAGGACGTTGTCCCGCACGAGGCCTGCTCGTTCCCTCGCCTTCCTCACCGCCTTCCTCCGAGAGCGCCCCGCATCCCTCAAGGCCGCTGCTCCGCCTGCAGGCCCCTGTCGTCTCCTTGCCCTCCTCGCCTGACTCGCTTCTGGAGGGACGTGCATCCCTCAAGCCCCCGATGCCGGTTCGGTTCCTGGCCCTACGCCTCCCGTTGCTCACTGGGGCGCATCCCCCTCGCAGGGTTGCTCCTCGAGCTCGCGGTTGAGGTCGCCAGAGTGTCCCAATCGGAGAGACACCTGGCACACTTGGGACAGTTGCGGGACACTTTCGCGAGAAATAGCTGCGTGTTTTCAAGGGGCTGAGGTTGGCCCGGCTCTTGCTCATGGGTTCGCGTTTCCCAACACGAGAACCCGGTTATGCACACGGAACCTACACGGCTCATCTCTCCATCCGTTCAGGGGGTGATTCGGCAGTTCGCGCCCAGCTACATCGCGAAGAATGGCAAGGGGTTACCCCTGTCGCATCGCAAGGCGCTTCGCCTCCTCTCTCAGTGTCGAACGGTCGCGCTTGGCGGTCACGTGGTCGAGTGCGGCAACTGCAAGGTGCAGGACTACACCTACCACTCGTGCGGCCACCGTTCTTGCCCTCGCTGCATGTCGGAGGACTGTGATGCGTGGCTTGGCGCTCGGCGGAGTGAGCTGTTGCCGGTTCCTTACTTCCACGTGGTGTACACGGTGCCGGAGGGGCTGAACGGCGTGGTGCGGAGTCATCAAGGGGAGCTGTATCCAGTGCTGATGCAGGCGGCGGGTAACTCGCTTCTGGCAGTTGCGGCCGCGCCTGACAACCTGGGGGGTAGGGTAGGGGTGATGTCGACGCTGCACACGTCGTCGAGTGCGCTGGCGTACCACCTTCACGTGCACTGCCTTGTCCCCGCGGGGTCGGTCGATGCAGAGGGCGAGTGGCATGACGCGAAGGACTCGCGCCTGGGGTCAGAGAGCGCGCTTGGCAAGGCTTTCCGGGACAAGGTCGGTTCGATGATGAAGGCCGCAGTCCCGGACGTTGCGCTGCCGGACGGGGTGTTCGACCTCGCGTGGAAGGTGCATCTCGAGGTACCGCAGCACGGGGCGGAGACGGTGCTTCGGTATCTGGGTCGCTCGGTTCACCGCGGCCCGATGAGTGACCACCGCATCGTGTCTGTGACCGAGACCCATGTCGTGTTCAAGTATCGGGACAAGGACCGCACGAAGGCCAAGACGATGTGCGTGGACGGCCACGAGTTCCTTCGTCGCTTCCTGCAGCATGTTTGGCCCGACCGGGTGCACAAGGTGCGCTACGCTGGCTTGTGGAGTCGGAAGTGTCGGGCGGAGCTTCGTGCACTCAGGCAGCGACTCCTGGCAGCCATGCAAGTCGAGCCACCTCCTGCGGTCGGGGAACCGAAACCGCTGCTACCCCCTGAGCCCGTCCTACCTCCGTGGCGTCGCTGCCCTCACTGCCAGGCGGAGCGGTTCATCGTGGCTCGCTTCAAGGCTGGAACCACCCCACCACCCCTGGTGGACCCGCTGCAGGGCACACTACCCGGGATAGACCCTCCCTGATGGCGAAGCGACGGCCCTTCCGAGTATCCCGTATCCCGTCACGACCTCACGCACGAACGTGTGGTCGTCTCGCAGAGATCTGCCCTGTGAACGCCAGCGCAAGCCACTCCACGACCGATTTCGAGCGTCGGGAGCGTTCCACGCGCCACGAGTCCTCCAGTCTGCCAATCAGACTGCTCTACGGACCCGAAACCGAGGCCTCTTTGACCCGAAAAGGAGGCGATTCGGCTCCCCTCAGAGGGGCCTGCGAGGGGGCAGAACATATAAAATGCAGTAGGTCGCCTCGACCGCCACTGGCAAGGGTCTGCGAGCATTCGCCGTCGTCTCGAGGACAGGCCTTTCTTGGCCACCGCACTCACCGCAGGACCCCGACGCCCAATCAGCTGGAGTCGAGGCGCTAGCGACTTCAGACGTGCGGGGACAACAAGCGCATCGAACTGACGCGGCCTAATCGCGATGGGGCCTATCAGCCCCATCGCGATTGATCGGCCGCGCAGCTCATGCGCAGGACGTTGGGCGGCGTACCCACTCCCACCCACTGTCCCACCTCCACCTCCGCTCCGTCGGCGCTTCACTCTACCTCTTCCTACTAACACATCATCTCTCGCTGCTTCACTCCACCACCGCGCTCAAACGCCCATACACCTGGGCTCGCAACAGCTCGCCCACCATCACCACAGCCGGCAACCCCGCTCCCCGCTTGGTGCGCGTAACCTGGCTTGCCAAGAACTCAAGGCTATGTTCAAATTACCACACCTCGCACTCGTTTCCTTGGTACCTCGATCGGAGTAGTAGTAAGTGTCAGAAACCTCCAACATCGCTGCAATGGCAAACAAGCTCAGCAATGAGATCTTTGGAGTCTTCGGTTGGACGTCCGTTGGGCCAACGGACATCAATTGGGACTGTACCCAGCCGACTCACAACTGCCAGACTCACCCATCCGATGTTGTTTTCTGGTACGACGATCCGTACCAAGGAGACCGTGTCTACGTCAACTTTGACCTGAAGAGTTACGCGGCGAAAACCTTGCAAAAGAGCAAAGTCACCAAGGCTCTCCACAGCCTAGCAAACGCTGTCGAATGCGCCAACAGCGGAGACTGCTGGCGTGCAACTTACGTCGACGCCGATGTCAATTGGCATTGCGACGGCGCGCTCTTCGTCTACAACCACGACCACGGATTCGACAAGTCGTTCCGCGCCCTCTTCGACGAGGCCTCCGCAACAGTCAAAGTCCCAAAGGGCAGACGCCTCTGTGTATTCGGGCCACCCGAGATTGAGTACCTGTTCAACGTCGCCACCGACATCTTGACACTGAAGGGCAGGGGTGAACTCCCCAGCGGCAAGGAATCCGAGTTCTGGTACCCTGACCTCGTCACCGCACGACGCCACACACAGCAGAAATCCGCAGCCAGCATAGAGATGTTGACGGGGCCTTGGATCACTCTTCGAGCATCGGCCTCCGTCCCGAAATACTATCTCTGGTATAGGAGCGGAGGTGCCAGCACGATCGACCACTTCAAGTATCTCCTCGACTTCGTGTTCCGCTACCAAGTTCTTGCGTCAGATGACACGAGTGTCATCGTGCGCCTTGTTGGCGCTGACTCCAATGCTGTCTCAAATTTCTCCATCGCCAAGGACCAGTACTCACGCATGATGCATCTTGACCCAAGCCGTTTGCGAAACGTAACCGCCTCGAATGTGGATGCAGCCCGGCGTGTTTTTGACCAGACCGAAATCGGAATGGAGTAGTCATGGCAGGCAGAACCCGCAGTGCTCTGTATTTCGCGGATGACAAAGACGTGCTCGACGTTCTCACTCTCGCCAAGAAGAAGATCACCCCGGCGCGACTTGTAGAACTCGGAAAGCGACGCGGTCTCCTTCTCTCTTCCGATGACTCCCGGGAGACCCTCGCCGAGCGGATCGCGAAGTTGCCATTTGACTGGACGGAGCTCGAACACCTTTTGGGTTTCGTCGACTCTGCGAGCAGGGCTGAAAAATTGTCGGTTCACTCTTTCCTCGCAACGGTGGCCCCGGCTGACCTCAAAGACGCCGTCGAAGCTACTAAGGTTGCACGCCAAGACCTTCGCGGAGAGGTGTTCTCGATCTCGACCGTTGGAAACACCACTACCGTCTCGGTGAAATACACGGAATTGGACCCCAATCGTACTCGCCTCGTGCAGCGGACCGAGCGCGAGTTCAGTATGGAAATCCTCCAGACCTCCGAGGGATTTAAGGTTCGCCATCAGGCGCAAGAGCGCGCCGATGACGTCAGGAACGAGATTCTCAACAAACTCATCGAGCTCACGAAGCCTCCCGCCCCGCCAGAGGCCCGCCCAATCGAGCTTTCGTCGATCCGTAGTCCGCGACACCGCACGAATTTCTTTGTCCAGCTCATGAAGCTCCCAGGCTTCGAGCTTGAAGACGTCGTTGTCGTAAACGGTGCCATATTGGACGACGACGCTGACAATGACGACAATGACGAGGCATTTGACCCCGGACTCACCAACCACGTTCGCCAAGTAGCCCTCCGTGGGGGCAAGCTACTCGACTCCAAGGAGTACGCAGAGCTCTTTAAGGAGGAGACTGGCCGCTTCATCAGCTCAGTCATCTGGCGTGCGAATGAGCAGAAGGGAGATAGGACCCGCGTCGAGATCGAGGCCGGATTCGGCAATGCCGTGAATGCTACCGATTTCGCCTTCTCTATTCGGAAGGCTTGGGTCCGCAATTCCAGTGGAGACATCAAGAAGACCAAGGTTCAGAACACCGAGCGCCTGGTTCTCGAGAAGAGACTTGCGCCGATCCTTGAGAAGGCTGCTGATGACGCCGTCGCAAATGTGCTCAGGGATGCCTCTGCCGACACAGAAGATGTCGTTGAAGCGCTCGCCGCTGCATCCGAAGGTGTCTCCTCCTCCGACGGTGGTTCCAAATGAAAGCAGCTTGGTGCTGTTGGTACTCTGCGGCTCTGACCGCGGTCGACTTCAGCTCGCTTCCTGCCGCGCTTAGGAGCTGGAGTTCTCGGGATGTCGAAGGGCGTGTTCGGTTGGCTAACGCACGACGCGATAGTCTGTCAGGCAGCTATTCTCTGCGACAGGACTGGACCGAACGAGTTGCCGGGGCCGATGGACTATTCGAGGACGCAGAGATTCCCAGAGTTCGAATTCTCTCTGTCCAGTTCCGCCTTAGCACCACGTACCCACAAGTCGAGCTATGGGGCGCTCGCTCAGCAGGCCGTCTTCTGCTCAAGGAACTCGCGAGCCTTCTACCTTCGGCCTGCCCGGCTCCGATACCTCTACAGCCGATTGACTGGTTTGGAGCCATTGAGGCCGGCCATGAGGTTCGAACCGTCGGAATGGTGTCAGCACAGATTCCACTATCATCAAGCGTCGTAATGAGGGCGCACTTCGACGGGACGACCGACATTCGTCCGCTCCTGTCCAAGAAGTTCCCCGCCCTTCTAAAGTCACCACGGAAGCTTGTCGTCCAGATCCAGAAGAGCACGGGCTTTTCCCAGGTGGAACTCGGAACTAACGCCAGCGCTCGGGTGCCGCCGAATGACGAAGAGTCGCGTGCCCTGCTCCGGTCTGCAATTGCCACCCTCGTCTAACGTCAGTCCCAACTCGACTTCTTGCGCTCAAGCAACGGACCTACCGCAGCGCCGCCCAACAAGCGCATCGAACTGACGCGGCCTAATCGCGATGGGGCCTATCAGCCCCATCGCGATTGATCGGCCGCGCAGCTCATGCGCAGGACGTTGTCCCGCGAAGCCTGCTCCGTTCTCAGCTGGATTGACTGCATAGCCTCTTCCCCTCTCAGCTGGACTCACCATCATCCATCCTCGGGGTGGACTCACCATCATCCGTCCTCGGGGTGGACTCACCATCATCTGTCCTCGGGGTGCACTCACCATCATCCGTCCTCGGGCTCGAGTCACCATCAGCCGTCCTCGGGTTGGACTCACCATCATCCATCCTCGGGCTCGACTCGCCGTCGTTCATTCTCGAGGTCGACTCACCACCATTCACCATCGGTCTTCGGACTGGGCTCGCCGTCGTTCATTCTCGGATGTGGCAATTCGGCTCCGTTGCGCACTCGCCGAACAGTCGGCACGCAGCGGACGCGGAATCGATGGCGTGCTAATTTGCGATGAGATGGCTTGGTGTTAGCACGCATGTTTCCCCGCCGGACTCGTTCGATCGCAACCTCGGATGTGGACTTGAGGATCGACAATCCAAGAGCCTCACTTTCGGCGAGAAGACCTTCAGCGTGAAGCGCACGTCAAGTCGCGCGGGCCACTTTGCGATGAGAAGGCTTGGTGTTAGCACGTGTACCTCGATTCAGGGCTCTGCGTCGCGCACTTCCGTCGTGCACTCGGCGAACCACTCGGGTGCATGTTGAATCGGGGGCGTGCTAATTTACGATGAGAAGACTTGGTGTTAGCACGCGTGCCTCCTCGCCGAACTCCTTTGGTCTCATCCTCCCGGTACCTGCTGACGTCGGCTTGCCGCCCCTCGGTCGCTCGGCTCCGATGTGCACTCGCTGAACAGTTGGCGCGCGGTCCTCGTAGAATCGGGGGCGTGCTAATTTACGATGAGAAGACTTGGTGTTAGCACGCCTGCTTCCCCGCCGAACTCGTGCCGTCTCATCCTCCCCGTGCCCGCCGATGTCAGCTTGCCGACCCTCGGTCGCCCGGCTCCGATGCGCACTCGCTGAACAGTTGGCGCCCGGTCCTCGTAGAATCGGGGGCGTGCTAATTTACGATGAGAAGACTTGGTGTTAGCACGCCTGCTTTCCCGCCGAACTCGTGCGGTCTCATCCTCCCGGTGCCCGCCGAAGTCGGCTTGCCGCCCCTCGGTCGCTCGGCTCCGATGCGCACTCGCCGAACAGTTGAAGCGCGGTGCGTGTTGAATCGGGCGCGCGCTAATTTACGATGAGAAGACTTGGTGTTAGCTCGCGTGCTTTCTCGCCGAACTCGTACGGTAGCAGAGCCACCTTCCATCCCCGCGTTGGACTGGCCATCGCTCATTCTCGGGCAGCCTCACGAGCGCGAGCTCTGGCTCGGACTCACTGTCGTCCATTCTCAGGTGGCGCTCACCATCGTTGATTCTCGGGGCTGGGTTGAACGCACCACCTCCATTCTCCGAGGTGGACTCGCCATCGTTCAATCTCGAGGTGGACTCGCCATCGTTCAATCTCGAGGTGGACTCGCCATGCGTGGCTGTCGTGTGCGGAATGTCGTTTGTACAGATTTGCCCCGCCGAGACCCGTGGCTCACTCCTCGTGGAGTCTTAGAGCCACCGGAGGGTAGGGCGGCTGCCAGGCGTCGACTACTTCTCCCCGCCACGACTCCCGCTCCCACCACCCCGCCGCACTCCGCCTCGCCTGTATCCGACCGCACCTCGCCAGGCTCCACCTGCGGTCTGCCAGGAACCGCTCCTCCTCGACTCAAGACCCAAATCTCGCAATTACCTGAAGCACTTCTCTCCCTTCATCGCGCCAACTCCCGCGTGGCTTCGCGGGGACAACAAGCGCATCGAACTGACGCGGCCTAATCGCGATGGGGCCTATCAGCCCCATCGCGATTGATCGGCCGCGCAGCTCATGCGCAGGACGTTGTCCGGCGTGCGCACTCAGAACTGGTTGCACTTCAGCGACGCCCCGCGCCTGGTATCTCCCCACCCCTTCCTTCATCGGCGCTAACCGTCTTCTCGGGAGACGCTCCCCTCTGAGGTTGATGGCGTTCTGGAGGTCGCGCAGCGCGACGTTGACGCCTCGGCTCTGTCGCCGTCGCTCCTTTCTGCGCTTGTCGGCATCTCTCCCTCTGGGGTTGAATGTCGCTCTGGAGGTCCTGCCCGACGTTGACGCCTCGGTCACCGACGCTCTCGTCCGGCGCTCCTGTCGGCGGACGTTCGTCTCTGGGCTGGATGTCGCTCTTGAGGTCGCGGCGCGTCGTTGTGGTCCTCCTGGGAGCCTTCCCGACCGCTTGGCGCCTTGCCCTCAGCCCCTTCTGTCCCATCCGTGCGACACTTTGGGACGGTTTGGGACGGTTTGGGACAGCTATGGGACAGTTTGGGGTTGGCTTCACGTAGGCGTGATGCGGTCTTCATGGCTGGCATGGTTTTTGGCAAGAGCTCGGGTCCTCCAACTCAGGGACCTGAACATCTTGCCGCAATCGAGCCCTTCGACCTCAGCCATCTCCCTGTCTCTTGCTGACGTTCTTCGGCGGTTTGGTGCGAGGTACCGTTCGCGCATGCGTGGGAGTTTGCCAGAGGAGCATCGGACTGCGATGCGGATGATCGAGAAGTGCCGCACGCCTGCTCTTGGCGGTCATGTTCTGGAGTGCGCGACGTGTGAGGGTGAGCAGGGGTATGCGTTCAACTCGTGCAATCATCGCTCGTGTCCGAAGTGCATGAGGGAGGCGTCAGCGAAATGGGTTGCAGCTCGGCACGAGGAAGTCCTCCCAGTGCCGTACTTCCATGTGGTTTTCACGGTGCCGCAGGAGCTGAACGCCATCGTTCGTGACGAGCAGCGGAAGCTCTATCCATTGTTGATGAAGGCGGCCGGGCAGGCCCTGGTCTCCATCGGGAAGTTGCCTGAGAACCTGGGTGCGACGCCGGCGGTGATGACGTCGCTGCACACGTCTTCGAATACACTCGTGTATCACCTCCATGTTCACTGTCTGGTTTCGGCTGGCGGTTTGGACGGGGAGGGGAATTGGAAGGCCTCGAAGTCCGAGACACTTGCCCCAACGCGCGCCCTTGGTGCCAGGTTCCGGTCTCGGGTACTTTCGCTGATGAAGTCAGCGGTGAAGGACCTCAGTGTCCCCGAGGCCGTGCTCAAGAAGGACTGGCAAGTCTACCTCGAGCTTCCCCACCACGGCACTCCGGCGTTGCTTGAGTACCTCAGTCGTCCGCTTCACTGCGGGCCGTTGTCGGAGTATCGCCTCGAGTCCATGACGGACGAGGATGTGGTGTTCCGGTACCAGAAGAGTGGCGACCGGACCTGGCGCACGATGCGGTTGTCTGGACACGAGTTCCTTCGTCGGTTTCTGCAACACGTATGGCCCAGCGGTGTGCACCGGGTTCACTACTGTGGTCTGTGGCGTCGGAGGTGTCGTGAACAGCTTCGAGCTCTGCGCGCGCTCCTTCTCGGGTCAGCCCCCCCGGCACCGGCCGCCGCCCCAGTAGCAGCGCGTGCTGACGGGGATGTGCCCTCCGCTGACCTCGAGGTACCCCACTGGCTCAAGTGCCCGCACTGCGCCGGGACGCGAGTCGTCGTCGCGCACTTCCGCGCAGGAGCGAAGCTGCCTCCGCTGACGCCACGCGGGTGGGGGGTAATCTCGCCGGAGCCACCGTCGTAGTGCAGCTCACACACCGCTCTGAATCCCACCTCGTCCTCATGGCCTCGCGAGCGGCCGTAAGGGACTGGTCCGTCCGGAGTCGGGTCAGCGCCCCCTCCGAATGCCAATTCTTCTCTCTGAAGGCCCGTCAAAGTCGCCTCGAGACCACCCAACTTCCAAGAACCCCCTCGTCGAGGACCGAAAGCCGTCACCGCTCGCTCGCCTTCAGCCTCCTCCCTGACCACCAGATTCCTATATATCGCATAGGGCCCAGAGGTCCCTCTCGACGGCTTGCAGAGCGGCTCTCACGCCCACCCAAAGCCCATCCAATGGGCGCCGGACAACAAGCGCATCGAACTGACGCGGCCTAATCGCGATGGGGCCTATCAGCCCCATCGCGATTGATCGGCCGCGCAGCTCATGCGCAGGACGTTGTCGGGCGTGTGCGGCCGGAGCTCGTCGCTATCGAGAGGTCCCAGCGCCACGGATGCAGCCACCCGACTTAGCACTGTTCGTGCCAAACAGCCGGGCACTCGGATCCGCCTCACCCCCTAACAGAGCCTGCCAACCCGTTGCGCTCTCATCGCTCGGCGTCCCCGACGCTCGCACGATTTTCGCAGCACTGGTCCAACGTGGCGTCGAGAATGCCAAGGGCGGCAATTGTGCTCCCAGGTTCCGCGTCAGACCGAGTACGAACTCTGTGTGACATCCACCTGAACCACTGGCTTCAGTCAAGTTGGACGACTGAGCCAGTAGCCAGGTCGGCGCCTGCTATGCGCAACCGCGATCACTACAATCCGGTCTCCTCGCGTTTGATACACGAGCAGATACGGAAAGGTCGCGAGGGAAATCCTGCGAATCTCGCTTCCGGCGAGGTGCTGTGATGTCCAAAGAGCACCAAGCCGCGGATTGTCGGCAATTCGTCGAGCGGCGCCCGCCACGGCATCCAGGAATCGAAGTCCAACGCCGGTCCCTCGTTCCTCATACCAGGAGGCAGCAGCGCGCAATTCATCCAGTGCGGCTTGTAGAAAAGTCAGCACCTATTTGCGCAGCTCCGCCCGAAGCGCAGCAATTGCTTCGAACGCGTCGATCTCACGCGCATCTCCGGAGTCGAGCTCAGCGAGTCGCCGCTTGACTTCAATGGCCCATATCTCGTCCCACTCTTCGCCGGTCGCGTCGTTGTCCTCATCATCAAGACTTTCCAGCAGGCCAAGTGCGACCGCAGCGCGGTCCCGCGGAGTTAGCTTCAGTCCGGCGCTAAGAACATTGTTCGTGTTCAGGCCGGCATTGAGGACATTGTTGGTGGCGTCGATACCCATGGCCAGGATGGTAGCGCACGTCGGGGCATGGGCCAAGGGTGGTGTTTCGAATCCAGGCCAGGTCCACGCGCACAAACCGAGCCCATCGTCTGAACCAGCCGATCGGACGGTAGGTTTGAAGCCTTGCCCGATTACGCGGAGAGTTGGAATCGGCGGGGTCGAGCGACTCAAGTCGCGTCCTCGCGCCGAGTGGCGACGGCGCTATGACTGCGCCTTCTTTCTCGCGTCTCGTATTCGATGCGCGCGCTTCACGTGTAGGGCATAGGACGGGTCAAACCCTCTCAGACCCGCTAAAATGAACGACCGGCCCCCCGGGTGGGCACGTTTGGACCCGTCGGTCGGCCACCCAGCCCCCCCGGTTGGGCACGTTCGGACCCGTCGGTCGGCCTCCCGGCCCCCCGGGTGGGCACGTCGGCCTGGTCTGTGGACTCGCCCGGACCACTGGTTGGTATGCCGAGACCCCGACCGAGGGGCGTTCGGACCAGAATCCCAGGGCCAATCGGACGCCTGTCGCGGCAGCTCCTTCGAAGTCTCCCTTTCTTTGGCCCCCTTCGCGACGGCGCCCTTTCCATCCTTGGAGCGTCGACGCATTGACATGAGCCCATGCGTGGCCTACGAGAACCCGCAAATGCCACCTCGACGGAGGACTATCGATATGACGACTCCCGCTAACGCCGCCCGAACCGCCATCGCTTTGTCGCTGTTCGTCGCCCTGTCCTCAGTTGTTCGCGTCGAGGCCGCCGAGCCGCCCCCGTCCGCCGCGCTGCAGCTCGTCCCCGCGGATGCAGAGGAGTGCCGCGATCAGCCCGTTCTCGTCGGTCAGACCACGAGGCAGCTGGGCGAGCTCTTCGATCGCGTGAGCACCCTCTTGCAACACGCCCAGATGTTGGGCTGCGCCTACCCTCGGGGGACCAGAGGGGCTTGGCCCGGCGCATACTGGGGCGAGACCCTGATCCTGGCGTACCTGGCGCGTTCGGAGTACTCTGGCGGCGATCCGGTGATGGTCGCCTTCGCCTTGAACGCGTACTCTCGCCTCATGGTGCGCCCGGAGGCCCCTTTCCGGGAGCAACGCAAGAACATCGCCGCCGTCCTTGCAGGGTACCACCGCCTGATGCCGCTCGACGTGATCACCAGGGCGGTCCGCGCAGCGCTCCCAGTGGCACTCGCAGAGGTGTTGATCGCGGGCTGCGCGGAGGGATTCGATGACGCGCGCGCCCAGGGGCCCGAAGACGCGCTTTGGACGGCATATGAGACGTACGCCACCGAGGCGGCCCCGGTCGCGGTCCTCCTCCGGGAGTTGAGGGCTCAAGCCGCGAGCGGGGCGACGGATGCCGTGCTTGCACGACTCGACAGCGAGCGCCAAACGCTCCTCGACGCCGCGAAGGACCGCGAGGCAGCCCTGCGCGCTCCCGCATTTCGGGAGCTCACCGGTATCGCGCGAGCCATCTCCAGCACTTCGGGGGCCCAGCGCCCCTATGAGCAGTTGCTCCCCGAGCCATTGCTTCCCACCTGGATGCTGGCCACGACCAAGGACCGTCAGCGAAGGAATCTTCCCTTGACCTCTTCAGCGCTGGATGGCGTCGAAATGGCGTGGCGCGTGGTCCGCGCAGGCGAGTTCAGGCGCGGCAAACCCACCCCCGGGTCAAACTTCTTTACCGCGCGCGTCAAGAAGGTCGGTCGCGACGCCGACGGGAAGTCCCTAATCGAGCTCGACAACAAGCAGACCACGTCCTATGCGGGACAGTGTCGCACTACGTTGGTCTTCGTCGACGCGGCGGGACAGGGCTGGGGCAAAGAACGGTGTAGCGGGTCAGCTGAAATCACGACCACCTCCGGCCCCCCGACGGTGACCTTGCCGACCGCGTCGGTCGCCGCACTCAAGAACGGTCGCTACGTCGAATATTTTTCGGACGAGGCAGGGGCTACCGGACATCTGGGCCGGGTCTGGGACGCGAAGTTTGACAAGCTGCTCGCCATCGGCCCTTTCCGGCTGTGAGCACGTCCCGATGCTCCTAGCTCTTCAAATGGCGAAATGGCCATGCATTTGCGCGCACTCACTCTCAAGTATTGCGTCACGTCTGGGAGCTGACGTTCCAAACGCATTCGCCAGGAGGCAGTTTCAATCGATTGTCGACAGGGCTCGATCTACACACGCGATTAGCGTTTGAGAGTCCGCCGCATTTGTTCTGCCGTTCGGATCGCGACCTCACAGGCCGGCCAGAGCCTTCACGACAGCGCCCCCAGGATTGCGCACCGCAATTCGCACATCTTTTCGGAACGGCGCCCGACAACAAGCGCATCGACCATGACACCGCCTAATCGCGGGGGCGATGCGCCCCCGCGATTGATCGGCGGTGCAGGTCATGCGCAGGACGTTGTCCCGCACGAGGCCTGCTCGTTCCCTCGCCTTCCTCACCGCCTTCCTCCGAGAGCGACCCGCATCCCTCAAGGCCGCTGCTCCGCCTGCAGGCCCCTGTCGTCTCCTTGCCCTACACGCCGGACTCGCTCCTGGACGGACGTGCATCCCTCAAGCCCCCGATGCCGGGTCGGTTCCTGGCCCTACGCCTGGCGTTGCTCACTGGGCCGCATCCCCCTCGCAGGGTTGCTCCTCGCGCTCGCGGTTGAGGTCGCCAGAGTGTCCCAATCGGAGAGACACCTGGCACACTTGGGACAGTTGCGGGACACTTTCGCGAGAAATAGCTGCGTGTTTTCAAGGGGCTGAGGTTGGCCCGGCTCTTGCTCATGGGTTCGCGTTTCCCAACACGAGAACCCGGTTATGCACACGGAACCTACACGGCTCATCTCTCCATCCGTTCAGGGGGTGATTCGGCAGTTCGCGCCCAGCTACATCGCGAAGCATGGCAAGGGGTTACCCCTGTCGCATCGCAAGGCGCTTCGCCTCCTCTCTCAGTGTCGAACGGTCGCGCTTGGCGGTCACGTGGTCGAGTGCGGCAACTGCAAGGTGCAGGACTACACCTACCATTCTTGCGGCCACCGTTCGTGCCCTCGCTGCATGTCGGAGGACTGTGATGCGTGGCTTGGCGCTCGCCGGAGTGAGCTGTTGCCGGTTCCTTACTTCCACGTGGTGTACACGGTGCCGGAGGGGCTGAACGGCGTGGTGCGGAGTCATCAAGGGGAGCTGTATCCAGTGCTGATGCAGGCGGCTGGTAACTCGCTTCTCGCAGTTGCAGCCGCGCCTGAGAACCTGGGGGGTAGGGTAGGGGTGATGTCGACGCTGCACACGTCGTCGAGTGCGCTGGCGTACCACCTTCACGTGCACTGCCTTGTCCCGGCGGGGTCGGTCGATGCAGAGGGCGAGTGGCATGACGCGAAGGACTCGCGCCTTGGGTCAGAGAGCGCGCTGGGCAAGGCTTTCCGGGACAAGGTCGGTTCGATGATGAAGGCCGCAGTCCCCGACGTTGCGCTGCCGGACGGGGTGTTCGACCTCGCGTGGAAGGTGCATCTCGAGGTACCGCAGCACGGGGCGGAGACGGTGCTTCGGTATCTGGGTCGCTCGGTTCACCGCGGCCCGATGAGTGACCACCGCATCGTGTCTGTGACCGAGACCCATGTCGTGTTCAAGTATCGGGACAAGGACCGCACGAAGGCCAAGACGATGTGCTTGGACGGCCACGAGTTCCTGCGCCGCTTCCTGCAGCACGTCTGGCCCGACCGGGTGCACAAGGTGCGCTACGCCGGTCTGTGGAGTCGGGGCTGTCGTCCGCAGCTCCGCGCACTCAGGCAGCGACTCCTGGCAGCCATGCAAGTCGAGCCACCTCCCGCGGTTGGGGAACCGAAACCGCTGCTACCCCCTGAGCCCGTCCTACCTCCGTGGCGTCGCTGCCCTCACTGCCAGGCGGAGCGGTTCATCGTGGCTCGCTTCAAGGCGGGAACCACCCCACCACCCCTGGTGGACCCGCTGCAGGGCACACTACCCGGGATAGACCCTCCCTGATGGCGAAGCGACGGCCCTTCCGAGTATCCCGTATCCCGTCACGACCTCACGCACGAACGTGCGGTCGTCTCGCAGAGATCTGCCCTGTGAACGCCACCGCAAGCCACTCCACGACCGATTTCGAGCGTCGGGAGCGTTCCACGCACCACGAGTCCTCCAGACTGCCGATCAGACTGCTCTACGGACCCGAAACCGAGGCCTCTTTGACCCGAAAAGGAGGCGATTCGGCTCCCCTCAGAGGGGCCTGCGAGGGGGCAGAACATATAAAATGCAGTAGGTCACCTCGACCGCTACTGGCAAGGGTCTGCGAGCATTCGCCGTCGTCTCGAGGACTGGCCTTTCTTGGCCACCGCACTCACCGCAGGCCCCCGAAGCCCAATCAGCTGGAGTCGAGGCGCTAGCGACTTCAGACGTGCGGGGACAACAAGCGCATCGAACTGACGCGGCCTAATCGCGATGGGGCCTATCAGCCCCATCGCGATTGATCGGCCGCGCAGCTCATGCGCAGGACGTTGTCCGGCGCCACGAGCTATACGCGATCAAGAGCTCGACGCCCGAGTTTCCCCTTCAACCGGTCTCCGTCCATCGTTCTACCCTTTCTCCAGGCGCTCATCGGCACCTTTGGAATGGGTCAGCTCGGCACCAGCCCCATCCTTCGCGGGGCACTTCGGCTTTGGCTCCGGGGCGGCTCTACGAAGCACATGTTGTCCGTCGGCTTCCTATGGGTTGCTCTGATGCTGCTCAAGACTGCCGTGTGTGTGGAGTATCTTGGTCGATTCACCCGCTGGAGTGAGTGACCGTCAGCCTGAATTTGCGGGTGCGGTGCGACGAGACCAGGCCTGTTAGGATTTCCCGTTGCGTGCGGCGAAACCGGGTGCTAATCACCGCGCATGGTGCGGCGAATGTTCATCCATGAGCTCCCGGGCTGGCCGGGTCTGACTTGGGACGCGGGCGTCTTGGCCAACGCTCTTGGGCGGGTCCGGCACCGACAAGGTCGCCTGCTTGGGCGCATGGAGGCGCTAGGCTTTGACCTTCGCGACGAAGCGAGCGTCATGGTCCTCACACGCGACGTGGTTGAGTCATCCGCGATTGAGGGGGAGCATCTCGACGCGACAGATGTGCGTTCCTCCATTGCACGGAGGCTGGGGCTGCCGCTCGCGGGATTGGCGTCGCCTCCAAGCCAGCGAGTGGAGGGCATCGTCGAGGTGCTGTTGGATGCGACGCAACGCGCGCGCAAAGGCCTGACCCAAGAGCGCCTATGGGGCTGGCATGCGGCGTTGTTTCCGACGGGCTTCAGTGGAATGCGTCGAATCACGGTAGGCGCTTGGCGGCCGCCTGAGGCAGGGCCAATGCAGGTAGTGTCCGGTCCAGTGGGACGGGAGCGCCTGCATTTCGAGGCTCCGGCCGCAGAACGACTCGCAACAGAGATGGGAGAGTTCCTTGCGTGGTTCGAGTCGTCAACGCAAGCTGCTGATGAACTCGATCCAGTGCTCATTGCCGCGATTGCCCACCTTTGGTTCATCACGATTCACCCGTTCGAGGATGGTAATGGCCGAATAGGGCGGGCTATAGCGGACATGGCGTTGGCACGCGCCGATGGGATTCCGCAGCGGTTCTATAGTCTCTCGTCGCAGCTCATGACAGAGCGCAAGGACTACTACCGTGAGCTCGAAGCAGCTCAGCGCGGCAGTCTCGACATCACGGACTGGCTCGCGTGGTTCCTGGGCTGCTTGGACCGCGCCATTGACCGTTCCGATGATCTCGTGGCGGGTGTCATGAGGCGTGCGAAGATTTGGAGGCGAGCAGAGGAACAACCTGGGGTGAACGCTCGCCAGCGAACAGTCATTGAGCGCCTCCTGGGGGACTTCAAGGGGCACCTGACATCATCGAAGTATGCGACATTCGCAAAGTGTTCAAGTGACACGGCTCTACGCGATATCGAGAACTTGGTTGAACGAGGGATCCTTGTCCGCAATCCAAGTGGGGGACGGAGCACGAGCTATCGACTGGCAGAGGCCGAGTTGTTCTCATGAGGTCAGGCGTGGACTGAAGTGCAGGAGCGGCCGCGCGACCATCCCAAACTGGCTGTGTGAAGGTCGTTCGACTTCCTCCGACGAGCCGCTCGTCCCAAGGGGCGTTCCATCCGAGACTCAGCGCCATCGCAAGAGGCCTAACGCCCTCAAGAGCAGTGTTCCGTGGCGCCCGACAACAAGCGCATCGAACTGACGCGGCCTAATCGCGATGGGGCCTATCAGCCCCATCGCGATTGATCGGCCGCGCAGCTCATGCGCAGGACGTTGTCCCGCACGAGGCCTGCTCGTTCCCTCGCCTTCCTCACCGCCTTCCTCCGAGAGCGACCCGCATCCCTCAAGGCCGCTGCTCCGCCTGCAGGCCCCTGTCGTCTCCTTGCCCTACACGCCGGACTCGCTCCTGGACGGACGTGCATCCCTCAAGCCCCCGATGCCGGGTCGGTTCCTGGCCCTACGCCTGGCGTTGCTCACTGGGCCGCATCCCCCTCGCAGGGTTGCTCCTCGCGCTCGCGGTTGAGGTCGCCAGAGTGTCCCAATCGGAGAGACACCTGGCACACTTGGGACAGTTGCGGGACACTTTCGCGAGAAATAGCTGCGTGTTTTCAAGGGGCTGAGGTTGGCCCGGCTCTTGCTCATGGGTTCGCGTTTCCCAACACGAGAACCCGGTTATGCACACGGAACCTACACGGCTCATCTCTCCATCCGTTCAGGGGGTGATTCGGCAGTTCGCGCCCAGCTACATCGCGAAGCATGGCAAGGGGTTACCCCTGTCGCATCGCAAGGCGCTTCGCCTCCTCTCTCAGTGTCGAACGGTCGCGCTTGGCGGTCACGTGGTCGAGTGCGGCAACTGCAAGGTGCAGGACTACACCTACCATTCTTGCGGCCACCGTTCGTGCCCTCGCTGCATGTCGGAGGACTGTGATGCGTGGCTTGGCGCTCGCCGGAGTGAGCTGTTGCCGGTTCCTTACTTCCACGTGGTGTACACGGTGCCGGAGGGGCTGAACGGCGTGGTGCGGAGTCATCAAGGGGAGCTGTATCCAGTGCTGATGCAGGCGGCTGGTAACTCGCTTCTCGCAGTTGCAGCCGCGCCTGAGAACCGGGGGGGTAGGGTAGGGGTGATGTCGACGCTGCACACGTCGTCGAGTGCGCTGGCGTACCACCTTCACGTGCACTGCCTTGTCCCGGCGGGGTCGGTCGATGCAGAGGGCGAGTGGCATGACGCGAAGGACTCGCGCCTTGGGTCAGAGAGCGCGCTGGGCAAGGCTTTCCGGGACAAGGTCGGTTCGATGATGAAGGCCGCAGTCCCCGACGTTGCGCTGCCGGACGGGGTGTTCGACCTCGCGTGGAAGGTGCATCTCGAGGTACCGCAGCACGGGGCGGAGACGGTGCTTCGGTATCTGGGTCGCTCGGTTCACCGCGGCCCGATGAGTGACCACCGCATCGTGTCTGTGACCGAGACCCATGTCGTGTTCAAGTATCGGGACAAGGACCGCACGAAGGCCAAGACGATGTGCTTGGACGGCCACGAGTTCCTGCGCCGCTTCCTGCAGCACGTCTGGCCCGACCGGGTGCACAAGGTGCGCTACGCCGGTCTGTGGAGTCGGGGCTGTCGTCCGCAGCTCCGCGCACTCAGGCAGCGACTCCTGGCAGCCATGCAAGTCGAGCCACCTCCCGCGGTTGGGGAACCGAAACCGCTGCTACCCCCTGAGCCCGTCCTACCTCCGTGGCGTCGCTGCCCTCACTGCCAGGCGGAGCGGTTCATCGTGGCTCGCTTCAAGGCGGGAACCACCCCACCACCCCTGGTGGACCCGCTGCAGGGCACACTACCCGGGATAGACCCTCCCTGATGGCGAAGCGACGGCCCTTCCGAGTATCCCGTATCCCGTCACGACCTCACGCACGAACGTGCGGTCGTCTCGCAGAGATCTGCCCTGTGAACGCCACCGCAAGCCACTCCACGACCGATTTCGAGCGTCGGGAGCGTTCCACGCACCACGAGTCCTCCAGACTGCCGATCAGACTGCTCTACGGACCCGAAACCGAGGCCTCTTTGACCCGAAAAGGAGGCGATTCGGCTCCCCTCAGAGGGGCCTGCGAGGGGGCAGAACATATAAAATGCAGTAGGTCACCTCGACCGCTACTGGCAAGGGTCTGCGAGCATTCGCCGTCGTCTCGAGGACTGGCCTTTCTTGGCCACCGCACTCACCGCAGGCCCCCGAAGCCCAATCAGCTGGAGTCGAGGCGCTAGCGACTTCAGACGTGCGGGGACAACAAGCGCATCGAACTGACGCGGCCTAATCGCGATGGGGCCTATCAGCCCCATCGCGATTGATCGGCCGCGCAGCTCATGCGCAGGACGTTGTCCCGCGAAGCCTGCTCCTTTCACAGCTGGACTGGCCGCGAAGCCTGCTCCTTTCACAGCTGGACTGTCCGCGACGCCTTCTCCGCTCTCACTTGGAGTCTCTGTCATCCATGCGCGAGGTGGACTCGCCGTCATCTATCCTCGGGGTGGACTCGCTGTCGTCCATCCTCGGGGTGGACTCGCCGTCATCCATCCTCGGGGTGGACTCGCCGTCATCCATCCCCGGGGTGGACTCGTCGTCGTTCATCCTCGAGGTGGACTCACCGTCGTTCATTCTCGGATTGGGCTCGTCGCCGTTCATTCTCGAGGTCGACTTACCGTCGTTTATTCTCGAGGTTCACCGGGAAGCCTCCTCCGCTCTCAGCTGGACTTGGGATGTGACAGCCATGGCTGGACTTGGGATGTGACAGCCACGGCTGGACATGACAGCCACGGCTGGACATCGGAGGTGACAGCCACGGCTGGACATCGGAGGTGACAGCCACGGCTGGACATCGGATGTGACAGCCACGGCTGGACTTGGGATGTGACAGCAATGGCTGGACTTCGGATGTGACAGCCCCGGCTGGACATCGGAGGTGACAGCCACGGCTGGACTTGGGAGGTGACAGCCACGGCTGGACTTGGGATGTGACAGCCACGGCTGGACTTGGGATGTGACAGCCACGGCTGGACCTGGGAGGTGACAGCCACGGCTGGACCTGGGAGGTGACAGCCACGGCTGGACTTGGGAAGTGACAGACGTGGCTGGGCTTGGGTTGAGATAGCCTCGGCTGGACTTGAGATGTGACAGCCATGCCTGGGCTTGGTCATAGCGGCTCGAGCCTGTGGGGCTCGGGTGGTTCGTGATGCTATTCGAGTTGGGTTGTGCAACGCCAGACACCGGCAGACCGGTGGAACGCAGCAATTCCATACTCAAGCCAATCGATCGGCAGGACGTGATCGACGAGGCTAATTTGGAACGCGAAGCCTTGTACGCCCATCGCGCCCTGAATGTCTGCAGCGTAGCCGCCGACCTTGGTGTGAGAGTCGGGCGAGAGTGAGGTTGGAAGTGTTCCCAGAAACTCGAGAAACTCCTCCAGCTCTTCCTCCGACATCGCCGCAACGTCGTCCAACTGACTCAGCGCTTCCTCGACATCACCATATTGCGGGCACTCCTCATGAAGCGTCCAAGAGAGAAGCGTAATTGGTGTCGTATCCTCGTCCGCCGGCGTTGGAAGCGGCTGCAAGTCAGTAAGGCTCGTGTATTCGCGAACCACCCATCCGTCACCATTCTCACCTTCACCCGGCATCTCGTCGTCTTGAGGGAGGAAGAGCTGGATCGCAGCCAACCCTATTAGGCTGGTCGGCACTGCTGGCAACTCGTCGATGCGAATCCAGAGGCAGGGCAAAAGGGGCCTATCAAACCACATCGGGCGAATCTCGCCAGCTAGTCCGAATCCAGGTCCGCCAAGGCACGACTGGAGCGATGCCTGCTTTCCTTCGCTGAAGTTTGCGACCGACGATGGTCGCAGTAACCGCTTGGCAAGGTTCGAGAAGAGGTTTCGGTTCATGGTCGAGATGTCCAGTGGGCCGTAGTGTCGTGGTCGGTCGGCGCGTCGGAAGAACGTGTGCTTTGACTATCCGAGTTTGCCTCGGGAGACAAGGTGGCTCCGGTCAAAGAGTCTGCAAACAGATATGTGCAAGTGCAGGGTGATAGTAGGAGCGAATGAGATGCGACGCCCGCAAAGCGACTGTCGGGCAAGCTGTTCCGCGTGCACTCAGAAGGCTCAGGGCCAGAGTCTACAGTCATGTCGGGCGCACCGTCGTGACGGTGCCCTATCGGCCCGGGAGGGCGCGAACCCGGGGGGCACAACTCGCCTTCGCGCGTCGCCCTCCAACCATTCTCTCCTCTCATCGCGCCAATGCATGCGTGGCTTCGCGGGGACAACAAGCGCATCGAACTGACGCGGCCTAATCGCGATGGGGCCTATCAGCCCCATCGCGATTGATCGGCCGCGCAGCTCATGCGCAGGACGTTGTCCCGCACGAGGCCTGCTCGTTCCCTCGCCTTCCTCACCGCCTTCCTCCGAGAGCGACCCGCATCCCTCAAGGCCGCTGCTCCGCCTGCAGGCCCCTGTCGTCTCCTTGCCCTACACGCCGGACTCGCTCCTGGACGGACGTGCATCCCTCAAGCCCCCGATGCCGGGTCGGTTCCTGGCCCTACGCCTGGCGTTGCTCACTGGGCCGCATCCCCCTCGCAGGGTTGCTCCTCGCGCTCGCGGTTGAGGTCGCCAGAGTGTCCCAATCGGAGAGACACCTGGCACACTTGGGACAGTTGCGGGACACTTTCGCGAGAAATAGCTGCGTGTTTTCAAGGGGCTGAGGTTGGCCCGGCTCTTGCTCATGGGTTCGCGTTTCCCAACACGAGAACCCGGTTATGCACACGGAACCTACACGGCTCATCTCTCCATCCGTTCAGGGGGTGATTCGGCAGTTCGCGCCCAGCTACATCGCGAAGCATGGCAAGGGGTTACCCCTGTCGCATCGCAAGGCGCTTCGCCTCCTCTCTCAGTGTCGAACGGTCGCGCTTGGCGGTCACGTGGTCGAGTGCGGCAACTGCAAGGTGCAGGACTACACCTACCATTCTTGCGGCCACCGTTCGTGCCCTCGCTGCATGTCGGAGGACTGTGATGCGTGGCTTGGCGCTCGCCGGAGTGAGCTGTTGCCGGTTCCTTACTTCCACGTGGTGTACACGGTGCCGGAGGGGCTGAACGGCGTGGTGCGGAGTCATCAAGGGGAGCTGTATCCAGTGCTGATGCAGGCGGCTGGTAACTCGCTTCTCGCAGTTGCAGCCGCGCCTGAGAACCTGGGGGGTAGGGTAGGGGTGATGTCGACGCTGCACACGTCGTCGAGTGCGCTGGCGTACCACCTTCACGTGCACTGCCTTGTCCCGGCGGGGTCGGTCGATGCAGAGGGCGAGTGGCATGACGCGAAGGACTCGCGCCTTGGGTCAGAGAGCGCGCTGGGCAAGGCTTTCCGGGACAAGGTCGGTTCGATGATGAAGGCCGCAGTCCCCGACGTTGCGCTGCCGGACGGGGTGTTCGACCTCGCGTGGAAGGTGCATCTCGAGGTACCGCAGCACGGGGCGGAGACGGTGCTTCGGTATCTGGGTCGCTCGGTTCACCGCGGCCCGATGAGTGACCACCGCATCGTGTCTGTGACCGAGACCCATGTCGTGTTCAAGTATCGGGACAAGGACCGCACGAAGGCCAAGACGATGTGCTTGGACGGCCACGAGTTCCTGCGCCGCTTCCTGCAGCACGTCTGGCCCGACCGGGTGCACAAGGTGCGCTACGCCGGTCTGTGGAGTCGGGGCTGTCGTCCGCAGCTCCGCGCACTCAGGCAGCGACTCCTGGCAGCCATGCAAGTCGAGCCACCTCCCGCGGTTGGGGAACCGAAACCGCTGCTACCCCCTGAGCCCGTCCTACCTCCGTGGCGTCGCTGCCCTCACTGCCAGGCGGAGCGGTTCATCGTGGCTCGCTTCAAGGCGGGAACCACCCCACCACCCCTGGTGGACCCGCTGCAGGGCACACTACCCGGGATAGACCCTCCCTGATGGCGAAGCGACGGCCCTTCCGAGTATCCCGTATCCCGTCACGACCTCACGCACGAACGTGCGGTCGTCTCGCAGAGATCTGCCCTGTGAACGCCACCGCAAGCCACTCCACGACCGATTTCGAGCGTCGGGAGCGTTCCACGCACCACGAGTCCTCCAGACTGCCGATCAGACTGCTCTACGGACCCGAAACCGAGGCCTCTTTGACCCGAAAAGGAGGCGATTCGGCTCCCCTCAGAGGGGCCTGCGAGGGGGCAGAACATATAAAATGCAGTAGGTCACCTCGACCGCTACTGGCAAGGGTCTGCGAGCATTCGCCGTCGTCTCGAGGACTGGCCTTTCTTGGCCACCGCACTCACCGCAGGCCCCCGAAGCCCAATCAGCTGGAGTCGAGGCGCTAGCGACTTCAGACGTGCGGGGACAACAAGCGCATCGAACTGACGCGGCCTAATCGCGATGGGGCCTATCAGCCCCATCGCGATTGATCGGCCGCGCAGCTCATGCGCAGGACGTTGTCCCGCCGAGCCCTGTTCCGCGTCCGCTCGTCTTGTTCATCTACCGGCTCAACTGGCCTCACATTTGTACAGCCCCAGCTGGACTCGCAGGTGTAACGCCTCGGCTGGACTCGCAGGTGTACCGCTTCGGCTGGACTCGCAGGTGTACCGCCTCGGCTGGACTCGCCAGTTGTACTGCCCCGGCTGGCCTCGCCAGTTGTACTGCCCCGGCTGGATTCGCAGTTCTACCGTCTCGGCTGGACTCGCATTTGTACCGCTTCGGCAGTTGTAGCGCCTCGGCAGTTGTAGCGCCTCGGCAGTTGTACTGCCTCGGCTGGACTCGCAGTTGTACCGCGTCGGCTGGACTCGCAGTTGTACCGCGTCGGCTGGACTCGCAGTTGTACCGCGTCGGCTGGACTCGCAGTTGTACCGCGTCGGCTGGACTCGCAGTTGTACCGCGTCGGCTGGACTCGCAGTTGTACCGCGTCGGCTGGACTCGCAGTTGTACCGCGTCGGCTGGACTCGCAGTTGTACCGCGTCGGCTGGACTCACAGTTGTACCGCGTCGGCTGGACTCGCAGTTGTACCGCGTCGGCTGGACTCGTAGTTGTACCGCGTCGGCTGGACTCGCAGTTGTACCGCCTCGGCAGTTGTACCGCGTCGGCTGACTCGCAGCTGTACAGCCCCGGCTGGACTCGCAGTTGTACAGCCCCGGCTCGCTGGATTCGTTGTGTCCCACGCGCGACCTCTCGCACATCAACGTCCAGGCCAAGTGCCCGTGGAGCGTTGGGGGCAACACCACGATGCGCGTCTCAGGTCGGTGGACGAGGATGTTTGAACTCGACAGCCGAGTCTTCCCGCTTCGACGATCTCAGCTCACCAGGGTAGGGCTGTTCGGCACCGCAAGACTCTGCTATGGCGTCGACATGGTCGTCATCGTTGCCGTCGTTGTCATCATCGTCGCGATTGCGTTTGGTCAGATTCCTGACCCACTCCTGCACGCGCTCATCATAGGGCATACGAGCCTCGCAATTACGCCACCGCTAGGTGCAACGGCGCTTGTACTCTTCGGGCCCGAGCAGAAGACCAATGGCTTCGCTTACATCGCGCTGACGCTCTGGGCCATTGCTCTCGCGGCCGCGATCGGCGCGTCGATTTCCTCTGCCTCGGGGTGGGGGACCCTTATCAACATCGTTTTTGAGTCTCCAACCGCGGTTCTGTGGGGCCACATCGCGAACATCACCGCACTCAGTGCGCTGACGATTGGAGCGCTCGTCGGGGCGCGAGCTGCTCAGAGACGAGCGCGATTCACGACCAACGCCCTATTGCTCACTGCACTCGTCGGTGGGTTTGCGGTTCTGCGGCGATTGATTGCGGGCCCGCTCGGGGACCCCGGAGACAACGGCCTTACCACCGCTGCAGCACTTATGCTGCCTGCCGTGGGCGTGCTCGGGAGCGCGGTCCATACCCAACGCTGGCGCGGCCCATCGCTCGCATGGGCTATCGTCGCACTCTCGACGCTTGGTGCAGGCCTCGTCAGGACGCTCATCGATCTCCCCCGGGACTTGCCCGTAGAGGAAGTAGTCCACCTCGATTCGTCGCCGTTCTACTACTTCTTCTTCACGGCAGTCGCTGGCCTTCTTGGAGGCATCGTGGTCTCGCGAGCGGAGGCGTTCGGGCGCAGAGCATTGTGGACCGCGGTCGGGTTCGCGCTCGGCGCACACACTCTCTGTGCGGTCGAGGTAATCGGCGCGGGTAGCCTTTCGAAGAATCTCGCGGACGACGTGTTCGCATACATGATGATTCCCAAAATGCTCGGTGGGGTCCTCGTTTTGTCAGTCGCACTTTGGGTTCTATGGTCGTTGCGGGGCGGCTCCAGGATTCAACGTGAGGCGGCAAAGGCCTGAAGATTCCCACAGTATCGGAGGTTGGACTATGCGCCTTGAGAATCCCTCATGGCGCTTGAGCCGATGGCCGTGTCTCGACGACGGCGGCAATTTCGCACTCACTTGGTATGGCTTGGCCTTCGCGACCATGGCATTCTTCACCTATCCTTCGACCGCCCTCCGCTGGCTGGTCAACCGTGGTGGCTCCCTCACGCCCAACGCAAGCCATCGCAGCCCCGAGCGGAACACCTGCAAGTCATCGTACTGACCGCTCGAAAGCACGACGTAGCGCACGCGAACGGATGGCACCACGCACGCCAAATGCCCACCGCCATCGACCGATTCGAGTCCGAGACCTACGCGTGACGCCTCCCTCATCGCGCCACTGCGGGCTAGCGCGGCCCGGCGGGACAACAAGCGCATCGAACTGACGCGGCCTAATCGCGATGGGGCCTATCAGCCCCATCGCGATTGATCGGCCGCGCAGCTCATGCGCAGGACGTTGTCGGGCGTGTGCAGCCAAGAGGTCCACGTTCGCAGAGGCCGCCCCCTACAGCGGTCAAAACTCCCCCGACGCCGCGACTTCCACAACCCCGCAACCGACGCCGCGGAGACGCTCCTCCATCCCGCGCCTCTGCTCGGGCCGCTACTTGCTCCGACCTCCCACCTGGTCGCGGCTCATCTCCTGTTGTCGGGCGTCCACAGCAGGACTGGTCACCACGCAGGACGGCTTCGCCCCGTGGAGTCGAGACCCGGCCCGCCTTCCAGTATGGGCCTGGCGGCCACACGCTGGAAGGCCTCAAGCCTCGGCCAGCTCAAACACGTTGGCTTCATATCCAGGCTCAAACGGACACCAACGATTTCCAAATCAGCACGGCCACAATCATCCAACGCTTCTCAGCTCAAGCCCTTCTTGCTCCTCTCTACGAATTCGCTCGCGGTTGTTCCCGAATGCGGTCCAGCGCATCGTCACACATCTCCTAGTTTGGTTCGGCATCACCGCTCGGGTCGGCGGCTCCCTCTGTGTCTCGGAAGCTGCCAATGTCCGACTCAACGCAATAGGCGATTAGGCCCGCGGAAAAGTTGAGCGTCTGGCATGCTGAGCGAGCATCTCGCATGAATGTCGTTTGATTGATCGCAAGCGGGTCGAGATCCGAGCTCAGGTACCCCGTGAACTCCGCTGCGGTGGCTGCGTCCTGATGCGCGAAGCTGGAAAGAAACGCGTATAGGTCCTTGTGTACATTTCGGAGCGGGGAAAGTTTGCAACGGTCCCCTATCGACCTTGCAAGGTTGAACTCCTTCTTCATGCCATCAATGGCCGCCTTCGCAGCTGCCTGCGACCATCCCTTCGACAACCAACCTCGGCGGATCTCGTCGAACACTCCAGTTTGACTTCGATCTCCAAGCTGAGCGGCGTGAGTTAGTATCGGCCCCATTGTCTCGGGAGCTAGCCAGTCGAGGTAGAACATGGTCGCGAGTTCATATAGGCTTCGCGCAATTACCAACATCGTTTCGCCTCTCCCTCGTTCCACGAGCAGGTGCAATGCATCGATCGCCCGTATAGCGCGAACCAAAGTCGACGCGACGACGTAGTGGTAATGCGTTTCTGCCTCCTCTGCGTGGACCTTCCTCAACCTCTCGAGAAGTCGCTCTAGGCGAATGCGGTTCGTTTCTAGGATCTCGCCAGCTGTCGTGCCGGGACGCGTAAGCTGGAGTTCGGAATCGAGTTGGAGCTCGGACGGACGAGTAGAATCGAGGTGAAAACGCTGAGTCTCAGGATCATCAATTCCGACAAGCACCAGTTCGGCATGGTGATGGTGTTTGGGCTCACCAAGGATGGCCGCCGGAACCTGAGTCGTTCCGAACCTTCGATATGCCTCGAGGACTGCAGTATCGTCCGGACAAGCGTACCGAAAGGCAACATCCGTCCTTTCCAATTCGTATAGGTATAGTGGGGGACGTGTTCCGCGCGCCAATGACTGCAGAACGATCTGAACCAGTTCCTCCGTCACGGGCGGATCCACAACCAAGACAGGAGGCGACGTTTCGGGCCGAAGGAACCCCATCATGACTTCGCCGATTGGAACTCGTGTTTTCACCAACTTCAGTTGGCCGCGCACCGCGTTGATATAGGCCTTGAGAAAGTACGGATCAGATTCATATTGATCCGTTTCTATGGTTGCAGGGTCGACTAACACGTATTCCTGCTGTCGACGCAGTCGAGCCAAGGGGACCCCGTCCTTCGAAGGCCGTGTATTGGATCCTTCTTTGTGATAGCTGACCGGCATCAGCTTCTTGGCCATCTCTCCACTCCACTCGGTTCGGGTTCGACTCAGGCGAGTTTGGACCGACTGACGAATTGCGTCAACCTCCGCTGATGCGCAGGACGTTGTCGGGCGTGTGCAGCCAGAACTCGTCGCAATCGAGAGCTCCCCGCGCCACGTAGGCAGCCACCCGACTCGGCACCGTTCGCGCCAAACAGCCACCCACACGGCTCCCACGCGCAGCCAGCCGCCCCGCTGGGCTCGCCTCACGCGGCGGGCCGTCGACGCGGCCACGCCAACTCTACTCAGAGCATTCTGGACGAAGGCACCTATCGGCATAGGCCCCGCATACGAAGCGTCCATTCTCGCACATGCATGTCTGACTGGCGGCGCAGAGCCCACAGCAGCATTCATCGTGGGTTCCGCAGGTTCTCCCGCTAGGCGCACAAGCTCCGCCGATGCTGGCGCCCAGACATGCGCCCGTGTCGGGGATCTGGAGGACCTCATCTTGGTCTTGTTCGTCAACATCCTCCGTGCCATCGTCCGACGTCACCACGTCCCTGGCATCCAGTCTGTCATCGCTTTCGGCGGTGCAAGCGTTACCCAAAACGAGGAATGTGACCGTGACCATCAAGCTCAATCGGAACATGTTGACTCCTAAGACGCCCGACTCGCTCTCACTTCCTGGTCGGCTGACGGGCCTGGAGACTTGCTGCTCGGGACTCTTACGTGGTCGGGTTGCTTGGCGTCGGAGCGGCAGTGCCGTTTGGTGATGGACGCGGTTCTGGGTCGACCGCCGGAGCTGGCCGGCGTGGGATGCCAGTACCGTAGAGGAACTCGAGCTCGTAGGCCGAACTCAGGGCGGGGTTCTTGACGTCCAGCGCCCATGCCCGCGCGGCAGCACGGCCCTGACGAAGGAGGTCGACCGCGTAGCCTTCGAGTAGGTTCAGCCTTCGCGTCTCGATGGGGTTGCCCCGAATCTTCTCGGCTGGAGCTGTCTTCGAACCAACTTCGGCCAGAGACGCCGTGACTTCTGCTGTCGCCTCGGGCCCTCCTCGCCCTGTCGCCGCTGTCACCACGCTCGGATGGTTGAAGGCGGTCAGGAGGAGGGTCATCTGCTCCTTCAGCTTGGTCTTCGACCGACCAGCTTTACCCAGGCGCTCGAGAGTGGCCTTAATCGTGCTCCGCGCGTCTTTGAAGTCGGCTCCCGCAGTGCGTCTCAGCGCGAGGTCGACGTTGTTCAGGACGGTCCGGGCATTGTGCAGTGCGCGCTTCCCGCGGCTAATCGTGTCGCGGTAGTCGTCAGTCGAAGAGGAGCGCGCAACGTCCTTACCGACCCGCACGTCGCTGAGGTTCTGAATCGCGTTCGCCAGGGTCGCCATCTCCGTCTGCTCATCGGCAGCGAATCCATACCTCGATGGGATTGCGCCCGTGGAAGACCACGCTTCGTTGAATCGGGCGAGCTGCGCGAGAACGTCCTGCGTGCCGAACTGCTCGCCAACTTCGACGAGCTCGCGCTGGTTCTCTGGGTCGAGCGTCTCGAGTTGCTGGAGCAAAGAGGCGGTGGCGTCGCTGTACATGGTCCCTCCGGGTAAGCTGTAGCGAAATCTTGCGACAGGCGTGACAAGTTGTCAACAGACGCGCCGTGGTCGTCCGAGCCAGCAATGGAGCCATCCTAGCCCCTCCAATGTACGTTGTTGACCCCTCCAAGGTGCGTCTTGTCGCGTCCAGGGCGGAGGTTGCATACCCCAGGGTGGCATCTTGTACCCCCCTGGACTCACCTTGCACCCGCCAGGGTGACGACCTGTCCCTGCCAAGGAGCGACTTGCACCCGTCAGGGTGTGACCTGCGCCCATGTCCGGCGGCCATTGACCAGTCCGCGGGTCCACCTCTGCCCCCGCCGCGGGTTGAGGATGAACGACCCAGGATTGTCGATTACCCACCTCGACCCGACTCAAAGCCATGACCCGGGGTCGGGAGTGCCTCATCTTCGTCGTGACACTGGACTCAGTCGGAATCCTGAGGGACGCCGAAGTTGTCCGGCGCGTTGGGGCACCGTTCGCGTGCCGGCTCACCGCCGCACTGGCCCGGCTAATCGATGCAAGGGCAGCCCGTTATGACCTGCCAGAAGCCGCATGTCTCGTAGGTCATCGTTCTTCCCTCCGTGCTAAGCTCTCTGTACCACCCACGGCGCCCGTCGCCAGAGTCCGCAGCGCTTAATTGCCACCGCCGTCCCCCCCGCACGGATGCCACTGGTGCCCGATTCACTCGCAAGTCTCGGACTTGCGCGATTGTCCAGCAGCGCTGATCTTCGTTCTCGCGCATCCGCACAGCCACTCCCCCGTTGAGCTGGCGTGTCCATCTCTCACTTCACTTGTGCTGAGCCGCGGCGCCCGACAACAAGCGCATCGAACTGACGCGGCCTAATCGCGATGGGGCCTATCAGCCCCATCGCGATTGATCGGCCGCGCAGCTCATGCGCAGGACGTTGGGCGGCGGCACGAGCTCTACGTACTCATCAGCTTTGCTCACAAGTTGTACCCCCAACGCATCCCCGTCGCGCATCGGTCAACCGCGCCTCCGCCCCCGACCCACCTCACCTCGGCAAGGACTCGGCCCGTCGACGCGTTACGGCTCAGGAGCTCCTCGTCGCCAAGGGCCGCCGCACGCAAGGTCCTCTTGTGGATCCTTCGTGATGCACCCGCTCGTCCGCCGGGCAGATTGTCTCCCCGTTGAGGTTGGCGGGCCTAGACGGTTATCTTGACGCTCAAGTTGTCCCGCCGCTCAGGTTGTCTTGATGCTCGAGTAGTCCCGCCACACCCAGTTGGTCCTAGCTTATCGTCCCGCCGGGTATTCGTGTCGCGCAGATGGTCGTGCCGCTCCGGTTGTGATGTCGCTCAGGTCGCGGTGTCGACGGTGTGGTCTTCGCGCACAGGTTGTCGTAGGTCCCAGGCTGTCGTTCGTTCCTGGTTGTCGTGGGTGCCAGGTCGTCGTTCGTCCCGGTTGTCATGGGTGCAAGGTTGTCGTGGGTGCCAGGTTGTCGTGGGTGCCAGGTTGTCGTGCGCTTGCCAGCGGTGCCGTCCGGCTTATCTGGCCGTCCGAGTTGTCCCGTTGCTCAGGTGTCTTGACAATCAAGTTGTCCGGTCACATCCAGCCAGTTCTGTCACTCTCAGGTTGTTGTGGGTCCCCGGTTGTCGTTGGTCCCTGGTTGTCGTTCGTCCCCGGTTGTCGTTGGTCCCTGGTTGCCGTTCGTTCCTGGTTGTCGTCGGTCCCCGGTTGCCGTTCGTCCTCGGTTGCCGTTCGTTCCAGGTTGTCGTATTTCCGAGTGGTCGCCGCTCAATTGGTCGTGCTGAACAGGTTCGCATGCCGCTCAGGTGCGCATGCCACCTCAGCTGTCATGCCATTGTACGGCTTGCCTGCATACTATGTTGACACCTGGCTGCTGCGTTGACACATCAGCCCTTCGCACCCCACGTGGTGATTGAACTAATTGCCCGGCACACACTCTGCACCGCTCAGACTTCGGAGGTACTCATGGTCCAATCGCGATCCAATGCTCTTCTACTGGTCAGTCTTCTCGTCATCGCCGCGTCCGCTTGTGGAGACGAAACCCGTGAGCCGACTGGTCGTCAAGACAACTTCTCGGCCATCTGCCAAGCAAGCGAAGACTGCGATTCTCAATTCGAATGTGTCTGTGGCATTTGCACGACTCTCAACTGTCTTGCGGTTGGCTGTCCCGTCGAATCGTCGGTTTGCATCCCTCCGAACGCCGATGGATTCAATCTGAGGTGCGACAATGAGGCCACTCAGGTGGAGTTCATCTGCGCCGCGGCCTGCAACAGCACGGCGGAATGTCCTGATGGACTACGGTGCACCATGGGGATCTGCGGCTAGTCGATTCGATTTCCATCTCCCCAATCTCGGGCCATCCCCGGTTGTCGTTGGTCCCAGGTTGTCGTTGGTCCCAGGTTGTCGTTGGTCCCAGGTTGTCGAGCGCTTGCAAGCAGTGCCGTCCGGGTTGTTCATCGTCTGAGTTGTGCCGCCGCTCAGGTTGTCTTGATGCCAAAGTTGTCGCGCCGTTTGGGTTGTTCGGCCGTCCGAGTTGTCCCGCCGCTCAGGTGGCTTGGCAGTCGAGGTATTCGGTCAGTTGTGGCTGGTTTTGTCACTCTCAGGTTGTCGTGGGTCCAGGTTTTCGTTGGTCCCCGGTTGTCGTTGGTCCCAGCTTGTCGTTGGTCCCAGGTCGTCGTTGGTCCCAGGTCGTCGTAGGTTCCAGGTCGTCGTAGGTTCCAGGTCGTCGTAGGTTCCAGGTCGTCGTTGGTCCCCGGTTGTCGTTGGTCCCCGGTTGTCGTTGGTCCCCGGTTGTCGTAGGTCCCCGGTTGTCGTTGGTCCCCTGTTGTCGTGCCTGCCAGGTTGTCGTTGGTCCCCGGTTGTCGTGGCTGCCAGGTTGTCGAGCGCTTGCCAGCGGTGCCGTCCGGGTTATCTAGCCGTCCGAGTCGTCCCGGTGCTCAGGTGCCTTGACAATCAAGCTACCCGGTCACATGCACCTACTTCTGTCACTCTCCAGTTGTTGCGGGTCCCCGGTTGTCGTAGGTCCCCGGTTGTCGTAGGTCCCCGGTTGTCGTAGGTCCCAGTGGTCATGCCCTCAGGTGGTCGTGCCGTTGTGCAAAGGACGCGGTTCGACAAGTGGACGGACCCACGGGGAGGGCAGGGGCCGAACTCGCACCCGAGAGCAATGGGACGCAAACGCGTTGCCCGCAGCGCTAATCGCTCCTTCCTGAGCGCCACGCCCGCAAAGGAGTATGCCGTGCCGCCCCCCAACAAGCGCATCGAACTGACGCGGCCTAATCGCGATGGGGCCTATCAGCCCCAACGCGATTGATCGGCCGCGCAGCTCATGCGCAGGACGTTGTCGGGCGTGTGCAGCCAGAACTGGTCGGATGCTTCATGGGCTTCCCCCTGTCGAGTCGAGCCTGGGCTCGCAACAGGCCTTGCCGCTCCGCAATAACGCCCCTCCTGGCTCCGCAATAACGCCCCTCCTGGCTCCGACGCCCCTCGGCTCGCTTCGGACCGACTCCGTCCCATTGGGAAGGCGTTGCCCTCGAAAGGTTGAGCCACACCCTGGCCACGGATAGTTGGAACATTCCATTGGAGAGAGGGCTGCTGAGCCCGCTCCTGGTGTCGTGCTTGTGCAAGCTATGGGAATCATGGGTTGCGAATCGGTCCCGGAGTCCCGCGAGGTGCGATTGCGTTGAATAGGGTTGCATTGGGGTCGAATGGGGCCTAATGGTCTTGGCGGAGGTTCCTATGGTAGCCACAATCCACACGCTCGAAGACCAGATCCGCCGGATGACCCCAATCGCCGCACCTGCCGACCAGCAGGCGCAGGTGGTGGCCCTGTCCAAGGCTCTAGATGGCATGGTTCACGCACCCATTCGGCAGGCTCCCAAGTGTCAGCTGGTTGGCCCGAAGGGCGAGCGTCTGCCGGTTCCGGAGGCCGTATTCTACGTGTTGGAGCGTGTCGTGGAAGTCATGGCACGAGGTGATTCCATTACCGTAGTTCCTGTGGGCCGCGAAGTAACGACCCAGCAGGCCGCTGACCTCCTCAATGTTTCGCGGCAGTATCTGGTTCGTTTGCTCGATGATGGGCGAATCCCTTACCGCAAGACAGGCAGACACCGTCGCCTACGCGTGGAGGACGTGCTGACGTTCAAGGAGAGCCGAGACAGAGACCGGCGCGCAGGACTTCGCGAGGCTCTCCCAGATGACGGAAGAGTTCGGTGGATATGACTCCGAGCTGAAGTAGAATTGGGGCAGCTACAGTGTTCCCCTCTCCCTTCATAGTAGTTGTCGATGCAAATGTCCTCTTTCCACTGACGCTGCGCGACACCGTTCTCCGCGCCGGCGCAGCGGACTTCTTTCAGTTGCGCTGGACTCACGAAATTCTTGATGAAATGCAGCGCAATCTCGTTTCGACCGGGACGATGAGCGCAGAGAAGGCGGCGCGCCTGCGGTTGGCAATGGAGAGCTATTTTCCAGAGGCTCTCGTGACCGGCTACGAGCCACTCGTAGCGGGACTCGACAACGACCCCAAGGACCGCCACGTAGTTGCTGCAGCCCTGAAGGCAGGTGCCCAGGTAATCGCGACTTCGAACCTCAGGGACTTTGTACCTGTTCCTGACGGAATCGAGGCGCAATCACCGGATGAGTTTCTCTGCAATCTCTTTGACCTCTCCCCGGACGGTTTCACCGAACTGCTCCGAGACCAGGCGCGGGATCTCAAGGCGCCGCCTGTTACGTTTGAAGGGCTGCTCGGGCGGCTCGCACGGGTTGTTCCTGAACTCGTTGTTGCCGTGCGCGAACACCTGGGTTGAAGTGTCATCGAATTGCAGGGGCGGTACCCTCACACTCGACAAAGCCGAGGCGGATACCTCGCATCAATAGGCTTGCTTCCCGACAGGCATCAAGGTAAGAACTCGCGTTCCAATGCAGCTAGAAACGCGATGCGACGCTCCCGTTCGGGAAGCTCCTCGTTGTCTTCTACCGGATATGCGAAATCGGCTCGAAGCATGGTCAAAATATCTGACAAGTGGCGACTCACTTCCGTGCGTTCGGCGGGTTCCAACGCGTTGCCTACCCCTCGATTCGGCTGCCTGACCAGCGTCAACGCCAGCGGCGATCCGGTGAAGTCCAGCCAGCCCAGATAGTCGTGGAGGTCGTCGTTCTCGCCGTCGGCCCAGCGTTCCTGCCAGCCCGGCCAGTTCCGGGCCATCAATGTCCGAAACACACGTCTGGCATCCGGCTCATAATCGATGTAGGGCCCTCCGAACCACAGAACGATTCGGCGATCAATATCGATGACTGCCGCCCCCTCTCCGATCAGGAGAGGCTGGCCTTCCTCCTGACCCAGGTCAATTGCATATCGCAATACCTCTTCGGGGCCCCAGAACATCATGCGTGCAAAGGTGTCGCCACCATAGCTGTTTCTAGATGTTCTCTCGGTCCCGTTCGCGATGATGGTGATTTCGACCGGACTGCTCAACGTCGCTGCTCCACTGTTCCGCGTCCTGCAGGACTCTCTCCGCCTGCGCCAAGCCTGTCAAGCCGGCATCTTTGCGCGGAGTCGCCGCAAGATCAGCGTCTCGCGCCCTTGAAGCTCATGCGCCGATGATGCCCCCTTGCGACGTAGGCTGGTCCTCACCCTGCCGGCTGAACTTCCCGCGCGTCGCGCCCCACACAGCGTGCTCGAAGCGGCGCCCGACAATAGCCGGCTGCATCTGACTCAACAGCCTTCCGCGCCCTCAAAGGCGTGCTCAGAACGGCGCCCGACAACAAGCGCATACAACGGACACGGCCTAATCGCGATGGGGCCTATCAGCCCCATCGCGATTGATCGGCCGCGCCGCTGATGCGCAGGACGTTGTCCCGCACGAGGCCTGCTCGTTCCCTCGCCTTCCTCACCGCCTTCCTCCGAGAGCGCCCCGCATCCCTCAAGGCCGCTGCTCCGCCTGCAGGCCCCTGTCGTCTCCTTGCCCTCCTCGCCTGACTCGCTTCTGGAGGGACGTGCATCCCTCAAGCCCCCGATGCCGGTTCGGTTCCTGGCCCTACGCCTCCCGTTGCTCACTGGGGCGCATCCCCCTCGCAGGGTTGCACCTCGAGCTCGCGGTTGAGGTCGCCAGAGTGTCCCAATCGGAGAGACACCTGGCACACTTGGGACAGTTGCGGGACACTTTCGCGAGAAATAGCTGCGTGTTTTCAAGGAGCTGAGGTTGGCCCGGCTCTTGCTCATGGGTTCGCGTTTCCCAACACGAGAACCCGGTTATGCACACGGAACCTACACGGCTCATCTCTCCATCCGTTCAGGGGGTGATTCGGCAGTTCGCGCCCAGCTACATCGCGAAGAATGGCAAGGGGTTACCCCTGTCGCATCGCAAGGCGCTTCGCCTCCTCTCTCAGTGTCGAACGGTCGCGCTTGGCGGTCACGTGGTCGAGTGCGGCAACTGCAAGGTGCAGGACTACACCTACCACTCGTGCGGCCACCGTTCTTGCCCTCGCTGCATGTCGGAGGACTGTGATGCGTGGCTTGGCGCTCGGCGGAGTGAGCTGTTGCCGGTTCCTTACTTCCACGTGGTGTACACGGTGCCGGAGGGGCTGAACGGCGTGGTGCGGAGTCATCAACGGGAGCTGTATCCAGTTCTGATGCAGGCGGCTGGGAACTCGCTTCTCTCGGTAGCGGCGGCGCCTGAGAACCTGGGGGGTAGGGTAGGGGTGATGTCGACGCTGCACACGTCGTCGAGTGCGCTGGCGTACCACCTTCACGTGCACTGCCTTGTCCCCGCGGGGTCGGTCGATGCAGAGGGCGAGTGGCATGACGCGAAGGACTCGCGCCTGGGGTCAGAGAGCGCGCTGGGCAAGGCTTTCCGGGACAAGGTCGGTTCGATGATGAAGGCCGCAGTCCCCGACGTTGCGCTGCCGGACGGGGTGTTCGACCTCGCGTGGAAGGTGCATCTCGAGGTACCGCAGCACGGGGCGGAGACGGTGCTTCGGTATCTGGGTCGCTCGGTTCACCGCGGCCCGATGAGTGACCACCGCATCGTGTCTGTGACCGAGACCCATGTCGTGTTCAAGTATCGGGACAAGGACCGCACGAAGGCCAAGACGATGTGCGTGGACGGCCACGAGTTCCTTCGTCGCTTCCTGCAGCATGTTTGGCCCGACCGGGTGCACAAGGTGCGCTACGCTGGCTTGTGGAGTCGGAAGTGTCGGGCGGAGCTTCGTGCACTCAGGCAGCGACTCCTGGCAGCCATGCAAGTCGAGCCACCTCCTGCTGTTGGGGAGCCGAAGCCGGTGCTACCCCCTGAGCCCATCCTACCTCCCTGGCGTCGCTGCCCTCACTGCCAGGCGGAGCGGTTCATCGTGGCTCGCTTCAAGGCTGGAACCACCCCACCACCCCTGGTGGACCCGCTGCAGGGCACACTACCCGGGATAGACCCTCCCTGATGGCGAAGCGACGGCCCTTCCGAGTATCCCGTATCCTGTCACGACCTCACGCACGAACGTGTGGTCGTCTCGCAGAGATCTGCCCTGTGAACGCCAGCGCAAGCCACTCCACGACCGATTTCGAGCGTCGGGAGCGTTCCACGCGCCACGAGTCCTCCAGTCTGCCAATCAGACTGCTCTACGGACCCGAAACCGAGGCCTTTTTGACCCGAAAAGGAGGCGATTCGGCTCCCCTCAGAGGGGGATTTGAGGGGGCAGGAAGTATAAAATGCAGTAGGTCACCTCGGCCGCCATTGGCAGGCGTCTGCGGGCATTCGCCGTCGTCTGGAGGACAGGCCTTTCTTGGCCACCGCATTCACCGCAGGACCCCGACGCCCAATCAGCTGGAGTCGAGGCGCTAGCGACTTCAGACGTGCGGGGACAACAAGCGCATCGAACTGACGCGGCCTAATCGCGATGGGGCCTATCAGCCCCATCGCGATTGATCGGCCGCGCAGCTCATGCGCAGGACGTTGTGCCGCCCCAGGCTCCCTCATCGCCCCAGGCTCCCTCATCTTCACCTTCACCAACATCTTCTCACCCATCCACCATCCTTTCACCCATCGGCGGTACTCAACAAACGGCAGCCTCCCCCAACCGATACAGAGTAGCCCCAACGACGAAGTATCGCTCGCCCTCTGCTCCAAGTCCCCCACCACACCACCCTATCTTGGCCCCCGTTGCCCTCCGGATTCCAGCGCCGCCCAACGTTTGCCCGCAAACGGTTCCCGATACGACTCCTGGCCCAGCGTCCTCCAACATGTTGCCCGCAAACGGTTTCCCCCTCCGGTTTACAATCAACTCACGCTGTGTAAAGATTCACGCGTCACCGAGGGGCCCATGACCGAACATGAAATCGGAAGGATAATAGATCGGATTCGCGCGCATCGCCGATGGAATGCGATTCGAATCCTCCCCGCCAATACGCTATTCGACCGGCACGATCCCGATCTCACCTTTCTCAAATTTCCAAGCCAACCCGCCTTTACCCTGGGCAATCTCGTCGACTTCCTTGCCTCCGCATTCTCTGGAGGGACCACGAAGAGGTCAGCCCTTGTCAAAGATGCAGTTCTGAACGTGGCTCAGAAGGTTCGGATAGAACTGGATCGAGAAAACCATCAACCCTCAACACCGGTTCCAGACAGTCCCAACGAGAGCGGTGCAGACGATGCGCTACGTGTTCTGAGACTGCATAAGTTCAATCCCTTCATATCCGATCGAATCTCCGACCCATTCACTCTGGGATCTGCCTTCCTCGACCTGGAGGGCGTCAACGAAGAAGCTTTCCAAACGATCTCCCGTGAAATCGAGCTCGTCACCTCGATGGGGCAATGTCGCGGAATCCTCGTTCTTGGCGAAGCAGGTACGGGGAAGACTCATTTGCTGGCGCGGATCAGGTCCAAGCTCGCCAGGAAGGTCCGGATGCTATTTGTCCCTCGCCCGACGAATGCGGAATCCGTGATGTCTTCCACTTGGACCAAGATCCTCGAATCGTTGAACCAGCCACTTCACCCGACTGAGAATCCCGAAACCTCGCAGGCAGACAAGCTTCTGCGTTCTGCAATCACCACTCTTGTTCGGCGACACGCAACGGAAGATCCGGGCATCGTGTTCAAGACTCGGGATGACATCAACCGCTGCTGTCTCCGAATCGAGTCCGGGGCGGCGACCGCCGAGGAGATAGATAAGTACGGGATAAGAAACAGACTTCTCGAAGCATTCCGGCAGTCCTATGGCACAATTGGCCAGCATGGAAACACATTCCTGCTTGCGCTCTTGAACTACGTCCTATACCGCGCACGCGACCGTCGGGTACGGATCATCGAGTACCTTCGCAACTTCGAGGTTGATGACGAGACGTGTCAATCTCTGGGCCTCCGACCTTGGACTTCGGTCTCGGACCAATCCAGCAACGCCGACATCTGCAGTGCACGAGAGGAGTGGGCTCTTGAAGGTATTCGGGTCATCTCCAAGCTGGCCACGCATGACAAGCCTCTCGTCTTAGCCTTCGATCAGGTCGAGGGCCTTAGGAACAAGCTGGAGCTAACCAGAGCATGGGGAGACACGATACGCGAAATCATGGACCAGGGCAGCAATATTGTCGTCGTTTCATGCGTGTTTCCGAGCCTTTGGGGTGAGTGGTTTACCATGCCGCGCGATGGGTATGCACCGCTCGAAGACTCTGTGCAGCATCGCATGGCGGCGACAACAGTTGAACTAAAGCCGTTCTCCACAGCTCAGGCCCTCGAGCTTGTCGAACGGCGGCTCTCGAGCCTTGACGAACGGGTCTCTAGGCCTTCCCGCCTCTTCCCATTCAAGTCTTCAGAGTTGGAGACCCTATTCTCTACCCAGTCTCGCAGGGCCATTCGACTGTTCATCCAACGCTGCTCCGATCTGTTCATGTCGCGCGTCTTTGCGAAATCCGATGTCAAGGCTGCCGACTCCCCGAGCGAACTGCTCCTTCGATTCGTTGAAAACAGACCGCAACTCGAACGCCATCCTTCTGACCCGGAGTGGGTAGGCACCATCGGTGAACTCATTCAGGCTCTCACCCGAGCTGAACCACTCCCGCGCCTTGCTTTCGGTACCCGAGTAGTACCAGATCACATCGTCTATCGAACTAACGCGGGGATTGCGGTTCTTGGGGTGATCAACGCCAGGGGCACGTCATTTACAGCGCGCGTGCGCAATTGGATGCGACTCCGGGAGCGCAATCCGGAGTACCGGTTCTTCCTCACGCGTTCCTCGCACCGGCCCCCTCCTAGTAGTGCTTCCATCGGTGGGCAGTTAGTTCGTGACCTGGCAGCCGAATTCGAAGTTGTCACCGAGGCGGCCCAGAACTCGCTCTTCTCATGGCATGATGCTGTTATTGCCATCGAGGAGGGAGAGTTGTGGTGCGGCGAGGTCGCCCTTACCTTCCGGGACCTCCTAGCCGCTTGGGACCTTAACCCCGCATCTCCACTCGACTCCGGCTTTCGCTCACTCCATCGAGTTGTTATTGACCTCCGCTTCGGTCAACCAATCGAACCCGAGAAGGAGTTCAGCACCGGTCGAACGGGACCGCCTACAACCTTCGATGTCTTGCAGTCTCGTCCCGATTCAGCAAACGCTCGCGATTCTCGCAACGGCCACATACCCGAAGAAATGACTATCATTGAGCTCGGGTCCAAAGCCTTTCCTCCTCAGGGGCAGGCTCGGCCTGCTGCTCACGCCCAGCATTTTGCAGACTATCAGAGTGAGTCTGAAGCAGTCGGCTCCGAACCTGCTCTCGCCCTCCCCGAGACGTTTGGCCTCCCACCTCTTCGAACAAGGATGGGCGCTTCACCTGTCCTGTCTTCGCCCACTATCGCAACAGAGCAAATTGAAGCCCTCACCACCCCTTCGCCGAAAAGCCTTCGTTTCGCCGATCGAAGTAAGCCACGGGTCACAGATTGGCGCTCGTTATCCGCTACGCCGAAGCCCGAGTACTCCTCCGCGCCAGAAGAACACCTGCCCCTCTTTGAATCCATCGCGAAGTTGGTGCGAGACTACGGCCTTGAAGTTGACGCGAGGGCGCCCGAGATGGTCGTTACGCCCCATCTCATTACATTGCTCTACCAGCTTCGTCCGGGTGCAAGCGTCGACAAGGTGACTAAGTGGCAGAAGGAACTGCAACTGTATGTTCGGCGTAGCGCGAGGATCTACCACCATGTGCCACGCGGCGCCATCGCGTTCGAGGTGGTCCGAACAGCTAGAGAGTCTTGGACGTTTTCCCATGCGGTCGGCGCTTTCCATGCTCTGCCGAACTCTGTTTCGTCGCTGGCTGCGCCTCTCGGCATTACAAGTCTAGGCGAACTCCGCTCTTGGGACCTCTTCGAAGGCGGACCCGGCATGCTTGTCGCTGGAGCTTCCGGCTCTGGCAAGTCAAACTTCTTGGGAGCGCTTGCCCTGAGCTTGATTCTCCAGCACTCACCCAAGACACTCCAGTTCACCCTCTGCGATGTCAAGGGCGTCGATTTCAATCTACTGGCCCTGGCGCCGGATTACGTCTCCGCCCACGAAACCGAGCCGGACGGCATTGCGGATGCTCTCGAACGACTCGGCGTTGAGATGCGCGAGCGGCTCGAAGCGCTTCGGAGTGCTGGTCTTCGTCGATGGCAAGACTTCAGCGACTCTGACCGTCCGGGGCCATACCTCCTTGTTCTTGCCGATGAGTTTGCGGATCTCGTCGACTCCGACGAGGGGCCAAGGTGTACAGCCCTAATCAAGCAGCTAGCCCAGAAGGGACGGGCCGCTGGTATCTCCGTCGTCATTTGCACCCAGTATCCCAGAGCGGATATCCTGCCGTCTCCAATCTCCGCGAATTTGAACACCAGAGTCGCCTTCCGACTGCAATCTGATGTCCAGAGTCGGGTCGTGCTTGAACGGGGTGGTGCAGAAGAATTGCAGGGGAGGGGTGACTGCCTCGTAAGATTCGCAGACGGCACGGTCGAGCGCTTGCTGGTCCCATTCATCGACGTTCAGGCGGAAGAGCAACTCAGGCACTTCTTCAGTGGACGGACGTTCGAGCAGTCGCAATCCTAGCTGCGGTATGGGCTCGGCTCGCTCGCTCTCCGGTCCACATTTCCTGGTTTGCACTGAGGGTGCCCCCCCTGTAGTGGGCCATAGGCCGCACAATTTGCCTCAAGACTGCGACCTGAATGCGCGTCCCAATCCCACCACGTCTCTGACCACCCAGTTCGGGGCGGCACAACGATCAGCCGAACCAGCGCAGAACTCCTCTCAGGTCATACCTGGAGCTTACCCGACCTCGTCCACTGGCTCCCGCATCGTGACTCGACCTCAGGCCAACCAATCACGACACCAAGGCATCACTTCCATGCTCAGGCACCTTTTGGTACTATCCCTATTCGGGCTTGGGCTGGCGCCCCTGGCCTGCGCTGACGAAACTGACGGCAGTGCAGCAAGCGCCTTCTGCGGCGTATGCGTTCTGCGAACGGTGACAACCCACCCACCCGAAGGTCAGATTTGTATCCACGACCCAGTTACAAACTACTGCTGCATCGGGCGCGGAAACTCTGGCGTCTGCCAGGCTGAAGTGCCCGCAGACAAGTGCTGCCCTACATCCACAACCACCACACAGTTCATGCTTGAGCGTTGTGACGTCGCGAGTGACCTTCGAAGTAGTGGACGTGTCCGTGTCATTGATGGCACACTCTCATGTCTGAGTCCGAGCGGGAACACCGCTTGTGTCATCCATACCGATGAGTGCGAGTAACTATCTCAGTAGCCCTTCGGAGCGGACTCCGGCGTGAGCCTCACCAACGTCGCTCTTGAAAAGGCTAGCGAAGGCAGAGCGCGGTCGTAAGGGGGCCCGGGATCTACTGTCAGCCCCACTGGTTCGCCACTTCGCATACTCCACTGACTCATGCAACCCACCCTCCTCGATAGCCCCTTGGTCACCAGAACACCGCCAAGTCCGCCGCCGGCTCGCTCGTCCGCCCCGCACCGCATCGCACCCCTGGTATTCCCCCGGGGCGGCACAACAAGCGCATCGAACTGACGCGGCCTAATCGCGATGGGGCCTATCAGCCCCATCGCGATTGATCGGCCGCGCAGCTCATGCGCAGGACGTTGTCTTGCCTGTTCCGGTCAGAGCTGGTCGCCACGCAAAACGCCTGCCGCCGCGGGCCCAGGGCTCCTGCCTTCCTTCGGCACCTGTAGGCACTTCGGAAGGCCTGAGGCCTCCCAGCTTATGCTTCGTCCCACCGTACACGCACCTCGCCGTACGTCGTTCAGCATCTGAGCCTACGGTGCACCGTTCACGAAGCGCCGTCCCGCGCGAAACTGCAGCCACATCAGGAACTGAATCGGATGGAAGTGCTCCACCGCCCCGTTCCAGTCACGCACATCGAGCCCAATGTGCGCCGCCATGGATTTGTTGAGCCAAATAAATGGCGAGACCGTCTCTGCCAAGTCTCGCGCGATACGGGGGTCTCTCTTCATCTTTGCGATTGCCACCGGATCTTTGTCCCACCCATTGACGGCTGCAATCGTTCGGGGCCAGTCGACTTGATCAGACCACTCGCTGACGTGCCGGACGACCAGCTTTCGGAGCCACCGCTTCGCTGCCACGGCAAGATCTCGATTTGACCAAAATGCTTGAAGGCCATCAGGCGAGAGGTCAGCACCGAAGACTTCAAGAACGCGCTGGTCTTCGACTCTGGTGGCGTTCGTATCAATCTTCAGACTCTCGAAGAAGTCCGCACCCAGCATTCCTTGGATTCTCTGCCACAAGTTCCCGGCGAAGACTTCGACATGGACCATAGACTGAGCTTCGGGTTCGGGCCCAAATTGTCCAACAACTCCAACGAACTCTCCGGAGAGGACGCGCACTGGATTCTGGCGCCATTCGATAGCAGTGATCTCGCCGCTCTCGAGTTTGGTCAACGCTGGGTGATTGCTGAGTCGTAGCTGTTCAAGCCATTTAGGTTCCACAACCACGGCACCGAGATGCATGAGAAGCGTGAAGTAGGCGAACCCTTCTGTCTCGACACCACTAACCGTTCGCGGACCGGGTACGGTGTGTCGAAGCAGCACGAAGCCTCGATGTCCTACTTTCTTGGGCTTGGGATCAATGCAGGCAGCGACCAGTACGCCATCCGTCATTGCGCATACGCGAGTGCCGAACGGTGCTGCGATATGGATTCCGCCGTGCCAAGTTCGGTTGATCCCCATGGGATACCAGCCGTTGGTCTTAGTCTCGTTGTTCTCGGCGTAGAGCTCCGCCAATGCCAAGATGCGGTCGGGGGGAAGCGTCTTGATATTGGCTCCGTCCGCCAGCTCGACTGGAAACGACTCGAGCCTATCAAGAAGCCTCATGCGCAAGGCTTCCCAATCAAAGGGTGGCGCGGGATCGCTGGCAGTGTCGTTCACATGCCGATTCCCAAGGAAACCATGCCAGTCGCCCTTTTGCCACCGAGCTTGCGGGAACACGCGCCCGAAGCGATCGATGGGATAATCGCCATCGATCCGTTTGAGCGTCCGCCGTAGTGTGCGGAGCAAATCGATGAGAGCTGTGTACTGCCGGTCTGAATACTCCTTCCCTACTCTCCCACGGGCAAGCGCCACACCGATCGAGCTCTGATCCGCCGCGCCAGCATGATGGGCTGCGTCGGCGACATCGAGTGTCTGGAAGATGGCGCCGTCCCAGTCGATGTGGAAATGCATCGATTGAAGCTTAGCGGCGCGGGACCGGAAGCCAGCCAAAGGATCGCCTGGGTCGTCATGCAGCACCACGCAGGTGACCAAGTCGGACACGTCATTGACGGACTCCACTGGTTTGCCGGGCGTCCGCCATCGCCTCTCGAATAGCGGCCTACCTGGAGACTCGATCGCATAGTAGCTCAACGACCCTGGCACGTCGTAGGTGCGCACAACAGCAGTGAAGAGCGCAGTGCGCGCGCCGTAGATGAGTATCTCCGAAACGCCGGCCGTCGGCGGCTGAACCGAGAAAGGGGGAGGATTAGACATGACGGACTCCTGGAGTAAGCTGCAGCGACCGCTGGACGCATAGTGGCGGGTCGCGTCCGACCGACGGAGTATAGCTCGGATTCATCCGAAGGCACACGGTCCCAATAGACCGAGGCGGCCGGGCCAAGCACGCCCGAGTCAAGCTCGTCAGTGCACTCAGTTCTGGGTGGGATGCTCGAGTTGGCTGGGGACGCTCGGCGCTCGACGCTCGAGTCTGGGCGCTCGAGTCCCGGTGTTCGACTCCCGGCGCCGGCTTCTCGGCGTTGACGTCGTGGAACTGTCCTCTCGGCACTGTCCTCTTCGCGCTGACCTCTCCTCTACAATCGACTGTCGATAGTCTAGACGGAACGCTTGCGGCACCCAGCGCTGGGACTGACGGCCAACGGGCTTCGGCCGCCACAAACGTCACCGAAGCCCATGATATGACGTGCAAAACGGGGGGCAAGACAACAAGCGCATCGAACTGACGCGGCCTAATCGCGATGGGGCCTATCAGCCCCATCGCGATTGATCGGCCGCGCAGCTCATGCGCAGGACGTTGTCCCGCGAAGCCTCCTCCGTTCTCAGCTGGACTGTCCGCAAAGCCTCTTCCGCTCCCAGCTGGACTCCCCATCATCTATCCTCGGGGTGGACTCACTATCGTTCATCCTCGGGGTGGACTCGCCGTCGTTCATCCTCGGGGTGGACTCACCGTCGTCCATCCTCGAGGTGAACTCATCACCGTCCATTCTCGGGTGGGACTCACCATCGTCTATTCTCGCGTGGGTTGCGGGCCGCCGTAGGCTACACCTGCTCCCGCTTCGTGCTGGCACCAACGTGCTCCATGCAACCACGCCCTTTCCAATCCGCTTATTCGCGAGATGCCAGCATGATGCTGTCGATCACCTCAAGACGGGCAAAGAGAAGAGGACACTTGATTCGTGTCGCCACGTCCTGAACCGGCGTCGGCAGCTCGCAGATTCTCGTTGCGACGAGAGGCGCGGCTACAAGCCGGTAAGGGCCACCATTTGGATCACAGTCGTATGCGAACAGCCCTCGTTCAGCGACAAGTGCCCAAGTGTTGATGGTGTTCGACGCGAGAGCGGGAGCAAATCGCGGTCTGGTTCTGGCAGGAAGTGCCATCAGTATGTCGATCGCTTCGTCATGAGCGTCCGTATCCCGAAGGAATTCAACAGGTGCGAAGCCAGCTCCGGCGGTGCTGAAGAGCGCGACATACCCCTCTTCGTCGCAGGCCAACCAGTCGTACTCTAAACCCTGAATCTCCATCGCAGACTTCAAGAACGCCTCCGCCGGGTTCAGAACCGGGAGTCTTTGGGCCCATGAAAGATTGGCACCAGGGCCCCGCGGCGTCAAGCAACCGCTCCCAACACGGCAGCTCGAGCCCCCAAGGCCGACCTCATACAGGACTCCGATCGCGGTAGTGACTACGCGAGCCCCGACTACGCCGCGGCCCTCGCCACACTGTCCGCCGTCAAGAGCATGAGTCATATGGCGGACTGCTGGGACAACGCCGCCGCCGAGAGCTTCTCTGCCACCATCAAGCGCAAGCTCATCGACTACAACGAGTACCCGACAGGAACCAAAGCCATCGATGCGATGGGCGACTACCAAAGGCGGTTGCCGTCCAGGTTGAGCCGACCCGTGGCGTCAAGGAGGCACGTTGGCCTGGCGTCTTTGTGGATCAACCTGTGCGAGGCCTGCTGTAGATGGCTTCTTCAGCCTGACGACATGCGACTCGGCTCTCGACTACCTGAGCCCAATCGAGTTCGAGCTGAAGTTCGAGATCGACGGACTCAGCAAGATGACCCCATAGTCGGGCTGTCCACCAAACCGTGGGAGCTTCATTCGGCTCCGTTACGCACTCGCCGAACAGTCGGTACGCAGCGAGCGCGAAATCGGGGGCGTGCTAATTTCCGATGAGATGGCTTGGTGTTAGCACGCATGAGTCCCCGCCGGACTCGTTCGGTCGCAACCTCGGATGTGGACTTAAGGACCGACAATCGAAGCGTCTCACTTTCAGCGAGAGGTCCTTAAGCGTGAGGCGCACGTCAAATCGCACGCGCCACTTTGCGATGAGAGCTTGGTGATACGCACCTCTCGATTCCGGGCTTTGCGTCGCGCACCTCCGCAGTGCACTCGGCGAACCACTTCGGTGCACGTTGAATCGGGGGGCGTGCTAATTTACCATGAGATGACTTGGTGTTAGCACGCATGCCTCCCCGCCGGACCGTTTCCGTCTCATCCTCCCGGTGCCTGCTGATGTCGGCTTGCTGCTCCTGGGGCGCCCGGCTCCGATGCGCACTCCCTGAACAGTTGGCGCACGGTGCACGTTGAATCGGGGGCGTGCTAATTTACGATGAGATGGCTTGGTGTTAGCACGCATGCATCCCCGCCAAACTCGTACGGTCGCAAACCCACCGTCCATCCTCGGGTTGGACTCACCATCGTTCATTCTCGGGCGGCCTCTCGCTCGCGAGCTCTCGCCCCGACTCACTGTCGTCCATGCTCGGGGGGCTTGCCGTCATTGACTCGCGGGTGGGCTCACCATCGTTGATTCTTGGGGCTGGGTTGAACGCACCACTGTCCATTCTCGAGGTGGGCTCACCATGGTTCATTCTCGGGGTGGACTCGCCATCGTTCATCCTCGGGCGGATTCGCGGTCCGGCGGCCCCGGGTTGACTCACGGTTTGACCTTGACGCCCACTCTTCATCCGTGGCTGTGTTGTGCGGAATGTCGTTTTTAGAGATTGGTCCCGCCAAGACCGGATGGCGCAATCCTCGTGGAGTCTTGAGCCACCGGAGGGTAGGGCGGCACACTCCCCGCCACGACTCCCGCTCCCAGCACCCCGCCGCACTCCGCCTCGCCTGCATCCGACCGCACCTCGCCAGGCTCCAGCTGCGGTCTGCCAGGAGCCGCTCCCTATCCACTCAAGACCCAAATCTCGCAATCACCTCAACCACTTCTCTCCCTTCATCGCGCCAACTCCCGCGTGGCTTCGCGGGGACAACAAGCGCATCGAACTGACGCGGCCTAATCGCGATGGGGCCTATCAGCCCCATCGCGATTGATCGGCCGCGCAGCTCATGCGCAGGACGTTGTCGGGCGTGTGCAGCCAGAGCTGGTCCTCTCGCACCAGTCTCCCTGACGCGCCTCGCTACCCCATCGGCGCGAACCCCAACTCGGATTCACGACTTCGTCTCTTCGCGCGCCACAGCTGACCCATTGCGCTGCCGTCACTCCGCGTAGACCTTGAGCCGTGCACGTCGATCATCCCGACTCGACTCGCCGCACATCTGTACAAGGGTCATCCGCTCCCAATTACAGAGTTGACCGGTCATTGGACTGAGATGGCAGGAGTTTCAAGACGCCCTCCAATATAGCTTGTTCGCCCAGGACTCCCCGTAGAATCGAGTCGAGGATTGGCTCCGTCAACTCCCCTCGAACGAGCTCCTCATGTGCTACCTCCGTCACCTGCTGCATGGCGTAGTCGAGCGCTCCCCGTGCCGCCTCAGTAAGTCCGCTCGGGTCCGATGGGTCGCTCGCTCGAAGTATCTGCACAAACGCGTTTAGGCGAAGTCGTACCCCGGCCCCTCCATCACGTCCAGATGTCCTCTCTTGCGCCAGTTTCGCGGTGGCGGCGTCAAGCCCAAACGCCAGGTCACGCACACGTGAGCTATAGTCTCCAAGCAGCAGGCGAAGGTTGTCGCGGTCAATCGGCACGCCTTTGGTGCGCAACTCATTTAGTCGTACCAACAGCGGCGCGGTGTCGAGGCGCCATTGCCTCTCTCTGATGCGTTCCAGCAGGTTCGAAAGAGGTCCCGCCACCGCATCTGCGGAGTCTGGCAAGGTGTACTTGTCCAATTCCGAAAGTCCATGTGACAACTCCCTGCATTCGAAGTCCCTTGGTGCTCCCGATGCCAATGGATCGATGTCAGCCACAACTCCCTTGAACTGTCGAGCTGATTCCCCCATCCTAACGAGGAAGTCGAGCGTGCCGAATAGTCGCACTATGCTCGATATCGCGTTGCCATCTTGGGCGACGAGTATCTGGTGCCCGAACTCGAACCTTGGTCCCACAATTCGTTCGCGTGGAATTGCAAGGAGTTCTACGGTTCTAGGAGTGCCGTCATTTCCATGGCGAATGTAGTCTCGCAGTCCCTGAAGGCCGGGTTCTCGTGCGACGGAAGGAGCTATATGCGCCAAGAGATTGTACGCAATCTGTGCCACCGCCCGTCGAGATGCCTCGCAACCAATCGAGAACTTGAGAACAGGGGAATCGCTGAGGTACCTGACCTGCTCAACCCGCGAGAGTTGCTTGGGACTTCTGCCTTGGTGTCTCTCAGACTGCAGCCATTCTTGATACTGCCGCTCGCTGCTGAAGTTCATCTGGACCACCTTCTTGCCGTCTCCCCTCAGCCTCTCTGTCAGCACCTGCGGAACTTCGAGGGCAGGTCTGCCACGCTCATCGAGCGTCAGTGGTCCCGAGTCGGATTCCAGACGTGCTCGAATCTTTTCCCGAGTCCTTGTGTTGGAGACGCCCAGCATTCCCGAGAGTGGGCCGATTTCGCTAACCAATGCGTCCACAAGGGGTCCCATTGCGCTGTTGCAGTCGGCACAAAGGATGCCTCTTCTTTCCCGATGGCCGCCGAGTGAAGCCGGCAGTATATGCTCCTTGGAATCGGCCTGCTTTGAGCAGTACAGACACTTTCGGAACCTTGATTTCTCAGGCATGTCGACGAGCCTTTGCGAATCGCACCGGCTGACGGGTCCGCCAAAAGCTATGGAAAAGCAAAGCGCTTCGGCAGTGATATGCGGGATGGCACTTTCGCAAGGTGTGCCGTGTCAGCATGACACATTCGCCAGAGCCCGGCTAAAATGTCGCTCCGTCTGACCATCGAAACAGACAAACTTTACGATTTCGGGAAGGTCGTTTCCGCGCAGATGGGCGCTAACAGTCTCGATCGCGATGCGAGCAGCGCGTTCGATGGGGAATTTGTAGGCACCGCAGCTGATTGCGGGAAATGCGATTGTCCTTCCTTCAGCCCGAACGGCAAGTCCAAGTGCCGTCCGATAGCAGGACTCGAGCATTGCGTCCTCATCGTGGTCACCCCCTCTCCAGACCGGCCCAACTGCGTGAATCACGTGCCTGGCTTTGAGATTGAACCCCTTTGTTATAGCGGCGGACCCCGCCGGGCACCGTCCAAGGCTCAGACATGCTTTCAAAAGTTCCGGTCCAGCCCCTCGGTGAATCGCCCCGTCCACGCCGCCGCCCCCACTCATCGCCGAGTTCGCCGCGTTGACAATGATGTCAACATCCGCGTCCACTATGTCGCCACGGACGACAACAATGCGTGGTTGTTGGTTGGTTTCTTCGCTCATCGCTCCTCCGATACGCGCTGCACCCCTCTCTACCACAGCTAGCGAAGTCGTCACCAGACTCTGCTTCAACGACCGGACGACCGTGTCCTCCCGCGGGCGCGTCGGGAAGCCGGTTGCACCAGCCTAGCTGACTCGGCACACCCCCTCCGCCAGAAGCTGTACTCGGTCCGTGCAGCTCAACTCCAGACGTGCCGAGCACCGCCCGACGACAGCGGCCTGGGATCAGCGAGACACCCTCTCTCTACGAATCGCCGTGTATGCCTAACGGCGCCCGACAACAAGCGCATCGAACTGACGAAGCCTAATCGTTACGGGGCCTTACCAGGCCCCGTAGCGATTGATCGGCTTCGCAGCTCATGCGCAGGACGTTGGCTGGCCCGTACTCTAATCGCGGCCACGCACTCATCAGGTGGCCACACACCGAAGCCTCGTTCGCCGCACAGCCTGCCGTTGGCTGGCCCCTCGACTCGGAGCCCTTCACACCTCATCAACTCCTTCTCCGCGCCGCGCTCACCAAACCTCCCTACCACCACGCATTCGCACGAACACCTCAAGCGCTCTGAACTCTCTATCGCGCTGCTCTCGCCATTGAGTCTCATATCCGATCTTGGACAATTCTCCGCGCAGACCATTCGCCTCGGCTGGCACCCTACAGCCCGAGTGTACTGGCGCACCCACGTCTTCTCTCTGGGCTTCGCTAAACACGTATCGCCCCTCATGCACAACCCGCCGGATTTATTTATGTTCCACACTTCGCCGGTCCAGTGGCGCATCGGCAACCGTTGTGATACGAAGCCAAACACCCGAAGGAGGGAAGATGCAGAACTCAGCCCGTCAGGCGCTCATCATCGGGGTGAATGCCTACCCCACAAAGCCACTCCAGTTCGCTGTCGCTGACGCCAATTCGGTCGCAGAAGTCCTGGAGAGCTCGGATAGCACTCCATTCAAGACGACTCTCTTGGTCGACGAGAATGCCACCCGAAAGGGAATTCTGGATGCTGTATACGAGCTCTCGAGAAGCCCCGCTAGCACCAAACTGCTTTACCTCGCGGGTCATGCAGCGCTGCTTTCGACTGGCACCTATTATGAGCCATTTCAAGCAGACGATTGGACGAACTTCGTGTCTCTCAAGGAGATCGGAGACACCCTTCTGGCCGAGCTGGCCAATACCGATACTCTCATCATTATCGCAGACTGCTGTCATGCCGGTGGGATAGAGGTCGATACGTCGATATCACGCGCGGATCTACGCGAGGCGATGGCGGCAGATGTTGCGAGTCCCAACGTCGTGTGTCTATTGGCCTGTACACCAGGCTCTTCTGCTCGAGAGACGGTTGCATATGGGCACGGCGTCTTTACGTTCCATATGCTGAAGGCTCTGTCAGGAGCCGCCGCCGATGTCAATGGCGCGGTAACCGCCGAAGCCGCGCATCACTACTCTGCGCGCCAAATGAATCTCTCGTCTCACCAAAGGCCTGTATTTCGAGGTCGTATCACTGGCTATGTCTCGTTGATCAGCCATACCGGCCTGAAGAGTGCTGAAGCTCACCGGCGCGAAAAGATGATTGACGAGGCCGAGCAACTTCGAGCCCTGCTCGACGAGGTCGAACTCAAGCTTGCAGAGCTGAAGCCTCCGTTCGCTTCAAGGCAGACATATCGTGAATCTGGATGGCAGAGCGCCAGCAAGCTCGCTCTTCCCGTTGCGCAGAAGAGAACTCAACTGGTGATCAGATGGGGGAACGAGCTGGACGAGATTCCAAGCTGGCGAATTCTAGCAAGCGATGTGGATGCCCTCCTCGCAGAATTGGCGAATGTGTCCATCGGGACTCACACTGAGTATGGTGAAGTTGTCAAGAAGCTGGGCGAGGGCGGATTCGGCACAGTCTTTCGGATCGATGGGCCCAATGGAGCTGTTCGAGCATTGAAGGTATTCCACGGCCAAGAACTCGGCAATCTGGCGAAACAGTCGCGATTCAGGATTGGATACCGCGCGATGGATCAGTTGGCGCATCCAAGGATCGTTCATGTTGAGAAGTTTCTGGAGTGTCCGCTCGCGTTCTATATGGAGTTCGTCGACGGGGACAACCTTCGGCGCTGGTATGGCTCAGAGCAGGATCCGGCCGAGGTGATGCGCCTTCTTCTAGCTGTGGCGGAGACTGTTGAGTACGCCAATGGGCAGGGGATACGACACCGAGACATCAAACCCGAGAATGTGATTCTCTTCTGGGATGCAAACCTGGCGCGGTGGGAGTCCAAACTTACGGATTTTGATTTGGCATGGTTTCCAGCGGCAACAAGCCACACCGTCGAGGCGTTCGGCGCTCCGTTCTATGCGGCACCGGAGCAGCTCTCCAGTCCTGGCGAAGACGCGGCACACCGGGAAACTGTCGATGTCTACGGTCTCGCAATGCTATCGATTTATATGGTTGATGGAGAGGACCCAATACACGTGGAACGCGCGATGCAGTCGTTGGAGACAAAGACCGCTTCTTGGAGCTCACCGTCCGCTGCTGCCGAGTTCACGAGAACCGTTCGCGAGGCAGGGCGCCAGGACGTTGGTACCCGTCTTCCTACCGTTGGCGAATTCCGCCGGCGACTCATTCGCGTTCGGGAACTCCTCCTATCTGCCGCTAATCCCAATGCGACTGTTCCATCCTCCGACTTCTTCTTGCGTGCTGCAGCCATTCTCGGAACCGATACCAAAGTCGCACCCAATAGCGACTCAGCCTCGTTCACAAGCTCTTCTGGGCGTACGCAGTATTCGGCCACTTGGAGCCACGAGAGTCTAGTGGTGCAGATTCAGAAACAAGATCATTTCATGGCTGAAGGATCGTCTCATGCGGACGCGCGAAAGAGCCTTGCAAAACGGATTGACGCGTACCTCCAGAAGCTCGATCCCGATCGCCGAAGTTCCGTACCAATTAGCCGTCATGAAGTCTCCGGGTCGAAGGTCTTCGCACCCGTCCTTCTCAAGTTCCGAAATATCACCTGCTCTCTCGGTGGAGCGTCTATGTTTGCTGGGGTTTTAGCAGACGTGGTGGCGATTTACGAGCAGTTCTGACCGCTTCGGTTGCGGCTCGCATGTGTGACACCTTGTGGGTCACAAACCACACTGACGCACCCGTTCCATTCCAGCTGGCGATGCGTTGACTTGATGGAACCGGTGGCGGCGAAGCCAATCTTCGGACCAGTATGCTACCGGGGGCTCAGAGCTGATTTCGCTTAGGAAAACGCAGAGCAACGCGAGGCCAGCCAACAAGCGTATCGACCTGACACGGCCTAATCGCGATGGGGCCTATCAGCCCCATCGCGATTGATCGGCCGCGCAGGTCATACGCAGGACGTTGTCGGGCGTGTGCAGCCGGAACTCGACGCTTGCAAAGGCCTTCCCCAACAAACGCAGGTCTCCCCTGACGCCACCACTTCCATGACCCGGCAACACACGCCGAGACGATCCTCCATCGCGCGCCCCTGCTCAAGGCGCCTCTTGATCCTTTCGCAAGCCTTGTGTCGGCTCACCCATCCGTAAGGCGGTCATTCGGCATCTTGGGTTCGATAGGCGATCTCACGACGGCGCGTCAGACCTCTTGCAGCCTCTGCACACGACCCGGCGAGTTTGATGAGCCCCGACTCCGGCTTGTTCTCCTCGCCAGTTCGCCGGCCCGTTGCACACCGCTCACGGCGCTCGCACCGCAACAGGCCCACCCAGCTTGCGTGCTTTGGAAATGAACTTGCGGTCGAAGGTCGCAAATCCCTCCGCTCCTGCTGACGAACAAAGATGGAGTGCGTCGGCAAAATCGTCTAGCCCATCACTGTAGAGCGCTATCGCCTTTTCTACTGCCGGACGGTCCTCAATTTCGAGTTCCCGTAGGCCGGCGAGTGTCTCCAGAGCTTGAATCAAGCCCGCGCGGGGCGTTGCGTATGCCGCGGAGAGTACCCAAGCGAACTCGAGTACAACGGTCTTGGAGACAAAGACCCTCTGAGCGGTCGCCAGGAGCCGAGCGGCGCGTGCCGCCTGAAGCTCGTCATCCGCTACAAAAAGACGGACGAGTACGTTGGTGTCGAGCGCGATCACCGCGAACCCACGCGCGAGCGAAGCATCTCATCGATCCCAGCGTTCATTTCTTCAATGGACCGAACGGGGCCGTTGTATGCAACACATCCAATCGCGTCTTTCAGGTCGACAGTCCGAAACCGCGATACCCGCCTCAGGATCACAGTATCACCGTCAGTCGTGACTTCGAGTTCGCTGCCCGGAGTGAGTCCGAGCTGGTTCCGGATCGCTTGCGGCAGCACAACCTGCCCTTTCGTCGACAGCGTAGCCCTCGCCATTGGTAGACCTCCTGCGCCGGTAAGACGCAGGTAAGACTACGGCCAGGAGCATCAAATGGCAAGCTCGTCGTTTGGCGGTCGCGGCTCAGGCGGCGAGCGAGGCTTCAATGCAACTGGCTCCGCGGACGATGACACCGGTTCGGCCACGGCTCGCTGAAGGTCGAGCACTGAGTGAGACGGGACGCGAGGCGCCGTATCAATCGAGACGGCCCTGCTCACTTGCCGCGCCTCCTTGAACCGGGGGGGCTGCGCGGGGACGTCCAGGTATCGAACTGCTCGCCCGCATCGACGAGCTCACGCTGGTTCTCAGGGTCGAGCGGCTCTGGTGCTGGAGCAAAGAGGCGGCGGCGTCGCTTACATGGTCCCTCCGGGTAGCCTGTAGCGAAATCTCGCGACACGCGTGACAAGTTGTCAGCAGACGCGCCGTGGTCGTCCGACCCAGCAATGGAGCCATCTTGGCCCCACCAAGGTACGTTGTTGCCCCCTTCACGGTGCGTCCTGCCGCCTCCAGGGCGGAGGTTGCATAGCCCAAGGTAGCATCTTGTCCCCGCCTGCACTCAGCTTGCACCCGCCAGGGTGACGACCTGTCCCAGCCAATGCGCGACTTTCACCCGCCAGCGTGTGACCTGTTGGCATCTACGCCGGCCATTGACCAGTCCGCGGTTCCAGCTCTGCCCCCTCCGCGGGTTGAGGATGAACGACCCAGGATTGTCGATAACCCACGTCGTCCCGACTCAAAGCAATAGGCCGGGCTCAGGAGCGCATCCCATCTTCGTCGCAACACTCGACTCAGTCGGAATCCTGAGGGACGCCGAAGTTGTCCGGCGCATTGGGGCACCGTTCGGGTGTCGGCTCACCGCCGCACTGGCCCGGCTGATCGATGCAAGGGCAGCCCGTTATGACCTGCCACAAGCCGGTCGTGGGCCCGCCCGTACATTCCAGCCCTCGGTACCAGTCGATGCAGCAACCCCGGTCGAGGCTTGGATTGCACAGGCAGCCTGCCCGAGGATGGCTACACGGGTCGACGGCTCCACTGTTGGTCTCGCATGACCATAACGCCCCAAGGGCACCGAGCGCGATAAGTCCGCGACTCAGCACCGCGCGCATAGTCAAACCCAGTCTTCCGGACACGTCAGCCGAGAACATTGAGGCCTCCACACTCGACTCCAAAGACAATAGATTGCGGCCCAGGAGCGCCTACTTCCATCGTTTGGTTGTGTGAGCGATTGCCAAAACTCTCGTTGTCCGAACCGTGCGGACGAAGCGGTAGGCCCACACCGATGCTGTCGGCGTCCGCGTCCGCACTGTCACCTTGCGTGACAGCAATCCGCGGTTGATGGGATGTCTTGTAGGTCATCGTTCCTCCCTGCGTGCTAAGCTTTCTGTACCACATATGGCGCCCGTCGCCAGAGTCCGCAGCGCTTGGCTGCCGCCGCCTTCCCCTCGGCGCGGGTGCCACTGGTGTCCGATTCACTCGTAAATCTGGGACTTGCGCGATTGTCCAGCGGCGCTGTTCTTCGTTCTCGCGCAACCGCACAGCCAATCCCCCGTTGAGCTGGCGTGTCCATCTCTCACTTCACTTGCGCTGAGCCGCGGCGCCCGACAACAAGCGCATCGAACTGACGCGGCCTAATCGCGATGGGGCCTATCAGCCCCATCGCGATTGATCGGCCGCGCAGCTCATGCGCAGGACGTTGGCTGGCCCGTGCCCTCAGGGCTGGGTCGCACTCATCAGGTGACCACACACCGCAGCCTCGTTCGCTGCCCAGCCTGCCGTCAGCTGGCCCGTGCAGTCCGAACTTGTCGGCACTCAGCGACCTGGTCGGCACTCAGCGATCAGCCCAGTGAAGTACGGAAAGTCCGTTCGGCCCACCTTGGCGCTCTGAGCAGACCTTCTCACGCGGTCGCAACTCCAGATCGACATGTCCTCATGCCATGCGGCGAGAACAGCGATCGCAGACTACCGCTTCATGGGCATTTCGACGTCCGGACCGCAACTGATCCTTTGCGGGCGCCCCGAAATCGGCACATGCTCTCCTGCACTAACAATTCCCGCATCCTGCTCGGCCGTAGACTCCTGTCCCGTTGAGCACCTTGACAACGACTGAACGCGCGAGCAGTATGCGGGGTACGTGAGGGAGAGCTGTCATGGGACGAGGACGAATGAACAGAACCATTTCAATCCCACTGCCGCGTTCGGAATCCGGCAAGACTCGGCACAAATGCCCCAATCCCAGCTGCGAGCCCAAAGAGTTCTTGCTTGGTAGTTTTCCCAGCGACCGAGTCGTCGCTGATGGAGTCGAGCCGCGACGATTGCCCGGAACGGCAGGCACGACATGTCCCTACTGCGGGCAGGATGCTGAGGATGATGCTTTCCAGCATCCCGTCGATCGAGAATATGTTCGTAAGCGTATCGACCAGGAGACGCGCAAAATCGCAGATGAAGTTCTCGACGATATCCACGGGCAACTTACAGATGTGTTCCGTGGATTCAACACCTTGGGCCGCGGCCTGCTTGGCATCTCAGCCAAGGTCTCGCGGTCACCACCACCCTTTATTCCTCCTGTCCGCCTGCCGAGCCACTCCGACCTTCTCCGCAATGTCGTCTGCGGGATATGTTCCCGTGAGTACGGCGTATATGGACTCGCCCTTTTCTGTCCAGATTGTGGGTGCGCAAATCTACTAACCCATTTTGCGCGCGAGGAGGAGATTATTCGCCACGAACTTGAGGATGCCGACAAGCTCCGCGAGTCCGGCGAACGCGAACGATACCAACGCAAGATTGGCAACTGCATCGAGGATGCGGCTTCGGTCGGCGAAGGCTTCCTTAAGCGAGTTTACCAGCATGTTGTGCACGAAGAGCGCGACGCCGCAGAGGCTCAAAAGTTGTGCGAGAGGATCGGTAATGCATTTCAGAACCTCGATCGGGCGGTGCAGCTATATGCCGCCGTGGGTATCGACCCTTTCAAGTCGCTTTCAGATTCCGAAAGGCACTTGTTTCGGGTGAGCATGGCCAGGCGGCACGTCGTCACCCACAATCTCGGTATCGTTGACGACAAATACGTCCAGAAGACAGGTGATGGGCTGCCGGAGCAGAATCTTTCCCTGCGCGGCGAGGATGTCACGAGCTTCATGCAGCTGCTCAAGCGTGTTGTAGCAGCTCTCGGAACTGACGTGCTGGACCTCAAACGTCCTCGTATGAAAGAGGAATCTTGAGGCGAAGGAAGGGGCAACTTTCATGAACGACAGCTCGACTATCAATCGCCGGCGCGATGCGTTGGAAATTGCGCGTGAACTGGTTGGAGACCTTGAAAAGGCGGAACCGGGCATTGACCGCCCACTCATGAAGGCTCAGCGACTAGCTCGGACACTGCGGGATACCGACGCGCAAAAGTGGCTGGACTACGAGATGCGAGGCTATCCCCCCGACATCAATCTGAAGAAGGAGCTCGGAACCTGCGCGCAGTATGCGCATCGCTGGTTTGCAGACCGCAAAGCGGTGTATCGAACGAGCCTCCCGGAACTGGAGGCGAAAGTCAACGCTGCCCAGCAAGTTCTAGCCAAGCTCAACGCGCCCACTTTCAGCCAGCCCACTACGGACTTCCTCGAGCTGCATGCGACCACACAACTCGTTGCGCTCCTGACAAAGCAAATTTCCTCGGCTAAGGACGCATATATCGCAGCGCTTGGAGAATTCAACGCGATGCGCTCGCATCTCTATCGCTACGCGGCAGACACGCTCATCGCATTGGAATTTGGCTCGGTTGCCGAGGAACTCTTTCAGAGTGCGCGGCGTGTTACGGACGAATTCGTGCGATCTGTATCACCTAAGGCAGCCGAGCAATTGCTTGCTGCCGAGGAACGCCTCGCAGACGGAGGCTCTGAGGCCCTGTCCGCATGCCTTACCTCTTGCCGTAGAGTTTTAAGTACGATAGCCGATTCAATCTATCCCCCGCGGCAAGAGCCGTACGTGGATCAGTCCGGCAGGACACGGAAGGTCGGCCAGGAAGAGTATTTGAATCGCCTCCTCGCATTTCTAGAGACATCCATTCGAAGCCGAACCTCGGAGGCGATCATCTCGGCTCAAATTGGACATCTCTCCGCTCGCCTTGATGCGGTCTATGCAAAGGCATGCAAGGGAGTTCACGACGACGTCTCAATCGAGGAAGCCCGCCTCGTCCTCATCCAAACCTACCTATTCATCGGCGAGGTCGCAAAGGCTGCGCGCGGAGTTCAACCAAACTCGACGTGAGCCAATCGCGAGCCGGAGCTGGCGTCGGATTGCTCGCCGCTGCTAGGTCGCTGACAGAAGTCGACTACCACTCACTTTCCACGAGCGCGCTTGCGCGGCGCCTTGCGCCGACCAAGCCTTGGGGACTCAGTAGGCAACGCGAGGCCAGCCAACGAGCAAGCTCGAGCGACCCCGCATATCTTGAGCATCAAGATATTAACCTCGGCCCCGCCCTCGCGTTTCCCGACCGGTTCCGCCCCAGGGCGCCCCGGTCGTGTGGTAGTTGTTGATCACCTGAGCGACAGGTATTTCGAAAACGCGAGGCCAGCCAACAAGCGCATCGAACTGACGCGGCCTAATCGCGATGGGGCCTATCAGCCCCATCGCGATTGATCGGCCGCGCAGCTCATGCGCAGGACGTTGTCCCGCACGAGGCCTGCTCGTTCCCTCGCCTTCCTCACCGCCTTCCTCCGAGAGCGCCCCGCATCCCTCAAGGCCGCTGCTCCGCCTGCAGGCCCCTGTCGTCTCCTTGCCCTCCTCGCCTGACTCGCTTCTGGAGGGACGTGCATCCCTCAAGCCCCCGATGCCGGTTCGGTTCCTGGCCCTACGCCTCCCGTTGCTCACTGGGGCGCATCCCCCTCGCAGGGTTGCTCCTCGAGCTCGCGGTTGAGGTCGCCAGAGTGTCCCAATCGGAGAGACACCTGGCACACTTGGGACAGTTGCGGGACACTTTCGCGAGAAATAGCTGCGTGTTTTCAAGGAGCTGAGGTTGGCCCGGCTCTTGCTCATGGGTTCGCGTTTCCCAACACGAGAACCCGGTTATGCACACGGAACCTACACGGCTCATCTCTCCATCCGTTCAGGGGGTGATTCGGCAGTTCGCGCCCAGCTACATCGCGAAGAATGGCAAGGGGTTACCCCTGTCGCATCGCAAGGCGCTTCGCCTCCTCTCTCAGTGTCGAACGGTCGCGCTTGGCGGTCACGTGGTCGAGTGCGGCAACTGCAAGGTGCAGGACTACACCTACCACTCGTGCGGCCACCGTTCGTGCCCTCGCTGCATGTCGGAGGACTGTGATGCGTGGCTTGGCGCTCGCCGGAGTGAGCTGTTGCCGGTTCCTTACTTCCACGTGGTGTACACGGTGCCGGAGGGGCTGAACGGCGTGGTGCGGAGTCATCAAGGGGAGCTGTATCCAGTGCTGATGCAGGCGGCTGGTAACTCGCTTCTCGCAGTTGCAGCCGCGCCTGAGAACCTGGGGGGTAGGGTAGGGGTGATGTCGACGCTGCACACGTCGTCGAGTGCGCTGGCGTACCACCTTCACGTGCACTGCCTTGTCCCGGCGGGGTCGGTCGATGCAGAGGGCGAGTGGCATGACGCGAAGGACTCGCGCCTTGGGTCAGAGAGCGCGCTGGGCAAGGCTTTCCGGGACAAGGTCGGTTCGATGATGAAGGCCGCAGTCCCCGACGTTGCGCTGCCGGACGGGGTGTTCGACCTCGCGTGGAAGGTGCATCTCGAGGTACCGCAGCACGGGGCGGAGACGGTGCTTCGGTATCTGGGTCGCTCGGTTCACCGCGGCCCGATGAGTGACCACCGCATCGTGTCTGTGACCGAGACCCATGTCGTGTTCAAGTATCGGGACAAGGACCGCACGAAGGCCAAGACGATGTGCTTGGACGGCCACGAGTTCCTGCGCCGCTTCCTGCAGCACGTCTGGCCCGACCGGGTGCACAAGGTGCGCTACGCCGGTCTGTGGAGTCGGGGCTGTCGTCCGCAGCTCCGCGCACTCAGGCAGCGACTCCTGGCAGCCATGCAAGTCGAGCCACCTCCCGCGGTTGGGGAACCGAAACCGCTGCTACCCCCTGAGCCCGTCCTACCTCCGTGGCGTCGCTGCCCTCACTGCCAGGCGGAGCGGTTCATCGTGGCTCGCTTCAAGGCGGGAACCACCCCACCACCCCTGGTGGACCCGCTGCAGGGCACACTACCCGGGATAGACCCTCCCTGATGGCGAAGCGACGGCCCTTCCGAGTATCCCGTATCCCGTCACGACCTCACGCACGAACGTGCGGTCGTCTCGCAGAGATCTGCCCTGTGAACGCCACCGCAAGCCACTCCACGACCGATTTCGAGCGTCGGGAGCGTTCCACGCACCACGAGTCCTCCAGACTGCCGATCAGACTGCTCTACGGACCCGAAACCGAGGCCTCTTTGACCCGAAAAGGAGGCGATTCGGCTCCCCTCAGAGGGGCCTGCGAGGGGGCAGAACATATAAAATGCAGTAGGTCACCTCGACCGCTACTGGCAAGGGTCTGCGAGCATTCGCCGTCGTCTCGAGGACTGGCCTTTCTTGGCCACCGCACTCACCGCAGGACCCCGACGCCCAATCAGCTGGAGTCGAGGCGCTAGCGACTTCAGACGTGCGGGGACAACAAGCGCATCGAACTGACGCGGCCTAATCGCGATGGGGCCTATCAGCCCCATCGCGATTGATCGGCCGCGCAGCTCATGCGCAGGACGTTGTCCCGCGAAGCCTCCTCCGTTCTCAGCTGGACTGTCCGCGAAGCGTCTTTTGCTCTCAGCTGGACTCACCATCATCCATCCTCGGGGTGGACTCACCATCATCCATCCTCGGCTGGACTCTCCACCGTTCATTCTCGGGTGTACTCACCATCGCTCATTCTCGGGCGGACTCACCACCGCGCATTCTCGGTACGACAGCCTCGGCTGGGCTCGCGAAGTGACAGCCTCAGCTGGGCTCGGGAAGTGACAGCCTCGGCTGGACTCGGTAAGTGAAGGCCTCGGCTGGACTCGGGAAGTGTCAGGGGCCCCGCCAAACGGCGCCGCTGCCAGCAACAAAAAGCGCCGCATGTAAGAAGTAGGAAGGGCGCCACCGACTTGACCTCGTCCGCGCCTCGTGCGAAGGCGTCCTAGGAGGTTTGTCTTGACTCTTACACCGTTTCGGATCGCGCTGCTCGTGTTCCTGCTTGTTCTCGGGGTTGGCATCGCCGTTCTTTTCGCGACTGATGCATTTCCTCGTGAAGCCGCTTCGGCGCGCGAACAAGGCCAATTTGCTGGCAAGACCGTGGGAGTGATCGCGCTCGTCTCGGGGATTGTCGCTTGGTTCGTCGCACGGTCACGAGCTGCTCGTCCTCGCTAGACGTGACCTTGAGGCCGCTCGCGCGGCGCCGGGCCCTAATCTTTCAGCGCGGACGAAGAGAATCAGGTGAGCCGCACGACAAGTTGGCATCGGGTCCTTGGGCCATCATGGTCCGGCGTGGACGAAGGGAATCAGGTGAGCCGCACGACAAGCGCGGCGCCGGGCCCTTGGGCTCTTATGTTCCAGCGCTGCGCGCAGCGAAGAACTCACATATCGTGGGTCCTGTCGGCGTGGGCAAGACATTCTTGGCGCACGCGCTCGGACACATCGCCTGCCGCAAAGGCAAGAGCGTGCTCGCCGTCGGTGCAGACAACGTCTTCAAGACGCTCAAGGGACTGTCCGCGAAGCGTCTTCCGCTCTCAGCTGGACTCACCACCATCCATCCTCGGGGTGGACTCACCATCATGCATCGTCGGCTAGACTCTCCACCGTTCATTCTCGGGTGGACTCACCATCGCGCATTCTCGGCAAGTGACAGCCTCAGCTGGGCTCGGCAAGTGACAGCCTCAGCTGGGCTCGGGAAGTGACAGCCTCGGCTGGACTCGGGAAGTGACAGTCTCGGCTGGGCTCGGGAAGTGGCGGCCCCGGCTCGACTCGGGAAGTGACGGCCTCGGCTGGACTCAGGAGGTGATGGCCCCGGTTCGACTCGGGAAGTGAAGGCCTCGGCTGGACTCAGGAGGTGACAGCCTCGGCTGGACTCAGGAGGTGACAGCCTCGGCTGGACTCAGGAGGTGACAGCCTCGGCTGGACTCAGGAGGTGACAGCCTCGGCTGGACTCAGGAGTTGACAGCCTCGGCTGGACTCAGGAGTTGACAGCCTCGGCTGGACTCAGGAGGTGACAGCCTCGGCTGGACTCAGGAGGTGACAGCCTCGGCTGGACTCAGGAGGTGACAGCCTCGGCTGGACTCAGGAGGTGACAGCCTCGGCTGGACTCAGGAGGACAGCCTCGGCTGGACTCAGGAGGTGACAGCCTCGGCTGGACTCAGGAGGTGACAGCCTCGGCTGGACTCAGGAGGTGACAGCCTCGGCTGGACTCAGGAGGTGACAGCCTCGGCTGGACTTGGGATGTGACAGCCTCGGGTGGACTCGAGGTCCCACGGCCTCAGGTGCACTCAGACCGCAGTCGACGGCCTCGGTTGGACTCACAGTCGACGGCCGCGGGTGGACTCGCAGTCGACGGCCGCGGGTGGACTCGCAGTCCGACGACCTCGGGTGGACTTACGGTCCAACGGCCTCCGGGGCTCCGGCTGCCATATCCGGGGCTCCGGCTGCAATCTGCGGGGCTCCGGCTGCCATCTGCGGGGCTCCGGCTGCCATCTGCGGGGCTCCGGCTGCCATCTGCGGGGCTCCGGCTGCCATCTGCGGGGCTCCGGCTGCCATCTGCGGGGCTCCGGCTGCCATCTGCGGGGCTCCGGCTGCCATCTGCGGGGCTCCGGCTGCCATCTGCGGGGCTCCGGCTGCCATCTGCGGGGCTCCCACTGCCATCTGCGGGGCTCCCACTGCTATCTGCGGGGCTCCCACTGCCATCTGCGGGGCTCCCACTGCCATCTGCGGGGCTCCCACTGCTATCTGCGGGGCTCCCACTGCCATCGGTCCAGGGCGTCACCGCGAGCACCGCTCCCACTCTGGTCCATGCACTCATCGCAACGCGCCCCAAACCCATCTCTCCCTTCATCGCGCCAACTCCCGCGTGGCTTCGCGGGGACAACAAGCGCATCGAACTGACGCGGCCTAATCGCGATGGGGCCTATCAGCCCCATCGCGATTGATCGGCCGCGCAGCTCATGCGCAGGACGTTGGCTGGCCCCAAACGCCAAAGCTGGACGTCCGTCATCCACCTGTCTCCGCTCGAAGCCGTTGTTGGCTGGCCCGTGGAGTCCAACGCAACCGCACTCTACCCACCACCCATCCCGGTCGCTCCTTCCCCTTTCGCGCACAGTCCGAATGCCGCCAGCGTTCCTATCTCCGCCACTTCGCTCACCCAGCGCGTCCTCGCTTGCATCGCCTCCGCAAGCCAAGCTTGGCCCTCAAAGATGTTTCCTATTTGGTCGTTGCCCGGTGGTTGTGGGGTCGCTCGCTCGAACAGCCTTCCACCTCCCATCCCCGGGTCATGGCTTGACGCAGTGACAACGAACTGGCTTGATGTGAGCGAAATAGAGGAAACGACTTGAGCGACGATCTTACCCAGCTCGAACAGCTACTGGCGCACTTTGAATCGAACCATGAGGCCATCGGACCTTTGGAGGCCGAACGCCTAACCGAGCAAATCCTCGTACCCCTTCTCCGCATCGAAGCCTATCAGGTCACGCCCTGCGGGGCAGTTCCAGCACGCGGTTTCGACTTCATTGCACATCGCCCAGCTACCACTGAACAAGCCCAAGCCGTGATCGGTATCGAGCTAAAGCATTATCGCTCGCGTCAGGCTCTGAGTTTGAGTTCAGTGAGAGAGCTGCTCGGTGCTGCGCTGGTCAGCGGCTTTGACCGGGTCATGCTTGTTGGTAGTACCGGGTTCACGCGTGCAGCCCGCGAAGCCGTCGCTCGCGACCTGCCGGTCACCGCCGAACTTGTGGATTTCGAGACACTTCGCGAATGGATCCGGAGCAGCCGGAACCGTAGAGAGTCGCCGCCCCCGAACGCCACCATTGAAGACCTAGCAGGCTGCTGAAAAAGTCCGAGCCGCGCAGAAGCCGGATCGACTTTCTCCTAACCCTATGATCTAACGCGCGTATGCGCGGCTCCAAAACCAGTCAGCCCTCCATGCTCATGCTCGTCTCGCCCGGCTCACTCGTGCCACCGAGCCATCCGCTCAGAGGCATCAAGAAGCTGGCTGATGCGGCTCTGGCGGAGCTCGATGGGACGTTCGAGAGTATGTATAGCAGCGTGGGTCGGCCGTCGATCCCGCCCGAACGGCAGCTCAAGACGCTGCTCCTGATGGTGCTCTTCTCGGTCCGGAGCGAGCGCCAAATCTGCGAGCAGCTCGAGTACAACATGCTGTTCCGTTGGTTCGTAGACATGGACCTCACGGGCCCCGCTTTCGATGCATCCACATTCTCGAAGAACCGGGAGCGACTCATCGAGCACGATGTCGCCAATGCGTTCCTCAAGTCCATCGTGGCGCAGGCCGAGACCGCTGGCTTGATGAGCAATGAACACTTCTCGGTGGACGGCACCATCATCACTGCGATGGCGTCCCACAAGAGCTTCAAGCCCAAGGACTCAGACCCTGGTGACTCGAACGGTTGGTCAGACTTCAAGGGCGAGAAGCGCTCGAATGACACCCATGCGTCAACGACGGACCCCGATTCTCGACTGGCTCGCAAGAGCGCCGGGTCTGGAGCCGAACTCTCCTATGCCGTGAATGCGCTGATGGAGAACCGCAACGGACTGATCGTCGACACCCGCGCTGACATCGTCACGGGCACCATCGAGCGCGATGCGGCCATCGCCATGATCGATGAGAACCTTGCGGGGACGTCTCGCATCACGCTTGGGGCTGACAAAGCCTATGACACCAAAGACTTCGTTGACCAGCTGCGCGACCGCAACGTCACGCCGCATGTCGCGAGAAACGAGCAGCCAGGCCGCCGCAAGTCGAACATCGACTCCAGGACGACGCGGTTTCCCGGCTATGCCATCAGCTTGATCAAGCGGCGCGAGATAGAAGCGGTCTTCGGTTGGATGAAGCAACCAGGTCGCATGAAGCGGGCTCGATATCGAGGGCTCGAACGAATCGGATGGTTCGCCAAGCTCGTCGGTGCCGCCTTCAACCTGGTCAAAATCAACAACATCAACCGACTCGCCGCCGCCGCATGAGAGACTGAAGCCACAAGCACGACTTGCCGAACTCTGGAGGGGGCGCCCCCGCCTCCAAGCGGAGTACTGAGCGTCCACAATGGACGTAAGTGGGCCGGAGGGGAGGTCCAATCGACCCCATATTTCAGCAGCCTGCTAGTCCGGGAAGTCAGTAGACGGTTCGCCACGGTCGTTGCCCGAGACCCCACCGCGCTGGATTCTCTTGAGTGGCGTGACATGGAGCGAATGCTGGCCTCAATTTTTGAGGTCCTTGGCTTCAAGACGACCCTCACTCCAGGGAGCAAGGATGGCGGAAAGGACATAATACTAGAGTGTCTTGTTGAAGGTGCCCTTCAGTCCTACATCGTCGAGATAAAGCACTGGCGATCGTCCACGCGGGTTGGTTCAAGCGCCATTGGCAGTTTCCTCGAAGTCATCTCCCGCGAGCGACGACAAGGTGGCCTTTTCCTGTCAACATATGGCTACTGCGATAACGCGTTCTCGGTTCTTTCGGAGATCGAAAGAAGCCGACTACGATTCGGTGCCAAGACAAAGGTCCTCGGTTTGTGCAAGACGTATACGAAGGCTGCCTCTGGCATCTGGTCGCCTCCAGGGTCCTTGGTCGAAATGTTGTACGAAGATACGGAATAGCCCTGAGTTGAATCGCCGTGAGCGCATCAAACCGCCTACTCGCCGGCTTTTCCGAAGTCCAGGAAGGCCTCGCCGTCCTTGGTGATTTTGAGTTCCCGCACTTCCAGCCCGTCGCCGATGATCTCGGGCCGCGTTACACGAAAATCGCCCTTCTCGTCCCGCACAACCACGGTCCGGAATATGACGTCTCTATCCAAGACCCTTGCATTCCCGGTCATTACCCAGCCGAGTTCCAATTCCACGCCCTCTTGTTCATACGACATGGAGCTGAGCGGAATCTCGACCTCGAACACCTCGATGACGCACCGAGCAGCGAACACGACTCTCACGGGAGGCGTGCTCGTTGTGTGGAGATACGCGCCGTCCTGATCTGAAAGAACCGGTACGGCATGCTGGCCAACCGGAAGTTCATCCCAATGGATGCGCCGGAGTTTCGCGTTCAAAAGAGCATCGAATGAGATCGGAGTGTCATCTCCGTCCGGGACAAGGATAGCTGCCTTCCTATCGAATGGCATCTTGAACTTAATCACGTCCCCGTCTTGCGGTGTCATTGGCAGTTCTATGCCCACGATGTGAATATCGACATCCGAATGGACCATCTGGTGTAGGTGCATCGTGAAGCTCGGCCAGAGCGTTCCATTCGGTCCGAGCGGAGACTCTAGCTCCCTGAGGGTAAGGAGACGTACCGTCGGTCCGAGACTTCGCGCCTTAATCCGGATTGACTCCGGAAAGTCTTGGCGTGAGACACAGATGAGGTGCTGTGCCCCAACTGAGCGCATCTTCTCGCACCATCCGCTGAACGTATTGACGTCAACCTGACTCGCGCGATCCTGAACCTCAATAATCGTGATTGTCTCCCTCGGCGGGCTCCCATATCGAACGACGACATCGCATTGACGCCAGCCCGAATTGTCCAACGAGCGAAGGCGAACGTTCGATTCAACGTGCGCATCAGGCGTAAGCGCCTTCTCCAGACTAGCGACAATGATCTCGCGCAGTCGCCATGCTGGCGCTACTCCCTCGAGGTTGTCTGATGCCACTCACCCTCCGATTGCGACCGACCGCTCCTCTATCTCATAGTGTTCAAAATGTGAAGCGGGAGGTATGCGGAAGGAGGCCGGCGCATCCTCTGGCCTGCCCCAGTCCTCTCCTCTCCGTTCAGCTTCTTGCGAGTGGCGCGGTCTCCAACAAAACCGGTGAGGCGAGGAGCCATGCACCTCCTCTTCAGTGCTTCTGGTCGCGCGCTCAACGGCTATCAGCTTGTGGTGTAACCATTTCCGAGCAAGGCCAGCCAACAAGCGCATCGAACTGACGCGGCCTAATCGCGATGGGGCCTATCAGCCCCATCGCGATTGATCGGCCGCGCAGCTCATGCGCAGGACGTTGTCCGGCCTCCATCGTCCGAACTCTCTGCACCGCCAAAGCCCTGTATCGCACAGCTCGCAAGACGCGCAACCACCTGCGTCTGCGCCCATCGCCAATGTGCATCGCATTCGCCTGCATGCCTTCTATAAGGCGCTGCTCACCGGGCACTCTAATTCATCGGGATCAGACCGCTTCACGTCGCGCAGCACCGTATCCAAGTCCGGTACCAGGATGTGCTTCGTGGTCCCCAGCGAGCCCTACGTAGCTTGCTGGTACCGGCAAAGGTCGCTCAGCAGGTGGCACATCCTCCCGGCGGGGGGGACGAAGCTTCGGTTCTGCTTTCGGCACTCGATGCCCGAGCAGCTGTCGCCGAATTTCCGTGGCCAACACCTCTCCCAGAAGACTTGGTACCGCGTTGCCAAGCTGGCGTTGCACATCAGCGAGACTTCCGACGACCTTGTAGCCATCCGGAAACGTCTGCAGTCTGAGCAGTTCCGTGCGCGCGAGTCTTCTGTTCTTCCAATGGAACGGCCCGATCGCCGGTCCCGGCTGCGCAGTAAGCGTCCACGATGCGCGCCTCTTTGAGAGCTTGAGTAGGAACGACCAGTACCGACGCCTCCAACCAAACAGCGGCAGTCCTTCGCCACGGTCGGTGTGATGAAGGTAATTCGAACCCTCGGGAATGCTTGGAAGGAGGCCAGCCCACCGTCCGCGCGCCACTGTTTCCAGTAGGTCCTCCGGCTCCCCTAAATCTCCCAGCGCATCCCATGTTGTGCGGTAAGTCTCTCGTCTGCCGAACAGGTCAGGCTCTTCGTCAGGTTCGCGAAACTCAGGCTCCGGGAACCTGAACTCCGTTCCATCGCGGCTGCCGACGAGGATTATCCGTTCGCGGGTCTGCGGAACGCCATACCACGCCGCGTTCAGGACCTTTGACGAGACCGCGTAGTTGGTTCCCGTCTCGGCGTTGACGCGTGCGATCTCATCGAGAAGGAACTGCAGTCCTTCTTCCTTTCCCGTGTATGCGAGACCGCTTACGTTCTCGAGCAGGAATGCTCGTGGCTGGGTGTCACGCAGGACACGCACGTACTCGGCGAGCGTGTTAGCGCGCGGATCGTTCAGACGCCCCGAGTCCCCCCGAGACCAGTACCCGCTCTTGGAGAACGGCTGACACGGCGGGCCACCAATCAGCACATCGGCCTGACCGACAGCCAAGCGTCCGGCTTCAAGAATCGTATTCGACGAGACCGTCTCGACCCTTCCCTCTATCACCTCCCACGGATGCTTGCGTCCCTTGTTCGCCCGCAGCGTATTGCAGCAGTCCGCGTCCATCTCGACGGCAACCGCGGTATGTAGGCCGGCGGCATGGAACCCGAGGTCCAGACCACCTGCGCCCGTGAACAGTGAGATCACGCTGGGAACCTTCATGCGAGCCGACCTACCAGATGATTGAACGGTACGCAACACCTGTTCAGCCCTGTCCGACCAGGCCGGCCTTCTTCAAGCTCCTCTCGCGCACTGCAGTCGCGATTGCCGATGCGATTTCACCCGACCTGACCTCAACATCAGTCGACCAGCATCGCACCACGAGCCATCCCTCGGCCCTCAGTACCGCGTCCTTCTCCCGATCCCTCCGCACGTTGGATTTGACCTTTGCTACCCAGTAAGCCGCGTTGTGCCCGTGTTTGAGCTTCGCCACACGGTTCTCCAAGTCGCGTCCATGCCAGAAGTCCCCGTCAACGAATACGGCGATGCGTGCGCCCGTGAAGACAATGTCTGGCCTTCCTGGCAGCTCTCGCACATCGACTCTATATCGCAAACCCATGCTCCAGAGCGCCCGACGCAGTACGACCTCAGCATGTGTGTCCCGTTTGCGACTAGCGCCTCGCGCCGAGTGACTGGCCCGATCCGACGCTGGAGCGAGGGAGGTAAAGCTGGGCGTCCTACGCGTCACCTAGCGTCGCCCACCAGGCTTCGGAGCGCCACAGTTGGGTCTTTCGTCCAGCGCCCGTCCAGCTTCACGTTGTTGCTTAGCCTTCCAGCGCATACATGGTGTTGGTCGAGCGAGCTCGTCAGGGCGTATTTGAAATCCCAGGCTCCTGTCACGGCATGAATGCAGGCCGCTACTAGGTCGAATTCCGACGGCTTGTAATACCTGGAGCATTCATCGGATTTTGCTGCTCGTGTGCGCTGCAAATCGATCTTCTCCAGGCCGGCCTGCGTTCTCACCCGCGAGCTATTCTTACACTCAATCGTGACCTCGCGCCCAGCATACCGGAGGGCAACATCCGGCCCGACATCATCTTTGAGACGCCGACAGTCCTCTACGCCAGGCACATGCGAGAGCGCTCGCAGAAGATGCTCCTCAGCGACTGACCCTCTCACAGCCATTTTCAGCATCCGCCGCTCTGCAATCAGGTCGAGCACCTTCTCTGGTGGGAGGTCGAACTCAACCGAGAGAGCGTGGAGGCGCTCAGGAGTGACCGTCTGCGGTGGGCCTGCAACCCGCGGCGTCGCAGGGAACAGCGGAACCTCCGAGTGGTCGGCGACATACTGCCGCTCGCCCGGTGCCTCGCCCAACACCTCCCGCTCGAAGCGGATTAGCCGGAGAAAACTCTCCGACGTTCCTCCGACAAGCGCCTCGAACAGTGGCTCTCCCGCTACCGGACGCGCCGCGCGCTTTTCGTTTGCACGCGCAACGCCCCCTCTGCGTTCTCGCTCCCACGCGAACCACTTTCGAGCATGGATTTCCTCAACATGTTGGTCCTTGAACTCCACCGAGACGGAGAACCTCGTCGGGTTGTGCAGAACGGGGTCAGCGCCCACAAAGAACTCGAGTTCCGGGTTAATCCCGACCAATAGCGTCACATACAAGCCGTACGGATCCTGCCAAACTTCGTGCAATCCCGAAAGGTCACCGCCGTACTTGATCTGGAAGCGATGCTCGTCAATCGGCCGATTGCGGATCTCCTTGTTATTCGCCAAGAAGGCGTAGGCGATGATCCCGATCCGTTCCCCGTCGGGAGTTTCGAAGGTGATTCGAAACGGGGCCTCGGTTGGCAGCGGCTCGTGGATGATCCGGCAACCAGAACCAATTAGCGCGTCGAGCATGAACCGGAGGAGGGGCTCACGGTCTGCGCGTAACACGTTGTAGGTCTTGAAAGTTTCCGCCATTGTTCTTCCCCAAGGTCACCAGTGCAACTCTTAACACGTTCTTCCTGCACGCGCCACCCACCATGCCGCAGGACAAGCATTGGCGGGGGCGTCGCCCAGCGTCAAGGGCTAACCTCGCCTAGCCACACTCTGCCTTCTATCCTCGTCCCCCACGCCATACCATGAGGCCGGACAACAAGCGCATCGAACTGACGCGGCCTAATCGCGATGGGGCCTATCAGCCCCATCGCGATTGATCGGCCGCGCAGCTCATGCGCAGGACGTTGTGCCGCCCCAACCTCGGCAGCGCTGAACTGGCCTGCGCCTCCTTTTCCCAACTCAGGCACCGCGCATCGGCTTCGCTCCGCCCCTGACCACGCATTGAACGCTGACTTCCGGCCCTCACTGTAAGCAGTCGCCTGAAGGCGACCTTTCTCGAGCTCTTTCACGAGCTCCAAGCTCGTCCCGTCACCGTGTGTCTCGCGCCCAGCCGACGGTCGGCTCATCACCGCCCGGAGGAGTTCCCCTAACAAGTAGCGGGCGCAGACCTCCGCACGAGGACAAAGAGGTCGTGTGCGTCGAAGCTGCACATCGTCCGACCTGGCCGGTCAATCGTTTGTCGAGTTTGGCTCGAGTTCACGGCACACCGCCCTGAGCCGCACCACGCGGCCTCGGGACGGCGTAAACCGGGGCCCGTCAGTCGAAGACATCCACCAGACCGCACGCCATCTTTGCTGGCGATCTGGCAACACCTCAGACCTCGTGGACCGGTCGCATCACTCTCCGTGCCGGGCCGACGGTTCGTCGGACTGGTCGAGGTCGTGTGCGGGCAGCTGGCTCAAGCGCTGCTCGTGCGAGACGTCCGAGCGGTCTCGGGACGTCCGAGCCTCGAGCTGAGGTGGCGGCGATGCGAGGTCAGGGGCCTCGCCGAGCCGGCCCTGGGCACATCCCTCTTCACGGTAGGCGTGGTGTCTCGGCCGTGTGTTGGGGTCAACCTGGGACCTACGCATCGAACTCATCATGCCGGCAAACCGAGGGTCCTCCTGCACGAGCCGAAGCAGCCCGGCCTGGTCGTAGGTCTTCTCCTGTCGAGCCGGGTCCGCCTCCGGTTCCGGCTGGTTGGTCTGCTCGGCGACCGGCACGAAGTCCGTCCGCTTCACACGCTGCACGACGGCTTCCTCCTCGAGTGCCCCCGTCTTGGTCGATAGGCTCGACGTTGTCTCTTGGGGTGCGGCACACGCCGCGACTCCGAAGAGTGCGCCGACCAAAAGAATGTTGAATGGGTAACGTCTCATAGTAGGAGTTCCTTGGGTTTATTCTTCGGGTTCGGGCGGCGGGACTTCGCAGGAGGTAAAGGGCGGCTCATCGCCGCACATCGGATTAAAGTCGCAGCCGCAGTCTTGAAAGTCCGTCCATTCTCGAAAGAAGGTGCTGCATTCGAGCCCATACGCGATTCTGACACAGCATGGTGCGGGCCCTCGACTTGGATCGCACGGGCAACCCAACTGGGGGTACTGGATACCCCAACAAGGCGCACCATCCTCTGCGGTAGGCACATCCGCACCGAGCGCCTCTTCGACGTCGAAATCCGAAACTTCGACTTCGTCAGCACTCTCCGTATCGGACGATGAGTCAGACAGGTCTGTGTCAATCATGTCGATATCCGAGTCGGGCTGAGGCTCGATCTCGGTGTCCGGCGGCACATCGCCGGCTGTATCAGTTTCGTCCGCTTGGCCACCGGCGTTGCTCGAACAGGCAACTGAATAGCAGGCGAGAATGGGCACGAGAAACATCCTGAGATTTGCGCCCATCTCAGTCCACCACGTTGATCGTACCACAGTCGAAACCGCGATAGGCGGCGATGCGACGACAAATGCCATCTTGCATGACCCGGAAGTCGGACCGAATCCCGAAGTCACGGTTCGGTGAGCCATCCGAGTGCGGGAAGAAGGTAAGGCCGACTTCGCTCGATACGGAGTAGGCGCCGAGTCCGCGGGCTCGTCTCGAAGACGGCGCTTGTCCGAATCCAAAGCTGCCAGCTCAGCACCCAGCTCCGACGTGTTCTGCGCGGTCCAGTTGTGTTCGGCCAACTCTGGCGCGTGCTGCTCCGCGAGCATCTGGTGGTACCGGGCCTGTACTAGCAGGCCTTGGAGCGTTTCGCTCCTCCCCTTCACGACGAGTCTGCGATCGTTGGTCACTTCTTCCTCCGGTTTGGGGGCCTCATGGTTTCCGTCCCCTGACGTACCAATTGTGGAACGAACCCGGTTGTAAGCGGAGGTCGAACGCCCCGCAAGATTGCACCGCAGATACATCTGGCTACAATGTCTACGGCGGAAAGGTTCATGCCAAGGCGCGCAACCTATTGATTTCAATTACCACAGCGCCGAACCTCTCCCTCTGCCGACCACTCCTCCACGGTCCCGCGACCACTCCTCCACGGTCCCGCGACCACTCCACCACCGTCCCGCGACCACTCCTCCACGGTCCCGCGACCACTCCACCACCGTCCCGCGACCACTCCTCCACGGTCCCGCGACCACTCCACCACCGTCCCGCGACCACTCCTCCACGGTCCCGCGACCACTCCACCACCGTCCCGCGACCACTCCACCACCGTCCCGCGACTGCTCCGCCACCGTCCCGCGACCACTCCCCTACCGCCCGGCGAACGCACATCCACACCCGCCGGCCATTTCGACCAACGACCACAACCCCGCCCACAAACCGACTGCAGCGCCCAAACCCCAATCTCACTGCCACATTCAATGGCACTTACCAATCCATCCTCTCGCAATCTATCGCAGTCCCAACACGGCGGCACAACAAGCGCATCGACCATGACACCGCCTAATCGCGGGGGCGATGCGCCCCCGCGATTGATCGGCGGTGCAGGTCATGCGCAGGACGTTGCCCGGCACCACGAGGTCATGGCACTCATCGGGTCTACCTCACAGTTGCCCTCCAGCCAGCCTCCTTCTGTGCATCGACCCACCCCCCCTCGGCGACTGGCGCATCCTCGCGCCACAGCCGGCGCGCCACGTTGCACGACGCCCCACTGCTTTGTGCCGTTACCGCCTACGTGGTGACTCACAGAAGGTCCCATCCCCTACGCGCTCGATGCGGTCGAGATTTCTCGGGCTTCAAGATGTCTCCTCGCTGAGGATCTCTCGGACCAAGACTACACTCTCAAGAGCTCGACGCGCAGTGTCCCGACAGCCGGTCCCCTTCTCACCTCGTGACAGACTCCCGTCGATGTCTCCTCACTGGTCCGAACAATCATGTGGCGCAGCTCTCGGCAGCCCCGTCCTATGCCGCGCGGTAGGACCCGCCACGACTGCCACCCTATAGAGTTCGGGCACCGAACTGCTTCGGCTTGCCCTGCCGCGCAAGTTAGACTGCACTATGAGTCTTCTCGAGATTCAGGTCTCTCGTCGCGGGTAGTGCTCAAGTTGCCTGCCACCAAGAGGTCTGCCTCCCGATCGGATTCTCACCTCGGTTGTATCAGCCTTCAACCCACGTCCGCTGCGGCCGTCCTGCGCAACGTCGGTGCCCTGTGCTTCCTCGATTGTACAGCCGCTTGGGTGCAGTGGTGCTCAGGTTGTCGTGCTGCTCAGATTGTCAGATTCTCCGCAAGGGCGCTCGTGTTCAGCTCGATGTCTTGAGCATCAAGCTTTCCAGAAGGTCGCAATAGCTCGACGTTCAAGGTATCAGCGTCTGCTTGAGTACCAGATTGTCGTGCTGCTTCAGTCCTCGCGTAGCCCAGCTCTCCTCGTTATTGGTTATTGCGACAGAGGCGTGCAGGTCGCCAGACAGTCACGCTACGGGATGCGTGCTGCGAGACGTTCGGACTCTTTGGGGCCGCGACTCCCCAGTCTCTTGAATTTCGAGGCAGCTACTTGTGCTTCGACAGAAACTATCTGCGTCCGAGTACGAGATCGATTCCACCGAGGACAAGTTCGAGCTTGCTCTTTGGCAGGCGACCAGTGCGTTCGGTGAGGTGATGCTTATCGATAGTGGCGAGCTGCGAGACATTTGCCACCGAGGCTTTCGGCAGCCCAGTGTCTTTGGTCGTCAGGAGAACGTTGCCCGGGGCTTCGGCCCACTTGACCTGAGAGGTGAGTACCACGCACACCACTGTGCTTATAGAACTGCGATTGAACGGGTCGGACTGAACCACCGCCACGGGACGGCGAAACCCTGGTTCGGAGCCGGACGGTGTAGGGAGTTCTGCCCACCAAATCTCACCTTGCCCGATCACCACTCGGCTCTTCCGAGCGTGTAAGTAGCCGCGGTGGTCGAGAACCTCTCGTCGGCAGCGAGCTGCGCGCAGACCTCGTTCAATGTCTCCGTGACCTCCTCTGGCGAATGCTTCGCGACGAACTCAGCGAGAGCTCTGCTGACAAGCTGACTTCGATTGAGCTTGAGGCGCTTTGCGAGCTGCTCAGCCCTCTGGAACACGTCATCTGGAATCGATACCGCAGTTTTCATACCCCGAGTATAACCTGGGCTCGGGGAGCCAGCAACGAAGAACGCGTCGAATATCAGAGGTAGCGACTCGCAGGAGGCTGCAGTTCGGTCGCAAGGGAAAAAAGATGCAGTAGCGAGCTGGGGTTGGCGTCTGGCGCGGTGGTGCCGGTTGCCTACCGATCGCCACAACACCGGGGCGTGAGGGGAGGGCGGTAGGCAACCGGCTTGCCTCAGGGCCGGGCCTTGATTCCGCCGGTCTCGACCTGCATTCCATCGTGGGGTCACGTCAGGACGCTCAGTCCCAGGCCGCCAGGTAGCTACCAAACATGACCTTGGGATCGGATCGGAACCGGTTGGCCCCCACATAGGGGTGTGAGGCCAACCGGTTGGAAGCCGTCACCGTGGCCGCCGACAAGCTGTTCCGAGACCTGGCTCGCGGTGCTCCAGCTTCCTCGGTGACCGCTGGACTCGAAGAAGAGTGATGCTCATGGTCACCGGGAGAGCGATGCCGGTACGTTGGGTCGGTGCAGAAGCGTTGAGACATGCAGCGGTGCTCGATGCCCGTCTCTCCGATGCTCCTGCCGATCGCCTGCCTCGCGAGGCGCACTTGTCCAAGGACGTGGCGACCACCAAGTCGTCGCTATTGTCCAAACTCTACGCCTCCATGAGCACACAGCCGTGGCGGCCGGGCAACAAGCGCATCGAACTGACGCGGCCTAATCGCGATGGGGCCTATCAGCCCCATCGCGATTGATCGGCCGCGCAGCTCATGCGCAGGACGTTGTCCCGCCGAGCCCTCCTCCGCGTCCGCTCGACTCTCACACGTACCCGCCCCGGGCTGGACTCGCAGTTGTGCCGCCCCGGGCTGGACTCGCAGTTGTGCCGCCCCGGGCTGGACTCGCAATTGTGCCGCCTGGGCTGGACTCGCAGTTGTGCCGCCTGGGCTGGACTCGGAGGTGTGCCGCCTGGGCTGGACTCGCAGTTGTGCCGCCTGGGCTGGACTCGCAGTTGTGCCGCCTGGGCTGGACTCGCGGTTGTGCCGCTTGGGCTGGACTCGCGGTTGTGCCGCTTGGGCTGGACTCGCGGTTGTGCCGCTTGGGCTGGACTCGCGGTTGTGCCGCCTGGGCTGGACTCGCAGTTGTGCCGCCTGGGCCGGACTCGCAGTTGTGCCGCCTCGGCTGGACTTGCAGTTGTGCGGCCCTGGCTGGACTCACAGTTGTGCCGCCTCGGCTGGACTTGCAGTTGTGCGGCCCTGGCGGGACTCACAGTTGTGCCGCCCCCGCTCGACTCATACCGGCAGAAACCGCGGCACTATTCTTCTCCGCACCCACGTCGCGCCCAAATCGCGTGGAGCTTCAGAACGTGTCGCCTCGGCATCCAGTCTGTGTGACGGCAAGTTCATCGTAGATTGTCGTGACACTCACGGAGTCGTTGCCATCATGGGTCTCGATCGCTAAGCCACTTGCTGCACGCATTCCGGCGAGCATCTCGAAAGAGATGGGGCGATCCAATGCGAAACCATTGCATTCCACGGTTGTAGAGCGCGTGCTCTCAACCTCTGGGAGCACATCGCAAGACGCACCGTCCTGGGAAACTGTGATGAACCCTTTGGCTGATTCGAAATCCACGTCCTCGGAGAAGTGCACCAACACCCGCAGGACCTGACCTGGCTTCGGACATAGTTCGAACCCCCGAATGGCCGGTCTGCTATCGACTGAGAAGCGGCTGACCGCGTAGCCATTGACCGTCCGAACTGCGATTGGGTTAAGGGACGGAGAGAGCGGCCCAACACTCAGTCTCACCCAGGAGGCAGGCCATTCGTCATCGCGAGGGCGGATCAACAAGGAGGTCGGACTGCCAGGATTGGATTCCCGATTGGGGGAGTCGAGCGCGTTGTCGATCTCCAACTCGACATCGAGCAAGACTTCGCTTCCGTTCGATTCAGCAGAAATCATCGTGGTGACCTCCTGAACCAGTGCACTGGTGACGTAGCTGCTCGGTCCCCAGGGCAGCAGGATGACCCGAACGGGCGTATCCGCGATGTTGGATGCCAAGTCGCCGGGTTGCATCTGCAGCATTACGCTCGATGGGCCACCGCTGCGGAGCTCGCTCTGAGCTTCGTCCGCGCAGCCGAGGACAAGGGTCAACAAAGCCGGTATTGCTTGAGAGACACGCTTCATGGGGGCGTGGTGAATTAGTTTAGCTGGCTTGTCAATGGTGGGGGCGTTCGCGGCGCGAGGTGCGAAAACGAGCGGATGCGGCAGAACGCTTGGTTGCAGCTTACCCCTTCGAGGACACGCGCGGGTGTGCAGCAGGGGAGGAGGGGACGCGATGGGGCTTTGGAAACGCGGCACGTGAAGACAAGAGCGAGTTCGTGGCATGCGCCAACTGTCGCCTAGGTCATCATCATTGGCATGAGAGTTCGACCGTGCCCGAGATCTCAAACGCTATGGGTGTGCCGGGTAAGTTTGCACTTATTGCGACCTTATGCTTGCTCGACGCGAGAGTCCGCCACGCGTCTGGTCGACCGCCGCATTGGATTAGCACCACATCTGCACCCGGCCATCGCATCCAGCTACGACCCGAAGGAACAGGCTGGCAAATATCCAAGCGGGGCCGCCAGGGAGCGTCGTCCACCCTGGTCGTGTACATAAGCGCATGCAGGAATGGCTGGGCTTCAGGAGGCAATTCAAATTGAACCGCCCGAGCATCGACCGCAAACGAATCTGAGCACTTCGCGCCAACGGCAAGTTTCAAGGTCTTGCGCGGTCTTGGGTTGACTACGAGCTGACTCTTCGCCAGCAAAGGGCCAAGCGCGATCGGCGAGACCTCCACCTCGATCCGATGAATGGCGTCACCCTCTGCTTTCGCCCCGACCTTCGTGAAGCGATAACGGTCACCGACTCTCAAGCCGCTGGGTATGACTAGATGCACCTTGTCATCTAGGGATTCGATGCTATGAGGATGCTGTTGCCACACATCTGTTTCAGCTTGCCGCTCCGTTACAATGCCCTCGATGGAGCCAAAGCCGCTCCACCACACCACACCGCGTGCGTCCGAAGGAATTAGCCACACGTCACCGTGTGCGTCCGAAGGAAGGACCCCGAAGCCCATGACGAATGTGCCCTGCGATGGTTCGCACTGGCACGCGCGACTCGTGCGTTCGAAGGCAAACGAGGAAAGAGTCAGGCTCAAGACAATTAGCGACTTCACGGGGCACTCCGACGAAGTGGGCGCTGACCACCACGGTCGTCAACATACAAGATGACAACGGCGTGGTCCATGACTTTGGCTCGCCGAAAGCGGACAGAACGTGCCTGTACACATTCCCTAGCGATCGAGGCTTTGAGCTTGATCGGATTCGGTGGACGTTCTTCCAATGTGGTCGAGTAGGCGGGTGAGAGGTCTTCGTGATCTTGCGGCGAGAGGTAGCCTGCTAGATGTTAGGACCTCGTCGACATCTCTGCGTACTCACGTTCGTGTTCGTCAGCGAATTGCCGCACCCAGCTCTTCTCAATCTGAGAACTGCGGCCGGAAAGGCCGCGCCAAGGCCCTCATTGCTCGCCGCCATGGTCGCCATCAGCCCCGAGCGGCCGATTGAATCAGCCACTTGCGCGCGACGCCTCCCTCAGCGCGCCAGTGCGGGCTAACGCGGCCCGGCGGGACAACAAGCGCATCGACCATGACACCGCCTAATCGCGACGGGGCCTATCAGCCCCGTCGCGATTGATCGGCGGTGCAGGTCATGCGCAGGACGTTGGCTGGCCCGTACCCTCATCGCTGCCACGCACTCATCAGGTGACCACACATCACAGCCTCGTTCGCCGCTCAGCCTGCCGTTGGCTGGCCTTTGCAGTCAATCCTGATCTTCACTCGACGATCAGCCGCTCAGTCCAGCGGTCCGCATTCGGCCCGCCGTTTGCGGTCCGAACGCGCCCGCTCACCGCCTGCCACGCCACTGTTCTTGCCGACCGCACGAATACTCTCCGCCAATTCAGGCCTTACATCATAAATCATCTCAATCGTCCCTGCTTGACTCTGGCGTGACCCTTCGGTATCCAAACGCCAACTGGGAGACCCCCGCATGGTGAATGATAGACTTCCGATTCTACGAGCTGCGATCGCTGGCAGCGGCCTTCCGCTCGGCTATGAAGTGGCTTCTCTGGCGCGTCATCGTGGGTGGGACGTACTACAGGAGAAGCGTCCGCCAGAGGACAATATCACGAGCTCCCAAATTGATCTCCTAGCCTATAAGACCATATCGGGAAGGCGCGTCGAACTGCGTATTGCGTGTGTATCCCAGCCTGGACTCAGCCATGCGTTCTATATGCAGGAAAGAAGCTTTGTCCCGGCCGCATGGGACGTCAAGTTTGCACCCGTCATAAGTGATCTCGAACTCCGCAATAGGCTCCCTTCGCAGCTACAGGGAATGCGTCTCTTCTCATGTCCGAAGGAGGCCTTCACGTACGCAAGCTTCGATGAAGCCGGCGTCCAATCGTCGACGGGACGCTTGCACTCCGCGCATGAAAATGTCGTGTTGAGTCTCGAGGATGGCATCTTTCCCGGACTGCTTCACGACCAACGGTGCCGCCTATTTCTTTTCCTCGTCGTAATCAGAGGGGAATTGTATGAGGTGTCGTACACCTCACCTTCTGCACCGCCAGAAGTCGTCGAAACTCACTATGTCCAGGTTCTGTCCGAAAGGCGTCCACGCACGGATGATGCACAACGCGCGATCAGCAACCCCAACAATCACCCAGTCTTGCTCTCGAATGCGTTGCATTGGTTTGGTCCGTTTGTCCGGGTAGAGTTCGTCGCCTCGCACGCGCTCGAAGGTCTTCTGGTGGAGATCGAGACGACATTGGCGAGCGTTTCGGAGGACGACCTTGCACCGTTTGGGCGCCCTTGGCGCTCTTCGAGTGCTCCGAAGACCGATGGAACTCCGCCCAATCTCGAGCCAATCGAAATTGTCGACGAAGAACACTACATCCGACGCGAACACTGAAAGGTCGCCATGACGCGAGGCTCCAGATTCCTTCCAGATGGCGTTGTCCTACGAAATGACAATGGAAGGAGCATCAACCCAGTTCAGATGATAATGCCGATAGCTCTCGCGGAAGGCTCATCGGATCGGCTTCATCCAATCGGGACATGCTTTCCGCTCTTCGCGGCACAAAACGTCTTTGTCACCGCGCGCCACGTTCTTGCGGACCTCCCGCTGGTTGTCGAAAACGACGAATTGGGTACCATTCGCTTTCGCGACGACTTTAAATTGGTCGGCGGATGCTACACTTCCGCAGATGACAGCGGAAAGCTCGGTTGGATGCTGCGTCCGATCATTCGCCTCTGGGAACACCCGACAGCCGACCTCGCGCTTGGATTGTTCGCTCGGATCAATTTGATCAAACTCCGACGCGAACTTGTCGATCATATCGCGACACGCGACTTTTCAATACCAACCGTGGACGATCTCTTGTGCACCTTCGCCTACCCGAACTTGGGCGGGGCGGCCACATCAGCCGAGCTTGCTCGTCGGGTTAGAATGACACGAACCATTCGTATGGGTTTCGTGAATCAGGTGTATCCCACGGGTCGCGACCGATATTTGCTCCCCGAGGCGTGTATGGAGACGTCTCTAGACATCAGGGGCGGAATGAGCGGTGGCCCAGTCTTTAATCCACGGGGCAGGTTATGTGGCGTCAACTCGACGAGCATCGACGGACCACCATCTGATGAAGCGGTTTCCTTCGTCTCGCTTCTGGCCCCATGCTTAGAAATGCGTCTACCAGATACGGTTCGCGGGACCACGCACTCGGTGCGCGAGCTAATTGATCGCGGCTTTTGAAGGTAGAATAGCCCTAACGACAGTCCGCCCTGACGAGCCGGCGCAACAACCACAGGAAGAACAATGCCTAAGTCCTTCATCCTCGATACCAATGTGTTCTATGACATCGCTGCAGGAAATTTGCGGCTCGACTCGATTCGCACCGCGGGAGCGGCAATTTTCTACTCGCCAATAACCGCATTAGAGTTGGTCGGCAAGGTCGATCTACGAAGCTTCGAACAACGGAGAGGCGCGGCACAGGCAATTATTACCAGCGGCGCGATGGAAATGGCGAATACGGATGACTATCTCACCGATCTCTTCGGCTATCCGCTCGCATCGCCCTCGTCTAGCTTCCACGACATCATTATCGCTCTGGCTAATGCCGCCGATATCAACGAACTGTCGGCCGGCGTACCAGATCTCACACAACGGGTGACTCGTGCAGTGAAGGTGCCCGAGGCCTTTAACTGGAGGACCCACTGGGAGACGCGATGGGTCGCCGATATCCTTGCGATTCTGGCGAACATAAGTTCGCGTTGGAAGAAGTGGATGGCGAATCAGTCAAAGACCACTCCGGCTGCGATGAAGAACGAGGCGCAGGCGTTTAGGACATTCATATCGTCAGAGTCCATCTTCACCGAGGGGATTCTGGGCTGTCAGACGCGGGCTATGCTTGGCGTCTCGAAGGAGGTGCTCCAAAACTCGGTGGACAATCCTACAAGCGAACAGCTTGACCACTTCGCCAATGCCATCGAGGCCCTGACCTTCTACGTCGAGATGTATCGCGGCTACATTTCCCGATCGATTCTCCAGGGCAGAAAGCCTCGCCCCAATGACTTCGAAGACATGGAGTTGTTGCTGTTCTGCGCTGACGATGACACGGTCCTCGCCACATCGGAACAGTTGTGGGTCGAGCTGGCGGTAGAGATTGGGTACGCTCAACGCGTTCTCAATTGTCAGCCGCTCAAGGGAAGGACAGTCGTTTGATCTCGCTGAGTGCTGCCGCGACCGAAGATCCATTTCCTTCTCTTCGACTCTTGAGGGCGAGCGACGGCGTGTAGCGCTGCCGGCGGCGCCGCCGCCGCCGGCAGCTTCCGGTGCGGACATGTGCAATGGCTGCCGTCGGCTTGGCCGCCGCCGGCAGCATTGGCGGTCGTGCGCAACGCGAGGCCAGCCAACAAGCGCATCGAACTGACGCGGCCTAATCGCGATGGGGCCTATCAGCCCCATCGCGATTGATCGGCCGCGCAGCTCATGCGCAGGACGTTGTCCCGCCGAGCCCCTCTCCGCGTCCGCTCGACTCTCTCATCGACCGGTCCAGCTCGTTGCTTTCGCCATATGAACCCCGGCTGGACTCGCCGTTGTACTACCCCGGCTGGACTCGCCCTTGTACAGCCTGGGCTGGACTCGCCGTTGTACAGCCTGGGCTGGACTCGCAGTTGTACAGCCTGGGCTGGACTCGCAGTTGTACGGCCTGGGCTGGACTCGCAGTTGTGCCGCCTGGGCTGGACTCGCAGTTGTACAGCCTGGGCTGGACTCGCAGTTGTACGGCCTGGGCTGGACTCGCAGTTGTGCCGCCTCGCCTAAACTCGAAGTGTGCCGCCCCGCCTGGACTCGCCGTTGTACTGCCCCGGCTGGACTCGCCGTTGTACTGCCCCGGCTGGACTCGCCGTTGTGCCGCCTCGGCTGGACTCGCAGTTGTGCCGCCTCCCCTGGACTCGCCGTTGTGCCGTCCCGGCTGGACTCGCTGTTGAGCCGCCTCGGCTGAACTCGCAGTTGTACTGCACCGGTTGGACTCGCAGTTGTGCCGTCTCGGCTGGACTTGCAGTTGTGCCGTCCCGGCTGGACTCGCGGTTGGGTCGCCTCGGCTGAACTTGCAGTTGTACTGCCCCGGTTGGACTCGCAGTTGTGCCGTCTCGGCTGGGCTCCCGTTGTACAGCCCCGGCTGGACTCTCAGTTGTGCGGCCCCGGCTGGACTCGCAGTTGTGCGGCCCTGGCTGAACTCATGGATGCGGACCTGTGCTGGCCCCTCTTCTTGTGCGCCCCACCCGACGTCCTGCATTTGAACTTCTCGTGCGCCGAGAGGAGCGGGTTTGATACGAAACGGCGGCTGCGACCGTGCCGACGCCAGGTCGTTGATTTGGGCGCTGGCGAAGAGTTCGATTGCACGCTGGCTTATCGACGAGCAGTAGCATTCGGGGCGATGAACATATAGAACGGTGGCTGAGAGGTGGAATGAGGCTCGAACAACATAGGATGGAGCAGTCGATCGATGTCGCGGCCGAGCCCGCCGATGTTTGGCGCGAGGTCACCCAGGTTGATATCGCATCCGTTCCGCATCCTTGGTACCTGTCACTCGCGGGCATTCCGAAGCCACTGCGAGCCCATTTGATTGAGCCACGGGTCGGTGGCGCCCGCGTCGCGTTCTTCGAAAACGGTATGCGATTCACGCAAGAGATTACAGCGTGGGTGCCGCAGGAGCACTACGCTTTCAAGTTCAAGGCAGAAGCTGGATTTCGAGTGGCCTACTGCCTCGACTTGGTCAACGGGCCATTTCGTATGGTTGCCGGGGCGTACCATATGCAGCCGTCACCGCATGGGACTCGATTGCGCCTTGTAAGTCATTACGAGCTCCGTGGGATTGTTGGTGCGTGCATTAGGGCGCCGATACAACTAGGACTCTCCGCGTTCCAGAATCAGCTCCTGCGGAGCCTCCGGGACAATACGGAAAGCCTCGCCGCTACTGGGGGATGAGATGCCAAGAGGAATGCAAACGGTGGAGGTACCGGCGTCCGCGACCACCGTGTTCGACCTGGTGCATGACTATAAGCGTCGGCTCGAATGGGACACAATGCTCAGTCAAGCGATGCTTCTTGGTGGTGCCACCCTCGCCAATGTCGGAGTGCGCTCACTCTGTGTGGGCACTTGGAGGTCTGGCTTCGTCGCGATGGAAACGGAATACGTCACTTTCGCACGAGGCAGGGTAGCTGCCGTAAAGCTCACAAATCGACCCTCACTCTTCGAGCGTTTCGCCGCGACCATCAAACACCAAGCTTTGACCGAGACCCGGTCGCGCATTACGTACATCTACTCTTTCAGCACCCGCCCCAGGATTCTTGCGCCCATGCTGGATCCCATTGTCGATTTGATAATGGCTCGGGCGATTCGGGGCCGACTCCTCGCACTCCAGCTGTTTTTTGCGGAGTCAGGCCACAAGATGCCTGCCGAAATGGAGCGGATGTGACGCCGCAGTCTGACGGGAATGCACATGAGCTGTGAGTCCCGTGGACTCTGTTGCTCGGCCCCGGCTCGCCGCTCTGGTCGCCCGGCCCCGGCTGAAATGTCCGCCGCCCGGCCCAGGCTGAGCTCCGCGTCGTCCGGCTGAACTCTCCGCCGTCCGGCCCCGGCTGAACTCTCCGCCGTCCGGCCCCGGCTGGACTTTCCGCCGTCCGGTCCCGGCTGAACTCTCTGGGCACCCTCGTGCTGCTCTCTGGTGCCTCCTGGTGCTCTCAGGGGCCTCGCACTCCTCTTTGCGTGGCTCCCACCGCTCCCCGGGGGCCTCCTACTGCTCTTTGCGTGGCACCTACTGCTCCCTGCGTGGCACCTACTGCTCCCTGCGAGGCACCTACTGCTCCCTGCGTGGCACCTACTGCTCTCCTCTGCGTGGCCCCTACTGCTGTCTGCGCTCGGCTGACCGCAAGGGTGCCCCCACCTTCAAGCCTGGCTGCTCCTCTCCGCTCCACGCATCGGTCGTTGTCGCCCGCCAACCCTCTCTCTCCCTCAACGCGTCATACCGTGCCAACGCGGCCCGGCGGGACAACTCGTCGGTGGTGGTGTGGTTGCTTTCAGGGGAGCGGAGGCCCCGCCGCCCGCTGACCGGAGACGATGACAAGCCCGCGTGCGGCAACCTTGTCGGTCATTCCGACACCTGGAGTGTAGATGTGGACGACAATAGTGGGTGTGATGTCGCAAACTACATATCTGGCGACGGCCTCAGTACGCAGCCCGAATTGGGCAATGGCCGACAGCGTCCCATCATTAGGCCAGTATCGTGCTGGAGCCACTTCGTAGGAAGGAGGGGCGCTGGGAGAAGCCCCAACCAGGACACCGGCGTCGACGATGCCGGCATCGCGATTGCCACCCATCCAGACCACCCGTCCTGAGAAGACGACCTCGCTCATGTAAGAATGTACCCACGCCATCGCCCCAAAATCGTTCGCTGGAGCCTCCCAAAGTACGAGAGGACCATGTTCGAATCTCTTGACCAGTTGGCTTGGACTGATTGGGCCTTGAAAATCGAGAGAGGCAAGTGCCTCTTCTGGCGTGGCAAATTCCCCCGTCCCCCGAATCACAGTTAGGCTCTCTGCCGCGAGATCGAGTTCGTCGAGCCCTAGAACTGAGAGAACAGTTACAGACTGGTCCGTCTCGCACTCGGTGCGCGAAAACCGGAGTTCGGCGCCTAGAGAGTGGTCGTCGGTGCACCCGCCAGCCGCAAAGAGAAACATCAGGAAGTCGAGTCGAAGGAGTCTAGCCATGATCAGAGCCTGCCATGCCGGATATGCAAAGGCAAGTTTCGCCGCCCGCGACTGGCACGCCAATCGCCCGAAATCGATCCGCGTCGCGTCGGTAACGCGTCTGCCGGAACTCATCCGGTTTCGGACCCGCTGAGCACGGCAGCGCCTTCTCTCCAATCAAGCGGCGCTGACACCCCTACGCTGATGCACGTGCGCCTCCCTCAACGCCCCATCGTGGGCCAACGCGGCCCGGCGGGACAACAAGCGCATCGAACTGACGCGGCCTAATCGCGATGGGGCCTATCAGCCCCATCGCGATTGATCGGCCGCGCAGCTCATGCGCAGGACGTTGTCCCGCCGAGCCCTCCTCCGCGTTCGCTCGACTCTCCGCCGAACCCCCGCCGCGTCCACTCGACTCTTGCATCGGTCCCTCGGGACGCTTTCGCCGAGCCCCCTCCGCGTCCACTCGACTCTCGCATCGGTCCCTCGGGACGATTTCGCGTTCGACCCCGGATGAACTCAGAGTCTTGCACCTCCAGCGGCATGCTTTCGCGGACCGCCTCGGCTGGGCCCATGGTTGTGTCCGACTGCACTGACATTTTGTGCCGCCGCCCTGCGGTAGCGAGGCATTGTCGCGGAAGCACAACGGACCAGCGCTTCGCGGGAAACTAGCCTACTCGCAGTGCAGCGAGGAGCTCTCCGACGTGCGAGCCAGGCGATTGAGGCCACCGATCTACCGCGCTAATCCGACGACATCGTCCTGTCGCCCGAGCTACGCTCTCGGAGGTGATGAGTCCGGCGGGTGCATCTTGCTTGGAGTAGCCTCCGAGAAGGACCCGAAGGGAGCGTTCGCATTCATTGCAAGCCGTTGGGAGCGGCACGGGGGGAGCGTCAAGGTGTTGGAGCAGCCACACTTCCCAGCAAGGATTGCTGACGGCAAGCTGAATACCTCTCTGCGTCGCAAGCTGTGATGCCTCGACGAGATTCGTCTGCCATCGGTCTGTATCAACCACCACCCACTTCTCGTCGAGCGGCATCAGCTGGTGCTTTGACGCCTCTTGCGACAACCTGTCGACAACATGGGTGGGCGCAGAATTCCCCTCTGTGCTTCTAAGTATGACCAGCAGAAAGCGGTCTGCGTCCACTATGCCAAGCCGATCGAGCGCCTCGAAGTACGCCGGCTCACTCTTTTCACCCTCGGTTGCGATGATGAATAGGCGTGCGTCGCGGTGTGTGGACGGCCTTGCGCGAAGGCCTCGCGGTCGAGAGGTCATTTCTCTTCTCCAAGCCGTGGAAGAGGAGGAGTGCCACCGAATCGTCTTTGGAGGTATGCCCTTTCGAGGTGCGGGGCGAGACTGGTGATCTGCTCTGGAGGATAGTCGGACAGCGAGTACAGCGTACTTGCCGAGCTCCTGTCTCGATCGACGAACCAGATCATCTCGGGATCTACGAGGTCCAGGTCCAACAGGCTAGTATCGTGGGTGGTCGCCACCAATTGGGATGGCGTCGAAACTTGTGCGGCAAGATGTTCGCGCAACATGTGGCGTACCAGCAATGCGTGCAGACTCCGATCGAGTTCGTCTACCACGAAGATCGGCGGACCCTCACTCGTACTCTTCTCAGAGAGGCCCAGAGTGCTGGTGAGCTCAAGGTATCTGCGCGTCCCTCGAGATTCCTCAAATAGGTCGAAAGTGACGAGCTCACCGTTGTCCGCCCTCCGGGAGATTTCGACGAGATGGCGATTCTCACTCGGCCGAAAGAAGCCGTCAAGCTCGCGTAATCTTAGGCTTTCAACTGCCAGTCCGATTGCGTTGAGGTCTCGAAGAGCGAGTTCGACCTGTTTTGTAGTCTTGAGGCGCCGCGCGATTCGCTGATGGGTGTAGAGTGCGCCAGGATAGTCAAACTTCAGGAGGCCGAACCAGGCTCCGAGCGCAGACAGTTCAGTCACGTTTCGTGCAATTGACTCTGCCAAGAACGGCTGTTCGTGACGTGTTCCGGTCGCAACGTGGTTTAGAAAGGCAGTTCGTTCTTGACTAGATGCGAGGTGCTGTCCAAAGCTGATCTCTTGACGCCTTCTATCAAACAGCACACGCTCGTTTCCCCCGACTTGTTGCAAACACCACTCTTCGACAATTCCGTCCGGGTCAAATGCGAGGCCATATGTCCAGATTCCATCGTCAATCTTGGCGACGACCTCCATCCGAGTTGGCCGTCGACTGCATTCCGGACTCATTCGAAACGGGTTGTATTCCAATCGGGAGCCGACGCGCACACCACGACGCGCTGCATTGCTGAGGAGGCGGAGCGCCCTGACGAAATTGCTCTTTCCGGATGCATTTGCGCCGTAGATTAGGGCCAGAGGGAGTGGCTTGCCTGGCGACTCAGAGCGATCCGAAGTCTTCGCAGGCGCGAGGCTGAACAGCGCTTCCTCTCGAAACGAGCGGTAGTTCTCAATGGCAAACTGAAGTAGCATCGTTGCACCTCGCTTGGTCCCGGCACGTCCGAGCCACGTTCCAAATTATCGTCGGCAATGAGAGAGGATGCCAGTTTTTTGTTCTGGCTCGGTGAGGCCGGCGAAAGCCGAGCCCTCTACAACAAGTGGAAAGCGTTCGGTCAGGCAAGGCGACCGCTGGGTCGATGGGAAACGTCGAGAAGGGGTTCATGCCTTTGAGCAAAGCCCTGATGCGGGTTGCGAGGAGACAGAGCCGCAATCGTTAACCGGGCCTGGTCGTCATCCCAGGGGGCACGGCCCGTAGTTGTCCGGCCCGGCCCGGCCCAATCGCCCACGGCCCTGGTTGGACTCTCTCTGCTTTCTGGGGGGGACGCAACCGGGCTCGGGAAGCAGTCGTACGAGGTTTGGCGGAGCATGGTCCGGGCTGCGCCGAGCAGTGCTGGCGATTCAACGACCGTTCATCGGGCTCGGGAGGTGGGGTAGGGGAATCAACCCTGTCGACACTGCCAAGCGCGCCCTCGTCGCCCCATGCGAGCCCGTCTACGGTCTCCGCTATCATCTCTTTCCAACCCGAGTCGTCGATTCGAATCGGCCTGTTATGCGTGACGCATCCCTCTGCGCGCCATCGCGAGCTAACGCGGCCCGGCGGGACAACAAGCGCATCGAACTGACGCGGCCTAATCGCGATGGGGCCTATCAGCCCCATCGCGATTGATCGGCCGCGCAGCTCATGCGCAGGACGTTGTCCCGCGAAGCCTGCTCCGTTCTCAGCTGGACTGTCCGCGAAGCCCTTTCCGCTCTCAGTTGGGCTCACCATCATCCATCCTCGGGCTGGACTCACCATCATCCATCCTCGGGCTGGACTCACCGTCATCCATCCTCGGGCCGGACTCGCTGTCGTTCATTCTCGAGGTCGACTCGCCGTCGTTCGTTCTCGAGGTCGACTCACCGGTCGTTCATTCTCGAGGTCGACTCACCACCTTCCATCCTCGGATTGGGCTCGCCGTCGTTCATTCTCGGATGTGGCAATTCGGCTCCGTTGCGCACTCGCCGAACAGTCGGTACGCGGCGGGCGCTGTATCGGGGGCGCGCTAATTTCCGATGAGATGGCTTGGTGTTACAGCGGCCCCCAGCCAAGTTGATCTAATTCTTGCCTGGTCGACCTGCTCGTGATCAGACGCTTGTAGGAGGTCATCGTGCCGAAAGCACTACCCAACGAGCTTCGAGAACGGGCAATGGCGGCCAAGGAAGATGAAGGGCTGTCGATAGATGAGACCGCGGCTCGCTTCATGGTCGGGACGGCGACCATCAAACGCTGGCAGAAGCGGAAGAGGACGACAGGTAGCATCGCGCCACTTGCCATGGGTGGTGCTCGACGCAGCTGGTTCGGGGAGGCTGAGCGGGCGAATCTTGCAGACCTGGTGCAAGAGATGCCCGACGCGACCATCGAAGAGTACCGACTCGCCTACAATACAAAGTTCGGAACGGAGGTGAGCAGCTCCGCCATGCACCGGGCGCTGCAGCGGGCCAAACTCACGCGAAAAAAAAGACGTTAGAAGCTACCGAGGCTCAGAGCGAACGCGTTATCGCCGCACGAGCTGCTTTCCAGAAAAGGCAACCAGAGGTCCCCGCTGATAGCTTCGTCTTTCTCGACCAGACGGGGGTGAACCTCCGAATGATGCGGAGTCATGCCCGAAGCCCTCAGGGGCAACGTGTCGTCGACTATCAGCCCAAGGCCCGCGGAACCAACTACACGGTCATTGGGGCACTCACCAAGGACGGCATCATCGCAGCCCATATGCTCGACGGCAGCATGCGGAAACTCGAGTTCCTGCGCTACCTTGATGAAGAGCTTTTCCCCAAACTCGAGAACAAGGGTCATACGCTCGTCATGGACAACCTCAACATCCATCACTCCGAGGAGGTTAAGGCTTTGGCAATCAAGTACGGCGTGAAGCTCCTGTACGTGCCCCCCTACACGCCCACCCTCAACCCAATCGAAGAGGCTTGGTCCAAACTCAAGGCCTTCCTGCGTAGAACCCGTGCGCGCCTTTCGGTCGCCCTCGTCGAAGCCGTGCGGCTGGGACTCGACAACATCACGACCAAGGATGCCGTCGGCTGGATTCGACACGCCGGGTATCGATTGAGGGAGGGCTCAATATGAGCGAGAACCGCTGTAGCACGCATACCTCCTCGCCGGATTCCTTGGGTCGCATCCGTCAGGGGCCGGGCGCGTGCCTCTTGCGCATCAGCGGCGCGGCCGATCAATCGCGATGAGGCTGATAGGCACCATCGCGATTAGGCCGTGTCCGTTGCATGCGCTTGTTGTGCGCCCCTGTGGGGCCACCGGTCTGAGACCAGGCCGTGTAGGTCGAGACGGAATCGGCTGGGGGCCTTGTAGGTGAGACCGACGTGCCCGAGGAGATAGACGAGGTGGGATGGACCCGGGGAACTGGCCCGATTGCGTTGGTCTCAGCGCGACTCTGCTTTCGTTCGGTGTTCGGCTTCCCAGCCCTTTACGGCGAGCGCGATGTATCTCGGCACCGGCCGCTTACCGGTCCCGTAGGCGCTCATGGTCCTCGTGGTCATGCCGAGGGCTTCGGCGGCTTTGGGGAGAGAGAGGCCGTTACGAGCCCGCCAGCGTGCGAAGATTCTGGTGTTCTCGTCGGGTGCAGATTGGGCTTGAGCATCCAGCCAGAGGGTATCGGCGCCGATCTGGATATCGAGCTCGGGCCACTCAACGGTCCAGCCCTCATCCTCGCCCAGACATGCCTTGCTGAAAGCGGTCGGATCTGTGAGCGGTGCGAGTCCAGGTGACTCATCGAAGAGTGGTCTGAAGTCGACCTCACGGACCGAGCCATCGATGAAAGTGAGCTTCACTCGGAAGTTCTTGAGAGGTCTCACGGCGCTGAGCCGAGGGCGGGTCATTTGTGCCATTTTTTCCACTCCTTCATAAGCTCTTCTCGGTTGAGTTCAACCCATTCGAGGACTTCAGTCTTGAGACCAGGTGGCCAGATGCCTTCGGATTGCAGTGTGTCGAGCATGATGAGGACATCGAAGCCACCTCCCGTGAGGTGGACATGAGCTGGTGCGTGGTCGCGCTCTCGGACTTCGAGTCGGAATTTGTTCCGGAAGCGGTACTTGGTGGTCACGAGGGGACTCTATGGAAACCATTTCTAGGGGTCAAGGGTGTTGTGGTCATTGGCGTCAGGGGGGATGGTTGGCGAGGGGATGGGCTGCGCGGACGGAAGTGGAGCTGAGGGGGCGAGGCCTTCGGAGAGATGCGCGGGAGCGAGGCGGCGGGAGGCGAAGTTGCGGATGGCAGCGGATTGATCTTAGGGCGCGATGGAGGAGGACCTGTGCGCGGGGCCACTCACGATGTGGAGAGTGAGAAGGGGATGGGGAGAGGCCGACCTCCACATGTAGGAGGTGGTCTTCTTCGAGGTGCATCTGTGTGCTTTCGCCCGCCAACATGAAGTTTCCGCGGGGGGATGAGGCTTACCGCACGTGGGAGCCGGCTTCCCTGCAACCGAGGTCGAGCCCAGCGGAGAGCAGGAAAGCCGAACCGATGCAGGACCTGCGTTCACTACACGTGGAAGCCGCCATTCCGAGGTGGAAGTGCAGTGATTCCGAGCGGACGGTGAAGGCCGTGGACGATTGTCGTGCTGGTCAGAGTCGGGGTGTTCGGAGGGGCGATCCGGATGATGACCTCTGGGGCCTGCTCACGGCGCAACGAGGCGGGGGCCGTGTGCGATGCAGCAGAGGTCTGCGGGATAGCCGATGCCGACGACGCCCTGCGCGCCCGCGACTGGGGCGTCAAAACTTCAGTCTCATCCTCCCGGTTGCCTGCTGATGTCGGCTTGCTGCCCCTGGGGCGCTCGGCTCCGTTGCGCACTCGCTGAACAGTTGGCGCGCGGTGCACGTTGAATCGGGGGCGTGCTAATTTACGATGAGATGGCTTGGTGTTAGCACGCACGCCTCCCCGCCGGACTCGTTCGGTCGCAACTCCACCATCCATCCCCGGGTTGGACTGGCCATCGTTCATTCTCGGCCGGCCTCACCATCGCGAGCTCTCGCCCGGACTCACTGTCGTCCATTCTCAGGGGGGCTCACTGTCGTTGATTCTCGGGGCTGGGGTGGACTCACTGTCGTCCATTCTCGAGGTGGACTCACTGTCGTCCATTCTCGAGATGGACTCACTGTCGTCCATTCTCGGGGTGAACACACCACCGTCGATCCTCGGGTGGATTCGTGGTCCGGCGGCCCCGGGTTGACTCACAGTTCGACCTTGACGCCCACTCCGTATCCGTGGCTGTAGTGTGCGGAATGTCGTTTGTAGAGATTTGCCCCGCCGAGACCGGATGGCTCAATCCTCGTGGAGTCTTGAGCCACCGGAGGGTAGGGCGGCACACTCCTCGCCACGACTCCCGCTCCCAGCACCCTGCCGCACTCCGCCTCGCCAGCATCCGACCGCACCTCGCCAGGCTCCACATGCGGTCTGCCAGGAACCGCTACCTATCCACTCAAGACCAAAATCTAGCAGTCACCTCAAGCACTTCTCTCCCTTCATCGCGCCAATGCCCGCGTGGCTTCGCGGGGACAACAAGCGCATCGAACTGACGAAGCCTAATCGCGACGGGGCCTATCAGCCCCGTCGCGATTGATCGGCTTCGCAGCTCATGCGCAGGACGTTGTCCCGCACGAGGCCTGCTCGTTCCCTCGCCTTCCTCACCGCCTTCCTCCGAGAGCGCCCCGCATCCCTCAAGGCCGCTGCTCCGCCTGCAGGCCCCTGTCGTCTCCTTGCCCTCCTCGCCTGACTCGCTTCTGGAGGGACGTGCATCCCTCAAGCCCCCGATGCCGGTTCGGTTCCTGGCCCTACGCCTCCCGTTGCTCACTGGGGCGCATCCCCCTCGCAGGGTTGCTCCTCGAGCCTCGCGGTTGAGGTCGCCAGAGTGTCCCAATCGGAGAGACACCTGGCACACTTGGGACAGTTGCGGGACACTTTCGCGAGAAATAGCTGCGTGTTTTCAAGGGGCTGAGGTTGGCCCGGCTCTTGCTCATGGGTTCGCGTTTCCCAACACGAGAACCCGGTTATGCACACGGAACCTACACGGCTCATCTCTCCATCCGTTCAGGGGGTGATTCGGCAGTTCGCGCCCAGCTACATCGCGAAGAATGGCAAGGGGTTACCCCTGTCGCATCGCAAGGCGCTTCGCCTCCTCTCTCAGTGTCGAACGGTCGCGCTTGGCGGTCACGTGGTCGAGTGCGGCAACTGCAAGGTGCAGGACTACACCTACCACTCGTGCGGCCACCGTTCTTGCCCTCGCTGCATGTCGGAGGACTGTGATGCGTGGCTTGGCGCTCGGCGGAGTGAGCTGTTGCCGGTTCCTTACTTCCACGTGGTGTACACGGTGCCGGAGGGGCTGAACGGCGTGGTGCGGAGTCATCAAGGGGAGCTGTATCCAGTGCTGATGCAGGCGGCGGGTAACTCGCTTCTGGCAGTTGCGGCCGCGCCTGACAACCTGGGGGGTAGGGTAGGGGTGATGTCGACGCTGCACACGTCGTCGAGTGCGCTGGCGTACCACCTTCACGTGCACTGCCTTGTCCCCGCGGGGTCGGTCGATGCAGAGGGCGAGTGGCATGACGCGAAGGACTCGCGCCTGGGGTCAGAGAGCGCGCTTGGCAAGGCTTTCCGGGACAAGGTCGGTTCGATGATGAAGGCCGCAGTCCCGGACGTTGCGCTGCCGGACGGGGTGTTCGACCTCGCGTGGAAGGTGCATCTCGAGGTACCGCAGCACGGGGCGGAGACGGTGCTTCGGTATCTGGGTCGCTCGGTTCACCGCGGCCCGATGAGTGACCACCGCATCGTGTCTGTGACCGAGACCCATGTCGTGTTCAAGTATCGGGACAAGGACCGCACGAAGGCCAAGACGATGTGCGTGGACGGCCACGAGTTCCTTCGTCGCTTCCTGCAGCATGTTTGGCCCGACCGGGTGCACAAGGTGCGCTACGCTGGCTTGTGGAGTCGGAAGTGTCGGGCGGAGCTTCGTGCACTCAGGCAGCGACTCCTGGCAGCCATGCAAGTCGAGCCACCTCCTGCGGTCGGGGAACCGAAACCGCTGCTACCCCCTGAGCCCGTCCTACCTCCGTGGCGTCGCTGCCCTCACTGCCAGGCGGAGCGGTTCATCGTGGCTCGCTTCAAGGCTGGAACCACCCCACCACCCCTGGTGGACCCGCTGCAGGGCACACTACCCGGGATAGACCCTCCCTGATGGCGAAGCGACGGCCCTTCCGAGTATCCCGTATCCCGTCACGACCTCACGCACGAACGTGTGGTCGTCTCGCAGAGATCTGCCCTGTGAACGCCAGCGCAAGCCACTCCACGACCGATTTCGAGCGTCGGGAGCGTTCCACGCGCCACGAGTCCTCCAGTCTGCCAATCAGACTGCTCTACGGACCCGAAACCGAGGCCTCTTTGACCCGAAAAGGAGGCGATTCGGCTCCCCTCAGAGGGGCCTGCGAGGGGGCAGAACATATAAAATGCAGTAGGTCGCCTCGACCGCCACTGGCAAGGGTCTGCGAGCATTCGCCGTCGTCTCGAGGACAGGCCTTTCTTGGCCACCGCACTCACCGCAGGACCCCGACGCCCAATCAGCTGGAGTCGAGGCGCTAGCGACTTCAGACGTGCGGGGACAACAAGCGCATCGAACTGACGCGGCCTAATCGCGATGGGGCCTATCAGCCCCATCGCGATTGATCGGCCGCGCAGCTCATGCGCAGGACGTTGTCCGGCGTGCGCACTCAGAACTGGTTGCACTTCAGCGACGCCCCGCGCCTGGTATCTCCCCACCCCTTCCTTCATCGGCGCTAACCGTCTTCTCGGGAGACGCTCCCCTCTGAGGTTGATGGCGTTCTGGAGGTCGCGCAGCGCGACGTTGACGCCTCGGCTCTGTCGCCGTCGCTCCTTTCTGCGCTTGTCGGCATCTCTCCCTCTGGGGTTGAATGTCGCTCTGGAGGTCCTGCCCGACGTTGACGCCTCGGTCACCGACGCTCTCGTCCGGCGCTCCTGTCGGCGGACGTTCGTCTCTGGGCTGGATGTCGCTCTTGAGGTCGCGGCGCGTCGTTGTGGTCCTCCTGGGAGCCTTCCCGACCGCTTGGCGCCTTGCCCTCAGCCCCTTCTGTCCCATCCGTGCGACACTTTGGGACGGTTTGGGACGGTTTGGGACAGCTATGGGACAGTTTGGGGTTGGCTTCACGTAGGCGTGATGCGGTCTTCATGGCTGGCATGGTTTTTGGCACGAGCTCGGGTCCTCCAACTCAGGGACCTGAACATCTTGCCGCAATCGAGCCCTTCGACCTCAGCCATCTCCCTGTCTCTTGCTGACGTTCTTCGGCGGTTTGGTGCGAGGTACCGTTCGCGCATGCGTGGGAGTTTGCCAGAGGAGCATCGGACTGCGATGCGGATGATCGAGAAGTGCCGCACGCCTGCTCTTGGCGGTCATGTTCTGGAGTGCGCGACGTGTGAGGGTGAGCAGGGGTATGCGTTCAACTCGTGCAATCATCGCTCGTGTCCGAAGTGCATGAGGGAGGCGTCAGCGAAATGGGTTGCAGCTCGGCACGAGGAAGTCCTCCCAGTGCCGTACTTCCATGTGGTTTTCACGGTGCCGCAGGAGCTGAACGCCATCGTTCGTGACGAGCAGCGGAAGCTCTATCCATTGTTGATGAAGGCGGCCGGGCAGGCCCTGGTCTCCATCGGGAAGTTGCCTGAGAACCTGGGTGCGACGCCGGCGGTGATGACGTCGCTGCACACGTCTTCGAATACACTCGTGTATCACCTCCATGTTCACTGTCTGGTTTCGGCTGGCGGTTTGGACGGGGAGGGGAATTGGAAGGCCTCGAAGTCCGAGACACTTGCCCCAACGCGCGCCCTTGGTGCCAGGTTCCGGTCTCGGGTACTTTCGCTGATGAAGTCAGCGGTGAAGGACCTCAGTGTCCCCGAGGCCGTGCTCAAGAAGGACTGGCAAGTCTACCTCGAGCTTCCCCACCACGGCACTCCGGCGTTGCTTGAGTACCTCAGTCGTCCGCTTCACTGCGGGCCGTTGTCGGAGTATCGCCTCGAGTCCATGACGGACGAGGATGTGGTGTTCCGGTACCAGAAGAGTGGCGACCGGACCTGGCGCACGATGCGGTTGTCTGGACACGAGTTCCTTCGTCGGTTTCTGCAACACGTATGGCCCAGCGGTGTGCACCGGGTTCACTACTGTGGTCTGTGGCGTCGGAGGTGTCGTGAACAGCTTCGAGCTCTGCGCGCGCTCCTTCTCGGGTCAGCCCCCCCGGCACCGGCCGCCGCCCCAGTAGCAGCGCGTGCTGACGGGGATGTGCCCTCCGCTGACCTCGAGGTACCCCACTGGCTCAAGTGCCCGCACTGCGCCGGGACGCGAGTCGTCGTCGCGCACTTCCGCGCAGGAGCGAAGCTGCCTCCGCTGACGCCACGCGGGTGGGGGGTAATCTCGCCGGAGCCACCGTCGTAGTGCAGCTCACACACCGCTCTGAATCCCACCTCGTCCTCATGGCCTCGCGAGCGGCCGTAAGGGACTGGTCCGTCCGGAGTCGGGTCAGCGCCCCCTCCGAATGCCAATTCTTCTCTCTGAAGGCCCGTCAAAGTCGCCTCGAGACCACCCAACTTCCAAGAACCCCCTCGTCGAGGACCGAAAGCCGTCACCGCTCGCTCGCCTTCAGCCTCCTCCCTGACCACCAGATTCCTATATATCGCATAGGGCCCAGAGGTCCCTCTCGACGGCTTGCAGAGCGGCTCTCACGCCCACCCAAAGCCCATCCAATGGGCGCCGGACAACAAGCGCATCGAACTGACGCGGCCTAATCGCGATGGGGCCTATCAGCCCCATCGCGATTGATCGGCCGCGCAGCTCATGCGCAGGACGTTGTCGGGCGTGGGCAGCCGGAGCTGGACGCCTGCTCAACGCGGCTCCCCCCGCGAGGTCGACGCTCTCTCGCCGCAGGTCATGCGCAGCACGTTGTCCGGCAAGGGCAGTCAAAACTGGTCGCCGCTCAACGCGCCTTCCCCTCGAGAGGTCGACGCTCTGTGGAGCCATGACGGGCACCCACCCGAAGGCCTCGATGCCAGAAGCTCAGACCCGGTAGCTTGAGCCCTCAGCTCGAACAGACATCGAGTCGCTCTCGTCGAACTCGAGTTCACGTATCCCAACTATCGCATTCGCTCGGTCGCCTTGATGAAGCGACGCAGACCTGATACTACACGCCGCATGGATGGCGACGACCTACTTATTGATCTGCTCTCCGACAAGCGGTTCCGTCTACCGCTGGACGGAACAGATGACTTGCCGACTCAGATGCAGTCTACCTTCAAAGACTACGTCGACGGAATTATCGCCCTTCCTGACAAGGAGGCGACCCTAGGATTGAAGTCCAAAGTCGACGATATTCGTTTCCTAGCTGACGGTCTCGTTCGCACCGTCCAAGCTCAACTGCATGGGACCTGGCACAGAGCCTTTTCGAGTTTCCGCGCCGCGCTGAGCCGAGCGCTCCCTCTCATCAACAAGTCTGTCGTCAGATGGGCACCCGGCGTCGAACCGCTGGATCGGACGCGGGTTGCAGACTTCAACTGCCCCGCACTCTACCGCATCCGCATTGCTGACCCGAGCGCCGATATCAGACGGTCAGACCTATTTCATATCCCGTTTCAACTTAGGGACCGCACTGGTCTACAGCGCTTCAGCTTACCGGGACTTCCTTGTTTGTATCTCGGCCGGTCTCTGTTCGCGTGTTGGGAAGAATTGGGCCGACCTCCGATGGCAGGGATCTGGGCATCACAGTTCCGAGCAATTGTCGAACTTCGTACTCTCGTCATACCCCAGTTCCCGCAGGACGCTCAGCATCGTCAGGCCGCGGATGATCGACGCAGGAACTCTACCGAACGCCTACGGCATGACGTGCCCTTGAGCATAGCGGAGATGATGATTCTATGGCCTCTATTCGCAGCTTGCCTGATTCGCCGGCGTCGCGGCCGCTTGAACGGTTTTGTCCAAGAGTACATTGTGCCTCAGATGCTGCTCGAAGCAATTGTCTCCCGGCGGCGGGGGGAAATGGACGGCTGGCCTGAGACGGACGCGGTCGTCTACCCCTCCACTCGTGCTGTCGGAAAAACCAACAATGCAATGGCTCAGAACTGGGTCTTTCCAGTTCAAACCACAAGGAGCGAGGGGTTCTGCCCTGTCTTGCATGACGCATTCGAACTCTCGGGTCCTGTAAACTGGGAGTTCGCAACCTCCCTAGCCCTACCTGGGCATGGTACTTGGCGAAATTTCCACATCAGACTGCCGCGCACCTCCGCGAACTACCTCGACAGCTCTTGGGGAAAGGTAGAAGTTGTTTCCGACCTGCAGGACTTCAAGAAGTGTACCGACCCTTCGCGATAGCGGCACACAAGGAAGACGCAGGCTACCTGCGACAACCGCTGGTAGAGCGGCGACCGCCCAGCTGGTAGTGCCTGGCCATGAAGGCGTACAGCAACGAGATTCGTCGGCCTTGTCGCCGCCGCAGCTTGAGCACTCCGAGCTAGAACGGCGCCCGACAACAAGCGGCCGGTACTGGCAAACCCGCCAACCGTTGACGCGCCGTTCTAGCTACACTTGGTCGGCTCTCAGCGATCAGGGGTCAGCCTTCCAGTCCCGAACTCATTCCCCCGCCTCTGACGGTTCGAACAAGCTTGCCCACGTGTCAGAACTCTCGGTCTGACTCACTCCTCGCCGGGCATTGACCGATGTCGCCAGCCTCGATACGCTTGGCAAGCAGTCCAATCGACAACCCGAGCCGAGCACTATGACAAACTCGATCCCCCAACAGACTTCCGCTGCTCTCGAGTATACAGAAGAGGAGATCGATAGGCGTCCCGCGCCGGTAGATTCGATTTTCGAATTCGACGAATCGGCCTTGGCCGGAGAGGAACCAGAAGAGCAGGACCTTCCGGGTATCGTCCCCATTCCTGCGATACCTTACGTAGTCGGAGAGACAGTCTGGGTACCAGCACGCTTCACTGGCGACCCAGCGACCCTGTATCCATGGGTCGAACGCAAGATCTCCGCGGTCGACGGATCGAAGGTGTTTGTTGAGGGCGGAGACCCAAGGAAGATATCCCATAAGAGAATTCGGCGGTCCCTACGAGTCGTCCTCATAGCCTTCGGAGACTTCGTTTCCGAGGCCCCAACCATTGATCCGCTCAACAAGAGCCTAATTCAATATTTGACTCTCTTGCTTCCACCGCAAGCGGTCGTTTTGTACAAGGTTCGAACCCGGGCAGAAGTGCGCAAGCTGTGGGAGACGGAGAGCGGCCCGGCTTCGATGGTAGTTCTCTCGGGCCATGCCTCCGAAACGGGCTTCGTTCTCGGCGCCGAGGATCTGGAATTGGGTGCCGACTCCCTAATCGAGGACCTTGGCCTCGGGTCGGCAACTCAATCAAAACTGACAATCGTTTGCCTCGCATGCCGCACGGGCACGGCTGAGTTCGCGAAGCAATTGTCTAAGGCCCGCGCGGTGGATCACGTCCTTGCTCCGTTCTCGGCAGTTCACGCCGGGGTCGCAAGCCTCTTCGCTCAGGCGTTGTTTGCATGCCACTTCTTGCAGGGACTGACAATTCCCGTCGCATTCAACCAAGTTCTCGCGTATAGCGACATCGCGCGCGCCCGCTTTCGGCTCTGGACAAGAGGTTCACTCGTCGGGTCTGCCACCGGTAGCCAACCAACTTCAGCGGCGCGAGCGACCTGAGGATATAGTAACATGCCTCATCAACTCAAACGGCCCTCGAAATGGCATCCTTTCTATAATCTGAAGACGCTGGCAAGCTACCATTTCGATCTCGTAACGGTCGCACTCGACAGCGTCGAGGACCTTCAACTGAATGCGCTGAAGCACGGCGCTACGCCCGCACGCAACAGTGTCCTTCCGTTGGCGGCACACGAGTATACACATTGGCTAGATCATGTCGGCTCACTTTGGGGACGACGCCTCCTCGCCACTTACTTCCGCGCGGTGGTTGCAAGGGAGTCGCAGGACCTGAGGCAATTTCCCAACATAGTTGATGCTCGTCGCCAAATGGCTCTCGCGACGTCTCATTCCTACTTCCGAATGCAGGGTGGGGGTAGCGGCGCCCGACCGCCATGGAAGTGGAGCATATCCACGGGCTTGCGATTCGACTCATTGGGTCGACAGAGTGAGGATCATCCGCTGATGATGGTCCGTTTCTCGGTTCCTAGCGATGCGACCGACGACAGTGACCGAGATTTGATCGAGCGGATGCCTGTGTCCGCTGCTTCCTTGGCTGAACTGCGAGCGATGAATGCGGAAGGACTTTGGATTGCAAGAGAGGCTCAGAACCTCGGCGAGAAGACACCCGCCGATCCCAAGCGATGGCTTGCTGAGTTTCAGTCGCAGGTCTACGACCCAAGGATGCTGGTCTACACGGTCGCTCTGCATATGGCAGCTAATCAATGGAAAGTGAGCCTGATTTCCGATGCGCTGCCCCAGGCGGCAGCCCTCGCTGGACTTGCGCTGAACTTTCCAAGAACGCTTGTCGACCGTCTCGTTACACCTGATCAGTGGCGAGCGCGCTGGGGAGGGCGGGTTCAGGCTCTTGCCGCTCAAAGAGATCCCGGATTCATATACGCCGCTCTGCTTTCTGCAGCGCCAAAGACTGACGCGATTTCGGACGCGTGGATCGACGCAGTCCTGCAATCAGCGCTACGTACAACTTTCGACGAGTATCGGAATGCGGTCGTAGCTGAGGCCGCTGAGCAAACAACCTCTAGTGGTGGTTTCGATCCGCGACTCAGCGCGTGGCTCACAGCTGGAGAGGAATGGTCAAACGCATTGGGTCCCGTTGCCATGCCCAATCTGCTCTTCGAAGTGTTCGATGGCATGAAACAGATGCCGATGGCAGACTCGCTGACTGCTGACTTTACGATCTGGAATCCGAGCATTCCGGTCAACACTGGTGACGACACCTTGGGCTGGGCTAGAATCGAGCTCATGGAGCACATTCGCGACAAGATTGAAGAGTTTGTGGAAGTCTGTGGTGTATAGGTCAGGGCTCACGCACTTCTCAGGCGTGACGTCGCGTCGCGACGAAGGTTGTCAGCTTCGCTGTGCTCTGCCGCCAGTCTTTGGTGAACGCAGAGCGATCGAAGAGCAACGGATGGCAGCGGCGCACAACAACCCTCCCGAACTCGGCCTCGTGGGCCTAGGGCCGGCGCCCGACAACAAGCGCATCGACCATGACACCGCCTAATCGCGGGGGCGATGCGCCCCCGCGATTGATCGGCGGTGCAGGTCATGCGCAGGACGTTGTCCCGCGAAGCCTCCTCCGTTCTCAGCTGGACTGTCCGCGAAGCCTGTTCGCTGTCAGCTGGACTCCCTATCATCGTCCATCCTCGGGCTGGACTCGATCATCCATCCTCGGGGTGGACTCCCCATCCTCGTCGATCCTCGGGGTAAACTCGTCATCATCCATGCTCCAGGTGGACTCTTCATCATCCATGCTCGGGGTGGACTCGTCATCATCCATGCTCGGGGTGGACTCGTCATCATCCATCCTCGGGGTGGACTCACCATCGTGTTCATTCTCGGAGCGGACTCAACGTCGTTCATTCTCGGGCTGGACGCACCACCGTTCATTCTCGGGCTGGACGCACCACCGTTCAATCTCGGACGTGGTCGTTCGGTTCCGTGGCGCACTCGCCGAACAGTCGGGACCCCCGGACGCTAGATCGGGGGCGTGCTATTTTTCCGATGAGATAGCTTGGTGTTAGCACGCACGCTAGGCCCGCTGGACTCGTTGGCTCGCATCCGTCAGGACTCGCCGTCATCCATGCGCGGGGTGGACTCGCCGTCATCCATGCGCGGGGTGGACTCGCCGTCATCCATGCGGGGTGGAGTCACCATCGTTCATTCTCAGGTGGGCGCACCCATCTCTCATTCTCAGGGCCACACCATCTCTCATCCGCGGGGTGACTCACCCCGTCCAATCTCGGGATGGACTCACCACCGTCCATTCCCGGGTGGACTAACCATGCGTGTCCGTCGCCCGCCGATAGCTTCTGACGCTGGCCGGCCATTGCATTCGCAGCTCACGCCCCATATGCTCCTTCTTCACCAGTGCTGCCGGTCATGAGAGCGTTCTGGATGCATCGCGCTATGTGGGCCGCGCACAACGCCTTCTGTTCTAAGCTCGTCCGGAGGTCCGAATGCTGAGGTATTCATCTACAAGAGGAATCACTGTCGCGTTGCTGCTCCTCCTCGCCCACCAGCGTGCGAGAGCCGAGTCCGAACGACCATTCGACCCACGTTGGTGCTGGTGCCTAAACAACTTCGTCGATGTGTCTATCGGGCACTTCACCTTCGATTCCGAACAAGGTCGTAACCGATTCTACGTCGACAGCCCTGTCTGGAACGGCCCTTTCGAGGGTGAGCGGCTTCCCGGTACTGAGCTCCAGATCTCACGCGATATAGGGGCTCGGGCTGGCCCCTACCTCGTGTATGACCAAGGGCGGTACCAAGGATACTGGTGTTTCGTTCCTCTTTCGACCACGAATACCTCCGAGATACAATTGACCACGACGGTCTGCGGACGCTCACAGGTTCAAGGAGGCGTGATACCTGATCTTTGCCACGCAAGCATTTCACTCCCGACTGTAATCGAGTTTAGCAAGGCCGCCTCGTCCTCGCCGGACTGCGAGCACTTGGCTGAGGAACTCCTGGGCATTTCTGGACCCGAGTCGTTGGATGGAACGGGCTGTGTTGGCAGTCCAAACGGTCCCGGGATCGCGATTGCTGTTTTGGCACTCTTGATATCGAGCCGCCGCAGGCAAAGCAGCGCTCCCTGAATCCCGGCTCCCATCCGGGGGGACTCACTACCGTCCATCCGCGGTTGGCTTCAGAGGTCCGACGGCCTCGGGTGGAGTGGGGCTAGGGCGTCGTGCTGGCCGCTGCCGAATGCGACCTTGCGCTGCCGCGGGGACGCGAACGACGACAAGTAGAATGGTGAAAGAGGCACGTTTTCCGCGAATAGCCAGATGTCGGGGTCGAATTTCATGGCGTCGGCCCTTACCGCGAGGACCGAGGTTTGGCAACGACGGGAGGACCGCGGATCGCGGCCTTGACCGTAGCTGAGCCAGGGTACATAGACAACGGCCACCTCGTGTACGCTTGGCCTGTATACAAGCTTGTCGGCCTTCGGTGTGCTGAACTCTCACCGCCTGTCACCCACTTCCGTTGCTGCGTTGCCGTCTGGGCACGCATTCTGCAGTCTCCTTCCGCGGAGGTTACTCATGATCGGCTTCCGTTTGATTGCGCATCTACACTTCAGCGATAAGGAGGTATGTATCGTGAGAAGGACTCGTCTGTTTCGAATTTCCAATGGCCGCCTGGGTGGTCTGCTCATCATCCGGACCTGTATGGTGTTGGGCGTTCTCGGCTGTCTCCCAGGATGCGAGCAAGGGAACGAGTGTCCAGCAACGACCAGCACGGGATTCGTTGTGAGTCTCGAATGTGATCGGACGATCAGGACCGCCGATCCTGAAACGGTCAAAGTGGAATTCAGGCGCGAGGAACTCGAGGCATGGACCGCGTGCGCCAGTTCTCGACCCGGAGCTACTGGCACGGTGTGCGCCCCTGAGGGAACAAGCGATGTCACCGCCTTCGTTTGCTCGGAACATGGACGGCCGGCCGAGCTGGTGGGACCTCGCTTCCCGGGCGGTTTCATTGTCCGCGCGCAGGTTGGAGAGACGTCAACGGAGGGGGAGTTCAGGCTGGAAGCACATGCCGATGACTGCACTCCCAGCTATAGACCGGTGACGGTGAAACTGACTGGGCGTTGAAGTCGACGAACGGAGACGCCGGATTGACAAGAGTCGATGAAGGTAGGGCGTGGTGGCACCAGGGAGGAGAAGACCGCGGTACAACGTTGAACTCTGGCTGCACACGCCCACAACTCCGGGCACTTGCTGCCATCTCCAGCGCTCCTGCTGCCGCCTGTCAGGGAAGTCCTCCACCCAGCAGGCACCGCTCGCTCTCTAGCCTGCCCGCCCATCGCTGCAAACAGCCAGCTCTTCTCTCCCCTCGTCGCGCCAATGCCCTCGTGGCTTCGCGGGGACAACAAGCGCATCGAACTGACGCGGCCTAATCGCGATGGGGCCTATCAGCCCCATCGCGATTGATCGGCCGCGCAGCTCATGCGCAGGACGTTGTCCCGCGAAGCCTCCTCCGTTCTCAGCTGGACTATCCGCAAAAGCCTGTTCGCTGTCAGCTGGACTCGCTATCATCATCCATCCCAGGGGTGGACTCGTCATCATCCATCCTTGGGGTAGAGTCACCGTCGTTCATCCTCGGGATGGACTCGCCATCGTTCATTCTCGAGGTCGACTCACCACCGTCCATCCTCGGACTGGACTCACATCATCCATTCTCGGACGTGGTCATTTGGCTCCGTTGCGCACTCCCCTAACAGTCGGTACGCGGCGGACGCTAAATCGGGGCGTGCTAATTTCCGATGAGATGGCTTGGTGTTAGCACGCGCGCTTCCCCGCTGGACTCGTTGGATCGCATCCGTCAGGGGCGGGGCGCGTGCTCCCGATGTCGGCTTGCTGACCTTCGGTCGTTCGGCTCCGTTACGTACTCGCCGAACAGTCGATACGCTGCGGGCGAAAATTCGGGGGCGTGTTAATTTCCGATGAGATGGCTTGGTGTTAGCACGCACGCCTCCCCGCCGGACTCGTTCGGTCGCATCCGTCAGGGGCTGGGCGCGTGCCTCCCGATGTCGGCTTATTGACCTTGGGTCGTTCGTCTCCGTTGCGCACTCGCCGAACAGTTGGCGCGCACTGCACGTTGAATCCGGGGGGGCTAATTTACGAGGAGAAGACGTGGTGTTAGCACGCACGCGTCCCCGCCGGGCTCGTTTAGTCTCATCCTCCCGGTGCCTGCCGATGTCGCCTTGTTGACCCTGGGTCGCTCGGCTCCGTGGTTCACTCCCTGAACAGTTGGCGCGCAGTGTGCGTTGAATCGGGGGCGTGCTAATTTACGATGAGAAGGCTTGGTGTTAGCACGCACGCTTCCCCGCCGAATCGCACAGTCGCAACCCGACCGTCCATCCCCAGCTTGGACTGGCCATCGTTCTTTCTCGAGCGGCCTCACTATCGCGAGCTCGCCCGGAATCACTGTCGTCCATTCTCAGGGGTGGGCTCGCTATCGTCCATTCTCTGGGTAGACTCACCATCGTTCATTCTCGGGCTGGCCTCACCACCACTGTCCATCCTCGGGGTGGACTCGCCACCGTTCATTCTCGGGTTGGACACACCGTCGCAGATTCTCGGGCGGACTCACCATCGAACGTCCTCGGGCGGACTCACCATCGAACGTCCTCGGGCGGACTCACCATCGAACGTCCTCGGGCGGACTCACCATTGTAGACTCTCCGGGGAGCTTCACCTCGGCAAGACACCAGACCGCTGCTTCGCGTTCTGCTACGACGTTCGGAGCCCCATCCTCCACACCGCTCGTTGCGGGGCCGAGATCGATATTCGCGAACTTGCCCAGCCTTGCCAGGGCTTTGTACGCGAGCTAACAATCGAGAGCACCTGCCCCGCCGCGCCGGGATGACGAATACACGCAAGGCCATGAACCTCATATTTGTGCGGCCCCCTGTACTCTATTGCTCGGCTTCCGCTGGACTCTCAGTCATGCCCCCGCTAGGCTCTCCGTCGTCCTGCCCCGGCTCGACTCTCTGTCATTTGAGGATGAATCAAACATGACCACCAAAATAGGCTTGGCGTTCTGTCTGCTCGTTGCGCTTTCGCTGCACCCCCTTGGGTGCGCGGACTCGCGCTCATGCACCGCACAGTATGTTCCAGCTATTGAGATACAGGTTAGGTGCACGACCTTCTCCCCAACACAGGAAGTCGGGGTGGACTACAAGCTGTCCACCGAGGAACAATGGAGCGCATGCCCTCCCACGGGGACCGACATGTGTCAAAACGGGTCCGAGACTGCAACCTGGAAATGCAGCGCACGGACTTCCGAACATCAGGCCGTCTACGATGTTGCACTCACAGTTGAAGGCGAGGACTTCGGCGAACCGGTTCGCGTCACTGTCCAACATGACGGCTGTCATCCCGCTACTGAGCCGCTCATCCTTCCCGCTACGGAACCATGAACGGGCGGAGCCCATCTGTTTCGTGAGTGCTTTGGTCGGGTCGCCCATCCTCGCTCATGACTCGAGCTACACGCCTTGGCGACTCACCCATGCGCTCCATTTCTACCTTCGGCGCGCAAACTCACTCAAGCGCGGCTTCGCGGGACAACAAGCGCATAGACCATGACACCGCCTAATCGCGACGGGGCCTATCAGCCCCGTCGCGATTGATCGGCGGTGCAGGTCATGCGCAGGACGTTGTCCCGCGAAGCCTGCTCCGTTCGCAGCTGGATTGACTGCGTAGCCTCTTCCCCTCTCAGCTGGACTCACCATCATCCATCCTCGGGGTGGACTCACCATCATCCGTCCTCGGGGTGGACTCACCATCATCTGTCCTCGGGGTGCACTCACCATCATCCGTCCTCGGGCTCGAGTCACCATCAGCCGTCCTCGGGTTGGACTCACCATCATCCATCCTCGGGCTCGACTCGCCGTCGTTCATTCTCGAGGTCGACTCACCACCATTCACCATCGGTCTTCGGACTGGGCTCGCCGTCGTTCATTCTCGGATGTGGCAATTCGGCTCCGTTGCGCACTCGCCGAGCAGTGGGCACGCAGCGGACGCGGAATCGATGGCGTGCTAATTTCCGACGAGATGGCTTGGTGTTAGCACGCATGTTTCCCCGCCGGACTCGTTCGATCGCAACCTCGGATGTGGACTTGAAGATCGACAATCCAAGAGCCTCACTTTCGGCGAGAAGACCTTCAGCGTGAAGCGCACGTCAAGTCGCGCGGGCCACTTTGCGATGAGAAGGCTTGGTGTTGGCACGAACATCTCGATTCGGGGCTCTGCGTCGCGCACTCGGCGAACCACTCGGGTGCATGTTGAATCGGGGGGCGTGCTAATTTACGATGAGAAGACTTGGTGTTAGCACGCGTGCCTCCTCGCCGAACTCCTTTGGTCTCATCCTCCCGGTACCTGCCGATGTCGGCTTGCCGACCCTCGGTCGCTCGGCTCCGATGCGCACTCGCTGAACAGTTGGCGCGCCGTCCTCGTAGAATCGGGGGCGTGCTAATTTACGATGAGAAAACTTGGTGTTAGCACGCCTGCTTCCCCGCCGAACTCGTGCCGTCTCATCCTCCCCGTGCCCGCCGATGTCAGCTTGCCGACCCTCGGTCGCCCGTCTCCGATGCGCACTCGCCGAACAGTTGGCGCGCGGTCCTCGTAGAATCGGGGCCGTGCTAATTTACGATGAGAAGACTTGGTGTTAGCACGCCTGCTTCCCCGCCGAACTCGTGCGGTCTCATCCTCCCGGTGCCCGCCGATGTCCGCTTGCCGACCCTCGGTCGCTCGGCTCCGATGCGCACTCGCCGAACAGTTGAAGCGCGGTGCGTGTTGAATCGGGCGCGTGCTAATTTACGATGAGAAGACTTGGTGTTACAGCGGTTCTCGCTCATATTGAGCCCTCCCTCAATCGATACCCGGCGTGTCGAATCCAGCCGACGGCATCCTTGGTCGTGATGTTGTCGAGTCCCAGCCGCACGGCTTCGACGAGGGCGACCGAAAGGCGCGCACGGGTTCTACGCAGGAAGGCCTTGAGTTTGGACCAAGCCTCTTCGATTGGGTTGAGGGTGGGCGTGTAGGGGGGCACGTACAGGAGCTTCACGCCGTACTTGATTGCCAAAGCCTTAACCTCCTCGGAGTGATGGATGTTGAGGTTGTCCATGACGAGCGTATGACCCTTGTTCTCGAGTTTGGGGAAAAGCTCTTCATCAAGGTAGCGCAGGAACTCGAGTTTCCGCATGCTGCCGTCGAGCATATGGGCTGCGATGATGCCGTCCTTGGTGAGTGCCCCAATGACCGTGTAGTTGGTTCCGCGGGCCTTGGGCTGATAGTCGACGACACGTTGCCCCTGAGGGCTTCGGGCATGACTCCGCATCATTCGGAGGTTCACCCCCGTCTGGTCGAGAAAGACGAAGCTATCAGCGGGGACCTCTGGTTGCCTTTTCTGGAAAGCAGCTCGTGCGGCGATAACGCGTTCGCTCTGAGCCTCGGTAGCTTCTAACGTCTTTTTTTTCGCGTGAGTTTGGCCCGCTGCAGCGCCCGGTGCATGGCGGAGCTGCTCACCTCCGTTCCGAACTTTGTATTGTAGGCGAGTCGGTACTCTTCGATGGTCGCGTCGGGCATCTCTTGCACCAGGTCTGCAAGATTCGCCCGCTCAGCCTCCCCGAACCAGCTGCGTCGAGCACCACCCATGGCAAGTGGCGCGATGCTACCTGTCGTCCTCTTCCGCTTCTGCCAGCGTTTGATGGTCGCCGTCCCGACCATGAAGCGAGCCGCGGTCTCATCTATCGACAGCCCTTCATCTTCCTTGGCCGCCATTGCCCGTTCTCGAAGCTCGTTGGGTAGTGCTTTCGGCACGATGACCTCCTACAAGCGTCTGATCACGAGCAGGTCGACCAGGCAAGAATTAGATCAACTTGGCTGGGGGCCGCTGTAGCACGCGCGCTTTCTCGCCGAACTCGTACGGTAGCAGAGCCACCTTCCATCCCCGCGTTGGACTGGCCATCGCTCATTCTCGGGCGGCCTCACGAGCGCGAGCTCTGGCTCGGACTCACTGTCGTCCATTCTCAGGTGGCGCTCACCATCGTTGATTCTCGGGGCTGGGTTGAACGCACCACCTCCATTCTCGAGGTGGGCTTGCTTTCGTCCATTCTCGAGGTGGACTCGCCATCGTTCATTCCCGGGGTGGACTCGCCATCGTTCAATCTCGAGGTGGACTCGCCATCCGTGGCTGTCGTGTGCGGAATGTCGTTTGTAGAGATTTGCCCCGCCGAGACCCGTGGCTCACTCCTTTTGGAGTCTTAGAGCCACCGGAGGGTAGGGCGGCTGCCTGGCGTCAACTACTTCTCCCCGCCACGAATCCCGCTCCCACCACCCCGCCGCACCCCGCCTCGCCCGCATCCGCCCGCACCTCGCCAGGCTCCACCTGCGGTCTGCCAGGAACCGCTCTTCATCCTCTCAAGGCCCAAATCTCGCAATCACCTCAAGCACTTCTCTCCCTCCATTGCGCCAACTCCCGCGTGGCTTCGCGGGGACAACAAGCGCATCGAACTGACGCGGCCTAATCGCGATGGGGCCTATCAGCCCCATCGCGATTGATCGGCCGCGCAGCTCATGCGCAGGACGTTGTCGGGCGTGTGCAGCCAAAGCTCAACGCTCGCAGAGGCCTCCCCCCCAGCACGAGCGGAACTCCTCCGGCGCCACCACTTCCACCAGCACCCAACCCACGCCCTTGCGCTTCTTCCTCCGACGCTCTTCCGCTCACGGCGTCCTTTGCTCCGTTCTCACACCTGGTCGCGGCTCATCTCGGCGTTGTCGCGCGCTACGCACTCAACCTCTCCATCCTCTCCACCGTCCTTGATCCACCCTCCGTACGTCGCCCAGGTCTGCGCAACCGAAGCCCGGCTTGAACCATCCCACCCTCATCCCCCTCCTTTCAGCCCCACTCCATCGCCGTCCTTCACCTTCCCTCGTCCTTTCCACGAAGGTGGCCTGCCACCATCCCAATCCTGACTTGCATTCGACGCCTGAAATGCGATGATGATCCCACATGAGGAGCTGTGCATGCCTAACCCCGCCCCGACAACCGGCCCAGAGTTCCAAGCGGCACTCGATGCGATCGATTCAGCAAGTCATTGGAAGGTCTTCGAAGACCTAGCCATCGCTTTCATCCTCGCGCAACACAAGTACTGCCTTGCCGAGCCAACTCGGGCACCAAATGGAGACGGTGGGATGGACGCCGTAATTCGGCACGGGGTCGGCAACATCGCGACTGTGTTTCAGATTTCGACTCAGCGCACATGGAAGGCGAAGCTCTCTGGTACCTTGGCGACCCTCGCGGCCAATGGCGTCACAACTCGCAGATTGATCTACGTGACCCATCTTCCTCTCAAAGAGGCTGAATTTAGCTCGTTCACGCAAGCGTTGGAGCACGAGTATGACGTCATGCTTCAAGTGCATGCTCGCAGCTGGTTCTTGACGGCGTTCACCCAAATGCCAGCGGGGCCCGTGGTCGTTCGTCCTCTGATGCAAGCCGTAGCGCCCAACATTCGGGGAGGAGCAACTAGCGGAGCCACGAGTCTTGCAGTCTACGAGCGCGATCTCGCGGCGATGCATCTCGTTGCTTTCAAGCACAACAGTGAGCGCAACGACGAGCTGACTCGGAGCAGCATGGACGGACTGGCTCTTTATGCGCTGAAAGGCACAACCAAAGAGACATCATTGACAATCGATGAAGCGATTCAGTGCGTGCGAGGGGAGATGAAGGCCCCGATGCCGAGCCTATCAGAAGACTTGAAGGCTGCCGTAGTGCGTTTGAAGAATTCTCAATCGGTGCGCGCCACCGGAACGCCCGTTAGATACTATTTGAGTGATGAAAAGCGGCTTGAGCAGGAGACTGCGTATCATGCTCTCTTGGCGAGCTCAGACGCGCTGACGCAAGACATTCAGGCCCTCGTTGAGGAACTAGAGTCAGCTGTCCTTCCAAAGGACCACCCCAGGCCATGGTATTCCGGGCTAAGTCAGGCCAAGCGAAGTGCATTGGTAGCCTTTATCAGAAAGGCCATCTCGACAGCCTTCGCGGAGAGGGGCGAGGAGTTCGTCAAGGCGTACCGCGATAAGACATTCGAGCTGGCTTCCACTGAAGGGAGCATCAAGACGCTCGTGGCCGACATACTCGCAGAGTCTCCAGTCGTCGGCATACCAAACCCCATCGTGAAGGCCATTGCGTCTGGTGTGTTATGGGCGCTGGCACCTCGAGCGTCAGACGAAAGCAGGAACTACCTCTTTCGCCTGTCATCGGCGTACACCCTTCTTGCCTACATGAGGCAAACGGCCGACGTTCAAAGAGCCATGAATCATGTCGTTGGCGGCAGCGAGATATGGCTCGATGCGGGCGTGATTCTGATTCTCGTGTCCGAGACGCTCGTTGGGGAGGTGGACCGCGGAATCCATCGCCTATTTAGTCGATGCGCGACCATAGGAATTAGGTTTCATGTGACAACGGGCGTGCTCGAAGAGGTTGTGACTCACCTCGAGCGCTCACAAGCCTACTGCAATACCGCTCGCGGCTACTGGGTTGGCGGCGTCCCCCTAATGGCTGCTGAATATGCCGCTGCTGGCCAGCCCCAAGGCTCATTTGCAGCTTGGAAGGAGGAGTTCTTCGGGCCAGTGCGTCGAGAGGATGACCTGGCAGATTACCTGTTGGAAGCGCATGGTATCCGGCGAACGGATTTGCAAGCTGAGGTCGATGGTGCTGACCAGAGGGTTCGTGTCTCGGTGGACGCATACTGGCGTGAGAATCACTCAGCCAGGCGGCGCGAATCTATCGACGATCAGCTACTCGATCGACTAATCTCCCACGACGTCGAGAACTATATTGGTGTCATGGAGAGGCGCCGTTCGCCGGGTCTCGGGGTCGGCCACGAACACTGGTGGCTCACACTCGATCGATTCGCGTTCAGTCCGGCCAAGCGCTTGCGAGACTCCCTCGCTGATCTTCCGGGGCTTCGCAGGTATGCGGCGTCCCCAGCAATGAGTTTGGACTTCCTGGCGACTTTCGTGTCGATGCAAGCTCCGGAGACACACGCCATTACTGCCCTTGAGCCCACTCATGCACAGCTAGCTATTGCGATACCAGCCGAGTTCGAAATGGTGATTGATGGCTTTCGCGACCAGCTTGCCCAAATGGGTCAGCGAATTCGCCATCGGTTCCTCCGCGATACCATTGACATCCTGCGTACCCACACTGGCCCACTGACCGCGTCCACGCTAGGAGAGATACGAAGCAAGGTTCGACTGTTCCTGGTCGGGTAGGAGGGTGACGTCGCTATTCGCGTCCTCTTTTGCTCGACTTTGAGCTCCTTGGCCCACCTGCAAACCTCGCTATATACGGCTTCCATGCTGCCGAGTTGCTCTATCGCTCCACTTCCTCCCTCCCCCCGCAAGTAAGAGATACCGGCTGCCGACTTTTCTGCCAAAGGATATGTCTCCCACGTTGGCACACTGGAGCACCAATGAGCACACATAGAGAGCCCACCCTTGCGAGTTCATCGATGAGATCCTGCTTTCCCGCCCTGCTGACGCTCATCACGATAGGGTGCGGGCCTGCGTACGTGAAGACCTCTGCCGAGATCGTTCGCATCGACTCCGGGAAGATGCAGGCCTGCACCGTCTATCTCCGCATGACTCTCAACGAGTTGGTTGAGTCGTGTGGTCGCCCGCAAGAAATGGTCGACTGGGTCAATCACGCGGGGGGTAAGTGCCTTATCTACCCAACAGAGGCTCAAGGTTTCGGGCTGGCACTCCGAGCTCCAACAATCGCGGTTTGCGTGGAGCGGGTCGCAGGCGGAGAGGCCGGGTTCCTCGAAAGTTCCGCTGCGCGCGACGGCCTGGAGGTCGTCGCCGTCTATGGGTTGGCATACGATCCGAATACCAGGCCTTGACATCCCCTCTTGGACCACACGGACTTTACACACGCTAGCATGCCCGCCCGGATCTGCCCCATATCAGGGTAGAGTCGCAGGGAGACTCCATGGCCTGGAGCCGTTACGCGGGCGACGCCCACCGTAGTGAGGGCGTGGAGACATGTGTGCCCCTCGTAGCCCCTTCCGAGTGTCCTCCGACCGACCTCGCCCTTGGCGCTCGTGTGCAAAAGGGCGCCCTACGACAGCAGCCTGGATCAGCTGAACACCATCTCTCTAGGAATCGCCGAGTATGCCTAACGGCGCCCGACAACAAGCGCATCGAACTGACGCGGCCTAATCGCGATGGGGCCTATCAGCCCCATCGCGATTGATCGGCCGCGCAGCTCATGCGCAGGACGTTGTCGGGCGTGTGCAGCCAGAACTGGTCGGTACTCAGGCAGCCTTCGGCTCGTGTGTTCCGACCCTGAGTCGCCTTTCTCGCGCCCATATGTCTCCCAAGCCCTGCCAGGCACCACCGGCTGTGGCGCGACAGCGCCTGTCGTCTGCCTGTCGACCACTGCAGCTGCAGCTGCCGCGGGGTATGCGTCGCGGAATGCCCAAGGACCCCACAGTCTTCCTGTCCGATCACCTCTCGATTGTCATCAACCTCGAACGGCCGTTCGAGCTTTCCGACGCCTGTCTGGCGCAGCTCGGCTAAGTCCGCCATTGCGACAACCCCGTGCCGTCGGCTATGGCCCCGACGGGTATGAGGCCGAGGCCGTTTGGGATACTCGAGTGCGCACCCGACGCGAAGAGTTCTGGCCGTGGCTCTCATATCGCTTCTATGGCCGCAAGTCGCCTCGCGGTATACCGTTCCACGTTCTCCCCAGTTTCTGCGCCCGGTACTGTCGTCATCCCCACGTTGTTGGCCCTTGGACTACCGTCAACGGTCGGAAACCCTCTGAGTACTGGACCCTCGGGAACCGCACCATCGATCGCATAGCGGTCGGCCGGCTAGGCACAAGCCCTCCCAACAGTACCCGCCAGACCGCCTTTACTTACGGCTCCCGCCGGTCCGCCACCACACCCCCTTTGACGCGGTGGATTGACGCTGTAGCTGAACCACGGTAGTCCGATGAGACCGTTCTGGAGGTGTACGATGCTTGAGAGACTGGACCTAGCAAACTTTCGCGCATTTGAGTCAAGCGTGAGTATTCGACTGCGACCGATCACCATTCTCATCGGCCAGAATAGTTCTGGTAAGTCCTCGGTGATCAAATTCCTGCTTATGCTGAAGCAGACGCTTATGTCGCCATCGACGGCATACTTTACATCTGATGCCGATGACCTCCATCTCGGTACCATGAGCCATCTCCGAAATCGCAAGGCTCGCTCGAAGTACCTTTCATATGAGTTGGTCGCTACCGGTGAGCAGAGTAACTCGCTCGTGCGCGCAATGAAGGTCGATCGAGGCGGGCGAGACCTCACTATCAGCTTAAGCATCACATTTCCGGGCCTAGGTGACCTTGCGCGCTCTGAGGATGCGGGACAAGAGCCGGCGCCCGTTCCACCCGCAGACATGAAGGTCTCCTTTATTGCGAGCGGCAAGGTATCCTATGGAGAGGCAAAAGAGTCTGACGCTGAGGACTCGATTCGAACGCTCGATGCTAATGGTGTCGAGGTTGCACGCCTTCACAGGAGGTTAAAGCCGGGACTCCGATTCTTGGCCTATCCATCAAACAGGGCAAAGCACGAAGAGTCATATGACAGCATCGCCGCCGTCGACGAGTCGATCAAGCGCGCGCTTCCAGTGACGATGCTGGAGCAGGAGCTGCGCAGAGTTGCGCACATCTCGGCGGTCCGCGAAGAGTTTCAACGGGTGGTCGCACTCGGAAGCGTGCCGCCGCATAGTGTTGGAGCTCGCGGTCAGTATACCGTTCCCCAACTGCAGCTGATTGCGGATTCTGACTCCCCCGCTTCAAAATTCGTCTCCCGACATCTGAGTGCGGTGGCGCAACTCGGACTGCCCGACTTCAAGCCCGTCATTGACGGCTACCTCTCGACATGTGAAGCGCAGAACGAGAATTCCGGAGCCCAGACATTGCTAGCGGACTATGGGTTCGGCGTGAGTCAAGCGCTTCCCATCATTCTCCAGGCGGCAATTGCGCGAGAGCACTCACTGCTGCTTGTTGAACAGCCGGAGGCACACCTACATCCCACGGCTCAGCTGGCGATGGGACAGGTCTTTGCCGAGGCATGGTTGCAGAATAAGGTGCAGTCCATCGTGGAGACTCACAGTGCAAATGTTCTCCTGAGGCTCAGAAGACTAGTGGCGAATGGTACGCTTCAGGCTTCGGATGTATCCGTTGCCTACTTCTCGTATCAAAAGAAGCGAGTCGTTGTGTCCAATCTCGACGTTCTTCCGAACGGAAATCTAAGCAGCGGCCTGCCGCTTGAATTCTTCGGTGCCGACCTCCAAGAGTCACTCGAGATGAGGGCCAAGGTGTGAGTGAACACGAACCCTTACACCTGACCATCGACACGAATGTCTTCATTCACCTGCTTAACCCGGAGAAGAACGAAGGGTCCCACATCGATCATTTGCTTGTACACCTGCTGAAGCATAGCCCCGTTCTTTGCGAGGACACTGGCGGAAGGATTGCTGCCGAATACCAGCAACAGCTCGCCCACATCATCAGCGCATCAGAAGACATCGGCATCGGTCGCATCATCCTCGGACACTGGCTGCAGTCTGTGGCTCGGTGCACCGTAGATGTCAAGCCTGCCAAGCAATTGGCCGGCATAGTGAAAGCCATAATCGTAGAGGAAACCGAGGGTATCGATCGGACCTTTGTGATGGTCGCATGCCTGATGAACTGTCCGCTAATCACCAACGACATTAAGCACATTGCATCCCGAGCTTCGACCTTGCGGAAGAAGACGAAGCAGTACCATTCGAATGGTTTCGCGGTCTACACAACAGCCGATGCGCGCGACCATTTTGTCAAATGAGAATGCTAGAAGTTCGACCCGGACGAGACTGCGTAAACGGCAAGTCCACGTTCGGCGAGTCGGGAGCATCTGTTCGCTGCCGCCATCTCGGCGAATCGCACTCGCTCTCGTGATAGGCGGACCGTAGTGCAGTCGTTTTGCTATGGTCTCGCCCCATCGCAAGCTTCAGCTCGGATCATGACGCGGCGCCCGACAACAAGCGTATCGACCTGACACGGCCTAATCGCGACGGGGCCTATCAGCCCCGTCGCGATTGATCGGCCGCGCAGGTCATACGCAGGACGTTGGGCGGCGGCACGAACTCTACTCACTCATCAGCCTCGCTCACAAGATGTACCCCCAACGCATCCTCGTCGCGCATCGGTCAACCGCGCCTATGCCCCCGACCCAACTCACCTCCGCAAAGGACTCAGCCCGTCGACGCGCTACGGCTCAGGAGCTCCTCGTCGCCAGGGGCCGCCACAGGCAAAGCCCTCTTGTGGATACGACGGTCATCTTGACGCTCAAGTTTGCCCGCCGCTCAGGTTGTCTTGATCCTCGAGTTGTCCCGCCGTCCAGTTGTCTTGATGCTCGAGTTGTTTGGTCCCCGGTTGTCGTTCGACCCCGGTTGTCGTTCGACCCCGGTTGTCGTTCGACCCCGGTTGTCGTTGGTCCCCGGTTGTCGTTCGTCCCAGGTTGTCGTGGCTGCCAGGTTGTCGTTCGTCCCCGGTTGTCGTTGGTCCCCGGTTGTCGTCTTCCCCGCTGGTCGTGGTCGTGGATTCCTCCTTTCACACACTCTTGGTCGCCGACGGAAAATTCCAGTATAACTTCCGAGCCTGCAAGGAGGAAGGCGCGCCGTGACCTCACCTCAGAAACCCCTATTCAATCTGCCAGAACCCTGGCTCGCCGTTTCTGAAGAACGACGCAACGCATTGGAGGCTGAACTTGCCCGAGAAGTTCCTCCCGGGTCTCGTGAACTTGGCCGAGCCCGCCGAGCCATTGCGAGCCGCACTGACTGCGACGATGTTCTCTTTGCCATTGATGCTGAGGATGGCGTCCTGGCCGTCGTTCACCTGACTTGGTCGGGCAAAAGGGAGCCGCCGCCTTGGCCGCACATCGCCATCTTCAAAACGCTCGCAGATTTCCTGTGCGCGGAGGCTCGACGTGAATCGGAACCGGGCGACTAGGCGCCTCGCATGCCTCTCCTCCATAACCCGGAGGCCACTGGTTGTCGCCGGACGAGCATGAATGGGATGTCACCGATGACATCAGGCCGCTAACGGTCTCCGACGGCCGGCTGCTGATAATCACCTAATATTGTCACATGCGGCTGGTTTTGTCACTCTCATTTGGTCGCGCGTTCCAGGTTGTCGTTGGTCCCTGGTTGTCGTTGGCCCGAAGGCAACTCAGTCCCTATGCCCCTATCTCGACGTTCAAGATAATCGTTGGTTCCGGTTGTCCTTGGCCCCCGGTTGTCGTCGTTTCCAGCGGTCGTGACGCTCAGGTGGTGCCGTTGTGCAACGGATTCGCTTTGACAAGTGGACAGACCCCTCGCTTCAGCTCTCAACTCCGGCCACGAAGTCGGACGGGACTCCGCCGTCCGTGAAGCACCGCGACGACGACAACCTCTTCTCCAAGCTCTCGGAAGTAGACGCAATATGGAAATGACGGTACGACGATTCGCCTAAAGCCAAACATCTCGGGGAATTGCTGCGGGCTGTCCGCAACTCGTTCGAACACAGCGTCAAGGCGTTGAAGGAACCTATCTCCCAGGCCTCGAACAGCCTCTTCGTACCAATCATATGCCGCCTGAATCTCGGCTTCCGCTTGAGGTCTGAGAACAACCCGAACTGTCAATGGCGACCTCGGATGTCTCGCCGCACGTCATCCCAGGACCTCCCCGAACCTGGCACCGAAACATGCTCAGCGAATCGCTTCTCAAGTTCAGCCTGCTCTTCGGAACTCAAGTCCAGTGTCGAATTGTCAGCGGCAAGCTCGTCCCACAACTCGTGTAGCAGAAGGAGCCGTTCGCTCACCGATAACCGCCTGAAACCGTTCTTGAACTCAGCGATGTCCATTGCCTGCCTCCCAACGCTTCACGCATCCTACCGTACCCTCCCACACCAGCCAACAACCAACGCACCAACGTATCTCAGGCCGTGGGAATACGCCCGAACCTCACTTCGCAGCACATCTCGCGAGCGACTCGTCTGCAGTCTGGGGGATCCCAGCTCGATACCTCGCCTGCAATCAGTCCACGGCATCCACCGACCATCGTCGCATCCTCCAGCGTCACGCCCGCAAAGGTGCATGCCGTGGCGCCGCCCAGGGAGGTGCTGAAACTAACCGCACCACTCCGGCAATATCCAAACCCGCGGTACCGCTACTACCTGTGCCCCTCCGGTACTGTCCCCGCCCGAGGCGCAGACCCTACAAGAGCCCATCCGGTAGTGTCCAAACCCGAGGTACAGACACTACCTGCGCCCCTCCGGTAGTGTCCAAACCCGAGGTACAGGCACTACCTGCGCCCCTCAGGTAGTGTTCGTGCCCCACGAGACGCATCGCCGAGCCCCTCACCCCAACTGAAACCTGTGCAGCGCGGGCCACCAGAAGTGGAGGGGGCAGCGCCTCCGGCCGACTCAGCACTCCCAAGGACGCCAAAGGCACAATCACAAGGCCCCACACGTTGCCGTGCGTTGCAGTCAACCACCCTCTCGAAACCCCTATTGTCATCAAGAGCATTGCCCGCACAACCCATCGCCACCTCCCGCAGCGCCACGCCCGCAAAGGAGTATGCCGTGCCGCCCCCCAACAAGCGCATCGAACTGACGCGGCCTAATCGCGATGGGGCCTATCAGCCCCATCGCGATTGATCGGCCGCGCAGCTCATGCGCAGGACGTTGGCTGGCCCGTACCCTCAGAGATGGGACGCACTCAGTAGGTTCTCACTCCGCAGCCTCGCTCGCCGTTGAGCCTTCTGGCCCGCACTCTCCGCGCGCATCTCCGCCGACGCCCCCGCAATACGCCGCCTCTGCTACGTTCCCCCAGAAGCCCAGCCTCTCCCCATTGCCTCCGCCGCCACCTCACCCGCTCTCTCGTCGCCCCCACCTCGATGCACTCTGCCACGCGTCCAGACGCCCAATGCCCAGGTTGACCTAATCCAACTTCGGACATCTGCAGGGCGTAAGGCAAACCTCATGAGCAGCACTCCATCATCACCATCGGTGTCACTGACGCCCAGACCATACAGCACGCATTGCACAGGTTCATCCAACCTGACGCCAGGCCAACGAGGGTACTGGACGCGGCGGGTCGGCTCAACCTGGACGGCAACCGCTGTAACGCATCAAATTGCATCGCCTTTGGGAACTCACGCCTACCGTGACTTATCACGGAGTCCGTCGACTAGCTCCACCGGAAGGACCGCATGACCATCGGTATTCTCTGAAGCTTGGAAAGTAGCAGTTCCCAAGTATCCAATCCCGACCACCTCACCAGCAGTGTTCAACACAGGACCTCCGCTATTTCCGAAGACTATTGGTGCGCTGATCGTAAACCTCGTGATCGCCGAACGAGTAAAGGTGCTCGTGACATGCCCCTCAACAATATATGCCTCCTTCCCTGGTGCATAGTTTGGGAATCCTGCCAGTACTACCTCGCTCATACGAGCCGGAATAGCGTCGCGACATCGTGGCAGAAAGACTGGAGACCCCGGAGCATCGAAGGACACCAAGGCAAGGTCGACGTGACGGTCTTGGGCTACCACAGTTACTGGATACCTACGCGAAGCCGAACTCGGTTGGAACGCCACCATCTCACCCTTCAGAACATGCGCGCATGTCACGAATCCGGTACCCGCGAGTCCAAACGCTGTACCCTGGCTCATGGAATCTGCAGGCCGATCGTCGTCAACGGACTCGAGAACCCACAAGGCCTCCACAAGTCTCCGGAAATCCACGACCCGTCGAGGATTCTCCAGGACACACTCGTTGGCCAACAGTCCTAGGACGTTGCGCACGCTTGACTCGAAATGCCGTAGCCCATCGGCCGTGATCAGGATTTCCTTCTCCCTGCTTAGGGGATCACGTACCTGTCGAAGAAGGTTCTTCCCACATAGTCTGTCGATCCCCTCGAGCAGTCTGTCCCCATGCTTGTGGAGGTAGATGCCCAAGTGCCTTTCAGTCAAGTAGGTGTGATGTGCATCGTGTTTGCATACCTGCGGTGCCGCAGCAAGAGCAATTATCAGATCGTCAATCTCAAACTGTTCTTGACGCGCCAGGCACGAGGCCCGGTATCCGTCAACTTGAATACTGGCTTCCCGGACAATCCGCCCTGTTTCGGTCGCGCGGAGCCAGCCGCCAAACTCGGAGTCTTCACCATGGAAGGTCACAAGGCCCTCGGTGACCATCAGGAGGACTTCTCGGCGCACATCCGCAGTTGGATGCTTGAGAAGTTCTCGATGATGCATCATTAACCGATCGAGGGTGTAGGACACATGGTTAGCGCCCGGAGCAAAGACATCCTCAAGTTCAAACAGCAACTTCCGAATCGGGCTGTCGCTCATCGTCGCACCTCTCGCAAAAATGATCTCACGCAGCCGTTTCGGCGGCTTGCCGAAATCGGCATATCAGAACGCTTGAATCGCCGAAAGCTGAGACCACTGCTCCACCGTTCAGCGACCACTCCTTCGCGGTCCGGGACCGGCTCTCCTTCGAGGAATTCGAGTTGCCCACCAGTACACTCCGTCTCACCAACCATCCAACGGGTGGTGGCCACGAGGTCAGAATCTCCATGGACGAGCGCTTTAGGCACGACATTCGTCTTTTGGTGGCGGCGGTGGCGGCCGTATCATCACGTGCAGGAAAGTACGACTCTTGGACTCAAAACCGAACTTCTCAAGGAGCGCAATCAGCGCATCAACCTTCGTCTCCTCTTCTGGTTGGACCTCCGCAACCAGCCACCAGCCCTTTGTATCAGCGTTCCCACACATAGAACTTAGTATCGCCGTGGTACCGCCCCGCACCTTCGAGTTGTGTGGTTCAAGTCGGTCAAGGCAGAAGATTTTTGGGTCGCAATCAAGCGGGATTCCCCAAATGTCTCGATCCTCTAACACGGCGCTCATGTGGGCTTCCACTACTTCGCCTGCGGCCTCAGTCGCGATGATGGTCCACGCAGGGTGCCGGGTCTTGCGTCTGCTATAGCGTACCCTCCACGTTCCTGCTGGCCGGCAGTCCTTCCAGGCCTTCGTCATTCGGGATAACCTCCGTCACCTCTGTAGTCGCCGTGCGACTTGAAACCAGGCGGTCATATTTGGACTTGCGTCTTCCCCTGTCAAGGCGCCATCGGCCTCAGTTCAGTAGGCCAAGCAAGGACTTCGCTTCCACAAGTGCCGGCGCTGCCTCCCTCGCTGTGCTGGTGCGGGACGCAGTCAACTCGCTCGTGACGACGTATCCACGCACGACCTTCGCTCCAGGTCCCGCTGGTGGGACGTCGCAGGTCACCTCTGTGCTTCCGGCATCGCGGTCTCCACCTGTGAGCCTCGAGGAGTTCTGCACCATCAGGTCACCCGTCTCGCCAGCTAGACTCCGACGGCAACGGCACTGCTTCGTTCCCAGCCCACGAACCAGACGCAGCACTCTCCCACCCGCAAGAATGACTAGCTCGAGCTTGCCCTTCACGCCAGCCCGAGCTTTCGTGCTACCCGTTCGGCGCGTGACTGGCCGGATATCTCGCGAGGCCAGCCAACAAGCGCATCGAACTGACGCGGCCTAATCGCGATGGGGCCTATCAGCCCCATCGCGATTGATCGGCCGCGCAGCTCATGCGCAGGACGTTGTCCCGCGAAGCCTCCTCCGTTCTCAGCTGGACTGTCCGCAAAGCCTCTTCCGCTCCCAGCTGGACTCCCCATCATCTATCCTCGGGGTGGACTCACTATCGTTCATCCTCGGGGTGGACTCGCCGTCGTTCATCCTCGGGGTGGACTCACCGTCGTCCATCCTCGAGGTGAACTCATCACCGTCCATTCTCGGGTGGGACTCACCATCGTCTATTCTCGCGTGGGTTGCGGGCCGCCGTAGGCTACACCTGCTCCCGCTTCGTGCTGGCACCAACGTGCTCCATGCAACCACGCCCTTTCCAATCCGCTTATTCGCGAGATGCCAGCATGATGCTGTCGATCACCTCAAGACGGGCAAAGAGAAGAGGACACTTGATTCGTGTCGCCACGTCCTGAACCGGCGTCGGCAGCTCGCAGATTCTCGTTGCGACGAGAGGCGCGGCTACAAGCCGGTAAGGGCCACCATTTGGATCACAGTCGTATGCGAACAGCCCTCGTTCAGCGACAAGTGCCCAAGTGTTGATGGTGTTCGACGCGAGAGCGGGAGCAAATCGCGGTCTGGTTCTGGCAGGAAGTGCCATCAGTATGTCGATCGCTTCGTCATGAGCGTCCGTATCCCGAAGGAATTCAACAGGTGCGAAGCCAGCTCCGGCGGTGCTGAAGAGCGCGACATACCCCTCTTCGTCGCAGGCCAACCAGTCGTACTCTAAACCCTGAATCTCCATCGCAGACTTCAAGAACGCCTCCGCCGGGTTCAGAACCGGGAGTCTTTGGGCCCATGAAAGATTGGCACCAGGGCCCCGCGGCGTCAAGCAACCGCTCCCAACACGGCAGCTCGAGCCCCCAAGGCCGACCTCATACAGGACTCCGATCGCGGTAGTGACTACGCGAGCCCCGACTACGCCGCGGCCCTCGCCACACTGTCCGCCGTCAAGAGCATGAGTCATATGGCGGACTGCTGGGACAACGCCGCCGCCGAGAGCTTCTCTGCCACCATCAAGCGCAAGCTCATCGACTACAACGAGTACCCGACAGGAACCAAAGCCATCGATGCGATGGGCGACTACCAAAGGCGGTTGCCGTCCAGGTTGAGCCGACCCGTGGCGTCAAGGAGGCACGTTGGCCTGGCGTCTTTGTGGATCAACCTGTGCGAGGCCTGCTGTAGATGGCTTCTTCAGCCTGACGACATGCGACTCGGCTCTCGACTACCTGAGCCCAATCGAGTTCGAGCTGAAGTTCGAGATCGACGGACTCAGCAAGATGACCCCATAGTCGGGCTGTCCACCAAACCGTGGGAGCTTCATTCGGCTCCGTTACGCACTCGCCGAACAGTCGGTACGCAGCGAGCGCGAAATCGGGGGCGTGCTAATTTCCGATGAGATGGCTTGGTGTTAGCACGCATGAGTCCCCGCCGGACTCGTTCGGTCGCAACCTCGGATGTGGACTTAAGGACCGACAATCGAAGCGTCTCACTTTCAGCGAGAGGTCCTTAAGCGTGAGGCGCACGTCAAATCGCACGCGCCACTTTGCGATGAGAGCTTGGTGATACGCACCTCTCGATTCCGGGCTTTGCGTCGCGCACCTCCGCAGTGCACTCGGCGAACCACTTCGGTGCACGTTGAATCGGGGGGCGTGCTAATTTACGATGAGATGACTTGGTGTTAGCACGCATGCCTCCCCGCCGGACCGTTTCCGTCTCATCCTCCCGGTGCCTGCTGATGTCGGCTTGCTGCTCCTGGGGCGCCCGGCTCCGATGCGCACTCCCTGAACAGTTGGCGCACGGTGCACGTTGAATCGGGGGCGTGCTAATTTACGATGAGATGGCTTGGTGTTAGCACGCATGCATCCCCGCCAAACTCGTACGGTCGCAAACCCACCGTCCATCCTCGGGTTGGACTCACCATCGTTCATTCTCGGGCGGCCTCACGCTCGCGAGCTCTCGCCCCGACTCACTGTCGTCCATGCTCGGGGGGCTTGCCGTCATTGACTCGCGGGTGGGCTCACCATCGTTGATTCTTGGGGCTGGGTTGAACGCACCACTGTCCATTCTCGAGGTGGGCTCACCATGGTTCATTCTCGGGGTGGACTCGCCATCGTTCATCCTCGGGCGGATTCGCGGTCCGGCGGCCCCGGGTTGACTCACGGTTTGACCTTGACGCCCACTCTTCATCCGTGGCTGTGTTGTGCGGAATGTCGTTTTTAGAGATTGGTCCCGCCAAGACCGGATGGCGCAATCCTCGTGGAGTCTTGAGCCACCGGAGGGTAGGGCGGCACACTCCCCGCCACGACTCCCGCTCCCAGCACCCCGCCGCACTCCGCCTCGCCTGCATCCGACCGCACCTCGCCAGGCTCCAGCTGCGGTCTGCCAGGAGCCGCTCCCTATCCACTCAAGACCCAAATCTCGCAATCACCTCAACCACTTCTCTCCCTTCATCGCGCCAACTCCCGCGTGGCTTCGCGGGGACAACAAGCGCATCGAACTGACGCGGCCTAATCGCGATGGGGCCTATCAGCCCCATCGCGATTGATCGGCCGCGCAGCTCATGCGCAGGACGTTGTCCCGCGAAGCCTGCTCCGCTCTCAGCTGGACTGTCCGCAAAAGCCTGTTCGCTGTCAGCTGGACTCCCCATCATCATCAATCCTCGGCTGGACTCGTCATCATCCATCCCTCAGGTGGACTCGTCATCATCCATTCCTGGGGTGGACTCGTCATCATCCATCCTGGGGGTGGACTCGTTATCATCCATGCTCGGGGTGGACTCACCGTCGTTCATTCTCGGGTAGACTCACCATCCGTGGTTCATTCGCGAGGTGGACGCACCACGGTTCGTTCGCGGGGTGGACGCACCATGGTTCATTCTCGGGGGTAGGCGCATTCATGTGACCGGCGTAGAATGCGTCAATCCCTCTCAGACCCGCTAGAATGAACGACCGGACCCCCGCGTGGGCACGTCCGGACCCGTCGGTCGACCTCCCGGACCCCCGCGTGTGCACGTCCGGACCCGTCGGTCGACCTCCCGGACCCCCACGTGTGCACGTCCGGACCCGTTGGTCGACCTCCCGGCCCCCCGCATGGACACGTCCGGACCCGTCGGTCGACCTCCCGGACCCCCGCGTGGGCACGTCCGGCCCCGTCGGTCGACCTCCCGGACCGTGCGTAGGCACGTTCGGCCTGGTCCGTGGACTCGCCCGGACCACTCTGGTTGGGCAACCCCGGCCCCGTCAGGCGGCCGGTCAGACTCGATTCCAGGGCTACAGTCGGGTCGCAGTGCAATCAAGAGTTCAGTGAGAGCCCAGGTGTTCCACGAGAAGTTGGCGGATAGCGTCGACGGTAGCGTCGTTGTCGGATGACGGCAAGAGTTCAATTAATGCACGCAACTCGGTCGGGCGGGACAGGTGGGCGCTCCGGTTGAAGCCGCGAAGCCACAACGCGAGGAGCCTCCTCGCAACATCACGGATTTCTTGGTCCGGGTTCCCTAGCGCTCTCAACAAGTGCTGGAGTCGCTGCCACTTATTGCCAAGACGAGCCCTCAAACGAAGTGCGCTAACCCTATGGTGGGCAAAGGTGGAGTCCGCCAGCTCGTCGATCACCGGGAGAGCGAGGACTGGATTGGGGATGAGCAATTCAGTTGCAGTCCGAGATGGTGAGATTGCCGGGGACTTAAGCGCAAGAAGGAAGGAGTCCACATTCTTTTCAATCGGCCATCTCGCAAGGGCCAATAGTGCAGCGGAGGCCACCGATGATCTAGCAGGCTGCTGAAATATGGGGTCGATTGGACCTCCCCTCCGGCCCACTTACGTCCATTGTGGACGCTCAGTACTCCGCTTGGAGGCGGGGGCGCCCCCTCCAGAGTTCGGCAAGTCGTGCTTGTGGCTTCAGTCTCTCATGCGGCGGCGGCGAGTCGGTTGATGTTGTTGATTTTGACCAGGTTGAAGGCGGCACCGACGAGCTTGGCGAACCATCCGATTCGTTCGAGCCCTCGATATCGAGCCCGCTTCATGCGACCTGGTTGCTTCATCCAACCGAAGACCGCTTCTATCTCGCGCCGCTTGATCAAGCTGATGGCATAGCCGGGAAACCGCGTCGTCCTGGAGTCGATGTTCGACTTGCGGCGGCCTGGCTGCTCGTTTCTCGCGACATGCGGCGTGACGTTGCGGTCGCGCAGCTGGTCAACGAAGTCTTTGGTGTCATAGGCTTTATCAGCCCCAAGCGTGATGCGAGACGTCCCCGCAAGGTTCTCATCGATCATGGCGATGGCCGCATCGCGCTCGATGGTGCCCGTGACGATGTCAGCGCGGGTGTCGACGATCAGTCCGTTGCGGTTCTCCATCAGCGCATTCACGGCATAGGAGAGTTCGGCTCCAGACCCGGCGCTCTTGCGAGCCAGTCGAGAATCGGGGTCCGTCGTTGACGCATGGGTGTCATTCGAGCGCTTCTCGCCCTTGAAGTCTGACCAACCGTTCGAGTCACCAGGGTCTGAGTCCTTGGGCTTGAAGCTCTTGTGGGACGCCATCGCAGTGATGATGGTGCCGTCCACCGAGAAGTGTTCATTGCTCATCAAGCCAGCGGTCTCGGCCTGCGCCACGATGGACTTGAGGAACGCATTGGCGACATCGTGCTCGATGAGTCGCTCCCGGTTCTTCGAGAATGTGGATGCATCGAAAGCGGGGCCCGTGAGGTCCATGTCTACGAACCAACGGAACAGCATGTTGTACTCGAGCTGCTCGCAGATTTGGCGCTCGCTCCGGACCGAGAAGAGCACCATCAGGAGCAGCGTCTTGAGCTGCCGTTCGGGCGGGATCGACGGCCGACCCACGCTGCTATACATACTCTCGAACGTCCCATCGAGCTCCGCCAGAGCCGCATCAGCCAGCTTCTTGATGCCTCTGAGCGGATGGCTCGGTGGCACGAGTGAGCCGGGCGAGACGAGCATGAGCATGGAGGGCTGACTGGTTTTGGAGCCGCGCATACGCGCGTTAGATCATAGGGTTAGGAGAAAGTCGATCCGGCTTCTGCGCGGCTCGGACTTTTTCAGCAGCCTGCTAGCGTCAGCAGACCAACTGCGAACCAAAGCCATATCGTCGGGGGCGGAGGAATGGAGCGAAATTGCGTGGAGTGCGGCGACCGCAGTCGTCGCGCGAGGGTTCCTATCGAGAGCGCTCCTGGCCACGGAGAGAATACGGTCGGGCTGAGCACGTAGACGGAACTGTGCGACGCTCCTTACGCGGTGGGAAGGGTCAAGAATGGCATGCTCGATCTCGGCTTGAGCAAGGGGCAAGTCTGCCTCGGCGATTCCTTGCAGAGCGGCGCAACGAAGGCTCGGTGCTTTGTCGGTGAGGTAGAGCCGGAGGCGATCGAGCGGGAGTCCGGATTGGGGGAGAAAGTGGCTCGCGAGACGGCCGCGCAAGAACGTGTCCCCAGGGTTTGCTGCAACGACGAAGTCATATGAGTCAGGCGAGGCCGGCCGAGTGAGGACGACGGCAAGCGCAGCGCGGCGAAGCTGCTCGACTTCCGACCGGAAGGCGTCAAGCATCCACTGTCTGCACTCCGTGGCGTTGAGCCGTTCCAACGCAACGCCGAGCGCCCTGGCCTTCATTGCTCTCGGCCGCAGGGTTAGTGCGGCGACCTCGGGAAGAAGCGCGACGAGAAGGTCCGGGGGCAAATCTGAGATGATGGGGCAAGCGATTGACGACGCCAACTCGCGGACCTGCGGCACCCAGTCATCCAGTCTCGCGAGAATGACGAATAGAGAGGGCGTTAGCTTGGCGTCCACCAAGAGTCCACGGATAGCTCTCTCACGGACATAGCCGTCCGGTGCCGCCGAAAGGGCCAGCGATAGCGCCTGCGACGTCGGCCAGTTCGTTGCCGGCGAGAAGAGTGAGTGCCCCGTTTGCGTGTAGATCGGCCAGTAATGGTGGACTCTTGCGGCCACGTCTTCCCAGAAGAACCGGGATGGGTTTGTTCGAGCGAGAATCGCGCTCATGGCCTTCTCAGCCTCCGTCCGTGAGTTCCCGTCTCCATCAACGCAAATAGGGGCGAGGCGCCAGAATTCGCGCAGGTCGCCGTGTTGACTGAGGTACCTCGCCGCAAGCCCCTTTGCCTTGCGGATGCTGCGGCTTGAGAACCATCGCTCGGGCTGCAGCAGGTGTGCGAATGCACCGTCAATGCTCGCTATGCCTTGGGTCATAGGGCCTCCCATTGGTGGCTTGTCAGGCCAGCGTTCCTGGCTGCGGTCCGCATGATAGCACACGTGGGGGCAGTGGGGGCGCCTGAGAGCATCGCCCTCGGCAATCAAAGACGGCTTCTTGGGGGAGAGGCGAAGCACCAAGACTGAACAGGCAGCGTACAAACGGTGTACCCGAGATGCGATGCAACAGCCGAGTCATCGTTGTACGGCTGCCATCGACACCCTCGCCCGCCCGCGCACACCTCGGCGTCGCTCGTACTGCTCTTCGCGTTGCTCGTACTGCATTTCGCGGTGCTCCTACTGCTCTCCGAGCTCACTGTCCGACGGCCATGGGACGGGCTCATTGTGCGGCGGCGCTGGTACGGGGTCAGGTCCGACGGCTATGGGCCGGGCTCATGTCCGATGGCCATGAGACGGACTCACTTTCCGACGGCCATGCGAGAAGGGCCTACTGCGTTCTGCCAAGGCCGACCGAGTTCTGCCAGGGCCCGCTCCCTGTCCGCTCCGAACTGGACTCTCGCAATCACCCCAAGCTCGTTTCTACCTTCATCGCGCCAACTTATGCGTGGCTTCGCGGGGACAACAAGCGCATCGAACTGACGCGGCCTAATCGCGATGGGGCCTATCAGCCCCATCGCGATTGATCGGCCGCGCAGCTCATGCGCAGGACGTTGTCCCGCGAAGCCTTGTTCCGTTCTCAGCTGGACTGTCCGCGCAGCCTGCTCCGCTCTCAGCTGGACTGTCCGCGCAGCCGGCTCCGCCCTCAGCTGGACTGTCCGCGCAGCCTGCTCCGCTCTCAGCTGGACTGCCCGCGAAGCCTTCTCCGCTCTCGGTTGGAGTCTCTCATCTATGCGCGGGGTGAGTTGCCGTCATCCATGCCCGGGGTGGACTCGCCGTCATTCATTCTCAAAGTCGACTCACCATCGTTCGTTCTCGGGGTGGACTCGCCACCGTCCACCTTCGAGTGGTGCCGCCCAGTGGCCTCCACCCGCAAGTCGTCTCAACCGCTCCATCCCGCACAGGTCATCTCCGCCACCCTGGCGCCCGCATGCGCGGCCCCAGGACCACGCTCTGGACGTCCAGCAGGCTCATCGCGCCGAATGCCGGCCTCAGCTGCGGCGGGGCGACGCGCACGATTGCGTTGCCGCGTGGCGGTTACACCGAAGTCAGCTCGAAGGTCACGCGAGCGCTGGGTCATCCAACCGGCCGCCTGCAGCTCGCGACGCGCGTCGAGCATGCCGAACCAGTTCAACCGCCAGGCCATCCAGCGGGTCGCCCCGCTCGGTCTCAGCCGGGCTTCCACGAGGCACAGTGGCCGTCGAGGCCCGCGCGCGTAACGCGGCGGCCGACGCTTTCGTACAGGCGGAGGCCTCGGGTCCTCCGTCCCGAGTCACTCCCGCACCGATCGCGGCCACCTTCAGCTCATTGGCAAGCTACTCGAGCTGTGTGGCCAGTGCATCGGGCTTGCCGCCCGAACTCGACGTACCCTCAAGGGGATCGCCCGCCTCGTAGGCGACTCGGTGAGTGAGGTTCATTTTTCGCTGAATATTTGGCGGCGCGCTGCAGTAGTTGGCGCGCGCTGTCCCCGGAGTCCCCATGCGCCTACTGCTGCCATTGCTCTCGTTCACGATGTCGACCGCGTGCGGTTCGACGCGCCCGGAAGTCACCATCGTGACCGTCGAGCACGACGATCGTATCGTCTGCTCGATGCGCGATCCTCCGGAAGAAGTTGAGCAGCCACCTTGGCCCGAAGGCATCGTACCGCAAGTCGCGATGGGCACGTTGGAGCTCGGCGAAGCGCGTGTCATGCCGTCGTGGCTGACGCTCGTCGAGACTTGCACCGAGTCGCCGAGCGCGGGCGAGTGTCACAACCAGATCGGCATCGTCGGCTTCCATCCGGACGGACGGGTCGCGCGCAGCGAGGTGGCCACGGCCGGTGGATGCGACGATACGCAGTATTCGAATCCTACGCTGCGTGTCGCGAAGAGCGCCGTCATCGGAGGCACGTCGACCAAGCTCGGCAAAGACGTCGGACCCGACGCTAAAGGCTGGGCGGCGATCGCGAAGCTCGCCAAGGGCGGCTTTACGCCCGCGTCCGACCTTCGCAAACAAGAGGCCCTGTTCGCGAATGGCATCAAGCGCTACAAGTTGCTCGGCGTTCTCGGCGCGCCGCTCGACGGCTGGATGGTCTACGGCTCGCACGATGGGGCGGGCAAAATCGTGGTGCGCCTGATCGGCCCCGACAACAAGGTCGAGCACGTGCTCGCGTCGAAGAAGGTCGGCCTCGTCTGCAAGGCAGGCGACGACGCGTGTGCAGAGCGCGTGAACGTCAGCATCGAGCAGGTCGTGCTGAGCCCCGACAATGCCTTCATCTACGTCACCTACATGCTCGGCGACGGCTCGCAATGCGACACCAAGCCGATAACAATCATCCGCGCCGCCGTGCCGCCGGGCGTTCTCGCAAGTAGTCCATGACGCGTTCGCGCCCATTTCGGCGGTGCCAGGAGCCTATGGTCTCAGCATTCTGGCTACGTGCAGCCTCAAGTATCACCAAGCGCTCCGCGATTTTGGACCAGCGATGCACGCAGACGACGTGATGACCTTCGCTGTCTGCAACCGTGTTGTGGCTCAGGTGGGCATTGCGGAAGTGGGCGAGGCAGGCGTAGCCCGTCGGGTTGTCGGAAAGCGTGCTGGCCCATCTCCGGTCACAGCCTCGACTGACTTGGGATGTGACAGCCTCACAGCCTCCGGTGACTCAAGGTCCGACCGCCTCGGATGGACTCAAGGTCCGACCGCCTCGGATGGACTCAAGGTCCGACGGCCTCGGGTGGACTCACGGTCCGATCTTGCGTTCGGTGCTCCCTCGCTGTCAGCCTTAAGGTAGTCCTCTGCTTCACTTCGCCTATACCTTCAAGGCGCCGCCGGGCTCGCCCTGCTATCTGCGGGGCTCGCACTGCCATCTGCGGGGCTCGCACTGCCATCTGCGGGACTCGCACTGCCATCTGCGGGGCTCGCACTGCCATCTGCGGGGCTCGCACTGCCATCTGCGGGGCTCGCACTGCCATCCGCGGGGCTCGCAGTGCCATCTGCGGGGCTCCCACTTCTATCTGTGGCGCTCCCACTGCCGTTTGTCCACGTCGTCACCGCGAGCACCGCTCCTACTCTCGTCCACACTCATCGCAACGCGCCCCAAACCCTTCTCTCCCCTCATCGCGCCAATGCCCGCGTGGCTTCGCGGGGACAACAAGCGCATCGAACTGACGCGGCCTAATCGCGATGGGGCCTATCAGCCCCATCGCGATTGATCGGCCGCGCAGCTCATGCGCAGGACGTTGTCCCGCCGAGCCCCCCTCCGCCTCCGCTTGACTCTCTCATCGACCCGTCCAGCTCGTCGCTTTCGCAATTCAAGCCCCGGCTGGACTCGCAGTTGTACGGCCCGGCTGGACTCGCAGCTGTGCAGTTGTACAGCCCCGGCTGGACTCGCAGTTGTACAGCCCCGGCTGGACTCGCAGTTGTACAGCCCCGGCTGGACTCGCAGTTGTACAGCCCCGGCTGGACTCGCACTTGTACAGCCCCGGCTGGACTCGCACTTGTGCGGCCCCGGCTGGACTCGCACTTGTGCGGCCCCCGCTGGACTCGCCGTTGTACAGCCCCAGCTCGGCTCACACTCGAGGCCCGGCTGGACTCGCAATTGTCGCCTGGACTCGCAGTTGTACGGCCCCGGCTGGACTCGTGCTTGTAGGACTCGGACTCGACTCACCGTGGCGGAGCTCCTGCGACCGCATGAATACTGCTCGCCTCTACTCGCAGTTGTACGGCTTCCCGTGATTGTACGGTTCGGCTCCACTCTTTGCTGCACGGTTCCAGTCGTTCACCCGGAGGCACCAACAAACCCCTTTGTCCCGTTGTGGTTCGCTGACTCTGGTGCTCATCGGTGTTCCAGGAACCCTTTGGGCTGGTGGTGAAAACATGGACGCTTCCAACCTACTTCCCCCTCTGCGATTGGTATTGAATTGCGCCCGGATGTAGGTCATTGAGAAGCGCCGAGAGTCGACAGTGACAGATTTCCGCGCTATAGAGACATCCGTAGGTGAGCGCGCTGCGCAGTGGGAGGTCGCAATGCCAAATCGCGTGGAGAAGTACAGGCGCATGGAGCTTCGCCGTGAGCTGGGTGTTCGGGGTTTTGGCGCGTCGGTCAGGACATTTTCAAGTTCGATCGGTGGGTACCTAATCGCATACGCTTGCTTTGCGTGTCGCAGGAGCCACAAGAGGGTTCCGCGAGCCGAGTGTATTGCTGTCTGTCCCAACTGCGGTGACGTGTCGCACGAAATGGGCAGGTCGTTCAAAGCCCCCGCGACTTCCGATGAGGAGCAATGGCTCAAGGTCCAGACCCTGTTCGCTCATGGGTATCGGTTCTTCAGCTATCGGTCATACGCCTGTGAGCCTCTTCCCCAAAGGCTGCGTGAGGTGGCTGCGTTTATCGCTGAACATCATGATCATCCGCTTCGTGTAGCGGATCCGAAGCCGGAGCTTTTCCCCACCCAGGTAGGCACTCGGCCTTCAGATCCGGTGGAGTCGTCGCCACGCGTCCGTCGGGCAGATTGACACGCGCTATGAGCGTGGAATCGGCTCGCCGAGGTCGACACAGGGGCGGCCCGCTTGCCAAGACGCCCGGGTCTCGGTCGTCGCGTAGGACCAACGACCGCCCGAAGTGTTCAATACGAATCGACGACCGTCCGGAAGGTACGGCTTCGGTGCCTGGGGGCCTTGGGGGCTTTCGAAGCGCTTGGCGACCAAGAGCCCAAGCAGAAGCGACGATCCCGGTTCGAGACAGGCGCAGAACGCATCAACTGCCTGGCGGGGTTGACTCACCGACACACCACGGTTCGCCGCGACATCAAGGATGTGCTAGCCTCATGCCGAGCGAACAGGGGGAGGTCGCTGATGGACAGTGTGAGCGATTCGGCCGTGGTCACAGAATCTGAAAGCCAACTTCCCGTTCCGGACGTTTGGCGGGGAGCGATCCGCGCGATCGTCGATAGCTTCATTCGTGGAGACTTCAGTCCCGTCCTCACAGATCTCATTCGGATGAGGCCGTTGTCCGATGAGCTGAAGGACTTCATTCGCGATATCGTGGCGGACTACGGGGAGACTCTAGCGATTCTGTCAGACGATACATGGCTTAGCTCAATCTACATGTGGATGGGCGATTTTTGGGAGGTCTACGTCGACTTATGGACCGAGGAGTCAGGCCGGAGCGACATGGTGTTGTTCCTTCGGTTCCATGAATCGACATGCGGCTACGAGGTACAGGTGCTATCGGTGCATGTGCCATAGTTCAATGCCTTGCTTTCGTCCCAGCCGCAGCCCGAGGGATTCTAGAGTCATGGGCCGCGGACAAACACCCGAACGCGCGATGTGTACTACATTAATACTCAGACATCCGGCTCTGGCACGCCCTCGGTTGACATTGCGAGCGAACGCTCAGCGCCTCGGATCGCCATTCTGTGCGCGATGCTTCAAGTTGAGTCAGGCGGGTCATGATTCCGGAGTGCATGTCCACGACCGCGCGGAGCCACTTTGGGACTCGGCGGCGCCGATATCGCGGCACAGCGAGCACGGAGTGGCCGTCAAGCAGGGTAGGGGAGTAGCAACCCAGCCACAGCTAGCCAAACGACACTGCCAGCCCACACAGGCTTCCACGCCTCCTCACCTTCCACCCGGATCGCCCCATTCCACAAGGCCTTCAACGCGAGACGCCACCCTCATCGCGCCATCGCGGGCTAGCGCGGCCCGGCGGGACAACAAGCGCATCGAACTGACGCGGCCTAATCGCGATGGGGCCTATCAGCCCCATCGCGATTGATCGGCCGCGCAGCTCATGCGCAGGACGTTGTCCCGCGAAGCCTGCTCCGTTCGCAGCTGGATTGACTGCATAGCCTCTTCCCCTCTCAGCTGGACTCACCATCATCCATCCTCGGGGTGGACTCACCATCATCCGTCCTCGGGGTGGACTCACCATCATCTGTCCTCGGGGTGCACTCACCATCATCCGTCCTCGGGGTGGACTCACCATCATCCATCCTCGGGCTCGACTCGCCATCATCCATCCTCGGGCTCGACTCGCCGTCGTTCATTCTCGAGGTCGACTCACCACCATTCACCATCGGTCTTCGGACTGGGCTCGCCGTCGTTCATTCTCGGATGTGGCAATTCGGCTCCGTTGCGCACTCGCCGAACAGACGGCACGCAGCGGACGCGGAATCGATGGCGTGCTAATTTCCGATGAGATGGCTTGGTGTTAGCACGCATGTTTCCCCGCCGGACTCGTTCGATCGCAACCTCGGATGTGGACTTGAGGATCGACAATCCAAGAGCCTCACTTTCGGCGAGAAGACCTTCAGCGTGAAGCGCACGTCAAGTCGCGCGGGCCACTTTGCGATGAGAAGGCTTGGTGTTAGCACGTGTACCTCGATTCGGGGCTCTGCGTCGCGCACTTCCGTCGTGCACTCGGCGAACCACTCGGGTGCATGTTGAATCGGGGGCGTGCTAATTTACGATGAGAAGACTTGGTGTTAGCACGCGTGCATCCTCGCCGAACTCCTTTGGTCTCATCCTCCCGGTACCTGCTGACGTCGGCTTGCCGCCCCTCGGTCGCTCGGCTCCGATGTGCACTCGCTGAACTGTTGGCGCGCGGTGCTCGTTGAATTGGGGGCGTGCTAATTTACGATGAGATGGCTTGGTGTTAGCACGCATGCATTCCCGGAGAACTCGCACGGTCTCATCCTCCCCGTGCCCGCCGATGTCAGCTTGCCGACCCTCGGTCGCCCGTCTCCGATGCGCACTCGCCGAACAGTTGGCGCGCGGTCCTCGTAGAATCGGGGGCGTGCTAATTTACGATGAGAAGACTTGGTGTTAGCACGCCTGCTTCCCCGCCGAACTCGTGCGGTCTCATCCTCCCGGTGCCCGCCGATGTCCGCTTGCCGACCCTCGGTCGCTCGGCTCCGATGCGCACTCGCCGAACAGTTGAAGCGCGGTGCGTGTTGAATCGGGCGCGTGCTAATTTACGATGAGAAGACTTGGTGTTAGCACGCGCGCTTTCTCCCCGAACTCGTACGGTAGCAGAGCCACCTTCCATCCCCGCGTTGGACTGGCCATCGCTCATTCTCGGGCGGCCTCACGAGCGCGAGCTCTGGCTCGGACTCACTGTCGTCCATTCTCCGGTGGGGCTCACCATCGTTGATTCTCGGGGCTGGGTTGAACGCACCACCTCCATTCTCGAGGTGGGCTTGCTTTCGTCCATTCTCGAGGTGGACTCGCCATCGTTCATTCCCGGGGTGGACTCGCCATCGTTCAATCTCGAGGTGGACTCGCCATCCGTGGCTGTCGTGTGCGGAATGTCGTTTGTAGAGATTTGCCCCGCCGAGACCCGTGGCTCACTCCTTTTGGAGTCTTTGAGCCACCGGAGGGTAGGGCGGCTGCCAGGCGTCAACTACTTCTCCCCGCCACGACTCCCGCTCCCACCACCCCGCCGCACCCCGCCTCGCCTGCATCCGACCGCACCTCGCCAGGCTCCACCTGCGGTCTGCCAGGAACCGCTCCTCCTCCTATCAAGACCCAAATCTCCCACTCACCGCAAGCACTTCTCTCCCTTCATCGCGCCAACTCCCGCGTGGCTTCGCGGGGACAACAAGCGCATCGAACTGACGCGGCCTAATCGCGATGGGGCCTATCAGCCCCATCGCGATTGATCGGCCGCGCAGCTCATGCGCAGGACGTTGTCCCGCACGAGGCCTGCTCGTTCCCTCGCCTTCCTCACCGCCTTCCTCCGAGAGCGCCCCGCATCCCTCAAGGCCGCTGCTCCGCCTGCAGGCCCCTGTCGTCTCCTTGCCCTCCTCGCCTGACTCGCTTCTGGAGGGACGTGCATCCCTCAAGCCCCCGATGCCGGTTCGGTTCCTGGCCCTACGCCTCCCGTTGCTCACTGGGGCGCATCCCCCTCGCAGGGTTGCTCCTCGAGCTCGCGGTTGAGGTCGCCAGAGTGTCCCAATCGGAGAGACACCTGGCACACTTGGGACAGTTGCGGGACACTTTCGCGAGAAATAGCTGCGTGTTTTCAAGGGGCTGAGGTTGGCCCGGCTCTTGCTCATGGGTTCGCGTTTCCCAACACGAGAACCCGGTTATGCACACGGAACCTACACGGCTCATCTCTCCATCCGTTCAGGGGGTGATTCGGCAGTTCGCGCCCAGCTACATCGCGAAGCATGGCAAGGGGTTACCCCTGTCGCATCGCAAGGCGCTTCGCCTCCTCTCTCAGTGTCGAACGGTCGCGCTTGGCGGTCACGTGGTCGAGTGCGGCAACTGCAAGGTGCAGGACTACACCTACCATTCTTGCGGCCACCGTTCGTGCCCTCGCTGCATGTCGGAGGACTGTGATGCGTGGCTTGGCGCTCGCCGGAGTGAGCTGTTGCCGGTTCCTTACTTCCACGTGGTGTACACGGTGCCGGAGGGGCTGAACGGCGTGGTGCGGAGTCATCAAGGGGAGCTGTATCCAGTGCTGATGCAGGCGGCTGGTAACTCGCTTCTCGCAGTTGCAGCCGCGCCTGAGAACCTGGGGGGTAGGGTAGGGGTGATGTCGACGCTGCACACGTCGTCGAGTGCGCTGGCGTACCACCTTCACGTGCACTGCCTTGTCCCGGCGGGGTCGGTCGATGCAGAGGGCGAGTGGCATGACGCGAAGGACTCGCGCCTTGGGTCAGAGAGCGCGCTGGGCAAGGCTTTCCGGGACAAGGTCGGTTCGATGATGAAGGCCGCAGTCCCCGACGTTGCGCTGCCGGACGGGGTGTTCGACCTCGCGTGGAAGGTGCATCTCGAGGTACCGCAGCACGGGGCGGAGACGGTGCTTCGGTATCTGGGTCGCTCGGTTCACCGCGGCCCGATGAGTGACCACCGCATCGTGTCTGTGACCGAGACCCATGTCGTGTTCAAGTATCGGGACAAGGACCGCACGAAGGCCAAGACGATGTGCTTGGACGGCCACGAGTTCCTGCGCCGCTTCCTGCAGCACGTCTGGCCCGACCGGGTGCACAAGGTGCGCTACGCCGGTCTGTGGAGTCGGGGCTGTCGTCCGCAGCTCCGCGCACTCAGGCAGCGACTCCTGGCAGCCATGCAAGTCGAGCCACCTCCCGCGGTTGGGGAACCGAAACCGCTGCTACCCCCTGAGCCCGTCCTACCTCCGTGGCGTCGCTGCCCTCACTGCCAGGCGGAGCGGTTCATCGTGGCTCGCTTCAAGGCGGGAACCACCCCACCACCCCTGGTGGACCCGCTGCAGGGCACACTACCCGGGATAGACCCTCCCTGATGGCGAAGCGACGGCCCTTCCGAGTATCCCGTATCCCGTCACGACCTCACGCACGAACGTGCGGTCGTCTCGCAGAGATCTGCCCTGTGAACGCCACCGCAAGCCACTCCACGACCGATTTCGAGCGTCGGGAGCGTTCCACGCACCACGAGTCCTCCAGACTGCCGATCAGACTGCTCTACGGACCCGAAACCGAGGCCTCTTTGACCCGAAAAGGAGGCGATTCGGCTCCCCTCAGAGGGGCCTGCGAGGGGGCAGAACATATAAAATGCAGTAGGTCACCTCGACCGCTACTGGCAAGGGTCTGCGAGCATTCGCCGTCGTCTCGAGGACTGGCCTTTCTTGGCCACCGCACTCACCGCAGGCCCCCGAAGCCCAATCAGCTGGAGTCGAGGCGCTAGCGACTTCAGACGTGCGGGGACAACAAGCGCATCGAACTGACGCGGCCTAATCGCGATGGGGCCTATCAGCCCCATCGCGATTGATCGGCCGCGCAGCTCATGCGCAGGACGTTGTCCCGCGAAGCCTGCTCCTTTCACAGCTGGACTGGCCGCGAAGCCTGCTCCTTTCACAGCTGGACTGTCCGCGACGCCTTCTCCGCTCTCACTTGGAGTCTCTGTCATCCATGCGCGAGGTGGACTCGCCGTCATCTATCCTCGGGGTGGACTCGCTGTCGTCCATCCTCGGGGTGGACTCGCCGTCATCCATCCTCGGGGTGGACTCGCCGTCATCCATCCCCGGGGTGGACTCGTCGTCGTTCATCCTCGAGGTGGACTCACCGTCGTTCATTCTCGGATTGGGCTCGTCGCCGTTCATTCTCGAGGTCGACTTACCGTCGTTTATTCTCGAGGTTCACCGGGAAGCCTCCTCCGCTCTCAGCTGGACTTGGGATGTGACAGCCATGGCTGGACTTGGGATGTGACAGCCACGGCTGGACATCGGAGGTGACAGCCACGGCTGGACATCGGAGGTGACAGCCACGGCTGGACATCGGATGTGACAGCCACGGCTGGACATCGGATGTGACAGCCACGGCTGGACATCGGATGTGACAGCCACGGCTGGACATCGGATGTGACAGCCACGGCTGGACTTGGGATGTGACAGCAATGGCTGGACTTCGGATGTGACAGCCCCGGCTGGACATCGGAGGTGACAGCCACGGCTGGACTTGGGAGGTGACAGCCACGGCTGGACTTGGGATGTGACAGCCACGGCTGGACTTGGGATGTGACAGCCACGGCTGGACCTGGGAGGTGACAGCCACGGCTGGACCTGGGAGGTGACAGCCACGGCTGGACTTGGGAAGTGACAGACGTGGCTGGGCTTGGGTTGAGATAGCCTCGGCTGGACTTGAGATGTGACAGCCATGCCTGGGCTTGGTCATAGCGGCTCGAGCCTGTGGGGCTCGGGTGGTTCGTGATGCTATTCGAGTTGGGTTGTGCAACGCCAGACACCGGCAGACCGGTGGAACGCAGCAATTCCATACTCAAGCCAATCGATCGGCAGGACGTGATCGACGAGGCTAATTTGGAACGCGAAGCCTTGTACGCCCATCGCGCCCTGAATGTCTGCAGCGTAGCCGCCGACCTTGGTGTGAGAGTCGGGCGAGAGTGAGGTTGGAAGTGTTCCCAGAAACTCGAGAAACTCCTCCAGCTCTTCCTCCGACATCGCCGCAACGTCGTCCAACTGACTCAGCGCTTCCTCGACATCACCATATTGCGGGCACTCCTCATGAAGCGTCCAAGAGAGAAGCGTAATTGGTGTCGTATCCTCGTCCGCCGGCGTTGGAAGCGGCTGCAAGTCAGTAAGGCTCGTGTATTCGCGAACCACCCATCCGTCACCATTCTCACCTTCACCCGGCATCTCGTCGTCTTGAGGGAGGAAGAGCTGGATCGCAGCCAACCCTATTAGGCTGGTCGGCACTGCTGGCAACTCGTCGATGCGAATCCAGAGGCAGGGCAAAAGGGGCCTGTCAAACCACATCGGGCGAATCTCGCCAGCTAGTCCGAATCCAGGTCCGCCAAGGCACGACTGGAGCGATGCCTGCTTTCCTTCGCTGAAGTTTGCGACCGACGATGGTCGCAGTAACCGCTTGGCAAGGTTCGAGAAGAGGTTTCGGTTCATGGTCGAGATGTCCAGTGGGCCGTAGTGTCGTGGTCGGTCGGCGCGTCGGAAGAACGTGTGCTTTGACTATCCGAGTTTGCCTCGGGAGACAAGGTGGCTCCGGTCAAAGAGTCTGCAAACAGATATGTGCAAGTGCAGGGTGATAGTAGGAGCGAATGAGATGCGACGCCCGCAAAGCGACTGTCGGGCAAGCTGTTCCGCGTGCACTCAGAAGGCTCAGGGCCAGAGTCTACAGTCATGTCGGGCGCACCGTCGTGACGGTGCCCTATCGGCCCGGGAGGGCGCGAACCCGGGGGGCACAACTCGCCTTCGCGCGTCGCCCTCCAACCATTCTCTCCTCTCATCGCGCCAATGCATGCGTGGCTTCGCGGGGACAACAAGCGCATCGAACTGACGCGGCCTAATCGCGATGGGGCCTATCAGCCCCATCGCGATTGATCGGCCGCGCAGCTCATGCGCAGGACGTTGTCCCGCGAAGTCTCCTCCGTTCTCAGCTGGACTCTCTGCGAAGCCCTTTCCGCTCTCAGCTGGACTTTCCATCATCCATCCTCGGCTGGACTTTCCATCATCCAACCTCGGCTGGACTCGCGACAACACAGCCTCGGCTGGACTCGCGACAGCACAGCCTCGGCAGGACTCGGGGCAGGACTGTCTCGGCAGGACTCGGGGCAGCACAGCCTCGGCAGGACTCGGGGCAGGACTGTCTCGGCTGGACTCGGTACACGACAGCCTCGCCGGGACTCGGGACAGGACTGCCTCGGCTGGACTCGGAACAGCGCAGCCTGGGCTGGGCTCGCGACAGGACAGCTTGGGCTGGGCTCGCGACAGGACAGCCTGGGCCGGACTCGGGAGGTGACGGCCTTGGTTGGACTCGGAAAGGGACAGCCTGGGCTGGACTTGGGAAGTGACAGCCTGGGCTGGACCTGGGAAGTGACAGCCTGGGCTGGACTTGGGAAGTGACAGCCTGGGCCGGACTTGGGAAGTGACAGCCTGGGCTGGACTTGGGAAGTGACAGCCTTGGCTGGACTTGGGAAGTGACAGCCTTGGCTGGACTTGGGAAGTGACAGCCTTGGCTGGACTTGGGAAGTGACAGCCTTGGCTGGACTTGGGAAGTGACAGCCTGGGCTGGACTTGGGAAGTGACAGCCTGGGCTGGACTTGGGAAGTGACAGCCTGGGCTGGACTTGGGAAGTGACAGCCTTGGCTGGACTTGGGAAGTGACAGCCTGGGCCGGACTCGGGATGGGACAGCCTGGGCTGGACTCAGGAGGTGACAGCCTCGGCTGGACTCGGGATGGGACAGCCTCGGCTGGACTTGGGATGGGACAGCCTCGGCTGGACTCGGGATACGAAAGCCTCGGCTGGACTTGGAATGTGGCAGGCTGGCGCTCGGAGCGACTTGGGATGTGACAGCCTCGGGTGACTCGAGGTCCGACGGCCTCGGTTGGACCCGAGGTCCGACGGCCTCGGGTGGACTCGAGGTCCGACGGCCTCGGGTGGACTCGAGGTCCGACGGCCTCGGGTGGACTCGAGGTCCGACGGCCTCGGGTGGACTCGAGGTCCGACGGCCTCGGGTTGACTCACACCACAGTCGACGGCCGATGTTGGACTCGCAGTCCGACGACCTCCGGTGGACTTACGGTCCGACGGCCTCCGGGGCTCCGGCCGCCATCTGCGAGGCTCCGGCCGCCATCTGCGAGGCTCCGGCTGGCATCTGCGAGGCTCCGGCTGGCATCTGCGAGGCTCCGGCTGGCATCTGCGGGGCTCCGGCTGCCATCTGCGGGGCTCCGGCTGTCATCTGCGAGGCTCCGGCTGGCATCTGCGGGGCTCCGGCTGCCATCTGCGAGGCTCCTACTGCCATCTGCTCAAGGCGTCACAGCGAGCACCGCTCGCTCCCAGGTCTACGCACCCACCGCAACGCGCCCCAAAACCATCTCTCCCCTCATCGCGCCATTGCCTGCGTGGCTTCGCGGGGACAACAAGCGCATCGAACTGACGCGGCCTAATCGCGATGGGGCCTATCAGCCCCATCGCGATTGATCGGCCGCGCAGCTCATGCGCAGGACGTTGTCCCGCGAAGCCTCCTCCGTTCTCAGCTGGACTGTCCGCGAAGCCCTTTCCGCTCTCAGTTGGGCTCACCATCATCTCACCATCATCCATCCTCGGCTGGGCTCACCATCATCCATGCTCGGCTGGACTCACCATCGTTCATGCTCGGAGTGGACTCGTCGTCGCTCATTCTCGAGGTGGACTTACCACCGTTGATCCTCGGATTGGACTCACCATCGTTCATTCTCGGACCTGGTCGTTCTGCTCCGTTGCGCACTCGCCCAACGTCCTGCGCATGACCTGCGCCGCCGATCAATCGCGACGGGGCTGATAGGCCCCGTCGCGACTGGGCGGTGTCATGGTCTATGCGCTTGTTGTCTGGTCCTGCGTCTAGCAAGTGCTCGATTGGGTTGGCGTGGCGCGAAGCGCCGCGGCAACCCTGTGGTTATCGGCGGCTGCCTCGGGCACAGTGACGGGGCGTCGCGAAGCGGTGCGCCCGTCACGCTCCCGCCGGTGACCTTCGTCCCAAGCAGCCCCTGAATCTGCACGGCTCCGAAGTTGCCGTGCACGGGCCCGGAACCCGCGTACATTGCAGCGACTCGTATGGTGGGCATCGAATCGTCCGCACCTATGGCGGGCATCCGACCCAATGTGGAGACGGCGAAGCGCGAAGCGTTCAAATCTCTCCGCGGGTTGCCTGCCCACGGAGCATGAGGTACCCTCCAACAGGTCTTCACCGTAGGAGAACCACATGCCCAGAGGAATTCGAGGAAAGGCGAGCGAGATCTTCCGAGGTGTCCTGCAAGATGCCGCGACCCAGTTGGCGCTGACTTCGCAAGGAGCGGAGAAGTTTGTGAATCGAGGAATCCGCGGCGACGAGCGCGCTGCGGCTCTCTCGGACTTCTTCAAGCGCCACCTTCCATCAGACTTTGATGTGCGCAAGGGTGAAGCGATCGACTTCTCCGACACTCGAACCGGTCAGCTGGATTTGGTAATCTACGACCATGCGAGCTCAGCGCCGATTCTTGCAGGCTCTGAGAATGTTTTACTGCCCTGCGAAGCGCTTTACGTCGTAGTAGAGGTGAAGTCCGTGCTCTCGCAGGATGAACTCAATATGGCCTACGCCGCTGCGGCGCGGGTCCGGGCCTTGCGACCCTTCAAGAAGCATTTTGTCGGCCGTAGAACCGACGGCGCGTATGCCGACGACAATGCTTTCCGTTGCATGTACGTTGTCTTCGCATATCAATCGAATCTCGGGCAGACGGATTGGCTCGCCAAAGAGTTTAGCCGCGCTAAGGCCGCTGCAACCGCGGCCTCCACAACGATGGACGTGGTTGATCGCATAGTGGTTCTCGACCGCGGCATCATTCATCCTTCGCGTTCCATTGGGAAAGAGAGCGCGGACGACCACGAGGACGTCTTCCTCACCTTCTACCTCAACGTAGTGAACTTCGTCGCGCGCGAACATCGGCGGAGACCTCCGGTTGACTGGCAGGTATATGCCGAACACGGTGGTGACGGTTGGGAGAAACTCGCATAGTGTCGACCTGTATGGGATGGGCTCGCCTGACTTGGCCTGCGCACTATTCGTTCGAGATTCCGAGGGGGGGCGATATCGAGCAAGATGCCTGGCCGCGGACATTGGCAACTCCAGGTAGAGTGAGGGCGCCGGCTCAGGTCGCATTCGTCCAAGAGTTCGACGAACCCAGGGCGGTAAAAGAGTGGCCCTTTGGGTGGTGGTCTGAAGAGAAACGCGAAAGACAGTCCGAATGCATGCACCGCAAGCCCTTCGAGAACCTCTCGGTCGCGGCGATGGGAGGTATGGAGGGGAGCACAAATGAGATACCGACCAAGGTCGGAGATCCAACATGGTGAGCGCGTTCGTTCAGTCCGCCAGCGGCGGACTGAACGAGCGCACGGGACTGCACTGGGCTGATCGTCGCCAGCCGATTCGGTGCGACTGCACAGGCCAGACAACCTCCTGCGCATGACCTGCGCCGCCGATCAATCGCGACGGGGCTGATTGGCCCCGTCGCGATTAGGCGGTGTCATGGTCTATGCGCTTGTTGCCTGGCCTTGCGTGGCTAGGACGAGGGTCCGGACGACAGGACGGTCGTTTTCACGCCGTTTACGGCCTCCAGCCCATCCGGGAGGAGCAGTGTCGGGTACTTGGTGCCGGTAGTCGCAGGCGGCTGTACGGTGCCGGGCGGCTTATCTATTCCCGGACGCGTTACCCCGTGACCCGGACGACCCAACCTACAGCGGACCTCGTGCAGGTTGATCCAGTCCGAGGTCGGACCAACGGACGTGCTGAACGCCAAAGGTGGGCTCAAGTACGATGCGAACCGCTGCAGGCTGCGAACATGGAGCGGGCATCGAAGGGCCAACCGGTGTTGACGGTGCTTCGCCGACCATGAGAGTATCCAAGAAGAACGTCGCGATTGCCCGTTCCTCCGCACGCGGGGTGGCGAAAGTTGAGGTCCAAAGATGACGGCATCTGATCGATTTTCACGAGGCTCCTTGTGGCGGATCTGGGACTTCCATATCCACACACCCTATTCCTACAATTGGGGAGGGAAAGCCCGCATGCCAGCGGGTGGCAGCTCAACGATTCTGCAACAGATGGTCGATGCCCTGAACGCGTCCCCAGCAGAAGCGTTCGTGGTCATGGACTACTGGACATTCGATGGCTATCTTGCGCTCCGGGACTACATCCCTCGCGCCAATCCAAAATTGACCAAGACAGTCTTTCCCGGGATGGAATTGCGCTGCACATCTGTGCCCGACGCGCGAACCAATATCCATGTCATACTGTCGGATGACCTGACCGCTCAGAAGCTTTCTAACTTCAAGTCGAAACTGAAAGTCTTCGGTACGAATCAACCTCTTTCGGATGAAGCTCTCGCTGAGGTCGCGCGGGGGCTTGCCCCAGACAAGATTGGGGGCAGACGTGGAGCGGAACTCTCCGAGGATGAAGCATACACGATAGGAGCAAGCAAGGCGCTCGTTACTTTTGAGTCTCTCTCCGACGCCGTCGATGCGATGCCAGCCGACACGGCCTACATCATGCTTCCGTTTGACACATATGGAGGAGTGGCGAAGATTCAGTTCGCCGAGCATCCGGTCGTAGTGACGACACTAATGAAGAGCGGACGGCTCTTTGAGGTACGGAAAGAGGTGTTTGCTGACGCGGCTCGCGGAATCGAGACAGCGGCGAACAAGAATTTCATTGCCAACTTCCAAGAGACCGCCGGCGGCGCTAAGCCGCCCGTATCGGGCAGCGATGCACATAGATTCAAGCAGTATGGAGTCTTTCCGATCGCCGAGGATGGAACACCGCGTATTACGTGGGTGAAAGCGGATACCACGTTTCACGGCTTCCGACAGCTGGGATACGAACCTGCAGAACGGGTCTATATTGGAGCGAAGCCGCCGAAACTTGACCACGTGGCTCAGAACACCACTAGGTACATTCGCAAGCTGGAGGTGCGGCCGGTCGACGGCAACAACCCGGACGGTTGGTTCGACTTCGAACTCGAGTTGAACCCAGGCTTGGTGGCTGTCATCGGGAACAAAGGCAGCGGGAAGAGTGCGCTTGCGGACATCGTCGCACTTCTGGGTGCGGCGAAACGGGATGCGCAGGACTACTCGTTCCTGAACGAATCACGGTTCCTTAGCCTCGGGTCCAAGCTGGGCCGAGCATTTCGCGCGACCCTCACGTGGGAGGATGGGAGCCAGGATTCCTCTTTGCTGAGCGAGCCTGTGAGTGTCAACAGTGTACAGCGGGTTCGATACCTACCCCAGAGCTACCTCGAGAAGATCTGCTCGCCGCGGGATTCTGGACGAACATCAGAATTTGAGCGGGAGTTGGAGAGTGTCATTTTCTCAAGGCTGGATGACAAGTCTCGGCTAGGCCAGGGTTCATTGCGCGCCCTTCTGGAGCATCGGACCCGACCGACAATCGCCAGAATCGCGTCTCTGAGGGCTCAACTCCATGAAACCAACGTAAATATCGTCGCGAGCGAGAAGCGGCAGCGCCCCAGTCAACGGCTTGCCCGCAGAGCGGAGTTGGACCAGAAGAATGCGGAGATCGCCGCCCACGACAAGACGAAGCCGCAGGACATTGTTCCTTCCACGGCGCCGAATGAGGCTGCCAGTGGACTTGGCGCTTCTCTTGATTCTCTTCGGGAGGAGCTATCACGGCTCGACCTAGAAATCGCCGGCGCGACTGCACGTGAGAAAGAGCTGCTTCGGCAGCTAGAATCTGTGAGACTTCTTCGTGTGGAGATTGCGACGCTCCGAGAACAGGTCGAATCGAGTCGGGAGCGAATGCGGCCCTATCTTCAAAAGCTCGGCCTCCCTCCGGAGAGCTTTGTGTCGGTAGAAGTCGATGAGGCCGCGCTCGCCACAAAGAGCGAAGCGCTTGCGTTGGACTTGGCCGCGGTCGCATTGTTGAACAACGAAACAAACCCGGATGGGCTTGCGAGGAGGAGGCTGGAAATCCTAGCGACCATTGACGAGATGCAGCGAGAACTGGATGCACCCGCACAGCAGTACCAGGAGTACCTAACGCGAGTTGCGGAATGGCAAAGGCGACGCGCCCTGCTGGAGGGCGATGCCGAGACGCCAGGTAGCCGAAGGTATTTGGAGCAGGCGCTCTCAGACCTGGAGCAGGAGCCAGAGCGCCTGGACCAACTCATTGGACAACGCGACGAGGTTTGTCGCGCGATCCATCAGCAGTTGCTGACGCTCAGGTCGGTATACGAGGAGTGCTATCATCCAGTTCAAGAGTTCTCGGAAAGCCACGCGACCATATCCCAGCGCCTGAAGATTCGATTCGAGGCTTCACTAACGGCCCGCGGTGTTGTCGACCTGATACTCGACCGAATTCATCAGGGCGTAACTGGCGCCTTCTACGGGAAAGACGCGGGACGGAGAGTGGTGTCTGGGATCTTGAGCGATCGAGATGTAAATGGGACAGATGATTGCGTCGCGTTCGCACGCGAAATCGTACGTCGTCTTGGAGAGCGCCCCGGTGGCTTGCCGCCAGGGGTTGACCATCTGGTGGAGAAGCAGCTAGCGAGTGGACAAACACTAGAGTCGTTCTACGATTTCATGTATGGCCTCGAGTATGTCGCCCCACACTATCGGCTATCATTGGATGGCAAGGATTTGGATCAACTGTCTCCTGGAGAACGAGGGGCGATGCTTCTCGTCTTCTATCTTCTGGTAGACCCTGACAACGTGCCCCTCATCGTTGACCAACCCGAGGAAAATCTCGACAATCGGACAGTATTCGAATTGCTGGGTGAGTGCATCCGCGAAGCGAAACGGCGGCGACAAATTGTCCTTGTCACGCACAATGCGAACCTGGCCATCGCATGTGACGCCGAACAGATCATTCGCGCATCAATCGACAAACGCTCTGGCAACCGAGTGACATACCTCTCGGGGAGCATAGAGAATCGCGAAATCAATCAGCATGCGCTTGACATCCTCGAGGGTACGCGGCCAGCGATTGAGAATCGGCGCCAGAAGTATCACGCCACATAGCGCGTCTGGAATTGGGCACGAGTGTTGTTGGATTGGGTGTCGTTAAGGGGATGGTCCAAACGATTCGGGATCGGAGCGGAATCCGGTTGGGCACGTGTAGGTTCTGTGCGCCGCAAGAGTGTTTTCGAGTGGAACCTCGGGCGAGGCAACCACGGCTGAGTACGGCAGGTGGAGAAGCGATGAGCGACGCCGAGTTCTGACCCGGGGCCAGCCAACATACTGCTGCACTCCACCTCGCCAGCATTCGACCGCACCTCGCCAGGCTCCTCCTGTGGTCTGCCAGGAACCGCTCCCTATCCACGAAAGACCAAAATCTCGCAATCACCTGCAGCACTTCTCTCCCTTCATCGCGCCAATGCCCGCGTGGCTTCGCGGGGACAACAAGCGCATCGAACTGACGCGGCCTAATCGCGATGGGGCCTATCAGCCCCATCGCGATTGATCGGCCGCGCAGCTCATGCGCAGGACGTTGTCCCGCGAAGCCTCCTCCGTTCACAGCTGGATTGGCCGCAAAGGCTCTTCCCCTCTCAGCTGGACTCACCATCATCCATCCTCGGGCTGGACTCACCATCATCCATCCTCGGGCCGGACTCGCCGTCGTTCTTGCTCGGGGTGGACTCGCCGTCGCTCATCCACGGGATGATCGCATCGTCGTTCATGCTCGGGGTGGACTCGCCGTCGTTCTTGCTCGGGGTGGACTCGCCGTCGTTCATTCTCGAGGTCGACTCATCACCGTCCATCCTCGGATGGGACTTACCATCCTCCATTCTCGGGCGTGGTCGTTCGGCTCCTTTACGCACTCGCCGAACAGTCGGTACGCAGCGGGCGCGAAGTCGGGGGCGTGCTAATTTCCGATGAGATGGCTTGGTGTTAGCACGCATGCCTCCCCACTGGACTCGTTCCGCGAAGCCCTTTCCGCTCTCAGCTGGACTCACCGTCGCTCATCCTCGGGTGGTCTCATCGTCGTTCTTGCTCGGGGTGGACTCGCCGTCGTCCATCCTCGGGATTGTCTCATCGTCGTTCATTCTCGAGGTCGACTCACCACCGTCCATCCTCGGATTGGACTCACGCTCCTCCATTCTCGGGCGTGGTCGTTCGGCTGCGTTACGCACTCGCCGAACAGTCGGTGCGCAGCGGGCGCGAAACCGGGGGCGTGCTAATTTCCGATGAGAAGGCTTGGTGTTAGCACGCATGCCTCCCCGCCGGACTCGTTCTGCGAAGCCTTTCCGCTCTCAGCTGGACTCAACGTCGTTCTTGCTCGGGGTGAGCTCGCCGTCGTTCTTGCTCGGATTGGACTCACAATCCTCCGTTCTCGGGCGTGGTCGTTCGGCTGCGTTACGCACTCGCCGAACAGTCGGTACGCAGCGGGCGCGAAATCGGGGGCGTGCTAATTTCCGATGAGATGGCTTGGTGTTAGCACGCGCGCCTCCCCGCCGGACTCGTTCGGTCGCAACCTCAGATGTGGACTTGAGGACCGAAAATCGAAGCGTCTCACTTTCAGCGAGAGGTCCTTCAGCGTGAGGCCCACGTCAAATCGCTCTCGCCACTTTGCGATGAGATGGCTTGGTGATACGCACTTCCGCCGCGCACTCGGCGAACCACCTCGGTGCACGTTGAATCGGGGGCGTGCTAATTTACGATGAGATGACTTGGTGTTAGCACGCATTCCTCCCTGCCGGACTCCTTCGGTCTCATCATCCCTGTGCCTGCTGATGTTGGCTTGCTGCCCCTGGGGCGCTCGGCTCCGATGGGCACTCGCTGAACAGTTGGCGCGCGGTGCACGTTGAATCGGGGGCGTGCTAATTTACGATGAGATGGCTTGGTGTTAGCACGCATTCCTCCCCGCCGGACTTCTTCGGTCGCAAACCCACCGTCCATCCCCGGGTTGGACTGACCATCGTTCATTTTCGCCCGGCCTCACGATCGTGAGCTCTCGCCCCGACTCACTGTCGTCCATTCTCGGGACGCTTGCTGTCGTTGACTCGCGGGTGGGCTCACCATCGTTGATTCGCGGGGCCGGGTTGAACGCACCACCGTCCACTCTCGAGGTGGGCTCACCATGGTTCATTCTCGAGGTGGGCTCACCATGGTTCATTCTCGGGGTGGACGCGCCATCGTTCATCCTCAGGCGGATTCGCGGTCCGGCGGCCCCGGGTTGACTCACGGTTCGACCTTGGCGCCCACTCCGTATCGGTGGCTGTCGTGTGCGGAATGTCGTTTGTAGAGATTCGCCCTGCCAAGACCGGATGGCGCAATCCTCGTGGAGTCTTGAGCCACCGGAGGGTAGGGCGGCACACTCCCCGCCACTACTCCCGCTCCCAGCACTCCGCCACACTCCGCCTCGCCTGCATCCAACCGCACCTCGCCAGGCTCCACCTGCGGTCTGCCAGGAACCGCTCCCTTTCCACTCAAGACCCCAATCTCGCAATCACCTCAAGCACTTCTCTCCCTTCATCGCGCCAACTCCCGCGTGGCTTCGCGGGGACAACAAGCGCATGGACCATGACACCGCCTAATCGCGGGGGCGATGCGCCCCCGCGATTGATCGGCGGCGCAGGTCATGCGCAGGACGTTGTCGGGCGTGTGCGGCCGGAACTTCTACTGCCCCAACGCCACGGTTGAGCGCTCACGCCCGTTATGCACGGTCATGCATAGCAACACTTGACCGTATCGTGCCACGTCGTCTAGTCTCCGAATGCTTCGGATGCGCGACAGATGTTCGGTTTCAAAGGCAGGTCGAACTGTTCCAATGAGGTTTCTAGGCCTGCAGCATCTCAATCCACAACCCAATAGTTGGTATCGATGACTCTGCGTTGCTGTGTTGCTCTGCTCCTTGCATCGTTCGCGACCGCTGGCTGTGACAGTGACTGGGACGATGCCCCCCACTGCTGTGCTTTCCTTCGAATGCACAACCACCATTCCGCATGCGAATGGACCGAAGAAAGCGGTTTCGTACAGATGGCGAAGTCCAAAGATGAAGGCACGTGTGCCGCAGTCTACGCCGACAACATATCAGCCAGCTGCTATCGGGTAGACTACAGCCTTGCCGATGCATACGACGAATGCGTGGATGGGGCGGAACCATGACGTGACACGGTCCCAAACGCGCTCTCGGTGCAATCGAAGCGTGACAACGTCGGACGTCGCTCCCATCTCACCCCGCGTCGCTTTTACGACGCTGGTGCTTTGAGCATTTCAGGCTTGGCTGCCAGCGGCTTGGCTGCCGCAGCTTTAAGCCGGCGCTCTCACCCCATCTCACCCGCGCACGTGCATGTAGACCCGTGTATGGAGGAACTCCCCTGCACGAGCTCGAAATCTAGGCGTCAAACATTTGCCAGCGCCCGGCCAAATTGTCGTTCCGTCTGCTCATCGAAGCAGATGAACTTGACCACTTCGGGAAGCTCGTTTGCAGCTAGATGAGCGGTCACGGCCTCGATAGCGTTCCGGGCCGCGTGAGCGGTGGGAAACCTGTTTGCACCACAGCTGATTGCTGGCAACGCAATGGTCCTTCCTCCCGCCTGGACCGCAAGCGCAAGCGCGGTCCGATAGCAGGACTCAAGAGTTCCTGCCTCCCCGTGATCACCTCCTCTCCACATTGGGCCAACTGCATCAATCACATGCACAGGCTTGAGATTGAAGCCCGTCGTAATGACGGCGCAACCTGCCCGACACAGTCCGAGGCTCAGACACGCTTTGAACAGCTCTCGACCAGCTGCCCGATGGATTGCCCCGTCAACACCACCGCCTCCACTCAGTGCCGAGTTGTCGGGCGTGTGCAGCCTGAGCTCGTCGCTATCGAAAGCTCCCAGCGCCACGTAGGCGGCCACCCGACTTCGCATTGCTAGCCAACCCGCAGGGCTTCGCTCGGCGTTCGGGACGATCGCACGATGCTCGCTGCACCGGTCCATTGCGGCGTCGAGAATGCCAAGGGCGGCCATTGCGCTCCCAGGTTCGCCGTCTGACCGAGAACGACCCCGGCGCGGCCTGCACTGGAACCACCGGCTTGAGTCACCTTGGACGACTGAGCCAGTAGCCAGGTCGGCGCCTGCTATGAGCAACCGCGATCACAACAATCCGGTCACCTCGCGTTTGGTACACGAGCAGATACGGAAAGGTCGCTAGCGGAATCCTGCGAATCTCGCTTCCGGCGAGGTGCTGTGATGTCCACAAGGCACCAAGTCGCGGATTGTCGGCAATTCGTCGAGCCGCCCCCGCCACCCCGTCTAGGAATCGAAGTCCAACGCCGGTCCCTCGTTCCTCATACCAGGAGGCGGCAGCACGCGTTTCATCGAGAGCAGCTTGTAGAAAAGTCAGCACCTATTTGCGCAGCTCCGTCCGAAGCTGCGCAATTGCTTCGAACGCGTCGATCTCACGCTCATCTCCGGAGTCGAGCTCAGCGAGCCGTCTCTTGACTTCAATGGCCCATACCTCATCCCACTCTTCGCTGGTCGCGTCGGTGTCCTCATCATCAAGACTTTCCAACAGGCCAAGTGCCACTGCAGCGCGGTCTCGCGGAGTCAGCTTCAGCCCGGCATTGAGGACATTGTTGGTGGCGTCGATACCCATGGCCAGGATGGTAGCGTACCTTGAGGCATGGGCCAAGCTTGGTGTTTCAAGTCCAGGCCAGGTCCACGCGTACGATCCCATCCCACCGTCCCAACCAGTCCATCCGCATGATGGTCTGAAGCCGCCCCGAATAGGCGGAGAGTTCGACTCTGCGAGGTCTCGCGACTCAAGTCGCGTCCTCCCGCCGAGTACCGACGGCCCCACGGCGTCGGCTTCTCGCTCGCTCGTCGCATTCGTAGCCCGCGCTTCATGTGCCTGCTGTAGAATGCGTCAAACCCTCTCAGACCCGCTCAAATGAACGACCGGACCCCCGGGTCAGCACGTTCGGACCCGTCGGTCGTCCTCCCGGACCCCAAGGTGGGCACGTTCAAATCCGTCGGTCGACCTCCCGGACCCGTGCGTCGGCACGTTCGGCCTGGTTCGTGGACTCGCCCGGACGCCTGGTTGCTATGCCCAGCCCTGACCGGGGGGCGGTGGGACTCGATCCCAGGGCCAATCGGACGCCTGTGGCGGCCGCTCCGTGTGTTGCAAAGACGCTTTCGCACTAAAGAGTCGGGCAATGCGGCACGTTCGCGGCGCTCTCACCTTTCCGGTTTGCGGCCAGTCACCTACGTCGTCCTACTTCGGCGGTACCAACAGAAATGGATACCTCAGGAGCGCAGGTTTGCCGATTCGCCCAAACTCGAGTCGTTCAACGACGCCCAGGACGCACTCGATCACATTATCGTCGGGAAAGGGAGGATCTGTCTTCTCGTAGGCTGACTTTACCGTGCCATCCTTGTTGATAAGGAGCTCGATGACTAGACGTAATGGAAGCGCCGGATTCCGGGCCGAATCATGGCACGCTTGGGCGGCCGATGTCTGATTCCGGAGGGTCTCGCGCATCTCCTTTGGACTTGGCGATGCGATGACGAAAGCGGCAAACATCGTGAGGGGAATCATGCTAGAATCTCACAGTTGAGGAATGCGCTCAGCGCTGGATTGCCTCGGGTCACTCAGTTGAAGCGAGCCGAGTTTTGGCCTGACGACGGGGGCGTCGTCAAGTCCGGGAGCGAATGATCGAATCAGACGGGAGCGACGACTGCGACGAGCATGTCAAGTCACCTCTGCTCTGCACCACGTCGCTGGCTGGCCAGTACGTGCGGGATACACACCCGAAACCTCAGCTCCCGCAAGCGATCGTGGCGCGCCGCCGCATGCGAACGTGCTCAGGCACGCCCGTGTCGCCGACGCGGGCCTTGAGATTGAGGCCATGACCGCGGAACCTGCCGGACACCGTCCGAGCCTCCGACATCCGTCTGAGGAAGAGCCCCTTGAGGCCAGGCTCGATCCTGATGATACGAGGACCGCCAGCACACGCTGGCTGCGAGTCCTAGCACAATCACAAGGAGAAGAGAGCACGGCAATAGCCGGCTGCATCTGACTCAGCAGCCGCCCGCGCCCTCGAAGGCGTGGTCAGAGCGGCGCCCGACAACAAGCGCATCGAACTGACGCGGCCTAATCGCGATGGGGCCTATCAGCCCCATCGCGATTGATCGGCCGCGCAGCTCATGCGCAGGACGTTGTCGGGCGTGTACAGCCAGAACTGGACGCCAGCGATCGGTTTTCCTCTGGGCTCCGCGAGCCCGTTTCAACTCGACCACTGAGCCTATCATCTACCCGCATTCGCCCCGAGACCTTCCGCTCCTCATTGCCCTCAGAGGTTCTATTCTTCATTGATCTCCAGACAAACCTCATCGTCGTCCTTCGTGCTGTGCGTCAACCGCACCACTGCGTGCTTGTAGGGTTCCGACGTCACGCAAGGTACGTCGGGGGGCCGCCCACAGAGTACTGCCTCTCAGGCCAACCCAAGACTCGCCCCCTGCGCCCTGTGGGCACATCCGTTTTGGCCGACCGTTTGCCACAACCCGGATGACCACCACACCTGGATGCGCGAACGAACCAATCAAGGCTCCACGGCCCCCTTGGTGCGGTTGTCGGGACTCGCTCCGAGCCCTTCGACGTCGTCAGCGGCCATAGGGCATTGTCTTAGCCGCGCTCCGCTTCTTGCCTAGTGCCGGCACGCGGGTCGCTGAACAATCGTCTCGTTGGCCGGGGTCGGCTTGACGTCCGGACCAAATCGAAGCACGGTCAGGGACCATCAAGGAGGTTCTTCATGCTCTTGGCACTCGTAGCTGTGTCGCTGGTTGCGGTGGCGTTCCTAATTCTGACGAGCTCGACTCTCCTTCGCCTGAACAAGCTCAAGAGGCGCTTCCGGGGAATCTTCGACGCAGAAGCCGAGGCCGCCAGGGTCCTCGAACAGGCAGGTTCAGAATTGGCTCGAACTCGTGACAGCGCCAGAGCAGCCGTAGAAGCAGCCCGCCAAGCAGAAGCAAGAAGCGTAAGTGAGGTGCGACGGCAAGAGGAGGCGCTCCGAACGCTCGCCGACCGCTACAACGGCTCGCGCACTCTTTACGACCGGCTGCAAGCGGAAGTCGCACTCTTGGAAGAGAACCTAGAGTCAATCTCCTACGGTCTGTATAGACCGCACTACACGTTCGACACCTCAGCTCAGTACAAGGCTGAGCTGGGGCGAGTATACGAGAGGAAGAAGGAGATGGTCCGCAGCGGCGCAGCCGCCTCGACTCCTGTTTCATGGTCAGTCGGAGACAACCGACGAGAAGGTGAGAAGATGGTTCGGCAGCTGCTCAAGCTCATGCTTCGCGCATTCAATGGCGAAGTAGATGCTGCGGTTGCGAAGGTTGCGTGGAATAATGTCACCAAGATGGAGGAGCGGATCCACAAGGCCTTCGATGCGATCAACTCGATGGGTGGCACGCTGCAAGCTTCTGTCTCGACCGGCTACCGCGACTTGGCACTTGCTGAACTGCGCCTTACCCACGAGCACGAGACGAAGAAGTACGAGGAGAAGGAGGAGCAGCGACAAATTCGAGAGCAGATGCGCGAGGAGGAGCGAGCCCAACGAGAGTTTGAGCGTGCGCAGCGTGAAGCCATGGCCGAGGAGGATCGCTATGCCAAATCACTCGAGCGTGCGCGAGCCGAGATTGGAAAAGCTCAGGGTGCCGCACTCGACGCGGTTCATGCGAAAATTCAGGAACTCGAAGTGAGGCTAGCTGAGGCCCATGCCAAGTCCCAACGGGCCATCGCGATGGCCCAACTCACTCGTGCCGGATATGTCTATGTAATCTCCAACGTCGGCTCTTTCGGCGAGAACGTCTTCAAGGTTGGCATGACACGCCGGCTTGAGCCTCTGGAGCGAGTACAGGAACTGGGCGACGCATCGGTTCCGTTCTACTTCTATGTTCACGCGATGATATACTCGGACGACGCACCATCCCTTGAGAACGCCTTTCATCGTCAGTTTGCAGAGCGTCGAATGAACCTCGTCAATATGCGAAAGGAATTCTTTCAGGTGGAGCTAGGCGACCTTGAGCGCTTTGCGAAGCAGCACAAGGTCGATATCCAATTCACTCAGATCGCGGAGGCGCGGGAATACCGTGAGACACTCGCTCGCCGAACGAAGGCAATCGCCGGCGCCGATGAACTTCCCCCGAATCACGCTCCTGTGGCCTACAACTTCCCGGAGGTCCTCGAATTCGCCTAGTTCAACCTACCGCAGCTTGTCGCACTCCTTTGCGTTCCCCGGCGCAGTAGCACTTTAATGCGGTAGCGGTACCTCATTCGTATACGCGATGCGCTCGCTGCGGCCAGGCGACGGCCCAAGAACTCACCGCGCTCAATCTCGGGCATCGTTGGCGAGCATGCGCGTGTACTCAGTAAGGCAGGCTGGACGCATCGCCGTATGGTACTCGGCAAGAGCGCTGCGTATGCCTATCAGCGCCCGACAACAAGCGCATCGAACTGACGCGGCCTAATCGCGATGGGGCCTATCAGCCCCATCGCGATTGATCGGCCGCGCAGCTCATGCGCAGGACGTTGTCTTGCCCGTGTCCTCTGACCGACTTCCCACCTGCGACCCTTCTCCGCCAGGCACCACCTTCTCTCCTTCCACTGTTTGCGCCTCGGGCTTCCCACCCTCTAGACCCTTTCCCCACCGACACTACATCATGCCACTCGCTCACGCTGACGCAATCTCTGCAACACGGGACATCCCGGCCCCTCTGTCGCCGCCAACGCTCACAACAATCACCCCTTCTTCGCTTTGCGGCCTGAGGTTCCGCTCGCCTCAGCATGTGCGACATCAAGTGCACGCAGCCCCCTGACACGCCATGCCAGTGAGAACGAGACCGGGACCCCTATGTCGAGTTTAGGGTTCAGGCTAGGAGGCACACGGAAGAAGATGGAATCACCAATCACTCCGGCTCGGAGCAAGCCTTCATCGGGTCGATACAGACGTGTGATCGTCCCCTCAAAACGCTTGTCCCGACCGTCTTCGTTCTTTATGACTCCGCGGATTCTTTCTCGTTCGAGGACGCTGATTGAGTCTTTGGCCACTCCGTCCGCCCGAGCCAATGCCGTCGCAGCCTCCGCATAGTAGCCGGCAATCAGGCAAATCTCAGCCCATCGAACCTGGGTCTCAACGTCCCGCACGTTGAACCGTTCCGCAGAGTCGCGAAAAAACTGCATTCGGTCTTTTATGGAAGCTCCGGTCGACGTCAGGCACCAATCTGCGTTCAAGAACAGCCACGAACTCCTATCCTTCAGCGATATCATCGATTGAAGACCCGCTAGCGCCTCGCTCCAACGCTCGCTCTCAAGGGCAAGTGTTGAATAGGCGCGGAGAAGTCTCAGTTTTCGCACCGGGTCGGCTTCGACCCGAATTAGATCTTGGAGTTCCAATATTGCAGACGCCACATTGCCAGCCGACGCAAGGAGAGTTCCCCGGGTCTCAGGTATGAGCTTGATCAAATCGGCCGGCACCCGCGCAATACCTTCACGCAAGAGTTGCAAACCTTGGAAGACCTGCAGCCGTGACTCCTCCTCAAGCGCGGAAGGCACGCTGCCCGATCGAATTGCCGCGCGCTTTTTATGGTAGTATCGAGCCTCAGCCTCGTAGCCATGCTCATCCCAAGGCTTTACTTCTCGAACCGTCCGGAACAGGTCTAGTGCATCGTTCTCATCGCTCTGCGCCCTGGTGAAGGCGGACTGCTGCTGAGTGCGGACGAATAGTCGCCAAGAGTCGACCGCTCTTTGCTCATGAACAAGACCGAGAATGTGGAACGTCGCTGAGTTCTCCTTATCTAGTGCCAAGGCCCTTTCGAGATGGGTGAGCGCCTCATCGTAGCCCTGTTGGAATCGAAGCTGTAGGGCAAAATGCTGTCGAATATGGACCTCGACGTCAGGATGCAAGGGCTGGTTATCCAGTGCCGTCTGATATAGCATCTGAATCGTCTCGTTGAGCTTTGCGGGGTTGTCCCCGAAGCTTGAACGGACCCACTCCATGAGATGCCCGCTCTTGTACAACAACGCAGCGACGGCCATTCCCTGCGCCCTGCTCGCGAGATTCGCAGAGCCAATCAAACGAAGTATGTCCTGCACACGGTCGATTGGTTCGGGTGTCGCGATTTCGACAATCGCCTCTGCCACGACGCGGTGAAGCGGCTGGATGATGATATCATTCCCTTCGGAATCTGCCTTCTCTATGATGAGGTCTTCGCTCAGTGCGCCCAAGATTCGACTGGCTTCTTGAAGCGCCCTGTCACTCATCGCGCGCAGCAGCCAATATTGCGAAATAGGCACGTCAAACGCACCAAGCGTGCAGATCAAGCGGTACGCGAACTGTACCAAGCGATCCGCGCCCAGCACGCTATACTCGTATGCTATGATGTCTTTGAACCGTCGATGCTGTCGATCTGTCGCTTGGTAGATGGCAGGCAGAAGTCTACCGACCTTCTTCAAGTCTTTCGCCAAAAGGTCCAGTTTGCGCCCTGTGCTAAATCCGTTTCGGTGCAGTACCACCGCCAATGCAGAGCATTCCGCATCGCTAAGTTGGTCCCCACATTCAACCACATGAAAGTACCGGCGCTGCTCACCCATGTTCTGGCGGAGAAAGTTCTCGCGCCTACCCCCAATAAGTACTGCCAGTCTGCCTTTGCGCTCAAGACACGCGTTGACGCAAGCAAGAATGCCATCGATAGTCGAGTCGGAGGCCTCTCCGACAACAATAACCGTTGAAAGTGTTCGTTGGGAGACTTCCGCAATGAGACGACCGGCCTCCTGCCATTCCCCCATCGTCCTTGCAACCCGTGTGTCCGCGATGACGATCGGTCCAATCGACGGGTCGCGCTCAAGCAAGACTGCGGCGTGGCAAAGCAGTGTGCTAATGCCAGCTCCCGCTCTGCCTCGCAGTGCTATCAACCGCGCTTCTTTCAGGTTCGCCAGTACCCCTCTGATGCTTGGCAGCAAATGCTCATCAAGAATCTCTCGCCGGATCACTCTGCCCGAATCGACGTCCTTAATATTGGCGGGAGGCTCCCACGAGGAAAGAGCCGTCCTCCCGTCCTTCGGCACCGGGTACGATACTCCCGGGGAAGAACCGAAGCAGGCCTCGCGAATGACGGGCGAGGTTCGGAAGCAGGATAGTTTCACCAGACTTCTGCCATTTGCTGGCTTCGGCCATACCAGGTTGAGCTGGTGCGGCACCGACGGCGGCAGACAGACCATCAAGGCTCAGACGGACCCGCCAGATTTCGAGAGATTCTAGAGCAGCGTCGCGAACGTCATTGTCCTGTTGGGTCAGGACGTAAGAGTCGACCGTCACCAACATGTCAGAGACAATTGCGTCGCGCAAGCCGGCGATCTCCTCGACGGCAAGGTCATCGCACCGCCAAAAGAGGAGGGTGTAGGGCTGCTGTCTCTGTGCAAGACTGCGTCCTAGAAGGTTGAGAATCTGTTCCTTCGTACGACGATCAGCGCTTGAGAGGACGAGATTGTCAGCCTTCGATTGAGTGTCGCCGTGAACGGACACGTAGGCCTGTCGACCCCCAGCAATGTCGTCCCCGTGGTGAACAGCATCGTCAACTGTGTCGATTCTGACTGGAGATGTGCCTTGAGCGACAAGCGCCTCGTAAGGCATTGTATGAAAGTGGTATTGGACTACCGATGCCCATGGAAGCTTCGCAAAAGCCTTGTCCGAATGATCGCTCCACGTCTGCGTGCGTTCCCGAATAGCCCTCTGTATCTCGTGCCGTGGCTGTTTGCGCTGAAGAACATCGAGGAGTGTGGCTGACGCGACGGCCGGTGGGTCTGCCTTTGTCAGGGACTTGAACGTGCGCTGGTTGAATTGGAGGAACGGTTCTACTCCGCCAGTTGGAGCGTAGGCAGGACCGATGACCAAGATTGCCTGCCGATTCGAAACTGAGCGAGCCAGCAATGAACGCTGCGAGGCACTCGCTCCGATCGCATCTCGATCCAGCACTGTAGAACCGAGAGTAGAATGAATGGAGACTTGGCGTTGAGCTCCCGGGAGCCGCTCTTGAAACAGCCTCGTGAAGAGGGCAGCTGCGTCAAGATATGCGATACGACGCACCGACGCATCCAGCTGTTCGTACGTGGTTGAGCTGACCGCGTACGCGATGAGTGTCATCCAGTAGACGACTTCGGCTTCCTCGTGATTGACAAGAAGCTGCGAGGCTGTGCGACGAATACGCTGCAAACAGCGCCAATTGTCTTGAAGGGTCTTGTCAGTGCACGCCTCCGGCAGAGTCGCAAGCTTTAGGTTGTTGCGCGTAGCGATGCAGAACAACTTGGCCTGCTCAAGCATGCCAGAACTATCGATTCGCGGCATACACTGGTATCGAATGCACGCCTCGAGTTTTGCTAGGTCTACAATCGCGGGTTGATTCACGCCGGCATGGCGGAAGTCGATAAAGACGGGCCGATTTGCAATTACAGCGCCTGCACCGTCTCGCCCGAACAATACATTACGGAGGTTGAGGTCTCCATGCGTGAAAGCGAAAGGAGCCTTGACTTCGACTCGCTTCAAGTCTCGGCTAAGATAGTAGCCTGGGTTGGCGTAAGCCTCACCAAAGTCGGCACTATAGATGACTGGGGTGTCAAACGTTTCGGCGATTGATGGCTCTACTCTCGATAGCTTTCCAGCCGTCCATTCCTTTAGTGTCCTTGTCACATTAAGCGTGCGCCAATTCGGACTCTTTATCCATTGCTCGACAGAGCCCACTACAGAATTGAAGGCGTCAATCGCCTCGACACGCTTCAAGGTTGATTCAAGATCGAGGGGAGCGCGCCCATTCGACACTGCAAATTCACTGAGGAGCACAGCCTCGGAGGCGTTGTCGGCGTAGTAAACCTGCGCGGCGATGTTATCGTTTGAAACGAAGCCGTGTGCCGACGTCAACGCGTCTCGTTCCGGCGAGACATCATCCAAGGGTCCAAGCTTTAGTATCCAAGGAAGATTCGCAGGCGTCCCTGCGATTTCCGCCTGACATAAGTAGACCCTACTCGGGGAGAACCCACCACGGAAACGATGATTGCAGTCAAGTCGAGTCAAGTGTGGGTGCTTCGCAAGCAGACTGCGAATTGCTTCAGCGTCGCCAGAGTTTGCCTCGCTGGCGGGGAGGGTAACTGTGAGGGGCATACACTCTCGCGATCTGGGCTGTTCAAGCCGACGAACGTTCGCCGCAAAATGAGTGTCACGGACGCGGTTGGATTCGTCAAGCCCTCCGAACCGTTGGGGGCGGTTGCGTCCAACCCGCGCAGTGCAGCGGGGGGCAAGACAACAAGCGCATCGAACTGACGCGGCCTAATCGCGATGGGGCCTATCAGCCCCATCGCGATTGATCGGCCGCGCAGCTCATGCGCAGGACGTTGGGCGGCGGCACGAGCTCTACGTACTCATCAGCTTTGCTCACAAGTTGTACCCCCAACGCATCCCCGTCGCGCATCGGTCAACCGCGCCTCCGCCCCCGACCCACCTCACCTCGGCAAGGACTCGGCCCGTCGACGCGTTACGGCTCAGGAGCTCCTCGTCGCCAAGGGCCGCCGCACGCAAGGTCCTCTTGTGGATCCTTCGTGATGCACCCGCTCGTCCGCCGGGCAGATTGTCTCCCCGTTGAGGTTGGCGGGCCTAGACGGTTATCTTGACGCTCAAGTTGTCCCGCCGCTCAGGTTGTCTTGATGCTCGAGTAGTCCCGCCACACCCAGTTGGTCCTAGCTTATCGTCCCGCCGGGTATTCGTGTCGCGCAGATGGTCGTGCCGCTCCGGTTGTGATGTCGCTCAGGTCGCGGTGTCGACGGTGTGGTCTTCGCGCACAGGTTGTCGTAGGTCCCAGGCTGTCGTTCGTTCCTGGTTGTCGTGGGTGCCAGGTCGTCGTTCGTCCCGGTTGTCATGGGTGCAAGGTTGTCGTGGGTGCCAGGTTGTCGTGGGTGCAAGGTTGTCGTGCGCTTGCCAGCGGTGCCGTCCGGCTTATCTGGCCGTCCGAGTTGTCCCGTTGCTCAGGTGTCTTGACAATCAAGTTGTCCGGTCACATCCAGCCAGTTCTGTCACTCTCAGGTTGTTGTGGGTCCCCGGTTGTCGTTGGTCCCTGGTTGTCGTTCGTCCCCGGTTGTCGTTGGTCCCTGGTTGCCGTTCGTTCCTGGTTGTCGTCGGTCCCCGGTTGCCGTTCGTCCTCGGTTGCCGTTCGTTCCAGGTTGTCGTATTTCCGAGTGGTCGCCGCTCAATTGGTCGTGCTGAACAGGTTCGCATGCCGCTCAGGTGCGCATGCCACCTCAGCTGTCATGCCATTGTACGGCTTGCCTGCATACTATGTTGACACCTGGCTGCTGCGTTGACACATCAGCCCTTCGCACCCCACGTGGTGATTGAACTAATTGCCCGGCACACACTCTGCACCGCTCAGACTTCGGAGGTACTCATGGTCCAATCGCGATCCAATGCTCTTCTACTGGTCAGTCTTCTCGTCATCGCCGCGTCCGCTTGTGGAGACGAAACCCGTGAGCCGACTGGTCGTCAAGACAACTTCTCGGCCATCTGCCAAGCAAGCGAAGACTGCGATTCTCAATTCGAATGTGTCTGTGGCATTTGCACGACTCTCAACTGTCTTGCGGTTGGCTGTCCCGTCGAATCGTCGGTTTGCATCCCTCCGAACGCCGATGGATTCAATCTGAGGTGCGACAATGAGGCCACTCAGGTGGAGTTCATCTGCGCCGCGGCCTGCAACAGCACGGCGGAATGTCCTGATGGACTACGGTGCACCATGGGGATCTGCGGCTAGTCGATTCGATTTCCATCTCCCCAATCTCGGGCCATCCCCGGTTGTCGTTGGTCCCAGGTTGTCGTTGGTCCCAGGTTGTCGTTGGTCCCAGGTTGTCGAGCGCTTGCAAGCAGTGCCGTCCGGGTTGTTCATCGTCTGAGTTGTGCCGCCGCTCAGGTTGTCTTGATGCCAAAGTTGTCGCGCCGTTTGGGTTGTTCGGCCGTCCGAGTTGTCCCGCCGCTCAGGTGGCTTGGCAGTCGAGGTATTCGGTCAGTTGTGGCTGGTTTTGTCACTCTCAGGTTGTCGTGGGTCCAGGTTTTCGTTGGTCCCCGGTTGTCGTTGGTCCCAGCTTGTCGTTGGTCCCAGGTCGTCGTTGGTCCCAGGTCGTCGTAGGTTCCAGGTCGTCGTAGGTTCCAGGTCGTCGTAGGTTCCAGGTCGTCGTTGGTCCCCGGTTGTCGTTGGTCCCCGGTTGTCGTTGGTCCCCGGTTGTCGTAGGTCCCCGGTTGTCGTTGGTCCCCTGTTGTCGTGCCTGCCAGGTTGTCGTTGGTCCCCGGTTGTCGTGGCTGCCAGGTTGTCGAGCGCTTGCCAGCGGTGCCGTCCGGGTTATCTAGCCGTCCGAGTCGTCCCGGTGCTCAGGTGCCTTGACAATCAAGCTACCCGGTCACATGCACCTACTTCTGTCACTCTCCAGTTGTTGCGGGTCCCCGGTTGTCGTAGGTCCCCGGTTGTCGTAGGTCCCCGGTTGTCGTAGGTCCCAGTGGTCATGCCCTCAGGTGGTCGTGCCGTTGTGCAAAGGACGCGGTTCGACAAGTGGACGGACCCACGGGGAGGGCAGGGGCCGAACTCGCACCCGAGAGCAATGGGACGCAAACGCGTTGCCCGCAGCGCTAATCGCTCCTTCCTGAGCGCCACGCCCGCAAAGGAGTATGCCGTGCCGCCCCCCAACAAGCGCATCGAACTGACGCGGCCTAATCGCGATGGGGCCTATCAGCCCCAACGCGATTGATCGGCCGCGCAGCTCATGCGCAGGACGTTGGGCGGCGTCCACCCGCTCCTCCTACCTTCCACGTCTCCCTCCTGGTGATCCACAGTCCCCCTCCATGTCGCTAGCGTCGTCAACAGCCACCCCCGCAAGACCCCACAAACATGGCCCTGGGAACCATGGCCTTGCGCTCGGCTACACATCCGTGCAGTATCCCCCTGCTTGGCGCGGAAGAGGAAGCGTATGGACGTACTCGGTGAACCAACTCCCCTTCTTGTAATCGGCTTAGCTGGCCGGCTCGGTTCAGGCGTGTCATTCGTCCGAGACAAGCTTCAGCATGCGTTAGCGTCTTACAACTACGACACGATGACCATATCGATTCGCGATGTGGTGCTCGTTCGCACTTACGAAGGCGCATTGGGGTCGCATCTCAATACTCCCCTCTCAACTACGAGCGCTGCAGCTGAGCTCAAAGAGCTACAAGACCGCGGTAACAAGCTGAGAGAGCAACTCGGAAACCACGCGGTTGCGGCTTTTGTCCTTTCTGACATTATTGCACAGAGCGTCTCTAGGCCTGGTGGGCGAAAGGCATTCATTATCGATAGCCTAAAACATCCCGCAGAGACAACCCTCCTTCGCTCTGTTCTGGGACCTGCTTTCTACCTCGTCGGTGTTGTTGCAAACGACGCAACTCGTCGTGAGCGCTTGCGGGAACGTAAAGGTCTTAGCGACACCGAATTCGAAACCCTATCAACTATCGATGCCGACCAAGCTCGCGTCCCTCACGGCCAGAAGTCGATCAAGACTGTAGTCGGTGCCGACTACTTCTTCCGTAACGATTTCGGCACAAAGGAAGCACTTAAGGAGGAAGCTGAGAGATTCCTTCGCCTCGTGTTCGACACCCATATCGACACCCCTAGGCAGTCGGAATTAGGTATGAATTTCGCTTTCGAAGCTGCCAGAGGTTCTGCTTGCCTCTCCCGCCAGGTTGGGGCCGCACTTTTCTCCGCCCATGGCACTATTCTCGGTACCGGATGCAATGACGTCCCCCGATTTGGTGGCGGTCTCTACACGGCCGACTCCGCGTCCGATCGTCGATGCTATGCGTTAGGCGCCAAGTGCTACAATGACGAAGAAAAGAACGCTCTTCTCGATGAGGTCCTCGATGGACTTAGAACCGAGCTGTCTGCTCATTGGAACCCCGCTCTCGAAGTAACGATCAGGCAGAAACTTGACGCTACCCGGGCGAGCCGCCTAACCGAATTCTCTCGCGCGATCCATGCAGAAATGAGTGCCTGCTTCCAAGCGGCACGAGCAGGCTCACCCCATATCGTGGGTGGGGTTCTATACTGCACGACCTACCCTTGTCACAATTGTGCAAAACATCTCATCGGCCTAGCAGGCTGCTGAAATATGGGGTCGATTGGACCTCCCCTCCGGCCCACTTACGTCCATTGTGGACGCTCAGTACTCCGCTTGGAGGCGGGGGCGCCCCCTCCAGAGTTCGGCAAGTCGTGCTTGTGGCTTCAGTCTCTCATGCGGCGGCGGCGAGTCGGTTGATGTTGTTGATTTTGACCAGGTTGAAGGCGGCACCGACGAGCTTGGCGAACCATCCGATTCGTTCGAGCCCTCGATATCGAGCCCGCTTCATGCGACCTGGTTGCTTCATCCAACCGAAGACCGCTTCTATCTCGCGCCGCTTGATCAAGCTGATGGCATAGCCGGGAAACCGCGTCGTCCTGGAGTCGATGTTCGACTTGCGGCGGCCTGGCTGCTCGTTTCTCGCGACATGCGGCGTGACGTTGCGGTCGCGCAGCTGGTCAACGAAGTCTTTGGTGTCATAGGCTTTGTCAGCCCCAAGCGTGATGCGAGACGTCCCCGCAAGGTTCTCATCGATCATGGCGATGGCCGCATCGCGCTCGATGGTGCCCGTGACGATGTCAGCGCGGGTGTCGACGATCAGTCCGTTGCGGTTCTCCATCAGCGCATTCACGGCATAGGAGAGTTCGGCTCCAGACCCGGCGCTCTTGCGAGCCAGTCGAGAATCGGGGTCCGTCGTTGACGCATGGGTGTCATTCGAGCGCTTCTCGCCCTTGAAGTCTGACCAACCGTTCGAGTCACCAGGGTCTGAGTCCTTGGGCTTGAAGCTCTTGTGGGACGCCATCGCAGTGATGATGGTGCCGTCCACCGAGAAGTGTTCATTGCTCATCAAGCCAGCGGTCTCGGCCTGCGCCACGATGGACTTGAGGAACGCATTGGCGACATCGTGCTCGATGAGTCGCTCCCGGTTCTTCGAGAATGTGGATGCATCGAAAGCGGGGCCCGTGAGGTCCATGTCTACGAACCAACGGAACAGCATGTTGTACTCGAGCTGCTCGCAGATTTGGCGCTCGCTCCGGACCGAGAAGAGCACCATCAGGAGCAGCGTCTTGAGCTGCCGTTCGGGCGGGATCGACGGCCGACCCACGCTGCTATACATACTCTCGAACGTCCCATCGAGCTCCGCCAGAGCCGCATCAGCCAGCTTCTTGATGCCTCTGAGCGGATGGCTCGGTGGCACGAGTGAGCCGGGCGAGACGAGCATGAGCATGGAGGGCTGACTGGTTTTGGAGCCGCGCATACGCGCGTTAGATCATAGGGTTAGGAGAAAGTCGATCCGGCTTCTGCGCGGCTCGGACTTTTTCAGCAGCCTGCTAGGTATCCAAAAAGTAGTGTACCTTGAGCCCTACGAAAAGAGTCTCGCCAGGAAGCTTCACGCGGACGCGATAAGTGACCCCCTTGTCACCGACACGCAAACCAACCGTCTGACCCTCGAGTTGTATGGCGGGGCCGCCCCTCGTCGGTTTGAACAGTTCTTTGAAAAAAAGCGGCCCCGGAAGGACGACTCAGGGCTCTTTCTGGATCAGGACCGTTTTCGCGCACAACTCATCCCTTCCCCTACAGTCGCAAACAACGAGATAGTAGGAAAAATCCAAAGCTTCCAGGTCCTATGGAACTCTCACATAGAGACCCGCCTCAAAGCCCCAAACCAACCCATCCAATTGACCGAGGATGCAAGTGAACGACAACCAGAATTTTCCTCCAAAAGTGAACCTCAACCTCAATCTTCTGAAGGGACTGGCCCAGCGTAACCCAGTGGAAATCTATGAGTTCGCCCTGATGCGCTCACAGGAGATCCAGGGCCAGAAAAGGCTCCAAACGGGTCCCACACCCCAGACTCCAATGAAGAGTCCCGATCGCACTTGAGTTTTACGGAGATCCCCCAATTTGCCTGGGGCGGACGCGGGCCTACTGCGTCCGAATCGTCGGTGCCGCCCATGCGAGGCAGACCATCTGACAATCGTGGCCACACGACGCCACCGATGTCCCCTCACACCGAACATCACTTCTTAGCCGATTCCCAGCAGAACAGTTGCTCACCGAAGCTGTCCTCCTGGTGCTGCTAGCAACTAGGATGCAGATGAGCGTTGCAAACACGTTTATGGGTACGGCGGCGGAAAGTCTATTCGATCGTTGGATTTCGGCCGCGGAAGGGGTTTCAGCCGCCCCTCGGCCCGACGTATTTGGCTGGGACCGCCTGGTCCAACTGCCCGACCCCGACGGTGGTCCTCCGTTCGAGTTCTATGTTCAGCTGAAAAGCACCAGAGACATCGACAACGACGCTCTGCGTCTCAAACTCTCTACCGCTCTACACCTGATTCCGCTGCAACTACCCGTGCTTTTTGTCGTTCTCGCGTGTGAAGACGCGACATTCGACCAGATTGACAGCGCATGGGTTCTTCCATTGGACCAGAGGAGAATTGAAAAACTTCTCGGCTCTAGGCATCGAGCAGACACGGATCGCCGGTCATACACCGAGTTCTATGTTTACGAGAAACTCACCGACGTTGATGGTCTAGTCGCTCCGTTCAGACACAACGCGATAGAGCGAATGAGATCCCTCATTAGGTCCCGCATTGCTCTCTCTGGAGACGCCAAAGCTGATGCCGCAGAGAAGGCTGGCTATACAAGCCATCCCATAAGAATCGGGTTTGACTACATAAACCTCAGGGAACTCGCGCTTGCTAGTCTCGGACTGGAGGGTCACATTCATGCAAAGATATCCAGTCTAGGCAAGACCCGTTTCGACATCGAAGAGCCGATTGAAGCTCTCGCGCGATATACGCAATCTCCGATTTTTCTGTCACTCGGACAAACGCCTCCCACTGTCCGATTTGGCGTCGGGCGAGAAACGCAGGAGGCAACCATTGAGGCGCTCTACTACGACACTTTCTCCGTTTTCGGTCGCCACGACCAGAGTGGTCTCAGTGGCTTTCGGATAAGGAGCCGATTCTTGGACCTCATCATTACCGACATTCCTGACCAACATAGCGGATTCCTGGAACCGCCGCAGGAAGCCTGGACAACGCAAGTTGTAGCCGGTGAGCTTCAGTCCTTTTGCTCGGCGGCAGACGTCATTGAGCAGAGTGTCTCAGAAGGACGTCAAAGCATTACGCTCTATCTCAACGACCAACCCAATTGGACTCTACCGCTCGTTGCATTCTCGGCGTCAAAGGGGCCTGTCTTCGGCCCCGATATCGAGTCTATGCGTGCAGGCGCTCGCGCACTTCCGAATCTGCTTGCGGCGTTCGGTGCTTCGCCAGCACACTTGCTCTGTGCCCTGGATGTCTCTTCGCAGAGCTCGTACATCACGATGATGTCTACAGTGCTTTCTCCGCGACCACCGATCGATATCCAATTCGCCTCCGATGGAGATGAGGCCGCAATCTGGGTTGTGCCTCACTTCATTGTGGTGCGCCTAGGCTCGACTGCATTCGGGTTGGTCTTCACTGTCATTGGTAGGCCACTTCGCCTAGATCCCGACGACGAACAGCTTCCCGCTGGATACTTCCGCTACAGAATCAAGAACCCGCGGGTGATTGTCGAAGAGAAGCTTTCAACCCAATTTCCCGATCCTCACTGGAAGTCGGACGTGCGCAAGGCCCTAATCGCCCTCCGGGACCGATATGCCGACCGCGAGGACGAGGTCTTCATCGAACTCCCTGAGTTCCTAGACTCAATCGAGTCCGAATAGGCCTCTCCACTACGCCGCCCAACAAGCGCATCGAACTGACGCGGCCTAATCGCGATGGGGCCTATCAGCCCCATCGCGATTGATCGGCCGCGCAGCTCATGCGCAGGACGTTGTCCCGCGAAGCCTCCTCCGTTCTCAGCTGGACTGTCCGCGAAGCCTGCTCCGCTCTCAGCTGGACTGTCCGCCAAGCCTGCTCCGCTCTCAGCTGGACTCACCATTATCCCCATCCTCGGCTGGACTCACCATCATCCATCCTCAACTGGACTCACCATCATCCATGCTCGGGGTGGACTCGCCCTCCTTCAGGCTCGGGATGGACTCACTGTCGTTCATCCTCGGGACTCGCCGTCGTTCATCCTCTGGGTGGACTCGCCGTCATCCATGCTTGGGGTGGACTCGCCGTCATCCAAGCTTGGGGTGGACTCGCCGTCGTTCATTCTCGGATGTGGTCGTTCGGCTCCGTTGCGTACTCGCCGAACAGTCGGTACGCGGCCGACGCTGAATCGGGGGGGGGGCTAATTTCCCATGAGATGGCTTGGTGTTAGCACGCACGCCTCCTCGCCGGACTCGTTGGCTCGCATCCGTAAGCGGCGGGGCGCGTGCCTCCCGATATCGTCCTGCGCATGAGCTGCGCCGCCGATCAATCGCGCCGGGCCTGATAGGCGCCGTCGCGATTGCGCGGTGTAATGGTCTATCCGCTTGTTCGCTAGCAGGAGAACAACGCCCCTTTGGACTGGTAGCGTGTTGAGCCAATGGTCGTGTCCGAGAGTTGTTTGGAGTATGCCGCCCGCGGACTCTCGGTTGGCTGTGTTCGAGTGGTGAGCGAAGTCGCTGGTGAAAGGCGGAACCGGCGGCTAGTCCTTGTTCCATGGGACACTGAGGGTGTCGGGGCGACAACTGAGAACCGGCGCGACCAAGGTGGCGACCTGTTCAAGGGCCCCAGCGTGAGCTGCCCATTGCGGACCACCATACCGAAGTATGGTTCGCACCATCCAACCCGTACTTGTGAAGTACACCCATGCGGAGCGCTCAAAATAACGAAAGCCTTCAGGAGCAAGGCGGACGGGCGTCGTGACGAACAAACCCGGGAAGTCTTGCCAGCGGCGCAGGTGGCAGATGAATCCAAGGTGTTCCAGTTGCGACGATAATGTCTGAATCTGCTCATCAATCGTGGCCATAACACTCCTAGAACTGGTAGTATGTGGCGCTAATTGCGTCCTGTTTGACGGCAGTATGGTCTGCGTCCACCAGATCAAGGTTGACCGGCTACACGGACCAATGTGAGCTGGTTTTCAAGCTGGTCTGTGAGCTGCTGTAGAGAGCGAAAGAATCGGCTGTGGGTGCGTCGAAGGTCGTCCTCGGATGCGGCGCTCAGCACAACGACCTCGATGCTCGGTTGGCCCAGATAGGCCAGTTCCATTTCGAATCGACGGGATGTGGCCTCGGCAGAATCCGTGAATCTTTCCATGGATTCGAGAATTCCGCGGTTTCGGTCGTATCGCAAGAGGAAGTGGCTCATGACAGCTCCATTTGAGTGAGCAACCAGTTCAGGCGTTTCAGTCCATCGTGAATCTGAGTGTGTAGATGTCGCCCGCTTTCGAAAGCCTGGTGAGTGTCGGTCGTTGCGAGAGCGGCTGAGGATGCGGCTTCTTCAAAGCGTGCGATGGTGTCAGAGAGTTCGTTGAGCGCTTCTATTATGGGACCACTCCGAGGATTCGGGGATTGCTCCCCGTAACGCAAGCCTCGACCGAATAGGTCGGACACCTTCTCCATGGCTTGTGCCCATGCATCTTGGAGAGTCGTCCTAAGTTGGACCTCGATGAAAACGGAGTCGGTTGGGGCGACTATGTGGAGTGCGCGGTAGCCGTGGTTGGGCTGAACACGGCGGTCAATTGACTTGGCGCCGGGAAAGAGCCCGATGACTTCTTCCGCAATCCGAGTCTGTTCGGTAATCGAGCCCGAGACTACGAGCCTAACGCCGCCGATGTCTTGCATCTTGCTGAGTCTCGTTTTCTCCCGACGAAGCTTCTCGATGATCGTGTTGACCGTCTTTATGCGCGAGGTCGGTTCAAGCCCTAGTGCCTGAAGCTTGCCCACCACAATCTGGAGAGGCGCAGCATGGGTGGCGCGAAACCTCTGGAGTTCGGCTATCAGTGGCGGAGGCGGTGCGTTGTCTTTGCGCAGTCGCTCCCCGAGTCGATCCAGCTGGGAGGTCGTAGTCACGGGTTGAAGTGTATCGCTTCGAGGGAGGCATGTCTCGGCCTTCTGTGTAACGGCTTGTCGCTTCAGCGTTTTGCGCGAAGTTGTCGGGCCAACGACGACGGCTATGGGTTACTGCGCCGGTCGTCTGGCGAATCGCGGCGGGACGGGCAAACGCTCCTTCGAATCGCGCGTGTGGCGGAAACGAGAGTCGGGCGGGAGAGACTGAGAGGAGAGCAGGCTAAGGTTGCCAAACTGGCACACACGGCTGCCCCAGCATATGACGAGTGTCAGCTTGTCAGTCCGTCACCGCGAAGGCGGATACCAGCGGATCCGAGGTCAATGCGCCGAGAGGCCTGGTCAACGGCGGACCACAGAGGTCAGAGCCTCGGGCTGGACTCGCCACCGTCCATCTGCGGGCTGGACTCGACCGTCCATCCTCGTGGTGGACTCGCCATCGTTCATTCTCGTGGTGGACTCGCCATCGTTCATTCTCGTGGTGGACTCGCCATCGTTCAGTCTCGGGTGGACTCACGGTCCGGACGGCCTCGGGTGGACTTACGGTCCGACGGCCTCGGGTGGACTTACGGTCCGACGGCCTCGGGTGGACTTACGGTCCGACGGCCGCGCGTGGACTCAAAGCTCGAAGGCCTCGGACGGAAGTCCTCCACCCCGCAGGCACTGCTCACTCTCTAGCCTGCCCACCCATCGCTGCAAACAGCCAGCCTCTTCTCTCCCCTCATCGCGCCAATGCCTGCGTGGCTTCGCGGGGACAACAAGCGCATCGAACTGACGCGGCCTAATCGCGATGGGGCCTATCAGCCCCATCGCGATTGATCGGCCGCGCAGCTCATGCGCAGGACGTTCGCTGGGCGTGCCCTCGACCACGACGGGATTGCCCCGCTAGGCTTTTCCGAAGGGCGGGGTGCCCCTGGAGACGCGGTTCCTGTGCTGTATTCGAGAACCTCGTCGCCGGGCACGCTGCGCGCGACGATGGAGTTCAGTGAGCGGCGCCAATGGGGGTTCTGTGGCCGCGCGACCAGGCTTCAGCGCCTAAGCTCGCCGTCGGTCGTCGCTGCGCTCGCGGAAAAGATGATGGGCGCCCACCACCATGCAAGTCGCTCGCGGACGCTCGACCTGCCGGCTGCGCGGGTGAGTTCAGTGGCCGCGCGGTGGCACTCCGCGAGGCGCCGCAGGTGAGTCCAGGGGCGTCGCGCTTGCGTGCCAGCGGCGACGTGGTGCCACGCCGCACGCCAGCGAACAAACCGCTCAACCTGACGAAGCCTAATCGCGGCAGGGCCGCGATTGATCGGCTTCGCAGGTTAGCGGTCGAACGTTGGCTGGCCCGTGCCCTCAGCGCTGGGACGCACTCAGTAGGTAGCCACATCGGTAGCCCTGTTTGTCCGGTCAGCGTGCCGTGGCTGGCCCGTAAACCAGAACTGCCCCACGCGCCCGAGAGCCACCGCTGGCCTCGCGACCCTCCCACCCAGTCACTCCTCCGCCTCGGCCCGGCCTACGCTCCTTTCAGTCACGCTCCCCAGTCCCGCCTGCACTCAAGACCACTTCCCGCTCGCGCACCCCAGGCGCCGACGCTCCTCCTCCTGCTAGCGCTCGGCCCCCGAGTCCCGACTTAGCCGTATCCGGCTTCCGCGCCGGTCCGAGCTTGACTCCCGCCACGGGACCCGTAGGATGACCCGGGTGACGAACGCATCGACCGGTACGAGCATAGGAACTGACTTCACTGTTTTCGACGGCAGCGGCTCCGTTGTCGCGCGCGTTGAAGCCAAGTCGAAGCGCGGCACTTCACCTATGTGGGCGGCTCGAATGCGGAGCAATATCGTATCCCACACCGCGAACCCCAAACCCCAGTTCTTCATGATCGCAACGTCGGATGCGTTCTACATCTGGGACGATGCGGCTGAGCTGTCCGCGACAGCACTTCCCAATGTCGTGATTCCGCCCAACGCGGTTCTACAAGCCCGGGAAGCGACGCCCCCTTCGCCAGGCATTGCAGAAGTCGAAGGCCTTGCCTTTGAACTCGTTGTTGCTGATTGGCTTGGGCGCCTTGTTCGAGGCGAACTTGATGTCGACTCGCTGCCACTCAATGTCAGGAGGTTCGCCAAAGCGGTCCGGGATGGTCACCTTCGATACGAGATGGCCGCGTGAATGTCTTTGTGGAGACAAACTTCGTCCTTGAGATTGCTCTCCTCCAAGATGAGCACGAATGGTGCGGGAGGATTATCGATCTGGCCCGTGACGGGACGATCCAACTTCTGATTCCCGCTTACTGCCTTGCGGAACCGAATGATACGCTCATACGCCGCCATCGCGAGAGAAGCCGGCTGAAGCGTGAGTTCGACCTCACATTGGCCCAACTCTCACGGTCGCGCGCATACGCCGCCCGCCTCGCTGGGTACCAAGAACTCACTGCCCTCCTTATCGACGCGACTCAGGAGGAGGCGCAACGGCTCCAAGCCGTTCGCGAGTCCCTATTGGCGTCATCCACAATCATTGGCTTGGACGCGGAAGTCCTTGCCTCCGGCGCCTCCCTCCAGGTGCTGCATGACCTCGGTGCCCAAGACGCCATCGTACTTGCTTCGGTGCTTGCTCAGCTGAGACGGTCCGCACAGACCACCGGTTGCTTTGTTACGCGGAACACCAAAGACTTCGATGATCCGGACATCGTTGACGCCCTTAGTGTCCAGAATTGCAGGCTGTTTTCGCGGTTCGAGGCCTGTTTCCAGTATGCAAGTCGGGCCGCCAGCTGACTGTTCCCAGCCCTCCACTGCCAGTGTGCCACACCGCGACATGCAGTTCTGCGATTGCCTGATTGTGGTCTATTCGCCCCGCCACTTCCACCGCGCCCCGTCTCCGAAGGGGTGAGCAGGTGCCGAGGGTATCGCGGTGGCGGTCTACGCGGATCTACGTTCCGATGTCTTGGCTTAGGCAGCCTTCTTCGTACTCAAAGATCCCCAAGTGCTCCTGCTGCTCCAAGTATGGCTTGAGTTTCGCATAGGGCACATTGGGAGGTATGTCGATGGCCACGAGCCGTTCCCCCTCCAACTCAGAGCTGCAACCCATCTCGCGCAGCAATCGCCGGACTCCTCGAACCGCCTCTCTATCCGCGAACCACAGCCTCACAGTGCTGTGCCCTGACACGGAAATGATTTCAGTGAAGCGCAGCATGCCACCTTCGTCGGGTATGGCTCGAACGACATCCCCACACGCTATCCCCCTCGCATAGAAGGGCACGTTGTCGAGCTGGTATCCGTTCTCAAGGGGTACTGCCCACAAGCTTTCGAGCTCAACCCCACCTACCCCGTCTTCAACCTCGAACAGGACCTTGATGTGCTTCAGCCCATCGCCTTTCATGCCACCCTTACCTCTGTCTTGTCGTTCTGAGCGCTACGAGCCAAACACCGCATTACCACAGATCTACCCCTCGACTGCCGTTCTTTGAGATTGCTCGGGCTTGCATGGGAGAACCCGGGGAGATGGGCTGCCCTCGGACATCCGTGCGGGAATGAGAGCCACATTGACCGGGGGGCGTCAATCTTCGCGCCTCAGGAGCCGAGGCAGTGGACGGGCATACGCTTTCGGCGCGTCATGCAGTTCTGCACTTCGCCAAGCCGAACCGTGACTGGCCGGCATTTTGTGCAAAGACGCCAGGACGTCACCAGTGCCGACGCCGACGTTGCTCTGCGCGGCCCCATCTCTAGCCACGCCAGGCAGGCGCGCGAGGCCAGCCAACAAGCGCATCGAACTGACGCGGCCTAATCGCGATGGGGCCTATCAGCCCCATCGCGATTGATCGGCCGCGCAGCTCATGCGCAGGACGTTGGCTGGCCCCAAACGCCGGAGCTGGAAGTCGCTCATCCACCGTCTCCACTCAAGTCTGTTGTTGCCCTGGCCCCCACGAGCCGAACTGGTCGACTCTCGCCACAAATGCGGCCTGTGACTTACCGCCTGGTGCTGCCGCCCTCGTGCCGTCGGATGGACTCTCGCCACCACCTGCAAGAGCTCTCACGGTCAGGCCCCGTGGCACCGTTTGCTGTTCTTTCCAGTCCCGTGCGGACACAAAGTCTCTGCGCCCTACCTTCAGCGCTCGGACTCGCCAAGTGACCAAACCGCATCAGGAGCCCCCTCCTTCCAAGCCCATCATGGATAGCAGGAGGGGCACTCTCCCGATGGGAGGTACACGTTTTATCAGCATGGAGTTCACGCCCGTCTTGTGGTCTGCACGGCGAGGCCGGGCTCGTAGCCCGACGCTCCCGGCGACCTCGATGCTCACCTGGGTGTCGCCGGGGAGTGCATAGTGGTCGACATTCCGGTCCCACGTATTGCGGCGTCGTTGACGCTCGGCATCGTCGCTGGGGACAAGCCGTGGTCGGTCGGACTCGGGAGACGAGGCTGAACGCACCGTTCAGGCCGAACAAAACGACGGCTCATAGGGGGTCGCTCTTTCATTACACTTGGTTCGGAAGATTGCTCAGCCCGGGCTCCTGTGCACCCAGAGGCGCGGGCTTCGCCGGTAGTTTCGACACATCGTGTCGGCGATACCGCAAGGTCCGTGGCCAACGAGCGCCTTTCAAGCGCAGGCGGCGATCAACGGGCCCGAACTCGCGCTGTGATCGCCTTTGGGCGGTCGCAGGTCCAGGGTCGCGCGCAGGCATCAGAGCGCGCTGATTGTCCAGTTGTAGTCTCCCACCACCTCACCGGGGTTCCAGCTTGTCATGACGAGCGTAAGCCTCTGGCCGACCGTCCAGTTCGAGATCGTCACGATACTGTCTGCGGCGGAGGTCCCGTCGTCGTCAGCGGCCGCGCAGTTGGTTGTTGGCGCCGCCGCATTAAAGCCGCCACGATAGACGGCGAGGAACCCGTCCACGCCGCTGAGCCAGTTGGCGGTGATCGTAACGTTGACGGTCGTATCGCCGATGTTGGTTATCGTCCACGCGCTGTAGTAGCTCGTCGATGTGGAGGTACCGCAGGCCCCCGAGGGCCGAGTGAACGTCGAGGAGCTGGTTGTAACGGTTCCGGAACGCGTAATGGGGAGTGCAAACGGCACGTTCGTGCTCTCCGGCGTGGTTGACGTGGCGGTCTTCCAGTCTGCCTGGTTGTTGTTCGTATCGACGCCGTCTGCGATCCGGGCCAGTGACGTCTCGGTCGCAGGAGCCGGCTCTGGTGTTCCCTCGCCGCGAGGCACCGTTCCGCCGCCAAACGACCCATAGGCAAGCGCGTCAACGACACTTCCGTCGCAATACTCCAAGCGCATCGAGTCGGGACCGTTCTGCAGCTCGATCGGCAGGTAGAGGCGTCTCCATATACCGCCGGAGCCTTCAAGAAGCAGGAAGCCCTCGGCTCGCAGGTACTGGCCGTCGAGTGGCTGGGTGAAATACCGGTTGCCGGTCGCACCGTCATAGCCGACGAGCGTGTAGTTCTTGAGGGCTAGCCCGGGTGTTCCAAAGAGCTCAACCCATTCGGCAGCGCCAGTGCCGTCGGCGCCCGGGGGATTGAAGAGCACTTCGTTGAGCAGCACCGAGCCCGCAGGACGCGGCGGACAGACCGCAGCGGCGGGAGTTGCCGAAGGGTTGCAGGTCAGCGCTACGTAGTCGTTGAAACACCCCCCGGACGTTCGCCACGCATCGGAGTCATAACACGCTCCGAGGCTTCGCTCAGTACCTGTACACGGCACGCCAGTCATCGCGAACCCGACGGAAGGAAAGGGGTCCCGGTTCGCGAGGAACCCGACGTAGTCCATACCCATCTGGCGGCATGCAACGATGCCATCGTTGTCGTCGAAGTCGGTGTCGCAGACCCCCTTCCATTCGCCCAGGTGATAGACCTGCAGAATCGACAGGTCGCCGAAGAGACGTACAGCGCCGTCGACGGGCGCGACGCACACATTGTCGTCGCAGCCCTGGTCGGTGGCGCAGGCGGAGCAACCACCGCACCGACTTGTGGTCGATTGCGGCCGACACACGCTGCCGCACAGCGCAAGTCCAGTTGGGCACCTGCATACCTCATCAAGGCACGACAGCCCGGCGCTGCACGCGTTGTCGCACTCTCCGCAATCCGTTCGGGTCGTCAGCGACGTGCAGACACCATCACACTCGCCGAAATCGGCCGGACATCCACAGACGCCCGCGTCGCACACGCCGCGGGTCAGGCAGCGGGTCCCACACGTGCCGCAGTTGGTCGTTGTCGTGATATCGGTACACACGCCATCGCATGCACCCAGGCCTTCGCAACTCAGCGTGAGTACACCTTCGGCCGTGGCCGACGCACCGCTCACGTCAAAGAACGAAGCGCGGAAGGTGCGCGTTTCGTCGACGGTCGTGAAGTTGATCGCACGCACCCGCTGAATATCGGCCCAGGTGAGGGTCAGGCTGTATGCGCCTTCGGAAGCCGCGGTCGCAAACGAACCATACGAACGACCGGTCGCCGGGTCGATCAACGTGCCGCCGATCACGTCGTCGATGCCGTCGGGGTCTGTCACGACCGCGGTGAAGACCACATTCTGATCGTCGGTGATCTCGAGCGCGTTGGTGTTGAACGTAATGATTCGCGGCCCTCGTGGTCCATCCGCCTGGCACGCCCCGGCAGAACAGGACTCGCCTGCCGCACATACGCCACATGAGATTCCGCACGTCGGGTCGGGCCCGCACTCGCGTGAACCGCAGACCGGAACACAATCGGCCACACACCCTGTCGTGACGAGCGACGTACAATCCGCAGCGCACGCGAGCGCACCACGGTCGTATCCAAGCGAGCTGCAGGTGTTTCCGCCAAGGTCACCGCGGTCACACACTTCACCGCCCTCGCGAACGCCGTCTCCGCAGACCGCGGCTGCGTCGGTGCATTGCCCGGTGGCGCTGCACTCCGAACCGTTGGGACAGGTCCCGCACAGAGTCCCGCAGACCGGGTCGAGTCCACATCGCCGAACCGAACAGTCGGGCACGCAGCCATTGGAGCAGCTCGAAGTGTCGAATGCCGCACAATCGGCGCGACAACCGAGCTCGCCGGCGGTGAATCCGACGGCCGTACAGCCCAGGCCGCGTGTGTCATCGCCGTCACAGGCTTCGCCGTCGTCGGCGCGGCCGTTGCCACAAACCGCCGGACCCTCGGCATCAATCGCTGCCGCGTCGGCCGGCGTGCCATCGACCTGGTTGACGTCGTCAGGGCCGGTGTCGCTGCGCGTTTCATCGTCGTGCGCCACGTCTTCGCCAACGTCCCCGGTGGCGGATGAACCGTCCGCATCGAGGTCGCTGGGTGGGGTCGGGTCGCTCGAACCACATCCGATGGACAACACGTTCCAGGAACAGAGAAAAAACAGGTTGATCAGATAGCGCATAAAACCACCCGTCGGCTGCGACAGATACCGGGAAGCGTTTGCTGATCTGCACGACTTCGCAAGTGTGTAGGAAAAACCAACGGAGTCGGGCTGCATGGCTTGCATTCCTTGGGAGGGGTTTCCGAGCAACCGCGCCGTGCGACTACTGTCCTCTACCCGTAACAGACTTCGTCACGCTGGCGGCCATTACATGACCTTACATCCAATGCCGGTCATTTGTGCGCCGAGCAAAGCTCGGAGGAGGAGGAGGAGAGATGTAGCGCTCAAAACCTTCCAACGCGACCCGCGGGTGGAAGTCCGGACCGGAAAGGCACCCGCCAGACACGGCGCGGCGAGGTGATACAGAGCTCAGAAGACTGCTTTTCTGACGAAAGCGTGCCACGGAATCCTCGGACACGGTCACGAGCGACGCGAACACGTCCCGAAGTTCTCGGACGTCAACTGCGATTCTCCAGCCGCCTCCACCCAAGCTGCGCAGCATGTTCCCCGTATCCCGGTAGCGCTTTGTGGCACCTGTGAGTCTCGACCAGCTTCTGCACCATCAGGTCACCGGTCTCGCGGGCCAAACTCCGACGCCAACGACACCTGCTTCGTTCTCAGCCCACGAACCGGACGCAGGACTCTCCCACCCGCAACAATGACGAGCTCGAGCTTGCCCTTCGCGCTAGCTCAGCTTTCGTGCCACCCGTTCGGCGCGTGACCGCCCGCGTATTTCGCGAGGCCAGCCAACAAGCGCATCGAACTGACGCGGCCTAATCGCGATGGGGCCTATCAGCCCCATCGCGATTGATCGGCCGCGCAGCTCATGCGCAGGACGTTGTGCCGCCTGCTCCGCGCTAACCTCAAGTGACCCCACCACCGCGCAGACCTACGCTACATGGCACACGCCACCCCCTCAGCGGAGCCGTCACTCAGCGTCTCAGCTCAGCATCCACCTGACCGCCACGCGCCCCTCGGACAGCCCTCACGCACGAGCCCCGTCTCACACCAGCCCGCTCACCACACCTTCCACACCTTCCGGCACGCTGGCACAGCCATCAAGCCCCCCAACAACCGCGCCTTCTTCTCTGCGTTTGGCGACACCCCACATCCATCCCGCACCACCCGGAACCCCGTCTCGGCGGCACGCACGCGCGCCGGCAGCGCCACCCGATCCATATCCAACAGCCGCTCGACCACCTCTGGCGACAGCCCATACGTCCCGCTAAGCCTCGCCCATGGCCCGAGGTCCTCGCGTCTCTCCGCCGCGAGCACGATGTACCGCTCTTCTTCCGACCCCGGCACCATCATCACATCGAACGCGCTCTCGCTCGTCTCGAACCCTCCATAATCCCATCGCAGCGTGAGCGCCTTGATCTTCGCAGAATGACCTCATGGATAGCGATCGGCCAGGGGCTCAGTCCCTACACCCCACTTGAGTGGCTCTTGCCACCCCGTTCGTTTCGACGCCCGTCCGCCGCGCCAGCCCTTGGGCCGACTCGCCGGCAGCTGTCGCACGCCGGGCTTCGCACGGCCCGCGGACCGGCGCTCAGATGTCTCTGATTCCAAGACCTCCACCACAACACCCCAAGGGTTCAAGGGCTCGAGGATCAAGGGATCGACCTGGCGGAGCGGAACCCGAGGTTGGGGAAGCGCTTGCCGGGCGAGTCCCTGTTGCGGCGGGCGGCGCGCACGTACCCCGCATTGTTGTACCAGCTCCCACCACGGACGACGCGGTTGACGCCCGTAGACGGGCCTAGCGGGTCGCTAGCGTTTCCTCCATACGACCCATACCGGTCATGCACCCACTCCCACACATTGCCCAGCATGTCGTAGAGGCCCCATGCGTTCGCCGACTTCTGTGCGGCACTGCGCGACGCCTGCTGCAGGTTACGCCTTGCAGCCGATTTCTTGCCCAAAGCCTGAGTCTTGTACCCGCTGTTGCCCTCATACCACGCCACGCCGTCCAACGACCCATACCGAGCCCCCGTCGTCCCCGCACGCGCGGCGTACTCCCACTCCCCCTCCGTCGGAAGACGATACCCCGTGCAACGAAGACCCTTGAAGCTCCCATCGCGCCGATAGCACCGCTCCAGGCCTTCCCGCTCCGACAGCTTGTTCAGATACTGGACTGCGTCCTCCCAGCTCACCGTCTCTACAGGGCAGCTCTTCCCGCACGATGTGAAAGACGACGGGTTCGAGCCCATCACCGACTCCCATTCGCCCTGCGTCACCTCCGTCGACTTCAGCCAGAACGCACGCGTGATCCGGACCTCGCGTTGAGTCTCGTCGGCATCACGCCCCTCCTCGGACGACGGCGAGCCCATCGTGAACACTCCCGCCGGAATCTCCACAAGACCCGCAGGCGCTCGACTTGAGCCCCCAAAGCCTGACGACCCACCGCTCCCGCTCCCCGCGCCACTCGACACCGCACCACCACCCAACGGAAACGCATTCCCCGAGTCCAGCGCGCGCTTCGCCGACTCCGCCTCCTTGTACTCCTGCTCCGTCGACAACCCCGGATAAGCCCCCAGAAACTGACCCACCAGAGATCGCTTCTTCTCCAGGTCCAGCACCGACAGCTTCAAAGCATCCTTCAGCTTACCCCAGTTCTCGCGAAGCTCCCCCAAGTTCCCTGCCACCGCCCGCCAAGACGACGCGTTCCGACGCGCCTCCTCCGCATACGGATTCGACCCCTTCACTTGAAGCGCTGCAACCGCCTCCCAGGCCTCCGCCTTCGACTGGGCACTTGCACTCCGGTCACCCTCCAGCGACCTCGCACGGTCAATCGCCTCCTCCAATCGCTGAGCCTCACCCAACGCCGCCAGGTCAAGGCTAGATAGGTCTGAGCCACCTCCCACATCACCCGCGCCTCCACCAACCCGGTCACCTCCAGACGTCACACGGACGTCGGGATGCTCGACGGGCCTCGTCGACTGACGCTCCACGATGGCCGCGAGGTTCGGGCCCGCCTCTGACTTGCCTTTGGGCAGGCGCGCCAGCGTCCGGCCGAGCTCACCGAAGCCCTGAGGCGTCTGACTCCGGCCCACCAGCGTCGCCGACAGCGCCGCCTCGCTGTAGGTCAACGCCTCTGCCGCCGTGACCAAACCGTTGCCATCGCCGTACGTCCGGTCATCCGCCCAACCCCGAAGCCCCCCGAGCACGAGGTAGCTGAACGCTGGCCGGTCACCAGCCGGCAGCGGACCTGCGAACTCGCTCGACTTCCCTGCCGTCAGCAGCGTCGTATTCGGCGGCAGCCGCGACGGCCGGGTGCTCAACAGCGTCGGCATCGCGCCCGGCGATAGCACGCGCTGAGCGTCGACCCGACCGGAAAAACAACTGTCGATGACCAGCACGTTGCCCGCCTGCTTGCCGAGCTCGAGCGCATCGAACAGCTTCTTCTGCGTCACGCTCTGCGCGTACAGCTCCGTCAGCGTCTGCTGCGCCGCCGCCCCCACCAGCACCCCGTCGCTTGCGTCCGAGGTCGGCGCGCCATGCCCCACGAACACGAACCAGAAGGTCCCTCCTTGACCCACCTTGTCGCGCAGCGACGCGACCGCCTCCATGATCTGCGCCGGCGTCCCCGCCTCGTTCTTCAACCACTTCACCCGATCCGGCTGCAGCGCCCGCGTTTGGGTGAACCAACGGAACCAAGCCAGCCCGTTCTTCTCCGCGCCCGGCACATCCGCGAGGAAGGCGTAGTCCTCGATCGTCACGACGAGCGCCACGTCCTGCTCACCCCCACCCGCCTTCTCCGGCGCCACCTCGATCGCCGGCCACTCCGCCCGAACGCTAGACGAAGCGACGAGCACAGACACGACGAGCAGCGCCAAGCCAGGTCGGGACATAAGGCCTCCAGAGCAGGATTTCGTCTGAGCCGCTGCCAGACGAACACCAGCCGATTCGTGAGGCTCTACCACACTCCGGAAGCGAGGTGAATCCGCCAGCCGACAATCGTTGTTTCCGGCCGCGCCATATCGACCAGCGCACCACAACCCCACCAACCAACCAACCGACCGCAGCGCCCCAAAGAACCAATCTCGCTGCCACATTCAAGGGCATATCCATCCATCCTCTCGCGCTCTATCGAACTCCCAAACACGGGCGGCACAACAAGCGCATCGACCATGACACCGCCTAATCGCGACGGGGCCTATCAGCCCCGTCGCGATTGATCGGCGGCGCAGGTCATGCGCAGGACGTTGTCCCGCCGAGCCCTGCTCCGCGTCCGCTCGTCTCGCTCATCTACCGGCTCAACTGGTCTCACATTTGTACAGCCTCAGCTGGCCTCGCCGTTTTGCAGCCCCGGCTGGCCTCGCCGTTTTGCAGCCCCGGCTGGACTCACCGCTCCACTGCCCCGGCTGGACTCACCGCTCTACTGCCCCGGCTGGACTCACCGCTCCACTGCCCCGATTGGACTCACCGCTTTACTGCCCCGGCATTAGTCACCCTTGTACTGCCTCGACTGGACTCGCAGTGTGCCGCCTTGGCTGGACTCGCAATTCTGCCGCCTCGGCTGGACTCGCGGTTGTGCCGCCACGGCTGGACTCGCGGTTGTGCCGCCTCGGCTGGACTCGCGGTTGTGCCGCCTCGGCTGGACTCGCGGTTGTGCCGCCTCGGCTGGACTCGCAGCTGTGCCGCCTCGGCTGGACTCGCAGTTGTACCGCGTCGGCTGGACTCGCAGTTGTACCGCCTCGGCTGGACTCGCAGTTGTTGTACCGCCTCGGCCGGACTCGCAGTTGTTGTGGACGCCCGAGATTAGGGGGCGAGAGGCGGCACGGGACGGCCGGAGGCCGTTCCGACCGCAGTTTTCAGGGATGCGGGACAGGTTATTGCGGTGCGTGCCGCAGGTGTGAGCCACAATGGTTGCTGAGGTTCGACGGACCTGCTGTCGTCGTCCGGCGCCGGTCCGTCGTCGGTGGGGTCTACGAGACCACCTGCGGGTCGGTTGGCGCGAATGGCTCTGTGTCCTCGGGCCGCGTTGCGACAACCTTCCCAGCCAACACACCGAGGCATCGCCGGCTATTGGCGCGCTGCGTGATCGTGTTCGCATAGATCATCCTCTGTCAGAAACTCTGCGTCTTGGCCTGCGGAGCATAGAATGAACCAGTCGTCGTGCACGACGTAGCGGAGGGCCTTCCCCCACGCGTCGCGGATACGGTCTGCCGTCAGCCCACCCGCTCGATTGAGAACTGCCAAGTCATGCGGCCACGCCCGAATCCGTCGGTGGTGACTCGTGATGTCCCGCGCGACGGTCTGCACGAGGAGTTTGGTGCTCTCGCTCTTATGCGGCCCATGGCAGACCGGACTACATGCGATGCCTGACGCCGCAGACACGAGACAAAAGACCACTGGACCAAAACCACGGGACTTCAAATGCCGCCTCCTCTCGGGAACGTGCGCACAAGTTCTGCTGAAATCGTGCCAAACGCTCTCGGTCGACTCTGGCCGCCTGCCGGGCCCCGTTCCGTGGCGCGCGGGACATCGTGGCAGAAATGTCTCAGGGGCCTCTGTCCAAGAACGCCAAATTGGCAACTTGCTCGTGGTTCGTGGACGCGGAGCCTTTGAGCGCGCGCGGCCTACCGCGTGGGCATCGAGGTGAGGGCCTTCAGCTCGAGCCCTGCGCGTGGTGCTCGGCATGCTCGCATTCGAGCGAGTCCAAGGAGCCCCTTTTGTGTGGCTACTCGACCAGCGAGAGCTGTGTGACGAGGCGCAGTTTGTTGAGTGGCTGCTCAACCCGAAGGTGTGCGGCCTGGGCTGGACTCCCAGTTGTGCTGCTTCGGCTGGACTCGCCGTTGTGGGGCTCGGGCGGACACCTCGTTGTGCAGCCTCGCGTCGACTCTTGGTCGTAGCTCGCGCGTCACTTCGATGTGCTCACTCACCCAAACTTCACGCGGTAGGTATTGTCAAAGTGGGCGACCTCGCCGCAAACGGCCGCAGCCAACGGTCTTTGCTTCACCTCCGCATTGATTTCATCCACTTCATCGGGTGGGGGCCCGGCGATCTTCACATCGTTGGTCGTTGACGATTGACAGGAGGGCCGTCCCGTCGTCATCATCGGACCGATGAGAGCGTACGATACCAGTCATGAAGCTCACGAAGTGCAGTTGGCCATCTGGCGACGTATGGGCGCAGAGGGCCGGCACGCGCTCGTCGTGCGGATGAGTGAGGAGCTTCGCGAGCTGAGCCGATCCGGGATCCGACTACGCCATCCCGGCTACACCGAGACTGAGGTCGAACTGGCGTTGCGCCGCCTCACGTGGGGCGACTCACTCTTCAGGCAGGTCTACCCTGAGCACGCCTCGCTCAGGCCATGACAGGCCTATCCGACTTTGTACGCCGGCTGGTCGAGGTGCTGGACAGGCTGGGGTTGCCTTACATGTTTGTTGGCTCGGCGGCGAGCACCCTGCATGGTCCGCCGCGTTCCACGCAGGACATCGACCTGGTAGTCGCGCTGACGCTCGAAGACGTTCATCGTCTTGTCGCGGCGTTCCCCGATGACGGCTACTACGTTAGCGCAGAGGCAGTACGCGACGCCGTCCTGCGGCGCTACGCGTTCAATATCATCGATCTGGAGAGCGGCTGGAAAGCGGACTTCATGGTCCTCAAGGTACGCCCCTTCAGCCGAAGAGAATTCGAGCGCCGCCAGCGCGCCGACGTATTTGGCACCCCGTCGTGGGTCGCCACCGCGGAGGACACCATACTGGCCAAGCTGGAATGGTCGCAGCTCGCAGGGGGCTCGACGCGCCAACGCGATGATGTTCTCGGCGTACTCGAAGCGCAGTGGGAGCGGCTCGATGTCGCCTACCTGGCGCAATGGGGAGCCGAACTCGGCATCGCCGGCGCCCTCGACGAGGCGTTGGCTAGCGCTCGCCAGCGGCGTAGAAGTCAATAGGCTGAGGAAGGGGGAAGGGGATGCAGGGAACGCCCAGCGCGGCCCAGGCTTCTGCTATCGAATCGCGACCTCTAACGATTGACCCTTCGCAATCGTGGAGCCGCCGGCCCCGTACGCTGACCACCAATCTCTCTCGCTATCAAATCCACAACGCGCTGTAGGGCAGGGCGGCACGCTCCTCCGAACTCTTTGCAGACACCACCGAACCCTGCGCAGACACCCCCCGGCGCCTGCGAAGCCCCCCTCTTCATGCGTGGCAAATTCTCCTGTCCCCCGAACTGGACTCCAGTCGGTCGCGGCCCCGTTGAACTCGCGCTCGCCACCCAATCAAGAAGCGCTGATCGCCCCACGCTTGTTGCGCGTGACGCCTCCGGCAGCGCCGTATCTCGGGCTAACGCGGCCCGGCGGGACAACAAGCGCATCGAACTGACGCGGCCTAATCGCGATGGGGCCTATCAGCCCCATCGCGATTGATCGGCCGCGCAGCTCATGCGCAGGACGTTGCCCGGCACCACGAGGTCATGGCACTCATCGGGTCTACCTCACAGTTGCCCTCCAGCCAGCCTCCTTCTGTGCATCGACCCACCCCCCCTCGGCGACTGGCGCATCCTCGCGCCACAGCCGGCGCGCCACGTTGCACGACGCCCCACTGCTTTGTGCCGTTACCGCCTACGTGGTGACTCACAGAAGGTCCCATCCCCTACGCGCTCGATGCGGTCGAGATTTCTCGGGCTTCAAGATGTCTCCTCGCTGAGGATCTCTCGGACCAAGACTACACTCTCAAGAGCTCGACGCGCAGTGTCCCGACAGCCGGTCCCCTTCTCACCTCGTGACAGACTCCCGTCGATGTCTCCTCACTGGTCCGAACAATCATGTGGCGCAGCTCTCGGCAGCCCCGTCCTATGCCGCGCGGTAGGACCCGCCACGACTGCCACCCTATAGAGTTCGGGCACCGAACTGCTTCGGCTTGCCCTGCCGCGCAAGTTAGACTGCACTATGAGTCTTCTCGAGATTCAGGTCTCTCGTCGCGGGTAGTGCTCAAGTTGCCTGCCACCAAGAGGTCTGCCTCCCGATCGGATTCTCACCTCGGTTGTATCAGCCTTCAACCCACGTCCGCTGCGGCCGTCCTGCGCAACGTCGGTGCCCTGTGCTTCCTCGATTGTACAGCCGCTTGGGTGCAGTGGTGCTCAGGTTGTCGTGCTGCTCAGATTGTCAGATTCTCCGCAAGGGCGCTCGTGTTCAGCTCGATGTCTTGAGCATCAAGCTTTCCAGAAGGTCGCAATAGCTCGACGTTCAAGGTATCAGCGTCTGCTTGAGTACCAGATTGTCGTGCTGCTTCAGTCCTCGCGTAGCCCAGCTCTCCTCGTTATTGGTTATTGCGACAGAGGCGTGCAGGTCGCCAGACAGTCACGCTACGGGATGCGTGCTGCGAGACGTTCGGACTCTTTGGGGCCGCGACTCCCCAGTCTCTTGAATTTCGAGGCAGCTACTTGTGCTTCGACAGAAACTATCTGCGTCCGAGTACGAGATCGATTCCACCGAGGACAAGTTCGAGCTTGCTCTTTGGCAGGCGACCAGTGCGTTCGGTGAGGTGATGCTTATCGATAGTGGCGAGCTGCGAGACATTTGCCACCGAGGCTTTCGGCAGCCCAGTGTCTTTGGTCGTCAGGAGAACGTTGCCCGGGGCTTCGGCCCACTTGACCTGAGAGGTGAGTACCACGCACACCACTGTGCTTATAGAACTGCGATTGAACGGGTCGGACTGAACCACCGCCACGGGACGGCGAAACCCTGGTTCGGAGCCGGACGGTGTAGGGAGTTCTGCCCACCAAATCTCACCTTGCCCGATCACCACTCGGCTCTTCCGAGCGTGTAAGTAGCCGCGGTGGTCGAGAACCTCTCGTCGGCAGCGAGCTGCGCGCAGACCTCGTTCAATGTCTCCGTGACCTCCTCTGGCGAATGCTTCGCGACGAACTCAGCGAGAGCTCTGCTGACAAGCTGACTTCGATTGAGCTTGAGGCGCTTTGCGAGCTGCTCAGCCCTCTGGAACACGTCATCTGGAATCGATACCGCAGTTTTCATACCCCGAGTATAACCTGGGCTCGGGGAGCCAGCAACGAAGAACGCGTCGAATATCAGAGGTAGCGACTCGCAGGAGGCTGCAGTTCGGTCGCAAGGGAAAAAAGATGCAGTAGCGAGCTGGGGTTGGCGTCTGGCGCGGTGGTGCCGGTTGCCTACCGATCGCCACAACACCGGGGCGTGAGGGGAGGGCGGTAGGCAACCGGCTTGCCTCAGGGCCGGGCCTTGATTCCGCCGGTCTCGACCTGCATTCCATCGTGGGGTCACGTCAGGACGCTCAGTCCCAGGCCGCCAGGTAGCTACCAAACATGACCTTGGGATCGGATCGGAACCGGTTGGCCCCCACATAGGGGTGTGAGGCCAACCGGTTGGAAGCCGTCACCGTGGCCGCCGACAAGCTGTTCCGAGACCTGGCTCGCGGTGCTCCAGCTTCCTCGGTGACCGCTGGACTCGAAGAAGAGTGATGCTCATGGTCACCGGGAGAGCGATGCCGGTACGTTGGGTCGGTGCAGAAGCGTTGAGACATGCAGCGGTGCTCGATGCCCGTCTCTCCGATGCTCCTGCCGATCGCCTGCCTCGCGAGGCGCACTTGTCCAAGGACGTGGCGACCACCAAGTCGTCGCTATTGTCCAAACTCTACGCCTCCATGAGCACACAGCCGTGGCGGCCGGGCAACAAGCGCATCGAACTGACGCGGCCTAATCGCGATGGGGCCTATCAGCCCCATCGCGATTGATCGGCCGCGCAGCTCATGCGCAGGACGTTGTCGGGCGTGTGCGGCCGGAGCTCGTCGCTATCGAGAGGTCCCAGCGCCACGGATGCAGCCACCCGACTTAGCACTGTTCGTGCCAAACAGCCGGGCACTCGGATCCGCCTCACCCCCTAACAGAGCCTGCCAACCCGTTGCGCTCTCATCGCTCGGCGTCCCCGACGCTCGCACGATTTTCGCAGCACTGGTCCAACGTGGCGTCGAGAATGCCAAGGGCGGCAATTGTGCTCCCAGGTTCCGCGTCAGACCGAGTACGAACTCTGTGTGACATCCACCTGAACCACTGGCTTCAGTCAAGTTGGACGACTGAGCCAGTAGCCAGGTCGGCGCCTGCTATGCGCAACCGCGATCACTACAATCCGGTCTCCTCGCGTTTGATACACGAGCAGATACGGAAAGGTCGCGAGGGAAATCCTGCGAATCTCGCTTCCGGCGAGGTGCTGTGATGTCCAAAGAGCACCAAGCCGCGGATTGTCGGCAATTCGTCGAGCGGCGCCCGCCACGGCATCCAGGAATCGAAGTCCAACGCCGGTCCCTCGTTCCTCATACCAGGAGGCAGCAGCGCGCAATTCATCCAGTGCGGCTTGTAGAAAAGTCAGCACCTATTTGCGCAGCTCCGCCCGAAGCGCAGCAATTGCTTCGAACGCGTCGATCTCACGCGCATCTCCGGAGTCGAGCTCAGCGAGTCGCCGCTTGACTTCAATGGCCCATATCTCGTCCCACTCTTCGCCGGTCGCGTCGTTGTCCTCATCATCAAGACTTTCCAGCAGGCCAAGTGCGACCGCAGCGCGGTCCCGCGGAGTTAGCTTCAGTCCGGCGCTAAGAACATTGTTCGTGTTCAGGCCGGCATTGAGGACATTGTTGGTGGCGTCGATACCCATGGCCAGGATGGTAGCGCACGTCGGGGCATGGGCCAAGGGTGGTGTTTCGAATCCAGGCCAGGTCCACGCGCACAAACCGAGCCCATCGTCTGAACCAGCCGATCGGACGGTAGGTTTGAAGCCTTGCCCGATTACGCGGAGAGTTGGAATCGGCGGGGTCGAGCGACTCAAGTCGCGTCCTCGCGCCGAGTGGCGACGGCGCTATGACTGCGCCTTCTTTCTCGCGTCTCGTATTCGATGCGCGCGCTTCACGTGTAGGGCATAGGACGGGTCAAACCCTCTCAGACCCGCTAAAATGAACGACCGGCCCCCCGGGTGGGCACGTTTGGACCCGTCGGTCGGCCACCCAGCCCCCCCGGTTGGGCACGTTCGGACCCGTCGGTCGGCCTCCCGGCCCCCCGGGTGGGCACGTCGGCCTGGTCTGTGGACTCGCCCGGACCACTGGTTGGTATGCCGAGACCCCGACCGAGGGGCGTTCGGACCAGAATCCCAGGGCCAATCGGACGCCTGTCGCGGCAGCTCCTTCGAAGTCTCCCTTTCTTTGGCCCCCTTCGCGACGGCGCCCTTTCCATCCTTGGAGCGTCGACGCATTGACATGAGCCCATGCGTGGCCTACGAGAACCCGCAAATGCCACCTCGACGGAGGACTATCGATATGACGACTCCCGCTAACGCCGCCCGAACCGCCATCGCTTTGTCGCTGTTCGTCGCCCTGTCCTCAGTTGTTCGCGTCGAGGCCGCCGAGCCGCCCCCGTCCGCCGCGCTGCAGCTCGTCCCCGCGGATGCAGAGGAGTGCCGCGATCAGCCCGTTCTCGTCGGTCAGACCACGAGGCAGCTGGGCGAGCTCTTCGATCGCGTGAGCACCCTCTTGCAACACGCCCAGATGTTGGGCTGCGCCTACCCTCGGGGGACCAGAGGGGCTTGGCCCGGCGCATACTGGGGCGAGACCCTGATCCTGGCGTACCTGGCGCGTTCGGAGTACTCTGGCGGCGATCCGGTGATGGTCGCCTTCGCCTTGAACGCGTACTCTCGCCTCATGGTGCGCCCGGAGGCCCCTTTCCGGGAGCAACGCAAGAACATCGCCGCCGTCCTTGCAGGGTACCACCGCCTGATGCCGCTCGACGTGATCACCAGGGCGGTCCGCGCAGCGCTCCCAGTGGCACTCGCAGAGGTGTTGATCGCGGGCTGCGCGGAGGGATTCGATGACGCGCGCGCCCAGGGGCCCGAAGACGCGCTTTGGACGGCATATGAGACGTACGCCACCGAGGCGGCCCCGGTCGCGGTCCTCCTCCGGGAGTTGAGGGCTCAAGCCGCGAGCGGGGCGACGGATGCCGTGCTTGCACGACTCGACAGCGAGCGCCAAACGCTCCTCGACGCCGCGAAGGACCGCGAGGCAGCCCTGCGCGCTCCCGCATTTCGGGAGCTCACCGGTATCGCGCGAGCCATCTCCAGCACTTCGGGGGCCCAGCGCCCCTATGAGCAGTTGCTCCCCGAGCCATTGCTTCCCACCTGGATGCTGGCCACGACCAAGGACCGTCAGCGAAGGAATCTTCCCTTGACCTCTTCAGCGCTGGATGGCGTCGAAATGGCGTGGCGCGTGGTCCGCGCAGGCGAGTTCAGGCGCGGCAAACCCACCCCCGGGTCAAACTTCTTTACCGCGCGCGTCAAGAAGGTCGGTCGCGACGCCGACGGGAAGTCCCTAATCGAGAGCTCGACAACAAGCAGACCACGTCCTATGCGGGACAGTGTCGCACTACGTTGGTCTTCGTCGACGCGGCGGGACAGGGCTGGGGCAAAGAACGGTGTAGCGGGTCAGCTGAAATCACGACCACCTCCGGCCCCCCGACGGTGACCTTGCCGACCGCGTCGGTCGCCGCACTCAAGAACGGTCGCTACGTCGAATATTTTTCGGACGAGGCAGGGGCTACCGGACATCTGGGCCGGGTCTGGGACGCGAAGTTTGACAAGCTGCTCGCCATCGGCCCTTTCCGGCTGTGAGCACGTCCCGATGCTCCTAGCTCTTCAAATGGCGAAATGGCCATGCATTTGCGCGCACTCACTCTCAAGTATTGCGTCACGTCTGGGAGCTGACGTTCCAAACGCATTCGCCAGGAGGCAGTTTCAATCGATTGTCGACAGGGCTCGATCTACACACGCGATTAGCGTTTGAGAGTCCGCCGCATTTGTTCTGCCGTTCGGATCGCGACCTCACAGGCCGGCCAGAGCCTTCACGACAGCGCCCCCAGGATTGCGCACCGCAATTCGCACATCTTTTCGGAACGGCGCCCGACAACAAGCGCATCGACCATGACACCGCCTAATCGCGGGGGCGATGCGCCCCCGCGATTGATCGGCGGTGCAGGTCATGCGCAGGACGTTGTCCCGCGAAGCCTGCTCCGTTCTCAGCTGGACTCTCTGCGAAGCCCTTTCCGCTCTCAGCTGGACTTTCCATCATCCATCCTCGGCTGGACTTTCCATCATCCAACCTCGGCTGGACTCGCGACAACACAGCCTCGGCTGGACTCGCGACAGCACAGCCTCGGCAGGACTCGGGGCAGGACTGTCTCGGCAGGACTCGGGGCAGCACAGCCTCGGCAGGACTCGGGGCAGGACTGTCTCGGCTGGACTCGGTACACGACAGCCTCGCCGGGACTCGGGACAGGACTGCCTCGGCTGGACTCGGAACAGCGCAGCCTGGGCTGGGCTCGCGACAGGACAGCTTGGGCTGGGCTCGCGACAGGACAGCCTGGGCCGGACTCGGGAGGTGACGGCCTTGGCTGGACTCGGAAAGGGACAGCCTGGGCTGGACTCGGAAAGGGACAGCCTGGGCTGGACTTGGGAAGTGACAGCCTGGGCTGGTCTTGGGAAGTGATAGCCTGGGCTGGACTTGGGAAGTGACAGCCTGGGCTGGACTTGGGAAGTGACAGCCTGGGCTGGACTTGGGAAGTGACAGCCTGGGCTGGACTTGGGAAGTGACAGCCTGGGCTGGACTTGGGAAGTGACAGCCTGGGCTGGACTTGGGAAGTGACAGCCTTGGGCTGGACTTGGGAAGTGACAGCCTGGGCTGGACTGGGGAAGTGACAGCCTGGGCTGGACTCAGGAGGTGACAGCCTCGGCTGGACTCGGGATGGGACAGCCTCGGCTGGACTTGGGATGGGACAGCCTCGGCTGGACTCGGGATGGGACAGCCTCGGCTGGACTTGGGATGGGACAGCCTCGGCTGGACTCGGGATGGGACAGCCTCGGCTGGACTTGGGATGTGACAGCCTCGGCTGGACTCGGGATACGACAGCCTCGGCTGGACTTGGAATGTGGCAGGCTGGCGCTCGGAGCGACTTGGGATGTGACAGCCTCGGGTGACTCGAGGTCCGACGGCCTCGGTTGGACCCGAGGTCCGACGGCCTCGGGTGGACTCGAGGTCCGACGGCCTCGGGTGGACTCGAGGTCCGACGGCCTCGGGTGGACTCGAGGTCCGACGGCCTCGGGTGGACTCGAGGTCCGACGGCCTCGGGTGGACTCGAGGTCCGACGGCCTCGGGTGGACTCGAGGTCCGACGGCCTCGGGTGGACTCACACCACAGTCGACGGCCTATGTTGGACTCGCAGTCCGACGACCTCCGGTGGACTTACGGTCCGACGGCCTCCGGGGCTCCGGCCGCCATCTGCGAGGCTCCGGCCGCCATCTGCGAGGCTCCGGCTGGCATCTGCGAGGCTCCGGCTGGCATCTGCGAGGCTCCGGCTGGCATCTGCGAGGCTCCGGCTCGCATCTGCGGGGCTCCGGCTGCCATCTGCGAGGCTCCGGCTGCCATCTGCGGGGCTCCGGCTGCCATCTGCGAGGCTCCTACTGCCATCTGCTCAAGGCGTCACAGCGAGCACCGCTCGCTCCCAGGTCTACGCACCCACCGCAACGCGCCCCAAAACCATCTCTCCCCTCATCGCGCCATTGCCTGCGTGGCTTCGCGGGGACAACAAGCGCATCGAACTGACGCGGCCTAATCGCGATGGGGCCTATCAGCCCCATCGCGATTGATCGGCCGCGCAGCTCATGCGCAGGACGTTGGCTGGCCCGTACCCTCATCGCGGCCACGCACTCATCAGGTGGCCACACACCGCAGCCTCGTTCGCCGCACAGCCTGCCGTTGGCTCACCCCCGGCATCAGAACTCCTCCCCCGCATCAGGCTCGAACTTCAAGGCTGATACCGCGGCCTCATCCCTCGTAGGCCGGCTCGTTCCGCCCGTATCCATCGTCTGCCGACAGCTTGTCACGCAGAGCGGCCATTGCAATCGCATCTCCCGGGTCATAGGCTCATCCCTAACCAGTGCTGCCGGTCGCGAAACCGTTCTGGATGCATCGGGCTGTGTCGGCCGCGTACAAACCCTTTGGTTCTAGCCCGGAGCTGCGAATGCTGAGGCGTTCATCTACAAGAGGAATCACGGTCGCGTTCCTGCTCCTCCTGACCTACCGGCACGCGAGAGCGGAATCGGAACGACCTTTCGACCCACGTTGGTGCTGGTGCGGGCCCAGATTCGTCGACGTATCCATCGGACACTTCACCTTCGATTCAGTACAAGGTCGCAACCGATTCTACATCGACACGCCTGTCTGGAACGGCCCGTTCGAAGGTGCTCGGTTTGGCGGAACGGAGCTCGAGATCTCACATGTGACAGGGGTTCGAGCGGGCCCCTACCTTGTGTATGACCAGGGGCTGTACCAAGGATACTGGTGTTTCGTTCCCATATCGACCGCAAATCCATCCGAGATACGATTGACCACGACGGTCTGCGAACGGACACGTGTTCAAGGAGGGATCATACCTGACCTTTGCCTTGCAAGCATTCCCCTTCCGACTGTAATCGAATTTAGCAAGGCAGCCTTGTCGTCGCAGAATTGCGAGCGCACGGCCGAGGAGCACCTCGGCATTCTCGGACCCGAGCCGCTAGACGACCCGGGCTGTGGCGGCAGTGCTATCGGTCGGGGGATCGCTCTCGTAGTTTTGGCATTCCTGACATGGAGGCGCCGCAGACAAAGCAGTGCTCGTGAATCCCTGCTTCCCATGCGTTCGCTCAGACGGAGGAGAGTGTGTATATCAGGCACACTCAGCCTGGGGCCACAGCGCCGATTCGCTCGGCGACACTAGCTGGCACCTACAATCGGACGGATGCGCCCGCTTGGAACCCAACCTCGCTGGGAGACCGTTCATGGAGTCGGTCGGTGCCGACCATGGAGTCGGTCGATGCCGACCATCGAGTCGGTCGATGCCGGCCATCGAGTCGGTCGATGCCGACCATCGAGTCGGTCGATGCCGACCATGGAGTCGGTCGATGCCGGCCATCGAGTCGGTCGATGCCGACCATCGAGTCGGTCGATGCCGACCATCGAGTCGGTCGATGCCGACCATCGAGTCGGTCGATGCCGACCATCGAGTCGGTCGATGCCGACCATCGAGTCGGTCGATGCCGACCATCGAGTCGGTCGATGCCGACCATCGAGTCGGTCAAGGCCCAGGGAGAGCGCGGTGCCTTGGCATTATCAATTGGCTCTGTGTCCACCCATCTAGTCGCTGCGTGTCCACCCGAGTCGGTTGATGTCCTCCTTGGAGTCGGTGGAAATCGGGTTTCTGATCGTCTCATGTCCTATGCCAATCGGCCGATTTCTGGCGTCGCGTAGGTAGCTGTCTGAAATCGTCTTGCTTGATGTCCACCCGGGTCGATCTCTCCCTTCAGCCACCACCGGCAGTTTCCATTTCGATGAAGTCCTGACCGCACAGTTCAGACCGTGGTGGTCTTGACAGGCCTACTCCGGTTTCCGAGGCTCGGTCTTGCTCGCTCGGAGCAAGCGTATCAACAACCCGAAAATGAAGGCGGTCCAACATGCCCGAACTGAAGCAGGGATCCGTTTCTGTAGCGATCCCCGACCACATCATCCTCCCTCCGGATGCAGGCGAACTCACAGGTAAAGACATGCAGCGGCTGGAAAAAGCCCGTCGTGGCGTCGGCCTAACCTGCGACGCCACGGCAACGGCGATCGAGAAGGACCCTCAGCGACTCGGCGTTCACGGGGTCCAACCCTCGGAGCTGCGGATGGCTGGTAAGGTGGCTGAGGACATCGACATGGTCATCACCGACCTCGAGGTCATCCTCACCCGCCTGAAGCAGGGAAACATGCTCCTCGACGCGGCCGCAAATCTCATGCTCCGCAAGTGTCTTGCTCATGTCCGGGCACAGGAAAAGTTCGACCCTCAGCTGGCGGAGCTTGTGCCCCAACTCGAAGCTTACTTCGCTAACACCCCCGCCGAACTCAAGCCGAAGTAGCACGGACAAGGTGCGCTGTGGGTGGGTGCCGCCCACAGGCTCGCTTTGATTCGCCACGCTCACCGCCGATATGCCAAAAGTTGAGGTGGTCCTTCATCCCAAGCACAAGTGAGCGGCCGGGTAATTCGAGGACATTTTGGCCCAGGTAATTCGAGGACACTTTTGGTGCTTGCTGCTCGGGTCATTTCACATTGGAGGTTCGAACGTCAAGCCTGCCGACGTGCTCTGTTGCGAAGTAGACTCCCCACAGGCCATCACCGCATTCTTCGAGGCCGACGTGTTGTCCGGCGAGTGCCGAGGTGACGTGAATCTGAGCTGAGTTGAGCCGAATGGAGCCGCTGCTGCTGACGAGTCGGGTTATGAAGTTGCTGGGATATTCGACTGTTGGAAGGCGGGTGGGGTAGGGGCGCGGCGACGACTCGTAAAGTGAGGCAGGGGGGGCGTTTTCGAGGGCTTCGTGCGGCCTGACGTCGTTGAACTCGTGGCGAAAGCTCTCCAGGACGACCTGCTGAGCTCGCATTGTCTGCTGAGGCGGCTGTATGGCCGCCTTGAGCGTACGGTGCATGCGCTCATGTCGTCCGTTTTGCTGGGGGTGTCCGGGCTGGGTTCGGATTCTGCGAATCCCCAGACGTAGCCACCAGACGGAGAGTTGGGTGAGGCCAGCGAGGCCTGTGGAGCAGAAGGGAGTCCCGTTGTCGGTCAGGATGGCCTCGGGCAGGCCGTAGGTCTTGAAGAGCCTCAGGAAGACGTTCCTGGCCCCCTTGAGGTCAGTGGAGGGCAGGGCGTGTGCAGCGAAGAGGTACCGCGAGAAGCCGTCGGTCACGGTGAGTGGGTAGCAGAGGCGCCCGTTCCCCAACCTGAACTGGCCCTTGTAGTCTGCGGCCCAGACGCTATTGGGCAGGTCCATCTCGACGAACGGCTTACCGGGATGCTCATGCTTGCGGCGGCGCCTGACGCTCTGAATCCGGCCATTGCGCTTGAGGATGTCGTAGACAGTGCTGGCCGCGGGCCAGGCTTCCACGTCGGGCATGTCCCGCGCCAGGACGGCCAGGAGCTTACGCGGCCCCCAGGTGCGGTGCTGGTCGCGCTCGGCCAGTATCAGCTCCTCGACCTCCTGCGGCGTCTTCAGCGGGGAGTCTCGAGGGCCGCGCCTGCGGTCCTTCAGCCCATCCAGCCCGGCCTCGAGGTACCTGTCGACCCACTTGTACCCGTTGCTGCGGGCGATCCCGAAGCGATCGCACAGCTCGGTCATGCTATACCGGCCATCCTGCAACAACTTCACGAATTCCAGTCTCTTTTCAGCCACTTCACTTTCCTTCCAGGACATAACAGCCTCCTGTCGAGTCCTGACTGTGGGAATCACGGAGTGTCCTCGAATTACCTGGGCTGATCTGTCCTCGAAATACCCGGGCTATACCACAAGGCCAGCCAACATCCATCCTCAGATGGACACTCCGTCATCCATCCTCAGCTGGAATCTCTATCATCCATCCTCAGCTGGAATCTCTATCATCCATCCTCAGCTGGAATCTCTATCGTCCATCCTCAGCTGGAATCTCCGTCATCCAATTCTTTGGGTGAGCTCGTCGTAGTCCATCCTCGGGTCGGCTCGGGCTCCATTTGGCCTTGACATCGTACGGATGCGCAGGCTCCGCAAATTGCGGACATCCTATCGCATTGCCTCCCCAACCTCGCGCGACGGAGACGACGAATAGCACACACGTCAAGCCTTGCGCCGAGCGCGCACCGAATTTAGGTCGAGGCCGGGGTGAGAGCAATGCCAAATCCACTTCTTCGCAAAGGTCGTCTCAGGCGCATTCGAGCCCCATCATTATCATTTCGATCTCGTTGCTAGCAGCGCTCTCAGCTCGGGGCTCTCGCGGATGGCGTCGAAGTCCTTGTCCTTCATGATGTGATTTAGCCACTTCGCGCGGCTCTTCGGCTTCTCGAGCAGTGGGGCCAAGGCGTTAGCGGTCGCCTGGGCGTCGCCCTTCCGCGCAAGGGAGCAAGCGAGGTTGTAGCGGTCCTTCTAGCTGTTCTCAAGGTTCGTCGCCATGTCCTAAGCCACGGCTGCAGGATCGTGAACTGAAACTTCGTCGGGTCGCGGTCCTTCAGCTCGACGTTATGGCCGTGGCCGGTCTTTGCGTACGAGTGCCAGCGCCCGAACATGTTGTCGCTCCCGAACGCGCTGCCGACGTAGCTCTTGCCGGCTCGGCGCAGCGAGTCTTCGAGGTCGAACATGGGCCGCGATACTTACGGCAGCGAGTAGCGTTCAACAGCACGGCTGGCCGAGATGACAGCCACCTGACGCCTTTGACTACCCTAGGCGCTCAGCATTTCGGATTGGCGTCGGCATCAAGCGCCGAAGCGGGGACCCATCCCGACCTGAGCCCGCCGCTTCGAGGTCCCGCAGTTCAAGTAGGGATTCGTGGGGATCCCAATCTTTGGGATCCCCACGAATGCCCGAAGGCCACCCGTCGCGAGACGGCTTTGCCCTCGTTGCTGTCACACACGCGCTCAGTAGGCGCCGGTCGTGATCTTGGTGCGGAAGGTCGCCGAGGCCGAAAACGCAAGCGTGACGTTGTCGCCGACGTTGTAGGTCGCCTCCGTGTTCGACTGGTAGGCGAAGCCCAGCACCGTGCCGAGGCCGGGCACGACCTCGCCGATCGGGTCGGTGTTCCAGCGGTGGGTCTCGCAGGCGGCGCCGCGGCCGTTGAACGCGAGCGCGTAAACCCGGCTCGGGTTCATGACGAGCTCGGGGGTGGTGGTCGCCATCACATAGCCGGGGCTCGCGGCCGGGGACCCGGTCCCGACCCACTCGACCTTCCAGGTGCCGTCCGCCGCGCTTGCCCGCGAGAACAGGATGAAGTCGAGCGTGCAGCCCGACTGCGTCTGCTTGGTGTAGGGCGCGTAGTAGAGGAGGCGCAGCGGACCTTGGACGGGCTTGATGACCGTGCCCGCCAAGAAGTTGCCGCCGCTCTCGTTAAGGCCGACGCCGACCTCGGTGGCGTCGCCACAGTCCAGCTCCGTGCACGTAAGGCTCGTGTTGCGCCCGAGCGCGCGCAGCATGGTCCCGCTCCGGCCGAAGCTCACGTCGCCCCGTGGGTTGTCATCAGTGGCGATCCCGAAGTCGACATCGGTGAACGTGGCGGTGCCGTCGAAGATGGACACCGCGCCGCCGGGTGGGTCGTTGGGGATGATGGCGGGCTCGTGCTCTCTGACGGCCGAGCCGTTGGGGCTGGTGCCCTCGATGACCAACGATGAGCCGGTCGTGCGGATCTGCGCCACCGCGGCATTGTCGCGCACCGCACAGTCGACGAGCCGCGCGGTCGCGTCCCTGAGCTCGATGGCGCTGTACAGGCCGACGTTGCCCAGGAACTCGACGCGCTCCATATCGAGCGTACCGGCCCCGACGAGGAGCGCGCCGCCGTCGTTCGTCGTCCGGTTGTTCGAGAACGTGCTGTCCCTGATCGTGACGCTGGTGGGGGTGCCGAACCCGGTCGCGATCCCCGCGCCTCGACCCGCCGAGTTCCCGTCGAAGAGGACGCCGGACACGTTGATGCTGCCGCCCTGCAGGTAGACAGCGCCACCCGTGGACTCGCCCTTCATCGTGTTGATGAGCGCGAGGTCGCGCAGCTCGAGGTCGAAGGGGTTGTACGCGACCACCGCGTGGCCATTGCCCCCGCCCCCCGTCAGCGAGCTCAGGTCGCGCCCGAGGCCACGAATGCGCACGTTGGCCTTGGCCCAGATCGAGGCGTCCCAGTGGCCCTCGCAGAGGCGCAGCTCGCCGGGGCTCGTGAGCTCGACGCCGCCCGCGAGCGCGGTCGACCAGTCAGTGACCACTCCGTCGTCGCCCCAGAAGGTGGCCAGCCCGGTCGTGCCGGTGCTCGGGTCGCAGTCGTCGTCCACGTCGCTGCAGCGCTGCGGCTGACCCGGGTTGACCGACGCCTTCGTGTCGTCGCAGTCGGTGCCGTCCGCGACGTGCATGGCGGGCGCCTCGCACGCCGACACCGCGGTGGCCGGATCGCCATACCCGTCCTGGTCGACATCGACGTAGAACATGGTCGGGGTGCAGACCTCCGCGGTGTCGACCTCCGCATCCTCGCCAGTCGCCGCGTCCACGTCAGCCTCGGTGGCCACGTCGGTCGCAGCGTCCCCGTCCGCATCCACATCGGTGATCGCGTCCGTGCCCAGCGCGGTATCCACGTCCACCTCGGTGACTGCGTCGGGCTCGGTGACCGCGTCTGCATCCCCCTCCGAGGCCATGTCGGAGTCCCCCTCAGAGGCGACGTCCACGTCGGTCCCAGCGACCACGTCCACTCCGTCGTTCGACTCACCTCCACAGGCGCTGGCGCCAAGGAGAGCCGTGAACACCACTGTGACCCTACGCCGTGCCATGGGGACCTCGTCTATCGGGCGCTGTCGTGCGGCCCGTGCACCGCTATGCATCGGGCCGCCTGCGGAGGGACCCTAACCTCCGCATCCGACGCCGAGTATGCCGCGGCGGCGGTAAAGAGGCAAGTGCCCGCGCGCCACTATCGGGGTGCGCCGAGGTCGAGCGGCTGGCTACAGGTCCAGCAGGGCGGCGAGGTCGCGCGCGAAGCCGCGGCGCGCATTCTCCATCTGCCACTTGAAGCGCTCGTCGGCGCTCAGGAACTGGGTAGGTCAAACAAACCAGGTCGGGCTCTCAAGGGGGTATGATCCACGACCCGGTCATGCAGCCATCCTGCTTTCGGTCGGGCGAAAGGCGTCAGCGATGCGTTGATGCAACTCGGCTTGGGACCAGAAGGACGTCCAACGCCCGGCGAGGATCATCATTCGGAAGTTGAAGATAGCCTGGGAGGTCTCTTCGAGCCACCGGCCGCCTGGTATCTTGATGCGGCATTGGCTGCCGGTCCGGTGAAGCGATTCCATGGCGCCAGAGCCGATTTGATAGCTGAGGTGCCTAAAGAGGGGATAGTTGAGCTTGAGCAGCCTTGGCTCAATGAAGCCGACGAGGATTCGGTGACTCTCCGCGTCTTTGGGCTCGACCACCTGGTCCTTGATGAGTGCGAGCAGGGTAGCTCCCCCAGCTTGGGTGTCGTGAGCGGGCGTGCACTTGACGCGTCGCCGGCTACCGCCTTGCCTGGGTTTCGCCTTGTGCCGCTTCGCGTGGCGTTTTCCCAAGAGAGCCCGGAGCAAGCTTTCATAGAGCGTCTTGGATTTGACTGCACCGCGGCCGAAGCGCTCGTTGGCATAGGCCGCGAGGCGCTCCATGACGTGATAGGCGTCGATGATGGCGACCGCCCAAGGGAACTGCGTCAGAATGTGGTTGGACAGACCATCGTTCATTCTCGGGCGGCCTCACGATCGCGAGCTCTCGCCCCGACTCACTGTCGTTGACTCGCGGGTGGGCTCACCATCGTTGATTCTCGGGGCTGGGTTCAACGCACCACCGTCCATTCTCGAGGTGGGCTCACCATGGTTCATTCTCGGGGTGGACTCGCCATCGTTCGTCCTCGGGCGGATTCGCGGTCCGGCGGCCCCGGGTTGACTCACGGTTCGACCTTGGCGCCCACTCCGTATCGGTGGCTGTCGTGTGCGGAATGTCGTTTGTAGAGATTGGCCCCGCCAAGACCGGATGTCGCAATCCTCGCGGAGTCTTGAGCCACCGGAGGGTAGGGCGGCACACTCCCCTCCACGACTCTCGCTCCCCGCACCCCGCCGCACTCCGCCTCGCCTGCATCCGACGGTACCTCGCCAGGCTCCACCTGCGCTCTGCCGGGAACCGCTCCCTATCCAATCAAGACCCAACGCTCGCAATCACTTCAAGCACTTCTCTCCCTTCATCGCGCCAATGCATGCGTGGCTTCGCGGGGACAACAAGCGCATCGAACTGACGCGGCCTAATCGCGATGGGGCCTATCAGCCCCATCGCGATTGATCGGCCGCGCAGCTCATGCGCAGGACGTTGTCCCGCGAAGCCTGCTCCGTTCGCAGCTGGATTGACTGCATAGCCTCTTCCCCTCTCAGCTGGACTCACCATCATCCAACCTCGGGCTGGACTCACCATCATTCGTCCTCGGGCTGGACTCACCATCATCCATCCTCGGGCTGGACTCACCATCATCCATCCTCGGGGTGGACTCACCATCATCTATCCTCGGGCTCGACTCGCCATCATCCATCCTCGGGCTCGACTCGCCGTCGTTCATTCTCGAGGTCGACTCACCACCATTCACCATCGGTCCTCGGACTGGGCTCGCCGTCGTCCATTCTCGGGTGTGGCAATTCGGCTCCGTTGCGCACTCGCCGAACAGTGGGCACTCAGCGGACGCGGAATCGATGGCGTCCAATTTGCGATGAGATGGCTTGGTGTTAGCACGCATGTTTCCCCGCCGGACTCGTTCGATCGCAACCTCGGATGTGGACTTGAGGATCGACAATCCAAGTGCCTCACATTCGGCGAGAAGACCTTCAGCGTGAAGCGCACGTCAAGTCGCGCGGGCCACTTTGCGATGAGAAGGCTTGGTGTTAGCACGTGTACCTCGATTCGGGGCTCTGCGTCGCGCACTTCCGTCGTGCACTCGGCGAACCACTCGGGTGCATGTTGAATCGGGGGCGTGCTAATTTACGATGAGAAAACTTGGTGTTAGCACGCGTGCCTCGCCGAACTCCTTTGGTCTCATCCTCCCGGTACCTGCTGATGTCGGCTTGCCGCCCCTCGGTCGCTCGGCGCCGATGTGCACTCGCTGAGCAGTTGGCGCGCGGTGCTCGTTGAGTCGGGGGCGTGCTAATTTACGATGAGAAGACTTGGTGTTAGCACGCCTGCTTCCCCGCCGAACTCGTGCGGTCTCATCCTCCCGGTGCCCGCCGAAGTCGGCTTGCCGACCCTCGGTCGCTCGGCTCCGATGCGCACTCGCCGAACAGTTGAAGCGCGGTGCGTGTTGAATCGGGCGCGTGCTAATTTACGACGAGAAGACTTGGTGTTAGCACGCGTGCTTTCCCGCCGAACTCGTACGGTAGCAGAGCCACCTTCCATCCCCGCGTTGGACTGGCCATCGCTCATTCTCGGGCGGCCTCACGAGCGCGAGTTCTGGCTCGGACTCACTGTCGTCCATTCTCAGGTGGGGCTCACCATCGTTGATTCTCGGGGCTGGGTTGAACGCACCACCTCCATTCTCGAGGTGGGCTTGCTGTCGGCCATTTTCGCGGTGGGCTCGCCATCGTTCAATCTCGAGGTGGACTCGCCATCCGTGGCTGTCGTGTACGGAATGTCGTTTGTACAGGTTTGCCCCGCCGAGACCCGTGGCTCACTCCTCGTGGAGTCTTAGAGCCACCGGAGGGGTCGGGCGGCTGCCTGGCGTCAACTACTTCTCCCCGCCACGACTCCCGCTCCCACCACCCCGCCGCACTCCGCCTCGCCTGCATCCGACCGCACCTCGCCAGGCTCCACCTGCGGTCTGCCAGGAACCGCTCCTCCTCCACTCAAGACCCAAATCTCGCAATTACCTCAAGCACTTCTCTCCCTTCATCGCGCCAACTCCCGCGTGGCTTCGCGGGGACAACAAGCGCATCGAACTGACGCGGCCTAATCGCGATGGGGCCTATCAGCCCCATCGCGATTGATCGGCCGCGCAGCTCATGCGCAGGACGTTGTCGGGCGTGTGCAGTCAGAACTGGTCGACGGCATCAAGAGCGCTTCGGCGCCCGTCGCCCTGGCCGCGGGACGATTCCTTCTTCCTGAGGGACAAGACGCGCCCCTGCGCCGCGACCTTGACTTGCTCTCTCTTCTCGACTATTCCTTCGGGGGCATGGTGGCTCGATGAATGTACTGACAAAGGCAGAGCGATTCGCGGAGTTCTTGAAACGACTCCGGGCTGCCCCTCTGTGCTCTTCGTTCGAAGAGGTTTACGACCTGCTCTGCAGCACCCTGAATGACGTTGAGGATGAACTCACCACGATCCCATGCTCACCAGAGCGATGGATGACTGACGGGCGAATGTATCCACCTCAGCTGGATAGCATGCGTGAGCTTTCAGGCCGACCTCGGGTCAAGCGGTTCCGCAGCCGCGCTCACAATACCTTCATTGGAGACAATGGATCCCTTCGCATCGAAGAGGCGGGCTCAAGGCACGTTCTCTTCGCCAAGGCTGGGAACAATGGACAAGAGGTGACAGACCTATGACCGATCTTGAACTGCTCAGGGCCCGACTCGCAAAGCGCTTTCCCAGCGCAACCGCTTCGGTGGACCTCGCTGAGATGCCGACAGGCTCAAGCTGGCTCGACCTCTCGTTCCCTGATGGCTACAACCTGACCATCGAGGCATCTCCGGATCGGGGCTTTGGGCTCTCTGCGGGCGGTACACCCGGCTACGGCGAGGGACCTGATGAAGTCTTTATGGAGATGAGCAGCCTCGAAGTTCGAGTCGTTGAACTACTCAAGGTACGCGGTCCGACAATACCGCCGGTCAACGTGTTACTCGCCCAACTTCGCGAAATGCTCAACGTGTCTCAGGAAGTGCTCGCGGAACGGCTCGGGATGTATCAGTCGACGATTTCGAAGATGGAGCGTCGCTCGGACATGCTCGTCAGCACGCTCCGCAAGGTGGTCGCTGCCCTCGGAGGACGACTCGAAATTCGAGCAATCTTCGCGGACAATGACATACGTATCACCCAGTTCGACAGGTCGGAAGACGCTCAACCAACGTCCCCAGCTTCCTCTCGCAAAGCCGGCTAGGGGCGGGTATCGGACGCACTAACCATGGGTTCCATCGCTTTCTGGCCGCTCATCCTCGTCTTGTCGGTCCTCCCCGCTTGCACTGTCACCCACCCGTCGAGCCGTGCGGACGTTCGTCCGGTCGAGGACACGACAGTCGACAGCGACGCGACAAATGTCTCCGACACGCCGCCCACTGACACCGACATCGCCGAACCAGTCGATCCACTAGACCCGATCTGGGATGCCCCGGTGGAGTGGTCGGTCCGGCCATCCGAGCCGCGCTCGACCGACGGCGGCCGATGTGGTGTCGAGCCAGACGGCAGATACCTCGGGCCATGTGAGCTGCAGCTCGCCGAAGATTGGGTTTCCACGCTCTGCGACGAGGAGCGAAAGACCTGCGTCGCCCCATTTGCGGACTGTCGTGGCGGCTGGTGCTACGTGCCGCCCCGCAGCTTTCTCGCTGGCGGCAGCCGCGACGTCACCTGGTGGGGCGCCATGCGTATCGCCGTCATGCCGCGTGGCTTCTACATCATGCAGACCGAGGTCACCCTCGACACCTTCGAGCGCCTCTTGGGTTATCTGCCGGACATTGGCGTCTCCTGTGGGCCCGAGTGCCCGGCTGCGGGCGTCACGCCCTTCGAGGCCATGGAACTCGCCAACCGCCTAAGCGACCTCCATGGGCTTGAGCGATGCCACATCCTCGAGGGTTGTCGCTTCGTTGACCTCCCTTGGCCAACACCGGTTCGACCCGACACACGATCCTGGGCCTGCGACTCCGCGAGCTTCGTCGGGCCGCAATGTAATGGCTACCGACTCCCTTCTGAGCGTGAGGGCGAGCTGGCAATTCGAGCGGGAAGTCCTTTCTGTCTCGGCCGCGGACCGCTTGAGATCCGCGCGGACTGCGAGCCCAGAGACCCGAAGTCTTTTGCACAGCAACACGTCGTGTTCTGCGGCAACTCACGCTCGACGACCGATGCATGTCCGGTCCATTGCAGCGAAAGCGGGCCTGTACCCGGACCGTGCTGGCCCCCTCAGAATCTCGCCCCTCACGAGACCCTCTGCCTGAGCCCACAGGAAGTGCGTTCCAAACGTCCCAATGACTTCGGCTTATACGGCGCCTATGGCAATGTACTTGAGTGGACACTATCCGAGTCCGACGACGGCCCACTCGAAACCCCCACGACCATCGAGACTGCCTCGGAGTTTGTTGACGAGATACGTTGGCACCCGGATGACGAACATCCGAGACGCCTTGCGCGAGTATCGGGCGTCTACCATATGCCTCTCGACGGGCAGTGCGGGAGCCATACTGGCCCCGAGGGCATCATGAGTGTCGCTCCAATGAGAAGTCAAAGCACAGGTTTTCGGTTGGTGCGCACTGCCAATTACCCCGCGCTTAGCGACCAATGACGGGTACAACCCGCTTTCGACCACCGAAGGCCCTAGCCGATCAACGGGCTCTGCCCCAAACCGTTTCTACGTGTCGCCGCAGCGTCGACCCAGCAAGACATTGCCCCCTCGTCAACGCCTCGTTCATGCGAGCGACATCTTGCAAATGGATAGCCAGATGTTGGTGCGCCAGATAGTCGAGCAGTAGCCGGATGCGCCGGACTCACCTGGCGTCACGGCTCAATTCCGCGGCCGACTCATCCGGCGTATCGGCTCAACGCTGCAATCAGAGCGTGAGCGGCCGGGTATTTCGAGGACATTTTGGCCCAGGTAATTCGAGGACACTTTTGGTGCTTGCTGCTCGGGTCATTTCACATTGGAGGTTCGAACGTCAAGCCTGCCGACGTGCTCTGTTGCGAAGTAGACTCCCCACAGGCCATCACCGCATTCTTCGAGGCCGACGTGTTGTCCGGCGAGTGCCGAGGTGACGTGAATCTGAGCTGAGTTGAGCCGAATGGAGCCGCTGCTGCTGACGAGTCGGGTTATGAAGTTGCTGGGATATTCGACTGTTGGAAGGCGGGTGGGGTAGGGGCGCGGCGACGACTCGTAAAGTGAGGCAGGGGTGGCGTTTTCGAGGGCTTCGTGCGGCCTGACGTCGTTGAACTCGTGGCGAAAGCTTTCCAGGACGACCTGCTGAGCTCGCATTGTCTGCTGAGGCGGCTGTATGGCCGCCTTGAGCGTACGGTGCATGCGCTCATGTCGTCCGTTTTGCTGGGGGTGTCCGGGCTGGGTTCGGATTCTGCGAATCCCCAGACGTAGCCACCAGACGGAGAGTTGGGTGAGGCCAGCGAGGCCTGTGGAGCAGAAGGGAGTCCCGTTGTCGGTCAGGATGGCCTCGGGCAGGCCGTAGGTCTTGAAGAGCCTCAGGAAGACGTTCCTGGCCCCCTTGAGGTCAGTGGAGGGCAGGGCGTGTGCAGCGAAGAGGTACCGCGAGAAGCCGTCGGTCACGGTGAGTGGGTAGCAGAGGCGCCCGTTCCCCAACCTGAACTGGCCCTTGTAGTCTGCGGCCCAGACGCTATTGGGCAGGTCCATCTCGACGAACGGCTTACCGGGATGCTCATGCTTGCGGCGGCGCCTGACGCTCTGAATCCGGCCATTGCGCTTGAGGATGTCGTAGACAGTGCTGGCCGCGGGCCAGGCTTCCACGTCGGGCATGTCCCGCGCCAGGACGGCCAGGAGCTTACGCGGCCCCCAGGTGCGGTGCTGGTCGCGCTCGGCCAGTATCAGCTCCTCGACCTCCTGCGGCGTCTTCAGCGGGGAGTCTCGAGGGCCGCGCCTGCGGTCCTTCAGCCCATCCAGCCCGGCCTCGAGGTACCTGTCGACCCACTTGTACCCGTTGCTGCGGGCGATCCCGAAGCGATCGCACAGCTCGGTCATGCTATACCGGCCATCCTGCAACAACTTCACGAATTCCAGTCTCTTTTCAGCCACTTCACTTTCCTTCCAGGACATAACAGCCTCCTGTCGAGTCCTGACTGTGGGAATCACGGAGTGTCCTCGAATTACCTGGGCTGATCTGTCCTCGAAATACCCGGGCTATACCGCGGCGCCCGACAACAAGCGCATCGAACTGACGCGGCCTAATCGCGATGGGGCCTATCAGCCCCATCGCGATTGATCGGCCGCGCAGCTCATGCGCAGGACGTTGTCGGGCGTGTGCAGCCAGAACTGGTCGGATGCTTCATGGGCTTCCCCCTGTCGAGTCGAGCCTGGGCTCGCAACAGGCCTTGCCGCTCCGCAATAACGCCCCTCCTGGCTCCGACGCCCCTCGGCTCGCTTCGGACCGACTCCGTCCCATTGGGAAGGCGTTGCCCTCGAAAGGTTGAGCCACACCCTGGCCACGGATAGTTGGAACATTCCATTGGAGAGAGGGCTGCTGAGCCCGCTCCTGGTGTCGTGCTTGTGCAAGCTATGGGAATCATGGGTTGCGAATCGGTCCCGGAGTCCCGCGAGGTGCGATTGCGTTGAATAGGGTTGCATTGGGGTCGAATGGGGCCTAATGGTCTGGGCGGAGGTTCCTATGGTAGCCACAATCCACACGCTCGAAGACCAGATCCGCCGGATGACCCCAATCGCCGCACCTGCCGACCAGCAGGCGCAGGTGGTGGCCCTGTCCAAGGCTCTAGATGGCATGGTTCACGCACCCATTCGGCAGGCTCCCAAGTGTCAGCTGGTTGGCCCGAAGGGCGAGCGTCTGCCGGTTCCGGAGGCCGTATTCTACGTGTTGGAGCGTGTCGTGGAAGTCATGGCACGAGGTGATTCCATTACCGTAGTTCCTGTGGGCCGCGAAGTAACGACCCAGCAGGCCGCTGACCTCCTCAATGTTTCGCGGCAGTATCTGGTTCGTTTGCTCGATGATGGGCGAATCCCTTACCGCAAGACAGGCAGACACCGTCGCCTACGCGTGGAGGACGTGCTGACGTTCAAGGAGAGCCGAGACAGAGACCGGCGCGCAGGACTTCGCGAGCTCTCCCAGATGACGGAAGAGTTCGGTGGATATGACTCCGAGCTGAAGTAGAATTGGGGCAGCTACAGTGTTCCCCTCTCCCTTCATAGTAGTTGTCGATGCAAATGTCCTCTTTCCACTGACGCTGCGCGACACCGTTCTCCGCGCCGGCGCAGCGGACTTCTTTCAGTTGCGCTGGACTCACGAAATTCTTGATGAAATGCAGCGCAATCTCGTTTCGACCGGGACGATGAGCGCAGAGAAGGCGGCGCGCCTGCGGTTGGCAATGGAGAGCTATTTTCCAGAGGCTCTCGTGACCGGCTACGAGCCACTCGTAGCGGGACTCGACAACGACCCCAAGGACCGCCACGTAGTTGCTGCAGCCCTGAAGGCAGGTGCCCAGGTAATCGCGACTTCGAACCTCAGGGACTTTGTACCTGTTCCTGACGGAATCGAGGCGCAATCACCGGATGAGTTTCTCTGCAATCTCTTTGACCTCTCCCCGGACGGTTTCACCGAACTGCTCCGAGACCAGGCGCGGGATCTCAAGGCGCCGCCTGTTACGTTTGAAGGGCTGCTCGGGCGGCTCGCACGGGTTGTTCCTGAACTCGTTGTTGCCGTGCGCGAACACCTGGGTTGAAGTGTCATCGAATTGCAGGGGCGGTACCCTCACACTCGACAAAGCCGAGGCGGATACCTCGCATCAATAGGCTTGCTTCCCGACAGGCATCAAGGTAAGAACTCGCGTTCCAATGCAGCTAGAAACGCGATGCGACGCTCCCGTTCGGGAAGCTCCTCGTTGTCTTCTACCGGATATGCGAAATCGGCTCGAAGCATGGTCAAAATATCTGACAAGTGGCGACTCACTTCCGTGCGTTCGGCGGGTTCCAACGCGTTGCCTACCCCTCGATTCGGCTGCCTGACCAGCGTCAACGCCAGCGGCGATCCGGTGAAGTCCAGCCAGCCCAGATAGTCGTGGAGGTCGTCGTTCTCGCCGTCGGCCCAGCGTTCCTGCCAGCCCGGCCAGTTCCGGGCCATCAATGTCCGAAACACACGTCTGGCATCCGGCTCATAATCGATGTAGGGCCCTCCGAACCACAGAACGATTCGGCGATCAATATCGATGACTGCCGCCCCCTCTCCGATCAGGAGAGGCTGGCCTTCCTCCTGACCCAGGTCAATTGCATATCGCAATACCTCTTCGGGGCCCCAGAACATCATGCGTGCAAAGGTGTCGCCACCATAGCTGTTTCTAGATGTTCTCTCGGTCCCGTTCGCGATGATGGTGATTTCGACCGGACTGCTCAACGTCGCTGCTCCACTGTTCCGCGTCCTGCAGGACTCTCTCCGCCTGCGCCAAGCCTGTCAAGCCGGCATCTTTGCGCGGAGTCGCCGCAAGATCAGCGTCTCGCGCCCTTGAAGCTCATGCGCCGATGATGCCCCCTTGCGACGTAGGCTGGTCCTCACCCTGCCGGCTGAACTTCCCGCGCGTCGCGCCCCACACAGCGTGCTCGAAGCGGCGCCCGACAATAGCCGGCTGCATCTGACTCAAAAGCCTTCCGCGCCCTCAAAGGCGTGCTCAGAACGGCGCCCGACAACAAGCGCATCGAACTGACGCGGCCTAATCGCGATGGGGCCTATCAGCCCCATCGCGATTGATCGGCCGCGCAGCTCATGCGCAGGACGTTGTCCCGCCGAGCCCCTCTCCGCGACCGCTCGACTCTCTCATCGACCGGTCCAGCTCGTCGCTTTCGCCTTTCAAGCCCCGGCTGGACTCATCGTCTTACTGCCTCGGCTGGACTCGCCGTCTTGCTGCCCCGGCTGGACTCGCAGTTGTCCCGCCTTGGCTGGCCTCGCCGTCGTACTGCCCCGGCTGGACTCGCAGTTGTCCCGCCTCGACTGTACTCGCAGGTGTGCCGCCTCGGCTGGACTCGCAGGTGTGCCGCCTCGGCTGGACTCGCAGGTGTGCCGCCTCGGCTGGACTCGCAGTTGTCCCGCCTTGGCTGGCCTCGCAGTTGTTCCGCCGCTCAGTGCCTGGTGATTGCAAGACGGTGAGGAGATGGTTTCCGGCACTCAGGGAGTAGTAGCGGTGCTGACGAGACTCTTGGAGCTACGAGCATCGCAAGCGAACGACGGAAACTGTTGCCACGTCATGGGGGGATGGCTACACTCTCCTGCGCATGCTTGAAGCCTTGCCCAACGCGTTCTCCTATCACCTCGCCCAAGAACGCGGTCTATCGGACCGCCGTCTCCGTGGACTTGTCGCCGAAGGGGTCTTGGAGCGTCTAGGCCATGGCCTCTACCGAAAGGCCGATGCACCGCCCGCTGACCTCGACCTGATCGAGATAGGCCTGCGGGCGCCGGAAGGCACGCTCTGCTTGGCATCTGCCTTGTCTCACCACGACCTGACCGACATTATCCCTGCCAGGATCGATGTCGCTCTGACGCGCTCGCGGCGTCCGCCGAGGGTCGGAGCTCCGGTTCGTTGGCATCGTTTTCACGAGGACACCTTCCACGTCGGACGCACGACGATTGAGGTAGACGCAGGTCTAACCCTGGGCATCTATAGCGCCGAGCGCAGCATTGTCGACGCCTTTCGGCTCCGCCACCTCGAGGGGGAGGATATGGCCGTTGAGGCCCTTCGACGCTGGGTCAAGCAATCACGTGGGACGCCAGCCGATCTCCTTGCGTTGGCGCGACTCTTCCCTAAAGCCGAGCCCTCGCTCCTCCACGCCCTCAGAATCCTCTCGTGAAGCAGAAACCCACCCACGCCAACACCGCGGGCTCCCGCTACCTGGAGCTCCAGCGCTTCGCTCGGGCGCAGAACCGCGCCACCGCCGAGTTGCTCCAACTCTATGTGCTCGAGAGCTTTCTCCGCCGGCTGGTCCGCTCGTCTCATCGCGATAGGCTCGTGTTGAAGGGCGGGATGCTATTGGCCGCATTCGACCTACGTCGAACCACGCGCGACGTGGATCTGCTTGCCCTGGAAACCGACAACGACCCGACGGTCGTCGACCGAATGATTGTGGAGATCGCCTCCGTCGCTGTCGATGACGGTGTGGTGTTCCTGCTCGACACGCTCACCACCGATGTCATCCGCGATGGCGACGTCTACCCAGGTGTCCGTACCTCGCTCGACGCGCGCCTCGCAACCGCGCGCATCCGGTTCAGCGTGGACATCAACGTCGGCGATCCGATTGTTCCCGCACCGCTCCGAACCGCCGTCCCGGTTTTGCTTGGAGAAGAATCCATCGAAGTCCTGGCCTACCCGAAGGCAATGGTCGTCGCCGAGAAGTTGGTGACCGCACTTCAACGCGGACAAGCCAGCACGCGCTGGCGCGATTTTGCCGACCTATTCGCACTTGTGCCAGGCGCACTGGTGAAGACCGAGGCCATTGACGCCATTCGTGCCGTCGCCGCTCATCGAGGTGTCCGTCTACGGCCACTTGGAGAGGCGCTTGCCGGAATGGCCAAAGAAGCACAGAGTCGCTGGCAGACGTGGCGTAGCCGACAGGGCATGAACGATCGTGTGCCCGAGGATTTCGCCACGGTGTTGGACGCGCTGGATGAGCGCACGCGAGCGTGGATATTGGAGGCCGCGATAGAATAGAGTGTGAATGGTGGCGGATGATGACATGGGCACTCCGACCGCGGTTGGAACGCAGTGAGGTCGGACGCCCCGGGCCACCGAACTCCCAACTCGTGGTTGGCGCCCCGGCTGGACCCACTGCGGACCAAGGGACTCGTCGCGCTCGGCTTTGGGTCGGATCGACGGCATTTGGCCCCGATGGAGTCGATCGCGCGTAGTATGTCCTGACTCGAGCACGTCCGGAGCATCGAAGCTCCGCGGCGGCTCTGGCGGCCGCCAAGGCCTGCCACCGGCCTTCAGGAGAAGGTGGGGTAGGGCGACAGTCACCACTGACACTGTCAATCAAATGGCACTGACAGACCTCCCCAACCACGTATGTCCTTCCCTACATCGCCTCCTTCCAGCGCGAGCGCCTGATTCCAAGCGGCTAGCTACGCGTGACGTATCCCTCATCGCGCCAACGCCCGCTAGCACGGCCTGAGCGGCCGGGTAATTCGAGGACATTTTGGCCCAGGTAATTCGAGGACACTTTTGGTGCTTGCTGCTCGGGTCATTTCACATTGGAGGTTCGAACGTCAAGCCTGCCGACGTGCTCTGTTGCGAAGTAGACTCCCCACAGGCCATCACCGCATTCTTCGAGGCCGACGTGTTGTCCGGCGAGTGCCGAGGTGACGTGAATCTGAGCTGAGTTGAGCCGAATGGAGCCGCTGCTGCTGACGAGTCGGGTTATGAAGTTGCTGGGATATTCGACTGTTGGAAGGCGGGTGGGGTAGGGGCGCGGCGACGACTCGTAAAGTGAGGCAGGGGTGGCGTTTTCGAGGGCTTCGTGCGGCCTGACGTCGTTGAACTCGTGGCGAAAGCTCTCCAGGACGACCTGCTGAGCTCGCATTGTCTGCTGAGGCGGCTGTATGGCCGCCTTGAGCGTACGGTGCATGCGCTCATGTCGTCCGTTTTGCTGGGGGTGTCCGGGCTGGGTTCGGATTCTGCGAATCCCCAGACGTAGCCACCAGACGGACAGTTGGGTGAGGCCGGCGAGGCCTGTGGAGCAGAAGGGAGTCCCGTTGTCGGTCAGGATGGCCTCGGGCAGGCCGTAGGTCTTGAAGAGCCTCAGGAAGACGTTCCTGGCCCCCTTGAGGTCAGTGGAGGGCAGGGCGTGTGCAGCGAAGAGGTACCGCGAGAAGCCGTCGGTCACGGTGAGTGGGTAGCAGAGGCGCCCGTTCCCCAACCTGAACTGGCCCTTGTAGTCTGCGGCCCAGACGCTATTGGGCAGGTCCATCTCGACGAACGGCTTACCGGGATGCTCATGCTTGCGGCGGCGCCTGACGCTCTGAATCCGGCCATTGCGCTTGAGGATGTCGTAGACAGTGCTGGCCGCGGGCCAGGCTTCCACGTCGGGCATGTCCCACGCCAGGACGGCCAGGAGCTTACGCGGCCCCCAGGTGCGGTGCTGGTCGCGCTCGGCCAGTATCAGCTCCTCGACCTCCTGCGGCGTCTTCAGCGGGGAGTCTCGAGGGCCACGCCTGCGGTCCTTCAGCCCATCCAGCCCGGCCTCGAGGTACCTGTCGACCCACTTGTACCCGTTGCTGCGGGCGATCCCGAAGCGATCGCACAGCTCGGTCATGCTATACCGGCCATCCTGCAACAACTTCACGAATTCCAGTCTCTTTTCAGCCACTTCACTTTCCTTCCAGGACATAACAGCCTCCTGTCGAGTCCTGACTGTGGGAATCACGGAGTGTCCTCGAATTACCTGGGCTGATCTGTCCTCGAAATACCCGGGCTATACCGCCCGGCGGGACAACAAGCGCATCGAACTGACGCGGCCTAATCGCGATGGGGCCTATCAGCCCCATCGCGATTGATCGGCCGCGCAGCTCATGCGCAGGACGTTGTGCCGCCGAGCCCTACTCCGCGTCCGCTCGACTCTCTCACCAACAATCCGTCCGACCTGGACGCCGTGTACATCAGACTGGACGTTTTCGCGTTCGCCACCGCTGCACTCAGAGCTGCGGGCCCTCGGCTGGCCTCGAAGTTGAACGGCCTCGGCTGGCCTCGAAGTTGTACCTGCCCGGCTGGACCGAAAGCTGTACGGCCGTCGCTGGACTCTCGCGCGAGCCGTGCGCGGAGCGCCAGGTGCGCGGTTGGAACCAAGCTGACACCAGCGCCGACTGCAGCGTCACCAACCCGCGCCAGCGACGACCGCCCCTCGCCGCGTGCTTCGCTGGAATGCCGAAATCTGTCACATGCGTCCGGCGTAAATCGCCTTCGTCTTCAAGGGGAGATTCGAGGAGGTCGGCTTGAGCATTGCAGCATTCATTCGCCAACTGTCCTCAACTCAGCTCCTCAGCGTGCTGGACAGGTAACGACCCGTCACCATCATCCGTGGGCTCTTCGCCGCATTCGATGCCGGCGCGTGTATCGTTCGCATGTCCATGATGTAGGCATCGCCTGCTTCGCCGCACATCTCGACCACCTGCACCATGACCCCATCTACGGGGTGAGACTTGAAGAACCGATCCCTGTCCCCCGAAGAAGGCTTGAACAGGTTCGCATATAGCGGGTCCGCTTGAAGGCTTCGGTGGGCACTGACCGCGGCGCTCCCGTCGGGACTATGGAGCCTGTGCGAGCCGGCAACCGCGACGGTGCCTCCACCCTGTGGTGCAACATCGTCGACAAAGACAAATACTTGGATGCCGGGCAACTCATCGCGAGATGGAGACGCCACATCAAGATGCCACCCGAGGTAGGGTATGGCCCAGGTCCCCGACTGGGGCGGAGTCAGGAGCAGTTGTGGATGCTGTTCAGCGGGAACCAACCGGATGCCACCAAGCGAGGAAAGTCTCGAATCGAGTCCACTTGGAAGGAGCTCGTCGAGCTCGGAGAGGTGTCGCAACTTCTTAGGGAACTTGGCGGCGTTCCACTTGCCGTTGGTTCGCGCACCAAGCCGAGTGAGCTCGGCCAGGATGGCTTCCTTGGCGCGCATAGTCTTGCCGTCGGCAGCGAATCGACGGAGTCGCAGCAACCCTCGGTCCCTAAATATCTGCCGGTCGCTCTCGCTGGGCTCAATCCATGCCATCTTGTTCCACTCCAACGAGCGCCACCGGCAACCACGGCGCAGCCCCAAGATAGGCAATTGTGGATCAGGGTCAAGCGTTGCGCCAACTTCTGGCCGCGGCTTACCGTGGACTCCCAGTTGTACGGCCCTGGCTGGACTCACTGTTGTTCCGCCTCGGCTGGACTCGCAGTTGTGCCGCCTCGACTGGACTCGCAGTTCTTCCGCCTCGGCTGTTGTTCCGCCTCGGCGGGACTCGCAGTTGTTCCGCCCGGGAGGGACTCGCAGTTGTGCGCCTCCGGCTTCCCTCATCAATGCTTGGCCCCGGTTGGACTCCCAGCCCTAGCGGCGGCGTTCTTTCAACTCACCGGTTGGAGGCTTATCGTTCTCCTCATCGCCGCTCATCGGCGTTTGACACAAGGGGCGCATCGTTGCCATCCTCAGACTCATGAGGGCGTACGATACCAGTCATGAAGCTTATGCGGTGCAGTTCGCCATTTGGCGAAGAATGGGCGCAGCAGGCCGGCACGCGCTGGTCATGCGGATGAGTGAGGAATTGCGAGAGCTGAGCCGATCCGGGATCCGACTGCGCCATCCCGGCTACACGGAAGCCGAGGTCGAACTGGTGTTGCGCCGTCTCACCTGGGGCGAGCCACTTTTCATGCAAGTCTACCCCGAACACGCCGCGCTCAAGCCATGACAAGTCTACGGCCTTTGAAGCGCTCAACGGTAGAGCGCCGCGCGCGTGGAGTCTGCCTCGCTGAACCTCGCCCAGGATACTGGCATATCCGGCGGCAACAACACAGGCGACCTGAGGTTTGTCGCCACACTGCGCCAAGGTCCCGCAAGTTGGTCGCGGGCAAACCTGAACCTCGCCCTGCAATCGACAACACTCGAATCCAAAGTACATGGTGACAACATGCGACACTCGCCACGAACAGCTCAGATATCCGTGCTGCCTCAGATTCTCAACCCGTTTCTGTTGATCGCGACCGCGGCCGTTTTGGCTTGGGGCTGTAGCTCATCTAGAGCCGACTCGACCAAGCCTTTCGACGAGCGCTGGTGTTTTTGTAACGGCTGGCAACTCCGCGATCTTTCAGTCGGGAACGTCATCTTCTCGGCGGACAAGCAAGTCTCTGAGTTCGTAGTTCACACCCCCCTTACTGATGGGCCTGACGGGATACCTCGCTCGGCGGGAGACGTAGTTGATCTAAATGGGCTCATTCTGACCCACCATGATGGCCCTTTTCTCCTCTATGACCTTACGAATCACCAGCGGAGATGGTGCCTACTCCCTCTTCAGACCTACGACATTGATGTGCCGAGTCTAGTTTCCACCGCCTGCTGGAGCATTGAGTTTCCAAGCGGAACGGTTCCAGCTGATTGTCGGGAAGAAGTTCCACTGAGCGACATCGCCGATTTCGTCCGCGCGCGCGAGCGCGGCGCGGAGTGCGAGGAGGCGGCGACGCGCCATCTCGGCATTCCCGGTCCGGCCGGCGGCACTGGCTGTGAGGGTGGCAGCCCCACCACTCTCGCGACGTTCCTCCTCCTGCTTGTATCCATCTTCCGCAGGCTGAAACCCCATCGCCGATAGGTCTGCGGGACCACATCCGCCCCAACCGCTGGCTCGACTCAATGGCCTCGGGCGTTGGCCAGACGTACCGCACTCCTTCCCCGACGAACGCGCTTCCCTTTCAATCGCCATCGGCCGACGCCAATCGGCTGGTCGCGCGTGACGCTTCCCTCAACGCGCCATCGCGGGCTAACGCGGCCCGGCGGGACAACAAGCGCATCGACCATGACACCGCCTAATCGCGACGGGGCCTATCAGCCCCGTCGCGATTGATCGGCGGCGCAGGTCATGCGCAGGACGTTGTCCCGCGAAGCCTCCTCCGTTCTCAGCTCGACTGTCCGCGAAGCCTGTTCCGCTCTCAGCTCGACGCTCCATCATCCATGCGCGGGGTGGACTCGCCGTCTCCATGCGCGGGCTGGACTCGCCGTCTCCATGCGCGGGGTGGACTCGCCGTCTCCATGCGCGGGGTGGACTCGCACCTATCCATGCGCGGGGTGGACTCGCCGTCATCCATGCGCGGGGTGGACTCGCCGTCATCCATGCGCGGGGTGGACGCACCACCGTTCATCCTCGGGGTGGACGCACCACCGTTCATTCTCGAGGAGGACTTACCACCGTCCATCCTCGGATTGGACTCATCATCGTTCATTCTCGGATGTGGTTGGTCGGCTCCGTTGCGCACGAGCCGAACAGTCGGTGCGCGGCGGACGCTAAATCGGGGGCGTGCTAATTTCCGATGAGATGGCTTGGTGTTAGTACGCACGCCTCCTCGCCTGACTCGTTGGGCCGCATCCGTCAGGGGCGGGGCGCGTGCCTCCCGATATCGTCCTGCGCATGACCTGCGCCGTCGCGATTACGCGGTGTCATGGTCGATGCGCTTGTTGCCGCGCCGGGCCGCGCTAGCCCCCGATGGCGCGTTGAGGGAGGCGTGGGCGGCCGAGTCGAATCAACCGTCGGTGGTGGAAGGAAACGTTGGGGCAGGATGCTGGGGCTTGCGTAGGGCGGTGTGTGCCGTTTGATTTGCAACGTCAGTCGTGGTGAGCGCAGCTCAGTTCAGCCTGGCCCGCACAACCCTTGAGTCCCGCCGCGACAGAGCGCAATACACGTTGGGGCGACCTCATTCGAGAATCTTGACACTCGTCAAGATTATGACCTGGTTGATGTTGCAGTTCCCAGTTATGCTCACGCGCTTGCCCGCAACCATGGCTGTCGTAGCGAGCGCGAACATCAATTTCTGCTGCGGTGTGAGGGTGCTGCCAACGTCAACGATGATTGGTATTCGCCCGTCCGCAACGAAGCGACAATTTACATTCGGCGGAGCGAGAAGAAGCGGGGCGTCGACGATCATCCGATAGCCGCGCGCAGTTGCAGTGAGCTCGACTATGGTGACCTGCTCCGCGATCAGACCGTACCCATTCTCGGATTCATAGCGCCATGAGGCGAGTGAAGGCGAGGCGAGCGAAGCATAGACGAAGACGAGCAGGGTCAAGAGCACGGTGAGCGGTTTCATGGCATTCTCCTGGGGCTTTTTAGTCATCGTCGAGGATCTCGAGCAGGATGGGAATGAGGTAGTCGAAATTAGGTTGTTGCCCCGAATCGAGGCCGTCAACTCCAGTCTCAGAGACATCTGAACTCGTATCTGGCGCCTCAGGTACGGTGTCGGAGCCATCTTGGGATACAACGGATGAGTCGCCCTCTGTGGTCGTGCCGTCGACTTCGGCTTCAACGTCTTCCAGCCCGGAGTCAGCGGCGACATCAACGTCAAGCGCGTCGAAAGCATCGCCATCTAGAGCCTCGGCGCCGTCGAACGCATCGTCCTCGACGGTGGTATCCGCAGCTGCGTCTATCGCAGAATCGAATTCGGCGATAGTGTCGGAGTGGGCGCCGTTCTCAGAGTCGAGGACGGACGCGTCGCGCCCTTCGGTAGTTTCATCCGGCTCGACTCTGGGTTCGTCCGACGTTGGGGAGCATCCTGTTGAGTTGACCAGGGCGACTACCCAAATCCCAAATAGAGAGCGCATAAGGTGCGTTCGTTCCGCTCCGAGCGAATCGCGAAAGCCGGAGTCTTTGCGGGCGTTTTTCGAAGCGGACATCTCACTCCATTGAAGTCGTGATGGCCTAAGCAATCTGCGTGCAAGAGAACCCAAGGTTGAACCTGTGTCAAGCCCTGAAGCGGGACTGAAAGCACTCGCTCCTTCACCGCGGAGTCAAAGCCCACCAATGGCGGGGTAGGTGAGTCGCGGAAAGGCGCCGCGCAACTGAACTGGCATCCAGGAGGCTGAGCGGAAGACCTGCTCGGAGCCAGGATATAGCTTAGAATGCAAGGCCTGGTTCCGCAGGGGATCGCAAACCTTTTGGTAGCGGCGTGAGACGGTGCAGCGCGCGCTGCGCTCAACAGAGTTACCCTGGTGATCGGCTGGGTTGCTGGAACGGCGGCTCCATCCCGTGGAAGCCAACGACCGCGCAACCGCGCCACAGCGCGCGGGGAGGAAGCCGTCGTGAAGGGCGTATATTGACGATTGGATCCTGCGCCCGAGCGAAGAGCTGGGTGACCTCGTCCTAGCGTCGGAATGAAGTTGACCTCGTAGGTGTGACTTGGTGTTAGCACGCACGCCTGCCCGGCCGGACTCGTTCGGCCTCATCCTCGCAGTGCCTGCCGATGTCAGCTTGCCGACCATCGATCGCTCGGCTCCGATGCGCACACGCTGAACAGTTGGCGCGCGGTGGGGCGTGCTAATCTACGATGAGACGGCTTGGTGTTAGCACGCGCGCTTCCCCGTCGAACTCATACGGTCGCAAACCCACCGTCCATCCCCGCGTTGGACTGACCATTGTTCACTCTCGGGCGGCCTGACTATCGCGAGCTCTCGCCCGGACTCACCGTCCATTCTCAGGGACCGTCCGTTCTCCAGGTGCGCTCACTGTCGTCCATTCTCGAGGTGGGCTCACTGTCGTCCATTCTCGAGGTGGGCTCACTGACGTTCATTCTCGAGGTGGACTCACCCTGGTTCATCCTCGGGTGGACTCGCCGACCTTCATTCTCGGGGTGGACACACACACCACCTTCGGTCCGCCGGCTGGACTCACCACGGTCGATCCTCGGGTGGATTCGCGGTCCGGCGGCCCCGGGTTGACTCACGGCTCGACCTTGACGCCCGCTCTGTATCCGTGGCTGTCGTGTGCGGACTGTCGTTTGTAGAGATTTGCCCCGCCAAGACCGGATGGCTCAATCCTCGTGGAGCCTTGAGCCACCGGAGGGTAGGGCGGCACTTTCCTCGCCAGGACTCTCGCTCCCGGCCATGACGCACTCCACCTCGCCAGCATACGACCGCACCCCGCCAGGCTCCTCCCGCGGTCTGCCACGAACCGCTCCCTATCCACTCAAGACAAAACTCTCGCAATCACCTCAAGCTCCTCTCTCCGTTCATCGCGCCAATGCCCTCGTGGCTTTGAGCGGCCGGGTATTTCGAGGACATTTTGGCTCAGGTAATTCGAGGACACTTTTGGTGCTTGCTGCTCGGGTCATTTCACATTGGAGGTTCGAACGTCAAGCCTGCCGACGTGCTCTGTTGCGAAGTAGACTCCCCACAGGCCATCACCGCATTCTTCGAGGCCGACGTGTTGTCCGGCGAGTGCCGAGGTGACGTGAATCTGAGCTGAGTTGAGCCGAATGGAGCCGCTGCTGCTGACGAGTCGGGTTATGAAGTTGCTGGGATATTCGACTGTTGGAAGGCGGGTGGGGTAGGGGCGCGGCGACGACTCGTAAAGTGAGGCAGGGGTGGCGTTTTCGAGGGCTTCGTGCGGCCTGACGTCGTTGAACTCGTGGCGAAAGCTTTCCAGGACGACCTGCTGAGCTCGCATTGTCTGCTGAGGCGGCTGTATGGCCGCCTTGAGCGTACGGTGCATGCGCTCATGTCGTCCGTTTTGCTGGGGGTGTCCGGGCTGGGTTCGGATTCTGCGAATCCCCAGACGTAGCCACCAGACGGAGAGTTGGGTGAGGCCAGCGAGGCCTGTGGAGCAGAAGGGAGTCCCGTTGTCGGTCAGGATGGCCTCGGGCAGGCCGTAGGTCTTGAAGAGCCTCAGGAAGACGTTCCTGGCCCCCTTGAGGTCAGTGGAGGGCAGGGCGTGTGCAGCGAAGAGGTACCGCGAGAAGCCGTCGGTCACGGTGAGTGGGTAGCAGAGGCGCCCGTTCCCCAACCTGAACTGGCCCTTGTAGTCTGCGGCCCAGACGCTATTGGGCAGGTCCATCTCGACGAACGGCTTACCGGGATGCTCATGCTTGCGGCGGCGCCTGACGCTCTGAATCCGGCCATTGCGCTTGAGGATGTCGTAGACAGTGCTGGCCGCGGGCCAGGCTTCCACGTCGGGCATGTCCCGCGCCAGGACGGCCAGGAGCTTACGCGGCCCCCAGGTGCGGTGCTGGTCGCGCTCGGCCAGTATCAGCTCCTCGACCTCCTGCGGCGTCTTCAGCGGGGAGTCTCGAGGGCCGCGCCTGCGGTCCTTCAGCCCATCCAGCCCGGCCTCGAGGTACCTGTCGACCCACTTGTACCCGTTGCTGCGGGCGATTCCGAAGCGATCGCACAGCTCGGTCATGCTATACCGACCATCCTGCAACAACTTCACGAATTCCAGTCTCTTTTCAGCCACTTCACTTTCCTTCCAGGACATAACAGCCTCCTGTCGAGTCCTGACTGTGGGAATCACGGAGTGTCCTCGAATTACCTGGGCTGATCTGTCCTCGAAATACCCGGGCTATACCGCGAGGCAAGCCAACAAGCGCATCGAACTGACGCGGCCCAATCGCGATGGGGCCTATCAGCCCCATCGCGATTGATCGGCCGCGCAGCTCATGCGCAGGACGTTGTGCGGCTGAACTCAGGGCGGGTCGCTCGCGTCCACCATTGCCACGCGCTCGCTCGACGTTCGCCCACAGCCATGTCTCACTCCACCGCATCGCCGGACACTTCGCCATGTCGAGCAGCTACGTTCCCTCCTACCTCCTGAGTGGCAACTCATTGAAATGTCATCAGCGCTGGATGCTGGAGTGGAGCCTTCGCCAGCAATGGGTCGTTCCGATTCCACAAGCCTCCAATGGACTCTGTCTCACATCTCAGCGCGCCGTCCGGCAAGCCACACGGCAAGGCTCCGTCGGGTTACCGCCATTCAGCGCGGTTCCTGATCTCCCGTCTATGCTGCGCGCCACTTCTCGCAACCGGTAGCAGCGACCTGATGTTGAGCTCGGGTCCGCTTCATCGGCAGGGGGGGAGGGCAGGGCGCCAGGCTCACTGCCAGAGCCGTTGTTGGTTTGGGTGTCGTGCTGCCGTCCACTCCTAATCGGCGTCGTGGCTAGGGCAGGCGTCACGGCTCCATCCGGTACTCACTCTCGATCGCCGCGGTCGCTCCGTCTAAATCATTGGTTGAGATTTTCAACCGGAGTCGTTATCCTCCATCTCCGATGAACGAGCCCGACCAAGGAAGAGACTGGTTAGACGAGGTGCGGAGGCTTCCGGCCGACCGCATCTTTGTGCTGCACAACCCGCCCACCCCTCGCTATGGCCGAGCACAGGCCAAGCTTGGCTATCTGCTGAAGGGCTCCACCTACCTCGGTTTACGCCCCCACGAATCGGGGGTTGATCGTGTAGAAGTGGCTCTATGGGCACCCAATCCGGAAGGTAGAGGTCACGGCTATTATGCCTGCCTCCGCCTGTTCATGGAACGCGGAGTTGTGTCCGCCGCAATGCTCTTCTGCTTTTACGATGGAACAGAGAAGTCGCCGGGCATGCGCAGCCTCATGTCCGCACTCGAATTCGCTCGCCTCAACGGCTTCAAGGATACGCCATGAAGAACAGGACTGTTCGCAAACACCAGGTCTTCGCAGCTGGCCAGCTCTGGCTGCTCGACTCCGCTGTCCTCTCCATACTGCCCGACGGCTCAGAGGCGATTTCTGTGGCTGAACTCAATCGCATTCATAAGGCAATCGCGAACGCCATCTGCGGCACAGCAGACCGCCTCTCCTTCGAGGAATTCGAGTTTCTCTGCGACATCACCGGAGCCACCTTCTCCGACGCTGCGACCTACATCGGACTCAACAAGAGCACGGTGTCTACCTGGCGCCGGCGCGGGCTCGTCCCATCGAGACTTGTCGGCAATGCCCTCAAGCGCTGGTTCTGGTTCAAGCTCTTCGGCGACAGCCTCGGAAAGCAGAGTCTGCCCATCTCCACGTTCGCCTCGGACATCGCGTTCCTCGAGACGGCTTCGCAGGCTGCTATCAGAGCCAACCTCTCGGACAAGGCTGTCCTGAAGCAGGCATCATAGCCCGCTACCCCGCCTTCAGCAGTTTCGGCAGTCTGCGTACCTGCAAGCCCTGTCGATTGCGTGCCACACCCAGCGCGCCCTCGGGAATGGGGCCGCTCTTTCCCTCTGAATCATTCGCCATTTCAGCCGCACAACAAGCGTATCGACCTGACACGGCCTAATCGCGACGCGGCCTATCAGCCCCGTCGCGATTGATCGGCCGCGCAGGTCATACGCAGGACGTTGCCCGGCACCACGAGGTCAACGCGCTCATCAGGTTGACCTCACAATTGTCCTCCAGCCAGTCTCCGTCTCTTCATCGAACTAACCCTCGTCGGCGACTCGCGCATCTCGCGCACCCTCGCGCTACAGCCAGCGACGCCACGTTGCACGACGCCCCACTGCTTTGTGCTGTCACCGCCTACGTGGCTGACTTCCAATACGTCCCATCGCCTACGCGCTCGAAGCGGTCGAGATGTCTCGATCCTCAAGATGTCTCGTCGTTGAGGATCTCCTGTCGCTTCACTCCGGTCGTCGAGCCGTCGAGCTCTCAGGTTCTCAGGTGTCCCCTCTCGCGTGTTCTCTGGGACTTGACTCTACACCCTGAAGAGCTCGACGCGCAGTGTCCCGATAGCCGGTCCGCTTCTCTCCTCGGACTCACGCCGGTCGGTGTCTCCTGGTCCGCACAACTATGTGGGGCAGCTCCTTGGCTGCCCCATCCTACGCCGCGCGGTGCGGTCCGCCACGGCACCCGCTTCGAGATGTGCAGGTCCTCCTGTCGAGTTCGGGCGCGGTCCTGCCGGGGCTTGTCCTGTCCCTCAAGTTGAACTGCACCGCGAGCCTTCTTGAAAATCAGGTAGTCCTGCGCGGCTGATGCTCGCGTTGTATTGATGCGGCAGCCTGCCTTGCTTCTCAAGTTGTACGGCGCGGCAGTTTGTCTTGAGGTTCGAGTTGTCTTGCGCGACAGGTTGTCTTGATGCTGAAGTTGTCCTGATCGCAGGTTGTCTTGATGCTCAAGATGTAGCGCCGTACAGCCTGCCTAACTCCGATGACAGGTGGGTCGGTTTGAACACGGACTTCAAGACCCGGGCGCGGTGCGCCAAGGCGGGCGGTGGGGGCTTGTCGGTTACTTGCGGCGAAACCAGGTGCTAATCACCGCGCATGTTGCGGCGAATGTTCATCCACGGGTCTGCTGGGGCGTGCCCGCATAATGTCTTGGTGCTCACGCTGTATTTGACCCCAGGTTGTCCTGATGTTCCGGATATGTGCATTGGTACTCGATGTTCCGCCACTAGGCACGGGGGCGCCCGGCAGTGCCGCGTCAGGAAGGCCCGTTCCCTCAAAGCCCTTCGGGCTGGCTTCGAAGGTTCACCCAGCGCGAGCAGCGCGTGAATGCCGCGTTCCTCTTCGCATTGTCAGCATCGCTAGAGTTGCCAGCACTTGCGCGAACGCACCGAAGCCGAAGCGACTCGCGCCGCAGCCGTCTTCGTCGGTGTGTTCAGGTTCGGCGACCTCGGCCGTAGAATTCTCGGCCGTCTGATCATCGTCGGGTCGGTCGATATTGCAGGCGGGCAGGTCTATGGGGACGAAGATTGAAGCGCTGAGGTTTCCGGCCACATCGACGTGACGCAGCGATACCAAGCCGGGCGCCTCGAACTGCGCGCCCGGCGAGTAGCCTCCGAAACAGCGTAGCCAGCCAAGGGCCATTGGATTCGTCACGTAGGCCGTGACTGCGCCGTCTACATCGAGTTGGGCGAGAGCGGATTGGGGGATCGCATCCCAGTGGATATCAATGCGCCGGGCCTCGTATGGACCGCAGCAACTCGAATCCGAACATACATCAAGCCGCACATTTGCCGTGGTGCCGCTGGGGGGAGAAGGGGGCGTGTCGTCGCGCGCCACGCCGGTCGTGAAGCGCGCGACTACCGATAGGGAGCCGCTCGCGTCGGTCTCGGCCCCGCACTGCACGCAGATTTCGTCGAGCACTTCGTAAGCGGTGTTGGGTGCAAGCGGTACGTCAGGAACGAAGACCAACGTCGCAGAGGCCTCGGTGATGACGGTCGAAGTCTCGCCTGCTACCGTCCCAGCGCCTGCGACCCGCACTAGCGGTGGGGCGAAGTGGAGGTTCGGGAGGCGAGACATGCCATAGACGATTACCACGCGAGCGTTGATGGGCACATCGGTCGTGTCGTCGGCAGGCAGTACGAGGCGAGAAATGACCGAGGGTTCACCGCGCGAGCACGCACGCCCGCGGTCGGGATGCGTGACGACGAGCGCAGCGGTGCAAAGCAAGAATAGGGTCGCAAGTCGATGCATGGGGCCTCCGTCGTCGAGTCTCTGGGCGCGAGACTATCACGTTCGAACGGCGATGGTAGTTCTCCTCATGCGTGTGCCGGCGAATCGTCGGGGACGAGTTAGCAAAGGGATACGACCCCGTTCCAAATAACTCAGCAGCTCAAGACGCCGGAGGTCGGGCGGCACAGCGCACAACTACCACGTGGTGTCGACTTATTGGTGCCCGCTCCTATTGCTGTACACTCTGCATGTCGAGCAAGGCTGCGGGCGCGAACCCCTGGTACTGCTGCAGTAGACGAGAAGCGTTGATTTTTCTGGCCTCTTGTCTCTGCGCCCTAACAGAGGTAGGATGCTCACAAGCCGTCGGACTACATTGCAGCTCTGACCAGAAGAAGGGCGGTAGCAGGTTGAGTCTCTCCGTGAAGCCAAGGCCCGCTCAAGTCGCCTTCTTGCACGAGTCCGCTGCGGCTGTGCCATCAACAAAAGGACCAACTTTGCAAATGGACCGCTGCTGTTTGACAATCGTACTCCTAGTCCTGCTCACCTGCAGTGCATGTGCTACTGTTGTGCGGGGGCCAGAGTCTTGCGCTGAAGCGGAGCGGAGCGAATTCAACCCTGCGACTCGAGGAGCCACCTTTCGGGCGGCTGTGAGGCGAGATATTGGTCTATATCAGGACGGCTCGGTCGTCACGATGCTCACAACGTGGACCATGTCCGACATAACGAACGCTTCGATTCAACCTGGGGATCCACTGATAGTCATTCTTGAGGATGGCACTCGCTTGACACTTCCGGCTGCATCTGCGGCCGCCCCAGTCCTTACGGGCTACGTTACCAAATGGACACTGTACAGCGTTGTCGACAAGGCACAGCTCGGAGCTTTGGCACGCTCAGGTGTTGCCAAAGCAATGCTGTCCTTTCGTGGCATTTCGATGTTGCTACCGGAGGTTCATGGCCGAGCCAAGGCAAACCTGCAGACGCTCGCGATTTGCTTCAATGGCGAGTTCTGAGCCCTTCCGTTGCATCTTGATATCCGGCAAGTTTGAGGCATTCTGGGCCCTAACCTGACCTGCGGCGATGGCGTTCCAGGTGTTCTGCTTCGAGATTATCTCGATGCTCAAACTGTCCACCTATTTGCCTCCGTCTCGCGTCGGTGGACTTGCCGCGTCACTTGCCACTGGTCGTGGAGCGGTCGGTCGTCCATTCAAGGGCTGTCGATCCGAGCTGACCAACTCGCGGTCGAGCACTTCAGCTTTCGCGTCCCTGAAGCAGTTCACGGATTGCCTCCAGCTCGGTCGCAACAAGGATGTCTTTGGGCCGTCCCACTGCTCGCTTGATGGCAATCAGATCGTCAAGTGAAATGACCATAACGGACGCGCCAGCGAGTGTCATGGGCACAGCCCGTTCAACGAGACATGTGTAGTCCCCAATCGGCGTCTCGCCAATCAAGTCGAGTCGGCCGAGCCCGGTTGTCACGTACAGGTTTCGAAAGCCCTCGAACGCAGCGAGGTCCTTCGGAATTGGGCGGCGCGCGGGATCGAGTGCGGACCGTGGGTCGTACGCTTTCAGGGCTCCGAGCAGGCGAGAGATTGTGTCTGGGTCGAAAGCGACGAGGACGTCGAGGTCGCGCGTAAAGGTGCTGGCACCATGCGCAATCGCGGCCACGCCACCGATGACCAGGAAGCGAACGCCCGCATCGACCAGCAATGTCAGCAACCGGGGGGTGTCCTGCGTGCTCATCGGGTTCTGCGTAACGCGTCTGGGCGCTCGGCGCGAATGGTATCGAAGAGGCGCTGCATAGCGACAAGCTGCGTGAGTCGCTCATCAGGCGTAAGTCGCAGGTTCTCCTCAAGAAGCGAGACATCGATTCCGAAGTCGATTGCGTTCTGCCTCGCGGTTCCTTTCTGGTCGGCCAGCGCTTCCACGACCGCAAGGTAGCTGCAACCGACGTCCGACACAATATCTGACGGCGACTGTCAGGGAAGTTCAGTCTGGACCGGGCGGTGGCCCAGGGCTGCAAGGTCAAGCTTGGGCAACAGCAGCTGCGGACCGAGTGTCGGCCACGTTGGTCCGGGGCCTCATGGCCGGCGATTTGTCTGTGACAAGGCAAGGGCATGACGAACTGGAACCACCAAGGCGGCACGCTGGGGTCCCAACTCCGCTAGATGGCCACCGTCGGCCTGCGAGGTCGGTCAGCCCGACCGAAAACGTCAGGCATGCCGCACGAGTCTCCACTCGGTGAGCGGGTCGTCCGCAATCGCGTTTTCCTCACAACTTGTCGCTTTCATGAGAGACTTCACGCCTCAAGAGCAGTTATCCTGCGGTGCCTGGCAACAAGCGCATCGAACTGACGCGGCCTAATCGCGATGGGGCTGATAGGCCCCATCGCGATTAGGCCGCGCAGCTCATGCGCAGGACGTTGTCTTGCCTGCGCAGCCAGGACTGGTCGCGGGTTCAAAGCAGCATCCTACCATGCAGGCCAACCTCCCCATCAGTCGCCTGCGTGCGCTTGGACTTCCTGGGCGCGCACCGCGCTCGTCACGTGCTTCGAGTCGACTCCCGTCCCACCCACGCGCAGCACCATCGTTCCCACTGTGCCCGACAACCTCTCGCAAATCTCGCAAATCAGTCTAGCCCTTGATTGCCGTCGCGACCGCTTCGCGCGACGCCACCGAGACGCCGGCCTCGTTCGCAAGAGCACTCCATTGCGAGAGTGCGCCCAGCGTGCGGGCGACTACCTCACGAGCGACTCGCGCACGGATGCCCGCCTCCTTCGCCAATCGCTCAAGGTGAGCGACCTGCGGCCGGCGGCCTTCGCCAGATACGAGGAGCGTGTGCTCGCCCCCTGGCCCTTGGCTGAAGGTTAGGTCGTAGGCTGGTGAGCGATGCCATGTCCCATTTCGGCGCATGAAGGCAAACTGGCGCAGGTGGTCATCGCGATTATGCGCCAGCACATTGAAGACCGCATGGCGATATGCCTCGACGACTTCGGCCTCCGACCGCGTTACGTGTCGTGTAAGTCGCAGGAGGTCAAGGTAGTCGGCCGCCATTGCCTGTTCAGGTGCAACATTCAAGATGCCCGCAGCGGTAAGCACATGCACGCGGCCATCTCCGCTGCGGTCAAATCGTCGGCTGGCGAAGTAGTGGCCGGCGCTGGTCTCGATGAGCCATGGCTGAGCGACGTCCAAGCCAGCTTCCAATGCCATTCGGGCGTATGCGTACTCGAGCTGCGCTATGTCCTCCGGGTCCGCATGTCGCGCTCGGAACTTAACCAGCCATCCTGTTTCGCCCGGCCGAAGCACCGCCGAGCCAGATCGAATTCTCCCATCTGGGTCGACGGCGATCCAGGCTTTCGGCCGCGACCCTCCGGCACTTCCGCCAAGTCGCGCGAGTTCGACGAGGAGCTCAGCGCTATCTCCTTCAAGGGTGAGAGCTGCCTCCACGGCAATTCGATCCAGGTCAATCGGCGTGGTTGAGTCCTCGCCAAGGGAGAACTGTGGGGCGTAAACGAGTGCGCCCGGGCCCCGGTCGCCCACTACAGCAGGGCGATCAATGCCAGCCAGATTCGTAGCAGAGACGCCGAGTTTTCTTAGAGCTCGGTCGGTGATGAGCCGCCCCCATGCGTCGGGTAGGCTATCGTAAAGGAAGCCTGGCAGTCCGGCCAACTCCGGCTTGCCCACGATGTGCACCCCGGGCATTGGCGGAACCTGTCGTCCGGCCAGATTGACACCAAAGACGTCGCCGCCAGCCAGAGCCTCCGGGCTCCATTGCCAGGCAGTCCGGCCATTTGTCGTTCGCGCAATCGCGCAGATAAACGTAGGCGGCGCAGCGCCTTCCGAGAGTGATACGCGAACAACGGCGTCGACTGGCAGCGGGAAAGTCATGAGCGTGCCCGACGACGAACTAAGGGACGGACGACCTCAAGTAGAGTCGAGGGCGGGTCGGGCATAAGTAGGCTATCAAGCTCAGACTCTCGGCCCAGCGCATACAGCGTGGACGCTAGAGTCTCGACGGTCCCTCGCCCATCTCTTTCAAGTGCTGCTAGGGTGGGGCGTGACACGCCGGTGGCCCGAGCCAATTCGGCTTGGGTGATATTGCGCTGCAGTCGAAGCTCGCGAAGGCGCGCTCCGAGCTGCTTTGCGCGGGCGGTCGATGCAATTCCGTCGTTGGGGTCAAACATGCTGATCACTATACGCGATAGCCGGACGTTGAGGCAAGGATGCTTTGCATGGACAGTGTCTTCGGACGCTCGTTGGCCCCTTGGAGTGCGGACGCACCTCGGCCGCTGCGCGAGCTGCCTAACCCATCGTGGTCGTCCCCAAACCCCTTGAAAACAGGGCAAGACAACAAGCGCATCGAACTGACGCGGCCTAATCGCGATGGGGCCTATCAGCCCCACCGCGATTGATCGGCCGCGCAGCTCATGCACAGGACGTTGTCCCGCCGAGCCCTGCTACGCGTCCGCTCTACTTTCTCCATCTACAGATTCAACGTTCAACCTGTCTCGCAGTCGTCCCCGCCAGGCAGTCTCATTCATGTTGGCCGAGAGGTGAGCCGCCGCCGACCGCTCAGTCGGGGAGTGTCCAGGAGTCCAGAAGGGGACAGCTCTCGTCGGCGAGGCAGATGTCGTCGAGCAGGAGTCGGCCGTTGGTCGCGTGGAAGATTGCGATACGATTTCGGCTCATCGTGTGGGCGTCATATTCGGTGTCGTCGGTGGGGCCCGCGATCCACTCGTGGCGACCGTTGGCGAAGGCGAAGCGGATGGCAGACAGGCTCTTGCCGTCGGGGCCTGATGGGACGGTCGGGAGTGGGCCGATGGGTGGCTCGGTGGCGGCGTTGTTGCCGACGAGGTCGTCGACGTCATATGCGGCGCCGTTCATGACGCCAGCGGCGACGAGCGAATCCATGATGGCGGCCGTCGCGTCGGCGTCGCCAAGCACTCCTGTGGCGCGGGCGAGTGAGATGCCGGTCGAGATGGGGACGGTGCGGTCGCTGATGACGTTCTCGAAGAGGACCGATTTGGCTGGGCCGATGGGGTCGATGATGAGTCGGCGGGCAAACGAGATCGGGTCGCAGCGATCGAGCGCGTGCTGGGTGATGGCGACGAAACGTCGGAATTCCGGGGTGTTGCGGTGCAGTGCCAGGCCCTGATAGGGGGTCAACGCGAAGATGCGCTGGGCGGGTTCCGTCGAGTTGGGTGGGAGGACCTCGATGAGGACTTCGTCCCAGCGGTCAGACGGAATGGATAGCGAAAATCCCTCGGCGTCGGTGTCGAGGGTGTAGGTGGCAGTCTCGCGATTGGTTTGATTTTCGAGACGAATGACGGTGCCGGCCGGGGCGGCGGGGATGTGCGCGAACGAAGAGGTCGCGGGTGAGTTGCGGCACGAGGAGGACTCATCGTTGAAACTGAGATGGAGTCCGCCCGCACCGTCGGGGCAGCCGATGACGAGCGGGCCGAAGACCTCGAGGTAGATGACGCGGGTGATTTGCCGCAAGGTCGAGCGCAGGAGGATGTCGGCGAGGCCGCCGCCGGCGGCGATGGGGGAGGTCGTCGAGACCTCGGGTTCGATGGCTGCGGCCATGAAGGCGTGAAAGCCGCCGAGCGAGGTGCCAGCCGTGCCGATTCGGACGTCGGGACCGCCGAGGTCGAGAATGCCATCGGCGTTGAAGTCGCCGGCCATGAGGTTCTGCATGAGACGGGCCGAGTCGGCGTTGGCGGGGTCGTCGATGGCGGCCGGGACGGCAGCCTGTGAGAAGTTGCGCAGGGTCCGTACGAACTGGGTGAAGTCGACGAGGTCTTGTTGGAAGGCAGCGCACTGCATGAAGGGGTCGGCGAAGAAGAAGCTCTCGGATGAGGTCAGGGCGCCATCGCCGTCGGCGTCTTCGGTGCGGCCATAGAAGGCGAGCTCGGCGAAGAAGCCGATTTCGAGCATCTTGGCGTAGGCTTCGGCGAAGCCGAGACCCTCGAACTCGGCGGCGCGGTCGGGGGCGAGGAAGTTGACGAGTAGCGGGAGGAAGAACTCGACCTGGCCCGGGTCGAGACCCTGGCCGGCGAGCAGCGACTTGATGTCCGGGACGATGGGGCCGTGTCCAATCTGGTCGTAGGCGACCGTGGCGATCCCCTGGCGGGCGAGGTTGTTGGCAAGTGCCAGGAACTCGAAACGCGAGGAGCCGGTGCCGTGGAAGTAGAAGACGACGGGGAAGGGTGGGGCGAAGCGGGCGGTCGTCTTGGGGACGGCGATGAGCCAGGGCACGTCAGTCGGTGTGGTCGATGCGGACGGGGCGAAGGTCTTGTTGGGGCCGAGGCGCACATCGGGGGAGGGCATCGAGCCAAAGGCGACATAGTCGACGTGGTCGAAGGCGACGGAGAAGCCGCCGGAAATGCCAAGCACCACGCTGAGGATGGTGTTGAGGTAGTCGCCTTGCAAGATGTAGCGATGGTCACGTGCATCGAGCGGATATTCGACACCGTTGGCGTCGTGTTTGATGCCGGTGTCGCGGATGTCGCCGAGTGTCGGTGGAAACTCGGTCGCGAGCGGGGCGTAGGGGCCGGTGCCGTGGAGGCCATCGCGCAGCTCGAGGAGCGGCTTTTCGGGGTCGCCGACAGTGAAGGCCCAGCCGAATGCCAGGTCGTCGGACGTCAGGTCGGAGAGTGCCAGGCCATCGGCGACGAGGTGGGCCTGGGCGGCGTGGGCCTTGTAGGCAAACGGCGAGCGGATGGGACGTGGACCTGACTCTGGGGAGTCGGCGGGTGGGGTGGCGCCGAGGATGTCTCGGGTCAGGAGAATGGCATAGCGGTGGCCTGCCGTGAACGGGATGGTGGGGCGCAGGATGAGGGTATTGGTCTCGACCTCGTAGTGGGAAACGCGTTGCGTTTCGCCGAGATACGGGTAGTCATTATCGCGGGGGAGGAGGAAGTCGGCAAGATCCTCGTCGGGGTCGAAGGCCCAGAAGCGGCCACCACCGATGATAGGAAAGAGGCCTTCACCGAAGTCGAGTGGAATGACCTCGCCGCGGGTGTCGGCGCCGTCGGTGATATCGACCACGATGACCGAGGATGAATGGACGGTGTCGAGGTCGATGGGGGCGTCGAAGGCGACCGAGATGGGGGCGAAACTGCCAAAACCGTCAAGGAGCGGCAGGAGCTCACGAATCTGGCGTTCGACTCCGGTCGGGGCGCGTTTGGAAACATTCCAGGAGAGGTCACCCTCATCGGTGCGTTGGAGCAGCAGGTCGCTCGGAAGAGGGACCTCGGGAATAGGGAGTGCCAGCGGGTCGAAGATGATCTGTGGGCCGAAGGGGGCCTCGGTCGGGAGGACGACCCCGGCTGCGGTCGTGGAGTCGCCACCCGAGACACATGCGGGGGGGATTACGAGGGTGAGGGCGAGTCCCAGAAGGAAACGGCAGGTCGCCTGCCGCAGGCCCGCGGCGGAGCGGGCCGTAGCAGGCGACCGATACGGCGACGTCCCACGGGCGTTTCCATACTTTGTGGTGGGCGTCCGCCCGTGGGACGTCAGAAGCGGGGCGAGCAGGGCCGTGAGAAGGCGGGTCACCACTGGAGACCTCCATGGAAGAAGGCGCCCCACATGTCGGGCGGGAGGACACCGTCGGCGTCGGCGAAGACCTTGCCGGGCGAGAACCAGGCGGCTTCGGCGCGGAAACGAAGGCCGAGAGGGGCGGCGTCGACGCGGAGCGAGAGGCCGAGGTCGACCTCGAGGCCAAGGTCGGTGGCGGGTGGGCCATTGCGAGGGCCGCGAGGGGTGCCGCCTGACATGGACGACCAGAAGGCGTCGACGTTCTCGCCGTCCGTGGTCGCGTAGAGCAGGCCGGCGTAGAGGTGGAGGTCGGAGTTGAGCGCGAAGCTGACGCGTGGGTTGGCGTAGAAGACGCCGCGGGCGGCACCCTGGGTTGCGAGGCGTTCATAGCCGCGCGGTGGGTCGCCGCGATAGTCGGGGTTGGCGAGGTTGTGGGCGGTCACGGCGGCGTTGGCGGTCATGAGCTCACGAAAGAGCAGAAGGCCAACGCGATGGTCGCGGTCAGCGGCGAACTGGCGTTGTTCGTCGTCGAAGGGGTTGGTGTCGCCCGACAAGCCGGCGAGCTCGAGCACGCCGATGAAAGGGCCACGTTCGACGCCGAAGCGGACGAGGGCGCCGAGCTGGTCGACGTCGAGCGCGCCCTCATGGTGGGCCGAGGTGGGGAGGCTGGTATTGCCGCGTATGGTGGCAATCTCGGCTTCCAGGAACGCGCGGGTGCCCTCGGATTCGGTGAGCTTGATGCGGGCGAAGAGGTCGAAGACGGTGACGTTGGTGTCGCCGCCCTGGTGGTGCGATTGGAAGCGGTGAGCGAGGTAGAAGCCAGCCGTGAGGTGCTCGGTGTGGCCAAGCACGGCGGCGACGAGCTGGTAGGCGCGGTCGCCATCTGAATAGGAGGCGAGGTCGTCGTCGATGACGGTGTCGAAGGCGAGCGAGACGGTGAGCGGTGGGCGAGGGGAGAGGCCGTTGCCGAGCGGGAAGGCGGAGAGGCCGGCGCGCACGACGTGGTCGCCCTGCAGCGGGAAGCCGAAGGGGGAGTCCGCAGTGTGTGGGGTTGGGTCATCGCCGGCGTTCGACAGCAGGCCGAGGCCCCAGCGGGAACGGGTGAGGCCGAGCTGGAGGCCGATATGAGGGCCGACGGCGGCGAGGTTGAGCTGGGAGAGGCGCTGGCCGACGAGGCCTGGCGAAGAGCGGGCGCGCGGGTCGGCAGACAGGTAGTCGCGGTCGGCGGAGGTGGACCAGTCGCGCAGCAGGTCGATCTCGGAGGTGAGGCGCCAGAGGGCCAATGGGAAGTCGGGTGTGAGCAGGTAGAGCGTCGGTGAGAAGCGCAGGCGTGTGTAGAGGGCGGTCTCGGCCGGGGTGCTGGCGGGGATGTCCGGCGAGCCGTCGGCGGGTGGGACCGAGCCGAGCGGTTGGGCGGTGAGGTGTTGCAGGGCGAAGTCGAGCTCGCCGGGGAGGGTGAGGACGAGCGGGCCGGGCAGAGCGAAGTGCAGGCGGCTCAGGTCGAAGGGGGCCGGGCTCGAGCCGGCCGTGCCGCCGGGGCTGGTCGTGCCAGTCGTGTTGCTCGGGCCGCTCGACTCACTCGCGGGCGGCGAGGCCAGCGCCGGGGTGGTCAGGGTGAGCCAGAGGAGGACGAGGATTGGTGCGGTCCGGAGGGCCATGGGAGGCGCATCATACCGGAGTAGGGTGGGAGCGCCAGCGATTCGTTGGGCCGGTGGAGTGCCGGGAGGGCGAGGGTGGGGCGCGTGGGTGAGGTCGCACGCTTTGCGCGGTCGGCCAGCGTTGGGTAACGTCGTGTGCGCCTTTGCAAAACGGCAGGCGGCTGGAGGGGTGATGGTCGAGCAGAGATTTGCGTTGGTCACGGCTTCGACCGTGGGGATGGGGCGGGAGACGGCGGTCGCGCTCGCGGCGAATGGCTTCCATGTGATCCTTCATGGGCGCTCGCCGGACCGGTTGCGGGATGCGCGGGAGTGGGTGCTCCAGCGATGTCGGACGGCCCAGGTCGAGACGCTGCGGGCGGACCTCCAGGTGCTGAGCGAGGTGAGGGCGGCGGTGGCCGATCTGGGGCATCGCGTTACGCACCTGGATGTGCTCGTGAACAACGCGGAGATCTATCCGAGCGACCCGCACCTTACTGTCGATGGCTGGGAGTCGACCTTTGCAGTCAATCATATTGCGCCGTTCGTGCTCACGATGGGTCTGCTGCCATTGCTGAAGCGGGCCCCGGCCGCGCGGGTCGTCAACGTGAGCAACGCGGCGCACAGCCGGGGGCACATCATCGAGTCGCGGCTCCGGTCGCTCGACCACTTCGACGCGTATCAGGCCTTCGCCGACTCGAAGCTCGCGAACCTGTTGTTCACGTCGGAGCTTCAGCGGCGTGAGCCGACGCTGGCGGTCAATGCGCTTCACCCTGGCTCGATGCCGACCCGGCTGCTCACTGAGAGCTTTGGGACACGTGGCCCGGACACGCTTGTCGGGCGCATCGACACGTCGGTCTGGCTGGCGACGGCGCCCGATGCGGGGCGGCTCAGGGGGGCGTACTGTGTGCAGTCCAAGCCGACGACTGCGAGCACCCACGCGCGTGACGAGGAGCTCGCGGCGACGCTGTGGCGTATCAGCGAGTCCGCGTTGTGAAGGCCAGAGTCTGACGCCGATTAATCGAGCGGGTCGCAGGTCAGCCAGACCAGCAGTCGGGCGCGGTCTTCGGACGGAACGCCGCCCGCGGGTGGCATGACGGGGACCAGGCCGGTTGCGACGGCGAGGATATCCGAGCGGTGTCGGGACACTTCGGCGGGGGTGTCGAAGGTGAGCTCGAGCGGGGCTTCGTGACGGTCGAGCGAGGCCTTGGCGTGACACGACGCGCAGTTTTCGAGCAGGAAGCCGTGGCCGAAGTTGTCCCAGGTCGTCACCGGGGCCTCGTCGCACGGGTCGGGCTCAGAGACCGTATCTTTGGGCTCGGAATCGCATCCGATGAGCGGTGAGGACGCCACGACCATCGCCAGCGCGATGGCAATGAATCGGGCAGAGTCCCGTATCGCGATGTGCACGGGTGGTGTCACTCGAGGACCCCGAGCAGGGGCTCGACGCGTGGCCCGAAGACGCCAGGGTCGAGGTCCGCTAGCGCCAAGAGCGTCGCACCGAGCTGGGCGGGGCTGGTCGCGGCCCGGTTCGGGTCGGTCTCGCCGGTCGCCGGGTCGATGCCGAGTCCCGAATAGTTGTTGTCGTAGCCGCCGACTGCACGCCCACCGGTGAGGCCCGGACCGACGAGAAGGGCTGAAGTCCATGGCCAGTGGTCTCGCCCCTGGTCGGCGTTGAGGCGGGGTGTGCGCGACATCTCGGAGAGGCAGACCACGATGGTGTCTTCGGCGAGTGACGTGGATTCCGTGGTGGATGGCGAGGCAGTCGCAGCAAGCCGGCTCAAGAGGCGGCCAAGCCCGAGGAAGAGGCTCTCCCAGTATTGGGTCTGCTGGTTGTCACTATCGGTGTGGCTGTCCCAGGAAATCGGCGGCGAGATGGTCACACATTGCGCAATGTCAGACCCGAGGACTGAGACGGCGAGCTCGATTTGTGACTCGAAGCTGCCGTCGGTCGCGAATGACACTTCGCCGCGAAGCTGCTCGATGCGGCGTTTCCGGTCGAGGGCTTCGAAAGCTTCTTGTCCAAGGCCGGGGCTGGTGGAAGCGAACGCTGACAAACGCCGCGCGAGGAAGCCATCGACGAGCTCACGGGTCGGCCGTGAAAGCGTTGGGGTGGTAATGTCGGCGCGGCTGGTGATCGAACCGTCGACCAAGGCCTGGAGCTGGCCCGTTCGACCGGTGCGGGTGACGAGTGGTGCTAGCTCGCCTGGCAGACTCGGGCCTTCGACGACGAGGTGTGGAAGTGCCAGCGTCGAGGTCGCAGCGAGCCTCGTCGCATGGTCGGGGTTGTTGCCGGTGGCACTGCCGGTCAGCATCGTCGTCTCACACACGTCATGTGCCACGCTGCGGACCGAGAGACCGTGGATGACGAGGCTGCGAGGGCTGTGTTGTTCGAAGAACGCGCGCACGGATGGGCGCAGCGCCGAGTCGGTGAGCGGGATGCCGCCGACGGTCGTCGGGCTCGACTGGGGTGGCACCTGAACGGCCGAGGCCTGGAACATCGGGGCCAGCGTCAAGAGCGGGTCCCAGCCGCCGCGGGCGATGACGAAGATGAATCGTTTCTTCGCGGCGGTCGCTGAGCGCGCGAAATGAAAGGGGAGCATGGTGGCGGCGAGACCACCCATGAGCGCGAAGCCGAAGTCTCTGCGTTTCATGTGATGACCTCAGTAGATGACCATGGAGGGGTCGCGCAGCAAGGCTGTGAGCACGGCGGCCCAGGCGCGTCGCGGGTCGCGTTCGATTTGATGGGCGCGCTCCCAGAGGGTCAGCGGCTCGTCGATTTCGGCGAGCGTTGCCGTCGCATCGAGTTGGCTGCCGAAGAGTCGTGCGTGCAGGTGGGCCACCTGGCGGCGCATGGCCGGGTCGTCATGTGGACGTCCCGCGGGTATGTGGTCAGGGGCGACCTCGGCAAAGAGCGCGCGGCCAGGCGAGCCGGGGTCGGAGTGGGTCGCGAAGGACGCGGCGGCTTCGGCGCTCCGCTCCCACGAGAGTGTCATGGTCACCGTCGGGGTCGTCGACGGCTCGCTGCCAGCGCGGCCATCGGCGCCACCTGCGAGGGTTTTGAGGCCGGTGCGGTCAGTCGCAAAGACATCGACGTCAGAGACGGTGAAACGATATCCCGTGAGGTCGAAGAGCACGTCGGACCACACGTCGGGCGAGACGATTTTCTCTTGTGAGGCGAGCGCATAGCGTGGGTCGTCGAGAACGGAACGGAAGAGCGCGCGTAGGGTGAGGCCGCCGGCGAGCAGGCTCTCGCGGTGGCGGGTCAGGGCGTCGAGCTCGCCCGGGTCGGTCGGGTCGTGTGGGTGGATGAGCAGCTCGAAGGCGCGCTCGGTGAGGCAGGTCACAAACCGTGGGTCGCTCGCGAGGTGTTGGCCGAGGTCGGATAAAGAGTAGCCCGGAGTGCCGTAGAAGGCGGGCGCGAGCCCGGTGAGTCGTGGCCAGAGGCGCTCGCGCTCGGGGTGATAACGTGTGAGCTCGGTGGCGGTCTTGTTGGTGTATTGGAAGCCGGCGAGGAAGCTCGCGAGTGCGTCGAGGCTCGAGTGACAGCCGATACAGCCGTCGTTGGTCTTGACCGCGTCGCGGATCCCAGCCTCGTCGGTGAGGTCGACGTCGCGTGGGAAGTCGACGGGCCGGTCGAGGAAGTCCGCGCAGAGGAAGACTCGCGCGACCGCGTTGGCGCGACCGCGGCCATAACTGACGCCATCGGACAGATAGCGCCACCAGAAGGCGTTCATCGAGAGCCAGCCGGCGCCCGGGCGTCCGTCGGTGTAGCGAGCTATGTGCCAACCGGTGGCATTATCGGGATAGTCGACGGGGAAGACCGAGGCGATGAGTGGGTCGGCGAAGGTGAAGTCGGCCGTGACGAGCTCTGTGAGTGGCAGGTCGTTTTCGGCCAGGTGGCTGAGCAGCATGAGCGGCTCTTCGCCGATAGAAGCGTAGAGCGTGGGTTCCAGCTCCGGGGCGAGGCCGAGTGCCGTGGCCGACACGGGGAAGTCCTCGACGCGGGTGCGCAGGATGTTCGACCAGAGGTCGCGGACGCGGCCGGGAAACTGTGGGGAGGCGAGGAAGCGGTCTCTCAGGGTGGCGAGTGCGATTGTCGGGTCGGGGCTTTCGGCGAGCTCCTCGTATTCGGCAAGGGTCGGGCGAATACCTCGAAGATCAAGAGAAAGGCGAATGAGGTGGGCGCGTGGCTCGAGGCGTGGAAGGGTCGACGGGTCGGGGTGGTCGACGAAGACGTCCGAGATCGCGTCGGCCTTTGCGGGCGGCGTCGGGGGCGGGTTTGCGGCTTCGTCACAGGCGTGAAGGAAGGCGGTCGCGCAGAGCCAGATGCTATGGTTGCGCGCGAATGACGCAAGTACGAATGGAGCGCGACAAGAGACGCCGAGCATCACGGGAGCCCTCGCAGGACTTCGCGCGCGTCGACGCATGTCGGGTCGACCGCCAGGGCGCGATGCCAGGTCTGGCCACATCCGTCGCAAAGGTCGGCAGGTGTTTCCGGGTTGTCGTCGGTCGGGCCGTCGAAGAGCACGTCGTACCAGGTCCCGGCGTCGTCCCGGATGGAGGCGACACCTCCCGGCTCACGCTCACACGAGGCCCCGGCGAGAGCGGCGCGGGCGGTGAAGGTCTCGAGCGCCACGGCGCTGACACCGGTGGGCAGGGGTGAGTCCGACGCGAAAGAGAGCCCACCATTTATCGTGAGGTTCTTGCCCCCGGTCGCGAGGAAGGTCCAGCGCAGGACCTCGAGGGTGGGGCGGCGGGAGCCATCGAGCCATGCACCGTCTGTCGACGTCGGCGCGCGGGGGCCGCCAGCGAGCCAAGAGCCGTCGAGGACGCGTGTGTCCACGGCGAGCTGCGCGTTGCCGCCGACGAGGGTCGAGGCGGTGCCGGAGCCCTCGATGAAGGTGCCATCTGGAGCCGTGATGCGGCCCGACATGGTGACGGTCTTGCCCGAGAAGGTCCCGAACTCGTTGGTGAAGTTGTCGTAGATGGCGATGTAGCCGAGGCCCGAGAAGGCCGTGCCGTTGGCGGCGGTGCACTCGCCTTGCCAATAGTAGGCGGTGGCGTTGCCGTAGTCGTAGGTCAGGAAGGCCGGGCATCCGGCCAGGTCGCCCTCGCCGATGGTGGGCGGGGGATAGACGAGCTCATGCAGGGTGATGATGGGGGTGACGTCGAGCTCGACCGCGAGGTCGACGACGGTCGAGACTGCCGCAGAAAGGGTGGCAGCCGAGAGGGTCGGGCCGACCTCGGTGTCGGACTCCGGATAGATCCAGGGTGTCGGTGTGTCCGGGCGTTGGGTCGTGTCGGCGTCCCCGGTGGCTGCGGGTTCGGCGTCGTCGCAGCCCGATACGAGAACGAACGTCAGCGCGACGAGCAGGCGAGCGCTTGGGTCGGATGCGATTGGCATGAGCGCCTCGGGCTCGGGTCACAGCGAGGGGGCCCTGCCGGGCGACCGCCCGATAGACGACTTCCCCGTCGACGTCCGCACCGTATTCTGGAGGATTCCTGCTGGCAACTTGCGGACGGGTTCGCAAGCGCGGACGGGCGCACCGCCAGTGGTGGCGGGGTTCAGGGGGTGAGGGTGCCCGGCTCGCCGCCGCCCTGCTCGGACCAGTCGAGGTCAGGCGCGGGCCCGGTGTGCTCGAGGGTGATGGCCGAACAGCTCTTGGTGCTCACGCCGTTGAGGCGGCCCGAAGCATCGAGCGTGTAGCGGGTCGACGCGAAGTTGTTGTTCCAGGCCACGACCAGCTCGTTACCCTGGACCTGCCAGGTCTCGTCCCCGTCGTACTCCCACTCAGCCTCGGGGTAGAGGTAGGCGAAGGTGCCGTCTTCATAAAAGGAGAGCCAGGTCTGAGCGGGGTCCCCGCCGGGACAGACCTCGGTCCACATGGTTCCGACCAGCGTTTCCTGCGTCCAGGCCGGGCCGACCTGAGGTCCACGCGAACCCGTGGTGGCGCAGGCGGAGAGGGACGAGATGAGACCGAAGGCAAGTGCGTAGCGCATGACAGAGCTCCCTGAGCCAGAGACGTCGGGGAGTCTAGCGCCGAGTAGCGCCGTCGTCGAGTGCTGGAGTGCCGCGACCGGGGTCGAGGCCACGCGGTGGTCTACTCGGACTGCCCGCCGTCGGTCGTGCTGCAGCAGGGGTTCATGCAGCAGTCCTCGAGCTTGTAGGCATCGGGCATGGCGTACAGCGGGGACCAGGAGTTGCCAAAGGCGACCTGCACGCCGCTCGGCGTCTGCACGAAGGCCGCCGTGTTGCCGCCCTGGTTCGGGTAAGTGCCCGTGCAGGAGAGCTTTTCAGTCGTGACCGTGGTCGTGCCGCACTGCCACTGGTGGGTGAACGACGAGCCATCGAAAGTCGTGTAGGCGGTGGTCACACCCGAGCCGTTGCCGTTGAGCGGGTGGGACTGGATGGCGCCGCAGTCGAGCTGTCCTTCGGCGTCAGTGATGGACACGTCGAACGAGACGAAGGGGTAGACCTGGTTGGTGGGCGAGCTGCCGCCTTCACCCGGCGCGTCGGTCCATGAGGTGTCACTCGCGGTGCCCTGGGCGATGACGCGGCAGTTGATTGCCTGGTTGCCCTCGTTCACGCCAAACGCCATATTCCAGTAACACTTGTCGTAGCCCGGCAGGTCTTCCTGACCCTGGTAGAGGGCGGTCTGGAAGAATACCGGCTCAGCCGCCCCGAGATTGCCCGGGCGCCCGGTTGGCGACAATGTGTAGGTCGTGCGGTTGTTGTCGGGGCCGCACTCGACGACGACATTGGTGAAGTGTAGGAAGGTGTCTTCGGGGTTGCCTTGCGTGTCCTGGCCCGAGGTGCACGCGAAGGCCATGACGGCGGTGGGTCCACGCTCGCCGCCGGGGACGTGTAGCAGCGGCTCTTCGAGGCAGTCGAGCTTGGCCGAGCAGAAGATGTCCGAGAAGGTCACGCCTATGTCGAAGAAGCCCTGGTCCGCAGACCGCGCGATTGTGAGGTTGAAGGTCACCGGCGTGTCGGCGTTGGCCTGGCAGTCTACGCCGGTCATGACCAGCGGGCGGTCTGCGGGGGCCGGGTTGGCGAAGTCGGTGATAGGCCCGCCGGTTCCGGTCAGGCTCTGGAGGACGAGCTCGACCGAGTGGGGGTTCTGGCTTGCGTCGCATGGACCGACGTAGGTGAGGGCGCCCTTGCCATCGCCGTACTTCGTCGACTCGAGCCCGGCTTTTGTCCACACGACGCCGCTGCTGTTACGCACGGTGAGCGAGTAGACGGCCTGGTTCACGCCGTAGAGCGAGAGTGGCTGGACGGTTACGGCGAGGCCTTTCGGGGCGGTCGCCGTCTCGTCTTTGGCGCAGCCCGCAGCGAGCCCGAGTCCGAATAGTGTCGGTACGATGACGCGGTTGAATGTGTGAAGTGCCATACGTTGACTTCCGGATTGTGCGTGTTTTGCGCGCTCTGCGGGTCGGGACCTGGAGCTCATGGGGTGGGGACGACGGGCAGCGTGCCAGGGCAAAGGAGCTCATCGTAGATCTTGAGGAGGGGGAGGCCCGTGTCGGCGTCCGTGCCCTCGGTTTCGCAGGAGACGACGCCGGCGGCGGACCGCAGGCAGCGGACGGAGCCGCGCAGGGCGCCCGTCTGCGGGTCGTCGATGAGGGCGTACACGACGAGCTCCTGCTCGAGGCACTGGTCGTCCCCGATATCCGAGACACCCTGGTAGGCCGGGTCGCAGGTCGAGACCTGGCTGCCTTGTCCATCGCATACGAGATCACCGGTGCCGACGGCGCAGGCGTTCTCGCCGCACGGGATGTTGGCCTGGATGACCGTTCCCGACGGCGAGTTGCTCACGACGCAACCGTCGGCGTTGGCCTCGGGGGCGTCCGGGTCGCAGGTACCAGCGCGGCAGGGGTTCTGGCCGCCGAGCCCATCGCAGAAGTTGTCGTCGGGGGTGCCGCCCACGCAGGCGCCGCCCTCGTCGCAGACATCGCCGACGGTGCACTCGACGCCGTCATCGCAGTCGAGTCCGACGGCTGCGGCGTTGTCGCAAAGGCCGGTGAGCGCGTTGCACGAGTCGATGGTGCAGGGGTTGTTGTCGTTGCACGACCCGTCGTCGCTGGTCACGAGACAGCCCGTCGTGGGGTCGGCGCTCGGCTCGCCGGGGGCGCAGGTGACAGTGTTGCACTCGTTGCCATCGCCGCAGAGCGCGTCGGTCGCGAGATTGCTGCAGTCGCCGGCGACACACGAGTCCACCGTGCAGTCGAGACCGTCGCCGCAGTCGATGGGGGTCGGCGTGCAGGCACCGGCGGCGCAAGCGTAAGTGCTGCAGAGGTCGTCGCCCGAGCAGGTGTTGTTGTCGTCGTCCGTGTTGATACAATCGCCCTCGAAACACGTGTCGTCGGTGCAGGGGTTGGTGTCGTCACATTCGGTGTCGGACTGGCAACCGACCACGCAGCCGGGAATGGCGATGTATTCACAGCCGGACTCGGTGCAGACGTTGGTCGTGCAGACGTTGTCATCGTCGCAGACACGGACCGGCACGGCGGCCTGGTTCGAGGTCTGCGGCGGGACGCCGTTGGCGGTGATGGTGGCGCGGTCGGTGAGCAGCGTGCCGTCGTCGTCGGGGTCGAGGGTGAGGCCCGCGCTGTAGCTCACCGTACCGGTCTGACCGGGGGCGAGGTCGAACAGATAGAAGGTCACGAAGCCATTGCCTGCGAGGCTGCTGCCCGGAAGGCTGAGGCCGGCCGTCGGCAGGTGGCCGTAGGTGTCGGACACTGAAAGGCCGGTGAGCGGGGTGGTCCCGGTGTTGGTGTAGGTCAGGTTTACCGTGAGCCGCGGCGGGTCCTCGCATGAGAGTGACAGCGTCTTCGTGAGCTTCACCCGGTTGTCGCAGGCGATGCGGACGGAGGCCGCGTTGGAGGTTCCGGCAGTGACTGCGCCGGAGGTGGCGGTCCAGGTGGCGCTGTTCGAGACGAGGGAGCCGGTCGAAGCGGTGACCTGGGTTTTGAAGCTGACGACGTGGTGGCCGCCGGGAGGGATGGTGGGGATGCTCCAGGTCAGGTTCGCCGGGTCGACGGCGTTGGCGCCAGCACCAGTGATGGTGCCGGGGACGTAGGTCATGCCGGCGGCGATGGTGTCGGCGATGGCGACGCTCGTCAGCGGCGTTGTTCCGGGATTGGTCACGAGGATGGTCCAGGTCACGACGTCGTCGGTGCAGGCGTTGTTGACGTCGGCGGTCTTGAGGATTTGCGGCGCGTCCGTTGCGACGATCGTGCTGACGGCAGTGGTCGGCGAGGGGCAGATATTGCCACCGCTGACGTCGGCCGTGAGGGTCGCGTTGGTCGTGACAGGGGCCGCGAAGGTCACCGAGCCGACCGCGCCGGGGGCCAGGGGCGGCAGGTTGAAGGTCACGACACCATTGGAGTTGGAGCCGTTATGCGAGATGGAGTTCAGGACCGGGACGAACGGGGTCTGCACGCGGATCTGGGTGCCCGTCGCGGTGGTCGTGCCAGTGCTGCGGAAGTGCGCCGTATAGAAGACGGCGTCACCCGGGGCGACGAGTGACTGACTCTGGACGAGAGTGACATCGACGGCGGCGCGGGGGCCGAGCACGAGCGTCGTATGGGCGGCCTGGTTGTCGTTGGGGTTGGCGTCGTTGGCTAGCGGGGCCGCGATGGTGTTCGTGAGCGACTGGTCGATGAGGCCGCAGTCAGTGACGGTCGCGGTGATGCTGTCCGTGAGGATGTCGTAGAGCTCGAGGTCTTGTTCGGCCCAGAAGATTTCTCCGCTGGAGACGGAGCCGGTCGAGCCGCTGCCGAGTGTCACATTGTTCAAGCCCGCGGGCAGGGTGTCGGTGACATTGACGTCGTTGATGACGGTCGTGCCGCGGTTCTCCCAGGCGACCACCCAGGTGAAGGGCTCACCGACGCGTACAGTGGCCGGGCCGGTCTTGGTGACCTTGAGGTCCGGGTGCTGGCCCGAGAGGATAGCGACCGAGAAGGTGTCGTTGTCCGTCGTGCAGTCGATGGTCGCGGAGTCGACCTTGGCGGCGATGGGATAGGTCACATTCGCCGCGTCGGTGGCGAGCTGAAGCGTGAGGACGAAGGTCTCCTCGCTGTTGGGGGCCATGTCGCCGAGGTCGAAAGTCGTGTCGCCGAGCAGGAGGTCGAGGCCCGGCGGGAGCGTCACATTCGCGGTGGCGGCACGGGCGACCTGAGGGCCGCGGTTGGTGATGCGAACGTCGACGGCGAAGGTGCGGTCACCACCGGTGGCGATGACCGAGGCGTCGGCGATGAGGTCGATGGCGAGGTCTGCGGTCTCGACCGGGGTCGTGACGGTGGAGGAGTCGTTGTCGGTAGACAGCTGCGGGGTGCTCGGCGAGACGGTCGCGGTGTTTTCGATGGTGCGTTGGCAGACGTCTTCGACGAGGGCCTGGAAGCCGACCGACGGACGGGTGTCGGTCCGATAGGTGACGCCCCAGCTCGCGAGGGCTTCGGCCGGTTCTTCGGAGACGACGGGGCAACCCCAGAGGCGCAGGTTGGATGGCTCGGAGCCGCTGATGCTGACGTTGTTGGTGTCTGTGGAGGGCGGGTAGTTGCCGTAGTAGACGTCGTACGGGTCGGCGAAATCGACCTCGGCGAAGGTCCAGCAGCCGTTACCGAGCAGAGTTGCCGGAGGCTGGGGCAGATAGTAGGTGGTGCCTTCGTCGTAGCTGATGATGTCGAGGTGCTCGCGGGCGCTCAAATCGCCAGCGTAGTCCATCGATTGGGCGCGGTAGCCCGTAGCCTCGGCCGGGTCGGGTATGAAGGCGTAGGCGCGGTTGTAGAAGTACCGCCCGCCCGCACTGACTCCGTCGTCGGCCCAAAGCGTGAACACACCATCTGCGCTTACCGGTCCCATCTGGTTCGAATTGGCATATGCAAATCCGTTCACGGCCGGGGTGAAGTAGGTCGTCGTTGCGGTTCCGTCGGTGTTGATGCGGGTGATACCGAGCCCGAGGGTCTGGCTGGAAACGACGAAGGTTCCGGGTGCTGCGTATCCGACGAAGTCGTCGGCCTCGACGATGGCCGAGACATAGCCGTCCGTCGTCTTCGAGAGCACCCTGAGCGTGGAACCGAGATAGCCTGGCGCATAACCCTGATTGAAGGCGTTGCGAATCCATTCGGCGTTATAGAGCGGATCGTTCGGGTCCATACGCACCAGCCGTTCCCATTCGACGTAGGTCGTCATCACGAGGTCAGACTCGATGACAGCGTGCACGTCTTCGATGTTGGAGGCGATGATGGGTGCGTCGGGGCCCGTTCCCAGGAATTGGACTCCGGAGTAGCCGTTCAGGACATCGTCTTCGAAGTCGGCCGTCCAGGGGGCCAGTGCATCGGCCCGGCGCCAGATGATGGCACTGCGTCCACCCGTGCCCCAGAAGAACCCGAGCAGGCGGTTGGCGCCGTCATAGTCGGTGACTTCAGAGTGGTAGCTGCCCTCTGGAACTGGCAGAGCCGAAATCTCGAAGTCGTCGTTGCCGCTCTCGAAAGCGGGTGTCCAGACGAATGCCTGGTGGACGTCGCCAAATTCGTCTTCGCCGTTGCCATAGACGAGGCCCTGGTCCGCAAACGGGAAGAGTCCGGGCGCTCCGATGTCGGCAAGAGGCGTGATGCCGTCGAACTCGCGCAGGAGGAGCTGGGTGTTGCCGGTCGAGTCGGCATACCAGAAAGCGTTGATGCCGTAGCCGGGGAGGTAGTCGAAATCGGCCACGAATCCGACCGTGCCGATGAGCAGCCCGTTCTTCATCCCGACGAGCGTCGCGGTATCGTAGCCATCGATGGGAAGCTGGGTGACGAACCAGTCACCAGTGGCGCAGCCGAACTCGACTACGACTTGATTGCCATCGGCGTCAGTGGCGTTGCCGAAGATGCGGTGGTCAGGGGTGGCAACCACGAATTTCAGGTTGCTGAATCCATTGGCGTCTGTGAGCTGGGTCGGCAGATATTCGCCGTCGAACTTCTGCCAAGTGTAGGTCTGCACGCTGCCGTCGGGGAAGTCGACTTCGCCGATGAGGCAACCTTCCGGTGTACCTGCGAGGATACGGCCCGATTGGACGAGGGGCGTCGGGAGCGCGGACTCGGCGAGCACACCGTCGACCGGTGGGAAAGACCAAACCGTCGGGGCGTATGAGTAGAAGCTGTAGTCGAAGGTGAGGCCGCCGACGAGACCGGCGCCTGCGCCTCGAACGAGGAGGTCGTAGCCCTCGAGCGGGTAGGTCTCGTAGCCAGGGGGAGGTACGGAGGGGCCGTAGACTTCGACCGACGAGTACGGATAGTAGCGAGGCTCGGGGAATAGCAGGCCATCGTTGCCCCAGTCGAGCCACTGCGCCGCCCCATCGCCCGTCGTCAGGAAGCTGAACGTGTAATCCTCTGGGCCACCAGCCGATTGCCAGACACCTTGCAAACCGTCGACCACTCCCTTGAATGTGCCGGTCGCGTTGGCCTCGACGTCGGTGATTGAGAGTGAGCCCTGAGGGGCGGGCAGGGGGTACGAGACGAGCACCCCGTCTCCATCAGGGGCCCAGAGCTTCGGGGCGCCATTGAGCGTGTAGAAGAATCGCGAGTATGGCGTACGCCGGGACTGCCCGAAGAAGGCTTCGATACGGTTCGTGTCAGAGCCCACCTCCAGGATTCTCGTTCCCCAGTCGCCAAATGCGATTTCGTAGAAGTTGTAGGCGGTATAGTTCGAGCCGTTGTACGCGAGCACCACCATGTTCGCGGAGTCCGCGGCGAGGGCCTTGAAGGAGAGGAAGTCGGTGTTGCCGGGCAGAGGCTGGGCGACCCAGCCGGTGCCTGTCGGCGTGAAGATTGTGTCGGCAGAGAAGCTGGTGCAATAGCCGGAAACGTAGCCGAGCGAGTTCATCTCGTAGTGGTAGCAGTCGACCTCGTCGGGAGGGGTCAACGGCACGGCAACCCAGGTGCCGTTGGACCGTGCGTAGTAGACTGTCCCCCCGGCCGTGGGCTGGGTCGCGAGCAATATGCACGGCGCGCCGACTCCATTGCAAAGTGCCGTGTTGGGGCCCTCGGTGATTTCGAAGCGTCCCAGGAACGACGCAGGTCCACTGTTTTCGGGGAAGGTCACGCGGCTCCAGGAGGCCCCGCTGCGCTCAAAAGCCCAGAAGCCCGGGAGGCCGTCTTCAACCGACTCGTGGCTGACGATCAGCAGTGAGGCATCGAGATAGTCGATGCTACGAACCTCGAATCCGCCGGGATAATCGAGATCGACGAGTGTCCACTCATCGCCATTTCGCTCCCAGAGGGCGGGCGCCCACCCGCCATAGGGAAGCAGCTCGCCGTCCCCGTAAGCATTGAAGGGGGCTGCGTTCACGCGGCCGGCGGCGAGGTTGTTCGCCGTCAGCCAGACCTCGCCGTTCTTGGGCGTGCCGACGGGAGCTTCGAGATATTGGACGGCGCCGTAGGGGTCGCCGCCACCGGCGACGAGGGACTGGAATGTGGCACGAAGCTGGAGGAACGGGGTTGTGGCCGGATTGAGGTCGGCGAGTGAGCGCGAGCCGCCCTCGTCGAGAGTGACATCGGCCAGGACGACATTGCCTTCACCATCGAGCAGATCGATCTGTGGGGCAGGGTAGCCGTTCTCTGAACCGCGCGCGAAGAGGCCGAGCCACTGGATGACGGTGGCCGAGTTGGTGGGGACCACGGGCGAGAGGTAGACAGGGTTCGAGGCCCCTGCCGAAGCCACGATAGCCTTGAGCTTCGGGTCCCATTCGGTCCCGTTGTAGTCACCGGACTCGAAGGAAAGCTCCTCGTTCTGCTCGAAGTTGCCACCGAGAGGTGCTGGGAAGTCGTTGAAGCGGATGCGGAAGGCCAGGACCTCGGGGTCGGGCTGGCCGACTTCGAGCGTGCTGGTGTGACCCCAGCCGACGGCGTCGCTGTAATACTCGACGACGGCATTGCCGGGCACATCGGTGAGGCTGCCGACGATGAAGTCGACGCCGGCCGGGATCTCGTCCTGGATAATGACATTGCTGGCGGTGGTGGCTCCGATGTTTTCGAAGCCGATCTCGTAGGTGATGGTCTCGCCGGCCCCGACCGAGCCATTCGAGTTGGCGGTGAAGGCGGACTTGACGACCATCGGGTCGGGGCGCTGGACCGTGAAGGAACAGCCCGAGGTGTTGTCGGCGAGGACGTCGGCGCGCTCGGCCGGGTCGGAGTCCTGGACACGGACGGAGAACACGGTCGCCTGGTTCATGGCGAGGAATCCGCCCGCTGCTTCGATGTCGATGGTGCCCCGGAAGACCAGAGTCGTGCTCTGGCCCGGGAAGAGTCCGACTTTGCGATAGTGCGAGGTATCGGATGCGTTGAGGGTGCCGAGGTACCAGGTGTCGCCATCGCGGGTCCATGCCACATTGTCCTGAACCGACTGCAGGCTCGGATTGGCGAAGTTGCCAGCGGTGCCCCCGCCGTCGATGGCGCTGGCGAAGGCCGGCTCGACAGCGGCGAGTGCGAACCACGACGGGATGACGTCGGTCACAGCGATGCCGAAGGCCGCGTCCGTGCCGCGGTTCTCGACCGTTATGGTGAACGAGGCCGCGTCGCCAGGGCGTCCGCCGGGGAGGAAGCCGCTCGGGTCGCACACCTTGGTGATGGCGACGTTGAGGCCCTCGATGAAGGTCGTGACACAAGACTGGTTGTTACCGGTGCCGCCGTCCACGCCCGGCGAGGTGACGAGCGCGCAGTTGATGATCTCTGCGCCGGCCGGGAGCACGTTGTTCGTATTGGGATTGGTCGCTTCGACCTGGATAGTGATGTCGCGCGCCGGGGCGAGGCCCGGGAGATCGGCGATGTGGAAAGCGACCCAGGTGGCATTTGCGGGGTTCTGCGTCCAGCCCGTTGTGTTCGACGGGTTGAAGGCCGGGTGCGCTGTCACATCGGCATCATAGGCGGCAACGCTGTACCAGGCGGCGGCGCCCGAGGGGAGAACCGTATTGACGAAGCGCACCGAGGGGGCGGCGAGGGCACCGACCTTGGGAAGTCGTTCGTAGACGACGACGTTGGTCGCGGCCTGGCGCGTCAGGTTGCGATAGGAGAGGGTGTAGGCATAGGTCGAGCCGGAGAGTACGGTGAGCGGGCCGGTCTTGACGAGGGTCGGGTCGGGGTGGGGCACGGCGACGTTGACACAGGCCCGGTCATTGGCTGACGTAGGGTCGACGAGCTGGTCGCCGTCGGACTCGGCGCCGAGTGCCACATTGGCGCAGTTGCGGATGGTCGAGCCAGCGGCGGCAGATACGACGTTCGCGCGGAAGCGGATATAGATCGGTCCGCCGAGCCCGGGCACGGTGCCCACGGCAGAGCCGGGTCCGTCGATTGCGTTACCGCGAGCGAGGCTCCACTCGTAGATTGCGCCACCATTATCGCCGTCGGTCCCGCCCGTTGCGACGGGGGCGCCGATGGTCCAGGTCGAGGGGCTGACAGATACCGAGCCAGGGACGATGGTCAGTCCGACAGGGAGGCTCTCGCGAATGATGGCGTTGGTGACCTCGCGGCGGCCGAGGTTGTCGACGACCAGAGTGTATTGGAGAGTGTCGCCCTGGACGACTTCGGACTGGCTGACGAGCTTCAAGATGCGCAGGTCGGGGTTCTCGACGAGCAGGGTACATACCGAGCCGACGTTGATGGTGCCGGCAGTGTTGGTCGCGGTGCCGGAGGTGTAGACCGGGATGGTGTCGCCGTTGCTGACGTTGCCGACCTCGGCTTCGAGGTTCATCGAGACGGTCTTGCCAGGCTCGAGCGACCCGGCGAGGAAGGCGGTGACGTCCCAGGCGAGGGTCGTTCCCGAGGCGTCGGTGGTCGATGTCACTTTGCGGACCGAGTCGTTCGGCAGGGTGACGGTGTGGGTCTGGCCGTTGGCGGTGACCGTGAGTGCCGCCGCGGTGAGGCCGGCCGGGACGATGATACGCGCGATGGCAGTATTGTCGTCATTGGTCGAGTTGTTCGTGAAGCTATAGGTGAATGGCACATTCTCGCCGGCCGCGACGACGCCCGGGCAGATGCCGGCGATCTCGAGGGCGGGGTCATCCGAGATGAGTGTCTGGACGAGGTTCGACACGGCTGGCGCCATGCCGGTGGCGTTGATGATCGCCTCGTTGACGATGAGTGTGTCGAGTGGGGCGTCTTCGGGGATGAGGCTGCGGAAGACGATCTCGCGGGGCGCACCGGTGGCTGGGAGCTGGGGTGGGACGAGAGTGTTGTCATCCACGAGGACGGCGATCCACCTGGGGTTGGGGATGGGCGAAGTGACAACCCCGTTGTCGATGACGCCGGCCACGAAGAGGCCACTCGTGAGGACGAGCTCGCGGGTCCAGTCGCCATTGGCGCGGACGCTCGACGGCAGGTTTGGCACATCGGCGGCCGAGAAGTAGATGGCCTGCCCGAAGGACGGTGCGTCGGCGTCGAGGAAGACGATGTTGTCGGGGAGTTGATCGAAAGCGACGGTGTTCAGCGATGCGCCCTCGCCGATATTGACCATCCGCAGGGTGTGAGTCAGCGTCTTATTGCGGCCAGCGACGGCGAAGTCGACACGTTTGTCGATCTGGAACTTCGGGTCGACGGAGAAGGTCGCGGTGGCCTGGGCCGTGTTGGGCGAGACGGGGCAGGCGCCGGGCGCAGCGTCGTCGTAGCGGATGGTCGCGAGCAGGCGTGCGGTGCCGCCGTTGACGACGCCGCGAGGGGCGCTCGCCTTGACGTTGATGATGACCTGGCTTCCGGGGCCGATTGGCGGATAGGTGACCTCGAAGTATTCGGGCAGACCCGAGTCGTCGACTGTGCCGTTGCTGGTTGTGACCCCGACAAGGTCGAGGGGGCGCATGGCGCCGGCGATAGAGGTCTGTGGCATATCGACGCGGACGACGACGTTCGTGGCTGTGTCGGTCAGGTTGGCGGCGCCGGGCAACGAGTTGGTGAACGAGATGGTGTAGTCGACCTCGCCCGACCCTGACTTGACGTTCGGGTTCACGGTGGCCCACGAAGCGGCAAACGAAGGCACACGGACAACGACGTCGGTGAGCTCGGCGTTGACGGTGCCGGAGTTCGACCAGGCCGTGGTGGTCACGGTCGAGCCGATCTTGTAGCTCGACGCTGTCGTGTGGAAGTAGCCGGGATTACGGATGGTTTTTTCCGCACAGCCGGCGGAGGACTTGACCGTGACGCCGATCTTGGCGGTGACCGAAGTCGGAGCGCCATCGTTGTGGTTGGCGATAATCGGCGAGCCAATGCGAGGCACGGCGACGGCGACCCAGGTCACGGGCGTCGTCGGTGTGGTTGACCATGTCCCTCCGAGAGTGCCCGTCGCGGGGTTGTAGTCCGGTGGGGTGTTTTCGGCGTTGGTCGCTCCGCCAGCGTTGTAATAGATGGTGTTACCAGCTGGGGCCCAGGCATTGACGAAGTCGACGTCAGCGGTCGGGAGCTTGTCGAAGAGCGTCGTCTTCTCAAGGACCGAGGCGCCGTCATTGGCCGCGTAGAGGAGGTACTCGAAGTATTCGCCATAGCCGACATTGAGGTGGGCGTTGTCATTGCTGAATCCAGAGACAGCGGACGAGCCCCGGATGTTCTCGCCCTTCGCGTAGAGTGCATTGGGACCGTAGTCGATGCCGAAGCGGAAGGTGGCGGAGTCCAGGAGGAGGCCGGCGTGTGGGGCATAGGCCGAGTCGAGGTAGGCGACGTTGGTGACGGTTTCGCCGTCGAAGTTGGCGCCGGATGCGAGCGGGACCTGGAACTCGAAAGTGCGTGACTCGCCGGGGGCGAGCTTGTCGATGAGGGCGAACGGGGCTTCAGCGGGGATGGCGATTGGGTTGACGGCGGGCGCGGGGCCGGTCGTGTAGACGTCCTGGCCGGCAACATTGGGCACGAGGCCGGCCGTGAGCAGGGTCGGGGCGCCAGCGTAGGGGTCGAGACCCTGGCTGACGGTGTTCACGTCGAACGGGTCCCAGAGGACGAGCTTCTGGGCCACGGCGCTGCAGGTCGGGGCGTAGGTGTTGGTGACGGTGACGCGGTAGCCGATGGTGCTGCCGAGCTCGGCGCGGTATTCGTTGCCGATGCGGTAGACGCCGGTGAGGGACTTGTCCACGGTGAGTCGCGGGGCCGAACGGGCGACGGTGGAGGCGGCGGTGGCGGCGATGGCGGGGCCGCCATTACTGGCGACGGCTCTGGCGGTGAGTGTGTAGCTCGTGCCGTCGAGAGTGCCATTGGGGATCTGGGCGGTGACGACGAGCGGGAACGAGGTGCCGTAGCGCACGGTACCGAGGTCCCAGTAGACCGTGTTGGGGCGGATCTCGGTGCCACGGATGAAGATGGACGCGCCGGTCGCGTTGATGCGGCCTCCCTCGGTGGCGCTGATGAAGCGCAGCTTGGAGTCCTGTCCGAAGTCGGGGTTCAAGACGCCGTTGGGCAGCTCGACCCATACGAGGGTGCCGGTCGCGGACACGCTGCTGACCGAGAACGGGAAGCGCCATTGGCGGCTTTCACCGCTGCAGAACGACTCGTCGGGGCGGGTCGCTACGAGCTGGAGCGTCGTCTTGGGGGACCACGTCGCCTTGAGGGAGTCGAGGTTCGGGGCCAGGGGGCCGTTTGGCGTGAAGGTGACGCGGAAGCGGACGGGCTTGGCAGCGCCGATGGCCGCGAGGCTCGCGCGATGGGTGAAGGCGGGGTCGTCCGACGCAGCGAGCGTCAGCGCGCTCCAGGTGTTGTTGGCGAAGACCTCGGCCGAAAGGGCGCCCGTCCCTTTGAGGTAGAGGAACTTCCAGTCGCTCAGCGCCGTCGGGAGGATGTCCTTGGTCTCGACGATGCCAGGTGGCGCGCCGGTCAGCACGACGAGCCCGGTCTGGTTTACGGTTGCGCCGACCAGGCTGAAGAGTCCGACGCCGTCCGTGAACGTGTCGGAGTAGACGCCGTTGTCGCCATCCGTGGTCGGGACGGCGAATGACGCCGATGTCCCGAGGACGACAGCGCCGAGCGCAGATAGACGAAGGAACGCGAGCGCACCGCGTACAGCGTTGACCTTGAGGCCCATGAATTCACCTTATCCCACCCGCAGTCGGGGATCGTGACGGACCTCACTAGGCTATCCGCCTAGGGGTGAATCGCACAAGGGATGAATTGTTTCTCGGCGATCATTCGGGGCGCCGATGGAGAAAAGCACTTCAAACTGATGAGGTTGGGGCGCGGACGACGGCCCGAATGGAACAAGGTGCTAGTTGTGACGCCTGGGTCACGATTCCGATGGCGTCATTTTGCACATCAGCCAGTGCGGCAGGCCGACCTCGGAAAACCTTTCACCGACGGCCACATAGCCGAGGGACACGTAGAACCCGAGGACCGACTCCCGGGCGTGCATGAAGATCTCCGTCGCGCCGTCCCGGACGACCCGACGTTCCAGTTCACGAACCAGGCGTGCGCCGATGTGTCGGCCCTGCAGCGTAGGGTCGACCGCCATCTGGAGGAGCTTGATGCGGCGTGGGTCCGAGGGGGCTGGGAGGGCGAGCACACAGCCGACGACACGGCCTTCGATGATGGCGACACAGTGGGCGCATCGGTCTTCGGCGGGATTCTCTTCGGAGCCCTCCAGCATGCCGAGCGGTGCCCGGAGGACCTCGTAGCGAAGGCGGCGCTCGTCGAGATAAAGCGGGTCGTCGCGGGTTATCCAGCGCAGTACGACGGGGTCGGCTGCGTCGGTCACGGGTTGGCGCCGTTGTCGTGGTCCGTGACGACGGTCGCGAGGTGGTCGTGCATGCCCTTCATGAGGGCCTGATAGAAGAGCTTGCCGAGCACAATGGCGCCCTTCGATGTCGGGTGTGCGAGGTCACCCTCGGCGAGGCCCTGGTCAAACCACTTGCCGATGGAGCCGTCGCCGCCCATCGCGTCGTAGAGTGAGAACCAGGCGCAGCCCTGCTCGAGCGCGACCTCCTGCTGTACCTTCATGATGTCGAGCTGGCGCGGCACGGTGCGCACGCGGCCGCGATGGCGCTCGCCGTGGTCGATGGGGCTCATGAGGAGGCAGCTTCGGTCGGGCCCGAGCGCGTCTTTCCAGAGCTTGACGATGGGGGTGAGGCGCTCCTTGTAGGCGGCCATGGTGACCTTGTCCTCGAGCTGGTTGCCGCCATACATGAAGACGGCGAGGTCCAGGTCGCGGGCGGTAAAGGCCCACTTGACGTGGTCGGGGTCGTAGTTGGCCCAGCGGCTGTCTCGCGCGCCGATGATGCCGAGCCCATCGACGACGACGCCAGACTTGCGCTCGATGATGGCGCCGTAGATCTTCGCGCGCCCACCCGAGACCCGGAGCTCGAAGGTGTGTGGTCCGTCGTCGACTTCGATTTGGGCCGTGCGGTCTTCGGGCGTGTCGCTGGCGGTCTCGATGGCCGTGTGTTCGGCCCCATCGACCATGAGCGTAATGCGGCCACCGTTCTTCTGCGCGAGGTAGTGGACGCCAAATCGGCTGGCGCGGGCGCCGCTGGTCTTGTCGAGCTCGAGCGGGTCCGCGACCGTGACGGTCTTCCAACTCGCGCGGGCGCCGCTGCCACCGATGGCCGCCGTGCCGCCAAAACCGTAACGTTTGTCTTTGGCTTCGTCCGAGATGAAGACCTCGGTGTTGAAGTTGCGGGAGGTCCACTCGACGTCTTTGCGGCGGTACCAGTTGTTGGATGCCGCGACGAGCGAGAAGCCGTGACCGCCGTCGCCAAAGACACGCTGCAGGTGGCGGCGGGTCGAGCTCGGCATACCGTCGGCTGCGATTGCTGAGTCGCCGAAGTGAGAGATCCGCATCATCGCGCCCGGCTCTTTGAGGGCGACCTTGGCGAGCTTGTCGTAGGCGTGACGCATGGCGTTGTTCGGGTCGACGATGAACGTCGAGAGACCCTCCCAGGTCGACTCGGGGATCTTGATGCGTGAGTACGGGTGGACCTTTGGGGGCGCAGGGGCGGCGTCGGCTGTGTTGGATGGGTCGGGCAACGAATCGGAGTCGACGACGTCGGGCGGGCCGGCGTTGCCGTTGGAGCCGGAGTGGACGTCCGCGTCGGCGACGGGCGGTGGGTCTATCGCCACGATGATCGGAGCCTCGCCGAGCTCGCCGATGTCGGGCTCGCCGTCGGCCCCGGTCGCGGTCGCGACGACGACCGGCGGGGGAGGGCGCGAGGTGCGGAAGTGGTTTTCGAAGGGCACTTTGTCGCCGGGCCACCACGCGCGGTAGTTCGAAATCATCTCGATGGTCGAGGTATCGTCGGTGAGGTTCTCGGCCAGAGGGGTCAACGCATAGGGGATGACCAGGACCGCGAGGCCGGCACACAACGCGATCATCAGGCGTGGCACCGCGGGTGGGACGCCCGGACCCTCGTGGGGGTCGTTCATGTCTGGGGTCTGAACCTCCGCGAACTCAGCCATGGTGGTGTCCCTTCTCTTCAGAACTGGAAGTAGTCGAACGGCCGCGGGCGCCCGGACAGGGCGTGAATCATGAACATCACGGCGGTCGTGAAGACGATTCCCTGCCAAATCGGATGCAGTCGGGCAAAGCCCTTGTACGTCGCTTCGACCCACCGGCGTGGCGTCCAGTGGACGATGTAGCTGCCGATGAGCAGGATGGCCAGGCCAGGGCTCAAGACGGTGACCGCGCCCCAGGCATCGTCGAAGAGGCGAGACGCAATCGAGCCGGCGAGGTCGAAGGCCTGCTCGGACGAGTATTCGGGTTTGGCGGAGCGGAAGAGGATACGCATGAAGACGACGAAGTGCAGCGTCACGAACACGCGCCAGAGCAGGCCCCACACGGTGAGGATGTCGCCCTTGAGCTTGCCGGCGCGTTCACGGCTCTTGCGCCACCAGCGGTTGATACACATCGCGAGCGCGTGGCCGACACCGTAGAGCAGGAAGTTGATGTTCGCGCCGTGCCAGAAACCGATGAGGAGGAAGGTGACGAACAGGTTGAAGTAGACGCGCAGGTCGGAGCCCTTCGCGCCGCCGAGCGGATAATAGAGATAGTCGCGTAGCCAGGAGCCGAGTGTCTTGTGCCAGCGCCGCCAGAAGTCCTGGATCGAGACCGCCATGTACGGGCGGTCGAAGTTGTCCGGGAGGTGGTAGCCAAAGAGCAGCGCGCTGCCGATGGCGATGTCGGAGTACGCCGAGAAGTCCATGTAGACCTGCATCGTGTAGGCGTAGAGGCCGATGAGGACGTCGAAGCTCGAGACTCGGGAGGGGTCGTCCCAGACGCGGTCGGCGATGTCGCCGCCGAGCACGTCGGCGATGCACATCTTCTTGAAGAGGCCGATGGCGATGAGCCAGAGGGCGCGGCTCGCTTGTTGGCGCGAGAGGAAGGGGCGCTTGTGGATTTGCGGCAGGAAGTCGGCGGCGCGCACGATGGGGCCGGCGACGAGCTGCGGGAAGAAGCCGACGAAGAAGGCGAAGCGGAGGAAAGACTTCTCGGCGGGGAGGATGCCGCGGTAGACGTCGATGGTGTAGGACAGTGTCTGGAATGTGTAGAAGCTGATGCCGGCGGGCAGGATGATGTCGAGCCGCGTGAAGACGAGGTCGGCGCCAAAGAGGTTGCCGACGGCGACGCCGGTCTCGAGGAAGAAGTTCGTGTACTTGAAGACCGCGAGCATACCGAGGTTCGTGACGAGCGAGGTCACGAGGAGGAGGCGGCGGTAGCGTGAGGCGGGGGCATCGGGGGACGGGCGGCCGAGTCCGAGGGCTGCGCGGTCGCGGTCGTCACGGGCGAGGGCCATTCCGATGGCGTAGTCGATGACCGTCGAGCCGATGAGGAGCGTGAGAAACCACGGGTTGCTCGCGGCGTAGAAGACGTAGCTCACGACCGAAAGGAACAACAAACGCGCCAGGCCGAAGCGGGCGAGGGCCCAGAAGGTCAGGAAGACGGCGATGAGAAAGATCGCGTATTCCAGGGAGTTGAAGGCCATCGACGTACACCTCTGGGGAGGCCGTTAGGGGGTGGGCGGTCCGTCGCGAAGCCGCGCGGTCGCCCATCGAAAGGGCGGCCGGGCTTAGCGGGGGCAGGGGCGACCGTCAAGAAGGTTGACCAGGTCGGACTCGCTTCCGGAGACGGGGCAGGTCCTCCGGCGACGGGTCGGGGGGCAACGCATGGGACCTGCCGACGATTTCGTCGACCCGGTGCGAGCGCTGCGTCGCGTGTGAACAAGACCTGGGCTCAGAGATAGAAATACACGTCGGTCGGTGGCGAGCGCGCCTGGTTACACTTCGATACTTCCCGGCGTCGCGTCGCGGGCCCGTTTGGTGCGGATTCCAGCGGAATACAGGTGGAAAGTCCATGCGTGGGGGGCGAAGCGGGGCGAGGCCGTGCTACCATTTAACCATGCGGGCATACGTCACGGTGGAGATTGAAGAAGGGCAGCCACGAGAGCTCGGGCCTGGCGACATGATCGGTCGTATCTGGACCGCGGCGCTGCAGGTCTCAGACCCGCTCGTGTCCGAGGGACACGCGATGGTGAGCCTGCGCGAGGGGGCGCTCAAGCTGCTCGGGCTGCGAGGGCGGCTCACGGTTGGAGGCAAGCAGGTCTCGGACCTGACCTTGTCCCCCGGGCTCAAGATCGGCCTGTCCCCACGAACGACGCTGGAGGTCCTCGAGGTGAGTGTGCCGCCGGCGATGCTCGCCATCGAGCATCCGGAGCTCGGCAAGAAGGTGCTGTCAGGCGTTGCCTCGCTGCTCCTGAAGCCGCGTCTCGAGCTGATCGCAGGCGCCAATCCCGAGGCGGCGGCGGTCGTCTGGAGCGACGGCATCACATGGTTCGCGCGCTTGCGCGACGGCCGCGATATGCGGCTCGACGCTGGCGGGTTCATCGAGCTCGAAGGCGTCCGCCTCGACGTCCTGCTGGTGTCGTTCGGTGGCTCGGGCGAGATCACCACCGTCGACCCTGGCAGCCTGGACGTGCCGCTCCACCTCGTCGCGCGTTACGATACCGTCCATATCCACCGCGAAGGCGCCCCGACGCTGGCGCTCGACGGGATGGTCGCCCGAATCATCTCGGATCTCGCGACGGCCGAGGTGCCGGTCGGATGGCGGGTACTGGCCGACGAGCTCTGGCCCGACGAGTCCGACGTGGCAGTGCTGCGGCGCAACTGGGATGCGGCGCTGGCGAGGCTGCGCAAGAAGCTGAAGGAGGCCCGCCTTCGCACCGATCTCATCCGGTCGGACCGGGGCGGCAACTTCGAGCTCTTCTTGCACCGCGGCGACCGCGTCGAAGACCGGACGTGACCACGGGTCACTCCGCGGACGCGTCGGCCGGTGCAGGGCCTGGCGCGGGTGAGGCCGTCCAGGCAGGCGAGGACTTCGAAGGCTGGGTGAGCGGGCAGGTGCTCTCGGCCATGCTCGACGGCGACGTCGCGGCGACCAGCGCGCTGGACAACCGCTTCGCCGTGCCTGACGCCCAACGCTACGAAGCGAGGCAGCTGCTCGGCATCGGCGGCATGGGGCGCGTGGTGGCGGTGGTCGACCTGCGGCTCGACCGCGAGATCGCCATGAAGTCTCCCAACCCGGAGACCCGAGCTCAGTCGCGGCTCGACGTGGCGTTGGCCCGGGAGGCGCTCATCACGGCGCGCATCGACCACCCTGGGGTCGTGCCGATCTACGACGCCGGCGTAGGGCCGGACGGTCGCCTCTTCTATACGATGGCCATCGTGCGGGGGCGGAGCCTGGCCGAGGTGCTCTCGGTCACGACCCGACCCGAGGAGCTGCGACGCCTGTTGCGGCGGCTGTTGGAGGCGGTCGAGGCGGTTGCAGCGGCGCATCGCGCGGGGATCGTGCATAGCGATCTCAAGCCTGCCAACATCATGCTCGGTGAGGGTGGCGGAACGCGGGTGCTGGATTGGGGCCTGGCTCGGCTCGCGACCGATGGGAGCCTGAACGGTGCCGTCATCGGGACGCCCCAATACATGAGCCCAGAGCAGGCCTTGGGGCGCGACTTCGATTCGCGTGCCGACGTCTGGAGCCTCGGCGCCATCCTGTACGAGGTCTGCACGGCGCGGCCGGTACGCGACCTCGGGTCGGCGAGCGAGGTCCTCGCGCAGGCCCGTGTCCAGTCGTCGGTAGCGCCTATGAACACGCTGGACGCATCGATCCCTTCGGAGCTCTCGGCCATTGTGGCGCAGGCCCTCGCGCAGCGCCCCGAGGACCGCTACCCGGACGCAGGCGCGCTGGCCGCCGACCTGGCGAGCTACCTCGATGGTCGGCGCGTCGGGGCCTACGAATACTCGGCGCGTGAGCTCCTGTTCCGGCTCGTGCGCGCCTGGCGCGTGCCGCTCTTGGTGTCGGCCGCGGCGCTCGTGGTGCTGTCAATCCTGCTGGTCATCGGTTTCGATCGGTTGAGCGCCGAAGCGACAGTTTCAGCCATGGCGGCGGCACGTGCGTCGCGGGCGGAGGGACGCGCGATGGATGCGCTCGAGACGGCCGCGCGGGACCTTGCGACGTCGTTGTCGAGCCAGGCCTCGCTCAAGGCCGAGCGTGGTTCACGCCCTGAGGCCGAGCTGCTGGCGGCCCATGCGCTCGCCTATCGTGAGTCCCCTCTCATGCGCGGCGTCGTGAGCGCTTGGAGCGTATCGCCGTCGCCGCGATTGGTCGCCCGGCAATCGCTACCGGCGTGTCTCGGAGTGTCCTTCGACCCGGCGTCGGGAGGGCTCCTCTGTCGGGAGTCCGAGGCGTTGAGCGCGTGGAGCTTCGACGAGAGCGGGCTTGCCTTCAGGTGGCGTCGGGGCCGCGCTGCTGTGACTTCGGCCGAGTCGGAGGGCTTCGTCGTTGCCTTCGAGTCGAGCAGCTATCTCGTTGTTCTCGATGCCGCTTCCGGCGAGCTCCTCGACACCGTCCAGACCCCATGCGAACGCCAGCTGTCGATCGTCAGCGGCGTCGTCTTCACCACCAACACCGGGTGTTTTTCGGCCTTTGCGCTCGAGGACCGGCGACCACTAGGCGTGAGCTATCCATGTATGGGGTACGGGATCCTGGGCGGGTTTGCTGTGTCGGCCGATGCTCAGCGCTGGGCCGCTGTCTGCCAGAGCGGCGTGCTCGTCCAGGGGCGTGTCGGAGACCCGAGCGACGACTGGGAGTCGGTGCCGACGGCGCTGGGCCAGGACCTCGTCATGTCGCTTGCCTACGTATCCTCCGAGCGCCTCGTGGCGGGGACGGGGAGCGGTAGGGTGGTCCTCCTCGATGCAAGGACAGGGGCTGTGCTCGGCAACCTCGACACGGGCCTCTCCAATGTCCTGGCACTTGCCGTCGATGACAGGACCGGTGTGTTTGCTGCACGTGCAGTCAATGGCGACATCACCTTCGTCGAGCCGCTTGCAGGTCTGGTCCGGCCGCGACTGCCAGCGCTGACGGCGCGGGATTTCGCTTTTGGTAACGGTAAGTTGTATGTCGGTGGTGAAGACGTGCGGGCCTATGCCTACGAGCCCGGACCGGTTGATGAGCTCGCGCTCGGTGCGGGCGTGACCACGGTCGTGTTCTCACCTGACGGCGAGGAGCTGGTGGCGACGACCGGCGAGTGGCTCGAGGTCCGTAGGGTCTCAGACGGGGCGCTTGTACGCCGGAGCCGGTCGGACTTCGGGTTCATCAAGAGTGGCACATTCTCCGCCGACGGTAGCTTGTTCTTCACCTCCACGGCGAACCAGACGCCGAGCGACTCATGGGTGAGCCGGGTATGGGACACCAATGGATGGACGGAGCTTGCCCAGACCTCGACGATCTATCATGCGCGTCGGATAGCGATGCTCGCCGACGGGCCCGTCCTTACGACGCCATACGCTGGAGGTGTCCGTGCGTATTGGCCGTGGGAGGGCTCGCCTTCGATCCACATCGTCGAGACCCAGGACCGATTCGCGGACCTCGCGACGTCGCCGTCCGGTCGCTTTGCCGTCGCGCTCGGGGAGGACGGGGCGGTCATCCGGGTCACGGCCCCGGGCCCTATGACGGAGCAGGTCGCCTACTCACCCAAGAGCCTCGCGGCGGCGATTGCCGATGATGGCAATCTCATCGTCACGGCGGGCGACGGAAGCGTGCGCTGGTGGGATGCGGAGCGTGGTCGCCTCGTGCGTGAGGTAGCCGTCGCGGGTGGCTATTTCGGGGATGTGGCAATATCGCCGGATATGAAGCTCGCCGCTGCGGGTGGGCGCGATGGGACCGTCTATGTCTGGTCGAATCGAAGCGGTCGCCTGCTCGCGAGGTTCGCCGTGCATCGCGAGCGTGTCTCGACGCTGGCTTTCTCGCCCGACTCACGCCGGCTGGTCAGCGGGAGCTGGGATGGCACCGCACGAGTCCTCGATATGACGCGGCTCGAGACGTCGGCAGTCGACCTCATCCAAGAGCTCGAGTCGACCTGGGGTGTCGCCCTCGACGACGCCATTGGCGCGAGCGGCGACGGGTTGCGATGACTGGCAGAACCGGACGTCTGTTCGAGCGATTCGAGCACGTCGTATGCGCTTCACGACTTTGTGGTGCGTGAAGCGCATAGCGACGTCATCTCACAGCCCGCCGCGGATGGCGCCCATGGCCTGGAGGGCGAGCTCACGCAGGTCCGCGCCCTGCTCGTTCTCGTAGAAGGCTGCAAGCGCCGGAAGCAGGCTAGCGTCGACCACGATGCCGACGCGCCCCTGGTATTGCGGGAAGCTCTGGCTATCCTCATAACGCGCACCGACCTGGTCGAGCGCAATCTTGCGCACGTCCTCCTTGGGGCTGTTGAGGAGCTTCGCCAACTCGGCGACCGCCGCTTTGTCGCCGCGCTGGGCGAGGGCGCCCCAGGCCATCGCGGAGGCCTCTGGCCAGTCGGCTCGTTTCGCTGTGGCACGCAGCGCCTCGTCGATCTTCTTGGCCGCGTCCTTGTTGACGATATAGGTCGCCTCGATGCAGGCGGCCTTGGCTGCGCGCTCGTTGTCCTGCTCCTCACGCTTCTTCCAGCTGTCGGCCGCGCCCTTCTTCTTCTTGTCCTTCAGGTCGGCGGCCTTCTTTTCGCGGTCCTCGAGGCTCAGCGGTCGCCGGCCCTTGATCCACGAGACCATATCCGCCGCATAGTCGTGGCTCTTGTCGCCGAGATTGAGCAACGCGGCAGTGACCGTCATGATCGGCTCGGCGTCGTTGTCCTTCTCGTATTTCGGCTTGAGCACGTCGACCGCCCCCTGCGCCCCGAGCAGGCCGGCGGCGCGTTGGAACCACAGCTCGTCGCTGCCCTCGATATTGCGCAGGACGATGTCACTTGCCTCCTTCGCGCCGCGCTCGGCCAGATACCAGGCGCACACGCGGGTGACCGCTTTGTCGTCGCCCTTCTTGAGGACATTCATGCAGTAGGCGACGCCGTCGTCGCTGCCCTGGCGGGCCATCAGACGGAGCGCGTTCTGCTTGAACTCGAGCAGGTTGCCCCTGGTCTCGAGGGCTTGCTTGTAGAGGGGGGCGACCTTGCCCCAGTCGGCCTTTCCGAAGCGCCCGAGGGCGTTGATGAAGTCTTTGCGGCGGGTGCCGTCGAGCGACGCGAAGGCGTTGGGTGTCGCACCGTAAGCGACGACCTCGTCGACGTTCTTCTGGGCGTAGGAGAGGACTCCGAAAGCGAGCGTGTGGGGGATGTCGTCGTAGTCAGCGCAGCCTTCCTTGTAGGCTGCTTTGACCTTGTCGCCCTCGGCGGGCAGCGTCTGGAGGAGGTCTTTGAAGAGCTCGAAGAACGACTCGTCGAGCTTGCCCTGGACCGCGTCGAACGAGGCCTCACAGACACTGGCGCCTTCATGGCCGCGGCACTTGTACTTGCCTTGTTGGAGCTCTTTGAGGGTTCCTTTGGGCGCACACATCATGCCGCCGCTGCCGCTGCGCTCGAAGTGTTTGTTGACCAGGTCGCCGGGCTCAGCAGCCGCGGGTCCGGAGAGCCCGAGCAGCAATGCCACCGGGAGCGCGCCAGCGAATTGCCGGCCCACTTTCGCCGCACGAGAGTGCCAACGAGATTGGTCGCGGGGCGAGGGCTTGGGTCTCGCGGATTCCGAAGTGACTCGGGAGTGGGGAGCTGGAATCGAGTCAAACATAGGTGAGGCTCACTCGTTTGCGGCAGAAGGGGCGTGGTGTGCCCGACCACGCGCGACCGCAACGGTCCACAGTGCGCCCACCACGGGGGCGGACGCTGCCAGTCTGCGGCGATGGGCGTCAACGACGTTGGCCGTCAGAGCCCCGTTGTGTAGGGTCTCTGAAGGGAGGTGAGACCTCACGCCGAGATGGCAAATGAGGTCCAAGCCACCTGATATTCGGCTCAGACCCGGCCGCGCCTGACGGCGAAGCGACGCTCCGCGTAGGCGACGTCGTCGACCCAGAGGCGCTTGGCGCGCGCCGCGATGAGTGGACGAAAGATTGGAGCGAGGGCCACCGCAATCGGGAAGCCCCGTCGGTCGCTGGTCGCGAGCGTTGTCTCGACCATCAAGGTTTTTTCGACGTCGATCGGGGTGGCGTGGGTCTCGACGACGGAGCCAGCCCCGTCACCGGCGACGATGGTCATGACGATGGTCCGCGAGTCGGGGCAGTGGAAGGTCGCGTCGACCTCGATCCCTACTCCGAAGCGGCCGAGCTTTGCGACCTTGTAAGTCACCCGCAGGTGCAGGACGTCGAGGCTCTGCGAAAGGACTTGTAATGCGGAAAAGCTGTGCGGGTGGAAGTGCGCCCCGTGCCACGGGTCGAGACGGTTGGCGATGATGTCCTGGGCCTCGCAGCGCGCCTCTTGTGCGATGGTCGCGGCGATGAAGCGGCCAGGTCGCGGGGCGATGACGGGTCGTTCGGTCGGCGTCTCGCCGTCGGTCTCGAGGCGCACCCAGACGAGCACACCATCGTCATGGACCGGCACGCAGCGCCATCCACGAAAGCCCCGATCGTCGAGCTTCAGCCCATGCCACGGGCACACAATGCGTCCGTCTTCCACATGCCCTTCAGCCAGCGACGCGCCGAGATGAGGGCAGCTCTCGGGGGCCGCCACGAGCACATCGCCCGCTTTACGCCAGAGGACGAGCCGTCGCCCCGCGACCTGCGCCTTGAACGGGCCGTTGCCAAGGAACCCTTCACGCGCCCCAACGACGTACCAGCCTCCGGCGTCTTTGCTGAGGGCGTGGGCCAGCGCCGCGTCGATGAAGCGGGGGTCGGCCTGCACCCAGTCGGGGCCCCTGGGGACCTCGCCGATGAAGGCCGGGCCACCCTCTACGGTGCGCCCGACGACAACTCCAACCCCTTGCGATGTCTTACGGATCCGGTCTTTCAGCATGGTGTCACTCGATGACCTTGAAACGTGTCCGACCGACGATTTGATCGTCGTTGGTCACGATGTCGACGACCCAGTCCCCGACCGGGTTCATGGCGTCGAGCCGCTCGCGTGGGAGCCTGCTCATGACGCGCACGGTCTGGTCACTTCCCTTGTGGACCACTTCGGCGTCGAGGTCGGCGCGATGTGTCTGCCCCTCGGTCACATGGCGCCAGATGTGCCTGAAGGTGTCGCCCTCGCCGCCGGGCATCACGACGTCCGAGACAGCGTGCAGGTCGGTGAGGCGCCCCTTGTGGACACGGGTCACCTCGAGCTCGAGGCGGCCGTCTTCGAGCGGCCCGATGCCGACCCCGGCATGTGTCACGTACAAAGGTACGGGCGGCATGGCGGTGCGGGCGAGGTACATGCCCACCATGGCGGCGACCGCGATGGAGCCGATCATGATCCAGGTGGACTTTTCCTGCAGAGAGCGCAGCGGGAAGTGCAGGAGCCAGAACCCGAAGACCGACAGCAACGTCGAGGTCAGCAACGCCACGATGGTCGGCACGTTGGGCAGGAAGGCCGGGATGACGAGGTTCATACAGGCAAAGAGGGTCACCGCGTAGAAGATGGCCGCCACGACGCGATAACGCATGAGCAGGTTGTCGAAGACGAGGTCCAGCGTGGACAGCAGGGCGAGAAAGCCGAGCAGGAAGACGAACCACGCGTTGATGGAGTCGATGGCGCTCGACTTCCAATAGAAGGGCAGGACGAAGAAGAGCATGCCCTGATAGAGGTTCTTCAGCACGTAGGTCATGCCGAGAAAACGTAGCTTCAACGAGCGCTTCTCTTCGACGCGCGCCTTCTGCTGGTGGCCCTGTCCGAACATGCGGAAGAGGATGACCATCACCAGGAACGCGCCGCCCAACGTCGCTGCCAGGATACGCGCGTGGTCAAAGCCCTTCGACGCGAAGAGGATGACCATGAGGCCCAGGAACAAGGCGTAGAACGAGTGCATCCACCAGAGGACCCGGTGGTTTCGTTTGGCCCAGTCCTTGATGCGCCCGAAGAACCCCGACGGCTTGGGCGGCTCGCGAGGAGGCCCTCCCTGCGCGGGGATGGCCGTCGTCTCGAATCGGTTGTCGGACTTCACGGGCGCACCCTACACGAGGCACCGGCCCTCGTGAACCTCGACGTGCACGGAGGCTCGCCGGCTCGCGGCCTACTGCAAGCGCGCGTAGGCAAGCCAGCTCTGCACCTCGCGGATCGCGTCGGCGGTGCGGGCCTCTCGAAGCGCGTCTTCGAACCAGCCGATGGCGTCGCTCCAGCGGCTCGCTCGTGCATACAGCTTGCCGACCTCCCAGGCCGGCAGCCAGCGTTGCGATGTCGGCCAGGTCCACCGGTCGAGGTTGCCGACGGCGCGTTTGAACGAGGCCAGCGCATCGTTGGGCCGGTCGAGCTCGAGCTGCATGCGCCCCAGGCGCCACAGCGTCATCGGCACGGCCGTCTCCTCGACCGCCTTCGTGTAGTGTTCGATGGCCTCTTCGGGGCGGTGTCGCGCCTCCGCGATGGACCCCAGATTGTGCAGCACTGCCGGGTCGTTCGGACCGAGAAGGCGCGCTTCGTTGGCGATCTTGGCCGCCCCCTCGAGGTCGCCTCGATGCTTGAGGATGACCGCCAGCAGGTTGAGTCGCCGCCGCTTGGCGTGTGGGTCCTTGCCGGTCATCTCGACCGCTTGACGCGCCGCGCGCTCCGCCGCCATCAGCTCTCCCAGCTCATCGAACGCGTCGGCCAGTCGCTCCCAGGTGCCGGCCTCGGCCTCGAGCCCGAGCGAGACCGCCATCTGGAAGGCCTCAACCGCCTCGCCCCAGTGCTCGGCCGCCATCGCCGCCTCACCCATCACGCGCCACGACACACCCATCTCAGGTAGTTCGGCCACGGCCAGGTGCGCCGCATCGAGGGCGCGTCCGGGGTCATGCAGCGCCAGCGCCAGGCGCGCGGACATGAGCCAGGCCGAGCCGATGGTATCGTCGCGCTCCATGAGCTTTGTGATCTTCAATTCGATGCGGTCGCTGATCTGCTTACGCGCCTCGCTCTGACCCGGGGACACCAACGCGCGGATGGCCCCGAGGGCCGGCGCCATGCTCTCGACGCGCAGGTCCATCGCTCTCAGGAAATGCGCCCGCGCGGCCTCGAAGCGCCCGGAGTACAGCGCCGCATCGCCAAGCCGCATCTCCTCGTCGAACAGGTCGATGGCGACCTCGGACGCGTTGTTCTCTTGTCGGCCCTCGGCCTCGAGCTCACGTCGGTTCGGCGCCGGTTGCCCACGTCGCTCGTCGGACTCCGACACGATGTCAGACGCGGGCCCAGTCTCCCCCGAGGCGCTGCACGCAACGCTCAGGAGGGTCAGGGGCACAAGAGCTGTACGTCGAAGGGTCACTGGCAGGTGGTATAGACCACGATGTCGTCCACGGCCACGCCCTGGCCGAGATTGCCCGTGCCATCGACCGAGTCGAAGACGAAGCGGATGCGCACATCCTGGCCGATGACCCCGGCGGGCAGAGCCACCGAAACCGGCACCCATTGGCCGTAGAGATCCGGGTCGAGCTCGACGTGGTCCCACACGATGACGTTCAGGTTGTTTCCGTAGACGGCGCGGGCACGGAAGCTGTCGGGGGTGCGGTCGATGTCGACATAGACCATGAAGTCGAGACGCACCGAGCTGACGGCCGGGTCGATCTCGAGCGTGGGGCCGATCGCCCGCCCAAAAGTGCGGTTGCCGTTCGAGTAGTCCGAGCCGTTGCCCTTGCCATAACGCAGGGCCTGCGTGGGCGACATCGCGAGGACCGAGTCGACCCGCCACACGATGCCAGAACCCGAGCCGTCGGTCTCGATGTCCGGGTCCTCGTCGTCCACGAAGCTGCGCACCCAGAGGTCTTCTTCCTGGCACACACACGCCGGGTCCGGAGTGAAGACGCAGCCGTTGGCCGGGTCGCAGGTGTCGAGTGTGCAGTCGTTGTTGTCGTTGCAGGTCCGGGCAGAGTTGAAGCAGACACCCGCGCCACCAAAGCAGAAGTCGTTGGTGCACACATTGTTGTCGTTGCAGTCAGCGGCCGACTGGCAGCAGCCGAGGATCGGCAGGGTGCGGCACTGGCCGGCTACGCACTGGTTGGCCGTGCACAGCGCGCCGTCTTCGCATTGCGCGTCGGCGGTGCAGCCGTTGGGCTGGCAGCCCGGGTTGTTGTTCGGCGTGAAGGTGCAGCGATTGCCGACACACGCGTCATTGGTGCAGCTGTCGTTGTCGTTGCACTGGGTGTCGCTCGAGCAGCAGCCTGTGATGGGCGTCGAGGTGCATGCGTTGTTCGTGCACGCATCGGCCGTGCAGGCGTCGTTGTCGTTGCACTGGTCATTGCCAAGGCAGCAACCGGGCAACGGCTCGAGCAGGCAGCGCCCGACAAAGCAGGTGTCGGATGTGCACGGGTTGTTGTCGCGGCACTGGCTGTTGGCATTGCAGCAACCCGGGATCGACGTGATGACACACTGCCCGCTGACACATGTGTCAGTCGTGCAGGCGAGCGCATCGTTGCACTGCGCGTCGGCCGTGCAGCAGTTGGGGCCGGGCGTGAAGGTGCACTGGCCGTTGGTGCAGCTGTCCGTCGTACAGGCGACATTGTCGTTGCACTGGTTGTTGGCCGAACAACAATTGGGTATCGGCGTAGAGGTGCACTGGCCGTTGGTGCAGCTGTCTGTCGTACAGGCGTTGTTGTCGTTGCACTGGTTGTTGGCCGAACAACAATTGGGTGTCGGCGTGAAGGTGCACTGGCCGTTGGTGCAGCTGTCTGTCGTGCAGGCGTTGTTGTCGTTGCACTGGTTGTTGTTCGAGCAGCAATTCGGTGTTGGCGTCGAGGTGCAGCGGTTGTTCGTGCAGGCGTCGACTGTGCAGGTGTTGTTGTCGTTGCACTGAGCGGGCGTGGTGCAGCAATCCGGGATGGGCGTCCGAGTGCATTGGTTGTTGGTGCAGGCGTCGCGGGTGCAGGCGTTGTTGTCGTTGCACTGATTGTCGGTCGTGCAGCAGTTGGGCGTTGGCGTGAAGACACAACGACCGTCGACACATGCGTCATTGGTGCACGCGTTGTTGTCGTTGCACTGCCCGGTGGCGCCGCAGCAATTTGCGAGCTGCTCGAATGCGCAAGCGCCGGTGGCGAGGTTGCAGCGGTCTGCGGTGCAGGCATTGTTGTCGTTGCAGGCCGCGTTCGACTCGCAGCATCCGGGCCGCACCTGATGGAAACAACGACCGTCCGCGGTACACGAGTCCTCGGTGCAGACCCGGCCATCGTTGCAGTCGGTGATCGACGAGCAGCAGTCGGGGAGGGTCCGCGTCACACAGAGGCCGACTGCGATATCGCAGAAGCTCTGGCTGCAGGCCGTGGGGGGCGGACACTGCTCGTCCGTCTGGCATTGCGCCGAGCACCCCTCGAGGTTGGGGTCGACGAAACTGCGGCAGACCCCGTTCTCGCAGAAGTCACGCGTGCAGCGGTTGCCGTCGTCACACTGCTGGTTGTCTTCACACTGGCAGAGCAGGACACCGTTCGCGCCCACGGCCGGCGAGTAGATACAAACGCCGCTCTGGCACTGGTCGGTCGTGCAGCGGTCGCGGTCATCGCAGTCGCGGTCGATGTTGCAGCCGCAGCCGGGCAGTCCGCCGACGCGCTCGTTGAAGCAGCCGTCGGGGGTGCAGATGTCGATGGTGCAGGGGTCGCGGTCGTTGCAGTCGGCGGGGACACACACGTTGCAGTTGGGGTCCCGCTCATAGAAGCACAGGCCCGCGCCGGGCCGGCAGCGGTCGATGGTGCAGGTGTCACCGTCGCTGCACTGGCCGTCGACACTGCAACAACCCGGGATCGGGAAGGTGTTGCAGCGCCCTTCGACGCAGCGGTTGTCGGTGCAGGCCGAGCCGTCTTCACACTGGTCGTCGCCCTGGCACTCGGCGCAGTTGGGGTTGGCGGTGAACTGACACTCGCCTGCCGCGCATCGCCCGAGCACACACGGGTCATTGCTCAGGCACTCACGGTCGTCGCTGCAGAACTCGCCCCCGCAGGAGGTGCGCACCTGCAGGTCGTCGAGGAGGATTCCGACCCGGCGCTCCGGGTCCGCAGTGACCCCTTCGAAGGAGAAGACGAGGGTCCAAGGGCCGGTGTCGTCCACGAGCACCGAGCGCTTCACCGGCTGCCAGGCGCCAAAGGTCGCGACCGACTTCGAGAAGACGAGGCGCTCTGCACCGGAGGCCGAGCTGAGGGTGACGCGGAAACGGTCGACCTCAGGGGTGTCTCGAATATCGAGATAAATCTGGAACTTCACCTCGATGGCCCCCGGGCGGGTTGCGCCGATGGCGAAGCGCGCACTTGCCGTATAAGCGCCGGCGTCCGACACGTTGAGGGGCGAGTTGAAGTTGCCGAGGTATAGCGCGGAGGGTGGGCTCGGGGTGAAGTTGGACTCGCGCACGTACCAGCCGGCGTCGTTCGCGCTCGAGGTCACTTCGAACGCGGGGGCTGGCGAGAACGAGGTCTCGAGGACGGGCGGGGTCTGGCAGCAGTCGTTGACGGTACCCACCGGCGCGTCGCGGTGGATGCAGAGGCCGTTGTCGCAGGTGGCGGTCGTGCAGATGTCGGCGTCGTCGCAGTCGCTCGCGTCGATGCAGCAGGTCGGCAGCGGCGCGAAGATGCAGAGCCCTTCGGAGCAGCGGCCCGAAGTGCAGGACGGAGCCTGGGCGTCGCAGTCGGTGTCGAAGGTGCAAGGCGCGCAGGTGTCGAGCGCCACACACGAGCCGCCCGCGACAGGGCAGCGGTTCTGGAGGCACGGATCACCGAGCGAGGGGCATTGGTCGTCGGTGAGGCAACAGTCGAGCTTGGGCTGGACCTCGCAGCGACCGCTCGCCGGGTTGCATATCGCCTGCTCACAGGCGGTGATGCCGGTGATGAGATCGCGGCAGACCTCGTCCGAGGAACAGCTCACGTCCGGGATGTCGGTCGTGTCGGTGTCGCCGGTCACCTCGTTCGCGTCCTGGGTCGTGTCTTCCGGAGGGCGGACCGACTGATTCTGGAGCGCCGCGTCCGTGCAAGCCGACAGCGCAAACACGCCGAGCGACGTCGCGAGCAGGCGCGCAAGGGCAGGGGGCAGCGCCGTTGTCGGGCGCGGGTCGGTGGGCAAGGTTGGGTGAGATGTCTGGGTCGCCATGGCGAAGCTCCCGGAGAGGACGCGAGACTATACCGGCGTCGGCGGTTCATGTCGCGACCGTATCTGCGAAATCGGGGTGAACGTAACGGATTGTATCGGGGTGCCCGCTCGCGGCGACTGGACATGAGACCCGAGCTGCCGGGCTGACCGGACGTCGCCGGTGACTTGACAGTGTGAACGACGGCTCACAGTGTCGTGGTGCTCTGTGGAGGTCCGAGGGCGTCCAGGAGCGATCATCCACAAACCGGAACCCGAATGACCGGGACCAGGGAGACTACCAGATGACGAAGACGTGGTTCGTTCGAAGCGCACTGATCGCAGCTCTTGGGCTGGCGGGGTTCAACTGCGGTGGAGGCGCGAGCCTCGACAAGGTCGACCCCGCTGCGCTGAAGGAAGGCGCAAGCCACACCCTGACGCTGAAGTACTGGATGAAGGGTAGCGGCGCCGACGGCGACGCGATCGTCGACAACCTCCACTTCGACGACGGCGCGAACAAGCGGGTGGTCTTCCTCATCGGCGACGCTGTGAAGGCCAAGGTCGCGAGCCTCGAGCAGAACAAGACCTACAAGGTCACGTTCACCCACAAGGGGGGCGACGAGCTCTTCTATGGCACCGCGACCGCGATCGAGTGAACCTGCGCATCGGGCTTCCTTTCCCGAGCACCGCGAGACGCGCGGGGCGGGCTCAGAACAGCCTGACGACGGCTTCGGCGTAGCGCGTGATGCCGTCGCGCAGGTCCGCGACGCTCAGGTGTTCGCGCTCGCTGTGGGCACACCGCATGTCACCAGGGCCGAGCAGCGATACACGCGCTCCGAGCTCGAGCAGGTAGCTCGCGTCGGTGTTGAACGGCACCGCGGGGCCAGGCTTCTGGCCGAGCGCGTCGAAGTCGATGGGTTCTGAGCGCGATAGCTCGGTCGCGTCGATGTCGGGGCAGGCCGCCGCGAGCAGGTCGCTCAACGCCGCGAGCACCGCGTCGACCGGGGCGGCGCAGCGGAAGAGTACCGTGGCCGAGGCGCTGGCAGCGATGACGTTGGCTGCGACTCCGCCGCTGATCTCCCCGACGTTGACCGTCGTCTCGCCAAGACTCGGGTCGCTCGGCCAGCGCGCATGGATGACGGCCGACAAGGCGTCGATCAGGCGATGGATGGCCGAGCTGCCGACCTCTGGGTAGGCCGAGTGGCCGCTCTTGCCGGTGGCCGACAAGCGCAGCTTCAGGAGCCCCTTCTGGCCGATGGCCGGCGCCATGCCACACGGCTCGCCGAGCAGGATGTGGCGCGGCGTGAGGCGCCCGCCCGCGACGATGGCCTTGGCCCCGACGTGGTCGCTCTCTTCGCCGACGACCAGCAGGCAAGCCAGGGCGGTGTCCCTGCCGAGCAGGCCGAGAGCCAGCTCGAGCCCATGCAGCATGGCGATGGCGACCCCTTTGGCATCACAGGCGCCTCGACCCCAGACCACGTCGTGTTCGTGGCGGCCGGTGATGAAGGGGGGCACCGTGTCGAGGTGGGTGCACAGCAGGACGGTCGGTTTCTGGTGTCCGATCAGAACGTTATCTCGCCCCGGCGCGGCTTCGAGGCGCGTCGCGGGCAGCCCCATCTCGGCGGCGATGGCCATGGCGACTGCGACGCCTGGTTCCTCACGGCCCGAGGTCGAGTCGGCGGCGATGAAACGCAGCAACTGGTCGACAGCGGTCGCGACGCGGTCGGGCGAAGGCGTCAGCGAAGGGTAGGGTGGGCGAGGAGTCGCGTGCAACATGGCGGTGTCCCGGTGCGGGCGGTGCAGACAATGCCACGACCCATCTCGTGAGGGGTGAAAGTCATGGCGACGGCAGGACCACGGGCATGATAAACGCGCCCCATGGCAGTTCCGAAACAACAAACGTCATCGCCCAACAAATCCGCCCGTCTCGACGGCCGGCGCATCGTCGTCACCGGCGCCAACCGCGGCATCGGGAGGGCCGTGGCCGAAGCTTTCGTGGGCTCGGGTGCGGCCGTCGTCGTGCACGCACGTGAACATGCTTCAGCACTCGCCTCAGAGATCGGTGCGGTCGCGGGCGTCGACGGGGATCTCCGTGACCGCGAGCTCGCGGGTCGCCTCGCCGCGGCCGTCGGCGCGCTGGGCGGCCTCGATCTACTGGTGCTCAACGCCGCCGTCCTGGGCCCGATGGGCCCCCTCGAGACGGTGGACCTCGCGGCCTTCGCTGAGGTGATGGACATCAACGTCGACTCCCAGTTGGCGATCTTCAAGGCGCTACTCCCGGCCCTGCTCACCAAACGCGAGGCGGGATCGCCCGCGGTCATCTGGTTGTCGAGCGCGCTGGGTCGAATCGGGGTCGCTGGCTATGGCGCCTACTGCGCCTCGAAACACGCCGTCGAAGGGCTCTCGAAATTGGCCCACGCAGAATACGCGACGCGCGGCCTCGTGTCCGTCACGGTCGCTCCTGGCATGGTTCAGACTGAGATGCTCAAAGCAGCGCTCGGCTCAGAGGATGTTTCGCAGCATACGCATCCGGCGGTCGTTGGGGCTGCCTTCACGCGGCTGGCCGCGGCACTTGGGCCTGCGCACTCCGGCAACGCGCTGGAAATCTACAACTTCTGAGCGGTATTCAGGACCGGGTCATGAATCCTGCTCAGGGAGGCAGCGTGCAAGAACGGAATGAAGGACAGATGAACCTCGGCCATAGCCGCAGGAGCATCACCGCTGCCTGGCTCGGGCCGGCGTTCGCGGTGTCGCTGGGGCTCGTCGCTGCGGGCTGCGAGGTGGCTGAGATCGCGGTCCCCGCCGACGCTCGTGACACACGCGACACGGCGGTGACCGACACGACCCCGGACACCGACACCGGGCTCACCTTCTGCGACCCGACGGCAGCCGTGACCGGGTGCGCCGAGGGCCACTTCTGTGAGACCACCGCCCGGGTCTGTGTCGAGTGTGTCGGCTACACGCAGCGCTGCGTCGGCCCTCCCGAGCGCGCTCGCCGCGAGACGTGTGAGGCCCCGAGGGCGGCCGGGCTCGGGCTCCTGACCTCGGGCGGCTTCTTCGAGAGCGAGCCTTGTGGCTCGGGACAGGTCTGTGTTCCGGCAGGTACCGTCGCCGCGACATGTGAGCCCGTCATCTGCGAGCCCAACTACGCGACCTGTCTATCCGGTGGCCGGGTGCAGAGATGCAACGCGTCAGGTACGGCCCAGCTCGAAGAGACCTGCCAGGCCGGCCGCGCATGTTATTCGGGCCAGTGCGAGCCCGTCCGCCACAACGTCATGCTCATCTTCGACACCTCGGGCTCGATGTGGTTCTACCTCGACTCGAACAACCCCGGGACCCCGTTCACATGCCAGGCGAGCGGCTCCCCGTGTATGCGCGACTTCCCGTATTGCGACGACCCGGAGGACCCGCTGACCCTGCTCACGCTGAGCAAACGGGTCTTCTCCGAGGTCGTCGACGACGCCATCGGCGGCTTCGCGCAATACGCGCTGCAGCGCTTTCCACAGTATGCGAGCCCGGTGAACCCGGCTGGCTGCATGGTCGGCTGGTACGGCATGAGCGAGCGCATGACGGGCGACGACGACACGTTCGACACGACGAGCGGCTCGTGGTTCGCGGACAACCTGAGCGAGGTCGTAGCGGTGCCCTTCCCGGTGCGGGTGACGGTCGACAACTCGCGTGAGCTCGGCAGCTGGCTCGACAACTCCGAGGTGCTTGGCGCCACGGCCAGGACCTGCACCCAGAACAGCGACTGCGGGGCGCGCGGCAAGTGCGGCACCTTCAACGACGAGAAGCGCTGCTTCGAGCACACCAACCCCGAGCTCAAGGCGAGTGGTCAGACCCCATTGGGCAAGAGCCTGTTCTATGCGGGCGAGTACCTGCGACGCTTCGTGCGTGTGGACGGCAAGGCCTGCACGACCGATGCGAGCTGTGGGTCGGCGGGTTATATGTGCCTCAACGAACGTTGCGTCGACCCGTACCGCAAGTGCAAGGACGACTACATCATCCTGTTCACCGACGGCGACGAGAGCCAACACCAGAGCGAGACCGAGTTCTTCAACCCGGTCGTGCAGGCCAAGCGCCTGGCTTTCGGGCTCGATTGCCAGGTCGACGAGGACTGCCGGGGCTCGGCCACCTGCGCGGCCGGCACCTGTCTTGGCCCAGGTCAGAGCCTCGCCAACATGCCGGCCTTCGCCGCGGGCCCTGGCGTCTCCGGGCTTGCGTCGCCCGACGGGCAACCGATCTCGATCAAGACGACGACCATCACGCTCGATGGGCTCGCACGCTTCAACAACCGGATCGCGTTGGCCGGTGGCGGGGTGAACGTCGACGTCACGAGCGGGGACCCGTCGTCCTTCCGCGAGTTGCTCTATGAAGCGATGACGCCTAACTTCAAGTGCCGGCCCGAAGAGATCGAGGACCTGCTGCAACGAGGGACGACCCCATGAAGCTCGCTTTACGCCCGCTGTTTACAGCACTTGCCGCGTTGACCGTCACCCTCGCCCCGGCGTGCGGCGACGACGAGTCGACCCCCAATCCAACAGACACGAACACGACCGACACCCAGGCCGGCGACACCGACGTCGTCGACCCCGATGTCGCAGACACCAATGCGGGCGACACCGACACCGTCGACCCGCTGCTCGAGGGCCCGTGTGACCCGCTCGACCCGAAGCACTGCCTGCTTCCCTTCCCGAGCAACCTCTACCTCGTGCCGGACAACACCCGCGATACGGGCTTCACACTCGACTTTGGCAACGCCTTGCCGCGCAACGTCGACGACAAGCCCATCGCGAGCGCCCCGTACAAGCGCCTCGATGGGTACGGCGTCGGAACGCCCCTCATCGTGAGCTTCCCCGACCTCGACCCGGCCGGGCTCGCGACCGAGTACGACACGACCCCTTCGCTCGCCGCCGACGCCGAGATCCTCTGGTTCGCGGTCGGCGCGGACGACACGCTCACGCGCCTGCCGTACTTCATCGACGATGACGTCCAGGAGCTCGACCTGGCCGAGCGCCTGCTCATCGTGCGCCCGGCCGCCATCATGGACGAAGGCACTCGCTACATTGTCGCCTTCCGCAACCTGAAGAACCGCGATGGTGACACCTATGCGCCCAGCGCGGCTTTCGCGGCCCTGCTCGCGGGCAACGCCACCGACCCGGCGCTGGCCCCGCGCCAAGCCCATTTCGACAATATCTTCGAGCTGCTCGAGGACAACGGTGTGTCGCTCGCAGGGCTCCAGCTCGCCTGGGACTTCACGACCGCGAGCTGTGACTCGCTCCACGGGATGATGCTGCACATGGTCGAGGGGGCGTTCGCCGATGTCGGTGAGGATGGCCCGCTCCTCACCAACATCGAGGTCGAGGAGCTGACCCACGACAACTGGGCGCTGGAAATCCGCGGCACCTTCGAGGTCCCTCATTATATGAAGGAGACCCCGATGGTTCGGAACGACGGAAACGTCTGGACCTTCAACCAGCCAGGCGGCCAGGCGAAAGAGCTTCCGACCCTCAACGGCAAACGCAGCGCTCCGTTCTGGGTGCGAATCCCGAAGTCAGCGCTCGCCGAAGTCGATGGCGCCCGTGTCCCCCATGGCCTCGTCATGTATGGCCACGGCCAGAACGGCTCCGGCACCCAGGTGCGCAGCGGCGCCAATGGGCGCATCGCCAACCAGAACAACCTCATCTTCTTCGCGACCGACATGTGGGGCATGTCGGAAGAGGACTTCGGCGGCATCATCGACATGCTCGGCGACATGTCGAACTTCACCGGCATGTCCGACCGGATCCAGCAGGGCATCCTGAACCACGTGTTGCTCGCTCGCTCGTTCAAGAGCCGGTTCGCCTCCCTCGAGGCCGTCTCCTCGCGTGGAATCCTCATCGATCCAGCTCGCCTCTACTACTCGGGCATCTCGCAAGGCGGCATCTACGGGGCGTCGTTTGTCGCGGTGTCTCCCGACCTGCAGCGCGGCCACCTGGGCGTGCCGGGCAACAACTACAGCTTTCTCCTCGCGCGCTCGCGCAACTTCGCCCCCTTCTTTCTCGGCCTCGCCGGCTTCTACCAGGAGCGCTGGAAGCAGGTCGTCCTGCTTCAGGTCATTCAGCAGCTCTGGGACGGCGGCGACCCCATCTCCTACATGAAACACATCTCGAAGGAGCCCTTCCCGGGCCAGGGCGCCAACGCCATCCTGCTCGCCCCCGCCAAGGGTGACGTCCAGGTTGCGGTCACCTCGAACGAGTGGCTCGCCCGCAGCGGGCTCGGCATCCCCGTGATGACGCCTTATGACACGACCCGCACGGTTCCGAGCGGCACAGAGACAGCGACCTACCCACGCGTCGGCTCCGGCATCGTGCTCTACGATTTTGGCAACCCTTGGCCGGACGAGAGCGTCAACAATCCCCCGACTTCGGAAGCGCCTGACCCGCACGGCGAGCCGCGCAGCAATGACGCGCACAACCGCCAGCTGGTCCACTTCCTCGACACCGGCGAGATCATCGACGTCTGCAGCGACGACGAGGCGCCCGGCTGCACCCCGAACTGACGTCGTCATACGTTTCCGCACCCCAGAGGATGGAAACGTAGGACCACGAGATCGGCATGATCGCATCGTTCGCCACGGGGCCCGCTAAGCCGCGGGCCTGCAACCTGGCGAGGAGACGTTTGCTCCTGATGTGTCCATGGGTTTGCCGCTCCACAATGGACGGAAACCCATGGACGACTTGAGGCTCTTGTCCCCTCGACCGCCAGTGCCGTCGAAGGGGAGGCGAACGCCGCGAACGAGGGGTTTCCGACTCACGCTATCAATCGTGCCGGGTCGGGGCCTCGTGTTGGCTCCGCGCGGCTGACCTCCACCGCTTCATCGGCACAAAAAAACGCGCAAACCTTCTGGGGTGCGCGTCTTCATCTGGGGCTGGCCTCGCTATGCGTTTCCCGCACCACATGCAGATGGAAACGCATGCGACGTGATCGGATCGCTCGGGCCCTCTCCGGCCTCCGTCGTGGCCTCTGGGCCTACGTCCGGATGGGCCACAGGCCCGACGCCCCCGGCTACGGCGCTCCGAGGACCCTCGCCGACGTTTCCTCCTGGGGGCGCCGAAGCGCCACCCTCACCAGCGTGCCATCAGACCGCGATGTGGCCCGGCGCGGCGATGTTGTCACCACCGACGACGGGGCCGACCGGGACATACGGCGGCGCGTACGGCGGAACCGGCCCCTTGCCGAGAACGTTCATGATCTGCTGTTGAGCGAGCCACAAGGGGAAGTTGACGGAGAGCGGGAAGGCGATGGTCTCGAAGATAGCCTCGTACTGCTTGTCCTCGTCTTTGTCTTTCACGCCACCGTCTAGCGCGTCGATCATCGCGCCCTGGATCTTCTTGAAGACCGCCATGTCGGCCATCATGGCCGACGGGCACACGATGAGCGGCATAGGGATGTTGGGCATCGGGGGCGCGGTTGCCAGCGGGAACGCGGCGAAGGCCGGGTACCAGGGCAAGCCCGGAACCATCACCTTGCTGGCCCACGACATCCACTGCTTCGAGAAGCCCTCGACGACGGCCTTGATGTAGGCCTTTTCGTTCTTTTCTTTGCCCTGCCAGCTCTTGAAGCTGGGCTCGTTCTTGATGTCCGGCCCGTCGAGGCAGCCCGGCGCACCGATGGCGGACACGGCCATGACCTTGAGGTCCTTCAACTTGGCCTTGGCCCGCCACGAATCGATGGCGCCCTTGATGTTGTTGAGCGCCTTGTGGATGAACTCCTGGTGCCACTTCGACACGTCCTTGGCCGCGTCAGCGTGGTACTTGTTCGGCGTCGCGTTGAAGTAGTAGGGCCGCGGCGAGGGCGGCCCGCCTCCGGCAAGCTCGGCCAGGGTGAAGGCCTTCTGGTTGTAGTGGTCCCTCCCGGGGTTGCTCAGCGGCTGCTTCCAGAAGATCGGAATCTTCTTGTTCTTGGTTGGGAACCAGCCGTCGGCCAGCTTGTCGAGGGGAAGTGTGAACCCGGGCATGTCATCTCCACGGCACCCCTGGCGCTCCCCGCGTTCGCGGTTTACATCCATTCGGGGTTGGGTAGTCTGGGACGGCTGATCTCGCGGTGCTCTCGCCGGATCCCGGCGCTTTTGGGGCCGTTCGGCCCGAAGGCGCGCGACCGCGTCTGCACTCGACCCCCATGCGCACTTGCGTTCTAACACCGCCCTCCCAACCCGCGCAAGAGCCAGGCTTCCAGCGCAAGACACCTCGCCGCCTGGCCGCCCCGCCGCCTTACCAGTCACCGTCGCGCGCCTGTGCTACGACAGGCTTACGACAGGCTCCTCGCCAGGACTCATCATGCTCCCTTCACGTTCCTTGACCGACCTCAGCCACGCACTCTCGCGTGACAGCCTGCTTACATCGGCGCGCACCATTGAAGGATGGCGGTCGCCTGCTATCGAGCGTGACCTCGACCGCTGGTTTGGTCTCGACATCCCAGGCGCCTGGACCACCCCCTACATGCTGCGCGCGGGTCTGGCCGCGGCCGCCCACGGCATCGTCGCCTTCGACCGGCTCGAGCGCATCATGCTGCCGCCGGCTCCCGCCTGGGTCCACCCCGAGATTGGCCCGTCGGGCTACGGCGCCCAGCTCGGTCCTGAGATGCTCTACGCTCCTCCCCTCTGGCCCTTCGCACAGGACTGCCCGGCCGCCGACTTCCAGTCCGCCAAGCTCCCCGCCAAGTGGCTTTCTCACAGCCTCGTCCACACACTCGTTGGCGCTGGCCACTGGCCCGGTCTCACCGAATGGCAGCTGATGTGTATGGCGCGCCTGTCCGAGGCCATGGCCAGCCTCCATTGGTACTGGCTCGCCGAGCTCGGCCGCCTCGACCAGGCCGGCATGCGCATCGACCTCTCGGAGCTGAAGGGCCCCGAGGCGGCGCTCTACACCCTCCTCGAACGACAGGCCCGGGACCCAGCGCAGCGCCTGGCCCGCCTCTCCGAGGAGTCGACTTCGGTCATCGCTGACAACGCGTTGGAGATCCTGAACTACGAGATCTACGCCTACCGTCAGGGTGTCTATGAAGGCGACCTGGTCGAACCCACCGATGCCTACCTCGGCTTTGGCGAAGCCTGCGAGTACGCCAAGACGCACCTCCCGCGCCTCATGAGCCCGACCTACCAGCGCTTTATCGAGCTCTGCCTCCAGCCGGGCACCGACTTTGCGCGCACCCCCGAAGAGTTCGAGGCCCGCGCCGCTCACGCCCTCGCCGCCGTCCTCGACGACGCACCGCCGGCACCGTTCGACCCTCGACAACGCGCAGTCCGCACCCTCCAGGATGTGGCCTGGCGCATCTCGCAGGCCGACGCCCTGACTCCCCACACCGAGACCGACACCGCCCTGCGCTCGCTCGCCGACGCCATCGCCACCGCCCGCACCGCAGCCGATCCCGACCAGGTGGCCGCCGACACGCTCAGCGACACCATGGCTCGCTTGGCCGTCTCCCCGACACCCCGACTCTTCGTGTCGGCGCCGGGGGCCGCCGCCGCTTTCGCGTTGGGTTATTGCCCCGTCTCCGATCCGACCCGCGAGCCTGCCGTCCTTCGAGACATGCGCGCCCTCGCGCTCGTTCGCCGCGCCTACGCCCTCCACCCGGCGCTGGGCGCCGCCGTGGAAGGCATGATGCCGGTCGCGCGCCGCGTCCTGGCCCAACCCGTCCGGAGCGCGGGCATCATCGACCAGCTCATCGCGGTGGGTGAAGACTCAGCTCGAGCGGACGAGGTGCCATGGCTTGGCTACGCCTACCTCGGCTGGATGCAGGTCGCCGCGGGTGCGTGGCAGTCCAGCGACCCGGCAGCTGCGTCTCAACGCTGGCACTACCGTCTCGCTCGTCGGTACGTGCCAGACGACCCGGCCGTGTTCTCCGAATACGAGGTCGCCTGGAATCCCTACCTGAAGCGCACGCCGCTGCCCTTTGACGCCAAGTGGAACGACGAGCTGCGCCGCACCCGCCCCGGCGAAGCCAAGACCTTCAAGGGCAAGAACACGACCTCGGTGTGGTACTGTTACATGGGTCCTGGCCGCGAGCGCCCGGTCTACCTGCCGCTCGTCACCCGCCTCAACGCCCTCATCTTCCACATGAAGTCGCCCCGCCGCCTCGACGAGCTCGTCAAGAACCCGGACTTCGGGCTCGACTTCATCCGCGAAGCGGTCGCCGACGAAGCAGTCCTGCTCTTCCACAAGCCGCGTTTCGACCGCCCGGAACGCGCTCTGGACGTCTACGAGGTCGCGATGGAGATGTCCGCCGGCCTCGACTCGGCGTTCGAGCCATTCGGCCCTTGGGACGAAGAGGCCCAGGCCGAAGCCTACAAAAGCTTCTGCGAGACGTCGGGCCACTACCGCGAGAGCTCGGCCGCCCTCTGCGAGCTCGTCGGCATTCCCACCGACGCCTTCGTCGGTGAGCTCGGCTTCGGCACCGGCGAGACGACGCGCGAGATCCTCTCGCGACTCGGTCCTCAGGGCCGCTACTTCGGCGTCGATGCGGCCCCACGTATGCTCAACCACATGCTCGAGACGACTCGCGACGACCGAGCGCGTTTCCAGGCCGGCGGTGCCCGCGCTCTCGCCTGGACAGCTGCCTATGAAGGCGGCTTCACCCGCCTCATCGCCAATGCGTGTATCTGGCTCGTGCCCGACCTGTCGGAAGCGTTCGACAATCTGCTGCGCTCAGCCGCCGTGGGCGGGCGACTTGGGCTCTCGATTCCGGCCGAATACCTCGGCTATGTCGACCACCTCCAAAGCGAGCCCGCCATCGCGGTCGCGACCGCTCTGACCGCCGTTCGTGCCGATCTCTCGATCGATCCGCCCGGCCCCGATGCGGCAGCCGCCTCCCCCGACAAGGCGCTTGGCGATCGGCACCGCTTCGCCGACGCGCTGCGCCTGGCGGGCTGGAACAACGTCGAGCTGCACCTCTGGGAACGCCCCTGGACCGTCGGTGAGTACATCGACTGGCTCGCCATGCCGGTGGTCGCCGAGGGCCTCTGCCATACAAAGGACAAGGGCCGCGCCGCCGAGCTCATCGCGGGCCTCCGGCAACGTGTCGATCCTGCGTTGCCGCTCACCGCCGTGTGGTATTTCATCACGGCCGAGCGCCCCTGAATCCCGGCACCCGCGCGCACACCTCCCCGGAGCAGCCACCATGACCGAATCCACCACCTCGCCCCGCGCCGGCGTCATCGTCGGCCTCACCGGCAAGTTCGCGGCAGGCAAAGGGACCGTTGCCGAGTTGCTGGCTCAGCGCGGGTTCTCCTACCACTCCCTCTCCGACGTGATCCGCGAGGAGCTCAAAGCCCGCGAGATAGCCGAGAGCCGAGAGAACCTGACCGAGGTCGGCAATTCGCTCCGCCGCGAACATGGGCCGGCAGCGCTCGCCATCATGATCCGCGATCGCCTGCTCGATGGCGGTGACCACATCGTCGACTCGATCCGTAACCCGGCCGAGGTCGAGGTCTTGAAGCTCCTCCCGGGCTTCTTCCTGGTCGGGGTGGACGCGCGCCGCGAGCTTCGTTTCGAGCGCCTCTTGAAGCGTGACCGTCAAGGCGACCCGACCACGTTCGAGCAGTTCTGCGCTCTTGAGGACCGCGAGACGACCTCGACCGACCCCACCACCCAGCAGCTCGCAGCGACCTGGCGCGCGGTCGACGAGGTCCTGAATAACGATAGTGGCCGGGACGAGCTCGAACGGGCGCTGACCCTGCTGCTCAACAAGCGGTCACTCGCCTGACGGAATCGGTCGGTCAAACCAAGCCAAAGCCTTCCAAAGCAAGCGGTTCGGGAATCCGAACCAGGCCTCTTGGCAGCCTTGGTGATCCCCGCGGCGCGATTGAGGTTCCGGCATCCGCAGGTAACCGCATCACCCCATTCGCCATAGCGAACTTGTCGGTCCGAGACCTTGTCTTCTAGCTTGGTCTTGGGCAGAGTCCGCCAACTCGCGCTGCGACAAGTGCGAGGCGGGCTTCCAACAGACCGTCGGACCAGAACGATCCAACCGGGGCGTTCGGTTTCTCAAACGGCGGTCACGCTCGAGCTCGAGGAGGCGTAATGCTCAGCTCCACTCCCAACCCGACCATTGGCGCTTTCGTCGCGTCAGGTCGCGATGCCGCCACCATCCCTGGCTCCGAGGACGCCGTCATCACGGCACTCGACCGAGCTGGCATCGTGGGCCAACGACTGCGTGAGCGGCTCGTCAAGGACCTGCGGGCCAAGATCGTCTTGCGCCAGGGCCAGGACGCTATCGAGGTCATCGGGTTGCCGGGCACGGGCAAGCACAAGGTCGTCTCCGCCGCCCACGAGGTCGCGCGTTCCGCGCTCGGCCGAACCGGGAACATCAGCACCTTCCGCTGCGACGAACCCGTCGACCGGCTCGAGGCCGCCGTCGGTCGCGCCGTCGACGAGGCTCGTGGTGGCACCCTGGTGTTCGAGCGTTTCGGTGAGCTCGACCCGGCCCGCCGCGCCCAGGTCACCCGTGTGATGCGTGATCGCGGCAGCGACACACTCCTCATCGCCGTGACGGACAAGGACGGCGAGCAGGGAACGCTCGACTCCCGGCCGGCCACTTCGATTCGTTTGAAGCCCCTGCATGAGCGTGACGAGGACATCTGGGAGCTCGTCGATCACTTCTATGGGGCGCTCGCCGAAGAGCAGGTCCTCGGGGAATGCGCGGGCTTCTCGCGCCAGGCCAAGGCCGACGTGGCCGAAGCCATTCGTGAGACAAGCCTGTCGAGCGTGCGCCGCCTCCGCGACATCGTGCGCGACGTGGTCTTCGAGGCGCTCGCCGAGGGCGAGCTGCCGCTCAAGCTCATGAGCGAGCACGTCCGACCCTACCTCGAGCGTACCTTCGGCCAGACCGACGAAGCCCGCCGCCGCCATGACGCGGCCCTCGTCGCAAGCCAGTTCGAGGCGCCCGAGCTCACCGACCCGCAGACCGCGACGCTCATCGCCCAGCTCGCCGAGCTCCACGACATCTCCCCCGAAGTGCTCCGCCGTGAGGTCGAAGTGCTGCGCGAAGTCTGCGAGAGCGTTCACGGCGTCCCGAAGAGCTACCGCAACATCATGACCAAGGCCGAGGACGTCCAGCGCGCTGCGATGTGGCTGCTCACGGGCGCAACCACGCAGGCGGACTTCCGTCGCTTCTTCGGGGAAGAGGGCTTCATGCGCCCCACCAAGAGCGTCGCATGGGCCTTCTACAACCGCGTGTTCCAGCGCGAGACCTGACGGCCTCAGCGGCCGCATCCGCGCCCCACACCTTTCGCTGCCACCTCCCACCGCCTGAGACGATCACCGACCGATGACGCCTAGCCCTTCCATGACCAGCACACCACGAGCCGAGGCCAACCATGCCGACGGTCAGGGTGAGCTGCGCGTTGGTCGCTCCGGGGAAGACGCGGGCCAGTCGACAAACGAGAGCGCTCCTGTGCGCGTCAACGACGAGCTGGCCTGGGAGCTGGTGCGTGATGAGTGGGAGCTGCTGCTCGCGATCGGTTCGGGTCCGACATCGGCCACACAGGCCGCGACCTCACTGCGCCTGCCGAACATCCCTGCAGTCGAGAAGCGTATCGCGCGTCTCGTCGGCAAGAACCTTGTGCGTCGCGTAGCCGAGGGGGCTGGCTTCGAGCTCGTGCCGGCCTTCTACGAGCGGCGCGAGGGCATGTCGAGCTACCTGCGCGACCTCGTGCTGCGCCGGCTCCAGGACAAAGACTTCGGGGGCGCCCCGCTATCCGCCAGGGCGCTTGGCAAGCTCGGCGACAAGGCGGCCATGACGCGCCTCATCGCCGCGGCCGAACGCGACCTCTTCCCGGCCGTGGTGGCCCTGGCCAACCGCCCGGAGAGCGACCGGAGCGAACGATTCTCGGTCTTCTTCTCTTTCTCCGACATGGAGCACGCCGCGAAGCCGAAGAAGACCGAAGCGGCCGAAGACTTCCGCGGCCAGCTCCTCGCAGTGCTCCAAGCGGCAGCCACCGCCCGGAGCCTCTCGCCCGACACACGCTCGAACTACCTCTGGGTAGCCGAGATGCGCACCGACCCCGAGGTCGCCCAGGAAATCGGCGACCTCCTCGAGCGGTTCGTGGACACGCTCGACCTCGCGCCGGCCACCCCGCCGGACGCAGCTTCAGGCGCACTGGCCTTCGCGGTGCTGCCCAATCGCTCCTTCGCCCGGCTCGCGGCCCCTGTGGCCGGCAGCTCGAGCCAAAGCGGGAACTGAGAATATGCAAGCACTCAAGATCATTACGACCTTCCTGCTCTCGGCGTTTGTCGCCTTGAGCTTTGGAACCAGCACGGCCCACGCCGGCATCATCGTGACGGTTGGCAAGCCCAACCCCGAGCATTGCCCGCAGGAGAGCGTGAAGCGTAAGTCTGTGCACGAGCGCAAGGCCACCTTCGAAAGCGACGGGACCCGCTGCGTCGAGCTTCCCAACGGCGGCGTCGAGTGCGGCCAGTCGATTCGTATCGGTTCGCTCAGCGCGGTCCCAACCGACTGGCGCTGCGTCTCGGTCTCCTCGAGCATCCTCTACTGCGAGCTGCCGACCACGGCCACCGTCAGCCAGGGCGCCGGCCCCGGGGCAGGGGGGCCAGGCGAGCTCGACCCGTCGCGCTTCGACTCGTCCGACCCGGCATCGAACCCTGAGCTCAACGCGCTCGACGACGACGGCGAGCTCATGGCCATGGGTTGCTCAACCGGCGGGTACTCGACACTCTTTGGTGTCCTCGCCGCGCTTGGACTCCTCGCGGTTTACACCCGCCGCCGCCCTCTCGCCTGACGGCACCTACGTTGCCTCATGGGCGCGCTGCCGGTGGGGTCGGGTCGATGGGGTTGCCGCCGCACTCGACCGGTGGCTCGGTGCACGAGTTGCGCGGACCTGAGTCTGGAAACGCCGCGTGGTTGTCGATGTAGCAGCGTATCGAGTCGCGCCAGCCGGCCTGGACGGTGTCCTCGATGACGATGCGGTTGAAGCACCCCCACTCGCAGCACTTGGTGTCGCTCTCGCTCGTCAGCTCCTTGCAGCGGTCGAGGTAGCTGCAATAGGCCCGGCACAGGTTGGCCTCGTTGGTGTTCGCGGGCTTGATGGTGCGCTCCCAGTCGCAGAGCTGCGGATCGACGGGGACCTTGCCGTGAAACGACGGTGACTGGCACACCCGGATGCTGCCCAGGGCCGGAAACAGCGGGTCGCCGAGCCACTTGGGGACATCGCAGGTCTCCCAGGACGCGTCCACGCCAGCGCACTCGCGCACGTCGACGCATCGCGGGACACAGAATCGGCTCAGCTCACCTTCGAAGGCGGGGGCCTCCGGGTTGGGCGGGTCTTCGTAGCTGACACACAGGGCCTCACCCGTAGCGGCGTCCTCACCAGCGGGGCAGGGCTCCCACTCCGAGGTGCATGGACGTGTGCAAAACGGTGTTCCGTACTGCGACTTCATGCAGAGCCGGGAGATGCAGTCGCCGTCCTCGCGGCAAGAGGCTCCGAGGGCTTGGGGCTCGGCCTGGACGGTGTCGCCGCCTGGGTTCGCCCCACCATCGTCGCCGCAGCCCGCCGCCGCGAAGGCGAGCACCAACGCCAGGTGCCGCATCCCCGCCTGAGCGGCCCGGCTCGTGACTCTCAATCGTCTCATCTCGTTGGGCATCGCGTCGCGCCTCGTGCAGTCGGAACGGTCCCGCGTGGTTCGGCGTCGCGTCTCGCTTGTTCGACGCGCTTCCGCTTGCGGCCCGATTCCACTACCTTCTGCCGGATGTCGCCGCACTCCGCAAATACCGTCACCGCGCCCACTCCTCTGGCGCCTGTCGCGTCGCCTACGCCTACACGCGCGCTCCTCCGCGTCGCCGGGCTGGCGGTCGCCCTCCTCGCCTGCGGCGACACCGTCACCATCGTCGAGTGCCCGCCAGGCACCCGTCCCGAAGGCAGCGACTGCCTCCCGCTCGACGAGCCCGACACGGCATTGCCCGACGCTGCGGTTCCCGACACCGACCTGTCGGACACTGTCCTACCCGAGACCCTGACCGATACGTCCAACGAAACGGTCCCATCGGACACCACTTCCGACCTCGAGGTCGGCCCGACCACCCGGCCCACCGGCAGCCCCTGTTCACGCAACGCCGACTGCGAAGGCGGGACCTGCCTCGACTGGACGGGCGGGTATTGTACACGCCTCGACTGCGACATCGAAGGCTGTCCGACCGGCGAGACATGCCTGCCGCTGCTCGGCAACTCGATCTGTGTCAAGGACTGTCCCGCAGGGACATGCGACAGCCCAGATCAGCAATGCAAGCCCCTGCCGACCGCATCGGGCCTCGCCCCGGTTTGTATCGCCATCGACGTCGGTGCGGGCACCACCGGCCACACCTGCCAGGACCCGACGGATTGCGCCGGCCCGGCCGCATGCCTCGCGGCCTTCCCGGGCGGCTATTGCGCCTCGCTCGGCTGCCCCGACATCGCGTGTGGGGCAGGCTCCACCTGCGTCCGGGTTGACGGTGTCCCAAGCTGTCTCGCGACCTGTTCGACCACCGCGGACTGCGACAGCGAGCCCGGGGCCGAGCGGCGCTGCGGCGTGTTGTCGGGCATCAACAACACGCCGGTCGACGTGTGTATCTCAGGTGTCGAAGGCAAGGCGCTCGGCGCCACGTGTCGCACCGACTTCGAGTGCGACTCGGGCACCTGTCAGGTGCTCGGCGAGGGCCGGTGCTCCCAGACCCAGGCGCCTTGTTTCACGAGCTCCGTCGCCACCGACTGCAACGGCGCCGAGTTCTGCCAGGTCACCGCCGAGAGCCGCGTCGGAATCTGTTCACAGCCTTGCAATGCGGGCCGCAGCTGCTCGGGCTCGGCCCACTGCGTCACCGAAGGCAAGGACCCGAACCAGGCCTGGTGCCGCCCCTCTTGCTCGGGCTCCAACGACACGAGCTGCAACACCGTCGCTGGCTTGACCTGCGCGTTTGGAATCCCCGTCTCGGACAGCGGTCAGGGCCGCTACGCGTGTGCGCTGAGCCGCGCCGCGACCCCGCGCGCGACCTGTAATGGCGACGCCCAGTGCCCGGGCGGAACATGCATCAAGCCCTCGAATGCAAACGGCTATTGCGCTACGGTCTGCGGCGCTGACGACTTCTGCCCCTTTGGTGGCTCCTGCGTCACCACGACGAGCCAGCGCTGCATGCGGGCCTGCTTCTCCAACGCGGACTGCCCGTCGAGCTTCGCTTGCGGCTTCACCACGGGCAGCCCTCGCGACGTCTGCGTCCCTTGATCGGTCGCGCGGCGCCCTGACTTCAAGGGCGTTTGCGCTGCGCCGTTCGCGCCAGAGCCCGGTTGGCTCGTACACCCAGGAGTCGACCACCTGAGCGCGGGACCATCCTCGGCTTTGGCTTCGGGTCCGTAAGGGCGTGCATGACGGCCTCCGCGACCTCGTGGTGTGACACTGCGCGCGACAACAAAGCCTTGAGCGGCGGCCCCAGGACCCGTCGGGGACCGCCTTCGGGCAGCTTCTGCAGCGCGAGGTCGAGGGTCTCGGCCGGCAACGGCGCAGGCGGCGGCGCGACCACGATCTCTGGGCTCACTATCACCACCTCGAGGCCGAGGATCGCGAGCTCGATGCGCAGCGCTTCGAAGAGCCCATCGAGCCCTGCCCGTGCCGCCGCGGTCGCTGCCCCAAAGGGCAGGCCTGGCATGGCATTGACGAGCACCAGCCGCCCATGACGGTCTTCGGGGCGGGCCCCGGCCGCCACCAGCGCCTGCGCCATCTCGTGAGCGAAGATGGTCGGGGCGACGAGCCCCGTGGCCAGGGCATGGCCGGGGTTCATCTGTTCGAAGGGGCCCCAGAGCTCCGTCACGTCGACCTCGGCCACGGCCACTGTCGCGTCGAGGCGCCCGAAGAGGTCGAGGGCGCGTTCGCGGCGTTGACCCGGCAACGCGCTGGTCACCTCGATGAGGCCGCCCATCGCGGTCTCGCGCGGCAGGTCCATGAGCGCCATCGGGTCGCTGCCACACGCCAACACTGCCTGCCCGCGGTCCGCGAGGTGAATGGCGATGGCGCGTGCAATCGGATGCGAGGCGTCGTGGACCGACACCACACGCGCCTTGGACGAGATAGGCGCATCATCGCGGCCTCCGCGATAGATGCCTGTCTTGGTTCTTGCAGCACGTGCCATGCAGCCATCTTGGACGAGGTCGCCTTCCGGGTCCACCTGCCGGTGAAGGGGTGAAGGGGAGGCGACCGAAGCGAGCTGTGGACTTCTGCTCACGCCAAGGTTCGTGACTCCACTGCGCACCGTGGCTATGGTGCCCTCGATGTCGGGCAGCTCCCTACAAATCACCGGCTTCCTCGCCGGCCTGGTTATCGCTCTTGGCGGGTGCTTCGAGTCTGGCCCGCTTGGCGCGACCAAATCCGGCCTCGGCCCGGCCGACGACGACACCGCGACCTCGCAGGACACTGCGACCGACCTCGACGACCCGCTGCTCGACAGCGACCTGCCCGATGACACGGTCCCTGACACCGATCTGGTCGATTCGACCGTCGCCCCCGACACCGCTCCGTCGGATACCACTATTATTTCGGAAACTTCCGTCGTGACGGACTCCGTGGTGGACACGGCCGACATCACCGACGTTCCCACGGACACAGGACCGGTGCGCTCGTGTCTCACCAATGACGACTGTGTCGGCCTGAGCTCGGACGACCTCTGCGGTGGACCTGTTCGCTGCGTCGACTACGGCTGTCGCCCCGACCCGAGCCAGGCCGTGGTCTGCTCCAATGGCGGCGACCCGTGCGTCGAAGCTTCGTGCGACCCCGCGACCGGCGCCTGCGAGACACGTTCGCTCTGCTCCTGCGACTCGCCGCTCGTTGTGGCGTGCGACATGCAGTCGACCTGGTCCACCACCGACCCCGGCACCCGCCCTGCCTTCGATGCGTTGGGCGCGTGCCCGGCGTCCACCGGCGCGCCTGTACGCGTCTTGCGCTTCAACGGTGCTGGGCGCACACGCCTCGAAGCTGGGGCAGGGGTCTCGCGCTTCTGGGTCCTCGACGCCGACTCGTGCGAGGGCGACACCTGCCTCGTCGGGTCCGCGACCCAGGCCTTTTTCAACGCCGTCGCTGGTGTCGACTACGCCATCGCCGTCGAAGAGACCGGCGCCGCCACGGCGTCAATGCGCTCGACGTGCAACCTGATCCGCGAGGACCGCTGCAGCAACGGCCTCGACGAGGACGGCGATGGCCAGACCGACTGCGACGACAGGGACTGCGACAACATCGACGGCTGCGTTCGGCCGCCCGACGACGAAGTCGGGCTGTGCGACAACGGCATCGACGACGACTCCGACACCAAGACCGACTGCGCCGACCTCGACTGCGATAGCGACCCGGCCTGCCTGCAAGCGTGTGAAGTCCCAACCGGCTACAGCTACTGCAACTTCAGTCAGGGGCTCGGTACGGGCGGCGGCAAGAGCCGCTCGATCCACTACTCGTGCAACCCCGTTCCGCAGACCTCCAAAGAGGTCGTCTACAAGTTCCAGCCGACCTTCTCCGGCACAGTGCGCCTCGGCTTCCAGACCTCTGCCGGCTTGACGCTCCATCTCCTGCGCGAGACGGGGCGCGGCTGCACCCCACGCGACTGCATCGGCATGGCCACGGGTGACCTCTGGTTCGAGGCCGAGGCCGGCACGAAGTACTACGCTGTCATCGACGGTCCTGGCGCCGTAACCGGGAGCTTCGACATCGCGTTCGACTGCGACCCGCTGGCCGAGTAAGTCGTGACGCTCCAAAGATTTTCCTCCGCAGAGGATAGGACCCGGGGCCGAGTCGGATTCCTGCCCCGTCGATAGCCGGGCGAGCGTTGCAAACGGAGGGAGATCATCCGTCCAGAGTCGAGTCACCATCGGTCCGATTCCGAGACGAACCCCTGTGTGATCGAGGCGATACGACCAAGCTCGTATTTGCCTGGAAGCTGAAGGACGCGCCCGGACACCATGGAGGACAGGTGTCTCGTTCGTGGACATCGTCAGCACCGGCGCTCAACGAGTTTCGAACCGAGTCAGGGAGGCTCGGGCCCGTGGCACAAAGCCGAACCCCGATTATTGTGTTATTTCACACGGGTGGGCCTGGCAGAGATTGTAACCCGCTACGGGCCAGGTCTTTACGACCCCTCCGGGCTTGTGGTCTCTTTCACCACAGGCGAACTCGAATCCTGACCTCAGGTCAAAACTCCGGACGCTATCCGTCCCGCGGTCATTCCAATAACTTGACCGGCCCCCCTATCGTAACGCGATCTTGCGTGGTCGCGTGTTGATCACTTCATAAAGGACGTCGGTGCGCGGCGATGTCGAATCTCTCCCGAATCCGTCTCATCGAAAGTCTCCGCTCGGGTGGGGACTCGATCGCTGTCTACGCTCCGGCCGGCTGGGGCAAGAGCGTGCTGCTCGAGGCCGCCGCGCGGAGCGACCTCCGCCTCGTCCCCGTTTCGCTGGGTGCCACCGAGGGCCATCCGGCGCTCTTTGTCGACGCACTCTCGCAAGGGCTTCGCAAAGCCTATCCGGGCGCGGCCGTCGGGGCCGTTCGTGCCGCTGCCGGTCTCCGCAGCGGCGACAACCCGGTCGAGGTGTTCCAGCGCATCCGTGAAGCCCTGGGGGCAGACCAGCTCGTCATCGGCTTCGACGAGGCTGAGCGCCTCCCGCGCGGACCCGTCTGGGATCTCGTGCGGCGGGTCGTGACCGAGCGGGTCAGCGGCTTCAGGGTCGTCCTCACGGCGCGTGTGCCACAGCCCGAGCTGATGCCCGAGCCGACCTCTCTGGTCGGGCCAGCAGCCCTCGGCTTCAACCTCGGCGAGATCGAGCAGCTCCTCGCGGCCGAATCCGACAGCGCCCGGCCGGAATCCAAGCCTGACCTCAAGGCGGCGGGCGGCGGCACCTCGCTGCGAGCCCTGGCCCGCCGACTCGATTCCGAGACCGGCGGCTGGCCCGCCATCGTCGCCGCGCGAATTCGCGCCTCAGGTGCCCTCGAGGTCCCCAAGGCCGAGCTCGCGCGTGTCTTTGCGCCCATCGTCGACGAAGCCCTCTCACACGAGCGCAGCGAAGCCCGATACACGTTGCAGATCGCCTCGGTGGTCAGCTCGTTCTCGCGCTCGTTCATCCAGGCGCTCGTGACCGGCGATGTCCCCGGCTCCGCGGACGCGCGCCGGCGTCTCATTCGGCTCGAACCCACCATCATCTCGAAATCGCTCGAGGATCTGGTGAAAAGCGGGCTGCTGGTGGAGGGCGCTGGCGACCCTTCGGTCTTCACGGTGCCCGCAGGTGCCCGCGTGGTCTTGAGTGAACGATTCCGCGAAAAGGACCACGCCGGTTGGCTCGAGGCCAACCGTAGAGCCGGTGAGCTCCTCATCGCGCGCGACAAGAACCCCGGCCCTGAGCTCGTCGACCTCTTTGCCGCCTCGGGCGAGCGTGAACGCCTCGTCGACATCCTCTCGAAGCATGGCCCCCGCCTCGAGCTCGAGCTCGCCGACAGGGGCGAGGACGACAGGCTGCTCGGCTGGGCTGCCACCTTCGAGTCCGACCCTAATCCGCCGTTCTGGGTGGACATCATCGCCGGCCTCGCTCATGCGCGCCGGGCCGAGGTCGATGCCGCGCGGACCTGCCTTGACCGGGCGCGCGAAAAGCTCGCCTTCGAGAAACGTGAGAACGTTTTGTGGCGCTGGCAGCCACGGCTCGCCGAGGCGCAGGCCTTGTCCGCTCGCGCCCGCGGCGACTACGTCGACGCGCGCTCGTTTTTGCAGCGCGGCTTGGATCAGGCCGGCCAATCGAGCCGACGCGGCCTTGCCCAGGGCGAAAACCAGCGCGAGCTCGACGCCCTCGAGCTGCGCATGACCATCATGCTCGCGCGTATCTCGCGTGAGTCGGCGAGCTGGGAGAAGGCGCGCGAGGCGCAAGCCCTCGCTCGCAGCCTTCTCAAGACCCGCCTGGCGTCGGACGGCGCGAACGCGCGACTCGCGGCGACGCTCCTCGAGTTCGAGCTGCACATGCTGCTCTATGCGGCGTCCGCGGGCGACAAGACCCAGCTGGAAGAGCTGTCCCTCAGCGGAACAGCGGGCATCGCAGCGGTGGCCCGCCCGCTCGTCGGCCTGCTCAAGACCGGCGACCTCACGGCATGCCTCGATAGCCTGCGTGAGCTCCGAAAAGCTGCGCGCGACGGGGCCGAGCCAAACCCAAACGGGGCGACCGCCGGGTCTGCCGCGTCCAATGCCGCCTTCCTGGCGTCTCTCCTCATCGCACGCCTCGCCCAGTCGAGCGACGAGGTCAGCGACTCGCTCGACAAGATCCTCGAGGCCTCCGACGTGGTTGCCGAGCTCGTCTCGGCCGAGGCCGTCCTGCGCAAGAAACGCACGAGCCTCGCCGACGCGACCGGCCACCTCGAAGGGTGGTCCCAGGCGCTGACCCTGGAGCTCGCGGCCGTGGGCCCCGGGCGCGCGCTCGACCAGGCGCGAGACGCCTACCGGCGCGTAGGTGCGCGCTTCGACGAGGTGAGGCTCTGGCTCGTGTCGGGCGCAGCAGCGGCTCGCCGGGTGGACGACGGCGACGGCGAGACCGATGCCGTCGTCAAGGCGGTCGAGTCCATCGTCGAGGTCAGCCAGGCCGGCCACTTCGCGGTGCCCTGGTCATTTGCAGGCCGCGGCGAGGTCGACCCCGAGCGGCGTATCCGCACCCTCTGGATCGCCGGCCTGCGCCACGGCAACGACAAGACCCGCGAGGTCTGCAAGGTCGAGCTCGAGAAGCTCGGCGTCGACACCCGCGCGGTCACCGGCCCGAAGGAACGTCCACGCACCCCGTCGGGCCTATCGCGGCGCCCGGCCATCGTTCATGGGGCCCCCTTCGTCCTGCACACCCGCACCTCGAGCCAGGGCCTGTCGGGCAGCGACTACCAGCAACTCATCGCGACCAAGGGGCCCGGCTCGTTCGTGGTGTGTGTGCCCGACCAGCTCGTGCTCAACTTCGGTCGCGTGGTGTCGCTCGGCCAAAAACGTGTGATGATGCCACTACTTCTGCACCTCTTGCGCAACCCGGATACGAGCTTCTCGATGCTCGAGCTGGCGCGTGAGGTGTGGGACTCGCCCGAGCTCACGCCGACCGTCCAGACCAAGGTCAAGGTCGCGATCTCGCGCCTGCGCGCGCTGCTCGGCAAGAACCGCAACTACATCACGACCACCCGTAAGCAGGAAGGCGCCGAGTCCGTCGTGGCCTACCAGGTGGCGCCTCAGCTCCAGTTCCAGATCGTCGAACAGGCGGTCTGAGCGGCGCCCGCCTTAGAAGCGGGCCTCGCCGCGCACTACGAAGGCGAGGTGGCCCGCGGGCGCGATGCCGTTGACCGGGATGATGAAGGTGGGCGAAAAGTCGAGTCTGACCGATAGGTTGTCGGCCGCCAGGTAACGGGCGCCCACGAGCGGAGCCAAGGCGAGCCCCATCGCTTCGTCCGCGGCGGCGATGCCAAATCCGCCTACCCCGAGGCCAAGGGCCGTGACGAGCTCGACCTGGCTCGCGACCGGCAGCGCGTATTCGAGGCCCATCACGGCCATGAACGAGGTCAGGCTCGTCCCCTGGTGCGGCTCGACAGGCAGGTCCGAAGACAACCGCAGGAGTGCCAGCGCCCCGCCCACCCACAGGGCCAGTTGTTCATCGAAGGCATAACGGAGCTCGAGTGCGGCCTGCACACCTGGCTCGAAGCGGTCGCCCGAAGCGCCGATGGGGATAGCGATCCCGGCGCCGAGCGCGACCGAGAAACGTTTGTCTTCGGGTGGCAGATCGTCGAGCCGCGCGGGTTTGTAGATGACCGGGTCGGGCAGGACGTCGGCGGGCTCGGGAAGTGGAGCTGGGCCCGGATCGAGCACGGTCGGCAGCCGCGCCTCCATGGCCGCTTTACGTGCCGCCGCACAGGCGGCGACGAGCCGCGGATCGGCGTCCGGAGGTGGCTCATAGGTCGGCCAGACCGCGAGTAGTTCCGAACACTTGGCTTGAGCCCTCGCGTCGTCGCCGGGCGTCGCAGCGCGCGCGATGGCGGCGGTCGCGATGGCCAACGCTTCGCGTCGCAGCTCGGTCGTGAGGGTTTCCCCGACGCCGAGGACGAGGTTGGCGTGGTGTTCGGCGCAAGTGAAGTCGGCGCGTCGGAGGCAACGCGCGGCTCGTTCGAGCTCGGCCTCAGGGTCGACCGTTGTGGCAGGCCCTGCCGCCCGTGACGGAGGCGAGGCCAGGACAGCGGCGAACAAGACCACCATGAGCGCGGACGCGCTTGGACCCAGTGCACACGTCACAGGTCGCCCTCCGCGCCGAGCAACGTGAAGCGTCGGCCATCCCCACGCGACTCGAGCACGAGGCCGAGCACGAGCGGCGCCACTTCGGCGTTGTCGTTGAACTGGACGGCGAGGCAGAGCCTCAGCCCGGTCGCTGGCGCCGCGGTCTGGTCGCAGGCGCCGAGCGCCCAGGTCAGGACGGACGCGCCCGTGGTGAGCGACCCTGGATGCCCGACGATCGTGAAGGGGCCGGTCGCATCGGTGGGCGGTGCGAGGACGATCTCGACCTTGCCTGGTCCCTCCGAAAAACGTTGCACCGAGACGATGTCGAGGTCGCCGCTTTCGCGCAGGTCGAGCGGCAGGTCTGCATAACCTTCGCAGCCGAGCGACGGCGTCAAAACGACGAGCAACAAGGTCGTTGCGACCGCGAACCACAAGCGTCCGGGCGCGTTCCGCGAAGGTTGCGGCCTCATCGGCACAGCTCCAGGAAGGCGGACTCGCCGCGGAAGTGAGCCTCACACGCGGAGCCCTCGGCTTCGGTGCCGTCTTCGCCACAAGCGGGGCCCGTGACCGCCGTGCCGGCGCAGTCGACGGTGCTGGCGGGTTGGCAGTCGGACGGGCAGCCGCGGGTATCGAGGCGCGCGACAAGGCCTTCGCCGCAGCTCGGCGCGGGCTCGCAGCAAGCGCCTTCGTGGGCGAGTGCGCCGCCCAGGCAGCGGAGCAGACACGCATTGTCGAAGGTCTCGAGCGCGTTCGTGTCTTCGCCAGGGACGAAGCCGCAGACCGGGTCGAGCATGGCCGGGCACCCGCAGGCAGTCTCGTCCAGCAGGCAGCGGCCCTCGAGGAAACCAGCCGTGGCGCAGCGCGACCCGTCTGGGCAGGGCGTGTCCTCGTCGCATCGCACCCCGCATCCACCCCAGCGTGCGCCGTCGCCACTGACCCCCAGGGCCAGAGCGAGGCACGCCGACCCGACGGTGGTCTCGCCGATGGGGCCCGGCAGCGCGACGCAGACCGGTGAGCCCGCTTCGGTGTTGCAGGTCGACGTGACCGTGGCGCATGCGCAGGCCAGGCAGTGGGTCCCGCCTTCGACCGGGCGAAGCCCATGCGCACAGTCGAGCGCGCAGTCGGCCGGGGCCGTCGTGCAGCCCTCGCGGCAGGCCCCTGCGTACAGGAGTCTGGCGCCATGGCAGCGGGCGACACACGCGTTGCGATAGGTCACCCCGTCAGAGCCGCACACGGGCGCCTCGGTGAGCGGGCATGCCAAACAAGACGAGGCGTTATCTGGGAATCGTGAGCCGCATTCACAGTTCGGACAGCCGGCGGTATCGAGCTTTCTGAGGCCAAAACATGGCGCTTCGCAGGCGGCGAGTGAAGGGCAGGCGATGTCGCATGGACCGTCCTTGGCGACCGGCACCTGGGCACACAGCGCGGCACAACGGCTGGGCCAGGTCGTGCCGTCAGCGCCGCAGACCGGGTCGCCACCTTCGCAGTCACAAGCGGGCAGGACACAGCTTCCGGAAGGGCCGGCGCGTCGGTCGGGGCCGCAGAGACCGTCGACACGGCAGGTGCAGGTGAGGCAGCCGGCCTCGTCGTGCTCGAGCTCACCGTCGCAGCGGACATCCCCGCAGCCGAGCTCGGACAAGGTCGCGCAACGCGGGGCTGGGCCTTCACCTGCGGGCGGCTCACATCCGGCTTTGCATGTCACCGTCAGGCGATAGTCGAGGCTGTCGGCATCGACGCTTGTGCCAACGAGGACAACGAACTCGCCGGCGGCCTCGGCCGTGAGCACCACCGCGACCGAGCGCCCCGACTCGAGCTGTTCACAGTGTGGGAAGCCGCCAAACGTGTCGCGGGGGCCGTACCCCATGGCGACGACGGTGGCGTCCGAGCTCGCTGCGACCGAGACGGACTCGCCTGCGGCAAGCCAAATGGGGTGGGCTACCAGAGCGCCCGCCGCGGCAACGCCGGAGACGGTCGTGGTGGTCTCGCCCGGGGGACCCGTCGGCACCTCCAGCGCGGCCCCGTCGGGGTGCAAGCCGAGCGTCCCGGGCATGAGAAGCGGACACGCGAGCCCACTCGTTTCTTCGGTGCAGGCGGTCGAAAGTGCAACGAGCGCAACCAGGAGGACGCCGACCATTGACTGCGGCGATCGGAGAGATTGCGTGTGTCGTCTCTGACGCCTGGGCCGAGGAGGACAACGGCGGGTGCTTGGCACCTGTGGGAGAGCCGGAATCAGGCGCCGAACTCGGCGACGATGCGCTGGATGAGGCGCGTCTCGACCTTGCTCTTGAAGGGGCGCATCAGGAACGCCAGGTCGATGGCGACCATCAGCTCGCGCTCGTTGAGCTTGAAGCGTCCTTCGAAGCCACGCCCGTGCGCCACGGCGCTCGTGTCGTCGAGCCACTCGAGCGACTTGATGAACTCCTTCTTCTCTTCGGCGAAGGCGTCGAGGAGCTTACGTGTGCGCGTGCGCGCGTCCTCGAGGGTCGTCTTGTGGGCATGTCGGATGTCGATGGTTGCCATGGATGAGCTTATGACCTCCCGCGGGGGTGCGTCGTCGAGGGATTGACCCGACGGCGCGCGCGTCGTTCGAGATGGACCGTCAGTCTGGATCAGGAGATCGCTTTTGACGTCGGCCAGGGCTTTCGGCGCACGCGGAAGGAATATAGGCTTGGCCCCCGCGCTGTAAAGCAGAGCTTCCATCAGGTCGCCTCTGAGTGTGCGGATGAACAGCTGGGGGAGGGACCTGGAGATGATGGGAGGCGTAATCGTGTGGTCTTTTGAGCGGCGGCGGGCGAGCGGGCTTTTGTCGGTTCTGGCGATGGTTGTGGGGCTCGTCGAGGCCGGGCCAGCTCTGGCATGGTACGCCGGGCCAGAGGTCGGGGACGAGGCGATGGTGGCCAGCGCGCACCCGCTCGCGACCGAAGCCGGGCTGAGCGTCCTCGCCAAGGGTGGCAACGCGGTCGACGCGGCGGTGGCTGTGAGCTTCGCCTTGTCCGTCGTCGAGCCGTGGAGCTCGGGGCTTGGCGGCGGCGGGTTCGCCGTGGTGAGCGTCGGTGGGACAATCACGACGTTCGATATGCGGGAGACTGCGCCACGCGCTGCGAGCGTCGACATGTTCCTCGAGAACGGGCAGGTCATCGCCGGGGAGAGCACCGCGACTGCCCGCGCCGCCGGGATCCCAGGCCTCGTGAAGGGCATGGCGGCCTTGCACGCGAAGTTCGGCAAGCTCCCTTTCGAAGAGGTGGTCGCCCCGGCCGTGGCGCTCGCAAGAGACGGTTTTCCGGTGTCGATGCGGCTACAGGCGGCCATTGCGTCGATGGCGGAGCGCTTCAAGGGCGACGCGCGTCGGGTCTTCATGCCGGGTGAGAAGGTCCCAGCGGTCGGTGATCGCCTGGTCCAAAAGGACCTGGCAGAGACGCTCGAGCGCATCGCGCGCAGCAAAGGCGAGGACTTCTACGTCGGCAAGACCGCGCGTGAGCTCGTACGAGCCGTGCGTGAGCTGGGCGGGATCTGGAACGAGGACGACCTCTTCAAATACAAGATCGCCGAGCGTGAGCCAGTGCGCGGCACCTATCGTGGTCACGACGTCGTCAGCATGGGGCCGCCGAGCTCGGGGGGCCTCCTCCTCGTTCAGATGCTCTCGGTCCTGGAAGCGCTGCCCAAGACCGCAGCGCGCACCGGCGAGCGTGCACACGTCCTGGCAGAGGTCATGAAGCGGGCCTTTGCGATGCGCGCCATCGGGCTCGCAGACCCCGACTTCGTCCCGGTCGACCACAGCCGCTTCATCGGCGCCGACGCCGTGAAAAAGCTCGCGGCCGACGTCAAGAAGGCCAAGAAGGCGACTCCGGCCAAGTCGCTCTCGACCCTGCAGGTCAAGACCGACCGCCCCGACACGAGCCACTTCGCCGTGCTCACGGCCAATGGCGACGGGGTCGCGGTCACCCAGACCATCAACCTCCGCTTTGGTAACGGCCAGGTCGCGGGTTCGACCGGGGTCGTCCTCAACAATGAGATGGATGACTTCGCGGTCCAGGTCGGCGTGCCCAATGCGTTCGGGCTGGTCGGGGACGAGGGCAACGCGGTCGCACCGGGCAAGCGCCCGTTGTCGAGTATGACGCCGACGCTCGTCCTCAAAGACGGCAAGGTCGTGGGGGCGTTTGGCAGCCCAGGCGGCTCACGCATCATCTCGACCACGCTGCAGGTGCTCATCCATATGCTCGACGACGGCTACAACGCCGCCGAGGCCGTCGGCAGCCCGCGGATCCACCACCAGTGGTTCCCTGATCGCCTCGACGTCGAGCGGCAGGCGCTTTCGCCTGAAGCGCGGACGTTGCTGGAGAAACGTGGACACGCGATGAACGAGGTCTCGCCGATGGGCAACGCCATGGCCATCTGGCGGCGCTCCGACGGCCGCATCGAAGGCGCAGCCGACCCGCGTGGGGAAGGTCAGGCGAGGGGCCGCTGATCGGCGAATCGTAGCAAAGGCGCGCGAGGCGCTTGCCTTGCAGGTCGGGCGTGAACACGATACGGGCGTCGCGCGTGTCTCCCCACACGCGACACGGGCTCTCTGTCGTCACCGCGCTAGAGCCGAGGAAAGAACATGGCCAAAGACTACTACAAGCTGCTCGGGGTCTCGAAAGACGTGAGCCAGGACGACCTGAAGAAGGCCTTCCGCAAGCTCGCGATGCAGTACCACCCCGACCGCAACAGCGCCAAAGAGGCCGAGGACAAGTTCAAGGAGATCAACGAGGCCTATGCGGTCCTCTCGGATCCCGAAAAGCGTAAGCAATACGATATGTTCGGGGCCGAGGGTTTCGGTCAGCGCTTCTCCAATGACGACATCTTCTCGAACTTCGACTTTCGCTCGATTTTCGAGGAAATGGGCGCTGGCGGACAAGGCGGGGGCGGCCAGCGCGGCTTCGACTTCAGCTCGATGTTCGGCGGCTTCGGTCGTGGTCAGCGCGGTGGCGGCGGGCAACGCGGCTTCAACCCGTTCGCAAACGGGGCTTCGAACGCGGGCAGCGACGCCGAAGCCGAGCTCACCGTGACCTTCCACGAGGCCTTCCATGGGGGCGAGCGCGAGGTCGTCGTCGGCAACCAGGACGTGAAGGTCCGAATCCCTCCTGGGGCTCGCACCGGGACGCGGTTGCGCGTGCGCGGCAAGGGGCATCCGGGCCAGGGCGGGGGCGCGGCCGGCGACCTGCTCATCAAGGTCGAGGTCGCGCCGCATCCGGTCTATCGGTTTGCGGGGGACGACCTCGAGCTCGACCTCGACCTGTCGCTGACCGACGTGGTCCTCGGGACCACAATCGAGCTCACGACCCCCGACGGCAAGAAGCACGACCTGAAGATCCCAGCGGGCGCTTCGGCTGGTCAGAAGCTTCGTTTGCGCGGCAAAGGCTTCCCCAAGAAGGACGGCGGGCACAGCGACCTGCTGGCCCGCATCGTGGTGAAGACGCCCAAAGAGCTCACCGAGGAACAACGCACACACTTCGAGGCCTTACGAAAGCTCGGCCTCTGACGCTGTTCTAATGCTGCGACCGGAGCGCTTCGATCCGGTCGCAGCACCAGCAGCGACGCGAAGCGGCGCGGGGGTCGAAGGATGCGCAACCCCCTGTCCAATCGGGCTAGAGCCGGGACCCGCGAAGCGGTCGACGTCCGAAGGACGGAGGCGAGGCATGAGTCATCATGCCTCGGTCACGGCACTAGGGCCGGCGGGGCTTGGGGGGCGCAGCCCCAATCCGATCGTCTAGTCCGCGGCTCGCCCAAGGCGACCGGCGCGAAGCGACGCGCAGACGCAGCTCACTACGTATGCGCCGCAGCACTAGCGGCGGCAGCCCTTGGCGGCACGCCCGGTGAGGGTGAACCAGGCGTTCTCGTCCGAAGCCCACCAGCTCTCGATGGCCTCGTAGCGGTCGACGGACAGGCCGCGCGCCCGGATACGCTCCTCTGGGGAGGTGTCGTCCTGGCTCTTGCGGTCGCAGAAGATGTCGGTGAACGCCGCTTCGAAGCGCACCGTCTCATCCGGGGTCGGGCTCGCTGGCGCTCGGGCCGGCGGGGCTAGACGCTCGGGCTCGACGGGCCGCACCGGCTCTCGCACGGGAGGAGCCGGCTCTGGGCGGGCAGGGGCCTTTGGTGCGGCATCGTTGCCGGTATTGCCGGCAACACGCGCACAATCGACCGCGGTCATCGACTCTTTGTGGCGCAAGAAGCAGAGGTTACGGGCGCTGTCGACGAGGTAGTAGGTATCCGCGTCGAGCCGGATGGTGCGCACCCCGTCGGCCGGCGTAGGAGCGGCGGGCTCGGGAATGGCAGGGCGGGCGGGCGGCTCAGGTGTTGGAGTCGGGCGCTGAGTCCGATTGGTGGGTTCGGGCGTCGGCTCCCAGGCGGGCGGCGGAGAGTAGCGCGGGGGGCGCGGTGCCGGTGGCGTGTAGGGGGGCGGTGCGCTGTCGTCGGCTTCGCCCACGTCACTCGGCTCATCGGGCTGAGCCTCGTCGAGCGTCGCGTCTGCGTCGGCCGGGTCGGCGTCCGCTTCGTTCGGGGTGTCGCCGTCGTCAGCGGCGCGACGGGCGGCCGCCTCAGGTGGTGGGGCGGGCGGCGACTTCGGGGCCCACTTCGCCGACTCGGGGGCTTCTTCCGGCTCGGGGTAGTAGCCTGGGATGTGGCCGCAGGCCGACGTTCCGAGGCCAAGGACCATGACTCCGCTCAACCAGCCGCGTGCTCGCATCGCGCACCTTCTTTCCCTGCTCGACAGGGAGAACTTGAGGTCTCTCCGGTCGCGGCCTGACCCCCTGAGGCGGGCTCCGACCGCAAACGACCGGGGGGCGGACGTAGCCTTGCTCAAAGATATTCAAGGCGGTCAGGGCGATGACGTTCCGGCAGGCCTGAACGTCGGCGTCACCGTGATGCGCGCGAGCCCGAGCCAGGTGAGCTCACGCGTAACCGCGAGCAAGCTCAGGCGTTCTTCTTCTCGGACGGCGTCTCGACGTCCACGGTGCGAGCGGACTTGTCCTTGTCCTCGATGGCCTTGGGAGTCACCTCGACCTCTTCCTTGCCCTTGTTGGTCGCGGACTTGAAGTTCTTGATGCTCTTGCCGAGGGCTTCGCCGATCTGCGGCAGCTTGCCGGCGCCGAAGACGAGCAGCACGATGAGCAGGATGAGGATGAGCTCGGTGGCACCGAGTCCGCCGAAGATGGCCTGAAGCACGCTCTGTGGCTGGTTCATGGGGACCTCGTCTCCTCGGGACGCAGCAAGGGGCTGGTCTCGCGAGGCCGGGACTGTCGCGCGTCGAATGCGCTCCGTCAATGGTTCAGATGGGGGCGCGCCCTCGGCCGGCACTAGATGCCGAGACCGCTGCGACACCCCGAAGTCGATTCGGGGCGCTACTCACTCAGAAGACGCCCTTGACCTTGTCGAGGGTCTTTTCGACCTTCTCCACGGCTTTCCCGGGCTTCTCGAGGATCTCCTCGGCCTTGTCGGTGACCTCCTCTGGCTTGCCGAGGGCCTCGTCGACCTCGTCGATGACCTCGTCCGGCTTGCTCAGGATTTCGTCCTGCTTCTTCTCCAGAGCCTGAATCTTCTTCTCTGCGTCCTTAGGGTCGGCCACGTGTTTCTTCGGGTCGCCCTTCACCTCGTCGTTCCACTGCACGACCACGTCGAAGCAGCCGTCCTCACCGCAGAGCTTCTCCTTGTCGAGGTACTTGGTCTCGACCTTCGGGTGGCTGATGAGCTCCTTCGTGATGAAGGCTGCGGTCTTCGAGTGCTCCGCGAAGTAGATGATGGGGAACTTCGAGACCTTCTTCTCCGAGTCCTTCATTGCGGTCTCGTAGCCGAGCGACTTGAGGGAGCTCATGAGGTTGTCGACGTTCTCCTCACCCTTCTCGCCAAGGTGGTTGATGACCTTGATCTTGGCGTAGCCGATGATGCGTTTGTACTCGCTCGACTCGTCTTTGAACTCGGCGAAGTCGGCGTCGGTCTTCGCGAGCTCGATCATCTTGACGGCTTCGGCGTCGCCCGCGGTCGCCATGTCGCGCAGGTTCATGAGGTACTTGGCCATGTTGGGCTCGTCCTTCTGCAGCGCGAAGGCACACGCGGCGTTGAAGTGCCCCTTGGCGTAGCCTGGCGCGACCTCCACCATCTTGACGTAGGCCTCGGCGGCCTTGGCCATGTCCTTCTTCTTGTAGGCCGCGAAGCCGGTCTTGAAGTGTTTCTCGGCGGCCGCGATCTGCTTCTTGTCGGCGGCGGGCGGGTTGAAGGGCTTACGCGCCTCCTTGCCGGCGGGCTTGGTGCCCTTCGCGGTGGTAGCGCCGCCACTGCGATTCGGAAGGTCGCTCACGCCGAGGCGCGCCAGGATGTCCTTCGAGCGCTCCGCGTCGGCCTCGTCGCCCTTGGCGTAGAGCAGCTTCATGGCCATGACGACCCGGTCCTTGTAGTCGCCCTTGACCGCCTTGTAGTCGGTTCGATAGGCGACCCACGCCTTGGAACACTTGGAAATCGCGGGGATTTCGGAGTCGGCTGGCGACTTGAAGACGCTCGCGTCGCACTCCTTGCCCTTGTCCTTCCACTGGTCGGCCGCGCTCGCCTCACCCGCGAACAGGGTCAGGGCCAGGGCGAAACCCATCGCGGCGGGAGCCGTGAGCACGCGGAGCCAGCTCGAGCGGGGCGAGACGGTGCTGTGGGCTGGGGCGACGGGGGCGATTGCGACAAGGGGGCGCTGCATCGAGGTGTCTCCTTGGGACGAGCGTCCTGGAAAATGGACGCCGAGAGGTTAGCATCGTGACTCGGGGCCGGCAAGCAGGGGTGGTCGCACCGGCGCCACGGGGGAGGCGGTGGATTGGGCGCGGCGCGTGGGCTGCCCGTTGACAAACCGGCGGCGACGTGGGGAACCTCGCAGCGATGCCAGCGATTCCCTCAGCGTCCACCTCAGCGTTCATGGGCCCGAGACGCCTGTACGCACGCGTTTTCTCCGCTGCCGTGTTGTCGGCGCTCGCGGCCATCCCGGTGAGCGGCTGCGACTCCGGCAGCTCGCAGGGGGAGCTGCCCCCGTGCCGCTGCGAGGTCGAGAGCTGTTCGAGCGCGACCTGTCCCATCGAGGTGTCGTTCGACTCGACCTGTGTGGGTGAGCTGACGCTGGCCGAGGTGATGGTGGATGGCCACGTAGAAGCGGAGGCTGTGCGCCCGAGTGAGCGTCTGACGACCTGTTCGCGTATCGACCCCGGCCAGACGGCGACCATCTATGTGCGCGGAGGCCCTTGGATCTGGGGGCCGCTACAGGAGACATGCAGCACGCCGAGCGAGACGCGGGCGTTGGTGTTGCAGTGCGTCGAGGCCCGGTAGACCTGGGGCGTCGACGTGCCCGAGCTCCCCGATGTCGAGGTCTACGTCGAGCGCATCAACGCGATGTTCGCCGGCAAACGACTGGCGGCGGTTCGGGTGGCGAGCCCATTTCTCGTGCGCAGCCCGACGATGGGCCCCGAGGAGGCTGCGGGCCGGCGTCTGATGGGCGTGAAGCGTCTTGGCAAACGCCTGGTCTGGGAGTGGGAGCGCGACCCGGGCGAGGTGGACTCCCTGTTCTGGGTGCTGCACCTCATGATCGCGGGTCGGCTCAAGCTGGCAAAGACGCGTGGTGGGGCGCTTCCAGGCAAGCTCGGGCTATGCGCTTTCGACTTCGAGCACCTGTCCTTGTTCCTGACCGAGGCGGCGTCAAAGAAGCGGGCTTCGCTTCACGTCGTCAGGGGGGCCGCAGCGGTTGCCGAGTTCGATCCCCAGGGCCTCGAGCCGTTGACGGCCACGCCGGAAACGTTCGCGGCGGCGCTCAAACGTAACAACCACACGCTCAAGCGGGCGCTGACCGACCCACACATCTTCTCGGGGATCGGCAACTCCTACTCGGACGAGATCCTGTGGGATGCGAGGTTGTCGCCCATCGTCTGGACGACACGGCTCAGCGACGAGGAGGTCGGGCGCCTGTACACGTCGGTGCGGTCGACGTTGACGCGTTGGACCGACGAGCTGCGGGCCGAGGTGGGCGAAGGTTTTCCGGTCAAGGTCACGGCCTTTCGTGAAGGCATGGCGGTGCATGGGCGTTTCGGGTTGCCGTGTCCACGCTGCGGCGGGCGGGTGATGCGTATTCGATACGCCGACAACGAGACCAATTATTGCCCGACGTGTCAGACCGGGGGGCGGCCGCTCGCGGATCGTGGGCTCTCGCGACTGCTCGGAAAGGACTGGCCAAAGTCGATGGAAGAGCTCGAGGCGAGGCTCAAGGCATGAGCCTCCTATGGACGTTGCTGTTCGTCGTCGGGGCGCCGCCAGTTGTTATGGGGGGCGACGTGGCCAATACGGTCGACGTCGACCAGGTGGACGATCGTCAGGTGCAGGTCGCAATCGGCGAGCTCCCGGTCCTCGTGGTCGAGGACGAAGCCACAGTGGTGCCCGAGCCGGAGCCCAAGACGCTGGCGGTGAAGCTCTATGGGCGGCTCTCGGAGAGGCTCTCGGCGGATCTGAGCTGGTCGCCGGGCGAGACCGTGGTCGAGGCGCGAACGAGCATGGAACTCGGCATGAGCGCTGAGCTTTCCGAGTGCCTGTCATTCGCAATCGAGGGGCGGCTGCGGCATCGGTTACGCGTATTCGAGGGTGAGTCGGGTACCGGCGCGAATCCGGGCGGGCAGGGCGAGTCGGTCGTCGGGCTGCTCGAGACCGAGCTGAGGCGGCTGTCGGCTACGTGGCGGCCGGATGGGGGGCCAGAGCTGGTGGTGGGCCTGCAGACCGTGCGTTGGGGGCGAACGACGTTGTCCCGGCCTTTTGACCTGGTGTCGCCGGCCGACTGGCGAGATGGGCCGGTCGGTCGCGTCGAGGAGCAACGGCTCCCGGTGGTGGCTCTGGCGGCGCGTCTAGCCCTTGGTCAGGGCCAGCTCGAGGCGGTCTATGTGCCGTTCTTCGTCGCGGCCAGGATGCCGCTCCTGGGCGAGAGCGCGCCGACGCTGAGTGACTCGGCCGAGGCGGCCCTGCGTGATGCGGGGGTGGATGATATCGAAGACTTCGAAGGTCCACGCCAGGACTTCATCGCTTCGGGTGAGGTCGGTGTGCGGCTCACCCAACGGATCGGTGACCTTGACCTGGGGCTGGGTTGGCTGTGGCGGCGGGACCGCATTCCGGGGCCGTCTGGCCATGAGCGGCAACATGCGTTGGGGCTCGACCTGTCGACCCGGCTCGGCCCGGTCCGGCTGACGGCTGAAGGGGCCATGCTCGTGGACCGGCGTGTGTGGAGGCCAGACGGGGTCGACAGTCCAGACCCGGTCAGCGAGCACCACCTCGGGATCGACTGGGCCTTCGAGCTCCAGACCGCCCCGACGGTCTACTTCGATGTGGTCGCGGGACTTGGCGGACGACACCTGCCAGGGGCCAGCGGGCGCTTTCTCGGGGCCGGTCCCGACGAGGTGTGGTTCGACCTGCGGCTCGAGCTTTTGCTCGCCTTCGATGGGCTCTTGCGGCTCGACACCGAGCTCCGGTTCGAGCTCCTGCGCGTGAGCCATCATGTCATGTCCGGGCTCGCGGTTCGGGCCACCGAGGACTTCCAGCTCACGCTCGGGGTACTGGTTTTCGGGGGTGAGGCCGAAAGCGGCGGGCTCTCGGCGCTCTATCGGGCTACAAGCCACGCCTGGCTCGAAGCGGTTTTCGCCTTCTGAGGGTCGTGCCAAGGTGCTGCCATGACCGCCCGGTGTCGGTTCGAGCCGTTGCGGTCGTATTCTCAAGTCGAATCAGTTGAACAGGTCAGGTCTATGTCACGCCCCTGGAATGAGCTTCGCCCGATCGTCATCAATCCAAATTTTTCGAATGCTCCGATTGCATCGGTGTTCATCGAGCAGGGGATGACACGTATTCTCTGCACGGCCAGTCTGGAGGAGGAAGTGCCCCCCTTCAGGGTCGGGCGGGGCGGCTGGCTGACGGCCGAATACGGTATGCTGCCGGGCTCCACACCGCGCCGGGTGAAGCGGCCCATCGGCAAGCAGGACGGTCGCCAGACGGAGATCCAGCGGCTCATCGGTCGGGCCCTGCGCGCGGCCTTTGACCTCGACAAGCTCGGCGCGCGCACGCTGACCATCGACTGCGATGTGCTCGAGGCCGACGGCGGAACCCGCACGGCGTCGATCACGGGTGGCTACGTCGCCGCACGCCTCGCGGTCGAACGCCTCATCGCGAGGAGTGAGGCGGGTGTGCCGATGCCGGGTGGCCCCGTCGGGCGGGACGTCCTGCTCTCACCCGTGGCCGCCATCAGCGTCGGGATCGTGCGTGGGGCGCTGGCGCTCGACCTCGACTATCCGCTCGATTCCAAGGCCGATGTCGACATGAACGTCGTGACCGACGCGCACAAGAACCTCATCGAGGTGCAGGCGACGGGCGAGGGCCGGGCGATGTCGCGCGCCGAGCTCGACCAGCTGCTCGACCTTGCGCAAGGGGCGCTCGAGACGATCTTCCCGCTGCAGGCCGACGCCGTCGTGCGTGGGCTCGCCGCTCGTCCGAAGTGAACGAGGCGAGTCCAGAAGGTCTCAGAAGTAATAGAGAATGAACAAGGTGCCGGTGACCGAGCCGGCGCCGATTCCGATGCCGACCGAGCCCGGTGGGGCGTCGCTGCCCACACCGGTCGAGTCGAGCTGGGAGCCGCCCTCCGGGACGATGTTGATGAGGATGCCGGTGGCGGCGCCGACGCTGAAGTTGTCGGCGAGCCAGACCTCGAGGCCGATAGGTAGCTCGATGGCGACGTGGACGTCGCTCTCGGTCGCGGTCGGGTCGATGATCTGGAAGGCGTCGAGGCTACGATAGCCGACCGTGAGGCGGGCGCCGACCGAGAGATGGGCGTGCTCGCTGCGGGCGAGCTGGAAGGCGAGGCCGGCGGAGGCGGCGACGCCGGCCGAGATGTCGCCCGACACGATGGTCATGTCGACGCCCAGGGTCGCCTGGATGGCGAGGCTCTCGCCCGTGAAGTAGCGGATCGCGAGCCCGCTGGCGCCGCCCAGGGACTGCTCGATGCCGATACCGAAGCGGCCGTCCATCTCGCGGGCGTGCGCCGTCGGGGCAAGGGCCGCGGCCAAGACCATGATTGCCAGGCCTGCCGGACCCACCCGACTGGGAAAGCTCGCGAGGGCCGAGGCCACGAGGGCGGTGCGCTTGAAGGCCATGCGTTACTGGAGGACGACGGCGAGGACCACACCGACACCCACGGCGACGAGCGCGATGAGACCCCACAGGAGGCCTTTGCTCATGCCGACGGCCTGGCCGGTCTGCGCTGGGAGGCCAGCCACGGTGGGGTGCCGGCCGCTCTTGGGGGTGCCGCCGGGTTCGGGCCAGTCGAGCGCGCCGATGGCGCTGCCTTCGAGCATACGCACGAGCCCCGAGAGGTCGCCGACGTCCTCCATGGCGCGCAGCGTGGGCGCGCGCTCCTTGGCGTCGGAGACGACGGCGCGAGGGGTGCCGGTCTTGCTCCACACTGCCGACAAGTCGAAGCGTGGACGGTTGATCTGGGAAATCTGCAGAACCGACGGGTCGATGGGCTCGCTTCCCTGGATCCCGCGGACCTGGGGCGAGAAACCGAGCATCGAGAGGTTGGCGATCTCCTCGTCGACGAGTGAGGCGATACGCGCCTGGCGCTGGCTCGCGTGTTCGGTCGCGGCCCCTGAAATGCCGGGCATGCCGGCGGGACCGAAGAGGCGATCGACCATCTGCGCGAGGTCGAAGGCGGTCGCCTTCTGGCCCTGCTTGGCCAGCATGTCGGCGAGCTCCTCGCCCATCTCACGAGCGGAGGTGTAACGTTTCTTGGGGTCGCGGGCCAACGCCTTGGCCACGATGGCCTCGAGCTCCGGGCTGACCTCCGGGTTGAGCTTCGAGAGGGTCGGGACCTCGGCCTTGCGGACCATGTCGACGGTCTCGACGTCGGTCTTGCCGTAGAAGAGGCGGCGGTTGGCGAGCAGCTCCCACAAGACGATGCCGGCGGCGAAGATGTCGGCGCGCAGGTCCGCGGGTTTGCCTTCGGTCACCTCGGGCGAGAGGTAGGAGTACTTGCCCTTGACCACACCCGGGTCGGTCTTCGTGAGCTGGGAAGTGGCCTTGGCGAGGCCGAAGTCGGTGATCTTGACCTCACCCGAGCGCGACACGAGCACGTTGGGGGGCGACAGGTCGCGGTGCACGATGCGGAGGTGTTTGCCCTCGAGGTCGCGCTTGGTGTGGGCGTGTTCGAGGCCTTTGCAGGTCTCGATGATGATGTAGGCGGCGATGGATGGCGGGATGCGGTAGCCGATTTCGGAGGCGCGCTGGAAGAGGTGGCGGACGTTGAAGCCGTCCACGAACTCCATGACGATGAAGTAGGTGCCACCCGATTGGCTGACGTCGAACACCTGGACGATGTTGGCGTGATTGAGCACGATCGACAGCCGCGCTTCATCGAGGAACATCTCGATAAACTTGGCGTTTTTCGTGAGCGAGGGCAACACGCGCTTGATCGCTACGTGTTTCTCCATGCCCTGGATCGAGAGCGACTTGGCGAGGAAGATCTCGGCCATGCCGCCGGCGTCGATCTTCTTGATCACCTGGTAGCGCTGAGCCGGGTCCTGCGTGGTTTTCGCGTTCGACGTCAAGCTTGGGCTCTTTACGGTTCGGAGGGGTCAAGAGCGACCCGGAGCTGGCAACGCGCGCCGGACCCAGGTGCAAGTCGTGTCGGGCGGCATCGATTCATCCGCGCGTTTCCCGGTCGAGATCCCGGTTGCTCGCGTGCCGGCCGCCCCTGGGCCCACGGCGCGACGACGATAGCACGGTGGCAGGATTGAGCAAGACACCTGGCTCGACGGCCCGCGGCAAGGGTGCGCGGCGGACGCATGGAGAGCCGGGCGACTTACTCAGGGGACGGGGGCGGCAGGGACAGGGTTGCGCATGCGCCAACCTTCGGCGGTGCGTTCCACGACGACCTCGCCGTTGTCGGTCTTGACCCGCGCGACGAGTGTCGGGGCCGCTGTGCGGGCCTGGGCGAGGAGCTCGTCTGCCTGCGCGATGAGGGCGTCGGCGTGGCGTTCGAAGAGCAGCGCGAAGCCGTCGGCGTCGAGGCCCTCGGTGGCCTCGGGGTGCAGCCAGGTGAACGCTTCGCGGGGGCGAGAGGCGACGAGGAGGTCGCGGTAACGCTGCACGGCGATGACGGGGTCGGGCTCGCAGCCGGGTGTCTCGCAGGTGGCGAGTGTGGGGGCGGTCGCCGGGCAGCCGGTCGAGAGGTACGAGTTGAAGGTCAAGAAGAGGAAAAGGGCGGCGAACGAGCGGGTCATCTGGGCTCCGCAGGAGGGCTGGAGTGGGGACGGGATGGGGCGGCGGCGGTCGGGTCGCCGATTGGTCGGGGAGTGGGGCCGGGGCCGCCTGGAGCGAAGACGAGCTGGACGAGGTCGGCGCGGTCGACGGCCTGGGCGGCGTCGCTCCACTGCGTATACTCGGCAGGGGGCAGGATCGCCGGGAAGAGGATAAAGGTCTTTTCGAGGGTCGCGATGCGGCCGCCTTCCTCGAAGCCCGAGCGGCGGGAGAGTCGCATGGGGCCGTATTCGAGCGCGATGTCGCGGGGGACCGATGGGAAGCCGAAGCCGGGAGGGGCCGTGACACGGACCGACAGCTCGAGCGAGACGGCGAGGTTCACGAGCAAGGGGGTCTCGCGTTGGCTGAGTGCCACGGTGGCGCGAGCGAGGCTCTCGGGGAAGAGCGCGATGCCAAGGCTCTTTGACTTGCCGCCGGCAGCCTGGGTCGTGCCCGTCGCGCTCCAGCGCCAGGTCAGGGGTTTGTCGGTGTCGAGCTCGTCCAGGGTCAGGTCGGTGAGCGTCGAGCCGGGCAACGCTTGTTGCACGACCGACGACAGGATCCGTTCGCGGTTCTCCGGTGAGAGCGGGGCCAGGACCGTGCGCCAGCTCGCGGCGAAGGCGCCATCGAGCGACTCGGAGCCAGAGGCGGTGAAGGCCTCGGCGGAGCTCAAGACGATGTCGATCCGGGCCTTCCGTTTGCCGAGCCGATCGACGGTGAGGCGCGGAGTGGTCGTCGTGCGGGCGCTTGCCGCGTGGGTCGGGTCGAGGGGGAGGACCACGGCCGAGACGCCGTGGAGGGCTGGTGGGACTTCGTCCCAGAGGGTGAAGCGGCCGCTGGGGTCGAGCCAGGTGCCGCTCTGCGGGTGCACGACCAGCGGATAAGCGTGGCTTTGCAGGTCGAAGTGGGGCGGCGCCTCGCCTTCGAAGAGCGGGCGGGCCAGCGCCAGCTCGCATTGCAGGCCGAGCACCTGGCAGCCCGAGAGCAGGAGCAGCGCGCGGGCGCCGCGGCGGCGATGGGCGATGAACGAGGCATTGGTGGACGCAGGACCGAGCACGTCGGCTTCGGTGGGCTCCTCGACCTGGCGGCGGATGTGGTCGTAGAGGGCGCGGAGCTGGTCTTTGGCGGTGGCCTCGCCGAGTGACTCGAGCGCCTCGTCGACGAGTGAGGTCACAGCGGGGCTCGGCCGCGTGGCCTGGATGAGGTCAGCCTGTTGGGCGGCCCGGAGGCGGTCGGTGGTGAGCGGCGAGTGGACGTGGATGGCGAGGCGGCTGGCCAAGGGGTTGGGGTCGAAAGGCTCGAGGAAGACCTGGGGGATGGCGCGTGTCTCGAAGAGCCAGGCGGGTGGAGGTGGGGCCGGCGGGGACGAGGTGGAAGCGGCCGAGGTGGGCGCGGCCGAGGTCGTTGGGCGGGAAGGTGGACCGAGCCGGGTCGAGCTCGGTGGGGTCAGCGCAAAGGTCGGCGGTGCGGAGCCGGGCGCGATCGTGAGCAGGAAGCGGGCGTGTTCGACGGGGCCGTCCTCGGAGTCGAGGACGACAGGAGGGAGCGCCCAGTCGGGGGCGATTCGTGGGTCGGGCGTGATGGTGTGTGAAAAGGCCCATTCGGCGACATCGCCGACCGCCAGGGCGGGCAGGCTGATGGTTGTTTTTTCAAGGATATCTTCGGGTTCGAGCGGGATTGGCGAACGGCCGCCGAGCTTCCAGGTGCGAGCGAGGTGGACCTCGGCGTCGTCGGGGATCGGGAGCTCGCCGACGGTCTCGACGGCCTTCTTGTCGAGCGGCCGGACGAGCATGTGAACCCGCACCGTCAGCGAGCCGTCGGGGTGCACGTCGACGCGCTGCTCGCGGTAGAGCGTGGTGGTGCCACCCCCAAATCCTGGGTCCGTTTGGGCCGTGGCGTCGGGCATACGCCTGCGTTTCAGGGAGAGACGCGCGAGGATCGGCCGGGCGTCGGCGAGCGGGAAGGCCGCGGGGGCCGTGGGCATGTGGGAGCCGGAGGCCAGTCGTTCCGCGCGCTCGGCGAGCTCGTCGGCGACGGCGGCGTTCTCGCCGTTCTGGCGTGCGAGGTGGGCGTGATCGGCGGCGACCTTCCAGTGACCTCGGGCGAGGGCGAGGCGGGAGCGGGTGGTGTGGGCGCGGGCGCGGTGAGGGCCCGGCGACAGCGGGTGGGGCGTCGTTGATTTGTTCGTGGTCTCGACGGTTTGGCCGGGGTTGGTCGACGGGAGGAGCGGGGCCACGAGGCGGTCTGCGAGGTCGAGCGAGAAGGTCTCACGAGCCAGCTCGATGTGGCGCAGGCGGGCGTCGAGGCACGGGCCCGGCACGGGGGTGAGGTCGGCGACTCGGGTGAAACGTGCGTCGGAGAGCGCTTCGGGACGGAAACGCAGGTCCTCCCAGCCGGTCTCGAGCCAGAGGTCATGTATGCGGCACGAGCGAGGCAGAGTGCGGTGCAGGGCGGTCGCCAAGGCGTGGGCGTCGCTCTGCTCGCCGCTCATGGCGAGGGCTCGGATCTGGAGGACACGCGCAGTCGTGAGACCCTTGGCGTCGGGCGCGCCGGCCAGGAGAGCGGTCGTGAGCTCGAGGGCGTCGCCGGGGTTGTCGTCGAGCATGAGGCGCGCCTGAGCGATGACGGCTTCGGGGAGGCGCGGGGCGAGGCCCAGCGCACGAGCGAGCAGGGTCTGGGCGAGCGGGCGGGCGCCCTCGTTCGGGCGGCTCCGGTCGGCGGTGACGAGGTCCGAGAGCACGACGAGCCAGAGCGGGTGGAGCGCCCGGTCGCGCCCAGACGGTGAGGTCGAGTCGAGACGGCGGGTGATTTCCGATTCGAGGTCAGCGAGTTGGGTGACGTCGCCGCGGTCGATGGCGAGGTCGGTGGCGGCCAGCAGGGCCGCGGGTGGCAGGGTTGGGTGGATGACCGGGACGAGGCTGGGCAGCGAGGTTGGGACGAGGCGGATGGTGGCGGGCGAGGTGCGCTCGGCGACGTGGAGCTCCAGTCGTTCGCCGGGCCTGAGGTCGAAGTCGAGCTCGAAAGTGGTGGGAAGGAAACGTGAAAGCGCGCGGTATTCGAGCACGCGGCGCGGGCGGGACTGAGGCGGGGCCATAGACGCCGTGGGCGTCTCGGAAGGGGTCACGAAGGCGTGGACCTCGGCCTCGGTGGTGAGTGAGAAGCGGTGGCGGCCCGGAGGGAGGTCGAGCTCGAAGGCGTAGAGCCCGGGGCCATCGTCCCTGGAGCAGAGGCGGCCGTCTGATGCCGTGCGCCATGCGGAGGCGGGGCGCGGAGCCGAATCGGGTGACGGGAGCGCGGCGATCATGGCATCGCCGACGAGGCCCGGGGCCGAGTCCATCGGGCCAGGCCAGGGGAGGAGGCGGCGGCTGACCCGATAGCGGAGGTCGATCGCGGCGAGGGCGAGGGCGTCGGCGTTGCCGAGGCGGTAGGCGAGGTCGGCGACGAGGGGGGCGCTGTCGGGGAGCCACGAGAGCAGGGTCGCGAGCGCGTCGGGGGCGCCAGAGCGCGACGGGGCGGTGGACGTGGTGAGGTCCTCGATGTCGACCAGGTCCAGGAGCCCGGCGAGGCGGGTGAGGGCCCAGGGCCGGACGGCCGGCGAGCGACCGGCGATGAGCCAGCGGCGGACGGCGTCGGTCGGGCGGTCCAGCGCCTCGTCGAGGCGGGCCTTGAGGCCCAGGGCGGAGGCCGCGGAGTCGGATAGCTGTTTGCCGCCTGCCGAATCGGGGAGCGAGCGGTGCAGGCTTTCGAGGCCTTGAAGACCGCCGGTCGAGTAGTCCGGGTCGGGGGTGGTGGCGCAGGCGACGAGGACGAGCGGCCAGAGCCAATGCAGGAGTTGGAGCAGCCGGGTTTGGCCTATGGGTGGGCGCGAGCGGAGGGCGGTCACTGGGCCAGGTCCTTCGTCGGGGCGGCGACGAGCGCTGGGGCGACGGCCTCGTCGAAAGCGCGGATGAAGCGGCGCAGGTCGGGATAATCGGCGGCGGTCACCTGGTCGACGGTGAGCTCGAGCTCGGCTTCCACGGTGATGACGTTCTGCTCTTCGGACCAGCTGATCCGATAGCTGCCGAAGCGGCTCTGCTCGGCGCCCCCAACAGGGAGGCGGCTGGCGCGATAACCATCGGGAAAGACATAGCGGAAACGAAGGTCCCAGCGGGTCGGCGGGCCGAGGACGAGCGGCAGGCTGCGGGTGGGTTCGGGGGCGATCCGTTCGCTCTGGCCGTCGATGCCGGCCGGACGCGGGATCTGGAGACCCGGGTCGGCGGTGGTGTCGGCGCGTGAGGCAATGCGGGCGATTTCGCCTGTGAAGACGAGCTCTATCGGGGCGCGGTGGTCGTTGGGGTTCGACACCGTCAGGTCGATGAGGGTGAGGCCTGGGTAGCGGCGGTTCAGGACCTCTTCGAATCGTTTCTTGCGGGAGGCTGGCTCGAGCAGCATCGAGCGGTAGAGCGGGGCGTGGACACCGAGCATCGAGACCACGGCCTGGATCCCGCCGCGGCCAAGGCGATCGACGGTGATGGAGTAGCGGCCAGCGATGCCGTTGCGCGACGCTGGGTCGGTCGGCGAGATGGCGAGGTCGGCAGGCGTGTCCGGCGCGGCGAGGACGAGGATCTGAGCGCCCTGGTCCTCGCGCGGGAGCTCGCCGAGCCCGTGGTGGATGGCCGTTGCGTCGACGAGCTGGAAGCGTTGGGGCAGCCAGACGATGGCGTGGTCGAAGAGGGCGAGCGAGGGGAGGGCCTCATCCAGGCGGCCCTGTTTGCGGGTGCGCACGAGGACGACCTCGGACTCGATGCCGGCGATGGAGAGCAGCGTCGTGAGCAACGTCGCCTTGTCCTTGCAGTCGCCAAAGCGGCGGTTCCACACCTCGTCGGTGCGGTAGGGGCGATAGCCGTGAACGCCGAACTCCAGGCCTACATAGCGGATTTCGCGGGTGACCCAGGAGACGAGGCGGGCGAGGAGCTCGTCCTTTGTCTGGTCCTTGCCGAGCGTCGCGACGAGCTGGCGCATGGCAGGTGTGATGATGCGGGTCGGCTGGATGAGGCGGCGATACCAGGTGGCGAGCTCACGCCAAGAGGAGAAGCTTGTGACCTGCCAGACCGGAGACACCTCTGCAGCGCCTGGTGAGTGCGGCTCGATGGGGACCGGTGCGATGTTTTTCCCCTTCAGGATCAGCTGCTTGTCACCCGATGGGGTGAGGGTCTCGGCGACCGTGAAGGTCGGTTTGCCAAGGGGCGAGAGGCGGTGTTGGAGCGGCAGGCTCGGTGGGTATTCCACGGTGATCGTCAGGGCGTGTTTGGGGATTCGATCGGCCAGGATCTCGAACACGTCGAAGAGGCCGGGGAAGAGCTGGCCGACCGGGTCGACGCGCCAGGTGAGCTCGATGAGGTCGTCGCGTTCGAGGCGGTCAAACGGGATCGAGAGCTGGCGGAGATCATAATAGAGGCCGTACCAATCCTCGCCGATCGTGTGGACGTGGCGCTCCACTACGGGCTCCCGAAGCAGACCCTTGGAGCCCTTCGATGCTGTGGCGCTGCCGTTCGAACGTGTGTGTCTCAGGACGTCGGCGGACAGGACGGTAACCGATTCGCGGGCGGGATCGAAGCGGATCCGATGAGTTCGGGCTTCGCGTGAGGCGGGCACGTTCTGGGCGCGGAGCACGCGGCGGATCCAGCGTGTGGAGCTGCCGTCGGCGAAGGCCCGGATGAAGACCTCCTCGCCGAGGACCTCGAACGCGGCGTCGGGGTCGACGACCGGGGCGTCGGCGACGGAGGCGGCGTCGAGTGTCAGCGGGATGGGGCGGCGGCCCTGGAGCCGTTCCAGGTGGCGTCGCGCGGTGGTGTGGCCAGGTGAGCGTTCGATGGCTTTGGTGAAAGCGGCGATGGCGCGGGTCGGATTGTCTATGGATTCAAGTAGTTGACCGGCCCGAACCAGGAGGTCGGGGTCGGGAGTGGCGGAGGTGTCGAGGCGCGTCAGCGCGGCTTCGAGCAACGCCTTGGCACGCTCGCGGGCCGAGGCTGAATCGCGGGCGAGGTGGCGCTCCGCAGCGTCCAGCGCGAGGGCGGGGCGTTCGGGCGAGCCGGTGGCGAGGCGGTCGGCCAGCGCGAGAGCGGGCTCGATCTCGCCGGCTGCGACGAGGGCTGCGATGGCGGCGGACTGGAGGTCGAGGCGGCCGGGCATGGCGGCTGCGAGCTCGATGCGCATGGCGGCGGACAGGTCGGCGCGTCCGATCTCGAGGGCTGCCTGGGCGAGCTCGTTCTGCTCCTGGGTGGTGAGGGCGACGGTCAGCGGCAGGACGGTGTGCCGATCGGCGGCGGCGAGGCCATAGAGGACGAGGCCAACCTCGGGGTGGCCTTCGTAGCGGGCGACGCGGGCAGCGATGAGGCGGCTGTCGGGCGTCGATGGGCCGAGCGTGTCAAGGAGGTCGCGGGCGCGGCGGGTCTGTCCACGGGTCAGAGCGAAGTGTGCGAGCGCACGGGTGATCTCTGCCGACGCGCCGTCGAGGCGAGCCAACTCGAGCAGGGTCATGCGGGCTTCGTCGCGGGCCATCGCCGAGAGCGCCAACAGGAGGTCCGGGTGCGAGAGCCGTTCGCGCGGGACTGCGGGCGCTGTGGGCGATAGGCCGAGTCGGTCCTCGAGCGGGCGGCCGACGTCGGGAAGGCCCAGCAGCCGGCGGGCGATGGCTCCCCAGAGCGGGGTCGGGGCGATGGGGTCGGTGATGGCGGCTGGGAGGCCAGCGGGTGGGACCGGTGCGGGCGCGGATGGTGGGGCGTCGGCAGGATCTGGGGGCGGGAGCGCCAAGGGCGCGACAGGGTCGAAGAACGCGAGGCGAAGCAGCGGCGAGTCGGCGCTCGACGGGTGAAGTGTCAGGATGAGGGTGGCCGGGCCGGCCGGGATGTCGACGATGAGCTGGTCGGGGTGAGAGCCGCGAAGGCCGAGCGTATATCCGAGCCAGGTGTGGGCGGCGGCCTGGCGAGACAAGACGAGGTCGCCTGAGAGGCCGAGGCCCAAGCGGGTGGGCGCATCCGGCGCGATCGGGATGGAAGAGGTGGTAGGTGCCGTGGACCCCGTCGGAGGGGGCGAGCGGGGCCAGGTCGAGCGCCCCGGTGGCGGTCGGGTGTGGGGCGATGGGGACCCGCTGGCAAGCATCGGTCAGGGCACGCAGGTGGCTGTCGACGAGGTCGGTCGTGAGCGCGACGTTGCGCGTTGCGGCGCTGGGCGCGGCAGGCCGGGGTGCGACGACCGGTCCGGCGGCGACTGGTGGGGCGGGCGCCTCGGTGGTGATCGGCACGTCGGGCGTAGGTATGAAGCAGGCGGTGGCGTTGGTCGGGGTCTGGGCCGACCACGGACGGCCGTCGAGGCGGGCGAGCTCGAAGTCGGCGCGGCGGCTGATTCGTGGGTCGATGCGGGGGGTTAGGCGAGATTCGGTGGGTGGGGTGCGCAAGGCCTCGAGCAGGGTGCGGGCCTCAGCCGGGGAGAGGGCGTCGAGATGGGGGAGGGCGGCCAGAAAACGAGCGAAGCTGGCCAGGCGCTGTGCGGCAGGCGCGGGGCGGGCGGCGGCGTCGAGAGCGAGGCGGACGGTCTCGGTCGGGACTGGCAGGGCGTTCGCGACATTTGTGGGCGCCGTCGTGATCACGAGGCAGATGGCACTGATGACGAGCTTACCGAGCCGGTTGATGCGACCGAGCGCGGCCCTGGGGCTCAAACGTGCAGCCGTGGCGGCCACGAATCTGCTGTCGGGTCGAGTCCGGGTCTTCAGAGGGGCCAAAACCATCGCACGACCTCTACCAGAGGATCGGTGGGCGGGGCGAGCGTGGTGGGCTGATGCACGCGGGTGGGCCATCGGGTCCGAAGGGGCGGAGGCGCTCTCGTCGCGGTCGCGTGGCGACTGGGGCGTGACTCGGGTGCACCTGGCCCGGCGAGATCGCCCCTGGGCGCGCTCGAGGGGCGAGGGGTCGCGGCGATGGCGCGCGCGGTGGCCTGCCGGGCCGACTTCGGGAAATCCACGAATGGTGGCCGTGGTTGGCTTGCCGACCGGCCGAACCACGGTTTAGTATGCCGGCGTCTTTTGTCCAGGCCGGTATGACGCATGGCTGAATCCTCCGGAGAGCTCCTTGGCGGTCGCTACCGCCTTCTTGGCGAGCGCGCAGCATTCCCCTTTGGCGCTTGGTGGGAAGCCGAAGATGACCAGGGTGCGAGGACCGTAGTCCTCCGTATGCATCCCGAGGTCGTCGACCCCGCGAAGAAGGCCAAGGACGCAGTCGACATCGGCGCGAAGATCGACACGCCACACCTCGTGCCCTGGGCCGATGGTGGTGTCGATCAGAACGGCCATGGTTGGCTCGCGGCACCGATGTTCGGGCCATGGTCGCTCATCGAGCATGTGTCCCGAGGCGAAGGCGGCGTGCCGCCGGCCGAGGCCGCGCCCCTGATGCACCAGCTCGCCCGCGCCATCGCGTCCGGCGAGAAGGCCGGCGTGATGCATCACGCGCTGAGCTCGGAGCTGGTGCGGCTCGTGCCGCTCCCGGAAGGTGGGTACGGGGTCAAGATCTACGGCTACGGGCTTGCCGACATGCTGCCGGCCTACAAGCCGCTGCGTAAGCAGGATGCGTATCTCGGGGTGCCCGACTACATGTCGCCGGAGATGTGTGGTGGTAAGGCGTCCGAGGGGGCGTCGGCAGACATCTATGCCGTCGGTATCCTGATGTACGAGGCCGTGCGCGGGCGTCCGCCCTTCGCGCCGACCTTTGCGTCGGCTTCGGCGTCGACGACGCTCAAGCGGCACATCTTCGAGAAGCCGCTGCCCCTGCACGTGCGCTATGCGAACGCGCCTTTCATCAAGAGTTACGAGGCGATCTGCTTCAAGGCTCTCGCCAAGACTGCGAACCGGCGGCAAGCGACGGTGGCCGAGCTCGAAAAGGAGCTCGAGCTGCTCCTGACCGAGGAGATGCGTGCGCAGATCGTGCCGCTGACGGCCATCAGCGGGCGCAACCCGTCGACGTCTCGTCGCTTGAGGACCCAGGTCCTGCCGTCGGTGCCGCTCGAGGCGCCGTCGGTGGTCGTGGCGCCCGAGCCGGAGCCCGAGCCCGAGCCCACGAAGAAGGTCGAGGTACCGTCGACGTTCCAGGCCGCATCGACTGTGATGGAGATGCCCAAGGCGGAGGAGCGCGCCCCGGCCGAGGTCGCGGAGAAGCCGCGGCGCCAGGAGGGTACGCTTGTCTTCGCGGGTCTCGGTCCGGCTGTGCGCGAGATGGCCGAGAACGCGAAGGCGGAGAGCGCGAAGGTCGAGGCGGCCAAGGCAGAGGCCGAAGCCGCGGAGGCGAGCGACGAGAGCGACGACGAGGGGTCCACCGAGGAGGAGGCCATCTCTGCTTCGGCGACGCCATTGGGCGGCAAGAAGGGCAAGAAGAAGAAGGGGCGCAAGGGCAGCACCGGGGCGCCTGTCGTGTCCAACTCGGCCCCGACCTCACAGGCGGCGCGGCCAGTCGCGCAAGCCGTGGCGTCGGTCGTCGTCAGCTCGGGCAAGTCCGAAGCTGCCACGGGTGAAACGCCCGCGGCATCGGCGTCGGCCATGGCGGAGCCCAAAGAGGCCCGTGTCCGGAGGAAGGACGACCAGACCGTGCGCAACCCGCATGCGACCGATGCGGCAGTGGCCGCGGGGATCAGCGAGAAGCGACGAGACGAGCAGGAGGAGTGGTTCAACAAGGGTGAGGAGCAGGAGCAGAAGCCGCAGTCGAAGGCGTGGCTCTTCCTGTTGCTTGCGGCGGCCGTGGTGGTCGTCGTGGTCTTGATCTTGACCATGGGTGGCAAGAGTGAGCCCGCTCAGCCCAAGGAGCCGGCCGGTGCTGCTCCCGGGTCGCGTTATGCGATTGGCGACGAGAAGTCCCAGGGTGCGTCCAAGCCGGGCGATGGGGCGGCGGCTGGGGTGAACGCTCCGGTGGCCAAGCCGGACGCAGCCGCGGCGGTTGAGGCGAAGCCGGCCGAGGTGGCGCCGGTTGAGGCGAAGCCGGCCGAGGTGGCGCCGGTGGAGGCGAAGCCGGCCGAGGTGGCGCCCGTGGAGGCCAAGCCGGCCGAGGTGGTGCCCGTGGAGGCCAAGCCTGCCGAGGTGAAGCCGGCCGAGACGAAGCCAGTGGTGGCGCAGCCGCCGGTGGTCAAGCCGGCCGAGACGAAGCCCGTCGAGGCGAAGCCGGCGGTGGTGAAGCCGGTCGAAACGAAACCCGTCGAGGCGAAGCCAGCGGTGGTGAAACCTGCCGAGACCAAGCCGGCTGAGACGAAGCCGGCAGCGGGTAGCCCAGAGGACCAGTTCAAGGCGCAAGCCGCGAACTACATGAACCTGGGGATCGACGCGTTCAAAAAGGAAAACTACAAGCTCGCCGCTGGCTACTTCAAGCGCGCACAGGACGCCGATCCGTCGAACAAGACGGCGGGGGTCTACCTCAAGCGCGCGCAAGAGAAGCTGGCGGAGTGAATCGGGTTTTCGCCCAAGTGCACGGGCGCCCGGGGTTATCCACACCCCCCGATTAACCTCAGGTCAAGTCTGCCGATGGCGAGGGCCGCAGTCGTTGATAGCGGCTAGGGTCGACCCGGTTCCGCGACGCGGGCGCGCCTGTGGAAAACCTGTGGGAGAAAGGCGTGAACGGGGTTCACGCTTCCGTCCGGCGGCGTACCGTCAAGGCTCGTCGAGGTCACGAAGGTCAGGCGGCATGATGGCCAGGACTTCGACCTCGAGGTCGCCCATCGGCCGACACTGGCAGCTGAGGCGTTCGCCGGCGCCAAAACGTTTGTGGTGGCGGGTCATGAGCTCACGTTCCTCGTGACGGGCGGGTGTGACCTCGCCCGACAGGATTCGGACGCGACACGTGCCGCACTCGGCGTGCCCGCCGCAGGCTTGAGGGATCTCGAGGTCGAAGGTGTCGGCGTGGCCGAGCAGGTTGAGCTTCTGCCAGCCTGTCGTCGTGAGGTTTTCGCCGTCGGGGAGTCGCCAGGTGATCGTGAGCTCGCCGTCCATCCGGGTTTTCGCCTCAGTAGGGGGTTGGTGGGCGCTCGAGGCCCGGCCGGATGGTGTTGAACAAGGTCGTCTCAGCGGTGCGCATGGCGGCTGCTTCATCGGGCTCGCCATGGTCGTGACCGAGCAGGTGCAGGACGCCATGGACGAGCATGAAGGCCGAGAGGTCGTTGACTTGCCAGCCGAGTGAGGCCGCATCGCGGGCCACTGTCTCGACGGAGATGACGAGGTCGCCGAGCGAGCCGCCGGTCTTCTTCGGCGGCGTCGCCGGGTCGAGCTCGTCCAGAGGAAAGCTGAGGATGTCCGTTGGCTTGTCTTCGGCGCGCCACTGGTGGTTCAGGGCGCGGATACTCTCGTCGTCGGTCAGGACAAGCGACAGCTCGCGCCTGGGCAGGCCGAGCGCCTCGAGGATGGCGCGGGCGTCGGCGACGAGGGTCTTGCCGAGCGTGGTCTCATTCTCCGCCAGCCCTTCCAGGTTGAGGTCGACGCGCGGCGGACGTTTCTTCGGTGCGAGGTTCTGCGTGGACATGATCAGGCCCCCCGGCCGTCGCGGAAGCGGCGCTGCGGCTGGCCTTCTGCGTTGCGCTCGGAGTTGCGCTGGTCGTCCGAGGCGTAGGCCGTGATGATGCGCTGGACGAGCGGGTGACGCACGACGTCTGCGGCCGAGAACTCGACGACGGCCACGCCGGACACGTCGCGCAGGAGCGAGACGGCGTGCGCGAGCCCGCTGCGGTCGCGGTCGGGCAGGTCGGTCTGGGTGACGTCGCCGGTGACGATGGTCTTGGTGTTGAAGCCAAGGCGGGTCAGGAACATCCGCATCTGCTCGCGCGTCGCGTTCTGCGCTTCGTCGAGGATGACAAAGGCGTCGTTGAGCGTGCGGCCACGCATGAAGGCCAAGGGCGCGATCTCAATGGCGTTTTCGGCCTGTAGCTTCTGCACACGGGTCAGGTCGAGCATGTCGTAGAGAGCGTCGTAGAGCGGGCGGAGGTAGGGGTTGACCTTCTCCGCCATGTCGCCGGGTAGGAAGCCGAGCTTCTCACCGGCTTCGACGGCGGGGCGGGTCAAGATGATGCGCTTGATGTCGCGGGCGAGCAGCGCCGAGACGGCCATGGCCATGGCGAGGTAGGTCTTGCCCGTGCCGGCCGCACCGACGCCAAAGGTCAGCGGGTTCTTGCGGATGGCGTCGATGTAGAGCTTCTGGTTGAGGTTCTTGGGGGCAATCTTGCGCTTGGCCGTGGGCACATGGATCGAGTCGAGGAAGACGTCGGTCATGCGTTGGCCAGCCGGGCCCTGCGACACGATCTGGATGCCGCGGGCGATGTCCGTGGCGAAGATGTTGTGGCCCTTCTTCGCCAGCTCGTAGAACTGGTCGAGCGCCTCACGTGCGACCTCGAGGTCGTGGAGCGGGCCCGAGATGGCGAGCGTATTGCCGCGCATGTCGATGTTGACGCCGAGTGCTTCCTGAATGATTTTCAGGTGTTCGTCGTTGGGGCCGCAGATCTCGCGAAAGGCTTCGGCATCGTCGTAGGAGAGGCTGGCTCTGTGGTGAATCGTCACTTGACCTCGGGAGGCGGGGCGCCGGGTGCGAGAGCCCGCCACAACGCCGGGTCGACGTCAATAGTTCGGTCCCTCACCCAGCCGCGTGTCGATGGTGTTGCGGATATAGTAGGTCGCTTCGGCATGGTAGACACGGCGGTAGGAGCCGACGTGCTCGAAGATACGCTTGGTATAGGCGCGTGCCTGGTCGTAGGGGATGTCCTCGATGAACATGTCGAGCGGGATCTGCCCACGCGCCAGGAGCCAGGTCGTGACGCGATGCGGGCCGGCGTTGTACGCGGCGGCGGCGAGCGGTTCCTGGCCGGAGAAGCGCGACAGCAGGCGGGCGAGGTAGTAGCCGCCGAAGTAGACCGACACGGGCGGCTGGAGCAGGTGTTCGGGGGTGAAGTCGACGAAGCCGAGCTCACGCGCGAGGTTGTCGCCCGTGCGTGGGATGACCTGGACCAGGCCATAGGCGTCGGCCACGCTGACCGCGCCGGGGTGGAACGCGCTCTCCACGGTCATGACGGCGTAGATGAAGTAGGGCGGGACGCCGAGCTGACGGGCGAGGGGCTCGACGACCTCGGGATAGGCCAGCGGGTAGAGCTCCTTGCCGCGCTTCGCGAGGAGCTCAGGCGTGAGGTGGCCTTCTTCTTCGAGCACCGCGCGCCGGGTTCCATAGGGGTCGGCGAGCATGACCTGCAGGCGGCGCAGGTCTTTGCGGAGCCCGCTGGCGCTGCGGCGCATGATGGCGACGCCCTCGACGGTGCGGCGTGACTGGTCCGAACGCATCGATTCGCCTCCGCGCGCCTTCGCGGACGAGCGGTTGTCGAGCAACTCGGAGCGTGTTCGGTTGAGCCCGCTGTGGCCGCGGAGGCGCAGCGAGCGCATGTCCATGTCGATGACGCGTAGCTCGGAGATCGCGGCGTCGTAGTCGCCCAGGGCGATGAGCTCGGCGGCCCGGTTGGCTTCTCGAAGAGAGGTGCCCCAGGCCTTCGCGAAGCTGGTCGACTCGGCGACGAGCTCGTCGTGGGAGGCGCGTTTTGGAGCGGCGTCGAAGGCGCCGGCGAGCGAATCGGCGCTCCAATTGATGGTCGAGCGGCCGACCTCAGGCTCGCCGCCCTTGCGCAGGACGTTGAGCGGCGGGGTGGGGACGGCCTCGGGAACGGTGTTGGTGAGCTCCATCAGGCGTGAGGCGGCCTGGAGGCCGTAGTAGTCCAGCGGCGCATCGGCGACCAGGCCTTCGAAGAGGGCGGTGGCGTCTTTGGCGCGGCCGGCGAGCTGGCGCGATCGGGCCAGCCAATAGCGCTCATAGAGGTTCTTGCCCGCGCCGCGCGCCTTTCCTGCGGGCTCCCAATGCCGGGCGGCCTCGTTGGCTTTGCCCATACGCAAGAGCGCCCAGACCATCTTGTCGGTCGGGTTCTTTTCGCCGCCCCTGCCACGCGCCTTGACCCAGCTCGAGTAGGCCTCGTCGAAGCGGGCGAACTCGAAGGCGAGGTCGCCCAGCGCGTTGTGGTAGGCGCGGCTGCGTTTCCCGTGGCGTTTCTGCAGGTCGGCGCGAGCTTTGTCGAACTGGCCATCGAGCGCGTAGAGGCGGGTCTCCTTGTGGGCGGAGAGGCCGCGCCGGCCACGTTTCTTCAGCTTGTTGTGGGTCGCAAGCGCGTCTTGGAAACGAAAATTTTCGTAGTCATTGTCAAGCGATAGCTCCAGGGCGTCCAGGTAATCCCGGGTCTGTTCCGGGGTCGCTTCGGGCGGCTCGACGAGCCAGGGCTCGAGGCCCTCGTCCAGGAGGTCGAAGCGGCGCTCGGTGAGGTGTTCGCGCAAGGTCGACAGCGCAACACGCTTGGCCGGGCTGGGCGAGGGGGGCGCATTGCCGAGCGAGGCCAGGCGCAGCGCTGCGTCCCCGTCGAGAGGCTCCGGTGCGTCCGAGACAGGCCGAGTGGGAGAAGCCAGGGCGGCCAGGCGGCGCTCGAGCTCGGGCATGAAGGTGGCTTCGGGCCACCGCGCCTTGGTGCGTTGGTAGGCGGCCAGAGCATCGGGGTGGTTTATCGCCTCGAGATGGCGCGCAACCAGGAAGCTGGCCTCCTGGCGCACGTCCGAGAAGGGATTGTGTTCGATGCTCGAGGCGAGGGCCAGGAGCTCGTCCAGGTTGGGGTCGCGTGACTCGACCATGGCCGACAAGAGGCCAAAACTCAGGACGTCGGGGATGGCGCTGGGGGCCGCGGCGTCGTGGCCGACCCCGAGGGCCACGGCTTCACGATAGGCGTCCACGGCGGCTTCGAAGCGCCCCGTGCGGGCCAGGTGGCGGCCGAGCAGGTGGAAGGCGTCGCGCCGGCTGACGTCGTCGAGGGTCGGACTCTGGGCGACGTCTTTGAGCAGGCGGTCGGCGTTGGGTTGGTGGACCCAGAAGGCTTCCCGCGCGGTGGGCCAGTCGGCGCGCGCAGAGGTGGCAAAGCAGAGGCCGAGCAAGGTGATGCACATCCAGCCGAGCCGGAGCGGGCGTGTGTGCTCACCTGGGTGGGTGGTGGTCCGCATGAGGCGCATGGTGGACCAACACATGTGGAGCCGGCAAGAAAACGTTGGCCGCCAGCTCGGTTCGATGGCTCGTCCCGCGCTGTTGGGTAGGTCCGGGGGCCAGCGCCCGGCGCGAGGCACGAGGATCGCCTCGGGAAGGCTCAGCCTTCCGGGGTCGGCTCGTCGGTCTCGGTCTCGGCGTCGGCGGTGGGTTCGTCCGCCTTCTTCTTCTTGCCGTTCTTGCGCGGAGCGGCTTTCTCGGCAGGCGCCGCTTCTGCGGCTGCCTTGAGGGCTGCGACCTCTTCCTCGAGACGGCGGGCAGCCGCCTGCTGGGCCTGGGCGTCGGCCTCGTGTTTGGCGAGCGCCTGGGCCTTGGCCTCGAGCTCGGCCTTGAGGGCCGTGAGCTCTACGTCTTTGGCCTGCGTTGCCTTTTCGGCCTGGGTCGCCTTCTTGGCTGTGCGAGCGGCATCGCCCAGCGCCTTTTCGGCCTGTTCAGCCCGCTCACGCTCGTGGATGAGCTGGTGCTCGAGGTTCTGGACCTGGTTTTCGAGCTCACGAATGTTACGCTTGAGCCCCTTCAGCTCGGCGCGGGTCGCGAGGTTCAGCTTCTTGGCGACACCAGCGAGGTGGCCGTCGAGCTGGTCGAGCAGGTCGGCGCGGATGTGGACCGCTTTGCGGATGACCCCTGCGATGGCGGGGTGTTCGAGCAGGTTGGCCTTGTCACGCAGTGATTCGAGCATGGGGTCCTCCGACGGCCTGGATTGGGGCCAGGCCGTCGAGGTCGTTCCATGTATGACGCGGCGTGTCAAGGGCGCAGCCCGGCTGAGAGCGGGCCCTGGGAGGCGGGCGTCGGTGCGTTATGGTGTCGTAACGCCGCGGTTCAGGGGACGAGGCGACGGGAATCCGGCCTCAGCCCCCGCCCTGGGTCAGGAAGAACGCCGCTGCGCCGCCGCCGAGGACGACGACGGTGATGACGATCCAGAGCCAGGTCTTGGACTTCGGCTCGTCGGCGAGCGAGGCGAGCGGAGCCGGAGCGGGTTCGACCTTGGCCGGCGCGGCCTTGACCGGAGCGGCTTTGGCCGGCGCGGGTGCGGGGGCCGGGGCTGGCGCCGGAGCGGCATCCATCGCGGCCTGCGACGGCCGGGCCTTACGACCCGGAGCGTTCTTGTTGAGCTCGTTGGCGAGCTGCTCGCGGCTGACCGAGCCCTCGAGCAGGGTCGCCGCCATGGCCGGGTCGACCGGCATCGCGATGGTGCGCTCGCTGGTATCGGGGGCCTCCACCACAGCCGGCTTCGGCTTTGCCGCAGGTGCTGGCGGGAGCGGGGTCGCCTGGGGCTTGCCGCCGCCGGTGATATGCGAGTCGGCCTCGTTCAGCTCCTTGAGGCGCTTCACGTCTTCGGCGAAGAGCTCGTGCAGGAACTTCTTGAGCGACTCACCCTCGAGGTCGGTCACGTTCGAGTAGTACCAGCGGGTCAGTTCGCGCTGGAACGCCTCGACGCTCGCCCATCGCTCATCGCGGTCCTTCTTCAACGCCTTCGTGATGATGGCGTCGAGGTCGGCGGGGACCTTCGGGTTGAGCTGGGAAGCGGGGGGCGGGTCGTTCTTGAGCACGTTCGTCAGCGTCTCGAAGTCCGAGTCGCCGAGGAAGAGGCGCTTACCGGTCAGCATCTCCCACAGCATGATGCCGAGCGCGAACAGGTCGGAGCGGCCGTCGAGCGGCTTGCCGCGCGCCTGCTCGGGGGACATGTAGGCGACCTTGCCCTTCACCGTGCCGGCCATCGTCTTGGTCGAGCGCTGCGCGGCCTTGGCGATGCCGAAGTCCATGAGCTTGACGTCGCCGTTGTAGCTGACCATCGCGTTGTGCGGCGAGATGTCGCGATGCACGATGTTGAGCGGCTGGCCCTTGTATTCCTTGACGTGGGCGTAGTGGAGACCCTTCGAGAGCTCGATGAGGATCCAGACACACTGGGCGACCGATAGGGGTTTGCCGGACTTGATGCCGACGTCGATGACCTTCTTCAGGTCGACGCCCTCGATGAGCTCCATCGAGATGTAGTAGCAGCCCTCGCTCAGGTCGAAGTCGTAGATCTGCACGATGTTCGGGTGCTGCAGCTTCGACGTGATCGACGCCTCGTCGATGAACATTTTCACGAAGGCTTCATCCTCCGTGAAGTGCGGCAGGATCCGCTTGATGACGACTTCCTTCTCGAACCCCTCGGCGCCGCCGGTCTTGGCTTTGAAGATCTCCGCCATGCCGCCCAGCGCGATCTTGCGGATGAGCGTGTACTTGCCGAATTGACGGGGCAGGGGCTGTTCTTGGGTATCGGCCATGTGTGCGGTGTCCAATCGACAGGGGGAGTTCGAGAGTGGGGGGGCGCAGCGAGCGGTTCCCGCGGCCGCCATGACTCAAGTCTTCGAGGCCAGGGTCCCGGGTTTGGCGGCGACCGTGACCTTCGTTGGGTCCAGCGGGAATCGAGACCTCCCCGCGGACACCCAAGTACGGTATGCGAGGTTGTGCGGTTCGACAAGCCGCCATGTGAAACTCGATTCGCAGGGGTGTGTACGCGATGCGTTTATCCGCGACCTACAGGCGGTTTCTCGATGCGGGCGGTGAGGCCTTCTCGCTCGACCAGGTCATCTACCGCGCACCCGACGGACGGCTGCTCGATGTGGTCCATGACCTCGACGCGCTACGCGAGACCTCCGCCGACAAGTGGAAGGCACTCTTCGACCAACGCGCTGGCGCCAGGTCCTTTCCCGACCGCTCGGGCGTGTGGGGCAAACGCGAATGGGTCCTGCCCGAGCTCGCGGGCGAACATATCCTGAGCCTTGGCGAAGGCAACACACAGCTCCTCGAGTTGCCTCGCCTGGCGCGTGATCTCGGCCTATCCGAACGCGGCTCGCTGGCCATCAAGCAGTGCGGCCAGAGCCATACGGGGTCCTTCAAGGATTGGGGCATGACAGTGCTCGTGTCGCAGGTCTTGCGCATGCGCAGCATGGGCGTGCCAATCGCGGCCGTCGGGTGTGCCTCGACCGGGGACACCTCGGCCGCTCTGGCAGCCTACGCGGCGCTTGGCGATATCCCGGCGGTCGTATTCCTGCCGGCCGACAAGATCTCGGTGGCGCAGCTCGTCCAGCCCATCGCCAACGGGGCGCTGGTTTTGTCGCTCGACACGGACTTCGATGGCTGCATGCGCCTCATCCGCGAGGTCGTCGAGGTGTTGCCGATCTATCTGGCGAACTCGATGAACAGCTTGCGCATCGAGGGGCAGAAGACGGTCGCGATCGAGATCGCGCAGCAGCGCGACTGGCAGCCGCCCGACTGGGTCGTCGTTCCCGGGGGCAACCTCGGCAACGTCTATGCGCTCTTCAAAGGCTTCGGGATGATGCGTGATCTCGGGCTCATCGATCGGGTGCCGCGGCTCGCCGTGGCGCAGGCGGAGCACGCAAGCCCGCTGGCGAAGGCGTATGCGGCTGTTCGTGGAAGTGGGACTACGCTGGGCGATCTGCGGGCAGCGTATGCGCCCGAGACGGCCAAGAAGACGCTGGCTTCGGCCATCCAGATCGGTGACCCGGTCTCCATCGACAGGGCCATCCATGCGCTTCAGCAGACGAACGGCGTAGCGGGCTCGGCCAGTGAGAGCGAGCTCGCGGAAGCCTCGGCACGGGCCGACCGGCGCGGCCTGTTCACGTGCCCCCACACGGGCGTGGCACTCGCTGTCACCGAGAAGCTCATCGCTGACGGGACCATCGGCAAGGACGACCAGGTCGTGGTGGTCTCGACGGCGCACGGGCTCAAGTTCACCGACGGCAAGGTCGCCTACCACTCGGGGCGGCTCGATGAGCTCTTTGCAGGTGTTCCCGCGGCCCACAAGAACCCGCCGGTCGCGCTGCCGGCGAACGCTGGCAGCGTCATCGACGCGTTGCGTTCTCGGCTCGCGCTCTGATTCGAGGCGTCTGTAGTCCTCAGCCGCTGATGATGCTGCGCGCCAACGTCAGCGCGCTGTCTTTGTCGGTCAGTCGGCCTTCGAGCTGCTCGGTCTCGATGGCCAGCAGCGCTTCGCGGAAGGCCGGCCCAGGCGCGAAGCCCGCGGCCTTGAGGTCGGCGCCGTTGAGCAGTGGTGGAGGTGACAGGTCCACCTCGGACCAGGCTTCGAGCGCGGCCTTTGCAAGCCCTGCATTCGAGTGGGTCGGGTGTGGAGCGGGTTCGATGAGGCTCGTGAGGTGGACCGCGCGAGGCCCGGTCGTGAGCCGCAGCACCCGCTTCTGCTCGGCCACCTGCAGGTCGCGCCAGACAGCGATGCGGTGGCTGGCCTCGATGAGCTCGGCCAGGTCCCGCCCCATGGCGCGTGACATACGCATACGCAGCGCGATGGCCGCGACGTCGGCGGCATGGTCCCAGAGCAGGACCGCCCAGCCCATGAGCGGCTCGCAGCGACCCAGGCGCGCGGCGCGTTCGAGCGTCGCCTCGAGGGCTTCTGGGAACTCGTCTGGGGTCATGGCGGGAGGGCCGAGACCAGTGGTGCCGAGGTTGTCGAGCTCGGGCAGGATATGTGTCAGGAGGCCGGTCTCCGCGAGCAGCTTGATACCCAACGCTTGCCCGCCTTCCGACAGGATGCGGTCGAGCTCGGCGCCGATGCGCTCGGCCGAGACGTGGTTCACGCGTGGGGCCAGGGCTTTGACCGCGGCCAACGTCGCAGCTTCGATCGGGAAGCCGAACCGCGCCGAGAATCGCACCGCGCGCAGGAGTCGCAAGTAGTCGTCTTCGAAACGTTTTTCGGCCACGCCGATAGCCCGGATGACGCCGCGTTCCAGGTCTTCGAGGCCGCCGACGAAGTCGATGATGCGACCCGTCTGGCCCGTCTGGCCTGTCTGGCCGCTGGCATCGTCCGCGAACGGGTCTTCGAGCAGCCCGTTGATGGTGAAGTCGCGGCGGTTCACGTCTTCACGCGCGCCGGCCCACGTCACGCTGGTCGGGCGTCGGTGATCCTCGTAGTCGCCGTCGGCGCGGAAGGTCGCGACCTCGTACTCGTGGCCTGCGACGATGACCCTCACGACGCCGAACTGGATGCCGACCGGGATGGCCTTGGCGAAGAGCTGTAAGACCTCTTCGGGGCGGGCCGAGGTCGCGATGTCCCAGTCCTTCGGGACGAGGCCGAGCACCTGGTCGCGCACACAGCCGCCCGCGAAGACCGCCTCGAACCCTGCGTCGCGCAAGGTCTTTACGACTGCGAGCGCTCCCTCCCGCAGGGCCCCGGACGGCGCCGTCGTGATGTGCTTCGAACCGTCCGGTGAGCGTGGAACCTGCATCGGCTTTGCGGTAGGCTCCCGCCGTCCGCTTGTCAATCGTGACGCCGCTCCGAGGACCTCATGTCGATCGTCATCCACCTGGCCCACGCGCTGGCCCACGCCCCCGCTCGGCGACCATCGCTCTTCGCGATGGCCCGGCTCTGTGCGTGTCTCGTCCCGGCGCTCATCGCTTGCGGCGACAACGGCACCAATGTCTCCGACACCGACACGACCGAGGTCGACGCGGCGGTTGTCGGCCCCTTCACCATCGCTATCGAAGCGTCCGCGCTGACCGGCAACGTCCCGCAGAAGATCCGCTTCGAGGCCCAGTCCGACATCGCGCTCGACCGCCTCGCCTTGTCCTGGTTCATCGATGACCAGCCGTTCACGACCGACCCCTCGTTCGAGATTGTCTTCAATCGCGCAGGCCAGACCAAGGTCGTCGTGGTCGCCGAGCTCATCGGCTCCGAAGGCCAACCCGATAGCCGCCAGGAAGCGACGGTCACCGTGCAGCTCCTTGGGTGTGGCCAGCTCCGCTTCGACCGTTTCTCGCTCGACTCACCGACCGAGGTGCCGCCGGGCGGCGTCGCCCGGGTGCGGGTCGGCAGCCTCGTCAACGATGGCGACCGCATCGAGACCCCGTTTGCCGTGGGGCTCGCGCTCTCGCTCGATGACCGCTACGACCCGACCGAAGACCCGATCGTCGACCGTTTCGATGTCGCCAGTATGCCGAGTGGACTGTCGACCACCAGCGAGGTCGACCTGTCCGGGCGCACGTTCGTAATCCCCGAAGGCTTCGCAACTGCAGACTATTTTGCGTTTCTGGTGGCCGACCCCGACGGCGTGGTCAATGAGTGCCAGGAGCTCGACAACCACTTCATCGCGAGCAACATCCTGGTGGTCGACCCGGCAGCCGGCCTCTTGCCCGACCTGCGCATCGACAACGTCGCGGTCGTACCCGGCACCGTCGTGTCGCAGGGCCAATCCTTGACCTTCACGTTCGCCATCACCAATGACGGTGAGGCCGACGCCCGCCAGTTCCGCTACGGCTTCTGGATCTCCGCAGATACGACGCTCGACCCCGAGGTCGACCGCGTCATCGCCCCGCCCAGCGACGACATCAACCGCATCCAGGTCATGCCGGCCGGCCTGTCGCTCGGCTTCTTCAAGAGCTGGACCGTGCCCGATGACCTGCCCGACGGCGACTACTTCATCATCGGCCGGGTCGACGCTCTCGAGACGGTCGCCGAGTCGGACGAGGACAACAACCGCGCCGTCAGCGCGACCCCCTTCGCGATGCGCTTCGAGGAGCCCGACTGCTACGACTTCGCCTTGTCGAACCTGCGTGTGACCCCGCTCACGACGTACTGGGGCGGCACCGTGCAGGTGACGGTCGTCGTTCGGAACGACGGTGCTCAGGGCGCGCCCGCGGGCAATATCCTGCGCGCCTACCTGTCCCTCGAGCCGACGCTCTCGCCGGCCAACGCGCAGGTGCTCGGCAACTTCGTGCTCGGTGACGTGCCGGCCGGCACCGAGCGCACCTTCGACTTCATCGTCCCTATCGGCAACGACCTGCCCGTCCTGCCGCACTACCTCGGGGTGGTCCTCGACCCGACCAATGCCTTTGCCGAGTGCACCGAGAGCAACAACGCTGGCCTCTTCGCCGATCCTGTCCGCATCAACGCGCTCGCCCAGGTCGACCTGGTTGTCCCGACACTTGCCTATCACCCACGCACGGTGGTCGCGGGCGAGACCATCAAGGCGGACTTCACGGTCGAGAATCGTGGCACCACGGTGGCCACGACCTTCGCGTTGGGTGTGGTCCTGAGCCGCGACGCCACCATCGATCGAGCCGGCATCACGAGCGGCGCCGACGTGGTCGTTGATCGGATAACCGTCCCGCTCCTGCCACCTGGCGAAAGCCGGTCTTTCATCCGCGACATCGTCATCCCGACGGGCCTGGACCATGGGGTCGCGGGTTGGCATGTGGCGGTGCTGGCTGACCTCGATGGCTTCATCACCTCGGACATCAACCCGAGCAACAACCTGCGTGTGGCAGCCGAGCTGCTCACCGTGAATGGTGCGCTCGGCGGTTGTTTCGAGGACACCTTCGAGAACAACAACAGCCGCGCCGCCGCCCAGCTCGTGGCTCCCGGCCAGGTCGCCGAGCTCGGGAGCTGCGGCAACGAGGACTGGTTTCTTGTCGATGTGCCGACCGGTCGATCCCTCTTCGTCGAAGTGTCGAGCCGCGAGATCGTGTCGGTGCCCACCACCCCCGGGGACCTGGTGGTCGAGCTCTATGGTCCTGACAACGTTGTGATTTCGTCGGTGGCTGCTGGGCCCTCGTACCGCCTGTATGCGTTTGGCGTCGGGGCCTCGGGCTCGTCGCTCGAACCCGGCGCCTATGCCATCCGGGTCGTCGGCGCCACCGCGCGCGACCGCGCCTCGTATGACCTCGACATCGCGCTCCGCAGCCCTCAGCCCGGGGCCGACATCATCCCCTACGAAGTGGTCTCGGCTCCGGTCGCCGCTTATGCCGGTGGTCGCCTCATCACCCGTTGGCGCGAAGCCAACTTCGGACTTGCGACGGCCGCAGCCCACGCTGGGCGTGTCTGGTTGTCGCGTAACCGTGAGCTCGAGCCGGCGACCGATGTGCTCCTCGGCTCGGCTACCGTGGGTGAGCTCGGGTCCCTGCAGACAGCCGTCGGTGAGGTGAACGCGCTGCTGTCGCCCACGCTCGCGCCAGGGACCTGGTATGCGCTCGTCGAGAGCGATGCGGGGCTCCTCGTCGCCGAGTCGGACGAGGCCAACAACGTTGCGGTCAGTGCTCCTATCTTTTTGGATCCCCTCAAGATTTGTGCGGACGACCCGCTCGAGCCCAACGACGAACAGGTCATCGCGACCGTCGTCACGGCGCCTGCATCGACGACCTATCGCGATGTGGTCGTGTGCCCGACGCTCGACGATTGGTACGCCTTCGACCTGGTCCTCGGCGACGCCATCGATGTCGACATCAGCTACAACTACGAGGCCTCGAAGGGCCGGCTCCTGCTCGAGCTCTATGCGCCGGGTGGGGCCGGGGCCGTGGTCAGCGATGCCCGCAACGGGCTTGGACGTGTGTTCCTCCCCTATGCGTGGACGGCCGGGCGCTGGTACGTCCGCGTGGCCAACGACTCGGCCGTCGCGGCCCAGCTCCCCTACACCTACGAGCTCGATGCGCTCAGATCGCGCGGCGTACCGACGCTCGCCTGTGGAGCCGAGCGGTATGAGCCCAACGACTCGTTGGCCAGCGCCGCGCGGATCGGATGTGGCGAGACCCGCGGCTCGCTCTGCAACGCCGACCTCGACTGGTATCGGCTGCCCGGCATCGCGGGCCAGCGCCTGACGGTGACCACCAACCACACCTCGAGCCAGTTCCTGTTGCAGCTCTTCGTGCCGGGGACGACCAACGCGGTGGGCTCTGTTTTCGGTACAGGTTCGATGGGTTATACGCCGACGGTCGACGGTCCGGTCATGCTGCGGGTGAGCCCACGGCTGGGTGTCAACACGATGACGACCTTCGATTACGGCTTTGCGGTGACGGGCATCGACGGCGCCGAGGTCGCGGTCGACAACTTCTTCACCGACCTCGACGCGCTCGACCGGGGCGAAGACCTGCGCCTCGACTTCGTCATCGAGAACCCGTGCACGTTGCCGGCTCCGGCCTTCGAGGTGACGGCATGGCTCTCGCTGGATGACACGGTCGATATCGGCGACGTGCCGCTCGTGTCGTTGGCCGAAGCCGGGCTCGCCCCGGGGGCCGCGATGTCGTTCACACCCAAGGTGCAGGTGCCGTTGTCGACCGCGCCGGGGCTCTACTGGGTCCTTGTCGAGGCCGACTCGGGCCAGTCGATCGACGAGAGCAACGAGCTCGACAACACGGCAGCCGTTCAGGTGGAGGTCCGTGAGCCCTGCCGCCCCGACCGCTTCGAACCCAACGACTCGCAGGCCACCGCCGCCTCTCTCGTCCCGAGCGAACAGGCAGGGCTTGCTCTCTGTCCCTTCGACCAGGACTGGTTTGCCATCGCGGCGCCGGCCGGGGCGACCTGGGATATCGGGGTCTTCTTTTCGCATGCCGACGGTGACCTCGACCTGCGGGTCTACGACCCGCTCGTGTCCGCGAGCCTGCCCATCGCGACGAGCACATCTTCGACCGACGACGAGGCGGTGACGGTTACGACGCCGCTCGCAACAACGCTGTATGTGCGGGTCAATGGCTACGGCGGCCAGAGCGCGGGCTTTGCCCTCGAGGTCGTCAGGCGCTGACCCAGGCTGCTGTGACCGCGCCGATTCTCTCGATTTTCGAGAGAAATCCGGCACTCTAGCGGCCGCTATTTCAGCAGGTCTTCGATGACCTTACGCTTGCCGCCGAACCTGGCGAAGGTGCCCATGAAATCATCGGGCGGGCGGCTCACGATGCGCAAGCGGCGCGGCTCGACGCCGTCGGGAGAGGGCAGGTCGACCCCGAGAATAGCGGCATGCAGCATGAGGCGCGGTGCCGCGAGCCGCTTGCCGCGGTGGTCGCGGATGTAGACCGTCTCGCCGAGCAGCGCGTGGCCGTCCTCGGACATGTGGATCCGGATCTGGTGCTGGCGTCCGGTCTCGAGGCGGCAGCGGATGAGCGACACGTCCTTCAGCTGGGCTACGACCGTCACATGGGTCAGCGCCCGCTGGGCGTCGTATGGAGGCGGTGTCCCGCGGTCGGCGACCTTGCCACGCGCGTTGGGAAACATCTTGGCGAACGAGCCGCGCAGCCCGTCGCCGCGGTCGCGGATGAGCATCGTCTCGATGGTCTTGGATTCGACCTGGCCGTGTACGATGGCGAGGTACTCGCGCTCGACCGTGTGCTGGTTGAACTGTTCGGTGAGGACACGCTTGGCCGCGAAGGTGCGCGTGAAGACGAGCAGGCCCGAGGTGTCGCGGTCGAGGCGGTGGACGATGCCGACCTCGTCATCGCTCTTGCCGATGGAGCGCAGGTAGGCGCGCACCCGGTCGACGACCGTGTCGCGTTCGCCCTCTTCGGTCGGCACGGTGAGCGCGCCTGCGGCCTTGTGGACGACGATGACGTCGTCGTCGAGGTAGGCGACCTCCTCCTTCAACAGCGCAAGACGTGGGATCCGTCGCCCCTGCTCACGCACGTCGATGGTGGAGCCTTCGTCGATCCGCACGGCGGAGTCGTCGATACGGCGGCCATTGACCTCGACCCGACCGCTTCGAACGAGCTCACGCGCACGGCCCCAGGCCACGCCGAGCAGCCCTCTCACGAGCGCTTCGAGGGTCTTGCCGCTCTCTTCGGGACCGACCACGAGCGTCGAGACGCCGGTTTCAATCCCATTGGCCGCGACCTTGGCTTCTGAGCCGCCATTCTTCTCGTCCTGCACGCTTCCTCCCGGTCGGGTGGAAGCCCTGACCACTCGCGCACCTAACACGGGCCAACGCGGGCTTGAACACTTTGCGCAGATCGGGCCTTATGGTGTCGATATCCGACGCCCAGCCAGCGTCGGGACTCGATATCACCACATGACGCAGATGCCACCCACAGCCGAACACCCACGGCCCGGGCGGAGCCTTCCCTCGTTCGAGGGGCCAGGCCTTTGCCCGCGATTGAACGCGACCCAGCCGGTCGTGGTCGCGAGGTCGCGTCATCCGCTCGTGGCCCGCGCCGAGCGGACGCCCTGGTCGGGTTACTGGTGGCCGATGGAGCTCGGCGAGCTGGCGCTGGGCTGGGAGGACGGGCAGGGGCGGCGACGCATCACGGCCTGTGAGGCGCGCTGCATCGATGCGGCGCTGGTGTCACCGACAGAGGCCGGGCGGCAACGCGTCTGCGACCTCTTGAGCCGGCAGGGGCGCGACCTGTCGCCGCTCATCAAGTTCGACCTGTGGTCGCGTTCGTTCCTCGCAGGTGTCTACGGCGAGGCTGACATCCCCTGGCCATTGGTGTCGCGCTCGGCCCGATGGGAGCTCGACCACCACTTCATCGGAGACAACCCGGACCACCGGCACTTCAAGGCGCGTTCGTATGCGGGCAAGTGTATCGGCTGGGCGCTCGCCAACTTCGATTGGGACGAGCCGACGGCATGCAAGGTCATCGACGGCGTCTACTTCACGCCCGCAGACATCAAGGGGCTGCTGGCGTCCCTATATAACGGTGCGCAATTCTTCATCCCAGACGTCAACTTCAAGGGCAACACCTACCGCGACGAGCCCGGCCATGACTCGCAGGAGTTCTACGACGACGTCCGTCCCGACGAGTTCGTGCGAGCCCTGTTTGCGACCATCGCCAAAGGTCGCCTGCTCGAGGCAGACCTAGACCCCGGACCCGACGTCTGGAACCACCCGATCTATCGGTACGAGCTCACGCCCGGTCCCATCATCGGTCGGCGCTGCATCGTCGAAGCCATCATCGGGATCGCGGACGACGACGTCGCCATCGACGCCGTGTTCTCGCTCGTGCCTACCCGATCCGACCTGAAGGAGCGCCGGTACACGTTCGAGCTGACGCTGCCCGAAGGCACGAACGACATCGCCGACGCCATCGACGGTCGCTGGCTTGGCGACAGCGTGAACGACCACCCCGACACCCTCATCCTCGGGTTCGAGCGGGACTGGTGCCACGAGATCCTGAACTACCGCGAAACCAGGATGCGCGAGGAGTTCAACTTCTCGCTCGTGAAGCGGTTCAGGATGGGGCGCGAGTGGACGTCGATCATCGACATCCTGCTCGCGCGTTATTACGGCAAGCCCTGCGCATGCCTCAATCGGCGTACTTGACCGAGCAGCCGTAGGCCTTGGTCTCGGCCACCTTGACCGCGCGCTTGGCGTCGAGGTCGGCGAGCGCTTCGGCGACGTGGTTGACGAAGCCGGAGTCGGGGACCTTACCCATCGGGGCGTTGTCGATGGCGCCCGCGTACACCAGGGTGCCGGAGGGGTCGATGACGTACATGTGGGGGGTGTTGCGGGCCTTGTAGGTCTTGCCGACCTTGCCATCCTCGTCGAGGAGGACGGGATGCTCGAGGCCGTACTCGGTCAAAGAGGCCTTGTTGCGCTCGATGCCGGCTCCCTGCTTGCCAGCGGCGCCCGAGTTGATGGCGAGCCACACGACGCCGTTCTTCGAGACATCTTTTGCCATCGTCTTGAGCGGGCCCTCGTTGTGCTGCTTCACGACAAAGGGGCAGTCGGGGTTGTACCACTCGAGGATGACAGTTTTACCCTTGAAGTCCGAGAGCTTGTGTTCCTTGCCGTCCAGGTCCTTGAGCGCGAAGTCGGGGGCGGCCTTGCCGACCTCGGCGATGGCGTCGGACTTGGCTTCTGCTGGGGCGCCGGGTTCCGCCACCTTGGCGGGGGTCGGGTCGCCGGCTTTCGGGGCTTCGGCCTGGGACTTGTCACAGGCGGCGACGCCGAGGGCGAGGACGACTCCAAACGGGACAGACCAGGACTTCATCGACTTCATCGGGACTCCTTTAAAAGTTAGCCGCGCGGCGAGGAACACTGTGAGCTGCGCGGCGAGGACGATCGCGGCGAAGGGGCGCGCGAGAGGGATGCCGCCTTGGTTTATGGGCGGCACGCACCCGGGAATCGGGGCCAACCGCGGAAACCTGATAACGCGACGGTTCTGGAGAAGGTTCGAAGCGACGAAACCGAATCGGGCCGCTTCAGGAAGGCTTCGAACAAGAGCAGTCGAAGCAGCCGTGGGTCGCGCATGTGCCACAGGCACGGGCGAGCTCACGCTCGAGGGCGCGGCGCGCACGGAAGACGCGGGTGGCGGCGTTCTGTGCGGTGATGCCGCGGTCTTTGGCGAAGTCCTTGACGGCCACCCCGTCGAGCTCGATCCGGCGCAGAGCCTCGGCATACTCCGGGCGCAGGCTCTCGGAGATGGCGAGGACACAGCGGCAAGCCTCGTGCTCGAGCTCGGCGATGGTGGTGGGTTGCTCGAGCGCGTCAGCGAGGTTGTCGAGCGCGCGTTGACGGGCTCCGAGGCGGCGTTGCTGGTCGATGACGGCGTTCTTCAGGACGCGGTAGAACCACGAGAGGAGCGCTTCGTCGTTGTCGGGCAGATGGACGGCGAGGGTCTTGGCAAAGGCGTCCTGGAGCACGTCCTCGGCCAGCGTGCGGTCGCCCAGCCGGCGCTCGAGGAAGCCGAGGAAACGGCGGTGCTCTTCGACCAGGCGGCGAACACGATCGGGGTTTGGGCTGGCGGGCGGCTCGATGAGGACTTCAGCGTCGTCCATGAGCGGGTCGTTGCCAGGAGCGGTGGTAGTCGAGTGGCAGGCGCCCGACGGCGCGGACGAGTGGGGTGGGGTGGACATTGCGCAGGCTCTCCGTGGGGTGGTGTTGCATTCGTCCAAGGTGCAACGCAGGCGGCGTCTGAACATTACACCCACCTCGAAGGTGGGCCACGATCGGGGGCCCGGCTCGGGGCGACCTACTGTAAGGGGGCCGGCGTCAGGGTGTGGCGTTCGAATCGACGCAGGCTGAGCGAGCTCAGGAGCACCGACACGCTCGAGAGCGACATCGCCAGGCTCGCGAAGACCGGGGACAGAGTCCAGCCCGTGAGCGGGACCAGGACCCCAGCCGCGAGTGGGATGCCGACGACGTTGTAGGCGAAGGCCCAGAACAGGTTGCGGCGGATGACGACCAGCGTCTTGCGAGCAAGCCGCAGGGCGACCCCGAGGCTGCCGATCCCTCGCGAAAGCGTGATGTCGGCGGCCGCATTCGCGATGTCGGTGCCGCTGCCGAGCGCGATTCCGATGTCGGCGGTGGCGAGCGCGGGCGCGTCGTTGACACCGTCGCCGACCATCGCGACGCGTTTGCCGTTCGCCTTGTAGCGGGTGGTCAAGTCGCTCTTGCCGCTGGGCAGGACTTCAGCTTCGACCTGCCGAATCCCGAGCTCATCTGCGATGTGCCTCGCGGTCGCCTTGCGGTCGCCCGTGACCATCACGACCTCGAGCCCGAGTGCCGCGAGGTCGGCGATGGCGTCCCGTGCGTGGGCATGGGGTTGATCTGCAACCGCGACGAGCCCGACGAGTCGGCCGTCCACGGCCACGAAGGACGGCGTCTTGCCTGCGTTGGCGAGCTTGTCGGCCTCGGCCTCGAGGTGGGTGGTCGAGATGCCTTGATTTTCGAGCAATGCGCGTGTGCCGACCAGGACGCGCCGACCGCCGACATGCCCCGACACGCCGCCGCCCGCGAGGTTGTCGAAGTCGTCGGCCTCGATCATCGGCGCTCCTCTCTGTTCGGCCCCAGCGACGAGCGCGCGTGCCATCGGGTGCTCGCTCCTGCGCTCGAGGGCGGCCACGAGTGACAGGAGCTCGACCTCGTCCATGCCGATTGCCATCGTGTCTGTCATCGTCGGGCGGCCCTCGGTGAGGGTCCCCGTCTTGTCGAGCAGGACCGTGTCGAGGTGGCTCGCCGCTTCCAGCGTGGCGCCTCCCCGAAACAGGATGCCGAGCTCGGCGCCGCGCCCCATGGCCACGGCGACAGCGGCCGGGGTCGCTAGCCCGAGCGCGCATGGGCACGCGATGACCAGCACCGCGATGAAGTGTTCGAGCGCCACCGACAACGCGGCGACCTCAGGCGGGGCGGGCACCAGCAGCCAGACGGCGAAGGCCACGAGCGCGATGGCGACGACGATGGGGACGAAGATGCCGCTCACACGATCGGCGAGGCGGGCGATGGGAGCACGACTTCCCTGGGCCGCTTCGACCGCCGCGACGATGCGACCGAGGGCGCTCTTCGAGCCCGTCTGGGTCACCCGCACGACGAGGCTGCCCTGATGGTTGATCGAGCCGCCGACCACGGGTGAGCCGGTGACCTTTTCGATGGGCAGGCTCTCACCGGTCAGGAGCGACTCGTCCACGGACGAGCGCCCCGAGTGCACGACGCCGTCCGTTGGCACACGCTCGCCCGGGGCCACACGCACCAGCATTCCGGAGCGCAGGATCACGACGTTGACCTCGGTTGCGACGCCGTCGACGAGGCGGGTGGCGGTCGGTGGAATGAGGCTGACGAGCCCCTTCACCGCGTCGGACAGCCGCTTACGCGCCCGCGTCTCGAGGAGCTTTCCGAGCAGGACGAAGGTGACGATGGCGCCTGCCGCTTCGAAGTAGAGGTGGGCCACGGTGTGCTCGCCGTGCGGGAAGGCCGAAGGTACCAGGACAGCGATAGCCGAGTAGGCGTAAGCCGCGCCCACTCCGAGGGCGACGAGCGTGTTCATGTCGGAGCTCTTGCGCCTGATGGCCCGCCACGCGAGCGCAAAGAAGCGGCGACCGGGGCCGATGACGAGCACGGTCGCGAGCGCTAGCTGGATGTAACGCCCGGCCGTCGTGTCCGCAAACGGAATGGCGCCGTGCGACATACCCAAGACCAGGAGCGGCACACTGACGATCGCCGCCAGCACGAGGTCCTGTACGAGCTTCGAGACCTCACGGGTCTCCGCCGCTTCGCGTGCCGAGGCGCGGGCGGCTGGGTCGTCGTCGTCGTCGTTTCCATCGCCGTCATCGCCATCGCCTTTGCGTTCGCGGCCCGTGGCCGTGATGACCTCGTATCCCGCGTCTTCGACGGCCTTGGTGAGGCGCTTGACCGCTTCGTGGCCCGACGGCCCTGGCTCGCTCGTCGCAATGGTGATGGCAGCGCTGCGCGTTGCGAAGTTGACCTCGGCGTGGGTGACGCCGGGCACCGACTCGAGCGCGCGGGTCACGTGCATGACGCAGTTGGCGCAGGTCATGCCTCCGACGTCGAGGTCGACGTCGAAGCTCGGAGTTGGTGATGACGGTTGTGAGGGGGGCGACGATGTCGGTCGAGTCGTGGTCATGGTGTTCTCCTGAAGGTGGTCTGACTACACCTTAGAAACGCGACTGCTTCGATCTGATGACACCCCCCGAATCATCGTCGACGTCCGACCCTGTGTGTGAGCGGTGTGTTTGATCGTGAAACCGGGCGACGATCGCCAGGGCGGTGGATGAAGAAGGTCGCGCAGCGGGCCGGGCGACCGGGATATGGCGTAAAACCTCGTCCCGAGCGAGGAGGTCGACCGGTTTGGCGGCGACCTTGCGGTGTCCTTTACGAGCCCATTGACGACCGATTCGAGCGGGCCCATGGTCCGCCCATCGAAGTTTTCCGTGAGGGCCGCAGCTCGCGACCCAGCGGAGGCGACTTCGGGATCGGATGCGGAGGCGGGTCGCCCAGGTGGGTGGTCGGCACGAGCTGCGATGTTGTCTGCCCACGCGCCTTCAAGGGCTGCGGGAGCGACGACGAACCGGTGTAGGGCGACCGGAATTCGCCCCATGAGCATCGCTGTCCAAGCGAACCGCAGGAGTCTTGTGAACGAAAACGAATCGTCTCCCTCCGCTCTGGTGAACCACACCGCGGACTCTCACTCGTCGGATCTGGTGACCCAGGACTCCGACGACCCCCTGGAACGTATCCCGGACGCGTTCCGGGTCGACCATCATGAAGGCCTCGTCGGCCAACGCTGCCTGAAGAGCCGCCTCGAGTTCGAGGCTGGTGACGTTCTCGCGAGCTTCTCCGCACGCCGCCACTGCAAGAAACCCCATCGTATGACCGTCCAGGTCGGTGAGTCGAGCCACATAGAGCTCGCCCCGCTCTGTATCGAGCTCATCAACCACAGCTGCGATCCCAACGTCTTCTTCGACGTCACGCGGATGGAGATCGTCGCGCTCAGGCGTATCGCGCCGGGCGACGAGCTGACGTTCTTCTATCCTTCGACCGAGTGGCAGATGGAGTCGCCCTTCGACTGCGAGTGCCAGAGCAGCCGCTGCCTCGGGCGCATCGATGGCGCGTCGCGGCTCGGCCCGGTGACGTTGTCGACGCACCGCCTCAACGCCCACATCGAGGCCCGCTTCGCGGAGATCGAGAACGCCGAACGCATCGAACACGCGTTCGACATCGGGTTGTTCGTGCCGCGGTGGGACAGCCTGGTTCGAAGCTGAGCCGGCCCTGCCGGGGGCTCTTGGCTCGGCTGGCAATAGCCTTGCTCAGTTCGCCTCGGCCTCGGGTTTGTCCTTGCGTAGGCGACGATAGATGGTCGCCCGCGACAGGCCGAGCACACGTGCCGCCTCGTTCACGTTGCCGTCGGCGAGCTTGAGCGCGCGTTCGATCAGCGCGAACTCGACCTCGTCGGCGCTCGGCAACTCGGACAGGGTCCCGAACAGCACCGCCAGCGCTTGAGACAGGCCTACCCGGGGCTGGTTCTTGGCCGCTCGCACGAGCTCGAGCAGCTCGTCGCGGGCGCCTTGTACCTCGGTTCGCCGGGGGGCCTCGACGTGGTTGGTGGAGTCCGTCGGTTCGGATGCAGTGCTCGGGCTCGACGCGAAGCTGCGCGCCCCCGTGAGGACACTCATCGGGAGGTCACGCGGCTCGATCGTGTCGGAGTTCGAGACCAGCACGGCGCGGCTGATGATGTTCTCGAGCTCGCGCACGTTGCCCGGGAAGGGGTAGCTCTCGAGGGTCGCCATAGCCGCGGGCGAGATCCGCGTCGGCTGCTCCTTCTTCTCTTCGCTCAGCGCCTTGTGCAGGAAGTGGCGTGCCAGCATCGGGATGTCGCCCTCGCGGTCACGCAGCGGCGGGAGCTGTACGGGGAAGACCGCGAGCCGGTAATAGAGATCCTCGCGGAAGCGCTTTTCGCGAACCATCTCCATGAGATCACGATGCGTCGCCGAGACGATGCGCACGTCGATGGGGCGCGGCCCGGTGCCGCCGACCCGCTCGACCTGGCGTTCCTGCAGGACCCGCAAGAGCTTCACCTGGAGGTGGAGCGGCATCTCGCCGATCTCGTCGAGGAAGAGGGTGCCGCCATCGGCGAGCTCGAACTTGCCCTTCTTCGCGCTCACGGCACCCGTGAACGCGCCGCGTTCGTGGCCGAAGAGCTCACTTTCGAGCAGCGTCTCGGGGATGCCGCCACAGTTCACCGCGACGAAGGGCGCGTTCTTTCGTGGCCCTTCGTAATGGAGGGCGCGTGCGACGAGCTCCTTGCCCGTGCCGCTCTCGCCCTGCAGGAGCACGGTCACCCGCGAGTCGACGATCTGCATGAGCATCTCGAAGAGGTGCTGCATGCGCTGCGAGTCGGACATGATCGTGCGGAACTGGTAGCGCCGCTCGACGATGTCCCGGTAGATCTTGATCTGATCGGTCTGAGCGCGATCCTGGAAGGCGTTCTCGACCGCGCCGACGAAGCGTTCCTTGGGCTCGTTCTTCGATACGAACAGGTAGACGCCGCGCTCTCGGGCCTGCCGCTCGTCCGCGTGGGTCCCGTGCGCCGTCATCATGACGATGCGCAGGTTGGGGTTGAAGCGCAGGAACGGTTCGAGCAGGTCCAGCCCGTCGCCGTCGGGCAGCCTCAGGTCGAGGAGGACGACGCCGTCGAACCCCTCGCCCTCGATGATGCGTTTACCCTGGGCCGCGTCATATGCCACGCGCACCTGGTAGGCGTGACGCTTCAAGTCGCGCGAGAGCAGCTCGACCCAGCTCGGCTCATCGTCGATGATGAGGACGTGTTGGTCAGACGACATCGAGAATCCGGAGTGGTGGCCCATGCAGCCTGACAAGGCCGATGCGCAGGTTCGTGAGCCCAGAGGCGCAGACGGCGAGGTGAACGAGCCTATCCGCGCATTCATCCACACGCTCGCCACGATGGCCGAGCTGGCGGGTGTCGCGCTCGTCGAGGTGCGGGGAAATGGTGGAGAGCCGAACGCCGATGGGGCGTTCGTCGCGGTGCGTCATGGTGGGGTTCTCCGCGGGCCACAGGACCCGACGTTGGGCGGCATCATACAGGCGGTGGAACGGGCGCGAAAGGGCGGCGGTCCAATCGACGAACCGACGCGCCGGATCCGTCGGGTGGGCGATAATTTGTTGTGTGTTCTCGAGGGGGAAGCCGCCAAGCTCGACCGCGTGACGGCCTGGGTCGACCTTCATCTTCCAGCGGTCGTCGACCAGGTCCGAGAGAAAGAGGCCCTCGATGGCCTCGGTGAGGGGCTCGTGGTGGTCGACGGCGATGGCATCATCGTCCGGTGCACGCGACGGGCGGCCGAGATCCTCGGGACCTCGCCCGAGCGCCTCGAAGGTCAGCGCCTGGTCGAGGTCCTGCCGGCGGTGCCGCCGAGCCTCGAGCCGAACGAGGTCGCGCGTGGGGCCCTGGGTGAGCAGTACCCTGAGGTGGGCTACCTCGTGCAGCAGCTCGCGCCGACCTCGAGCGGGGTCGAGCGCAGTGGATTGCTCGTGAAGCTGCGCCACGAGCAACGGTTCGCCGCGCAACGAAAGGGGTATCTTCGCTTCTTGTCGGCGCTGCGCCACGATGTGCGCTCGCCGCTCACGGCGTTGAAGGGCCTCGTCTCGGTGCTGATGGACGAGCCGGAGATGCCGGCCAACGAGCGTCTCGGGCTGCTCGCGCTCCTCAAGCAGGAGGCCGAGCGCACCGTCACCTGGGTCGAAGACTACCTGTTGTTGTTGAAGCTGCGGTTCGAGCCGCGGCCGACAAACCTCGTGTCGATGCCTGTCGCGACCGCCTTGAAGGACCTGGTGCGACGCTTCGAGGCGCACGCCCGCGAGCGGCGGATCCTCTTGACGCTCAAGCTACCGCCTGTCGCCGCAGAGACGGAGCTCCGGGTGGACTCGATCCTGCTCGAACCGTTTGGCAACAACCTGCTCGGCCATGTGCTGCGGTTGGGCGACGCCGGGGCGGAGGTCGAGGTGACGGCCAGCCCGGAGACCGGGGCCATCATCGTGCGAGGGCACGGGCCGGGCCTCTTTGCGACCCATCCCAAGGAACCCTTCATGACGCTCGCGCGCTCGACGGCGGCAGGCAAGCGGACGCCTGGGGTCGGGCTCGGGTTGTTCGTTGTAAAGAAGATTGCCGACGTCCACGGCTGGCAGGTGACGGCCGACGTCATGGCGCGTGACGGCGAGCCGAGCGAGCTGGTCATCATGGTCGAGTGGGGACGTTGAGCGCCGCGGCTATCGCAGGACAACGACCGAACACCTGTTCTGGCGGAGGATGACGCTAGAAGATTGCCTCGGCATGAGAAATGGGCTCAATTCCGCCTCCGCGACCCGGGCCCAGCTGGCCCGCCCTTAGATTCCGAGGCAATGCCATGACGTCGACCCAGGCTGAAATCGACCAGAGCTACAGCGTCTCCAACGACTTCTTCAAGCTGTGGCTGGACGAGAACCTCCACTACACCTCGGCGCTCTATCAGGGGCGCGACATCTCGCTCGAAGAGGCGCAGGAGAACAAGATCAAGCGCCTGTACGAGTTCGCGGAGGTCACGCCGAGCTCGCGTGTGCTCGACATCGGCTGCGGCTGGGGCTCGGCCGTCGACGCCATCTCGCGGATGGGTGCCAAGGAGGTCCACGGCATCACGCTCTCGACCGAGCAGCTCGTCTACTGCAAGGAGCGCCGCATCCCGAACGCAACCTTCCTGCTCCAGGACTACGCGCTCTACGAGCCCGAGGTGAAGTACGACGCGCTCGTCTCGATCGAGATGATCGACCATCTCTGCTCGCCCGCCCAGCAGAAGGAAGGCCTCGCGGTCGACATCTACCGCAGCTACTTCAACAAGCTCGCGAGCTGGGTGAAGCCGGGCGATTGTTTCGGTTTTCAAGCTATTCTGCGCAACCGCATCCCGCGCAACGGCGAGCACCTGCGCGACCTGCAGTTCACCGCTGACGTCATCTTCCCAGGTGGCCTCAATCCCCGCATCGAAGAGCTCGTCGCGGCCATCTCGCCGCGCTGGGAGCTCATCGAGATGCACATGCTGCGCGACGACTATCGCCGCACCACGGCGGAGTGGCTGCGCCGCTTCCAGATGCACGAGACCGAGATCCGCGAGAAGTGGGGCGATCAGGTCTACAGCGACTACGACCGCTACCTGAAGGCGTGTGTCCGCCAGTTCACGTTGCACTACTCGGGCGACGTCCAGATGAAGCTGCGCCGCATCGATTGATTGGGGTGATGCGGAGCCCCCCTTCGGTGACGAGGTCCGGGCGCTCTGTCGGCGGTGAGGTCGGGTAGGAACAGCAGGTGCGGGAGAGGCGGTGAGGCGGCAACATCGCGTCACCGACTCGACGCGACCTGTGCTTGGGGATGACGACGACCCCAGATGTGAGGTAAGCGACCGGGGCCCAGCGGCTCCGGACCCGCTTCATCATTTGTCCGGCGGAGCCTCACATGAACCCCGAAGAGCGCGCCAAGTCCCCGAAAGTATTCGGCATCCTGTCGATCATATTCGCCTCGATCACGCTCCTGTTCTCGCTCTTTTCGATGCTCGGGAGCCTGGCCGGATCGAACATGCGTGAGGTGATCGCCCAGAGCTCGAGCCTCAGGGGGATGGACGGGATCGATGCCGAGGTCGCGCGCGAAATCGCCGACGTGATCGGCGGCGTCTACACGACCGGGATCGTCACCAGCATCATCTTCGTGGTGTTCTCGGCGTTGTTGCTCGCGATCGGGATCGGCCAGGCCGGCTACCGCCGCTGGGCCGCCTCGTGGAGCGTCTTGTGGGGTTGGGGGGCGCTACTGTCGCTAGTCGTCATCACGGTCCTGTTCGTGACCGCATTTGGTTCGAGCTACGACCGGCTGCTGCAGGCGGTTGGTGAACATGCCAATGACCCGCAGGTGCGTCAGCTGATGCGGGGCGCTGACCTCGGCCCCATCGCTGGGCTCGGTGGCGCCATCTTCATGATCGTCTTCTTCGCGCCTTATCCGATTCTCTTGCTCGCGTTCTTCACGAAGCCGCGGGTCAAGGCGTCGATGACGGCTTGATGGGGCCTGAATCGAGGGCGGCCTCGATGGCGCGGTTCTTGGTTTCTGAGTGGCGGCCTTTGACGAGGTCGAGGCCAGCCCTCGCGAGGCCTCGGTAGACGGCGGCGATCGGGTTGCCGATGTCGGAAGGCAGGGCGTCGATGGCGGCCAGGTGGCGGGCGATGGTGCTCGCGTCGCCGCGTGCGATGGGGCCTGTCAGGGCGTCCTCGGGGGCCAGGTTGGCGAGGTTTCTTGCGGCCGACAACAGGAGCGGCTGGAGCGCCGACCGAGCCGTGTGAGGGTCGAGGCCGGCCTTCTGCATGAGCGTCATGGCTTGTGAAAAGAGGGCGGTGACCTGGCCGGCGACCGTGACGGCGGCGGCGTGATAGAGCGCGCGTGAGGCAGTGCCCGAAAGCCGGACAGGCGTCATGCCGAGGTCGCGGGCCAGCTCTTCGGCGATGGCGATGGCGTGGGCGTCGCCTTCGATACCGGCGACCGCACCTGCGGGGTCGGCGTCGTTGGCGAGCGCGACCAGCGGGTGGAGGCCGCCGACGTGGGCCGGGATGGAGGGGGCGACGCGTAGCACGTCGGCAGGATGCACACCCGAGAGGTGGAGCCAGGTCTCGGTCGAGGCGCTCGGACGGGTGGCCAGCGCGGACGCGACCTCGGCGATGGCGGAGTCGCTGACGGCCACTATGATGACGTCGGCGATCGAGCCCGGTGTGTCCGCGACGGGGCCGTCAAGGCGGGTACGCCAGAAGGCCAGGGTGTGACCCTTGGCGAGCCATCGGGGGACGAGCGCGCGCGCGGCCTGGCCCCGCCCGAGGATGCCGAGCCTCATCGGTAGAGCGCCTGGTCTTCGATGAGGTCCATGACCGGGCCGGGCACCATCCACCAGTAGTCGGCTTTGGCAGCGACGGCCGTGCGCACGGCGGTGGAGCTGAAGTCGGGGAGCGTGACGGTCCCCCTGGCATTCACATGTGGGGACGCGTCGTCCAGGGCCAGCTCACCCTCGCGGCCTTCGCGTCCGATGACGAGGATACGGCCGTCGATGATGCGCTCGACGTTGTCCCACTCACGCCACTTATGGCGGGTGAGGTAGACGTCGCTGCCCATGATGAGCGTGAAGTCGATGTCGGGGTGGCGTTGGGAGAGCGCCCGCAGCGTCTGGATCGTGTAGCTCGGGGTCGGGAGCGAATCTTCGATGGGTTCGATCCGGACCTTGGGGCCAAGATGCGAGAACGCCGCGGTGATGAGCTCGCAGCGGGTGGCAAAGGGTGTCAGCGACTTGCCAAAGACGTGGCCTGCGGCTGGGAGGAGCCAGAGCTCGTCGACCGGGGCGCGACAGAGGACCCAGGTCGCAAAGAGGACATGCCCGTTGTGCGGTGGGTCAAAGCTGCCGCCGTAGAGCGCGACCCTTCGCCGGCGCGGCTCCGTCTCGGGGACGCCCACCGACTGCGGCAGGCCGTTCACCACGTCGGCTTCCACTTCGAGACCTCGGCGTCAGCCTTCTCGAGGAGGGCGTCGACGTCGCCGCTCTCGTCGAGGCACTCACGCAGCGCGGACGAGCCCCAGAGGAGATCGATGGCGGGCTTGTCGGTGACGAACTCGTAGGCGTCGGTGCGCCAGGCGAAGCGGGCAGGGGCCTCACGTTTGATGGCGTCCAGCAGGTAGACGCCGAGCTTCACGGCCTGCAGCGCGGTGTCGTCGTAGACACGCAGGTAGACGCCGTCGACGATCTGGCCGGCGTATTTGCCGAAGGCCGGGCGGAAGCGCACCGGCACGACGTCGACGCCGGGGCAGTCCTTCTTTCGCATCCGTTCGACGACCGAGAGCGAGTCGAGGCCGGGGCAGCCGACCTGCAGGAACGGCGAGGTGGTGCCGCGCCCCTCCGAGAGGGTCGTGCCTTCGAAGAGGCAGAGGCCTGGATAGACGAGCGCCGTGTCGCGTGTCGGCATGTTAGGCGAGGTCGGCGAGAACGGCAGGCGCGAGGCCTTCTGGCACGGAATGATGGTGAGGTCGCAGCTCGGGGCGAGGCGGTGGCGATACCACATGGCGAGCTCACCGATGGTGAGGCCGTGGCGGATCGGGAGGCCGGCGACAAGGCCACAGAAGCTCTCGTAGCCGGGCGTGAGCAGCGGGCCTTCACGGCGGGGGCCGATCGGGTTCGGGCGGTCGAGGACCATGACCGGGACGCCGAGCGGGGCCGCGACCTGCATCGCCAGGGCGAGAGTGGCGGCGTAGGTGTAGTAGCGCGTGCCGATATCCTGGATGTCGTAGACGAGCAGGTCGATGTCGGCGAGCGCCTGGGGATTGGGGGTGAGGCTGGTGAGCGCCGCGCCGTAGAGCGAGACGACAGGCAGGCCAAAGACCGGGTCGAGGCCGCCTTCGACGGGTTCCATGTCCTGCGCGATGCCCCAGGGGCCGTGCTCGGGGGCGAGCAGGCGGACGATGGTGACGCCCTGCGCGGTGAGCACCTGGACGGCGTGGCGGCCCCAGGCCTCGACGGCGGTGTGGTTGGTGAGCAGGGCCACACGTTTGCCCTTGAGCTGCGGGACGAAACCTGCGGCGACTGAATCGAGGCCGGTCGACATGAAGGGTGCTCCGGGGTCGTGGATGAGGGAGGTCGGGCGGTCGGCGAACCGACGGCGCGAGCCTCCTGATCGGCCGTTGCGATAGCGTTTCGGGCCTCGTCCTGCAAGCGGATGCGACCATGCGACGGTGGGGTGGCTGGCGGGGCTTGAATGGGAGGGGCGAGGGCCTACCTCTCGCTGACGCCCAGCGCGACGGGAGCGACCGGGCTGACCGGGCGGGCGAAGGAGCCGAGATGAGAGTGCACGCGTGGTTGATGGCGTTGGGCGTGGGGGCTGCGGGGTGTAAGGGCGAGCCGCGGGCGGCCGAGCCGACCCCGGTCGGAGCGCCGGTCAGCGCCGAAGTTGTGAGCGCCGAGGGAAAGCCGCCGAAGGGTGGGGCGGTCATCGACCACAAGGTGAAGACGCTCGAGGGCGAGTCGATGTCGCTAGGCGACTTCCGGGGTCAGGCGCTGTTCATCGTCAACACTGCGAGCCAGTGCGGCTACACGCCCCAGTACGAGGGGCTCCAGGTCCTGCACGAGCGTTACGAGGGCAAGGGGCTGCATGTGCTCGCTTTCCCGTGTAACGACTTCGGTGGGCAGGAGCCGGGGGATGCGAAGTCCATCCGAGAGCACCTGACAACGGCCTACAAGGTCACGTTCCCGGTGTTCGAGAAGCAGACGATCCGCGGCAAGAGTGAGGACAAGTCGCCGCTGTGGCGGACCTTGACCGAGCAGACGGCCGAAGGGATCCGCGGGGAGGTCAAGTGGAACTTCACGAAGTTCCTGGTGAATGCGGACGGCCAGGTGGTGGCGCGTTGGGATTCCAATGTCGACCCGCTCGACCCGAAGGTGCTTGCGATTATCGACAAACACCTTCCGAAGTGACCGGTTTGAGACTCTGAAACGAAAGAAGCCCTGGCTGCGGGGGAGGCGACCAGGGCTTCAAGACGGTTCCGACCGGCGCGAGGACGAGATCCTCGCACACACTCAGCCGCGGCTGTCCATGGGCTGGAACGCGCGCTCGGCGTAGCCCGTGTAGATCTGGTCAGGCCGGTAGATGCGGTTGTTCTCGAGCTGCTCCTTCCAGTGGGCGAGCCAGCCAGACACACGCGCGATGGCGAAGACCGGCGTGAACAGGTCGGGCTGCAGCGCGAGCTTGTGGTAGAGGATGCCCGAGTAGAAGTCGACGTTGGGATAGATGCCCTTGGCGGCGAGGCGGTCGAAGGCGACGGTCTCGATCCGGTGGGCGATGGCGTAGCGGGTGTCGACGCCGAGAGCCGCGAACATCTTGGTGGCGAGAGCCTGCATGATGGTCGCGCGGGGGTCCTTGGCCTTGTAGACCCGGTGGCCGAGGCCCATGATCTTCTCTTTGCGCTCGATCTTACCGTTGATGTAGTCGTCGGTCTTCTCGAGCGAGCCGATTTCGTCAAGCATCACGAGGACTTCCTCGTTCGCGCCGCCGTGCAGAGGGCCTGAGAGGGCGCCGATGGCCGACGATATGACGGTGTACGGGTCCGCGAGCGTCGAGCCGACGACACGCGCCGCAAAGGTCGAGGCGTTCATGGAGTGCTCGGCGTGGAGCACGAGGCACACGTCGAGGGTGCGAGCCGAGATGGGGTCGGGCTCTTTGCCCGTGAGCATGTAGAGGAAGTTGGCGGCGTGGCCGAGGTCGTCACGCGGGGTGATGGCCTCGTCGCCGTGGCGGACGCGATGGAACGCGGCCGTGAGCGTCGGGAGCTTGGCGATGAGCCGGATGATGCTCTCTTCCTGGACGGCGGGGTCCATGACGTCGCTCGCCGGGTAGAACATGCCCATGGCTGCGACGCCCGCCTGGATGGCGTCCATCGGGTGGCCGCCGTCGGGGAGGGTCTTCAGAAGGTCGACGATCTTGTATTTGAGGCGGCGGTGGTTGCGGAGCTTCGCGTCGAACTCGGCCAGCTGCGCCTTGGTCGGGAGCTCACCGTAGAGGAGGAGATACGAGGTCTCTTCGAAGGTGGTGTGCTCCGCGAGGTCCTCGATGGTGTAACCGCGGTAGTAGAGCTTGCCTTCGCCGCCGTTGATCTCGGCGATCTTCGAGGCGGCGCAGGGGACGCCGGCCAGGCCGGGTATGAGCTCCGTCGTCGTCGTCATGGGAGGTCCCTTCCTTGCGTGACTTGTCGGATGTCGCTGGGCGCCGCGAGCCGGGCTCTTCCTCGGCTGTTCGCGCCTTGCGTTCGGGCCCGTTCTGGGCGCGCGAAACCTAACCGAGGGAGCTGGGGCTGGCAACGCCTTTCAAAGGCCTTTCAAGGGATCACTTCATACGGCGCGCCACACCTCGCTGGCCAAGCGCGATGCGAAGTTGACAGGACGGGCGCGAAGCGGTTGAACGGCGTGCCAACACGGTGTAATTTGCCGCGTTCTGGAGGCGATTCTGGCCCGCAAGAAGTCGAATCCGAAAGCAAGCAGCCCGCAGCAGACGCGGCCTCAGGGGGAGGCCAAGTCCGACGCGGTCGCGGCGGGGTCTGCCCAGTCGCCGAGCCCGAAGCCGCCGGAGGTTTCGGCGACGCAGGGCGCCGCGGTCCCTCATCCTGTTCAGCCGCCGGTGCCGGAGCACCCTCCGGCCGAACGCCCGGTCGTCGAGAGTCCGGCGGTTGCCCGGCCCGAGCCGAGCTATGCGTCGCGCCCACCCGAGACACGTTCAGGGCCCCGCGCGGCCCCTGTGACGCGCCCGCCGACGGCCACCCAGCTCCGGCCCGCGACGCGTCCGGCGCTGACCCGACCCAGTCCCGCGACCTCGCGGTCCGACCGGCCGTCGGCGACAGCCTGGAAGCCAGCAGTCCCCACGACGGTCGCCGGCTTCACCCTCGAAGCCGAAGCCGAGCTCGGCGCGCACGGCCTGACCTTCTCCGGCCATGAGGTCTCGTCGTCGCGGCCGGTCAATGTTCTCGTCTGCCATCCCGCCTTCTTTCTCGGGGGCAAACGGGCCGAGAACCTGGCGCGCCTCGACCGGGCCGCGCGCTACAACCATCCGGGTATTTCGCCGGTGCTCGGAACCGGGGAGATCGGTCCGACGCGTTGGGTTGCGACGTTGCCGGTCGGTGGCCTGCCCCTGACACACTGGCGGCGCGACAAAGGCGCGATGCCGCTGGCGCACACCTACCGCGTGATGGCGCAGGTGCTCGACGCGCTCGAGCACATCCATCGCGTTGGCGGGGTTCACGGGGGCCTCTCGCCCGAGACCATCCGCTTTCATTCCGACGCCGATCGGGTCCTGCTCGCTCAGCCCTGGTGGCTCGACGCGACTGACGTTCCGCTCGACGAGCTGAAGCCGCTTCGCACCTCGTGGCTCGCGCCGGAGCTCGTCTATGGTGAGCCGGCCGAAGCTGCCGCGACCGACATCTATGGTCTTGGGCTCGTGCTCGGCTACGTACTGGCGTGCGGCCTGACCGAGCCTGGACACTCGCTGCTCGTCCAGGGCATCGATGTGCCGCCGAGCATTGACGATATCTATGTCGTTGCGACCTCGCGCCAACCGGAGCACCGGTTTTCCGACGTCGCGTCGTTCAGGGACGCGCTCGAGCTCGCTGCCGGGATCGAGTGGCGCGAAGCGCAGAGCCACGTCGCCCGTTTGGCCGGCACCGCGGCGGGTCCCTCGAGCCGCCGCTCACTCAAGGTGGAGGTCCTCGAGGTCGAGGAATTCGACGCGGCGGAGGCTCAGAAGTCTCGGGAAACAAAGGGGGCTCAGCGCCTGACGCCCGACCTCCTGATGGCGCCGAGCCTGCCACCCAAGGACATCGAGAGCACATCGGAGGATATCGCTTTCCCCGCGGCAGAGGTGCCGAAGAATGCCTTCCGTCCGGCGACCGACTTCGCCAGCGACACGAACGACCGCACCGACACGGCGATGCCGGCGTTCCTGCTCGATGACGACGATGTCGTCGCGACCTCGGTCTCGACGCTCCCACCCGATGACAAGCCGTTCTCGGCTACGGAGAGCAGCGGTCCTGTGACCGGGCGCAGCCAGCGCCGCGTGGTTGCGCAGACCTTGCCGCATGGCCACCAGCGGGCTGCCTCGGCGCTCATCCCGGTGCTCGACACGCCCGAGCGTGAGGCGATGGGTTCGGCCAGCGTCATCGACGTCGACCTCGGCTCGCCAGCCCCGGTGGTCCCGACGATCGCACTCCGCACCGAGCCGGTCACGGTCCCCGACACTCTCATCCGGGTGGCCAACCGCGTGCAGGCACCGGCCCGCAAGAGTGACGACAGCGAGGCGACCCTCATCTCGCCGGCCGTCACCCCCCTGCCTCCGGCTCTGCCCCCGGCCGCGACCGGTTCGCGTGCGCGCCCCGTGGCATCTCCGCCCGCCATGCCGAGCCTGCCAGGTGCCAAGGCGACCCGGTCGGACTTCGACCCGTTCAGCAGCTCGCTCGAGGTGCTCGAGCTCGGTCCCGCCCACGCGCCACCCGCGCAATCGCCGCCCGCGTTGGCGCTGCCACCGGCCCTTCCGCCAGGGGACGAGCCCGAATCTGACGCGAACGACTCGGGTGAGCTCGACATCATCGGTGAGTCGACCATCGTCGAGGGGATCGCGCCGGCCCTGCTCGACAGCATCGACATCGAGACGCTCGGCCCCGCCAAGAAATCCGAGGCGCTTCCCGATCCCTTCGCTCAGCCAGTCGTCCATCTCGAGGCGGACTCGGTCTTCGCGGTGCCTGGCGCGACGATGCGGCCACCTCCACCGCCGACGGGGCTCCTCCCCGAAGACCAGGAGGACGCGCTCGCGACTCTCATCTCGTCGCGGGTCCCCTCGCGCGAGGCCGCTCGCCCACCGCGCACCGAGTCGTTGCCCAGCGGGCCGCTGATGCCCGTGGTGTCGGCGAACCCACCCGCCGCTTCGAACGAGCCGCGCACGATCCGTGACGCTAGCAGCGCGCTGGCCGGGGCGCAGCTCGTCGCTTCGAGCGGGCCCAGGAAGGGGTCGGGGCCGGTCGCCCCAGCCACTGCGAGCTCGCTCTCGCTTGGGTCGGCCAACGACATCCCGCTGCACGGAGGGGATCGCAGCCGCATCCCCATCGCCGCGGAGAAGACCAACTGGACGCTCTGGGCGGCGCTCGCGGCGCTCGTCATCGGCGGCATCATCGCGTTCTTCGTCTTCAGCTCGGGCGACGACAAGCCCGGTGAACCCGGTCAGGTCGCCGTCTCGCCCGGCGAGTCCGGTGGCACCGCACTTGCCTCGCTCGACGCATCTTCTGGCGGGGACACCATCCTCGCGGCAGCGGCCGATGTCGCAGTCGCCATGGGCGGGTCCGACGCCGCGCAACCCGATGCAGGGCCCAGCCTCGATGTGCCGTCGGACGCGAACATCGTGGCTCTGACGGATGCCGAGTCACCCGATGTCGCGGGCGCCGCGGACACGTCGACCGACACGACGTCTTCGGTCGCCGCGGCCAATGTGGCCGATGTGGTCGACCCGGGCGTGGACACGATCGCGGCCGCCGCCACCGCCGATGTGCTGCCCGACACGGTCGCCGTCGCAACCGCCGACGTGACCGCACCCGAAGTCGGCAGTCCCACCGGCCCGCTGCCGGAGATCATCTCGGATCCCAATGCGCTCCGGTGCCCCGACGGCATGCTCAAGCTCAAGCGTAAGATCAAGGTCGACGGCCCGAACGCGACCCAGCTCGACTCGTGGGAGGTCGCCTGCATCGACCGCTTCGAGTATCCCGGTGCCGGGGCTTCGCCGTCCGTCGGGCTCGACCTCTCCGGTGCGCGGGCAGCTTGTGCCAATCGCGGCAAGCGCCTCTGCACGCGCTCCGAGTGGCGCCGCGCCTGCGGCGGAACCTACCCCTACGGCAAGGAATACGACCCCGAACGCTGCAACACCGCAGGCACCGACGGCGCCCCGAAGTCGCTCGTCGCCGCCGGCTCCAAGAAGGGCTGCATGAGCCCGTCTGGCGCTTTCGATATGGTCGGCAACGCAGCCGAATGGACCTCGGACGGCTTCATCAACGGCGGCACATCGCTGCGCAACTCCGACGACGCGACCTGCAGCCAGGGGAGCCGGCGCGCAGGCGGCGCCCCTCATGTGGGCTTCCGCTGCTGCGCCGACGCGAAGTAGCCGTTCGATTTCGCGCCTGCCCTGGGGCCGAGGTTCCAAGTCCCGCGTCCCAAGTCCGACGTCCCGCGATCAGACTATGCGATGGGGCTCGTGCGATGCAGCCACCCCTCACCGCCCTGCGACCACGGGTCCTTGGTCGGCACAATGCTCTGCAGGAGCGGGGTCAGCCCCTCGAGCGTCAGCGGCACCCGCGCCTCGCCCGGCGGCCGCAGCTCGGCCGGAGCGCTCTGCGGGAGCGTGAAGCCGATCTCGTGGTCGTGGTCCTCGCCCTCCTTCCAGCGCGGCTTGCCGCCCCAGAGGATCTTCGCGCAGGGCGAGAACCCGGAGAAGCGCCGCCACGCAACCATCAGGTCGTCGGGGTGGCTCTTGGAGAACCACATCGCGAGATGGAAGACCCGCGCGATGTCGACCGGGATGATGGCGGTGTTGGCCCAGCTTTCGCGTCGGATGGCGCGCTCGGGGAGCGCCAGGTAGACGAGCCCGACCCACTCGTTGGGGGCCGGCTTGTACCCCTTGGGCAGTGGCTCCTTACGCGGGAGGAGCCCCTGGCTCGTGAGCGCGGTCGCGACACGTTCACGCGTCACCGATACTTCCCAGGGCACGACGATGGCAGCGATGCTCGGTCCGTCCATGGCGGCGACCTTAGCACATCGACCGGGTGCGCCGTCACCGGCGGTTGCCCCCTTGTATTCGACGCCGAGTGCGGCGAGCATGCGCTCCGCTGGCACGGGCCACCCGTGCACGCGGCCAGGCGACGGGCCTGGCATCCGGTGAACGATCACGACAGGGATGGGAGCCGAAGGTGCGCGGACGCGTCGACAGGGTGGGGCGAATGGGGTTGGCCTCGCCATGCCTTTCGGCACCACGTCGGATAGAAACGCAAGGCGACGCGATCGGATCGCTCGCGCACGCCACGGCCCGATACGTTGCGGGCCTGCGACGCAGCGCGAGCAGACTCTTCCTGGCCACCTGGGTCGCCACGTTCGTTGCCTGCGGCGCCGGGGACGCACCTGCGCCGTATACTGCGCCGCCTCCGCAATGCCTCACCATCGACAACTACCTCGTCGACCTCTACGCTGTGGTCGATGATGGTGGCGTCGAAGCCCTTGCCTCAACCATTCGCGACCGTATTCCGGATTCTGTTCGGCGAGACCTGCTCGACGGCATCCTGAGGCTTCTCTCCAGCTTCGAGGAGGGCAGCTTCACGTCGCTGGCCGATGAGCTCGACAAGCCCGAGCACGGCCCCGGCCTGCAACAGACGCTCGGCCTCATCGTGCGTTACCTCGCCAACGGTCAAAGCGGCCCCGACCTCGCCTTCATCGGGGTCCTGCAGTCGGCGGTCGCCACCTGCGAGGGCGGCCCGGTCTTCGGGCTGCTCGCCGACCTGACGCGCGACGAAGCCCTCTTGCCGGCACTGCTCTCGGTACTCTCATCCGATACACTTGCAACGCTGCTCGAAGACCTCGACTTCGAAGGGGAGGGCGGCCGCCTCGCGTTCCAGCTCCTCATTCGCAACCTGCTCGTGTCTGCGAGCTCGCCGACCTTCGACCTCGACGGGATCATCGCCCTGCTTCAAGTCGTCCTCGGCGACTCCCTGAACGAGCCCCCCTACGACCAGCTCGTGGCCGGCCTTCGCCGCGTATTCGTGGAGGGCGATGGCCTCGTCCGCCTGCAGACCACCCTCGTATGCCTGCGCACCGTCGACCCCGATCTCGCGCTCGGTGGTTTTCTCTATGACCTCGTGACCTCGGGACTGCTGAGTGACCTCGCGGGCTCCAACGCGCTTGGGATCACCATCTCGCCCGCGATCCTCGAGCTCGCGACCAGCGCGCTCGACTTCCTCGCCACGGACTCCGTCAGCCGCCGCGCTCTCCAATCGACCCTCATCATGCTCCTCGACCCGACCATCGCCCCGCCAGTCCTCGGGGACGTCGCGACCCTGCTCGAGCGTGAGGCGCTGGGCGGTGTCATCGACCTCGTCGTGGCGGTGGCCAGCGGCGAATGTAAGGTCTCGGCACCGGAGCCGAGTCCATGAGCCGGGCCTTCCCAACGCGACACACATCACGCCGCGCGGCCTCGCTCGCCGGGCTCACCGCGATCTTGGTCTTCATCACGGTCTCACCCGTGTCCCGCGCCGGCAGCTTCGACCTCTTTGGCCACACGCCCCGCGACATCGGCATGGGCGGCGCCATGACGGCCGCCGTCATCGGGTACTCGGCCCTCTATTACAACCCGGCAGCACTCACCCTCGACAAGAGCCACAGCCTTGGCCTGGGTCTGCAGCTCGCGGCCCCATCGCTCTACGTCGAGCGCGAGGACCCCGACACCACCCCCGCCACGGTCCAACCCGACACCCACCTCGGGCTCTCGCTCGGCTGGGTGAAGCCCATCGGCGGCGTCTTCGACGACCGCCTCGCCTTTGGTGTTTCGCTCTCCCTCCCCATCGAGCGCCTCATCCGAGTCCAGGGCGTCGACCCCGCCGCACCCCAGTTCTACCTCTATCAGAACCTCGTCGATAAGCTCCTCATCCACGTCGGCGCCGCCTACGACATCACCGACTGGTTGTCCTTTGGCGCCGGGCTCCAGGTGTTGGCCGACCTCAACGGACACGCCGACCTCGACCTCGACATCCTGGCCGGCACCTTCAACCGCCAGAGCATGGGTGTCACGCTGACCCCGACCATCTCGCCGCTCCTCGGCCTGCATATCCGTCCGCCGCTTTCGCAGGACGGAGGCCAGCTCAAGCTCGGCCTCACCTTTCGCGGCGAGAGCGAGCTCTCCTTCAGCTTGCCGGTCAGGGTCACCGCCGGCGAGGCCCTCGACCTCCAGATCCAGGTCGACCAGACCGTCCTCTACACGCCGCACACGCTGGCGCTGGGCCTGTCCTACACACTCGACGAGCCGGCGCTCACCCTCGCCCTCGACCTGGCCTACGCCTTCTGGTCACGCGCTCCCGACCCTTCACCGCGGCTCTCGGTCGACCTCGGCGGCAAGCTCGTGGAAGCCTTCGGCCTCGACGCGGCACTCGATCTCGGCGTCGGCGCACCCCCGCTCGAGCTCGGCTTCGAAGACACCCTCACCGCCCGCTTCGGGTTCGAGTGGAGCCCCGAATCCTGGCTCACGTTGCGCTCCGGCTACTTCTTTCGGCCAACGCCTGCACCGCCCCAGACCGGCTCGACCGCCTACCTCGACAACGACGCCCACGTGGTCTCGCTCGGGCTCGGCTTCTCGTTCAGAAACCCGCTGCAGGAACGCCAATCCGTTGTCGACCTCGACCTCGCCGTCCAGGCGACCATCCTGCCGCGCCGCACCGTCTATCGCGCCGCCCCAGACAACCCAGGCGGCGACCTGTCACACGGCGGCACCGTCTGGCACGTCTCCGTCGGCGGCGTGCACCGTTTCTGACCGGTTCCGGCCTGCCCGGTCAGAACCCGCGCGCGCCTACTCCGCACACAGCTGGGTCGTGAAGTGCTCGCTGCAACACGCCTGTTGTTTCGAGCAGTCCGCGCCCACCTCGCCGTCGACCACACACGACAAGAGGGCCTCGTCCGCGAGCTCGAAGTAGGCGTCGCCACACCGGACCCGGCAAACCGAAAGGCACGCCGCGGCCCCGCCAAAAACACAGCTCATCCGGTCACAGAACGCGTCACACCGCGCCGGGTCACAACGCGCGCCAAACGAAGGCTCGTCCGGCATCGTCGTGTCCGTCGTAGACCGGGGCACGCTCTCCTTGCCGGCATCGCCTGGCCCGACGCGGCACCCGAACAACAATACCATGAGCAGCAGCGTGTACTTCATGTGGCCTCAGAGCGGGGTCGAGCCGCCGATGACGACCGCCCAGAAGCGGCCCGGGTCCCAGAAGGGGCCGAGCGGCCCATCGAGGTTCATCGTGAGCGAGACTTCGACGTGGCTGTAAGGGGCGAGCATCACGCGCAGCTCGGGCGAGAGGGCGAGCTCGACGTTGTCGTTGGCGCTCGTCGGCACGTAGACCATGGAGAACCGTGTCGCCACCCAGATGCCGTCCGCGACCCTGGCCGCGACGCGGACCTGTGACTGGATCACGAACTCGTCGACGTCCTGGCTCGAGCGGCCGTTGGCGGGCACCGCTGCGAGTGGCTCGGACACCGTCGGGAACAAGAAGCCGAGCTTGAAGTGGCTCTCGATGAGGATCGGGTCGAACCACAGGACAAGCGCCACCGGGACCACGATGGAGATGCGGTCGGGCAGCCAGAGCCACCGATCGAGGCCGCCGCGCAACCCGAGCGCGCCCGCATAGGCAAAGCCCGCCGCTGGTCGCCGCGCCTCGCTGTTCGGCATCTGGGCAATCGGCAGGGCCACGGACGGCGTCACGACGAGCCCCTCTGCGAGCCGCAGCGACCACCCGAAGAGGAGATTGCCGGGGGCTGCAAAGGTCGAGTCAAACGTCGTGTCTGTCGGGTCCCCGGTCGCGAGCGAGAAGCCCCACTGGGCGACGAATGCGCTCTCGGCCGATACCGGCGCCGACAGCTCGAAGAGCGGCGACATGAGGATGACCGACCGCAGCTCGGTGCTACCCGAGACGCCGAGCGCCAGCTCCAGCTCGAGTCGGCTCGGAGCCTGCGCCCGCGCCGTCCCGACGTTGACGAGCGTCGCGATCACGGCCAGCGATGCGAGCATCGTGGGTAGAAAGCCGAAAGGCCCGGAGTGACCGGGCCTTTCGATTTCCTGTCGCTTCTGGTGGAGCCTAGGGGAGTCGAACCCCTGACCTCTAGAGTGCGATTCTAGCGCTCTACCAACTGAGCTAAGACCCCGTCGGCGACGGGCGCGAGGGGTATCAGAGCAGTCCGCCGCGCGCAAGCGCTTTTCGCATTCGCAGTTGTCAATCGCCGCAGCGCGAGAATACGAAGCACACGAGTGATACGACCGCCGCATCGGCCACGGCCGCGCCTGCTCGCAGCCTGAGACGGCCGTTCTCACGACTCTTCGCCCAGGCCGACATCGAGGTCTTTCGCGAGCTTCTGGAGCTGCGCCTTCGGAATCGCGAGCAGGTCCGCCGCGCGCCCGAGATGCCCCGTCGTGGCTTCCAGCGCCCGCTGTACGAGGTCCTTCTGAAAGGTGCGCGTCGCCTCACGAAAGCCGAGCACCAACGGGTCCTCACCGCTCGGGCCAGCACTCGTCGCGAACTGAGCGCGCTCGAAGTGTTCCGGCTGGATGAGCCCCGCACCCGCGCGCCCGGCGGCCGCGCGAATCGCCGACCGCAGCTCGGCCACCTGCCCCGGATAGGCCCGCCGCGCCAGCAGAGCCCGCGCCGCCGTCGACAGATCGTCGGGGCGCTTGCCGACCTCACGCGCAAAATGATCGATGAGCAGCGGCAGGTCCTCGAGCCGCTCGTCGAGGCCCGGCACCGCGACCCGCGACGATACCACCTCACGCAACATGCCGGCCGCCCGCGTCGTGTCGCGAGTATCCAGCGTCAAGACCCAGCGCACGCCCTGCGGCCTCGGCGCTGCGAGCCGCTCCAGAAGCCAGCTCGCGGCATCCGGCACCAGCTCGGAAGCTCCGATGAGAATGGCCATGCCGCCGCTCCTGGCGGCCAGCTTCTCGAGCCGCTCGAGGGCCGCGACCTGCTCGCCCGAGCCGTCTCGCGGCAGGAGCCCACACTCGAGCGTCGGCGCCCGCGTCGACCCCGTCGGGTCATCGCTCTCACACAGGAACAGCGCCTGCGCGAGGTGTCGCCGCCCCGTCCCAGGCAGTCCCTCGATCAGCACATGGCTCTCGACCCGCGCCAGCGCCCCCAGCCGATCAAGCGTCTGCCGCACCCGGTCGCTACGACCGACCACCGTCGGAAAGCGTCCGCCATGGCCCTTGTCAGTGCCCGGTCGCCGCACCTGCTCGAGCCGCTCCTCGGCGAGCCGCTTGGCCGCCTCGGCCGTCGTCAGGTGGTCGATGATCTCGGCCTTGTCCCGCGCCTCGGTTTCGCGCACGGCCACAATCCGCGCGAGCCCATCGAGTGCGGTCCTATCGAGCTGACGCAGCGCATCGGCCTGCGGCTTGTAGACATGGAACACCTCACCGCTCGACAAGGCCAGGCGCTCGACCCCTTCTGGAAGCTTTCCCGCCTCCTCGGTTTTTGGCCGAGCACCGATGCGCCCGAGCGACAAACCATCGGCCGAGATCCACTCGACGCCGAGCGCCATCGCGTGTGCGCCGACCGCCCGCAGCGCCATCAGCCGCGCGTTCTTGGGGTCCTCGAGCAGTCGAATCGCCAGCGCTTCGAACGTGGACGGCCCCGACTCCTCAAGCGGCCGCGCCTCCTCAGACGACAGCGCCGACTTCGCCCGCGGCCCGCCGACGAGCCCCATCCGGTCCGCCCAGCTCGCCCACGAGAGCCCATCCCACAAGGCCGCTGCCCGCTTCCAACGCGCCTCGTCGCCGGCCGTCCGATAGACCAGCATCAGGTCGGCCACCATCGCCGCCCGCGGCCACTCCGGCAGGACGAGGTCCGCCGCCGCCTCGGTCAGCGCCGCCAGCGCGAAGTCCGCGGCCTCGACGCTCATGGCGATTTCACCCGCCAGGCTCAGAATCGCCGCATGCTGTGCGGTGATTGCGGTGATGAATCCCGGCATCCCGACCGGCGCTTCGCTGAATCGCAGCTGCTCGGCCGTGCTGCCCGCGAGCTGCAGGTAACGCGCGTCCCCTGACTGCACCCACACCGCGCGTAGGAGCGCCACCCGAACGAGCTCCCACAGCGGCGACTCACGCGTCGACACACCGTCGTACAGCATCCGCGCCTGGTCGGGCCGCCCGCCCCATACCGACGCGAAGCAGCGGATAACCGTTGCTGGTGGCAGGAGAATCCCGCTCGCCGTCGTCCCGCCCGGCGCCTGATCGGCCTCTTGCAGCGCTTGCTCGGCTAACTGCGTGTTCCCCTCATAGAGGTGGATTCGCGCCAGCGCCGACAAGGTCGCGCGTCGATTGCGCCCACGCCCTTCGAGCATCTGGCGCGCCCGCGTCGGCGAGCCTGCCATGAGCTCACACGTCGCGAGCCCCGCCCGGACCGGGTCGCTCAAGACCGGATCATGCGCGGCCTGCTCGAGCGCCAGCAACAACGCCTCACGCGCCTTCACCGCGTCGCCCGCCACCAGGTGCGCGAACCCGAGCTCACGCGGCACTGCCACCCGCAGCTCGCGCCGCACGCTGCCTGCATCGAGCCAGCCAAACGCCTGCGTCATACGCTCGATCGCGTCGGCCGGTCGGCCTTCGGTGCGGGCGGCGATGGCCTCGTCGAGGGCGCGTTCGATCCGCGCAGCAGGCGCCAGACTCTGTGGGTTCTGGGGCTTATCGTTTCCGCTGCCGTGCTCGCCGCCGAACAAATCCATGACCTGACCTCTGTGCGACCTGCCGGGTGGTCGCGGGAGCCGGAGCATGGAGTGCGCGCCGGCCACCGTCAAGGCGTTGACGCCCCCGCGCGCACATCGTCCCGCCCGACCACCGCCGCCAACAAACCCTTGCGAAGCCACGCCCCAGGTGCTTCGTTCGACGCCGTGACCCCCCACGCCCCGTCCGCCTTCACCATCCTCTATGAGGACAACCACCTGCTCGTCGTCGACAAGCCGGCCGGCCTCTTGTCGCAGGGCGCAGAGGCCGGAGACGACCACCTGGTCCAGCACGCCACCGCCTATCTCAAAGCCCGCTACGACAAACCCGGCAACGTATATGTCGGACTCGTTCATCGCCTCGACCGCATGACCAGTGGCGTCATGGTGCTGGCCAAGACCAGCAAGGCCGCCGAGCGCCTGAGCCGCGCCATCCGCGAGCATCGCGTGGGCAAACGTTACCTCGCCGTCGTCGCCGGCCTCACCCCCGAGTCCGCGACCTACATCGATGACCTCCTCTCTGATGAGTCCGGCAGTCGCGTCGCCCCGGGACACCGCGACGCGAAACACTCCGAGCTGCGTTTCACCCGACTGGCGACGACGACCTCCAACTCGCCTATCACCGCCAGCCTCGTCGAGGTCGAGCTCATCAGCGGCCGCAAACACCAGATCCGCGTCCAGTTCGCGAGCCGCAACCACCCCCTCATCGGCGACCGCCGCTATGGCCTTCGGGCCCATGACAACCTCATCGGTCGTGTCGCCCTGCACGCTCATGCGATCGTCCTGCCGCACCCGGTTCGCGGCGATGAACTCCGCTTCGTCGCGCCACTACCTGAGGACTTGCGAGCCCTTATGCGGCGCCTCGGGCTCGAGGTGACGCTAGCCGACGACTCATCGCACTGAAAAATAGAGTCGAGCCTCACGGGAGACTATCTTTTGACACGGGTCGCCAGATGGAATGCTCGGCACGAGCGTCTCCGTCTCCGTTGACCCGCAGGCGCCCCCGCCTGGCCCGCTCCCCCTCAAGTCCATGCCCCCCACGGAGGACCCGATGAGAACCCAGGACGAATTGTTGGCCCTTACCCGCGAAGTCCTCGGCCCTGATTACGTGGAGCTCGAGGTGCGCGGCTACCAGCTCACCGAGGACCTCCAGTCTGGCAAGGCTTCGATCGTCACGCAGCTGCAGCTCAATGGTGAGCCGGCTCCACGCGCCGTCGAAGGCGAAGGCGTTGGCCTCGTCGACGCGCTCTTCAAGGGGATCCAGAACGCGCTCGCGCAGGACTACCCGTCCATCACCAACATCTTCTTCGTCGACTTCCACGTCGCCGGCGACTTCCGCGGGGCCAAGAAGGACGGGGCCCGCACCGACGTGCCCGGCACCGTACGGCTCGGCGTCGAGAACTCGAGCGGGCGCGCCTTCTCCTTCGAACAGACCTCGCCCTCGGTCTCGGCGAGCTCGGTTCGCGCCGTCGTGAAGGCGGTCGAGCACTTCGTCAACGCGGAGCGCGCCGTCCTGAAGGTCTACTCCTGGATCGAGGACGCCCGTAAACGTAGCCGCCCCGACCTCGCCGAAAAGTATATCCAGCGCCTCGCGGACCTCGTCCACAACGCGTCGTACAGCGAGACGATCGAACGGAAGAAGAAGGCGATCGGCTGAACCCCGGCCGACGACAACCCCGCATCGCGGCCCTTCTGGCTTCGAAAACGGGCACCTGGCCCCAGAGCGGCGCTAGCAGCGTGCGGGAAAGCTCGCGAGGCGAGATGGATGCCAGGAGCCGATGCCCCCGAGGAGTGAGGCGGCCTGGACGTACTCCGCAACGACGAGGGGGCTCGGCGACGACGCAGACGCTCGCCGTAGCCTTTGCCCCGCAGGCTGCTAGCTCGTGGGGCCGCTTCACTTCGCACCTGTGACATCGGCGTGAACCCGCCGGCCTCCGCTTGAAACGTAGCGGGCACCATGGGAAGGTGCGCGCGTTGTCGGGCCCTCGAGGCTCGTCGTCGGCTCGGCGTGTAGTGCGGGCCGGCGTAATCCATGGGCCTCATCGGCCTCAACGCCCTCACCGGAGAGTCGCCTTGTCGACACCTTCCCATCCGTCTGCGGCGGACGCGCTGGCCTCCCTGTTCGCGAACATCGAGCACGCCCAGAGGGAGCACCGTGACCCTCTTGTCGTCTTCGACCTCGACGGCACGCTCTACGACAACACCCATCGCACCCTGCGTATCCTTCTCGAGTACGCGCATACCCACGCGCTGCGTCACCCGACCCTGCTCGAGGCGCTTCACGGCTTCTCGGTCAAAGACCTGAAGTACCGCGTGTCGGACACGCTCGCGTCGCTCGGCTTCACCGAACCCGAGCTCGTCGCGGAGGTCAGCGCCTTCTGGAAGGACCGCTTCTTCACCGACGCCTATTGCCTCTACGACCTGCCTATCGCCGGCGGGCCAGAGGTCGTGCGCGAGGTCCATCGCCGCGGCGGCGTCCCGTGCTACCTCACGGGTCGCGACGCCCCCAACATGCTCAAGGGCACGCTCGAGACGCTCCAGCGCGACGGCTTCCCGGTCGGCCGCGTCGACACCCGCCTCATCCTCAAGCCCGACTTCGCCATCGATGACATGGTCTTCAAAGAAGGCGTCATCAAACACCTGCGAGCCACCGGCCGTGTGGTCGGCTCGTTCGACAACGAGCCGGGTCTCTGCAACCTCTTCAAGGCCAGCTTCCCCGATGCGACCATCGTCTGGCTCGACACGAGCCACGCGCCGGGGGCCCCACCTCTCCGAACGGACATCACCATGGTCAAGGACTTCCGTACGCTCGTCACCGGCGAGGTGGCGTGATGGGTGCGCCCTCGTTTGACCCCGGCAAGCCGCAGAGCACCTATGACCGCGTCATGGGCTGGATGACCTGGCTGCCGCTATTCGCCGTCGTGTTTCTTCCGTTCCTGCTCGACCTGGGCGCCCTCGCCGCCGACCCGGCCAGCGTCACGCCCGCCGCCGCTGGCGGGGCTCCGGCAGTCGTGAGGGAGAAGCCGACCTTCTTCGAGAACCTCATTCCCATCGCGATCCTGATCGCCGTCATCACGTTCGTGCTGATGCGGCTGCCCAAGGGCAACGTCGGACATTCGGACGCCTATCGTAAGCGCCGGCTCCAGAACTGGCTCCCGCTCGGCCTGACCTACATGTTCTTGTACATGGGGCGGTACAACCTGACCGTCGCGCAGAGCACGTTCGGGACGCTGATGGACATCTCGGACTTCTCGATCATCTTCGCGGTCGGCACCGTGACCTACGGCGTGTCCTTCCTCATCAACGGCCCGCTCACCGACAAGTACGGAGGTCGCCGGACCATCATGATCTCGGCCGTCGGCGCGGCTATCTCCAACCTCGGCATGGGGCTCGTCACCCTCTTTGGCTGGACCGACAACCTGATCGTCACCTTCTCCATCCTCTACGGCGCCAACATGTACTTCCAGAGCTTCGGCGCGGTGGCCATCGTCAAGGTCAACGCGCCCTGGTTCCACGTGAAGGAGCGCGGCACCTTTGGCGCCATCTTCGGCATCCTCATCTCGCTCGGCATCTATCTCGCCTATGACGTGGGCCGGATCATTGTCGACAACCTTCCCCTCGAGAGTGTCTTCCTCATCCCAGCGTTCCTGCTCATCGTCTTCGCGATCATCGACTACTTCTGGGTACGCGACCGCCCGTCCGACGCCGGGCTTGTCGACTTCGACCCAGGCGACTCACAGGTCGGCTCGGGCGAGCGCCTCAACGTCTTCCAAGTCTTCAAGATGATGTTCTCGCAGCGGGTCATCGTCATCATCGCGTTCATCGAGTTCTGCTCGGGCTTCTTGCGCCAGTCGATCATGCAGTACGGCTACCTGTATGCGCAGGAGACCGGCCGCAAGTACGACTTCGTCTTCGCCAACTGGGGCGTGTTCATCTGTTGTGCGGGCATCTTCGGCGGCATGTTCGCAGGCATCATCTCGGACAAGGTCTTCGACTCGCGCCGCGGTCCGGTTGCAGCTGTGCTCTACGGCATCATGCTGTTGGGCGGCGTGGTGACGTTCTTCACCTACGAGACCTCGCTCATTGGCCCGATGGTCGTCCTCATGTCGATGGCGGTCATCGGCGTGCACGGCATGTTGTCGGGCACCGCGAGCATGGACTTCGGTGGGCGCCAGAACACGGGCGTGGCGGTCGGCATCATCGACGGCTTCGTCTATCTCGGCACGGCCACGATGGCCCTCATCAATTCCATCGTCCTGCCGAGCGCCAAGACGGCCGAGGCGAAGATCGCCTCGAATTGGGAACCGCTATTCCTTTCGATGATCCCCGTTGCGCTCATCGGCCTCGTCCTCGCGGCGCGGGTCTGGAACTCGCGCGCGCGGCCAAAGAGCTCGAGTTGACCCTCACCGAGAGACCGTGAAGCGTCTCCTCATGGCCCTTGCGCTGATGTCGCTCGGTTCGGGATGTCCTACCGAACCGGGCGACAAGCTCATCGGCTGGCCCCCGACCGAACCCGTCGTGCCCGTGCGCGACGTAGTCGACGAGCCCGATGTCGCCCTCGAGCCCGACGTCGTCGACGACACGACCCCGCTCGAGGTCGCTCCACCTCCGGTCGGACCGTGTCGCGAGCTCGTGAACATGGGCTGCGAGCTCTGGACGCCGTTCGCGGACGCGTGCCGGGAGGCCCAGAAGAACATCCCCGACGACACCCACGGGCCGACGCGAGACCAGTGCCAGGCGCTCATCGACCGCTACAAGAAGGACGAGCTCCCTCGTATCGGCAACCCCTGCGGCCGACTCGCGCGCGCCATCTGCAAGGAGAGCAGCGACACGTCGGAACGCTGCCGCTCGGCCCGTGCCCGTGTCCCGCTCCTGACCAAGCGCCACCAGTGGCACGCCTGTCTGGGCGACCTGCTCTGGTTCGAGGCCAAGACCTTCCGACGCTGATTGTGGCCGAAGAGCTGAGCGCTCACTCGGTCGGCGTCTCGACCCGCTCGGCGATGCCCGGTAACAGCGGAAGGGAAGGGTGCTCGGGCGCCTCCGCGGGCGGAAAGCGGAAGACCACCTCGCCCTTCAGGAGCATCCCGTATTCCTTTCGGGCCAGCGACTGCCAGCCGGCTGCACCATGCTCGAGGCTCTTCAGCTCGGACGTCAGCAGCTCGTTCGTGCGCTCGGTCTCACGCATGAGCGCGCCCAACCGCGCCGAGCTCGCCCCCAGGCGTTCGAGCCGCGCCGCTCGCCCCGGATGGAGAGCGGACGAGGCCACCACCACGAGCGCCGCCAGCAGGAGCAGTCCCAGCAAGGTGCGCTTCAAAAGGCGCGTGCTCGTGGCTTCGAACATCAAGGTAGGGTCGCAACTCCAGAGCGTCGAGGGCTCGGCCGCGATGGTGTGGGCCAGATGACAGGCCCGCACGGCTGCGGCAAGGGCGCATCCTAGGCAGGCGTGATCACTGCGCAAGTTTTTGTAGGCAATCGGGGTGATACAAACGAGCGACGGGGCCCCCCAGTTGACCGGAAGTGGGCGACAATTGGCAGGCGAGGCCGGTGTGGGCTAGAACCTCCACATGTTGGCCATCATCAGCGACATCCACTCGAACTACGAAGCCCTCACGACGGTCTTCCGCTACCTCGACCAGCAACGCGTGGACGAGGTCATCTGCCTTGGCGACGTCGTCGGCTACGGACCCGAGCCCAACCTGGTGTGTGACCTCATCCGTCAGCGTTGCCGCGTGACCCTGCTAGGCAACCACGACGCCGCGACCATTGGCGCGATGGCGACCGAGTATTACCAGCCGCCCGCGAAGGAGGCCATCTACTGGACGCGCAGCCAGCTCTCCGAAGACAACTTCCGCTGGCTCTATGGGCTGCCCTTTACGCACAAACGTGAGAACCTGGCCTTCTTCCACGCCGCCCCGTTCCGGCCCTCGGGCTGGTTCTACGTGTCGCAGGTGACCGAGGCGCAGCACCACAACTCGCCTATCTACTCGAAGCTCGAGCGTTGGAACTTCGTCGGTCACTCGCACCTCACACGCGCTTACGCCATCAACGGCAAGAAGACGAAAGAGGTCACGGGCGAGGATCTCGTCGGTCGTGATGACCGCAAATACCTCGTCAACGTCGGCTCGGTGGGCCAGCCGCGCGACCGCGACCCGCGCCTGTGTTTCGGGATCTACGACCCCAACTTCGACAGCTTCCGGCACGTCCGGCTGCCCTACGACATCGACTCGGTGGCCCGCAAGATCGTCAACGCGGGCCTCGACGCCAAGTTCGCCAAGCGCTTGTTTCTAGGGCAGTGAGTCGCCTTGTTCGGGTGGCAAGCGTGCCTAGCTGATTCCCGGTCGGAGCAGCCCACGTCGACGCCGCTCCACGAAAGGATGAACCATGCTGGCAGTCGGTGAGAAGGCTCCCTCGTTCGAACTCTCCCGCGATGGCGGCGGCACCGTGAGCTCGGCCGAGCTCAAAGGCAAGGCGTACGTCATCTACTTCTACCCGAAGGACAACACGCCCGGCTGCACCACCGAATCGTGCGATTTTCGAGATAATTTCGCCCGCATCCAGGCGGCCGGAGTCGAGGTGTTCGGTGTGTCGCGGGACTCCGTCAAGAGCCACGACGGCTTCAAGGCCAAGTTCGAGCTGCCCTTCGCCCTGCTCTCCGACCCCGACAAGACCCTGCACACGGCCTTTGGCGCCTGGGGCCTGAAGAAGATGTACGGCAAGGAGGTCGAGGGAACCATCCGGTCGACCTTCCTCGTCGACAAGAAGGGCAAGGTCGCCGCAGCCTGGCCGAAGGTCAGCGTCAAGGGCCACGTCGACGAGGTCCTCGCAGCCATCGAGAAGCTCTGACCGCGGAGGGCTGAGGCCCGCGCCCACGCCCGCGCAAACGCCCGCGCCCACGCCCGCGCAAACGCCCGCGCAAACGCCCACGCCCGCGCCCGCGCAAACGCCCGCGCCCGCGCCCGCGCAAACGCCCACGCCCGCGCCCGCGCAAACGCCCACGCCCGCGCCCGCGCAAACGCCCACGCCCGCGCCCGCGCCCACGCCCGCGCCCGCGCAAACGCCCACGCCCACGCCCGCGCAAACGCCCACGCCCACGTGTCGGGACATCTCGTTCCCCGATATCACCCGCGTAGGGGGTAGGGGCAGAGCCTGCTCTGCCCTCTGTCCGCGCTCTGCCCTCTGTGCGCGCTCTGCCGTCACGCTCTGCGTCCGGCACCTGGTGTCATCCGCACAAAAAAAGGCGCCCCCTTTCGGAGGCGCCCTTTCGTTCGGATTCACACCCGACGCGCTAGAATCACTCGTTGATCTTCACGCCGGCCAGCTTGCTCGCGAACACGTCGCCGAGCTTGGTCGAGCTCTCGGCCCGCTGCTCCGCCAGGTACTTGGCGTAGTCGGGGTCGTTCTCCTCGTCCGAGAGGCGCTTCAGCGACAGGCCGATCTTACGCTCCTCGGGGATGAGCGAGATGACCTTCGCGGTCACGTCCTGGTTCTCGCGGACCACGTCGGTCACGCTCGACACCTTGTCGTGCGACAGCTCGGAGATGTGAACGAGGCCCTCGATGGCGTCCTCGATCTCGATGATGGCGCCGAAGTCGAGCACCTTGGTGACCTTGCCGCGGATGACCGAGCCCGGCGGGTACTTCTCTTCCACGGTGTCCCACGGGTCGCGGGTGAGCTGCTTCACGCCGAGGCTGAAGCGCTCCTTCTCCGCGTCGATGTGCAGCACCACGGCCTCGATCTCGTCGCCCTTCTGGAAGTGATCCGCGGGGTTCTTGATCTTGTTGGACCAGGTGATGTCCGACACGTGAACGAGGCCGTCGATCCCTTCCTCGATACCGACGAAGAGGCCGAAGTTCGTGATGTTGCGGATCTTGCCACGCACGACGGTGCCGACCGGGTAGCGCTCCTTCAGGACCTCCCACGGGTTGTCCTCGGTCTGCTTCATGCCGAGCGAGATACGCTTGCCCTCGAGGTCCACATCGAGAATGACCGCCTCGACCAGGTCGCCCTGGTTGACGACCTTGCTCGGGTGCTTGACCCGCTTGGTCCAGCTCATCTCCGACACGTGGATGAGACCCTCGACGCCCGGCTCGAGCTCGATGAACGCGCCGTAATCCGTGAGGCTCACGACCTTGCCCTTCACGCGGTCGCCGATGCGGAAGCGCGCCGGGACGGTGATCCACGGGTCGTCGCTGACCTGCTTGAGACCGAGGCTGACGCGCTCGCTCTTCGGGTCGAACTTGAGGACCATGACCTCGACCTCGTCGCCCACCTCGAACATCTCGGTCGGGTGCGAGACGCGCCCCCACGACATGTCGGTGATGTGCAGGAGGCCGTCGATGCCGCCGAGGTCGACGAAGCAGCCGTACTCGGTGATGTTCTTGACCACACCCTTGAGGGTCTGGCCGACTTCGAGCGTCTCGAGCGTCTTGCTCTTGAGGTGCTCACGCTCGGCCTCGAGCAGAGCGCGACGGCTCAGCACGATGTTGCCACGGCGCTTGTTGAACTTGATGACCTTGAACTTGTGCGATTCCCCGATGTACTTCTCCAGGTTGCGCACGGGGCGAAGGTCGACCTGGCTGCCCGGCAGGAACGCCTTGACGCCGATGTCGACCGTGAGGCCGCCCTTGACGCGCCCGGTGATGATGCCCTCGACCAGCTCGTCGCGCTCGACGGCGTCGTTGATCTCGTCCCAGATCTTGAGCTTGTCGGCCTTCTCTTTCGAGAGCTCGATCTGCCCGTGGTCGTTCTCCTGCGACTCGAGGTAGACGTCGACGATGTCGCCGGCCTTGATCGTCAGGGAGCCGTCGACGTTGACGAACTCCTCGATGGGGATCTGGCCTTCGGATTTGTAGCCGATGTCGACGGTCACGTAGTCTTTGGAGACGGCGATGACCGTCCCCTTGACGATCTCGCCCTCTTTGGTCCCGCTCTTTGCCTCGTATTCGGCAAGAAGGGCCTCGAAGTTCTCGATGTCGGCGTCGAAGGTGTGGGCAGAAGTAGCCAAGGGGTTATCCACGATAGGGGTCTAGGCCGGCGTCAGAGTGGCTCTACATGAGCTTCTGATCGGAGTCCGGGCATTTCGAGGCGCGGACCATACAGATCGGGTCCGGGCTTGTCAACGCTCTGGGCGGGACCTATAAGATGCAGGTTCCAGGCGGTCGACGCGGGTCCACCTCAGGTGATGGACTCGCCGCGGCGCCGAGGCCGACAAGACGGTTTCAACATGGCGTACAAGACAGCTCACGATGACTCGGCAGCCGCCACTCCAGGCGACTTCATCCTCTCGAACCTGCCCGATGTGCGCATGTCCGACGACGAAGAGAAGGGCAAGGGTGGCAGTGGCCCGCTCGAAGCTCTCAAGAAGACCCGCACCATCGAGCTCTTCGGCCCCGTGAACGGCGCGCTCGCCAAACGTGTCATCTCGCAGCTCCTCTATCTGGAGAGCGAGGACCCCGAGAAGCCCATCACGGTCCTCCAGAACAGCCCGGGCGGGTCGGTCACCGACGGCTTCGCCATCTACGATTGTATGCGCTTCGTGAAGCCCGAGATCCGCATCGTCTGCCTCGGCATCACCGCCTCCATCGCGACCATCACCCTGCTCGGCGCCAAGAAGGAAAACCGCTTCACGCTGCCGCACACCGAGTTCCTCATCCACCAGCCGCTCATCGCCGGCAGCATCTTCGGCGTCGCCAGCGACCTCGAGATCACCGCGCGCCACATCCTCAAGACGCGTGAGCTCATCAACCATATGCTCTCGCGCGAGACCGGCCAGCCGATCGAGACCGTCCAGCGCCACACCGAGCGCGACTACTGGATGACCGCCAAAGAAGCCGTCGAGTACGGCCTCGTCTCTCGCATGATAGAGTCACGCCACGACATCGATTGAGGCCCTCCGCGTGACATCCGAACGCCCACCGCCCGGCTCGCCCGAAGTCGTCGCCGTCCGCCGCCGCTCCCCTTTGGGTGCGCCGCGGACCAACGACTCGAACGAACGGTTTCCATCGATCGGCGCTCGTCCTCCGACCGCTCCGCGAGACAACTCGCGTGAGCGGACGGTCGCGGCCATCCTCGCCCCCCTTGGGCTACGAGGCCCGACCTACCTCTTCGCGCTCGAGTCCGCGCACGACGACCCCTCGCGGCTCGCTAGCCTCTGGCTCGAAGTCGGCGATGCGCTGGCCAACCTCGGCCGCATCGACAAGGCCCGCTTCGCGTGGCTCGACGGCCTCGTGGTCGCGGAGGCGTCGTCGCTCCGCTCGCTCGCCGCATCCTATTATTGGCGTCTGGCCCAGCTCTGCGAGTCCACACGAGAGCCTCTCGGACGCGCTCGGCTGGTACGAAAAAGCAGCCGCCGTCTTCGTGCGCGAAGGTGCCAAAGCCGACGAGGCCATGGCCCGAATGGCGCTGACCCGAGTCACCCTGCGCCAGAGCGGGGCAGGCCTCGCCCGCCAGCTCGCGCGTGACGCCGTGCTCGTCGCCCGCGAGTCCGAGGACAAGGCGCTCTTTGCCCTATCGCTCGAGATGTCGGGCGAGGTCTCCTTCGAGCTCGGCACCCTCGACGAGGCCATCGCCACCTTGCGCGATGCCATGCGCCTCTATGACGAGCTCGGCGACGACATGTCGCGCGCCCAGGTGGCGGTGGCGCTGGCCGACGCCCTGCTCGAGACCGGCCAGTCATTGCCAGCGCTCGCCGCGCTCGAAGTCGCGATGCCTCTCCTCGAGAGCCACGAGTCACTCGAGGTCCGCGGCCGCGGCATCGGCCTCCTCGGGCTCGTGAACATCGACATCGGCGACTTCGAAGCGGCCGCCGACCCGCTGCGCAAAGCCCACGAGTGGCTCGAAGCGGCAAACACCCCACTTCGCCGCGCGCGTCTGCTGGTTGCCACGGCGCGCCGCATCCACACCAAGGTCGGTCCGAGCCAGGCCAAGACCCTCTACGAGCAGGCCTGGAAGCTGGCCCAGCTCGGCGAAGCCGGCGAAAAATATCGTTTAGCTCCCATCGCTTATGCGCTGGCCCGATGCCAGTTCGACCTCGGCGACTATGTCCGCGCCGACGACAACGTCGGGACCGCTTTGTCGCTTGTCCAGGAGGCCGGTGACCTGGAAGGGCTCGCCCGCTGCACCGAGCTCGGCGTGCGTATCGCCGCGCGTCTGCAGGCTGGACGCCTGGCCCTCGATCGCCTTCTGACCCTGGCGCGCGCCCAGGCGCGGCTCGGTGCCCTGCCCAAAGCGCTGCGCACCCTGCGCCACGCGCTCGACGCCACGATGAGCCTGCCCGATGGCGACGTCGGCGTCGTCTGCGACGAGTACATGGACCTCGCGCGCCAACGCGGCATCGCGGTCCTCGGCCCGACCGAGGCCATCGAGACGGCCGAGCTCTTCGCCAAGGCCGGCTACCGTATGTTCGCCTCCGAGCTGGCTACCATGGACGCCGAGCGCCAGCTCGCGAACAACCGCCTGGCCGAGGCCGCAAAGACCTTTGCGCGCGCCGCCAACTGGTCGGCCATGGCGTTCCACGACACGGGTGACTCGGACTACAACGTCGATTCTATCCTGCTGTGGGACCGCGGCATCGAGCTCGCCGAGCACGTGGGCCTGGCCGAAGTCGAAACCTGGCGCACCGAGCGCACCTTCGTGGCCGAGACCTGATCCCTGCTCGATGGGTCCGGGTCACCGTCGCCCCGACCGCACCCTCCCGGCAACCCGCGCCTCCACTCCGTGGCCTCAACGTTGCTGAGTCGTTGCTACGCGTCGTCCGGCTTGGGTTGACCGCAAGGTGGGCCCACCTGTAGGTTCCATGAGCCCACGGAGGCCCAACATGCTGTCGTCTGTCTCGCGCTCGTTCGTCTCATCGCTGTTTGCGCTTTCACTCGCCGTTGGCCTCGTGGCCTGCGGCGACTCGGATGAGTGCTCCACCAACACCGATTGCCCCTCGGGGCGCATCTGCCGGCTCGGCCTGTGCGCGCTCGACCCGGGCGTCACAGACGGCACGGTCGACGCGACCCCCGACGTCCCGCTCGACTGCCTCGTCGCGGGCCCCGAAGACCTCATCATGACCGAGATCATGGCCGACCCACCGACGGGTGCCGACATCGATGGCAACGGCACCCCATCGAGCACTGGTGACGAGTTCGTCGAGGTCGTGAACATCGCGGCCCGCCCGGTCGCGCTCACCAACGTTCAGCTCGACGTCGGCGGCAAACGGGTAGGGCTCGGCACCCTTTGTATCAACCCCTACCAGGCACGGGTCCTGTTTGGCAGCGCTGACCTCCCGGGCCTCACCAACTCTGCCGGCACCGTGTCCCTCGTAGTCGACGGCACGGTCGTCCAGACCCACACCTACGGCGCCGAAGGTGGCCGTGACAGCTCGCTCACGCTGAGCGCCCAGCTCGACAAGACGAGCGCCTGGGTCATCCACAAGGACGTCGCCCCGACCGCGTTCTCGGCCGGCACCTGCTCGAACGGCAACGCCTTCCCCGACTGCGATGGCGTCGTCAACCCACCCGACACCGAGGTCACCGGCGACTCCGAGGTCATCGTCCCGACGTGCTCGACCGCTCCGGTCGCGGGCGATCTCGTCATCAACGAGCTGCTCGCCGACCCGACCGGCCTCGACGCCAACGGGGACCTTCTTCCAGGCACCAACGACGACGAGTTCATCGAGCTCGTGAACACATCGGCCAACACGCTCCTGCTCGACGGCCTCGTCTATCGCGACGCCGGCACCAAGGTCTTCAACTTCCCGGCCGGCCTCTGCCTCGCCTCCAACCAGGCCGTGCTCATCTTCGGCGCCTATGCGGGCACAGGCGACTTCGGCGACACCATCGTGCTCAACGGCGCCAACATCTCGCTCAACAACGATGCCGACACCGTCTCCATCCTCGATGCAGCATCGACGGTCCTGGCCCAGGCGACCTACTCGGGCACGGTCGCAAACGCCGACCAATCCATCGTCCGTGAGACCGACCTGTCGGCCTCGGCAGCCTTCGTGCGCCACAGCCTTGCCCCCAACGCTGGTGGCACCCGCATGAGCCCCGGCCGCTGCCAGAACGGCAACACCTTCCCCGACTGCACCACCCCCGTCGAGCCGCCGCCGAGCGACGTCACCGACGCCGAGACCACCGAAACGACCGAGACCATCGACCCCGGCGACACCATCGCCGAGACCGTCGCCGAGACCATCGGGGACACAACCGAGACCATCGACGACGTAGGCCCCACCTGCGGCCCCGCTCCGGTGATCGGTGACCTCGTCATCAACGAAGTCATGGCCAGCCCCGGCGACGCCATCGACTGGAACGACGACGGCACGATCAGCACCACGCAGGACGAGTACGTCGAGATCATCTCGACCGCGGTCGGCCCCGTCCAGCTCATGGGCCTGAAGGTCGCAGACCTCGTTGGCGACAAGTACACGTTTGCCGCGGTCTGCCTCGAGCCCGGCGAGTCCGTCGTCGTCTTTGGCCGCGGCGCCAAACACTTCAAAGCCTCGGGTGTGGTCCAGCTCGACACCGCGACGCACAACCTCGAGCTCAACAACGGGTCGGAGACGGTCTTCCTGAGGTTCACCGCCGAGAACGTGGTGAACTCGCTCGCCATCGGCAGCTCGACCGCAGGGGTCTCGTTTACACGCAGCCCGGATGTCACCGGTGCCGTCGTCGCACACCCCACGCTCCCCTCGACCCGCCGCGGCTCGCCTGGCCACTGCATCGACGGCGAGGCGCTCCCGCTCTGTCTCGCGCCCTGAAGACCTCAGGACGCGACGAACGAGGACTCTCGATTCTCGAGACTCTTGAACGTCGAGAATCTTGAGCGTCGAAGAGTCGGATTCGCCCCACACCAGGTCGGGGCCGTCCACAACTGTCGCCTCCACGGGCCCGGTGGCCGCAGCGTCATGGTTCTTTGCGCGGCCGCGTAGACCTCCGGCATGAAGAGGTCGCGCTGACCGTAGCTTTCCGCGTTTGCGGAACAAAAACGAGGACTTGGCAAATGTCCAAAACAAGTCCTCAAGGTCTCGGTTGTGGCGGCCGATGGGCAATCATCCGGCGATGAGGCGCTGTTCGGTGGGTACCGGATAGGCGTCACCACCCCTCTCCGCGAGGGGCCTCGCCAGTGATAGGGCCAAGCGCTGCACGGAGGCGAGATGAAACGGCAAGCACACATCGGTGAGGTTTCGGCTGTCCAGTCAACGACCTGGCTACGCCGCGCAGCCGCTGCTTCCGCGCTCCTGATGTCACTCGCCGGGTGTGCCTCCGGAGGTTCCCCGATAGTCGGCTCCGCCGCCCGAACCTCGATGGTGCCGACCCAGTCGTTCGAGACACCCGACTCGACCCCGTCGATGTCGTCGCCGACCTCGTTCTCGTCGGCCGGGCCCCGTATCACCGAGGTCGACGGCTGGACCAATATCACCATGTGCCGCGGCTACACGGCCCACTCGGCCGGCCCCGTCGCAGCTCCCGTCGTCGCCATCGAAGAGGTCGCCGGCGGCGTCATGGTGACCTTCGGGATCGGCAAGACCTCGAGCGTCAGCCTCTGCCAACGCACGACGATGAGCTGCTCGGGTCAACGCGCGGTCGGTGAGGTCCGCGGCGTCAGCGCCGAGCAGTTCAAAGCCTTCCTGCCGTTCGCCGACAAGGTCGGCGGCGATTGCACCCAGGGCGTCGTGTTCCGTTAGGGACGTTGGTCCCCTAGCCCTGCTCCAGCCCGCTCATCAAGCCTCGGTGCGGCCCGTGATGCGCACGCGCCACTGACCGCCGGCCTCGCCGTCCATGACGACGATGCCCTTGCCATCGAGGTCCACGCGGATGGCGTCGGCTTCGGCCCACTTCTTGTCTCGGCGCAGCGCATCGCGCTCCGCGATCTTCGCCTCGATGTCGGCCTTGGACAGCCCCATCGCGGCGAGCCGCTTCTCGCGCACCTCGGACAAGAACGCTTCGGTCGGCTGCGCCATGAGCCCGGTCGCTTCAGCCACCAGGGCAAACGCCGCGAGCGCCTTGGCAACGACCGGCTTGCCACGTTTCTTGGCCTTCTTGTGGTTGCCGAAGCGATTCATCGCGCGCACGAGCTCGAACAGGTGGCCAAGCGCCTGCGCTGTGTTGAAGTCCTCGTCCATGGCCCCATGGAACTTCGCGGCGAACGCCTGGCCGAGCTCATAGACCGCCTTGGCGTCGTCGCCCAGGTCAGCGATGACCGCGTTGGCGGGCTCGTCACCTTGCATCGACTCGGCCAGCTCACGCGCTTCGTAGAGCCGCGACACCATCGCCAAAGCGTCAGGAAGCGCGTCCTCGCCCCAGGGAAGCGGCGAGCGGTAGTGGTTCTGCAGATAGTACAAGCGGAGCGCCTGGGCCGGGAAGGCCGCGAGCGCGTCCTCGACGTTGATGACGTTGCCGAGCGACTTGCCCATCTTCTGGCCCGACGCCATCGTGAGGAGCCCGTTGTGCGCCCAGTAACGCGCATACGTCTTGCCGTGCGCGCACTCGCTCTGGGCGACCTCGTTCTCGTGGTGAGGGAACACCAGGTCGAGCCCGCCGCCGTGGATATCGAAGCTCTCACCGAGCTCGGTCTTGCTCATGGCGGAGCACTCGATGTGCCAGCCGGGGCGGCCGCGGCCCCAGGGCGAGTCCCATGCCGGCTCGCCCGGCTTTTCGGCTTTCCACAGGGCGAAGTCGGCCCCGTTCTTCTTGCCGCTGTCGCCGTCCGCGCTCCGCAGCTCGTCGACGTCCTGGCCGGACAGCTTGCCGTATTCCGGGTAGGTCTTCACGTCGAACCACACGCTGCCGTCGGACGCATAGGCGTGGCCGCGCTCGATGAGGACACCGATGAGCGCCACGATGTCGTCGATCGACGTGGACACCCGCGGCTCGCTGTCCGGGGCGGTGAGCCCCAGGCCGGCGGCGTCGGTGTGGAACGCGTCGATGTAGCGCTGTGCGAGCACAGCCGGGTCCTCGCCGCGTTCGTTGGCGCGGGCGATGATCTTGTCGTCCACGTCGGTGAAGTTGCGGACGAACTTGACGCTCCAGTGGTTGCTACGAAGCCAGCGCACAAACGTGTCAAAGACCACCATGGCGCGTGCGTGCCCGACGTGGCACCGGTCATACACCGTCATGCCGCAGACATAGAGCCCCACATGCCCAGGCGACAGCGGCTCGAACGGCTGCAGGTCGCGGGTGAGGGTCGAATAGAGGCGGAAGGGGCGTGGGAGCGTCGTGGTCATGCGCGGTTCATATCGGCGGCGTGGGGCCGGTCGAAGGCGCTGTCTATCAGACGGGTCGGTCCGGGTCGAGCGTGAACCCACCAGCGCCGGGCGGCGCAAAGAGACGCGGGCCAAGCCAAGAATGGGTGGCTTGACCCGCAGTTGCAAGGCATTCCGGGCTGATCTAACGTCCGGCCGTGCCAACCACCGCCACCGAACCGCCCCAGAATCCCGTGCCCGCCAGGACATCCGCCCACGAGGTCGTCGCGACCCAGGCCGAAGCGACCACGCCCCAGTCGCCGCCGGCCGACTCCGACCCTCCCGACGCGCCTGGAACAGCCGACGACCCGACTGCCGCCGAAGCGGCCGAAACGCCGGAATCGCCCGAAACACCCGAGACAATGGACGAATTCATCCAGTCGACGGTCGACGCCGCCCTGAGTCGCCTCGACACGCTGCTGGGCGTCGACGCCGCGGACCCGGCTGATTTGGCCGACGGTCCAGACGACGACCTCGACGCCCGGGCCCACCTCGTGGCGGCCTCGACCCGCGCCGTCGAGCGCTACTTCGCGGAGCGCGGCGTGGAGACCGGGGGCGCGCCCCTGCGTATCACCCCTCCGCTGCTCGCCGAACACGGGCTGCCGCTCGCGACGGCGGTGCTAGGCGCCATCGAGGCCATGATGACCACGGTCCTGCGCGACGCCTACGAAGGGCGCAAGGCCAGGCCGGCCGACAAGCCCGCCCACCTGGCGCTCGACTTCACCGACCTGTTCGACCCGCCCGAGACCGAGGGCGAAGGCAGCACTGGCGGCAAGGGCGCAATGGGCTCCACCAAGGGCTCAAAATGAGCGCCTTCTCCGCCATCGCCCGCGACTTCTTCACGAGCCCCGCCAGCCCGTCCACCGCCACTGCCCTCGCCGTGTTGCCTCCGGACGAGCTCGAGCGTGTCGTCACCCACCTCATCGGCGATGAAGCCCTCTTGCACCTCGAGGCCTTCGCCGATTGTGCAGCGCTCCCCAAAGCGTTCCGCAAGGCCGCCCGCTTCAGCCTCTACCAACTGCGCTCGAAGGGGATCGCCGCCCCGGTCCAGAGCCGCGTCGTCTCGCTCGCGGCACCTGTCCAGGTCGACCTCGCTCAGGCCGCGATCGTGTATCTGCCCGGCCTGTACGGCCGCTTCTGGCTCTTTCTCGGCCCCTTGCCAGGGGTCTCCGCCATCGAGGTCAGGGGCGAAGCGCATGGGACGCTCGAGAAGGTCGAGCCGATGCCCGGCGTGGCTCCGGGGCGCCTGACGAAGCTCCTGTCCCGCTTCGCTGACGTCGGCGCCGGCCAGGCCGTGCGCGCACGTCCGTTCATCTGCAGCGCCGACCTGGCCCTGCGCCTGCTCGACCACCTCGAGGCGCTCATCCGTCTCCCGGGTCACCCGAACCAGTCGGGACTTCCCGCGAGCTGGGCCAACGTGCTGTTGTGGCGCGAACGAGCCACGGCACTCGGTGCCGACGCGACCCGAGCCTCCGCTCGTGGCCACCTGGCCTCGCCATCGGCCGACGATGCCATGACCCTCGCCCGCGAATCCGGCTCGCTCGTCCGGTTCGCCGACTCAGGCCCACACGCGCCGCCGCCCTGGATTGTCGAAGCGGTGCTCGCCGACGTCATGGAGCGCGCCGAGACCGCCACCGCCACAGGCGTTGCCCCCACCGACCACAACGGCCTGCTGCGCGAAATCGCGCTCGCCCACTGCGATGCCTTCCTCGGCAACCCGGTGCACGCGCGCCGCGCCGCACTCTCGCTCGAGGCCTCCGCCGATGGGCTCTTCACCCTCGGGCACGCGCTCGAGGCAAGCGCCCTGCTCGCCGTGGCCGACCTGCTGGTGTCGCACACACAGCCTCCGCGCGAGCTGGGGCTGCTCGCCGCCGCCTTCGAGCAGCTCGTCGAACCCGAGCTCTTGAGCCGTGCCCAGGCGGTCGCCCCGTGAGCGCCCGATGAGCGACGCCTACACCCATCCGGCCGAACACCTCGTCGAGGAAGCCTCCTGGGCGCGAGCCGTCGTGCGCGGCTTTCTTCAGGCCTCGGGCCGCATCGCCGGCCCCGACGACCAGGACCCCAGAACGCTCTCGCAGGGCTTCGCAGTGTCCCTGGACGAGGTCGCGCGCCTCCTCAAGGACCCCATCCAGGCCCCGCGACCCAAGAACGAGTCCGACCTCATCCGCCAGCGCATCGACCGCCGCGTCGCCGCCTCCCGCGAGGCAGGCATGCGTCTTCGCCTGCCCGAGCTCGCCAACACCTTCGGCCTCGACGAGCTCTCACGCCTCGTCCTCACGCTGGCCCTCATGGGCGAGATCGACGATGGCGTTCGCCGCCTCTACACCTACGCGTGGAACGACTTCTCGCGCAAGACCCCGTCCATCGAGTTCCTGTTGGGCCTCCTGCAGCCGAGCATGATGGGCAAAATCTTGAACATCGAGGCATTCTTCGGGTCCTCGCCGCTCGTCGCCGCGGGCCTCTTCCGCCGCTTCGACAGCCACACCGAGGGGCCCTTCCTCGCCCGCGACGTCCGCCTCGCTCCCAGCGTGACGGCCTTCGCGCTGGGCGGCGAAGAGCTCGACCCGTCGCTCACCTTGTGCGCCCGGGTGAAGTCGGCCGACTACTCGCTCGAGCCGCTCGTCCTGCCGCAGCAGGTCTTCAATCGGATCCTGCGCAGCCTGTCGACGCTCGGTCGCCCGGGGGCAGCCGTCATCGTCATCACCGGCTCGGCCGGCAATGGCAAGAGTGCCATCGTCCAGCGCACCATCCCCCGCTACATCGAGGTCGACGTCGCTTCCATGATGCGGCCCGCGAACGAGGCCGAGAACCGCATCGCCTCCCTTCGCCGCGACGCGCGCCTCTTGCGTGTGCCGCTCGTCGTCGACCTCGCCGAGGCGGACGACGACCCGAACCTCACGCCGTATCACCGGCTGCTCGCGCGTACCATCGACGAGCATCCGCACGGTTGCATCATCACTGCGCGTGACCAGTCGTCGTGGTTCGTTGGGCTACTCGCTCAGGCCGTCGTTCACGAGCTCATGTTGCCCGTCAAAGCCGAGCGTGAGGTCATCTGGCATCGCGCGCTGCACCATGTCGGTCTCACGGCGACCCCGGCCATGCTCGAAGCTGCGTCGCGATTCCCCTTGTCGGGCGGCTCCATCGAGCGCGCGGCGCAGACCGCGGTGGCACAGCTCCAGGTCGACGGCAACTCGAGCCCGAAGTCGAGCCACCCTCAGGAGATCCTCGAGGCCTGCCGGGCTCAGCTCGCGCCACGTCTCTCCGGCGTCGCCTCGCGCATCGTGACGACCCTGTCCTGGAACGATCTGGTGCTGCCCGAGAAAGAGGGCGGCAACCTGCTCGAGATCGTCGCCTACGCCAAGAACCGCAGCCGCGTCTTCGACGACTGGGGCTTTGGCCGCCTCCTGCCCTATGGGCGTGGGCTCTCGGTCCTGTTCTCGGGCCCGCCGGGCACCGGCAAGACCATGGCCGCAGGCATCGTCGGCGGCGAGCTCGGCATGGACGTCTTCCGCGTCGACCTCTCGAGGATGGTCTCGAAGTACATCGGAGAGACCGAAAAGAACCTGTCCAAGGTCTTCGACGAGGCCGGCAAGTCGCAGTCGATCCTCCTCTTCGACGAGGCGGACAGCTTGTTTGCCAAACGCACGGGCGTGAACTCGGCCGTCGATCGTTACGCCAACCTCGAGGTCAACTATCTCTTGCAGCGGGTCGAGGACTTCGACGGCGTCACCATCCTCACGACCAACTTCGAGGGCTCCATCGACGAGGCGTTCCGACGCCGCATCAAGTTCCGTGTAGTCTTCCCGGCCCCCGACCACGCCATGCGCGCCGAGCTGTGGCGCAAGATGATCCCGGCCGAGGCGCTGCGAAGCGGCGAGCTGGACTTCGCCGCGTTGGCCCACGACTACGAGCTCTCGGGCGGTCACATCAAGAACGCCGCCTTGCGCGCAGCGTTCTCTGCGGCCGAACGTAAGGGCGGCATCGCGATGACCGACCTGCGGCGCGCGGCCCGGCTCGAGTCGGAGAAGCTCGGCAAGATCGTGCGGGTGGCCGACGACGTCGACCTGCAAGAGGCTTCGTGATGTGGGCGCTGGCTTCCGCTGGAGGCCCCGCACCCGTGACGCTGGACTGCCTCGACGGCATCGAGTCGACGGTGGCCACGCGTGCCTCTCCGGCTGAATCGGTCTCGGCGCAGCGGCCGACCGACCTGGCGCTGGCCGGCGACGTGCTCTTGCTCCTCGTGGTCATCGGGCTCATCTATGCCGCTTTTCGGGCCATCGCGAAGAACCCCTGGCTACCTACCTCGCTGGCGCTCGCCATCATGTTCTATGCGCTCGTCAACGTGCGCTGGTGGAACCTCGCCGAGGTCTCGGTCGACGCCGCGGGCCTCACCAGCCGCTCGTGGGTCGGTGACCCGGTGAAGCTCGCCTGGTCCGAACTGACAGCGCTCGGGTGCATCTCGGGCGAGCTCTTCCCGGTCTTCCAGGACGATGCCTCGCTCGTCGTCTCCGGCCCCGTCGACGCCGACGGGAAATCCTCGAAGATCGAGATACCTCGCTTCCTCGACCGCTACCCCGAGGTGGCGGCGTTCATTCGATCCCACGTCCCCACGAACCTTCGACCTGCCTCGGGTCGAGAGGAGTCGCTCGATGTTCGGCCATGAAATCGTCCCGTCTGCCCGCCAGCTGAGCCACCTCGAAGACGAGGTCATGAAGCGCCTGGGGCGCCTGCCGCCCACCATCTTCGAGGTCACGCTCGATGTCCTGGGTGACATGGGGCTCACACTCGCGACCATCCCGATGGCGCGGTGGGCGCAGACCCGCGATGGCTTCGCGCGTTGCGTAGGCGAACATTTCTCCTGGCCCGAGGCCACGGCGGCCGCTGACATCGCCATCGACAAGGGGCTCCTGGTTCCGACTTCGGGGGCGCCCGAAGGCACCTTCCACCCCGCCGAAGCAGGGCTCTTCCTCTGGCTTGCGGCGCGGCGTATCGCCAAGACCGACGACCAGGATGGGCTTCTCGACCATCGCCTGCGCGGGCCGCTCATGGACGTCTTCGCGATGGCGGCGGCCATGGTCGAGGACGACGCCACCAGCGTGGGGCTGGTCCACACCTTCCTCACGAAGGAGGGACCGCTCGAAGACCTCCTGCACCTCGGCACCGAGCTCGCGATGCTGGCCGTCGCCTGGGGTGCCCGCACCGACGAGGAGACACACCTGCAGCTCGTGCGCACGGCGTTCGACTGGACCTCGGTCAGCTCGAACGGGGACCATGTAGAGTCCGCGACCGCGCTGCTGGCGGCCGAGGCCTGGAGCGGTCCGCTGGTCGAGGAGGTGCGACTCACCGCCAGAGAGCGGCTCGAGACGGCGCTCGAAGAGATGAACGCGGACGAGGAGCTGCTCCATCACCCGAAGGCAGCCGAGGCTGTCGACGCCGACCTGGTCGTGCTTGTCAGCGGCTCTGGCGGCGACGCCGACCTGCTCGTCCCCTGGTTCGATCAGCTCGGGACCGTCCACTCGTTCCGTGTCGGCAAGGCCATCGCGCGCGCGCTGCCGCCAAGCGAGGCGAAGAACGCGTTCATCGTGTGGGCTGCAAACCAGGCGATGAAGCGGCAGGACGTCGATGCGTTGTCGACCATGGGCGCTTTGTCCGAGCCCATCGCGAACTCGGTTGGGACCGTCCACACCATCTTCAAGCTCCTGCTCGAGCACCCCGACGACGACGAGCTCGTCGCGACGGCGCATGGCGCCTTGCGGGCCATCGCGCACTGGAAGTCCTGTCCCGAGCTCACCATCCACCTCGTCTCGCGCCTGGCGCTCTCGCCCATCGCCGCGCAGGTGCGCATCGCCGCGGCTGGTGTGCTGGCGCGCCATCCCAAACACGTCGGCGAGAGCTACAACCTGCTCACCGAAGCCTTCGAAGCCGCGCTCGACGCCGAAGAGGCGGTGCATCGGGCGGCCGGTGCGGGAGGGCTCTTGTTCCTCGGCAGCGACGAGCCGCGTGCCGCCGCGATGGCCATCGGCCTCGTGGTCGACGGGGTCCCGTCGGCACTCTTCGGTGAGGCCTTCGCGAGCGGCCTGCGCACGAGCCCGGCCCAGGCCGAGGGCCTCGAGGGGCTGTGGCAACACTTCGCGGACCGCGCCGACATTCACAGCGCGAGCATCGAGCTCCTCGGCGCACTCGCCGAGACCTGCCAGGTCGAGAGCGGAGTCGGCCCGTACTTCACGGGCGCGCCGCTCGACGCGGCGACGCGGCGACGTGTGTTGGCCTACCTGTTGGACCGTATCCATGACTTCTCGGACCCCTCGACTGCCTTGTCCGCGGCCGTTCATGCAGCCTGGATCGCGCGCGGCGACGAGGCGCTGGGACTCGTCCTGAGGTCGCTGAAGCTGCAGGTCGATGACCCTGAGCAGCGTGAGCTCGTCACGATGGCCATCGGTGCACTCGGCCATCGCGTCGACGTCATCCCGCTGGTCGAAGAGGCGGCGCACGGCACCCCGGACGAGTCTGCGGCCGCTGCGCGTGCGGCCATGGTCTGCATCGAGACACGTCCAGATACCGACGGACTCGACGAGCTGGTGCCGCTGCTGGAGCGCCGCGCCCGTCAGGAAGGACCGCAGCAGGAGCCCGTGCGCGCCCTGCTGCGCCACATGGCGGTGGTCTCTCTTGCTGACGCGCCGCTTTGAGATAGTGGGAGGGTAGGGCGGTAGCTCGAGCGTCGAGTATCTCGATAGTTGAGATATCGCCGTCGTCGCAGGCATGGACACAGCAAGCTGTGCCCCTACATGTGTGGTGCGGCCGAAGGCGTTCGGCGGGCGTTTGCGTGGGCGCGGGCGCGGGCGTTTGCGTGGGCGCGGGCGCGGGCGTTTGCGTGGGCGCGGGCGTTTGCGCGGGCGCGGGCGTTTGCGTGGGCGCGGGCGTTTGCGTGCGCGCGGGCGTTTGCGTGGGCGCGGGCGTTTGCGTGGGCGCGGGCGCGGGCGTTTGCGCCGGCGCGGGGGCGGGCGTTTGCGAGGGCGCGGGCGCGGGCGTTTGCGTGGGCGCGGGCGTTTGTGTGGGCGCGGGCGCGGGCGTTTGCGTGGGCGCGGGCGTTTGTGTGGGCGCGGGCGCGGGCGTTTGCGTGGGCGTTTGCGAAGGCGCGGGCGTTTGCGTGGGCGCGGGCGTTTGCGCGGGCGCGGGCGCGGGCGTTTGCGTGGGCGCGGGCGTTTGCGCGGGCGTTTACGTGGTTCCCCTCACACCCTGGAACGGGTCCCGGCCGCAATCGACGATGTAGGGGCAGGGCTTGCCCTGCCCGTGTGGGCCAACCCGCCGAAAGTAAAAGAAAACCCGGAGGCCTTGCGGCGCTCCGGGTTCGTTCACCTCAGGCGGTGGCTGAGTCTCAGCCAGCCTTCATCTTGTCGAAGCCCGCCGCGATGTCAGCCAGGGCCTGCTCCTGAGCAGGCTCGATGCCCTTGGCCTCCTCGGAGATCTGCTTCCAGATCTCCTTGGCTTCCTGCAGGCCTTCGTTGGCCTTCTTGCCCGACAGCGCGTTGGCCCGCGCGATGAGCGCGTCGATGCGAGAGCGACGATCGCCCTCGGCCTTGCCGTGCTCGCCGACGACGGCGCTCACGACCTGGTCGGCGTTGCCGTTGGCCTTGGACACGCGGTCGTTCTCGGCCCCGTAGGCCCCGCTCATGTCCTTGGCCTTCTCCTTCTCCGACGCGGCCTTCAGGTCGGCCATGTTCTGGTCGTACGCCGCCTTGGCCGCTGCCTTGACCGCTTCCGCCTTCTCCTTGGCCGCCGTCGACACCGCCGACTGCGACTCGGTGCTCTCGACCTTCACGACCTCGGCCGCCGTGCTGAGCGCGAGCCCAACCGTCGGCTCGAGCGGACGATCCATCGGGCTCTCGTTGCCGGTCGACGGTCCCTGATTCGCGGCGCCACCACCGCCCGGCGTCTTCTCGCCGCCCGGCTGCTGGGGCGGCTTCTCGCCGCCCTTGTCGCCATTCTTCGCCTGCCACTCTTCGTAGATTTTGACCCAGTCGAAGTACGGCGAGTACTGCGCGCGGAATGCGTCGCGGTCGGCCACGATCTTCTGTTCTTCGGCCTTCAGCGCCCCGTCCTGTGCGTCGATCTCGCCCACGAGGGCGGTGCCTTCGGCGATGTTCGCCTGGCAGGTATCGACCTTGGCCTTCGCCGTCTGCTGCGCCTTGGTCAGCTTGAGCTTGGCCTCTTCGTTCTTGCCCTTCGTCTCGGTTGCCGCGGCCTTTGCCTGGTCGGCCTCCATCTCTTTCATCTTGGCGAAGGTCTCGTTGAGGTTCTTCTCCGCCTCGGGTCCCATGATGGCGCCGATGATCTTGATGATGCCGGACATCAAGAGGTTGGTGATGAAGTTCATGACGCTCGCCACGGCCTTCTTCACGGCCGCGATCGCAGGCGCGATCATCTTCTCCCACACCCACTTGGCCGCCGCCGCGAAGAAGCTACCGATCGCCTTGGCGACCTTGCGGACGGCCTTGGTGATGGCCCAACGTTTCTTGTCGGCCTCCTCCTCCTTCTTGCGCTCGACCTCGGCCCGGGCCTTCTCTTCGGCAGCCTGCTTGGCCTTGTCCGGCACGACGCTCAGGCTCGCGCCCTTGCTCGACTGCTCCTGGCCCTTGCCCTTCTCGGCATCGGCGACGCCCTTCTTCTCCGAGACCTGCTTGCCACCCTCGGCGATCTTGGCCTTGGCCTGGGTGATCTCGGTCTTGTCCTTGACCGCCGCGCTCTCCTGCTGGGAGACCTCGGCCTTCTGCTTGTCGAGACCCGCCGCATACTGCGTCAGCGTCGCGTCGCCCTTGATGGCCTGCTGCTTCTGGTCCTCGGCGCGTTTGATCGACCCCTGCACGTTCGACTTGATCGACGCCAGGCGGTCGCGCTGACCCTTGATGTCGGCGAGCAGCGACTCCTCGGGTACGACCGTCCCCTCGGGCGGTGCGGGAGGCGGCGGGGGCGGAGGCGGCGGTCCCTGCTGGACTTCGGGAGCCGGCGACTCGGGCGCGGGCCCGGTCTTCTGCCCGTTCTGAGCCATCAGCCCCTGGAGCTCACCCTCGCGTTTGGACATGACCGTGAAGGCCGGGCCCATCGCCGACTTGCACTTCGCCTCGGTCAGCCCGCCTTTGGTGCTCTTCTGGAGTGCCGTCTGGACACCTTCGATGGCCTTGGCGGTACGCTTCTCGTTGAGCTCACCCGCCTCGGCGACGAGCGACTTCTTGTCGCCCTTGCTGTCGCCTGACGACTTCTGGTTCACCATGAACTTGGCGGCGGTGCCGAGGGCGGGCGAACCGCTCTCTTCCAGACCCGTCTTGAGGAGGTCGCCTGCGCCCTTGTCACCCGTAATGGTGTCTTTGACGCCGCCAAGGATGTTGAGCCCACCCGACAGACCCGGCACCTGCGGCCCGAAGGACTGGCTCTTGCCGAGCTCCTTCTGCTTGGCCTTCATCATGGTCTTGACGGTGTCGTCGTCGAGGTGTCGCAGGTCCTTGTATTGCTGCTTGCCGTCCTTCGCGAGGAACTGACGCTGCTCGGTGACCGTGCCCTTCATCGCGGACTCGAGCTCGGCCTTCTTCTGCTTCGCCTCACGCGCGTGGTTTTCGACCTCCTGCTTGTTGTTCTTGCCTTTGTTCGTGTCGGACTTGCCGTTCATGAACATGTCGATCTGGGTGGCCGCACCACCCGCCGACTTGTCCGTCACGTCCTTGTAGGCCGCCTTCAACTTGCCCTGGAACCCCTTGGCGCCCATGGCATTCTTGAAGTTCATCTGCCCGACGGTCTTGAAGTAGCCGTTCTTGGACACACCCGAGGAGAACTGCTTCCACGAGTTCTTGACGCTCGAGAAGCCCTTGAACGCCGTTCCGACGTCCTTGATCGGGTTGACGATGGCGTCCTTCATGGCGCCGCCAGCCGACTTGAGGCCATTCTTCATGGTCCCCATGACGCCATTGGTCTTGAGCGCCTGGAAGCCCTCCTTCACGGAGTTCTTCATCCCCTTGACGCCTTCCTTCATCGCGGTGCCAACGCCCTTGACGAAAGCCCCAGCGCCCGACTTCAGGCCCTTCAAGCCCGCGGAGAGCACGTTCTTGCCGGCCGCCCGGGCTTCTTTGAAGCCGGCCTTGGCCGCGTCCATCGCCTTGGAGCCAGCCGTGCCCGCAGCGCCCTTCGCGCCGCCGCCCACCTTCGAGAGGATGAGGTCGATGCCGGCCATCACGCCTGACTGCAGCGACGACTTCATCTGCTGCATCATCTCCATACGTTTGAGCGGGTCTTTCTCCTTGGCGGCCTTCACCGCCAGCATGATGGTCTGGACGATGCTGACCACGAGCTTGAGGCCGCTCAGCACGACCGAGATGGCGTTGCACACGCGGCCGACCGTCAGCAGGAACGCACCGACCGGCGGCACGAGGAAGGTCAGGATGACACCACCGACCGTACACGCGAGACCGATCTTGCCCACCACGCTCGAAACCATGTCGAGGCCGGCGTTGAAGTTGTGCATGAACGCCATCACCTTGTCCTGACCGGACCAGGGATTGTTCGCCATCTTCTGCTTCATCGCGAACCAGTCCTGGCGCGGCGAGACCGCATCGTACCAGGCTTTATCGGGCGGCAATTCGACCTTGCCTCCGAGCTCTTTGCTGGACCGCTCGAGCTTGTCGGTCAGATAGCCGTGCGACGTGACCCGCTCTTTCGCGGCGGGGTCAGGGTGCGTGGCCATGTAGCTGTCCATCGTCCCGCCAGGCCCCGTCATCTGCGGGGGCGGGGTCACCTGCTGCGGGGCAGGATCCTGGATGTCCGTGTTGCCGCCGCCGCCGGGCGCGGTCGGCTCTTTCTCGCCACCACCGCCGCCTGGAGTTTTCTCGCCGCCTGGCTCTTTCTTCTCGCCGCCTGGCTCTTTCTTCTCGCCGCCTGGCTCCTTCTTCTCGCCGCCTGGCTCCTTCTTCTCGCCGCCCGGCTCCTCTTTCTTCTCGCCGCCGGGCTCCTCTTTCTTCTCGTCGCCGGGCTCCTTCTTCTCGCCGCCTGGCTCCTTCTTCTCGCCGCCTGGCTCCTTCTTGTCCCCAGCCGGGTCCTTCTTGTCGCCAGCCGGGTCCTTCTTGTCGGCGCCCGGATCGGTCTTCTCGTTCGTCGGGTCCTTCTTGTCGCCAGCGGGCTCTTTCTTGTCGTCCTTCTTGTCGGCGCCCGGGTCCTTCGTCAGGGTGTCCTTGGCCTGCTCCTTGACCTTGTCCGACTGGTCCTTGCCCTCCTGGCTGGCCCCCGAGTCCTTCTTGTCTTTCTCGTCGGTGGCGTCGGTCTTCTTGAGGTCGTCGACCTTCTTGGTCGTGTCGGACTTGTCGGCAGCAGCGTCCTTCTTGTCGTCCTTCTGCTCGGACGCAGGGTCGGTCTTCTTCTCGGCCGCTTCCTTCTTCTTGTCGTCCGCCTCTTTCTTGGTCGGGTCGGCCGCTTCCTTGGCCTCCTTGTTCTTCAACAAGTTGCCAATGCCCATCTTGGCGCCGACGATGCCGATGACGAGGGCCGTCATCTTCTGCTCGGCCTCCTCCTTCGGGTCGACTGTCTTGACGGGGGTGGCGTCCTTCTTGTCCGCGCCGCCCGAGACCGACGTCTCGTCCTTCTTGTCTTCCGGCTTCTTCTTCTGGGCACCGCCCTTCAGGAGCACGTCGACAAGCTCATTACCCACCGTCGCCTGCAAGATCCCCACGATGTCGGGGAACTGCTTCTGCGCTTCCTCGACGCCCATCTCGCCGTTGAGGACCTTCGCGACCGCGTCCTGCGTCCCCGGATCGCTGACGACCTCTTTGCGCGACGCAACGCTGTCACGCTTGGTCTTCGCGCCCTCGGCGTCGAGTACGGATTCGGGCTTCTTGGTGAGGTCTTTGGACGTAGCTGGGTCAGACATGAGAGGAAGTCCTCTTGCCAACCGGAACCGACCAGACGTCTCTCGTCTATCACGGCTCGGTACGGGCGCTCAATGACTAGGAATCGGATTTTTCATTTCGACGAAAACCCAAGACTTTCAGGCTTTTCGCCGCACTCTGGAAAGGCGTGGCGGCGGGGCGGGGATGTCGTCGAGACGTAGGTATGTTTGTGCGATTCCGCACTCTTATTTCTTGGGGGTACGCGTCGTGTACCAGGCCATCACGGCCACACCCACGACGAGCACGCCGGCGATGACCAGGGCAACCGTCCACTCCGTCCCGTTCTGCGGCAGAAAGTCACAACCCGAGCCGGCGACGAGGGCCAGGACCAGAGCCAAGAAAGCCAGAGTCCGCAGGTGCGTCGAGGAGGCCAGCCCTCCTCGGGGCACATTGCGTGTCCGAGTGTGAGCGGGTTCGTAGGTTTTCGGCGTTACACGAGCGAGTGAACCATGCATGACGACTCCGAAACTACAGGATTTTGACCGGGTCGGCAAATGGCAGCCCGGCGTTGCAGACCCAGACCCCACTCAGGCCGTCGAGACGCCGCAGTCGTCAGGCCGTCGAGCCGCCGCAGTCGTCAGGCCCTCGAGACGCCGCAGTCGTCATCAGAGGCCCCTCAGGTCGATGCGACCTCCACCCTGCCACCCCCGAGCTGTGCCGCGAATCGCTCGCCGAGCTCACGGAGCCCTTCGGGCGTGGTCGCTTTCCGGCTCGCGTAGATGACCGCCAGAATCGTGTGAGTGTTCGGCCCGACCTTCGTCGGCACGGAGTCCTTCACCGGGTTCGCGATGAGCGGGCCGCCCTCGATGGCGACGCCGATGAGGTTGGCGAGCTCGATGATGTGGCCGGACGCGTTGAAGGCATAGCTCTCGCCCGGCGCCCCGACCCTCAAACACAGCCCTCTCGTGTCGGCTTCAGGATGGAGCGCACGAACCTTTTCGAGGTCGAGGATCGAGATCGGGAAGCCCGACTCGAGCGAGATGACGTTCATCACGTCGACGCAGTCGAGGATCCTCGGGAACTCCCCACGCTTGCGGGCCTCCGCCAGGTACTCCGACGCGGGTTTGTTGCGGCCGGTCGCCTTGAACCCGCTGTGTTTCAAGAGCAGGCGCACGGCCTGGCGGGTGGACTCCGGCGGGTCGTCCGCGTTCATGATACGTTCGTCGAGCCAGTCGGCGAGCGGTCCCACACTTGGGCCCGCGTCGAGGCCCGAGACCATCACGAGACCGACGAGCAGGTCAGGGTGGTCGAGCTTCAGAGCGAAGCGCGGCATGTCGGGGCCGCTGGATATCTCGGTCATCGAGTTACTCGATTTTTGAGGCATCAGGGTTTGACGCCGGAGCGTCAACCGGCACCGGGCATCGACCTTCGAAGTGACTCGGGGCCGGCTCAGCCCTCTTCGCGGAGGTTGAATTCCTTCATCTTGTTCTGGAGCGATTTCCGAGAAATCATGAGGAGTTGCGCGGCCCGGGTGACGTTGCCCTGGGTCTGCTCGAGGGCCTGGATGATGAGCTCTTTTTCGAGCTGGGCCGTCGTCTCACGCACGAGCTCCTTCATGGACACGCGTCCGGTCAGGTCGCGGTCGAGTCGCGGGCTGGCGGTGAGGCCGCTCGTGAGTCCGCCACCCGACTTGAGCTCTTCCGGGAGCAGGTCGACGCCGATCTCGTCGGACTCGCAGAAGAGCACGAGCCGTTCGAGCACGTTCTCCATTTCGCGCACGTTGCCCGGCCAGCCGTACCCTTTAAAGGCGGCTTCGGCTTCGGGGGTGAGGCCGCGAACGGACTTCTTCAAGCGCTCGTTGAAGCGCTTGAGCATGTGCTGAACGAGCAGCGGGATGTCGCCCGGGCGCTCGCGCAGCGGCGGCAGGTGAATGGGGACCACGTTGAGGCGGTAGAAGAGGTCCTCACGAAAGCGGCCCTCCTCGACCTCGAGCTGCAGGTGGCGGTTGGTCGCGGCGACGAGGCGCACATCGACCTTCAAAGTCTTCAAGCCGCCGACGCGTTCGAACGCCGATTCCTGGATCGCGCGAAGCAGCTTCACCTGCATCTCGGGCGGGATCTCGGCGATCTCGTCGAGGAAGAGGGTGCCCTTGTCGGCCAGCTCGAAGCGGCCCGGCTTGCTCGCGATGGCGCCCGTGAACGCGCCCTTCTCGTGACCAAAGAGCTCGCTCTCGATGAGCGTCTCGGGGATGGCCGCGCAGTTCACGCGGATGAACGGACGGCCCTTACGCGAGCTGTGCTCGTGGAGAGCCTGCGCGACGAGCTCCTTGCCGGTGCCCGACTCGCCGGTGACGAGCACCGTCGTCGGGGTGTCCGCGACCTTGTCGAGGACCTGGTAGACCTCGTTCATCGCGCGCGAGCGGCCGATCATGCCGAAGCGGCCGACCTCCGTGTCGTTGATGCTCGTCTCGGCCTCGACCATGTTCATGTCGGCCATGGCGGTGTTGACCGCCTTGCGCATGACCGCACGGAGCTCGTCGGCGTTGAAGGGTTTGGTCACGAAGTCGAAGGCGCCGACCTTCATCGCCTCGACGGCGGTATCGACCGTGCCATGCGCCGTCAGCATCACCACCGGGCGACCGGGGTAACGTTTGACGACCTCCGCCAGGAGCTGCATGCCGTCGATGCCCGGCATACGCAGGTCGGTCAGGATGGCCTGGACCGCGCCGCCGTTCTTCTCGAGCCATTCGAGGGCGCTCTTGCCATCGCTCGCCGTCTCGACCGTGTAGCCTTCGCGCGCGAGCAGCCCCTGAAGGACGATGCGCATGTTCGGTTCGTCGTCGACGACCAGGAGGCGTGGGGTTGGACTCATAGGTGGTCCTCGTCGGTGGTTCTCGGGTCGGTGTTTCCGACCGGTGGGCGCGGTGCGAGCGAGTCGACCGTCGCCAGGATGACACCATCGCTCAGGGCGATGCTGATGCGATCACCGGGTGCCGCGTCGGCCAGACCCCGAACCAGATGATCGCCTTCTCTTCGCACGAGAGCCCATCCCCGGTCCAGGCTCGCCTGGGGTGAGAGCAATCGGAGCCGCTCGTTCGCGAGGGCGAGCCGGTCGCCTACACGCGACAGCAGGCGTTCTCGCACCCGATCGAGGCGGGTCGCTACGGCTACCTGGCGCGTGCGCATAGCGAAGAGCCGTTCCTTCGGATGCGACCGGCCGAGGCGATCGCGGACCGCCGAGAGCCGGCGGTGGGCCTGGTCGAGGCGTCGCTGAGCGTGCTCGGCGCCGCGCTCCGTCGTGTACTCGAGGCGTTGCCGCGCGTCCCCCAGGCGGCGCTCGATGTGATGCAAGAGCGTCTGGCGTAGTGTGTCGAGGCGGCGGCCAAGCTCGGCGCGGCTTGGCAGGACCCGTTCGGCTGCTGCGGTCGGGGTCATGGCGCGCACATCGGCGACGAAGTCCGACAGCGTGACGTCGATCTCGTGGCCCACGGCCGAGACGACGGGAACGGGCGAGCTCGCGATCTGGCGGACGACCCGCTCGTCGGAGAAGGCGAGCAGGTCGATGGCCGAGCCGCCGCCCCGGGTCAAGACGACGAGCTCGACGCCGGGCCAACGCGAGACCACCCGCAGTGCGCCGACGATGGAGCGCGGCGCCAGCTCGCCCTGGACGCGGCAGGCGCACAGCACGATGTCGCACGGGAAGCGGCGCCTGGCCGTGACCACGAAGTCGTGGAGGGCCGCCCCGGTCAACGCCGTGACGAGGCCGATGCGGGACGGGAAGGCGGGCAGGGGGCGCTTCTTCGTCGGGTCGAAGAGCCCTTCGGCATGCAGGCGGCGCTTGAGCTCCTCGAGCTTCATGAGCTCGTCGCCGAGCCCGACGTCGACGATGCGGTTGACGACGAGCTGGTAGCGCCCTTGTGGTGGGTAGAGGGTCAGCTCGCCGGTGACGACGACCTTCTGGCCGTCGGTGATACGGGTCGCCAGACGTGAAAGCGTCATGCGCCAGATGACGCAAGGGAGCTGTGCGCCCTCGTCGCGCAACGTGAAGTAGACGTGGCCCGCCGCGATGGCGCGTGCGGACGAGACCTCGCCCTTGACCTCGACGCGCCGGTAACGCGGCTCGAGGTCGCGCTGCAGCTTCTGCGTGAACTCCGTCACGGTCAGCGTGTTCTCGGACCAGCGTGGCACCATTGGGGCGTGTGTAGACAGGGGAGGGGCCGCCGTCAACGTCGCCGTGAAGGGCCCCTGACCGCCTCTGCGGGAAGGGGCGCGCGTCGATGCTCACATTGGAGCCAGGCTGATAGCCTAACGATCACAGAGGTTTGGGGCGTTGGTGCGGTGTAAGGCGGGCCGGGATGTGCGTGGGCGTTGAATCCGCTGGGGGCCGTGGTAGGGTCCGGTCCGGGAGCGACTTATGAAGCGTATTGGAATTCTTACAGGTGGTGGTGATTCCCCCGGTCTCAATGCGGCCATCCGCGGTGCGACGCTGACCGCCATACGCAAGTATGGGATGGAGGTCATCGGGCTCATCGACGGGTTCAACGCCTTGTTCGAGCCGTCGGGCAGCTCTGCCTTCGTCAAGCTCGGGGAGCAGGAGGTCCAGGACATCCACGCCTTTGGTGGGACGATCCTCGGCACCGCCAACAAGGGCAACCCCTTCGAGATGATCCTGCGCGACAGCACGGGGCGCCCGCTGCGCGACGAGCACGGCAAGGTGCTGGTCCGCGACCGCTCGTCCGAAGCGGCGCAACGCCTGGACGACATGGGCATCGAGGCCCTCATCTGTATCGGCGGCGACGGCACGCTGGCCCTCGCCCGCGACATGTTCGAGAAACACGGGGTCCCGGTCGTGGGTGTGCCCAAGACCATCGACTTCGACCTCGCCGCGACGCAGGCGACGTTCGGCTTCAAGACCGCCGTGCAGGTGGCCTCGGATGCGCTCGACCGCCTGCGCACGACCGCCGACTCGCACGACCGCGTCCTCATCCTCGAGGTGATGGGCCGCTACGCCGGCTGGATCGCACTACACTCGGGCATCGCAGGTGGCGCCCACGCCATCCTCCTGCCGGAGATGGCCTATTCGCCTGAGGTGGTCTGGAAGCGCATCACCCGTCGGTTCCGCCGCCAGCGTAAGTTCAGCCTGGTCGTCGTGTCCGAAGGGGCGCGCCCCATCGACGGTGGCTACGCCGTCGCCGAAGAGCGCGAACACCCAGCGGCGCATGTGGTCCTGGGCGGCGCGGGCACCCGCCTGCGACAAGAGATCGAGACCCTCTACCACAAGGAGGCCGAAGAGATTTCGAACCGCGGCGGCTACCCGCCCGAGGCCCCCGAGGTCCGTGTGGTGGTGCTGGGTCATATCCAGCGCGGCGGTACGCCGTTGGCCGAGGACCGCATCGTCGCAACGGCGTGCGGCGCGTTCGCGGTCGACCTGGCGTCGGCCAAGAAGTTTGGCAGCGTGGCAGCCTGGTACGACGAGGGGCCGGTCGAGGTGTCGTTGAAGGACGCGCTCGCGCCCCACTTCGTGGAAGCCGGCACGCCGCTCATCAAGACCGCGCTGTCGCTGGGCATCAGCCTCGGGCAGCCCGGTGAGGACGAGGGCTGAAACGAACATGGAATCCGACTTCAACCACGCCACCCCGGTCCCAAGCCAGGTGGACCACCTGCTGCAGCTCGCCCTTTCCGAAGACATCGGGACCGGCGACGTAACGACCCAGGCCTGCATCGCTGCCGACCTGGTGGTCGGGGCACGGCTCCTCGCCAAGGAGTCCCTGGTGCTGGCGGGGTTGCCGTTCTTCGTGCGGGTCTTCGAGCTGCTCGATGGCCATGTGGATGTCGAGTGCCTGTTCCCCGACGGGACGCATATCCCGGCCGGGACGGTCGTGGCCGAGCTGCGTGGTCCGGCGCGAAGCCTCCTCATCGGCGAGCGCACGGCGCTGAACGTCATCCAGCGATTGAGCGGCACGGCGACCTTGACGCGACGTTGGGTCGAGGCGCTCGAGGGGACGTCGGCCAGGGTGTGTGACACGCGCAAGACGACGCCCGGTATGCGCTACATGCAGAAGTACGCGGTGGCGGCGGCCGGCGGCTCCAACCATCGCTTCGGGCTCGATTCGGGAGTCCTCATCAAGGACAACCACATCGCGGCGTGTGGGTCGCTCACACGTGCGGTCGAGCGTTGTCGGCGGTTCGCGCCGCATCTCTTGAAGATCGAGGTCGAGGTGGTCAACCTCGAGATGGTCGACGAGGCCATCGCGGCGCGAGCGGACGTCATCCTGCTCGACAACATGGATACCGACACGATGATCGCGGCGGTCCAGCGCATTCGCGCGTCGGGCCAGGCCATCCTCATCGAGGCCTCGGGCGGGCTCACCATCGAGCGTGCGCGTGAGGTTGCCCAGACGGGAGTCGACCTGATCTCGGTCGGCGGTCTCACGCATTCGGCGATGTCCGCGGACCTCTCGCTCGAGTTCTGAGAGCGGCGGTCGTCCGGTCTGCAAGATAGCTTGTTCGTCGAGATGTTTGACGCTCGAGATGCTTGACGGTCGAGATGCCGCGAGATGTTTGACCGGCGAAATGCCGCGAGATGTTTGACCGGCGAAATGCCGCGAGATGTTTGACCGGCGAAATGCCGCGAGATGTTTGACGGTCGATATGCTTGAAGCGCGAGGTATCCGATGGACGTCGTGAGCTTTGACGAAGTCGGCTCGACCAGTGACGAGTGCCTGAAGCTCGCGATGGCTGGGGCCCCGACCGGGACTGCGGTCACTGCGCGCCGCCAGACGAGCGGGCGCGGGAGGCTCGGGCGGAGCTGGCTGTCGCTCGATGGCGAAAACCTGCATGTGTCGGTGCTGCATCGGACGAGGCGACCACCCGGGGCGCTCAGCGGGCTGACACTGGACGTCGGCAGCGCCGTCCACGAGGTGTTGGTCGGGCTCGGGGTCGCGCCGCGGCTGAAGTGGCCCAATGACATCCTCATCGATGGGCAGAAGGTCGCGGGCATCCTGTGTGAGCTGCACGACGACGCGGCGGGTGGGCACTTCGTCGTGATCGGCGTCGGGCTCAACGTCGCGGGAACTCGGCTTCCGCCGGAGCTCGGCACGGCGACGACGCTGGCGCTGAAGCTCGACGTGCCACCCGAGCCGGCTGAGGTGGAGCGACAGGTGGTGGCAGCGATTCGCGACGCAGTGCTGCGCTACGAGGTGCGTGGACGGCCGGACATCGAGAGCTGGAAGGCCCGCTCGGACGCGGTTGGGCAGCGCGTGCGATCGGTCGGCGATGGTCGCGTTGCGACGGTCGTAGGAATCGCTTCCGACGGGGCGCTCCTCTTGATATGGGACGGGCGCCAAAGCGCCGAGCCCTTCCTCGCGGGCGAGCTCGTGCAGGTTCCGTAGAGGCGCAGGCCCTCTGCTGGAAACCCTGTGAAGGGGACATCAGCCCATGACTCAACGAACGAAGCTGCTCGTCATCGACGTCGGCAATACCAATACCGTGCTCGGCCTGTACGAAGGCGAGACCCTGGAAGAGCACTGGCGCATCGCGACCAGCCCGCAGACCACGACCGACGAGCTCGGTGTGCTCTACCGGGCGCTGTTCCTGGCTCAGAACATCAGCGCGGACGTGGTCGAAGCAGCCATCGTGAGCTCGGTCGTGCCGCCCATCGACCATGCAGTGCGGCGGGCGTGTCGGCGCTACTTCGGGGTCGAGGCACAGTTCGTCTCGCCCGGCACGGACCTCGGGATCGGGATCCGCTACGACAACCCGCTCGAGGTCGGCGCGGACCGCCTCGTCAATGCGGTCGCCGCGTTCCAGCGCTACAAGACGGCCTGCATCATCATCGACTTCGGCACGGCGACGACGTTCGACGTGGTGTCCGACGATGGGACCTATGTCGGCGGCGTGATCTCACCGGGGCTCGGGGTGTCGCTCGACGCGCTCATCGCGCGCGCGGCCAAGCTGCCCAAGGTCGAGATCAAGAAGCCCGACTCCATCATGGGGACCAACACCATCGCGGCCATCCAGGCGGGCACGGTCTATGGCTACATCGGGCTCGTCGACGGCATCGTGAAGCGTATCTTCGATGCCCACCCGGGCGTGGTGTTCAAGGTGCTCGCGACGGGTGGGCTCGCCGGCCTCATCGGGCAGGAGTCCGAGTACATCGAGACCGTCGAGCCGTTCCTCACGCTCGAGGGGCTACGCCTCATCCATGAGCGCCAGAAGGCCAGCGGTCAGGCGCATATTGTCTGGGGCTGACGCTATGGTGCCGAGCCGAGCCCGACGAAGCCGCTGGCGGCCCTCAGGTCGAGGTAGGTCGACATCCCCTGGTCCTGGGGCATGTAGCATGGACCTACGAAGTAGGAACCCGAGATGCCGGCGGGGATGATCACGGCCTCGGTGAGCGTGAAGCGAGCTGGTGCGTTGCCCGGGATGAACGCGTCGAGCGCGAAGTCGGGGTTGAACTCCCCGGTCTCGAACTCGATGAAAGGTATGCCCTTGATCTCGGGGTCGTTGTTGTCGGGGTCGAAGGCATTGCCATCGTCCTCGCGCAGACACATGGCTATGTAGGCCGGCAGCTCACCCTCGAGGGAACGAACGGCGAAGGAAATCTGAGCGTATAGCGTGAGATCGGTGTCCGCGTTTATCTCGATCTTGAAGGGATCGTCGCCGCTGTGAGGGTAGAAGAAGGTGAAATCCACGACCTCCCCGTGTGAGACGAAGCCCTTCGTCTGGCGATAGGGTCTGACCGAGCCACCACCGCTCGCACCCGCAGGGCCCTGAGGACCGGCCGGACCCTGGGAGCCGGGGAAGCCCTGGGGACCTTGCAGGCCGGGGTTGCCCTGAGCGCCCGTGTTGCCTTGTGGGCCGGTCTCGCCCGTCTTGCCGTCGCAGACGATGGCAACGCCGCCTTGACCGTCGACGATGCGATAGCCACCACTGCCGTTGCAGAGGCTGGGGTCGAATGGCTCGACCACGACCGACTGGCCGTCCGAGCCGGTTGCTCCGGTGGTGCCCTGCGGACCTTGTGGCCCCTGGGGCCCGGCGGGACCCTGAGCACCATCGGTACCGGCCTTGCCATTACAGATCGCGCGCTGGGCGCCGGTCGGGTCGTTGAAGACGTAGCCGCCGGCCGGGCAGGGTGGGGTGCCGGGCTCGATTGCTACGAAAATCGAGATATTGCAGATGTACGAGAACGGCTCGGCGCCGCCGACCGAGATCCGATAGCCGCCGGCTGGAAAGCAGTTCTGGTCGTCGGGTGTCACCTCTTCGATGACGACCGAGTCCCCAGCCGGGCCCTGGGGGCCAGTCGGTCCGGTTGGGCCGGTTGATCCGGTCGAGCCGGCGGGGCCGGTGAGCCCCGTGGTGCCGGTGGGTCCGGCAGGGCCGATGGGTCCGGTTGCGCCGGTGGGTCCGGCGGGTCCGGTAAGGCCGGTTGCGCCGGCGGGCCCGACGGGGCCGGTGAGCCCCGTGTTGCCGGTGGGTCCGGCGGGGCCGGTGAGGCCAGTTGCACCGGTGGGTCCGGCGGGGCCGGTGAGGCCAGTTGCACCGGTGGGTCCGGCGGGGCCGGTGAGGCCAGTTGCACCGGTGGGTCCGGCCGGTCCAATCGGTCCGGTGGGGCCGGCCGGTCCAATCGGTCCGGTGGGGCCGGCAGGTCCGGTGAGGCCGGTTGAACCGGTGGGTCCGGCAGGTCCTGTGAGGCCGGTTGAACCGGTGGGTCCTGCCGGTCCGGTGAGGCCAGTTGCACCGGTGGGTCCTGCCGGTCCGGTGAGGCCGGTCACGCCTTGTGGGCCGGCGGGGCCGACCACACCCTGGAGGCCGCGTGCCCCCTCGGGGCCAGCGGGGCCGGTGGCGCCAGCAGGTCCGACGGGACCGACTGGGCCGACGGCACCGGCAGGTCCGGCCGCACCCTGGGCACCACGCTCACCGTTGCAGACATAGTGGAGCTGTGAGTCGACCTCGTACTCGACGCCGCCCGTCGGGCAGTTCGCGTCACCCGACGGGAGTGGGCGTACCGTCACGAACTCGGCCCCGGAGCCACCCCCGGACGAGCCCGGCGCGCCGTTGCAGGCATAGGTCGGGGCGCTCGTGCCGACGTTGAACTGCACCCCGCCATAGAGGCATTGGGGGTGGCCAGCGCTCAAAGAGGTGAGCGTCACCGATGCGCCATCCTGGCCACTCGAGCCGGGATCACCATCGACGCCCGGCGGGCCCACCGGCCCAATCGGTCCCGTCGAACCCTGGGGGCCGGCTTCCCCTTGTGGGCCCGGGATGCCCTGAATACCTTGAATGCCTTGTATGCCTTGAGTGCCCTGCGCACCGGCTTGGCCCACCGCCCCCGGCGTCCCCTGAGGACCTACGGCGCCCGGCAGGCCTTGTGGGCCGGCAGGGCCCTGAGCGCCGTCGGCACCGGCCGGGCCCACTGGACCTTGCAGACCCTGCATACCGACCTCACCCATCGCTCCCTGCGGACCCTGTGGGCCGGCCTCGCCTGGTGGACCTTGCGGACCTTGGAGCCCGGCCGATGGCCCGACCCAGCGCCCCTGCGCGTCGATGACCGTCGTACCTGCGACGCTCACGCTGCGCGGCGTGATGTCGCCCGTCGCATTGTCGGCCACCGCCGACCACCACGCGTAGGGCACGGCCCCGAGCGCGATGCGCCCGAGCTCCGGCTCGTCCTCGACCGCGAGCCCGAGCCACAAAGCCTCCGCACCTCCGAGGTCGATGAGGTCGATAGGGTCGACTTCGCCCAGGTAGGCCGAGAAGAAGCCCGCATCCACCTCCACTTCGTCGGCCGCGTCCCGCACCTCCAACCAGAGCGGCTCGGTGTCGTCAGGCCCTGCGTAGAGCGCGAAGGTCATGGAGTAGGGGCCATCGAGGGGCACACCGTCGGCGTCCGTCAGGACCCCCTGGACGGGCAGCCACGAGAAGCTCGCCTGGGCGGTGCCCGAGAGCGCCATCGTCAGCCCGAGCGCGGCGGCGCCGTGTTGGAGGGTCCGCCTCATGGTCCTCGTCCCTTCGACCAACCGTCTGTTCCCCTTCATCTCCCCCTCCTTCGTGCGTGTCCCTCGCGGCTCCCAGAACGTCATCACTTCGGCACGTCGTTCGGGTTCACACCGAAGCGGGCCCGAAACCGTGTGTCCCCCGCATCGCCGTGAACCGGTGAACCGATGGTGAGCTTGGCCCGGAAGCGCCCGTTGCCCATGAAGCCTGCAGCGCCCCGTGATTGCCCACTCGTCGTCGTGATGAAGGGTGTCGCGGTGGGCCCACAATCGGCCGCTGCAAAGCCCTCGTCGGTGGTGCCGTCGCAGTCCTCGTCGACCCCGTCGCAGGCGGCCTCGGGGTCCACGAAGCCGACCACATCGTCGTACATACAGACGGCTGTCTTCAGGTCCGGGCAGGTCACCGACAACGCATCGCGCTGCGCTCCACACAGGCCATCGCGTCTGCACACCACATCGACCAGCGGCGAGAGGTCCGAGTCCGGGACGGCGTTACGCGCATCGTACTGGTCCGGGATGCAGTCCTGGTCGGCGTCCTTGACCGCGCTCTCGGTGATGTCCGGCGCGCCATCGCCGTCGGTGTCGATGAGCGTCGAGTTCGGGCCGAGCTCGTCCGGGTCGTCGATACCATCGTCGTCGGTGTCCTGCCGGGACGCCGACGAACCGAGTGACCCCTCGAGCCCGTTGGTCAAGCCGTCGCCGTCATCGTCACTCGCGGGGTCGACACACGTGTTCTCGAGACAGAGGCCCGAAGCACATTCGCTGGAAGTGCCACAGGTCCCCCCGACGGGACGCTTGCCCGCGTCACCACAACCGGCCAGCGAGACCACCACGGCCAGCGCGCAAAGCGACCATCGCACCCCGCTGCCCGGTGTGAGCGTTGGTGTCTGCCTCAGCGTGAGCGCCCTCATGGTGACCTCTCAGGTCGGGGCGCCGAGATCGGTTGCGAGCCCGACGCGTGTCGTCCGGGCCGAAGCGGTGGCCCGAGACGTGTTGACTCCAGGTTTTCGAATGCGCCAAGTGGGCGCCCCCCAACGAAACGTCTGCAACGATGACGGAGCGGCATCGCCGTGTCAAATCGCTGCGATGCGTTCATCGTCAGGCCGTCGATCCAGGGCGCGGCACATACTCACGGGAGCTGTGCCAGCATCGTGTCGAGGGCCGAGAGCAGGCGACCGACCTCGGCGCGCAAATCGGTCAATAGCGCGTTGCCGCCCGCGAGGTCCTGGTTGCGCCCGAGATCTTCGAGCTTGCCAGCCAGGGAGAGCGCCTGCTTCGCCGCGAAGTTGCCGACCGTTCCCTTGAGCTGATGGGCGGACCGGAAGACCGCTTGTGAGTCGTTTGATCGCAGCGCCGCGTCGATGACTTCGAGCTGTTTTGGGGCGGTCTCTTTCAGCAGCGCGACGAGGTTCTCCAGAAACTCCCGGTCGCCCGCGGCGAACTCGAGGACACGCTTCACGTCGAAGACCTCGCTCTCCCGGGCCGCCGCCGAAACGGGCTCGGGGCGCTTGGCCGTGACGCTGTCGAGCACCTCGAAGAGCTCACGCTCGGCGATGGGTTTGGACAGGTACGCGTCCATGCCGGCTTCGATGCAGCGCTCGCGCTCGCCGCCCAGCGCGTGGGCCGTGACCGCGATGATCGGCAGGCGACGGCGCTCCGCCTGGGCCTCGCGCAGGCGGATGACGGCGGTCGATTCGTAGCCGTCCATGACCGGCATCTGAAGGTCCATGAGCACCGCGTCGAAGGCGTCCGGCGTCTCGAGCAGGCGGTCGACGAGGTCGGCCCCGTTGTTGGCCAGGACGACCGACACCCCGCGGCGCTCGAGCAGCTTCACGATGAGCGCCTGATTCACCGGGTTGTCCTCGGCCACCAGCACGCTGAGCCCGCTTTCGGCCTTCTTGCGTGTGGGCCGGGTCGAAAGCGGTGGCGCGAGCTGCAGCGTCAGGGCCTCGAGGAACTCGTTCATGCCGACGGGCCGTGGAATCCGCGTGATGCGATGACCTGCGAGTGCCGGCGGGAGGGGAGCTGCGAGCGAATCCAGGTTCTCGAGCGTGAGGATAGGCAGGCTTGTGAAAGCCGTCCGGTGCGTCGCGAGCTCTTCGAGCGGGTGTGGGTCATCGAGCTCGCTGATGGCGATGACCACCACGTCGAAGCGAGGGCCGCCGGTCTTCATCGCGGCCAGCAGGGGCAAGGCCTCGGCCACCGTCGAGACGGTTGTCGGTTCGAGGCGCCAACTTGCGATTGATTCGCAAATGGACACGCGCGAGAACGGGCGCGGGTCGACGACGATGGCCTTGCGGTCGGACAAGGCGCCGACGCCATAGAGGGTCGTCCCGGTGAGGCGCTTGAAGCGGGCGACGGGGAGCTCGAAGCCTAGTCGGCGCAGGTCGTCGCTCGCCAGCAGATCGACGGCGCGGCCGCTGGTGGCGCCGGCCTTCTTCAACAGCTCGGCCAGGGGCCCCAGAATGGGGTGGGCCATTCGGGCCCTGTTGGGGTCGGCCGGGTCGGCCGGGTGAGGCAGTTGTGCCAGGTCGCGCGTGAACGGCGGCGGGGGCGGAGCCTGCAGGCCCTGGGGGCGGGCGTCGACGACGACCCGGATGAGGGCGCGCTGACTGGCGATGTCCTCGTGGTTCGCCTCGACGAGGAGCTCGTGTGTCTCGTCCTCGATGCCCCGGACGGCCTCATGCAGGAGGATCGAGAGGGCCATTCGAACAGCCGTGCGGTCGCCGATCGCCTGGGCGGGAAAGCTCGTCGAGAAGCGGATGGCGATGTCGCGCCCGAGCTCGTGGGCGATGGCCCGGGTGACCAGGGCGAGGTCTTCGCGCAGTGGGAAGGGGTCGCGTTGGACGGCCGCTTCGCCGAGCTCGAGGCGTGTGAGGGCTTCTTGTGCGCGATTCGTGGCGGACTGCGCGAGCTGGTGGAAAGGGCTTGGCGCATGGCTCGTGCCGGCTTCGAGGCGGCTCGACTCGGCGCGCGCGAGCTGGTCGAGGGCGAGCGTGGTCTGGCGCAGCGAGGGCCGAATGGCTGCGCCATAGAAGGCGTCGCGCGAGGGGGGCGCAGGTGGGGCGAGCGCTTTGGCAACGACCGGCGAGGGCTCCGCAGAGACCGGTGGCTCGGGGGCCGGAGCCGGCGGCTCGTGAAGGGGGACGACCTCTTGCGGTTGGTCGTCGATGGCGGTTGTGGGTGTGCGCTCGACCTCGGAGACGGGCTGTCTCCTGAAGAACCAGGTCGCTGCGGCCGCGAGCGGCACCCCGATGGCGAGGCCGACGACCGGGCCCGCGGCGATGACCGCACCGGCACCGAGCAGGCCTGCGAGGGCCCCGATTGCCGCCATGACGAACTCGCCTTTGTCCGACATGAGCGGGTTGTATCAGGTGCTGGTGGTGTTGGCCACCGGGCTACGGTTCGACTGCAGGGCGATCGGGTCAGGAACGGGGACCCGGTGAGGCCACGGTCTTCGACCTCAGCCGCGGCGCTTCGCGGCATCTTCTTCGGCCTGCCGGTCGGCGCGGACCCGGCGCCACCCGACCACCATCAAGGTCACACCGATCACCATCACGCACGCGACGGCAACCCCCTGATAACGTCGGTCGGGGCTGAACAGGTTCGCGGCCAGGATCGAGGCCGGGCCGGCGAGGAGAAAGAAGGCGAGCCCTGCCCCAAAGAGCGGATAGCGCAGATACGACCCGATACCGTAGGCCTTCATCCCCAGAAGTGGCGCGGCTTCGAGCCACAAGAGCCTGGACACGTCCGCATCGGGCAGGCGCTCGCCAAGCCACGAAAGCAACGCCTGAGCCCCCGGGTCGGCGGGGTTTATCGGCAGCTTCGGCAACTTCACCCCAGGCGTCTTGGAGATGAAGACGAGCTCGACCAGGGCGTTGGTCCCGTCGGCCAGGCGCCGATGGCCAAAGCGCGCGACGTCGGCGAGTGGCACCGAGAGCCGGGCGCGAACCCCTGGTTTCCAGCTGATCGCCTCGTCGGTCGCCTCGACCTTCAGCTTCAAGAACGGCCCCACAGCCACCACGAACTCAGGCATATTCCTCCAACACCACGGCTCAGGTCCGCTGGCCTCTTACATGACCCTGTGGGGCCGCGTGGTCAACGCCGCCCGACGGCGCGGGGCAAAGGTCGTGGCCCGCGGGGGCGGGCGCCTGCCATCGCCTGATGGAGGCTATCGATGAAGGCTCCGTCGGCTTCGAGAGCGCGACGCTGCTGGCCCGGGTCGTCTGACCCACGACCGGGGCGGTGCTGGCATTCAAGTGCCGATATCTCGAAGGTCAAGATATTCAGGGCGCAGCGGTGAAGGTTGCGGTCACCTTCGACAGGCTCGCCGCGTCACCCTTGTTGTGGATGGCGATGGACCAGCGTCCAGCCGTGATGAGCTGGCCCGGCTCGCCCTCGAAGATGGCCTTGCCGTTGGTCACGGGCAGCGTCAGGGCGGCGTCGTTGCGGCCAGAGCCGGCGGTGAAACCAAAGGTGTACTTCACCGGCTCGGACCCGGGCTTGAGCGCGAGCTCGACGTTGGGAGTCGAGCCGCCACCGCCGCCAAAACCACCGCCCGTCGCGAGGTCGAGGGTGAGCTCGAGCTTCGCGGTGTTCGCGGGCACGTCGACCGAGATCTGGAGGTAGGACGGCATGTAGCCCTGGAACGGGTTGGGCGAGATGGCGTTGCTGGCTTCCAGCGTGAGCGCCAGGCCGCGCTCGCCGAGGCGTTCGGCCGGGATGATGCGGTCGCAGCCGAGGATGCCGCGTTCCTCGAAGGCGGCCGTGGCCTTGTCGCCGGCGGTCTGTCCGTAGAGCTCCGTCACGGCGTCGATGGTCGCGTCGGCGGCCATCTGGAAGTCGCTCGTGTTGGTGAGGGTCAAGACACCCGCGAGGATGGCGGCGTCGGCGTCCTGCTTGCCGAGGTCTTTGCGGATCTGCCACAGGGCGGAGCTGAAGATCTCGGAGTCGGCGTGGACCTCGGCCGTGAGGTCGAGCGGGCAGCTCTTGGTGACCTCCATGTCGCGTGCGAAGTTGCCGCCAGCGCCGAGCTCGAAGCCGCAGATGGACATGCCGGTGATGTCGTTCAGCGCGTATTGGCCCGTCGCGGACTCTTCGGTGAGGGTGCCGGCGAAGTAGTCGGCGTAGGCTTCATTCAGGGCTCCGGGCAGGTTGTTCAGGCCCTGCTCGTCGAGGAACGCGGCGTTCAGGCGGGTCGCGCCGAGGATGGCGTGGACGTACTCGTGGTAGATGACCGAGGCGTCGAAGGCGAAGTTCTTCTGGTCGGTGCCCGAGAAGATGATGGCGTCGCCCTGGATGTCGAAGGCCTCGGCGCCGATGGGCAGGCCGAGGGACTCGAAGGTGCCTTCCGGGAAGAAGGCGGCGTTGGCGATCTGGGCCCACTGGTTGCACAGGTCCACGTGGGCCTGGACGTTGGTGATGGCGTCGAGCGACTGGTCGCGGTCGGTGAGCCCGTGGACGTCCTTGAAGTAGTCATGAACCACCTGCATGTGGTGGTACATCATGACCTCGGCGAACTTCCCGTCGTCGACTGCGGGCGAGGCCGGCGGGGCGACGTGCAGGTAGGTGCCCTGCTCGTTGGGGCGGACCTGCGAGTCGGGGAAACAGGCCGTGAGGTTGAGCGTGAAGCCGCCCACATCGAGCGGGAGCTTGGTGCCGCGCTCGAGGTCGGGGAGGCATGAGCGGACACGCGCGTAGTCGCCGACGAGGCGGCCGTCTTCGGACGTCAGGTGTTCGAGCTCGACCTCGGTGAGGTTGGGGGTCAGACCCGGGTCGATGCGGAAGACGTTGGCGAGCGGGCGCGACTCGACCGTGTCCGGGGTGTCGGAGGTGTCGGACGCGTCGGCCTGGGCGTCGGGGTCGGGGGTGGTGTCCGAGGTGGTGTCGGTGGTGCCGGCCTTGTCGTCGTCGCCGCAGGCTGCGAGCGGGGCGGTCGAGAGGGTCAGGGCGAGGGCCATCGCGCTGCCGCGAAGCGTGGAGGAGGCGCGGGCGTGCATGAAGGTCCTCATTTCGGGAGCTCCGAGGTCCGGGTCGGGAGGCGGGTCATACGCTGGTCGAAGCCGGTCGGGGACTCACGCAGGATGGCGCCGTTGGTGGCGTCGACCCACACGTCGAAGTGGGCCTGCAGCGGGATGACGGCGACGGCGACGCGGTAGGCGAGGCGCGCCTGATGCGGCGCGAGGACAAGCGCCACGAGCGTCGGCTGGCCGTGCGACGCGATGGCGAAGCGAGCCTTGATGGTGGTGATCGCGGCGTTCGGCGTGAGCGTCGCGGTCGCGATCGGCAGCGCGAAGGGCAGGGCGTCGCTGGTGAAGGAGCGGACGAGGCCGTCCTTGTCGAGGCGGACGATGAGCGACATGTCTTGGACTTCGAGATTCTCGAGCGTCGAGATTTTGAAGCGGACGACGTGACCCATGGCGCTGGGGAGGGGCTTTGTGTCGAGCGCCTGGAAGGCCAGGTGGGCGAGGCCGAGCCGGTCGCGGTGGGTCGTCAGGAAGTGGGTCGCGCGGTCCGCGGGGGTCGCGCCGACGGTGGGGACGGACATACGGCGCAGGTGTTTCGGCGACGGGGTGGTGTCGGTCGTGCCCGGCGCCCAGGTGATGTCGAGGTCCTCGCCGAAGGCCGCGCGCAGGTCACGCGTCGCGGCGTCGATGGTGATGGCGACGGGTGTGGGACCTAGCGGATTGGTGGGGTTGGAGGGTGGAGCGCCGAAGGCCGACCCCGACAAGGTCAACGCGAGCAGCGTGGCCGACATGGTCTTGAACAATCTCATCGAGCACTCCAAGGCCAGGGCTCGTCCCCAAAGCCGCGACGCTGATAACAGTTTTGATGGCGTGGTGCGCGTTCGCCGGTCCGAAACCGGTCCGGCATCCGGTCGGGGAGGGGCAGGGCGACGTCGGGGGGCGAGAGCCCTGAGCCGGGCATCCCGTCGTGTAGGAGCAGGGCTCGCCCTGCCTGTGCTGGGCGGTGAGTCGGGTCCCAGAAACGAAGAAGCCGCCCAGGCGGACCGGGGCGGCTTCGATGATCACTGAATCAGTGAAAGGTCAGGGGACTCAGGGCACACAAACCATCGAGTGCGAGCCGAGCCGCTGGTTGGCCAGGGCGTCCGCGAGGGGGCTGCCCGAGTAGGCATCCCATTGCGCGGCGCCGACGGCCCAATCTCCAGTTCCCGACGTAACATTCGGCTTGCGGATGAGGACATCGTCGGCCGTGAATCCGTCCGTCGGAGCAACACCGACTGCCCAGCTTGCGCCGGGGTCTGGGCTCGGTACGCCAACCGCGTCGACAAGCGTATTCGTCGTGCCGATTTTGACGAGGCCAACGAAGTCATCGCCGTTGAACTGGACGAGTACAGTGGAGCCGGCATCTTGGTCGCAATTGGTCTTCAGGCCGGCCTGGGCACTCCCGTGGCAGACTACCCACACGTCACCGGGCTGGAGAATCGTGCCGGCCGTGAAGCTGAATCGGCTAGCCTCGAGAATTTCCGGCCAAGTGGCGGGAGCGCCATTGTTTGCGCGCCAGAGCTGGTAGCCGTCGAGCGCAATCGGAGCTGAGGTCCCGTTGTAGATTTCGAGCACCTTATCGTTGCTGGCGCCCTCGATGTACTCCGAGAAGAAAAGGTCGGTCGCGACGCATGCGGGCGGCGTGTAGGGGTCGACGAACACAAAGTAGTCAGTGGTCGTGAGCGGGACGGTGCCCGAGTCGACCACGAGGTAGTAGTTCGTCCCGGCCGTGAGCGTGACGTTGTAGGTCTCGCTGGCGTTCAGGCCGGCCTGGTTGACGTAGCGCACGCAGTCGGCCACGTCGCAGGAGGCACCGCTGAAGAGACCCCACACCACGTCGAGTGCCACGCTGGGGAGGACTTCGATGGTGTACTGGCCGTCCGTCGGGACGGTGAACTCGAAGACCTGGTCCACGGAAGAGAGGCCGCTGTAGTAGGTCCCGACACGGTCGGCCTCAGCGCAGTCGTCGAAGACGAAGTCGTCGACGTCGGCGTCGGCGAGGTCGCCTTCAGCCGTCCAGCCACCGGCGTCCGCGGTCAGCGGAAGCGGGTCTTCGCACGAGTCGCCGGGGATGGCGGTCGCGACACAGGCCGGGTCGGCCGCGCAGTCGGTGTCGGCGCAGTCGGTCGCGAGGTCGAGGTCGTCGTCCACGGTGTTGGTGCAGCTGATCTCGGTGGCGGGCGTCGTGTCGATGAGCTCGACGGTGAAGCTGCGGACGGACGTGCCGTTCCAGTACCCGGTACTCGTAGTGCCGTAGGCGTCGACGACCACGAAGACCTGGCCGCTCGCAGAGAGCGGGAGGGGAACCGGGGGAGTCGTGGCGGTGGCGCCGGCCGCGGGATTGCCGACCTTCGAGCAGAACGAGTTCCCTCCGGTCGCGTCGCCGTTGCATCCAAGCAGCGCAGGCGTTGCCAGACGGGGGTCGGTGCCGAAGACACCCAGGCTGCTGTCAGCAGCCGTGGCGGTGCAGGTGCTTGCGGTGAATTGCTCGTAGCCAACGCTCGGGAGGACGACAAGCAGGTCCGCGGTGGCGCTCGATCCCCATTCCGTGCAGGTCGCCGGCTGGCTGAAGTCGTTGGCCGACGGGTGCTGGTTGGCCGGGATGGTGTAGGTGTAGAGGTCACCACCGTTCGGGCCCGCGTCCGGCGTCATCACACAGGTGGCTGCCGGGCAACCCTCGATGAGCTCGATGGGCGGCGGGAGCCGGGTGATGGTGAAGTTGGTGCTGCCACAATCACTGGAGCTGTAGTCGTCCACGATGATGTTGTACGTCGTCCCGGCGGTCGCGTTGATCGTGACGTTCGCGGAATCGCTGCCGGCCACACAGGTCGCAGCCGCAGTCGTCGGGCAGGTCCCGCTGACGACGTTGACGACGAGGTCCACGTTCGTCTGGGTCGACGCGATGGTGTAGCGGCCGGTCTCGGTCGGAGTGAAGGCGAAGTAGACCTCCTTGCCGCCGGTGCTCGTGAACCCGCAACCACCCGAGCTCGAAGACTGGCGGAAGTTGTCCGTGAACAGGCACGTGTCGAAGGTCTGAGCGAAGGGCGTTCCGACGGCGACGGCGCCCACGACGAACGGGTCACTGCAGGAGTCACCCTCGAGCTCACCGGCCGCGCAGGTGCCCGGGGTGACGCTGGGCGGGAGCTCGCTGCAGATGGTGCCAGCCGCGCAGGTGCAGGGCGTGCCGCAGTTGTCGACCGTGTTGCACCCGGTACCGCAGCCGGTCGAGACGCACTGCTTCTCGATGGTGAAGGTCGTGTTGCGGGTGTCGGTGCCGCTTGTGCAGCCGCCCGTCGACCACTGATCGGCCACGATATAGTAGGTCGTGCCGGCAGTGGCGGCGAGGACCGCGGTTTCGACCGAGGTCGTGTCGACGTCGGCGCTCGCGGTGCAGGTGCCGTAGGTGCCGGTCGGGCAGGTCCCCGTGACGATGTTGAGCAACATGTCGGGAGGCTGCGTCGTCTTCACGAGGTAGTTGCCACTCACGGTGGGGGTGAAGGCCACGTAGAAGTCACGATGGGCGCTGCCGCTGTTGGACTTGCAGCCCGCTGTCGTGCTGGTCACCGTCGCGTCGTTGAAGAACGTGCAGGTGTTGACCGTGGTGGTGAAGGGAGTGCCTTCGACCACTTCGCCGACGACGAACGGGTTGGTGCAAGTGTCACCGGCGACGGCCGGCGGGGCCTCGCACACGCCCGGGCCACCGGCGCCGCTCGTCGAGCAGACCGTGTTACCCGTGCACGTGCAGGCGTTGCCGCAGTTGTCGACCATGTTGCATCCGGTGCCGCAGCCCGTCGAGACGCACTGCTTGGTGATGCTGAAGGTCGAGCTGCCGCAGGCGGTGTTGTAGGCGTCGACGACCACATAGTAGGTCGTGCCGGCTGTCGCCTGGAGCGTGGCCGAGGCCGGGTCGTCACCGCTCGCGGAGCACAGGTTGATGGGGTTGGTCGCAGGACACGTGTTGGCGACGACGTTCAGGACGAGGTCCGGACCCTGCGACGAGGCGATGACGTAGGGACCCGACGTGGTCGGCGTGAAGGCCACCACGAAGTCCTTGCCGGCCGCGGTCGCCGAGATGGTGTCCTGGCAGCCGCCAGCGGCGGCCGAGTTGAAGTCGTTGAAGAACGTGCACGTGTCGAGGGTCGTCGTGAACGGGGTGCCGATCTCGACTGCGCCAACCGTCAGCGCGTTGGAGCAGGTGTCACCCGGGACCGCCGGCGGAACCTCGCACACACCCGGGCCACCGGCGCCGGTCGTCGTGCAGACGGTGTTGCCGGTGCAGGCGCAGGCGGTGCCGCAGTTGTCGGTGGTGTTGCAGGTGTTGCCGCAGCCCGTGGAGTCGCACGCCTTCTCGACGAGGACGGTGTAGGCGTGGCCGGTCGCCGGGGCGCCGTAGGCCTCGACGACGATGTCGTAGGCCGTGTTTGCCGCGAGGCTGGTGAAGGTGAAGGTCTCGGGGGTGGCCGAGTTTCCAACGCCGTCACGGCGACCGAGGCAGGTCAGGCAGTTCGGGCCCTGGCGCAGGGCGAAGTAGAAGTCGAAGGTCGGCGGCGTGACCGGCGAGACGGTGACCTTGTAGGCGCCCGCAAGGGTCGTCGTGAAGGACCAGACCGCGTCCGTACCGTTGCCACCGGCGCCCTGGTCGCCGGTGCCGAGGATGGCGCAGCCGGAGTCGACACCCGAGGAGGTCGACGTGTTGGTGCGGCCGAAGAGCGAGCCCGCGCCCGTCCAGGTGTTGTTGGCGCCGACGGTCAGCGGGACCGGGTCAGCGCAGGTGCCGGCCGGGGGAGCATCGACACAGACGGTGCCTTCGCAGGTTTCGCCGAGCGGGCAACCGCAGACGGTGCCGCAGGAGTCGGTGCGACCACACTCGCCGAGGAGGCAGGGGTTGGTCGGCACGCAGACGGCGCAGGTCGGGTCGGCGGCGCAGTCGGTGTCGTCGCAGTCGGTGGCACTGTCGTTGTCGTTGTCGATGTCGTCGGTGCAGATCTCGGCCTGGACCTTGTTGACGACGACGTCGACTTCGCCGCAGTCCGACGAACCGAGGAACTCGTAGCCGCTGACGAAGAGCCAGGCGGTCTCGCCGGCCGCGAAGGTGAGGGTCAGGACCTCGTCGTCGCTGATCTCATCGGTGCCGTCATCGCAGACGAGCGGAGCCACCGGGCAGGTGTCGCCGAAGACCACGTTGAGGACGGGGTCGATGAGGCCGTCGCCGATGACGCGGACCACATAGTCGCCAGCCTCGACGGCGGTGAAGCCGAAGACGGCATCGGGCGCGCCCGTCGACGTCGTGGTGCACTCGTTCGCGGAGAGGTAGTCGAAGTCGCGAGCCAGGCCGCAGGTGTCCACGGTGAGGGCGGTGTCGAGTGCGAGCGTGCCGGCGACCGAGCAATCCTCGTAGGCGGGGAGCGGCGGCTCGACGCAGACGGTGCCTTCGCAGACCAGGCCGTCGGCGCAACCGCACGGGGTACCGCAGCTCGTCACGAAGTTGCAGGTCTGGCCATCACACTCGGTCGGACCGACGGTGCACAGCGGCGTGAGCGTCAGCGTGAACGCGTGCGCGGCGGTGCTCGAGGCGCTCCAGGAGTCGACCACGAACCAGTAGCTGACGCCGCCGGTGAGCGTCACCGTGAAGGCCTCGTTGGCGCCGCTGGCGGTCTCGTCCATGAGGCCGACGCAGGTGGCTGCGGCGCAGGTGGCTGCGGCGCAGGTGGCACCCGAGATGACCTGGAAGTAGAGGTCGGTAGCGGTCCCCGGGTCGAGTAGGACTGCGTAGTCGCCCGTGACGGTCGGGGTAAAGGCGAAGACCTGGTCACGCGAGGCGGTGGTGGCCGACGGGATGTAGCCGTCAACACCTGCGAAGGATTGGCAACCCGTGCTGCGGAAGTTGTCGGAGATGCCGGCGCCGCGGATATCACCCGTCGCCGTGTAGATGCCGTCAGCCAAGGTAAATGCACCCTGGGCCGCGCAGCTGTTGGCGGCTGGCTCGACGCAGACCGTACCTTCACAGAGGCCGCCCGTGGGGCAACCGCAGAGCGTTCCGCAGCCGTTGTCCTGGTCGCAGGTCTTGTTGGTGCAGTCCGGGACACACAGCTTGGTGATGCTGAAGGTCGTGTCCTGCGTGGTCGAGCTCGAGCAGGCGTTGGACCACTGGTCGACGACGATGTGGTAGGTCTGACCGCCGACGGCGTCGAAGGTGGCCGACGCCGGGGTGTCACCGCCTGCGAGGCAAGTACCGAAGGTCGCGGACGGGCAGGCGCCGCTAACGACGTTCACGATGAGGTCGGGGCCCTGGGTGCTGGCCGCGGTGTAACGACCGGTCGTCGGAGGCGTGAAAGCCACGACGAAGTCGCGATGAACCGAGCCGACGGTTGACGTATTCGACTGGCAGCCCGCGGCCTCGGAGGTGACCGAGAAGTTGTTGTCGAACGTGCAGGTGTTGACCGTCGTCGAGTAGGTCTCGGTGTTGACGACGAGAGGCACGTTGCACGAGTTGCCGGGGCGCTCGCCGCAGGAACCATCGTTGTTGCAGGCCAGGCCGGCGGCGCAGCCGCAGGGGACACCGCAGTTGTCGACGGCGTCGCAGAGCTGACCGTCGCAGATGCCCGGGGTGCGATTGCAGATGTACTCGATGGTGATGGTGGTCTGGCCGCAGGCCGAGCCCCAACCATCGACGATCACATAGTAGGTCTGACCCGCTGTGGCGTTGAAGTTCACGGTCACCGGCTCGGGCGAGTCCGCACCGACGATGCAGGTCGAGTATGGGCTCGTCGGGCAGCCTGCGGCACCGTCGACGACGTTGATGATACCGTCCCAGTTGGCGACGCCGGCGTTGCGGACGCGGAACTGGCCGGTGGTGGCCGGGGTGAAGGCGATGACGACGTCCTTGTTCGCGGTTCCAAAGTTGGTCGAACACCCGGTGACCGTCGATGCGGTATTGAAGTTCGCTTCGTAGGTGCAGGTGTCGATGGTGGTCGTGAACGAGTCGCCATTGACGACGAACGGGGCGGCGCAGGTGTCGCCGACGGTAGCCACGCAGGCGCCGGCATCGCAGGTCTCGCCCGGGAGGCAACCGCAGGTGCCACCACACGAGTTGTCACCACCGCAGACGCCCGGGGTGCAGACCGGGTCGCACACCTTGGTGACCGCGAGGGTGTAGGTGCCGCGGGTCGTGGTGCTGGAGGCGGGTTCCACTACGAGGGTGTAGGGGGTGCCTGCCGTGAGTGAGACCGTGAGGGTCTCGACGGCGGTACCGGTCTCGCGCTGGTAGTAGCCGCGGCAGTTGAGACCTTCGCCAGCGTTGTCGCAGCCGGCCCCTTCATAGAGGGCAAACCAGACGTCGCCGACGGTGCCTCGGGTGAGATCGATGCGGTGCAGACCCGTTTCGACCGCGGTGAAGGTCCAGAACTGGTCGGCCGTGCCGGTGCCGGTCGGGGTGCCGGTGCCGAGTGATGGGCACGAGCCGCGAGCATGTGCATCAACGCTATTGGTGAGGTCGCCAGAGCCCGACCAGGTGCCTTCGCCCGTCAACGGAAGCGGGAAGGCGGCGCCGCAGGTCTCGCCCGGGACCGGTGCGCAAACGCCAGCGGTGGGAGGATTGGGCTGGGTGCAGTTCTCGCCGACGAGGCAGCCGCAGGTGCCGCCGCAGGAGTCGGCGACGCCGCAGACGCCGGGCACGCAGATCGGGTCGCAGTTCTTGGTGACGCGGACGGTGAAGGCGCCGAGCGTAGTGAAGGTGGACCAGGGCTCGACGACGATCGTGACCGGCGTGGCGGCCGGCAGGTTGAGCGTCAGGACCTCGGGGTTGGGGGTCTCACGGTCGTAGTAGCCAAGGCAGCTCGCGGTCTCGCAACCGGGGCCGGTGTAGAGGTGGAACCACAGGTCGCTGCTCGTGGCCGAGGTCACGGTGATGGTGTAGGAGCCGGCCGTGGTCGTCGTGAAGCTGAGGGCCTCGTCGACGGTGTTGGCGGTCGGGGTGCCGACGCCCAGATTGGCGCAGGCGGTAGCCGAGAACGGGACGTCCGCGACACGGCCGACGTGAGTACCCGAGCCGTTCCAGACGGGGAGGGCGCCCGTGGCGTCAAGGACGAGCGGGGTCGGGTTCGCGCAGTTCTCACCGGGCGGGACCGGGATGGGCTCGCAGGTGTTCGAAGCGTTGCACTGCTCACCAGTGCCGCAGTTGCAGAAGCCGCCGCAGCCGTCGGAGACGTTGCAGGTTCCTGCGGCGCAGAACGGAACGCACTGCTTGGCGACGGCGATGGTGAACGGGCCGATGGCGCCCGACGTGTAGGAGTCCACGACGATGGTGTAGGTGGTGCCGGCGGTGAGCGGGAAGGTCGCGGAGTCGACGAACGCGCCCTCGCTGTTGTTGTCGACGAAGCCAAGGCAGGTCCCAGCGACGCAGTCGGCGCCCGAGAAGACCGCGAAGAGCACGTCGGTGTTCGCGCCGACCGAGGTCACTGCGAAGTCGTAGGGGGCAGACTCGGTCGGGGTGAACGAGAAGGTCTCGTCCGGGCGGGCGCCCGTCGAGCTGGCGCCGGTAACGGTGCAGCCGAGGGTCGCGACGTAGCCGGTGACGTCGTTGGCGCGGCCGGTCAGGTTGCCGCTGCCGGTCCAGGTGTGGTTGAGACCAGGCGTGAGCGGGATGGCGGCGGTGCAGGTCTCGCCCGCGGCCGCACAGACTCCGGAAAGGCAACCCTCGCCGGCGCCGCAGCCGCAGACGCCGCCGCAGCCGTCATCGTTGCCGCAGACGGTGCCATTGCAGGTCGGCTCGCACACCGAGGTGACCGAGACCGTGAAGGCTCCGCCACCCTGGGGGACCCACGAGTCGACGACGAGATACACGACGTCGCCGGCCTCGAGGTCTTGCAGGGCCATCGACTCGGCTTCGCCACCGGTGCCTTCGTCCTGCGCATCGCCAGCGCAGACGGTGCCGCAGGTCGGGCCGAAGTAGCTGTAGAGGAGGGGGTCGCCCGCGCCCACCGGCGTGACGGTCGCGGTCCAGTTGCCGGCCGTCGGGACGTTGAAACGGAAGACCTGGTCCTGCGTGCCGTTGCCGGTGAACGCGAAGTCCGGACCACACTCACCGACCTCGTAGGCGTCGGTGAGGTTGGTGGTCGCCGAGTTGTCACCCGCACCGGTCCACGCGCCGGACGTGCCGTCGAGGGTCAGGACGATGGCGTCTTCGCAGACGTCGCCGGGAACCGCCGAGACGGGCGGCGCGAAGGTCAGCGTGTAGGTGCCGGCGTTCGTCGGCTCGAATCCGTCGACGACGACGAAGACCGACTGGCCCGCGGCGAAGCGGAAGAGCCGGGTGTCGAGGTTGGCCTGGCCCACACCCTCGAAGTCGGTGCCACCGAGGCACGCGGCCGTCTCGGTGCAGTCGCCCAGCACGTAGAAGCCTACGTCGCCGGTGCCCGAGAGGAGCGAGATACGGTAGACGCCCGCGGTCGGGGCGGTGAAGGACCACACTTCGTCGGGAGCGCCAGCGCCCTCGTCGAAGGTCATGCCGAGGCACTCGGTGGCGTCGACCGAGTGGTCGTCGTCGGTGCCGGTGGTGTCGCCGGTGACGACGACGGGGGCCGCGAACGGGGCAGGGACTGTGACCACGTGGGGGTCGGAACAGCTCTCGCCGGTCGGGGGCTCCACGACTTCGGCGTCGGGGCCGACGTCTGGGAGCACATCGGGCTCTACGTCCGGTTCCACGTCGGGGGTGACGTCGGGTTCGACGTCAGGGGTGATATCGGGTTCGACATCGGGGAGGACGTCGGCGTCGTCTTCGACTTCGGTGTCAGGCGTGACCTCGGTGTCGGGCGTGACCTCGGTGTCGGGCGAGACTTCGGTGTCCGGCGTGACGTCCGGGACGTCCGTGTCAGGAGTCACCTCGTTGCTGGTGTCCTGAATCGTGTCAGCCGTCGTGTCTGTCGGGCGTTCCAGCTCGGCTCCGCAGGCGGCAAGAGCCACGCTGAAGACGCCGGCGGCAAGCCGCCCAAGTTTCGTGAGTCGCATAGACCAACCCTCCCCTCGAGTTCGTGCCGGACCTCGGACATCCGGCTGGCCGGACATGAAGTTCAGTCATCCGGCCGGGGGACACTACCGGAGGCAATCGCTTGCCTCAACCCCCAAACTGGCCGCTATCGGGTCAAAGGGCAGAGCCATTCGATTGGATTGATAGCTCAGGGGGCTGAGAGCCGCGCTGGAGGCGGGTTCTGGCGATGGTGAAAAAATTGGCCAGATCGTCGAAGTCGTGCACGGGGTGTTGCATTCCCGGCCCGGGCGCGATGGCACATCCGCGTGACATCCGATCAGACGAATGGCGCTGGACCCACGAGGAGGTCGCGGGGGCGTGGGGGACGGCGCCCATCATCGGTAGGGTTCGGCGAGTGCCCAGCAGTGCTCGAACTCGGCGGCAAACGCCGAGATGAGGTTCGTGTCCGTTTGGATGACGACGTTCTCGTGGTTTTCGAGGGACGCGCTGCGTGTCCAATTGTAGCTGCCGTTCAACAAAGTGCGATCGTCCAGGATCACGAATTTGTGGTGCATGTGGACCGGGGTGCGGTCGATGCGCACGGCGATGCCGGCGTGTGCGAGGCGTTCCACATCGGAGCCGATGTCGTTGGCTTTGTCGTTGTCGGACACGACGCGGATTGCGACGCCACGTTTGTGGGCGGCGAGGATGGCGCGGGTGACGCGGTCGTCGGTGATGGTGAAGACGGCGAGGTCGGCCTTGCGGGTCAGGCGATCGAACGCGGCTACGAGGCGGCGACAGACATCCTGATGCGGGGAGAAGACGGCCTCGTTGGCGTGTGCGGCGTCTGTCTCCGATTCTCTTGGCGCGCGCTCGGTCAGCGCTTTCTGGATCTCTTCGAGCCAGGTGAGGATGGTCGCGAAGGGCGCGTTGGCGGCCAGCGTCCTGGCGACCTCGAACGAGCGTCGGCGCACCAGGTTGCGCAGCTCGGGTGGGTTGTCCACGAGCTGGGTGAGCGCCTGGCGCTCGCCCCGCGAGAGGCGTTGGTCGTCGAAGGTCTGACGCAGCAGCGAGTCGATCTCGGACTCGGTCAGCTTCATGGCGTCTCTCCGGCGGGCGTGGGCTCGGTCGTGGCCAGCGTGAGGCGGCTCGAGACCTCGAGCTTCTTGCCCGGGCCGTCAGGCGCGGTCGCGTCGGTCGCGGTGATATGGAGGGTCAAGGCGTTCTCCCCGGTCACGCGCGACGGGAGCGCCGAGGCCAGCGTCGGGGCTGCGTCGGTGGCGGGGGCCAGGGCGAAGACGACGGTGCCGGAGCCCGTGCCGGAGACCGAGTCGAGCTTGCCGGACAAGGTGCCCAGGAGTGTCGGCGCGTCACCTTCGGCGAGCACGAGCGCGACGGAGTAGGAGAGCGAGAGTGTGGCGTCGGTGCGCGAGACGAGGGTCCACGTGGTGAGCTGCTCGAAGCGGGCGCCCTGCTGGGTGACGGGCACGCGGTGTTGCCATTGGGCGTTGACGCCGACCGCTTCTTCCGGAAGCGGGACGACGAGCTGGTCGATGGCCTGGGCGAAGCCTTCGATGACAGGGACGAGGGCTGCGGGGCGCTCGGTCGTCGAGAACAGCGGGGTGGTCGTTGCGGGGAGGCCACGTGGGGTCATCGTGCGCTGACCGCTGAGGCCGGCGATGGAGGTGAGGATCTGGCCAAGCGTGTTGGCGGGGCCATCGCCTGGGGTCTTGATGGCCGCTGTCTTGACGACGAGGTCGAGTCGGGTGGTGGCATCGTGTGCGGTCGTCGTGGCCTCGAGGCCGAGGTCGAAGGGCGGGAGCGGTAGCCGCATGGGCTGGCCGTCGGACTTGACCGAAAGATCGAGGGCGAGGGTCAGCGCCAACTTGCTGGTGTGTGCGGCGAGGTTGTAGCGCAGCGGGAGGCGCGGCTCGTCACCCGGGTTGAGCAGGATGGTGGAGGGGGCACTGGGCCCGGTCTCGGGTGTTGGGGCGGGAGCTGCGTCAGGCGCGGCTGCGGGCGCGACGTCGGTTGTGGGCGTGGGCGCGGCGTCGGTTGTGGGCGTGGGCGCGGCGTCGGTTGTGGGCGTGGGCGCGACGTCGGTTGTGGGCGTGGGCGCGACGTCGGGTGTCGACTTGGAGCCGCAGGCTGCCAAGGCGAGGACGGAGGACAAGGCGAGGGCTGCGATGTGCTTCATGACGGTGTTCCTATCAGGAGGAGGCTTCGTTCGCCAGTGGCCGGCGAGTGGGGGCTGTGCGCGGGTGTGCACATCGCGGGGCGCGCCGTCAGGCGTCGAGGCTGAGCCAATCTGGGTGAGAGGAGTCACTGGGGCTGGAGCGTCATCTGGCCGGAGGGGTTGGGCGCTTCGCTCGGGGGCGCTTCGTGGGCGGCGGGGCGTCGTCGGACGACGAAGGCCTGGGAGCGGAGGGGCGGGTCGGGCGTGCAGGTGGAACGATCGCGACCTCTTCGGCGAGGGCGACGATACGCTTGGGCTGGAGCAGGCCCTTGAAGCGGTAGAGCGTCAGCGAGGTCGCGAGCTCGGCCTTGGTGTCGTCGAGGCGGCCGCGGTCGGTGAGCGCGATGATGAGGTTCTTGATGTTGGCGCGGGCGACGAGTGCCAACCGCTTCTGGAAGGTGTCGAGGCGCCAGGCGAAGACGAGGTCGAGCAGCGCCACACGACCGTCGGGATGGCGCAGGCGATAATCCGGCACCATCGCGTCTTCGCCGTCGAGGTCGATGAGCTCGGCGACGGGCTCGAGGCGCCAGGGCGTGTCGAGGGTCGCAAACGCTTCGCGGAAGTGGGTCTCCTCGGCACTCTCCCAGGTGCCACGGTCGGGTGTCAGGGCCGACAGCGGCGAGCGGTTCGACAGACGCAGAAGTGCGTCCTTACGCTCGCGTCCCCAACGGATGTCGGCCTCGAGCTCCCAGGCGTCACAGCGGGTGAGCTCCGGCAGGAATAGGGCGAGCTGAACTCCATAACGCGAGGTGTGTTTGAAGAGCGAGAGCGGCCCATCGAGGATGAGCTGGAGCGTCGCGGTCGGCTCTTTTTCGAGTGTCTTGGTTTTCGAGGGTTTTTTCGACTTGGGATTGGGCGTTGTTTTGAGGGCGTCGGAGCTGCCATCGAGAGTTGTCGGCTGGACGTCGGGTGTCGTGGGGGTAGGTTCCGGGGGCGACGCGGGTCGGACGCGGAAGAGCAGGCGGCGGAACTTGAGGGCGCGCAAGATGGCCTGGGCGCGTTTGGGCGAGAGGTTCTTGAGTGTCACGCGGACCTCGCGGGCCCGCAGGAGGCAGGCCTGGGCGAGTGCCAGGTTGTAGCGTTCGAGGAGGCCCGAGCCGGTGATGTCGGGTATCGCGAGGAGGTGTTGGGCGCTCGCGAGGTCGGCGTAGAGGCCGCGGTCCACATCGGCTTCGGTGAGGTCGAGGCGCGTCGCTACCTCGGTGATTAGGGCTTCGCGGGCGTGAAAGCCATCGCCGCCGCCGGGGCGGACCGGGTGATGAAGGGCTGCGAGCGCGAAAAGGGCGGTGCGGATCTGGTCGGCGGTGACGAGGAGCTCGGGGTTCGAACGTGTCGGCAACGACGGGGACTCGACCTCCGTCAGGTCCTTCATGAGCTTGGCGAGGCCGCGGATGAAGAGGATGTCCTGGCGACCCGAGAAGGTCGCTTCGATGGCCTCGTCGAGGTCGCCGACGGTCTCGCCGAGGTGGGCCTTGAACAGGCCGACCAGGGTGTCGGCGTCACTCAGCAGGGCGGGTTCGTCGACGCGGATGAAACGCGGATGGACGACGCCTGAGCGCAGGGTGCCTCGAACGAGGTCGGCGGTCAGCATAGGAGCGCCTCGCCAGTTGTGCAGGGCGTCGGCCTCATCGGCGGTACGCCCCGTGGTCGCGGCGCCGGTCGGAGATGCTCTCTTCGCCGGTCTGGGCCGTTACGATCTCATAGAGGATGGCGCGTTTGTCGCCTCGTTTTCTCAGCAGTCGGCCGAGCCGCTGGACGTGTTCGCTGACCGTGGCCGAGCCTGCCAGCACGATGCCGACACGTGCGCTCGGCAGGTCGACGCCTTCATTGAGGACACGCGCCGTGACGAGTGCCGACAGGCGGCCGCCATTGAAGTCTTCGAGCAGGCGTTTGCGCTCGGGGCCGGGGGTGTGTTGGGTGAGGCTCGGGATGAGCCAGGTCTTGGAGATCTGGAGCACGATGGTGTTGTCGGCGCAGAAGATGATGAGCGGGTCTTCTTTGTGCCGCAGCAAGAGCGACTCGAGGAGCTCGAGCTTGTTCTTTGGCCGCAGCGCGATGTTGCGTTGTTCGCGCCAGGCGAGGTGGGCGGCGCGGCCGTCTTCCGAGCGTGCACACATGGCGAGGAAGCGCCCCCAGCCGTTGGGTTGGCTCATCGAGATGCGGTGGCGCTCGACGAAATCGCGGTAGGTCTTGCGAGCGGTCTCGTAGCGGGCGCGTTCGTCTTCATCGAGGGTCGCGCGCAGGCGGATGACCTCGTAGCTGGCGAGGTAGTCGCCTTCCAGGTCCTGGATATCGCGCCGATAAACGATGGGGCCGATGAGGTCGAGCAGGCGCGAGTCGGTGCCGTCGCCGCGCTCGGGGGTGGCGGTGAGACCAAGGCGGAAGGGGGCGATGAGGCCGAGTGCCGACTGCGCATAGGCGGGGCTTGGCAGGTGGTGGCACTCGTCGAAGATGACGAGGCCGAAGCGGTCGGCGAGGCGCTCGAGGTGGATGTGGGCCGAGTCGTAGGTCGTGACCGTGATGGGGCCGAGCCGGTTGTGACCGCCGCCGAGCAAGCCGATGATCGGGTTTGTTGGGGCGATTGGAACGGGTGGGCCGATTGGAACGGGTGGGGTCGATGGGGCGTGGGAGGCGGTCGCGTCGCTCGGGGGCGCCGGGTTTGGCGGGTCGGCAAAGGCGAGCTCGAGGTTGGTCGCCCACTGGTTCATGAGATCAATGGTCGGGGCGACGACGAGCGTCGAGCGCTGTGTCTCGGCGATGGCGAGCTCGGCGACAAAGCTCTTGCCCGCCCCGGTCGGTAGGACGACGACGCCGCGGCGGAACTGGGCGCGCCAGGCGTCGAGCGCCTCTTGCTGGTGTGGGTGTGGGCGCTGCACGCGGCGCGACGTGAGGTTGAGGTCGTCATAGTTGCGAGCCTCGTCGGTCAGGGCGAAGCCGTTCTTCTTGAGCGCTGTGACAACCGCGCGATAGGCGATGCCGGGGCCTCGTGGGCGCTGGCCGATACGTTCGTCGGGGGCGACGCCGAAGGGGGCGATGAGGTCGAGGCAGAGTCTCTGTCGGTCGGCCGGCAGCGCTTCCAGGCCGTCGAGGACGAGCGTCCCGCGGTCGTGGCGCAACACCAGGCCGGCGTCGCTCACCCGAGCTCTTTGAGGGTGATGGCGTCGTTTCGCGACGAGACCTCGATGACCTCGAAGCGTATCTTCTGGCCCGGTTGACGGCGGCGGCGAAGCTGGATGAGCTCGTGGATCGCGATGGGCGACAGCTCGACGAGCGTCTTCTTTCCGACCTCGCGCAAGACCGTGCCCTCGAGCTCCCGGCCGGGGTTCTGCTCGAGAAAACGCAGGGCCCAGAAGCGGCGCGACTCCTGTTCGACGCGGCGGACCATGGCCTGGCGTCGGAAGAGCTCGGTGAGCTGCCCTTCGAGGCGCGCGGCGGTGAAGGCCGGGCGGCCGGTCTTCAGGAAGGCCGAGAGCTGCTGGTGCATGAGCAGGTCGGCGTAACGGCGGATGGGGCTCGTGATCTGGGTGTAGGCCGGGACCGCGAGGGTCCAGTGGCCGCCGACCGAGGTCGTGAGGACCGACGGCTTCATACGCCGGAGCAGGTCGTATTGGAGAGCTGCGTCATCGACGAGCCCGGTCGAGGGGTTGATGGCGCGTGAGGCCAGGTCCTTGCCCGCAGGCTCCATAGACTTCTTGCCAGGGGCGTCATCGGGCGGGGCCTGCGTCCGATAAATGCAGGGGATTTGCCTTTCAGCGCAGTAGGTTGCAGCCCCGGAGCAGGTGGCGACCATGAGCTCGGCGATGAGCTGGCGCGCACGGCCGAGCGGGTCGCCGACCTTCATACGAACGCTGCGGGTGCCAGGCGCCTGACCGTCTGCGAGCGGCGCGACGGCGTAGTAGATCTCGGGCCGCTGGAAGGTCACGGCACCGCGAGTGTGGCGCCAGGCGCGGTGTTTCTCCATGAGGCGCTCGAGGCGCTGGAGCATCGGGATATGACGTGTGTCTTGTGCCGCGTCGGCGTCCGTTGGTGTCGGTGTGGCCGATGTGGCGGGTGTCGCCGACGTAGGTGGGGCCGTCGCCAGCAGGCTATCGACCTCGGTATAGGACAAGCGGCGCGCGATGGTGACCCTGGCGCGCTGGATGTCGAAACCGGAGATCGCACCGTCGGGCGCCAACGAGAACGAGAAGGCCAGGGCCGAACGCGGCTCGCCCGGGTTGAGGGACATGGGCCCCTCGCCGAGCACGTCGGGCACCATCGGGACCTTGCCCTCGGGCAGGTAGATGGTCGAGGTGCGGGCGGCTGCAGCGCGGTCGAGCGCCGAGCCCGGGGGGACGTAGGCCGAGGCATCGGCGATGAGGACCGTGATGTGGTCGCCGGACAGCGCCACGGCGTCGTCGACCTCGGTCGTCTCGGGATCGTCGATGGCGACGGCGTACAGGTGGGTGAGGTCGATGGGTGGTTGGGGGCGGTAGGCGAGCTTCTGTTCCGCTTCGGCGAGGACCGCGGGTTCGAACGCGATGGCGATGCCGGCGCGAATCGGAGCGAGGTTCGAGTCGGGCTCGAGCAGGCCGACCTTCACCAGCAGCTCGAAGCTCTGGTCGGGGTGTACCGAGAGGGCCTCGCACAGCGGCTGCACGAAAGCGAAACGGGGGGCCTCACGACCGAGGGCGGCGACCTCGAGCAGGGCGTCGCGGTAGCTGACGAAGGCGGGCGATGGGGAGGCGGGCGGTGACGAGGGCGTCGCGGCAGTGGTCGTAAGAGCGCTGGGCACGGCGAGCCGGTCTTTGAAGGCGGCGACGGCTTCGGCGAGGAGCTGCTTCTGGGCGAGCTCGGCGTTGCGTTTCTCGCGCGCTTCGGTCACGGCCTGAGCGCTCTCCCGGAACAAGACGCGGTCGCGAATCCGGAAGCCGATAGGGTTGCCAAAGACGGCGACGATGACAGCGTCGAGCACGGTCGCCGGGTCGGCGTCTTTGGGGGTGGCGAGGGTGGCCGCGATGGCTGCCGGCGTGGTGATGAGGGGTGGGCCGCTGCGGTGGGGGGTGACGCGTTCGAGCCGGTCCCAGGCTGCTTCCAGGGCGGGGAGGTCGAGCGTCGCAGCCAGGGCTTCGACACGCGCCCAGTGGGTCGCGAGGTCGGGGAGCGGCCGATGGGCGGAGGCCCAGTAGAGGCGGTTCTGAACCACGGCGAAGCGCTCGCCGATGAGGTTGTCGAGCACGTGGCCCGAGCCTTCGCGCGCTGCGACGATGGCTGGGACGAGGCGCTGCTTCTCGGCGTAGAAGACGACCGTGCCGACGTCGCCGGCCGCCAGAGCGTGGGTCATTCGGAGTCCTCATCGCGATCGTCGAGGTCATCGACGTGCGGCTGCGGGGTGTAGTCGATGGCCTGGCGTCCTTCGGAGATCCCTTTACGGACGACCTCGATCAGCCCCGAATTGCGCTCTTCGACGAGCGAGTTCCCGACCGCGATCCGCATGGCCTTCTCCGTTCCCACCAGCACGACGAGGCGCTTGCCACGCGTGACCCCGGTGTACAACAGGTTTCGCCGCAGCATCTTGAAGTGGTGGGTCGTGACCGGCATGACGATGGCCGGGTACTCGCTGCCTTGCGATTTGTGGACGGTCACGGCGTAGGCGAGGACGAGGTTGTCGAGGCTGTCGCGGTCGAAGGTCACGAGCTTCTCGTCGACCTCGACGTGGACCTGGGTCGGCTCGACGCGGCGCACGAAGCCGATGTCCCCGTTGAAGACGCCGCGCTCGTAGTCGTTTTTGATTTGCATGACTTTGTCGCCGACGCGAAACGCTATGCCGCGTTTCGGGGCGTCGCCGTCGAGGCCGAAAGGTGTCTCTGGCGCGGGGTTCAGCAGGGCCTGGAGCCGCTCGTTGAGGACCTCCACGCCGAGCGGGCCGGCGCGCATCGGGGTCAGGACCTGGATGTCGCGAACGGGGTCGAGTCCGAAACGTTCGGGGATCCGTTCACGCACGAGCGACTCGATGAGCGTGCGGACCTGCTCGGGGTCCTCGCGCTGCACGAAGTAGAAGTCGGACAGCGGCTGGCCGGTCGGCGTGGGCATGAGCGGCTGGCCCGAGTTGATGGCGTGGGCGGCCTCGACGATGGCCGAGCCTTTGCCCTGGCGAAAGATTTCGGACAGGCGGCTGACCGGGACCTTTTCGCAGTTGATGAGGTCGGTCAGCGGCGAGCCGGGGCCGACCGGGGGGAGCTGGTCGCGGTCACCGACGAGGATGAGCCGGGCTTTGTCGGGGATGGCGCGGATGAGGGCGAAGAACAGCGGCAGGTCGACCATGCTGGCTTCGTCGACGATGACGAGCTCGGTCTCGAGCGGGTCGGCCTCGCCGCGCTGAAAGCCGCCGTCATTGGGCGTGAACTCGAGCAGGCGGTGGATGGTGACGGCCGCGCGGCCGGTGGCTTCGGCCATACGTTTGGCGGCGCGCCCCGTCGGCGCGGCGAGCGCGATGCGATTGGCCGGGACCGTGACGGCTTCGAGCAGGGTCTTGATGATGGTGGTCTTGCCTGTGCCGGGGCCGCCCGTGACGATGCAGACGGGTTCGGTGAGGGCCAGGGCGACGGCCTTCTTCTGGCCGGGGGCCAGCGCAATGCCCAGGGTTTGTGAGGCATTATCGACCCGCGCTTCGGCGTCGCCCGGGTTCTTTCGTTTGTCCATGAGGCGCGCGATGTGCCAGGCCGCGCCGAGCTCTGCCTCGTGCAGTGACGTCAGGTAGACGTGGTCGCCGTCGGGGTTCTGGCGCAGGACGAATCGACCGTCGTGGACGAGCTGTTCCAGCATCGGCGGGATGGTGTCGGCTTCGACTTCGAGCAGCGTCTGAGCGCGTTCCAGCAGGACCTCACGCGGCAGGCGGACGTGGCCTTCGTCGCGCGCCTCACGCAGGATGTGGACGAGTCCCGCGCGGATACGTTCGGGGTGGTCTTTCTGGATGTCGAGGCCGCGAGCGACCTGGTCGGCCTTGATGAAGCCGATGCCGTGGACCTCTTGTGCGAGCTTGAAGGGGTTCTTGCGGACGGCAGCGACGGTGTCCTCGCCGTAACGTTTGAGGATACGCAGCGCCATGCCCTTGGGGATGCCGAGGCCCAACAAAAAGACCAGCGCGTCTTGTGGACCGCGCCGCTCGCGGAAAGCGTCGGTCAGCGCCTGTGCCCGTTTCTTTCCGAGCCCGGGGACTGCTTCGAGGCGGTCGGGTGCGTTGACGATGACCTCGATGGTCTCGGTGCCGAAGTGGTTGACGATGCGCTGGGCGAACTTCTCGCCGATGCCGGGGATGAAGCCCGAGGCGAGGTAACGCTCGAGGCCCTCGATGGTGGCGGGCACGATCTCGGTGAAGCGCTCGGCTTTGTATTGGCGGCCGAATCGCGGGCTTTCCTCCCATTTGCCTTCGACCCGGACGTTCATGCCCTCGGACAAGCCGGGCAGGGTGCCGATGAGCGCGACTTCGCCGGCAGGCGTGCGTAAGGACGCGACGGTCCACCAGGTCTCGGGGTTCGAGAACCGGACGGTCTGCACCAGGCCTTCGAGGGCGCGCTCACTCCTGCGCTCGTCCATATCGCGAAACATGGCACGCAGGGGCGCGGATTCGCAAGGGAAGACGAGGGCTCCGGGTGGATGTCGGCGGCGTCCCCGGAGGGCTTCGGCCGGGGTGAAGTCCTTGCCACGACGAGCATTGGGCGCTAGGGTCTCGCGGCCGCTCGGCCGGGAAGCAACCGGCGGGCAACGCGGTTGTCCCGGGCCGGGCACGGGGCGAAGGCCTCCTGCGCCGCGACTCTCGAATTCGGCCGCGCACTCTCCAAAGCGGAACACCATGACGTCCGACTCCTCGCTCGTGAACAAGTTTCGGAACACTGCGTTGGCGTTCGCCGCGATGGCGGCCGTCGGATGCGGCAAGAAAGAGGCCGAGCCGATCGAGCCTACACCCGCCGACGAGAACGCCGAGGTCAGCGCCGAGTCCCAGGAGGACGTCGAGCCCACGGCGCCCGAGCCCACGCCCGAATCGGCGGACGGGGCTTCAGCCGACCCCGACGCGGCGGGCGAAGGGGCCCGGTCGCAGACAGGGCGCAACGGGCGTGAGCGGGTTGGTCGGCGCAGGCCGGGCGACGGTGGTGTTCGGCCTGGCATGATGGACGGTGGTGAGGTCGTGCGTGAGCCGGGCATGCGTCCGACGCCGGTCGGTCGTAAGCCGACGCCGGGCATGGGTGAGCCCGGGGGGGATGTGCCCGGTGCCGACCCCGGAGTAGCGGGAGACCCGACGGTGGTGCCGGGTCCGGGTGATCCGTTGGCAGCCCCGGGCGACGGAGCCATGCCCGGCGGTCCAGGCGACGCAGGCGGGCCGGTCGCGCAGGGTGGGCCGACGGTGCCGACGCCGAGCGACTCCGGGCGTGAGCCCAGCGCGCGGACCGCGCCGGAGCCTCCGGTGCAAGCGCCGGACGCGGAAAAGCTCCTGCCAGTCGCGACCGTCATGGAGAACGTCAAGACGAAGAAGCTGACGCCCGCAGGCGCACTGCCGGGTATCGCCATCCAGCCGGGCTACACCTCGACGTTCTTCGCGGCGGCCGATGGCAAGTCGCTCGGTGTCTCGCTGCAGGCCTGGCAGGACCCCATGCGTCGCGAGTCAGACGACCGGTTCCGCCGCATGCGCCTGCAGTATCCGAATGCCGAGGATGTTGCTGCCATGGCGCCGGCGAAGGCGTTCTATGCGCACTTCAAAGGGGTGCAGATGCTGACCTTCGTCGACTCGGTGAAGCGAGTGGTGGCGTCGGTGGCCTGCGGCGAAAACGTGTGTGACCACGAGCAGTTGCTGAAGCTTGCCCGGTCGGTGCGCGAGCGGCTCTGAGCGCAAACGCCCACCTGCGGACGGGCTGGGCGGGTCGATGACGGTTTGACAGCTGCGGCAGCATCGCGGACAGTCGTTGGCCGTCCGCCAGGTTGCGTGGCGTTTGCGGAGGACTGCGTGCAAGCCCAATCGATCGTGATGCTCGTCGATGCAACCCCCCAGGTCGATGCGAGCGGGGCGTCCACGGGTCTTCGGTCGCTCATCGAGCGCCACATGGACAAAGCGCGGTGGCGGCTCGTCTACTGCGACTCGGTCGAGGCCGCGCAAGAGCACTTCCAGGTGTCGAGCCTCGGAGGGCTCATTCCGGAGCTCGTCGTCCTCAATGTGGATGTGCAACGTGGCTGGCCTTTCTGCTCGACCCTCAAGAAGAGCTTCGCGTCGGTGCCCGTCATCGTCGTGAGCCAACGCCTCTCCAAAGAGGTCTTCAACAACCACCAGAAGCTCGACACTCGCGCGGACGCCTATCACCGCCTGCCCGACGAGCTCGACGGGCTCGAGATCTCGCTCAGCTACTTCAGCTCGCACAAGTCCGAGACCGGGACCGACGAGGAGGGGAGCTCGCCTCGTGTCAAGGTCCGCAAAGGTGGGCGCGTCAACGTCCCGACGGGGATCCTGCAGAAGCTCGAGACGACCGTGGCCGAACAGGCTCGCGCCCTCGAAGACGCGCGGCGTGAGATCGAGGCCCTCGAGGCGGAGCGGGACGCGGTCGCCGACAAGAACCGCAGGCAGGTCCTCGAGCTCATGGCGCTCGCACCCGGCGGTAGCGGTGATGGCGGGGCCGAGGCGCAGGCGCTGCGAGAGCGGATCACGACCCTCGAGGCGCAGGCGCTCGACGCCGTCATGCGCGAGGACGAGCTGAGGCAGACCAGGACGGCGCTGACCAGTGCCAAGGCAGAGCTAGCCAAGGCGGCCGGGCGACCCGACATGGACGAGCTCGTGCAGCGCCTCCAGGGGGAGGTGGCGGCGGCTCGCAGCGCGGATGAGGAGCTTCGCAAGGGGCTCGATGCGCAGGCCGTCGAGCTCGCGGCACTGAGGACCGAGCGCGACCAGCTCGTGCAGCGACAGGCGGCGCAACAGGCGGCTCGAAAGAGCTCTCCGGGCATGGCGCGGCCGGCGGTGGAGGCACTCGAAGAAGCGCGTGAAGAGGCGCGCAAAGAGGCACAGGAGTCCGCCGACCAGCTCGCCAAAGCGTCCGTGCAGCTATCGAGCCTCGCCACCGAGCTGAGGACCACACATGACCGTCGGATGCAGGCCGAAGAGGCGCTGAGGCGGTCGGAGGCGCGAGCCACCGAGCTCGAGCAGAAGCTCGCGCAGCGCGGCGCGGTGTCGATCGACGACCTTCAGGACAGGCTCTTGCGGGCCGAGGATCGGGCGGAGGCGGCCGAACGCGCGTGGAGCGCGGCAGCGGCGCGGGCCGATCAGCTCCAGGTCTTCACGCAGGGAGCCGGGGCCGAGATCGAGCGACTCAATCAGGAGAAGAAGTCGATCGATGACGCGCTCGCGATGAGTCGACGGCTCATGCGAGAATACGCGACCGACGCGGCGCGCAAGGCCGAGGAGCTCAAAGCCGAGCAGGTGCAACAAAAGGAGCTGGCGGAGCGGGCCGAGGCGGCAGAGCGCCGGGTCGAGGAGCTGACGCAGTCGGCCGAGTTCGACAAGTCGCTCGTCGAGTCCCTGGAGCGCGAGCTCACGGAGTTGAGGAGCCGCACGGACGAGGCGGAGAGCACAGCGAACATCGTGCTCGAGGCCGAGCTCGAGCGCCGCACGGAGGTCAATCGGGCGCTCAAGGGAGAGCTCGAGCTGGCGGTGGCGGCTCGTGACGCGGTGTCGCTGGAGCTGCAGCAGCACAAGGACGACTTCGGGGCCTCGAAGGCCGAGCTCGAACAGCTCAACGCCATTCGATGGGCCCTCTCACAAGAGCTCGAGACGAAGGGGCAGGCCCTCCAGGCGCTGCTCGACGAACAGGCTGAGCTGTCGCAGCGACATGCCACGAGCTCCGAAGCGCACGCGGCCCTGGCGCGTGAACACGCTGAGGTGGTCGCCCGCTTGTCCGAGCTCGAAGTGGACCTCGAGAAGGTCAGTCGGGTGCGCGGCGAGACCATCCTCATCCTCGAGGAACACATCATCGGGCTCGAGTCGCGATTCATCGCCGTGCGAGACTTTGCGCGGGTCTGCGAGGCGCGCCTCATCGAGGCCGAATCGTCGCGGATGCTCATCGAGGACAAGCTCGAGGCGGTGCTGACCGAGCTGCGATCGAACGCTTTGCGCGGTGAGGTGCCGCCTGCGATGGAGCTCCCCGATCGGCCGACGCTGCCGCCCGATGACTTCGGGGACGACGACGAGGACGAGGACGCCGATGAGGCCGAAAAGGCCGATAAGGCCGAGGCGATCGGAATGCGTGAAGGGGACGGCGCCGTGGCTGCATCGGACGGCACGAACGGCCTGAACCCTCAGGCCTGACTCGGGACAATCGCGCGCGACAAGCCCGGGGGGCCTGAGGCCTCTCAGGCCGACCAGGTGCCCGTCATGAAGGCCGGCCCGCCAGGTGCGGTGCCGACATAGACCTCCTGATTACGCACGAAGCATGCGGCCGACGAGATGCCGCGGGTGTCCCGCGCGTTGGCCGGCAGGGTGAGGGGCTGCACGAAGCGCACGTCGAGCACCTTGAGGGACTGACCGTCGCCGCCGAGGTCGGCGATGAGGGCCTCTGCGGCGCGGCTCATCGAGGCGAAGCCGTGCAGGATGGTGTGGTGGAAACCCGCGGCCTTCGCGGCCAGCGGCACCCAGTGGATGGGGTTGAAGTCGCCCGTCAGCAGGGCGAACTCGAGGCCCGAGCGCGGTGACAAGGACCATCGACGCAGCTCACGCGCGTCCGAGGGGACCGTCGGCTTCTCACGCTTCTGGGTCGACTTGTCGTCCGAAGGCTTCGCGCCGCGCAGACGGATGATGGGTCGGAAGTCGACCTCGATGGCGCCCTCGGCGCTGGGCGTCGACGTGACGAGCCGCTGATGCATGATGGCGCGGCGTCCGTCATCGTCGATGCTCACGAGCTGGGCTGTCGAGGTCAGCGACTCGTTTGCCGGGATAGGTCGATTCACCACCATCCGTGCCCCGCCGTTCAAGAGGTCGGCGAGCGGGTAGGGGATAGGCTCGAGTGTCTTCGACAGGAGGGCGAAGCCCCACTGCGGAAACAGGTGGGCTGGCAGGGCGTCGCCCCAGACGGCGGCCGACGAACCGACATGGTCGAGATAACGGGCCACGAGCGCTGGGTCACGAGGCGCGACCGTCTGCACGAGCTCGGGTCCGGGCAGGTCGAGAGCGGTCGTGTTGGGGGCCAGCTTCTGTTTCACGGCGACCGCCGCGGTGCGAGCAAGGGCTCTCAGCATCGGCAGCTGATGTCGCACGAGTCGCAGGTCGGCGAGGTTCGCGGGGAGCGGCGGCAAGAGCGAGGTCAGCGACGACATGGTGGTTCCTGGGTGGCTCGCCGGGAGCGCCCCTCGTGGGGCCTGCAGCGCGAGCCGCTCGGTCGTGACGATGCCACAGTCGGCCGGCACGGGGTAGACGGTCTCGAGGCGGGTTGACGGGACGAGGGTCCGGCGCGACAAGCGATGGCAGTCGGTGTCGCGAATCCGGCCGCTCGTGCGCGAGGTGCACGGCCGGTGCCTGCGACACCCAACCTCCGGGTGGTCATGCGCAAGAACTTCGTCCTCGACACCAATATCCTCCTGCACAACCCGGAGGCCATCTTCGGCTTCGCCGACAACACGGTGTGGATCCCCATCGTGGTCATTGAGGAAATCGACTCCTTCAAGAAGGACGGCTCGGAGCTCGGACGCAACGCCCGCGAGGTGTCGCGTCACCTGGACGCCCTGCGCGCGCTGGGCCAGCTCACGGACGGCGTGCCGCTCGACACCGGCGGCAAGCTCTTCGTCATGATGACCGAGCGCACGCTGCCCGAGGGCTTCCACCTCGATCACAAGGCCGACGACCGCATCCTCTCGGTCGCGATGGAGGTCAAGGAGACCCATCCCGACGAGCTGGTCACCCTGGTGACGCTCGACACCAACCTGCGTATCCGCGCGAACGTGCTTGGCCTCGCCGCCGAGGACTACGACACGCGCCGTATCCAGATCGAGGACCTCTACCCGCCCGTGCGCACGGCTGACGTGTTGCCCGGCGATGTGCCACGTTTCTTCGCCGAAGGTGGCCTCCCGCTGCCGTCCGCGCCCGACCAGACCCCCTGGTATGACAACGAATATGTCATGGTGAAGGACGAGCGGTCGACCGGGCTCGCGCGTGTGCGCATCGAGGAGCAGCGCCTCGACGCCTGCTTCCCGTTCAAGAACCCATTGTGGGGCATCAAGCCGCGCAACCGCGAGCAGCACTTCGCGCTCGACGCCTGTCTGCGCGAGGACATCCACGTCGTGTGCCTCATCGGCAAGGCCGGCACCGGCAAGACCCTCATCGCGCTCGCGGCGGGCCTGCACCTCGTGTCGGAGCAGGAGAAGTACAAGCGCCTGCTCGTCTCGCGCCCCATCTTCCCGCTCGGCCGCGACATCGGCTACCTGCCCGGCACCGTCGAGAGCAAGCTCAAGCCGTGGATGCAGCCCATCCACGACAACGTCGAGTTCCTCTTCTCGATGAACCCGAAGGTGAAGAAGGCCTCGCACGCCGTCGACGAGATGGTGCGCGCGGGCATCATGGAGGTCGAGCCGCTGACCTATATCCGCGGCCGCTCCATCGCCAACCAGTACATGATCGTCGACGAGGCGCAGAACCTCACGCCTCACGAGATCAAGACCATCCTCACGCGCGCCGGCGACGGCACGAAGATCGTCTTCACGGGCGACCCGTTCCAGATCGACAACCCCTACGTCGACTCGCTCTCGAACGGTCTCACCTACCTCATCGACCGGTTCCGGGGGCAGCGCATCGCCGCGTCCATCACGCTGCGCAAGGGCGAACGCAGCAAGCTGGCCGAGCTCGCCGCCAACCTCCTCTGAGCCCAGCTCAGGAATAGCTAGAAAATCAAGAGGCCGGTGTCCCCGTGTTGGTGCGGGGACCCGGCCTCTTTCGTTTCCGTGGGCTGTCGGGGCTCGTGGCCCCGGCGCACTCACTTCTTGAGGATGTACTTGTCGATGACCGCCGAGAAGGTGTCGACGTTGTAGCCCGAGGGCGGGTTGAACTTGCGGCCGTTGATGTAGACCGACGGCGTTCCACGCACCCCGGCCGAGCGCGCCTCGACCATGTCGGACTCGATGACCGACTTGTACTTGTTCGAGCCGAGGCACTCCTCGAACTTGGCCATGTCGAGCTCGGCCGTCGTCGCGTAGGCCTTGAGGTTGTCCGGCAGGAGCGCCTTCATGTTGGCGAAGAGCAGGTCGTGATAGGCCCAGAACTTGCCCTGCTCATTGGCGCACATGGACGCGAGCGCGGCCGGAAGTGCCTCCTTGTGGAAGGAGAGCGGGAAGTGTTTGAAGACGACGACCAGGTCGTCGCCGTACTTGGCCTTGAGGTCCTTCAGGGGCTGGGTGACACGCGAGCAGAACGGGCACTGGAAGTCCGAGAACTCGACGATCTGGATCTTGGCGTCGAGCTTGCCGAGCACGGGCGACTGTTCGATCTTGAAGGGGTTGACCTTCTCCTCGAGGGGCTCGAAGACCTTGCCGCCCTTGATGACCTCTTCGTAGACCTGGTCGGGCGCTATCCCGCGGGCGATGATGGCCTCGGCCTTCTTCAGCTGCTCGTCGATGATCTCCTTGAACTCCTCGACGGGCTTGGCGCCGGTCAGCTTGATGCCGTTGATGAAGGTGTTGGGTGTGCCGCGCGCGCTGACCTTGCCGGCGAGCTCCTGGTCGTTGGCGATCTGCGACTTGTGCTTCTCGGTCGACATGCAGGTCTTGAACGCCTCGATGTCGAGGGTGAGCTCGGTCGCGTACTTCTCGAGGCTCGGCCCGTCGAGTGACTGCTGGTTGTCCCAGAGTTTGTCGTGCATTTCCCAGAACTTGCCCTGGTCTTTGGCGCAGAGCGCGGCCATCGATGCGGGCAGCGCGTCTTTGTGGAACGAGAGCGGGCTGTGCTTGAAGACGATGCGGAGCTTGCCGGGGTAGGCGGCCATGAGCTCCTTGATGGTCGGCTCGATCTTCTTGCAGAACGGGCACTGGAACTCCGAGAAGACCACCAGCGTCACGGGCGCGTTGAGCTCACCCTTGATGGCGTCGAGGGCCGGGTCGACCGAGACCTTGTAGATGGTCTTGTCGACCGGCGGACGCTGCGGCTGCAGCGTGGGTGCCTTCTGGCCCCCGTAGATGAAGCCGTGGAGCGCCGCGTTGTTCGCCTTGAGGCGTGAGCGCAGCCACTCGTCGCCCTTCTGGTCGGCCGCGGCCGTGATCTCCGCGTCGATGAGCTTCTTGAACTCGGCCGTCGGCTGGGCGCCCCGGAGGCTCTTGCCGTTGACGAAAAAGGCGGGCGTGCCGGATGCGCCGACCGCGGTCGCGATGGACTGGTGCTGGTCGACGATGGCGGTCAGGGTCGGGTCCGCGACGTCCTTTTTGAACCGGTCCATGTCCAGCCCGATCTTGACCGCGTGCTGCTCGAAGTCGGCGGGCTTGAGCGACGTTTGTTTGGCGAAGAGCTCGTCGTGCATCTCCCAGAACTTGCCCTGACGGCGCGCCGCCTCGGCCGCGATGGCGGCGGGCTTGGCGTCCGGGTGGATACCCAGCGGCTGGTGCATGAAGACCACACGCACCTTGTCGCCGTAGGTCGCCTTGATCTCCTTCAGGGTCGGGTTGACGCGGCTGCAGAAGGGGCACTGGAAGTCGGAGAACTCGAGGATCTCGACGACCGCGTTCGGAGCCGGGTCAGCCACTGCGGCGACCACGCCACCTGCGCCCGCGGGGGCCGAACCAGACTTCGACTCAGCTGCGCCCTGGGTCGCGGGCTGCGCGGTAGCGGCACCCTCGGCGACCGGCTGCGCGCCGGGCTTGTCCTCGCTCTTGCCGCACGCGACCACGAGGGCCGCTGACAAAAGCATGGTGGTAAATCGCACCGACATCTCGTCCTCCTGAAAAAGCTGAATAGCTGAATAGCTGCTGGTGGGCCCTTAGGCCCGTGTTTCTAGGTCGACCCACGTCGAGCCCGTCGGCCGTGACGCCGTTTCGCTCTGATGCGTCACCTGCCGCCGAGGCGACGCCGGAATCAGCGCCCGGGGCTCATTGCATGTCAACCTGGCATCTGCAACTCCCAGGCTCTCGAGGCTACGCTCGCACGAACCGGGACATGCGGACGCGCCGACAACGTCGAGGCCCCTGGAATCGTTCACCTACCTGCGAACATTGATGCAACCGCTCCGGGGTGCTGCGGGTCATGGTAGACAAGCATCGTCTCGAGCTGCTCGGAGGGCAGGCGTGGGGAGTGTTCATTTGTCATCGTTCATCAATCGTAGTGGCCGTAGGAGCCGTGCCTGGGTAGGCATCTGGGTGGCATTCGGCCTGGGTGCCGCTGCCTGCCGCAATGACCCCGCGCCCGCCGGGGGGCCCCCGACCACGGCTTCCTCCGACGCGACCGCAGCGGCGGCGCCCTCGGCTCCAGACACCCAGGCCGCGCTCAATCCGGCTGCCTTGCCGGCTGACCTGAAGCTCGGTCGCGATGCCCATTATGGGCTCTACCTCATGGGCAAGAAGGTGGGGCATGCACGGGTCTGGGACCGGGCCTCCACCAAAGGCGAGCCCGGGCTCCACACGACCGGCTTCGAGATGAAGATGTCGGTCGGAGGCGCTGGCCAGAGCAACGAGCTGACGGCCTCCGAGATCCGGCATTATGCCGGGGCACCCGGCTATGCTCTCGTAGAGACTGGCTTTTCGAGCACGGCCATGGGCTTTCGCGACGAGCGCCGCGCTGTCCCAGCGATGGCGGGCGACAAGGCCGTGTTCCGCATCACACGCTCCATCGATGGGCGGCCCGGCGAAGTCCGCGATGTCGCCGGCACCGAGGACACGCTCATCGCCGCGCTCGCGGTGTCGCCCATGACGCTCGAGGGGGTCGAGGTCGGCGTGGCGAAGAGGGTGCGTGTCTGGAGCTGGGAGCGCGAGGCCGACGAGACCGTCGTCGCCACCATCGAGTCGCTGGCCAAGCGTATGTTCGCCGGCGTCGAGCAGCAGGTCGCCACCATGAAGGTGGTCTACGAGACGAGCGGCATCGAGGGAAAGAGCCTCGTCGCGCATGACGGCACGATGCTCGAGATGACACTCGGGCCAGGGCTCGTCCTCAAGCTCGAGGAGGCGTCCGTGGCGCAGAGCGGGGTCGTGGGGCTCGACATCCTTGGCACCGGGATGGTGTCACCGACAAAGCTCGGGTCACCCCATGCGGTCGACCGCCTGGAGCTCACGCTCACCGGGCCGGCTGGCGTGAAGGTGCCGAGCAACCCCAATCAGGCGGTCACGACGACGCTCTCTGAAGACGGCGCCACCGCCACCCATGAGGTCGTCCTCGTGCGTGGACCGGGCGCTCCCGTCGTCGAGTCCGAGCTGGCCGATGCGCTGGCCGCAGACGCCACGATCGACGCGACCCATAAGTCGATCATCGAGCAGGCCAATGCGCTCACCCAGGGGCTCGAGACCCCACGCGCCAAGGTCGAGGCCATCGCGAGCTGGGTCGAAGAGACCCTCGACAAGAAGCTCGCGACCCACCTGCCAACGGCGTCGACCATCCTCGAGAAGAAGGTGGGCGACTGCACCGAGCACACATGGTTGTCGGTGGCGCTCCTTCGCGCCGCAAAGATCCCCGCGCGGCCGGTCTACGGGGTCGGCTACACGGGCGACGTGGACCGGGTCTTCGCCTACCACGCCTGGGTCGAGGTCGCGCTCGATGGGCGCTGGGAGATGTTCGACCCGACCTGGGGACAGAAGAGTGCGGACGCGACCCACCTGCGACTTGGCACTTCGCTCGGCGAGGTCGCGAGCTCCATGGGCGGGCTCACCGTCACTCGCGCCGAGGCGAAGTAGACCGCTCGAGCGAGCTGAGCGCACGGGTCTCCGGGCCCTGAAAACGAAACGGCCACTCCAGGCATGGCGCCGCGGAGTGGCCGTCTAACGTGAGCGCAGGTCGGGGCTCAGGTTCCGGTGTTCTTGGCGCCCGGCGTGCCGCGGTTCTCGATGTCGCCGAACTTGACCGTGCCGCGCTGCCAGCTCTGCACCTGGGTGCCGTCGCTGGTGACGCTCTTGCGCTCGATGCTGCGACCGCTCTGGAAGATCTGGGTCCAGTCCTCGAAGCGGCTGTAACGCGCCTGGTCGATGAGCGTCGCCTGCTGCGTGCCGCCATCATAGAGGAGCACCGAGCCGACCGTGTTCGGCAGATAGAAGCCCTGGGCCCCGTACTCGTAGTCGACCGTCATACCGCCGTTCTCGTTGCGGTTGCCGTTGGCGCCGATGACGAGGTAGCCGCGGGGGCCGATGACAGCATCAGGCCCGGACAAGGTGATCTCCTGGGTGCCGCAGTCACGGATGACCCAGCCACCGAGGTTGATGGGGGCGTTGCTCGGGTTGTAGAGCTCGATCCACTCCTGGTTGGTGTCGTCGCCGAAGGGGTCGGCCATGATCTCGTTGATGACCACCGAGCGGGTGACGAAGGCGTCCTCACGAGCGCGGCACTCGGTGGCGGTGCACTTGGACACCGCCTGCTGTGCGCCAGCCGTGATGACCGCGAGGTCGGCCAAGGTGCGGGGCTCGACCTTGTGATTACCGAAGGTGAACATCTGTGGGCCGGTGATGCTCGAGAAGTGATCTCCCAAACGGGCACAAGTCCGGGTGCACGCGGCGACGGCCTTCCACTCGACGCCCATGTCATCGATACGGAGCCCGCCCGTGACCTCGAACTCACCGTAATCAAAGGGGCAATCCGGCTGGGTGTGGACCGTCTTGACGTCGTCGACACGGACGAGCACGCCTTCGAACATCTCGGCCAGCGGGCCGTTCGTCGCGAGGTGCGAGGGGTGGGTCGGCACATACGGCGCGGGCACGGCGGCGGTCCCGACGAAGTCGACCGTGTCGAGGTAGACCTGGGTGTTCTCGAAGTACTCGGAGTAGCTGCCGGTGATGTCGACGACGTCGCCGACCTCGGCCTCTTCCGACATGAAGCCGTGGTTGAAGATGGTGATGCCGCTGTAGGGCCCGCCGCGAGCGTCCTGAGCGGTCCACGTGTCACCGAAGTTGGCCGTGATGATGAGGCCCGTGAGCTCGACCGCCATGCCGTTGCTGCCGACCGGCTCGGGCATCGGGTGGTCGGGACAGTCGACGTTCTGCAGGTCGTACACGTTGAGCGACCCGCCGGCCGACGAGCAGAGGCTCATGTCGACGACGACATCGGGCTCGGGGATCGGCTCGGTCACCTCGGTGTCGCCCGGCTCAATCGTGTCGTTAGGCTCGGTCGTGTCGCCTGGCCCCGTATCGGGGAGGACGTCGCCGGCCGAATCCGGCAGCGTCGTGTCGGGCACATCGGTTCCGGTCGTGTCGTCCGTGCCATCGTCATTCGTCGAGTCGGGAGCCACGTTGGTGTCCGTGCCGTCGCCGGTCGTGTCACCCGGTCCGGTGTCGTCGTCAGCGCATCCCGTGGCGGCGAGCGCGAGAGCGCCCAATAAAGCAGCGGTGATCCCATTGAGGCGCATGAGCAGACTCCGAATGTCCCCGCAGGGTCGCGAGGGTTGGCGCCCGCTGACGAGGGTTCGCACTCGGGCACCGGGCTTCTAGTGGCCTGGCCAGGTCAGGTCAAGCTCGTGGTTGCTCGGCACTGCAACCGCGGGCCCTGCGAACGCGTTCGTTTTTCGAATGGCGCGCGCGCTGGTGTCTCAGACGTTGAAGCGGAAGTGCATGACGTCGCCGTCATCGACGACGTACTCCTTGCCTTCGACGCCGAGCTTACCCGCCGAGCGGGCGCCGGCCTCGCCCTTGAGCGCCACGTAGTCCTTGAACTTGATGACCTCGGCGCGGATGAAGCCGCGTTCGAAGTCGGTGTGGATGACGCCGGCCGCGCCCGGGGCCTTGGTGCCCTTGCGGATGGTCCAGGCGCGGACCTCTTTCTCGCCGGCCGTGAAGTAGGTGATGAGGCCGAGCAGCGAGTAGCCCTCACGGATGAGGCGGTCGAGGCCCGACTCGGCGAGGCCGGCCGACGCGAGGAAGTCGGGGCGCTCGGCCTCGGGGAGGTTCTGGATCTCGGCTTCGATCTCGGCCGAGATGATGACCGCGCGGCTGCCTTCCGCGAGCGCATGGGCTTTGACGATCTCCGAGAACTTGTTGCCGTCGGGGATCGAGCCCTCGTCCACGTTACAGGCGTAGAGGACGGGCTTCGCCGTGAGCAGGAACAGGCTCTTGAAGACGACGCTCTCGGCCTCGGTGTACTCGAAGCTGCGGGCCGGCTTACCCTCGTTCATCCAGGTCATGATGCGGTGGAGCAGGTCCGCTTCGGGCCGGAGCTTGGGTTCGACCTTGGCCGATTTCTCGATTTTCGAGAAACGTTTCTCGACCGTGTCGAGGTCCTTCAAGAGGAGCTCGGTGTCGATGATGCCGATGTCGCGGATCGGGTCCACCGAGCCTTCGACGTGGACGATGTTGTCGTTCTCGAAGCAGCGCACGACGTGAACGATGGCGTCGGTGGCGCGGATGTTCCCGAGGAACTGGTTGCCGAGCCCTTCGCCCTTGCTGGCACCTCGCACGAGACCGGCGATGTCGACGAAGTCGACGGTCGTCGGCAGGATCGCCTGCGGCTTCACGATCTCGGCCAGGGCCTGCAGGCGCGGGTCGGGCACCGGGACGACGCCGACGTTGGGCTCGATGGTGCAGAAGGGGTAGTTCGCCGCTTCGGCGCCTGCGGACGAGAGCGCGTTGAAGAGCGTCGACTTGCCGACGTTGGGCAGACCCACGATGCCGAGTTGCAGAGCCATCGTATCCTCGCTGAGTTCCGGCATGAACCGCATGTCGCGGTCCGCCGGGCGGCGCGACATAGCAGGGAGTGCGACCGACCGCTATCCCGACGTCACGAGATTCGTGTGGTCTGCGTCCGAGCCTTACGGAGCTGGCGGGGAGCGACGAGGCTCAGGGCTCGAGCACGATCTTGCCAAAGACCTCACGCGCGGCGAGCGCCTCCTGGGCTTCACGCACCGAGCTCAGCGGCAGGACGCGGTCGATGACCGGGCGGAAGAGGCCGCGCTCGTAGAGCGCCACGAGCTGGTGGTAGCTGCCCTTGGGACCCATCGTCGAGCCCAGGATCGACTGGCTCTTGAAGAAGACGTGGCGCAGGTTGACCTTGGCGTCGACGCCGGTCGTGGCCCCACACGTCACGAGTCGCCCCGCCTTGGCCAAGAGCCTCAGCGACTGCTCGAAGATGGTCCCACCGACGTGTTCGAAGACGACGTCTACGCCGCGTGGGGCGATGGCCTTCACCTGGCGCGGCCACTCCGGGTCGCGGCTGTCGAATACGATGTCGGCCCCGAGCGACAGGGCGGCGTTACGTTTGGTCTCACTGCCGGCGGTCGCGAGGACACGTGCCCCGAGGAACTTCGCGATCTGGATCGCAGCCACGCCGACCCCGCTGCCCGCGGCCTGGATGAGCACCGTCTCACCGCCTCTGAGCTCGGCCCGCGCGACGAGCATGTGCCAGCTCGTGAGGAAGGTCAGGGACATGGCCGCGGCGTCGGCATGGCTCAGGTTGTCGGGCTTCCGGACGACGTTCGCGCGCGGCACTTTCACGAGCTCGGCCAGGGCGCCATCGCAGGACTCGCCGAGGATCCCGTAGGACGCGCACAGGTGGTCCTGGCCCGACACGCAGGGGGCGCAATGCCCACACGAGATACCCGGCAACACCATCACGGGCTCGCCCACCGACACACCCGCGACGTCGGGGCCCATGGCGTGAATCGTGCCCGAGGCGTCGGCGCCAGTGATGGCGGGCAGGTGGAAGGGCGCGCCCGGCAGGCCCTTTCGGACCCAGAGGTCGAGGTGGTTCAACGCCACCGCGGCGACCTTGACGACGACCTCGCCCGGACCGGCGATGGGGTCGGGGACCTCCTCGATGTTGAGGACTTCTGGGCCACCGTGCTGGCGAATGACGACCGCGCGCATCTCTGCCTCCCTCTCGCAGAACACGACGCGTTCGCGCTCCGCACCGCTCGTGGTATCACGTCCCGATGGACGAACCCAACCCCGTCGGAGCGACCCCGGAGGCCCAGCTGCCCGCCTCGGCCCCTTTCCCTTCGGCGTCGATTCCAACGCGTGAGTCTTCATCACGGGCGTCGAGACAGGGGCGCCCAACGCGCCCGTTACAGTGGTTGCGCGGTGTCCTCTCGGCCCTCGTCCCGGGGCTCGGTCAGCTTGTGGCAGGGCGGGTCGGTGACGCGGTCCTGTTCCTGGTTGCGTTCAGCTGGACACGCCTCTTCTTTGCGGGTCTTGCGTCCGACGGCGAGCGCCTGAGCGCAGCCCTGGGTGGGGCCTTCGGGATGGCGCGGGGGCTGGCGATGCCAACGGCCGTCGTCATCACCGTCATCGCGCTTGGACTCCACGTCTTTGCCGCGTGGGACGCAGCACGACGGGACGTCCGGACCGCCGCGCGCACCGGGCTCCTGGAGGTCGATGCGCCGGGGGCTTAAATGAGGGCGGGCGAGGTCTAGGACCTCGCCCATGTGAGCTCCACCAGGGTCGACCGGATCGCTCCGACCCAAACCCCCTTAACAGGTGGGACCCGTTATGGCCATTTCAGGCTTCCCGCTACAATTAAGGCGGGCTTGCACACCATGGACAGGGAAGGGTCCCGGGGTCTGGATCACGGGTTGGATCGATATTGAACAACCGTCGCGACACCCGCAGAAATCTCACTTCCGAAAGCTAACACGCCGCCGGAAGTGGGTCATCAAGGAAGTCCGTCGGCCTCGGGCGATTGCGCGCTCAGCCGCCCCCGGAGCCGCTCTGACACGACTCGCCAGCGCTCGGCAAGCTCGGCCCTCAAAGGTGGGCCGAGGGACCGCGCGGCTTCAGTCGAAAGCAGAGCGATTTCCGCGCCCTCTGACTGCTCCCAGGCGATGAGCGCAGCGGTCATGGCGCGCTGATCCAGCTCTCCACGATCGCGGCGTTCCACCAACGAAATCAAAGCATCCAAGCCCGACTCGAGACGGTCGATCGCTACGTCGCCGGGACGTGAGCAGGCAGGGGTCAAAACCCCGACAGACAAGATGACGAAGAAGCCGACCGTGACGCTGAACGCCCTTTTGGGGCGCCGCGTCCGGTCGACCGTCGTCGGTGTGGTGCGAAAGGGGGGACTTGAACCCCCAAAGGCATAAAGCCCACTAGAACCTGAACCTAGCGCGTCTACCAATTCCGCCACTTTCGCGTCACTTCACGCGTCCCCACAAGGATGCGTGATAGGTGGCCTCGTACCCTCACCGACCTTTACCGTCAAGCGGTCAGGTCGACAGAGTCATCAGCCTTTCTTGGAACCCTTCTTCGGAGCGGGCGCCGGAGTCTTGGCGGCCGCGGATGCCGCGATGGCGGCGTTACGCTTGCGTGCGACGCGAGCCTTCTTCTTGTTCTGGCTGTCGCGACGGCGCATTTTCATGCTCTTGTCCCCGAGGCCCATGGCCGTTCTCCCGGTGGGGGTATAGATGTGGTCGCGGCACGGTCATCGCGACGCGGGCGCGGAAGGTAGAGCAAGTCGGCGATCCACGCCAGCGGTTTTTTCTTTGTCCGCTCGAGTTCTCGACGCCGCCTTGGCGCGCGGTTGACCTGAGCCCGTCCGGGCCGATGGTGGAGGCTCTTTCGCCGCCCGTGGCTCGCTGGAAAACAGCGCCTCGCGCGCACCCATCAGCGAGGTTCAGCATGCAGAAGAGTCGGCTCGTCTTGTCGGTCATGGTCGGTGCCCTCCTGTTCCCGGCGATGCTCACCACCAGCGGTGACGCCCTCGCCAAGCGCCCTCTCACCACGAAGACCGTCACCTGGGAACGCGATGGCGCTTCTTATGAAGGGGCCGTTGTCTTCGACGCCGCGCTCCTGAAACGGAAGAAGAAGCTGCCGGCCGTCCTGGTCGTGCATCAATGGATGGGCATCACCGAGCACGAGCGTGAGCGCGCGGCGATGCTCGCGAACCTCGGCTATGTTGCCTTCGTCGCCGACGTCTACGGGGTCAAGGCCCGCCCTGCGAGCCGCGAAGAGGCTGGCCCCACCGCCGGACGGTTCAAAGGCGACCGCGCCCTTTTTCGCGCGCGTCTGCTCGACAATTACGGCCAGATGTTGGCGCAGGTCGGCGTCGACCCCGACAAGACGGCCATCATCGGCTTCTGTTTTGGCGGCACCGCGGCGCTTGAGCTCGCCCGCGCCGGCGCTCCGCTGAAGGCAGCCGTCAGCTTTCATGGCGGCCTCGACTCGACCAACCCCGAGGATGGCAAGAACATCAAGGGTTCCGTCCTCATCCTCCACGGCGCGGCCGACCCATTCGTGCCCGTCGCCGACATCGCCGCCATGGTCAAAGAGCTCGATGGCGCCTCGGTCGATTGGCAGATGGTCAGCTATGCCGGTGCCGTCCACTCCTTCACGCAGAAGTCGGCGGGCAACGACCCCAGCAAAGGATCAGCCTACGATGCGCGCGCCGATCGCCGCTCGTGGCAGGTCCTGAGCGACTTCCTCGCCGAACGCTTCGAGTGATCAACGCGTGAGTCGCCCCCAATCGAGGGGGCGCGCCCTCCCACTCAGTTCTGCGGCAGCGTCGGGCTGCGGCGGAGGCGTCCGTAACGCGCGATGGCCCGTGAGAGGTCGTCGAGCTTGAAGGGCTTGGGCAACACGTCGAGCGCCCCTTCGGCGATTATGCGTTCTGCTTCTTCGCGGCTCGCGTGTCCCGAGGTGAGCAGCACGCGCACCTTGGGGTCGAGGCGCTTGAGCTCACGGAAGGTGCCCCGCCCATCGAGGTTGGGCATCTGCAGATCGAGCACCACGAGATCGATTTCGCGGCGATGTTCTTGATAAAAATCAAGCGCTTCGAGCCCGTCGACGGCGGTCGAGACCTGGCAGCCGAGCTCGGTCAGGAGCTTCTGGGCGACCGCTCTGACGGCGTCGTCATCGTCGACGAGCAGGATATGCCCCGCGCGTCGGCGGACCTCGCTCGGGTCGACGACACCTTCGATGAAGGCCTCCTTGTCGGAGAGCGGAACCCATAAGTGAAAGGTCGTGCCCTTGCCGATCTCGGAGTCGACGACGATGCGGCCACGCAGCTGCTTCACGGTCCCATAGACGGACGCGAGGCCGAGCCCCGTGCCTTTGCCCGGGGCCTTGGTCGTATAGAAGGGTTCGAAGAGGTGGGTCTTCACCTCCTCGTCCATGCCCGTTCCGGTGTCTTCGATCCGGATATGCGCCCAGTCGCCCAGCGCGAGATCCGGTGGGGCGCCCTTGGGCAGCGGCAGGTCGAGCCGGTGGCTCACCCGTTTCACACGATAGGTGATGTGGCCGCCCTCGGGCATGGCGTCGCGCGCATTGAGACCGAGGTTCAGGAGCGCGTTTTCGAAGGTCGCCGGATCGGCCTCGATGATGGGCGACTCGCCCTCCACCGCGATGTTGACGAAGATCAGCGCGGACGTGCCACGTCGTAGCAGGCTGACCGTGTCCTCGACCGACTGGTGCAGGTCGATAGGGACGATGTGGCCAGGTGAGCGCCGGGCAAACGACAGGAGCTGGCGCACGAGCTCGGCCCCGCGACGGCCCGCGTGCATGATCTCATCGAGCTCCTCGCGTTGTTCCTCGATGGTGCCCTTGGCGATTCGGAGGAGCTCGGCGTTGCCGATGATGGCGGTCAGCAGGTTGTTGAAGTCATGCGCGATGCCGCCAGCGAGCTGGCCTATCGCTTCGAGCTTCTGGCCTTCACGCAGCTGGGTCTCGAGGGCCAGGCGCTTCGATTCGGCGTCTCGCAGCAGCTCGAGCTCAGCCGAGAGGTCATCGAGGCGTTGTTCGAGGCGGCGCCGATTCCGGAAGATGGTGAGCGCATAAGTAGCCGCGCCGACCGCAAAGGCGATGGCGATGACGGCGAGCAATGCCGCGACGTTGAAGCCTTCGGCGGCACCCGTGGGGGTGGTCGCCAGCAGGTGGCCAGCGCCTAGCTGGATGGCCACCTCATGGGCACTCGCTGCATTCATCGCTTGTGACCTTGCCTTACGTCTCCATGCGTTACGGCTCCACCTGGGGATGAAAACGTATGGAGACTGATCGGATCGCTCGGGTGAGCCTTCCCACCCGTGCGGCGGGAGCGGGGCGGTCGCCCGAGCAGACGTTTGCCTTTGACGACGAGGCTATCTGAAGCGGCCGTGTTCACGCCTCTGACCGTCGGTCAACCCCGCAGGATTGGCAATGGCCCAGATGAAAACTGTGGGTCGCCGAAGTGATCCGCGTCGACGCCCATGGCGTGAAGGAACGTGAGCAGCAGGTCATTGTGGGTCGACGTGGGGAGGAACTGGAGGAATCGGCCCGTGTCGAAGTAGCCCGAGCACCCGCCTGCCATGACGTACGGCATGTCATCGCGGCTGTGCGAGTTGCCTTTGCTCAACTCGTTGACCCACACGATGACCGTGTGATCGAGCAGCGTCTCGTCGCCTTCGGGGATGGCCGCCAGCTTGGCACACAGGTAGGCCATCTGCTGGGCATACCAGGTGTTGATCTGCGTCAGCTTCTCCATCGCGTCGGCGTTGGAATCGCCTTCGTGCGAGAGGTCGTGGTGGGCCTGGTTGATGCCGAGGTTGGTGAAGACGTGCTGGCTCACGGAGTGGGAGAACTGCATCGTTGCGACCCGCGTGAGGTCGCACTGCAGCGCCGACGCGAGCATGTCCATCTGCAGGTGGCCCACGGCCTCGTAGTTTTGCGGGTCCATATGGGCCGGGAAGGCCGGGCGCGAGGGCACGATGCACTCGTCCGAGACCCCGACGACGTCGGTCTGCAGGCGCTTCTCGACGTCGCGGATCGCATCGAGGTGGGCTTCGAGCTTCTGCTGGTCAAAAGCATCGAGCCGTGGTCGCAACGATGCGTACTCGCCCATCACGAGGTCGAGGACCGACTTCCTGCGGCGCTCACGTTTGACGAGCTCGGCCGGCGAGATGCTGAAGTCGGAGAACAGGCGTTCGAAGACCTTTTCCGGGTCGCTCTCGGGCGGGATCGGCTGGTTCGGGCCGAGATAGCTCATGCGTGACCAGACCGTGGCGCCGTGGACCTGCACGCCGAGCTCGAGCGATTTCAAGCGTGTGGCCGTGCCGACGTGGTTCGCGATGGCCTGGTCCACCGAGATACCGCCAGCCCAGCCGACACGGCCGGAGCCGCCTCCCCCCTCGAAGAGCTCGCCCTCGAGGAGTTCCGTCGCGGTGAGCATGTGGCCCATGCCGGTCTGATGGCCGTCGCCCGGGCCGTGTTTGGCCGTGCTCATGTTGATGCCCTGCAGCACCAGGAGCTTTTCCTTGAACGGGGCCAGTGGCGTGAGGATGCGGGACAAAGCGAAGTTGCGGTCACCGCCGGTCGGCGACCAGTTGCGCTTGATGGTGCCGTTCGGGCTGAACATCACGATGAAGCGTTTGGGGTAGAGGCCCTCCTCGGCGCGCGCCTTCTTTGGGAAGGCGCCGAGCGAGGCCATGATCGGGATGCCGACCAGCGCCTTGCCGGTGCCGCGCAGGAAGGCACGTCGTGAGTAGCCGTCTATTGCAGAAGTGGCTGGAGAGGCCGCGGGGTTGGGAGTCTTCGATTTCATTGCGGGACTCCGGTGCCACCGCCGGGGATGGCGAGCGGGCGGTAGCGGAAGGCGTCGGTCTGGGTCAGCGCCACGAGCAGGTCCTTGATGTTCCAGTCGCCCGCCTTGAAGGCCTTCATGAGGTCGTACATGGTGCACTCGTCGGCGAAGGCGGTGTCGCGGCCGTGTGTGTAGCGGAACCACTGCGTCGCGTAGCAGTGGCGAACCTCTTCCGAAGAAGCGAGCGTGTGCGCGAGCTCGATGGCGTCCGCGACCGGGCCGTTCACGTCCCAGGTGAAGAGGATCTCGCCCGAGGGGTCGATGGCCAGGTCGTTGGCCTCCGTCTGGCGCCAGCGTCCGAGCGGGTCATAGTGCTCGAAGGTGAGGCCGAGCGGGTCCATCTTGCGATGGCAGCCGGCGCACTCTTCCGAGTCGGAATGCTGCCGGAAACGTTCACGCGTCGTGAGGTTCGGGTCGAGGTCGGGCGGGGTGATGTTGATGTTGGCTGGCGGCGGGGCCAGGTGTTGGCAGAGCATCTGCTCGCGGACGAACTTGCCGCGCAGGACCGGTGAGGTCTGGTTGTACTTGGCCTGCACCGTCATGATCGATGCCTGCGTGAAGAGGCCGGCGCGTTGTGTCGGGTCGAGTGCGACCTTGGTGAAGCCGGGGCGCGAGGGCAGGGCATCGCCGTCGGCAGGCGGCTCGGGGAAGGGGTAGGCCGCGCCGTAATGCTCGGCGAGTGCCGGGTCGAGGATCGAGTAGCTCGCCGAGAGCAGCGTCGTCAGGTCGCCCTCGCCATCCCAGATCACGTGTTCGACGAAGCGCTCGGTCTCGGTGAGGAAGCGCTGCTGCATGGCCTCGTTGTACTCGGGGAAGATGGCAGGGTCCTTGAAGGCCGCCGGCAGCTTCGTGAGCTCGAGCCACTGGCGATGGAAGTGGAGCAGGGCCGTCTTGGCCTTGTCCTCCTTGAGCATGCGGCGCGCCTCGGTGGCGAGGCCCTCAGGCGTGGAGAGCAGACCGACCTCGGCCGCGGCGAGCAGTCGGTCGTCGGGCGGGGCACTCCAGAGGAGGTAGGACAGGCGGGTCGCGAGCTCGAAGCCGGTGAGGGCCACGATGCCGTCGCCGTCGGTGTCGGGCTCACCCACCTCGACCCGATAAAGGAAGTGGGGCGACTGCAGGATGACCTCGAGAATGGTCGCGATCGAGCCGTCGAAGCCCTCGGTCTCATAGAGGCTGTTGAAGTAGGCGATGAACCGCTCGAGCTCGTCGGTGGTGAGTGGGCGGCGGTAAGCGAGGCGACCGAAGTCGCGAATGGTGTAGCGCGCGCAGAGCTCGGCCGAGATCTCGTAGGGGTCACACTTGATGACCGTGCTGCGGCGAACGGCGATGGCTTCGGCGATGAGCGTCTCGGCGGCGAGCATGTAGCGCTCGACGTGGATCTGCGTGACACCGCGGCCCGACGCGTTGTTGTCGAAGCCGTAGGTCTCTTCCTCCGGAGGGAGGTCGTCGCCCGGGCTCGTGGTGATGCCGAGGAGGTCACGAAGCGAGTTCGAGTACTCGTTCTTGGTCAACCGGCGCAGCGGGGCGGGGCCAGGCGTTATGACGCCGGTGCAGTGCGTGGGGCGCTCGGGTTCTTCGGGTTCGACTTCGACGTCGGGAGCGACGTCGGCGACGTCAGGCGTGACCGTGTCGGCGACTGGCGTCGTGTCCGGAAGACCGCCCGGCGGGGCATTCTGGGCCTCGTCGCAGGCGGAGATCGCAAGGGGGGCGGAGACCACGAACAGCGAGAAGAGCGCTGGGGCGAGGAATGGCGGGAGACGAGTCATGACGGGGAGGCTCCCAGGGCGGACAGCGCTGCGTCGTAGTCGGGTTCCTGAGCGATTTCAGGGACCTGCTGAGCATGGAGGACACGGTCCTGTTCGTCGAGGACGAGCACCGCGCGGCTGGCGAGGCCGGTCAGCGGGCCGGTCGTCATGAGGACGCCGTAGTCGGTCGCGAAGGTCGAGCGGAAGGTGGACGCGTTCTTCGCGCGGTCGATGCCCTCCGAAGTGCAAAAGCGCCGGTGGGCGAAGGGCAGGTCGGCCGAGATGTTGAGCACAAGGGCGTCGGGGTGGGCGGCCGCGGCGGCGTTGAAGCGGCGCACCGACAGAGCGCACACCGACGTGTCGAGGCTCGGGAAGATGTTGAGGACCTTCTTCACCGGGCCGAGGTCGGACAGCCGCAGCTCGGTGAGGTCGGGGGCGACAAGGGTGAACTCGGGGGCGAGCGAGCCGACGGCCGGGAGCGTACCCGAGGTCTCGACGGAGCCGCCTTTGAAGGTGATGGTCGTCATGCGGATGCCTCGACGGGGGCGTGGGAGCGGGTGAAACGAAAGGTGGAGGTCGTGACCGGCGTGCCGGGCGGGAGGTCGGAAGGGACCTCGCGGGTGGGGTCGCGCGAGAGGCGGTCGACCCGGCCGTGAGCGGAGAATAGCGTAAGTGCGTCGGTGTCCGCGACGGGGAAGGGTGGATTCGAGCGCAGGTGGGGCGGGTAGTCGAGAGTCACGATGAGGGCGGGGGCGCCCGGGGCGAGGAGAGACGCGAGGTGGGCGACGTAGCGCTTACGCAGGGTCGGCGGGAGCGCGATGAGGGCCGCGCGGTCGTAGGCGGCGTCGAAGTGGCCCAGGTCGCCTGCGGTGACGGCGAAGAAGTCGGATATCACGATCGAGATACTCGAGGCAGCGCCGACGGTTATGGCGCGTGGGCCGTTTCCGCGGTAGGGCGCGTCGGTGTGAGGCAGGGCGCTCTCGGCCGCGAACTCGAGGGCCGCGGTCTCGACGAACTCGACGCCGACCACCTCGTCGAAGTGTTGGGCCAGCCAATGGAGGTCGACGGACTTGCCACAGAGCGGGACCAGGATGCGGCCGCGCCGCGCTCCGGCCAAGGCGGGTGCGAAGCCGGCGAGCAGGCGGTCGTTTGGGGCGGAGCGGTGGAAGCCGATGCGGCGCGCGGCCCAGCTCGCATCCCAGAAGTCGTGGCGGGCGGCCGGGTGATGCGGCGTCGGAGCGGGTGGCGACACGGTTTCACCGCTGCCAGATACGTCGATGGAAGTCGACGCATGAGACCCATGACCGGAGGCCGCGTTGGCTGCGGCGGGTTTTTGGTGACTGTCGTTCACAGACGCTCCCGCAGTCTCGCCCTATGCCCGAGGCGGGGGTGGATCGCAAGGATGGGACACGCGTTTCGCCACGTCGTTTCGAGCGCATCGCACCGTAGGCCAACGACGGCACCGTGAAGGGCGGGTGTCGGTGCGTAGGGACCGATGCGCCACCGCCGGGTGTCGATCGGGTTTCGAGGGCGCCAGGGGTGGATCGTAAGTGACCTGAATCGTGACGGTTTCGCGCATGGGAGCGAGCGCTCGGTGGCTGGCACAAGGCTTGCGTCATTGTCTGCCGTCGCCGGTGATAGACCCCGGCTGACACAAGAGGATGACGATGGCCCCAGAGACCGAGCTCGTGACCAAGGTTCGTAAGCTCCTTCTCGACCGCTGCGGGAGCGACGATGTCGCGGCGCTGCGCGAGAGCTTCTTCGCATACGACAAGAACAAGACCGGACGCCTCGAGCCTGATGAGCTCTACGTGGTCCTCGAGGACGCTGGCATCGGCAACACCTTCACGCGTGGGATGTGGGTGAAGGCAATCCTCGCGCGGCTCGACAATTCGAAGAAGAACGCGCTCGGCTGGGACGACTTCGCTCCCATGCTCGACGCGGCGTAACGGGTTGCAACGGCCCCTGGGACGCCTGCCTGCGCCCAGGGACTCGTGGTGTCGATTGGGGTTCAGGCCGCGGGGCGGCTGCTCTCGATCAAGGTGTCGAGGAGCAGTCGACCCAGGTCGAGGTTTTCTGCGGTGAGCGCGCTCTGGTGGGACATGAAGAGGCCGCCGAGGGTGCCCAGCGCGCGGCCGACGCGGATGAGATGTGGCGCCATCACGAGTGAGTCGTGAGCGCGGATGAGGGTCAGCGCGCGCTCGAGCTCGGCCTTGGGGTCGATGCTCGCGAGGTCGGCCGGGCGCGGCATGTCGCACAGAGAGTCGGCCAACGCGGCCAGCGCCTCGGGCGATGGGGCGAGCTCGGGGGAGCCCTTGAGCGTGAAGCCGAGGTCGCCCAGCGCCAGGGCGAGTGGCGTGCGGGCTCGCGCCATGAGGGCGAAGAGGAGCGAGGTGTAGGCCCGGCGGGTGCGCTCGTCGAGGGTCACCGCCGAGCCGAAGTCGAGCAGCGCCAGCCTTGGTGCCATGGGCTCGCTCATGGGCGGCAGGACCAGCACGTTGCCGGGGTGCGGGTCGCCGTGCACGAGGCCATGGACGAGGATGGCCTCGGCGAAGGCCTTGGCGAGGGCGCCGAGGATGTGGGCGATCTCTTGTGGGGACGAGGCGGCGAGCGCGTCGGGCAGGCGCGAGCCGACGACGAGCTCCATGACCAGGACTTTCGGGTGGGGCGGCCGCAAGAACGCCGGGATGAGGCAGAGGTGAGCCGGGAGGGCCTGGCGGAAGCGGTCGGCGTGCGCGGCTTCGGAGACGAAGTCGAGCTCTTCGATGAGGCTCTTGGCGACTTCGCGCAGGATTGGCTCGATGTCGAGACCGGCGAGCCCTGGGGCGTTGTCCCGGATGATGGCGGCGATGAGCTCCATGGCGGCGCGGTCTTCGGCGATGAGGCGGTCGACCTCGGGGCGCTGGACCTTGACCGCGACGGGTGTGCCGTCGGCCAGGCGGCCCTTGTAGACGATGGCGAGTGACGCGGCCGCGAGCGGGGATTCGAGCGTGAAGTCGCTGCGCCAGTCTGTGGTCAGGCAAGCGTCCAGCGCCGCTTCGACGGTGGCTTGGTCGGGGGCGGGGACGGCGTCCTGGAGCTGGGTCAGCTCATCGACGAAGGCCTTTGGGAGGAGGTCGGCGCGCGTCGAGAGCACCTGGCCGAGCTTCAGGATGCCGCCGCCGAGCGACTCGCAGAAGAGGCGGAGCTTCGTGCCTTCACGGGTGTGGACGGCGGCGAGGTAGGACTGGGAGCCGGCTTCAGATAGGAAGCCGGCCTTGATGTAGGCGAAGCGGTAGGTCGTGGCGATGCGGGCGAGCTCGGCCATGACGCGGGCGATGCGTGGGGTCGCTTTGGCGGCGGCCTTGGCCTTTGCCGCGGCGGTCGACAAAGCGGACCAGAAGAGGACGGCGTCGGCGGCGACACGACGCGAGTCGCGGCCGAGCGTCGTGACCAGGGTGTCGACACGCGAGACGAGGTTGCGGGCCAGGTCGAGCGTGCCGATGACGGCGTCGCGGCCGCGGCGAAGGGTGGTGAGCGCATCGTCGAGCCAGGGCGGGGTGGGTTCAGTCGTTTGCACGGGTCAGCTCCTCGACACAGGGGGTGCAGTGGATGGCGCGTCGGCCGGGGCCGTCGAGGACGGCGATGTGGGCGTGGGCGCCTTTTGGGAGGATGGCGTTGCAGCGCTCGCACAGGGCATTCTTGCCGAGCACGAAGGCCTGCCAGCCGATCATGCGGCCGGCCGGCTCGGGTGAGGTTTGGACGTTGGTCGGGACGTTGGTGCCCTCCGGGGCGGGCGCGGAGGGTTGTCCTTCCTCTTCGCCGCGGGCCGAGCGGGCGATGGCGTGACCGTCGCGGATCACGTCGCCGGCGAGGCCAAAGGCGTGATGGAGGATGTTGCGCACGAGGTTCGACACCGAGGTGCCGAGGCGCTCTGCCCGTTCCTTGAGCTCGACGTCCAGGGACGGGGGGACGCGGGTGTGTATCACGCGCTCTTTCTTCTCTGATTCCTGGTCCATCGGGGTCCTCCAGCGGTGATGTGTCACGCGTTGCTCGAGGTGTGTGACACGCGTGTGTCACGGCCGTCAAGCTTTCGCGGTGAGGAGGGCAGGGCGGTCGCAAAGTCGGGGGCCCTGTGGAAACCAGGAACGAAGGAAACCAGGACCGGCACAACACCACGGGCAGTTCAGGGGGCTCTTCCTGGGCTCCTCGTCTCCTGCTTTCCTGAGAAATCCTTCCGACTGGATGGTTTCTTGGGCCTTGCGATTGCCCTGATGAGGAGGGCGAATCGAATGTGTCACGCGGTGACACGGTTCTGGAGAGGTGCCGGGCAGAAAATGAAATATGAAATGTCCCGACCCCTGGGTGAAGTAAGGTGAGTTTGCCTCGGGTGTAAGTTAGGATAGCTGGTGGTGGTCGGTTGTGGCTGAAAAGTTTTTAGTTTCGAGGGGGGCGCGGGTGGTTCGGGGATTGCTCTGAGAGTCGGCGTGGCAACGACGAATCAGAGTCCCGAGAGTGTGTCCGCGACGGCGGCGAGGGTTCCCCTCTGGAAGAAGGTGGGCGTTGCGCTCCTGTCCACGCTCCTTGCGTTGGGGCTGGCCGAGCTCATCGCCACGTGGGTCATGGGCGGCGCGTACCCGTACCTGAACATCTACGTCGGCGACCCGGTGCTGGGGGTGCGATTGCGGACCGAGGCCTCGACGACCGTCGAGTCACCGCTGGGGCGGACGACCGAGGTCGAGACCAATACGATCGGGTTTCGCAGCGCGGTCTTTGGTGACGGGCCAGCGAAGGGCAGGGTGCTCGTCGTCGGTGACTCGCAGGTCATGGCGTACGGCGTGGATGAGGCCGATGGCTTTGTGAGCCGTCTCGGCCAGCGGTTCGACGCCATGGGGGCCGGGATCCCGACCTGGGGTCCGGCCGAGTACAGCATTGTCGCGCGCGAGCTCGTCGAGCGTTTCCGCCCGGCGGTGCTGGTGGTCGTCATCAACGCCGTCAACGACTGGAACGAAGCCGACTTCCCCAACGTCGGCCGCACCGCCGAGCGTGACGGCTGGGCCGTGGGTCTGGCGCCAGGCCAGGTCCTGGAACCAGCGACCGACTTCCCGCTGCGCCACTTCCTGATGTCGCGCTCGCACCTCGTGCTGGCTGGGCGCTTGCTCTTGCATGGCAATCCTCACGAACGCGCAATTCCCCCGGCCGTGACGTTCGTGTCCCAGGCGGCGGCCCTCGGTCGAACGATGGCGCCCTGGCGCTCCAAGCTCGGCCCTCACCTGGCCGAGATCCACAAGACGTGTCTACGCGCGGGATGTCGCGTCCTGACGGTTGCACTTCCGGCCGACGTCATGGTCGACCCGGCCGAGTGGGCCAAGTATCGCAAGGCCGGCGAGTCCAATAATGCACTGTCCGAGGCTGTGGCCGACCCCGCTCAGACGGCCGCGGTGGCGGCGCTGATGCAGGGGCTGGCCACCGACGCGCTCTCGCTGCATGAACGCGCCCTGCGCCGTGTCGGGGGCGGTTCGCCGGCCGCGGTCCCGGGCTTTCTCGACCTGACCCGCACACTCGTCGCGGCGTCTCCAGGCGCCTTCCTGCCCGATGACTTCCACCTCTCGCCGCGCGGACATGAGGCCGTCGCCAAGTCGCTGGCACCACTCATCGACACGCTGCTCGGCCTGCCGGCGCCAGCAACACCAGTCCAGGACTCCGCCCAATGATAGCGCTCACGGAATCCAACTTCGCGCTGAGGCTCGTGGCCCCTATCGCCTGGCGCCGCGACGACAACATCGCCGCCAAGCTGCACGGCTTCGCTGCGACCGAGCTCGGCAGCTCTCTCGACATGCTGCGCGCCGCCGAGCTCGCCACCGACGCGGACCACCGCCGCCTCTTCTTTCGGCACGCGCTCGACGAGAGCCGACACGCCCATCGTTTCTCGACCCTGGCTCACCGCATCGCGCCGGGCTCGACCGTGCGCGCCTTCGAGGCCACTCACGCCGTGCCTCAGGACCTTTATCGCCGGCTTGGCACCACACGCTTCCTGGCCTTCGTCCACATCTCGGAGGCCCGCGCTCAACGCCAGTTCGACGTCCTCTCGCGCCACTTCGCCCGGTCTGCGCGACCTCATGCGCCAGCCCTTCATGTCCTCTTCTCGGAGCTCTCGCGGGAGGAGAAGATGCACGTCGCCTACTCGCGCCACCTGCTCGAAAAGAGCTTCGCGCCCGACGTCAGGACGCGCGAGGTCAAACGCGCGCTCAACCGTGAGAAACGCGCTCTGGCCTGGGCCGCATGGAAACGTGCGGGCTTTCGCCTGGGCGACAAGGCCATCTGGCTCCTCATGGCGGTTCTCTTCGTCGCGGTCCTGCCGCTCTTCGCCCTGGTCTCGCGTCTCACACGTCGCCACAAGCCCGGGTGGGTGGTCTCTGAACCTACCGGTAGCGCCCGGAGGGCAGCATGAAGGTGCTTGGGATCAGTGCATTCTTCCACGATGCTGCGGCGGCCCTCGTCGTCGATGGCCAGGTCGTCGCCGCGGTCGAGGAGGAGCGGCTCTCGCGTAAGAAGCACGACGCCTCTTTGCCAGTTCTCTCGATTACCGAGATTCTCGAGGATCAAGGCATCACATCGGACGACCTCGATGCCGTCGTCTTCTACGAGAAGCCGCTGAAGAAGTTCGACCGGATCCTGCAGGGCCAGCTCGCGGCTTTCCCCCGTGGCTTCAAGCGTTTCGCTCGCGCCATGCCGACCTGGCTCTCGCGCCGCCTCTGGATGGAGCACGAGCTCGCGAGCCGGATCGACGTCGACCCGGACAAGGTCCTCTTCTCCTCGCACCACCTCTCACACGCGGCCAGCGCGTTCTACCCGTCGCCCTTCGAGAGCGCCGCCGTCCTGACCGTGGATGGCGTCGGCGAGTGGGCGAGCTCGGGCGTGTTCCATGGGACGGGCGCCACCCTGCGACCGGTCGTCGAGCAGCGCTATCCGCACTCGCTCGGGCTTCTGTACTCAGCGCTGACCGCCTACCTCGGCTTCGAGGTCAACGAGGGCGAGTACAAGGTCATGGGGCTCGCAGGTTATGGAACACCGAGGTTCCGCGAGGCGTTCGACCGCCTGGTCCAGGTCGCCGACGACGGCGCTTTGACGCTCGACCTGCGGTACTTCGCGTTCCAACGCAGCGCCACCCAGAGCTTCTCGCCTCGGATGGAGGCCCTGCTCGGGCCGGCCCGCAAACCCGGCGCGCCGCTCGACCCGATGACGCCCGATGCCGAGATGAGCCGCTTCGCCGACATCGCCGCAACGCTGCAGGCGGTCACCGAGGACACGCTGCTGCTGATGGCGCGCCACGCGCTCGTGGTGACCGGCGAACGAAACCTGTGTCTCGCCGGCGGGGTCGCCCTGAATTCGGTCGCCAATGCCCGGCTCTCACGCGAGCTCGATGTCGATGGGATCTACGTCCACCCCGCGGCGGGCGACTCGGGTGGGGCCGTCGGCGCCGCGCTCTGGGCGAGCCACGAGGTCTTCGGTGTCCCGCGCCACCCAGTCGTCATGCCACGCGCGAACTATCTGGGCCGCTCGGTCGACGACGCTTCCATCGGCCGCTTTCTTGCCGACTGCCGGATCCCCGCACGCCGATTCGAGGACGACGCGGCACTCGACGCCGAGGTTGCGACGCGCCTCGCCCGCGGTGAGGTCGGCGCCTATGTCCAGGGCGGCTTCGAGTGGGGGCCCAGAGCGCTCGGCGCCAGGTCCATCCTGGCGGACCCCAGGCGTGCGGACATGACCCGCTTCGTCAACGAGAAGGTCAAGTTCAGGGAGCCCTTCCGCCCGTTCGCGCCGGCCTGTCTGGCGCGTGAGGCGAGTCGTTTCTTCGAGCTCGACCCGCGTGGACGGGACCGCTTTCTCACTCCCTATATGCTGGCCGTCGTGCCCGTCACCGAGGAGGGACGTCGGGTCTTGCCGGCCACGACCCATGTCGATGGCACCGCGCGTGTGCAGGTCGTCGACGCGGCCCACAGCCCGAGGTTCGCGCGTCTCATCGAGGCCTTCGCGGCCCAGACCGGTGTCGGCTGCCTGCTCAATACATCGCTGAACCTGAAGGGGGAGCCGCTGTGCGCGACGCCTGCCGACGCCTACTCGACCTATTCCAGGTCCGGGCTCGACTTCCTCGCCATGGGGAACTTCGTCGTGAGCACGTCTCTTGGAAATCGAGATGATATGGAGGTGATGTCGTGACGGCCAAGACGATCGAAGCAGCCAGGTCGACCAAACGAAGACGCCGCAGCTCGCGGCTACGAACGCTGGGTCAGCTCTTCTCCCACTTCGCCGGGACCGGCCGCTGGTGGCTCATCCCGCTGATGGTCGTACTGCTCCTGGCCGCGGTCCTGCTCATCGGCATCAAGATCGCGCAGTATGCGGCGCCATTCGTCTACACGCTGTTCTGAGCGCCAAGCTCGACCCAGCGCCAGGTCGACTCAGGCGGCTTTGCCCAGGTAACGAAGCGCCACGACCGTGACGTCGTCGGCCTGGTCGGCCGCGCCCTGGAACTTCCAGACATCGTCGAGGATGACGTCGACGGCCTTGCTCGAGCTGGCCCAGGGGTTCGAACGCAAGAGCTCGGCGAGGCGGTCCTCGGTGAAGAGCTCCTGCTTTGCGTTCATGGCCTCGTTCACGCCGTCCGTATAAAGGATGAGTGTGTCGCCAGGGTTCATCTGCACCTTGCCGCACCCGTAAGGGATCTCCTCCATCGCGGCGATGACCGGGCCATGCAGCTGATCGAGACGCGTCAGGGCACCCGCCTTCGTCTTGATATACGAGGGGTTGTGGCCGGCGTTCGTGTAGTTGAGGAGCCCGTTCTTCAGGTCGAGGAGCCCGAGGAACACCGTCACGAACATGCTCTCCTCGTTGTCCGCGGCGAGGTCGTCGTTGACCTTCTCGAGGATCTCCTCGGGGCCGAGCCCGCTCGACGCGTGGGCTTTGACCAGCGTCCGGGTGACCGCCATGAAGAGGGCCGCTGGCACACCCTTGCCGGACACGTCGGCGATACAGACACACAGGGTGTCCTCGTCGATGAGGAAGAAGTCGTAGAAGTCGCCGCCCACCTCGAACGCGGGCTTGAGCGCGGCGTGGATGTCGAACTCGGGGCGGTCGGGGTAGGCTGGGAAGTTGAGCGGCACCATCGACATCTGGATGTTGTGTCCGATGGCGAGCTCGGTCTGCATGCGCTCCTTCGCGGCGGTCGTCTCCTGCAGCTTCTGGATGGTGTCGGTGAGCCGGCCGGTCATGGCGTTGAAGGACTTGCCGAGGTCGGCGACCTCGTCCTTGCCGCTGACCGGGACACGGACCGTGAAGTCCCCGCCGGCGACCTTGCCCGCGGCCGTCGAGACGGCGCTGATCGGGGCCGAGAGTCGGCGTCCGAGGAGCACTCCGACCACGAGCGCCAGGGTGGCGAAGATGGCTCCGATGATGCCGGCCGTGGACCAGATGCGACCGATGGCCGCGAAGACCTCGTCGCGTGACTCGACCGCCATGACGTTGAGCCCGAGGTCGCTCACGCCGAGCGCCGCCCCGTACATCTCGTCGCCGGTCGCCGAAAGAAAGCCGAAGGTGCGGGTGCTGCGCACACGCGTGAAGTCGGACTCCGAGAGCGGGTTCTCGCCGGAGAACAAGGGCGTGCCGATGAGCGCGCTCGGCGCCAGCACCCGCTCCTTGCCCTGGTGCCAGTCCATCAGCACGATCTGGTTGTCGGCGCCAAAACGTTTGCCGGACTGCTCGGTCAGCATGGCGTTGAGCGGCGACATGTCGATGGCGGTCCATGCGAAGGCGTAGAGCGAGCCGTCTGGCTTGAGGACCCGCAGCACGATGGGTAGATAGAAGCTGCCGTCGACGAGTGTGGGTCGGTCGATGGCGAACCCGAGGTCGACCGCGCGCTGGCGCAGCGTCTCAGGCAGGGGCTTGGGCGGCTCGATCTTGCTGACGGCCTTGGCCTCGGCGTTGCCGCCCTGCATGTGCTGCACGTCCAGGCCTTCGGGCGTGTAGATGACCATGTCGCTGAGCGTGCTCGCGGCGACGAGCTGGCTCTGGGCCGTCTGCATCCGCTCCTCGGCGGGCATCGAGATGGCGCCGATGGTGGCGGTGACCGTACGGGCCTCGAGCATGGCCGTGTCGAGCCACGCCTGCACGGCGGTCAGCGCGGCGTCACCGGCCGCGAGCTGGTACTTCTTGGCGTTCTCGGTGACCTCTTCGGAGCCGCGCGAAGCGAGCCGCCAGGCACCGATACCGAGCGGCAGGACGGCGGCGACGAACAGCGCGAGCGCGTACTTGTGCCAGAGGCGCGTCATGGGGACTCCTCAGAAAGCGGCGAGCGCTTCGGGCGACTTCGGGAAGATGGTGAAGATCGTCGAGAAGCCCGAGATGTCGAACACCTCTTTCACGGTCGGGTTCATGCCCGAGAGGTGGAGCTTCCCATTGGATTTCTTGAGCTTCTTCATCGTGGAGAGCAGGACCCGCAGCCCGACGCTGCTGATGTAGTCGAGGCCCTCGCAGTCGACGAGGATCTTGTTCCTGCCCTTGTTGATGAGGTCGTTGAGCGCATCCTCTGCGCCCTTGGCCGTCTTGGTGTCGAGGTGGCCACTGATGGCCAGGACTTCCACTTCACCTTCGGTTCGTGCGTTGATTTCCATGTCGTCCTAACTCCCGCAGTCGAGGTGCGCCGGGGCGCGGCGCAAGAGAGGGTGGCTCGTCGAGTCGGGCCGCGGTGCGTCCGCCGTGGAATCCACGCGGGACATGCGAGCGGCGGGCCGACGGGCCGGTTGATCAGGCGGTATCCTGCCTCAGAAACTTCCGGATGACGACCACGTTGCGGTCGTTTGTCCGCGTGTAGCTGACTTCGTCCATCATGGTCCGCACGAGATGTACGCCGAGGCCGCCGATGCGGCGTTCGTCGAGGTCGGCGTCGATGTCGGGGGTCTCCATCGCGAACGGGTCGAAGGGGGTGCCGTCGTCCGACACGGTGGCTTCGAGCACGCCGTCGGCAAGAGCGACGTCGACGAGAATACGGTGCTCGGCCGAGTCCTCGAACCCGTAGCTCACGATGTTGTTGATGAGCTCGTCGAAGGCGATGTTGAACGTGCGGCGTGCCGCGTCCGGGATCTTGCAGTCGGCAGCGAGGGCGTTGAAGGCTGCGTTGACCGCGTCGATTGACTCGAGGTCGTTCACCACATCGAGCTTCAGCCCGGCCAAAGTGCCCGGCACGCGCAAGTCCAGGGCGGTCGCGTCGGTCGCGCTCGTCCTTTCGACGGTTGGCTCGGGGCGCTCCACGGACAGGGGCCGTCTCCTTGGTCTGGTGGCACTGGGGGCGAGGGTCGTATTGGAATCGGCCGTCATCTTGACGACAACGGGAGTTGTAGCCTGAATCTGTAGACGGGTCGACTTTCGCCCCGAGCCCGAGCTCCTGTGATAAACTTTGCGCCCAACCGGCCCGAGTCACCGGGTGCCGCGCCACCACAGTGCGCTGTCCAGAATACGCGACTCGCAACCGCGACCCTCAGCAGGACACCTCCATGAGCGACGATCCGCCGCGCCTCCGCCCGATGATGCGACCCAAATCGGATGCCACCGTAGTCTACGACGTCGACGACCAGGAGACTGACGTCCAGAAGGCCCCGGAGGCCGTCGTCCAGCGCGAGGGCTACACCCCGCTTGGGCTGCCGGTGGCATTCGGACGCTACAAGGTCATCTCCCAGCTCGGCGAAGGCGGGATGGGCGTCGTCTACAAGGCGCATGGGCGCGGCGATGGTGACGTGGCCGTCAAGGTCATGAGCGAGAAACACGCCGCCAAGCCGCACCTCGTGAAGCGGTTCCTGCGCGAGTTCAAGATCTGCCACATGCTCGAGCACCCCAACATCGCGCGTGGGTTGTCGTGGGGGCGCACGGAGACGCAGCCCTACTTCGTGCTCGAGTTCGTCCAGGGGCCGTCGGTCGATGACCTCATCGAGGCCGGCAGGATGAAGCTCGAGGACACGCTCGACCTCATCCGCCAGACCTGTGTGGCGCTCAGCTTCGCCCACGAGAACGGGGTGGTCCACCGCGACATCAAGCCGGCCAACATCCTCGTGCGAGAGGACGGCAAGATCGCCATCATCGACTTCGGGATCGCCGGCCTCGTCGACGAGGAGGACGAGGAGCTCGAGGACGACAACCCGCGTAAGAAGATGATGATGACGCAGGACAATTGCGTCATGGGCACGCCCTATTACATGAGCCCTGAGCAGAGCAAGTCTCTCAAGGACACCGACAATCGCACGGACATCTACGCCATCGGCATCTGCCTCTACGAGATGATCTCGGGCCGCACCGCGTCGGGCCTGCTCTCGCCCGATGCCGTCCCCGAGGGGCTTGGCAACATCATCGGTCGGGCGACGGCCTACCACCGCGACAAGCGTTACCGCTCGATGAAGGAGCTCATCGCGGACCTCGATCGGTACCGCGCCGACGGCGGCATCGAGAAGGAGAAGAAGGCGCTCTCGGAGATCGAGGATGGCGCCAAGTTCCGCGAGACCATGATGCGGATGCTCTTCCCGCGTGAGGTCCCGGAGATCCCCGGCATGGATCTGGCGGCGATGTACCTGCCTGCCGCAGGTGTCGGCGGCAACTATTACGACTTCGTCGACGTCGACGGGACGGCCGTGGGGTTGCTCGTCGGCAACCTCGGCCAGCGCCCGAACGCGGAGTCGATGGTCTTCCTCGCGATGGTGCGATCGGCGTTCAGGCTGTGCGCGCGCAACGAGCGGGACCCGGCTGTGGCGTTGGCTTTGACCAACGACTTCATCGCGCGAGAGCAGATGGACTGCTTCGCGGTGTTCTCGTACGCCATCATCGACCCCGAGGAGCGCACCCTGCGTGTGGCGACGGCGGGCTTCAGGCCGTCGGGGATCTTGCGGCGCGGGTCGGACCACTTCGAGGTGGTCGAGACGCCTGGGCTCGGGCTCGGCATCATCGAAGGCGCCGACTATGACAGCGTCAAGACCGACCTGCAGACGAACGACGTCGTGGTCTTCACCTCGATGGGGGTCGTCAAGACGACCAATCGTGAGGGTGAGGCGTTTGGCCAGGAGCGGCTCGACTCGCTCATCACGCTCAATCGCGATGGCACGGCGCAAGAGATCGTCGACGCCGTGAAGAAGCGGGTTCTGCGTTATTCGGGCGGCGTCGCCCAGGCTGACGACATGACCCTGTGTGTGTTGAAGGTCGGCTGAGCGCCGAAGTCGTGACGTGGGCACCCTGGGCTCCCCAGGCGTGTCCGTGATCAGAGCGCGGTTCTGGGCTTGTGATCCGCCCGCCGAGGCGGCAGGGTCTGGCCCATGAATGTCTTCAAGACGACCGACCTCATCGGAAACACACCACTCGTCGATATCTCGGCGCTTGCCGGCAAGCCGGGCGTCAGGATTTTTGGCAAGTGTGAGGGCAACAACCCGGGTGGCTCGGTGAAGGACCGCCCAGCCCTCTGGATGATCGAGCAGGCGGAGCGGCGCGGCGAGATCGATCCGTCGGTGACCCTCATCGAGCCGACCAGTGGCAACACCGGCATCGGGCTCGCGATGATCGCGGCCATGAAGGGTTATCGTATCGAGCTCGTCATGCCCGAGGATGCGACGCGTGAGCGGGTGCTCGGCATGGAGGCCTACGGTGCGACGGTGACGTTGACGCCGGCCGCCAAGAGTATGGAGGGCGCCATCGACTACGCCCGGGCCAAGGTCGCCGAAGGCGGCTACAAGATGCTGGATCAGTTCAGCAATCCGGACAACTGGCGCGCCCACGAGGCGACGACCGGGCCCGAGATCTGGCGCGACACGGGCGGACAAGTGACCCACTTCGTGTCGAGCATGGGGACGACCGGGACCATCATGGGGTGCTCGCGCTTCTTCAAGGCGCAGGAGCGACACGTCGAGATCGTCGGGGTGCGGCCCATGGATGGGGCGAAGATCCCGGGGATCCGGCGTTGGCCCGAGGCCTACCTGCCCAAGATCTTCGAAGCGCCGCGAGTCGACAGCTATGTCGATGTAAGTCAGGCCGACGCGACGGCCATGACCCGTCGACTCGCCAAGGAGTTCGGGCTGTCCGTCGGCATGAGCGCCGGAGGTGCCACGTGGGCTGCAACCCAGGTGGCGAGCCAACTCGAAGAGGGGGTCGTGGTCTGCATCCTGTGCGACCGCGGCGATCGATACCTGTCGTCTGGGCTCTTCGAAGGGGTGGCGCGATGAAGATCATCTTGAAACGTGAGAATCTCGAGCGTGAAGGTAATTTGGGCTGGGGCTCCCAGTTCGTCGCCGAGAACGAGGGTGGGGCGACGATCCGGCTCGCCGGGCCTCCCGACCTCGGGCACTCGGACGAGGGGTTGAGGCCGATGCAGGCGCTGCTTGCAAGCCTCGCGGGGTGCAGCGCGCTGGATGTGCTGCTGATCCTGCAGAAGCAACACCACCTGGTCACGCGGCTCGACATCGAGGTCGACGGGACGCGCGCGGACGCGGTGCCGGCGGTGTTCACGAAGATCCACCTGCATTATGTCGCGGCCGGCGACATGCCGCTGCAGAAGCTCGAGCGGGCGGTGGCGCTCTCGAGCGAGACCTACTGCTCGGTGTCGCACATGCTCCGGCACACGGTCGAAATCACGACGAGCTGTGCCCTGGTCGAGGGCTGAGGTCGTCGGATCAAGCCCGGTTTGGGGCGATGTGGGGTTTTCGGAGGAAGAATCGGTGCCCACTTTGCGTAGCCGGCTCGGGACTTGTGGCCGGCCAGTCGCGATGACGGGCGTCGCGAAGTGGGTGTGCGTTTCGACGTACCAACCGCCCGACCCGGAGCCCAATCGATGCGTATCCAGCTTGCTTGCATCCTCGTCGCCACGTTCGCCGCGCCCGCGCTGGCCTCGTCGGACCACAGCTCGCCCGAGGCCATGGCGAAGGCCATCGTCGATTCGCTCAAGGCGGGGGACAAGGCCGCACTCGAGCGACTCCTGCCTGGCGACGACCTCCTGAACAAGGCGCTCACGTGTAAGGCCGACGATGATGATGTCATCGACGAAGTCCGCGACACTCGGCGCGAACTCGACAAGACAATGGCGAAGAAGAGCCGTAGGGAACTCGAATTCGTCCGCCTCGAGACCGAGAAGCAGCGCGACGTCAAAGCCGGCGACCGCATCGAGGACTGCACCGCGAAGGAGGCGCTCGGTTGGTTCGAAGGCGAGATCGAGATGTCCAAGGACGACGACCTCGACATCGACCTCATCCGCATCGCCGACCGCTGGTACCTCGTCGACCTCGACGACTGAGGTATCTACTGAGCAGTCTATGAAAGGTCAGGAGGAAACGTCAGCGAGGGTCCTCGGAGCGCCGGAGCCGGGGGCGTCGGGCCTGCGGCCCATCCAAACGTCGGCCCAGAGGCCCCGGCGGAGGGCGGAGAGGGCCCGAGCGATCCGATCACGTCGCATGCGTTTCCATCCCCATGTGGTGCGGGAAACGCATAGCGACGTCAGTGGAGGCGCGAACGGAGGCGCGCTTCGAGGTGGGAGACCTGGTGGGGCACGTTGAGGCTCCTTGGCCACCACGAGCGCCTCCTGCAATGACTCGCGCGCATCCTTGGTGAGGCCCATCGACTCCTGGCAGTCGGCAAGGCTCTCGAGGATGACCGACAGGTCGGCGTCCTTCTTGCCGAGCCCCTTGTAGGTTGCCACCGCCTCACGCAGATGTGAGAGCGCGCTCTCGAAGCGCTGCATCGCGTTCTCGGCGACGCCCATCGTGCGCAGGGCCGAGGCCGCACCGATGAACTCACCGACGCTGGCGTAGATCTCACGAGCCCGGCGTGCGAGCTCGAGCGCGCGGTCGGGCTGGTCGAGCGACAACGCGATGTTGGCGAGCGCCGCGACCGCCTCACCGACGCCACGACGGTCTCCGAGGTCCTCGCGGATTCGCAGGGCGCGCTCGTAGAACGGTCGCGCTTCGGCCGGGCGATGTTGGTTCAGGAGCACCCGCGCGACCATGCCGAGACACTGGCTGATGCCGATGCGGTAGGTCTCGCGGTCGAAGATGTCGAGCGCCTTGGTCGCCGAGTCGAGCGCCAGGACGTACTCACGGCGCTCGTACGCGGCCAGCGCCAGGTCGAAGAGCACCTTGCCGTATTGCAGGCCCGAGGCGAGCTGGCGGTGCATGTCCACCGCGCGTCGCAACTGTCGCAGCGCCTCGGCCGCGTCCCCTTCGCGCAACGAGAGCAGGCCGAGCGCGTGGTAGGCGTCGGCGAGCCCACGGGAATCCTGATGCTGGGCGAAGGCTTTGCGCGCGTTCTCGTAACACTCACGCGCCGCCTTGGACTGGCCACGGCGCTCGAGGCTGGCAGCGCGGCGGAGCTCGCAGCGCGCCGCGTCTTTGGGGAGGCCGAGCGCGCGATAACGATCACCCGCCGACTTCAGGAGGTCGGACGCGGAGCCGTACTCGGCCAGCGCGTCCTCGACCTCGGCCAGACCGAGCTCCGCGTCGGCGACGAGCCGCTGGTCGTTCAACGCGAGCGCGCGCTCGACCAGGGATTTGAAGTTCTCGGCCGCCAACTCATAGGTGCCGAGCTCGAAGCGCAGGCGCCCGAGCTCGAGCAGGATCTCACGCTCGGCGGTACTGCCCTGGCCGGTCAGGCCGACCTTCGTGTGGGTCTCGAGCGCCATCGAGTAGGCCTGGATGGCCTCGTCCTTGTGGCCCGCAGCGCGCACCTTGCGAGCGTGTGCGAGGCGATACTCGAGCGCGCGGTCGTAGCCCTCGGCGCCCTCCCAGTGGCCCGCCAGCTCCAGGACCCGGCCTTCCCGATCGGGCATGGCCTCGATCGTCTCGGCGATGACGCCGTGCAGCTTCTTCAGTGCCCGAGGGCTGCGGATCTGCGCCAGCACGAGCTCGCGTAATACGCCGGAATCGAAGCGCATCTTGCCGGGCGTCTTGTCTTCGTGGAGGCACCCGGCGTGGACGAGGATATCGAGCGTGTCTTCGACCGCGTCGAGGACATCCTCTTTGCCTTCACGTTCGAGCGCCTTCTCGAGGGTCCCGACGTGAAACGAGAGGCCCAGCAGGGCCGCATGGCGCAAGACCGTGAGCGCCTCCTTCGAGGTGAGCTTCTGTTCCGCTACGGCCATGACCCGTTCGGCGCGGTCGACCAGGGTGGATGGCAGGTCGGCGAGCACGACGCGCTGGCCTACAGGGTTCCAGGTGCGCGCGAAGCGGAGGTGGTCGGGGTTCTGTTCGACCGCCTCGACGAGCTCGGTCGCGTCGCTCGGGTTTCCGCCCGACAGATAGAGGAGATAGGGTGCCAGGTGGCCAAAGCCGCGGCCGACGGTCTGCGCGAGCTCCAAGAAGTCGGCGCCGTCGAGGCGTTGGAGGGCGATGAGCTCGTGGATGCCCGCGTCGCTGTGGCCGCGCCAGTCGACCAGCTCGTGAATGCCGCGTAAGACCTGATGGCGTCTCGTGTTCTGGGTGTCGATGCGGACAGCGATCGCCAGGCGCGCGGGCGTCTGGGGGAGCGTCGCCGCCAGGAACTCGAGGAAGCGCATCGTCACCGCGTCGGCCCCATTGAGGAGGCCGAGGTCGACGAAGAGCGGGCGGATTCGCGACAGCCTGACGAGCAGCCTCAGCAGCGCTGCGAAGAGCGACCTTCGCTGATCGTCTTCACTCGGGCCTGTCGGAGCTGGGCCTGGGGCGGGGACAAGCGGCTGGGCATCGGCCGCGGGCGGAGGTGCAAGTGCGCTCGTCAGGCCGGGGCGCAGGAACTGGACGAGTGCGTCGATGAGGTCGCGCTCGAGGTGGTCAGAGAAGGCGGGATGCTCTTCGAGGCGCTCGCGCAGAGCCGTGCGTTCGAGCAGCGAGGTCCCGAGGATGTCGTCGATGGCGGTGCGCATCTCCGCCAGATCACCCGCCAGGAGGTTCGTGCGCAGGCCACGGGCGTACTGCGCGCCGAGCTCCTTTTGAGCCAGCTCGCCGAGCCAGCCGACGAAGCGCCGCTTGCCAAGCCCTGTCTCGCCCGCAATCCAGATGATTCGAGGGGCGGCGTTCTTCAGGGCGTCTTCGAGGGCCTTACGGCCGCGCTGCTGCTCGTTGCGACGGCCAACCAGGCGCACCGTCGAAGCGCTATCGGAGCGGATGCCGCGGATGCCCAGGGAGGGGGTTGGGATCGCGGTGCGGAAGAGCGGCCCGTCGCGGGTGTTCGCGACCCCGGTCGCCATCGCTTCGCGGGTATCGGATACGCCCAGAGTAGTCGCGACACCCTTGGTGCCCGGTCCCCCTGGCCCCCCTGGCCCCATGGACGCCATCGAGCCCGGGGCCTCGTCGGCCGGATTGGCCTCGAGCAGCGGCTCCTCGTCAGGCATCGACGCGAGCACTTCTTCCAGGACCTGCCGCACGAGCAGGGCCGAGGCTGGGCGATCCTCGCGGCGCTTGGCGAGCATGAGGTCGACGGTCTTCGACAGGCGTGGGTCGAGCTCGAGCCACGGAGCCGCCTCGGCGATGGCGACCGGCTTGGCGTGGACGTGCTTGTAGAGGAGCTCGAGCGGGTTCTCCTCGTCGAAGGGGACCTTGCCCGACAGCATCTCATACAAGAGGATGCCGAGCGCGTAGAGGTCGGAGCGCGCGTCGACCGGCTCGCTGTTGGCCTGCTCGGGGCTCATGTAGCGCGGGGTGCCAAAGACCGTGCCGGTCTGTGTGAGCGGGAGCTGGCCGTCGGGGTCGAGGAACTTGGCCACGCCGAAGTCGAGCACCTTGACGAAGTTGATCTGTCCGCTGCGCTGGCAAAGGAAGATGTTCTCGGGCTTCAGGTCGCGATGGATGATGCCGCTGCCGTGTGCCTCTTCGAGGCTGCGACAGACCTGGATGGCGACGCGGATGGAGAGGCCCGGGCTGATGCGACCATCGACCGAGAGCCGATGGCCGAGCGTCGTGCCCTTGAGGAGCTCCATCGCGAGATAGAGGCTGCCGCGCTCGGTCTGGCCGAAGTCGAAGACGGTGATGGTGTGGGGGCTCTGCAGGCGGCGCGCGGCGCGGACCTCCCAGAAGAAGCGTTGCACCGAGGCCTGGTTGCCGTCCGAGCGGTGGTGCATGATCTTGATGGCGACGTCGCGGTCCATCGAGTGCTGGCGGGCCACGTAGACCGAGCCCATGCCGCCTTTCCCGAGGAGGCGCTTGATGGTGTAGCGGTTGTCGATGACCGTGCCGGATGCGAGGCCGGCACCCAGGTTGACGAGTCGGGTGCCGTCATACGGACACCGGCCATCGCCGCTTGCGAACACACGTTCGCATTCGGGACAGAGGTACTCGGCAACGACGGAATGAGCCTGCAAGACCGCGCCTTCGCCTGGTCCTAGTGTTGGACCAGCGTTCCCACCAGTTGAAGCGGCCGGGGCTTGGCGCCGCGGCGCTGGGCACGGAGTCTAACCGCTCGTCCGCATGAGGGCAAATACGCACTTCGTAGCGACGAGCGGTAGGGCCCTTGGCGGGTCTGAGGGGGGGCCGAGGGAGCGGCGGGCGGCTTGGCGGCGTCACTCGAAATTGCCCGGCGGGACCCCACGAACGAGCTTGACAGCCCATGGGGCCGCGTTGATAGTCCGGCGCTCGCAGCCCAGGCCCTCTCTGGAGTGCTCGATGTCAGTTCGCTCAGCTCTTCTCGTCCTCGTCGCATCAACACCTTTGACACAGCTCGGCTGTGACACAGGGCTTCAGAACCGCCTCAACGAGGCCCGTGGCAACCGCTTCGAAGCGGCCAAACAGGCGGTCTTCGCGGTTGAAGCGGCGCGCAACGACTTCCTGAAGTCGTCCCTGCCCGCACCCGACGCCAAGCCGACTGGCGACGACCATCCTATGATGGCGTGGCGTAAGGCGACGACCGCTCGTAATGATGCGGACCTGCTGCGCGACCTCGCGTCTCGCGCCAAGCTCCCCCAGCCGACCACACGCTCGCTCACCAAGAGCGAAGCGGCCGAGCTCGGCACCAAGTACCGCAAGGGCTGGTACGACTGCACCATCACCGAGGGCAACGGCCTCTTCCAGGAGGCGTGCACGACGTACGCGACGGTCATGGCGATGGGCACCCCGTCGCAGGCTGCAGCCGAGGTGGGCGCGTCCTTCCTGCGCGACGTCAACGAGTACTGGACGAGCAAGACCTCGCTCTCGCGTTACCTCAACGCGATCTCGGGCTTCGATGTCATGGCCGCCAAGTCCAAGGACGACGCGGCCGCCATCGCGAAGGAGGACCCGACCTGGGAGTTCGTCGAGCCTCCGTTCGCCGACGAGGCGCGGTTCGACACCTTCTTCATCCACGCTGCCAGCATGCTCCAGCTCTCGGCGCTGCCCGACCGCACGGTCGCCTGGGATGCCATGCACCCGGACTACGGGGTCATCTTCGGGATGGCGCGCCGTTCGGGTGAGGGTTCGAGCGACTACGTCTCGCGCCTCTGCTTCGCGTACGATGGCCTGAAGGACAAATGTAAGGGTGTCCCGCACGAGTATCGCGCGGCCATCGTGGACCGCGCCTTCCTCGAAGCCATGCTCGTCCGTGCCAAGGCCTATCGCGCCACGACGACCCGTGGCCAGGTCTTCAACGACGTCACGCAGAGCATCGCCGCGAGCCTCGAAGCCGCCATCGCGACGCCGCTCGCCTTCAAGGAGGAGTTCGTCCTCCCGTCGACCTTCGCCCCGATCGGTGGCCGCAGTGGCGTGCGTGTCGTGTTCTCGCCGGCTGGCATCGTGGCCACCACCGACAAGGACGTGGTCCTGCTCGACAAGTACGCGGGTCTCGTTCCAAAGACCGTCCAGCCCGAAATCGTGAAGCTCCTCAGCGAGCTGCGCGACCAGCCCGGCAACCGCATCGACTATCAGCGCATCATCCTCGAGATGGAAGGCTCGACCTCGATGGCGAGCTTCATCGATGCCGTCCGGACCTTCCCGGCGCTGCTCGGCGAGGCCTCGGGTGTCAAAGAGATCTTCCTCCTCGGTCGTCGTCGTGTCGACGACTCGATGCGGCTCGCCTCGGTCAAGCTGCGTATCCCGCGCGCCGATGACACGCCCACCATCTCGTATCAGTTCAAGGACGACGCGGAGAAGACGACCTGCCAGCTCGTCGGCCAGGTTGGTGACCCGCCGGCCGGCAAGAAGAACGAGTTCTTCCTCGAGGTGACGCCCAACGGTGTTCGCGCCGCCCCGCTCTCCATCAACGAAGAGACCGCAGAGCGTACCCCCGGCGACACCGTGCTGCTCGGCAAGGGTGAAGACCTCACGGCCGCCAAGGCGTGGCTCGATGAGAACCCAGGTCGGCTGCGCGCCTTCGTCAAGGTCAACGGTGACTACGACAAGCTCATGCGCATCATCTCGGACCTCCTCTACAAGTGCTCGGACGAGGAGATCGCCTTCGACGACGCGACGAAGCCGCCGCTCAAGCGCGCCTGTGGCCGCTCCGAGGCCCGCTCGGTGAACTTCATCCTCGGTATCTGCGACTGAGCTCACGATGAGTGCGACCCGGTCCACCTCGAATGAGGGGGGCCTGAAGGCCGGCACCACGAAGCACGCTTACGACCCGGGTCGCCTTGTCAGGTGACGCCGGGTCGTCTAGTTTCTCGGCCCGGGATCGGTCATGTGGACCGAGGCCCCGAACGAAGAACCGCGGGGGAACGATGCCCGAGTTCGAGCAGCACGGTTGGCAAGGCTTCTGGATGCCGGGGCGCCGTGTCGACGGTCAGCACGGCGTGGTGGTGGTCATCAAGCGGCGCTTCGAGGTCGACATGATGACCGCGACGTGCCGCCCAGCGGCGACTCCGCCCATCATGCTCATGCAGGAGCCGTTCGACGACGGCGAGCCGCCGATGGTGAGCTATCGGCATCCGAGCGAGATCGCGCTCGAGAAGCCCAAGGTCGACATCATCATCCGCGCGACTGCGTACGCGCCGGGCGGCAAGCCGACCCCGCAGTTCGAGGTCGAGTTCAAGATCCCGCGCCTCATGACGCGTAAGCTGCGTATCTACGGCGACCGGCACCTCATCTGGTACCCGCCGGTGAAGTGGCTCACGGCCGAAGACCTCGCCAAGGGCGAGATGTGGATCTGGCCCGACCCCGACTTCTCGGAGCCCGCGCCCATCGACAAGCTGCCGTTGCGCTACGAGCACAGCTATGGCGGCTGGGCCAAGATCATCCTGACGCCCGATGCGAAGGGGATGGCGGCCGAGGCGCAGGTCATCGGCGCGGTCGTCGAGGAGCGGCGCGAGAAGAAGAAGGAGATCCTCGAAGAGCTGAAGAAGGAAGAGGAAGATAAGAAGAAGGGCGACAAGAAGGAGAAGCCCAAGCCCAAGGGCGTCACGGACGAGAAGGCGGCGAAAGCGGCCGAGAAGGCGTTCGGTGGGGGCGGCGACGATCAGAAGCTCGACGAGGAGACGCTCAAGCGTCTGGCCGAGGAAGAGGGCAAAGACGACGGGATGAAGATCGTGTCGGCCTTGCGGCTCGGTCAGCACACGGCCGAGACAGCCGAGGAGGCCGACGCGCAGAAGGCGGCCGAAGAGGCCCAGGCGAAGGCCAAGAAGAAGAAAGGCAAGGACGAGCCAGACGAAGAGGAGGCGGAAGAGAAACCCGTCGACCCGAACGCCGCGTTCTTCTCGAGCAGTGACTCGACCTCGATGCTCGACATCTCCAAGCTGAACCTGGAGGACGAGTTCAAAGAGGAGCTCGACGTGCGGGCCGTCAAGGAAGCGCGCAAGCTCAAGGACGAAGAGGGCACGCTGCGCGACCGCGCGACGGAGTTCGGCGACATCGAGGTCATCAACGACGACTCGTGGGCCGCCAAATACATCCGAGCCCGCCCCGAGAAGAAGAAACGAAAGCTCGAGGAGTCCGAGATCCCGATGGTGCCCTTCCCGGGCAACCTGTGCGGCAAGGGCTTCGTCGTGAGCCACATGGAGGAGGGCGTCGACAAGGTCCCGCTCCCCAACATCGAGGACCCCGAGGACCCGATCAGCCCCGAAGAGTTCGTCGTCGAGCTCGCCGAGTTCAACCTGAACAAGCTGCGGCAGACGGCCGGTTGGGCGACCTACCCGATGGGCTGGTACCCGCGCGCGAAGTTCTTCGGCGTCTACCCGTGGGACCTCGAGGCGGCCAAGGCCGTCAAAGAGAAGGCCAAGGAGGAGTACGACGAGGAGGACCCGGACGATAAGGTCATCATCGAGCAGATGGACAAGAGCGAGCTGCCGCTCATGAATCCGCTGGCCTTCCAGGAGGCGCACCCGAAGATGCAGGTCAAGGAGCTGCGCGGGGACGAGGAGTGCTACTTCACCAACCTCACGCCCGACGGGAACCTGTTCTTCCGCATGCCGGGCATCCACCCGACGGTGACCATCGACATGAGCAAGGGGCCCGAGCCGCTCTCGATGCGACTCGATACGGTGCTCTTCGACCTCGACGACCCGAAACAACCCGCCGTCGAGATGAGCTGGCGCGGGTGGTATAACCTCAAGAATTACGATGAGTTGGGCGTGAAGCCGCTGCGCAAGGTCAACATCATCGAGGTCGACCAGGAGGGTTGGCTCGAGGTGAAACGAAAAGAGGCGAGCAAGGAGACCAAGAAGGAGGGGCTCACCTCGGCGATCGCGGCCGTGTCCGACGAGGAGTTCGACTCGATGGGCGAAGAAGCGCTCGAGAAGTACCGGGCGTCCTTCAAGAAGGAGCGCGGCGGCAAGGGCGTGCGCCTCGACGACGTGACCGACGCCGTGGTCTTCGACCAGACCGAGGATCGGCAGGTCATCCACGACGAGTGGGACCAGGGCATTCGCGACGAGAAGGAGGCCTTCATCGCGGAGCAGAAGCGTAAGGCTGACCTCTTGCAGAAGCTCAAGGACAAGGAGCTCAAGGGCAAGGCCCGAGATCTCGCCGACGAGGAGTTCGGCATCATCCGCGACCCCGACACCGGTGAGATCCTGGCGGTCGAACCGCCCCAGAAGCCGGCCGGCAAGGGTGGCAAGAAGAAGTGAGCGACGGGTAGGGGCCCGGCCCGGGTCGCCTTCAAAAAGCGACGCTACCCCGAACGGTTGCGGTTGGCCCGAGCGGCGACCTTTGTTATGCCCGGATGCTATGGCTGACCCGTCAAACCACAGCTCGCCCGCCTCGCCCTCCGACACGCCGACCTATCCGCCGGTCGACGTCACCCTGCCGCAGCTCACGTTGCGCGCAGTGCTTACCGCCGTGATCGTCGGCGGCGGTCTGTCGCTCTGCAACGTATATGCGGGCTTGAAGATCGGGTGGGGACTCAACATGTCCATCGCCACGGTGCTCATCTCGTTCGGCTTCTGGAAGGCCATGCGTGGAGCCTTCGGGACGAAGGACTGGCTCATCCAGGAGAACAACATCGCGCAGACAGGGGCCTCGGCTGCGGCCTCGATCTCGTCGGCCGGGCTCGTGTCCGCGGTGCCGGCCCTGACGATGTTGACGGGCTACCAGTGGGACTACCCGGGGCTGGCCCTGTGGGTCTTCTGCTGCTCGATTCTGGGCGTCACGACAGCGATGTTGTTCAGGCGCCAGATGTTGGTCCGCGACGCGCTGCCGTTCGCATCCGGCATCGCCACCGCGGAGACCCTGCGCGAGGTCTACGCGCACGGCAAGGAGGCCATGGCGCGCTTCTTCGCGCTCGTCTACGGAGCCGCCTTCGCGGCCGCCTTCAAGATCGCCGTCCTCCTCCTCGGCTGGACCCCGCTCGGCCTCCCGGGAGCCTTCGAGGCCAAGGGCGCGGTCGCGGCCAAGGGCGTCACACTCGTCACGATGAAGAACCTGACCATGGCGCTCGACCCGAGCTTCCTCATGGTCGGCTCGGGTGTCATCGTCGGCTTCCGCACGGGCGCCTGGATGCTTCTTGGAGCCATCGCGGGCTGGGTCATCCTCGGCCTCGACATCACCGCGTCGGGTTCTGCGGGCATCGGCAAGAACAACCCCGACGTCGCCTGGTTTGGCCCCATGGTCGAGTGGCTCCTCTGGCCGGGCGTCGCCATGCTCGTGACCGCCTCGCTCACGGCCCTCGCCTTCTCGGCGCCGGCTTTCATCCGGGCTTTCCGGGGCGGCGCCGACAAGGACGCGGGTGAGGACAAGACCCACGACGTCCCGGTCAAGTACCTCTGGGCCGGACTCGTCGGGCTCGGCGCGGTCGTGGTCCTCGTCGGCGCCTTCATGTTCGACATGGCTCCGCACATCGGGCTCGCCGCAGTCGCGCTGACCATCCTGCTCGCCGTCGTCGCGTTGCGTGTCACGGGCGAGACCAACATCACGCCCGTCGGCGGCATGGGCAAAGTGACGCAGCTCACGTTCGGCGCCATTGACCCCGGCAACGTTGCGACCAACCTCATGGCGGCCAACATCACCGGCGGCTCCTCGTCGCAAGCCGCGGACATGATGAACGACTTGAAGACGGGCATGATGATCGGCGGCTCACCGAAGCAGCAGATGATCGTGCAGATGTTCGGAGTGTTTGCGGGCGCGCTCGCGGGCGCAGCCATCTATCTGGTGCTCGTCGACGACCCCATCAAGCAGTTCCCGTCGGACGAGTGGGCGGCGCCCGCCGTCCTCCAGTGGAAGGCCGTCGCGGAAGTGATGAAAGAGGGCTTCGACAAGCTGCCGGCCGGCGTGCCCATGGCCATCCTCATCGCCTCGATCCTCGGCGTCGTGCTGGCCTCGGCCGAGAAGCTCGCCAAGCCCAAGGTCAAGAAGTGGCTGCCGAGCCCTGCGGCCATCGGCATCTCGTTCTGCGTGCCGGCCTGGATCTCGGTGTCGTTCTTCCTCGGAGGCACGATTGGCGCCCTCGTGAAACGCTTCGCACCGAGCTTCCACATGCGCTTCGCCATCGTCATCGCCGCCGGCCTCATCGTGGGTGAGAGTTTGGCTGGCCTGGGCGACGCCATCTACAAGCTGGCAGCCAAGTAGCCCGCCCAGGGCCTGGGCGGCTGCGGCCGTCCGGGGCTGCCACACGCATGGTTTGACGAACAGCGCGGAGCCCGTGGGTCCGCGCTCCCGTGGTCCGGCTCAGACGACCTTTTCACCCAGCAGCATGCGCACCGCGGCCGAAGCAGCGGCGAGCCCGAAGGTGCCGGTCACGAAGCCGGCCGAGCCTTCGATCTGGTTGCGATGCTCACACGAGTGGAAGTCGTTCTGGCCTTGTGGGCAGACGCAGCGGAAGCCCTCGCCACCGTCATAGGCGAGCTCGACCGGGTCGATCTTCGGCTCGGCCGAGAAGACGGCCGGGATCCCGGTGAGCGCCCGGCCGGCGAAGCCGTGCTTCAGGCGCAGGACCTTGCGGACCATACGCGCGAAGGGGTCCATCTCGGTGCGGTTCAGGTCGACGACGCGCACCTGGGTCGGGTCCATACGGCCGGCCGCGCCCATGTTCACGACGATGGGGATCTGGTGGTCACGACAGGTCGCGATGAGGTGGCACTTGGCCGTCATGTTGTCGATGGCGTCGATGACGAGGTCGACCTTGGGGGCGTCGGTGCGGAACAACAGCTCGTCCGACGTCGCCGCGTTATAGAAGACCTGGCGCGTGAGCACCTTCACCTTCGGATTGATCTTGCGCAGGCGCTCGGCCATCACCTCGACCTTGGGGTCGCCGAGAGTGCCTTGCAGCGTATGGAGCTGGCGGTTGGCGTTGGTCGCGCACACGAGGTCGAAGTCGACGAGCGTCACCGTGCCTACACCGCTGCGCACGAGCGCCTCGGCCGCGAACGACCCGACGCCGCCGACGCCCATGACGATGACGTGCGAGCGCTCGAGCTTGGACATGGCGACGTCGCCGATGAGGCGGCCGATACGGTCGAAGCGGCGATGCAGCTTGTAGTCGGCTGGCAGGGCCGGGTCGCGTTCACGCGCTGCGGGCGAGCCCGGCTGGATGGCGTGGGCCGCGTGGTCGGCGTGCGCGTCGAAGGACGCGGCATCCATTGTGGGAGCGGTTGGAGTCGTCTGAAGGAACACGAGCGTCGACATGGCACACCTCGCGGGGCGAAGTGCCACAGCGGTGAGCGCCGGTCAAACACGAGTGCAGGATGGCACGGCGTCGGGCATCGCGGCGCGTTCACGAGTGCGCGCAACCCGTTACGTTTCTTGGAGCCCAGGGGTGGACGCGCGCCCGGCCTTCTGGTTTCATCCGGCCATGACTACCGATCCTTCGCGTCGCCCCATCGTCCGCTCCAGCCGTTTGGTTCATCACCGCACCATCGCGGTCGAGCCCGGGCGCCAGGTCATGACTCCGCAGAGCCCGCAGAAGACGGCTCCATCTCCGGAGAAGAAGACGGGGAACGAGTCGCTGACCTTGCGAGCGCGCAAGAAGCACCGCTTCGTTCGTTCGGTCGCGGTGGCGACGTTGATGACCGCCGGACTGGCCCACGCGGATGACTCCGGCCGCAAGGCTGGGGGCGGTGGGTTCGCCGGGAACGACACCATGGTCGAGCTGGTGGCACCCGACGTGGCGGTGGCGCCCAGGCCCGAGGACTTCGCCAACGCGCCGACCCTCCTGATTTCGGATGGCGGTGATATCGGCATGGCGCTGGGCTACAAGCTCGAAGGCCTGAAGGACAACCCGTACGTCTCCATGAAGACCGCGGCGAAGAAGCCGGGGACACTCGTCAAGAAGATGCCGCGGGCGCGCAAGGTCGCATGGAAGAAGATCGGCGAGGACGTCGGCTACCAGAAGGTGAGCGACCTGAAGGGCAACCCCTACGAATGAGGGCCGGTTCGTGTGGTGGGTGGGCCGGTGTGGCCGAGCCCTGTCGTTGGATGCTCCTGAGCCTGGTTGCGACCGTCTTTGTGCCGTTCGCTTGTGGTGGCTCGGAACATCTTGATGCTCGAGATACTCGAGTGTCGAGTGATTCGGCCGATTCGGCCGATTCGGTGGATTCGGTGGATTCAGCCGATGCGGTAGACTCGGCTGACGTGACCGACTCGCTCGATTCGTTGGATGCCTCAGACGGAGTGTCTCTCGACGGCACCGACTCCGCGTCACCTGTCGACGGCGTCGAACAAGACGGCGATAGCGACGACATCTCCGAGCTGCCCGAGCAGCTCGAGGACTGGGTCGACCCCGCGCCGCTCGACGCGACCCCGCTTGGAGACGGGCGCGGAGTCGCAGTCTGGGTGACCCGGGTCATCCAGGCGCCCGGGCCACCAGGCGTGGTCGAAGGACGCACCGTCGAAGAGGACGTCGTTGGCCCCCCGACCGATACCGACGCCGACGCCGGCTCGGACGCTGGCCCGACTGCGCCGGGTCAGCTCCTCGGAACGGCACTCCTCGATGAGGTGCCAGCTTTCGTCGCCTATCGGTCCACCCCGGACGGAGTCGAGGACCATCCGTTCGATGTCGCAAAGGGGCCTCGGCCGGGGTCGGACTTCAAGCCCGACGCGCCCCGGCTCGTGGTGTTTGCGCCCGACCATGACGCGGCGGTTGTCGTGCTCTTGCCATGGCCGGGCTCGGGCTCGTCCCAACCGTACATCCCAGAGCGCGCAGCCTCATCATTGGTCAGTGCCGGTTCGCCCAGCCGATTCGGCCTCTATCGCGATGGCCTCATCGTCGAGCTCCTGGCCCAGACGGGTGTCGCCGACGCGACCAGCTTCGTCGGCTTGACGCTCGGCCCCAGCGTCGCTGCACGGCCCGATGTCGCCTCGCTCGTCGCGTCTCGGCGCCCGATCGTCCTGAAGGTCTATCATGGCGCGCGCCCGTTCCTGCTCCGGCCCGACTGCATCTCCGGAGAGAGCTGTGCCCCCGGCGGTGACCACCACCCGTGCGTCTCGGGTTGCGCGTGCGTTTGCAACGACGTGTCCTGCGACTGCGAGTGGACTGGCCTCGAGTCCCAGATGAAGGGCCGCGCGCTCGACATGGCCAGGCGCTGGGTCGGCCCCGACGGCGACCTGTCGCTCGTGCGCCTGCACTACGTCTTCAAGCGCAGCCTTGGCGGCACCTCGAGCTGCGACCAGAACGGCGAGGTCGACGTTAGCGCCGAGACCTACGGGCGCTTCTTCGCCAGCGCCGTCGAAGCCGCGACCCGGGTGAACACCGAGCTCGGGTTTCCCCTCATCCACACCGTGTCGCCCATGAACGAGGCCAACCATCCGCTGCAGGACGGCCCCCAGGTCAATGGGGCAGGGCAGGGGACGGCCGCCGGATTCCTCGATTTTCGAGAGGCTATCGTCCAGGCGACCGGCTGCGCCGCCGACCGCTACGTCGCCGACCGACCCGATGTGCTCGCCATGTTGGCCGATGCCCTTGTTCGGGGCGAAGCCGCCCGTCAGGACAACGTGTTGGCGCCCGAGGTCGCGATGAGCTTGTACCTCGACGTCGAGCAGACCGACCCCTTCCAGGTCGGCGACGACGGCGAGCCGGCATCGGTCGTGACACCGCTTCCCACCTTCCTACCCGACCTGCATGAACACCTCGCCGGCCGCGTCTTTGGCGACGACGCCATCTGGGTCGATACCTATCCCGGCAGCTGGGCCCCACCGTGGAGCGAGCTCGGCGGAGCGCGCCACATCGACCCGCAGAGCGGCGACCTCGTGCGTGCCGACCCACGCTTCGCTGCCGAATCCGCGGTCGCGCGAGCGCTCACCGCAGCCGACGATTTTGCCGCCGTCTTCGGGCGAAAGGTGAACGTGGCGCTGGGCGAGGTGGGTTGGTCGACCTTCGACCTCGACGACGAAGCCCAGGCGCGGTTCCTCGAACACCTCGCGCTCGTCAGTCGGGCCACGGCCGCCCGCGACGACCGCTACCTCGGCTTCCTCTGGTTCAAGGATACCGATCGCGGTGCCCGCACCTTCCCTGGCTGGACGGTCGGCGAGCTGCCCGGTGGCGGGGTGACCCTGCCGTGTAACGATTCCACACTCGCGACCTGGCTCTGCATGATCGACGTCTTCGACCACATGGAGGCAGCCTGGGGCCTCTTTGGCGCGGGCCCAGACGCCGCGGAAAAACCTGGCTGGTCGGCCTTCATCCGAGCCGTCGAATCGACACCGGCCATGCCACCTCGCAGGGGTAGCGCGACCGATTGACCCCTGCTATGACCTCTCGCTCACGCCTTTGGGACCTGTCCGCCCAAGGCGTGGCCGAGTCTTAGCTCGGTAGCCTCTCGTGAACCCGGAGTCCCCCGTGTCAACCCCGTCCGACCGCGACGTCGAGCAGCGCTTCAAGTGGCTTCCCCCAATGGGGTCGTGGAAGTTCCACGTCTTGCTCGGCTGCATCGCCATCTTCATCCTGGGCCCACTCGGTGGTGTCACCGCCACCTACATGAACTTCTCGCTCGGGTTCTTTGTCGGCGGGCAGGTCCTGGCCGGCATCCTCGGGTCGGCGGTGACCTACGGCTACGGGGCCGAGGGCAAACACGGCGCCAACTACATGCAGACGCTGGCCGCCTCGGTCGCGTCGATGGCCGGCATGGCGGTCCTCATCCAGGCCATGCACTGGCTTGGCTTCGAGGTCCCCGAAGCCTGGAAGCTCATCGTCTATTACCTCTGCATCGGCATGTTCGGTGTCGGCGTCGGCATGCTCTACACGCCGATCCTCGTCGACAAGATGCAGCTCACCTACCCGTCGGGCTTCGCCGTCGCCAACATCCTGCGCGCGCTGACCGACAAGGTCCTCTTGCGCATGTCCATCGGCAAGCTCGCGCTCGGCACGTTCATCGGCCTCGCTGGCGGCCTGCTCGCCCACTTCATCCCGGCCATCGCCAAGAGCGGCTTCTCCGGCGCGACATTCGGCGCCGGTATGGTCGTCGGTGTGCGCATCGCCCTGCCGGCCGTCTTCATCGGCCTCCTCGGCGATTACGTCATCCTGCCGATGATGGTCGACGCTGGCTGGCTGCAGGACGGTGATCCGTTCCGAAAGCTCGGCTTCGTCGTGGCGCTCGGCGCCATCCTTGGGGCGGCCATCGTCGACATCACGCTCGTCGGTCGCGACTTCGTCAAGCACATGAAGACCAAGGACAACGCCCCCAAAGCCGCGGTCGAAGAGTGGAAAAAGGTCAACTCGCAGCGCTTGTTGGCCTGGATCGTGTTCTGGGGTGCGGGTGTGTTCCTCGTGGCGACGCAGATGTTCGGACAAGAGCCCCTCTATGTGCTCATCGCCATCGCGCTTGTGTTCGTGTTCATGCTCGTCAACGGCATCTCGCTCGGCATCTCGGACAGCAACCCCATCTCGTCGGCGTTTGTCCTCACGGTGCTCGTGCTCGCGAGCCTCGGCCTGGGTGCCGCTACTGGCGGCCTCATCTGCGCCAGCATCCTGCTCATCTCGGTCAGCATCGGCGGCGACATGCAGCAGGACCGCTCGACCGGTTGGCGTCTCGGCACGAACCGTGTGAACCAGTTCCGCTACCAGGTCATCGGCGTGACGATGGGCGCCATCCTGGCTGTCGGTATGGCCAGCTTCTTCATGTCGAACAACCCATCGCTCTACATCGACCAGACGGACCCCAAAGCGGTCGCCGCCTGGGTCGAGGAGACCGCGCTGGCGCAGGTGGCAGACGAGAAGGCCACCGACGTCGCCGTGTTGAGCGCTGCCTACAAGGCGAAGACATTGACGGCGGCCGACACGAAGCTCATCGACGAGCGAAAGGACGCGCTCAAGACGGAGGCCGGTCGTTGGCAGTCGGCGATGACCTACAAGTTCGTCGGCGCCCTCGACATCTTCATCGGCCGTCCCGCCGCCATCAGCGTCGGAACGCAGCTCGGCGAAAAGGAGATCTCCGCTCTGGTCAAGGCTATCGACAACCCGTCGAAGGCCTACGTGGCGCTGCCCGCAGGCATCGCGCAGAAGCTGCCGGCGCTCAAAGAGAAGGCGTTGAAGGATGCCGGGGACAAGGTTGTCGCCGACAAGCAGGCGGCGATGGCGGAGGCCGGCAAGAAGACCGGCGCCGAGAAGGAAGCTGCCGAGAAGGCCGCAGCCGACAAGGAGATCGCTGACAAGGAAGCCCTGCCGCAGACCAGTACGCGTATGGTCGCGGAGGCGCTCGCGGGTGATGCCGAGACCAAGCCCTACGCCGCCGCCCTCATGGACGCCGAGCGTGAGAAGAAGAAGGGAATCCAGATCGAGATCCTGCTCATCGGCATCGCCATCGGCATGTCGATCGAGATCATCCGTAAGCTGCTCCGCGCGAGCAAGGGCTACCAGAGCTGGAAGAAGAGCTCGAAGGGCGCCTATGCGACCGACTTCGTCCTCGATGTGACCATCTTGGCGAGCCCCTACGCCAGCTCCTTCGGCGGCTTCGTGGACCTCATGACCTCGTTCTGGTTCTCGGCCGGCGGCACGCTTTCGGCGGCAACCGAGACCTTCAAGCGCAAGTACGGAAAGAAGACCGAGCTCGACAAGGCCATCCCCGAGGACATGAGTCCGAACTCGCTCATCGGTGGTGGTCTCATCGCCGGCGAGTCGCTGTTCTACCTCTTCTTTGGCCTCATCTCGATGATGGCGGCTCTGCTCTGAGTTCGGGCGGGATGGCTCGGCGGATGAACGCCGGGCCGTCCTGCCACTCTCTGGTCGCCGTGGCGATGTCTCGATTTTCGAGGGAGTAAGCTCGGGTCACGCGCTTCGTCCGTGGTCTGGCGATGAAGGGTTGTGGACCTCGGCACCGACCGCTATGGTGCCTGTGTGAAAAGCACCTTCATCTGGGTGGCGGCCGCCGGAGGTGTCTTGGCTGCCGACGTCACGCATGCCGTGACCTGGGTCGGTGCGGCTGCCCCACCAGACCCCGGCGGAATGGACACGGGAGACGCCATCCGCGCCATCTTCGGTCTGCTCGTCGTCTTCGGGCTCGCTTATGTGATGGGCCACCCCTGGGTGCGCCGCATCGAGAAGCGGTTTGGCCTCTCGCAGCTCTTCGCGTTTGGCCTGCCGTTTCTAATCATGGGGCTCGTCTTCCGGTCGGAAGGCGTGCTCAGCGATCCGGTGCTGCGCTCCATCGACCCGCTGCTCATCCTCGGGCTGGGCTGGATCGGGTTCGCGTTGGGCTTCCGCTTCGACATCCGGATCTTCGAGCGTTTCCCAAAGGAGCTGCTCGAGGCCTTCGTCCTGACAGCACTTCTGCCCTTCGGGGTCATCGTCGCGGCCATCTCGATCATCCTCGCCATAGGCGAAGGCGTCGACGCCAATGCGAGCTTCTTTCGCGACGCCCTGCTGCTAGCGACGGCGGGCGCCATGACCACCCGCGCGGTCATCTCGCGTCTGCGACCAGACCCCGAAGGCGAAGACTCGAGCGCGGCGCTGACCCCGCGCCAACGCCTCGTGCGCCTCATCCACCTCGAAGAGATCGCAGCCTTCGCGGGGCTCATCGTGCTCGGCGCCTTTTTCCGAGCCCACGGCGAAGCGACGGGCTGGACCCTGCCGCCTTTCGGATGGGTGTTCGTGACGCTTGGCGGCGCGACCATCCTCGGCGTCCTGATCTATGCCGCGCTCACGACGGTGCACGGGCTCGCCGAGACCATCGCGGTGATGCTCGGCGCAATCGCGCTCTCGTCGGGCGTGGCCGGGTTTCTGAAGCTCTCGCCGCTCGTCGTCTGCTTCGTCGCCGGGCTCTTGCTTGCGAACCTCCCAGGACGCTGGAAGGAAGAGGTCAAACAAGCGCTCTGGCGCCTCGAACGCCCGCTCTACCTCATCTTCCTCGTCATCGCCGGGGCGCACTGGCGGCTCGATCAGTGGGAGGGCTGGGTCGTCATGGTGCTGTTCGTCGTGGCGCGTGCAGGCTCTCGTTTCGTCGGTGTGCGCCTCCTCGCGCGTCGCCATCCGGACCTGCTGACGGACCACGAAGAGCGGCATCTCGCCAGCTCGCCGATGGGGGGCCTCGCCATCGCCATCGTCATCGGCGCGCAAGAGCTGTTCTCGTCCGAGACGACGTCGTGGATTGTGCACGCGGTGGTCTTTGGTTCCATCGTGAGTGAGCTCCTGCCAAGCCTCTTGAAGACCGTGCGACCCGTTGTGCGTGCGCCGGCAGCGCTACTCGGTAGGCTCACGGGTCACAGCGACGAGCCCACGCCCACGCCCACGCAAGCGCCCACGCCCACGCAAGCGCCCACGCCCACGCCCACGCAAGCGCCCGAGCAAGCGCCCGAGCAAGCGCCCACGCAAGCGCCCACGCCCACGCCCGAGCCCAAGCCTCCCTCCGAGGAGGCACCGCGATGAAGCTCATCCTCCTCGCCGCACTTGCGCTCTTCGCCTCGGCTGTGCGCGACTTCGCCCCCGATGCGACCGGCGCTTCGGCCACCGCACTCGCGGCAGGTGTGCTCCTCCTCGCGGGCTTCTTCGCGGGTGGGGTCTTCAAGACGCTCGGCCTGCCCAAGCTGACCGGCTACCTCGCCGCTGGCATCGTCTTCGGCCCCCATGTCCTCGACGTGGTCTCGGCCGGAATGCTCAAGGATTTGAACCCCTTCAAGGGCCTCGCCGTGGCGCTCCTCGCGCTCACCGCCGGCCTCGAGATGCACGTCCCGACCATCCGACCGCTCTTCCGCTCGGTCCGCTGGATTCTTCTCCTCGCCGTCATCGGCACGACCTTCCTCCTCATGACGCTGGTCTTCTTTGCGGCCCCCATCCTGCCCTTCCTCAACGGGCTCGAAACGGGCCAGATCATCGCTGTCGCGGTCGTGCTCGGCATCGCCTTGTCGGCCCAGTCGCCCGCCGTCGTCGTCGCCGTGCGCGACGAGGTCAAAGCCGACGGGCCGCTGGTCAAGACCGTGCTCGCCGTCGTGGTCTTCGCCGACCTCATCGTCATCATCCTCTTTGGGATCTCCACCACCGTCGCCAAGTCGACCTTCGGCGAGGCGTCCGACGTCCTCGACACCGCGCTCACCCTGGGCTGGCACGTCGGCGGTTCAGTCCTCGTCGGCGCCGTCCTGGGCGGCCTCATCGCGCTCTTCTCCGCGCGCATCGAAGGGGGCGCCGCACTCTTCATCGCCGCTGTCGCCTTCGTCATGGCCGAGGTCGGCAATCGCCTCCACCTCGACCCACTCGTGCTCGCGCTGACCGCCGGCATCATCATCCGCAACTTCACGCCCGTCGCCGACCGGGTCCACCACGCTGTCGAGGCCGCCGGCTTCCCGGTCTACATCGCGTTCTTCGCCATCGCTGGCGCAGGTGTACACCTCGACTCGCTCGCCATCATGGCCATTCCCGCGTCACTCCTCGTGATGGTGCGCGCCGCCGGCTACTGGACGGGCACCTACGTCGCCGGTCGCATCGCCGAGGCCCCACGCATCGTGAGCCGGCTCGGCGGCTTTGGCCTCATGCCCCAGGCCGGCCTCGCGCTCGCCCTCGCGGCCCTCTTCGTCCAGTCCTTCCCGAGCCTTGGCGCAGGGGCAGGTGACCTCATCTTCAGCGTCGTCGCCATGAACGAGATGGTGGCTCCCGTGATCTTCCGGCTCGCGCTCCTGCGCAGCGGCGAGGCCGGCAAGCTCAAGCCGCACAACCCCGAGCCGAGCACCGATACGCTCGTCAACCCGATCGTGGCCGAAGGCCCGGTTCCCCACGAGGACCGGTAATGGTGGGTTGATCGCGCCAAGGCCGGGCTTGACCCCTGACGAGCGAACGCGTTACGCCCGTCGGCCTTATGGGCGACCTCTTCGATAAAGTTCCTCAGGCCATCGACTTTCCCGGCGACGAGACCAAAGTGCTCGCCTTCTGGAAGGGCAACGACATCTTCGCAAAGTCGCTCGCACAGTCGCGCGGCCGCCCGAGCTTCGTCTTCTTCGAAGGCCCTCCGACCGCCAACGGCACGCCCCACAACGGGCATGTGCTCACCCGCGTCATCAAAGACCTCTTTCCCCGCTACAAAACCATGCGCGGCTACCACGTCCCCCGCAAAGCCGGCTGGGACACCCACGGCCTGCCGGTCGAGGTCGAGGTCGAAAAGGAGCTCGGGATCCACGGCAAGGAGGCCATCGAGCAGTACGGGGTCGAGGCCTTCACCAAGAAGTGTATCGAGTCGGTCTTCCGCTACACCGACGCGTGGGAGCAGCTCACGACGCGCATCGGCTTCTGGGTCGACCTCGACGACGCCTACGTCACCTTCCACCAGTCGTACGTCGAGTCGGTGTGGTGGGCCCTGTCCGAGCTCTACAAGAAGGGGCTCCTCTACCAGGGCCACAAGGTCGTGTGGTGGTGGCCCCAGGGTGGCACCGCGCTGTCCGCGGGTGAGGTCGGCCTCGGCTACAAGACCGTCGACGATCCCTCGATTTTCGTACGATTCCCGGTCACGGGTAGCGACAAGACGAGCTTCCTCGCCTGGACCACGACGCCCTGGACCCTGCCGTCCAACTGCGCCCTCGCGGTCCACCCAGAGGTCAGCTACGCCTTCGTCGAGGTCACCGACCTGACCCCAGATGCCGGTGTCGAGACGGTCGTCGTCGCCGAGAATCTCGTCGCGACGTTGTTCGAAAAACACCCCCACACGGTGCTCTCGAAGGTCAGCGGCAAGGACCTCGTCGGCAGGACCTACGCCGCTCCTTTCGCCTACGCCGAAGGTGAAGGCGGGCCCATCCACCAGGTCATCGCGGCCGGCTTCGTCACGACCGACACCGGGTCTGGGCTCGTGCACATCGCTCCTGCCTTTGGCACCGACGACTTCGCCGCCTGCAAAGAGAACGGCATCGGCTTCATCAACCTCGTGAAGCCCGACGGCCGCTTCGATGAACGCGTGACCGACTTCGCGGGGCGCTTCTGCAAGGAAGCCGACCGCGACATCATCCGGAACCTGAAGCGCCGCGGCCTGCTCGTGCGCGAAGATGTCTACCGCCACGACTACCCGTTCTGCTGGCGCGCCGACAGCGACCCGCTCATCCAGTATGCGCGCCCCGCGTGGTTCATCCGCACGACCTCGGTGACGCCCGACGCCATCGCCAACAACAAACAGATCAACTGGATCCCCGAGCACATCCGCGACGGGCGTTTCGGCGACTGGCTGAAGAACAACGTCGACTGGGCGCTCTCGCGTGAACGTTATTGGGGCACGCCGCTCAACCTTTGGATCTGCGATGCGTGTGGTGCAACCGAGGCCCCGACTTCGGCCGCCGCCATCGAGGCGAAGAACCCGAACGCGTTCGCTGCCTTCGAGGCGCAGAAACTCAGCGACCCGTCGTTGTCGCCGCACCTGAAGGTTCACAAGCCGTGGATCGACGACGTCACCTTTGGCTGCGCGCAGTGTGACGGCACCATGAAGCGGGTGCCCGAGGTCATCGACTGCTGGTTCGACTCCGGCTGTATGCCGTTTGCGCAGTGGGGCTGGCCGCACCAGGGCCACGAACAGTTCGCCCAGAGCATGCCGGCTGACTTCATCAGCGAGGCGGTCGACCAGACGCGCGGCTGGTTCTACTCGCTCGTCATGATCTCGACGCTGCTGTTCTCCAAGGACGAAAACGGCAACGATCGCCAGGGGCCACACCCCTTCAAGACGTGCATCGTGCTCGGCCACGTGACCGACAAGAACGGCAAAAAGGAATCGAAGTCGAAGGGCAACTACACACCTCCCGACAAGATCCTGAACACCGACGGCGCCGACGCGATGCGCTGGTATTTCTATGCCAGCAACCCGCCGTGGAACAACACCCGCTATTCGCCGGAGAGCGTGCGCCTGGGCCAGCAGGAGTTCCTCGTCAAGCTGCGCAACGTCTACTCGTTCTTCACGATCTACGCGAACATCGACGGCTTCGACCCCCGCACCTCGCCGCGCAGCGAGCCGCTGCAGCGAAGCCAGCTCGACCGCTGGATCCTCAGCGAGCTCAACCTCACCCTGCGTGAGGTGACGCGTCATATGGACGAGTTCCGGCTTTACGATGCCGCGCAGCGCCTCATCAAGCTGACCGACGCCCTGTCCAACTGGTACGTGCGGCGCTCACGTGACCGCTTCTGGGCCGCGGCACCTACCGCCGACGGGGCCGACGCGGTCGACGGCGGTGCCGAGGCGCCCAATCCAAGCGACAAGTGGGACGCCTACCACACGCTCTACGAGGTGCTGGTCCAGATGACGCTGATGGCCGCGCCGTTCACGCCCTTCATCGCCGAGACCATCTGGCAGAACCTCGTTCGACGCGTCGACGGGTCCGCGTCCGAGAGTGTGCATCTGGCGAGCTGGCCAGCCTTCGACGAAGCGCTCATCGACGAGCACCTCTCGACCGAGATGCAGGTCGTGCGCGACATCGTGGGCCTCGGGCTCCAGGCGCGCAACGCCAACCGGCTCAAGGTTCGCCAGCCGCTCGCCAAGGTCGAGATCATCCTCGGCCAGCCGCAGCTCAACGAGCGGATCCTTGGCTACGCGTCGCTGATCTGCGACGAGCTCAACGTCAAAGACGTCGTCCTCACGCAAGACGCCCACCACGTCAGCTTCGCGCTCAAGCCCAACTTCAAGACACTCGGGCCGATCTACGGGGCGCGGGTGCAGCTCGTGAAGAAGGCGCTCGAGGTCGTCGACGCCAAAGCCGCGCGCGCGGCCCTCGCCAGCACGGGCGAGTTCTCGGTGGCGCTGTCGGACGGAACCGAAGCGATACTCACGTCCGAGACGGTAGCTGTGGCGGTGACCCCGGCCGAGGGCTGGGTCGCGTCTGCCGGCGACGTCGGTGTCGTGATCCTCGACGCGACTCTGTCCGATGCGCTCGTACAAGAGGGCAGGGCGCGCGAGGTGCTCTCGCGGATCCAGGCCTGGCGTAAAGACGAAAGCCTCGACTACACGGCGCGGATCAACGTCGTGCTCTCCGGCGACGAGAACCTGCTCGCAGCCTGCCGCACGTTCTCGGACATGTTGGCCAACGACTCGCTCGCCGCCTCGCTCACGATTGGGGAGCCGCCGGCCGAGGCCGAGGCCCGCAAGGAGACCGAGGTGGACGGTCTGCCGCTAGTCATCGCGTTGTCGCGCGTGGGCTGAGACAGCGCGAGAAAACGAAGGCAACCACGGAGGCACAGAGACACGGAGGGACGGCCCGGAGGTCTCGATATCGTCGTGATTGCTGGCCTATTGCGGTGTAGGGGCAGGGCTTGCCCTGCCCGGTCGCGAACCCAGACTTGTAGGGGCAGGCTTCGTGCCTGCCCTTGGTGGGCACCATCACCGGATGGTGCGGCTGATCGGCAACCCGTAGTGCAAGAGCATGCCGCGGCGTTGGGGCTCGACGAGCAGGAAGCCCCCGACCGCCCAAACACCGCCAGCGGGGTCGACGTAGACCGCGTGGTAGTCGTCGAGGTTCGTCGGCACGTCGTTGGGAGTCCGCCACACACTGCCCCGGCGCTCGACCACGGTGCCCGCGGCGCCGACCGCGACGACCGTGCCATCGCTCTGAACCCAGACGCCGTTCAGCGGTGAGACGCCTGCCGGGCTCGCGTCGACGGGCCCACTCGAAAACGCATCGACGACGAGCCCTTCGGTGAACCCGCCGACCGCGACGACCTGGCTGTTGTTGCCATGCACGGTCGTGAGTCGACCGCCGCGCGGGGTGTCGAAGACCTGCCAGCCGCCGCCGTCGCGATACAACATCTTGTCGCCGACCCCAACGACCCAGAGGTCGTTGCTGCTGCGGCCCCAGACCTTGAAGAAGCGCCCGGCCTCGGCCGCCTCGACGGGTACCGTCTCCTCGGCGAAGGTCGAACCCGAGAGCTTGAAGATCCGGCCCCCGCTGCTGTTGCCACCGACGGTCCAGACGTCGCCGCTGGGCAGCTCGAAGATGCCATACAGGGTCACGTTGGCGGGCACACCTTCGATGCGGGTGAAGCGGTCGGCCGCACGGTCATAACGCAGGACCAGACCCGCTTCGCCAGCCATCCACAGACGTGTGGCGTTGCCCCAGACCCACCACAAGGTGCCGCGCTGGCCGCTGGCTTTGCGGGTCCAGGTGTCACCGTCGAAGTGTAGGATATAGGGCCCGTCGCCAGCGTCGGCACCGACCGTCCAGACGTCATTCCCGCTGGTTCCCCAGACGCCCAGCAGCGCCGCCGGGAGGTCGGACAAGACCGTCTCCCAGCGGGCGCGTTCCTCGCCGTCGTCAGGGTCACAGGCCGCAGTTGCGAAGACCGCGAGAGCGACGAGGACCCAGACCACGACGCGGAGACGTCTCACTTGACGTCGACCTCGAGCAGCCACACCTCGAGCGTGCCGGTGTCGCCGGAGAAGCCGTCGACCACCCACAAGGTCCAGTCGCCAGCGGCCTTCTTGCCGTTGAACGCCGCGGTCGTGAAGCGCGCGTCGACGTCAGCGGCGCTGCCGCCCTGCTGGTCGAGGAGCTTCGCCATCGTGCCATCCGGGTGGATGAGGGTCACGGTGAGGTCGCCGCGGTAGGAGTGCGTGATCTCGACCTCGACCGCCACATCGGTGACCGTGCCGCTGCCGCCGAGCCTGAGCACACTCTTCACGCCGGTCGTGCTCTGGTCGGGGATGGACAGGCCGGCTTCGCTGATCTCGACGAGGGTCGCGGGACCCGTGCTGGCACAGCTCGCGTCGCTTGCGCAGGCGGCGTCGAGGCAGTCGGCCTGGCCGTTGTTGTCGTTGTCCTGGCCATCGTTGCAGAGCTCAATGAGCCCGCCACCGCTGACCGAGAGGCCGATGGCCCAGCGGTTGAGCTTGCCGGTGTCGCCCTTGCTGTGATCGACGACCTTGAGCGTCCAGGTGCCCGCCGGGGTCTCGCCGACAAGTGCCGGCAGAAGGAAACGACGACGCATGTCGCGGCCGCTCTGGTCGTTGCGGTTGTAGAGCGTCAGCGTCTTGCCGCTGGGAAGCGTCACGGCGAGCTCGAGGTCGCGGATGAACGTGTGCGCCACGTCGACCTCAACCCAGCCTTCGGTGATCTGTCCCGCGACGTCCACGCCGAGCTGATTCGTCAGGCCGGCCGGGGTATTGTCGGGGATGGCGGCGGCGGGCTTGGCCTCGTACACACGCTGGGCGGTCTGGCAGGCGCCGTTCTTGCCGCAGCTGTCGATGTCCTCGCAGTCGACGAGCCCGTTGTAGTTGTTGTCCTTGGTGTCGTCGCAGGCCTCGGGGCCCAGGTCGACCTTGGGCACGTCCGCGCCGTTGAGGTTGGCGAACTGCTCGACATACTTCATGGACAACCAGCCGTAGCCAGCGCCGAACTTGTTCGAGGTCCCGAAGTTTCCGGTGCCCCAGCTGTTCTTGATGAGGAAGAAACCCTTCTCGGTGACGGGCTTGCCATCGGCGTCGGTCACGACCGCGCCGGTCTCGTCGACGGTCGGCACCTCGAGGTCGTCATCCCAACCGACGATGAGAATCGAGTGGCCGGCCGGCTTCTCCTTGGCGGTCTCGATGTCCTTGGCGTTGGGGTACAGGATGTAGCCTTGGCGCGAGTACTCGCCGTTGACCGGGAGCGGCCCGCCGCGGTGGTTCCAAGACTGGTAGTAGAACGGCATACCGGCCGTCACGGCCTGCTTGTTCTGGAACATGAAGGCTTTGATGCTGTTGCGGCGGTTGCTCACGTAGCGGGCGCGCGGCAGCTTCCACTTCTTGGCGGCCTTCACGGCGTCGGTGGGGTCACCGTTGGTATAGCAGACGACCGGCTGCTCTTTGCCGGTGCAGCGCGGGTCCTGGCTCACGCTCCAGCGTGAGGTCTGGTAGGGCGAGGTCGCCTCGTCCACGATGCCGAAGCGCGAGATGGCCTCGAGGTTGCGGTCGGCGTTGGAGCCCTCGGTATTGGTGTAGGCCTTGACCTCGGCCTTCACGGACCACTGCAGGTAGTGCTCTGAGAAGTCGGGGTTCTTGAGCGTGCCTTCCTTGATGTAGAGGTGCTCCATCAGAGCGACGGTCGAGAAGATCGAGCAGACCCCGCGGCTCGCCTGGTTCCTCACCGGGGACTGGGTCGCCACCAGGTCGAACTGCTTGGGATAGATGGCGTCCGACTTGGGCTCGTCGGGGAGCTTGCTCGGGTCGGGGGCGCCTTCGAGCAGGATGTCGAGGTCGGTGAGCGGGGCCTCCTCCTCGGTGATTCCTCCCTCCTCGGTGGACTCGCAGCCTGAGGTCAACGCGCCAAGTCCGAAAACGGCGACGAAAGGACCGACCAGCGTCGGGGTCCTGAGTCGGAAGGAGGAGAGGCGCATTGTCTGTATCCTTTGGGCGACGGGGTGAATCGGTGACGGGGCAGCGTGGTCCGGCAAACCCGGATCGCCGCTCGTTCACGCGCTGGGCTGTCAGAAAGAGCCTTTGTCATCGCAGGGTTTGCGACGTCTGCGGGCCTCGCCAGCGCGGTCGGGCGCGGAACCTACCGGGCCGGGCGGGCCTCGTCAACGATCGGGCAAAACGAACCTTTGGGCTTCGAGCAGAAGCGGCCCTCGGAGGCGCGCGCCACAAAGGGGCGGGTGCGGTCGCCCGGGTCCGCGGCGGACTCTTTGAAACGGCTTTGCGACGGTCGACCTTTCTGCTAGCTTCCCCCGACTCGCGGCTGCCAGAGACCGGCTCACCGCGCAACGTCCGAGGAAGTCTCCGCCATGGTCCAAGCCTCCCGACTCCGCTTCGTCTCGCTCATCACCGCAGCGACCTTCATCGCCTCGGCCCTGTCGGGGTGCTTCAACACCTACCGCGTCTCGCCGGAAGAGTTCGCGCGCCTCCAGGGCTCTGACGAGATTCCGCTCGCGGTCCAGTCGATTGGCGGCGAGAAGGTCCTCGTCGAGCGTGAGACCAACATCTTCGTGCGCTCCGTCGGCGGCCGCCGCTACCCGGTGACCCCGTACAACTTCAAGATGACGTCGAGCCAGCTCGTCGCATCCGATCGCGACACGCTGCTCGCGCTGGGCGAGATCGACAAGTACGAGGTCGACCTCTTCTCCGATACGCAGACCATCATCCTCATCTCGGCGGGTGTCGCCGCCGTGGCCGGGCTCATCGTCATCACGGCCATCACCGCTGGCTCGAAGTCGTTCGACCAGGAATGAGCCAGGTCGGTCCTGCATGCGGGCCACGGCGCGCAGCGGACGACTTTACGATCCTCCCGCGTTGTCCCGGCGTGGCGTTCGTGCCATGAGCCCGCCCGCTGGACCTGCTACCGCCGACGTCGCCCATCATTTCTGCAGCAAGAGGCGATGGGACACGTGGCGATGTGACGGTCGAAGATAAGGACATGCGCGAGGACCCCAGACACGCACTCATCAGGCCGCCCAGGCCCGACTACCGGCCTGGTTTGCGCCCTGACCAGCTGGCCGAACCGGATCGACCGCTGCTCGGTGTGACCCAGCCTTCATCCGGTAGCACGACTCGGAAACGGCCGGGATCGGGGCGCTTCTTGAAGGTCGTCCTGCTCGTCCTCGTAGGCCTCATCGGCGTTGCGGCCGGCGCCTTCGTGGGCGCTCCGGGTGCCGCCGAGCGCGCCGCCATGAAAGCGCTCTCGCGCCTCGAGAACCGGTTCGGGGTCCGGGTCTCTGCGGGGCATGTCGACTGGACCTGGGGCGGGCGCATCGTGGCGTCGGACGTGAGGGTCGAGACCGCCGGTGGTGAGCCCATCGCTTCCGTGCAGCGGGTCACCCTGGACACCGACGTGTCGCTGGGCGAGCGCCGGGTGCGCCTCGTATCGGCCACCATCGAGGGGCCAGCAGTGCGGCTCGTTCGCCATGGTGACGGGTCGACCAACGTCGACACGATCCTCGAAGCGTTGTCGCGAAAGGGTGGGGCGAGCCTCTCGTCGAGCGGCTTCTCGCTCGACCTTAGCGGCGCCGCCGTGAGTGTCACCGACCTCTCCGCAACCCTCGTGAGCGGCGGCGTGAAGCTGCCGTTTTCGTTGGCGATTCCAGAGACCATCGAGCTGCGCCGGGGCACTCTGGCGTTTGCCGCTCGGGCCCCGCGCTCCGACGACTCCCCCGTCTCGCCAGGCTCCGAGCTGAAGGTCGCGTTTGCGGACACGAGCCTCGACCCCGGCAACAGCTTCGAGGTCTCGGTCGAGCTCGGCCCTGAGGGCTGGCTTGGGCCGTCGCTCGGCGCGCTCGGACGCGTAGAGCGGATCGCACTCACGCCACAACGCCCGGTGCGTTTCTGGCTCGGTGAGCGGGTGGTCGGCGTAGGTGGCGTGGGGGTGTCGCGCGAAGGCCTCGAGCTCTTCACGCTGCAGCTCTCGGTGCCGGTCGACAAGGGGGCGCCGGATGGTCGGGTCTCGGCCGCGGCTACGGTCGAGCGGCTCGTCGTAGGGATCTCGGACCTCGGGTCATTGCTCGATCGTGAAGCATTGGCGGCGCTGACTGCGAGGCTCAAGGCGGCGCTCGGGGGCAAGGAGCAAACCGGCCGCGAGGTGTTGAGCCGGGTGGTGTTGCACAAGCCCGTCCTGTCGTTCGGCCTGGATGCCGAGGGCCATCACAGCTTCGATGACGTACAGGTGCTCTTCCGTGGTCTCGCGTCGTCCGAAGCCGGGGCTGGTGTCGATTCGGCCGACGGCTCCGGCGCCAGTGAGGCCAACGCCGCCGCAATCGACGCCATCGGCTTGACCGACGCAACGGCCGTGCTGGTGAACGCGAACCTGAGCGCGGCCGAACGGCTGCTATCGCGCCCCCGCAAGGCCCCTGTTTCGCCCGCAGCTGCGGCCTCCCGACAGAGTCAGGCCCCGTTGGCCGCGGCGATTTCGACCCGCCTGCGGGGCGTCGCCGACCTCATCGATCGGGCGCGAGGTCGGCTCGATGGGCTGGCGCGTCGCCTCGAGGCCGCGGGCCGGCTCGTATCCGGCTTCGAGATCATCGACGGAGAGGTCGTCCTCGACCTCGCAGGGTTCGAGGTCTCGCTCGGCCGCATCGACCTCTTGCTGAGCCAGGTCGCCCCAACACCCATCCCACCTGTCGCTCCCGGTCAGGGCCAAACCCCGACCGCCGCATCGGGGCCCAAGCTGGAGGTAGCCTTCGACAACCCCTGGGGCGCCGAGCCCAGGGTGGAAGCCGACCGCATGAAGCTCACACTCTCGGGCCGCGGCGACGATCCAAAGCTCGACCTCGAGCTGCACGCGCTGCCGCTCGGGGCGTTTCCCGACCTGGCCAAGCGCCTGCACCTCGAGCCGACCGGACAGATCGAAAGCGCCGTGGTGTCGCTCTCGCTCACCAACCGCCTCGATGCGACCTTTCGTGTGAGCATGCGCGGCCTCACCTTCTCGCATCCGTCGGTCGCGGCCGAGCCCTTGAAGAACCTGGCCATCTCCGTGTCGGGGGCCTTGGTCTTCGACCCGGTGACCGGTTCGCTCACCGTCTCGGACCTCGTTATCGAGGCAACCGACGACCCGCGCAACGGCCCGGGCATTCGCCTGACTGGCTCGCTCGACATGGCCTCGGTCCTGACGGCCCCCATCCTCAAGCTCGACCTGACCCTGGCCGAGACCCCGATTCAGACCCTCATCGACGCCATCCCCGACGGCTTCATGCCGATGTTGCGCGGGCTGCGGATGGACGGCTCGCTGGGCTGGCACCTCGTCGTCGACGTCGACACGACCAACCCCAGCGCCTTGCGCATCGAGTCGACGCCGCGGCCGCGCCAGCTCCAGGTGGTGAACCTCGGCGACTACCTCGACTTCAACGCGCTCCGCGGCACGCACGCCTACAAGATTCGCCTCTTCGATGGCACGGCCGGCACCCGGGTGGTCGGCCCCGCGACGGCCTCATGGGTATCGCTTTCGAACATCACGTCGCACCTGCCGCTCGTGCTCACCACCACCGAGGACGGGACGTTCTACTCGAACGACGGCATCTCGACCTTCGCCATCCGCGAGTCCATCGCCACCAACATCGAGCGCGGCACGTTCGCGCGCGGGGCTTCGACCATCACCCAGCAGCTCGTCAAGAACCTCTATCTGGGCGGCGGCAAGACCCTCTCGCGCAAGATCCAGGAGCTCTTCATCGCCTGGCAGGTGGCTCAGAATCTCAGCAAAGACGAGGTGATGGCGCTCTACCTCAACACCATCGAGTTCGGGCCCGGCATCTACGGGATCGGCGACGCCGCGTGGCACTGGTTTGGCAAACGCCCCATCGACCTCTCGCTTTCCGAGTCGGTCTTCCTCGCCAGCATCATCCCGGGCCCGCGCCGCTACTACACCTTCTTCGAGCAGGGCCATGTGACGCCGCGCTGGGCCGCCTACGTCGAGATGTTGATGAAGGTCATGGTCGACCGCAGGAAGATCACGCCAGAGGAGCTCGCGGCCTCCCTGCCCGTGGACATCCGCTTTCGCGGCGCCGGCGGCGGCTACCACGACGAGGCCCCGGCCGACTTCGACGCGCTGCCCGAGCGCGATGACTTCGGCGACCCGGAAGAGCCGCCACCGGACGAGTGAGCCTGCCCCTCGAAACCGACCGGCACGCGGCCTGCCTCTGCACCTCGTGGGTCGCCCGCGACAAGTGCACCGCTGGTGGGTGTCCCTTCACCCCTTGTCGCTCCCACGGTTTCGCGCCACACCTTCAGCAAGGCGCAGCACCTCGGTTTGCTCCGCCCATCACCGTGCCCTGCCGGAGCCCACATGAGCGACACCATCTTCTCGAAGATCATCTCGAAAGAGATCCCAGCCGCCATCGTCTTCGAGGACGAAAAGGCTTTGGCCTTCAAGGACATCCACCCCGGCGCCCCGTTCCACGTCCTGGTGATCCCAAAGACCCCGGTCGCCAACATCGATGCCATGACCGAAGCGGACGCGGCCCTCTTTGGCCACCTCGTCTGGGTCTGTAAGAAGGTCGCCAACGACGCCGGCTTCACCGACTACCGTGTGGTCGCCAACTCGGGCGCCGACGTAGGCCAGACGGTCTTCCACCACCACTTCCACGTGCTCGCCGGCCGCGTCTTCCGCTGGCCGCCCGGCTGAGCCCGCCTCCGCGCGCCTGACCTCGCCAGACCTGGGACGTTCCGCCGCTAGCTCCGCGGCGACGTCACCCTCGCGCCAGCCGCCGCTCCGCAGCCATCACCGTGTTCGACAACAGCATCGCGACCGTCATCGGCCCGACGCCACCTGGCACCGGCGTCACGAGCGACGCCACCTCACGCACGGCCTCGAAGTCGCAGTCCCCGACCACACGCCCATCCGCCAGCCGGTTGATGCCGATGTCGATGACCACCGCACCGGGCTTCACCCAGCCCCGCTCGACGAGCCCCGCCCGCCCCACCGCCGACACCAGCACATCCGCGCGTGCCGCGATCTCACGTGTCCCGACCGTGTGCCGGTGGCAGGTCGTCACCGTCGCGTGCCCCCGCAGCAAGAGCCACGACATCGGCCGCCCCACGATAGCGCTGCGCCCCAGCACGACCGCGTGTTTGCCGCGCAGCTCGACGCCGTGGTCCCGCAAGAGCCGCATCACCCCGAGCGGCGTGCACGGGATGAATCCCGGCCGCCCCGTCTGGAGCCGCCCGATGTTCAGCGGGTGCAGGCCGTCGACGTCCTTTTCAGGGTCGATCTTGTCGATGGTCCCCTTGGTATCGAGGTGCAGGGGCAGGGGCAGCTGCACGAGGATGCCATGGATCCGGTCATCTGTGTTCAACGCCTGGATCTGCGCCCACAGCGTCGCCTGATCCACGTCGCCCGGGAACCTGAACAGCGACGAGGACAAGCCGACCTTGCGACACGCCTCGAGCTTCTTGCGCACGTAGATCTCGCTCGGCGGGTCGGCCCCGACCAGGATGACCGCCAGCCCCGGAACGACCCCGCGCTCACCAAGCACCGCGAGGCGCTCCCGGACTTCGACCTTCACGCGCTCGCTCGCCGCCTTCCCATCGATGAGCCCTGCCAACATCCACACCTCTCGGACTGCGCTACCACGTCCCAACGCGTCGCCGCAACCGTCCTACCCGTTTGAAACCACGGCGGTTTCAATGCTGAGGCCATTTCGATTGAGCACACCCTCCACTCGGGTTACAAAATACCGGAGCGAGCGGACGCATTGGGTGATTGTTTTGACGCCCTGTCGGCCAGACTACACATTAGTCGGAACTCGCAGCGGCGGGCGCGGGCGTTGGAGGCACATTGAGCGAGGGCGATACCGTTGGGCCATCGGAGACGCAGATCGAGGGCGAAGCCCCTTCCGATAGCCGCGCCATCACCCGTATCCCGGTTCGCCTCATGGTGTCCGCCAAGGGCACGAGCGCCATCCTGGGCCGGACACGCGACCTCAGTCTGAAGGGTGTCTTCATCGACACCCCCGAGCCCTTCGACGTCGGCACGGTCATCCCGCTCCTCATCGAGCTCACCGACCAGGAGCAGATCGAGCTCCGCGCCGAGGTCGTCCGCAAGACCGAAACCGGCATGGGCCTGCGCTTTGCCGAAATGTCACCGGCCGCCAGCCGCTCGCTCCGCCGCTGGGTGGTCAGCCATACCTCGACCGAAGGCGACAAGCGCCAGATTGCCCAGCTCGTCGAAGAGAGCTCCAAGATCCGCCCGATTCGTGATCCGAGCCGCATCAAGCAGCTGCTCGGCGAGATCGAAGCCAGCGGCGAGCGTGTGACGCTCGTCCCGGTCGAGGTCGTCGTGCGCGACCACGCCCACCTCATCGAGGTCCGATCCGACTCGCTCCTCTTCCACACGGGCGCGGCGTCGCGCCTCTCCGCCCAGACCGACATCCACGTCCTCCTCACGCTGGCGTTCGTCTCCTACAGCTTCTCCGTCACGGTGCTGCGCGTCGACGGCCAGCGCATCACCACGGGACTGCCCACGCTGGTGGTGTTCTCCGAGCGCCGTATGCGCGACCGCCGGCCAGCCCCGGCCGGTGCCGTCATCCGCTGGCCTTCGTCCATCGTGGGAGCCGAGGGCGAACACGAGTTTCCCCTTTGTGATGTCAGCGATTACGGGCTGTCGTTTGCAGTCCCCATCGGGGTCGTGCTGCCGCTGGGCAGTCGCCTCGAGGGGGCATACCTCCTCATCGAAGGCCGCCGCATCCCGCTCGAGCGCACCGAGGTCCGAAACCTCCGCCTTGTCTCGGGCTCCTCTGACGAGGTGCGTGTAGGCGTGTCCACCGCGGTCATCCCTCTGGGCAAACAGGTCCGCAGCCGGCGCCGGGTCGAGGGCCAGACGCCCGTCGGCCGGTTCTTCGAGCGCTTCAAGTCCATGGTGTCGGTGGTCTTCCATCGCAACCGCGAGCGCCTGGGTGGCCACAGCCAGGTCGCCACCCGGGTCACCTTCCGCCGCGGCAACCTGCCCATCGTCGGCCTCCTCGACCGCACCACGAGCGAGCTCGGGCGCCTCAAGGCGCCGCTGGTCATCATCGTGCCCGGCTTTGCAGGCCGCAAAGAACAGATGTCCTACCTCGCGGGCATCCTCGTCGACGGCTTCCAGCGGCAGAACTCGGACCTGGCCGTACTGCGCATCGATGGCACCAACAACCTCGGCGAGTCGGGCCGCGACGAGAAGTGTGACCGCGACGGCATGCAGACCCTGCACTACACCATCTCGGGTGTGGTCGAGGATATCCGCGCTGCCATCGCGTGGGCCAAGAACAACCCCTTCGTCGAGCCGACCCAGATCGTCCTCGTCTCGGTCAGCCTCGCCAGCGTTGGTGTCAGGCGCTACCTCACGATGCCCGAGGCCAGCGACGTCTCGCTCTGGGTCTCCTACATGGGCGCTCCTGACATCGTCGACGCGGTGCGCAACGTCTCGGGAAACATCGATCTCCACGCCTACTGGCGCCGCGGCCAGAAGCTGGGCGTGGTCTCGATGGCCGGCATGCTCTGCGATGGCGACCGCTTCTGGCGTGATATCGCCGATCACGGCGCGGGCGACATCGAGGCGGCCCAATCCGAGATGTCGCGTATCCGCAGCGACGTCGTCTGGCTTCGTGGCCTCTACGATGGCTACATGGACCCGCGCCGGGTCGAGGTCGTGGCGCTCACGCCCTCGCCGGGCGCCCGAGAGCTGGTCGACGTCGACAGCGGTCACCTCCCGCGGACTGGTGCCGAGGCCATCACACACTTCCTCGGTGTGACCGAACGTGTCTGGTCCTCTGTCACGGAGCGCCCCTTCCAGCCGTTCACACCATCACTTGGCCGGCTCGAGGTCCGGAGTCAGGGGGAGTGGCAGCGGGTCCGCCGTGAGGCGCTCTCCGACCCGACCTCCTTCTGGCGCGACTACCTCCTCGACGGTGACGGTCCGGGCTTCGACATCCTCGAATACTCGCCCGAATATGCTGAGTTCATGGCGCTTACGGCCACACGCACGGTCGAGGGGCTCCCTTACGGGGCGCACGTCCTCGAGCTCGGTGCGGGAACCGGGAACGTCTCGCGGCGTATGCTCGAAGCTGGCGTGCGATTGACAGCATTGGACCTCGTCCCCGAGGCCCTCGTCGTCCTGCGCCGCAAGTGTGCGGCCTTTGGTGACCGACTGGCCACTGGTGAGGTCGATCTCGAGGGCTCGACCTGGACCGCGGTCAGGCGCTTCCTCGAAGGCGACATCCGAAGCCTGGGCCACCTGTCGGAGCGTATCCCCGGCTTCTCTCGCAAGATCGCCGACGAGCTCGCGACCGACGAGGGTGACGAGCTGCTGGCACTCGTCCGCGGCTTCGAGCTCGACCTCGCATCCTACTGCCGGCAGCGCCGGCTCTCGAGCCAGGCCGCGCAGGCGTTGGGCGACCTGTGGTTGCTAGCGCGGCTCGTGACGGGGCGGGAGTCGATCACCGCCACGACGCGAAACGGCAAGAAGGCTGTCGAGGGGCTCCGTTTCTTTCCCCGCAACGTCCTCGAGGGACCACGCGGCCTCGCGCTACCGAACGAGTCGGTCGACTCGGTCGTGCTCTCGCTCGTGGTCTCCTACCTGCAACGTCCCGAAGACGTGTTGGCCGAGGCTCGCCGGGTGCTCAAGCCCGGGGGGCGGCTCGTCGTGACGTCGCTTCAGCGCGACGCCGAGACGTCACGGCTATATCTCGGAATCGTGATGCGTCTCCAGCAGATGCCGGCCGATCTGCTCCCAGGCGAGGGCGATCCCGAGACCATTCGCGCGTCGCTGATTGCGGCCGCGCGCCGTTTCGTAGACCATGGGGCTTCTCTCTTCCGCATGGAAGAGGAAGGGCTCTTTCGTTTCTACGAGGCGGAAGACCTCGCCAGGCTCGTCTCACTGCGCGGCTTTGTCGATGTCCGCGTCGAGACATCACTCGGTCACCCGCCCCAGGCGCTCGTCGTTACATGTCGCAGACCCTAGACCAGTCCGAACAGACGATGCTGCGGCGCGAGCTCGACCAGAACGGGCCGCTGCTGATCAGGGTCGGGACGGGGCTGTCCATCCTGCCACTCTCGAGCTTCGCCGCCGTCGATCCACAGGTTGTCGCCGGCGACGACCTCGTCGCGTCTCTCCTGGTCCGCCTCATCTCCTGCTCGTTGCTCGCCATGCTCTTCGTGGCCAGCTTCTTTGGGCAGTGGGCCGTACGCTTCGCGCGTGAGGGCGGGTGGCTCGTCGCCTTCATCACCGGCCAGACCCTGGTGGCGGTGACGTATTTCACCGGCGGCGGCGAGAGCGACTATCACGAGGCCCTGCACATCGCGATGTTCGGCTTCGCGATGCTCCCCATCTCGTGGCGCCCATTCGACATCCCGATGCTCTGTGTGAGCTATCTCGGAGCCTACGCGGCGGTGCTCGTCATCGGCGACCGCACCGGCCCGTTTGGCGCCCTCGTCACCCACGTCGGAGTCCTGCTCGCCTCGGGCGTCATCTCCTCGGTGCTGCAGGTCGTGCTCATGAAGCAGCGGCTCCGCGACTTCCGGTCGCGCCAGGCCCTGGCCTCCGCGAACGAACGCCTGAAGTCGCTCGACGCCGCGAAGAACCACTTCTTCTCCAACATCTCGCACGAGCTCCGCACCCCGCTGACCCTCATCGTCGCCCCGCTCGAAGCCCTCATCGAGAGCTCGCGCGAGCCGTTGTCCGCCGGTCAACGCGAGCGCCTCCAGCTCGCCCAGCGCAACGCGTTGCGGCTGCTGCGGCTCGTCGATGACCTGCTCTCGCTCACCAAGGCCGAGGCCGCGAGCCTGAAGCTCCACGTCTCGCAGTTCGATCTCGGTCGGCATGTCTCGGCCTTCACCCACGACGTCTCCGAGCTGGCCGCGCGTAAGAACATCTCCGTGTCGCTCGAGGTCCCCGCGGACCCTGTCACCATCGAAGGCGACACGACGCTTATCGAACGCATCCTCCTGAACGTCTTTGGTAATGCGGCGAAGTTCGTCGCGATCGGCGGACACATCGCCCTGAAGGTTCATGAGGTCGACGGCGGCGTCGAGATCGCCGTGTCGGACAACGGCGTCGGCATCGCGGAGGCGCACCTGCCCAACATCTTTGACCGGTTCTACCAGGCTGAAAGCGGCAACACCCGGACCACGGGTGGCACGGGCATCGGTCTGTCTCTGGTCAAAGAGATCACGGAACTTCATGGTGGCCGCGTCACGGCCGAGAGCACGCTTGGCGTCGGCACGACCATCCGTTGCTGGTTCCCGTTGCGGCTCCCGCCCGAAGCCGAGAAATACGCTATTCGCACAGTCGACCCCGGCGTCGAGCCGCAGGGCCTGCCCGAGTGGCACCAGGCCATCCGAACCGCCAAGAGCTACCGGCTCCAGGGTATCGACGACGCGACCGAGCGCCGCGTCGCCCCGCGCCCGCGCCCTCGCGGCGACGCCCCGACGATCCTCGTCGTCGAGGACAATCCCGACATGATTCGGTTCCTCGTGGCGCTCCTCGCCTACGAGTACAACGTGCTCTCGGCCCAGGATGGCAAAGCTGGCCTCAAGATGTCGCTCGAGCGCCTGCCAGACCTCATCATCAGCGACGTGATGATGCCCGAGATGGACGGCTTCGAGATGGTCCGTCGCCTGCGCGAAGACGAACACGGCAAGCGTATCCCACTCATTTTCCTGACCGCGCGCGGCAGCTCGGAAGACCGCATCCAGGGCCACTCCGGCGGTGCCGACACCTACCTTTCCAAGCCGTTTCGCAGCGAAGAGCTGCTCGCGGCGGTCGACGCCCTCCTCACACGCCAGAAGAGTGTGCTCGACTCGGCCTCGTCCCGTGAGGACGAAGCGCTCGTCTACATGGCCAGCGGCGTCCACGAGCGGCTGTCTGCGACCACCTCCGAGCTCAAAGAGATCCAGGCGACGCTGGCCCGGCTCTCCGACCGCCGCTCGCCCGACTCGACCCGCGACAACGAGCCGCTGTCGCTCCTCCCGATGGACCCGCTGCCCCGCCTCGCCTCGAGCCTCGCCTCGCTCAGCGAGCTCATCGGGTCGTTGCGCGGCCTTTCAGAGGCAGGCGCGCGCCCGGTGATTCACCCGGTCGACGTCGACGATGCGCTGCGCGGCGTCGTGGCGGGGCTCGAAGAACGTGTCCGCACCGGCCGCACGCTGCACCTCGAGCTCGGCGCCCGCCAGGTCGTCAACCTCGCCGAGGCCGAGGTCCGGGCCATCGCCGAGCCGCTCATCATGCGCGCTCTCACGGTCACGCCGATGGGCCGCAACGTGTTCATCCAGACGCAGCGCAAGAAGGGCTCCATCGACGAAGAGGCCGGCGTCACGCTGGTCATCCGTGACGAAGGCCCATCTCTCTCCCCCGACCAGATCGAGCGCCTGTTCTTCCCGTTCACGGTCGTCGACGCAGAGCTCCCCGATGGCCTCGAGCTGGCGCGTGTTCGCCGCCTGGTCCTGACCCGTGGCGGAGTCATCTCGGTCGAGCCCGAGGAGGAGCTCGGCAGCCGGATCGTCATCCACCTGCCCATCCTGGCGCCGCATGCGGCCGAGGTGGCTGCATGAGCGAACCGACCGGCCCGCAGACCTCCGGCGTCGACCTCGGCTTTGTCCGCTCGGACCAGGTTCCGGCGTCCCCGCCTTCGTTCGTGTCGCCGCGGTCTCCCGACCCCGTGACACCTCCCCGCCTTCCGAGCCCACTCGTATCCACCGCCGTTGGCACCGCCGTTGGCGCGGGTCTCGGGCTTGGCCTCGCGGCTCTGGGCGTCGGCCTCGAGAGCCCCATAGGACTTGCCACTGTCGGCATCACCGCAGGCCTTGGCGGGGTCGTCTCCTGGCTGCTCGTGTCCCGCCGACACGATCGCTCGGCTCTCCTCGTCCACGACCGGCGACTGCGCCAGCTCCTCGGAACGGGGGCCGGCACCTGCCTTTGGACCTGGGGCCAGGACACGGCGCGTCACACCAGACCCAACGCCTCCCGCATTGCTCCGGAGCCCGCCCCGCCCAGCGCCGACCGCACCCCTGCAGTTTCGCCGCCGACCGGGCAGAGCGCCTACGTAAGGCCGCACGACCTGGGCTCTGGCCTCATCGAGGGCCGCGGCGAGGCCTGGTTCTCCGAGTCCTGGGAGGAGAGCTTCGGCATCGCCCCCGGCATCTACGGGGGGCCCGAGCAGTGGTTCGATCGTATCCACCCGGAGGACCTGGGTGGCCTCGTCCACGCCCTCGAGCGTGTCCGCGCGGGCGACCAGGCCATCCTGCGCCGACACTACCGTATGCGGGTCGGCGGCGAGTGGCGCTGGATTGAGGTCCACGCACGCGCGCTCGACATGGGCGACGGGCCAGTCATCGCGGGCGCCGTCCAGGACGTCACGGTCCATCACTCGATGCAGGAACGCCTCACCCACACGGCCTTCCACGACGCCCTCACCGGGCTCCCCAACCGCGCCCTCTTCCTCGATCGCCTGACACACTGCACCGCGCGCGCACGTCGCAACCCGCGCTACCGCTTCGCCGTCGTCTACCTCGACGTCGACGACTTCAAGCTCATCAACGACTCGCTCGGCCACCACGCCGGCGACGCGCTGCTGGCCGCCGTGGCCCGCCGCCTCCAGCAGAGCGCCCGCCCCGGCGACACCGTCGCCCGTATCGGCGGCGACGAGTTCACGGTGCTGCTCGAGCCGGTCGACTCCATCGAGGACGCCGAGCGCGTGGCTATGCGGCTTCGCAGCGCGGTGCACGGCAACGTCGAAGTCGCCGGTCACGGCGCGCAGATCTCGACCTCGGTCGGCATCGCGTTCTCGAGCCCAGACTACATCGACCCGCTCGACATCCTGCGCGACGCCGACACCGCGATGTACCACGCCAAGCGGTCGGGACCCGGGCGCCAGAAGATCTTCGACCAGGCGATGCGCGACTCCGCGATGCGCCGCCTCCGCGTCGAGAGCGAGCTGCGGCGCGGCCTCGATGGCGACGGCCTGGTCGTCCACTATCAGCCGATCGTCAACCTCACCTCGGGTGTCATCGAAGGCTTCGAAGCCCTCGTCCGCCTCATCTCGTCGGCCGGCCACGTCATCAGCCCGGGCGAGTTCATCCCGCTCGCCGAGGCGCAGGGCCTCATCGACCGTGTGCTCGACCGGGTGCTCGACGACTCCACCCGCCTCATCTCCGAGTGGTCGCACCGCCACCCCAACGTCTACATCAGCGTCAACGTCAGCGCGCGCTCCATCCACGGCGCGCTCGTCGAGCGGGTCGGGCGAGCACTCGCCCGCTACGACCTGCCGACCTCGGTCCTCAAGCTCGAGCTCACCGAGAGTGTGCTGCTCGGCACCTCGGGCACGACCGCGCAGACGCTGGAGACCCTGCGCAAGAACGGAATCGGGCTCTATATCGACGACTTCGGGACCGGCTACAGCTCGCTCAGCTACCTGCACCAGTTCCCGGCCGACCGCATCAAGCTCGACCGGACGTTCGTCCTCGCCCTCGATGGGCAGCGGATGCCGGAGATCGTCGAGACCATCGTCACGCTGTCGCAGCGCATCGGCGCCGCGGTGATCGCCGAGGGCATCGAGACCCGCACCCAGCTCGCGGCGTTGCGCGACCTCGGCTGCACGGCCGGGCAGGGGTTCTTCTTTGCACCCGCGTTGCCGGCCGAGACGGCGACCCGCCTCCTCGACGAGCAGCGCGTGTGGCCCATCGAAGAGCTGATGGGGCGCCGCCCCGCTGAAGGCTTCACCGGATGACGGCGCTGCCGAGGCACTCGTCGCCTCGGTAGAATACGGCAAACTGGCCCGGAGCGATTCCCTGGTCGGGGTGTGCGAGCATCACGGTCAGCGTATCCGCGTCCGTCGTGGGGTATCGCAGAATGCAGCTTGTGCGACGTGGGCCATGCCGGAGCTTCACCTCGAGCTCGGCTCCCGGCTCAGGCGCGTCACCAAACCAATGCGCCGAGTCGACCTCGAAGTCGCTGCGGTGGTGTCGGGCGGCGCGGCTGGCGTGGGCCACGTACAAGGTCGAGGACGGCAGGTCACGACGTACGACGAACCACGGCCCGCCCCCGAGTCCCAGGCCCTGGCGCTGCCCGATGGTGTAAAACCAACACCCGCGATGCTCGCCGAGCATCTGGCCGCTGTCGACGTCGACGATCGGGCCCGGCGCGTCGCCGAGGTGGAAGCGCACGAACTCGGGGTAGGGGATCTTGCCAAGGAAACAGATGCCCTGGCTGTCCTTACGCTCTGCCGTCGCGAGCCCCAGGCGGCGAGCGACGTCGCGCACCTCTGGCTTCGTGAGGGACGCCAGCGGGAAGAGCGCACGCGCGAGCTGGTCTCTGCCGAGCCGAGACAGGAAGTAGGTCTGGTCCTTCTTCGGGTCACGAGCCGTCATGAGGCGCGAATGGCGGCCTGCGACGTGTTCGACGCCCGCGTAATGGCCGGTCGCGACGTAGGGGAACGCGCCCGAGACGGCTTCGAGGAAGGCGCCGAACTTGACCTGGGCGTTGCAGTGCAGGTCCGGGCTCGGCGTGCGGCCACGCGCGAGCTCGCTCAGGGCGTGGGCCACGACGCGTTCGTGGTAGGCGGTCTGCAGCGGGATCACCTCGAGCGGCACCCCTAGCGCGCCGGTCACTGCGCGGACGTGCCTCAGGTCGTCCTCCCACGGGCACTCACCGAGGAAGGCGAGCTCGTCCTCGAGCCAGATCTTCAAGTAGAAGGCGGTCAGCTCGAGGTCACGGCGCTTGGCCAGCTCGGCCAGCGCCACCGAGCTGTCGACCCCACCAGAGACCAGGACGGCGACCTTCATGGCCCTCCCGTTACGCGCTCGGACGGCGGCCGACAAGTGCCACCTGCGATGGGCATTGTCCCGAGCGTCGTTCCTGCCGTTGATCAGGGTGGACCCGGGGGTTAGGGTGCGCACCCTCCGTCCACCCGTTCGGTCCACCACCGGACTCTGGCCCGAGAGAACCCGTATGTGTCGCCGTTGGACCATCCGAAATGGTCCGGCCGCGCCGCGCTCACCCGGCCCGCACGCTCATCGAGTCCGTCGCGGGTCGGCCCGAGGACGCCATGACGACGACGATTGAAGCCGAGCACGTTCATGATCTGCAGCGGATCCGTGCCTTCCTCTCGCAGGATCCCTTCGCGACCGCTTACATGTTGGGCGACCTCGACCCGATCTACGCCGGCTACTGCACCTGGTATCTCTCGTCGGAGGGAGGGCGCGACACCGCCATCCTGCAGGTCTACACGGGGTTGTCGGCGCCGGTCATCATCACCCACGGCACCGCCGCGGGGCTCACGGCCATCCTCGCCCGGTTTTCCAGCGACCTGCCATCGCGGGCACATATCCACCTCATGCCCGAGCACCTGGGCGTCCTCGACCGCCACTTCGAGCTCGGCAGCCTGCGTCCGATGGTGCGTATGGCTCTCGTCGCGACGCAGTTCACACGCGACGAGGCGGCCAAATCCCTGCATAACGCGGGCAACGGCTATGGCGCGGTCGAGCGCCTGGGACACCGGGACACCGGCGACATCATGGAGCTCTTCGCCCATTACCCCGACAGCTTCTTCGAGCCCCACCAGCTCTCCACCGGCCACTATTATGGGGTCAGACAAGACAACGCCGAAGGCCCGGGACGCCTGGTCGCGGTCGCGGGGATCCACGTGGCGAGCCGATTCGAGCGCATCGCCGCCCTCGGCAATATCGTGACCCATCCCGACCATCGTGGGCGCGGGCTCTCGACGCGGGTCACGGCCCACCTCTGCCAGGCGCTCACCGGCGAGGGCATAGAGCTCTTGGCCCTGAACGTCGAGCGCAAGAACGCCTCGGCTCTCAAGGTGTACGAAAAACTCGGCTTTCGGGAGCACTGCACCTACCTGGAGGGCTTTGTCACCCGCACGCTCGGCAGGGTCCTCGACCACGAGTCCGATGGCGCAAGACGGGCCGCGGGTCAGAGCGCCTCGTGACGGGCCTGGCCCGGGGCCTTGGCGGAGCCGTTGCGCGTTTTCTCTCGGCGCTGCTGGCCATCACGACCGTCGGTCTATTCGCCCTCTGGGGGCCGACGGGCGTCGGGGGCGCGGCGGCCAAACCGGCTGGCCCCGGCGCAGTGGTCGGGCCACGGGTCGCCATCTCGGAAGGGGTCAGCGTCGCCATACCTCCCGGCTTCTCGCGTGAGGTCCGCGAGATCCCCGAGAGCGGCGGCCGTGCTGACTTGTTGCAGCTCACCGACGGCAGCGATGTCCTCGTCATCGTCGTCTATCGCCGAGACGCGAACCGACCGGCACCCACGGCGGCCGAGGCGCTCGAAGTGCACACGGCAGAGCTCGCCCTGGGGCTGGGCGTGACCAGGGGCATCACCACGGAGCGGCTCGGCTTGTCGGTCTTCGACAAACGACAGCCGACCACACGTCTGCTCACGGGCTCGGCCGGCGGTACCGCGACGGCGCGCCAGGGCTGGGTCGTGGCGGGCGAGCACGCGGTCACGTCACAATCCAAGGCCAGGTCCAAAGACGGCGATGCGACCCACCGCACGGTCGTGTGCTCGGCTCTGACGGTCCTCGGGTCGCCGAACGTGGCCTTGTTCGAGGCCGTCATCGCCGGCGTCTCGAGTCGATGAACGCTCGAACCGACGAGGCCTCGTCCGGGCCCGACAAGGCCTGGACACGAGGCCTGCTCGGCGTGACAGCGCTCATCGCGGTGACGGTCGCCGTCTGTGTCCTGCTCGGCCTCACGAGCTGGCACTTCTGGGTGCTCGGGCTCTTCGGGCTGGTGGTCGGGGGCGCGCTCGGCTGGGCCGGCGTGGTGCTGGCTAGCTGGTTGTCCATCGATCGCCGGACCTTGAAGTGGATCTCCATGATCCTGATCTTGTTGGGTTTTGTTGTCTTTCAGGCCTTCGACGACGCGCACCAGCGACGCGCCTTCCGCGAGGTGCTCTTCGAGACGAGGAGCGCTTCGTCGGGCCTTGCCCCGGCCGAGATCACACGGATCCGCGAGGCCTCCGGGCTCGAGTTCATGGCCCGGGACGCCGACGACCTGCTCGAGTCCCAGGTCGCCATCGCGACCGGCCTGACCGGCCCGCTGGGGCGCTACGTCTTTCGTCTCCAGGCCGGCGTCCGGCTCGGCGGGCCTTATCGCGGCGGCCGCGGCCTCGACTTCGGGTGGGTCGGTGGTGTGCTGGCGACGCTCATCGAGCTCGGCCTGGCCGGGCTCCTCGTGTTGCGGGCCTTGCGCGGGATCGACCCCAGGTACCCCCGCGGCCGGGCCCAGTCGCCTGCCGAATCCGGGAGCAGGCCGAATGCGGACCCCGATGCTTGACCACGATCCGGGCCGCAGCTAGTGACTTGCGGATGTTGAGACTCACCAAGAAGACGGAATACGCGCTCCTCGCGCTGCGCTCGTTGGCGCGGGAGCAGCCGGGTTCCGCGGCGCCGTCGCGTGCGCTGGGTCTCGGCGCTCAGGCGGTGGTGCCCATCGACGCCGCGATCACCCTTCCGCCCGACCTGGTGACAGCCCGGGCCATCGCGCAGCGCTACCAGATCCCCGAGATGTTGCTCGCCAAGGTGCTCCAGCGCCTGAAGAAAAGCGGCATCGTGGTGGCGGCCAAGGGAAGCGGTGGCGGCTACCGCCTCGCGCGCCCCCTGTCGGAAATCCCTCTGATCACGGTGCTTTCGCTCTTCGACGAGCACACGAACCTCGTGGAATGCCAGGACGACCACGGTCGCTGCCAACAACTCGAGAGCTGCGATATCAAGGGGCCTCTGTCAGTGCTCAACGCGGCCCTCATGGAGCCGCTGCGCCGGATGACCGTGCAGGACCTCTTCGTGCCGCCCCGCGTCGCGCCCAAGCCCATCTCGGCTGAGGCCAGCCGCTTCACGATCGTCGACGCCGCTCTATTGCGGTGAAGCCTCGGGTTCGAGGCCGCGTAGCAGCATGAGAACCCAGCTGACGTGGGCCGGTCGTGGGCATCGGTCGTCGTCGCCGGTGAGCTTGCGCGGGGTCGGGCGGCTCACGTCGAGGACAAACATCTCGTACGGGATCCCCTGACCGGCTTCCTCAGCGAGCGCGAACCGCGGCCGGTCGTCCGGGTCGAGGAGGTCGACCTGGCGCGAGGTGCCAGGCAGGATCTGGACCTGGTTGGCGTCGCTGCGCAGCACTAGCGGGTGATGATCAACCGAGACGAGGCAGCCCGCGGTCGCGACCACCTCGGTGTAGATGAGGGAGCCGGCGGTGAAGTCGGGCGCGACGTCGAGGCCGATTGGCTCCGCAAGCCCGCCGTCGATCGAGACCATGGCGCGAAGTTTTTGATTCGCCTCACGAATCACAAGGCCCTCGGGTTGGCCGGCGTCGCCGAGCGGCAGGCTCCAGAGGAGCTTCTCGTCGACCTCGACCGGCAATCGAACGCCGTCGGCGATGCGGTAGTCGAGTCGCACCGGGCGCCCGGCTTCGGGCTCCAGGACCAGTCGCCAAGCGCCTCGCAACGCGTCGTGTTGCTTGACGACGAAGGGCTCGGGTCGGCCGGCCAGCACGTCGGGGGGCACGGCCGTCAGCTCGGGCCGCGGAAACGCGACGGTCTCGAGGTCGAAGGCATCGGCAGCGCGAGCGCGCCCGACGGCGGGGCGGCTCTGCGGGCCGGTCTCCTGGAAGGCGGGACCAGGGCAGGCGGCAAACATCGCCACCCCCAGCACAGCTGAGAGGGCCGCGACGCGGCCGCACAGCCAGGACACACCCGATCGAACAGCGCGACCACGTCGCCTGGTGGAACGCCGGATCGCGAGGTCGCGAAGGGGGTTACCAGCCCAGGCTGAGTGCTCGTGCGGCATGCGTTTCACCCCGTTGAGATGAGTGAAACGCATCGAGGCCTCAGTTGTTCTTGAGCAGCGAGACGTAGTTCACGCCGAACTTCTGGCACACGGCGCGCAGCCCGATCTTGTTGATCGTGCGGATGGCGCGGGTCGAGAGCGAGAGCTTGATGAAGCGGCTCTCCTCGGGCACCCACACGCGCTTGTCCTGGATGTTGGGGAGCTGGCGCTTACGCGTGCGGTTCTGCGCATGCGAAACGTTGTTGGCGAGGTGGACGGACTTTCCGGTGATGTCGCAAGCTCGCATGTCGATTCTCCTCACGCGGTTTGGCGCGTGTCTTTCGCGGCGCCGGCTCGTTGCTCGGCAGTCGCGTTTCGTTCGTGGTCGGCCATCGGGGCCGGGTTGTTCAATGTCGACTTCGATTCGGCTCGCCGCGGTCGTGTTCCGTGGGCGAGTCGTCCCGACCCCATGCAGGGACACGGGGCGGGCGCGGGTGAGTAACAGAGCACTCTATAGGGGTCAAGGGTTGGCGTCGGTCCACGGTGTGAAGTTGGACCGTGGGACGGAAACCCCTCGCCGGAGCCAGCCGCCTCCCTTACACATCAGAGCCCGCGCCGCGCCTCATTTCAGCGGGAGTGCCCGATGACCGCAACGATGACCGCCCCGATAGCCGCAACGATAGAAGCCCCGGAAGCCGCCCTGGAAGCCGCCCCGGTAGCCGCAACAATGACTGCCCCGATGACCGCCCCGGAAGCCGCCCCGATAGCCGCAACGATTGACGCTCCGGCAGCCGCCCCGGTAGCCGCAACAATCACCGCCCCGGAAGCCGCCCCGGAAGCCGCAACGATGAACGCGCCGATTGCCGCCATTCTCGTCGAAGACCGCCCAGCCCGCCTCGGGGTTGCGGTGCCGCTCCGCTTCACCGCCGCCGCCCCGGCTCTGGACCTCCCTGGCCATGTCCGCGCCGGCAGCGGCCTTGCGCTCTGGCGCGGGTGGCGCGTCGTCGTCCAGGACGACGTGCACGCCCTGGCGCTCGTCGACCCCTCGTCCCACGTGGTCCACTCCGTCCCGCTTCCCGCTGGCCCCGACGGGGTCCGCACCTTTGGCGATGAACGCGGCAACAAACACCTGAAAAACGATCTCGAGGCGTGCCTCACCCTTCCCGACGGCCGTCTTGTCGCCTTTGGATCAGGCTCGACCCCAGGGCGCCAGCGAATCGTGGTCATGTCCGAGGAACTCTCCATACAAGTCATTGATGGAAGTCCGCTTTATGGGCACCTGCGCGCCCGCACCGACTTCTCCGGAGCCGAGCTCAACATCGAAGGCGCGGCCCTTGCTGACGACAGGCTCCACCTGTTTCAGCGCGGCAACGGAGCCGCGCGTGAAGACCTTCGCGCCATCAATGCCATCGGCACCTTGTCGCTGAAGGCGTTCGTAGCGTGGCTCGATGGGCTTGGCCCGACTCCCACCCTCGTCGCCGTCCGCGAAGTCGACCTCGGCCGGCTGGGCGGCGTGCCGCTTGGGTTCACGGATGCGGCGGCCTTGCCCGACGGGCGCCTCGCCTTCCTCGCCGGCGCCGAGGCTTCGCCCGATACCTACAGCGATGGCGAGGTCGTCGGCTCGTGTGTCGGGCTCGTCGATTTGAACAGGTTGGACAGGCTGGACGGGCTGGCTGCGGGCGCGACGGTCCACATCGCGCCGATCGTCGACGACAAAGGCGTCCCGACACGACTCAAGCTCGAGGGCCTGAGCTTCGAAGGGTGGACCTCCGAAGGTCACGCGCGCTTCGGGGTCGTGGCCGACATGGACACCCCTGACGTTCCGTCCCTCTTCGCCGACTTGACCTGGGACTTCGTCAAGACCTGCCCCGTGCTTACGGCCCCACCGTGAGCGCCAACTCGACCTTCGCAGCCCGCCTCGCCGCCGAGCCGACCCTCTCGGATGGCATGTTCGTCGACCTTGGCCTGTGGGCGCTGCCGCTGCGGACGCCGACCCTGCCACCCGCGCTCGCGACCAACACGGTCTTTGTTGGCCAGCAACATCCCTTCATTGTTGATCCTGCGACCCCACACGCCGACGAACGCGCCCGCCTGCTGCACGCCATCGCGGTCTTCGCCGCCGCCGACCGCAAGCCGGCCGCCATCGTGCTCACCCACCACCATCCTGACCACGTCGGGGCCGCGGCCTGGCTTCGCGCCGAGCTCGGCCTGCCGATCTTTGCGCACACCCGCACCGCCGAGCTCCTGCCCGCGCTCGCCGTCGATCGCACGCTCACCGACGGTGAGTGGCTCTACGGCTCCGACGAGACGGCCGACCGGTGGCGCGTCGACCACACACCGGGCCACGCGTCGGGCCACATCGCACTGCACGAGCCCGAGCGTGGGCTCATCGTGGGCGGCGACCTCCTCGCTTCGGTCGGGACCATCGTCGTCGACCCGCCCGACGGCCACATGGCGACCTATCTGCGCACGCTGGAGCGCGTCCGCGACCTTGCGAGCTCGGTCATCGTACCGTCCCACGGCGCCCCCATCCGCCCGCCCGAGACCCTCATCAACCACTACATAGGCCATCGGCTCATGCGCGAAGAGCGCGTATTTGCAACGCTTTCGACGACCCCATCGCCGCTCTCCGAGCTGACCCGCCTGGCCTACGCCGAGCTCGCCCCAGCCCTGCTTCCGCTCGCTCGCCGCTCAGCGCTCGCACATCTACAGAAGCTCTGCGAGGACGGCCGCGCTGCCGCCGTGACCCTGCAAGACGCGCCCCTCGACCCGAATACTTCGGCCGGTCCGCTCGCCCCCGACGCCCACTTCCGGCTCGTATGACGGACGGTTCCAAGGCCCCGACCGAGCCCCGCCCCGTGTCGCTCCCTGGCGCCCACCGCACGGTCACCCGCTACACCCCCAACTCTCATCCGAGCCTGCGAGACGACGTGCTCGCCGCCGAGGAGCCGCTCGAGATCGTCGTCGATGGCCTGCCGATCGCCGTTCTCTTGCGGTCACCGACTGGCTCTGCCGCTGACTGCGCACTCGCTGCGGGGTTCCTGCTGGCAGAGGGCATCCTCGTCGAGCGCTCGGATGTGACCCGGATCGAGCCCTGTCGTGACCCGATGAGCCGCGGCAATCGGGTCCATGTCGCCCTCGCTCCGGGCGTCGTGGTCCCCGAAGCCGCCCGCCGCGCGTTCGTCGCCTCCGCCTCGTGTGGGCTCTGCGGCAAGGCCACGCTCGACTCACTCCACCAACGAATCCCACCACGCCACGCGCCCCCTGCCGCCAGCGCCAGCGACCTCGCCCGCCTGTCCGACCTCGCCCGCCCACACCAGACAGCCTTCGCTGCGACCGGCTCCGTGCACGGCGCCGCCATCTTCCGTGGCACCGAGCTCGTCGTCCTGCACGAGGATGTCGGTCGCCACAACGCCGTCGACAAGGTCATCGGTGAGCTCTTCCTCGCGGGCGCCCTGCCGCTCCACGGTCTCACGCTCTGGGTCTCCGGCCGTGTCAGCTTCGAGCTCGTCCAAAAAGCCCTCATCGCCGGCCTCGACACGCTGGTCGCCGTCGGCGGCCCCACCGCGCTGGCGGTCGACCTCGCCGTCACACACGGGCTCAACCTCATCGGCTTCTGCCGCGACGGGCGCCTGAACCTCTACTCGGGTTCGCTCGCCTGACCCACCAATACGGCGCGCCTGGCCAACGCTTGCTCGAGCTCCGCCGGGGTGTCGGCGTCGGCCAGAGCGAGCTCCGAAAACCCTTCGCCGTCATCCCCTTCATCCAGAACAATCCCCGTCGCCGCCCGCCACATGGACCGCTCGCCGCGATTTCTTGCCTCCTCCAGACGGCTCAGGGCCGCCCTCGAATAGTGCGCCGCGAGCCACTGACGCTCGCCCGCGACCAACGGCACACGCGCCTCGCACCGTTCGAGCGGCGCCGCCAGTCGGCGCACGGTGGCCTCGTCCATGTTGGGCAGGTCGCAGGCCACGACCACCAGCGACCGGTCACGCCCCGCCCATCGCCAGGCCGACACGACCGCTGACAACGGCCCTCCATCGACCTCTTCGTCGCCGATGTCCTGGTGAGCCCCACCGACCACCACGACCTCGCCGAGGACCCGCCTCAAGACCCCTCGCACCCGCTCCACGAGCGGCTCCCCATCGACCAGGGCTAACGCCTTGTCGCGCCCGAAGCGGCGGGACCGCCCACCGGCGAGCACGATTCCGATGGGCCGGACGGGCCCGGTCGAGCCTGGCACGACCCGACCAACATCCTTGCGTGTGTCTGTGCCCTCATCCATAGAGACATCCTGGCCGTATTTGTCGCCGTCGGCTAGCGCAGCGCCCCGAACAACGGGAGCCCGGCCCCCCGAGAGACCCCAAGAGGCCCCCAGAGATGGAGACGACGCCCCTTCGCAAACCCGGACGATTCTGGCGGCCCTCGCTCTGGGCGTCCGCGCGCCCGTTCGGCATAGGCCTCACACGGCCCAACAACTTCGGTGAGCTCTGGCACGCCTTCCGTGAGAACAAGGGCCGCCGCGCCTACGCCTGGCGTATTCTCAAGAGCGGCGTCTGCGACGGCTGCGCTCTCGGCACCTCCGGCATGAGCGACTGGACCCAGTCGGGTGTCCACCTCTGCAACATCCGCCTGCGCCTCCTGCGCCTGAACACCATCCCGCCGTTCTCCTCGGAACTGCTCAAAAACCTCGACACGCCCGCCCGTTCGTCCTCACACCGGGCCCACTTCAAGGGGCGTAATCCATCCATCGCTTCGCTCAAAAACCACGACCTACGTGCCCTGGGCCGTATTCCAGAGCCGCTCATCCGGCGCCGTGGGGACGCTGGCTTCACGCCTATCTCGTGGGATGACGCGCTCGCCCTGGTCGCGGCCCGGATCCGCCAGACCACACCAGACCGCACGGGCTTCTTCCTCACCGCCCGAGGCCTCCCCAACGAGACCTATTACGCCGCCCAGAAGGCCGTCCGCGCCATCGGCACCAACAACATCGACAACGCTGCGCGGATTTGCCACTCGCCATCGACCTTCGCCTTGAAAGACGCGCTCGGCGTCGGTGCCTCGACCTGCTCCTACGCCGACTGGATCGGCACCGACCTCGTCGTGTTCTTTGGCAGCAACGTCGCCAACAACCAGCCCGTCGCGACGAAGTACCTCTACCTCGCGCGCCGCGCAGGAACCCGGGTCGCCATGGTCAACGCCATGCGTGAGCCGGGCATGGAGCGTTACTGGATCCCGAGCGTCGTCGAGAGCGCGCTCTTCGGCACCAAGCTCACGACCGACTTCTTCCAGGTCGGAATCGGCGGCGACATCGCGTTCATCGCGGGCGCCATGAAGTACCTCGTCGAGGCAGGCCTCACGAACCAGTCGTTCATCACGCGGCACACCGAAGGCTTCGACGCCGTCGCCCGGGTCGTCGCCGACGCCCCCTGGGCCGACCTCGAGCGCCGTTCAGGCGCCACCCGTGAAGACATGGAGCGTTTCGGTGCCATGGTCGGGGCCGCCCAGAAAGCGGTCTTCGTGTGGTCGATGGGCATGACCCAACACGTCTTCGGCGAGGACGCGGTCCACCAGATCCTGAACCTCGGGCTCATGCGCGGCTTCATCGGCCAGGCGGGCTCGGGCATGATGCCAATCCGTGGCCACTCGGGCGTGCAGGGTGGGGCCGAGATGGGCGCGTATGCGACGGCCTTCCCGGGCGGTGTGCCCGTCGATGCCGACAACGCCAGAAGGCTTTCGGAACATTGGGGATTCGCCGTCCCCGAGGTGCCCGGCCTGGCCTTGCCCGACCTGCTCGATGCGGCCGCCGTCGGCGCCCTCGACGTCTTCTGGGCCGTGGGTGGCAACTTCCCCGACGTCATGCCCGACCCGGCCGGCGTCGAGCGTGCGTTGGCCAGGATCCCCGTGCGGATCCATCAGGATCTGGTCCTGACCCGCCAGATGTTCATCGCGCCCGAAGCCGAGGATGGTGTTGTCCTGCTCCTGCCCGCCATGACCCGCTACGAGGTGCCGGGCGGCGTGACCCAGACCTCGACCGAGCGCCGCCTCATCTTCAGCCCGGAGATCCCAGGGCCACGTGTGCCGGCTGCCCGCTGGGAAGGTGAGGTCCTCTTCGAGCTCGCCCGCCGAGTCCGCCCGGAGCTCGCAGACCGTCTCGCCACTCCGGCAACACCCGAGCTGCGGCGCGAGATCGGCCGCGTCGTCCCGATGTACGCGGGCATCGAGCGGCTGCAGAAGAAGGGTGATCAGTTCCAGTACGGCGGGGCGCGCCTGTGCGACGGGCCAACCTTTCCGACACCGTCGGGCAGGGCGCGTTTCGGTGTGGTGCCTCTGCCCGAGCGTAAGATCCCTGAAGGGCACTTTCTCGTCACGACCCGCCGCGGCAAGCAGTTCAACTCGATCGTACACGACGACCTCGACCGCATCACCGGCGCCCATCGCGACGAGGTCTTCATGAATCCCCGGGATCTCTTGCGCCTGGGCCTCGAAGATGGCGCACCCGTCATCCTCGAGACCGCGTTTGGCAGCATGTCGGGGCGCGCGCGAACGGCCGACATCGCGTTGTCGAGCGTGGCTGTCCACTGGCCCGAGGGCAACGCCCTGCTCGACCCGACCAGGCGCTCGCCGCGTTCACGGATCCCTGACTTCAACGCCGTCGCGACCATTCGTCCCGGAGCGTCGGCGGCTCCGAGTCCCAGATAATCGGCGTTCACGAATCGCGCGGTTGATCCGGGCAGGGCCCTTGGCCAATGCAGGTCCTTGACTCTTTGCGCAACGGCGACCTTTCCACTAAGGTACGCGACCGGGTGGTCATCATGCGTCAAATGTCTCCCATGCGCTCGCCACCGCGAACGCCTCTGGGCAACGAGAGTTCCGAAGCCAAGCCCCACTGCGAGCCGACCTCGAAGTCCCGGTTCGTGTCGTGGTGTGTGTGGTGCGTCTGCGCCCTCGCCCTCGTCGTGTCCGCCCCAGCCCACGCGGGAGAGAGCCCGCCCAAAGAGCCGACCGCGCGCGCCGAGTGGTTGTCGAGCCGGGCCGAGACGGCCTTCTCCGAAGGGCGCTTCAACGATGCCATCCGGCTCTACCTCGACGCCTGGGAGGCCGTCCCCTCGGCCAACATCCTCTACAACGTCGCGTTCATCTACGATCGCCGGCTGTCGGACCCCGAGCTCGCAAGCCAGTATTACGACCGCGCTGCCCGTTCGGCGGACGCCGATGCGGCCCTGGTCGAGAAGGCCCGGGCGCGCATCGCCGCCATCAAGGCCGAGTCGGCGGTGAAGCCCCCGAAGGACCCTCCGCCGCGTGACCCACCGCCGCGGGACCCGCCACCGGGCGATCCCGATCCCGACCCTGGGCCTTCGTCTCCGCTCAAGCTCGGACCGATCATCGTCATGGGGGCCGGTGGCGCACTTTTGCTGGGTGGGGTCGCGATGGGCTTCGTCGCAAGCTCGACCGAGGACGACTTCAAAGCCGCGACGACCGCCGATGCCAAGCGCGACTTCCAGAGCGCGGGCAAGACCCAGGCGCTCGTCGCCGATCTCCTGATGGTGACAGGGGTTTTGACGGCGGCTGGCGGCTTCGTGTGGTACCTGCTCGATGACGGCGGGGCAGGGGAGTCGAGCGTGGACGCGGTCGGGCTTCGGTTCGAGCCCCTCTTCATCCCGGGCGGCGCAGGCCTAAGCCTCGGAGGCTCCTTGTGATGGGGACGAGGCCGCATATGTCGACCGCGACTGCGATGGTCCTCTTCGCCGGGCTCCTCGGGGCCATGGCCACGACCGCTTGTACGGCGGCGCTCGATTTCGACGATGAGTGTTCTGCCGATGGTGACTGCGCGGCGGTCGGGGCCGGGCTCTTTTGCGACGAAGGTTTCTGCGTCAAGAAGGCCCTCGTCGAACCCGCGCCGTGCGCCACCTGCGAGCCCAATAGCGGCTGCGATCGGCTCTACGGCGAGGACCCTCGCCTCGTCCCGCCCGACACCATCGTGACCCTCGGCACCTTGTTGCCCCGCTCGGGTGCGCTCGGCGCCTTTGGTGAAGCCATGGACAACGGCGTTCGCCTGGCGGTGAGCGAGATCAACCAGTCGGGTGGGGTGCTCGGCAAGAAGCTCGCGGTCATCTCGTGCGACGACGGCACCGATGCCGATCAGGCCGAGCGCGCGACCCGTCACCTGGCCGACGTCGTGGGTGTGAAGGCCATCATCGGGGGCGGCGCCTCAGGCGTCACCATCGAGGCTTTCAATCGTGTCGCCAAAGCCTCACGCATCCTGATGATTAGCCCGTCGGCCACCTCGCCAGCCATCACCAACCTGCCCGACGACGGGCTCCTCTGGCGCACAGCTCCGTCGGACGCGGTCCAGGGCCGCGCCATCGCCGAGTACCTCGTGCGCCGCGACTTCAAGAAGGTCGCCATCGTCAACCGCAATGACGCCTACGGTAACGGCCTCGCGACGGCCATCCAGCAGCAGCTCTGCAGCGCGCCGACGTTCAGCTGCACGGTCGACACGGTCATGAACCGCCTCTACTCGGACCAGGTAGGGGCGCTCCAGGACGAGGACCAGGCCAAGGCGCTCGCCGAGGTCATCGCCTTCGCGCCGGACGCGGTCATCCTCATCGCTTACGTCCAGGACGGGGTCGGCTTCATGAACCTCGCGTCTGGCAAGGGTCTGCGCTTCATCCTGACGGATGGCACCCGCGACGTCGCGCTGCTCGGGACGACCGCCGGCCAGCCAGGTATCAGCGACTCGGCCATCCTGTGCACCCTTGTCGGGACCAACCCCGCGAGCCCGAGTGGTGAGCTCTACAATGCCTTCGCGCTCAAGTACGACGCCAACTTCAAGGCTCCACCCGGCACCTTTGCCGCCAACTCGTACGACGCGGCCTACCTCGTGGCGCTCGCCTATGCGGCCGCTCGTGGGGCGGGCAACGTCGATCCCGACGGTCGCGCCCTGGCCGAGGGGTTGACCCGCCTGTCGAGCGGCAACCGCATCGAGGTCGGTGTGCAGAGCTTCGGGACTGCTTTGACCGCCCTGTCAGGCGCGGTCGACTCGACGGTCGACGTCGTCGGCGTGTCGGGGCCGCTCGACTTCGACGCCACGACCGGGGAGGCCCCGTCGGGGATCGAGATGTGGCGTTTCGACAACGCTCTCACACAGATAACCAACCTGGGAGTCGTCTACGACGGACAAACCAGCTATACCTTCGAGGCTGTCTTGCAGGACCCGCCCGGCGGAGCTTGTGGAGGCGGCCAATGAACACCCGGCAGCACCATGCGGCGACGCCCGCTGAGCGCCTGACGCGGGCCCGTGGACTCCGAGCCGGGCGAGTGAAACGAACGTGACCTGGATCTGCTCCCACTGCGGCGAGAAGTTCTCGCGGTATCGCACCCGATGCCCTTCGGATGGCCAGCGTGTCATCGAGGATCTGTCGGCTCAGCTGATCGGTGGGCGTTATCGGATCCGCGAGCTGATCGGCGTCGGCGGCATGGACTCCACGGTGTGGAAGGCGTGGCAGACCGGGACCGAGCGCGTCGTCGCCGTGAAGGTATTGCCAGCGGCCGAGGAAGCGGCAGCCCGTCGCTTCGCCCGCGGTGCCAGGATCGCGGCCAACCTGAACCACCCCAACTGCACCGTGGTCCACGATTACGGTCGCTCCGAAGACGGAAAGCTCTTTCTGGTCATGGAGTTCCTGGCCGGCCAGGTGCTGCAGGACATTCTCGGGCCCGAAGGCATGAGTGTCCCAGACGCGCTGCACGTGGCCGATCAGGTGCTGCAGGCGCTCGAACACGCCCATTCGCAGCGGGCGGTCCATCGGGACCTCAAGCCCGACAACCTGTTCTTGTGCCGCAAGAACGAAGACCCGCTGCACGTGAAGATCCTCGACTTCGGCATCGCGAAGTACGTCGAAGAGGATCCAGAGAACACCGCCAGCGCCGAAGACGGCACACCCGACTCCGACGGCTTCGAGGATCTCGTCACCGAGCAGCGCCAGGTGTGTGGGACGCCTCAATACATGGCGCCCGAGCAGGTCGTCGGCGCGCGGATCGACGGGCGCACCGACCTGTATTCGCTCGGCTGCGTCATGTACCGCATGCTGACCGGGCGGCTGCCCTTCGATGGCAAGACCCGCTACGAGCTCTACCAGAAACATCTGCAGGAGCCGCCGCGCCCCTTTACGGAGATCCGGCCCGACCTCGTCTTCCCCGATCGCCTCGAGCTGATCGTCATGAAGGCGCTGAGCAAGCGCCCTGATCAGCGCTTCCAGAGCGCCTCCGAGATGCGAAAGGCGCTCGAGACGGTGGACCTCCCGGACGACCGGGCGCGCCGCTCGAACCGGCCGCGGGTCTCGCTCAAACACACGAGCCCGCAGGAGCGGGGCTCGATGCCCCAGGTGCCGACCATCCTGCCGGGGCCGCTCTGGACCTTGTCGGCGTCGCCGCCTGCGCCGCCTCCGCTGCCCGGAGGGCGTGCCGGCGACTCCCCTGAGACCGTGTACCCGCAGGGTCCGGGCGGGCCGGACCACAATCCGCTGGTCGAGGTCGACGCAGCCATGCTCGGCAAGGGTGGCCACCGGTCGGCCACCGCGAACCTGCCGTCGGCCGGTGGTGCTGGCGCTCACGGCGTTCAGTCGTCGCCCGATGGTAAGGCGGCTGGCATCGTGCTCTCGCCGTCGCTCGTCGCCCAGGGGCAGCAGCACCTCTCGCGCCCGTCTTCGACCGGGGCCGTGGGCCACTCGACGAGTGGGGGTTCCCGCTCGTCGCTGGCAGGGATGCTGAACGATGCGGTCGTGCGTCACCCGGCGAGCCGCTCGCCGCTGGCCGTTGCCCCCGAGGTACCGCGTTCGTCCGAGACCGAACCCAACAAGCTCGGCGAAGAGGGCGACAGCCGTCGCAAACGTGTGACGGTCATCGCCGTGCTCGCAGGCGCGTTCCTCATCGGTGTTGGCGGCGTGGCGCTGGTCATGAAGCTCACGCAGTCCGCGACGCCGCAGCCTACCGAGGTCGCGAGGACTCCGGCCGAAAAGGCGCCGAACGAGGCGACCTCATCCCAGCCGGGCGGACATGGCGCGCCGGCCGCAACTGGTGCGACAGGGGCCAACGCGCCGATGGCAGCGCCGACCTCGCCCGGAACGGCGCCGCAACGCGTCGAGGTCGAGGGACAACAAGAGCCCGTGAAGGCACCAGGTGACGCGCCACCGACGCCAAGTGGGACCACCTCGTCGGATGCCCGCGATGCGGGTCGTGCTCTAGGCGCGGTGTTGGCCGAGGCGCGCATGGTCCCTGGGGCTGAGCGCGTCACCATCACGTCGCAGCCGCCCGGTGCGTCGGTCAAAACCTGGGGCACGGCGATGAGCCCACCGAGCTCGCCGGGTGCCCCCGTTTCGCCGGGAGGCGACCTGTCGCATCTCACACCCTTCACCGTCTATCTGACGCCAGGGACCCACCGCTTCGAGGTGGCGCTCGCGGACCACGTGCCGCAAACCGTGGAGATCGTCGTGCCCGCGGAGCCCTCGCTGCAGGGCCGCGCCGCCCCGACCCAGGTCACCCTGGCGCGTCGCCAGGCGGCCGCAGTCAATCGCCCACCCCAGACGCTGCAGCGCACGACCCCGCCGCAGCAGAGCCCTGGGGGCGTGCGCCCCAACATCTCGAGCCCGAACACCAACCCGACGAATACGCTGCCGAGCGACCCGGTGAAGACCCCCGACAAGCCGGAGCGCCCACAGGTCCGCCTGCTCGAGGACGGCCCGGGTGCGACGGGCACTGGCTCCGACGGCAAGAAGCCGGCCGACAAGAAGCCGACGGTCAAGCTGCTAGAAGACGACCCGGCTCCGGCGAAGAAGCCGGTGGTCAAGGTCCTCGAAGACTGAGTTGCAATCGGAGGCCTCTCGTGGCCTTCGTTTGCCAGGCTCAGCGAACGTCTGGTCGCCGGCCGCCAATCAGCGTGTGTCGCGACGGTGCTTCAGCGCGGGGTGGCGGCCCGGATCTCGGCGGCCAGCACACCGAGCAGCTTCGAAGCGCGCTGTGGGCCGTGGTGGGCCTCCTGCGTGAGCTTGCCGTCCGCCGAACGTGTCACGAGGTTGAGGTCGAGGACGGTCTGCTGGACGACCTCATAACCAAACGGCCCTTTGATGATGCGCCAGACGCCCTGCTCGAGGCCACAGGGCACGAAGCCTGACGCCGTCTTCTCGAGGAAGAGCACGGCCTCATCGCCGACCTTGAAGCGCGGCATGCCCGGCACCTTCATGGCCAGCCCGTTGTCCATCGCCCCACCCATCAGGCGCACGACCAGCGTCTTCGTCTGGGCTGCGTTGGCCGGGCCGCGATAGACCTCGTCGATTACGAGGTGCACGTCGGTGAAGGGGCCTTCGCCGTCGGCTGCCTTGACGATGTTCTCGACCGCGCTGACCCGGGCGCGAACGACCCACTCTGACATGGTCGTCATCTGGCTCACGTCGACCTTCAGCACGGTCGTCGCGTGCGCGGGCGTGAGGGCAGAGGTGAAGGCGAGGGAGAGGAGGAGGGCGCTCGAAGCGATAAGAAGTCTCATGGCAGAGACCCTAGCAGGCGCACCCGGTCAGGGCAACGCAGCGCTGCGCTCGGGGCGACCGTTCTCGGTTAGCGCTCAGGCTTCTTGTCGTCGCTGGGCGAATCAATCGTCGTCCTTGCCCTTGGACTTCTTGATCCGGTCGATCTCGCGCTTGGCGTCGCGTGTCTTGAGATCCTCACGCTTGTCGTGCTGCTTCTTGCCGGTTGCCGTGCCGATCTCGACCTTACAGCGGCCTTGCGCCGTGAAGTAGAAGCGTAGCGGGACGCAGGTGCGACCCTTCTCGTGCATCTGGCGCAAGATCTCGTCGATCTCACGGCGGTTGAGCAGCAGCTTACGGCGCGCCATCGGCAGGTGGTTCATGCGCCCGGCCTGCGGGTACTCGTTGATGTGGACGTTCATGAGCCACAGCTCGTCGCCGTGATCGACGACGTAGCCATCGCCGATCGTGACGGTGCTGTCCCGCAGCGACTTGACCTCGCTGCCCCGCAACACGATGCCGGCCTCCCAGGTGTCCTCGACCTGGAACTCATGGCGCGCCTTACGATTGGTCGCGACCGTGGTCTCTTGCGCTTTCTTCGGGTCCTTCACGACGTCTCCCACGCCATCAGCTCGGCGCGCTCATATCTTTAGCACACCCGATGTCTCCGGAAGCACCTCGATGTCTCCGACCGTTTCGGCGCCTCGGACCGTGCTTTGATGGGCCAACGTCCTAGGCGCGAGCGGGCGGTTCAGGCCGCGTCAGGCCGCATGAGCACGTGGCGGATCGCTTTGAGGATCCAACGGGTTGTAGGGCCTCAGTTGCAGATGTCACTGGGGGTGTAGCCGCGACGGTTGCCGATAAACGCGCCTCTTTTCAGCGTCTTGGAAAAAACCGACGTCCGGGGGGAGGCAAGGTGCATCGGCTTGTGCCACAACCGGTCCTCGCCAACGCGGCCCCTGCCCATATATGGCGCTACATCTAGTGGCTCGCACCACCCGTCGCCACGAAATGTAGGGGTGGTTTTTTGACGGTCCTACCAAAGCGGTTTTGGATGCGTTCGTGACCTCGGGAGAGCCGAGGACCCAAGTTCGCAATTCGAAAGACAACTGGAACATGACGACGATCTCCGAACGCTCAGCCCCAGGTCGAGGCGGCTTTCGGAGAGGACAGTGAGGACAGCAGAGACCGGCCGCATCGGCGAATGAAGTCACACGAACCAGCGGGGTTGCCCCCCGCGGTTCACGAGAAGAATCGAACGTCGCGGTAGGGCCGAGGCCCGACCGTCCTGTTTCTTTGGAGAGAATCGACAAAACGAGAGTTCACGTCGGGTGGTCGGCCCGCTGGACCCATTTGCCCGCGGGGCACGCCCCGCCACGTAACGAGTTGAACCCGAAGGTCAGGTGCTGCCTGACCTCGAACAGTCATGGCCGCACGCCGAAGCGGCCCCGGTCTCTAGTCCCTTCTGCGCGGCGCCGGCACATGCCCCGGACCTCGCGCGACAGTCCAATGCTGGTGAGCCAGCCGTCGTCAGGACGTAAAACGGAGGCGTTCGATGAAGATTACTCGTCGTTTCACGGAAGTCGGTCGCGACCCCTTTGCAGCACTTGCATTCGCAGAGCGCAGCTCGCGCATCGTCAACCCTGACGGCACGACCGTCTTCGCGGCCCCGTCGGTCATCGTCCCGCAGAGCTGGAGCCAGGTCGCGGTCGACGTCCTCGCCCAGAAGTACTTCCGTAAGGCTGGCGTCCCCCGCTTCCTCGTGCCGGTCGACGAGCCCGGAATGCCGAGCTGGCTGCGCCGCTCGGTGCCCGACCAGAAGGTCCTGGCGTCGCTTCCCCAGAACGAGCGCACCGTCGGTGAGACCGATTCGCGCCAGGTCTTCATGCGGCTCGCTGGCTGCTGGACCTACTGGGGCTGGAAGTGTGGCTACTTCGACACCGAGGAGGACGCGCGCGCCTTCTTCGACGAGCACTGCTTCATGCTCGCCAACCAGATGGTGGCGCCCAACTCGCCCCAGTGGTTCAACACCGGGCTGCACTGGGCCTACGGCATCGACGGGCCGGCGCAGGGCCACTGGTACGTGGCCGAGACCCTGGCCGAAAAATCGGGTGAGACGTCGGCCGAGACCAGCGGCAGGCCGACGGTGACGAGCTGGGTCGCCAAGCCGAGCGAGACCGCCTACGAGCGCCCGCAGCCGCACGCCTGCTTCATCCAGTCGATCGGCGACGACCTCGTCAACGAGGGCGGCATCATGGACCTGTGGGTCCGCGAGGCGCGCCTCTTCAAATACGGCTCGGGCACGGGCACGAACTTCTCGTCGTTGCGCGGCGAGGGCGAGAAGCTGTCCGGCGGAGGGCGCTCGAGCGGCCTCATGAGTTTTCTCAAGATCGGTGACCGCGCAGCGGGCGCCATCAAGTCCGGCGGGACGACGCGGCGCGCGGCCAAGATGGTCGTCCTCGACGTGGACCACCCGGACATCGAGAACTACATCAACTGGAAGGTGCTCGAAGAGCAGAAGGTGGCGAGCCTCGTCATCGGCAGCCAGATGCACAGCAAGCACCTCAACGCGATCCTCGCGACCATCGTCGACGCCAAGAAGCGTGGGATGAACGGGGAGTCGACCAAGATCAAGAAGAACCCGGAGTTGGGTAAGGCCATCCGCGAGGCGCGGCTCGCGGGCATCAGCGAGAACTACATCCAGCGCATCATCCAGCTCGGTGACCAGGGCGTGAAAGAGGTCCTCTTTCCGACCTACGACACCAACTGGGACAGCGAGGCCTACTTCACGGTCTCGGGCCAGAACTCGAACAACTCCGTGCGGGTGACCAATGCGTTTATGCGGGCGGTCGAGACCAACGGCAGCTGGGACCTCATCCGCCGCACCGACAAGAAGGTCGCCAAGACCGTGCGTGCGGCCGACCTGTGGGACCAGGTGAGCTACGCCGCGTGGAGCTGTGCCGACCCCGGCATCCAGTTCGATACGACCATCAACGAGTGGCACACCTGCCCGGAGAGCGGCCGCATCAACGCGAGCAACCCGTGCTCGGAGTACATGTTCCTCGACGACACGGCGTGCAACCTGGCGTCGGCCAACCTGCTCAAGTTCAGGAAGACCGACGGCAGCTTCGACATCGAGGGCTACCAGCACTCGGTCCGGCTGTGGACCATCGTGCTCGAGATCTCCGTCGCGATGGCCCAGTTCCCGAGCAAGCGTATCGCCGAGCTCTCCTACGAGTTCCGCACACTCGGCCTTGGCTACGCCAACATCGGCAGCCTCCTGATGGTGCAGGGCATCCCCTACGACTCTGACGAGGGGCGCTCCATCTGTGCCGCCATCACCGCCATCATGACGGGTGTGGCCTATGCGACCTCGGCCGAGATGGCCAAGGAGCAGACGCCGTTCCCGGGCTACAAAAAGAACCGCGAAGCCATGTTGCGGGTCATCCGCAACCACCGCCGCGCCGCCTACAATGCGCGCGACGCCGAGTACGAGGGGCTGTCGATCTATCCGGTCGGCCTCGACCCCAAGCACTGCGACAAGAACCTCCTCGTCGCTGCCCGCCGCGCGTGGGACGAGGCGTTGAAGCTCGGTGAGGCCCACGGCTTCCGCAACGCGCAGGTCTCGGTCATCGCGCCGACGGGCACGATCGGCCTCGTCATGGACTGCGACACGACCGGCATCGAGCCCGACTTCGCGCTCGTGAAGTTCAAGAAGCTGGCGGGTGGCGGCTACTTCCGCATCATCAACCAGTGTGTGCCCGAGGCGCTCGTGCGGCTCGGCTACTCGCAGTCGCAGACCGACGCCATCGTCGAGTATTGCCGCGGTACCGGCCACCTCCGGGGCGCGCCGCACATCAACCGCGAGACCCTCATCGAGAAGGGCTTCACGACCGACGTGCTCGACCGCATCGAGACCGAGCTCGACCGTGCCTTCGAGCTGCAGTTCGCGTTCAACCGCTGGACCGTGGGCGACGACTTCCTCGAGACGATGCTCGGGATCCCGCGCGACACCTTCGACAAGCCGACCTTCGACCTGTTGAGCGCGCTGGGCTTCGACAAGGGACAAATCCGCGCCGCGAGCGACCACATCTGTGGGCGCATGACGGTCGAGGGCGCACCGTTCCTCAAGCCGCAGCACCTCGCGGTCTTCGACTGCGCGAGCAAGTGTGGCCGTTACGGCACGCGCTACATCGCGGCCGACGCGCATATCCGCATGATGGCGGTGTCGCAGCCGTTCCTGTCGGGCGCCATCTCGAAGACCATCAACCTGCCCAACGAGGCCTCGATCGAGGACGTCAAGAAGTCCTACCTGTTGAGCTGGAAGCTCGGCATCAAGGCGAACGCGCTCTACCGCGATGGCTCGAAGCTCTCGCAGCCGCTGTCGACCATGGTCGATGAGGACATCATGGACGCTGGCGAAGAGGTCTCCCTCGAGCCGGTCGTCATCGCACCCCCTTCGCCCATCGAGCAGGCCGAGAAGATCGCCGAGAACTGGGTCGCGCGCCGTCGCCGCCTGCCGTTCCGCCGCGCGGGCTACACGCAGAAGGCCGTCATCGGTGGCCACAACGTGTATCTGCGGACGGGCGAGTACGAGGACGGGACGCTGGGCGAGATCTTCCTCGACATGCACAAGGAGGGCGCCGCCTTCCGCAGCATGATGAACTGCTTTGCCATCGCGGTGTCGCTCGGCCTTCAGCACGGGGTGCCGCTCGAGAAGTACGTGGACGCCTTCCTGTTCACCCGCTTCGAGCCCAACGGCGTCGTGCAGGGCAACCCCTACATCAAGATGACGACCTCCATCGTCGACTACATCTTCCGCGAGCTGGCGGTGACCTATCTGGGCCGCCATGAGCTGGCGCAGGTGAAGCCGAGCGATCTGGCTCAGGGGCCGGGCGTGGATGAAATCGGCGAACCGCAGATGACGGCCTTCTCGGAAGGGGAAGCTGCGGCGACGGTGCGCGCGGCGATGGTTCCGCGCTCGGAGCACCTGGACTTGTCGGCCCCGCCGACTCGTCCGCAGGAGCGCCCGGCCAAGGCCCTGACGGCCGTGCACGCCGGAGGTGGCCTGCAGATGGCGGTGAGCCGTGGCCGGGACGACGCCAAAAGCATCGCCCGCATGAAGGGTTATGAGGGCGACGCCTGCCCGGAGTGCGGCCACATGACGCTCGTCCGCAACGGGACCTGCCTCAAGTGTGCGACCTGCGGGGGGACGACGGGCTGCAGTTGAGCGGAAGCGGGCAGTCTGACGCGCTCGCCCTGCCGTCGGTAGGGCGAGCGGCGGGTAAGGCTATCCTCGTGGGCGAGCACTTCGTCGTGCACGGGGCGCCGGCCCTGGCCGTCCCCGTGCCGATTCACATCGAGGTCCGGCTCGCGCGGTTGTCTTCGCCAGCGACGGCAGTCCGATCCGGATCGGCGGTCGGGCTCGGTGGACTCGAGGCGATGTTGCGGGAGCTCGGCCTCGAAGAGGTCTTTCAATCGATCGACGTCGAGATCGCCGGACCCTTGCCGCTGGGCGCCGGACTCGGCGGGTCGGCGGCCCTGGCTGCGGCGTTCAGCCTGGCATGGGGAAGGGCGTCGGGCGTCGAGCCCACCGAGCCCGCCGGGCTCGAGCTCGCTGCAGCGATTCATCGGCTGGAGCGCATCGCCCACGGCAATCCCAGCGGGCTCGATGGGATGACGGTGGCGCTCGGTCGGCCGGTCTGGTTTGCGGGCACCAGGCCTGCTTCGTTCGAGGAAGAGCCCGCAGCCGCGGCGCGGCGAGCGACCCTCGAGGCGCGCTACGGACGAGCGGCGAACGCGACCGTGCTCGAAGGTGGGCGCTGGGTCTCGGCCCTGGAGATCGCGGGTGACCCTGTTGCCGGGGAGCCTGGCGCTCGCGCGACCGGGCCGTCGGCTTCGTTGCCGCTCACCGTGGCTGTGGTCCCACGTCACGGCACGACGCGTGAAGCGGTGGCTGGGGTTGCGGCCTGGAAGGCCAAACATTCTGAAGCCTTCGAGGCTATGATGCACGAGACGGTGGCGCTGGCCCAGGTCGTGCGCGACGCCCTGACGACCGGCGATTGGCCGACCCTTGGCCGCGCGCTCGATGCGGCGCACACTCCATTGAAGGCGCTCGGGCTCGTGAGTGACGTCCAGGAGCGGATGGTCACCGCCGCGCGTGAGGCCGGTGCCTACGGCGCCAAGATGTCGGGCGCGGGACTTGGCGGTGCCATCGTCATCGTCGGGCCCGAGGGGCTCGATTTCGAGTCCGTCCTGAGGCAGGCTGGGGCCGTGCAGGTCTTCACAACGACATCCAACCAAGCCGGGCCCCCGGCGAGCGGCTTCACACCTGGACCCAAGACGGTGACATCCGCATGAGCCGCGCCGATTCACCGCCGGTCTTTGGGGTGTCCCGCCCTGTGCGTCCATCCGCCGACATGGTCACCGACGGCTGGGTCCTGGCCCGCGCCCGGGTCAACATCGCCCTCATCAAGTACTGGGGCAAGGCGCCTGCCAAGACGCCCGACGAAGCCAACCTGCCGGCCGTACCGAGCCTGTCCCTCACGCTCGATGGCCTGCACACCGACACGCTGGCGCGCTTCGCCCCCGAGCTCGAGCGGGACCGCATCGTGCTCGCCGGACGCGAGCTCGACGGCGAGGAGAGGGCGCGGGCCGTGCTCCTGCTCGATGCCTTGCGACGACGTCTCGACCTCGCGTCGCCGTTTTCGATCATCAGCGAGAACGCCGTGCCCACGGCCGCAGGCCTTGCGAGCTCGGCGTCCGGTATGGCCGCCCTCGCCGTCGCGTGTGGTCGCCTGGCCGGCCTCGACCCAGCCTCAGCCGCCGATAGGCCGGCCCTGTCCGAGCTCGCGCGCATCGGTTCCGGCAGCGCTTCACGCAGCATCTTCGGTGGCTGGGTCGCCTGGGATGGACCGGCCGCGCGCCCACTCGCACCGCCCCGCGACCCTGACTACGACGGCGCACCCGGAACCGGTCTGGACGTGGCTGTGGTCGTCGCGGTCGTGACACGTGATCGTAAGCCTATCGGCTCGCGCGACGGCATGAACCGGACGCAGCGGACCTCACCCTTTTTTGCGGGCTGGGTCGAACAGGCGCACGCGACGTTTCACGAGGCGTTGGCCGCCGTGGAGGCCCGGGACTTCCCGACGCTCATCCACCTGATGGAGCGCTCCACCTGGCGAATGCACGCGTCGGCGATGGCCGCGGACCCGCCCGTCTTCTACTGGTTTCCGGCGTCACTCGCGGTCTTGCAGGAGGTCGACGCCATGAAACGCGACGGCCTGGTGTGTGGGGCGACGCTGGACGCCGGGCCAAACGTAAAGATCTTTTGCCGTCCGGCAGACGCGGAGACCATCGCGTTGCGATTGACGACCATCCCGGGCGTGGCGCATACGATCAGAGCGGCTCCGGGTGATGGCGCCGTCTCCCAAATCATCCGCTTGCCCGACGAGCTCGACGTGCGCGACCGAACCGACCTGAGCACACTCTGGGACCGCCACGACGGCGCGCCCGCCGAGCCGTTGCGCCACCCACATCACCCACATCCCGCTAATCCAAAGTCCGGAGGCGCCTCTTGAGTCGCCCAGCCAGCACCCCCGGGGATGGCGTCGGCGCATCGGTCGTGGCCAGTGCCCCCGGCAAGCTCATGTTGGCCGGCGAGTATGTCGTCGCCGAGCGCAGCGCGCCGGCGCTCGCGATTGCCGTCGACCGCCGCCTCGAGGTCGAGGTCGACGCGCTCGACCCGGATGACGGTCTCCTGAGATCGGTCGCGCCCGCCTCGAACAGCGGCGGCAAGCCATCGGCCCTGCTCGCCCGGTGGGTCGTCACCTCGGAGGGTATGGGGCTCGTCGACGCCCCGGTGCACCATGTCCCGGTCTTGACCGAGGTGTTGGCGCGTATCCCCGGCATCCCGCCGGCGGGGCGAATCACCATCCGCAGCCAGCTCGGTGTGGGCGAGTTCAAGCCCGGCCTCGGCGGCTCGGCGGCGCTCTGTGCGGCCGCATTCTCGGCGCTCTGGCGCATCTCCGGCGCGGTCGGTCCGCCCGACCTCGACGTTGCCATCGCCGCCCATCGCGCGGCCCAGGGTGGGCGCGGCAGCGGCTATGACGTCGCGACCGCCATGCACGGCGGGCTCGTGGTCTTTCACCCGGGCCAGCTCGCGCGTGGGCGCCACAACGCGACGGCCGCCCGTATCGAACGGATCGCCTGGCCCGAAGGCCTCTACGCCGCGGCCTTTGGCACCGGCAGGTCAGCGTCGACGACCGACCTGCTCGCCCGGGTCGAGACCTGGCGTGAAGAGGACGCGGAGAGCTTCGAAGCCTGCATCGAGCCCCTCGCAGCCGAGACCGTGACGCTCATCGACGCCTTCCGCGTCGGTGAGGTGCATCGTATCCTCGATGCCGCAGCCCAGGTCCAGGAGGAGCTCGCCACGATGGACCGCATCGGCGACCTCGGCATCATGGGTGGCGGCCAGCTCCAGCTGAATGGCGCCATCGAAGACCACGGAGCGGTCGGTCGCACGGCAGGTGCTGGCGGCGGCGACTGCGCGTGGGCCTTGACCGACGACCCCGACCTGCTGGTGCGCCTCACGGACGCCTTGAAAGGTATGGGTTTTGTTCGTATCGCACCGCTCGGTGGGCCGCTCGGTGGGCCGGGCGTAAGGGTCGGAGAAGCCGGGTGAGCTCGGGCGACGCAACGGTCTTCGACGGGCTCAAGTTCGCGCCTGAGCCGCTGGGTTTCACGGCCGCTCGTGAACGTTTTCTGCCACGCCTGGAGGCGCGCCTCATCGAGGCAGCGGCTGGCGAAGGCACGCTGTTCTCGGCGGCGCGTTACCACCTGGAGACGGGTGGCAAACGCATTCGTGCGCTGCTCCCGCCGTTGCTCGCGCACAACCTCGGGGCGACCCAGGCGCAGCTCGAGGAAGCGCTCGAGCTCGGGCTGGCCTTCGAGCTCATCCACAACGGCACGCTGGTCCACGACGACCTGCAGGACGGGGACTCGCAGCGGCGCGGCAAGCCGACGGTATGGGCGCATTACGGCATGCAGCAGGCGGTCAACGTCGGCACGGCGATGCTGCTGTTGGGCCTTTCGCGGGTGCTATCGACGCGCATCGGCGGCCGCATCATCGCGGACGTCAACCTGGCCATCCTGCGCATCGTCGAAGGTCAGGCGCTCGAGTTCGAGCTGCAGGAGAGCCCGTCCCCGACCGTCGCCCAATGGGAACGTATGTCGGCCGGCAAGACCGGGGCCCTCTTTGGCGCGTGCCTGCTCGGCGGGACGCGGGTGGCAGCGGGAAGCGACCGCGCTTGTGATGCAGCCTGGCAGTTCGGCCTCGAGCTCGGGATCTTCTTCCAGATCCAGGACGACCTGCTCGATCTGGTCGGCAACAAGGGGCGTGACGCGGTCGCGACCGACATCGCCGAGGGCAAGATCTCCTGGCCCGTCGCCTGGGCCAGCCAGAACGCCGATCGGGCGCGCGCGGCCCGCCTCCTGTCCATCGTCAAGACGCCTCGCGCCGACACGTCCCCCGACATGGTCGCCGAGGCGCTCGACATCCTGCACGCGTCGGGCGCCATCGCGGCCTGCATCGACAACGTGCGCGCCCAGGCCCAGGCGCTCCTCGGGTCCACCTGGGCGGCGCTGATGCCCGGCCTCGTCGAACGGGTCGTCGAGCCGGTGAGGCACGTGTTCGCTCCCTGAGCTGGACGCTGCGTTTCGGGGCTGTCGAAGTCGACAGGTGCCCACGAAGACCATCGGGGTCTCCGATGATCGAATCGCTGGTGTCCGGGCACGAGTCTTGGCTTGAAAGAAGCCGCGCTTTCCCCCAGTGTACGCGCCCGGCCGGGCCGTCCGCCCGATTCGCCGTGGCCAATGTGGCCGTGAGGAGATCTGATTCGTCATGCCGATCCAAGCCCTGCGTTCTGTGACCGACCACTTCGACGAGATCCTTCGTCACGTGAACCCGAAGCGCCTCGTCGCCGAGGTGGCGAAGTCCGACAAGGCCTTCTATTTCAAGCACTTCAAGGGCTACCGACCGGACCAGCTCGGGCGTGGGCGCATCAAGCAGATAGCTGCGCGCGAGGTCTTCACCGACCCCGGCCACGAGCTCTTCGCCAACCTCATCATCATCCACTGGAATGAGGCCCACGCGACGATGTATCGCGACATCGTCATGCACGTGCGGGCCATCAACGAGGACGTCGAAGCCATCGAGCGCATCGCCCCCGAGAAGGCGCACCCGATTATCGACGACATGTTGAGCAAGCATAAGCGCGAGGCGTTCTACCTGTGCGTGAAGCTCAACGGTGTGCGCTTCGATGACGACATCATCGAGAGCCGCCTCATCAAGGGCGAGCCGGGCCCGACGCCGGCCGCCGCACCCGCAGCCGCAGCCGCGGGCTGAAGTTGGGTAGGCCCGAGCGGGCAGCAGCCGAGCGCGCCTGCCCGCCGAGCAGGGTGGGGCGCCTCGTCGACGGGGGTTCCCGGCCGCCCGACTTGCGGAGGTGGCGTTGACGCGCGGGCCGCCCCCGTGGTCCACACGAGGGGTGGAGTTCGACCAGACCGGGGATGTCGACGAGGTGCCGGAGTCCTTCTCACGCAGCGTCGCTGCGGTGTGGAGGGCGGTGGCCGAGCACAGCGCCGCGCCCGGTCGGTCTCTGTCCGAGGCCTTCGAGCCGGCGGTCGCCGTCCTCGGGGCCGACGAGCGGGTCCTGGCCCTGGCGCTCATCCACCCGGACGCGTCGGCAGGCCCGCGGACCGGCGAGGATAACTCCGAGGCGCTCTTCGACTCGATTCTGGGGCGCCTGTCGCTTTTGGCCCGCGCCCGCCGCTTGCTGGCGCTGCTCATGCGGCCGGCCGGCTCGTCTGCTGGAGCGCAAGGCCCGGCGATACGCCCCAATGATTCGACATCAAACGAAAGAAATGCCGAGCGCGACGCGCTCCGTCTGTTCGTCGACCACGTCGCCATGCCGCCCACGCGGGTCGGTACGGCGAGCCTGACCGAATCGTTGTGGGGTGATTGGCTCACGAGCGAGAGCCATCAACGCTTCGTGGCGTCGGTGGCCTGGGCCCTCATGGGCCGTATTCCGCTGGGGCTCGACTCGGCCGACGCGCTCCTCGAGGCGGCGCAGGGGACGACGACCGAGGTCCGGCCAGGTGTCATCAACCACGGCTTTGGCGTTCACAGCCTCGGCGGCGACGGACCTGCGTTCATCGGCCGCGCAGCGTCGCGAGACGACGACGGCCAGCCGCTGGTGGCGTATGCGGTCGGTCGTGCGGCCCTGCTCGGTGACCCAGGCGCGCGCCTGCTCATGCGTGAGGCCCTCGTCCACCGGTCCACGTCGGCCCTCACCCGCTACCTCATCGTGCTCGGCCTGGGCGACGGGCTGTGTGTGCCGGGTCTCGCGCGTCTGACGCGGCTCGCGGGCGCCGCCCTGGCGGACGACTCGACGTGGGCCCGTGCGGTGCTCAGCGCCGTAGGTGCAGTGTCGGGCATGACGGGCTCGGACCCGCAGCGGCTCCTCGGTTCGCCTACCGAGCTTCTCGTGGCCATCTCGCTCATGCCCGAGGTCGACGACGCGCTGGCGTTTCTCGCGTGCCTGCCCGAGGTCACGCGCCAGTCGCTGCTCGTAGCGATGCATCGTTCGTTCGAGGCGTGCCCGCCGCCTGTGCGGGCAGCCCTTGCCCAGGCACTGCTAGCGGGTCGGATCCAGCCCGTACCGGGCCAGAGCGACAAGCTGGAGGCTCCCGCAGCGCTCCTGCGCGAGCGTTCGCCGGCGGTGCTGTCGCTCGTGCTCGGCCTGCTCGAGCGGGTCGCCGAAGCGGTCCCGCAAGACATGAAGACGGCGCTCGGTCGGGCCTACTCCGACCACCCGGACGTCGGGGTGCGAAAGGCGCTGGCGCGGGCCATACCGCTTCGTCTGTCGTCGGCCGCGGACCGCCCGAAGGCGCCCGGTGACGTCGTGGCCCTGCCGCCCCAGGCCCTGGCGCGCGACGACCTCGACCGGCTGCGTGTGGCCATCTGGTCGGGTGAAAGCGAACGTATCGTCGAGCTCGCCACCTGTGTCCCGCTCGACCGCCGGAGCCAGGCGCGTGAGTCGTTGCTGCAGGCCCTCGAGATCCCCAATGCCCCGCTGCGCCGCGCGCTCGTCGAGGCCATCGGCCGCATCGGCAGTCATGTCGACGGGCCACGCCTCATCGAGGCCGCCAAGCGTTATCGCGCCCTGGAGGGCACGGTCGCAGCGGCCCTGCGTGAGCTGTCTGCCAAGGCCATGGCCGAGGGGCTCGCGGACATCTACAAGCGCCGCCTGAAGTGGGCCGATGACGAGGCGGTCGATGACTATTGCGCCCTGGCCGGTCCAGAGCAGGTCATGTACCTGAGAGACGCGCTCGAGACCCGCTTCTACCCTTCGGCTCGGGCGGGGGCGGCACGTGCCATCGCGCGTAAGCGCGCTCAAGAGGTCGTCTTTTCGCTTCGGGCGGCGGCCTTGTCCGACACCCAGGAGCCCTCGCGGCTCGCGGCCCTGTCGGCCCTCCACGAGCTGACCGGGTCGAGTCCGAGTGCCGGCGAGCTCGCCGGTCATAGCCTCCTCTTCAAGTCGACCGACGAGCTCGAGGACGCCGTCGAGCGGGCCAAGGACGCAGGCTCTCAGGCGCTCGCGGGCATCCGTCGGACGCTGGCGCGCGGTAGCTGGAAGCGTCGTCGCGCGGCGTGTGAAGTGCTCTCGGCGATCCCAGGCGAGGAAGCGCAGAGCGTCTTGAAAGCGACGCTGGAGGACCCCGACGAAGACGTCCGGCTCGCAGCTCTCGAAGCGCTGGTCCAACGGGGCTGGCAGCCCGCGAACCAACATGACCGCACGTTGCAGGCGCTCGCGGCGCGCCGCATCAAGGAGCTCGCCTCGGAGCCCGACGAGGTCGACACCTCGCTGCTCGTGTCGGCCCTGGGGCTTGGCGGCCACGTCTTCCGGATGGAGGTCCTCGAAGCCCTGTCGATCCTCGATCCCGCTCTGTCATATGAAGAGGCCGCCCTCATCGCGGCGGCTCGTGGTGACGTCGCCATCGCGGCCGAACATCCCAGCGGGCTTGGCGCCGTCATGCGCGCGACCGACCACACCTGGCAGGCCAACCCGCATCGCGCCCGCTTCGTACGCGGGCTGTGCGACGTGTCGGCGTTCCGGGTCGTCGACGCCCTCGACGGCCATCACGACGACTGGAGCTGGCGCGCACGCGAAGCCCAGGCCCAGGCGCTCTTCCGTTTCATCCCGCCGGCCAGTGACCTGGTCGACCTCGGCGAGGCGACCCGGCGCTGCGTCGAGCGGCTCACCGACCTCGTCCTCGAAGACGACGACGATGTCCGTAAGGCGGCCTTGTCGAGCCTCGTCCTCCACGGCACGGTGGCCGCCGCGGAGGCCATCGCGGCGGGCCTGCACTCGCCCTTCCAGGAGGACCGCGATGTCGTGGCCCGGGCGCTTGGCCGGATGGGCCCGGTCGGTCTGCCCGTCATCGAACGCCTCATGGCCGACGCCTGGTGGGAGAGCCGGCACGGTGCGGCGCTGGCCTTGTCCTACTGGCGCGTCTCGACCCAGGTCGCCGTCGATCACCTGGTGGTCCTGGCGGTCGACGCCGAATACAGGGTCGCGCAGACCGCCCGCGACGGGCTCGCGATGCATGGCCTCCTACCGACGACGAGTGCGGTGGTGGCCGCGGTCGAGCAGGCTCAGACCCTCACCGTCGAAGGCCTCGAGCCGTGGCTCGGCCTTCACCGCTCGCCCACCGCGGAGCCCGAGATCGCCCACGCGCTCGACCTCCTCATCGAGGCCCTGCCCTCGGATCTGCTGCCGCAGCGGCTTGGCCTCATCTCGGTCTTCCGCGCCGAGCACCTGGCCTTGTGGCTCGAACAGGTGGCTCTCGGTGTCGTGCCCGGTGGTGATGCCGCGACGCCCGCCGGCAACGTGACGCCGCTCCCGCCGGTCCCAGCGGCGACGGCGACGTCCCCGACAACACAGGCACCGGGCACGCCGGCGCCATTGGTGACCGTATCTGCCTCGAGCCCCGTCCCGCCACACCGACACCTCGGTGTCCGCCTGGCCGCGGCTGATGCCTTACGCGCCCTGACGCGTCGCGCCTGCACGGTCTGTGCGGGTGAGCGCACCGTACGTTGCCCCGGCTGTGCAGGGGCTGGCGACGTGCCGTGCCCCGAGTGCGCGGGCAAGGGCACCGTCATGGTGCGATGCCCCGACCCAGCCTGCACGGCCCACGGGACCCTGCGCCGCATCGACAGCCCGCGCTGCCCGACCTGTCGTGGTCGGGGCGAGGTCGCCGTGCCCTGCGCCTGCGAGGGGAGCCGTGGACGTACGGCGTGTGCCCTTTGTGTGAGCAGCGGTCGCCTCGTCTGCGCGGCCTGCGAAGGCTCGGGCGAGGCCCGCTTCGACTGAGACCGCGCGAGTGTCTCGGCACCCAGGGGTGTATTCTGCTCGAGCGCGCCCGGGTGGCAGTCTGGGTTCGATTCTCCTTTCGACACAGGATGTTGGACGCCAGGATTGTGGCCTGGTCGTTTGCCGAGGGAAGCGGATCGGGGCGATCGACCGGCCACCTCACGACGAAGCCGAACGTCACGCGGCCCGTCGCGTCGAGCGGGTTTTGGAGGTCGAGATGAAGTCGTCGCGTCTTGCTTCGTTGCGCTGTCTCGGTGTGCTCGCCGCCGCCGGTCTCTTCACCGCCGATTGTGATCACGGTCTGGCCGCGTTGGAGCTCGGACTCACCGATGACCAACCCGTCCTCGAAAGATTCGGCCCGCGTGGGATGCACCGACGAGCGCAACCTGAAGAACGCCCTACGCGTCGGCGGCCAGGACACACTCAACCTCAACACGACGGCCGGCGGCGGCTACCTCGGCTGGGCGACGTTCCCGTCGGAGTACGCCGGCAATCCCACGGCCGACGGCCTCATCCTCGCCTGGGATACGGTTCCGGGAGCGCGCAGCTGGACCTACGGCTTCGGTGACACGGCGGTGCATGAGGTCGGCCACTGGCTTGTCCTCTATCACACGTTTCAGGGCGGCTGCTCCGGGGCCGGCGACGCGATCGCCGATATTCCGGCCGACAAGGCAGCGACCTACGCCTGTCCATAACTCGGATCCCGACGGCGACAGCAACGGGACCTCGATCACGGTCTCGAAACCTTGATTTTCGAGATGACCGCGCGTGTGTCAGCATGGGTCTACCCGGCTCCGTGAGTGGGCTCGGTCTGCAATACCGGATCGTTGCGGGCCTAGCGGATGAGGGCCGAGAAACGTTTGAAGCGTTCGCCGCCGGCCTTGCCGAGGGCGGCGAAGATGAGGCTCTCGGTGTTGATGATGGTGGCGCCAGCCTTCTCCAGCAGCGCCAGCCCGTTGTCCCGATACTCGCGGCGACGCGACGCCACGGCGTCAAAGGGGACCCAGACACGATGGCCGGCCGCGATGAGGTCGAGCCCGGTGAGGAGGACACAGACATGCGCCTCCATGCCGGTCAGGATGACGTTGCCTGAGATGCCCAGCGACTCCGCCGCGCTGTTCTTCAACACCGAGAACTCGGTCTTCTCGAGCCGGGTCGCCCCCTCCAGGGCTTCGGAGAGCGAGGTCACCGTGGGGCCGAGGCCCTTGGGATACTGCTCCGAGTAGACGGTGTGGCCGCCGAAATCCTTGCAGGCCAGAGCCAGGTTCGAGACGTTCTTCAGCACGGCCGCCTGGTCGTCTGGCCACATCGCTGGCAGCAGACGCTCCTGGATGTCGACGATGAGGAGCGTCGCGGTGTCGAAGTGGGGGAGGGTGTGCTGCATACGTCGTTCTCCAACGAAGGTCCGGCGGGCACCCGATCGCGCTGCCACCCGGTCCGCGCCTTATGCCACGATTCGGATCGCCCTTCACGCGCGGGCCGACTTCGGGCGACGCTTCGGCTACGCCTCCATTGACTGGCGCGTTGCGGGTGTCTAAGGGGCATGCGCCGCGCGTCACCACCCGCGGCGGGGCAACCGCCCAGATCACACCTAACGAGTCGTGGGACGAACGTGCCCACCCTCTGGAGTCTATCGATGTCCGTCGAACAGCACCGTTTCGAAGCCGAGGTCAGTCAGGTTCTGCGCCTCGTCATCAACTCGCTCTACTCGAACCCCGACATCTTCTTGCGCGAGCTCATCAGCAACGCGTCGGACGCGCTCGACAAGCTGCGTTTCCGCGCTCTGACCGAGCCGGCGCTCATCGCGGAGACCCCGCTCGAGATTCGGCTGCGCCCCGACCAGGAGGCCGGCACACTCACGATCGAGGACTTCGGCATCGGCATGAGCCACGACGAGCTCAAGCAGAACCTCGGAACCGTGGCCCACTCGGGCAGCCGCGCCTTCGTCGAGGCGCTCGAGGCCGCGAAGAAGCAGGACGTGAACCTCATCGGCCAGTTCGGTGTCGGCTTCTATTCGGCCTTCCTCGTGGCCGACAAGGTCGACGTCATCAGTCGCGCCGCCGGCTCGACCGAGGCGTGGCGCTGGACGTCCGCGGGTGTCGACAGCTTCACGCTCGAGAGCGCCGAGCGTGAGCACCACGGCACGTCCATCACGCTGCACATCCGCGAGGACAAGCGTGAGTACCTGCAGGGCTGGAAGGTCCGAAGCCTCATCGAGCGCTACTCCGACTACATCTCGCACCCCATCCGCCTCTGGACCGAGCGCTGGGACAAGAACCCGGAGGAGGGCAAGGAGCCGGTCAAGAACTTCGACTGGACGCAGGTCAACCGGGCCACGGCCCTGTGGCAGCGCACGCCGGCAGATGTAAAGCCCGAAGAATACGAGGATTTCTACCGCCACCTGACACACGACTTCGAGGCGCCGCTCGCCTACAACCACTTCAAGGTCGAGGGAACCCAGCTCTTCTCGGGGCTCCTGTTCCTCCCGAAGAAGCCGCCGTTCGACCTCTACGCCGTCGACCAGCACCGTGGCGTGCGCCTGCACGTCAAGCGTGTCTTCATCATGGACGACGTGCGTGAGCTGCTGCCGACGTTCCTGCGCTTCATCCGCGGGCTCGTCGACAGCGACGACCTGCCGCTCAACGTCTCACGTGAGATCCTGCAGGACTCGGGCGTCGTTCGCAGCATCAAGAAGCAGATCGGCAAGAAGGCGCTCGAGATGCTCGCCAAGCTCGCGAGCGAGAAGCCGGACGACTACATCGAGTTCTGGACGACCTACGGCGCGGTCTTGAAAGAGGGCTTCCACACCTCGCCCGAGTACAAGGACAAGCTCGGCGAGCTCGCGCGCTTCAAGTCGACGAAGTCGGGCGACGGCTTCGTGTCGCTCGCGGACTACAAGGCCCGCATGCTCGAGGGCCAGAAGGCCATCTACTACATCATCGCCGAAACCGACCGCGCCGCCCGCACGAGCCCACACATCGAGGCGCTCGCGTCCAAGGGCTACGAGGTCATCATGCTGACGGACCCCATCGACGAGTGGGCCATCCAGGGGCTTGGCAACTACGACGACATCGAGCTGCGGTCGGCCATGAAGGCGGATCTGGACCTCGAGCCCGTCAAGGCGGAAGGCGAAGACAAGCTCGACTCGGAGGACAAGGCCAAGGCGCAGGCGTTGCTCTTGCGCTTCAAGGAGATCCTCTCTGACCGCGTGTCCGAGGTGAAGGAGTCATCGCGCCTCACGACCTCGCCGGCCTGCCTCGTCGTCCCCGAGAACGGCATGCACGCCCACATGGAGCGGCTGATGAAGGCGAGCCAGCCGAGCTTCGAGGGCACCAAGAAGATCCTCGAGGTCAATACGAGCCACCCGATCCTTCAGGCCATCGCGCGCATCGCCGAGAAGAGCCCGAGCCACCCCGAGCTCGCGAGCTGGGTGGAGATCCTCTACGCGCAGGCCTTGTTGAGTGAGGGGAGCCACCTCGAAGACCCGGCGAGCTTCGTGACCCAGGTCACACGCCTCCTCGAGGGTGCGACCGAGCGTGTGGCCGCCGAGGTGTGAGCGGGTTTCTCCCAACGTTCATCGAGGTCGCCACGGCGAGCGTCCATCCTGACCGGGTGGCGCTCGTCGCCCATGGCATCCTCGGCTCGGCGAGCAACTGGCGCGGATTCGTCAGAAAGCTGGTCGAGACCGATGCGCTGGCGGCGACGGTGCGATGGTTGCTCGTCGACCTGCGCCATCATGGCGGCTCGGCAGCCTCGGTGGTACGCCCACCTCTGCCTGATACGGTCAAGGCGTGTGCGAAAGACCTGGTCGCGCTGACGGACTCACTCGGCGTCACGCCGACGCTGAGCCTCGGGCACTCGTTTGGTGGCAAGGTCGTCCTGGCACACGCTGACCATCTGGTGGCGACCGGCCGGACGGCTCCGCGCGGGGTCTGGCTCCTCGACAGCTCTTTATCGACCGAAGACGTCTCGGCAGGCGCGTCTCGTGATGATGCGACGACGGGGGACGACGTGGCGCGGGTCATCGCGGCGCTGCGCGAGATCCCAGTACCGATCGAGAGCCGGGAGGCGCTGGTCACGACGTTGCGGGACCGTGGATTTTCGCTGGGTCTAGCGCAGTGGATGACGACCAATGTCGAGGGGCGGGCCGGCCAGGGCTATCGCTGGCGCTTCGACCTCGACGGCATCGAGGCGCTCATCGGCGACTATTTCGCGACGGACGCGTGGGCGATGGTCGCGACGGTTGCGGCCAAGACAAAGGTCGGCGTCGTGCGCGGTGGGCGCTCGGACCGGGTCTCGGAACAGGATGTCTCGCGCCTGCAGTCCATGCCGGGGGTCGAAGTCCACACGCTCGCCGAGGCAGGCCACTGGGTCCACGTCGACGACCCCGAAGGGCTGCGCAGGCTCTTTGTCCAGGCGGTCGCGGAAGCCTTCGTCTCGGATTGAGACGGGGCGCGACCTGGCTTAGCCAGCGCCGAAGACTGTGCCCCGCAGCTCTTCGATGGCCTCGACGGGGAGGCCCTTGTCGCGCCCGAGCCTCACCAGCTCGCCCAGCGTGAACGCTGTCTGGTCGCGGACCTTGGTGAAGTGGTAGCGAAGGTACACTTCGAAATCAAAGGGCATTCGCCAAGCCGCGAGCCTCAGGCCAGCGCCCATGAGCCACGGCCTCACAAACGTCCGCGACAGCGGCGGGCGGATCCCCTGATGGGCCGCAAGGACCACGACCGCCTCACGCGAAGCCCGTGCGGCAACCTTTCTGAGGGGGCTCTTCGAGAGGCCTGCGAAGGTCCAGCCAGCCCCCTCGAGCGCGGCGATGTGGGACGTGAGAATGCCGCCAGCCACGGTGCCGCCAGGCTTGACGACAGCGCCGGCATGTTTGGCGGGGGCCCCACCGGCCTTCAGCGTCGCGACGATGGGGCCGGTCAGGCTCGGCGCCCCCCAGAACGGCAGCTTCGTAAGCGGCGGAAACCACACCGCGATCCCGGGCGGGTGCGGGGCCTCTTCGGGCAGCGGCGACTGCCAGGCGACGAGTGTTATGAGCCCAGCCACGATGCGCTCGGCCGGGAAGTGTTGTGACAAGAAGGCAAAGTCCTCGGCCCCCGGCGTCAGCATGACCAGCGTGGTCGAAGGACCCAGCGCCGCCAGGAATGGCGCCAGCCAGGGGCCACGCAGGGCGGTCGCGGACATGCAGAGGAAGACCGCGTCCCAGGCCGTCGCACGGACCTCGTCCAGCGTCGTGGCGACGCGGTAGCCACCGGGTTGCGCCTCGCCTTGCCCCCCAGCGTTCGCCGCGAACACGACCGGCTCGCGGACCCCACGCTTCTTCGGGAAGTAGACCGTCGAGCCGGCGCTGAGGCCCTCGGCGTGGTGCGGCTTCACGAAGAAGGTGACCTCGGCGCCACCTCTGGCGAGGTAGAATCCATAAGAGATTCCAACGGCTCCGGCGCCGACCAGCAGGATCTTGAGTGTCATTGCCAACTCCGAATCGAGGGCGCGCGCGGCTCACCGAAGGGTCGCCGTTCCACGCCTCGGGGGTGTCGTAGCACCCTTCTCGATGGGCGGCTAAACCCGCTCGAACGCAGGTGTGCCTCTCTGTCATCGCTTCCGAGCAGAAGCTCGGTCGGCTGCACAATTGTCACAGATTGGGTGCCAGATTGAGACGCGAGCCCACCATATTGGCCAGCTTCACAGGGTCTGCGACATCGATGTCCGGGGTGTGAACGATTTCTACACGCGCCGGCCGAGCGTTGCGTGAACGACGCCGAATCTCACAGCGCTTGAATTCCGGCGCTTTTCGATAGGAACGTGTTCTTTGGGGGGCGACCTCCCGTGGTCTCCCACGGAGAATTGTGGCGGTGGGACGCCGCCTTGAGCTCTTGGCATGCCGATTGCTCTAGTACTCCTCGACACGGAGGCCCCCCTCAAAGGGTTCCCGAGAAGTTCATGAGCTCCATCGTCCCGCGCCAGGAGTGACGGCCGGCGAGACGACGATGGAGCTCGATTTCTTTAAGGGTCCAGGGGTCGCCTACCGGTGGCAGGTGGCGGGGCGAGTCCCCATCAGGGGACGCAACGCGACTGGAGCTTGACCATCGTGTGGCCCGCCTGTATCCCGCGCCGCCATGACGCTCTCGAGCCTGCCCCTGCCGACAACTCCTCAGACCTTCCGCCTTCCGGGCTATCGTGTCGGCGCCGTCGACGTGTCGCCGGGGCTCGTACTCGCTCCGATGAGCGGAGTCACCGACTCCCCCTTCCGTCGCCTCGTCAAACACTGCTCGGGCGAGCATGTCGGGCTGCTCGTGTCGGAGTTCATCTCCATCGACATGCTGACGAAGGGGCAGATGCGCCAGGCCATCCGCATGGCCTTCCACGCCGAGGAGCGGCCCGTCTCGTTGCAGCTCTACGGCTCCGACCCCGAGCTCATGGGCGAAGCCGCGCAGATGGTCGAGGACACCGGCGCCGAGATGGTCGACATCAACTGTGGCTGCCCCGAACCCAAGATCTGCCGTCGGGGCGGCGGGGCGGGCCTCTTGCGAGACCTTCCGCGGCTCGCGAAGATCCTGGAGACCGTCAAGAGCCGCGTCTCGATCCCGGTCACGGTGAAGATCCGCAACGGCTGGGATCACAACACCATCAACCATCTCGAGACCCTCAGGGTCGCCGAGGACAACGGCGCCATGGCCATCGCCATCCACGGCCGGACACGCATGCAGCTCTACACGGGCGAGGCGGACTGGGGTGCGGTCGCCGCGGTGAAGCGGGTCGCCAGGATTCCTGTCCTGGGCTCGGGCGATGTCCTGACCGCCGATGACGCCCGTCGCCGCTTCATCGAGACCGGCTGCGACGGCATCCTCGTCGGGCGAGGCGCCGTGACGAATCCCTGGATTTTCAAACAAATCGGTCAGGTCTGCGCGGGCGAGGCGCCGATCGCACCGACCTGGCGCGACGTGGTCACGGCGCTGAGGCTCTATCGCGGCTGGCTCGACGAGATCTACCCGCCGGTGGTTGCGCCGGGCCGAATGCGCATGATGCTCTCACGATTCCTGAAGGGTTTTCCGACCGACGCCGGATTGCGTGTGCGCTGCCTCGTCATGAAGGACCCCGTCGCCATGCTCGACCACCTTGAAGAGGTCGCGACCGCGACCGGCGTCTACGACCAGGCGCGTGAACAGGGGATGAGCCAGGCGACGGGCCAGGACTCCGACGGGGAGTCGGCCGCGGCCTGAGCGCGTCGGCATAGTCGGCTGGACGTGCCTTGGCCCCCGGAGGCGCGGCTGATAAGGTCCTTCAAAAGGAGGCGTCATGACCACGCGCAGGCCGCAGGATCCGATGACCAAGAAGATCCGGGACGAGGAGGACCACATCGCGACGCTCAACCCGTATGCGAAGCGGGCGGGTGGGGCCACGGACGACGACCCGGGGGCGACGACGTTGCCCGAGGACCTCGAGCCAGCCGCGACGGTCATGCCCGACGATCTGGAGATGCCGGCCCCCAAGGCGAATCGAGCCGCACAGCCGCCGAAACCTCCTGCCAGGGCAGGTGACAAGTCGGGTGTCAGGTCTCCGTCCCCGACCTTCTCGGGGGATCCCGCCACCCGACAGGCGGTGCGCGACCTCGCGGCTGGCTCGATAGAGCCACCCACCGCTAGGTCGACCGTTGCGCCGCCAAAAGCACGTGATGCCGCTGAAGCCCCCGCTGCCGGGCCCCGTGTCGCGCGCAACACGGAGACCGTCCTGAGACCCAGGGCTGCGGCCAAACGCGGCAGCTCGTGGGTGGTGTGGGTGTTGGCGTTCCTCGTCCTGGCCGGGATCGGCTTTGGGGTGTCCTGGTTCATCCTCAACCCTGGAGGAGGCGACGCCGCCGACCCTGGAAGCGCGGCGGCCGAGCCTTCGGACAAGCCGCCCGAGGCTGTAGCTGCGGTAGCCGCTGCCCCTACGGAGAGCGACGCGTCTTCGGACACGGCGGCCGCGGCACCGCCGGAAATCGAGGCTAATCCCGCTCCGACCCCGGATGTGATCGCCGCTGGTGGCGAGGCTACGCCTGATGCAGTTGTCGCAGTGGTTGCAGACGTTGCAGTTCTGGAGGCCGGCGCGGATGCGACGTCTGCGGTGACCGATGCGACCCCGGGCTCTGGGTCCGACTCAGCGCTGGCCGCAGCGGATGCAGGGCCATCGGCCGAGCCCGACGCCACTGCTGTTGCCATGGCACAGCCGGCCGCCGACGTCGCGAATGGGGACGCCGCGATGAACACCGGCAACGTGGCTGATGCGTCGGCTCTACCCACGCCCACGCCGGCCAATCCGCTCGATCCGGTCAACCCCGTCAAGGTCGCTCCGAAGCCGAAGAACCCTGCCGAGGCGACACGCCTCAACGAGGCGGGGCTCAAGGCGCGTAAAGCCGGCGACCACGAAAAGGCCCTGGCGTTCTACGCGGAGGCGCTGGGGCATAACCCCGACAACGTCTGGGCGCGCTACAACTACGCGTGTGAGCTCGCGTTGTTGGGGCGGGGCCGAGAAGCCCTGGTCGAGCTCACGACGCTCTACAAGATGGACACGGCCGATGCGCGAAAGGCTCTGGCCGCGGCCCGTAAGGACTCGGACTTTGCGTCGATCCGGGACTCCGGGCAGTTCTTCCGCCTCACCAACTTCTGATTAGAAGCGGCGTTCTTGCCTGGGTCAGGCCTTCTTCTGGGCGGCGCCCTTGCGGCCGTGCATCAGGAAGGCGAAGCCGCCGCCGGCGAGCGCGCCAAAGAGGTGGCCTTCCCACGAGACGCCGGGTTTGCCGGGTAGCACGCCAAAGAGCATGCCGCCGTAAAGCAGGCCGACGAGGACTCCCAGCAGGATGGACTTGAGGCTGCGCTCGAAGACGGCGACGGCGATGAGGTAGCCGAAGTAGCCGAAGATGAGCCCGCTGGCGCCGATGTGTGAGCCGCTCGAACCCATGAGCCACACGAGGATGCCGCCCACCACCGTCGTGAAGATGGTGACCATGGCGAAGGTCTTCAGACCGCGGAGCAGCGTGAAGAACGCGAGCACGGCGAACGGGATCGTGTTGGCGGCGAGGTGGCCGAAGTCCGCGTGCAGAATGGGGGCGAGGGGAACACCGAGGAGCCCCGAAATCTCACGCGGGCGGATGCCCCAGCCGTTCATCGCCTGGCCAGCGATGGCGTCGATGATCTCGAGACCCCACATCACGGCCAGCGAGATCCCGATGATGAGCGCGTTCTGCTTCAGCACCCCGGATTTCGTCGCAGCGGCGTTCGTCCGGTTGGCAGGTGTCTTCGGGTTCAGGGCGAGCTCATTCACGCGGGCCTCCTCGTGGGGTGGGGCAGGGGTCTCAGGGTGGATCACAAGCGACGCGTTTCGCGCCGAGCGCCGTCGATCCCGGATGTGCCAGCGCCAACTACCTTGCACGATGGGGGCTGCTGGGCAAAGAAGAACAGGTGCAAACGTCGCCCGCAATCGAAGCACCGGCAGGGGCCGCGTCAACTCGTGAGAACCTGTTGGCGCCCTCGCAACCCCGCTGGGAAGCCGACCCCGCGCGCCCCGTCATCTCGTTGCGAGGCGTCGTCAAAAGGTTTGGTGATCGTGTCGTGCTCGATGGGCTCGACCTCGACATCCCGACCGGCCTCACGACCGTCGTCGCGGGCGCCTCGGGCTCCGGCAAGTCGGTGCTGCTCAAGCTGATGAACGGGCTCATGCTGCCCGACGAGGGGCAGGTCCTGCTGTTCGGAGAGGACACACGTGAGGCCGGCCCGCACCGCCTCCTCGAGCTGCGAAAACGGGTCACGATGATGTTCCAGAGCTATGCGCTCCTGGACTCGCTCACGGTCGAGCAGAACATCGCCTTCCCGCTCTCCGAGAACACGGATATCCCCTACAAGACCATCCTCGAGCGGGTCCACGAGCTGCTGGCGCTGCTCGACCTGAAGAATGCCGGCAAGAAGCTGCCGGCCGAGCTCTCGGGCGGCATGCGGAAACGGGTATCGCTGGCTCGCGCGGTCATCTCCAATCCCGAGGTGGTCCTCTTCGACGAGCCGACCACGGGCCTCGACCCGGTCATGATCGACTTCGTCGACCGCCTCCTCATCGATACACGCCGGCGCTTCGGCATCACCTCGGTCGTCATCTCACACGACATGACCTCGGCATCCCACCTCGCCGACCGCCTCGCCATGCTCGAAGGCGGCCGCATCACCGCCTATGGCCCGGTGAAAGAGGTCATCGCCCGCAAAGAATCGCCGCTGGTCGAGGTCTTCTTCGAGAGCGTCGGCAGGCTGGGCTCCAATGGGGACAGCGCCCTGCGGACGGCCAAGAAGATCTGGTCGCTCGGGCCGGGTGAACGCGAGGTCGTCCGACTCGAGGGTGTCGAGAAGTCATTTGGTGATCAGAAGGTCTTGAAGAGCGTTGACCTTGTCGTCCCCGAGCACAAAATCACGGTGCTCATCGGCGGGTCGGGCAGCGGCAAGTCCGTCATCATGAAACACATCATCGGCCTCATGCGCGCCGACGCTGGCCGGGTCATCGTGTTCGGTGAGGACCTCAGCACGCTTTCGAGCCGGGCGCTGCTCAAGGTGCGCGAGCGCTTCGGCATGGTCTTTCAGGGGGCGGCGCTGCTCGACGCCATGTCGATCCGCGACAACGTCGCTTTCCCGCTGCGTGAACGCGGCCACTCGAAGGCGGACGTCAACGCCATCACCGATAGTACACTCGAGAAGCTCAAGCTTGCGGACATCGGCCAGCGGATGCCTTCCGAGGTCTCAGCGGGTCAGCGCAAACGCACCGGCCTCGCTCGTGCCATCGTCGGCGAGCCAGCGCTCATCATCTACGACGAGCCGACCACAGGGCAGGACCCGGTCCTCACACGTTACCTCGACGACATGATTGTTGAGGCCCAGGAGCTGTTCAAGCTCACGACCCTGGTGGTGAGCCACGACATGCCGTCGGCATTCAGAATCGCGCATCAGATCGCGATGTTGCAGGAGGGGCGAATCCTTGCTGCCGAGACCCCTGACGGGCTGCGGGAGGTCGCCGACCCACTCGTTCGCCGCTTCATCTTCGCGGGCACACCTGAGGGTGAACGGGCCGCGCGTGAGGTCGAAAAGGGTGGGCTCGCAAGGTCGTTGGCCGAGCTCTGAGCTGCCCATATGCCCAGGTCTGCTGCAACCCTCTTGACCCCTGAAAACGGGTTTCTAGGTTCCGGCACGTAGACGATGAGCGCCGCAAAGGACGCGGCGATGAGGGGGCCACAAGGGTGTGACTCCTTCTCGCAGATCGCTGGCGGCGCAACAACAACGAGCTCGACAAACGGCGTGTCCCGGCATGGGTGCGCGCCGCATCACCCTCGCATGACCCGGCCGCCATTTGCGGCGTCGCCGAGGTCTGCCCGACCCTCAGGAGAGGCTCACCATGTGGTATCCGTTTTCCGATTTCGACCGTGCTTTCCACTCGTTTTCCGACCTCCTCACGCGTATCGATCGACCGGAACGGCCGGAGCGGCCGCAGCGCATGTCGGCGAATACGTTCGAGGTGGCGACGACGCTCTTCGAGACCGCCGACGGCTACGAGTTCCGCATCGACGTGCCCGGGGCCTCGGAAGAGGACCTGCGCCTCGATGTCCATGACCAGACGCTGACGCTCTCCGCGCGCCGCGTCGTGAAGCCCCGCGAGGGGTGGTCGGCCCACCGCGCCGAGCGACAGAGCTTCGAGTGGAAGAGGTCGTTCTCGTTCCCCGAGAAGATCGACCCGGAGCGTGTGGCCGCCCGCTTCGACCAGGGCGTCCTCAACGTGAAGCTCGCCAAGGTTCCGCAGAACGCGCCCCGCCGCGTCAACATCGGCATCGGCTGAGCGCCATGAGTCGTCCCCACTGCAACCCCTCACAACCTTCACAACATTCAAACCTGGCCCACCAGGCCCACCAGCCATACCAGGCACACCGCCAAGGCCACGAGAGCCACCGGAGAGACAACATGGACACCCGCATGACGCAGACCGAGACCGTTCAGGAGCGCCCCAGCATCCGCCCCGCGTGTGACATCTACGAAAACCAGGACGAGCTCCTGCTCGTCGTCGACCTGCCCGGCGTGCCGGCTGATGCGGTGAGCGTCGACCTCGACAAGGACACTCTCACGATCGTCGGCCGACGGCCCCAGGTCCTGCCCGAAGGGGCGCGGCTCATCGCCGGCCAGGGCTTTGGCTGGGACTTCCGCCGCCAGTTCACGGTGGGCTCCCAGATCGACCAGGACCGAATCCAGGCCGACCTCAAGAACGGTGTCCTCGAAGTCCACCTGCCGCGTCACGAGCGCACGAAGCCTCGTCGCATCGCGATCGGCGGCTGAGGTCGCCTCGGGAGGATCGCCCGCTCCGACCGGATCGGCGATCTTTCTACGACGGAAGAAGTCTGGTAGACGGGCTCCTCCGACGGTCGCCGGGTCGCGCGCTGATGTTCGACCCGGTCGGTCCGCTCCGGGGGAGTCCCAGCCATGTCAGAGTTCGCTCCACTCTCCTCGATTTTCGAGACATTGGGCGCCATCGGCTTTCCGAACCCGCCGTTCAGGCCTTTCGGTGCCGATAGCCTCGAGCTGCACCCCTTTGGCTTCCTCGTAGGCCTCGGCATCGTGCTCGGCACCATCATCGCCGGCAAGCGCGCCAAGGTGCTCGGCCTGTCCGAACGTGTGGTCGCAGACGTTGCACTCTGGGCTGTGATCCCGGGCTTCATCGGCGCCCATCTCATCCATCAGATCTTCTACGAGCCTCACGAGATCCTCCAGAACCCGCTCATCCTGCTCGAGATATGGAACGGTATCTCCAGCTTTGGTGGGTTCATCGGCGGCACGCTCGGTGTGGTGTATTACTTCCGCAAACACAAAGAGTTGCCGTTCCTGCCCTACGCGGACGCCATCATCTTTGGCTTTGCGTTCGCCTGGATCTTCGGCCGCCTCGGATGCACCACCGCCTTCGACCACCCCGGCACCGAGACCGACTTCTTCCTCGGCATGGAGTACCTCGGCCTCTTGAAGGATGGATCGCCGAGCCCGAACTTCGGGAAAATCCTCCACAACCTCGGCTGGTACGAGGCGATTTGGTCGATGGCGATGTCGCTCTTCTTCTGGACCCAGCGCAACAAGACCCACTTCAAGGGCTGGTACCTCGCGACCTTCGTCGTCGCCTACATGCCGATCCGGTTTGCGCTCGACTTCCTGCGCATCAACGATGCCACCTATGCCGGCATGACGCCGGCCCAGTGGTTTGGCATCGTGCTCTTCGGGCTCGGCGCTTACCTGCTCTACAAGGGCAGCCAGAGGAAGGACGCGCTCGTCCCCAACGTCGCGCCCGTGCTGGAGTGGTGGCCGGCGGGTGAAGCCGCTGCCTATCTGCGTGAGATCGGCCAGGACAAGGGCGGAGCGAAGGTCGAGGCCAAGCCCGGCCCGAAGAACAAGGGCAAGAAGGGCAGCTGAGGTTTGGCGGGGACGGAAGCGACCGGGGCGCGTGAGCCCCCGGTGGCTGAACGAAGCCGTGGAGGGGGCGCAGGCGACCTGGAGGCGTGAGCCCCCTGTAGCTGAACCAGGCCGTGGCGGGGACGGAAGCTAGCCAGAGCGGGTGAGACCCCGAAGGCCAACGAAACCGTGGAGGAGACGGAGGCTGGTCGGGCGCGTGTGAACCCGGAAGCGAACGGAACCACGGAGGCGCGGAGACACGGGGGAGGGGTGGCGCGGCGCCGGTCTCTGTTCTAGGGGCGGGGGCGTGTGGTGCGGAACTCGATGGGGTCGTTGTGCTCGCGCGCTTCGAAGAGGCGCTGCACGAAGACGCCAGGCAGATGCACATCGTCGGGCGCGATGGCGCCGAGCGGGACGAGCTCGTCCAATTCGGCGATGGTCACTTTTGCGGCCATCGCCATGGCGACCTGGAAGTTCTTGGTGGTGCCCTTGAACTGCAGGTTGCCGTAGGGGTCGCCCCGGCGCGCGCGCACGAAGGCGAAGTCGGCCGTGAGCGCGGTCTCGAGGATGCAGCGGCGGGGGCCGGCGTGGGTTGGGAAGATGCGCTCCTCCTTGCCTTCGGCGACAACCGTGCCAGCCCCCGTGGGGGTGAAGAAGGCCGGGATGCCGGCGCCACCCGCGCGGATCCGCTCGGCGAGGGTGCCCTGCGGGATGAGCTCGACCTCGACCGTTCCGTCGGCGTGTTGGGCCTGGATGTCGGGGTTGCCACCCATGAAGCTGCCCTTCCAGGCGCGGACCTGACGCGCCTTGAGCCAGGTCGCGAGCCCCTGGCCCTGGTTGCCGCAATTGTTCGAGATCACGAGCAGATTGGGCGTTCCGCGGGCTGCGACGGCGGCGATCAGGTGCTCGGGATTGCCCGACAGGCCAAAGCCGCCGACCATGACCGAGGCACTGTCGCCGAAGTCGAAGAGCGCTTCGAGAGCCGACCCGTAGATCTTTCGAGAATCGAACTTCTTGATGTTCGAGGTATCGGCAACCTCGTGCGACGGCGACGGCGGGGACGTGTTCACGAGGCCACCTCGCGCAGGGCGGTCACGATGCGCTGGGTCTCGGCTTCCGTGAGGTTCAGGGCGGGGCAGAAGCGTAATGCCTTGTCCTCGGTGAGGCCGACCCGGATCTGGCGCTCGAGCAGGCGGCGCGCGATGGTCTCGGCCAGCGGGTGTTCGAGCCCCAGGTAGAGGCCCTCGCCGGTGACTTCACCAAACGGCGCGAGCGCCTTTCTGAACTCGGTCGCACGCTGCGCCACGGCCACCGAGCGGGCGCAACGGAGCTCCCAGATGAGGCGCATGAGCGCCAGCTCGTCGCCGTCCCAGGTCGAGATCAACGTGAGCTTCTCGGCCACGTAGAACCGGTCGGACACGAAGCCCAGCCCGAGCTGACCACCGCCGTGATAGACGACGGCGTCGACGGTCACGGGCAGGGTGTCCGAGCGCCACAGGCCCCGCCCGTTGCGGTAGCCTCCGGTCGTGGTCTCGAGGACCATGAGCGGTACATCGAACTGGTCGCAGATCTGGCGCAGCGGCGCCCAGAAGGTCTCGGGGACCGAGCGCGCGGTCGCGAGATAGGTCGGCTCGATGACCACCGCGAGGATCTTTTCAGCCCCCCGCTCGAGGCGCTTCTTGAGGTCGGTGAGCGCCCGCTCGGGGTCACGCGTCGGGTCGGCCAGCGTTGGCCAGCCAAAGAAGTTCTGCTCATCGCCCTCGGGCAATGAGAGCGAACGCGCCGCCGCGGTCGACATGCCGGCGCGAACCGGGCCGATGGCGATGACGGTCTTGGCTTCTTTACGATGGTACTTGAGCGAGCGCAGCGTCTTGTCGAGCGCTTCGGCCCTGCCCGAGGCCACGATCAGGTGGGCCAGGCCCTTGGGCGCCTGGAGCTTCAGCCACTCGTGGGCGCGCACCAGAGACGGCGTCACGAAGTTGCAGAGCGAGAGCTTGTTGACGAGCGCGCCGGACATCCGACCCTCGGCCAGGTGCTCACGCAGCTCGTCGGCGTGGGCGTTGTTGCCGGTGATGGGCCCCAGGCGCTGGTCGAGACCGCCGTCGAGGTCGAGCAGGCCCGAGCCGCCGATGCCGCCCATGGGCGCGGTGGAGGCGGGCGCTGCCAGGATCCGCGCCTGAGAGGGCAGGCGCGGCCAGGTCAGGGCGATGCGGTAATAGTCGGTCTGCGCTTCGGGCTCGCCGTATTGGCCGACATAACGCGCGACCCGCCAGGCCCCGAACTCGGCGTTGAGCCGGGCCATGCCGTCGGTGACGCCGACGCGGTTGCGGCCGGTCATGAACGCATAGCGCAGCGTCCCGTCGGAGCGACGGTGCGTCATGGCGGCGACGACCTGCGCCTCTTTGAGGGCACGGCCGAGGCCCTCGCCGCGGTGGTCGGCGTGGACCGTGAGGTCGGCGGAATAGAAGGTGTCGCCGCGCCCGAGCGAGGGGTCCTGGCGCGGGCCGTCGAGGTCGGCGAAGTGTTCGAGCGGAAAGCCGATCGCAGCCGCGACGAGCGTCATCGGCGGAGCGCTCGCGGGCTTGCCGGGGGTCGCCTTCTGAACGACGCCGTGGAAGACCGCAAAGCAGATCGCGTCGGGCTCGGAGAACAGCGCCGAGAAGTGGTCGAAGTCGTCCTGGCGGGCGGGCTCGTAGACCTGCTTCTGGAGGCTCTCGTAGGCCGAGCGAATGGTTGGCCACTCGGTCGCGGTGACGCGCTGGAGGCGATAGGTCGGGCCGAGCTTCTCGGTGGCGCGAGGCCAGGCGGGGGCGAGGTCGGACAGGCCCTGGGTCTCGTTCTTGCGCCAGGTCGTGGGCACGCCGGCCTCGAAGTCGGCGACCGAGGCGTGGAGGCGCTGGAAGAGCGCGTCGACCTGCTCGGGGGTGATCTCCGGGTGGAAGCGGAAACGTAGCCCACGGTCGCCAGCGCCGTAGATCATGTAGCCGCGCCAGAGCCGCTGGTTCACGAGATGGTTCAGCGCGGCGGGCGTCGGCAGGTCGAAGCCGAAGGACCACCCGGTCACGCGTGGGTTCGTCACGGTCTTCGGGAAGGCCTCGGCGAGCGCGCAGAGGCGCTCAGACACGTCGGCCATCAGTTCTGTCGGGTCGCTTTCGGCCAGCAGCTCGGCGTAGACGTTACCGCGGATGGCCGACGCCGGCTGGGTCTCGGCCTTCACCGGGATGGGCCAGCGCGAGAGCGTCGCACCGATCTGCGCCTTCTTGGCGACCGTCACGCAGTCGGGTGGGTGAGGCAGGTCGAAGAGGCGATGCCAGAAGAACGGGCCACCGAGGTGGAAGCCGCACTGCACTTCGTCCATGACGAAGGGCACGCCATAACTATAGGCCAGCTCGGAGAGCGCGCGGAAGAAGCGGGGGGTCGCATAACGCTCACCACCCTCGGCCTGCATCGGCTCGGTCAGGATGGCCACGACCTGATCGTCGGCGAGTGAAGCTTCGAGCTCGGTCAGGACACGGATCTCCTCGTGGAGGAGCGCGTCGTCCGTGCCTGTCAGGCTCGAGAGGTTTCGTGAGCCCCCCTTGGCCCACAGCGACAGCCAGCCCTTTGGTTCGATTTTCGAGGTATTGGGCGTGTTGTCGACGGGCAGGTCGAGCCAGCGTGTCTGGAACCCGTCGAGCTCGAAGCGCAGACGCTTTTCCGGGTTCCAGGTCGAGTGGATGGCCAGCATGGTGCGGCCGTGGAAAGCCCCGCGGAAGGCGACGATGGCCTTGCGGCCCGGGCGGCGTGAGGCGCAGGTCGCGAGCGCTATCTCGTTGGCCTCGGCGCCCGAGTTCGAGAAACGCACATAGGGGTGATGACCGGCGGCTTCACGCAGGGTCGCTGCCATTCGGGCGAGCTCGGGGTGGTCGGTGACACCGTCGAGCGGGGTCGATCCGAAGCGCCCGGTGACGAGCGCCTCGAGCACGGCCGGCGGGTTCAAGCCAGCCGCGTGGGTCGCGATCTGGCTCGCGGCGTCGAAGAGCACGATGGGGTCGTCGTCGACCGAGGCGAGGTAGGGACCCGAGCTGCGGAAGAGGTCGATGATGGGTGGCTTCTTGTCGTCGGGCACGAACTTGTCGCCGACGAGCCGCTTCATGAGGGCGGCCGAGCGCGGCAGGTTGAGCTCGTCTCCGGCCGGGACGTGGGTGCCGGCGGGACGGCGTGAGAGGAAACGCTGCGGCCAGAGGTGGCGGATGTTGTGGCACGCATCGGCGAGCGCCTTTGCGAGCTTTTGTGCGGACTTGTCGCCGGGCGCGATGGGGATCCGCACGGCGTTGTCGGCGATCTCGGCCGTGACGCCGCGCAGCTTGAGCTCGGCGACGAAGGCTTTGGAGAGCTCGACCGCGCCATCGAGCTGAACGAGGGGCAGGCGGATCGTGCCGGCCGGTCCGGCGAGGTCGACGTCGGGGTAGAAGCCGTAGGGCTCGAGGGCTTCTTCGATCCGATGGGTGATCTCGATGGCGAGGACCGGGTCGGCGGCGGCCATGGCCTGGCGCACGAACGGATCGTTCTCGAGGATGCCGGGCTCGTTCCACTGCACCTGCACCGGATAGGTCGTGTAGCGGACGGCGTCGCTGCCGGCGGCGCGGTAGTTGCCAGAGCGCCCGACGCCGCCGAAGGGCAGGGCCCCGACGGCGCGGTTGGTCGAGCGGTTCCAGTTCAGGCAGCCGACGTTGGTGTGCAGGTAGACGGCTTCGAAGGCCGCGCGGCGGGCCGAGAAGAGTGAGGCGCTGAGCCCATAGGCGCTGGACTTCACGACGGAAATGGCGTCGTCGAGGTCTTCCACGATGGTCAGCGCGAGGTCGGGACCAAAGACCTCCTCGCGGGTGTAGTCGGAGTCGTGGTCCTTGCCGATCAGGTGGATCGACGGGCCACGCCAGGCACCACCGTCTTTGATCTCGGCGGCGAGGAGCACCTCGGCCCCGGCTTCGCGGCCTGCGCGGCAGAGGGCTTCGACGAGGTCACGGTCACCGACCGAGGCCATCGGCCCCATGAAGACGTCGCTCATCGGGTCGCCAAAGGTCAGGCGCGAGACGGCTTTGACGAGGCGCGGGATGAAGGTCTCGGCGACGGAGCGCTGGATGAGGACACGTGAGGTGCAGGTGCAACGCTGGCCGGTCGTGAGGTAGCCGCCGAGCAGCACCCCTTCGAGCGCCTGATCGAGATCGGCGTCTTCGAGCACGATGGCCATGTTCTGGCCGCCCATCTCGAGCGCGACGAGGACCTCGGGGCGGTCGATGAGGGCTTTCTGGATGGCGTGCCCCGTTCGCCACGAGCCGGTAACTGCGACGCCCTTGATCTCGGGGGTTTTCAAGAGCGCGCGACCGACGTCGGCGCCGCCCTGGACCATGTGTAGGACCGGTGGGAGGCCGGCCGCGGCCCAGGCCTCCATGTAGCGCTGGAACGAGAGCGGGGTGCGCTCGGACGGCTTGATGACGACGGTGTTGCCCGTGGCCAGCGCCGGGATGATGTGGGCGTGGCAGAGGTGGAGCGGGAAGTTGAACGGCCCGATGACGGCGATGACGCCGAGCGGGTGGTAGCGGCACTCGCCTGCCACACCGGGGGCCGACCAGGGCTTCACCGACGGGAGCTGTTGTTCGGCCACGAGGTCGATGCGGGCGAGCAGCGACTGCGCTTCGATGCGGGCCTCGCGGATGCTCTTGCCCATCTCGGCGGTGATGGCGCGGGCCAGCGCCTCGGTGCGCGGGGCGAGCTCGCGGGCGAAGCGGCGCAGAGCGGCGATGCGGTCTTCCGGCGAGAGCGCTGCCCAGGCCGGCCAGGCCCGGTGCGCGGCAGCCGTGGCGAGCGCCGCATGCGACGGGTCCGTCGGTGCCTCCAGGACGACCTCGTCCTTTTTCGCCGGGTTCAGGCTGCGGATGCTGGCCTGGCCCTGGGGTTTGATCCACTGATTATCGATGAAGTTGCCGCGTGCAAAATCCATGGCGGGAGCTTCTAGCAGGGTTTATGGGGGTGTGCGATAGGATGCGCCGGTTGTGGCCGGCCATGCGGTCGCGACGGTGTACCCGCGGGTCGTTTGCAGTGATGGGCACGGGCGGCCGGTGAATGGCGACGGGCGGCGGCGCTCGAACGGTTGGGAGGGGACGAAGATGTCGGAGTCGGAGCGCAAGAAGAAGCGGACCTTCGAGACCATGTCGGGCTTGCCGATCGACGAGCTCTACGAGCCGGCCGGTGGTGCCCCGGAGTCGGTCGGCAAGCCGGGTGAGTTCCCGTTCCTGCGAGGCCCCTACGCCTCGATGTATCGCGGGCGGCCATGGACGATGCGGATGTTCGCGGGTTTCGGCACGCCCGAGGACACGAACAAACGGTTCAAGTACCTGCTCGAGCACGGACAGACGGGGCTCTCGACGGCCTTCGATATGCCGACCCTCATGGGTTATGACCCTGACCATGCGCTGTCCGCGGGTGAGGTCGGGCGTGAAGGTGTGTCGGTCGCGACGCTCGACGACATGCGGCGGCTGTTCGCGGGCATCCCGCTCGATCAGGTGACCACGTCGATGACCATCAATGGGCCGGCCATCGTCGCGCTCGCGATGTACTTCGTCATCGCCGAGGAGCAGGGCGTGCCGCTCGAAAAGCTGGGGGGCACGATCCAGACGGACATCCTGAAGGAGTTCATCGCCCAGAAGGAGTGGATCTCACCACCGCGGCCGTCGATGCGCATCGTCGCCGACATGATCTGGTTCACGGCGAAGAAAGCGCCGAAGTGGCACCCGGTGTCCATCAGCGGCTATCACATCCGTGAGGCCGGGGCGACGGCGGTCCAGGAGCTGGCGTTCACGATCGCCGACGGGATCGGCTACGTACAGGCGGGGATCGAGCACGGCCTCGACGTCGACGAGTTCGCGCAGCGGCTGAGCTTTTTCTGGGACGTGCACAACGACTTCTTCGAGGAGATCGCCAAGTTCAGGGCGGCCCGACGCATGTGGGCGCACATCATGCGCGACCGGTTTGGGGCGAAGAAACCCGAGAGCTGGCGCCTGCGGACCCACGCGCAGACGGCGGGAGTGTCGCTGACGGCGCAGCAGCCGACCAACAACGTGGCGCGGGTGGCGATTCAGGCGCTCGCGGCGGTGCTGGGCGGTACCCAATCGTTGCACACCAACTCGCTCGACGAGACGTATGCCCTGCCGACCGAGGCGGCCGTCAAAGTCGCGCTCAGGACCCAGCAGCTCATCGCCGATGAGACCGGGGTCGCGAATGTCGTCGATCCGCTCGGCGGGAGCTGGTTCATCGAGAGCCTGACCGATTCGATCGAGGCGGCGGCGTGGGAATACATTCGTAAAATCGACGAGATGGGTGGCATCGTCCGGGCCGTCGAGGTCGGCTATCCGCAGCGCGAGATCGCGGACTCGGCCTTCGACGATCAGCGCAAGGTCGAGCGCCAGGAGCGTGTGATCGTCGGGCTCAACAAGTACGTGGACGAGGCGGAGCCCCCAATCCCGACGCTGAAGATCGACCCCGAGGTCGAGCGCGCTCAGAAGGCCCGTGTCGTTGCGAAGAAACGCGACCGTGACCAGGCGCGGGCGACGGCGGCGCTCGAGTCGGTGCGTTCGGCCTGCCGAGGGACCCCCGGGCAGAACGGCGAGCACAACCTGATGCCGGTCATCATGGACGCCGTAAAAGCCGACGTGACGCTGGGCGAGATTTGCGACGTGTTTCGAGACGTCTTCGGAGTGTACCGCGACCCGGTCTTCGTGTAAGGAAGCGGCGTGTCGAGACCCGGGGCGACCCGGGAGCGGTACGATGGTTGGAACATCGGGGTGTAGCGCAGTCTGGTAGCGCGTCAGCTTTGGGAGCTGAATGTCGCAGGTTCGAATCCTGTCACCCCGACCACCTCTCCGCCTCCGTGCTCGACGGCGTTCCCGATTGCCACACCCCTGGGTGTCCGCCGTCGGGCGCTGCGTGCGAAGTGCGCCAGGCCCGCCAATCTCCGGCCACCTGTTCGGCGGAGTGAGACTGTGTCGCATTCGTACGCGAATCGCTGAATGCGGCCCGCGGCCCACTTGTGGTCCTGCTTGCGCCACACGCACCGGACTTCGCAGGTGGTCGATCGAACCGGGATAACTTGCGCTGGGGCCAGGTCCGGTCGAGACTCGGCCGCGATGGTGACCGACGTCGCCAGCCCTCACGGAGGAACCATGACACAGACGCGCTCGAGACCCAGGCCCAGGCTTTGGTGTGTGCTCGTCTGTGCGGCGACGCTGGCGCTCGTGACCGGGTGCAGCAAGGCTCCTGAAGCGTCGGCCGAGACGAACGCGTCGGCGGACGCTGCCATCGCAAACAAGCCGGCCAAGGTCGAGCCCGTCATCACGCCGCACCCGACGACCGAGGACGGGGTCCTGCAGGCCTTCACGCAGGCGCTCGAGCTGCAGGACCTGCCCGCCTTGAAGCGGGTCATCGCACCCGAGCTCGCGGCCGAGCTGACGCGGCTCCATGACCTGAACTCGGCGGAGTTCTGGGCGCGTGGTGGGAGCTGGGTCGAGAACGCGAAGACCGGCCTGTCGATCGCGACGCATGGGGACGATGCCTTCAAGTCTGCGCGGTGGCGGGCGCTCGTGCGGTTTGGAAACGGCCTCGAAGAGACGGTCGAGTTCACCCAGCTCGACGGGAAGTTGTTGCTCGCCGAGCCATGACGAGGGGGACAGGCGGCGCGAGCTCGACCCCTGGATCAGGTGAGGCGGTTCTTTCCGTGTTGTCTCGAAAGTCGAGATAAGTGGTCGTGTTCGAGGGTCGCCACGGCGTTGGTCGGTCTCGGACGGACGGGTCCGTGCAAAGCTCGCTCGTTGGCGACATCGAAACGTGTGTGACGTCAACCACGAGCCGACCACGGGCCTGGCGTCTTAGCCTTTGGCTTAGGCTTGGTCTCAGTAGTTGCTGGGCGGAGTCCAGGCGTTACGCACCCTGGAGACGAGCGTCGAAGCAGGGGCGAGCAGTGTCTCGACGTCGTAGAAGCGCAGGCGGCCATCCCAGGCTCCTGACGCCAGCGTCGTGGTGTCGGGGGTGAAGTCCAGGGCGCGAACCGGGAAGGTGTGGGCGCGGATCGTCGCGAGCATGCGGCCCGACCAGTCCCAGATCTCGACGTGCCCCTCGCGGGTGCCGGCAGCAACGATGGCCCGTGCCGGTGAGGCGTAGGGGATGGCTGCCAGTGAGAGCGGTTCGCCGCGAGACGGGAAGTCGGCGACGAGTCGGCAGTCGAAGTCGTAGGCGGAAAGGCCGGAGTGATCGGCGACGAGGATTAGAGGGGTTGGCGCGTCCGCGAGTGTGAGCAGTACCACGGCCTGTGCATCGGAGACCGGGCACGTGGTGAGCTCGAGGGGGGCGAAGGCGAGGTCGTAGACGTGGACCTGACGCGGCGGGGTGGTGAGGGCGGCAGCGATGGGGCCCAGCGTCGTGAGGTCGGTGAAGCGGTCGGACGAGACCTTGTGTATGTCGTTGTGTTCGATGAGGAAAAGGTCGGCCGTGATGCCGATCGCGACGAAGCGGGGAGGTCCGCGTTCAGGCGCACGGAGCGGGTGGAGACGTCTCAGGGCACCAATGCCGATGATCGAAGACGGGTCGGAAGGGAGGGCGCGGGGGACTACATAAGAGCCGACCGCAACCCAGGCGCCTGGCCCGTCGCGGGCGATGGTCTTGGCGATTCCGCTGACGAGGTTGGGCCAGGAGGCGTGCTCGTGGGTCTTGCCCGAGCGTGAGTCAGCCAGCTCGGCGTGCTCGGAGTAGGTGATCCCGAGTGAATCGTCGGGGTCGAGCGAGATAGACGTGATGCCGATCCGTCCCTCTTGCAGGTGGATGGTCGGGCCGCGTCCGAGGGGAACGTTCCAACGATGGAGCGATCGCAGGTCGGCGGCGAGGCTGGTGAGTTCCAGGCCGTCAGCGGTGTGGCGCATCCAGGTCTGGCGTTCGTCACGTGGGAGACGGGCGAAGGGGGCCAGGCTGTCGGTGTGGAGGAGGAGCGCGCCGAGGCCGTCGACCTGGGCGAGCAGTGTGTCGGTGATGGGGAGCGCGCTGACGGAGCGGATGAGTCGGCGGGGGCGGACGTAGGCGCGCCGCAGGATCCGGCCCGTGTCTTGATCGAGGACGATGAGCTCGCCGTCGGAGACACCGATGACGAGGGTGTCGGCGTCGAGCGGGGTGAGTGTTCGGAAGTTGCCGACGGGTGAGACGAGCTCGGTCGGGATCGAGTGGAGGTTCGGGGCGGTGACGAAGAGGGTGCCATCACGGCAGAGGGCGGCGTAGCCCGTACCAAGCGGAGTTGCGCTCTGAAGGAGGCCCTTCTCGGCGCAGTGGTAGGTCGGAGGTGTCGGGTCGGGGGCGGCGCCGGGAAGGTGGCTGATACAGCCATCGACGAAGTCGACAACGGCGTCACCGTGGACGACGAGCTGGCCGCCGCAGCCAGGATGGTGCGCGGTGCCGGTCTCGGAGATGATGGTCAGGGTTCTGGGTGAGCGTGTGATGGTGACCCGTGAGCCGGCGAAGCGGGCGCTGATATAAGGGGCCGACCAGAGGGTCTCGCGTTGGCCGGTGGTGAGGTCGATACGGGTCAGGTGACGGTCGGCGTCGCCGCAGAGCAGATGGGTGCCCGACGGGGAGAGGTCGGCGTCGCGACACGTCGGCGGGGTGGGCGATAGCGGGAGGGTGGCCGTGAGGGTCGGGCGTGGGGCGCGGGCGAAGGCGGCCAGGATCCCGCGGGCTTCGGGATGTTCAGAGATGGAGAGGACCTGGGCGGCGGCGAGCTCGGCCTCGGCGCGGAAGTCGTCTTCGAGCTCGCGTCGCGCGTTGGCCAAGCCCGCGTCGATCAGCGCCGTGTTGGCGGTGCGGGTGGCGGCGACGGCGGTGTCGCGTTCGTCGGTAATCCGTTCGTAGGCGAGGAGGGCGGCGATGGTGGCCGTCACGACGAGGGTGAGGCCGACGGCGATGGGGACGCGGAAGGTGCGCGCGAAGCGGGTGAAGGTCTCCCAGGCGGAGTAGCGATGGGCGGCGACGAGGCGGCCGTCGAGGAGGGCGGCGAGGTCGTTGGCAAGGGCGAGGGCGTCCGGGTAGCGGTGCTCGGGTGTCGGGGCGAGGGCGCGTTCGGCGATGGCGGTCAAGGCGCGCGGGATGTCGGCTGGGGCCGTCCAGTCGGGGATACGGCCGTGGGCCAGGTTGTCCAGAGTGAGGCGCGGGTCCGTGCCCACGAACAGCGGGTGGCCGGTGATGATCTCGAGCAGGATCGTGCCGAGACCCCAGACGTCGCTGCGTTCGTCGACGGTCTCGCCGCGCGCTTGTTCCGGGCTCATCGATTGGGGGGTGCCGACGACGGCGCCTGGCGTCGGGGCTTCGGTGGGGCAGGCGAGGCCCCAGTCGATGACCTGGGTCTCACCAAAGGCGCCGACCATGACGTTGGCCGACTTGAGGTCGCGATGCAGGATCTTGCGGTGATGGGCCCAGGCGACGGCATGGCAGGCGGCGAGCAGGTGGGGCAGGAGGCGCAGGCGGTCGGCGGTGCTCGGGGCGGTGCTCACGGCGGCTGACAGGGTCTGGCCGTGGATCTGCTTGAGCGCGAGGCGCACCGAGGTGGCGTCGCGCACGAGGTCGTAGACGGGGACGATGGAGGGGTGCTCGAGCGAGGCGAGGAGGGCGGCTTCGTTCTCGAGGCGGGCGATGCCGCGGTGGTCGTTTGCGGGGACGACCTTCCAGGCGACGTCGCGCGGGAGGTGGCGGTCGCGGCCCGACACGACGAGGCCTTCGCCGCCGCGTCCGAGGACAGGGCCAAGGACGGGTTCAGCGGCGGTGCCGGTCGCGGGGCCGAGCGCGGACGCGGGGCGGTGGGTGGCGTCGCCGGTGAGGGTCTGGGAAGGGTCGTCCCAGGCGGTCATGAGGCGTCGATGACGACGTCGTCGGGACCGAGGACGAGCTCGACCAGGCCGGGGCGGACAGAGCGGATCAGGTCGGAGCGGATCCCGGACTCGCGCAGCTTGGTGCGGATACGCGTGAGGAGCTGGTCCCAGCGTTGGCGCATCTGGGGTTCCGTGAGCGATTCGCTGGGGTCCCAGAGGAGGCGGGTGAGCTCCTGCCAGGAGACGGGCTGGCCGATGGCGTGGAGCTCGGCCAGCGTGCGGGCGCGTAGGCCATCGAGGGTGCAGGTGCGACCGTGGGCGCCGACGACGCGGGCCGTGTCGTATCGCAGGTGGATGGTGAGGGCGGCGTCGAGGTGGCCGGTGTCGACGGTGGCGTCGATGCCCAGGGCGCCGAGCTCGGTGGTGGTCAGGGTGTAGGTGTGGCCGGCGACGGTGAACTGGTCGTCGAAGTCGAGGATCCGGTCGTGGGAGGGGGCCGGGTCTTCGAGGGTGATGGGTTCGTTCAGGCGCAGGGTGGCGCCGTCGTCGGCGATCCAGAGGTGAGCGGCGGCGGTGGGGTCGAAGCCGTGGCGAAGCGGGGACGGTGTGCCGGGGAAGAAGGCGACGACACCGAGGGCCGGGAATGGGGCGTCGGTCGGGGCGGGGCCAAGCACGGCGGGGACCGTGTCGGGGAGGCGCACGGCGCGGACGAGCAGCGGGTAGAAGCCGGCGAGGACGACGCGGACCCCGGGGGCGAGCTTGACGTCGGTGGCGGGTTTGCCGTCGACCGAGAGGCGACCACGGAGGGCGAGGAGGCGCAGCTCGGCGCCGCGTAGCGAGATAAGCGCGTGGGCTTCCGAGATACGCGGATCGTCGATGCGCAGCTCGGCGGTGGACATGCGGCCGATGACGGACTCAGGGGGGAGCTCGACCATCGCGCCGTTGTGGGTCTCGAAGTGGGCGCCGACGAACATCCCGCGATCATTCGGGGAAATGTCGACTTCGTCAATAGCGGGTGGGTCGAGTAGCACTCGGCGCTACAGGGCGAGACCGTGAACGACCTGCGCGGGTGTGAGGGGGTGAGGCCCGAGGTGGGGACTCACGGAATGGCACTCGTGTCGCAGCACGGGTTGACGCAGCAGCTCGCCTGGCCGCCGATGAAGGCACCTGCTGGGAGTGTGTAGGACGGCGAGCGGACGCCGCCGACGCTGACGCTGACCCCTTCCGGGGTGGGAAGAGCGAGGGCCTGGGTGCCGCCTGCGAACGCGCCGTCGCAGGTGAGGCGATTGTCGATAGGGGCGGTGTTGGGGTCGCACTCCCACTCGTGGGTGAAAGCCGAGCCCGTCGGCGGGGTGTAGTCGGTCGTGACGCCGCTGGTCGGGTCGTCCAGCCCGTTGTTGTCGCAGATGAGATTGCCGCCGAGGTCGGTCAGGAGCACGTCGAAGTCGACGTAGGGGTAGACGCTGTTGGCGGGTGAGGTGCCCGTGGGTCCAAACGAGGCGTGGCTCGCGGTGGCCTGGGCGCGAAGGCGGCAGTTCGGGGCGGCCCCGACGCGGACGCCGAAGGCCGAGTTCCAATAACACTTGTCGAGACCCGGCAGGTCCTCCTGGCCGCGATAGGTCGCCGTCTGAAAAAAGGTCGGAGCCGTGCCGAGGGGGCCGTGTTGACCAGGGGAGGCGGTGGGGTCGAAGTAGAGCGGTGGCTGGCCTTCGCATTCGAGGACGATGTCGGTCATGTGCAGCCAGGTCGGCTGAGCGGAGTCGGCGGCCGAGCCGGATGGGCCGGCCGTACACGCGAAGGCGAAGACCGCTGTTGGGCCGCGCTCCGACCCGTCGTGCAGCAGGTCGTCGGTGCAGTCGACCTTGGCCGAACAGAAGATGTCTTCGAAGTTCACGGCCACATCGAAGAAGCCCTGCTCGGCGTCGCGCATGATGGTCAGGTTGAAGGCCACCGGGACGTCGCGGTTGGGCTCGCAGGTGACCTCGAGGGTGACCGGTGCGCCAGCGGGTGCAGGGTTGCGGAAGGTGTCGGGGTTGATGGGGGTGCCGTCGGGCTCGGCGAGGCTCTCGAGGACGAGCTCGACGACGTGGGGGTTCCTGGTCGCGTCGCAGGGGCCGACGTAGCTGATGGCGCCCTGGCCGTCGCCGAACTGGTCCGAGGTGATGGCCGAGCGGGACCAGACGACGTTGTCCGGAGCCGGGTCGGCGTTGCGCACGGTGAGGCCGTAGCTGGCGTTGCCGATGGCGCTGAGCGAGAGCGGCCGGGTCGAGATGGAGAGCTTGCCCAGGTCGGGGTTGGTGACGTCGCTGCCACATGCGGCCAGGGGGAGGGCCAGGCCCGTGGTGATGAGTGTCTTGAAAATCAAGGAATGGTTCACGGGGCGACTCCTTCGCAGAGAAGCGCGGGGTTGACCACGAGCTCCGTGCTGTTCGGTTGGGTATCGCAGACGACGGGGGTATTCGCGGCGGCGAGGTCCTGGAAGCAGCGCACGCTGCCGATAGGTTCGCCGACAGCGTTCGTCACGACGAGATAGATGACGTTGAGGCCGGTCGTGCCGCTGCCACAGGTCGTGTCGGGGATGCCCGACCAGAGCGGGTCACACGTGTTGCCAGCGACACCGTCTTCGCAGGTGGTGAGGCCCAGGCCGACCCCGCAGGCGTCGCCTCCGCAGCCGATGGACTCGGGCGAAAAATCCTCATCGGTGGCGCCGTCGCAGTCGTCGTCATCGCCGTTGCAGAGGTCGGTGATGGGCGTGGCCAGCGCGCAGTCGCCGCTGGGGACCGGCGCGCCGGCGATGCACAGGACGTCCATCACGCCCGCGCAGCCGCCATCGAGGACGCAGGCTTCGGTCGTCAGCACCAGGTCCTCGTCGGCGAGGCCGTCGCAGTCGTCGTCGAGGTTGTTGCAGAGCTCGGCGGTCGTCGGGTCGTGGTTGGTGGGTGACTCGATGTAGCCGAGGGCGCCCGCGCAGACCTGGACGTTGTCTATGCACTCGCCCGCGGTGTTCGACGATTCGGTCGGGAGCGCGTCTTCGTCGATGTCGTCATCGCAGTCGTCGTCGAAGCCGTTGCACTCCGCGTCGTCGAAAGCCGGTTCGTAGTTCGTGTTGGCGTCCTGGTAGCCGGCGAGACCATTGCAGACCTGGACGTTGTTGTCGCAGCGCCCGAAGATGTTGGACGCGGGGACCGGTCCGAGGCCTTCGTCGATGGCGTCGTCGCAGTCGTCGTCGAGGCCATTGCACTCTTCGAGGAGGGCGGGCACGTAGTTGGTACCGGCATCCTGGTACCCAAGGGTGCCGTTGCAGACCTGGACGTTCAGCCCGCAGCGACCGTTGGTGTTGGACGCGGGGATCGGGTCCGCATCTTCGTCGACCTGGTCATCGCAGTCGTCGTCCTGGCCGTTGCATTCCGTGTCGTCGGGAGCCGGTACGTAGTTGGTGTCGGCGTCCTGGTAGTCATCGATGCCCCTGCAGACCCGGACGTTTTCGCCGCAGCGGCCAAACGTATTGAGTGCCGGGACCGGGCCGAGCCCGTTGTCGTCGTCGCCATCGCAGTCATCGTCGAGGCCGTTGCAGAGCTCGTCGGTCGGGGTGCCGGTCTGGCAGGTCGTCTCGACGCCGTCCGCACAGCTCGATGCGACATTGGCCGCGGCGCAGAGGCCTTGCAGGAAGCAGCTCGAATCGGCGGCGTAGTCTTCGTCATACTCGCCATCACAGTCGTCGTCCTGGCCATCGCAGGTCGTGTCGACGGTGTCGGTCGGAATACAGGTCGAGTCTACCGTGACCTCGATCTCGTCAAGGGCGGTGCCGCCAAATCCATCATCGATCAATAGCTCGAAGATCAAGATAACGGAGCCAGACAGGACACCGGGCGCGGTGAAGCTGGGGGTGTCCGTGTCGGCGCCGGTCAGCGTGACGACCGGGCCGCCGACCTGGGTCCAGGCGAAGGTCAGGATGTCGTCGTCGGGGTCGGAGCTGCCGGTCCCGTCGAGGAATACCTGGGTGAACTGGTTCAGCGACTGGTCATCGCCGGCGTCGGCGGTCGGGCCGTTGTTGAGATTTCCGATGGTGACGACGACCGTGTCGGCGCCCGTGAGCACCGTGCCGCAATAGTCTTCGGCGACCGCGTCGGTGACGGTGAGCTCGAAGGTCAGGTTCGCGAAGACGGCCGGGTCTCCGGTCGGTCCGACGAGCGGGGCGGAAAACGTTGGCGTGGCCGTATCGGCGCCGCTGAGAACGACTGCGGGGCCGCCGGTCTGGACCCACTGGTAGGTCAGGGTCTCGCCTTCCGGGTCGATCGAAGTCGAGCCGTCGAGCGCGACGGTGCTACCTTCATCGGCGTTGCTGGGACCGGTCGCGACTGCCGTCGGAGCGGTGTTGCGGGTGTGGGTGATGATGGTCACTTCGTCGCCGCGGACGGCGTCGCCATCGTCGACCAGGACCTCGAAGGTCAAGGCCTCGGTCGGGGCGATGGCCGGGGCGGGCACGACAAAGGTGGTCGCGACTTGTGTCGGGGTCTCGAGCGAGGCGGCGGTGCCGGCGACCTGGCTCCACGCATACGTGAGCGACTCGCCGTCGGGGTCGGTCGTGGCGGCGGCGTCGAGGGTCACCGTGTCGCCCTGGCAGGAGGCGGCGTCAGGTCCGGCGTTCGGCACGGGCACTGCGTTGCAGTATGGGGTCTCGACGTCGAAAGGGGTGTCGGCGAAGGGCACGACCGTCGTCGCCGTGCCGGTCACGAGGTCGCCCGTGCCGGTGGGGTTGGACGTGTGGGTCGGGCCAAGTGCGGTGCGCCAGAAGTTGTCGGATGCCGCGACCAGGTTGCTGGAGTTCGTCGCGCCCGTCGTGTTGGCGCAGATATCTACGCCGGTGAGGCTCACGCGCGCCTCGCCCGATTCGCGGGTCGTCACGACGGTGCCGACCGGCGGCACGGCCGACAGGGGCGTCGCGAGCGTGACGTCGTTGGCGGTGACGGCGCTTACGACGCGGTCCTCGGGGCCGTTGCCGACGTCGATTCGGAGGGTGCGGTGCACCGTGATGTTCGCCGCGTTCGCGACTCGGAAGCCTGTCGTGGAGTTGTTCGCGTGCGCGACGACGGTCGTGTTGGCGATGATGCTGACGCCCGTGACCGAGGTGCCGGTGACGTTGGCCGCGACGAGGCCACCGTCGACCACGACGCTCTGGACCGAGTTTAAGCTCAGGCCGATGTTGCGCCCGAGGCTGGTCACGTCCTCGAGGCGGTGGCCGAGCCCATTCATCCTGACGCCGCGCCCACCCCAGTTCGCAGACGCACAGTAGAGGTCGCCCGTGCCCGCGCCGCGCGACACGTCGACGTTGGTGAGCGTGATGTAGGTGGTACCGGCGTCGCTGTAGAGCGCGTCGCCCGTCGACGGTAACGCGAGGTTCTGTACGCGGATGTGCGCGGCGCTCGCCTCGAAGCGCAGGGGCGCGGCGCTACCCGTAAACGGCGCGGTGCCGAGCTGGGCGCCGTCGATGACGAACGGGGTGAGCGCGCTGCCGTGGGTGTTCACGAACGCGAGGGCCTGGCTCGAGTGGTGGAGCTGCAGGTCGGTGAGCGAAACCGGCGGGCTCGTGGCGGCAAAACGCAGGGCGTCGACGCCCGCGCCAGTGACGGCGAGGCCATCGATGGCGATCCCGGTCGCGCCGGCGACCACCGTCAAGCCGGTCTGGCGACGATGGGCGAAGTTGTCCGCGAGGGTCTGGTTGCTGCCGGCGATGCTGAAGCCGGTGCCATACGGGGCCCCGGGCGAGGAGGCGTCGACGCCGGCAATGGTGAAGCCCGAGGTCGTCGCGCCCAGCGATAGGCCTTGGGTGCGACCAGCGAGTGTGAGGCCCGAGACCGTGATGTCTCGCGCGGCGTTGTCGAAGCCGAGCGCCAAGTAGGCGACGTTCGTCGGGAGGTTCGTGAAGGCATTGGCCGGGACCGTCCAGGGCCCCGTCGTGGCGATGAAGCGCAGGCCGCGGTAGCTGTCGCTGATGTTGACGTTGCTCAGCGCGGTGGGCGGTGCGGTGGCCCGATAGACGAGGCCGTCGTCCGAGTAGCGGGAGGTGAGGCCGTTGACCGAGACGCCGGTGGCGCCGGCGACGACGTCGAGGCCGATGGCGCGACGGTCGGCGGTGACGTTGGTCACGGTCACATTGGCGGCGGCGACGACGAGGCCTGTGCCACCTGGGCGGGTCGGCGTGAGCACGAGATCGGAGAACGAAAGGGCGGCGTTGGACGCCCCGCCGGCGGAGAGGCCCTGGGTCGCGCCGGTCAGGGTGAGCCCGCTGAAGGCAAGGCCGCTGCTCGTGCTGACGCCGATGTCGGTGGCGTTCTGTGAGAGCGCGCTCACGACCGCGGGGGTGACGGCGAAGGGCTGGGCGGAGGCGTTGAACTCGTGGAAGCGCAGGGCTCTGCCGAGCTGGCCGCTGCGCGTGACGGTGAGATCGCTGACGGCCCAGGGTGCAACCGTCGTGACGGTCGCGGTCTCGAAGCTGATCCCGCTGGTGGTGGCGCGGTCGACTTCGATGTCCGTGATGGTCGGGTTGCTGGTCGACTTGACGAAGACACCGGTCGTGCGTTGTGTCGCTGAGACGCGCTCGAGGGTGAGGGTGTTCGCCATGAGCTCGAAGCCAGCACCGCCTGGCGCGGTACCGTTCGACGTCACATCGCGCACGACGAGGTTCGTCAGCGCCGTCGACGACCAGGCATCGAGCCCGGCCACTCGCCCTGAGAGCACGAGGTCATGGGCGGTGATGTCCGATCCTGCGAAGAGCGAGAGGTCGGTCTCGTTGCCCGCGAGAGTGTCGATGAGCACGATGCCGGGGCCGGGCAGCGCGTAGCCCGTGCGTGTGTAGGTCATGGACGGCCGCGTCGACGCGAGCGCAATGCCGCTGTTGGTCACGCTCAGTCCAGAGACGCCATGGCCGCTGCCTCCGTTGAGGGAGATAGCTGTGGTGCTCGCCCGGTCGATTGCGACGTCGGTGAAGGTGTGGGCGTTGCCGTTGACGCTCAGCCCTTCGGCGTACCCGGCGATGCCGAGCGCGCTCGCCCCATGGTTCAGGGTGCTCGAGCCGAGCTCGATGGCGACGCCGCCGGCCGCATCGCTGATGGCGATGAGGTTGGTGACCTGGCACGCGCTCGATGTTCCTTGGAACGCGAAGCCACGCTCGCGACCGCCGAGGCGGAGCCCGTCGAAGCTCACTGCGTTGGTCGTGCCGAGGACCGACACGTCCACGAAGTTGTCGCGACGCGGGTCGACCGGCAGGACGAACTGGGTGCCCGAGAACGTGTAGGGGCCGGTCGCGCTCGAGAGCTCGAGCCCGGTCCCGTTCTCGCGCAGGTCGAGGCCCGACAGGGTGGGCCCGTTTGTCCCGAGCGCGGCCGACGCGAACCGCAGGCCGGTCGTGTTGCGGGTCGCGACCAGGCCGGCAATCGTCAGGCTCGGGGCGTTCGCGGCGACGTTGATGCCGAAGGTGCGGCCCGAAGTGGTGATGCCGGTGAGCGTGTGCGTGGCGCCGCTGAGCTCGATGCCGGAGCCCGTGCGATAGGTGCTGCCGGCGTTGAGAGAGCTGAGGTCGAGGTCGCTGCCGACCGACTGCACACCATAGGTGTAGCCATCGAGGGTGAGGCCCACAACGTCGAAGCGGCTTGCCGTGTTGAACCTGAGCGAGGTCGCGTTGCCCAGGAGCGAAGTGAACGAGGCCGCGTCGAGCACGAGGTCACCACCGCCGGGGTCGGCGTTGGCCCCGCTGCCGACGGCTTGGATACCTTCGAGGCTGTGCTCGAGGGTGAGCGCGGTGAGGGTCACGGGACCCGCGAGGTTGGCGAGCCGCAGGGCCTGGGCCGAGGCGAAACGAGCGGTCGAAGTGGCGAGCGTCGCATTGCTCGCGCCGTCGAGGTCGAAGCCTACTGCGCGACGGTTTGCGATGACGTTGGTGACGGTGGCGTTGGTCGTGACACGCACGCCGGTGCCGGTCGAGCGGGTGCCCGAGACGACGAGGTCGGTGACGGCGCTGCCCGCGCCCGAGGCGAGAACGACCGTGGTGGCGTGCGGGGCGAGGACCGCGAAGCCATCACCGTCGAGGGTCGCGCCCGGTCCGAGGGTGAGCGCGGTGCCGGTGGTGCCCGAGCAGTCGAGGTTCGCGGTGAGCGTCGTGGTGCCGGTCAGCGTCGTGCCGCAGAGCGGGTCGGACGCCGGGAGCGTGCCATACCAGGCGCCCGAGGTCGGGCCGGTGAGGCTTAGCCCGGCGGCATCGACGGAGACGTTGGCGGAGTTCGTGACCTTGATGGCGGGCCAGGTGCCGGCGAGGCTCGTGAAGTTCGCGGGGCCGAGCGCGAGTGTGCCGCTGTAGCTCGTGAAGTCGATCGCGGGGGCCGCGTCCTCCAAGCGAAGGCCAGCCAGCGCGAGCGTGCCGCTGGAGCTCGTGACCTGGAGACCGGTGACGACGTGGCGGCTCGTGAGGTTCGTGACGGTCCCGCCGGTGGCCGAGTTGAGGCGGACGCCCGTGGTACGGTGGTCCGCGGTGGTGTTTTCGATGGTGTGATTGCCACCCAGGAGATCCAACCCCACTCCGGTGCCCGCGCCCGAGACATCGAGGTTGCGAAGGATGAGGTTGCTGGAGGGCGCTTGGTTGGTGGCGATGAGGCCAGCGATCTTCGAGGGGAGGACAAACCGTTCGAAGGTCGTGCCCGAGGAGCCGGCCACCGCGATGCCATAGAGCGTGTTGGTCGCGTTCAGCGCGACGGTGTCCTGGTCGAGGGTCCAGGGAAGCCCTGCCCACTGGATCGAGAGGCCGGTCGCCGAGTCGCGCACGTCGAGGCCAGCGATCGTGGGCGGGACCGCGCTGGCGTTCGACCCGACGACGTGCACACCGACGCCGCTCCGGCGCGCCACGAAGTTTGTGAGGACAAGCCCGTTGCTCGGCGAGGTGAAGAGGCCATAGGCGCGATCGTTGGCGGTGCAACCGGTGAGGGTCGCTCCCGGGGCCAAAACGTTGAAGCCCTGGCCAACGCCCTGGCCGGATGCGTCGACCCCTTGGATGACGAGGCTGGTCGATCCAGCGGAGTTGTTGAGGCCGTAAGCGAGCCCATCGAGGCGCAGGTTGCGCAGGGTCACAAGTCCGCTGTTGGTAGCGAGCTCGATGCTGGTCGTGGAGCCGGTCGTGACCATGTAGCTCGCCGCGTCGAGTGGACTCGCCGGGCCAAGCGTCAGCGGCGCGACGTTGCTCTGGAGGCGCAGCGCAACGGCGTTACGCTGGAGGTCGAGGCCCGTGAAGGTGGGGGCAAGCTGCCCGACGTTGAGGCCGCTGAAGTTGACGCCGTAGGTGCTGTTGTAGGAGCGGAAGCCTTCGACGACGAGGTTGCTCGAGCTGGCGGCGCGCAGGCCAGTGAGGCGGCGGTCGGCCCGCACGTTGCGGATAGTCGCGTTCGTGTTGCCGCTCAAAAAGATGCCGTTGCCGAGGCCCGCGCCATCGAGGACGAGGTTGTCGAAGAGGACATCGGTGAGGGTATTGCCGTTCACGTAGATAGCGTTCTCGGGGTTGTTCAAGGTGAGCCCCGTGACCGTCACGTTGCGGATGCTGCCGGACGTGGCGATGCCGGTGTGGCTGTTCGCGAGCGTGGTGATGGCGGTCGGCCCGAGCGTGACCGTGGTCGGTGGGTTGAAGCCGTTGAGCAACAAGCCGCGGCTGCTGTTCGTGAGCGACAGGCCGATGAGCGTCGGGGAGGTGCCGGTCACCGAGCCAAGCGACAGGCCCGCGTCGGAGGCCCACGCGGCCGAGAACCCTTCGATCCGGAGGTTGCCCGTCGCGCTGGTGTCGAGGCCGATGGTGCGCTGGTCGGCGACGACGTCGAAGACGACGTGGTTGTTGCCGTTCAGGCGGATGCCCGTGCCCTGGCCCGGACCCGAAGCGTCGAGGTGCTGGATGCGGATGTTGGTCGGGCTCGCACCTTCGGTGGCGATCGCGGCGACCGGGTTGGACAACGCCCAGCGCGCGACGGACGAGGTGCCACGCACGATGAAGTTGGCGCTGCCGTCGGCGAGGACGATGGCGCGTCCCGAGTCGGTCGCGTCGACGAGCACCGTCGCGTCGATGACCCAGGGCGATGCGAGCTGGCCCGAAACACCGCTGATGTAGATCGCATCGGCGCAGCCCGTGCACGAGACGTCCGCAACGGCGAGCGAGTTGGTGGGGGACAGGGTCGTGCTCTCGAGGCGGAGCCCGTTGCCCGCGTTGCTCGCGGTGATGCCGTCGATGACGAGGTTGGTGACGGTGGCGGCGTTGACGCCGATACGGCGGCCATTGGCGGTGACGTTGGCCACACGATGGTTCGTGCCAGACAGGTCGAGGCCACGGTTCTCGCCCAGGAGTCCGAGTGGGCCGAGCCCGGACAGGACGAGGTCCTCGAAGCGCAGGTTGTGGTTATTGGCCACCCGCGCGTAGACGGCCGTGCCCCAGTTGGTGAGCGTGAGGTTGCGGACGTCGACGTGGCTCGTGGAGTTCTCGAGGTAGACGCCAAAGCGTGAGCCGGCGGTGCTGGTCAGCACGGTCGTATCGATCTGGAGCGGACTCGCCGGGTTGCCATCGACATCGTTGAACCGCAGCGCGCTGTTCGAGTCGGTGAGGACAAGATTCTGCAGCGTCAAGGTGTTGGTCGGGGACAAGGCGATGGTCTGCGCCATGAACGCCGCGACACCCGCGCGGCGGGCCGTGACGTTGCGTGCGACCAGGTTGGTGACGCTCTCGACGAAGACGCCGTATTGGCGGTCATCGGCGGTGACCCCGTCGATGAGGTGGCCGGTACCGCTCAGGTGCAGGCCAGTGCCGCCGATCGCTTCGCCGCCGCCAAAGCCCGACAACGTCAACGCCGTGAAGGTGAGGTTCGTGTTCGTGAGGGCGTTGGCTTTGATCGCCGCGCCGGGGTTTGTGGTGAGCGTGAGGCCGGTGACGGTGACGTTGCTCACGCCGCCTTCGAGCCAGATGCCGTAGTCGGAGCCGGCGACACTCTGGACGACGGAGGGATTGATCGTGAACGGTGCGCTCGAGGTGTGGATTCGGAGTCCGGAGCGCGCGTTCGTCAGCGTCAGGTTCGTGAGCGTCGGGGCGGTGACGAGGTTCTCGAGAAAGAGGCCGGCCAGGCCAGCGCCATCGGAGCTCAGGCTTTGAATCGTGAGCCCTGTGGCGCCCCGCGCGTGCACGCCCAGCTCGCGCGAGTCGGCGATGACGTCGGTGAGGGTGGCGTTGATCGCGCCGTCGAGGAAGATCCCGATCCCCTGGCACCAACCGGAGACGTCCACGTTCTGGATCGTCACGCCGGTGCGATTGGTCGCGTAGATCGCCGAGCTCGCGTCGGGGGCGACGATCTTGAAGCCGGCGCCGTCGAGCGTGACATTGTCCGCGCCGATCGTGATGGCCGGTCCCGGGTAGCTCAGGCAATCGACGTCGTGGGTGAGCGTGAGGTCGCTCGTGATCGTCGTGCCGCAGAGCGGGTCGACGGTTGCGGCGTTGGCTGCGGTGTCAGACGCGACCGCGCACACGGTGGCGAGGCCGACCACGAAGTGGTGCATGAGGCATGGTGGGTGTCGCATGGTCGAGACTCTCGAGGGTCGGGGGCATGAAGCCTGGGCGAAGCGGGGCCCAAAGCCATCACGCGCCGGACCGACCGCAGACGAGGCGCGGACGAGCGACGACGCTCCCCTCGGGGGTGTTCCGAGAGGTGCGATGCGTAAGCGATGAGGTGACCCGCAAGGTGAAGCGGACGGGTGCTTCACGGCCAACCTCGCAGCGTTTGCGCCGCGCCGGCAACGCGAAAGCGGTCGACGTAAGCGACCGCTAAGTCTCGCGTGTGCCCTGACGATGACTCAGGGGCGCGGACCCAGGCTCGTCACCTCGAGCAGGCCTTACGACCCGGCGACGGTCATCCTGGCGACGCGGAACGATGGCGCCGAGGTCGCGCGACCGGGGTGGCGGTCGTTGGCGAGTCCGTCGATGGTCGTCCAGATCGTCGGGAGCTTGCTGGCGATGGTGAGCTCGTTCACGGGGTACGTGAGCTGGCCCTTCTCGATCCAGATGCCGACCGCCCCCTGGCTGTAGTCGCCGGTCACGGTGTTGGCGCCGCCGCCGAACGTGTCCGTGACGAGGAGCCCTTCGTCGACATCGGAGATGAGGCTTTCGAGCGTGCGGGTGCCATTGTCCATCCAGCAGTTCGAGGTGCCGGGCGATGGCGAACCCAGGCCGCGCCAGGCCGAGTGGGTCGAGGGCAGTCCGAGCTTCTTGCCCGTGTAGGTGTCGAGCACCCAGCTCTTCAGGACACCGCGCTCGACGAGCGTGAGCGGGCGGGTCGGGAGCCCTTCGCCATCGATGAGGCGGCTCGCCGCGCCGCGGATGATCCACGGGTTGTCGGTGATGGTGATGGACTCGGCCGCGATGGACTCGCCGAGCTTGCCGCACAGGTAGCTCGCGTCCCGGAAGATCGAGCTGCCATTGATGGCGCCGCTGATGGCCCCGAGCAGGCGCGACGCGATAGGGTTCTCGTAGATGACCGGGACCTCGGTGGTCTTGGGCTTACGAGCACCGAGGCGGCGCAAGGTTCGTTCGGCCGCGACACGCCCGATCTCGGCCGGGGTCAACAGGTCCGAAAAGTGGCGCGCGGAGCTCCACCAGTAGTCGCGTTGTTTCTCGCCGTTCTCTTCCGCGACGGGCGTCGTCCAGAGCGAGGCCGAGGTCGAGCGACGGTGCTGGTGGGTGCCCCGTGAGGTCAACACGTGGGACTCGGAGAAGCCCCAGCCGAGCTCTGCGCCTTCGCTGTTGGTGAGGCGCTTGTCGCGCGAGAGGGCTGCCTCTTCAGTGGCGAGTGCAAGCGCGATGGCGGCGTCCGCGGAGAGGTGGACGACGGCTTCGTCCCACGTCTCGAGGTCGCCTGGCGCGTTGGGGTCAGCGGCGAAGGTGGCGAGCTCTGGGTCGGGCGGGTCGGCGAACGGGTCGGGGGCCGTGTAGCGAGCGAGCGCCACAGCGGTCTCGACCAGCCGTGCCACGGCTTCGCGTGAGAAGTCCGACGTCGAGGTCGTGGCCGTGCGTAGCGCGTTGGGTGAACCGACGAGGACACGGATCCCGAGCGCGCGTTCGCGGCTCTGCGTGACCTCTTCGACCTGGCCCAGGCGCACCTTGACCGAGGTCGAACGACCCTCGGAGATGACGACGTCGGCGAAGTGGGCGCCGGCCTCACGGGCGATCTTCAGCGCATGCTCGGCGATCTGGATGGGATGGTCGCTCGACATTGGATTATGCCCCCTTCATGGCGACGCCGCCGACGGTCAGGTCGTTGACACGGATGGTCGGAAGGCCCACGCCCACCGGGACGGATTGCCCGTTCTTGCCGCAGGTGCCGACACCCGCGTCGAGCTGCAGGTCGTGGCCGACCGCGCTCACCCGCTTCAGCACCTCGGGCCCCATGCCGATGAAGGTCGAGCCTCGAACCGGGGCGGTCACCTTGCCGTCCTCGATGAGGTAGGCCTCGGCGCCGGTGAAGGTGAACTTGCCGGACGTGATGTCGACCTGACCGCCGCCGAACGCGACCGCGTAGATGCCGCGTTTGACCGACTTGATGATGTCTTCCGGGTTGTCCTGGCCGGCCAACATGAAGGTGTTGGTCATGCGCGGCATCGGCATGTGGGCGTACGACTCGCGGCGGCCGTTGCCGGTCGGGTCGACACCCATCAGGCGGGCGTTGGTGCGGTCCTGCAGGTAGCCCTTCAGGATGCCGTTTTCGATCAATACATTACGCTGGGTGGGCGTGCCCTCGTCGTCGACGTTGAGGCTGCCGCGGCGGCTGGCGATGGTGCCGTCATCGACGACCGTGACGAGCTCGCTCGCGACGGACTTGCCGATGAGGCCCGAGAAGGCCGAGGTCTGCTTTCGGTTGAAGTCGCCTTCGAGGCCGTGACCGACCGCTTCGTGCAAAAGAATTCCGGGCCAGCCTGGGCCGAGCACGACGTCCATGGCGCCGGCTGGGGCGTCGACCGCGTCGAGGAGCAGGATCGCGCGGCGAGCCGCCTCGTCGGCCCAGGCCTGCCAGCGGGGAAGCGCGTCCGGCGTCGTCGGGTCGAAGAAGACCGGGAAGTCCCAGCGGCCACCACCCCCCGAGCTCGAAGCCTGGCGAAGGCCACGCGCCTTGTCGACGGCGATGCACGAGATCGACAGGCGCGAGAGTGGGCGTTCATCGACGAGGATGCGGCCGTCGGCGGTGGCGATGAGGATGTTTCGGCGCTCACAAACGAACGAGGCCTGCACCTGCGAGATGCGGGAGTCGTAGGCGCGAGCGCGGGTGTCGATCGCGTGGAGCAACTCGAGCTTTTGTTCGAGGGCGGCGTCGAGCGGGTCGGCGGCGACCGGGTAGAGCTTGCGGTCAGGTGTCGCGTGGTGCATCGCGAAGGTGCGGTCGGGGCCGGCACTGGCTGCGATGGCGCGGGCGGCGTTGGCCGCTTCGAGGAGGCTCGTGCGGGTGAGCACGTCGGCGTGGGCGTAGCCCGTCTTCTCGCCGACGACGGCACGCACCCCGAAGCCCTGGTGGATCGCACGCGAGGCGCGTTTGACGAGGCCCTCGTCGATGGCGATGGACTCGGCTTCGACGTGTTCGACGAAGATGTCACCGTCGTCGATCCGGCGCGAGAACAAGGCCGACAGCCCTGCGGCGAGGTCATCGGGGGAAAGAGGCGTCTCGTGAATGGTGGACGTCTGCAAACGGGGCCTCGCCATCGAGGGTTGAGTCGTTCATGCGGGCCTCGCGCGTCGCGCTCGACCGGGCCGCCGAGGTTGGTGCAGGATAGGCACTTGATGCAAGTGGAGGAAGGGGTGATGCGGGAATCAGGCGATGGGGCAGGCGGCAGAACGGTCGTGGTGGCCAGCAACAACAAAAAGAAGCTCGGGGAGTTGCGTGAGATCCTGGCGCGGCTCGCGCCGACGGCGACGCTGCGATCGGCCGCCGAGGTCTCGCTGGGCGAGCCCGAGGAGTCCGGAACGACGTTCCTGGCCAACGCGCTGATCAAGGCCGAGGCGGCTTACCGGCTGACCGGCGAGGTGTCGTTGGCTGACGACTCGGGCCTGGAGGTGGACGCGTTGGGTGGGGAACCCGGCGTTCATTCGGCGCGGTTTGCCGGCCCGGATGCGAAGGACTCCGACAACAACGCGAAGCTGCTGTCGTTGCTCGACGGCGTGCCCGACGAGCGCAGGACCGCGCGTTACCGCTGCGTCATCGTCGTGATCCTGCCGCCGGGCGTCGACGGTGAAGTCGCCGGGCTCGACGGTATGACGCTCGAAGATAGGGCGCAGGTCGTGTGGGCCGACGGCGCGGTCGAGGGCCAGGTGCTCCGTGAGCGCCGCGGCGAGGGCGGCTTCGGGTACGACCCTTGGATGCTGCATCCGCCGACCGGCATGACGTTCGCCGAGCTGCCCGCCGAGGTGAAGAATTCGATCTCGCACCGCGGTCAGGCGCTGGCGAAGCTCGAGGGTCTGTTGCGGTCGCTTGGCTGAGGCGTCTCAGCTAGCTTCGGGCTCGAGGTCGGAGAGGACTTCGTCGAAGAACTCGTTGCTCGTGAGGTAGTACGCCCACAGGCGCTCGACGGGTTCGATGTTGCGCCGCTCCTGGAAGACGGCGAGGTCGTCGAACTCGCCCTGGTACCAGCCCCAGAGGAAGCGGATGCGAACGGGATCGAGGCGGCGGCCCTGGGCCGCTGCGATCATGTCTTGAACCTCGAGATCCTCGAATTCCGAGACATAAGCCTCGGCTTCGTCGATGACCTTGCCAAGGTATTCGACGCCGGCCTGGGTGAGCTTGTAGAACTCCTCCTTGGGCTTACCGCGTAGCGCGGCGAAGGCCTTGCGCGGCTTGGCGGAGACCTCGATGAGGCCCTTGAAGCGCAGCTCTTGCAGCAGCGGTTGGATAGGCGTGAGCTCGGCCGGCAGCTCGACCGGGAGCTCGAGCCCGCCCTCGTCGGGGGCGAGGTCGATGAGCTTGAGGAGCACGAGCTCCGCGTAGGTCTGTTTGCGTTCTTCGGAGAGTCTCGTCATGGAAGGCAGACCCATTGTTGGGCGGCGAGGCCCCAGGTGGTGAGGTGGTCGGGTGAGAGTGGTGCCGGGTTCGGGCCCGGGGCGCCTTGTTCGGCGAACGAGTCGACGTTGCTCGAGGCGTACCAGAAGCGGGTCGAAGGAGCGAGTTGGGGCGGGCGGACCAGGGGATGGTTGGTCGGGTTGCAGAGCGCCAGCACGAGGTCGGTGGGGTGGTGGGCGGTGGTCAAGCGCGGCAGCCAGACGGCGAGGAAGCGGTCGAGGGGGACGTGGAGGCGTTCGTCTCCGATGTCGAGCTCCAGGTCGAAGGGGGCGTCGCTCGGCGTGAGCGGGTCGCGGTCGGCCGTGTGTAGAGCCAGGACGAGGGGGACTCGTGGTGGGGCGAGCAGTGTCGATGTGGTCTGGGAGCGCAAGACGAGGCGCGGGACCACTCCGAACCCGAAACCGGTGTGATCGTCATCCACGAAACCAGGACGCCCCCAGTCGATGCCGAGGAGCTCGTCTGGAGGCGTCTGGAGAAACGGGATGTCGGCGATGGTCGCGACCAAGGGACGCTGCCCCTATGGCTCAGGCCTCGAGACGGCGGACCGGCTTCTGGGTAGGCTTGGCCCCGAAGCGGATGCCGCCACCCGAACGCGACGGCCCCGAGCGGCTCTTGCCGAAGTCTTTGCCCTGGCTGCCGTAGCTGCGGCCGGACTGCGAGGCGCGCGGCGTCGAGAACTTCGACGGGTTCGCCGCGCGATAGGCCGTGCGCTGCTGTGAAAGCGCCTCACGCCGGGTCGGAGGCGTCGTGTAGGGACGGGCGGGGGCGTAGCCCGGGGTCATCGGGCCCATGAGCATCGAGCCGAGCATCATGCCGGTCATGATGCTGAGCATGGGCGAGTGGTAGCCGACGTAGGCGCCGTGGCCCGTCATCTGGTATTCGCCCGTGCCCTCGCCGGTGATGTTCCGGGAGATCTCGAAGATCTTCTCGCCTTCTTCCACCTGGCCGCTCTTGTTGTTGTCGAAGAAGCCGGTGACGACCTGCGTCTTGGCGTCTTTGTCGACGACGGCGATGCTGATCACCTCGTCGCCGGTGTAGATTTCGTTGATGCGTCGCTCGAGGTCCTCGGGGCCTTCGGCTTCCTTGTAAGCTTTGCCGACTGCGTCCCAGTCGATGGCGACGTTGGTGTTACTGGTCGTGACCCAGCGGTCCGTTTCCGAACTCTGGCAGGCGGGGGCGCCAGCGAGGGCTCCGGTCAGCAGGGCGGGGAGGATGAAGCGTCCGAATCGTAGAGTCATAGTGCGCTGGACTCTATGCGCTGGATCGCCCGCGTCAACCCGTTTCGCCTCAGATTCGCGCGCCGTGACCGCTTTTCGTGGGGTTTGGCCCACAGGGCCGCGATCCCCCGGTGTCGGCCGATAGGCCAGGTCTGTGGGTTGCCCGCCACCCTCGAGTCGTGCGAGCGTTTCGAATCGTTCGAGGACCTGCGAGCTGCGAACCGGAGGACACGATGAGCACGAGACCCGAAGACCCCGAAGTGCGCTGGACTGGCCGCGGCCGAGTCGCGCAGGACATCCTCGAAGCCGACGCGGCTCTCGTCGCGGCGTGCGGCGGCTGTGGCGCGAGCTCAGGCCCGGTTGTGGTCTTCGGCGGCGTCGGCGTCTGCGCTGACTGCATGCGGCAGGGCTTGAACGCGATGAGCGTCGCGCGTTGGCGCTTTGACCACGAGGCCGGCAAGAAGGGCCTGCCGTGGGGCAAGATCAGCGGGTGAGCTGAGGCGCTTCGACACGAAAGGCTTGGGTCGGGTGGGATTCGAACCCACGACCATCGGATTAAAAGTCCGGTGCTCTACCGACTGAGCTACCGACCCAGCGTGGGGCTTCTTGCTTCAACGTGGCGTTTGAGGTCAAGGACGAAACGCCGTCGTGCGGCTCAGTCGATCCAGGTGAAGATGCGCGAGAACGGATAGAAGATGACGAAGGCTTTGCCCTTGATGCGCTCGTAGGGGACGAATCCCCAGAAGCGGCCGTCCTCGCTCGCGTCGCGGTTGTCGCCCATGACGAAGACATGGCCCTCGGGGACCACTACGTCGGGCCAGTCCGGGTTGGTCGCCCGGGCGCCGATGTAGCGCATCTTCGGAGCGCGTTCCTGGGGCCAGGTGCCGGCGTTCATGTCGCGTCCGCCGCAGCCAGGCAGGAGGTGCTGGGTGAGCCAGCTCTCGTCATCCACGGTCTCGCGTTGGATGACACACGGGCAATAGCCGCTGGGCGTCTTCTCGTAGTCGATGGAGTTGAAGATCGCGCACTGGGTGCGCTCCACGACCTCCGTCTGGACAGGCTGGCCGTTCAGGATGAGGCGGTCGTCCTCCATCCGGATCCGGTCGCCCGGCGTCGCGACGACACGCTTGATGAAGTCCTCGCCGTCGAGCGGGTCGCCCGGCGAGCGGTACACGAACACGATGATGTCGCCGTGGTCGGGCTCGCTCCAGGGGATGGCGCGCTTGGCCGACATCGGCCAGTACAACCCGAGCTCGAGCTTGTTGACGAAGAGGTGGTCACCGATCTTGAGCGTCGGGTACATCGACGAGCTCGGAATCGAGAAGGCCTCGAAGATGAAGAAGCGGATGATGAGCGCCAACCCGAGCGCCCACGCGATGGCCTCGATCATCTCGCGCAGCTGGCTCTTCCTCCAGGTGCCGTAGTGTCTGGCGAGGCCGGCGTCGAGCTCGATGCTGGCTTTCAAGAGCGGCTTCGCTTCGAGCGCGACCTTGTTCTTGCGCGACGGGATCAAGGCGCGTGTGGCTTCCGTGAGTCCCACCACCTCATCGCGAATCGCGTCGCCGACCTTCTTGCCCTTTCGCTTCGTCAGGATCTCGGCTTCACGCACGAGCTCGATGGCGCGGCGGAGCACCTTCTTGGGCGGCACCTCGTCGGCTGCTACTGCATCGCGCACGTTCGCGCCCATCACTCCACCTTTAGAATCGCCATGAATGCATCCTGCGGGATCTCCACCCGCCCGAACTGCTTCATGCGCTTCTTTCCTTCCTTCTGCTTGTCGAGCAGCTTGCGCTTACGCGAGATGTCGCCGCCGTAGCACTTCGCCGTGACGTTCTTGCCCATCGACTTGACCGTCTCACGGGCGATGATGCGCCCGCCGATGGCAGCCTGGATCGGCACCTCGAACTGGTGGCGGGGAAGGATCTCTTTGAGCTTCTCGCACAGCGAACGGCCTTTTCGCTCGGCCTGGCTGCGGTGCATGATCGTGGCGAGGGCGTCGACCTTGTCGCCGTTCACGTAGATGTCGACCTTGACGAGGTCGTCGTCACGGAACTCGAGCACCTCGTAGTCGAGCGAGGCGTAGCCACGTGAGCACGTCTTCAGCTTGTCGAAGAAGTCGAGGATGACCTCCGAGAGCGGCAGCTCATAGGTGAGCATCACGCGTGTCGGCCCGAAGTAGGTCATGTTCTTCTGGATGCCGCGCTTGTCCTCGCAGAGCTTGATGATGCTGCCCACGTATTCCTGCGGCGTGTGCACCGAGGCGCGCACGATGGGCTCGCCAAGCGCCTTGATGTGCACCGGGTCGGGCAGGGAGCGCGGGTTCTCGAGCAGCTTCTCGGTCCCGTCGTTCAGGGTCAGGCGGTACACGACACTCGGCGCGGTGATGACGAGGTCCATGTCGAACTCGCGCTCGAGCCGCTCCTGGACGATCTCCATGTGGAGGAGCCCAAGGAAGCCCACGCGGAAACCAAAACCCAAGGCGCCCGAGGTCTCGGGCTCGTAGCTCACGGCGGCGTCGTTGAGGCAGAGCTTTTGTAAGGCCTCACGCAGCGGCTCGAAGTCGCTCGTCTCGGTCGGGTAGATCGACGAGAAGACCATCTGCTGCGCCGGCTTGAAGCCTGGCAGACCTGCGGGTGCGGGGCGCTTGACGAGCGTCACCGTGTCGCCGACCCGCACGTCGCGGATCTCTTTGATGCCACAGACGATGTATCCGACCTCGCCGGGCTGCAGGTCCGGGATGGGCATCATCTCGGGCTCGTTGATGCCGACCTCGAGGAGCTCGTACTCGCCGCCGGTCGCCATGAAGCGGACCTTGTCGCCCTTCCTCAACTGGCCCTGGAAGAGGCGCACCATGGCGATGACGCCGCGGTACGAGTCATACCAGCTGTCGAAGATGAGCGCCTGGGTCGGCGCGTCCAGGTCACCCTTGGGTGGCGGCAGACGTTTGACGATCGCTTCGAGCAACGCCGGCACGCCGAGCCCGGACTTCGCCGAGATAGGCATACACTCGCTGGTGTCGAGGCCAATCGAGTCTTCGATCTCCTGGCGGACGCGGTCCACGTCGGCCGCTGGGAGGTCGACCTTGTTGAGGACCGTGATGATCTCGAGGTTCTCGTCCAGGGCGAGATACACGTTGGCGAGCGTCTGGGCCTGCACACCCTGCGAGGCGTCGACCACCAGCAGAGCGCCTTCGCACGACTTCAGCGAACGCGAGACCTCGTAGTTGAAATCGACGTGTCCCGGCGTGTCGATGAGGTTCAGGTGGTACTCGAGGCCGTCGGCCGCGAAGTAGCGCAGGCGCGCGGTCTGCGACTTGATCGTGATGCCGCGCTCACGCTCGAGGTCCATCTTGTCCATGTACTGCGCCCGCGCTTCGCGGACGCTCACCGTGTCGGTCACTTCGAGCAGCCGGTCGGCGAGAGTCGACTTGCCGTGGTCGATGTGCGCGATGATCGAGAAGTTCCGAATCCGCTCGAGGGGGACGTGAACCGAAGCTTTGGGCTTGCTCATGAGCGCCTGTCGTTGGGGCCGCCGTCGCCAGTACCTTCGGAGAAGAGTCCGAGTTGGGTCGGGAGCCGGTCTTTGTAGCGTTCGAGGACATAATCTATGCCCTGGCGGATGAGCTCGGCCATGGGCATGCCGGTCGCTTGCGACAGCAGCTTGAGATGTTTGTCCTGTTCGTTCGTGATGTAGATGGTCGTGGCGACCTTTCTTCGGGTCATCACCCCTCCCTCTTAACAAGAGTCGCACGGCGGGGAGAGCCCTCCTACCAGAGGTCGGATGCCATGAGAAATGAAATGCATGGGTGGACGTGACCGGAGGAGCCAAGCCCGCGGCGAACCCCCGACGATCCAAAAGACAGGTATCGCTTGGAACCCGCCAAACGGTGTGCTACCGCGTCCCGACTTTTCGCCCAGTCCCCACATGGAGCGTTGGCGATGGCCGATACGACCGACAAGACCGAGACCACCCCCGTTGATGACTCCCAGCGCGCCGACAAGGCACGCGATGCGCGTAGCAAGGAGGGCAAGGGGCGTGGATCTCCTCGAAAGAAGCCCGACTCGGCCAAAGCCGACGCTGGTGAGCAGATTGAAGTCATCGCCCGCGGCAAAGGCCGTCGCGAGACCGGCGACGCCATCACGGTCGAGACCGTGTCGGCTGGACCCGTGACCGTCGAAGAGGACATGGACTTCGCCGCCATGATGGCGGGTGAGCCCGACCGCAAGAACGACGAGGACCCGTTCGCCCAGGGCAAACGTGTCAAAGCGATCGTCGAGGTCATCTCGACCGCGGGCCCCGAGATCTTCCTCGACCTCGGCGACAAGATGACGGGCTATGTCCTCAAGGAAGACGTCCGCGACAGCGATGGCAACATCGTCGTCAAGCCGGGCGACACCATCGAGGGCATCGTCTACGGGCGCGACGACAACGGCATCCGCCTGCGTGTGCGGCTCGGTCAGGAAGCCGACATGCGCTCGGTGCGCGCGGCGCTCGAGGCCGGCATCCAGGTCGAGGGCAAGGTCGTGGCGGCCAACAAGGGCGGCTACGAGGTGCGCATCGCGAACGTTCGCGCGTTCTGCCCGCACAGCCAGATCGACCTCGTGCGGGTCGAGAACCCCGAGACCGTCATCGGACAAACCTTCAATTTCAAGATTGTCGAAATCAAAGACAATGGCGGGGTCGTCGTCAGCCGGACGGCCATCCTGAAGGAAGAGCGCGGCCAGCGTGGTGCCGAGCTGATGGGGCGCCTCGGCGTCGGCGCGCGCCTGAAGGGCAAGGTCCGCAGCATCCAGAAGTTCGGTGTCTTCGTGGACCTCGGCGGCAAAGACGGACTCGTCCATGTTTCCGAGCTGTCGTGGAACCGGGTCGATGACCCGCACACCATCGTGAAGCTCGGCGACGAGGTCGAGGTCGTCGTGACCGAGATCGACCTCGAGAAGGACAAGATCGGGTTGTCGATGCGCCAGGCGCAGGAAGACCCCATCGAGACCGTCGGCGCGAAGCTGCAGGTCGGCGAGACGGTGACCGGAAAGGTCACGCGCCTCAAGGACTTCGGCGCCTTCATCGAGATCGCCGAGAACGTCGAGGGCCTCGTCCACATCTCGGACATGGCGCACTATCGTGTGAAGCACCCGAAGGACATCCTGAAGGTCGGCGAGACGGTGCGGGTGAAGGTGCTCGAGATTCTCCTCGACCGCCGTCAGATCAAGCTGTCGTTGAAAGCGCTTGCGACCGACCCGTGGGAGGCCGTGGCCGAGCGCTATCCGGTCGGCAAGACCGTGACCGGACGCGTCGACTCGGTGCAGGACTTCGGTGTCTTCGTGTCGCTCGAGCCGGGCGTCAACGCGCTCCTGCCGGCGAGCGAGAGCAAGTCCGAAGGCCAGCCCCTGGCCGTCGCCTTCAAGGTCGGAAAGGACATCGAGGCGCGTATCCTGCGTGTCGACCTGGCCGAAAAGAAGATTGCACTCACGCGTCGCGACGAGGAAGAGCTCCGTTCGCGGCCCCCGCGCACCGAAGGTGGCCCGCCGCGTGGCAACCGCAACGAGCGTATGGCCGACCTCGGCATCACCCCCAAGGGCGGCGCTGACTGGACTCCGCGTCCGGCTGGTGGCGGTGGACGTGGCGACCGCAATGACCGGGGCTTCGACCGCGGCGACCGTGGTGGAGATCGGGGCGGCTATCGTGGGCCGACGCTGGCCTATTCGGACGCTCCGGAGAAGGGCAGCACTGCCGCAGATCAGCCGATGAGCGCCATGGCGCAGGCGCTGATGAAGGCCCTCAAGAAGGACAAGTGAGCCGCGGTCCACTCGCACCCGTGGTCGGGCTCGCCGTTGCTTTCAGCATGGGCCTGACCGCGTGTCCCGAGTGGCTCGAGGTCGACGATGGTGAGGACGAGGTCGAAGTGCCGACCGGCGCCCCTGTCGTCTTCCCGTCGGCGACCGCCACGGTGACTGGCGAGGGGCCGTTCGTGCCCCAGACCCCAGGCCTCAGGGTGCCGCTTGCGGGGTACTGGACGCGGGCGCGGCTGGACTCGCTCGATGTTGTGTTTCCGTACACCTGGGTGAGCATGCTGGAAGGCGAGCAGCGGCTCGTCGTGCGGCTCGAGGGCGTCATGGGACAGGCCGACGCCGGCTATGACGCAGGGCCATCGTTCAGGGCGGTCGTGCCAGTGACCCTGCCGCCGGGCACCGACCGGTCGGTCTTGAAGGACGGCTTCGTCTTGACGGGGGACAACCTCGGCGGGGCGGTCGTGTCGCTGCGCACGTCGAGCCAGGACCTGTGGCAGGTTGACCTCGAGCGGCTGGAGCTCGTGAAGGTGACGCCGCGGCTGTTGGTGGGAGCGATGGAAGGTGAGGCGCGTCGGGGGGCCAAGGGGCAGCGGGGACGGCGGCTGCTCGCGAGCTTCATCGCTCTGCGGGCCGATGAGCCGAGGCCGCAGCCCGAACGACCGTGAGCTGGTTCGTGTGGCATGACTGGGACAGCCCTCGCCGGGTCTGGTCGGCGTCGGGCCGGTTGGGTTAGGCTCGGGTCATCGTCGGCGGGCGGACGGTCACGCCTGTCGCACACCCACGGAGAGCCTCATGCAGTCCAAAGCCGCGACCCCCGATGCCTACTATGCCGAGCTGCCGCCCGAGCGTGGACCCGCGATGCGTCAGCTGCGGGAGGTGATCAACAAGAACCTGCCCAAGGGATTCGTCGAGGGCATGGGGTACGGCATGCCGGGCTGGGTTGTGCCGCATTCGCTCTATCCCGGGGGATACCACTGCGACCCGAAGGTCGGCTTGCCGTTCATGTCGCTGGCGTCGCAGAAGCAGTATATCTCCATCTATCACATGGGGTTGTACGCGGAGAGCGAGATCCTGGCGTGGTTCGCCGAGAGGTGGGCTGCGGACGTCAAGAAGAAGCTCGACATGGGCAAGTGTTGTGTTCGTTTCAAGAAGCCTGACGAGATTCCGTTCAAGCTCATCGGCGAGCTCTGCAAGCGGATGACGCCGGCCCAGTGGATTGCCATCTACGAGAAGTCGGACCCGCGTAAGCGCTGAGCTGCCGAGGCTGCGCAGGCCAGACGTGTGACGATTTTGCGTCGGGGCGCGACTATAACGCACTGCGTTACACGTCCTCGCGCCGCCGGGTACCTTCATGTATGGTGCACCCGCCGCGGTCATAGGGGGCCTCGGCGGGGAGCGCGAGATGGCGGACGGGATGCGTGGATACGGCGACGGGGATCTGGCCGAGGCGCGTGCGGGCTTTCTCGCAGCGGCGGAGTTGGCAGGTGCCATGACCGGTCACCTGGCCCTGGCAGTGGGCGAGGGTGCGGCCCTCATCGAAGCGAAGCTCGATAAGCGGCAGTCGGACGCCTACTGGTTGTCCGTCATGCTGTCGCGGCTTCAGGCGGCTCGTTCGATCCTCAACTTCGCCGACCGCAGGCGCAGCAGCCTGTCGATTGCCCAGGCGCGCAACTTCGTGGCCGAGACCATCGTCGAGATGGCGGCCGAGCTGGCGTTCAAAGCGGAGGCCTGGGGCCTCTCGACGGCGACCGTAGTCGACACCCTCATGACGCCGAGCGTGTCGGCTTTCGTCGCGAACGCGTTGTCGGCCGACGAGCTCGACCGGCTCGGCGAGCTCGCCCTGACCGAGCCCGGCGAGTTCGGGCTCGACAAGGATCGGGAGATGATTCGCCAGCAGTTCCGGCGCTTTGCCGAGACCAAGGTGATGCCGGTCGCGGCGCGGGTCCATCGTGAGGATGACCTGATTCCAGGCGACATCATCAAGGCCGTCGCCGAGCTCGGGTGTTTTGGTCTGTCCATCCCGGAGCAGTACGGCGGCCTGCAGCCGGACGACCGGCATGACAACCTCGGCATGTGTGTCGTGACCGAGGAGCTCTCGCGAGGGTCGCTCGGTGTCGCGGGCAGCCTCATCACGCGGCCGGAGATCCTGAGCAAGGCTCTCTTGAAGGGCGGCACCGACGCCCAGAAGGAGACCTGGTTGCCGCAGCTGGCCGCTGGCGAGAAGCTGTGCGCCGTGGCCGTGACCGAGCCCGACTTCGGATCGGACGTGGCCGGCCTCAAGGTGATGGCGACTCCCGTCGAGGACGGTTGGGTCATCAACGGGCAGAAGACCTGGTGCACGTTTGCGGGGCTCGCGGACGTGCTGATGGTGCTCGTGCGGACCGACGCTGACCCGAAGAAGGGGCATCGGGGGCTCACCATCATGCTGGCGGAGAAGCCGCGCTTCACAGGTCACGACTTCGAGTGGGTGCAGCCCGGGATCGAGGGGCGCAAGGGCGGCAAGATCACCGCGCGGGCCATCGACACGCTCGGCTATCGCGGCATGCACAGCTTCGATGTCTTCTTCGAGGACTTCTTCATCCCCGAGGACCACGTGCTGGGCGGCCTCGGCGGGATCGGCAAGGGCTTCTATTACCAGATGGAAGGCTTCGCCGGGGGACGTCTGCAGACGGCGGCGCGCGCGACCGGTGTCATGCAGGCAGCGCTCGATGCGGCCGTGCGCTACACGAAGGAGCGCAAGGTCTTTGGTGTGCCGGTCGCGGACTACCAGCTCACGCGGGCCAAGCTCGGCAAGATGGCGACCATCACGCAGGTGGCGCGCCAGTTCACCTACGACTGCGCGGCGATGCTCGACGCCGGCAAGGGCCAGACCGAGGCAAGCATGGTCAAGCTGTGGGCGTCCAAGCAGGCCGAGTGGGTGACGCGTGAGGCGATGCAGCTCCACGGCGGCATGGGTTATGCCGAGGAGTACGACGTGTCGCGTTATTGGGTCGACGCACGCGTCTTCTCGATTTTCGAGGGAGCCGAAGAGGTGCTGGCCTTGAAGGTCGTCGCGCGCCAGGTCTTGCAGCGCTGGCTCGAAGAGCGTCGTGTCCCCATCATGTTGGCGTGATGTCGAGGTGATACGAGGCGAGGTGTCTCGAGCATCGAGATACTTGAAGGTCGAATGAAACGGGACGGCGAGGCAGTGGACTGCGCTCGGAGAAGGGAGACGGACATGGGTGAGACGCTCGTCAAGGTGAAGGGGAAAGAGCTCGTGGTGGAGGTCGGGGCCTACGAGAGCCAGGCGGCTGACGTGGCCAATGCGCCCATCGAGCCCATTCAGATTGTGGAGGTCGTGCGCCGCGACTACGGCCACTTCCTCGAAGACTTCACGCCGGGGCGCATCTTTCGGCATCCGCGTGGGGTGACGCTCGATCGGGCGACGATGCTCGACTACGCGCGCACCTTCATGGAGATGAACCCGCTCTATCTCAATGAGGCCTTCGCCAAGGCGCAGGGGTTCGAGAGCCTGCCGGCGGCGCCGCACCTGGTCATGAACCTGGCGCTTTCGCTCGGCGTGCAGAACGACTCCGAGAAGGCCATCGCCAACCTGGGCTATTGGGATGTGCGGTTCTTGCGGCCCGTGTATGCGGGCGACACCCTGCGTGGGGCGACGCGGATCGTCGACCGGAAGGACCGTGGGGTCGGCAAGCCCGGCATCATCACGGTCGAGACCCTGGCCGAGAACCAGGATGGCCGCGTCGTCATCCAGTACCGTCGTAAGATCATGGTCCCGCGTCGTGGGGACGGGCCGATCGAGGAGCCTGTTGCCGCCAGCGGGATCGAAGGCGGTCAGTTCGGCCAGGCGGCCGAGGCTGGGTCGAACGAGACCGGCGAGTCGGCAGCCGAGGACTTCAACTGGAAGACAACACCCAAGCTCCACCTGCCGTTCGTCGCCGGGGTGAAGGGTCTTGGGCTGACGTCGAAGCAGTCGTGCCTCGGGGCCTTCAAGGCCGGGCAGGTGTGGGTGCACGCGAACGGGCGGACCGTTACCGACGAACACTTCGGGTGGACCTACCAGGTCATGAACACCCATCCGCTGCACTACGATCGGATGTACTCGTTGGGGCGTAGCGGGCCGATGTCGGGTGAGCCCATCGTCTACGGAGGGCTCGTGTTCGCGTGGCTGCTCGGGCTTGCGAGCCGCGACGTGAGCGAGAACGCGGTGGCCGAGCTCGGGTTCCACGCCGGGTTCCACACGCAGCCCACGGTGGCGGGCGACACGCTGTATGCGTTGACGCGGGTTCTGTCGGTCGAGCCGTTCCCAGGCGCCGATAGCGAAGGCACCGAAGGCGCCGAGGTGGGGGCCGAGCTCGGGGTGGTGCGTATGCAGCTCATCGGGGTGAAGAACCTGCGGGCCGAGGCGGCGCTCGAGAAGTATGGGGCTGACCTGTTCATCGCCGAGGACGACAAGAAGCGGCTCGGCAAGGAGAAGATCCCCGAGAAGGTATTTGAGATCGAGCGCTCGCTGGTCGTGCGGGTGAATCCGGCATAAGCCGGGGCCGGCTGGCTGTATGGGGCCGCCTCGGAGGGGCGCGAGACATGAAAGAGAAACATATCCGGATCCGCATCGAGCAGTGCCTGTCGCTGGCCGCCGCGAGCAACTGTCCACGCCGCAAGTTCGGGGCGCTCCTGCTCGACCCGAGCCGCAATGTCATCCTCATGGATGGCTACAACGGCGGGCCACGAGGCGGTGGTGAGCTGTGTGGCGGCGAGGTCTGCCTGCGTGACACCATGGGCGTCCAGAGCGGCACCCGTATGGAGATCGGCTGCCACCACGCGGAGATGAACGTGGTGTGCAACGCCGCCGCGAGCGGGGTCGCGACGCGTGGCGCATGGATGATCGTGACGGGTGAGCCGTGCACGATGTGCGCGAAGATGATCCACCACGCGGGCATCGAGAAGGTCATTGTCGTGAGCAAGGGCTATGCGGGCGAGAACGGCGTCGACTACCTGCTGAAGCACGGGGTCGATGTCGAGGCCGTCGAGGGGCCTCAGGACCCGCGGTTGGTCGCCGGATAGAGGGCTACGCGGAGCTGTGGCGCCTCAATGTCTCGGAGGCGACCGGTACATCTCGAAGAAGAACCTCAAGGCCGTCGAGCCCCTGAAGGGCGTGACAATGCTGCGGCAGGACGACAGGCAGGCACTCGCCGCCATCGCGAAGGAGTCACTTCGCATCGACACCGACACGCAAGATCGACTCGGTCCACTTCGAAGACGTCGCGGTCTGGTCATTGAAAACCGCGCTCGAGGCAGAAGCTGCTCCGGGGACGTCGGACGCCGACGACGTTCGGTTCGCCGGCTTTCCGAGAAGAAGGTGCGAGCCCCCTGGTCAAGCGCAAGTGAGCGGTGCTCAACGGAGCCCCGCCTCCCACGGTGGACCATTCCGAAAGAGCTCGGTCACGAACGCGACGAACACCCGCGCCTTCAAGGGCAAATAGGTGCGCGACGCGTAGAGCAAGGAGATGGCGGCATCGAACTCAGTGGCGGTAACGTCGTACTCGGGAAACACGTCGACCAGAGACCCTGCCGCCAGCTCCTCGGCGCATAGCCAGCGGGGCAGAAGGGCAAATCCTTCACCGTCGAGCGCAAGGCTCCGTAGGACCAGGCCATCAGCCGCGGCCACACGGCTCTGCGGCTCGAACTCCTGCACCTTTCCTCGACCATCACGGAACTTCCACCTGGGACCGTGGCCTTCGTGCGGAAACAACAGGCAGGGCACCGATTCGACTGCTTCAGGCTTGAGCCCGGAACTCGTATCGAGCCGCTTCGGGCTGGCGACGATCACACGAGGCATCCCACACAGCCTCTTGGCGACCGCAGACGTTGGCTGCATGTGCCCAAGGCGAATGGCGACATCGATGTGATCGGAGACGAGATCCGCGTATCGCGCGTCGAGTACGAGCTCGATCCGCAGGTCCTGATACTGCGCCAGGAAACTGGGGAGCCAGCGGACGAGGTGGAGCTGAGCGAAGGTCCCTGTCACGGCAATTCGCAAGACGCCCCGCGGAAACGCGCCGAGCTCGCGGGCATGGTCCCGGGCGTGATCGAGCTCTTGCAACAGCGGCGCGACGCGATCGAGGTAGGCCTGTCCTGCCTCGGTCAGGCTGAGTCGGCGGGTGGTCCGCTGAAACAGGCGGACCTCCAGCTCGGTCTCGAGCTCGGCCACCTGCCGCGAGATGCTCGAAGGAGCAACGCGTCTCGCGCGCGCCACGGCGGCAAAGCTGCCCCGTGCGACGGCGTCGACGAAAGTCTGGATGGATTCGAGGTTCATGATTCGTGTGTCCTGCGCACGAGTCTATGCCGAAATGGCCCATTTCGCCAGACAGGCGCACGGCACATGTTGTGTGGGTCGGGAACGTCTCCGGCCACAGAGGAGAATGACGATGTCAATCCGCACCCCTAGAGATGAAGGGCTCACGCAGGTGAAGTCCTCGTTCGGGTTCGCACCGAACCTCATGGAAGGCATCGTCGAGCGGAACCCGGCCGTCTCCGCAGCGTACCACGGCGCCTCAGCCGCGCTCGAAGGAGGGCTGCTGAGCGGGATAGAGCAGCAAGTGGTGATGCCCGCAGTTTCGGCCTTCAACGACCGCAACTACTGCGGCGCAGGACACCGAACGGCCGTGAAGCAGATGGGCGTGGCGCAGTCCGAGCTCGAGCTCGACCAGCAGAAGCAGGGCACTGCGCTCCTGGCGGACATCGTCACCGTTCGCGCCTCCATGGTCTATGCACATGAAGTGGCATCGGCTGCGGTACTCGCGAAGGACATGAAGGCGAAGACCTCATGATCGAGGTCTACGCACTCTCGACGCCCAACCGCGTGAAGATTCCCATCGCTCTCGAGGAGCTCGACCTGCCCTACACAATTCCATCGGTAGAAGTTCGCGTGGGCGCGCAGCGAACGCCGGAGTTCATCGCGATGAATCGCAACGCGAAAGTGCCGGTGCTCGTCGACTCGGACGGGCCGTTGATGCTCACCGAGTCGGCGGCGACTCTGGTGTTCTTCGCCGAGGAGACCGGTCGGCATTTGCCGGTATCCGGGGAGATACGAGCGCGAGTATTCGAGCAGCTCTCTTTCCACGCGTCTGCATTGATCCCGGCGTTCGGACAAGCGGGCCGTTTCCAGAAGCTCGCGCCCGAACCCATGCCGCTCGTGATTGAACGCTTTCGAGCCGAAGCAAGGCGTGTCCTCGGCGGGCTCGATTCGAGGCTCGCGGTGTCTGAGTTCGTCGCGGACGCGACGCTGTTCATCGCCGACATCGCGCACTTCGGCTGGCTTTGGCGCCGCCAGTTCGCAGGCACAGAGCTCGACGAAGCGCCACAGGTTGCGAGGTGGTTCGCCACACTCGAGGCGACGCCGAGTTTTCGACGGGGCGTCGGTCGCACGATCGCTTTCGCAAATCCCCCAATGACCAGGAGCCTACCGTGAACGCATCGCAAGCAGGTCTGAGAGCGCTCGTTACGGGCGCGTCGAGCGGTATTGGCGCGGCCGTGGTTCGGCAGCTCTGCGCGGCGGGCTACAACGTCACGGCGGTCGCGCGCCGGGCCGATCGACTCGACGCGATCGCTAGCGAGACGGGCGCTACGCCGCTGGCTCTCGACGTGACCGACACGGCGCGCGTGTATGAGTTGCTGTCGAAAGAGCGCTTCGACGTGCTCGTGAACAATGCGGGCGTTGGCCGTGGCTTCGGCGGCTTTCTAGAAACGACGCCGCAGGACATCGAGCGAACTCTGTGGACGAACGTCGAGGCGGCGATGCACGTGGCGCGCGCGGTGCTGCCAGGAATGGTCGTCCGCGGCGTTGGCCACATCGTTCACCTCGGCTCGGTCGCCGGCCTCTATCCCATTCGCTCGGCCCTGTATGGCGCGAGCAAGGGCGCTACCCACCTCTTTGCGCAGAACCTTCGGGTCGAGCTCGCGGGAACCGGCGTGCGGTCGACTGAGATCGTCGCAGGACGGGTCAGAACCGAGTTCTTCACCGCAGCCATCGACGACGCGGCGGCTCGCGCGCAGACCCAGGTCGACATCACAGAGCTGACCGCAGACGATGTGGCGGCCGCAATCGTGTGGGTTCTCGGCGCACCCGCACACGTGGACGTCACGACCCTCGAGATCATGCCGACGGATCAAGCGATTGGCGGCGTCGTCATGCGGAAGTCCGCGTCGGGTTCGCCGTGAGTCGAAGTGCCACCCGCCCGCCGTTGTTGCTCTTCGGAGCGGTGACGGCGCTCGGGCCGCTCGCGATGGGCGTTCACGTCCCAGGGATGGACGACATCGCCTTAGCGCTTGGGGAGCCGGTCTTGCGGGCACAGCTCAGCGTACCGGCGTTCATCGTCGCTTTCGGTTTCGGCATGTTTGGCGCCGGCGACATCGTAGACCGGCTCGGACTTCGTCGCGCATTGGGCGTCGGTCTGCTCACCTTCAGTCTCGGGGCGCTGATTGCGGGTTCGACGTCGGGACTGCCGTTGCTGCTGCTGGGTAGAGTGTTGATGGGGGTGGGCGCAGCGTTCGCGATAGTGGTCCCCAGAGTCGCGGTGGCAGACGACGTCATGCACGCCACGAAGGGTCTCGCTCGGCTCGCGGCCATCCAGTCCGCGGTGCCGGCATTGGCTCCGTTGCTCGGGGCCGCGCTTGTCGCGTGGCTCGGCTGGCGCGCGACATTCCTGTTGCCCGGTGCGGCTGCCGTCGCTTTGCTTGGCGTGACATGCCTGGTCCTTCCCAAGCGAGAACGGTCCAGGAGCGGTGGCCTCCCACAGCAGGCCCCGTCATACGCTTGGCTGGCAAGCCGCGGCTGGCTCTTTCCCACGGCAGAAAGTGCGCTCGTGACCTCCGTGTTCCTCGTCTTGCTGGCCCAAACATCGAGCTTGCTCGTCCGACCGTTTGGCCTCGACTTTGCTGAGCTCGGCTTGGTGTTGGCGGTCACGGGCGCAGCCTTCGTCGCTGGCAGTGTCCTGCTCGTACGCGCCAAGGATCCCGCTAAGCTGCAGCGCGCTTCGCGCAAAGCGTTCATCGGCGCGATGGTCTTGCTCGCGGTCGGCAGTTCGTCCTTGCTGGTGTGGGCAATCGGGCTCTTTATCTACGCGCTCGCCAACGGAGTCCTCGTGCCTTCGGCGTTCGGCGCGGTCGCCTTCGCGGTGCCTGGCTCCAAGGGTCGAGCCCTTGGTGCGGCGGGCGCCATTCAGATGCTTGTGGGGGCGGCTGGCGGAGCCGGGGCCAACGAGCTCGGCGGGCTCACGCCGTTCACGTTCGGAGCCGGTGGCGTCGTCGTCTCGCTCACCGCCCTGGCGCTTTGGGGGATGAGCCCCCGTCTTCCCAGAACGAGCGAAGCGTGATGGCTCGATCCGAATGACCTGCTCAACCTCCGCTCGGCGCGATGCTGCCGTTCCACGCACCGTGCCAAGCCGATCGCGTGAGGTTGCCCAGCCGCTGCAGGACCCGGTCTCTCGCGTCCAGGGTTGCGGGGCACCGCCGCCGAATCGAGGGAACAGACGGCCGATCAGCTCGTCCAGGGGGTCGAGAAGCGGATCCGTTCGAGGTGGGTCGTCGTCACCCTGGGCGGTAACGCGCCCGACCGCGGTTGGCCCGCCTGCAGGCGGGTGGCGAGGTCGTGGAACGCTGTCTGGAGGGCGGCCAGCGAGTGGGGGCCAAACAGCGTGTAGCCCGCCTCGTAGTGCTGGACCTGGTACTCTTCGAACGTCGTGAGATAGCCGATGTAGGCGTTGGCGTAAGGGCTCATCACCACGTGTGAGACGGCGTCCTGTGGGAAGGCGTCCTGGATGGCTGCGCGTGTGCGGCGCCCGGACACGGTCGTCATCTCGAAGGGGCAGGCCGCGATGACGAGCTCACCGAGCTTGATGAGGTTGAGCGGCACGACCTGTGGAACCCACGAACCTTCGTGGCTGCCGCCCTTCTTGATGGCGTCGCCCACCCACGCGAAGATCGGATCGAAGGGTGGGGTGAGGCTGATGGGCAGGGCACCGAGCAGCTTTCCCGAGTGGCCCTTGGCGATCTCGATGAAGGGGAACTTCGGGTCGAAGTCGGGCTGCTTGCGGGTGACGAACGCGCGTGCACGCTCGGTCAGGCCGGCCAAGGCGTTCATGCCGCGTGGCAACCAGCGGATGAAGCGCAGCGGGCCCGGGCCCTCGGCCGTGCCCTGGGCCATCGAGATCCCGAGCTGGGCCGGACACGTCGTGCGGTTGCGCCCATCGAAGGTGAAGCGGGCGGATGCTTCGGCCGCTGCGAGGTCGATGAAGCGGGTCGCGACCGAGAGGGTCGGGCCGAGCCGAGTGCCCGGGATCAGGAGCAGCCGTTTGATCTCTCGAAGCTGCGCATCGGCGACGTGCTGCGAGCTCGCGAGGTCGTCTTCGAAGCGGCCGACCGTGTGGCGACGGCGCTCGTCCCAACGATAGTTCGGGGACACATCGCCACACGATTCCTGCGCACACACAACACCCAGCCCTTCGCTCTCGAGGGAAAGTGCGACGAGCCCTTTGTGGTCGGGGTGGAGTGTGTGGTTGTCGGCGTGGATGGTCGTGCCGTGGCTCGCAAACCAGTGCATGAGGCCGGCGAGGCGCCCGTCCGGATGATGGAAACGAAGGACCGTGGTGATGCGGTCGGTCGCTTCGTCGCGGCGCTCCCGAGAGACCGGGGTCACGTCGCGATTACGGTTGTAGGCGAACCAGGAGCGGTTGAACGCCGCGCCCTCCGAGAGTGGAACCCGGCCCACCGCCAGCACGAGGTCGCCGGGTGTCATGGCTCTCGCGGCGTCGCCGATGGCAGAGACGATGGCGTCGCGGATCGCGGCGAAGACGACGGGCGAAAAGCCCGGCGCGTTGAACGACTCCCAGAAGTGGTGGCCGTAGCCCGACGGTCCCGAGTGGGTGTGGGTCGCGACGATGACGACGTTGTCGGCCGTGAAGGTCAGAGACTCACCCGAGGGTGAGCGTGGGGGCGAAGCGGCGAGCGCGTCGAGGACCCCGTACCACAGACCCTGGGCGACGAGCAGCGCTTCGATGGCGACGAACGCGGTGACCACCCCGGTCGTCGGGTCGCGGACGACGACGGCCCGGGCGTGCAGTGGTGTGTGCACGCCGCGGGCCTTGTTGGTGCGGACACCCCAGCCGAACATCAACATCTCGGGCTCGAACGCGGACATGTCCGCGCGGCCAAAGCCGAACTCGAGGTGTTGGTGTGTTGGCGTCGTCATCGGCAATAGTCTAGCGCATCACTCGGGCTGGAAGATCTTGAACTCGATACGGCGGTTCTTGGCGCGGTTCGTCTCGTTGTTGTTCTTCGCGACCGGCACGTCGGGACCGAAGCCCTTGGTGTCGATGCGGTCAGCCGCGACACCCTTGTCGACCATGTACTGCTTGACCGACTTGGCGCGGCGGTCCGACAGGTCGAGGTTGAGCTCACGCTTGCCTTCGGCCGAGGTGTGACCCTCGATGAGGAGGCGGATCTGCGGGTAGTCCTGCATGACCTTCACGGCCTCGTCGAGGGTCGGGAAGCTCTGCTTGCGGATGACGTCCTTGTTCTGCTCGAAGGTGATGCCCTTGATGGCGCCCGAGAACTTCTTGACGATGTCGTCCGGGGGCGGCGGCGGGCAGCCACGGTGTTCGACCATGCCGGGGATGGTCGGGCAGCGGTCGTCGATGTTGGCGATGGTGTCCTCGTCGCCGTCCGGGCAACCCTTGAGCACGACGGGGCCGGGCTCGGTCGGGCAGCGGTCGTCGATGTCGACGAGCGTATCGACGTCCTGGTCCGGGCAGCCCTTGTCGGCCACCGGGCCGGCTTCCTCGGGGCAGCGGTCGACGTCGTTCGCGAGGGTGTCGCCGTCCTTGTCGGGGCAGCCCTGGGCGGACTGCTGGCCGGGGACGAGCGGGCAGGCGTCGCTCTGGTCGATGATGCCGTCGCCGTCGGTGTCGAGGATGACGGGGACCTTCTTCTTCTCTTCGCCGCCGAACGAGACGAATAGGCCAGCCGAGAACATGAGGTCGTGTCCGGTGACTTCCGAGCGGCCGTCAGCGGCGTCCGACGCGGTCGGGAAGCGGACGAGGTAACGAAGGTCGGCACGGAGGCCGACACGCTCCCACGGGTACAGCTTGAGGCCGGCCACCGCGTTGACGCCCGGGTCGGCGTCGGTCGCGTAGTCGTTCTGCGGGAAGAGGGTCGCGAACGAGGCGCCGAGGCCGACGAACGGCACGAACCAGTCATGCACGATCGGGTGCCAGATGGCGTCGAGGTGCACGGTGAAGATGGACAGCCGGTTCACTTCGGCCGGCGACAGCTGCAGCGCGAGCTCGAGCCCGATGTGGCGCGAGAAGTTGTAGCCGCCCGTGAGCGTGTAGGTGAACGTGTTCTCGAGCAGGGTCGGGAACCCGCCGCCCGCCGGGTCGAACGGGACGGCGGTATCGTCGAGGAAGAAGAGCCCGCCCATCTGCAGGCCGATTTCGACCGAGCCCTTCTTGACGAAGGGTTTCGCGTGGGCGTCGCCGACCTTGCCGGCCGACAGGGTCAGCGCGAACACGGCGGCGAGGGGAGCGAGGCGGGCGAAGCGTTGGAGCATGAGCGCACTCCAGGGTCGGGTGGGGGCTGTGGGCTACTGAAATGCAGGGGCCAGCGCGACGCGTTGACATGGGTCGACGGGCGGAGCAGACCTCGGCGTCTGGTCGCCTGACTCGAATCGGTCAGGCACCGCGCGCGCGGCGAACGCGGCCTATAGACCCCTCATCAAGGGGTGTCAATCGCGACCTCGGGACCGGGTTGGCCCTGATCCCGGCGCTCGGTCGGAGTGGGGGCCAGGGCACCGTTCGGAAACCCAAACGAGCCCGTGACGAAAGGTGGGCGCTGGTTCATGATGCGGCCATCGGACCCGGGCCATGCCCGTAAGTGCTCGCGGTCGATGGGATAGTCATGCCGAGAATCAAGGGGCGCAAGCCAGAAGCGACCCGTGAGGCTGTGCTCGCAGCCGCCGAGTGGGCGTTTGCCGAGTACGGTTATGAAAACGCGACGTTGGCGGTCATTGCGCAGAAGGCCGGGGTCACCGCCGCGACGTTGCCGTACCACTTCTCCGACAAGAAGGGGCTCTGGGACGCGACCATCGCGGAGTTCTACAAGGCGCTCTTCGTATTCGCTGCGGAGTTTACGCCCAACGACGACCTCGATTCATCGCTCCCACGTTTCTACGACTGGGCGCTCGCGCATCGCGACGGCATCCGCGTCATCATCCGCAACGTCATCGAGACCGGCTCGCTCGACCGCGAGGTGCGTGAGGTCGGCATGATGCGGGCCTTCGACATCGTCGCGACCTTGGCGATGAAGCGGTACGGGGTCGAACCCGTCGCCGCGCGCGACGCGACGATAGCGGTGACCCATCTGATGACCCGCTTCATCACCAACAGCGCCGACGACAACCGCCAGATCTTCAAGGTCGGCAGCGACGACGAGGTACGTGAGCGCGTGGTGCAGATCTTGACGAAGACGGCTCGCGTGCTGCTGGGAATCGGGCCATCGCCCTGAGGCGGGCCTCGCCTCTGCCCATCGCTGCCACAACGGTGGTATAAGCCCCCGCAGCGGTGGCAGGGTGCGTGAAACCGCCGCGTGGGAGCGACCGTGGGCATCACAATCGTACAGAAGTCAGACCTGTCCAAGCCGCATCACGACGCCAAGAAGGCGCTCGTGCTCGCGGGTGGCGCCATCAGTGGCGGCGCGTTCAAGCTCGGAGGCCTCGCGGCCCTCGACCGCTACCTGAAGAACTGCAAGGTCACGCAGTTCGACATCTATATGGGCATCTCGGCCGGCGCCTTCATCGCTGCTCCGATCGCCGCCGGAATCGACCCGATGGAGCTCGTCGAGGCTTTCATCGGCGAGCCGCGTAAGGTGTCACGCTTCCAGCCGTGGGACTTCTACAACCCGAACTGGCGCGAGCTCATCGAGCGCCCGGCCAACGCGGTCAAAGAGCTAGCGACGCTCGGGCCGCGCGCAACGCTCAGGCTCATGAAGACGCTGCCGCGCCGGATGCCGGACCTCGTCTCGCGGGCGCGGGACTTCATGGCCGAGCCCTCGCTCGAGTCGGCCGAGCGCCTCGTCGATCCGATCCTGAAGGCGATGGCAGACGCCAACCCGCCGCGACCGACCTGGCTGCCGTCGGGCCTGTTCGATAACGCGCCGATCGAGCGGTACATCCGGCACAACCTCGAGCAGAACAAGGCGAGTAACCAGTTCCGTAAGCTGAAGCTGGAGACGGGCCGCAGCCTGTACATCGGGGCGACCAACATCAACACGGCGCAGGGCGTCGTCTTCGGGCACGACGAGGACAACTCGGTCACCATCAGCGAGGCGGTGCAGGCCTCGACGGCTATCCCCGGGTTCTTCAAGCCAGCGCGGCTCGGGCCGGCGGGCCGTGAACAGCACTACGTGGACGCGGCCGTGCGTAAGACGGCCAACATCTCGGTCGCGGTGCGGCACGGGGCGCAGCTCATCATCTGCTACAACCCGTTCCGGCCCTTCGTGAACTATCGCCATCGTGTGGCGACCAACGACAAGGGGTCCATCGCCGACCTCGGCATGGCGGTCATCGTGAACCAGGCGTTCCGGACGCTGTTGCACTCGCGGCTGCGACTCGGGATCGAGAAGCTGAAGCTCGACGAGAGCTTCCGGGGCGACGTCCTGCTCATCGAGCCGACCGAGACGGACTCACGGTTTTTCGCCATGAATCCGTTGGCTTTCTGGGCGCGTAAGGAGGCGGCCGAGCACGGCTTCCAGTCGACGCGGCAGTCGCTCGTCAAGCACCACGACGGGCTGCGCCAGATCCTCGGGGCCTATGGCATCGACGTCGACATCGACGCGATGGGGACGACGCTGCGTGGGCAGGGGGCCGACGTAACGCCTATCGCCGCTCCGGAGACACGTCGTCGGCCGCGGCTCAGGCTGGTCTCGGGCGGGCGTTGAAGCGTCCGGCGCGGCCAGGTGTGGCAGGTGTGGCAGGTGTGGCAGGTGTGCCAGGTGGGGCAGGTGTGCCAGGTGGGCAAGCCGGGGAGGGGGCCTTGACGCGTCTCGGGATTGTTGTGCCCGCGGGTCCCATCACGTCCGAGTACCTGGCAGCGGGGCTCGAGCTGGCGCGCAGGTTGGGGCTCGAGGTCGAGTGTGCGGAGTCGTTGGCTCGGGATGTGGCAGGCGAGCGCTTCTGGCTCAACGGCGATGATGAGACGCGGGGTGCGGCTCTCGTGGCGGCCCTGCGCCAACAGGGCGAGCACGAGGTCGATGGCGTGTGGATGGCGCGTGGTGGGTACGGCTCGGCGCGAGCCCTCGGCGTCGCGATGGGTGCGCTCGTCCAGGCGCAGGCGGCGCGTGAACGGCCGGCTTCGATGTGGGGCTTCTCGGATGGGACGGTGCTCGTCGGGCACTGGGCGGACCGCGGCTGGGAGAGCTGGCATGCACCAGCCTTGATACAGCTTCCGCGGCTCGACGAGGACAGCCTCGAGCGGCTCAAAGAGGCGGTCTCGGGGCTCCGAGTGCGACCCTTTGAAGGGCTCTCTGCGGTGCGGTCCGGGACGGTCGAGGGGCGGCTCGTCGGGGGAAACCTGGCGGTCTTGTGTTCACTCGTCGGGACGCCGTTGATGCCGCGGCTGGGTGGGGACACGCCATCGATCCTGGTCGTCGAGGACGTGAACGAGGCGGCTTATCGGGTCGACCGGATGTTCCAGCAGCTCGTGGGGGCGGGTGTGCTAGACGGTGTGGTCGGGCTCGTCGTCGGGGACTTCACCGGCGTCTCCGAGCGCGAGCTCGAAGGGATCGGTGTGGTGGTTCGTGAGCTCGCAGAGCTGCGCGGCTGGGTGTGTGCGAGCGGGCTGCCGGTGGGCCATGGTGCGCGTAATGCGTGTCTGCCGATGGGGCGGTTGGCGCGGCTCGAGGTCGGTGTGAGCGGCCGGCTCAGCGTTGATCTCGGCGTCGGGGAGGCGACTTGAAGGCGGCTCGGGCCGTGTGGCTCTCGGCCCTGCTCGAGCAGGGTAGGGCAGCGGGCGCGTTCCCGATGGGAGCTGTCTGGGTGTGGTGTGGGGACGAGGTCTGGGGCGAGGGGTTCTGTGGTGGCGCGAGCGCCGAGACACGATGGGATCTCGCGTCGTTGACCAAGCCTATTGCGGTCGGGACACTTGCGATGGAGGCCGTGTCAGACGGGCGGATCCGACTCGGTGAGGTCGCCGTCGACGGGCTCTGGCCAAGTGTCGTGGTCGGGGGCCCGCCCGAGGCGAAGGCCGGCGTCGGGGAGCTCACGTGGGAGGCCCTGCTCGGTCATCGGGCGGGGCTGCCCGCGTGGAAAGACCTGGTCGAAGCATTACCCGAGCCGCGGGTTCCTGGCAGCGAGGCGGCGCGTTATGCCGTGATGGCGCTCGTGCGAATGGCGGCGAGAGAGCGCGAGTCCGGGGGCGGAGTCGAGTATTCCGATCTGGGATATATTCTTCTCGGTGATGCGCTCGAGAAGTGTCTAGGTACTACGTTGCAGGCGGTTTCGGGGCTTGGTGGTGTATACTGTCCAGGGGGCGGTGGTGGTGGGTTTGCACCTACTGGATGGTGTCCCTGGCGTCGGCGTGAGGTCGGCCCCGGCGAGGTGCACGACCCCAACGCCTGGGTGATGGGCGGGGTCGCGGGACACGCCGGGCTCTTCGGAACGACGGGCTCGGTGGGACACTGGGCGAGCGGGCTGCTCTTGCGCAGCGAAGGGCGGGCCACCGGAGACATGCGCTTGGACGGCATCGCGCCAAACGTGGTGAACGACTTCTGGCGCTTGTCACGACGAGGGCTCACACGCACGGGCGCCCCGTCCACGTGGGTCCTCGGGTGGGATACGCCGAGTGTTGCGAGCTCGGCCGGGCGACATGTGTCACCCGATGCGGTCGGCCACCTCGGGTTCACGGGCACGAGTGTCTGGGTCGACCGGACACGGCGGATGGTCGTGGTGTTGCTGACGAATCGGGTGGCGTTGGGGGCGGCGGCGCTGACGCCGTGGAAGGCGTTCAGGCCGCACCTGCACGAGACGATTTACGAGCACGCCGCGCCGTCGCGATGAGCGACCGGCACTGACACCTGGATCGACTTCAGAACGTCACGAACGTGTAGCCGACGTTGAACATGATCCCGAGGAGGTCGCTGAAGTCCTCGACGCTCGGGGCGAAGAGCTGAAGCCGCAGGTCGACCTTGTCGATCACGTAGCCGAACCCCAGGGTGAGGCCGAGCTTCATCTCGCTGTCGGACCCGCTGAAAGAGCCGAACTCGCTATCGATGTTGACGGCCACGCCCAGGCTGACGAGACCTGCTTCGAGCCCGAGATAGGCGTCGCCAAGGTGGACCTTGATGCCCGGAAAGAGGATGGGGAGCTCCGAGGTGGAGAGGCCGTTCTTCTCGAGGTGGCCGATGTAGCCGAGCCGGGCGGTGATCGACACCATGTCGGCGACACGCGCCTCGAAACGGAGCAGCGCGCCGAGTCCGATCCCCGTAGCGTCGCTCCAGTCGCCGAGCGGCAGGACCAGCGCGAGGTCGGCGGCGAGGCGCATCGTCTCGGGGCCGGCAGGCTCGGGCGCAGGTTCATCCCTCGGGGGTGGGTTGGCCGGACGGTCGTCCATCCAGTCTGCGGCATGGACGGAAGTGGCGCCAACTCCGGCGGTGAGGGTGGCAACGATGACGAAGGCTACGAAAGGGCGATAGCTCATGGGAACTGCTCTCGAATGGTCGGTGTGTGGTGCAAGGGAGCCAGGTGGACTGGGACTGGGCTCCTGAACGCGCGAGGGTGAGACGCTAGAGCATTGCGCAGCTGATGTCACTCGTGTCAAAGGGCCGGAATCGGTTGAACGGTTTGTGCGTATCCGACGCCCCGGGCGCGCGGCCCCAACTCACGTCACCTCAGGAAGTCGAATCCCGTCATGACAACCTCACGTCGTTGCATCGCCCCCACGTCCATCTCGGCTCTCCTGGCTATTGTCGGACTGTCGCTCACCCTTTCGTCGTGCGCGCCGAGCCTGGCGGCGCGAGCCGAAGCCGACCTCAAAGTCGCGCGAGCCGAGGCCGAGAGGCTGCCCGGTGCGAAGCAGGTGCTGGGCTATGCCGTCGCGTTCGAGCGGGCGGTCGAGCTCGAGGCATTTGGAAAGCGGGTCGACCAGCGCGACGCGCTCGCCGAGGACGTGGTGGCCAAGCTCACGCTGGTCATCGATAGCCAGCACCCGGACGCACCGCTGCTGGTGGCACATCGCGGTGTCATTCGATGCATCCTCGGCCGCTGCGAAGAGGGCGAGGCCGACCTCGAGCGCGCTCATGCGACCGGCCCGAGTGCGTATTCGACGTATTGGCTCGTGTTGCGGCACGGTCGAAAGAACCGGACGACCGAGGTCGCGCGGGTCTGTGGCCAGGCCGTTCCGCGCATCGAAGAGAGCCGGCGTTACGAGCTCATCGGGCACTGCCGCGAGCAGATGAATGCCGCCACGGTCGAGACCTCGATGTCCTGGGCCGATCGCGAGACCTTTGCCTGGTACCTGCGCGAGATGGACCATCGCGACCGCGTCGAGGCGGCCGAGAACGCGCGGCGTGAGCAGGCTGCGGCCGAGCGGCGGGCGGTCGAGCGTGAGGTCGAGATGTGCTCGGCCGATTGTCGGGAGCGGGCGCTGCGCTGCCAGAACAAGTGCCGCGAGCAGGTGCCGTGTCTCAACCGCTGCATCGACATCGACAATGCCTGCCGGCAGGGCTGCGTCGCCGACGGCAATCGTAAGCTCGGCCTCTGAGCCGCGAGTCCCGATGAAGCCCGACCGCCCCAGGAAACCTGTCGTAGTGATCCCGGGTGGGCCGCCGCCGGCGTCACTCGTCGTCGAGGACCTGCGGGTCGGTGAGGGGCCCGGGTGTGTCGCGGGGCAGAGCCTCGTAGTGCACTATGTCGGCGTGAGCTGGTCGACTGGCCAGGAGTTCGACGCGTCGTGGGAGCGGCGCAAGACGTTCGCGTTCAGGCTGGGCGCGGGCGCGGTCATCAAGGGTTGGGACCTCGGGGTGGTCGGGATGAAGGTCGGTGGTCAGCGGCGGCTCGTGGTACCGCCCGACCTGGGCTACGGTGGTCGCGTGACGGGCAGGATAAAGGCGAACGAGACGCTGGTCTTCATCGTCGACCTGCTGTCGATCGAGTAGACGGACGTTCGCATAGGCGCATAGGCGGACAGCGAACAGGCAAGCGGAGCCGGTTCGAGGACATGTGGGGCTTCGATCGAGCCTTTCGCGGTGTGTTCGAAGGTGGTCGGCGAGGCCGTTCCAGCACGAGTGAGGAGCGTATGGTCCAGTCGAAGGTCGGGCGGATGGTGCGTGGAGGCATGAGGGTCCTCGATGCGGCCTTCGCGCGGTCACTCGCGCCGTCGGTGCGGCCTGGTGAACGACCACGACTCGATGTCGGGGCGTTCCTTCGGCACGTCGGGGCCTCGGTGGGCAGGCGTCTCGGACACGCGCAGACCGTGTTGGAGGAACTGCCGGCGGACGTGGTCTCGGATGGTCGGCGACCGTTGATTCTCCACGTCATCGATGGGGTCGGCGTCGGTGGGTCGCAGAAGCTCATCTTCGATCTGATAGGCGGACTGGGGACCGGATGGGACATGGAGATCCTGACGCGGCGGTCGGCGCCGGGGCTGCGGTTTGGAGGCGCGCCGATACACGTGGCCAAGGACCGCGAGGCCATCGACCGGGTGTTGGGGCGGGACATCGGTCGTCGGCCAGTGCTCATCCATCTGCATTATTGGGGGCACACGGATTGGATGGACGGGGTGCTCGAGGCGCTGGTGGAGCGCTTTGCGGGTGTGCCGGTGATCGAGAACATGAACAGCCCGGCGCCGGTCTGGGAGCATCCGGCGATCACCCACTACGTCTATGTGAGCGAGTATCTGCGGGAGCTGTCGCCGACCCATGGGCCATCATCGGTCATCTATCCGGGGGTCGATGTGGAGGCTTATCGACCTCGTCGAGGTGCTGAAGCCGCGCCCGTCGACACGGTCGGCCTCGTCTATCGCCTCGAGAACGACAAGCTGGCCGCCGATACCATCGACATGCTCATAGCGCTGGTTCGGATTCGACCGTCGGCGCGCATCGTGCTCATCGGCGAGGGTACGCTGTATGAACACTATGTGGCGCAGGCGCGGGCGGCCGGGGTCCGGGGGCGCTTCTGGTTCGCGGGGCTGGTGCCGTTTGGCGAGCTGCCCGAATGGTATCGGAGCTTCACCATCTTCTGCGCGCCGGTCCATACCGAGTCGTACGGTCTCGTCGTGCCGTATGCCATGGCCATGGAGATAGCCGTGTGTGGCTACCGGGTGGGAGCGCTCGAGGAGATCCTCGGCCGGGCGGATGGGCTCGTCGAGACGCCTCAGGCCCTGGCGGCGCTCGCTGCACGATTGCTGGGCGACGGGGCGCGGCGGGAAGCGATTGCGCGAGGTGGCAGGCAACGGGTGATCGAGCGGATGTCGTTGTCGGCCATGCTGAAGGGGTATCGCGAGCTCTATATACGTCTGGTCGCTGCGGGTGCCCCACAGGGTGAGGTCGTAGGGATGGCGCCCACTTGAGCCGCGAGCCGCCCGCTCGAGCGGCGGTCGGCAGAGGCTGTGGCGGTTTGAGGGCTTGTGTTCGAGTGTGCTCGTGCGCAAGGTGCTGCGTCTCCGTTCTGGACGGCGGAGCCCATCCCAAAGAGGTCCTATGAGTCGGTTGCGGCAGCTCCTCTCGGTGAGCGCGATGATCATCAGCCCTGTTTTCACCGGCGCGAGCGTGGTTCACGCCCAGCCCGAAAGCACGGGAATGACCCTCGAGGCGGCCCTGGCCACAGCGGTCAGGTCACACCCTGAGATCGTACGTTTGCGCGCTCAGGTCGATGGCGCATCGGCGCGGGCCGACGCAATCGGAACGACGCTCAACCCGGAGCTCGGGGCGCAGGCTTCGGTCGGGGTCGGGGCGTCGCCGCCGCTGGATTTCTGGGATCCGACGGCTTCGGCCAATGTAGGCATCGTCTTTGGTTGGACCGTGACCGACTTCGGCCGAACCCGCGCCAACGAGCGGGCCGCGCGCCAGTTCGTGCAGGCCGACGTGGAGTCGATCAAGGCGGTCGAGCGCGACATCGGGCTCGGCGTGGAGGAGTCGTTCTTCCAGGCCCTGGCGATGCAGGAGCTCGTGAAGGTCGCGGTCGTCAACTACGAGGCCGAGAAGCGCCATCGCGAAGAGGCCGAGCGCTTCGTCGCGGCCGGGCAGCGCGCGGCCATCGAGGTGGCGCGGGCCAAGACGCAGGAGGCGCGGGCCAAGACGGAGCTCGTACGGGCCGAGGCCGCGGCGCGTCAGGCGCATGTGTTCCTGGCGCGCGCGATGGGTGTGCGTGAGGTGCCGAGCAGCGTCGTCGCGAGCTGGCCGGCTCCGGGGCTCGAGGGTGATCCGGTCGCGGTGGTCGGGGCAGGCGTCGATGGGGCGCTGGGCGAGCGCGTCGAGATCAAGGCTGCGCGGGCGCGGGTCGAGGCTGCGCGGTCGGCGGTCGATGCGTCCGAGCTCGGGACGGCGCCGACCTTGCGCGTCAGCGCGGGGGCCGGCTTTGGTAGTCGTGACTTCGAAGAGTGGGGGCCCGACTGGGTGGCCGGGGTCTCGCTGAACTGGCCCTTCCTGGATGGGGGGCGGACGGCGGCGTTGACCGAGGCGGCGCGAGCCGATGTGCGGGCGAGCGAGGCGGTCGTGGACGAGCTCGCGTACTTCGTGGCGGCCGAGGTGCAGAGCCAGGAGGTGGCGTTGATTTCGGCCGGGGCCGAGGTGGACGCGGCCCGGGCGGCGCGGGAGGCGGCCGAGGTCGAGCTGCGGCTGGCCGAGGCGCGGTGGCGTGAGGGCCTGGGCTCGGGCATCGAGCTGGCCGATGCTCAGGCGCGGCTAACGGCCACGGATGCGGACCGGACGCGGGCCGAGCTTACGCGGGCGCTGGCGGGAGTCCGCCTCAAGCGAGCGCTCGGGCGCTGAAGGCGGGGCTGCGCCGCAGCTGCGGCTACCTCGGACCCGGCATGCGAATGCTTGCCTTGGTGACGCCTTATCGTTAGATGCGGGCGGCGGACGCGGCTTGCGCCCGAGCCGAATCGACGGAGACCGACCATGCAGAAGCCCCCACTCGAAGCCCTGATGAACGAGCGGATCCTCATCCTCGATGGGGCGATGGGGTCGATGTTGCAGCAGCACAAGCTGCAGGAGGCGGACTTCCGGGGCGAGCGCTTCAAGGCCCACCACAAGGACCTGCGCGGCAACTCGGACCTCCTGAACCTGACGAAGCCCGAGGTGGTGCGCGGCATTCACGCGCTCTATCTCGAGGTCGGCGTCGACATGATCGAGACCAATACGTTCACGTCGACCTCCATCGCGCAGGACGACTACGACCTGGCTGAGCTCGCCTATGAGATGAGCCGGGCTGGGGCGACGCTCGCGCGTGAAGCGTGTGATGCGTACACGGCCAAGGACCCGTCGCGGCCGCGTTATGCGCTCGGCTCGTTGGGGTCTTTGAACCGGACCCTGTCGTTGTCGCCCGACGTCAACGACCCGGGTTATCGCGCGGTGACCTTCGATCAGGTGAAGGCGGCATATGCCGAGCAGATCCGAGGGCTTCTGGACGGCGGGGTCGACGGGATCCTGTTCGAGACCATCATCGACACGCTCAACTGCAAGGCCGGGCTCGTCGCGCTGGCCGAGGTCTACGACGCGCGTGGTGTCGCCGAGAAGGACCGGCTTCCACTCTTCATCAGCGTGACGATGACGGACGCGTCGGGGCGGACCCTGTCGGGTCAAACGCTCGAGGCGTTCCTCATCTCGGTCGAGCATGCGCGGCCTTTGACCATCGGCATCAACTGCGCGCTCGGCGGCAAGGAGATGCGGCCCTTCGTCGAGGAGATGGCGCGGCTCTCGCCGTTCCGCGTCATGATCTATCCGAACGCCGGGCTGCCCAACGCGTTTGGAGGCTACGACGAGACCCCCGCGGATACGGCCGGCGTGCTGCGTGAGTTCGCGGACCTCGGCTGGCTGAACGCGGCGGGTGGTTGTTGCGGCACGACGCCCGACCACATCGGGGCGCTGGTCAAAGCGGTCGTGGGTGTGAAGCCGCGGGCGCTGCCGACGCACACGCCGCACACCGGGTTGTCGCGGTTCTCGGGGCTCGAGCCGATGATCATGCGGCCCGAGGCGAACTTCCTGATGGTCGGCGAGCGGACCAACATCACGGGTAGCAAGAAGTTCGAGAAGCTCGTCAAAGAGAACCGTTTCGACGAGGCGCTCACGGTGGCGCGTGACCAGGTCGAGGGTGGCGCGAACATCATCGACGTGAACATGGACGAGGGGCTCATCGACGGCGTCGCCGCGATGACGCGGTTCTTGAATCTGATCGCCAGCGAGCCCGACATCGCGCGCGTGCCGGTCATGGTCGATAGCTCGAAGTTCGAGGTAATCGAGGCGGGCCTCAAGGTGCTCCAGGGCAAGGGCATCGTGAACTCGATCTCGCTCAAAGAGGGTGAGGCGAAGTTCCTCGAGCAGGCGCGGACCATCCGGCGCTACGGGGCGGCGGTCGTCGTCATGTGTTTCGACGAAGAGGGCCAGGCGGTCTCGGCCGCGCACAAGGTGGCCATCGCCGAGCGGAGCTTCAAGCTCTTGACGGAGCAGGCGGGGTTCTTGCCGGTCGACGTCATCTTCGACCCGAACATCCTGGCGATTGCGACGGGCATCGAGGAGCACAACGACTACGCCATCTCGTTCATCGAGGCGACGCGTGAGATCAAGCGGCGCTGCCCCGGGTGCAAGATCTCGGGCGGTGTGTCCAACTTGAGCTTCTCGTTCCGCGGCAACGACACCGTGCGCGAGGCGATGCACGCAGCCTTCCTGTATCACGCCATCGCAGCTGGCATGGACATGGGCATCGTGAATGCCGGCCAGCTGTCGGTCTATGACGAGATTCCTGGCGAGCTGAGGGACCTGGTCGAGGACGTCATCTTCAACCGGCGCGAGGACGCGACCGAGCGGCTCGTGACGTATGCCGAGACGGTCAAGCGGAAGGGCAAGGTCGTCAAGGAGGCCGGCGCGTGGCGGCTGCTGCCGGTCGACAAGCGGCTCGAGCACGCCCTGGTGACCGGTGACGTCACGCACATCGACGAGGACACGGAAGAGGCGCGGCTGTCGTTTGGCCACCCGCTGAGCGTCATCGAGGGCCCGCTGATGGCCGGCATGTCGGTGGTCGGCGACCTCTTCGGGGCGGGCAAGATGTTCCTGCCGCAGGTCGTGAAGTCGGCGCGTGTCATGAAGAAGGCGGTCGCGTGGCTGCAGCCCTACATGGAGCAGGAGGCCTCCGGCGGCGCCAGGAGCCGCGGCAAGGTGTTGCTCGCGACCGTCAAGGGCGACGTCCACGACATCGGCAAGAACATCGTGGGTGTGGTGCTGCGGTGCAACAACTACGAGTGCCTGGATCTCGGCGTGATGGTGAGCTGCAAGACCATCCTCGACACGGCCGTGAGCGAGGGATGTGACATCGTCGGGCTGAGCGGGCTCATCACGCCGAGCCTCGACGAGATGGTGTACGTGGCGAGCGAGATGGAGCGGCTCGGGATGAAGCAGCCGCTGCTCATCGGCGGCGCGACGACGTCGCGAAAACACACGGCCGTGAAGATTGCGCCCGTGTTCTCGGGGGCGGTCGTGCATGTCATCGACGCGTCGCGAGCGTCCGGCGTCGTGACGTCGCTGCTGTCCGTCGATGGGCGTGAGGCGTTTCTCAGCGAGAACAGCAAGAACCTCGAGGAGGACCGCCGCCGTTATGCGCAGCGTCGTGAGGTGCCGCTGGTGCGGTACGAGCGAGCCAAGGCGCAGAAGAAGGCGCTCAGCTTTGTCGGCGAGTGTGCGCCGGCCCGGCCGGCTTTCGTCGGGGTCAAGGTCGAGCACGAGATCCCGCTCGCGACGCTGGTCGAGTACATCGACTGGACACCGTTCTTCTCGACCTGGGAGCTGGCCGGGAGCTTCCCGCAGATCCTCCAGGACAAGGTCGTGGGCGAAGCGGCGACCGAGCTGTACGCGAACGCGCGGGCGCTGTTGGACGTGCTCGTGACGGAGAAGCAGCTCACGGCCAAGGCGGTCTTTGGCTTCTTCCCGGCCAACGCCGAGGGCGACGACATCGTGGTCTACACCGACGAGTCGCGGAGCGAGGTCTACAAACGGTTCCCGATGTTGCGTCAGCAGAAGGAGCGGCCTTCGACGGAGACGGACGCGGCGACGTATACGAGCCTCGCGGACTTCGTGGCACCGGTTGGCACGCCCGACTGGATCGGCATGTTCGCGGTCACGTCCGGCCATGGTGTGAAGGAGCGGGCGGCGGCGTTCGAGGCGGCCCACGACGACTACAACGCCATCATGGTGAAGGCCCTGGCCGACCGTCTGGCCGAGGCGGGGGCCGAGTGGCTGCATCGCGAGGGTCGTCTGAATTGGTATGCGCGGGACGAGAGCCTGTCGCTGACGGACCTCATCCGTGAGCGTTACCGCGGCATTCGCCCGGCGCCGGGCTATCCGGCGTGCCCGGACCACACCGACAAAATCTCGATGTTCGAGATGCTCGATGCTCAAAGGATCGGCATGACGCTGACCGAGCACCTGGCGATGGAGCCGGCGGCGAGTGTGTCGGGGCTGTGGCTCGGACATCGCGACAGCCACTACTTCACGGCCGGGCCGTTCGGCCGGGACCAGATGGAGGACTACGCCAAGCGTAAGGGCATGGACGTCGCGGCGGTCGAGCGGTGGCTTCAGTCGGTGCTGGCCTACGAGCCAAAGCGCTGAATTCCGGCGAGTATTCGTGTCCTTCGACTTGCAATCGCGCGTCCGTTCGACGTCTCTGTCATGAGACGTCTGCTCGGGCGACCGCCCCGCTCATACGATTGGGGCGGGAAGGCTCGCCCGAGCGATCCGACCGGTCTCGATGCGTTTCATCCCCTGTGGTGCCGAAACGCATCGAGATGCCCATGCGCGGCTATCGCCGCAAGGACCGCTCAGCCATGTCCAGAGCCTCGTCGTTGTTCGTGCTCCTCGTGGGGGGCCTGGTGACGCTGTTGCCAGCCTGCGGCGATGACGCCGGACCCACCATCGAGTCTCGAGGCGAAGGCCCGGCGAACGAGCGGCCGTTGTGGGTGCCGCGGCCCGGGCCGATCGGGCCCGTGCAGGTCGGTGACAGCCTGCGCCCGAGCTACACGATGAGCGAGGATCGCCTGGTCGGCGGGCGACGTGTCTTCGCGGCCGGCTGGCAGCAGGCGACCGAGTTCTTCGAGTCGGGTCTGGGCCCGGCCGAGCCGTACTTCGTGCGTTTCTATGGGCGCCACGAAGACGGCATCTACCTCGAGGGCGACACGCGCGCCGGGCTCTACGACGAGCCCGTGCTGTTCGTGCCGAGCACGGTGCGGGTCGGCATGCGCTGGTCACATCCGCCGCGCTGGACCTTCGAGGTCGTCGGCCGCGGTGAGGGCTCGCCTGTCACCTGGCGGATCCGGGTCATCGACGCCGAGCGGCGCACGACGAACCCCGAGAATACGCTGGTGCTCAAAGGGGAGCCTTACTTCCTGACATTCTATGAGGGCAGCCCAATGGGCCCGTTCTGGACGTTCCACACCAACCGCCTGCGTGGCGAAGCAGGAGGCGATGAACCCGCCTGGTTGTGGCAGGACGAGGTGCCGCCGCCGGCCGAGCCCGCTGACGTCCCCGAGCTGGCGTTGCGCCCGTTGAACGGCGGCGAGCCGATCGCCGAGGGTGTGGTCCCGACCTTCTTCGGTGTGGTCGTGCATCCGACCTCCGACCGCCTCGAGCTCACCCTCGATGGCATGGCCACGACCATCGAGAACAGCGGCATCACGGGCGCCTTCTTCGTCGGCGGTGAAGCGACCCTGTGTGGGAGCTACGACGTCGGCGATGACCGAGTGACGGCAGCCGGCGATGACCCGGACCAGTGCCGCGACCCACGCGTGACCATCATCGACAAGGATGATCGTGTCCTGCGCATCCCCGCCAAGGGGGGCTGGCGCCGCTACTTCTATTGTGTGCCCGCGACCGGCACGGACGGCACCCCGACCTGCAATCCACAAAGCTTCGGCCTGGCCGGAATCTATCGGGCCGACGACGGGACCGCGATGGTCTTTTTCGAAGGGCGCGACAGCACGATGGTCGCGCCGCACGACGGCACACTCGAAGGGCCGATGAGCGCCGAAGCCGGCGCGCCCTGGGTGGCGCTCGCGAACAGCGACATCGCTGACGAAGTCGGGGGCAGCGCGCTGTGGCTGCCGGAACAAGACGGTACTGGGTGGTCGCTGCTCGTGAGCAAGCGCGATGGCCTGCAGACCGTCCACGTGGCGGCCGATGGGCGGGTCGACCGCGTGACGCCCTTCAGGGACGAGGGTGGCAACCTGGGGCTCACGACGGACAAGTCCGGCCGACGGCTCTTGCGCACACACCCCGATGGCGCCATCGAGCGTATCCTCTGGGACGGGGACGGGGTGCGGCGCCAACCGCTGGCGCGCATCGGGCTCGAGCCAAACCGGGTGCTGGTCGGGGCGGCCGAGGTCGGTGATCGTCTGCTCGTCCTCACCCTGCACGACTTCGCTGGAACCGATCCGCAGTACAGCACCGTCGGCCGCTACGGGGACGAGATCAACGTCGGTGCGGACCGCGCCGTGCGGCCCGAGCTCGGGCGACTACAACTCTGGGAGGCGACGTTGCCGGCGAGCGCGCCGCCGCCGATTGCGCCCGGCGAGCTCACCCGCCTCGTGGCAGCGCTGGACCCGAGCGGCTCGGACGCGGCGTTGTGCGGCTTCTCGGGCAAGGCCCCGCTGGATGGCTGGACCATCAGCGGCGCGCCGGTCATCGCCTTCGAGCACGGCACCGACGGCTGCATCACGCTGGTCGGCGACAAGGCCCGGGACTTTGGTGTCCCTGGCTACATCACCGGGCGCTTGCCAGCGCTCGGGCCGCTGCGGATGCAGCTGGGGAAGCAGGAGAATCGCTGGGACCGTGGCTTCCAAGGGGACAACCCGTATGCCGGCGCGGTACCGCTCGCGGACGGGAGCGGATATGCGGTCTGCAAGGGGCGCGACCCGGGCACGGGCGAGTGTGTCGGCTGGCGGATCTTCGACGCGGACTGGACGATAGTCGCCGAAGATGTCGGGACCCCGCCGCCGCTCGCAGCGCTACCCGACCTGACGACGTGCGCTACGGCTGCAGGCGCGACGTGTGAGGTACACTCGTTGTCGCTGCTCGACTGCCGGGGCCCGGGTGCGTCCGGGCCGCAAATGCTGCCCGACCCCGGAAGCTCTGCGGCCGGTGTGCCACACCGCTGGGTCATGGACGGCTGCTGGCCGGTCGAGGACACACTCTGGCTGCAGCTGCACCAGTATCGCGACGACGGCGAGCGGCTTGCGTTGTGGCAGGTCGACACAAAGGGGTGGACCTTCACCGAGGCGAAGCTCGACGCCGCTGCGTTCCTGGGCGGCGGCCTCACCCCCGAAGGGGAGCCCTACATCGGGCTGCGGGGGAGCGAGCGAGAGGTCTGCCTCGATGCGGAGTGTACCCAGACGAGCTCCGTCGCGGCGCCGTTCTTTTTCAAACTCCGCACCGAGAACTACGAGACCTTTAGCAATCTGTCGTTCTTCGGGGGTGGCGGCGTCAGCTTCGTGGGCCCGATGCTGTTCGGGCTCGGGCGTTATGACCAGACCGTCGAGCCGCGTCGTCTGTGGCGACCCGATGTGGAGAGGGAGCCCTTGGCCGGGTGTGGCGATGGTGTGCTGGGAGAGGACGAGCGTTGTCCCGAGGACTGGCCGTGCGAACCCGCAGTCGGCATGTGTGAGGCGGGGACTCCGGCCGACCAGTACCTGACGACCTGTAGAGACGATGGGCTCTCGCAACGGGTGCGCGACTGCACGACCGTCTGCGAATCGGGTGGCGGTGTCGTGACCTGCCATGGCAGCGGCCAGCACTGCTTCGAGGATGCGTGCGTCCCACTCGTCGCATGTGGGGACGTGTTCTGCGACCCGGGCGAGTCGTGTGTGATGAGCACTGGCTCGCCGAGCTGTGCCGTGTTGTCGCGTTGCGGCGACGGGGTGTGTGAGCCCGAGGAGGACGCGGGCGCGTGCGCCGATTGCGCCGAGGCGCCGATTAGCTGGGACGGGTTGTGCACCTGGGCCGAGCGTTGGCGGAGCGATTGTGCGCGCTGCGGCGATGGCCTTTGCCAGGAGGGCGAAGGCCTGTCGATGACCGTCGGCCGGGAGCCTTCGTGCCCTGCGGATTGTGACGGCTGCGGGGACAACGTGTGTGAGCCAGGTGAGCAGGACCGTTGCCCTGGTGATTGCCCCGGGTGCGGCAACGACGTGTGTGAGCCGCTCGAACCGTACGCCGACCAGGCCGACTTCTGCCCACGCGACTGTTTGCCATGTGAGGCGGGGCGGGCCGGGTGCTTTCGTGAAGGCGTCGTCTCGTGTGGCGCGGACGGTGTGGTGGCCGACTACACAGCTTGCGGCGAGGGAGCGATCTGTGTGGGGGGGGCGTGTGTCGCGGCGCAGACCTGCGGCAACGGTCGCTGCGAGGTCGGCGAGGACGAGGGCTGCGCGACGGACTGCGGGCCCTGAGCGAGCGATACAGGTGGCCGACGGAAAGCGTAAGGTCGTCAGAGGTCTGATCGGCGGCCGGTCGGAAACAACACTGCATGAGTGGGGAGCGAGATGCGAAAGGTGGTCATGTCTTCGGTGGTTCTGGCTGCGGTTCTGTCTTCTGGTTGCGCGTCCGGGCCGGGCGGTACTCCGACTCCACGCGGGGTTGGGGCGTCGGAGCCGGGCCCCACGCTGTGCGCAGACCTGGCGACGCTGGTCGAGGGGGCACGTTCGAACTTCCCGGGCCTGCGGCGTCAGGACCGGCCGGTCGTGGTCGACAATGTACCCGGCTTCGAAGCCGCGACGACGCTCGCCAACACCGCCGGGTGCCGGATCCTGACGTCGTCGGCGCCGTACCCCGACGTGTATGAGTGTGACCTCGCTGCGGCGAGCACCCAGCCGACGGCGCGTGTGCTCGTCGAGCGCTGGGCGGTCGCTGTGGGCGCGTGCCCTGTGGTCGCGGGGTGGACGGCGCGGGCGCCGACTGAGGCGGGCTACACCTGGGAGCTCGAGCTCGAGGACAACCACCAGCTCGTGGTGAACGTCGTAACGACGGGGGAGGCCGACGCTCGACCGACAATCGTGGTGCGAATGAACGAGATCTGAGCGCCGATCCCCGGGCGCGGCTCGAGCCCGAGCCGCTCCGACCACGGCGAGGGACGATCGCGCCATCGCGCCGTCAGGCCCGACGCCGACGCTACCTCCTCGCCATCGTGTGTCGGCAGTGCGTGGGCCGGACGCAGGCCTGCCGTGAGCACGACGAATATCATGATTTTCGAGATAACCGAGCCGAGCTTGCACACTGTGGCTCGCCCTGAAGTCGTGTGCCGAAGGTCGCGACCCCGGCGGCGCTCGTGCACCGACCTCGACGCGCCATTGCGCCCGCTCCGACCCGGCCGAACCGGGCGATCTCACCCATGGCGCCTGGCTCAACCTCTTACAACCCGCCTGGCACAAAGACTTCCCCGGACTGCGGTCTGGCTCGACTGGTGCAGGCACTAGATGGGGCTACCTCCCGCCACCCGCGCCACGAGGCCCTATGCCATCCCTCGACCTCGACGCCCTGCTCGCTCGACACGGCCACGACCCGACGCGCCTCGTGCAGATCCTGCGCGACGTGATAGCCATTCAGAACCGCATCACGCCCGCCGACATCACGCGCCTCGGGGCGGCGCTGAACATCCCACGCGCCCGCGTCGAAGGCGTCACCGAGTTCTACGCCTTCCTCGGGACCGGCCCCCGCGGCCGCTTCCACGTCCTCTTCTCGGACAACATCACCGACGAGATGGCCGGCAGCGTCGCCCTGCGTAAGCGCCTGCTGGACGCCTTCGACATCAGGATGGGCGAGGTCAGCCGTGACGGCCTGCTGTCTGTCGGCCTCACCTCGTGCACCGGGCTTTGCGACCAGGGCCCGGCTCTGCTCGTCAACGGCGTCCCCATCCCGCGCCTGACGCCTGCCCGCATCGGTGCGCTCGCCGCCCTCATGCGTGCCGAGGTCCCCATCGCCGAGTGGCCTGAGAACCTCTTCCCGATCCACACCCACATCTATCGAAAGGACCTCATCCTCGACACCCCTTTGACCCCAGGTGAGGGCCTCGCCGCCGCCCACTCGCTAGGCCCCGACGCCGCGCTGGAGCTGCTCGCGACCGCCGACCTGCGCGGCCGCGGTGGGGCGGGCTTCTCGATGTCGACCAAGCTCCGCATGTGCCGTGCGGCACCCGGCCCGACCAGGGTCATCGTGTGCAACGCCGACGAGGGCGAGCCTGGCACTTTCAAAGACCGCGTCCTGCTCAGCGACTACGCCGACCTCGTCATCGAAGGCATGACGACCGCCGCCTACCTCACCGGCGCGTCGCTCGGGTTCATCTATCTCCGCGGGGAGTACCCATTCCTCGTGCCGCATATCGAGGCCAAGCTCGCCGAGCGCCGGACGCTTGGCCTGCTGGGCGCCGACATCGGCGGCGTCACGTTCGACATCGAGCTGCACATGGGCGCAGGCGCCTACGTCTGCGGCGAGGAGTCAGCCCTCATCGAGTCGCTCGAAGGCAAACGCGGCATTCCACGAAACCGTCCGCCCTATCCCGCGACGTCCGGCTATCTCGGCATGCCTACCGCTGTGAACAACGTCGAGACGCTGGCCGCGTCCGCACTCATCCTGAGGCGCGGCGCGAACTGGTGGCGCTCACGCGGTACCTCACGCTCGACCGGCACGAAGGTCCACTCGGTCTCGGGGGACGTCGCGCGGCCGGGCATCTACGAGTTCCCAAAGGGCGTCGAGGTGCGGGAGATCCTCGAGGCCGCGGGCGCAAAGAACACGCGTGCGGTCCAGGTCGGCGGCCCGTCTGGCGTGATGCTCGCGAGCAACGAGCTCCACCGCAGGATATCTATGGAGGAGGTCCCGAGCGCCGGCGCGCTGATGGTCTTCGACGACTCACGCGACATCCTGCAGGTCGTGCGCAACTTCACCCGCTTCTTCGCCCACGAGAGCTGCGGCTTCTGCACACCCTGTCGTGTCGGCACGACGCTCGTCCACCAGATGACCGAGCGCCTGGCGACCGGTCGCGGCACCCGGCGCGACGTCAAGGACCTGCCACGCGTCGCCCACATCATGCGGACCGCGAGCCAGTGCGGGCTTGGCCACACCGCGGCCAACCCCGTCCTCGACGCGCTCGCCAAGTTCAGGCCGACGTTCGAGAAAGTGGTCTCGCTGCAAGAGTTCCTGCCGCTCTTCGACCTCGACGAGTCGCTCGCCCCGGCGCGTGAGGTCACCGGCCGCGAAGACGAAGAGGCCCATCTGCGCGAGGAGGCCCCATGAGCCAGAACTTCATCTTCGATGGCCACGAGATCCCGTTCGAGACGGGCCAGACCGTGCTGCAGGCCGCCGCCGCCGCCGGCTATTATATCCCCCACCTCTGCTATCATCCCGAGTTCGCCCCACATGGCAGTTGCCGCGTCTGCGTCGTCAAGGTCAACGGCCGCCCGAGCGCGAGCTGCACGTGCGTCGCCCGCCCCGGCGACATCGTCGAGAACAACACCCCAGAGCTCACCGACCTGCGCCAGAACCTGGTTCAGTTCCTCTTCACCGAGGGCAATCACTTCTGCCCTTCATGTGAGCAGAGCGGCGCCTGCAAGCTCCAGGCGGTCGCCTACGAGCTCGGCGTCGTGTCACCACACTTCTCGCCGATCTACCCGGATCGCCCCGTCGACGCCTCACACCCGGACGTGCTGCTCGACTTCAACCGCTGCATCCTGTGTGAGCTCTGTGTGCGCGCCTCGAGCGAGGTCGACAAGAAGTCCGTCTTCGCGCTCGCCGGCCGCGGCCTCACGAAACACCTCATCGTCAACGCCGAGTCGGGCCGCCTCGTCGACACCGACATCGAGGTCACCGACAAGGCCATGGACGTCTGCCCGGTCGGGGTGATCCTTCATAAACGTAAGGGCTTCGCTGTCCCGATCGGCGAGCGCCGCTACGACCGCCGCCCCATCTCCGAGGTCGACCTCGAACACGAGCGGTTGATCCGCGAAGGGGGCCCCCTATGACTCCAAACCGGACGACCCCGACGACCTCGACCCCGAAGAAGAAGCTGCGCGTCGCGACCACCTCGCTCGCCGGGTGTTTCGGTTGTCATATGTCGTTTCTCGACATCGACGAGCGCCTGCTGGAGCTGCTCGAGCACATCGAGCTCGACCGCTCGCCGCTGACCGACATCAAGCACTGCGGCCCCTGCGACATCGCGCTCATCGAGGGCGGCCTCTGCAACGCCGAGAACGTGCATGTCCTGCGTGAGCTGCGCAAGAACTGCAGGGTGCTCGTCGCCGTCGGTGCGTGCGCCATCAACGGCGGCCTGCCCGCCCAGCGCAACCACCTCGATGTGCGTGACTGCCTCCAGACCGTCTACCTCACCGGCAAGGGGGTCTCACGCGGCTTCATCCCCAACGACCCCGAGCTGCCGCTTCCGCTGGCCAAGGTCCACCCGCTCCACGACGTCGTGCGGGTCGACTACTTCCTGCCGGGGTGCCCGCCGTCGGCCGACACCTTCTGGAGCTTCCTCACCGACATCATCGCTGGCCGCACCCCGACGCTTGGCCACGGGCTCATCCACTATGACTGAGGGGCATATGAACCTCGAGAAAGCCGAACACCCCGAGACGCTGCGCCGCATCGCCATCGAGCCGGTCTCGCGGGTCGAGGGCCACGGCAAGGTCACCATCCTGCTCGACGACCAGCACAAGGTCCACCAGGTGCGCCTGCACATCGTCGAGTTCCGCGGCTTCGAACGTTTCATCCTGGGTCGCCCCTATTGGGAGGTCCCGGTGATGGTGCAGCGGCTCTGCGGGATCTGTCCGGTGAGCCACCACCTCGCGGCCAGCAAGGCGCTCGACAGTGTCATCGGCGCGACCATCCCGGAGACCGCCGAGACCATCCGTCGCCTCATGCACTACGGGCAGATCCTGCAGTCCCACGCGCTACACTTCTACCACCTCGCCTCGCCCGACCTGCTCTTCGGCTTCGGCTCCGACCCGCTCGCGCGTAATGTCGTCGGCGTCATCGCGAAGTATCCCGAGATTGCCAAGCAGGGCATTCTCCTGCGCAAGTTCGGCCAGGAGGTGATCCGTATCACCGCCGGCAAGCGGGTGCATGGGACCGGCTCCATCCCCGGAGGCGTCAACAAACACATCACCGCCGCCGAGCGCGACGAGCTCAAAGCCCCGCTCGACGACATCCTGAAGTGGTCTCAGGCTGCGGTGAAGCTCATCGCCGACGTGCACTCACAGCGCCGCGATGTGTATGACGCCTTTGGCACCGTGCGCTCGAGCAGCTTGAGCCTCGTCGGACACGACGGCGCGCTCGACCTCTACGACGGCGTACTGCGCGCCCGCGACGCCGATGGCCAGACCATCTTCGATGGCGTCGCCGCGACCGACTACCAGACGCTTCTGCGCGAGAACGTCCGCTCCTGGAGCTACATGAAGTTCCCCTTCATCCAGTCGCTCGGCCCCGAGCACGGCTGGTACAAGGTCGGGCCCCTCGCGCGGCTCCAGAACTGCGATCGGGTGCCAACGACGCTGGCCGAAGAGGCCCGCCAACAGTGGCTCGCTCGTTACCCTGGTCCTATACACGCACCGCTCGCCTACCACTGGGCGCGGATGATCGAGATGCTACACGCGGCCGAGGTCATCGCCGACCTGTTGAATCGCCAGGCCCTGCTCGGCGACACCCTCACGGCTCGTGGCGAGCGCGGTCGCGAAGGCGTCGGCATCATCGAGGCCCCCCGTGGCACACTCATCCATCACTACGAGGTCGGCGACGACGACCTCGTCACGATGTGCAACCTCATCGTCTCGACGACCCACAACAACCAGGCGATGAACGAGGCGATCCGCCAGGTCGCCCGTCAATACCTCGATGGCCGCGAGCCGAACGAGGGTCTCTTGAATCATATCGAGGTCGCCATCCGCGCCTTCGACCCCTGCCTGTCGTGCGCGACCCACGCGCTTGGAAAGATGCCGCTCGCCGTCGAGATCGTCGACCCGGCCGGCGCCATTGTCGCGCGGCTCGTCCGCGACGGCGGATGACTCAGCGCCCCCGGTTCCTGCTCGTCGGGGTGGGCAACCCGTCACGCGGCGACGATGCGCTCGGCTGGCACTTCTCCGAGCGCGCCCGCGAGCGATATTCCGACCTCATCGCGGCGCATGAGCTCGAGGTCATGACCGACTTCCAGCTCCAGATCGAGCACGCGTTCGACCTCGCGGACAGAGACCATGTCCTGTTCGTGGACGCGTCTTTGTCGGCACCGCCGCCGTTTTCGCTGGGGTCTGTCACCCATGAAGCGCCGACCGCTTTCAGCCACACGATGAGCCCGGCCGCGCTGCTCCGTGTGATGGACGAGCTCGGCCGCCCGCGCCCGGGACGTGTGGACGTCCTCGCCATCCGCGGCGAGTCTTTCGAGCTGGGTGAGCCGCTCTCGGTGGACGCGGCTGCGCATCTGGAAGAAGCGCTGGCGGCGGTCGACAGGATGTTGGGGCGGATGTCTGGCAAGACCCTCGACCACGGCCTGCGGCTGATCGTGACCGGCGTCGTCCAGGGCGTCGGCTTCCGCCCTTTCGTCGTGCGGACCGCGCGGAGCCTCGCGCTCACGGGCTCGGTGCGCAACGGTCCAGAGGGGGTGGTCATCGAGCTCTGGGGCGCGCCACGCGCCCTCGACCTGTTCGTGAAGACGCTTCAGGAGGCACCTCCTCCCGGAGCCTCGTTGCGCTCGCTGTCGACGTCACCGCTGTCGGGTCGTCCACCCGAGACCTTCGAAATTGCCGCCACAACACCCGGCGCCGGGCGCCTCTCGATCCCGCCCGACCTGGCGCTGTGCCCCGCGTGCCGCGCCGAGATCGGCACGGTCGACGACCGCCACTTCGACCACGCGTTCACGAGCTGCACGGCATGTGGCCCCCGCCTCTCGGTCGCGACGGACCTGCCCTACGATCGTGCACACACCACCATGGCACAGTTTCAAATGTGCCACGAATGTGCCACCGAATATGCCACTCCCATGGACCGCCGCTATCACGCGCAGTCCATCGCGTGTCCTCGGTGCGGGCCGACCCTCTCACTCCTCGCCCCCGACCGCTCACCCATTCCTGGCGAACCTCTCGATGCCGCGGCGGCCCTATTGCGCTCGGGTCACATCGTGGCCATCCAGGGCCTGGGCGGCTTTCAGCTCGCGTGTGACGCGACCTCGTCGTCGGCAGTCCAACGGCTGCGTGCGAAGAAGCTCCGGGATGCAAAACCGTTTGCAGTCATGGTGGCCGACCTCGCGAGCGCGCAGGCCCTGGCCACAATCACACCGGAGGTCGAGGCGCTCCTGGGCTCTGCGGTCGGTCCCATCGTGCTGGTTCCTGCGCGCCCCGGCACAACGCTGGCTCCGGAGGTAGGGCAGGGGTCTTCGCGTGTAGGGCTGTTGTTGCCCACGACGCCGCTGCATTCGCGGCTGCTCGCCCGTGTGCCAGGGCCACTCGTGATGACGTCGGGCAACCTTTCGGGCGAGCCCATCGCGACCACCCCCGACGAGGCCTTCGCGACGCTTGGTACAATCGCCGACGCCATGCTCGTGCATGACCGCCCGATCGCCCGGCGTGTCGAGGACTCGGTCGTGGCGTGTGAGCCTGGTCTGCCCCAGCGTGTCATCCGCCGCGCCCGCGGCTACGCGCCACGTCCCATCCGCCTGCCCGTCACCTCGCCCGAGCCAATCCTCGCGGTCGGCGGCCACATGAAGAACACGGCGGCCGTCGTCATCGGCGACGAGTGCTGGCTGACCCCGCACCTGGGCGACCTCGACACCCACACCGCCGAGCTCGCCTGGGCCCGCGACGTCGAAGGCTTCGAGCGGCTCCTGGGCGTGCACTGCGACCTCGTCGTCCACGACGCCCACCCGGATTATGCCACTACCCGCTACGCCGAGCGCCGGGGGCGTCACCTCGCGGTCCAGCACCACCACGCGCATGTGCTCGCGGTCCTGGCCGAGCGCCGTACGCTCGAGCCCGTGCTCGCGCTCGCCATGGATGGCACCGGCTGGGGGCCGGATGGGACCGCCTGGGGCGGCGAGGTTCTGCGTGTCGACGGTCCGACCTTCACACGCCCGACCGCCCTGCGGCCCATCCCGTTGCCGGGCGGCGAGCGTGCCATCCACGAGGTCTGGCGCACCGCCTACGGCGCCCTCTTCGACACCTTTGGGCCCGAGGCGCCTGATATCATCGCGTCGCTCCCGGCCTTTCCCGGGCCGAGGGGCCTGGCTCTGCAGATAGTCCACGAGGCGCTCTTGCGCGGGCTCGGCGTCGTCCGCGCGCGTGGTGTCGGACGGGTCTTCGATGCCGCCGCCTCGCTCATCCTCGGACGCCCGACCGCCAGCTTCGAGGGTGAGCTCCCGATGCAACTCGAGGACCTCGCGCGGCCAGGAGCCCGCCCGTATCCCTTCGGTGTGCCCACCGAAATTGGTCATGCGGCCTCCCTCACGCACTTCCTCACGCCCTCTCAAGAGATCGATCTGCGCCCGATGTGGCGCGCCCTGGTCGACGACCTGTTCGCCCATACTTCGCCTGCGGTCATGGCATCGCGCCTTCACGCGACGATCGTCGCAGCCACGCTCGCCACCATCGAGGAACACCAGCTCGCGGCAGGCGTGCGACGCATCGTGCTCACCGGCGGCGCGTTCCAGAACCGGCTGCTGGAGCGCGCCTTTCGCGACGCACTCGGCGATGTGGTGCTGGACGCTCATGAGATCCCGGTCCACGATGGGGGCCTGCCGCTCGGTCAGGCGCTCGCTGGCGCCCTCTACCTCACTCGGCTCACCCGGCTCACTTGGAATGGCGGTCTTTGATGTGCCTCGGTGTCCCAGGTCGGATCGTGTCACTCTCGGGTCAGGGCGATGACCTCGTCGGTGTGGTCGACTTCGGCGGGGTCACCCGCGACGTGGCGATGGCCATCGTGGACGAGCCGGTCAGCGTCGGAGACCACGTGCTCGTCCACGTCGGCTTCGCGATCCGGCGCATCCCCGAGGACGAGCTCGAGTCGACCTACCGCTTCTTCGCCGACCTCGCCGCGACCACCCCTGAGGAGCTGGAAGGCCTGCCTGCCCCGAGGCCACCATGAACGCGCCGCCTCTCACCTTCCGCGACCCGGCCCAGGCGAGCGCTCTCACCGCCCGCCTCACCCGCCTCGTCGCCAAGGCCGACCGCCCACTCGCGGTGATGCACGTCTGCGGCAGCCACGAGCAGGCCATTGCGCGTTATGGGCTGCGTGCCCGCCTGCCCGCGGGTCTGGAAGTGCTCATGGGTCCGGGTTGCCCCGTCTGTGTCACCGACGGGGCCGAGGTCGACCAGGCGGTCTCACTCGCGCAGTCGGGGCTCCACGTCCTGACCTATGGCGACATGCTGCGGGTGCCGGGCTCGACGCTCTCGCTCGACGAGGCGCGCGCAATGGGTGCCAGGGTCACGGTGATCTATGCGGCGACCCAGGCCGTCGAGATCGCCCGTAACTCAAAAGAACCAGTCGTGTTCTTCGCGACCGGCTTCGAGACGACCGCAGTCGCGACGGCCGCCATCCTGACCAACAACCCGCCCGACAACCTCTTTGTCCTCTCGGCTCACAAGTGGGTGCCGGCCGCGATGGAGGTCGTCGCCTCGTTGCCCGACTCGCGTGTCGACGGCTACCTCGCCGCGGGACACGCCGCCGTCATCACCGGCTCGGACATCTTCGTGCCCTTCGTGACACGCTTCGAGCGCCCGGTCGTCATCGCGGGCTTCGAGCCGCTCGACATCCTCGCCGCCCTCGTCCTGCTCGTAGAGCTGCTCATCACCCACCAACACCGGCTCATCAACGCCTTCCCACGGTGCGTCTCCACGGTCGGCAATACACGCGCCATGGCGCTCTTGAAGCGTGTCTTCGAGGTGGGCGACGGCGAGTGGCGTGGGATCGCGAGAGTGCCAGATGGTAATTTGTTCTTGCGCCGCGAATATGCCAAGAATGACGCGAGTGTTGCTTTCGGCACGCACATCACCCCGACGGGCGACGGCCTCGACTCCGAGCTGCTCGCGTTGCGCCGGGACACCAGCGCCTGCCTCTGCGGCAAGATCATGTCGGGCAGCGCGCGGCCCGACGACTGCTCGCTCTTCGGGACCCGCTGTCGGCCCGAACACCCGGTCGGCGCGTGTATGGTGAGCACCGAGGGCGCCTGCCGGATCTGGCTCGAACACGGCATCGCAAGGCCGCTAGCCGACCAGGCGAGGTCCAGATGACCGTTCCCGACGACAAGGTACGACTCGCCCACGGGGCCGGTGGCAGGGCGATGCGCGCGCTCATCTCCGGCCTCTTCCTCGACGGGGCCGACCCCGAGCTCGCTCGTCTCGGCGATGGCGCCGTCGTCCGAGTCGGTGACCTGGACCTCGTGTTGACGACGGACGCGCACGTCGTGAAGCCCGTGGAGTTCCCGGGTGGTGATCTCGGCCGCCTCTCGATCTGCGGCGTCGTCAACGACCTTGCGATGATGGGTGCCACCGAGGTGCTGGCGCTGACCTCGTCGGTCATCCTCGAAGAGGGCTTCTCCATCGCCACGCTCGAGCGCCTGCAGGCCTCGGCGCGCGCCGCCTGCGCGGAAGCAAATGCCAAGATCGTCACCGGCGACACCAAGGTGATGGGCAAGGGCGAGCTCGACGGCGTCGTCTTCTCGACGACCGGGCTCGGGCTTGCCAGACAGGTCGTGCGCGACGACGGGTTGCGCCCGGGCGACGTCATCGTTGTGACCGGCACTCTCGGCGACCACGGCCTCGCGGTGCTCACAGCGCGCCATGGCTTGGGGTTGCACGGCGACCTGCGCTCGGACGTGGCCCCGCTCAACGGCCTCATCGCTCTCGCCATGGCAGCCGCTCCTATCCACGCGATGAAGGACCCGACCCGCGGCGGCCTCATCAGCGCGCTCACCGAGATGGCCGAAAAGGCCAAGGTCGCGGTCCAACTCACCGAGTCGGCGATCCCTCTCAGCCCCGCGGTGCGAGCGGCTTCCGAGCTGCTCGGCATCGACCCGCTCGCGGTCGCCAACGAGGGCAAGGCGCTATTGGGCGTTGCTCCGGACGACGCCGACCGCATCCTCGCGGCGCTCCATTCGCACCCGCTTGGACGAGACGCGGCCGTCATCGGTCGGGTCACAGGCGCCAACCCGGGCACCTTGCTGCTCGACACGGGCTTCGGCGTGCGCCGCCTCATCGAGCGGGACGGCGACCCGATGCCGAGGATCTGCTGATGCACGAAGCCTCCCTGTGTGACGCGCTCTTCGACCAGGTCGATGTCTCGATCGTCGCCCATCCGGGTGCCATCGTCCGGGAGGTCCACGTCGCCATCGGCGCGCTCGCGGGCGTCGACCCGGAGCTGTTCCAGATCGCCTTTCACACCCTGCGCGCCGATCGGCACCCTCGTGCCACTCTCGTTGTGACCCATGTCCCTGCGGCGTGGCGCTGCCCGACCTGCGGCCATGTTCACCAACCGAACACCCCGCTCACCTGCGCGAGCTGCGACACGCCGCTCGCCCTCGCGGCTGGCGGTGACCTCACGTTCCTCCGCCTGGAGCTCGAGCTCCCCGATGCCAGAGAGGTCGACCATGTGTGATGTCTGTGGTTGTGGTGACCCGAACCTCGTGACGGTCGATGTCCACACCTCGTTGCTCGCCCGGAACGACCACGAGGCCGACCACCTGCGGCGACACTTCCGCGCGACCGGGGTTGTCGCCATCAACCTCATGGGCTCCCCCGGCTCGGGCAAGACGGCGTTGCTCGAGGCCACCGCGCGTGCCTTCGCCGGCCGCTTTTCCCTCGCAGCCGTGAGCGGCGACCTCGCCACCGAGCGCGACGCCGACCGCCTGACAAAGGCTGGCATCACGTCAGCCGCCATCACGACTGGCACCGCGTGTCACCTCGACGCATCGATGGTCCACCGCGCTCTGCACGGGCCGCTCGCCGCCGCCGTCGAGCGGGCCGACTTCTTCTTCATCGAGAACGTCGGAAACCTCGTGTGCCCGGCGATCTACGACCTCGGCCAGGTGAAGAACGTAGTCGCCCTCTCGGTCACCGAGGGCGTCGACAAGCCGCTCAAGTACCCGGTCATGTTCAAGAACGCGGACCTGGTAGTGCTGACGAAGACCGACCTGCTGCCCTACCTCGACATCGACCTCGCCGAGCTGCGCGACAACCTCGCCGCCGTCATGCCGCGGCCCATCACCCTCGAGCTCGCCGCGACGAAGGACCTCGGCCTCCAACCCTGGCTCGACTACCTCGAGGCCCTGCACCACGAGCGCCCCTCAGCACACCGCCCGCTCGCTCTCAAAGGCGGTGGCCTCGACCCACGGGCGCCACACATCAAGCTCGAGCGCTGAGCAGGGTGTCTTGATTCTGGAGTTGAAGCGTCAGGTTGCCCCGTGCGGGGCGGGCCTCCCGTTTGCGGACCTTCTGCCCGACGCTCGCCCAGATCACGTCGGTCCGGAGGACGCCCGCCTTCAATTCTTTCGCGCGGTCGGTCGCTTGTCGGTCGCTGGCTTCACAGAACTGGGTTGCCTATCGCGGGACGGCGCCTATGGTCGCCGGCTAACTTTGAGACCTGGGGGAAAGGCAGTGACTCTTCCGAAGCGGCGATTGCCGGGGACGGCTTACTTTCTGAGTCCGGTGTGCGACCGGAAGGAGTTTCGGCTCAAGCCGACGAACGAGACGAAGGCAGCGTTCGCGTTCACGCTGGTGGAGTCGGCGATGAAGCACGGGATCGACATCATCGCGGTGATGCAGATGTCGAGTCATTACCATGCGGTCGTGTATGACCGGCTCGGGACACTTTCGGATTTCCTGCGGGACTTCCATGGGTTGATGGGCAAGTACGGCAACGCCCGGGACGGCGTCGAGAATACGAAGTTCTGGAGCTCCGAAGACAGCGAGACGGTCGAAATCGGCGACATGGACACGCTCGTCGCCAAGGTGGCGTACACGCTGGCCAACCCGACCAAGGACTTCATCGTCGAGGACCCCGAGAAGTGGATGGGGGTCATGACGCCGGTCGACGCGATCGGGAGCGGGATCGGCAAGATCTACGAGCGGCCCAAACGCTTCTTCGACCCCGAAGGGATGACATCCGAGGCGGTGATGCTCTGCTCGGACTATCCGTGGGAGCTCGACGAGCTGTTGCCACTGGCCCAGCTCAAGGAGCGCGTGAAGGCGCGGGTCGAAGCCTACGTCGCCGCGGCCAAGGCCGAAGTCGCGGCCGGCCGGCGCGAGTTCTCGGGCCTCGAGAACGCCAAGAAGCTGTCGGTTTGGCACTCTGCCAATATCGCACCGACCGGCGAAGTCGGGCGCAAAGCCAAGCCCCGCAAACGCGTCGCCGCCGCGAAACAGGGCCGCCTCCAGGCGATGCTCGAGCAGCTCCTGGCCTTCCGACAGGCCCACCGCAAAGCCTGGCGGGCACTGAGCCGCGGCGTCCGCGACGTGATGTTCCCAGCCGGCACCTGGATGGCATGGCGCATCTACGGCGCCCAACGCGAGGACGGCATCAACGAGACCCTCGAAGCCCCGAGCTGAGCCGTTCTCAGGCTGACCTCGCCCAAGCGACATGCAGCCGCCTTATCGCGTCCACCTCGACCAGTGCCCAACACCTTCCAACCCCGCCCAGGCCAAGACCCCACCGGCCGCGGCCCCCCTTTGCCTCAAGCCCGCCGGCGTAGCCGGTCGGGGGGCGAGTTCGCGACTCTCAGGACCTCGCCTCAGGACGGGGTTGCTGGGTTGCTGGCGGCGTCGAGACGCACTCTGCGTCGACTTCGTTCTCCGGCAGAACGGTGCAGCCGTCGCGGCACGAATACTCCTCGGACCTGATGAGTCTGAGGAGCTCGGGGTCGCGCTGACACACAACAACCGAGGGGTGTTCGAAGATCGCTTCGACGCTTGATGGCGTGGTCTCTTCGGTCGGGGCGTGATCAGTGCAACCAGCAAGAAGCATGAGCAGAGCCAGTGACAGCGCAAAGCGAGACAACATAGAGTCCTCCGTCGTGTGTGTGCCGAAACGCGCGTGGAGCACAGCGCTGCGACAGCTGGGTACAGATTCAGCACATCGGAACCGGTAGAAACGTGTTCGCTGGGGCGGCCAAGGTCGGAAGGAGACCGCGGGGCGAACGAGGTATGTGATGTCCGTCGGGCGCTCGGGGCTCAGGGGTCCCCGGCTTCGCGCGTGTAGCTGATGCCTGCGGCGTCGAAACTTCTGAAGACACACGGCCCCGAGCTACAGTCAGCCGGCGTTGAGCATAGCGTGTTGGTGAGGGCGCAACGCTTGCGGAGGACAAAGGTGGGCGGGGAGGAGATGTACTCGCCGATGTACGTCGCTTGTCCGTTCGGGAAGACCGGCACTTCGATGTCCTCCACGAGCTGCTGACCAAGGAAGATCCGCAAGCGGCCCAAGCCGTCGCCTGAAGGCGGGGGGCCGGTTAGCACGTAGAGATGGGTGCCTCCGCTTCCGAAGTACGACACGTTTTGGGTCAAATAGCCGGGGCCCAGGAAGAGTGTGCTGACGGCTTTGTAGGTCGTCTTGTCGCGCATACGAATCAATGCCTCGTGGTCGGTACTTGGGGCGTACTGGACAAACAAGATATTGTTGTTTGGGTTCCAAGGCTCCAAGAGGCCGTCGCCATCCTTGTCCGTAGCGGGTGAGCCGGACGGAAACAAGAGAACTCCAGCGTTGGGGCTACCTTCGAGGTCCGAGAGCAAGGTCCCGGGAGAGCTGACCTCGACACGAAGAGGCGCTTCTGGGGCTTGAGGTGAGCTGACGAAGTAGAGGACGCAGCGCGTGTCCGCGGCACCGGGCGCGCCGATGCGATAGAGTCGGACGACATCAAGCGAGCCCGGATAGGCTTGAAGGTAGCGATCATAGTTTGCCTTACTGTACGCCGAGGCAACCGCGGAATACTTCAGAAAACCTGTGACAGTGCCGCTGCCCGTGAAAGAGACATGGCTCAGGAGGTTGAACGAGGGGTCGGGCGTTGTGTGCTCGACTGTGTCCATACGTTCGTAGAGAGCGCAGCCGAAGTTGCAGACGTCGCCCTCTCCTGGACCGAAGGGCGCCCATGCGTCGATCTGCTCCGGGTCGAAGAGGCCGGGGCAGGTGTCGACATCATCGGGGGCGCCGTCCCCGTCCAAGTCGAAGTCCTCGTCGGAGTCGCGGCAGCCGTCGTTGTCGCCGTCGGTCGCCGGTGCGCTGATCCAGTTAGTGGCGCCGCGTGGGCACTCGTCGTACTCGTCGGGCGCGCCGTCGTTGTCGTCGTCCTCGTCTTCGTCGTCGCGGCAGCCGTCGGTATCGTGGTCGGGCCCGGTCAGGAGGCCTTGGGGGCAGGCATCGTCGGAGTCGAGGATGCCGTCGTTGTCGTCGTCGGTGTCCTCGTCCGAGTCTCGGCAGCCATCGCCGTCGTGGTCGGTCTCAGGGTTCGAGGGCCAGTTGCGTGCGCCCTCGGGACAGAGGTCGTCGGCGTCGGGTACACCGTCCGCGTCGGTGTCCGGGGGTGGTGTGACCTCGTCCTCGATCGCCACTTCGCTCACGTCGTCGGCGTCCGTCACCTCCGTTTCTTCTTCGGCGTCGGGCTCCGTGGTGTCGCCTGGTGCAGTAGTGTCCAGGACGTCGGCCGGATCGGTGTCCGCGTCGGCGTCCGTGTCGGGCACGGTGGTCTCGATGTCACCCGACGAAGGCGTGTCCGTTTCCGCCGCAACCTCGGTGTCTTCAGTGCCCGTTCCCGTGTCGGTCCCGAGCTCGGGCGATGATGTGTCCTTCTGGTCGATCGAGCCGTTTGACGAGTCGCCGCAGGCCGCCAGCGCGAGAAGAAGGGCGGCGAGACCGAGCCGCGACCCGCTCCGTGTTGAGCGCGACTCGCTCGGGGTGGAGTCTTCCAGTGGACGTGCGACGGTGGGCTGGCAAACGCGTACGAACAAAACAAAACCCCTGTGGTGGACGGCAATCTGGCCTGGCTTGCGATACACGCAAGCGATGGTGAGCTCGAGCCGGATGATGGTGCTGCGCTGGGCCGAGATGCTCTCGCAAGGTACCCGGGTTCGCCCCGTGTGCGTCAAGCGACGATCGTGCGACGGCGGGAATAATATTGCGGGCCTTCGTAAATTCGCAGTGTTGCGGAAGTGCCGACATTCTTGGCCGGCGGTCAAATTCGTGTCCAGGATCCTGGAATTTCGACCCAATTCTGTCCGGAATTCCGGACTGACCTCCCGCCGAGTGGCGAATCTCCGCTTAGGGCAACGGATTGGGCCTGGATCGGTTCAGGTCGGAGACGGATCAGACGCCGTCCGGACCCCACCGCATTGTTTTCGACGGGCTCTCTATAGGAGGTCGGTGCGGACGGTGTCCCTCACACCGCTCCCAGCCGAAGCGCCTGTGTTAAATCGCACACCAAGAAGGATCCTTCGACCGCCCGAAAGGGTCCCGGTCACCCGTTCAGGCCTCCCGGACGGCGATTCAGGCCGCCCGGACGACCCATTGGGGCCTCCCGGACGGCCCATTGGCCCCTCCCGGACGACCCATTGGGCCCTCCCGGACGCGTCCGAAGCTTATTCTATGCGCCCGAGAGAGCATTTGGGTATCGCGGGATTACGCGGAGTTATAGTGGAGATGCACCAACCACCATCGCGTAGACCGTCCTCGCTCGCTTCGCTCGCCTCCTCCACGCGGTCGCGGTGGAGGGGACGATGAACTGACTGTGGCCATGGTTTCCGACCTGCGTGGTGCGGAAACGTATGGCCACGCCAGGCGTCGCTATGGGTGGACCACTTCGGACGACCTCAGGCGGGTGTCGCCGGATCCGCCGACGGAGACGCGGGTTTGCGCCCTCGTTTCTGCCGCTGGTACTGGCTCTGGAAGAAGCGCACCTCGTCGCGATTTCGCAGCGCGTAGCGCCCGGCCTCCCGGATCTGCGAGAGCAGCCCGTCGGCGTAGGTGAAGGCCCGGTTGCGCAGGTCCACCGCCTGGCGTTGCGTGGTGTCGGTGCGGAACTCGGAGAGACCCGACCGCACTTCCTGCGCCTTCTCGCGGAGAGCCGCCGCACGCACCGGTGCGTCGAAGGTCGCGTCCCCGGCGAATGCAGGCTCACGATCGAGAACCAGCGTCGCCAGGTCATCGAGGTCGGCTACGAGGTCGGCGACCCCCTGGCCCTCTGCGATCCGGTCCAAGACCAGCATGGCCCCGGAGTCGTTGCGCAGGTTCCAGCGACACGCCGCGAAGGCGTCGTCGCGCAAGAGCTGCGCCTCGTCCTCCACCTGCTTCTGCTCGTCGGGCTTGCGCCCGTTCCAGCTCGTATACCAGCGCGACTGGGCCACCCGCAGACCCGCCAGGGCGACCCTCGCGTCCGGTAACACCGTCGGGGGCAAGCCGACCCGGTGCAGCAGGTCGACGTTGGCCGGGGTTGCGAGCCACGTCAGCATGTCGTGCCCCTCCTGAAGGTAGACCGCCATGGGAATCTGCGGTTCATCGAGCGCCTCAGGGGCGAGCGCATCGAGCCGCGGTCGAATCATCTCGAGCTCATCAGACATAGGCCTGGAACCTCCTCGTGGGTCAGGCGTCGCCGGCTCGAGCGACGTCGCACAAGAACGACCTGCGCGGGTGCACGAGCCTCGGGTGATGTTGAGCGACGTTGGGGCCAGGATAGCCAATCTTTTTCCGGTCGCAAGTCGTCGGCCACCGAAGGTTAGAGAGGGTGGCGCGTACGTCCATTACCCCTCACTCCTCGGGGGCATCGGCTCCTAGCATCTGTCTCGCCTCGCGAGGTTTCCCGCACGCTGCTTGGCGGTTGATGACGGCACACCCGCTCATGCGATGGTGCACGGGGTGATCATCGGGCACCCGTTGACCTCGACCTCTTGCACGACCTCCGGGCCATGCACTCTGGAGCCGTCGATCATGGTGGTGGCATGGTGGTGGCATGGTGGTGGCACGGTCAGGCTCGGGGGCGTATCCTGAACGTCGTCATGCGTTTCGGCACCACAATAGGATGGAAACGCAAGACGACGTGACGGGATCGCTCGGCCCCTGTCCGCCCTCCGCCGGGGCCTCTGGGCCGACGTTTGGATGGGCCGCAGGCCCGACGCCCCGGCTCCGGCGCTCCGAGGACCCGAGCTGACGTTTCCTACCAACGTCTCGATGCGTTTCGGCACCACAAAGGATGAAACGCATCGAGACCGATCGGATCGCTCGGGCGAACCTTCCCGCCCCCGCGGGAGCGGGGCGGTCGCCCGAGCAGACGTTTCCTACTGTCGACCGGAACAGGGGATTGCGATGGCAAGAGACACCCATTCGGAGCCGTTCAATGATGCCGCAGAAGAACGGCGAGCCGCACGGGCGTCCATGTCGATCCGTCGGTTCACGCTTGGCGCTGAGCCCGACAAGAACCTTGAAGCGACAACAACCATCAATGCGCGCCTCGCCATGGTCTAGCCATTGTCGCGTCTTGCGTACGAGATAGCAGGGCAGTTCCCCGAGCCGCCGCAGCGGAGCGAGCTCTTCGGCCGTGTTGTTCGTCGGGGGGATGCGTGAGCGACGACATGCGCGACAAGGTCTCGGCCCTTTCGCTTCAGGGGGTCGAGTTCCTCGTGGCCGGAGCGTTGGCGCTCGCGGCTCACGGCGTGCCAAGTGGCAGGGTCGGAGCACCTAACGCGGGAAGAAGTGGACACGCGCTGGTGGGCCGGCGTCGAAGGTCGTGCGGGTGCCGAAGCGTTGGCTGCGGTCGGTGACGAGGGCGGCGATGGCCCGGGCTTCCGAGCCCTTGGCGGGTCGGGGCAGTAGGGTCTTGTCGCTGTGGGTCGGCAACAGCTCGAGATGGGTCAGGGTCGGGCGGCCTGACGTCGGGGTCGAAAGAGCGAGGCGTAGGACGCCGCTCTGGCGTTTCTCGAGTGTGCGATTCCGGAAGACGAAGTTGCCGAGGCTCCAGGCGATGGCCTGGGTGCGGCCGGCCAGGGTCGGGTGGGCGCGTAGCTCGACGCCTTGGAGGACATGGGGATGGTGGGCGGCGATGAGATCCGCGCCCGCGTCGAGGAGGCGCAGGACTGCAGTTCGTAGGGGGCCATCGGGGCCGTCTTTACCTTCACGTCCGGCGTGGAGTGACACGAGCACGAAGCAGCCGCGTTTGGCTTCGGCCGCGATGTTTGCTTCGAGTCGCAAGCGGCTCTCCGCGTCGCTGAAGAACGCGACGAAGGCGCCGGGTCGGGCCTTACGGTTGGACTTGAAGGTGGCGCCGATGACGCTGAGACAGGGGGAGATTGCCGCGCCGTCGCGGGTCAGGCGTGGGGCCGTCGCGCTGACACGATAACGAACGGGTGCTTCGGCGACCTCTTGGGTTGAACCCGCGCCGAATGTCCCAAGATCGTGTCTGGCGAAGTGGCCGAGGTGTTCGAGGAGTCCTTCGCTGCCAGCGTCCCAGGAGTGGTTGTTGGCCTGGCCGATGAGGTCGAAGTGTTTGAAGTGACGAACGAAATCAGGGGATGCGCCGATGTCGAGGCGGGCCTCACGATAGCGCGGAACGGTCGTGTCCGTCAGCAGGCCCTCCGCATTCGCAATGCGCAGGTCGGATACGAGGAGGCCTGCGACTGCGGCGAAGGGGTCGAGCGTGCCCGGATAACCGGCGAAGTTCACATCGCCGACGAGTGTGATCGTCGCCCCGGTCGAGGGTGGCCGATCATGAGAGAGGGGCTGAGGCGAAGGCGGGGCAGCGGCCGCAGTCGCAGAAATGAGCAGGACGCTGAGTAGTCCTGCCGCTTGTGCGAAGCGTCTGGGGAGTCTATGGGGGCGGTCGCCTACAGGGCGGGACGTCGAGAGGAAAGCCATGCGCGAGTTTGAACACGGGCGACGGACGATTGGCCAGTGGGTGTGGTTCGGGGCGGCGCTGGTCGCGGTCATGCTCTCTGCCTGTGGTGATCCCGCGGCGAGCTCGGCAGATGCCGACACGTCGGTCGCTGACACCGACGTCGTGCCCGGCGACACCCCGTTCCCGGACGTGGCCGACCTCGTGGGACCCGATGCCGCTGCCGATGCGGACTTGGCGGATTTAAACGACGCGCCGAACCAGGACACGACACCTGCCGACCTCGTGACGCCAGATGCGGGCGATGCGGACGCCCTCGACGCAGTCGCCGACGCTCCTGACACGACCAGGTCACCGGCAACCGTGACCCTGACGCTGCCACCCGAGACGCCGGCCGGGGCGACGCTCGAGCTGGCAATCCAGGATGCCGCCGGACCTCAGACCGTAACGACTACGCTGGCTTCGCTGATGACGGGCAACGCGGTCGTCGAGGTCGATGTCCGGGTCACCGGCTCGGCCTCGGTCGAGGTGCATATGGTGTCACCCGAGGTGCTCTGGCCCGTCGCGAACAATGGTGCCTTCGGCAATGCCCACCGCTTGGATGTGGCCAACGGTGTGGGCGCGTTGACAATATCGCGTTGGGGCACGTCTGCTTCCGAGGTGTCGCCGCTCTGGGTCCTGTTGGCCCTTGTGCCGTCGACGTCCGCGGGCACCATTCACGTGTCGGGCAACCGCCCCGACCTCGGCGATTGGGACGGCGTCGGCCGCGCGATGTACCGCACGATCGATGGGCGCTGGGCGACACGGCTCGCGTTGCCGCTATCCACGCAGGTCGCATACAAGCTGACACGCGGCTCCTGGGAGACGGTCGAGAAGGGCTACAACGGCGTCGAGATCAGCGACCGGGTGGCGGTCGTCACCGGCGACGTCGTGCGCACCGAGGTCGAGGTCATCGGGTGGCGCGACGCCGAAGCGCCGCCCTTGTCGAACCCCCGCATCGTGCACGTTCCCTCGTTCGCTTCGCCGCCGCTGACGCCGACGCGTGACCTCTGGATCTATCTGCCGCCGGGCTACGACTCCGACACGACGCGGCGCTATCCGGTCCTCTACATGCACGACGGGCAGAACCTGTTCTCGCCGACGACCTCTGCCTTCGGGGTCGAGTGGCAGGTCGACGAAGCCGCCGACGCAGGGATCCTCGCGGGCCAGGTCGAGCCAGTCATCATCGTCGGGATCGAGAGCACGGTGGACCGCATGAGCGAGTACACCCATGTGGTCGATGCCGATTATGGCGGCGGCAACTCCGCGAAATACGGTCAGTTCCTGGTCAATACCCTGAAGCCCTATATGGACGCGGGTTATCGCACCAAGACCGACGCGGCCTCGACGGGGCTGGCCGGCTCGTCGCTCGGAGGGCTCGTGTCGCTCTATCTCGGGCTCGAGTATCCCGAGGTGTTCACACGGCTCGGCGTCGTGTCGCCGTCGGTCTGGTGGTCGAACAAGGAGATCGTCGGGCGGGTCTCGGGCCTGGCTTCCAAGCCGCCGGTGTTCGTGTGGCTCGACATCGGGACGGCCGAGGGGTCGGGCTCGGCGGTCGGCAACACCCGAGACCTGCGCGATGCGATGGTCGGGCGCGGGTGGGTGCTCGACGACGACCTTGTCTATCGCGAGTACCAGGGGGCAGCCCACAACGAGGCGTCCTGGGCGGAGCGCTTCGGCGAGATCTTGAGGGCGCTCTACCCGGCCGACTGAGCGTGTCGTCCGACCACGCGATGGTGGTCAGCCGCGCGGCTTGTCGGTCGCGCTGGCACGGCCGCGAGCGCGATCGACGAGCGTGCGCAGATGGCGAGCAGCGTCCTCGGGAGCGGTCGGGTTGATGTGGATGTCGGTGCCCAGCTCGTAGCCGCCATAAGGCAGCAGGCGCGGGATGAGCTCGATCCGCCAGTGCCAGAAGCTCACCAGGTGCTCGAGTCCCAGGCTTCCGCGGCTCAGGGTCTCCGACGACGGCGGCAGGTCGAGGACGAGGTTGATGTCGGCGCCCGACAGCGCCTCGGACAGAGCGGTGAGCACGCGGCCGATGAGCCGCGCGAGCGCCAGCGCCTGTTCATCGCCAAGAGCCGTGTAGCGGGCCTGGTGTTTACGCGGGGCGATGACCACCTCGAAGGGGTGGCGGCTCGCGTAGGGGCACCAGGCGATGAAGTCGTCCTCCTCGTCGACGATGCGATGGGCGCCCGGCACTTCGCCGGGATTCGACGGGTGACTCGTCTCGAAATCCAAGATATCGCAGACGAGGCAGCGCTCCTTCGCGGTCCAGTGGTCACGTGCGGCACTCACCTGTCGGCAGATACGCGCGGGGCGGACGGGGGTCGCGATGACCTGGCTGTGGGCGTGCTCGAGGGTCGCGCCGGCGCGTGGACCGTCGTTGCGAAAGACCTGGATGTGGTGGAAACGACGGTCGCGCAGCAGGTCGGCGACGCGGTCACGCCACATGAGAAGGACCTGCGCGCGCTGCTCGGGCGGCATGGTCGCAAAACGCAGCTCGTGTTGGGTTGTCTCGACCACGACCTCGTGGGCGCCGACACCCGACATCGAGTCGTAGGGGCCCACCGCGCGCCTCTCGGTCGGGGTCTCGACCGAGAGGACCGGGAAACGATTGGCCAGCACCAGCACCTTGTCCTCAGTGGTGCGTGAGGACGAATCGGAGGCGCGCACACGGCGGCGCTCGGCGATGCGGGTCTGGTTGCCGTGACCGGCGAGGATGAGGCAGAAAGGGCAGGGGGCTTTGTCGCGATCGACGAGCTTACGCTCAGGCGGCAGGAAGTCTTGCGGGCGCTTGCCGCGCTCGGTGGCGATGAGCGACCATTGTTGGTCGAGAGGGTCCCAGCGAAGCTCCGACATGGGTCTGTCAGACTCCCGTGTTGAGGGCGGCGTCGAGCGGCGAGAGCAGCTCGAACTCGAGCTCACCAGTGCCGGGGAATCGTTCGAGCGGGCGCTCCTCGTGGGAGGCGTCGATTTGTGCGTCGCCCGACGGCCGCACGAGCTCGATGAGGGTCAAGACGCCGTACAAACGATAGGGCAGCGGCGTCGAGGTCAGGAGTCGGAGCGGGATCCGCACCTCGAGGACGTCATCACATGCGGACGTCAACGCGGGTGTCGGCGTGCCGGTGCCTGGTGGCGGCGTGTCGGTGTTTGGGGACGCCTGGGACTCCTGGGATAGGGGCGGCCAGATGGTCAGTGTGGCTTGGGGCCCGGGGCCTGTGAGCTGGAGCTCGACCCGGGTGTCGGCGAGCGCGGTCTTGCAGGTCTCGCTTGCTTCGAGGCAGAGGTAGAGGTGGTCTGCGTCATTGCCATAACGCAGCCGGCTGATGAGGCTCTCCGCGCGATGGATCGAGCCATAGCTCTGGTGGATTTCACCGGAGCCGACCCACTTGAAGTACCAGCCGCGGCGGCCGTCGATGGCGACCTCGATGAGGTTCATGGGGCGCTTGTTGCGCCGCGTCGAGGCAGGCGTCGGTGTGGCCTTGGCGAGTGCGTAGATGCTCTGGTGGAGGGCCTCTGGGACGGGCTTGCCGAGCGCGAGCCAGATAGCCATGAGGTGGGCGCGGAAGAGCGCGTCGAAGTCGAGGTCGAACGAGCTCGAGTGGCCCTCACCAAACCACCACCACCAGTCCGAGGCCTCGGCGCGCATGACCAGGTCGGCTAGCCCAGGCTCGGTCGCGAGCAGGTGTTGCAAGGGCGTGGCGACGGCGTGGCGAGCGGCCGTCAAGAGCTCCCACGCCTTGTTCTTCACCGGGTCACCGAGCCAGGTGCGAAAGGTGCCATCGATCCACGAGCCGGTCGCAAGTCCCGGCAGGGGACGGGCGGGTACGGCGGCGAGCGCCTCGCTGACGGTGGAAAGTACGAGGTTTGGGGTCTGCTGGATGCGTTCCAAGAGGCCCGGCAGGAAGCGGGTCACGCCGCCCGGGTAGTGCTCCCAGCAGTTCTCGCCGTCGAGCGCGATGACGACGAGGTGATCGCCGCCGTTGCGCGTGGTGCGCTCGATGGTGGTCAGCGCGTGGACGAAGTCGGCGTAGGCCCGATCGAGCGGCCAGTTGGCATAGACGAAGCCGATCTTGTCCGACAGGCCGTGGTCACGAAAGACGAGCGACACCCCATCGAGAGTCCAGGGGACGAACTTGTCGGTCGGGCGCAAGGCGTGGGGTTGATTCGAGCCGCCGAGCGACTTCCAGAGGATGGACTCGTCGGTCGCGAGCCAGCTCACACCGAGCTCGTGGGCGAGCGGGAGGAGGGCCGCCGTGACCGACCCTTCAGACGGCCACATGCCGCGTGGAGGTGCGCCAAACCGTCGTGCGTGTGAGGCCATGGCGCGGCGGATGTGGGCGGCTGCGTCCTGCGGCATACGCAGGCGGCTGTCCGGCAGCGGGGTCGACGGGTCGGCCTGGCGCGCGAGGTCGGTGTCGATGAGGAGGGGGAGGATGGGGTGGTAGTGCGGGCTCGCGGTGAGCTCGACCGCGCCCGAGTCGGCGAGCTTGCGCCAGCGCGGGACGAGGTTCAGGACGGCGCGGCGCTGGGCTTCGAGCAGCGTCTTTTTGTCCTGCTCGTCGAAGTCACGCCCCTTGGCAAAAAGCGCCGCGACGGTCGGGTCTTCAGAGCGGACGGCGACGCCGGTCCAAGCGAGGTTGAACCACACCTGGAGGTCACGCAGCTCGTCGAGGGTCAGTGGCTGGGAGGAGCGGACCTTGTCGCGCAGCTGGCGGTAACGCGGCCAAGGCTCGAGCATGGGGGTGCCGAGCGAAAAGAAGTGTTGGCGGATGAAGGCGATGTCGCTGGGGCTGAGGTCGGCGGCGTCGCGCTCGGTGAGGCGCCAGAAGCGTTCACGTTGGCCGTAGTCGGCGCCAGCGAGGGCATCACACTGGTCGAGGAGGCCGGGTACCCAGTTCACGGTGGCCTTGGCGCCCGGGATTGCACCGAGTGCCATGGCCATGTCGCTGTAGTCCTTGACCCCGTGCAGGCGGACCCAGGGGAGTGTCACCTCACCGGTGACGGGGTCGCGATAGCTCGGCTGATGCATGTGCCAGAGGAATGCGACGTGGAGCACTCAGCCTCCGACTTGAAAGACGGTGAGCCCGAGCTGGGTCCCGTCGGACGAGAGCACCTCACAGCTCCAGACCCCGTTCCAGTGGGGCTGGGTCTTTTGCTTGGACCAGGTTCGCCACTTGGGGCTCGTGCCGACCTCGAGCTCGACCTTGGAGACGAGCCGACCACTACGTCGCCAGATGTGAGTCACGGTCTGATCCGACAGAGGATTGTCGAAGACGGTGTAGCAGTAGAAGAGCTCGGGAATGTTGGGGTAGTGGGTCTGGATCCCGACGGGGAGCTTCTCTTCGAGCTCGGTGCCGACGACGACCTCGACCAGGCGCAGGCCGCCGGCAGAGGGCCAGATGGTCGAGCCCGGCGTCGTCCAGAGGTCGGCGTTGCCGGCATCGGGGCCGTTGCGTGGGGGGGAATCCACCGCGTCGGGCGAATGAGGGGAGGACGCGGCTGACGAGCCCGCGTCAGGGGCGCCAGAGTTGTTCGGTCGCGAGCCCGTGCCGGGTGGTCCGGGGCGATGGAGCTCGCTGCGGAGCTCCGCCATGACCTGGGGGCGCAGCTCTTCCCGGAGCTCCTCGCGGACGATGGGCGTGAGCTCTTCGCGTAAGGCGCGCACGACCTCTTGCTGGGTGCTGCCGTGTGGTCCAGAGCTTGTTTGAGCGGCGCTGGACTCGGGTCGCGAACAGGCTGCAAAGGCGAGCGTGGTGAGCGTCGCGTAGGTCGCGGCTCGACCCCAGCGGCGATTGGACACGGCCGTGCGAGCGCGTCGACGATGGGTTGATCGGGACAAGGTCAGGTGGCTATCGGTCGGGCCCGCAAGGCGCGCGTTCATCGCCAGGACGATACACGAAATCGTGGGGCATTTCGAGCTTCACGCGTAACCGGCGACCTGGGTGAACACGGTATCGGCCGCTCTACATCGGGCGCGGCATCGGATTGGGCCTGCGTTGGGAGTCGGTGCGCCCGACGCGAGCCGGCCATCTGGAGGTAGTGCGACGGGTTTTTCGACAGGTGGGAGGATGCGACTTAGGCTGTGCAATCGCACGGCGTGCGCGCAGGGATTCTGCACCGCCGGGGAGGAGCGGTCATGGTCGACAGCGCAAACGAGAGCCACGAGACGCGCAGCATCTGCCCGGCCTGCAACGCCATGTATGACCGTTCGGTCTTCGTGTGTGAGCGGTGCGGAACGGGGCTGCTCGAGATCCCGGACGCCCCGCTCTTGTCGGGGTCGACGCTCGACATGCGCTACGACATCGAAGGTGTGGTCGGTACGGGCGGTATGGGTACCGTGTACAAGGCGCGGCAACGCGGCATGGAGCGCGAGGTCGCGGTCAAGGTGCTGCACCCACGCTTCGCGCACGAGCCGCGGGCCGTGAAACGTTTCTTCCGTGAAGCGCAAGCCGCAAGCCGCCTCATCCATCCGCATGTCGTGTCGGTCTTCGACTTCGGGCGCGCGGTGGAGGGGCACCTCTATATGGTGATGGAGCTCCTCGAGGGGGCGACCCTGGGTGATCTCATCCACTATCGGGCGCCGCTGCCGGCTTCGCTCGCGCTCGCCATCCTCGGTCAGATCTGCGACGCGCTCGAGGAGGCGCATCGCCAGCGGGTGGTCCATCGCGACCTGAAGCCCGACAACGTGCTCCTGACCTCACACGAGGACGGGCTGTGGGCCAAGGTCCTCGACTTCGGGATCGCGCGGGTCTTCCGCGAGCCGGGTGACGGGCCTGGGCTCGACCGCCATCACTCGACGGTCGAGATAGCGGGGACGCCTGCCTACATGTCGCCCGAGCAGATCCTCGGCAAGGAGCCCGACCCGCGTTCGGACCTGTACTCGCTCGGGATCATGTTGTTCGAGATGCTGACGCGCCAGCGCCCCTTCGACGACGAGAACTCGGTGGCGCTGTGTATGAAGCAGTTGAACGAGGAGGCACCGCGGGTCTCGACCTTCCAGTCGGTGTCGGAGCCGGTGGAGCGCCTCGTGAAGAGCCTGCTCGCGAAGCGCCCGGAAGACCGGCCGCAGCGGGCGCGTGAGGTGAAGGCGCTTATCGCGGGCTGCCCCGAGTCGGCCTTCCCTTATAGCGTGCCGTCGCTTTCGCCTTCGCAGGGACCGCGCCTCGGTGATGGTGCGACCCGAAACGACAACGTGTTCGTGCCCGAGCAGAACACGATGAATGTCGGTGCGTTGCCCATCGTGCTGGAACGCGCACCGATCGGTCTGGCCCCCGAGAATCCGACCATGGCGACGCCGTTTGCGGGGCCTCCGCCGGAGCGTCTGCGAGCCGAGCGCCCGGGGACTTCGTCGGCATCGGGCTCGTCGTCTGCGTCGGGTCATTCGGGCTCAGCGGGCTCAGCGGGCTCGTCGGGTGCCGTCGTGCGTGAGGCCGAGCTGAAGTCGGGCGCGCCCGCCGTGCGGCGTGATCGGACGAGCTTTGGCAGGTCGGCGACGGAGGTCGGTCTGGCCTCGAACGAGCGTCGCACGAAGAAGTCGGTGGCCGCGGTGTGTTGTATCCTGGCCGAGCACCAGGGCGCGCTCGCGACGGGCGAGCTGGCGAATTGGCTGCTTGCGCGTGAGCGCGACGGGGCCGAGGTCCAGCGCGAAGACCGGCGTGCGATTGTCCGGGTCCACAACGAGCGTGGGGCGACGAACAACGAGAAGGGTGACAAGTCGGGGCCGCTCGAGCGGCTCGGAGAGCTGCTGCTGGCGCTGCAGGAGCGGGCGCTGGCGCAGAACATCGGGCTGCGGGTCGGGCTCGCGGAGGTGAGTGACGAGGCCGCTGCGGCGCCGATGTCGCTCGACCTGGCGCGTCGGCTGGCGGCTGCGACGACCCATGGTCAAGTCGCGGTCTTGAGCAGCACGGCGCATCGCCTCGGGATGGCCATCCGGCCGCAGACGACGGTCTTCATGCCTGACGGGGCGGCGCTCGAGTCGGCGGTGTTGCGCCGCACGGTCGAGGTCGCCGACGAGGACGGCACCAACCTGCTCTGGGGGCGTGGGCTCCAGCTGCGAAGGCTCGGACAGATCGGTGACGAGGCCTTGCGGGTGGGGCCGACGATGGCGCTCGTGCAGGGCGCGCGGGGCATGGGCAAGAGCGCGCTCGTCGCGGCCTTCCTGCAGGGGCGCAACGCAGTGTCGGTGCGGGTCTCGCCGCTGGCGAACAACCTGCCGGGTCATACCGTCGCGAGGCTCGTGGCTGCGGCGCACGGGATTGTCTTGCGTGGGCATCCGAGTGACCTCGATGGGCTGGCAGAGCTCGAGCTGTCCGACCGCGAACGCGAGCTCATGGAGCTCTTGTTGCTCGACCGTCAGGCCATCGAGGCGCCGTCCGTGAAGGCGCTGGCGAGGCTCGTGGTCGATGGTCTGGCGCGTCGGAGTGGAGAAGGGGCGCTGGTCATCGTGCTCGAGGATGTGCACTTCCTCGACCGGGTGAGCCGGGAGGTCCTGCTCCAGGTGACGCGCCTTGCCGAGAAGCGGCCGTGGTGCTTCGTGGCGACGACGCGGGTCCTGAAGCCCGATACGTTGCTCGCCGATGCCAATCGTATCGACCTGCGGCCGCTCGGGCTCAGAGCGATGAACCAGCTCGCCGAGGAGCTGAAGATCCCGCCGCGCCAGCGCCATGCGGTCATCGCGGCTTCACAGGGTAATCCTGCGACGCTGCGGCTCGTGTCGCGCTTGCTCTCGGCCCAGGGGCCCAATCAGGACGTGCCGCCGCAGATCCACCAGCTCGGCGAGGGACTCCTGCCGTGGTTGCTCACCGGGCTCCTGCGCGCGGCGCCGCCGGCGAGCGCCGACCGGGCGTGGTGTGAGGCGGCGATGGGTGAGGGTGAAGCGGTCGAGGACGCGCTCGTGTGCGCGGCGCGGCTGTATCTGGAGCGCGACCTGCCGACGGGTCTCGCCAACTGGGTGGCCGATCGGTTGAAGCGTGAGGGCCCCGTGTGTGAGGCGCTTGGCAGGGCCTTGCATGAGTCGGTAAGCCCGATGGACGAGGCGGAGCGAAGGGCGCGTCGCACGGAGCGGCTTGGCCTCTACAAGCTGGCGGCGCTCGAGCTCGAGGCGACGCTCTCGGTGCCGAGCGGGACACGGGCGCAAAGAGCGCTCGACGTGGCGCATCTGCGGGCGCAGGCTGGAGATCTGGCAGGTGCGGTGAGCTCTTTCGAGGCCTCGGCGCGACTCGATGGTGAGCGCCGGCCGACGGCATTGTTGCGGTTCGCGCGCACGCTCATCGATCTCGGCGACAACGAGCGCGCGGTGGATGCGCTCGAGCTGGCGGAGGCCGCGATCATCGCGCGGCGAGACCCGCGGGCGTTGGGTGAGTGGCTGGTCTTGCGGGCCAAGGCGTTCCTGGCGCGCGGCGACATGTCGAACTCGGCGACGGCACTACAGCGGGCGCGCGACATCGCTACGGATCTAGGGCGCAACGACGCGCGTGGGGCGCGTCACCTGGCGGCGTTGATCCAGGAAGCGCGGGCCGAGCTCGCGTTGGCGACGGGTGATCGTGAGGCGGCGCGGACGAACCTGCGGCAGGCGCGGGATGCTTTCCGCGACCTGGGACAGACGCTCGATGCGCTGCGCTGCTTGATTGCGTTGGGCGAGACCGAGCTGGCGATGCGCGACTATCGGCGCGCGGCCGACACCTTCAGGGCGGCCTCGAGGCTCGCTGCCAAGGCCGGGCTCGTGCGCGAAGAAATCGCCGCCGAGATTGGTCTTGGCGAGGTCGAGCTCGCGCTGGGCGAGACGGATGAAGGGTGTCAGCGCCTGCGTGGGGCCTTCAAGCGGGTGACGGTCGAGGAGGAGGAAAGCTCGCTCGGCGCGCGGGCATCGCTGGGCATGGCGCATGCGATGCGGGCGCGGCGACTGTTTGCCGATGTCTTCCGGTACACGGAGCGCGCACGCCTGTTGACGCGCTCGCCGACTCTCATCGCGCGGGTGGCATTGCTGGAGTGTGAGTCGCACCTCGGGCAGGACCAGGTCAGGCGAGCGCAGAAGTCATTGGCCGAGGCCGCAGAGGCGGCGCGTATGTCGGCCGACGCGCTCCTCATGGAGCGGGTGCGTGAGCTGAGGCTCGACCTCGACCGGCTCGGTGGTCACGAACACGCGGCCTGAATCGGGTCTCGAGTGGTGAGGGGCGCGGGCGGTGAGGAGCCCGTCGGCTCAGGGAGTGGCCGCGTCGTTGGTGGTGCCGGCGCCCGGGGCCGCACTGTTGGCCGCTTCGAGGGCTCTCGTCTCGGCGTCGTACCCGTAGATGTCCGGGTGGAACCAGAGGCGGCCATCCTCGTCGACCGACGCCGTGTAGTACTCGAGGAAGACCGGGATGGGGGCTTCGATCTGGAACGCCCAGGTCTTGCGGGTGACCTGGGTGAGCTGGCGGACGCGCTCGGGGTCGAACGTCTCGCCCCGCTTCTGGCGGTCTGACCGGATGAGCTCGGCGCCGAAATCGAGCGCGTTGTCGACGCGCACGCAGCCGTGGCTCAGCGCGCGCACGGGCAGGCGGAAGGCGGCTTTGCCGGGGGTGTCGTGCAGGTAGACGCTCTCGCTGTTGGGGAAGAGGATCTTGATGCGGCCGAGCGCGTTGCCGGGGCCTGGTTCCTGGACATAGATGTTGCCGCCGCCCGTCTCGATGACACGAAAACCTCGTTTTTCGAGATAAGTCGGGTCTTTGGCGATCTCGGGCTCGATCTCTTCGCGGGCGATTCGATTCGGGACGTTCCAGTCCGGGTTGACGACGACCACGGAGATCTCGTTACGAAGGATCGGGGTGGCGTTTCGCCAGACACGCCTTTGCTCGAATTTCGAGAAGAAGCTTTTGTCGCTGCCGACGACGGTGCGCTCCTTCTTGATGAGCTCTTCGTCCCGGAAATAGCGGACGATCTGGGCCGAGAGGTTGACCTCGACGCGCTCCCGCTCACCCTTGAAGGCTGAGTGGCGCCAGCGACGGACGTTGAGCACGAGGGTGCTGAGGCGCTCTTCACACGGGACCGAGAGTGCAGCGATGAGGTCTCGGTCGACGAGGCCCTTCTCCTTCAGATGGCGGACACGCCGGTACTCGAGGATGGCGGCTTCGGTGCTGGCGTCCCATTCGCCTGACGCTGTGGTCGTGAAAAAGCCCTCTTCGGAGAGGCGGAGCTGGAGGGTTTTGACGAAGTCGGGGTCACGCGTGAGCTTGTCGTTGGCCGGCAGGGTGATGGGGGTGAAGCCACCGGCGGCGCAGCGGTTGGCGTAGCGCTCGGCCGCGTCGACGAGCCGGAGGTATTGGGGGTGGCCGGGCAACAGGGACATGAGGTGGGCGTCGAGCTTGCTGCCGTCGCTCGCGGCGGCGAGGCCGGCTGTGAGCAGCGCGGCGGTCTCCGCAGGGGGGAGGCCCGAGTCGACGAGGTTGCGCCAGAGCGCGTCGGGGGAGAGGTAGCGGCCCTCGGCGTCCGCATGGACAGGGGTCGTGCGGGGGCGGGCGGCGAGGCCGACGAGGAGGCGCGCGAAGGACTCGGCGAGGGCGACCTCGGCGGCGGCGATGGCTTCGATCGGGTTGGGGGTGGCGGCGGGCGATGATTCAGGGAGGCGCCGCGCGAGCTCGCGCACGGTCGCGGTCAGGCGGTCTGGGGTTCCTCGGCCTGCGTCCCAGGCGGCTTCGACGAGGTCGATGGGAGGCGCCGGCGCCTCCGCGGGGGAGGCGCGGGGAGAGCCTGATGCGAGGTGCCCGAGGCCGGGCGGGGTGGTGAGGTCGAGCGCGTGGAAGCGGGCGCGGGCGAGCCAGCGGACGAGGTCCTGGCCGGGTTGGGTGAGCCCCATGTGGTCGATGAAGGTGGGGAGGGGACGTCCGTCGGCGTCCTTCTTGTAGGCGGCCAGCAGGCCTTGGATGGGCGAGGCGGCGAGCCGGGTGGCAAGTGTCGTGCGGAGGGCGAGACGGGGGCCGTCTTCGTCGAGGACCCGGATGGCGAGCCGTGGCGCCAGTCGCGTGAGGCCCTGGCGGACGAGGGCGGCGCCGCCTGGGGCGAGGGCGCGGGCGTTGGTGGGGCGTGCGGGTTGGGCGGGCTCGGCGGAGCTGGCGGTGCTCGGGTCGGGCGGGGCTGCGGTCGCGCTCGAAGCGACGGCGAGGATCACCCACAGGGGCAGGGAGATCACGAGTGCAGAGGCGTTGGTCGCGAAGGAGGGCATGTGCGGGAGTCTGGCTCGTATGCAGTTGGGATGCGTTGAGGACCGCGTCGGGGCGCGAGGCGCGGGACCTACCAGTCGCCCATGGGCGTTGCAAGAACTTGCCATGGCGGGGGGCGCCCACTATACGCGGGGCATGGTGTTGACGCTCTTCGCAGTTGCCGTCTTGAGCCAGGTCGGCGGGCCGGATCGTTCATTGGACGCGGTCGACCCGGGTCAGGACCCTCGTAACTGGCCGACGGTGACGAGGCTGGTCTCGGACCGCTACGAGGTTGCGGGGCAGGTGTTCACGCTGCGAGCGCACGCGCGCAAGAGCGACTATTACAACTGCGGCTATGCGGGGACGGAGCGGCGGCTCACGGCCTTCACATTGCTCGGCGGGCCGCTCGAGACACTGACCGGCTATATGCCGAGCGAGCTCGGCAAGGTGTTGGAGCGCGTCTTGGAGGCCGACCCGTATGCGCAGGTGACGGTCCAGGTGAGCTTCGACCCGAGCCGACTGTCGGAGCTGTGTATCGACCAGGTGGATATCCTGAAGTGGTCGCGCGGGTGGCAGTATCCGCCCGAGACGCTGTCACCCGAGCGGCCTGATTCGGCGAAGCTGCCGACCGTGGAGCGGTTGCAGGCGTTGGCGCAGAGCCAGATCTGGCGCGACTTGCTGAACCCGGAGACGGCGCCGGTCGGCCAGCAGGTGCAGGTCACGGGCGGAGTGCGGTTGTCCAACGCGATGCACTGCGCGTTCCGCGGGATGTGGCGGTCTCATTGGGGGCTGCAGCTGCACGACGGGCGGGGGCGGGTGTTGCATGCGTATCTGCCGCGGTCGGAGAAGAACCGGGAGCTGGTCGACCACCTGGCTGTACATCGCGAGGCGATGGTGGCGATCCAGGGGCGGGTCGCCAAGGTTGCGATGTCGACCTATTGCGCGCCGCAGCTCGAGGTCGTCGGCTGGACGCTGGTGGACTGACGTCGTCGTAGGGTGTTGCGCCGCGATGAGATTGGGCTTGTGCCGGCGCTCACGACCTCCGGAGGAAATGGATGAGAGCTGCGACGAGCGCTGCGACATGTCCGTGCGGAAGCGGAAGAGACCATGACGCTTGTTGTGGTCCCTACCTGGCGGGTCATGACTCGCCAAGGACCGCCGAGGCCTTGATGCGCTCGCGCTTCTGCGCCTTCGTGCACGAGCGTGTCGACTACCTCGAGGCAACGAGCGGGGGAGCGGCCAAGGCGGACTTCTCGCCACGCGACGCGGCGGCCTGGGCGCGCAATGCGACCTTCACCAACCTGGAGGTCCATTCGACCGAGCTCGGTGGCGAGGACGACACGCACGGCATGGTCGAGTTCTCCGCGACCTACACCGAGAACGGCAAGACCCAGGTCCTGCACGAACGCTCGATTTTCGAGAGGAGCGAGGGGGCCTGGCGCTACATGGGTCGGGCCAAGGGCAAGACCGTCGCGCGTGAGACCCCAAAGGTCGGGCGCAACGACCCGTGCCCGTGCGGCAGCGGCATCAAGCACAAGAAGTGCTGCGGCAAGTAGCGTCACCACTTGCGTCCTAAGGACGCGGTCCGCTGGGGGCTGGGGTATGGGGCCGGGGGTGGCGCTGGGCAAATGGGGGCCGTGGGCCAGCTCAGCGGGCTCCGGTTGGGTTCGCGATGTCGGGCACTGGGGTAGAGGTGGACGCAACAAGGCGGCTGCATGTCGCTCGCGCGAGGTCAGCCTGGTCTCACGTCAGCTAGGCGCCTTCATCGCCTCCGCCACGCCCTCCTCGCGCGACGCCCCATAGAATCGCCACGCCTTCCACGTCCCCGCCGGGAACATCGCCTCCGCCCCGGCTCGGAACGCCTCCCACGCCCGCCGATGCGCCTTCCGGAACGCCAGCAACGCCTCGAGCATGGCCTGCAGCCTCCCCATCGTCGCCGCCGCCACCCGCTTCTTCACCTTCGCCTTCTTCCCCGCCGCCGCCCGCTCCCGCTCCACCGAGTGCCACACCGACACCTTCTTCGCCCGCTCCACCCCGAACCACTCCGCCCGCCCCGCCGCCACCTCTGCCTGCGCCGCCGCGACGTACTCGCCCACCCGCTGCTCGACCCGCGCCCGGAACTCGTCGAGTCCCATCAACTCACTGAACTCACTCGGATAATCCGACCACAGCATCACCGACTCGGACGTCCCACCGTCCGCATCGAAGAACCGTTTCGGCCGCTGGTACACCTTGCCCACCCCCAGCCCGAGCGTCGCCACCGGCGTCATCGCCCCAATCCACTCCCCGGGCTCCGACACCACGAAGTCCTTCGTCGGGTTCGCGAGCGAATACGACACCTTCTCAATCACCGTCTCCATGTCCCCGAGCCTCGATCTCCCGCCCGTCCTCGGAACACCAGAACTTCGTCTTTTCGACCTCGTCCCGGGCGCTCCCGTACTTGCCCATCACCCCATGGAAATCCCTCAGGAACTCCGACAGCGTCCCCAGCCGGTCGAACACCACCGCATGGTAGTGACTCGACATCTGGCACACCGCCACGACGTCGACCCCATGCCGCATCGCGCTCTCCATCAGCGTGAACGCAAAAGCCGCATTCGTCTCCGGCGTCGGCTTCAGCCGAAACTCGTGCCGCTCACACACCCCGGTCAAGAAGTACGCCGTCCCCGGCAGTCGCCGCTTCGGTAGAGTCATATCCCCCAGCCACTCAAAGGTAGTCGTGGCTCATAAGCCCCCCGCATCCCCGGTCAAGCGGTCCATGCGCGGGCCCACGAAATCGCGCGCTCTCCGCGCCTCCAACGGCCTCACGCGCACGCAACGCACGCCTACTCCGCGTCAGCCTCTCGTGTGCGCCCGCCTGCCGCCACACCGCAAGACCTCCCCGACTCGCCTCATCCGCCGTTCCACCCGTGCCGCACCGCCAACGCCTCGAACGTACGATAGGCTGACGACCGCGTTCGCGCTCGCTCGTCGACCCGCCCCATCAACCTCCCCACAGCCCACTGCACCATCTTCGGCAGCCCCGCCACGACCCCGTCGAGCGACGGCTCCGCGGCATCCGGCGTCCGCGCAAACCTGCCCAGCGTCGCCGCCGCCACCCCCATCGCCTCGGGGTCGGCCACATCCACCGCAAACGCCATCCCCACCTCGAGCCCCGCCCTCATCTCCATCACCGACGTCGTCAGCAGCGCCGCCCACACCGCCGCCCGCGCCGCCAATCCCAGGCTGCCGTGCCGCCGGCTCAGCTCCGCCACCTCACGAAAAAGCTGCCGCGCCGCCCCGCCGGCGCCCGTCGCGTCTTGCTCGGCCAACAGGTGCGCCAGGTTCAAATTGGCATATAGCTCTGCCATCGGAAACCAACCGCCCCCCGCATCCGCACGTGCACTCTCCAGCACCGCAACTGCCTCGCGATGCCGCCCGAGGTCCCGCAGGTGGCTCCCCCGATTGATCCGCAGCACCAACGCCCGCCGCCACACCCCCTCGGCTTCGTACAGCGCGAGCGCCGCCTCCGTGTGTGTCAGCGCCGACTCGATCTCACCCTCCGCCCACGCCACCGCGGCGGCCGACTCGAGTCGTTCGGCCTGCCCGATGGCACTCTCCCCGAGCAACTCATCTGCTTTTGCCCGACACGCCCGCTCCTCGTCGCCGACAGGCAACAGATTCGCCAATGCGTCATAGAGCCGCCCCTGTTCGAGCGGCGTCGCCAACTCGTCCACCCCACCGCGCCCACCGCGCCCACCGCGCCCACCGCGCGCCACGACATCCCGCAGCACCAGCACGCCCTCGGCCCCACGCCCGACATAGCTAAGGATCCGCGCCTCGATGAATGCCAACCTCGCGCTCTCTCGAATCCGCCGCGCCCGCTGCGCAAGCTCCAACCCTTCGGAGAGCGGCCCCCGCGCGACGAAGCTCGGCGCCAATCCCACCACCATCGACTCACCCAATATGCCATCGTGCCCCACCGCCCAGCGCGCCGCCGCCCGGAAGTTCACCTCCTCCCTGCCATATTGCTCCATGGCCCGCCGATACGCATCCCGGTCGCCCTCAATCGTTTGCGCCACCCCCTCCACCCTACTGGCCAGCCACTCCACCGCGCGCCGCTGCGCCCCTGGCACTCGCTCGAGCGCATAGCCCCGCATGATCCCGAGCACGATGAACCGTGTCTCGTCCGCCCCCGCCGCAATGCCCGCTGCCTCACCCGATCGCGGCTGCAGCACGACCAGCGATTTTGTCGTGAGCTCACCAAACAACCCGAACGCCCTCTCCGCCGGCTCGCTCAGCGCCTCTACCGCCTCGAACCCGAACCCTCCCGGCAGTGCCGACAGCGCCGCCACGAGCGTCCTCCCGGCCTCAGTCAGCGCCCCCCACGACAGGTCGAGCGACTTCTCTACGCTGCTATGCCGGCCATCTGCCATCTCGACCCGCCGCAGACCATCGCCGAGGTCCGGAAGCAAGGTTTGCAGTGGCACATACCGGCTCAGCCGCGCCGCGAGCTCGATGGCCAATGGCAAACGGTCACATCCATCCACCACCGCACCGATGTCCCCCTCACGCATCCCATGCGCCGGATTCAGCGCCGCCAGCCGCGACACCAGCATCGCGCGCCCGCCCGCCGCGTCCAGGACCCCGACGTCGACACGGACCTCTCCAGCAAGGCCAATCGCCTCTCGCGAAGTGACCAGAAACCGCACCCCTTTCGCCAACGGCACGAGCCTCGCCAACACCGCACGCGCCGCGTCGACGCCCCGGTCCAGGTCATCGAGAAACACCACCGGCGCCTTACGCGTCGCCAGCGCCACGGCCAACGCCAGCTCCTGGCGCGCCCCGTCGAGCCCACATTCGAGCGCCCGCGCCAGCACCAACTCCAACCCGCGTTCATCATCCACTTCCGCACAATCGCACCAGAGAACGCTGCGCACCGACCGCAGCTGTTCTGCCAGCTCCATCGCGAGCCGCGTCTTGCCGACTCCGCCCGGCCCGACCAGCGTCGTCACGGCCCCATCGATCTGCCCCGCACCCCGCCGCGTCGTCAGCTCGAGCCATGCCATAACCTGGCCGACGACCCCTTCGCGTCCGATCAGCGGCCCCGTCGGCATCCGCATCGTCGTCGGCGACTCGATCGCCAGTCGATATCCGCGCTGCCGGTCGCTCAATACGTGACGCGGCCGCCCCGGGTCGACCTCCAGCTTTGCTCGCAGCCGGTGCATGGTCGAGAGCACCGTCCTCGACTTCGCGCTCTCGGCATAGCCCCAGACCTCTCGCTCGAGCGTGTCGCGGCTCACGAAGCTGCCCTTGGCCAGGAAGAGCCGCTCGAGGACCGCCACCTCCGTCGCCGTGAGATGCACCTCTTCGGTCCCGCGCTTGAAGTGCCCTCGCGCAAAGTCGATCTGGCCCGACCCGAGGGGCACCACATCGGCCGCCCCGTCTGCACGCCGCGAACCCCGCCTCGCCCGTTCGCCGGTGCCGCCGGTCATCGCCCGGCTCGCCCCGACACCTCCTGCCCGCCCGCGCTCGACGCTACCCTCGACCCGTTCACGCCGTTCGACCACCCCGCCGATCCGCCTCAAAACGGTGAGCGCACTCTCGATTCCGGCAGCGCCGTCTTCGTCACTCTGCACCGCGATATTGACAGTAATGAAGTGCGATGCCGCGATGGGCCGGTCGGTAATGACACAATCGGCGTCCTCGTCCCGCTTGACCAACACGTAGCCACACTCGACGATCGCTGCCTCCAGCGCCCGCCGATGCCTCTTCACGGTCTCCGTGCCAAGCACGATGGCCACCCGCAGACTCATCTTCTCCGAATCACCCTTGCGACCGGACTTGTCAATCTCGTGGTCCGACTACCGCTGCTCAAGGGCTGCAACACGGGTCGAGGCAGCATCCCCCAAGCCCATGTTCCGGCGGCAACGGATAGGCCGGGGACTCGAGGCTGCCGGCCCGGGCCACCAACGACCCGTTGGTGACGGTGAAGCTCACGAGCTCATCGACCCCACTCACCTGTCCATCGCACAGCGTGCGCCCGGGCGTGCCACCAGCAGTGAGCGGGTCATCGCAGGCGACGAAGTGGGTGAAGCGCTCGCCCGCCAACGTGGTGTACTCCGTTCGCACCTCGCTCTCAGGCTCGTTCACCCCGTGTTTGCCGCAGCTCAGCCCCGACCCGGGATTGAGCTCGACCTCGTAGACGATGACCGGGTACTTCGTCTCGGCCGGCGTTTCGTTGTTCTGCCAGGCCTTGTCTGCGGCCGTCGCCCGAAGCGAGAACACACACTTGCCGCCGCTAGCCGCGAGCTGCGACTCCCGGATTCCATAGGCCATGTTCCAATAACACTTCTCGTATGGCGCCAGCGCCTCGGACCCGCGATAGACCGCGCTCTGGTAAACGAGGCTCCCACGCGGTCCGAGGTTTCCCGGCTCGCCCGACGGGTCGATGGCGGTCGTGCTCACCACCGAACCACCGGCATCGTAACACGTGATCGTCGCGTCGTTCATGTAGAGCCAGGTCTGGCTCCCGGCCCCCGACGTGCATGCAAAGCCGAGTACCGCGGTTGTGCTCCTTCTCCCCGTCGCGGGGTCATGCAGGAGCTCGATAGGCCCGCCATCGGGCCCCTCGCAGTCGAACTTCGCCGAACAGAAGATGTCCTCGAAGCTCACCGCGATATCGAAGAAGCCCTGATTCGCGCTGCGCAGGACCGTGAGGTTGAAGACGACCTGCGTATCCGCGTTCTCGCTGCAGGTCCGCGCCATCACGCAACCTCCTGGCGCTGGACAAGGGTTGGCATAGCTGTCCGCGGCCAACGAAGTCGCGCCTGGCCTCGGTGTCGCGCAGTCGCCTCCCACACAGAGGTCAGTCAGCACGAGCCGCACGCTGTTCTCGCGCTGCCCATTCACCCCGCTAGCGTCGCAGGTGCCGACGTAGGTCACCGACCCCTCGCCGTCGCCATATTGGCGCGCGCAGATGTCCGATTTCGACCACACGACCTCGCCGCTAGCCGGCACGGCCGCATTGTAGACGGTGACGTCATAGCAGGCGTCGTCCAGCGTCGGCAGGTCGAGTGGTGCCACCGTGATGGCCAGGCGTGGCCCGCTTTCCGCGACCACCGCGTCCTCGCCACAGCCCATCGGGGCCGCCAGCGCGAGCGCAAAAAACTGAATGCGTTTCATGAGGTGTCTCGTTTTCATGGTCCACACCAGAGTGCATCGGTAATGGCGAGATAGCCGTTGTTGTCAGTGTCACATATCAACCCGGCCTGGCTGCTCGTGCAGCGGAACGAGCCACGCGGGACCCCGCTCGTGTCCTCCGCGACGCCATACACCGTGAGCGCCACCTCGGGGTCGCAGTCCTCACACTCGTTCCCGGGGCCGGTCGGGCAGCCAGGCCCCGTCGGCTCACACCCGGACACCACCGACCCACCCTCACAGGCGTCGCGCGCCACCGGCTGACACGAGCCCTGCGGGCAGAGCTGGAGCTGGCCGACATATTCCTCGTCGACGGCGCCATCGCAGTCATTGTCGAGCCCGTCGCAAACCGCGTCGTTGACAGCGTAGGCCGGGAACCCATGTGCGGCATAATCAGCCGGCCGGCAATCGCCCCAGCCAAGTCCACCCCCGCACAGCTCCAGCGGCTTCATCGCCCCGTTGCACACGCCGCGCTGCTCGCTGCACAACACACGTCCCAGCTGCGGGTCACTTGTATCGACGAGTCCGTCGCAGTCGTTGTCATTGCCATCGCACAGCTCAGGCGAGCTCGCGCCCAGCTCACAGGTATCGACGAGCTCACCATCCACACACGCCACCGTCCCAAGAGCGGCGCATCCACCTTCGCAGGTGACCGGATAGGTCGAGAAGGCGTCATCCGGGACCCCGTCGCAGTCGTTGTCGACGCCATCGCAGTCATTGTCCGCGCGGTAGTCCGGGAAAGCGACATACGCATAGTCGGCGTCGTCACATCCGAGCCAACCGCCAGTGCCCGCGCACAAGGCGAGCGGCTTCTTGCGGTCCGCACAAACACCCAGCTCGCTTTCGCAGTCCGGCACGACGAGTCCCGGGTCGAGCTGGTCGACGAGCCCGTCGCAGTCGTTGTCGATGCCGTCGCAGATCTCGTCTCCCGACTCGAACGGCGGGCACACCTCGACGACGAACCCGGCCTGGCACTCCGTCCATCCCGGCAATCCACAACCACAGTCGACCACACTCGTCGCAAAGTCCTCGTCGGCGGACCCATCGCAGTCGTTGTCGAGTCCGTCGCAGGTGTCGCCAAAGGCGTTGGGATTTACATAGGTGCCGCGCCGACCGTCGGCGGTGAAGTGATAGGTGTAGGCGCTCAGGAGGAACTCGCGGTCCCAGCAACTGTTGAAGAACGTAAACGTCTGGCCGCCTCCGAAGTCGTAGGTCACACACATGTCGGCAGTTGCGACGGCCCCCACGCAGACGCCTCGTAGTGCCCCGCCCGAGTAGGGGTCGTAGCACGCTTCGATGACCATATTCGGGTCGGCGAGGTCGACGAGCCCATCGCAGTCATTATCGCTCCCATCGCATCGCTCGGTACCGCCCTGGAAGCTCGGGTCGGCGCTGTCAGTCAACCCATCGCAGTCGTTGTCGAGGCCATCGCAGATCTCCGTCGGGAAATTGCCGTTGTCGATGAAACCATCGCAGTTGTTGTCGACGCCATCGCAGATTTCCGCCGGGAAAGTGCCATTGTCGACGTTCCAATCGCAGTCGTTGTCGATGCCATCGCAGATTTCCAGCGTCGGGATGTACTCGCATCCGTAGACGTAGAGCTCGTTGTCGACGCATTCCGAGACGCCACCCACGCCATTGCAGTCTCCCTGCATGGGGCAGTCCGTGACCAGGGGCGCTGTCCAGTCCTCACTGTATTGGCCGTCGCAGTCGTCATCGACCCAGTCGCAGGTGTCATCGAGGACGCCTGGCAACGGCTCGGTGCGGTAGGAATAGCTGCAGACCCCAAGGCTATTGCAGATGTCGTCCGTGCACGGATCCCCGTCGGGTTCGCAGTCACAGACGACCGGCACCTCGAGGGTCGTCACCACATCCGGGCACACATTCACTACCTGAGGAGTCGGTGGCGCCGGGTCGACGATTCGGAAGATGCCTACCGTCGGGTCGCCGTCGCGACGCACATTCCACGTGTAGGTGCCGCGGGACAGGGCGATGCTGAGCAGACCCCCGAGGTCGACCCCGATGGTCGAGGTCTCGGGGCGCTCGTCGGTGAGGTCGAACAACCAGTTCTGAAGGAAACGCTCCCCCGGGTCCCTGAGCCCGTTCTGATTCTGGTCGAAGAAGACACCTGCCTCGAGCGCACCGGGGCACAGGTTGACACGAATCGGGGTGACGCTCGCCGCCGGTACATCGGGCAGCTCGTTGGAAGTCAGGCTGCCCTTACCAAAGACCTTGGTCCCGGTGGGTGCCAATGGGTCGACATCGAGGAAGATGTCGAACGACCTCTTCACGCCCGGCCCGGCACTTGCCGCCTGCGCCCGCACCCGTGTGGTGGTCGCGTCGCAGGTATCGCTCCAGGAGCTGCCATTGAAGCAGTCGATGTCCAGACCTCCTGGATTGGAGATGCTCTGAAGGGTGGTATCGGCCTCGGTGCCGGCGCCATCACCGATGCGCGGGATATCGACGATCGCCGTGAGGTTGGTCAGCAGCTCGCCGCCGCTGTTCTCGATCGTGACCTCGAGCCCGGGCGTGCGACCGTCAGGGTCCGACCCTGAACAATCCCCAGCTGTTCCCACCCCGGCACAGGTCGGCTCGATCAGGAGTCGTTGTTGGTTCGGTACGTTGATGGGCAGGAGAGCCGTCCAGTCCAACGGGTCATTGAGGTCATAGGTGTTGTTCTGCGAGTCCCAGCGCGTCCAGAACTCTGCTTGTGCGCCGTTGGTCCACGGGAACGTGTGGTCGATGTACATCCTGACGAGGATGGTCCCATGTCCCGCCGGGTAGCAGTCCGTCTGCGCGCAGGAATCGACGAAGACCCAGTCTCCATTCGTCGTGCCCTGTTCGCGTAGCTGCACGCCGATGTGAGTCGACCCATCGGGATTGGCCGTTTCGGTCAAGATCACATTCGGGCGTTCGCACGACTGCTCGTTGGGACGGAGCTCGAGGTCGAGGAACTCGACGCCGGGAGGCAGCACGATTTCACCGGTGGGGTTCTTTCCGAGACTGCCACTGAGGTAGATATAACCCAGGACCGTCGAGCCGCGGTCGGCCGACAAGATCGAGTTCTCGTTGACGCTGTCGTAGAAGTGCGGCCCGTTCCCTCGGAACCGGGCGTCGTCCTGGATCTCACGCACGCGTTCGGTCCAGCCGGTGTCGGAGATGGTGCCGCCGGGCACCCTTCGAGTCTGCAGCCGCGTCGCATGTGTCAGCACCCCGCTCGCCGAACAAGGGATGTCGGTCTCGGCGCTGAACGCCAGAAAACGTTGCACGACACGACCGTACGACTGATCGATATAGTACTCGTCGGCGTGAGCGATGAGATGCGTGGTGCCCAAAGGCGCCGGGTCCGAGCCCTCGAGTAGGTTGCACGCCGTGTCTCGTTGGGCGAGGAACACCGACACGTCGACATCGCCCGTGAACTGGCAGGCATAATAGTCCAGCGTGGTGTCCCACGGGAACTCCAGGTAGACCGCGTAGGCACTCCCCTTGAAGCCTCGGTAGACAAGCGTCGGATCGACCTTCAGTGCGACGAACATGTCGTGCAGCGGGACCGCCCCCATGGGGAGCTGAAAGCCTGCCTGGATACGGTAGCTCGACCCCGCCACCGCCTCGGGGTCACTGAGGTCTGGCGCGCCGAGCTCGGATTGGCAGTTGAAGCTGTAGAATGACCCGAAACCCTGCAATTGCGACACGGGATTCGTACCTCCGCTCAGCTCGACGAGGTTCGAGCTCGACGGCGTCTCGGGCGCCCAGACACTCGGCGTTACCTCCGAGGCCAGCAGCTCGGTCGTGCAGGGAGCCCACACCATTGGCTCGGTCTGGGCTTCCGCTTCCTGAGTCGCTCTGAAGCCTTTGGTGCCGTTGCCAACCTTGCGGAGGTAGGTGGGCCCAAACAGGCTGGGCAATTGCACGGTGACGGTCCCAACCGGGTCCCAGCTCGAGTTGGTGGTCGTCCAGAAGCCGGGGCGCAGGTTCGTCAGGTAGGCGGCGGGTTGCGACGCGTCGACGCTCAGGCGGTATTCGACCCCCCGCCCGAAGAGGCTGTTCGACAGGTTGCGTGCGATGCTGTTCAGGAGGCTCGACAGTCCGATATCGCCCGTATCGGGATTCTCCACGGAGCCGAGGTCGAGGAGACTGGTCCCCGACTGGTAGCCCGGAGTCAGCGTCGTGGTGTTGACGACGGTGTTGAAAGACGTCGTCACCGGAGTCGTCAGGTTCGATGCGGTGAGGGTCGCGCCGACCGTCAGCACATCGCCATTCGAGAATGCGAAGTGAGCCGGGGCGACGCGCAGGATCAAGGTGCCCGACCCACCGGTTCCGAGGTCGACACGCTCGGCCGTCAACGTGCAGAGCCAGTCGAAGAGTGGGTCCGCGTTCGGGTTCTGCTGTGTGTCGCAGTAGGCATTGAACGGCGCTGTGCCGCCGACATCGATGAGGATCAGGTTCGGAGGAAGGTCCACCTCGATGTTGGCGTCGAGCAGGTCGTCCTGAGAGAACGAGTAGGAGATCACCAGGTCGTAGGAGTTGGGTGGACTCACGTTCAACGGCAGCGGAACCAATGGATTTGGCAACGCGATTTGGAACGTGCTGACAAAGGGCTCTGCATGCGCGCTCTGCGGCGCTGCGACCAGCAGCGCGAGAGCACAACCCAGGACGAGGCATCGAACCATGGACCATCTCCGGTTGAGGAACGAAGGGACTCGTCTCCGCATCAGAGTCCGCCCGTCGCAACCAAGAGCTAGCCCGGTCGTTTCACCAGATCCAGGGTTGGGCCACGGCCTCCGGGAGTATCGAGCGCGGGCCGATGGGCCTTGGCCGGCCGGCATTTGGAGACGTTGCGAGGCCGGTCACAAGATGGTCACAATCGTATTCGGCCAGCGTGGTCTCTCTCAAGACCAGCGCCGGACACCGGGGTCTCGGGGCCCTCTCCAAATCAGCCGTAGGTGACCCGGATCGTCTCGATGATGGTCGAGACCGCCTCTTTGACGACCTCGGTGTCGGGGTGGCGCACCACCACGTAGCCATCGCCCTCGTAGCTGTCGGCGCGTGGTGTGCCGCGGGTCGGCAGGCTCGACCGCACGACCAGGTGGCCGACCTTCTTGTTGGCCTCTTCGACGCCCGTCACGTTCACGACGCGCCCGCGCCCGATCCCGCGCAGGAACGCAGTGCCAACCGCATACTTGCGGTCGAAGGGCCCGTCGATGGCGTCGTCGACGACGAGGCGCGCCCACGTGCGATACATGTCGACGTCGTGCGCGAACCCGTTGGCGAGCACGATCTGTGCGCCCGGCGGCCGCGCCGCGATTTCCCCGATGGCCAGCGTCCCGTCGTCGCGCCGGAACCACTCCATGTGGGTCATGCCTGTCTCGAGCCCGAGCGCCTCGACGGTGCGGATCCCGAGCTCCTGGACACCGTCGAACTCGGGCGTGTCGATGCGCCGCGGCAACACCACGGCCCACTGGATCCACGGGGTCTCCATCACCTCGAGCGGGGTCGGGAAGTAGCGTGTGGCCGACACGAACCTGACCTTGCCACCCAGCGTGAGCGTCTCGAACGAGTACTCGCGCCCACGCAGGAACTCCTCGGCGAGCGACGGGTTGTGTATGCTCACGTGGGTCGCCGCGAGCGCCGCCCGCAGCTCGTCGAGGCTGTTGATGCGCCAGGTCGCTTTGCACCCCATGCCCGCAGGTGGCTTGAGCACGATCGGCAGTCCCACCTCGGCGACGAACCGCTCGGCCTCGGCATATTGCGTGATGACGGCGTGCCGCGCGCAGGGCAGGCCGGCAGCCCGCAGCGCGTCCTTCATCCGCGCCTTGTCGCGGAACAGGTCGGCCGTCTTGACGTCCACGCCCGGCAGCCCCATCGCCTCACGCACCATCGCAAGCTGCACCTGCAGCGGCTCGAGGATGCCGAGCAGCCGATGGACCGGCCCGTACCGTTTCTCGAGCTTTCGGACCGCATCCAGGAGCTGTTGCGCGTCGAGCCCATCGCCGACGAGTGCCACGTCGTCGTAGAGCCTGGCGTCTTCGCCGGTCGGCGGCGTCTGTGCCACCCCGAGCAGTCGCACGTTCGGGAGTCCCCGCACGGCGCGCACGAAGCGCATGGTGTTTTCGAGGGAGAAGGGCGCGGCGAAGATCACGTTTCTCATGGCCGCATTTCCTATCATGCCGCCCTGTCCGCGTCTCGGGTCCCGAATGCACCCTCGGCGCGTCCGCCCAGGTCTCGGGTGAAACGTCTGCTCGCCAGGTCGCAGGCCTGCGGCGAAGCAGGTCGTAGCCTGGCGAGCGCTCCGCTCGCGTCCCCGTGCCTTTCATCCTCATTTGGCGCCGAAAGGCATGGGGACGTACTCACGGGCTTGTGATGGCCCCTTGAAGCGCCTTACGCGGGATGGCCATGCCACGCGCGAACGCCTTGCTGACACGTCGCAGGTGGTCGATGTCGAGGCGTCGGCCGTCCTTTGAAAGGACCCCATCTATGAGGTCTATCTCGGCCCGCGAGACCTTGCCGTCTGGGAAGGACGCGAGCAGCAGGACCTCGATCACGACGAGCCGCTCATTCGGGGCGAGCGCCGCGAGGGCATCGAAGAAGGCCTGCGTCTCGTCGAGGCCCTCCACCTTCGCGACCCCGGACTGCCTGATGACCGAGCGCATCAGCGCGAGCAGGTTCGGGTGTACCTCCTGACTGCGCACGATGGTCGTCGCGACCGCGCGCAACATCACCTCGTACACCTCCGGTCTCAGCTCGCCCTCCTCACGCACGATCTGGCGCACGAGGCTCTCACAGGCCGATGGCCCGAGCGCTCTGATCCGCGCCTGCCGGACCATTCGCCAGGCCACCCACGCATCCCAGAGACCGGTGATGAGGACGTCGGTGAAGGTGAGGTACGCCTTCACGATGGCGCGCCCGCCGATACGTCGGATGATGATGCGCAGGATGAAGTTCGTGAGACTGATCTTCAGCTTGTAGAAGATGGTCGTGAACACGAGCTGCCACTTCGAGATGTCGCGGTAGGGGTCGATCCCGAACGGGTTCTTGGGTGGGTTGGGCAGCTCGAGGGCCGCCCGCGCGAGGGCCAGAGCGACCGCCTTCTTCTCGTCCGCGTCCGGGTCGTCGCCGCGTGGGATGAGGCGGATCCCCGCCTCACGCGCGATGAGGTGCACCGTCTGCAAGGCGAACTTGTAGAGGAAGGCGACCTCGATCATCGTCGCGACGATCGTGACGCCGTTCACGATCAAGAAGTCGCGCACGTCCTCCCAGAAGGTCGTCGTGACGTCTTCGGGCACCGCGAGCGCGAACGACGCGATCGAGCTGATGAGCCCCGACATGGCTCCGACCCCGAAGGCGATGAGCACCATCCGCGTGCCCAGCGAGCGAATCCTCGCCCGCTCAGCGTCATCGAGGATGTGGATGACCTCGTCGGTCTCGGGCGGCGGGTTCTCCTTCTCGTATTTCTCGAAGGCGGTGAGCCCGCGCTTCTCGAGCTTCGGGTTGGTCGGGACCGCGAAGTTCAGGCCGAGCTCGGCCAGCTTCTTCTTTGTCTTCTGGACGACGCCGCCTTCGAGCGCGTCGATGTCGGGTTCGGTAGGCTCCATGGCGAGGTCCTTACACGAAACGATGCGCTCGCGGCAGGTGGTTCCAAGCGAACGAGCCGGTTTCGGAAACCGCTGCTGCCCAGCGACCTCTTGCCGGGTCCCCGAGGTCGGATTCCACGGCCGCCGCTCAGGGTGTAGGATGCGCGCCATGAAAGTTGTCTTCCTTGCACCCCACTATCCCCCCGAGATGCTCCAGTACACCCGCGGCCTGGCGGAGGTAGGCGCGTCCGTCTTCGGTATCGGCGACCAGCCGGCGGCAGCCCTGCCACACGAGCTCAAGCCCTACCTCGCCGACTACCTCCACGTGCCGCGCATCATGGACGAGGCCGATGTCGTCAGCCGCGCTCATGCCTGGCTGCGCGGCCGCTCGGTCGATCGGATCCTCGCCAACTGGGAGCCACTCGTGCTCACCGCTGCGAAGATGCGTGACCGCTTCGGTGTGCCGGGCATGACCTACGACACGGTGCAGGGTTTTCGTGACAAGCAGCTCATGAAAGAACGCGTCGCGTCGGCCGGTCTACGCGTTCCGAAGTCACAACGGGTGTGCACCATCACCGAGGCCAAGAAAGCCGCCGCCGAGTACGGCTACCCCCTCATCGTGAAGCCTATCGCGGGTGCGGGCAGCGCCGACACCTACAAGGTCGAGAGCGACGCCGAGCTCGACCGGGTGCTCTCCGCCATGCAGCACATCGCCGAAGCCTCCGTCGAGGAGTACATCGACGGCGAGGAGTTCACCTACGACACCGTCAGCCTCGGCGGCGTCCCGCTCTACCAGAACGTCGCCCAGTACCTGCCCAAGCCGATTGTGGCGCGCTCGGTCGAGTGGCTGAGCCCCATCATCATCACGGTGAAGAACCTCGACCAACCCAAGCTCGCTGGCGGCCTCGAGCTCGGCAAGAAAGTCTTGAAAGCCCTGCGAATGGGCGATGGCTTCACCCACGCCGAGTGGTTCCTCAAGCCCAACGGCGAGGCGGTCTTTGGCGAGATCGGCTGCCGCCCCGGTGGAGCGAGGCTCGTCGACCAGATGAACTATACGAGCGACGTCGACCTCTTCAGGGAGTGGGCGCGCGTCGTGTGCTGGGGCCGCTTCGAGGGCGACACGACCCGCAAGTACAACACCGCCATCATCTTCAAGCGGGCCAAAGGGCAGGGGCGCATCACCCGCATCGAGGGCCTTCACGAGTTCATGCGCCAATACGGCGAGCACGTCGTCGAGCAGAAGCTCCTGCCCGTCGGCACCCATCGCCGCGACTGGAAGCAGACCCTGCTCTCGGACGGCCACATCATCCTGCGCCACACCGACTGGAACCGCACGAAGGAGCTCGCGGACATCGCCGCGAGCCAGATAACCCTCCACGCTCAGTGACGGTTCAAGAGGTGTCGAGCCTTGGTCTCGACCACCTTCGTTCAGTCGCCGGACTTCTCGCCTGACTGCTCCTCGAGCAGCTTCTTGGCGACGTCCACGAAGTCGTCCTCGTTGACGAGACCGACGAGCCGCTCCTCGTTCAGGACCGGCAGACACCCGATGCGATAACGCCGCATGAGGCGAATCGCCTCGAGCGTCGGCGTCTCCGCCGTCACCGTCACGACGTCCGTGCGCATGATGGCCGCGACCGGCGTGTGCTGCGCCGACCCGCCCTGAGCGAGCAGTCGCATGACCGCGCGATGGGTCACGAGCCCGAGCAGGCGATGGTCCTTGTCCTCGACCGGCACGTAGCGGATGCGCTCCCAGATCATGAGGTGCAAGACCACCGCGACCGGGTCCTCCGACTGGATCGTGAACAGGTCCGTGCGCATGAACTGGTCCACGCGCTGGTAATTGCGATGGGTCCCGCTCGCCTCGTCGAGCGTCGCGCGTTCCCACTCCGAGACCGGCCTCCCGGTCAATTGGCGCGCCACCGTCGCCGCGACCAGCGCGTTGCTGCGCTCGCCCGGCGTCGCCCGGTCACGCAGCGAGTTCCAGGAGCTGAACTGCCAGCGTGCCCCCGTCCGCCCGGTGCGCACCCGCGCGTCCACCACCGAGAGGTACTTGGTCACGTCGGCCTCGGCGATCTTCTGCCGCCTGAGACCCGCCTCGGCCATCGGCATGAGGCGATCGAGCACCAGCTCACGCGCCGAGATCTCCTCGTTGTCGAGCCACAGGAAGTGGCTGCCGACGCCTTCACGCGCGGCCGTGTAGAAGTTGTGCGCCGACTGGTCGAAGTCGATGCGCCGCGTGATGTCCTCTTCGCGGTGACCCATCTCCGACATGAGCCCGAACCAGAAGGCCGCCGACGCCATCTCGTCGATGGTGCTCGGACCGCTCGGCATGACACGGTTCTCGATGCGCAGATGCGCCTTGCCGTTGGCCATGCCAAAGCACGCCCGGTTCCAGCGGTAGATGGTCCCGTTGTGGATCCTGAGCGCCTTCAAGACCGGCAGCTCGCCGCGGTTCAAGACCGCCATCGGGTCCTCGTCGAGGTCTGTCCCGACCAGCGTCCGGAAACGCGCGATGTCCTCACGATAGATTTCGGCGATGGACTTCTTGACCCAGCGGGTCCCAAAGCTGACCCGCGCCTCGGTCTCACGCATCTGGTGGGTGTGACTGCGTGTGTCGACCGCCTGGCGGAAGAGCGCGATACGCGTCTCCGCCCACAGCCGCCGCCCGAACACGATGGGCGAGTTGCACGAGATGGCCATACACGGCCCGCTCAGCACCTGCGCGATGTTGTACATGCGCGCGAAGTCCTTCGGGTCGACCTGGTAGTGGACCTGGAAGCTCGAGTTGCAAGCCTCGACCATGACCGAGTCGTGCTCGATGTCGAGCTCGTCGAGCCCCTTGATGGACAGCTCGAACTTGCCCCCGCGCATCTCGGTCACGACCTTGTTCAAGGCCAGGTAACGCGGGCTTGGGACCATCGAGTCGAGGCCGAGATCGCTCTTGCGGAGCGTCGGCAGGATGCCCATGAGCACGACGTTCATGTCGATGCTCTGAGCCGCCGCCCGCGCCTTGTCCATGAGCTCGTCGAGCTGCGCGTGCATCCGCGATAGCCCTTCGCCCGTGAACTCCTGCGGGTCGCAGTTCGCTTCGAGCTGGAACATGCCGAGCTCGGTCGTGAAGTGCGGGTCCTGCAGGACCTCGAGCATCTTCAGGGCACCCTTCGCGGGCTGCCAGGCTTCGTTGATGATGAACATCTCCTGCTCGGCGCCGATGCGTCGGTGGCCGCTCTCGAAGATGTTCTCGTCGAGCATTCGCTCGAAGGCTTTGAGGTCGTTGAGCAAGGCCACCATGAACTCACGGTGGCGCTTTGCGTCTTCAGAGGCCTCGACCAGCTTGTGGGCCCGCGTCGTTTCCATGGAGATTCACCCCGACATGACCTCGTCACGCGTGTCCTCACCCAGGAGGTGAGATGTGCGTGACGCCGTGAACGCCTGACTCGTGTCGCCGCTCGTGGTCCCCGGCTCGGGTGCACGTCGGCGACAGCCTCATCGCGTCACTTGACCCATTCTTCCAGATACTGAGGCAACATCTTGCGCCAGGTGTCCCAATCGTGTGGCCACTGGGGACCCCAGTTGTCGACACGGTTGGGCACCCCGGCTTTCCCGAGCACGCTGGCCATCAGGAACGACTCGCCGATGTCCTCGGCGCGGCCTTCGCCGGACGGCATCAGGATGTAGCGGCTTTTGAGGACCTCGAGGTGACGGCCCCCGAGCGATGGCATGAAGTGCAGTGGCGAGCTCACGAAGTACTCGTCAGAGAACTCGTGGTTCGACTTCGGGTTCGCAACGCCGAAGAAGCGCCGCAGGTCGTAGGTCCCGCTCATGCCGATGGCCTTCGTGAAGACATCGGGGAAGCGGCAGGTGACTGCGACCGCGTGAAAGGCACCGAATGACGCGCCAACCGCCCACAACTGGGCTTCGGGGTCTTTGCAGTCGGCCCGCACGGCCGGCACGACCTCGTGACGCACGTAGTGGTGGAACTGGTTCTGCAGCCACATGCGGTGGCGCGGCGAACCTTCCTGTTTGACGAGGCCCATGCCGGCGACCGAGTCACACGCGTAGACCTTGATGGCACCCCGATCGATGAGCGGGCGCAGCACCGTGATGAGGTGCATCCGTTCGATCTCTTCGGCATCGCCGCCGGCCGTCGGGAAGATGATGACCGGCTGGCCCCACGTCCCCCAGCGGCACAGCGTCACGTCTCGCCCGAGCCGGTCCGAACGCCAACGCGCCGTCACCTTGTCTTGGGATGCGCTCATGCCGAGACCTTGCCCGGCGACTCGTCCGCGCGCCACTTCTGGATACGCCCCCAGAAGAGCTCGGTGAACGGCTCGACCTCGTGCGCCGGATAGAGCGCCTTGACCTTCGCCCTGACAGCGGCCTTTGCGTTCTCGGTTCCGAAGAACTCCCACGCTACCTCGTCGAGGTGCGACAGGTGCTTTTGGCAGAACTCGTCGAAGCGGTCGCTCTCGAAGCGGTCACGCGCGATCTTCGCGTAACCTTTGAGCTTCTCGCTGTACGGCAGGTCCCGTTCCGAGATGGCGTAGAAGGGCTCCCAGTCGAGGTTCTTACGGAACTTGCGCCCGGTCACCGAGGTGAAGATGGACCAGCGCAGGTTCGCCTTCACGAGCCACGGGAAGTGGATGTGCAGGCTCGTCACCTGGGAGTCGGGGCAGGGGTTGGCGAAATCGATGGGGTGCCAGGTGCCTTCGCGGCGCAGCGACTCACACGAGTTGAAGTCCCAGCCGAAGAAGGCATTGATGGTGAGGCAGGTGTCTTCGAGCAACCGCGCCTCTTCGGCGGAAACGAACGACTCCGGCTTGTCCATCGTATAGCGGTCGTGCAGCGGCACGTCGGGGTCGTAGCGCACGAGCTTCGTCTGCGGCCCGTAGCCGATGCAGCGCACGAAGCGGTCGAACGGGTCGACGGCCTTTTGCAGGTGCATGACGAACTTGCCCGACTCTTCGTAGCTCTTTCGCAGGCGCTGCTCGTCGTCGATGCGGCTCACACCCTTCCAGCCACCACCATCGTAGGGCTTCATGAAGAGCGGGTAGCCCATCGAGCCCGCGATCTTGTTCAGGTCGAAGAGCTTCGCATAGTTCTTGAGCGTGACCCCGAGGTCGGGCAGCGGCTCATACGACTTGGGTGGGATGAGCCAGGTCTCGGGGATCGGCATCCCGAGCTTGATCATAGCGCAGTAGGTCGTCTGCTTCTCCATGGACTGCACGGCCCACGGGTTGTTGAGGACGTACAAGTCATCCATCAGGATGGCTTTTTTAATCCACTCCCGGCTCGTGTGGTACCAGTGGGTGAGGCGGTCGAGCACCATGTCGTAGCGGCAGGGTTGGCGCAGATCGAACGGCTCGATGGAGACCCGCTCGACTTCGATTCCGACCGTGTCCCCCTCCCAGGGGATCGCCAGGTCGAGCTTGCCCATGATCTGCTCGTAGCAGAGCGGCCAGCAGATGTCGGCCCCCAACGAGAGACCGATCCTGCGCGTGACGTTCGCCATGTATCCTCACCCCTCTGCCCCGAAAACCAGCCCCACCGAGTCGCGTCCGTCCTGTCGACACGACACCTCTCCTTCCTACACCAAGCGTGTTTGCGCGGAAAGTGGGTCCATGGTGGAGACGACACACCCCGTTAACCTGCAAGCCCCCACGCCCACGCTCACGCGCCGTATCGGTCGGCCCCTTCGCCCTCCGCCAAACCCTCTGGGCCATCCTCCGGAGGCCCGACGGGCCTGGCTCCGGCGCTACGGGACCGACCTGCCGTTGGTATGCCCGCGCCCACGCCCACGCCCACGCCTGCGCCCACGCCTACGCCCACGCCCACGCCCACGCCCACGCCCACGCCCACGCCCACGCCCACGCCCACGCCCGCGCTGTGGGCGGCGCGGAACCCGACGATCGCGGTGATCGCGGCGTCCCTCCCGACCTCGAGCCCGAGCTCCCCCTGCGACCGCTCCGCCTTCGGCAGCTTCGTGATCGCGGCCGTCTCGACCGCGGTCGCCTCGCCGCCCACGCAATAGTTCGTGATGTGCAAGGGCGCGTCGTCGCGCCGGGGTTGTCGGCGCGGCGCGTGTTGACCTCGTCGAGCTTGTTCTCGGGGATCGAGAACGAGATCGGGATACCTGCCGCGTCGTCGCCCGGTTCGGCGGCGGCGGCGGGGCCAGGACAAAGACGAGCGCGAAGGCCATCAGCATGACGACGTCGGCGTGTGTGCAGGAAAGACAGCGGTAGGGGCGGGAAGGCGCGCCCGAGCGATCCGACGGACTATTGTCTCTCGAGGCTCGCCTCAGCGCGTTGTGACCGGCACGGACTCGCCACCAACCGTCAGGACGATGTTCCGGTCGACCAGTCGGATGTTGGTGAGCTGGCCGGCGAGCTCGACCCGCGCGCGTGGGGCCAGGCGTGACGAGGGCTCATCGTCGACCTCCCAGACTTCGAGGCGGCTCTTGTCCTGCGACGTCGCGACCGCTGCACGACCGCCGGGGAGCGGCGCGTACCAGAGGGCATTGGGCAACGTGACCTCACGCCAGGCGTTGGCCGCACCGAGCTCGACTGGAAGCCGCAGCCATGCGGCGTGGGGGCGCTCGTCCTTGCCGACGGCAATTACGATGAGAGTGCCATCTTCGGCCAGCCCATAGCTCAGCCAATTGCCAGGTGGCACTATCGGCGCCAGCTCCTCGACCCAGCCGCTCACGCCGAGTGAGTAGAAGCGTGTCTTGCAGTGGAGCAGCACGAGCCCACGAGCCGCCTGGAGCCCGACCGGCTGACAGGCATCTGGCGCGCGTAGGACACGCGTCAGATCCGATCGCCTATCGAAGATCCCGATCGCCGGTTGCCGCGCAAAAGGGCCGTGGTCGCAGGTGCTGGCGCTGTCGCAGCGCGCGTCCGGAAAGAAGCGCGGAATCTGGTCGCCACTCATGAGGAGTGATGTCTTGAACCCAAAACAATCGGTGCCCTGGCATGGCGGTTTGTCGCCGCCGTCGGGCCCGGCCATCATGGTCGCGACCTCGTCCTGCAGAGCTGAAGCAGCACCGCGCACGGGACGCTTCACGGGCGGCTTCGTCGGCGCGGCACCGGGCCACAGCTCCTGGCCGACGCGGGTCGCATAGCCCAGCCAGTTGTCGACGATCTGTACGAAGCCGGCGCTACGTTGGTCCTTGGGAGGCTTGCTCATCACCCAGGTCTTGCGGTCGCTCCCGAGCACAGCGAGCGCCTTCTCCGGATGCGCCAGCTCAAACGGCGGTGCGGCCACAATCCAGCTCCCCCAACGCACGAGCGTCGGCTGGGCGAGCTGCAGCGACGCCGGCTCGATGACGCCGCTGGGTGTCACGACGACCAGCCCGGCGGCCGTAGTGGCGACGATGGTACCATCGTACCGTATACGCGCATCGCGCACCTCGAGGCTCGTGGGCGCGGCTGGTTCCCACGTCACGCCGTCGCCTGAGCGGACGAGCCTGCCAGCCATCACCGCGAGCCACGTCGTTCCCACCCGGTCGACCACACGCCCCGACCCGAATGGCACATACGCCGCAATTTCCGTCGCACGCGCGATTGGTGCCCGCATGGTCTGCTCGTCGCGCGTCACGATGACGAAGCCGGCAGGGTCATACACCGCAAACCGCAGCGGCGGTGGCACGAAGCCAAGCACCCCGTCCGCACGACTCTCGACGAGCGTGCCGCGGTCGGTCCGCACGAACAGGAACCGCTCGTCCCACGCGAGCAGCCAGGTCGGACCCAGCAGTGGGTCCATCGCCCAACGCTGCCCGCCATCCTTCACGAATCGCCAGCGCGGAAAGTCCTCGGCCGCGGGCCTCAACCACGACGGAGCTCCGAGTGGCCCACCGAGCTGCAACACCTTTGGCTCGGGCGGGGCAGCGAAAGTGACGTCCACCGAGGCGCCACTGGCCATCAACGCAACGAGTCCGAGCGCCCAGAACAACCCTCGTGTCGACCTCATGCGCCCTCCCTTTCGCCCCCGCTCGTGACGTCCCTGGCCACGCGGTTCTTCTGGTGCCTCGACGCCACCATTTTGATTCGTCTATCGCCGCGCCGAGGCACTAGGCCCGCCAAGGGCGGGCGGGGCTTGGGGGGCAGCCCCAATCCGATCGTCTAGTCCGCGGCTCGCCGAAGGCGACCGGCGCAAAGCGACGGGCAGACGTAGGTCACTACGTCTGCGCCGCAGCACTAGCTGCGTGCCACCCACCAACCCCGACGTCAACCGCGGCTCGAGTCAAGAACGACCATTTGCTGCGACCGCACCTGAGCGGAACCTGACAAGGCCCGGTGCGCGGCGTCCAGGTCGTTTACGCGCTCACGCGGCCGGCTCCCAGGCAGCGACCTGCCCTGGAGACCTCATGCGATCCCTTCTCAAAGTACCTTGCCCCCACCTCTCGCTGATCCCGCTCGCGGCACTTGTGCTCGTCGCCTGCGACTCACCTGGAGGCGGCACCGCCTGCGTCGAAATGCCGGACGCCGCGCCCTGCTTCGTTCCAGACACCTTCGCGCCCGACACGACCGGCGACACCTCGTCGCCCGACAGCACGAGCAACGACTCTACGGCCGAGCTGCCCGATCTCGGCGACGTGGCGACCCCGCCCGAGTGCATCGGCGACCTGTCCCGCTGCAACGACAACCTGGTCGAGCAGTGCATCGATGGGCGCTTCGTGGCGACCCTGCAGTGCACCGGCGCCTCGGTCTGCGACAACGGGGCCTGCGTCGAGCGCGACTGCAGCGCCAACGAGACGCGATGCGCCGACGGCACCCGTCAGCGCTGCATCGACGGCGACTGGAGCAGCATCGAGACGTGCCCCTTCGGATGCCTCGGGACCGAGTGTAAGCCGTACGGCGATGGCACGTGTGAGGACGCGGTGGCCTGTGCGGAGCGCGAGGGCTGCCTCAGCGACGGCCACATCCTCGAGGAGTGCGCGGACAACTGCGCGCGTGCCAGCGTGCCTGCCGCTCAGGAGCCGTTCCACATGCTGCTGGCGTGCGCCAACGAGTGCGGCAATGACCTCCAGTGTGTGCTCGACTGGTGCATCGACGACCAGGTGAGCTGCTTCTTCCCGAAGCACGGCAGCGGCAGCTGCGCCTCCCTCCATGGCTGTGTCTCGCGCTGCACCACCCAGGAATGCGCCGACACTTGTTATGACGCCGCGACCATCGATGCCCAGCGCGCCTTCCTCAAGTGGACCACCTGCGACCAGCTGTGCGATGGCTTCGGGTGTGGCGAGTGCAACACCTACTTCGACGAATGCCGCGCGATGTGATCGGACCCACGCTCGGCCCTCCACTCGGCCCTCCACCCGGCCCTCCACTCGGCAGGTGGCTCATACCGGCCACTGGACCTCCCATCGACAGCTCGCTGTCCGCCCTGGCCGCGGCCTGACCTTCGTGTGTTCGTCGGGCACGTCGCCGAAGGCCCCACTGCGCCCTGAGACGCGCTCCGCTGTCGAGCCGAGGCGCCTGGCATCGACCTGGGACTGCGGGTCGCGGCGCTAAGCAAGCCCGCTAGACATCACGTATGATACGGTGCGCGACCCTGTGCGCGCTCATTTGCGCGCTATGTGGCTATGTGAATGATTGACAGGACGGAGCGACTCGGCTCTCTTCGGGGCGCTTGGCCCCGCCTGTCCGTTTGGAGAGCCCATGAATCCTCGTTCGCTGGTCGTCGCGGTCGCCACCGCTTCGCTCCTTGTTGTTCCTTCGGCTTCCGCCGCGCCCGCCCCACTTGAGGTCGAAGCCTTCACGATCCCGCTGCCGGGTGCGAACACGTGGTTCCTAATCGACCGAGGCGGCGTCGTCGTCGACGACGGTGAAGCGCCCATTACGCTCCGCACCGAAGCCATTGGCCGCCGCGGCGAGCTTCGTATGCAGCCGTCGGCCCGACCAGGGCTCGGCGATTGTTGGCCGACCCCACCGCGCCTCGTCTCTGTTGCGTGTACGCCCGGCCTCGAGCGCCCCCTCCACGGCGCCACCGAGCGCTGGCGCAACGTCGGTGCCGCGCTCGAACAGGGCTTCACCATCGACGCCTCGCCGCCGGGTGAAGGGCCGCTGGTCGTTGTCATCGCGGTCGGCGGGGCCGAGGTCGCGCTTGTCGGCGCCGCCGTCCACCTCGATACCGGGGCCGGCCTCTACACCTACAGCGGGCTCGCGGCGTGGGACGCGCGTGGCCGTATGCTGCCGGCCAGGCTCGAGGTCGAGGAGGCGCAGATCCATCTCGTCGTCGACGATGCCGGCGCGACCTGGCCGGTGACCATCGATCCCGTGCTCGCGACGGCCTCGCGCACGCTCACCCAGAGCAGCGCCGCCGACTTCGGCATCAGCGTGTCGCTCACCGGCGACGTGAACAGCGACGGCTACCGGGACCTGGTGGTCGGCGCGCGTTTCGGGACAGATCTCTACGGCGAGGCGTTCGGCTACCTCGGCTCGGCCAACGGCATCGCCGCGGCCTACTCACGCAAATGGACGGGCGCCGACTACTACGGCAAGCTCGGCGAGTACGTCGACAACGGTGGCGACATCAACGGTGACAACCGCGATGACGTCCTCGTGTCCGAGTTCTACAGCGAGCGTATCCTGGTCTACTACGGCACGGCCAACGGGTTCCCGGCATCCGCCGGCACTAACTTTACCGGCGCGTATGGCCTTGGCCGCGACCTTGCGATTCTGGGTGACCTCGACAACGACGGCTACGACGACGTCATCGTGGGCGCCCAGGAGCCCGACGTCGAGTTCTTCCGCGGCGGTGCATCCGGCCTCGCGACGACCGCGACGTTCATCCGCGCGACGACCGATGCGCCGTCGGTCGCAGGTGCTGGCCGCACGAACAACGATGTCTATGGCGACGCCATCTACGGCGACGCGGGGGCCAACCGGGCCTACATCGTGCGCGGCGCATCCCCGTTCACCGGTGCGAGCATCACGACCCTCAGCTACGCCGGGTCCGTCCAGCTCGGCTTCGACGTGACCGGCCGTGGCGACGTCAACGGCGACGGCTATGACGATGTGGCGGTGGGCGACCCGGCCTTCAACGGCAACCAGGGCCGCGTCGTCGTCTTCTACGGTGCGTCGGGCGGCATCTCGTCAGCCAATGCGGCCGCCCTCAACTCACCCACGGCCGTCAAGACCGGCTTTGGCTACACCGTTCAGATGGTTGGCGACATCAACAACGACGGCTACGACGACCTCGCGGTGGCCGACGACTACGACCACTCGGACGTCCACGTCTTCCACGGCTCGTCGACCGGGCTCGTGGCGACCCCCGCCAACAAGCTCACGACCGGAAATGCCAACTTCGGCTACTCCATGAGCGGTGGCGACGCGAACAACGACGGCTTCGCCGACCTCGCCATCGGCACCATCAACGGCCCCGTCTACATCTACCACGGCTGCCCCGACACCGACCGCGACGGCTACTGCACGGACCTCGACTGCAACGACAATGCGATAGCGCAGAACCCGCTCGCGACCGAGAGCTGCAACGGGATCGACGACGACTGCGACGGGCTGACCGACGACGCCGATACCAACGTCACGGGCCGGACCACCTGGTATCGCGACGCCGACAACGACACCTACGGCAGCCCCAGCGTGACGACCGCCGCCTGTGTCAGACCGACGGGCTACGTCGCCAACAACACCGACTGCAACGATGCTGCAAACGCGATCAATCGCGGCGCGACCGAGACCTGCGACGCTGTCGACAACGACTGCGACGGGCTGACCGACGATGCCGACACCAATGTGTCGGGTCGGACGACCTGGTATCGTGATGCCGACAACGACACCTTCGGAAGCCCCAGTGTGACGACGGCCGCGTGTGCCCGGCCGGCGGGCTACGTCGCCAACAACACCGACTGCAACGATGCGGTCAATACGGTCAACGTCAACGCCACCGAGGCCTGTGACGGTGTCGACAACGACTGCGACAGCCTCACCGACGATGCCGACACCAACGTATCGGGCCGGACCACCTGGTACCGTGACGCCGACAACGACACCTACGGCAGCCCCAGCGTGACGACCGCCGCGTGTGCCCGGCCGACGGGCTACGTCGCCAACAACACCGACTGCAACGATGCCGTAAACGCGATCAACCGCGGCGCGACCGAGACGTGTGACACCATCGACAACGACTGCGACAGCCTCACCGACGATGCCGACACCAACGTATCGGGCCGGACGACCTGGTATCGCGACGCCGACAACGACACCTACGGCAGCCCCAGCGTGACGACCGCTGCGTGTGCGCGCCCGGCCGGCTACGTCGCCAACAACACCGACTGCAACGATGCCGCGAACGCGATCAACCGCGGCGCGACCGAGACGTGTGACACCATCGACAACGACTGCGATAGCCTCACTGACGATGCCGACACCAACGTGTCGGGCCGGACGACCTGGTATCGCGACGCGGACAACGACACCTACGGCAGCCCCACTGTGACGACCGCAACGTGTGTCAGACCGACCGGCTACGTCGCCAACAACACCGACTGCAACGATGGCGCGAACAGCATCTATGTGGGCGCGACCGAGACGTGTGACACCATCGACAACGACTGCGACAGCCTCACCGACGATGCCGACACCAACGTGTCCGGCCGGACCACCTGGTATCGCGATGCCGACAACGACACCTACGGGAGCCCCAGCGTGACGACCGCCGCCTGTGTCAGACCGGCGGGCTACGTCGCCAACAACACCGACTGCAACGATGCCGCGAACAGCATCTACGTGGGCGCTACCGAGACGTGTGACACCATCGACAACGACTGCGACAGCCTCACCGACGACGCCGACACCAACGTCTCGGGCCAGACCACATGGTATCGCGACGCCGACAACGACACCTTCGGCGACGCCGCGACGACGACCGCCTCGTGCGCGCAGCCGACGGGCTACGTCGCCAACACCACCGACTGCAACGACGCCTCGAACGGCATCTACCCAGGTGCCACCGAGACGTGTGACACCATCGACAACGACTGCGACGACCTCACCGACGATGCCGACACCAACGTCTCGGGCCAGGCCACCTGGTATGCCGATGGCGACAGCGACACCTTCGGCGACGCCGCGATGACGACCGCCTCGTGCGTGCAGCCGACGGGCTACGTCGCCAACGACACCGACTGCAACGACGCCGCGAACAGCATCTATTTGGGCGCCACCGAGACGTGTGACACCATCGACAACGACTGCGACAGCCTCACCGACGACGCCGACACCAACGTCTCGGGCCAGGCCACCTGGTATGCCGACGCCGACAACGACACCTTCGGCGATGCCGCGACGACGATGGCCGCCTGTGTGGCGCCCACTGGCTACGTGGCCGACAACACCGACTGCGATGACGAGGAGGCCACGGCGAGCCCGACGGGCGACGAGACCTGCAACGGGCGCGACGACGACTGCGACGGGCTGACCGACGACGCCGACCCGGACGCCGCGGGCGAGACCGTCACCTGGTATCGGGACGGCGATGGCGACGGTCACGGCGACGCGGCGATGACCGAGACCGCATGCGGGGCCCCGGTCGGCTACGTCGCGAGCGATGACGACTGCGACGACACGAGCGACGGGATTCACCCCGGGGCCGACGAGCTCTGCAACGGCGACGACGACGACTGCGACGGCTCGGCCGACGAGACCTGGACCGACCTCGGCTCACGCTGCGATGGCGGCGACGAGGACGTGTGCCTGCAGGGTGTCGTCGTGTGCGCGGCGGATGGCCTGGGCACGACGTGCGACGAGAGCAACCCGGTCGAGGACCCGTCGTGTGAACCGACGACGGTCGTCGGCAAGGAGTCCAGCGGGTGCGCTGGCGGCGGGCTTTCGTTCGGCTGGGCGGGCGCGTTGCTCCTGGTGGCGTTGCGGCGTCGTCACGTTCGGGCCCGCGCCTGAGAGGTAGCCCACGGGGCGCGACCGGTACGCCGAGCGCGCCTCGGCCTCGAGCTCATCGCCGTGTTGCACGCCCACTCCGGCGCGTGCCCGCGGCAGGGCGAGTGCCGTGGGGCCTTTCTGATGTGGGCCTCATGTGGGCCTCCCGCTCGGATGTGGGCCTCATGCGGTCGGAGACCCCCGGAGCGGGCGCGCCCCGACCCGGCTCACTCGTAGACGAGCAGCTGCGGTCCTGGGAACAACCACGACAACCCTTCGCGAAGGCGGTCGCGCCAGTTCTCCCAGTTGTGGCCGTCACGCGACTCGGTGTAGCGCACGTCCATGCCGGTCGACTGCAGGAGCGGCACGAACGAGCGGTTCTCGTAGATGAGCGACTCGTACATGCCGCAGCTCATGAAGATGCGCTCGCTCATCGCAAACGGTGCCGCGCGCAGCTGGTTCATGAACGCGACGACCGGGTCGAAGGCCGGCCCACGCCGATTGCCGTCGCCGATGTCGGTGAACGCGAACGATCCGCTCTGGAGGAGCAGACGCCCGAAGACGCCCGGTCGCCGCCACGCCGTCGACAGGGCCGCGACCGCACCAAAGCTGGCCCCCATGAGGCAGCGGCTCTGCGGCTCACTGCGCAGCGGAAAGAACCGCTCGAGGTGTGGCAGGAGCTCGTCCACGATGTAGCGACAATGCCGCTCGTCGTTGGCGTACTCGGTCAGGCGGTAGGGCGAGCTCGTGAGCGCCACGACCATGTCGGGGATCTCGAGGTTCGCCATGAGGTTGTCGAGCACGATGCCGAGCGCCGCGTAGCGCAGGTAGTCATGCCCATCGTGGACGATGAGCAGGGGATATCGCCGCGACCGTCGGAACCGCGCAGGCAGGTAGATCCCGTAGGCCCGCCGGCCAAAGGTCGGGCTGTCGAAGATGATGTCGTCGAGCTTGCCCTGGGGCGAGCCAGGGTCTGGCCGCACCCACTCGGGGATCTCGTAACCCTTCCCGTGAGCTACTGAATTCGACCCGAACGGGTCGTGGGCGCGGTTACGATTGAGCGGGTCCGAGACCCACTCGTGGTGGGCCCCCGTCACGATCTCGAGCTTGTATTCGACCCGCGAGGTCGGCGGCAGCTTGAGCGTCACATGCCAGATATCGGTGTGGTCGATGCGCGCAAGACCCTGCGAGCTCGGCAGCCCGTAGACCCAGTGCCGCAGGTTCACGTGGTCGGCGCGCCCTCGCCAGACGAACGTGATGTCGTTGTCCTCGACGATGGGGAAGGTGTTGTTCGCAATGAAGGCTTCGACGCTCTCACGCGACTTCGAGCCCGCTATGAGGTCGGAGACCGGCCTGGCCGTCATGGGCGCCCCCGCTGCGCGGTTGGAGGCCCCTCGCCAGGTCGGGGCAGGTTGCGGTCGTAGTCCTGCCAGCTCGTGTCGACGAGGCCGGTCGGCATCAGGCGCCAGGCCTCACCGGTCGGCGCCTTTTCGGGCAGCAGGCGGATGTGGTGCCCGACGTCGAGCGCCATGCAGTGGGCTGGTGCCATACGCCTCGAAAATCGAGAGATCCCCCGGACGTCGAGCAGCTTCACCCGGCGACGTGGGTCGGGCAGGACGACCATGTCCGTGATGAGACCGATGCCGCGATCGAGGACCTGGGCGATGTCCTTGCCGTAGGGCGGGTGGTCGTGAAAGCAGACTATGCGCTCTGTCAGCACCATGGCGCCCGCCGAGCTCGCGTAGATGGGCAGGTGGCCAGCGAGTGAGAACAGGTCGAAGAGCCGCAGGCGATTGAGCAGCGAGCCGACGTGTCCACCCGCGATGAAGACCGCCTGCACGTCGCCGAGGACGGCCGAGATCTCGTGCCAGTGGCGCGCGACCGCGGGCCTTGTCTGAGGCACCCAGTGCGCTTCGAAGTCATCGAAGACCGTGCGGCAACGCTCGATGTGGTCGCGGTCGAGCTGACGAAACACCTCGATGGAGACCGCGAGCTCTTCCTCGAGCAGTCCCTCGTCCACGTGGCGAACCGCGATGGCGGCAGAGGCATCGTCGGCGGCCTCGAGGCGGATCCGATAGAAGCTCTGCATGTGGCGCAGGCGCTCCTGGCGGGCCTTGTAGGCGCGCGCGAACTCGATATCGGTCGCGAAGACCTCCTCCGAGCGTTGGTGCAGCCGCAGGTTGAAGCACTGCACGCCGAGCGTCTCGACGAAGGCCGTGTCCTCGGACTCACGCTCCTGCCAGCCGGCGGTCACCAGCGCGATGGGCCCCGTGATTCCGTCCTGCTTCAGGATCCGGGCCAGCTGTGCACCTTCACGCGCCGTGTCCGACATCCCGGTCGCGTGTGGTGAACGCTGGGGGCCGAGCAGGGTGATGGGCTCGGGGTGGCGAGAGCTCGGGTGCGAAGACAGCGGGATAGTCACCGTGCGTAGACCTTCAGGGTTTGACCCACGATGTCCAACATACGCCGAAGCTCGTCATAGTTCTCGTGTTTCATCCGCACCCAGGCGTTGGCCATGAAACCGGCCTCGACGGGCTGGGTCGGGTGCCCTTCGGGTGGGAGGAACCAGTCCATGAAGTAGGGCTGGAAGGCGGCGCCGAGCGCGTCGACCCCCGAGTAGCCGGTGATGCGTCCGTCCTGGCTCGGGCGCAGCGCAATCATGCCGGCGGAGAAGCGACGCGACGGGCGTTGGCGCGGAGCCTGCCCCGTCACGCAGAGGGCCCACTCACGATAGAGGTCGATGTCGTTGCCGACGTTGTAGAGGTCCCAGGCCCGCACTCCGGGCGGGCGGCAGCCGATCTCCGAGAACTTCAGGCCGCGCGGGCCATAGAACCACTCCATGTGGGTCGCCGAGCTCTCGATGCCGAGGATGTCGATGACCTTGCGGCCCATCAGCTTGACCTCGTCGTAGCTGTTGGTCGCGTCGATGCGGTTGGTCGCAACGATCTGCGGGGAGATCCAACGCGTGCGCATGGCTTCGAGAACGTTAGGATAGTAGTGGCTCACGAACTCGTGGACGACGCGGCCCTTCTGCGTGAGCGTGTCGTAGAAGCCCTCGTGGCCCTCGAGGAACTCTTCGATGGCGACCGAGCGGGGCCCGCCGTCGAGGTTCACGTGCAGCGACTTGAGTGCCGCGACGAGCTCTTTGTCGGAGTCGACCCGGGCCGCACCCGAGGCGCCGGCGCCGTCGCGCGGCTTGAGGATGACGGGGTAGCCGACCTCCTCGATGAAGGCCTTGGCCTCGGCCAGCGAGCTGACCGCACCCGACATCGCACACGACACGCCGCCCTGGCGCAAAGCCTCCTTCATGGCGGGCTTGTCGCGGCAGAGGTAGGCCGTCCTGACCGAGGTCCCGGGCACACCCGCCGCCTCGCGCACCTTGGCCGCGGGCAGGATATGCGCCTCGACCGTGGACTCGTAGCGGTCGACCCAGGCGTGGCGCTGGATCTTGCGCAGCGCGTTCAACATCTGCTGCTCGTCGGTGACATTGGTCACCTCTTCGTAGTGCGCGAGCCAACGCTTGAGCTCGTCGTCGAGCGACGACTTGCTGCCCTCGCCAATGGCGGTGACGGTGGCGCCGACCTCCACGAGCGCGCGGACGAAGTGCTTCTGGTTCGTGGGGAAACGCGGTTCGACGAAGACGACGTGCATACGTTGAGCTCCGAGAGTGGATTCAGGCTCTCTTGAAATCGATGAGGCGCTGATAGACCAGCTCGTATAGCTTGATCTGTTTGTCCCACGAGAAGTCGCGGCTCATGCCGTTGAGCATCAGCCGCCGCCAGCGCGCCTGGTCCCGATAGCTGTCGAGTGCCGCGTTCATCGCCCAGCGCAGGCCGGGGGCGTCGTGGTGGTCGAAGAGGAAGCCAGTGCCCGTGCCGGTCTGCGGGTGCCATGGCTCGACCGTGTCGGCGAGCCCACCCGTGCGGTGGACCACGGGGACGGTGCCGTAGCGCAGCGAGTAGAGCTGGTTCAAGCCACAAGGCTCATAACGGCTCGGCATGAGGAACACGTCGGAGCCCGCCTCGATCATGTGCGCGAGCGGGTTCGAGAAGCCGCGGTAGAAGCTCACCTTCTGAGGGAAGTGGCGCTGGAAGTGTGAGAACATCTGCTCGAGGCCGCTCTCGCCGTTGCCGAGCACCACGAGCTGAAAAGTTCGTCGCTTCAAGAGCTCGGGCAGGGTCGGGCCGAGCAGGTCGAAGCCCTTCTGGCCGACGAGCCGCGAGACGATGCCGACGACCGGCACCCCCGGGACGTAGGGCAACCCCATCTTGCCGAGCAGGACCTCTTTGTTCTTCTCTTTGAGGTCGAGATCTTCGGCGGTGTACGGGAAGGCGATGTGGCGGTCCCGTTCGGGTGACCACTCGTCATAGTCGACGCCATTGAGGATGCCGACGACGGTCGTGGTGCGGGCGCGGAGGAACGCGTCGAGGCCGGCTCCGTGCTCGGGGGTCTGGATCTCTTTGGCGTAGGTCGGGCTCACCGTGCTGACGCCATCCGCATACATGATGCCGTGCAGCATGAAGTTGATGCGGCCGCCGTGCTCGTGGTTGAGCTGGTCCTGGTGGAACAGGTGGGCTGCGTCCGAGAGGTGGGTGTCGTGCAGGATGGCTGCGGGGAAGACACCTTGATAATTGAGATTGTGGATACTCAAGAGAGTCTTCGTGTTGGCGAAGAGTCGGTCCCATGAGTATCGGACCTTGAGTGTCAGCGGCAGGAGCCCCGTCTGCCAGTCGTTGCAGTGCAGGATGTCGACCGCGAACTGCATCTTCTGGGCGGCGATGAGGGCGGCATGCCCGAGGACGAGGAAGCGCCGGTGCTCGTCCGGGTCGTTCGTGTAGAGACGACCGCGATGGTAGAGCTCGGGGCAGTAGACGAAGAAGGTCGACGCGTCACCGGCCGGCGAGAAGAGGCGCACCGTATAGCGATGGTGGCCGACATAGACGTCGTAGGGGTCGCCGACGGCGGTGAAGGTGACCTTGCGGGTGTCGATGGTGTTGTAGAGCGGCACGAAGACACGCACGTCGTGGCCGAGCTGACGTAGGCGTTTCGGCAGCGCCCCGACCACATCGCCAAGGCCGCCGGTCTTCGCGTAGGGGGCCATCTCTGAAGCGACGAGTAAGACGTTCATCGTGCGTATTCTGCCACAGTCACGGCCACCACGTCGAGAGCGCCCTGGCGATGGGGGAGGCCAGCGCGGCCGTGCGGTGTGGGTCGATGGCGGCTTGCGCGAACGGGATGAAGCGCTCGACGAAGAGGTCCCGGCGGGCTTCCAGGCAGAGGCAGCGGCCGGGTAGGGCGACCGCGTGGTGCCAGCCGAGCGTGCTCGGATGGAGCGCGTAGGTCGAGGAGTCACCGAGCTGGTGGTCGATGGTCGCGAGCTCACGGGTGAGCGCGGCCACGACGTCGGCCGGGGCCATGAGCGTGCCGTCGAGCGCGCGACCGATGACGTCGAGCTCGGGGCGGAGCGGCCAGGTGGTCTCGACGTCGGGGGCGTAGGCGGCGTGCAGGCTCTGGACGATGTTCAGGTCGACCTCGACGCCGACCGTGCGAGGGGCGTAGGTGTGCATGAGCAGCATGGCGCCGGCATTCGAAACGTCCTGGCCGAGCATGGCCATCGCGGCTTGCACCACCGACTGGTAGGCGTCGTAGCGGGCGCGTAGCAGAGCGCGGTCCGCGGCAGTCGTGATCCACGGCATGAGGCCCGGGGCGACGCCGCCTTCTTTGAAGGCTTCGGGCGACGCGTCGATGACGCGGTTGCAGTCGATGAAGGTGCGAGGGATGCGGCAACGCGTGATGACGACAGACGTGTCCGGTGCGGCGGCCACGAGGGCCTGGGCGATGGCCACAGCCAGCTCGGGGGCACCCGTGTCGGTGTTGACGTAGAAGAAGTCGATGAGGTCGCGTGGGAGCGGGCTATCGAGCAATGCCGCCAGGCTCTCGAAGTCGTGGGTGGTGGTCGCGCCATGGGGCACGTCTATAAGAAGGCGCGGTGTGGTGTCGGGGGTGGCGTCCGCGCCGTGGATGAAGGTGACGTCGACGATGTCGGGGATGGATTCAGGAAGGCGTTTGGACACGAGGACCTCGCGGCAAGGGCGGGCCGGTCATAGCGGAGATTGGCGACCCAGGCGAGCGGGCTTTCTTGACGCGGCCGGTGGTGCGGGTGACATGGCGCCCGGCGGCAGCTTGAGTTGTTCAACGCCCAGGCGCGGAGTAGCGAGAGGATGAGGGCGGAGCTCACGGGTATCGGTTCATGGCGGCTCACCGAGGTCCTCGGGTCGGGTGAGCATGCCACCGTGTACCGCGCCCTGAACGCGAGCGCATATGGGGCTGAAGCGCGCCCGATGGCGCTCAAGGTGCTGCATGGGGCGCTGGCGCAGGACCCGAACGAGGTCGACGCCTTCGTGTTGCGCGCCAAGGTTCATGAACGCCTCACGCGGCTCGAGCATCCCGGCATCGTGCCCTGCCATGGGGTCGAGGTCATCGGTGGTCGGCCGGTCGCGGTGCTGGATCTCGTGGACGCTCTGAGCCTGGAGCGGCTGTTTCCCGACCGCGGGCGGCCGAAGTTCTCGCTCGAGGCGTCGACCAACCTCATGCTGAGCGTCATGGATGCGCTGGCCGCGGCGGCGAACGAGAAGGCCGTGCACGGGCGGCTCACGGCCGGCGACGTGCTCGTGCATCCGGACGGGTCGATTGTCCTGACCGGGTTTGGCAAGGACGGGCCGGCGCGCGCGGACTTTCTTGCGCTGCATCGCCTGGCGCAGTCGCTCGGGGCGCCGTGGTTGCCCGAGGTCGACGGGTGGCTCGACTCGTTGGCGGCCGAGAGCCCGCCGTGGAAGGACGCGCGTGGGGCGCGCCTGGCCTTCCCGTTGGCCTACACGGACGCGGGCCAGAAGGCGCTCGATCGGGCCGTGAAGAACCGCCGTAAGAAGGAACAGAAGCTGCTCGAAGAGCAGGGTGTCCAGGTTTCGCCAACGGACACCGGGGACACGAAGGGGGCGGTCGCCGAGCCCGAGAAGGGCAAGGTCGACCCGAAGAAGAAGCGGTTGCTCAAGCGGAATCGCGAGGAGGCGCAGTCGGCGTTGAGGCAGGCGCGGGTGGTCGCCTGGTCCGCCGTCGCCATCATCCTCGTCGGGCTCGTGGTCGAGGTGTTCGGCCTCGGCTGATGTGTGGACGGAGGGGAGTGGACCCGCTGCGAGCCGATAGGGGTTGGTCGGGCCCGCTGCGGGTTGCCGGGCGATGACGTCCCGATTCTTGGCAAACGAGCGATTGTGCTTCATGTCGCCGCTGCAAACCGGAGTGCCGATGTCCTGCGGCCCCGTGATTTCGAGGAGGAACCATGTCCATTCGTCTTGCCCTACTGAGCCCGCTCGCGGTGCTCGTCCTCGGCTGCGGAAAGAAGACCGAGCCCACGCAGACCCCGCCGCCGCCCCAGCCCGTGACGGCACCCGTCGCGGCGGCCGACGCGGCCCCGGCCCCGACCGAAGCGGACGCGGCCCCCGCGCCGGTGCCCAGTGAGGCCGATGTTGCAGCAGCGGCGGCACCCGATGCCGAGCCAGCGGCTGGTGATGCCGGAGCGGCGCCCAGCGAGGGTGACGTCGCGGCGGCTGTTCCGTCCGACGCAGCTGCCCCGTCCGATGCGGCTGCCGAGGTCCCCGCGGGCCCGGCCGCGACCTGGAAGACCGAAGGTTTTGCGACGCCCGAGTCCGTGCTCGTCGCTGGCGACCTGTACTACGTGTCGAACATCAACGGCGCCCCGCTCGACAAGGACGACAACGGCTTCATCTCGGGCCTCGGCCCCGATGGTAAGGTCGCGGACCTGAAGTGGATCTCGGGTGAGGCCGCCGACGTCGAGCTGCATGCCCCCAAGGGCATGGGGATCCACAACGGTGTGCTCTACGTGGCGGACATCGACGTCGTGCGGAAGTTCGAGGTCGCGTCGAAGAAGCAGCTCGCTTCAATCGCCGTCGAAGGCGCGACCTTCCTCAACGACATCCACGTCGTGGGCGACACGGTCTACGTGACCGACTCGGCCGTCGGCCCCGACTTCAAGCCCAAGGGCACGCCGGCCATCTACGCCATCGACGCCAAGGCCGAAGTGGGTACCGCAGTGAAGCTCGAGATCCCGGCCGTCGGCCTCCCCAACGGGATCTTCGCGGTGGCCAAGGAAGGTGGCGACGCCCTCTACTTCAATGGCTTCGACGATGCCAAAGCCATCCACGGGTTCGACCGCGCCAAGAACGAGGCGCTCCCGAAGCTGGACGTGCCGGCGGGCTCGCTCGACGGGCTCTTCGCCATGAAGGGCGAGGGCGATGCGTGGAGCTTCTTCGTGTCGAGCTGGGAGACGGGCACCGTTTACCACGTCGCAGCGCCGGGCACGTTCAAGACCATCGCATCGGGCCTGAAGGGGCCGGCCGACTTCGGTGTCGACGAGGCGCGTAAGCTCGTCATCGTCCCGGTCTTCATGGAGAACCGGGTCGACGCGTACCCGTTCTGAAGGCACTGAGCCTTAGCGGTTCCTGAACAGAGGGCGTCCTGGTCGAATTGGCCAGGGCGCCCTTCGCATTTCTGGAGTCGTAGACGGGGCTGGTTGAATCCCGGGCAGGGCAAGCCCTGCCCCTACACCCAATCATTCGCCATCTGGCAAAACCTCGAAAATCGAACGAACGGCTCTGTCGGGACGCGGCCTGTCCCGCCTGCTTGGGCGGTCGCAACGTTGGTGGGTGCGCGCCCGGGCGGTCGCAACGTTGGTGGGTGCGCGCCCGGGCGGTCGCAACGTTGGTGGGTGCGCGCCCGGGCGGTCGCAACGTTGGTGGGTGCGCGCCCGGGCGGTCGCAACGTTGGTGGGTGCGCGCCCGGGCGGTCGCAACGTTGGTGGGTGCGCGCCCGGGCGGTCGCAACATTGTAGGGGCAGGGCTTGCCCTGCCCTGGCCTCAGAACCGCAGCGTGGTCTCGAGCTTCACGCCTTCGAAGTCGGGGAAGATCCGGCACACACCACCCGAACACTTGAGGCCGCCCTTGCTGCGTCCGACGAACAGCCGCACGAAGCTGGCCGAGTCGGGCTTCCACTGGATGAAGGCGCCGGGGAAGGACTGGTTCTCGGCGGTGGCCTCGGTCAGGTACTCGAACTGGGCCGTGAACGACCACGAGGGCGGCAGGTTCACGCCGATGTAGAAGGTCCCCTCGAAGTAGCTATCGGCGAGCGAGTCCGCGCCGATGTTCTTCTCACGCATCTCGTGGTTCCAGTGGAACTGCAGGTCGACGCCCGGGCCGACGGTCTTGAACCAGTCGAGGTCGAGGTGGGCCATGCTGAGCCGGATGATGCCGTCGGTCCCGGCGTCTGGCGCCTCCTCACGCCGGTAGCCGAGCTGCAGGACGAGGCGCTCACCGTTCTCGGTCGTGCGCTCCCAGCCCAGGTAGCCGTGATAGGTCCACTCGTCCGAGGCCGGAGCGTCGAGGAAGAGTGCGTTGCTCAAGAAGAGCGTGTGTTTGTCGCCGCGTTTGTTCTTCGGGAAGGCGTGGTCGACCTTCAGGCGTGCGCCCGTGACGTCCGTCGCATTGACGACGCGCTGGTCGATGCGCTCGAGCGAGGGCGGGGCGATGTAGGGGAAGACCTGGGTGATGCCCTGCTCGTTGGCGGTGTCGGGGTGCAACGAGCTCTCGATGCGCCAACGATCATAATGCTTGAATTCCAAGAGAGTCGTCCACGGCCCGAGCGTCGCCGTCGCCGACGTGTAGAGCGCCAGCCCGTCGCGCCCAGCGTCCTCGTCGCCGGCGAGTGTCTGGCGGGTCTCCTCGTTCTGGAGCCAGCCGAATTCGGCATACAAGTCGAGCGCATCGGCGAGCTGCGTGGCTTCCGCGGTAGCGCCGAGGATGGTCGAGCGTACGAACCGCCGCCCCTGGATCCGGCGGTCGTCGTCGTCGCCGAAGAGCACACCCGTCAGCGCATTTCGCGCCTCGGAATGGCGGCGCTCGATGTCGACGGCGTGGACTCCGAGCCGCAGCTTCTCGATGGCATCCGTCTCGAAGCGACCGACGAAGACGAGGTCGCTCGGGTCGGGGACCAGCTTCTCTTCGACCGAGTCGACGTTGACGACGTTCGTATAGCCCGCGCCAAGCCGCATACGAAACCCGTCGGCGCGAAAGCTCGCATGCGCCCCACGCAGGCTCGTCGCGAAGCCGACCTCGTCGAACTTACGCAGCGACAAGGCGACCCCGCGGCCGACCGTCAGGTAGTCGTCGCCGGCGGTGAGCGTCCAGGCGCCGGTCCGCCAGGTGATGAACATCTCTTCGGGGCGGATGTCGCTCGCGTACTGGGTCGTCGGCGGCGACGGGAACCAGGCCAGATCGAGGCGCAGGCCGAACGTGAGCTCACCCGTGCGCACGCGCATGTTCAATCGATTACGCAGGTCGACGACGTGCTCTCGGTCTTCGGGGTCGGTGATCTGCGGGTCGTCGAGGATCCAGTGCCAGTCGAGCGCGAAGGTCTCGGTCAGCTCGAAGTCGACCTCGGCCCGGGCTGCCGTCGCCCCGAAGACTCCGAACGCCCCGAGGAGGCCGACAGACCCCAGCATCACAAGAAGCGGCCTGACCAGGCCGAGCCCGGCGAGCCTCATGGGGCGGCGAGCCCGAGCAGGTGTTGGATCTCTTTCTCGAGCTCAGGGGCCTCGGACGGCTGGAAGCCGGCGATGCGCTTGTGGACCGTTCCGTCCTTGGCGACGAGGACCGCGAAGGGGGCGGTGTAGTTCGGGTTGTGGCGCTGCGCGATGGCCCCGTCGTCGTCGAGCAGGACGGGGAAGGTGTAGCCCTGGCGACGGATGTAGGGGGCGACCTCGGCCGAGGTGTCGGGCCCATCGATGGCCACCGACACGACCGTCAGGCCGTCCTTGCTGTAGCGGTCGTGGAAGCTCTGAAGAAACGGCATCTCGGCCTTGCAGGGCTCACACCAGGTCGCCCAGAAGCTGACGAGGACGACGTCTTTTCCGATGTGCGGCGTGACGTCGAAACGTTTGCCGTCGAGCGTCCGACCGGCGAACGACGTGAAGCGGCTGGACGAGCCGGCGCCCTCGCCGCCGACCTGGCTCGACCCGCAGCCCGATACGAGCGCCGACGACGAAGCGAGGACGATGGCGATGGCGATGAACGAGGGCTGGAGCTTGGCGATCATGTCGACCTCTCAGGCATAGTTGGCGGAGTCGGTGTGGGCCGCAGGTGCAGAGACGTCGAATACCTCGTCGGGCTCATCACCATTGTCTGCTGTCGCTCGGCCAGCGATAGCGGGCCCTTCGAGCAGCCCGTAGTGGCCGACTTCATTTGAGAATCCGAAGAGACCCACACGCGCCACCTGCATCGAGGCGAGTGCGTCCGGGTGCTTGGCGAACAGCCCGGTTGCCAGGTCCGACGAGCGGACGTGGGGGCCGGCAAGCAGGTCGACACGCCAACGCAGGACCGGGGTCAGAGGCATGCCGAGCAGCTCGTGTTCGGCGCTGCGCGGCAGGTCACAGGTGAGCCCGATGAGCCCATCGCGGATGTCGATGTCGCGTGGGCCGTTCTTGCGAACCGCGCTCACCATGATCGGGGAATTGTCCTTGAGCCGCGCGACACCCGCGAACAGCTCGGATGGGGGAAGGCCCGGGAGGTGGACGAGGTACTCGGCGGCGCGGGCCAGCTTGGAAATCGAGACAGCCGAGTCGGGGATCCGGCAGGCATCGATGAAGAGCAGCCCAGGGTCGGTCACGGCAGAGAGCCGTTCGAGAAGTTCCGACGGCGTGAGGTCGTCGTGCAGATAGAAGTCGCAGACCTCGGCCAGGCTCGACACGCCGAGCGGCAGGGCTGGACCAAACGAGATGAGCGCGCGCGGCGAGAAGCCAGACGAGTACTTCTGGGTGAACCCCGCGCGGCGGATGATGCGCGGCAGGTTGCGTGCGAGGTCGAGGTGGCCCGTCATGGCGATGGAGCCGAGCTTCGTGAAGATGACACGATAGCGGTAGGCGGCGTCGATGAGCCCACGGTTGGGCGGCAGGCTACGGCCGATGCTGTCGCGGCGGATCTGCTGATAGGCCGGCACGAATCCCTCGGTTTTCAAGTCATCACGCGTCTGGGCGCCAAGCTTGTCGAGGTACTCGATGCGGTCGTTACGCATGGCCGTCAGGTCACACGCGATGCCGCAATGATAACAGACGAGCTTACGCTGGTCGGCGTTGGCGTCGGCCACGTTGGTGTGGTGGACCTGCATGCCCTTGGGCTTGCCACACGGGGGCGACAGGCGGTTCTTCGTGGCGCGTTTCCACTCCTGCGAGAGGAACCCGTCCTCGAGGCCGACGTCGATATGGTCCCACGGCAAACGCGCCGTGACGGGCAGGGTGCCCAGATAGATCTGCGGGTCGATGCCCCACTCGGCGATGGCCTCGAGCCAGGTCGTCCACTTGAGCTGGTCGTCCCAGCTGTCGAGGCGGCAACCCTTGTCGAACGCCAGCTCGAGCAGGTCGGCGCACCGGATGTCCCCGCGGGAAAAAATCCCCTCGATGAAGCTCTCCTTCCAGTTGTGCCACTTGGTCGGGATCTGGTGGCGCTTGCCGAGCTCACGCAGGATGGTCTGCTTCTTCTCGATGTCGGCGATGGAGTCCATCGCGGCCCACTGGAACGGCGTGTGGGGTTTCGGAACGAGCGAGCTGACCGACGCCGTGACCGAGACCTTGCCGCGTGAGTGGTACTTCCAGCCGATCGACCGGGCGCGAGCGGCGGTCTCGACGATGCCGGCGACGTCCTCGTCCGTCTCGGTCGGGAGCCCGATCATGAAGTAGAACTTCATGCGCTGCCAGCCGCGCGCGAAGACGCGGTCGGCGGTCGTCATGAGGTCTTCTTCGGTGATGTTCTTGTTGATGACGTCGCGCATCCGCTGCGTGCCGGCTTCGGGCGCGAACGTGAGGCCGGTCGCCTTCACCGACGAGATCTCGTCGAGCAGGTCCTCGTCGAGACCGTAGGCGCGAAGCGACGAGACCGAGAGCGAGGCCTTTCGCTCACGCATCTTGGCCATGACCTTCTTGATGAGCGGGCTCACACACGAGTAGTCGGCGGTCGACAGGCTCGTCAGCGAGGCCTCGTCGTAGCCGCCCTTGTCGAGCGCCTTCATGACCGTGTCGACGATCTGGTCGGGGTCACGCTCACGCACGGGACGATAGATCATGCCGGCCTGGCAGAAGCGGCAGCCTTCCGTGCAGCCACGCGCGATCTCGATGCTGACGCGGTCGAAGATGGCCTCGGCTGCGGCGACCGGCGAGTCGTCGGGAAACGGGTAGCGGTCGAGGCTGTCGACCAGCGTGCGCTTGATGGGGTAGGGGCCGCGCGCGGTCGTCGGGTCGACCACCATCATGCGTGAGTGCTCGTCGTAGATACGCTCGTACAGCGCCGGCACGTACCAGCCCTCGTGGTCGTTCGCGAGGCGCTCGAGGATGGCAGCGCGTGTCAGCCCCTCGCGTTTCCAATCGGCGATCGCCAAGAGTGCCAACGGCAGGGCGTGCTCGGCGTCGCCGACCAGGAAGGCATCGATGAACGGGGCCATCGGCTCGCAGTGGGTCGCCGTGGGGCCACCCGCCATGATGATGGGGTCGCCGTCCTGGCGGTCCTCGGAGCGGCGTGGGATCTTCGACAGGTCCAGCAGGTTCAACGCGTTGGTATAGGTCATCTCGTACTGGAGCGAGAAGCCGACCACGTCGAAGTCCGAAAGGGGACGCGCGCTCTCGAGCGACAAGAGCGGCAGGTCCCGGGCCCGCAGCTCACGCTCCATGTCGACCCACGGCGTGAACGCACGTTCACACGCGATGCGCGGATTCTTGTTCAAGATCGAGTAGATGATCTTGGTGCCGAGGTGGCTCATGCCGATGTCGTAGACCTCGGGGAAGGCCATGCAGATACGCAGCTCGACCGAACGCCAGTCCTTCTTGATCGATTGGTACTCGCCGCCGAGGTAGCGTGCCGGCTTCAGCACCTTGTGGACGAAGTGGGCGTAGGGGTGGGCGTTCGGGCTGGCAATCGCTGTCATTCGGAGGAGGTCCTTGGGAGCCGGCGCGGGGCCGGCGGGGATGCGCGGGATGGTCGACGCAGAGATGGCCGGAATAGAAACGGTCTGCGCGGCCGAACGGCGGACCTAACCGGAGTGGAACGGCTGAGTCAATGACGGGGGCGACCGCGTTGCGGGTTGTGTACGCCGCCTGATGCCCCACCGGGGAAACGACCGCCCGTGCGCGGTTCTGATTTAGCAACGTCGTTGCACCTGCCCATCGACGCTGATATGGACCTCCGTTCCCCGCGCCGGGGCTGTTTTGGAGCGAGCCATGCGACGACTGATTCTTCCCCTCACCCTCGCGGCGGCCTTTGTCGCCTGCGACGACAACTCGACCCCCTCGGGCCAGACCGACACCACCGACACGACGGGCGGCGACACAAGCGTGACCCCCGACTCGGTCACGCCTGACACCACGTCACCGGACGTCACGACCCCGGATGGGACCACGCCCGACGCGACGACGCCGGACACGACTTCCGACGTCACGAACCCGACCGAGCGGCTGTGCACCGACGCCGAGCTCACGACGTTCGACGCCTGCGTGAGCGCGTGCCCGACCGGACCGACCCAGCAGCAGTGCGCCAGCGCCTGCCAGAACGGGCTCTCGGCCGGTTGCCGTGGGGCCTACACCCAGCTCGCGACCTGCGTTCAGAACAACAACTGCCTCGAGGAGAACGGGTCGCTCAACACCCAGTGCGTCTCCGACTTCTGCCTCGGCGAGTTCGAGTCGGTCTTCGGCATCCCCGAGCCGGACGACTGCGACCCGGTGACCAACGTGGGCTGCGAGGCCGGCGAGAACTGCACCCTGGGCGACGCGGACAACAACCTCTACTGCCTGCCGGCCGGTACCATCGCCCTCTACGGCAACTGCACCGCCGACCCGACGGCGTGTGTGCGCGGCGCCTGCCTCGGCAGTGAGAGCGCGGCGAGCTGCCTCCCCTTCTGCGATGACAGCGCCGACTGCACCGACGGCCGCCCCTGCAACATCGGCCTGCAGGGCACCGACCTGACCTTCTGCGGTGACATCCCGACCTCCTGCAACGTGCTGACCCAGGACTGCACGAACGGCGAGGGTTGCTTCATCATCTCGCAGGCGGGCGCCACTGACTGCTCGGAGCACAACAACATCCCGACCGGTGGCAACTGCACCTTCCTCAACGACTGCGCGCCCGGCAACATCTGTGCGGGCAGCGGTGGCACCGGCAAGTGCTCGAAGTTCTGCGACACGGCAGTGACCCCGACGACCTGCCCCGAAGGCACGACCTGCCAGGGCCTCGGTATCGCGGGCACCACCATCGGCGCGTGCGCCGCTGCTGGGAACTGAGAAGGTCGACGCGACCCTTTAGCGTCGCGTTTCCGACTTCGCGCTGATGCGTGAGAGATGGCCTGGTCTTCCAGGCCATTTCTTTTTCGGGGTAGAGTGTCCGGGCCAGGGATGGCCGCAGAGCCCGAGCGCTGCTAGGGTAACTGGCCAGTCACCGTCTACCTGTCCTACGAGTCATCTGGAGCGAGCCATGCGACGAGCCTTCCTTCCTATCATGTGCGCGATGTCGGTCGCTTGCGGCGACGATTCCACACCGAGCACGACGGACACCGCCGACACCTCGGACACTTCGATCCAGGGCGACTCCTCGCCGGACACGACGCCTGACACGACGGTGCCCGACACGACTCCTGCCGACACGACGGTGCCCGACACGACGCCCCCGGACACGACACCGGCCGACACGACCTTGCCCGACGTGCAGCCCGACCCGGCCGGCGGGATTTGCACCGGGATCTTCGCTTGCGCCTCGGCCTGCACGTCCGAGCAGTGTGTCGCGACCTGCCTCGCCGACGCCGACAGCGAAGCCGAGGCGACCCTCTACACGACCTACGACGCCTGCCTCGATACGAACAATTGCCTTCCCACCTCGCCGTTCCCGAACGCCGAGGAGTCCAAGACCGCGATCGAGTGCGAGCGCACGAGCTGCCTTGCGGCGCGCACCGAGTGCGAGACCGGGGGGACCGCAGGAAGCGCCACGTGCGCGGTCACGAGCCAGTGTCTGAGGGACTGCCTCGAAGACGACCTCACCTGTCAACGCACGTGCCTCGCGGCGGCTACTGCCCAGGCGGCCAACGCCTTCTTCGACTTCAGCTTGTGTGTCGAGCGCGAGTGTTTCAGCGCGATCAACTTCCAGACCTGCTCGCAGCAGGCGACGAGCGCAGTCGGTCCCTGCAGCACCGTCTACAACGCCTGCTTCGGCGATGCGGGTGCGGCGCCGGGTGCGGGCGGCGGCGGCGGGCTTCCCTGACGTTCGGTCTTCCTGGCTAGCCAACGATCCCGGTTCGCTTCTTGTGCGAAGGCCCGCTCGCGGACCTCGGATTAGAGACCAGCGGCTGGCTTCGGGTGGGCCCCATCGTCTATGGTCGGACCGATGCTTTTCACATCAGGCTACTGGCGTAGGGGATCATTTCGTGGGTTGCCGCTGAGGTGGCACTGGAGCGTGCTCGTTGGCCTCTTCGCAGCGGGTGCCTTCGGGGTCGCGCCGCTGTCGTGGCTCCTCTACCTCGGGCTCGTCCAATGCCATCTGATGGCCCATGGGCTCGCCGTGCGCGCAGGTGGGATGACGCCGGTCGGCGTGGATATCCAGGCCCTCGGTGGCAAGGTGCGATGGCGCGGCCATGCGAGTGTGCCAGCGCAGATCCGGGCGAGCTGGGCCGGGGTCGTCGGCCAGCTCGTGCCCATGGTCATCGCCAAGGTGATCCTGGTCGCCCACGGCGGCGTCACTGCGAGCTGGCTCGACGAGCTCGAGCGGGTCGCCATCCATATGAACGCCGTGATGCTGGCCATCAACTTGATGCCGTTACCGACCTTCGACGGTGAAGTCGCCTGGAAGGTCATCCCGTGGTTGAGGCAGAGACCCGTCGACTCGCGGCGCGTGGTCGTCATGGAGGTCGCGCCCGACGGTGTTGCTGGGCCGCTCGACGAGCTGGCGGTGGCCAACGAGGTCGCGCGTGAGGTCTCGGCGCTCGCCCGCGCGCACAACGATCGTGCCGGCGTGAGCTGAGACCGGTCACGGCTGCATCGGCTCAGCGTTGGCCAACACTCAGGGCGGCAGCTCGAATCGTTCAGCCGCCAGGATATCTTCGAGGCGGTGTTGGCTGCCGTCCGAGAACCAGAGCGTGAAGGTCCTCACGTACTTCAGGACCCCCTCGAAGCCGTCGCCATTGGCGAGCGCGAGCCGCACAGGCTGGCCTACCCAGCTGCGAAGCGTGGCCTCGGCGTCTGCCACATCGCCGAGGTCAGCGATGGTCACTTGTGTCGGCAACGGCGCCTCCTCTGGTACGGCCGCACTCGGGGACGTGGGTGGGGACGCTGTCGCCGCAGCCGGAGACGAGGGGGCAGGGGGCCGATAGTGGCGCTCCCAACCCCGCTCTTCATTGGGTGGGGTGGGGATGCTCTCGGCGACATCATCCGCCCGCCAACGCGGCGACCTCGCGACCCAACGGCACGTGGTCTCGGACGAGGTTCCACCCTTCTCATAGGTGGTGGTGCCGGCGACCCAGACGCTCTTGCATCGGTAGCGCTGCTTGGAGCCGAAGCCTTCGTAGCCACACTCTTGCTTGAAGCTGCCGGGGCTCTGCACGAACTTGCCAGGCTCGACCACGGTCGACTGGTCGCAGACCCGGTCGTAGAGGACGAGGCGCCCACACCCCTCGGCCCGCGCCGTCGATAGGTCCGCGGTGACTTCGACCTGGGACATGGGGCAGCGGAGGTCGCTCGCCGCGGAGTGCTTCAGGAGGTCGACACACCCGCCCGAGACGAGGCAGATCGCGATTGCTATGGCGAAGGTCCTGGTCATGTTTGTTGGGCTACGCCGCCTCATCTGAAGAATCGCAAGGTACCCGGAGCGGTGGAGCTGTCAACGGCTGGCTCACTCCGAGGTGGTCGATGGTGGCGCTCGTGGGCGAACGCTGATAATCGAATTTGTTATGGCAGCGAGCTTCGAGTTCATTCTCAACGGAAACATGGTGCGGGTGGAAGGCGAGTCGACGAACACGTCGCTGCTCACCTGGCTCCGCAACAACGGCCACACCGGGAGCAAGGAGGGCTGCGCCGAGGGCGACTGCGGCGCTTGCACCGTGGCCATCGTCGACCGGACTGCGAGCGGCGAGACCACCTATCGCGCCATCAACAGCTGCATTGCACTGCTACCGATGGTGGCCGGGCGTGAGGTCGTCAGCGTCGAGGGTGTCGGCCGACGCGACGCGCTGCACCCCGTGCAGTCCGCGATGGTGAAGCACTACGGCTCGCAGTGCGGCTTCTGCACGCCGGGCTTCATCTGCTCGATGTTCGAAGGGTTCTACCGCAAGGACCTGAACGAGCCGTGGCAGGTAAATGACCAGCTCAACGGGAACCTCTGCCGCTGCACCGGCTACCGGCCGATCCGCGATGCATTTGCCGAGGCGCGCGCGGAACGCGTGGCAAGGTCCTCGGGGGCCGCGGCGGCGGACGACGTGTTCGAGAAACGGCTCGAACGTGAGGTGCCCGCAACAGCCGAGGTCGACTACACCGTCGGGGACTGGACCTTCCATCGCCCCACCGCGCTGGCCGACCTGATCTCGCTGCGTCAGGCGATGCCCGAAGCGGAGCTCGTGTGTGGTGCGACGGAGATCGGCGTCTACATCAACAAGCAGGGACGCCAGTTTCCGGCCCTCATCGCGACCGACGGCGTGCCCGAGCTCATGGCCATCACCCGCACCGACACGGCGCTTGTGGTCGGTGGCTCGGCGTCTTTGACCGCGCTCGAGGAGTCGCTCGCCGGAGAGTTTCCCTCGATCTTGAAGATGCTCTGGGTCTTCGCGTCGCGGCCGATCCGCAACCGCGCGTCGCTCGCTGGCAACCTCGTCACCGCTTCGCCGATCGGCGACCTGGCGCCCGTTTTGTTGTCGCTGGATGCCTCGGTCCGCATCGTCGGACCTCGTGGGGAGCGCACGGTCGCGCTCGAGGACTTCTTCGTCGCCTACCGCAAGACGGCGCTCGCACCCGACGAGCTCGTGCTCGAAGTCATCATCCCGCGGCCCGTGGCCGGCGCTGGCAAGTGCTTCATCGACTCCTACAAGGTCTCGAAACGCCGTGAGCTCGACATCTCGATCGTGGCCGCCGGCTTCGCCATCGAGACGGACGCGGCCGGCATCGTGACCCAGGCCCGCCTGGCCTACGGCGGCGTCGCGGCCACGCCCGTACGCGCTCGTAAGACCGAGGCCGTGCTCGTCGGCAAGCCTTGGGACGCGGCCACCGTGAAGCAAGCCCTGGCCGTCCTCGGCACCGAGTTCACCCCCATCGCGGACGTGCGCTCGGGCGTGGCCTTCCGGCGCAGCCTCATCGTCTCGATTTTCGAGAAGTTCTGGCTCGGCGAGACCAGCGCCGCCCAGGACGGTGACCTGAACTTCCTGCCCAGCGCACCGCTCGAGCAGCCCACGTGTGAGCGCGAGAGCTTCACGCTGAAGCACGAGAGCGCAATTGGGCATGTGACCGGGACGGCGATCTACGTCGATGACCAGGCGCGCCAGCGACCGATGCTCGAGATGTGGCCGGTGCTGTCGAAACACGCACACGCCCGCCTCGAGAAGGTCGATACCAGCGCCGCGTCGGCGATGCCTGGCGTCGCCTGCGTGCTGACCGCCGCCGACATCCCGGGCGAGAACGATGTGGGTGCCATCCGTAAGGACGAGCCGCTGCTCGCACACGGTGAGGTCCACTACCACGGTCAGCTCATCGCGGTCGTCGTGGGTGAGACGTTGGAAGCGTGTAAAGCCGCGGCCAAGGCAGTCGTCATCGAGTACCTGCCGCTGCCCGCGGTGCCAGACATCGTCGCCGCGATCGAGGCCTCGAGCTATCACACGACCCCACACATCATCCGGCGTGGCGACTGCGACGCGGCGTTGCAGACGAGCCCGCACCGGCTGTCGGGCGAGCTGCACATCGGCGGACAGGAGCACTTCTATCTCGAGGCGCACGCGGCCTGGGCCGAGTGTGGCGACGACGATGACATCTTCGTGTGTTCGTCGACACAGCACCCGTCCGAGATCCAGGCCGTGGTCTCACACGTCTTGCACCTGCCGCGGAACAAGGTCGTGGTCGAGGCGCCGCGGATGGGCGGCGGCTTTGGTGGCAAGGAGACCCAGGGCAATGGCTGGGCCGCGCTCGTGGCGCTCGCCGCGACAAAGACCCGGCGACCGGTTCGGGTGCAGCTCGACCGCGACGTCGACATGACCGTGACCGGCAAGCGCCACCCGTTCTTTGGTCGCTTCGAGGTCGGCTTCGATGGCGAGGGGCGACTCACGGCGGCGAAGGTCGAGCTCGTGAGCGACGGTGGCTGGGCCCTCGACCTGTCCGAGTCGATCCTCGACCGCGCCATGTTCCACCTCGACAACGGCTATTATATCCCGGCCGTCCACGCGAGTGGGCGGGTCGCGCGCACGAACAACGTGTCGCACACGGCCTTTCGTGGCTTCGGTGGACCGCAGGGCATGGTCATCATCGAGGAGGCGCTCGACCGCGTCGCGCGTCGCTTGTCGTTGCCGCCCGAGGTCGTGCGTGAGCGGAACCTGTATCGCGGTGATGGGGCGAGCAACACGACGCACTACGGCCAGCCGCTCGGTGACAACCGGCTGCCGATGATGTGGGACAAGCTCAAGTCCGAAGCCGAGCTCGACGCGCGCCGCGCCGAGATCGGAGCCTGGAACGCATCGCATTCACACGTGAAACGCGGCCTCGCGATGACACCCGTCAAGTTCGGGATCTCATTCACGGCGTCGTTCCTCAATCAGGCCGGCGCGTTGGTGCTCATCTATCGCGACGGCTCGGTGCAGGTGAACCACGGCGGCACCGAGATGGGGCAGGGGCTCTCGACCAAGATGCGTGGTGTCGCCATGCGTGAGCTCGGGCTGTCGATGGCCAACGTGCGCGTCATGAAGACACGCACCGACAAGGTGCCGAACACCTCGGCCACGGCAGCTTCCAGTGGGGCCGACCTCAACGGGGCGGCCGTCAAGAACGCGTGTGACCAGCTGCGCTCGCGGCTGGCCACCGTCGCGGCCAACATGCTGGCGGCGAGCTCGGGCACCAGCGTCGAGCCCGATGACTTGGTCTTTGCGGATGACCACATCGGGGTGAAGGGCGTCGATGCCTCGTGGACGGCGTCGTTGCCGTTCGGAGACGTCGTCGAGAAGGCGTATCTGTCGCAGGTCTCGTTGTCGGCGAGCGGCTTCTATCGCACGCCGGGGCTGGCTTACGACAAGGCCAAGGGCCACGGCATCCCGTTCTATTATTACGCCTACGGGGTCGCGGTCTCCGAGGTCGAGGTCGACGCGTTGTCCGGCATGAAGCGGGTCTTACGTGTCGACATCCTGCAGGACGTCGGCGACTCGCTCAATTCCAACGTCGACCGGGGGCAGATCGAAGGGGCCTTCGTCCAGGGCATGGGCTGGCTCACCGGTGAAGAGCTCAAGTGGGACAAGACCGGGCGGCTGTTGTCCCACTCAGCGAGCACCTACCAGATCCCGTCCATCGGCGACGCTCCCGCCGACTTCCGGGTGTCCCTGCTTGCGAAGGCCGCCCAGCCCGGCGTCATCCACGGCTCCAAGGCCGTCGGCGAGCCACCGCTCATGCTGGCTATCAGCGTGCGTGAGGCGATCCGCGACGCCATCGCCCAGTTCGGCGAGCCCGGCACCGAGGTGCTCCTCGGGTGCCCGGCCACCCATGAAGCGATCTACGCGAGCATATCGAGCACCAGGGCGAGCGAGTCGAGTCGCGTCGACTGGTGACGGCGGCCGGTACGCCTGCCGCTTCGAGGCTCAGGACGTGCGCCACTCGAGGATGAGCGGGTTCGTCTCTGGAGCCGCATCCGCAATCGTGAACGCCTGACGAAGCGCGTCGAGCTCGTGGGGCGGCGCTGGGTTCGCCCCGAGCATCAAGGTGGCGAGCGGGGCGCCGGGGCAGACACTCGTGCCGACCGCTGCGTCGATACGTACGCCGACCAGTGGGTCGATGGTGTCGCCCGCGCGTTGGCGTCCGGCACCGAGCCTGACCAACGCGACCGCAATCGCCAGGCCGTCGATCTCGGACACATAACCGTCGACGCCGGCGCGGAGGACGACCTCACCCGTCGGCTCGGGGAGGTTCTTCAGGTCACCGCCCTGGGCTGTCACCATCCGTTCGAAACGCTCGAGCGCAGCACCGCTGGTGAGCGTATCTTCGGCGCGTCGCCTGGCCTCTGCGTCCGCGATGCCATGGCCCATGGCGATCATCGCCGCGGCCTGCGAGATACACAGCTCGGTCAGCGTCGGGTCGCCTTGATTTTCGAGGCAGTCGATCGCTTCACGCACCTCGTTGACGTTGCCGATCATACAACCGAGCGGCTCTTCCATACGGGTCAGCACCGCGCGGGTCCTGACACCCATCCGCTCACCGACGGCGATCATCCGGTCGGCGAGATCGACGGCCGCCGCATGGGTCGTCATGAACGCCGCGCGCCCGACCTTCACGTCGAGCACCAGCGCGTCGAGCCCCTCGGCGAGCTTCTTACTCATGATGCTGCCGACGATGAGCGGGATACTCGCCACGGTGCCCGTCACGTCGCGCAGCGCGTAGAGCCGCTTGTCGGCCGGCGCAATCGTCGCGCTGGCACCGATGATGGCGCAGCCGACGTCCCGCAAGACCTCACGGAAGCGTGTCGGCGACAGGTCCGCCGAGAAGCCCGGGATGGCTTCCAACTTGTCGAGCGTGCCACCCGTGTGGCCTAGCCCCCGGCCAGACACCATCGGCACCGTCAGCCCGCAGGCCGCTGCGATCGGTGCGAGCACCAGCGACACCTTGTCGCCGACACCGCCGGTCGAGTGTTTGTCGACGACCGGGCGTCCGATATCTCGAAAATCGAGTATCTCGCCGGAGCGAAGCATCGCCTCGGTCCAGGTGGCCGTCTCTCCGTCGTCGAGGCCCCTGAAGTAGATGGCCATGGCCAGCGCCGCCATCTGCTCCTCGGGCAGCGCGCCTGCCGCATAACGGCTCACGAGCCCGCGGATGTCGTCATCCGACAGGCGATGTCCGTCGCGCTTCTTGGCGATGATCTCGGGGACCGGAAAGGACGCGCCCATGCTCAACTTCAGACGCCGATCGGGTGCCAGGCCGTCTTCACTTCGACGAACGGCAGGATCCAGTACGGGCTCTGGCGGGACTCGGAGAGCCAGAAGTCCGGCGGCCCATCGTCGACGAAGAACGTCCGCTTGACCGACTCGGCGGCATCCACCTGCAGCTTCTTCATCTCGTCGCTATCCGACCCGACCGCGAAGACGGCGTCGACGTCCATGTGGGCGCCGGCCTGGCCATAGAGCTCGGTGCGCATGCCGGTCAGGATGTTGACGACACCGCCTGGCAGGTCGCTCGTCGCAAGGACCTCAGCGAGCTCGATGGCGATGGTCGGCGACGGGTCATCGACCACGACGATACATGCATTGCCCGACAGGATGACGGGCGCGATGGTCGACACCAGCCCGAGCAGCGAGCACTGGCGTGAGCCGAGAATCGCCACGACACCCATGGCTTCAGGGAAGCTGAAGTTGAAGTGGGCGGTCGCGACCGGGTTGGTATTGCCGGCGATCTGGTGGAACTTGTCGCACCACCCGGAGTACCAGACGAGCCGGTCGATGGCGGCGTCGACCTCGCGCGCGGCGATGTCTTCATTGTAGCCGACGGCCTGCGCGAGCATCGACTGGAAGCTCAGGCGGCGGGTTTCCAAGACCTCGGCCATACGGTAGAGGATCTGCCCGCGGTTGAAGGCCGAGCGCTTCGCCCAGTCGTGCTGCGCCTTGCGGGCGACGACGACCGAGTTGCGGAAGTCCTTGCGGGAGGCGCGGGAGATGTTCGCCATGAACCTGCCGTCCTTGGTCTTGACCTGGAGGTAACGGCCGCTCTCGCTGCGGGGAAAGGCGCCGCCGATGTAGAGCTTGTAGGTCTTCAGGATGGGAATACGTGTGTCGCTCATGTGACCCGTGACCTTTAACCTTGAAGATCGAGATAAGGGAGGAGGCCGTGGCGACCGCCCTCGCGCCCGAACCCGGACTCTTTGTAGCCACCAAAGGGGCTCGTCGGGTCGAACTTGTTGAACGTATTGCCCCAGATCACGCCGGCTTTGAGCGCGCTCGCCATGGCGAAGATCTTGGCACCCTTGTCGGTCCAGATGCCGGCCGACAAGCCGTAAGGCGTGTTGTTGGCCTTCTCGATGGCTTCGGCTGGCGTGCGGAAGGTGAGGATGGCGAGCACCGGGCCGAAGATCTCTTCCTGGGCGATGCGCGACGACGGGGTCACGCCCGAGAAGAAGGTCGGCCGGAAGAAGAAGCCCTTTTCGGGGATCTTGCACTCGGTCTGGTGGATGGTCCCGCCTTCGTCGATACCGGCCTGGACGAGCTCCTGGATCTTTTCGAGCTGCGCCTTCGAGTTGATGGCGCCGATGTCGGTGTTCTTGTCGAGCGGGTCACCGACGACGAGCGTCTGCATCCGCTGCTGCAGCTTCAGGATGACCTGGTCCACGACCGACTCTTCGACGAGGAGGCGTGAGCCCGCGCAACACACATGGCCCTGGTTGAACCAGATGCCGTTGACGATGCCCTCGACGGCCTGGTCGATGGCCGCGTCCTCGAAGATGATGTTGGCGCCCTTGCCGCCGAGCTCGAGCGTGAGCTTCTTCTTCGTGCCGGCGATGGAGCGCTGGATGATCTTGCCGACGTCCGTCGAGCCGGTGAACGCGATCTTGTTCACATCCGGGTGGTTGACGATGGCGGCGCCTGTCGCGCCAAAGCCGTGGATGATGTTGACGACACCGGGCGGCAGGTCGGCCTCCTGGATGATCTCGGCCAGCTTCCAGCAGGTCAGCGGCGTCGTCTCGGCGGCCTTGAGAACCACCGTGTTGCCGGTCGCCAGCGCCGGAGCAATCTTCCACGCCGCCATGAGCAGCGGGAAGTTCCAGGGGATGATCTGTCCGGCCACGCCGAGAGGCTGCGGGCCGTCCGAGCCAAAGCCGGGGAACGCGTACTTGAGCTTGTCGGCCCAGCCCGCGTAGTAGCTGAAGTGTGCGGCCGCCAGCGGCACATCCACGTCACGCGCTTCGCGGATAGGCTTGCCGCCGTTCATCGACTCGAGGACGGCGAGCTCTCGCGCCTTCTCCTGAATCATGCGCGCGATACGGTGCAGGTACTTCGCGCGTTCGCGGCCGGGCATCGGGCGCCAGTACTTCTCGAAGGCCAGACGCGCGGCTTTGACGGCGCGGTCGACTGTGGCGGCGTCAGCGGCTGGGCACTCGGTCAGGACCTCTTCCGTGGCCGGGTTGATGACCGGAAAGAAGTTTTCACCCGGCTCGAACTTCCCACCGATGAAGTGGGAGAGCTGCTTGGGGTACTTCGTATGGCTAGGCGACTCGGGGGCCGGAGCGTAGCTCCAGAGGTCGCCAAAGAGCAGGTCCACGGGCTTCTGTGACATGGCTTGATGAGCCTTTGCGAGGGTCAGGTGGAGGCGTCTTTTCGCCGCGCCGCGGGTCCCCGCTGTTGGGGGCCGAGGTTGGCGCGAGCGATTCGTTTCATTGCGCGATTGGACCCGGCACCGGTGGCGCGAGGTCGCCCGAAACCATCAGGAAAGGTCAGGAGATGCTGAAGTAGCGCTCGGACTGGTAGCGCCCGGTGCGTTCCTTCTCGAGCTGCATGAGCACGTCGTTGAGCAGCGCCGACGCGCCAAAGCGGAACCACTCGTTGGTCATCCACGCGTCGCCGAGCGTCTCTTTGACGAGGACGAGGTACTTCAGCGCGGTCTTCGCGTCGCGGATGCCGCCGGCGGGCTTCATGCCGACCATACGGCCGGTCTTGTAATAGAAGTCGCGAATGGCCTCGAGCATGACGAGTGTCACCGGCAGCGTCGCCGCGGGCTGCACCTTGCCGGTGGACGTCTTGATGAAGTGCGCGCCGGCCTCCATCGCGATTTCGGAAGCCAGGCGGACCTTGTCCAGCGTCTGGAGCTCACCGGTCTCGAGGATGACCTTCAGGTGGGCGGGACCGCAGGCGTCAACGGTGCGCGCGATTTCGTCATAGACCTTGTCGTAGCGCCCCGACAGGAAGTCGCCGCGGCTGATGACCATGTCGATCTCGTCAGCACCCGCGTCGACCGTGCGTCGCACCTCGTCCAAGCGCTCGCTGAGGCTCGCCTGGCCCGACGGGAAGTAGGTCGCGACAGCGGCGATCTTGACCGTGCTGCCAGCCAGCGCAGCCTTGGCGACCGGCACCATCGTCGGGTAGACGCAGACCGCGCCGACCGACGGGATGTCGTCGCGTGTGCTGTGTGGGCGGCGCGCCTTCTGGCAGAGCATCTCTACCTTGCCGGTCGTGTCCGAGCCTTCGAGCGTCGTGAGGTCCATCATCGAGACCGCGAGCTTGAGCCCGAAGACTTTCGCCTCGGCCTTGATGGAGCGGGTGCCGAGCTTGTCGACCCGGTCCTTGATGGACACCTCGTCGACGGCGGGGACACGAGGGGGGATGTAGGCGCTCGAACGCAAGCCGGGCTGTGACATTGCCGACCTCCTATCGTTTCCCTTTCCTACTATCGGTGCGTGGCGTCAAGCGCGCGTGGCGCCGGGTGGGCGTGACCTCAGACCTCTTTGTCGGCGTGGGTCGGGTCGTCGTCGAGGGCAGTGGCCTTGGTCGGCTCGAAGCGCCCGGAGAGGTCGAAGCCATTCAGCAGGACCCCCGCGCCACCAGGCCCGTGTGCGGCGATGATGGACGAAAGTGCCTCGAGGTCGGGCTCGGGGCGCCTGGGGAGCGGGTGGCCTGGAACGGCGTCGATGTGGAGCGTCTGGGTCGGGAACGCGAAGTCGACGCCGATAGCCGAGGCGAGACGTAGCACTGCGAGGTTGAGGTTGGTGCGCGCCCGGAGCTCGGCCTGCCAGTCCGGCACCTCGAAGAAGCAGTAGAGCAGGATGTCGAGCGAGTGGGCGCCGAAGTCCTGGAACTCGACCATGAAGTAGTCCTTGCGAACGCCCGGCATGGCCAGAAGCGTCGCGCGAAGGCCCTCGCAGAAGGCCTCGATACGCTCGGGCGCTGTGTCGTAGGTCAGCGACAGGATGCTGCGGTAGCGGCGGTACTTGCGGGCGCCCAGGTTGTCGATGGCGGTGTTCGTGACGTTCGCGTTGGGGACGGTGATGACCGAGTTGTAGAAGGTCCGGATCCGCGAGGTGCGGAAGCCGACCTCCTCGACGGTGCCTTCGATGTCGGGCGACATCTTGATCCAGTCGCCGATCTGAAACGGCTTATCGATGAAGATCATGACCGAGCCGAAGAAGTTGGCGACGGTGTCTTTGGCAGCGAGGGCGAAGGCCAGGCCTCCGAGGCCGAGGCCTGCGAGGAGTGAGCCCACGTCGACGTCGAGGTTCTGTAGGATGAAGATCGCGCCAAAGACGACGAAGAAGACCTTGAGCGACTTGCGCAGGAGCGGGACGAGCTGGTCGTCGAGCTTGGTGTCGGTGCGTGCGGCGCGGTCCTGGAGGATGTCGGCGATCACGTCGACGAGCCGGTAGAGGAGCCAGACTACGCTGTAGGCGGCGAGGCTGCGCACGGCGATGGTCAGGACCGTTTCGACCGGGCCGGGGAAGTCGAGGAGCGGGCTGCCAATAGAGAGGATGCCAGCGACGGCGAGGGTGCCGACGGGTTTGTCTGCCTTGGCTGCGATGTTGTCGACCCAGCCTGCCGAGAGCTTCTTCGTGAGCTTCCGGACGTAGGTCACGATGAGGTGGATGACGAGCTTTCGCAGCACGATGCCGATGATGATGAGCAGTGCCAGGCCCAGGATCTGCCAGGCCTCGATGCCGAAGACATCGCCGCGTAACCAGTCGGGCATCACCGAGCGCAGGCCGGTCTCGGGCGCGGGTGGTGCAAGGAGCACGGGCCCCGTCGGCGCTGGCGATTGCGGCACCTGGAGCTGCGCGTGTGCCGTGGCCGGCAGAAGGATCGAGGTCGCCATCAGAACGACCGTCGTGAGGTTTCGGGCTCCTCGAACGAGCGGGTTGAAGGGGGCCATCATGAGCTTCCTCCTGGTGGGTGGTTTGGACTTGATTTTAGAAAGAGCGGTGAGCGGCGGGGGCGGATTCAGCGCGGCGGGATCTGCTCCATGAGGTCGAGGAAGGCGCGCTCACCGAGCACCCTGAGCGGCGCTCCATCGGTGATGAGTTTCTCGGCTTTCTTCTGTTTGGACGATGCCTTGCCGTCATCGGCGATGACCAGATAGTCGAGCTTCTTCGACACGTCGTCCGGGGTCAGGCCGCCGCGTGCTCGCACCATGGCCTGCGCATCTTCGCGCTTCATAAGCGCTAGCTTGCCCGTGAAGACGAACGAGTGCCCACCGACCGGGTCGTCAGCGGACTTCTCGACGACTACGGGTGCCTGCGGCGTCTGGGTTTCGACGGTGATGGCCGTGAGCAGGTTGGTGATGATGTCGCGGCGGTGGTCGAGGCCCGCGCGGATCGTCCTGGCGGTGATGGCGCCAAGCCCGAAGATGCTCGCGATGTCCTCTTCCGAGGCCGCGAGCACCGCACTCAACGTGCCGAAATGGTCCGCCAGCTTCTTGGCCGCCACCCACCCGAGGTCGTCGGCACCCAGCGAGTTGAGGAGCACCGCGAGCGGGACCGTGCGTTTGGCCTGGATGTTGTCGACGAGGTTCTGGGCGGACTTGCGGCCCAGGCGCTCGAGACCCTCGAGCTGGTCGACCGTCAGGCGATAGAAGTCGGCGGGCTCCGAGACCCAGCCCTTCTCCACGACCTTGGCCAGGATCTTGGGGCCAAAGCCGTCGATTTCCACCGCCTTGAGCCAATACTCGAGCGTGCCCAGGCGCGCTGCCGGGCAGTGGTGGGGCTCGGAGCACATGAGGAAGTCGCCGACCGCAACCGTCTCGTGGCCGCTGACCGGGCATCGTTCGGGTGGAACGGCGGGCTCGGGGCCAGGGGTGATGACGCTCTCGATGTGGGGGATGACGCCGCCGCGCCGCATGGCGATGACTGTCGCGCCTCGCGAGGCGCCGAGCGCCTTCACGATGGCGAGGTTGTGGAGAGAGCAGCGGGTCACGACCGCACCCGACAACGTGACGGGCTCGATGATGGCGACCGGGGTGATGGCCCCTGAGCGCGAGACGGACCACTCGATGTCGACGATGGTCGAGGTCCCGCTCTCGCCCTGGAACTTGTAGGCGATGGCCCAGCGCGGGTGATGCGAGGTCTCGCCGAGTCGTCGCTGTTCGATGATCGAGTCCGCCGTGTAGACAACCCCGTCGAGCTCGTAGTCGAGCTCGGGTCGGCGGACGAGCCACGACTGATAGCCGGTCTCGATGTCGGCGCGGTCGCGTTTGACCCACGGTACGACCGGCAGGCCGAGCGCCTTGGCGAACTCGAGGCCATCGGAAAGATTCGGGAAGTCGCGACCCTTGACCGAGTACACGAGGAACGACAAGCCGTAGTCCGCGGTCTTCCTCGGCTCCTTCTGCTTCATCGCCCCGACACACGTGTTGCGCGGATTCGAGAACGCCTCGGCGAAGCGCTCGCGAAAGATCGGCAAGGGGAGAAAGACCTCGCCGCGCACCTCGAGCGGTCCACCTACGAGATCCGGCGGCAACGACTTCGGGATGGCCGCGATGAACTCGGCGTTGGCCGTGAAGACCTCGCCGCGGACCCCGTCGCCGCGGGTGACGGCCGCAATCAGCCGCCCTGCACCGTCGTATCTCAGGCTCGCCGCGACCCCGTCGATCTTCGGGGCCTCGATGAGATCACCGACGAAGCCGGCGGCCCACTTCGCGACGTCGGAAGCCGCATAAGCCTTGTCGAGCGACAACATCGGGGAGTCGTGAAAGAGGCGCAGCTCGGTGCCCACGGCCGTCAGCTCGGCGAGCGCAGGGTGGTCAGGGGCGAGCGACTTCAACCGCCGCGTCAGCGCGTCGAAGGCGTAGTCGCTGATGCTCGCCGCGGCGAGCACGAAGTAGCGATGGTTGTGGTAACGAACCGCGGTCGCGAGCTCGTCGACCGACATGGCATCGATTGGTTTGTCGGGTGGAGGCGGGGGCGCTGCGTCAGCAGCGGGTGGATTGGATACGGTCGGGTTCGGGTCGTGAGGCGCGTCCATGGTGGCCGAGACCATGCCCCGCGTCGGCGGCGATCGCAACGCAAGAGGGCCTCACCTGGGTGGCGCCGTGATGCGTGATTGCCCGCGCGATGGTGAACCGCTAGGCTGCGAGGGTGACAGTGACCAGCCCGGAAAACTCGATGGAAGCGGCGTGGGGATGGCTGACGAGCCTCTCGCCTCGCGGGATCCAGCTTGGCCTCGAGCGCGTCGTCGCGTCGCTCGATCGGCTTGGTAATCCCCACCACGGCATGGTCGCCGTGACCATCGCGGGCACCAACGGCAAGGGCTCCACGGCCGCATTCCTGGCCTCCATCCTGCATGCTGCCGGCTATCGCACCGGCCTCTATACGAGCCCACATCTGGTGTCCGTGACGGAGCGGATTCGCATCGGTGGGCACACCATCCTGGCGTCTGACTTCGCGCGCTGGGCGACCATCGTGCGCACCGCGATCGAGCAGGCTCCTGCCATCCCGCTGACCTTGTTCGAGACCCTGACCGTTATGGCGCTCGGCTACTTCCGCGAACGCCAGATCGACGTCGCCGTCCTCGAGGTCGGCCTCGGTGGACGCCTCGACGCGACCAACGTCGTCGACGCAAAGGTCGCCGTCCTCACGCCGATCGGCCTCGATCACATGGACCTCCTCGGCCCCACGATGATCGACATCTGTCGGGAAAAGGTCGCCATCGTGAAGCCGCTATCGACGGTGATCTCGTCGGTCACGCCCCGTCTCTGGCGCGAGGTCGTCGGGCCCTTCGCCTTCGCTCAGCGCGCTTCGGCCCGCCGCTCCGGCGTCGACTTCGTCCACACCTTCCACGAAGACGGCTTCCGCTATCGCGGCGCCTTGCATCGTGTCGGCAGCGTGACTCTCGGGCTGCGCGGTGTGCACCAGGGACTCAACGCGGCGCTCGCCTGCGCCGCCGCCGAAGCGCTCGGCTCACACGGCTTCCACCTCAGCTCGCTCCACCTCGCCGAAGGCCTCTACCGCGCACGCCACCGCGGCCGGCTCGAGCGAATCGAGGCGCAGGACTCCCCGGCTATCCTCGTCGATGGCGCCCACAACCCAATGGGCGCGCGTGTACTTGCCCGTCACATCGATGCATTCCTGCCCGAGCGCCCACGTGTCTTGCTCTACGGCGTCAACCCCGACAAGGAGGTCGGCAAGATGCTGAAGTCGCTCGTGCCGTACGCCGACGCCGTCGTGCTCACGCAGTCACAGGCGCGACCGGTGGCCGACCTCGAGTCCTTCGCGCGCCGCACCCGCAAGCTGACCCGCTCGCCGGTCCTGGCCTTTCCCCAACAGCTCAAGGCCCTCGAGGTCGCGACTGACCTGGCCGGCGTCGAGGGTGGCCTACTCGTAACCGGCAGCCTCTACCTCATCGGCGACCTGCTGCCACACCTGCCGGCCCACGCCGGATGAGGCGCGCCGGCGGCGACTCATCGCGACCGGGGCGCCCGCCTCGAGACCTCTACTTGCGCGCCAGGCTCGTCCACCCGAAGCCAGCACAGCCCGCCGCCAGGTCGTTCCGATCGACCCCCTGCTCAGGGGCCGCCTGCGCATCGGCAGCCGTCGTGTGCCCGAACGCCACCGTGCAGTACGCAAAGCCCGACGCCGTAGGCTCGGTCCACACGATGCGCCCGTACGTGTTCGGCCCGAACTCCGCCGTGGGCAGGTTCTGCACGATGGCCGAGTTCGCGGCGTTGTCGAAGCTCGTCACCAACTGCTCGAACGACAGCTCGCCAGCCGTGTCGTATGCCTTCCACGCCATCGCGTCGATCGTCTCGGAGCCGAACTGGCCCGACCACTCGCCCACGAGCTCGAAGCCCGTTTGCTCGCCGGTGCCACCCGAGTCGTCGCACGCGACGACCGAAACAGCCATGGTCGCCATCGCGACGGCCGCCATCAAACCGGTTCGTCCCCGGAAACCGTGTCCCTTCATCTCTGACCTCTCTCGTGGCCGCCCGACCGGGAGCGCGAGAGCACCAGAGATCACCGGACCATCCGGCATCACCGACACCCGCGCCGCCTCCCTCCGAGTTGGCCTTTGGGGTGGTGCGGCGCCGAATATCCTGACTCCCGGGTCATCCTGGCCCGAAGCCTTCCCAGGGTCGCGGACCGGCATCGAACGCTCACACGCTCGACTTCGAATCCGACCCCAGTGGCTTTGCCGCGCCCCTCTCCAGAAAGAAGTGGGACTGCGGTTCGGGTGCGTCACCGGTCACAGTTGCGGGGGCAGTACCGGCCTCTCACCGGTTTCCTCGGGCGCCACCCACGTGAAAAACCCGGCCTTCGGGGGTGACCCTCGACCGGACTCGTTGGCCTGCTACCGCGCCGCCGCCCACGGGTCAACCCACACCGGGCGGCCCGCGACCAGTGGCGGTTCGACATCGCACCCACACGCGTGTTAACTCAGTCGTATGACATCCGAAATCTATCGCCGCTACTGTGTCGCCCCCAACCTCGATCGCTTCTCGCTCGGGTCCGTCGATCCCGAAGGCACCGCCACCTTCGACGGCGACAAGAAGGATGCCGAGAAGGTCTTCGACAAGCTCAACACGCAGCTCGAAGCCCTGCAGGAGCTGCTCTACGCGGACGGTCGCCACAAGCTCCTCATCGTGCTCCAGGGCATGGACACGTCGGGCAAGGACGGGACCATCCGCCACATCTTCGACCGCACCAACCCGATCGGCGTGAAGGTCGCCTCGTTCAAGAAGCCGAGCTCGCTCGAGCTCTCCCACGACTACCTCTGGCGCGTGCACTCGCAGGTCCCGGGCACCGGTGAGATCACCATCTTCAACCGCTCCCACTACGAAGACGTCCTCGTCGTACGTGTCGACGGGCTCGTCCCCGAGTCCCGCTGGAGCAAGCGCTACAAGCACATCGTCGACTTCGAGCAGATGCTCGTCGACGAGGGCACGACCATCCTCAAGTTCTTCCTCCACATCTCGAAGGACGAACAAAAGGAGCGCCTCGAGGCCCGCCTCGCCGACGCCGAGAAGCGCTGGAAGTTCGACCCCAACGACCTCACCGTCCGCACGAAGTGGGACAATTACCAGCACGCCTACGAAGAGGCGCTACGCCTCACGTCGACCGCAGTCGCGCCCTGGTTCGTCGTGCCCGCCAACAAGAAGTGGTATCGCAACCTGGTCATCTCGCAGGTCATCATCGACAGCCTTCAGCGCCTCGGCCTGAAGCACCCGGCACCCCCAAACCTCGACGGCCTCGTCATCCCCTGAGCCGAGACTCTCGCGACGGCGCAACTTGCCTCGCGCCCAGGTCGTCTCGAGACGCCGGGACGCGCGAAGCGCCCGACGTCCGAAGGACGGCGGCGAGGCATGAGTCATCATGCCTCGGTCACGGCACTTGCTCAGAACAGGAGCCGCGTCAGGCGCTTACGCTGCGCCTCGACGGCCGGGTCGCCACGTCCCGCCGCTTCGAACAGCAGTGACGCCGCCTTCTTCGCGCGACCCTTTATGGCCACGCCGGGTGAGCCTGCCTCGAAGCGCTGGCCGACCAGGTCCACCAACAGCTCGCAAGCCGGCGCGAACCGCCCCGAGATCCCTTCCAGGATCGCGGCCAGATACGCGGTCTCCGGGTCGGCCGGCGCGCTCACCATCCGCTCACGCACGGCCGCGTCACCACCGGCCTGACCGACCTCGGCGATGAGCTCTTTCAACGCCAGGGCCGCCTGAGCGGGCCCATGCTCGGGCACCCCGAACGGGATCTCTCCCAGCACTTTCTCGGCCGCCTCGACCTCACCACGCGCGAACAGGAGCTTTCCAAGCCCGAGCTTCGCCTTGTTGTCGTCTGCGCGTTCGACCAGGCGAGCCCGCCAGAAGACCTCGGCTGCGGCCGGGTCGCTCGGCGCAACGAGCTCGACCTTCTTCTCGAGCTTGAGGCCACAGCGACGGAACACCTCGGTGAGCCAGCGCTCGATCTCCGCCTTGGGCTTGGCCCCCATGAACTGGTCGACGACCTGCCCCTGGAATATGGCCACCACCATCGGGATCGACTGCGCCTGGAACGCCTGCGCCAGCCGAGGCGAACGGTCGACGTCCACCTTCGCCAGCACCCACTGGCCTTGCCCCTCTTCCGCCAGCCCTTCGAGGATCGGCGAGAGCGTCTTGCACGGGCCACACCACGTCGCCCACAGGTCGACGACCACGGGCCGCTCGAGGCTCGCATCGATGACGTCTGGCTGGAAAGTGGTCTCGTCCACGTCGACCACGAGTGCCGGTGCTGCACTCGCAGTCGCTGCCGGCATCATCGCGCCACCCGGCCTCGCCGGCCCACCCCGTCTCGATCCCATCATCGCCTGACCCTCCAGAATTCCATCGAGCGCGTCGCCTCGTCACCGGCCACGCGGGCGCAACGATTAGGCACGCCCAGCTGACGAGCAAACCCCTCACTCGTTTCACACACCACACCTCGGACCGCCTGGGCGACCGAGGGGGCGAAGTGCTCGCTCAGAAGTTCGACCCGTCGCGCTGGGTTCCACAGCTCGGCTCGGAGGCCGAGAACCCGGCCGCCGCGTCGAGGTCCTTGCTCCGCGCCCAGCTCTTGTCAGCCCCGAGAGCCGAGCTCCAGGACACCACCGCGACCGCGACGCCATCGCGGTCCGAGACCTTGACCGAGTCGCCGCCGTCATTGAGCCCGAGCGCCCCACCACTGGCGACCTGCAGCACCGTCGTTCCGGCCACGAGCCCTGGGACGCCGCCGCCGAACACCACGATCGCGCCGCCCGGTGGCACCTTCGTATTCGCGGGGAAGCGGTGACGCACGGAGTTGCCGTCGCGCAGCGTGTAGCCCGTGAGGTCGAGGATCTGCGTGCCCGCGTTCACGAGCTCGACGTACTCGTCCTGCGTCGAGCTGGCCGTGTCGTCCTCGTTGTAGTCCATCTTCGGCTGGGCCATCACCTCGTTGATGAGGAGCTTTGCGACCTGGGTCGTCGGGGCCGTGCACGAGTTGCCCTCGGGAGCGCACACCCGGGTCGTCAGATACCGGTCGACTGCCACGTTGCGGCAGCTCATCCCGCCACCACACCCGACCGACGCCGTGCACTCGGCGAGACAGAAGCTCTTGCCGCTCTTGTCCTTCACGCAGCGCATGCCGTCGCCGCAGCTCGTGTTGGTCGTGCAGCTCTTGCAGCTCTTCGCGAGGTCGGCAAACGGGTGGACACGCGGGTTGTCGTCGACGCCATGCACGCCGTACATCGAGCTGAACCAGCTCGAATTGCTGTCCATGTCTTCGAGCAGCTTCGAGTACAAGGTCGCGGAGACCTTCGGGTTTTTCGCGGGTCCGAGCAGCGAGGCCAACGTGTCGGTGACCGTCCCCGAGGTCGACGCGTTCGAGAACGAGGTGGTCGTCACGACGTCGAGGTCGACGAGCCCGGGCTTGTCTGCGTTGAGCGCGAAGGCCTGGCCGATGGCGTAGGTGTCGCAGCCCTCGGCCACCACGAGCTGGTAGCTGCCGACCTTGAGGGCCACATCCATGAGCTCCGAGTCGTCGAGGTCGCCTTCCGAGGTCTTCTTCCAGTTCGCCAGCGCAAACCCATAGAACGGTCCCGAGTGGCCCGAGAAGATCACGACCTCTCGATCTTCGAGACTATCGAGCATGTCCGCCTCGAGCTGCTTGCCGCCCTTGGCCGTGTCGGGATCGGTGTCGGCGTCCCCCGTGCGCCCCCAGAAGATCGATGCCTCGACGGCGATCTTGCGGCCGCGATAGGTGACCGAACCCTTCAACGGGCCGGCATTGTGGCGCAGCAGGTCCCAGCTCGCGACCGGGCTCTTGAAGCCTTTCTGCTTGGTCAGCCAGTCGTAGACCGTCTTCGAGTGTTTCTCGTGATAGGCCGAGTGGTAGTCCCACCCGAAGTGGAGCCCGATGGTCAGCTTGTCGTCGGCCATGAGGCGCTCGATGTCGATCCAGGCGTCGTCCTCGTCGGGCTGCGCGCGAATCGTCAGCGCCAGCGTCTCCTTCTGATCGGCCCCGACGCTGTCCGGCGTGAAGCTGCCCCAGGGCGAGCTGCGATACCACTCCGCGTCGGTGTCGAGCCGCTGCATGTCGCTCGTCGAGACCTTGCCAATCCACAGGTCGAAGCTCCACGCGCCGTCGCCCTTACTCACCGCGTCGGGCAGCGCCTCGATGAGATCGAGCTGGCCTGCGACCTCCTGGCGGAAGTCGAAGCGCCACACGAGCGGGCTCTCCGAGCGGATGTTCATGTCCTCATAGGAGCCGTTCTTGGTGAGCGACTTGAACCCGCCGTACTTGCCGTCGGGGTCCTTCTCTTCCTTGTCGACCAGGTAGCGATTGAGAAACCAGCTCACCACGACCTGACGATACGGGATCAGGCGCTGCACCTCGGCCTTACGCGCGGCCACGCTCTTCGAGCTCCAGCTCGAGTCGAGCACGACGGTCGTGCTGCCTTCGATCCAGTATTCACGCGCGCTCACCGACAAGAAGTTGTCGGCCTTGCCGGCCTCGACGAGCGTCCCGATGGGCGCTTCTTCGACAGCCGTCTCGCCGTCGCAGGCGCCAAGAGCAAGTGTTGCGGCGAGGAGAATTGAACCGGTTGTGCGGTGGAAGGCGGTTCTCATTGGAGACATCCTGGCAGGAGGTGCTCACCGTTGGGCGAGCGCGACTGGGAGGGCAGCGGGTTGCCCCGATTACGCTTTCGTCGCTTTCACCGGGCGGTCCATCTGGCTTCGTGTTAGTGGCGCCCGGCGCGCGCTGCCTAGCAGCTCGTGCGCTCGACTGCAAGGACGGGGCTCGGTGAGTGCCCGCGGCCGGGTCGGCAAACCAACGAGCTTGTTGGGTTCTGGGCACGCTCTCACGGCCGGGCTGACCACGACGGGCTCGACGAGCTCTTCGTGGAGCGCCTTCGTCCCGATGGAGAGCCTTGTTCTTGGTGGAGCGCCTTCGTCCCGATGGAGAGCCTTGTTCTTGGTGGAGCGCCTTCGTCCCGATGGAGAGCCTTGTTTCTGGTGGAGCGCCTTCGTCCCGATGGAGAGCCTTGTTTTTGGTGGAGCGACCTATAATGATTGACGTGATGCAACCCGCGCCCTCGACCCCTCGACCTCGCCGCCGAGCTGCCCGTGTGCTCGTCGTCGCCCTGACGCTGGCCGCTTCACAGCTCGTATCTCCGATCGGCTCGTCCCGCGCCGCTCCTCCCGGCCCCGGCCCGCGTCCAGTCGTCACCCCGTGGAGCTTCGCACCCGAGCTCGAGGGCGCCGAGAGCACCATGCTCCACGCGGCCGGGCTCGGCTTCCTCGACGGCTTCGAGCTCACGCTCACGATGGTGAACCGCCTCTCTGGCGACGCCGCCCTGGCCGGTGTGTCGGGCGCCATCGCCGCGCGGCTCGGCCCCCTGGCGCTCGGCCTCTCGCTCGCGGGCATCGGCGACGGACCCGGCACCCAGACCAACTCAACCCGTTTCGACCTGGCGCTGGCCCTGCGCCTGTCGGACACGTTCGCCATCGGCGCCCAACGCGTCGACGTCGGCAGCGGCACCGACCCCGAGGTCGACAACTACGCCGCCTGGACCTTGTCCTCGACCTGGCGCCCCTCGCGCGGCTTCGCACTCTCAGTCGCCTTCGAAGAGGTCGACAGCCCGACCATCCCCGGCACCCTGGGCGTCGAGGCCGACCCGACCGCGCGCCTCGCCTTCGGCTTTCGCCCTGGCACCGACAAGCTCACCTTCGGCCTCGAGGCCGCCCGCACACTCGCCGACGACAACGCCCGCTGGCAGGCCATGGCCACCGCCCGCATCATGTTGGTGCGCGGGCTCTGGCTTGGCACCTGGGTCCGCTACCACTTCGGCGAAGAGGGCGGCGACTCTCTCGCCGAGGGCGGCGTCTCGCTCGGCCTATCCCAAGGCGGCATGGAGCTGTCATCGGGCCTCGATCTCAGCGACGGAGCCGATTCACCCATGCGGCTCGCGACCATGCTGCGTGTCGGCACCAAGGGCCACCCGAACCTCGTCCCGAACAACCGTAAAGTTGTACGCCTGCAGCTCTCCGGCGACCTCCCCGAGCGCCCCGGCGAGACGCTCTTTGGCAGCCCGACGCCGGGCTTTGCCCACTGGCTCGTGGCGCTCGACATGATGGCTCACGACGACGAGGTCACGGGCCTCGTCCTGCAGATCGACGCCGCCCCGACCTGGGCCCAGTGCTGGGAGCTGCGCGAGTCGATAGCCCGCTTCAAGGCCAAGAACAAGAAGGTCCTGGCCGTCCTCACCGTGGGCGACGCGCGTGCGCATTACCTCGCTTCGGCGGCCGACCAGGTGCATCTCTACGCGGCCGGCGGGCTGATCCTGACGGGGCTCGCCATCTCGCAGACCTACTACTTCGGCCTCATGGAGAAGCTCGGGATCCGCGCCGACCTCGTGCGCTACGAGGCCTACAAGTCGGCGCCTGAACCGCTCACCCAGTCGGGTCCGTCGGACGCCTCGGTCGAGCAGACCAAAGCCATCTTGGACGGCATGTACGACGAGTGGCTGACGACCGTTTCCAAGGGCCGCAACCTCACGCGAGAGGCGCTCATCTCGGCACTCGACAACGGCCCGCAGACCATGCACGCGGCCCGTGACCAGCGGCTCGTCGACGGCCTCGTCGAAGCCGACGCGCTGGGCGAGCTCGTCCAGGACATCTTCGGCGCCGACGTCAACCTGGTGCGCGGCTATGTGCCCCCGGTCGAGGCGTTCACCCGCTGGGGCAAGAAGCAGAAGGTCGCCATCATCCCGGTCGTCGGCGGCATCGTCGATGGTCCGAGCAGCGGCAGCCTGCCACTCCCGATCCCCTTCATCGGGGGCGAGACCACGGGCGACGCGACGTTCATCGCCGCGCTCGACCAGGCACTCGCCGACCCGGACGTCGTCGGCATCGTCGTGCGTGTCGACTCCGGCGGCGGCTCGGCCGTGGCATCGGACCGCATGCACCGCGCGGTGCTCGGCGCCAAGCGCCAGAAGCCCATCGTCATCAGCTTTGGCAACGTCGCCGCGTCGGGCGGCTATTACCTCGCGGCGGGCGCCACCATCTTCTCGACACCCGTCACCATCACGGGCTCCATCGGGATCTTCGCCGGCAAGGTCGACCTGTCCGGCCTCTACGCCATGCTCGGCATCACGACCTTCACGCAGCGCACCAACGAGCGCGCCGACATGATGAGCCCTTTCCGCCCCTACACCGACGAGGAGCGTAAGGTCGCGCTCGCCACCATCAAAGCCTATTACGACCGCTTCGTCGGGCTCGTCGCCGAGGGCCGCCAGATGAGCGTCGCCGAGGTCGAGGTGGTCGCGCGTGGCCGCGTCTGGCTTGGCCGGGCCGCCCACGACCGTAAGCTCGTCGACAACCTGGCCGGGCTCTGGGACGCCATGAACGAGGTTCGCGCGCAGGCCGGTCATGGCCCCGAGGACGACCTCGGCATCACCTACTTCGGCTCGTTGGGCGCCTTTTCCAGCCTGCAGCGCCTCATCGGTGGTGTCTTCTTCGACGCTCCAGCATCGGACCTGTCGCTCTCAGGCGACGGGGCCTTTGGCACGGGGGGCACTTCGCGTACGGGCGGCACTGGGATAGACGCTCCGAACCAGGCGACGAAGAACCGCGAGCTCGCAGCACTGGGCGTCGCGGTCGAGGTCATGAAGTCCGAGGGGCCGCTCGCCATCCTGCCTTCGTTCATTACCATCGACTAGACGGCTGGACGCCTCGGAGACCAGCAGCCCTGGTCCGACCGAGACCCACCTGAACAACACCCACTCGCCCCCGGATATCTCGAGGGTCGAGCAACTTGATTTCCGAGAAGATACCGATGACCGCTCCGGCCCCCTTCAAGATCACCTCGCTCTGTCGTTCAACTGCGGCCCGCACCGGCGTCATGTCGCTCGGCCGCGCCGACGTGAAGACGCCCATCTTCATGCCGGTCGGAACCCAGGGCGCCATCCGCTCGATGCCGCCCAACTTCCTGCCCGACCTGAAGGCGCAGATCATCCTCGCCAACACCTACCACCTGCATCAGCGCCCGGGTGAGTCGCTCGTCCAGCGGCTTGGCGGCCTCCATCGCTTCATGGCGACCGACCTGCCGATCCTGACCGACTCGGGTGGGTTCCAGGTCTTCTCGCTGCGCAAGAAGGAGCTCTCCGAAGAGGGCGTCACCTTCTCCTACGAGCTCGACGGCAAGAAGACTTTCTTGTCGCCCGAGACCTCGATGGCCATCCAGCAGACGCTGGGCGCCGACATCGCCATGGCGTTTGACGAGTGCCTCCCACCCGAGGCCGACTACCAGACCGCGCTCGAGTCGGTGGACCGCACGGCGCGTTGGGCCGAGCGTTGCCTCGCCGCCCACACCAAGACCGACCAGTCCCTCTTTGGTATCGTCCAGGGCGGCATGTTCGGCGACCTGCGTAAGCGGTCGGTTGGCCAAATCACGTCGCTCCCCTTCGACGGCTACGCCATCGGCGGCCTCAGCGTCGGCGAGGGCCCGGAGAAGATGAACGCGATGCTCGCCGAGACGATGCCGCTCATGCCGACCGACAAGGCCCGCTACCTCATGGGTGTCGGCCGGCCTCAAGACCTGGTCGACGGAGTTGCCACGGGCATCGACATGTTCGACTGCGTCATCCCGACGCGCCACGCCCGCGGCGGCGCCATCTACACCTTCCAGGGGCGGATCCGTATCACCCACTCGAAGTACCGTCGTGACCTGTATCCCCTGGATACTGCTTGCGAATGTTACACATGCCGGACGTTCTCACGCGCCTACCTCCACCACCTCTTCGAGATCGGTGAGGTCCTGGGCGCGACGCTCGCGACCATCCACAACCTGCGTTTCTTCGGCGACCTCATGGAGAAGGTCCGCGCGTCGATCACCGACGGGACCTTCGGCGAGCTGCGTAAGGACATCCACGCCCTCTACCCGGAGAAGGAGGAGGACACGAGCAAGGACGAGGCCCGCAAGCGCTTCGCCGAGGACGCCTTGCCGGTCGACTCCCGCAACAGCCTTCGCATGGACCCCGAAGGCGACCCTTCCGAGGTCCGCGAGGCCCGCGCCCCACGCAACCCGCGCCCAGCGGACTCCCGCGCCCCGCGCGACGCCTCGGCCCCGAGCCGCGACACACGGCCTACCGGACCGCGCCGACCCGACGACAAACGCGCTCCACGTCCGGCCCAACCGGGCGTGACTCAGGCGCGCCCCACCGGCCAGCGTGACACCAGGGCGCCCAGCAGTGATCGCCGCTCGCCGGCACCTGCGGCCAAGTCTTCGCGCCCCTCGAGTCCTGCCCGCCCGGCCGCCCCACGCCCCAAGCGGAAGGCGCGTTGAGCGACGAGTCGAACAATGGTGGCAAGGGCGGGAAGGGCCGTCGGGGCTTCTTTGGCAGCCTGCTCAACAGCGTGGCCTCGCTCAAGGAAGGCCTCCTCGCAGCGCGTGTGTCCTCCGATGAGGAGGACGACTCGGACCTCTCAGATGGGCCGACCTTCGTCCCGCCACCGGCCGTTGCACCACCAGCCAGTCCGGCCGTCGCACCACGCGGCCCGCGCCGGCCACCGGGGGCCTTACCCGAGCCCGACTTCCTCAGTGCCTGCACCCGCTGCGGCGCCTGCATCGAGCGCTGCCCCGAAGAGACACTGTTCGCCGGACCCGACGGGTTCCCGCTGGCCCAGGTCGACAAGCGCCCCTGCGCCATGTGCCCGACGACACCGTGCATAACAGCGTGTCAACCCGCGGCGCTCGTTCCAACGGCGCCGTCTGCTTTTCGCTTCGCGACCGCGGTGGTGATGGCGCGCCTGTGCCTCAACGCACCGCAGAAGGGACCACAACGGCAGGCTTCCGACCCCGATGCCGAGCCGTGTGAACGTTGCCTCGACTGGTGTCCGATCCCGGGTGCGCTCAAGGTGTCACCTGAACCGAGCGCGTCGAAAGTCCCGACCGTCGACGCGGCTCTCTGCACGGGCTGTGGGCTTTGTGTCGCCCACTGCCCGGCTTATCCCCGTGCCATCGCGCTCAGGTGAAGCCCGCGCTCCGGGGTCATCACACGACCGCGACTCAGCCGAAGCGGACCGAGTAGATCGGCGGCAGGTTGTTGCCGACGGTCTGCCACGTCTCGCCCTTGTCCTCGCTGATGTACAGGTTGCCCGTGGTGCTGCCAAAAGCGACGCAGCCCTCGCTGCTGGCGAGCGCGTGCCGGTAGACCACGTCGTAGGCGTCGCCCTGTGGCAACCCGTTGCGCTGCTGCACCCAGGTCTCGCCACCATCTTGTGTGCGCGCCACGAAGAGCCCGCCGTCGATGGTCATACGCTGCTGGTCCGAGTGCCCCGGCACGAGCCACGCCGTCTTGCCGTCGCGCCCGTCGGCCGTGACCGGGAAGCCGAAGTGCACACCCTGATCGGGGCTGCTGACCTTGCGCCAGGTCCCAGCGAAGTCGTTGCTCGCGTAGACCCCGTTGTGGTTCTGCTGCCAGACATGGTCCGGGTTGGATGCGCACAGCTCGATGTAGTGAGTGTCGTGGCCCCACTCTGCGTTAGGGTCTGGCTCATGGTCGAGCTTCATGCCCTTGTTGCGGCTGTGCCAAGAGCGGCCTCCGTCGGTGGTCTCGATGACACCCGCCGTCGACACCGCCACCAGCATCCGGTCCGGGTCGCGTGGGTCCACGACGATCGAATGGATGCCCGGCGCGAACTCGCCCTCGGACGCAGGCGTTCCAAACCACTTCGTCTGGCCGTTGCCCTCGCCTGCGAAGAGATCGCCGCCCCGCGACTCGTGGTTCCACAGCGGCCGGTTCAGCGCAAACGTCGCCCCCCCGTCGTGGCTCTCGAAGAGGCCACCCGGGATGGTGCCGACGTAGATGCTGCCGGGCTTGCCGAACGCGATGTACCAGAGCTTGAGCAGCGTCGCCGGCTTGAACGACGTCTTCCAGCCGACCCCGAAGTCCGATTCCGGATCCTCGAACATGTCCTGTGCGATGTAGCGAGCGCCCTCGGGGTACTTGATCTGCGACTCTGGCGGCGCGTCCTGCCAGGTGGCCCCGCCGTCGACTGATCGCGACAGCTTCGCACCCCAGTGGCCATGGCCGAGCAAGGCCCAGAGCGTGCCGGTGTGTGGATCGGCAGCGACGAAGTTCACGCCGACGCCGGGATGGCCGGACAGGCGCGAGCGCCAGCGGCCGCCGTCCTCATCGGACTTCTCTACAATGAACGTGCCCTTGCGGGTGCCAACGAGGACGCGATGCGACATGACTTCTAACCTCCGCTGAGGGCCTGCAAGACGAAGATCTGCGCATCGGGTGCGACCACGTCGGACAGACGTGCACGATCCCGGATGCGCTCTTCTCCGATGAAGATGTTGACGTGTTGTCGCAACCGGCCGCGCTCGTCGCACAGGTAGAACGCGATACCGGGCGCGAGCGCTTCGAGCGCTTTCACGACCTCCGCTACAGTCGCGGCGTCGACGTTCAACGGCGCGTTCGCGAGCTGCGGGAAGAAGGTGTGCAGATGCCGAGTGAGTGTGACCACGGCCATGATCGTTGCCTATCACGGTCCGGACGGGCCTGGCAATTGGGCCCCCGCCTGACGGCTTGACCAACGCAGAGCCCACCGCCGTCGCAGGCGGGCGCAGCACGATTCCTCATAGACCTCATCGAATTGCAACCAGCTGTGGTGAAAGCAATAGCCCGACCGCGTGCGAATCGAGCCGACCCGCGTTACATTCGATTCCAAGCAGGGGGTCGGTATGCTCCGTCTCAAACTCGTCCTCGTCGTCACCCTCGCGCTCATCGCGCTCGCCTTCACCGCCACGCAGGTCCTCGAAGGACTTCGTTCCGACGGCGAGGCTCGCCTACGGGAGGACGTGGCGCTCGCCAATCGCGCCTTCAACGCGTCGCACCGCAACGTCCAGCTCGAGCTCTTCTCGCTCGCCAAGGAGCTCGCACGCTCCGACGTCGCGGCCTGGCTCGGCGCTCTCCAGGATCACGAGGAGACGTTGCTCGCGCTCGAGAAGGAGGTCTACGCGGCGATCCCCGGCGGGGTCGCCGACGAGGGCAAGGCCGCCGTCCGCGCCGACTGGCTGACCCGCAACAAACAACCCCTCTTCGACGCCATCGCCAACGAAGTGGCTGACCGCCTCGAACGGTTCGGCGGCGTCACCATATGGAAGGAACGCTCCCGCCTCGAGGTCGTCGCCGAGGCCAAGAAGATGCTCGTCTTGTGCAACGCCGTCGGATTCAACAACTGCGTCTTCCGCTTCGGTCACTACCCGTTGCGCGAACGTGTGCTCGCCATCCGCGAGGCCCCACGCACCGCGACCGTCGGCCCCGACGTGGCCATTCTCATCAATGACAGCGGCATCGGCATCGCGGACGCCGACGTCAGCAAGTGGTCGGATATCAAGGAGTATGCAGACAAGGTCCCGGCCGTCATCGAGGCCCTCGCCACCGGCTCGGCAGTGCGCGACATCGGTCGCCTACCCAATCGTGAGGGCTGGTTCATCCTCGCCGTCGCTCCTATCGTCGAGGGCGCCGTTCGCCGCGGCGCGGTGCTGGTCGCGACTCCGCTCGACCCCGACCGGCTGCGCCGCGACAAGGAGTTCGTCGGCTTCGACGTCGGGTGGGTCATGGGTGGCAATCTCGCCCTGACGACCCTCGAAAAAGAAGAATCCGCCGGGCTCGCCTCCGAGCTCGAGAGCGTCCGCGACGCCGTCACCCAACACGCAATCGTCGACGGCGAGCGCTTCGTAACAGCGCTCATGTCCGTGCCCGGAAACGTCTCGATGCCCGATATCCGGCTCGCGGTCATCGCTCCCCGCGACCACCACACCAGCGTCATCGACGCAGCCGTCGCCTGGGTCTGGGGCATGGCCCTCCTCTTTGGCATCCTGGGCATCGTGGCGATAGCCTTCATCCTGCATCGCTTCTTCCTGCCCTTGCGCAAGATCGATGCCGGCCTCCACGAGATCATCCAGAGCAACCGCAGCGTCGAGTTCCCCACCGACTCACACGAGCCCACCTGGGCCACGATGGGTCAAGCCCTCAACGCCGCGCACGCCGTCCTGGCCCATCGCGAGGGCCTCGGTGTCGACGAGCAGGCCGATCGCTGGACTGCTACCATGTTGGCCGAAAATGAGAGCAACCCGCCGAATTGATGGCGGATCGACTCATGCCACGCGCCGTATCCGGTCGGCCCGCCCGGTGTGCCCGATGTGCCCGATGTGCCCGATGTGCCCGATGTGCCCGATGTGCCCGATGTGGTGGACCCGCTGAATCCGGGGCGCCGGGCCGAGCTCCCAGGTCGTCTCCTCGAGGCCCTCCACGACCAGGTGGGCGGGCCCACGCACGACCAACGACTCGCCGGCAGCGATGACCCAATCGGTCGGCTCACCATCGAGGGTCATCCACAAGCGCCCACGCTCGACGCGCAGCGTGTAGGGCCCACGCCCCAAGCGACGCGATACGGTTTGTTTCCGACCCAGGACGGATATCGTTGTGCGCTCGTACATATCTCGACTCCTTGCCCCTTCGTGCCCAGACTACGGGCCCGCAAGCCACCATGACAGATGCAGTCGAGCTCGCGGACGACCATGACAGTTCTGGGCCCGCCCATTGCAACGCCGCCCTCTGCACCGCAACATGCGACCATGACAGTCTCGACGCACACAGACTCCCACCATGACAGAGCCGGTCGCTTTCCCCCGTCCGACGAGCCTGCCCAGGGCTATCTCTTCGAGCAACTCGCCGACGCGCTGACCAAGGTCATCGCCGCCCTCAAGCCGGGCGACAGACTGCCCTCGCTGCGCACCCTTGCGGTCCAGCACGGCGTCAGCCTCGCCACCGCGGAGACCGCGCTGCGTCGCCTCGAAACCGATGGCCTCGTCGAAGCGCGCCCCCGCTCGGGGTTCTATGTCCGGCTTCGCCCTAGCGCCAAGGCGCCGCGCATGCCGCGTCGCACGGCGCTACCGCTCCAACCCAGCGTCGCCGAACGTGTGCGTGCCCTCATCGAGTCCATGCGCCACCCGGAGGTCGTGCCGCTCGGCGCCGCCTCACTCGCCCCGTCTCTGCTGCCAGTCGATCAGCTCTCGCGCATCGGCTCACGTGTCATCCGCGCGTCAGGCGCCGCGGGCCTGGCCTACGACGTCCCGCCCGGGCCACTGGCACTGCGCCGCCAGGTCGCGCGCCGCATGACCGAAGCCGGCGCTCCGACCCAACCCGACGACCTCATCACGACCATCGGCTGCATGGAGGCGCTGCAGCTCGGGCTACGCCTGCTCGCCAAGCCGGGCGACACGGTCGCCGTCGAGTCGCCCACCTATTACGGGCTGCTCCAGCTCATCGAGACCCTCTCGCTCAAGGTCGTCGAGATCCCCGCGCACCCCGAGACGGGCATGTGCCTCGACTCGCTCGAGGCGGTGCTCGCGACCCAACCGGTTGCATGTGTGCTCGTCAATCCGTGTTTCTTGAACCCGCTCGGCGCGTCCATGCCGGACTCCCACAAGGTCCGCCTCGCCGCGATGCTCCACCGCTTCGACACGTGGGCCATCGAGGACGACATCTACGGCGACCTCGGCCATGACCCGGCCGCTCGCCCACGCCCGCTGCGCGCCTTCGACTCCGAACGTGTGCTCTTCGCCTCGAGCTTCTCGAAGTCGCTCGCCCCAGGCTACCGCGTCGGCTGGCTCTGCCCCGGCCCGTTTCTCGAACGCGCCATGGCCCTGCAGTTCGCGCAGCTCGTCGCGACCCCGACCCCTACCGCGCTCGCCGTCGCGGCGTACCTGGAAGAAGGCGGCTTCGAGCGCCACCTCCGACGCCTGCGCCCGCGCCTGGCAAGCCAGGTGGCGCAGTACAGCGACGCCATCGCCAGCGCCTTCCCACGGGGAACCCGAATCTCCAATCCAAGCGGTGGGTTTGTCCTCTGGGTCGAGCTCGACGCCCCCAACAACTCCGACGCCGAGCTCCAGCGCCTCGCCCTCGAGCGCCGCATCGCCATCGCGCCCGGGTCGATCTTCTCGGCGCGTGAACGCTTCTCCAATGCGATCCGCATCAGCTGTGGTGCCCCCCTCGAAGGCCGCTTCGCCCGCGCCATCACTCAGCTCGGCGAGCTCGCCCACCGAGTCGTCGGCTAGAGCACCGCCTTCAATCGCTGCCATCATTACAATCCCGTGCTAGGACGCCCCCGAGGGCAGGCCTCTCAGTGGGCTCTCACAAGGATTGCGTATGCAGATCGCACCCATCGAAGACGCCATCGCCGCCATTCGCGCGGGTCGCATGGTGGTCCTCGTCGATGACGAGGATCGCGAGAACGAAGGTGACCTCGTCATCGCGGCCGACGCCATCACGCCCGAAGGCATCGCCTTCATGCTGCGCGAAGCCAGGGGCCTCATCTGCCTGACGCTCACGCATGGCCAATGCGATACGCTGGCCCTCGCCCCGATGACCGAGCACAATACGGCGCCCCTCCAGACCGCCTTCACCAAGTCCATCGACCTGCGCACTGTCGCTGGCACCGGGGGCGTCGCGGCAAGCGCGCGCACGAAGACCATCCTCGCGGCCATCGAGCCGGGCGCCAGACCGTCGGACTTCGTGACCCCTGGCAGCGTCTTTCCCCTTCGCGCCCGCGAAGGCGGTGTGCTCGTCCGCTCGGGCCAGACCGAAGGCTCGGTCGACCTCGCGCGCCTGGCCGGCCGCGCCCCCGCCGGTGTGATCTGCGAGATCATGTCGTCTGACGGCACGATGATGCGCCTGTCCAAGCTGCTCGAGTTCGGGGCGCGCCACGACCTGCTCGTCACCTCGGTCGCGGCGCTCATCCGTTACCGCCTCGAACACGAACGCCTCGTGCGCCTCGTGTCGAAGGCCATGCTCCCGACCGACCACGGGACCTTCGAGGTCCGCGCCTACGAGAACACCATCGACGGCCACATCCATGTCGCCCTCGTCCACGGCAAGCCGCGCCCGGACATGCCGGTGCTGGTGCGTGTCCACCGCGCCGACACCGTCGCCGACGTCTTTGGCCTCGGTGTCCACAAGGCCCGCACGAGCCTCGAGCGCGCGCTGGCCCGCATCGCCAGAGAAGACGCCGGCGTGGTCGTCTATCTGCGCCCGGACGGCGACGCCGACCCGCTCGACGCGCGGCTTCGTTTCTATGGCTCGCTCGTACGTGGCGAGCGCCCCTCACCCGAATCGGTGGGCGCCATGGGCTTCCACGACTTCGGTGTGGGTGCCCAGATCCTGAGCGACATTGGCCTCGAGAAGATTCGTGTGATGACGAATACCCCTCGGACCTTCAAGGGACTGTCCGGCCACGGCCTCGAGATCATCGACTGGGTGCCGATCGACGGCGAGCCTACCCCGTGACCGCTGCCGTCCCCGCCGTCCCGATCCTGCCGGCCGCAACCGTCGTGCTCGTGCGCGAAGAGACGGGCGAGGTGCTGCTCCTGTTGCGCCACGCCCGGCACGGCTTCATGGCGAACGTCTGGGTCTTTCCGGGAGGCCGCGTGGACGAGACCGACGTCGCAGCGACCACAACCCCGGCCGCGGCAGAACAGGCGACTTCACCGGGCCCTGCCGACCACTCGGCCGACTATCCGGCGTTCATTCGCGCCGCCATCCGCGAGACCTGGGAAGAGGCCGGCATCCTGCTCACTGACCCGCCGCGCATCGCCACACCCGGTGAGCCGCGTCTGGGCGACACAGCCCCACCGTTCGCTCGAGAAACGAGATACTTGAGCCTCGAGCCATTTGCCCGCTGGGTCACTCCGCCCAGCGAGAAGCGCCGCTACGACACCCTCTTCTTTCTCGCCCTCGTCCCTCACCTCGACGCCGTCCCTGATGCGGGCGAGGTCATCGACGCGCTCTGGATCCACCCCGCCGATGCCATCGCGCGACACCGCAACAACGCCTTGCCGCTCGCACCCCCGACGCTGCTGACACTGCACGCGTTGGTCGCCGCCAGCCTGCCCGCGACCACGCCCTATGCGCCTGCCGCGTCGATGCAAGCGACCTGGTCGCCCGACCAGGCGCAGCGCCTCGTCGCGTGGGTCCACGAGACGGCGCGGATCGGCGTCGCGACTCTCACTCCGTCGCTCGCCCTCGTCGACGGCCGGCTCGTCGTCACCACCCCGAGCGACCACCGCTGGCCCGTCCCTGACCAGCTCTCTCGAGTGTCGGGGATTCGTCTCGTCGACGGGCATTGGGAGCTCGCGGAGTAGGCGCGGCTCCTCGGCAGGGTCAGCCCTGCCGCTCCATGCCACGACGTCCGGATGCCGTGGCGCGCACATCCCCGCCTGTCGTCCCAACACACCCGATCGCTTGACGATCGAGATAAGTCATCCTATGACGCCAGACATGGTCAAGAGCACACCGTCGAAGAAGTCCGCCGCCCCGGCTGCCAAATCAAAGCCCGCCGCCAAGAAGGCGCCCGCACGTGCGACCTCCAAGGCGCGCGTGACTGCAAAGCCCGCCGCCAAGGCTCCGGCGGCAAAGCCCGCCAAGGCTTCGGCTGCGAAGCCCGCCGCCAAGGCTCCGGCTTCGAAGCCTGCCGCCGTCAAGCAGGCCGACACCGCGCAGTCGGCGATCCAGGCACTGCACGAAGTGCTCAGCGCCTTCGACCACGCCGCCGCGCGTGAGCTCTCGCTCAACCGCAGCGACGTCGCCTGTCTTCGTCTGCTCGGCACGGGCCCGAAGAAGGCCCGTGAGATCGGCGTCGCCCTCGGCCTCACCAGCGGTTCGGTCACGGCCCTCGTCGATCGGCTCGAGGCTGGCAAACACGTGAAGCGTTCGGTCTCCGACGCCGACCGCCGTGCCATCCAGGTCGAGCTGACGACCCCCAGCGCGCGTCGCCTCGCCAAGGCCTACGAGCCGCTCGAGGACGCGTTGTCCCGCTCGCTCGGGGCTCAGAAGAAGGCCACGATCGACGCCATCCATGTCGTCGCTTCGGCGCTCGCCGGTTCCTACCGCGAGCTCGTCGCGTCCGCCTGAGGGGCGAAGTGACCGCGACAGGAACCGCCTCATCTTCGCTGCCGTCGGGGGCCTCGGGCGCCGCTTCGGCGGCATCCGCGTTGAGCCACGACAGCCGCTTCTTCGATGTCCCCATCGCCGTCGTCGACGTCGAGACGACCGGTCTCGACCCGCGCACCGATCGGATCATCGAGATCGCGGTCATCCACATGTTGGGTGGCCAGGTTGTCGAGCGGTACGGAACACTGGTCAACCCTGAGCAGGCCGTCCCGGAAGAGGTCGTCAAGCTCACGGGTATCGACCCCGCCTCGCTCACGACGGCCCCTCGTTTCTCCGAGGTCGCCGCCGAGGTCGCGAGCCGCCTCGCCGGTCGCGTGATGGTCGCCTACAACCTCGCCTTCGACCGTGCGTTCGTCACGGTCGAGCTCGAGCGGTGCGGCGTGACCCTGCCGAGCACCCACTTCGTGGACCCGCTCATCTTCGTGCGTGAGCTCCACAAGACGGAGGGCTCCAAGCGCCTCTCGGCCGTGGCCGAACGACTCGGAATCCCGCTCGCCTCCGCCCATCGCGCGACCGATGACGCCGAGTGCACGGGCCTCGTCCTCTATGCTCTGCTGGCCCGCCTGCCTGACCGGCTGGGGGACCTCATCCTCTTGCAGCAGCAGTGGGAGGTTCAGCAGAAGAACGAGATGGCCAACTGGCGTGGTGACCGCGGCAGCTCGTTCGACTCGCCTCCCGGCCAGGCCCTCGATCGCGGCCATGCGCTCGGTCCCGCGTACATCTATGGCGAAGACACCGACCCGGTGAGGGCGATGTTCGTGCATCTTCCTGACGCGGGCGCCGGTCGTCGGACCTGACCCAAGTCCTGGGTTCCGGAAGCGTGAACCCTCCAACTCGTCATGTGGGCAGGGCGATCGAGTTCTCGGTTGACGCAGATTGGCTCAGCGCTTGGGCTGTACCCGCACGCACACGCACTCGTTCCCGACGGGGTCTTCGTCGCGAGCGTGGATGGACAGAGTGCGCGCGTCATCCGGCAGGACCCGCCTAGCGATGAGGACGTGGCGTGTGTCGTGAGCCGCGTCGAGCAGCGGCTCACCCGCAGCAGCCGTCCACTCGGACAGGTGGTTCATACCGGGCACCGGACCTTCCATCGAGAACCCGCAGAAGGGCAGCGCCACCGAGGTCTGCGACAACACCCTCGACGACGACTGCGATGGCCTCGTGGACGTCGCGGACGAGACCTGCGCCCCCGGCCCGATCGCCGGCAAGGCGACGGGTGGTGGCTGTGTCGGTGGCCTCGCCTGCCTGATCGAGCTGCCGCTGTTCGGGCTCGCCGCGCTGCTCGTCCGCCGCCGCCGCACCCGCTGAGCCATGACGGCGACTTTCACGGGGAGTCGGTTTACCGGCTCTGCTGTGCGGGTCCGGAGGCCATGTCGACCTCAACGCGGCGCCCCCTGTCCCAGCATGCACTCTCTGCTCCTGCCCGACACGACGGCGGCCCCGTCGGTCCAACGCGGGCCGTCGGGCGCCTGTTCGGCCTGTTGGTCCTGGCGTCGGGCCTCGCCGTGACGTCTGGGGACGCGCGCGCCGAGGCGCCGCACCTCAGCACGCCCGAGGTCGAACAGGTGCTCGCGCAGTCGCTCGGGTCCTGGCCATCGGAGCCCAAGCTGTTGGATGCACGTCGCTTTCAGCTCGCCCGCCTGCGCCTCGGCCTGACGAGCGACTGCTCCCCGCTCGAGGTTCGCCCTTCGGACGACGTGGTGCTGGGCTACTTCTGCCGCACTCAGGTCCGCGTCCGGAGTGCCGATCTCGATCGGCGCGAGGCCGCGGGTGAGGCGATCACTGTCGAGGACGAGCTGCGGGTCCTGCTGAGCGAATGCGTCGGACAGTACGACGCCATGTACCAACACAAGGTGACCTTCCAGTCCCTGCCTTATTGCGCCTACCTCGGCACGGCGCTCGCGACCGCGCAGCTCCCGGCCGCCAAGGAGGCCGAAGCGCGCGAGCTCACCGCCTTCCTGCAGTCGGTGGTAGCGGCCCTCGCCGGGCGCGTCACCTCGTTCGAGCACGCCAGCGCCGGCGACGTGAGTCCAAGCTGGCAAGCAAGTCAGGCGGCCGAGCGGAAAGCCTGGATCGCCGCGTGGGACAGCCGCACGCCGCTCGCCAAGGTCATCATCGAGCGGCTTGGGCAATGGGCGGCGCGCGCGGCTCGACATGAGCGTATGCTGTTCGACTTCGACGACGGCGACCTCACGTTTTGCCGCACCACCCTCGCCGAGGCCTTCCAGGCTGCCCTGTCCTCGCCCAAGCCCCTGCGCGAGCTCGAGCGCCAGACCGAGCAGGACTTGACGCTGATGCTGGCCCGGGGGGCGCGCAACTGGTGCCACCGCGGTGGCGCGTTCGGCGACGCGCTGCCCAAGCCCGTGCAGTTCGATCCCGACGCCGTGCCTCAGCGGCGTGGTGGCCAGCGCAAACTGCTCGCCGCTGCTCCCAACGGGTGGGACGACGGGGTCGTGGCGCGCGTGAGCGAGCTCGAGGGCGCCTGGCTCGTGTCGTTCGCGCCGGTCACCGACACCCGCGAGGTGCTGACCGGCTGCACGTCGACCGACAAGATCGACCGGGTCGTGCGCTCAGGCGCGACCTTCGAGGTCACCTATCAGCAGCGTTGCCGCTCGGGTGGCACGACCAAATCCGTCTATGGCACGGGCCCCATCATCGTCGACGAGGCGACCGCCAAAACGCTCAAGCCCGGCATGATCGTCATCGTGGAGGGAAAGCTCGACTTCGCCATGACCACCGACGGGGGCAAACCCACTGGCAAGACCTTCATCCCGGTTCGAGCAAGCGTCGAGTGGGCTTTCCCCAAGGGCTCGAAGGTCGGGGTGGTGGACGACCGGAGCGGCCTGGTGCCCGTCATCGCGTGGGGCGTGCCGGTCGCGCGGGCGGCGCGCTGAACCCGCTTTCGGGGCGGCGGCGCGTGAGCTGGCCGACGGGTCATTGTGGCCGTGAGCTGGATGCTGCTGTCGACCGCATTCGCCGCGCCGCCGGACCTTCCCCTGTCGCCCTGCGTCGACGACGAGGGGTTGAGAACCGGCGCGTGCCCCAAGGAGAGCCCCGACGTAGCGGGCACGGCGGTTGGCCGGTTGAGCTTCAACTCGAGCACCGGCGCCTACGTCGAGCCGCAGATCCCCGCGTGCAACACCTCGGACGCGCACGGCACCGGCAACGAACCGGCGACGGCGCCCTGGCAGGTCTGGGCCGACGGTCCATTGGAGACCGACTCGTGATCCCGCTCGCAGCCGTCACCGCGTGGCGCTCGTTGCATGCCCCGTGGCCGCTCGACGAACAGGTCGAACAAGACCTCATCATCAGCCGGGCGTAGGTCGACTTGTTCTCGGACCGGCGCATCGCAAAAGCCTGGTCGCCGGACCTGACCCTGGTCCTTGGTTCCGGAAACGTGAACCATTCGACACTTCATGTGGGCTGTGTCCATTGACGCTCGGCTCTTCTGTCCGTATGGTCCGCCCCTGGTTCGGGGCAACCCGAAAACTCTGGCCGAATGGCCACTTTAGGAGGTTCTGATGATCCGCACGATGGGTTTCTTGGTGGTGGCGGCTGGGCTTACGTTCTCGGCCTGTGGTAGCAGCGAGAAGAAAGAAGCGGCTCCCGCCGGTTTTACGGCCGCCCCTGACGAGCAGGCTCTGCTCGGCACCTGGAGCGACGGCGGCACCACGCTCAACCTCAACAGCAACAAGACCTACACCATGGAGCTCACCCGCGAAGGTCGCAACCCGACCGCCTCGTCGGGCAAGTGGTCGCTCCGCGGTGGCGCCCTCTACCTGCACCCGCAGGACCAGACCGACGAAGTCTATGACTTCTCGTGGGGCAGCGAGCAGCGTTCGCTCTCTCTGAGCAGCGCCAAGGGCGGCACCTGGAATCTCGTCAAGCGCTGAGATTCCACTCGGGTCCGGGAGACCCAGCACTTCTATGAAGAGCAGGGACTCCCACTCGCAAACGGTCGAAGCTGATGAGGCTTCGGCCGTTTTGCGTTCCGGGACCCAGGGGCACCGGGTCCTCGCCCTCCATGTCGACCGCGGCGGCACCTTCACCGATGTCGTCGAGGTGCTCGAGCCGCTCAGCGACACCCATGGCTTGGCCATCGCACCGCGCCGATTACTTCGATTTTCGAAGGTTCCGTCCGACCGCGCGGTCGTCGGACGACTCGCTGGCACGGCCACGCTCACCGTCGGCACAACCGTCGCGACCAATGCACTCCTCGAGCGTAAGGGTGTCCCGACGTTATTGCTCGTGAGCGCCGGCTTCGAAGACCTCACACGACTTCGTGATATGCGCAGGCCAGACCTCTTCGACCCGGACCAGGACTGGCCGCCGAGCCTCGCCACCGCCGTGGTCGGGGTCGATGCCGATGGCCATGACCTGTCGATCCAGTCTCTCGACCTGCATCGTTTTCGTGCGGTCGCCATCGCGCTCACCGGCACCGAGGACGATGCAGAACACGAGCGACGCCTCGGCGAACGACTCCTCGAGGCCGCGCCCCACCTGCATGTGGCGCTCGGTCATTCAATCTCGCCCGAGCCCGGCTACCTCGCGCGGATCGAGACGACGCTCGTCGACGCGGCCATCACGCCACACCTCATGGCGCACCTGAACCACGACGAGATCCCGGCCGACGCGTTGGCCGTGCGATCAGACGCGGGCCTCGTCCCGGCTTATGACCTGCGTGCCCCTGATGCCATCCTGTCGGGCCCGGCACCGGGCGTGCTCGCCGTGCTCGAGGTCGCGCGCCTGGCCGGGTTTGCGGGAGCCGTCGGTCTCGACATGGGCGGCACCTCGACCGATGTCTGCCTCGTCACGACCCAGGACGGGCCACGCCGCCGCGAGGGTGAGCTCGAGGTTGCCGGTGTCCGGCTCTCACGCACGATGCTCGAGATCGACACCATCGCCGCAGGTGGTGGCTCGATCCTCCAGAGCGATGGTGTGCGGCTCGCGGTCGGACCCCGCTCGGCCGGCGCGAATCCCGGGCCCCAATGTTACGGTCGGGGAGGGCCACCCACGCTGACCGATGCCGCGCTCATCGCGGGCCTCATCGACCCCGCCCACTTCCCGATCCCGCTGCATTCGGAAGCCGTCGACCTTCCCACTCACGGGGCGGACGCTGGTGAGGCAGCTCTCCGGTTCCTCGACGTCGCGCGCGAGACCATGGCCCAGGCCATCACGCGGCTCGCCATGAGCCGCGGCATCGCGCTCAAGCGCACATCGGACACTGCGGACGCTTTGGCCGATGACAATCGGATGGCGCTCGTCGCCTACGGTGGCGCGGGTGGTCAACACGCAGCCTTCGTCGCCGACAAGCTCAGCCTCGACACCGTGCTGGTCCATCCGGCAGCCCCGGTCTTCTGCGCCTTTGGTCAGCTTCTGGCGACGCGCAGCGAGACCGCGAAGACCTCCCTCTGGACGCCGCTCGAAGCGCTCATGGCCGACGATGGTGCGGCCCTCCAGGCCGCAAAGGAAGCGCTCGTGGGCGAGCTCCTGGCGCGCTTCGAAGGTGCTGCGACCCCGCCGACGCTGGGATTCGAGCTGGTGTGCGTCCTGCGTGGAACCGACGGTCTGCTGGTAGTCGACCTCGTGGCCGGCGATGACCTCGCCGCCCTCGAACACCGACTCGCCGCGGCGCAGATGTCCCGCTTCGGGTTTGTACGCGACCTTCCCATCGAGGTCCGTGCGCTCTTCGGGACTGCGACGGCGACCGGGTCGGGCCACAGCCTCGACGACTACTCGCTCGACGTCCGCACGCTCGGCCTCGCCCCCGGCGAGTCGGTGGTCGGCCCGACGGTTGTGCACGGCCAACACACATCGATCGCAGTCCCCGCCGGCTGGCGCGCGCGCGCCGACGACCACCTGGTCTGGGTCGAGCGTGCCTCTACGGCCGCCCCAGCCGAGCCCTCCACCGTCACCGACCCATCGACCGTCGACGACGCTTATTCCGTCGCCATCTGGCAGGCGCGCCTCACCGCCATCGCCGAAGAGGGCGGGGCCATCCTGCAGCGACTCGCCCAGTCGGTCTCCATCAAGGAACGCCTCGACTTCTCGTGCGCGCTCTTCGACCCGGCCGGCCACCTCGTCGTCAACGCCCCACATATACCGGTCCACCTCGGCGCCATGGGCGACACGGTGCGCGACGTAGCCGCGTTCCACCCGGCCGACTCGACTCATGATGGCGACAGCTGGCTCACCAATGACCCGGCGGCCGGCGGCTCACACCTGCCCGATCTGACAGTCATCACCGCTATCCATCACGAAGGTCTTCGTTTCTTCTGCGCGAGCCGCGCGCACCACGTCGACGTCGGTGGGATCTCACCTGGCTCGATGCCGAGCCGCTCGACCACGCTCGCCGAGGAGGGGCTCGCCGTGCGCCGGGTTCCGCTCGTCAGGTCGGGCGAGCTCCTGGACCTTCACACCATCGTCACGACTTCACGCCAACCCGCGGTGGTCGTTGCGGATCTGCTGGCACAGCTCGCCGCCAACGCCCACATGGCGCGCCGCCTGCGCTCGCTTGCTCCGGCCTCACATCTTGTCGCGCGAATGCGGGCGCTCGGGGACTCCGCCACCGCGTCTACCCGGGCCTGGCTCAAGTCGTCGTTCGAGCCCTTCACCACCCTCGAGAGCGTCGACGACCTCGATGGCATCAGCCTGCACCTGAGGATGACCCACACGCTCTCGGGCGACGGTGTCCACGGCCTGACACTCGACTTCGGCGCCTGCAACCAGGTCCATCCCGGCAACCTGAATGCCCCGAGCGCCGTCGTGCGCGCGGCCGTCCTCTATGCGCTCCGCCTCGCCATCACCGCCCGTGACGCTTCGTCTTCGCTCGCGCCGACCTTCCCCGTCATGAACGATGGCACGCTTGTCCCTGTCGAGATCCTGACCCACCACCCGTCCATGCTCAACCCGCCCGATGGTGTCGCCATCGTCGGTGGCAACGTCGAGACCTCGCAGCGTATCGTCGACCTCGTGCTCACGGCCCTCGGGATCCGCGCCGCCTCGGCCGGCTCGATGAGCAACCTCGTCATCGGCGGCCAGCTTGCCAGCGGCGACCACTGGTCCTTCTACGAGACGCTCGGCGGCGGCTATGGTTCGACCCCGACACGCGCCGGCACCAGCGCCCGCCAGACCCACATGACGAACACGCGGGCGACCGACCCCGAGGTGCTCAACCGCCGCCTGCCGCTGCGGGTCGTTCGTTTCGCCATCCGTCCGGACTCGGGTGGACCAGGGCTGCACCGCGGTGGTGACGGGCTCATCCGTGAGCTCGAGGTCAAAGCCCCGTGCATCGTGTCCCTGCTCGCCGCCTGGCGTCCCGCGGGCGCCCCCGGCCTCTGCGGCGGCCAGCCTGGTGCGCCCGGCCGTGCATTCGTCCGTCGCGGGTCACTTGCAAGGTGGTCGCCCTGGGACGGTGAGCCGACCCCGCTCGAGCCCGGTGATCGTATCCGCGTCGAAACGCCGGGCGGGGGAGGGTGGGGCGCCCCGAACACATCGTTGTCTTTGCAATCGAGTAACTCGAGCATCAAGGTAAATCCATGAGCATCGCATCGGATACATCGCCCACCCAAACCCTGACCCGCGACGAGCTCCTGGCCTTCATCGCGGCCGACCCTGCGTTGTCGCGACTTCTGCAATTCGCGCGTGAACGGATGGACGATGACCCTGGCCACGACCTGACGCATTGCTTACGCGTCGCTATCTGGGCCGTCGCGCTCGGCGACCCGACGGACGTCCAGACGACCGGAGCTGGCGTTGAGGTACCCAACAAGGTCGACCCGCGCGAGGCGATCGCCGCGGCCCTGCTCCACGACATCGTCAATGTCCCCAAGGACAGCCCCGAACGCGCCCGGGCCTCCGAGCTCTGCGCGGACCTGGCCCGCCGAGAGCTACCGGCCTTCGGTTTTTCAGACGCAGCCGTGAGTCGGATCAGCGACGCAATCCGCGACCACTCGTACTCGCGGGGCGCTGTCCCCGAGTCGCCGCTCGGCCAAGCCCTTCAGGACGCGGACCGCCTCGAAGCCTTGGGCGTCATTGGTATTTTCCGCTGCATCTCGACCGGCTCGCGGATGGGTGCCCGCTACTTCCACGACGAGGATCCGTTCGCAGAGCGCCGCGAGCTCGACGACATGGCCTTCTCGATCGACCACTTCACGAAGAAGCTCTTCAAGCTGCCGGCGACGATGCTGACCAGCAAGGGACGCTCCGAGGCCGAGCGCCGGGCTCACGTCTTGAGCTACACGTTGTCCCAGCTCGCCATCGAGCTCGGCCAGCCGATCACCGAGGCCTCACGCGTCCGGCCGGTCCACGATTGAGTCCTGTGCTTGAGGCATTCGTGGGGTCAATCGAACTGGGCGCCGACCCGGAAGTTGAAGACCAGCCCGAAGTCGATGGCCTCCTCGCCCTCGATGGGGAAGATGAGTGAGGTGCCGAGTACCAGGCCTTCGATGGTCGCGTCGATCCCGACCCCGAGGTAGCCCATCCACATGGACTCCAACGAGTCATCGGGCAGGGTGGAGATGTCGTCCTCGAAGCCCGTGTTCGTGACGCTGCTCTGCAGGCCGAGCAGGATATAGGGCATGAAGCGGAGCCGCCCGGGCTCGAGCGCCACGCTCTCCGGATCGCCGTACGGGTCGGCCTCGGCCACCGGTTCATCGCCGAACTTCCAGCCGAACTGCAGGGCGAGGTTGGGCAGAAAGAAGCTCTCGCGTTCGATCCGATCGAAACGATAGGCCTCTTCGCCGACCAGCTGCTCTCCCCGGCACACCGACGGGTCGTCGCTGTCGCAGATGAAGATGGCCTCGGGGATGGTCGCCAGGTTGAGCTCGGCCATGACGGCGAGCGCCAGACGCCGCTCCCCCGTGTCGACGTTGAGGCGCAGGCCGAGCCCGCCGATGAAGAGGTCTTCTTCCTGGCCGTTGGGGAAGGGCAGGACACCTGCGACGTTGGGGTCAGACCACCCCATCGAGGCGTAGTGGAACTGGCCACCGAACTCGAGCCCGCCGGGCAGGCCAGCCCACAAGCTGGCGCCGAGCTGGAAGTCGGGGATCAGCACGCCCGGGTCACCGACCTCGGCCGAGCCCGGCTCGAAGAAGAAGTAGCTGCCCGTGTTGGAGGTGTTGGCCCCGCTGAGGTGGGCGGTGACCCGCACCTGTCCTTTTTCGAGCGGCAGACCTTCACGCACCGGCGACTGCGGGGCGTTGATGAAGGCGGTGCGTCGGATGATGGTGTCGGGTGCACACGCGCTCGTGGCCAGCGTCGATGTGGTGATCAGGGCGGCGACCAGGGCCGCGCGCGAGAGGGCTCGAGACACGAAGGTCCGGTCGGCGTGGTCTTCAGGGTCTGCAGGATTTGGGCGATGCATGGTGAATCCCCTACGACGAGAGTCCGAGGCTGGGTGACCTCGGCGGTGGTGTCGCACGAGTATGCAGCAAGAAGCTCGCCAGTCGAAGCTGGGCGACAAAGGCACGCTGCGCCTGAATCGGACACATGCGACGGTTCCGGCGTTGGAGTAACGGTCATCCAGCCGGCGGGTGTCTACCTGGCTGGCAACGAACGCCAGCGTTCGAAGAGCTCGGTCTGCCGATTGGTCAGCGCCACCTCGCGGCCCCCGATGAAGAGGTGCTGGACCTGGGTCGAGAGCTCGAAGGGGTCACCTGACCACACGACCAGGTTGGCCTTGGCGCCGACGGCCAGGCGCCCGTGGTCCTTGAGACCGAAGACGGCGGCCGGGGTCTCGGTGACGGAGATGAGCCCGCTCTCCCAGGAGAGCCCCTCGCGGATGGCGTTGCCGACGAGCTGCCGAAGCTTCTTCGACAGGTGGGTGTCCATGGCCGAGATCATGACCTCGACCCCGCTCTTCGAAAGAAGAGCCGCGTGATCACGCCGGGCCGCGAGCTGATCGAAGCTGCCCGGACCATAGAGCAGTGGGTCGAGGATGACCGCGACCTTACGTCTCGCGAGCTCGCCCGCGAGCAACCAGGCCTCGGCAGCACCGACCAGCACGAGGCGGCCCGAACGCGCGGCGCCCGACGCGATGGGGCGACCTTCGAGCGTGTCCAATACCTCGAAGAGGCTCTCGATCTCGGCCGCCCGATCGACCCTCACGACGAGCGGCAGACGACCCGCGATGACCTCGCCCAGGGCCTCCAGATCAAGTGCGCTGTTCAGGAGCGGGATACGCTGACCCTTCTCGATGGCGCCCTTGTGACGACGCCAGAGCTCGGCCTCACGCAGCGCTACATCCAGCGCAAAGAGGCTGGTGGCGCGCGACTCGGTGCGGGCCCCGAGGTTCACCATGAGGCCGACCGGATCCTTCTGGATGGACTGCTTGCGGCTGGCCCCGGCCAGGTCGATCCAGAAGCCCTGACCAGACATCAGCCCACCCGTCGGGAAGGCGATTGCCGACGTGATGCCGGCCAGCCGCGCGACCTGGATCGGAGCCGACCGCGGGTTGAAGCCCAGAGACGTGCGGACGGCAGCGCGGATGGCGTTCTGCTCGTCCTGGTGGAGCGCCTTGTTGTCGGTGTCGACCGTCGAGGCCTCGCCGTCGATGTCGACGAGCCCCATCGTGCTCCACGCGTCGATGAAGCCGGCCGTGATGACCTTGCCCCTGCCATCGATGGCCCGGCACGCCGATTGTGGCAGGCCGACGCCAAGCCCCGTAATGCGGTCGCCTTCGATGCGGATGTCTTGGTTTTCGAGACGTTTTGCCCCAGGCGCGTAGACGGTCGCCCCGGTGAGGACGATGCATCCAGGCGCACTGCCCTCCTGCGCGAAGGCCGGCGAGGCGACCGATGTCACGACCAGGGAAGCGACGCAGCCGAGGGCAGCGAGCGCGATGTTGGTGATCGTCTTCACGGCATCACCTCGAGGCCGAGCGTGAAGTCGACCTCGGGCACGAGTCCCGAGGCCTTGTCGAGCAACAGTTTGCCAGCGACCCAGACCTTGTCGGCCTTGGCGTAGACGCTGAACGGGTCTTTGTCCCAGGCGACGATGTCGGCGCGTTTGCCCACCTCGAGGGTGCCCGTCTCGGCCTCGATCCCCAGCATCCACGCGGGGTTGGCGGTGATCCAACGCAGCGCCTCGTCGCGATCGACGCCGACGCCTTTGTTCTTGCCGGCGTAGAACGCCTTGGCCGCTTCCTGGTTCAGGCGCTGGATGCCCTCGCTCGAGTCGGAGTGGATAGCGACCTTCACGGCGCTCTCCGATAAGAGGGCCGCAGCCTCATCGACCGTGTCCCACGCCTCGAGCTTGAAGCCCCACCAGTCGGCCCAGGTCGCCACCCCGATGTTGCGTCGGCTCAGGATGTCTCGAACCTTGTACGCCTCCAGCGCATGATGGAAGGCCCTCACCTCGAAGCCGAACTCGTCGGCGACCCCCAGAAAGCTCAGCATGTCCTGCGCGGTATAGCAGTGGACCTGCGCCAGGATCCGGCCCTCGAGGATCCCTGCCAGCGACTCCATCGCGAGGTCGCGGCCGACCTCGTCCGAGTCTTTTTTTCCGTTTTCACGAAGCCACTTACGCGCATTGGCAAAAGCCTCGCGGTAGCCGCGCACGTTGCCCATCCGTGTCATCGGGGCCGAGCCCTTGCCGCCGTAGACCCGCTTCGGGTTCTCGCCACACGCCATCTTCACTGTGTCGGGTGCCCCCGGGAAACGCATCGCGCGAGCGCCACGAGTACGATCGAGCGTCACGGTCACGCCGCGCCCACCGATGAGGTTTCCCGAGCCGGGCAGGACGTGCAGCGTCGTCACGCCGCCCTCGAGCGCACGGATGAGGCCGGGGTCGCCGGGCCAGAAGCCGTGCTCCGCCCAGACGCCGGCGGTGTTCGGGCTCGTCATCTCGTTGCCGTCGCGGTTGGCCCCGAGCGGAGGAGACGGGTAGACCCCGAGGTGGGAGTGCGCGTCGATGAGCCCTGGCGTCACGAAGCGCCCCTTCAGGTCGAAGTGCCGCGCCTCGGCCGGGACGATGGCGGCCGGTGGTTCGCCCGCCCCCAGCGCTGCGATGCGGCCATCGGTGATGAGCAACCAACCTGGCGTATAGGTCTGGCCGGTGGCCGTGAGGATGGTCGCACCGACCAGCAGCTCGTGCCCCACATGGGTCGGCGGTCGGGGCTCGACGTCCGTGTGTGCACGCCGCTCGATGTTCTCGAGTGATGTGCCTTTGGAGCCTGTCTGGCCCGCCGGGTCTGAGTCGGCCGACGTCGCGCTCTGCTGCATCGAAGAGCAGGAGGCGAGCGTCAGCGATAGGCCAAGGGCGGCCAACGCGGTGACGTTCATGTGGTCTTGCACCGAAAGGTCAGAACGGCTGGAAGAACATGTTCACGTAGTTCGGCGTGAAGGCCTCGGGTTGCCCTTCGTCGGCGCAGCGCGTGACGGCCGGGGTCGGCCAGAGGATCTCGCCGACACACCACATGTCGAGCCGGTTCATGTTGTTCAACGTCGCGTTGTAGACCTCGTCGGCGTAGTGGAACACCTTGACGGTCGCGTTGACGGGGCCAAAATCCCAGTCATCCCAATAGTGTACGCCGATGCGGTAGGTGACGCCGTCTTCCGGGATGGCGAGGTTCATGTTCTCCGGACCGCCGCCGTCAACGTCGTCGCGGTCGAGGCTCGGGTCGTCGCGCACGGCCGGGTCGAAGCTCGCCCATTGGGGGTTCTTGTTGTACCAGAACACGTCCCAGCTCTTGTCGAACCAGGGGTCCGGCGACCCGTCCCCATCGAGGTCGGGGCCACGTGCGTTCTCGTGGGCGAAGTGCAGGTCGAGGTCCGAGCCGTTGCCCTCACCCGTGTCGGTCTGGTCGCCGTCGCCCGGGGTGAGCCAGGTGAGCTCGATGTGGATGGCCTGGTCGGGCTGGACGAGGACCTGGTAGGTCGCGTCGGGGCAGCTGGCGTTGCCAGACGAGTTGCCGAACTCGTCGCGGACCCGGAGCGTGAAGGTGTAGAGGCCGACCGCGTTCAGCTCGGTCACTGGACGCGGGTCGGTGAAGCTCGGGATGAGGGTCAGGCGATCGATGCCTTCCGGTGCGGTGGCCGACCAGAAGTAGTCGCGGATGGCACCGAAGGGGGCGAAGCTCTGGCGGCCATCGAGGTGGATGACGGTCTGCGGGATGACCTCCTCGCCCTCCTCGACGATGATGACCGGCGTCGGGCACTCGACCTCGGCGCCTGCGCCGCGCACGGGGACCTCGACCTTGGACTCGAAGCCGTTGGAGCCGATGAGGACGACGCCCTCGTCCGGGATAGGCACGTTGTCGGCATCGCGCGGGTTGACGCCGTCGGGGACGAAGGTCACGCCGACGACGACCGAGTTGTTGACCGGGATCGACAGGGGGTTGCCGGGGTTCGGGCCGGACTCGTAGCCTGCCGGGAGGCGCGAGAAGTCGAACTCGAAGTCGGGCGAGCTGGCAGCCTGCCAGGCGAGGCTCGAGATGCTCAGCGCCTCGGTGCCGCAGCTCCTGATCTCGAAGTCGATGGTCGAGACCGAGCCGACGACCTTACCGCCGAACTCGATGCGGCGGGGCGAGACGTCGATGCAGGGGCCGCTCTTGTTGGCGACGAGCGCAACGGCGAGGCCGTCCGCGCCCGAGGTCGGGTCGTCGGAGAAGACGATGAGCTCACCCTGAGCTGGGCTCGGTGAGTCCGAAAGGAACGTGACTTCGATTTGTCGCGACTCGCCGGCCTCGACCACGATCGGGTCCTCGAGGTCGATGCCGAGGAAGGCGTCCGCCCCGGTGACATCGAAGCCCTGGCCACGGAAGCCGAAGCGGCCGTCGAGCCGGGTCTTGAAGCCGGTCACATTGAGGGCACGAGGACCGGTATTGATGAGGTTGAGGGTGCGGGCGACGGGTTCGTCGTTGCGCGGGACGAGACCGAAGTCGACCGGGTTGGGCGAGACGGTCAGGCTCGGCGCACCGACTGCCGTCGTCAGCGTCAGGCGGGTCTCGCCGTCGGCGAAGAAGAGGTCGTTGGAGGTCAAGACGAGGGTGGCTTCACGCTGGAGCGAGTCGCCGCGCTTAGTGTATTCCACGGCGATGTCGACGCCCTGCGGAAACTCGGCGCCACCGAAAGATTCGATGCCGAGCGGGAGCGTCGAGGCGAGAGGTATGAGGCGGAAGGCGGGGATATTGCCATCGGCTGCGCCCTGCGGGGCGGTGTATTCCAGCTTGACGTCGGTGAGCGACAGGGTGCGGGTGCCGACGTTGATGACCCGGATGGTGCGGACCTGGGTCTCGCCAGCCGCCATGCCTGCGTCGACGATCTCGAGCAGGGTGTCGGTGGGCTGGGTCGACAGGCGTGGCAACTGGCCCGCGCAGATGCTGTCGCCCGGGGCGCAGGTGCCCCCTGGATTCGGTGTGTCGTCGGAGCAAGCCGTGAGCCCGCCGAGTGCCAGCCCGAACGTCAGCAGGGCGGAGGCCCACCGGGTTTGGAGCGGCCGGACGCCAATGGCGGTTCGAGGGGTCGTCGCTTTGCTGGACATCCGATGGGCTCCTGCTCGTCACGCCCGTCGCCGGGCACGCACCGTTGGGTCACGTTGGGTGGGTTCGCCGCGTGTGCGATCGCCCTCCCGTGGGGCGAGATTGAGAGGCGGGGTCTACCGAATCAAATCAAAAATGTCCAATCGCGGTTCGACCTGCCGAATTCGTCGCGCGAGCTTGATGCAGGCGGGGTTGAGGGCAAGGCGATGCGCAAACGTTCTCGATGCTTGCATCCGCTGGCGTCGTGCCCCATATTTGCACCGTTCCTCGGGGTCACCAGTCAGGGTTGTTGCGCGCCGCCTCGCCGTCTCGGGCCGCGGTCGACAAGACACCCTACGCAGGTCGTCGCGTTCTCGCGTCGGCCCCGCCCCGAGCTCCTGGCCGCCTGACTTTGTGTCTTCGGCTGGAGCGGCCGCCAGTTGCTGGACCTCAGGTTTACTGGTAGCGTTCGTCCGGGTCGGTCATCGATAAAGACGCCAAGCACTCCGCGGGTTCACTGGTTCGACCAGCCCTGGGAGACCCCGCCGCCCGCGGGGCCAGAAGAAGAGACTTCGGGCAACCTGCGAGAAACACGCGGACCCACTGGGAAACACGGAGAAAACGATGTCCTACTTCGACCAAGCCATCAAGAAAGCCTTTCCGCCCGCGGCGCCTCCGCGTCCGTACTCGTACCCCGCGTTCATCCGCGAGACGACCGTCACGCAGCTCACGACGACCACGATCGTTCAGGCCGGGCCAGGCAAGCGCGTCCCGCTCGCGGTGCGAACGGTCTCGGTCAAGGGGCTCGTCACGACCTACCGCTTCGTCCCCGCCGTCTTTACGCGCATCGGGCCGATCCGGCTCGCCAAGCCGCCCCAGACGTTCTTGCCGCGCGACACCAAGAAGACGCCGGGCTCGTCGGCCCAGGGTGCCAGCACCGGTCGCCGCAGCTTCGACCCGTACGGCGACTTCGCCTTCCACGTCGAGATCGAGGGCCTTGGTGTCCTCGCCTTCCAGAAGTTCGATGGTGTCGACGTCGAAATCGACCAGATCGAGTACAAGGACAGCCTCGACACCCACCCTCACAAGCGCCCGGGCATCTACCGCTTCGGCAACCTGAAGCTGACCAAGGGCGTCATCTCGAACACCGACCTCTGGAAGTGGATCCACGACGCGATGGCCGGCAACGTCCAGCGCCGCAACGGTTCCATCCATGTGTTGTCGGACAACCACGACAAGACCAAGCCCGAAGTCACCTACAACTTCTACCAGGCGTGGCCCTGCAAGTGGTCGGGCCTGCGGCTCGACGGCAAGGGCCAGGGCGCCTTGGTGGAAGAGCTCGAGCTCGCGGTCGACTACGTCGCTCGCGGCAAGTGACCTGCTGATCTGCTCCTGACGGAGTTTGATGCACGACAAGCCACCTTCGGGTGGCTTTGTCGTTTCTGGGGCCAGTCGAGGTCGGGCCTTTCGCGGGCAATCTGTCGTTCTATAGGAAGGCGAGCGGGTCGACGTCGAGCGCGATCTGGAGGTGGCTTGGGAGGCGGGCGCTCCAGTGTTCACGGGTCTGGTCGAGGACCCGGCGCAGGTCGCGGCGTTCACGAGCGCGCAGTAAGACCTGGAAACGAAACCGATCTTTGACTCGCTCGATAGGGGCTGGCTGCGCATCGGTCACGCTGGCGGTGCCGACGAGGTGCTCTCGCAGATGGGCGACGAGTCGGCGGGCGGTGGCCTCGGTCTCGTCGAGGTCGCGGCCCGAGACCCGGAAGAGGGCGAGGTGGGTGGTCGGAGGGAAACCACGCGCTGCTCGGAGCTCCGTCTCGAGGTCGAGGAAGCCTTCGACGTCGTGATGGACCGCCTTGGCGATGGCGTAGTGATCGGGCATCCGCGTCTGCACGATGACGCGGCCGGGGCGCTCGGCGCGGCCGGCCCGGCCAGCGATTTGTGTCAGGAGCTGGAAGGTCCGCTCCGACGCGCGGAAGTCGGGGAAGGCGAGGCCGTGTTCGGCCGCCAGCACTCCGACCAGGGTGACACGTGGAAAGTCGTGGCCCTTGGCGACCATCTGGGTACCGATGAGCACGTCGATGTCGCCCTTACGGAAACGTGAGAGCAGCTTCACGAGTGCGGTGCCGCGGGTCGTGTCCTTGTCCATTCGCGCGATGGCGGCGTCGGGAAACAGGTGCTGCAGGCGCTCTTCGACCTGCTCGGTGCCATGGCCCAGGTCCGCGAGATCCTTACGGTTGCAGCGTGGGCAGGCGGGCGGGAAGGGGCGCGACTCGTCGCAGTAGTGGCAGACGAGGCGCTGGCGCTGGCGATGCCAGGTGTAGGTCACGCTGCAGGACCGGCAGTCCAGCGTGCTGCCGCAGGTCTTGCACTGAATGAAGCTCGAGTAGCCACGGCGGTTGAGGAAGAGGAGGGTCTGGTCGCCCGAGGCGAGGTTGGACTCGATGGCGCTCAGGAGCTGTGAGGAGAAGAGCGGGTCGGGGCTCGGCCCGGTGTGGGCGGCTGTCGAGGCTGGGGGATGAGCGGCTGGGGCGGCCGGCCGTTCGCGCTCAGGGCGCATGTCGACGAGCTCGACCTCGGGCAGCGGACGATTCAAGTGAGCGCGCTCGGGGAGCGAGAGCCGGGTCAGCTTGTGGCGCTTTACATTGGTCCACGATTCGAGGGACGGGGTCGCGGAGCCGAGGACGACGGGGCAGGCGGCGATGTTGCCGCGGACGAGGGCGAGGTCGCGGGCGTGATAACGCGGCGAGGTCTCCTGCTTGAAGGAGGGTTCGTGCTCCTCGTCGACGACGACGAGGCCGAGGTTGGGCAAGGGGGCGAACAGCGCCGAGCGGGCGCCGACGACGACGGGGAGCTCGCCCGACCGGATTCGAAGCCACTGTTCATGGCGCGCGAGCGGGTCGAGGCCGGAGTGTTGAACGGCCACCCGTTCGCCGAGCCGCGCGCGGAATCGGGAGACGAGCTGAGGCGTCAGCGCAATCTCCGGGACCAGGACGATGCTGCCCATGCCGGAGGCCAGGGCGCGCTCGATGAGGTCGAGGTAGACCTCGGTCTTGCCCGAGCCGGTCACGCCGTGCAGCAGGAAGCCTTTGTAGGTGCCGAACGAGGCGGCCACGGTGTCGGCGGCGACACGCTGGGCGGGGGTGAGCGGATGGGTGCCGCCGGGTGTCCGGAGGCCGGCGAGCGAGACCCCGGCGAGCGGGTCGCGGAAGCGGGTCTCGGAGTCGAGGACGATGAGGTTGCGGTCGGCGAGGCGGCGCAAGGTGTCCAGCGTAATGCCGGTCGCGGACCGCAGCGTGTCGGCCGTGGCGTCGCCGTTCTTGGTGAGCCACTCGAGGGCGGCGGCCATCTTCTCGGAGAGCTGGCGCGGCTTGGCCTTTGGTCTGGTCTTCAGCTCGGGCTCTGCCGGGGCGGCTGCATCATCTGTCGGTGACTCGGGTGGAGAAGGAGCGGGGACGAGGCGGACATACAGCGTCGAGCGCAGGGTCGGGGCGTCCTCACCCTCGGCCATCCGCGGTGGCAGCAGCAGCGAGACGGCCTCGCCGGGTGGGGCGAACCAGTAGTCGGCGAGCCAGCGGGCCAGCGTCAGGGCCTGCGCGTCGATGATGGGCTCGGGGTCGAGGACGGCGTCGATGGCGCGTAGCTTGTGGCCGACGACCGACTCGGGTCGGCCCGGGCCGAAGACCACGCCGATGAGGCGGCGTGGCCCGAAGGGGACACGCACACGTACGCCTGCGGGCGCGGACATGCCGGGGGGGACACGGTAGGTGAAGAAGATGGGCAGCGGTACGGAGAGCGCCACCTCGACGAGGGAGGATGTCTGCGCGGGCTCCTGGCTGGGGTCGGTCGCCACAAAGCCGGGCTAACACGGCTGTAGCGCTATATGAAAGGGACACCCGCACGCGGCGTGGATACACGGCTCGGGACCGCCCGTAAGTAGCGTCTGTTGGGAGCGCGGCCGATGCGCGAGGCCATCCAGCTGAGGGCGGATGGGCCACGGCAACCGCAAGTTCCAAGAAACCATCCAATGGGAAGGATTTCTCAGGAAAGCAGGAAACGAGGAGCCCACGAAGAGACCCCTGAACTGCCAGTGGTTTCGTGCCGCTCCTGGTTTCCTTCGTTCCTGGTCTCCTCAGAAGCCCCGACTTTGCGACCGCCCTTGCGGTTGGGCGAAGGAAAGTGGCGGGGGACGGCCGTTCCTGATATCCGGGGCAGGCCGATGAAGACCTCAACCCTGCTTGGTTTCCGGATACGCGCGCTCAAGCGGCGGCTCGACCGTCCTGCCGTGCTGGTCGCCGTGCTCGCCGTGGTGGGGCTCGCGCTCTTCGCGCTGATCGTCGGTGGCCGCGCGATGGCGCAGAGCGACGGCACCGAAGGGATCGATGGCATCGAGGTCGCGGTGCGCGACCGGTCCTTCATGTTCGGGACGCTGCTCGCCCTCGTCTACAGCTACACCACCTTCGAGGTCTTCTTTCGCGCGCCGGACAGCCGGTTCCTACAAGCGCTGCCGCTGTCGGGTCGGGTGCGCTTCAACGACCTCTTCATCCGGGCGGTCTTCCTACACGCGCCGCTGCTCCTCTTGCCGCTCGGCTACGCGCTCGGCCTGGCACTCGAGGGGCAGGCCAAGGCCTCGAACTTCGCCTGGTTGTTCGGCGTCCTGATGTTCGTCATCGGGATCCCGGTTGCGATTCTCTTGCACCTGTGGGGCGGCAAGAGCCTCTTGTCGGACGGCTCGGATCTGCGAAAGATCCTCGCGGGTGCGGCCATCCAGAGCGACGCCGCCCTCCTCGTTTACGCGCCTGCGGTCGGGTTGCTGGTCATCCTAGTGCTCGGGATTTTTCTGGATTTGTTCTTGAGGGACGGGATCTTCCGGGGCAAGGGCGAGGTTGTGACCTGGGTCCTCGGCGGGTCTTTGTTGCTCGCCTTCCTGGCCTTCCGCGCCGCGCGTTCCATCGCTGAGTCGTCGCTGCATCGGATCCTGCCGCGCTTCACCGAGGTCGACGTGCCGCCGCCCTATCGTGAGGACGGCATCCGGCGACATGTGCCTGGAGAGTGGTTCGCGCGTTGGCTGCCAGTCGGGGTTGTTCCGTTTTTCCAGCGCGATATCAGACAGTTGCGGCGGCGCTACCGGCTCGACCGGATCCTGCTGGTGGTCTTTGCGGCGGTCGTTTTCAAGATAGTCCACGATGTGCCCGAGGGCGGCTCGGTCGTGGTGACCGCGCTCACGGCGCTCGTCGTCATGAACGGTGTCCTCATCACGTCGGCCTTCCGGTTGGCGGGTGAGCTCTCGGCCGGCTCGCTCGAGCGCACGTTGCCGACTCACCTCGCGATGGAGCGGCTGGGGCGGCTCGTGGCTTCGGCCATCTATCCGTTGTACGCGGCGATCCTCACGGCGATCGCGGTTGCGACGACCGGCGACCTCGCGGCGACGTTGTTGGTTTTTGGCCTGGGGCTCGTCGTCAGTGCGACGCTCGTCGTGTCGAGTCACGTGCTCGCGAACATGCTGCAACGCGACGGGGCGCATTCACGTGTGGCGCTGGTCGCGACGTTGTGGCGGCTCGTGGTGAGTGCTGGGGCCCTTGGACTTGGAGCGCTGGGATGAGCGAGTCGGGTTTTCCGGTAGAGCCGAAAGGGCAGAACGGGCCGAATGGGCCGAACGGGCAGAACGTGTTGTCCATCCGCGGCCTCGAGAAACGGTTTCGCGCGACGGTCGCCGTCGACGGCGTGACCTTCGACGTGGGGCAGGGCGAGCTGCTCGGCCTCATCGGGCCCAACGGCGCGGGCAAGTCGACGACCGTCAAGATCCTCACCGGCCAGCTGTTGGCGGACAAGGGCGAGGTCTTCGTCCGTGGGCTCGACATCCTGAAAGACCCACTCGCGGCCAAACGTGCGGTCGGCTACGTGCCGCAGGACATCGAGCTCTTCCCGTTTCTCACGGGGCGAGAGCTGCTCGAGCTGGTCGCTGCGATTCGTGACGTTCCGAAAGAGACCGTTGGACTCGTCATCGACGAGCTGTTGCGGCGGTTTCGGCTGACCGAGGCGCAGCACCGCATGACGCGTGAGTACAGCGAGGGTATGGCGCGTAAGCTCAGCATCTGCGCGGCTCTCATCGGGGCGCCGCCGCTGCTCATCCTCGATGAGTCGCTCAACGGTCTCGATCCACGTGCGGCCGCCGAGGTCAAAGCGGTCATCCGCGAAGAGCTGGCGCGCGGGACGGCCATCGTGCTCGTGTCGCATATCCTCGATGTGCTCGAGCGGCTTTGTACCCGTATCGTGCTCATCGACGCGGGGCGGGTGGTCAAGACGCTCGACCGGACGGAGCTCGACGCCCTCTCGGTCAGCGGGACGACGCTCGAGACCTTCTTCATCGAGAACACGGCCCAGGCCGGATGAAGGGTTGTCGGCACGTCGATCGGTTTGCGACGGCGCTTGTCGTGCTCGCCGCGTTCGCCATGCTCGTCGGGTGTGCGTCGGCGCCGCCCCGACCGGCCAGCCCGAAGGCCGGCTGCGGGCTCTATCTCGGGCTCGCTGAAGAGGCGGCCGAACGCCACGGGCTCGACTGGGCGGTGGTTGCGGCGGTGGCCACAGTCGAGTCGAAGTGGCACCCGGGGGCGACGAGTCGGGTCGGGGCGCGGGGACTCATGCAGGTCATGCCGAAGACGGGGCAGAGGCTGAAGTGTGGCGACCTGTATGACCCGGATGAGAATCTCGAGTGTGGCGCCAGGTTGCTGGGGCGGCTCATGCGCCGCTACGAGGGGGATGTCGTGTACGCTTTGTCCGCCTACGCTGCGGGTGCTCGGGACCCCGACCGCGCCTTCAAGAGGAAGGCCGCGCCGCCGCGCCAACGCTTCATCAAGCGGGTCATGGAGCTGTCGGCACGTTTTCGTGAAGCCGGTTGTGCAGCGGTGTCGCGCTGATGGTTGGGGCCGGGATTCGTATCATCGTCGTAGGGCTCGTCGAGTGCGGCGAGCGCGCCGGCAAGCCGACCTACGTCGTGACGCGGCGGCCTGAAGGTGTCCACCTCGGCGGGAGTTGGGAGCTGCCTGGTGGCGGGGTCGAGGCCGGTGAGAGTCCCGAGGAGGCGCTGCAGCGGGAGCTCCTCGAAGAGCTCGGAATCGTTGTGGAGAGTTTGAAGTCACTCACGTTTTCGTATCACCGTTACCCCAAACGCGAAGTCCTGCTACTCTTCTACGCGGCGCGCGCACGACCGGGGGAGACGCCTCGGCCGCTGGCCGCTGACGCTCTCGAGCTCCTCACGCTCGACGAGGTGCTGGCTTTGCCGATGCCGCCTGCGAATGAACCCTTCAAGAGTCACCTGAGAATGCTCGTCGCTTCCGGCGGGTTGGTGCTCGAGCGCAACGATTCCAGAGCCCTTTGAGGTGCCCCGATGAAGCTTCGAAACAGCCGGACTTTGTGGATGTCGTGGATGGTGTCCGCCCTGGTCTTCCCGCTCGGATGCGCGTCGGCCGAGCCGGTCGTCGTCAGCAGCCAGGCAAGCCAGCCGACCCCGACGGAGGTCGCAGAGCCGGTCGCGGTCGAACGTTTCTCCGATGTGACGCCGGACGATGTGCCAGCCGCGGTGTCGGACGCGTCGCCGAGCGGACCGAGCGCCAAGGGACCCGACGATTCGACCAAGCGGATCATGGAGGAGTACAAGGCGCTCGCGCTGAAGAACGACTGCTCGCGCGGCAAGACTGACATGGCCGGGACGTGGAAGTTCGTCGGCGAGTCGAAGACGCCGGAGTTCGCATCGACCATCAAGATCGACGGCACGCGGTACCACGAGTCCATCACCGGCAAGCCCGATGGCAAGAGCCTGGCGGCCACGCTCGATGGTGAGATCCGGTGTGTCTTCAAGAATCGGGTCCTCATCCAGATCGACAAGGTGAAGCCCGAGGGCGCCTACGGAAACAACGGCGGGGACGTGTACCCGTGTGACGTGCTGAGCGACATGGATCGCACGGCCGACCGGATGCTCATCATCTGCTACTTCGACTGGGACCTGCGGACCGCAGCGGGCCTCGAGTTCGAGTACGAGCGTGTCGAGCCGAAGTGAGCCGAATTGAGCCGAAGTGAGCCAAACTGAGATCGCTTGCTGCGCGCGGACTTGCCTCAAGCCGAGGCTCAGAGGCCGAGGCGTTCGAGAGCGGTAGCGTAGATACTGTTCGGGAAGCGGGCACGAAAGCGGGTGGCCCGGTCGCGGGCGCGTTCGGTCTGGCCATTGGCGTGTAGTGCCACGATGGCGAGGCTCTCGCGTTCTTCGGCGAGCTCGCCGCGTGGGTAGAGGCGTTGGTGCTCGGCAACCGCGCTCAGTGCGGTCGCAGCGTCATTGGAGCGCATCGCGACCTGGGCTCGGGTGAGGATCTTGCGTTCGGCGATGGGGTCGGAGGGCGGTCGAGGGGGCGCGGCGGCGGGTGTGGGCGCTTGGGTGGGCTCGGGCGCTTGCGTGGGCGCGGGCGTGGGCGTGGGCTCGGGCGCGAGCGTGGGCGCGGGCTCGGGCGTGGGCGATTGCGAGGGCGAGCGCGCTTGCGCGGGCGCCTGTGTGGGCGTGGGCTCGGGCGCGGGCGTGGGCGCTTGCGTCGGCGTGGGCGATTGCGCGGGCGCGGGTGTGGCGGCGGGTGTGGGTGCGGGCGTGGGCGTGGCTGCGGGCGTTTGGGTGGGCACAGCAAGCTGTGTCCCTACAGCAAAGGGCGCCGTGGGATCGGGCTCTGTTCCTGATGTGGTGAACATCACCACCGCCAGGGTGACAAGCGCCGCCGCCGCCAGGCCGCCCGCAATGAGCCACCCCGAGGTGGTCGGCGCCGCGGCGGTCGCGGTTGCCGCGGGCGTACCGAGTGCGCCGAGCGAAGACTCGATACGTGCCCAGATTCGCGCGTCGGCCCCGTCTGGAGCTGGCGGCAGAACCTTCTCGGCGGTGAGCAGGTCGCGCACGTCGGGCGGCAGGGTGTTGTCAGCCTGAGATGACGTGGTCTCTTCCGTCTGCATGGTCATTGTGAGGCCCCCTCGGGCGGTCGGGGTCGGTCGGCGAGGCGCTCGATCGTGGTTGCGAAGCGGGCCCGGGCGAGGCGGAGCCGCGAGTAGCAGGTGTTCTGCGGGATCTGGAGCGCGTCCGCCAGCTCGGGGACAGGCGTCTCATCGAGCTCGACGCCGATGAAGACAGCGCGTTGTTCGAGCGGCAGCTCTTCAAGGGCCGCGAGGATGAGTCGGCGCTTCTCGTTGCGCTCGACCGAATCATCCGCTGCGATGGTTCTGGCGACCCTGTGATCTGCCGGGATGGCATCAGGTTGTTCCCGTGAAAACGAGGCCTTACGGCGGTAGTCGTTGACCACACGGAAGGCGACACCAAAGAGCCAGGGGCGTAGCGGCCGGCTCGGGTCGTAGGTCTCGAGCGTTCGATAGAACGCGATGAAGACATCGTGGACGAGGTCCTCGACGTCGCGTTCGCGGGCCCCGAGTCGTACGACCGTGCGATGGACCCAGGCGAGCTCGGCCCGGTAGATCGTCTCGAAGCGCTCGCGTTGGGTGACAGCATGAGACGCACCTGAGCGGTCGCGGGTTGCGACTTCACGTGTCGGTGACACGTCGTGGCTGGCGAGGGGCAGGGCGCTCATCGGAGGTCGATTGGGAAGACGGTCGCTCATCCGTCACCAATCGCCTTGTTTTGTCGGCGTCTCCCGTCCCCGGCGGGGTGTCCACTCGACAGCGAGCCCAAAGAAGGCGACCGGCATCTCCCAGGCCTCCGCGCCGTCCCGGATGAGGCGTTGGCGGCCGAGCGGCACGCCCACGAGCGCCGATAGGCGGGTCGCGCCAAGCGACGCGAAGAACGAGGCTGTCAGCGCGGCGTGGGGGCGGGTCGTGCTCGTCTGCTCGGACGCCGTGAAGGCTCCGCCCTCGATGCCGAGGCAGGCGCCGAGTGTCTCGGGTCCAACACAGAGCCCGAGCGAGGCGGTGGGCGCAAAGACGGCGACCGCGGTGGGCCCGAGGTCGGTCGCGACCGACGTGCGAATGTGGGCTGCGAGCTCGACGAAGAATGGTGAGAACCTCGCCGCGACGCCAAGCGTTGGGCCGACTGTCACGTCGGGTGCGAAGCCGATGAGGGCTTCGAGCCCGAAGCTCGGCGCGAATAGGGGCGGGTCGGTGTCGGGTTGGGCTTCGGTCGGCGACGACTCGGGTGGGGCGCGGGGCAGGGCGAAACGTTGTTCGGTCTCGGCTGGGCGATGCACTCTCGGGCGGGGTGGCTCAGACGGTTCGTCCGGCCTTGGCGGGGCCGTCAGGGCGGCGAGCGGATCGAGCGCCACCGCGAGTGCCAACGCCACGGTCTCGTCGAGCACGTCGCAGGTCCGACGAGGCGCGCGTATGAGGCGCTCGCCGACGTTGACGCGGTTGGGGTTCGTCACGTCGGTGAGTTGGAGGCGGGCTTCCCAGTCGCGGCCACGCCTGCGGGTCGTGACCACGAAGGCGAGCGGTGCACCGTCGTCGACGAAGGGAGCGCGGCTGAGGATATGTTCGACCTTGGCGACGAGCGAAGTCTTGTCACCACACGCGACCGTGTCGTCGAGCCGCGTGAGCGTCAGCGTCGCCACCGCTGGGGCGCGGGGGGCGCGGGGCGGGTCAGCAGGGGCGCTCACAGCGAGGCTCAGCAGGGCCGCCAAGAGCCCGGTGCTCAACGCGTCGACCCTGTGACGGCAACGGATGGGATGATGCGGTCATGGCGGTCGACCTGGCCGTCGCATCGCAGCGTGCCGACCTCCCAGAAGTCCTGGTGGAGCAGGCGCGCCGCGATCGAAAACGTCCGGACACCATCGAGATACACATCGACCCGGGCCTCGGTCGGGGTGCCGAGCGTGTCGGTGAAAGCGTGGACGCCGATTTCGAAGCCCTCGTCTTCACAGTGGTCGAGGCTCACTACTTCGGGGCCGGGGCCGAACCGATCGTCGCGGTCGAGGCGGCCGTCGTCGTCGCCACCCGCTTTGCCCCAGGTCGGGTTGGGGTTGGCCCAGTGCACGTCGAAGGGCACATCGAACCAGCCATCGGGGGAGTCGTCACCGTCCAGGTCGCGACCCACCGCGAAGGGGTGGAGGAAGTGCAGGTCGAGGTCCGCGCCCGACGGTGGACCGAGCTCGCGGGTCGTGTCGGTGCCGAGGCCGGAGTCGAACTCGGGCTCGAGCTCGGTCCCGAAGTCGGGGTCGAGCTCGGGGAGGCCGGTCTCGCCGCTGGGGTTCGCGGACTCTGGCGAGGTCGGAAGCGACGGCGATCCGGGGCTGGTCGGTGAGGCCGGTGACGCATCGGCATCGCCGACGGCGCCCCCGGGGACGGTCGGCAGCTCGGTCGTGGGGGCGCGGCGCCAGGTGAGCTCGATGTGGTAGCGGCGGGTCGTCGGATACCACGGCCCGTCGGGGGTGGAGGGCTCCGTCGGGGTGTCGGTCTCCGGCGACGCGGCGTCGGGGGCTGCCGGCTTGGAATGTGAGGCCAGCTCGATGGGGTCGAGGTTCATGCATCCGGCGAAGGCGATGCCAGCACACAAGGCGGTCGCGACCCAGAGAGTCGGGAAGCGGACTGCTTGTGAGAAGGGGCCAAATGACATGCGCCGAAACTCTATCACTTATAGGCCTGGTGACTCCAGTTCACGGCGCCGTCTTCGTCGATGGCCTCGACGTTGAGCTCGTTGCCCTTCAGGTGGACCCAGAAGAAGCCGGCCTTCTGGTCGTCCTGGAAGAGGGCCGGGTGGTCGCCCTTGAACTCGGTCAGCTTGGCGCCGGCACCGCTCACCACGAACGTCGTGCCCGGGCAGGCTGGGAGCGGGGCGTGCCACTGGCGGTTGTGGTCGTGGCCCGCAAAGTAGATGTCGACGCGTCCACATACGATGTCGTCGAGCGACTCCTTGACGCCGTCGCCCGTGACGACGCCGCTGAGGTCACCAAGCCAGCCGCCGGGGATGACGAGGTCGGTGATGTCCTCCTCGAGGCCTTCGTACTCGCCCGCGTCGCCGTGGCGGCCGTTGGAGATGTAGGGGTGGTGGCCCATCGCGACGGTCCAGGTCGCGGTCGAGGCGTCGATCCGGCCGGGGATGGAGTCGACCTGGATCTGGGTGCGCGACTCGGCGTCCTCGTTGAGCTTGCTCCAGACCATGTCGTTGGTGTCGAGCCCGAAGAAGTGCGCCGGGCCGTCGGCGAAGTCCCAGGTGCGGCCGGGCATGTGCCACTTGGTCGAGTATTGGGTGTAGGCGACCTGGAAGTCGCCGCGTTCGAACTCGGCGCCGGCCCCGCCAAAGAGGTCGCCGAGCCACTGGGTCAGGAAGCCGCCGTTGTCGTGGTTGCCGAGCACTGCGTAGAACGGCAGGTCGACAGCGGCGAAGGGCTCTTCGAACTTGGTGTCCCACTGGGAGTCGAAGGTCGACTCGACGCCAGCATTGTAGATGTTGTCGCCCATCAGGAAGGCGTAGTCGCAGCCGTCGCGGTCGCACTTGGCTTTGATCTGGGCGGCCACCTTGCGCTGCCGCTCGTTGCCTTCGCCCGTGTCGCCGAGCACGACGAAGCGGACTTCGGCAGCGGGTGGGGTGATGATGTCGGGCGCGACGGTCGTGTCGGGCTCGACGACGGTGTCGGGCGCGACATCGGGCGGGGCGAGGGTGTCGGCCGGCTCGGGGACGTCGGTTGAGGTGTCCTGCGAGGGTTTGGTGTCGGGCGCGACTGAGGTGTCGGCGGTGTCGCTGGGGTCAACGAGGTCCGGGAGTTGAGCCGAGTCGGGTGCGGTGTCGGTGGTGCCGCTGGCCGAGTCGCCGGAGCAGGCTGCGGCGAAGACAAAGAGTGGGACCAGGGACAAACGCATAACGGGCTCCGAACCTGAGGGCGGAATGACTGTAGGTGGGCGCCGCGGGCTATGCAATGTTCGATTTGCGGCGCGTTGTGACCCGGCGGGCGGCGGCAAGGGCGAAGAGGCCGGGCGGCGCCGGAGGGTGAATTCGCGCAGCGGCTGTGCCATGGAGGAGTCCATGGCAAACCGACTTGTGACCTCTTCGAGCCCGTACCTGCGCCAACACGCCGACAACCCGGTCGACTGGTGGGAGTGGTCGGACGAGGCCTTCGCGGAGGCGCGGCGCCGCGACGTTCCGATATTGGTATCGATAGGTTATGCGACCTGTCACTGGTGCCATGTGATGGCGCACGAGTCGTTCGAGGATGCCGAGACGGCCGCGTTGATGAACCGCTACTTCGTCAACATCAAGGTCGACCGTGAGGAGCGACCCGATGTCGACGCGATCTACATGGACGCTGTCCAGGCGCTGCATGGGCGCGGTGGCTGGCCGCTGAACGCGTTCGTCGACCACGAAGGGCGACCGTTCTTCGCCGCGATGTACTTCCCGACCGAGCGCTGGCAGGGCGTGGTGGTGCACCTCGGGCGGAGCTGGGTCGAGAGTCGGGACCAGGTCGACAAGAGCGCGGATGAGCTGACGCAACACCTGAAGGCCATGGGTGAAAGCCGGCCGGAGGCGGCGACCGAGGGCGCTGCGGCGTTGTGGGAACGCTTCGATGTGGAGCTGTCCAAACGATTCGATGCCGAGCATCCGGGGCTCGGGGCGGCGCCGAAGTTTCCGGCGAGCCAGGTCATCGCGGTCGAGCTCATGCGAGGTTCGAACATCGGGCGGACCGAGGCGATGCTCGAGGCGATGCAGGACTCGGGGCTGCACGACCTCGTGGGTGGCGGTTTCCACCGCTACGCGACCGACCGGAAGTGGCGTGTGCCGCACTTCGAGAAGATGCTTTATGACCAGGCGCAGCTGCTGGTCGGGTTCACGCTGGGGGCTGTTCGGACGGGGCGTGAGGACTTCTGGGCGACGGCCGAGGGCATCGCCGACTATCTGGTTCGAGACCTGGGTGTCGTGGATGCGACAGGGCAGCTCCTGGGGTTTGCGTCGGCCGAGGACGCTGATGATCCGGGAGGCGAAGGAAGTTTCTACGCGTGGTCGCCGCAAGACCTGCACGACTTGAAGGCGGCGCTCGAAGGCGTGGGCGTCACTGCGGAGACGCTGATTCGCGCCTGGGACCTTGCACCTGGAGAGCGTGTCGTCGGGCCCTCGGGCCACCTCGAGCCGGTCGAGCGACACATCCCGCATCCACGCGCCAACGGGCTGGATGGAGTCGCAAGAGAGCTGGGCTATGCCGACGCGATGGCGCTGAGAGCGAGCTGGCAGGCGGCCTTGCCGGTGCTGAGGGCGGTGCGCAACCGGCGGCCGCGGCCCATCCGGGACGACAAGGTCCTCACCGACCTCAACGGTCTCGCGCTCGAGGGGCTCGCAATACTCGCGTGCCATCGGCCGCGTTTCGTGCGGGTCGTGGAACAGGTCTCGGCGGCGATGATGCAACGCATCGGGCCGGTCGAGGTGCAGCGCCTGCCGGGGCGCCCCGGCTACATCACGGACTATGGGCACCTGGCGCTCGGGCTCATCGCGAGCTTCGAGGCCCTCGGCGACAAACGTCTGCTGAGCGCTGCGATCGACGTGGTGCGACTCGCCATGACATCGTTCGCGCACCCCGAAGGCGGCTTCTACTCGACGCCGACGGGCGGTGAGGCGCTCATCCGGCGGTCGCGTGAGGACAGCGATGGAGCCTATCCTTCGGGACAACACGCGCTCGCCAAGGCCGCTGTGATGTTGGGGCAGCTCACCCGTGACGGCGCGTTCAGCGAGGCTGCGCACAAGGTGTTTGCCGTCCAGCGTGGTCTCGCGGAGCGGGCGCCGACGGCCTGCGCGACGCTGTTCTCGGCCTTGCTGTTCGACTCGACCACCCCGGTCACGGTCGTCATCGGCGGTGACGGAGAGGAGGCGCGTGCGATGGCCGATGGGGCGCGACGCGTGCTGCGCGCAGCCCTCTATGTGCTGGAGACAAAACGTTTCGAGGCGGCCGATGCCGCGTGGTTGCCGCTGCTCGAAGGGCGGCTCGGGCGTGACAAGGCCGAGGCGTTTGTGTGCGTCGGGACCGAGTGCCTGTTGCCGCTGACCGATGTCGCGGCGCTGAGGTCGGCGCTGGAACGACTGTGATGGTGAGCGTGAGGGCAGCGCGCGGTTGTTTGGGGCAGGGCGCTGTGCGAAGGTCCCCGCGATGAACAAGGCGACCACACACGGCTCCACTCCGAGCACCCACCACCCTCATCTGCCCGGGCATGAGCCCGAGAAGGCGGCCGGGCTCGGCTGGGTGCGCTACACCCTCATGGCGGCCTTCGTGGTCGCGCTCGTCCTGGCCTACACGCTGCTTCCGCTCGACGTCTGGATGAAGGCAGTCGCGCTCGAGCTGCGTGACCTCGGCTGGGTCGGGGTGCCGGTCTATGGCGTGGCCTTCGTGCTCTGGTGCCTGTTCGGGCTGCCGGCGGCGCTGTTCTCGATCGCCGCAGGTGTCACCTGGGGCGTGCTCTGGGGGACACTCATCGCCGTGCCGGCGGCCACGATCACGGCGACGACGGCCTTCCTCGTCGGGCGCTACCTGTTCCGTGGCAAGTTCCGGGATTGGCTCATGCACAAGCCGCGGCTCACGGCCATCGATCGCGCAGTCACCAACCGCGGGCCGGTGCTGGTCTTGTTGTTACGGTTTTCTCCCGTCTTTCCGTTCCCGATCCTCAATTATGTCCTTGGGTTGACACACATCCCGACGGGCAGCTTCTTCCTCGCGACGCTCATCGGCATGGTGCCCATCACGTTCATGTGGACCTATGTGGGCTCGGTCGGCGCGGAGCTGGCAGGCCTCGACGGGGCGGTGCCGGGCGAGGTCGGGACGGCCAAGATCATCCTGGGTGTAGTCGGTGGTGTGGCGACCGTGTTCGTGACGCTGTGGGTCGGACGGGCAGCGCGTAGGGCCCTGCGTGAGGCGGCCGAAGCGCAGGAGGCCGAAGCGGCTGCGGCCTTGACTGCCGCAGGCGGACCGCAGGCCAGCCGGAGCGGCACGTGAAACGAGCTCGTGCGGCGACGGTGAACGAGCTCATCGCCATCTATGACCGACTCTCCGCGGCGTTGTCGGCGCTCCGCTTCGCCGAGCCCGTGGCGATGGTCTACAACCCGCTCGAGTATGCGCGCGAAACACACCGGACCTATCTCGAGCGCTTCGGGGGGCTCGGTCAGGGGCGGGTCCTGTTCCTGGGTATGAACCCCGGGCCGTTCGGGATGGCGCAGACCGGCGTCCCGTTTGGTGAGATCGCGGCGGTGCGCGACTGGATGGGGATCTCGGGGCCGGTGGGTCGGCCATCGCCCGAGCACCCCAAGCGACCGATCGAGGGGTTCTCGTGTAAGCGGTCCGAGGTGTCCGGGAGCCGTCTGTGGGGCTTGTTCTCGCAGCGCTTCGGGACGGCGGAGCGCTTCTTCGAGGCGGCTTTCGTCGCCAACTACTGCCCGCTGGCCTTCCTCGAGGCGACGGGGGCGAATCGGACGCCCGACAAGCTGCCGGCGAGCGAGCGTGAGGCGCTCTACGCGGCTTGTGACCAGGCGCTCATCGAGGTCATCGCGGCGCTCGCGCCCTCGCGGATCGTCGGTGTCGGCGACTTCGCGAAGAAACGCGCCGAGCTCATCGTGGCGCGTATGGGTGGTGGGCCGCCCGTCGGGTCGATCCTGCACCCGAGCCCGGCGTCACCACGCGCCAATCGTGGCTGGGCGGAGGCCGCGCTGGTGGACCTCGAGGCCCAGGGTCTGGCCTGGTGAGCATCTCGATTTTCGAGTAATTGGCGAGCACCGCATCGCGGTTCAGAACCGACGTCCGGTACTCTTGTTTAAAAAGCTGGGGCATGGGGGCTGGCAACATGCCTGCCCCCACACCCAGCCGTCCTCGGACGTAAAAGCCCGCACGCCCGAGGACGCCGTGGCCTGGAGACGCCGCCCCCCGAGGATGGAGAGCGGAGCGCCGCCAGCCCTGGATCGTTGTCAGCTCTTGCCGAGCTTCTTCTTGAGCTCAGCCTGGAGCTTCTTGGCCTTTCGCATCGCCATCCCGATGTAGTGGTAGGGCGGGGTCGGGCTGTTGTCGTGCTTGGGCTGGTACTCGTCGGTGAGGTAGGGGACATACATCGTGCGGCGCAGGCTCTCGGGGCCGACGATGTTGGAGCGCTCGACGCGGTGCCAGGCCTGGCCATCGTGGACCGTGAGGTCGCCCGGCTCGGTCTCGATGGCGATCTCGTTGGCGTCGGGCGTGTTCGACACGAAGTAGGGCTTACGAATCAGCGTCGAGACGATGCCCTGCTTGTGGGTGCCGGGGATGATGCGCAGGCCGCCGGTCGTGGCGGTGCAGCGGTCGAAGTGCAGGCCCACGTTGAGCTGCGGCTTGATGCCGCGACCGTAGAAGATGTCGCGCAGGCCGTCGGTGTGCCAGCCGAGCGCCTTGTAGGTGGTGCCCGGGACGTTGAGGTTGCGGTTGAAGACGACGCCGTCTTTCTCGTTGTCGCCGACGCGGGCGTTCTCGCCGACGAGGAGGCGGACGGGCTCGAAGCGGCCGTCGCGGACGAAGTCGCGGATGACGTCGGAGAACATCGAGGTGAACGCGAAGCGCTGGATGAACGGGGCGCCGAGGTGGTCTTTGCCGACGAAGAGCGGGATGCCGAAGACCTTCTTGCGGCCTTCGGCGAGCCAGCGGTCCTGGATGGAGCAGATCGCGCTGTAGATCGCGTCGAGCTCCGGCTGGGTCGCGACGGCGGCGAAGAGGATGAAGCCGTGGCGGTCGAAGAACGCTTTCTGGATCGGCGTTATCTCGCGGCCGAGCGTGAAGCGGGTGCTGAGCGGGAGGTTGTCGACCTCGTTTTCGAGCTCGGCGCTGGAGATGCGTGTGGCCTGGCGATCGAAGGACGAGAGTCGGTCGAGCACGGACTGTACGGCTTGCATGGTTTTATCCTCGGTGTCGGCGCCACGGGTTTGGGCTTTGTGTGGCGCCGATTTATTGATTGGCTAATGAATTGAGTTGGGCCCGTCAAGGAAAATGCGGTTATGGGCAGCATGTGCGGGCAGGGCGCGCGCCTTTGCGTTGAGCGGCGGGTTGCCTGAGGATGGAGGGTAGAGTCGGGACTGAACGGGAGGTCATGGGTGAGGGGCGACGGTCGGGGTGACAGAATCAGTGCAGCGAGATGGTGGTGGACCGGATTGCTGCTGGTGGGGGTCGCGTCGGCTGGCTGCATCCAGGCGCGTGAGAAGGGAGCGACGGTGGTCGACGTGGAGGCCGACGGGACGGCGACGACGTCGGATATCCGGCCAGGTGACTCGGCAGCTGGCCCAGATGGGGCCGACACAGGTGTCGATGTCCCGGTCGGGGACGGCGGCGCCAACGATGCGAGCGGGCGCTCATGTGGCAATGGGACCTGCGAGCCTGGGGAGAGCCGTGAGGGTTGTGCCGTCGATTGCGGCTGCGGCAACGGGTCGTGTGAGGCCGTCGAAAACGAGATCACGTGTGCCGCCGACTGCTGTGGGGCGACGATCTGCGGTGACTGCAACTGTGATGCGGCCTGCGGCGAGACGGCTGCCACCTGCCCCCGCGACTGCTGGGCGTGTGGGGACGGCGTCGTGAGCCCGGGGGAAATCGACTGCGGGTGTCTGCTCGACGCTTGCAGGTGCCCGTCGACTGGCGGGGCAGGGTGTGGCGACGGGTGCTGTATGGGCTACCTGTGCGGCGAGTCGCCGGAGAGCTGCGGGCGCGACTGCGGGACGGGGTGCGGCAATACGAAGTGTGAGCCGGGCGAGACACCGGTCACCTGCGCGGTCGACTGTACGGTGGGTGCGTGCGGCAACGGGCTTTGCGAGGCGGGCAGCGGCGAGAAGCCAGAGACCTGCCCGGCCGACTGCGCGGCGGCCTGTGGCAACTGCACCTGCGAATTTGGTGAGACCTATCTCAACTGCCCGCCGGACTGCGGGTCATGCGGTGATGGGGTCTGCTCGAACTGCCCGGTGTTGGACGAGATCGCGCGTTGTCCAGCGGACTGCGACGTGAACGAGCGGCGCTGAGAACGGGGCGCGGCTCAGAGTGTCAGGAGGCCCGCGCGGGCCGCCCGAACGACGGCCTCGGTGCGGGTCTGAGCGCCGAACTTGTCGAGCAGCGCGGTCACGTGGAACTTCGCGGTGTGGGGCGAGAGCTTGAGCTCGGCCGCTATCTCTTTGTTGGAGAGACCCTCGGCCAGGAGGGCGAGGACCTCGTTCTCACGTGGGGAGAGGTGCAAGGACTCGTCGCGGATGAGCACCGGTGGCGGGGCGTGAAGGAAGTCGGGGTCCGTCACGACGAGGCCGCGCACCACCGCTTCGACAGCGGCAGCGAGGCTGGCCGGAGCGACCTCACGCTTCAGGACACCACGAAAACCGCGCTGGAGGAGCTCACGCGCTCGCTCGCCGGTCGTCGTTAGAGCAATCCAGGGCGGGTCGAATGGGCTCGGGAGGGAGTCGGGTGCGCGTGGCCCCGGAGGCGCCTCGTTGCCGAGCGGGCCGTCGTCCCAGATCACCGCGTTCACCTGGCGGGTCGGGTCGAGCAGGCTGCCCGTGGCGGTGCTCTCGTTCGAGACGAGGATGGCCTCGAGGCTCAGCGCCGAGGCAAGGCCGCGGCGGGCCAGGGGATCCTTGCCGATGAGGGTGACTTCGAGGGATTGCGCATCATAGGACTGCATAAGGAACTTGAGTTATGCACCATCGCGAAGGGAGGCAAGGTCCGATGGCCATTGCTCGCAGGGGTGCTTGACGCGTCGCGACGCGATGAAGGACAACAACGCGTCTCCGGTCCCGAGACCGGTCCTTTCGAACCCAACGTTGCCGTCGCCCTGGAGCTGCTCCGATGACCGACTTCGCCAACCTCCCCGCCGACATCACTCCCGCCGCTTTCTTCTCGCTCGTCGAGGAGGCCCTCAAAGACGAGCCGGCCCCCGCCAACGCGGCTCCCGAAAAGCTCGTCATCCATGTCAGTGGCGATGGTGGTGGGACCTGGGCGATGGGCTTCGAGGGCGGTCGCCTGACGATTACCCAGGGAGACGCTGGCGCGCCGCCGCTCCAGGTGTCGATGTCGTCCGACGACCTGCGCGCGTTCGTCGCCGGTTCGGTCCGCGACGCCATCAAGGCCAAGGCTGGCGGCAAGTCCATCGACGCCAAGCAGGTCGCCAAGATCTACCGCATCACGGGCAAGACGGACCAGGTCAAGGCCTACACGGGCGACCTGTCGCTCGTCGTCGAGAATGGTGCCGCCAGCCACAAGCTCACGCTGACCTTTGGCGGCAAGGCGCCCAACGTCGCGGCCCCCACGACGACCATCAGCATCTCGCTCGAGGACTTCCTCGCGATGCTCGGCGGGGAGCTGAACCCGCAGGCCGCCTTCTTCGCCGGCAAGATCCGCCTCGACGGTGACATGAACCTCGCCATGGGTCTCGCCGCCATGGCGATGTGACACACTGGAGTCAGGTCGCGGGGTTGCACTGCTCCTCATCCTGAAGACGGCCCGCCGAGTCCTGGCTCGGGGGGCCGTTTCTGTGGGTGCTGGGCCTTTTATGGTCCGGTTTGCGCCTCCGTGTTGACAAGGGTGCGAAAATCCTTACCCTCTCGCAGCTTCGCCGCCGGCCCGCCCAGGCTCGGCACAAGGCAGGCAAGGGTTCCCGGGACAAGGAAGGGGTGTGTCAGGCTTCGACGATGCGTTCCTCCACGAGGTGCGCGAGCGGAACGATATCGTTTCGGTCGTCGGGGACTACGTTGCCTTGCGTAAGGCAGGGACGAGCTACAAGGGGCTCTGCCCCTTTCACAGCGAGAAGTCGCCGTCGTTCCATGTACATGCGGACCGGCAGTTCTTCTATTGTTTCGGGTGCCAGACCGGGGGTGACGTGCTGAGCTTCGTTCGCGAGATCAATGGGTACAGCTTCATGGAAGCCGTGCGCCACCTCGCCGAGCGGGCTGGGCTACAGATCCCGGAGCGCACGCATGGCGCGCAAGGGCGTGACGAAGAGCGGTCGAGGCGGGTAGGGCAGGCCTCGCGTCAGACGCGGGACGGGCTCTACGGCATCAACAGGATCGCGCTCACCTTCTTCACCGAGACGCTGCAGACGCTCGAGGGAGCCGTCGCGCGCGAATACCTCGAAAAACGAGGGATCAGCCGCGAGACGGCGACCCACTTCGCGCTGGGTTATGCGCCAGACCGTTGGGACGGGCTCATCGGCGCCCTGCAACGGGAGGGGGTTGATGTGCGTCTGGCCGAGTCGCTCGGGCTCGTGGTCCAGAAGACATCCGGCCATGGGTATTATGACCGCTTCAGGAATCGCCTGATGTTTCCGATTCGGTCTGTGGCTGGCGACGTGCTCGGGTTCTCGGGGCGCACGCTGGGCCAGGACCCGGAGGCTGCGAAGTACGTGAACTCGCCCGAGTCACCCATCTATCAGAAGGGGGAGACCGTCTTTGGTCTCTTCGAAGCCCGCCAGGCGATGCGTAAGGCGGACCGCGCGCTCATCGTCGAGGGCAACGTCGACCTCGTGAGCCTGTCGCAAGCCGGGCTCGCCGAGGTGGTGGCGCCGCTCGGGACGGCGCTGACGGCAGCCCAGTGTCGGCTCCTGAAGCGTTTCGTGCCGCAGGCCGTGTCGCTCTACGATGGCGATGGGGCAGGGCGGGAGGCAGCGAAGAAGGCAGCGGCGACGGCTTTGAGCGAGGGCCTCGCGTTGTCGGTCGCGACGCTGCCGGACAAGGAAGACCCCGACAGCTTCGTGCGCAAAGAGGGTCGGGCGGCGCTCGACAAGCTCATCGAGAAGGCAGTGCCGGCGTGGGAGTATCTGGTCGGCAAGGCCACCGACGAGACCCGGGCCTTCGAGTCGGCGCAGGGCAAGAAGCTCGCGATTGAACGGCTGGCCCAGGTGCTCGCCGACCTATCGAGCCCCGAGGAGCGCACGCTCTACACGCGCCAGCTCGCCGACACGCTCGACATGGACGTCAAGCTCGTGACCGACATCACACGCTCGGTCCAGCGGCGTGCGCCCAATGAAATGGCGCCCGGGTTCAACGCGTTCGATGCCGCGGCCCCTACGAACGAGGCGCCGCTGACAGCCGGCGATCTGCGGCTCATCGAGCTGCTCGTGCTCGTGCCCGAGGCGCGTGCGCTTTATTTCGGCCGGGACGTCGAGACGCTCGTATCTGACGAGCGCACACGCCTGATCGCTTCGGCGGTGGCCGAGTCCGAAGGTGACATCGGCGAAGCGCTCGGGGTCATCCCCCAGGGCATCGTGCGAGACCAGTTGATGAGAAGGCTCGCGGACAGCCCAGCGCCGTCCGATGGGGTCATCGAGTTCGAAAAGATGTTGAAGACACTGAGACGTGATGCGATCGAGCGCGAGCTCCAGGGGGTCCGGCAGAATGAACGCCGGGCCCTGAGCGTGCGGGACGACGACGCGGCGCTGCTGCTGCAGCTCGAGCGGATCAAGCTCGAGCGACAGCTCGAAACTTTCAAGGCACTCCGGGACTGAACGATATGGCGAAGCTCACCGAGACCCGACAGTTCAACAAGCTCGTCGCCCGCGGCAGGGAGCGCGGCTATCTCACGTACACCGAGGTCAATCGGATGCTGCCCGAGGGCGCGCTCGACGCCGAGCAGCTCGACAAGGTGATGCAGTTCTTGAAGAACAAGCATCGCATCGAGGTGGTCGAGGACCCGAGTGTCTTGAAGCCGACCTCGGAGGAGGAGGACGAGCGTCAGGCGCTGCGTAAGCCCAACGCCGCCGACAAGGTGCTGGCCGACACCTACGGCAAGACCAACGACCCCGTTCGTATGTACCTGCGCAAGATGGGCAGCGTTTCGCTGCTCACGCGTGAGGGCGAGATCGAGATCGCCAAGCGTATCGAAGAGGGCGAGCTCGAGGTCCTCGACGTGCTGCTCGAGACGGATCTCGCCATCCAGGGGATCCTCGAGCACCAGGCGCTCGTCGACTCTGGGGAGATCAACATCCGCGAGCTCGTCAAAGACCTCGGCGGTGACGAGAGCTCGGCCGAGCTCGAGGACGAGGTCCTCAAACGTGCGGCGCGTGATGTGTTCGAACGTGCCGAGAAGCTCTTCAAGGAGAAGCGCGCCAAGCAGATCGAGCGCGCCAAGCACCAGCCGCAGAGCGGTGAGTGGAACAACCAGACCAAGAAGATCGATGATCTTGGCCGTCGGATCCGCGGCATCTTCGGCGAGCTGCGCTGGAACAAGAAGCTGCTCGACAAGGTCGTCGGCGCCTTCAAGAAGATCGTCGTGCGTGTGCAGCGCGCCGAGAGCGAGATCCGTCGCGTCGAGCGGCGCCTGGGTCTGACGACCAAGCAGATCCGCAACCTCGCCCGTGAGGCCAAGAAGAACAAAGCCTTCAACGCGAAGCTGCAGGCGGAGCACGGCATCTCGGCCGACGCGCTGCTCGAAGGCGCGCGGGTCATCGGCGCCAACTACAAGCGGCTCCTGAAGTCGCAGGAAGCCGCGGAGATGAGCCTCGAGCAGCTCCGCGACATCTACAACCGGCTGCTCGTCGGCGAGAAGAAGGCGGAGAAGGCGAAGACCGAGCTCATCGAGGCGAACCTCCGGCTCGTCGTCTCGATCGCCAAGAAGTACACCAATCGTGGCCTGCAGTTCCTCGACCTGATTCAGGAAGGCAACATCGGCCTGATGAAGGCGGTCGACAAGTTCGAGTATCGCCGCGGCTACAAGTTCTCGACCTACGCGACGTGGTGGATCCGCCAGGCCATCACCCGTGCCATCGCCGACCAGGCGCGGACCATCCGTATCCCGGTCCACATGATCGAGACCATCAACAAGCTCATCCGCACGAGCCGCTATCTCGTGCAGGAGCTCGGGCGTGAGCCGCAGCCCGAAGAGATCGCCGAGAAGATGGACATGCCGATCGAGAAGGTCCGGAAGGTCCTCAAGATCGCGAAAGAGCCCATCTCGCTCGAGACGCCGATCGGTGAAGAAGAGGACAGCCACCTCGGCGACTTCATCGAGGACAAGCGCATCATGAGCCCGTCCGATGCGGTCATCTCGATGAACCTGAGCGAGCAGACGCGTAAGGTGCTCGCCACGCTGACCCCGCGTGAGGAGAAGGTCCTGCGCATGCGGTTCGGCATCGGCGAGAAGAGCGACCACACGCTCGAGGAGGTCGGCCAGGACTTCTTCGTGACACGTGAACGTATCCGCCAGATCGAGGCCAAGGCGCTGCGTAAGCTCCGCCACCCGAGCCGCTGCAAGAAGCTCAAGAGCTTCATCGACACCTGAACCGGCCGGTCGGCGTCCATCTAGTGCCTCGGCGCCACCATTTTGATTCGTCTATCGCCGCGCCGAGGCACTAGGCCCGCCAAGGGCGGGCGGGGCTTGGGGCGCAGCACCAATCCGATCGTCTGGTTCGCGGCTCGCCGAAGGCGACCGGCGCGAAGCGACGGGCAGTCGTAGGTCACTACGTCTGCGCCGCAGCACTTGGATGTCGGGAACAGAGGGCGCGAGGTCGAAGAGGCCCGCGCCTTTTTTCGTTTCTGCAGCCGCTGCTCGGTTCACGGGCACGGCCTGGGGACGGTGTTTGGCGCGGCTCTCGAGCGTGTGTCGCGACGCCGTCGTGTGTCACGGCTTTCGAAGCGTTGCGCGACCTTGGAGCAGCAGGTGTGTCTGGGCATGTCCCGGTGTCGGGGATCATGGCGCCACGTCGAATCGCAGGGCGGTATCCGCGCGATGTCGCAGACCTTGACTTCCCGATCCGAGGGGTTTAGACGCCCGTCCTCTGAGCTGGGCCCATAGCTCAGCGGTGAGAGCCGCCGGCTCATAACCGGTTGGTCCCTGGTTCGAATCCAGGTGGGCCCACCGTAGACCTGGCGCCGAGGTTTCGCGAGTGATGACAATCCGGTCGAGTGAACAGGTCGAAGCAAAGCGGGGCGCGAGCCCGACGCTGAGCCCGACCACCGACCGGAGCACGCATCAGACACACGTCAAGGTCCCCCACGACCTCGGCGCTCGCGACCTCGCGCGCCTATTTTTATCGGGCTTATGGGGGCGAGCGGGGCTCGAGCCTTCGCGCATCGGATGCGCGTCGGCTTGGCCTGGGCTCGTTCTCCAGCGTACGCAGCTACGCGAACCGACACCTGGAACGCCTGGAACGAGGGGACACCCATGAATCCGACTGTCGCGGGACTGATTGAGCTTCAACGCGTCGATGACGAGATCCGCAACCACCGCAAGCAGCGTGAAGAGCTCGCATCGAACCTCGAGCGTCTGCACAAGATCCTCGTTCAGATGAACGCGAGCCTCGGTGAGAAGCGGGCCCGTCTGGCCGAGAACGTGCGCTGGTACGATGAGAAGCGTGTCGACCTGCAGGCCGACAACGAGCGCATCAACCACGCGAAGAGCAAGCTCGTCGCGGTGCAGCGCACGAAGGAATACCAGGCGATGACCAAGGAGCTCGATACGCTCCGAAAGAAGGTCCAGGAGGACGAGGCCGAGCTCGAGCGCCTCTCGACCGTCATCCAGGAGACGCGTACGGCAGTTCAGAGCGAGGAGCACAAGCTCGCCGAGATCCAGTCCGAGGTCACGCGCGAAGAGGCGACGAGCACCGAGCGCCTGGCCGAGCTCGACAAGATCATCGGCGCGGTCGCCGACAAGAAGCTCGAGATCGGCAAGAACCTGCCGAAGAACATCGTGGTCAGCTACGAGCGTATCCTCGAGAAGCGTGATGGCACGGCCGTCGTCCCCGCGGTGCTCGGTGGCTGCATGGGCTGCAAGATGAAGGTCCCGCCGCAGACCTGGGTCAAGATCCAGATCGGCAAGGAGATCTTCCAGTGCGCCAACTGCAACCGCTACCTGTACTACACGGTGCAGGCGTCGCAGGCCCAAATGCAGTGACGTCGCAGTGACGTCGCTGTGAAGCAGTGACGTTGCAGAGTTGCCGCAGCGACGCGGCGGCGCAGTGACGCGGAAACGAAGTCGGCCGGGGTGAACAGCCTCGGCCGACGTTGTTTCTACCGTCGGTGATTGCTATGTTCCCGCCATGTTTCGATTCCGTCGCCGCGATGTTGCGCGGCCTTCATGGTGGCAGCGTGCGTGTGTGGTCGAGGCAGCCCGGGACCTTGGGTCGCTGCGGTCCGTAGGACGACACGCCCTGCTCGTGTGCCTGACCGTCGTTTTCGCAGCCTGTTCCGATGACACGGCGCAGCCGACCGACACAGATGCGGCCGAGGTCCTCGACACCGCCGTCGAGGTCGTGGAGGTCACGCCCGACACGGTCGAGACGGCCGATGCCGAAGTCGAGGTCGAGCTCATTGAGGATGTGGCGGAGGTCGAGGTCGAGCCGCCACCGCTCAATCCGTTCGAGCGTGAGGACGAGTCGGCGCGTTTCCTGCCCGAGCCCGAGGCACCTCCCGACCCGCTGAGCTGCCTCGAGCTGAGCAACGCCGGAGCGGAGCACGGGGACCTCTTCGGGTGGCAGGTCGAGGTCGGAAACTTCTTGGCGCTCGATGGTTTTCCGACGCCCTATGAAGGCAACTTCTCTTTTCGCGCGGGGACCTCCGGGCGCTCTCGGCTCGTGCAGAGCGTGGATGTGTCGAGCCTCATGGCGGCCGGAGCGACACGCGTCGCGAGGCTGCGGGTGATGGTCAGGAGCCATGACGAGACCGACGAGGCATGGATCGGCCTGCGCGCGCTCGATGCGGCGGGGCAGGTGCTCGATCAGCGGACGCTCGGGCCCTACATCCAGGGCGATTGGCGGGAGAGCGACCTAGCGTTGCGCTTGCCCGAGGGGACCGCGAAGGTGGTCGCGGTGCTCGAAGGCGTCAGGCAGGACGGCAACCAGAACGACGCCTACTTCGATGAGGCGGTGGTCTGTGTATACGACCGCGAGCCGCAGCCGATCATCGCCGACATGCCGGGCCCGCCCTACCTCATGAATGTCGGGGCGGACCGGGTGACGGTCATGCTCGAGACGCGGCGCACGGTCGGCGTCACCATCGAGTACGGGCTCGCGCCTAATCGCCTCACGCTGGCCACGACCTCGTCGCCAAAGACGACACACGTCATTCGCCTCACCGGGCTTCAGCCCAATACGCGCTACTTCTATCGGGTGCGGTATTCGGACTTCGCGCTCGCGTCCTATGACTTCCTGACGGCGCGCGCGCCAGGCGACGACGGGCCCATCGAGCTCATCATGTTCGCCGACAACCAGGACGGACCTGAACACTTCCGAGAGCTCGCGACCCAGATGGCGAAGTACGACCCCGACTTCATGTTGCATGGCGGCGACGTCGTGCAGAACGGGACGCGGTGGGACTATCGCGAGACGTTCTTCAGCCCCTATTTCGGGCTAGGCAACTACGCGGCCATGCTGATGGGGGCGGGCAACCACGAGACTTACAGCAGCGGCATCTTCACGAGCGCTGCGGCGCGTGCCCTGTGGGAGGAGTACGTCGACCAGCCCGACGACGAGCACTGCTTTGGAGTGCGGTGGGGGGCGCTGTTCGTGATGGTCATCGACACCGAGAAGCCCCACGCTTTCGGCTCGCCGCAATATGGCTGCATCGAGGAGAACCTGAAGTCCGAAGCATCGCGGACGGCGACCTTCCGGGTGGCGCTTTTCCATCGGGCGCCCCTCATCGAGTGGTGGGACTCGGTCGCGGGGGAGCCGTCGACGGTGACCTTCTTCGGCTTCGAGATGGACGCGCCCGACGTGCGTGAGTTCCTGGCGCCGCTCTTCGAGCGCCATCGCGTGCAGCTCGTCTTCAATGGGCACAACCACCTCTATCAGTTCGTGCGCCAGTGGCCGCGCTTCACGAACTGGGTGACGTCTGGCGGTGGGGGCGGCACGCTCGAGAGCGGCGTCGAGTCGAGCCGCGTCAACGATTGGTCGCCCTTCGTCGAGGAGCAGATCTTCGGGCGTTATCACTTCCTGCGGGTCATCATCGAGAACCGCCTGATGTGGGTCCGGGCCATCGGCGACGAGGGCGACGTGATGCACGAGTTCGTCATCGAGCCGTGAGACCGTGAGACCGTGAGACAGTGAGACCGCGAGACGGGGTCGACGCACACGAGGTCTGGCGGGCCGCGCCGAGTTGCCATCCTTGACGTGCGGGCGACGGGTTGCTACGGGGCCTCGCGTGTAGAGCGAGTGGACCGGATGGTCGCTCGAGGCCAGCGATGGTCTTGGGAGGAAAGTCCGAGCTCCGCAGGGTCGTGGTGCTGGATAACGTCCAGCGGGGGTGACCCCAGGGAAAGTGCCACAGAGAGTAGACCGCCTCCCGGCTCGCCTCGTGAGAGGACGCTTTGGAGGTAAGGGTGAAAGCGTGAGGTAAGAGCTCACGGGCGCCCCATGGTGACATGGGGGGCCGGTAAACCCCACCTGGAGCAAGATCGATGGAGGGGCTGGGCCGAAGCCCGAAGGCGCGAAAGCGTCGGAAGGCCCGGACCACGGAGGACCCGTCCGAGTCCCCCGGGTGTATCGCTCGAGCGGCGCAGTAATGCGACGCCCAGATGAATGACCATCGCCGCCTGAGGGGTGACCCGAAGGTGGGACAGAACTCGGCTTACAGGCCACTCGCTCTACACACTTCATACGAGCCGGAGACCCTGCGATGTGCGCCACGCGAACCCCGAACAAAGCCAAGCGCTCCGATGGGGGACGTAAAGACGGCGGCGGCAGCGGGCGTCCGAACAAGAGCAGCGGTCGCCCGGGTCGGACCAACAGTCCGCCGGCACGAGGCGCAGGTGGGCCGCCGGCACGCGCTGCAGGTGGGCCAGCGCCAGCCACACCGCGGGGCAAACGCGCGCCTCCACCGAAGAAGCCGGGGCCGGACGCGAAGATCATCAAGCACGAGGCCGGCATGACGCTCATGCGTTATGTCGTCATCGAGTCGGGCGGGATGTTGTCGGGGCGCGACGCGAAGCGACTGCTCGAAGGTGGGGCGTGCTTTGTGAACGGACGGCTCGAGACCTTCGGGAGTCGGGCGCTCGAGGCGGGTGACGTGGTCGAGGTCGCGTTGCCACAGAAGGTCCCGACCAAGACGTGGATCCTCTTCGAGCCGGCGCGGGTGGTGTTCGAGGACGACGCCATGCTCGTGTACGACAAGCCCGCGGGGCTGCAGGTCGTGCAGGGTGACGGCAAGAAGGCCGTGAACCTGTGGGACGTCGTCAAGGGCGAGAGGCCCGAGGCCGAGCCGGTCCATCGGATCGATGCCGACACGAGTGGGCTCGTCGTCTTCGGCAAGACGCCCGAGGTGCGTGAGGCTTTGCTCGCGGCCTTCCGGGACCACGAGGTCGACAAACGTTATCTGGCGCTCGTGCGTGGGCAGCCGCGACCCGAGGGCTCACACAAGAGCTACTTCGTGAAGGTGGCCGCGGGCCAGGGCTTCGAGCGTTGGGAGAGCGGCAGCGGCCAGGGCGCCAAAGAAGCCATCACACGTTGGAAGCTGGTCGAGAAGGTCGGGTTCTGGGCGGCCCTGGTCGAGGTCCGGCCCGAGACCGGGCGGCACCACCAGATCCGGATCCATATGGCGGAGCTCGGCCATCCGCTCGTCGGCGACACCCGTTACGGCGATCGTAAGGACCGCGTCCAGGTGACGCGCCACATGTTGCACGCGTCCGAGATCGACCTCGTTCACCCGGTCACGAAGAAGAAGATCAACTTCAAAGCCAAGCTGCCAGACGACTTCCGCACGGCGATGAAGGATCTCGAGAAGGCCTGAAGTCTGCTTGTGGACGTTTGGGCACGTCGGCCTGTGGCGTGTTGCCTGGTCGAAGACCAGCCCGCGACGTCACATCGACTGAGCGAAGTAGAGGCCCGCGAAGACCTTCGGGTCGACCTGCGCGCCGCGGTCGATCTGGGCGGCGAGCCAGGTCGGGACATGGGCCAACGGGACGTGGTGCACGATGATGTCCTCCGACGCATCGCCCCCGCCTTCGCTGACCCGCTCGAGGTCGTAGGCGCCAAAGAACGTGACAACCTCGCTCGTGAGGCCGGCCGAGACGGGGCCACTCGTTAGCTTGGCGAGACGGCCGGCGCGCCAGCCGGTCTCTTCTTCGAGCTCACGCCCCGCGGCCGCTTCGAGCGGCTCGCTTTCGGAGCCGACGATGTCGCCGGCCAGTCCGGCCGGGAGCTCGATGACGGGACCACCCACGGGGACACGATGCTGCTCGACGAGGATCAGCTCGCGGCTCGGGGTGACCGCGACCAGGATGACGATGCCTGTCGTATTCTTGCGACGCACGTACTCCCAGCGGTCGATTCGAACGGCTTGGATGTAGCGTCCGTCGTGGAGGATCTCGAGGGGGGCGTTCGCGTTCGGGGGCTTCGTCATGACTTTCGAATCCGGCATGGGTCCGGGCTTGTCAAGGCGAGGCGCGTACAGGCGTGTGGGGGACAGAACGGAGGCTGGTTCTCCGGCGGAGGCTTCCTGCGCGCTGGACAAGGTCCCCTCGCGGATGCCTATGCTCTGGCCGTATGTGGACCTTCGCGCTGGCGCTTGCGCTGCTCTCCAACACCCCTGACACCAACCCGACGGTCGCCCATTGGGGTCTCGATGGGTCCCTCGGATCTGCGGTCGGTGGAGGCGCGCTGGGCGTGAGCTCCGGCGACGCGGTCTTCGTCGAGTCGACCGGTCTCAACCTGCCCGACGAGCGCAGAAAGGTCCTGGCCTTGCCGCCCGGGACTTCCCTGCGTGTACCCCTGGCCTTCAGCCAGAGCGGGCCGGGGTACCAGGGGCGCTGGGCCGTCATTCTCGATGTGCGGGTGACCGCCGAGGTCAAGGTGAAGGGCGGGGTCAAACGCGCGACCTGGAGTGAGGTGCCGCTCGTGCAGACCGATCTGGCCAACAACGACAGCGCCGAGATGGCGTTGACGTCGACGCGTGGCCTCGAGGTCGCGGGTGAGCGTGGAGGGCGGGTCGAGCTCGACGGCTGGCATCGTGTCGCGATGGTCGTCGACGAGGTCGATGGCACGGTCACGGGCTTCATCGATGGGGTCATGACGCGCCGGGTGAAGACGACGGTCACCGACTCGCGCTGGGCGCTGGAGCCCGAGCTCATCCTGTTTGCCGACAACAAGCGGAGCCACCCCGGGCTCGAGGTGGCCGGTGTGCAGGTGCGTGTCGGCGGGGTCACTTCGGGGCTCGTCGAGAAGATGGGTGGGCTCGAGACGAAGATGCCGCTGCCGGACGTGACGGCGTTGGCGTGGAGGCGACCACCGCCCGCCGAGGTCACGGTCGGGGAGCCGTTTTCGGTCGCGTTCTCAGCCTCGCCTCCTGCTGGTGAGGTGGTCCTGGCCTTCGTGCCGGATGTGGCGGCGGCGCCTCAAAACGGCAGCGCGCTCGCGCGGCTGGAGCTTGGCCGGGTGCCGGCGGACGTCGGTCGTATGCAGGCGGTCTTCGCGGACTTCGAGGGTGTGCGTAACAATGCGAGCGCTGCGCAGTCGGCAGGGGGTGTCGTACGTGGACGCCTCGAGCTGACCTGGTCGGGGGCGAGCAAGAGCGCCATCGGTTCGCCGGTCTCGGTGCGCACGAGCAGCGCTGGCGACGTGCCGGCCGGCGAGCTGCTCCAGAACCCAGAGCTCGAGGGCGCAAATGGGGTGCTCGCGGGGTGGCGGGTCAGCGGCAACGTCAAGATCGGTGCCGTCGGCGGTGCCTCGGCGGTCAGTGGCCGCGACGGGGATTTTGCGCTCACCCAGGTCGTGGCTCTGCCTCCCGGCGTCGCGAGCGGCGGCTTCGGCGTGGCGTTACGCGCGCGGATGAAGCGCGCCGAGCGGGCCTCGGCCTTTGGGGATCGTGGGCAGCTCCAGGTGAAGCTGCGCGATGCCAGAGGGCAGGTCGTTGGAATGCTGCAGAGCCTCATCGTGGATGGCGAGCAATGGCATGAACGGGTGATCCTCGGGCCGATCCCGGCTGGAGCGACCGAGGCCGAGGTCGCGGTCATCGCGAACGATCGCCAGGGGCAGATGAACTCGGTGATGGTCGATCGGGTGAGCTTCGAGTTGCGGCGAACCGAGAGTCGACCGACCCGCCTCTCGAAGCTTCCGCTCGTGTTGGCGCAAGCCGGGGCAGGGCTTTCCTTGATCCTCGAGACCGACACGACCGACCTGGCGCCCCGCGTCGAGGTCTGGCGTGTGGACGACCCTGAGCGGGCGCTGGTGGGTGGTGTCGGAGGCTCCAAGACGACCCTTGCGAGCGCGGTCGCCACTGCGATCGCCACTACAATCGACGCACGCCATCAGGTGCACCTCGTGCCCCTGCCCGAGCTCGCGGCAGGCGTGCGTCATGCCTATCGGGTGGTCCTCGGCGACGAGGTGTCAGAGACCTGGGAGCTCGTCGGACCGAGCGTCACCGGCCGACTCAAGATGGCCTGGCTCGCCGACAACCAACACGGATGGCAGACGTTTCGGACGTTGGTCCCAAGGCTTCGCACTGAAGCGGTCGACCAGGTCTTCGTCGCGGGCGACATCGTTCAACACGGCCACAAGCTGCGCGAGTGGCAGACCGAGTGGTTCTCGCCCTTGTCCATCGACGACTTCGGTCAGACGACGCCACTCCTGGTGGCGCGAGGCAACCACGACGCCAACGGGGCCTTCGCACATGTTTATGCGCCGCTGCCTGGGAACGGCCATTGGTTTGCGTACTCACGCAACGGAGTGCGGTTCATCGTGCTCGACACGGAGGCCTCGGCGACGGCCGTGCCGGCCCAGGTGCGATGGCTCGAAAACGAGCTCGCAAGCGAAGAGTCACGCCAGGCGGAGTTCCGGGTCGTGGCTTTCCACAAGGCGCCGTTCTCGAACCGTTGGGACCGGAAGTCATCGACCTACAACGGCGAGAGCTGGGTTCGCGCGCACTTCGTACCGGTCTTCGAGCGGTTCGCCGTGGACCTGGTCGTCGCCGGTCATGCACACGCCTATCAGCGCCTCGACCAGCAGGGTGTCCGCTATGTCGTCGTCGGTGGGGCGGGGGGGCGACTCGACCAGTACAAGACCGGGCGCTGGCCCATGGATGCCGACTATGTCGGCCATCACTACGCGGTGATGGAGGTCGACGCCGGTCGCATGTCGTGGGTCGCCAAGGACTTCGACGGAAAGGTCATCGACCGCTTCGAGCTCAAGAGCAGGACGAGGGCCCTCGCCAAGTGACGCGTGTCCTCAAGCGTCGAGGACTTCGCGGACCTTGAGGGCGAGGGACGACGGAGTGACCGGCTTGGGCAGGTAGTTGCGATGGCCATCGAGGACGCCGTGGTTGACGATGGCGTTCTCCGTATAGCCCGACACGAAGAGGACACGCATGTCGGGGCGCAACGAGGTCAGTCGGTCGGCGAGCTGGCGGCCGGACAGGCGCGGCATGATGACGTCGGTGACGAGGAGGTCGATCGGAGCGCCGTATTGCTCGCAGACCAGCAGGGCCTCGCCGCCGTTGTTGGCTTCCAGAATTCGATAACCCTGGCGACTCAAGATGCTCCGCATGGTCTGACGCACGCTGTCGTCATCTTCGACGAGCAGGATGGTCTCGTCCCCGCGGAGCGAGCTCGGTGCGGGGCGCGCAATGTGGTTCGTGTCGGTCTTTCGTGAGGTCTCGGGCAGGTAGATCTTAAACGTGGTCCCGTGGTCCGGCTCGCTGTAGACCCAGATGTGGCCGCCGCTCTGCTTGACGATGCCAAACACCGTCGAGAGTCCGAGCCCCGTTCCGCGCCCGATGTCTTTGGTGGTGAAGAAGGGCTCGAAGATCCGGGCCATGGTGGCCTGGCTCATGCCGACGCCGGTGTCGGTCACAGCGAGCATCACGTAGCGGCCCGGGGTGACGTCGTGGTGGAGCTTGGCGTAGTGCTCGTCGAGCTCGACAGACGAGGTCTCGATGGTGAGGAGCCCACCCTCGGGCATCGCGTCGCGCGCGTTCACGGCGAGGTTGATGAGGATCTGCTCTAGCTGGCTCGGGTCGGCGAAGACACGGCCCGCGCGTGGGTCGAGGATGAGGGTCAGGCGGACATGTTCGCCGAGCAGGCGTGGGAGCATACGCTCGAGGCCCTGGATATGCTGCGACGGGTCGAGGACGACCGGCGAGATGACCTGCTGACGCGAGAAGGTGAGGAGCTGGCGCGTGAGCTCGGCCGCGCGTGTGGCGGCGTCGGCGACTTCCTCCAGATCGGGGCGCAGCGGGTCGACCGGGCTCATCTCGGAGAGGACCAGGCCGGTGCAGCTCATGATGACGGTCAGCAGGTTGTTGAAGTCGTGGGCGATGCCGCCGGCGAGGCTGCCGATGGCCTCCATCTTCTGGGCCTGGCGGAGCTGTTCCGCGGTCGCGTGGAGCAGCGCGGAGGCGCGGACACGTTCGGTGATGTCGCGGTAGAGGACGACGATGGACTCGAGGTGCGGGACGTGGAGGTGGTTGGTGGCGGTGACCTCGACCCAGCGGGTCGTGCCGTCGGGGCGCTCGAGCTCGAGCTCGAGGGTGCGGATCGCGTCGGGCTCCTGCATGATGGAGGCGAGCTGGTTTTCGACGGTGGACACGTGACCTGCGGAGACGCGATGGAGCGCGCTCGTGCCGATGATCTGCGAGGTGCTCTGGCCGACGATGGCCTCGGCCGACGGCGTGATGTAGCGGATGACCCCCTGCGCATCGACGAGCGCTATCGCGTCGGGTGTGAGCTGCTCGATGATCCCGCGAAAACGCGCTTCGCTGGCGATGACCGCGACCTCGGCCTTCTTTTGTTCGGTCACGTCGACGGCGATCCCCACGACCTGGATGAGCTTGCCTTCGGCGTCGAGCTCGGGGACGAGCCGAATCTGGAGGTGGCTCAGCCCCACCTGGCCTTCCCAGTGAACCGTCTCGCCTGCGAGAGCCTTGCGGAGCGTCGCGTGCGCCGTTGGAAGGGCCGCATAGGCCTCGAACATGGACAGTCCGACGCGTTGACCCGGGCGCAAGCCGAGTGCCGCGAGTCCGTGGCCCTCCTGGACGGTCAGGATCGCGTTCGAGTCGAACGCGAAGAGGATGATGGGTGCGTTGGAGAGGACGGTCCGAAGGCGGTCGCGGGACTGCTGGCTCTCGCGTAGGGCGGCCTGGGTGCGGTTCAGCTCCTCGTCGCGAACACGCTCGAGCTCATCGATGCGCCGCCGGTCGTGCGAAGTCGTGAGCGCGGCGGCGGCCAGTGCCGCCTGGGACTCGGCGAGTCGGGCTTCGAGCTCGGCGATGCGCAGCTTTAAGGCGCCGGGGCTATCGGGGAGAATAGGGTGGTCCATGCTCGGCTGCTGTGAGGGACTGTAACTGCTGGAGCAGTGACTGTAGTCCAGACGGCTGAGGGTGCGAAGGCACAGCGGCTCAATTGATTGCAATCCGGCCAGTAATCGTTGCTGCGCGCGCTCAGCGTGTGTAACCGAGGTCCTTGAGGATCTTCTTCACCTCGCCACGTAGCTCGGCGTCGCTGTCCTGCTTGCCAGGGCCGTCCTCGGGCGAGCCGGCGGGGGCGATGCCGTGCGAAGTGATCGGGGCATGGGTTGCGAGGGCGTCGATGTTTTCGAGCTGACGCCAGAGGTAGACAGCGCTCTCTCCAGGTTGAGGCAGCGGCTCGGTCGAGGCGTTGGCGAGCGTGAGGTTGGCAGCGGTGAGCGAGTCACCGGGCCGTAGGAAGGCCAGGCCCCAGGGACCGAGGCGTACGCGGTCCGTCGTGAGGCGCGTGGCCGCAAGAGTGCCTTCGACCGTGAGCGGTGTGTCGGCCGGTGTGCTCCGGAAGGTGACGCGGGTGGGAGTCTCGGGGGTGGCGTCGAGGGTGAGTGCCAGCGAGGACGGCGAGAGGGAGCGGCAGGTCTTCGGGGTGAGGCACTCGAGTGTGCCTGGTGTGGTCGTCTTGATGATGGCTTCGACCGTCGGGGGCATGGCGGTGGGGGCGGCGTTGAGGGTGATGAGGAGGTGGTTCAGGGCCGAGCCCGAAGCGATGGGCGCGCCATCCGAATGGGGCGAATCGGGCGAATCGGGCGATGAGGTGACGGAGAGTTCGTTGCGGGTGAGCCCGGCGAAGCGCGCACGCATGTCGGAGCGATAGCGGTCGAGGGTCGAAAGAATGGGGGCGATGAGGTGTCGGTGAGACCTGGCCAGGTTGTCGAGCTCGAGGGGGTCGCGGTCGAGGTCGAAGAGCTCGTAGCGTCCAGGCTCGCCGTCGATCATACGCGGGCGTGGCTCGATGTCGTCGGCGGCGGCGTGGATGATGAGCTTGGCGTTGCCAAGGACGATGCCGGCGGCGAGGCGTCCGTCGACGTAGATCGGGTCCTGGCTACGCCCACGGCCGTCGAGGAAGGGCACGAGCGAGCGGCCGACGTGGTTCATCGCGGCGGGAAGGCCGAGCAGCTCGAGGATGGTCGGGGCGAGGTCGGCGTGTGAGACGGGGGTGTCGATGACTCGATTTTCGAGGATTCGGCCCGGCAGCGCGAGGGCGAGCGGGACGCGGAACTCTTCGTCGTAGACGGTCAGGCTGTGGTTGAAGGAGCAGGGTTGCTCGAGCGAGGGGGACGAGCAGTCGTGGCCGGGGTTCATGACCTCGCCGTGGTCGGCGGTGACGATGACGAGGGTGTCGTCGAGCAGGTCGAGGTCTTGCAGCGTGGCGAAGACGGAGGCCAGGTTGTGATCGACCCAGAGGATCTCACCGAGGTAGGTCCTTGGCAGGAAGCCTATCTTGTCGGACGAGGGCGGGTCGCTGAGGTTGTTTGCGTGTTCGAGGAAGGCGTCGGGAGGGCGGTAAGGGGTGTGGGGGGCGGTGTAGTTGAGCATCACCATCCAACGTGAGTCGCGATAGCGGGTGACGAAAGCGTTCGTGGCGCGGGTGGCGCCGACGGCATCGTTGGGGACGGAGCGGAAGTCGATGGCTCGGGTAAAGCCGTGGTCCAGCCCGATGACCTCGGAGCCCCAGATGAAGTGGTTGTGGCCGAAGTGGGCGGTGAGAAAGCCATAGCGGGTGAGGGTTTGCGGGATGAGGGAGGGGCGCCGGTCGTAGAAGGACTCACGTTTGCCAGAGGTGAAGGCCCAGGAGTGGGAGTGGAAGCCGCCGATGGAGGCCGGGACGGAGGCGAGCATGGCGACCGTCGAGGTGCGCGTCTGGTTGGCCATGGCATAGGCGTGGGAGAAGGCAGTGCCGCGGGCGAAGGCGCGGCGGTCGAGCTCGGGGGAGGCCGAGGTGGCGAAGGTGCGGCCAGGGCCCATGGCGTCGTGGCGGACGGCGTCGATGACGATCCAGAGGACGTTGGTGTCGGCCGGGGTCGGGGACGGCGCGAGGCCGGACAGGGTCGGGTTGGCGAGTGCGATGAGGTTCTTGCTGGCGTCGCGGGTCGTGCGGGTGCGGTTGGCGCGACTGGCGCGGTTGGTTGGCGTGGCCGCGTCGTTGGGACCGCCGGTCGGGACGACCTCGAGGTCGAGCAGGAACGGGGTGTTCGGGGCGACCGGGAGCTCGAGGGTGAAGGGGTGGAAGGCGCTCTCGGCGATGGCGTCTGGATCGGTGGCGCGGATCTTGTTGGTGGAGATTGGGTGGGTGGAGCTGGTGGTGCCGGTCGCATCCGTGATGGTGACCCGGAGCTCGAGCGGACCTTTGGCGCCGCCGCAGCGGAAGACACGATAGTCGAGGTCGAGTCGGGGGGCCTCGAGGCCGGTGAGGTGGAAGCGAAGGCGGTGGCCATCCTCGATGAGGAGCGCGTCGGCGAACTCTACGGCGGCCGGGCCAGGCGTGAGGGTGACGCGCTGGTGGCGCTGGGCGTGGGTGCGCGGGAGCGGCGTGAAGGGGTTTGGCCAGGGGGCGTGGATCTGCTTGCCGACACACTCGAGCGGGACGTGCCTGGGGAGCGGCGGGGTGATGCTTTGAACGTCGAGATACTCGAGGATCGAGTGATGTTGACGTAGCGGGCGTGGCTCGGCGGCCTGGGCGGTGGTGGAAAGGAGGGTCACCATGAGCCAGAGCGGCAGCAGGTGGGTGAGGGGGTGCGGGTGCGGGCGGCGAAGGGGCGGGCCGCTGAGGCGGGCGTGGGGGGCGTATGGCGGCTTCATGGTGAGGCCACCGGGGTTGGACTCGTGGACGGCGCCGGAGCTGGGGGCGATAGGGATGTGGGGGATGGTGTGGTTGCAGGGCGAGGGAGGGCGAAGTCGCCCTGGCGCATCATGAGGGGGTCCTGCAGCATCCAATGCCAGAGCGCAGCGGAGAGGCGGGCCGTCGTCTCGGGTTCGGTGGCGGCGAGGTCGGTGGTGTCGCCCGGGTCGGTGAGCGGGGCATAGAGCTCCCAGCGGACACCGTCGCGCGTCGGGATGTAGAGGAGCTTGCGGTCGGCGGTCATGACCATGCGGTGCTTGGCGAGCAGCGAGTGGGGCTGCAGCGGCGTGTCGAGGTAGATGTTCCAGGTGCCGGGCTCGAAGGTGAAGCCGGCAAAACCCTCGGCGGCGACGATACGTTTGCCGTCCAGGCGACGGGTCTCGGGTGGGAAGAACCAGAGGTCGATCTCGCCGAAGATGGGGCGGGCGATGAGCGGGGATGGGGTGGTGTCGAGCGCGGCGACAAGGTCGAGGCCAGCCAGTGGTGCGGGTGGGAGCGGGGTCCCCAGGGGGAGTTCGGGGAGTTCGGCGAGCGCTGCGACGGTCGGGGCGAGGTCGGCAAGCGTGATGGGGTTGTCGATGCGGCGGGCGCGGTGAGGGTTCTTCGGGTAGTCGAGGATGAAGGGGACCTCGAGCGCTTCGCGACCGTAGAGGTGGTCGCCGTGACCCATGCCCAGCCCGTGCTCGTAGAGGTTCTCGCCGTGGTCGGCGGTGATGACGACGATGGTGTGGTCGAGCGTTCCAGCCGCTTGCAGCCGCGCGAGAAGTCGTCCGATGGCGGCGTCCGACGCGGCGATGCCACCCTTGTAGAGGGCGAAGAGGTGGGCCTTTTCGGCGGCGAAGGCGTCGTCGTCCAGGGCCGCGCCGAAGGACTGTTTGAGAAATCGGGAGCGTCCGCGATAGTCGGGGTCGGTGAAGGCGTTCCAGAAGGGGGCGGGCGAGGCGAAGGGGAAGTGGCCCGCGGAGAGGAAGGCGACGAGGAAGAACGGGGCGTCTGGCGCCTCGGCGATGAAGTCGAGTGCTGCGTCTTCGATGAAGGCGGGGTCGCAGAGGCGCTCGAGCGAGAGGAGCTCGGGGCGGAAGACCTTCAGGTCGAAGACCTCGACGAGCCAGGGGAGCAGGTGGAGGTGGAGCTTGACGCCGCCGAGCGCGACATTGGACGCCAGCGTGAAGCGTGCGGTGTCGACGTGGGTGAAAGCCCAGTCTCCGCGGGTGAAGACGTCGCCAGCGAAGTCGGAGATCACGGCGGTGCGGTAGCCGGCGCGGTTGAAGCGCTCGGGCAGGCCGTCTTTGATCACGAGCTCGCCGGGTGGTTTGGGGACCGGGAACATGTGGCGGATGCCGTGGTCGTGGGGGTAACGGCCCGTCAGCATGGACGCCCAGGACGGGTAGGTGCGGGGAACCGTCGGGACTGCGCGGGTGAAGTGGGTGGCGCGGCGGGCGAACGCGGCCAGGTTGGGGACGGCCTCGGGGTGGTTTTCGAGCAGGTCGGCGCGCAGCGAGTCGACGGCGAGGATGAGCACGCTGGGCTTGGCGGGAGGGGTGTTGGGGGCGAGGCGAGGCGGGGTGGTCGTGAGGGTTGCGGCCGCGCCGAGGGCGAGGCCGATGACCAGCGTCACGAGGTAGGTGAAGCGGGTCGTGCGGTGGGGTTGGTTGCGGGTGAGGTGGGTCGCGAGGTGGTCGAGGCCGACGGCGAGCGTCAGCGCGACGAAGGTGAGTGGGAGGAGCCAGGGCAGGGTCGTCGCGAGGTCGAAGGGCAAGGCGACGGCGAGGTCGAGGAGCGGGCCCATCGGGGCGAACTGGTCACCTGCGAAGGCGTACATGGCCGGGTGGCGCGCCATCGAGTCGATGAGCAGGGTCAGGTGCTGGGTGAGGACCAGGGCCGCGACGATCATCGCGTGGGTGAGCGGACGTAGGGCCGGTCGTTCCGAGCGTGGGTCGAAGAGGCGGGCGCGCAGGTGGAGGAGCAGGGATGCGAAGATACCGAGGGTGCCGCCGATCAGGGCGTGAAGGGCCAGGATCTCGAGCTGTTGCGCGATGATCTGCGACTCGAAGAGGGCGAGCACACGGTCGGTGATGGAGCTGTCCTCGACGCCCATGTAGTCGGCCGAGGCGTGGAACACGACCGAGAACACGAACAGCAGGAGGTAGACGAGGACACCCGGGAGGATGGCGACGCTGAAGCGGACGAGGGCGCGGCGGAGCATGGTGGTGTGGCCCGAGTTTGGGGCGGGGACGGCGTCAGCGTGTTGGGACGGGGCTACGAGGACTTCAGCGTGTTGGGACTGCGCGAGGGACATCTGTGGGTGGTGTGGCCCGGTTGTCGAGAGCGCGTGGGCGAAAGAGCTCTTTGGCGCGACGCACGATACGGCGGACCTCGGCGCTTGCGAAGCGCCGTTCTTCCTGGGGTGGGGTCAGGCGCGGGGCCTTGTTCATGATCGACTCGGGATGAGCGCTGTGGGGCAGGCCGAAGTAGTGGCCGAGCTCATGGGCGAGGACCCTGGGTGGGGAGATGGTCGAAAGGATGATGAAGCGACGTGAACGATCGCGGCGGGAGCGCCAATGTACGCCGCGGATCTCGTCGCCGGCGACATCGACGTCGGCGAGGTGGGTCACGATGTAGACATCGATGGCGTCGGGGGCGAAGCGGTCGTGGCCGAGGTCGTCGCGTTGCTCACGGGTGGTGATGGAGGTGAGCGCGGTCGGGAGTCGGGTGACGGTAAGTGGGACGAAGCCGATGTCGGCCACGGCGAAGAGGCGGTTGGCTTCATCGAGCTGCGACTCGAGCCAGGTCGTGAGCTCGGCGGAGTCGGGGGCGGCGATGTGGATCCGCAGACCCGCGCAATGAGGGACGGCCGGTGGGCAGGTCCGGTCGAGGAGGGGCGAGGGTGGTGGGGAGTCGGGTGGGGAGGCCGCAAGGGCGAGGAGGAGAGCGAGGGCCAGTTGCATTGGGGGCATCAGTGGGGTCAGGGGGCGGCGTGGATGGAGCGTAGAGAGCCTCGTCGGCGCCGCCATAGACGTCGTCACGCGGGTCGGGTCGCCGCATTGAATGCGACGAGTGTGACAGAAGGTCTGGCGCCGATCCAGCTCAGGGCCGCGGCCGGTCGAGGCTGCCTCAAAGGCGCGTTGTCCGACAAACGGTAGTCGGGACGATCGTCTCACGAACCACGGCGGTCGGAATGACCGCCGTGTGTCACCGACTCAGATTGTCTCGATCTTCGAGCGATCGACCTTGGCCTTGAGCAACGCTGCGAGCTCCTCACGTTTGACCTTCATCGAGGCCGTGCGTGGGAAGGGGGCCGGGGCCTGCACGATGGCGTGGACCCGGCGGGCCTCGGGCTGGCGACCGTTGGTCGAGATGATACGCTTCTTCAGCGACTCCCAGCCGGGTCCGCGGGCGACGATGATGAGGCGGTCCGACGTCAGTGCCGAGCCATCTGTGGAGGCGTGGTCTGGGGGCCACACGTAGTGTTCGGCGAAGATGGCGAGGTCCTCGGCGCCGACCTTGGCGAATGCGGTCTCGAGGTCCTCGGGATAGAGGTTCTTGCCGCCGGCCGTGACGATCATGTTCTTCTTGCGGCCGACGAGGCGGACGTGGCCCGCTGCGTCGAGCGTCCCGAGGTCGCCCGTGCGAAGCCAGGGCAGGGCCTTCGGGTTGCCCTTGTCGGCGTCGTCGAAGACCAGCGTCTCAGCCGTCAGCTCGGGGTCGTCGAGGTAGCCCTTCATGACGGTCTTGCCGCGGATCCAGACCTCGCCGATCCCCTCGGCGTTGGGGTCGACTATCTTGATGTCGATGCCCTTGAGCGGCCGGCCGACGGAGTCCGCGCGAAACGGCGCCATGTCCTGGACAGTGGCGACCGTCGAGCACTCGGTGAGGCCGTAGCCGATGACGACCGGGATCCCGAGCTTGGCAAAGCGCTCGGCGCGTTTGGCGTCTACGAAGGCCCCACCCGCGAAGAGGCGGCGCAGATGCCCCCCAAAGCCGTCGTGGATAGGCTTCAGGAGCAGCTTGCTCAGGCCGTGGTTCTGCTTCTTGTCGGTGAGCACCGAGTTGAGGCCCGTGAGGAAGCCGAGCGCCTTCTGGGCCATCGGCGGGGCCGATCGGATCTGCTCGTCGAGCGCGCGTTCGAACGCCTCGAGCAAGAGCGGGACCACCGCCATCTGCGTAATCTTCTGGGTCTTGAGCGTGTCGAGCAGGAACTCGGGGCGGAGCGTCTTCTGGTGGACGACGGTCGCGCCGGACGCAAAGCTGCCGACGAAGCCACACATGAAGTCGATGGCGTGGTTGGTCGGCAGGACCGAGAACCAGCGGTCGCCCGGGCGCATCGGGTAGAGTGCTACGAGCAGCTCGAGCTGCGTCAGGTAGTTCTCGTGGGTGAGCATGCAGCCCTTGGGGCGGCCACCCGTGCCCGACGAGTAGACGATGCAGGCCACGTCCTCGCGATGCTTGTGGATCCGCGTAGCAGGCTGGTCATCGGGCGCGTCGTCTTCCCAACGGACGATCGAGCCCGTCGGCAGGTCCTGCGCCCACTCGGTCACGAACGGGATGAGCCCGGCCGGGAGCGGGAGCTTTTCGGACGAGGCGAAGATTTTGGTCCAGAGGTGGCTCTCGGTGACCAGCGACTTCGGTTTGGCGTGCTGGATGAGCGCCAGCTGCTCGTCGGCCGTGAGCTTCATGTCGATGGGCACGACGACCATGCCGCGAATGAAGGCCGCCATGGCGCTGATGAGCCAGGCGGGCTGGTTGCTCATGACGATGGCGAGGCGGTCGTCGCTGCCAAAGCCAAGGAGCTCGAAGCGGCGGGCAAGCCGGTTCGCGTGGTACAGAACGTCGCCAAACGTCAGCGTCTGGCGTGTCTTCTTACGGTCCATCTCGATGAGCGCGACCTGGTCTCGGAACTGGAGGCAGGCGTCGACGAGCAGGCCGCCGAGGTCGTCGGCGCCCGTCGGGTGAAGCGGTTCGGCCGAGACGCCGGGCGTCAACGAGGGGGCTGTGAAGCGGCCCTGGAGCTTGGCCATGGCGTCGCGCAGACGCAGCTCGATGGGGGTCATACACGCCTCGCGAGGATGTCGGCCAGGCCGGCGAACGTGGTCACGCCCTGCAGCTCGTAGTCGGGGATCTCGACCTTGAACTCCTCTTCGAGCATCGAGAGCAGGTCCAGCGCCTGGAAGCTGTCGATCCCCAGCGACTTGAAGATGTCGGCGTCGGGCGTGAGGCTCGCGCGGGAGCATTTGTAGTGGTCGGCGGCGAGGTCGAGGAGACGCTCGGTGAGGTCGCGAGAGGACATGGTCTTTCTCACAGATAGGGGCGGAGGTCGGTCGAGCCGGCAAAGCGGGCGAGTGCCTCGCGCACGGTCGGGTAAGCGAAGAGGTCGACGAAGGCGCGTTTCTCGGCGGCCAGAACGCCCTCGGGCAGCGCCTTGGTCAGGGCCTTGGCGGCGGCCATCGCGTGAGGGGCGAAGCTCGCGGCCTGCTTGGCCATACGAAGCGCTGCACCGACGTGTTCGCCGCGGGCGAGCGGGCTCTGGACGAGCCCGAGCTCGAAGGCGCGCGGGGCGCCGATGGTGCGGCCCGTCATGAGGAGGTCACGCAGGATGGCTTGCCCAGACTCGCGGGCGAGGCGAGCCGTGCCGCCCCAGCCGGGCACGAGGCCTAGCCGCAGCTCGGGGAAGGCGAAACGCGCGGACTTGTCGCAGACCCGCAGGTCACACGTCAGGGCGAGCTCGAAGCCGCCGCCCATACACACGCCAGAGATAGCGGCGACGGTCGGAAAGGGGACCAGGTCGAGCTCGTCCATGACGGCGTGCAGGCGGTCCAGCTGGATCGACACACGCTGTTGGCCGGCTTCGATGGTGCCGCCTTCGGCCAGGTGCTTTTCGAGCTCACGATGCAGCTCACGCAGGTCGGCGCCGGCCGAGAACGCGCTTGGGTTCTTGGACGCGATGACCAGGGCGCGAGGGCGGGACGAACGTAGGACGGCGAGCACCTGCTCGAGGGCGGTCAGGACCTCGAGGCCGATCTCGTTGGCCGGCGGCGCGTGCAAGAGAAGGGTTGCCACCCCGTCATCGTCGCGGGTGAGCGTCAGCGTCCGTTCTTCGTGAAGGGTCAGCATCGGCGCGCTCAGGAGGACTTGTAGAGGGTGTCGAGGTGTGGCGCGAAGTAGCGCTCGATGGCCTTACGTTTGAGCTTCTGGTTGGCCGTGAGGCAGCCGTTCTCAGGGGTCAATCGGTCGGCCGTGAGGTGCACGTCGCGGATCCGTTTGTAGAACGGCAGGTCGGCGTTGATGGCCTCGAGGTCTTTGTTGAGCACCGCTTTGTCGAGGTTGTCGCCCGTGAGGACGGCCACCAGATGCGGGCGGGCGTGGCCAAAGACCACGGCCTGCTCGACGCCGGGCAGGCGCAGGAGTTTTTCTTCGATAGGCTCGGGGGCGACGTTGTGGCCCGACTGCGGGACCAGGACGTTCTTCACGCGGCCGATGAGCTTGAGCGAGAAGGACGCATCGAGCTCGGCCTGGTCGCCCGTGCGGAACCATCCGTCTGGGGTCTGCGTTTCGGCAGTTGCGGCGTCGCGGTTCCAGTAGCCGGGGAAGATGTTGGCGCCGCGCACCTGGAGCTCGTCTTCGGCACCGAGGCGCAGCTCGACTCCGGGGATGGGCCAGCCGACCTTGCCGAGGCGCCTGGTGAGCGTAGCGTCGGGCTTGTCCATGGTGACGATGGCGGTCGTCTCGGTGAGGCCATAGACCTGGTAGACCGGCAGGCCGAGCATCTCGAACCAGCGCTGCGTGTCTTCGGGCAGAGCCGCCGAGCCACAGATGAGGCAGATGAGGTCGGGGCCGATCTGGGCCTTGATGACTCGAAAAACAAGACGCTCGGAAAGCGAGAGAATCGCCTTGTCGAGCAGCGTTGCCTGACCGATGAGCGAGCGGGCGTAGGCGGCCTTGGCCTTCTTCCAGAGCAGCCGAATCGGGGCCGGCTTCTCGGTCAGCTTCTTCTCGACGCCATTGCGGACCCGCTCGAGCAGGAAAGGCACGTTGAGGTAGTAGTTCGGGCGCGCGGCCTTCATCTCGTCGACGAGCTTGTTGAGATCCGTCGAGAGCAGGATGCCGCTGGCGCGATAGAGCGTCATCCAGAGGACCATGCGGCTGCCGGCAAAGCAGAACGGCAGGTAATGAAAGACGCGGTCCTGGGTGCTGTTGGCACCGAGCATCGACTGAATCGCGTCGCGGATCACCGGCAGCATGTAGTCGACGTTGCTGACCGAGTAGGTGACACCCTTGGGCTCGCCCGAGGTGCCCGACGTATAGATGATCGTGACCAGATCGGTCGGCTGGCGGGGCTGCGGCGGATCGGTGACCGGGGTGCGTGTCGCCGTGAAGAGGCTGTCGAGGAGCACGGGGACAAGCGGTGACGAGGACGCGCTCAGGTGGGGCGCGAGCGCGTCGGCGAGCGCCTGGTTCTCGGCCACGACCAGCGTCGGCGCGCAGTCGACGATCATGCCGGCGAGCTCGCTCGGGGCCTGGCGGGCGTAGAGCGGAACGGCGATGGCGCCTTCGCCGAGGATGGCGAGGTCGAGCGCCACCCAGCGGGTCGAGTTGTTGGCGACGAACACGACGCGGTCGGTCGGTTTTGTGCCGTGCTCACGCAGGGCCGAGCGGGCGAGTGCCACGAGGTTGCCAAGCGCCTTGCCGTCGGTTGGGACAAGCGTGTTCGTGTGGACCTCGGTGGTCAGCGCCTTGGTCGGGTGGGTCGCCAGGACCTCGTAGAAACGTTCGATGAAGCTCGACGCGGTCATGCTCGCAGCGGCACGCGAAGCGGATACGACGGGAGTCATGCCGCGGGCTCCGCCGGAGTCGTTGCCGACTGGACACTGCCGAAGCGGGCGAGCAGCGCCTTCAGGTTGTCCGATAGTGGCGGCAGGTGGGCGATGGGGTCGCCGTCCTTGCCGAAGCCGTCGGGGATCGGCATCGCGGGGTGGCGCTCGCGCACGGCTTCGATGAAGGTCTGGCCCATCGTGCCCATGAGATGGAGCTGGCGCGCGACGTCCTTCTGGAACGCGTCGCGAACCGGCTGCGGGTTCGTCATGAGGCGGTCGATGGCGGCGACGAGGTCGGGTGCCAGCGTCTCGGACTCGACCTGGAGGCTGAGCTCCGGCAGGCCGGCGTCCGTCATGAGGTTCTCGATACGCTCGTCCATCGTCACGCCGACCGCGGGGATGCCAGCCGGCATCGAGGTCACGATGGCGTGATAGCGGGACGAGACGAAGGCCGCGGCCGAGCGCAGGATCGACACCAGCGTCTTGTGGTCGTGCTCGTCGGAGATGAAGAGCGGCGGGTGCTCTCCCTCGGGGAAACGTTTGGCCAGCGACTCGGCGGCTTTGCGGTCGAGCGCCTCCATGCCGACGAGGGCGATGAACGCGCCGTGTTTGGCCTTGGCGTGTGCGAGCGACGTATAGAGCGCGTCGAGGTAGGCCGTCTGCTTGTCGGCGATGGTCTGGCCGCCCGCGTGGAAGTAGATGGATTTATAGTGGTCTTTGCCGTGGTTCTTGAACAGCGCCTGCTCGGCCCCACGTCGCCAGTCGCCGGTCACCGGCCACCAGAACGGGTTGATGGGGCAGCACAGGACGACAGGGTCGGTGCCGTTCCAGCCTGCGGCTTTCAAGAGCTCGTGAGCGACCTCGGGCGGGTGCGGGTCGAAGGTCCAGGCGGTGTCGGCGCCGAGACTCGCTCGAATTCCAAGATTCTCGAGAACCGAGACAGATGCGCGGTTACGCGCGATGACCAGCGCGTGCTCGCAGTAGCGGCGCACGAAGGCCTCGACGTCGGGGTCCATCTTGCCGGCCTCGCCGCCGTAGCCGATGGCGAGCTTCTGCTCAGCGCAGGCCACGCCCAGCGCGCCGACCATGAAGGTCGTGAGCGCGTTGGCGAACTTCGACTTGAACATCGAGCCTTCACACGCGATGGCGCCGTGGTGCTGGTGCACGATGTCGAAGAGGAATTTTGGGAAGATGGTGGGGGCGTGGATTTGACGGACGCCCGGGAAGTAGCCGCGGGTCTTCTTCGGGTCGAGCGTGAGGATCGACAGGCGCAGGTGTTCGTCACCCAGCAGGTGACGGAACTGGCGGATCATCTCTTCGACGCGGACGTCGGCGCCCGTGTTGCGGGTGCCGGAATAGCCGACGAGCAGGAGCTCGAGCGGGTTGCCGGGCTTCCAGGTGTTGCCCGCGTCGATGGCGTAACGCGCTGCCGCCGTCTCGATGAGGGCGGCCATGGTCTTACGCAGGACCTTGTCGGCGTCGAGGTGACCAGAGAGGCTGTCCGGGAGGTCCTTGGTCACGGCGTTCGAGACGGCCGTGCCGAGGTCACGCAGGAAGCGCCGCGCGAAGCGGCCGAGCTCTTCGGGGCGGATGGTGCTCATGCGGGGCTCAACGGGGTGGGGTGGAACTCGAACTTGTTGTGCTTGGACCAGGTGTAGAGCGGACCGCAATACTGCGTGAACGGGGTCGGGGACGAGCCGACCTCGGCCACGGCGCGGCTGTTGTCGAAGACCGTGTTCCACAGGATGTAGGGCAAGAACACGGCGACGAGAGACCCGATGAGGGTGGCGGTGTTCTTCGACTTGCTCGACGCCAGCGCATCGGCCGAGGCCTTGATGGTCGGCAGCAGCCACGGGGCGAAGCGGGCCTTACGCCCGAGGGTCGCGCTCATGGCGTTGGAGACCTCGCGGCAGGTCTCGGAGCTCGTGCCCGAGCTGAGGTGGTAGATGTCGTGCGCCGGCTTCTCCAGCAGGTGGAGCTTGGCGATGGCGTGGCTCACCCAGTCGGCGTTGACGATGTCGAGGCGGTCGTCGGGGCGCAGCGGGATGAGCGGCAGGTCGGAGAAGAAGCAGAAGGCGCGCACCATGTCGAATTGACTGGTCTTTTCGTGGCGCGAGTCACCCATCACGATGGACGGGCGAAAGAAGGTCTTCTGGACGTCGGGCAGCAGCTCGCGGGCCATGTGCTCGCAGAACTTCTTGGTGCGGCCGTACGGGTCGTAGTCCGATCGGTCCCAGTCGATGGCCTGGTCTTCCTGGACGACCTCGTTCTTACGGTGGCCGGCGACGGCGACGGTCGAGACGTGGCTGTAGCGGCGCAGACGGTCGTCATCAGCCAGGGCGCGGGCGAAGTTGAGAACGCTGAGTGTGCCGCGCAGGTTGGTATTGAGGCACGCCTTGGCCGACTTGCGGTTCAGGCTGGCGGCGATGTGAAGGATGGAGTCGGTCTGGGTGAAGACCTTCTTCTGGTGTTCCTTCGAGAGGCCGAGCTTGTCGCCGTGCAGGTCGCCGAGCACGGGTGTGATGCGCGGGATGTACGAGCGGAAGGTGGCCTCGTCCATGTGCAGCTGGAGCTGGTTCCAGATGCGGGCGTGGGCGTCGTCCTCGGACTTGGCGCGCACGAGCGGCAGGATGGTCGCGTCCGAGCTGCGCAGGAGGTCGTTGACGACGTAGCCGCCGATGAAGCCGGTGGCACCGGTGAGGAAGATGGTCTCGGTCATGGGTGGGTGTCGTCCTGCGGAGCGGCGAGCGGGGCGGGCTCGGGCGCGGAGGTGGGCGTCTCGGTGTGCGCGTGCGGTGTGTGCGGCGCGTGGTCGTGATTGTGGTCGTGAGCGTGAGTGTGGTGGTGACCGTGGTGCGCAGCGGGGAGGACGACCGTGTCGGCGTCGTCGTCGCTGGACTCGGCATCCTCGAGCAGCTCGACCGGCGGCAGCAGGGTCAGGCGGACCGGAGGGTCTTCGGGGACTTCGCGACCTTCGAGCAGCGGCAGGCACCAGGTGTTGATGCCCGGGTACATCATGTCGAGCCAGTAGCGGCGCCAGTCGATGTCATCGCCGCCCCAGCCGAAGCGTTCCTTCGAGTCGGCGTCGAGCTCGTTGTCGAGGCCACGCACACGCGCGTTGACGAAGGTCCAGGAGTTGTCGTGGATGAACGGCTTGTAGAGGTCGAAGAGCTTCTGCACCCGCGACAACTGCCGGTCCGCGCCTTCGAGGACGAGCTCGGCGTTCTCTTTCGAGTGCTGCAGCGGCCGGCCCACCGACTTCTTGAAGGGCTTGGGCAGGATGGATGGCACGTCGAGCGACTCGAGCATGCCGCGCAGCGACTTGGCGAGCCGCTTCAGGCGTGGTGGCGAGAAGGCGTGGTCGTCGTCGTAGGCGACCGGCACCGAGTCGAAGAAGCGCTGCAGGTGGCGCTCGTGTTTCTTCTCGCTGTCGAGGAAGTCGCGGCGGATGGCGAGGTTCGTCAGCTCCAGCGCCCGGTCGATGGACATCGGGTTGCTGCCCGACGAGCCGAGCTGGTAGAGCGGAGCTGCGCGGCCGCGAATCGCGAACGCCGTGATGCTGATCATCGAGCGGGTGACGAGGTCGACCGGAATGACGTCGAAGGGGATGTCGGCGCGGCAAGGGAAGTGGCGAAACCAGCTCTTGCAGAGCCACATGAGTGGGCCCGACGTGTTGATGCCTTCGTTCCATCCGGGGATCGGGAGCGCGATGGCGCACTCGATGATGGCCGGGCGCACGATGGTGAGCGTCACCGGGCGGCGACGGCCGTTCATGCGGCAACGCGCGACCAGGAGCGATTCCGCCAGGGCCTTGCTGTAGGTATAGATATTGGTGAAGCCGAGCAGCTCGGCGCGGGCCTGGGCGGCGCCGATGCGGACGTCGCGCGCCTCGCGTTGGGCGGCGTGGGTGTCGTTGTCGGCCTCGTGGCAGGCGAGCGCCTGGAGGTGGGCGAACTCGGCGTCGGCGTCGAAGGGGCGATTTCTTGGCGTGGTGGCCGAGACCTCTTCCGGGATGACGCCGTTCTTGGTGCCGACGACGTAGCAGGTCGAGGTGTGGATGAGCACCGCGTGGTCGCAACGCGAGGCCAGGTCGGCGGCATGCAGCGCACCCTCGACGTTGACCTCGAGGGCCTGGCGCGGGTCGGCGGCGAAGTCGGTGAGGCCTGCCACGTGCACGATGGCGTCGAGCCGCGGCGCGAGCATCTTGATGGTCGTTTCGTTCAGGCCGAAGAGCGGGTCGGAGACGTCGCCTTCGTGGACCTCGATACGGCTGCCGAGGAAGGCGCCCAGGTCATCACCGAAGCGCTCGCGGAGCGGGCGGAAAGCGGGTGAGGTCGAGGCGATGCGGGTGAAGCGGTCGAGCGCGCCCTTACCTTTCTGGCCGCGGATGAGGACGTGGATCCGGCGGACCGACGGGACCTCGAGCAGCAGGTGGACGACGAGGACCTTGCCCAGAAAGCCGGTGAAGCCGGTGATGAGGAGCTCTTTGCCGCCGAGGGTCTCGGGGATCGAGATGAGGTTGGGGCCGCTCATGCGCCGGCCTCGACGATTGGCCAGTCGTGGTCACGGGCGATCTTGCGCAAGCGCCAGTCGGGGTGGACGACGCACGGCTCTCCGACGGCCGAGAGCAGGAGCGCGTCGCCACCGGCCGCGCCATAAGCGCGTGAGTGGGCGAGGTCGATGTCGTGTTTGTCGGCGAAGGCTTGAGCCCACTGCCCGGTGAGCTGGGCCACGATGGGGTCGAGCAGGCGGCCCGTGGCCTGGCCGTTGCGGGCCTCCATACGGTTGGCGACGAGGTGGTCGGCGCCAAGGCGAGTGGCCAGCGGGCGGGCGGCGAGGTCGATGAGCTCGGTGACAAGCACGATGGTGTAGCCGAGCTTCTTGTTCATCTCGACGAGCTCGAGGCCGCCGGGTCGAAGGCTCGGGAGGAGCTGGCGCTCGTAGAGCTCTTCGGAGAGGACATGCAGCCGGTCCTCCGACATGCCGCGAAGGTTCGACCAGGCGAGGCGGGTCGCGGTCTGGGCTTCACCGAGCGGCGAGACCATGGACAAGCCGGCGGCCGCGAAGACACCGCCGAGGCGCGACACGCGGGCGCGCATCTCGCGTTGGTTCAGCACATAGAACGTGGCAGGCGGGATGGGTGAAGGGCGGACCAGGGTCCCTTCGACCCTGAAGAATGCGGCTTTGCGACTCATCGCGACCTCCTCCGAATTAGATGCCGTGTCTGGGGGGCTGGCCCCACGAGAACGCGCGCTTCTAACGGATTCGGTTGGAGGCCGCTAGCTTCGTGTGGTCGGAAGTGGTCACTACAATTCATCGAGCGTTCGCTTCGCACACGTGAATCCACGCAGCGCCTCTAACCGTGCGGCTGTGCGGCCGAGCGGCGAAAGTGCAACTCGATCGTCACGTTTCAAGTGGGTAGCCGAAGTGGCAGGGGTGCGCATATTGCTTCGCTATGGAGGCGCGATGACGAGCAAGCGGCGTGAAGTGGAGAAGACCGAGGCCGAGTGGAAGGCGTTGCTGACGGCCGAGCAGTTCGAGGTGACGCGGCGCGGCGGGACGGAGTGTGCGTTTACGGGCGCCCTCTGGAACAGCCACGGCGAAGGCATCTACAGTTGTGTGTGTTGTGACGCGAAGCTCTTTGCGTCGAATACGAAGTTCGAGAGCGGCACGGGCTGGCCGTCGTTCTTTCAGCCGGTGAGCGCCGAAGCGGTCGACACCGAGGTGGACCACAAGCTGTGGATGAAGCGGGTCGAGGTCCTCTGTAATCGATGCGGGGCACACCTGGGCCACGTCTTCGAGGACGGGCCGCGACCGACGGGGCTGCGGTTCTGCATCAACTCGGCGGCGCTGAAGTTCGACGCGGGCTGAGGGCGGGATCGTTATGGGGTCACTCGCAGGCGAAGGGGATCCCGTGCTTGCGGAGTGACCTGTCGATGCGCAGGGTCACGTCGCCGCCGCCCCCGAGGACCATGACCGAGGCGAGGCGGTAGGCTTTGGTCGGGTCGCGGAGGCGGGCTTCGGACGCGCCGGGTGGGAGCGGCCGGAAGAGGGGCAGGGTGGCCCGGTGGGTGGCGCCGACGGCGAGGTCGAAGGGTGGGGCCGCCTGGGTGTCGGTCACCGGCTTGCGCATACAGCCCTCGTAGTGACCGATGATGCGGACGTCGGACAGCCGTGCGTTGATGTCTCGATTTTCGAGAGAGACGGTGACGGTGCCGTCGGCGAGCGTCATCGAGAGGCCTCGCCAGGGCTTGATGGAGCGCGCGCGGAGGGCGGGGATGAGGGGCCTGAACTCGCGCCGTTCGACGCCTACGCCATGTGGGAACGAGGCCCAGTCGTCCCGCATCTGCATGGGCTCGCACGGCTGGTAGGAGACGTAGCGGACGGGGGGTTCGTGGTCGATGGTGCCGGCGACGAGGACGAGCTCACCCGTGAGGTCGACGAGCGGTGGCGGTGAGACGATCGGGACGAGGCCGGCGATGGGAAAGAGGTCGGTCCAGGTGGTGCGCCCGTCGACGCAGACCTGGGTGCCGTGGTTGCCCAGCTCGGCGACAAGGACGGTCGAGGGGCGAGGTGGGGCCGGCATGTTCGCAAGCGTGGCTGGGGCGAAGGCGAGGGCTGCGGCTATGGCAGCGATGTCGGTGAGCGTGCGAGTTGGCATCTGCGGATGCTCGCCATGGTGGGCGTGAATGGCAAGTCAAAGGCCTGCAAAAGTGCCGGTCGCTGGCTCAGTCGAAGGTGGCGACGATGGCGCCGTCGGTCGACGAGGGGAGGGCCGGGACGACGAGTGTGCGGCCGTTGAGCGTGAGTGTGATGGGCGCGCTGTCGGACGGGAGGAAGCGGTCGATGGCGGTGAGGAAGACGTTGATCGCGTTGGAGAAAGACGAGACCTCGCCGGCCGAGGTCTGGTCGGTCTCGTCGTCGAAGATGAAGAACGCGATGGAGGTGCGTTCGGCCGAGGCGAGCTCGGGTGTCGAGAGGGTCTCGCCGTTCATGGTGAGGGTGTCGCGTCCGTTGATGACTCCCTGGGAAGACGAGAACGCGATGAGGACGGTGTGTTCGTCGGCGAACGGGATGAGGCTGATGAGGACACCCGCGAGGGTGCCGGGGGTCGGAAGGGCGCGCAGATAGACGAGGTGGGAGTCCGACGCGAAGGGCTCGCGGTAGTAGTGGACCGGGCGGCTCACGTTGGCGGGGTCTTCGAGGAAGAGCTCGTAGTGGGTGTCGGGGGCGACGGTGAAGGGGCCCCAGGAGCCGTCGGTTGCGACCGTGGCGACGGCGTCGGCGGTGGGGGATTTGCGTAGGCCGGTGGCGGAGTCGAGTGCAAAGAGCGAGACGGTGAAGCCAGGGACCGGGGCGTTCTCGCCGAGTGTGAGCGCCTTGCCCGAGATGGTGCGTGTGGCCTTCGGGTCGGCTGGCGGGGCGTCGGTCGGGTCGGTGGTCGAGGGGCGGGCGCCACCATTGAAGAAGGCGTAGACGTCAGCAAAGGCGCGGGTCGAGGTGGCGGCCTGGTAGTGGTCCTCGGTCGCGAGGACGATGTTGATGGCGCCTGGGATCTCGGCGGCATCGACGACGAGGTCGCCGGTGGAGCTGAGGTTGAGGGTCGGGACCGGGGCTTCGGCGGGGCCGGCCGGTGCCGGGGCGGTGTTTTCGAGCGGGGCCGGGTTCGATGCGATGTGGGCGTAGGCCGCGACCTTGGCGGCGCGGGTCGGGTCGGCGAGATAGGCGTAGCCAAGGCCACCTCCGGCGGAGTGGCCGACGAGGTCGACCTGGTCGGCGCCGGTGGACGCGAGCGCCGCGTCGATGGCGGAGTCGAGGCCGACGACGGCGGCTTCACGGTCGAAGGCCAACGTGTTCCAGTCGAAGGCGATGAGGTGGGACTGGCAGTAGCCGTTGGCTTCGAACAGGCGGGAGAACGACGCATAGGTGTCGCCGGATGCGAGGAAGCCGTGAGCCATGACGATGGGGCGGCGGTCCGGGTCGCAGGCGGTCGGGGTCGCCTTGGGGTTGGTGTCGTCGCCGCAGGCCGTGAGTGAGGTGGCAAGGGTGAGGGCGAGGGCGAACGAGACTGTGAGTGTGTGCGTAGCGTTCATGCGCGAAGGAGTAACCTCGAAGTCATCGAGTGAAAAGGGCTGGGCAAACGTCGGGGGCGCGGCTTGGAAACGGCTTGACGAAGGGTGTAGGGGCCACCTATTCGGCAGGGGCCGAAAGGAGGCAGAGGTCGATGTCTACGCCACTCACCGTCGTGTCCCAGGAAGAGAAGATGTTCTACGACCAGGCTTACGCGTTTGCGCGTGAGCGGGTGCTGCCGCATGTGCGGGAGATGGACGAGACGCAGGTGATGCGGCCTGAGATCTTGAAAGAGTGCTTCGAGCTCGGGCTCATGGGGATCGAGATTCCCGAGAAGTTCGGTGGAGCGGGCTCGACGTTCTTCAACTCGATCATGGTCATCGAGGCGCTGGCCAAGATCGATGCGAGCCTCGCGGTGTGTGTCGACGTGCAGAACACGTTGGTCATCAACGCGGTGTTGCGGTGGGGGACGCCGGCCCAACAGGAGAAGTACCTGTCGATGCTGGCGAAAGACACCGTCGGTGGCTACGCGCTGAGCGAGCCGCAGAGCGGGTCGGACGCGTTCGCGCTGCGGTGTTCAGCCAAGGATGCGGGTGACCACTGGGTGCTTAACGGGACCAAGCTGTGGATCACCAACGCCAAGGAGGCGGGGCTCTTCGTGTTGATGGCGACCGTGGATGCGGGCCTTGGCTACAAGGGCATCACGGCGTTCCTGGTCGAGAAGGGGTTCGAGGGCTTCAAGGTCGGCAAGAAGGAAGACAAGCTCGGGATCCGGGCGAGCTCCACGTGTGAGCTGGTGCTCGAGGACTGCATCGTGCCCAAGGCCAACGTGCTGGGTGCAGTAGGCCAGGGGTACAAGGTCGCGATCGAGACCCTGAATGAGGGGCGTATCGGGATTGGCGCCCAGATGGTCGGCATCGCGCAGGGCGCGTTCGACTACGCCATGAACTACATGATGGAGCGTAAGCAGTTCGGCCAGCGGCTGGTCGACTTCCAGGGCATGCAGTTCCAGTTCGCGGATCTCGCGACCGAGATCGAGTGTGCGCGCCTGCTCGTGTACAACGCGGCGCGGCTGAAGGACGCGGGCAAGCCGTTCCTGAAAGAGGCGGCGATGGCGAAGCTGAAGAGCTCCATCGTTGCCGGTCAGGTGAGCTCGATGGCGGTGGAGTTCCTGGGCGGAGTCGGGTTCACGAAGGACTACCTGGCCGAGAAGTATTACCGCGACTCGAAGATCGGGCCCATCTACGAGGGCACGAGCAACATGCAGCGCATGACCATCGCGAAGCAGCTCTTGAAAGAGTACGGCGACTGACGCGGGTGACCGAACGGGTCGTGTAGGGGCTGGGCTAGCCCTGCCCGCTGTGTGGTGTGACCGAACGGGTGGGGCATGGGCCTGTGGGAGCTGGGCTTGCCCTGCCCTCGGTGCAATGGCGTGACCCAATCGAACGTGTGGCCTGTAGGGGCTGGGCTCGCCCGGCCCTCGGTGCGGTGTGACCGAACGGGCGGGTGGGCCATATTGGGTGGCCGGAGGTTCTATGTTCTGGTCGGTGCCGCGTAAGAAGGTCGAGATGCCCAAGCCCGAAGACGCCCTTGCCGGGCGGGCTCAAGCGATGTCCGTGGCCGAGCGCCATGCGGTGCTCGGGACACGTATGGACGCGCCATGGCCTGACGGGATGGAAGTCGTGGTCGTCGGGCTCGGGTGTTTCTGGGGGGCCGAGCGCCTCTTCTGGAAGGTACCGGGTGTGTACTCGACGCAGGTCGGGTACGCGGCGGGCTTCACGAAGAACCCCACATACGAAGAGGTGTGCTCGGGTGGGACCGGGCACAACGAGGTCGTGCGGGTCGTCTTCGACCCGGCCCGGGTTTCGTTGCAGGTCTTGCTGAAGACCTTCTGGGAGAGCCACGACCCGACGACCGGTATGCGCCAGGGCAACGACGTCGGGACGCAGTATCGCTCGGGGATCTACTGGACCACCGAGGCCCAACGCGACGCCGCTGAAGCCAGCCGAGCGGCCTACGAGGCCGAGCTCGTGAAGGCGGGGGTCGGGCGGGTCACGACCGAGGTCATGCCGCTCGGCGACTTCTACTTCGCCGAGGACTACCACCAGCAGTACCTGCACAAGAACCCGAGCGGGTACTGTGGCATCGGCGGCACCGGCGTGTGTCTTCCAGGTTGAGACGAGCCAGGGCGAGTTGACGCGGCTGAGGCGAGCTGGGGCTGAGGGTGACCTCGGCGCGTAGGGCCCTATCGGATTTTCTGACCGGCGTGGGTGAGCGTGATAAGGGGCGCATCGTCGTCTCGCGCTGACGGGACGGAATTGTGATTTCCCCCCATCCGTTGCGAGCTCCATGTCCGCTCACTCCCCGTCCCCGGGTCAGCAGCCGAGTCCATCCAGCGACCACAACGCCGACGAGACGCCGCGTGTCATCGGCCCGCTCGCCGCCTTCAGCGTCGTCGCCGGCTCCATGCTCGGAGTCGGCATCTTCATCTTCACGCCCGATATCGCGCGCGAGATGGGGTCGGTCGGCGGCTTCTTCGGAATGCTGCTGCTGGGCGGTCTCTTCGCCTACGCGGGCTCGGTCGCCTGTGGCGAGCTCGGGGCGATGATGCCTCGAGCCGGCGGCGACTACGTCTTCCAACGCGAAGCGCTCGGCCCCTCGGTCGCCTTCGGGTCGGGCTGGGTCTTGTTCGCTGCCATTTTCGCTGGCTCGACCGCGCTCATGTCCATCGCCGTCTTCCAATATGATGTCGGTCCGCTGCTCGGCATCGACCTTGGAGCCGAGATGGCGCTCGGCCTGTCCGGGGCGCAGATCCTTGCCATCGCGCTCATCATCGCGTTGACGGCGCTCAACACGCTGGGGACCAACCTCTCGACGGGCGCCCAGACCGTCCTGACCCTCTTGCCCATCGCGCTGCTCGTCGCGCTGGCACTCTGGGTCTTCATCGCGTCGCCGCCCATCATGAAGCCGCCCGAGCCCGGCACGCTCGCGCCCGGCTTCACCATCGGTGGGTTTGCCGCCGGCTTTCTCGCCGCCAACTTCATCTTCTCGGGTTGGATCAACATCATCTATGTCGCCTCCGAGGTGAAGAACCCCGGCCGCACGATCCCGCAGGCGATGACGCTTGGCACGCTGGCCGTGACCGCGCTCTACATCCTGCTCGGGCTCCTCTTCGTGCAGGTGCTTGGCATCGCCGGGATCGCCGGCACCTACGAGACCGGGACCGCCACCGCCACGGCACTCGGCAGCGAGGTTCTCGGCAAGGTCGTCCTCGTCGTCATCACGGTGGCCATCCTCACCTCGATCAACGCCACCATCCTCGCCGCCGGCCGCGTCGGCTACGCCATGGGGCGCGCGGGCGCCTTCGTGAAGTCGATGGGGGTCCTGTCCCCCAGCCGTAAGACGCCAGCCCGGGCGCTCTGGGCGCATGCCGCCATCGCTGCCCTCATCGTTGTGTCGGGCACCGCGGACGCCATCGGCAAGATGACCTCGATGGCGATGTTCGTGACCGGCGGCCTCACGGTGGCATCGCTCTTCGTCTTGCGGGCCAAGCGCCCCGACCTGCCGCGCCCCTATCGCGCCTTTCTCTACCCGTTCCTGCCCGCGCTCTACGTGGTGCTCGCCGTGTTCGCCGTCGGTGTCATGACCCACGACGCCATCACCAAGAACACCATCAAAGAATGGTACCCGCTCATCGGTCTCGGGATTCTCTGCGTGACCTGGATCGGTCACCTCGTCTATCGTCGCGCATGGAAGAACGCGGCCGTCGTGGTGGTTGTCTTCCTCTCCGGGGCCAGCGCACTGCGCGCCGTCCCTGACCCCATCCTGTCCGCCCGGGCCCGCTCGATTCCTCTGACGGCCCCCTCACCTGGCTCGACCGAGTCACCGACGCGCCATGGAACCACGCCCCAAACAGCCCCGACGGATGCCCCAGGTGGAGACTCCCTCACCCCCGCCGGCCCCAACGATTCCTGACGGTCCGCGCCTGGTCGCTCGCCGCTCATTTCTGACGACGGCGGCCGGCCTCGTGTTGGGCGCGGGACTCGTTTCGGGTTTGGGTGGACTGAGGGCCGAGGCTCACGCGCGGCGACCGGCGACCCCGAAGAAGATTCGGGACGTCGAGGTCGGGCGGCGCGGCGTGACCGTGACGATGGACCTCGAGACGGCGCCCTTCCCGTACAAGGGATCGGGGTACAAGGACCCGACCGTCTACGCCTTCATCCCCAACCACTTCCGGGTGAAGAGCGACTATCGTATCGACGTGGTCGTGCACTTCCACGGGTATCGGGACACGGCGCTCGACGCGATGAAGCGCCACCAGCTGCGTGAGCAGCTCCACGACTCGAAGCAGAACGCGATCATCATCTTCCCGCAGGGGCCGACCAAAGCCGAGGACATGTCGGGTGGTAAGCTCGACGAGCCCGACGGCCTCGTGAACCTCCTGACGGAAGTGCGTGAGACCCTGCAGAGCCCAAGCCTCCAGGGCCGCCTCGACAAGTCGGGGATCCCGAGCAAGGCACGAATCGGCAAGTGCATCTTGTCGTGTCATTCCGGCGGCTTTCGTGTCGTCTCGTATTGCCTCGAGCACGGCGGCTGGAACGTCAACGAGGTGTACCTCTTCGATGCGCTCTATGGCCGCACGGGCACGTTTCGCGACTGGGTCGCCGACACGTATAGCAGCGGCAAGACCATGGCCGAGCGCCACAAGCTCGTCAGCTTCTACTCGGGCGAGGCGCCGACCATCGAGAACAAGCGGCTCATGTGGTTCTTCGACAAGGACAAGATCGAGTACGTCCACGAGATGGTCGAGGGGGCCGAGCTGAGCAAACGCGACATCACGAAGGCCCGCGCGGTCTTCGTCCGGACCCAGTCCGCACATGACCGGGTCCTGTTCTCGACGCAGGCCATGCGTGATTGTTTGTTCGCGTCGTGCCTCGAGCGCCACATGAAGAGCGACTGGTTCAAGAACGCGGACCAGCCCCGGATCGGCCCGCGCTGATACGTCGCGAACGACGATTGGCGCGGCGGTCAGGTCACCAGGACGACGATGAAGCGGCGGGGGCCGTGGACCCCCGTCACGAGCACACCTTCGATGTCGGCGGTCTTCGAGGGGCCGGTGACGAAGAGGCGAGTGGGGCCGGGACGGTGGGTCACGAGCGCGTCGTGCAGAGTCGGGACAAGGGTCTTGGCGTCGAGAATCGCGATGGTGATCTCGGCCGTCATGGGCGCGAGACGTGGGCCTTCGAGCAGGACCGAGCCGAGCGTGGTGATGCCGAGCGTCGCCTGGACGATGGTTATGTCGATGACGAAGGGGGCGGATTCGTTCCCGCCGGGCCAGCGTTCGAGACGGGCTGGAGCTGGGCGGGCCAGGTCGGTGATTGCGTCGTCGATGATACGTTCGAGGGCGACGTCGAGAGTCGTGGAGGCGGTGGTATGGACCTCGGTGCCGACGGCACGGGCTGACGCGATGAAAGTTCCGATGGGGTCGGCGGCGGCGGCCGCGGTTGGGCGGGTGTGGGCGCCGGCGTCGGGTGAGCCCGGGGTCTGAAGTGGGGGCGGTGTTGGTGCGCTTGCGGAGGGGGGAAGGCTACGTGCGAGGGCGTTGCGGATCGATGTGAGGACCGTCGAACGGCCGTCCGAGGGGACGGGGCGAAGGGTGATGCTCATGGGGACCGTCGCTTGGAGAGTCGGCTCCAATGCCTCGAAAATCGAACCTTTGCCGGCGGCGGGAGGATGCGGCCGTGAGAGGCGAACGACTTCGCCGGACCGAGGTCGAGCATGGCCGCGACGCCGGACAGGGACAGAGCGAAGCGCCAGCGGAGACGCCCACCCATGAAGATACGCAGGACCCGTAGCCCGAGTCGCAGCACGGTCGAGGTCGTCTTCTGTCGGTGGGCGCGGGTCCTGAGCGAGACCAACATCCGGGGCAGGTCGATGTCGATGGGACAGGCCTCACGACAGGCACCACACAGGGTCGAGGCCCAGGCGTGGTCGGGGTAGTTCGCCTCGCCGCGCATGAGCGGCGTGAGCACAGCACCGATGGGGCCCGGCCACACCGAGCCGTACGCATGGCCGCCAATCGTCCGGTAGACGGGGCAGGTGTTGAGGCATGCACCGCAGCGGATACAGCCCAGGGCGTCGCGGAACTCGGGCTCGGCCAGGACACGGCTGCGGCCGTTGTCGACCAGCACGACGTGGACCTCGTCGGGGCCGGTTGCTTCGTCGGGCCGGCGCGGCGACCGCACGAAAGACGTGTAGATGGTGAGCGGCTGGCCGGTTGAGCTCTTGGCCAGGAGCTCGAGGTAGAGCGCGAGGTCGGCCGTGTCGGGGATGACCTTTTCGATGCCGGTGACCGCGATGTGGATGCGTGGGCACATGGCTGAGAGGCGGCCGTTGCCCTCGTTGGTACAGGTGACGACCTCGCCCGTCTCGGCGACGACGAAGTTGGCGCCGGTGATGCCGAGGTCGGCGGTGCGGAAACGTGCGCGCAGGTGGTGGCGCGCCCGACGTGTGAGGGTCTGGGGGTCGGCTGCAAGGGGTGGGGTGGAGGCCGTCTCGAGGCGGTCCAGCGCCCGGGCTGCGGCTTGCCGGTCCTTGTGGATCATCGGCGTCACGAGGTGGCTCGGGGCGTCGTCGTCGAGCTGCAGGACGAGCTCGCCGAGATCCGTTTCGATGGTGTCGATGCCCTCTGCGAGCAGGCGGTCCAGCAGTCCGAGCTCTTCGGTGACCATGCTCTTCGCTTTGACGGCGGTCTTCACGCCGGCGCGACGGGCGATGTCGAGCACGATGGTGTTGGCGTCGTCGGCCGTGGGGGCGAAGTGGACGACGATACCGTTGGAGGCGGCGGTGTCGGCGAAGACCTCGAGCCAGTGGTCGAGCTCGGCCAGGGTCTGGCGTTTGCGTTCGCCGGCGCGGCGGCGCAGCGCGTCGACGTTTGATTGGGAGCCGAAGGCGGCGATGAGCGCGTGGCCGCGCGCTTCGTCTTTGAGGGTGGTCGTGCCGTGCACGAAGCCGCGCATGGTCGTGTCCGCGAGGGATTGTTCGACGCGTGAGGCAATCGTGTGGGGCAGGATCGGGAAGAGCAGCGAGTGGGGGCGTGAGCTGCGGTCGCGGGTATTCCAGCGCGAGGTCATACGAGCGCCGCCTTCAGGCGCGGTGGGCGGGGCATGAGGTGGAGGCCCTCGGCCAGGACCTCGGCCAGGTGTTTCAGTTCCGTCGGGCGGCGATGACCATCGGCGACACCGCGAAGGTGCAGGCGACAGCCGCCGTCATTGGTGACGAGGGTGTCGGCGCCGGACGCGTCGAAGGCATCGAGCTTGTCGGCGCCGAGCGCTACCGAGACGGCCGGGAAGGCGGTCGAGAAGGCGCCACCAAAGCCACAGCATTGGGTTGCACGCGGCAGGTCCACCAGGATGAGATCATTGACCTTCGAGAGCAGCGTATGGGTGTGGTCCTTGCGGCCCGCGAGCGCAACTTCGCGTTGATGGCAGCTCGGATGGAAGGCAACTCGGCCTGGCCAGGTGGCGCGAGACGCGTCGAAGTCGAGCTGGGTGACGAGGAAGTCGGAGAACTCGAAGAGGCGTGGGCCTAGCGTGTTCGAGGCGTGTTGGACGAAGCCCGCGCATGAGGCTGACGGCGTGACGACGGCGTCGTACGGGGCGAAGACACGCGCCATTCTCTTGGCCATCGCACACGCACCTTCGGGGTCGCCGAGGGTCTTGAGGGGCTGGCCACAACAGGTCTGAGCCGATGGCACCTCGACGTCGATGCCGAGGTGTTGGAGCAGGCGCGCGGTCGCCTCGCCAACTCTCGGCTCGAAGCGCTCGGTGAGGCAGGGGATGAAGAGCGCGACCTTCATGCGGGGCTCCGATGCGCTCTGGCGCGCGCCCGCGAGGTCAGCTCGTCGGTGGTCAACGCAAGCAGGACATGGAGGACAAAGGGCTGCACGAGCGAGCCGGTCTCGAGGGCGACGATAGAGAAGCCGAGCCCCGTGAACAACGAGCCGACCGCCTCACCCGGATACTTGTGCAGGTGGGCGAAGACGTAGCCCATGAGCGAGGCCATGACAGCTGGCCAGGGGCCGATGAGCGGGGCGAGTGCCAGGACGAGCAGGCCTCGGAAGAAGAGCTCGTAGCCGATGAGGTAGGTCAGCCAGGCGAGCGCGTTCAAGGTGCGGGTGCGGCCATCGAAGGGGCGCCGCACTTCTGGATAGAGGCGTTGAAACGAAGGCTTACGCGACTGCGACCAGAGGATCGGCAGCAGCGCCGCATAGGGCAGGGCGGTCCACAGGAGCGAGACGTCGAGGTGCGTCAATGTCAGGCCGAGCGGGAGGCCAAAACCGAAGCCGAGGCCCAGTGCCACCGCGGTGAACAAGACCGCGCCGAGCGTCTTTCGGAACCAGGCCGTCTGCGTGCTCAGGTCAGCGTCAGTCGAGGTCGTCGCGGGGAAGATGCGCCGCACCGAGTTCGTGGCGATGGCCAGGTGGTAGCCGGTGTAGGCGACGGTCGAGACGCCGAGGATGATGGCGGCGACGAGCTGAGCGTCGGGGTGACCTGCGGACCCTGGAGACCCTGGAGACCCCGCAGATCCTGCAGCTCCCGCACACTCAGCGGCCCCAGCAGACCAAGCATAAAATGTTGAGGATGTGGACGCTTCGAACACCCGCGATCGATACCACGCCCGTCACGGTGCTGGAACCTCATGAGTCTGCGTGTGATATGCAGAGTCGTGGTCATCACCGAGATAATCGTCGTCGTCGTGCTGGTACTGCTCAACGGGTTCTTTGCCGCCAGTGAGCTCGCCATCGTCTCTTCGAAACGTTCGCGCCTCGCACGGCGCGCGGCCGAGGGATCCAACGGCGCCCGGGTTGCGCTCTCGTTGAAGGACGACCCCTCGCGGTTCCTGTCGACGGTGCAGTTCGGCATCACCCTCATCGGGATCGTCGCGGGCGCTTATAGCGGGGCGGCCCTGTCCGAGCCACTGGCCGAGGTCTTCAACGATGTCGAGTGGCTCGTACCCTACGCCGACGGGCTGGCCTTCACGTTGGTCGTCATCGCCATTACGTACTTGTCGCTCATCCTGGGCGAGCTCGTCCCCAAGCAGGTCGCCCTGTCCAATCCCGAGGGCTGGGCCATCTTCGCGGCACCGACCATGCGCATCGTCGCGTGGTTCGGGTCGCCCATCGTGTGGCTCCTGCGCAGGTCGACGTCCGGTGTCCTGCATATCCTGCCCAAACGAAAGATCGACGACGACGCGGAGGACGAGGCGACCGAAGACGAGGTGAAGGATCTCGTCGCCGAGGGGACCAAGAAAGGTGTCTTCGAAGAGGCCGAGCGGGATCTGATCCACGGCGTCATGCGCCTCGCCGACGTGCCCGTGAAGTCCATCATGACGGCCCGCACCTCGATGGTCTGGCTCGACCCCGATGACCCGCCCGAGACCATCCGCGACAAGGTCTTGTCGAGCGGCCTGTCGCGTTATCCGCTGTGCACGGACTCCCGCTTCGAGCTCGTCGGTGTCGTCCTCGCACGCGACATCATCGGCCCCGTCATGCGCGGCGAGAAGGTCGACCTGCGAGCCATCGCGAAACCGCCCATCGTCGTACCCGAGAACATGCCGGCGCTCGACCTGCTCGCGACCTTTCGCGACCACAAGACCCACATCGCGTTCGTCGTCAGTCAGTACGGCGGCATCGAAGGGCTCGTGACCCCCACCGATGTGCTCGACGAGCTCGCCGGCAAGCTGTCGCCGTTTTCGGTCGGCGACGACAGCGACCTCGTGGTGCGTGAGGACGGCAGCCTGCTCGTCGATGGCCTCATCGATCTCGGCACGCTCGAGGACGCGCTCGATGCGCGCGGCAAGCTGACCGAAGACATCGAAGCCGAGACGGTTGCGGGCCTCATCCTGCGAATCCACAAGAAGATCCCGGCCGTTGGCCTGTGCCTCGACTTTGCCGGATTCCGCTTCGAGGTCGTGGACATGGACGGCTGGCGGATCGACCGCGTGATGGTGAGTCGCATCAATGCAGCCTCGGCGTTACCCGGCGGTGACTCAGCGGCGGCGACCCCGACCACCACCACCTGAGCCCCCACCCGAGTGGGCCGGAGGTCCATCGGTGTCGGCAGCGGTCTCGGTGAGTCCGAGGCTCGGCGGTGGCCAGCCGGTGAACGTCCCGCGGTTGCGCGGAAACCGTCCAGCGCGGTCGGGCAGGAAGTCCTCGTCCTCGGCGTAGTGGACCGGGATGACTTTGGTCAGGAGCTTCTCGACGGCGGGCAGGACACCGACGGTGTCCTCGCAGGCGAGCGTGTAGGCCTTGCCCGAAGCGCCAGCGCGGGCCGTGCGGCCGATGCGGTGCACGTAGTCCTCGGGGTCTTGTGGCAGGTCGTAGTTGAAGACGTGCGAGACGTCGTCGACATGGATCCCGCGGCTCGCGACGTCGGTCGCGACGAGGGTCTGGATCTGCCCTGCTTTGAGCGCTTCGACGATGCGGTTTCGTTTCTTCTGCGGCAGGTCGCCTGACAGATAGACCGTCTCGAAGCCGTTCTGGGTGAGGCGCCAGGCGAGCTCCTCGCCGTCCACCTTACGGTTGACGAAGATCATCGAGCGGACGGGTTGCTCCTTCTGCATGAGCCCCATGAGGAGTGCGATCTTCTCGCGGCTCGACACATGATAGAGGCGTTGCTCGATCTTCTCGGCGGCGATCTTGTCGGGCTCGATCGAGACCCGGCGCGGCGAGTTGAGCCAGCGCGACGCGAGCCGCATGACCTCGGGCGAGAGGGTCGCCGAGAACAACATGGCCTGGCGCTTACCCGGCGGCGGGACCTGCCGCATGATGGCCGAGAGGTCGTCGATGAAGCCCATGTCGAACATGCGGTCGGCTTCGTCGATGACAAGAAACTCGATTTTCGAGAGTCTCAGCTTGCCGCCGCGGATCATGTCGAGGAGACGCCCTGGTGTCCCAGCGACGAGGTCGGTGCCGTTCTCGAGCGCTTTGGCCTGCGCGCCCCAGGGGAGGCCGCCGCACACCACCGTGTGGGTGATGTCGGTGTAGGTGGTGAGCGACTCGCAGTCCTTGGCGATCTGGATCGCGAGCTCACGTGTGGGGGCGATGCAGAGGGCACGAGGCTGCTTGTTGGCGCGGGCGCCACCAGCGTCCGACTCGAGCAGGCTCTTCAGTGTGCCGAGCAGAAAACATGCGGTCTTGCCGGTGCCGGTCTGGGCCTGGCCCGCGATGTCCTCGCCCTTGATGAGGAGCGGCAGGGCGAGCGCCTGGATGGGGCTCATCTTCGTGAAGCCGAGGTCGCGGATAGCGGCGATGAGCGGCTCGGGCAGGCCGAGCTCTTCGAATCCGGTGGTCGCGAGCGGGCTCGTGACCGGAGGCAGGTGGTCACCTTCCGGCCGGGTCAGCACTTCAGCGGCGGACGGCGCGATGGTCGAGAGTGGAGTGGGATCGGCGGCGACGGATTCGGTGGACGCGATGGGCGCGGGCGTCTCGTCGGTGGCCGGAGGGGTCGTTTCGTTGGTTTCGGTAATCACGTCGCGGGACTGTCAACGGGGCGGCGCCGGCTGTCAAGGCTTCTGTCCCGTTCCGCCTAGCCGCGGCGCGGGCGGCAACTGATCGTTGTATGGGGGCCTCGGGGCCTCAGGGCCTCAGTGCCCCTCAAGGGACGATGGCCAGGCGGGCGATGACCGGGAGGTGGTCAGACCAGGGGCGCGCCTCGGTGACGACGCGGGTCTCGATGACGGATAGGCCAGCGCCGATGAAGATGTAGTCGAGCCTGCGCGACGGAAGGTCGGCGGGGAAGGTGAAGACGGCGTCGTCGATGAGGGTCTGGGTGAGGCCGTCGACGTTACGCACGAGCGCGATGGTGGCGTCGCCGGTGAAGTCGGCCTCGGGCTCGTCGACGAAACCCTTGCGATGAGTCGCCTCGGGAGGGGGCGCGTTGAAGTCGCCCGCGACGATGAGGCGACGCTTGTCGAGCCCGGCCTGGCCGAGCTGATCGACGAGGTTGGCGAGGCGCTGCGCGTGGTCCATCCGGTTGTCGGCGTCGAACGCCTCGAGGTGGACGTTGATGACGTCGAACATCGTCTCGCCGACCTTGATCTTCGCGTGGTCGAGCGCGCGGTGCAGGTAGAAGGCGTTACGCCACCAGGGGTTGCTGGCCGGCTGCGGGAGGCGGTGGCGGGTCGACGAGGTGATGGGGAAACGCGACAGGAGGCACTGGCCGCTCTTCATGGCGCCGTAGTGGCGGCTCGGCGGCCAGTAAGGGAACGGGACGTAGTGTTTCTCCCAGGTGACGACGCAGCTCATGAACGGGAAGTTGGCCTTCTCGGCGAGGTAGCGGCCCTGGTCGATGTCGTGGCTGCGTGAGGAGGCGAGGTCGACCTCCTGCAAGAAGGCCAGGTCGGCATTCAGCGCTACGAGCTGGCCAGCGATCCCATCGAGGTGTTTGACGATGTGCTCGCGCGTCCACGGCCCGGACTCGTCGCCAGCCGGTCCACGGCCGTAGCCGATGTTGAAGGTGACGACGTTGAGCTCGGTCGCGGCCGCCTTCGGGGCAACTTCGCCCGGACGTTCGAGAGTCAGGTCGGTGATTGCGCCGGGGGCGACCTCACGATTGTCCGAGTCACCACCCGAAGCCCAGACGAAGAAGACCGCAAAGGTCACGAGCACGACGAGGATGAAGACGCCGATGAACTTCGCGACGCGGCGCGTGAGACTCCGAGCGCGACGGGGCTTGCCGCCGGGCTTGGCGCCATTGCCACGCATCACCTCGTCGAAGACGACCGTGGTCGTCGCCTCTCTGTCAGCCGGCGAATCCGTCATCGGTCGAGGCTCCGGTGTCCGCGATGAGCTTGGCCTTCAGGTAGTCCTTCTTGGCGCGTGAGATCCACTTCACCGAGATGCCCTTGGGGCAGGCGGCTTCGCATTCCTGGGTCCACGAGCATGCCCCAAAGCCCTGGGTCTCCATCTCGTCCATCATGCGGACGACGCGGCGGTAGCGCTCGGGTTGACCCTGCGGCAGCATCGCGAAGTGGCCGATCTTGGCCGAGGTGAAGAGCATCGCCGACGCGTTCTTACACGCGGCGACGCAGGCCCCACAGCTGATACAAGCCGCAGCGTCGAAGGCCTCGGCCGCGTCGACCTTCGGGATGAGGACGGCGTTGGCGTCGGGCGCGTTGCCGACGTTGACACCGTTGTACCCGCCGGCCGCCTGGATCTTGTCGAAGGCGACGCGGTCGACCATGAGGTCGCGGATGATCGGGAAGGCCCTGGCGCGCCACGGCTCGAGGACGAGGTGGCTGCCGTTCTTGAAGCGGCGCATGTGCAGCTGGCACACGGTCGTCCCGCCGTCGGGGCCGTGCGCCTGGCCGTTGATGACGAAGCCGCACGAGCCGCAGATCCCCTCGCGGCAGTCGTGCTCGAAGGCGATGGGGTCCTGTCCCTGGGTCAGGAGCTTCTCGTTCAAGCCGTCTAGCATCTCGAGGAAGGACACGGCCGTGGAGACCCCCTTCATCTCGTAGCGCTCGAACTTGCCCTGGGCCTTCGCGCCAGCCTGGCGCCACACTTCGAGGGTCACGTCGATAGTCTCTTCTGCGCTCATTTGTAGCTCCGTTGGGTGAGCTTGACGTAGTCGAATTGCAGCGGCTCTTTGTGGAGCGTCGGGGTCTGGCCGACGCCCTGGCTCTCCCATGCGGAGACGTGCGCGAAGTTGTCGTCGTCTCGTTTGGCTTCGCCGTCGGGGGTCGCGTGTTCCTCGCGGAAGTGGCCGCCGCAGCTCTCCTCGCGGGTGAGGGCGTCGAAACACTTGAGCTCGGCGAACTCGAGGAAGTCCGCGACGCGGTTGGCTTTCTCGAGCTCCTGGTTGGCGGTCTGGCCCTCTTTCGGGAGGATGTTGACGTTCTCCCAGAACTCGGAGCGCAGGCCGCGGATGGTCTGGATCGCCTCGTTCAGGCCCTTCTCGTTACGCGACATGCCGCACTTGTCGAGCATCATGAGACCGAGCTCCTTGTGGAAGGAGTCGGGGCTGCGCTTGCCGTTGATGCCGAGGAGCTTCTTGGTGCGGTCGGTCGCGTCGGAGAGCGCCTTCTTGACCTCGGGGTGGTCCTCGCCGACCGCCGCGCGGGGGCCACGCGAATGCAGGTAGGGGGCGACCGTGTAGGGCAGGACGAAGTAGCCGTCCGCGAGCCCCTGCATGAGCGCCGAGGCGCCGAGGCGGTTCGCGCCGTGGTCGGAGAAGTTCGCCTCACCGATGACGAACAGGCCCGGCAGGTTCGACATCAGGTTGTAGTCCACCCAGAGGCCACCCATCGTGTAATGCGGCGCCGGGTAGATGCGCATCGGGGCCACGTACGGGTCCTCACCGGCGATCTTGGCGTACATGTCGAAGAGGTTGCCGTACTTGGCGGCGATGGCGGCCTTGCCGACGCGGGCGATGGCATCTCGAAAATCGAGGTAAACGGCGTAGCCCGTGTGGCCAACGCCGTGGCCCTCGTCACACACGTACTTGGCGTTGCGGCTCGCGACGTCGCGCGGGACCATGTTACCAAAGGTCGGGTACTTCTCTTCGAGGTAGTAGAGCCGCTCGTTCTCGGGGATGGAGTTCGGGTGGCGCTTGTCGCCCTTGGCCCGCGGCACCCACACACGACCGTCGTTGCGCAGCGACTCGCTCATCAGAGTGAGCTTGCTCTGCAGGTCGCCGTGGACCGGGATGCAGGTCGGGTGGATTTGCGTAAAGGCCGGGTTCGCGAAGAAAGCGCCCTTCCGATGTGCGCGCCACGTGGCCGTGACGTTGCACTTCATGGCGTTGGTCGACAGGAAGTAGACGTTCGAGTAGCCGCCCGTCGCGAGCACAACGGCGTCGCCCGTGATGGCCTCGAGCTTGCCTGTGTTGAGGTCGCGCGTGACGATGCCGCGGGCGTCGCCATCGACGGTGATGATATCGACCATGTCCTTATATGGAAGGAGCTTGACCTGGCCGGTGTCGACCTGGCGCATGAGGCCGGCGACCGCACCGTAGAGGAGCTGTTGGCCGGTCTGACCACGCGCATAGAACGTGCGTGAGACGAGCACGCCGCCGAAGGTCCGGTTGGCGAGCGTGCCGCCGTACTCGCGGGCGAAGGGGACGCCCTGCGCAACGGACTGGTCGATGATGTTGGCCGAGACCTCGGCCAGGCGATAGACGTTCGACTCACGCGCGCGGAAGTCGCCGCCCTTCACGGTGTCGTAGAAGAGGCGGAAGGTCGAGTCGCCGTCGTTCTGGTAGTTCTTCGCGGCGTTGATACCGCCCTGCGCGGCCACCGAGTGCGCGCGGCGCGGGCTGTCGTGGTAGGTCACAACGGTGACGCGGTAGCCGAGCTCAGCCAGGGTGGCAGCGGCCGACGAGCCGGCGAGCCCGGTGCCGACCACGATGATGTGGTGCTTCTTCTTGTTGATCGGTCCGATGAGCTGCACCGCCCCTTTGTGGCGGGTCCAGCGGGTCTCGATGGGACCGGTCGGGCATTTGGAGTCGAGCACCATAGGGTAGTTCTCCGAAAGGGCGTTCTGGCAGGCGTCAGGCCGTGATGCGACCGCGCGTCGAGCGTTCGTACGTGGAGCGACGAGACGCCAGGAAATCAGGAACCGATCAGGATCCAGGCCGGGATTGCGGCGAAGCCGAGTGCCAGGACGGTCGCGAGACCGAGGCCGGCTTTGACGATGATGGGTGTGTAGCGCGGGTGGTAGGCGCCGATGCTGCGGAAGGCCGCCTGGATCCCGTGGAAGAGATGCCAGCCGGTGAGCAGGCTGCCGACCACATAGAGGATGCCCCAGTGGGGTTTGGCGAGGGTCTCGACGACGGCGCTGCGGACGTCGTAGCCGATCTCGGAGTGCTGCAAGCGGAACTGCCACACGTGGACGACGACGAAGAAGAGGAGGAGGAGACCGCCATAGAGGGTCGTCTTCGAAGCAAGGACGGCCGCGAAGCCGCGCTTCTGCTTGGTGTTTTCGACTTTGTAGCCCTGCTCGCCGCGGGCCTTCTTGTTGTCGAGTGCGAGCCAGATGACCATCGCCACGTGGAGCGGGAAGGCAATGAGGAGCCCGACGTCGCCGATGATGATGAGGGGCCCGTCCTGCAGCGCCTTGGCGTAGTCGTTGAAGGCGTTGCTGCTCGAGAAGATCTGGAGGTTCCCGAGCAGGTGGATGATGAGGAAGAGGACCATGCCCAGACCGGTCAGCGCCGCGATGGCTTTGCGGCCCGAGTGGGATTTGAAGGTTTTGACTAGCCAGCTCACGGCGACCTTTCCTTTGATGGGTGGCAAGGGCATCGAGCGTCCACGTCTGCGTCGGCATCGCCCAACTTTCGGAGGCGCGATGCGTCGCCGGCGCGAATCGGGTCCGCGACGGCGTGCTCATGCGGAGCGTTGGATATTACGGCGGGGCCAGAGCCGCAAGCCCACAATCCATGCGATGCGCAAAGCCAATCAGGGCATCGCGGGGTGCAATCGGGGACCCTCTCGGGAGATTGGGGGTCTTCAGGCGACGAGGTCGGCCACGAAGCGGCGCAGGTGTTCGATTTCGAAGGGTTTGTGGATGACCGCGTCGGGGCGGTTCGCGACCAGGGCCAGCGTGTCCTCGTCGGTCGCGCCGCCGGTCATGAAGCGCACACGGAGCTCCTGGCCAGGGCGGATGGCCGCGACCTTCTGCAAGAAAATCGCGCCGGAGTCGCCGGGTAGGGTGAGGTCGCACAGGATGCCGTCGAAGGCCTGGGTCGAGACGCGGTCGAGCGCTTCCTCGGCGGAGAGGGCGAGGGCGACATCATAAGACTTGAGCGCGCGGCGCAGGATGACACCAACCGACTCGTCGTCGTCGATGACCAGGATGGTGGTGGCGGTGGGCGGCATGGTGTTGAGCGGGGCGTGTGGTGACGGTGACGCGAAGCCGGTTGTGGCGAGGTGCCATGTACAACCGGAGCCGGGGCCTCGGCGGGATGGGGCGGAGACTAGACTGCGTCGGCGATGCAGGCAAGCGATGACCCCTTTGGTCAGGGTGGGTGGCGCCAGGGGTATGGCGGTGACGGGGAGGCGTCGTGATCTCGCCACGTGGACAACCGAACGTCCCGACATCGGGACAGCTCGAGAGCTGGAGCGAGAGCTGGAGACAGACGAGAAGGCAGGCACTAGGGTGGGCCGATGGACGACGGCACCTCGAAGAACACGTCGACGCTTTACGGAAGGGCGATGAGTCGCCGCTACGACGACGACTTCGTCGCGCTCTTTGGCGGCGCGGACCGGGGGGACCTTGGCTTCTTCAGGTCGCTGGCGGCGCGGACCCGCGGCGATATCTGTGAGGTCGGAGCCGGGACTGGGCGCGTGTTGTTCGCGCTCGGTGAGGTGAGCCGTGGTCGTGTTCTGCACGGAGTCGAGCCGTCGCCTTGGATGCGCGAAGGGTTCGAGGCCAACCGGGTGGGGCTCGAGCCCGAGGTGAACGCGCGGGTCCGGCTACACGCGGGGGGCTTCGTGGACATCCCGCTGGCCGATAGCAGCGTCGGCTTTGTGTATGCGGCGTTCCGGTCCTTCCAACACGTGCTGGAGGTCGACGAGCAGGAGGCGGGATTGCGGGCGATGTTGCGGGTGCTGGAGCCCGGCGGGCGCATGGCCATCGACCTTTTCGATCCGCCATATGCGCTGCTCGCCGATACGCGGGAGCGGCTCGGCAAGCGGTATCGGACAGCGGATGGGACGATCGTGTCGCGTTATGAGTCGCGTCGGCTGGTCCGCGAAAAGCAGCGGGTCGACGTCACGCTGCGATGGGTCGAGCGGGTGGCGCGGGGGCCCGAGCGTGGCACCGTGGTGCGCGAAGAGATCGAGACCTATGGCGTGCGGTACACGTTCCCGTACGAGCTCCTGCACCTTGTAAAGGGGGCCGGATTTGTGGATGTCGAGCTGTGTGGTGGCTACGACGGCAGGCCGCTCGGGGCGGTGCCCGGTGAGCTCGTCATCACGGCGCGAAAGGGCTGAGGTCGAGGCGTTCGGGCCGCTCGGGGCAGGGCGGCGGACTGCCACATGCCCGTCGCGGACCCGGCGGTGTCACGCGACCGTCCAGTTCTTCTCGAAGAGGCGTGTCCCCATCGTGAAGTCGCCCTCGACGGCCACGGCCGCGCCGGCGCCGACGGTCTTGGCGAAGTCGGCGCCGTGCACGACCTCGATTGCGAAGGTGCGCTCCTTGCCGTGGATCCCGAAGACGAGCTTCACCGCCGAGCTGACGAAGCCGCAGGCCGCGAGGGCTGCGAGCGCATCGCCGCGGGGGCCGGCCTTGGCGGCTTGCGTGAAGACCTTCATGGCCTCCGCGTCGCCGAGCTTTCCTGAGGCCATGTCGACGGCGCCCGACCAGACATCCCAGAGGTGTTTGGCCTGGGTGGCCAGCGCCCCGACGTTGCCGGGCACGCCGATCTCGAGCGCGAACTCGGCCTCCATGTTCTTCGGGTCGCCCTTCGGGTAGAAGAAGCTGCCGCTGCCCGCGCCCGAGAACTTGCCGAGTGCCAGCTGGACCCCGAAGTCGCCGGCGAACCCGCTGCGGTTGCTCTTCGCGAGCTGCCCCTTGCTGTTCTTGGCGAGGGTCGAGGTCTGCTCGTAGCGCAGGTTGAGGTTGGTGGCGCCTTCCGCCGACATTGCGCCGACGCCGCCTTCGAAGTCGACGCCGCCGTCGAAGCCGAGCGACTCGTGGAACTCGAGCGTGTCCGCCTCGTCGCCCTTTGACTTTGGGTCCATCGACTTCAGGACGTGCGCCTCGAAGCCGCCGCCGAAGATCTTGTCGGCGAGGTAGGCGCCGCCGCCGCTCGACTTGAGGATGGCCATCATCGGGCACTCGATGTGGTCGAGGATCGTTACCTTCTCGTTACGCATCCACTGGTTGAGGCCGAGCAGGATGAGCTCGAAACACTCGACGGTGTTGTCTGCTTTGGACGTGAATCCGAGCGAGCCCTGGATGCCGGCCCAGGCCTTGCCGCTGGCGAGCCCAGCGCCGAGCCCGAGACCGACGCCGAGCCCGATCCCCATCGAGCCCGTCAGCTCCATGCCCTTGTCGTCGCGCACCGCGCCGACGTCGAGGTTCAAGTCGATGTAGAAACCTTCGACGAAGACGGCGACCTTGAGGCTGGCGTCGCAAGAGGTGCCAGCGACCGGCGCGAGCCCGCCTATCAGGTGGCCGAGCACGCTGCTGAGTGCCTGCATGCTCGCGACCTTGCCGAGGTCTTTGACGAACTTGACCCTCTCGGCGGCGTCGAGGGTCTCGACCTGGGGCTTGTTGATCGGGTCCTTGGCGTTGTTCTTGGGGGCCGTGGCCGAGGAGCCGGAGGTCGGCTTGCCGCCAGAGGTTGGTTTGGTGGTCGCGGACTTGCCGTCGCCGGTCGACTTGCCGCCGGACACCTGGGCGGCCCGCGCCGTCTCGGGCCCGCCCTTCTTCTGGTTGGGCTCGGTCGGCTTGAGAGCGCGTTCGCCGGCCTCGAAGTCTTTACCCTTGAGGTCGCGCTTGAGGGCGGACGATGCGGCGGAGCTGCTTGGCGTGGTGGCGGCGCGAGTGGTCGGGGTGGTCGGGGTGGTTTTGGGCGACTTGTCGTGGGCGGTGGTGGACGTCATGCGTGCCTCGGCCCGCTCGCGGTGAGGCGCGAGGCGTGGGGTTGGTGGCATGGGTGACAGAACGCGGCCGCGACCTCAAATCGGGTGGAGCGCGCACGTCCGCATGATTGCTGGGGCGATCTGATTCAGGTCTGAGGCGGGAGCGTTTTGCAGGGGGCGGAGTTTTGGTAGTGATGGCGAGTGGTTGGCGAAATTTTGGTGCGTGGTCGTGAAGAGCGGGCGGCAGCGTGCCCTCGGGGACGTCCAGAGCCTGGGTGAGTGAGCGGAATCGGATCAGGGGGCGGGCAAGTTCACGCTGTCGTGAACTGAGTGGTTGGCGATGAGCTCGGCCTCGGACTCGGGTAGGCGTCGGTTCCGCGGGGGCGGGAGGCGGGTCGGGAGGATGCACTTGACCGTTGCGGAACGGCGGCTACCTTGCGCGGTCAACTCTGAGACCTGAGGGGAAGCAGTGACCCTACCGAAGCGGCGATTGCCGGGGACGGCGTACTTTCTGAGCCCGGTGTGTGACCGGAAGGAGTTTCGGCTCAAGCCGACGACCGAGACGAAGGCAGCGTTTGCGTTCACGCTGGTGGAGTCGGCCATCAAGCATGGGATCGACATCATCGCGGTGATGCAGATGTCGAGTCATTACCATGCGGTCGTGTACGACCGGCTCGGGACGCTGTCGGACTTCCTGCGGGACTTCCATGGGCTGATGGGGAAGTTCGGCAATGCGCGAGACGGCGTAGAGAACACGAAGTTCTGGAGTGCGGAAGACAGCGAGACGGTCGAGATCGGCGACATGGACACGCTCGCCGCCAAGGTGGCGTACACGCTGGCCAACCCGACCAAGGACTTCATCGTCGAGGATCCCGAGAAGTGGATGGGGGTCATGACGCCGGTCGATGCGATCGGCGGCGGGGCCGGCAAGATCTACGAGCGGCCCAAACGCTTCTTCGACCCCGAAGGGACGACGTCCGAGGCGGTGATGCTCTGCTCGGACTATCCGTGGGAGCTCGACGAGCTGTTGCCGCTGGCCGAGCTCAAGGAGCGCGTGAAGGTTCGGGTCGAGGCGTACGTCGCCGCGGCGAAGGCCGAGGTGGCGGCAGGCAGGCGCGAGTTTTCGGGCCTCGAGAAGGCGAAGAAGCTTTCGGTATGGCACTCGGCCGACATCGCACCGAGCGGGGAAGTCGGGCGCAAAGCCAAGCCCCGCAAACGCGTCGCCGCAGCGAGAGAGGGGCGCCTGCAAGCGATGCTCGAGCAGCTCCTGGCTTTCCGACAGGCCCACCGCAAGGCATGGAGGGCACTGAGCCGCGGAATCCGCGAGGTGATGTTCCCAGCCGGCACATGGATGGCATGGCGCACCTACGGCGCCCAACGCGAAGACGGAATCAATGAAACCCTCGAAGCCCCGAGCTGAGCCGCTCTCAGGCTGACCTCGCCCACGCGACATGCAGCCGCCTTATCGCGTCCACCTCAACCCAGTGCCCGACATCTTTCGTCTCAACCAAGGCCGACTCCCACCGGCCACGGCCCCCTATTGCCTCAAACCCCCAGCACGCGCCGGTCCACGCTCGGAATTCCCTCCTCTCTCACCTCCCCTCAGGACGGGGTTGGGTCGGCCGTGAACGGGGGCAGCGCGAGGCGCGCGATGACCTCGACTTCCACCTCGACGCGCGGTCCGCCGGTCGCGCCTGTGGTGGTGAGGAGGTCGCCCACCTCCGCGCCGATGAGCGTTCGTGCCAGTGGTGTGAGCCAGCTCAGCGGCTCGATTCCCTCGGGTTGAGCGAGGCCAACTTCATCGATTCCGACGATGCGGAGGCGACGGCGATGGGGCCCAGAGGCGTCGGTAATCTCGACCTCGACGGCGTCGCCAAATCGTGTGGCCGGGGTGCTATTCGGCGGCACACGGGTCGTCTGCTCGAGGCGCGAGGCCAGGGCGCGTGCTACCACGTCGTCACCCGTCGATTCGAGGGCCGCGACGCGGGCCTGCAGTCGCGTATAGCCATCGATCGTGACGAGGTTCGGAGTGCCGGGCGGGAGTACACCCGGCGCGCTTGGCTCGGGCGTAGGCACCCCGTCGTCGTCTTTTGTGAAGGCTTTACTCATAGTCGGGACACCGGCGTTTCGTTGGGCCTGCGGGTGGTTTCGTGGACGCCGACGAGCGGCGGGACTACCATAGGAACCGGTGTGACGAGTGCGCGCGACGTCGTCGCAGGCTCGTTGATTTCGGGCGCTTCTCGGCTCCGAGAGGGGGTCGCGGGGTAGCGCCGATGGACGTCGAGGTCGCTCATCATGAACGTGTCGCGCGGCGCTGGAGAGTCGGGTCGGGACGGGATGGAGGCGATGCGGACACGTGTCGTCGAGCTCCTCGAGTCTGTCGCGGGCCGAGCCGTGTCGGGGCAAACGCCCGACACGCTGAACGCGGCCGGTGAAGTCGCCGTCGAGGTTGGTCGCGTGCTCTTACGTATGGCGCGCCTCGAGGAGACGCGGGCTGAGTGGCGGCTCGAGCGACGCCTCATGCGGCTCATGGGAGACGACGCCGGGCGCCGTCTGACGCTGGCGTTCACCGACCAGGCGCTGAGGCCAAACCGGCCCGAGCGGGTGGCCGAGCAGCTGCGATACCTGCTCAAGCGTGGGGGCATTCCGAACTACTTCTCGCGGTGGGAGCGGCTGCAACTCTCGGCTTTCAAGGCCATGGGATCGATGGCGCCAGGGTGGGTCGTGCCCAAGGTCATCGATAAGCTCGAAGACGAGGTCGCACGTGTCACTCTGCCCGCGCAGGAGCCGGCACTCACCCGGGCGATTGCCGCGGCTCGAAGCCGTGGTGCGCGTGTCAACCTGAACCACCTCGGTGAAGCTATCCTTGGAGACGAAGAGGCCAAGCGGCGGCATGCAGGGTATCTCGAAACACTCAGGCGAGAGGACCTCGCGGCGGTGAGCGTGAAGGTCAGCTCCGTGGTGTCGCAGATCGACATGCTCGGGTGGGACCGCACGCTGGCGGTCATGAGCGAGCGCATCGGGGTCCTCTATGCGGCGGCCGGCGACAAGCTCGTCATGCTGGACATGGAGGAGTATCGGGACCTCGAGCTGACCTTCGAGCTCTTGAGCCGCCTCGTCGTGAGGCCAGAGTTCTTGGGCGTCCGGGCGGGTGTGGTCCTGCAAGCCTACCTGCCTGACGGGATGGAGATACTAGAGCGCCTGCTCGTGCTCGCGCGGCGACGGGTCGAGGCCGGTGGGACACGTCTGCGACTACGGCTCGTCAAGGGGGCGAACCTGGCGATGGAGCGTGTGGACGCGAGCCTGCACGGCTTCTGGCAGGCGCCCTACACAAGCAAAGCCGATGTGGATGCGAACTTCAAACGTATGATGTTGCGAGCGCTCGAGCGGGACAACGATCGCTTCCTGGAGGTCGGCATCGGGTCGCACAACCTGTTCGACCTGGCGCTCGGGATGGTGGTGCGAGCCGCCAACGGGGTCGAAAAGACGGTCGGCTTCGAGATGTTGGAAGGCATCGCACCCGCATTGCAGCGGGTCGTCATCGCGGTGACGGGCGATCTCCTGGTCTACACGCCGACGGTCGCGAGCGACGACCTGTTGGCGGCGATTGCGTATCTGATCAGGCGGCTGGACGAAAACACCGGGCGCGACAATTTCTTGCGCGAGAGCTTCGGGATGGTGGCCGACTCCGACGCGTTCGAGCGCGAAGCGGGCCGTTTCCGGCGCGCCGTCGTCGAGGTCGGTCGGCCGTTCGTAGGGTCGCGTCGCAGGGCATCAGGGATCGGGGTGCGGCCAGGCGTCGCTCGGCGCACGAATCTGTCGGCCGAGTTCAGGAACGAGCCGGACACCGACTGGACCCTGCCCGAGAATCGGGCCTGGATCGCGGGCGAAATCGCCGCCTTGAAGGCGAAGCTCGAGGTCGGCCCGATCGTCGTTGGGGCTGGTGTCGCGGTCGACGAAGCGGTGTCCGACGGGGCAGGGGCGCGTGAGGTCGTTCGTCGTGAAGACCCGTCGCGCCCGGGGGTGGTCGTAGCCGCCGTCGAGCAGGTCGGGCTCGCCGAGCTCGCAGGCGTCGTGCAAGGGGCGCGCGCGGCCATGTCGGACTGGAGCGGGCGGACGGTGGAGGCTCGCGCCGAGGCCTTGCTCGAGGTCGCACGTGGGTTGCGGGAACTTCGCGGCGAGCTCATCGCCTTGATGGTGGCCGAGGCCGGAAAGGCCGTGCCCGAGGGTGACGCCGAGGTGAGCGAAGCCATCGACTTCGCCGAGTATTATGCGCGGTCGGCGATTGCCACTGTAGCCGAGGTCTGCGCAAAGCGGGACGAGAGGTCGGTCGAGGTCACGTTGAGGCCGCGTGGGGTGGTGCTCGTCACGCCGCCGTGGAACTTCCCGTTGGCCATCGCGGCAGGTGGGGTCCTGGCCGCCCTGGTCGCCGGCAACGCGGTGGTCTTCAAGCCACCACCCGAGACGTGTGCGACTGCGCGCAGGCTGGCGGAGATCTGCTGGGCGGCCGGTGTGCCGTTGGAAGTGCTTCAATTCGTGCCATGTGCGAATGACCCTGTGGGCACGGCGCTGGTGACACATCCGGGGGTCGATGCAGTCGTGTTGACGGGTGGGACCAGGACGGCGCGGCGCTTCCTCGAGCTGCGACCAGACCTGTTCCTCATGGCGGAGACCGGCGGCAAGAACGCGTTGATCGTCACCGAGATGGCAGACCGGGACCTCGCCATCAAACACGCGCTGCAGGGCGCGTTCGGACACGCGGGCCAGAAGTGTAGCGCGACGTCGCTCCTGGTGCTGGAGGCGCCTCTGTATGACGACCTGGACTTCATGGAGCGGCTGCGCGACGCAACCACGAGCCTGTGGTGCGGGTCGAGCTGGGAGCGCGGCAATCGGGTGACGCCGCTGATTCGTGAGCCGACAGGCGATCTCCTTTGGGCGCTGACCGAGCTCGACGACGGGGAGCGGTGGCTCGTCGAGCCGCGGCGCAACGCCGACAATCCGAGGCTCTGGTCGCCGGGCGTGAAGCTCGGTGTGAAGCCAGGGTCGAGGACCCACATGAACGAGCTGTTCGGGCCCGTGCTCGCGGTCATGCGGGCAGACGACCTGGACGACGCCATCCGGATCGCCAACGCGGTGCCGTTTGGACTGACGGCTGGGATTCAATCCCTTGATGATCGAGAATCTCGAAGGTGGAGTGAAACGATCGACGCCGGGTGTCTGTACGTCAATCGGGCGACGACCGGGGCCATCGTGCAGAGACAACCCTTCGGCGGGCGAAAGGCGAGCGTGTTCGGGCCGGGGGCCAAGGCCGGCGGGCCCAATTACGTCTTGCAGATGTCGCGTATAGACGAGGCGGCGCGCGAGCGGGACGACTACGCCGAGGCGTTCGAACGGCACTTCAAGGTTGCGCTCGACCCGAGCCGGCTCATCGGCCAGGACAATGTCCTGCGGTACCGCCCGACGTCGCTGCACCTGAGGTTGGGCGCGGGGGCGACGCTGCTCGAGGCTGAGCGGGTGGTGAAGGCCTGTCGGGTCGTGGGTGTGACGCGGCTAACGGCGAGCGCGGCGACGGAGCCGAGGTGGGTAGGCGAGCTCGGGGTCGAGTTCGAGGTGCTGGCAGCGGCCGAGTGGGCGGGTAGAACTGAGGCCAGCGGGATCCGTCGGGTGCGTGCTTTGGGCGGCGTCGAGCCAGAGGTGCGGGCGGCGTGCCACGGGATGGCCGTGCACTATGAAGCCGGGGCGGTGTCGACGATGGGGCGGGTGGAGCTCTTGCGGGTGCTGGAAGAGCAGACTCTGAGCATCGACTACCATCGGTTTGGTAACCTCGGCGCGCGTGAGCCGGAAGAGCGCGGCGCGGCGCCTGACGCGGTTGTCGCGGCCGTCGTGGCGGTCTAGGGCATGGGCGAGCGATGTTGAGGGGGCGTGTGCGAATCGGGTGGGGCGTCTTGTGGGTGGGGCTGGCCGTGCTTGCGGGATGTCCGTCGTCGGGCGACGCAGTCTTGGACTCCGAGGTGGATACGAGCGAGTCCGGCGACGCGGAGGCCGATATGGCCGAAGGGCCCGATGTTGCCGAAGGGCCCGATGTTGCCGAAGGGCCCGATGTTGCCGACGTGCCCGATGTTGCCGACGTGCCCGATGTTGCCGACGTGCCCGATGTGGCCGATGTGGCAGACGTGGCAGACACGGCGGACGTTCCCGACGTGGCAGACACGGCGGACGTTCCCGACGGAGGGCCGGCTGCGGCGACCATGCGTGTTCACGCGCTCGACGTCGGCCAGGGCGAAGCCATCATCGTCGAATTCCCCTGCGGCGCCATGCTCATCGATGTCGGTGGCGAGCTGACCGAGCCGGACCCTGGCGTCCTCGGCTTCGACAGCGACGCCGCGCTGGAAACCCAGGTGCGCGCTTTCTTCGAGAGCCGCCCAGACCTCGACGCGACCTTCGACCTGGTCGTCCTGAGCCATCCGCATATCGACCACACCCGCGGGGTCACACGCCTCCTCGAGATGGTCGACGATGGCGAGCTGACCATCCGAAACGTGGTGACCAACGGCGCCGAGGGATCGGGCCTCGGCCTACGTGAGCAACGCACATTGCACGACCACGCCGATCGCCTGGGCGACGTCGAACGCTGGTACGTGCTGCAGCGCACAATCGGGGAAGGTGGTCTCACGAACGCGGTCATCGACCCGTTCCCGGCGTGCGCTCGGCTGGGCGGAGCCGAGGCCCAGGTCGACCCCGTCATCACCGCTCTGTGGGGGCGGGTCGAGGCCGGCACCGCCGCCACGGTGGGCTGGGAGGAGGCAGACCTCGACAACGCCAACAACCACAGCGTCGTCCTGCGGGTCGACTTCGGTGCGTCCTCGGTCCTGCTCACGGGCGACCTCGAGGACGTCGCCATCGCCTCACTCGTGGCACAATACGGCGCCAGCGACCTGCTCGACGTCGACCTCTACAAGGCCGGCCACCACGGCTCGCACAAAGGCACCACCGCCGGGCTCGTCAACGCGATGACCCCACACGCCGCCATCATCTCGGCGGGCCCGGCAGGCCGCGAAGCGGACTGGACAGCGTGGGCACACGGACACCCGCGCTGGCCAGCCGTGAGCGACATGATCGGGGACGGCGACAGCGTCGGGGTCTCGGCCGACCGCCCCACCACAATCGATGCGCTCGTCGCGATGCGTTACGCCGATGGCCACGGCGTGTTCGAGTCGCGAACTATCGCCCCCGCCGTCTACTGTACGGGCTGGGAGGGACAAGTGGTCTTCGGCCTGCGCTCCGACGGGGTGCTCGAGCTGCCCTGAGCCCGATGGGCGTCAGCGCGCGGCCTGGGTGACGAGGCGATGAGCGTCGCAAAGCCCACTCTTCACGTCGTCCTCGGACAAGAGCGTCGGCAGCTTGAAGGCCTCCGACGGGCGGCCACGCGGGATGACGACGTACAGCGGGACCGAGGGCTCCTGGTACTTCTCCAGCCACTTGGCGATCTCGGGTTTGAACTGCGTGAAGTCGCCCTTGATCGGCAGCACCCCGAGCGCATCGATGAGCCGCTTGACCCCATCGGTGTGGATCGCGGTGGCCTCGTTGACCTTGCAGGTCGTGCACCAGTCTGCCGTGAAGTCGATGAAGACGAGATGCCCCTCCTGGGCCTTGGCGTTGACGTCGACGCGGTCGAAGTCGTGCCACGTGATCCCGCCTGCGATGGTCGTCTGCCCACTCACCGGCGGCGGAGCGACCGAGACGAAGGTGACGGCCGACCACACCGTGAGACCCACCGCTGCGATGGTCGCGATGACGCGGGTGCGGGTCGAGCGCGAGGGCTCGGTCCAGTTGCCGTAGACCCACAAGGCGAAGGCCAGGATCGTCAGGAAGATGATGTAGTTGACGAGCGCGTCGCGTGAGACCTGAGCGGCGAAGATCGAGAGCAGGAACACTGCCGTGCCGACGAGGAAGAAGGCCATCACCTTCTTGAAGGTGAGGAGCCAGGCGCCGGGCCTGGGCAGGATCTTCCGCCAGCCGGGGAACCGCGCCAGCACCAGGAACGGGAAGGCCAGCCCGAGACCGACCGACAGCAGCAGCACCGTCATCTCGAAGGGGGGCTGGGTGAACGCAAAGGTCAGCGCCGGCCCGAGGAACGGCGCGGTGCATGGCGTGCCGAGCAGGACCGCGAAGATGCCGTAGTTGAACGAGCTCGTGTAGCCGTGTGAGCCGGCCACTGCGGCGTCGATCTTCGATGCGCCGGGCAGGCCGATCTCGAATACGCCGAACAGCGACAACGAGAACGCAAACACGATGGCCGTGAAGATGCCGACGAACATCGGGTCCTGGAACTGGAAGGCCCACGACGTCTGCTTCAGCGCGATGAGCAGGATAGCCATCACGAGGAACGAGGCCAGCACGCCGGCCGTATAGAAGAGGCCGTGGCGCCAGACGGTCTTGGGTGAGTCCTTCGATTGTTCGACGATGCCGAGCAGCTTGAGCGAGAGCACGGGGAGGACGCACGGCATGGCGTTGAGAATCAGGCCGCCGAGGAACGCAAAGAGGAGTGCCAGGACAAAGCTCGAGAGTTGGTCGTCGTCGCTTCGGTCGAGCGGGGCAATGGTCGCGCAAGGGTCACCGACCACCGCGCGTGGGGCGCCGATGCCGTCGGCTGAGGCCGCGTTGCCAAGCCCACCTGGTGAGACGGGTGCAGACGGCGCCGCCGTCGTGGCAGGGGCCGGCGCGCGTTCGACCGGGAAGGCGAATTCGTAGGCGAAGGGGGCGCCGTCCACGACGAGGCGGATGACACCCCCCATGCGGGTCGGCTGGATCTCGGGTTGGCTCGAGGCGCGGCCTTCGAGGCGCAACGAGAGCGCAGCGCCTGGCGTTCCGGTCGTCTCGACTTTCGAGATATCCGTGACCTCGAGGCCGTCGGTCTCGGGGAGGAAGGCCTCGGCGAGCGGCTCGTGGAAGGTCACGGTCTTGCCGTCGGGGACGGTCACGACGAGATCCACCGAGAAGCGGCCACCGGGCGGAACAGGGCCGCCCTTGACGGTGGCGACCGTCGCGAAGCCGTCCTTGTCCGAGAGCGGGATTCGTTTCTGCCAGACGTCGAAGGTGTCGGCGATGGCGGCGTTCCGGCGCTCGGCTGCGGGCACGGCGCGGACCGGCAACTTCAGGCCGACACGTGCATTGCCCTGGATGCAGTTCTCTTTGCAGACGAGCCAGCCGACCTTCGCCTCGATGACGAACTCGTGGCCCTCAGGCAGGTCATCGGGGACACGCACCTGCGAGAACAGGACGACCTCCCCCTCGTAGCCGTAGGAGCGGCCGCCCAGCTTGTCGACGAAGCGATGGGGGACCGGCCAGCCGATGGGGCCGAAGTCGAAGCCGTCGGGCGCCTCGAAGGTGACCTGGGTCGGAAGGCCGGTGTCGCCGGGGAACTTCCAATAGACATGCCAGCCGGCCTCGGGCTTGAGGCGCACACCGACGCGGAAGGTCTCGCCGGGGGTCACGGAGGTCTCATCCGAGAGCAGCTCGACGTCGACCTTTGACTTGAGGGTCCGAGACGGCAGGTCTTCGGCCTTCGCCGCCCCCGAAACGAGGAGGGTGGCGAGGAGGAAGAGGGTGACTGAGGGCTTCATCGAGTGAACCTTTGGCAGGACATCGTGAGGCGCTCTATGCGCGAGCGACGGGGGAGGTTACGCAGCGCGGGCAGCGCCGTCGAGAGACAAAGTCCGGCAGCGACCCTCGAGGCTGACCGCAGTAGCGCCAAAAAGCTTGGCGCGACGCGGGTTTCAGGAGGCGAACCGAGCCTTGAGCGCAAGCCCGCCAGGGTGATCGGCCTTCTCCGAGAGGAGGCGAGAGAGGTACGCGCGGGCGCGCTCCTTCTGGTTGGCCTCCCAGCTCGCCAGGGCCAGCCGCTCGAGGATGGCGAAGCGCTCGTCCTCGTCGGGGATGGCCTGGCGCTGGAGCAGCAGGGCCTGGTGGATGACGAGCGCCTCGGCCCAACGCGCCGCATGGACGAGCGCCCGCCCGTAGTCGAGCAGGTTCGGGACGTACTTGCCGTCGAGATCGTGGGCGCGCTCGAACGCGACGAGCGCACCATGGGCGCCTTCGATGCGGCCCAGTCGCACCCGGAGCTGGCCGAGCTGATGGCTGCGGATGACCAGCGCGTCGGCGGCGCGTTTCTGCTCGAGGATGGCGACGATCTCGGTCAAGAGCGCCTCGGCCTCTTCGAGACGACCGGCCGTGAGCATCGCATCGGCCTCGAGCATCATGGCGTCTTCGCTCTGCGGGTCGGCCGCGCGCGTCTTGCCGATCCAGGTCGCGAGCCGCTCCAGGTCGGGCACCGGGCCTGCGAAGATCCGCGCCATGGCCAGCGCCCTCTCGGCGCGCTCCTTGTCGGACTTCGCGTTGGTGTAGGCCCGCTCCAGCGCACCCTGCAGGCGCTCCCACAGCTTGGCCGCCTCGAGGACCTCGATGGTGAGGCTCTCGAGCCCGGGCGTCTGCGGGTCGAGCGTGAGGGCTTCGTCGACCGAGGCGACGGCCTTCATTGCCCCGCCTTCCTGGCCTAGATAGAGGCGGGCGAGATCCATGAGCAGGCGGACCTTACGTTTGCCCTCCGTGCGCTGCGCCAGCTCTTCGATGGTGGTGATGGCCTCGGTGGCGCGCCCCTCACGCATGTGCAGGCGGGCGAGCAAGAGCCGGCCCTCGAGGTGGTCGGCGTCGAGCGTCAGGACCTCGTCGAGCAGCGGCAGGGCCGAGGCCGGGTCGCGCAGCTGGTCGAGGTGAACGGCCGCGGCCTGCACGAGTGCCAGCGTCTTGTCGACGCGCTGCGGGACCGCGCGGGCCTTACGTTCGATCGCGTCGGCCAGCTCGACATAGCGCCGTCCGCGGCCATGCAGGCCGATGAGAGCGTTGAGCGCGGTGAGGGCGGTCGGGTCCGACTCGAGTGCGAGCTCATAGGCGTCGACGGCCTCGGCCGGAGCCTTCTGCCTGTCTTCGCGGATACGGGCGACCTCGATCCAGGCCTGAGCGATCTCGGCCTGGCGCTTGTCCCCATCCTCGCCCGATCCGAGCGCATCGGCGTGTGATTCCCACAACGCGGCGGCTTCGCCCCATTCACCGCGTTCGGCCAGGAACTGTGCGACTTTGCGTGTGGCCTCGGGGTGCGCGGGGTCGAGATTCCAGGCCTCTTGCCAGGCGTCGCGAGCGCCCTCGGAGTCGGCCAGCGGGCCCATACGCAAGGAGGCGATCTCGGCCCAGAAGGCAGCCGCCTCGTGTGAGCTCTCGGCGGCTTCGATGCGCAGGAACAAGAGCTCGGCCAGGTCCTCCCACCGCGTCGAGCGGCGATAGAAGGCGGCCAGGTGCTCGGCGGCTTCGGTGTCGCGGTGGTCGCGAGCGAGGATGGCCTCGTCGGCGATCACCACCCGCACCTCGTCGCCCTTGTGCTCGGCGAGGTTGCGCAACGAACGCCAGTAGCTGCGCTCGAGCTCCGAGTCGTCGAGCAGCTCGACCAGGGCCGCGACCTCGTCCTCGGCGGCCGCGACGTCGCCGCGCGCGGTCTCGTAGGCGATGAGGCGCTGGCGAAGCGGGATGTTCAGCGGCAGGCGGTCCGAGGCGGCGCGCAGGGTCGCAACGGCGCGCTCGAGCCCGTCGGCGACGGTGAGCTTTTCGGCCTGCAGCTCGGCCAGCCACAGCGCGAGCTCCGCGCCCGGCTCAGGTGAGGCCTCGTTCACGCCCAGCGCCAGCACCCGCGCGAGCTCGTCCCAGGCGCCGATGCGATGGGCGAGGTCGCGGAACTGACGCCACACGGCGAGGTCATCCGGGTTGCTGAGCGAGGCCCGCCCAAGCAGCTTCACGGCGGCAATGCGGTCGTTGATGGCGGTCTCAGAGACCACCGCGGCTTCGCGCAGGAGGCGCGAGGCCTCCGCCGCGTCAGGGGCCTTCTCGGCGCGCTGCTCGAGCAGCTTCACGAGCTCGGAGAAACGCGACTGTTCGCGGAGGCGAGCGGCTAGCGTCGCCGTGGCGGCGGCCCCGGCCACCGGCTCGGCGATGCGCGAGACCAGGGTCATCTTGAGGCGCGGGTCGTTCGAGTGCGCGTCGAGCAGCTCGTTGACGGCGCCGATGGTGGCTTCGACGCCCTCGTGGGCGGCGAGGTGGAGCGCCAGGTCGAGCTCGAGCAGCGGATGGTCGGTGGTCGGGGTGACCGCTAGACGCTGCCGATAGAGGCCACGCAAGGACGACCAGTCGCCGCGGTCGCGGTAGAGCGCCGCGAGCTGGTCGCCGGCCTCGGAGTTGCCGGGCTCGACGTCGAGGACCCGCTCGAAGCTGCGAACCGCTCGGTCGAGTAGCCCGTGAGCGCGTTCGAGTCCGCCGAGCCAGCTCGCGAAGCCGACAGCCGCAGCGGCCGGCAGTCCCTTCTTCATGAGGTCGTCGCCGAGCTTCAGGACGGGGCCGAAGTCCTCGTTCTCCCGCGCGATCCGCTCGACGAGGGCGCGCAGGTCGGGGGCTTCGGGGGCCTGTCGCAGGGCCGTCACGAGCACACGCAGGGCCATCGCCCGATCACCGAGGCGGTCGATGGCGATCTCCGAGGCCTGGCTCGCGAGCGCGAAGTGGTCGCCGCGATCGGGGCTCACGACCAGCTCGATCATCAAGCTATTGATGACGCTCTGCCATGCCTGGCGGGCCCGGTAGCGCTTGCCGAGCGCGCGTGCGGCCTGGAGGCGAATCGACGCTTCGCTGCGAAGGAGCCCTTCGAGACCCTTGATGAGCTCGTCGGGGCCGGGGCCCGGGCCGACGAGCCGGTCGGCCGCGAGCAGGAACTCGAGCGCCTCGTCGTGGCGGCCGCGGTGGGTCTCGGCGACCTCGGCGCGGTCGATGAAGAGCTTGATGCGTGGCCCGTCGGCCTGCGTGACCTCGAGCTTCTTGGCGAGGATCTCGTCGACCGCGTCCCAGTCGCCCAGGGCCCGCTCGATGCGCTCGAGGCTGGTCAGAGCGAAGCGGTTGGTGGCATCGAGGGCCAGCATCTTGCGGCCGGTCTCTCTGGCGCTCGGCAGGTCGGCCAGCCGCAGCTCGTAGACCTGCGCCATCTTTGCCAGCGTCTCGAGGCGCTCCTTGTCGGTCGGGGCCTGGGCCAGGACCGCGAGATAGAGCTCGACGAGGGCCGGGAAGTGTTCGCCCCGGACATAGAGGCGCTCGAGTCGTTTCACGAGGTCGCTGTCGGTCGCCCCTTCGGGTAGGCAGCCCTCGAGCGCGTCGATGGCGCCCTGCACGTCGCCGAGCTGATCCATACGCAAGACGCCCAGGCGCTTACGCAGCTCGGGCAGCTCGTCAGGGGTCGCGGAGTAGTCGATCCAGGTCTCGAGGATACGCGCCTCGGACGCGGCGTCGCCCACCTCACGATAATAGGTCGCCAGCGGCTCGACGGCGTCGCGACTATGCGGCGCCAGTGCCAGGTGGCGCTCGTACCAGATGGTCGCGTCTTCGAGTCGGTCGAGCCGCTGGTGCAGGATCCTTGCGACCTTGATGCCGTAGCGCTGAGCGTCCTCGGCATCGCCGTTGAGGACGAGCTCCTCGTAGAGGGAGGCGAGCGGCTCCCAGTAACGCTTGGACTCGGCGAGGGTCTCGAGCGATGTCTCGACTTCCAAGCTACCCGGCTCGCCGCGAAGCACCTCGGCGAAGTAACTGAAGGCGCGCTCGGACTGGTCGAGCTGCAGCATCAGGTCGGCCATCCGCGTGAGCATGGCCTGGCGTTCGGCGCCATCGGGCAGGACTCGGAGCTGGGCCTCGACTAGCTCGGACTGCGTCGAAGGGGGGGCGTTCGAGCCCAGGACCTCTTCGAGCAGGCGCGCGGCGTCCGCGGTCGCCACGGCATAGCTCGGGTCGAGGCCCTCGGGGTCGGCCTCCATGCGGTTGCTTGCGACGAGCATCGACCAGAGGGCGGGCACGACATCCCGGCGCGAGGGCACGGTGCGCAGCACCTCTTCGAGCTCGGTGAGCCCCTCGGAGGCCGACGCGGGGAAGCGGATGAGCGAGCGTCCGAGCCGCACCCGGGTCTCGGTCGCCACCTCGTCGTTTGGGGCGTCTTCGAGCCAGCTGCGATAGTGGTAATGAAGGCTCTCGAAGTCCTCGAGGCGCTCGTAGATCGCGGCGATGCGGTCGTGACTCTCGAGCGTGATGCGCGACTCGGGGGCGGCCTCGCTCACGATGTGCAGCAATAGCTCGAGGGCCTCGGACGGCGAGTCGATCTCGGTCTCGAGGGTCTTGGCCGCGCGCAACAGCAACTGGTGGCGGTCGGGGTCCTCGGGTGCGAGCAGGTCGGCCGCAGTTACGAGGTGTTGGGCCAGGTCGCGCCAACGCTTGGTGCGCTCCAGCAGCGCCGACAGGCCGTCGCGCGAGGCGAGGTCGTCGGGCGCACGCTCGAAAGCGAAGCGATAGAAGTGCGCGGCGCGCTCGTCGTTGCCGCGTTTGGTTTCGTAGATCGTCGCGAGGCGTGCCATCAGCGGGGCGCCACCGCGACCGAGCCCGATCATGGCCTCGAGCCTGTCGACGAGCTCGTCCCAGCGCCCGAGCGAGGCGGCGAGAGCTTCGAGGTCGTCGAGCAGAGTCGGGAGGCGAGGGGAGTCGTCGTCGAGCCGTTCGAGCAGCGCGACCATCGTGGAGAAGGCCGCGTCGGGGCGATCGAGGCGGACCCGCTCGAGGGCAGCGAGCTTGGTCAGGCACTCGAACTGGAGCTCGGGTTCGTCCTGCTCGAGCGAGCTCATGTAGAGCGCGACCAGCTTGTCCCAGCTCTCGCTCGACTCGTAGCTCGGCTCGAGCAGGCGATAGATCGCGGGGCGCTCGACACCCTCGGCCCAGATGGTCTCGAGCAGTGTAATCGCGTCACCGTGGCGCAATGGTGCCGTGGTCTCGGCCAGGACCTCGCCCAGCAGCTCGACTGCGAGTGAGGCCTGGTCGAGGTGTTGCCAGGCCTCGTTCGCGAGCGCAGTCCGAAGGCGCTGGCGGCGCTCCAGGTCGTCGCTGTGCTCGAGGCGCGAGAGCCCGGTGACCAGCAGGGCCGCGCGCTCTTGATGGCGCTCGAGCTGCATGAGGAGCCCGTCGAGCAGGTCGAAAGCCAACAGGTTGTCGGGCTCGCGCGCCAGGAGCCCGTCGAGGACATCCACCGCGTTGGCGCGCCGTGTGGGCAGGGTCGCCAGGGTCTTGGCGAGCTCGAGCTCGACGGGGGCGCGTTCCGTGGGGGCGAGGTCGGCCGCGCGCGAGGCCAGGGCGTCGGCGAGCAGAGCTGCGTCGTTCGACTTGCGCGCGTACGCCTCGAGCAGGTCCAGGACCTCGATGGGCGGCGGCGTCTCGTGCACGAGCGAGCGCCACATCGGCACGAGCGAGCTCTCGTCGAGCATGAGCCCGTTCAGGGCCAGGAGATCCGAGTCTTTGCGGGCCCGGCGCTGCGGCTGAGGGAGCTGATCGGAGACCGAGGTCAGGACCTCGACGAGCCTCCGATGGCCGTCGCCTCGCTGGGGCTCGGACAGTCGCGAAGCAGCGGCACCAAGGGTCAACAGGAGGTCACGGCAGCGTGCCCCGGCGGGTCCTGCCGCGTCGAGGGCGTAGCCGCGCGCGAGCTGTGGCCAGGCGCGTTCGGTGTTGTCGAGCGGTCCAAGCCAGAGCTCGGCGAGCTCGAGGTGCAGCTCGGAGCCCGGGGCGTCGAAGGTGGCGATGCGCTCGAGCACCGGGGCGAGCTCGGCGTGAGCGCCGCGGTTGCGGTGGGCTTCGGCGACCAGGCGGCGCGACATGGGCGCGCATGTGAGGTCGGTCTTCTCGATGCGGGCGAGGGCGTCCAAGGCCGCGACGTGTCCTGGCTCCGACGCCAACACAGCCGCGAACGACACGAGCGATTGACCAGCGTCGTGGAGCTGGTCGAGCTGAATGAGGCCGATGCGGTGATCGAACTCACGGATTTCACGGTCGGATTGGGCGCGCTCGGCGATTGCGCGCAGGAGGCGCAGCGCGTTGATGACCTCGGCCCAGTCGCCGAGCTGTGTCTCGAGCTCCACGAGCTGCGTGAGCGCGAGCTCGTCCGAAGGGTCGACCGTGATGAGGCGGCGGTAGATGCCAACGGCTCGTTCGCGGTCGCCCAGGCGGTCACTCGAGAACTCGGCCGCTCGCAGGAGTAGCTCGCGTTGGTCGCTCGGATCGAGCTCGGTCGCGGCCGCTTCCACGAGGAGCTCCACGAGCTCCTCGAAGCGTGAGTCGCGCATGAGCACGCTCTCGAGGGTGCCGAGGATCCGCTGCCGCATCGGGCGCGAGGCCAGACGGTCGGCCGCCCCGAGCTCGGAGAGCGCTTGTTCGAGTGCGAGCGCCGCCTCGTCGCTGCGGCCGATCTCGAGCTCGAGCAGCGCCAACGCTTCGTAGGCTTCAGCGCGGTCGACGGGCTCGGTCCGATGACCGGCCAGGCGCACCAGCACTTCGCGCCGCGCGTCGGCGTTCTCGGCCCGGCGATAGAGCCGGTCGAGTGCCAGCAGGGTCTCTTCGATGTCGCTTTCCTGGCGCGCATCGGCGATCGCCAGGTCGCGCTGCAGGACGTCGATGGCGCGCGCCTCGTCGCCGAGCTCGTGCTCGAGCAGCTCGGCCTCTTCGCGTAGGAGGCGCCGGGCTTGGACGACCGACACGAGCTCGGTCTGGGCGGCCTCTTCGGGCGAACCCACCAGCGCCTGCGCCACCGTCTCGAGCGCTTCGGCCAGCTCCGGCCACAGGCCGGCCGCATGGGCCACAAGCTTCATGTGCAGGAGCAGCCCCAGGTCGTCGATCCCGCTGGGCCCGCCGGGGTGCTCGAAGAGCGCCTGCGTCAGCAGATCGAAAGCCTGCTGCGCTTCCTCCGGGTGCGTGCGAATCGACTCCTCATAGGGTGCCATTGCGGCCGACCGCTCGGCACCGGCTCCCTGCCGCGCGGCGTGAACGAGCTGCTCCAGCGGCGGGAGACAGGCGAGTGCCGCCCCGACCAGCGCGCGTGCCCGCTCGACTCCTGCCGGCGCAAACTCGGCCTGGACGACGAGCGCGTTGATGAGCCCTTCGGCGTCGCGTGTCTGGCGGTAATAATCGACCAGGACTTCGAGGATGACGTCGCGCTGGGCTTCGGACTCCTGAGCCCGCGAGATGTCGAGCAACGTGCGCCTGGCGTCACGCCCGACCGCCTCGCTCCCGACGAGGTCGATGAGCTCGGAGATCGCGACCTCCCAGAGGTCGAGCTTGTCGCGGCGGTGCATCGCGCGGCGCAGCCTCAACCCGTCGCGCCGCAGCTTGTCGGGGGCCGCCTCGATGGCGTCGGTGTAGAGCTCGTCGGTGCGGCTCGCGTCCCCGAGTCGCTCGACGAACCCGAGGATCGCCTCGACCACCTCGGTATCGCCTGGTGCCTCGAACCACAGCGGCTCGAGCAGGGCCACCGCTTCTTCCGTGCGACCGAGCGCCCCGGCGAGCGCGGATGCGGCCTCCATGAGCTTCTGGCGCTTGTTCGAGCGGCTCAAGACCCGTCGCGAAGACTCGATCTTCACTCGTACAAAACTGTCGAGATCAGCCGTCTTCTTGAAAAGAACTTCCAGGCTCTCGAGTGCCGCCAGCTCTTCGGCCTCGTCGGCCGTGTCCGCCAGCGCGCGCTCGGTCTCGACGATGGCCTCCTCGAGCTCGATGAGCCGACGGTGATAGATATCCGCCAGGCGCAGCCGCAACGACGCCTTCATCGGCCTGGTCATCGCCGGCTCGGCCTCCAGCCGCGCCTGATAGAGCGCCGCCAGCTCCTCCCAAGCCGACAAGAGCCCGCACAGCCGCTCGAGCTCCACCCACAGCTCGGGGTCGCCCGGCGCCAGGTCGAAGCGCCGCGAGAGCGCCTTGAACGCGCGCTCCGGCGAGTTCAACGCGGCCTCGGCCAGGATCGCTAGCTCATCGAGCAGCGGCGGCAGCTCGTCTTGCGACGCGGTCGCCGCCTTCTTCTCGAGCAACCCGTGCAGCTCGACGAGCCGCCCGGTGCGGCGATAAGCGGTCTCCAGGGCGCCGATCGCTTCGGGTACCACCACGGTCTCTGCCGTGTACCGCTCGAGCAGCGCCACCAGCGCCGCGAAGTCCTCGCTTCGCGCGCCTTGCCCGGATGGCCCGGCTGGTCCGGCTGGTCCGGCTGGTCCGATAGGATCGAGCCGCTCGACCAGGTCTCGCGCGTGCTCGACGGCGGCGAGCGGGTCGCCCAGCCGGTCTGCCCACAGGAAGACCAGCTTGAACTGATAACGGTCACGCTCGGCCGGGTCGGCCGTCCGCGCGAGCGCCCCTTCGAGCGTATTGGCGAGCTCGGCCCAGGCCCCCGTCTGTTCGAGCGCCGTGACCAGCGCCGAGAGCGCCGCGGCGTCCTCGGGCACCAGGCGCAGGAGCGCGGTGTGCGCCTCGGCCGAACGCTCTGCGTCGAGCATCACCTCATCGAAGAGGCGCGCCAGCTTGCGCAGCGCCTCGACCCGGTCGCCCGTCGTCTGTGCCGCCTCGACACGCGCGCGATAGACCTCTTCCAGGCCCTCGAAGTCGTTCTTGCTGAAGTGGATCTTCTCGAGCTCTTCGAGCGCCTCGCCGTCGCCCGGCGCGAGCTGCAGCACCCACTTCAGGTGGCGAATGGCCTCCTCGGGCTCCATGAGTCGAGCACGCGCGATGGAGCCCAGCGTACGGTGCATCGCGATGCGCACCTCGAGCTCGCTCGCCGGCAGGTGGAAGAGCGCCTCGTCGATGGCGTTGCGCGCATGCTCCCAGCGCCCCGTCGCCCCCGCATCGGCCTCCAGCAGGGCCAGCGTCTCCAGCAGCGTCCGCGCGCCATCGGGGCCGAGCGCCGCCGGCGAACGCGCGCCGGTCACGAGCGCGCGACCCCAGGCATCACACGCGTGGATCGGGTCCTTCGCCCGGCGATGGATGTGACCGATGGCGACCCACGACTGATAACGCTCGTCGGCCTCGGCCGAGTGCCGCGCCAGCGTCGTCAGCGGCACCAGCCGCCGCATCGGGGCTGACTCGTCGCCGAGCAATCCGCGATGGCGCCGCGCCAGCTCGACCTGGTCTTCGACCGCTTTGAGCGCCAGCTCGATGTGTTCGGCCGCGCCCTTCTTGTCGTCGAGCTCGTGCTCGAGGACACGCGCGACCTCGATGTGGATGGCCGACAAGAGCGGCGGATCCGGCTCGTGTTTGGCCGCGTCCTTGAGGAACGAAACGTACTCCTTCCAGCGCGAGGCCACGGCCGGCGCCCCACGCCCGGCAGCCTTGGCAAAGAGGCGCGCCAGCTCGTCCCACTTCTGACGTGACACGAAGATACGCTGCAGAAAGCGCCGCGCCGTCGCCGAGGTCGGTGTGGACTCGGCGATGGTCGCAAAGATCTGCTCGGCCCGGTCGACGTCGCCAAGCCGCGTCAAGACGGCCTCGCCGAGCTCGAGCAGCAACGGCAGCTTGGCGGCCTTGGCGCGTGTCTCGTTCACGCGTTGCTCGAGCACGCTCACGTACGAGACCCAGTCCTCCTGCTCGGCATGTAGCCGCTGAAGCGAAGCGAGCGAGCTCTCGTCGGTCGGCTCGAGGTCCAGGACCTGGCGATGGAAGCTCACCGCGAGCTCGGGCTGCAGGAGCTCGTCCTGCGCGAGTCGCGCCAGGTCGTGAAGGATCTCGACCGGGGACCGCGCGTTCTCCTCGGCGCTCTTCCCGTCGGCGGGCTGCGCCAGCTCGAGCTCACGCTCCAGGGTCTTGAAGTGTTGTTCCGAGTCGTGCCGCCGACGATAGAGGTCACGCAGCTTGGAAACGACCTCGATGTCGTTCGGCGCAATCTCGAGCAACCGCTCGAGAACGATAATCGCTTGTGACTCCGAGTGGATCTGGTCGAGATAGAGGTCGGCTATCTGCTGGAAGAGCACGATGAGGCTCGCCCGGCTCGGTCGCCAGATCGACCTTCTTGCCGAGCACGGCCAGCAAGTCCGTCCACTGCTCGCGTTCGGCGAGCCCGACCGCCAGCCGGTCGAGCGCGATGGTCTCGTGCGGGGCCAGCGCCACGATGCGCTGATAGGTCTGCAGCACCATCGACGGCATCGGCAGGCGGCTCGGGTCCTGATAGACCCCGACCATGTCGAAGAGCAGCTCGATGCGCGTCGCGACCTCGGTCTCGCTCTCGATCCAGCGGTCCAGGAGATCGACGTACGCATGCCAGCGCCCCGTCGACGCATAGAGCTGGCGTAGCTCCGTCCACGCGTGCACGAGTGCCGGCTCAGGCGACCCCGAGGCCTCGCGCAAAAGGTCCGTCTCGACCAGGCGCCACGCCTCGATCGCGCGCTCGACCGCCGACCGCGCCGTGCCGCCCTTGTCCCCGAGGCTCGACTGCGACAGCTCGGCCATCTCGATGGCTAGCGCCTTCCTCTCTTCGAGGTCGGTGCTCATCGCGTGCAGCTGCGCGAGGTTCGCGTAGGCCCGCCGAGCATCCGGGTGCTGGCGATAGTGTTCGCGGAAGAACGCGAGGGCGTCTTTGTCCCGCGGGTCGAGCGCGCGCACCTTGCGCCACAGCCGCTCCATCACGCGGCGCGAGGTCTCCTCGTTCGTCGTGTCCGCGCTCACCGCGGCGATCCCCTGGCGCAGCAGGTCGAGCCGCTCAGCCGTGCTCGCCGCGAGCACCGCGCGCTCTTCCAACGCCATGGCCAGGGCCAGCGGTGCACGGGTCTGTGCCTCTGCGGTCGTGTCGCTCGGGCCCCCGACGGTCGAGCTCTCGAGCACCTCACGCGCTTCTTCCGGGCGCTTCAGGTCGTCCTTCAGCAGCAGGAACAGCTTACGCCGCAACCCGAAATGCCGGTCTTTCGAAGCATGGGTCAGGAGCGAGCGATACAGCTCGGCGAGCACCTCGAAGCGCCCATCCGAACGCAACATCCTCTCCAGGCTCTTGAGCCCCTCCTCGTCGCCCAGGTCGGCCGCCTGACGATAGAACTGCTCCGCCTCGACCAGCCGACCGGCGCCTCGATGGGTATCGCCGATCTCGCCGAGCAGGCGAGCCCGCCGTCCCGGAGGCGCTGCCCCGAGCTCGATCGACTTCTTCTCCGCGTCGGCCTGCGCCGCTTTCCGCACCTCGCCGATGACCGCGAGCCCCGAGCCGACATCGCTGTCGCCCGGCGCAATCGCCTCGAGCCGCTTGAAGTAGGTCTCTGCGCTGTCGAGCCTGCGCCGCTCCAGCTCCATGGCAGCAAGTCGCCGCAACGCGAAGAGCCGCTGCTCGTTCGAGCCCACCTCGGCCAATGCTACGAGTGTGTATTCTGGCGGTTCCTGGGTCCCGATGAAGAGCGTCTGCGCGAAGGTCGCGAGACGCTCGTCGGGCAACACCAACCACGCCTCCGCGATCAGCCGCGCGGCGCCAACCCGATCGTTCGCGGCCGACGCCAGGATTCGCGCCGCCCTCAGATAGAGCTCGACCGAGCGGGTAGGGGCCTCGGCGGAGGTCGCGCGCGCCTGCTCGGCGAGCGAAGCCGCGAGCGCTTCCGCAACAGGCCGCACAGCAAGAGGGCCAGACACCTTTGCAAGTGCCGGCTCGAGCCCGGTCCGTAGACGCGAAAGCTCGCCCTCTTCGACACAGGTCGCCGCAAAGCGCCGGATGAGGTCCGGGTCTGTCGGTGCCTGGGCGAGATCACCGCTCAGCTGCTCGAGCACGGCTGCCACTACCCCTCCGTCTATGGTCTGATTATGCGATTACCGAACGGGCGACAAGGGCACCGGGCACAACCGCGACTCGGACATCCCAACTGGTGACGCGGACTCCGACGCTAACATCACCGGGCGTTCTCTTCGACCCCAGGTGGCGCACGGCGCGAGGCTGCGGCGTCGTTGTTCCACGCACCCAGGCCGTCGGCAACTTCTTCATCGGCCACACACCCGCCTTGCCGGCGTCGCGCCCCCCTGCCATCCTCGTGAGATGGACCTTGCCAGAAGCCATCGCGCCGTGACCGACGCCTCCGACCTGCCGTGGCTCTGGGTCGACGGCCGCCTCGCACCTGCCGACGCGCCGGCTCTCCAGGCCGACCTGGGCCTCCTGCGCGGCGATGGCTGCTTCGAGTCTGCGCTCGTCCGCGACCACACAGTCCGCGCCCTCGACCGCCACCTCGAGCGCCTCCTCACGAGCCTGCTCGCCCTTGGCCTGGTCGCCCCCGACCGCAGCGACCTGCTGCGCGCCGAGCTCACCTCCGGCCTCGACGCCCTGCTCGCGGTGACCCCCTCACTCGTCGGCCATGAGGCCATCCTCCGCATGACGGTCACGGCAAAGACCCGCCTGATACAGCTCCTGCCGCTCACTCAACGCCAGCTCGCGCGCCGCGAGGGGCTCCACCTCTGGACCATCCCCGAGCCTCGGGGCGAGAGCCTCGTCCACCGCCACAAGACGCTCGGGTGGACGGCCAACGCCGTGTGGTCTCGCCTCCATCCGGCCGGCCACGACCCGGTCTTCGAGGGACTCTGGCTCGACCCGGAAGGTCAGGTCCTCGAGGGCACCACCTCGAGCATCTTCATCGTCGAACGACAGGGCCAGAGGACAACCGTCCTGACCCCCGCCTTGACCCGCTCGATCCTGGCTGGCACCTCACGTGCCCGGGTCATCGGGGCGTTGCGCGCCCACGGCATCGATGTGATCGAGACTGACCTGCCGTTCGCCCGCCTCGTTCAGGCCTCGGAGGTCTTTGCGACCTCGGCGACGCTACCGGTTGCGCCGATCCTGACCGTCGACGGTCGCTCTCTCGGCGAGCATCCGATCCACAAAGACGTCGCGGTCCATACGTTGGCCGCGCGCCTTGTATCATAACGGCGCATGACGGCACGGCCGGGGTCGTCATGCGACCCTGACCGCGCTCGTTCTCACCAGCGACCGTGTCGCTCGCCGTGGACCAGGTCCTGGCGCTCGATGATCTTCAGGATCTTCTCGGCCAGCCGCGCCTTGTCGACCTCGGGCTCACGCGGCATGCCGTCGGGCCCCGTCGCTGCCGCCTCGCCATCCTCCGAAAGGGGGCTCTCGCCGTCATCCGCCCACTCACGAGCGAACTTGAACTCGACCTCGTGCGCGAACTGCTCACGCGCGCTCGTCGAACCACCGTGCCGGGCCGACAACGCGAAGCCGGTCGCGGCGTCGCGTGTATGCGCGATTTCGTGGGCGAGGAGCTGTCCGCCCTCCGAGCTCGACGGGTCGAACTCTTGCCGGTCGATGAAGATGTCGCGATCACCGATGGCGAACGCGCGCGCCTGCATGGCTTGCGCGGCCTCCGTCGCGAGCGCACCGGTATGGACCCGGACGTCGGAGACGTCGCCGAGGATCGGGCGCAGCGTGCGCGCGATGGTGGGATCTACCCGGCTCGGCAAAGCGTCCGCGAGAAGCGTCTTGCCGACGTGCTGGTAGCGCTCGAGGATCTTGTCCTGGAGGCCCGGCTGCTCGATGCGAGCGGCGAGCTCGGCGAAGATACGCTGGCGCTCTTCAGCCTCGTGTTTGCTCTCGGCTTCCTTTTGCGCAAGGGCGTCGAGACTCTCGTCGATCAGGTCTCTGTCCTCGTCTTGCCTCGTCGCCATGGTCCGCTCCTGAAGGTCCTGAAGGTCGTGCGCGCGCCTGCGGGTTAATGCGCAAGCCGCACATGCGTGTCGGGCCCCGCTGGTCAGCATCGTCGCTGCCAGCGGAGGCATGGCTCATGAGCGGTCGCGTCGGACGCGCCCACCTCACGAGCTCACTCACTGGAGCCGACCCCGGCCTCGAAGACGTCGGGACAATAGCGCCCGCCACGCCGGATTGTCAAACCGCAGGGCCTGGGGGCGAGCGCGTCTCACGTGTCCTGAGCGACACAGCGCGAATGACCAGCCAGGCTTGCGCCCGGACTGGCCGCGGACTCAGCGGCGGCGCGTCGGCATGATCGAGAGCACCGCGTTCATCCCGAGCATCGTGAGCCCGAGCGCGACACCGAATCCGCCTGCGACCGCGAGAAAACCAACAACACTCTCCATGAATCCCTCTCCGAGTTGTGTCCTGCTGATGACAAGAGCAAGAAGCGTTCCATCGGCCATCGGCCATGGGACGCACTCGTCACAGCTAACATTGACGGGCGTTTGGCACACCCTCGCGACTGTGCGGCGCTCCATCGCAGCCCCGGAGCTCCGGGCACTGTGGCAAGCGCGCCACGGCGCGTGTCACCCCAGACACGCACCACCTTCTCTACCTCATCGTTCTTCAGCGCGGCGGAGACACCACCGTGCTTTTTCAGGCTAAGTCGACTCGTCCCAGCCCGCCATTTTCTCAGCGCTCTTTTTCAGCGCCGACCGTCGGGGCTCTGGCTCGTCGGGTGAACGAACCAGTGACCCCGAGGGTGCGAATCAAGACCATTTCGGCTGCCTGCACAACGGTTGCAGCGCGGCCTGCGGCGCGACCGAGCATGTGCCCGGCGGGCCGGAGGGTTATCACCAGATGATGCCAATGGCCAGCATCAAAGCCGCCACGATGCCACCCGAGATGATGAGGTTGCGCAAGCCCGCAGACTTCTTGGAGTCATCGACGGCGAGCCCCTTCGCGGCGAGCGCGTCGGCCTTGAAGAGGTATCCGATGTCGCCAAGGAATCCGTCGGCGCTCGCCGACGAAGCCGACAACGAGGACATGGCTGCCGCCGCCTTGTTCGCCCGTGCCGGGACCTTGCCCGCGGGCACCTGCGCCTCGGCCTTCCGCTTCGCGAGGTTGGCGTCGATCTTGTCGACGTCGTCGAGCGACATCGCCGTGGTCTTCTCCTCCTGCATCGCGTCGAGCTCGGCCCGGCTGGGAATTCTCGCCGAAGCGCGTTTGGGCGCCGCATCGATCCGATCGATGTCATCGAGCGAGACGGCCTGCGTCTTCTCGTCCTGCTCGAGCTGAGCCGGCTTCTTCGCGCCGCCCCGCTGTGGCGTCGGTCGCATGTCGATCTTGTCGACGTCGTCGAGCGACATCGCCATCGTCCTCTCCTCCTGAGGAGGAGGCGACGCCTTGCCGCCAAAGCTCGGCGCCGGGCGCGCCGGAGCTGCATCGATCCGGCCGATATCGTCGAGCGAGATGGCGCTGGTCTTCTCGTCGTCTGCCGCGGGGCCGGCCGCTGCACCCGAGAACTGTGGTCTCGGGCGCGAGGGCGGCGCAATCGCGAGCGTATCCGCGCGTTTGACCGGTGCCGCACCACCGCGAACGGCTGCCCCCGGCTTGGGCGCCGGGTGGCCGAGCAGCGTCTTCTGAGGGGCCCGCTTGGGCTCGTCGTCGGGCGGGAGGTCGGCCACGTTGAAGGCCTGGGTCCGCTCCTCGCCGTCGTCGATCACGGCCTTGGCCGCGGCGCGCGCCTTGATGGCGGCCGAGTCGACCGAGACCGTGGCTTCGTCCTCACCGAGGCCGAAGTCGGCCAGGCTGATCGCCGACGTCTTCTCGTCAGCCTCAGCCTCCATCGGACGCGGGGCGGGGCGGGGTGCCGGAGCCGCCGGACGCGCAGGCGGTGCGACCCCCGGGCGGGGAGCGGGGCGGGCAGCCGAACCACCCGTGGTCGGCCCGGCAGGGCGCTGGGGTGCGCCGACGGGAGCGGGGCGGCGGGGCGGCGGCGGGCCTTTCTTGTCGTTGCCTGAGGTCATCGGTTCCTCGTTGACGTCGTGCGGCGCGGCTGTGGAAGCAGTCGGTTCGCCTGGTGGAATGGCCCGGACCTGGCAAGCTCCGGGCAGGTGTTCACGAGACTCACACGAGCGACCCTCACGAACGGGCGGACTGTATCAGCGCTCCGAGAGTTTTCCAACTGGTCCCCCGGGTGGTCGTGTTTACAGGTCCAAACCGGCCCGCGGCGGGCCTTTGACGCAATCGGAAGCAACCGGAACAGCGGACGGACCGTGTCGGCTACACCTATAATCTCCAGTGGGCACGACGCATCCGGCGGCTCAACCGAAGCCCCGGACCCAGTAGCCCACAGCCGCACCGTGCAGGTCGTGGCGAGCTCGACGGAGTGCGACGGGGTATCCCGCATCGAGGTCGCCCTCACCGGTCCCTGGCGCCACCGCGCGGGTCAGGTCGCGCAGCTGTCGCTGGCCCCCGGCGAGGACGGCTTCTTCGCCATCGCCTCGGCCCCTCACGAGGCGCCAAACCTGACCTTCCTCGTCCGCGCCGGGGGCTCGATCAGCCCCCAGCTCATGGCGCTCCTCCCCGGTGACGACCTCTCGCTCAGCGGTCCGTTCGGGCGCGGCTACGAGCTATCGGCCCTGACCGTCACCGGCCGGCCGAGTCCACCTCCGCTCCTGCTCGTCGGGGTCGGGACCGCGCTCGGCGCGTTGCGTTCGGCGCTCGTCGACGCGCTCGAGACATCGCCGGCCCGCGCGATAACCCTCCTGCTCGGCATCCGCCGCCCCGAGGAGCTGTGCTTCGCCGAGGAGATGCCCGCCTGGCGGCAACGCGGCGTGGCGATCCACATCGTCGCCAGCCGCGGCGGGCCGTCGTGGCCTGGGCTCGTGGGCCACGTCCAGGACCACATGCCGGCGGTCGTCGACGCGGTCTCGAGGGGTGGCGCTCCTCTCTGCCTCCTCGCCGGATCCGAGGTCTTCGAAGACGAGCTCACCGAGCACCTCATCGCCGCCGGCATCCCGAGCTCAGCCATCCAGCGCAACTTCCGGCCGGACGCGCGCGACCTCGCAGCCTGAGCCAACGGCCTTCGGCACCGCACACCGACGAGCGAAAAGCGCCCCCGACAGGAGTCGAACCTGTGACCTACGCCTTAGGAGGGCGTCGCTCTATCCAGCTGAGCTACGGGAGCAACCTCACGCCCGGCTCGTCTGCCCTGCGTCGCGCGTTGCGCAAGCGAGGCAAATACAGCCGAAGCCCGCGGTCTCTAACAAATCGCCGACTGGCCGGTCAACACCTCATCCCCGCCGGCCCCGTCGAAGGCGACGGCGTCGCGACCTCACTCCGAGTGGGTCGTGTCCTTGCGTTCGGTCAAAAGCGTCGTCACCCGCTCCGCGAGCAGGTCCGGGTGGAATGGCTTGGCGATCCACACCACGTCGCGCGCCAGATCCGGCGACCCGAAGCCGGCCATCGCCGCGCCCCCCGACCCAAAGCCGGTCATGACGATCGCGGGCAGGAACGGGCGACCGTCGCGCAGCGCCTCGATGAGTTGGAGCCCGCCGACGCGCGGCATGACGAGGTCGGTCACGACCAGATCCGGCGGCCGCACCGCAGCCAGCGCCAACGCCTCGACCCCGTCATTGGCCTCGAGCACCTCGTGTCCAAGCCGCCTGAGCAGGGTCGAGGTGACCGCACGCACCCGCGGCTCGTCATCGACGAGCAATACCAGCACCCTCGTCGGCACCCATCCCGGCCGCGCGCGCGCAGGCCCATCGGCGGTCTCCGCCCCTGGACTCCGCACTACGGGCTCGCTCGGGCTCAAGGTCGCAGCGGTCGTCGGCAGCTCGATCACCACCCGCGTCCCACGCCCCAGCTCGCTGTGCATGTGCACATGCCCGCCGTGTTGGCGGACGATTCCATAGACGGTCGCCAGCCCGAGCCCGGCTCCACCGAGCGGGCCCTTGGTCGAAAAGAACGGCTCGAAGACCCGCGGCAGCACCTCGGGCGAGATGCCGGCGCCATCGTCCTCGACCTCGAAGAAGGCCACCGATCGTCGCCCACGCGACTCGACCCGTGTCCGGACCGTCATTGTCCCACCATTGGGGAGCGCATCTCGTGCGTTCGCGGCCAGGTTCATGAGCACCTGCTGGAACTGGTTCGGGTCGACCTCGACCGGCACGCTCGGCGCCAGGTCCGCGGTGATCCTTATCGTCGGTCCGACCAGGTGCCGAACGAGCCCGAGCCCACGGGTCACGAGCTCACCCAGGTCGGCCGGCCGCGGCAGGCTCGAATGGCGGCGCGCGAAGGCCAGCAACTGCGCCGTCAGGGTCGCGCTCCGCTCGGCCGCATCGCGAATGGCGGCGAGGTTGTCCGCGACCATACCGGTCGGGCCCGACAGGTCGAGAGCGAGGTTGGCGCTGCCCAGGATGACGGTGAGCATATTATTGAAATCGTGAGCAATTCCGCCGGCCAATCGCCCCAGGCTCTCGAGCCGCATGTCCTCGCGGATCTGCGCCTCGAGTCTCCGTTGCTCGGTCACATCGATGACCATCCCCGCGAGACGCCGCGGCCCGCCGTCCGGACCACGCTCGACCGATCCCTTCGACAGGATGTGCCGGACCTCGCCGTCCTTTCGCAGCAAGCGGTGTTCGAGGTCCGGGTAGTCCCCTCGAAGGAGCGACTCCTGGACCATGGCATCGACCCGCGCGAGGTCTTCGGGGTGCACGAGCTCGCGCCAATCGGCGAAGGAGCGGGGGCGGTCGTCGTCGGTGACCCCGGCGATGCGGCACATGCTGGCGCTCCACACGACGGAGTCCTCCACCACATCGAAGACCCACAGGCCGATGTCGGAGGCCTCCACCGCAGCTCGAAACTCCCGATCGGTGAGACCACGCACGTGTCCCTTTCCCTCGGCAGGGGGCTCGGTCGGCCCCTGAGCGGAGCTGGGGGCACCTCGAGAACCTTGGTCCGTCATAGTCTCCCGGCGTAACGGCGCGGCGGCTTCGCGCGCTCGTCGGATGTGATGGATCCCGGGCGCTGTCCTATACAATGTCGAGTGCGCCGGGGATGAGCTGGGTCTGGCAGAAGCCGATATGCTTCGCAAGTCTTTGTGAGGTCTGGCCTCTTCCGGAGACTAGGCCAATCGCCTAGTCGGCGCTGAACGTCTGGACCTGTTTCGGATTCACTTTGAAACCGAAGGCGAGGCGCGCGCTCATGACAAGGTCGTGCGGGGCGCCGCTCGTCGCGATCGACAGCGCCGCATGATCCGAGAAGACGTCGGATACGTGGGCTTGGCGGCGTTCATCGGCCTTTCCACCTTCTGCGTTCAGGTCGTGGGCCAGCGTCGACACCAGCCCGTGGGTCGGGTCGCGCACCGGGTCGAGCCACAGGACCCCAGGCAGGAGGCGCTTCAGCAGCGGCGTCAGCGCCGGATAGTGGGTACATGCGAGAAGTGCTGCCTGGCACCGTGACGACCGTAGTCGATGGACGAGCGGCTCGAGGTCGGCCATGAGCTCGGCCCCCTCCAGACGCCCCGCTTCGATGTGTGCCGATAGAGGCTGGGCCACCAGCGCCTGCAGCTCCAGCTCGTAACCCAATGACCGCAAGTACGCGCTGTGAGCGCCCGACGCGATGGTGCGCTCGCCGCCCAGCACCGCCAGCGACGTCGCTCCTTCCGCCGCCACCGCAGCCAACAGCGCGGCCCCCGGCACGATGACCCCGTGGACGGGTACGCCGATGTCGAGCCGCTCGATGATGGTGCTCGCCGCGTTGCAGGCGATGACGAGCCGGTCGCCGGTCCGAACCCTGCCCAACCCATCGAGGGCGACTCGGCGCACCCGCTCGGCGAGCCGCTCCGGCGCGACCTTGCCGTACGGGGTGAAGCCGCTGTCCGACCGATAGATGAGCTCGGTCCGGGGCAAGACACGCGCCAATCCGGCCAGGGCATCGAGTCCACCGATGCCCCAGTCGATGACGACCAGACGCCCGCGACTGGATTGCTCAGACGACGTCATGGGTAGCTCTGCGGCGCCACACGCCCGGGTTCGAGCGGTCCGCTGTCGAAGGCCAGGACGCGGTTGTTCCAGCCGGTGTTGAGGGTCTCGACGCGTCGCCCTGGGAAGCGGCTCTCGAAGTACCAGGTGTATTCGTGCTGCGCCCGGATCGGGTTGTAGTGCAGCATCGCATCCCACCCAGGATGAGCCGTCAATCGCGCTAGCGACACCCGATATGCCGTATTCTTCACGCGCTCCAGAGCTGCTTCGGCCGAGTCGCGCAGGACCTGCGGCAGCTCACGCGTCGCGACCGGCGCCGTCACCATGTCGATGACCAGGAGTCGCCCGCCCGGCCTCAAGACACGTCGGATCTCATCCATGATCGGGTCCCAGTCGAGGTAACGCCAGCTCAGGAGCGACACCACCAGGTCGATGCTCTGGTCGGCGGCTGGCAGGGCAGGGGAGTCGACGCGGTGAAAGGCCAGGCGCCCGCCCCGCTCATCTCGCTTGGCGATGGCCACCATGGCGCTCGAGCGGTCGACGCCAACCCCGGTCCTGACGAGCCCCTCCTCGTCGAGCGCGCGGAGCAGCGACCCGCTGCCACACCCGATGTCGAGGACACGCAGCCCGCCGCTGGGTGTGCCGGAGAGCCGCTCCATGAGCCAGCGCCACTCGTCGCGCCGCACACGGATGTCGGTGAACACCTGGGCGTAGAGCTCGGCGACCGCGTCGTAGCTGCTCTGCTCCGCGCGTTGCACCGTGGTCGCGGGGGTGAACCGTTTGAGCGGCTCGGCTCCCATGAGCCCGAGGTACTTGGCGACCGAGCCGACGAGCCCGTCCGACTTCTTGCCGCGGCATCCGATGAGATAGAGCGGGGCCGAGCGCGACAAGGCGAGCGCGAAGCGGTCGGGCCGCCCCGAAAAGGTCGTGTACCAGTGGTAGCCCGAGGCCGGGACTCCGAAGGTGTCGGCGAAGAAGGGGGCGAACCAACGCGCGGTCCGGCACGCGTGGAAGAACGCTTCGCCGCCTGGCGCGAACGGGATGTCCAGCGTGCGCCACTCGTGCGGCGAGAACTGTTCGGGCATGGCCGTCGTGCGGAACATGGGCCCGTACATCCCGCTGTGGCCGAGGAAGTGGACCTCTTTCCAGCCGCCCGGCCGCATGCTCGACGCCTCTCCGGGGGACCGCGTCGTCGCCCGGAGAGCGAGGACGAACTCTCGTTTGGACTCGACCCGCACCAGCGCTATCCGTGCTCGTGCGATCCCGCGTCGCACGAGCCCTTCGGCCAGCGTGCTCGCGGCCCGCTCGAGCTCCGCGCCACCCTCCCGGTAGAGCGTCGTGAATGCCACGAGGTGGTCTGGGCCGACCGTCCCACCTGCCGCGTCGTTGGTCTCGGCGCCGGTCAAGGCATCACCGGCCAGGCCTCGTGTCTCAACACGTGGCCGCTCTCGACGGGCAGCCACGCACCCGCGTCGTCGTCGACCGTGAACACCGCCAGGCGCTCGGTGTCGTAGACCCGCATCCCCGCCACTGGCGGGTCATAGACGTGCAACGTAACCGCCTCTCCGATGGCGCGCATGTCGTGAATCACCCCGGGCTCGACCGCGAGAATGGCCGGTGCCAGGGCCGTGCGCATCGCCGTCACGACGAACCCACCGGCAGTCGGCTGGAGCGTGCGCTCTTCGACCCCGCCGGCCACGACGTGGATCACCCCGGCCGCCTCGCCGTGGTCATGCGCCGCGGAGACGGCCCCCGGCCGCCAACGCATGAGCAGGATCTCTCGGGTTGGCGACCGCTCGAGGAGCTGGCGAAGATAGGGCGTGGCAGCGTCATCGGCCGCTTCGTCGCTGGGCTGGGCGACTGAACTGGGGGATCGGGAGTGCATTGGGATCCTGCATTGCGACGGTAGTCGTTCACGACCTGCCGTCTCGTCCTGCGGTCTTCCGGGGGCCGCCGGAGCTGCGCGTTCTTCGCCAAGGACGCCCCACCGTGTCAAACTGCCTTTCCGTTCTTATGGGTGTCGAACGGTCGGGCTCACACCCAGGCCGTCGCAGCGCTGTCGGAAACGATTGGCGCGTGTTCGCTGTTCCGCGCCGAGACCCCGACAGGTGACCTGATGAGCCAGAATCGACAACCCGCCCTCGTCATCGCCGCCCATGGCTCGAAAAGCGCCGGTTGGGTACAGGCCGTCAAGGACTTCGTGGAGATCGTGGCGTCGTCCCCGGGGGTTCCCGAGATCTATACCTCGGTCACTGCCGGCTACCTCGAGAACGCGAGCCCGACCCTGGCCGACGCCGTTGAGCTCCCGCTGACCCTCGGCGCATCCGAGGTCGTCGTCATCCCGCTGTTCTTGACCGCGTCGACCCACCAGGCCGAGGACGTGCCGGGCATCCTCGGAATCCCTGGCATTGCACCCCACATCCGACGGCGGTTGGTCGCCGAAGGCATCCGTGTTCTGCCCCCGAACCTTCCCATCCGTATCCAGTCGCTCGGTGAAGTTTCCGATATCCTTCATAAAAACGTCCTCCGACGGCTGTCGCTGGAGGTCCGCGACCGCTCTCACGAAGCCGTCGTCCTCGTCGGCTATGGGTCGACCATCCATCACGACCAGTGGGAGACCCTGATGCACGAGATCCGGGTGCGCCTGCTGCGCGACGGCTTTGGCGGCATCTCCCACAGCTATTGTGGCCACGTCGTCCAGCTCTCGCCGGAGCCCACCTACAAGGCCATCGTCGATGCCGGTCTCCAGGCGGGCGTGCGCCGTGTCCACGTCATCCCACTCCTCATGGCGGTGTCCGAGCTGCAGACGGGGCCCATCGCGACCGCGTGTGTGGCGGCGAACACCAAGCTCCAGAAGCAACACGTCCAGCTGCGCTACGCTGTCGACGCCATCCTGCCCGACGGGGATCTCGCAGCCCGGGTGGCGTTCTGCGCGCTCGCCGCGTGTGGTGTGACCGCCGGGGTCCTGCAGGGGGTCGGCGGCGCGGTCATGCGGAACACGATGGAGAGAGCTTGACCCGGTGAGCGTGGGGCTGGACACTATTGCGTCGATCCAGCGAGGCAGTCATTCAACGCAGGCTGGGACGGGCGGCCCGCCAGCGAGCCGTGAGCATGTACGAGGCCGATGAGCCTCCAGGAGCCGCAACAGTATGAGCGCCTCACCCCAGAAGACCTTTGTCGCCCGCCCCCATGGCGGACCTATGGCCGTGCGCGTGGGCGCTGTCCTCCTATCCGCGACCGTCCTGCTCGCGTGCAGCTCCACCGAAAGGCGAGAGGCGACCAAGCCGGAGGCGCAGCTCCTGGGGCTCGAGATCGTCGGCGACACCACCATCGAACGTTACGATCTCAACGGCGACGGGCGGCCCGACCTGTTCAAGACGTATGTGTTGCGAGGCCCCGAGGGTGAGCCCGAGAAGCGTGTCCAGCTGCTCGCGCGCCAGGACCTCGACCTCGACTTCGACGGCACGGTCGACGTTCGCCGCCACTTCAACGAGACCGGCAACGTCGTTCGTGAGGAGATGGACCTCGACTTCGACGGGGCCTATGACGCCGTCGACTTCTACTCGGATGGGGTCCTCTTCCGTCGCGACATGGCCTTCAACTTCGACGGCAAGCCGTCGGTCGTGAAGTACTACAACCAGAACAAGCTGGCCCGGAAGGAGCGCGACACGACCGGCGACGGTCGCCTCGACACCTTCGAGTTCTACGAGAACGGCAAGCTCGTCCGCATCGGTGTCGACAAAGACGGCGACGAGAAGCCCGACATCTACACCGAGGTCGAGGGCTGACGTCCCGTCGGTCGCCCCGGTCGCTCCCGCTCGCCCCAGAATTCGCCAACCGTCGGTATCACTTGCGTCGCCCAGGCATGGGCGCCCCGTCGAACCAGGCCCCCGCGGAGTCCTCCGTGTACTTTCTCGACAGCTTTCAACTCTGGCGTCGCCTCGTCCGCCACGACGCGCTGGGCGTCCACTTCGACCTCGGGCTACGCGCCTTTGACGCCCGCGATCGGAAACGTCTGGTCCAGAACCGCATCGCGGTCGCCATGCTGCCCGAAGGTGGCCACCAGTCGATGGAGTACCTGGCGCTCATGTGGCGCGAACACTGGCTCGACGGCCGTCATTACGAGGCGCTCGACGTCGGCCGCCAGATCGTCGAACGTTTCCCCGACGATGCGGACGGCCCGCTTGAGCTGGCGCAGATGCTCATCGACCTCGAGCGTTTCGAGGAGGCGACGACGGTGCTGCTGGCCGGCGTGAAGCAGAGCCCGCAGGACTCGGACCTGTGGTTCGAGCTCGGTCTGGCGGCGGAACGCGCCAACAACGAGGAGCTGAGGGTCACCGCCTTTCGTGAGGTCTGGCGCCTCGAGCATGAGGACGAACCCGAAGAGCACCTCTACCTGTCGGAAGAGAGCTTCTTGAAGCTCGTCGAGACCATCCTGGACACCCTGCCGTCGCACGTGCGTGAGGCCCTGGGCAACGTCGCCATCATCGTCGAGGACTACCCCGAAGAGTTCGTCGTCACCGAAGGGACGGCCGACCCACGTATCCTCGGGCTCTTCGTCGGCCCGGCGCTCCACGAGGAGGGCGCGGTCGAGTCGGTCTCAGACGGGCCGTCGCGTATCTACCTGTATCGGTGGAACATCCAGCGGCAGTGCTCGAGCCTCGAAGACGTCGAGCGCGAGGTCCACCTCACGATCCTGCACGAGATCGGCCACTACCTTGGGCTCGACGAAGACGAGCTCCACAAGCGTGGCCTGAGCTGAGCTAGCGGCGGCGACGAATCGACGCGGCGGCTCGTCAGCGGCGGCGACGAATCGACACGGCAAAGACCCGCTCGCCGTTGTCGCCCGGGCGGTAGGGTGCGATGTCGACGAGCCCCGTGTGCAGCTCGACCACACGCCCGCTCTCGAGCTTGATCTGCAGGCGCTCTTCGAGCTCGGTCGACACCACGACGCAACGCCCGAGCGTCGGGTGGTTCAGGAAGTCGCCGACGCGGATCTCCTGCAAGGTCTCTTCGGTCGACAGCGGCTCCTCGTCGACCACCTTGGTCGCCTTCTTCTTGGGCGCCGGCTTCTCGGGGACGGGTGCCTTCTCCGGGACCGCGGGCTTCTCGCTGAACGAGGCGCGTTCCTTCGCGACCGCCTCGACCGCGAGCTCTCCCGCGTCCTTGGGGGTCTGGCGCACAATGGGGTTGCCGCCCTGGATGAACTCGAGCCGGAGCCACCCGTCGAGCCCCGAGCGCTCGTCGATGTCGCGGTAGAGACGCAGGTCGTCGACGCTCTCGAGGGTGAACTCGATGCCGACGATCTCGGCCGCGACGATCTCGCCCGCGATGATGTTGCCAACGCTCATGTCGCCGTCGGCGCCCGCACGCGAAACGCCCGTCGCATGGCACCGGATCGAGGTCTCACGCCCGACGAGCGAGATATTGCCCGACAAGGACACCACGTGGAACGTCCCTGGGAAGGCTTTGGGCTCGGTGTGGCGCTTCAGGGTGGCGTCGAAGGTGCGCACGCGGACATTGCGCAAGTAGCCGCTGCCGCTGAAGAATCCGCACAGGATGGAGTTGTCGACGCAGAGCCGGCGAAAGGACTCGATGAGGTCGGCGCCAGCGTTGAGGCTGCCAACGAAGCTCCTGCGTTTATGCGTCTGCGTGAGAATCATGGGCTCCCCCTGCCTTTAGAGGCAGGCCCCTGATAGCCGACCCGACGCGTTGTGCAAAGCCCTCGCGACACCCAGCATACAATAGGATGAGGCGTCAGAAGCCGGTGCGGTGCAGTTTCCAGCCCTCGGCCTCGCGCACGAAGTCGACGACCGTCTCGGTGCCGTCGCTGCTCACGGCGGAAATCGCCCGCATCTCGCCCAGCGGCGCTTCGCCCGTGGGCTTGCCGCTCCGGTCTTTGAGGTCGACCAGGTTCATGCCGAAGAAGACTGACTCGTAGCGGACCTTTCGCACCGCACCGTTGGGGGCGGGCAGGGTGGAGTCGTCGATGAGCTCGCGCCCACTGGTCGCGATGGCGGCCCCACGCTCGTCGAGCGCTTTGCGGGTCGGCAGGGCGAGCAGGGCCCAGACGGTGTCGGTGTCCGCCTGGACGAGCGCCTGGTGAAGGCGACGGGCGGCTCCCAGCGCCGAGACACGCGGGTCGTCTTCGGGAGCGCGGCCGAGCAGGCTCTCGACTTCGGGATCCTCGCCGAGCAGTGGCGTCACCACCGGGCTTGGACATCCGGTCGCAAATACGAGCGACGCGATGAGGGAGAGGAGCGGCAGCAGGACCCTGGGCCCGGCGGCGGAGAACGCGAACAGATTGTTTTTCTTCATGGATTGACGATTCTCACCGCCGACCAGACACCCGTGAAGGGGTTGCCGAGTTGGCCATCGCTCTCGAAGTTGCCAAGGAAGCTGCCATTGTCGAACCGGTCCACGTCGAGGTCGTCATCGAGGTCGATCATGACCGCGTGACCACTCATACGCATCTGGGAGTCCACCGCGAGGGCGCCGAGGAGGAGCGTCACCGGACGCGTGATGACCTCGATGGCGCTCGTGCAGAAGCCCTCGATGTCGGACTCCGAGACGCCGATCGAGGACAACCCGGAGAAGTAGATGCCGTCCGCGATGGACGCGCAGTTGATGAAGCTCAGGACGGCGTCCGTCAGGTTGTGCTCTCCGGTGAGAGCCGGCAGGACGAGCTCGTTCAGGGCGAACAGGATGAGCTTGCCGTAGTTGATCTTGATGACGTGGTTGTCGATGTCGAGCTGGTCGAAGTCCTGGATCGACGCAGTGAAGCGCCCCTCGATGATGTCCATCGGGAACTGTGTATTCGAGAAGTCCGCGAGCCCGAACGCGTTGCGACCACAGGCCGGGTCGTAGCCGGGGTCGCCCACGCGGGGGCAACCGACGCGCCAATAGAGCGCCACCCCCTGCCAGAAGAGCGTGCCCTGGACGTAATAGTCATTGGTGAGCTTCGAGACACGCAGCGTTGCCAGCAGCTCCAGATTGTTCACGATCTGGAACAGGTCCTGGCCGATCGTGAGGATGTCCCGAATCCAGTCGGGCGATTGGTTGAACATCCAATCATCGATGACATCGACGACCGCGTCTTCGAAGAGGCCAAAGACCACGTTGGTGATGAACTCACCCACGTAGAGCGCGGCGAGTCGCTTGATCTGGTTGATGAGGAACTGGCCGGGGCTCGAGAACAGGAGCGAGATCTCGTCGACGAGCTGGCCCAGCTGACCCGGGATGGCGCCCGTGAAGTCGAAGGTGCTGATGTTGTCGTAGTAGCCCGTCGGGTTGAGCGTCAGCAGGTACAGGGTCAGGGTGACCTTGTTCTCCTGGTTGGGGACGATGACGACCCCGTCGAGGCAGCCCGCGGCGGCGAGGTGGTCACGCGGCGAGTCGGCCGTGGCGAAGACCGTGAAGCGCTGGCTCTCCGGCAGGTTGGGCCACACGACGTCGTCGCCGCCGATCCCGAGGAGCGTCTTCTCGGCGAGCACGTCTTCGGTCGGCCGGGTCGCGTTGAACTGGCCACACGTGTACTGGCCCGACACGAGTCGGACGTGCAGGTTCTTGACCGCGATGGGCCCCTCGTACTTCACCTCGACGCGCAGCGTGCCGCGTGGGGCATCGGCGACGAAGACCTCGAAGGTGACCGGGTCGGCGCCGTCGGCGGACACGTCGACGAGGTAGGAGAGGTCGGCCGACGTGTTGGCCCGGAAGGTCACGGCGGCGATGCCGGAAGCATCGGTGAACGCGGTCAGCGCGGACAGGCTGGCGTCGCCGGTAACGGCCCCGTCCTTCGGGCGCACGGCGAAGCTGACCATCGAGTCGCTGGCCGGGCCACCAAGGCCATAATCGACGAGCTTGACGCGCAGGAGCTGGTTCATCGCGACCCGCACCTGCAGCGGCTGCGAGCTGTCGTGGAGCACGATGAGCTCGCGCCCGGAAGGCGTCGGATCGGTCGTGTCCGAGCCGTCGGGGGTGCTGACCGAGGTGTCCGAGGCGTCGGTCGGTCCACCGCCGACAGCGACGATCTTCTCGTCGCCGCATGCGGGCAACGACATGAGCCCGAACGCGACCAGCGCCGTGAGAGAGACGAGCGCCCGCTGGCTGGTCTGTCCGAGGACCACGAGCGGGCTCCCGAGCCACCTTCTTTCGTTCGTACGCGCCATGGGGTGTTTCCTCAGCGTGGGACCATTAGATGAGACGAAAGAGAAGGACGACCCGAACCGCTTCGAGCGAAAGGCTGCGCCCGTGAGTCGACCCGGACCGACCTGAGCCGGCTTGATTCGACGGCAGATCATAGAGGTTGGACCGCGCCACTACAAGGGAAAGCTCCGGTCACGCCGTGTCTGCGACAGCGATGGCGGGGGCATGCCGCACACCTTCTTGTGCACCGTCGCCCAGAAACGCACTGAGGTGGGGTTGACCCCTCAAAGTTCCCTGTTATAATCGGCCATCGTTCGGGGATGGTCAGTTTCCTCAATGATATCACCGTGTTAGCTGACCATATACCGAGGACGGGTGTCGCTGCGGCCAGCTGCCGACGGCGCCGAGCAGGGCTCGAACCATCTTCAGGAGCGCATGATGGCCCAAGGATTCGATCAACTCGTGAGCGCCCTTCAGGTCCGCTTCGACTTTCAGTCGTCGCGTGTCATGACCCGAGAGGGACTCTCACGGGCGGGGCTGAAAGAACAGTCTGACTATTCCCCAGAGGAGCTGCAGAAGTTCGCCGATGGGCTGAACTCCGTGGCCAGGAACCTCGACCGCGTGTGGACCGCCATTGGCGTTGCACCGTCGGGACAGCCCTTGCCACCTCCGCCGCCTCCCCCGGCTCCACCAAAACCCGAGCCGGCCCCCGTGGTCGAGGCTGCTCCTGCACCGGAGCCGGCCCCGGAACCCGCGCACGAGCCTGCGCCAGAGCCCGTGGTCGAGGCCGCGCCTGCTTACGAGCCGGCTCCCGAGCCGACGCCCGAGCCCGTGGTCGAGGTTGCACCCGAGCCGACCCCCGAAGTCGAGGCCGCCCCGGCCGAAGACAACTCGGATGGTGGCTGGGCCGGCGGCGGCAAGAAGAAGAAGAAGAACAAGAACCGCGGTGGCGGCGACGAGCACCAGGACTCGGCCACCGACGAAGCTCCCCCGGCCGAGTGAGACTCACGCGCGGCCCACGTCGGGCCGTCGCGGAGCCTTTCGAAGCGGTTTGAATGGCAGCCAGCCTGGTACCCACCAGGTTGGCTTTTCTCGTTTCATGTCCAGCGACTCAGCGGGTCAGGGTTCGTCGTGCCAGGGCCACCTGGCAGAGGAACTCGGTCACCTCGAGGTGGCGGTTGGCCGTGAACGCGTCGTGCCCCCATGACGTGATGCCGTGGCTCGCGATGAGCAGGCTCGGCACCGCTTCGTGTGGGAAGGCCTCGTAGAACGCCGCGATTTCGTTTGCGATCGCGGGCACGCTGCTGTGGTTCGAGAAGACCGGCAGGCTTGCAACGGCGCCTTCCTCCCAGAGGTCCCAGCCCTTGATCAGCTCGAGCCCGGTGAAGGTCAGGCGGGGTTGATCGGGCGACGTAAGGTTCCCCGAGTGCGCCGTTCCTGAAGTCGGAGCCTCGTCGGGGATGGCCAGGGTCGAGGCCACGGTGTGGACATGCAGCGCGACGTTGGCGCTGGGGCGGGTGCGATAGATCGCGAGGTGGATGGTGGTCTCGGCACTCGGACGCCCCCCGGGTGGGCCAGCGAGGAGCAGTCCATCGAGGTCCACCTCGACGAAGTCGTCCACGCCGAGGTGGCCTTTGTCGCGCCCCGAGGCCGTCACGACGACGCGGGTCTGACCGTCCACGGTGATGCGGGCCGACAGGTTGCCGCTCGTCCCGAAGAGCCAGCCAGCGCGATGATAACGAGCGCCGAGCTCCGCGAGTCGGCGTCGGGTCTCGAGCCCGGCCTCGGACAGCGGGGCGACCAGGACCGGTGGGGCCGGCGGGACGTGCACGACGGGCGCGTTCACACCTTGGACCCGGGTTCGACCCCGATCAGGTGGCCACCGCGCTCGGTCGCCCGGTAGTGCGGGACCCAGCTCGGGTTGTCCTTGAAGAGGCGCAGGGCGGTCACGTTCTTGTCCGCGAGGCAGTAGAACCAGTGCCACATGCCGGCGGGCAGGCTCACGAAGTCGCCCGCGCCGAGCGTCACGGTGAACTGCCGCCCGTCGTCGCCGATGAAGCCGAAGACCCCGTGTCCGCCCACGATCGCGCGCACCTCGTCGTCGTCGTGGAAGTGGACCTTGTCGAACTTCGCGAGCGCCTCGTCCACACCCGGCAGGTCGGCGCGGATCGCGACCACGTCGGCCGCGTGATAGCCGTCGCGGTCGGCCTTCTCGGCGAGCTTGTCGGCGAACAAGGACAAGAGCCGCGCCTTGTCCGCGTCGCTCAGCCGGCTCTGGGCTGCGATGGCCACGGCCTCTTCAGGCATGGCCCAGCGCTCGAAGTAGACGCCGCGCGCATCGAGGAACGTCGCAATGGCGGCGGCGTCGGTGGTCGCAGGCTCCGTCCAAAGGGGCGTCAGCGTGGCCATGGCTCAGCCTCCGTGCAGCTTCAGGCGACCCTGCTCAATCAGCGCCTCGGCGATCTGGATCGCGTTCAAAGCCGCGCCCTTCAGCAGCTGATCTCCCGAGACGAAGAGGTTGATGGCGTTGGGGTGCGAGGGGTCCTCACGAAGGCGACCGACGAGGACCGGGTCCTGCTCCTGGGCTTCGTTGGGCATCGGGAAGTGGTTCTTCTCGCGGTCATCGACGAGGCGAACGCCGTCCGCTTTGGTGATGGCGGCGCGAATGGTCTCGATGTCGACCGGGTCTGCGAGCTCGAGGTTGATGGACGCCGAGTGGGCGCGCAGCACCGGGACACGGACGCAGGTCGCGCTGACCTTGAGATCGGGGCGGCCGAGGATCTTCTGCAGCTCGGCGACGACCTTGTTCTCCTCGCCGTTGTAGCCGTTAGCCTCCATCGCGCTGTCGTGGGAGAACAGGTTGAACGCGTACGGGTGCTTCAAGACGCGGGCCACGACCGGGCGGCCTTCGAGGTGGTCGCGGGTCTGGATCTCGAGGTCTTCCATCGCGCGTGCGCCGGCCCCACTGGCCGACTGGTAGGTCGACATCACGAGGCGCACGATCTTCGAGAGGCGTTCGATCGGTGCAATCGCAACACCCACGATGGCCGCGACGCAGTTGGGGTTGGCGATGAGGCGCTGGTCGCCGTTCATGGCCTCGGCGTTGATCTCGGGCACGACCAGCGGCACGTCGGGGTGCATACGGAAGGCCGAGCTGTTGTCGACGACGATGGCGCCGCTCTCGATGGCGATGGGGCCGAACTCGCGGCTACGCGACGCGCCGGCCGAGAAGAAGGCCACATCGATGCCGGTGAAGCTCTGGGCGGAGACGGCTTCGATCACGTGCGGCACACCGCGGAAGTCGAGCGTCGTCCCGGCCGACCGCTCTGACGCGAGCAACTTCAGCGAGCGGATCGGGAAGTCGCGCTGGGCGAGCACCTTCAAGAGCTCATGGCCGACGGCCCCGGTGGCGCCGACGATCGCGACGTTGAGTCCCTGGGAGCCGGAAACGTGGGTCGACATGGGCAGAACCTCCTGGCCGCGATGGCGCGGTGTTGGAGCCCACTAACGCCCACGAATCGGGGCGTCAAGGATGACTCATGATGACGCCAGGCTTGGCGCAGTGCCTTGCGGCGAGCGTCGACGAGCGCTCAGATCTTGCCGTTGGCCGCGTCGAGGACCTGGCCGATCCGCGTCGTCAGGACACCCAGTCGATTGCCCAGCGCTTCGAGCAGCGTCAGCGTGAGCTTGCCGCCGAGGACCGGGTTCAGGCGCAGCACCTCGGCGAAGCGGGGGCGGCTCAATGCGTAGACCTGGCTTGGTACGAGCGCCACGACGGTCTCCTGCGCGGCCACGTCGTTGGCCAGATACAGCGCGCCGAAGTGGCCGGAGGAGCCGAGTTCCTTCGTCTCGCCACCGACCTGCTCGAGCCTGAACCTGCCACCCGTGACGACTGCGAACCCGAGCGCGCTCTCGCCGATACGCTCCAGATGTTGGCCGGGGCGGGCCTCGATGACCTCGAGGTAGGGCAGGATCTGGTGCCATTCCGACTCGGTGAGCCCGCTGAAGAGGAACGAGCGGCGCGCCACCTGTTCGTTCTCGTCGCTGCGGCCCGGGCTCGCGCCCTTGCCGGCCGCGGGCGCGCTCTTGTGGGCCGACTCGAAGGTCACGAGGATGAAGGTCGTGTTGTCGGGCGCCCCGTGTTCGTGGGTCTTCTTGATGAGCAGGTCGGCCTTCGCCTCCGGCTCGCCGTCGGCCTCGAGGCAGGCGTGGATGAGCTCGTCGGTGAGCGCGCGGGTCAGCCCGTTGGTCGTGATCAGGAGCTGGTCGCCTGGTGCCAACCGCAGCTCGAGCAGGTCGACCTCGAGGGCCGGGCTCATGCCGAGAGCCTGCGACAAGGTGTGGCGAAACGGGCTCGTCTTGAGCTCGGCCGGCGTGATGTCGCCGCGCCGCACCTGCATCGCAGCGAGCGTGTGGTCGTTGGTGAGGCAGCGCAGCTCACGAGCGCGCAACAGGTACGCGCGGGAGTCGCCGACGTGCGCGACGAAGGCGTGATCGTTGACGATGGTCACCGCGCAGAGCGTCGTCGCGATGCGGCGGTCGCGGATCTGATCGCCGGCTTCGTGAACGGCCGCGTTGGCCTTGGCGAAGATGGCGTCCAGAAGGCGTCCGACCGCGAGTCGGTTGGTGGTGGTCGGGGACGCGGCGACGTCGGCGTTCTTGGATGCGAGCTGCGGGCTCTGCTCCTTCAGCATGGTGAGCGCCACGCGGCCCGCCTCGGGACCGCCCGTGCCATCGGCAACGGCGTAAAGCGGCACCTTGCTGAGCGACAGGACGCCGTCCTCGTTGGTCCGTCGCGCTCGTCCCACGTCCGAACGATAGACGGCCGACTTGATGCGCACAGAGCTCGACGGGGGCAACGAGGACACGACCATACGCACATCGTAGACCGCGTGCCTTCAGCGTGACAAGCGACGCCCGAACCTTTACGGTGCCGCTGACTGAGTCACCATTCAGTCACGGACCCTCCTCGTAAGGCCTTGTTTGGCCTGGTAATGACGGACACACAATGACTCTCGACGCGACCCCGACGAAGCAAAGCGAACCCTCCCGCCTGCGCTGGACCGGCTCGGCCGACTACATCGCCTCCGAGGACCTGCAGCGCATCGTCAACGTGTCCATCGCGCTCCAGCGCCCGCTCTTGCTGCGCGGCGAGCCGGGCACTGGCAAGACGCTGCTCGCAAAGTCGATCGCGAGTGGGCTCGGGCTGCCCTTGCTCACGTGGCACGTGAAGTCCACCACCAAGGCCAAGGACGGCTGCTACGTCTATGACGCCGTGCAGCGCCTGTACGACTCGCGTTTCCAGGACAAGGACGTCTCGGACATCCGGCAGTACATCAAGCTCGGGCCGCTAGGTCAGGCGTTCAGCAACGAGGGACGCGCGGTCCTGCTCATCGACGAGGTCGACAAGGCCGACGTCGAGTTCCCCAACGACCTCCTGCACGAGCTCGACGCGATGAGCTTCTTCGTCCACGAGACGGGCGACACCGTCGCGGCGAAGACCCGCCCCATCGTCATCATCTCGTCCAACAACGAGAAGGAGCTGCCCGACGCGTTCCTGCGGCGCGTGGTCTTCCACTATATCGACTTCCCGGACGACGAGCTCATGGGGCGCATCGTGGACGTGCACTTCCCGACGCTCGACAAGGAGCTCATGACCCGGGCGCTGGGCCAGTTCTTTCAGCTGCGCGCGGTCGAGGGGCTGAGGAAGAAGCCGAGTACTTCCGAGCTCATTGATTGGATTGCGGCCCTGCTCGCACATGGCCATGACCTGAGCGGCACGGGCGAGGAGCTGCCGTTCATCGGCACCCTCATCAAACGTGAACGCGACCTGGCCATCGCGCGCGACGCGAAGAAGCCCAAGAAATGGCGATGAGCAAGGCCGCCAACGACGACGCGGTCCGGCCGGGCGGGCCTGAAGTGACGGCGCCAGCGAACAAGATGTTGTTCGGAAAGCTCTTCTTTGGGCTTCGTGAGGCCGGCGTCAAGGTGTCGCCGACCGAGTGGATGGCGCTGTGTGAGGCGCTGGCGACGGGCGCCATGGAGCCGAGCCTGGATGCGCTCTATGCCGTCGGGCGGGCTTTGCTCATCAAACACGAGGCGCACTTCGACACCTGGGACCAGGTCTTCTCGGGTGTGTTCTCGGGCGGGGAGATGCCGGTCGCGCTGACGGAAGAGATCCTCGACTGGCTCGCGAGCCCGCTCGAGCGGCCCGGCCTGACACCAGAAGAGCTGGCCGAGCTCGAGCAGTTGTCACTCGACGAGCTGCGCCGACGTTTCCTCGAGCGCCTCGAAGAACAGACCGAGCGCCACGACGGCGGCAATCGTTGGATCGGGACGGGCGGGACCTCGCCGTTTGGAAACGCAGGAAGCAACCCGGCCGGGATTCGTGTCGGCGGGGCAGGGGGCGGGCGGCAAGCGGTGCAGGTCGCTGAGATGCGGCGCTACCGCGACTATCGAAACGATCGCATCCTCGATACCCGCGCGCTTGCGGTCGCGCTTCGGAAGCTCCGGCGCTTGAGCCGTCGCGACGGTGACCCCGAGCTCGATATCGATGGCTCGATCGAGCTGACGTCCAAGAACGCGGGTGAGCTCGAGCTGGCGTTCGTCCCGCCGCGTGAGAACCAGGCGCGTGTGCTCCTGGCGATGGATGTCGGCGGCTCGATGACGCCTTATACCCGCCTTTGCGAGACACTGTTCTCGGCAGCCTCGGCGCAGAACCATTGGCGCAAATTCGAGAGCTTCTTCTTTCACAACTGCCCGTACTCGCGCCTCTTTTCGAGCATGACGAGCGGCGAGAGCGAGCCCACCGCCGAGATCCTGAAGTCACGACCACCCGAGACGTTTCTCCTGCTGGTCGGTGACGCGAGCATGGCCCCTTCCGAGCTGCTCTCGGCGCATGGGGCCATCGATTGGTTCGAGCGTGCCGAGACCCCGGGCCTCGTGTGGCTGCATCGGCTGCGCACACACTTCACGCGCTGCGTGTGGCTCAACCCGATGGAGCCGCAGCACTGGCGGGGCTACACGGTCGAGGTCATCGGCAAGCTCTTTCCGATGTACCCGCTGAGCATCGACGGGCTCGGTCAGGCGATTGACCACCTCGTCAAGAAGAGTGTCCCGCCCCCGCCACCCCCGCTCGACCCGCGGCTCATCCGCGACTAGGTGACAAAGCAGGAGGACGGGGCCGGCCCGAATCGTTGACAGCCCGTTGGGCCTCAGGCCATGGGAACATTGCGTCACGGTCTATGGACTGGTAACGTCCGCGACTGGGAAGGTGGGGTGTTCATGGCCGACAAACGAATCTGTCCGAAATGCACACGTGAGATGGCTCATCTCGTGTGCCCGGAAGATGGGTTCAAGACGGTCGAGCTGTCGCGGGTCCGGCCGGATTCGCGTGACCCGCTCATCGGCGCCTTGTTCGAAGGGCGCTACCAGATCACGAACCTGCTCGGGCGCGGCGGCTTTGGCTCGGTCTATCGCGCGCTCCAGCTCGGCATGGCGCGGCCGGTGGCCATCAAGGTCCTGCTCGCGACCCACGGCTCGAACCTGCAGGAGATAGCCCGCTTCCAGCAGGAGGCCCGCGCGCTGGCGTCATTGCGTCATCCCGGCATCGTCGGGGTGCACGACTTCGGGCAGGCCGCCGACGGGTCGCTCTATCTGGTGATGGAGTACCTCGAGGGGCAGAGCCTCGATGAGTTCCTGAAGCAGGACGGTCCGCTTCGCCCGAGTGAGCTCATCGAGCTCGCGGTCCAGCTCTGCGACGCCCTGGCGGAGGCCCACGCGGCCGGCATCATCCACCGCGACATGAAGCCCGCGAACATCTTCCTGACGCGTGGCAGCCGCGGTCGGACCATCGTCAAGATCCTCGACTTCGGCATCGCGCGGGTGGCCGGCGACGGCAGCGCGGGGCTCAAGCTGACCCGCACGGGCATGGTCATCGGGTCGCCGCCGTACATGTCGCCCGAGCAGTGCAGCGGCAAAGACACGACCGAGCGCAGCGACCTCTACTCGTTGGGCTGCATCCTCTATGAGTGCCTGACCGGGTGGCCGGTCTTCCGCTTGCCGACGCCGACGGCCTATCTGATCGCGCACGTGACCGAGGCGCCGCAGCTGCCAGAGATCCAGGGGCACAAGGCCAATGGGCCGCTGGTCGAAGCGATCATGGCGCTCTTGCGTAAGGACCCGGCGCTCAGGCCGGCCGACGCCGAGCAGGCGATGGCGATGTTCGAGGCGGCCAAGGTCAAGCCGCTCAAGTCCATCCCGGGCTTCGACCCGGAGTCGCGCGACCTCAAGAAGAGTGTGGCGCGAGCCAAGTTCAGGGCGACGACGGGCATGCGCAGCTCGCTTGTGTTGGCGCCCAACGAACAAGAGATCGCCGACGGGTTCGCGGCGGCCGCGAGTGCCGCGGTGAGCGCCAGCCAAAATGCCCAGCTGGCAGGCAATCCGGGCGTTCCGGCAATACCGGGCGACTGGCAAGACGCCCCCAGGTCGCCGGGCACGGCCGTGCTGCCGCCGGTTGCCCCGCCCTTGCCACCGCCTCCGTTCACGCTCAGCCATCAGGTCGTGGGGCCCGAGGGGCAGCGCGTCTATGGGTTGCAGGGCGACATCCCGAACTCGACCGACTTCAACCGCGCCATGTCGCAGATGCCGATGGCGCCCGAGCGGCCATCGAGTGTCATCGTCTTCGAGGACGGCTCGGCGGGCGATGAGCCGACGTTGATGCGCGCGGCCCACGTCGAGGTCGACAAGTTCGCGGTGACGATGGCGGTGGCGCCGATCAACGAGGACGGGTCGATCCCGGATTACTCCTATGGGAACGAAAAGAACGTGGCGGCGACGGACGTCGCGGACTCGCCGCACCTGAACTTCATGGAGACGGCCCTGCATGAGCCGGTGAGCCTGCCGCAGATCGCGCTCTCCACGGGGCTGGCCAAGAAGAATACGAGCCGTTCCAAGGGTCGTGGCGCGAGCTCGCTGAAGACCCTGGGGCTGGCCGCCGGGGCGATGGCGGTCGCGGGCGCGGCGGTCGCGATGATCGTCGCTTCGCCGAGCGCTGAAGGGACACGCACCGCGGCCGATGTGGCTTCGCTCGGTCGGTCTGCCGGGGGCTCGGAAGGCTCGGCGCCGGTCGCGCGCCCCGAGGTCGAGGTCGCTGCGAAGGCTGAACGTCTCGAAGATCAAGATAATGCGGACAATCCCATCGGGGGAGGCGCCGACAAGGTCGAGGCCACCGCGGGTGGGACGGTCGACCCGTTCCCGAAGGGCGCGCTCGACGGGGACGTCGCCAAGAAGCAGGTCACGGTCGAGTCGTCACCCGCAGCGATGGTCTACGTGGATGAGACCCTTGTCGGCGAGACGCCTCGGGTCGTGAGCTGGTCGGCCAGCGACGAGCCACCGAGCATCACGCTCAAGGCAGCGGGGCATCAAGACGTGATGGTCATCCTCGAGGCTGACCAGGCCGGTAAGACGCTGCGCTACGAGCTGGTGGCGACGCCGCGCTGATACGGCTGACGGACGGGGTTTTGACTTCGTCTGGGCGATGCATGACCATTCGTGGGTCACGCACCTCCCCCGGAGTCACCATGCAGAGCCGTTCGTCGAAGACGTTGCCATTGGCCGTTGTCATGGCAGTTGGTGCAGCCGCGGGTCTCGCGGGTGGGTGCTCGGACGGGGATGAGTCCGGCGGCGACATCGATGTGGGTATCAGCTTTCCCGACGCGCTCCCCGACACGGGCGGCGAGGTGAGTGAGCGCGTCGACTTCGTCGAGCTCTGCGATGGCTATGCACGCGCCTGCTGCAAGCTGCAGATCTGCTTCAATCCAGAGCAGGACGCGCTGGCCGAGGGGTGTGTCGAGGCGGTGCGCGAGCGGTGTGACGACGGGCTCTTCGGCCCGGTCAGTACCCACGTCACGCCGGGGGCCGTGACCTATTCGGCGGACGCGGCCGGCGCGTGCTTGACGCCTTACCTGCAGGCCTCGTGTGACGGCTTGAGCGAGGTCACGGGGAGCCCGGCGATCGAGTGCGGCGAGGTATTCGTCGGGACGAAGAAGGTCGGCGAGGCTTGCGACTTCGACCAGATGTGTGAGGGCGAGCTGTTCTGCAAGCCAGGGTCCGACGGGACGTGTCCTGGCACATGTGCCGTGCGGGCGGCTGTCGGTGAAGCGTGCAACGGGCTGAGGCAGCTGTGTGCAGACGGGTCGACGTGCACCGGCTTTGGTGACCGGGACGGCACCTGTGTCGTTTCCGAGGTGGCGCGCGACGGCGCATGTGAGCTCGGGTTGCAGTGCCCGGACGGTCAGTTCTGCGATACGGGGGCGGGCAAGTGTCTCGATTTTCTAACCAAAGGGCAGGCTTGTCCGGGCTTTGGGTGTGTGGCCGGGCTGATCTGTCTCGGCGGCGAGTCGGGCGAGACCTGCCAGGACATGCCCGGCGTGGGCGATGCGTGTGAGTTCACCTGTGGCGCCGGGCTCGAGTGTCACCTGGACGACAAGGTCTGCATCGCGGCCCCGACGAAGGCCGGCGACGCCTGTATCCGGTCGGCCTTTCCGTGTGGGCGGCAGAGCGGCCTGCAGTGCCGCAACAGCGACAAGATCTGCGTTGGCCCACTGGCGCTGGGTGAGGCGTGTGGCGGAGACACGGGGCTGTCGCGCTGCGACTTCGGCTGGTGTGATGGCGACTTCCAGACGGTCGGAGAGTGCCGGCCGTGGCGGGCCTTTGGCGATGCGTGTGAGGCATTCGATGGGAGCTGTGGGCCCTTCGAGTGTTTCCAGGGCAAGTGCGCGCTGAATGGCGGGCCGTGTCGGGGGCCGCGTCTTGATCAGTGGTGAGCCAGTGGTGAGCAACAGGTAGGGCAAAGGCAGGGCTATCGATTCCATCAATCACGTAAGCGGGCCTATCGATTAGGGGTATGGGGCGAAAGGGAGTAGTAGGTGACCTCGTCGAGCCTACTCGAACCCAGGAGAACATCATGCGAATCAGAAGCCCACGCTCGCTCCTCCTTTCGTCGGGAGCCGCCATGGCCCTGGCGATGACCCCGGCCTGTGACAAGAAGCCATCCGCAGAAGGCACGCCGAGCGCGACTCCCTCCGAGGTCAGCTCCCCCGCGCCCGAGCCGGTCAAGTCCGAGCCCTCCAAGCCCGAGCCCGCTGCCGAGATCAAGGCCGATCCCGCCGCCCCCGATGCGAAGCCGGCCACTGGGACCGCCAAGCGCGGCACGGGCTGGTGGCCCGAGGTGGTCGACCTGAGCCCGCTCCGCGAGCAGCGCGGCAACAACCCGTACGGCGACGACTTCGACTACGCGGCCGAGTTCTCGAAGCTCGATCTGGCGGCCGTGAAAGCCGACATCGCCAAGGTGCTGACGGAGTCGCAGGACTGGTGGCCGGCCGACTATGGCAACTACGGGCCGTTCTTCATCCGTATGGCGTGGCACAGCGCCGGCACCTACCGCACGATCGACGGGCGCGGTGGAGCCGACGGCGGCCAGCAGCGCTTCGAGCCGCTCAACAGCTGGCCCGACAACGCCAACCTCGACAAGGCGCGCCGGCTGATCTGGCCGGTCAAGCAGAAGTACGGCCGCAGCATTTCGTGGGCTGACCTCATTGCGCTGACGGGCAACGTGTCGCTCGAGTCGATGGGCTTCAAGACGATCGGCTTCGCCGGTGGCCGCACCGACGACTGGCAGGCGGACCTTGCCTACTGGGGTCCCGAAGCCGAGATGCTCGCGGACGAGCGCTATCAGGGCGACCGCCAGCTGAAGAAGCCGCTCGCCGCGGTGCAGATGGGCCTCATCTACGTGAACCCTGAGGGCCCCAACGGCAACCCCGACCCCATCGCCGCGGCGCGCGACATCCGCGAGACCTTTGCGCGTATGGGCATGAACGACGAGGAGACGGTCGCGCTCATCGCTGGCGGGCACACGTTCGGCAAGGCGCATGGCGCGCACAAGCCGGCCGACTGCGTCGGTAAGGAGCCGGCCGCAGGGGGCGTCGAGGCGCAGGGCCTCGGGTGGCACAACAAGTGTGGCACGGGCAAGGGGGCGGACACCGTGACGAGCGGCCTCGAGGGCGCCTGGACAGCGGATCCCGTGCGGTGGACGCACCAGTACTTCGCCCACCTCTTCACGTTCGACTGGGAGAAGAACAAGAGCCCGGGCGGGGCCACGCAGTGGAAGCCCAAGGGTGACGGCGGCGCGGATCTCGTGCCCGACGCGCATGACCCGAGCAAGCGCCACCAGCCGATGATGTTCACGACCGACCTCTCGCTGCGTGAGGAGTCGACCTATGCGGAGATCTCCAAACGTTTCCGGGCGAATCCGGCGGAGTTCGAGGCGGCGTTCGCCAAGGCGTGGTTCAAGCTGATCCACCGCGACCTCGGGCCGAAGTCGCGTTACCTCGGGTCGGACCTGCCGGCTGAGTCTTTCGTGTGGCAGGACCCGGTCCCGGCGGTGGACCACCCGCTGGTCGCGGCCGAGGACGTCGCGACGCTCAAGCGTGATTTGATTGCGTCGGGGCTGAGTGTGTCGGATCTCGTGCGGGTGGCGTGGGCCTCGGCGTCGACCTATCGCGACACCGACAAGCGCGGTGGCGCCAACGGCGCGCGGATCCGGTTGGCACCGCAGATGAGCTGGGCGGCCAACGAGCCCGAGTGGTTGGGCCGCGTGCTGCCGGTGCTCGAGAAGGTGCAGGCGTCGTTCAACGCGGCGGCGACGGGTGGACGGAAAGTGTCACTCGCGGACGTGATCGTGTTGGCCGGTGTGGCGGGCGTCGAAGAGGGGCTGAAGCAGGGTGGGGGAACAGGCGTTGTTCCGTTCGTTCCCGGCCGCACGGACGCAACAGCCGAGCAGACCGACCTCGTGTCGTTCGCGTGGCTCGAGCCCAAGGCCGACGGCTTCCGCAACTACTTCAGCACCGATGCCACCGGTCGCCCGGTCGAAGAGCTCATCGAGAAGGCAGCCCAGCTCGGCCTCACGGTGCCCGAGATGACGGCCCTCGTCGGTGGCCTGCGGGTCCTCGGGGCGAATGTCGGCGCCAAGGCCCACGGCGTATTCACGGCTCGGCCCGGTGTCTTGAGCAACGACTTCTTCAAGAACCTGCTCGACCTCACGACGACCTGGAAGCCGGTCGGCGACGGGACGTTCGAGGGCACCGGACCCGACGGCAAGGTCCGCTGGACGGCCACCGAGATCGACCTCGTCTTCGGCTCCAACGCCGAGCTCCGCGCCATCGCCGAGGTCTACGCCTACGACGCCGAGCGGTTCCAGGCGGACTTCATCGCGGCTTTCACCAAGGTGATGATGGCGGACCGCTTCGAGCTCGCGCGCTGAGTGAGGGGAGTTGCATGGGTCGGCCCAGCTCGGGTCGGCCCATGCCGCTTCTTTCGGAGCTCGAAGGTACGCGACGAGGGCACGCCTGAACTCGATGTGCTGCCCCGTTACGAGGTCCGCACCGAGACCCTGTCGGCCGTGGCGCGAAGTACAACCAATGTAGTCCGCTCAAGCCGCTTTGGCCTTCGACTCGATGACGCGCCAGCCCTTGCGGCCGAGCTCGATTCGAAGGCTCAACGGCTCCGAACGCTTCGCGTCGATGGCGCGCAAGTCGGGCCCGGCGAGCCCTTCACGCGTGACCACGACCAGGCGCAGGAGGCGATCGGCGAGCGTCGAAATTGCCTGCGCGCCGTTCTCCCACCGGGACACCTGCACGGCTGCGACACCGAGCACGGCGGCCAGGCCTTGCCCCTTGAGCCCGATGGACGTCCGCAGGAATCGGACCTCACCGGGGGTTAGTCGGGTCGGTTTGGCAATGAGCGCACCCGCCACGAGCTGGCCCAACTCATCCCAGCGCGGGAACGCCGTGAAGGTCTCTCCACACTTGGGGCACATGCCCCGCTCGATCCCGTCGACGATGACGTCCGGTAGCAGGTCGCTATAGGCTCGGACCTCACGCTCCAGGTGCACAGTGGCTCCGCAGTTGGTGCATTTCATCGTCTCACCCTCCCTGGAAGAAGACTGTGACCACCACTATGTTCGGGGCCTGCACCTCGAACGCGATGGTCACCTGGATGCCGTAAGCGAGGAATCGCCCCGGTGTGCCCCGGTCCAGGGCGACGTCGCCTGAGGCCGAAGCGACTTTGAGCTCAGCGCGAATCTCGATCTCGCTGAACGTTCGAAGGCCGCCCTTGTCCTCGGTCGCATGTCTGCGCACGACGACGCGACCCGTTGCGAGGGCCTGTGCGAGTGCAGCCTTGGCTTGGTTGAGTGTCGTGCGCTTCACCGATCCGGAGCATGCGGTACGCTTGCCTAAAAAGCAAGTTCCGGGCGGGCATGCGTGACCACCACCAGCCCAAGAACCACTGACGACTGCGGCTGGGCGAGCTCGCGGTCGAGGCGGAGTGCTGCGGACTCGCCTCCACACACGGACATCGGGCCAATGACGACTACTACCGCGAGGCACTCGGGGTGGCCCCCTCGAGCATGGCAGCCCGTGTGGTGCTGGCCCGGCGGGTAGGACGCCTGCCCCGCTTGAAGGCGGCGATAGAGGGTGGGGTGATCGGCTTCGAGACCGCGACCCTGCTCGCGCGCGTCGCGAGACCGGCGACCGAGGAGGCATGGCTCGCACGGGCCTGTATCTCGACAACCAAGATATTCAGGGAGCACGTCGACGCGGCCGAGCTCCACACACGCGCCCAGGGCTTGGCGCTCGATGCGCTCGCGCCACCGACCCACGAGCAGGTCGACGACGCAGGCGAGCTCGAGCGCAAGGTCCTGACGATGGTCTTCGAGCAGACTACCGACTCCAACGACTCCAACAGGTCCGATATCACCGACGCGGCCGGGGCTCAGGGAGAACACGAGGCAGGTCCGACGTCCGTGTGGGCGTCATCTGAAGAGGCCACGTTGGGTACAGTGCCCCTGCGCTTGACCCTGCCCGATGACCTGGCGGCGTTCTGTTGTGACCTCGAGGTCCTGCATGCCGACGCAGGGCTCCCGATGGGCACGTTCATCGCGTTCCTGGTCGCGACGTCGCTCGACACCTGGCGCGGTTTCGCTCGCCTACCGGCCTATGGCGAGATCTACCTGCCCGACCGCTTCCGCTGTCAAAACCCAGTCTGCACAAGTCGCCACTGCACCCCGCACCACATTCAGTTCCGCTCGCGCGGCGGCGGCGAAGAGCCCTCGAACCTGGTCTCGCTCTGTGACCGGTGCCACCTGTCACTCGTTCACGGGGGCCACCTCGCCGTGACCGGCCTCGCGCCGCACGCGCTCGACTGGTCGGCCCGCGCCTACCACATCGCCGCCTGAACCGACCCGAGATCCCCGTACGATGACCTGGACGCCAGTCGGCGACGGAACCGACTCTGGTCCCGTTAGTCTCGCCGCCACCGACACGTATCGACCGAGATGCTCGTGAAGCACGGCCTGCCAGCGTCTGCTTCCGGCAACACGGTCAGGAAGGCTTTCCCGTCGGAGCGCTCCAGGAGCATATTGAAAGCCGCGCGTCGCAGATCGGGGTCCATCGCCGCATTAATCTCTCGCCAGCGGCCCTCGTCATGTCGCAGCTCCGCCTCGAAGCTGTTCGTCGACGTGGGCTTGAAACCTGATCGGATGAGCACCCGCCCCATTGCCTCACCATCGAGGACACAGCGCCCTTCGGTCATCGGAATCACATGCACCTTGCAGATGCGTCCGGCCTGAAGAATGTACGCCACCAGCGCCCTCGGGAACTCGAGGTGCTGGCCGACCACGAGATCACGCAACACCGTCCGATCGGCGACGGCCCGGTATTGGGTGTGCTCCGGATCCTCCATTTCGGCCTCTGTGAAGCCGACCCCCAGATCCTCACTGGCCGCGAGGACCTCGGCTTGGGACATGCCAAGACTCAAGACGAGGTGCCCCCCATCGTGTTCGCGCCCACACGCGATGATGAGCGCTGCGGCCGCTCCGAGTGCACACACGCGGCCAACGTTCTTCATCAGGGCTCGACCTCCAGCTTCACGAACTCCTGGCCCCCGCTCGTCGTCACGAACTCCATCTCGTAGTCGAACGACTCCACATAGGTCGACCGCTCCGAAGCATCGAGCACGACCCTGCACAGGATGTCGACCTTGCCGTGCATGACGGCATCGAGCAAGCGCGCGGGCCGTCCCCCCGTCTTCGCGGCCCTCTCGTGAGAGACCACCTCACGTTTGTCCGACTCGTTATCGATGACCGGCGCAGGCTTCATCGTTTTTTCGCGCAGGACCTGTGGCGGTGGTGCGAGCCCCTCTGCGGCGAGATACGCCATGAGCGAGCTCGGCTTCTTGACCTGCGTGAAGCGGAACTCACGCGGTGCTTCGGCGAGCACGAGCTCCGGCCGGAAGTTGCGTGGCGACAGCTTCGAGAGGGCCTCGAGCGCCTGAGTCGCGTCGACGCCGAGCTTGCCCCACTCGTAGCGGCATTGCTCGACGTAGAGGTCCGACTTGTCGACCTTGTGGCCCTCCCCCTGAAGGCTCGACTCGGCCTTTGCATAGGACACCGGGTTGACGTCCCGTCCCCCCTCCTCGTCGTCTTTCGCGGTCTGCTTGAGCCAGGCCGACATCAGCTCGAGCGTCAGAGTCTTGTCATTCTTGAGATCCGCGGCGGCTTGCCTGGCGCTCGCGGTCAAGACCGGAAGCGACTGCAGGGCCAGCTGGAGCTCTTCGAGAGTTCGAGCGTCGTCGATCGCGTTGACGAGACCGTCCCGCTTCGTATGCCACAAGCCGAGCTGTTCCTCTCGGGCCGCTCTGGACTCCGCGACCGCTCCTTGTACGGCGGCGCTGAGGTTCGTGGTGGCGCCGTGGACGAGCTTGTTGAGACGTCGACGCTCGAAGGCGGCGGCGAAGAGCCCTCGAAGCTGGTCTCGCTCTGTGACCGGTGCCACCTGTCGCTCGTGCATGGAGGCCACCTCGCCGTGACCGGCCTCGCACCCCACGCGCTCAACTGGTCGGCCCGCGCCTACCACATCGCCGCCTGAACCGACCCAAGGACCTCGGTGGACAGCGCCCGGGGTCGCTCGGTCGCGCCTTTCCGAATTTGGTGGAAGGCGCGATGCATGGGGCAGCGGGCGAAGCTCCGTTGGTGCCCGGCCTCACGGCGCCCGAGATGACCCCACTTGTCGGCGGCCTGCAGGTCCTCGGAGCCAACACACACGCCAAGGTCAACGGAGTGCTCAGCAACCCGTTCGTCAAGAACCTGCACGACCTCACTAAGACCACGAAGCCGATCGGGGACGTCACTGATGGCGAGCAACCGGTCGTAGAACGATTGTGGAGTGTCATTCCACTGCCCCGGCCAGCTTCGACGAGTATGCGGTGGGGTGCCGCGCCATTCAGGGGGCAACGATGGCGGTGTCTTGATGCTCGAGATATCACCTGTTTGTCGGGTGCGGGGCACAAGATCCCTCGCATCAAGCACGGACCACCGTGGTGTCCACTCGAGCTCACCCTTCAAACAGAAGGCCCCGGCGTTGACCCTCTTTGCGAATGACTGTAGTGAAGTTGGCCTCGTGGGAAGATTTGGGGGCCGTTTCAAGAACGCGGAGGGAAGCCGTGAGTGGACCTGGGCCGGGCTATGAAGAGCTGAATACCAAGCCGCGGGGGAAGAACCCTGGAACGAGCGAGGCCGAGGACCTAGGCGGCACGACCTCACGCAAAGGGGCTCCAACCCGCGCTGAGCTCCTGGCGGCCGACTACCAGACGGGAGCGCAGATGATGGCTCCTCCCCGCGAAGCCCCGCCCACAAAGAAGCGCGGCGCTGAAGATGTGCATGGGACGCACGAATACGCGAGGACGGCCGCCTCGGACATCGCCGCCCTGGGACAGAGCGAGTGGCTGCCGCTAAAGGGCGCGACTCGTGGTGTGATCGGCGCACATGCCGCCGCAGCCATGGCATTCCACTCGGAGGTTGGCGCGTTCGTTTCGGGAGAGGGTGAGCACTTCATCTCGTTCCTGAAGAAGGAAGCGGAAGGGCCAGGCCTCGGTGCTCAGATCATGACCGCGGTGCAGGTGCTCGGGGCACCACTGATGGCCGTCGATACGCCCATGGCGATCTCGGTAATCGAGTCGGTGGTCAAAGAGGCTGCGGGGGTAGCACTTGGGGAGGTGCTCAGCGACACGACTCACGAGAAGGCTTCGACCGCCTTCAAGCTTCTCGCCGCGACCGTCGGTGGGATATCTGGCCCCCACATCTTCTCGATGGCACTCATGGGGGCTAAAGGTGCAGAAGACCTCGGGCTGCTCGCGGGGGGGATCGAGGGTCTCCTCGGCGATGAGGCCGGAGCGCTGACTCAGCTCAACGGTCGGCTCTCCCGCGGCGCCACGGCCCGCTTTGACGAACAGCGCGAAGCCGGCAGCGACCTGGGAGATGAGCGACTCGCGGACTTCACCGCCAATGCCAACGAGATGGCGCGCGACGCTGACGGCCTCGCGACCAGCCTGCTGGCAAAGATCGAAGCCTACAAGGCTCGGCTGGCGGCGTTCCAGGCGTCAGCCAAGGCAGCACTCGCGGAAGCCAGGAGAGCCCTGGCACGGGTCAAAGACGCCTACCTCGGGTTTGTCGGCGCAAACACCCGTAACGTCTTGAGCGCCTCCGTGCACCTGCGCCAAGGGAAAGACAACTCGGCAGGCTTTGAGCGCGCAGGCCTGACTCCGAGTCCCTTGTTGAGCGACTCGATGCACTCATTCGCCGAGAGCTCCAGCGTCGCAGAGCTGGGCGCGCGCGGATTCGGCGTCAACATGGAAGTCTGGTACGCGGGCTATCGGCCGATCATCGTGACCTTTGGTGCGGATGGTTCCGTCTCATCCTCGCGTAAGCATGGGCGGCTCGACCGCCTCGCGAGCCGCGTCTATCAGCGGACCCGCGGGGGTGGGCATCAGCTCGCGGAAGGAGCCGAGGACATGCTGGTCGAACGCCTCATCCCGCTCCTCCGCAATACGCCCATTTCGAACCTACCTGACCAGACGATCGATGCGCTCTAGTCCCATCCCGCTGCTCCTCGCGTTCACCCTATCGGCGAGCGCGTGCTCGAAGCCGGCGGCCTTCCTCGGGTTTGAGGCGATCGACGACGAGCACGTCGCGCTCGCGCTAGCCGACGGCGACAGCTGTCACATCGGTGTCATTTCACGGAACGGCTGGATGTGGCGGTCCGAAGAGCCGGATTGCACGCAGGTCGAGATGAGGGAGACCGAAGGCACGGTCGCCTTCCGGCTCGTGGGGGCACCCGACAGCGGCCGCCTCTTGATGGCGAGCCTGGACGGCAAGTGCCGCGTCGAGCTTCGGGACGCCCGATTCAAGTGGCGAAGCCCTTGGAAGGCTGCCTCATGGGGCGGTCGTCGCATCGATGTGCTTGGCGAGAGCCACGAGCGCCTCGTCACGTCGCACTCAGACTGTGGCGCCATCACCACGGTTGAGGTTCCGACGCGAATGGCGTGGGCCCACGTCGAGCCCGGCTATCTCGCTTTCGACCTCATTGACGGCCAGCCTGAAGGGGCCATCGCGCCCAAAGACCTCCCCGAAGGTGCTATCGAGATGCGCCCTTCTGACGGGAGCGCGAGCTACCAGTTCGCGTCGGCGTCGGTGAAAGCCTATGGCCCGACGGCGTTGATCTACCGCCGCAATGAAGGACCATGGCACTTCCACGACGTTGCGGACCGTCGCCACTTGGCCATCGATCTGGACTTCGAGGCACTCGGCCTCCTGCGGCTCGTCTGGCAACGCGAGGATTCTCTGGTGGTGTTCACCGAGCGTGCGGGCGAGACGACCCTGGTCCGGGTGAGCACTGCAGACGGACGGGTGACCGCGCGCCAGACCCTCGCAGGCACCATCGGTGGCCTCCGCAAGGACACCCCGACCTGGCGGGCGGGCGCGGCGTCGCTTGGCCTGCTCTGGCATTCCTCCGGCGCCTCAGCCCCAGACGGGCTCCTGAGCGTCGGCGCCGACCTCCAGACTCACGTCTCGGAAACCGGCGCAGCCGGCCTGTTTGCCCAGGTCGGGCCAGTGCCCGTGAGCTGGACCATGGACGGGCGCCTCCATGTGCTCCTGCCGGGCCGAACCCCGAGCGTCGTGACAACACTGCCCGCGCCCGGGGACACCGACGGCCTGGCGACGACGCAATCCATCTCGGGGCGGTCGCTCTGGTGGCGCCGCGGCAACGAGATGAATCGCATCGACCTGGAAACCGGCGCCGTGGAGACGGTCGTCACCTGGTGAGTCACTCTCACCCGCACGCGACCACTGTTCCCCAGAACGCTATCGCGGTAAGGAACCCGTCCCTGCTCTGGAGCCAACGTGGACCCGACGCCGACCGATCGCGACGTTACCAGCTACTACCAGGCCGCTCTGCTCGGGCTGCGCCACCTCGAGGCTGCGCGCCCCACCGGGCGCCGCTTCGGGCTGGACGCCGAGGCGCGATGGTCCGCCTTCAAGGGCGACCTCACCACGGCCGACCGCATCGACCTCATGATCCGCGACGCGAACGCCCAGTGGCCCGAGGCCTTTGGCGCCCGCACCGTCTTCGCCGAGCCCGGCATCGCCGAGGACGAGCCCTTCGGCGCGAGCTGGCCGCACCTCGACGACGTCGACGCTGAGACCCTCTGGCGTTCTCAACTGAAGGCACCTCCGCTTCTCGACCTCCAACCCCTCCTCACAGCAGTCGCCGCCGCGTGGGGCTTCCAGCTCGCGGGCTTCGACCCCGGCCGCATCGACCCGGCCGACCAGCTCGTCATCGCGGGTCCGTCCGCCATCGCGGCGGCTCTCCTCGTCTTCCAGCGAGGCGGCCGCGACCTCGACTGGAGCGACCAGGCGCTCGTCATCGCGACCCCACCTGGCCACCGCCAGCTCGCCGCACTCGGTGGCGCCATGCTCGGCACGGACCGCGCTACGAACCTGCTCGCCGCAACGCAGCCGACCTCAGGCACCGGGCGCACCGGGCGCCTGCTCGTCAGCCCCGACGCAACCCCCGCCGACCTCGCCCGCGCCCACGAGCTCGCCCGATGACGCTGGCGGCCTCGCGCATCGTCATCCAGGGCGAGACCCCCTACGCGCATGAGCGAGCCGCCATCGACTTCGCGGTCGCCACGCTCCCCAGCAGCGACCCGTATCACCTGTGGGCCCTGCTCGAGCTGCTGGACCCGTCGACCGGCCGGCTCCACGAGATCGACATGCTGGTCCTGGGCTACTCGGCGCTCTACCTCATCGAGGTGAAGAGCGGCCCCGGCCTCTACACCGGAGACCACCAGGACTGGTATCGGACTGCCCCGGGCGAGACCCATCCGCGCTACATGGAGAACCCGCTCCGCCTCACCAACCACAAGTCGAAGCTGCTCGCCTCACGGCTGCGCGCCAAGCTGCGTAACCCGAAGGACATGCCGTGGGTGCAGCCGCTCGTCATGCTCAGCGCCACCGACCTCGCCCTCTCGTTCCGCCAACACGGCGACCTCGGTGTCATCACGCGCGCGACCTTCAAAGACGCGATGGAGTATGGCCGCTTCCCCGGCTCCGACGACCGCCAGCGCCCACGCATCAGCACCGCGGCGGCGCGCGAGATCGCGCAGGCCATCGGCGCGCTCGGCATCAAGCCGCGCAAGTCCAAGGCCTTCGTCGGCGCCTACGAGCTCGGCACCGTGATCGGCGAGGGCTCGGGTTTTCAGGACCGCCTCGCCAAGCACCGCGACAACCCGACCTTCGTGAAGCGCGCCCGGATCTATGCGGTCCCACAAGCCTCGAGCGTCGAGCGCCGCCAACAGCTTCGGCGCGCCGCTGACCGCGAGGCCCAGCTCCTCTATGATGTCCGCGACCACGAGAACATCCTGCGGGTCGAGGACTACGTCACCGACGCCGAGCTCGGCCCCACGGTGCTGCTCGACAGCTTTCTCGGTGGCATACCGCTCGACGCCTTCCTGCGTGCCGCCCCGCTCGACTTCTTCAAACGCGTCGACCTCATCGAGCAGGTCGCCCGCGCGCTGAAGCACTGCCACAACAAGCGCATCATCCACGGTGGCCTCTGCCCCGAGGCGGTCCTGGTGCGGCGCCACCCCGAAACTGACAAGCTCGAGGTCCGCCTCTTCAACTTCCAGCTCGGCCGCGGGCCAGACGTCGACGCGACGACTCACTGGTCGGCGCTCGGCTCGGAGCCCTGGGCGGTCTACCAGGCCCCTGAGCTGCGCGAGGACCCGAACAACCGCAGCCCGGCCTCGGATATGTTCAGCCTGGGCGCCGTCGCCTACCTGGTGTTCACGGGACGTGTCCCGGCCGCATCGTCCGCAGAGCTCGACCAGCACCTCGCGGCCCATCGCTGCCTCGACCCCCGCGCCGCCGTGGACGGCCTGCAGGACCACGTCGGCGAGCTCGTCTCGATGGCCACCGATCGCAACCCGGTCAATCGCTTCGACGACCCGGAGGAGTGGATCGAGCTCCTCCTCGCCGAGGTCACCCGGCCGCCAGCGCCCTCCAACCCAGAGCTCGACCCGCTCGAAGCCTCGCCCGGTGACGCGCTCGGCGAAGACCTCCTCGTCGAGTGGGTAGAAAAGGACCGACCGACGCTCGGCCAGGGCGCGACTTCGCGGGTCCTCCAGGTCGCCAGGGTCAGCGACGAACGCAGCTACGCGCTCAAGGTCTCGCTCTCTCCGGAGCACGACGAACGGCTCGGCAACGAAGCGAGCGAGCTCCAGAGGCTGCGCCACCCACGCATCGTCCAGCTCGTCGACCGCCTGACCTTCGCCGGGCGCCCGTGCCTGCTCTTGTCGCTCGCTGGTCCGGAGACGCTGCACCGCTGCCTCGCCCGCGAGGGCACGGTCTCACTCGAGCGCGCGGCCCGCTACGGAGAGGACCTCCTGTCCGCACTGGACTACCTCGAAGAGCAACAGGTCCTGCATCGCGACCTCAAGCCCGCGAACATGGGGGTCGGCAGCATCAGCAAGTCTGCCTCACGCCTCACGCTCTTCGACTTCTCGTTGGCAGCCACCCCGCTCACCGACCTGCAGGTCGGCACCGCCGCCTATCGCGACCCGTTCATCCGGTTGCGCGGCGCCTGGGACCACGCGGCCGAGCGCTGGAGCGCCGCCGTCACCCTGCACGAGATGGTCACTGGGATCCGACCGGCCTTCGACCGCCCGTCGGTCGACCCAGACGCGCGCCTCGTCATCGCCGTCGAGCGCTTCGACCCGGCCGTTCGCGACAGCCTCTCGGCCTTCTTTTCACGAGCGTTTTCACGCGAGATCGAACACCGCTTCACCTCGTCGGACGAGATGCGCCGCGCCTGGCGAACCGCGCTCGAGACCCCGCTCGCCAAGACCCCCGATGCCCAGTCCGGCGCGACCTTCGAGGTCGCCGCGATCACCGACGAGGCGCTGGCGACGCTCGCTCCGCAGACACCCGTCGAGGCGCTCCCGCTCTCACCACGGGCCCGCAACGCGCTGGACCGCGCGGGCCTGCTCACCGCTGGCGACCTCCATGGGCTCGCCGACAATCGGCTCTCTGCTATTCGCGGGATCGGCCGCGCCGTCGCGAAAGAGATCCTCGACTTCAGGGACCGCTGGGTCGCGGCGCAGTCCGACGCTCAGCCCGAGGCGACGCGGTTCTTCCCCGGCTATCGCGGTGACGACCTCGCCGTCGCCACGGTGGACCTCCTAGAAGACCACACCCAGAAGTCGCTCGAGAACGCCGGCCTCATGACGCTGGCCGTCATCGCGGAGACGCCGCTCGCCCAGATCCGCGCGCTCGCCCATCGCCACGGCTTCGATGCCAAGGTGCTTCGTGACCTGCTCGCCCGCGAGAATACGCAGGCCAATGAGCGCGAGCGGCCCTCGACCCTGGAGGGCTGGGTCGATGCACTCCTGCCCAAGAAGAAGAAGGCCTTCACCCACCTGCGCGAGCTCTTCGGCATCGATGTGCCACCGGGCGCCGCGTCCGACGATTGGCGGCCCGGCCGTCTCGATATCACCGTGCGCGCGCTGGCCGAGCGCTGTGGGGTGACCACGGCGGCGATCTACCTCGCGCTCGGCAAAGGGCGAGACCAGTGGGCCAAACACGCGGCCTTCGTCGAGCTCGCGACACACGCCCATCAGCTCGTCGACCAGGCGGGCGGCGCCACCCAGCTCGGCGCCGCGGCGCGCGGGCTGATGACCAGAATCCCGTCCAGCCGCGGTACCTCGGACGACCTGCTCGTCACCTACGCCGCGGCGCTCCTGCGCGTCGTGGCCGAGGTCGAGAAGGACGACGACGGCGGCCTGCGGACCCTTCGGCTCGACCATGACACGCTTTGGCTCTGCGCTTCGGACAATCACGGCCGCGCGGTGAAGTCGCTCGGCGAGGCCGCTGACGAGCTCGCACAGCGCCCATCCGTGCCGGGACCGGGCGAGGCCGCTCGCGCCTTCACGGAGGCCGTCGACGGAACGCCGCTGTCCACCCTTCCCACGGAGCGGCTCGCCGACATTGCGGCAACTGCAAGCAAGACGGCTGCGCGCTCGGCCCGGCTCGAGATCTACCCACGCGGGATGCCACCTGAACGCGCCCTCGCGCTCAGCGTCTCGCAGCTCAGGAGCGGGCTCGCGCCAGCCGAGATCGTCCGACGTGTCTCCCTGCGTTATCCCGAGGCGCAGGCTCTCCCCCCGCGCACCGACCTCGACAAGCTCCTCCTGCCGCACGGCCTGGTCTTCGTCGAGACCAGCGGTACGTTCGAACGCGCCGGCGAGTCCGCGACCACGCTCCTGTCTTCGCGGGTCTCGACGTTCAAGCGGGCATCGACCGCGCTGCCGAGCCAGGCACTCTCGATGGCGCCGGATGCCGTTGCCGCGCGTCAGTTCGACGAGCGCCTGCGCAACGCCTTCGAGCGCCATGAGCTGCGGGTCCTCGGTGTCCGCGCGGACCGAGCCCGCGAGAGCGCGCTCGCTCTCGGCACCCGCCTCGGGGTGACACCCACTCCGTTCGACCGCCTGCTCGTGGCCCAGATCCGCGAGCAGATGCGGCTCGGCGGCGTGAAACGCGAAGACCTGATCCACGACGCCGACCGCCAGGGCCGCGCAGGCCCGGCCTGGAAGAACCTGCTGCGCCTCGTCGAGCGCGCCGGGGACGCCGTCGCTCAGTCGCTGCTGCCGGCCAAGACGCCGCTCCTGCTCATCCAGCCGGGCCTCATCGCGCGATACCGCCTCGACACGTTTGTGCAAAAACTCCTGCAGACCCCGCGTGAGGCGCCGATATTTGTCCTCGTCCCGGGTCACGACACGGGCGGGATCCCGAATATCAACGGCGAATATGCCATCCCTGGCCTGCTCTCTTCGCAGGTGCTGTGGGTGTCGCTCGAGTGGCTCGCCAACCAGCACAACCGCGCCGCGTGAGTCCCTAGATTCCCGTGCGCCTCAGTTCCTCGAGCACCCGTCGCAGCACTCCGTCTTCATCGTGTGGCGACGTGTCGATTACGATGGGAGCAAACGCGCGATACACCTGAGACACGGCGGCCCGCTTTGTGAGACCGCTCGCGAGCGTGTCCTCTTCCTGGGTCATGGCCTCGCCGCGCTTCGTCATGCGCGCGGCTCTCGCCCGCTCGTCGACCTCGAGCAGAATCATTACGTCGGGCGCGACGAGCTCGGGCGGGTATCGCCCCACCCAGGCTTCGAGGTCGACCGCGTTGTCGACCCCGACTCCGAAGGCCACGGTGCTCGGCCAATAACGGTCGATGACGACGGGGCGCTCGGCTCTCGACACCTCGGCCGCTTCGCTGACAATGAGGTTCGCGAAGCGGTAATACGCCCTGCGGACCGCCGTGGGCCTGGTGTCGAAGTGACCGCGCAGCGGACCGAGCACCTCGTGGGCACCGAGCTCGGGTGGGCTCGACAGGCGCACCGCCCCGAGCTGGGCTGCCAGGCGTCGGGACAGCGTGCTCTTGCCCACACCATCGAGTCCCTCGATGAGGATGACAGGCCGGCGGTTCATGCGGCCTCCTGCGAGCGCCAGTCCCAGAGGCCTCCGCGGGCATCGAACTTGTCGTCGTCAAAGCCGATCTCGACCAGGGCATCTGCGACCCCGACCTCGAGGATCGGTCGGCTATAGGACTGGACACCGCCGCTATTGCCAAAGAAGCGGCCGAGCGGATCGATCATCGCGTACGAGTCCGTCATCGCGTCGTTGTCCTCCGGCACCGGGGCAAAACCGTCTGAGCCGAGTCGAGAGTGCCGAGCCACGAAGCTCTCGAACTGCCCTTCCGTGATGAGGAGCGGCTCGACGACGCCGTCGTTCTGGCCGACCACCCGCAACACCTGGAAGACCTTCCATCGGCCCGGGGCGAATCGCCGTACGAAGTCGCTCATGTCCTCCCGCCAATTCAGCGCCGTCACGACCGTGTTGAGCTTGAGGCCAACCCCGAGCTCGCGGCAGCGATCGGCCAGCCGCAACGCCTGCTCGACGTGTGTGCCCTTGCCTCGCCCGAGGAGCCGCTGGGTCTCCTCGTCGGCGGAGTCGACGGACAGCGCGACCCAGTCGAGCGCTCCGCCAGCGACCTCCAGGAGCTGTTCCAACCGAGCCCCGTTCGTCACGATGCTGGTCACGAAGCCGAGGGCCTTGGCGTACCGGACGAGCTCGCCGATATGTGGGTGGAGCGTCGGCTCACCACCGGCGAAGTTGAGCTTCTCGGCGCCCGCCTCACGAAGCCTCTCGATGAGGCGCCGCGCATCTACAAGCGAGAGTTGGCCCCTCACGTCGCGAAACGTCGCGAAGCAGAAACGACACCGCAGGTTGCATGGCTTATAGAGATGGTAATTGATGGCGACTGGGAGCATCGGGACGGCCTCCTACCAACGCGTATGGGCCGCGCGAGTTCGGCGCGACTGCGCTCGACCTCGACGACCTCTGCACCCTCGACGCGTTGAGGCCGCGGTCCCGGACACTCGAATGCCGATATTCCTGCGGGGCCGCCGTGCGGCGCTGTCGATGCTGTGGTAGGCGTCTGGGAAACGAGCTGTGACCAGGCTTCACCAGGGGGTGGCGTTGGATTCCGACACCGAAACCGTTGAGCTGCTCTCACGTTGGTTCGACCTGGGGGACGAGCTGGCTTTGAAGCGTGCGCGTCATCAACTCGCGAAGAAGTTGCTGGTCTCACGAGAGACGCGCGACGTGCTGGGTGGAGCCTTCGTGGAGGACCTGCGCAACGACGTCCTCACAGGCCTCCTCGACCGGGAGAGCGGGAAGCTCAGAGACTCCCCAAAGCCGCTGGCCTACGCACGACAATCGTTGAGGAACGCGATCGTTTCGCACCTTCGTAAGTGGGGTCGTCGCGAAGAACGTGCACCCGAGGTCGAACGACACATCGTGGCGCAGGCACCTGTCACCGGCCATGAGCGGGTCGAGGCCGCCATCGATGCTGCGCGAGCGTTGGATATCGTCAACGGACTCTCTCACAAGCGGCGCATGGCGGTGCTCCTGACGGCTGGGCCGAACCGTATCAAGGACACGGACTGGGCCGAGTTGGTCGCGTCTCATCCCCCGCCGCCACCCACACGCCCCACCGAGGCGCTCCAACGTGAAGAGGCAGCGTCCTTGCTGTACCCGCCTGAGTCCAATGAGACGCCGAGCCTGCGCGACCAGCGCCTCAACAACTTCGACCACACCTACAGTCGCGCCATCAAAGACATCCGAGCGAAGCTGGAGATCACGTCATGAGTCGCACCTGGCCGATCAGCAGGGTCCTCAGCATGGAAGGCGACCGCGAGCGATTCTCTCACGTCGCCAAGCATCTTTATAACCCGAGCGAAGAATGGCAGCACGTCATCTCCGACCTTGGCGATGCCCGCCAACGCGCGTGGGACTGCGGCTGTGCCGAAGCGCTGCTCGAGGCTGAGCACCCCGATTGTGACCGCGTTGCTCCGAGTTGTCGTGCGCACGTCCTTCATGACCATGACAACCGCATGGCTCCCGCGTATCGCGAAGCGCTCGCGAGCGCGGATGCGGCCGGGCGATACGGAGAGCTTTCGAGCGGGGGGCGGGGCTGGGCGTTAGTGGGCGACCACGGTGTGTATGTGGTGGTCCGCGAAGTCGGCCACGCCTCCACGCCGCAGGTGAAGACGGCCTACCGTGTCCAGCCTCGGCAACACCGACCACCGAGCTCGAAAGAATTTCTCAAGGCGGCTGTCCGAAAGCTCCGAGACAAGACGTCTTGGACAGAGGGAGGCAAGTGATGGACGCGCGGTCATGGCTCGAAAAGGCCCACAGAGAACTGGCGACCCTCGCGCCCATCGCCCGGGAGGATGAGGCCGACGCATGGCGTGCCGCAGTATTGATAGCGCGACTTCACGGCAACCACTTCGGTCTCGAACTACCCGGCGACGCGATCGGACGCGCCCGAACACTGGTCGACGTTGCAGGCCCGCCCGAACCACAGACACTCCTCGATGATCTTGCGGACGCTCTCGACGACGACGAGGACCCGGCCGGCCCGCTCCACGATGTCCTGCTCGATGTGGACGATGCCGTCGGGGTCACGTCCCTCATCGGAGATGCTGGCACTGCCCACGAGCTTGCGTCGAGAGCCGCGGCGCTCGTCTCCCTCTACCCGGAGCGTGTCTTAGAGTTGGGGGCCTTCGCCGAGATGCGTCTTGGGACACTGTCGCCGGGGGTGCCGATCGCCGCAATGTGGAGGGCGGTCGAGCAAGCGCCCGCCACGCTGCTCGTCGAGGCCTTGCCGCCAATTGCCGTGTCTCGTGCTGCCGCGCTGCCGCGCCGAGCTCAACCGCGAACGGTCTTGCTTCCGAGGCACTTGCTCCAAGCGGCCGCCTGGTCTTCGGAGAGCAAGCCGATCCGGCTCGAGATCGACGGCAGCGAGCTCGTCGCTTGGCTTGAGGCGGACGAAGGAAAGATGCTGCTGGAAATCCGCGCCAAAGAGACCGCGCCATCGCGCGCGAGTCTGGTCGTCTTCGACCTCACCTCCGGTAAAGAGCTGGCGGACAAGCTGCTCGTCCTGGAGGTCGGTGGCAAGACCGCTTACGCCGATCTGGGCCCCTGGGCTGGCAGCGACAACGTGCTCCACGGACTCGTCGCGCGCAGCGGGCGGCCGACCAACGAAGTCGGCGTGCGACTCCGGATCGACGATGACTGAGCAGATCTCCCTCGAGCGGCTCCTGGAAAGCGGGCTGAGTAACCTGCTCAACCCGGGCGAATCCCGAAAGAGGCTCTCACGCCGTCTGCCTGAAGCGGTGCGAGATGACTTCATACGGTCACGCTGGGTGGACACGAGCACACGCTCGAAGTGGTCCGCCGTTCTCATGGACAAGCTATGGCGCGAGGTCGAACAAGAACGTTCCGGCCAGCCGGGACGCGGCTGGGACGAGCTCGTTGCGGGCCTCGCCGTCGCCATCGAGCTCGCGGCAGGCGACCTCCCAGACCAGATCAAGGCTGAGCTGCGCGACTCCCCGGCGGAGTCGATTTGGCGCTCGATGCGGACCGGGTACCAACGCTTCGCGCTGCTGATCGACGTCAACGTCCATGTGAGGCGCGTCTTCGCGTGCGCCTCATCGCGCCCGCCCGAGAAGCCCATCGAAGATGCGATAGGTTGGGGTCACGACGGACCGGAGTTCCGCGACCGCTCACACACCCTGCTCCTCGCCCTCATGGCCGACGGGCTCCTGCCACCCGCTCTCGGGCCCCTCGCCGCGAGCGGCGAGCTGAAGCCCGGCACCGACGAGGTGCTCCCCGTCCTCGGTCTCGACGGCAAAGCGGTCGGGTGGTGGTCTCGACACCCCGACGGCATCCTCATCACGGGCCCCGTCGGGCACGACAAACCCGACACCTGGGTCGGCATCACGCGGGCGCTCGAAGCCGCCAACCAGCCGCCGGCAGCATGGCTCTGTGGCACGACGCTCTCTGAGATCGCCACCAAGCTCGCCGCGCGCTCCACGACCGACCTGCGTCCCGTTCAGTCCCTATCGGCCGACGAGCCGACGACCGGCCCGCTCGGCGACGTCCTCCTCGACGCGGCGTGGGCCGCTCACCAAGGCGCAATCGCCGGTGGACTGCGACGCGGCCTGGTCATCCGCGGGGGTGCCGGGGCCGGGAAGACAAGCCTCGCACAGTCCCTCGCGCAGAGGTTTGTCTCCGGTCCGCTCGGCGCGCTTGGCTTTGGCGTCTACGTCCGCGCACATGACCTCTCGACGAAGCTCACAGGCCCTCGTGTCCTCTCATGGACGGCCCTCCTGGAGGGCGTTGTGACCCTTGAACGGGACCTGGTCGGGACGCTGGTGAAGGCCCGTCGACTCGTCCCCATCATCGATGGCTGGGAGCAGCTCACGCCCGCCGCGCAGCGAGATCTTCGAGAGCGCCTCGAGGCTCACAACGCCTGGTGGATCGCGACGACCCGGGAGCCGCGCGACAAGTCCGACCTGCCGCCCGCGCATTGGATCGAGCTCGCCCCACGGAGCTTCGAAACCTTTGGCCCCGACGACCTCGAGCGGCTCCTCGGGCGTGCCCTCCAAGACGAGCGGATCACCGCAAGGGAGGCGCGGTCACTTCGACTCCTGGCTCGCCGCGCTCTCGGGGACCTCGCGCTGTCCTGCCCGTCGATGGTCATCGACGAACCGACGTTCAGGCGGGTGGTCACAGTCGCGGACTTCACGAACGCTGAGCTGCCCGAACTCGAGCACGCTCTCGAGCGTTTCGGCAATCTGCTGAGCCGAGACGCCGACACCTGGCACTTCCATCAGGAGGCCGTCCGCTCGTGGGCCGAAGAGACTGCACTCGCAGCGCGTGTCGCTCGCGAGGCCCCGTACCGCCAAGCCCTGGCCGAGCGCTGCTGCTCGATGCCCGTCTTCGGGCTACCGCACAAAGGTCTCCACAGCGTCCAGGATGCGCTCTTCGTGGCGCCACAACTCTGGTCGACCACTGACGAGAGGTACGTCACCCTCGATGACCTCGTCGTCGGCCTTCACGGTGACACCCAACCCATCATCGTCCTGGGCGAGCCGGGCGCCGGCAAGACAACCGTAAGCCGCTACCTCGCCCGAACCCTCGCGACGACTCCCAACGGGCCGCTCCCGCTGTGGCTGCCGTTGCGCTCGGCCGATTCCAAGCGTCCGCTGCTCCAACAAATCGTCGAGTTCGCAGACCTCTCAGATGCCGGGCTCTCGAGGGCCGAGCTCGACGCTGCGCTCATCGGCGGTCGGGGCACCATCATCCTCGACGGGCTCGACGAAGTGAGCGAGTCGCGTCGCGCTATGATCTTCGACGAGCTCCGCGCCGTCCGAGCTCGTTTCCCGCGTGCGTCCCTCATCGTCACGTGTCGTCCGCAGAGCTACCAACGGGGAACCCTCAAAGGGTTTCGGGAGCTCTGGCTCGACTCACTGACCACAAAGGCCCGGGACGAGCTTCTCAAGCGCTGGTGTCAGCTCATCCACCCCAACTCCGACGAGGCTCGCGACGAAGCCTTTCGGTCCATCATCGCGGGGATCTCCACCCTGTCTCGCAGCAGAACCGCTCTCGGTATCGAAAGCTTCGTCAATCGCCCCCTCTTTGTCGCGATGTTCGCGTTGGCTTGGCGGGCCAATCAGGACCTCCCCACCTCGCAGTGGGAGGCTCTGGACCGCTGCATCCGGACCATGCTCTTCACCTGGACGAAGGAGCGCGACGTCCGGTTCGAACGTATCGACGGCGATGACCAGCTCGCCGCCCTCGAGCTCAAAGCATGGCACATCCACGAGACTGACGACCTGACGACCTTGGAGCTGGAGCGGCCACACCTCGTCGACCTGACGTGTAAGTCCTTTGAAGCGGTCGGGCTTGGGGCAGATCGACGCCAACTCGCCGAGGAGTGGATCACCTACCTCACCGAGGGCGTTGGCCTGCTCGAAGAGATCGAGCCTGCACGGCTGGTCTTCGTCCACCGCGTGTTTTTGGAAGCATTGGCCGCCAATGGATTATGGAGGCGTTTCGGCCCCGGGGCCGCGCGTGTCGTCATCGAGCGTGGCCGGGAAGTCGAGCACCAGATCTACACCCTCCTCTTCGAGCGGCGCCTCGCCGAACCTGCCTTCTCCAGCGAGCTGCTCGCCGCCGCGATCGAGTCGCTGGCTGCCCGCCCGTGGCGCGAGCCGCCCCGCGACATAGCGGGCTCCGGGGCCGCTCCATCTCTCGAGCTGGCGCCAGCCGCGGCGATGCTCATGGACGCCGCCGTAGCAGGCGCTCTTTTGTCCGAAGCCCAGGAGCATCAGGTGTTCGAGGCCCTCGCGCTGGCCTGTCGCCGGCTGCACTCAGCGTTCGATGGGGTCGAGACGTTCTGCCTGTGGCGCGATACGGACCGCTTCGTGGTGGCATGGAAACGCCTTGTGACCGAGAGGCCATCGCTCGCGGACCGCTGGCGTTCATGGCTCCTCAAGACCGTCTCGCGTGGTCTCAGTGACAAGTTGATCGGCGCCCTCCTCTGGGCCAAGAACGTCGCCACCGACGTGGCGTGTGAACCCGTCCTGGAAGCCCGCGCCGACGCTCCGCGGGCGGCGGGCGACTGTGTCGACCTCTGGCCCATCGGAGACGTCTGCTGGGAACGACAGCCCGCCGACGAGTACGGCCAGATCCGCTCGAAGGAGGGGGGCCAGCGCTTGCGGCGGTGGGTCGGGCGCCGTGTCACCGCCGAGGTGGCGCTAGACCGGGTCGACCGCTGGCCCGACGCGGACCTCTTCGACCTGTCGTGCGCCGCGATGCACTCGGGGGCGGGTGAGCCCCTGCTGGCGGCGCTTGCCACCCGCGTCGCCGAGACCGCATTGCGTCTGGGCTCGGTCTCGCCAGAGGGAGCGAACATGCTCGTGGACACGGCTCGGCGTCGCACCCGCGGGACCGACGACTTCATCGCGATGCGGCGTGGGAATCCGGCGGTCATGGTCTACCCTCGTCGCCCACCACTGGAGTCGATACGCCCTGGCATACCCGGACAATCGAATCGTGCATGCCAGAGGCTGCTCACGCTCCTCGCCGAGGAAGCCCCGGGACCGATCGTGTATTCCATCGCTCGGCCCCCATCATCCCAGCCACCGCCGATGCCCGAGGGCAGTCCGCTCGTGATCCCACCGGACCTGCTCGCACGATTCGCAGACCATCTAAAGAAGCACCACGCCGACCACACCTTCCCGTGGGAGAATGTGCGGATGCTCGTGATGTGTCAGGCCGGTTCCTTCAACCCGCTTGGCCCCTGGCCGGGTGACGGTCCGATCCACCCGACCGCCGTTCCACTCGTCCGCGGCAAGGGTCATACACCGCCCCCCACTTCACGGTTCAGGGAGGCTCGCTTCATGTATGCGGGGCTGAGAGGCGAAGGCGACGAGGCGCTCGCTTATCTGCCCATCCTGCGCGGAGTCCACCTCGGCGAGCACCTCGTCTTTGCGTGCGACCACACCGACCTCACCCCGGTTGACCGTCTCGGCGCCTTCCGGCACCGCATGCGCAGTCGCCTCGCGCTCGAGCTGTGGCCCTTCGTCGATGACTGCGCGCACAAGGGCGATATCGGTGCCGAGCGGCCCGCCTTTGCCGCGCTGTACCTGGCGATGGGATGGAGTCAACACACGACGACCGGGCAATGGCCCGAAACCAAGCTCTGGACCGCCCACTTCAAGGCCAAGCCTGTCCACTGGCTTCTGCGCGCCCACTGGCACCTCGCCTGGTTGGCCCACAACCCCGCCGACCGCACCCACCAGACCGGACTCAACTCTGCGCTGAAGCTCGGCTTGAACGACCGTGACCTCGCGCCCATCGCCCACCGCATGGCCGAGTGGCGCCGCGCCCCCTGAACCGTGACCTCTCGCTCGCTTCCTGCGCGCCGTCGTCGAGGTGGAGAAGGACAAAGAGGCCGGTCTGCGGACCATTCAGCTCAATAGAGTCACTCGGAAAGTGACGGGCCTATTGACAGGATTTGGGGTGGGGGTGGGCAAAGAGTGTCGGTCGCCCGAGGAGATGGGAAGGGTGGCGGGGTGCTGGCCCGGGAAGCTGCCTGATCGGACGGGTTCCCGAGCGTGGAGGCGTATGCGCGTGAGCGGCTGGGGCGCTCGGGCCGGTGGGTGGGCGATGCGCGGACGCTGCTCCGACGGCTCATGCGGCTGCCGCGGCTGCAGGAGGCGAACCTCTCGGGGCGGCTGTCGACCTCCGTGGTCGAGCTGCTGGCGCGTTTCCTCGTAAGACCCGGTCGAGACGATCAAGACGGCGGGCTCGATGAAGAGGGGGCTATCGCCATGGCGGCGGGCTTGACGGTGCGCGAGCTTCGGCGGCGGCTCGGGGGTAGCGAGGGTGATTTCGCTGACGACGAGCGGCGTCGTTGGGTGCTGCTCACGCGCCATGTCGATAGGGTCGATGCGGTTGCGTTCGAGGGGGTCATCCGGCTGATGGAGGCGATGGGTGAGACGTCGCGAAGTGCGGCGATCGAGGGCCTGCTCGCGGAGGGACTGACGACGCTCTTGAATCGGGCGGAGCTTGCGCCGGACTTCGTGAACCGGATCGCCGGCCTGCCGCCGGGGACCGGCGGCGCTCCAAGTGATGCAACGCCCGGCCTCGCGCCGCACGCGCTAAGCTGGTCGGCGCGCGCCTATCACATCGCTGCCTGTAGGACCGCGCCACGCCTGAACGAATGGAATCCGCTTATGCCGCCTTTGCCTTCGGTTCGGTGACGCGCCAGCCCTTGCGGCCAAGCTCGATTCGCACGCTCAATGGCTCCGAACGCTTCGCGTCGATGGTCCGCAAGTCTGGTCCGGCAAGCCCCTCGCGCGTGACCACGACCAGGCGCAGGAGGCGGTCGGCGAGCGTCGAAATGGGCTGCGCGCCGTTCTCCCAGCGGGACACCTGTACGGCTGCGACGCCGAGAACGGCGGCCAGGTCTTGCCCCTTGAGCCCGATGGACGTCCGCAAGAATCGGACCTCACCGGGGGTGAGCCGGGTCAGCTTCGCAATGAGCTCGCCCGCCACGAGCTGGCCCAACTCATCCCAGCGCGGGAACGCCGTGAAGGTCTCTCCACATTTGGGGCATGTGCCCCGCTCGATCCCGTCGACGATGACGTCGGGCAGCAGGTCGCTATAGGCACGGACCTCGCGCTCCAAGTGCACAGGGGCTCCGCAGTTGGTGCATTTCATCGTATCACCCTCCCTGGAAGAAGACTGTGACCACCACGATGTTCGGGGCCTGCACCTCGAACGCGATGGTCACCTGGATGCCGTAGGCGAGGAATCGTCCCGGCGTGCTCCGGTCGAGGCCAACGTCGCCCGCGGCCGAAGCGACTTTGAGCTCAGCGCGAATCTCGACCTCGCTGAACGTTCGAAGGCCGCCCTTGTCCTCGGTCGCATGTCTGCGCACGATGACGCGACCCGTCGCGAGGGCCTGTGTGAGTGCGGCCTTGGCTTGGTTGAGTGTCGTGCGCTTCACCGAGACGGAGCATGCGGGATGCTTGCCTAAAGAGCAAGTTGCGGGCAGGTCTGCGTGATCAGCACCCGCCCAAGCATCTCGGACGGCGGCGCCTGGGCGAGCGCGCCCTCGAGGGGCGGAGTGCCGCGCACTCGCATGCACGCGCGGACATCGGTCCCTCGACGAGGACTAACGCGAGGCGCTCGAGGTCGCCCCGTCCAGCCTGGCCGCACGAATCGCGCTCGTGGCTCCGATACCCGTGTGCCGGTCGTCCGACCTGGGCCGCGAACACCTTGTTTTCGCGTGAGACCGCGCCCCCTCCGACCGGTCGCCTCTCGCTCGCTGGTCCGCCGCCGCACATCGGTGTACGAGTCCTGCTTCGTTGCAACGCTGCGTGACACGCGTGGCGCCGGCCCTCGAGAGCATCGCATGGCAGATACAGCACATTCCGCGAGTCGGGCCCCGGTCGCCCCGCCGATTGACATCCAAAAGGGCGACACCCAGCAGGGCGACACCCAACAGGTCGAGCAAAGGGTCTGGGCGATCTACGTCGGTACGAGTGCTGCCACCAACTTCGACATCGGCCTCAAGGCCACCACCTGGGGAGGCCCCGAGGAGAAGAGGTTTGCCGGCGTGGCCACGGGCGACGGCGTCGTCTTCGTCCACGCCATCGAGGCGGACTCCCCGAAGCCCAGGGGCTTCCCGCGCGTAAAAACCCCCGAACAGTTCCACGGCGTCGCGTCGCGGGTGATCTACGCGACCGTCACCAGGGGCACCTACCGCGACGACACCCCGCTCTGGCCCGATGGCGCTTTTCCCTTCCGATTCGGCTTCGAGGTCCTGGACGACCGCTCGAACGTCCACATCGCGGTCGACTCCCTCCCGCGAGAGCTCGTCGACGCGATCCGCATGTCCGCCATCGCTGCCGGCTGTCCACCGAGACTCGCCTTCGTCAGCAACTTCGGCCCTTGGAAGACCACGAGCCCACCGGTCGCCCCGTTCGCCCCGACCACACCGACCGAGAAGCCCGCGATCACCGACCCCGACGCCATCGTCCGCGCCTTTGAGTCGGCTCTCGCCCACAGCGGCCTCACCTTCGGCCAGGACTCCGACCTCACCCTCGTCCGCAGCTTCGTCACGGCGCTCATGGCCAAGCCCTTCGTCATCCTCACGGGCCTCTCCGGCTCGGGCAAGACCCAGATTGCGCTGAAGCTCGGCGAGTGGTTCGGCACCGACGTCCACGGCCACGACCGCTGCCTGCTCGTCCCCGTCCGCCCCGACTGGACCGGCCCCGAGTACCTCCTCGGCTACGAAGACGCCCTCCGCAAACCGCTCGACGATGGCCGCCGCCCCTGGGTCGCCCCCGACGCGCTCCGCTTCATGCTGCGCGCCGCCGCGAACCCGACCCACCCCTACCTGCTAATCCTCGACGAGATGAACCTCGCCCACGTCGAGCGTTACTTCGCCGATGCGCTGTCCGGCCTCGAGTCGCGCAAACCGATCCTGCCGAACCTCGCCCCCGAAGCCGGCGTCTGGGTCCCGCAGCCCGGCCCGGAAAAACTCCCCTGGCCCGACAACCTCTTCATCGTCGGCACCGTCAACGTCGACGAGACCACCTACATGTTCTCGCCCAAGGTCCTCGACCGCGCCTCCACCCTCGAGCTCCGCGTCGCCACCTCGGTCCTGCCGCTCGACGCCAGCACCATCGTGCGCCCGAAGCCCTGCGCCCCCGGCCCCGACGAGGTGGTTCGCGGCATGCTCGCCCTCATGCGCGACGACACCTGGCACACGACCCACCTCCCGCCCGACGCCGCCGAGGTCGTCACCCTCCTGCGCTCGCTCCACGCCCTGCTCTCCACCTTCAGCCTCGAGTTCGGCCACCGCACCTTCTACGAAGCCGTCCGCCTGTCGGCGATCCTCGCCGACGGAGAGGCCACGAGCGTCGACGAGCGCCTCGACGCGATCCTCCTCCAGAAGGTCCTGCCCCGACTCCACGGCGTCCGCCGCAAGCTCGAGCCCGTCCTCATCGCACTCGCCGACTTCGCCGCCGCCTCCCAGGCCACGCCCCGCATGCCCCGCTCCCACGACAAGCTCAAACGTATGATGGACTCGCTCCGCGCGAACCAGTTCGTGAGCTTCTCCGAGTGAGCGCCGTCCCCTCGGTCGTCCTGCCCCTCCTCGACGAGGACGGACGTCCCCGCGCCCGCCTGCGACTCTCGACCGTCAAGAGCCGGCTCGCCGACGCGCTCGGTCAGGCGCCGCTCCTCGACCTGCGCGACACCCACGTCGAGGACGGCCTCGAGCCCGTCCAACTCGTCGAAGCCGCACGCTACAAGTACGAAGTCCTCGACACCCCGCTCACCCCAATCAACCGCCTCGACCCCGACGAGCTCTTCGAGCCCGACGACGAGACCCTGCGCGTCGGCCGCCTCACCCCCGGCCTCCACACCGGGCGCCTTACCATCGCCGTCCACTCGGGCGGCGAGGTCTTCCGCGCCCAGGTCGAGGTCCGCTCGGTCAAGCTCGGCTACCTCGACGACTACCGGCACATGCTCGAAGACATCGCCCGCCTCGGCTCCGAGCTCGTCCTCCAGCGCTTCGCCGCGACCGAGCAGACCCTCCAGTCCGCCCCCGAGAACGACGCCGAGACCCTCTACCAGCGCTTCGCCATGCTGCGCTCGCTCATGCTCAATGGCCGCGTCGCGACGGCACTCCGGCTCGTCACGACCCAGCCCTATGTCGCCTTCCGCACCACCACCCGACCGACCCCTCCCGGGCGAGTGCTGCGCGGCGGCAGCGCGCTCGCCCGCCGCCTCGCCAGCCCCGGCACCCGTGTCCCGTGGGAGGCCTCACCGCTCGACCTCATCGACTCACACCCACGCACCCTCTGGGAGGACCGCACCGAGGAGACGCTGGACAACGCCCCGAACCGCTTCGTCAAGTTCGCCCTCGAGCAGTTCCGCGCGCTCACCGACTCGCTCCTCGTCGAGCTCGACACCTGGTCATCGCCGGACGGCTCGAAGCTCATCCCCGCACCGATCGAGCGGGGTCGCCGCGAGGCCCATGACCTCCTCGAGCGCTTCGACGACACGCTGCGCCACCCCATCTTTCGCGACGTCGGGCGCCTCGACGCCTTCCCCGCGTCCAACCAGGTCTTGCACAAGCGCTCGGGCTACCGCGAGATCTTCGAAGCCTTCACCCTCTACGAGGCCGGCTCCACGCTCACCTGGCGCGGCGGCGACACCGTCTTTGGCGCGGGCCTCCGCAACGTCGCGGCCCTCTACGAGTACTGGGTCTTCATCGAGCTCGCGCGAATCATCGCCCGCCTCTCCGGCACCAACCAACCCCTCGAGGCCCTCTTCGAGAGCACCGCGTCCGGCCTCTCGCTCATGCTGCGCCAGGGCACCTCGCTTCAGCTCCCATGCACCGTCACCCGCCGCGGCCGCACCTTCGCGCTCGCCCTGACCTACAACCGCACCTTCTCGCGCCCCGACGGCTCGTGGTCGCGCACCATGCGGCCCGACTGCTCGCTGAAGATCACCCCGCTCGGCGCCGGCACACCCACACTCGACGCGCTCTGGCTCCACTTCGACGCCAAGTACCGCGTGAGTGAGCCGGGCGTCTTCGACCCGGGCGGTGACCCCGAGGGCGACCACACGCTTGGCCCCAGACACGAAGACCTCCTCAAAATGCACACCTACCGCGACGCGCTGATCGGCGCGGCCGGCGCCTATGTGATCTTCCCCGGCACCGTCACCAGCCACCGCTCGGAGCACACCGAGATCCTGCCGTCTCTCGGGGCCTTCGCTCTCCGCCCCTCGGGCGGTGACACAGGGGAGGGCGCCGACACGATCACCACCTTCTTGGAGCGGGTCCTCGACCACCTGTGTGACCAGGGCACCCAACACGAACGCGCACGTTATTGGCATCAGCAGGCGTTCCAGGGCCGACCGACGCCGACGCCCGGCGAGGCCGACGCCTTCCTCGAGCGACCCGCCGCCGACACGGTCGTCGTCCTGGGTTTTCTCAAGAGCCCCGAACACGCCGAGTGGGTCGCCCAGCACAACCTCTACAACCTGCGCGCCTCCCCGGAGCGGCGTGGCGCAATCGGCCCCGGCGACGCGGCGTTGTCTGCGGGACTGCTCGTGGCCTATCGCCCCACCGGCCCTGGCCAACGCCCATCGTCCAAGCTCTTCCGCGTCCTCCCACCGGTCACACTCATGACCCGCGACGACCTGCTCACACTGAACTACCCCGAGCCGGGCCGCGGCGCCTACTTCGTCTTCGCGCTCGAGCCGCTGCCCTTGCCGGCCTGGCTCGTGGACGTCGACGTCCAGTCGGTGACCCACGCCCTGGCCACCGAGGGCGCCCCGCCAGGCATGCCGCTGGCGACGAGCTGGGCCAACTTCCGCGCCCACTGCGAGCGGCCCGCGGGGCTGGTCGGGAGAGAGCCCGTGGTGTAAGTGGACGCTTATGGTGCGACGAACGACGAAGAAGCAGGGTGGTGAGCTCGAGGGGCAGTCCGACCCGAAGGCGGCGCTCGAGTGGCAGCGGTTCCTGCAGGCGGCCGTGCCGGTGATGAAGGTCTTGAAAGACGACCTGCGGGCGCGGGCCAAGGGCTCGGTCGCGGTGAGTGCGGCGTTGACGGCGCGGCATGCGACTGACAAGGCGAACAAGCGGACGGCGGACAGCTTTGTCGAGTGGCAGGACCGCTTCATCGAGCAGGTGGCCGCGGCCTGGATGTTGTCGTGTGTCTTTGTTCGGACACTCGAAGACCGCGGGCTGCTCGGGCACAACCGCCTCGCGGGGCCGGGGGCGGCGGACAGCTTAAAGCTCTTTCTCGAGCTGGCGCCGTCGTTGAACGAGCGCGACTACCTCCTGACCATCTTCCGTGAGCTCACCCGCTTTGCGGCGACCCGCGGCCTCTTCGACGCGCGCCACAACCCCGTGTGGTTGCTTACGCCAAGTGCCGAGGGCGCCAAGGCGCTGGTCCAGCTCTTCCAGTCCCCCCACGCGGACGCACCTGCCTTCCGGTTCGGCCAGGCCGACACGGCCTTCCTCGGCTGGATTTACCAGGACCTCGACGAGGGCGTGCGCGAACGCTTTGCGCTGCTCCAGACCCCCCGCTTCGTCGAAGCCTTCATCCTCGACCGCACACTCGAGCCAGCCCTCGCGACCTTCGGCCTCAACGACACGACACTCATCGACCCGACCTGCGGCAGCGGCCACTTCCTGCTCGGCGCCTTCGAGCGCCTCTTCACCCGCCACATGGCCGAAAACCCCGCCAACGGCCAACGCGAAGCCGCCAGAAAGGCACTCTCCGCAATCCACGGCGCCGACCTGAACCCCTACGCCGTAGCAATAGCCCGCTTCCGCCTCACACTCGCCTTCTTCGACAAAGCAGGCTTCACCCGCCTCATCGACGCCCCCGCACTCCCCCTCAACGTGGTGGTGGCAGACTCGCTTTTGCACAACCCCTTCGTCCAACAAGGCGACCTGGCCGACTTCGCCCCCTCCGCCAAAACCTGGCGCGGCCAGGAGTACAACCTCGAAGACGAGACCGAAGCCCGCAAGATCCTGTTCCGCCACTACGCCGCCGTCGTCGGCAATCCACCCTATATCACCGTCAAAGACGCGGTCCTCCGCGACCGCTATCGCACCTTGTATCCACGCTCCGCCGCAATGAACTACAGCGTCGCGGCGCCATTCACCGAACGCTTCTTCCAGCTCGCACGCGTTGGTGGCCGGATTGGGATGATCACTGCCAACTCATTCATGAAGCGGGAGTTTGGCAAGAAGCTCATCGAGCAGTATCTGCCAAGGGTCAATCTCGACCTCGTCATCAATACCTCAGGCGCCTATATCCCCGGCCACGGCACCCCGACGGTGCTGCTCTTCGGCTCTCACGAGGACCCACGCGGCGCCGAGGTCGCGACCGTACTCGCGAGCCGCGGCGAACCGTCGACACCCGCCGACGCGGAGCAGGGCCAGGTCTGGCGCAGCATCGCCGACCATTGGGGAGAGGCAGGCTTCGAAAACGAGTACATCTCAGTCGTCAGAATGGGCCGCGAGACACTTGCGAAGCATCCTTGGAGCCTCGGCGGTGGCGGCGCGGCGGAGCTGAAAGAGCTGCTCGAAGAGCATGCAGAGAGGCGACTCGGGGATATTGTCGCCGCCATCGGAAGAACGACGGTCGCCGGTCACGATGACATCTGGACGCTGCCTCCAGGTGTGTGGGCGCGGCGCGGCTTGGCAGGTTCGGTCGTTCCGCTTGTGATTGGCGAGGTCGTCCGCGATTGGGCAATCAGCGAATGCCCAGAAATTCTGTACCCGTACCGCTCACGCGGAGGTGATGTCGTTCCGAAGTCGCACATTCTGACTCGCGTGCTGTGGCCATGGCGTAGGTTGCTCGAGACGCGAACGGTGTTTGGCAAGGAGATGAAAGCCACCGGGCGACCGTGGTGGGAGCACCTGGAGCACTACGGGGACAAGCTTGAGACCCCCCTGAGCATCACCTTCGCCGAAGTCGCTACCCACAACCACTTCGTCCTCGACCGCGGCGGCAAGGTCTTCAAGCAGACGGCTCCGATCATCAAGCTCGCCCCCTCTGCCACTGAGGATGACTACATCGCCCTCGTCGCCTACCTGAACAGCTCGACCGCCTGCTTCTACCTGCGTCAAGTGGCGCACCAGAAGCAGATGATGGGAGCCGATAGTATCCGACATTCCGACCCAACGACTGTTACGTTTGCATTCAACGCCGGCGCGGTTTCTTCACTCCCGCTGCCTCCGCTAAATCGCGAGAGCCAGTCAATCCTCGCAGACTTCGCGCGCGGGATTGAGTCGTTAGTCAGCGAGACGGAGCGGCTTCACAGCCGGCTGGCCGCATGCCAAACCCCGTCGCAACTGGCGGAGGCCGAGTCGCGCCGCTTGGCATTGCTTTCGAAAATGGTTGGCCTACAGGAAGAACTCGACTGGTATGTCTACCGGCTATTTGAGTTGGTGCCTCTCGAAATGGCAGGCGCGGTTGACCATGCAGATTCGTACCTCCCGGGGGGGCGGCCTTTTGAGGTTCTCAAGAGAGTGGATTGCCTCGCTGAATCAACGATTGACGGCTTCCCGATTCTTGATCCGACGATGTTGGACGCTGATTGCAAGAGGTCGGCGCGAATGGGCTTTCTGCAGAAAGGGCCGACGATCCGGCTGCTTGAGCAATCGCAGTTCAAACGAAGGTGGATCGGTAGGCAAGGTCGATTCAATCACGCGAAAGGCGGATGGGCTGACAAGTGGCGCGAACTCGAAGAATCAGCTCGCATGGATGCGGTGGAGGCATCACTGCGAGTTGCAAGCCGAGTGTCGACTCTAGACGAGCGAAGTGACGCAAGTGATCCGGACGCCCAGCTGGTCGCTTCTGCGGAGCTCGCCCGCGAGAATGCTGTGCCGTACCTATCTGCTTACTGCTTCAGCGAAGCCGGGTTACTGCGACACGCCGAGTGGCAACACACCTGGGACCTCCAACGCCGCGAAGACGCCGGCGAAACCATCGCCCACATCCCCGTCCCGCCCAAGTACGCCCAGACCGACTACCGCGGCACCTCCACCTGGCAGCTCCGCGGCCCGCTCGACGTCCCCAAAGAGCGCTTCATCTCCTACCCCGGCTGCGAGTCCGACCAATCGCCCGACGACCCTATCTACGGCTGGGCCGGCTGGGACCACGAACAACGCGCCAAGGCGCTCGCCACCCTCTACTGGAACCGCAAGACCGAAGAGTCCTGGCCCAAAGACCGCCTCACCCCCATGCTCGCCGGCCTGCTCGAGCTCCTGCCCTGGCTCACCCAGTGGCACAACACCCCATCCGACGACTACGCCGGCGACTCCCCCGCCAACTATTACGCCGGCTTCCTCGACACGGAATGCCGCACCTACGGCCTGACCCAAGACGACCTCCGCAACTGGCGCCCACCCGAAAAGACCCGCGGCAAGAAGGCCAGCGCCAAGGCCACCCCCGCGCCTGTTGCAGGCACGGAAGGCCCGGCTGACGTCCAGGCCAAACCGCCGCGCAAACCGCGCGCCAAAAAGACCCCGACGAACGGCGAGGCCCCATGATGCTGACGCAGCCGCCCCCAACCCAGCCGCCTACCCCCAACGACACGCACGTCAAGCCACTCTTCGAGCTGCCCGACAGCATCCACCAAATCACCTTCGTCGAGAAACTGTCAGAGGCCGTCGACCACCCGACCCGCACAGCCGGGACCTACGTCGTCACGCCGCCGATCGCCGAGTGCTTCGATCGAGCCCTACGCGTAGTAGGCGCCTCCCTCAAAGACGCCCGGAGCCGCGCCGCCTACCTTCACGGCAGCTTCGGCAGCGGCAAGTCCCACTTCATGGCCATGCTGTCGCTCCTCCTCGACGGCCACGAAGCCGCGTGGCGTGTGCCCGAGCTCCACCCCCTCCGCGCCAAGCACGACTTCGCCGGCAAGAAGAAGCTCCTCCAGCTCCACTTCCACATGGTCGGCTTCGAGAGCATCGAGGAGGCCATCTTCCGCCGCTACCTCACCTTCTCGAAGACCCACCACCCGGCCGCCCGAGTGCCCGGCGTCTTCGCCGACGAAAAACTCTTCAACGACGCCGCAACCCTCCTCGACGAGCTCGGCGACGACGCCTTCTTCGCCCCCATGAACAACGCAGCGAACGCCCCCAACGCGGCCCTCGCCACGACCTCGACCCCGACCCCAATCTCGACAGGCGACGAGTGGGGCGAGTTCGCCGGCCACACCACCTGGGACCGCAACCGCTTCGACCACTGCGTCACCTCGACCGAGCCCAAGGAGCGCGAAGAGCTCTTCTCCGCCCTGGTCAAGACCCGCTTTCGCGCCTACGCCGAAGAGAGCCGCCAATACATCGACCTCGACTCCGGGCTCGCGGTCCTGGGTCGCCACGCCAAGGGCCTCGGCTACGACGGGGTCGTGCTGTTCCTCGACGAGCTCGTGCTCTGGCTCGCGTCCCGGGCGAGCGACACGGCCTGGTTCCACAACGAGGTCCAAAAGATGGTCAAGCTCGTGGAGGCGCAGGACGCGCGCCGCGAGATCCCGTTCATGAGCTTCATCGCGCGCCAGCGGGACCTGGCCGAGATGGTCGGCGCCAACTACGTCGGCCTCGAGAACAAGCTCGTGCGCGACTCGCTCCAGTGGTCCGAGGGCCGCTACGAGACCATCACGCTCGAAGACCGCAACCTCCCCGCCATCGTCGAGCGGCGCGTGCTCAGGCCGCGCGACGCCACGGCCAAAGGGGCCCTCGACAACGCCTTCGACAAGCTCAAAAAGGGCGCGGCAGACCCGGCCTGGAAGACGATGCTCGGCCAGCTCGACGCGGGCGACTTCCGAAGGCTCTACCCGTTCTCGCCAGCACTCGTCGACGCGCTCGTGGCACTCTCGAATGCCCTGCAGCGCGAACGCACGGCAATCAAGCTCCTCACCGAGCTGCTCGTCGAGCACATCGAAGACCTCAAGCTCGGCGAGGTGGTCGGCGTCGGCGACCTGTACGACGTGCTCGCAGGCGGCGAGGCGAGCGCCGAGGGGGTCATGAAGGCCCGCTTCGAGTCGGCCAAACACGTCTACACCTACCGGCTCCTGCCGCTGCTACAGCAGACCCACCAGACCAACACGGCCGAGCGTTGCCAGCGGCTCCGGCCCGACCACCCGGCGCGGCTCGGCTGCAGCAACTGCAGGGTCACGGCCTGTCGTAGCGACAACCGTCTCATCAAGACGCTCATCATCGCGGCCCTCGTGCCCGAGGTGGCGGCGCTCAAAGACATGACCGCGGGCAAGCTCGTGCAGCTCAACCACGGGTCTCTGCGGGTGCCGATCCCCGGGACCGAGGCCAACCTCGTCACGAAGAAGCTCAAAGAGTGGGCGAGCCAGATAGGCCAACTGCACGTCGGCCTGCAGGCCGACCCGACGGTGCGGCTGCAGCTCGAAGGGGTCGAGCTCGGGCCGATCATCGAGCAGGCGCGTGGGGCCGACTCGCCAGGCATGCGGCAGCGGGTTTTGCGCGACCTGCTGTTCGAGGCCATGGGCCTGCAAGTCGTCGCCGACACGGGCAAAGACCACAAACACAAGGACTGGCGCGGCACCGACCGCATGGGCCATATCCGGTTCGGCAACGTGCGCAAGATGGGGCCCGAAGCCCTGCGCTGCCCCGAGGACCACGACTGGCGCTTCATCATCGACTACCCGTTCGACGACCCGGGCTTCGGTCCACACGACGACGAGCAGGTGCTGGACCAGTTCAAAGAGGTCGGCGGTGGGAGCTGGACGATGGTGTGGCTGCCGAGCTTCTTCTCGGCGGCGATGAACCAGATGCTCGGCGACCTCGTGATTCTCAAACACATCGTCGAGCAGCCCAGCGCGTACATCTCGCAGCTCTCGGTCGAGAACCAGGCGCGCGCCAAGAACGACCTCGTGAACCTCAAGACCCAGAAGGAGGCGCGGGTCGTCCAGGCGCTCGAGCAGGCGTATGGGCTGGCGCAGGTGCGTGAGGGCGACATCGACTCGGCGCTCAGCATCGACAAACACCTGCAGGTCTTGAAACCCGGGGCGAACGTGCAGCCGATGCTGGCGGCGAACCTGGCGACGGCGCTGGACGGCTTCATCCCGGCGCTGCTCGACGCGCGGTACCCAAGACACCCGCGGCTCACGGCGAAGCTCACGACGATGCGGGCGGAGAAGCTCATCGAGAAGTTCGGCGAGATCATCGACAACGAGAAGAAGCAGATCCCAGCCGACCGGGCGCTGGTCGACGAGATGCGTGGGACGCTGGGTGAGCTCGGGCTCGTGCGGTGTACCGAGACGGCGGCGATCCTGGTCGAAGACCGGATGCTCCAAGACATCGAGCGTAAGCGCCAACAACAGGTGAGCGACCGACCCGACGCAGCCGAGATCCGACGCTACATCGACGAGTCCAACAAGATGGGCCTGCAGCCCGAAGCCCTCGACCTCATCACCCGGGCCTATGCGCGCTGGTCGGCCCGCACCTTCGTGTCGGGCGGGCTACCGTATGAGGCCAAGGCCGGGCGGCCGATCCCGGACCACGTGGTGCTCGAGAAGCCCGACCTGCCAAGCCACGACACCTGGAGCAAGGCCCTCGCCCTGGCGGGCACAACACTCGGTGTGGTGCTGGCCGGCAAGGCCCTGCACGCCGACAACTTAAAACGCTTCGAGGCCGAGGTGCACAAGGCCGTGAAGGCCAAGGCGGCCGACTGCAGCAAGCTCGCGCGCCTCTTGAAGCAGCGGCTGACCGAGCTCGGGCTGCCGGTCGAGTCGGACCGACTGAAGACAGCGGCCTCGGCCGACAAGCTGTGTGGCGCGCTGAACGGGCGAAGCGGCAAGGCCATGACCGACGCCCTCGCGGCGTTCGTGCCCGAGACCAGCCCGCGGGCCGTGGGTCACAGTATCGGCAGCGCGGATAAAGTCGCAGGCGTGCTCGGCGACAACCTGGTCTTCGGGGCCTTCAAGCTCCTGGAGACCAAGCGTGGGGTGCTCGACGGCGCCGACGACCTGGTCGAGCGGGTGGCGAAGTGCCTGAGGCAAGACGAGCTGCACGAGGCCGCAACCGAGCGCCTGCGCGCCCTGGCCGAGGAAGCCCAGCGCCTCGTGAACCCGCCCATTTCGCCGACAATGACGACCGTGCCAGTCCTCCCAATCGCCCCACCCGTACCCGCTGGTGTCGTCGTCGCGAGCGCCTCCTGGAACGCCCGCGGCAAGACCGCCGTCCTCTCCCAACTCCGAGCCGCCCTCGCCGAAGCCGAGAAAGCCCTCGCATCCAACACCAGCGACGACGACGATAGCACCGAGACCGGCCAGATCACCCTGACCGGCTCATTCACGATCACCACCCACCGCCTGCAGGCCAAGTGACCATGGACGGGGTCCCCAACCTGTCCGCGCAGGACCTGAAGATCGACCTGGCCGAGGCCTACCGCAGCCAGCGCCGCCACCACCTGTTCGCGTTCCACGGGACAGGCGCACCCGACTCGGTCGAGATCGACGGGAGCACGGTCCAGGTCGTGCCGGTCCGAAGCGAGATCGAGCTGCGTGAGAAGATGCCGCCGCTCGAAGAGGACGACGCCGTCAAGATAGCCTTTCTCGTGCCGTGGACCCACGACATCCCGCTGGACCTGGCGGGGCGTTTTGCGCTGCAGGGGCGGGTGCGTCGCATTGGAAAAGAGTCCCGACTCCGGGCCCTGTTCGGCGTCAGCGAGGTCGACGAGGAGGCCAGGAGGAGCGCCCTCGCGGCGTACCTGTTAAGCCCGGCAGGCACGGCGAGCAGCAGCTCGAAAAAACGCCTCGAGACCTCAGTGAGCCGGCTCACGGTGGATGCGATGTGGTCAGCCTGGCTCTTCGCCGAGCACGGCCTCGACACGGAAGGTGGACTCGGCCTCGACATGCTCCTGGCGTTCGCGGCCAGCGACGGCAAGGGCCCGGCATTCGTGCAGACCATGGGCAGCCCCGAGGCCGCAGCGGCGCGTGAGGCGCTGCTCGTGTGGCTCGACCGGTCGCTCGGGCCATGCGCTCGGGTCGTCTGGCGCGCCTGGGAAGAGGGCCGGGGGCGTCGCGCACTGGAGCTGGCGCTGGTCTTCGAGCCCCTCGCGAAGAGCCCACTCGGGGCCGTACGCATGTGGATGAAGACCAAGGCCCGAGAGCTCCTGCCGGTGGACCAGATCGGCCGCGACGTCGACGTGGTGCCGGTCGTGGACGCGCTCGCACGTGAGGCGGCCGGGGCGTGGCGGCTACTCGAAAAGAAGCTGCCTCCGGGCGAGCTGCGCGGAGTCGCCAAGGCGGCCGACGCACTGGTGCTCGACCCCGAGGTCAAAGTCGGGCTCCTCGACAGCAAACGCCTGCCGTCGGCGTGGACCCAGCGGCTCGACGTCCTGGGTGAGGCGCTCGTTGCTGGTGTGACGGGCGTGACGGCGCTCACGGTCGAGGCGGCGAACGAGGCCGTGAAAGCGCTCAGAGCGCTGGAGTCACATACGTTCTTCAAAGACGCCGACCAGGCCACGACGCTCAAGCGGGCGGAGATGGCGGTCCGGCTCCTCAGTTGGCTCGTGGCCCGGCCCGACCAAAAAGAAGACCCGGGGCACACGCCGTATGGCGAGGCCGAGGTGCTCGGGCGCTGGTATTCGCTCGAGGGTGGTTATGTCGACCGGGCGCGGCACTTGGCGCGTGGGTCGGCAGAGGGCCGCTTTGGGTCAGGCGTGGCGGCAGTCGTGGCGGCCGCTGACGAGGCGCGGACGGCGCTCGATCGGCGCTTCGCCAAGGGGCTCGTGGGGTGGGTCGAGTCGGGGCAGCCGGCGACGCAGGTCCTGCCGATCACCGACGCGCTGAAGCGGGTGGCGGGGCGGTTCCTGGAAGGCGACCCGGCGCGGCGGCTGCTGGTGCTGCTGCTCGATGGCATGGCGTGGGCCCAGGCGACCGAGCTCCTGGACTCACTCGGGCAGCGGGCGGCGCCGTGGGGGCCGCTCACGTGGCATGTGCAGCGGGACAATCGGGTCGGTGATGGCCCGGTGCCGGTGGTGTTCGCGGCGCTGCCGACGGTGACCGACGTGAGCCGCTCGGGGTTCTTTGCGGGCAAGGCGTTTGGGCCAGGCGCCAAGCTGACGACGTCCGACACGGAGCACTTTGCAGCCCACCCGGTGATGAAGCGGCTCGTGCCCGAGGGTGATGTGCCGCGCCTGTTGTTGCGGAGCGAGGGGCGCACGAAGGCGGGTGGGGCGTCACCCGAGGCGTTGTCGCTGGTGGCCGACCCGAACCGGCGGGTGGTGGCGCTGGTGTTGAACGCGATCGACGACTCGCTCAAGGCGAGCCACGAGGTGCGGCACACGTGGACCGTCGACAGCATCGCGTCGTTGCCCGACCTGCTCGACAAGGCGCGTGAGCATGGCCGGGCGGTGCTCCTGGCGAGTGACCACGGGCACGTGACAGCCGACAGGCTACAGACCGTGCCGGCGCCGACGACGGCGCATGGGGCGCGCTGGCGTGTGTGGCCTTCACCGACCGGGGCCGTGGGTGAGCACGAGGTCGCGTTCTCGGGGTCGAAGGTCTACACGCCGCCGGGCGCACACGGGGTGGTGTTGCTGGCCGACGACACGAGCCAATACATCGGGAGCACCCATGCGGGTCAGCACGGTGGGGCGTCGCTCGCGGAGGTGGTGGCGCCGTGTGTGTTGATAGGCTGTGAGGATGTGACGGGGCCGGCGGCCGACGACCCGGGGCAGAAGCCGCGGGCGGCGTATGTGCCCAAGTGGTGGCACTTCGACCTGAGCGAGCAAGTGGCAGAGGTCGCGACCGAGCCCGTGAAGACCGTGAAGCCCGTCAAGCCAGAGGCCCAGCTCGCGCTCCCGGAGATCGCGCCGTCGGCGCCGCCCAAGCCGGTCCGAGCGCCCAAGCAAGAGGTGAAGCTCGTGGCGCGGTCGGCCTTCGGGACGTCACCGGTGCTCGAGGCGCGGGTCAAGACGGTGGAGTCGCGAAACGAGGTCGTCCAGGCCGTCGAGGTCCTCCTCGAGCGCGGTCAGGTCATGTCCGGCGACGCGTTCGCGGCGGCGATGGGGGTCCTGACGTTCCGGGTGGGTGGGCTCATCTCGAAGCTGCAGGAGGTCTTGAACCTCGATGGCTACGAGGTGATTCGCTATGACGCGGCGGCGCGCCAGGTGCACCTGGATCGGGCCAAGCTGGCGCAGCTCTTCGAGGTGACGCTGTGAGTGAGCATCATGAGCCGAGCCTCTTGAAGCGGCGCGAGATCATCGACGCCCTGCGCATTGGCGCTGTGCCCAGACGTGGGCTGGAGCTGTTCGCGGTGGGGCTCGAGCGCTTCGACAAGGCGATCGGTGAAGAGCTCGACGCGGTGGCGACGGGGCGTGGGAAGTTCAAGGCGGTGCGCGGCGAGTACGGCACGGGCAAGACGTTTTTTTCGCGGTGGCTCGAACATCGGGCGCTGCAAAAGGGGTTCGCGACGACGCTCGTGCAGATCTCCGAGACGGAGACGCCGCTCTACCGGATGGAGACGGTGTATCGGCGGGCGGTCGAGGCGCTGCAGACAAAGGAGTGGGCGGACGGGGCGTTCCGGTCGCTGGTGGACCGGTGGTTCTTCAACCTCGAAGAGGAGGTCTTGTCCGCGGGCGCGCCTGACAGCGGGTTGGACACCGACGACGAAGACGCGGTGGCCGCGGCGGTAGGCGACCTGTTGGAGCAACGCCTGGCGTCGGTGAGCAAGACGCAGCCGCAGTTCGCGGCGGCGCTACGCGCGTGCCACACGGCGCGGGTGAAGGGAGACCACGCGGTGTCCGAGGGGCTGGTCGCGTGGCTCATGGGGCAGCCCAATGTCGGGGCTGGGATCAAACGTGCGGCGCACCTCAAGGGCGACCTCGATCACGATGGGGCCGCGGGCTTCTTGCGCGGCCTTCTGGAGGTCCTGAAGCAGACCGGGCGCAAGGGCCTCGTGCTGGTCCTCGACGAGGTCGAGACGATTCAGCGGGTGCGCGCCGACAGCCGGGAAAAAAGCCTGAACGCGCTGCGGCAGCTCATCGACGACCTGGTGTCGGAGCGTTACCCGGGGCTGTATGTGCTGATTACCGGGACGCCGCAGTTCTTCGACGGGCCGCAGGGGGTGAAGCGCTCGGCGCCGCTGTCGCAGCGCCTGCACACCGAGTTCGGGGCCGACCCACGGTTTGACAGCTCACGCGCGCCGCAGCTCCGGCTGATGCCGTTCGACATCGACAAGATGGTGACGGTGGGCAAGACGGTTCGTGGCCTCTATCCGAGCGAGGCGCCCGAGCGGGTGTTGGCGGCCGTCGACGACGAGGTGGTCTCAGCCCTTGCCCAGGGCGTCGCCGGCCAGCTCGGGGGCAAGGTCGGGATAGCGCCGCGGATTTTTCTCAAGCGGCTGGTCGGGTTGTTGGACCAGGTCGAGGAGCACGTGGACTTCGACCCGAAGAGACACTTTCAGCTCGTGGTGAACACGACCGAGATGTCGCCCGAGGAGCGAGCCGCGGCCGGGCGGTCGACCGGGCTCGACGACATCGAGCTGCCTGGTTTGGGCTCGGGGTCGGGGCCGAACGGCCTGGAGGAGTGAGCTTGGCTTCGGGTTTCGAGCGGCTCAGCGGGGCGTTGCAATATCAGATCGTCAACACGCTCGGGTTCACGTCGCTGCGGCCGGTGCAGGACAAGACCATCGACGCGGTGCTCGATGGGGATGATTGCGTGGTCTTGGCGCCGACGGCGGGTGGCAAGACGGAGGCGGCGTTCTTTCCGCTGTTGTCGCGGATGACCGACGAGGACTGGCGGCCGACGTCGGTCCTGTACCTGTCGCCGATTCGGGCGCTGTTGAACAACCAGGAGGCGCGGGTGCAGCGCCTCGCGGGGTTTCTCGGGAGGCGGGCGTTCAAGTGGCATGGGGACGTCGGGCCGCACGAGCGGTTGAGGTTCTTGGAGGAGCCGGCGGACATCCTGCTGACGACGCCGGAGTCGCTCGAGGCGATGCTGATGAGCCCGCGGGTGCCGGCGGTCGAGGTGTTCGCGGGGCTGCGGGCGGTGGTGATCGACGAGGTGCATGCGTTCGCGGGCGACGACCGCGGGGCGCACCTCGCGGCGGTGTTGGAGCGGCTGTCGCGGTATGCGGGGCGCGAGCTGCAGCGGGTCGGGTTGTCGGCGACGGTGGGGAATCCCGAGGCGATCCTGGCGTGGTTGCGGGGTGGGTCGGCGCGGCGTGGGCGCATCGTGGACCCGGGTGGGGTGAAGGCGAAGCCGAAGATCGATGTGGACTTTGTGGGCTCGATGGAGAACGCGGCGACGGTCATCGCGGCGCTGCATCGGGGCAAGAAGCGGCTCGTGTTCGTGGACTCGCGGCGTGGGGTGGAGGAGCTCGGGGCGCGGCTGGGTGAGCTCGGGGTGACGACGTTTGTGACGCACGGGTCGCTGGCGGTGCATGTGCGGGAGGACGCGGAGCGGGCGTTCGCCGAGGGCGAGGACTGCGTCATCGTGGCGACGAGCGCGCTCGAGCTGGGCATTGATGTGGGAGACCTCGATCATGTCTTGCAGATCGACGCGCCGGCGACGGTCGCGAGCTTCCTGCAGCGGATGGGGCGGACGGGGCGGCGGGCTGGCACGACGCCGAATTGCACATTTTTGGCGACGAACGAGTCGCGGCTCTTGCAGGCGATGGCGATTGTGCGGGCGTTCGACGAGGGGTTCGTCGAGGCGGTGCGGCCGTCGCGGCGGGCGGTGCATATTTTAGCGCACCAGGTCATGTCGCTCGGGATCCAGACGGGTGGGATTGGGCGGGCGGATTGGTGGAGCTGGCTCGAGGGGGCGACGCCGTTCGATGGGCTGAGCGAGGCCGAGCGGGAGGCCGTCGTCGAGCAGATGTTGGCAAAGGGGATCCTCGCGGACCACGAGGGGCGGCTGTGGCTCGGGCCCGAAGGTGAGAAGCGGTACGGGCGGGCGAATTTCCGGGCGCTGTATGCGGTGTTCGAGACGGCGCGGTTCATCACGGTGCGGCACGCGGGCCATGAGATCGGCACGATCGACTCGACGTTCCTGGCGGCGATCCAGGAGCCGGGAGACCAGGGGGCGTTCGTGCTCGGCGGGCGGACGTGGGAGGTCTTGGAGATCGACTGGGCGCGGGGGCGGTGCAGCGTGAAGCCGGCGGAGGCGGGGCGTGCGGCGCGGTGGTCGGGTGGGGCGCGGCACCTGAGCTACGAGCTGTGCCAGGCGATGCGGGCCATTCTCGTGAGCGACGAGGTGGACGCGCGGTGGTCGCAGCGGGCGCGGAAGGTCGTGGCCGTCATGCGCGCCGACCATGTGTTCCTGAAAGACGGGGACGAGGTCGTGTCGGCAGGGGCCGAGCTGACGTGGCACAACTTTGCGGGTGGGGCGGCGAACCTGTTGCTGGCGCGGGTGCTCGAGCGTGAGCTCGGGTGTGTGGTCGTGAGCCGCAATACGTCGATTACGATGCGGGGGGAGGTAGCGACTGAAGGGGCGCTACGGGCGGCCTTGAAGCGGCTCCAGGCGGAGAATCGGCCGGGCTGGGGCGACGCGTTGCGGTTTGCGCCGGACCTCACGCAGAGCCGCCTGTCGAAGTTCCTGCCATGTGTGCCCGACGACCTCGCGCGCGAGCTGCACGTCGACAAGCTCGTGGACCTCGACACGAGTCGGCGGCTGGTGGGGTTGTCGCCGCTGGCCCCGGGCGAGCGCGGGGTTCTGCCGAGGCGTCCGGGCCGGCCCGTGCGGTGGGTTACCGACGACGTCGGGCTGCGCGAGTTGGTCACTGCACTGAAGTCCGAGCGCTTCGTCGCCCTCGACCTCGAGACGACCCTGACAGACCAGCGGCTGTGCCTGGTGCAGCTCGGGACCGCGGAGGCCAACTATCTGGTCGACCCGCTGGCCGTGGCGGACCTGAGCCCGCTCGGCGAGCTGCTCGGGTCGGCCGACGTCATCAAGGTCATCCACAACGCCGAGTTCGAGCGGACGGTGCTCGGCGAGCTGGGATTCGGGATCGAGAATGTCTACGACACCTTCGTCGAGTCGCGGCGTCGAGCAGGCAAGGTCGGGGGTGGGCACAGCCTGCTCGCGGTGGCGCGGCGCGAGCTGGACATCGTGCTCGACAAGGGGTGCCAGACCTCGGACTGGGCGCGGCGACCGCTCACCGAGGCGCAGGTCGCGTACGCGGCCATGGACGTCGAAGTGTTGGTGGACCTGTTTGAGGCGTTTCAGGCGCGGGCCGAGTCGGGCGGGTCACCCGCAGCAACATCTACGACATAATGAAGTTTGCAGAGGTCTTCCCCTCGGACGAGATTGTGCACGCACTGAGTGCACAGTTGTTTGAACCTCCAGCGCGCGCATCGCCCGCATGGGGATTGTCCACGCGGTGAGTGGACAATTACGCTGGTCCGACTTGCCCCACTGCTCTGGGTGGTTGGCTTCGTGGACGCAGCCACGGGCCGAGCCACTAGAATCGCGGTCCCGAACGGGATTGGCAGCGTGCCAATCGGGGGAGAGACCCGTCGAATGGCCGGTTTTGCGGGTGCCGAGCCGCCACGAGACAGGTCGGGGACGCAGTTCTGCAGGACCCAGGCGGGTGGGTGACCGGTCGAGGACCGGGCTTTGCGGGACCCAGCCGGGCAGGGGGAGGGGGTCGGAGCGCGGGTCTCCGGGACCCAGGCGGGTAGGGGGACGGGTCGGCAAGGCCCCTCCGCGCCGCCGAATCGGGATGCGGAGGGGTCAAGCAGGCGTCAGGTCGTTGCGACGTCGGGCGATCCGGGCGTCGCGGGCGTTCCCGGGTTGGCGGGGTCAGCAGGGTCAGCCGGGTCGGTCGGGGTGCCGCCGTCGGCCTGCGCGGTGGTGCCGGGGCGCCGGGTGGAGGGGCGCACCCTGTTGGCGAGCGACGTCTCGCCGGCGAAGCGCAGCAGGACCTCGAGCAGGCCCGCGGTCACCGAGAACGTCCGGTCGTAGGCAGCGACGGCTTTGTCCTTGGCCGCCTGGGTCGACTCGGCCTCGCGGGTCTCGCGGGCGACTTCGCCGAGCGACTCATCGAGCGCCGTGAGGCGCTGGCCGAGCTTTCGGACGGCCGCCTCCTTCGAGAAGGTCCCGACGTCGTCGTTGTCGTCGGCGTCGAGGTCGACCGCCGGCAACGCAAGGCTCGAGAGTGCATCGTGGAACTTCTTGCCCCAGCTCAGCACGTCGCTGGGCGTAGTCGGCGCCGGGCCCGAGGCGCCGAGGCGCCCGCCGAAGTCCTGGCCGAAGCGGCTCGTGAGTGCCAGCCGGATGCTGTTGACCAGCGAGAGCACCGACGCCTTGGCAGCGTCACGGGCATCGCGTCCGACCGCGTCATCGCCGAGCTCGCGGGTGTGGGCCTGGTCGGCCTCGGTCATGGTCTGGCGGGAGCGCTCCAGGTGACGCTGCAAGAGCGTCACGAAGTGGGCGATGTCGGGCGCGGTCTCGCCCGAGGCGACGGACTCTCGGAGGACCTCGCCGAGCAGGCGAGCGGCCGTTGGGCCGTGGGTCTGGAAGGCGGCCCCGACGGTGCGGCCGCTCTGCTCACGTTCAGCGACGAGTTTGCTCAGCATTGGATAGGCATATCCCCACGTGGTCGTGGATGGCTGGCGCGATGCCGCGGTCGGGCTTCACCCCGAAACCCGGCCCGCTCCATCTGTGAGTCACGCGATAGAGCTTGTTTTTCTGTGACGTCGCGACTGCCGTCAAGCCCTCCGGCCCGCCTGAATGCTGGGTGAAAGTCCTATTGGCATGGGACATTTGCCGTCTTCGAGTGCGCTCGCCGACGCACGAAGCGCATGCGTTCCGACCTCGCGAAACCCTCGTCCGCGAGCCCGCCGCCTTCTTGGCCGGCTCCTCGACGAGCCTCGTAGGCAGGGGGGCGGCGAAACCTTGCACAAAACTAAAGCGTCGCTTGACGTTCGCGCGTGGACGACACGGCTCAACACGCGCCGAACTGGGACCAGCTCTTCGAGATCGCCGCGGCTCAGGGCGGGCTCTTCACGACGCAGCAGGCAGGCGAGGCCGGGTATTCGCCGCAGCTCCTGGCCCACCAAGTGAACGCGGGGCGCGTGGTTCGGATGCGCCGTGGCGTGTATCGCCTCGTCCACTTCCCAGCCGGTGAGAACGAGGACCTGGCGCTGGTCTGGCTCTGGTCGGAACGACAGGGCGTGTTCTCGCACCAGACCGCCGCCGCTCTCAAGCAGGGCCTCGAACAGCGGCTCCGTGCGGCCTCGAGCTCAGGTGTGGACCATTCGCGCCGGCCCCAGCTCGAACGGGACCATCCGATAACCTGCCGCGCCCAAGGCGCAAATCGTAGGCTTCGAGCACTGGCGCCAAACCTGCTATCTCGATTAGGCTCGTGGCCGCGGAGGGTAATGATGCGCATTCTGGCGGACATCCTGTTCGGATTGGCAATTGTGGGGTGCGGGGCTGCTCCCCAGGAATCAGAGCCAAAGTCTCAAAGAGCCGTGGACACGGTAGCTATCGAGAGCCGACCTCGGGTCGCCACGTCGACAAGCGCGCACCCTCAGCTCTTGGTCGACCAGACCTCTCGGGAGGATTTCGTGGCCCTGATTCACAGCCAGGCGCTCGCGAGCGTCGCGGCGGCCAACAAGATGACGGTCGCCGAGGTCGAGTCGAAGCTCGCCGCGGGCGACGCGGAGACAATGAAAGCCGTCGATGAGGCGAAAGAAATCGAGAGACGAGGTTTCAACAAGTGGCAATCGGCGATGACCTACAAGTTCGTCGGCGGGCTTCAGGTGTTGATGGACGAGCCCCTCGTCGAGGGCGTCGGCAATACGACCCATGACGCAGCCACATCTACGATTGAACCGTCGAACACAGAAGACGGACCACTCCAACGCCCCGCTCCGCCGTGACTTCGCCCCCTCATCCAGTCAACACCGAGCACGAGCCTCAGCGCCCATGAACGCGCGTTGGCGCGTATTCAGCGCGCTTTCGAGCGGTACTTCGCCTGGCACGAGCCTCACCGTTTGGCGAAGCCCGACGAAGGGATCTGCCCATGACCGAGGGTGAAAGGTCGGCCCCTAGGTCGACGTGCGTTGGCGGCCCAGCAATCTGCGTTTTGCCTACGACCCGAGCGACCTGGAGCGCGTTGGCCCAAGCAGCTCGGCCAACTGCTCGTAATCGAAACGAGCGTCCGCGAAGTACCGCTTTGGCCCCCTGATGTCTCGACAGACACCTGGGACGTAGCCAGGCGGTGACACGCTTTACGGCAAGACCGAATGCCGTTAGCTTCGTCGGCATCATGAAGCACCCGTTCCTTACCGTGGCAATGGCCGTCGGCCTGGCTCCAAGTCTCGCTTGTAGCTGGTTTGAATCCGACTCCGATGGTTCTCGTGACACCGCCGTCGAGGGCGACACAGCCGCCGGGCCAGACTCGGGGCCAGACCCCGACACGGGTGACACCACTCCGGTCGACGCCGCCGACACGGGTGACACCACTCCGGTCGACGCCGCCGACACGGGCGACACGGGCGACACGGCAGACACCATCGACGTCAAGCCCGCGAACGAGCCCGCCGACCGCGCGCTCGAAGAGCTCGCCGCGTTGTCGAGCGAGCCCCTCGAGGTGACCTTCGAGGGCGGCGCGCCGCGCTCCATCCGTATGCGGGTGCCGCTGCCCGCCGGCCCCGACCTGGTCTCGCGTGGGCTCGCGTTCTTCGAGCGACACAAGGACCTTTATGGCCTCGTCGACCCCTCGCGTGAGCTCGTGCCGATGCGCTCGACGCTGACGGGCACCACCACCCGTCTGCACTTTCGGCAGCGGCTCCTCGGTGTGCCGGTGCTGGGTGCGCGTCTCACCCTGCATGTGGTCGACGGCGAGGTGCGCTGGTCCACCGGCCATTGGAACACACTCGCCCCCGAGAGCGGAGGCGCCATCCTCGAGCGCGACGCGGCCGTCGCTGCGACCCTGCGCGAGATCGCGGATGCCGAAGAGCCGAGCGTGAAGTCGCCGCCTTCGCTCGTCTGGTACGTGCCGACCACCGGCGTCGTAGCGCGCCCCGTGCTGGCCTGGACGATGCGGGTCCAGACGCTCGGCCACCCGTATCGCGCGTATATCCACGCGCGCCGCGGGACGCTCTTGGCACTCATCTCGGAGCTGCACGAGATCGACTGGGACATCGATACCGCCAACAACGACTACTCCCGGACCTGCTTCTGGATGACCACCGAGGATGACCTCTGGTTCACCGAGGACGGGCCCGACGGCTACCCCGGCGCAGCAAACGACCCCTACCTCGACGGGCAGGAAGCCCAAGACGTCATCGGGACGATCTACGACTACTTCCACAACCGCTTCGGCCGGGACTCCTATGACAACGACGGGTCCGACATCTACCTCGTCGTCCACGTCGGCGACCACGAGTCGGGCGCCCCTGAATGGCGTAATGCCGCGTGGGATGTCGCCTGCGACCTCGCCATGTTCGGCGACTCGTTTGCGACCTTCGACATCATCGCGCACGAGTACACCCACGGCGTCATCACCCACACGGCGGACCTTCGTTATGAAGACCAGTCGGGCGCCCTCAACGAAAGCATCGCCGACGTCTTCGGCGCGTTCGTGACCGGCTCCTGGACCCACGGCGCGACGGCCGAGCTCGGCGCCCCACGCGACCTCATCAACCCCGGCAACGGCGGGCGTCCGGGGCACATGGATAACTACGTCGTGACCGACGCGGACCACGGCGGCGTCCACACCAACAGCACCATCCCGAGCCGGGCCATCGCCATCATGGTCCGCCCCGAGGCGCGGCAGGGGCTGAGCCTCTTGGTGCCGGGCATGAGCGAGGAAGAGGTCAGCTGCCTCCTCTATGTCGTCACGGCGCACGTGCTCTCCGAGAACAGCACGCTCACCGACATCGCCTGGGCGATGCTCGGCGCCCTGCGCAACGGCGAGTGCAACATCACCCCGACGGTCGCGCGCCAGTGCACCATCATGAACGCCTACGCCTCGGTCGGCATTGGCCCGGCGGACAGCGACTGCGACGGCCTCAAGGACAGCCTCGAGGACGCGGACTCCGATGGCGACGACGAGCCCGACGCGACCGACAACTGCCCCGTCGACCGCAACCACGGCCAGAGCGATCTCGACGGGGATCGCCGCGGTGACGCGTGCGACGAGGACGACGACGGCGATGGTAAGCTCGACGGCCAAGACAATTGTGCGCGGCTCTCGAACCGCGACCAGCAGGACACCAACGCCAACGGGGTCGGCGACGTGTGCGACGACGGGGACCACGACTTCATCCCCTGGTCGAACGACAACTGCCCGAGCGACTACAACCCGTTCCAGGCGGACCTGGACGACGACGATCGGGGCGACGTGTGTGACACCGACATCGACGGCGACAACAGCCCCAATTCCCGCGACAATTGCCCGCTCCTGAATACGAGCCTCTCGGCCGACTCGGACGGCGACGGGGTCGGCGACGCCTGCGACAACTGCCTCAACAGCGTCAACGCGGACCAGTACGACTGCGATGGCGACGGGGTCGGGGCGGTGTGCACGGGGCAGACCGGGCCAGCGGCGCAGAGCGAGCGCTACTGCGAGCTCGTGCGTGAGACCGAGAACGTCGGGGCGGGCCTCACCGCGACGACCGCCTTCGAGTTCCCCGTCCCGCTGCCGGCCTGTATCGGCTGCGAGGCCAGCCGCGACCCGGCGCAGCTCTACCGCGTGCTGCTCACGGGTGTGGTGATAGGCGACCTCTATGTCATCGTCGACCAGGACGGGATGGTCATGAGCCGGGCACCCGCCGTCGTGTCGCAGGCCGCGACCGTGACCCTCGACTATCGCCCCGGCTACGCGGGCCACTACCTCGTCCCCGGCGGCGCCGAGGTCTGGCGCGAGCGGACCTTCTATCTCCAGCGCGTGCTCAGCGGCGACGCCGTGGGCAAGGTGAACATCAGCGTCGGGACGGCGAGCCCCTGAAGGCGGGTGGGGCCTGCGCCCGCGCTCCGACGTGCCTACGAGCCCGGCCCAGCCGCAGCGCCTGAGCTTGCCGTCAGGCGCTCGGCGCACTAGACCTGCTCGGCTCCTCATCGGGGCCGAAGGGGTGCGGGTGACAAGAACGACGGTTTCGACGGATGGGCTGGCTGTGCGGCCGCTGGCGACGAGCCAGCCATGCGTGAGCGCGCGGGCGATGTCGCTGCTCGTCTTGTTCCTCGCCGTTGCCGGTGCCCCCGCGTGTGCCGTGGAGCCGGACCTCGAGGCCATGCGGGTCGCCCAGGTCTCGCTGGCCGCAAAGCTCGCTGGGCTCGAGGCGGTCGCGAAAGCAGCGCTGGCCTTGCCGCGCGAGGTCGAGGGTCAACCGACCGCGGTCGAAGTGGAGGACCTCGTCTGGAAGGGCACCGACGGCAACGTCGAGATCGTCCTGGCATCGGATCTGACCGAGCTCGTCGGGGCGCAGCCCACCGAAAGGGAGCAAATGCGCATCGGAGCGGGATGGCCGCTCCGGGTGGCGGCCTGGATTCGCGACGGCGCGGCCGTGCCTCGCGAGGGCAACACAAAGGTGCCGCGAGAGCCGTGGCTCGTCGAGCGCCTTCGATATGTCATCGTCGTGTTCGAAGACCGCTACGAGGACCCGTTCCCATTGTTCGGCGCCGAGCCTGGACTCCCGGCGGAGATGGTCTTTGACGGTCGCGCTGCGGTGTACGCGCTCGACGGTGCGCGCCTGCTGGCGTGGAAGCGTGTCCACGTCGTTGCGAAAGTGCTCCGGAGCGGGCCCGGTTTGCTGAGCGCCTCATTGCTGGAGACGAGCGACCGGCTCACACGCCGGGTCCGAGACCAGCTCGCGGCGATGTTCGGGGTCCGCGACGAGCTGGGCTATGGGCCGCTCATGGAGCTCGGGCCGGTCCCGCAGACCGTCTCCTATGAGTCGGTGGAGATTATCGTCTTCGTTCTCCTCGGGCTCGGCGCCTTGATGGTCCTGCTCGTGGTCTTTGGCCGACGCCGCCATCGCGAGCGTCACGACATGGATGGGGTGCAGGTCCACATCGCGACCCGAGGCGATGACGCTTCTGTCCACATCGAGGTCACGACCGCGCTCGACGCCGACATTGCGTGGGGCGAAGAGGCGCGAGACGGCGACGTGCCGGGTGGCGACGACGCGCCACGCGTTGACGGCCGTGACGAAGCGGACGAGCTGCCGGGTGCGTCCGGGGGGCGGGTGCATGTCCGGGGGACACCGCTGCCCGCGCTCTATGCGGCGCTCACGGGCGCACCTGTGTGGCGTGCGGTCCTCGACCTCGGTGGCCACGTGCAAGGCGACAAGGACCGCCTCGTGGTGACGCTGGCTCACAACATCGGACTCCAGGCGCGCGCCCGGCAGGTCGCAGCCTTTGTGCGTGACCTGCGGAGCGTCGGCGATGGGGTGAGCCGGCTCGCCGCCATCCTCGAAGACGAGGTGGCACCGCACGCGACCCGCGCCCGCATCGCCATCGCGCTCATCCGATGGGCCAAAGGCTCGAAGGCGGCGCACGACGCACGCGAACGCCTGGGTTGGGCCGACCCACTCGAGCCCCACCTCGTCGCCTGCCTCACCTCCGAGAGCGACGCGCTCGTCGCGGACGCCTGCGACGCGCTTGCGAGCTTCGGGACCGCGGCCGCTTTGACCCCGCTCGAGCAGGTGTATGGGCCCGCACGGACCGCAGCCATGCGCGCGATTACGGCCATCACGGCTCGCGGCGGCGACCCACGCCAGGGCGCACTCGCGCTGTCCTCCGGAGCGGCCGGGGCGCTGTCCGTCCACCCAGAGGACGGGCCCGGCCACTGAGCCCGCGAACACTCGACACCCACGTCCGCCCACGGGAGACCCCATGCCGACGCTATCGCAGCTCGAATACATCGTGGCACTCCACCGCACCGGTCACTTCGGTCGCGCCGCGGCCGAGTGCCACATCTCGCAGCCGACGCTGAGCACGCTCATCGCCAAGGCCGAAGACGAGCTCGGGGTGACGCTCTTCGACCGGCGCACAAAGCCGATTACGGCGACGGCACTCGGTCGCGCGCTTATTGCCAAGGCCGAGGAGGTGGTCGCGGCTCATGCGCGCCTGGTGTCGGCGGCGAATGACCTCGCCGAGGTCTCCGGCCCGTTCACACTCGGCGTCATCCCGACGCTCGCGCCGTATGTCCTGCCCTGGTTTCTCGGGCCTTTTGCGGAACGTTTTCCCAAGGTCGACCTGACGGTGCAGGAGCGCACGACGGACAGCATCCTGGAAGAAATCCGCACGCTGCGTATGGACGCAGGGGTGCTCGCGACCCCGCTCGGTGAGCCGAGGCTGTCGACGCGGGTGCTATTCTACGACCCGTTCTACGTGTATGCCGCCGCGTCGTCGCCGCTGCTGATGGTCGATGAGGTCAGCCTGCCCGACATCGAGCGCGACGACCTGTGGCTGCTCGGCGACGGCCACTGCTTTCGAAATCAGGTGGTCCGGCTGTGCGGCGACCACACGCGGCGGATCCTGGGCAACGTCCGCTTCGAGGCTGGCAGCTTCGAGACCCTGCGTGCGCTCATCGATCAGGTCGGGGGTTTCACCCTCATCCCGGAATCCTATGCGCGCCTCTTGCCCGTCGACATTCGTGTCGCCCGGGTGCGGCCGTTCTCAGACCCGCAGCCGCTGCGCGAGGTGAGCCTCGTCGCCCACCGGCAGCACTGGAAGACCGCGATTCTGGATGCCATCGGCGACACGCTGCGGGCGTTTGCGCCGCGCTCCTTGCCACGCGAACGCGGCGACCACGAGGTGTTGCCGGTCGTGACGTGAAGTCGTCGTGTCGTCGTGTCGTCAGGCGGTTCACGTGGAGCACGCCTTGGACTACTCGCGCACAGTGATCCACATGACGGTTATCATGGTGCAGCGCCCCTCGGCGAAGTGGAGCTGCAGGTCGGTGTAGACGCGGTCGGTGCCGACGTTCCACTCGTAGTCGACCTCATAGGCCTTCTTGGGTTTGCCGAGCAGCTTCATGACCGCGTCGAGCTTCTGGTTGAAGAGGCCAGCGATCGGGTCCGAGACGCCGCGGGCGGCGAGGGCGTCTACAAAGTCTGCGCTGCCGATCGCGATCAGGTCGACGGTGTCGGCGGGCAGGTCGAAGCTCACCGAGACCGCGCCCCCGAGGTAGAGGCGGGTCCGCATGGTGTTGGCCGTGTCGTCGGGCTGGGTCTCCGACGGAGGCCCTAGCGCTGCCTCGACCTGGGCGGGGGTCGCGTGGCGCGGGAACCCGAGAAACGTCTCGTTCAGGCGCTTCATCGCGTCGCTCGCGGCTCCGTTGGTTGCGGCAACGTCGGGGGCCGTGGCCGCGACCGCGGGCGCGTCCGGCGCATCATCGATCCCATGAACGAAGCTGTCGGTGACGAGCCCTTTGGCCCACGCTTCGATCTCGGAGAGGTCGGCCTTGTTGACGAAGTTGCCATCGCCGGTCTGAATCTCCGTGGCACATCCAGGGTGTTTCTTCGGCTCGAAGACCCGGCTTGCGACCTTCGCCCCGGTCTTGCGGTCATAGACGGTGATGTTCGACGAGATGTTGATCTGGTCACGGTCGGACTTCGCGCCGTCCGACTCGCGCTCATACTTGCAGGTGCCGACGACCCGCTTCGTGCCGCTGTCGATCGCGACGAGGTCGATCTCCTGCGCCTTGATCCGGGAGTTCGACTCCTCCTTCATGCCGTTCACGAAGAGCCCCCACAAGAGCCCGCCGGTCGCGTCGGGCTTGCGGATCGCGGCCATCACACCTTTGCGCGCTGGGCGTTTGCGTTCGTTGTCCAGCACCGATGGGCCCTTGGCCGCCGCCAGGAGCCAGCCGTGCGCGAGGTCGCCGCTGGCCTCGAGCGGGAGGTCCCCGTGGTACGGGCCGCCGGGCCCCTCGGCCTCGAGAGCAAACATCAGCTGCCCCTCATAGCCGACCATCGCCAGAGCGGAGCTCGTCGCGATGGCGCTCCTCAGGTCCACCGCGAGCTCGGCCCGCCCATCGACGAAGTCGGCTTCGACACCAGCGATGCTGAGACTGCCGAGGTCCTTCGAGGCGGCCACGAGCTTCAGCTTGTGCTCACCCTTGGCGAGGTAGAACGAGGTCGTGTCCGAGCTCCCGCAGAGGTCGGCGACGTGTTTCACCTTGTCGCCCTCGCCCTTTCGCAGCGCGCCGGGCCTGCACACGACCTGGCGCTTGCCGTCGCCAGGCTCGCTCGGCGCGAAGCCCAGCGACAGGTCGAGGGGCTTGCTTCCACCCGCCTTCACCAGCGCCTCGACCGTCGCCACCTTGCCGGCGAGCTCGACCTCGAAGACCAATGCCAGCTCCTGGCCTGGGCCTAGCGGCGTGTCGAGCGTGACGTTGAACTGCGCGCCGCCCGACTCGCTCGTCATCGACTCGAAGGCCCAGCGGCCCACCTTGCTCTTCGCCGTGACTGTCGCCCCGGGAGCGACCTTCAGCAGGACACGCGCGCGGGCCTCGTCGGCTGCGTACTCGACCTCGGTGACCGTGGCCGCCGTGACCGCGGAGCCCCCGGAGCCATCAGCACTCGCCGCGCTGCCAGCCGTGCCGCCGGGTACGGCCCCCGGCTCCACCTTGGCACCACAGCCGACGGACAGACTCAGACATACGACCCAGCCAAGCAGCTTCATGCGCGCGATTCATGCGCGGGCAGCAACACCTCGCAAGAGCATACGCGTAGGCGCTAAGCTCGCTTAAGGTCGCCGCGTACTCGCCAAGGCTCGGGGCATTGGGCTGCATTTGTGGACACAGTGTCGCTAAAAGGCCGGTAGTCGGATGAACACGCGGCGTCGAAACTCCCGGTCATGAAAATCTTCGCCCCCTATCGCCTCGGAACTCTCGACCTCTCGAACCGCGTCGTCATGGCACCCATGACCCGGAGCCGCGCCATCGGGGGTGTCCCCAACGCGCTCATGCGCGAGTATTACCGCCAGCGCGCGACGGCCGGCCTCATCATCACCGAGGGTACGGCCCCGTCCCCCGACGGCCTTGGCTACGCCCGGATCCCTGGCCTGTTCTCGGAAGAGCAGGTCGCGGGCTGGCGTGAGGTCACCGACGCCGTGCACGCCGAAGGTGGCAAAATAGTCGCCCAGCTCATGCATGTCGGGCGTGTGGCCCACCCGGCCAACATGCCGGCCGGTGCGCGTATCGTGGGACCGAGCGCCGTGGCGGCACAGGGCATGATGTGGACCGACACCCAGGGCATGCAGCCGATGCCGGTGCCCGAGGCCATGACCGAGGCCGACCTGGTGCAGGCGCGTGAAGGCTTCGTCCACGCGTCGAAGAACGCCATGCTGGCCGGCTTCGACGGCGTGGAGCTGCACGGGGCCAACGGCTATCTCTTGACGCAGTTCATCCAGCCGCACAGCAACCGCCGCACCGACCAGTACGGCGGCAGCAACGAGAACCGGGCGCGCTTCGTGCTCGAGGTCGCCGACGCGACGGCGGCCGCAATCGGCGCCGAGAACGTCGGGATCCGCCTGTCACCCATGAACCCGTACAACGACGTCGGTGACCACCCCGACCCGATGGGCCAGTTCACGACACTCGCCCGCGGCCTGCGTGGCCTGCGCTACATCCACCTGGTCGGCGCGGGACCCGAGTCACACGCCGTGCGTGAGGCTATCCGCCAGACCTTCGAGGGCCCCATCATCGGCAACGGTGACTACGACGCGACCCGGGGCGAAGCCGCTATCCAGGCGGGTGAGGCCGACCTCATCGCGTTCGGCCGCCCGTTCATCGCGAACCCCGACTTCGTGCGGCGTGCCAGCGAAGGACTGCCGCTGGCCACCGCCGAGCACACGGTCTTCTTCTCGCCCGGCCCCGAGGGCTACGTCGACTGGCCGACGGCCCCATGAGGTGGCTGCGGTAGGTCGGGTGGAGGCTCGGCGAGCGCAGGGACTTGCGGCCGCGAAGGTGTGGCCGCTTTCTTGTTTCACGGCACTGCAGGGGCGCGATAGCTGATGCGGTAGATACACCCGCGGTGGTCGTCGCTCACGAGCACCGAGCCGTCGGGCAGCTCCAGCACATCGACCGGTCGACCCCAGGCGCCGTCGTTTTGCAGCCAGCCCTCGGCGAAGGGCGTGTAGCTCGTGACCTGGTCGCCATCGAGCGTGGCCATGGTCACGCGGTAGCCGATCTTCGTCGTGCGATTCCATGAGCCGTGCTCGGCGATGAGCACACGCCCACGATACGCGTCGGGGAACATCGCGCCGCGGTAGAACTTCATGCCGAGGGCGGCGGTGTGGGGGGCCAGGACCTGCGCGGGAAAGGTGTAGGGGCCGCCTTTGACGCAGGCCGCCTTGTCGCCGAACTTGCGGTCGGGGTGGGAACCGTTGTGGCAGTGGGGGTAGCCGAAGTGCAGGCCAGGCGTCGGGGCGATGTTGAGCTCGTCGCCGGGGAAGTCGTCGCCGAGGTTGTCGCTGCCGTTCTCGGTGAACCACAACGCGCCGGTCTTCGGGTGCCAGTCGAACCCGACCGAGTTGCGGATCCCACGCGCCCAGATCTCGCGGGTCTTGCCGTCCAGCGTCATACGCGTGATGGACGCGTAGGCCGGCACGTCGTCGCGCACGCAGAGGTTGCAAGGGGCGCCGACCGGCACGTACAGCCAGCCGTCGGGGCCGATGGCGATGTACTTCCAGCCGTGGTGCTCGTCCGTGGGGAAGTCGTCGCGCACGACCGTGAAAGCCGGGTTCTTGTCGCCGAGGCGGGACTCGACCTGGTCGAAGCGTAAGATACGCGAGACCTCCGCCACGTAGAGCGAGCCGTCTTTGAAGGCCACACCGTTGGGCTGGGTGAGGCCGCTCGCGAGCACGATGGGGGCGGTCGCGGGCTTGCCTGCCTGGGCTGCGGCGACGGCGCCCGGGATGGCGTAGACCTTGCCCGCGCGGCGGGTGCCGACATAGAGCGTGCCTTCGGGCGAGACTGTCATCTGGCGCGCGTTCGGGACGTCGGCGGCGAACACCGCGATGCTGAACCCGGGCGGCAGGCGAATGAGCGAGAGCTGGTCGGTGCTCGGCGGGCGCGCTTCGACGTCGCCGCGGCAGGCGAGGGTGAGGAACAGGAGAGCCGCGAGCAGCTTGGTTTTGCCGGTCATGCACGAAGGGTCGCATACGAGGCGTGAATTCACACCGAACATCGTGTCTGCGGCGGGGCGGTCGCCTGAGCGGCAGGGCAATGGCAAGGTCCAAAAAATCACTCAGTGGAGAGGATTTCTCAGGAAAGCAGGAAAAGAGGAGCCCAGGAAGCCCCCCTGAACTGCCCGTAGCTTCGTCCCGCTCCCGGTTTCCCAGGTTCCTGGGTTCCTCAGAGACCGCGACTTTGCGACCGCCCTCGCCTGAGCGGCGCCATCTACTCACACGGGGCCGCCGTCTGAGGTAGGACACGAGAGCCCTGGTCCGTCCCGGTTGCGGCCTGCCAGGCGGCGAAATCGAGCGGGTGGCCCTCGTAAGCGAACTTCGCGGCGCCACCGACCGAGGTGCAATACACGTTGTTGCTCGCGACGAGCGCCACGCCTTCGCCGGCCTCGCCGTGGAAGAAGGAGTCGGCCACGTCTGGGTCTCCGCCGCCGTGCAGTCTGCGCAGGCGATTGCCTTGGAAAGAGACGCCGTGCGTCGCCTGGCAGCCGGTGGTCGAAGTCGAGCACTCGGGCAGGCCGGTGGCGGCTCCGGAGAGCAAGACGCCTGCGCCGACATTGGTGATGTCGTTGTTGTCGAAGCGGCAGTCCTGACAGCTGACGAACTGGGCCACCTTGCACGGCGAGTCGTAGACCGTGTTGCCTTCGACGACGATCGTGTAGGCCGCGGCATCGTCGGGGTGAGCGGAGCCGGTGCCGCCGAGTGAGAACACGACACCGTCGCCGCCTGGGCACACGCCGTGGATCGTGTTGTTCCGGATGGTGATGTTCCGGGAGCCGTACTTGCTGCCGGTGGCGCCCCCGGCCGGGTCCGCGGAGTCGAAGATCTCGTTGTCCTCGATGACGACCTTGTGCACGCCGGTGATGTCGATCGCTTGTGACCAGAAGCGCGACAATCGGTTGTGGCGGATGTTCACGCGTGTGGCTCCGCCGCTCAGCTTCACGAGGTCACTGCGCATCCCGAAGCTCACGGTCTCGGCGATCTGATTACACCGCAGGAGCTGGTCCGAGCCCCCACGAATCTCGACATGATGTGCCAGTCCGTTCTGAATCGTCAGTCCCTGCACGATGGAGAAGCGGCCGGACATGACGAGGAGCTGGCGCACGCAGTCGGGATCTGTCTCGAAATTCGAGACATCGCAGTTGACTCCGTCCGGGCTCGGGACGTCGAGGACCGCCTCTTCGCCTTCGTAGTTGCTGAGGATGGTGGCCTCGCCGAGGTTGCTCCCGGCGCCGTTGACAGCCATGCCTTGCCAGCCGGCGATGATGTATCTGCCGGTTCGCAGCGAGACACGCACACCGAACTTGTCGATGAGCAGCCCTCGGCGGGTGACTGCCGCCAGGCTTCGGAAGGGGCAGCGTCCGCCGCCTTCGTCGGTGGGCGCGAGGCCGTCGCAGTTGTCGTCGTCGGCGCCTGGCACTTCTGCGGCGACGAAGTAGTTGGTCGCGACCACCGGTTCGCGCAGCGCTTCGATCGAACACGGGCCCGCGGGCCCGACATCGTCGCTGTCGATATCCACGTGGGCGTCGTCATCAGGTCCCGTGTCCGGGTCTGCAGACGCGTCGTCCGAACAGGATGTGGCCGCCGACAGGAGTGCCGTGAGCAGGCCCGACCAGAGAGTGTGTGGACGGCGACGGTGCATGCGTAAGAGTGTGGCATGACTCAACCCTTAACACACACGACCTGGCGCAACGTGTGGACGACCTCGACCAACGAGCGCTGCGCGGCCATGACGTCGTCGATTGGTTTGTAGGCGCCCGGCGTCTCGTCGATGACGTCGGCGTCTTTGCGGCACTCGATGCCGGCGGTCATCCTCGTGTGGTCGGCGACCGTGAAGCGGAGCTTGGCTTCGGTCCGCGAGAAGACGCGGCCGGCGCCATGGCTGCAGCTGTGGAAGCTGTCAGGGTTGCCAAGCCCTCGCACGATGAACGAGCGCGCGCCCATGCTGCCCGGGATGATCCCGAGGTCGTTCTCTTGTGCCCGCACGGCACCCTTACGGGTCACAAGGACGTTTTCGCCGAAGTGGTTCTCACGCGCGACGTAGTTGTGGTGGCAGTTGACGGCCTCGTCGGTCGCGGTGAACGGCGGCAGGCCGGCCAGCTTGAGGGCAGCGAGGGTGGAGCTCATCATGAGCTCACGGTTGGTCTTGGCGAAGCGCTGCGCGAACGAGACCGCGGCCCAATAGTCGTCAAAGAGCAGTGAGCCTTCGGTCAGGTAGGCCAGGTCCTGGTCGGGCAGGTTGATGAAGTGGCGGCGCATCTCTTGTTTCGCCTGCTCGATGAAGTAGGTGCCGATCCGGTTGCCAAGCCCACGTGAGCCCGAGTGCAGCATGACCCACACGCGGTCCGCCTCGTCGAGGCAGACCTCGATGAAGTGGTTGCCGGTCCCGAGCGTGCCGAGCTGTGTCAGGTCAACGCCGCGCCCGATCCGCGGGTGCTTGTCGACGATGGCCTTGTAGTCCGCCTGGAGCGCGGACCAGGCCAACTGCACGGGCGCGGGCGGGTTGTGCCACGCGCCGCGGTCACCCTTGCCGCCGTTGTCGGTGCGGCCGTGGGGGACGTGGCGCTCGATGAGCGAGCGGACACCTGCGAGGTTGTCGGGCAGGTCCGACGCGGTGAGCGTCGTGCGGGTCGCCATCATGCCACACCCGATGTCGACGCCGACGGCGGCCGGGATGATAGCCTTCTTGCTGGCGACGACCGAGCCGACGGTGGCGCCGATCCCGACGTGGACGTCCGGCATCGCGGCCACCCACTTGTGGATGAACGGCATCTGCGCGGTCTTCAGGAGCTGCTCCTTCGCCTTCGGGTCGACCATGACGCCGCGGGTCCAGGCTTTGACGAGGTGGCCGTCCGAGCCAAAGACCTCGTAGTCGGTCTCGGGGGTCGTGTGCTCGTGAGTCATGTCGGGCTCCGTTGGGAGTCGTGTCCAGGGCCAGGTCGATAGGGGCGCGGTTTGGTGCAGGGCGCAACGTTGGTCGACCGGTACAAGACGTCCTGGGCGAGGTCGACCTCTTCGACAGAGCGCAGCTCGAGGTCGTTCTCGCGGGTGATGTGTCAGGGGAAACGTCGGCTCGGGCGACCGCCCCGCTCCCGGGTAGGGGCGGGAAGGCTCGCCCGAGCGATCCGATCGGTCTCCATGCGTTTCATCCTATGTGGTGCCGAAACGCGTGGAGACGACGATGGCGATTGTGGCGAGGCGTCCGCGATCATCGGGGCAGCGGGAACACGAACTCCGATGTGCGGGCGCTCTGGTCGTCGGTCGATACCTCGAGCCAGAGAAGCCCTCTGGTCGAGGCCAGCGCTTCGGGCTCAGGTTCGAAGGCGACCAACTTGCGGTGGTTGGTGAACTCCGCCTCGGCTTCGACCGCGACGACCCAGGCGTCGGGTGCGGCACCCGGCAGCGCATGCCGATTCGCCACGAACAACGCCTCGGAGAGAGGCTGTTCGTCGCCACTCACGTCCACGAGCACGGCATCGATGGACACGTTTGCGAGCGAGGCCTTGTCCTTCAGCGTGCGCTGCACCGCGGTGAGCTGTTGCAGGTCACCACGGGTCGCGTCGACGCCGTCGGTCAGGACCAGGATCGACTTGAAGGTGATGTCGTCACCGGCTTGCCCCTGTGAGACCAGGTCGTCGATGGCGTGCGTGAGCGATGCGTAGAGCTGCGGGCCGCTCGTTGCAGCGGTGGGTGGCCGCCCGGGAGACCGCTTCGAACCCTGGGGGCTCGGGGCCTGCAAGGTCTCGAGCGCGCCCCCTGGCGCGACCCCGCGGACGACGGGCTCGAGTCCGTCCTCGTCGTAGAAGAAGACCGACACTTCGACCGCCGGCGCGAGCTTCTTCAGATACGCCGACGCCGCCCGCAGCACGGCCTCGAAAGGTGCCCGGCCCCGGGTCTGCGTGAAAGCAGGTGTGGCGGGGAGCACCAGCGCTATCCGAATCCCCCCGCGCTCCTGGGCGAGCGACCGCACCCGAAATCGGCCCGGGATCGGGGTGTCGTCCTTCCAGAGCCCGAGCGCGGCGATGGGCTTCGTCTCGGCGCGACGGTCCTTCCCGACGAGCTCGAGGTGCAGCGCGAGTGGGCCGGCGTCGCCTGCGGTGCCCTCTTTGAGCGGAGTCACCCAGACGGTCAGCTTGTCCGAGAACATGTCGAAGGTAGAGGCGGCGATGCCGGGTGCGGGAGGGGGTGTCATGCGCGTCGTGGACAAGGGGCGCCAATCGTCCGTGGCCGGCCGTGCGACCCGGTCGTCACCGCCAGCCCCAGCGCGTACGATCCCGCCGGGCCCCGTGCCACATGCGCTCGTTGTGAAGCCGAGCACGGCGAGGGCCACCAGCGACGGACCCCGAGCGAGAATTCCAAGTGGGTTCATGTGGCGGACTCCGGTAGCTCGGCAGAGCTCCTACAAGAAATCGAACGCGGCGGCTCAGCTCCGCTCAGGTTGTGAGCGGCGTCGGACCCGGGTCTGGATGGAGCTCAGTCTTCGGGCTCGTAGGGGGCGAGCAGGCGGGCTTCGAGCTCGCCGCGGCGGAGCACCATGAAGGTCTCGGGGCGGGCTTTGTTATCGCCCATCCAGGTCTCGATAGCCTTGCCGGCAGGCTCGTTAAGGCCGAGCTTCAAGAGCGCCTCGCCCAGGCCGGCGCGGGCGATGCGGTCTTCGGGGTCGGCCGCGAGCAGCTCGTCGAAGATCTGGCGCGCGTGCTGGTAGTCGCCGAGGCGCAGGCGGGACTCGGCTTCCATGTGGCCAGCCCCGACGTCGTCGCGGTTCTGGACGAGGATGAAGGCACTGGCGGCGTCGCCCGCGAGCAGCAGGGCTTTGACGCGCTCCATGAGGTGGGCGGCGCTCAGCGGAGGGCGGTCGGTCTTCTGGCCGACCCGGCTCATGAGGATACCCAGGTGGCGCGCGATGAGCTCACGCGAGGGGTCGAGGGAAAGTGCAAGCTTCCACCAGCGGATGGCCGGGAGGTTGTCGTTCATGACGGCGTAGGTGGCGCCGATGCGGTAGGCGAGCTCGGGGTCGCCCTTGGGCTCGGATTCGGGCGCGGGCGTCGGCGCGGGCGTGGGCTCGGGCGTCGGCGCGGGCGTGGGCTCGGGCGTGGGCGCAGGCTCGGGCGTGGGCGCCATTTCGGGCGTGGGCGCGTCGGCGGGCGCGGGCGTGGGCGCAGGCGCGTCGCCGGGCGTGGGCGTGGGCGCGGGCGCGTCGCCGGGCGCGGGCGTGGCTTCGGTGGCGGGCGTGGGCTCTGTGGCTGGTGGCTCAGGCGTCGGCTCCGCCTTCACGGGCGGCGGCACGAGCACATGCCAGGCGGCCATGTAGTGGTTGAGCGCGTCCAGGTACCGCTGCTCGGCGAAGGCCTTGTCGCCCTCGTAGCGGCTCAGCGGGCCAGGGTTCGCCGCGACGACCGGCTCTGCAGGCGTCTCGGCCGGCGTCTCGGGCGACTCCGGATTGGGCTCGGGCTCGGGCTCCGCGACGACCGGCTCGGCCGGACCGATATCGATAGCTTTAGCGACCACCCCACGGGCGATCATCGCTGCGGCTTCTTTGCGAGCCTCGACGGCGACCGGGGCCTCGGCGTTCTCGGAGGCTGCCAGCAACGACTCGAGCGCCCACAGCGCCTCGGGCTCGTTCTTCTGCGCTTTGAGCGTCGCCGCCAGGCCGTGCCAGGCGATGGTGTCCTTGGGGCCGTGTTTGACCGCATCGAGGTAAGCCAGCCGCGCGTCGTCGAAACGTTTCTGGCGGCGCAGGACCTCGCCGAGAGCCTGGTGGGCGCGGAAAAACTCGGGCGCCAGGGCGATGGCCTGGCGCAGGTTGGCTTCGGCGCCAACGAGGTCCTTCGTCTCTACCAGCGTGATGCCGAGCTCGTACTGGGCCAGGGGATAAGCCGGATAGGCCTGGAGTGCTGCGCGGAAGGCGGCGAGCGCCTCGTCGAACTGGCGCAGGCCAGCGAGGTCCTGGCCGCGCTTCACGAGCGCCCGGGCCCTGTCGCGCCGGAGCTCGAGCTCGGTCGGCACACGGATTTCCGACGGCGGGGTCGTGGCCTCCGGCGTCGCGGGCGCCTCGGGTGTGGTCGCCGGAGGGGCCTCAGCCGGCGCCGGCGTCGGCGTTGGCTCAGGCGTGGCCGGCGGCTCACCGCGCGGACGGGCCTGGGCGTCGCTCGAAGCGACCAGATGTTTGGCGCCCCACAAGGAGGCCGTCGAGAGCACGAGCACGACAACGAGCTTCATGGCCGAAGACCTTGCCCGAACCGGGGGTGCGTGTCTATCGTCGCTCCCATGTCTATTGCCGCCAACGCCTCCCAGCCCGCCCGACAGTCCACAAACCAGGCCACAAACCAGGCCCCAAACCTGCCGCACGCAGAAGCCTCGTTTGACTCGCCCGACGCCAACGGGCGCTTTGGCCAGTACGGCGGTCGTTATGTGTCCGAGATCCTCGTGCCCAACCTGCAGGAGCTCGAAGAGGCCTGGCGCACCATCGTGCCGACGGCCGAGTTCAAGGCCGAGTACGACGCGTTGCTCACCGACTATGTCGGTCGGCCAAGCCCGCTCACCTACGCCCCGCGCCTGACCGAGCAGGGCGGCGGCGCGCATATCTGGCTCAAGCGTGAGGACCTGAACCACACCGGCGCGCACAAGATCAACAACTGCATCGGCCAGGTCCTGCTCGCCCGCCGCATGGGCAAGACCCGTATCATCGCCGAGACCGGGGCCGGCCAGCACGGCGTCGCGACGGCCACCGTGGCGGCGCGTTTCGGGCTGCCGTGCCTCGTCTTCATGGGGTCGGAAGACATCCAGCGCCAGCGCCAGAACGTCTTTCGGATGAAGCTGCTCGGGGCCGAGGTGTTCCCGGTCGAGTCGGGCAGCAAGACCCTCAAAGATGCGATGAACGAGGCGATGCGGGACTGGGTCCGCCACGTCCACGACACGTTCTACGTCATCGGCTCGGCGGCTGGCCCGCACCCGTATCCGGCCATGGTGCGCGACTTCCAGTCCATCATCGGGCGAGAGGCGCGGGCCCAGAGCATCGACAAGTTCGGGCGCCTGCCCGACGAGGTCGTGGCGTGTGTGGGTGGTGGCAGCAACGCGATTGGCATCTTCCATCCCTTCCTCGAAGACGTGGGTGTCGCGTTGACGGGCGTCGAAGCGGCCGGCCACGGGCTGCACACCTCGCAGCACGCGGCCACGCTGACGGGTGGCTCGGTCGGAGTGCTACACGGCATGAAGACCTATCTGTTGCAGGACGACGACGGGCAGATCCTCGAGACCCACTCGGTCTCGGCCGGCCTCGACTACCCGGGCGTCGGCCCGGAGCACGCGTGGCTCAAGGACAGCGGGCGGGTGCGCTATGTCGCCGCGACGGACACCGAGGCGCTCGACGCGTTCATGGCGACCTGCCGGCTCGAAGGCATCATCCCGGCGCTCGAGACGAGCCACGCCATCGCCTACGCCATCAAGCGGGCGGGCGAGCTCGGCCAAGGCAAACACATCGTCGTCAACCTGTCCGGCCGCGGCGACAAGGACATGTACACGGTCGCGACGTCGCTCGGGCTGACCCTTTGAGGTTGGCGATCGCTGGCGCTGCGCTGTTGCCGTCGCCCGAGTGGACGGCGGCGCCGTTGTCCGACCTCGAGCGGCTTGGCGAGGCGAAGGTGCGCGACCTGATGGAGCGTTTCCTCGATGCAGTCTTCGTCGACCCGATGATCGGCTTCTTCTTTGTGGGGCGGCAGCTCGGGCGCATCCGTGAGCTCGAGCTGCGGTTCGCCATCGAGCACCTCGGAGGCGCCACCGCGCTCGGTGCGTACAACGGCCGGCCGATGAACGAGGCCCATGCGCCTGCGAGCGTGCCGCCGATTCTGGGCGCGCACTTCGACCGGCGACGCGAGATCCTGCGTGAGACGCTGGAGGCCGGCGGGGTGGACGAGGACATCCGTATGCGGTGGCTCGCCCACAACGAGGCGCAGCGGCCGCTCATAGTGCGTGGGGCGTGCAGGTGATGGCGTCGTTGGCGCGGGTGTTGGGGTTGGCGTGTGGCCACGATTACGCCTAGAGTCGTGTCGTGAAGACGGACGACACGACAGTCGGGGACGAGGCGGCAAAGCCGGCCGATGGAACCGGGGGAATCGGGGGCAGCGAGGGCGGCGAGGGCAGCGGCGCCGGTCAAAGCGCCCAGATCTTGGGCGTGACCCCGGGTGACGCCGAGGACTCGCCCATCAACCCCGAGGTGATTCGCGCCGCGCACAAGGAGATCACGGGCCTCTGGAAGCGGATCGAGAAACGTGCGCCCGAGGCGGTGAGGACACGCGTGATGGACGTCCTGGCGCTGGCCGAGGAGGTCTTTGGCAACGAGCAGCCACCCGTCTGGAAGAAGAACGAGCTCGCCAAGGCGTTGGTCGAGCTGCAGTCCGAGCTGCGTGGGCGCAAGCCGTGGGAGGCGACGTTCTATCGCGACGGGCGGCTCGCCATCGTGCGGGCGCAGGACCCGATCACCATCCGCGGGGCGGTCGACCACGCGCGCATCGAACGTTTCTATGAGCGCTACGTGAAGCAAGCCGAGGCCGCCTACGAGCGTATGCAGTACTTCCTCGACCGGGTTGGAGCGCTCGCGCCCGACGAGAAGAAGGTCGAACGAAAGCCGTGGGAGCAGCCTTACATCGCGCTCGACACCTACCGCGAGATGCTGTGGGGCAAGGTCGCCAAGCGTGACCCCCACGTCCGTCGCGAGTAGGCCGGGTTGGCCGCGTGCCGCGCGGCGCACCGTGTGGTGTCACGGCTATCAGCCAGCCTGGGTCTTGGCCTTCTCACGCTCGGCGAACATGCGGGCCTTGGCTTCCATGGCGCTGAGCGCCACGCGGCGGCCCTCGTAATCGTCCCAGATCCGGTTGTCCTTACGGCAGTCGAAGGTGCGGCACGCGGCGGGGCGGTCGTTCCAGATGGTGCAGCGTAGGGTCGGGCGGTCGAAGTAGACGCAGGTGCCGACCTCGTCGACCAGCAGCCTATAGGGAAAGGCGATGTCCCACTTGTACTTGCCGGACGCGGCCTCCTGGGCGGTGAGCACGACCGAAAACGAGGTGCAACACGCGGCGCCGCAGGCGTCGTAGTGGGTCGAGCAGTCGAGGCCGACCGGCTCGGTCAGGTCGTCCAGGCTCTGGTAGAGGCGGGGGCCGGTGAGCTGGGTCGCGCGCAGCTCGGCCATGGTCTTGCGCAGGGTCGGGTAGACCTGGTCGAGCTCCTCCTTACGGACGAGGCCCTTGGCCATCAGGATCTGCAGGACACACTGGACGATGACGGCTTGTTCGAACTCGACCTGCATGCCACGCGCGAAGTCGGAGTGGATCGCGTAGAGCGCTGGGCGCAGGGCGGCTTCGAGGCCGTCGAGGGTGTCCTGCGGGTTGGTGTTGTGGCCAGCGTGGTGGGGCGGCAGGCGGGGGAGCGGCGACTCGGGGATCGTCTTGTCATCCATGTCCATGCCGGGACTGTCGCCGAGTGCCCGGTCCTGTCAAGAGGGCCGGGTGCAATGTCATCTTGGGGTCGGGCGAACGGGGCGAACGAGGTAGAGCGCGCCGCGGCGCTCTTCGAGGAGGTCGTTGGCGGCGAGCGCCGTGTGCCACACGGTGAGGAGGTCCTGGCGGGTCAAGGGCCGCGGGGCGAAGATGGTGATGAGGCCCTGGCCGAGCGTGGGTGGCGTGACCATGAGGTTGCGGTCGAGCGCGCACGAGACGATCCGCACGAGGTCGGACAGCGGCAGCTCGGCGGCGTCGAGGCGCAGCGTGTCGTTCTTGCCGAGCGGGCGGCAGGGGCGCTGGTTGTCGGGCTCCGGGACGGGTGGGAGGTCGGTCGGGGAGGTCGGGGTCGGGACGGGATCGGCGCGGACGGCGGGGGCCGCCATGGCTGATGAAACCATGAGCGCGAGGGCGAGCGGAAAGGCCCGCAGCATGAGCCGGGGCGCGGTGGTGCGGGGCCGCGTTCGGGTCGGGTGAGGGTCGTGGATGTGCCGTTGTCGGGGCTCGGTCATGCGTCACCGTGGGCCGAGTCGGGTCCCCGGTGCAAGGCCTGCTTGCGGTGAGCGGCTCTGGACGGCATTGTCGAGCCGTGAGGGTGTCGATCCACGAGCATGTGTCGGGCTTGAATTCTGTCCGCGGGCGAGCCGCTCGGGTGGCGTTCGAGCTTTGGTCGCTGGTTGTCTGCTTGGCAGTAGGGCTGGCCGTCGGCCTGGGTGGGTGTCACGACGACCGCCTGGCGAGCGAGGGTGAGGCCTGTGCCGCCGACGACGAGTGTTTGAGCGGGTTCTGCTGGGCCGGGTGCCGGGAGGGCGCGGCCGACGACGACGGCGATGGGCTCGTCAACAGCGACGAGCGGCGGGTCGGCACGAGCCCGACGAGCCGCGACACCGATCGCGACGGCGTCTCGGACCCGGACGAGCTCGGGTCGGGTGGGGTGAGGAGCCCTCGCGACCGGGACGGTGACGGGGTCATCGACGCGATCGAGAGCGGGGTCGCGGATGGAGACGGCGACTGCCTGCCCGACGAGCTCGACGGCTCGGGTGCGAAAGCCGGGGCGGACGAGCTGGTCGAGGCCATGTGCCGCAGCGCTGGGCTTTGCGATGGGCGGCCGGTGACGGCGCGGTGCGAAGACACCATCATCTGCGATTACGGGCAGGTGCCTGGCTTCGAGGCGGCCGAGGCGAGCTGCGACGGGCGCGACAACGACTGCGACGGCCAGACCGACGAGGGGCTCGTCTACCTCGAGTCGACGGGCGAGGCGAAGCGCCTGGGCGAGACCTGTGTAGGCCTCGGGGCGTGCGCCGAGAAGGTCGGGGTCGTCGAGTGTTCGGACGCGGGAGGGGTCGTGTGCTCGGTTGATCGCGCGGGCTCGGAGCCCGGCGGCGATGCGGTGGACATCGACTGCGACGGGGTCGACAACGATTGCGACGGCCAGACCGACGAGGGGATCGGCTGGATCGAGCCCGGGAGCGGTACGGTCAAACGGTTTGGTGAGCCGTGTTTCGCGCGTGGAGCGTGTGGGCTCGTCACGGGGCTCGTCGAGTGTGCGGGCGACGGGTTCTATGGTGTCTGTTCGACCGAGCCGGGAGCGAGCGGGGACAAGAGCTTCGACGAGGTCTGCAACGGCGCGGACGACGACTGCGACGGGCGGACCGACGAAGGGCTGACCTGGCGCGACGACCGTGGCCCGATGTTGTCCGTCGGCGAGCCCTGTGGGCGTGGGGTGTGCAGCGGCGGGGTCGTGAGCTGTGCTGGCGGCGTGGCCGTCTGTCCCGGGTTGGCGCAGGCCACGCCCGAGGTTTGTAATGCGCTCGACGACGACTGCGACGGGACGACGGATGAAGTGGGCGATGTCGTCGCCGGTTGTGGGCGGCTCGGTGTGTGCGGCGAGGTCGCCGTGCGCGCGGAGTGTGTGGTCGACGATGGCGGGGCGCCGCGAGAACCGGGTGAACCGATGGACTTCGCGGCCCGCAGCCTGGTTTGTCTCTACGGGGCCGAGGGCTGGACCCGACCCGAGGTCGAGCTGAGCTGCGACGGGCGCGACGACGACTGCGACGGGCTCACCGACGAGGACTTCTGGGGGCCAGACGTCGAGGCTGGCGGCGAGGGCGGCGATGGTGGGACCAGTGCGGCCACCACCATCGGCGAGCCGTGCCTCGGCAGCGGGCTGTGCGCGACCGTCGGCGGGTTCTTTGTGTGCGCGGCGGATGGGCGCTCACTCGTGTGCTCGGCCGACGCGGGCAGCGCCGAGGTCTGCGACGGGGTCGACAACGACTGCGACGGGTCGACGGACGAGGACGCGGTCGGGGCTCCGGCCTGCCCCGAGGTCGGTGTGTGTGCGGCGGCGATCGGCGAGGGCGTTTGTTCGGGGGCACAGTGGGTGTGCCCAGCCGACGCCCTGGGCGATTTCCAGGCGGTCGAGTCGGGCTGCGATGAGCTCGACAACGACTGCGACGGGGTGACCGACGAGGGCGAGGCGCGTGAGCCGACCGGAGGGGTTGTGCGCCTGGGTGGCGGGCCGCCCGACCGGGCCGGCTTTGTGGCCGCCGTGGAGCCGCCGGGGGTGGCCTGGGTGTTCGGCGGGATCGGGACGGGGGCGGCGGGGACTGCCGTCCTGCTCGGCGACCTGTGGCGCTTCGACGAGGTCCAGGGCTGGCGTGAGGTGCCAGTCGGTGGGACGGCCGGCACGGGCGGAGCGGGCGGCGCGGGCGGTGCGGGCGAGCCTCCGGCCCGTGGTGGTCACGCCGTGGTCTGGGAGCCGAGGCACTCGAGGCTACTCGTGCACGGAGGGTTCGAGGCGCTCGGCGCGACGCGTGACGATGTGGGCGACGACGGCGAGGGTGTCTCCTCGATGTGGGCCTTCGAGCCTCGGACTGGCACCTGGCAGGTGGTCGAGCAGAAGGTCTTCGAGTCCGTAACTACTGGGACTTTCTATCCGGCGGCCGTGGCGGACCGTATTCTGGCGAGGCGCTGGCACACCGTGTCGGCGCTCGGCGATGGGCGACTCGTCCTGCACGGCGGGGTCGTTTTGCCGGGGACGGGTCGGACGGGTGGGGTCGAGATCCCTGTGACGTTGGTGGGCGAGCTCGTGCCGGCGACCGGTCGTGAGGGGGCGCTCCTGTGCCGCTGGAGGGTGCTTGCAGGCGAGGGCCTTTGGCGCTGGGGGCACTCGGCGGCCGCGTTCGATTGGGACGGCGAGAGCTGGGTCGTCCTGAGCGGCGGATTCGGTGGCGCTGGCGTGTCCGGCTGGGAGCTGGTGTCGGTGGCGACGGGGCAACACATGCCGGCTGGGGCGCCCGAGGTTGGCGACGGGCTCATCGGAGCGGTCGCGCCGGGGTTGTGGGCGCGCGTCGTCGAGCCTGCGCTGGGCGGGTCGAGCGGCGACGTCGGGCATGTCCTCGCCGTCCTGCATGTCCTCGCGCTGGCGGGCGGCCAGAGCCACCGCCTCGTGATCGAGCGCAACGCCGCCGGTGAGGTCGTTCTCTCGGCGAGTGTCGTTGAAGGGCCGCAGGTCGGGTCGCGGGGCGGTGTGTTCGTGGTCGACCGGAGGATGGAACGATCCGACACCCGGCTCGACGGGGTCGACGCCTTGTTCCTCGAAGGGGCGGTCGGCCGCACGAACGGCGGGCGCGTGTTCCAGGTCACGCCGGTCACACTCGAAGGCGAAGGCGAGCCAACGCAGCTCGTCGAGCGGGTGGAGCTGGCGGTGCCTGCTGGGCGCGTCGAGGCGACCCTGGTGAGCGCGGCGGGCCTCCCTGTCCTTGCGCCGAGCACGCCGGGTGCGGCGGCGGTGGACTCGTTGTGGTTGCTCGGTGGTAAGCGCTGGGTCGATGGGCCGGCACTTGCGGATGCGTGGGTCCGGTCGAGCGCAGATGGGCGCTGGACACGCGCGATGGCGCCGCTGGGGAGCGGGCAACCGGCCGGGGCGCGGCCGCTGCGGTACGATGTGCACGCCGTCGATGCCGAAGGGGTGATCTGGGTCGTCGAGGCGGGTGAGACCGGGCCGAGGGTCTGGTGGCTCGAGCTCGGGATGGGTGGGGCGGAGAGCCGCTGGGAGGCCCTGGACGCGGGCGGCGGCGAGGTGCCGGACGCGCGGGGGCTTGCGACTGGGCGGGCGGTGGTCGCTGGCGGCGGGCTCTACGTGGCTGTCGGTGGGGTGGATACGTTGCGTGTGCACCGCCTGATGCTGGCCGATGGCGGCGCCGGGGCGGCCTGGGAGCTCGTGGGGACGTGGCCGTTGGCGGCGGGGCCGTTGGCGTTTGGTCGGGTCGTTCCAGCTCCTGGCGCGGCTCTCGAGCTGCGGCTGGCGGCGGTGGTCGCTGGTCAGGTGACCGTGGCGAAGCTGACGCCGCTAGGGATCGGTGACGTGATGGCGCTCATCGGGGCCCTGCCCGTCGGCGCGGTGACCGGCGTCTGGGGGGCGACCCACGACCAGGCCTGGCTCCTGGACTCGGGGGTGGAGCGGTCGGTCACGCACCTGGTCCCGAGCGAAGGAAGGGCCACACGGGTGCCGTTGCGCGCGCGTGTCCCCGGCGGGTCGGCCTTCGGGGTCGGGCCTGAAGGTGGGCTCTGGGGGTTTGGCGGGGTCGGGCCGGACGGGATCACGAGGGCGTCGCTCATCGGCTTTGGGCTCGCCTGCCCGTGAGCGGTGGTGTCGGCAGTCTGAGGAGGCGTCGCACTTGACCCAGTGGTCAAGCGAAAGTCGAGCGAATGGCTTGTGATCTGTAGCGGATGCGAGTGAGGTGGGGCCGCCAACCGCCGCCCGGGTCACCCCATGACATCACAGTCCAACGCCAAGACGCCTCCCGTCCCCACGTCTACCCCCACACCGAAGACGCCGGTTGCACCGACCTCGTCGGGGAGCGGCGGCAAAAAGGGGGTGGTCGGCGGTGCTTCAGGGTTTGACGCAGGCGAAGCGGCGTTGCGGCCGGCGAGTCCGGGCGGCAACGAGCGCGGTGGGGCCCTGGCTGGTGTGGTCGGCGGCGCGCGGGCACCGCGGGAAGACATGCTCGAGGCCACGGTCGCACACGACGCCATGGCCGGGCCGGACGGGATCAAGACCTGGAACCCGGCGGCCAACGAGGGCAAAGGCGCGTTCGAGCTGGCGGCCCCCGGTGACCGGGCGAACGGCGGCGACAAGCGTAATTTCAAAGGCGTTGGCGGCGGGCACACGCGTGAGCAGAGCATCCAGCTGTTCAAGAACCTGAACAACGGAAAGCTCACGATGGAACAGGTCCTGGCCCTCGACATGGGGGCCGTGCAGCGTATCAGTCCGATCGGCGCCGACTGCAGCGCCAAGAACATCCTGATGGGGGCCTGTCAGCAGAGCTGGCATGTCGCCAAGCACACCCTCGCCGAGTCGCCGGAGCCGAGACACCAGGCGGTGATGCGTAAGCTCTGGGAGTATCGGCAGTGGCACCACGACTCGGTCTTGAAGAAGGCGCAGACCGAGGTGAATGCCGCGGCCGGGGCGACCGGGCTCAGCAAGTGGGGGTCGGCGGGCAGCGCGTCGCTGACCAGCGACATCGACGTGAACCTAAAGGGAAGCCACACCGAGAAGGCGGTCGAGGTGTTCAACCGGCTCTTCAAGGCCGACGGCTGGAGCTACGAGTCGGGCGTTGTCTACGACGTCAATGTGTATGCGCTCGACTTCATGCACGCGCCGGTGGGGGTGAAGAACGCCGAGACCGGCAAGACCGAGGTCGGCAAGGAGGGCGTGCGTGAGCTGGCGCCGGCGGGCGGCATCAAGGAGGAGGTCGTCGGGGGCAAGAAGGGTGAGAAGGACAAGGACGCGGTCGGCAAGCTCGAGGCCGACGTGGCGGACCAGGAGGTCTGGTCCTTGTTGAAGGTGCGGATGTACATGAACGCGTCGGAGTGGGAGGCGCACAAGGCGGCGCTGACGCCTGCTTCTCCGCCCGAGGCGCGGACAAAGAAGCTCGCGACGTTCGCCAAGGTCGAGCTGCGGCTGCGGTCGTACCAGAAGACGCTCATCGACAAGATGGTCGAGATGGCTGGCGATGATGCGCCGGGTGAGGTCGCCAAGGACCCGAGCAAACACGGAGTCGGGCAAGTAGGCGACGTGGCCTCGGCCATCGCGGCGAAGACGAAGAAGCCGGGCGAGGACGAGCACACGGTTGCCGAGGACGCGCAGATGGCGGCGTCGAACCGGATCTACGAGACGAAGCTCGCGGCCATCGCGACGCTGCGTGGGGCGCTGGCGAAGAAGATCTTGTTCTTCAACACGCAGGTGAAGGCGGGTGAGCTCGCGTTCTCGTCGCTCCTGCAGCCCGAAATCCACGCGGACCTCGCCAACCTGCGCACGAAGCTGTCCGAGGCGTCGTTGTTCTCGAACGAGGCCTACATCACCGATGGCGCCATCAACCACACGGTGGTGGGCCTGCAGGTCGGGGCCCCGGTGAGCCAGCGGCACTCGGAGATCATGAACGCCGTGAACGAGAACCTCGGCGACTCGTTGAAAGAGATCCAACGCCACTCGGGTACTATCGGCGAGGCGGCCTACAAAGCCGGCAAGTACATGTGGCGCATGTGTGACGCGTCGCGGAACATGGACATCTCGAGCGCGGAGATCGAGGCGCTTTATGATGTCGGCTACGACCTCGGCAACACCATCAAGAGCCGGGGCGGCGACGTCGAGCAGGCCAGCGCGGATCTCGTCGCAGAGAAGCTCGGGATCACCGAAGTGCCCGTGTTGAAGGCGCATGTTATCAAGCTCGGGCGCGACATCCAGCGGATGTACAACAACAAGCTGCCCGGCCACGCGTCGGCGCTCGGCGCCCCGGTGACGAAAGGGAAGCACTGATGAGTACGGCGAATTCTTCGGCGAATGCGGCTGGGAGCATCCGGACGACGGGTGAGTGGGTGGCCATGGTGCGGGGTGGTGGGGCTGCGTTCATGCGGGCGCTGGGCGAGGCGGCGGCGGCAGGCACGCGGCGGCTGGACCTGCGCGGGGCAGACCTGTCGGGGGCGGACTTGCGGGAGCCGGGGCCGCTGCCTTGGGACCTGAGCGGGGCGAACCTGGCGGGGGCGCGGGTCTCGGTGGACCATCTGAGGACGTGTCGGCTCGAAGGCGTGACGTTGACGCAGGCCGAGCTGGACGGCGAAACGAGTGTCATCGATTGGGTCGTGAAGCTCTGGGGGCCCGACGCCGAGTGGAACACGTGGAAGAAGGGGCGGGACGTGCCGCTCATGTATCGTGTGGACTTGTCGGGGGCGGATCTGGGGACGAAGGACCTCAGGTCGGTGGAGTTCTCGAGCGCCAACCTGGTCGGGGTGAAGCTTGGTGGGTGCAGGCTTTCGGGCACGGCCTTCGAGGGGAGCGACCTGACAGGGGCGAGCTTTCGGGGCGCACGCCTCGACAACTGTAAGCTCGAGCGCACACGCCTGGACGGGGCCGACTTCGGTGCGGCCGTCATCGAGCTGTCCTTCTTCGAGAACGCGAGTGCTGTGGCCGCGAGCTTTGCGGGGGCCTCGCTCGAGGACTGCAGCCTGTCGGGGGCGGTCTTGCGCGGGGCATCGTTCGTCGGGGCGCGGGTGGCGACGACGGTCGTCGACGAGGCGGACCTGCGTCAGGTCGACTTCACCGGTGCGTTGCTGGTCGAGGTCGAGCTGAGCCTGGCGGACGTGACCGGGGCGGTGGGATTGGCAGGCTGAGTTTCTGGGCTGGGGCGCCGGAGCTCGGCTCGTATCGACCGGAACAAGAGCCTCAGCGGCCGAAGAACTGGATGCCGTCCTTGACCATACGCTGCGAGGGCTCGTCGGCCACGAGCTGCAGGCGGGTGAGTCCCGGGGCGTGGCGCAGCAGGTGAACGAGCTTTGGGCCCGTCCGTTCGAGCGGGCTCGCGAGGCCTTCGAGCTTGAAGAGGCCGGTCATGAGCTCGTGGACCTGGAGGCCAGCGGCGACCTCGATGACCGCTTCGGCGACGGCCAGGGCGCGGTCGCTGCGGTACTGTTCGCGGCGGCCGAGGCCGACGAAGAGGAGGGCCGATTGGGCGAGGCGGCTCTGGGTCGGAAAGAGGATCCGCTCGCCGAGGCTCGCCGGTCGAGAAGCCTCCCATACGCCACGAAGACAAGGCGCCACAGAGGCGCCAGTCGATGAGGCCGGCCAGATTCTCGAGCGGACGCTCGTCAGAAAAGGCAGAGAGGACGAGCAGTTGAGCGGGAGCGTCGTCGAGGGCTCTGAGGTCGCTCTTGACCCAGCGGACCTCCGAGAGTGGGATCGGCGACGACGTGCTCAGGCCTTCCTCGCGGCCTTGGCGATTTGTCCTTCGAAGGCTTTCAGGCGGGTGGCGACCTTGTCGAGGATCCCGTTGATGAAGGCGCTCGAGTCACCGCTGCCATAGGTCTTGCCGATCTCGATGGCCTCGTTGAGGGTCGCGCGCGGCGGGATGTCGGTGAGCTCCATGAGCTCGAACGTCGCGAGCCGCAGGATGTTGCGGTCGACCATGGCCATACGCGACACACGCCAGTTGGTGGAGGCCTCGCCGATCAGCTCGTCGATCTTGTCGCGGTTGTCGATGACGCCGCGCACGAGGAGGTCGGTGAACTCGAGCTCGTCGGACTTGCCGCGGGTGGCTTCGAGCTCGAGGCGCTCGTCGGCGCCAGGGGCGATGGGGATGGGCGCCTTGCCGATGAGGGCCTGGGCGTACTCCTGGCCGAGCTCGTGCTGGGAGTCGAGGGTGAGCAGGCTTTGGATGGCTTCTTTGGCGCCGTCCTTGTCGTCGTCGGCGAAGCAGAGCTCGGCCTCGGCGATGAGGGCGCGTTCTTTGACGCGGAAGAGCATGCCGCCCACGCCCAGCGGGTTGGCGACGGCGGGGGCGGAGCTGCGCGGGGAGCCGGGCGGGGTTGGGCGGGCCATCTGGCCGGTGCCTGCCCCAGACGACGGACCGCGGTTCGGGTCGTCGAGCGAGCAGAGGGTCTGGAGGGCGAGCTCGCGGCCGCGGCGGCGCTTGTTGCGGGAGGCTTTCATGATTGTTTCTGGCCGGGCCCGGACTTGGCGGGCGACGTTGGGAGCTGGGGGATCTGGCGGAGGAGCTGGACCATCTCGACGATGGCCATGGCGGCTTCGAATCCCTTGTTGCCGGCCTTGGTGCCAGCGCGCTCGATGGCCTGCTCGATGGTGTCGGTGGTGAGCACGCCGAAGGCGATGGGGACGCCCGACTGCAGGCTGACCTGGGCGACGCCCTTCGAGACCTCGGAGGCGACCATGTCGAAGTGCGGGGTCGAGCCGCGGATGACGGCGCCGATAGCGATGACAGCGTCGTAAGCGCCCGACTCTGCGAGGCGTTTACAGACGAGTGGGATCTCCCAGGCGCCGGGCACTCGCACGATGACCTGGTCGTCGCTGGTCGCGCCGTGGCGGACGACGGCGTCGAGCGCGCCTTCGAGGAGTCGCTCCGTGATGAAGCTGTTGAACCGGCTCACGACGAGCGCCGTCTTGAGGCCAGAGGCGGTGAGATGCCCTTCGAGCGTGCGCGCCATCGGTGTCGTTTCCTCTTGGGAGAAGGGGTTCAAGGAGCTGTCTGAGAGGGTCGGCGCGAGACGCGGTGTCCGGCGCGTGCCGCGACATAGCGAGCCCGGGCGATGCGGTCAACGTTCCAAGAGATACGCCAGGAGATGCTGCCACGGGGAAGCCTGCGGAGGCGGCCGCATTGGCGGTTTCGCTATTTGAGAAAGCCGTTGGCGCCGAGCATTGCGAGGGTCACGCCGGATTGGGGCGCTGGCGCCGAGTGCGGTGACGTGTGGGCTGGGTCGGATGCGGGTCGTCCGTACTTCAGGAGGCGCTCGACGTACTTGCCGAGGATGTCGGTCTCGATGTTGACGCGGGCGCCCGGCGACTTGTGGGTCAGAAGCGTCATTCGTGCGGTGTGGGGCACGACGGCGACGCTGACGCGGTTGCCGACGAGGGACGCGATGGTCAGCGAGACGCCGTCGATCGCGATGGAGCCCTTCTCGACGACCTGGGTGAGGAGGTGGTCGGGGAGCTCATAGGTGAGGCGCCAGCCCGCGCCCTCGCGGTTGTTTTCGACGAGGAGTGCCACGGCGTCGACGTGGCCCTGGACGAGGTGGCCATCGAGGCGTGAGGCGAGGGTCATGGCGCGTTCGAGGTGGACTTTTGCGCCAGAGGTGAGGGTGGTCAGTGCCGTGCGGTCGAGGCTCTCGAGCGAGATGTCGAAGGTGAGTGCGGTGCGGGTGTGGCTTGTGACCGTGAGGCAGGCGCCGTTGACGGCGATGGAGTCGCCGAGCTCAATGGGGCCGTGGTCGCCGCTGGCCAGCCGGGTGTGGACGGCGAGGGTGGCGCCGCCGCCGGAGCGCTCGAGGCGGGTCACGAGGCCGATGTCTTCGATGAGGCCGGTGAACATCAGGCGGGCTCGGGTTCGGGTGGGGTGGGCTCGAGGACGATCTCGAGATCTGGGCCCAGGAGCTCGGTGGAGACGATGTGCCAGCGGCCGGGCATGCTGGCCATGGTGGGTAACGCGGGCAGCGGGCCGACTGCCGGGACGCCGGTGGCGCCAAAGAAGGTCGGCGCGACGTGCAGGATCGTGCGCTGCACGAGGTGTTGAGACAACAACGAGGCCGCGAGCCGGCCGCCGCCTTCGACGAGGATCGACGTCACGGGCCGCGGGGAGAGCGCGCCGAGTCGGGCGAGGGCGGCCGCGAGGTCGATGTGTGGACCAGATGGGGTATGGACCAGCGTCGCGCCCAGTGCGGCGAGGGCCAGGGCGCGTGGGTGGTCGGGGGCGGCGGCGGTGATGACGACGAGGTTGGCCACATCGGGGTCGGCGAAGAGGTTGAGGTCTTCGGGCAGGTCGAGGCGGGTGTCGAGGACACCGCGGCGCGGACGAAGGGGGCCAAGCGGCAGGACCGACTCGGGGCCCCGGATGGTGAGGCGAGGGTTGTCGACCCGCGCCGTGTGGCTGCCGACGAGCACCAGGTCGGCGGCGCGGCGGAGCTCCATGACGCGGAGATTCGCGGCCGGGCCGGTGACGGTCGTGCGGGTGTCGGGGGCGGCGGCGATACGTCCGTCGAGGCTCGTCGCGAGCTTGAGCGTGACATAGGGGCGACGGGTCGTGATCCAGTGGTTGAAGGATGGGTTCAGCGCGCGGGATTCGGCCTCGAGGAGGCCGGATTCAACAACGATTCCAGCGGATTGCAGCTCGGAGATGCCGTTGCCCGCGACCTGTGGGTTGGGGTCGGTCTGCGCCACGACGACACGGCCGATCCCGGCGGTGATGAGGGCGCGGGTGCATGGGCCCGTGCGGCCGAAGTGGCAGCACGGCTCGAGTGTCACGTAGATCGTCGCACCCCGGACGTCGTGACCGGCGGCAGCGGCGGCGGCGAGCGCTTCGATCTCGGCGTGGGGGAGGCCGGCGCGACGATGGAAACCCTCGCCCAGCAGGACGTCGCCAGACGTTATTTCGCGGATGATGACGGCGCCGACGAGCGGGTTGGGGCTCGTCTGGCCGGTGGCCTGGCGGGCGAGAGCGATGGCGCGGGCCATCCAACGCTGGTCTGCTTGCGAGCGCGACTCAGCCGAGCCGAGGTCGCCCATGCTCAAGTGTCGAGCTCGGGCCGTGGGATGTCGGCGTCGGCGTCCGGGGCGTCGAGCTCGTCGATTTCGTCCGGGTCGCGTCGGGTCTCCACGTCGGACGTGGGGAACGCCTGTGATGCGGCTTCCGAAGTCTGCAGCGCGTCGCCATCGGGGATGGCCTCCACCTTCTGCTCGAAGGTGGCGAGCTCGCTCAAGAAGGCCTCGACGGAGTCGAAGCTGCGGTAAACGCTGGCATAACGGACGTAGGCGACAGGGTCCTGGGTTCGGAGAAAAGCGAGGACCGAGTCGCCGAGCTCACGTGAGGTCACGGCGCGACGTGGGCGGGCCGACAGTCGCGACTCGAGGCGCTCGACGAAGTCCGACAAGGCGCCGGTCCCGACCGGGCGCTTCTTGCAGGCGAGCCGGATACTCTTGAGGAGCTTTTCGGGGTCGAAGGGCTCCGACTGGCCGTCGCGCTTCTCGACGTCGAGCATGGCCTCTTCCACCACCTCGTAGGTGGTGAAGCGCTCGCTGCAGCCTTCGCATTGGCGGCGGCGGCGAATCGCGCGCCCGTCGCGGGCCATACGTGAGTCGACGACGCGGTTCTCCGAGCTCTGACAGAAGGGGCAGCGCATGTCAGCCGTCCCCGGTCGCAGAGCGGTTGCGTTCGATGGCCGCGATCTTGTCGAGGCGCTGCTGATGGCGCGCCTCGAAGCGGGCCGCAAGCCAGGTGTCGACCAGCTCCAACGCGTAGGGTTCGGCGAGCAGGCGGGCGCCCAGACAAAGCACGTTGGCGCCGTTGTGCTCGGCTGCGAGTCGGGCCGTGACCGGGTCGTGGACCAGGGCGGCGCGAATACCCGCGACCTTGTTGGCAGCGATCGACATGCCGATGCCGGTGCCACACATCAAGACGCCGAGCGTCGGTGATTCGACGCTGGCGACTACGCCGGAGGCGACCGCGAGGGCGGGGTCGGGATAGTCGGCGCGTTCGCCGTCACCTGGCCCGAATTCCGCGATGTCGGTGTGGCCCCCGGCGAGGAGGTGACGCACGACGGCTCGCCTGAGCGAGATGCCAGCGTGGTCACTTCCGACGAGGAATCGCACGAGATTACTCGGGCGCGGGCGCCGCGGCGGCCTCGGCCTTCTGCTTGACGACCACGGCGACGCGGCCCTTGTAGAAGCCGCAGCTCGGGCACGAGCGGTGCGGGACGCGGTCGGCGCCGCAGTTGTCGCAGATGAGCGTCTTCTGCAGGGTGATCCGGTCGTGGTTGGCACGACGGGTACGGGTCTTGGCCTTGCTCTTTTTGTTGGTCGGCGTCGTCATGAGGATTCTCCGGGGGTTCTCGGGGCGCGGTCGGCCGGGTGGCCTTACTCGCTCCGAGACGCGCTCGCGTCAATCGAGTTTGAGGTCTTTCAATCGTTCCCACCGTGGGTCGACGCCATCGAGGGCGCTCGACCACAGGGGAACGGGTGAGTCGGTGGCCGGGACCACGGCCTTGGCGGCCGGGGAGACGGGGTAGGGGTCCTGGGCGAGGACGAGGTGCTCACGCACGAGGCCCTCGAGGTCGATCTTGCCGTTCTCGATGACCCAGGGCTCGTCGGGGAGGTCGTCGCTAGAGACCTCTTCACCGTCATCGAGCTTGATGAGGTGCTTTTCGCCGGGGACGAAGAGCTCGGACAGGGTGGTCGTGAGGCGGGTGGTCGTGGTCTCGAGGGTGCGGGAGCACTCGAATTCGAGGGTCACGCTGAGCTCGCCGCGGACAAGCACGTTGTCGCCGATGGGCTGGGCGTCGAGCTTGACGTCGACGGGCGAGATGGCGCGATAGGCGGGAAGCACGGACTCCGCCGCCCATTCGAGCGGGAGGGCGCCGACGATGGAAATCCCGGCGTTGGGGATTTCATAGGCGTTGATCTGGAGGTCCGAGGGCTTCATGGTCGCAGTCGCTGATTCGTGGGTTCGCCAAGGTTTGTGCGGGTGCGATGGGATCGCATGCCGGACGAGCCGAGCGAGCGCGGGATAGTAGAGATCGACCCTCGCGTGGTCAACGGAATTCCATCTTGCAGATGACGCACATGACGAAGACGACGGGTGAGTCGGAGCGGCCCTTTCTGGAGAGGCCCTTCCTGGAGCGGGTTGGCGACCTCCCGGTCCTGGGGATCGGCGTCTCGACCGAGTATGGGGCGCGCACGAGCGGGCTCGACCCGTTCGAGCTGGCGCGGCGGTATCCGCGGTGGGCGCGGTTCCTGGAGGTCGGGGTCGAGGTCGAAAAGGGGCTGGATTCCGACGCGTTGCGATGGAGTGGGGACGGGCGAGCGACGACCTATCACTTCCTGGACGTGAACCTCGATGAGCCGCAAGACCTCGAGTCGGCGTGGCTTTCGAAGGTCCGGGGGTTGGCGGCGAAGGTGGCGCCGGCGTGGATGTGTGGGGACCTCGGGTTGTGGCACTTCGGGGCGCGGGACCGGGCGCACATGTTGTTGTTGCCGCCGATTTTGACGGCCGGGAGCGCGACGGCGATGGCGGCGGGGATTGTTGCATTGCGGTCGGCGGTCGGGCTCGAGGTGTTGCCGGAGAACCCGCCGGGCGAGGTCTTTGTCGGGAGCATGCATATTCTCGAGTACTTTGCGCGAGTTGCGGAGGAGGCGGACACCGGGTTGTTGGTGGATCTGGCGCACCTGGCGATGTTCCAGCGGGCGAAGGGGCTGGATGTTCGGGCGGGGCTGGACTGCCTGCCGTGGGAGCGGGTGGTCGAGATCCACATCGCGGGTGGGACCGAGCGGGATTTCCAGGGGTACCGGTGGGTCGAGGACAGCCATGGCGGGGCGCCGCTGCCGGAGGTTTGGGAGCTGTTCGAGGAGTTTGTGGGGCGGGCGGACAACCTGAAGGCGGTGGTCTTCGAGTGTGAGCGGAATACGATCGAGGCGACGGTGGCGGGGTTCGAGCGGATCGAGGCGACGTGTCGGCAGGGACTGGTGGGACGTGGGCGTTGGGCGGGCGAGGTACTGGCGTGACGCGGGACGTCCGAGACTTGGGGGACTTCGAAGTCGCTCAGCGGGTGGTCGTGAGGATGATGCACGACCCGGTGTTCCGGGCGGCGGTGTTTGCTGAGCCGGAGCGGGTGTTGGCGGGCGAGGGGGTGGCGGGCGAGCTGGCGCGGAGCATCGCCGGCCATGACATCAGAGCCTTTGGTGTCGACGAGTTCCGGGGGCATCGGGTGGTGCGGTCGATGCTCGAGGAGGTGCCGGTGACCGTGTTGGCGCTGGCACATGCCGGGGTGGCGGTGCAAAGCCACATGACGTTCATGCAGAGCCCGTGGTTTCACCGGGCGGTGATGGAGCGCGGGCTGCTGATCGAGGCCTTCGTTGGGTACGTCGGGGAGCGGGTGGACGCTCGGCGGCGCGAGGTCGAGACACGTCGTGGGCGGGAGATGGTCGCGACGGCGGCGGCGATGCTGGCGCTGGAGTGGGCGTTTGCGCGCGTGCGGCGGCGGCGGGATGTGGCTGCGTGCAGGTGCCAGGCGGTGGCTGCTGTCGGGGCTGGGAGGGAGGTCGTGGCGTGTGGGGCGGGGGCGCTGGTCGGGGCGGGATGTGTGGTCGGGGTCACGGTACCGGGCGGGACGACGGCGGCGTGGGAGACAGGGCGGCGAGGGCTTGGTGGGGAGCCGGTCGAGGCGTTGTTGCGGGGGAAGCTGCCGACGCTGGGAGTGGTCGGCGGCGAGGACGAGGCGGTGCTGGTCGAGCTGGATGCGGCAGGCGAGCCGGTGGCGTCGTTTTCGGGGGCGGCGTTGGTGGCGTTGGTCGGTCGGGTCGAACGCGGGCCAGTGGAGCGGGGAGCGCTGGTCGCGATGGCCATGGCCGAAGGGGCGGATGAGGCGGAGGCTGATGAGATCATAGGTGAATTGCTGGCTGACGGGGTGCTGGTTCACGTAGGGCCATGATCGGGCTTGACCGGTGTTTGCGGGGCACTATTCGGGGAGGCCAACTTGGATTCCACGAATCTGCTCGAAGGGGGCACGGTGACTCTGCCGAAGAGGCGTCTGCCGGGGACGGCGTATTTCTTGAGCCCGGTGTGTGAGCGGAAGGAGTTCCGGCTCAAGCCGACGAACGAGACGAAGGCGGCGTTCGCGTTCACGTTGGTCGAGTCGGCGATGAAGCACGGGGTCGACATCATCGCGGTGATGCAGATGTCGAGTCATTACCATGCGGTCGTGTATGACCGGCTCGGGACCTTGTCGGATTTTCTGCGCGACTTCCACGGCGTGATGGGGCGGTTCGGAAGCGCGCGGGACGGCGTGGAGAATACGAAGTTCTGGAGCGCCGATGACGGAAAGGAGATGGAGATCGGCGACATGGACGCGTTGGTCGATTGCGTGGCGTATACGCTGGCCAACCCGACCAAAGACTCCATCGTGGCGAAGCCGGAGGACTGGGCCGGTGTGATGACGCCGGTCGACGGGTTGGGCAGCGGGGTGGGCAAGGTCTACGAGCGGCCCAAACGCTTCTTCGACCCGGAGGGGATGACGTCCGAAGCCGTGATGTTGGGGTCAGACTTCCCGTGGGAGCTGGACGAGCTGCTGCCGCTGGCGGAGTTCAAGGAGCGCGTGAGGGCGCGGGTGGACGCGTACGTGGCGGCGGCGAAGGCCGAGGTCGACGCGGGGAGGCGCGAGTTCTCGGGGGTGGCGCAGGCGAAGAACCTGTCGGTGTGGCATTCGGCCGAGCGAATGCTTGGCGGAGATGCCAAGGCGGGGCCCGAGGCGGGGCGTAAGGCGAAGGCGCACAAGCGTGTGGCTGCCGCGATGCAAGGGCGGCTGCAGGCGATGCTGGCGAGCCTTTTGGCGTTCAGGGCGGCCCATCGCAAGGCTTGGAACGCGTTCCGGCGGGGCGTCTACGAGACGATGTTCCCGGCGGGGACGTGGAAGGCGTGGCGCTTCTACGGGGCGCAGCGCGCCGCGGGCGTGAACGAGCTGCTCGAAGCGCCGAGCTGAGGCCGGCTCAGGCCGACCTCGCGCGAGCGACATGCGGCCGCCTTATCGCGTCCACCTCGACCTGTTCCCCGACATCATGACCACACAGAGGGCCACCGCAGTCGGCCCGCGGCCCCCCTTTGCCTCGAGCCGACCGGACCTGCGGTAGCCTTGCTCGCTCTCACCCCTTCCTCGGGAAGGGGGTGAGGCTCAGGAGCGCAGGGCTTGCAGGGATTCCTTCAGGCCGCGCGGGTTGGCGCGGAGGCCGATGAGCAGCAGGTCGCCCTCTGTGCGGATGTCGCCGATCGCGAGGATCGGGGTGACGGCGCGCAGCGCCTTCTGGAAAGCCGGGTTCTCAGCCAGCTGCGGGAACCGGAGCAGGTCGATCACGAACCGGTCTTCCTTCGCCTCGAGAATCGCCGGCGGGCGCTTCGGCACAAAGTTCAGCAGCGACGCGGGCTTGCTCAGGTTGAGCGCCCCGGACGCCAGCAGCTTGGCCAGGTTGCCCTGGAGGTTGTTCAGCACCGAGGCCCGCAGGTCCTTCACGCGGAAGGTGACCTTCACGGCCTCGTTCGTCGCATCGATCGCATCGATGAGGAGTGCCGCGTCGACCCGCAGCTCGGTCCCCATGATGTTGGCAGTGGCGCCAAGCCCAAGGGCCGGCGACTGCGCGATGACCGTCACGTCCTTCGGGCTCTTGTCGCCCGACGGAATGAGCGTGGCGCCCCAGCGAACCAGGTCCAGCGGGATGGCCAGACGGCGGTTGAAGGCGTGGCGGGCGATCTCGCCGACGAGCCGCGGATGAGACGCGGCGTAGCGGCCGAGGGACTTGATGAGCTGAGGCACGTTGAGCTGCATAGGGTGCCGCGCTTACACCGACCGCGGACACCGTGCAAGACCGGGGCGACGAACTGCACCCTCAGCGCGGTGTCCTGCGGTAGGGGCGGTAGTCCAGCAGCGCATCGTTGCGGCGCAGGAAGTCCATGAAACGCTGGTAGTCCTCGATGTTCCAACGATCGGCCAGCCCACGATAGAGCCCGCGGGTCGCCGTCAGCCCCAGGTGTACGGCTCCTCGAAGTGTCGCCAACGTGAGCTCGCGCCGCTTGAAGGCCGGCACAACGGCGGCCATGAAGTCCTCGTCCCCGCCCGTCAACGCGTCCTCGAGCGCTTCCGCGGTCGGATAAGGGGTCGTGCTGACCACCTCAGAATGAGCGAGTGTAAAGATTGGCGCCAGTCGGCTCAACACACGACTCGTCAACTCGGGCGACGCGCGAGCAGTCTCGTGGCCCCGCCCCGTAAAGCGGCAGGCCCGCTCGCCCTCAGAGCTCGACGTAGTTTCGAGGAGCCAGGTGCCGGGCTCGGTCTCGATGATGGCGAGGCCACCGGATGCCAAGGCCGCGCTTGGCACACCATCCAAAGGAGTGCCGAGCAACGCACAAACCGCCCGACTCCACGCCGCAGCTGGCCCGCCTGGCTGCGATTCCGGCGGCGCACCACCTCCCAGGGCGGCTGCGACCAGCGCGTCGAGCAGCTGCACGACCCGCTCTTCTGCGGCCTCGGGCGACAGCGGCGGCGCACCGAGCTCGTCCGCCTCCCACGGGTTGTCGCTGCGGCTCGGGCCCAGCGACTCGAGCCGCCCGGCTATAGCCGCCCGTTCATCAGCCGTCGTTCCCTGGATCTTCTGCAACCAACCCAGGGCGCGACGCTCGTGGTGGGGCTCGCCGTGGGCCGTGCGCATGAGCAGGTCTTTGGCGCGACCAGCATCAAAGGCCGACAGCACGGCGCCCAGCGCCAGGTCCGGCCCCGGCATTGGCGGGACCGACGCCGCGAGTGCCGGCCAGTGGCGACGGCGCTCGCTCTCGTCCGACTCGAGCAACTGGTCGAGCGCCACCGTCGCAAGCCAGGCCGGCAGGTTAGGCTGCCGATGGAGCGCCGTCTGCTGCCGAAGGTGCTGCGTCAGCGGCCCGTCGAGCCCAGCCGCATCGAGCCAGGGGGCGACGAGCCCATCGAGGGACGCAAGCCGCGCCGCCAGCGCATAACGTTCCGCAGCCAGCCGCGAGGCCGAGACCAGCGCCCCTCCTTGAGCGGGAGCCAGGAACGCGTGTGACGCCGAAAGCAGGCGCTCCCGGACCGAAGCACGCGCATCGCGGCGGGCCGCGCACACCGACGTCCAGGCCAGCGCCAGGTCGCGCACCGACGCCGGCAACGCAGTCGTCGCGATGAGCTTCAACAGCAGGCGCTCGGTGTGCTCTTCACGCGCCTGCAGGATGGCCTCGTGACCGAGCCGCTCGACGACCAGGCCAAGCGCAAACTCGCGCAGGTACGGCGCCAGCTCCGGCAGGTCCAGACCGACGATACCCGCGAGCGTCAACGCCCGATGATCGTCTTCGGCGGTCCACGGCGAGGTCGCGAACAGCTCGGCGAGCGCATCGGACAAAAGGCCGGCGGACGCTCCGGCGAGCTCTGGCCCAGGCTCGGTCCCAGCGAGGTGCAGGACGCAGCGATGAAACGCGCGTGCAACCGCCGCGAGACGCTCGGATCCAGACGATGCCCCTCGCGAGGCAGCCTGGGACAACGGCTTGGCACCCGCACGACCGCCCAACCTGCGTACTTCGGTCAGGTCAGCCATCGACCGCCGTGTATCCACGAGGCCGGTCACAAGTGCCCTCAAGAAGACAGCATTCTGGCTCAGCTCGCGGTCCAACCCTTCACGCGCGCGGTCGATGATGCGGCCGATGGAATCGGGCTCGGCCTCGTTCGGTCTGGCATCCCCCGCATCCAGCAGCGCCCCGAAGAGCGCATTGGCCTCGGCCGCCGCGCGTTCCGCATCGGTCTCGAGCAGGCGCGCGTCCTCGAGCGCGCGCCCGTGGTCATGGCCAGCGCCCCTGCGTACACGCCCGTCGCCGCTCCCCAGGTCCGCCGGAATGAGGGTGTGCTCGAGGCCAAAGACGTCCGCCGCGACCCCGTCATCGTCGGGCACGCCTGCCATGCGGCCGCCGACCGCGAACCGCGCCCCACAGAAGACCGGGAGCATCGACATCCCCGGCGCCACCAGGACGGCCACGGGCCGACCAGCGACGAATGCGGCCGGGACCCGTCGGAGCTGGGCCAGAGCCAGGAGCCCACCCTGCGAGGACGCCGCCCGCGCCCGCCGGGTCGCAAGCCCCAGAGCCTGCGCACTCACGGTCGGGATCCCCGCGGCGACACACAGCGCATGGCACTCGTCGGGCGGTCCGAGCAGCGCAAAGAGGCCAGCCGGGGCGGACGGATAGCCGGGCCAGGGCAGGGGAGATGCCATGATTGACAGCACCTCTGGCGCACCGCCCTGGTCCGTCAGCCAGCGGCGCGCTTCTTCGAGGTCGAGCCAGCTCGCGACCGGGCGCTTGGCCGTGGTCGTCCCCAGGGGAAAGACACCTTCGGGCGCGAAGACGACGTCGTCGTCCCACAACGCATGCCCCAGCGCGTCGTCGGTCCCGAAGCCGGCCTGATGTAGGCGGTCCAGAGCCGCGCGCCAGGCGCGGACGAGCGAGGCGATCCCCGTCGCGCCAGCGGTCTGACGCAGCGCACGTTTGAGCGCAGTGCCCCGATTCCCGAGCGGCAGCGGGCCAGCGAGGCGGAAGAATGCGTGGCGCGCGTGCGCCAGAGTGCGCGGTACCGACACGGCCGGTCCATATCACGACTTGTCGGCGCGCACGCGGTGAGTCAGTGTGCAAGCTCACGGTCCCGGCCCGAAACAGCGAGATGTGACGATGGCGAACGAGCAGGACGAAGGCGAGGACGACGGAATCCCGAGCGAAAGCGATGGGCTTGGGCCAGACGAGCGCCCCCGACGTATGTCCGACACCGTGCGCAAAGCGCTCGCACAGGGGTTCCGCGCCGCGCGCTCGAGCGAGGAGAAGCTGCGCGGCATGGTCTCCGAAGCCATGCCCAAGGAGGTCGTGACCTATCTCAAGGGGGCCATCGACAGCGGGCGCGACGAGCTCGTGCGCATCGTCGGCAACCAGACGCGTAAGTTCCTCGAGGGTATCGACGTCGGCGGCGAGGTCTCCAAGATCCTGACTTCGTTGTCGTTCGAGATCCGGACCGAGATCCGGTTCATCCCGAACGACCAGAAGGTCAAGCCGGACATCAAGATGACCATCAAGCCGAAGAAGGTCGACAAGACCTGAGGTCCCTTCGCGTTGGGGCACCTCATCGGATGAAACACACGGGGTGCCGCCGGCGTCTCGAGGCCGCCCGGCTTGCTCCCCAGAGCGACACCCCGAACGCAAAATCGGTACGCCTACTCAGTACGCCTACTCAGTACGATTGACGACGAGGCGCTCGATGCGGACCGGGCTCACCGGCGTCGACGGCTTGCCGTCGGTAGCCGCCCGCTTCTCGGCGTTCGCGATGCTGCGCACGAGGTCCGGGTTGTCACAGCGCCCAAACGCCGCGTAACGCCCGCCCATCGACTTGTCGGCGCGCGCCGTGATGAAGAACTGGCTGCCATGGGTCGCATCGCCGTCGTCGATCATCGCGAGCGCCCCCGGCTGCTCGAAGAGGTCGTTGGCCCCGGTCTCACGCGCGATGCGCCAGCCGGGCCCCGCGTTGAATCTACCCGTCGGATTGCCGGCCTGGATGATGAAGTTGTCGAGCGTCCGATGGAACGTGAGCCCATCATAAAAGGGGCGGCTCTGCGGGTCCGTGCCTTCCCGGGTGCGCCACGGGGTCTGGCCAAGGGCCAGGCCAAGGAAGTTCGCGGTGGTCTGCGGCGCGCGCTGGTCCTCGAGCACACATGTGATGCTGCCCTGGGCCGTCTCGATGGTCGCTGAGATCCGCGCCCCCGTGCCCGGCGCTGCGGCCAGGATCCGCGTGAGGTCGGCGTTGGAGTAGGTCTTCACCGCCGCGCTCGGCGCTGCTGGCGCGTTCGCAGGTGGCGCGGGCGGTGCCGGCAGCGCCGCCTCTGGCGCTTTCGGGGCCGTGGCCTTCAGGCGCTGCATGATGACATGGCGCTCGAGCTCGGGGTCACGCGGCGCCGCGCAGGCGACCAGCACGACGGAGGCAGCCAGAGCAAAGGAGACAAGCGTTAGCGGGGACCGGATCATGCCGCCGTCATAGCCAAAACGGCCGGTCGCGTCACGGGCCTTTGGTGGGCAATCGATCCGTCCGTCGGCTCCGGTCCAGGCTGCCCTGCAAGAAACACATACGCGGCCTGGATTCGCTGCCAGCGCCAAGCCCTCGTCACAGGCGCACGTAGATGAGCTGACCGTCGGTCGTGTCGAGGCGCCAGCGCCGATACGGCCCGTCGGGGCTCTTCTCCTCACGCGGGGGCTGCACCACACTCGCCTTACGTTGCCCGTCCAGGTCGAGCTCCGTCGCACCACTCATGAGCGACGCCCGCAACCTCGCCAGGTCCACCTCACGCACGGGTCGCGGCACCGGCCCCGAGATCCCCATCGCGAGCCGCTTCGCCAGCGACTTCGCCAACCCCGCGTCCTGGACCCGGTCCCACGCCGACGGCTGCCATCGCCGCCCCAGCGCCAGCCCCAGGAGCCCACCGGTCATCGCACCGATCGAATCCGCGTCGGTCCCCTGCGACTCGGCCGCGAACACCACCGCACCGAGCGGGTCGCTCTGCCAACGCGATACCAGGTGCAGCGCCGCCGCCACCGCCACCGTGCCGGCCCCGCCCATGGGCCCACGCGCCCCGAGCTCGTCGACCACCTCATCGGCCGGCATCCCGCCCTCGACGGCGACCTGCGCCACCTGGAGCAGCCGCTTCATCTCCTGTGCCGCGTCCTGCCACTGCGCCTCGTGACTCCAGCCCATGGCCTGGTCCGCAGCCTTCCACCAGACCGGCAACGAGCGCGGCGGGTGCCACGGGAAATAGCCCAGCACCGCTTCGATGAGCGCCCCCGGCGTGTTCTCCACCTTGTTCTGCGCGAGCAAAAACCCAGCCAGAGCCTGCACTTGCGCCCCAACAAGCGCCCGCGGATGACCGTGTGTCGTCACACCATCGAGGAACACGTCCTTCATGAGCGCCTCCGGGGTGGCCCCCGAAAGGTGCGCGATGACGTGTGGCATGACGCGGATGGCGACGCCGTTGCCCCCAGCGTGAAAATACGCTTTGAGGGCACCGTGGTCCTCGATGTCCCAGGGCGCGCACTCGAGCGCCCACGAGGCCGCAGCATTTCGCGTGGCCCGCCCGCCGCCGCGCTCATAGAGCCACCAGAGCGGCAGCTCCGTCTCGGTCCAGACCGGCCACCAATCCGAGCCGCCCTCGAGCCCGCCATGGACCCGCGAGCGCGCGACGGCCAGCGTGAGCTGGGAGTCGTCGCTTGTGCCGCCCGGCTCGACCTCTTCGGTGGTGCCTGTGAAGCGCCACCCGCCGAACTCGAACGGCGCCCCCGGCTCGACGCCTACGAGCACCCCGCCGTTCTCGGCGCGCCACCCCAGCGCATCACCCGCGAGCGCTCCGATGAAGGCGGCCTCGGCCTTTTCGATGCGGGCGCGCATGACCGCGTCGGGCATGGTGTCGAAGGTCAGGGCGCCGGGCTGGGTGGCTTCATCGAGAGGGTCGGTCGACATGGTGGTGGCCTCGGGTAGGAGAAGACGACCTCTGCGAATCAGCCGTGGGTGACGGTCCAGCGGTAACGGGCCAGCGACTTGAAGCCCGCCGCCTTGGCGGCGTTGGCGAAGGTCGGGTCCGATGCCAGATAGACGAGCTCGCGGCCGCTCTCGAGCGGGTGGCGCGCGGCCCCCCAGAAGGCCTGGGCGACGAGCTTGCCGCGTGAACGGTAGTGCGGCGGGACATACACATCGTTGAGCGACGCGGTCTGGTCGTCGAGCGGGACGATCTCGGCGCAGAAGTAGGGGCGCCCCGTGTCCTTTTCTTTGCCGAGCAGCGCCCGCCCCTCGCCGATGGCGTCGCTGATACGCTGGATGTGGACGTCGCGTCCGATCTTACGCGGGTCGATGCCGAGCTGCTCGATGCGGAGCTCGGCGATGAAGTCGGACACGGCGCGCTCGTCGTTGCGGGTCGCCACGACGACCTCGGCGCGGCTCGAAGGTGCCGTGACAGCGGTCTCAGGGTCCCCTCGCAACAGCTCACAATCCTTGTCGAAAACCAACCGTCGCCCGGGGATCTCCTTCAGCGTCGGCCAGATGAAGTTCATCATCTTGGACTCGCCCATGATCTGGTGGCGGAAGGTCTGGATGGACGGCCCCGCCCGCTTTTGCATGGCGTAGTACTCGGCCGCGAAGGCCCGCGCCGACTCCTCGCTGCTGGCGTAGACCACGGCCTGGTGGTTCTCGGCGAACATCACCGCTTCGAGCTTCGTGCCGTCCCGCAAGACCCCGTACCACCAGCCTTCGCCGGTCACGATCGTCTTGGCGTCCCCATCCTCGCGCGACTCCCAGCGTGTGTCGCGGGCAAACGCTGCCTTGACGAAGAGGCTCTCGGAGCGGTGGGCCGCCTCGAGCAGGTCGACGAGCTTCGTTCTATCTTTGGCTCGTAGTTCGCGGCCGATCCAGTTGGCGTCTCTCATAGGTCTCTTTCTTGTCCGTCCGTAGGCTTCACGCAACCCGTGATCGCACGTGCACCAGGGCCTTACAGCCGCCCGGCACACGCACAGGCGCTTTTGGCCTTGTCCGCGCACGATGACAACTGTACATTTGTCCAGTATGGATATCGCCCCGGCTCCACTCGCGCAAGTCCCCCAACTCCCCATCGAGGCCGCTCTCGAGGTCGTGCTTGGCGACGCGCTAGCGGGCCGCCTCTGCGAGCTCTCGGGGGAGGGCGCTACCTGCCCCGCCTCAGTCGCCTTCCTCCTCGTGAGGGAGGCACAGCGACGCGGGTTGCTCGCGGCCTGGCTCCAGGTCGGGTGGCGGCGCCAGGCTACAGGCACGGGAGGCACACGCACAGCCACACGCCCCCCTGACGCGGCACCGTTCTTCGCCCCAGACCTCGTCGCGCTCGGGTTGGATCTGGCGGCCTTGCCGTTCATCCCCGTGCAGGACATGAACGAGGCCGGGCGCGCAGCGACACACCTCTTGCGGTCGGGGGCCTTCGCGCTCCTGGTCATCGATACCCTGACCGCGGGGGACGGTAGCGCCACGCTCCCCGATGCCCGACGCACCCGAAACCCGCCAGCAGCGCGGCCCCCCGCCGGCCACGACGCTTCAGCTCCACACGCCGAGATCCAGCTCCCGCTCATGTCGCGGCTCGTCGGCCTCGCCCAGAAGCACCACGCAGCCCTCATCGTGCTCACCACCAAGCCCGCCCACTCACCGAGCCTGGGCTCGCTCGTCTCGTTTCACGCCCACGTGGCGCTCGCCCGCGACCGTAACGCAAAAGCGGCGGATGGGGCCGATGTGGACAATGACGGGTTCACTCACCTCACGTGTCGGATCGCCGTCGAAAAGGACAAACGCCGCGGCCCCGGCCTGACGCTCACCCAGACCTTCCGGGCCCCACCTGGCCTTCGTTGACCACCATGTCTTCACGCAGTGCTGGGACACTGGACATCTTTGGCGCCCACAGCGTGCTCGCGCGGGGCCGCCTCGCGGCCGACACCGTCGCGGCGCTTCCGGCCGTGGCCTGCCTCGAGCTGCCCGCCTTCCAGCTCCAGCTGCTGCTGCGCCAGCGCCCCGAGTGGCGCCACCACCCGGCGGTCGTCATCGACGAGGATCGCCCCCAGGGCCTCATCCTCGAAGCCAACGCCAACGCCCGCCGCAAAGGAATCCACCCGGGACAGCGCTACGCTCACGCGCTCGGCCTGTCACGCGACCTGCGCGCCGGCGTCATCCCGCCGCACGTGCTTGGCGCCGGCCTCGCCCACGTCATCGCCCAGCTTCGCGCTTTCACCCCCCACATCGAACCCTCCGCGGACGAGCCCGGTCTCTTCTGGCTCGACGCCAGTGGCCTGGGTGGCCTCTACGGCTCGTCCTTCGACTGGGCCCTTCGCCTCACCGACATCTTGGAAATCGAGACATTCGTCAGCTTCATAGCGGTCGGCTTCACCCGCTTTGGGACCTATGCCGCGGTGAAGTCGCTCGGCGTTGAACACGTCGGCCACCACGCCCCGCCACACCCCACCAACGCCACCATGCCGCCGCTCGCCGCGCGGATCCGCGTCATGACCAGCCATGGCGCCGAACACAAGCTCGCCTCCGCCGTCCCGCTGACCTACCTGGCGTTGCCACCGACGCTGCGCGAGCGCCTCGACCGCCTGTCCATCCGCACCCTGGGTGAGCTCCTGACACTTCCACGCGCAGGCCTCGCCAAGCGTTGGGGACCGCGCGTCGTCGAGCTCGTCCGCCTCTTGTCGGGCGAGACGCTCGTCCCGTTGGCACCCACGCCCGAAGCGCCGCGCCGCAAGGCCGAGGTCCTCCTCGACTATGTCGAACGCGACGCGACCCGGCTCCTCGTCCACATCGAAGCGCTCCTGAGCGAGCTCGTCGAGCCGCTGGTCGCCGGCTCTCGAAAGGTCACCGAGCTCGTCCTGACGCTCGGCCGCGAGGGGCGCCGCTCCCGCGCCGCCGCCGTTTCCCCTGATGTCTCCATACGTTTCGGCACCACAAAGGATGAAACGTATGGAGACCGATCGGATCGCTCGGGCGAGCCTTCCCGCCCCTTCCACGGGAGCGGGGCGGTCGCCCGAGCAGACGTTTCACCTGATGTCTCCATACGTTTCGGCACCACAAAGGATGAAACGTATGGAGACCGATCGGATCGCTCGGGCGAGCCTTCCCGCCCCTTCCACGGGAGCGGGGCGGTCGCCCGAGCAGACGTTTCACTTGAAAACCCAAAGACCTCGCTCCAGTCGACCCAGCTAGAACACCACCGCTTCCGCCCCGCCGCCCCCACCAACGAGATGGTCTTGCTGCTGGACCTCGTGCGCCTGCGCCTCGAGCGCCTCGCGGCCTCCGCCATCACCCACGCGGACGCACCTGCCCCCGTCCGCTCCCGCTTTGGCCCGACCCTTCCCAACACGCCCGCGGGCTTCGTCCTCGTCGCCGTCGAGCTCTTCGACACCGCTGCCACCGCCGAGCAGGCCCGCTTCTTCGCGGACGCACCGCATCGCGACCTCGCCGCCGCCGCTCGAGCCCTGGCACGCATCGCCGCCGAGCTCGGCGAAGATGCCGTGACCCGTATCGCCCCTCGTGAAGGCCACCTCCCACGCGCTCAACAGTCGCTCGTCCGGCTCGCCCCCGACGACCTCCGCCTGCCGTCTATCGCCCCCGAATCCCCCGAATCCACCGACTCCCCACCGGCCACAGTTGCCCCACCTCCGCTCATCCGCCGCTTCCACCCCCTCCCGGAGCCGCTCCCGGCTCGCCCCCGCGACCTGCGCAACGACGGCTGGCCCTCGCGCCAGCTCGCGCAGGGCCCGATAGTCGAGACGTCCGGCCCCTACCTCGTCAGCGGTGGCTGGTGGGGTGCCACCCAGGCCGGCCAACACACCCGCCACGAGGTCAGCCGTGACTATGCCTTTGCCGAGACCCGCCGCGGCGACCTGCTCTGGATCTACTACGACCGCCGCCGCCGCCGCTGGTTCGAAGAGGGTGGGGTAGGGTGATGACGTCCCACCGACCTGGCTACGCCCCGCTCTGGGTGAAGAGCAACTTCTCCTTCCTCGAGGGTGCGAGCCACCCTGACGAGCTCGTCGAGGCCGCCTTCGAGCGTAACCTCCCCGCCCTGGCGCTGACCGACCGCGACGGCGTTCACGGCATCGTCCGGGCCCACACCAAAGCCAAAGAGCTGGGCTTGAAGCTCCTCATCGGGGCCGAGCTCCACTTTGCCGCCGCTGACCACACTGACGGCGACCTCGCCGACCTCATGGGCCTCGACTCCGTTGAGGACACCCTCACGACCGCCCCCGCCGCGGCCGAAATCCTCGAAAATCGAGCGGCCTTCGACCCCTCCAGCGCCCATGCCAGCTCCGACCGGATCCTCATCTACGCCCAGAGCCGCCAGGGCTACGCGACGCTATGCCGCCTCATCAGCCTCGGCCGCCGCCGCGCGAAGAAGGGCCGCTCGTTGCTCTTCCGTGAGGACATCCTCGCCGTCTCACCCGACGGCCTCCTCGCCCTCACGTCGGAGCCCGGCGACGCCGACTTCTGCCAAAGCACCTTCGCCCCGCTCGTCGATCACTTCGGCGACCGCCTCTATCTGAGCCTCGCACGCCATCGCCACGACCTCGAAATCCCCCATGAATCCCGGTTGATACGACACGCCAAGCGAATGGGTCTGCCGCTCGTCGCCACGAGCGAGGTCCTCTACCACCACCCCTCTCGGCGCCCGCTGCAAGACCTCCTCACGGCTATCCGCTACACGACCCCCGTCGCGCTGTGTGGTCGCCGGCTGCGCCCCAATGCCGAGCACGACCTCAAATCCCCACAGGCGTTCTCGGCACTCTTTTCAGACCAGCCCGCCGCCCTGTCGCGCACCCTCGAGATCGCCTCCCGCCTCACATTCTCGCTCGACGAGATCCGTTATCGTTACCCGTCGGAGCACCTCCCCGACGGCACGACGTCCATCGACCACCTGCGTAACCTCACGTTCTCAGGAGCCAAATCGCGTTATGGCGGCGCCATCCCCGAAGCCGTCATGCGCCAGCTCGAGCGCGAGCTGAACCTCATCGATGAGCTCGACTACTGCGGCTACTTCCTCACGATGTTCGAGATCGTGAGCTTCTGCCGCTCAAACGAGATCCTCTGCCAGGGGCGCGGCTCGGCCGCCAACTCGGCCGTCTGTTATTGCCTTGGCATCACGGCCGTCGACCCCATCCGGCTCGACCTCCTCTTCGAGCGCTTCATCTCGCGCGAGCGCGCCGAGCCCCCCGATATCGACCTCGACATCATGCACGAGCGCCGCGAGGAGGTGATCCAGTTCGTCTACGACAAGTACGGCCGCGAGCACGCCGCCATGGTCGCCAATGTCATCCGCTTCCGAGGTCGCTCGGCGCTGCGTGAGGTCGGTAAAGCGCTCGGCCTGCCCGAGACCGAGATCGACCGCATGGCCAAACAGCTCTCCCACTACGGGGGCCTCGACGAGGAGGGCCTCCTGGCCGCCGCCCCCGAGGTCTTTGGCGACCGCCACCAGAGCGGCCCACGCGACATGGCCCAGCTGACGAACGATGGCAGGCACGACATCTCGCCGAGCTGGCAGCACCTCCTCGATCTGACGCATGAGATCCAGGACTTCCCCCGTCACCTCTCGATCCATCCGGGCGGCTTTCTCCTTGGCCACGAGCCCATCCACACCCTCGTCCCCATCGAGAACGCTTCGATGGAGGCCCGCACCGTCATCCAGTGGGACAAATACGATGTCGAAGAGCTCGGCCTCTTCAAGGTCGACCTGCTCGGGCTCGGCGCCTTGTCACACCTCGACCGCGCCTTCCGGCTCTTGCTCGAACATCGCAACCTCACGCTGTCGATGGCGCAGATCCCACCCGAGGACCGCGCCACCTTCGAGATGATGAGCCGCGGCGACACGGTCGGTGTCTTCCAGATCGAGAGCCGGGCGCAGATGGCCATGCTGCCGCGCCTGCAGCCGCGCACCTTCTACGACCTCGTCATCGAGGTCTCCATCGTGCGCCCGGGACCAATCACCGGCGGCATGGTCCACCCCTACCTGCGCCGCCGCAACGGGGAGGAGCCCGTCACCTATCCCCACGCCTGCCTCGAGCCCGTGCTGAAGAAGACGCTGGGCGTGCCGCTCTTCCAGGAGCAGGTCATGAAGCTCGCCGTGGTGGCCGCCGACTACACCCCGGGCGAGGCCGACCAGCTCCGCCGCGACATGGCCGCCTGGCGCCGCTCGGGCGCCATCGAGAAGCACCACGACAAGCTCGTCCACCGCATGGAGGCCAAGGGCATCGACCGCGAATTCGCCGAGCGGATCTTCAACCAGATCAAAGGCTTTGGCGAGTACGGCTTCCCCGAGAGCCACGCCGCCAGCTTTGCGCTGGTCGCCTATGCCACCGCCTGGCTCAAGTGCCACTACCACGCCGAGTTCACGTGCGCGCTGCTCAACGCCCTGCCGATGGGCTTCTACGCGCCGTCGACCCTGGTCGAGGACGCCAACCGCCACGGCATCGAGGTCCGCCCCATCGACGTCCTGCACTCGGACTGGGACTGCACCCTCGAGCCCCTGAACGGTCCGGGCCAACGCTTCGCCATCCGTATGGGCCTACGCTTCGTGAAAGGCCTGCCCCAACACGAAGGCCGCCGGGTCGAGCTCCTGCGCCTCGCCCTCACCCTGGGGCAGGGCAAGCCCAGCCCCTACATCGCGCCCCCTCAAGCCCACATACCCACGCAATCGCCCGCGCAATCGCCCACGCCCGCGCAATCGCCGTATCGGTCGTCCCCTCCGCCCTCCGCCGAATCCTCTAGGCCATCCTCCGGAGGCCCGACGGACCCGGCTGCGGCGCTACGGGACCGACCTGCCGTTGGTACGCCCGGGCAGGGCAAGCCCAGCCCCTTCCTCGCCTCCCCCTACCTCCAGGCCCCCGCCTCCTTCGACTCGCTGTCCGGCTTCGTCCAGGCCGTCCGCCTGCCGCTCCGCTCGCTCCGCCTGCTCGCCGAGGCCGGCGCCCTCGATGGCTTTGGCCTATCCCGCCGCGAAGCGCTCTGGACCCTCGAGGGCCTCTCGGCCACGCTCACCCCGCTCGACCTGCCCGAGGACGACCCGCTCCCGCTGCTCCGCCCGCTCACCCCGGCCGAAGAGATCGCCTGGGACTACCGCTCCTCCCACCACTCCACCCGTGGCCACCCGCTCGCCCCGCTGCGCCCACGCCTCACGCGTCTGCGCCTGCCCGACGCCCGCACCATCCAGGCCATGCCCAACGGCCGCCGCATCCGTTATGCCGGCCTCGTCATCTGTCGTCAGCGCCCCGCCACGGCCGCAGGGGTCACCTTCATGACCCTCGAAGACGAGACCGGATTCGTGAACCTCGTCGTCTGGAAACAGGTCTTCGACCGCTTCGCCCTGCTCGCCAAGACCGCATCATTCCTGGGGATTACGGGCACGCTCCAGGTCCAGGACGGCGTCACCAACCTCATCGCCAACGAGCTCTGGGTCCCCGACCTCACCCTCGACGCCGCCCCCTCGGCACGCGACTTCCGATAAAGGTCCGACACCGCCCAACCGACATCCCAACGACTATCGCCGTACCCGCTTCGGCTTCACGAACTCCACGCTCGTCTCGCCCGCGAACCGCCGCTTCATGACCTCGATGGCCTCGGGGTTGTCGTCGACCAGCATGAACCACCGCCCCGACTCGAGCGCCGCCGCCCCCGTCGTGCCGCTGCCCGCAAAGAAGTCCAATACCAGCCCTCCGACCGGACAGCTCGACACCACGATGCGCCTCAGCACCCCCAACGGCTTCTGCGTCGGGTAGCCCAGCTTCTCTTTGCCTGTCGGGCTCACGATGGTGTGCCACCAGACATCGGTTGGCAGCTTACCGCGCTTGGCCTTCTCTGCCCCCACCAGCGTCGGCGCCATATACGGCAGCCTGTCCACCTCGCTCTGGTCGAAGTGGTAGTGCTGGATATCCTTGGCATACCAGAAGATCGTGTCGTGCTTGGCCGGCCACTTGCGCTTGCTACGCGCCCCATAATCGTAGGCCCAGATGATCTCGTTGAGGAAACACTCCCTCGAAAACACCTGGTCGATCATGACCTTGCAGTAGTGCGCCTCGCGGTAATCGATGTGGAAGAAGAAGCTCCCCGTCGGCTTCAACACCCGATGCGCTTCACGCACCCGCGGCTCGAGAAACCCCAGGTAGTCCTCGAAGGTATCCCCGTAAGACCCGGCGCCTTCGACCGCCTCGGTCCGATAACGACGCCCTCCAAAACCCGTGCGGTCGCCGTCCTCGTCCGACACCGCCACGATGCGTGACCGCGCCTGCCGCTTCCCGGTGTTGAACGGCGGGTCGATGTAGACGAGGTCCACACTCTCGTCAGCAACGGTCTTCAACACCTCGAGGTTGTCCCCGAGGTGAACCGTGTTCTTCTGGCCCCAGGCCTTCTGGCGAGCCGCCACAGCCACCTCCCGATGTGCTCGATACATCAATCAAAAAAGGCGGCTCCGTCGCCAGAGCCGCCTTCATAGAGCCATCAAGCCAATCAGGACATTACTTCTGCTTGGTGCGGATGACCTGGTTCTCGACCGGCTTGCCGTCGATCTCGAGGATGTTGAACTCCACGCGGCGGTTCTTGTCACGCCCCTCCTGCGTCGCGTTCGTGTCGATCGGGAAGTCGAAGCCGTAGCCCTTGGCGGTCAGCCGCTTCTTGTCGATGCCCTTCTTGACGAGATAGGCCATGACCGACTTCGCGCGGCGGTCCGACAGCCCGGCGTTGTAGGCCCGTGTGCCGACCGTGTCGGTGTGGCCTTCGACGCGCACGCTGTTGACCTGCGGGTTCTCGGTCAGGATGCGCACGACCTCGTCGAGGAGCGGGAAGCTGCGCTCCTGGATCGTCGACTTGTTGAAGTCGAAATAGACCATCTCGAGGATCTGGATGGCCGTCTCGGTGAGCACCGCCTTGGGCTTGATGTCCGGGCAACCGTCCTCGTCCTGCCACTCGTTGAACGACTCGGGCTCGTTGCGGCACTTGCCGTAGCCGGTTCCGTCCTTGTCGCCGTCGCTGACGTCGAAGATCCCGTCGCCATCGTTGTCCGGGTCGGGGCAGCCATCGGTGTCCTCGAACAGGTCCATGTCCTCGGGCGCGTTGCGGCACGAGCCAAAGCCCGACGAGTCCTGCGGCCCGTCGGCGAGGTCCAGGATGCCGTCCTTGTCGTTGTCGGGGTCGGGGCAGCCGTCCTCGTCCTCGAAGCCGTCCTTGTCCTCGGGGTCGTTGCGGCAGGTGCCAAAGCCCGTCTTGTCGCGGTCACCGTCGGCCACGTCGAGCACACCGTCGCCGTCATTGTCGGGGTCGGGGCAGCCGTCGTCGTCCTGGAACCCGTCGAGGTCTTCGGGCTCGAGCGGGCACTTGTCGTTGGCGTCGACCACACCGTCGCCGTCCGCGTCGCGGACCTTCGGCTTCATCGGGGTGTAACCCAGCGACAGGAAGGCCCGGAAGTCAGGGGCGCCGACGCCATCGGTCAGACCCGCGCCACCACCGATATTGCCCATCCAGTCCTCGAGGAACCACCACTGCACGCCGCCCAACGCCTCGATGGGCATCGTGCGCCCCTCGCTGATGCTGACGTCATTGCCAACGCCGACGGTGCCAAAGACGGTGCCGATGAGGGCGAGCTTGTCCTCGACGAGCGGGACCTCGAGGCCAAGGCCCCACTTGAAGGCGTCGCCGTTCTCGAAGTTGAGGACCTTGCGGTTCTGGCGCGGCTGGAACGCGACGTTGGCCGCCACGACGAAGCCGCCGTCGGTCCGGTAGTCGAGGATGAGGCGCGGCTCGACACGAACGCGCCCTTCCGAGTTGTAGCTCTCGCTGTCACCGGTCGGCAGCGAGATGGGCACCACGAGCCCGAGGCCGAAGCCCCCGAACTCCTCGGCGTTGAGGATCTTCAGCTTCGGCACGATGCGCAGGTCGGCCGTCGTGAACGAGTTGAAGACACGCGGCTCGATGGCCTCGGTGATGACGTCACCGGCCTCCTGCGCGAGCACCATCGGCATCACGAAGCCGATGTCGAGGTAGTCGAAGAAGCCCACGGCCGCCCAGATCTCCGCCTTGAGCTGGAAATCCACGATACGCTGGCGGATGTCGCTCTCATTGTCGCGCACCACGAGCTGGAACGGGTCGTCCTGGAAATGGAAGACGACGCCGAACGAGGGGTAGAGGTGACGAATGACGTCACTCTTGCCGACGTTCAGGATGTTCGTGCCCTGGGCCGGAAGCGGCTCGAACTGCTCGACGACAAAGTCGTTTTCTTGAGCCGACGCGGTCCCGCCGATCGCGATCAGCCCGGAGGCGGCGACAGACAGAGCGACCACGGCGCGAAAGCCGCGAGCGAGGGAAGCACCGATACTCCGGCGCATTCCACAGGAGGTGGGGTGAGACATGACGATTCTCCGAAGGGGAGCGCGTCTCCCGCAAGGGTCGTGACGCGACGAGGAGGGCAAGCCTTGTAAAGCAACACCAGTTTCACGGGTATGTAAAGCCGAACCTAGGCCCCGATCGGCCCCAACGTTACCGACCCCGCTTCCTGTAACGCCCGGCCGCGTGTGGCCCCGGAGTGCCGCCATCGCCTGATCTCACGACCATGGACCCACACTTCGGATCGGAAGCGATACCCCTGGGTTGACGGAATCGGCGGGAAGCCCCATCCCATTTCGACACAAAGAGACGAGGTCGGCTGCGAGGTCGGCTCGACTCTGTCACCCAATCCGGTCGAGGTCCTCGTGTCGCGTCTCTTCTGTCCCCGGCAACGCACACACACACGGAGCTCCTGGAGCGTTCTCGCCGTTTCCCTCGTCACATTGGCCTTCGCCGCGTGCAGCCAATCCACTCCGGCCAACGACGTCGCCCAGCCCGCGCCGGATACACGCCCCGCGCCGCCGGACACAGCCGAACCCGCCGCCACACCCGACGTCACTCCACCTCGCTCCGAGCCGCCGCCACGCCCTCCGCTTCCGGCCGGCATCGCGCGTTTCGAGAAAGACGCCATCACCCTCACACTCTCTGGCACCGGACAGTATCTCGCGGGCGGCGACCTGGCCGGCAAGTCGTTGCTCTGGGACCTCACGACCGGCCGCTTCCTCTGGGGCGACCCGACCCCGGTCGGAAACCGGATCGGCCGCGTCGTCTTCGCCGAGACAGGCGACATCTGGGTCGGCGGCTCGTTTGACGAGCCCGATCGACCTTGGCGTGCCTGGTCCGCCACCAACCTCGAGCGGCGTGGCGAGTTCGGCACCCCCGGCGAGGTCGCCATCGACCTGGCGCTCGATCGGCTCGGCCAGACCGCCGTCGTCCTGACCTCCGCTCCCGACGGCTCCCGCCAGGTCGTCTCCGTCTGGAAGCTCGACGCCCAGACGCCGCACTTCACCTCGGCCGCCCTCATGAGTGGCCGTGGGGCGGTGGCCATCGCGCCCGACGGGCTCGACGTCGCCGTGAGCGACGACCGCGGCGGGCTCGTACGCTTCGATCTGCGGACCGAGGGTCTCGTGGACCGCCGTATCGAGCTCGTCCCCCCGTCTTCGGATGCGGTCGCGGCCCGCGTCGCACGCCTCGCCTATCTGACGGTGGGCGACCCCAACAACGTCGGCCTCTGGGCTGCCATCAAGGCGACCATCCGGCGCTTTCCGCTGGACGGGGACCCCAAGGTGCAAGCCCCTGCAGTGGAGCTCGCCGACCCGACCTATCCCATCCGCGGCCTGCACCGCGTCCAGCGCCAGGGCCAACCCCAGGAGACGCTAATCGTCGCCACCCGCCCGGAGCCAGGCGGCCTCACCTTCTGGAACCTCGAAGGTAAGGCCATCGGCGAGCTCGTCACTGACTGCCGCTGCGAGACCCACGCGCTCTCGTTCGATGGCTCGATGGCCGTCTGCGGCTGCTCACCCGCAGCGGACATCCGCTATGGCAAGCCGACCTGGCGCTGACCCAGCGACGCCCGAATCCGCGGCCGTCACACGCGTCGCTTCAGCGCCCGAGCATCAACCGCAGAGCATCTTCCAGACTCTCGTAACCAAAGCGGAATCCTGACTTCTCGAGCGCCGCCGGAACGACGCGCTGGCCGCCCAGCAACAACGACTCCCCCATCTCCCCGAAGAGCGCTTTCACTGCGAAGCTCGGCAGTGGGATGAAGCTCGGTCGTGAGAGGACCCGCCCCAGCACCTTGGCGAAGTCGGATTGGGTGAGCGGGTTGGGTGACACCACGTTGATGGCACCCTTGACCGCCGCGTTGCGGACGGCGAAGTCGAGCGCGTGCACGACATCGTCGAGCGCGACCCAGCTCATCCACTGCCGACCGTTACCGACCTTGCCGCCAAGCCCTGCCTTGAACGGGCCGACGAGCTTGCCGAGCACCCCGCCTCGAGGGTCGAGCACGATGCCGAGCCGCGCCCGGACGACGCGGATCCCCAGGACCTCGGCGCGTCGCGCCTCGATCTCCCAGTCGCTGCACACACTCGCCAAAAAATCGTCACCAGCGCCGTCCGCCTCGTCGTGCGGCTCGTCGTTGTTGCCGTAGAAGCCGACCGCGGACGCCGAGACCAGGACCGCCGGGCGACTCTTCACCTGGGCCAGGGCATCGACGAGCGTCTTGGTCCCAAGCACCCGCGAGTCCCGGATGAGCGCCTTCTTGACGGGCGTCCAGCGACCGTCGGCGATGGAGTCGCCCGCGAGGTGGACGATGGCATCGAGTCCCTCGAGGTGTTCGGGGTCGAGCACATTGCGGACCGGGTCCCACACGATCTCGCCAGGCTCACGCGCGGCGCGACGAACGAAGCGGAAGACCTCGTGACCGGCGGTCGTGAGGTAGGCGACCAGAGCCTGGCCAACCATGCCGGACGCGCCTGTGATCGCAATCTTGAGGGGGCGGTCAGGCGTCGTTTCGTGGTCGGATTGCATCGATTGCGTTGTTTGCATCGTTTGCACCGTTTGCACCAGGGTCGGTGGCATGGGGGGAGTCCAGGTCTGTCGTTCCAGGTCCAGTTTGGTCCGAGCGTGCCGGAAACGGAAGAGCCGCTTCAGCTCTCGTTTGATCATCCACCCCGCGAAGAACCGCCCGAGCCAGCCGAAAGGCGCGTCCCACTCGACCTCGTCGATGAGGGCCGAGCGAGCCCCGCCCTCGAACCGATGAACATGATGCCACTTTCGAAAGGGACCCCGCACCTGTGTGTCCTCGAATGACACGCCGCGCACCATAGGCCCATGAAGCGCTTCCCAGGTGATTCGGAAGGGTTTCCGACCGAGCTTCATGACCAGGCGCTCGCCCTCCCCGATGCCGTTGGTGCGCTTGATGACCTCGACACGCTGCCAGGGCGGCGACAGGCGCTCGAAGGCGCCAGGGCGCTCATGCCAGCTCCAGAGGTGGGATTTCGGGACATCGAGGTCGAGGCGGGAAGTGAAGTGTGGCACGCCGTCGAACCTCTGCACGGACATCTTCGCGACAAGCCGACGCCCCGTGTTAGCGTGTGGGCCATGTACCGGGTGAAACCCTATTGTTTGATCGTCGCCCTCTGGGCCGGCTCCGCTTGTGGCTCGAACGACACCGCGCCAGCGGAGAGCGACGCCGATGGTGTGGCCGACGTCTCGGACGCGCCCGATTCGGCCGACCCGGGCGACATTGCCGATAGCTCAAACACGCGGCCCGACCAGCTCGATGCCGATGGGCCCGATGGGCCCGATGTGGCCGATGGGCCCGACGCAGCCGACGCATCGGACACAAACGCAGGCCCGGACACGTCCGACAGCGACGCGGCCAACGGGTCTGGGTGGCGCTGGGAGCGTGTAGGCGACCTGCCGACCGTCCTGCAGGAGCACTCTGTGCTCACGCTCGATGGCGCGCTCTATCTGCTCGGCGGCTTCGAGAACCTGACCCTCGTGTCGGCCGTGCGCACCTGGTCGCCTGCGACCGAGACCTTTGGCGCCGGGCCCGACCTGCCGCGTCCCTTACATCACCTCAACGCAGCCGCCGCCGCCGGGCGGCTCTGGGTGCTCGGCAGCCTCGAAGGCTTCAACTTCGCGGCCACCGCCGACAGCTGGGTCCTCGATCCCGAGGCCGCCGCCCCGGCCTGGAGCCCGGTCTCCGCGATGCCGTCGTCCAGGCGCCGTGGGTCGGCCTCGATCGTTGTCGTAGTGGACGATGTCTACCTGCTCGGGGGCTTTCGGGGTGGGGCGGTGGCCGAGTGTGACGTCTATCGGACCGGGCTCGACCGTTGGGATACCTTGCCGCCCCTACCCGAAGCGCGTGACCACGCGGGGGCCGCGACCATCGACGGCAAGGTCTACCTCGTCGGTGGACGGCAAGGAGCGATAGGCTCCGTCGAGGCCCACCTGTGGCGCCTCGATCCCGCCGACACCGAGGCGGGTTGGGTCGCGTTGAAGCCCATGACTACGGCTCGTGGTGGCATCGCTGTCGGCGTCGTGGCAGGTCCAGGCGGGGCACCGCGCCTCGTCGTCGTGGGCGGCGAAGGCAACACCGCGGCCGAGAGCGGCGTCTTTTCCCAGGTCGAGGCCTACGACCCGGCCACCGACACCTGGGAAACCGTGGCGCCGATGCCCGCACCCCGCCACGGCATGCAGGCTGTGGGGCTCGGGTCCCGCCTGTTCGTTCCGGGAGGTGCAGACGTTGAAGCCTTCGGGGCTACGAAGCGCTTCGACGTGCTACGGTTCGTAGCCGAGTAGCGCCGCTCCGCCTGCCGTTTCCCCTACGGGCAGACGTCGCACTTGCCACGAAGCTGAACGGCGACCTGGCCGGCCATGACCGCGGTCGGGCCGCGACCTTCGAAGAGGACGGTGATGCTCTCGAGGTGAGAGACCGTGCCGCAATCCGTGCAGACGAAGTGGGGGTGCTCGGCGCAGGCATTGGTCTTTCCAGAGCGCTCGAAGCGGGCGAGGCCGCCGATCTCCGACTTCTGTAGCAGCCCCACCTCGGTCAGGTCGATGAGGTTGCGGTATAAAGTCGAGCGGTTCCAGGAGCTCGTCTTGAGGCGGTCGACGACCTCGTGATGCGTGAGCGGGTCAAGCGAACGTTCCAGCAGCTCGAGCACGGCGAGGCGTGAAGCCGTCACACGCAGGCCGCGTTCACGCACCAGGCTGGCGTGCGTCCCCGATACCACCACCTCATCGAGGTGGTCGTGGTCGTGGTCGGAACCACGGTCGTTGTCGGTATCGGCGTGGCTCTGGGCCATCGAGGAGCGCGCCATGGCTTTGTCCTATGCGCTCTCGCCGCGCGATGCAAGGTTCAGCGCCGACTTTGCCTCGGCCTGGATCCGCTGGACCATGGCCGAAAAGCCATTGCGCCGATTCATGCTGACCGGTGTCGCAAAGCCCAGCTCGTCAAAGAGGTTTCGCAGGTCCTGAGACGCGATCTCGGACGGATGGTGCCCATCGTAGGCGACCAGCAGGATCGCGATGAGGCCGCGCACGAGGATAGCGTCGCTGTCGGCCAGGAATCGCATCGCCTGGCCAGCACCTTCGCCTTCGGCGCGCGCATAGAGCCAGACCTGGCTCAGACACCCGTCCACCTTGGTGTGGTCGGTCTTGAGCTCCGGTGGCATCGGGGGCAACCGCTTGCCGAGGTCGATGAGGTAGCGGTAGCGCTCGTCCTGGTCGTCGAGGAGCTCGAAGTGCTCACGCAGGTCGTTCAAATCCATGGGCCCTCTTTGCGCGCGGAGCGGAACAATTCAAGCCCCCAACGCCGCCAGCGCCCGTTACTCGGCGGGGGCAACCAGCGCGATGACGGCCTGTACGACCTGGTAGAGGCCCACGGCCAGGAATGCGACGGCGCCGATGAGCCGGATGAGGCGTTTGTGGCGAGGCTCGAGACGGGTCAGCGCCCGGCCGGCGAGGACGGCCAGCGCGGTCGACAATACGAGCGCCAGGGCCGACCCGAGCCCGGCCCAGACGGGAAAACCCTGACTCGCGAAGAGTGCCGTTGCGATCTGTGTCTTGTCGCCGAGCTCCGCGACGAAGATAGCCGAGAAGACCAGAAGAAAAAGCCGTGTCCCTGACGGTGGGGCTTCGGATGCGGCATCCTCGTTCTTCAAAGCGATGAGACCCAGGACTCCGAACACAATGAACGCGATGCCCGACGCCAACGAGAGCCATGGACCCAGACCCGCCGTCCCACCCAGCGAGCCCAGCAAGCCGCCGAGCGTCGCCGCCAGGATGGCGCTGGTGACGAGCGCCAAAGACGCAGCGATGAAGAGGGGCCAGGGTCTGAAGCGCTCGGCGAGCATCACCACGGCGAGCTGGGTCTTGTCCCCGAGCTCGGCCAGGAAGGTCGCCCCGAGCGCAATGGCAAAAGCTTCGGCAGCACTGGTCATTTGAACATTTCCAGGGCGATGGGGGCCCAGGCCACGGTGAGGGGTACACCGATGGCGAGGACCAGGAGAGTCGAGACGGCGCCGAACCGGAGGTACTCGAAGAAGCCCAGCGTGTAGTGGTCGCGGGCCCCCTCGGCGACGATGATGTTGGCGACCGAGCCCACGAGCGTCAGGTTGCCGGCGATGGTCGTGACGAACCCCAATAGCACCCAACCCAGAGCAGGGTCGCCCAGCTCGCCGAGAAAGGGCCCTGTCAGGACGACCATCGGCACGTTCGACACGAGGTTCGACCCAAGCGTCATGACGCCCGTGAAGGCCGCCAGTCCCGAGGCCGAGTCGAGCCGCATGGCAGGTGCGGCGGCGCTCCAGGCGGATTCGACGAGCCCTGTCTCGCGCAGAGCGTCGGTCACGATGAAGAGGCCGACGAAGAACACGAGCAACGTCCAGTCGACGCGGCGGAAGGTCTCGTCCGGATTACGAAAACGCATCACGATGATGGCCGAGGCGCCGGCCATGGCGGCATACCCGAGGTGCGCGCCGAAGAAGAAGCCGACGACCACCCCAGCCATGACAAGGCCCACGACGGCGAGCTGGCGGCGGTCGACAGAGACATCGGGCGCGACGGGAAGGGCAGGGGCACCGCGAGACGCCTCGGCGAGGGTGGCGCCACCGGCGTGAATGACCCGTCGAAAGAAGACGTGTGCGAGCAGCAGGTGTGCGCCGAAGCAGACGATGACGACCGGCAACATGGCGACCAGAAAGGCCGAAAACGACAGGCCCGACATCGAGCCGATGAGCATGTTCTGAGGGTTGCCGACGAGTGTCAGCGCGCTGCCGAGGTTGGCCGAGGTGGCCAGCACGATGAGGTAGGGGCCGAGCGGGAGGTGCGCCTTCACGCAAGTGGCGACGACGATGGGCGTCATGAACAGGCAGACCGTGTCGTTCACGAGGAACGCCGAGCCGAGCGCCGAGCTGACGGCGACGATGGACATGAGCGAGCCAGGCGTCCTCGCGAGCCGCAGGACCCGCGAGCTGGCCCACGGAAAGAAGCCCGTCTGGTCGAGCTCGGCGGTGATGAGCATCATCCCGAGGAGGAGCACAATCGTGTCGCCGTCGATGGCGCGGTAGCTCTCTTCGGGGGTCATCGCTCCGACGACCACCATGAGGGTCGCGCCGAGCAGCGCCCCCGCCGGCCGGCCGATGGGCAGAATTCGTAGTCGCCTGAACGCGATGAGCAGGTAGGTCAGGACGAAGATTGCGACGACGAGGCCGGTCACGCGGCCGTTGTCGTCGAGTCACCCGCGACTGGCAAGGGTGGTCTCAGGGCGGTCGCAAAGTCGGGGCATCTGAGGAAACCAGGAACGAAGGAAACCAGGAGCGGCACGAAACCACAGGCAGTTCAGGGGTCTCTTCCTGGGCTCCTCGTTTCCTGCTTTCCTGAGAAATCCTTCCCATTGGATGGTTTCTTGGACCTTACGATTGCCGGGTGGTCTGACGCTCGTCTTCAGCCCCGGTCTCGAACGACGAATCCGTTCACTCGTCGCCCGCCCCGGCCGACATGGCAATCGTTCGATAGGACCGCGTGAACACCCACTCGCTCGGCCCCGATGCCGCCTTGTCGAAGCGGTAGTCGTCGAGGTCGAAGTCTTTCAAGCCGTCGGGCCGGTCGACGCGCTCGTTCACCATGAAGCGCGCCATCAGGCCACGCGCCCGCTTGGCGAAGTACATGAGCATCACCGGCTTGCCGTCTTTGATCTCCTTGAAGGCACAGTCGATGACCGGTGACTTCAGGCTCTTTCTCGGCACGGCTTTGAAGTACTCGGCCGAGGCCAGGTTCACGATGGCCCGCGACCCCTCCGCCATCGCTTTCGCCTTTTTATCCAATCGCTTGGCGAGCTTGTCGCCCCAATACGCGTACAGGTTCGGCCCGCTCTTGTTGGCGAGGCTCGACCCCATCTCGAGCCGATAGGGCTGCATGAGATCCAACGGCTTCAAGAACCCATACAGCCCCGAGAGCACGACCAGCCGCTCGTTCATCCATTGGAGGTCGACGTTCTTCAGCTCGTGCGCCGCGAGCCCGCCGTACACGTCACCCGCAAACGTCAGGATAGCCGGCTTGGCGTCGTTCTCGCCCAAGACATGGGCCTTCTTCCACACCTGGAAGCGGTCCCAGTTCAGCTCGGCCAGGCTGTCCGAAAGGTCCATCAGCTCCGACAGATCACGGGCCGACAGCTTCTTCGCCGTGGCCGCCAGGCGCGCCGCGTCGGTCAGCAGCTCGGGCTCGGAGAGCTCGAGCTTTCGCCGCTTGGCGTCCAGAGGGGTCGTATCGAGCTTCTTCGCAGGCGACAGGAGGACCAACATGCGGTCCTTGTCGTCACGCCCGCCGCCCGCGTCAAGCGCCTCGACCCATCGCTGAAGTGCGGTCGCAAAGTCGATGTCTCTCGGGAAGCCCATCGCCGCGTCATCCGTAGCGATCGGCTGGCGACCCTGCTAACGTCCCGCACCATGTCCGACCCCGATGACGCCCGCTCGAGCATCCCCTGGCACAACGACGTCTACGCCGTTGCCGAGGCCCTCTTCGCGACCCACGCCGGCCCCCCACCCGCCGACCGCCTGCACTGGCTCGTCGACGACGTCGACCACTTCCTCATGACCGTCGGCGGCCGCTCCCGCCTCGTCATTCGCGCCGCCCTCACCACCGTCACGACGCTCGGCCCGGTGACCATCGGGTCCTTGCGCCCGTTCAACCGCCTCTCGCTCGCCCAACGCCAGAAGGCGCTGGCCCGCGTCGAACACACACCCGCCGGGATCACCGTCTTCGCGCTCAAGACGCTGCTCAGCTTCCATTGGTTCGAGCATCCGGACGTCGCCCGCGAGCACCACCTCACGCGCCAGCCCCGCGCCCCGTTGCCCCACGGAGTTGGCCTGTGAACGCTGTCCACACGAAGACCTCCCTCGCCGGCACCATCATCCGCGGCGCCGACCGCCACGGCGACCTCACGCTATCCGCCGACGTCGTCATCATCGGCACCGGGGCCGGTGGCGCCATCGCCGCCCGGGTCCTGGCCGAGCGCGGCCTGTCCGTCATAGCGCTCGAAGAAGGCCCCCACATCACCGCCAAAGAACACGGCGCCATGCGCCCCACCCAGTCGCTGCGCAACGTCTGGCGCGACGGCGGCATGACGTTCACGGCGCCTATCGGCGACTCCCCGGTGGTCAACGTCACTATGGGCAAGGTCGTCGGCGGCTCGTCCATGGTGACCGGCGGCGTCTGTTTTCGCACCCCGCCCGAGGTCTTGAACCGCTGGCGCAGCGAGCGTGGCCTCGCCATGTTCACCGAGCGTGAGCTCGACCCGCACTACGCCGCCGTCGAGCGCTGGACCAACGTCACCGAGGTCCCGACCCACATGCGCAGTACCGCGGTCACCCGCTTCGGTGAAGGCCTCGAGCGCCGCCACAGCGTGTCATTGCAGCCGCTGCATCGTAATACCCGCGACTGCGTCGGCGAGGGCCGCTGCAACTTCGGCTGCCCGCACAGCAACAAGCTGTCGGTCGACCTCAGCGTCATCCCACCAGCCCTGAAATCAGGCGCCACCGTGGTCGCCGACGCGCACGTCGACCGTATCGTCATGAACGGCAACGGCACCCGAGCCACATCCGTCGTTGGACGCCTTGGCACCCGCCACCGCTTCACGGTTCACGCCCCACGGGTCGTCGTCGCCGCGGGCGCCTGGCACGACCCCGTCCTGCTCTCACGCTCGGGGCTTGCGACGCGCCACCTGGGCCGCCACATGACGCTGCACCCGTCGTTGCGCATGATGGCCCGCTTCAAGGACCCGGTCCGTGGCTGGGACGGCTCACTGCAGAGCGCGTATACGCCCCACTTCATGTCCGAGGGCCTGACACTCGTCTCGCTCTTCATCCCGCCGGGCCCCATCGCCAGCGTCCTGCCCGGCTTCGGGCCCGACTTCATGCAACGCGCTGGAGAGCTCCAGAACATCGCCATCATGGGCTGCCTCTTCCACGACGAAGGCGGAGGCCGCGTCTGGTCCGTGCCCGGCGCGCGTGAGCCCATCGTCACGTATCAGATGGACAAAGACACCCGCTCTCGCCTGGCCGCCACCGTGCGTAAGGTCGCCGACATCTTCTTTGCGGCCGGCGCCGTCGAGGCCTTCGCGCCGATCCTGCAGGCCGCCCCGATGACACCCGACGCGCTCCATGCGTTCAACCTCGAGAAGATCCCGGCCCGCCGCTACGAGGCCAGCTCGCAACACCCGCTCGGCACCTGCCGCATGGGCAACACCCCGTCCGAGTCGGTCGTCGACCCGAACGGGCGCCTGTGGGGCACCGACAACGTGTGGGTGGCCGACGGCAGCATCGTCCCGACGAGCCTCGGCGTGAACCCGCAGGTCACCGTCATGGCGATGGCCCATCGCGTCGCCAGCCACATCCGCTGACCCGGAAACCCTGCCTACCCGCGCGACCCCAACCCCGTCTTCGGCGGCTCCTGCGCCGAGAACCCGAAGAAGACCCGCGCACAAACATCGGCTGCCAGCCGCTCCGGATCATCCGCGAGACCAACCCATCCGGTGAGCCCGTCCAGGTGCAAGAGCGCCAGCCCATGCATCGCCGACCACGCTGCGATGGCATGGCGCTGCGGGTCACCCGGCACCACGAGACCCGCCCCCTGAGCCGCCGCGATGGCCCCGACGCACAACGAGAAGACCGCCCCTTCGGCTGGACGTAGACGTTCGTCCCGGCTCGCCTCGGGCGCGAACATCACCCGAAACAACCCTGGACGGGTCACGGCGAACACGAAGTAGCCGATGCCCAGCGCCCAGAAACGCGACAGGTAGTCGTCCGGACCGCGCCGCTGGCGCTCGAGGCACGCGTCCAACAGCTCACGAAAACCCCGCTCGGCGGCGGCCACGACCAGCTCCTTCCGATCCTTGAAGTGCCGGTAGGGGGCGCTGTGTGTCAGGCCCGCCCGGCGCGCGACCTCGCGTAGGCCGATGGACGCGACGCCCTCCTCCTCGGCGATGGTGACGGCCGCCTGGATCAGACGCTCGCGTGTGTCCGATCCGTGGTCAGTGTCCACAGGCTGCTTACCAGCGAGGGTCAACGAAGCGGAGAGCGAGTCGAGTCGGGTGGAACGTGTCATGGCCATACCTTAACCGTGCCAGCGCGATTCGTCGACTTCGAAGCACGGCCATCGCATCCTGGCGATGACTCGTTGCCGCCACATACACGACTGAATGCGACGCCGTTTTGACGACTCGACGTTGACACTGTCCACATTCCCGACTAACCCACCGCCATCACCGAGCCGAGATGGAGGACACCATGGTCAACCAAACCACCAGCACCCCCAACGCCACGCCCAACACCACAAACGACTCCAAGCCCTGGGACAAACGCGGCGCGAACAAGCCGGGCCCCTGGGACACCATCGTCATCGGCTCGGGCATGGGCGGCATGACGGCGGCGGCCCTGCTCGCCAAGGCCGGCGAAAAGGTCCTCGTCCTCGAGCAGCACTACGTCCCCGGCGGCTTCACCCACATGTTCAGCCGGCCCGGCTACACCTGGGATGTCGGTGTCCACGCCGTCGGCGAGGTCACGCGCCACAGCATGACCGGGCGACTGCTCCACGACCTGAGCGACGGCCGCCTCGAGTGGGCCTCGCTGGGCCCCGTCTACGACGAGTTCCACTGGCCAGATGGGCTACGCATCGACTTCCCGGATTCGCCCAAGACCTTCCGTCAGAACCTGGTCGACGCCTTTCCCACCGAAGAAAAGGCCATCGACGCCTACCTCGACGCGACCCGCGACGTGGCCGCCGCCATGCGCGGCTACTACCTCGCGCGCACCCTGCCGCCCAGGGTCGGCCCGCTGGCCGAGCGCATCGTCGCTCGTCGGGCTTCGTCGGCCTTTGCCGAGACGACGAAACATCGGCTCGACAGCCTCACGTCCAACGAACGCCTGAAGAGTGTCCTCGCCTCGCAGTGGGGCTATTACGGCGCCACACCGGCCCGCAGCTCGTTCGCCATCCAGGCGCTGGTCGCCAAACACTTCATGCACGGCGGCTACTATCCCGTCGGCGGCGCCGGTGAGATCGCCCGGACGCTCCTCGGAACCGTCGCCAAAGCCGGCGGCTGGACCCGGATCAGCACCGACGTCGAGTCTATCCTCATCGAGAAGGGCAGGGCAGTCGGCGTCAAAATCGCCAAGAGCGGCGAGGAGATCCGCGCGCGCCGCATCATCTCGGCAGCAGGCGTGCTGGCCACGGTCGAGCGCCTCCTGCCCGAGTCGACCCGCCAGTCGAAGTGGGTCGCCGACATCCGCCGGCTCGAGCCCGCCCCCGCCCACGTGTGTCTCTACATCGGCTTCAAGGGCGACATCACCAAGGCGCAGGCGACAGCTGCGAACAAGTGGTTCTACGAGACCTGGTCGACCGAGCAGAAGGACTGGGAGGTGACCGACACGACCACCCCGGACGAGCTCCCGGACGCGCCCTGTCTGTATGCCAGCTTCCCGTCTCTGAAAGACCCACGCCACGACCCCGGCCCCGAGCTGCGCCACACGGGTGAAGTCGTGACCTTCGTGCCCTGGGATGTCTTCTCGCGCTGGGTCGACACCCGCTGGAAGAAACGTGGCGAGAGCTACGAAGCCTTCAAGAAGGCACTTACCGACAAGATGTTGGCCCAGTTCCTGCGCCACATGCCCGAGCTCGCGCCGATGATCGACGTGGTCGAGCTGTCGACCCCGGTCTCCACCCACAACTTCACCCGCCCCATGAACGGCTCGATCTACGGCCTCCTGCCTACGCCCGAGCGCTTCGCATGCCCGTGGCTCCGGCCACGCTCGCCGGTCCCGGGCCTGTTCTTCGCGGGCTCCGAGGTCGCGACCGTCGGGGTCATCGGCGCCATGATGGGGGGGGGGCTCGCCGCCCTCTCGGCCCGCCCGCTCGAGGTCGCCAAGATCATGCGCGGTGCGTCCTCCCGTTCACGACTGTGAGCCCAGGCGCTGGCATGGGTTCGCAGGCCGGGAGCCTCGAAGCTCGAGGCCGGAGGTGACGCTTCATGTCTATCCCTATCTACGCGTTCCACAAAAGGAACGGTCACCACAGCGGCCTGCGTTGCGGTCCGCCTCGACTCTGTAAACGATGGGCCATCTGACCGCTGTCGCCTGGGCCGGCGTGCCGCTTAGGATGCTGGCCGACTAGACGCCCCTTGGTGGGATGCGGTCATCTCTCCGGGTGGGGTAGGCAGACATGGGTGTTCCCGAGAAACGGATAGCGTCGTCGATTGGCCTCGTACTCACACTTGGCCTGGCCGCTTGTGAGGCCCCGACCGCGCCGACCTCGGCGGATTCGCCACCCACCGCTCCCGCTGCCCCGACGCCCGACATCGACCTCGACCTCGACCGGCACATCGCTGTCCCGTTCGCCGCGCGTTTCACGACCGACGGCGTCTACCGCCTCGACCCGAACCTGCCGCTGCCCTTCCGGCGCAACCCGGTGCTCGGTATCGGCAAGGCCGACGAGTTCGACAACACCCGCGCCGCCGCCCCCCAGAACTTCGCCATCACGGCCCCGCCCGAGCGCATCGCGACCGTTCGCCCGATGGTCGAGTGGGAGCCCATGCAGGCGCTCGTCTTCGCCTTCCCGTCGTGGGCCGCGAGCTACTCGAACACGACCTCGACCTTCGTCAACATCGCCAAGGTCGCGTCCGACTACGGCGAGGTCTGGGTCATCGTCGACTCGACCTCGGCCGAGAACGTCTTCAAGCAGCGCCTGACGCAGGCGGGTGTCCCCTCGTCCAAGTTCGGCAGCGCCATCCGCTTCTGGCGCCAGACCTTCGACAGCTATTGGCTCGTCGACTTCGGCCCGTTGCCCATCGTCGACACCGCCACGAACACCTTTTCGTTCAGCGACTTCCGCTATTACCACGAGCGCCCACTCGACGACGCCATCTCGACGCTGCTCGGCCGCAACCTCACCCGCTTCGGGGCCGCCAACGCGACCAGTGTCTACCGGATGCCGCTCACGACCGAGGGCGGCACCTTCCAGTCGACGACCGACGGTGTCTGCATCACGGGCTCGCGCCAGATCTACAACATGAGCTGCAACGCCGGCACCTGCCGCGAGTCCATCCTCGGCCTCTCGCTCGAGGCGCTGCAGACCCACCAGTACACGCTCGAGATGAAGAGCGTCCTGCAGCGCTACTCCGGCTGCAAGGACCTCATCGTCACCCACAGCGTGACCGACGACGGCACCGGCCACATCGACATCTATCTCAAGATCCTCGACGACGACCGCATCCTCATCGGCGACTACGAGGCGCCGTACACCCTCACCGTCCAGCGCGAGAACTCCGGCCTGATGGACGACAACGCCGCCTTCCTCGAGGCCTATATCCGGCCCAACGGCGAGACCTTCCAGGTGGTGCGGATGCCGATGCCCGGCCACCAGCGTGTGGAGGACTTCTGGGGCGAGTACGACGTGCCCTTCACCTACATCAACTCGACCTTCTTCAACGGCGTGAACCTGTGGCCTGCTTACGGTGTCAACGCCTGGCAGGGCAGCAAGGCCGACGCCCAGGCCATCTGGGAGCAGGTCCTGCCCGACATGGAGCACGTCGCCATCGACTCCGAGGAGCTCGCCTTCCAGTCGGGCGCCATCCACTGCGTGACGCGCACCATCCCGGCCATGGCGCCGGGCCTGTGGGTCGAGCCGGGCGCCTGCACCGACGGCGTCTGCGGAGGCGCGCAGGGCGGCTATGACGGGCAATGCCAGATCGGCTCCAACAACGACCTGTGTTTTGGCCCCGACTGGCTTTGTGGCTGCAACGACTGCCGCAACTGCCCGGAGTCGACCGGCTCGGGCTGCAGCGGTGTGTCGTGGCGCGGCTGCTGCGAGGGCGGCGATGTGCTGTATTGTGAGAACGCGCAGTTGAAAAAACTCACCTGCGGCGGCACGGGCTGCGGCTGGAGCAGCGGTGATGGCTTCTACAATTGCGGCCTCGAAGGTGCGGACCCGACCGGTGAGGCGCCTGCCCAGTGCGACTGCACGCCGCAGTGCGACGGCAAGACGTGTGGCGAGGACGGCTGCGGCGGGACGTGTGGGACCTGCGGCGACGGCGACCTGTGTGTCGCGGGCAGCTGCCGCTCCGACTGCGAGAGCTGCACGCCGGGCGCGTCGGGCTGCGAAGGCCAGACCTCCTGGTTGTGTGTCGGCGGGCCCGAGGGTTGCCACTCGCTGGACCGCGTCGACTGCGCGGCGAGCGGGCTCGTCTGCGTCGGCGGGTCGAGCGGGCAGTGCGAGTCGCCTCCCAACCCCGACCCCGACCCGAGCCCCGACGTCGTCGAGCCCAACCCCGAGGTCGAAGACACCTCGACGCCGGCCGACACCGAGACGCCGACCGACTCCGACGGTGGCCCGACGATCCCCGTCGACACCGGCAAGACGAGCTCGGTGCGCGACGAAGGTTGTGGATCCGGCGGCGGCGACCTGCCGGCGGTCGCGGCCCTGATGGCGCTAGCCTGGTTTGCACGCAGGCGCCTCTTTGCAGCATGAGGCGGCGCCGGTCTCCTCACCGCGGAGACCTGGATTACGAGGGCGGAATGACCCGGGCCCGAAGCCGGGTTAGCGAGAACCCACGGGCCAGCGGTCTCCGCGCTTGTTGTCCGGGCCCGTGGTCGCTAGGGTAGGGTGGATGTCGTTTGGGCCACCACATGAAGGACGAGCCGCTGCCGTGAACAACGGCGGTGTCGAGCTTGTCGTCGCTGGAGCCGCGGGTCGGCGTGCCAACCGCATCGTGAAGTCACGTTTCTTCGTGGCCACGGTCATCGCGGTGGCGCTGCAGGTGCCCTTGTTCTGGGCGTTTGGCGCGGCCACCGACGGTAGCGGCGTCGCCTACACCTGCGAAGACCTCGTCGGCCCGAGGCGGGCGGAGATGTCGGCGCGTAAGCTCGATGTGCTCGGCGCCCGGTGCGCCCCCAAAGAGAAACGAATCCTGGCCAGGCTCGCACCCGAGAAGCCGCCCGAGCTGCCCGAGAACGCGCAGGTCGTCGAGGTCCCCGACCAGGCCGAGGCGGTCGATCCGAAGCCGGTCGAGACGAAGCTCGTGGCCGAAAAGACGACCCGCACCGAGAAGGAGACCCGGTCAGAGGTCACCAAACGTTCGGAAACCAAGGGATCCGGTCGTGAGAGCGTCAAGGAGAAGTCTCCTGTCCAGTCGCAGCAGGCGACGAGCGAGAGCCCGACCGTCACCACCGCCGAGAACAAGGAAGAGGTGAAGCTCGCCGATGTGCGCGACCGGTTCCCGGAGGCCGACAAGGGACAGAAGAAGCCCGAGTCGGTGATGGACCGCGGGCGCGACACCCAGCTGCTCTTGCCCTCGACGTCGGCGAAGAACGCCATCGCCAACATGCAGGCGCTCTCGGGCGACTTCACGAGCAACGACCACCTGCCCGACATGGAGCGGGCGAAGTCCACGGTCCTGAACGCGAACGCCTACAAGTTCGCCGACTTCTTCAATGGCGTGAAGCGCGCCGTCGAGCGCCACTGGCGGCCGAGCGAGATCTACCTGCGGCGTGACCCGTCGGGCCAGCTCTTCGGCGTCAAGGACCGCTACACGGTGCTGCGTGTCGACCTCGACAAGACGGGTAAGATCATCTCGGTCATCTCGTCGCGGCCCTCTGGCCTCGACTTCATGGACGAAGAGGCCAAACGCGCTTTCCAGGCGGCCGGCCCGTTCCCGAATCCGCCCGCAGGGCTCCAGAACGCCGAAGGCATCATCCGCTTCGAGTTCGGCTTCTACTTCGAGATCACGGCCGGCAAGTACCGCTTCAACTGGCGCCGCCTCTGAGTCTGGTGCGACGGTTGAGGGGGTGATAGGGAACGGCCCATGAGCGCCGCCCAAACTCATCGCCCCATCCGTTCGCGTCCCTCGTATTTCGCGCTTTGCGGTCTCGCCCTGGCGCTGCCGGGCGTCGGCTGCGCTGGGCGTGATCCACGCATCCCGGCGCAGGTTCCAAGACCTGCGGTCGCCGTGGTCGCAGGACCAACGCTGAACAGCGATGTGGTCGCACCTGCAGGTGGGGCTGGATGTGCAGCGCTCAAGCGGCTTGCCGAGTCGGCCCCGGCCGCGCTTTCGGCGCTGGGGCTTTCGCCGGCGGCGATGGAAAAGGTGGCTGCGTTCCGAAGTGGCGAGGACGGAAAGCCGGGTACCCTCGACGACCGCTACTTCGAGAGTGACGAGGACATCGGTGGGCTGAGGCTGGGCGCATCCGAGCTCGCCGCGTTGTCGGGGGCCGCATGTGGCAAGGTCCCGCTGCAGCTGCTCGCGTTCAACGACTTCCACGGGGCGCTCGAGCCGCCGTCCGGGCGCGCAGGACAGATCGAGACGGCCGACGGGCCGGTCGACGCGGGTGGTGCCGAGTACTTCGCGACGTGGCTGAAGCAGCTGCGTGGGGACGAGCCCAACACGCTCGTCGTGGCAGCCGGCGACAACATCGGGGCGACGCCGCTCGTGTCGGCAGCCTTTCACGACGAGCCCACGATCGAGGCCCTGAACCTGTTCGGGCTGGCGTTGTCCTCGGTGGGCAACCACGAGTTCGACGAGGGGCTGACCGAGCTCATCCGGATGCAGCAGGGGGGCTGCCACCCCGAGAAGGGCTGCTTTGGCGACACCCCCTTCGAGGGCGCGCGGTTTGGCTATCTGGCGGCCAACGTGGTGGTCGAGGCGACCGGTGAGACGGCGTTTCCCCCCTTCGCGATCCGGCGCTTCGGCAAGGTCCCGGTGGCGTTCATCGGCATGACACTCGAGGGCACACCCGAGGTGGTGACCCCCGCTGGGACGGCCGGCCTGTCTTTCAAAGACGAGGTAGACACTGTCAACAAGCTCGTGCCCCGGCTCGACGCTCTCGGCGTCAAAGCCATCGTCGTCCTGGTCCATGAGGGGGGCTTCGCGACTGGCAACTACAACGGCTGCGAGGGAATCTCGGGGCCGATCTTCGACATCGTGAAGGCGCTCGACCGGCAGGTGGACGTCGTCATCTCCGGCCATACCAACGCGGCCCACGTGTGTAACGTCGATGGGATCCTCGTCACGTCGGCAGCCCACAACGGGCGGCTGGTCACGGACATCGACCTGGTGTTGGACGAGTCCACGCAGGACGTCGCGTCGTCCTCGGCGCGCAACGTCATCGTGGGGCGCGACGTCGAGAAGGACCCGCGGCTCACCGAGCTGCTAGGGACCTATCAGGCATTGGTGCGGAACGTGTCGCGGAGGGTGGTTGGAACCATCGCCGAGGACCTGGTCCGCAAGTCCTCGGAGTCCGGCGAGATGCCGCTGGGCGGGGTCATCGCCGACGCCCAGCTCTTCGCCGAAGCCGACCCGTCGGCGGGCAGCGCCGAGATCGCGTGGATCAATCCAGGTGGGGTTCGCGCCGACATCGTGAGGACACGTCCGGGCGGGGAGACCCCGGCCGAAGGCGAGCCCAAGGCCGGCGAGGTGACCTTCGGTGACCTCTTCACGGTGCAGCCGTTCGGCAACGCGTTGGTGACGATGACCCTCACCGGCAAGCAGGTCGAGGCGGTCCTGGAGGCGCAGTTCACGCTCGACGGCAAGCCGCGTAACAACCCGAAGATGCTGCAGATTTCGTACACGCTGAGCTACGCAATCAACCCCGACGGCCCGGTCGGCGACAAGATTGACCCTGCCACCATCGAGGTGGACGGCCAGGTGCTCGACCCGGCGCGTAAGTATCGTGTCACCATGAACGAGTTCCTGGCGACAGGCGGCGACGGCTTCGAGGTCCTGAAGGAAGGCACCGAGCGCCGGATCGGCATCGTCGATGTGGACGCGCTCGAGTACTACCTGAGCAAGTACCCGAACCTGACGGCGCCCGCCCCGGGCCGGGTCCGTCTACAGCGCTGACGGTCGCGTGATTCGGCGTAGGTTGGGCCCGCGCGGGTCTCGGAACCGCTCCGATCGGAGGGGATTCTTGACGGCCCGGGGTGGCGTGGGAGGGTCGCGCCATGGAATTCCTTGCGGACGTTGCGGTCTTTCTCGCCAAGATGCTCATCGTGGTCTTTGGCATCGTGCTCATCATCGGTGCCATCGCGCGCTCGGCGCGACGTGGGGATGGCGACGAGAGTGCTGGCACCCTGCGGGTGAAGAAGCTGAACGAACGCTGGAAGAAGACGGCGCTGGGGATGAAGTACGCGCTCGTCGGCAAGAAGCGGCGTAAGGCGCTCTCCGCCGAGGAGAAGAAGCGCCGGACGGCAGAACAGAACGCTGTCGGTGAGGTGCAACGACCCAAGGTGTTCGTGGTCGACTTCGATGGCAATGTGCGTGCGACCCAGGTGACGAGCCTACGCGAAGAGGTGTCGGCCATCCTCGAGGTGGCGAGCCCGGGTGACGAGGTCGTCGTGCGTCTCAAGAGCCCGGGCGGGCTCGTCTACTCGTATGGGCTGGCGGCTTGCCAGCTCGAGCGGGTGCGTGAGCGCGGCGTGCGGCTGACGGCGGTGGTCGACCAGGTCGCGGCCAGCGGCGGCTACATGATGGCGGTCGTGGCGGACCGCATCATCGCGGCGCCGTTCGCGGTCATCGGGTCGATCGGCGTGGTCGCTGGCATCCCGAACCTGCACCGGTGGCTGAAGAAACACGACGTCGACTACGAGCTCCTCACGGCCGGGCGCCACAAACGCACGCTCACGGTGTTCGGCGAGAACACCGCCGAAGGCCGGCAGAAGTTCCAGGAAGAGCTCGACTCGGCGCACGCGCTGTTCAAGGCGCACGTCGTGAAGTACCGACCGTCTCTGGATGTGGACCGGGTCGCGACGGGTGAGCACTGGTATGGCCAGGAGGCGCTGGGACTCGGGCTCGTGGACCGGGTCTCGACGAGCGACGACTACCTGCGTGAGCTCGGACGGAGCCAGGACGTCTATCACGTCCAGTGGGCCCTCAAGCGGCGGCTCGGAGACAGGCTGGGCATAGCGGTCGAAGGGGCGGTCGGGCGCGTCATGGACCGGCTCATGGCGACGTCCGACGAGCGGCGCCTTCCGTAATCGAGCCTGGTCGCGACGGCCGGCAAGGTTCGGGCGGCCGGCTACAAGTCGATGAGCAGAAAGGCGATATTCCACGCGGCGTGCAGGCCGATGGATGGCCAGAGGCTGCCTGTGCGAACGGTCAGGAGCGCGTAGACGACGCCCATCAACGACGTGTGGACGAAGTTCAGCGGGCTCAGGTGCAGCGTCGCGAACATCAGCGCCGACACGATGATCGCCGTGCGTTCGGGGAAGGTCGCCGAGAGCCCCGACAGGATGACGCCACGAAAGAGGAGCTCCTCGGCGGCCGCCGTGAGCGGCCCCATCTGGAGGACAGCAAAGGTCAGGCCGAGCTCCTCGTTGCGGTAGGGCGACATGAGGTTCCGAAACAGGTCGGGCGCCAGGACGGCCAGGAGCTGGACGACCAGAAAGAGGGTCAGCAGCGCGCCGAGAGTGACGAGCCAGAGGCGGCCGGGGATCGGGCGCGGTCGGCCCAGTCCGCGGCCGAGCGTGGGCCAGAACGCGATGGTGAGGCCGATCCCGAAGACGAGCAGGCTCACATCGAACAAGAGTGTGGTCCGAACCGACCGCACCTCGAGAACCACCAGCGCAATGACCGCGGCGAGTGTCGTGAGATAGGTGACGAGCGCTGTGCCGAGGCCGGGGCCGGCACGGGTGGTCACGGGCGACGGTGGGTCGATGGTCAGGTGGGAGCGCCTTGGCCCGGGTCAGCGTGGACGGAAGCGGTGCCGCGGGGCGTCAGGGCGCGGGCACTTCGTTTGGAAGCAGGATGACCTGTGGCCCGGGAATACGAGGCGCAGACAAGGGGACAATGGCGACGCCGTGTTTGGTCGCCCATTCGCGCCAGTGGTCGGCCGACTCAAGCTGGCGCGCCCCGGTGATACGCTGAAGCGCACGGATCGCCTCACGTCGGATGGTCGGGTTGGCGTCGTCGAGCAGCGGGATGATGAAGCCGATGGCGCCTGTGTCCTGCAGCGAGCCCGAAACGTCGAGGGCCGTCGCCGTGACGAAGCGATTGCCCGAGTGGAGTGCCTGCCGAACCATCGGGAGGGCTTGAGGGAGGCGGGCGTCGGCCACCAGGCGGACAAAGACATCGAGCTGCGGATGTGGGGTGTCGGCGGTCGCTTCTGGTGTTGGGAAGAGGGCGAGGAGGGCCGTGCGGGCGTCTGCAAAGGGGCGGCCGTCCTTCTCGGAGCGGATGAGGGCGAGCTCGATGGCAGCGGCCAGCGCGCGGCCGTCGGCGGTGGTGATGTTGGCCGACTGACGGGCCTCGCGAAGCCGGTCGATGGTCGTGGCGTCGATGAGCGACCCCATCATGGCGAGGCTGCGGGCGGCGGCGACCTGGATCTCCCAGCGGTTCTCGGTCAGGAGCGGCAGGAGGACCGAGGCTGCGGTCGGATCGCCGAGCTGGCCTAGCGCCTCCATGAGGGTGACGATCCAGTGGCCGTCTGGGCGGCGGCCGCCGAGCAGCGCCTCACGCGCGGGTGCGATGAGGGCCTTGCCGTGGCGCATGAGGCCGGTCACGCCGGGACAACCGGTGACTCGGTTGCAGGCCTGGCGCGCCATCAGCGCACGGATCTCCGACAAGATCTCCGGGGAGGCGGGCTCAGGGGCGAGCGCCGCGTCGGGGCCCGGGGTACCCGGCAGGGAAGTGCCAGAATCCGGCCCGGGAGTGGCAGAGGTTGGGGTCGAAGTCACCGTGATGTCAGACGAATCGTCGACGCGAGACGAGCACGAGACAACGACGAGGGCGATGGCGACGAGTGGCGTCGAGAACGGGTAGGGCATCGGGTCCTGGGCGGGACGGCTGGCGACGTTCGGCGGCGTCGCTGGGTGGGTCGGGCTGAGTCTTCAGAGGCCGCAGAAGCCTGAGACGAAGAGCGAGCCGGGGGCGCTCGCTCCATCCTGCGGCACCCACATCCCCCAGAGGCGGTAGCGGCGTCCCGGTTGGAGCGGGGCGCATGAAAACCCGCAGTTGGTGCCGACGCAAGAGAGGGTTTCGGTGCGCACGCCGATTCGGACGAGGTCCTCGCGGTCGGCCATGTCGAGCGCGTAGACCCCGGTGCACCGCTGGCAGCAAGGGTCTTTGGCGTCGCAGCGCCGGTTGTCGCAGGTGGGTTCGACCTGGACTATGCCTTCGACCTTGAGGGGGCTCTGGCCCATCGCTGCCAGGACGGCCGGGGCGGTCACGTCGAGCGGTTCGCAACGGGCGAGCTCCTCGGGGATGGTCCAGTCGCCGAGGCGACAGACACCCACGACGTCAGGCAGCGGCCACGAGCGTGACGTGACACACGTGTAGCCGACCTGGCAGGTCGTCGACTCGTCGCACATGGCGCCCCATTCGGGGCAGCGCTCGGGGCTCGTCTCGGGGTCACAACAGAGGTCGTCGCGAACGCCGCGTTCGCAGCGGAAGATTCCCTCGTCACAGGTCGCGACGCCGAGCTCGGCGGGCTCCGAGCACGAGGTGATGCAGCTCGGGGCCAGTTCCATACACATGTTGGGCAAGGCGAGCGGGGGGAGGTCGGTCTGCCCACTGCCGGGTGCGACGCAGCCCAGCAGGGTCAGGGCCATGATTGCGATGCCTGCTGATGGAATACGCTCCATACCGATGGTTATCGGTGGAGTCGCACCGTTTCCATAGCGACGGACGCAAAGGCGCGGTTCTTTCGGTCGAACCCCCGAGGGCCAGTCCGTGTGCTGGTGTCAGGCTCAGGGTGGAACGGCGCTGGTCGCTTCGCCGCGAGGCGTCGATGGATCGGTGCCGGCGGGTGACTCGTCGGGGTCACGCTGGAGCTTGCCGGCTTCACCCGAACGAAGGAGTGCGATCCGGAAGAGGACGGGGGCTATCATCTCGTTGAGGGCGACGATGCCAAAGACAAGGGCTGCAGCTTCGGCACCCAGGTCGGGAAAGCTGCGCTGAAAGAGGATGGCAAGTGCCAGGGCGAGGCCAGCCTGGGGCATGAGTCCAAAGGCGCCGTAGCGGCGAACGGTGTCTGGAGCGTCGGCGAGCTGGGCCGCGACCCGATTGCCGACCCAGAAACCAAGGCCGCGGATGACGACGAAGATGGTGGCGGGCACACCGACGAGGAGCAGCGCGTCGAGGTGGACGCCGGCCCCGGTGACCGCGAAGAACGCGATGTACACGGGGAATGCTGCAGCCTCGATCTCGTGGTGCAGGCGCTCGGAGACGGTCGTGGCGTTGCGGATGAACATGCCGGCGGCGAGTGCCACGAGGAGCGGGTCGAAGTGCATCCGACGGCCGACCTCGGCCATGACGAAGGCCACGGCGACGATGAAGAGGGCGCCGCCGCCTTTGATTCGTTTGAGGTAGATCGACACGAGGAAGCCGACGATGACGCCGACGACGCCCGAGCCCAGGATCTCCCAGGCGAGGTTGCCGGCGGTCGCGAGCACGTCGGCGCTCTCGCCCATCGTGGCCTTGGCGACGGTCGACGCGACGGCGAAGAGCAGGATGACGACGAGGTCCGCGAGCACGACGACCGCCATCACGGTGCGCATCATCGGGCCGTCCGAGGCGGTCTCGTCGCGGAGGGCCACGACGACGGCCGGGGATTGGGCGACCATCGTGACACCTAAGACGGCAGCGATGGCGACCTGCTGGATGAGGTCGAGGTTGGCCATGAAGGGCAACATGTCGCGCATGAGAAAGGCGGCGGCGCCGAGTAGAATGGTCGTTCCGACGACCGCTACCAGGGTGATCCAGGAGATGCTGCGCAAGAGCGGCTTGAGCGTCTTGAAGTGCATCTCGACGCCCGCCGTCATGGCGATGAGGGCGATGGCGACCCCGTTGAAGATCTTGAGGCTGTCGACCATGTCGTACGACACCAGGTCGAGGACCTGCGGGCCGACGACGATGCCGGCCGCGAGGTAGCCCGTCAGCTTGGGCAGGCCGATGGCCTTGAAGAGGTGGCCGGCGAGGAAGCCGGTGAGCATGAGATAGCCACACGCCAGCGCCGTGGCCGCGGGGCCCGAGCCGAGGCCGGCCTCTGGGTCGAAGGCGCGTGCGGCCTGCATGAGGCCCGCGAGGATGATGAGGAGGACGAGCTTCATGGGCGGTCCTCGGGTTTGGGCGCGGGGGTGGGCGTGGGCGTTTGCGTGGGGGTGGGCGTGGGCGTTTGCGCGGGCGCGGGCGTGGGCGTTTGCGTGGGCGCGGGCGCGGGCGCTTGCGTTTGCGTGGGCGCAGGCTCACCAACGGCAGGTCGGTCCCGCAGCGCCGCAGCCGGGCCCGTCGGGCCTCCGGAGGATGGCCCAGAGGGTTCGGCGGAGGGCGGAGGGGACGACCGATACGGCGCGGGCGTTTGCGTGGGCTCCACGGAGACGACGGCCCGCATCTGGGTATTGGTGCGTGGGCGCAGGGGCGACATCGGTGCGAGCGTCGCCACGTTCTTGCCGAGAGCGAAGACCTGCACGACGATCTCCGTGAGCAGCGATCCACCGATGATGGCGTTGACGATCCAGGGGATGGTCTGGCCCGAGTAGAGGTCCTGGGCGTTGATGACGATGGCGATGGACAGGGCGCCCATCGGCGAGGCCGCGAGGTTGCGCTGCTCGACCGGTGTCAGCGAGTCGGGGTACTGCCCCATGAACAGGCGCACGCCGATGAAGCGGGTGGCGAGCCGGGTGCCCACGAACAGGAGCATCAGGACCCAGCCCTGCCACTGGTCCACGCGCCAATAGGCACCGGCGATGACCAGGAAGATGAGGTAGATCGGGCGCTCCAGGCGGGTGAGGGCGCCACCGATCTGGTCTTTCCAGGTACCCGGCAGGTTCGCGAGCAGGGCGCCCGCGATGAAACACACCACGATGGGCGAGATACGCAGATAGCTCGCCATGCCGGCCGCAAAACAGATCGACCCGAGGATGACGACCAGCGTCTCAGCGGTGCCGCTGATGCTGCGCATGAGCGCGAAGACGAGGCCGCCCAGGATGGTGCCGACTCCGAGCGTCACAAAGACCCAGCCGACGGCCGGGACACGCCATCCGACGAGGGCCTCGTCCGGGCGGAAGAACGACGCCACGAGGATGAGGCCGACGAACGCGATGACCTCCTCGAGCTTGATGATCCGGGTCACGCGGTCGACGGCTGCCGGCTCGGCGCCGCGGGTCGAGATGAGGGCGGGCACCGTGCGCGCGGTCATGGCCCCGGCGGTCGCAAGCAGGATGGCGTCGCGCAGGAAGGTCGTGTCGCCGACCCCGTCGAGCAGGCCAAAGAGCAGGCTCGTCACACCCACGACCGCGAGAAACGGCAGGATCGTCGTGAGGACCAGCGCGGTGCCGACGCCTTCGGGGAGGTTTTCCAGGCGGCGCAGGTCGAAGCGGAATCCGATGGTGAAGCCGATCCAACCCAGGCCCAGCGGCAGAAGTGGTCGAATCTCGCGCAGGATCGGGTCGGACAGGATCCCGACGCCGTCCATGTGCGCGATGAGGCCAAAGAGGACGAACGGGAAGCCAGCCGTGATGACCTGCGAGATCCGAAGGCGCTGCTCGAGCCTGACGACGCGTTGGTTGCCTGCGAGGTAGGCGAGGGTGAGCAGGATGACGAGACCCAGGATGGCCTTGATGGCGTCGTCGGGCGAGATGGGCTTTCGCTCGGGGGGTGGCCGCACGACGTCCGGGCCTGGAGGCGCGATGTTCGGTGGCGCTTCAGGCGCGGGTTTCGCGGGGGCGGGTGTAGGCCCCGGGGGAAAGACGTGAGGCAGAGGACCGGGGTCGTAGGGCGTCAGGATGGGCTCTTGCGGTGCCTCGCTCCAGGGCGAGGGAAGCTCGCTCTGGTGGGCCCCGGTCGGGTCCGAGGTGTCGCCCGCCGGCGCGCCCTGGTCGTCTGGCCCGATATCAGCGACCACGGCTGCGGATGGTCCAGAATCAGCAGTGGTGTCAATGCTTTGCGAGGCATCGCCCGGGTCGCCCGAGGGTGCCGAGGCGTCGCCAGCGGTGTCGCGGTCGACCGGCGCTGGCTCGACGAGGCCGGTGCTGTCAGGTGCCGCGTCTTCAGCATGTACGGGCCGCCCGAACATGACCAGGAATGCTATAGCCGCGACAACGAGGGACCTACCGGCTTTGGCGGCGGGCCCCATCAAAGCCGCGACGTCGCCGTTGCCCCCGGGCACCGGGCTCGGCGTCGCGGCGATAGGACAGCCCGATGTGGCCTCAGCTCCTTGCATCAAGCGGTCTTTAGCCCATCTGGGGGGCGCCCGCCACCGCGAAGGGCGTCATGTCTTTTGTGCTCGATCACTCGACCGGCTTGAATCGGGCCCGCGCCCGCTCTGCCTTCGGAGGACCGTTGACCTCGCGTCGGCAGACCTCGGTGAGTGTCCCGAGGAGCCAGCGGGTCGCTGGCCCGAGCGTCAGCCCGGGCCGATGCACGGCGGTGAGCGCGAGCGTGTGCCCCTGGGGGTTCCAGGCTTCGGGGCGGATCCGGATGAGGCGGCGCCGCAAGAGATCCTCACGCACGAGGTGCTCTGGCAGGTTGCCCCAGCCAAGACCTGCGCGGATGAGCTCGTGTTTGGTCGACAGGTCGGCCACCCGCCAGGTGCGCTGCGACAGGACCGCCTGGTCGGGCACACGTTGCTGACCACGCTCGGAGAGCACGATCTGGACCTGGTCGATGAGCTGCTCCGCGCTCAGCCGGCCCCGCACCTTGGCCAGCGGGTGGTCGCGCCCGACACACGCCAGCATCCGGACCGCGTTCACGTGGTAACGCACGAGGTCACGGGTCTCCGCGGCGGGCCCGACGACGGCGAGCTGACAGGTCCCATCGAAGACACGTTCGACGACCGACTGCAGCGTCTCGGTGTGGATCCGTAGACCCACCGTCGGGAACGCGATGGCGAAGCGGCGGCCGAGGTCGACCAGGCCCTGGACCGGGAAGATCTGGTCGACGCACAGGCCGATCTGGCCCTCGAGCCCGCCCGCCAGGCCCTCCGCAGTGCGGCGCAGCTGGTCGACCTCGCCGAGCACGCGGCGCGCCGACATCAGCAGCACCTGCCCGGCCTCGGTCAGGCGTGGCACCCGGGTCTGCCGGTCCCAGAGCGTGAGCCCGAGGACCGATTCCAGGTTGGCCATGGCGTGGCTGACGGCGGACTGCACACGCTGTAGGCGACGGGCGGCGGCTGAGAAGCTGCCCTCGTCGACGATGGTCGCGAACATCCGGAGCTGGTCGAGCGTGAAGGCGTCGAGCATGCGCCAATCGTCTACGAAATCGATGGTTGCCGCAACCGGGGCATCGATTTCGCTCAGACCCATGGCGAGCCGCCCGTGAGCGGCTCATCGTTTCAACAGAACATCAGGCCAGGTCGAAGAGCAGGATCTCCGCGCCGTCGATGCCGACGATGGGGATGTCCCCGCCACCGCTCAAGCTCAACGCGTCTCCCGCCCGCAGCGTCTCGCCGAGGACCTCGACCTCCCCGCGCGCCACGTGCAGGTAGGCGTGCCGCTCGGGGTCGAGCTCGTAACGGGCGCGCTCGCCAGCGTCGAAGAGCCCGGCGTAGAGGGCCGCGTCCTGGTTGATGCGGACGCTTCCTTTCTGGCCGTCGGGCGACGCGACGAGCTTCAGGCGCCCCCGCTTCTCCTCGGCTGCAAAGTGTTTCTGCTCGTAGCCGGGATCCAACCCCCGCGCACCGGGCAAGAGCCAGATTTGCAGGAAGTGGACGGGCTCGCTGTCGGACGCGTTGAACTCGCTATGGAAGACCCCGGTGCCCGCTGACATGCGCTGGACGTCGCCGGGCTTGATGACCGAGCCGGTGCCCATCGAGTCACGGTGCTGCAGGCCGCCAGCCAGCACGTACGACAGGATCTCCATGTCGCGGTGCGGGTGGGTCGGGAACCCGGCGCTCGGGGCGACGCGGTCCTCGTTGATGACACGCAGCGAGCGGAAGCCCATGTACCGCGGGTCGTGATAGTCGGCGAAGCTGAAGCTGTGGAATGACCGGAGCCAACCGTGGTCGGCGAAGCCGCGCTCCAATGAGCGTCGTACCGTGTGCATCTCGTACCTCCCCTGGAAAACAGTATCCCACGAAAGGTAGGGGCACGACGGGATGTCGCCAATCGATAGAAAATCGACACGATCCATCAACTGCGTCGATGGGCGGGATTGCGCCCCGTGAACGGCCACAAACATCCGGGACTCGCACGGGGTATGAAAGTGAAACGGGGGCGCGCGGGGTCGGTCGGCTCCGGGACCCCCGTTTCATGTGCAGCCGGCTCGACACCGGCATCACCACACCGTCCAGAGGACGCGTGCCGAGCTGGTCGGCTCGGCATCCCGGGGATAACGCATCCTCAGAGGTCGGGTCACCCGCTGTCGCCATCACGTAAGACTGGAGTGAGATCGGGGTCTCCCGGCCTACTCGCCCGAGTCGGCCGGCTCGGTTTGTGCCACTGGCCCCCGCGGGGGGCGAGGCTTACGCCAGAGCCACGCGAGGCCGACGCCCAGGATGAAGCCTTCGAAGCCGAGGAGCTCGAAGGCGAGGCTCTGGGTAGGCGGGGGCCGCGACGGCCAGGGCGACTGCGGCGGGGACGAGCCAGGCGACGCGACCGTCCATCGTGAACGTGACCGCCAGTCCGAAGTAGATGAAGACCAGATTCGAGAAAGCGACGACGTCGAGGACATCGAGCGCGCGCGACGGGAACGCATGGCTGTGGAGGTAGGCGCCACCCCAGAAGGTCAGGATCGTGACGAAGCCAGACCCGAACAACACCACGAGGCGCCGGTTGGTCGCCGTGGTCATGAGCGAGTTGCGAACGACGAAGGCCGCGGTCATGAAGACGCCCATGGTCAGGCCATTGAGCCAGAGCAGGTCGGCCAGGTCGAAGGGTCGCACCTCGCGGTGGATCAACGCACAGGCCAGGTTCCAGAGGATGAATAGGAGCCCGGTGCCGAGCGCCATGAGGCTGCGCTGCCGGTGGAACGCGTTGGCGTCGGCGTCACGCTCGAGGTGGCGCAAGCGCTCGCGCTGCCCGAGCAGGCGTGAGCCGAGAGCGTTGAGGCGGCGCTCGAGCTCGAGGTCACGCGGGAAGAGCTCGGAGATACACTCGGTGGCGCGCTCGAGCTGGTTGTGGCGCAGCGCGTGGTCGGCCGTCGACCGCAGGAGCGTCTGCAGGCCGAGCTGGGCGCGTGGGTTCTCGGGCCAGATCTGCAAGGCTTGCTGAAAGGCGAAGCGGCACTCGGCGAAGTCGCGGCGGATGGACTGACCCGCACGGGTCGATTCACGTGCGCCCACACGTGAGCTGGCGTAGACCTCCTGGAGCCCGTCGAGGCGTTGCTGGGCCTGCAAGACGAGGTCGCTCGAGCTCTGATGGGCGATGTGGCTCTCGATGTGGCGGCGAAACTCGTCGGCGGTGCGGGGGCGCGCGCCCAGGGACCGCGAGGTCGCGCGGTTGGCGAGGTCGGCGAGCTCTTCGGGGGCGGACGCCGGGTAGTCGTACGGGTTGGATTCGAAGGCGGCAGCGAGCATCTCGATGACGGTTTCGCCGGAGTGGCGTGGCTCGTTGACGAGGACCGCGTGGAGCAGGCCGCCCAGCAGGTAGACGTCGGTCTGCACGCCGATGGAGCTGCCTTCGGCGGTCGCGAGCTCGGGGGCCATCCATGACGGGGTGCCGCGCACGCCGGCGATGGTGTCGGCGCCCGGCAACCAGGCGGGGCCGACGCCGGGGATGCCGGCGGCGATGCCCCAGTCGACGAGGTAGACCTCGCCAAAGCGGCCCACCATGACGTTTTCTGGTTTCAGGTCGAGGTGGAGGATGCCACGAGCGTGGGCGAAGTGGACCGCGTGGCAGACCTCCATGAGGATCCGCAGGTGGAAGCTAAGGCGGTCTTTGTCCTGGGTCGGGCGGCCGACGAAGTCGTCGACGAGGGACGGCGCGTCGAGCAGCGTGTCCCAGCTCACGCCTTCGATGCGCTTCATGACGACCTGCGGGTCGTGCGACTCGTCGAGCAACAGATGGATAGGGACGATGTTGGGGTGCTCGAGGCTGCCGGTGACCCAGGCCTCGCGCAAGAGCGCGTTGCTCGCGACCGGGGTCATTCGTTCGGGTCGCAGCTTCTTGACGGCGACCTCCCGCCGCAGGCCTGGCTGCTGCGCGACGTAGACGATACCCATGCCTCCGCCACCCAGCACGGGGCCTAGCACGATGGTGGTCGGGTCGATGGCGCTGCGGCCCTGTGCGGGCTCGGCCGAGCTCGGCGTGGCGGGGGGAGGGGCCGTCGTGAGGTCGCGCTGGTCGATGAATGGGGGCCCGAGCGGCGCTCCCTGGGCGGCATTGGGCACCTCGGGGCGTGGCGGCTCGGCGATGGTGCCATTGCTACCGGGTGCGAGGTGCGCGTCGAGGACACCGAGCTGCGAGAAACGAAGCGCGAGCTGACGGCGGCTTTCAAAGCGGCGCGAGCCCGAGCCTGGGGTGAGCGGGGTGACCACGGCGGGAGGTCCAGACTCGGCCGGTCCACTGTGGGGACGCGTGTCATGCGCGTCGGCCGACGCTTCGACGGTGGCTGCGAACTCCGGGGTCGACGGGCCACCGGCGGTCGAAGGCGGCGGCCCTGACCCGACGACATCCAGACCCGGACGAGGCGCGTTCATGGCCTGGAGCATGGACCTGACGCCAATTTGTGGCAAGGCGCGCAGGCCCCGGCCTCCATCGCGGGGGAAACTTGCCCCGCCACCCATCCGGGCGCAGGTTGAGTCGCGTGGCACCCGACCTCCGAATCCTGCAGGCGAACGAACGGACCTTCCTCGCGTGGGCCCGGACGGGCATCGCGCTCGTCATCTTCGGCTTCGCGCTCGCCCGGGTGGCCGTGTGGCTCGAGCCGATGGACAGCGCACGTGAGGGTGGGGCGCCCCGCGACGACGCCCTCGTCGTAATCGGCGTCATGCTCATCCTGGCGGGCTCGCTCGTCCCGGGGCTCGCGGCCTTGCGCCATCGTCGGATCCGGGCCGCCATCCTCAATGACCAGCCCATCATCCCATCGGTCGCACCGACCATCGCTCTCGCCGTCCTCCTCGGCTGCGTCGGCCTGGGCCTCGTCTTCTGGCTCGGGCTCGCCTGAGGTCCACGGCTCGCCTCGCCCATGCGGCGTTGAGCGCTCCGGTTGTGCATGTTAGCGAGACCCCATGACTGACACCGAGACCCAGACCGTGGCGACCACCCGACAGGTCATCGGAGACCGCTTCGAGCTCGAACGTGAGCTCGGGCGCGGCGCCTCGGCCACGACCTGGCTGGCTCACGACCGCACCACAGGCGGCAAGGTCGCCGTAAAAATCCTTCACACCCGCACGCTCGAGGACTGGAAGCAGCTCGAGCTCTTCGAACGTGAGGCCCGTGTTCTGGCGGGCCTGCGCCATCACGGCGTACCAGAGCTCATCGCCCATCTCGAGGACGCCGGGGCCGCGGCCAAGGGGCCCGAGCTCTACCTCGTCATGGAGTGGATCGACGGCGTATCGCTCGCCGAGCGTATCGTGCGCGGGCCGCGCCTCGGTCAGGGCGACCTGATGCAACTCGCGAGCGATGTCCTCGACGTGCTCGTCTACCTGCACGGCCGTACGCCGCCTGTCTACCACCGCGACCTCAAGCCCTCGAACATCGTCTTGCGCACCGACGGCACTCCGGTCCTCATCGACTTCGGCGGCGTCTGCGACGGCTGGCGCGCCAGCACGGACAACGGCGACACCATCGTCGGCACGGTCGGCTATATGCCGCCCGAACAGTACATGGGCCAGGTTGGCCCCTGGAGCGACCTCTACGCGCTCGGCGCGAGCCTCTTGCACGCGCTGACCGGTCGCCCGCCCGCCGACCACGACTTCACCAGCGGCCGTCTCGCGCTCCCAACCGACCTCGAGGTCCACCCACGCCTGCGCCGCCTCATCGACGCGATCCTGGCACCTGCCCCGCGCGACCGCCCACAGAGCGCAACTGAGGCCCGCCGCCTACTCATGGAGGACGCCCCGTCCGAGGCCCCGAGCCCCGTCACCTCTCATGCCCGGCCCAGGGCGCCTGGCCAGCGGCGCCTGATGAATGTCGGCCACCCGCCGCGTGACCCCGAGGGACCACGTGCCGAGCTCTACAAGCAGATGCGCGGCAAGTACTCGCACCCGGCCGGCTGCCTTCTCCACCTCATCATGCTCGGCGGAACCATCGCCGCGGGCATCGTGACCGAGACCGTCCAGGCCGCCGTCATCGTCTTTCTCGTGTGGGTCTTCGCAGGCAAGGCGCTCGGCCTCTACAACAAAGCCCGCGACAAGAAGCTGCCGCTCGACGGGACGCCTGGCGCCAAGCTCTTCATCGACGGCCGCTACGCTGTGGCCCGCATCACGAGCCGCGTCGAATCGGGCGAGCGTGGCTTTCGCCTTCACTACAGCTTCGACGCCGACGCTCCGGACGCGCCTGAACCCGCGACCCGTCAAGCACCCGTGACCGGCCACTTCGACGTGTCGACGCTGCTTGGCATGGCCAACCCGACGGGCACAGAGCTCGGCGTCATCTACTCGGCCGCGGACCCGAAGACCCACCACATCCTCAAGCAGGACCTGGAGCCTGGCCTCTGACCTGGTCGATCGCCAGAAGCGAGGCGGACCGCGTCTGCAACAGTCCGGCATCACTCCGGCATCACTCCGGCATCACTCTGGATCGACGAGGTGGCTCAGTCCCCACACACCGCCGATGATGAGCACACTGAATGCCGCCACGATGGCGACGGTGCCGGCGATGTCCAAACGCTCGAGTGCCAGGGACTTCACCTCCGGGCTCGGAAACCGGTGCTCTCCGAACCGATCGCCGACCGTGAAGCCACCGTCGACGTGGTGACGTGCAGCGGTTCCTCGACGACCCTGCGGCTGCCGTCGCGCAGGGTGAGGACGAGATCCCAGTCGCGACCGACCACCATTGTGCCATTGTGCCATCGACCAGCGCTCGCTGTTACGCGGCGGAGCGGCTGTTAGGCGCGCACACCGTTGCGCGTCGCCCGAGCGCGAAGGCGTGACCGTCAAGACGCGAGGCGGACGTCGGCGGTGCGCACACGGCTCCACCGCGCAACGCATGCGACGCTCATGACCCGAACGCTCCACGACGCCTCGAGCGCAACGCCAAACCGAGCCCCAGCCCCAGGAGGCCCAGCGCCAGCCCAGCGTCCGACCCGCCGCCCCCGCACCCGCTGCCTCCATCGAGCACGCCCACACTCGGCCCGCAGCCCTCGTCGGTCGCCCCGTCGCAGTCGTTGTCGTCCCCGTCGCAGATCTCGGTCGCGACCGGGCTGCACGCCGCCCCACACGCGCTCGGCACGTCGTCGCAGTCGCCCGCCTCGTCGGTCGCGCCTGCGCCGCATCCATCGGCGACCGGCGCCGAAGTGATGGCCGCATCGCTTGCGGCATAGCCGTCGCCATCGCCGTCGACCCAGCAGGCGACCATGCCATCGCAGTCCTCGTCCACGAGGTTCCCGACAACCTCGACCGCGCCGGGCCTGACGCCTGCGTCGCCGTCATCGCAGTCGTCGTCGTTGGCCACCCAGTAGCCCACCGGATGCTCGCCGTCGTCCCAGCTCGCGCACCCATTGACGACGTCCAGTGGCGCCACCTCGACCCGCATCGCTGCGTCACCGTAGGTGTCCTGGTCGCTGTCAGCAAAACACTCGGCCACCGAGCACTCCACGCCGTCGTCGGTCCCACCATCGCAGTCGTTGTCGAACCCGTCGTCGCACAGCCCGAGCGCCACCGTCTCCTCACCATCGGGACTGCACGCATCTCCGCAAGCACTCGGATCGTCATCACAATCGCCGTCTGCCGCCACAAACCCGGCCGGCGCGACACAGGCCTGCGACGCGGTCGTCGTCACACCAAACAAATCGCCGTCGGCGTCCCGATAGAACGTCGTCCTGCCAGTGGCCCCCTGGGGGTCCAGGTCGTTGGCGAACCCGTCGCAGTCCTCGTCGACGTCCGCGCCATCACAGACCTCCACCCGCCCCGCGTCCCCATCGGTGGCATTGAAGCACCCGATGACCCCGGCCTCACAGATGGCGATGTCGTCCTCACACAGGTCGGCGTCGAGCCCCGAATCACAGGCCTCGCCCACATCCGGGTCGCCCGCGCCATCATCCGTCGCCGGGTCGCAGTCGTTGTCAGCCCCGTCGCACCGCTCGGCCCGCCCGGGATGGCACTCGTCACCGCAGTCGGCCGGGTCGTCATCGCAGTCGAGCGCGTTGCCCACATACCCCGCCGGCACCCTACACGCCGCGCGTATCTCTGCAGCGTCACCAAAGCCGTCGGCATCGGCGTCGCGATACCAGATCGGAGCCGTGGCAGGCGCACCGTTGGGGTCCGTGTCGTCCGCCCCGCCATCGCAGTCCTCGTCGGCCATCGCCGCGTCGCACACCTCGACACGCAGCTCGTCGCCAGCCGTGACGTTCACACAGACCACAGCGCCGCCGACACACGCCGTCCGGTCGTCCTGGCACGCGTTGCTGTCCGCGTCCGCATCACACGACACGTTCACCAGCCCATCTCCGCTGCCGTCGACCGTCGCGAACGAGCAGTCGTTGTTGCGCCCGTCGCAGACCTCGACCTCGTCCGGGTTGCAGGCCGCCCCGCAAGCCGCCGGATCGTCATCACAATCGAGCCCGTTGCCGACCCAGGACCCGACCGGGTTCACGCCGTCGTTGTACATCGCGCACCCGGCATCGGCGCTCGGCCCGCTCAGCACCGTCTCGGAAGCGAAGTCGCCAAACCCATCGTCGTCTCGGTCGAGGTAACACAACACGAGCCCGAAGCACTCGGGGTCGCTGTCGCTCGTCCCGTCGCAGTCGTTGTCGAACCCATCCTGGCAGTTGCCGACCCCACGTGACTCCACGCGCCCCGGGCGGCAGTTGGCCCCGCATTGCGGGCCGTCCGCACAGTCGCCGCCGACCGCTGCGAACCCGACCGCCGGGCCACAGCGCTGGACCGGCAACGCGTCGTTACCAAAACCATCGCCATCCGCGTCCGTGTAGAACGTCGCCCGGCCGAGCGCATTGCCGTTCGGGTCGGCGTCGTCAGCGCCCCCGTCGCAGTCCTCGTCGACATCGAAGGCATCACACACCTCGATGCGACCGGCATCCCCAACAGCATTGTTGGGACATGCAATTGCACCGGCCGTACAAACACTTACCTCATCCAGACAAGCGTCGAGGTCGACCGCCGAGTCACACGCGGCCCCGACCCGCAGGTCGCTCGAGCCGTCGACCGTCAAGGCATTGCAGTCGTTGTCGAAGCCGTCGCATGACTCGGTGCCGTTGGGCCGGCACGCGGCGCCACACCCGTTGGGGTCGTCGTTGCAGTCGCTGCTGTTGCCAACCCAGGCCCCCGCCGGATTCACGCCGTCGAAGTACACAGCGCATCCCGCAGCCGCGGTCGGCCCGGTGAGCACGAGCGGTGCGGCCGGGTCACCGAACCCATCGAGGTCGCGGTCCCGATAGCAGGTCACGGGCTCGTAGCAGGCCTCGTCGACATCAACCAAGCCATCGCAATCATTATCGAAACCATCCGCACAATTACTGGTCAGCCGGTCCTCGACCAGCTCCGGTCGGCAGGCTGCCCCACACCCGCTCGGGTTGTCGGCGCAGTCGCCGGCGAGCGTCACCGAGCCCAACGGGCCATCGCAGAAGGGCGCCGCAACCCCGGCCCCGTAGCCGTCACCGTCGGCGTCGACAAAGAACGCGACTTTTCCCGATGCCCCTTGAGGATCAAGGTCATCGGCTGCCCCGTCGCAGTCTTCGTCGCTGTTCGATCCGTCGCAGACCTCGACGCGACCCGCGTCGCCGGCCGGGTCGTCCACACACACGAGCGCCCCGCCGACGCAGAGCCTCAGGTCGTCGTCGCAGGCATTGGCCTCACCCGGCGCGTCGCAGGGTGCCCCGAAGCCCGGGTCGTCCTCACCGTCCTCCGTGTCGACCGAGCAGTCGTTGTCGAATCCGTCGCAGACCTCGGGCGCTCCCGGAAAACACGCGTTGCCACAAGCGGTTGCCTCGTCGTCGCAGTCCCCGCCGACGGCTGCGAGCGCGGGCCCGTCGCACCCGGTCACGAGGTCGCCAGCCACAAGCACATCGTTGCCGAACCCGTCCCCGTCGAGGTCCTCGAAGCACAAGGCCACCCCGTCGCAGTCTTCGTCGACGTTGTTGCCAACGACCTCATTGGTACCGACGCAGACCTGCACGACGGCCTGGTCGGCGCGACACCCGTCGCTCGCGGTGAAGCGGATGCTATGACGCCCGGCTCCGGCCGGGGGCGTGAACTCGAAGGCCCCCGTCGCTGCGTCGACGACCAGGCTCCCTGCACTCGCCTGGGCGCTGAACGTCAAGACAGGCGAGTCGGCGTCGCTCGCCTCGAAGACCTCCTCGAGCACGCCGCCGATACCCAATGCATGGGCCGCGTCGACCGCGATGGGCGCCGCGAGCAAGCCCGGGAGCTCACCCGGCGTCGGGCAGGCCTGGTCGAACCAGTCGTCCGCGGTGTTGGTGTCCACGAGGTTCCGGCGTTCGTAGCTCAGGACCAGATCAGGCCCGCTTGGCAAGGCCAGGCGCGGCTTGTCCCACGGTGTGGTGACGGCCCCTTCGGCGGCAGGCCCGACCTGCCCCGGTTCTCTCCAGAACAACGCGTCGATGACGGTGTCATCGCAGCCGATGAGCACCACCTGGCCCGCCACTCGCGGCAGCGATACGGCAGCCGTGCCGCCGCGTGGGTCATGCGGCAGCTCGTTCACCCGCAGGTCCGTGTCGCGATACCACTCGAAGTCGGCCACGACACCGAGCTCCGCTTCGAACGGGTGGCCAGCCTTCGCCGCGACCACCACCTCGCCCGGCAGGATCGATGTGCCGGGCAGGAAGACGACGGCGCCCTGGTCGTCACGAGGGCTCGGCTGGCCCCCGGCCTCATAGTACAGGGCCGAGCCCAGCCTCAGGTGGCTCAGGTCGACCTCCTCGTCTCCGAGGTTCGTCAGCTCGACCCACTGGATGTCTCCGTCCGCGGGCGCGACCTCGGTCAGTCGCAGGTTGACCTGCCCGGGGTCGCAGGCCTGGGGCCCGACCTCGAGCTCGACCCGTTGGCGATGCGTCGTTCCGCAACCGTCGGCCGCCGTATAACGAAACGACGTCGAGTACGGCGTCGCGGAGGCTGCGGGCGTGTAGCGCACAATCCCCGAACCGACCGGAGCGACCTGGGTGACAACACCTGAAAGCCCTGCCGAATCGACCACATATGTCAGCGTTGCGCTATCGACATCACGTGCGGCCAGGCGAAACTCGACGGTCGTCCCGAGCGGGACGAAGACACGTTGCGGCTGGGTCTCGGGCGGGCTATCCGTGTTCGGAGCCACCCCCGGGGAGGGGCATCGCGACGAAACGAAGCCTGCGGGGCCGACGGGCCAGGGCCATATGGCTGACCGTTCGAAGGTGCGCGGGCCGTTCTGGGGCGCGGCATCCGTGTAGGCAGGGCTCGGGGCGGCGAGGCGGTCGTCGCTGACGATCCCCCAGCGCGCAGTGTCCCGGACCACCAGGCCACAGATGAGCTGGATCTCGTCGGCCGAGTTCGACAACGAGACCGCCAGGCCCGTCGACCAGTCGCTCGCACGGTTCAGAAACGGGATCGTCGCCGCCGAGTCGAGCCCGTATTCGAAGTCCGGCACGCGCCCGAACTCGGCCTCGAACTGCGCGCCGTCGTAAGCGAGCACGACGGTCTCGAAGGGCGCGAGCTCGAGCCCATCGAAGAACCGGATGGCCCCCTCCGTGGCCGCCCCCTGGGTCGCCTGGTCCGCAAAGCTCCAGAACGACAAGTCGATGGACGCCGCTCCGGCGTTGGTCAGCTCGAACCACTCGGAGCTGGGCTCCTCGAGCCCATCGACGTGGACCTCGGTCAGGATGAGCGGCAGGTCGCACGCCGACTGGGCCCGCACGGCCGAGGTGACGATCGACGCCAGCAACACCACGAGCCCGGTGACTCCGGACAGGGCAGTTTGGGGCACGCGACCTCCTCCGACTGTGAGCGCCAAGGGTTCTGGTGGGCGCCCGAACACAGGGCGACCCGCCTTAGTCGGCCCGACGTGGACCAGACACCGCCGGCAGCGACGCTCCGCAGGACGGCTGCCGTGCCACCTGCGAGTGCGGGCGGCCGTCGGATAGAATCACCCAAAGCGCCGCCCGGTTCAAGGCCGGCGTCCAACGGGGCAGGGCGGTCGCAAAGTCGTGGTCTCTCAGGAAGACAGGAACGAAGGAAAGCAGGAGCGGGACGAAACCACATGCAGTTCAGAGGTCTCATCCTGGGCTCCTCGTTTCCTGCTTTCCTTAGAACCTTCCCTTTCGATGATTTCGTGGACCTTGCGATTGCCCTCTCCAACGGGGCCGTTGCAGTTGACCTCGCGCCCGCCGACCTCGATGCTGCGCGCGATGGAACACACCCCACCGGGCAGCGCCGACCCCGAGGGCTTTGCCCCGCTGACGCTGCGTGAGCTCTCGATGGTCGACCCGAAGAACCACCAGGCGCTCGCCGACCTGCACACCGTCGTGGCCGCAGCGGACCTCGTCGCGATCGCCGTCGAGGTCGACGCGCGCGGCGGCTACAAGCCCCGGCTCGCGCTCCTCACCTTGTGCGCCAGCCGCTGGGACGGGGCAGTCGAGCATCGGGTGCTGGCAACCCTCGACCTGCTCGCCGAGCGAACAGCCCTGGACGCCGTCTTCGCCGTCCTGCGAGCGCTGGCGCTTGGGCGCGTGCTCGTACACGGGGGCGAGCACACCTTCGCGATCCTTCGCCGGCAACTCGGCCTTCGGTTTCCACGTGTCATCGACACCCAGCAGGCAGCGACCCTCATCGACCTTCCCCGAACCGGATTGCGCGCGCTGGCGCACGACCTGCTCGGTGTCGTCCTGCCGCCGGTCCGCTCGGCCGACTGGACCCGCCGCCCACTCACCGACGACGACCTCGCTTCAGCCACTGCCGACGCGCGCCACCTGCTCGACCTCTGGCGCCGCCTCGAGCCACGCATCGCCGAGCTCGACCTCGACGACGAGCTCGCGCTGGCCTCACGCCTGGTCGAAGACCCCTACCTGCCGCCGCTCGTTCGCACGGACAACACCCCGGATCCCAAACGTTTTCGCCAAATCGATGGCGCCAACCGCCTGCCTCCCGAGGGCCTCCTGGTCCTGGCGGCGCTTGTCCAGTGGCGTGACCAGAAGGCGCGTGAGCTCGACCTCCCCGCCATCTCGTTCCTGTCGAACGCCCAGCTCGTCGAGCTGGCGAGCGCCCCAGACAAGGCCATCGTGCGCATCGACCAGATGCGTTTCCACTCGCGGCTCGTCCACACCGACCGCCAGTCGCTGCGGATGGCCGTCGTCACCGCGATGAGCGAGCCCGACGAACAAGCCCCTCCTCACCACGCCGGCCCGCCGCCCAGCGCCTTCACGCCGCCGGGCCTCGAGACCCGCCCGCCCTGGGTCAAGAAGGGACCGCCCGACAAGGCGACGCGCGCCCGCATGGTCCGCCTCAAAGCCTTTCGCCAGGCCGAAGCCACGCGCCGCAGCGTCGGGCTACAAGCGGTCTTGCCCGCCATCGCGCTCGAGCACCTGGCCTTTTTCCCGGACACACCGCTCACCGACGTCCCGGGCCTCGGCCGCCGCCGAATCGAACGTTACGCCGCGGTCCTGGCCGAGATCCTGAGCGACAGCTGAACCAGGCCCCTGGTCAGCTCCAAGCGACCTCAGCTCGGCGTGGTCTTGCGGGCGTTGCGCCGCGCGCGGATCCGCGCCAGCCGTTCGGCCGCCGTCTCGACCGTATTCTCATCCTCCTCGGGTTCGGGCGCCGCCTCGAACGTCGAGAAGCTCACGGTTGGCCGCCGCGTCGGGATTCTGGGCACCGGACCGTCCTCAGGCTGGTACGGGCGTGTCTCCTGGTGAACCCTCCGCGGACCGTCCCCGCGCTGTCTGATCACCGGCTCCTCGGCCTCGGATTCCGCTGGCGCTTCCGCTTCGGCCTGCGCTTTGATGCGCGGCCACGCCGCCGCCCGCTCCAGCTCAGCTGCCGCCAGTGCCGCCCGTTCGACGCGCCGCTGCTCACGCTCGAGCCGCTCCTTCTCGCGCCGCGCCGCCTCCTTGTCGGGCAGCGCCATGAGCAACCCTTCGAGGCGGTCCCCGGTGTCCGAGCTCGCCTGTTCGGTCGGAACGGGCGCCAACAGCATCGGTGCGACCCGCTCATGCGCGAGGTAGCGCGGGAACTCGTTCAGCAGGCCTGCATAGAGGTTCCCCTCGCCGAGCTCGAAGCGCATCCGCTTGACGAGCCCGCTCTTCGTCGGTGCCGACTCGTCCTCCGGCAGCGGGTCGATCTCGGGCAGGAAGAACCCACAATTATCGACCCAACTATCCGACAACTTGTCGATACTTTTCAGGAATCGGAAGTCGCCAGGGTTTTTGCCGTGGCTCGTGTCGACGCCCGCGAACTGCCAGAAGATCGGCAGCCAGCTCGACTTGCGCAAGAGCTTCGTCGTCTCCAACACATCGTCGCAGTCACCACTCGTCACCACGATGACGAAGACCGGGCACGGCCGCGGCTCGCTCACCGTCGCGTAATCGAGCACCGTTCGTTTCAGCTTGTCGCCCACCCGCCGCTGGGTCGGCGGCGCCTCCCACTCTTGCGGAAAGTAGCGGCGCGCCACCGCGTCGATGAGCGGTGCAAAGCGGGTGGGCATGATCCCGATCCCCGGCGCCATACGCGGCGCAGGCACATTGCGGTCGACCCAGCCGCGATAGTCCTGCTGCCGGATCTCGCCCACATGGAAGGCCTCCTCGCTGAAGGTCCACAGCGGCACCCGGCCGTTGTCGTCGAACTTCATGGCGAGCGCGAGCAGCGCCGTCGTCAGCTCCTGCACGAAGCCGTTGGCAAAGAGGGGCGCCATCGCTGGCGATAGGTCCAGAGCGATGACCACCTCGGCCGCCGTCCCGTGCAACCCCGAGTCTACAAAGGCGCGCGACGCCCTCACGGACAGCTCGTCGAGGCGTCGGTGCTTCTCGTCTCGAATGGTGGACATGCTGTTCTGGCCTCGCGTGGCGCTCGCCTGCGTCGCGACATGGTGGCGTTTCTCGGCCGACTCTGCAAGATCGACCCATGCGTCCCTCGTCCACACGCCCGGGCCCCGGCCCGCAACCCGCCCTGCAACCGGATGGCCGCACGCTGTTCGCATCTTTGCGCCTTCGAACACACAGCCGCACCCCAGGCGCCCGTGCAGGCTCCGCGGCGCGTGAACGCCTCCTGGCCTTCTACGACCGCGGCCAGACCCATGGCGCCATCCACGAACACCTCGATGGCAAGTCCCAGCTCTTCGCCTTTCGTGACCCGAGCGTCTGGTTTGGCGGCCCATGCGTCATCGTGCTCCTCGACCGCGCCCCAAGCTCACCCGCTTGCCTCGCGTTCCTTCGCGACGCCCTCGAGCGACACGATTCCTTCTTCGACCATGACACCCTGCTCGAGATCCCAGCCGACGACCCAGAGCTCTTGCGCCTGGCCCTCGATCGCGGCTTCGGCATCGACTCGGTCATCCTCGTCGGCTCCCCGTCCGTCGCCCGTGCCCGCCTGCCGGCAACACCATTCCCTGCCGGGGTGACCTCGATCCCGCTGGCTCCCCATCACATCGACGCCGTCATCGCGCTCCATCGCGCGACTTTCTCGGCCCACCCGGAGCACTGTTGGTTTGGCGCGTTCCCTTCCCACCTCGAGGGCCTCGCGGCCTCACTCGTGGCTGACCCCGCGTGCCAGTTCGTGCTCATGGACTCGGCCCACGGCGCCCACGGCGTCGTCCTCGGTCATGTCGGCGTCTCGGTCGAGCGGGACCACGCCTTCTGGGGGACAGTCGGTGGCCTCGAGCTCATGCTTGCGCCCCCGCTCAGGGCGAGAGGGGTCGCCCGCGCGATCTACTCGCTGCTCATCGACACGCTCATCGCTGAGGGCTGCGAGGTCATGAAGGGGGGCACGAGCCAGCCCTCGGTACTGCACCTCGGCCGCGAGCTGGGCCGACCGTGGTACAGCCTGAACCTGCGACGCAACGCCCACTTCGCCCCAGAACACTTCCTACGCTTCGCGCCACCGGCTCTGCAGCGGCTGCACGGCTTCACTCGCTGAGGAACCAGCTGCCCGGCGTGAGGTCGACGTGGAAGTGGTTGTCATGCGCCGCATTGTATTCTGGCGTCAGGATGATGTTCCAGATCTGCTGATCATGCATGGTGTGTGCGAGCCAATACAGAAGCTGACCACCCGGCGTCGTGGGCGTATTCGTGTCGTACTCCCAGTGGTCGAGCAACGTGTACCTGGCGCCGGTCGAGGTCTGGACCCCGGCGATGTCGATGGCGTTGGCATAGGCGTGTTGGGACAGCGTGTTGGTGCCCGAGATCGTTCGGCAATTGTAGGTGCCATAGTGGACGAAGTCGGTGATGCCACGGGTCTTGGCGAGCTCGGCCATATCCCAGAGGGCGAGCGCGACCCCACACTGCACCTTGAGCGTCGCCGGGGCGTTGGTGAAGTTGCTCGGCCGGAAGTTCACGCCGTTGATGACGCCCGCCACCTGCACGTGCTCGTAGATGTCGCAGATGGTGTTCGGCATGCCCGACGGGCTGTCCATGGTGGTGCTCGCCGGCAACGTAAAGTCGACCCCACGCACGATGAGCTCTTGCAGGCACCCGGTCCACTCGCCCGGCAGGCACACCCACGAAGCGATGCGCTCCTGGTTGATACGCAGCTCCTCCGTGCAGGTGTAGCCATCGCGGCACCCGCTGTCGCTGCGCCCCATGTCGCACTTGCTGACACACATCCCCCCGGCCTCGTCGAGGATGGCCCCGTCGATGCAGAAGGTCGTAACGAGCCCGGCCTGGTCGGGGCAGAACTGGGTGCAGCTCTGCGTGCACATGCCGTTCTGGTAGCCTTCCACCGGCACCTTGCAGTCGCCTCCGGCGAAGGCGCACTGTGCATCGGCCTGGCACGCGCCGCCGATGAAGCCGGTGTTGATGTCGACCGGGCCCACGGGCAACTCCGGCTGGACCGTCTCCGGGGTGGTATCGGCGGACGTGTCCACATCCACCGCATCCACCACATCTTGCGTCGCGGGACCGGTATCGGCAATGGTGTCAGAGGGTTGCGTCGTGTCCACGACCGCGGTGTCGGCGACGGTGTCGGGCAAGATCGTGTCCGGAGCGACGGTGTCGGCGGGCCGCGTATCGGACGTCGTAGTGTCCGGTGCCACCGTATCGGGCGTGCTCGTGTCGGGCGTGAACACGTCGCCCTGGACGTTCGCGTCACTGCGCGGCCCCCGGTGCTCGACGAAGCCCGACACCGTCTCGGGCTCGCCCTCACAGCCGCCCACGACAAAGGCGACAAGACACGCACCCAACTTCAGAACGGTCCCTCGTGTGCGGCTCATGAAACCTCCAGGCCGGGCACGCTACACCCTCTAGGTTCCCGCCACCAAGCCCAACCGCCCGCCACCTCGCTGACACCCGCACACGCCTGGCCCTCCAACGGCGACCGACTGCCGCATGTGCTCGTGACTACTGGTCAATCCGGCCGATTCACCCGTCGGCTGGTGACGCCGACTCCTCACGACCGCCCTGCGCCGCGAACATCGCCAGCACGGTCTCGAGCGTGTCGGATTCATCGGGCCCCTTGTCGTGGCGGTATCCCTTGACCCGCGCAAACCTCAACGCGACGCCGCCGGGATAACGTGGGCTCGCCTCGAGCTCCTGGAGCGCGATCTCGACGACGAGCTCGGGCCTCACGTGCACCACATGGCCATCGCGCCGCACTTCTCGCGCCCCGAGCTCACGTGTCTGCCACTCGAGGAGCTCGTCCGTCATGCCTTTGAAGGTCTTGCCGAGCATCACCCAGCGCCGCCCCTCGGGGGTGTCGTGCCGCGCTGCGAGGTGCAGGTTGGACAACCACTGGCTACGGCGACCCGACCCGACCTCGACCGCCACGACCACGAGGTCGAGCGTCTTGGCAGGCTTCAGCTTCAACCACGAGCGCTTGCGCTGACCCGCTTCGTAAGCCGTCGACAGGCGCTTGGCCATGATGCCCTCGTGGCCCAGCGCCAGCGTCTCGGCCAGGAACGCTTGCGCTTCATCCACGGTCGTTGCGACCACTCCTCTCGTCACCCGCAGCGTTGGGCTCGGGCGCGCCGCCGCGGGCTCTGACGGCAGCAGCAGCGCCTCCAACAGCGCCCGCCGCTCGAACAGTGGTCGGTCGATGAGGGTCTCACCGCCGAGCCTCAACACATCGAAGAAAAATGCGGTGACCGGCAACGTATCGACCAGGGCCTCGACATCCAGCTTGCGCCCGAAGCGCCGCATCGTCGTCTGGAAGGGCAGGGGAGCACCGTCACTTCGCAGCGCGATGACCTCACCGTCCAACACCAGGTCATCTGCGGGCAGGGCGCGCACCGCGGCCACAACCTCGGGCAACGCGGCCGTCACTTCGTTCAACGCGCGCGACCAGCAACGCACGACAACACCCGACTTGTGGACCTGAACACGCGCGCCATCCAGCTTGGGCTCGAGCAACGTGTCGCCGAGGTCCGGGGCCAGGCTGTCGATGTCCTCGGCCGTGTCCGCCAGCATCGGCTGGACCGGCCGGAACAGCTCGAGCCCGAAGCCAGCGAGAGCCGCCAGCGCGGCATCTCCGCCCGTTTGCCCGGCCGCTGGCCCGCCCGTCGGACCACCCGTTGGCCCGTTCGCGGAGGCGCCCGCTCGGGCGGCAGCCAACACCCCCGCCACTTTCGGCAACGAGCCCGCCATCATGACCGCGCGCCGCGCCGCCGCCTCTGGCACCCCAAAGGCCCTGGCCGTGGCTCCGAGTATCACGCCCTCCTGAGCCCCTTGCCGCAGCTCACCCGACACCAGGCCCGCGATGAACCGCTTCTCGAGCGCGTCGGCCCGCTCGATGATGGCGCCGAGTGCTGTGACCTTCTTGGCCGCCGAGCCCGCCCCGGACATCGACCCGATGGCCGTAAACGCCTGATCCAGCTCGGCAATCTCCAAGTCGACAGCGTTCCCGGGCCCCACCTTCTCCGACGCCACGAAGACCTTCTGGATGGCCGCCCACCCAAGCCCGATCTTACCCTGCGGCAGCTCACCGACGAGCCAGCTCACGAGCGTCGCCACCCACTCGGCCGGCGCCTGCGTGAGCACCTGCGCCACCGCCTGCATCTTGGCCGTGCGCCCGGGCTCGGCCGCCAAGGTCGCCGAAAGCTCTGCCACCGTCTTCAGTTTCACGCGCAACCCCTCGCCTTGGCCTGCCCATCGGGACGCTCGACCATACCCACCGCGGCCCTACCGAAAAGGCCCGTGGGTGGCGTTGCGGTCGACGCCGAATTCGATGACGATTGCGCGCCTCTCATTCGCGCCGGGCCCTTCCCGCCCCTCACGGCGGGAGCGGGGCGGCCGCCGAGCCGACGTTTCAATCAACCGGAGCAACCCTCGCATGAGCGACCCGAGCGCCGAACCCAGCCCCGCATCGCCCACATCGCCCCCAATGGCGCACACGCTCCTCATCTTGCGGGCCCGGACCGCGCGTGAGCTCATGACGCCAAGCCCGACGTGTGTCTTCGAGACGGACCCGCTCGAGACCGCCGCCGAGCTGCTCACACGCTTCTCGGCTGTCCCTGTCGTCGACCTCGATCGCCACTGCATCGGCGTCATCTCACGCACCGACCTCGCCCGCTCGCTTGGCCTCAAACGCGCGGTCCTGGTCTCGAGCCTGGCACTCGAGTCGCGCGACGGAACGGGCGGCACGGACTCGGGCCTCGAGTATCGCCCGCCGGCCCGCCGCGTAAGCGACGTCATGACGCCCCACGTCTACACCGTAGGGCTCGACACCCTGGCGTCCGAGGTCGTTCGCACACTAAGCGACCGGCGCATCGGGCGTGTCTTCGTGGTCGACGCCGAGATGCACCTCATGGGTGTCGTCTCGACCAGCGACGTCATCGCCAAGCTCGCGCCCGCGAACTGACCTCAGCTCGCGACTTTACTCGCTTCTTTGATTCGGATCGCTCGCACACGCTACGGCCCGCTCCGTCGCGGGCCTGCGACGTGGCGAACAGACGTTTCTACTGGCAGCGGACCGGCTCGAACCCGAACTGAAGGTCGGCCTCGCAGCGTCGGAAGAACCACTCCCAGCTCGTGTGGCGCCAGCCCTTGCGCCCGTCGACCTCGACGATATCGGGGGCGCCGCCGGCCTCGCCATCAAACGTCGTGAAGTCGAGCAGCACCGTTCGTTCGACACCGTCATCGCAGGTGTTGGTGATGGCCAGCTCGAGCGGGTTGACCTCCTCCCAGGTCCCACCCCCGAACCGACACAGGATGCTGCCATCGGGTGGCGAAACGTGTCCGGTCTCGCAGAAACGTTCGAGGTGACCCAGGCAGTCGGCGGGCGATGAAGCGACGACGGTGATGCGCCCGTCCGCTTCGAAGCGGTAATAGCTCGCCTCGTAGGCCGCATGGAACGGCTGGTCGATGAGCCAGCCCCCGACGAACGGGCCCGCCTCAACTTCGCCAACGTCCGCGACATCCATGGCGACATCCGTCGTCGTGTCGGGCATGGCGACGGCGGTATCCGCGCTGGCGACGTCGGCGCGAGCATCATCGACGTCCTCGGCCACACGCCCACGTTGGTTTTCCAGGCAACCGCCCATCGCAGCCATGAAGACCATGGCCACGACTCCGCGTCCAAGCGCCGTCAAAGCGCCGCGCCCGCTCGATATCCTAATCATCCAGTCCTCCTCGGCGCCCGCCCGCGACGCTGACACACGGGACAGAAAGTGGTCCCGCGCTGGCCGACGACAAGCCTCTCCAACACCGATTCACAGCGCGGACAGGCCGCACCCGCCCGCCCGTACACACCCAGCGCCTCCTGGTGTGTGCCCGAGCCCCCATCGAGCTGACGATAGTCGCGCAGCGTCGTCCCACCATGCGCGATGGCCTCCGCCAACACCGCACGGATGACGCGGTGCAAGACCACCACCTGCCGCTTCGAGACCTGGTCGGCTCTCAGCTCCGGGTGTAGCCCTGCGCGCCACAAGGCCTCGTCCGCATAGATGTTTCCAACCCCTGCCACCACCCGCTGCCCGAGCAGGACGGCTTTCAACGCCGACCGTTTGGACTTCAGCGCCTCGAACAACCCCGACGCCGTGAACGCGTCCGAAAGCGGTTCGGGCCCCATCGCCGCCAAGGTCGGCAGGGCCGTACGCCCGCCAGGCGCCAACACGACGAAGCGCCCGAAGCGCCGCGGGTCCCGGAAGTATAAATGGTTGGGCACACGCCCTTCGAGCGCGACCTCGACCCGCACGTGGTCGACCTGCGGCTCGGGGCTCAGAACCCCCGTCATCCCGAGATGAACGACCATCTCGTCCCCGCTCGAGAGCGGCAATACGATGAACTTCCCACGCCGCTCGACACCGGAAATCGTCTGACCCTGGGCCCGTTCGAGCCCGGCGTATTTGGGCCCGTCCGGCGCATCCACACGCCGCGCCCAACTTATGGTGCGCCCCGCCAACCAAGGCGCGAGCGCATTCTTGACGGTCTCTACCTCGGGAAGCTCTGGCATCGCCGCCTCACTAACCCGTATGAGCCCGCCGACTCAAGCTGGTCCTGCCTCCGTGTCCCGTGATAGCCTCTCGGCCCGGCCCGCGGCGCGCCGTCGCACGTCGGCCCGACATCCGCTCGCCTATTCGCTTGTTCGCCTCTTCGCCGATTCGCCTCTCCGGTAGTGGAGCACCTCATGAGCGCCCCAACACACGCCCCCACCATCCCGGACAACCGCGCGGTCATCACCTGCGCCATCACGGGTGTGTTGACCGACCCATCGCAGCACCCCGTCCCCGTCCGCCCCGAAGAGCTCGCCAAGGAAGCCCGCCGCGCCCGGGACGCCGGCGCCAGCATCATCCACATCCACTTCCGCCGCCAGGAGCCCGGGATGGGGCGCTTCCCGACCTGGGACCCGACCATCGCCAAGGCCTGCTGCGATGCCATCCTGGCCGAGTGCCCGGACCTGCTCCTCAACCTGTCGACCGGCGTCGTCGGCGACGACCTGAGCGGCCCTCTGGCCTGCCTCGAGGCCGTCCGCCCCGAGCTCGCGGCGCTCAACGCCGGCTCACTCAACTACCTGCGCACGAAGAAGGACGGGACCTGGGCCTGGCCGCCGATGCTCTTCGACAACACTGTCTCGAAAATCGAACGATTCTTCAAGGCGATGCAAGCCCTGAACATCACGCCCGAATGTGAGTGCTTCGACACCGGCATCGTGCGCTCGGTCGGCCTCTTCGTCGAGACGGGCCTCCTGACCGGCCCCGTCCACGTCTCGTTCGTCATGGGTGTCGCCTCCGGCATGCCCGCCAAGCCCGCCTGGTTGCCGCTGCTGCTCGACGAGATGCCGGCCGGCGCCCACTGGCAGACCATCGCCATCGGGCGCGAGGAGGTCTGGGGCGTGCACAAGAAGACGGCCGAGCTCGGGGGCCACCTCCGCACGGGCCTCGAGGACACCTTCTACCTGCCCGACGGGCGGCGTTCGGACTCGAACGGTCCCCTCATCGAGGCCCTCGCCAACGTCGCGCGTGAGGCGGGGCGCGAGGTGGCGAGCCCGGCCGAAGCCCGGCTCTTGCTGCGATGAGGCGCACATTCATGAACACCATTCACACACCTAGGACACCGACACCTCGGGCAGCACTGGCCGCGGTCGCAATGTCCGCTGCCCTTGTCCTCAGCAGCGCCGGACTCAACGCCTGCGGCGACGACCCGGCCGCCACCACCGACGCTACGGACACCACCGACACCTCCGAGGTCGAAGACCTCACCGGCAAGTCGGTCTACCGCCTCGAGACGACCTTCAACGACGCCCCGCTCGTCCTCGACCGCGACCTCTCCGGCAATGGCCAATACTTCGCCTTCGGCTCGACACACATCGCGCCCGCGGTGTCGTTCGCCATGACCGACTCCGTGACCTTCCCACGCACGATGGCTGTGACCTTGAACTTCGGCATCGTCTTCCCGAGCGAGACCCTGCCGATCCAGACCGACTCGGCCCGCGTCTACAACTTCTCCGCCTCGCCGCCCAACGTCGACGTCTTCGTCGGCGGCCTGCAGTACTCCTCGAAAGAGCCCGGCGCGACGGGACAAATCGACATCACCGCCTGGAGCACCGAGACCGGCGAGCCCGTGAGCGGCACGTTCTCCGGCACCCTCGTCGCCGAAGGGCCGACCGGCCGCACGCTGCCCGTGAGCGGCACTTTCTACTTCACGCTGCCCGAGAAGAACGCGGGTCAGCCGCAATAGGAACGACACCATGTCCCACACGCCACGTGACCCGATGACCGCTCGCGACCGCTTCCTCGCAGCCTGCCGTCGTGACCCTGTCGACCGGCCACCCGTCTGGATCATGCGCCAGGCCGGCCGCTACATGTCGAGCTATCGTGCGCTGCGCGAACGCGCGAACTTCCTCGAGATCTGCCGACGCCCCGAGCTCTCGCTCGAGGCCACGATGATGGCCGTCGACCAGCTCGAGGTCGACGCCGCCATCCTGTTCTCCGACATCCTCATCCCGCTTGCGCCGATGGGCCTCTCGGTCGACTTCGACGAGGGTGGCCCGAAGGTCTCGACGGTGCGTGACATGGCCTCCATCGAGAAGCTGTCGACCTCCCTCAAAGGCGAGCTCGACTACGTCGCGGACGCCGTCAGCCTCATCCGTAAGACCTTGGATTCACGCCCAGATCCGCTGCCGCTACTGGGTTTCTCGGGCTCACCCTTCACGCTCGCGACCTACGCCATCGAGGGTGGCACGACGAAGAACAAACACGCGCTGCGCCGGATGGTGTGGGACCACCCCGACGCCTTGCACGCGCTGCTCGACAAGATGGCGACGGTCGTTGGCCCATACTGCTCGATGCAGGTCGAGGCCGGCGTCCACGCCATCCAGCTCTTCGACACCTGGGGCGGGCTCCTGACCGAGGACGAGTGGCGCCGCTTCTCGTTGCCCTACACCCAGCGTGTCATCAAGCACCTGCGCCAGGCCCACCCGCACCTGCCCATCATCCACTACGCGCTCGACGCGACGCACCTCATGCCGGGGCTCGCCGACCTGGAGTGCGACGTGCTCTCGGTCGACCACAAGGAGCCCCTCTCGCTCATCCGCGAAAAGACCGGGCGCTACTTCGCTTTGCAGGGCAACGTCGAGCCGGGCGTGATGACGGCGTCAACGAACGCCATCGCCCGCGCGGTCGAGAACTGCATCGACGACTACGGCGCGCACCCCGGCCACATCGTCAACCTCGGCCACGGCATCACACCTGACGCCCGGGTCGAAGCCGCGCAGACCTTCGTCCGCGTCGCCAAAGAGCACGGCGCCGCCATCTGGTCTTCCTGAGTCCAGCCTGAGATTGAACCCATGACATCCTCCAACACAGCGGTCGTCGTCGGCGCGGGGCTCGCGGGCCTGACAGCGGCCCATCGCCTGGCCCGACGCGGCCTCGCAGTGACGGTCATCGAGCGCCAGCCGCAGGTCGGCGGCCCAGTCCAGACCGTCGTAAAGGACGGCTTCCTCTTCGAGAGCGGCCCCAACAGCATCCGCGCAACCTCACCCGCAGTCACGGCCCTCATCGCCGAGCTCGGGCTCGCCGACCGCGTCATCACGAGCCAGGACGCCGCCAAGGACCGCTACATCTGGCGCCACGGCAAAGCCCATCGCATGGGCCCACGCGAGCTCTTCCTCGGCGACCTGATGTCGCTACGCGGACGGCTCCGCCTCTTGTCCGAGCCCTTCATCCCCAGAACAAGACCCAACCCGAGCGCCAGCCTGAGCGACTTCCTCACGGCGCGCCTCGGGCATGAAGCCGTCTCCGCGCTGGTCGAGCCCTTCGTGACCGGGATCTTCGCGGGTGACCCGCGCCTCCTCGGGCTCGATGCGCTCCCCGCCGTGAGCACGATGGCCAAGGCCGGCGGTATCCTTCGTGGCGTCTCACGCCTTCGCGCCGAGCGCGGCCCGCGCCCCAAGGGCGCCCCGAAGAGCCCTGCCATCACGACGTTCGACCGCGGGCTGCATACACTCGTCGAGGCGCTCGCCGCTTCGATTGTCGCCGCAGGTGGCCAGATCCTGACCAACACCGTGGTCACCTCGATCACACGCACCGAAAGCGGCTTTGGTGTCCATCTCGAGGCCGAAGGGCAGGGGGGCGCCCTCACCCATCTCGCCACCGACCACCTGGTGCTCGCTATCGCGCCGGCGCTTGCGCTCAGGCTCGCTCCTGACCTGTTGAAAGCGCCCGATTCGGGGCTGGGTCGCCAGGTCTCGGCGTCAGCCGTGACGGTCGGCCTGGGGCTTCGCAGCGCCGACTTCCCGAACGATCGTATACCCTCGGGCTTCGGTCTGTTGGTCGCCCCCGATAGCCCGGTGGGGCCATCCGGACTGCTCGCGGGTCTGGTCTTCGCGTCGTCCGTCTTCGCGGGCCGGGCCCCGGACGGCCACCTCCTCATCACCGCCATCATGGGCGGAATCCGCAAACCGGACGCGGTCCTACGCGATGACGCTGCGCTCATCGACGAGGCCGTCTCCGCTCTGGGCACCCTCTTTGGGTATCGCGGGACGCCGGTCGTGACCTCGGTCAGTCGCTGGCCCGAGACCATCGCTCAGCTCGGGCCAGGTCACCACGACCAGGTCGCCGACCTTCGCGCCACGCTGCCTGCAGGCTTGAGCCTGTGCGGCGGCGGCTTCTTTGGACCGGCCTTGCCCGATGTCATCACGTCGGGCTTTGCGGCCGCGGACGCCGTTCTGGCCCGGGTGGCCTGACACCGTCAGAGCCCGAGTGTCGCTCGTGCCCTCTTTTCGTAGGCGGCGCTCGGCTCGACGATACGGATGTGGTGGTGGGCGTCGTGGCCGCCGACCAGGGTCAAGAGCCTCCAGACAGGGCTCTTGGCGACGCTGTCCTTCCCCTTCATCGGGAGGTTCTTCATCAGGTGCCGCTTGATCGAAGCGTCGACCAGGATGCTATCGATGGGTGTGCCCAGAGACTTGCCGGTTTCGACCAGAATCTCGAGCCAGCGCCAGGTCAATCGGACGTCCATGGCCGACGGGTCGACCGCGAAGTGCCGCTCGTTGCCGACATTGACGTAGCTCAGGTCGGCGTCGATCCCCGACAAGTGGCTGATGTGGCCGGCCTCGCCGACGAGGCTCCAGCGCGACCACCGGACCGCCTCGACCCCCAGGGGTGGCAGCGGCTTCACACGCGCTGGCCGCCCTTTGGCGCCCTGCGCCGGGGACGCTGCCGTTGGTCGGTTCACGGACTCGACCCGCCAGCGCACCTCGTTGGGGAAGCTGCCCGGCTTCTTGTCCTGCCACGAGGCGAGGCGCACCTCGACGACGCTCCCCCAATCGATGCGACGTGATGGCTTTTCACGCGTCACAACAAGGGCTTGGCGCTTGGCCTTCGGGTCGATTGTGTGGGTCACCCAACGCTCTTCGGTCGCGACACCGTCCTGAGTGGACGACCCGGCGCTCGGCGGACCAACCACTCCGACGACCACGCTCGACGTCTTCTGAGGCGCTCCAGCGTGCTGGGCCATGAGGCTCGACACCTCACGCGCGAGGTCTGCGCTCTCGGCCGCCGTCGGCGCCGCGAGCTCGCGGTACCGGGTGCGTGCAAAACGCAGCTCACCGTCGTCCTCGCCGAGCAGCTCGGTGACGACCATCACACGTTCGTCAGGCGGGCCGAAGCGGTCGGCTTCCCAGGGAAAATCGGCAGCCTTGAGGTACTCGATGACGGTCGGCCGACCTTCGACGAGGCGGGCTTTGGACCTCAACACGTCGGCTCGTGCGCCGTCGGCATGGAAGACCAGCACGCCATGGTAGAGCTGGCCACATCCCGCCTGGCTCACGTCGCCAATCGAGATGATCTTGTCGGCGCCGCCCGCCTGTGACGCCCGCGTCTGTCGGGCCTCGGCCTGGAACCGCTCCATCGCGGTGGTGAGGAGCAGCGCCAGGCTCGGGCGGGCCCAGGTCCGCTGACGGACGTTGTCGCGAAAGCCGAAGCCGGTGAGCTTGCCCTTTTCGGAGAGAGCACGCAGGTCGAGCAGGTCCGTACACACCTGCTCGAGGAGGCGCTTCTTGGCCACGGCCGGCGCCTGCTGCGTCGCTCCGAGCGCCTTGACGCCCATCCAGGCGACCTGGCTCTCCTTCGCGGTCACCCGCTTCAGGCGCGGAAGGGCGGTGTCGGTACCGGTCGGAGTTGGTGTTGCCCGCTTCTCGGGGCCGGGCACCCTCGCGGCGGCGTCGGGCGGGCCGAACGGCAGCCCAATGGGCGCCAGCGCGAACACGGCGAGCAGAGCGCCCCCGAAGAGCAGGTTCACTCGGCGAGCCTTGGGAAAAGTGACACGAGATTGCATGGCTTGGAGCGGATATCGAGCTGATGGGAGAGGATCTTGTCCCAAGCGAGGCGGCACGCGCCCGTAGAGCCGGGGAGGGCGAAGACGATGGTGGTCCCGATGCGACCCGCCAGAGCGCGGGATGCTATAGTGGAGGCACCGATATCGGCGTAGGAGAGCATCCTGAAGAGCTCGCCAAAGCCGGGGATTGGCTTGTCGATGAGCGGCTCGACCGCGTCGACCGTAACGTCCCGACCCGTGATTCCCGTCCCACCCGTGATGACAATCACCTCGGCGCCGATATCGGGGCTCCGGAAGCGATGGATGGCGGCGACGATGAGGTCCTTCTCATCCGCGACCAGGGTGCGCGAAACGACGAGGTGTCCGTCAGCCGTCGCGCGCTCGACGAGCAGGCCGCCCGAAGTGTCGGTCGCCTCGGTCCGTGTGTCTGACACGGTCAGGATGGCGAGGCGCACGGGGCGCGGGGTAGGGTTCGGGGTAGCGGGTGAGTCGGCCATGGCCGAGGAAAGTAGCGGCAACTCCCCGGATCCTCCACTTTTTTGGTTTCAATGGCCCCCGGTGGCGTTGCAGGCGCGGTGGCTGCTCGGTTGCCCGCTTTCTTGGGCGGAGTCCTTTACAGAGCCCGGCCCTTCGGTTAGGTGTGGCCCGCCCGTGAGGCGAACGGACGTGACCCCGCCCGAGCACACGGCACTATTCTCGACGCCCCCTGGTGAACGTCGACCGAGCCTTCGATGGCGCGGCCGGTTACAGCCGCCAGCCGTGGTGTGTCAACTTTCTCGACCTTGGGGATTTACAGGCCGGGCCAGCTGTGACATAGCTTGCCTCAGGTTTCTTTCATGCGTCTCGGACCGGACGTAGCGGCCCGGGATATCACGCTGCACCTGAATCTTCCCCCTGTCGGGGTCGCGCAAGTGGCCCCGGCGTCTCTCAGGTCTTCCCCCAGTAAACAGCGGGATGTGTCGACAACCCGCTACGACGGTCCGAGGACGCAGTTTTCCGCGTCACCGTTTCCCCGCGCCTGTGGGGACTCGGTGCCTCCGCGGGGAATCTCGGAGAAACCTAATTGGCACTCGAGCCTGCCGGCGATTCGGTCCTCTCGACCGCGTCCCCCGGACAAGCAAGCCTCATGACGAGCAGCGCGTGTGAGCCTCACTCCTCATGCGTTGCGCGGGACTCATGAGCTTTCTTGTTGCCGCTGCGCGTCGCTTGACACCGCATCGGGCGGGGTGTAGCACGCCTTTCCGTCGCGAATAGCGTCGGGTTCTCGATGAGCGCGGTTAGCTCAGCTGGATAGAGCGTCGGCCTCCGGAGCCGAAGGCCACAAGTTCGAATCTTGTACCGCGCACCACCCAAACAAAAGGCCACCCTCACAGGTGGCCTTTCGTGTTTCTACCGCTTTCTACCGGGCGCCGCGAACGGCGACACCGCTCACAGGTCGGGGAACGCGTAGGTGAAGTCGACGTAGAAGGCCGTCATGGACAGCTTGTAGTCGCCGTCATAGCTGCACGGGATGCAGCTTTCTTCGGGCTCACCCTTGACCACTTTGGCACTCCCGATGCGATGCGCGACTGCGAAGTTGAGCTCCCAGTCGTCATTACACTTGGTGCCGAAGCCGGCGGTGATGGTGGTGGTCGAGTCGGGGGGCGTTCCGAAGGCGCTCGGGTACTCGACCTGGCTGACCTTGCCGTCGTAGAGGAAGCCACCGCGGAAGAACCAGCGCTGGTCGACGGCGTACTCGACGCCGGCGCGGAACGTGAGGGCATCCTGCCACTTCGAGATGTTCAGGATGGGCACCGGCAGGGCGGGGTCGGCCTTGAACTCGTTGCGCTCGTTCTGGCTGTAGAATCCGTACTCGACGTCCGCGACGACCGCGATTGGGTCGAAGTTGAGGCGCATGCCGAAGCCCAGCTTGGCAGGCAGGATGAAGTCGGTCGTGATGTTGGTCGCGGGGACCAGCACGCGACCTTCGTCAGCCTTGATCTCGGTGGTCGTCTTCGAGCGGAAGACGAAGCCGAGCTCGAGCTCGGGGATGGGCTGGTACTGCACGCCGGCGCGGAAGCCGGTGAAGTTCGTGCCAGCCATGTCCACGTCGAAGGTCGGATCGAGGTTCTCGGCGCCGAGCTGACGCCCGAGCGACACGAACGAGATCCGGTAGCCAAAGCCAAACGAAAGACCGGTGTCCGGGATCTTGAACGCCACGCCCGGTGACACTTCTAGGAAGCGAACGGACGTGAAGTTGCGGACCTTGGGACCGGTGGCACTTCCCTCGCGGTAGTTGTACTCGGCGCCCGCAGAGGCGACCGGATAGAACGCTGCGCCAAAGGAGACGACGTCGTTGAGGTCGTAGCTCACGCCGATGAGCGGCGCGAGCGCGAGCAGCGGGTCCGACTCTTCGTTCGGGTTCGAGCTGCCCGGCGATGAGATGATCGAGCCCGTGACGAGCGTCAGGTTCGCCATGAGCGTGAGGCCCTTGGTTCCCATCAGTCCGGCCGGGTTGTGGAACATAGCAGAGGGGTCATCGACATAGCCGATGGCAGCCCCTCCCATGCCCATGTGCTCGGCCGAATAGAGGATCGGGGTGTCATACCCACCGGCCAGCGCCGGCGTTGCGGAGAAAGCGAGCGCCGAAGCGCCGACAGTCGTCACGAGCTTACGAATCATCAGAAACCTCACGGGGTACAGGCGGCCTGGATGTCACCGGAACAAGCGAAGAACGACGAGGTGCAGCCCTCGGTCTCACGGCAGGTCACGCACGCCTCCGAGCTCGGGTTGCTGGCGCAGGAGCCCAGGCACTTCTCGGCGGTGCAGCGGACGGAGTCGACGTAGCACTCGGTGCAGTTCCCGGAGACGACGAACTCGAAGTTCGGGCGCGCGGCGTCGAGCATGCACTCGCGGGTGCAGTCCTCGAACTCCGTGAACTTGCTCTGGAGGGCGAGACCGATGCAGGCCGTGCTGGTGCCGCAGGCGCCGGCCTTGTCGGCCGGGTCGTCGGTTCCCGAGCAGATGACGGCCAGGTCGGCGGTGTTGGTGCACTGCTCGGACGGGGCCACGACTTCTTCGGCCACTTCCTCGGTCACGTCGGGGGTGACTTCGGTGGTGTCCGGCGTGGTGTCGGCGGTGGTGTCGTTGGCGGGGGTCTCGTCGTCGTCGCCGCAGGCGGTGAAAGCAAACGAGGTGACGAAGAGGCCGCAAAGGGCGGCGCGGGCGAGGTTTCTCACAGTTGAACTCCTTAGGATTGGCTCCGCCGTAGCCCGAAAGGGGGATGGGTCCGGCGGGTCACTTCCGTGTCGGCGGGGTGACGCTGCGGGACTATGCGATGAATCCTGCGGGAATTCAACTAAGCCCACAGGTGCCCGCGGGGCGCCTCGCGGCGGCTGCGCGACGGGTGTGATCCTATCTGATGCGGCGTGCTTCGTTCTCGCGACGGACCTCGTCGCGCTGGCGCTCCAGCTCAGCGTCCAACGCGTCGGTGACCTCTTTCTCGCGCTTGGCGAGATCGAGGCCGATGAACGCGATGCGGGTGTCGCCCGTGACCGGGGTGTTGTCCCAGTCGAGCTGGCCGGGCATGCCGTTGATGCAGTAGGCGCGGTCCCAGCAGCGCAAGACACCCTTGAAGCGCGCGATCTGCCCGCCCGGCAGGTTCAGCATGAGGTGGCCAAAACGTACCTGGTCGAAACAGACACGCTCGTTGCGGTAGACGAAGCTCTCGAACTCGGGCGGCAGGAGGCCCTTCCAGTCGGCCCGCATGGCGCGCGGCAAGAAGCCATCGTAGGGGATCGACAGGGCAGTCGGCCGATGGATTTGACCCTGGTAGGTGAACTGGATCTTGGCTTCGGGGTTGCGCGCCAGGATGCGGTCTTTGATGACGTCGAGGCTGGCGCCCGGGACCTTGTCGGTCTTGTTGATGGCGACGATGTCGGCCACGTCGAGCTGGGCCCAGAACTGGTGGGCGAAGTACTGGTCGTGGGCCGCGAAGGACCCGGCGTCGACGACCACGATCGTCGGGCTGAAGACGGCGTTGGCGCGGATGACTGGGTCCGCCCAGAGCTCGGCTGTGACGGCCGCGATCTCGGTGACGCCCGAGGTCTCGAGGATGACACGGGTGAAGCGGCCCTCGTCGACGAAGCTGCGGGTCGCGGGCAGGTAGCTCTTGGCGGAGTCGCCGCGACCGGACGCGGAGATCTGGCGCACGGTGGCGCCCGAGGCCTCGATCATGCGGCCATCGAAGCCCTCTTCCGCGAACTCGCCGACGACGACGCCGGTCGAGATCTCGCCCGGGCCTTCGATGAGATGACGCACGAGGGTCGTCTTGCCGGAGCCGAGAAAACCCGTGATGATCTGGAGTTGCACCGTCATTTCGACCTCGTCCTGTCTGCCCTGCTGGCTTTGCCGTTCGCTTCTTTTTGCCGTTGCCCGGTTCTCGGCGGTGGGAGGACCAATGCCTCCGGCCCGGGTGCGGCGACGCGAGGCGACCGTATCACAACACGCTCTTGCCGCCACTGACGGCCGGGCGCATCATGTCGGACCTGCTGCTTTTGCCGAGGGTGTGCATGAATCCGAACTTGCCAGGCGTATCAGCTGAATCGACCCCATCGGGCACCGACCTCCACCCTGGGCGCACGGCCGAGCTCGACCAGTCGATGCGTCCCAGCGGAATCGCGCTCACGCCGGGGATGCCGATTTGCCAGACCGATCTACCCATCGATTGGTACCAGGCCGAGTTGAAGCCCTACGCCGAGGAGTACCTGGCGCTGCCCGACCGCACGCCCGAGACGGTCTTGCCGTGGATGGACAGCTACATGGTGCCGGCACTGGCGACCCTGGGTGACTCGGTGATGCTGCTCGCGCACTTCTATATGGGGGGCGAAATCGTGAAGCTCGTCGAGCGCTACGGCGGCTTCATCGCGGACAGCTACCAGCTCGCGTTGCAGGCCGTTCGAAACCCGCAGAAGACCCACTTCGTCGAGTCGGCCGTGCACTTCATGGCGGAGACGATTGCGCTCCTGAAGCACGACCACCAGAGCGTGTGGATCACCAACCCCAAGTCGGGCTGCACGATGGAGGCGATGGCCAAGGAGGACATGGTCCTGCCGGTCTTCCGGGAGCTGCGCGACCGCTACGGCGACGAGCTCCTGACCATCGTCTACATGAACGCGTCCGGGCGTGTGAAAGCGCTGGCCGGACAGACGGGTGGGGCGGTCTGCACGAGCAGCAACGCGCAGGTGATCATGCGGTGGGCGCGGGCCCAGAAAAAGAAGATCCTCTTCATCCCGGACCGCCACCTGGGCGAGAACTCGGGGCGCGCGGTCGGTATCGCGAAGGACCGGATGGTCGAGTGGCCGGGCGGGTTTGCAGGGGCACGTCGGCGGATGGCGCAGCTCTCGGCGGGTGAGCTGGCCGAGCTCGACCGGGCGGAGCTCATCCTGTGGGGCAGTTTCTGCAGCGTTCACACGGTGTTTCAGCCTTCACACGTGGCCTACTGGAAGGAGCGGGACTACCGCGTACTGGTGCACCCGGAGTCCACGTGGGAGGTCGTCGAGGCGGCCGACGGCTACGGGTCGACCAACTATCTGTGGCAGGCGGTGCTCGACGCGAAGCCTGGGGATCGGCTCGCGATCGGGACCGAAGGTCACTTCGTCAAGAACGCGGAGGCCCTGGCCAAGGCGCGTGGGGTCGAGGTCGTCCACCTGGCCGACATTCCGGATCCGGCTTTTGCATCGATGGGTTGCGGGTGCGCCACGATGTCGCGTAACGACCCGCCGCACCTGGTCGGGCTGCTGGATTTGTTGAGCAAGGGGCGGGCACCCGAGCTGAATCGGGTCTTGTCGGGAGACGCCGTCGACGAGACGACCGGGTGGCGCGAGCGGCTCGACCCACGCTCACGCGAGGACATCGCGCGCGACGCGCGGGCGGCACTCGAGCGCATGATCGAGCTGACCGAGGCCTCGAAGAAGGGCTGAGCCAAGCGCCTGATAACGAGCGTTCGAGGCGCTCAGATGCAGGCGTGCGTGCGAGGCGCGAAGCTCAGATGCAGGCGTGCGTGCGAGGCGCGAAGCTCAGATGCAGGCGTGCGTGCGACGCGCGAAGCTCAGATACAGGCGTCGCCGCGCGGGCACTTGAAGCGGATGTGGATGTGGTTGTCGTGGCCGGGCTCGTGGCGGATGAGCCCGCTCATCGCGCGTGAGCCACGTGGATACTGGAACAACCACGAGAGCTTGGACGTGGGCACGCCCTGCTCGAGGGCCCACTTGTAGAGCTTCTCTTGCACACGATAGCCGACGAACATGTACTCGACGCGGCTCGTGTCCTCGTTCTGGCCGGCGAGCGCCGTGATGAGGGTCCAGGTCGCCTCGTAGTCGAGCGCACTCTGTGTGGCGTTCAACGCGACCTTCGGGCCCTCTCTGGGCTGGCCCTTGAAGTAGAAGCCGATGTCGGCGTCGAGCCCGCTCTGATGGGACTTGTGCGGGTGGAGATAGCCGCCCACCTCGCGGCTGAGGTCGCCGATGACGAGGTCGTGGGCCTTGGGGTGTTTGCGTTTGACCTCGGCGACGGCGAGCTTGAGCGCGCGCACCGTCTCGTTGGTGCCCCAGGCGTTCAGCGGCCGGCGGATGAAGGCGCCCGGGACGTTCTTCATCTGCTCGCCGTTGACGAGGCGCCCCTGGTTCGGGCGGCCGACGGCCTGGCTCTTGGTGACCTTGCCCTCTTGATAGATGGCGATCCGGTCGCCGATGCGGAGGCGGTCCGGGTTCTTGCTCGGGTTCATTCGTAGGATGTCCCGGGTCGTCATCCCGAAGCGTCGGGCGATGGCGCCCAGCGTGTCACCCGCCTCGATGGTGTAGATGAGCTTCTTCTGGGCGCGTTTGTCGTCGAGGGTCTCGACCTTGAGCCTGAGGCCGGGCTTGAGCCCCTTCTTCAAGACCCTGGCGTTCACCTTCTCGAGCTTGTCGAGCTGCATGCCGTAGCGCAGTGCGATGACCTCGAGCGTCTCGCCGCTGATGACCTCGTGGGAGAGCGTCTTGACCTTGGCAGGCTTGCCGGGCTTCGTGTCGCTCAGGACGTCTGGCCCGGGCTCCGGGGCGCGTTTGCAGGAAGCGGGGATGCTGAGCTTCTGGCCGGCCTTGATGCCGTCGCCGCGCAGCTTGTTCTCCGCCTTGAGGTCACCGATGGCGCAGCCGTACTGGTTCGCGATGCCACCCAGCGTCTGGCCGCGGCGGACCACGTGCGGCTCCGCGTGGGCGGAGAGCGGGGCGAGCATCACGATGAAGGCGACGCCAATCAGGGCGCCTAATCTGGCTGATGAGGTGAGGCGTGCGGCCATGCGGGGGACTGAGACATGCATCGCGAGTGGTCCATTCCCACAAAGTACGAGGCGGCACAACCTCGCGGTGATGGGAGATGGGCAAAATCTCCAGCAGTGTCGGGACGTCGCGGCGGTTTCTGACACTTGTGCTAAGAGCTTCTTCGTGGCCGAAGACGAACCAGCAGGGGATGCGGTGCGGGGTAGGGGGCTCTGCCGAGGGCGGCGCTTTGAAGTCGTGCGTGAGCTCGGGCGTGGCGGCGAGGGGCGGGTCGTCGAAGTACGGGAAGTCCTTGCCGTGCGTGAAGCGTCGGGAAGCCCCGCGCTGGCGATGAAGGAGGCGCGAACTGGGCACATGCCCGCGCTACGCGCCGAGTTCGAGCTGCTCTCCCGATTGGCGCATCCGCACGTGGTCGCCGTCCACGACTTCTTTGCGGTGTCTCCGGTAGCCGAGCCGGGCGTGTCTGCCGCAGCCTACACGCTGGAGATGGTCGGCGGCCTGGACTTCGTCGAGGCCTTCCTGGTCGGTGGTCTGCGGGTTTCGTCGCACCTGCCGCGCCTGGTCGAGCAGCTCCTCGGAGCGCTCGCACAGCTGCATTCGTCCGGCATCGCGCACCTGGACCTCAAGCCTCAGAACCTGCTCGTCGAAGGTGGGGATGACCCGCGTGTGCGGCTCATCGACTTCGGGATTGCGGCCCGCATCGGCGAGCCGCTCCAAAAGGTCTTCGGCTCGCGCAGCTACATCGCCCCGGAGCTCTCTGGCGGGCTCGTCGCGCCGGCTATCACCGATGGGGTGCGCCTGAGCGTCGTCGATGCCCGGGCCGACCTGTTCTCGCTCGGTGTGGTCCTGACCCAGGTCCTGCTGGGGCGCGTGGGCTCTCCCAATAGAGCGCGGGCGCTGGCCGATGTGGCGGCGGACGAGCGCCTCTCGGCGCTGCGGCAGGCGGCCGGGTCAGGCGTGTCAGATGATGTCTCGGCCGTCATCGAGCTGGCCTCGTGTTGCCTCGATCCCGACCCCGCAGGCCGGCCGCGCTCGGCGGCGGCGGCGGCGCACTTCTATGGGCGTGCTCGGAGGCGCGGTCTGGTGCTGGTCGGTCCGGCGGCCGCACTCGCGATGGCGCGCTCCGGGGGGCTCGTGGCGCGCGACGCCGAGCTCGAGGAGGTGGTCCGGGCATTGCGTTCGCGTCGGTTCTTGCGCCTCGGGGGGCCGGCGGGCTCTGGGCGCACGGCCCTCATCGATGCAGCCGTACGCGCGACACAGGTCTCAGGACTCGTCTGTGAGCGGTGGCCAGCACATGGCCGGGTTCCGACCATCGAGGATTTTGCGGTTTGCCTCGACCGGCTCGTTGGCGACGAGGCTGGCGTCCTCGGGGCGCGGCTGTTGGCGCTCGGCGAGCCCATCCGCACCGATGGCAGCGCCTCCGGCCCGGACGAGTTCGAGGCGCGACTGAACCAGGTCGTGGACGCCGCGGTGGCCGCGCTACTGCAGGCCGAGCCGGCTCCCTGCGCGCTGGCGATCGGGCGCCCGGACGAGGCGCCGCTGCCTGTGCGACGCTTCCTGTTGCGGCTCGCAAGCGGGGTCGAGGCGGGCCGCGCCCTGCCGCTGGGCCTCGTCGTGCGCGTCGATGCGGCCTCCGGCGGCAACACGATGGAACTGGGCGGCACGTCTCTGGACGGCGTGAGGCTGTTCCTGAACAGCCGATTCGGCGTGGCGATCGCCAATGATCCGGAGCTGGTCGCGTGGTTCTTCGCCACCTCGGCGGGGCTCTTCGGGGAGCTGGAGGCGCTGGCCGAGCTGCTCGTCGCAACGGGCCGGCTCGGGCTCGGGCCGGACGGCTGGAGCTTTACGGGCGGTGACGGCGGGCTGGCGGCGCTGACCCCCGCCTCACGTGTACGCGCCCGGCTCGCCAGCTTCAGTCCCCTGGCGCGCCGGGTGGTCGGCGTCATGGCCTCGATCGGCGAGGCGGTACCGCGCTCAGCGCTGGTGCGATCGCTGGTTGCAGTGTTGCCCAGGTCCGATGGTGAGGCCGTCTCGGAGTCGCTTGGTACTCTCGAGCTGGCGACCTGGCTCGAGGCGCGTGGTGGTGACGTGTCGTTGGCACGAGGGCTCGTTCAGGCGCTCGAGGAGCCCTCCGAGGAGGTGCGCACCCTGACGCGACAAGTCCTTGCGTCGCTTCGTGATCAAGTCGGGACCGCGGCGCTGTCGCCCGGTCTTTCGGCGCGCATCGCGGGCGGGCTGGCGGGCGCGAGCCTATTGCTCGAGCCGATCCGGGCGGCGATCCAGGGCTTTCGCTTCGAGGAAGCGGAGCGCCTCTGCCTGCTCGGACTCGAGCTCGCGGCGTCATCACCACGTTCCGACGCCGTCGACGTCGAGGTCGAGCTCTACGGTCTGCGGGCCGAGATCGCGGACAGGCTCGGTCCGCGCGAGGCTCAGCGGGCCGCACTGGTCGCGCTGGCCCAGGCCCTCCGACCCGAGGACCCGCGCCAGCTCGACGTGAAGAGCCGCCTCTTCTGGACGCTTACGCGAATGGGGGACCCGTCGTTCGAGGCCGAAGGGGACACGCTTCGCCTGGGTGCACTTGCCGCCAACCGCCCGTTCCTGGCCGCGGAGGTGGCCGTGCACCTGGCGATTGTGAAGACCCAGCGGGGCGAGCAGGACGCTGCCGAGGCGTTGCTGCTCGAGGCCGGCGAGGCGCTCGACCGCCAGGTTGGGAGTGCCCAGCCCTCAGCCGATGCACCGGACGAGCGTAAGGCGATGGCGCTTCGTGCGCGAATCCACAACAATCTCGGCAATGTCGCCATGTACCGCGGCAAGCACGCGACCGCACGCGAGCGCTACGCCAGGGCGCTCGAGCTCAAACGCCTCGAGGGGGACCCGGTCGGCCAGCGCATCGCGCTCGGCAACCTCGCGCTCGCCGACCTCGAGCTCGACCGGCCCGCAGACGCCTTGAGAGGCCTCATCGAGAGCCGGGCCGTGGCCCTCACAACCGGCCACCGACGTGGCGTGGCGTGGTCGTGCCTCACCATGGCAGAGCTCGGGCTCGAGTGCGGCGCGCTGAACTATGCCCGACGCCGGGCTGAGCAGGCCGCCGCGATCGCACACGAGCTGGGCGACCTGCTCGTCGAGGGTGATGCGCTGACGACGCTTGCCGAGGTGGAGCTCGCCCTGGGTGAACCGATGCGGCTGACGGCCGAACGGGGGGCGGCGCTAGCACGCGAAGCCAAGAACGGCTGGACGCGACGTCGTGCCGAGCTGCTGATGGCGGTCGCCGATGGCGCGGAGCTCTCCGTCTTCAGCGACGACGTCGCGGCCGACCCTGGCACCCGTCGGCTTGCGGCGCGATACCTCGCGGAGAGGGCCATGGAGCAGGGCTCGCTCGACCTTGCGATCTCGACCATGCGGCCCTGGCTGCTGCCTTCGGCCGGCACTCCGTCGGGGCGACCGGGGCGGGCCGGGCTGCGGGCTGCCAACCTGTGGCTCACGGGCGCGCGTGCCCTTTCGCTGACCGGTGACCCCGTTGCCGAGCAGCGCCACGTGGCGTCGGCCGTGAAGCGCTTGAGGGCATGGATGGATGCCTTGCCGGCCACCCCGTTGTCAGACGGTGTCGACCCGGAGAGCGAGCTCGATGGCCCTTCGCGGCTGACGGCGGCGAGCCTGGCGCCGGTCCAGCGGCTGCTGGCGCTGCTTGACGCGAGGGCGCCGCTCGGCCAAGACATCAGCGTCACGGCAATTCACGATACGTCCTCCGGCCTCACGGCGGGAGGGCCCATACACCCTGGCGACACGCGTGGAGCCGACTTGCTGAGCGCACATGAAGACCTGATGACTGGGGACGCGGCGGCGATCGCCCGGGTGATGAGCGCCGAGCTCGTCGGCCTCTTACGCGCAGAGCAGGCCGAGCGGGCGTATATATTTGTTTTCGAAGGCGAATTCACGGGCGCATCCAAAAGCTTCGAGTTTGTCGAGGGTCGCGACGCCGACGGCGAGGCCATCGAAGGTGCGCGTAAGAAGATTCCAGAGGTCGCGATCGAAGCGGCGCGGCGCGGGGCAGGGCAGGGGGATGAACGCGGCCTCATGCCCGCATGGCGCGCGTCCGGAGACGGCGGACGTGGATCGATTGTCGTGGTGCCCTTCGCGCTGCCGGTAGGTGGGCAGTGCGCGCGCGGCGCCGTGGTGCTGCAGAACCGGTTCGTGGGTGAGGCGTTCTCGGACCTCGAGCGCGTCGTGGAACGGGTGAAGCCTGTGGCCCTGGTGGCACGCCTGCTCATCTACGAGCGCGCGCTGGCCGCCGCCATCGCTGAGCGCGAACGGGTGAGCACGGAGGCGCGTCAGGTCGTCCGTGAGTCGACCGAGGAGATCCGCACGCTGCGGCGCGAGCTCGAGTCGACCCGTGAGCAGTTGGGCCCGGTCAACGACTATGGCGCCATCGTGTTCTCGAGCGGCGCGATGAAACGGATGTTGCGCCAGGTCGACCGCGTCGTGTCGACCGACCTGCCAGTGCACATCCACGGCGAGTCCGGGACCGGCAAGGAGCTCATCGCCCGGGCGGTGCATGACCTCGGGGTCCGCAAGGGTGGCCCCTTCCTCGCCCAGAACTGCACGGCCATCCCGCCAACCCTGTTCGAGTCCGAGCTGTTCGGCCACGAACGTGGGTCGTTCACCGGGGCCGTGCGCTCGACCGAGGGCCTGTTTCGGCGCGCCCATCACGGGACACTGTTCCTCGATGAGATCGGTGACCTGCCGCTCGAGCTGCAGGCGAAGCTCTTGCGGGTGCTCGAGACGGGTGAGGTGCGGCCCGTCGGCGCCACCAAGAGCCAGTTCGTCGATGTCCGGATCCTGTCGGCGACGCATCGCGACCTGTCGGATCTCATCAAGAAAGGCCTCTTTCGTGAGGACCTCTACTACCGCCTCAACGTCATCCGGATCGAGGTCCCGCCGCTGCGTGATCGCCCGGAAGACATCCCGGTCCTGGTGAACCACTTCCTGTCGCTCAAGCCCCGCCCCGGCAAGGGGCCTATCGGCATCGATGACCTGGCGATGAAAGCGCTCGTGCGCTTCCCGTGGCCGGGCAACGTGCGCCAGCTCGAGAACGAGATCAGCCGCGCGGCCCTGTTGGCCGACGGCGAGTTGATCGCGCTCACCGACCTGTCGGCGGACGTCGCTGAGCTGGGGCGCCAGGGCGGGCGGCCAGGCGTGGTCGTCATGGCGGCACCTGGCGGGGGCGATTCACTGGGCGTGATGGGGCTTGGTGCGGGGCAGCTCAAGGACCGGGTGGACCGGCTCGAGACGCTCGTGCTGCAGGCGGCGCTCGCAGAGGCCAACCACAACAAGAGCGAAGTCGCCCGGGTGCTGGGGCTGTCGCGGGCCGGCCTCAACCTGAAGTTGAAGCGGCTCGGACTGTGGGATGGCGAGTGAAGGCAGCGAAGAAGACCGCCGCACTGGGAAGCACATCACGCGCCGGCACGTTGGAGGCCAGCCCGAGGCCCGTCGCTTTGTGGGCCCGACCCTTCAGGAACCCATGAGACGAACCTCCCTGACCCCTCTTGCTTCGGCCGTTCTCGTGCTGATCGCGACCTCGCTGACGTCCCTCGGCATGGGCTCTCCGAGCGCATCGGCCAGACCCGAATCGAAACAAGGCGTCGGCCGCCTCGAGACGGTGACCTTCACGAGCAGGGCACTGCCCGGAAAACGCAGCTACGAGGTGTGGTTACCCCCGGAGCGGGTGTCTACGAAGAAGCCTGCGAACCCCACGCCCTTGCCAGTTGTCGTCCTCTTGCACGGGCTTGGCGGGGCCGGCCGCGACTGGTTCGATCCAAGCCTCGGCGGGCTCGCAGCGTCCCTCGATCAGCTCGTCGGCACGGGGCGCCTCGCGCCATTTATCGCCATCGCTCCCAACGGTGGCAACGGCTATTGGACCGATCACCTCGACCGCCCGCACTTGCGCTACGGCGCGTTCATCGATGAGGCGGTCGCCGACGCCGAAAAACGTTTCCAGGGTTCGGGGACCCGCGCCATCGTAGGTGTTTCGATGGGTGGACACGGCTCCATGTCGCGTGGGCTAATGGCGCCCGAGCGCTGGGCGGCCATCGTGTCCATCGCCGGCGCGCTCTTCCCAGAGCCGCCGACGCACCGGAAGATCTACAAGGATGTCTGGGGCTTCCCGGCCGATATGGACCACTGGAAGGCGACGGCCCCGATGGCCCTGATGGGGTCGGTGGGGTCGGTGGGGTCGGTGGGATCGGTCGAAAAGGCGAGGTTCCCACCCATCTTCCTCCACTGCGGCAAGAGCGACCTCGACCGCTTCCTCGACATGACCATGGCCGCAAACGAACGCCTGCGCTCCCTGGGGGTCGAGCCTGAGCTCGTCTTGACCGAAGGTGGCCACGGCTGGACCACCTGGCGAGGCGTCAACGAGCGCTGGCTCGTCTGGCTCGATGGGGTGCTCTCGAAGTCACGCCCCTGAAGTTCCGGCGCGGATCGGAGCGGAGGGGCTGGCAGCGATGACTCGCTGGCGGATGTGAGCGGTTACAGGGGGAGCAGGCCAATCGACGCTTGAACGGCCAAAGCTGTGCGACTATCGTCGCCGTTCGGGGGTTGTCACCCCGCGGTCGGCAGCCAAGCACGACCCACCCCCTCCGCCGAGACACCCAGTCTCCCCGGTCTCACCTGCGCCTCCCACCTTTGGCGCGCGCCCTCGAGAAGCCCAATGCCCCCACAGGTCGGCGACGTCCTCACAGCCCATTGCTCCCAATGTAAGGAGAACCTCGACGTCGAGGTTGTCGCTGCGGTGGGGTCCGAGATCGTGACGGTGACCTGCAAGACCTGCGGCACCTCACAGCGCCACAAGCCAGCGCAGGACTCGAAGGCCCGCCCGGCTAGCCGGCGGGTGGTCGATGTGAGCTCGGCCGAGACGCCGCGTCCCCGCTCGCGCACACCGCGCCGGGTGTTGAGCTCGACCGGCCGCGAGATCATCGATGACGGGCCCCGCCCGCCGATGCCGCGCGAGGTACTCATCGCTGCGTCGCAAGGCACCGTGGCCAAGCCAACCGGACTCAATCACATGAAGAACGACGACCTGTACCGCCGGTGGGAGGCGATGACGGCCGGTGTGTTGTCGCGCCATGGCCGGCCCCACCGCTCGCATGAGTCATACCGCGAGGGCGAGATCGTCCTTCACACTTCCCACGGTATGGGTGTGGTCGAGCAGGTCGGTTCGGACGGGACGCTGACCGTGCTTTTCATGCGCGGCTATCAGGAGTTGCCCTCACGCCCGAAGGAAGCGGCCGGAGCGAAGGCCTGACCATCGGGTGGTAACGGGCAGGCGACTCGGACAGGCATCGATGCGGCGGGCCGATGTCCGAGCCGGGTACAACGGGTGGAATCACTCACCCGAGGCCGACCTTGTCAGGTGCGGACGCGCTTGTTAGAAGCCGTTCCCGTACGGGATGCGAGCCATCTTCCAGGCTTGGCGCTCGCCCCCGCAGGAGAGCTCCATGCGAAACTCGGCCCGTGTACGTGAAATCCTCAGCTGGTATTCGAGCGACAACCTCGGCGTCCGCGCCAACCTCGCTCGTATCCTCAACCACGGCCGCCTCGCAGGCACCGGTCGGCTGGTCATCCTCCCCATCGACCAGGGGTGGGAGCATGGCCCGGCGCGCAGCTTCTCGAAGAATCCGCTGGCCTATGACCCGCGTTACCACTTCGAGCTCGCGCTCGAGTCGGGCTGCTCGGCCTACGCCGCCCCATTGGGCGCGCTCGAGGTGGCTGCCCCCGACTTCGTGGGTGAGATCCCGCTCATCCTGAAGGTCAACCACAACAACAGCCTCTTCAACGAGCCTTCGGCCGACCAGGCCGTCGTGGCGACCGTCGACGACGCTCTGCGGCTCGGCTGTTCGGCCATCGGCTTCACGATCTACCCCGGGAGCGCGTTTGCCCAGGCTCAGTTCGAGGAGATCCGCGCCATCTCGGCGGAGGCCAAGGCCAAGGGGCTCGTCGTCATCATCTGGTCCTACGCCCGTGGACCCCAGATCTCGACCGCGGGTGAGACCGGCATCGACGTGATCAGCTACGCCGCCCACATGGCCGCCCAGCTCGGCGCCCACATGATCAAGGTCAAGCCGCCGACAGCGCACCTCGACAGCGACGCGACGAGGAAGGCCTACGTGGGCCGCCCAATCGAGACCCTCACGGACCGGATCAAGGACGTCGTGGAGAGCTGCTTTGCGGGTCGCCGCATCGTCATCTTCTCGGGTGGCGCGACCAAGGGCTCGGACGAGGTCGTCGCCGAATGTAAGGAGATCGCGGCGGGCGGAGGCTTCGGGTCGATCATGGGGCGTAACGCGTTCCAGCGTCCGCGGGCCGAAGCCGTGAAGCTCCTCACCGACGTCATGGACGTCTACGCCGAAGCGGCGGCGGGATGATGATGCGGATCGCCCTTGCGGTTGTGGCAACGGTAGCAGCTCTCTGCGTCGGGGCTCCGGCCTCGGCGCAGGAGGTCGGCAATTGGCGTTTCTCCGACGACTCCAAGCCCGTGAAGGTCGTGGTCGTCGGTGGCTCGGTGTCGGCCTATCCGGCCGGCGGCTTCGCGCAGTGGCTGCCGGGGGCATGCGACAACATCGAGGTCGTCAACCGGGGCGTGGCCAAGCTCGGTGCCTTCGAGCTGCGTCAGCGTTTCATCAGCCAGGTGCTGAAGAACCGCCGTATCGATAGGAAGGGCAAGGATGGCGACCTGTGGCTCGTCTTCCTCGGCGGCCTGAACAGCGTCGGCAACCCCGAGGGCACCAACCTCGAGGTCGGCAAGACGATGAAGGCGGCCAAGGAAGCGGGGCTGTCGACCATGCTCGTCAGCATCAACCCCTGGGGGGCCGAGACGGATCGCCGCTGGAAGGGCGTCGAAGGCATCGCCTACTGGGAGCACACCCAGAAGACGGTCGACTTCGGGCTCGGCCGACTGAGCCCCGAGCAGGCGTTGGGCAAGAAGGCGAGCGAGCTGGTCGATGCCGCGACCGGCAAGCTCGTCAGCGGGGCGCTGCCGGACGTCGCGATCGACCTGTGGGACTCGCCGATGCGGCACAAGGACGCTCCTCTGCGCGACCGGGCGAAGCTCGAGCGCGAGGCGAAGCGCTCGAAGTGGTTCAAGAATCGTGTCGCTGCCGCGGCCTCACCCGAAGCCGAGGCGGAGCGCCTCCTGACCCTGGCGGCCGAGCTGCCGCGATGGTTCATGAAGCCCGAGATCAAGGGCTTCGACGCCATCCACCCCAACGCGGACGGCCACAAAGAGATCGCCAAGGCCATGTGTAAGAAGGCGCCTGCTGCATGGGGCTGTGACTGCGCTCGGTTTGATCGACTCGCTTGGGATCGGCGGACGAACTCGCCGAAAATGCTTTGATGGCGGGTGGTTGGGGCGACAGGCCGGGTTGGTTGTCGTGGGTCTGCCTTGGCGTCGTGACGCTGTCCGGGGCATGCGCTTCAGCGCCGACGACCAGCGGCGGAGGTGACGTCATGCGTTCACTCGTGGACGGAAAGACGGGCGCGATGCTGACGGACGGCGACCTCGCGGAGCGACTCATGCGCAGTCGCGTCATCCTGGTCGGTGAACAACACGCAGATCCTGTCAGCATGGCCACCCATGTGGCCGTTCTCGATGCGGTCGCGCGTGTCGCCCAGGGCCGCAAGGTGGTGGTCGCGGTCGAGTGGCTTCCTCATTCGACGCGGCTCGCGGCGGCCGGCTGGGTCGCGTCTGACGAGAGCGCAGAGAGCCTGCGCAAAGCGGTCGACTGGGAGCATGTGTGGGGCCACGAGTTTGCGGCGTATACGCCCGTGCTGACCGCACTTCGCGGCCACGGCTTCGCGTTGGCACCGGTCAACGCCGAGCCAGGCCTCGCGCGGCTCGTTTCGCGACACGGCAAGGATGGGGTCCCAGACGATCGAAAGGTGGAGCTGCCGCCGCTCGACTCGGCCAACGATGCGCATCGCGAGTGGTTCTTTGGCCTTATGCGCGAGATGGCGCAGCATCACGGCGGCCACGCCGCCAGCTCCGACGAAGCGCTCGGCCGCATGTATCTTGCCCAGCTCGTCTGGGACGAGACCATGGCGACGCGGGTCTCAGAGCTCGCAAGGAACTTCGACGTCGTCATCGTGTTCGCGGGGCAGGGCCACATAGGACGGGGCTTCGGCATCCCAGAGCGGCTCGAAGAGGGGCTGACGAAGCTCGTGATCCTGCCGGCCAGCGAGGCCGCCGACGCTGCCGAACGCGCCAAGGACGCGCCCTTTCCCGGGCGCGAGGCCGATGTCTTCCTGGTCCCCGGGCGCTGATCGTCGAACGCAGTGCGGCCGGCTCCGGAGCGCTGTTTCAGCGGCTCACAGGGGCGCACACAGTCTCAGAGGATGACGAGCGAGCTCACCGGCACATCGACCGGCAGCTTCTTGCGGCCTTCGAGGAAGCCGAGCTCCATCAGGAAGGTCATGCCGACCAGCTCCGCGCCGAGCCCGGTCACGAGTGAAGCCACCGCCGCAGCCGTGCCGCCCGTCGCGAGCACGTCGTCGATGACCACGGCGCGATCACCCGTCGTCATCGCGTCGGCGTGGATCTCAACCGAGTCGGTCCCATACTCGAGCGCGTAGCTCATGCGGTGGGTCTTTCGCGGTAGCTTGCCGGGCTTACGGACGAGCGTGAGGCCGAGCCCCAACGCGTTGGCCAGCGCCGCCCCGAAGATGAAGCCGCGCGACTCGATCCCGACGAGGTGGGTGGGGTTCAGCGGGGCGAGGGCGGCGGCGAAAGCGTCGGTGACCTGGCGAAAGGCGGGGCCGTTCGCGATGAGCGGGGTGATGTCTTTGAAGACGATACCTGGCTTCGGATAGTCGGGAACGTCGACGATGTGGGCGAACCAGGGGGGAAGCGGGGCGGCCTGGGGCGTGGTCATGTCGGGGACTCCGTGAACATGGTCGAGACGGCGGAGATGTCGCTGTGTGAGGTGACGTCGAGGCCGACCGGGGTGACCGAGATGTAGCCCTGGCGGACCGCTTCACAGTCGGTGCCTTCGACGTGTTCGATGCGCGGCCAGGCCCCGCCGATCCAGAAGTAGGCGCGGCCACGTGGGTCTTCCCTGAAGACCACCTCGTTGCCGTAGAAACGTTTGCCCAGCGTCGTCGCGCGAACCCCAAGCACGCCGGGCAATCCGAGCCAGCCGGGCGCCTTGTCGGGGCGCGGCGGGGGGAAGTTGACATTGAGCAGGGTCTGCGGAGGCACGCCGTGGGTGCGGACACGGCGGAGCACGTCGATGATCGCGGGGCGCAGCTCGGCAAAGGGCTGTGGTGGGCGGGCGGACAGCGACAGGGCGACCGACGGGATGCCGTGGATGAGCGCCTCGCGGGCGGCGCCGACGGTGCCCGAATAATAGATGTCGTAGCCCACGTTGGGTCCGTGGTTGATGCCAGACAAGACGACGTCCGGGCGACGGTCCTTCAAGATGTGGCCCAGCGCGATGAAGACCGAGTCGACCGGGGTGCCGTCGACGGAGTAGGTGTCTTCGCGGTGCCGGATGAGGCGCAGCGGGCGGTGGAGTGAGATGGCCTGCGAGACGCCGCTCTGCTCCGCTGACGGGGCGACCGTGATGACCTCGTCGAAGACCTCACGCGCACAGTCGCTCAGGACTGCGATGCCTTCTGAGTCGATGCCGTCGTCGTTGGTGATGAGTACGCGCATGGCCGGGGACCGTAGTCGAGCTGATGGGGGAGGGCAATCGGGACGTTGAGGCGGGCTCAGGTCCGGGCCGGACGTGTCCATGCGTTTCGCCACCACACAGGATGGAAACGCATGGACACCGAATCGGATCGCTCGCGCACGCTACGGCCCGCTTCGTCGCGGGCCTGCGACGTGGCGCGAGCAGACGTTTGCCCCTGACATGTGGGGGACTCGGGTCACCTTGACCATGCAAGGGGCAGGGGCTAGAGTCCGGGCGTTTCTTCGGATGGGCTGGGGGCCTTCGAGGGCATTCCGATTTGGCCCCCACCACCGACGAGGCTGTTGCCGACACCAGGGCCCCAGGGTCCACCGGACACGAGCCCGGCCACCTGCGAATCCACGCGGAGAGAGACGACAAGGCCATGACAAGACCGCTCTGCTCCCAAGACATGCGCTGCCATTCGGCGTGGACATGGCGCAAGACCCCAGACCCGAGGCACGCCGCCGGCTGGCTAGGCAGGACCATCGTCGGTCTCTGTTTTGTCGTAGTCGCATCAGTCGTGCCCGGGGGCGTGAACGCCGCCGAACCTGACGAACCCGCGGCGCCCGCCGCAACGGACGGCGAAGGTACGACCGAGACGGGCGAGACCGACGAAACGGGCGAGAGCGGGGACGCCGGCGAGGCCAAAGAGCCCGCGGTCGTGACCGACCTGGACTCACTCGTGCGGGTCGTCCAGCAGCGACCAGTCTTGAAATCGGGTCGCTTCGAGCTGCTCGCAGGGGCTGGCATCGTGGCGAATGACCAGATGTATGACCACTGGTTTGCGACCGCGACCGGGCGCGTCCATGTGAGCGAGTGGATCTCGATTGGTGCGACCTACAACAAGTACTTCTCCGAGGTCTCAGACCTGCAACGCACGGTCGCCAACGACTTCGAGGTCTTCCCGGAGCTGTCGGCCTATCGTTGGTACGCGGGCGGCGATGTGACGTTCGTCGCCATCGACGGCAAGTTCGTCTTCTTCGACGACGTCATCGCCTACTGGGACATCTACGCGTCGATCGGTGGCGGTGTAACCGTGACGAGTCGCTCCGATGACCCTAAGCCGACCGGCATGATCGGGGTCGGATGGCGGCTCTTCCTCAGCGAGTGGCTCACCTTCACGACCGAGCTCCGGGACTACATGTTCTTCGAAAAGTTCAATGCCGGCAGTGAGTTCGTGAACAACGTGGTGGGGCAGATCGGCCTGTCGATCTTCATCCCGTTCGGCTTCGACTACGAGTACGCCAAGTGAGGTCGCTGGTGGTTTTCCAACGAAAGAACCTCGTCGCGACCCTCGTCGCGCTGGCGGTCGGTACTCCGGTCGCGTCGGCCCATGCCGAGAACCCGCTACTCGACGACGCCCCGCCGGTCATCCGTGTGCGGCCGCTGCTCGAGGGGCGGCACATCCTGGCGCCGCAGTTCGGTCTGACCATCGGCGACGACTACGTCCAGAACCTGATGGCAGGCCTCTACTGGCGCTACCACCTCACGAGTTGGTTTGGTGTCGGCGTGGATGTGTGGGCAGGCGGTGGTGTCACGACCTCGCTGACCGACGACATCAACAGCGAGCTGAGCCGCCCAGGCCGCTCGTTCGAGCTGTCGACGACCTCGCTGCAGCTGCTGGCAAACGCCACCATCGAGCTCGTCCCGTTCTCGGGCAAGGCCATCCTGTTTTCGGACGCGCTCGTCCGCATGGACCTGCACATCAACGCCGGTATCGGTGTCGCGCTGGTCTCTGGCAGCGAACGTATCGAGGACTCGACCTCGCTCGCCCCGACCTTCGGAGTGGGCATGCGGATCTTTCCCAACCGCTGGCTCCACATCGGCGTGGACCTCAAAGATTACATCGTGAACCGGGCATTATCGTCTCGCCGCGATGGTTCGGTCCCCGGTTCGAGCTATAGCCACAACTGGCTCTTCGGGCTCTCGGTCGGGTTCTCGTTTCCGACGAACCCGGCGCTCGAAGACGCCGAGTGATTCACGGGTCTCCTGTCGGCCTTTTGGAATAGACACGAGCCGATGCAGGTGAGGGGGCAGCAATGACGTGGAGCAAACCAAGGGTCTCGGGGTTGGCGGCGATGTGGGTGGCGTGGACGTTGGCTGCGCCAGTGGCCAACGCGAGCCACTACCGGCTACCCATCGACCCGATGATCCCGTCAGCCGAAGCGACCCTGCTCGCCAAGGCCGGCGTGACGACGACGCTGGCCCTCTTGCAGGAGGTCGCCACGCCCGACAAACGTACGGCGCTGGCCAAGAAGTCGGGGCTCACGAAGCAGCGGGTCGATGACCTCGCCCATCAGGTCGACCTGCTTCGTATCGACGGACTGGGGCCAAGCATGGTGAGGCTCCTTCAGGCGTCGGGTGTGATGAGCTCGAAGGCGTTGGCGGCCGAAGACCCGGCGGCCTTGCACCAGAAGATGACCACAACGAATGCGTCGGCCCAGATCACACCCGTCATCCCGCAGGTCGGGCTCGTCTCGGCGTGGATCGCGGCGGCCAAGGCGCTGCCGCAGGTCGTGACCGGGCTGAAGTGACGCTCCTGTGAGCGATAGGGCGACACGCGAAGCCATAGGAGTCTCACCCGGTGCGCTCGGATGGCTCGCCGCGACCCTCCCTCGGCTCGTCACAGCTACGGCGCTCGCCCTTGGCCTCTGGGCGGGGCTCACCTACATCATGGCCGGGTTCATCCGGGAGGACGCGACGAGCAACGCGTCGGTGATGATGCTGCTGGTCGGCTATGCCTTCGTCGGGCTTGCGGCAGCTTTCGGACTGGCCGGCCTCATCGGCGACCGTGTGTTCTCGTCAGGATGGCGCCTACGTTTCCTGGTCGGCGTGAGGGTCGCCGCGCCCGTGGACTCCTCGCTTCTGGTCGTCCCGAAGAACCATGTCCTGGCGTTCTCGGCCCTCGTCGTTACGGCCGTCATCGGCCTCGGGTTCATGTCGGAAGCGATGACCGGCGGCGTTCTGGCCGATTACCAGTTCAGCGGTTCGCGACGGGTGACGCTGCGTGGCGACGACGTCGAGTCCAAACACGAGGTGCTGCTCAAGCTCGGCGAGGAGCGCCGAGAGGAGCGGGTCATGGCCGCCATCGAGCTCATCGATGTCGTGTGGCGCGACCCGGCCCAGTCAGACGTGACGCGACGCCTGGCGCTGGCCGCGCTGGGCGAGCTCGTCGACTACCTGAACTCGGCCATCGATACGTGGCGAATCGAGGGGAAGACCGGCCGCTGGCAGGAGAGCTTCGCCGTTTCGCTGAGAGCCCGGCTCGCCCCCGAGGTCCGTTCGGCTCGCCGCGCGGCCAGCGGCTGGCTTCGTGCGGACCTCACGCGCCTGCTGGGGCTGCTTCGCGACGTCGACTCGGAGCGTGAGTTCGTCGATTCGCTTGCGCGATCGACGCCCCAGGCCGAGCCCGCGGCAGGTCTATCCGGCGAATGGCTGGCGACCGTACAGGCCCTCATCGAGATCCGGACGCTTGGCTCGCTGACGGCCATCGGACAGGAGGCTCGGCGGCTCGAGGCGCGCGGCGTCACCGTGCCCGAAGCCGCATTCGACCTGCTAGCGCTCGGCACCGCGAAGCTCGCACACGCCTACCACTTCGCACGACCGCTCCTCGACCCGCGGTCGATACCGCCGGCCGAGCTCGCAACGTTGTCCCAGCTCGTCGTGAGCTGGACGGCCGAGCTCAAACACACGAACCCCAGGCGGCGCTGTGCCGCAGCGATCGTCTTGATGCGCTTGCGCCATGGTGAGGCGCTGATGCCGCTGCTCGCTGCCTTTGACCACCCGACCGCACACGACCTGAGATGCGAGACGGAGATCGTCGACCTCGGACTCGGGCGCGGTGAGGCGCTTGGTGCCGGTATCCTCCTGCGAAGACGCCTGCTCGACGCGATCGGCGCGCTGTCAGGGGGGAACAAGGATGTGGCCGCCTGGCTCGACCGGCACCTGAAGGCCAAGGACGTCGAGGCCGAAGTCGAAGCCGTCCTCGTGGACCTCAGGGGCCGCCTCTTCGAATAGCACCATCGCCCTCTCGGCCGCTCCCAGAATCGGTAACCGTTTTCAGGGGTTGAGCGCACGCCCGAGAGCCGCGGCGCGCGCATCGTCGCGGCCCACTAGTGCGCTTGCGACGATCCGTCGCGCTTCCGCGACCCGCCCCAACCAGGCGAGAGCGACCGCCCGGTCGAGGTCGAGGGCAGCGATGAGTGGATGCGACGGTTGCGCCCCGGCGGACGGTTGGGTTGGCGGCTCGTTGGCCTTCTCGCGGGTCGGCACGGCGAGCAGCGTCGTCGCCGCGACCAACGCGGCCTCCAGCGCGGCCAGCGTATCCGCCCAGCGACCGAGCGACGACAGCGCCGCGGCGCGCAATCGATGATGCGACAACGCAAGGCGCGGCAGGGCAGGGGCCTCACCCGCCAGCGCTTCGAGGAGGGCGTTGGCGTCGACGTGGCCTGTGCACCACGCGTCTCGCAAAGCAGTTATGCGCGCGATCGGCGCCTCTGCGCCGCCCATTGGCCCTGCTTTGGTTTCCGTGGCTGGGGGCGAGCTCTCGCCAGAAGGCTCTCGGCTGCACGTGGCAGGCGTCTCCCAGGCTGCCTGGTATCGACGCGCGACGGCAACGACCTCGGCGGCGCTCGAGGCATTTGCGGGCGCGTCCCCAATGAGCGCAACGACCTCGGCCCAGCGCTGCCGCCCCGCCATCAACAACGCTCTCAGCCCGACGCGCGCCTGCACCTCGTCACTCGGCAGGTCCTCGTCCGACTTCAATAGGCGTTCCGCAGCGTCGCGCTCGCCGAGGGCGACCAGCACCCCCGCCAGCGTCGTGTTCGCACCCACGAGCCGTGGGGTCTTCGTAAGTGCCGCCTCGAGCTCGTCTTTCGCGCGCAACAACAGCTCTTTCCGTTTCGGCTCCGGCCTCGGCATGGCGAGCGCCTCACGCGCGAGCTCGACCCCTGCCAGATGACGCCGCTCAGGACCTGTCGCGCGCCCACACGCGACGAGCATCAAGGCCGCTGCGAGCAGCCCCGCGACACCACTTCCCCGTAACGAACGCCGCAGATGAAACCGCGAGGCTGGGGGCGTCATATCCGTGCGGTTAGTCGTGTCGCGCATGTTGGAGAGCTAGCACAGCGACAAACCCTGCTACAATCACCTCACCCGCATGGCTCGGCACCCCGTCACCCACAGATGTCGCGTTTCGTTTCACGACCCCAAAGAGATTGGACCGAATGCGACGTGACCGGACCGCCTCGCCAAGGCTTCAAACCCCTCGCCCGAGCAGACGTTTCACCCCAGACGACGAGACTCCTGGATGACTGTCTTCAAAGGTATCTCGCAGCTACTGACGATGGGCCGGGCTCGGTCCACCGAGCCCGAAGCGAAGAGCCAGCTCGCCCTCATCGAGAACGCGGCGCTGGCCATCGAGGCCGGCCATGTCAGCTGGGTCGGCCCCGAAGCCGAAGCCCCCGCATGCGACGACGTCGTCGACCTGGGCGGTGTGGTCGTGATGCCCGGGCTCGTCGACCCCCACACCCACCTCGTCTTCGCTGGCGACCGCGCAGCCGACTTCGAAGCACGTGCCCGCGGCGAGTCCTACGAAGCCATCGCTCGGCGCGGCGGGGGAATACGGACAACCACGGCAGCCACCCGCGCGGCCTCGTTCGATGAGCTGCTCGTGCTCGCGCGGGACCGCTTGAGCCGCCTGCTCGAGAACGGGGTCACCACGGTCGAGATCAAGTCGGGCTACGGCCTGTCCGTCGCGGCCGAGATGAAGCAGCTCGAAGTGATCCGCAGGCTGGGTGAGGACGGGCCGCAACACATCGTGTCGACCCTGCTGCTGCATATCGTCCCGCCCGAGTTTGCCGAACGCCGCGACGCGTGGCTCGACGTCGTCCGATACGAGCTCATGCCCGAGGTCTGGGAGCGTCGCCTCGCCGACCACGTCGACGTCTTCTGTGAGACCACAGCCTACACACCCGAGGAGGCCCAGGTCATCCTCAGCTCAGCGCTCGGCGTTGGCTTCGAGGTGAAGGCCCACACGGAGCAGCTGACGGCTAGCGGCTTTGGAATCAGGGCCGCCCGGTCAGGCGCGCTCTCGCTTGAGCACCTCGAACACGCGAGCGTCGAGCTCATCGAGGCCATGGCGCGCTCCGATACCCGAGCGGTCCTCTTGCCGACGGCTTCACTCTTCATTGGAGACGCCCATCGGCCACCCGTCGAAGCGTTTCGCGCCGCGGGCGTGGGGATGGCGCTTGGGACCGACCTCAACCCGGGCACGAGCCCCACCGTCGACCCATGGCTCGTCGGTACATTGGCATGCACGTGGTATCGGATGACGCCGGCCGAGGCACTGCGCGGCATGACCGTCGAAGCGGCCCGCGCCATCGGCCTAGAAGATGGGACAGGAACCCTGACTCCTGGCGCCCCCGCAGACTTCGTTGTCACGCGGGTGAAGCGCTGGGAGGAGCTTCTTTACGGGCTCGGACATCGGCCGGTCGCACAGACCTGGGTCGCCGGCCTGCGCCGCACCTGACTCCCCGAACAGGACGCGCACAGTCGGAGGGGGCAAGCGGGCCTCCCTCCTCGGATGAGCGAGTTCAGCTCACAGGTCGTCGGCGGGCGGCGGCGGGGGCGCCACGGGCTCGGGCTTGGGCTCGGGAGCCGGCGTATTCGGCGGCGGGGTCTGGCCCTTCGGAAAGGTCGTCGTCTTCTTCGCGACGTAGCGCAGGATGCGGCCCTTGCGGACCTTCTTGAAGTCTTTCGCGACCACCTCGACGTCGACCGGGGCGAGCTCGGACGAGGTCGGCGTCAGCGTAATGCGGGTCATCTCGGCCGAGAGGTCGAGCCCCTTGACGATCGCGAGCTTGCCGTTGTTCGCAAACTCGACGTTGTCCGAGTCGACGCCGTTGACCTGGACTTTGACGTACTCGGCGTTCTTGAGCGTGATCTCCACCTCACCTTCGAAGGTCTCCTGCGCGAGCGTGGGAGAGGTCAGGAACGCCGTGAGGGTGAAAGCGAGCAACAGGGTCTTCATGTGAGGTCCTCCGTCGAGAGTCGTCTTTGGCGCCGCCAACTTGCGAGTCAAAAACGTGCTGAGTCATACGGACGCGGAGCGTCGCGGTAAAGCCCAAGGTTGAGCCAACATCGGGCGCTTGTTACCAACACAGCCGACCGGCAAGCCCCGGCCACCCGCGATGCAACAGGGCGGACAACACACGCGACCCCGGCTTCATGCCCGGGACCTCCCGTGAAGGGGGCTCGGATCAGCTGAGCCACTCGGGCCAGACGAATGGGTGGCGCGGAATCCGACGGTGATGTCAGGGCGCGTCGAGCTCGTCGTCGCCTGGCTCATCATCGTCGCCGAGGCCCACCGTCGCGAAGTGCGCTGCGAACACGCTGTAGATGACGGCGTCCTGGTCGGCCTCGGAAAGCTCGGCAAACCGCAGCGCCACGATGGGACGCTCGAGCTCCGGGTTGATGATGCGCACGACGCGGCCGATCATCGAGACGGTCCGGCGCGGCTTCATCTCGAGGCTGATGCGCACGTCGACCAGGTCGTCCATCGCGAAAGCGCTGGATCCATTGAAGCTTACGCCCGACCCCGACAAGTTGACGACTTGCCTTTCGTACTCGGGCGAGTCGTCCGGAATCACCGTGGCGAGCTGCTGTTCCCGGGCGATCGCCGTGTCGCGCGTATTGCACACCTTGATGCGGATACGTGCGTCGACGTCCGCCCGCCGGAAGTCACGGCGGTCGCCTTCCTTGGCTTCGCCGATGGGCTCGACCGTGACGCGGTCGTCGGAGACACGCTCACGCAGCTCCGCACGGAGCCGCATGATGTGCTCACCGTGTGTGTACAACAGGGTCAGCGCCTGCCCGTCGGTCCAACGCTGGGCCTCGGCGGACGGGGCATCGAGCGACAACGCGATCTTGTGAGGCCGCGTGACCAGGACCCGCGCGGGTAGCACGGAGATGTGGCCGTCGCGGACCGAGACGATCGTGACCTGCTGGTCCTCTCCGGGGAGGGGCGCCGCTTGCGGGGTCGGACCTTTCGACTCTGGTGACTGGGTCATGGATTCAATCCTCGTCGGGCCGCGTGACGGCGCCGGGCCTCGTCAATCCTCGCCGGAGAGCAGGCTACGCATCTGCTTGAGAGCCTGCTTCATGCCGCTGGATGCGTCGTTCATGGATGTCAGGATCTCACTGATCTGGTCGAACGTCGAATCCGCGCCACCGCCTGCGGAAGATTGCACTTCCCCGACCAGATCGCCAAGCGATTCTACGCTCGTGCGCCAGTCGCGCGTAACGGAGTTGATGTCCTGGTAGACGAGATCCAGCTCTTCCTTGAGGGCTTCGGAGCCGCCGCCACCACCGCCGCCGCCGGCTTTCTTGGCGGCTTCGAGCTCCTTGTCGAGGGCCGTCGCGCGAGCCCGCTCCTCGTCGAGCTGCTCCCGCATCCGGTCGAGCTTCTGCGTCGTCCGGTCGAGGTCCTCTTTCATCGCCTCGAATTCTTCCGCCGAGGCGCCGCCCGACTGGCTCTGGCGCTCGAGCTCCTTCACCTTGTCGGCAAGGCGGTCGTTCTCGTCCGCGAGGTCCGCCGCGCGCGCTTCCGCCTTGGCGAGGCTCTTTTCGAGGCCGACCTGCAAGGCTTCGAGCTCCACGAGCCGCTCTGCATCTGCACCACCGCCCACCGGGACGGCGCTCTTTGCAGCCTCGAGCTCAGCTTCGAGCCCCTCGAGCCGCGCTTCGAGTCGCCCGACCTCTTTGGCAGCGCCACGCGCCGTCTCGAGCTCGCCTTCGAGCGTCTCGACCTGGCTGCGCAGGCGTTCCGCTTCGGTCGACGCCGTCTTGAGCTCGTCCCAAGCCGCACCGAGCTGGCCCTGTACCTCGGCCAGAGCGTCCCCGCCGCCCGACGCCGAGGCCTGCGCCTCGCTGAGCCGCGCTTCGAGGGCCTCCACCCGCGCCAGCGCCTCGCCAAGCGACCCGCTGTGGGAATCGGCATCGGCCTTCGCGTTCGCGAGCTGCCCCTCGAGCTCAGACAAGCGTCCATCCGTATCCACGAGCCTGGCCTGTAGCTCCTCGAGACGCGCCCGAGCACGGCTGGCCTCGTCGTTGGCGTCGTCTACGGCCTGCGCCTTCTGCGCGACGTCGCGCCGCAGGTTGTCGATGGTCTCACCCAGCGCAGCCGCATCGGACGACCCGCTGCGTGCCCCTTCGAGGTCGCTCTCGAGGTCGCTGACCCGACGCTCGAGGCGCTCGATGTCGCGCCGCGCGTTCGCCAGCGCGTCCTCTCTGTTTTCGGCGTTGGCCTGCGCCTCGGCGAGCTCGGTTGCTGCCTTGTCGGCGGCGCTGCGAACGCTATCGAGCTCGGCTTGAAGCCCGTCCGCGCGGGCCTGCGCGGCGGCAAGCTCGGACGTCAGACCGTCGACCTGACGTTGCGCCGCGGCGACCTCACCGTCAGCGTCGCCTGCGCGAGACTGCATCGCTGCAAGCTCGTCCTCGGCCCTGGCCGCCCGCTGCTCGAGCGTCGTGACCTCGTCGGACCGGGCCGCGAGCTCGCGCTCCAGGGACTCCAGCCGTCCGGCCAACTCCTCGACTTCTCCGGCTTTTGCGGCAACCTGGCGCTCGACTTTCTGCGCCAGGTCCTCGGCTTCGAGGAGCTTGTCTTCGAGATCGGAGATGGTCTTGGCTGCCTGGCCCGCATCGCCAGCACTCGCCTCGAGATCGGCCACCTTCTCGTGGAGCCGCGCCACCTGGCGCTCCAACCGCTCGCGCTCGTCTTGCGCCTCCTGGGCCAGAGCGTTGGCTTCCTGCAGCCGGGACTCCACATTCGTGACCTCGGACCGCGCGGCCTCGAGCTCGTCGCTCAGCGTCGCCACCCGCGCCTCGAGCGCCCCGACTTCACCACCAGCGCTCGCCTTTGCTGCCTCCAGCTCTTCGAGCTCGAAGGTCTTGGCCTCCAGGTCACGCTCGAGTTGCCGCTTCTCGGTCTTCAGGTCTTCGACCCGCTGGATCGCTTCGTCAGCCTCCAAACGTGCGGCTTCGAGCTCGACTCCCTTCGAATCCAGCTCTGCGCTCTTCGAATCGAGCTGCTCCATCGCCCCGTCGAGGTCTGCCTTTGCATCCGTCAGGGCCTGGCGCACCAGCTCGAGCTCGCCGCGTAGCGCATCGAGCTCAGCCGCGTTGGCCTCGCCCGCGCTCGCTCCAGCTCGGGCTGCCGCGAGCTCGCCCTCGAGCTGCTCGCGAACCGCTTCGAGCTCGGCAAGCTGCCCACGGACGGCCTCGAGCTCGGCATCGAGCGACTTGACCTTCTCCTGGCTGCCCTCGAGGTCGACCTCGAGGTCGCTGGCCTCGGTCTTGAGGGCCTTGAGCTCGCTCTTGAGGCGCTCAATCTCGTCAGGGGAGGGGGCATCGGCGAGCTCGGCCTCGAGCTCCACCACCCTTGTTTTGAGCTGGTCGCGCGCCGCCTCGACCTCGCTCAGTGCGGTATCGAAGCTCGCGAAGTCCGCCTTGGTGGCCGAATGCGCCTTCTTTTCGGCGTCATGGGCGTCCTCGGTGTCGAGCAGCCTCTCGTTCAGCTCGTTCACGGCTGCGTCAAGGGTCGCGACCTTGACCACGAGCCCATCTCGCTCGGCGAGGGCTGCTTGCGTATTCGCTGCGAGTCCCTCGCGCTCGGCCAGGGCCACCTGCAGATCGGCTGCCAGTGCGTCGCGCTCGGCCTCGAGGACCGACTTCTCGATCGCAAGGGTGTCTCGCTCCGCCTCGACCGCCTGCTTCTCGGCGGCGAGCGCCTCGATTTCCCCGGCACTGGCGCCGCTGCCATCACCCGCGGCGCTCCTCGCCACTTCGAGCTCGCCTTCGAGGCGGGCGACTTCGGCCTGATACTGCTCGAGCTGGTGACGGACCTGATCGAGGTCGCCCTGGGCGTCTTCGAGCTCGATCTTCAGGGTCTCGATCGCATCCGAGCTCCCGGACGCGCTCTGAGCCGCCTCGAGCTGAGCCTCGAGCTGCGCCTTCTCCTGCTTACGCACCTCATCGAGCGTCTGGATTTCCAGATTCGCGTCGGCCAGGTCCTGCCGCAGCTGGTCGAGCGCCGCGCTGTCGCCGCCGGCTTCAATCGAAGCCTGCAGCTCGGCGATCTGCGCGAGATAGCTCTCGCTCTCCTGGGTCCGCAGCGCCTCGAGCTCGGCCGCGTGGGCCTGCCATTGCTCGAGCGCCTGGTTCAGCTCGGCCACCTGCGCCGTCATCGCCTCGAGCTCGGCTGGGTCGGCGCCACCGGCCTGGGCCTGGGCCGCAACCTCCAACGCTTCCGCGGTCTGGGTCTGCGCCGCCTCGAGCGCCGCCTGGAGCTCACCAATCGCCGCGTTCGAGCTCTCGAGCTCGGCTGCCAGTGCTGCCGCATCACCCGCGGCATTGGCCGCCTCGAGGGCCTGCTGGTGCGCTTCGAGCGAAGCCTGGTACTCGACGAGGGAGGCCTGGTGGGCCTCGAGCGACGCCTGATACTCGGCCAGAGAAGCCTGGAGGGCCGCATTCTCGGCTTGCAACGCCTCGATCTGCGCCGTGTATTCGCTCGTGTCCGCGCTTGCGCCGGGATTGGCCGACAGCTCGGCGAGCTGCGCCTGCATGGCGGCGTTTTCAGCCTGCAGAGCGTCGATCTGGGCCACATACTCGCCGACGTCGACCTCTTCGCCGGCCTCCTCAGTACCGCCCGCAGCGGCGGCGGCCTCTTCGGCCATCGTCTGGTCGACGAAGTGGATCTCGAAGTTGCCGCAGAAGAACACGTCGTTGAGCGTCAGCTCGTGCTCCTCGATGCGCTCGCGGTTGAAGAAGGTCCCGTTGCTGCTCTTGAGGTCGGTGAGCTTGTATCCCGAGCCCGTGAACACGATCTGGCAGTGCTTGCGCGAGACCGTGCTGTTGCGCGTCATGATGTGGCAGTCCGTCGCGCGGCCAACCCGCACGATGGAGTTCTCGGCGTCGATGGGCACCTCGGCCGCGGTGCCGTCGTCCTGAGTAAAGCGCAGATAGGGCATGTCGATCGTCCTGAGCACAATCAGGGGCAGGGAGGGGCAAGGTCTCCCGCCGGTTCATCGCAAGCTTTGCGTCGACGTGTCAGGCCTCCTGGTCCGACGGTCGACGATGCGGTTTCGCATAGGCCCGCGCCCCGCGGATCGCGGAGTGGGCAGGACGTTACCCCGAGGTCGAACGACCGGCAAGGCAACCCATGCACCCGTCGAAGTGTCCCTGAGAGCGCCTGCAAAAAGTTGACATAATATAGATTATCGGCGCCCGACGTATGCGCAAGCCATCGAGACTATGTGTATTTACCCCGGCACTCGTCGACGCCGGCAACGGGCCGCCACCGGGTGGCGAGGCTTTGTCTTGCCGCGGACCCACTTGGTCCGCATGGTGCGCCGGCCATGACGACCGCTCTCGACATCTCCATCGAACACCAGAAAGACCTCGGCTGGCCACGAATCCTCCAGGCGCTCGCCGACCGTGCGTCGACGGAGCCCGGCCGAGACGCCTGCCTCGGGCTCGAGTTCCACGAGGACTACGAATCCGCTCAGGAGACGCTGTACGCCGTCGATGAGCTGGTCACGCTCCTGACCCGTGGCGGCGACCTGCCGGTCACGGGCACACGCAACATCCAGGTCGCGCTCACCAAGGCGCGGCGCGGCGCCGTGCTCAGCCCCGACGAGCTGGTCGGCGTCGCCCGCACCGCAGAGAGCTGCGTCCTGACACGTCGCCACCTGCTCCACCACCAGGCCCAGCACCCACGTCTCGGCGCCCGCGGCGCGGTCCTCCCGGAGCTCCAGAGCCTCGCTCGCGAGCTGCTCGCGACCTTCGACGAGTCCGGCCACATCCGCGACGACGCCTCGCCAGAGCTGGCGTCCGCCCGGCAGCGCCTGATCAGCCTCCACCGAAATATGAAGGAACGTCTCGAGTCCTTCATTCAGCGCACCGACTACGCGGATGTCCTGCAGGACTCCTTTTATACGCAGCGCGAGGACCGCTACGTCGTGCCCGTCGTCGCCAGCTTCCAGCGCGAGGTGCCGGGCATCATCCACGGCAGCTCCAACTCGGGCGAGACCGTCTTCATCGAGCCGGGCGAGTTCATCGAGGGCAACAACGCCATCAAGGTCGCGGACGCGACCGTCCGCATGGAGACCGAGCGTGTCTTGCGCCTGCGCTCCGAGTGGGTCGCTTCCGAAGCCGACGACCTCGTCATCGCCTACGAGACCCTGGTCGAGCTCGACGCCCTGCAGGCCCGCGCCCGCCTCGCAAGCGATCTGGACGCTCATGTGCCGCGCATCTCGCGCGATGGTGAGGTTCGCCTCCTCAACGCGCGTAACCCCCACCTTCTGCTCAAGGGCACGGCCGTCATTCCCAATGATATCCAGCTCTCGGACGGCGAGAGCTTTCTCGTCATCACTGGCCCCAACACCGGCGGCAAGACGGTGACGCTGTCCACCGTCGGCACGTTCGTCATGATGGTCGCGGCCGGCATCCCGATCCCGGCCAGCGAGCACAGCGTCATCGCCCCGTTCACGTCGATGTCCGCGCTCATCGGCGACGCGCAGGACCTCGAACGCGACCTGTCGACCTTCTCGGGCCACCTGCTCGCCATCCACAAGCTCCTCGATGACGCCGAGCCCGGCTCGCTCGTCTTGCTCGACGAGATCATCACCGGCACCGAGCCCACCCAGGGCGCGTCTTTGGCCATCGCCGTCCTGGAATCCCTCGCCAGCCGGGGCGCGCGCGGCTTTGTCACGACCCACTACGAGCGGCTGAAGACCCTGCCCTTCGAGGACCCGCGCTTCGCCAATGCGTCAGTCGGCCTCGACGACGCCACGCTGGCCCCGAACTTCATCCTGACGCAGGGGCGGCCGGGCAGCTCGAACCCCTTCGACATCGCGCTGCGCCTGGGCTTCCCGCTGCACCTCGTGCAGCGCGCCCGTGAGGTCGCGGGTGGTCACTCCGGGCTCGCCGAGGCGCTCGATCGGCTGCGCGACGTCGAGCGTGAAGCCGAGCGTGAGAAGCTCGCGATGCGCGCCGAGCGCGACCGACTCGCGGCCGAGGTGGTCAAGGTCCAGGCCGAGCGACAGCGCCTCCGTCGAGAGGCCCGACAAGAGCTCGAGGTCATCCAGAAGACGGCCAAGGACAAGCTGCGCGAGCTCCTGGATATGCTGCGCGAGATGAAGGTCACGCTGCCTGAGAAGATCAAGGAGCCGCGTGGTGAGATCGAGGCGCAGAAGGCTCTGCACAAGATCCAGGACGAGCTCCGAAACGTGCTGCCGCCCGCCGAGGACTCACCTTTTCGCGCCGAGCCCAGCAAGGACGGCCCGCGTGATGGGGGCGAGCTGCCGGCCTCGGACAAGCGTCCGGGCGCTGCCGTATGGGTGCGCTCGCTCGGCAAGGTCGGCGAGATCATCGAGCTGCGCGGCGAACGCGCGACCGTCGCCGTGGGTGTCTTGAGGACCTCGGTCCACACGGCCGACCTCGGCCGGGTGCTCGGCCAGGCGCCTCAGGTCAAACCGACAGTGCGCCAGGAAGACCCCAAAACCAAAGGCGAATTGCGCCCTCCCCGGCTCAGCGAGCTGGCCGAGGACGACCCGCGTGTACCCCCGCCGCGCACCGATGAGATCACATCAGACCTCCGGGGCGCGCGCCGCGACGAGGTCGTCGAGCGGGTCGAGCCCCTTATCGACCGCGCCTACCGCGACAACGTCGAGGCCGTTTGGATCATCCACGGCCACGGCACGGGCGCCATTCGCGACGAGGTGCGCGAGCTGCTCGCGCGTTCGCCCCAGGTCATCGGCTTCCGGCGCGGCCGTCGGCACGAAGGCGGCGATGGTGTCACCATCGCGTTCCTCAGCCGCGACTGAAAAAGGAACGCATGACTCCGTGCGTTCCTGTTTGGACGTTTGTCCTTACAGCCGCGCGGGGTCCAGCGGGATCCGCTCGGCCAGTGACCGGGGTGACCCGAGCTCGAAGTGGGCGCGCCTGAGCGAGAACCACGCAAGAAATCCTTCGAGCTCGTCGGCCCCTACCCGCCCGGCCTTGTCCGACTCGTCCTGAAGCTGCAGGGCCAGCATTCGCGGGGTCACACGGTCTGCCGCTCGCTCGGCGTCGAGCGGCTCGAAAGGCAGCTCCACGTCGCCGCGGAATACCCCGATGAGGTCGGCCATCGGGCTTCCGACCTCGGCCGGATCCTTGACGGCCTGGAAGATCGGGAACGTTTCGTTGCTCGAGACCGACTCGACCAGGGTCGCGAGATCCCGGTCGTCGGCCAAAACCACCACGACGGACTGCCGCGGGAGGCGCGCCGAGAAGGGCATGGCGGCCCGCTCGGGCAACAGGTTGCCAAGCCAACGCGCGAGCACCTCACCACGCGGCGAGACCCATGCCGGGCGCGTCGTGCTCGGCATGGTCTGGCCGATGATGGCCGCGACCGCGTGCATCCAGCGCGCGAGGCGCGCGGCTCCGAGCCGCTCGTTCTCGGCGTCATCGAGCAGGATCGAACCATATAGAAGGAACAGCAGGCGTTGGCGCGCGTCTCCGGCGTTCGGAGCGTCCGCCCCGCCCTGCCCTGCCCCGCCAGTTCCAAGGGCTTGGCCGTCGCCCTGCGGGTCGCCCGCCTCGGCATCATCGTCGAGTCTCGCGCCGTAGGGTTCTTCGCCGTCTTTGTCAGTCGCCGCCATGTTGTCGGGGCCCGGCGGAGCAAACGCCCGCGCCCGGCTCGCGATCTCGGAGATCCACGGCTCCGCGTCGCTCAACTGGCCGCGCAGCGACACGAGTCGCGACGTCGCCCCGACGAGCAACGCCGAGATGGCATATCGCACCCGCGCCCCGAGCCGGAAGGCTTCGTCATCATAGGCGTCATCAGGCGGGCGATGGGTCGGCGAGGGCCCGATGATGGGCGCCAGGCGCTCGAGGACCGCATGGTGCTGTCCGGTACGCGCAAGGGCGATGGCCCCGAGCAGAAGCCCACGGGCGTCACGCCCCTCGGGCAAGCCGCGTGAAGCCGCCCCGTCCGCGAAGGCCAGCGCCAACCCGAAGTCGTCCATCGCGAAGAATGTTTCGGACAACTCCGAAAGCGGGCTCTCCTGGCTCGTGCGCGCAGCGCGTTCGAACAGGTGCGAGAGCTCGGCCATCCCCTCGTCGTCTTGCGCCAGGACCCCCATGAGGGCCGCCGCACGCCGCAGCACCCGCGCCTCCGTCGGGCTCTCGAGCATCAGCTCGCGCAGGGTCTGCGAGGCGCCCTCTGGATTGGTCCTCGCGATGTGGTCATAGTCTTTGAGCCGCTCCACAAGCGGGTCGTCGATTGGCACAGGCCACTGCTGCGAGGGGCGCCCGTCGGCCGTCCGCACGCCTGCATCGGCCGGATCCCCATCGAGCATCGGACCATCGAGCGCCGAGTAATCCGGTTGCCCCTGGCCTTTCGTCCACAAGCGTTTGAGCCGCTTCCACATGGCGCTATCCTTCACCAATTGGCCGAATGCGCAAGGCAAGACGCGTTCGTCGCCTGCACCCGGGTCGGCCTCAACGCCCGGAAGTCGCGGTTGCGTCCAGGATTCGTATCAGCTCGCGCCGCATCCACGAGTCGCCGATTCGGCGCGCCAGGTCGCCCGCGAGGCTCGTCTGGCCGCGTGCCAGGTAGAGCTCGAACAGGTGCGCCTTGGCTTCGTCGTCATGGCCCGACAATGTCACCAACAGCTCCTCGGCTTCGCGTTTCTTGCCGGCTCGCCACAAAAGCGGCGCCATCGCCAGCCGCGCCGAGGTCCTCACCCTGCTGTCCGCGGCGCTGGCTCCAGCTTCGGCGGCCGCCGTCAGCGCCGCCATCGCCGCCGAGTGTTCGCCGAGCAGCGCCAGCGCCCGTCCCCGGATGAGATGGCCTCGGGCCGTCCCGGCGTAGACTGCCCCGCCCGCCCCGGCGGCCGCGGCGAACCCATCCGGCAGCAGCGCCAACGCGGCCTTCGGCTCGCCAGCCAGCACCAGATTCTCGGCCACCAGCACCGCGTCGGGCGACCGCTTGCGGAACGCCGGGGCGCGACTTCGCGCCATGACGAGCATCGCCTCGCCGACGACGACGTCCTCGCGAATCGTGCAGATCGGCGCCAATTGCCTTGCAAATCTATGGAGTTCGACGATGTCGACCGCGGCGATTCCGACCCCGGGCCGGTGCCGGTCAGCCACCGCCAGGTCGAGCACGAGCATGGTCTCTGCGCGCGAAAAGAGGGTTGTGATCACGCCCTCGACCTCGGCCTGGTGGGGCCGACCGGACTCGGTGTTCAGCGCCCCCGAGCAGAAGACGACCTCGGCCTTGGGGCCGTCCGCGAACGCGTCGGCGACGACCAGCTCGAGGCTGTCGCGCCGACGATGTGTCTCCAGTCGACGGGACGCGCGCTCTATCGCCGCCTCACGCAGGTCTTCGCCTCGATAACGCCCCTCGAAGCCAGACTCGTCGAGCACCCCGACGAGCTCACACTCGCCGCAGCCCGCATCGAGGATCGACCCGACCGACGCCGGATCGAACGCGGAGATCAGGGCGTAGAGCCGCATACGCTGCGCCATCGCGGACTCCCACCCCACCCTGCGCGCCGCGTCGGCTGAGTCGGCGAGCGGCCCGTAGAACGACTCGAGCGCCTCGTGTCGTCGACGCGACTCGCCATCCGGACCAGCCGCCACGGCGCGGGCATCAGCTTCGTCAACCAGAGACGCCAACTTCGGGCTCGTCTCCTCCATGTGCTTCGCCTCCTTCATGTCGTACCCAACGCTCGCTTTGAGATGTGTTTGCAGAAACAACTAGTGCCTTGGCGCCACCGTTTTGATTCGTCTATCGCCGCGCCGAGGCACTAGGCCCGCCAAGGGCGGGCGGGGCTTGGGGCGCAGCCCCAATCCGATCGTCTAGTCTGCGGCTCGCCGAAGGCGACCGGCGCGAAGCGACGGGCAGACGTAGGTCACTACGTCTGCGCCGCAGCACTAGAGAAGCGGCGAGAGGAGCCCCGCGAAGTTGTGGAGAATGCGTCGAAAATACGACAGCTTGCGCTCGTAGTCGCGGTCGACCGGGCGCGCGTTCACGAGGTCGAGGTGGTACTGCCGCGCCAAAGACAGTGCTGCGGTCTGCCCGTACACAAAGGCCGTGAGCTCGTAGTTCAACTTGAAGCTCCGCACATCCATGTTGGCCGACCCGACAGCCGAGAGCCAGTCATCGACGACCATCGACTTGGCGTGCAGAAAACCCGCATCGTACTCGTAGATTCGCGCACCCGCCGCGAGCAGCTCCGGAAAGTAATAGCGGCTCGCCCAGTCGACGAGCCGATTGTCCGACCGCTTGGGCACGAGGACCCTCACATCGATCCCGCGAAGCGCTGCCGTCACGAGCGCTGCCGTGAGCACACGGTCGGGCACGAAGTACGGAGTCGTCAGCCAGACGCGTTGCTGAGCCTGGGTGATGGCCAGGAAGTGGAGCTGGTGGATGACCGCCCACGGCCGGTCTGGTCCCGACGCAATGGCCTGCACCACCGCGTCGCCGGGGGCCGTGTCATCGGGCTCGGGAAAGTAGCGCTCGTCGTCCAGCAGCTCGTCCGTGGTCTGAAGCCAATCCTCGGCGAAGGTCTGCTGCAAGCCGAGCACCGCCGGGCCCTCGATACGCATGTGGGTGTCGCGCCAGGCGCCGATCCTGGGGTCGAGGCCGAGGTACTCGCGGCCGATGTTGATGCCACCCGTGAGCCCGATTCGCCCGTCGATGACCACGATTTTGCGGTGGTTTCGGAAGTTCACGTGGTCTCGCCGGCGGAAGCGCGGCGCGAGTCGGATGGGCGCGAAGAAGGCCGCTTTGCCGCCAGCCTCGACAAGAGGAGCCCAGAAGTCGGACGGCAACCGGAAGCTGCCGAGCGCGTCGCACAGGACCCGCACCTCGACGCCGGCCTTGGCGCGCTCGACGAGGATGTCACGTAGCCCGCGCCCCGTCTCATCGGGCTGAACGATGTAGAACTCGACGTGGACGTGGTGCTCGGCCGCCTCGATGACGTCGCGCATGGCGGCATAGGTCTGCGCACCATCGATCAGCAGGCCTACCTCGTTACCCGGACAGGCGTACGAGCCCGACGCGTGCAGACCGAGCTCGGCGAGCGCGCGGGTGCGGGCGGGCAGCCGCGCGGTCCCCTGCCCTCGCGCCTTCTGGGCGACCTTCCAACGATGATAGACGGTCCGCATCTGGCGCGAGACCCGCTCGGCCTGCTTATGGCGCTTGATGGTGCGCTGTAAGCCAAAGAGAAGATAGAGAAAAATGCCCAACACTGGCACCAGCACAACGCCCAGGATCCAGGCCAGCGTGGCGTTGGGGTCACGGCGCTCGACCAGCACGAACCCAAAGAGGATCACCAGCTGCGAAACCACCATGCCGAGGACGAGCCACCCCGTCATCGCGCAGCCGTCTCTGGGGGTGAAGCCGATTGCATCGCATCGACCCCGCTATTCGCGCCGCGAAGCGCCGACCACCACGCGGTTGCGACCCTCGCGTTTGGCTCGCAGCAGCGCTTCGTCGGCGCTGCGGATGGCCGACAAGAAGACGCTCTCGTCCGAATCGGCCGCTACCGCTGCGACGCCCGCGCTGACCGTGATGACGCGGGTGTCGGGCGACTGCTCGTGTGGGATGGCGCAGGCCTGGATCGCGGCTCGCATGGTCTCGACGCGGCGCGCTGCGACCTCCAGGGTGACACCGGGCAGGACCGCGAGGAACTCCTCGCCACCGTAGCGGTAGATGGCATCCTGCGGGCTCAGCGTGCGCGACAGCGTGGTCGCGACGCGGCGCAGGACCTCGTCGCCAGCGACATGCAGGTAGGTGTCGTTGTAGGGCTTGAAGTGGTCGATGTCGAAGAGCGCGACCGTGGCCAACACCCCGCCCCGCATGAACTCGGTCTCGAAGGCCGAAAGGTCCTCTTGCATGCGGCGGCGGTTGCCGATGCCGGTCAGCGGGTCCTTACGGCCCACCTCGAAGAACTCACGGTTGAGCCGCTCGAGCTCGAGCGCCTGGTCCTCGAGCTTACGATGGAGCTTGGTCACACGCTCGGCGGCGATGAGGCGCAAGAGCAGCTCTTCGCGGTCCAGCGGCTTGGCCAGATAGTCGTCGGCGCCTGCCCGCATGCCGGTCAGACGGAACTCGCGCTCGGCCAACGCGGTCAGGATGATGAAGTAGGTGTAGCGGCGGTCTTCACGGGCTCGGATGCGGCGGCACAGCTCGATGCCGTCGACCCGCGGCATCATCCAGTCCGAGATGACGACGTCGGCGCCGTCGCGGTTGAACCGCTCCCACGCGTCCTGGCCGTCGGTCGCGGCGGTGCACGGATAGCCGAGCTGCTCGAGCGCCTTGACGGTCATGAAACGCGAGACGGAATCGTCTTCGGCGACCAGGATTTTCATTCGACTCCCGCGTCATGCGGTTGCGTTGTGAATGGCGTGGCGCAAGCGTTGCGGAATGCGCCCTGACGCCGCGCAGCATAGCCCAACTCGCGCCGAATCCCAAGGTGGGTCTTGGTTCCCGTGGTCCCGTGCACTTACGGCTCGTAAGGAGCGGGGGCTGGCGCGGTGGCCAGGCCGACGCAGCAACCCTTTCGGCGGTCGTTCGAACCGGGGTATGGTCGCGGCCGCTCCCGCGTTGGAGCCCGCCATGTCCTCACATCGAGAGTCGTCCCATGAGCATCTTCAAGCCCAATCTCCTCGAAGGCCAGGTCGCTTTTGTGACCGGCGGCGGCTCTGGCATCGGTAAGGCCATCGTGCGCCGCTTCCTCGAGCACGGCTGCGACGTCGTCATCGCGTCGCGCAACCTCGAGAAGCTCGAAGCCGCCGCCAACGAGCTCTCGGCGGCGACAGGCCGGCGCTGCCTCGCGGTGAAGGCCGACGTGCGTGAGCCGACCGAGGTCGAGAACGCCATCGACTTCGCCGTACGCACGCTGGGCCGCCTCGACATCGTCGTCAACAACGCCGCAGGCAACTTCCTCAGCCCTGCCGCAGCCTTGTCGTACAAAGGTTTCGCGACGGTCCACGCCATCGACACGCTCGGGACCTTCAACGTGAGCAAGGCGGCGTTTGCGCGCTGGCTGCGCGACCATGGCGGCAACATCATCAACATCTCGATGACGCTCCACTACACAGGCACACCGCTCCAGGTCCACGCGGGCACGGCGAAGGCCGCGATCGATGCCATGACGAAGCACCTCGCGGTCGAGTGGGGACCGGCCAAGATCCGTGTGAACGGCATCGCACCTGGCCCCATCTCCGACACCGAGGGCATGAAACGCCTCGCCCCCGGCAGCGACATCCTCAAGAAGCTCGAGCGCCAGGTCCCGCTGGGCCGCTTTGGCACAGTGGACGAGGTGGCCGACATGGCGCTGTTCCTTTCGAGCCCGGCGGCCGCGTGGGTCACGGGCGCGACCTTCGTCATCGACGGCGGGGCGTGGCTCACCGGCCAGCGGCTCGACCTGTGACACGGCTCGTTCGAGACCACTGAGGCCAGAGACGATGCCCGACTGGAAGAAGCTCGCAGGTGATGAAGGTGAAGAGGTGCCGACCTCCCGGCTCTCGCGCCTGGGGTCGATGGCCGGGCTATCCGCGGGCCTCTCGGCGCGCCTCGTCGGTCATAAAATTCTTTCAGCCATGACCTTCAGCTCGAAAGAAAAACGTGAGCAACGTTTAAGCCAACTTCTCGAAAAAGAAGGCAAACGGATCGTCGAGGTGCTCGGGCGCATGAAGGGCGCCTCGATGAAGATCGGCCAAATCCTGTCGGCAGACCCGGACCTCGTCCCACCCGAGCTGGCCGAAGCGCTGGCAACCCTCCAGACGGAGGCGCCACCGATGCCCTGGACGCAGGTCAAGGGTGTGCTCGAAGGCGCGTGGGACCGCCCCATCGAAGCGGTCTTCACCACCTTCGAGCCGACGCCACGCGGCGCCGCGTCGATAGGTCAGGTCCATCGTGGGGTGCTGCGCGACGGCCGCGTTGTGGCCGTGAAGCTGCAGTACCCGGGGGTCGAGCGGGCGCTCGAGAGCGACTTGAAGAACCTCGCGTCGCTCCTGACGTTGTCGCGTGTCGTCTTCGACAAGCGGCGGGTCGACGGCTGGATGAGCGAGGTGCGAAGCCAGCTCCTGGCCGAGGCGGACTACCTGGGCGAGGCCGACAATCTCACACGTTTCGCCAACCTCTTCGATGGCTTCGAGGGGTTCGTCGTGCCGCGCCCGGTCACCGAGTGGACCCGTAAGGACGTGCTCGTGATGACCTGGGTGGACGGCGAGAAGCTGGATGTGGCGCTCGCGGCGAGGTCGATGGACGAGCGCCAGGCCGTCTGTGAGCGGCTCGCAACCACCTGGATTCGCTGCTGCTTCGAACACCAGATGGTGCACGGCGACCCACACCCGGGCAACTTCTTGCTGGGGGCCGACGGGGTGGTCGGGGTCTTGGACTTTGGGGCCATCAAGAGTCTGCCGAGCGCTTTGACCGATGGGCTCCTGGGCCTGTTCTCGCTGCTCTGGCGGCGCGATGGACCGGGGCTCGTGAAGTTCATGCCGACGCTGGGTTTCGGAAAGCCGGACACCACGGTCGACCCGACGCTGCTGCTCGACTACTTGTCGATGATCTGCGCGCCCTTCATCGTCCCGGGCCCATTCGACTACGGGGCCTGGCGGCCGCATCGCCAAATCAAACGCGAGACGCTCTCGCATCCGTCGTTGTGGAAGCTGGCGCCACCCGAAGACATCCTGCCGCTCCTGCGGGTCGCAAGCGGCATGAAGGGGTTGTTCGCGAAGCTAGGGGTGTCGCTCGACATCCGGACGACGCTCGAGGATGTGGCGCGACGACGCGGCATTGGCTAAGGGCGCCAGATGCGACATTTGACATGCGGCGTGGGCCCGCGGAATGTTCCGCGCTGCGGCCGTGCTCTCATGCTCTGCCGTCCAGCCACACGAGGCTCCCCATCATGACGATGTCGAAACACACGATCCTCCGCCCGCTCATCGCGCTCGTCGTGGTGGCCTCACTTGGGGCACCCGCCTTCGCCGACTGGAAGAAGTCGTTCGATGGCGCACGAAAGGCGCTTCAGGACAAGGACTTCCGGACCGCCGAGGGGCTCGCCCTCGAAGCGCTGAACGAGACCGAGGCCTTCAAGCCGACCGACGACCGCAAGCTCAACTCGTTGCGGCTGCTCGCCGATGTCTATCGGCAGACGCGCCAGTGGGCGGCCGCGGTCGGCCTGCTGGATCAGGTCGTGGCGACCTACACGACGCTCGGCATCGAGGAGTCCCCGGATGCGGGCAACCTCTGGAACGAGCTCGGCGTCAGCCACCACCAGATGAAGGACTACGACAAGGCCGAGGCGGCGTACGCCAAGTCGCTCGCCATCAAACGTAAGAAGTTCAAGGACAACGTCGCGTCGATCGCTATCGTCGTGACCAACCTCGGCGAGCTCTACCGGCGCAAGAAGGACTGGGTGAAGGCCGAAGAGCTGCACAAGCAAGCCATCACCGACAAAGAGAACGAGCTTGGTCCCGACAGCGTGACGCTCATCGCGAGCCTCAACAACCTGGCCCTCGTCCACAAGGAACAGAAGCGTTACGACGAGGCCAAGGCGCTGCTCGAGCGGGCCATCGCGCTCGCCACCGCAGGCGAAGACAAGGGCAAGAACGCCGACCACGGCACAGCCCTCTCCAACCTCGGCGATGTGTATGCGTCGCAGAGCAAACACGCCGAGGCCAAGACCGCCTTCGAGCAGGCGTTGGTCCTTCGCAAAGAGGTTTTGGGCCCTGAGCATCCACACGTGGCAGAGACCCTGGGCAACCTCGCCAACTCGTTGACCGCCCTGGGTCTATTCGAAGAAGCCATCGCCCACTACGACCAGTCGATTGCGCTCTACAAGCTCGAGTACGGCGCGACCGACAGTCGGACGACACGCACCATGGCCAACAAGGCGATGGCGCTCGACCGGGCGAAGCGACCCGAGGACGCGAAGGCCGTACGGGAAGACATCAAGCGCCTCGAGGAGCGCAAGAACCAGCCCACGCCGTGATGTAGGGGCAGGGCTTGCTCTGTCCTCGTGATGTAGGGGCGGGGCTTGCCCTGCCCTCGTGAGGGCCAGTTCCCTCTCAGGGTGATGACATGCAGGAACGACTCTTTGTGGCGCTCGAGCTGCCGGACGACGTCAAGGACGTCCTCAGCTCGCTCTCGACCGGGGTGCCCAACGCCTATCCGCAGGACGAGGATACGCTGCACCTGACGCTGCGCTATTTCGGGGCCGTCGATGGCCGGCGGGCGCAGGATGTCGCCGAAAAGCTCAGGCGCATCGAAGTGGCCCCGTTCGAGCTCACCTTGAGTGGGCTTGGCTTCTTTCCACCGCGAGGCGACCCTGAGACACTCTGGGTCGGCACCGAAAAGTGTCCGGCCCTCGAAGCGATACGGGCCAAGGTCGACCTGCTCGCCGTACGGCTGGGCGTGGACACCGATCGTCGCCGCTTCATCCCGCACGTCACCATCGCGCGCCTCCACGACGCGCCCGAGAGTCGGCTCGCCAGCTTCCTCGCGGGCAACGGCCTCTGGAAGAGCAGGCCTTTCCTCATCGACCGCATGACGCTCTTTTCGAGCCATACCCGCGACTGGGGTCACGAGTACGAACGCGAAGAGGTCTTCGTCCTGCGCGCGTAGCCGAAGCGGTTCGGCTACGAGATCGGCCGCCCACGCGACGCCGCGCGCGCTCAGGTGACGCGGATACCAGGGCCGACCAGCATCGAGGGCTGGATGAGCGCGAGCCCGCCTTCGGCAGTCTCGGCGGCGAGGATCATGCCGTGTGAGTCGTGCTTGAAGATCTTACGCGGCGCGAGGTTTCTCACGACCACAACCTGGCGCCCGATGAGCTCGTCGGGCTTGTAGAACTTCGCGATGCCGCTGACGATCTGGCGCTTCTCGGCACCCAGATCGACCTCGAGCTTCAAGAGCTTGTCCGCCCCGTCCACCGGGCTCGCCGACAAGATGGTCGCGATGGCCAGGTCGACCTTCACGAAGTCATCGAAGCTCAGCGACTCGGGCGGCGGCGCCGGCTCGTTCTTGGCCTTCTTGTCGGCTTTTGCTGGCTTGTCGGCCTTGCCAGTCGCAACAGACTCTGGCGGGGCGATCTCTTCGGGCAGGTCGCGGCGCGGGAAGAGCCCGTCCTCGAGCGTAATCGGCGCCCCTGGGACGAGACCACCTGCGGCCGGCCCCCAGGATAGCTCGGAAATCGAGACAACCGGCTTCACGCCGAGCGTGGCCAGCAGCTCGGGCATCTTCTTTGGCATGACCGGCAAGAGCAGGTTGGCCGCATGGCGCAAGCCTTCGAGCACCACGTAGATCGAGCGCGCCGCAAGCGCCGGGTCGGTCTTCACGGTCTTGAACGGCTCGGAGTCCGTCACGTACTTGTTGAGCCGCCGCACGAACTGCAGGACGAGCTCGATGGCCGAGTGCAGCGCCAACGACCGCACGAGGACCGGCACCTTCTCACGCAGCTCATCGCACTCACGCACGATGTCCTTCTCGAGGTCGCCGAGCTCGCCCGGGTCAGGCACCTTGCCATCGAAGTGGCGCATCGCGAGCGACTTGATGCGCCGCTCGAGGTTGCCCAGATCATTGGCCAGGTCGCTGTTGTTGCGCCGAACCAGCGCTGCTTCCGAGAAGTTGGCGTCGAGGCCTATGACCATCTCGCGCATGAGGAAATAGCGGAAGACGTCGGGCCCATAGACGTCCTTCATGGTCAGCGGGTCGACGACATTGCCGAGCGACTTCGACATCTTGCGGTCCGACGACAACCACCAGCCGGTGGCCACGATGTGCTGTGGCAGGGGCAGGCCCAGCGCCAGCAGCATCGTGCACCAGTAGACGGCATGCGTCGTCAGGATGTCCTTGCCGATGACGTGGGTCGCGTGGGGCCACCAGGCCTCGTACTGGGCCGAGCCCGGGCCGCCGAGTGCGGAGATGTAGTTGGTCAGCGCGTCGAACCACACGTAGGTCACGTAGTCGGGTGCAAACGGGATGGGAATCCCCCAGGACAAACGCTCCTTCGGGCGCGAGATGCAGAGGTCGTCGACACGTTTGTCGAGGAAACCGATGATCTCGTTCTTGCGGTACTCGGGCTGGATGAAGTCCGGGTTGGCGACCAGGTGGGCGCGTAGCCGATCGGCGTATTTCCCCATACGGAAGAAGTAGTTGCGCTCTTTGAGGAAGTGCACGTCGAGGCCGGTATCGGGGCACTTGCCATCGATGAGGTCCGACTCCGAAAAGAAACGTTCAGCCGCGGGCGAGTACCACCCCTCGTAGTCGGCCTCGTAGATGTCGCCGTTGTCCCACAAGGTTTGCAGGAACTGCTGCACGACCACCATGTGGCGCGGCTCGGTGGTGCGGATGAAGTCGTCGTAGGCGATGTCGAGCGTTGGCCACAGGTCACGAAAGGCCCCCGACATCTCGTCGGCATGCGCAATCGGCGTGAGCCCACGGGTCTCGGCCGCCTTCATGACCTTCTGGCCGTGTTCGTCCGTGCCGGTGAGGAAGTAGACCTCGTCGCCAAAGAAGCGGTGGAAACGGGCCATCGTGTCGACGAGCACGGTCGCGTAGGCGTGACCGATGTGCGGGCGCGCGTTGACGTAGTAGAGCGGCGTCGTGAGGTAGTGGCGGGCCATAATTCGTGCTCGTTGGGGCTTGGGGATGGCTTAACGTTGCCACCGGAAGCGGTTGGGGTAGTGCCCGAGGCCCGGGCTGTCAACGCTTGTGCGCCCGTACTGGCTCTGGGGGCTTGCGAAGCGGGGGCCGGACGACCTAAACACGACGGCCAGACCCACAGGCGTCGCAGGCGCGGCGGGAGGTGTTCCATGAGCGAAGACGGCGGTGAGAAGACGACCCAGGTCGAGATCGAAGCGGCAGCGTTCAGGCGGCTGCTCGCCCACCTCGATGAACGGGTGGATGTTCAAAACCTCGACCTCATGAACCTGGCCGGCTTCTGCCGCAACTGCCTCGCCAAGTGGTATCGCGCCGCCGCCGAAGAGCGTGGGGTCGAGATGAGCGACGCAGCCGCCCGTGAGCGGGTCTACGGCATGCCCTACCCCGAATGGAAGGCGCTGCATCAGCGGGAGGCAAGCCCGGAAGCGCTCGCCGCGTTTACGAAATCGAGCGAGCCGAGCGGAGATCCGAAGCCGTGAGGTCAGGCCCGGATGAGCTGCAGGAGCTTGCGCGCGGCATCTTCGAAGAGCGGATCGTCACCCGCGGCACCGAGATCGACGCCACTGCGACGGTGTCGACCTCGTCATTCCTGCGCTACTTCGAACACACCCGCTGGTGCGTCATGCAGCGCGAGTCGCTGGGCCTGTGCGCGCTCATCGATGCGGGCCACTTCTTTGTCGTCCGCTCACAGATCGTGGAGCTCCGGCGGCGCATCGGACAAGGCCAGCCGCTCATCCTCACGACACGTTTCCTCGATGTCGGCCGGTCCACGGCGACCGTCGTGCACGAAGCGCTGCGGGAGCGCGATGGCGCCGTCGTGGCGCGCGCAAAAGTGGTCGGCGTCTGGCTCGGGCCGACGCGGCGCCCGGCACGAATCCCGGACTCGGTCCGGACCGTCATGCGCATCGGCGTCGACCACGACCTGTCAGGCGATGACGAGGCCTTCCTCGAAGGGACCGATGGCGGCAACGATCGTTCGTTCATCGACCCGCCCGAACGTGTCTTTGCGCCGCTGTCCGTCATGACGGAGCCACCTCTCGAGCCGCCATCCGAACCCGTCGCGACGTATCGGCTGGTGGTCCCGTTTCGTGACCTCGACGTCTTCTCACACGTCAACGCCGCGACCTTCCTGCACTACGCCGACGACGCGCGTGACGCCTTTGCATCCACGCTCGGCATCGACCCGGCGGTGGCGCGTGGCTTCGTGAACCGTGTGGGCCTGTTCTACCAACAGGAAGCGCGCCAGGGCGACACGCTCGATCTGGCGCTTGTCCCGCTCGGCCGGGCCGCCCTCGGGGTCTGGTGCCGCCGCGAACGGCGTCCCAACGAGATGAATGATGTGAGCGAGGGCGGGGATGGCGACATCAAGACCGGCGGGCTCGTTCCGCTGGTCGCTATGCGGCTCGACCTCGTCGCTGGTGCCGACCCGGTGACGACACCTTCGTAACCGTCGCAGGTGCCCGCCGTGAACCTGCGTGATGCCTGCGGAATCCGAGCGCGCCGCCGGTCGTGGGTCGGCCTTGGGCTCACCGGCCTTGTATACCTGGCTGGGCTGCCATATTCTCCGCGTTGGGGTCGCCCAGAAGCACACGGAAGAGTCATGTCTCAAATCCTCCAGATGCCGGGCGTACCGGAGTCGTCAAAGCAGCTCCTCCTGCGCTTGCTGCAAGAGGACCTGATCCCCATCCAGGCCCTCCAGTCCGTGGTCGAGTCGTACCGCAAGGTGATCCGCGACGCCGCCCGCAAGAACGGGCGCGCCAACGTGAAGGTCGGCGACCAGATCGCACATGCGCTCCAGACCCTGCTCGCACGCGTCAACGAGACCACCGGCGACGACAACATGAGCGTCCTGCAAGCCGCGGTTCGTTACTTCGTCATCCAGAACGATGGCACCGGGCACGACCTCGAGTCCGAAGATGGCCTTTACGACGACGCCCGGGTGGTGAACGCGGTCATCCGCTATTTCGGTCGCGATGACCTGATGATCCAAGGGATTCCGGCGCCCACGGTCGCCCGCGGTGCACCCGTTCGCGGTGGCGCCGCCTCACCGGCCAGACGCTGAGGCGCTGGCTAAGATCCTCGCGGCTCGGCGAAGGCATTGCGCCCCGCGATGAGGTCGGCTAGCACACGCGCATGTCGACCCGTGGCGAAAAGACCATCCTCGCGAACGTCCCGCTCCAGGCCTTCTGGGAGACCATCACGGACTACCCGGCCTATCCGAAGATCGTGGAAGACGTGAAGACGGCCACCATCGTGGAGCGCACCGGGCGTGAGGCGGTCGTGGCCTTCACCATCAAGGTGCTCCTCAAGGGCTTCGACTACACCTTGCGTATGCGTGAAGAGCCACCCGCAGAGGCAAGGCCTGGCTCGGGCCTCGTCGCCACGCTCAGCTGGACCCTCGTGAGCTCGGGCACGCTGGCCCAGAACGACGGTGGGTGGCGACTCGAGGCGGTCTCGCCGACCGAGACCAGGGTCACCTACTGGAACGAGCTCGCCAGCAAGGGTTTCCTGCCCAAGAGCTTCATCAACGGGCTCGCGCGGATTGCACTGCCAACCATGATGAAGCGCTGGTCCTCGTTCGCCGAAGCGCGCGCCAAGGCCTGAGACTCCGCCTGAGGACCCGCCTGAGGACCCGCCTGAGAACCCGGTCGATGCACCGCGCCCGCCGGGACCTCAGTCCTGGCGTTTGCGCCCCGTCACTTCGGGAGCAGGTCGAAAGCGCCGGGGTCGGTGACGATGTCGTCGACCATCTTGGTGATGTGGCCGATCTGGTAGCCATCGTAGAGGCGATGGTCGAAGCTGCCCGTGAGCCATAGGCCCGGGCGCGCCTCGACCTTGCCGTCGACGGCGAAGGGGCGCTCGCTCATCTGGCCGATACAGAAGAGGAAGGGGCAACGTGAGGTCGGCATGAGCGGCACGAGCGCATGCGGGATGTCGAAGCCGCCGACGTTGGTGACCATGGCGCTGCCAAAGGGGTCGGGCTTGAGGCCGAACTTCGTCATGTTGATGCCGAGGTCGTAGTTCAAATACGAGACGGCCTTCATGAGAATGGGCGCCAGCTGCGGCGGAATCATACGCAGCGAGCTCTTGGCGCTCTCGATCTCCTGGTCGTCACCCGACCGGATCGACTTGGCACGCGACGCGATCTGGTCGGCAACATCGATGATGGTCGCCGTGTCAGCGTTGCGCACCTTGACGCCCGAGAGGTCGGCCGAGCCGCCGGTTCCCTTGACCGCAACCTGGACGAAGACGTCGACCGTCTCGCGCCGATAGGGGCGATTGCGGCGCAGAATCACGTTGTAGTCCGGGTACTTCTGGAGCACCCGCCCGACGGCGATGACGAACAGGTGGGTGATGGTGATCTTGCGGTCGTACTTGGCCGAGACCTCTTCGAGCCACGGCAGCGTCTTCGACAGGTCGACCTCGCGCTGGCCCTGGGCGGTCGGGTTGGCGGGCGGGCCCCAGACCCCGATCGAGAGCTTGCGCCAGGTGGAGACCTTTTCGAGCGGCTGGAATCCCATGCAACACCTCATCCGACAGTGAGGGCGCGTCCTTACCACAGACAAGAGATGGCGCCAGCATCGTGATTGACGGGGTGCATGGCCGCGGGCTATCTGGCCCGTCATGCCGCGTCCGACGCCGTTTCATCCAAGGACCCAGGCGCTCTGCGAGAGCCACCTCTACAAACACTGGGCGGGATATCTCGCCGTCCGCCACTACGACGAGAGTCCGGAGCGCGAATACAACGCCGTTCGACAGGGCGCGGGGCTCCTGGATGTCTCGCCGCTGTTCAAGTATCGCGTCATCGGCAAAGACGCCGGGCGCTTCCTTGACTACGTCATGGTCAAGGCGGTCTCGAAGCTGAAGGTCGGCCGCGTATCCTATGTGTGTTGGTGCGATGACCAGGGCAAGATCCTGGACGACGGCACCTGCTGGCGCCTCTCGAAGACGAGCTATCGCCTGACGGCCGCCTCGCCGAGCTACTTCTGGTTCGCCAAGCTCGCGACGGGCTTCGACGTGCGGATCGTGGACGAGACCGAAGCGCTTGCGGGTGTCGCGCTGCAGGGCCCGAACGCACGTAAGATCCTCGAGGCGTGCACGGGTAAGAGCCTGGAGGAACTCAAGTTCTTCGCCTGGGCCACGCTCGAGCTCGACGGCCCGGGGGGCCGCGTGAGCTGCGACGTCAGCCGCACGGGCTATACGGGCGACCTCGGCTATGAGCTGTGGGTCAAGCCGGAGCTGGCACTCGCGCTGTGGGACAACCTCATGGTGCTCGGCAAGCCGCTGGGGATCTGGCCCATCGGCCTCGACACGCTCGACATCACGCGGATCGAGGCGGGCTTCATCCTGCAGGGCTGCGACTACCACTCGGCCTACGACACGGTGCACCCGGCGAGCAAGGCGAGCCCCTACGAAGTCGGGCTCGGGCGTCTCGTCGAGCTAGACCGCGAGCCGTTCGTCGGCCAGCGCGCGCTCACCGCCGAGAAGGCGCGAGGCGCCACGTGGGCCTTCATCGGCCTCGTCATCGATTGGGACGCCGTCGAGGCCGCCTTCGACCGCCACGACCTGCCGCCAAGCCTGCCGACCGCCGCCTGGCGCTCGCGTATCCCTCTGTATAGGGGCATGCGCCAGGTTGGCTATGCAAGCTCGGGCGCCTGGTCGCCAATCCTCAAGCAGAACCTGGCACTGGCCTCGGTCTTCACCGAGTTCGCGGTCGACGGCACGGAGCTCGACATCGAGATCCTCGCCGACTGGGAGCGGACCCGGGTGCCGGCCAAGGTGACCGCCCTGCCCTTCTTCGACCCGCCGCGCAAGCGCGCCTGAGAGGACGACGGTGAAGACAGTGTCGAAGAAGTCGAGCCATTACGACGCCATCATCATCGGTGGCGGTCACAACGGACTCATCTGCGCGGCCTACCTGGCGAAGGCCGGACGCCGCGTGAAAGTTCTGGAAAAGCGGCATGTTCTGGGCGGCGCCGCGGTGTCCGATGAGGTCTACCCGGGCTTCCGCTACTCGGTGTGCAGCTACGTCGTGTCGCTTCTCAGGCCCCAGATCATCCGCGACCTCGACCTGCCGCGACATGGCCTCGAGATCCTGCCGCTCGAGTGCAGCTACTCGCCGAGCGTCGATGGACCGGGGCTCGTGCGCTGGCCCGATGGCGACAAGACGCGGCGGGAGATCGCCAAGTTCTCGCAGAAAGATGCCGAGCTCTATCCACAATTCGGCAAGTCCATGGGCCGGATGAGCAAGTGGGTGAAGCCCATCATCGACATGGTCGCGCCCGACCCGACGACCTTCAACCCGTTCGAGCTGAACCGGCTGAAGGGCCTTGGCACACGCCTCCGGGGCATGAACGACAACGAGATCATGCGCTTCATCAAGATGATGACCATGAGCTCGGCCGACTTCCTCGATGAGTGGTTCGAGAGCGACACGCTGAAAGCGCCGATGGCCGTGTCGGGCATCATCGGGACGTTTCTCGGGGTGCGCTCGCCGGGCACCGCCTACGTGCTGCTCCACCACTACATGGGTGAGATCGACGGCGCGTTCCGGGCCTGGGGCTTCAGCAAGGGCGGCACGGGCGGCATCAGCCTGTCCATCGCCAGCGCCGCCCAGAGCTATGGCGCCGACATCGAAACCTCGGCCGGCGTGAGCCACGTCACGCTCAAGAATGGGCGCGCGACGGGTGTCGTCCTGGAAGACGGGCGCGAGCTGACGGCCAAGACCGTCGTGTCGGGCGTGGACCCGCACCGGACCTTCATGAAGCTCGTCGGCGCTGACCATCTGCCGACCGATCTGGTGAGTCAGATCAAGCGCTACCGGCTACGCGGCAGCTCGGGCAAGGTCAACGTCGCGCTCGACTCCCTGCCCGAGTTCACCGGCCGGCCGGGCGACGGGCTGCATGTGCGCGGCGACATCGCCATTGCGCCGTCGATCGCCTACCTCGAGCGGGCCTACGACGACGCCAAGTATGGCCGCTGGTCCAAGCGCCCCTTCATCAACGTCGTGTTCCCGACGCTGACCGACCCGTCGCTCGCCCCGCCTGGCAAACACATCATGAGCTGCTTTGTGCAGTATGCGCCGTATGCCCTCGAGGGGGGCGCCGACCAATGGCCCAAGCATCGCGAGGCCTTTGGCGACGACGTCATCGACACGCTCGCCGAATACATGCCGGGCCTCAAAGAGAAGATCCTGCATCGCCAGGTCCTGACGCCGTGGGACCTCGAGCAGGACTTCGGGCTGACCGAAGGCAACATCTTCCACGGTGAGCTCTCGCTCGAGCAGCTCTTCTTCCTGCGCCCGGCGTCGGGTTGGGCGCGCTACGAGACCCCGGTGAAGGACCTCTGGATGTGTGGGTCTGGGACCCATCCCGGCGGCGGCATCATGGGTGCGCCCGGCCAGCTCGCGGCGATGCGGATGTTGAAGGAGGGCGCGCTTTGAGCATCGTCGTCATCGGTGGGGGCCACAACGGGCTCGTCGCGGCGAGTCTGCTCGCCAAGCGTGGCAAGAAGGTCACGCTGATCGAAAAACGTGATGTGCTCGGTGGACTTGCGGCCCCGGTCGAGGTCGCGCCAGGCTACGTCGCGCCGGGTCTCTATCAGGACACTTCACTCTTTCGGCCCTGGGTCGCCGACGCGCTCGAGCTCGGGCTGAAGCGGCGGCCCCGGCGTGCTGTGTTCTTCCCCGGCCAGGACGGCGACATCCGCCTCGAGCAGGACTCGCGCGACGGGCTTTCAGGGCCGGTTTCGGGGGCCGACCTCGAGGGTTGGCGGGCCCATCACGACTTCATCACGAAGCTGCGGCCGACGCTCATGAAGGTCTTCGATGGGGCGCCCCTGTCCGTGCACGACTCCTTGTGGTCGCTGCTCAAGACGGCGGTCAGCATCCGGCGCCTCGGGGCGTCGACCATGACCGAGCTCTTGCGCGTGGCGCCCATGTGCATCGCCGACCACCTGCGCGACACGTTCAAGACCGAGCACCTCATGGCGGGCCTGTCCTACGGGGCGCTCGAAGGCGCGTTCACCGGGCCGTGGTCCGCACATACGGCGCTGCTCTGGATCCTGCGTGAAGCGTTCTCGGCCGGCGAGGTCGAGGGTGGCTCGGCCGCGGTCGTCAAGGCGCTCGAAGGTGTAGCCGAGCGGGCGGGTGTGGTCGTGCGGCGCGGGGTCGCGGTCGAACGTATCATCGTCGGCCGCGAAGGCGTGCAGGGCGTGCAGCTCGTCGGCGGCGAGGTCGTGAACGCAATCCATGTGCTCTCGACGCTCGACCCGAAGCAGACGTTTGCCAAGCTCATCGGGCCACCACACCTGCCGCTATCGGTCGCGGACGCGGCGCGGGTCTATCGGATGCGGGGAACGACCGGCATCGTCTTGCTGGCCCTCAACGGGCCGCTCACGACGGCTGGCGGCGCCGAGGTCGAGAGCCTGCGCACGGGCAAGACGCTCGACGCCGTCGAGCGTGGGTTCGATGGGGCGAAGTATCGGCAGGTCGCTGACAAGCCGGCGCTGTGGGTCGAGACCTACGCGGCCCCTGGCCCGAGCGGCCCGAGTGGTGCGGGACCGGGTCATCGCGTCGCAGTGGTGAGGGCGACCGCCCTGCCCTACGACGTCGAAGGCGGCTGGACGGAAGAGCGGCGCGCGGCGGCGCTGGCGCGGGTGGTCGAGACGCTGGCCGAGGTGTGCCCGGGCGTCAAAGAGCGGCTCGTCGCGAGTCGTTTGCTGACGCCCGTCGACATCGAGCGGGAATACGGCATCAGCGGCGGACACCTGCTCCATGGCGAGCTGGCGCCCGATCAGCTTTTGTCCTTCCGACCCGGAATCGAGATCGGCCGGTATACGACGCCCATCGCCGGGTTGTTCCTCGGCGGAGGGGCGACGCACCCGGGGCTCGGGCTCACGGGGTCGGCCGGCATGTTGGCGGCCAAGGCGATGCTGGGCTGAAACCCAGGCCCCGCGGCCGAGGCCGGTGAGTCGGCCTCGGGTGCGCGGGCTCTGTCTATCGACCCGGCCTAGGGATTCGGAACGACCGCGACGTCGTCGAGCACGATGGAGCCACCCGTCGTGGCACCGGCCTGCGTGTAGATACGCGTCGCGACGCGGATGTACGCGGCGTTGGCGGGGGCCGTGACCGGGCGGGCGATGTTCTGCCAGAGCGCCGAGTCGGCCGTGTAGACACCGCCGAAGCTGGTGGCGCCGAGCTGGGCGTCGTTGTTGTCGTAGAAGGCATACACGACGTTGGCGCGGGCGCGCGGGTCGAAGTCCCAGAACCACATCGAGATCGTGTAGTTCCGGCCAGGAACGACCGGTATTGCGGAGGCCGTGAAGTCCGCCTCGGCGTTGTTGGTGGTGGTGCGGGTCAGGCGCACCGAGCGCTGGCCGAAGTGGACGAGGTCGACCTCGGCTTCCACATCGAGGCCGCTGTCGGCGAACCAGCGGTCGAGGGGCCCGTCCTCTACCTCGAAGCCGCCGTTCTGGACGTTGAAGACGGTGGCGACACCTGGGCGCAGGTTTGAAGCAACGGCGCCGTCGAGGTCACACGAGGTCCAGGTCGCACCACCGTCGCCAGAGAACGCTGCGATGTAGCGGAAGGTGCTCGCGCTCGGGAAGGCGATGGACGCGGCGTAGGCGTTGCCGGCGAAGCTCGCGGGGGCGCAGGTCAAGCCTGGCCAGGCGATGGGGAGCGCTAGCGGGCCCTCGCGCCAGCAGACCTGGGCGCGAAGGCCGACCAGGTCGCCCTCGCTGACGTTCATGCCGGCAACCGACACGGTCGCCTCGACGGTGGAATGCACGCCGGGCTCGGCCCAGATCTGGGCGGTGGTGAGTCGGCACGCAGAAACGGTGCGGTTGGGGGCGCAGATCCCATCGACCTCGTGGGTGTTCGGGGCGCAGTCCTCGCAGGTCGCGCCCGCGTAGCCTTCTGTGCAGGCGGCACAGCCAAGACCTTGGAAATTCCCAATGCAGTCACAGGCATAGGTTGTCGCGGTCACCATGGTACAGTCGCCGCGACCGCCGCATGCAGCGGGCGTGCACAGGTCGGGGACACATACGGTCGGGCCAGTAGGATCGGGCACGTAGCCGGATGCGCAGCTCGTGCAGGTGTCTCCGGCATAACCGGTCGCACACGTGTTGCAAGTAGCGCCGGCCCAGTTGCCCGCGCAGTCGCACATAAAGGCGCCGCCTGCGACGACCGCGCAGCTGCCGTTCGCGCCGCATGGGTTGGCCAGGCAGGGGTCGGCGACGCAGCGAGAGAGGTCGGCCGGGTCGGCGACGAAGCCTTCGGCGCAGGCCATGCAGCCCGCCCCGGTGTAGCCGCTGTCGCACGTGTCGCAGGTGTCGCCGCCGAAATTGCCTTCGCACTCGCAGGAGGCCGCGCCGCCGGCCAGAACGGTACAGGTGCCGCGCGCATTGCAGGGGTCGGGGGCGCAGGGGTCGTCGATGCAGGCGAGCGTCTCGACCGGGGCGCCAGGGTCAGCGAGAAAGCCGATGTCGCAAACGTCGCAGCCGTCGCCTGCATAGCCGAGGTCACACGTGTTGCAGGTCGGACCGTCGAAGTTGGGCTCGCAGGCGCAGGCGAAGCGGTTGATGTCGACGAAGCTGCAGGCGCCGCGTGCGTTGCAGGGGTCGGGGACACACGGGTCGACGATGCAGCGCGTCTCGTCGGTGGGGTGCTCGAGGTAGCCGATGGGGCAGCCGCTGCACGCATCTCCGCTGCAGCCGACCGCGTCGTAGCTGTCGTCAAAGGTGAGGCCGGACACACGGAAACGCTCTTCGTAGGCTTCGATGGTGAACACCGAGTAGGCGAAGGCATACGGCGTCTCGCCGTAGTCGCGCGGGTAGACCTGGTTGGGCTCGGGGATACACTCGCCCTTGAACGAGGCGCCGCCTTCGCCGGTCTGGTAGATCTTTTCCGTCGCGTTGGCTGCATTGACGGCGTCGAGGACCTCTTGTGCGGGCAGCCCGTAGCTATTGAAGCCGGCGCCGCAGCGGTCGGAGTCGCCAACCGAGATGATGGCGACACGGGGGCGCAAGGCTTTCAGGAGCTCGGGCGGGCTCGAGGCCTTGGACCCGTGATGCGAGAGGAAGTGGACGTCGAGCGGCAGGTCATCGAGCACCGCGGGCACAATGAGCTGCTCGACCTTGGCCGTGCCAAGGCCGCCGGCCGGGAGGTCACCGAGGTTGGCGAGCGAGAAGTCTCCGTAACGGAAGAGGACGCCGACGCTGCGTGCGTTCTCCTCGTCGACGGCGACGCCGGTGCCGCCCGCGACGCGACCATTGACCGTGAGGACCTGCATGGTGACGCCGTCCTCGAAGTCGTAGACCTCGCCCGCGACGGGCTCACGGCGACGCGACCCGAGGATCCGCGCATAGTCGTCGAAGCCAGCCGGCATGGGGTCGAGGCCGCGGTCGAGGACCTCGCCGGGGAGCAGGTCGTCGCTGCCCGGGGAGCCGATTTCGCCTTCGTCGTCGACGCCGTTCTTCTTGTCGTCGTCGTACCCGCGGCGGCCTGGATATCCGTCGGGGCCGAGCATGATGGGGACGGCGCCGCCAGCATGGTCGGCGTCGAAGTGCGACAGGACGAAGACGTCGATGCGCGGCACGATACGCCGAACCATGGCGGCCACCATGCGGCCCGATTGGGGGCGGCCGGCGTCCATGAGGATAGACTTGCCCGACGGCGTGACAGCGAGGACGGACTGGCCGTTGCCGACGTCGAAGACATGGATCCGAAGGGCGGAAGTCTCGGGGACGACCGCGCAGAATCCAACGTCGTTGTTGCAGACCCCGCTCTCGCAGTCGGAGTGGTCCGAGCAGGTCGGAGGGAGTGGGCAGGTCACGACACCGGGCTCGAGGACGTCGATGGTGAGCGGCTCGGCGACGTGCATCGGTGGGTATTCGGAGCAATCGACGCCGCTCGAGACGATGTCGACGCGTAGGAAGCCGACGCAGCGGTCGGCGGCGACCATCGAGCACATGACCTGGAAACGCACGGTGGCGTTGCAGGTGGCGTTGGCATAAGCGCGGCCGGTGTAGAGGTAGCGCTCGTCGCCGACCTTCTCGGCTACGCCGGTGAGCGGGTTGGCGCAGGTGTCGCCGTCGTGGCGGGTGAGGGCGACGTGGAAGCGGTTGAGCGGGTTGGGGGCGAGGTCGTACTCGACGGTCGTGCCGCCGAGCAGCAGGCTGACGAGGTCGCGTGTGGACTCGCTGGCGTGGACCGTAGCGCGCAGGCGGCCGTACATATCGCTCGGGAGCTCAACGACGTCCTGGTCGTCGGGGTCGAAGAAGCCCTTGTCACACCACATCTCGCCGTTGAAGACCTGGCACTCGCCAAGTGCGATGTCGGTCTCGCCGACGGACAGGGCGAGCTCGACCGAGGCGCCCGATCGATACAAGAACGAAGCGATGTAGACGTTGCGGGTCGTATCGAGAAGATTGAGTGTATACGAGGTGTTAGGCGCCACCTCGAGCCGGAAGGTGCCGGTTGCGGTGAGGCCGGTGCTGACGGTGTTGCCGGCCGTGTCGAGCGCGACGATGGCCAGCCCGCTGGACGCGAGCGCGCCGGCTTCGACGCCGAGAGAGGCGTTACCTTCGCCCTGGGGCTGGTTGGCACTCTTGACGCCGCCCGTGATGGTCACGCGTGTTGCATCGGGGGCCGGGCCGCTGTCGGCGCAGGCGGCCAGCGCGCTGAGGGCCAGGAGAGCAGCGGGGATAGCGGCGAGGTTTAGCGATGTCCGGGCCATGGGGCCCTCCTGATTGTGAACGCCGAGCGGAGAACGGCTGTGGAAGCTGCCGTTCGGTTCACCAGGAGTCAATCAGTTGGAGGGGCGGACGGGGCAACCACTGTAACCGCTTGCCAACAATACTCAATTCAAGAGGGTCGGGTCGGGCTTCGAGTCGGCGGAGCGGGAGGCGGCGAGGCGGGCCTCCTCGCGCTCGAGGAAGAGGGCGAGGTCCTCGTTGGCGATACGGTCCGACTCGGATTCGGCCAGGCGCTGCATCTGGCGCTTGCGGTCTCGCAGCTTGAGCCAGGCAACGACCAGGAACAGGAGCGTCACCGCCCCCCAGAGGAAGTTGCCATCGGAGAGGAAGACAAATGGCGAGCTGGCCTCTTCGAGCGCGTCAGAGAGCTCTTCGAAGAGGGTGGCCGGGGGTGCGCCAAAGCGGGTCTGGAAGGCGGCGTCGAAAGCCTGGCCGTCGGCCACGTCCTGCAGGAGCGAGACGACCGGGGTGACGCCGTGATGGCGCACCAGGCGGCGAACGAAGAGCGCGGATTGGGCGTAGGCGACGCCGACCTTGGTGCCGTCGTTGGGGAAGGCGGCGGTGAGGTCGTCGAAGGTGAGGAGCTTGCCGCTGGCGGCGGCGCGCACGGCGGCGTCGAGTCGCTCGACGAGGCTCTCGCCTGCCTGCCATATGGCGAGGCCCTCGGCGTACCAGCGGGGGAGCGGGCGGTCGCGGACGAACGAGTGGTGCAGGACGTGGGCGAGCTCGTGGTCGAAGGTCTCCATGAGCGAAAAGAGCGCGGTGCCGTGGGCGCGCAGGACGATTCGCTGGGCGCCGAGGAAGGCGACGCCTGCGGCCCACTCGGACATGGGGCTCGGCTCGGGGAAGACGGCGGCAAACGCGTGGGCGTCGTCGGCGACCCAGATGTCGATGGGGCGGGTGATGCGGTTGCAGGCGCTAATCGGGGTGCAGAGGTGCTGGAAGCGGGCCTCGGCGACCTCGGCGAGCTTGGTGAGCGTCGAGTGGACGTCGGGTTCACCAAAGAAGCGGAAGTGTTGGGTCGTGACGTGGGGCGGCTGGGCCAGGAGCTCGGCGTGGGCCGGATTGGCCGGACGGGCGCGCGAGGTGGGCGGCTCGTGCGGAACGTCGGCCAGGGCCGGGCCGGTCGCTAAGGCCAGTGGGAAGAGGAAGGCCAACAAAGCGGCCAGGAGGAAGGCGCGAACAGGGTTGTGCGCCTTGAAGTCGGGGGTGAGCGTCGACACCCCGGGAGTCTAGGCCCCTACCCCGCCAAGGCAACCCACCCGTCTGCCCTGGCCGATTGGGGGGCAGCCCAGGCGAGGTGGCGGTAATATGAAATATGAGATGTCCCGACCCCTGCCGGGGAGACCAGGGTATGGGCGGGAGGGCCAGGGTTGAGGCGGGGGAATATGAAATATGAAATGTCCCGACCCCTGCCGGGGAGACCAGGGTATGGGCGGGAGGGCCAGGGTTGAGGCGGGGGTAACATGAAATATGAAATGTCCCGACCCCTGCCGAAGTGGGCACAAAAAAGCCCCCGGGCTGGTGGGCGCCGGGGGCTGTGATTGGGCAAGGCGTCATGACGCCTTACTGGGGGAGGCTCAGTTGTCGGCGGTGGTGAGCTTGAAGGCCGACGCCCGATAGCCGTGAACGGCGATGTGCAGGATGCCGTTCTGGCTCGGGGTCACCGTGACGGCCTCGTTGCCGCTGTTGGTGTAGCCGCGCTGGTCGTACACGTTGACCGTGGGGGCCAGCGTCATACGGACGTAGAGGTCGACGTCGGCGCCGGCCTGAGTGCGGATGACGACCTTCTTGCCGGCGACGACCGGGAGCGCATAGCTGGCCAGGGCGCCCTGGGCCACGTTGGCAGAGACGTTGAGGTGCTCGACGGTGGGCGTCGGGGTCGGCGGGGTCGTGCCGGTGCCCGGCTTGGCGTAGCGGATCGACAGGCGGATTTCGCTCGCGCGGTAGCCATAGACGGACACGTAGAACGAGCCCGAGCCGTCGACGGCGCAGTTTTCGGTCGAGTTCCCGCCGTACGGGCGGCAGTCGAAGTCCTTGTCGGTCGGCTGGGCGCCCTTCCGCACGTAGAGGTCGGCGTCGTTCGTTCCGGTCATCGCCACGGTGAAGCCGCTCGCGACGTCGGTGTACGGGCCGAAGTGTTTCCACTCGCGCAGGGCGACGGTGGTGGCCTCTTCGACGACGGCCGTCTCGACCGAGCCGGGGGTGCTGGGGCCGGCGACCGACTCTTCCAGGATCGACTTGACGTTGGCGTAGGTGACCGCGCCACCCGCGATGAGCGTGCTCGAACGACCGGTCGGCAGCCACAGGAAGTCGGGGTGGTTCTTCTTGCTCGAGCCGATCCACTCGCCGCCATTGACCTTTCCGTCTTTGTCGACCTCGAGGACGTACTCATAGCGGTCGGTGCGGGTGTAGGTGTTGATGCGGTCGTGGAGGTTGCCGTCGACGTTGCTGTTCGACTCCGTGATGTAGTCGACCTCCGACTTCACGTGATAGAACTTCACGGCATTGTCATTGAACATGTACTTCGTCGGGACGGTGGTGACCTCGAGCGGCAGGTCGGCCTTGACGCTGACGTTGGCCGGGCCCTCGAAGACGTGGACCGAGATGAAGACCTGGGTCTGACCGGCGGCGATGTCGAGCTCACACTTCTCGGCCGAGGTTCCTTCGTAGGGGCGGCAATCGTAGGCCTGCTCGGTCGGCTGCGAGCCGACACGCACGTAGAGGTCGGCGTCGCCCGTGCCGCTGAGCTCGACCACGACCCTGGTGCCCGCAACAACAGCGTAAGCTGGCTGGTGGTGCCAGGTGCCGGAAGCCGCGGCGTCGAGCCCGAAGGTCTCGGCCTTGACGGTGCCGGGGGCTGCGGTCACACCGACGAGCTTGTTGGCGTCCTGGCCACTGACCTCGAGCTGCTGGGTGACGCGGTAGCCGCGAAGGGGCTGGTTCCAGACCTCGTCGTCGAACGTGCGGTCCTCGACAAACGACTGGCCACGAAGTCCGAGGTAGTTGGCGAGGATGACATGGTAGGTGCCGGGGTTCGTGTCCTTGCACTCCTTGTCCAGGGGGCGGCCGTAGGCGTCGTACTTGACCTGCTCCTGGGCTTCGTCCTTGTTGCAACGAAGCGAGACGAACTTCGACGTCGACGAGTTGTAGACCAGGGTCATGAGCGCCTTGATGTCGTTCACCTTGAAGGTGACGCCGTTGCGGGTCACCGGGTGGACGGGCTCAGGCTCGAGGACCGCGGCGGGCGCCCAGGCGTGGCAGAGGCCCCACCAGGTCGGGATGCAATAGCCAGACTCCTGACCGTGGCGCTTCGAGCACGCCTCACCGATCTTGGAGTTGCACTCGCTGTCGAACTTGCAGGCGGTGCGGGTCTTGTAACGATCGATGCCGTGGTTCACCGAGATCTTGTTCTCGATGTCTGCGATGTTGAACGCCTTTCCGTACTTGGCGCCCGGCGAATCCGACTCGGCCCCGTCCCACCGGTGGTTCACTGCGTCTTCGTGGGTCGGCCAGTAGGAGGCGGCCCACGGGATGTTCGTCGCCTCGCCCTCGAGTGGGAGCTCGGTCAGGACGAGCTTCAAGTCCGGCGTGAAGATCGTCGGATTGTCCTGCGGACCCCACTGGTCGGCCTTGGCTGAAGCCTTGTCATCGACCGGCACCTGAGTCGGCTCGACGGTGGCAGCCTCGTCACAAGCGACAAGCGCGAAGGCGGGTAGGAGTACGCTCAGAAGGCGTCGGATCGATATCGTTTTCATATGACGGCTCGTCGGGTGCGAGGTGGGTGGGGTCCCAAAGGACCGCTTGCGTGGGCGGCGCGGCGAACTACAAGAAGCGAGCCAGGCACACAAGCAAGCGGTCAGGAATTCGCTGCGGCCCTTTGCCTGGTGGGTGATCCGAGGATCCGGCGAAGCTGCCAGCTCCGGGGGCTGGGGACAAAGGACCCCAGCATTCAGCCCGGCTTTGAGCCGACTCAGGCCTTTCGCCCCTGAGTTTCCGTGAACGCTCGGTCATTCATGGGGACTGCCGACCTCACCGCCGTTGCTCCCCCTCACCACGATGAAGGGCCCGATAACCGAAACGGCGCAAACCACAACGCTGCTTGGCACCGGACGGCAGCGTGTATAGGGTGCGCGACGTGTTTGGGAACCTCAGATGGGTGGCCTTCTTCGTATTGGCCTCTGCAGCTTGCGACGCGCAAGACGACTCGAAAAGGCCTTCATGGTCCTGGGAGGCGCTCGGCCTGCCGCCGGGCTTCCCGACGCCCCGTGTGCCGGCCGACAACCCGATGAACGCCGACAAGGTCGAGCTGGGTCGTTTCCTGTTTTACGACGTGCGGTTGTCGGGGAACCTGACGCAGAGCTGCAGCACGTGTCACCTGCAGTCCAACGCCTTCGCTGAACCGCGCGCCACCTCGGTCGGCTCGACCGGCGAAAGCCACCCCAAGAACGCGATGTCGCTCACGAACATCGCCTACAACGCGACCCAGACCTGGGCCAACCCGCTGCTTGTCCACCTCGAACAGCAGGCGCTCATCCCGATGTTCGGCGAAGAGCCGGTCGAGCTCGGTCTGGCCGGTCTCGAAGGTGAGCTCGTCGCCCGCATCGCCGCGGATGAGCGATACCCCGACCTCTTTTCGCGGGCCTTCCCAGAGGAACGCGGCCGCATCGGCGTCGACACCATCGTCAAGGCCATCGCCGCCTTCCAACGCACCCTCATCTCGGCGGACTCCGCCTATGACCGCTTCTGGTACGGCAAGGACCCGACCGCCATGTCTGCCGACGCCATCGCTGGCTTCGACCTCTTCTTCTCGGAGCGGCTCGAGTGTTTCCATTGCCACGGCGACTTCAACTTCCAGGGGTCGAGCACCCACTCCAACACGACCTTCGACGAGGTCGTCTTCCACAACAACGGTCTCTACAACGTCAACAATGACGGCTCCTACCCGGCTGGCAACCAGGGGCTCTTCGACATCACCGGCAAGCCCGCCGACCGCGGCCGCTTCAAAGCCCCGACGCTGCGCAACATCGTCTACACTGCGCCCTACATGCATGACGGCTCGCTGGCCACCCTCGACGACGTCATCGACATGTATATGGCTGGTGGGCGCGTCATCACCGACGGCCCCAACGCCGGCGATGGACGCAACCACCCGCAGAAATCCGAATTTGTGCGTGGCTTTACGCTGACCGACGCAGAACGTCGCCAGCTCAAGGTCTTCCTCGAGAGCCTCGGCGACACCACGTTTGTCAGCAACCCCCGGCTTTCCAATCCCTTCGAACTTCCCGGCGAGTAATAGCGCCGAACTCCCCTCGGCCTGAACCCATTCGCCACTCGAGGACTGATGCTCACCTCCGCCTCAGCGCTCGTCGCCATCTCCCTGTTGGCGGCCGACCCCGCTGGCCCCGCCGACACCGCGCAGGACCGCCTCGTCATCAAGGTCGGCGGGCTCATCCAACCCGAGCTGATCATGGACGTCGGCGACGCGGATGACGTCTTCACCGACGGCTTCCGCTTCCGTCGGCTGCGCCCCATGATCGTGGCCTCGTGGGGCATGGCGACCCTACGCATCGTGCCCGAGTTCGCAGGCAGCCGGGTGCGTGGCCAGGACGTCTTCGTCGACCTCGCACTGTGGAAGAACGAGTGCGGGTCACTGACGATGCGCGTCGGCAAGGACAAGCCGCCGCTCTCGATGGACCTCGGCCAGTCGAGCACCACCATGAGCTTCCTCGAGCGTGGCCCCACAAGCCAGCTCTCCCCCGACCGAGACATCGGCGTGAGCGTGAACTTCAAGTGGCAGGCTTTCGAGACCCAGGTGATGGTCGGCAACGGCGCGCCCGACCTGTCGAGCAACGACTCCGCGCTGAGCGAGGACTTCGAGGTCTATGCACGCGTGGGCGTAACGGCCGGCCCGGTCTATGTCGCCGCGGCGGGCAGCTACGGCACCGAGTCCGAGACCGGTGCCCCACCGGAGTATCGAAGCAGCGGTCGCCGCCCGCTCGTCGACGACGGGGAACCGAATCCAGACGCCGAGTCCCAGGTCCGTAAGCGGCTCGGCGGCATGGGTCGGGTCGAGCTCGGCCCGGTGCACGCGTGGGTCGAAGCGTTCCTCACCGACGGGCGCGTCGCGATGGGTGCCTGGCAAGGCGGCGTCAGCGTCATCGTCAACGGCGATGGCACAAACCCCTGGAATCGCCTGAACAAACCGGGCGAAGTCGAGGTCGCCGCGCGTGTCGGCCACATGGCGGTGAGCCCCTTTGATGACGAGCTGGAAGACGACGCGAAACCCAAGCTCTACAGCGCAGGCATCAGCACCACCTGGAGCATCGACAAGTACGTGAAGCTCATCGCCGGCTACGAGCTCACGATGTGGGACGGACATGCCACTCCTCGCGCCGACGAACACTTCGTCGGCCTGCGCCTGCAGGCCCTGGTCCTCGAGACCCCGTAACGAAGGCAGAGGCGCGTGTTCGCGCCCACTTGACGGGGTGGGCCCGAGCCGCCAGAAGTCGAGGCATGTCGATGCGCCCGAAAACCTTCAAGGCCGGCCCCCTCAACGTGCACGTCGTCGACCTCACCGACGAACCGCCCGAGGGCCTCGTCGTGCTCGCCCATGGATTTGGCGCGCCAGGAACCGACCTCGTGCCGCTCGCGGCCGAGCTGGCCTCGCTGTCGTCGAACCTGCCAAGGCTACGCTTCGTCTTCCCCGAGGCACCGCTCGACCTCGCCGACATCGGCTATTGGGGCGCCCGCGCGTGGTTCCCCATCGACATGGAGGAGCTGCTCGCCGAGGGTCGAACCGGCCGCACCGAGCGCCTCGCCACGACCGAACCTCCAGGGCTTGCGGAGGCCCGCAAAGCGCTCGCCAGGACCGTCGACGCACTGCTGGTCGACGCGAAGCTGCCGTGGTCGCGACTCGTCCTGGGCGGCTTCTCGCAGGGCGCGATGGTGGCGCTCGACCTGGCGCTGCGCGCGGAGGAGGCACCGGCTGCGGTCGTCGCCTACTCCCCGACGCTGGTGGATCGCACGACCTGGGAGCGTCGCGCGGCATTGCGCCAGGGCCTGCCCGTGCTCATCTCGCATGGGCGCCAGGACGCAATCCTGCCCTTCGCCGCAACCGAGGGGCTGGTCAGCCTCTTGACTGAGCAGGGATTGGACGTGGAGTTCCGGCCGTTCGATGGACCCCACACCATCTCCGCCGATGCGTTGGAGCGCACCGTGGAGCTGCTCATCCGGTTCCGCCCGGGTTGACGCCACATCGGGCATCCCCTGCGTCGACTTTGGAATTCGACAAGTCAGGGAATGTTCGGCGCCAGTCCGGACTCTGCGTTCGCCGCAACGACCGCCAGGAAGGTCACTTCGAGCGGTAGGTGATACGTCCGCGCGTGAGGTCGTAGGGCGACAGCTCACAGGTGACCCGGTCACCCGGGAGGATACGGATATAATGCTTACGCATCTTGCCCGAGACGTGAGCGAGGACGACGTGGCCGTTCTCGAGCTCGACCCGGAACATGGCGTTCTTGAGGGGCTCGATGACCGTCCCTTCGACGACGATCCCCTCTTCCTTATGAGACTCTGACATGCTTTCTCCAGCACCCGCCGCGTCTTTGGACCCGGACCTGCCAGCCCAGACGACTGGGGCGCGGGCGCCTTGTAGCGGGTGAGCGGCGCAATGGGAAGAGGCAAGCACCAATTTCGCCCGCTGCCGGCAACTGGGTTGGCCCGCACGATCGCTCAGAACGCCATCGCGGCTTCCGAAACCCAGTCCATGTCGTCAGGTGCGAAGAACCCTGGCCTGGCCCCGTGGGCGTGCTAGCATTAAGGCGATTGAGCCGCCGAGTCATGAGGTCGCCTCGCGATGCCGCATCCTTCTCTTCAGAGCTTCATCGCGGAGTCCAACGACGCCCTGGCGAAGATCGACGGTCTTGGCCGCATCGTCACCGCCAATCGCCACTGGTGCCAGCTCGTCGGTCCGCACAACGCCGACGCGTCCATCGCGGGCTGGCCCAACATTCCTGAGGCGCTTCTAGGGATTCAAGACGACGAGCGTTCGTTCGATACCGAGGTCGTCGAGCGAAACCTCCCGCTGCATGGCACTCTCGTTCGCCTCGTCGCATCAGAAGACCCTGCCCGCGCACGTATCCTCTGCCGGATTCGCCCTGTGCACGCCGGCCTCGCCCCAACGCGCGACCGCTTCTTCACGCTCATCGACCAGTTCCCGTTTGCGATCGGCGTCCATCGCGACCTGCGCTTCCTCTACGTGAACCAGGCCGCCGTGCGATACCTCGGCTACGCTTCGAACGAAGAGCTCGTCGGCCAGCCGATCGTCTCGATCATCGCACCTGAAGACCTGCCTGTAGTGCGACAGCGGGTTGCCCATATGATGCGGACCGGGCTCCCGCTGCCCGAACGCGAGACCCGGATGCTTCGCAGAGATGGGGCTGAGGTCTCCGCCGACCTGGCGGCCTTCATGATTCGTGACGAGGACGGCCTGCCTTCTTACGTGGTCGTCGCACGCGACATCACCGAGCGCCGCGCCCTCGAAGAGCGCCTCCGCCAGAGCCAGCGCATGGAGGCCGTCGGCCGTCTGGCCGGTGGAATTGCCCATGATTTCAACAACGTTCTTGCGGTTGTCCTGAGCTACGCCGAGCTCTTGATGACACCTCGGGTCGGCCTCGATGTGGGCCAATCAGCCTTTGAGATCCGACGTGCAGCTGAGCGCGCCGCGGCTCTGGTGCGCGAGCTCTTGACCTTCTCGAAGGGCCACCTGGCCGAGATCAGCTCGCAGTCCCCCAACGGGGTCCTCAGCGGCCTGCGCGAGTTCCTGCAGCGCTCGGTCGGCCCAACCATCTCGCTCGAATACGACCTCGACCCGACCCTTCCCAACGTCAGGGCGGGCGCTTCCCACCTCGAGCAGATCTTCGTGAACCTGGCGCTCAACGCGCGCGACGCCATGAGCAACGGCGGTCGCCTCATCATCCGCACACGTCAGACCTATGTGGGGCCGCGCAGCGAAGACACTCCGAGCGAGCTCGACGAGGGGCGCTACGGGGTCTTCGAGGTCGAAGACAACGGGTGCGGGATGCCGCCCGAGGTCGCACATCGCGCCTTCGAACCCTTCTTTTCGACGCGGGGAAGCGGGCTCGGGACCGGGCTCGGACTCGCGACTGTGTACGGCATCGCCAAACAAGCCGGCGGCTCGGCCGAGATCTCGAGCCGCCCGGGTCGGGGCACGACGATTCGCCTCTATTGGCCGCTCGACCACACGAACGCCGGCCCCGGTCCGAGGGCGGAGGGGCGCGCCTCCGCAAGCGATGCGGCATCCCCCGTTGCCGATCCGTCTCACGAGCTCGGCGCGGGCTCGTCGCCTCGCCTGCTGTCAGGCCACCACATCATGCTGGTGGAAGACGACGAGGCGGTTCGTATCATGGTGGCCCGCCTCCTGCGACACCACGGAGCCGAGGTCACCGAGGCGCAGAGCGCGAGAGAGGCTCTCTCGCTGCAGGAGCAGCTCCTGATTCGAGGCGATGTGTTGCCATCGCTCCTGCTGACGGACGTGGTGATGCCAGACGAGGCAGGGCCACCGCTCGCACGCCAGATGCGCCTACGCCAGCCGTCACTGAAGGTCGTCTTCATGTCGGGCTACGCGGACGAGAACCTCGACATCGACGAGGTCCACCTGCTCGGCGCCCGTTTCGTGCAGAAGCCGTTCTCGACCCGCGACCTGGTCGACACCATCGCCGCCACCCTCATCGGAGAGGCGGCCCATCGTTGACGTCGACGGTCTGCTCAGCGGGCGAGCTCGGCCTCGATGACGTCCTGGAAACGTGAGAACGGCTGGGCACCGCTCAGCTTGATGCCGTTGATGAAGAAGGCCGGCGTCCCATCGACCTGGGCAGCCGCGGCCGCGGCGAGGTCGGCCTCCACGGTGCTGGCACCCCGACCGGAGGCCATGCAGCTGTCGTAGGCCGCCATGTCGACACCCGCCAAGCCGCTCACGAAGGTGCGGACCAGGTCGGGGGCCAGCTCGCCAGACTTGAAGATGTGGTCGTGGACTGGCCAGAATTGGCCCTGCTCACCAGCGCAGCTCGACGCCTCGTGGGCGGGGCGGGCGGCCTGATGGAAGGGCAGAGGCGAGTGGCGGAAAAAGAAGCGGACGTCATTGGGATAGGTGCGCTCGACCTCCTCGAGGGCCGGCAGCGCGCGGGCGCAAAAGGGGCACTCGAAGTCGGAGAAGATGACGATGTTGATCTTCGCGTTCGCCGGCCCCTTGGCGGGTCCCTTGGTTTCGATCTCGACGCGCGGCGGCTGCAGGAGGACCTTGGCACCGTGGGTCTTGCGCAGGCTCGCCATGAGCTCACGCGTGCGGCCCTGGCGGCTTTGATCGACGAGGTATTCGCGGATACGGTCGGCGATCTGGTCGAACGTGGCACCTTCCATTTGTTGGCTGTTCTCGTCGTAGAACGCCTTCACTTCGGCATCTGTGGGCGCCGGCGACTTCTGGCCGATCTCGATGTCGAGTAGCGCCTCGACCGTGATTTCGCGGCGCTTTGCCTCGGCCTCCAGCAGGAGCTTGCTCACCTTCTGGTCGAGCGCGTTGGAGCGCAGCTCGAAGAGGCCTGCCTCGTACTGCGCCAGTGCACTCGCGATCTCGGCCTCGAGCTCCGCGTCGAGGGAGCCCAGCGTGATCGCGGTCCCGGCCACCTCTGCCACGACGCGGCCAGCGCTCGGGTCAGCTGGGCCGGGCTTCTTCCGGTCGCTCGTCGGACCCGCCCCCTGACCGTGCCCGTCACGCGCGTCGCGAGACGGATGGATCGTGTCGCGCTGGGTGCAGCCGGAGGCCGCGGTGATGGCGGCGAAGGCGAAGGGAGCGAGGCGGGCGAGGCGTGTGAAAGTAGTCATCATGACGGGTGCCTAGCATGGAGGAGTCGCCCGAACGATAGTTCTTTTGGGGCAGTAGAAACGTCCGCTCGCGCCTCGTCGCAGGCCCGCGACGAGAGCCAACCTGCGCGTGCACGAACGAGTCCGATCACGTCGCATACGTTTCCAGCCAGAGGTGGTGCCGAAACGCATGGTGACGCCAGTCCGACAAGCCGGCCTGGCCGCGTGAGGTTGTCGCGCGCCCGACTCTGATGTAGCTTCAGTCGTTATCGAGTGGTCGGACCGCAAGTCCCCCACTCCGGGGCAGCGCGGACGTCTCGACGCCTCGCCCCACCGAAAGACAGCCCTGCGAGGGACCCGTCGAGGTCCGACACCGAGGTGTCTGGCGACGGTTCCCGCGAGCGATGTGGGGAGAGATGTGCCGATGTCCAACGTAAACGACGCTCACGAAACACCCCCAGGCCCCGGCAATCCGGTCTCGCTCGTGGGACGAACGGTCGTGGTGACCGGCGGTAATGGCGGCCTCGGCCAGGGCGTCGTGAAGCGCTTCCGCGCGCTGGGTGCGCGTTGCCTCATCGCCGACGTGCGGGCCGTCCCGCCGGGCGAGGGCCCCTACGCGGGCGACGACGGAGTCTCGAGCCGGGCAGTCGACCTCTCGGACGAAGGTGCGGTCGCCGCGTTCTACGCCGAAGCGGCGTCCACCCCCGCTGGCCTCTGGGCCTCCATCCACCTCGTCGGGGGCTTCTCGATGGCCCCCATAGCGGACACCAGCGCGTCTGAGCTGCTGCGTATGTTCCAGCTCAACGCCGTCACCGCCTTCCTCTGCTCACGCGAGGCCATCAAGGCCATGCGCAGGACCGGCGGCGGCCGCATCGTCAATGTCGCTGCGCGCCCCGCCCTCGTCCCGACCGGCGGCATGGTCGCCTACTCGGCCGCAAAGGCCGCCGTCGTATCGCTGACCACCTCGCTCGCCGACGAGGTCAAACGCGACCAGATCTGGGTCAACGCCATCGCGCCCTCCATCATGGACACCCCCATGAATCGCGCGTCCATGCCCAAGGCCGACCACAGCAAGTGGCCGTCGGTCGACGACGTGGCGTCCGCCATCGCCTACCTCGCTTCACCCGCGAACGCCCTCACCACTGGACTCGTGATGCCCGTCTATGGCCTCGCCTGAATCGCCACGTCCCCAACTCAATCGGCCCCCGGCCAGGCCCACGCCGCCGCCGCGCTCCGACCTGCGCGCGGTCGACGCCCACCTGACGCCAGCCAGCGCAACGGGCCAGCCGGTGCGGCCGACGCCCCCGCCGCGAGCGCCTGCGGCTCCGGCACGCCCTCGCCCGATGCCGGTCCACTTCGGGGCTGCGGTCTCGAAGTCCGACCTCGGGCGCAGGATGACCGACAACGAGGACGCCCTGCTCGAGCTACCGAAGGCCCAGCTCTTCGCCGTGGCCGACGGCAGCGGTGCGGTGTGGCCAGCCCAGCTCGCCTGTAAAGTCCTGGAAGAAGAGTCCTCCCACCTGCGCGAGTTCGAAGCCAAGGTGGCGTCAGAGGGAGACACGTCGTCGCGCCTGGCGGTCGGCCACTTCTTCGAGTCGGTGTTCAACCTCGCTGGCAAGCGTGTCCGCGAGGAGATGCACCGCCGCTCCGAAGGGCGTGTCACCTCGGCGGCGGTGGCGCTGACGTTGATGGGCCCGTTCGCCTACGTCGCGCACATCGGCGATTGCCGCGCCTACCTCTTCCGCGACAAGAAGCTGCGCTGCCTAACGACCGACCACACGCTGGCCATGCTCCAGATGAAGCGGGGCGAGATCACGGCCGCCGAATATGCCGAGAGCCCGTTCAAGAAGACGCTGACCCAGGGCATCGGGATCACCCCCGAGCTGCGGCCGGACATCGCCGAAGTCCGCGTGGCTCCTGGGGATCTATTCCTCCTGTGCTCGGACGGGATGCATCGTTTCATCACCGACCGCCGGGTCTCCGAGCTCCTCGGGGCAGAAGGCACAATCGTGGACAAGGCCGCGTGGCTCGTCGATGAAGCCAACGAAGGCGGCGGCAAGGACAACATCACCGTCCAGTTGGTGGAAGTCGTGTCCGAAGGCAGGGCCGAGGCATCGGAACCCGGGGCCGGCCAGCAGGAGCGCCTCGACGTGGCCCGGGTGTTGGGCAAGTGCTTTCTGTTCCAGAAGATTTCGGAATCGGAACGACTCCTGGTCGCCCCCTACTTCGAGTACCAGGCCTTCGAGTCGGGTGACATCGTGTGCCGCGAGGGCGACCCGGGCGACTCGTTGTTCGTCGTCGTCACCGGCAAGCTGCGGGTGACCTTCCAGCGCGCCCACCTCATCGACATTGGCCCGGGTGGATGGGCTGGCGAGATAGCGCTCGCCCGGGAGGGCAAACGCACAGCGACCTTGACCGCGCGTGAGAGGTCGGTCGTGCTGGTCTTGTCGCGCCAACGCTTCCAGGAGATCGTGCGACGCCGACCTGCACTCGGCGCGCAGCTCGCGCTGCCGCTGCTGGAGTTTGTGGGGCAGCGCGTCATCGACCTCGGGAAACGAATCCGAACCATCTCGCAGGTGATGGCGGGCGAGCTCGAGGAAGCTGCCACCTGAGACCGGCAAACCTTCGCGAACATTGCCGGATTTCGACCACACGCCTCAGGTCTTGCTCATTGGCAGCAACCTGCGGTAGTCGCCCCGCCTCCTGAGCGAGGCCTCCATGCGCGTCACCGTCTCTGTCTTCCTCGGCACCATGGCCCTGTTTGCGTGCGACTCCTCGTCCACGCCTGGGCCGGCCGCCAACCTCGACGCCCTCGGCGGCAACGATCTCGTCCTGCCAGACGCGGCCGCCCCGGACACGTCCACACCCGATACAGGACTCGACACGGTCGACCCTGCGGACACTGCGGCGCCCGACACGACCGCGCCCGACACCGTGGCTCCCAACGACACGCTGCCCCCCTCGGACACCACCGTGGTCCCGACCGGCGCGGTTGGCAGCGCTTGTTCAGGCGATGGCGACTGCGGCCAGGGCGGCACCTGCCTCGAGCTCCCGGGCGGTTATTGCTCCGTTGCCAACTGCAGCGACACGGCCCCCTGCCCGACCGGCTCGAGCTGCTGGAGCCTTGGCGACTCGGGTTCGTACTGCCTGCTCGATTGCCAGAACCAGTCCGAGTGCCGCGGGACCGACGGCTACATCTGCGACGCCGACAACACCTGTTGGCAAGGCACCTCCTCGGGCGGCTCGAGCCCCGTTGGTGGCCCGTGCGACGACGACGCGGACTGCAAGGACCCGGGCGCGTTCTGCTATCCGGCGGTGTTCGATGGCGAGCCGACAGGGTTCTTCGCCGGCTATTGCATGATCGAGGACTGCACGGCCAACAGCTGCCCAGTCGGCAGCACGTGTGAAGCGATCTTCGTCGGCGGTGGGACAGCGTGTGTCGACGCTTGTGGTCCGAGCCAGCCCTGTGACGTGGGATACGCATGTTCTTCCGAGGGCTTCTGCTTCCCCGGCTGCGCGGACTCGGGGTGCCCCACCAACTACGCCTGTGATGCCCAGGAGGACGCCTGTGTGCCCGCCTGCACGGCCGCGACCTGCCCACAAGGCACCGTTTGTAAGGCCGACGGGAACTGCGGTGAGCCGCCGTGCCAGACGACGGGGTGTGGCGATGGCTACGTCTGCGCCGATAGCGGCGATTGCGTGCCGGACCTCGCCGGTGGACCCGGTGAAGGGCCGGGCCCCGACTGCCCGAACCTGCCGCCGCGCGACTGCGCTGGCACCGCCGCGTATTGCGGTGAGCTCCTGGCGTTCGACCCGAAGACCGGGCCCGGCTATTGGGACTATCCCATCAACGGCGAGACGAATGCCGACCAGTATCGGAGCTTTGCGCGCCGCGACATGCAGGTCCTCATCAAGTGGGCGACCGCGATGGTGGACTGCAAGGCCAGGAACTGGGCGGGCGGCAACGGCCAGCCGCTCGGCCTTGGCGACATGAGCGAGTCCAATGGCGACATCCCCGGCACCCGCGAAAACGAGCCTGGCCACCCCGAGGGCACACACGTCGGCGGCTCGGACATGGATATCGCCTACTACCAGACGTCCGCCTCGCCGGATAACCGCCTGCGCGTCGTCTGCCCCCACACCCAGAACGGCCAGGACGCCTACCGGTGCGTGTCGGCCCCCACGTCGCTCGACCTGTGGCGCTCGGCCTACTTCATCGGGCTCCTCTTCCAGAGCTCGCGCACCCGCGTCATCGGCGTCGACGGGCAGATCGGCCCGCTCGTCGAGCAGGCGCTCAGCGTGCTCTGCGCCGATGGGTGGCTCACCGGAACGTCGTGCTCGAACAACCGCGCGCTCGCATTCGAGACGACCAGTCAGGGTTATGGCTGGTACAATTTCCACCATCATCACCTGCACATCAGCTTGAAGGCCGCGGTCGCCGGCGCCCCGTCGCTGCCAGGGCAGGCGGGTGAGGCCGGTCAGCAGAGTCAGGTCGAATGCCTCGTCGACGGGTGCCCGAGCGACCTCATGGAGCGGGCGCACCTCGGCTGCCAACACGACCTCGGCCCGACCCGGCCCGCGCTGATCCCCGCGCCCCAGGGTGTCAAGCGCCTCGAGAAGGTCGAGCGCCGCTGACTAGAAGCTGGCAATGGCCCCGCAAGGCGATGCGATGACCGTGCCTGTGGCAGGCCCCGGGCTCGCATGTTATGCGGCCCCCATGGTGTCAGCCCACCCTGCTCCGCTCGACCCGACCACTCCCGACAGGTTCGCCGCACGTGTCCTTACGCGCGAGATTCGGGCGGGGGCCAGGCTCATGCGGCTCATCGACGACCGCAATCCGCTGGCGGTGCCTATCCTGCGTGAGCTGCATCGCCAGACCGAGGCCGGGCACGAGCGGGCGCATGTCATTGGTTTGACTGGCAATCCGGGCGCCGGAAAGTCGACCTTGGGAGCGGCCCTGGTCGCTCATTGGCGCAGCCTCGGCAGGCGGGTCGGCGTCATCGCCATCGACCCGAGCTCTCCGTTCTCGGGTGGGGCCATCCTCGGGGACCGGATCCGGATGGCCGAGCACAGCCTGGACGACTCGGTCTTCATCCGCTCGGTCGCGACCCGCGGCCACCTCGGCGGGCTATCGGCGTCGACACACGACCTGGTCATGGTGCTCGACGCGATGGGCTACGACCCGATCCTCATCGAGACGGTGGGGGTCGGCCAGGACGAGGTCGATGTGGTCAAGGTCGCGGACACGACCGCAGTGGTCATGGTCCCCGGCCTCGGCGACGAGATCCAGGCGCTCAAAGCCGGCCTGCTCGAGGTCGCCGACGTATTCGTCATCAACAAGGCCGACCGCGAGGGCGTCGACCGGGCCGAGAAGGACCTGCGTGTCATGCAGTCGCTCGTGCGGGGGCACGACGACGACCAGCCCGGCCCCTGGGAGGTCCCAATCCTGCGCACCGTCGCAACCAGCCGGGAGGGCATCGCTGCGCTCGCGGAGCGGCTCGAGTCGCACCGCCGCTACGTCACCGCCCCGGGTGCCGAGCGCGACGCGACCCTGGCCGCACGCCGTCTCGCGCGTGCCCGTCATGTCCTCGAAGGGCTCGTCCGTGACCGCGTGCAGACGGCCTTCGAAGCCGCGCTCACCTCGCTCGGCGCGACCGCTCTGCTCGAAGGTGTCGCGAGCCGCGAGACCGACCCGTGGAGCGAAGCCGACCGCCTGTTCCAAACCATCCTCGAGGGGCAACCGCGGTGACCCGTAAGCCCTCGAACAAAGGGCGGAAGAGCTCTGCGCCTGTGCAATCGCACACACCTGCACGAGCGCCCGCGCCCTCGCCCTCGCCCTCGCCAGCGCCAGCACTAGCGCCCACGCCCTCGCAAGCGCCCACGCCCGCGCCAGCACTAGCGCCCGCGCCCACGCAAGCGCCCTCGCCCACGCCAACGCAAGCGCCCTCGCCCACGCCCACGCAAGCGCCCTCGCCCGCGCCCGCACAAGCGCCCACGCCCGCGCCCACGCCCACGCCCACGCCCGCGCCCTCGCCCGCACAAGCGCCCGGCCTCCTCGCCCACCTCCCAACACTCGTCCTGGCCCTCACCGCCCTGCTCGCACTCCTCACGCCAGTCCCCGACGGGCATCGCTATGCCCCGCTCTTCGAGGTCGGCCGCCTCCTCGTAGCCATCGGCGCGCTCGGGGCCGGCGCCGTAATCGCCTTCCACCGCTATCGCCCCTTCGCGTTTGCAACCCCGGCCCTGCTCTCGTTGCTCACCGCGCTCGGGCTTGGCCTAGCCGCCCTGGTCGCCCGCCACGGCCACGACTTCCGCCTGTTTTCGTCGGCCCACCCGGCCACTCTCGGCATCCCGTCGGAGCTCTTTCTCGTCGCGCTAGCCGTCGGTCTGGTACTCACCTCCCGCCCCGCCCCGTCGCGCACGGCCCACGTTCTCCTGGCCCTGGGCCTTGGCCTCACGACCGCGAGCCTCTTAGCACCGGACGCCGTGCTCGCCGCCCCGATGAGCGCGTTCTCCGACGCGTTCCATCGCGGCCCACTCCAGGCCGTCCTCGCCTTCACGACGCTGGCCACCCTCCTCGTCGCGCTGCTGGTGGTCATCTCCCGCCTCGGCGTCCGTCTTCCCGCCCGCCTCGCCGCACACCTCCCGACCGCCTCACGCGCCGCCCCACTGGCACTCCTCATCGTCGCGCTCGGGCCCGCCCTCACCTCGACCACTCCGCTCCTCGCTCTCGTCGTCCTCGCCGCGCTCGCCGCGCTCCACTTCGGTGTCACCGCCCTCGCCTCCGACACCACCCTGCCAGCCCTCACCCTGCGCCTCGAGCGCCTCGCTTACGGCAAGGCCCTCTTTGGCATCGTCGGCCTCTGGATCCTGCTGAAATCACACGCCCTCATCGCGTCCAATACCGACGAGAACATCTACTTCTACATGGCCAAGATCCTGGGCGACGGCGTCTGGCCCTATGCCGACTACTTCTTCGCCCACCCGCCGCTGCACGTGGTCCTGCCTGGGCTCTTGTTCTCGGTCTTTGGCTTCTCGCTCACCTTCGCCAAGGTCCTCCCACTCGCCTTCTGCCTCATCGGCGGCCTGGCACTCGCCGCAACGACCAGGCGCCTCTACAGCCCAATCGCAGCACTCGTGGCGCTCGTCCTCTACCTCTTCGCATCCGAGGTCCTCAAAGCCTCGTCCAATATGACCGGCGTCAACATGACGACCATGTTCCTCCTGCTCGGCCTCTGGCAGGCGCTGATTCCCCGCCCCTTCACGTCCGGCATGCTCCTGGCCCTCGCCCCGGCGACCGGCTTCTACGCCATGGCCCCTGTACTCGCGATCCTCGCCTTGAGCCTCTTTCGCCGCCCCGACCCGGCCCAACTTCCAGCGCAACTCCAACCGACGAGCCACTTTGCCCCGCTTCGCCGTATGCTCGCCCGTCTACGCGACCTGCGACTAGCCCAGCTCGCCGGCTTCGTCCTTGTCCTCGGGTCCATCAACCTCGTCTTCTGGGCCATCGGCGGCGACACCTTCCTCGAGGGTGTCTATGCCTACCACCAGCAGAAGACCTTCCAGGAAGCGGACATGGTCGAGATCTTCGGCGGCGACCCGGGCTTCCCGCTGTCCATCTTCCACAACGTCGGCGTCATGCTCGGAGGCCGGTCCTTTTTGCAGGAGGTCTTCTACCACCCGCACCTGTGGCTCGCCGGCTTGCTCGTCCCGCTCGTCGTCCTCGCCAGCTGGCTCGCCGCGCCCGACCGCCGCCGCCGCATCCTCGACGTCCTTCGCCCCTCACGCCTGTTCACGACCGGCCCCGACGGCCAAGCGCTCTTCATCTGGCTCACGTCACTCGCGCTCTTCGTGCAGTTCGCCATGTTCCGTGAGCTCTACTCGTTCTACTTCGCGCTCATCTATCCGTTCCTCGCCATGGGCGCGGCCTACGTCGTCTGGCGCGCCATCTCGCTGCTCGTCCCACCTGCAGCAACAGCTGCAAGCACCCTCACCGCCGCCCCACCATCCCCCACAGCCTCCGCCTTGCACCACGGTCCGGCCTGGGTCGTCGCAACCTCCGCGCTCGCCCTGGCGGCGCTCGTCGCCCTCCAGTCACACGGCGCTCTTTCGCTCTCGCTTCGCCACGTCTTCCAGGACGAAGCCGAGACCACCGGCGCCCGCAACGAGTACGACTGGACCGACGCGCCGGTACTGACCGGCCTGTCGCCCGTCATCAAGAACCTCTTCTGGGAGGACTTCCGCCTCAAGGGCGACGTCGAGTCAGGCGCCCGCCACTTCCTCTGGACCAAGAAACGCGGCTTCTCCCGCCTCGAAGAGGTCGCGGCCCACATCCAGAAGAACTCACTACCTGACGAGACCATCGCCGGCAGCTCGACGCTGGCCCCGCTGGTCGCGCTCATGGCCGACCGCCGCATCGCCGCCAACGAGATCGATACCAACAACAAACGGTTCCGCACCGGGATCCTCGCCGAGCGCGACTACTGGAACGCCGCCTGCCAGGACCGCCTGCGCTTCATCATCTCGGCGCCTCGCAGCTACTTCACGCCGGAAAAGATGCGCTCGTTGCCGACGGTCAGCCGCCAGTTCGGCCCGCCGACCGCGTTCGAGGACCACACCATCCTCTACCGATCGCCCTTTCAGATCGCCCTCTTCTCGAGACTGCACTCGACGCCCTGCACCTGGATCGAATAAGCGCCCCGGATCCATCGTCGCAGCGCGCCGGCGCGGACGTTGGCCGGCGCATCGTGTTCACCCCGACCCGCTTGTCACCGTGAACCCTTGCATCGGCCCCATCCGCGCTAGACCATCGACGTGTCCGCCGAATCCGATTCGGCGCACCGCCCGGAGACCCCATCATGATGATGATCACCACGACCACGCGCTACTTGCGCCTCCTCCCGCTGCTTCTCCTGCCGCTCGCCTGCGGTGACGACGACAAGACCGGCGGCAGCGACACGCGTGACACGGTGCTCGTCACCGATGGCGTCGTCATCGACACGAGCCTCGACACGTCTGACACCTCGACCCCTTGCGACCCGGTCTATCAGACGGGCTGCGCGGCCACCGACAACTGCACGTTCGTTGCGGCCCAGACCGCCCCCACGTGTTTCCCCAAGGGCCCCGTCGCCCCCGAAGGCGAGTGCACCGCCGAAAACCGCTGCGAGACCGGCATCTGCCTCTCGATCAATCGCACGGCCGACCTCTGCTACCAGTTCTGCTACGAAGACGAGGACTGCGAGGAGGGTCGCTCCTGCCTCGCCCTCTCGTCGACGCTCTACAAGGTCTGCAAGATCCCGGGGATCTACGAGACGTGTGACCTCCTCAACCAGGCCTGCACCGACGACGAATCGGTCGACCGCGCTTGCTATGCGGTGCTCGGCGAGAATTCCCCGATCTGCCTCCCCGCCGGCTCCATCCAGCCTGGCGCGACGTGCACCAACGCGGCCGCCTGCCAGGCTGGCTACGCCTGCGTCAACGACGCCTGCCGCGCCGTCTGCAGCCTCACCGGCGAGAGCTCGTGTGGGGCGCTGGCCACCTGCCGCGAGTTCGCGCACGGTGCCGGCTTCTGCGAGCCCAACTGAGCCCACGGCAAGGTTTTTCAGCCCCTGCGTCGAAGCCGGACGCCCACGACGACGGTCGTGACCAGCACGAGGAACAGGCCGACGCCAGCGTGACCGATGAGCAGATGGGTCGCGTCGTGAGCCGGACAGTGGAGCTGCAACATCGCGAATGCGACGAGGCCACCACCACCGGCGGCCGACAAGGCACGCACCCACCCGTTCACCTCTGAACGTTGGAACAACCAGGCGATGCCACCCGCGATGAACCCGGTCGAGATGCCGAGCTCGAGGCAGAAGTGGCTCACCGGGATATGGGCGAACTCCGGCCCGGGCTCCCACAGCCACGGCATCACCGCGAGCAGGACCGGCACCAGGACCGATAGCCCGACCACCACCATCCCAACTGGCCCGAGCGGCTTCTGATGATGGCCGCGCAGGCTGACGGCGAACGTCGCCCCGGTGAGGACCAGGATCCCCAGCATCGCCACGGCGTAGCGCATGATGGTCTGGGTCCCCATGTCGACCCGCATCCCACCGATGAGCAGTGCTGCAACCGCGACCACGAAGGCCCCCGCCACCGAGAGCCCGACCCGCTTCGCGGTCGGCAGCTCACGCAGCTTCGAGCGCAGGCTCGGCGGGGCTTTCACCGTCTCGGGCACCACCTTCTTCCACAGCGCATCGACCTCACTCGTTTCGAGCTTGTCCCGCTCGCGCAACGCGCTCAACGGCTCCTTGCTCAGCGAGTAGTATGGCGGGCCGTGGGGGTCGCGCGGCGCGTGGGGATCACGGGGGTGTTGGGCCAGGCTCTCTCTCTGGAATGGGTATGTGTTGGGCATGGCGTCTGAGCTCGGTCGGATGGGCATATGCCCATCAGCCTCGGTTCCTATGTCCGGCCCATTGTTGCGGTTACCCGAGGCGCTCATGCCTTGCCCTCCTCGTCGCCGCCGAGCATCCGTCGTAGCTCGCCGTAACCGCGATGGGCGCGCACCTTCACGGCCGAAACCGTCGCCCCGAGCAGCTCGGCGATCTCTGGGAAGGACAGCCCCTCGTACCAATGCAGCAGGATGACCTCGCGCTGCCCATCGGAAAGCTGGGTGAGGGCGCGCTGCACGAGCCGGTCGGTGGCAGACTTGGCATCGGGCTCGACCGACGGCTCGCGCACGTCGTCGACATTGACCGCAACCTCTCGGGAACGCGCCCTTTTCCGCCCTTCCTCGCGCCTCACATTGAGTGCGATCGTATAGATCCACGGCCGGAACGGGCGGCCCTGCTGGAAGTCCGCGCGCGCCCGATGCACATGCATGAACGTCTTCTGGACGAGGTCCGAAGCGAGGTCACGTGTCCCGTTCGACCGCAGGAAGAGCCCATGAAGACGCCCGGCGTAGCGCCTGAAAAGCGCTTCGAACGCTTGCGCGTCGCCTGACCGGACGTAGCGCTCCATGAGCTCCTCGTCCGTCACCTCGACCGGGTCGTCAGAGACCGCCAACGTTTCAGGCCCCTTCGCCCCGGGCGTCACGCGCTTCGAGGATGCCACGCACCGAGCTCACGATGTCTTCGAGCCGCGCCCCTGGCCCGAAGACCTCAGCCACGCCCTGCGCCTTCAACGCGACGATGTCGTCGTGTGGGATGATGCCGCCGACAAAGACCGGAATGTCCGCCGCGCCGCGGCTCGCGAGCTCGTGCAGGACCTCGGGGACGAGGTGGTTGTGTGCGCCGGAGAGCACCGAAATCCCAACCAGATCGACGTCTTCCTGCACCGCCGCCGCGGCGATCATGGCCGCGGTCTGGTGGAGCCCTGTGTAGACGACCTCCATGCCGGCATCGCGCAGGGCGCGCGCCACCACCTTGGCCCCTCGGTCATGCCCATCGAGGCCGGGCTTGCCGATAAGGACCCGGTGCCGCTTCGTCACGGCGCTCGTCGCTGCTTCCACCACGCTCACACTCCCTTGAAATCGGCTGGGCGCTTCTCGAGGAAGGCCTTGGTGCCTTCGCGCATGTCGTCGGTCTTGAACATCGACGAAAACAGCATCGCCTCGAACTCCATCCCCACTTCGAGGGTGAGGTCGTAGCCGCGGTTGAGGCTGCGCTTGGCCGCACCGACCGCGAGCGGGCCCTTGCTGGCGATGGTCGTCGCGATGGCCTTGGCGCCGGCGAGCAGCTCGGGCCCGGGATAGACCGCGTTGGCCAGCCCGATTTCCAAGGCCCGCTGCGCCTTGATGACCTCACCCGTGAAGATCATCTGCTTGGCGACCGCGCGCCCGACGACTCGCGCCAGGCGCTGCGTGCCACCAAAGCCAGGGATGAGCCCGAGGTTGACCTCGGGCTGGCCAAAGGCCGCGTTCTCGGACGCGAGGATGAAATCACACGCCATGGCCAGCTCGCAGCCGCCGCCGAGCGCGAACCCGTTGACGGCCGCGATGACCGCCTTCGGGATCGACTCGATGCTGGCTGTGAGGTTCTGGCCGAGACGCGCGAAGTCCTCGGCCTCCTCCTGGTTCATGGCCGCCATCTCCGCGATGTCGGCGCCGGCCACGAAGGCCCGGTCGCCTGACCCGGTGAGGATCATGACGCGCGCCGCCGAGTCGTGCCGGAACTCGAAGAACGCCCGATGCAGCTCGGAGAGCGTCTTTCGATTCAGGGCGTTACGGACCTGCGGGCGGTTGATCGTCAGGGTGACGATGAAGTCTTCGCGCTCGTAGAGGAGGTTCTCGAAGTAGATCATGGATGTTCCCGACTGGGCCCGGAGCGCTCAATGGCTCAGGGGCCAGATGCGTTTCAGATGCGCTCGATGAGCACTGCGACGCCCTCACCACCACCAAGGCAGATGCTGGCCAGGCCGTAGCGCCCGCCCGTCTGCAGGAGGTTGTGGAGCATGGTCACGACGATGCGATTGCCGCTGGCGCCGATGGGGTGGCCAAGGGCGACTGCACCGCCGCGCGGATTCACACGGTCGAGCGGCAGGCCGAGCTCGGTCGCGACCGCGAGCGGCACGACCGCGAAGGCCTCGTTTATCTCGAAGGTCGAGATATCCGACACCGCCAGCCTGGCCTTGTCCAAAGCCTTCTTCATGGCCACGGCCGGAGCCGTCGTGAACCACTCGGGGGCCTGGGCGTGGCTGCCAGTCGACACGAGGCGCGCCAGCGGCTTGAGGCCGAGCGCCTTACACTTCTCGGCCGACATCAGCACGACGGCCGAAGCGCCATCGTTGATCTTGCTCGCGTTGGCGGCCGTGATGGTGCCGTCTTTCGCGAACGCGGGGTTCAGGGTCGGGACCTTGGACGGGTTCCCGCGACCGGGCTCCTCGTCCTTGTCGATGACGAGGGCCGCGGCCTTCTTCTGAGGCACCTCGACGGCGGCGATCTCATCCTTGAACAGGCCCTCGGCGATGGCCGAGTTGGCGCGCCGGTAGCTCTCGATGGCGAAGTTGTCCTGGGCCTCACGCGAGATATTGCGCTCGCGGGCGCAGAGCTCGCCGCAGTTGCCCATGTGCTGGTCGTTGTACGGGTCCCAGAGGCCATCGAGGATCATCGAGTCCTCGATCTTGCCGTGGCCCATCCGCATCCCGTCGCGCGCCTGGCGCAGCAGGTATGGGGCGTTCGACATGGACTCCATGCCGCCGGCCACGATGATGTCGGCGTCGCCACTCATGATGGCCTGCGCCCCGAGCATGATGGTCTTCATGCCTGAGCCACACACCTTGTGGACGGTCGTCGCGCCGACGGAGTCCGGGAGCCCGGCCAGCTTCATCGCCTGGCGAGCCGGCGCCTGCCCCTGGCCGGCCTGCAGCACGTTGCCCATGAGGACCTCGTCGACCTGTGCCCACTGGTCCTTTGGCAGACCCGAGCGGGTCAGCGCGGCGGCGATGGCGACCGCGCCGAGCTTGGCTGCGGGCAGAGAGGCGAAGGCACCCTGGAAGGTGCCGATGGGGGTGCGGGCGGCTCCGACGATGACGACTTCACGCATGACGCGACTCCGTTGTCCGGTGTTTCTGGCGCGACACCCCGTGCGGGCCCCGCTCGCGGCGCCGCGAGCCCGGACCGGTCTCGCGAGTCGCCATCATCGAGCCTTGCCACCTGACCGGCGTGCCCGAAGGATCACCATCGAAGCGATCCGCGAACGCCTAGCACCGCGCTTCGCGCATTGTCAAAACGCCATCACGTGCGCGCCGCCTTTCGGGACCCCATCGGTTATGCGAACGCCATTCACATCATCTGCGCAAGCCGGCCCGGAGGGCGCTGAAGGCTTGACATCGGCTCGCCCGCGGCGTTCGTATCCGCCCTCGTGTGTGGTTCGGGCAGACGCCGGGCCTCACATGCGTTAGGTAGCGGCCCGGTCGCCTGGTGACCTGGCTCTACTCCCGGCCAACGCTACCTCTCGTCCGCACTCGCCTCCGTCTGGAGACCCATCCATGCGCGCTCTGTCCCTCTCGCTCACGTTGCTCGTGGCCACCCTCGCCTCTTCGGCCCTGGCCAAACCCGACAAGGACCTGGTCGAACGCGCGCTCGTCACGCTCGAGCGTGGCGCGAAGGCGGGCGACTTCGACATCCGCGCGATGGCGGTCGAGGGCCTCGGCTTCGGCCCCAAGAAACGCACCCTGAGCCAGGTCAAGGACGCGCTGGCCGACCCGCAGTGGAACGTGCGCTCGGCGGCCATCGTGGCGTTGCGATCGTTGAAAGAGAAGCAGTGGGAAGCCGAGACCGCCAAAGCCGTGTGTGAGCTCGCGGTCGACCCGGCCACCGGTGTCCTGCCGCTCGTCGAGCCGCTGGGCTCGGCCAAAGCGGTGCCATTCCTCTTGAAGGCGCTCGAGCAGAAGGACTGCCCCAAGCCCGAACGCTACGTGCGTGTCCTGGTCGACAAGGGCGACGACTGGATGGTCGCGGCCATGCGCGCAGGCATCAAGGTCAAGACCCAGCCCGTGCGTGAGGCCTTCGAAGCCGAGCTCCCGAAGCTCCCGCTGCTGGCCGCCCTGCCCGTCTATGCCTCCAAGGACGGGCTCGCGAAGTTCACGCCGGCCACCCAGAAGGTCATCATGGGGCGTCTGATGACCGACCCGGAAGCGGCCGAGATCAAAGACCTCGGGTTCATCAAGCCGCTGCTCAAGTCGACCGATGCGGAGGTCGTCTTCCAGACGGCAGCCCTGCTGGGCCACCGCGGTGACGCGTCCGGCAAGGCCATCCTCGTCGACAACGCGAGCTCGGCCGACCCGGCTCGCCGCATGGCCGCCCTGAAAGCGCTCGTCAACGTGGCCGACGGCCCGGTCTTCGACCTCATGCGCGAGCGTATCAAGGACCGCGAGACCCCTTATGAAGAGCTCGTCGCCGCTTATGAGGTCTACCTCAAGTCCGGCTCGAACAAGCTGCAGAGCTACCTCGAGGGCGAGCTCAACTCGACCGACATCCCGCAGCGCGCGGCCGCCGTCCACTTCATCGGCAAGGTCAAGGGGCGCGCCGCCACGGCCGACATCCACCCGCTGCTCGGCAACGCGCCCAAGCCTATCCGCCTTGCCGCTTGCCACGCCATGGGTGAGCTCGCGCAGCGCGAGTCCATCGGTGTCCTTCGCGACAGCCTCGCCCGTGAGACCGACAAAGAGATGAAGATCGCGATGCTCAAAGCGCTCGCGAAGATGCGCGACGTCGAGGTCATCCCGGTCGCCCGTTTCTACATCGCCGACCCCGACTCGGACGTGCGGCGTGAAGCGGTGGCGGCCATCATCGCGGTGCCCGACCCGAGCGGGGCGGCCGACCTCGAGATCGCGTCGCGCGACCGCATCAAGGAAATCCGCGAGATGGCGCTCTTCGCCCTCATCGAGCAGAACCCGGAGAGCCGCTTCATGCTCTTCGAGCGCAGCCTCGAGTGGCTCGACCCCTCGGCGCTCCGCGCGTTCGTCAAGCGCCATGGCGACAAGGTGAAGCGCCACATCGTGTTCACGCTCGGTTCGGGGCGCGATGATCTCCGTAGCACCGCCTGGGCCGCGACGCGCCTCCTGTCGAAGACCGCCCAGGGCGAGATCGCGACCGAGATCGCCGCGAAGAACGAGCGCCAGACGCTGCGGCTCGCAGCCATCAACCGCCTCATCGAGCTGCAGGGCAAGTCCGCCGGCGCGACGGTGGAAGCTTTCGCCAAAGACAACGACCCCAAGGTGCGTGTGCTCGCCATCGCCAGCATGGCGCGGCTTGGCTACAAGTCCGGCGTCGAAAACATCAAGGCCGACCTCGACGACGCGAACGAGCGTATCCGGGTGGCGGTCGCCGCAGCGCTGCTCCAGATTTGAGCACAGGTCGCGACACCGCACTTCCGCAACCAAATTTCACCACCGGTCAACCATTGACACACTGGAGCAGGATGCCCAGCATGGAATCCTAGCATTTTGCCTCGGTCGACAAGCCTCATCGCAAGTTGCGAATGGGGCTCATCGGTCTGGCTGAATTCATGAGGAAAATCATGATCAGGATTCTCTATGCCTCTGTTCTCTTTCTTTTGGCTCTCGCTACTGGAGTGAGCGACGCGAGGGCTCAGTCATGCACCTCCAACAGTCAATGCCCCGACCTGCCTGGCGACTGTCAGCAGAGTTTCTGTCGCCGACCGATTCCGTACCTGCCAGGCAGCTGCGACAGCAGGGACGTGGCTGATGGCACCCTCTGCACGCTATCCGGCTACCCCAATGCCACCTGTCAGAGCGGCGCCTGCACATCGACCGAGTGGTGCGACGATGGACTCGACAACGATGGCAACGGCCTGACCGACGAGCACGTGCCCTGGGTTAACGACAGCTGCGAGGGACCCATCGGCGTCAACGAATTCGGGGATTGGTATATCGGAGTCTCAGGCGGTGGTCTGTGCAACGGCGCGGGTCCACAAATGGATGGTCCAGTCGCAGATGGCGAGCCCTGTCACTACCACGGCCAGTGCTATAGCAGTTGGTGCGTCGATCGCGTCAACGCCCATGCGATCTGCGCGCCGACCAATGGTTGCCCGTTGGGCTGGCCGCACTCCGGATGGGGAAGGGCCTTGGCGATTACAAGCTGCCCTCCAACTCTCGGCATGGATTACATGTGTGTACCATTCAACACGACGTGGACAGATCCGAGGGCAGGTGCAGGGAACAATCTCTTCAACGAGTCTTGTCGATTCAACTCCGATTGCGCTTCAGACTTGTGCGTCCGAGCGAACGATGTGGGACGTTGCGTGTCGACTTGCCCACAAGGCGGGAGCTGCCCTTCGGGCAGCTCTTGCGCTCTGGCTGGAACCGTGGACCCATTCAGTGTATGTGTGCCAAACACACACACTTGCACACAGTACATGGAGACGGGCTGCGTTTGCAACCCAGATGGTACATGGGACTGCTGACGCCATAGGTCGGACAGCATGATGTCGCCCGACGGCCGTTACAGCAAGCCGCTTGAGTAGTCAGGGAGACGTCTGCGGACAAGCGGGCCCGCGACGTGAGCTTGCCTTCGCATGTGCGAGCGAGCCGCGTCACGGCGCCTTTCGCTTCAGTGCAGGAAACGCATCGCCACGTCAGCAGGTGGTTTGCCCCAAGAGGGGCACGGGTAGGGGTTGACTGCTACGCCTCCGATGCGGCCGATCAAGTTCTCGATGCGACTGGAACCTACTCGCGACTGGTGGGCGCGAGTAGGTTCGCGTCTACAATGGCATCGCATAAACGGCGGATGTAGATTCCAGACCGGCGGGGGGGCCAGAGCTTGGTCACGATGCGACGTAGCTCGTTGTCCGAAGCACACCGCCAGAACGGGCATGAGTCTCACACGACCGACCGGGACGGCAAATAGTATCCAGTTCGCAACAAAGGACGGAGTCGCGCTGGCGCACTGTGCGCTTCGGGTCCTTCGTCCAGGCTGCGCTCAAATCTCGCCCTACGGTCGCCACCTGATCGCGCTTCGTGAGTGATCCTCTCAACTAAGTTCGGCATGGGTTCCCGATTCGGATTTGCTCCGCAATGGCCAAGCCAGAAACCGCTCCTCTGGAGCGAAGTGGGCAACGACCTCCCCGACTCCTGTCACCTAACGGACCGGTCAACCCACCGAACCCTGGCAAGACTTGTCTACTTGCGGTTGCAGGGTGCTCGCCTGTAGACTGCCCTCCCTTACGAGGGGCCGGGCCGGGTCTATCGGTGCTCCGGTGGGGTGGAAGCAGGCGGAGGTTGGGATGAAGACCGCAAGACTCGGAATGCTCGTGATGCCGGCGCTACTCGCCGCATGGGGCTGCAATCACACCCCGGTCGAGAACCTCGAGAAGTCCTTCACGCTCAAGGTCGAGACCGGCACGGGTGACGGCGAACCCGTAAAGATCGACTTCCTGTGGATCATCGACGACTCCACCTCGATGTGTCAGGAGCAGGTCTCGCTGGCCCGCAGCTTCCTCCAATTCCAGAATACGATCGAACAGTCCTTCGACGTCGACGTGCGAATCGCGGTGACGACGGCCAACGCAGAGTGTGAGCCCAACGGGCCAGTCACCTCGGCGGGTGTCTTCAACACAAAGCCGAACCGAGTCATCTCACTCGACTGCGCTGCGTCCACCCAAGAGGTGTGCTCGGAAGCGGACGGCGGGAGCTGTGGCAACCTCGATTGCAGCTTCCAGAGCTGTGACACAAACGGTGAGTGGGAGTGCAACAGCCGGCAGGCCCAAGACATACCCGAGTGCGTCATCAACCCGAATGGGTCGATCAACACCCTGTGCGTTCGGGCATGTGCGACGGATGCGGAGTGCCAGACGGTTTTTGGCCCGACCTACGTGTGTCGCGAGCGTTCTGGGAGCACGGGCTGTGTCGCCGTGCCGCAGACCGATGGCTGTCCGGACACGATGCCGCCCGTCATCACGAACGACAACCTCGACCTTTTCCGATGCATCGCCAGTGTGGGGCTCGCAACCGGTGGACCTTGCTACCGCTATGAACAACAGTTCAAGTCAGCGATGCTCGCACTCGACAAGAACGGCCGCAACGCGGACCAGGCGCGGGACTTTCTGCGCGACGACGCCTACCTCGTCGTGATCTTCGTCTCGGACGAAGAAGACTGCTCGGTGGTCGATGGCGTGCGCCTCCCCGAGGCGAACTTCAACGACTGCGGTCTCCTCAAGACGTCCGACGAAGGTGGCCCGCTCATTCCCGTCGCCCACATCGTCAACCGACTGAAGGCAATGAAGCGCGACCCGGGGCGTGTCATCGTCGCGGCCATTGCCGGCGACTCGACCTCCGACGACCCCGCGGTCGTTCAGCTCGAGCGACAAGCCTACATCGAGTCGAAGTCGAGTCCGCGCACCTGCCACAAGACCACGTACATCTGCAACTCGCGCAGTGGTGTCGCGGACTACGGCGGACGATTCCGTGAGCTCACCGAGAGTTTTGGGCCCAACGGCAGCTTTGCAAACATCTGTGACGACGAGGGCGTCGGCCCTGCGCTGGAGCAAGTGGCCAGGACGATCGTCGCGGTCATCAACAAGGTCTGTCTCCCTCGCCTGATCCTCGATGGCCTGGTCGTCAAGCGTATCCGCGGTGGTGTCGCGACCGAGCTCTTCGAGGGCGAAGGGCCCGGAAGCTACAAACGGGTCTTCGGTGCCGAGGATTGCGCCATCGACGGCGTCATCATGCCGGCCATCACCTTTGGTGACCCGCCGGTCCCTGGCGAAGAGATCCAGATCGAATACCAGGGCGACCCGCAATTCGATTGATGGTAGCGGGGTTGTGCGGCAGCTCGGACGGAGCGACGCGTGCGACCTGGTCGCGTGTCCTGCCTCTGTCGATGTCGAGCGCGCTTGGGGAACTCAATGCAACGCGACAACCTCCCTCTCGGGTCGGCCGATCTTCCCGGTTCGTTTCGCCTCCGGTCGATCTCGACGCCCCTGATCGCTGGGCTGCTGGTCGGCCTGCTCTCGGCGTGCGCCACGGCGCCGACCGTGCCGCCCGGAACTCCGGCGACCCTCGAGGTCGAAAACCGCACACCCGATGAGCTCCGTGTGAGCGTGCGCGGTCGGGTCGAAGGGGTCATCGAGCCGGGCCAACGTCTACGAATCCGCGGGCTCCTGCCTGGCGACGCCAACGTCGAGGCCTCCGCTCAAGGGGCAGGTGCCATGCGGCTCGTCGGGACGGCGACGCTGGTCGCAGGCGAGACCACGGTCTGGACGCTGATGCCGGATCTCGAGCGTGAGCCGCTTCCCGAGGTGGCAGCACTCGGCAGCCTGACCATCGAAAACCCCGAGAAGGTCGCGCTCATGGTGACCCTTTCGGTCGACGGACGTGTGGTCCAACGCGGCCGGATCTTCGCGGGCCAGACGCGCCACTTCGAGGACCTGCCTTCGGGCGTCGTCGTCATCGAGGCTCAGCCTGAACCCGTTGGTGCGACGGTGCGTTACGAGGCAACGGTCTTCCCCGATGGGAGTGAGACGAAGACCTCATGGAGCTATGCCGCAGCGGGCGCACGGCTCGAGGTCGTCAACAGTACCGATGAAGCCATCGAGCTGAGCGTCGATGGGCAGCCGCGTGGACGTGTGCCAGCAGGCCAGACGGTCGAGCTCACCGAGGGCCCTGGTCTCAAGGTGCTGACGGCGCGTTCGGTGCCGAGCCTGCGTCCCTATGAGACGGTGGTCGGACTCAACGTGAACGAGCCGACACGCTGGGAGGTCATGGCGGGCCAAGCCAGGCTCGTGGTCGAAAACCAGACGGGTGAGCGGATCGCGCTGACGGTTCGGCGCGGCGACTCGCCCGCCGCGGCCCCGGTTGTGGATGGGCATGAGATCGCCGCTGGTGATCGCTTCGAGCTTCCCGACATCGAAACGGGGATCCAAGAAATCCGCGCTGTCGGGCTCACTTCGAACCTGGTCTATGCGGGGCGCATCGAGCTCTTCGCGGGCCAGGCAGGCACGTTCGTCGCAGGCTCGGTGCATGGCTCGGTGCGGGTCGACAACCGCACACACGCGGCGATTATGCTCTACATGACCGAAGGGACCCTGCCCGAGCGGTTCGTCGGCCAGGTCGAGCCCGGCAAGATCGCACTCATCAAAGACCTCGAGCGCGGGCCGATCAAGCTTCGCGCCCTTCATGAGCCGACCAGCGTCGGGCGCTTTGCGGGCGGAGGTGGTGAGCTGCTCGGCGAGTCCGATATGCTCGGGGCCGGGATCTTGCGGCTCTTCTCGACGCAGATCGACCTGTCGGAGATCCCAGCTGCGAGCTGGGTGGTTTCCGAGCGCGTCGGCGGGCTGGGCATCAAGAATCGCCGCGACGAAGGTCTCGATATCTATGCCGACGCTGACCGGCTCGGCGAGGTGCTCGCCGGGTCCGAGAAGGTCTTCACGGGCGTCCCCGCAGGCACTCGGCGCGTCGAAGTGGTCGGCAGGAAGAGCGGGCATGTCGCGGCTCACTCGCTCGTCGTGCTCGAGGACGGCCTGGTTTCTCTCGAAATCCAAGACATCACCGCGTTTCTGGTGGTCGAGAACGCCACCAATGAGGTGCTGATCCCACGCGGCGTCTTGTCGAGTCAGGCCGAGCGTATAGAGCCGGGGCAGGCCGCAAAGTTCAGGGTGCGCGCCGGAGACGTCGGGGCATCGCTGGTCGGCGCGAGCTCGGGCTTTGCCTACAGCCTTCGCACGGCGATCCCGGCCGGTGAGACCATGCGCTGGATCGCGGTGGTCACGCCGGGTCGGCTCATCGTCTGGAGTCAGCTTGCCGAGAGCGTGGCCGTGACGCTCGGAGATACGGCGCAAGGCACGTTGGCGCCCGACGAGACGCTGGCGCTGACGGATCTCTTGCCGGGCCCCTATCGGGTCCAGACCGTCGGCCTGACCAGCGGGCGCATCAAGGCCTATGACGTGGTCGTGCAGCCGGGCGGCGATCGTAAGGTCACGCTGTCGCTCGAGCTCGGGGTGGTGCTGGTCGAGAACCTCGCCAAGGAGCCGGTCGAGGTCAGCATCGGCGGCGTCCTGTACGGGACGGTGCAGGCCAGTCGTGTGCATGCGTTTGGGCGTGTGCCGCCCGGACCGGTCGAGGTGACCTTCGACTACCCGAAGAGCCGGCGGACCCAGCGTGTGGCCCTCGACCTGCGTGAGGGGCAGCGCGCACGTGTCGTGGCCCACCCGCCCCAGGGGCTCGTCATCATCGAAAATGGGGCGCGCGAGGACCTGCGGGTCGAGGTCGACAAGGTGACGGTGGCGCGCATCTCGAAGGACGCGGGGCCGGCCCTCGTGTCGGTGCCGTCGGGTTCGAGGCATGTGCAGATCGAACGCCTGGCGAGCCGGACCCAGGTGGGCTTTGTGCTCGATATCGCAGCGGATCACGCCATTCACCTGCCCGTGCCGCCAACCGATGTGCGACTCGTGGTGGTCAATCGGACCGACAAGGCGCTCGAGCTGTTCGCAGACGACGGGTCACTCCTGACGGTGGGGGCGAAGGCCTCCGAGATGGTCGAGGGCGTTGGCGTCGGACTCGTCAGGCTCGTGGCGCGTGACCCGGCGACCGGCGCGATTACGCACGAGGAGCGTCGTACGCTGCGCGCGGGTGAGACTGCGGCCTGGGTCCTCGACTGAAGTCCGGACGGCGGGACCCGACCGTGCGCCCCGCGTTCTGGGCGGGCGACAGCGCACCCGTCGGAGCCTCGCGGCACCTTTGCTGGAAGGCTTCTTGCAGAATCTGCGGAGCACTCGAAGCAGTCTTGCCTTGACTGGCCCGATCGTGGTCTTAGGTTCGGCCCGTCCAGGGTGCTCGCCAGCACCCTTCGAGACACGGGCAGGCCGAAGCCACCTATCTCCCACCTCGAGCGGGGGGCTTCGTCGACGGTCCGTCCAGAGTCCAAATCAGGTTCACTGCGGCTTCGCCACAGGCGTGCCCGCTCTGGTCCGAAAACATTGACTTCAAGGGGCTTTGTCCCGAACCACCTCAGCGGCGACTCACGCGACGCCGCGACACCCGGAGAGAAAGAACATGGGCAAGATCATCGGTATCGACCTCGGAACGACGAACTCGGTCGTCGCCATCATGGAAGGCGGCGAGCCGAAGGTCATCACCAACGAAGAGGGCGGTCGCACGACGCCGTCGGTGGTGGCTTTCGACGACAAGGGCAACGTGCTCGTCGGGCAGATCGCCCGCCGCCAGGCCGTCGTGAACCCGTCCCGAACGCTGTTCTCGGTCAAGCGCCTCATCGGTCACCGCTATGAGGAGATCGAGGGCGAGGTGAAGCACCTCCCGTACGAGGTCGTGAAGGCCGCCAACGGCGACGCGCATATCCAGGTGACCGACAAGCGGTACTCGCCGCCGGAGATCTCGGCCAAGGTGCTCGCCAAGCTGAAGAAGGCGGCCGAGAACTACCTGGGCGAGGCGGTGACCGAGGCGGTCATCACGGTGCCCGCGTACTTCAACGACTCGCAGCGCCAGGCGACCCGTGATGCCGGGCGCATCGCCGGCCTCGAGGTGAAGCGCATCATCAACGAGCCGACGGCGGCAGCGCTCGCCTACGGGCTCGACAAGAAGAAGCAGGAGACGGTCGCCGTCTACGACTTCGGCGGCGGCACCTTCGATATCTCGATTCTCGAGGTAGGCGATGGGCTCGTCGAGGTGAAGGCGACCTCGGGCGACTCGCATCTCGGCGGCGACGACGTGGACCGCGTCATCGTCGAGTGGATGACGGCCGAGTTCAAGCGTGACCAGGGCGTCGACCTCGGACGCGACAAGATGGCGCTCCAGCGCCTGACCGAGGCGGCCGAGAAGGCCAAGATCGAGCTGTCGACGGCCATCGAGACGGAGATCAATCTGCCGTTCATCACGGCCGACCAGACGGGCCCGAAGCACCTCATGCTGAAGCTGTCGCGCAGCAAGCTCGAGCAGCTCGCCGACGATCTCTTCCAGCGCACCATCGAGCCGTGCCGCCGCTGCCTGAAGGACTCGGGCCTCAAGGCGAGCGAGATCGACGAGGTCATCCTCGTCGGTGGTTCGACGCGTATCCCGAAGGTGCAGGAGCTCGTCAAAGCCTTCTTCGGTAAGGAGCCCAACCGCTCCGTGAACCCGGACGAGGTCGTGGCGCTCGGCGCGGCTGTCCAGGGCGGTGTGCTCGCGGGCGACGTGACCGACGTGCTGCTCTTGGACGTGACGCCCTTGTCGCTCGGCATCGAGACCCAGGGCGGAGTCATGACGGTGCTGATTGCACGCAACACGACCATCCCGACCAAGAAGAGCCAGATCTTCTCGACCGCCGACGACAACCAGCCGGCCGTGACGGTCCACGTGCTCCAGGGCGAGCGCAAGATGGCGGGCGACAACCGGCCGCTCGCACAGTTCAACCTCGAGGGCATTCCGCCGGCACCGCGCGGTGTCCCGCAGATCGAGGTGACCTTCGACATCGACGCCAACGGCATCGTGCACGTGTCGGCCAAGGACAAGGCGACCAACAAGGACGCCTCGGTGACCATCACCGCGAGCTCCGGCCTGAGCGAGACCGACGTGCAGCGCTTCGTCAAAGAGGCCGAGTCTTCGGCCAAGGAAGACGAAGAGAAGAAGCAGCTGGCCGAGCTCAAGAACACGCTCGACAGCCTGAAGTACGCGGTCGAAAAGCAGATCAAAGAGCACGGCGACAAGCTCGAGACGGCTGACAAGGACGAGCTCCAGGCCGCCTGCGACAACGCCAAGACCGCGCTCGCCAGCAACGACAAGAAGGCCATCGAGGCGGCCAAGGACGACCTCGAGAAGAAGGCGCACAAGCTCGCCGAGAAGGTCTACAAGGCGACCGGCGGCCAGCCGGGTGCGGCCGGACCCGGGGCAGCCGGCCCGAGCGGCGGCGGCGGGCCCAAGGACGACGTGATCGACGCCGAGTTCGACACGAAGTGACATCGGGCCGACCTCTGGTCGGACCAAACCATGAGCAGACGAAGGCCGGGCCCGCACAGGGTTCCGGCCTTTGCCGTTTGGGGCCCGAGGCCCAGGGTGGTCGCAAAATCGCGGCCTATCAGGAAGCCAGGAACCAAGGAAACCAGGAGGACGCAATCACAGGCAGTTCCGAGGTCTCTTCCTGGGATCCTCGTTTCGTGCTTTCCCTGGAAATCCTTCCTATTCGATGATTTCTTGGACCTTGCGATTCCCTGGCCCGAGGCCTGCGCGGGGCAAGTGGTTGTCCCGGTAGAGGCTGGCAAGTGCCCGGGCGGGTGACTCGCAAGCACACCGGCCGACAGCTTTGGGGTGACACGTCACGCCGGCATCGGTGTTAGATTCACGCCGCTCGTTTGGATGCGGAGGTAAGACCTGCTCGACGTCGAGTCGCTCTATCGGAGATATGGCCCCATGGTCCTTCGACGTTGCCGCCGCCTGCTCGCCGATGAGGAGCTCGCGCTCGACGCGACCCAGGACGTGTTCGTCCAGCTCCTGCGCCACGAATCCGACCTGACCGACACGAGCCCCTCGAGCCTGCTCTACCGCATCGCGACCCACGTCTCGCTCAACCGCCTGCGATCCAGCACACGATCGAAGATCACCTACTCCGCAGACCCGTTGCTCTCGGCCATCGCCGACCTCCCCGACCCCGAGTCCACGAGCTTCACCCGCTCCATGCTCTCGCGTTTGTTCGCACGCGAACCCGACTCCACCCGTGTCATGGCGGTCCTTCATTTCGTCGACGGCCTCACCCTGGAAGAGACCGCGCACGAAGTCGGCCTCTCCGTCTCCGGCGTCCGTAAGCGACTGAGAACACTGAAAGAACGGCTTGGCGCCCTCGCCCCCGAAGGAAGCCTCACATGACGCGCCCCTCTCGCGTCCCTGACCTTCTCGTCGAGAAGCTCCACCTCGGCGACCTCACGCCTGCCGAAGCCGACGCCGTCCGCGCCCGCCTCGCCGCGACAGAGCCCGACGCCGGCGCCGCCCGGCTCGCAGCGCTCAGGGCCAGCGACTCTGCCGACGCCCCCGTCCTCGCCCGACTCGGGCAACGCCCCGCCGGCCATACATCCCCCGCTCGACGCCGCTTCAACCCCGCCTGGTTGGCCATTCCGGTGGCCATCTGCCTTGCCCTCGTCGTCACCTTCGCGCTGCCGCCCTCCGACCCATCCGAGCTGCGGGCCAAAGGCGATTCAGTCCTGCTCATCCAACGCCAGACCCCGAGCGGCCCAACACCCATCACGGCGACCGATCGCCTCGCGGCCGGCGAGGCCGTCCAGGTCCAGCTCCGTACGGCCTCGCCGCGTCACTTCGCGGTCCTGTCCATCGACGGCCGGGGCGCGCTGACAACCCACCTCGCGCCCACCCCGACCGCTCTGACCACGCTCGACCTCGCGGAAGCGTTCACGCTCGACGACGCCCCCGGCTTCGAACGCTTCGCCTTCTTCACCTCACCCGATCCGCTCGACCTCACGAGCCTCGAAGCCTCCCTGAGGGCGCTCGCGACCGGCCCCGACCCGGCCCACGACACAATCCACGTCGCGCCGCCCATCGAGGTCACCGACATCCTCGTCGGCAAAGCCCTGCCACGATGACCCTCTCGCCCCGCTTCCCGATCCACTTCGTCGCCCGCGCTGCCACGGTCGCCCGCGTCACAATCGTCGCAGTCGTCGCAGTCTTGGCGTCGCTCTCCACCACCTCGGCCTCGGCCGCGCCCCCGACCCGCCGCATCGCGGTCCTCTTCTCCAACAACGATGGTGGGCCCGAGCGCCCCACCCTGCGCTGGGCCGACAGCGACGCCGCCAACCTCGGCGCGGTCCTGGTCACTCTCGGCGGCCTCGCACCGAGTGACCGCCTGCTCGTCCCCAACGCCGACCGCAAGACGGCATTGGCAACCCTGGCCACCGCCGACCTGCTAGCTCGCACGGCCCGCGCGTCCGGCGCCCGCGTAGAGCTCGTCGTCTACTACTCCGGCCATGCCGACGCGGCGGGCCTGCGGCTGGGCCGCGACACCCTGCCCTTCGCCGAGCTGCGCGAACGGATCCTCGCCGTCGATACGGCGCTCACCCTCACCATCCTCGATGCCTGCGCGTCAGGCGGGATCCTGCGCCCCAAAGGTGGCACGCCCACCGCTGGCTTCCTCGCCCCGCCCACGTCCACCTCCATAAAGGGCAAGGTCTTCCTGACCTCGGCCGCCGCGGACGAGCTCGCCCAGGAGTCCGATCGCCTCCAGGCCTCGTTCTTCACACACGACCTCATCGCCGCCTTGCGCGGTGCCGCCGACTTCGACGACGACCGCCAGGTGACGCTGACCGAGGCCTACCGCTACGCGCATGCCACGACCCAGGCGCGCGCACGTGAGGCCGCTCAGACGCCCCAGAATCCGAGCTGGGACCTGGCGCTCAGCGGCAGCGGTGACCTCGTCCTGACTCGCCTCGACATCGTCCGCGACCCGGGCGCCGCCAACGCACTCGCGACCCTGACGCTCGACCCCACGCTTTCTGGCCGCTTGAGCCTCTTTGACGACCGCGGCCGCCTCGCCCTGGAGCTCGATAAAATCGCTGGCGAACAGCGCACGATGACGATCCCGGCTGGCACCTGGCGGCTCCAGATGACCCGAGCTCGTCGCCGCTACGAAGCGACCTTCACCATCGCCGCGGGCGGAACCCATATCTCGACCTTCAAGCATCTCGAGTTTCGAGAGACCATCGAAGAGACCCGTCTGCGCGGCGGCCAGCCGACCACCCGTCTACGCATCTCCATCATCCCGACCATCGGCTTCGATGGCCCTGGCTCGACCGCCGTCGTCCACGGTGTCTCGTTGGCGCTGCTGGGCGACGCCATCGCCGAGCTCCGCGGCGCCCAGCTCGCCCCAATCTTCAACGCCGCGACCTACATGACCGGCGCCCAGCTCGGCCTCGTCAACGTCGCCACCGACGTCACGGGCGTCCAGCTCGGCCTCGTCAACATAGCGACCCGCGTCACAGGCGCCCAGCTCGGGCTCTTCTCGTGGGTCGACGACGGACTTCACCACCTGGAGGTCTACACCTCGACCGAGTACGCCGCCCACGTCGGCTACCGGATCGGCAACGACTACCTCCACACAGCCCTGGCGCTGGGCTTCGCGGCCCATGGCGAAACCGACATGGACGGCTGCTCGCTCTTCTTCGGCGTCGGCACCCGCGTCGACTTCGCGCCCATCACGCTCGACTTCGACCTCGGCCCCACGTTCGACGCCCCGAAGTGCCAACCCACAAAGCTGGGACAGACCGCGTCTCTCGGCCTACGCGCCCTCATCGGCTATGAGCTGACCCACGGAGTCGGCCTCTTTGCCGGAGGGCGTGTGGCGCTGACATTCGACGACACCATCGTCGAGCCCGGGGCGCTTTTCGGCCTGCGCCTCTTTCGCTGAGCTGGCGTTCCGCAGGGTGAACAGCCAGCCCATCACCGCTCTGGCAACGACTCCGCCTCGTCGACCAGGGTCAGCCCGTCGACAGATTCGTCCTTCAGGTGGACGCCCGTATAGCTTCGGCGCAGCCCCTCACGGGCCAGCCAGGCCGCCTGCTGGGCTGCTGCGACATAGTCGAGCCCGTCGGGCGGGTGGATGTTGGAGATACAGTTACGCTCGGCATCGGTGCGACCGGGTCGTGGACCGAAGGTCAGGTAGACGCCGACCGAGTCCGCCGCTGACAGGCCGGGACGCTCTCCGATGACCACCATGACGAGACCCGCGCCAAGCGCCTCACCGATGGGGTCGCCGAGCGCCACGCGTCCGTGTCGGGCCACCGCGATGGGCCCGAGCGAAAGGCCAACGGTGGACAACGCGTCGACGAAGGTGCGAACCAGTGGCACGCCGTGGATCTCGATTCCGCTGGCCGAGAGACCATCGCAGACAACGATCCCGACATCGGGTCGCGAGCCCGAAGCGTTGGCCCCACGCATCGCCTCGAGCCGTCGCTGGCTCTCGGGAGCGAGGCGCCGACCGGTGTCGGGTCGCTTGAGGTAGGTCGTCCGGTCGGTCGCAAGCGTTGCCACCGGCACCGCGACGAGGCCGAGCTCGTTCGTGAGCCGCGCCGCGAAGTCCTCGGTGCTGAAAGGTGTGAACACCGCGTCACGCGCCATCGCATGCGCTGCCTGGAATGCCAGGTGCACAGGTGTCCGCACCGCCGCCCCTGCCCGCCCGAGCCCGATTCGCGCCGGCGTGAGCGCCCGCAGGACCGCCCACGGGTCGTCCGACGGACGCCGCACCTCGACCTGCTTGGCAGCATCCTTGTCCTCACCGAGCTCGGTCATGGCACCCCTCCGGAAGTCTCGGACCCGGTCCGGCCCGCCTCGCCCCGGCTAAGCGTCGGCAACGCTCGAAGCCCGTCGAGCAGCGGCGAACGCAGGCCCGGCTCGTTGACGAGCACGAGCCCATCCTTCTCGAAGAGCCGCATCTCGATGAGCCACTTCTCGAACTCGGGCGCCGGTCGTCTGCCCAGCACCTGCCGCAGGTACAACGCGTCGTGAAATGAAGTGCTCTGGTAGTTGAGCATCACGTCGTCAGCGCCTGGCACACCCATGATGAAGTTGACGCCGCTCACACCGAGGAGCGTCATGAGCCCATCCATGTCGTCCTGGTCGGCCTCGGCGTGGTTCGTGTAACAGACGTCGCACCCCATCGGCAGGCCGAGCAGCTTGCCCGCGAAGTGGTCCTCGAGCCCGGCGCGGGTGATCTGTTTACCGTCATAGAGGTACTCGGGCCCGATGAAGCCGACGACCGTGTTGACGAGGAACGGGTCGAAGGCGCGCGCCACGGCATAGGCCCGGACCTCGCAGGTCTGCGCGTCGACCCCCTCGTGGGCGTCCGCCGACAACGCGCTGCCCTGGCCCGTCTCGAAGTACATGACCTGCTGACCTCCGTTTGGCGCGCGGTTCAGCGCGAGCACGGCCTCTCGCGCCTCCGCCAACAAGGCGAGGTCGATCCCGAAGCTCTTGTTGGCCTTCTCGGTGCCCGCGATCGACTGGAAACACAGGTCGACGGGAGCCCCGAGTCGCGCGAGCTCGAGCGTCGTCGTGATGTGGGCGAGGACACAGCTCTGGGTCGGGATGGAGAAGCGAAGGATGAGCTGGTCGATGAGCTCGAGCAGCGCCCGCACGTTGGCGGGCTTGTCGGTGGCCGGGTTGATACCGATGACCGCGTCGCCGCTGCCGTAGTGGAGGCCATCGAAGATCGAAGCGGCGATGGCGACGATGTCGTCGGTCGGGTGGTTCGGTTGAAGGCGCGTCGAGAGGCGCCCTTCGAGGCCCACGGTCGAGCGGAAACGGGTGACTACACGGCACTTGCGGGCGACCGCGACGAGATCTTGCAGACGCATGATCTTCGACACCGCGGCGACCATCTCGGGCGTCAGGCCAAGACGTACAAGGGCCAGGTGGTCGGACCCGATGTCGTCGCGCAGGAGCCACTCGCGGAGCTCGCCGACGGTGAGGTGCGCGACGGGACGAAAGGCCAGGGCGTCGTGTTGGCTTCGAATGAGGCGGGTGACCTCGTCGCGTTCGGCAGGGATCACATCCTCGTCGAGGAACCGCTTGAGCGGCACGTCGGCTAGCGCTAGCTGGGCTGCGACCCGCTCGACGGCAGACCTCGCAGCGAGCTCGGCGAGCTCATCGGCGGCACGTCGAGGCGACGCGCGGGCAAGCAATGTCCTCAGGTCGTCGAAGGTGAAACGTGTGTGGCCGACCGTGGCCCGGTACCCCATGTCGGTTCCCCTGCTCGTGGTGGTCCAATCCGGGCCCGAGGATCGACGAGACACGCCCTACACGCAAGGCGACCCGAGCGACCGCCTTCGGCTTCCGTCCTTCACCTTCATGGCCTTCTTTCGTGAGGCGGGCCGCCGCGGGCAAGGCTGCCCGCGACGGTGTCCATTAGAAGAGGAAAGGCACGCGGATGTATGGGCAGACGTAGCGCCGCCCGACGGGTCAGCTCCAGTATCGCGCGATTCGCCGCTGACTTGAGCAAAAATATTGCGGACACGTCGTGTGACCGCGGGTCAAGCGCTCCCGGGGCGGGTCACGCGGAGACAGATTTTTTGTCCGCTGCCTCCGAGACGGCCCCGGTTTGCGATCGGGGCGTGGGTGTGCGAGGTCTCTGACCATGGCTTATGCAGCACTCGATATCATCGTCAACAGCGCTCCCGACAAGGTGTGGGCCACCTGCGGCGCGTTCGACTCCCCCGCCCAGTGGCACCCCGTGGTGTCCAAGGTCGACCTCGCCGAGGACGGCCTGACCCGCACGATGACGCTGAAGAACGGCCAGGTCATCGTCGAGCGCGAGACGTCACGCTCCGAAGAAGGCATGAGCTACACCTACGTCATCGTGCAGTCGGGCATGCCCGTCTCGACCTTCATCGGGCAGTTCCAGGTCATGGGGCTGGGCACCGTCTCGAAGATCGTCTGGTCGGCGGACTTCGATCCCGCCCCCGGCGTCGCTGAGGATGCAGCCAAAGCCATGGTCGAGCGGATGCTGCTCTCGGCCGGTCCCGCGCTCAGCGAGCGGTTCGGCTGAGCGCCATGACCCGCTAGCAGGTCACCACTGCACAAGGCTTCCGGGCAGGACGATCGACACCACCTCACCTGGGTTGGCGGCGTCGCTGTCGGGCTCACGTCGGATGAGGACGTTGGACCGCGCATAGCGGATATGGTCGGCGCTGCCGTCCCAGGTGCGTGAAGCGACGCCGAGCCCCATCGGACCGGCCCCTCGGACGACGACGCCGGGGTGGAAGGTCGTGCGCTTGCCGGTCGGAGGGATGACGCCTTCGGTGAGCGGCACCCGGAGCTCCCACGAGCGGGGGTCGGGCCGGCGACCGAGCACCCGCAGGGCGGGCGCCAGCAGGATGGCGGCGGTCACGAACGACGAGACCGGGTTGCCGGGGAGGCCAAAGACCAGGGTCGTGGCGGTGCGCCCGAAGAGGACGGGCTTGCCCGGCTTGATGGCCACCTGGTGAAAGAGGATACCGACGCCTTCGGCTTCGAGGCACTCACGCACGTAGTCGTAGGTGCCGGCCGAGACCCCGCCGGACAGCACGAGCACGTCGCCTTCGAGGCCCTCGCGGATTGCGGAACGCAGGGCCTCGCGTTCGTCTCGGATGATGCCGCCGTCGACTACCCGGCACCACTCCGACTCGGCGAGCGCCATGAGCGTCCGGCGGTTCGAGTCCCGGATCTGCGAGGCTTCGGGGGTCTCTTCGACGTTGACGAGCTCGTCGCCGGTCGCGATGACGGTGACACGTGGGCGCCGGTAGACGTCGATTTGGGTCTTGCCGACCGAGGCCAGCACACCCGCGGTCAGGCTCTCGATGACGCGGCCACGCTCGACGACGATGTCGCCCGCGACGGCCTGGGCACCCAGCGGCGTGACGTTGTCGCCTTTCTTCAGGCCGCCCCGCACGATGACGGTGTCGTCGTCGCGTTCGCAGACCTCGACGATCTGAACGGTGTCAGCACCTTCTGGGAGGGGCGCGCCGGTCATGATCGCAACGGCCTCGCCCGCCGCGAGCGGACGCGAGAACGAGCCGCCGGCTGCTACCTCGCCGACCACGTCGAAGACCTTCTTTTCGGATTCGGAGATGCCCGCAATGTCATCGAAACGAAAGGCGTAGCCGTCCATCATCGACTTGTCGAAGGGGGGCAGCGGACGGTCGGCGCGCACGTCTTCGGCGAGCACAAGGCCAGACGCCTCCCAGATGGAGACCGTGCGGAGTGCGGTGGGTTTGGAGTCGCGTAGTGACGCGGCGGTCTCGATGACGGTCTCGACAGCCTGGTCGACAGAGAGGAGTGGCTTCTTCATGGGTCGGTCCCTGTCGTCGGAGATTCCTTGACGTTGGACTCGGCGGAAGGTGCGGCGGCCTTGTCGAGCGCGTCCCACTTCGTCGCGTTGCCAAAGCTCGACGCCACCGGGTACTTCGCGGCGTTCTTGACGAGCTTGTCGGCGGTGGCCGCCATGAGGTCGAGGTCGAGACGGTTCGCCAGGTTCACCAGACAGATGAGGACGTCGGCCATCTCTTCGGCGAGGCGCTCGCGCCGCGGGAGGTCGGCCTCCTGCTTCCAAAGGAAGAGCTCGAGGAGCTCGGCGGACTCGGCCGAAAGCGCCATCGCGAGGTGCTGTGGGGTGTGGAAGCGACCCCAGCCGCGGTCCGCATTGAAGCGGGCGAGCGTCGCCTTGAGCGTGGCGATGGGGGTCGTGGTGTCGGACAGCTCTGGCGGGTCATCCATGAGACCAACCGAGTTAGCAGCGCAAGGCCTTGGCGGCAAGGCTCGGCACCTCAGCGGGTGAGCAGCACGAGGTGCTCGTCCTTCATGCGGGGTGCGTTTCCCTTGGTGCCAAAGACGGGGCGCGGCTGGGAGACAAACGCCCGGATCCACAGGCGGGATGCGGTGGCGGCGCGCTCGAGCAGCGGCAGGACCGGGGTGATGCGGCCTTCGACCTGACCATCGCCGATGACAAACGCAACAAAACCGTTGGGAACCAGGGTCTTGGACCAGGTCGTGAGCACACTCTCGAGGTCGGTGACGTAGCGCGAGGTGCCGACGTCGAGGCCGAGGCGCTCGCTCTCGCGGCGGCTGCCGATCTCCTGGTCGACCATCGGGGCGACGGGCAGGCCGAGTGCCAGCAGGCGCAGCTTGTGGTGGTCGACGTAGTCGTAGATCCCGGGATACGGGGGCGAGCTGATGATGGCTGCGAGCGGCGGGAGCTTTGGAGGAGCGACGCGGGCGTCGCCAAGCATCAGGAGCGGGTCGGGCGAGTTGGCGGGCAGGAGGCGGGCCGTGGCCTGGAGCTGCTCGGAGAGCTCGAAGATCCGCTTCTTGAGCCAGTGATCGACACGCCCCTTTGGGGTGAAGTTGGCCTTCGTGCGGTCGACCTTGGCGACCGAATCGGAGACGAGCTTCGAGACCTTGACGATGATGGACGACAAGGCGGCGCGCAGGATCCGGTGCGAGCTGCGGTTGGGGTCGGTGGTGAGCGCGTCGTTGAGTATTGTTGCGAGCGACCACACCTCATGCAGGGACTGGGGGTCGAAGGCATAGCCGACACGCTCGCGGAAGGTCGGGTGTGGGCGGGCGTCGTCGCGCAACGCGTTGGCGAGCTTGATGACGAGGCGGGTGGCGTCGTTGAGCTCACGCAGGGCGGCCGCGTCGAGGCGACGGGTGCGGACCCAGGCGACCTCGAGGCCGACGGGGTTGAGGTCGTTGCCCACGGCCAGGCGGCCAGCGAGGCGAGCCTCGAGCGGGACCGTGCCACCTCCCATGAAGGGGTCCGCGATGGCGCCGGGAGGGGCCGCGGCGATGAGCACCCGCGCGGTGTGAGGATGCAGGCGGGCCGGCCAGGCGTGGAAGCCGTGGGTGGACGTGCGGTCGTCGGGGGCGTCGGGTGGCGTGAAGGCGGTCTCGAGGAGCTGCCGGAAGGCGGCGTCACCGGAGAAGCGGGTCGGGCCACCGATGTTGGTCAGGGACTTACGGAGGCCGGTGTCGCTGGGGTTGGGGCCGGATGAGCCGGGTGCGCGCGGGCCTTGGGAAGCGTTGGGGCGAGCGTTCGGGCGCGGGCCCGGGTGAGCGTTCGGGCGCGGGCCCGGGTGAGCGTCTGGGCGCGGGCCCGGGTGAGCGTCTGGGCGCGGGCCCGAGGCCGGGCGGGGGTCGGAGCGCGGGCCTGAGGCCGGGCGGGAATCTGAGCGCGGCGGCGGTCGTCGGGTGGGCTTGTTGGGGCGCGGCATCGGGGAGACGACCTTGGGAGCGGGGGCGCGGCGTCTGGAGACAACTCGGGAACAGGGGCGAAAGTCGGGCGCGAGCGGCCACTCTGGCGGGCTGGCGGCCTCGCGGGCGCAGATGCTCGACAAGTCGCGGTCCATAGCGCATAGGGCCTGCCCATGTCGACCCGCCAGAGACTAGACCGCTTCCTCGCCCACGCCCTCGATATCAGCCGCACCGACGCGCAGAAGCTCGTTCGCCGCGAGCGTGTCACTGTGGCCGGTGAGCTCGTCAAAGACCCGTCGATGCACGTCGACGACGCCGTCGAGGTCACGTTCGATGGTGACCCGGTCATCGCGTTTGGCCGTGTGGTGCTCATGATGCACAAGCCGACCGGGATCCTCTCGGCGACACGTGATCCCAGCGACCGAACGGTTCTGGATCTCGTCCCCAAGACCTTGAAACCACGCGACTTGTCGCCGATCGGCCGCTTGGACAAAGACACGACGGGCCTGCTGTTGCTGACCAATGACGGGCAGCTCAACCACCGGCTGACGCACCCGAAGCGCCATGTCCCCCGCACCTATCGGGTCACTTTCGAAGACGGGCTGGAGTCGGACGCCGCGGCCCGCGTCGCGGCTGGGCTCACCCTCGAAGATGGAACCGAGCTCATGCCTGCAGTGCTCGAGCGCCTGAGCGAGACCGAGGCGCGCCTGGTGCTACACCAGGGTGTCTATCACCAGGTGAAGCGGATGATCGCGGTGCTCGGCGGCACGGTCACGGCTCTCCACCGCGAGGGTTTTGGGCCGCTCGTGCTCGACTCGCTGGCCGTCGGCCAGGTGCGACCGCTGACCGACGCTGAAATCGCCAGCCTCGAATAACTCACCCCACCCGCACCGTCTCGCTCAGGTTGCCGGCGCGGCTGCTCTCGACCCGGACGGTGAGCTCGCCCGTGCCCGCAACGACAAACGTCTGCTTCCAGCGGTCCGACGTCCCACCGCTGCGCGGCATGATGATCGACTGGCCCGGCGACATGTGTCCCTGCCCCCATCCCGCAAGGTGGCCGACCTCGACGCGTGTCGTGCCGTCGAGCGGCCGCAGGTCGCCTTGAAACGAGAGCCAGAGGGGCTCACTCACCGGGTTTGTCTTGGCGGACGGCAGAAACCAGGTCGGCAGGTAGCCGGAGTTCAAGACCTCGACGGTGACGCGGGTCAGGCCTTCGCCCCCAGTCTCTCCGACGGCCTCGCCCATGGCCTGGGCGGTGACCTTCAGCGACAGCCGCGGCGACATGCTCGCCACCCGCAGGAGCGTCTTGGACTGGCCGAGGCAGACGTCGGGCAAGAACGCCTCGGGCGGATTCCAGAGCCCGATGAGCGGGGCGAAGCCGCCGACCTCGACCGGGCCGAGCTGCGGGTGATTGAACGCCCGCCAACCGGGAAACATACGGCCGGCGTTGTGATCGCGGTCGAACTCGACGAGACGCGTGAGCTCGGGTTCGCCGACGCGGTCATAGAAGTCGACGAAACGTTTGGGCCGCTCCATCTCGAGGCGCGCGAAGATGTCCCAGAGCTCGACGACCCAGGCGAAGGCGCCACGGGCTTTGTGCGCCCAGGCCGTCAGGTCGCCGCGCAGCGGGTTCTCGGGCTCATAGGTGAACTCCTCGAAGCCCGACACGGTCGGATACCCCGTGAAGTCCTTGGCCCACACCTCGAGCTGGCGCCACAGTGGCAGCTCTTCTGGGTTCATCTTGCTGTCGGGCGCGTCGCCGAGCGGGCGGATGTTGACGCCGCCAAAGCAGTGCAGGTTGAGCCACGCGAAGATGTTCGGGTGGGCCGCCGCGAACGCCACGACCGCGCGCGACTCGGGCTCCGAGGCCGCAAACGGACCGGCCCCCGCCTGGTGTGGCTCGGGGCGCCAGTCGTTCGGGAAGTTGCGGTTCAGGTCGATGTCGTTGTCCGACAAGAAGTACGGGTCAGGCACGTGTCGCCCGTCGTAGTTCGTGATCGTTCCCTCGGGGTAGAGCTTGTAATAAGGCGGCGCGTCTTCGAGGCGGCGCGGGCGCAACACATGCGGGTGCGCGGGCAAAGCAACCCAGTCACCTGCCGGGTCGAGCACACGCATGACGAGCGACTTGCCGTCACCGTCGATGTCCTCGTGCACCCAACGCGGATGAAGGCGCCGCGGGCTGCGCCAGTTCGGGCTCGAGCGCACCCATTGATGCGTCGTGAGCACGAGCTCGGCGCCATCGGGGGACATACGTGGACACAGGTAGAAGAGGACATCGCGCAGCGTGTCTTTCTGGGCCGTGGCCAGGTCGGAAAGCGCCGGGGTGTCGCGACCGTCGTGAAGGGCCAGCAGGTCCTCGGCGATCGCCAACACGACCGAGCTGCCGGCGAGCTCGCTGGCGTGCATGTTGGCGTCGACCCAGACCGCTGGCCTGATCCGATCGGGGTCACTGCCGATGGTCAAGAGCGGGATGTCACGCCCCTGGTCGGTCGTGCCGATGGAGGTCAGGCGGCAGATCTCGGGATGGGAGGTGGCCCAGGCGCGGAGCTGCTCCATGAGGCTGTCATGGTCGAGATAGTGGTTTCGAAACATGGGGTTTCCCCTAACAGGAAAGGTCACGCATCGGTGAGCAGGGCGTGGCGACTCGGCACCACGAGGCACTCCTCGACGAGGGCCAACAGCTCGGGGCTGCGGCCGGTCCCTTCGAGGACCTCGAGCGCAGGCAGAGGCCCGGCTTCGATACGGCTCGCGAGGGTCGACGTCAGCGCGACGAGCCCCACCTGGTCACCCGCGTCGCGGCGCACGAGGAAGTCATGAGGGCCGCCCGGGTTCGCCTGGCCCTGCATCAAGAGCCCACCCGCATCCATGCCACAACGCACGAGCTCTACGCCCTTGGCCAGCGCCAGCGTGTCGCCGGGCTCGAGGTCGACAGCGTCGAAGCCGAGCGTGAGCTCACCCGGGTCGGGTGGTGCTGCGTCCGTGATGGCGGTCTCGAGTACCAGCAGGCCAAGCGTCTCGGCGTCGGGCCGAGCGGCGGCCGGAAGCGCGCGAACGAACTCCAGGAAGCGCCGCGAGAGTGGGCGGCGCGAGGGAGGGCGTTCGACGAGAAAACCATCGAGCAGCGCGTCGAGGCGGTCCGCGAGCTGCAGGCGCTCCATGGACGCTGGGCACGCCGAGGCGAGGCCGTCGACCAGCGACTGGCGCGACAGGCCGAGATCGGGAAACCCGCCCAACACGTCGTCGTCGCTGATGTTTTCCACACCCAAGGGCAGACGATAACCGGTCGCAAAGACCTCTTCGGCCGGCGGCAGCTCCCAGTCCTCGAAGAGCCCGATGTAGCCCCGTATCGTCTCGACGATGGCAGCAACCATCCGCGCGTGGACGTCGCCCTGCCCTCGCTCGGCCGCGACCGTGGCCTCGCCCAGGCGCGCCACGAGCGACAAGAGCTGGGCGTGGCATTCGCCCTCGGCGTCGGCCGCCACCTGCAGGATCCGTGAGCCGAGGTCTTGAGCGATGTGAACGTTGCACGGCACTACCCGCACGAGGGCCCCGATCGACGGCTCGCGCACAGGGGTGTCCGACGTGTCGTCGTCGTCTCGGACCTCGCCCAGGGCGACTGCCGCGAGGTGACTCGCCAGGGCCTCGACATGGTCCAGCATGGCCTCGAGGGTGTCGAAGCGGCCGCGACCGGGCGTCGGGAAGAAGTGCGCCATGAAGCTCGAGGTCTCGGGCGAGCGCAGGCGTGCCAGATGCGCGGACGCATAGTTGAGCCCGTCGGTCATGAGGTCGATGCCGCCGTGCGGCGTATAGACCGGGGCGCCAGTCTTGATGGCCTTGCGGATGGCGGCGATCTCCGACGCGACGAAGGCCTTGCCGCGTAATACGAAGTCGCGATCGGCGTCGTTGAGCTTGCGTGGGCCGCGCGCCTGGGTGTCCTCGCAGGCCGCGCAAAAGCCCGGACCGACCTCGGTCTGGTGGGCGTGGCGAGGGCACCGCGACAACCCCGACTCGTCGAAGAAGTACCACACGGCGACAGGCAGGACCTCGGCCAGGCGGGCCGCGAGCGCATGGAACAACGCCGACGCATCGGTGCGCCAGGCGAAGCCGACGAGCCCGTGACAGAGCTCATGTGCGCTCCACTTCGCGCGATGCCCCGGGTGCAGGCTGCCAATCAGCAGGTCGTGGCGAAAGCTCAGGTATTTGGACTCGCCGAGCAGCCCGCGGTGCCATGTCGGAGGCTCTCCCGTGACGCCCAGGTCGGGGCGCGAGACCGGCAGCCAGTGCTCGGGCAGCTCGAGCTGCAGGCGCGCCTCGCAGTCGAAGAGGAACAGGCCACGGCGGTCGGCGAGCTCGGCGATGCGGCGAGCGACAGGCGAACGAAGGAGGTCGCGCTCGGGCGTATGGACGCGACGGGCGAGCTCGGAGAACGAGCCGCCTGAGCCGTGAAGCCCAGCGTTGATGGGGTCTTGCGGGTCCTGATCGAGGAGCGGTTGTCGATTCACGGCCAACCCGCTATCACGCGGACATGAAGACTGACAGTCGATTTCATAGCGTCTTGAGGAGCGATGTCTTCCAGGGCCAGGTCGCGCTCGTGACCGGCGGCGGGACCGGCATCGGCCGCTGCATCGCGCACGAGCTGGCCCACCTCGGGGCCAAGGTCATCGTGGCGGGCCGCCGCAAGGAGCCGCTGGACGCCGTCGCCGCCGAGATCACGGCCGCAGGTGGAAACTGCGTCGCCCAGGAGCTCAACATCCGCGACGAAGAGGCGGTCGACGCCACCATCAAGGACCTGGTCGCGACGCACAAACGTATCGACCTGCTCGTCAACAACGCCGGCGGCCAGTTCGCCTCACCCGCGGCGCTGATCCGCCCCAAGGGCTGGCGCGCGGTCATCGACACCAACCTGAACGGCACCTGGTATGTGACCCAGTCGGTCTTCACCCACACCATGCGCAAGCACGGCGGCTCCGTCGTCACCATCGTGGCCGACATGTGGAACGGCTTCCCCGGCATGGCCCACACCGGCGCCGCCCGCGCGGGTGTCGTCAACCTCATGCAGACCCTCGCCATCGAGTGGGCGGGCGCCGGGATCCGGCTCAACTGCGTGGCGCCGGGCTTCATCCTGACGAGTGGGCTGCACAACTACCCGGAGCCGGTCCGCCAACAGGCGCGCGCCGTCTTCTCGAGCGGCCCGGCCGGCCGCCCCGGCACTGAGAGCGAGGTATCTTCCTCGGTGTGTTTCCTGCTCTCGCCGGGTGCCGCCTACATCTCGGGCGCAACGCTGCGCGTCGATGGTGGCAGCTCGCTCAGCAAGGACCTGATGCTGCCGATGGGCAAGAGCCCGGCCATCAAGTCCTTCGACGGTTTCCACCTGAAGCCCGATGTGCCGGCCATCTTCGCCGACCTCATGCCGACCAAGCCGGAAGACTGATGGGGGTCTGGCCCGCGTCCTATCGCGCCACTCGCGTGACGATTTCTGGATACCTCTCGAGCGGCGTCACTCGGCGAGCAGGTTGGTCCCGCGCAGAGTGCCGAGCTTCTCGAGCGGGCTCTTCGGCAGGCCACAGCCATCCTCTTCGAGCGCCGCGACCCCCTCGTCGTTGCCGACCATCAGGTCGAGCCCGATGGCGGCGTGCAGCTTCTTGTCGTGCAGGTGCGACGGGCGAACATTGCCGATCGCCGCGAAGATGTTGCCACGCACGACCGGGTTCTCGGCGTGCAGCGTGTCGATGAGGTTCTTCACCTTCTTGCGGTGCAGGTTCTCCTGCGAGCCGCAGAGGTCACACGGGATGATCGGGAACTCCATGATCCGCGCGAGCTCGGCGAGCTCCTTCTCGGCGCAGTAGATCAACGGGCGAATCACGATGTTGCGGCCGTCGTCCGAGCGCAGCTTGGGCGGCATCGACTTGGTCTGCCCCGAGTACAGGATGTTGAGCAGCATCGTCTCGATGGCGTCGTCGCGGTGGTGGCCGAGCGCAATCTTGGTCGCGCCGATCTTCACCGCCGTGTCGTACAGAATACCCCGCCGCAGCCGCGAGCACAGCGAGCAGTAGGTCTTGCCCTCGGGGATCTTGTCCACGACGACCGAGTAGGTGTCGCGCTCGACAACCATGAAATCATAACCGTTTTCGGTCATGTAGCGGGGAATGACGTGGCCCGGGAAGTTGGGCTGCTTCTGGTCGAGGTTGACCGCGGTCAGCCGAAACTTGAACGGCGTGTGTTTCGACAGCTCACGCAGCAGGTGCAGCATCGAGTAGCTGTCCTTGCCGCCCGAGACGCAGACCATGATGTGGTCGTCCGGCTCGATGAGCGCAAAGTCCTCGGACGCCTTGGCGACACGGCGCAGGAGCCGCTTCTCCAGCGTGGCCTTCGTCCAGCCGCCGTCTGGCCCGTTGGTGAGACGTGAAGTGGTGTCGACGGGGGGCGCGTTATCGAGGTCGTGGGACATTTGAACCTTGTGAACCTTGGGGACAGTCGGAAACGTCTGCTCGGGCGCCCGCCCAGCTCCCGCGGAAGGCGCGGGAAGGCTCGCCCGAGAGATCCGACCCCATGCGGTGTGGGAAACGCATTGCGACGTCCGATGACGGCGTCACGGCTTGGTGAGCAGGTCGGCGAGGCGCGCGTGCGGGATACGGATGACGACACGGATGTCGGGTTTGATCTTGAGCGCCCCGAGCATCGCGGAATACGGCTTGATGCCGAAATCCGGCTGGTGAATCGGCACTTCGACGATCCAGGCGCCGGTATCGCCACCCTCGGACCGACCAAGCGAGGATACGGCTTTCGTGCGCCCACACAGCGTGAGCTCGCCTTCGAGCCGCGCCGATTCCGGGCCGCCCTGCGTAGCCGTCCCCTTCCACTTGATGGTGGGGTGACGCGCCGAGCTCAAGACCTCCTCGCGGATGGTCTTGGCGATCTTGTCGGTGTCGCGTGGGCCTAGCACACCGCTCTGCGGGCGGCCGTCGCGCATGACCGCCTCGACCGAGAGCGAGCTGGCGTCAAAGCTCGCGTCAAGGGCGAAGCCGCCCTCCTCGCGCTTGTCGATGCGCAGCGACCAGCGCCCGACCCGCAGCTTCAGGTCATGCGCGACCGACGACAGCAGGCCTTCTTTGAAGGTGAAGACGTGGCAATCGGCGCTGTTCTGGTCGAGCTCGGCCATGTATAGGCTCCCCGTGCGAAGCGTCAGACCGGTTTGCTTCCAGCTTCGCGGACGCACCGAGTAGCGGAAAGGCGCCATGCGAGCAAGGGTCGGGACAGAGGCCGCGGCAGACGAAGCGGAGCCGAACGCCGCGAGCGCCGTGAACGACACGTCGCTCGTTTCGGCGGCGCCCGCCCGCATCGCAGCCATCGCCGACCTCGTGCCACCATGCCGAAGCGTCTGCGAGGTCGGTTACGACCGCGGTCTCATCCTGTGGACGCTGCTCCAAGCGCGCCCGGACGCGCGCGCCATCGGCGTCGAGATCCAACCTGAGTCCGCGACCTCGACCCCGGTCCCGCCCCTGCTCGCCAGCCGGGTCGAGCTGCGCACGGGCGACGGGCTCATCCCCATCGCACCCGGCGAGGTCGACGGCGTCATCCTCGCAGGCCTGGGCGGCCGCACCATCGCGCGGGTCCTCGAGAGCCGCCCCGATGTCGTCGCCCACCTCGACTTCATCGTCACCTGTCCAAGCCACCTCGAAGCCGACATCCGGCCGGCGCTGCAACGCCTGGGGTTCGGCATCGTCGACGAACGAATCGTCTTTGATCGCGGCCGCTTCTACGAGGTCGTCGTCGCCCGTCCTGTCGCCCGGATAGCTCCTGGCCAAACCTGCGTCGACCTGGCCACATGTGACGACGTCGCCGCCGCCTGGGGCCCGTTGCTTCTGGCCCGCGACCCGCTCATGGCCGCCTACCTCGCCGACCACGAACGCCGCTTCCACGCTGCCTTCGCGTGTAAGCTCGCCAGCTACCGCGACGGCGCGAAAGCTGCGCTGGGGCAGAAGCTCGCGCTGCTGACCACCGCCCGCGAAAGGCTACACGCGCGCGCACCGCTGGGATAGGGTGTCGCCGTGACCTTCTTCTTCGCCTTCGTTCTCGCCCTGCCCGGCTTCTCGGTCCGACTCGTCAACGTGTCGCCGACCCTCGTCGAGTTCTGGCACGAGCTGCCCGTCGCCTATCACCTGCAGCTCGCCGGCTCGGACGACCTCGCCCCAGACGTCGCCACCGCCGCCGTTCGTAGGGCCTTCGCATCCTGGGCCGACCTCGAGTGTTCGACGGTCGCCTTCGTCGAGGTCGGCGACGCCCCCGACCCGACCACCAACATGGGTGCAGGCGGGCGCCCCAACGGCAAGAACGAAGTCCACTGGGTCGAGAACGACCGCTGGCGCTTCGGCGCCTACGTGCTGGGCGTGACCGCTCCCATCATCTCGGCTGACGGACGGCTCGTCGAAGCCGACATCGCGTTCAACGGACTGCAGGTCCAGTGGACCGCCAGTGGCAACGGCGGCACCGACCTCGAGTCCGTCGCCGCCCACGAGATCGGCCACTTCATCGGAATCCAACACAATCTCGGCCCCTACGCCCACGGCGACCCGCCGACCATGGCCCCCTACATCTCGTCGGGCACCCGCAGCGGCTCGCTCACGGACGACGACATCCGCGCCGCCTGTTTCCTCTACCCGGCCACGCCCTACGTGTGCGCCTCCGACGACGACTGCCCCCAGTTGTTGTCGCAGACCTTCGAGTCCGACGACTTCTATTCAGGCCGCCTGCGCTGCGAGGACGGCGCCTGCACGTTGCTCGAGCGCTACGTACCGGGAGGGGTCGGCTTTGGTGAGCGCTGCCATCGGCCGGAAGAATGCAGAGACGGCCTCCTCTGCCACCCGTTTGCCGACGCAGGCGTTTGCACTCACGGCTGCAACCCGTACGCGACCGAGTCGGGCTGCACCGACGGCTACGCCTGTGAACGCCCCGCCCCGCCGCTCGACCTCAGCGGGCAGAGCGGCTTCTGCATCCCACGCGAGGTCGCCGTAGCCGACCCCGGACAAGGCGTCGAAGGCTGCCGTGATGCCTGGATCTGCACCGGCGGGCAGCTCTGCATGCCGACGCCGCTCGACCCGGCCCACAAGCGCTGCGCCACCCTGTGTGTGGTTGCCGCCCCGGACTGCCCCGAAGGCACCCGCTGCCACTCTTACGGCGGCGCGGGCGGGGCCTGCTTCCCGCCCGAGTGGTTCCCGGTCGAGCCCGACCCGGAGCCCGACCCGGAGCCTGGCCCCGAGTCCGAGCCCGATCCGGAGCTCGATCCAGACCTGGCCCCTGAAGTCGCCGACAGCGACTCATCCGACACCGACTCGGAGCCAGACGAAAGCCCCACGAAGCGACCGGCCGACTCCGGCTGCGGTGGCGGCACAACGTCGACCTGGCTACTGATTACCCTTTGCTATTGGGCGTTTACACCAAGTCGGCGCAACGCGAGACGGGCCGATTGCTACCCGTCTTCGGGTGGGTGAGTTACCTTGTCGGCATGACGTTCGAGCTGCCATTCACGCCCGGGTCGCCTCCTGAAGGCCCGGCCTCGAGGCCCCCGCCTCGCACGGTGCGGCTCGGACGTGTGGCCTACCTCGACGCGCTGCGCCTCCAGGAAGAAGCTCGGGACGCCGTGCTCGCTGGCGGCGAGGACCGCTGCTACCTGCTCGAACACGACCCGGTCGTGACGCTCGGCAAGCGCGGCGGTGTCGTCGACGAGGTCGCGCTCGCTCGTTTGGCGACGGCCGTCGTGCAGACCGAGCGCGGCGGCTTTGCCACCTGGCACGGCCCCGGTCAGCTCGTGGTCTATCCCATCATCGACACGCTGCGCGCCCGCGTCGGTGTACGCCGCCTGGTACGCGCGCTCGGCACGATCATGCAGGGTGTGGCGGCCGACCTCGGCGTCAACGACCTGATCTACGACGACGAGCGTCCGGGTGTGTACCGCAACGGCAAGAAGGTCGGCAGCCTTGGCCTGCACCTGTCGCGCGGCGTGACGATGCACGGCTTCGCGCTCAATATCTGCAACGAGCTCGAGGGCTTTCGCGCCATCGTCCCGTGTGGCTTCAACAACCTCGAGGTCTCGACGCTGAGCCGCGAGCTGCGGCGCGAGCTCACGATGGAGGCGGCCTACGAGTCGGCCGAACGCCGCCTGCCCCACGTCTTCGAGACCGGCTGACTTGCGTCGCGGCAAGAAGCCCCAGACCCCACAGCGTCTGCATGGCCACGCCGCCACCACCGCAGCTCTGGCCTGGCGTGACTTCACGCGACGCGATGCTGCGGCTGACCGCGCCGACCTTCCCGCTTGCCGAGTCCGCCACGTCGCCGGAGCCGATGTCGCCGGTCTCGACGACATCGCTCACATCGGGCGTCTCCACCACCTCGACGACCTCGGCGACTTCCACCGCCTCCGGCCCCGGCTCGACAACCTCCTCGTCGACCGGCCCCACCGGGTCGTCCACACACTCGCCGCCGACACACGACGCGGCCGCCCCACACGCGCTCTCCAAGTAGATCCCGCCGCTACACACGACACTCGTATCCGCATCGGCGCAGAACCGCCCGCTCTCGCCAACGGTGCCGCTGCAGCGCGGGTCCATACACATGACACCCGCGCTCATGACCTTCTTGGCGCACACCGTCCCGTTGTCGCAGGGAATGACCGACAGCTCGTTGTCGGCCGAGCAGAACTCGATGTCGGTGCCTCGGCACGCTTCGTAGTCGGGCTCCTCGCGGCAGGTCGGGTCACCCACGAGCCCGAGGAGACGCGCCCGATCCCCGTTGAAGCGGTTCATGTCGACGTCGCCTGCAATGCCGTCGACCCGACCCGACGAAGAATACTGCCAGATCAGCCAATCCGACCACGCATCTGCAATGTTGGGACACGCGGCCGACGTGTACTGCGCGTGCCACAGCGGATAGGTGGAATACGCGTTCGAGCGCACGTTGTCGTTCCAGAAGTAGCGCCCGGTGTAGATGATCGGCGTCACGCCGAGCACCGACTCGACCCGGTCGATCCACAGGCCGACGTTGGTCGCGACGGTCGCGGGTGTCTGGTCGTTGGTCGCCTCGACGTCGATGACCGGCGGCAGCTCGCCGACGCCGTACTCGAGCAGGTGGTCGATGACGATGTCGGCTTGCTCGATGGGATCCCGATGCGGCCGGAAGAACTGATAGACGCCGCGTGGGATGTCCTGGAGGCCCGCCCCGACCCAGTTCGGGACAAACTTCTCGTCGATGGTGGCGATCCCGTCCGAGACCCGGATGAAGGCGTATTCGACGCCGGCCGCCTTCACGCGCGCCCAATCGATGTTGCCCTGCCACTTGGACACGTCGATCCCGAACAGGGTTGGCCCGCTGGCGCAGACCGTGGCGGGTGCGACGACCTGACCGAGCTCGTCCGCGCCGGGGTCGGCGCCGTTCGTGCAGCCGGACACCCCTGCGCCCCCCGACACCCATGCGAACGCGACGGCGATGGCGAGGGAAGAGATTGTGGAGGGTCGGTGTCGCATGGCCGGCGCATCCTAATCGGCACGCCGACTTGAGAAAAGGGCCGACCCGACATACCACAGACGATACGCTGTGGTTCAACGGCCCAGGTTGCCCTGGCGTCCCGGCGCTACCGCGGCTCGCGCCCGTCGTGCCTGTCCCTCATCCATCTCCCCCATCCATCTCCCTCAGCCCTCCGCGAGACCTCGTTTGACCCCACACATCGCTGTTGTGCTCGGCCTCGGATTTGGTGACGAAGGCAAGGGTTCGCTCGTCGACTGGCTCGTCCGGCGCCACGCACCTGCGGGTGGCGCCATCGTCGTTCGCCACGGCGGAGGCGCTCAGGCCGCCCATCACGTGACCACCCCGGAAGGTCGGACCCACTGCTTTTCGCAGCTCGGCTCGGGCAGCCTCATCCCGAAGACCCGGACCTTTCTCGGGCGCGAGATGGTCATCGACCCACTCGCCCTGCACCTCGAAGCCGCCGCCATCGCGCAGGCCGGCGTGAAGAACGCGCTCTCGCTCCTTGCCATCCACCCCGACGCGCTCGTCGTCACGCCATGGCACGCGCGCCTCAACCGCCTGCGGGAGACGCTACGCCTTGGCGACCGCCACGGCTCGACCGGGCGAGGCATCGGCGAAGCGCAGCTCGACGCGGAGCGCGGCCTGCCGACGCTCAGGATGGGCCACGCCCGCCACCACGATGCTTTGATCGCCCAGGCCGAGCTGGTGCGCGCGACCAAGCTCGAACACGCGAATGTTCTCGTGGCCGAAGCCGAAGCTGCGAACAACCCGGCCCTCAACGACGCGCGCCGCCTCCGCGACGAGCTCGCCGCCCAGCCGCTGGATACCCTCATCTACGCCATGGAGGCCATCTTCGCGCCAGGGCGGGCCGAGCTCCGAGCGGACCTGCCGCTTCACAACGGCAGCCGGCTCGTCGTCTTCGAGGGCGCGCAAGGGATTCTGCTGGACCGCGACCACGGCTTCTTTCCCCACGTCTCGCCGACACGCGCGACCCGTCCGGCCGCGGAGCTGGCCATCGAGTCACTCGGATTCAATAGTCAGGACGCGGAGTTCTGGGGAGTGCTACGCGCCTACCACACGCGCCACGGCGCGGGCCCCCTGCCGAGCGCGCTGCCGAACTGGGCCTCGCTGCTGCCCGAGACGACCAATGGACAATCGCCCTGGCAGGGGCAGTTCCGCTGCGGCCCGTTCGACGCGGTGCTGGCGCGCTACGCGTTGGCGCGGATCGGCGCGCTGCACCACCTCGCGGTGAACTGTGTCGACCGGGTCGAGCGGCTCGACGACCCCATGGTCTGTGAGGCCTGGGAGGTCGACGGCGCGCGGCTCGACAACCTGCCCAACGGGACCGCCACGCCGGAGGTCCGGACCGCCCTCGCCCTGGCCGCACGCCCCATCCAGCGACGTATCGCGTCCGGTGACCTCATCACGACGCTCGAACAGCTCGTCGGCCGCCCCATCGACCTCGTCGGTCGTGGCCCGCGGGCGCTCGACAAACGCTCACCCTGAAAGAGGTTGGACAGCCGTCGCCGGACTCACATCCGGTACCCCTTGGAAGTCGCGGTCACTTTTGGAACGACCCGGGTCGTCTCGAAGGCGAAGAAGGCCGGACGCAGACCCTCCCAGAAGGCGCGAGTGCCCGCATCGACGTCAGCCGAGGTCAGCGCCGCCTCGCAGTCCTTGCTGCCAAACCGGCATGGGAAGACGTGTACATCGACGGCCTCGCCGGCGTTGCGCGCCAGGACTGCGGCGACATAGAGCCACTCCATCGGCTCGTCCTCGATGGGCAGACACCCGATGGTCACGCAGTTGCCGTGGATGAAGATGTCGCCTCCGGGTGGGCGGCCGTCCGCGCGCGCCTTGTCGACCGCGTTCGGGTAGTCGATGCCGAGCGACAAGTGATAGCTCGAGCGCGGGTTGAAGCGGTCGACACGATAGAAACCCTCGGGCACCTGAAGGTCGCCCGAGACTGATTTGGGGCCGAGCTCGCCGCTTTTGGCGCAGACCACAAAGCTCTTGACCAGCACCCGTTCGCCCTTGCCGCCGCGCTTGTCGGCCCAGAGCTCGAGCTGGTCCTCGAGCTTGTGGACGCGCAGAAACAGGCCCGACGGTGGCCAGCTTGCGTTTGCCTTCTCGAAGGCCACTTCCACACTGTCGAGGTGCTGTGCAAACGCCGCACGCACACGTGGAAAGCCTTGTTGTTGTTCGCGAAAACCTTTGGCCATGGCATCGCCCGCTGTTGAAAGTGTCAAAAAACCACCCAGCAACAGGGCGACGTGGAGAAAGGCGAGGTTCTGGTGCGTGCACATTGGGCCCGCCAACGCCTGGAGCGCGGGTCCGATTCCGAGACTTCGTCTCACGAGGTCGCGCCGAACGCCACGACCGGCAGGTCCCGGTCGGCCTCGCAGACCGCATCCAGGCGACTGAACTGCGCCTGGCACACCGGGCAGAACGCGAGCGCGTCGTCAGCGGCGACTGGCGGCGCCAACAACGCTTCAGGGTCGAAGTCATGGGCGAGTGCCAGGTTCGACAACGTGAAGACGTCGCCTTCTTGCAAGTGGACCGCGCGGGCGAGCGCCGTCCGCAGCTCGTCGCCAAAACCTTCGGCGTTGATCTGACCCGACAAGGCCAGGCCGTCGACGTCCTTGACGAGGTGACGACCGAGGTGGTCGTGCAGCCGAGTCGCTGAAAGCGGCGAGAGCCAGGCGAAGACCAGCGGCCGCCATGACGGGCGACGCGCCGGGATGATCCGGCGGCGCACCCCGATGCTGAGCGGCACCAGCGCCACCCAGAGCCCGATGACCGACGCGAATATCGGCGTCGAAGGCACCTCGGACCAGACCAGCAACGCACCACCGATGCCAATCGCCAGGACCAACGCGGCCTGGGCGACCCGTAACAGCCGTGAAACCTTCACGAAGTTGGCGATGCGGCCCGCCCCGGTCATCGCGCCCGAGACCGACAAGGGCACCGCCGCCGGCCCTGGCGACTTGCCATGTTCACCACCCGAGACAACCGGCTTGTCCTGGGTCGCGACCATCGTCAGGCCGAGAGCAAAGACGTCGCCGAGCACCAGCGCCGGCCCTGCCCCGCTGCGCAAGACGAGCGGCCTGCGCCGTCGCCACCGTGTAGGAGCTCGAGGCAGCTTCAGCCCAGCCGACCCCACGACGTAGGCATCGAGTGGCACCACGATGATGCACTCGTAGAGGTAGAGCAGGATCGCGAGAGCGTAGAGCAGCTCGGCTTCGCGCATAGGAGGATTCCGGGGCCCGGCAATACGAGATGCTCGGGACTTCAGGTGGTCGGGCCGCCCTCGTTCTGAGACGCAGACGGCTCGGCGGCAACGTCTTTCTTGCGGCCGAAGAGCTTTGCAACACCTGCGACCAGGACCGCACCGATGCCGACCAGGATCTTCCAGAACTTCTGGAAGAAGCCGACCTTGGCGAGGGCCGCTGCGCCGCCGCCGACCACCAGGGCGCCAAGACCGATTTCGGCCACGCGGTCACCTTGGGTGAACGAGGCGTAGTCGCGCCCGGGGACATACACAAAGGTGTCCAGGTGTGTGTTCATCGCCGCCACTGCTGCATCGAGGTTCTCGGGCGCCGTCGCGAGGATGACCGACATCACCCCGTCGCGACCGAGCCGGCGCGTGTTGTAGTTGGTGGTCGGTGGAGCATCCGAGCCGATATCGCGAAACGATGTCGCCCACTCGAGGCTCTTCGACGCCTTGTTGTAGAAGGGCTCCTTCACCCAACCGACGAGCTCGATGGGCTTGAGCCCCATCTGCTGGCGTTGGGTATTCTGCGCCACCGTCCCTTCGCGCATGGTCGTCAGCAGCTCGTCGGGGTCGAGATCGGGCTCCTCGTCGGAGATATGACCCATGGGGTCGTAGGTGAAGTACACGTTGGACTTGAGATCGTCCTTCACGAGGACACCGACCGCCTGGGGGTCCGGGATGTTGTCCATCATCCGGTCGAACTCGGCCGCGCCTGACTGCGGGACGAGCCAGTACCCTGCGGGGATGTCGATGGTCGCCAGCTCGCCGAGCGCCGCCCCGCTCTTGGGGCCGTCGATGCCACCCAGGTGTTCTTTGAGGGCGGCGAGCGAGGCCGCATCGTCTTCTGCGGGTTCCGCGGGCGTTGGCGCGTCGGCCGGCGCGGGTTGGGGGTTGGCTTCTTCGGGCTTGGGCGGTGGGATGACGTCAGCGTGAGCGGGCGCCGCTGCGAAGAACAGGACACCGGTCATGAGCGAGAGGCACACGGAGGCGAATCGTAGCGGCATGGGGCTCCAAGGGGCTGCTGGGAGGCGGGCCAGGGCGGACCGGCGTTTCGAGCGATGGCTTTACGTTAGATCATCGCCTGGGGCCTGGCAATACCGCGTGCGGCCCACCGCGGACGCGCACGCAAACCAAGCCGATCAACGACTTCAGCGCCGAGGCCCCGACGCGGGGATGGTCGTCGGGTAGCACTTCGTTCGCCTCTCCTCGGACCGCGCTCGCGGTCGAGGAAGGCGCCATTCTCACTTCGGCATACAAGCGTTGTTGATGCACCGCAGGTCGCGGTAGTACAGCCCGCATTCCTGGTCGTTGGCACACACCTTCCCAAGCGACGACACGCATTGGCCCGAGACACAAATGGTGTCGTGGTCGTGGCAGTTGATGTTGGACGAGCACGAGCCTTCGGGCGTCGTCGTCGTCGTCGCCGTGCTCGTCCAGGGCCCGAGCTCCAGCTTTCCCCATTCCTTCAGATTGCTCTGGTGGGCCCACCGCCCAACCGGGCCGTCGCCCTCCCACCAGATCTGCGCCAGCCCCTTGCCCTTGTTGCTGGTCCAGGTGCAGTGGAAGCGACTCTTGCCGTTCCACGCGCAGTCCATCCTGCCGCCGTCATCGAACCTCGCCCAGGCCGTATCGCCATACTGCTGGAACCGAATCGGCTTGCCCCAGTTCGAGCTCCAGGGTCCGTTGATGTCAGGCACCGCGGTCGGCTGATCGTCATCCTTCGGAAAGCCCTTCGCCGTCTTCGGCGAGCTTTGCGGCGACTCCTCCGTACTCGCGGCGGGTTCGGCGACCCCCTCCGACTCCATGATCGCCCCGAACGGGTTCGAGCCGCATGCAGCGAGCCCCGACACAGCCAACGCCATACCCCAAAGACCTATGATTCTACGCATGATCTTGCCTCCCACCTTCCTGGTAGTCGAACGCTCCGGGCCCCAGTGCCCCGAACGTTTCACTTCGCGCAATCGCGCTATGCGATTCGCGCCCGCCTCGTCGGCACTGCCGAACGAAGTTGCCGGCGAACCGGCTGCACACTGGTTGTTACACCCCGAAATCTAACGTTTCCGGGCACGTTGTCAAACGTGACGGAGGCTTCGACGTCGCTCATGAATTCGCACTGTTGCGACAATGTCGACATTCTTGTCCGGCGGTCAAACTCCGGTGCGCGGCACTGGCCGGCTGAATCAGGCGCGGTCAGGGGCGGTCGATGGTTTGGCCCTCCCGGACGCGTGTTTGGGCCTCCCGGACGCATGTTTGGCCCTCCCGGACGGCAGGTTTGCCCCTCCCGGACGGCAGGTTTGCCCCTCCCGGACGCGTCCGAAGCTTATCCTATGCGGCCCGGAGGCCACTTCAGATACATCGGATTACGCCCAGTTACGCGAAAGCCGCCCCGACCACGAGCCCGAATCGGGCCAAAAGACCCAGCGCGGTCACTCGCAGAAACACGGGTTGTCGAAGACGACACACGTGGCCCGCCGCGGCGAGCAGCCCTGACATGCGGCATACAGGTCGCTTGTGTCGGTACAGAACGATGCGTCTGGAAAGTCCCGGCAGTCCTTGATGGCCGCGTTGCACGCCCCCAGGGCGTCACAGGTCTTTCGTTCCACACCCTCGAGCACCACTCCGAGCCCCGACAGGTTGACGCAGCGCGGCGCTGAGCAGGTCACCCCGAGACACGCCCCCGGGGCCGCGACCGTCTGGAGCTGGCACGACGCATCGCCGCCACAGATCCCGACCCGCTGTGTGCCGCCACATGTCCCGGGCGCCGCGCAGATAGCCGGCTCCGTCAGTCCGGCACAATCGGAATTGCCACCACAACAGGTGCCACTCGCACAGCAGAAGCCGTTGTTGCAACGGCCCGCGAGGCACTGGACGTCATTTGTGCAGACAGCCCCATTCGGCAGGTTCTTGCACTGGCCCGACACACACGTCCCGACCGCGCAGTCGGCATTCCCCGCGCAGCTCGTCAAACAGGCACCCTCGCGGCACGCATACGGCGCGCACCCGACCGGCGCCCCGACGTTGCACTGTCCCGTGGCCGAACAAGCCCCGCCCGGCACGACCGCGCCGCCGTCGCACCGCGGCGCGCTGCAGCCCTCGCCTGCGCAGGCTTCGAAGTCCAGGCTGGCGATAGGCGCACACACATTGCCCTCAACACATGTGCCCTCCAGTCGGAAGCCAAGGCACCCGTTGGCCTCCGCCGACTCACACGTGTCCGCGTTCAACATCGCGCACTGGGCGTTGTTCACACAGCAGAGCCCACCCTCGCAGCACACGCCTTGCGAGCAGTGCTCACTGGCACATTGACTATCGCTCTGACAGCTCGCCCCGTCGAGCCCCGCACCGACACAGCTCCCGTTCGAGCAGTAATTGCCGGCCGCGCACTGCGTGTCACTCTCACAGCTCGTCCGGCAACCGCTCGCCCCGCCGCACAGGTAGGGGAAACAACTGACCTCGGTGTCCTCGTCGACTCGCCCATCGCAGTCGTCATCCTTGGCGTTGCAGACCTCGGCCACTGGCCCACGCTCGCCCTGACACCCGGTCGCCACCCCGCCCGCGCAGACCGTGACGCCGTCTTTGCAGAGCCCGACCCCGCGTGTATCTGCTGCAAATGTATAGCAGGCGCTCTCGGTGACGCCGTTGCGCGGCGCGGCCTCGCAACCGTTCGCACCACAATTGTCGGTGGTACAAGCGAGCCCATCGTCGCACACATCGTCAGCGGTCGCGACACACGCCCCTTCCACATCACACAGGTGCGCGCCGTCGTGGACCGAGCTCACCCCGGTCCCGCCCGGGATACAGGTCGCGGGCCTGCAAACGCGCCCCACACAAGCCTCTGGAGCGGGGGCCGTGCGCTGCATACACACCGAGCCCTCGCACCGGCCGACGACCTTCTGACCAAGACAACCCGCGACCGACTGGCTCGTACACGTCGCCGCGGCGTCGAGCCCGGCACAGTCGGCGTCGACCGCACAACAGGCGACCGCCGGCCCTGCCCCACGTTGACAGCAGTAGCCCCCGCCGCAATAGCCGCTGGCACATTCCCGGTCGGCCCCGCAGATCGTTCCGTTGTCTCCGGTGGCCACACACTCGTTGCGATTCCCGTCACCATCCACGTCGTCGACATCACACCCCAGCCCCGGCCGGCAATCGGAGCTCGACTCACAGGCGCTCGAGCAGCCCGTTTCGCCACCGCAGGCATAGTCGCCGCAGGCAACCGCATCGTCGGTCAGCCCATTGCAGTCGTCGTCGCGCCCGTTGCACGACTCGGGCCCCGGCTCTGCCGCATCGCATGCGCTTGGCAATTCACCCGCTGCCTCACAACGCCGCACACCCGTGCACTGACACGTCGTCTCGGCTCCGACCGACGCGGCATAGGGGCTGCATCGGCAGGTCTCGTCCAACGGAATGCACAGCTCGTCTCTGCACTCGAAGCCCTCGCCGCAGCCGGGCAGGCCCGCGCCACACGCGATGGCGCAAAAACGGCCGTCGCCGATGCCTACGCAGCGGTTGTTGCCGTCGAGCCCGTCGAGTCCCGCGGCGGCCCCGAGGTTGCAGCTCGAATGTGACGTGCACGGCAGACATGCCGTGGCCGCAGGGTCCACACAGACGCGGTCCCCAAGCGGGGCAGCGATCCCGACACACTCGAGCCCGGACGGGCAAGGGGCCGAGTCACAACGCGGAGCGCAGCGCCGACCCTGTCGCGAAATCAGACAGTGTCCAGACTCACACTGTGCATCCGCCTGGCATTCCTGCCCGTCGCCGAGAACGCCCCCATCGACGTCGAGCGAGTCCGCATCGCCGTGCCCTGCGTCGCCGTCGTCCCCGTCGGGCGAGACTTCGGCAGCGTCGTTGCCGTCGGTCTCGACCGAGCCATCGGCGACGCTCGTAGCATCCTCGGCATCCGACCGCGGCCCGGGCAGCGCGTCGCTGGGCAAAACGCCTGAGCCGTCGCCTCGCTGGTCGAGTCTTGCGCCCGACTCATCCTTACCGCAACCGGCAAAGAGCCCGGCGCTCGTCGCGAAGCCGAGGCACATCCCAAGGAGCGCGACCAGCGTCGGCGCTCTCGCGATTGCCTCTCCCCATCCCCACGCGACCGCCGTTCCCATGCCCACCTCGCTTGACTTCAGTTGGACGCCTACTTCTGAGCGCGCGCCTTCTCCTGCTCGAGCCGCCCCTGGGCGAGCTTCGTCGCCTCTTCACGTTTGGCGAGCTCGGCCTGGCTCGCCGCGAGCTTCTTCTCTTCCTCGGCGAGCTGGCCATCGAACTTCGTCTTTCGCACCTGCTGCTCGGGCCCGACGACGCCCGTCAATTTGACGGCTTCTTCGAGGCGGGACACTTCGTATTTCGCTTTGGCGACGCGCACTTCCTGCAAGCGCATGGCCTGGCGCGCCTTCTGCTCGGCGAGCTCGGCCTTGTGCAGGTTCTGCTGCGCATCGGCGACCGCCTTGCCGCCCTTGGCCGTCGCGAGCACCGCGCGATTGCCCTCCTGGGTCTTCGCATAACGCTCGCGGATTTGGCGCGTCTCCTGCTCGTACTGCTGCTTCAGCTCGGCCTGGCGCTGGGCGTGGCGGGCGCGGGCCTGGTCGAGGTCCTTCTCTTCGGCGCCCTTGGTCGCTTCGATCTTGTCGCTCGCCGCCTCGATAGCGTTCTCCGCCTGCTCCTTCTGCTGGCCCGAGGACTCGATATTGGCGTTCATGCCTTTGATCTGGCTGCCCTCGGTCGCAAGCGCATCCTCGAGCTTGGCGATGTCACCCTTTTGCGACTCCAGCCGAAGCGTCGCCTCGGTGTCGAGGCCAGCGAGCTCCTTTTCCGAGACCCTGTGCTTCAGGCCGAGGGCGTCGCCGCCACCGCCACAGGCCCCGACCGTCGCCAGGAGCGTCAGGGCTGCAAAGCCCGAAAGTAGCCGCGTTCGATTCATCGTCATCATCGTTCTCCGAGCTGCAATGAGGTCGGCGGCTACCACGCCGGACCGCCGAGGTGGGTCACAAGCGCCCGACAGCCGCCGAGACGCTCGGATGTTACACGAAACCCGACCCGACCGAAACGCTCACGCGCCCGGCCTGGGCACCTCAGAGCGCCTTCGGGAAGGAGGCGTCAAGCCCTCGTGGCTCAAGGGGAATGGGCTCTCCCACCGAGCCGACCCGGTTACCGGTCGCGAGGTCAAGGACCACCCGGCGGTGCTGGCCCGGCGGGACGACCGTCACCCCAGGCACGAGCCACAGCCGGCCGTCGGCGACCAGCCCCTCGACGATGTCGACGCCGGAGGCCAACACCGTCGTCAGCGGGGCTTCCGCACCGTCGCCGTCCAGCAGGCTCACGCCACCCAGGCGTGTGCCGACCACGAACGACTTACCGAGCTTCACCGCTCCGCCATCGCCCTCGCGACGTGTGACGACCTCGCCCTTGTCGACGTCGACCACGACCAGGCGGTCCACCTGCTCGCCGCTCGGCAGGGTCGCATACACCACCACCGGCCACCGCTTAGCCAGCTCGCCCTGCCCTTGTGCGGAACCGTTTGTCGGCCCGCCCAACATCGAGAAGCCCGACCCCGAGAGCTCGACCTCCCAGTCGACCTTGCCCTCACCGAGCGCCTGCATCACGAAGGTGCCGCCCTTCATGCCGACCACGACCCAGCGCCCGTTCCGCCTGGCACAGGCCTCGACCCACGGCACCGTGTCGGGGATCACGAGCGACTTGTTGACCGCCCCCGCCAGTGAGACCTCGACGAAGCCCGCCCGCTGCCGCATGAGCAGCGCGTCGCCAGCGCGGCACATCGCGCCAAAAGCCTCGTGTCGGGCCGACTCGGCGCCGGTTGCCCGGTCGAGTAGTGCCAGCCCTCGGGCCAGGACCGCGACCGACTTAGTACCGACTTCGAAGCCGCGTCCGACCTCGGGGTCAAGGCCGTGTTTCCAGAGCTCCTTCCCGGTCGCGGCATCGAGCGCAAGCACGCCGAGCGCCACATCTTCGACCAGGATGAAGACCTGGCCGCCGTCCACCCGCACCGCTTCCGTCATGGGCAGGCGACGCAGCTTCTGGCGTGGGGCGTCGGCCGGCACCTGAGGCAGCGGTGTCGTCCACAGGAGCTTTCCGTCTTTGCGAGCGTACGCACTGACGACCCCGCCGCGCCCCGGCTTGTCCTCGAGCAGGAGCGCGTAGACCCTCTCCTTGTCGGCGCTCGCACTCACGAGGCCAAGGGCTGTGTCGACCCGCAGGGGTGTGGTCTCGACGTCCCAGCGCAGCTCGTCGGGCGTCACGACCTCGAGGAAGAAACGACTCCCGGTCTCCTCGTTCTTGCGGCCGAGCACCAGGGCCTCGGGCCCGTTCCCGGCGTCTGGCAAGGCCAGAGCGCCGTAGCCGAAGCGGGTGACCCCGGCCGGCCCCGCTGGGCCGCAGGTGCGCATGAAGATGATCACCAGCGCGGCGATGCCGAGGACCAACACCCCGACACCCACCACCAGCTTCGAGGTCCGTTTCGGCTTACCTTCAACTTCTATCGCACCAGGCACATCAGCCACATCAGCCTCCGTCTCAGAGTCCGAGGTAGGCGGCCTTGACCTCGGGATTGTCAGCGAGGTCTTTCGCACTGCCGGACAGCGTCACTTCGCCGGTCTCGAGGACGTAGGCGCGACTCGCGATGGCAAGCGCCGCGTGGGCATTCTGCTCGACCAGCAGCACGGTCACGCCTTCTTCACGGACACGTTTGATGATCTCGAAGATCTGCTTCACGAACAGGGGTGCGAGCCCCATCGACGGCTCGTCGAGGAGCAGCACTTTCGGCCGCGCCATGAGCGCCCGCCCCATCGCGAGCATCTGCTGTTCGCCGCCCGACAACGTCCCACCGAGCTGCGACCAGCGCTCACGTAAGCGTGGAAAGAACGACAGGGCGTGCTCGATGTCGTCTTTGACCTGCGCGTGGTCTTTACGGGTGTAGGCGCCGATGCGCAGGTTCTCGCCGACGGTGAGGTTGGCGAATATCTGACGCCCCTCGGGGCACAGGACGAGCCGCTCACGCACCCGGTCGGGTGTGCGCATGGCGCGTATGTCGCGCCCCAGATAGGTGACGGTGCCCGTGCGCGGCGGGTTGAGCCCCATGATGGCGCGCAGGGTGGTCGTCTTGCCGGCCCCGTTGGCGCCGATGAGCGAAACGATTTCGCCTTCACGCGCCTCGAGAGTGACACCCTTCAACGCATGGATGTTGTCGTAATAGACGTGGATGTCGTCGACCTTGAGCACGACCGTCATGACGCGACCTCCCCGCTTGTAGAAGCGGGTTGATTTGCGAGGTCGGGCGGGCCAACCGGGTGGGGCGAGTCGGGCATGACCGGGTCATCCGCGCCGAGGTAGGCCGCGATGACGGCCGGGTCGCGCCGGATCTCGTCAGGTGTGCCGCGCGCGATGACACGCCCGTAGTCGAGCACGATGATGCGCTCACACATGCCCATGACGAACTTCATGTCGTGCTCGATGACCAGGAGCGTCAGCCCGAAGTTGCGGCGGATGTCGCCGATCATCTTCGAGAGCTCGGCTTTCTCCTGCGGGTTCATCCCCGCCGCGGGCTCATCGAGGATGAGGAGGCGCGGCCCGGTGGCGAGCGCCCGGGCGATCTCCAGCCGGCGTTGTGGACCGTAGGCGAGGCTGCCAGCCTTCTCGTCGGCGAGGTCACCAAGGCCCATCGTCACGAGCAGCTTCATCGCCTCGGCGTGGACGTGGACCTCACGCTCACGCATCTTGCGGGTGCGAAAGAAGCCCGCGAAGACCCCGTAATTGTTCGATAAGTTGAAGCCGACCTTGACGTTGTCGAGCGCCGACATCTCCCGAAAAAGGCGGATGTTCTGAAAGGTCCGCGCAATGCCGAGTGCCGTGATGCGGTCCGGCGTCAGTCCGGCGGTGACCCGCCCGGCGACCCGGATGGAGCCCTCGGAGACCTGATAGACACCGGTCACGAGGTTGAAGACGGTCGTCTTGCCGGCACCATTGGGGCCGATGAGGCCGACGACCTCGCCCGCGTCGAGTGCCAGGCTCACGTCGGACACGGCCGTGAGTCCGCCGAATCGTTTGGTCACTCCCGAGAGCTCGAGGAGCCGCTCGCCGGGTCGGCCAAAGCCTGCCGCGATATGCTCAGCCATGGGCATCGCCCTCCCGCTTGCGCGAAAACAGCCGTTTCCAGAGCCGCGTCTCGGTGACCTCGCGGTTGCCCATGATTCCACCGGGCCGGTAGATCATGAGCACGATCAACAACAAGGCGAACAACACCTGGCGCCACTCCTGGATGGCTGTGGGCATGAGGTTCAGGATGATCTTGTCGAGGATGTACAGGACGACACCCGCCATCACCGTGCCGGACAACGACCCCGAGCCGCCGAGCACGACGAAGAGCAGGATGTAGACACCCTTGTCCAGGTTGAACTCCTTGGGTTCGACGCCGAGCTTGAGGTGCGCGTAGAGAGCCCCCGCGAGGCCGGCCATGGCCGCGCCGACGACGAAGACCATGACCTTGCTCTTCGTGAGGTTGACGCCGACGAGCTCGGCCGCGACCTCGTCCTCGCGGATGGCGATGAGGTTACGCCCGTGGGCAGACCGGATGAGGTTCCTGCACAGCCAGTAGGTACCGACGGTCGCGATGATGATGATGCCGGTATAGAGCAGGTAGAAGTCGGTACGGGTGTCACCCGAACGCATGACGAGGAGCTCGGGCAGGTCCTGCAGGCCGCGGGCCGCTCCGAGGGCTTCGGTGTTGGTGGCGATTTGCCGAATGATCTCAGCGAATCCCAAGGTGACGATGCAGAGATAGTCGCCCTTGAGGCGCAGGCAGGGGATGCCGAGCAGGACGCCCGAGACCATGGCGGCAAACACGCCCACGAACAGCGAGCCGAACCAGGCGATGACCCCGCCGTCGGGCACGGCGAACATCGCGAAGGCCGCGGCCGCGTAGGCCCCCACCGCGAAGAAGCCGTGGTGGCCGAGCGAGAACATGCCCGTGAACCCGTTGATGAGGTTCAGGCCGAGCGCAAGCATGATGAGGATGCCGAGGTCGGCGATGTGCCCGAGGATGAAGGTCAGCATCGGCTTGCCCCCATGTTGACCACCCTGACCAGCTCTTCGACCCGGTCGCCCCGGGCTGTGCGGTCGACGCTCATACCTTCTGGCCTTCGAAGCGGCCGAGCAGGCCTTGAGGCTTCAGCGTGAGGATGGCGATGAGCGCCAGGAACGCGACGACGTCTTTGTAGCCCGTGTACTCGCTCGGCAGGAACGCCACGATGAGGACCTCGAGGACACCCAGCATGAGGCCGCCGAGCAGAGCGCCGGGCAGCGAGCCGATGCCGCCGATGACCGCTGCGATGAAGGCTTTCAGGCCTGGCATGGCGCCCATGAAGGGGTTGGCGTTGCCATAGCGCAGGCCCCAGATGACGCCGCCGATGCCCGCGCAGAAGGCTCCGATGAAGAAGGTCCAGGCGATGACGCGGCCGGCCTCGATGCCCATGAGGCGGGCCGTCTCGAAGTTGTAGCTGACCGCACGCATGGCTCGCCCGAGCTCGGTCCGCTTGACGATGAGCATCAACGCCGCGAACGCGATGACGAGCGAGCCGATGACGATGATCTGCTTCCAGGCCGGCGGCAGGATATCGGGGTAGCCCTTCTGCTCGGCCGTGAACAGGCGCGCCGCGAGGTTCTGCAGGAGAATCGAGACGCCCAACGCGGTGAGCAGCGCCGCGATGCGCGACGCGTTCTGCAGCGGCCGATAGGCCAGCCGCTCGGTGATGACGGCGAGCACGCCGGTCGCGATGGCCGCGGTGATCATCGACATCAGGATCGCGAACACGACCGAGCCGCCCTGCCCCATCCCGAGCGACGGTCCGACCGACTCGAAGATGAAGTAGCCGACCATCGAGCCCACCATGAAGAACTCGCCGTGGGCGAAGTTGATGAGCTTGATGATGCCGTAGACCATCGTGTACCCGAGCGCGATGAACGCATAGATACTGCCGACGGACAGGCCGTTCAGGAGCTGGTCGAAGATGTAGATCCCGCCGCCCGCGGACTCGCCCACTGCGTTGGCACCGGCCGCGCCGACATCGGCGAGAGTATCCATGCCCCACATCAGCGGGCTCGCCAGACCATTCGCCAGACCGTTCGACAGGCCGTTCAAGACGCGGCCCTCGTCACTGCGCGGGGATGCGGGAGTGGAAGAGCCAGTCGCCCTTGCCCATCTTCAGGATGACCACGTCTTTGATGGCGTTGCGGTCAGCGTCGAGCGTGATGTTGCCGGTCACCGCCGGGAAGGCCTTCGCCGTCGCGATGGCGTCGCGAATGGCCTTGCGGTCGTCACTGCCAGCGCGCTTCACGGCATCCCACATGAAGTAGGCCGAGTCGTAGCCGAGCGCCGCCATGGAGCCCGGCGTCTTGCCGAACTTGGCCGTGTATTTTTTCACGAAGTCCTGAACACGCGGGTCGGTGTCGGTGGGGGCGAAGTGGGTCGACATATAGACGGGCCCCGCATAATTGCCCATCAATTTGAAGAGATCCGGGGAGTCGAGCCCGTCGCCCGAGACGACTGGGATGGTGTTCCACTTGTCGCCGGCCTGGCGCAGCATGGCGCCGATTTCGGCGTAATAGGCGGGGATGAAGATGACGTCGGGGGCCGCTGCGACGACCTTCGTGATGAGGGCCGAGAAGTCGCTCTCACCAGCCGTGAAGCTCTCTTCGCCGGCGATGACACCGCCGCCAGCGGTGAAGGTCTCGCGGAAGCTCGCGGCGAGGCCGACCGAGAAGTCGCTGGCCCGGTCGATGATGACGACCGCACGTTTCTTGCCGAGATCACCCAGCGACAGCTTCGCGAGCACGCTGCCCTGGAGCGGGTCGATGAAGCACAGGCGGCTCACGTAGTCGCGGCCCTTGGTGACGTCCACGTTGGTCGACGCGGGCGACATCATCGGGACCTGCAGCTCTTGCGCGGTCTTGCCGCCCTTGATCGAGTTGGTCGAGGCGACGGAGCCAACGATGGCACTCACGCCGTCGATCACCGCGAGCTGCTCGACGAGCTTCGAGGTCTCGTTCGAGTCGCCCTTGTCGTCCTTCAGGACGAGGTTGAGCTTGGGCCCTTCACCCGTCTTGGCGTTGATCTCTTCAGCGGCGAGCACCATGCCGTTGTAGCACTCCTCGCCAAAGGTCGCGGTGGTGCCGGACATGGGCAGGACGGCGCCGATCTTGACACCCTCACCACCGCCACAGGCGATGAAGCTGGAGGCCGCCAGAAAGGCGGCCAAAGGCTGAATGATCTTCATGAGAAAGCTCCTGACGGGGCGGTGTCTGACACCCACACGCTGGTCGGTCAGAACGACGCAAGGCGACCCTGACCCGGGCCCTGCGGCTATCATCGCACCCGCGTCGCGTCAAGGCGGGACGGGCCCGCACCTGGTCGTGGCAAGACCTGCGAACGACTGCCTCGTCAGCGTCGCTCGGCGTGCCGGGCGAGCAACATGGCCTGCGCCGAGTTGCGCGGCTCGCCCTGGGCGCCGACACGGCGATAGACCCCGTCATAGCCGAGCTCCCAGGCGTCGATGTCGTCCTTGAAGTAGACCTCGAGCCCCTCCTCGAAGACACGCCGCTTCAGAGCTGGATCCTCGATGGGGACACAGGTCTCGACGCGCCGCTGGAGGTTTCGGGTGAGCCAGTCGGCCGAGCTCATGGAGACCTTCAGGTCGCCGCCCGCGCAGAACGCAAAGACCCGTGAATGCTCGAGAAAACGCCCGACCACCGAGCGCACCCGGATGTTCTCCGACACACCCGGGACGCCGGGCCTGAGCGCGCAGATGCCGCGCACCAGGAGGTCGACCCGCACCCCCGCTTGCGACGCCCGGTACAAGGCCTCGATGATGGTCGGGTCGCCAAGCGAGTTCATGCGCGCGACGATCCAGGCCTCGCGCCCGTCGCGCGCGGCGGCCATCTCGGCCTCGAACATCGCGACCAGGTGGTCCGACAAGGCAAACGGCGCAGCCACGAGCTTTCGCGGCGGCGGCAGACGACCGAGCCCGGTGAGCTGGCGAAAGAGGTCGTGCACATCGGCGCACAGTCCCTCGTCCGCCGAAATGAGGCCGAAGTCCGTGTAATGATTCGCCGTTCTCGTGTGATAGTTGCCCGTCCCCAGGTGGACATAGGAGCGCAGGCGGTCGCCTTCGCGCCGCGTGACGACGAGCATCTTGGCGTGGGTCTTCCTACCGACGACCCCGTAGGCCACTGTCGCGCCGACGGCCATGAAGCGTTGTGCGATGTCGATGTTGTTCTCTTCGTCGAAACGGGCCCGCAGCTCGACGACGACCGTGACGTCCTTGCCGCGTTCGGCCGCGTCGATGAGCGCATCGGTGATGGGCGAGTTCTCGCCGGTCCGGTACAGGGTCATCTTGATGGCGAGGACGTCGGGGTCCTTTGCGGCGCGCTTGAGCAGGTCCACCACCGGGTTGAACGACTGGTAGGGGTGGTGGAGCAGGATGTCGCCCGAGCGGATGACGGCGAACATGTCCGGCTCGTTCTGCAGGCGGGGCGGGGTCGACTGGATGAAGGGCGGGAACTTGAGGTGGGCGAGCTGGACCTCACCGGCGAGGCCCGAGACCCGATGCAGATTGACCGGGCCGTCGGTCCGGTAGAGCTCGTCCTGGGTGAGCTCGAACTCGTCGAGCAGGAAACGGGCGAGCGGCTCCGGGCACCAGCGGTCGACCTCGAGGCGCACGGCGTCGCCGAAGTTGCGGCGGGGCAGCTCGCCGGCGATGGCGTGGAGCAGGTCGTCGACCTCCTCCTCGTCGACCCACAGATCCGAGTTGCGCGTGAGTCGGAACTGGTAGGAGCCGCGCACCTCCATGCCTGGAAAGAGCAGGCCGGCGTTGCTCTCGATGACAGACGACAGGAGCACGAAGACCCAGGGGTGTCCGTCAGTGAGGCTGTCTGGGACACGAATGAGCCTTGCCAGAGCGCGGGGCGCGGGGATGGGAACGATGGCGATGTTGGCTTCGCGGCCAAACGCGTCGGCGCCCGAGAGCTCGACGATGTAGTTGAGGCGCTTGTTGACGACGTTCGGGAAGGGGTGCGCCGGGTCGAGCGCGGTCGCGGTCAGGAGCGGCAGAACGGCGCCTTCGAAGTGGGCGCGGACCCAACGTTTTTGTTCCGGGGTCCAATCCTCGGGCTCGAGTATCCGGATACCGTGGTGCTTGAGCTCGGGCAGCAACACGTCGTTGAGCAGCCGGTATTGTTCGTCGACGAGCGCGTGTGCGCGGCGGGCGACCTCGGCCAGGACCTCGCGAGGGCGGCGGCCGTCGGGCCCGGGTGAGCCGACGCCGTAGGTTGCTTGCTGCTTGATGGACGAGACACGGACCTCGAAAAACTCGTCGAGGTTGGTGATCGAGATCGACAGGAAGCGTAGGCGCTCGAGCAGCGGGATGTCCTGACGGGTCGCCTGCAGCAGCACACGTTCGTGGAAGGCGAGCAGCGACAGCTCGGGGTTCAGATAGAGCTGTGAGGCCGATATCTCCTGGCCGGGAGCTGGCTCTTTCATCGCGCCGGTTTCAGAGCTGGTCATCGTTTGGTTTCCACGAGCCTTGGGATTTTGGCGTGTTGTGCCGAACAGGAATATGTCGTCTGCGCAGGCTGTCGATGTTCCACATCGGCGCGGCAAACGGCCGGGAGTATACGCGTGGAATCCGAAAGCGACGACAGCACATCCATTGCGTCGACGGAACGTGACCAAGGTCACGAAACGGTGACGGAGTTGACACGCAACCCAGCTGGACGGACGCGGCCGGTGACGGCCCGCTGGCAGGTCGGTCGACTCGTCAGGGTCTCCCTCGAGGCGGCCTGCGGCTTCATCCGGTCGGCCTCGGGCGAGCTCATCTACTTCGCCATGGACGACGTAGTGAGCGCCTCTGGCGAGCTGCGCGCGGGCTCACGGGTTCGTTTCCAGCCGGTGGGCGCGGGTGTGCCACGAGCGCTGAGGGTTCAGCGCGTCTGACGCGTGATCTGCGATTGCAGCGGTAGCGCGAGCTCTGGCCGCAACGTGCGGGCGCCTTCAGGGGAGCGGCGGTAGCTCGTCGCCTGACGGGACGGCCCACGGACCGGTCGCGCCATAACGTGTGAACAGAGCGCGGCTGCGTTCGAGGTTGCCGAGCTGACGTTGGCAGTAAGCGGTCAGCCAGAGCGCCCTGCGCGGCAGCTTGCCCTCGACGGCTTGCGAGATCTGATCGAGCGCGTTGAGAGCCTGGACACATCGCCCGGCCCGAACCGCACCGAGGATCGCCGGAATGAGGTTCGACACCTCGGAGGCTTCCATCACGCTGGTCCGGGGGTCCTTCATGGCAGCATGACCGACCTCGACCTCGACCATACGCTCGGGCTTGGGGCGCTTGGAATGTGCCTTACGCGGCGTCCCAGGCGTGGAAATACGAGCCTCGCTCCCTGGAGTCGGCCCGAGCGACAGATCGATCGTCGGGAAGACGACACGTTCACCCGCCGAGACCTCGACCTCGTCCTGCGCGCCCTGCCCGTTACGCATGACCGCGACCCGCCCACGCTCGACGCTCACGGTGACGTCCGTCGCACGCCTTCCGACTGAGAAAATGGTGCCGCGCACCTCGACCGTGACGTCGCCGGCGGCCACCCTGAACGGGGCCTCACCTTGGGCACGATTCACTTCGAAGGTCGCGACGCCGCGCTCCACCTCGAGCCGGATTCCCGACGGCGAGAGCTGGACCACCCGGAGGGCCGCGCCTTCGCCGACCTCGACCACGTGGCGGCCGTACAGCGTGAGCATTCGGGGTCCCGAGGCCGCGTCCACGATGCCGCCTTCAACCAGGTCGAGCGCCGCGCCACCTTCGGCGGCCGCGATGACCGCGACCGCCTGCTCGGTCGGGGCGACCGAAGGCGATGGCACAGGCGACCCGACTCCCGCCTCGACTGGAGCGGGCGCGGGAGGGGCAGCGACCTCCTTCGCTACACCGACTCCGGCAGGCGCCGCTTCGAACCCGGATGTTCCCCCAGCAACTTCGACACCATGAACAGATTCAACAGATTCATCGGACGGCGGCGATCGGAGCGCGAACACGACAAGGGCCGCCGTCGCGACCACGAGCACACCGACGAACCACGACTTACGTTCGTGCCAGAGCTCGGCGACGCGTGCTCCAAAGGAGCGCCGCGAGTCGCGCTCGACGGCGTCTCGAATGCGCTCCCAGGCACGCGCATCGAGGGCCGGCCGAGTCTGCTCGAGAGCTCTTCGCGTACGCGAGGTGAGCACCGCCAGCTCTCGATAACGCGCCAGCAGCGCGCCACAGTCGGGGCACGCCTCCGCGTGGGACAGCTCCCCGTCGGCCAGCTCTTCGAGGGCGATGGCATTGACAAGAGCGGAGCTCACCGCGGTGCACCGCCCGTCCACTCCGCCGCTTACGTCGCGGCGGCCGCTTGGGTCAGGGTTTGTCGGACTCATGAGCCTTGTCCTTTGTCCGGCGTGCCAGGCCGGCCGGGCCTGCCGGACTTCGCAGCGAGGATGCCGCGACGCTCCAGGTCTTCCATCACTTCCTTGCGGGCGGCGAGCAGGCGGGAGCGAACCGTGTTCATTGGGATGTCGAGGATTTCCCCGATCTCGTGGGGCTCGAGACCCTGGAGCTCGTGAAGCTGCCACACGACACGTTTCTTATCGCTGAGCACGTCGAGGGCGCGTTCCACCTCGCGCAGCAGCTGGCGGTCTTCCAGTCGCAGGTTGTCATCGACCAGCGACACGTGCCGCTTCTCCTCGTCGCCGGCCGCTCCGAGGACGAGCCAACGCTTACGACGTCGCTTGCGCAGGTGCTGCAGGGCGACGTTGACAGAGATGCGATAGAGCCAGGTCGACAACCGCGAGCGCCCCTCGAAGCGCGGGAGGCAGCGGTGAATTTCGATAAAGACGAGCTGCAGGACGTCCTCGAGCTCGTCGCTGTCCCCGATGACGCTGCGCACGACGGCGAGGAGGCGCCCACGCTGCTCACGATAGATCGCCTCGAAGGTCGGCACCTCGAGCTCGGCTTCGGCGGGAGCAGGCTTGCTGCGCGGCGCGGTCACGCCGTTCCCCCACGGACGCGCGTGCTGCAGGTAGCTCGTGACCTTGTCGAGCGCGCTGGATTCGGGGATGGAAACCGACACGGAGTCTCCTCGTCCGGGATACGGGCCATGTCTGGTTCGGCCGCGCTGTCGATGCCCGTGGAAACGCAACCCGGCCAACGGAGGCGGGAGCGGCGGACCCGGGAGACCTGGGCGAAGGCACCAGGTGGGCAACGCACTGCCGTTTCCGCGAGCCGTCTGTTGCCGGGGCAACGGGCGTTGATCATCGCTGCGACGTGACGGGCTGTGAACTCGGGGTGGAGCGTCATGGATTCGCCGACTGCGATGGATGCAGTGGATGCGGGGCGAGGGGGGCTTCGGTTCAGGGCCTGCGATTCGAAAGAGTCGCGTCCGCACAAGCTACCACACCTGCGAGCGCTGTCATGGAAACCCCTGGCCCGGCGCAGGCCAAACGCGTTTCCAAGTGTGGTTCGGCGTTCCGGACGGCACAACTCTCGGCCCGTCGTTGACATGGGACGCAGCGGTTTCGATAGTGCCCCGGTGCGGGCTGTTTCGCCCGCCACTGGCCGCCCGGCCCGCCAAGCCGCCGAGGGAGCGCTCGATGTCGCCCAGAACCTGGTCCCCCCGACCGGCTCCCATGTGCATGCTCGCGTTGGTCCTTTCCATCGGTTCGCTCGTCGGATGCAGCGACCTCGTGCCCGAATCCGGGGCGCCGCCGCTCTTGCCGCCGCCCGGCGACCCGAGCTGGCCATCACCCGAGGACCCAGACCTTACGCCGGCCGAAGACGCGCCGGTCACCATCACGTCCGTAGACCCGGAGGAGGGCCCCGTCGGCGGTGGCATCGACGTCCTCGTTCTGGGGACCGGGTTCCGCGAGGGGCTCGAGGTCCTCTTTGGAGAGTCGCCCGCGAGCGACCTGTTCGTCGTGAGCTCGACAGCGGCGGTTGTGCGCCTCCCGCCCCGCCCCGCTGGCCGCGTCGATGTCACCGTCTTCCATCCACGCGCCAACGCCGATCCAGACACCCTGCCCGGCGCCTTCCGCTACTTCGACACCATCGCCATCACCCACCTCGACCCGGTCGACGGCCCGACCGATGGCGGCATCCCGGTCGCTGTGTACGGCAGCGGCTTCACCCCCGACACCAAGATCTACTTCGATGGGCGCCCTGCCCTGTCGCAGGCGGTCATCGACGGCGGGCTCGTGCGCGGCATCCTGCCCCCGGGTCATTATGGTGAGGTCGCCGTCCACGCCGTCGGCATCAACGGGACGGCCGCGCTGCCGCTGGGTTTCCTCTATGTGCGCCCGCCGATCCTCTCAGGCCTCTCACCTGTCGTGGGTCATGAAGGCACGCTCGTCACGCTGAGCGGCGAAGGGCTTGGCGAGGACTCCGAGGTGACGTTTGGAGGCAGCCCTGCCGAGGTGAAGGACGCGTCACGTGACGGGCGGATGCTTTCAGTCGTGGCCCCGGCGCCTGCAGTCGAAGACAGCGTAGTCGACGTGTCGGTCGCGACCCGCGCGGGTGTGGCCACCCTGGCCTCGGCGTTCGCGTATCGGCCAGACGACGTCGACCCGCTCATCCTTGCATGTAGCCATATCGCGCCGGCGAGTGGACCGGTCGCTGGCGGCACCCGCGTCGAGCTGGCGTGTCATGGTCTCGCCTACGGGTCGGTCCGGGTCCGCTTCGGCAACACCGAAGCCACGCTCGTCGAGGTGGACGAGGCGGGTGGACGTATCGTCGTGACGGCGCCGCCTGGCTCCGGCGAGGTCGTTGTGACGGTCTCGACCAGCGCGGCCGGCCCCGTCACAGCCGGGCGCTTCGTCTATATGGAGCCAAGCCCGCTCGCGTTGAGCTCGGTCACCCCGTCGTCGGGCCCACTCGAAGGTGGGACGCTGCTCGAGCTCAGCGGTCGCGGGTTCTCGCCAGGCATGAGTGTCACCGTAGGTGCCCTCACCGCCACGGCCATCGAGGTCTTGGGGCCCAACCGCGCCACCGTTCGCACGCCTCCGGGGGCCGCGGGCCTGGCCGACGTCGTCGTACGCGCCTCGGGGCTGACGGCACGCCTGGACAGGGCCTTCGACTACACCTCGGAACGGCTCGGGTTGTCGCTCATCAGCCCGTCGATTGGCGCTCAGGCCGGCGGAACCTGGCTTCGGATTTTTGGAGAAGGCTTTACCCCGACGACACAGGTCTTTATCGGGGGTGAGCCCTGCCCACCCATCGCTTTCGTCAGCTCGGCGGAGCTCCATGTTCGCAGCCCCCGCTTGCCGGTGGGCGTGCATGACGCGGAGGTCTCGGATCTGGGCCCCAATCCCGACGGCGAGGGGCCCGACGACCCCATTGGGCCGACCGAGCCCCGGCGCGCCCTTCGTGAGCGCCTCTTCACGAGCTTCGACCCGCGCAGCGGCACGGGTGGCACCTGGGGCCCGCCCATCGCCGGCACGCTCAACGTGACGGTCTGGGGCTCGGGCGGGTACGGCCCGGTCGAAGGGGCCTTTGTTCTCGTCGGCCACGACCCGCAGGGGCCCTGGCGCGGCTTCACCAACGACGCCGGCCAGGTCACCCTATCGGGGCCCGGCCTATACGGTCCGGTCGAGGTCACTGCCAGCCGCGACGGCTTCACCGCCTACTCGGTGGTGCGCTTCGACGCCGAGAACGTGACCGTGCTCTTGAACCAGAACCCGACGCCTCCGCCCTCGTCCGGTAGCGGTTCGGGCAATCCTGGCACCATCCCGCCCAACGCCGTCCTGAGGGGCCGCGTCATCGGGCTCGACAAGTATGTCATCGCCCCGCCCGGGAGCTGTGAGGCGCGAGCAATCCCCGAGACGAGCCACTGCGCCGCGTGTGACCCGGCACTTCCGGACGGCGGCTGCGGCGGTGATCCGGGGTTTGCGTGTATCGACTTCCAGGCGCCGGGGTCCGGCGTGGACCAGTTCCGATGCGCCGCCGCCTGTGAGGCCGGTGCCGAGACCTGTCCGGCGGGCTATACCTGTGCCGCGAGCTCGGCCGGGGCGCGCTGCTTGCCTTCGCCGGGCACTCGCCGCGCCTACTGCAACGTCACCTCGACGAGCCTGTTCGGCTACGAATACCCAATCCAGACAAGGGGTTGGGTCGACGATGCGGGCACCTTCGAGCTCGACTCGCGGCGTCTTGGCGACATGGCCATCTATTGTTTTGGCGGCTATCAGGACGACCAGGGCATGTTCCTGCCGACGGTCATGGGTGTGCGGCGGCAAATCACCACGACGGCTGGCGCACAGATGAACGGGCTCGATGTCGAGCTGAACCACCCGCTCACACGCAGCTTTCGCTTCCGTTTGGAAGACCCACCGACCTGGTCGGCCGGACTTCAGCCACCTAATCTGGTCATCAGCCTCGACCTCGGCGCGGACGGCGTCATTCCGTTCTCGCGGGCGCTCGTGCCCATCGACGTCGGTGTCGACCGCGGCGACTCGCTCTGGGTCGCGCCAAACCAGCTGACGAGCCTGTCGGGCGCCCTCTACGACGCGACCTACTTCCTCTATACGACGCTGGCCCCGGCCAACAACGCCGGCTTCCAGCCTCGCAGCTACAACCTCGTCCAGTACGTGAAGTCTATCGTCGAGGACCGCTTCCCCGTTCGGGATGAGGCCGGCTGGCGGCTCGAGGGAAGCCAGGTCGCGGTCGACCTTTATGGCGCCTTCATGGCCGATGATGCCGAGGGCACACGGGTGTGGGCGGTCGGCGAGAAGGGGCGGGTCCTCTTGTTCTCGGGCGTCTCCTGGAGCGCGCAGACCAGCGGAACCGTCGAAAACCTCAACGCAATTCACGGCACAGGCGGACGCGATGCTTGGGCTGTCGGCGATGCGGGAACGGTGCGCCACTGGGACGGCGTCGCGTGGAATCAGGTCACAGCCCCCTTTGACGACTTCGGCGCCGTGCTCGCCACCCCGACGACGGTATATGCGGCCGGCCGCGTGAGGCTGCGGGCGCTGGATCGGGCGACGAACACCTGGTCGGTCATCGGCGGGCCGACCCTGCAAGAGGTACGGGCCCTGGTCGAGACGCCCGAGGGCATCGTCGCCGCCGCGACGGGCGGACGGGTCTTCTTGCTCGACCCGACAACGGGCTCGGCGACGCTCGTCCCCCTGCCGATTACGAGCACGCTGCGGGCCGGACTGGTCCGCCCCAGCGGCTCGGGAAGCGAGCTGGTGCTGGTCGGAGACGACGGCCTCATCGTGCGCGGCGACTCGGTCGCGACGCTCACGGTGGTCCCCTCGCCGACCACCCAGGGTCTGACGGCGCTCACCGAAGACGCCGAGGGCACGCTGATCGTCGTAGGCGACAACGGAGTGGCGCTGCGTGGCCAGGATACCGCTGCCCTCTTCAGCGAGACCATCCCGGACTATCGTTCGAAGGCGCATGGCGTCGTGAGCCTGCCGGACGGCACGACCCGGGTCGTCGGAAGTGCTGCCTTCATCCTCGGGCCGTTTTTGCACTTCCCCATCATCACGGCGCCGCTTCACGAGATGAACCTCGTCGACCTCGTCTTTGCCTGGACCTTCACAGGGCCGGCCAACCAGTACACGCGGCTCGCGCTCACGCCGGATGCGTCCATCACGGTCTGGACACTCATCGTGGACGGCAGTCAGACGACCGCCACCCTGCCCGACCTGCAGGCGGCGGCCGGGCTCGCCCCCTTGGCTGGCGGCCGCTACCGGCTCGAGGTCTTGCGTGTGCTCAACCGCAACTTCGACATCGACGCCTTCTCGACGCGCGACTTCAACACCTACGCGCGGGACTCGTGGTCGACCAACGAGGCGTGGTTCGTCCTGCCGTAACGTAGCTCGAGGGTTCGCCGCAGAGGTCCGCAGCCCATGAGCCCTTGCGTTTGTTATGGGCTCGGTGTTTCATCACAAGGTCAAGAAAGCGCTGGCCCGACGACTCGATGACAATGTGCAACGTCGAGGTCGGCGCCCGGTGACATCGGTCGGGGCGAGAGGCGAGGATGGACGAGACCCAGTTCCAGACGATTGGCGCCTACAAGATCATCCGCAAGGTGGCGGAGGGCGGCATGGGCGAGGTCTTCCTCGCCGACCAGATGGGGGTGTCCGGCTTCTCGAAGACCGTCGGCATCAAGACCATCAAGCGTGAGCTGCTGGACCGTTACTACTTCCGCGACATGTTCATCGACGAGGCCAAGCTCGTCGCGACGCTCATCCACGAGAACATCCAGCAGGTCTATCAGCTGGTCGACTGGGCTGGCTCGCTCGCCATCATCATGGAGTGGGTCCACGGCGTGACGCTGGAAGACCTCAATACACGCCTCGACGAGCGCAACGACTACCTGCCGCCCAACCTCGCCGTGTTCATCGTCTCACGGGTCGCCCGCTCGCTGGCCTATGCGCACGAGAAGCGTGGCCCCGACGGCCGCCCGCTGTTCCTCGTGCACCGGGACGTGAGCCCGGTGAACATCTTCGTGAGCTGGGGCGGGGTCGTGAAGCTCGCGGACTTCGGCATCGCCAAGGCCCGCAGTGCCAGACGCGCCCACCGTGACGACGAGATCCTTGGCAAGGCGCCGTATCTGTCGCCCGAGCAGGCCAAGGGGCTGCCCATCGACGCGCGCAGCGACATCTTCACGCTCGGGCTCGTGCTGTTCGAGCTCCTGACCGGCGAGCAGGTCTACCCGGTCGAGACCATCGACGAGGCCATCGCCTTGCACGACAAGGGTGAGCTGCCGTCGCCACGCGACTGGAACCCGGCGATTTCGCCGGAGATCGAGCGCATCATGCGCATCATGCTCGAGCGTGACCCGCCCAAGCGTTACCAGCGGGCACGCGATATCGTGCGCGAGCTCGAGCTCCTGCTCTACCAGAACGGCTACGGGCCCACGAACGAGAGGCTGGCCGAGTACCTCGATGTCATCTTCCCGGAGGTCGACAAGCATCGACTGCTCCCGGAAGAGATGATCATGCCGCGCTGAGAGCGGCACGCGGAGAAGACGGCTCAGGCGGGCGGGCTCGACAAGAGCGCCGGCTTACGATTGGCCCAGGGGGCCGCGACCTCGAGCTCGGCGGCGAGCTGGAACAACGTCGACTCTTCGCCGAAGCGCCCGACCCACTGCGTGCCGATGGGCAGGCCGCTCGCGTTCCAGTGCAGCGGCAACGAGAGGGCCGGCTGCCCCGTCAGGTTGAAGAGCATCGTGTTCGGCGTCGCGTCGAGCGCCGATTTGGCGAGCGTCGCCAGCGCGCGTAACAGCAGCGGACGCGCCGGGGCCGCCGCGAGCGCCGACATCAGGAGCTTCTGCGCGGGGTTCGGGGCGAAGGCGCCAATCTCGACCGGGGGCTTCGCCGCGGTCGGCGTGAGGAAGACGTCGTGGGCCTCAAAAAACGGGGCGATCTTGCGGTGCGCGAGCTGGATGGTCTGAAGGGCGTGCGCATACTCGCCGGCCGTGATCTTGTCGCCGATGAGCTTCAGCATCCACGTTGGCGCTTCGAAATCCCGGACATCCGGGGCGCGACGTGCGTATTCTGCAGCGGTGCGCACAGCGAGGTTGGTGCTGGCCGCGATGACCGTGAAGTAGGCTTTGACGAGCGGCTCTTTGTCGAAGGTCGGGCGGGCCTCGATGACGTGGTGACCGAGGCTGTCGGCCAGGCGCGCGGCGGCCAGCGCTGCCTCGACGTTGTCGGGGTGCATGGTCGAGCCAAAGAGCGGCTCGACGCTGACGGCGATGGTGAGGCGGCGGCCTTTGCCGGCGGCACCGATGAGCGCGTCTTCGAGGAAGGGGCGCATGGGCGGGCGGACATCGTAGGGGGCGCCGAGGTCAGGGCCGTGGGTGGCATCGAGCAGGGCCGCGGAGTCGCGGACGGTGCGGGTGAGCGCGTGTTCGGCTACGAAGCCGGCCCAGCGCTCGCCGGAATAGGGGCCCGACGGGTTGCGGGCGCGGGTGGGCTTGAGGCCGACGAGGCCGGTGTGTGAGGCGGGGATCCGAATCGAACCGCCGCCATCGCCGCCATGGGCCGCTGGGACGTACCGCGCCGCGACGGCCGCGGACGAGCCGCCAGACGAGCCGCCGGGCGTGTGGGCGAGGTTCCAGGGATTACGTGTCGGGCCGCGCAGGGCGGGCTCGGTGACGCCGTAGATCCCGAACTCGGGGGTGTTGGTGCGGCCGAGGATGATGAGCCCGGCGCGTTTGTAGCGGGCGACGAGCTCGCAATCGTGGGGTGCGCGCCAGGTGTCGAGGAGCTTCGTGCTGTAGCTCGAGGGCTCGCCTTCGTCCTGGGCCATGAGGTCCTTCAGGAGGAAGGGGACACCGAAGAATGGCGACTCCGGGTTCGCGCCCGGGGCGCCCGTCTCGGCGTGGCGGCGGGCGCGTTCGAACGAGCGCCAGACGACTGCGTTGATGCGGCCATCGAAGCGCTCGATACGAGCGATGGCTTCTTCGACGAGGTCACGTGGAGAGACCTCCTTCTTGCGCACCAGGGCTGCGAGCGAGATCGCGTCGAGGTCTTCGTAGTTCATGGCGAATCCGTGCGGCTTTCGGGCGGGCGGGTTGGGCGGGCGGGCGGCCCCGGGGCTCAGGGCGTCGGCAGGTCGAGGTCGTCCTCGCTGCGATGGGTCCGGGGCACATATGCGGGCGGCTCGGGCGGCCGGTGCTGGTCGAGGTAGGCGTCCCAGCGGCGCGGGTCGGGGCCGAGTGAAGCAGCCGCGTGGGCCGTGTCGTTGCCGGGGTTGGTGAGCTTACGCAGGGCTGCGGCGACCTCGTCCGCGAGGCTCTCCGGGCCGGTCACGAGGAAGCGGCGCAGGGGCCGGATGGCGCGTGGGTCACCGAAGCGGGCGAGCGAGCGGATGGCGGCGCGATTGAGCTCGAGGTCGATGTCCGGGGAGAGGGCCGACAAGAGCGCGATGAATGCGGTCTCACGTGTGGTGGAAGCGGGCGAGGCTGTGTTTGGGCTCGCGGCCAGGCCGCCGAGTGCGGTGAGCGCCTCGATGGCACGGGCCGAGGTGTCGGAGACGGCCAGCTCGATGAGAAGCTCGACGCCGGCTGGGCGACCGCGCTGGGCGAGGATGACCGCGATGACCTCGGCGAGCGGGCCAGGGGCAGAGACCAGATACGCCTCGAGGCTGTTCAGCGAAGCGGGGCTGTTGATTTCTCCCAACGCACGCGCGGCGCGGCCGCGGAAGGCGAGGCCGCTACTTTCGTCGGCCAGCATCTGGGAGAGCATTGGGACGAGGCGCTCCTCGACGCCGGGGCGGCTCGCGAGGTGGAGGCGCAGGCGCTCGCCGACGGTGGCGGTCAGCCATGGCTCGTCCACGGTGATGAGGCCGGCGCAGGAGCCGAACAAACATGCGTGGGAGTCGCAGTCCTGAGCCTGACGGCAACGCGTGGACGAGCCGAAGAGCAGCGCTTCTGTGGCCGGCGAGAACCCGGCCGAGGGCAAGGCCTCGACGACGGGGCCGGCTGGCTCGGCAGTGCACGCCGAGCCGATCATCACCAATGACAGCAGGGCGTTGGTAGCAGCGCCTGGACGCGAGCGGGCACTCACCATGGGAGCCCCGCGGGGGTGGCGCAGGCCTCGGCGAAGGTCGAGAAGAGGCGCCGTTGACTCTCGCGTTCCTGCATCCACTCGGGATGCCACTGGGTGGCGAGCACCCAGGCGTCGTCGCGCACGAAACACTCCGCGACGCCGTCGGGTGCGCGGGCAAGCACGCGCAACGAGGTGGGCTCGCGGCGCAACCCCTGATGGTGCACGGTGTTGACGATGTGCGGCTCGTCACCGAAGAGGCGCCCGAGGAAGACGTCGCCGCGCGCGATCTCGAGGTCGTGCTCGAGGCGGCAGTAGCGCTCCTGCTCGCGATGAACGAGGGTCGGATGTTCGGCGCCACGTAGGCTCGGGAGGTCCTGCCAGAGCGAGCCGCCTTCAGCCACACCGATGAGCTGGGCGCCACGGCAGACGCCGAGGACCGGCTTGCCGGCAGCGATTGCAGCGCGATACAGGGCGAGCTCGAAGGCGTCGCGGTCGGGGTCGCCTACCCAGCTCGGATTCTGGAGCTCCTCGCCGTAGGTCTCGGGCGCGATGTCCTGCCCGCCCGAGAGGACGAGGCCGTCGACCCGGCCGATGAGACCAGCGGCCCAGGAGGTGAGCTCGCCGTTCGTCCGCTCGGTCCGGTAGACCATGATTGGCATTGCGCCAGCACGGCTCACAGCGGACGCGAGGTGGCCCTCGCCGTATTCGAGCGGCTTACCCTGGTAGAGGCGGCGCGGCTCGGCCGGGAGGTAGTTCGGGCTGACGGCGATGAGCGGTTGGGGCGGCATCCGGGCGCATCTTGAACACCGCTAAAGGCGCCGGTCAATCGCCGCGTGTGCACAGACCGTGGTGGGCGTCCGTGAGCTCTGGTTGGAACGCCGACGCGACGCCGGCGCAGATGCGCTCGGCCCGCAGGGACACGTTGCTTTTAGCCCGCGGCCCCTGCTAAGATCCTGCGCCTATGGGCCCATCACCTCGACGCCGTCTAACAATCCAAAACTTCAGCACGGTGCGAGCCGGGGCCCGGGCTCTCGCGATGGCGTTACTGGCTCCGCTCGCCCTCTTCGGCGCGGGCTGCGGTGACGACGACCTCCAGACGGGCGACACCGCGGAACCGGACACCGCGCTCGAGGTCATCATTCCCGACACCGGAACGCCTGAGGTCATCGTATTCGACACAGTCGAACCCGACACGCAGGTCGACACGAGCGGCGACGCGGCCACCGACACCAGCGAACCAGAGGTCATCGGGCCGAGCTGCAGCGACAACCCGAAGCCGTTCTTCTGCCCATGCGACACCAACGCGCAGTGCGCGTCGAGCCTTTGCATCGCCGTGCAGGAAGACGACGTCGCGCGGCGCTGCACGCAGGAATGCGCGCTCAACTGCCCGATGGGCTGGGAGTGCAAGGGTGTCGGGACCGGTCGCGACCAGACCTTCATCTGCCAGCCGCCTATCAACAGCCTGTGCAAGCCGTGTGAACGCGCGGCTGACTGCCAGAAGGTCGGTGCTCTTTGTATCACCTTCGCTGACGGGCAGTTCTGCGGCCAGGATTGCCAGAACCAACCGACCAGCTGCCCGGCTGGGTACGAGTGCGGCGAAGTCCTGAACGACCTGGGCCAAATCGACGGCTATCAGTGTGTCCGGACCTCGGGGTCGTGCAACTGCCCGGACGGAACCGACTATCAGAACGACCCGGCCAACTGCGAGTTCTGCGGCAACGCCTGCAGCTTCGCCGGAGCGGTCGCTGGGTGCCGCGAGGGCGCATGCTTCCTCGACGCCTGCACGGCGGACTTCCAGAACCTCAACGCGATCGAGAGCGATGGGTGCGAGTACCGATGCACGTTCCAGGGCGACGAGGATTGGCCCGACGGGACGTGCAGCGCCATCAACGACTGCGACCAGAACTGCGACGGGATCGACGGCGACTACGATCGCGGCATCTTCGTGTCGGCGACCGGGGCGGCCAACGCCCAGGGCACGCCGTACGACCCGGTCCGCACCATCGCCGAGGGCCTGAACAAGGCGACTCCAGGGGCACGCGACCACCTCTACATCGCGGCCGGAACCTACAATGAATCCGTAACGTTGAGGGCGGGCGTGTCGATCTTCGGGGGCTACTCGAACGATGGCAAGTGGACCCGCGACCTGGCGCTACACAAGACGACCATCACGTCGAGCACGGGCGGCAGCTCGATTCGTGTCATCTCGGCCGACGGCATCACGACGCGCACGGTCGTCGACGGCATCGAAGTGCTGGGCGGCACGAACGCGAACCCCGGCGGGTCGAGCTACGCGGTCTGGGTCAAGGACTCCACCGAAGCACTCGAGTTCGTTCGTGTAACGGCCATCGGCGGCAACGGCGGCGCAGGTGCCAACGGAAGCAACGGGGCCAAGGGCAACGACGGCGAGGCGGGCAGCTCGGGGACTTCCCCACAGGACTTCGAGTGCTGGTGTGAAGACTTCAACAACCTCATCGGCGGCCCCCCGGGGAACAACGCGTGCACTTCCGGGGGCTCATCGGCGGGTGGGCGCGGCGCGCATGTGGTCGAGAACAGCAACTGCGACGTCGCGAGAGAGACGGGCAATACCGGGCAATCCTCTCCAGGTGGTGCGACCGGTGGGCAGCCCGAAACGCAGGGCTCGGAAGGTGGCGGCGGCTCGCCCGGAACGGATGGCGCGGGCGGCGCGGCCAACGGGACCGTGAACCCATCGGGCTTCTGGGCCGGCTTCGACGGCATTACGGGTGGGACGGGAAACAACGGGGTCGGCGGCGGCGGCGGCGGGTCCGGCAAGACCAAACGCTCGAACAACGTCTCGTGCGGCTTCACGAACACCTATTGGTGGGGCGGCGGCGGCGGCGGCGGCGGGTCGGGCGGCTGCGGAGGCACGACCGGAACGCCGGGGCGTGCTGGCGGCGCTTCTTTTGGTATGTTCCTCTACAACGCGTCCCCCAAGCTGATGGGCTCGGCCTTCGGCCATCGTTCGGGTGGCAACGGCGGGCGTGGCGGCGACGGCGGCGGCGGTGGTGTCGGCAAGGATGGCGGCGCGGGGGGCACCGGCTACGACGGCGCCCAGGACGGGACGAACGGCGGCAAGGGCGGCAAGGGCGGCAATGGCGGGCGCGGAGGCCACGCTGGCGGCGGCGCTGGCGGCATCGCGTTTGGGCTCTACATCGCCGGAAACAACTCGAATCCGACGTGCAGCGACGTGACCTTCCAGGCGCTCAACGCGTCGGCCGGTCTCGGTGGCCCCAGCACTGGCAACAAGGGCGCCGACGGGACCATCGGCGACAAGAACCGCGGAACGGCCGCCTGCCCCTGAGGGCTTGAGGGGCACACCTTCAACGCCCTGCTCCGGGGACCGACCCGGACGGGCCGCGAGCCGGTCTGTTGGGGCCTTCTGGCACGGCTACAACGCCCTTGCGCGAATGGCCGGGCACCCTTAGCGTGCTCGCCGACCGCTCGGAGGGTCCCCTATGAACACCGACACCCCGCTCTGGCATCGCTGGACGACCAAGGTCGCCGCCGAGCTCGCCGGCCAACCCGGCTCCTCTGTCGACAAGCTCTTCACGAAGCTCGCCGACGGCATGGTCATCGCCCCGCTCTACCCCGACCCGAGCCCCGACCAGGGGCCGCAGACGGGCACCCGCGAAGGTATCCCCGAGCTCGCCTCGTGGCCGGCGACGATCGGCCCCGGCGACCTCGACTTGCGCCCCGTCGAGCAGGACGGGGCGAGCCCAATCGAAGAGCTCGCGCTCGCGCTCGACGCCCTCCATCGCGCACCGAGTACGCCCACCATCCACCTTGGGGTGTCGCCGGATATCCTGATTCAAATCGCCAAGCTACGAGCCATCCGCCGATTGCTCCTGCGCTTGTCCGAAGTCGACGACCAGCCTCGATCCGCGGTCGTTCACGCCCACACCAGCGTCCGCTCATTCACGCGCCAAGACCCGTGGGTGAACCTCCTGCGAAACAGCGCTTCGGTCTTTGCCGCGCTGCTCGGCGGCGCCGACCGCATCACACCCGCCCCTTACGACCTTGCTCTGGGCGAGCCCAGCGACGAGTCCCTGCGCCTCGCCGACCACACCTTACGCATCGCATTGTACGAATCGGCGCTCGGCCTCGAGGCCGACCCGACAGCCGGTGGCCACGCCATCGAACACCTCACCGACGAGCTGTGCCGCTCTGCCTGGTCGCTCGCCGCCACACCTGACGCCATCGCGGCTCGAATCGCCGCCACGAAGGCCATACGCGCGAACCGCGTCGCCCGTCGCCAGCCCCCAGAAGGTGGCCTCATCGGCACAACCCTCTACCCCGAGCTCGACGAGGTCCTACCCGTTCGCCCGCCTCACGCGCACGACCTCGGCCCTCGCCTGGCCACTCCCTTTGAACTGCTCCGTACGGCCGGACTCGCGTCCAACGCCCGCGTCTTCCTCGCGACCTTCGGCCCCCTCGCCCGCCACACGGCGCGCGCCACCTGGGTCGCCCAGTTGCTGGCTTCAGGCGGCATCCGGCCCATAGACACAACACCGCATACCGCCGAAGGCCACCCCACGCTCGAAGCCGTCGTCGAGGCCTTCGCCGCGTCTCGGGCCAAGCTCGTCATCCTCTGCGTCGCCGACCCCGACTGGGGTGACGACGCCGCGACCCTCGTCGACCTGGCTCGTGCGCTCACCGCACGAGGCGCAACCGTGCTCGTCGCAGGCCGCCCAACGCCCGCTCTGACCGCCATTGCCGCGACCGAACCCAAGCTGATTGCCGGCTACATCCACGCAGGCCTCCCCGCACTCGACGCGCTCACCGACCTGCACACCCGCCTCGTTGGAGCAAATCCATGACCTCGCCCTTCGAGACACCCTGGACGCCGCCTGCCTCCCCCGCGATATCACCGGACTCGCCCCAGCCGCACCCGGGCCTGCCCGGCGAACCCCCATTCATCCGCGGCCCGTACGCGACCATGTACGTCCAGCGCCCCTGGACCGTGCGCCAGTACGCGGGCTTCTCGACCGCCGAGGCGAGCAATGCCTTCTACCGCAAGAACCTGGCTGCCGGCCAAAAGGGCCTGTCCGTCGCTTTCGACCTCGCGACCCATCGCGGCTACGACTCGGACAACCCACGAGTGGCCGGTGACGTCGGCATGGCGGGCGTCGCCATCGACTCGATCTACGACATGCGGACGCTCTTCGAGGGCATCCCGCTCGACCAGATGTCGGTCTCGATGACCATGAACGGGGCCGTCCTGCCCGTGCTCGCGCTCTACATCGTGGCCGCCGAGGAGCAAGGCGTCCCGGCCCACAAGCTGACCGGCACCATCCAGAACGACATCCTCAAAGAGTTCATGGTGCGCAACACCTACATCTACCCGCCCGCCCCGAGCCTGCGCATCATCTCTGACATCTTCGCCTACACCTCGCAGAAGATGCCGAAATTCAACTCGATTTCGATCTCCGGCTACCACATGCAGGAGGCCGGCGCGACGCCCGAGATCGAGCTCGGCTACACGCTCGCCGACGGGGTCGAATACCTGCGACGGGGGGTCGCCGCGGGCCTCGACATCGACGCCTTCGCCCCACGCCTGTCGTTCTTCTTCGCCATCGGCATGAACATTCTCGACGAGGTCGCCAAGCTCAGAGCGGCCCGCCTCCTCTGGTCCGAGCTCGTCGCACGCTTCAACCCGAAGTCCGAAAAGTCACTCGCACTTCGTACACATTGTCAGACGTCGGGGTGGTCGCTGACCGCGCAGGACGTCATGAACAACGTCGCGCGCACGGCGTTTGAAGCCATGGCGGCGGCCCTTGGCGGCACCCAGAGCCTGCACACCAACAGCTTTGACGAGGCCCTGGCACTCCCGACCGACTTCTCGGCGCGTATCGCCCGCAACACACAGCTCTTCCTCCAGCACGAGACAGACCTCTGCAAGACCGTCGACCCGTTCGGCGGCTCACACCTCATCGAGCGTCGCACCCGCGAGCTCGCGGCGGCCGCCATGGCCCTCATCGACGAAGCGGAAGAGGTCGGCGGCATGGCCAAGGCCATCGAGGCAGGGATTCCGAAGATGCGCATCGAAGAAGCCGCCGCCCGGACCCAGGCGCGCATCGATTCGGGCGAGCAGGTCGTCGTCGGCGTCAACCGCTGGCGCCTCGAAGACGAGCCACCTGTCAGTGTGCTGAAGGTCGACAATCGCGCCGTTCGCGCAGCCCAGATCGAGAAGCTCCGCCGCCTGCGCGAGGAGCGCGACGAGCCCTCGGTGACCTCTGCGCTCGCCGCTCTGACCCACGCTGCCGCCAGTACCGGCCCCGAATCCAACCTGCTCGCGCTGGCCGTCGACGCCGCCCGCAAGATGGCGACCGTGGGCGAGATTTCCGACGCCCTCGAGGCCGTCTTCGGTCGACACCACGCCGAGATCCGTGTCATCCGCGGCGTCTACGGAGGCACCTTGAAGGACGACGCAGCCAAAGCTCGGCTAGCCGAAAAAGTAGCGAAATTCGAAGGTTCGGAGGGCCGCCGCCCCCGCATCCTGGTCGCCAAGATGGGCCAGGACGGACACGACCGCGGCCAGAAGGTCATCGCCACCGCACTCGCCGACCTGGGCTTCGATGTCGATATCGGACCGCTCTTCCAGACCCCGGCCGAGACCGCTCTCCAAGCCGTCGAAAACGACGTCCACATCGTCGGTGTCTCGTCGCTCGCGGCAGGCCACCTGACACTCGTTCCCGAGCTCAAAGCCGAGCTCGCGAAGCTCAGCCGCGACGACATACTGGTGGTGGTCGGCGGCGTCATCCCGCCTCAAGATTACGAAGCCCTTCGCGACGCGGGCGCAGCCGCCATCTTCGGCCCCGGCACCGTCATCGCCGAGGCCGCAGGCGCCCTCCTCGACACGCTCCTGGCCTGACGCTTGACCCGTAAGCCTCCCGACCTCGACACGCTCGAACGTGGCCTTCGCCGTGGCGACCGCACGTCTATCGGTCGGGCCATCACGCTCGTCGAGTCTCGCAACCCGGACCACCGCCGCCTCGCTGCGGACCTCCTCGCTCGTATCACGCCACTCACCGGCCAGGCAGTCCGCATCGGCATCACGGGCGTGCCCGGCGTCGGCAAGTCGACCTTCATCGACGCCTTCGGCACGATGCTGACCCAGACGTTTGGGCGCCGCGTCGCTGTGCTTGCGGTCGACCCTTCATCCGAGCGGTCCGGCGGCTCCATCCTCGGCGACAAGACACGGATGGCGCGGCTCGCGACCGACCCCAACGCGTTCATCCGCCCGTCACCCGCGGCCGGCACGCTCGGCGGGGTCGCGGCCCGCACACGTGAAGCCATGCTCGTCCTCGAGGCCGCCGGCTTCGACACGGTCCTCATCGAGACGGTCGGCGTCGGCCAGAGCGAGACGGCCGTTCGTAAGCTCACCGACACGTTCGTCCTGCTGGCGCTGGCGGGTGCAGGTGACGAGCTCCAGGGCATCAAACGCGGCATCATGGAGATGAGCGACATCATCCTCGTGACCAAGGCCGACGGGGACAACGCGCTGCCCGCCAAACGCGCCGCCGCGTCGTTGCGCGGTGCCCTGCGCCTGCTCCACTCCGACGTCATTCACGACGGGGGCTGGATGCCACCGGTCCTGACGACGTCTGCAACGCTGCCACTCGGACTCGACGAAGCCTGGCGCCACATCCTCACGCACCGCGACCACCTGACCAAGACCGGCGAGCTGTCCACTCGCCGCGCCGACCAGGCCGTCGACTGGCTCTGGACCCTCGTCCGTGAGCGTCTGGAACTCCGCGTCCGCCAAACCAACCCCGACCTCGCCGCCATCGAAGCCGCCGTCCGCGACGGCACCCTCACCGTCGAAGCGGCCGCCGAACGCCTCCTGGCCTTGTTCGACTAATCCCTTCCTCACGAAGGCCGGTCCATCTCCCCCTTGTGCCCAGAACCACTTGGGCGTACGACCGACCGTCTTCCTGCGAAGGAGCCCACACGCGATGATCGTCACTCAGGAACCCGCCACCCCCAACGGCGCCCCGACCCTTTTTGGCCACCCATCAGGCTTGTTCGGCCTCTTCTTCGTCGAGATGTGGGAGCGCTTCTCCTTCTACGGCATGCGCGCGCTCCTGACCTTCTACATGATCAAGGGATTCCTTGGTTATGGTGACAGCCAGGCCTACGGCGTCTACGCGGCCTACGGCGCGCTGGTCTACGCGACCCCGTTCATCGGTGGCATGCTCGCTGACCGCCTGCTCGGCGCCCGCCGCGCGGTCATCCTCGGTGCGCTCCTCATGTCGGCCGGCCACCTCTTCATGGCGGTCGAGTCGAAGGAGTTCTTCTTCGGTGGCCTCGCCCTCCTCATCGCCGGCAACGGCCTCTTCAAGCCCAACATCTCGACCCTCGTCGGCGGCCTCTACCCCGGCAAGGATATCGAGAAGCGCGACGGCGGCTTCACCATCTTCTACATGGGCATCAACCTCGGCGCCGCCATGTCACCGCTCCTCTGCGGCTACGTCGGCGAGACCTACGGCTGGCACTACGGCTTTGGCATCGCCACCATCGGCATGCTCGTCGGGCTCGCGACCTTTGTCGTGCCGGACCGCATCGCCCGCTTCATGATTCTCTTGTCGGCCATCGGCACGGCCGCCCTCCTCTTCGTCATCTCGCAGGGCGGCTACCTCCTCATCATCAACGTCGCCATCGGCGCCGCGCTCATCGTCGCTGGTGTCCTCGCATTCGTCGCGCTCGGTCGCGGCGGGGTGCCGCGCGACATCGGCCGCGTCCCGTCGCTCAAGCGCCTGCGCCGGATCGCCGTCCCCGCCCTGAAGACCAACATCATCCCCTTCTACCTCGGCATCATCGCCGGGACGCTGCTGCTGCAGCAGGTGCTGCCAGCCGGCTCGATGTGGTCCTACATGGTGGTCGTCATCGGCGGCGTGCTGCTCGCCCTGCCTTGGGTGTCGGCCAACATCGCTGTCTACATCGGCATCCTGGCGGCGGTCTTCCTGTTCTCGATCCTGCTCCAGGCAGACGCGGTGGCCAAGGGCCTCCTCTATGTGCTCGGCCTCGTGGCTTTCGGCTCGCTCGTCCTCGAGGCGTTTCGCATGCCGACGGTGGCGCGTCACCGCCTGCTGGTCGCGCTCATCCTGATGTTCTTCTCGATGCTGTTCTGGGCGCTCTTCGAGCAGGCCGGCAGCTCGATGACGAACTTTACGGACCGCAATGTCGACCGTGTTTCGGACCACCAGACCGTCACCAAGGAAGACATCGGCAAGTCGATGACCTTCGAGCTCACCCAGGCGCAGCTCGGGTTCCCGATCGATGGCAAGCCGTTCCTGCTAGGCGACCTGGACAAGGTGCGCGAAGCCGCCCAGAAGGCCAAGGAAGGCCCGGCCAAGGCAACGGTCGTTCTCACCGAAGCGCATGTCGGCATGGGCATCGGCAATCTCGCGGACGAGGTCCCGGCATCGGTCTTCCAGGCTGCGAACCCCGCCTTCATCCTCATCTTCGGCCTCATCTTCACGGCCCTCTGGACGTTCCTTGCCAGGCGCAAGATCGAGCCCAGCGTGCCCATCAAGTTCGCGCTCGGCCTCATCCAGCTCGGCCTCGGCTTCTTCGCGCTCTACATGGGTGCGCAGGACGCGGAGTTCGGCATGGTCGGGGTCGGCTGGCTCATCCTGGGCTACCTGCTCCACACGACTGGCGAGCTATGCCTGTCGCCGGTCGGCCTCTCCATGGTCACCAAGCTCTCGCCCAAGCGTATGGTCAGCACCGTCATGGGCGCATGGTTCCTGGCGACGGCCTACTCCTACCTGGTCGGTGGCTTCATCGCGAAGCTCACCGACGTCACCGAGGACTCCGACGGCGTCATCCCGCCGCCCATCGAGACGGTCAACGTCTACGGCGACGTGTTCCTCAAGGTCGCCATCAGCGTTGGTATCGCCTCGCTCTTGCTGCTGGCGCTGTCGCCGCTGCTTTCGAAGTGGACCCACCCCGAAGAGCCCGAGGACGTCGACTCGACCCCCACGCGCCACCCCGACGACGAAGACGAGACGGTTGCGACCGTCGAGACCACCAAGCAGACTTCGCCTGTCGTGACGACAGAGACCGCCTGAACCACGGCCCGCGACTTCGACCTCAGGCCCGCCGTCCCTCAGTCGATGACGAGGGACTGCCTCAGCGCCCCGCCGCTCGGTCCGCCGAGTACCATCGCGCCTTCTAGCGTCGCACTGCCGTTGGCCGGCACGACCACGCTCGACAGGTCGATGGCCCCGCCCGCCGCGAGCTGATGCGAGGTCCAGGTGCCGCGCGCGTCAGAGGCGCTGCTGCCAACGCCTGAGCGCTTGGCCAACCCTGCCCCTGCACCGGGCGACGCGAGCATGCGCCATCTCACGGTCCGTGCTTGCGACCCGGCGTTATGAATCACGACCCGCGTCCGATAGATGACGCCCCAGTTGCCGAGGTTCGGGTACTTGTCTTCGGCGTCGCTGCGCACGATGGGGTCGAAGTCCCAGGCGCGAAAGACGAAGCTCACCATGTCGGTGAGGCTCGACGCTGCGTTCTGGCTCGGCCCGATGTGGCTGACCCACTGCGACTCGATCATCGGCTCGCCAAACGACATCGCGCCGAGGTCGTAGCGCCGCGTCCGGACCGGCAACGCGCCTGCCGCCGTCGAGCCATCGATATCGACCTCCAGCTCGAGGCGCGCTTCGGAGGCCGACGCCACGCCCTTGTACATACGCGCCTCACTGGTCCCGTCGGGCTCGATCCGCGTCACGTAGTCGCGCTCCGCGGTGGAGCCATCGAGCCGGTCGAAGCGGTCGTAGGCGATGTGGTTCACGATGACGCTGCCACCCGCGACGGTGAAGTCGACCACACCCGAAAAGAAGGTCCCGTTCGAGACCGTGTCGTCTTTGCGCAGGAGCCATCGCGACTGACCCGCCGCCAAAGCACTCGCGGCCGACGCGCCTTCGCCTGAAAGCGCCTGCGCGAACGGGGCCCCACCCTGGATCCCGACCGTGTAGCCGACACCCTCGACGGTCACCGTCACAGTACCCGGTCCGGGGTTGAAGACCTGGACCCCGAAGCCGATCGTGCGCCCGGACTTGTTGACGTGCTCGAAGAAGCTCCGTGACTTGCCGCTTGCCGTCACGCGCAAGAGCGTCGTGTCCATGAGGTCGGAGTCGCCGAGCTCGGTCGTCAGAATCTGCTCGGGATTGTTCAGGAAGTAGAGTCGCCGAGGCTCTTCGATTTCGTATTCGATGAGCGACGGCCCTGCCTCGACGAGAGCGTCGACGGTATCGTTCGTGTCGATAGTGTCGCTCGTATCGTTCGTATCGGCCGCGTCGGGACCAATCTCCACATCGCTCGAAATCCAAGTATCTTGAACGTCGAGCATATCGTCAGAGTCGTCCGAATCGTGTATCTCCGATTCTGTGTCCGCTGTCTCGACGTCCGCGTCAGCGAAGACCTCTGTATCCACGCCCGCGCCGTCCGCTGTCTCGACGTCCGCGTCAGCGAAGACCTCTGTATCCACGCCCGCGCCGTCGCCCGCATCCACGCCCGCGCCGTCGCCCGCATCCACGCCCGCGCCGTCGCCCGCATCCGCGTCCGTATCCGCGCCCACGACCGTATCCCATCCCCCACCATCCGGGTTCAGGACCTCGGCACCCACGTCGCCTGTGTCGCCGCCCTCGCCTTCCGCGTCACACGCGGCGAACCCCATCGCCCCCGACAACCCGACCAACGCGACGAAACCCACACCCCACACACGCCAAACGCTCACCGCGACCTCACCATCCGAAACGTCAGATTCAGCCGGGGACCAACGACTTTTGCCGTCCGGGCCAGCCGATGCCGCCAGAGACGTTGGGTCGCCCCGCCCATCAAAAACAGGTTGCCGCGCCCCAGGTCATACGCCCGCGTCCCACCAAGCCCATCACTCTCTCGCCTGGGCCGCAACAGAAACCGCCGCGGCGCCCCGAGCGACACCGACGCTATCAACACATCGTCGGGCGACCTCGGACCGAGCTCCGGCTCATCATCCGAGTGCCACCCCATCGCGTCCTCACCGTCGCGGTAGTGGTTGACGAGCACCCCGTTGAAGTCGACCCCCACGCTCTCGCGCAGCCACCCTCGCACAAGCGACAGCTCGGCCGTCCACGGCTCGGGCACGAACAGGGTCTTCGAGTACACGTACGACGCCCCGGCATCACCATGCCAGGAGGTCAGGCGCGGCGTCTTCACCTCGCGCCCGAGGATCCGAATCGTCTCCTGGCGTAACGGCAACGTCGCCACCAGCCGCGCCATCAGCGCCGCCTCGTTCCAGCCCGCGCCATCGCCCCAAAGGCCGACCCATTCATCGATCGACGCGACCCACGCCCCGCCTCCGAGGTCGTCGACCTTCGACGCGATGCGCGGATCCACCGGCCAGTCCAATCAGCCCAATCAGTCGAGGAAGAAGTCCGGCAGCGGCGTGACACCCGGCGTCACGGCGTACTTCTCGAAGTCCGTGACACCTTGTTCCCTCAAGAAGTCCTCGTCGATGCAGAAGTTCCCAGTGAACTCCCGGCTCGGCTTCGTCAGGATCGCGTGCGCCGCGTCCGCCATGATCTCCGGCGTGCGCGACGCGTTCATCATCCGGTCGCCGCCCAGCATCTCGACCGCCGCCGTCGCGATGGTCGTCCTCGGCCACAGCGCGTTGACGGCGATGCCCTTGCTCGCGAGCTCCGGCGCCATCCCGAGCACACACATCGACATGCCGTACTTGGCCATCGTGTAGGCCACGTGGTTCTTGAACCACTTCGGGTTCATGTTCAGCGGCGGCGAGAGGTTCAGGATATGCGGGTTGCTCGCCTTCTCGAGGTACGGAATACACGCCTGCGAGCACGCGAACGTGCCCCGCGTGTTCACCGTGTGCATCAGGTCGTACTTTTTCATCTGCGTCTGCAGCGTGCCCGTCAGCGAGATAGCCGACGCGTTGTTCACGAGCACGTCGATGCCACCAAACGTGTCGATGGCCTTCTTCACCGCGAGCCAGATCTGGTCCTCGTGCCGGATATCGACCACGAGCGGCAAGGCTTTGCCGCCCGCTTTCTCGATTTCCTCAGCGGCCGTGTAGATCGTCCCGGCGAGCTTGGCGTGGGGCTCGGCTGTCTTGGCAGCGATGACGACATTGGCGCCATCACGAGCCGCACGGAGTCCGATAGCAAGCCCGATTCCGCGGCTAGCACCTGAAATGAAGAGCGTTTTTCCAGATAGGTTCGACATGGCCGGGGCCTATATCACGCCGCGCTTTGCCCTGCATCCCGGATATCACCCGGGCCGCGCAGGCCCGCGTCGACCCGGGCCGCGCCGTCATCATCACGTGCCACACGGTCCTCCTCGTGCATCACACGGCCTTCACGCGCCACCTGCCCCTCACGCGCCGCCCTCAACCGCTCGCGTTTGGCGATGTCCTGCGCCTCCGCCTCCGTCCCGGCGTACGGCACCCGTGTCCCCATCAGCTCATCGAACCACGGGTTGGTCACGCACCAGTTCTGGTCCTGGTCTTTGCCCATATGATGGTCGAAGTGCCACGGCAGGTTCTCGCGCGCCCACGCGACATCGAGGTGCGACTTCTTGTGCACCCGGTGGTAGTGCAAGACCCGCCACCACACCGTCAGCGTGAACCACGGCGCCACCGGCAACAATGGCGCATGGGCCGCCGCCAGCCCGAGCAACGCCAGCGCTTCCTTGCCCTGCGAGTGCCACCCGAGCAGCGGCCGCTCGTAGCATTCGTCCCGGTGTTCGTTGCGACGCACGTTCTTGTGGTGCTCGTGCCAGTGGAACGACCAGAAGCTTTCACGATTCTTGCCCTGACCGTGCAGGACGTACTTGTGGATCCACCACTCGCCCGCCGCCGACCACGCTAGCCCCAGAGGAATCCCAATCATCTCGACCTCCAGAAGTTGAACCGTCGTGAGGTGCCAGGGTGCGAACTGGGCGACGAACCGGTCACGACGTCCGGCCCCGTCCCGAGCCTCCGAATCGACACCGCCGCCCAGATTCCACTTGGCGGTGCGACGCTTTTGGCCCAGCTTGTCCAGCGATGAACCCCGAGAGTCTCGCTCGGGCAAAGACGGAAACGATGACCGTCAAGTCACACATTAGCGGGAGCCGATTCTGATGTCCAATGCGACGACGCCAAATCGCCCACTGCGGCCGCCGTCCAGCACTTCCGCCCCTTCGCCCTCGCCTTCAGCGCCCTCCGCCGCAAAGGCTGCACCGACAATCGTTGCGCCCGACGCCGATCCGGCCTCGCGCCCGCCTTCCAGGCGCCCCGGCCGCGCGGGTGGCAAGCGTGACACCAACCGCCGCGAGCGCACCGATTCGCTCTACAAGGCAGCGCTCTCGCTCTTCCTCGAGCGCGGGATCGAGAACGTCACGGTCGACGAGATCGCCAAGGCGGCCGGCACCGCCAAGGGCAACTTCTACCGCTACGCCACCGACAAACGTGAGCTGGTCGACGCGCTCATGAACCCCGTCGCCACGGGCTTCGACGCAGCCTTTTCCAAATGTGAGGAGTCGCTGGCCCGCGCCACCTCGGCAGGTCAGCTAACGGCCTCGTTCATGGGCCTGGCGCTGGAGCTCTTCGACATCGTCAAACACCACCCCGACGTCGTCCGCCTGTGGCTTCAAGAGTCGCGCGCCCCCGGCGTTGGCGCCCGCGCGCCCATCGCCACCTTCGAGCAGCGCCTCACCGCACGCACCGTCGAGCTCACGACTGCCGCCCACCGACACGGCCTCCTGAAGAAGATCCCGCCGACCGTCAGCGCGCTTGCCGTCGTCGGGGCGGTCGAGCGCCTGCTCATCGCTCACCTGCGCGACAACGCCTTCCCGAACCCGGCCGACGTGGTCCGCCACCTCGTGCAGCTCGTCATGGAAGGCATCACCGGGTAGGCGATTTCCGCAGCAGCAGCAGCACTTCCTGGTGGCCGCTGTGCGGGAACATGTCGTAGCCGATGATCGACTCGACCACGTAGGGCCCACCACCGCTCGCCGTGAGCTCTGCGCAGTCGCGCAGCCCCGTCGCCAGATCACACGACAGGTACGCCACGGCCTTTGCCCCCGACGCGCGAACCCACGGCATCAGCGCACGCGCCCCGGTCCGCGGCGGGTCGAGCACCACGATTTCGACCGGCCCCAAGGCGCTCACATCCGGCGCCGGCCACGGGAATCCCTGCTCGAGGTCCGCCTCGTGCCACACCGCCTCACGCCCGGCCCGCGTCCGCTCGAAGGCCGCACGCGCCCGCCCGTCGCCCTCGTACGCCGTTACCGCGAAGCCCGCCTCCCACAACGCCATCGTCAGGGTCCCGGAGCCTGCGAAAAGCTCCACCGCGTGTGCCGACTGCCCACCCCGACCAGCGCCCGCAAACCCTCGCCCCCACTCGACGAGCCGCTCGAGGATGAGGCCCGTCACCCCGGCGTTGGCCTGCGTGAACGACCGAGGCCCAAGCACCTGCCGGAACCGCCCCAGCTCGAGCTCTACCGCTTCGAGGCCGAACCCGACACCCGCGCCCCGCTCAGGCTCGATCCAGCCGGCGACCCCGCTTTGCTCGCTTCGCCCGCTCGCCCCTTCCCGCCCGGCCAGCAGCGTCACCCGACCAATCTCGCCGACTGCCCGGGCGCGCAACGCTTCACGCACGTCGCCCAGCGCCCCATTCAGCGACTCCGCCGCGACCTCACAACGTTCGATGTCGACGAGCTCGTGCGACCGCCGCGACCTGAACCCTAGCTTCACCCCATATGGTCCAATCGAATACCCGAGGCGCAGCCGCTGCCGATACCCGAACTCCCCACCCAGGTCCGCTCCGCCCGGCTCGGCGGGCTCTGCCATCTCGACCACCGCCACCGCGTCGTCGCCCAGCACCTTCCTGACCTCGCCGCGCAGAATCGCTTCGCGCGACCGCGCCTGCGCCGCCGCCGACCCGATCATCCACGGGCAGCCGCCGCAGGTCGCTTGCACGGCGCACTTGGCCGGACGCCGTTCTGGGCTCGCTGATACCACTCTCAGAACACGCCCCCTGCCCCATCGCTCTTTGACTTCATTGACCTCGATGTCCACGACGTCGCCCGGCACCGCGCTCTCCAAGAATACGATCCGCCCCACCAGCGGACCGACCTCCGGGACGACCACGGCATCCCCGCCATGCGCCCAACGCAAGACCTCGACGCCCGCACACACAATGGCCCCCTGGCCACGCTCTCGCCGGGTCTCCGCGACCACGCGCCGCCTGTTATCCCGAGCCTTGTTGCTTTCTCGGCCCATCTCGTGTGGACTCCCTCATTCCCTCGGCGGCCGTCTTCTCAGCCGCCGTCGCGACCTACGGCCCAGGGTGCTTCGTGTCAAACGACGCGACCGACATCACACAACCCAAGCTCTCGCCCCTCGTCCCACGCGACGCCCGTAACACGCGCGACGCTCGCGACGTCAGGATTGTGGTCGTTCCCAAGCCGCTGACCGCCCTGCCAACGGTTCCCGAGCCCATCGGCGACGACCCGGAGTCCCGCGCCATCGCCCGCCGCCTCCAGCTCGCGCGCCGCGAACACGCCGACACCATCGCCCGCATCGGCGAGGCCCTGGGCGGCGATCAACGCACCGTATCCTGGGTCTCGCACCCGACCGCGCAAGACCTCGCAAACGCCACCCTCGTCGTCACCATCGGCGGCGATGGCACGTTCCTGACCGTCGCACGCCTGCTCACCAACACGCCGCTCTTCGGTGTCAACTCGTCACCGTCGACCTCGACCGGCCACTACTGCGCCGCCACCGCCGACACCTTCCCGGCCCGCTTCGAAGACGTCCTGTCGGGTGCCATTGCCCCGGTCCCGCTGACCCGAATCATGGTCAGCATCGACGACGTCGCACACGACACCGCCGCCCTGAACGACGTCCTCTTCGCCCATCGCACGCCCGTCGCCTCGACCCGCTACGCCCTGCGGATCGGCGACGCTTCCGAGCTCCAGCTCTCGTCGGGCATCTGGGTTTCGACCGCGTCGGGCTCGACCGCCGCAATCCTCTCGGCCGGCGGCACCGTCATGGAAGTCGCCGACCCGCGACTCCAATACCGGATCCGCGAACCCTACGCGCTCGCCAAGATCCCACCCAACCTCACCCACGGCTTCGTCGAGCAGCTCGAGATCGTCTCGCGCAGCGATCGCAACGCGCTCTTCCTCGATGGCCATACCGACCCGATCCCGGTCCCCTTTGGTGCCCGGGCCCGCCTCCAACGCGCCCCCGTCCCGCTCGACGCGTTTCTCGCGTTCCGGTGGGAACGCCCGGTGTGTTAGGCGACGGCCGTGTCGACCCGGTCCCAGAACCCGCCCCCGCTGCGCCCGCCCCCGCTGCGCCCGCCCACGGTGCACGCGCTCGTCGCAGCGCTCCTTGCCATCGCGGGCTGTGCCCACACGGAGACCCCGGCGCCCGGCTTCGAGGTCGCTCACGCCCACCCGACGCAGCCTGACGCGGAGCCGGCGTCCTCAGCCCTGGGCCTGGCCAACGCGGCCGTGACTGCGATGCAGGTCACCCGAGACCGTCCCGACCATCCAGGCCAGGCGGGCCAGGCGGCCAACACACGCGAAGCGATCGACCTCGCCAACGCGGCGCTGCGCAAGCACCCCTTCCTGCTCGAGGCCGGGCTCGTCAAGGTCGAAGCGCACCTGGCTCTCGGCGAACGTATCGAAGCCCACACCTTCGCCGAGCGCCTGCGCGACGCGCACCCGGCGCGAGTCGAGGCGCACTACGCCTTCGCCAAGACGCTGTTCGCCATCGGCCGCGCGCTGCCCGCCCGCGCCGCCTTCGAAAAGGCGCTCACCCTCGCCCCGGACGACCTCCCGAGCCGGCTCGGCCTGCTTGCCTGTGTCGCCCTCATAACGAGTCACGACCTCACGGTCCTCGTGCCCATGGCCGAACAACTGCTATCGGACCACCCGGCTCATGCAGCCGAGATCCACCACCAGCTCGCCATCGGCCACGAACAGCGCGGCGACCCGACGTCGGCCCGCCGCCACTACGAGCTGTCGCTCGCCGCGGGCGACACGCCGCTCGCCCACTACAACCTTGCGCGCCTCCTGCATGAAACCGCTGGTCTGCCTGCCGCGCGTCCCCATTATCAACGCTTCATCGACTCCGCGAGCCTGAGCCATCGCCGCGAGATCGACGCCATCCGAAACCTGCTAGCCCAAGAGCCGCCATGAACGAAGCCCTCTCCATCGTCGACCCCGACATCGCGCGTATCCTCGTCCTCGAAGCGAACCGCCAGCGCGACCAGATCCGCCTCATCGCCTCTGAGAACTACGCCAGCCGTGCGGTCCTCGAGGCGACCGGCTCGGTCCTGACGAACAAGTACTCGGAAGGCTACCCGGGCAAGCGTTACTACGAGGGCCAGCAGTACATCGACCAGGTCGAGACCCTCGCCATCGACCGCGCCAAGGCGCTCTTTGGCGCCGACCACGTCAACGTCCAGCCGTACTCGGGTAGCCCCGCCAACCTGGCCATCTATACGGCGCTGCTCGACCCGAACGACGTCATCCTCGGGATGGCGCTCCCCGCGGGCGGGCACCTCACGCACGGCTGGAAGGTCTCGGCGACCGGCAAGTTCTGGCGCGCGGTCCAGTACGGCGTCCACCCGGAAACTCACCTCATCGACATGGAGGAGGTCCGCAAGCTCGCCCACGAGCACAAGCCCAAGGCCATCATCTGCGGCGCCTCGGCCTACCCGCGTATCATCGACTTCGCGGCCTTCAAGGCCATCGCGGACGAGGTCGGCGCCTTCCTCATCGCCGACATGGCCCACATCTCGGGCCTCGTCGCAGCCGGCATCCACCCGACACCGATCCCCCACGCCGACGCCATCTCGACGACGACTCACAAGACCCTGCGCGGGCCGCGCGGCGGTATGATCCTCAGCAAGAAGAAACACGCCAAGGCGATCGACCGCGCCGTCTTCCCGGGCCTCCAGGGCGGCCCCCACAACCATACGACGGCGGCGCTCGCGGTGGCCCTGCGTGAGGCGCTGGACGCCTCGTTCAAGACCTACGCCCAGGCCATCGTCGACAACGCCAAGACACTCGGTGAACACCTCGTATCGGCAGGCTTTTCGCTGACGACCGGCGGCACCGACAACCACCTGCTCGTGGTCGACGTGACCAAGCGCGGCGTCGGTGGCGGGCAGATGGCCAAGGCACTCGCGAAGGCCGGCATCGTCTGCAACATGAACGCGATCCCGTTTGACACCCGACCTCCCGCTGACCCGTCGGGCATTCGTATCGGCACCCCCGCCGTCACGAGCCGTGGTTTTGGCGCCGCTGAAATGGCGCGCATCGCCGGCTGGATCGACGACGTCGCCAAACATGTCGAAGACGATACGCGGCTGGCCCACATCGCCGAAGACGTGACCACGATGTGCCGCCAGTTCCCAGCCCCGGGGATCTCCCTGTGAGACATTCGCCCCTCCCACGGCACCGACTGCTGCTCGCGCTGACCCTGACGCTCCTTGTCGGGGCGACCCCGGCGCACGCAGAGACCTCGGCCCAGCGCTTCGATCGAGTCCAATCGCGGCTGACGGCTGCCGACCCTATCGACGCCGTGACCGCCATCTGGGAGGGGCTCGAGCTCGCCCCGCTCGTCAAGGACGGCCCGGCTTTCCTCACGAAACGACTCCAAGCGCTGCAGAAGAGCCGCGTCCCCCACGTCGCGGGAGAGGCTCAGTTGGCACTCGCGCGACTGACTTCGGCCACTTACGTCTCGACGCCCTCTGCCGACGTCAGTGCGCTCGCCCTCGCTTCGCGCCTCGATGCCCTCTCCGGGTCCGCAGGTGTCCTGCACCAGGGCCATGTGCTCGGCCCCTTCCCGGGTTCAGGTCCGGGTCAGCCGCTGCCCGCGCCTTCTATCCCGCCCGAGGACGTCACCGCCTGGGATCGCGCCCCTCACACGGGCAAACACGGCCCGACGCTCTGGCGCCCGTTCTCCGGGGCCGCGCGCCTTGGCCCGATTGCGCTCGACGACATGCTGCCCTCGTCGGGCGACCTGCACGCCTTCATCGCGTCGGCCCTCGACGTCACGACCGCGACATCGGCCCTCCTCGTCGTGGGCTCGAACGGCCCCATCGCCGTATGGGTGGACGGCCTCCTGCTCTACGAGTGGGACGGCGAACGCCCGCTCACCGACTGGCAACACACCATCCCACTCGCATTGTCGCCGGGACGCCATCCCGTCATCGTCCGCGCCGGTCACCGCAGCCTCGCGCCGGAGCTGTCCGTACGCGTCGTCAACGACTCGGGCCTGCTCCCCACGGGTGTCCGGTGGACCACCATCGCTCCTGGCGATGCCCTCCGTACGCCGAGCTCGGTTTCGGCCGCTCCCACCCCCAAAGGCGCTCCGGCTGACCTCTGGACGCTCGCCGCGCGGTCTCGTGACCCCGCGCTCGCAATGGCACGGCTTGCAGTCTGGTCCATCCGCGAAGCGCCATCTGAACGTGTCGGCGCTCGCCTCATCGAGACCGCCATCGCTGAGGGCAAGCGCCCGGCCGCCACCCTGGCCGAGCTCCAGTATCTCCTGGGGCGCTCCGAGCGCACCGACACGAGCCGCTCACACGCGGCCTTCGTGGAAGCCGACCGCCTCGCCAAGGGTCACGCCCAGGCACTCGCGGCGCTCGTCGGCATGGCCGAACGTGTCAACCTGCAGGCCGACGCCGACACCCACGCGCGCAGCCTCGACGCGCTGGACCCCCGCCACCCGGCCCTCCTCGCCCACGTCGCGATGCGCCGCCTCGAGCTCGCCGACGCAGCTTCGGCTGCACCCGTGCTGACCGCGGACCCGCGGCTCGCCTACAACGCTCGCCTGACTTCCACACAAGCGACCCTCTTCGAGCGCGCGGGCCGCACGCCCGAAGCCGCCTTGGCCTACGCTCGCTTGTCGCGCCTCATGGGTGGCGCGTCGGAACCCACCCAACGAGCCGTGACACTGTTACGCCGCGCCGGCGAGCTCGACCAGGCACTGGCCCTGGTCGACGAGGCCCGCGTCCGCCGACCGCAGGCGCTCGACCTGGTCCTGCTCGGGGCCCGCACCCGCGCCACGGCTTCCTCCACTCCAGGCGCCGCCGCGGAGTCAAGCCTGACCCGCGCCATCGCCGAGCTCGACGCCGTCCGCGCTTTCCACAGCGAGAGCCCGACCCTCGAAGAAGCCCGCGGCCGCCTGCTGTTGCTCGCCGGCGAACGCGGCAAGGCCATCGAAGCCTTCGACCGCGCCCTGGAGCTTGCACCCCAGGACCGCGATCTGGCCGACTACCGCCGTGTCCTCGTGTCTGAACGCGGCCTCGCCGAGCGCTGGGCCGAGCCGGTCCCTGGCCTCATCGAGCGTACGAAAGCGGCGCTGAAGAAGTCCCCCGAACCCCGCCCGAACGGCGCCCGCTCCATCTTCGAACGGGTCGTGACGCAGGTCTTCCCAAGCGGGCTTGCAAGCCAGTTCCGCCAGCTCGCCATCCACGTCGACCTCGCCACCGCGGCCGAGCGCTACGAGACGATGGCCTTCCCGTTCACGCCTGGCGAAGACCGCCTCGAGATCCTCGAAGCCGAGGTGATCCGCAAGGACGGCACGCGCCTTCGCCCTCAGCTCATCGGTGAGCAGCGCGACCAGGGCAAGTCCGAAGGTGTATACACACTCACCGCCTATCGAGTGATCCGCTTTCCACCCCTGGTCCCGGGCGATCTCGTCCATATCCAGATGCGCAAAGACGAAATCGGGAGTCGCAACCTCTTTGGCGACTTCTTCGGCGTATTCTTCCCGCTTTCCAGCGACCTCGACAAATCCCATGTCGAGGCGATCGTCGAAGCCCCCCGGACCCGCCCGCTGTTCCACAAGGTGACCGGCATCGGCGAACCGACCATCACCGTCGAGGGCGAGACCCAGCGCCTCACCTTCGCGGCGAACGACCTGCCCGGCCTCGTCATCGAGCCGTCCATGCCCGGCTATGCCGACGTCGGCGCCTGGGTCTCGGTCTCGACCTTTGGCACCTGGGAGGCGCTGGTCGCCTGGTACCGGGAGCTCGTCCTGCCCCAGCTCGACGTGCCCGACGACCTCGCTCGTATCGCCCGCGACCTCATCAAGGGCTTGCCTGACGTCGCCGATCCGAAGGCCAGGCTCGAAGCCCAGGTCGCCGCCATCCACGGCTGGGTCGTCGAGAAGACACGCTACGTCGGGATCGAGTTTGGAATCCACGGCTTCAAGCCCTACAAGGTCGCCGAGATCGCCAAGCGCGGCTACGGCGACTGCAAAGACAAGGCATCACTGCTGGTCGCCATGCTGCGTGTGGTGTCCATCCCGGCCGAGCTTGTGCTGGTCAGGACCCGAGACCTCGGCTTCCTCGACGGCACGCCAGCTACGCTCTGGGCGTTCAACCACGCCATCGCCTACGTGCCGGGCCTCGACCTCTATCTCGATGCGACCGCCGAGAACTCGGGCCTGCGTGAGCTGCCGGACCTCGACCAGGACGCCCAGGTCCTGCGCCTCGACCCGTGGTCGGACACCCCGCCCGTGCTCAGCCGGATCCCCATGCAGTCGCCGGAGGCCAACAAGGTCACGGCCACCGCGCTCTATCAAATCGACGCCAGCGGTGACGCCGTCGTCGAGCTCGAGGAGTCGATCCAGGGCAGCTCGGCCGGCCGCCTGCGAGGCCGCTTCCAGGACGCAACCCGCCGCGACGCAAACATCGCACAGCTGCTCGCCGCCCAACACCCCGGCACCGAGCTCGAGTCAGCCGAGTACGACAACCTGGACCGCCTCGGCGCCCCAGTGGTCATCCGGGCCCGCGCGAGGATGCCACGGCTCGCGGTGCGCAGTGGCACCACGCTGGAGATCCCGACCGCCATGGAGCCGGGGCTGAAGCTCAAGCAGATGACGCCACTCGGCTCGCGCCGCCAGCCGCTCATCGTCGTGTCGCTCGAGCTCGAGGAGAACGTCGACCGCTACCTCCTGCCCGCCGGCGCCAAGGTCGTCGACCTGCCCGCCCCGATCGAGCTCGAGAATCGGTTTGCCCGCTGGTCACGGGTCTTTTCCGTCGACGATGGAGCCGACGGCCGCAAGACAGTGACCTCCAAGGTCCGCTGGGAGCTCGGCGTCGACCGGATCGCCCCGAAAGACTACCCCGAGTTCCGCCGACTCCTCGAGACCATGGCGAGGGCCGAGACCGCGCGAATCAAGATCGAGCTACCGGCCGCCCTCTGACCCTGGAAGACCCGGGAGTTTACGCAATGACTCCGGGAACTTGGCCGTGACTTCGAAACCTGCGAGCGCGACCGCGTTCAACGAACCAAGTGCTTGACCCGGGTCGCGGAGTCGGCTAGTTGACCTCCCGCGCGGTTGGCTGCGTAGCTCAGTTGGTTAGAGCGAACGACTCATAATCGTTAGGTCGACAGTTCAAGTCTGTCCTCAGCCACCACCCCCTACTCCCCTTTCCGTACCTGTCCCAACGGGACAGGTCGGATGGGACAGTCGGACACTTTCTGGGACACTTTTCGGCGCATGGGCCCTCTGGCTCGAGGCTTCGAAAGCGGCCGCTTCTCGTTGCGGGACAAGGCCGAGCGCCCTCACCGTCGCTCCGGGTTCCGAGCACACTCTGGTTGGCCCCGGTCTTGCTCAGGCATTGGGCCATGCTGACCCGCTACCCCATTCTCGACCTGCCCGCCGTCGCCCTGGCCCTCACCGTCTGGCTCTGGTCGGCCTGGCCCAGCGCCCACGGCGCGCCTCCGCCGCCGCCGACGGCGCCTGTCTTGCCACCCGCGGCGACCTGTGGCGCCAACCTCGTCCTCGAGGCGGCCTTGCCCGCACCCAGTGGCCGCGGCTCACCTGAGCGCCTCTGGCTTCGCAACCTCGAGCCGACCACGGTCCTCCTCGACGGGTTCCATGTGACCAACGGCCGTCAACGGCGCCAGCTCGCCCCCTTCCCACACCCGGCACACGCCACCGACACAATGGCCGCCGGCACCCAATCCACCAACCCCGCGCTCCTCGCGGCCTCCATCCTGCCGCCCGGCGCGCTCGTCGAGCTGCGCCCACCCCGCCTGCGCAACACCGACGGAAGAGTGACCCTCATCGACCCCTGCGGCCTCATCCTCTCGGAGCTGACCTGGGATGACGTACCGCACGACGCTGTCGTCCTCGCCTTCCCTGACACCCACGCACCCGACCTCGAGCCGCCCTACACGCACGACGCCGACTGGCGGGACAAGACGGCCAGCGTTATGGTCCCGTCCCAACAAACGAGCCGCTCGTATGACCCATGAACCCACCTCTCAGCGCCCCGCAATCACCGCGCCCCCCCACTCCGGCGCCGGTCCGGATGCCCCCGATACCATCGATAGCATCGATGCCAACGCGGGCATCGACCCACACGCGCAGCGCTACGACGAGGTCCCCTACCCCAACCTCGTCCACGGCCGCACCCACCCGCGCACGACCGGCGCCATCGCGGCCCTCTTCGGCATCACGCCGCCCGACCCGTCGACCGCACGGGTCCTCGATCTCGGCTGCGCCGCCGGCATGAACATCCTCGCGATGGCCGCCGACACACCGACGGCCCGTTTCCTCGGCGTCGACATCTCCGAGGCCCAGATCGCCATGGGCAACCACATGGCCACCGAGCTCGGCCTCGACAATATCGCCTTTCGTTGCGGGAGCTTTGCAGACCTGGGTGACCTCGCCGACGCGAGCTTCGACTACATCATCTGCCATGGCGTCTTCTCCTGGGTCGCCCCTCCCCTGCGCGACGTCATCCTGACCCTCGTCTCGCGCCTGCTGGCCCCTGCCGGACTGGCCTTCGTGAGCTACAACACCTACCCGGGCTGGCACTTCGGCAACATCGTCCGCGACCTCATGCTGCGTGAGATGGACCCGGACGCGCCCCCACTCGAACGTGTCCACTCGGCGCGTAAGACCCTGGAGCGACACCTCGACGCGGCCGAGGACAAGAGCCTTCGCCGCGCCCTGCTCATGGCCGAGCGCGAGACGCTCGTCGACCACTCCGACAGCTACCTCTTCCACGAGTACCTCACCCCCGAGCACCACCCGCTCTGGTTCAAGGACTTCGCCGCGCTCGCCCGGCAACACGGCCTCGCCTACGTCGCCGACGCACTGCCCGGCATCGTCCTGCCATCGACCCAGGACGGCCGCCTCGCGGTGCTGCTCGACGCCCTGCCCGAGCACGATCGCCAAGACCCCATCGCCCAACAACAGGCCATCGACGAGCACCTCAACAACCGCTTCCGCCGTTCCATCCTGGTCAAGCAACCAGCGTCCCCGACCCTGACGCTCGACCCGAACCTGCTGTCACGCCTACACGTCCGACTGCCACGCGAGCACATCCTGATTCGTGAGCACGGCGGCCCGCTCTCGGTCCGCGACCGTCGCTCACGCCTCATCCCGATTCACCTGCCCGCTGCCGCCGAAGCTCTCGAAGCCCTGCGCACCGCCTCACCCGCCAGCGTGCCCATGACGACGCTCTGCGACCCGTCGGACCCGGCGAACCGCCCGCTGCTCGGGACGCTGGTCGGGCTCGTCTTCGCCGAGGTGCTCGACGTCACGCTGACGCCTGTCCGATGCGCCACGACCCTGCCGTCACACCCCGCCGTGCCCCGCATCAACCGCTTCCAGGCACGCCGCGGCGACCCCATCGCCTCGCGTCTCTTCGTGTCGGAGATCGTGGGCGAGCTCGGCGCCATGCTCATCTCGAGGCTCGATGGCTCTCGCTGTTTCGATGAGCTCGTGAGCGAGCTCGGCGTATCACGTGAACGGATCGACACGATGCTCAAGACCTTCGTCGAGCGCGCCATCCTGCTGCCGCCCGATCATACGGCCGACCAAACGCCCTCGTAGACGCCTTCGCCAACGACGCTCAACCCCACCAGCTGACACCGTCGAGGCGCTCGCTCCGCGCCTGGAATCGCATCACCTCGGCGCGCCGCATCAGCTCCTCGGCCGTCAGCTCGTCGTCCGCGTCGAGGCTCGTGCCGGTACAAACCAGACCAACACGCATCGGCGCCCGGCCCTCGATCGTCAGGAACTCACGTGTGAGCCGCGACACCAGGCGCATCGCCACGGGCGGCCCATCTCCACGCGAACAACCTGGCAGCACGGCGACGATCTCGTCGTTGCCGATCCGCAGCACGACATCGTCCTCACGCACCGCTTGCGCCAACCGCTCACGCGTCGCCGAGACCGCCGACTCGAGCCACTCGTCGGCCCCGACGCCGTCGAGCCCCGAGGTCTTCTGCACGAGGAACAACACAATCGACAGCTGCCCGCTCTCGGACCGCGCGGTGTCCATGAAGCGCTCGAGTCGCTTCACGAACTCCTGGCGCTCGAGCGTGACCTGCCCCTTCTCGGCCCGCCGCTGACGGCGTGTGATGAGCTGCCGGTCGCGCTCGCGGAGCTCTGACTCCAAGCGCCGGGTCCGCTCCTCGTACTCGCTGGTGATACGGTCGAGCAACCGATGTGCTGCCTTGACGAGCTCCTCCCAGGTCGGCGGCAAGCCGGTCTTCACCCCGAGCGCCGACGACATCTCCTTCATGGCCGCGCCCACTCGCGTGAACAAGGCCTCAGGCTCGAGCGGCGTCCGGGTCCTGAGACCGGCCAGCGCCTCCTGCAGGTACGCGAGCCGCATGAACGTGGGCGCCGTGGTCATCGTGTCAGCGACCAGGTCACCCACCCTCAGGAGCTCCGCCAGACGTGCCACCCGGCGCGGAACGTCCTCGTGAGGGTCTCCGATTTCATGATGCAATGCGATGGCTTGTACCAGGTCGGCGGGCACACCCCATAGCGGGCCGACGCGCGCAAAGAGCTCCGCGTGGGTCTCACCGAAGAGCTGCCGCTCACGCACGAGCTGAACGTCGAGCGGGGCCGCCATCGCAGCCGTCAGGTCGAGCGCCAGGTCGGGCCGCATGACGGCCATCACCAACAACCCGAGGTCCTGGATGAGCCCCGCGGAGAACGCCTCCGAGGCCTCCTCGTAGCCCGCCATCTCGGCCAGCGCGAGGGCCGCCGACGCGCGCCTCAGAGAGTGCTCCCAGAACGAGTCCACATCGAAGCGCCCACCGTCGACCCGCGTCACCATGACCTGCATGAGCTGCGTCACGGCCATGTTGCGCACGGCCCGCGTCCCGAGCAGAATCGTCGCCTGCGCCACCGACCGCACCGGTCGTCCGACACCGAACGCCGCGCTGTTCGACATCTTCAGCACGTGCACGGTCAGGCTCGGCTCCTTCTCGACGAGTGCCGAGAGCCTGGTCAACGGCGCCTCCGTGTCCTCCGCCGCCTTCAAGACCATCGCGAGTCCTGCTGGCGGCATAGGCAACCGGAGGGCCGCCGATTCAGTTGCGAGGCCTTCCCCGGTCTTCACTTGTGTCGTTCGTGCTGGTTCCACGGCTTCTCCCGAAGTGAGAACGGTCGTCTCGAGGAGCGCCTTAAGACGATGGCCTACATGGAACCGAAGGGCACGTGCAAAACCTTGGAATCACTTCACGTTCTTCCAAGGTCGGAACACATCCGCTTACGACCCCGACCGGTCAACGACCAAACGGGATGGTCAGCATCACGCCGGCCGACTTGTTGCCCGTGTCGTAATAACCCGCGACGCCGACTCCGCCGTACTGCACCCCGACGTAAGGCTTGAAGCCCATGTCGTGCTGATTGGTCTGCTGGTTCAGCGAGGTGTTCATCTGCATGCCGCCGATGGCCGTCCACTTGTCGTTGAGCTTGTAGCCGAGACCGAGGTCGAGGTTGGTCTTCTGCAGCTTGCCGCCCATGATGTCCATGCCACCCTGGGCGCGCCCATACCAACGCCCGATCGAGTACTCGAGGAGTGCGTCGAAGTGGTGCGCCGCGGCGTTGTTCTCTTTGGACCAGGTCTGCTTGTAGCCGAGCAGGAAGCCCTTGAACTCGTCGGGGCTCTGGTAGCCCATCTTGAGCGCCAGCTCGGTCATCCGCTTCTCGTCGACCTTCAGGTCCCCCGAGAACTTCCACCCCTCCGGAGTGTTCACGCTCGCGCCGAGCGCCATCGAGCTCTCACCCTGCTTCATCGTGTAGTCGAGGTAGGCCTTGAGCGTGCCCTTGTCGTACTTCACGCCGACGTTGGCGTTGGTCTGCCCGTTGGCATCCTGGCCCACGCCCGCGTTGATTCCGACGCCGCTGCCGCCGATGTTCTTGCCCTCGTACTTGACGCTGTTGCCCTCGGTCCCGCCGGATGCCGTGACCTTCTGGTCCTTGCCCACATCGGCCGTGACGGTCGTCTGCTGACCGTTTGCCCCGGTCTTGCTGTCGCTCGTCGTCTTCTGGTCGAGCGAGCCACCGACAAAGACCTGCTTGGTCGAGAAGGTGACCGTGTCGCCCTTCTTTTCGCCAATGATTTCGCGATATTCGCCACCGCTGCCGACCTTGATCTTGCCCTTGATGACCCCGTCTGTCTCGTAGGCGGCGTCCATCTCGACCGGCTTGCCCCCGATGGTCGCGGACATCTTGCCGTTGAGCTTCACGACGACCTTGTCCTCGCCGATGCTGACGTTCGAGCTGCCCTCGAACATCGTCCCGGCTCCGAGCTGGCCCTTGGCCGAGGCCCCGATGGTCGTGGTCGTGCTCTCCTTGCCATCCTTCTCTTCGGTCTTGGTGCCGACCTCGAACTTGGCTGCCTTGGACCCGACCGCCACCTTCAGCTCACGCGAGCTGAGCGAGACGATGTTGCCTTCCTTGTCCACGACGGTCGCGTTCTTGAGGTTGGTCGTGAAGCTGCCGGTCACGTCCTTGCCCACGCTCGCCGAGTAGCTGAAGGCGTCTTCCTTGTTGCCCTTGCTGTCCCACTTGCCGTCCTGCGTGACGGTCACCTTGGCGCCGGTCGCGGGGTCGAAGAGCTCGAGCTTGCCACCCGCCGAGTACGCGATGAGCCCGTCCTTCGTGTCGACGATCTTGCCGTTCATCGCGAACGTGGTCTGGGTCTCTTTCTCTTTGCCGTGCGTGATTTCCACGCTGCCCGACTTCGTCTCTTTCGTGACGTCGCCAGCGTCGTTCTTCTCCTCGTCCTTCTTGACCTCGGCCTTCATCTTGATGCCGGCGTTCTTGTTCGCGACCACCAGGCTCGCGCCCTGGAAGGCGATCTCACGCAGCTTGCCGAGGTCGACGCCCGCCTTGACCTCCCAGTCCTTGCCGAGGTTGAACGGCACCGACAGGTCGAGGTCGGGGTTCGCCACGAAGGCGCCAATGGCCCCGCCGATGAGCGCCGCACCGACGATGGTCATGACCCAGCCCGGGTGGTCCTGGACCCAATCCGAGATGCCCTTCAACACCTTCTGGCCGCCCGGCGACTTGATCCACTGATCGACCTGCCCGGTGATGACACCCGACAGCGCGTCGGAGAAGGCTTTGAGCCCCTCCTCCTGCTTCTTGTCGGCCGGCTTGGTCTGGTCTTTCAGGACCCCACCGAGTGCGGGCCCGGCGGCCTTCAAACCGTCCTGCACATAGCCGTTGAGCGAGTCGAGCGAGACGTTCTCGAGCACGAGCTTCGCCAGCGGCGCGCCGAGCCACTTGCCCAGCGTCTGCTCCCAGTTCGCGACGACCGCGGCGGCCCGCTCTTCCTTGGCCTTCTTGTCGGCTGCGGCCTTGTCGTCGGTCGCCGTCGCAGGCTTGTCGCCGGGCTCGCCGTCGGCCTTCTTCTGCACCTTGTTCTCGGGCGGGACGAGGTCTTCGGGCTGCCGGCGCTTGTCGGCCGGAGCCTCCTCGCGTTGAACGGGGGCCGGGGCTTTCTGTGCAGCAGACTGGTCGTAGATGGCCATGAGGAATCTCTCCGTAAGGAACACGGACGCTGGTGCGTCGCGCGCAAAGGACCCCACCCACCGCATGACCCGAGACCTGAGGAAAGTACCGCCTTCTGAACCGGCGGACAAGCTTGTTCCTCACGTGGGTAGCTAACCATCTACAGCATCGCCTCGCATCGACTCGCATTGGGTCGCCCCGAGTCGCTCCGAGTCGCATTGACTCGACCAACGGGTCACGCTTTCCCCGACCCGATGCCGGGTGACATCCCGCGCTCGGCCGCCAACCCCGCATGGAGTGCGGTCCTCACGGTTTTCTTCCCCCCGACCCTGAGCCCGGCTATGCTGCGCCCGGCATGAGGGGTACATATGTTCAGTGACCAAATCCAATCCGAACCAGGCGCGTCCCGCCCCAGCGTGCCCTCACCCGTGATGGCTCGCACACCCGCGCTCGAGCGCCGGCCCGGCTCGAAACAGCGTAAGTCCATGGCCTTCGGAGCAGTCGCGCTGTGCGCAATGCTGTCGGCCTGCCCCGAGGACAGCCCGGCTGCGACCGACACCACCGACGCCGACACCCTGCCCGGCAACCGCACCTTCCTGCTCGCCGCCCGCGCCGAGTCCTATGACCCGAGCCTGGCTCGTCCGTTCATCCCCTCGTTGGCATCCGTCACCTTTGCCCCGTCGGCAGCCGACCCGATCTCGCCGCCGGCCTTCGACCGCCCGATCGAAGCCCTTGTCCTGCCAGTCGATCTCATCGGCATCCCCTGGTCTTCCTTCTCCGGCCCCGACAACCGCCCGACGTCTCTGCCGTCGACCTGGCTCGCCGAAATCGAACGCCTCGAAGCGCTCGCCGCCGAAGCCGGCCTGCCGCTCATCCTGTCCTTGTCCCCGCTCTCGCCGGACCACAACACGCTCGCCCCACTCGCCAGTGAACAATCCGGCGCGCTCGTCCTCAATCCGACCTGGAAGCCGAGCTGCTTCGACCCCTCGGCCGACTCGAACCCGACTCTCTACCGCGACCAGTACGCTGGCTTCGTCGTGTGGCTCGCCGAGCGTTTCCAACCCTTGGCCATCCTGGTTGGCCAGCGCCTCAACCTCTATGAAGCCAACTGCGGCACCTCCGCGTTCGAAGCGATCGTCGGCTTCGTCAACCACGCCCAGACCCGGCTTGCGTCTCTCACCACACGCCCGCTCACGGTTGCCACCATGGACGTCGAAGACCTCTACGGCTTCCCGAGCCGCCCCGGCCGCTGCGTCACGGGCACCCCCAAAGATTGCCTCGCGTTACGCGCCCCGCTGATGGCCGACCTCGCGGTCGACCGCCTCGGCCTCGACAGCTCGCCTTGGCGGGCCTTTGGCGACCTGGCCGATGTGCCACGCGACTGGCTCGCCGCAGTCGCCGATGCGCAGACCCTGCCCGCCCTCGTCGCTTCCACCGGGGCCCCCGCCATGCGTATGGACGCCGTCCGCGGCGCGTGCTCCCCCTTCATCGAGTCCGACGAGCTCGCCCAGCGCAACTGGCTAGACCAGGCCATCGGGTTCTCAGCTTCCGAAGAGGCGCCTTTCCTCGTGTGGCGCGCACTCATCGACCAGCTCCCGACGGCCATCCTCGCAGGCTGCCCGTGCACGGGCGACATCGACCTGTGCACCCACCTCGAGGGCCTTGGCAACCGCCGCGACGACCGCCGCGCGATGCTCGCTTCGGGCCTCACGAACGCTGACGGCACACCGCGCCAGGCGATGACCCTCTGGCGCTCATTGCTCGCCACGCCCTGACCTTGCCCAATCATTTATCTTGACCGTCAAGATACTCGACCACAACGATATCTCGACCATCGAACCAAGGACCGCCATGACCGACGCTCCTCTCCCCAGACATCGCTTTGGCCGCTCAGGCCTCCTCGTACCGCGGGTGTCGCTCGGCACCTGGGCCTACGGCGGCGAAAACCTCGCCGGCACGGCCGAGGTCGGCTGGTCGGGCCACGACGACGAGTCCGCGCGCCAGAGCTTGAAGCTCGCCTACGAGCGCGGCATCACCCACTGGGACACGGCCGACGTCTACGGCAACGGCCGCTCCGAGGAGCTCATCGGCCAGATGTGGGAGCTCGGCGTCCCGCGTGACCAGGTCGTCATCGCCTCGAAGGTCGGCTGGTTTCGCGGCGACTTCCCCCACTTCTACCACCCCGAGCTCGTCCAGCAGCAGATCGACGGCTCGCTGCGCCGCCTGAAGACCGACATCATCGACGTCTACTACCTGCATCACTGCGACTTCGGGCCCGACGACCGCTGGCTCGCCCCAGCGCTCGAACTCCTGCGGGCCGCCAAAGCCGCGGGCAAGATTCGCCATATCGGCCTGTCCGACTGGGACGCCCATGCCATCATGCGGGTCATCGGCCAGGTCGACCCGGACATGGTCCAGCCGCTGCGCAACGTCACGCACGACCACTTCCACGAGTCCGGCCTCGCCGCATGGTGTGACCACCACGACCTCGGCGTCGCCTTCTTCTCGCCCATCCGGCATGGCCTGCTGCTCGGCAAATACACTGAGCCGACGACCTTCCCGCACGGCGACTTCCGTAACGGTGACAAAGGCTTCCGCGATGCGGCCCTGTTGACGCGGCTGGCCGCCAACGCCGCCGCGCTGCGCGCCCGATTCGGCGACCGCTGCACCGAGCCCGTCATCGGAGCGCTCGTCGCGACCTGTCTCGCCGAGGCCAACAACGCCACCGTCCTGCTCGGCCAGCGCCACCCGGGCCAGGTCGAGGCCGCCGCCCACGCCGCGGCCCTCCACCTCGAGTTCGAAGAGCTCGCCTGGGTGCGCTCCCTCTACTTCGGCATCCCCTCCTAAGAGAGACCGTCTTGACCATCAACGCCGAATACGGTGAATCCCAGATCAAGGTCCTCGAGGGCCTCGAAGCCGTACGCCTGCGCCCAGGCATGTACATCGGCTCGACCTCAGCTCGTGGACTTCACCATCTCGTGACCGAGATCGTCGACAACGCCGTCGACGAGGCCCTCGCGGGCCACTGCCGCAACATCCTGGTCGCGCTCGAACCCGATGACGTGGTGCGGGTCGAAGACGACGGCCGCGGCATCCCGACAGGTCTTCATCCCGACCTCAAGATCCCCACACCCGAGGTGGTCTTCACCAAGCTGCACGCGGGCGGCAAGTTCGGAACCGGCGGCTACAAGGTCTCAGGCGGCCTTCACGGCGTCGGCGCCTCGGTCGTCAACGCGCTGTCCGAGTGGCTGGAAGTCACCATCCACCGCGAGGGCAAGGTCCACCAGCAGCGTTATGGCCGGGGCGAACCCATCACCAAGCTCAAGGTGCTCGGCCCCGCCATGGGCAACGGCACCATCGTGCGCTGGCGGGCAGACCGCGAGATCTTCCCGAAGACCCGCTACCAGCTCGAGACCATCGAGACACGCCTGCGTGAGCTCGCCTATCTGAACCCGGGCCTCGTCATCCGTTTGAAAGACGAACGGGGTCCCGAAGAACAGGTCGTCGAGCGTCGCCCCGACACCCGCCAGGTCGGTCGCCCGTCACCACTGGCAGCGGCACCGCTCGCAGCGCCGGACGAAGTCGCCTTCGACCTCGAGGCCGAGGGCATGGAAAAACCGCCCTACGACCAGGTCTTCAACTTCCCGGGCGGACTCGCGGAATACGTCGCCTTCCTCAACGCGGAACAGGACGTCCTGCACCCGCCGATCCTGTTTCGCGGCGAGGCCAACGGCGTCGAGGTCGAGATCGCCTTCCAGTACAACGACGGCTACGGCGAGCTCGTCACGAGCTACTGCAACTGTATCCGCACGGGCGAAGGCGGCACCCACGAGACGGGGTTCAAAGCGAGCCACACGCGTATCCTGAACGAGTACGCGCGCAAGATGAACCTCTGGAAAAAGAAGGACAATCTCACGGGCAACGACCTGCGCGAGGGCGTCATGGCCATCGTGCACGTGCGGATGCAGAACGTGGAGTTCGAGGGCCAGACCAAGACGCGGCTCGGCAACCCCGAGGCCCGGTCCGCGGTCGAAGACCTCATGTCGCGGCATCTCTCTGCGTGGCTCGACGAGCACCCGGCTTATGCCAAGAACATCGTCGAGAAGGCTTCGACTGCACTCGAGGCGCGTGAGGCCGCGCAGAAGGCCAAGAAGGCCGTCCAGACCGGCAAGTCGAGCAAGACCCGCACCTCCCTCGACGGCAAGCTCACGCGTTGTTCGAGCCGCAAAGCCGAGCTCAACGAGATCTTCATCGTCGAGGGTGACTCCGCGGGTGGCTCGGCCAAACAAGGCCGCGACCGCGAGCACCAGGCCATCTTGCCGCTCAAGGGCAAGCCGCTCAATACCGAGCGCGCCAACCTCGCGAAGGTCCTGTCCAACAAGGAAATCCTGTCCATCGTCCAGTGCATCGGCGCGGGCATCGGGCCGGACTTCGACCTCGACGAGGCGAACTACGCGCGGGTCATCATCCTCGCCGACGCCGACGACGATGGCGCCCACATCCGATGCCTGCTCTTGACCTTCTTCCATCGCTTCATGAAGCCGCTGCTGCACCAGGGCCGCGTCTTCATCGCGCAGCCGCCGCTCTACAAGGTGGAGCGTACGGTGAAGGGCAAGCCGCAGTCCGTTTATTGCTGGAGCGACGAAGAGTTGCAGGCGCATCTCTCGAAATTCAAGGATAAACGCGGGTCGGTGATCCAGCGCTTCAAGGGTCTGGGTGAGATGAACCCGGGCCAGCTCTGGGACACCACGATGAACCCGGAGACCCGCACGCTGTTACGCGTCACCATCGAGGACGCCGCGGCCGCCGAGAAGCAGGTCCATGTGCTCATGGGCAGCAAGGCCGAGCCGCGAAAGATCTGGATCACGAGCCATGTGCACTTCGGCGACGATGGTGACGTCGTCCACACTCACCAGGCCCTCCAAACGGGCGACGACGCGGGCCACGATGCCGCAGGAGACCTCGCATGACCGAGGGTGTTCGTATCGCTGAAGTGCCGTTCCAGGATGAGCTCGGCGAGAGCTTTGGGCGCTACGCCCAGAAGGTCATCCTCGACCGCGCCATCCCCGACATCCGCGACGGGTTGAAGCCCGTGCAGCGCCGCATCGTGTACGCGATGTACGCGGCCGGAAACACCCACGACAAGCCGTACCGCAAGTCCGCGAAGACCGTCGGCGACGTCATGGGCAACTACCACCCTCACGGCGACAGCTCGATCTACGACGCGCTCGTGCGCCTGGCCCAGCCCTGGAAGATGCGTTACCCGCTCATCGATGGGCATGGCAACTTCGGCTCGCTCGACGACGATCCGGCCGCCGCGATGCGTTACACCGAGGCCCGCCTGTCGGAGATCGCGTCCGAGCTGATGCGCGACATCGACAAGGACACGGTCGCCTGGAAGCCCAACTTCGATGAGAAGACGCTCGAGCCGGTGGTCCTGCCTGCGGGCTTCCTGAACCTGCTCGTCAACGGCGCGGCCGGCGTGTCGGCGGGGTTCGCGACCGACATCCCGAGCCACAACCTGGGCGAGATCATCAACGGCACGCTCATGCTCATGAAGCGGCCGGCCATCACCCTCGACGAGCTCATGCTGCATATCCCCGGGCCGGACTTTCCGACCGGTGGCATCCTCATGGGTGGTGACGGGCTACGCGAGGCCTACGAGACCGGGCGCGGCAAGGTCGTCTTACGTTCGCGCCACACGATCGAGGAGCAGAAAGACGGCAAACACCTCATCGTGTTTTCCGAAATCCCGTACAATATCGTGAAGTCCGAGCTCGTGCGCCAGGTCGACGAGATGCGCCTCGAAAAAGAGGTCATAGGCATCGGCGACGTGCGTGACGAGAGCGACCGCGAGGGCCTGCGTTTCGTGGTCGAGCTGACGAAGGGGGCGGACGCCGACGTGGTGTTGGCCTACCTCTTCAAGAAGACCGACCTGCAGATCAACTACCACTTCAACATGGTGACGATCGCCAGGAACACGCCGGTCCTCCTTGGGCTGAAGCCGCTCCTCGAGGCGTTCATCCAGCACCGCCAACGGGTGGTGTTGCGGCGCTCGCGCTACGACTTCGAAAAGAAGTCCAAGCGCCTGCACGAGGTCGAGGGGCTGATCAAGGCCATCGACATCCTGGATGAGGTCATCGCGACCATCCGCGCATCGAAGGACAAGGGCGACGCGCGCAAGAACCTCGTGGCCGAGTACGACTTCTCGGAGGTCCAGGCCGAGGCCATCCTCGAGTTGAAGCTACACCGCCTGACCAACCTCGAGCTGCTCGACCTGCAGACCGAGGCGAACAACTTGACCAAAGAAATCAAGCGGCTCGACAAGATCATCCGCGACCGCAAGGAGCTCGACAAGGTCGTCGTCACCGAGCTCGAGGACATCAAGCGGCGCTTCGCCGACGACCGGCGCACCGACATCGAGGAGCTCATCGACAAGCCGGTGGTCGACCTGCTGAAGGCGACCGTGAAGGACCAGGAGGTCGTGGTCGGGATCACCCGCGCAGGTTGGGTGAAGCAGAGCTCGCTTGGCAGCTTCAACGCGTCCGGGGCGACTCGCAAGACCAGCGGTGTGCGGCCAGGCGACCGTATGCTTCGGCTCCTGCACACGCGCACGACCCACACGGTTCTGGCGTTCTCGGACCAGGGGCAGTGTTATCCCATCGCCGTCCACCAGATCCCCGAAGCCAAGTGGGGCGAGGTCGGTACAGCGCTGGTCAACGTGTGTGGCATCACGCGTGAAGAGAACCTCGTCGACCTCATCCCGTGCGCCGACTTCTCAGCCGAACGGTTTCTCCTGTTCGTCACACGCCACGGGCTCACGAAGCTCACGAGCCTGTCCGAGTTCGACAGCAATCGCAGCGCGGGCATCGTGGCGTTCAAGGTGCCCGAAGGCGACGCGCTCGCGCGGGTCATCGAGACCGATGGCACCGGCGACCTCTTGATGCTCACGCGCCTTGGCGCAGGTATCCGCTTCGACGTGGCCGAGGTCTCGGTGCAGGGGCGCGCGGCCAAGGGCGTCGCGGGCCTCAAGGTCGAGAGCGGCGACGAGGTCGTCGATGCACTCGTATTGAACCCGGAAGACGCGGCCGACGACTACCTCGGCATCGCCATCTTCACCCGTTCAGGGCGTGGCAAGGTCTCGCCGCTCGAGCAGTTCCCGCGTCAACATCGCGGCGGCAAGGGTGTCCGGATGATCATGGCGCTCGTGCGTAACAAGCAGGAGTGTGTGGCCATCTCGCCGACGCGGACCGGCGACAGCTTCGAGGTCGTCGACAGCAACGGCAACGAGCATCACGTCGAGAGCCGACGAATCCCCGTCGTGCGCCGCGACGCGAATGCGTTCACCATTGTGACGCTCACCGAGGGTGCGCTCGTGACGACGGTCGAGCAGATCCCGGCCCAGGTCGACGAGAGCACCGACAACTGATGAGCCGCCTGGTCGTGGCGGCCCGGCAGCGGCCGCCGCGTTCCGAATGCCCTTCCTGCCCGTCTTGTCAGGGCACCCACAAGGCTGGCCCTACGGGCGTACGTAGGGGCAGGCCTTGTGCCTGCCCTCGTTGCGTGGGGGCCGCCTCAACCCTGTCAGATCAAGGCTGGTAGATGATCGACTTGACGATGTGGTCGATCGTGCCGGGGCTGTAGCCGATCTGGCGGTACAGAATCCGCATGTCGCGGGTCCGCACGATGAGCGTCAGCGGCGTCGCGCCCTGGTTGTAGTACTCCTCGAGGACGAACTCGCGGTCAGCCATGAACGGGTAGTTGGCCTCACGAAGCGGCAGGTCGATGGAGTAGCCGAGGTTCTCCTTCCAGAGCTGCATGAACGTCAGGTCGCGGTCATGCTCCTCCCACGGAGCCCCTTCCTGCAGCAGCGGCTTGGACTTGTTGTCCTCATAGAGGGTGTAGAGGATCTCGAGGCCGAGCGGCTGATACTTCTCGTAGACCTCGACGAGGTCCCAGGCCTCGTACTGGCAGGCCGTGCACCAGCCAGCCGCGCTCGAGATGACGAGGACCTTGGTCTCTTCCGACTTGTAGTAGTCGGACAGCTTGAAGTCCTTTCCGAGCCACGGCTCGTAGAACGAGAGGTCCTGGATGATGTCGAGGTAGCCGGTGCCGTACGGCCCGGGCGCGTACTCTTTGACCTCGGGTTCCGGCTCGGGCTCGGGTTCCGGCTCGGGTTCGGGTTCGGGTTCCGGCTCTGGCTGGGTGTCCGGCAAAGTCGTGTCTGGCGAACTCGTGTCGAGCGTTGCGGTCGGCTTCTCGCCATCGTCACAAGCCACGGCCGAGATCGTCAGCGGGAACGTCAAAACGAGCGCGAAAGAGCGGAGCGACATCGAGACCTCTATCGGCGCCGGTTCCGCCGACGCACGTGTTCGTTTAGACCGAAACGTGGGCGACATGGCAAGCCCTGGACCCGCAAGGTGTGTATCCGTTTGCGCTTTCGAACCCGCTGAGTCGCACCAATGCTGGGGCCGCGCCGCCTGTCACAAACACGAGCCCGCTGCCCGACGACGTGATATGCCCCGCCGCCACGAGGGCCCGATGCGCAACGCGACCGATGACATCCCGATGAACCAAGACACGCCAGACGACGCACGACTCCACGCCATGCAGGTCGTCCGCGACCACGTCGCCAAGGGCGCCCTCTCGATGATCGACTGGGCCAACCACAAGCCTGCCAACCGTGGCCACAAGCCCAAGGTCGGCGGCCACCAGGCCTCGTCGATGTCGAGCGTCGACCTGTTGAGTGCCCTCTACCTGCACACGCTGCGCCCGGGCGACCGCCTCGCCGTCAAGCCCCACGCGGCCCCAATCCTCTACTCGCTCATGCACCTCATGGGCCTCCTGCCGCGCGAACAAATGGAGCGCCTGCGCGAATACAAGGGCCCCCAGCCTTACCCGACCGAGCTCAAGAACCCGCTCTTCGTCGACTACACGACCTCGTCCGAAGCGCTCGGCGTGGCCTGCACGATCTACGACGCCTACGGAGCCAAACACCACGACCGCGCCCTGGCCGGCCCGCTCGGCCGCAGTCCCGTGAAGGCCACCTACTGGGCGCATTGTGGCGACGGCGAGCTCACCGAGGGACAGATCGACGAGAGCCTGTATGACGCCGGCCGCTGGCGCCTCGACAACCTGGTGTGGATCGTCGACCTCAACCGCCAGAGCCTCGACCGCGTCATGGACGACTCGGGCCACCTGCACGCCTGGGTCGAAGCGAAGTTCGCGGGTCAGGGCTGGCAGGTCCATCACGCCCGTTGGGGCGCCCGCGCAACCGCCCTCTTTGCACGCCCTGGCGGCGACGCGCTGAGGGCTTGGGTCGAAGGCCTCGACGACGCGCTCTTCCAGCCGTTGCTCATGGCCACCGACGCGCAGCTCCGCGCCATCCTGCGCGGCGAGACGACGAGCGTTCACGTGCCCACCCAGCGCCTGCTCTCGCTCTACGCCCAACACACAAAGACCGACGACACCACCCGCGCCGGCCTGATTCGCCTCGTCGCCGAGACCCCCGACCTCGCCTTGCCACAAGCGCTTGGCCACCTCGGGGGCCACGACCTGGCATTGCTCTGCGACTTGTTCGCCCAGGCCCGCTCGAGCGACCGCCCCGTCTGCATCATCGCCCACACCGTCAAGGGCTACGAGACCTCGGCTGCGGCCCACCCGGAGAACCACGGCGGCCTCCTCACCTCCGAAGAGGTCACCGCCTGGGGCATCGCCGACAAGGCGCTGCCGGCCGACTCGCCCTACCCGCTCCCGCCTGCCTCGAGTCCGGCCGCCGACCTCATCGTCGAGCGCCGAAAGACCCTGTTTCCCGAAGACTTGCACGCGTACGAGGCCCCGCCGATCGACGTGCGAAAGGCACTCTCCGACCTGCCGTTCCGCGCCCGCTCGGTCGTCTCCTCGGGCGAGGCCTTCCAGTCGATCAACCTCGCGCTGCTCAAAACGGCCGCCGCGCCCTACCTGCAGTTCGGCGCCCCCGACGTCGGACAAACGACCCACCTCGGCGTCGTCATCAAGCAGACCGGTGTCTTCGCCCCTCGCGACCTGCCCGACACACTCGCGTTCCTTCGCGACGACAACCAGCTCGCCTTCGACTGGCGCCCCGAGCCGACCGGCCAGTTCCACAGCTTTGGCATCGCCGAGGGCAACGTCATGCTCTGGGCCTACGCCTTTGGCCGCAAGAAGAAGCGTATCGAAGGCAAGCTGCCGCTGCTGCCGGTCGTGACCGTCTACGACAAGTTCTTCGAGCGCGGCTTCAACCAGATCGACTACGCCGCCTACTCCAACGCCCGCTTCATCGCGGTCGGCACCCCGTCGGGCACAGGGCTCTCGCGTGAGACCGCGACGCACCAGTCCATGCAGACCCTGCGCATGATGATGGACCTGCCAGGGATCCTCGCCTACGAGCCGGCCTTCGCCGCCGACCTGCACGCCATCTACCTGCACGCGCTCTCGCAGCTCTGGGACGACGACGGTGAGGCGGTCTACCTGCGGCTCACGACCCAGCCGCTCGACCAGCCGACCGAGCTGCCTGCCGACCACGCCGAGCGCGCCATCCGCGGCGCCTACTGGCTCATCGGCGACGACGTGCGGGTCGGCACCCGCGGCGAGGTCCTGCTCGTCGCGTCGGGCCGCAAGCTCAAAGAGGTCCGCCAGGCCGCGGCCGAGCTCTCAACCGCCGGAATCGGCTCACGAATTTTGAACGTCACGAGCTACGAAGCCCTCTGGCGCGACTGGGACCGCTTCGCCAACGACGCCGCGGCCTGGGACGACCCGAACCGCAGCTATTACCTCCACGACCTGTTCGCCGAGGGCGACCTCAACCTGCCGCTCCTCATCGTGGGCGACCACGGCCCCTCGGTCGCCGAGTGGCTGCCGACAGCCCTCCTACGCGTCGCCCACCACCGCTTTCTCGGCCCGCGCAAGAACGGCGAGACCGGAGATCTGGCGTCCATCGACGCCCACCACGGCATGGGTGTCGCCGACATCGTCCGGGTCGCCAACGAAGAGCTCGCCTGGCGCGAGCGCCATGGGATTTCAAGGAACTCGAATCGATGACCTCCTCCTCCTCGCCCGCCTCCCCGCCGCTCCTCGTCATCAGCGACCTCGCCTTCGCGTACGGCGAACGTGTGCTGTTCGAAGGCCTCTCGTTTGCGCTCATGCCCGGCGACAAGGTCGGCCTCATCGGTGACAACGGCGTCGGCAAGTCGACGCTCTTGAAGCTCATCGCCGCCGTCGCCTCGGCCAACTCCTCGCGACCGACCACACGTCCGGAAGAAAGGCCCCTGCGCGGCGACATCGCCCTGCGCTCCGGCGCCCGTATCGGTGTGCTCGACCAGGTGCCCGACCTGCCACACGACGCGACCATCGGGCAGGTCCTCGAAGAGGGCCTGGCCCCGCTCATCAACGCCATCACCCAGTGGGAAGTCGCCATCGGCGCGATGGACCCCAAGGCCGACTACTTTCTCTCGAAAATCGAGATGCTTGGCGGCTTCGACTATCAGCACAAGATCGAGAGCATCCACGAAGAGCTCGACCTGCCTCCCCTCGACCGCACCATCGGCACCCTGTCCGGCGGGCAGATGAAGCGTGTCGCCATCGGCCGCCTCGTGCTCGAAGCCCCCGACATCGTGCTCTACGACGAGCCCACCAACCATCTGGACGTCGAGACCATCGAGTGGCTCGAACAACACATCGCCGACTCGTCGCAGGCCTGCCTCGTCGTGACCCATGACCGCGCCTTCCTCGACAATGCCGTCACCAAGATGGCCGAGCTCCGGGGTGGCCGCCGCCTGACCGGGCCCGAAGCCGAGCGCGGCGCGCTCGCGGTCTACGCTGGCTCCTACGAGGATTATCTCGAAGCTCGAGCTATCGAAGAGGACCAACGCGCGGCCCTTGGCCAGAGCAAGGCGAACCTGCTCAAGACCGAGCTCGAATGGTCGCGCCGCCAACCCAAGGCACGCACCACCAAGAGCCACGCGCGTCTCGACCGCTTCGAGAACTTGAAGGGCGAGGTCGCCGGCCTCCGCCAGAAGGCCGTCGTCGCCGACTTCGACTTCGGCGCCGGCGCCAAACGGCTGGCGAAGTCGGTGCTGGCTTTGGAAAACGCGACGTTTGGCTACGGCCAGCCGCCGCTCGCGACCAACCTCGACCTGGCGCTGATCCGCGGCGAGCGCCTTGGCGTCATCGGCAAGAACGGCATCGGCAAGACGAGCCTCTTGAAGGTCATGACCGGCGAGCTCGCCCTCATGAACGGCACGCGCGACGAGGGCCCGGAGACGGTGTTCGCGACCTTCGACCAGCACCGTATGGTGCTCGACCCCAACTCGAGCATCCACCGGATCATCGCCCCCGACGGCAATGACACCGTCTTCCCCGGCGGCAAGCCGACCCATGTCGCGGCCTGGCTGGCCCGCTTCGCGTTCACGGCGCGCCACCTCCCGATGGCCGTCGCGGCGCTCTCCGGAGGCGAGCGCAACCGCCTGGCACTCGCGCGTTTCCTCCTCGAGCCGGCCAACGTGCTCCTGCTCGACGAGCCGACCAACGACCTCGACCTGCAGACGCTGGCCATCCTCGAAGAGGCGCTGCTCGGCTTCTCGGGCACGGTCGTCGTCGTCTCCCATGACCGCTGGTTTCTCGACCGCGTCACGACGCGTCTGCTCGTCTTCGAGGACCTCGCCCCCGACACCGTGCCCGGCGAGACCCGGCGGCACGTGCATATCCAGCCCGGTGGCTGGTCGACCTATCGCCGCCTGCGGGTGCCCGAGCTAGACGCCGCGAGAGCGGTCTACAAGGACGCCCTGAAGCAGCTGGAGCGCTCGAAACGCGCTCCCCCCAAGCCGCCTCCAAAGCCGGCGCTGACGGCCGCCGAGAAGAAGGAGCTCAAGACCCTCGAGGGCCAGATCGAGAAGACCGAGGCCAAGAAGACCGAGCTCACCGAGCTACTCGCCTCACCGGACATCTGGTCGGGCGATGCGGCCCGGGCCAAGAAGCTCGACGCCGAGCGGGCCAAGCTCGAGAAGGACCTGGCTCAATACATCGCGCGTTGGGAGTCGCTCGCCGAGCGCCAATAGAGTTCGGCCGGACCTTGCCGGCACACACGCCGGCAGGCCATTGCGCGCGGCCTCACTCCCAGATCACATCCGGGCACATCGCCTCCAGCCCTTGTTTGGCCGCGTCCCATGCGGACTTGCATGCCACCTCGAGCGCGACCTTGTCGCTGGCCTCCCTCCACGCGTCGCTCGTCTGCTTGATGGCCTCACTGGCGGGACGCCGGGCGTCCTCAGGTAGGTTTGCGAAGCACTTCTCCATGGTCGCGAGGTACTTGTCGCAGGTCGGCACCCCTAGACTCTCGCCGACGAAGGACGATGGCTCGGTCTGGAATCGCGAAACCGGCCCCGAGAGATTCTCTCGCCGATTGACCCGCTCACGCACGACCTCCCCGGCCATCAATCCGAGCACCGCGCCGTAGGTCAGCCCGCCATCGCTGACGGTCGCGAACACCACATCGTCGTCGACGCCGAGCTTGGCCGTGACGAATGGCCGCTCGCGCAACGCTTTCCAACCCGACATCGCCTGGACGCCGAGGGCAAACGCCCGCTCGCCGCGCCACGGCTTCTTCGACCCCCACACGTCCCCTTCCAGGAGCGCGACCAGTGGTGCCAGGTCGGCCACGGCAGCGAACGCGAGCCGCTCGCGCAGGACGGTCCCCTCTGCCGTCTTCGCAAGGTTGTCGCCCTTTCTCCGCTCGAGCGCGTCGACGAGCACGGCCTCGGACTGCGCGATGATCACCATGTCATCCGTCACCGCGACGACCACCGGATCGTCCGACTCGGACTTGAGCTCCCACGCCGTCTCGCCGGCTGCTTCGAAGCGCCGCTTCGTCGCCCCCATCTGCTCGACCACGCCGACCATCGACTCGACCAGCTTGCGTGCTTTGTCGGCGTCGGAAATCCCGACCATGAACAGGAGCCGGGGGGTGCCCCGCATCGTCTTCGCCAACACCGCGCTCTGCACATCGACGGCGACCGCGATGTCGCCGCTGAGCGCCGAGATCACCTCGTCGAGCGAGATCCCCATACGCCCCAGGTCAGCGCGTCCCTCGTCGAGCACCTCGCCCATGCGGGTGAGGATCAGCGGCAACGCCTCCTTCGGGTCGATGCTCATCCGGGCCGCAGCCCACCCTCGCGGCGGCAAGAGCGTGCCGATGTCACGTGGCGACCGGGTGCCCGAATAGGCCTTGATGACGAGGTCCTTCATCGCTGGCGTTGGCAGCAGGCGCAGCGACATGCCCTGCTGGCTCACCCGCAAGCCGATGGCGCTCACGAACTGCTTTGCGACGTCAGCAAAAGTCCGGCGATGACGCCGACGCACATCGAGCATCTCCGCCAGCGCTTCGCTCTTGTCCATGTCCGAAAGCCACGCGTAGGCGCCAGCGCCACCCGGCCCATTCTTCATCGTCGACGCGAACGACGCTGAACCATCGAGCCTGTCACCGCCACCGGCCACGAAACGGCGCAGTCCGTCTTTGATGGCCGCCTCCTGCAAACCGAACGCGATGACGGTACGCTCGCCCAGCGTCGCGGCATAGGCGACCGGCCTCGTGTCGAAGACGATCGGCGTCACACCACCGTCTTCCGCACCGAGCTCGAAGACGAGCCCAGCCTTCTTCAGCCCATCCACAAGCTTGGCCCGGTCGTCGATCTTCAGGATCAACAGCGGCGCAAAACCGAGGTCCTCCTCGCCTACTGTGGCGAGGCGCTGGTCGAAGACGACGGCGACTTCACCCCGCGGGTCGACCCCCAACGCCCGCCAACCCGCCTCGGACGCCAGAGCCTGGCTCAAGCCCGGCTCCCCATGCCCCAGATCGTCCTTGGACGCCCGCGTCTCGACCGCGCGGACGGCCGACGTGAGGTCGGCGAGGATCGCGGGGAGTCCACTCGTCCCGTGGACGAAGGCCGAGAAGGGCGTCTCGAGCCCGGGGAGCGGCTGAATCGCGCTGCCGCGCGACTTGCCACACGCGCTCATCGCCAGGAGCAGGCCAACAGCGAGTGGGAACCCAGCACGAACGAGGTCGCCGCCGGCCCGACACGAAGCCCGGATTTCCTTGAAAACACACGAGAAACTGTGGGTCGCCATCGGCGTCTCCGGTCGGGGTGAACTCGCGTTGAGCACGACGCATAACAAAAAACCCCGCGCTCGTCACCGAGGGCGGGGTCATTGGGCGGCGACCGGTGGCAAGACCAGCCGTCGCGCGAAGTCAGCCTTTTGGGCTTACTCCCACTTCACGTCCGGGCACATGGCGCCCATCGCCTGCTTGCCGGCGTCCCACGCCGACTTACAGGCCGCCTCGAGAGCGGTCTTGTCGGTGATGGCCTTCCAGGCTTCCGTCGTCTGCTTCATGGCGTCCTTGGCGGGGCCCTGAGCGGCCTCGGGGAGCTTGGAGAAGCAGGCTTCCATGGTCTTCAGGTACTTGTCGCAGGTCGGAGCACCGGATTCGGCCATGCCGCCGCCGGCCGCAGCCTCTTCCTTCTTGCCGCAAGCCGAGAACGCGAACAGAGCACCCATCACAATAGCGAACGTCTTCATGTTTGGAGTCCCTCCTTAAGGGCGCATTGCATACGAGAGTCGGGCGCGCCCATGATCGGTAGTGCTGCCGAGGCAGCGCTTCCACAAGAACACCGAACGGTGTCCCCCCTCTTGCGCGCCCCACGGGCCCTCGGTTGAACGACGTACAACCTCGAGCCAGGGGGGTGAGTCCGGCGAACCGGCACGGGTGACTCTGTACTTCAAGTCTTACCCGGACGCCAGAGGACCGATTGGACTTTTTCAGTGACTTACGGCCCACCCTTTGACCTGCCGTCAGGCGCCCTTTCCAGGGCCGGGACCAGGCGGAATTTCTTTGAAATCCGAGCCCTTGGCGAGCTCATCGCGGGCGTCGCGGCGGTTGGCGCGCATCGAGAGGACGACACCTACGGCCAGAATGCCGACCACCACGAGGAGCGAATATCCAGCCGGAATCTCTTTGATGAAGCTGTGTAGCATCATCTTCACGCCGACCAGCACCAGGATGATCGAGACCGCGACTTTGAGGTAGCGGAACTGGGCCATCGCCCCGGCGACGACGAAGTAGAGAGAGCGCAGCCCGAGAATGGCGAAGATGTTGGAGGTCATCACGATGAAGGGCTCTTTCGTGAACCCGAAGATGGCCGGGATGGAGTCGACCGCGAAGACGACGTCTGTCGCCTCGATCACCAGCAGGGCAAGGAACAGCAGGGTGAAGCGCCGCTTGCCGTCGATCATCACCGTGAAGCGGTCGCCCTCGTACCGGTCCACGATGGGGAGGACCTTACGGGTCCAACGAACGATCCGGCTGTTCTCGGGGTCGAGCTCTTCGTCGCCGGAGAAGAGCATCTTGAACGCGGTGTAGAGGAGGATTGCCCCGAAGACGTAGAAGATCCAGTCGAAGCTCTGGACGAGGGCAGCCCCCGCCGCGATCATGATGCCGCGAAAGACGATGGCGCCGAGGATTCCCCAGTAGAGGACGCGGTGCTGGTACGGGGCCGGCACCTTGAAGAAGCCGAACAACATCGCGATGACGAAGATGTTGTCGACCGAGAGCGACTTCTCCACGAGGTACGCCGTGATGTACTCGGTCGCGCCCGTGAGCCCGTCGACCCCGTTGACCTTACCTATGCCACCCCAGTGGTTGTCATAGACGAGGTAGACGACACCGGTGAAGGCGACGCCGATGGCGATCCACACGACGGAAGAGCGCATTGCCTCGCGAATGCTGATCGTATGGGCGCGTTTGTTCACGACCCCCAGGTCGATAGCCAGGAGGACGAGGATTAAGACAAAGAAGGCGACCCAGATCAGTACCATGGGCGCGGACCATGACGACCCGCCCCCATATTGTCCAGCACGTTGTTGACCGGGGTTCTGCGCCCTTCGTCACGAATCGAAGAGCGCGCTCGCCAGGTTCTCGGGCCAGTCGAACCAGTTGGGCGCCCGCTCACCCTGCGCTTGCGGTTGTTCCCAACGCGCCGCTTCAAGCGCCAACTCGCCCCGTAGCCGCAACGCCAGGTCCCACTCACCTCCGCGCTCGGCATGTTGCGCGGCGAGCGCGAGATCAGGCAATCCACCGAGCCCGGAGGCGAGCACCCAGCGGGCAAACCGGCCGTGGGCGCGCACACGAAAGGCCATGGCGAGGTCACGCTCGATGCGGCGATGCAATGCATCGTGCCGGAAGCCGAATTCGCGAGTGCCCTGGAACCTGGAAGAAGGCCGCGCGACGAGCACCTCGTGGGCGACCAGCAGCTCCAGCGCCTCGTCCACGACGGCCTGCGTGAGTGCCGTCGTATTCGGGCCGTCGGCGGCTGCCTCTTCGGCGAGCGCCTCGGCCCAGAAGCTCGTGCCTTGGATAGCCGCGCGGGCCAGGACGTCGAGCGCGACGCTGGGCAGCGAGCTCAGCCCCTCGGCGAAGAGCTCGTCGATGGTGCGGTGCTCGAGGTCTGCCAGCGCGTGGCTCGACAAACGCCATTGGCGTCCGTCATGGCGCAGGTGACCCCGTTTCGCGAGCAGGCGCACAGCCTCGGCGACGAGGAAGGCGTTGCCTTCGGAGAGACGCGCGACGAGGTCGAGGGCGTCCTCGGTCGAGGGCCCCCGGAGCAGCAGGGCGAGCTGTTGTCGGATACGGTCGTGGTCGAGAGGAAGCAACCTCAGCGTCTGGTCACACTTCAGCATGAGCGCGTCCTGGCGCGCGAACATCACGCAGAAGAGAGGTGTGTCCATGAGCCGCTCGGCCACAAAGAAGAGCAGGTCGCGTGAGAGCCGGTCGAGGTTGTCCGCGCCCCGGATGGCAAGCACGATCGGGGTCGACTCGCTGATCTTGCGGAGGTAGGCGGCGACAGCCTCGAACACCTCGATCGTGTGCTCTCGACTCTCTTCGAACATCGCCTCGTCGTCACGACCACGAAAGGCTGGCAGCGTGGAGAGGCGCTCGGCCTGACGCACGAGCCGCTCTTCGAGCACTCGTGACAGGGCCTCCTCGCCGACGGCTTCGAGGTACGGGCGGCGCACCATGTCGAGCAGCTTGGCCTGGGCGAGCTCGGGCGGGTCGAATCGCAGGATGCCGGCGCGATGGCTAAGGAGCTCCGAGATGGCGAAGAACGGCACGTGCCGATGGAGCGGGTCGAGCCGCACCGCACCGTAGACGACGACCTGGGGGAGCCGATCGAGCCAGTCGCCGAACTCATCGAGAAGCTTACGCTTTCCGAGCCCCGCGCCGCCGGTGACCATCATCGATCCGATGCGCCGTTCAGCCATCACGGCGGTGAACGCCTCACGCATCGCGGTCAGGTCGTCACCACGCGCTACGATGGGCAGCGACGCATCCCATGGTGTCAGTGAGAGCAGGAGCTGCTCGTGGGCGCCGGTCTCTACGACGATTGTCTCGCGGCGCTCGGCATGGCCGGGCAAGGTCGCGCATACGATGTAGCTGCCGGGCTTCAGAGGGTGGTCGACGATCGGCGCCTGGACGGACAAGGCCTCGACCGGTCCTTCCGAAGAGAGCTCGAGGATGCGGCAGTGGGCACCTTCCGGATAGGTCCGGACGTGGACACGCCCCATCTCTCCGGGGGCGCTCGGCAGAACGGCGCGCGCCAGGTCCGAGTACAAGATGAGCTCGGTGACCTCGCCGCGCAGGCGAGCGAGCTGGACCCGATGGCGATAGAGCTCGACCAGCCGCTCGCGGGCGGCGCGATGCCGCGGCATATAGGCCAGAGCGCGCTGGAAGCCGAGGACCGCCTCGGCGAAGAGGCGCGCCTCGATCATACGCTTCTCCTCGGCCAGGAGCTTGCGTTCCCAGGCGGCCTTCTTGACCTCGAGCGGGTCGAGATGGCGGCCGGCCTGGTCGTCCTTCTGGACCTCACCGTCCAGCACGATGAGCTCCTCCGAGGCGCGGTAGAAGCGCTCGGCGGCGCGAAGCCCCTCGGCCGCTTGCGCGTCGGCGAGCTCGCGGAGGCGCTCACGCTCACGCTCGCCTTCCAGGTAGCTCTCGATGTCGTCCCACAGCGCCCGCGCGGAGGCGTATCGGTCACCGCGTTTGTTGGCGAGGGCCTTCATGCAGATGGCTTCGAGCGCAGGCGCGATGTCCTTGTCCGGGGCCCGGACGGACGGGGGCGTGACCGCTTCGGATAGGAGCGCGTCGAGCTGCTCGACGGTGCTCGTCTTGTGGAAGGGCAAGGTGTGGGTCAGGAGCTGATAGAGGATGACGCCGAGCGAGTAGACGTCGGACCGGGCGTCGACGAGGTGGGTGTCGCCGCGCGCCTGCTCGGGTGACATGTAGTGGGGTGTGCCGATGACGACCCCCGGCTCTTCCACACGGCCCGCGAAGTAGCTCGGGCGGCCGTCGTGGGGCATCACACGGGCGACACCCCAGTCGAGGATCTGGACTTCGCCGTACTCCCCGATGAGGACATTGTCCGGCTTGAGGTCCCGATGGATGACGCCGCGGTCGTGGGCGTACTCGACCGCCATACAGATGCCGCGGAAGTACTGCAGGAGCCGATTACGTGTGTAGTGCTTGAGGGCGAGCGGGGTCTTCTCGCGCAGCTGTCGCAAGACATCTTGCAGCGACAGGTCACCGACGAGCTTCATCGTGTAGTACGGCGTGCCGTCGGGCATCGTCCCGAGCTCGTGTACGGGGACGATGTTGGGGTGTTCGAGCTGACCGGTCAGGCGCGCCTCGAAGACGAGCGCCTGGAGGTAGGCGGTGTTCGACTTCTGTTCTTCGCGCAGGGTCTTCAAGGCCACGACCCGGCCGAGGTCGACGTCCTTGACGGCCATGACCTTGCCCATGCCGCCTTCGCCAAGAATTTCGCCCACTTGATAGCGGCCGGCCTTGGCCGTGGTGGGGCTGAAGGTGCGTTCGCCCGGCAGCGAAAGCAGCGCCACCGGAGTGGCGAGGTCGGGCAGGCCCATCCGGTCCGCAAGGCTGTGCTCGGGTACCTCGCCGAGCGTCCGGCGGCGCCCTGGGTCGTCATCGACGGCGTTGGCGCCGCCTGCGTCAGGCGGCATCGCAACGAGCGGGGCCCGGTTCAGGTCGAGGTCGGGAGCAAAGCGGGGGTTCGACGGCGGAAGCGGCAAGACGCGCGCTGGATCGACGCCGGCGAGCATGTCCTTGCCCCACTCGGTGAGCGCTTCGGGCTCGGTTGCACCTGGCGCGCGTGTGCGCGTCCGGTACAAGATGGTGGTGGGTTCCGAGGTGGCCCGGCGAGGCCGCTCATAGGGGGCCGAGACCCTGGCGATGGGGCGACCCTCAGTGTCCCTGACGTAGTCCTGACCGGGCTGAAGCGGAGACGGCGTCGCTGTGACGTCGTCGTCAGGCGCGTCGTGCGGTTCGTTGCCTGGCTCGGGCTTGGGGGGGACGCTCATCGCAGCGCACGGTAACGCCAAACCGGGGCGATGTCTTCCCCCCTGGCGTTCGGAAGCAAGGCCGCCCTGCGGTCACGCAAGAGCCGCCTCGGGCGGAGACTTTCACCCCCGTTCGGGCGGGCGCGGCAGGATGGGTCCGAGCGGCTCTGAACGCCCGTAGGTCGGTCTTTCGACCTTCTTGGGCCAACGCGCCTCGAACTCCTCCCACGTTTCCTCTGGGACGTGAGGCGACTTCCAGTCGCGATGATGGTTCCACCATGCCTCACGGTCGCTCGACAGGCCGCGACGGGTAAGGCCACAGGCGGTGCAGAAGAACACGAAGCCGGACACCACACGCATGCTCGTCTGGAGGATGACCTCGCGCTCGATGTCTTTGCTCTGGCAGCGGGGGCATTCGCCGTCGCGGTCGATGATGCTCGAATCCATGTTTCTGCTCCAGGGTCGTGCGCGGACCGGGACCCGCCGGACGCTTTGGCCACCCGGCGTGGCGGCGGAGGATTCCCGAGTACCCGCCGTTGGTCAAGCGCCTTCGCGGGACTCAGCCCAGGAGCTTGCCGACCTGGACCAGGGCCGGGCGAATCTCCTGCTCGCCGAGCCGGTATCCAGACCGCAGGGTCATGACGACCGTGTCGTGCCGACTCGGGTCGTTCACCGGCACGATGCCCAGCGCTTCCATCGAGTTGGGGTCGAACGTCTTGCCGGTCGGATCGATACGCTCGAGGCCGAGCTCGACCATACGCTCGAGGAAGAGGCGGTGGACCATCTCGACGCCCTTGACGAGGGCCGGGAAGGTCTCGGGGTTGCCGCTGCGCGACGCAGCCAGCGTGCGCTCGAGGTTGTCATCGACGTCGAGCAGCTTCTCGACGAGCTTGACCCGGCTCAACAGGATTTCTTTGTCCTTGTCGCGCTCGAGCCGCTGCTTGTAGGCCTCGAAGTCGGCTTCGGCCTTCTTGTGGGCGCGGATATAGGAGTGGAGCGTCGCCTCACGCTCCGAGAGCGAACGTTCGAGCATCTGGATCCGCATGTCCCGGAAGTCCTGGATTGGCGGCGCTTTCTCGCTCGTCGAGCTCTGGCTCTGAGACTCGGCGCCAGGCGCTTGCTCCTTTTCGAGCACCTCGACCTCGGGCTGAGCGTCCTCGGTGCCGTTGCTCTCAGCAGGCTCGGGGTTGACGTCGACGTTGGGCTCTTGGGTGTTCATGCGTGTACCTGGGAGGATCCAGAGGCAGTTGGTAGGCGGGATCGGCGCATCGGCCTACAGCCCCGGAGGATGGACAGCGGGCCAAGACCAGAAGGGCCGCCAGAAAAGCGAAGGGCGCGGGGTGAGCCGCGCCCTCAGTGTCTACACACCGCCCTCGAATTCAAGCGGGGCGATGCGGGGGCGTGGACACGAGGTCCAACGCCCCTGCGCTGTCATCAATCGTCGTCGCCGTAGTCGCCGGCCGGGGCCGAGCTCTTGGACTTCGACTTCTTGGTCGCGATCATGGCACCCGTCGTGAGCAGCAGCGAGCTGACCGACGCGGCGTTCTGGAGCGCGGTACGGGCGACCTTGGTCGGGTCGAGCACGCCGGCCTTGAGGAGGTCCTCGTAGACGTCGGTGCGGGCGTTGTAGCCGAAGCCGTCCTTGCCCTCCCGAACCTTGCCGATCACGACGGACGCATCGACGCCAGCGTTGTTGGCGATCTGGCGAGCGGGCTCTTCCAGAGCGCGACGCAGAATCTTCACGCCGAAGTCGCGGTCATCGCCAAAGCTGAGGCCGTCGAGCGCGTTCGAGGCACGGATGAGCGCCACGCCGCCGCCGGGGACGATGCCCTCTTCCACAGCAGCGCGCGTCGCGTGCAGGGCGTCCTCGACTCGGGCCTTCTTCTCTTTCATCTCGGTCTCGGTGGCTGCGCCGACCTTGATGACGGCGACGCCGCCAGCGAGCTTCGCGAGCCGCTCTTGCAGCTTCTCACGGTCGTAGTCCGAGGTGGTCTCCTCGATCTGGGCCTTGAGCTGGTTGATGCGCCCCTTGATGTCGGCGTCTTTGCCCGCGCCATTGACGACGGTGGTGTCGTCCTTGGTCATGACGAGCTTCTCGGCGCGACCGAGGGCGTCGAGGCCGACGTTCTCGAGCTTCAGGCCGAGCTCTTCGCTGATGACCTGGCCACCACAGAGGACAGCCATGTCCTGCAGCATCGCCTTGCGACGGTCACCGAAGCCGGGCGCCTTGGCAGCCGCGACCTTGAGCGCGCCACGGATCTTGTTGACGACGAGCGCCGCGAGCGCCTCGCCCTCGACGTCCTCGGCGATGATGACGAGCGCCTTGCCCGACTGGGCGACCTTCTCGAGCAGCGGGAGGAACTCACGCAGGTTCGAGATCTTCTTATCGTAGAAGAGGATGTACGGGTCGGCGAGCTCACACTTCATCGTCTCGGCGTTGGTGATGAAGTACGGCGACAGATAGCCGCGATCGAACTGCATACCTTCGACGAGGTCGAGCGTCGTCTCGATCGACTTGCCCTCTTCCACGGTGATGACGCCGTCTTTGCCGACCTTCTCCATCGCGTCCGCGAGGATGGTGCCGAACTGCGTCTCGCCATTGGCGGAGATGGTCGCGACCTTCTCGATGTCGCCACGGCCCTCGGCCGGCTTGCTCATGCCCTTCAGGGCTGCGACGACCTTCTCGACGCCGGCATCGATGCCGCGCTTGATGGACATCGGGTCGACGCCAGCGGCTACGAGCTTCACGCCCTGCTCGAAGATCGCCTGCGCGAGCACCGTGGCGGTCGTGGTGCCGTCACCGGCCTTGTCGCTGGTCTGGGACGCGACGTCCTTGACCATCTGGGCGCCCATGTTCTCGAAGGCGTCCTCGAGCTCGATTTCCTTGGCGACCGTGACGCCGTCCTTGGTCACGAGCGGCGCGCCGAAGCTCTTCTCGAGCACGACGTTGCGGCCCTTGGGACCCAGGGTGACTTTGACGGTGTTGGCGAGCGCGTTGACGCCCGCGAGGACACGACGACGGGCGTCGGATTCGAAAAAGATTTCTTTGGCCATGTCTGGTGTCTCCTCAGCCTTCGACGATGCCGAGGATGTCATCCTCGCGCAGGATGGTGTTTTCTTCGCCGTTGATCTTGATCTCCGTGCCGGCGTACTTGCCGAAGAGCACGACGTCGCCTTCCTTGACCGCGAGCGGGCGGAGCGACCCGTCGTCCTGGAGCTTGCCCGCGCCAGTCGCGAGGATCTTGCCGCGCAGCGGCTTTTCTTTGGCCGAATCGGGGATGATGATGCCACCCGCGGAGCGGGGTTCTTCCTCGACGCGCTTCACGAGGACGCGGTCATAAAGGGGCTTGAAGTTCATATTGGTTCCTCCATCGGAGGGTCGAACCCGTCCGATCTACTGCCTGCTCGGGACCTCGACTCAGACAAGTTGTCGATTTCCCTCGGGTTTTTGCGGCCTTTTAGCACTCGGGCCACGCGAGTGCCGGCAACTTAGGCACCTCGTCGGTCGGCGTCAACCGTCTTGGACGAACAGGCTGGCGAGCCGGTCTTCGGAGCGACGTGCATCCTCATAGCCGAGAGCCTCGAGTGCACCCGTATATTCGCGGTCGAAGTAGAGGAACGACAAGGCGTCAGCCTCGATGTCGCCGGTGGCCGACGCTACGAAGTCCAGCAGCATCCGATTCTGTCGGGTCGTCTTCGGGGGCTTGCGGCGATAGGTCTCGCCAGCCAGGCGGCCCAGATCGAGACTCGGCCGCAGGTGCACGATGTCCACCTCGCGCAGGCCCAGCTCACGCTCGGCCGCTCCGGAGAACTCGGCGCCGAAGCGTTCACGTCCCCAGGTCAGGATGGCGTTCTTGTTCTGAGCGCTCCAGAGGTCCCGCTCGACCGGGTCGAGCATCAGCGCGTCGAGCATCTTGCCGGCCAGGAAGACGAGGCTCGGTCGTGAGCTCGGGAGCATCGCATTCTGACGAGACTCCCTCTCGCGATCGACCTGAAGCCCGATGAGGAGCACCCGAGCAACGCCTGTCGATATCACCGGCCGTAGCGGCGTATTCTGTCGCAGGCCACCGTCGACGTAGTGGCGGCCGGCGATGTCGACCGGCGGAAAGACGAAAGGGATCGCGGCCGAGGCCTGGCAGTGGCGGCCCGTGATGTGGGTCGGGTGGACTCTCGAGCCCACCTGGAAGGGCAGCGGCAACGCGTCGCGGGTGTCGACGAAGACGGCGTTGAAGCCGGTGTGGACCTCGGTCGCCGCCACCATGAAGGCGCGGGTCTCGCCCCGATCGATGGCCCGGCGCAGCGCGGCCTCGGGAAACTCACGGGTCAGAAGTGACGCGAAGGGGTGTGGATCGATGAGGGCTTCCACCCCGATCGCGCGTTTGCCCGGCCGCCAGAAGTCGCGCAGCACGTGCCCCATCGCGTGCCCGAGCTTGAACTGGTAGACGTCATGGACGACGAGCTCGCGCCAGACCTGGACCAGCCGGTCGAGGGCAAGAGCGTTGCGGCTGGCCGCGAACACACCGTTGAGGGCCCCGACGCTCGTCCCCGACACTACATCGGGCCAGGTCGGGCGCCCGAGGCTCTTGGCGAGGTCGCGCAGCACGAAACGAAGCACGCCGGCCTCGTAAGCGCCGCGCGCCGCACCGCCCGACAGGACGAGTCCGAACCCGCCGCGCAGACGGCCATCATCGGGCTTGCCGGGGGGCTCGTCTGGCATCGAACCACGCGTCATTAGATTCAGTTCGAGTAGAACTGGGCTCGGAGTTGCCGCGTATCCGGGACGCCCAGCGCCATCGCCTTCTCGAAGTGTTCCTTACCCTTGGCGAGGTCGGAGATGGCGTAGGTGAAGGCCAGCGCGTAGTGCGCTTCCCCGTAGTCGGCGTCGAGCTCGACGGCCTTGATGTAGCGTGCTTTTGCACCTTCCGAATCGAAGCCGGAGTTGATGCGGACATAGCCCAGCGTGCGCTCGGCCAGAGCCGCCGCCTTCTTGTCCGCGTTGGTCGCGATCGGCTCGAGGAGCTCGGACGCGCGCGCTGCATCACGCTTGGGCCGGTCGAGGGTGAAGACCTTACGGAATCCCTCTTCCAACGGTGCATGGAGCGACGTGTCGGCCACCAAGGCAAGCCGACCCTTGAGCTCGGCGACGCTACCGGCCCCTTCGAGGACGAGCGGCAGCTCGACGCCCGTCTCTGCGGCGGAGTCGCCCATGCCCTGCGCGACAGCCATCGGCCCCCGAGCACCAGCGGGTCCCATCGGCTGCCCTGCCCCCTGGCCCATCGGGGCCGCCTGTCCATGGCCCGCGATCGGCGGATGACCGGGCGGCAGCGCCTGGCCCCCCGACGGCATTCCGGGCGGGGGAGCACCGTGCACCTGGGCCCCAGCCATGCCAGCATGCGGATTGCCGACCTCGGGCGCGGGTGCAGGAGCAGCCCCGACGGGCCCACCCACGGTCACGGCCTGGCCGGTCGGAGTCGCAGTCGGGGGCGCCTTCTCGCAGCCGGCAACCACCCCAGACGAGAGAGCCACACCAAAAATCCAGGACGACCACGTCTTCATGTCGGACTCCCACTAGACAGCATCGGGCTACCCAACTTGCTCACAACGCGCCCAAAGGCAAGCCATACCCACCTCGGGCCATCCGGTCGTCTACGCACACCCGGTCCGCGGCGGCCGTGGTGGTCGTGACAAAGGCCCGGCCGCGGGGTAGTCTCCCACTCCCGTCGCTCAGGCCCGCTCCACGCGAAGCCTGGCGCACTTGGTAAGGGGTGAGGACAGAGACATGGCCCAGCGCGTCAACTACGAGCCGATTCCCGGAACGCGATTCGACCAGTACATCTTCAAGCTGCGTATGGTGCTCGGCTTCCTCACCCAACCGGGGGGTACGAAGTTCAAAGGGTTCCGTGACTTCGTCCGCAAGCAGAACCTCTGGGACAAAGACAAGTCCGAGGTCATCTTCTCGCTCGTCGACCTCACCTGGGACAAGAAGGACGTCAAGGTCGGCAAGACCGCGAAAAGACTTGCTTCTGCGCACTCCGACGCCGAGTTCCAGCAGGTCCTCTTCGACCGCTTGCGCGAACAGAACATCCTGCTCGTGAAGTACGTACTCGAAGCGCTCGACGTGACGCAGGGCGGCCGCCTGCACTCGGTCCACGAGCTCTATCGGATGATCACGAGCTACGTGTACCCCGGCGCCTACATCACACTCACCTCGTTCCAAGCGTGGATCGATTGGATCGCGGCCAGCGGCTTCATCAAGCTCGTCGGTATCCGCTGGGCCTTGTCCGAACGCGGCCAGAAGGTCGTGGGCGAGCTCCGCAACATGGACGTCGACGAGATCCTCGAAGACATGGCGGACGACGACGAGGAGGCTGCTGCAGCCGACGGCGACGGCGGCGGCGACGACGACGAGGACGACGCGCCGGCTCCGGCACCCGCCCCGGCCCGCTCCTTCTCGCCGCCGGTCGCGGCCGCGAAGCCCAAGGCGCCGCCTCCGCCGGTGGACGACGTGGACGACGACGAGGACCTGTTCGCCGACCTGCCGCCCGAGCCGGATGCGCCGGACGAAGAGGCCATCGCCGCTGCGTCGAAGCGCCTGGGGCTCGACGATGAGGACGACGACGACGATGATGACGCCCCGCCCAAGCCGGCTGCGCCCAAGTACACGCCACCCGCTTCGCTCGCGGGGCGGCCGAAGGTCGAGCCACCTGCGGCGAAGAAGGTTCCAGCGGCCGAGGGTAAGCCCCAGCGTATGCCGAGCGCGACGGTTGCCGGCTTGTCGCCCTCGTCTGGCGCGATGGTGTCGGGCCCAGCCCAGCTGCTGACGCTCGGCGTGCCGATGGCGGCAGCGACCTACAACGTCGTGCCTGCTTCGGCGCTGAGCGGTGTGGACACTGGCGAGCTGGTCGAACGCGTCGCTGGTTTCTGGCAGCTGATGTCGGACTGGCCGAGCTTTACGGCGGCCAAGCTCGGTGTGGAGCATGACCCGACGGCAGGCGACCTCAAGCTCCTCATCGAGCTCGGCGTCCTGGCGAGCCTCATCGAAGGCCTGCCGCCTCAGCCACAGGTCTTCGCTTTCGTGCGTAAGCTGCGCGAGACGACGTTCTTTGCGTCACTTGGGCATGGCGAGGGGCTCGAAGACGGCCTCGACGCGCTCGAGAAAGTCAGCCAGGATCCATGGGCCCGCCCGCTCTTCGAGCGGCTCGTCCACGCACGCTTCATCGCGCGCCGTGTCGGCATGAAGATCGACCTGCTGTTCCAGATGAAGAACGCCGCCAGCGGACGCGACTGCGTGAACCTGGTCCGCGAGCACGTCATGGGTCCACACTTCGTGGAGGCGCCGTTCTGGATCGTGCGCGAGCTGGTCCGACTCGGCATTCTCACCGGGGCTCCGTTGAAGAGCGCGGTCGCGGTCCCGACGCGTGACCTCATCGGCAGTGCCGTGATGGTCGGCCTGGCGAAGAGCCCGACCCTCAATGATTTCGACAGCCTGCTCACGCTTTCGGAGTCTGTTTCAGCGCTCTTCGGCACGGCCGACAAGGGCTATGGCGATGCGCTGGCCGCCCTGCCGCGGGGCCTCTCGCTCACGCTCTGAACAGCGCCCCCCGGTTCACTTCCGGGTGATGGGGGCGCCTCTGGTGGAGCTATCGCCAGCCCCGCATCACCATGCGTTCTCGACCGTGTAGCGCTGGGCCTGGGTGTCCATCGAGAGGAAGCTGAAGTTGCCCGCCTCGCAGGCGCCCGAGTTCAGGAAGAGCCGGTCGCCGTGAGGCGCCACGATCCCCATGTGGGTGTGGCCGGTAACGACGATGTCGGCGCCGTGGGCGCCGGCAAAGCTCATGGCGGCGCGCTGGAAGCGGTCCTTCGGGGCCAGCGTGGTCGGATCTGATGCCGTAGTGTTGTCGACGCCGACGATGAGGCGCTCGACGGCGTGGGCCGCATTGAGCACGGACTTGAGCCCCAGGCGGGCAAGCCAGCCCGCAAACCACGCGCACCACTCGGAGACGGCGCGCGCCTTGTTCACGACCCAGTCGAACTGGTGGCCGTGCATGAAGACGATGCGCTGACCATCGACGTTGATGTGGAGCGCGTCGGGGGCGCCATCGACGTGGCCGGCCACGAGGTCGTGGTTGCCGTGTAGGTAACGATAGGCAGGTCGCTCGAAGCGCTCCACCACCTTCGAATGGGCCATCTTGCAACGCTCGAGCTCGGCTACCTGTGCGGCTCCACGGATGGTGAGCGTCTCGTAGACGTCGCCCAGCAACACGATGCGCTCGAAGTTGTCCTCGAGGTGGTCGAGGAACCGTAGGAAGGACGCGTCGTCATGTCCGAATGTGTCGGAGCGGGTGCCGTTCCCCAGGTGCAGGTCGGAAATGACTGCGATCTTCACGATGGACTCCTCGGTCGAACGGGTGCGTTTGCGCCGGCGAGGACCGCAATGGCCTGGCCGAATAACCAGGTTGCGCCGCCATGCCGAGACGGAGCGACGCGACCTCGTGCCTACAGACGAAACACCGCGCACATTTGTTCCAGGGGTATGCGAAATTTTTTTCGCACCGCTGAGGGCCGGGATTGATAAGGCGCCAGAGATGAGCAGACATGTCGGCGCGTTAGGTGCGCACCCAGCTATGCACCCCTCTGAGGACGGCCGTTCGATTTTCGGCTGGCCCGCGGCTGAATGGTGATTCAGAGGCGTCAGGCCCCGAATCGAGGTCAGCGTTGGACCGGTCGCGTCAGCCCTGCGGCTGGCGCTTCGAAGGGACTTTGGCGCGGGTCGACCTGGACGGAGCCCCTGCCAGCGGGTGAGCGCGGTCGTAGGCGGTGCGCAGCCCCTTTTGCGAGACGTGCGTGTAGATTTGTGTCGTCGCCAAATCGACGTGGCCGAGCATGGCCTGCACGCTGCGCAGGTCGGCCCCACCGTCGAGCAGGTGGGTCGCAAACGAGTGGCGGAGCTTGTGCGGCGAGGTCCGCTGCGGGAGGTCGGCCAGCTGAGCGTAGCGCTTGAGGTTCTTCCAGAAGCCCTGGCGGGTGAGCTTCTTGCCGCGGCTGGTGATGAAGAGCTCGGACGGGAGGCGGCGCAGCCCGTTGCGGGTAGCGCGCGCGATGAGCTCGGCGCGGGGGCCGGCGAGCCATACGCGGATGGCGTCGATAGTCTCGGCGCTCATCGGGACGAGGCGAGTCTTGTTGCCCTTGCCCGTCGCGCGAACGATGCCCTCGTTCAGCGAGATGGCATCGACCTTGAGCTCGACGAGCTCGGTGACACGTAGCCCGCTACCATAGAGGAGCTCGAGCATCGCGCGGTCGCGTATGGCGAGCACATGGTCGCCTTCCGGGGCCTCCATCAAAGCACCCGCGTCGACGTCGGACAGCACGACGGGCAGCGGCCGGCCGGTCTTCGGGCTCGGCAGGAGGCGGGCTGGCTCGTCGGGGCGGATGTGTTCCCGCACGAGCCAGCTTCCAAAGGTCTTCACCGCCGAGAGGGCACGGGCTGCGGACCGGGCCGACAGCGCTTCGGTGTCTTTGAGCCAGGCGAGGAAACGTTGGACATCGTCGGCGGTGAAGGTCGAAGGGCTGCGATTGTCGAGGAACCCCGCGAAGCGTGAGAGGTCTCGCGCGTAGGCCGCATGGGTGTGGGGGCTCACGCCGCGCTCGAGCCGCAGGTACAAGAGGAAGGCGTCGATGGCGTCGTCCATCGGGCGAGCTTGGCACGAGTCACAGAGCCCGCAACTTTCCCTGCGTTTGGAGACCTGCTGTGGACGCGTGGCACGCAGGGCGGCCGCGCTACTCGGCGATCGCGGCTGCAACGAGCTCGGCGGCGTTGGGGAAGGAGGCCGTGAGGGCCTCACCGATGGCGCGGTAGGTGGCTTCACGTGCGGCGCGACGGCGCCAGACCAGAGCGATGGTGCGGGTGGGCGGCTTGCCGGCGAAGCGGCGGATACGCAGGTCCTGCCGGCGGTTTTCGACGCCGACCGCGAGGCCGGGCAACAGCGTCACAGCGTGCCCCTGGGCCGCCATCTGGACCAGCGTCTGCAGGCTGGTGGCGCGATAGCTCGCCTCGGCGATGGCCGTCGCCCCACACGCGGCGATGGCCTGGTCACGAAAGCAGTGGCCGTCGTCGAGCAGAAGGACCGACTGGCCCTCGAGCTCTTCGATACGGATTTTACGCTTCGTGCTCGCCAGCGGGTGGTCAGGCGACGCTGCGAAGACGAAGGCGTCGCGACCCAGCGCCATGTGGTCGACGTCGCCGAGGTCCGCCTCGAGGGCGACGATGGCGGCGTCGAGCTCGCCGTTTGCCAGGGCCGCGACGAGGCTCGGGGTCTTGTCTTCGACCCAGCGGACTTCGATGCGCGGGAAGCTCTGGCGCAGGACCGGGGCGATCTCCGGCAGGAGGTAGGGCCCGACGGTCGGGATGATGCCCAGTCGCACGATGCCCGAGAGCGGGTCGGAGAGGCCACGCGCCGCCTCGACGAGGTCATCGGACGCGATGAGGATCTCACGCATCCTCGTGATGAGGGGTTCACCCGCGGCGGTGAGGCTCACCGAGCGGCGGTCGCGCTCGAAGACCTGCACTCCGAGGAGGTCCTCGCACTGGGCGACCTGCGCCGAGAGCGAGGGCTGCGACACGTGGCAGCGGTCGGCCGCGCCGCGGAAGCTCCTCAGGTCGGCTACCGCGACGAGGTACTGGAGCTGGCGCAAGGTGAACGGGTGGATGATGGCGCTCATGATAGGCCCGGACTATCAGACCGCGATCACCCTGCCAATGGCCCGAGGTGTGTCGGGTCGAACGAACCGCGGCGTGCGACCGCCCCGGCCGCCGTCATGGGGGCGTGCCGCCCTGGGGCGGCCACACGACGCTTGAATCGGCTGCAGGCATGGCCTACCCCACGGAGGCAGCGATGCCCGGGATCGACGGAGCGTTGTTGACCAACTGCGGAGATGCGCGGAGAGACGACGATGCCCAAAGGCACCAGGAGAGCGGGGTTCCTTACACACCAGGCCCGCGCTGAACGAAGCGTGGCCAGGGCCGGTGTCGGGTGGCGGCCCCTGGTCGCGGTAGCGAGCGTCTTGTCGTTCGGGGCCTGCGGTGACGAGGTCGATGGGCAGACCTGCGCCCCTCTGGCGGCGGATGAGCGCGAGGTGTTGGTCGATCACGACCAGTGGCGTTTGGCGACGGTCGAGGAAGACCCCTGGAGCGAGGTCCGGCCGGTCGACCCGAGCTGCGACGTCACCGGACGGCAGCCCGAGGACTTCGCTGGCCAATACAGCTTTGGGATCGATACGGCCCTGTGCAGCTACACGACGGTCGTGCAGGAGACGCTCGAGGACGTGTGTCCCGGTGAGAGCATTCTCGTGTGGCTCTGGCGCTTTGCGTTGACCGGACCTGAAGGCTCAGAGGCCCATATCGCGGTTCAGCTCGGTGACGAGCTCATCTTCGAGGACGTCGTCCCAATCCCGAATACCAGCGCACTCAAGGTGGATAGTTATCCCGTGAAGCAGTTCCACCCGGCCGGAACACCCATCACCTTCCACGTCCGCAACCACGGCAACAACTCCTACCAGCTGCTCGAGATCGCGCGCTGCCTCGGGGCCTGCAAGCCGCAATGAGCGATGGGGCCAGAGACCGGGCACCTTCGAGCTCTGTGGAAAGGTGGCCCCTCACGCCCCCAAGGACACGGGCGTGAAGGGCCGGGTCGCGTCACCGCAACCCATTGAATGACACTCCGATCAGAACGGGATCTCTTCCGCGTAGTCGCGACGGGCACCGCCTCGCTGCAGAGCAAGCTTGGGTGCCGGCACCGGCTCGGGCAGCTCCGCCAGGCTGTCGCGCTTCGGGTAGGACAGGACGTTCACCCGATAAGCGATTACCTCGACTTTCGAGCTTTTCTTGCCCTCCTTGTCGGTCCACTCGCTGACCTGCAGACGACCCTCGATCAGGATCGCGACGCCCTTCTTGAGGACCTTCGCCGCCCTGTCCGCCTCCTTGTCGAAGACCACGACCGAGAACCAGTCGGTCACCTCGGCGCTTGCCTTGTGGTCCCATCGATTGCTCGCGATGCGGAAGGTCAGGATGGACATCCCCGCCGCCGACTTCCTCTCCTCGGGGTCGGCGCCGAGCCGCCCCCCGAGCACCACCATGTTCACTGAAGCCATGTCTCTTTCTCCTGTTGGCTGGTCTCTGGGTCGGGGCTCAGGCGGCCTCGGCCTCGAGGTCGGCGGACGAGAACGACTGCGCCGGTGTCGCGTAGGACATGACCGCGTTCTTGATGCGCTCGAAGAGGGCCTCGTTCTCCGTCAGGGTCGCCCTCGCCTTCTCGCGGCCCTGGCCGACGCGCTCGCCCTCGAAGGCGATCCAGGCGCCCGACTTCTCGAGGATGCCGTGTGCGATCCCGAGGTCGAGGACCTCGCCCACCTGGCAGACGCCGCGGCCGTAGATGATGTCGAACTCGGTCTGGGCGAACGGCGGTGCGAGCTTGTTCTTGATGACCCGGACCTTGGTGCGGGCCCCGTAGGCCTTGTCCCCATCCTTGAGGGTCGTCATGCGACGGATGTCGAGGCGGACCGAGGTGTAGAACTTGAGCGCGTTGCCGCCCGGCGTGGTCTCGTTCGAGCCGAACATGACACCGATTTTCTGGCGGAGCTGGTTGATGAAGACGATGCAGGTGCCGGTCTGGCTGGCGGCCGCGGTGAGCTTGCGCAGCGCCTGGCCCATGAGGCGAGCCTGCAGTCCGACATGCGAGTCGCCCATCTCGCCTTCGAGCTCGGCGCGTGGGGTGAGGGCCGCCACCGAGTCGATGACGACGAGCCCCACCTCACCGCTGCGGGCCAACATCTCGGCGATCTCGAGCGCCTCCTCGCCCGAGCTGGGCTGGCTGATGATGAGCGACTCGACGTCCACGCCGAGCTGGCCCGCGTAGTGCGGGTCGAGGGCGTGCTCGGCGTCGATGAAGGCCGCGGTCTTGCCGAGCGCCTGCACCTCGGCGATGGCGTGCAGCGTCATGGTCGTCTTGCCCGAGGACTCGGGCCCGTAGATCTCGACGATGCGGCCGAACGGCAGCCCCTTCACGCCGAGTGCCAGGTCGAGCCCGAGCGAGCCCGACGAGAAGACGTCGATGCTGCGCTCCGCCTCGGCGTCGAAGGTCATGATCGTCCCCTTGCCGAACTTCTTCTCGACGAGCCCCAGCACACCCTTCAACCCCGTCTTGTTCTTGTCGTGCTTGTCGTTCTTCTCAGCCATCGTCCTGCTCCTTCTTCAACTCTTCGACGCCATCAATCTGCGCCCCCATGTGGGGCGACGTGAGCCCGCCGACACCCGTCGGCGAAGCCCCTCGTTGGGCCGACCGCAGAGCGGTCACATCTCGTTGACCGCCATGCGGTCGCGACGCCTCCTGGTCGCTCCACTGCGACCTCGGCCCCGCCTCACCCGGCTTGCACCGTGTCGGGCTCGCTCGACGCCATGAAGCCGCGTCGATAGGAGAGCGCCTCGGCCAGGTGTTTGGTCTGCACCCGAGCCGCTCCCTCGAGGTCGGCGACTGTCCGCGCGACGCGTAAGACGCGGTGCCAGGCGCGCGCGCTGATCCCCAGCGCCTTGCCGGCGCGGGCCAGGAACCGCGACTCGCTCGCCCCGAGAGGGGCCACGGCTTCGAGCTTGGTGAGGTCGAGGTCGGCGTTGCTGACGCCCGTCCCGTTTCGCCCTTCCTGGCGTTCACGCGCTTCAATGACCCGCTGCTGCACAACCGTCGAGCTCTCCGACGGACTCAAACCGCAGAGGTCGTCGTGCGCGACGGGAGCCAGCTCGAGGTAGAGGTCGATGCGGTCGAGCAGCGGTCCCGACAGGCGCTGCTGATAGGCCCTGACCTGCGCCGGCGTGCACTTGCAGGCCCGACGTGCGTCGCCGAAGTGGCCACAAGGACACGGATTCGTTGCCAGAATCAACATCACCGAGCTCGGGAAACGTAGGCTCCTGCGCGAGCGTGAGATGGTCACCGCGCGGTCCTCGATGGGGGCGCGTAAGGCATCGAGGCTGGCTCGCCTGAACTCGGCCGCCTCGTCGAGGAAGAGCACGCCGCGATGCGCCAGGCTGACCTCGCCCGGCAGCGGAGGGTTGCCTCCACCGACCAGCGCCGCCTCACTCGCTGTCGGGTGCGGCGCCCGAAAGGGTGGGACATCGACAAGCCCGTGGTTGCGCCCGGTGAGCCCGGCGACGCTGTGGACCTTCGTGACCTCGAGCGAGTCGTCGAGCGTGAGTGGTGGCAGGATCCCCGGCAAAGCCCGGGCGAGCAGCGTCTTGCCGCAGCCCGGCGGGCCGATGAAGAGCAGGTTGTGGCGCCCAGCCGCTGCCACTTCCAACGCCCGGCGCGCCTGGTGCTGGCCACGAATCGCGCCCAGGTCGACCGGTCGCCGCGCCGAGTTGGCTTCGCGCCGCGGTGCCGGCGAGACCGGCGTCAGGTCGACCCGACCCGCGAGGTGCTCGACGAGCTCCACCACGCTGCGGGGTGCGATGACCTCGATGCCTGGGACACACGCGGCCTCGACCGCGTTCTCGGGCGCCAGAAACAACCTGCGTCGCCCTGCCTGGCGCGTCGCGAGCGCCGCATTCACGGCCCCGGGAACCGGCCTGAGAGCGCCATCGAGCGCCAATTCCCCAAAGAAGACCGCACCTTCGAGGCTCTTGGCCGGGACGATCCCGAACAATACAAGGACGGCCATCGCAAGCGGCAGGTCGAGCGCCGTTCCATGTTTGGGCAGGTCGGCGGGCGCGAAGTTGACGACGAGGCGCTCAGGCGGCCAGTCGTAGCCACCTGCTCGGAGAGCTGAGCGCACACGGTGCCGGGCCTCTTTCACGGAGACCGCAGGGAGCCCGGTGATGTCCATCCCGGGCAGTCCATCCTGCTGCCCAAGCTCGACGTCGACGATCATGCCGTCGATTCCAAAGAGCGCCACACCTTCCGTCTTGACCGTCATGCCGGGTCCCTCCCGACGCCCGGAGTCGAGCGTCGCGAGACTGCATCGCAAGCCACATGCCAGGCCTCATCTCAGCCATTGGTGCGGGTCTGGCTCTCCGAAAAGTGTCCCATGGGACGTAACGTGTCCCATTTGTGGGACACTCGTGGGACACTTTCGCGGCCGTCTCGTCTACATGGACCGCACGCGCGCCGGAGTTTGCGCGCCAGCCTGGGCCATGGCATCCGTCCTCCATGAACGACCACCCCACCGTGAACCAGGTCGTCGCCTGGCTCGACCAGCTCCTCGACCCGACCCGCCGCGACGACTACGGCCCCAACGGCCTGCAGGTCGACGCGACCCCGTCCGGCTCACGTCCGGGCCAGGCCCGCGTGAAGACCATCGCAACCGGAGTCACGGCCAACCTCGAGCTCATCGAGCGAGCCGCGGCGATGAACGCCGACCTGCTCGTCGTGCACCACGGGCTCTACTGGGGTGGTGCCCCATCGACTGCCACAGGCCCGCTCGGTCGGAGGCTCGCGCGCTGCTACTCAGCCGGCTTGAGCGTAGCCGCCTACCACCTGCCTCTCGACGCACACCTGGAAGTCGGAAACGCGGCAGGTCTCGCCCGCGCACTGGGCCTCGAGTCGCTCGCCCCGGCCTTCCCCTGGAAGGGCCTCGCCACCGGGATTACCGGGCGCTTCCCAGCGCCTATCGACCGCGACGAGCTCCGCGCGCGACTCTATGCCATCTCGCCTCGCGCTCTATTGTTCGACGGTGGAGAGCCTGCCATCCAGACCGCAGGCATCGTCACCGGAGGCGCCCCGAGGCTCGCCAGCGAAGCGGCCGCAATGGGGCTCGACCTCTATGTGACCGGCGAGTGCTCGGAATACACCCAGGCGACCGCTCTAGAGGAAGGCATCCACGTCGCCGCGTGTGGCCATCATCGCACCGAGACCTTTGGCGCGCGCGCACTCGCCGACCGGCTCGCCGACGCATTCCCGATGGTCTCGACCCGGTTCATCGACGTCGACAACCCGGCCTGAATCGCAGCCACAGGCTCACGTTCCCCACGTCACACCTGGCGCACCAACGGTATCGAGCGGCGGTTACGACCACCCCTGCAAATCACCCTGCAATTCCTGCCGGGGTGGGCCGATGGGGTAAGTGCTGGCGGTCGTCAGCGATTCCACAACCCTAGTGACACGGGTAACTGCTGAGCCTTCGAGGGCTATCGGCGTGCCCGCGCACCGTCATTTACAGAGGGAAGACCATGAGACTCCAACTCCTCGCGGGCGCAGCCTTATCCGCAGCCGCAATCGCAGTCACCGCCCCCGCTTCGTACGCCGCGCCGGACTGCCCGGATGCCGACTGCACGGTTCGCATCGTGAGCCCGCTGGACGGCGAGACCCTGCCGACCGGGCTTCCGAAGTTCGCTGGCATCGCTGAGCCCGGCGCTTCGGTCGAGCTCATCGCAAACTTCGAGCGCAGCACCGTCACCGCCGACGCGAACGGTCGCTGGACCTGGTTTCCCGCAGCACCTCTGGGCGAAGGCTCGCAGCGCATCGCGGCCCGCTCCGCAGGCAAGACGAGCGAGATCCTGCTCAACATCGACAGCCTCCCGCCCGCCATCGAGATCCAGTCGCCGCAGGCCAACGCGGTCCGCACCGCGGTAAACCTCATCGCCCGTGGTCAGATCGAGCTCGGCGCGACGCTCGAGCTGACGCTGGACGACCAGCGCATCGAGGCGACCATCGACGCCGAAGGGCGTTGGGTTCACATCGGCGCCAGCGCGCTCGCCGACGGCACCCACGTCCTCATCGCCAAGGCCCGCGACTCGGCCGGCAACGTCTCGGCCCAGAAGACCGCCTTCCGCGTCGACCGCAACGCGCCGGCTATCAACATCACGAGCCCGCTCCCGGGCTTCTATAAAGACTCGCCGCGTGGCCTCGCTGGTGTCGGCGAGCCCGGCTCGACGGTGCGCGTCGTGGGCCCCTCGCTCGACGCCCAGCTCGTCGTGCCGGCCAACGGCCGCTGGCACGTCGACGTCGCCAATCTGCCCGACGGCCATCACCACTTCCGCGTCGTCGCGACCGACTCGGTCGGCTGGAGCGCGGACGACCGGATCGAGCTCATCGTCGACTCCGTCCCGCCGGCCCTGGCCGTCTCGACCGACCTCGATAAGCCTCTCGCCGACGCGCTTGTCCGCTTCCGCGGAGTCGCCGAGCCCGGCGTCCACATCACGGTCGAGACCGAAGCGGGTGTCATCGGTGAGGACCAGGTCCCCGCCACCGGCCGCTGGGAAGTGGTCGGCTACGAGCCGCTCCTGGACGGCCTCCACGGGATTCTCATCACCGCCACCGACCGCGCCGGCAACGCCACCTGGATGATGACTTCGGCCATCGTCGACACCATCGCCCCCGTCCTGCAGCTGAGCGAGCTCTTCGAAGGCGACAACGGCCAGGTCTCGCTCACCGGCTTCGCTGAGCCCCGCTCGATGGTCGATGTCCTCGTCGCTGGTGAAGTCCTCGCGATGACCACGGCGGATGCGACTGGTCAATGGCGCGCAGAGGTTCAGGTCGCCGAGACCGGGAGCATCGACCTCGAGATCGTCGCTGTCGATGTCGCCGGCAACACCTCGGAGACCCGCCACCGCATGAACCGGTCCACCGAGACCACCGATGGTCCCGACGCCGGCTGCTCGGGTGGTGGGAACGGCCTGACGATGGGGTTTGCCCTCCTCGCACTGCTTGGCCTCGTGACGCTCCGCCGCACCTCGACCGCCGGAACAAAAGTCTGAAAGTCTCAAGGTCCGACGGCCTGAAAGCTCGGTAATCCTAGACGCTCGGGTCAGCCCCCCGAGCGGCCTCCCCTGGTCGCCAAGGTCAGAGCTCGCCCATAGCGAGCATGACTTCCAAAGCCCCGGACTCGAGTGGAACGAGCCGGGGCTTCTTCATTTGCAGGGCCTCGACGCTCGCTGCGTCGGGGGTCAGGACGGCGAGCCGCCAGCCCGGCATGACTTGTCGCCAGACCTCGACCGCTTCCTTGAGGAGCACACCAGCCTTCTTCTGGTCGAGCATCCGCCCACCCCACGGAGGGTTGGTCGCGATGACGCCCGGCTTGCCGAGGCCAGCCACCAGCGAGGCCATGTGGTCGGGGTCGCAGGCGTCGCCCAGACGGAACGAGATGGGGCCATCGCCTTCCGCCAGACCGGCCCGCTCGGCGTTGACACGCGCGGTCGCGAGCGCTGCCTCGTCGATGTCCGCGCCGATGACCCGTGCCCCCTCGGGCAGAGCGGCCAAACGCGGAATCGAGCCGAGCCAGGCATCGAAGCGGTCGGCGCGAAAGCCGGGCCAGCGGGTGAAACCATAGGCAGGCCGAAGCCTCGAGAGGTGACCTGGCAACACGCCGAGCCGGGCCAGGGCGGCCTCGATGAGGATGGTGCCGGACCCACACATCGGGTCGACGAGTGGGGACTCGCCATCCCAGCCGGCGATGGACGTGAGTGCGGCGGCCAGCGTCTCGCGCAGCGGGGCCTCACCCGCGTCGGTGCGGTAGCCCCGGGCATGGAGGCTGACCTTGCCGGCCGCGTCGAGGCTGATGACGCCGCGCCCGCGCACGATGGACACCCGCACGAAGACGTCCGGGTCGTCAGCGGCCACGTCGGGGCGGCGGCCGGTCTGATCGCGCGTGGAGTCGCAGATCGCGTCTTTGACACGCAGACCGGCAAAACGAGAGTCCCGGAACGCCGGCGTGTCGCGGCAGGTCGCATGCACCGCGAAGGTCCTCGCCCCCTCGGGGCCGGGTGGGATGAGGCCCGCCCAACGAACGGCTTCGCGTGTCGCGCGATACAGGGTGTCGCCGTCCTGGGCTGCGACCTCGGCGACCTGCCAGAGGACCCGGTGACCAAGGCGTGTCGACGCGGTCAAACGCTCCAACCCGAAGCGGTCGGTGCGCAGCGAGACCCCGGCGCGCCCCTTGGATAGGTCATCGAAACCGAGGCCTTTGAGCTCGCGCATGAGCGCCTGCTCCAAGCCGGGGGAGGTGGTGACGAACACGGGGTGCCGATTGGCGGGTTGACTCATGGCCCGTCTGTACTACCTTGTGGCGCCGCGTGCGCCACCGTTATTCAATCCGAGGCCGGCGACGTCGCGCTACCCCAGAGTCCCGTTCGCGGGACCTGCCAGGAATCGAGGAAACGCCGATGCGTCAAGCCCATTTACAATGCGCCGCCCACTTCCGTCCGGAGGCCCGAGCGAAGCCCGATATGGAGTCCGACGCCACTGGGCGACATGCCCGTTGGTGGAGCTCGATTCTCGTCCGCCTGCTGCTGGTCCTGCTCGCGGCCGGCCCGGCCCTGCTGACCGCGGGTCAGGCGGAGGCGGCGGTCCCCACGTCGCGCACCAACATCGACACGAACCCGACCGGGGCGCAGGTCTACCTCGTCCAGGGCACCCAGGAGGTCTTCCAGGGCAACACCCCGATGAAGCTCTTCCGCCTGCCGCGTGGGGCCATCCAGCTCAAGTTCAAGAAGGACGGCTACGAGGACCTCCTCCAGACCGTGACGATCGGCCCGTCGGTGGCGACGCTGCTCTTCAACCTGCAGCGCAGCATCAAGCCGGCGACGATCGAGCTCACGTCGGCCGGTGAGTTCGCCTCGGCCGCGGTCGAGATCAACGGCAAGGCGGTCGGTGTCATCCCGGTCAGCACGTCGGTTCCGCCGGGACGCCATCAGGTCGTCGTCAGCAAAGACGGCTACCAGCGCTGGGAGCGCTGGATCGAGGCCACCGAAGGCCAGAAGGTCACGTTCGACGTGGTGCTGGCGAAGATCGAGACGGCCAAGGGCGAGATCCTCGTGACGAGCAGCCCGACCGGGGCGAGCGTCGTCGTCAACGGCCAGCCGCGCGGCGTCACGCCGACCGTGGTCGAGGGGCTCGTGCCCGGCCCGTACCTGGTCGAGGTCACGATGACCGACTACCTGCGCCTGTCGCAGACGGTCAACGTCGAGTCGGGCAAACGCGCCATCTTCGATGCCCCGCTCCAGAAGGAGAAGGGCGAGACGGGCGAGCTCAAGGTGCTCGTCGACCAGGACGACGCCGACATCTTCGTCAACGGCGAGAAGGTCGGAAAGGCGCCGCTCACGCTGAGCGGCTTCAAGCCCGGCACCCACTTCGTCGAGGCGCGCAACGAGCGCGGCTTCTATGCGGAATCGGAGGCCGTCGTGAAGGCCGGTGAGTCGACGCTCGTGCGCCTGCGTATGACCCAGACGACGCCGCCGGACAAGGGCAGCATCCGCGTCATCTCGACCGCTCCGAGCGCGACCGTCAGCCTCGATGGCAGCGCCAAGCAGCCGCTCCCGGCGACCTTCAAAGACGTGTCGCCCGGCTCACACATCGTCTCGGTCGAGGCCCCGGGCTACGCCGTGTGGCAGCGCACGGTCACGGTCGAGCGTGGGCAGACCCTGGAGGTCGTCGCCGAGCTCGGCCAGGCCGGGCGGCTGGACGTCGTGACCAAGGACGGCAGGCGCGCGGAGCTGTTCCTCAACGGGCGGCCCATCGGGCGCACCCCGTTCACGGGCGACGTGCCGGCGGGCACCCACACGCTGCTCGTGCAGCGCGAAGACGGCAAGCAGGAGGAGTTCCAGATCGCCGTCGGCGTCGATCGTGAGGTCAAGGTCACGGCGGCCTTTGGTGCGGACGCTCCGAAGCCGGCGACCATCAACCGCCCGATGCCGTTCTCGGCACGCGCCATGAGCCAGGGCACCGGCCACGCCAGCATCATCGTCAGCTACCCGGGCTGGCCCTTCCCCCTCGCGGCGCAGGCCGGCGGCGGGATCGGCTACGGCATGGACATCAACGTCCAGGTGCGCTCGGCCTTCGACGTCATCAACGAGTTCGAGGCCATCTACAAGTGGAGCTTCGTCGACTCGAAGACGCTCGCGGCCGCGGTCGAGCTCGGGATCGGCGGCGGTCTCGGCGGCAGCGACCGAAACAGCTTCTTCTTCCGGCCGGCCATCAAGGGTTCGCTCATGGTGGGCCAGAAGGCCGCCATCACCGCCCGGCTCGAGCTCCTCTATCACACCGACCGGCTCGGCCCGGAAGACCAGGCCCAGTACGCCGAGCGCGACTCGGGTCTGCGCCTCTACCTCGGGCTCGACGTGGAGTTCGAGATCTCGAAGACGCTGAACCTGCTCTTCCAGCTCTCGGGTGACCCCGTCGGCGGCAAGCGGGACCTCTACGAGGAGAGCTTCCTCGACGACCCCGATCCCAAGCTCTACTTCAAGGGCGGCGTGTCGTTCCTGTTCTGAGCCTCCGCTCACCTGTGTCGAACCGCTGGCCCGGAGCTCGCTACATGGCGCGCTCCGGGCCTTTGCGTTTCGGGGGAGGACGCTCGGCTGGTGACGGCGCTCCCCTTCAGCGGGCCCATGCACGAAACGCTTGTGGCCCGACTGGCCACCGGATGCCGATGCAAATGATCCTCACCACCATGCTGACCTTGCACGCCTTTCAGGTCGGGCTGGTCGGGCCGGCGTCGGCTCGGGCCGCCGACTGCGCACAGCTCGCCGCATCGTCCGACGCGCCGAGTGACGTGGACACGGTCTGGACGGCTGCCATCTTCGAAGCCGTCGTCACCGCCGAGGCGCGTGTCGACCCGAGTGCGACCCGTCCGAGGCTACGGGCTCTGGCGGGGGCGCGCGGCGTGCAAAAGCATCGCGCTCGCGTAGCCGTACGAGCGCGTCTCGTGCACCCCGACGCTCGTCATTCGCCAGATCGTCGCGCTCCGCCGCGAGTGCAAAGAGGGTATCCGCGTCGCCGAAACGCCGCGCTCGCTCGGCCTCCAGCAGGCACCGCCCCAGGTTCGAGCTGGCAAACGCTTCGCGCCACGCTGCGAGCGCGGCTTCGGGTTTCACCGCCTGTGACCGCGCCGTAGCGAAGAGCGGCGCCAACTTGTGGGCCGTCGCCAGGCGCTCGAGCGTGTGGTCGCGCGCTTCATCGGACAAGCCCTCGGCCAGCGCCGCCTCGAGCCGTTGCACCGCCAGGTCCGGCCGCAGCGCGTCGAGCCAGGCCTCGCCGGCCGCCGTCAACCACAAGGGGTGCGGCGCCTGGGTATGGGCCGCGTCAAAGAGGCGGGCCGCCGACTCGGGCTGCCGAAGGTCGAGGTGGGCACGCGCGCGGGCGGCGAGCGCTTTGGCCGCCTCGTGGTCCGACGACCGCGGCTCCGCCAGGGCGCGGTTGGCGCCCGATGCAAACACCACGACGAATAGGACGGATACGAGGATGAAAGACCGCATCACGACTGAGTGGCCGTCTCCGATCGAGCGTTTCATGTCGACACCATGTGGCCAGGACAAACAAAGCCGGTCGGGCTGTCAAGCCCACGGCGGTCGCGTTCGGCGAGGTCAGCGCTTCGATCGGACGCAGCGCGGGGGGCGCGCGCGCTTTCAGGGGTCGTGGTCGAGCCAGGCAGAACGCACGAGCCCGACCTCGCAGAACCCCAGGTGCGCATAGAGTCCACGCGCGCCCAGGTTGTCGGGGTTCACGTAGAGCGAGACGCGCGGGACCTCTCGCAGGAGCAGGTGGCACATCTCGCCCAGGGCCCTGAACGCCAGCCCCTGGCGGCGATGGGTCGGAGCGGTGAAGACGCCTGCGAGCTGGACCACCCGTGAAGAGACGGCCGACTGGTCGACCTTGAAGGCGATGTTCCTGCCCGGGGCACCGACGACCCAGGTCCGCCACTCCTGGATGCGGCGCTCGCAGCCGAAGCGGTGCAGGTCCGGGTCCCGCGCGAAGGGCGAAAAGCCAAGTTCTTCCAAGATCATGGCGCCATCCGCGTCGCAAATCGCCGCGAGCTCCTGGGTCTGGCCCGGCCGTAGCTCGACCGAGCGGGCCGAACGGACGAGGTGCTTCAGGTCGACCTCCATCAGCGGCTGGCCCCCACGCTCGAGGCGGACCGCGCCGCGCCCGAAGTGGGTCATGAAGACGTCGACCTCGTGGTCGGGCCCGACGACGACACGCACGTCGAGCCTCAGCTCGCGGGCATGGGCCGCAAACGCGATGAGCGCACGCGGGCTCGATGTCCTCGAGACGACGAGGTTCTGGCCGAGGCTGGCGACGGCGAGGAGGCGGCCGCCCTCGAACCAGCCGACGAAGACATGGGCGAGGTCCGGGTCGCTGAGCGCGCCGCGAGCGACCTGCCCCAACAGATATGCGTGCTGAGATGGGTGCCGCGCGAGGAAGCGGACCACCGTGGGCTCATCGTGGGAGTCGAGCCGCACGAAGCGTGAGCTCCGTGTATCCGCAGGCGTCACGGACATGAGGCATCATACCCCCTGCGGCGGGTCTGACTCCAGGCTGGCCGAACAACGTCGTCAAAGCCGCTTCCAATGGCCGCCGCCGCCGTGGCAAGACTCGTCCATGCAGCGCTTCGGGCCCCATTCATGAAGAAGCCGACCCAAGCGCGGGCCACCGAGGCTCGACTCGCGGACCAACGTCCGATGGAGATGCCGGTCGACGAAACGTGTATCGACTGGCCTCCCGCGCTCAGGCCCAATCCCGCCCTGTCGAACATGACCTGGGGCGGGTCCCCGGTGACACCGAGCGAGGACGTGTCCGAAGCGACGCGCCCCTCGGGAGTGGTGGTGCAGGTCTGGCGGGATGCGTTGGTCCTCGAGGGTCGTAAGCTGACGTCGATGCTGACGTTCGTCGAAGGGCGCCTCGTGCGGGTCGAGGTCGCGGACCTGAAGGCGAGCGAGCTGTCGACCTTGGCGCCAGACCGGGCTAGCCTGGAGTACACGACCGAGGGGATGGTCGCCGGCAACACCGGGGTCACGCGCTGGGTCGTCGACCTCCTTGATTTGCGGCTGAGCCTCGAACCCGACCCAGAGCTCACCGAAGCGGGGATGATATGACGTCACGAGTGGTCTTCTACGACATCCTCCCCGAGCAACGCCCCGGCCTGGCGGCGAAGATGGCGCTGGGCGCCTGGGACAAGAAAAAGGTCCTGTTGCTCAAGTGTGCCGAAGACGAGCTCGCGTGGCTCGATGAACACCTCTGGACCTTTCGTGAGGAGGTGTTCCTGCCGCACGAAGCCTGGCGACCCGGCGCGAGCCTGCACGATCCAGAGGCGCGAGTGGTCCTGGTGTGTTCCGACGAGAGCCCGTTGCCTGGCGACATCCTGGTCCAGCTCGCACCGGCTGGGCTCGACTTCGCGCGCCAGTTCGAGACGGTCATCGACGTGGTCGACCACCGGGACGAGACCCGACTGGCCGCGAGCCGAGCGCGCTACAAGGCGTGGACCGATGTCGGCGTCCGGCCGGAGCTCAAGAAGACGTTCTGATCCCGTCGGTTACGGACTTCAAAGGCGGCGCAGGAGCCCGCGTGCGAGCCACTCGCCGACCAGCGGACGGTGGCGCATGAAGAGCGCCGGCTCGACCAGCTCGAGCTCGTTGACGACGTAGGTGCCCGCCCCGGTCTCGAGCAGATCGACCCGCGCGTAGAGCAGGTCGAAGCCCTTGCGGGAGACGACGTCGAGGGCGCGCTGGGCGACCTTCTTCGCGGGTGCGTCGGCCTCCCACACATGGTCTTTGGCGCCCCAGTCCTCCTGGACGCGGAAGTCGCCGGTGGCGGGGACTTTACGTACGCCGTGGCTCCAGCGGCCGTCGATCCAGATGAGCGAACACTCGCCCTCGGTCTCGACACGCTCGAGGTATGGCTGGAACATGAACGCGCGGGGGTGGCTCGCCAGGTGGTCGGCGGCCGCGGCGAGCCCTGCATCGGTGGTATCGAAGCGTAAGGTCAGGAGCGCGTTGGCGCCCACGACCGGCTTGAGGAATCCGCGCGTCCAGCCCCTGGCTTCCATGGTCTCCCGCAGCGCATCGATGCGGTCCTGGCGGCTTGGGAAGCGGTCGAGGAAGTCGACGTCGAGCCAGATCGTGTCGGCGATCGGGACGCCGCGTCCGGCGAGCTCAGCGAGGTAACGTTTGTCGAGGTTCCAACGCACGATGTTCGCATCGTGGACCAGGCGAGTGACCTGGCCCACACGCTCGCACCACTGCATGAACTCGTCAGGGCGGGCTTGATAGTCCCAGGGCGTCCTAAGCAGGACCGCGTCGAACCCCGACCAGTCGACATCGGCGTCCCACGGTGGCTCGGCGACATCAGCGCCGAGGATGCCGAGCGCGTCGCGCAGCGGCTTCTCGTCGTCGACGACGCCGTCGGGGAACGGGTGGCAGGTCACGAGTGCGATCCTCATGGCGACACGACCTGGGCTGGAGAGTCCTGGATCTCGATGGGTTGAACGAAAACGTGGCCGAGGACATACGCCCGACACACGTGCGTGCTAGCGTTCCGAAATCGGTCGGGTCCCCACGCAACACGCGTCGCAGTCCAATCCACAAGGGCTGCGCGCTGAATCCCGACGTCGCGATTGTCACACCGCGCACGTCGAGAAATCCCGGCCGACGCACACACACGCAGGAGGTCGGTCATGCTGGAGCGCTTGTTCACGCTTGGGCCCGTGGCATTGGTTTATCGAACGATGGCTCGCCGCATCGTCGGCTTTGCGCTTGGATGAAGTCGCTGCATACGACCATGCGCTTGTTCACTTCCATCGGAAGAGTCGCACACCGATGAAGAACGAGAGCAGGCCCCAGCCGGCGAGCACGCCGAGCTGAGGTGCGACCCCGATGAGGCCCGCGCCGTCATTGGTGATGGCGCGCAGCGCATCGTTGAGCGCGGTGAGCGGCAAGAGCTGGATGATGGGGTGCAGAGCTTCGGGGAAACGCTCGTACGAGAAGAAGGTTCCGGACAGGAGCCACATGGGCAGCGTGAGCGCGTTGATGAACCCCGACACCACCTCGACACTCGCGGTGCGGGCGGCACACAGGACGGCGAAGCCGGTGAAAGACAGGACACCGACGAGCGACACCAGGAAGAAGAGGGCGACGTTGCCCTGGATCGTCACGTCGAAGACGAGCGCGCCAAAGCCGATGAGGAAGGCCACCTCGACCGCGAGGAACATGAGCCGCGAGATGACGTAGCTGCCGAGGAACTCGGTCTTCGACAGCGGGGTCGTGGCGAAGCGGCGCATGAGCTTCTTGCTGCGCTCCTGGACCATGCCGTAGCCGACGCCCCAGAGCGCCGAGCTCATGAGGTTCATGGCGATGAGGCCGGGCATGAGGAAGTCGATGTAGCGGGCGCCGCGCGGCATGTCGGTGCGCTCGCGGAGCTCGGCCACGTCGCGCCGTCCGAGCCCTGCCTGGACGACGTCGTCGACGACCAGGCGGGCCAGCCGCCCCTCGGCCCGTTGGGCGTCGAAGTGGTAGTCGAAGACAGGGGTGGCGGCCGAATTCCAATCGATGAGGATGTCGATGCCGCCCTTACGGAGGCGTTCCTCGAGGGTCGCGCGGTCCTTCTTTTCCAGGCTGATGGCGTCGCTCGCTTCGAGGATGGCCATGACGCGCGCGTCGTTGGTATTGGTCACGCGGTCGGTGGCAACGCCGACCCGTGCGGGCTCGGGCGGCTGGTCGCGGAACGCGAGGCCGAGCGCCAGCGCCAGCAGGGCCGGGAAGGCGAAGACCCAGAAGATGACCGCCGGCTCGCGGAGGAAGACCTTGACCCGGGCGCCGATGAGGGCGCGCAGGCCGTGTGTGGCCGAGCGCTTTGGCGCAGAGGGTTCAGGAACAGCGGGATCAGCCATCGCGCAGCCCCCGGCCGGTGTGGTGGACAAAGACGTCTTCGAGGGTCGCGCGGTGTGTGACGAGGCTCGCGATGCGGGTGCTCTGGGCACCGAGGTGGGTCAGCAGGGCCGGCAGGAAGTGGCCGATGTCGAGGACGGAGAGGCGCAGGCGGTGGCCTTCGGCGACGGGCTCGCTGCGGGCGCCGTCGGCACCGATTCCAGGCAGGGCGGACACGGCTAGAGGGTCGAGTGGTCGGTCGGTGTCGAGCACCACGATGTCCTCGGCGCCAAGCGACGCGATGAGGTTCTGAGGGGTGTCGAGCGCGATGATCTTGCCGTGGTCCATGATGGCGACGCGGTCGGCCAGGCGCGCGGCTTCCTCCATGTAGTGGGTCGTGAGCAGCACTGTGCCCCCACCCTGCTTGAAGCGCTCCGATATCTCCCAGATCTGGCGGCGCGACTGGGGGTCGAGGCCGGTCGTCGGCTCGTCGAGGCACAACAGGCGCGGGCGACCAACGAGCGCACAGGCCAGCGCCAGGCGCTGCCGCTGACCGCCCGAGAGCTTGCCGACCCGGGCGTCCGACTTCGCTTCGAGTGAGACCTCGGCCACGGCGGCGTCGATCGCCTGGTGCGACGGGTAGAAAGCGGCGAAGAGGCGCACCGTCTCGGCGATGGTGAGGCGCTCCTGGAAGTGGGTCTCTTGCAGCTGGACGCCGAGCAACGATCGGATGGTCTGGTCGGTGGCGCGGCTGTGACCCCAGAGGTTGCCAAAGATACGGATGGCGCCCGAGCTCGGCTCGGTGAGGCCCTCGATCATCTCGACCGTGGTGGTCTTGCCGGCCCCGTTGGGTCCGAGGACGGCGAGGCATTCGCCCGAGCGCACCTCGAGGTCGATGCCGGCGACGGCCAGCACGTCCGGGTAGCGCTTGACGAGCTGTTCGCAATGGATGGCGTTCATGCCGAACCCAACACTTTGACGATGGCCGTGATCGCGAGGCCCGCGAGCGTCAGCAGCACGAACAACGTCGGCCCACGGACGGCGCGCCGCCCAGTCGGGGCTTCCAGACCGAAGCTGTGGCCCGCATAGGGCGAGGCCGCTGGCCCACTCGTCTGGCTCGAAGCCGGCAGGTCGCTCACCGTTGCCTCGGCATCAAAGGATGGGTGCAAGTTGCTGGAAGTACTCGACAATTGCCGGGTCCGTCCAGTGGCGCGCGTTGACGAAGCGGGTCAGGATCTGCCCGTTGAAGATGACGTAGGTGTCGGGCATCGCGGTCGTGCCGAAGGTCTCGCGCAGCGTCTCGCCCGGCTCGAGCTTCTCGTCCTTGAGGCCAAACAGCTCCTGGGGCGCGGGCTGGCGGCCGAGCCAGCGCGTGAAGAAGTCGCGGATCTCGTCCCAGGTGTCGTCGTAGCTCACGGCGACCATCATGAAGCGGCGGTCGCCGAGCGTCTCCCGGAGCTGGAGCATGCTCGGCATCTCTTCGCGGCAGGGCGGGCACCAGGTCGCCCAGAAGTTGAGGAACACGACCGTGTCACGCGGCAAAGAGCTCAGCGTGAAGGTCTGACCCGAGTCGGTCGTGAGCGGCCAGCTCGCCTGCGCGTTGGTCAGCGGGGTATCGACGATTTCCGCGCGGATACTGGCCATGAGGGACTTCAGCCGCCCGTCGCCTGTCGCGCTGCGGCTCTCGCCCAGCACGACCTGGACAAGCAGGAATGCCACGATGGCCATCGCGCTCGCGAAGAGAAAGGTCGCTTTGACCCGCGATTCCCTGTGCTCGCTGTCGTCAGTCTTCACGTGGCCCGGGTAGCATAGCGGCGCCCCGAACGCCACCGCGATGGTGTTCGGGTTCACGACGAAGCAGGCCTTGACGGGGCCTCGAGAAGTCCCCGCGCGTCAACCGCGCTGCAGACGTGTGCGGCTCCAAGCCGGGCGCCCTTCTGCGTTCACGCGAGTTGTACTAGCGTCCCACCCATGGACCTCGAAAACGCCGTCAATCGCGACCTGGAAAACGCCGTCAACCGCGACCTCGAAAAGGCCTACGACTCCGACCCCTATCCGGACTTCGCCTTCTGGTTCACCCACCCCGACCACCTCGGGATGATGAGCCGCTTGATGGGCGTCGACTCGGTGGACACCGAGCGCTGCCGGGTGCTGGAGATCGGCTGCGCCGTGGGCGGCAACCTCCTGCCGATGGCCGCCTCCGCGCCAACCGCACACTTCGTCGGGGTCGACCTCTCGGGTGTGCAGATCGAGGCCGCCCGCCGCGCCGCGACCGCTGCCGGCATCGGAAATGTTGCGTTCATCCACGGGGACTTCCGCGAGGTCCCGGTGGAGCTCGGCCCTTTCGATCACATCATCTGCCACGGCGTCTTCGCGTGGGTCGACACACCGACCCAGCACGCGATCCTCGACTTCATGCGCGAGCGCCTGGCGAAGAACGGTGTCGCCTACGTGAGCTACAACACCTATCCGGGCCACCTCATGGTCGACATGGTGCGAAAGCTCACGACGCTGCACACGGCCGAGATCGTCGACCCGGACCAGCGCGTCAGCGAGAGCCTGTCGGTGATGCGTTGGCTGCACAGGCGGGTCAAGAAGAACCCCAACGACTGGCGCGGGCCCTTCCTCGAGAAGGAGGTCGTCGCTATGCAGGAGGCCGGTCGCTCGCTCATCCTCCACGACTACCTCGCGACCGCGAACAACCCGCTCTATTTCATCGATTTCGTGCGTATGTCCGAGGGCTTCGGGCTCAGCTACCTGGCCAACGCGTCGCCCTGGGACATGTACCTCGACAACCACGACCCCGAGATCGTGGAGGCCCTGACCCAGCTCGGGGACATGGTGCTGCAGCAGCAATACCTCGACTTCATCTTCCACACGCGTTTTCGCCGCACCCTGCTGTGCCGCACCGAGGATGCCCAGAACCCCAACATCCTGGCCGAGCGGGTGATGCGTTTCCACATCGGGTCGGGCCTCTTCGAGGAACCCAACCTCGATGGCCTGGCCGAGAAGATGCCGACGATGATCCCCATCATCAATCGACCGCCACTCACCGTCTCGCACCCGCTGCTCAAGCTCGCCCTCTGGCGCTTGTGGCACTGGGGGCGGCGATGGCCGCACTTCGACGAGCTCGCGCGTGAGGTCTCGGACGAGCTCTCAAAGCGTGGCCTCGAGCCCGAGCTGACCAGCAACCACGAGCTGTTGCGTGGTCGCTTGGCAGGCCAGCTCCTGCGCGCCTTCTTCGCCGAGGCCGTGCGTTTCGCGCTGCGGACGCCGCCGATCTCGCGGGTCGTGACCGAGCGCCCCGCGACCGGCCGTTACCAGCGACTGCTGGCGAGCCAGAAGAACCCGGCGCTCGTCAACCTGGCGCACGAGGTCTTCGACAACACCCCGGCTGCGCAGGCCCTCTTGCCCCTCATGGACGGAACCCGGACGCTGGACGAGCTGAGGCCACACTGGACTGACAACTTCGACGAGCGCATGGACGACCTGCGCCAGACCGGGTTCATCCTCGACCCCGAGCTGGCAGCCCCCTACATCTGAGGCGGCTCGCGCCCGCGCCCGTGGCCCGTGGCCCGTGGGGAATCGGGCGAGCTCGACGTCGACGGGTGGCGAAAGGCAAAAGGGGCGAACGACCTGCGTCGCCGCCCCTTCTGGGATTCTCAGCCAGGAAAGCTCAGCGGCGGTAGGCGCCCTGCTCCCGCATGCAGCTCAGGAACGCGTCGGTCTCCGTCCAGCCGCAGCTTCCGTCGGCCGCAGCGCCGCAGATAGCCTCGCGGTAGCACACGTACCAGGGCTGCCATTCGCAGGTGGTCGCGATGTGCTCGGGAGCGCAGACCTGGCCTGAACAACCCGTGCGAACACAGCCCTCGGTCGGGGGATCGACGGGCTCGGTGTCGTTGGGGACGCAGCGGCTCGGGCAGGCAATGAGCCCGTTGGGGAGGCCAACGCCGCAGTCCGACTGGCAGGTGAAGCCGTCCGGGCAGGCGTTGTCCTGGCCGGGGTTGCACCACTGGGGCTGCTCGAAGTTGCAGTAGCCCGCGCACGCTGGCGGGGGCGGCGGCATCGGGTCGCAGCTCTGGCCGCTCGGGTCGCACGGGATGGCTGCGAAGGCCTCGCAGACCTGGAACTCACACACGCCCTGCGTGCCGTCGGCGGCAACACAGTCAGCGTCCTCTTTGCAGTCGTAGTCGGGCGGGGTGTTCGGGCGGCACTCACCAAGGCACATGATCGGGCGCTCGGCCGAGCCGTCGGCCGGGTCCGTGCTGCCCCAGCAGGTGCTGAAGTCGCAGTAGTTGCCGTCGCGGCACTCGCCGTCGCTCGTGCAGGTCACGGGCTCGTTGGTGGGAACGCAGGTGGAGGTGCACTCTTCGACGCACTCGCAAGCGCAGTCGCCGCCGTAGCAGTCGCAGGCCGGGCAGATGGTCCAGCACACGCTCTCGCAACGCTCGCCCGGCGCGCACTCGCGGCCGGCATCGCCACAGGTCTCGCCCGTCGGCGGCACGCAGTAGCTCGGGCAGGGGGCCGGTCGGTTGGCGCCATCGGGGTCATTGGGGTCGGTAGGCTCGCCAGCGTCGGGCGGAGCGAAGCCGGTCGCATCGCAGCTCGACTGGCAGGCCCAGCCGGTCGGGCACTGCTCGTTGCCCATGCACTCCTCGCGGATGTCGTTGCAGACGCCGTTCTGGCAGTACTGGCCGCCGCGGCAGTCCGCGTCGCTCGTGCAGCCACCCTCACGCGGGAGGCACTGGGGGAAGCAGGCGATGAGGCCAGTGGCCATGCCCGGTGTGCCGCATCCGCAGTACTCGTCCGCGTTGCAGTCGCGGTCGCTCTGGCAGGTCGGGACGGGGGTGCACACGCCGCCGCATGCGGGGCGCGCGGCGTCGCCTTCGGCCGGGACTTCACCGGGGAAGACGCAGGTGTCGCGGTTGCAGAACTCGCCCCAGGCGCACTCGCTGTCGGAGTAGCAGACCTGGGTCTCGGGGCGGCGCTGGCACTCGCCCCAGCAGACGTCCGGGCAGGCCATGCCGTCCGGGCAGTTGGACTCGCAGACACCATCCTCGGTGGTGCAGTACTCGCCTTCCTGGCAGCTGGCGGTCGAGGTGCACGCGGTGCCCGGGGGCGGCGGCGGAGGAGGAGGGGTCACGTCGACACACTCGCCGTAGCAGACGGCCGGACAGGGCGCGTCAGCGGTGCAGCCGGGCGCGGGGCGACAGACGTCGGTGGCGTTGCAGACCTGGCCGCGCTCGCAGTCTTCGTCGGAGTAGCAGCCGGTCTCGGGAGGAGGCGGAGGAGGAGGAGGCTGGGAACCGCATTCGAAGGCGCACTGGCCACTCGTGCACTCCCACTGGCCGACGCAGTCGACCCCGGGGTCGCCACCGCAGTCGGAGTCGACCTGGCACATGGCGCGCTCACCTTCGCGCTCGTCGCCGGCTGGCGCGCAGCCATTGTCTTCGTTGGCGCCCATGAGCGCCATCGCCGCGCCGCCGAGCCACATGGCCCCCATAACTGTACGGCGCGCCAGCTGGGCCGCCCTTTCGCCTGCTACCCTGTTCATGATCGACCTCCTGGCTCGGTTCTCGAGCGCGCGATTAGACGGTGGTGTCGGCTGTCCCCAGCCAAGCTACCGAGATGTTCTGAGCAAAGCCTATGCCAGCGGCGACCGGCAGGGAAGAAGCATTCTTGGCCCTCGTCGGCCTTCGATACGCGCATTCCCTCGTCACATGTGCAAAAACTTCCCAATTCATTCTTCCGTGCGGTGTCTGAGGCTTATCCGACGTTGGCTCCCCAACGCTGGACCGGGGTTTCCGGTGGTGCCATGTTCCGCAACACCTTCGGCCCTGGAGACCTCGTTGAGCTCTGTTCCACCGCGCGTGGTCTTTTCGTCGATCTTTTTTGCGGTCGTGCTCGCCATGACTGCGACCTCCTGCTCGAGCGCCCCGCCGACGGTAGGCGCGGTGGGGTCAGGCGACTCCGGCGCAGGCCTCGTTTCCCCGGCGAGCCCCCAGATCTTTCCGGCGCCCTTCCGGCTGCCGGACACCGCGACCCCACTCAGCTACGACCTCGCACTGACCCTCGACCCGGCAAGCGATCGCTTCGAAGGCACCGTCTCGATCGAAGTCGAGCTCAAGACGCCGACCCGCCTCCTTCGACTACACGCCGATGGGCTGACCATCGGCCTTGCCAGCTTCACTCGCGCCGGTGTGACGACCGCCCTCACGCCGCACCTCGATGGCCTCGGCGCGCTTGCCCTGGTGAGCAGCAAATCGCTCGCCCCTGGGCGCGGGACGTTGACGCTGAGTTGGACCGGCCCCCTCGACGAGCCTCCGGTCGGCCTCTATCGCGCCAAAGAGGGCGAACACTCCTATGCCTTCACGCAATTCGAGCCGCTGGAGGCGCGTAAGGCATTTCCGTGTTTCGACGAGCCCCGGTTCAAGACCCCATGGACGGTGAGCCTCACGGCCCCCGCCTCGGCGACGTCGTTGTCGAACATGCCCGAGACGGCGACTTCACCTGTGACGGACCCTACGCGTGCGGGCTGGCGACGGACGTCTTTTGCGACCTCTCCGCCGATGCCGACCTACCTCGTGGCCTTCGCTGTTGGCCCCTTCGACGTGGTGGAAGGCCCGAAGGTCTCGTCGCGGCGCGTGCCGTTCAGGGTCGTGACCACCAAGGGCAAAGGCCACCTCGCACGCTTCGCGCTCGAGCGCACCGGGGCCCACATGGACTTCCTCGAGCGCTACTTCGACATCCCCTACCCCTACGCCAAGCTCGACTTCGTGGCCGTCCCGAGCTTCAGCTCGTCGGCCATGGAGAACGTCGGGCTCGTGACCTATCGCGACGCCGTCCTCCTCATCGACGCCGAACGCGCGCCGCTCGACGACCGGCTGCGAGGTGAGAGCATCATCTCGCACGAGCTGGCGCACATGTGGTTTGGCAACCTCGTGACGCTCGCCTGGTGGGACGACCTGTGGCTCAACGAGGCCTTCGCGGTCTGGATGGCGCGAAAGGGTGTCGCGGCGCTGGCCCCCGAGTACGACATGGGCGAGCTCGTGGTGCGCGGCAAGTTCAGCGTCATGAGCGCCGACTCGCGGCCCGCCGCGCGTGCCATCCGTGAGCCGATCCTGGCCGACGGGGACATCTACAACGCCTTCGATGGCATCACCTATTCGAAGGGTGCCTCGGTCCTCGAGATGATCGAGCGCTGGGTCGGAGAGGACGTCTTCCGCGCCGGTGTGCGCAGCTATCTGCTGGACCATACACATGGCGTGGCGACGACGGCAGACCTGGTCGCCCACCTCGAGACCGCCGCCGCGGCTTCGGGGGACCGCCCGCCGAGCATCACGCCCGGGGCCATCGCGAAGGTGCTGGCCAGCTTCACCGACAAGCCGCATGTGCCGTTGGTTTCGCTCGATTGGCGCTGCGAGGGCGACAAGGTCACGCTCGAGCTGGCGCAGCGCGAATGGCGCTCGTTGACCGACCCGCGCGGCCCGACCCCCGAAGGCGGCCTCGTGTGGGACGTCCCGATGTGCGCGCGGTTGTCGAATGGGCTACAGACCCACACCCATTGTGGGCTCCTCACGCGGGCGAAAGACGAGTGGGAGACGACGATGCCGTTCTGCCCGACCTTCTCGCACCCGAACGTGAACGAGGCCGGCTACTTCAGGTGGGAGACACGCCTTGGACCGGTCTCGATCGCGCGCCAGGAGCCGCTGGTATTCGCGGGTTATGTCGGAAACCTGAAGGCCGCCTTCGAAGCCGGCCGCCTCGACGTCGTCGAGTACCTCGACCTCGTCGCGCCGCTGGTCGCCAGCAACCTTTCACCGGCCGCGCTCGGCGATGTGCTGGGGGCGCTGGGCGTCGTCGGTGGGGCGTTGCCAGACGTCGGTGAGGACCCGCGTTTCATCAAACGCGCGAAGGCGTGGATCGGCAAGATGCCGCTCGACCTGTCGTTCGGCTCGAGTCTCAGGGATCGCCGCATCCAGCCCATGCTCGTGCGGACCTTTGCGGGCTTGAAGGACAAGGGTGTGCTCGCCGAGAGCGCGCGTGTGACAGGCCGCTTCGTGGCCGCCCTGGCCAAAGGTCAGGCCGCCAAGGAAAGCGACTTCGACCTCGAGCGGGCCAGCGTCTACGTCCCGATCCATATCCGCGACCTAGGACACGAGCCGCGCCACGCCAAGGCGCGTGAGGCGCTCTGGACGGCCCTCGAACGCGGGCTCGACACACCGAATCCAAGCGTGCGTAACCTCGTCATCCTCTCGCTCGGCGCGTTCCAGACACCCGAGCACGTGGTCCGAAGCCTCGAGCTGGTCGTCTCGGGACGTCTACGCGCGCAAGACTTCCGCACGGTTCGCGCCTGGATCTCGGGCCGGCCCGAGGTCGCGAGCGCGGTGTGGGCGTGGCTCACGACCCACTTCGAGCCGCTTGTCGACAAGCTCGGCGCCAAGAGCGCACCCACCCTGCCCTACCTGGCAGGCGGCTTTTGTGAGACCGAGCGCGCCGATGAGGTCCAAGGCTGGTTCGAGGCGCGCGCGGCGATCATTCCGAGCGGGCTCGACCGCAACCTGGCCTCGGTCGTGGACGGGATCCGGGCGTGTGTAGTGTCGCGCGCCCATCACGCCGAAGCCGCTCGCCGCTGGTTTCTCGGAGGACGGCCGCGCTCTACGCGCTGAACGACTCTTGTGCGAGGCCAAGGCGGGGGCCGGGCCCGAAACCTCGGGCCATGCGACCCAGACGTCAGGTCACGGCAAGCGGTTGACGTTGATGACCAGGTTGCCAGCGGGGCCGCTGCCCTGGTCTTCGCCCGAGAACAAGGCGATGCCACCGACGACGAGGCCCGCCGTGACCCCGCCGATCAGGGTCCAGAACCACCACTCGCTGGTGACGGAGTCGTCGGTCTTGGTGTCGCGGGTGCGGAAGATGGGGTCGCGCGGGTCGAGCACGATGTCGCCGTCGCCCATGACGCTCGTCTGCGGAGGGCCGTCCAGCGCCAGGTCCGTGTCGTCGGCTGCGACCTCTCGCTTGAGGATGGTCGCGAGAAAGCTGCGCAGGTTGACGGCGATATCACCGTCTTTGGCGACGGTCCGGGTCACGCGCTGCGGCTCGCCCTGGCCGTCGCGGATGAATCCACCGAGGACGTAGTTGGTATTGGTCGAGCTGAGCTCGAGCGCGATGACGGCGTCGGCCTTCATGACACGCTGCAGGTCGCTCAGGCTCGGGCCGACCTGGCCCTTTGGCAGGCCGCGGACAAGCGCCGCCGTGGCCGCGTCGAAGTCGGCTTTGGCAGCGGTCGGGAGGAGCTCGAGCGAGTGGATGGCGGAGTCGCCCGAGGGGACCTCGACGAACATCGATTCGCGGCCGTAGCCGTCGATCGTGGTCTCGATCCAGTGGCGCCCAGCGGCGAGGTCCTGGATCGTCACGGGTGCGAAGCCGCGCAGGACGCCGTTGACACGCACGGCCGCCCCCGGCGGGTCGGTGTCGACCTCGATGGAGCCCGGCTTGAGCTGGCTGCGCCGGTTGGAGAGCTCGTTGAACGCGGTGCGCAGGTCGAGCGTCCAGCCGTACTCCTGGAGCATCTGGTTGGGCCACAGGTTGAGGCCGGTGTCGATCGTCTCCTGGCCGGCGCCGACGTCGCCATCGAGCACCTGGGCCGAGCCATAACCCTTGAGGACACGGGCGAAAATGCGCTTGTCGAAGTCGCCCCGGTACTGGACGAGGTCACGATAGGCCTTGCCAAAGGCCTGCTCGGCGGCCGCACCATCACGCTCATTGAGGGCCCGAAAGCCGGCCTCGACCGACGGAAGGACCAGCTCACGCAGCGTCGCGGGCGGCTCGGTCCCGGAGACTACGGCGCTCACGTTGACGAGCGACGACAGCTCCGTGCGGAGGAAGGCTTCGATCACCTTGGCGTCGCCAGCGGCGGCTTTGTTCTTGCCGAGCACATAAAGCGCGACCCGCTTGTTGGGCTGAGGCGGCGCGGCCCTGGCCACACTCGGCAGGAAGATGTCGCCGACGATCTGGGTCGTGACGAGGGTGAAGGCGAGGCCGGTCAGGGCTGCCACACCGCGGGTCCACCAGCCTCGGCCGGATTGGCCGAAGGGGGCGGACCGGCCGTCCCGGCCAGATGGACCAGATGGGCGGGATGAGGTGTCTTGGCTGCACTGGCGCGTTGCAGCGAAGCCGAGAGCGCTGTTCGTTGAGTCGGTCGGTGACGTCATCATGGTGCGCCTCAGGGGAGCGGCAGGGTGGACGGGGTGTAGACCTCGAGCGCCATCCGAGGCGCTCCAAAGCTGCTCCTGAGAGAGCTCTCTCCACCGATGAGCAGGTGCGAACCGGCAGGGGTCAGCAGCGCCGCATGAGCCCCGCGCCCGGTCGTCTGGCCGGCGGCGGCATCCTCGGCGCGCCATGTCAGCGAGGCCAGGTCAAACGACATGACCGGGTTGGCGACGGCCTCGAGCGGGCCGAGGCCACCGAGGACCGACACCCGCGCCAGGTCGTCGCTGAGCGCCGAATGGAAGACACGACCGGCCCCGAGCCCACGCACGCGGCGCACGCTGATGGTCGGCGCCCCACCGATGTCGGCGTAGGTGAGCAGCCAGCTCTCGTCGGCCTCGGGCACCTGCAGGAGATTGCTGGCGTGGCGGGAGCCGCCCGTCACCAGGAAGCGGTTACCGGAAAGGCGAGTCGTTTCGTGGAAGTAGAGGAAGGGCGGGTTCTCGCCGGTCTCGGACAGCAGGGTCACCTGCGAGAAGGTCCCGTTGACGCCCTCGCGCTGGCGGCCGGACTGGCGGAAGATCTCGGCCGGGTTGCCAAGCGAACGATCGAGTGTCGTGCCGCCCCAGATGAGCGCGGTCGTGAGCCCCTCGGTCGTGATGTCGAGGAAGGTCAGGCTATGGCCCGCACGCCAGAAGAAGCTGCGCATCGGTGGGATATCGAGGAGGCCGCCCTGGCGGTCATTGTCCTCGGGGTCGAAGATGTCGACCTCGATCTGTGGGGTTCCGGTCGGGTCGAAGGGCCATGCGCCGCCGCCCGTGATGAGGACCGTGCCGTCGGCCAGCTCGAGGACACGCGGGAAGCCGCGACGGGCGACCATGCGGTCTTCGCCCGCGGAAAAGGTCTTCGTCTTCACGTCGAAGAGGAGGTAGTCGTCGCGGCCCCGGGCCGGGTCGAAGACGTACGGGAAGGGGCGCGTCTCGTCGAGGCCGAGCTCGGTCATGCCGCCGATGAGGACGACCTTGTCGATGGACTTGAGATAGACGGCAGCGTGACCCGCGCGCCCCTGGTTGACGCCGAGGCTCGGCAGGATCTCGATGGCGCCCGTTCGTGGGTCGAAGAAGAAGGCCTGGGCCGAGGCGCCGGTGAGGCGCTTGCCGCCGTCGCTCGCGACCTCGGTGAAGCCACCGGTGACAAGGATTCGCCCGTCGCCCACGGCGACCGCCGCCGGGAAGACCGTCGTCTGGATACCATTTGGGGTCGGCGCGCACGAGAACCCACCAAAACGGGTGAGCAACATGCCAGCGGCGTTGTCCTGGTTGCGCAGGATGGTGATGCCGGTGTCGCGGCCATACCAACCCTGGCCGCCGGAGGTCTCGGCGAACAGGACGACCTCGCGCCCGAAGCCCTCGGGGATACGCGGGACCTTGAGCGCCTTGCCTTGCGCGATGCGCGAGGAGGCCGTGGCCAGCGTCTCCATCTGCTTCGAGACATCGTCGTAGGCGCGGACCGCGACCTTGACGGACGGGGCCTCGGAAAACGGGTTGCCGCCGGCGGTCGGGCTGTCGGGGTCGCCGCACGAGGTGCCGGACAAGGCCGTGACGGTGACGCCGATGGGCTCCGACGCTTCCTCGTAGTCGCATCCCCCGAAAAGCGGCAGCAGCAGCGCGGCTCGGCCGAGCGCCGAGCGCAGGAACGGGCGGCTCGTCGGCCCGCGGAGTGGATTCGGTGCGTCTCGCATGGTCACCCTGGTCTTTGTCGGTTCGGCCGCAACCGGTCACCCGGTCGGGGGGACGGCCACGAGCGAACGGATACTACTTCGGCCCGGGGTCGGAATCGATAGGGCCCCCGCCCCTCCGATTCGTGAACAACGTTCACTTTGCCAGGCCGTGTCCCCAGGCCACGCCTCACGGCGTGTAGAAGACGACCTTCCAGACACCCGCATCGTCCTTCTTCACCGTGATGGGTGGGTTGGACTTCTGGGGGTCGAGGCTCTGGATGAAGACCTTGAGCTCGCCGCTGGTGTTGTTCGGTCGGCGCTCGCAGATCTTGTAGACGACGCCCTGGGCCACGTCCTGCTGGAGGTACTTGGTCACGAACTTCTTGGCGCGGGGCCAATACTGGTCGCGGATCCACTTGATCTCCGACTCGGGGCTGAACTGGGCCGAGAAACGTTTGAAGTTGGTCGCGTCGTCACCGCTGGCCGCGGCCGCCGAGATCAGCTCGAAGATGACCCACTCGGGAGTGTTCTCTTTGGGTTCGACGACGGTCTCGTTGAGCTGGCAGCGGGGGTCGAGCTTGATGCGGTTGCCGTCAGAGCTCGTGTCGGGGAGCCCGAGGCCGCGTTCGGCCTGCTCCTCCGAGAGCTTGGTGCGGTTGCTCTCACACGCCGCTGCCACGACGGCAAAGACCGCGAGAGCAGCAAGTATGGCGATGTTTCTGGGCTGGCGCACGGCGTCCTCCTGAGCCAAAGTGAGGGCGGTTCTATCACGCCATCTCGCTCCCCACAACCGGCCCGGCCGGCCCGGCTGGACAGCCCTATGAGCAAACCATTCGAACCAGAGGCAGGCGCGGTGGCCGATTCCCCAGCCGCTCCAGGGCCAGATTCCAAGAGCGCTTCCAAGGCCGCTCCGCGTGAGGTCGAGGCGTTCCCGATCGGGCCCTTCACCCTGGATGGTTTTTCGCTCGGCGGGGTCGAGACGGTCGTGCGGATCCCCGAGCTGCGTCTCGCCTTCGATGTCGGGCGCGGTCCCGCGATGCTCATCAAGTGTGACCACCTGGCGCTCACCCACACCCACATGGACCACGTCGGCGGGCTGCCCTACCTGCTGGCGCTGCGTCAGCTCTATCGGATCCCGGCGCCGACCATCTATGTCCCGGCCCAGATGGCCGAGCCGCTGACCGCGATGCTGAGCTCCTGGGAGAAGGTGCAGCGTTATCCTTTGTTGGGGCCGGTGGTCGCGGTCGAGCCCGGGATGCGGGTGCAGCTTGGCCCGAGCGTGTTCCTGGAACCGTTTCGGACCTATCACCCGGTGCCGAGCAATGGGTATGTTGTCGTCCACGAGAAGAAGCGGCTCAAAGCGGAGCACATGGGGCGGCCCGGGCCGGAGCTGGCGCAGCTCAAGCGGGCGGGCGAGACCATCGAGGAGGTCGTGCGCGCGAACGTGTTCGCGGTGAGCGGCGACACGCTGGTCGAGGTGGTCGACAAGCAGCCACACATCCTCGAGGTGGATACGCTGATGCTCGAGTGCACGTTCCTCGACGCCAAGAAGTCGCTGAGCGATGCGCGCGCGGGTGGGCACATCCATCTCGACGAGCTCATGGAGCGGGCGGACCTGTTCAAGAATCGGCGCCTGGTCCTGTCACATACGAGCCAGCTCCATCGGCCTGACGAGGTGGCCGGGCTGCTGGCGCCTTTCGCGGCGAAGGTCGCGTGTGAGGTGTGGGCGTTCCCGACGGAGGCGGGTCAGGCGGTCACGCGCGTGATGCCCGGTTGACGTCGGCGCCTGCTTGGTCTGGTCGGTGAGGAACGGGGGCTCAGTAGCCGCTGGGCGATGCGAGCAGCGTGTCGAGCGCGCGGCGGTGTTCGGGGAAGAGGTGGACGAAGCGCGCCGACACCCCCTGCTCGGTCGTCTGGATTACACTGACCAGCGGGCGGATCTTCTTGCCTGTCGGGAGCGTGACCTCGATCCAGGCGTGGCTGCCGGGTTGCAGCGCCCACGGGAACGAGAACACGAGGCCACGTCGACCAAGGCGAATCGAATCGACGTCGATGGCCGTCGAGCCGCGGCTATCGCCGAGGACGACACGCCCGGACAGGACGCGGTCGTTTTGCGAGGGGGTGCGGTGCGTCGAGGCGCCGCGGGTTTCCATGTGCGCGAATGTGAGCGGAGAAGCGACCATCCCGACCTCCAGGGAGGCCACTCGGCCCCCGGTGAAATCGAAGATGGGGGCGAATCGGAGACGCGTCCAAAAAATGGATCCGCGGCCGGAGGTGGCTCGGGTCCAGAGGTCGAGCCAGGTGATTGCCGAGCCTGGGTCAGCCGCCGAGCCCGAGCAGCTTGGCGGCCTGACGCTCGTCCCAGCCGACCATCGGACGGCCATCGATGAACAGGATCGGTACGCCCTGGAGGTCACGCGGCGAGAGGCCTGCCTTCTGGCCGAGCGCCTGGAGGCGGGGCCCGGCCTTCGGGTCCTCTTCGACGTCGAGCTCGGTGAAGGGGACCTTGTTCGAGGCCAAGAACTTGCGGGCTTTGCCGCAGTAGCCACAGCCCTGGGTGGAGAACATGATCACCTCGTGGGCGGCGGACGGCTCGGTTCGGCCTGCAGCCGGGTCACGCACGATGTCAGCGACGCCAGACCGCGTCGTGAAGCGGAAGTTGGCGATGGGCTGTGCGGTCGCGGGCAGCCCGTTCGTGAGGTCGGCCACATAGTCCCAGCCGGGTGGCGGTTCGGTGCGGGGGTCGTAGACGACGACCTGCCGGCGGGCTGGAGCTGGGATGGCGTCGAATGAGCTGGCCGACGCGACCTCGCCTGACTGCGGGTCGACGTAGCGCCAGATGATGGACGCTGCCCCGGGGTCGGCGGCGGGCGCCTGGATGGCGAGGGGAGCGGGAGCGGCCGCGGCGGCCAGGGCGGCGGCCTCGTCCGGGGCCTTGGAGCAGCCGGTGGCGAGGAGCGCGAACAGGCTCGAAAGGAGGCTCAGGCGGGGAAGAAGTCGATACATGTCGAGGACCTTCGGGCTGGGCTGCGGCGGCGTTCGAAGAGCGGCAGACGATACTTATGAGCGGCGCAGGATCTGGTCGACGCGGCCGAGGTAGCTGCCGCCAAAGAGGGCGACGTGGACCAGCAAGGGGAAGAGTGTGAGCACCTCGAGGCGGCGGTCGAGGTCGTGGTCGAAGCGGAGGCCAGAGACCTCGCGATAGCCGTCATAGAAGGCCGTCGAGAAGCCGCCGAAAAGTTGGGTCATGGCGAGATCCTGCTCAGGATGGCCATAACAGACGGCTGGGTCGATGAAGACCGGGCCACGCGTCGTATACATGAGGTTGCCAGCCCAGAGGTCGCCGTGGATGAGGGTCGGCGGACAGGGTGGGAATTCGAGGTCGAGGCGCTCGAGGCGCAGCCGCGTCGCGGGTGGCACCAGGTGCAGGAACGGGGCGAGGCGGCGCTCGCGGAAGAAGGTCGCGAAGTCGTTGGTGGAGGCCGTGCGGTTGTCTTGGACCACGGCGCCCATGAAGTTGTCGTGGTCGAGCCCAAAGGCGTGGCCGTGGCTCTGGTGGAGGGTCGCCAACGCGCGTCCGGCGGCGAGCGCTGCAGCGTGTGTCTCCGGGGCTGGATCGAGCCACTCGAGGGCGAGCATGGAAGGGGTTGCGCCCAGGACCCGTGGCACCGGGAGAGCCGAAAGTCGTTGCAGTCCAAGGCGCTCGGCTTCGAAGAACAACGGCTGGCCGGGGCGTGCCGGGGTCGGCGGATGGTTGTGGGTCTTCAGGAAGACCGGGCCTGACGGCGTGTCGAGCCGGTAGGCGTCGTTGATGTCGCCTCCGCCGACGCGGTGGGCCCGCGAGGCATCGACGGTCACCCCGAGGAGGGTCGAGAGAGTTGTAGCGAGATGGGGCGGGAGCACGCTCATTCGGGGCTCGGCGAATCGGGGGAGTCAGAGCCTCGGACTGGACGACGCAGCGGCAGCGACAACGGCCTCGCCGAGGCTGTCCGAGACGGCGGCGACGAGGCTCGGCATGCCGCGCATCAGCAGGTCCCACACGTCTCGGAAGCCCGAGAGCTCGCCGTAATAGGGGTCGGGAACGCGGTCGGGCCGGCCGTTTGTGAGCGCGGGCACGAAGTCGACGAACGACACGAGGCGGGCGCGTTGATGCTGCGGGCCCGGCGGGCGGCGACGAGAGGCGGTCTCGAGGTTGTCAGGGTCCATGGCGACGATCCAGTCGAAACGAGCGAAGTCGTCGTTGGTGAGCTGGCGGGCGCGCTGGTTCGAGATGTCGACCCCGTGTTCGTGGGCGATGCGGATGGAGCGGGTGTCCGGTGGCTCGCCTGCATGCCAGGCGCCAGTGCCGGCCGAGTCGATGACCAGCCGTCGGTTGTCGTGAAGGTCGAGGAGGCGCGCGGCCTGAGGGGTGTGTGCGGTCATCGCGGCGCGCATCGCACCCTCGGCCAGCGGCGAGCGACAGATGTTCCCCAGGCAGAGGAAGAGGACACCGGCAGGCGCTTCGATGGCGGGGGACAGGGACATGATCGCACTCTCTGTGTTGTTCTTTGACGCCGTTTGGCACAGGCCACTTGGGGCTGGTCGAGTCGCGGGCTAGCGGTGCCGCGGCGATTCGAAACGGAACGCGCACGCAGTCTACCTGATAACGTCCTTCAAGGGATCCGCGGCTTGCGATGTGGCCCGGTGGGCGGCATAGTCGCGCCACCTCAGACACCGCGTCGGCCGCCCCTCGTGCCGGCGTGTCATGCAGCGCCACCGTCCGGCGTCCGCTGCGTCACGTATCTAGGGGGCTGGCGACATCCAACCGGTATGACGCCTGCGCTCGCCACACGCCAAAACGCGATACCTATGGCCGATAACCACCGCCGAGCCGACGGGCACGCTGACGATGTCACGGCCACCATCCTGGATGCGCTCTTCGAGCACCTGCCGGCGATGGTGTTCTTGAAGCGCGCCAGCGACCTCACGTTCGTCCGGTTCAATCGCGCTGGGGAAGACCTGCTCGGGGTGCCGCGTGAGTCGTTCATCGGGCGCTCGGATTATGACTTCTTCCCACGTGAGCAGGCGGACTTCTTTGTCGCGAAAGACCGCGAGGTCCTGAAGAACCGCCGGCTCGTCGACATCCCCGAGGAGCCTATCGAGACGCCGCATGGACGGCGTTGGCTGCACACCCGCAAGATCCCGCTGTTCGGGCCCGAGGGCGAGCCGACCCACCTGCTCGGGATCTCGATCGATATCACGGAGAAGCGCGCTGGAATGGCGCTCCTCATGGCGTCACACGCGCAGCTCGAGGAGGCCATCCAGGCGCGGATGGCCGAGCTGACGGCGGTGCTCGGACAAAAGAACCGGGCCGAGGCGGCCCTGCAGAAGACCGAAGAACAGCTCCGGCACTCGCAGAAGATGGAAGCAGTGGGCCGCCTGGCTGGCGGGATTGCACATGATTTCAACAACATCCTGAGCGTCATCCTGACCTCCTCCGAGCTCGCGATGGAGCAGATGGCGCCAGACGATCCAGCGCAGGTGGAGCTCGCCGAGATCCACCGCGCAGGGCGGCGCGCCAACGATCTGACGCGGCAACTGCTGGCCTTCTCGAGGCGGCAGGTCCTGTTGCCGCGAGTGCTCGATCTCGGGCAGGTCGTTCGCAACATGGAGCGCATGCTGAAGCGCCTGCTGGGTGAGGACGTGGACCTGGTCGTGCGGCAGGCAGGGCCTCTGGGCCGCGTGCTCGCGGACCCGAGCCAGGTGGAGCAGGTGCTGATGAACCTGGCCGTCAACGCGCGCGACGCAATGCCGTCTGGCGGGCAGCTCACGATCGAGCTGCGGGAGATCGAGCTCGACAACCTCTATGCGGTGACCCACCACGGGGCCAAGGTCGGGCGCTACGTGATGCTCGCGGTGAGCGACACCGGCCACGGCATGGACAAGGCCACGATGGAGCGCATCTTCGAGCCGTTCTACTCGACCAAGGAGACCGGCAAGGGGACTGGGCTCGGCCTCTCCACGGTGCATGGGATCGTCGAGCAGAGCGGCGGCTCGATCTGGGTCTACAGCGAGCCCGGCCGGGGTTCGACGTTCAAGGTGTACCTGCCGCTCCTTCATGGGGGTGACGGGGGTGACGCGCGCGAACGCGAGGTCGGGATATCGGGGCTGCCGCGGGGGCGCGGCGAGTCCATCCTGGTGGTCGAGGACGACGAGGCGGTGCGCAAGGTGGCCGCCATCATCTTGGAACAACAAGGGTATCGGGTCCTGACGGCGGAGTCGGCGGTGGCGGCGCTGGTGGTCATCGACCAACACGAGATCGCGTTGATGGTGACCGACGTGGTGTTGCCAGGCCTGGGTGGGCGGCTGTTGGCCGAGGCCGTGCGGGCAAAGCGCCCGGAGACGAAGGTGCTCTTCATGTCCGGCTACACCGATGACGCGGTGGTGCGGCATGGGGTCCTGGAGTCCGGGATGCCCTTCATACAGAAGCCGATTACGCCGCGAACCCTGGCCGAGCGGGTGAGCCAGATGTTGAAAGGGGTGTGACCCGTCAGCGCGGAGTTGGGTCGGATACGTTTGGGGAAGCGACCTCGATCGACTGGCAGATGCCGCGATGGGCGTTGCCCAGTCGATAGAGGCCCGGGCCTTTGGCCTGCGCCTCGCAGAGCACGCTGACGGCGGTGGGTCTGGCGGTTGCGCCCGCGGGTGGGGCGGCAGCTGGGGGTGATGCCGGGGCGGCGGTTGGAGCCGGCTGCGCGGGTGGTCCGGGCCGGGATGGGGGGGATGGGGCGGATGGGGCGGCGGCATTACGTTCGAGGAGCCAGATGGCGCGGGTCACGCGTGAGCGGGCGACGCCGTGGCCGAGCTGGAGGTTGATGGCGCTCGCGAAGTGTTTCTCGGACTCGAGCTCCCAGCCGAGCGCGATGAGCTCGTCCTTGAGGGGGCCGAGAACCTCGAGGAGGCCGCCCTTGCGCGGCTCGATGTGGAGGCGAAAGGAGCCGTCGGGAGAGGTCGCCATGATGGTTGAAGCGAAGGGCTGCACGACGAGGTCGACCGGGATGTCGGCAGTGAGGCGGCCGTCGCGGGACCGGGCGCGGCTGCTGGGCCCAAGCGGCGCAGGCGGTTCGCCGATCGGGGCGAGCTCGTCTGAGCCAAGCGTGGAGCCGAGCGAGGGTGGTGCCTCATCGGAGTTGCAGGCCAGGAGCAGGAGGGCGAACATGAGCAGTCGGTTCACATGCCTGGTCTCGCACGATTGATCCGCGTGTCCAAGCGCTCTGCGTTCCGGCGGTTGCGGGGCGGACGCGGCTCGGTCATGTTCCCCGGCGTGTGCGACGCAACAGCGATGACGAATGATGCGGCAGATGGGCCAGATGCGGCAGGTGCGCCAGATGCAGCAGGTGCGCCAGATGCGGCAGGTGCGCCAGATGGGGCGAGTGAGCTCAGCGTTACGAGCGGGCGGCGCGAGTGAAGGTCGCCTGCCGACACGTGGTCGCGATCGCCTGGTCGGGCTTCATCTTCGGCGCCATCGGCGCATGTGACGAAGCGCCGAGGCGGTGTGAGCCGCTGGCGCTCGACGAGGGGGTGCTCGAGGGGTTTGCGGCCCCGGAGGTCTTTGGGCTGCAGGGCGCGGTGCTGCGCGTTGTGGGGACGGGGTCGAGCCTCGAGCGAGGCTTGTTCGAGGCGGCCGAGCTCGAGCAGGTCCTCGTCGACCCGGAGCCGCATCGGCGAGGTGAGCATGTGATGTGGCTCGCGACGCAGAGCGCGTCGTGTGACCCGGTCTTCGTGCCGTTGGTGCGGGCCGGCGAGCTCGCTTCGTTCGAGCAGGCGCGCATCGGACCGCCGCTGCCCGACCGGCGCTTCGGAGCGCTGATCGTGTCATCCGATGTCTCGTATGGCGAGGCCGGCGATGGGGCCTGGGAGGGCGTCGTGGAGGCGCTCGGGTTCTCGGGCCGGGTCATGAGCGGCCCGCAGGTGGAGGACGTCGAAGCGGCGCTGGTTGCGACCCTGGGTGAGGTCGCGCCGGGCGGGATCCTGGTGTTGGTGATGGCGGGACCGGGGACTGCGGCCGGGCCTGGGTTGGTGTTGACGAGGCGGGACGGGACGACGAACGCGGTGTCATTCGACCTGATTCGGAGGACGCTCGAGGCAGAAGGTGGGCACCTCGGGTTGGTCGTGTGGATGCTGGACACGAGTCATGCGGCCGACGTGAGGATCCCGTCCACACCGCCGACGATGCTGGTGAGAGCATCCGACCGGTTCGCCGTGAACGCCCCGCGGCTGAGCCGGGACGGGCCGTCCGCGCTCGGGGCGGCGATGCTCACGCAGGTCGAGGGCGAGCGGGCGCGGCGGTGTATCGACGACAGGCCGCTGGCCGACCTGGGGGACGTGGGCGAGGTCGCCGACGTGCTCGTGGCAGCGGCGAGCGGGGTCCGGTTGGCGATGGTGAGGGCGCGTTGGGAGGCTCTGGGGCGGCCGGCCATCGAGCGTATGGTCGCGGCTGGCGAGCTGACGCCGCAGCGGCGGGATGCGCTCGCAATGACGCTGGAGCGACAGGTGCCGCGTGAGGTGGTGATCGCGGCGCAAGATGTGCCGAGCCCCGACGCCTGTGAGGTCGATGAAGACTGTGCCGGGCGAGCCGGGTGCCTGATTGGTGGGCCAGACGGATGCGAGCGATGGGCGTGCGAAGCTGGGCTTTGTGTGCGCCGAGACAGGTCTGGGGGCGCGTGTGACGATGGCAATTCGTGCACGGAGGGCGACGCCTGTCGCGGGACGAGCTGTGTCGGCGAGCTGGTGCAGTGCGACGATGGCAACGTCTGCACGGACGAGGCGTGTGAGCCGGGGCGCGGATGTGTGGCCACAGCAAGGGTCGGAGCCGCGTGCGACGATGGTGACCCGTGTACGGAAGGCGAGCAGTGCGGCGCGAGCGGTTTGTGTATCGGGTCGGCGCTGAGCTGCGACGATGGGGACCCGTGCACGGTCGACACGTGTGAGCCGGCGAGCGAAGGGGTGGCCGGTGGGTGTCGATTCGAGGCGGTCGAAGGGCTCGCCTGTGATGATGGGGACACCTGCACTTTGGGGGATGTGTGCCGGGGCCGGGTGTGCCTTGGAGCGCGGTTGCCGTGTGGCGACAATAACCCTTGCACGGCGGACAGTTGCGACTCAGGGAGCGGTGGGTGCCGGTACGTCTCGGTGGCAGATCTGGTCGGATGCGACGACGGTGACCCGTGCACCCGACTGTCGCGCTGCATGAGCGGGCAGTGTGTGGGTGTGACCGAGACCTGTGACGACGGGATCGCGTGCACGTTCGACCGGTGCGGCGTGGATGGGGGCTGCCAACATCTGCCAGCGCCGGGGACATGTGTGTCGCCGACGCCCGGCGAGGGCTGCATCGCGGTGGGTGAACGGCCGGCTGGCGCGAGTTGTCTGATGTGCGCTCAGACCGGGGTGCTGGTCGGTGTGGACGATGGGTCGAGCTGCGGAGACGGTGGCGTCGCGGGTGAGTGCAGCGAGAGCCGGTGTGAGGGCGGGCGGTGTGTGACCCGGGTCGAGGCGGAGAGCTGTGTGGGGCCCGATGGTGTGTGTGTAGCCGCAGGCGAGGCGCTGACCGAATGCCTGGAGTGCATCGGCGGCGGGGTCGCGCGGCCGTTCGCGGCAGGGAGCGTGTGTGGTGGGCCGGCCGAGTGTGGGGTCGGGAGCTGTGATGCTGGCGGCAACTGTGTGGTCGCGGACCCGCGTCCGTGCTGCGCGACCAGGGTGTTGGCTTGTGGCGAGCCGTGGGTCATCGGGCACGATGACGTCGCCGGGCTCGGGTCACGGGTCGACCGCTGGAGCTGCGGCGAAGGGCTTTACGAGGGGGCCGAGCGGTGGGTCGAGGTGGTGGCGCCCTGCAATGGCGTGATGCGGATCACGGTCGACGCGGCCGGGCCCGGCGGCGAAGAGCCGGGTGGCGACGGCGGGCCGGATGTGGGCGGCGTGGCGGTGGTCGCACTCGGGGCGGACGCCTGTGTGGCGGGGCTCGACCGGGCCGGCAGTGGAGCCGGGGCGCCCTACCCTTGTCAGGCGCTCGCGACGAGCCACGATGCGGTCACAATCGGCGCGGGACAGGTCGTCCGGGCGGCTATCGAGGTGCCTGGGCAAGCGCGGGTCGATGGCCTGAGCTGGGTCGTGTCGACGAGCTGCCTGTGTGATTGATGGGCTCGAAGGTCGTGAGTGAGCGCCCCCGAGGTCTCAGGTGGGGAGCTCGAGGGGGAGGCCAAAGCGCGGAAAAAGAGCTGCGGTGTCGAGGAAGTAGGTCATTCCTGTGATGACCGTGTCGACCTCGCCGCGCTTGGCATCGGGCCCGAGGTCGAGGACGATGAGCGCCCACGCCTTATGGGGCGCGCCCGGTGTGTCGCCTGGGCGGTACTGGCCGAAGGCCGGTTGACCGTTGGCAGACGTCGGCACGAGGCGCGAGCCCCGGCAGCCGCAGCCGCGACCGGTGAACCACGCGCCGATGGAGGCAGGGCCTTCGAGCCAGAGCAGAAACGGCGGCATCGACATGATGGCGTCGTCGCGCAGGAGCTGGGTCAGGGCCGCCACGTCGTAACGTTCGAAGGCTTCCATGAAGCGGTCGACAAGCGGCGAGGTGGTTGGGGCGAGGGTGTCGAGGGCGACTTCGGAGGACGCCGCGTCGGAGCTCGTGTGCAGCGGGGCGCGGCGAGCGAGCGTCTGGCGGGCGCGCTGGAGAGCGCTGTTCACCGCCGGGACCGAGGTCTCGAGGGTGTCGGCGATCTCGGCGGCCGACAGGTCGAGGACCTCGGCCATGAGCAGGGCCGCGCGCTGGCGCGGGGCAAGCGTCTGGACGGCCGTGACGAAGGCGAGGCGGACGCTCTGGCGGGTCATCGCGCGTTCGGCCGGGTCGAGGTCGGGGGTGAGGCCGATGGCCAGGTCGTTGATAGGTTCGACCCAGACCGACGGCGACTCGGGGATGAGCGAGACGTCGTTCTGCGCGCTCTGCGGCGTGGCGGGGCCGAGGTCGGTGTGGGCGTCGCTGCGGGTGGCGAGGCGGCGGCCTTCGAGCAGGTGGCGCGAGCGGGTCTCGAGGTGGTCGAGGCAGACACGGGTGGCGATGCGGGTGAGCCAGGTCTTGAGCGACGAGCGACCTTCGAAGGTCGCAAGCGCCTTCCAGGCCTTGATGAGGGTCTCCTGCACGGCGTCGTCCGCGTCCGCGGGCGAGCCCATCATGCGGTAGCAGTGGGCGGTGATGACGGAGCGGTAGGACTCGAGGTCGCGCTCGGTCGGGAGGGCGGAGTGAGACGTGGCTGTCATGTACGCGACCTTAGCGGGTTGTCTGGCACAGGCCAACCCCACGCGCGGAACGATTGAAGCCCATTGCCCTTAGGTGCTGGAGGCTCGTGTGAAAACGAGGGCGAGCGGGTTGGGCGCGCATTGACAGCGGGGGCGACCCGAGGAAAGTTCGACCGTTCACGACAGTCAATCAGCGGTCACGGAGCCCACGCCGATGCCAGAAGAGTACGAAGACCCGCGGGAAGAGTTTCTGAACGATCCGCGCAAGATGCTGGTGGACGAACCATCGGAACCCCAGTCCCCAGAGCAGCTCCGCAAGAGCTGGACCGCGGTCTCGACCGGGCTCCGTTGGTACTTCACGACCTGCCTCGTGAAGGTCGGCGTGCTGCTGATCTCGGGCGTCGGCGGGGCGATGCTGGCCACCGACATCACGGAGGAGTCGCTCGACGGCGTCATGACCTTCCTCATGGTCGCCGTCCTTTGTGCGCTCGCGGTCGACGCCTTCGGGCTCTTCGCGCTGACCCGCGTTGCCCAGGTCCCAGCGGCGTCCGGGGCGAAGGGACGGGCATGGGCCGCGTTCGTCACAGGGGTCATCGTGACCGGGCTGGACCTGAAAATGGCCTTGCCGATCGTCACAGGGGACCTGGAGAGTGTCGGTGAGGAGTCGGGACTGGAGGCCACGAGCCGCATCGGCTCGGTCATCATGGTGCTCTTCCTGGTGGCGTCGCTGCGATCGCTCGCGAACCACCTGGGGCGCCCGGAGATCGAAGCCCTCGGCGGGCGGGTGATGACCCTCATCGGCGTCATCGTGGCGATGTTGTTCTTCAGCGGGCTCATCCTGCGGGGTTCGGGGTCATTGGCGATCGTGCTCCTGGTCGTGCTCCTGGGGCTCGGGGTCTGGGCCTTCGTGTCGTTCCTGATGATGCTCTTCAAGCTCTCGAGGCACGCACGAAGCGAGGCGGACGTGGCGTCTGCGTTCTGAGTCCGTCGTCATGTGGCTCCAGACGACAAGGGATGGAAGCCAGAGCGACGCACCCTGACTTCTCCTCCGCGCCGCCAGGGCTGCGGAGTGGGAGGCGAGCGAGGGGGCTTCCACGTGACGCGCTCACTTGATGACAGCGCTGACGTCCAGGGCGAAGGTGTGCCGATGATGCTGCTCGCTCTGGCTTTGGGACTCGGATTCGCTGCGCCGCAAGGGCCGGGGCCAGGCTCGGGATCGGCTCTGGCCGAGCGCATGACCGAGGCCGGGATCGTGTGGCCGGAGCTCGAAGCGAGCGCACTCGAAGACCTCGGAGTCGTTCTCGTCATGCCGGAATCGGCGACCTATCGGGAACGGGTAGGCGTGCTGGTGACGCGTGTCATCATGTCTGCGCGCGACTTCTTCGGGCACAAGACCCCGGATCTCAGGGCGAACCCGTGGGTGGTCGCAGTGCTGCCGAACAAGCGGGCCTACGAGCGGTTTGCGCGACGGCACTTCGAGGCCACGAGCGGTGTCCAGGGCACACGGGTGCCGGCCTACGGCTTCGCGGATCCGAAGGCGCGCCTCATCGTCATCGATCACGGGCCGGGCGAAGGGACGCTGGCCCACGAGCTCATGCATCCGCTGATGGAGGCCGCGTTTCCCCGGGCACCCGCGTGGCTCACCGAGGCTCTCCCAGCGCTCTACGAACACAAGGCCTTCGAGCCGCTGAGGTTCTTTCCCAACTGGCGACGCGCCCAGGTGAGGATCCGTGAGGTCTCGCTGCGCGAGCTGTTTGCGGCCGATCTCACCGCCGTTCGAAGCGATGACCACCGCCACCTGGTCGGGCTCGGACGGCACCTGCTGGTCTTCCTGTTCGAGCGCGGCCGACTCTTCGAGTACTATCGGGCGCTGGAGGTGCGGCTATCGCGTGACCCGCGGCGGCCGGACCTCGCGAGCGAAGAGGCGTTGGCCGCGACCTGGCCGGACTTCGAGTCAGGGGCGTTCACGGCTGAGCTCCGGTCGTGGCTCACCGCCCGGCGCTGACAAGTCCCAGCCAGCGGGACCAGCGCCGAGGGAGCGGGTCGCGGCGGGAAGGCCGGCGTCGCGGATCGGGTAGTGGCCTTTGGCTTTCGCCGAGCCGACCCGCAGCATGAGCTGGCCGTCGAGCTCGCCGCGTGTGAGCTCGAGGACCTCGAACTGGAGCGAGTCGATTGCCATGCGGGCGAGCTCCTCGCGGGTGAGCTCGAGGCCGGCCTGGGTGAGCAATTTGGCGAAGGGACTCGGGCGGTTATGGGTCTGAGTCGCAAAGAAACGCACGGCGTGGGCGGCGTCGGCATCCCCGCCAGTCAGGACCCGCACGACCTTGTCTCGCGGGTTGGCGATTAGCCAGTCGCGCGCCTGTTCCCAGCTCTTCCGGTAGTTGTAGCCGGCGTCGAGCAACGTCACCTCGGTCACGAGGCCCGCGTAGCGACCGCCCTCCGGGGAGAGGGCGGGCCCGACCATCGCGCCACCCCCGGAGTGTGCGATGACCGCGATACGACGCACTGTGCGGCGAGGGCCATCGCGGGTGTCGAGGGTCGCGAGCGCGGCGTCGACCAGCGCCTGCATGCCACCGGGTCGGTTGACGCAGCGCTGGTTGGCGCGAAGCCGGTCCGCGTCGCCGGGCAAGGCTTCTGGTAGGATGGCGATGAGGTCGCCGCGGTCGGCGACGGCCTTGGAAATTGCGGTGGCGACAAGCGCGTCCTCGCGCGGATCACCTCGGAAATAGCCGTGGAGCCCGTGGAAATAGACGACGACATCGATGGCCGGACCGGTCGGTCGACCGAGCACGAAGACGCGCTGGGGGCCCTTTCTTGCCTCCGGACAGGCGAGCGCGAGCTGGCGACGCGATGCGTCCGAGGGCGGGGTCTCGGCCCGAACGGGGGCGGAAAGGGTCATCAGGACGGCGGCGATTTGCGCAGCGCGGCGCAAGAAGAGCGAGACGACGGGCGCGACAGTGGACCAGGCGGCTGGCCATGCAGCGGGACAGGCGGGAAACGTGGGAGCCGAAGGTGGAGTGACGCGGTCCATGGGCGGGAGAACGTATCATGGTGGAAGCGATTCCATGCATCACGCGTTGCCGGTCCGATGTTCGCTCTTCAACGGCTGGTGGCTCTCGGTTTGCTCGTCCTGGTGGGCGGCGCGACCCACGCGGCCCCACCCCGGCCGAGCGTCCCGGACGACCTGTGGGAGTCCTTCGAGCTCGAGGTCGACGGCGAGCCCTGGCTCGACATCGCGCCAGGTTGTGCGACTGCCTCCATCGATGTGCTCGGACCGTTTCGGCCGTTCGTATGTTTTCCGCCGTTGGCCTCGACCGTCGGGGTGGCGGCAGATGGGCGGCTCCTGAGCTTCGAGAGCGCGGACGCGCCGGGATGTGGTGAGGGGATGCCGGTTGCCATCGAGCGCCGGATAGGTGCTAGGACGATGCGTGTACCGCTGTTGGCGGCGCTGCCCCGGGGCGTCGACAATGGCTCGGATGAGGGGCTCGCGATGGCGCTGAGGGTGTCATTCGCGGAGTCGATGCGGGCGCTCGGCGAGGGATTCACGGCGGCCGATGAGGTCGTTGGCGAGCGGGCGCGGATGGTCAGCGGCGACCTCGCGGTGACCGCGGCGGTCGTCCTCGGGCCGCCGCTCGACGGACAGATCTTGTGGATCGACCTCGAGTCGAAGAGCCTTGTTCTGAGTGCGCTGGATCGGGCGACGGTCCTCGGGCGGATCCCGCCCAAGCTGTTGCAGAGTGGGCGACCGGCCATCTCCGAGGTGGTCGCGACGTCGAAGCCGGACCGGTTGGTGGTCCGCTTCGAGGGGCTTTCTGGGGGCCCGTGTGACCCGGCCAGGCTCGCGCGTCTGGACGTCAAGGTGCCAGCCGAGCACCTGGGGGCGACAGGGTTTCCGCGCCCCGTCGGGGCACGTATGCGGAGCTGTCGGGGCGGGGATGTCGCGGCGTGTGTGCGGCTCTGCGACGATGGTTATTGCCGGCCACATGCGCGCCTCTTCACGAGCTCCGGCGCGCCGCGGGGACGACTCGTGGACAACCTCATCGCGGCATGTCGAAAGGACTCGGCGCTCGACTGTGTGGCTCTGCGCGAGGTCGGCAGTACCATCTGCCGCGAGGACGGAGCCGATGCCGCAGACTGCCAACGTATCGACAGCGCGCTGGGCGTGGGGGTCATGGTCAAGGGTCCCCCTCAGTCCACCGAGGTGTGGCGACGCTTGGCCGCGACCTGCGACAAGGGCGATAGCGAGAGCTGTGCCGAGCTCTTGCGGGTTCGGGCGAGCGGGGCGTTTCGGGTGCCGCGCGACGTCGCCGTCAAAGCACGTGAGCGCTACCTCGAGGTCCTGACGCGGCGATGCGCGTACGCGGACGCGGCATGTGCGACGCTCGAGACTGTGAAAGGCACACCGATAGGACCGTGAGGATTCCTTGATTTCCGAGAGGTCTTGGGCCGTCGCGGAATTGTCAAAATGCGCCGGCCCGACCGATGACTCCGTGGCCGGGTTGGGGTCTACTTCGACGTGACCCTGGAGCCGTGTCGGCGCGGCCCCCAGGGGACGGCGAGAAGTCGCCTGCATATTCTCGAGATAGCACGCCCAACCCCAAGAGAGGCCTCGATGTCCGCTGATTCGAAACCCGCTGAAAGAATGGTCTTCATCAACCTGTCCGTGAAGGACCTGCCAACGACGATGGCGTTCTGGTCGAAGCTCGGCTTCAGCTTCGACTCACGCTTCACCAGCGAGCAGGCCGCGTGCATGGTGCTGAGCGACAAGGCGATGGTCATGCTGCTCGGCGAGGCGTTCTTCAGCGGCTTCACCGACAACAAGATCTGCGACACGGCGACCCACTCCGAGACGCTGCTCGCCTTGTCGTGTTCGAGCCGCGAGGAGGTCGATGCGCTGACGCAGGCGGCCTTTGCCAACGGCGGCCGACCCGCCAAGGACAAGCAGGACCACGGCTACATGTACGGCTGGAGCTTCTACGACGTGGACGGCCACCACTGGGAGCCCAACTTCATGGACCTCAGTGCCGTGCCGTGGCTTCAGGAAGGCGGCAGCGGCAGCCCAGGCTGACCTGATGCATTCCGGCGTGGCGTCTCCGCACCGTGCGATGGCAGGTGCGGTAGACGTTGGACACGTCAGAGGACCTTGCCGTCGGGGTCGAGGACGACCAGGCCGCCGGGCCCGAAGAGCTTGTCCTCGGCCAGCTTGTCGAGCGCCTGGCGGACGGTCTTGGTCGGGTCGTCCTTGGTCTTGGCCTCGAGGTCACCGACCACCAGCACGACCAGGTCGCCGGGAGCGAGGTGCTGCTTTGACGCCTCGAAGACCGCTTCGGTGGTGACGGCGGCGAGGCGCTTCTCGTGGGCGGCGTACCAGTCGAAGGGCAGCCCGAAGTAGTGCAGCGAGCGCAGCTCTTCGAGGGTCGATGACGGCTTGGCGAAGCGTGCCGGGAGGGCCTGCAGCGCCCCGTCGCGTTCACGTGTGAGCTCGTCGGCCTTCGGGGCCTCGGCGCGCATCATCTTGATCTCTTTGGCGATTTCCACGAGCGAAAGCGCGGTCGTCGAGACCTCGACCGAGGCGGAGACCGACAGGTGGCTGCCCGCGCGGCGGTAGGTGAAGCCACCTCGCGCGCCGTAGGCGTAGCCCTTGTCCTCGCGCAGGTTCATGTTCACCCGCGACGAAAAGCTGCCGCCAAAGATCATCGCGAGCATCTGCGTCGCCTCGTAGTCCGCAGCGTCGCGGGCCGGACCGGGGTGACCGATGACGACGACCGACTGGACGGCGCCGGGCACGTGGACCGCGTGGATCTTGCCGTTGGGAGCGATGGCAGGGGCCAGCTCCCGTTTGGTCGGCGCCTTGCCCGTCCACTCCCCGAGTCGCGAGCTCAGGTCGGCCTCGAGGCGTTCGCGGTTCACCGAGCCGACGACCCACAGGCGGGCGCCATCGGGCTTGAGCTGGGCGACGAAGGTGCGGCACGCGTCGAGCGTGATGTTGTCGAGGTGGGAGAGCTGTTCGACGCGGCCGTACGGGTGGTCCGCACCCCACACGAGCGAGCCGAAGAGGCGGCCGGCGATCCCGGCGGGCGTGGCGCGTGCCTGGGCGAGAGCTGCACGCCGGTCATCGAGGATCCGCGCCAGGTCGTCTTTGCGCATGCCCGGCGAACGCACGAGCTCGGCGAACAGGTCGAGTGCTGGGCCGAGCTGCGACTCGAGCGAACGCACGACGATGGCCGAGGTCTCGGCACCTGCTGGCGAGTAGATGCTGACGGCGTGGTCGGCGAGCGCCTCGGACCAGGCGACCTTGTCGAGCCGCTCGGTGCCTTCGGAGAACAGGTCGAGGCACACGGACGCGAGGCCCTGGGCGTCGGCCGGGTCGTCGATGCCGCCGAGGTCGAACTCGAAGGTGAGCGATGCGGTCGGGAGCGTGCCGGGGACCTGGTAGACCGTCAGGCCATTGGCGAGCTTCCAGGGCTCGATGGTCGGCAGGGCGAGCGGAGTCGCCTCGGCCGGAGCCGGGCGGGTCGCGCGGAAGGCCGGGTCGTTCCAGTCGCCAGGAGCCGGGGCGCCGGCGTCAGAAGGAGCAGCGGCGGCATCGCTATTGGGCGCGGGCGCGGCGTCCGCTGCGGCGGGCTCGGTGTCGGTCGGCGCGGCGACTGCGTCGGGCGCGGGCGCGACGGGGGTCGACTTCTTGCACCCACCGATGCTGAAGAGGGCGACGAAGGCGAGGCTCAGGTGGGCGAGGGTTCGCATTGTCATGGCTTGGTCTCGTCCTTCGAGGGCGTGGCGGGGGCGGTGGGCGCGGGGGCGGCGGGCGCGGGAATGGTGATGATCTCGGCGTAGGGTCGCGTGAGCCAGGTCTTTGCGGCGTCGCGGGCGCGCTCGGCGGTCACCGCGCGCAGCTTGGCGAGGTAGGTCTCGGCGAAGCCCGGGTCCTTCGTGAAGTGGTTGAAGTACTGCATCTGGTCGAGCCGGCGACCGAGGTCTTCGAGGGCCCAGACGAAGTCGCTCTCGGCGTTGATGAGCACACGTGCGAGCTCTTTGTCGGACATCGGGTCAGTCGCGAGGCGCGCGAGCTCCTCGTCGATGACGGCGAGCACCCGTTTACGGTCCGCGCCCGGCTTGAGCTGGGCGATGACGACGATCTCGCCCGAGTGGCCGCGGCTGTCCGAGTAGACGGTGATGGCCGAGCACAGCGGCTCCTGGACGACGAGGCGCTTGGACAGGCGCCCCCAGCCGTCGGCCCCGAGGAGCTCCAACGCGACCTCGAGGGCGAAGCTGTCGTCCGTCATCGCGGCGGGTCCGATCCAGGTGCGCTGGACCTGCTCGAGCTTGGCGAAGGTGTCGGGCACTTCTTTGGAGATCGTCTCGGCCAGCGCAGGCGCGGCGACCTTTGTACGCTCCGGGGCGGGGCCCTTGGGCAGGCCCGAAAACCACTTATTGACGAGGACTTTCATCTCGGCCGGGTCGAAGTCGCCGCCGATGGCCACGGTCGCGTTACCGGGCACGTACCAGGTGCGGAAGAAGCCACGCACGTCTTCGAGGCTCGCGTTCACGAGGTCGTCGTGCAGGCCGATCGTGAGGTAACGATAGGGGTGGCCTTCGGGGTAGAGCGCGGCGGCGACCTCGAAGCGGGCCTTGCCGTAAGCCGCGTTGTCGTAACGCTGGCGGCGCTCGTTGCGGACGACGTCGACCTGGTTGCGGAAGCTCTCCTCGGTGAGCGCGTCGAGGAGAAAGCCCATGCGGTCGCTCTCGAGCCAGAGCGCCGTCTCGACGTGGCGGCTCGGGACCGTCTCGAAATAGTTGGTGCGGTCGGGGTTGGTCGTGCCGTTGATCGAGCTCGCGCCAAGGCCCTGCAGGACTGGGAAGTGCACGTCGTTGCCGGTGTGCTTGGTGCCCTGGAACATCATGTGTTCGAACAGGTGCGCAAACCCGCTCTTGCCGACGGTCTCGTCACCGCTGCCGACGTGATACCAGACGTTGACGGCGATGAGCGGCGCCGAGCGGTCGACGTGCAGGATGACCTCGAGGCCATTGTCGAGTGTGTATCGCTCGAACGGGATGGCGATGGACGGGCCCTTCGCTGCCTCGGCCGGGGCGGGCTCGGGCGGCGTTGCGGGCTTCTCGGGCGGGTCCTCGGCGCGGGCGCTGGAGATTGCCAACGCCATGAGCGCCGTCGTGGCCCAGCCGGATTGTTTGAAAATCGAGATTCTCGAGCGCATGGAGGTCCTCGTCGTGAGAGGCCGGGCCGGGTCAGTCGGCGCCGACGCTGAGGGTGATGTCGGGTTCGATGGTGCGGGTACCGTCGAGCAGGTCCTGGCCCGAGGCGTCGCCCGCGAGGTGGAGCTCGGCGAAGGCGAGCGCGTAGGCGTTGATGGCCTTCTGCGCGTCGGCCGGCGGGATGAAGCCAGCACCGCAGCCGTCGGCCTCGCCGACCGGGACACCGATGGCGGCCAGGCTGCATGCGTCGGAGAACGTGAAGTGGCCCGCCGTCGCGAAGTCGAGGCGCACGTTGTGGGCGCGCTTCTTGAGGCCTTCCCAGGCCGGGTCACCGTCGCTGGAGTTGGGGGTCGTGCTGTCCATGGCGGCGGTCATGAGCAGGGTCGGCACGGTGATGGCGTCGAGGCCGTCGGTGCCGAAGAGCAGGACTGCGCCTGGTGTCATGGGGATGATGGCGTCGACGCGGGGGTCGAGGAAGCCCGTGCGGTAGAGCGCCTCGTTGTCGGCGACGGCGGCGCAGCCGTTGAGCGGGAGCGAGTTGGAGGTGCAGTAGGCGAGCAGGAGGTCGACGTCCCATTGGCCGCCGGCCGCGGCGAGTGCTGTGTAGCCGCCAAAGCTGTGGCCAGCGACGACGATCTTGTCGCTGACCATAGCGGCGAGCGGCGCGAACGGGTCCGAGGTTGGGGAGGTCTCGGTCGACAACGCTTCGACGTAGTCGAGCACGCCGCGAAGGTCGTCGGGGCGCCAGTGGAAGATGCCGACAGACCCGCCCGAGCCGAAGGTGTTGCCTGTGTGGTCAGGGGCGACGACGAGGTAGCCGTGGCTCGCGAAGAACTCGGTCAGGAAGATGCTCTGCTCGGCGAACGAGGTGTTGCCGTGTGAGAAGACGAGCATCGGGCGCGGGCCGATGTCGGCGGGTGGGGCGTTGCCGAGCACGCCGGGCGCCGGGAGGATGCCCTGGTAGGCGACGGCATCGCCGGTCGTTGCGGTGGTGGGGTACCAGGCGACGAGGCGCAGGGTGCGCGCGGCCGAGCCGTCGGTGGGGTCGTAGGTGACCGATGAGGTGCGGAATCCCACGCGGTAGGGACCGGGGGCGGACCAGTCGCGGACGGTCGTGGTGTCGGCCGAGTCAGCCGAATCTGGCGAGTCGGCCGTGTCATCCGGGTCAGGGGCCGCGTCGTCGGTCAGGTCGGCGCCGTCGGGGTCGCTGACGTCGCCGGCGTCGGTCGTCTGGGCGGTGTCACCGGAGCCGGCTGCTGGATCATCGCCGCAAGCGAACAGCGGCAGGCAGAGGGCAAGGACACGGAGGTTGGCGAGCGACATCGGGGCTCGTTACCGAATGCGAGCGGCGTCCACAAGAGGAGAGTTCAGGCGACCGAAGAGGCATGAGCGTCGGCGACCCAGACGGGTGGCCAGCCGGCGTCCAGACGGGCGGCCAGGCAGGGTCGACTCACTCTCTCGGGGTGGAGGCGCGGCGACCGGCGATCTCGTCGAGCTCTCGTTGGGCCTTGTCGTCGCGGATGCCACGCTCTTGTGTGGCGACGTGGTCTTTGACGCGCTCGCGGATCCGGGTCTCCTGCTTACGCGCGACGAGCTTGGTGCGCGCGGTCTCGACCTCGGCCTCGGTCAACGCGAGCCGCTCCTCGGAGTGCTCGAGCTGTTGGTGGAACCAGGTGCGATGCGCCCACAGGAGCTCACGCTCGACACCGCCGAGATGGCCGCGCCCGATGAGGCCAGCCTCGGCGGCGTCGCTCTCGGCGATGAGCTCGGAGCGCACCTGGGCCGCCTCACGCTGGGCGGCCTGAGCCCGTACCATTGCGACGGAGGCTTCACGTTCGTGGGCCTCGGCAATGCGGTGGACTGTGTCGACGATGCGTTCGCGGCGGTTCATGACAATCTCCCCTCCCCGACCCGACAGGTGCAACGGTAGCACGGAAACTATTCCCTTAGAAATTCACTGCTGGGCGATGTAACCCCGCGGCGTCGCGGCCCAGGCGGCGGGTGCCGGCGCCATGTCGGCCGCAAGTCCAAGGACCCACCACGAATTTTGCGTATGTTGCGGTTCGTGCATAGGCTGCCTTCATCGTCACGAGGAGGCCCCCTTTGTCCGCGGACCCAACGAGCAGTGCACGCGCGGCCGTGCCGAGCCAGGAGCGGCGTGCGCGTCTGGCCTGGCAGCTATGGCTCGACGGTGAGGTGAGGTTTGCGCCAATCGCATTGGCGGGCGGCAGTATCGTCGTGCTCGACCGCCCCGAGCCGATACGCACGAGCCACGTCCGGCGCGTCGACGACGACGGCACCAAGGTGTGGGAGACCGCCCTGCCCTTCGGCGTATGTGCGGGCCTGGCGCGGTCCGAGGGCTACATCGCCGTGCCCTGCGAAGGCGGCCACGTGGTGATCCTCGACGTCGTCACGGGGTTGATTCAGGGGCGACCGGTGTCCGGTGGCGGCGAGATCGTGCCCCCCATCGCGGCCCTGGGTGGACGCCTCTGGGCGCGGTTCGCCGGCGCGCGGCCTGGGCTTCCGCATCGGCTCGTCGTGCAGTCGCTCTCACACGAGCATGACCGGATCGAGGTCGAAGACCCGCTCGGGACTGCCATCGAGACCCACTTCAGACGTACGAACCACACCATCATCGCGACGGCCGAGCACAGCGACGGACACGTCGTCCTGGTCGGGCTCGACGAAGCGCACGCGTCGCTCTTGTGGCGGACGCGGCTCGAGGTCACCGGGGTGTCGGACCTCTGGGGCGCGGGCGGGCTCGTCGACCTCGTGTGCAACGACCGGGTGATGAGCTTCGATGCGCGCTCGGGGACACCGCTCACGACCCGATTCGCCGGCATGAACCTGGAGGGGGCGCGCCTGTCGGGAGAGACGCTGCTGGTCCTGACGAACGGACATGCGGCGCCCGTCGGTGCAACTGACAATGGCGCCAGACCCATGCCGAAGCGGCATCTGGTGTCGGCCTTCGAGTGCGCCAACGAGACACCCCGAGGCACGATCGATGGTGTCCATCGGGTGGTCGCAGCGGGGTCCGACCTGCTGGCGGTTCACCTCGTGGACGGGCCCTTTGCGTTGCTCGAGTTGCCGGACCTGACACCGATAGCGCTGCCTGAGTCAGATGCGCTCGAGGACGTGACCCACGCGGCATTCTCGTGGAATCGCGCCTGGATAGTCGGCCATCGCGGGCAGTCTCTGTCGGCGCTGGACCTGCCGCTGTAGCGGGTCGAAGACGGCGTCAGCGTGAGAGCTGCTCTCTGCAGAGCCCCGACCATGGCGCCATTCGCGCCGAGACGCAGGCGCCCAGAAGCCCACGCGCCTCTCGTGGGTTGAGGGCGTTCGCGGCCACGAGCTGCAGCCCGAGCGCCAGCCAGGGGCCCGCTTGCGGTGACTGCAGGAAGTCGGTCGGAGCCGGGGCCAGCTCGTCGTGAAACGGCGGCGGCGTCGTCGGTAGCCGCTTCTCGACGCGCGGCAGGTCCATGCGGAGGCGACGGAAGGCGGCCGCGGCGTTCGTGCCGTCGCCCTCGGCGAGCAACAGCTGCGTTTCTGCCATGCGGTGGTCCCAGGCAACGGGCGGCGTCAGCAAGCGCGCCTCACCCTCGTAGAGGCCCGCGCGTGCACCAAAGGCGAGGGCCGGAGCGAGCGCGGCCTTGGCATCTTCGAGTCCGCGACCATCGAGCCAGGCCGGGCGCGTCGCGAAGACCCGCGCGATGGTCGTCGTGTAGAGCCCGAGCATGTCGACGGAGGTCCGGGTCTGTCCGTAGGCGGCGACCGCCACCGCGAGGGCCTCGGAGCGTGAACCGGGGGAGCTCTGGTCGCGCTCGTGACCGATGGCGATGGCCAAACGTGTGTGCCCGGCGGACCATCCCGGAGCGGCGACCCGTGTGAGCTCCGCGTCGAGGAGGGCCAACGTCGAAGCGTCGAGGAAGGCGCGGTCCGTCGGGGATCCGAGCCCCGCGAGGCGAGCGAGTTGGCGTGCTTCGATGGCTGTCGCGAGACGTTCGAGGCGGCGCTCGGGCGAGAGATGTGCGGCACCAGCCTGTTGGGTTGTCTGCGGGGCCGAGCCGAGGAGGCGCGACCACAGCGAGGCGCGGGCGGGGTCCGATGTGACGAGGAGCGCATCGACGATCGACGCTTCGAGCTCGGGCGCAAGGGGACCTGGAAAGCGGCGATCGAGCTCGGCCAGGACGGCCTGCGCTTCGAGCCCCTCGCCCGGCAGCCGCAGGGTCACGACCAGCATCGATGCCAGCGCGGCGAGCGGAGCGGTGCCCGAAGCGACGACGGGCTCGAGCAACGCGCGTGCCCGTTCCGTCGGGCCGCGATCGCCTGGTCGCGAGGTGTCGAGCAACCAGCGCGCTGCCGCGAGCCGGACGACACTCTCGTCGGGAGCCGACGCCAAGAGCCGCCGCGTCGCCTCTTCCCAGGCTGGTTGGTCGTCGCGGTAGTCAGCGCTCATCGCAGCGACCCGCGCAGCTTTGTCCGTGAGGCCGCGTTGCCCGGTTCGCTTTGTCTCGGGCTCGAGCTCGACCGGTGAGACCAGCTCGTCGGCGAGCGCCAGCTCGTGATGGCTCGCAGCGAGTGCTGCCAGCTCGAGGCGCGCCAGGCGCGGGGGCGACTCGACTCCGCCCAGACCACGCTCCGTAAGGCGTAGGACCTGCGCCGGCAAGCCCGCGGCAAGAGCCGTGCGCGCGGCCTCCAACGTGGTCGGCAGGTGGCCGGGCTGAAGGTCGTGAAGCGCTTGCCAGGCGCGCAGGGCCGGCGCCATGAGACCGCTCGAAGAAAGGTGAACTGCAGCGTCGCCGAGTTGCCGGACGCGCTGCGGCGATTGACGTGAGATGAGGGCGAGCACCGCATCGATGTGTGAGCCAGGCAGCGGCACACCCGCCGCCGGGCGCTCGGGCGAAGTGCCAAGGGCGCCGAGCTGGCGTTCGAGCTCACCCCGGCTGTCGAGCAGGGCCGCGTTCGACAACGCCGCGCGAACCGTCATCGCGTCGAGCGGGCCAATCTCGAGGGCCGCGACCAGGTACTTGTACGCAAGGAGGTCCATCGTGGGGTTGCCCAGGCTCTTGGCGACCGTTCCGCCGGACGCCGCCCGCTCCTGGAGGTCGCCAGCGAAGCGTGGCGTCGCGTCGAGCGCGCGTGTGAGACGAGCCTCGGCAGCCCCTGCCCCGCGTGAGGCCAACAGTCGCACCATACGGTCACGGGCAGCCGGCGAGACCCCCGATGCGAGCGCCCAACGCGCAAAGGGAGCGGCCACCTGCGGCATGCCTTCGGTCGCCAGGGCGTCCGCCGCAATCCAGGTGTTGAGCGCGGGCATCTCGGTGGCGAGGCGCTGTGCCGCCGCCGCCGCCAGCTCGGGGTGGCCGGCGCGCGCGAAGATACGTAGCGAGGCTGCCTGCAGGTCACGCTCATTGCCGGCGGCCAAGGCGCGTTCCATGAGGCCCATGGCCGCGTTGGCGTGGCCTGCCGCGACGAGGTCATCCAGCAGTCGGCCGAGTGCCGGCAGGAGGTCGCGCTGGGACCGCCACGCCTCGAAGCGCCCGCTGACGACCGACAACGCGCTCGAGAGGTCTCCGGCGTGCAGCGCCGCACGGGCCGCGGACAAACGTGTGTGCAGCGAGACGCCGAGGCGTTTCTCGATGCGCGACACCAGGCGCCGCAGCAGCTCGCTCTCGCCACGTGCCAACAGCGTCTGGGTCAGGAACTCGAGCTGTTGCCCGAGGATCGGCAGCGGCGGGCGACCGGCCGGGATGGCGTTGACGGCGCGTGTGACCATACGCTCGCCATGCATCAGGACGGAAACCTGTGCCGCTGCGCTCTGATTGGACTGGTGTAGGAGGTCGAGATGCGCAAGCAGGAGGGCTCTTGCGGTCTCGGCCGAAGGCGACTCGAGGTCGGCCCGCCCGAGCCACTCGAGGTACTTTTCGTGGCTCCCGGTGTCGCGATAGGCCAGCGCCAGCGGCAGCAGAGAAGGTGCCTCGGCGCCGCGCAGGGCTTGCACGTAGAGGCGCGCGAAGACGTCCAGGCGCTCGGGCTGGGCGCCATCGACGAGCGAAGAAGCGACGGACACAAATGCCTCGCCGGCCTCTTTGGCGTTCAGCTCACCAAAGCCTCGTGTCCAGTGGTCGAGCGCGCGCCCCATGAAGCCATGGCGATGCCAGGTCGCAGCGATGACGCTCTGGCCGCGGTCGGTCTCGGCGGTGAAGCCGGCGAAGAGCCGCTCTGCTTCGTCAGCGCGCCCGGCCGCGAGCAGCGCATTGCCGTGGGTCAGGGTAAGGTCAGCGCGCCCCGGCACCAGGGCCAGCGCCCGCCCCGTCATGACCGCCAGCCGCTCGTCGAGAAAGACCCGCGACAGCTCGTTTTCGACCTGCGTCGCTACGGCGCGCGGCTCGTCGGCCCGCGCCAGGGCCTCGGCAAAGTCCGCCAGCGCCCGGTCACCCTCGCCCGACAACAGCGACACCCGCCCACGCGCGACCAGCAGGCGGGGCTCACCGGATGCCCTGGCGAGCCCGTGCGTCGCCAGGTTCAGCGCCTGCACCGACAGGCCGGCCCCACGCAGGTCCTCGAGCACCCTGACCCACACGTCCCACGAGGTCGGGGCTTCGCCGACGAGGCGCTTGCCGAAGTCCTCGGCCGCCGGGTCGCGCAAGTGCATGGCCCCCATCAAAGCCGCCGAAAGCAAAGAGGAATCGCGCGGCCTTTGCGAGAGCGCGTTCTCGAGCAGCGCGAGCGCCGCCCCGGGTCGACCGGCGTCCATCAGCTTCTGTGCCGCGACCCCGTGGGCCCGCATCGTTCCTCGCACGTCGGCCTTGACGAAGTCCTGGGCCAGCGGCTCGACCTCGACGGCGCGTCCGCTGCGCAGGAGCAGGTCGACGAGCCCCGAGAAGAGTCCAGGGTCCATGGTGTCGGACGGGCCGAGCCGGGCGCGCAGGACCTCGATGGCCCGGCCAAGGCGGCCCTCGTTCGCGAAGACCTTGGCAAGCTCGTCGTGGGCGCGCTGATCGCGGCGCGGCCGGGCATCGAGCCACTGATTGGCGACCTGGTCGGCGGCCGCTTCGTCGCCCGCCTGCAGGTGCGCCCGCACGAGCCCGAGCAAGGCCCGCGAAGAACGTTCGCCGAGCTCGACGGTCCGCGCAAACGCTTGCCGCGCGAGCGCCCACTCACCGAGCTCTGTCAGCGCATCCGCCAGCGCCAGCATGCGACCGGGCGCCACGAGCTTCGGGTCGGCGCTGCGCTCGAGCAACGTACGTGCATAGCGGCGCGCACGCTCGGGCTCTCCACGCGAAGCGAAGAGCCGGACGAGCTCGACCGCGGCCTCGAGGCGCCGCACGTCGTAGGGCGAGAGGCGCGAGTACAGGTTAGCCGCCAGGTCCGGCCGCTGCTGCTGTCGCGCTTCTTCGGCCGCCGCCTCGAGCTGTTTCAGCGGGTCGCGTGTCCCTCGCGCCTTGGCGATCGCCGCGTCCTCGAGCAGGTCCGTCACTTCAAAGGGCTCGAGCCCGTCGACGCCGCCCGGCCCAGCGATACGGGTGACGAGGGTCGCGCGCTCGGCGTCGTTCAGGCGCAGGCCGGCATCCTGGAGAAAGGCCAACGCATCATGTCGTAGCCTGGCCGACAGACCCGTCACCCCGAGCACGGCCTCGGCCAGCCCGAGCTCGCCCGGGGTCGCTTCGTCCTGCGACGCCGCGTCGAGCCACAGCATGGCCAACCCCTCGAAGCGACGCGCCTCGAGTCGCGACGCGATGACCTGCCGATAGAGCCGCTCCACGGCAACCGACAGCGTGGCGCCACGCCGCGGCGCTGGCGCAAGCTCCGCGGCTCGCCAGAGGTTCGCGCTTGCACGCTGGGCACTGCCTCCGTCGCGCTGCCAGTCGAGCTCCCACGCGGCTCTCACGCGAGCCGCAGCAAACCCATCGGTCTTCTCCAGAGCGACGATCCCGCTCTGACCATCCGAACCGTCTTCGAGCAGACGTGTGGCACTCGCCACCTGACCACCGCGGGCCTGCAGAGCAGCCTTCATCAAAGGCAGTGCCGGCATCCCGACGAGCCTCTGTTCGAGCGCCGCGATGAGCCCGGGCTGCTGCGAACCGACGACCACCCGCACGACCTCGAAGGTCCGCTCGAGCTCGTCGGAGTCCACCGCCGTCAACCCGGCGAAGTCCCCCTTGCCAATCGCCACCTCGAGCGCAGCCATCTCCGCCTCGCCCGACTGCCCCTGCGCCGACGGCGGGCGCCCCGGCATCAGCCGAGCCCGCAGCTCCGCCACCGCGGCCGCCCTGTCCCCACGCTTTCGCCCGAAGGCCGCCGCCTGCGCGACGAGCGTGTCATCGCCCGAACGCACGGCGAGTCGTGCCACCTCGAGCCAACGCTCAGGTGCAGCGGCAAGGGCGGCCACGAGCGTCGGCGACAGCTCCACCAGTCGCTTGTCACGCTCGGTCCCAGCCCGCTCAACCAGCGCGACTGCGGCCGACAATGCGAGCGGCGTGGCAGGCGCCACGGCGATGACTTCACGCGCCAGGGTCTCGGCCTCGGGCCCGGCTACCGTGCTGGCCTCGTCCTCGAACATCGCCGCAGCGCACGCCCAGAGCACCGCCGCCCCTTCGTCTTGCGCCCGCTTCGCCTCGGCCCGACAGGTCGCTTCGGCCCCGCTGCCATCGCCCGCGCGCGCCGCTGCAACCGCCAGAAGTCCCACCGACCGGGGCTCGCGCTCGAGCTCCACCAGGCGCGCCGCAGCCCACCGCGCATCCGCCGGCCGCCCTGCTGAAAGCTGCCAATTCGCGATTTGCCTCCAGGCCTTGGCATCCCTTCCCAGCGCCGCCTCCGCACGCCGCCTCACCTCTTCCTGCTGGGTCGACACGACACCGGCCGGCAACGCCAACAAGTCCGCCATCGCGGTTCGCGCCCTCGTCACGTCGCCCGACGCCCCGAGCCGCGCCGCCGCCTCCGCGTGTTCGCGCCCGATTGAACCCAGGCCCCGCCCAAGCCAGGTCTCGGCCAACGCCCCGTGCAGCTCCGCCCGCCGGCCCCGCTCGATGGGGGGCATGTCCGCGTCCATCTCGGCCAGCAGAGCCGCGGCCTGCTCCACGCGGCCCAACGCCAGCTCCACCTCCGCGAGCTGGACCTGCACGAGAGCCCGCTCCTCCGCGACCTCGACGGCATCACGACTTCGCCCCTCGAACCCATCGAGCCGCGCCATCAATCCATACAGCCGCCGCGCCGTCTCGAGCTCGCGCTGCACGGCTCGCAGCTTCTGCGCAGCCACCCGCCCTGGCACCTCGAGCGGCCCCAGTCGCTTCGCCACGCCCACCTTCGCCGCCCGCGCGACGGCGACCCGAGCCGCCTCAACGAGCCCTCCAGGGTGCTCAGGGTTCACCGTGAGCGACCAGCGCGCATACCGCTCCGCCAGCGTCAACGCGCCGCGCGAGCGCTCCATCGCTGCCCGTCGCGCCAACCCATCCGCCGTGGGCAAGAGCCCGAGCTCAGCCCGCGACTCGCCTTCGAGCGCCGGCAACGCCAGCTCGTGTGTGGCCGTGGCCCCGCACGCCGACAACAGCAACGCCAGAGACGTCGCACCCACCACCACACAAAGGGTCGCCATCGTCCTGGGAGCGCTCATCCGACCTCGAGTACCGTTATCTGCTCATCGGCTCATCGGCTCGTCAGCGGAGGAGCTCCGCCGCGCGTGGCGCGAAATAGGTGATGATGATGTCGGCGCCGGCGCGCTTGATTCCCATCAGCGACTCCATCATGGCGCGATCGAGGTCGAGCCACCCACGCTCTGCCGCGGCGTGGATCATCGAATACTCACCCGACACCTGATAGGCCGCCAGCGGCAGGTCGGTAGCCTCGCGCACGGAGCGCACGATGTCGAGGTAGGGGCCGGCCGGCTTCACCATCACGATGTCCGCCCCCTCCTCCTCGTCGAGCATGACCTCGCGCAACGCCTCGGCCCCGTTGGCCGGATCCATCTGGTAGCTCTGGCGATCCCCGAACGCCGGCGCCGAGTCGGCCGCCTCGCGGAAGGGCCCATAGAAGGCCGACGCGTACTTGGCCGAATAGGCCATGATTGCGACCTGTTCGAGCCCCTCGTCGTCGAGCTCCTCGCGGATGAAGCCGATACGCCCATCCATCATGTCGGATGGTGCGATGACGTGGGCGCCTGCCTGGGCGTGGGCGATGGCCTGCTTCGCGAGCAGCTCGAGCGTGGCGTCGTTCATCACCTCGCCCTTCTCGACGAGCCCGCAGTGGCCGTGGTCGGTGTACTCACACAGGCACACATCGGTCATGATGACGGTGTTAGGCGAGCTCTTGGCGATGGCGCGCACGGCCTGCGGCACGATGCCATCTTTGAGATAGGCGGCCGACCCGAGGGCGTCCTTGTGCTCGGGGATGCCGAACAGCAGCACCGACGTGATGCCGAGGTCCCACAGACGCTTCGCCTCGAGCCCGGCGAGGTCGGGCGACAAGCGGAACTGGCCCGGCATCGAGGTGATCGGCGCCTTGTTGTTCTTGCCCGGGTGGATGAACATCGGGAAGACGAAGTCGCGCGGCGACAACGAGGTCTCACGGACGAGAGCGCGGAGGGCCGGGGTGCGGCGGAGGCGGCGGGGGCGGGAAGCGGGGTACGACATGGCGAGACTCCATCCAGACGGCGCGCACCATAGGCCGAAGCGACACAATTCGACCAGCCAAGACTCACGGCGATGGCAGGTCGAAGCGCTGGTCTACGTCCTGCCCTTCGAAGAGCTCGCCCAACGCCGCCCCGATGAGCGCGAACTCGACGCCGACCACGGCCCCGATGAGCAGCGCGAGCCCGAGGTCGAAGGTCTCGAGCCGGTTCAACTCCGGACTGAGGCCACCGACCGCTGCGAAGAGCCCGAGCGTCGTCGTGAGCCCGACGCCGAACCCTCCGAGCGCCCAATCGCCCCACACCGTGTCCGTGTTGTCGACGCTGATCTTGACCGCGTCCACATCAGGCGGCAGCGCGCCCGCCCGCAGGTATGCAGTATCGTCCGAGCTCGCCGCCTCCCAGCGGCTCCAATTCCCGTCTGGCGCCACTGTTATCGTCCGAATGGACAAACGCGTGACCTGCCCGGTCTCGGGCGACTCGATGACGAGGTCCTGCCCCTCGATGACCGGCGCCACGCCGTTCCCATAGATGTAGCCGCGATGGCACCCGGTCCCGACGGCTCCGCACACCAGCGCCACGGCGCCGACCCAACCCATCGGCCAGCGCGAGCGCTTCATCATTTCCCGCATTGTTTTCGATAGGTATCGCCGACGAACCGGTTCTTTGCAGCGCAGTCGAGACAACGCGGCGTCAAGGCTCTGCAGCACGGTGTCAGCGGCGGCGGGCTCGCACAATCGAACGCCTCGGGCACCGCCTCGGTCTCTCCAAAGCAGGCATAGTCGAACGCCGCCTTCGCCTCCCGTCCGCGGTCTGCACACGCCAGACACTGCGGCGACATCGCGAGACAACACGCCTTCGCAGGGAACGGCGTTGTACAGTCGAAGGCCGGCTTACACTCCTCTCGCCAGCTCCGCGCGTCCTCGGGGCTCAACCCGGCAAAATCGCGCCGCGCCGTGCACCGCTCCATGAGCGCGTGATCCTCGCCCCTGGGCACGTCTGCAGCCGGCTCGATCGGCGCAACAGGCACACCATCTGGCGCGACCTCCGGCTCGCCGCCATTCATCTCCGCCTGCGTCGGGGACGCCTCGATCGCGGCCTGCGTCGAACAGCACGCGCCGATTCCCCCAATGCCAAGGACCATCATCACACCCAAGACTCGCGACCACGACGTCACTTCGACCTCCCAGCTCCGCAGCTCGCCCAACCCAGAACTTACACAACACAGTCCGCAGGCACCGCCCCCGACAACGCCGCGAGCAGATTGTCGACGGCCCGCTCAGCCATCGCCAGCCGCGTCTCCTGCGTCGCGGCTCCAATCCTCGGCGTCAACACGACGTTGTCGAGCGCCGCCAACCGCGCATCCACCCTGTCCCCAGCACCGCCAAACGCGTCGAGCGCAGCGCCTGCGATCCGCCCCGAGCGCAGCGCCTCGTAGAGGGCATCCCCATCCACGACGGGCCCACGCGCCGCGTTCACAATCATGCTCCCCGGCTTCATCAGCGCCAGCTCGCGCGCCGCGATGAGCCCAAGCGTCGCCGCGCCGAGCGGACAATGGATGGACACCACGTCGCTCTCGCGCAGCAACCCCTCCAGGTCCCTCGCCTCGGCAGCCACCCCGTCCGCCCGCCCGCCGCAGAACAGGACCCGCATCCCGAACGCCCGCGCCCTCCTCGCAACCGCACGCCCGACCCGCCCGAGCCCGATGATCCCCAGTGTGCGCTGTCTCAGCTCCACGCCACAAAAATCCGGTCTCGCCTGAGCCGCCGCCCCCAGCGTCGCGTCCCCGGCACACCCAGCTCGCACCCAGCGGTCCGCCGCCACCACACGCCGCGTCAACGCCAGCATCAGCGCCATCGTGAGGTCAGCCACCGCCTCGGTCGCCACCCCCGGCGTGTTCGTCACCCACACCCGCCGCGCCCGCGCCGCCTCGAGGTCGATGTGCTCCACGCCCTCTCCACAGTTCGCCACGATGCGCACCCCGGTCGCATCCAGCACGGCCGAGTCGACCACGTCGCGCGCCGCACACAACACCCCGAAGCACCCCGACGCCCCACGAATCAGCTCCGCCCGGGTCGGCCCGTCGGCCCCACCCGCCACATTATCGCCCCGCCGGAACACGACCACCTCGGCCCGCGTCACGAGGCGCGACAAGGCCGATTCCGGGAGACTCGAGGTGACGAAAACCTTGCGCATCGCGCGACTGAAGCAAGATTCTCCGCCCAGTGCAAGCCCGCTCGGACAGCCCCCGCCGCTCGCCAACCGCCTCGAACTGCGCTATGGCTCCGCCCAAGTCCCCGGGCGGCGGCTTGCACCCCGCACCGCGACTGCCGACACGCCCCAAGGAGCAGCCATGAACGTCCTCGTCATCGACGAGATGTCCGAAGAGACCCGCGCCGGCCTCAACGGCCTCGGCCTTGTCCTCACCTACGAACCCGACCTTCAGAGCCACGCGCTCGCAAGCGTCATCGGCGACACCCAGGTCCTCATCACCGGCAAGACCCGCGTCACGCGCTCCGCCATCGAAGCTGGCGTACGCCTCCAGGCCATCCTGCGGGCCGGCGTGGGCGTCGACGTCATCGACACCCTGGCGGCCTCCGAGCGCGGCATCATCGTGTCCGACTGCGGCAATGCCGACATCAACGCCCGCGCGGAGCTGGCAATCGGGCTCGTCCTGGCGTTGGACCGCGGCCTTCAGCGCGGCGCAAATGGCCTTGGCGGCGCGCTTGGTCTGCGCGGCCGCACCTTCGCCATCCACGGCTGGGACCCGGTCGCCCCGGTGCTCGCCAAGATCGCCCAGGGCTTCGGCATGCGGGTCCTCGTCTCCGCCAAGGCCCTGACCCCGACCCTCGCGGCCGAGGCCGGCGTGCACTGGGCCGACACGGCAGACGCCCTCTACAAACGAGCCGACATCGTCTCGCTCCACCCCGAGGACCCGGCCGAAGTGCTGGCCACCGCCGGGCGCATCGCACTCCTGCACGACGCCGCCACCATCGTGGACGTCGCGGGACGTGGCCACATCGACCTCGCCGCCGCCGCCGAGCGCCTCACCAACAAGACGCTGCGCCTCGGCCTCGACGCCTACGACGCGAACGACTACGGCGACGACGTGCCCTTTGCCGCCGACCTCGGCCCACAGCTCGCGGTCACCTTTCGCCAGGCCGGCAAGACGCGCCAGGTCGACGAGGTCGTGGCCCACCAGGTCGTCTCCGCGCTCGAGAGCTTCCTCACCCAGCGCACCATGCCCGGCACCCAGAACCTCGGCCCCACCCGTGGCGCCGCCGCCCTCCTCATCCGGCACCTGCCCGGCCCAGAGGTCCTCGCCGCCGTCTTCGAGACGCTCAAGGACGCCGAGTACTCCGTCAACAACGTCGAGAGCCGCAGCTTCTCCGGCGGTCACGCAGCCCTCCTTCGTGTGGCCCTCCCCCGCGTGCCAGGCGCCGACCTCGTCTCGGACCTCGAGAGCCTGTCGGGCGTGCTCGGCGTCGTGGTCGAGAGCTGACGCCCCGCATGAGACTCTCGCTCGCGCCTGGCCTTCTCGTCGCGATGCCGCGGCTGGCCGACCCGCACTTCCATCGCTCGGTCGTGCTCATCTGCGCCCATACGCGCGAAGGCGCCTTTGGCCTCGTCATCAACCACAGCCTCGACCTCCCGATGCGCGCCATCTGCGAGGAGCAGAAGATTCGCTGGACCGGCGACGCCTCGACGAAGGCTCTGTCCGGCGGCCCGGTCGAACGCCACCGCGGCTGGCTTCTCCACCGCGGCGACCTGCGCTTCGAGGGCACCCAGGTCGTTGATGAGGGACTCGCCCTGACGGCCTCACGCGAGGGCCTCGTCGCCTACGCCAACGACCCCGACGGCCCCTTCCGCCTGATGCTCGGCTACTCGGGCTGGGGGGCAGGTCAGCTCGACCGCGAGGTCCTCGAAGGCTCGTGGCTCACGCTACCTCTCGACAAACGTGTCGTCGACCTGCTGTTTTTCGCGCCCAAAGCCGCCCTCTGGCAAGAGGTGCTGGGCCTCCTCGGGGTCGACCCGAACCACCTCGCCGACGTCCCAGGTCACATCCATTGATCAAGGTCCTGCTGCATCCCCTGACCTGCCGCTGCGACGATTGCCAGGTCATGTTCCCGGGCGACCGCTTCGAGCCCACCTGGACCCTGCCCGCTCCGCCCGGCCGCCCGACCCGCAAGGTCAAAGGCGCCTTGCCGCTCGGACACCCGAACGCCGGCCCGGCCTTCTCGCTCTGGGTCGACGAGGACGATCGCCTCGCCACCGACTGGCCGGGCTTCCCCGGCACCCGCGGCGCCAAGGTCGACATGGACTGGCACCACCCGCAGGGCCCGACCATCGTCGGCACCCGCGACCCAGCGCTATCCGCCCTGGCCCATCCGATCCCGCTGCGCCGCAAAGCCGCCGAGCGTATCAACGCGCGCTGCATGGTCGATTATGGGCTGGCTCCGAGCGACACGGCCGACTTCGTCACCTGCGACCTGCACGGCCAGGCCGGGATCGGCGCGCTCGCCTGCCGCTGCGCCGTCGCATCATCCACCCCCATCGACGTGGTCGTCCTCTATGGCGTGGACGGCGACTACCCAGACGTCATGTGTGAGCCCTGCCTCGAGCGTTACCTCGCCCACGATATCTCGACAATCGAGACAATCTGCAGCCTCTGCCAGCAGCAGAACCTCTATCGACATCGCATCGTGAGCACGACCTGGTACGGCGCTCCACCGACCTGATTAGAGGCCTGCATCCGGCTATTTGCATGACCGGATGAAGGGCCTGGAAGTCGTCAGCTCGACAGGTGTCCAGGAGTCGTCGCGAAGCAGAAGGATGGACGCCGCGTCAGTCGCCGCAGGCCCCAGCCGACGCACATGTCCGCGTGTCCTCGCGCCGCCCTGACAAAGCGCCGCGTCCGTCACCATTGGACCCGGCCGCATCGGGCGCGTCTCCACCACCGCCGCCGCCACCGCCAGCACCACCGGTGAACGTCGTCCCCGGCGTCGATGCGGTCGCGCTCAGCGTGAACACCCCATACGCATGGCCACCGGCACCACCGCCGCCGCCACCGCTCGCCGCTCCGTCGCCGCCCTTGCCGCCGTCGCCGCCCCGCTGGGACGTCCCGGCCGCGTTGCCGCCGTCGCCGCCGAGCCCACCCGGCTGGCCGCTCGCACCGGCGCCACCGGCACCACCAGCCCCGCCGTTGCCGAGCACGAACCGGCACTGATTCGCCGTCACGCTGCCGCCCGACGCGAATACACCGATGCTCGAGCCACCCGCCTTGCCCGCCGTCCCGCCGGCCTGTGCCGCACAGCCACCCGCACCGCCGCCACCACCGCCGGCCCCCGACGAGTTCTGCAGCGGCACGCCGCCGTTGTTGTCGCAGCCGCCCGAACCGCCACCGCCGCCGCCGCCGCTCCCGGCCGACCCCGTCGTGCCATTGGCCCCGTCGTTGCCAGTCCAATAGTTGGATACGAGCACTCCGCCACGCGCCCCGGCCGCGCCGCCCCCGCCCTGGCTGAGAGTCCCGCCTGGCCCGCCGCTGCCGACGCCGCTGCAGCTGGACCCACCCGACCCGGCGTTGCCGCCGCCACCCGGCGCAGACCCGCTGCCACTTGTCCCGCCGGTACCCGCGGTCGCACCACAGCTCGTGCAGACACACACCCCGAAGGCACATGTGCAGCTCGAGTCCATGACCCCGCCCGTGCCACCTGTGCCACCCGACGTCGCACCGCACTGCCCGTTCGACTGACCGCCACCTGGCCCACCGCGCGAGCTGTTGTTGCAGGTATTGACGCCCTGGGTCGCCCCTCCACCGCCAGCCGCCTTCGCGGGCGCCGTGAGCGAGGGCGCGCTCGTCCCGGCTACACCACTGGCCCCGCTCGCGGCGTTGCCCTGCTGGACCTCCACCCTGTCGAGGGTGACGTTGCTCGACACCGCATGCACCGCATACGTCGAATAGCCACGCCCGTTCTTGCGCTCGGTCGGTCCCGGGCTCGGCCCGACGATCACCAGGTCCGCAAAGCGCACAGTCGCGCTCCGGACCCGAACCGTCAGGTACTCGTCGTCGCCCGGGTGCTTCGCCCCCCGCAGCGTGACCGTGTGCCCGTTCTCGGTGCGAGGCCGCCGCTGCCAGCTCGTGTTGAACCCACCATAGACCTCGACGTCCTTGCCCGCCGGCACCTCGACGATCCCGTCGTAGGTCCCGGCCTGCACATAGACATGCCGCCGCGACGCGTTGGCCTGAGCGATGGCATAGGTCAACCCACCGCACGGATTGTTCTTCGTGCAGGTGCCGCTATCCGCCCCACCCGGCCGCACGAACACCCCGAGAGCCTCGGTCCCATCGATCCCGTCGCAGTTCTCATCCAGATAGCTCGCGTCGGGCGTCTCGTTCTGACCGACCAACGGCGCCCCCGAATAGTCGTCGCGCCAGCCGCCCGCGCCCCGGCAGGTCTGCACCGTCCCGGCACAGCTCCCGAGCTGATTACCGTTGAGCGGTGCCACCAGATCGCTCGCCTCGTCGGTCGCCGCATCGCAGTCGTCATCGGCCCCGTTGCACAGCTCGACAATGCTCACGTCGTCATCCGTGCAAGCGAGCCCGCCGGCGTCACACGCAAACACCCCGCCCAGACACAGGTCCGAGTCGACCGGCGAGTCGCACGGCTGGCCCTTCAGCGGGAAGTCCTCGTCGGTCTCGCTGTCGCAGTCGTCGTCGACCCCATTGCAGACCTCTTCGCGCACCGACTCGTCGTCGGTGCAGGTCAACCCAAGCCCATCCGAACCGCAGATCCACAAGCCGTCCGAGCAGGTATCCGTGTCCTCGCCATCACAGGGGAAGTTCTTCTGGCCGAAGTCCTCGTCGACCGCCAGGTCGCAGTCGTCGTCGAGGTCGTTACACAGCTCGACATGCGAGAACCCGTCGTCAGTGCACGCGAGCCCGCCGCCCGGCGCACACACGATGGCGCCGTCCGTGCACGAGTCGTCGTCGTCGCCGTCGCACGCCGCGCCCTTGGTCGGAAAGTCCTCGTCTTCCGAGCCGTCGCAGTCGTCGTCGAAGTCGTTGCACACCTCGGGGCTCGGCATCCGCGCGTCACACGTAGTCAACCCGCTTGCACCGCAAGTCCGCTCGCCTTCACAGGTCCCGATCGCGTTGACGACCGCGCAGCCCGTCGACAGCTCGAGCGACACGGCCCGACTCGAACACTCGCAGACGCCGGGCTCAGCCGTTGTCCCGGGGCGGCACAACGCCTCCTGCACCCCATCGAAGTCGACGAACCCGCAGCTCGCGCCTTGCGGGCACGTGCCGCCCAACGAGCACGGCGTGCGACAGAAGCTGCCGCTCGTCGCGTCGTCCGCGTCGAGCTCCACACAGCGCGCCCCGAGCAACCCGCCGATCCCGGTCTCGCAGTCGCGGTCGACGCGGCACGGCTGACAGAAGGTCACGTGCTCGTAGATGCACAGGTAGACCGGGTCACCGCCGGCGCCGAGCACCCCGCGGCATCCGTAGCCGACTGGACAGCTCAAAGAGCACGTCGCGACGCACTCCTGACCATCTTGACCTTCAAGACAATACCCAGAGTTGCAGTCCGAGTTCGTCGAGCAAGGCGCCCCGGTGCACCCTGGACAAACCGCGGTGTCCGGCTCACCCGTGTCGACGTCGGCGGTGTCGCTGCCGTCTGGTGTCTCGCCGTCGGTAGGCTCGCTCAGGTCGACCGGGAAGAACGAATCCGGCAGAAAGACCTCGAACACCTCGGAGTCTGCCGACGTGTCGGTCGTGCCGGTCTGGTCTTCGGAGCCGCAGGCGCCCAGCAGTCCAGCAAGGAGCGCGAAGCGGACAGGAATCGACCCGGGGGTGTGGCGAGAAATGGTGACGAGCATGGTCCCTCCGCAACGAGCGCGGAGGGATACAGTAACCTGCTGGACGATGCCAGCCCTGGGTCACGAACTTCGTCGTACACCTGCCCCACGACGCTCGCCGTCTGGCCGTCGGGGCATTAACAGAACAAGGTCCGCGAGCGGCGCGGTCTTCACCACCACCGCTCGCAGACCTGTGGACTCAACTCAGCGGACTGAGCTCAGCGGACTCGACTCACTCGGGCTTCGGGGCCGGCGTCACGTTCATGAGCGTGAGGCGCACCTGCGCGTCGAAGACGGGGCCGACGTTGACCTTCTCGGGCTCGCCGCCGACACCCCAGTCAGCGCGAGCGAGACCCTTGGTCTCACCCTCGACGACGATGGCGCCTTCCTTCTTCTCGACGACCTTGAACTGGACCGGCACGTCCTTCTTGACGCCGTGCATGTCGACGGTCGCGGTCGCGTCGTAGGTGTCCGCCAAGTTCTCGACCGGCTTGATTCCGGCGATGGTGATGGTGACCTTCGCGAACTTCTCGACTTCGAGGAAGTCGGCCGACTTGACGTGGCCGTCACGCTTCGGGTCGCCGGTCACGATCGACAACGCGTCGACCTCGATGACGGCCTTGGCGGTCTCGGGCTTCGAGAGGTCGATGTTGGCCTCGACCACCTGGAACTTCTCGAAGCTCGCGGTCACCGGGTTCTCGCCCTTGGCGTGGAGGATGACAGCGCGAATCCACTCGGTCGGCTCGGTCGGGGCGACAGCGTCGCCGGCCGCGGCCTCACCGTCGCCAGCGGCAACGGCGTCGCCCGCGGGGGCGGCGGCGACGTCAGCCTCGGCCACGGGGGCCACGTCGGGGGCCGGGGCCGCCACGTCGGGCTCGGGAGCGGGGGCGGCGACGTCAGCCGCGGCCACGGGGGCGGGCTCGGGAGCCTTGGCCGCGTCGGCCACCGGGGCGGGCTCGGCCTTCTTGCCGCACGCAGGCAGGACGCCGAGAGAGAGAGCGAGGAACGGCAGTGCGATACGGGTCATGAGTTTCATTGCTTCTCCTGATGTCTCGATGATCGAGATACTTGATGTCCGTCGTATCAGCTTCAGCCTGACGACCGGATCTTGGGGGACACGCGCGGGGCCTACTGGCAAGAGCCCCGCCGCATCGGAATCAACTATTGGTACCTGCTCAAGGCGCCCCAGCCCCCGGCGCGGTACCGGCCGAAGGAGCAATCACGAGCCGCACCGTCAGCGGCAGCTCGTCGACGTCGAAGTTCTTGCGGTCGAGCGGGGTCTTCAACACCGGCAGCACAAACGAGGCGTTGACCAGGATGGCCTCGCTCGATGTCACGCCAAGCTCTGTCCGCTCCGCCGCCGTCAGCAACACGAGGGTCCCGGTCACAGGCAGCTTCAACGGCTTACCCATGATGGTCAGCTCGCCTTCGGTCGAAAACGCACGGCTCGCCTCGTTCGCGCCCGGCGTCACGGCGTCGAGCTTCGGGATCACGAGCGAGATGGTCTTGTGGTTCTCGGCATCGAGGTAGCCCTGCGCGTGGGTGTTGCGCAGCTCGACGCCGGTATCGACCGAGGCCGACGGCACCGAGAACATCGCCTTCGACTCGCCGAGGCGCTCCGCCACCAGCTCGACCTCACCGCTAATCGGCCCGAACTTCCCATCGAAGGTCTCGCCGCCCGCCGTCACCCGCGCCGCCAGCAGGTTGGCTTTGCTCTCGCCGACCTGCCACTTGCCGCTGACCACCGCGAACCCACCAGCAACCCCGGGCTTGGCTCCACCGACCTGCGGGACCGGAGCTGCATTTAAAGGTAGGAGCCGCTCAGCTCCCGCGGGAGGCATCCCGCTCACGAAGGCCCAGGCCGGCAGCACGGGCGCCGCCATCGCCACGACCGCCCCGAGCCACGAGGCCCCGGTCGCGATCTTCTTCACCGTCGGATTGCCGACCTTACGAGCGACAAACAGCATCGTCGCCGTGCCGATGACCACACCCAGCACCGCTCCAAGCCCTTCGAGCCCGAGCCACACCCAGCGGTCCGACGTCTCGACCCAGCCCTGCAGCGGGTCGGCCACCCAGAAGGCGCGCGCGATATCTGTATAGATGACGTCGCCGCCCTGGATGAGCCACCTCGCGCCCCAGGCGACGAGCCCCAGCACACCGAGACCAAGCCCGACCTTCACCCAGGTTGGGACTTGCTCGTTGGACTGCGTTGATGATTCGACCGACACGTTATGTTTGCTCGTTGTTTCCATGGAGGCAGCGTGGGAACGCCGACCGACCGCGAAAAGTTCTACGCGCTCTAAACCATCACACATGATGCGTTTCGATGACCCCGCGCGGCGGAACCGATACATCGGTTGCCAAAGGTGCGCAAGAACGTTCGCACCCGGTTACGGGTTTGCTCCGCGCGAGGTCCCTCGGCTATTCTCCCTGACCCGGACGCGACGGTATGCTTCGCCTGCAATATCGCGGACCCGAACGCCACCTTCGGCCGCCCACCCAGCACGACAGACGAGGCCCGATGTTCCACCGACTCACCCCGCTCCTCGCCATCGCCCTCATCGCTTGTGGTGGCGACGACGAAAACGGCACGGTCCAGGACACCTCCCCGGACACCGACGCCTTCGAGGTCTTGCTCCCCGATACCTCGACGCCACTCGACACTGGCGTCCCCGACGCGACGCCGGATGCGGACACCCTCCCCGATAGCTCGGGTTCCGACGTCGACGCATCACCCTCCGACGTGTCGACCGACAGCGTCGACGATGATGTGGACACGACGACCCCAGGCTGCTCGACGTTCGGCTGTCCTTGCAACGCCAACAACGAGTGCGACAGCGGCGTCTGTATCGAGGGCCTCGACGGCCAGATCTGCACCCGCTCGTGCCTCGCCGAGTGCCCCGATGGGTTCGACTGCCTCCTCACCGGCGTCGGCCCCGACCAGCAGAGCGTTTGTGTCCCACGCCACACGAGGCTCTGCCGCCCCTGCCGCGACAACGCCGAGTGCCAGAGCCCATCCGACGCCTTCCCCGCCTATTGCATCCCCGACCCGAGCCCGAGTCCGACCGGCAGCTCGGGCAGCTTCTGTGGCAGCTCGTGCGCGACGCGCGCTTGTCCAGGCGGCTACAACTGCGAGGAGGTCTCGGTCTCGGGCGGTGGGTCTGCGCGCCAATGTGTCCCGACCAACGGCGAGTGCACCTGCCGCCCGAGCTGGTCGGACTTCGGCTTCTCCACCGACTGCGGCGTGACCAATACGTTTGGCACTTGCGACGGCACCCGGAGCTGCGGCCAGAGCGGCCTCTCGCCATGCGTCGGCCCGCAGGCCGCCCCCGAGGTCTGCGACGACCTCGACAACGACTGCGACGGCCAGACCGACGTGCTGCCACAGACCCCGTGTTATGTGACCAACCAGTTCGGCTCGTGTGAAGGCGGCCTCGTCTGCGGCCCGACGTCACCTGTCTGCGAAGGCAAGGAGCCCCTGCCCGAGACGTGCAACGGCCTCGATGACAACTGCAACAGCCAGACCGACGAGGCGACCTGCAACGACAGTCTCATCTGCACGACCGACACGTGTGTCGGACCGTTCCAATGTGCCAACGAGCTCTTGACCGGATATTGCCTCATCAATGGTGCGTGCAGCATCGCGGGCGGATTCAACCCGACCAACCCGTGTGAGCTCTGCGACCCGACCCGTTCGATCGCCACGTGGAGCCAGGCCCCGAACACCTGTTCGATTGGCGGGGCGTGTTATCCGGCCAACGCCGTCAATCCCCAGAATGCCTGTCAGATATGCCAGCCGAACCAGTCGACGACGACGTGGTCGAACGCGTCGAACACGTGTCAAATCGGTGGCAATTGTTATGGCGCCAATCAGGCGAACCCGGCCAATGCATGTGAGATCTGCAGCCCGACGACCTCGACGACGACCTGGACCCAGGCGCAGAACACCTGCAACATCCAGGGCGCCTGCTTCGCGGCTGGCGTCGCGCGGTCGGGCTTCCCGTGTCAGGTCTGCGACCCGAGCCGAAGTGCCACGGGCTGGTCGAGTGCGTCGAGCAACGTGAGCTGTGACGACGGCAACGCGTGCAGCGCATCGAGCTTCTGCAACGGGGCCGGCGCTTGTGTCGGCGACGTCAGCTGCAACGACGGCGTCGTCTGCACGCAAGACATCTGCAACGCCGCCACTGGCTGCTCCAACTCGTCCATCGTGGCAAACTACTGCCGCATCGGGGGCGTCTGCTACACTGACAACACTGCCAATCCTTCGAACCCCTGCCAACGCTGCAACCCCGCGGCCTCGACGTCGAGCTGGTCACCGCAACCCACAACGGTCGGCTGCAACGACAACGCCTATTGCACCGTCAACGACCGCTGCAACGGCTCGGGAAGCTGCGTCGGCGAAGCGCGCAACTGCAGCGACGCCCTCTCGTGCACGAGCGACTCCTGCAACGAGGCCGGCGACTCCTGCGCCAACACCCTGCAGAACAACCAGTGCATCATCGGCGGCGCCTGCTACGCGAACGGCACCACCCAACCCAACAACGTCTGTTATCGGTGCAACTCGACGACGTCCACTTCGAACTGGTCGCTCAACAACGGCGCCTCTTGCAACGACGGTGACAACTGCACGTCGGGCGATACCTGCGGCTCCGGCACCTGCTCGGGCAGCTATATCCGCGACGTGTACGAGAACAATGACGCGGTCTCATCGCCGTACAACCTCGGCAATTACGAAGACTCTCAGAACTTCCCTCAACGGTCCATCACCTCACCCACGATCTCCGGCCCTGGTGACGTGGACTGGTTCCAGTACTTTGTCGACGACGTCTGGGATGGCGATATCGAGCCTCGTTTCCGTGTGAGTTCCATTTCGGCGGCGTTCTCAATGGAGGCCTGCTTCTTCTTCCGTTGCACCAACGATGACGCGCTCCCCACGGAGCTCGACTGTGCCGCAGCGGGCGGAGTCACGGGCGGCAACGTGACCTATGGCGGCAAGGAGTACCGAGGGTGCTGTCGCTCCGGCACCGGCTCCATCAACCTGAAGCTCACGACTTCAGATTTCGAATGCCCGTCCGGCGACGACAACTTCCGTGCACTCGTCCGCGTCCGCACGACCAACTCAAGCTGGAGCTGCAGCGCGCCTTACACCCTCGAAATCGGCGACGACTGAGACCGCGCTCACGGCGCTGTGTCGGGGCACTCCAGCGCGCCCTCGGAGTTAAGACGCAGCACGAAGGCCACTTGGCGCGTGCTCGTCGTAGGGGGTACTTTGGCGGTGACTCCCACATCGCGGTTCGGCCTCACTGTGCCGGCGAGGATGTAAGCGCCGTCAGCGGTGACAAAGAACGGCAGCGGGCCCATGCCATCGAAGAGTGATTGGAACTCCTCGGTGGGTCTCGCGACCGAAACCCCGAAGCTCGCCGCTCCCAGCGCATCGACTCCGGCCAGCAAGAGCCCGTGGCGCGAGAAGTCTTCCGTAGCGACGACGCTACCGTTCGCGGGGCTCGGCTCGAATCGATCTTCGAAGTAGCCAGAAATAACGAGCTCGCCGCCGGCACCTGCTCGGACGCGGCTCAGCAGTACCTCCCCACCTGTCGTCATTCCCCACCGCTGACCCAACGTCGCGCGGTCCACCGACACCAGAATGCCCGCAGGCGTTCCCACCGGTGTGCCCGAGTCGACCGACTCGACGACAGCGTTCGTCGAGCGACTGCGCAGGTCTCCGCCCGCGAGCAATCCCACACTGATGTGTTGCCCCACCTCCATTGTGAAGGGAGTGACCCCTGCGTCCGCGTTCGCAGACCAGAAGTGACGGTACTCCAACAGTTGGCCGTCAGGCCCCAGCTGAGCGACCCAAGATTCAGGCTCGACGCTCACTCCAGTCGGGATGGTCTTCGTCGGCGCACTTTCCCAGCTCGGTACCAATTCCGTCGAACCACCAGCAAATGTGCCGCCGAGGACAACAAACCCCTCTTGCACCTGGCTCACAGCGGCAACATAGGCTCCTCCTGGAGCCGAGGTCGTACGAACGTACGCGACGACTCTCGCCGCGCCATCGAGCGCGAGCTCTTCCACCAGCGAGTAGCCGACATCACGAGGCAGAAGCGTTTCCTCCGTGTCACCGTCGGCCACAATCTCGAGGAGCTGCGAGGGCTCTACGAAGACGCTATGCAGCACCCCCATGCCAGCACCCAGCACGATTTTGGGTGTTCCGATTTCATCGGGATCAGCACGGGGGACTCCGAAGTACTCACGATGCCAAAGCACATCAGCAGCTCGCGTCATGCGGGCTACGTACACGCCTTCGGTGATTGCAAATCCGCTCGGGCTCACGCCGATGGTGGTATCCGCGCCAAGTGTCGTCTCAGCGTTGAAGTAGCCGGATATGACCAGACTGCCATCAGCGAGGATCGCGAGGCCACGCACCGCATCGACTCCGAAAGTGTCGGAGGTGTGTCCGAGGACGATGGGCGGTCGTGGGTCGAGCGTGTCCGGATCCATCCTGACCAGCACGAGGCTTTGAGCCGCACCGACTGGCATCGTATGAGTCCAAAAGGACTCGCCGCTTGAGTTTTCGTGGCGGAGGCTCTGGCCCTCGACGAGTAACAACAGCAGGGCGTCACCGTCGAGATCTGCGACCATATCCATCACGAGCACGCTCCCGTCGCCGCTGAACCCGACGGCCAGGTCGCCCGCGGTGTCGTCGGGTAGGCGACCCGGCGCGCACACTCCCACGCGACACTCGTCATCGACCCCACACGCGTCGCTGTCGTCGCATGGAGTTCCGTCGTCTTTGGAAGGGTTCGAGCACACTCCAGTCTCGTTGTCGCAGGCACCCGCCTCGTGGCATTGATCAATCGCTGCACACACGACCGCGTCGCCCACACACATGCCGGCATCGCATCGGTCTGCGGTTGTGCATTTGTTCCCATCGTCGCACGTCCCGTCCGCGTCACGCGCCACACACCGCCCCGCCTCGCAGCGCCCGACCTTGCACAGACCTGACAACCGGGTGCACTCCCCATCGCCGCTGCATTCGGCGACGACCCCATCGCCCGTGTCGGCCGTGTCGCTTGCAGTTGCGTCGGTCTCCACCCCACCCGTGTCGGTCTCGGCGGTCGGGTTCGTGTCGCCCCCGACCTCTTCGGCCGTGCCGTCGAAACCGTCCCCATCGTCGTCGCCGTCCACACCATCGACCTGCTCGAGGGCCGGCTTGAAGCACCCACTGCCCAACCCAAGCAGCAACACAACGGCCATCCAATTGCTGTGCATCTCAACCCCCTTGGGCTTCCCCGCCCGAATCCTTGTTTGCAGAGCTTATCGCACGCCCGAGCCCTTCGCGCCACCGCTGGCCGTTGACAGCGAATGAACCTATGGCGAGGGTAGCCCGCCGACCGACCCACGGCCGACGACTTCACCGCCACACCAGCCGCACCACCGGGAACCCCATGAACGCCTTCCGCCCCCTGGTCACCGCCGCCCTCGCGCTGAGCACCTCGTTCGCCCCCGCCTGTGGCAAGAAAGACGCCCCACCAGCAGCCCCGGCCGACGCTGTTGCCGCCGCGCCCACGCCGACGCCCGCGCCCGAGCCTGCGCCCACCCCCGCGCCGACGCCCGAGCCCGACGCCGCAGCCGCGCCCTCGGACGCGCCGTCCGAGCCCTCGCCCGACGTCCCGATGGAGAAGGACCCGACTGCGACCGACAAAGTCGAAGCCACCAAGCTCGACGAAGACGCCTTCGAAGGCGTCGAGCTCCCCGGTCAGACCCGTAAGATCATCAGCTGGACCGACAAGCACGGCACCAACGCCATCCTCATCAAGCGCGAATGGCCCAAGGGCGCCGGCGCCGAGCTCGTCGCCTATCACCTCAACCGCGAAGGCGACGGAAGCTGGACGACCATCCGCGACTTCAAAGAGCTCGTCTCGGACTGCAACGACTACCGCCTCACCCTCGAGCCATATACCGGCGCCTGGTCCGTCACCGACCTCGACAACGACGGGCTCGGCGAGGCGACCTTCGCCTGGACGGCCGGCTGCCGCACCGACTGGAGCCCCATCACCCACAAGGTCCTGCTCGTCGAGTCGGGCGACAAATACGTCCTGCGCGGAATGACCAACAGCGCCGACGCGACGCCCTCCCCCGAGTTCGAAAAGGCCCCGCCGGCGTTTGTCGAACACGCCCGCTCCGCCTGGAAGTCGACCGCCACCGAGGCGCCGCCCGCCCGCTCCGCCTACGAGTCCGAGGCCGAGTGGGGCAACTACTTCCTCGGCTGGGAGCGGCTCGGACCGATCCCTGAAGGCGTCTCCACGGCCGTCGTCAAGACCACCTTCGGTGAGCCCGAGTCGGTCAGCGAGATCACCCACGACGACGCCGCGACCGGCGAATACTTCCAGACCTGGAAGTACCCGGCCCAGGGGATCGAGCTGACCATCAAGGGCGAAAAGGCCGACCTGTCCGACGGCGCGATGAGCTCACTTCGCACGAAGGCCCCGTCCAAGCTCGCGACCCGCCTCGGCATCACCATCGGTTCGAGCGAGGCCGACCTCAAAGCCGCCTATGACGCCTTCCGCAACGAGGAATACTCGTACGGCCCCTATCTCGCCATCGGCATCGAGTGGACCTGGCTCACCTTCGAAGTCAAAGACGGCAAGGTCGTCGCCATCTCCGAGGGACTCGGCGAGCAGCCTCCCTCCAAGGAGTGAGACCGGGCGTTATGCGGCCTCGAACGGTGTCACTCTCGACGGCTCTCCGGAGAGTGGCACTCTGTTCGCAGAGCACGGACCCGAAGCGACGGAGCGATGTTGACGCATTGATGGATCACGGCGGGACGACGGCGGGATGACGGCGCGATGACTACGACCGGCAAGTGGGGCATCTCGAAGGAGGGCAACGCCTATTATTGGGCCGCTCGATCCGTGTTCGCGGCGCTCTTGCGGTCGTTCTATCGGGACGTCGAAGTCACCGACCAGGGTGCTCGCCTCTCGCCCGAACGACCGACGATCCTGGCCGTCACGCATCCGAACTCGGTGCTCGACCCGCTGCTCATGGCGGTCGTCGAGCCGAGGCCCGTGACTTTCTCGGTGCGCGACGGCCTGTTCTCGGTCCCCCTCTTCGGCAGGCTCCTGCGCGGGATTGGGGCTATCCCCATCGCCCGCCCCGAGGACCGCAAACACGAGCAGCACCAGCGCAATCACTCGGGCACAAAACGTGCCCGCTGGTCACGCCGTCGGCTGCGAGCGGCACTCGCCGAGCTGGCACTCGGTCATGGCAAACGCGCCGGCCGGAAGTCGCAAAAGAACAACGACGCCGCATTTGCCGCCGCTCGCGAAGTCCTGAACGACAGGGGCACTCTCACCATCTTCCCCGAGGGCGAGACCCATGCGAACACCCAGGTGAATCGCCTGCGCACGGGGGCCGCCCGCCTGGCCCTGGACGCCGAGCACCACAGCGGCTGGACGCTCGACCTGGCACTCGTCCCCGTGGCGCTCAACTACCTGGAACGCGAGTCCTTCCAGAGCGACATCCACGTCGCCTACGGCCCAGCGGTCGCGTTTGCCGACCTCGCCGACCTCTATCGCGACTCACCCACACTCGCCGTCCGAGAGCTCACCGACCGACTCACAAAGGCACTACGCGACATCGCGCTGGACCTCGGTCCCGACGAACACGTCATCACCGAGCTGGCAAATTCACTGCCACATCCAAAGTCCAACCCACCATCGTCCCGAACGGCCCACCTCAAACAGACGGCCACCTTCTGGAGCAGGCTCCTCACCCACGAACCTGCCGCCGCTGCTGGCCTGCGCACGCAGGTCGACGCGGTCCTGCACGCGCGCAAACAACACCCTCTGCTCGGGCTCCTTACGGCCCGCTCAGCAGACGACCACACACTCCCCCATCTCCAACGCGCCGCCCTATATGCCACCACCCCGTTGGCACTCTACGGCCTCGCCACCTCGGGCCCGACCTTTCTCCTGGCACACACCCTTGCCAACAAGATCTCACCCCGCCGCGACCGCCGCGCAACCATGCTCATGGCACTCGGTGCGCCGCTCTTCTCCACCACCTGGGCCCTCCAATCGGCCCTCGCCGCCGTTGCCCTGGGCCCACCCATCGCACTCGCCCATGCACTCACCGCCCCACCCTGCGCCATTCTCGCAGCCCGCTGGACGGCGGCAGTCCGCCGCGACCTGGCCGCGTCACTGACCCACCTCCTCGACACGACTCATCACCCCCTCGCCGAAACCCGCCGCCGCCTCACCGAGTCACTGGCCAACTGTCTGCGCAACGCGTCTGACGAATCTCAGTCGAGCCACCGCGCAAGGTGGCCGGCGTCCGGGTCGTGTTTCAACGCGTCGAAGGCCAGCTCCGGAAAGGGTACCGAGGCCCGCCAACGCTGAAACAGTGCACGGGCCCGCGGTTCATCGCCCTTGCGTTCGTAGTGCGCGGCGGCGAGCAGGGCGAGCTCCGAGCTGTCGGCGGTCGCGGGCATTCGTTCGGTGATGTCCAAGGCGTGTCGTGATGCAGGCGTGGTCAGCCCGAATCTCAACCCGACACGAAGCAACGCCACGAGCACGAGGCGGTCCTCGTGGCTCGAGCCGTCGACCTCGGCGAGCGCCGGCAGACCGAGGAAGTCGAGGGTGCGTTCACTCGGCAGGTAACGAACACCGATTGCCCAGGCGCGTGTGAGAGCAGCGAGCGCCGATCGTCGATCGATGGCGCCCACAACGGGTAGCCAGGTGCCAGGGTCCAGGCGCAGGCGCCTCATGAGCTCGTGGGTGGTCCAGAATCCGGAATCGGCAGCGAGCGGCAACAACCAGGCCGTGGCAGCCGCGACGTCGCCATGCTCGACCTCGCTGTCGGCCTTCACCCAGGCAGAGGTGCTCACGAAGCTCGCGAATGGAGCTCGGCTCTCGTCGAGGTCACCCTCGAAGACGGCCCGGACCGGGGGTGAGCCACCGGCCGGCACCGGCGTGAGCCCGGTTATCGCCAGGCGCTCGACACGCGCAGACCAGACCGCGACCGCGCCGCCCGGACTTCCACCCGCGACGAGCTCGAGCCTCGCCGGCCCCTCGACCGGGAGCGCGATGGGCTGTCGCCGCGCCACCAGCGAGCGCTCGTCATTGGCGACGTCACACAGGAACTCGCCGCCGTCGGGGAGCGGCATGAGCCCGAGGCGCACCGTCAGCTTCTCCTGCGCGACGTCGTGGCGATACGGGTGCAGCTCGGTGAGCACCGCCATGCCCTGGCTCGGGGCACAGCCGACGTCCCTGAAGAGGACCAGACCACCGCCCTGACCATCGACCTTGAAACGCACGATCTCGCGCTCGCCCTGACGCAGCCGTAGGGAGAAGTCGACCCCGATCTCGAGGTGCTCGATGGTCAGCGAGAGGTCGATCGCGATGGCGCCGCCGGTGTAGTCGACGGGGAGGCTCGCGATGACCCCATCGCCCCCCGCACCGGCCAGGCGCAGCGATTGGGCCCCATGGCCAGTGCGCACGATTGCGCCGGCCCGGTGGATGTTCCATCGTTCATCCAGCGTACCGTCAGCGATAACCACCTCGGTAGGCGGCGTCTGTGCCGCAACCGTTTCGAGCCACGCGCGGCCCGCTTCGATGTCGAGCGGCGTCCGGCCCAGGTCGGCCACCGCCTGACTCAACGAGAAGCGAGCCAGATGAGCTCGGGCCCGCTCACGAAACGCGAGATGTGCGATGTCCTCGGAGGGGTTCTTGGCAATGACCTCGTCCAGAAGGTCGGTCGCTTGGGTCGGAAGCTGCGCCTTGACGAGGAGCTCGGCCGCGCGGATGAGTGCGAGCAGTCCGGCACGTGGAGACCTGGCCAGGCGCGCTGCGGCTTCCACCCGACGCGCAGCGATTGCGGTCAGCCCCATCGAATCGAGCTCCGAGGCTCGCTGCCACTCGAGCTCCAGGTCGGCATCGAGCGGTGGCACATCGGCACGCGGTTTGTCGTTCAGAGGACGGGGCGGCAGTGCGCCGGCACCATAGCCCAGCACCCAACCCTGCAGGTCTTCGAAGGACCGCACCAGCAGGGCATCACGGTTCCCGAGATCGAGCGTGTTGAGCGGGGTCATGCCCCCGACCAGGGCGCCGACGAATCGCCCGGGGGACACCTGCCGATGGAGTGCGGTGTACTCGCCAAGCGCGGTGGCACTCCCAAGTGCCAGGTCGTCGAGCCCATCACCATCGAAGTCACCCACGACCATTCGGTGCGGCGTCGCGTCGAGTCGGGTCTCCTCGAGGTAGGGAAGCATCTGCCGCTCGATGAGCCGGTCGCCCTCGAGGGCGAACAGGTAGACCCCTGCCGGGGCCCCATAGGGAGTCGCAGCGCCAAGCTGCGTGGGATTGGGGTAGGCGTCATGTTTCGAGGCAGCGAGCAGGGGCGGCCCATCGCTGCGCCTCACGAGCCCGAGTTGGTGCACGACGCCCATACGCTTACGAGCGCGCACGGAGAATCCAGTCGGCGTCTGCCTCAAGACCCGCAAGTCGTAGGCGCGCCAGGCCCCGAAGCTGGCGACGACCTCGGGCTCACCATCGCCGTCGAGGTCGGCGCGAAGAAGCGCATCGACGTCGGACGGCGGGCCGACGACCTCGGGTGGAAGCATCACGAGGCCACGAGGCGACCAATGATAAAGCGCGCGGTCGACGGCCGCAGTGCCGAACAGCGCCTCCATACCCTCGGGCCCAAGCCAGCCGATCGCGACGTGCAGGTGGTCGATGGGAAGCTCCACCACCTGTTTGAAGGCAGGAGGACCCGAGGTCGAGTCGAGGCAGTAGAGCCTCACCATGGCGGTGACGAGCGGCACGACTGCGCAGGTCTCCATGCCGGTCAGCAGGCGGGGCAGGCCGAGTCCGTAGCGGGTGGTGGGTGGCAGGTCGAGGCGCGCGATGACCTTCATCTTGCCATCGAGCACCAGGAGCGCATCTGCGGGCTGATCGAGAACCCCGATGATGGGCCCACCAGGTTCAGGAGAACCGTGCATCTGGGAGGCGATGGTGGTCACGAAGCCCAAGCGGGTCCCACTCGCGAAGGCCCGCAGCACCGGGGCGAGGTCTCTTGCGCGTTCATCGTCGACCGCCGCCGCGGCTTCGAGCGAGCGGGCCTCGAGCAGGGACGCAAAGCGCAACGCTTCGACTTCGTCCTGGCGCGAGCCCGGCGATTCGAGGACCTCGAGGACCCGGCGCAGGCCGCTGAAGCTCTCCAGGCTGAGAAAGAGACGACCGAGCTCGAGCAACGCGCCCACGCGGCCGTCCTCGTCGGTGGCGCTCGCGTAGGCCTCGGCGAACGCTTCGCGTGATCGCTCCGCCATACGCGCGTCGATCGGCTGCATCGGCTTGCGAAGCTCGCTGAGCCGACGCATGGCGCGGCCACGCCAGAGCCACGCCTCGTGCAGAGCGTGTGTCCCAGCATGGCCAGGTCCACGTACGAAGTAGCTGAAGAGCGCCTCGGCCTCGGACGCTTTGCCGCGTTCGCGTAGCTCGGCGTCGCGCATGACGAGGACGTCGAGGCGCTCGCGGGCGGCGCGTTCACGCTCGTGCAAAGCAACGGCTTCGTCATTCGCCCGCAGCACCGCGACCGCCAGCACGATGAGGCTGGCCGCTAGCAGCGTGATGCCGACGGCCAACAATGGGCGCCGCTGGCGCGACATCAAGCGCTGAAGGCGATAAAGCGCCGTCGCTTTGCGCGCCGCGATGGGACGGTCGGCGAGGTAGTGCTCGAGGTCGGCCGCAAAGGCCTTGGCGCTGGTGTAGCGCTGGCCCGGATCGGGGTGCAGCGCGCGCGCCAGGATGAAGTCGAGGTCTCGTGAAAGCCCGCGACGCCCACTCACCCGAGGCGGCATCAAGGCCTTGTTGGCGCGGAGCTCGGCGAGTGTCTCCCCGCGACTCGAAGGGGGACGCTCGCCCGCCACCAACTCATAGAGGATGACGCCGAGGCCATAGATGTCCGCGCGATGGTCCGCCTCGCCCACGGCGAGCACCTCGGGCGCCATGTAGGCCAGCGTGCCGGAACCATCGACCGCCTCATCGACCGGCGTCGCGAGGCCGAAGTCGAGGATACGCGGGTGGCCCTCGGATACGAGGATGTTGGCGGGCTTCAGGTCGCGGTGCGCGATGCCTACCGCGTGGGCGTGCGAGACCCCATCGGCGACCTCGACGAGGAGGCGCAGGCGCTGGTCGATAGGCAGCCGGGCGGCGTAGACGTCGAGCGCCTCGCCGCGCACGAGCTCCATGACCATCCAGGTCGTGTCGCCTTCCTCCCGCACCTCGTAGATGCGTGGGATCGCTCGGTGGCGCAGGGTGGCCATCGCCTGGACCTCGAAGCGGAAGCGCTCTTCGAGCTCCGGCGTGCGCAGCCACGGATACGCGGTCTTGATCGCGACGCGACGCCTGGGTGAGTCCTGTTCGGCCTCGTAGACGACGCCCATGCCGCCGCGGCCGAGCTCGCCGAGGAGTCGATAGGGGCCGATCCGCTCGGGAGCCGCCGCGGGTTCGAGCTCACCGCCACCGAGCATGCTCGTGAGGAGGTCGGCGGCGAGGAGCTCGTCGGCGCCTGCGCCGATACGATCGAGCATCACGTCGCGCTCACGATCCTGCGCAACGAGCATGGCGACGAGAGGATAGACCTGCGGCTCGGCTACCGAGAGGCGCTCGAGGGCCGGCTGGAGCTCGGAGTCCTCGAGGTCGAGCATCGTCTTGAAGAGCTCGTAGGCTCGCAGCTCAGAAGCCGCCATGCCCATCATCTCCGGAACCTCCGAGCTCGCGACTGGAACCGAGCCCTGGCAAGCGCTTGCAGCCGACAAGGTACGTCGACTCACGCGTTTGTTCCAGCGCCGACCCACGACCTCGGCCTGAACCGGCCCCGGGGCCCCCGTCCACGGCCCCCATCGACCGGTGCCTGGGAGTTTGCCGCTTGCTTCAACTCGGACCTCTGATAAAAACACAGGTTGTCGGTTGGAGAGTTCGTGTCGCTCGATCCGGAAAACCCTGAGAAGACCGTCGAGGGCCAGGCCTTCGCTCCTGGTCGTTTGAACGCCGTGGTGTACGCCCAGCTCAAGAGTGCCGCGCGCCTCCTGCTGCAGAACCGCCACCGCGCCGAGGCCTCCCTCACCCCGTCGAGCCTCGTCCACGACGCGTGGCTCCGCCTCGCCGCCAATGATCGCGCGCACTGGCCGTCGGAGCGCCACTTCCGCTCCGCGGCCGCCACCGCCATGCGCCACATCCTGATCGACCGGGCGCGCCGCAAGAAGACCGACAAACACGGGACCGGGTGGCTGCGCATCACGCTCACGGGGCGCGGCGATGTTCCTTTGGAGGTCGGGGTCGAGGCCCTGTCGGATGCGCTCACGCGGCTCGCCTCCTTCGACCCCCGCGGCGCAACGATCGTCGAGATGCGTTTCCTGGGCGGCATGACCAACCTGGACATCGGCGCCGTCCTCGAGCTGAGCGAGCGCACGGTGGAGCGGGACTGGCGGGCCGCCAGGGCGTGGCTCCTGCAGGCCCTCACGAGCTGAGCCCCCGCCCGACGCGGGCTTCGACTCTACGCGTCCAGCTCCGAAGGGCCGCATCCGAAACTTGACATTATTTTATGTCGGCTTCGGCGACCCAGCCTCGTTTGCTCATTGTTGTGCCCCTTCCACGGGGTCGAACGACCTGCGTCAACGCCCGGACCACGGCCCCAGGGGGGCGACGCGTCATGCCCTCCGTCCGCTCACGCCAAACCCCTGCCATCCGCCCTTCAGGCGAACGAGGCCCCATGTCTCCCAGAACGCGCCCGCGCACCGGCGTGGCTCCCCTCTTTGCGGCCGCCCTACTCTTCGTCGCGGCCTGCGGTGAAGACACCAAGACGCGCCCCGACACCACCCCAGACACCAGCAGCGACACGGCCGATACGGTGGCCGACGCGACGCCAGACGGCTCCTCCTGCGAGGGGCTCGCGGGCACCCTCGACTGTCCCTGCCGCGGTGACCTCACCTGCGATGGCGAGCTGACCTGCAACTCGGGCACGTGCCAGCCCGCGATCATGACCGGCCTCGAGCTGCCTGCGGGGGCCCGCGGCTGCGAGGTCCTGCTCTTGGAGGCCGGCCGCGTGAGCGACGTGCGCTTCGCCCAGGGCGTACGCGGCACCTTCGTGCGTGAGGCCCCTCGCGTCGTGATCGCCATCGTCCAGGAGTCCGACGCCGACTTCGCCCCGGGCGCCGTCGAGATCCTCGGCACGGGCAGCCCCTTGGCCACCGTCGTCAAAGCCAGCTGCGTCGACACCAGCGGCGCCGTCCTCCCCAACGGCTCGGTGACCCTGCGATGAACCCCCACCTCCGTCCCGTCCCACGAGAGGCCTTCCCCATGCACAAGCTGCCCTCCTTGATCGCGCTCGGCCTCGCCGCCGCCCTCACCTCGCCTGCCGCCCACGCGCAGAACGGTCTCTCCGACGAGCGTGTCTCGCTACCCGACGGCCCCGGCTCGATCGGCGGCATCGGCGAGAACGTCGACGTCAACTCCAACATGGGCAGCGCGACCTTCAATGTGCCCATCAGCGTCCCGCTCGGCGAGAACCCGTCGATGACGCCGCGCCTCGCGCTCGCGTACGCCTCGGGCATGGGCACGGGTCTCGCCGGCATCGGCTGGGAGCTCGGTATCTCGAGCATCGAGCGCAAGATCTCCAAGGGCCTCCCGACCTACACGACCGATGACCTCTTCGCCGCCGACGGCGGTGAAGAGATGGTCTATGTCGGCGACCTCGCCGGCAGCCGCGTCTATCGGATGCGTTTCGAGGGCGGTTTTGTCCGCTATCGCTGGTTTGCCGCGGGCCCTTCCGGCTACTGGACCGCAGAGTTCCCCGATGGCCGCACCGGCTGGTTCGGAGCCGACGCGACCGGCGCCATCGTCCCGAACGCACGCGTCCAGAACAGCGACGGCAAGACCTTCCGCTACTACCTCGTCGAGATGCGCGACACCGTCGGCCGCCGCATCGTCCACACCTATACGAAGCAGGACGGCTGGCCCGTACCCGATGAGGTCCAGTACGGATTTGGCCGGCTCAACACGCCGCGGTTTTCAGTACGCATGGCCTATGAGGCGCGCCCCGATGTGCGCTCGGACGCGACCCCCGGCTTCGAGATCCGGCTCACCCGTCGCCTCTCGTCCATCGCTGTCCTCTCCGACACGACCACCATCCGGCGTTATGACCTCGTGTACGAAGCCGCTCTCGCCAGCGGCGGCGCGACCCGCCTTGCCAGCATCACCGAGAAGGGCCGCGATGGGACGCTTCACCCCATCGCCCATCGTTTCACCTACACCCGCACCCTCTCGGGCACGTGTGAGGCCGGCTGCGAAACCCCGTTCATGGTCGACATGGGCACCCTGCCCGGCGGTGTCGACATCCAGACGGGCCTCGCCTCGCTCATCGACATCAACGGCGACTCGCTCCCCGACATCCTCGAGAGCGACGTCAACGGCCACCACCGCTTCCACATCAGCCGCCTCTCGACCGAGGGCCGCCCGGGCTTCACCGGTCAGGTCGTGACCAGTACCGCGACCACGGCCGGCTCGTCTTTTATCCTCCGCAACCCCGGTGTCCAGCTCCTCGACGTCAACGGCGACGGGTTCACCGACATCGTCGACCAGGTCAATGGCCTGGCACTCTGCAACACCGGCTCGGGCGACTGGAGCGGCAGCGCCTGCCTCGATAGCCCCGGCGACCTGCCGACACTCAGCGACGATCCAGGTGACCCGCCGAGCAGCGCCGACCCGCTCGGTATGCGCTTCTTCGACTACGACAACGACAAGCGTATCGACCTGCTTCGGACCCCCGATGCCGCCACCGCTTTCGTGTCGCGCAACACCGGCACGGGCTATCAGGCGGTCACCGTCGAGGCCATCGGCGCGGCCTTCGACGCCGAAGAGCTCGAGCTCACCGATATCAACGGCGATGGCCTCCAGGACCCGGTCCGCCTCGTCGCCGATGGCGCCTCGACCAACCTTCAGTACAAGCTCAACCTCGGCTTTGGTCGCTGGTCTGCCACCTGGAACACGATCTCCGTCGCCGGCCTCGCGTCAGGCGACCTCGACAACGCCGTGCTCGAAGACCTCGATGGCGACGGGCTGGCCGACATCGTGCTCGTCTCGGGCGCCACGGTCAGCTTCTGGCGCAACGAGAACGCCGGTCGTTTCGCAACGCGCACAGAGATCACCAGCGCCGATGTCGACGGCGACATCCCGGAACGCACCAGCTCCGAGACGGTCCTCTTTGCCGACATGAACGGCAACGGCACCGATGACGTCACCTGGGTCGCGAGCAACGGCCGCGTGCGTTTCCTCGAGATCTTCCCCGTGCGTCCGAACCTGCTCGCGCAGATCGAGAACGGCATCGGCTGGGTCCGGACCATCAGCTACGGCACCTCCATCGCCCAGCGCGCCCGCGACGTCGGCACGGCCAACGCGTGGCAATATCCGCTCCCGCAGAGCATGAACGTCGTGACCGCGGTCGACAGCTTTGTCACTCTCACCGGCAATGACGACGGCACAGGGGTCCACACGCGCGAGGAGCTCACCTATCGCGACGGCTATTACGACGGCGTCGAGAAGGACTTCCGCGGCTTCGAAAGGGTCGAGAAACATCTGGTCACCGATACCGACGATGGCCAGGATCCGGCGCTGGACGTGATGGTCTTCGACGTCGGCCGCGACGATGTCTACCACCGCGGGCTCAAGGTCCTCGATGCGACCTTCGCCGGACCCGACCTCGACGTGCCGATGCGCGAGCGGCGCTTCGATTACGGCGATTGCCCGGTGGCCGGCGTGCCGGTGACCGACCCGCCGGTGCGTCATGTCTGCCGTCTCGCCGAGGAGATGACCCACCAGGAGGGGGCCGCCTCTTCGCAGTGGAAGACGACCCGCACCGAGTACACCTACGATGGTTATGGCAACGTCATCCTCGAGCGCGACCACGGCGTAATCGGCCTGGGTGAACGCGACGCGCTGAGCGGTTGTGGCGCGTGCCCCGACCTCGAGGACCACCAGAGCTCGGGCCCGTGTGGGGCCCAGTGCCTCGGCGACGAACAAATCGTCGACTCGACCTTTGTCGTCCCAGGCGTCGACACCTCCGGCGCCTGGCTCCTCAATCTTTCGACGGTCATCAAAGTAACGGCCGACACGCAGGCGCGCTCCAGCGAGCGGATGACCTATTACGATGGCCCCGAGTTCGAAGGGCTGCCCCTTGGCAAGGCCGACAAGGGCCTCGTGACCCGTGTCCTGCAGCGGACCTCGCCGACCGAGACCGTGGCTCTGCGCCGCTACAAGTGGGATGCCGCGGGCAACATGGTCGCCCTGCTGAGCCCCAACGGCGCCCCTTCCGATACGAGCTCCCATCGTCGCGACTTCACCTTCGACGAGCGCGGTCTGCGTGTGACGCGCGTGACGGTGCGCGCGGGCGACTACGACCTCGTGCAGGACGTGAGCTACGAGTCGTCGTTCCTTTATATGAGCGAGCGGACCGACTTCCGCGTGAAGGTCGGGGCCGACGAGCTCACCGCCCGCAACGCCTCGAGCTACGCCTACGACGAGCACGGCCGGCTCTCCGCCATCGTGCGCCCGGGCGACAGCCGCGAGGCCCCGACGATGACCTTCACCTACGAGCTCGGCGACCCGGTGAGCCGTATCCTCGCGCGCTCGCGCCGCACCGTCGGTGGCCCGCTCGACCTCGAGAGCGTCGCGTGCCAGGACGGTCGTGGCCGTGTCGTGCAGACGATGAACAAGGTCGGCGATGGCCGCTGGCGGGTCGATGGCTACCGCGTGTTTAACTCGCGGGGCCAGGCCATCAGGGACTACCAACCCTACCAGGCCATGAGCGGCGCCTGCGCCACGACACCTCCGACCGAGGTGCCTTTCCGCTACACCCAGCGCGACGCCCTCGACCGCATCGTCATGGAGTACGCGGGCGATGAGGGGATCTACGGCACCGCGTCCGTGACCCGCACCGAGTACCAGCCGCTCGTCGTCACGAAGTGGGACTACCGCGACAGCGACACCGACAGCTCGGGCTTCGACACGCCGACGACCCACTTCTTCGACGGGCTCGAGCGGGTCGTGCGTATCGAGCGCGAGCGAGCCATCGGCGAGATCGAGGCCTACACCTTCGTTTGGGACGAGCTCGGCAACATGGCCGGCGCCACCGACCCCATGGGCCACACCCGCGAGCAGGAGTTCGACCTCGCCAGCCGGCTCGTGCGCACCCTCGACCCCAACGCCGGCGAGACCACCTACGAGTACCTCGCCTCCGGCCTCGAGTCGCGTCGCACCGATGGCCGCGGCGTGACTCAGGTGCGCGAGTACGACGCGCTTGATCGCCTGGTGCGCCGCTTCGACGAAGGCGCCCGCGAGGCCACCCTCGAAGAGATGGTCTACGACCGCGACGCCGACTGCACCGACTGTCGCAATGGCGCGGGCCGGGTCGTCGGCCGGAGTTATCCGCTGCCCGACGGGTCGTTCGGCAGCGACGCCCTGGGCTACGACGCCCGCGGCAACAACGTGCTCATGCGGCGAAACCTCGAAGGCCATACCTTCGACACGACCTTCACCTACGACGGCGACGACAAGCTCGTGAGCACGACCTGGCCCGATGGGCGCTCGCTCACCATCACGCGCGATGCGGGCTCGAGGCCGACCGCCATCGGCGGCGTCATCTCGTCGGTCACCTACACCGCCGAGGGTCGTCGCGCCGGCTTCACCCATACCAATGGGGTCACGGAGACCTTCGAGTACGACGACATCCTGCGCGAGACGAAGGCCATGGCGTCGGGCCCGGGTGGGACCTTTGTCGACAACCGCCTCACCTATGACCGCGAGAGCAACGTCCTCGCCGTGGCCGACGGGGTCACCAAAGACGGCCACCCGAGCCATGCCGGTACGTTTGTGTACGACGCATACTCGCGTCTCACTGGCGCTACCCTCGAGACCGGGGCCACGGCGGAGACCTTCGCCTTCTCGTACGACGCCATCAACAACCTGCTCACACGCACCTCGAGCCGGGGCGAGGCCAGCGCCGATCACGTCGGGACCTACACCTATGGCGAGGGTGCCGGCCCCAATGCCGTCACCAGCGCGGGCTCGATAACCTATGCCTACGACGAGGCCGGCCAGACCACACGCCGCGACACGACCGAGCTGAGCTGGGACCATCGCGGTCGTTTCAGCGAGGCCGCCGGGGCGGACGGCGAGCTGACGGAGATCGCTTACGGCCCCGATGACGAACGGGTCATGAAGAACGAGGCCGGTGGTGTCACCTACTACGCGGGGCCCGACTTCGCAGTGCGCGATGGTATCTCGAGTGTGTATGTCGTCCTCGAAGACCGACGGGTCGCGCGCCTGCGCTCCGACGCGCTGGCGAGCGAGCTCCTGCCCGACGCCAATGGGGATGACACCATCGACATCGCCGACGCCTGGCTCGGTCGCTCGTCCGAAGGCGCGACCCCCTCGCGACTTCTCAGGGCCGCCGCCCGCCGCATGCTCTTCGATGCGCAGGGCGACACCCTCCACCTGCACGAGGACGTCCGCGGCTCCATCATCGCCGTCACCGACAAGGACGGCGAGGTCGTCGCAGAACGCTCGTTCAACCCCTACGGCACCGAGCGCGCTTCGACCGGCTGGCTCGACGAACACGCCTTCACCGGCAAGGAGATGGACCTCTCGGGGCTTCTCCACTTCCGCCTGCGCATGCTCGACCTGGCGTCTGGGCGCTGGCTCTCGCCCGACCCGGCCTTCTCGGTCCTCGACGCCGCCAGCACCGAACGACTCAATGAAGCCATGGCCACCTACGGCTTTGTCGGCGGCAACCCCGTCGCGTCCGTCGACCCCGAGGGCGACATTCTCTTTTCTCTCTTGATAAAGCCGCTGAGGCAGAAGGCGCTCCCCCACCGCCGTGCCAAGAGCAAGGGTGGAGGTGGTGACCGGAGCGCCCAGGGTGGCGGCGGCGGACAGGCTGCTCAGGCTGCTCCCACCGGACCGGCCCCACAGAAACCCGCGTGGGATTCGAAACACCTCGTCCCCAAGCTCGAGCGTCGCCAGGCCAAGCTCGCGACCCTCGAGGCCCGGGTCAGTGCCTTCCCCGCCGCGAGCCCAGGCGAGTCCCCCCAGCTCTCGGCCGAACGTAAGGCGCTCACCGCCCAGCGAGACAAGCTCGCCAAACGGGTCAATCGCCTGAAGTCCAGAGTCTACCCAAGTCAGTCCAATGGGCTCGCCTATATCCTCCCGGACGTGATCCTCGTCTCCACCGTCGTCGGCGGCATCCTCGGCGGTGTGGCCTATGGGACCGGCGCCTTCGAAGAGGACGATGGCGGCAATGAAGAGGCGCTGGAACCCGCCAGCCAGTCCCTGATCTTCGGTGGTAACTGATGTGGCCGCGCCTCGTTCTTTCCTGTGTGGTCTTGGCACTCGTTGGAGCGTGTGAGGACGACGGCTCTTCCAACAGCGTCATCGACTCGGCCCAGTCCGACGTCGATGGCTCCGGAAGCGACACCCCGTCGACCCCATCGCCCGACGCGAACCCGACGACCGGCTGCACCGTCGGCACACTCGGATGTGCCTGCGGCGCCGGTGGCGGATGCGCGCTCGACCAGGAAGGCGAGGCCCTCACGTGTGTCGCCGGCCTGTGCCTGCTCCCCACCTGTCCCGCGGGCGAGCTCGGCTGCGCCTGCAGGGACGGCCGCTGCGACGACGGGGCATGTGTCGCGGAGCTCTGTGTGCGTGAGGACTGTGCACCCGGGTCCAGCAACTGCACCTGCGCGAGCTGGGGGTGTGAGGTCGGACTGGTGTGTAAGGACGGCGCGGCCTGTGTCGACAGCCGCGGCTACGAGGGAGGGGCCTGTCTGCCCAACGGGCGTTGCCATGACGGCAACCGCTGCGAGGTCGGCCAGGACCTGTGTGTCTTCTGCGACCGCGGGACCCAGGGCTGTGCCTGCACGACCGCGGGCACCTGCGGCAGCGGTCTGCAGTGTGTCGCCGGCTCGTGTGCGGCGGCCTCCGACCTGCCCCCGGTCGACCCGGCTTGTTACACCCCCTGCCGTCGCGACCTCGAGTCCGGTCCCGACCCCCGCGCGTGCTCGTCCGATGGACTCATCGATGGCTGTATCGACGACCAGACCTGTGTCCAGGGCTCGTGCCTCGTACCTGGTCAGTCCAAGCCGACGTGCTCCGCCGACATCGACTGCCCCTTCTTTCAGACCTGTCTCAGCGGTGGCTGTTACTCCAATTGCGACTCGAGCCTCGACTGTCCGTCGGGCCGCGGCTGCCACCAGAAGGTGTGCCGCGTGCCATGCCTGCTCGGCACCGGACAATCGCCCTGCCCCCAGGCGATGACGTGTGACAGCGCCGATGGTGAGACCGGCTATTGTGTGCCCACCGTGCCGGCCGATGATGTGCCCGCCGCGACGGTCGTCGAGGACCGCTTCACCATCGAGGGCTCGGGGCTCTATGACATGACCAACCTGGTGACGCGCCGCACGCTGCGTATTGTGCCCGAAGGGCCCGGCACCCAGCGCATCACCATCCGCAAGCTGAGCCACGAGCTCTACGAAGCCGACGGCGGCCGCGAGCTCATCGACACCCCCGTCGACCCGACCACCGGAGAACGCTTGCCGTGTGGTGGCGCCGCGACCGAGTGCCCCTTGTGGTGGCTCGAGCTCTCGGACGGGACCCGGTCGACCCGCGGCGGCTCGCTGGAGATCACGTGTCAGGGGACCTGCCCCGAGGTCGTCATCGCCAATGGTGGAGGCTCGCCGGGTGTGCGTTACACCGGGCGCCTGCTCGTGACCGGCCCCAGCGGTCCTGTCGAGGTGACCGTCCGCTATGTCGAGGAGGTCGGCGGTCGTTGGGAGGGTCAGGTCCACTACTTCACCGCCTTCGAAGACGACGGCATCGCCCAGTGGCTGGACCGCTCTGACAAGAGCGACGTCACCGACGTCAACAACGCGCTCATCCAGCGCTGGGGTGCCTTCAGGAAGGGCAACCTCGAAGGGTGGTCCGAGCTCGAGGCCGTGCTCACCGCGACCCGCACGGGAAGCTGGGATCAGCCTCGCACCCGCGAGCCTCTGCAAACAGGTCACGGGCGGCTCGACCAGTGCCGTCTGTTACCCCTTCACCAACCCCGCGGGTGTCCGCGTCTACGTCGACAACGAGACCGCGCAGCCAGTCCCGAGCGCCACGACCGAGCTGCCCATCGCGTTCAACATGCGCGCCCGCCTCGATGACCCGACCCAGCTCGTCGGCCGTATCGACTCGGCTACCGCCTTGCACTATCCCAACAACCCGGCCGTCTCGATGAGACTCGTCGCCGACCCCGCACGCCCCGGCGCGTGTGACCCACGGATCGGCTCGGCCTGTGTGGTCTTCCTCGACCAGCTCGAGGCCGAGGTCACGACCGGTGCGCGTTATCCGGCGCCCGCCAACGGATGTGCCATCGGCTTCGCGCCGCAGTCGAGCCCCTGGCTCGTCCCGGGCTTTGTCGCCAACACACGCGTTGACCCGGAGATCGGTCGCGCGACCGTCGAATGCCGCGACGCCCTGCTTCCGTTCGTGCCGACCGACGAGGTCCTGAAGCTCCTCGACATGGACCTCTCACGCGCCAATCCGTCGCCGGATGGCCGTGTCCGCCGCCGTACGCTGCAGCTCCTCGATGGGGCGCTCATCGATCAGACCCACCTCTTCATCCTGGTGCGCGAGACCTTCAGCAGCTTCATCCCGGGTCAGGCCCCGGTCTCGGCTTATGCCTTCGTGACCCTCAAGCGCACACCGGCCGACCTCAGCGACGCCGACTATGTCGGTGTGCCGGTCGCCACCACAAGGCGGGCGGACCCCACGGTCGCCCTGAGCTGCAGCGAATCGCTGCTCTCGACCCTGCCCTTCGACGTCGCGTCGGACCCCGACCGACTCGTGAAGGTCCTCATTGATGGCGACGCGGGCGATGGCGCCGCCTTCGCGCTCGACCCCATCGACCCCAGCACGGCCCGCAACGACGAGATCCACTACCTCTGCGATGGCTACATCGACGGCGGCGGCGAGTTCACCACCATCGAGGTCGACCCCTTCGATGGCAACCCGCCCGAAGGGACGGGCTACATGGAGACGGACGCCGGTGGCGCCATCCTCCTGCAGATCCCCAAGCCGTGCCTGCCCGGCAGTGAGGTCGTCTTCTTCGACACGAAGTCGAGCTTCACCCAGGGCAGTATCCTGCGCGAGGCCTGCCAGGCCTCCGGCAATTGCCGCGAGACCCTCAATGCCTGGGTCGCCGCCGGCGTGGCGACGCTCGATCCCCCGTGGCGCTGCGAAGACGCGTCGCGCGCCTTGTGCGACGTGGACCTCAACGACCTGCGTGAGGGCAAGACCTTCTTCAGGCCCCGGGTCACCACACAACAGGCCTCGACCATGGCCCCACTGGCGGCCGCGGTCGACTCCGCCTTCCGCTACAAGACCCGCTTCCAGAGCGGTCTCGACGAGGACGCCGAGGTCGGCTTCACCCCGGCGCCGTGTGTGCCCGGGTCGGACGCCGTGCCCTACTGTTATGACGCGAAGGCCATCGAGTCGATCCGCGACCGCATCGACTGCCTCGTCGACATCTACGCCAACGACATCGACCAACTGTCCACCCCGGTACGAAACCAGCTCGACCAGTTCCTGCGCGGCAACTTCGGTCAGCGCCAGGGTGTCGACGGCTTCGAACGCCTCTACACCGAGCTGCTCGTGATGCTCGGCGACGAGGAGCTCACGAGTGCCTTCGCCTCACGTTTCGATATTGCCATGACCAGCACCCGCGACTTCGAAGGCACTGCCCTGGAGCTCGACGGCATCAACCTGACCGGGGTCGCGGGGGCCGAGATGGAGCGCCTCTACACGGCGACCCAGTACTACGAGATGACGCTCGACCGGCTCTATCGCCTCGGTCCGTCCATCGCCAAGGCGCTCGCCCGCGACGACACCTCGAGCACTGTCAATATGATCTCGCCCCAGACGGTCACCCTCTATCTCGGTCGCATCGTGCGGGCGAGCGCCCAGTCCTCGTTTGCCTGGAGCGAAATCGCCAAACGATATCGCGACTTCAATCGTGTCGACATCGCGCGCCGCGTTCTTACGCGGGCCTATGCCCGGACCTACATGGAGTCGGTCATGCTCGCGCGCCTCATGCTCGACATCGCCGACCAGACCGGCGCGTCCTTCAAGGACCAGATCGTCCGCGAGCTCTCGGTCTCCCAGCGCACCTTCCGCGTGGCACTGCTCGACATGCGTGAGGTCTTCGAGACCATCGTCCGCGGCGCGACCTTCTTCGGCTTCCCGCCGGAGTATGTCCCCTTCCCCGCGGTCGACACCTCGACCACCTCGTTTGGGAGCAACGGCTTCGACCTCCTGCTCCAGACCGCGCGCACCAAGCTCCAGACCGCCAAGGAGCGCGAGCTGTTGGCGTTCGAGTCGCTCGCCTCCGGCCGCCTCGCCCCGGCCGAGTTCCAGTCCGAGCTCGTGCGGGTCAAGAACACCTACGAGGACCAGCTCGCGACCCTCTGCGGTGTCTTCGTAGGCGATGATGGCGTCACCCGGCCGGCCATCCGTCGCTACGCGGACCGCTCACAACTGGCGCTCGTCACCGGTGACCCCTGCGCCTTGTTCGGCAATGGAACGATCTACGAACAGATGCTCGAGGTCGACTCCGCCGCCGCGGGCCTCGAAGGTGTGCTCGCGCGTTATCGCAACGCCGTGGCCGAGATCGAGACCGAACGCACCCGCGTCGCGACCCAGTGCGGCCTCATCCGCGAGCAGGCCCAGTTCGAGTACGAGACCGCGCAGGACGTTCGCGATTCCCAGCGCGACATGGCCATCGTCCAGGCCGCCCTCGGTGGCGCCGTGCGGCTTTTGACCTCGGCCAAAGAAGCCGTCGACAGCTTCTCGAACTGCACCACCGCTTTCGACCCACCGTCAAAGGCGATCTGCGCCGGGCTCGCCGGCGCCGGCTTCGGTCTTGCCACCGCCGCGACCGCCGCCGAGGCCGCTTCACAGGGTGCGGCGATCCGCTATCAAGAGCAGATTGCCACCAAGCAGCTCGAGTCGGGCCGCTGGGTGACCGAGCGCCAGTGTGAGGCCCAGCTCGTCGACTCCGCCGCGCGAATGGCCGGCATGATCCGCGGCCTCGACGAGGTCGTCCTCGAAGCCTTACGTGCGGAGATCCAGCTCGAGCTCAATGTGGTCCAGGTCGCGCGCAGCTTCAGCGAAGCCCAGCGCTTGCAAGAGCGCCAGGAAGAAGCCCAGCAGCTCCTCATCGACGTCGAGGCGGCGCGTAACGATCCCAACGTGCGAATCTACCGCAACGAGTCGGTCATCAACGCCGACATCGCGTTCCAGGACGCCATGCGCGCCGCTTATCGCGCGACCCGCATGTACGAGTACTACACCTCGACGAGCTACGAGCAGCTCGATGAGCTCTTCCTCATCCGGCTCGCCGCGCGTGGCCGCCCCAACCTCGAGAACTACCTCACCGACCTCGAGAATGCCTTCGCCGACTTCGAAGAGGTCCTGGGACTACCCGATGCGCGTGTCGCCATCATCTCGCTGCGCGATGACATCCTGCGTATCCCCTACCTCGGCGAGGACAAGAAGCCGCTCAGCAACAGCGACCGCATCGCCCTCATGGTCGAGGCGCTCGAAGACCCGGCACGCCTCGACAAGAACGGCTACATCGTCCTGCCCTTTGGCACCTCGGTCGACGAGCTCTCGCCGCTCACACGTAACCACAAGATCCGCTACATCGAGGTCAACATCGTCGGCTCCGAGATCGGCGACCGACTCGGCCGTGTCTACCTGCGGCAACGCGGCACCTCGGTGCTCCGCACCATCGACGACCGCAACGACTATTACGTCTTTCCCGAGCGCACCGCGGTCGTGAACGTCTTCTTCAACGGCAGTCGAATCTTCCCGGTCGAGACCTACCAGAACCTCCGGCTGCGCGACCGCCCCTACGCCCACACCATGTGGGAGCTCATCATCAACCGACGCGACGAGGCGGTGAACCGCGACATCGATCTGGGCTCGCTCTCGGACATCCAGGTCCTCATCCACTACACCGACTTCACGGTCTTCTGAGATGCCCATGCACCCAACCTTCGAACACCGGGTGAAAGCCGCGGTGATGTCATGCGTCGCAGTCTTCGTCTGGGCCTGCGGAGGCGACGACTCACCGCGCACGGCCGACACGCCGCTCGGCGATGGCACCAACACGAGCGACACCAGCGACACTGCAAACCCAGAGTGTCCCGAAGGCACACTCGGCTGCGAATGTGACGAAGGTGTCTGCCTTCGTGGTCAATGTGTCGCCAACACCTGCACCCTCTGCACGCGCGGTGAAGAGGGCTGTCTGTGCCGCGGCGACGGGTCGTGCCAGGGCGACCTCGCGTGTAAGGCGGAGCTCTGCGTCGTGTGTCCCGAAGGCGAGCTCGGCTGCGCCTGCGAGGGTGATCGCTGCGACGAGGGCGGCACCTGTACAGACGGGACCTGTGCCCCGGCTGCGTGTGCCCCCGGTGGTGACGGCTGTCCGTGTCGGCGTCGTTCCGACCCTCCATGTGACGAGGGCCTGACCTGTCTTGGCGACGACACCTGCCATGTGTGTTCGACCGACCGCGCGGGCTGCCCATGCAACGAGGAGACCGACACCTGTGGCGCGGACCTCCTCTGTGATGCGAACACCTGTCGCGCGCCGCGGACATGCGCCGACCTCGTGGCCGAGGGTTATTGTGGCGCCAATCAGGCTTGCGAACAGGAGCCCGGCCCTATGGCGACCGACGCAACCTGCGTCGAAGGCTTGTGCAAAGACGGCTTCGTGCTCTCGCAGGGGCGCTGTGTGCCTGGCAATCCCAACTGCGGCTCCGATGAGCCGGGCAGCCTCTTGAGCCTGTGCACGAGCCAGCTCAGGACATGTGTCGAGGCAGGCGATACAGCCGTCTGCGGGCCATGTATCGACGACGCCGTCGAGCAGGGCGGTGCCTGTGTCGGCCAGCTCGCGTGTGGGGGTGGGAGTTGCCTCAACAGCGAGTACTGCGATGTCACGGGGCCGATCCCGACGTGCCTGCCGCTGCCTTGTCCACCGGGTGAGGCGCGCGATGGCGAAGGCGCGTGCCGCGCATGCAACTTCTCGTGTGGTGGCACGGGCCTCACCGGCCGTGTGTGGCCGTTCCGCACCAATACCAGCACCTGCATCTGCGAGACCACGCCCGGCTACTTCATGCCGCCGGGTGGAGACACCCTGCCGGAGATCTGCGACGTCGATCTCGACGGCTGGGTCCGCGAAGAGGTCAGGGACCCGGCCCTCATCAGCGACGCCGCGCTACGCGCCAACGCCCGCTGCGACCTCGTCGAGGTAGACACCGTGCTGCTACGCGACGAGCTCGGCATCGATGTGCCGGTCGTCTCGTGCCTCGAAGGGCTCCTGCGTGCACCCGAGCCGACGGCCTGCACCGAGCGAATCACCATGCCGCTGGTCGAGTCGTTGCGTAACGACACGCCCGGCCCGCTGACCGCCACGACCACCCCTTCCTACGGCGGCCGGCGGCTTCGCGCCGAAGAGGTCCACGGTCTCAGCAAGGCCTGTGTCTCGGCGCTCGGCGATTTCGATGACAACGGTGTCGAAGACCTGCTCCAGGTCCAGACCCCGCAGAAGCGCCTCAGCACCGACCCGCGCGAGCGCCTCGAGAGCTTCGCCTTCTTCATCGAGACCCATCGCGCCTATGTCGAGCGGGTCCAGGCCGGTCGACGAGTGCTCGTCATCGAAGAGCGTTTCCGTTGTGATGACAACGACTTCCCACTGCGTTACGACGCGGGTGCGGCGGTCGTTGGCGACGCTTACGACTCGAACGATGGCGCGACCTACTGGCGCTCTTGTACACGCGGCGCCGACCCCGCCTACGACCCCGACTCGGACCCACCCGAGCCAGGCTTCGACTTCGCGCAGTGGTCCTGTCCGAGCGGCGGCGAGGGCTGCAACTCCATCGCGGTCGGACCGCCCCATGGCAGCCTCGACCTGCGCCAGCCCATCGCGTTTGGCAGCACCTTCCCGCTCGACGCGACCCAGTGTGAGCTCGGCTCGCGCTTCCCCGCCGACCGGCAGTGGCGCGGCCTCAACCACTCGAGCCAGTTCAAGTGCATCGGGATCGGCGAGGGCCCTGGCCGGCGCCCGCTCAGCGACTTCGACCCGACGGGTCCGCTTGTCATGAATCTCTGCGAGGCGACCACTTGCACACCTGCCGACCCTGACTGTGTCGAGTCGCGCCCCATCGTGCCCGGGTCAGCCTCGCGCGATCCGTCGATCACCTGCCGCGCCGTCAGCGAGGTCGGCTCCTCCGATGTCGGCTTCGCGGCCGTCCGCTACCAGCCCTATGGTGTGGGTTTTGCCGGCACCTACGAAGGCGGCTGCATCAGCGAGGACACCGAGTACCGGGACACCCTGTGCCCGCCCCCGGTCTTCACGGTCGCCCCGAGCGCCGACGCTTTTGGCGCCAATACCTGCAAGGTCGCCCCGTGCCCGTTCGGCAAGGCCGACTGCGACGGCAACCCGCTCAACGGGTGTGAGCTCGACGCGACCACCAACCAGAACTGCAATGGCTGTGGCGTCGCGTGTGCCCCCAACCGTGGGGTCGGCGACTGCTCGACGGGTCTGTGTCGCGTGGTCTCGTGCCAGCCGGGGTGGGAGGACTGCGACCGCAACCCCAACAACGGCTGCGAGCGCAACACCCGCACCCTCACCGATTGCGGCGGATGTGGCGTCGCGTGTTCGGTCGATGGTGGTCAGGCCTCGTGTGCCACAGGTGTGTGCCAGGTCGCCAACTGCGGCGCGAACCTCGGCGACTGCGACACGGTCGAGGACTGCGAGACTCCGCTCAATACCAACACCGACTGCGGGGGCTGCGACATCCCGTGTGCGCCCGCCAACGGCGATGGCAACTGCGACACCGGCGCGTGTCTCGTGACCACCTGTGACCCGGGCTACGACGACTGCGACAACAACTCCGCCAACGGCTGCGAGACCTCGCTGAGCGACAATTCCAGTTGTGGGGAGTGCGGTCGGTTCTGCATCAACTTCACGGCGGCTACGAGCTGTATCGCGGGCACCTGTGTCCTGGGTCAGTGCAACACGGGACGGGGCAACTGCGACAACAACCAGACCAACGGCTGCGAGACCCTCCTCAACTCGACGCTGAACTGCGGAGGCTGTGGCCAGGTCTGCCAGCTCGCCAACGCCACCCCGATCTGCAAGAGCACGGGCACCTGTGACGTCGCGAGCTGCCAATCGGGATATGCCAATTGTGACAACAACCCGAGCAACGGTTGTGAGACCCGCAACGCCGGTGGTGCGAGCTGCGGCCTCGCTATCGACATCGGCGAGGTCGACGCCGACACCCGTTGTGGCGTGGCATGCTCCGTGACGACGGATTGGCAGGTCGTCGACTCACGCACCGGCACGGGCGAGGCCTGGTTCAAGGCGACGCTCCACGACAAGATCGGGATCTGCAGCGCCGACTTGAGCAATCGTATCAAGCTGGCCGTGCCCTCGGGCGTCGACTACGACCTCTACATCTGGGACTCGTGCGGCGGCACCAAGCTCGCCGAATCGAAGCGGGGCCTCGGCCTGGACGAGGTCATCACCTTCACCGTCGATGACCAGGGTCTGGGCGATGGTTCCCAGATCTACTGGTTCGAAGTGCGCTTCAACTCGGGCGGCTCGTGCAACGAGTGGAGCCTCACGGTCGAGGGAAGGAACACCGGATGCTGAGCCATCGCCTGCTGGCGGCCACTCTCCTGATGTGGTCCGTATCTTCCACTTCATCCCATGCCGCGACGGTCGTCTGGGGTGGCGAATCGTTCTCGACCGACGCCGTCACCGGTTGCCCCGGAAGCCCGAGCCTCGGGGTCGACCTCTCCGCCCTCGAAGACACGCTCGCGGTCGGCGCGGCACTCTCGTGCCCCATCGCTCCGGCTGGGCAGGGGGCGGTCGTGATCTATGACCGGGTCGGCGACCTCTACCTCGAGACGGACCTGGTCGTACGCGCCGGCGGAGGCTCCGCCGACCGCTTCGGCCATCGTGTAGTGCTCACCGCGGAGACGCTCGTCGCCTCCGCACCCGGCGCTCAAACCGGCGCGGGTGCCGTCGAGGTCTTCACACGTCTCGGGCGTCGTTTCAGGGCTCTCGCCTCACTGCGTCTACCCGCCTCGGCCCCGCTGGGTGCGAGCCCCGCGGGCCTTGGCACTTCGCTACTCGCCGACACCACGACCATCATCGCCGGTGCCCCGGGCCTCTCGCCTTCTGGGGCCGCCTCGGCCGGGGCACTCGTCGTCTATCGCCGCGATGCTGCTGGCACCTGGGCCTTCGCCGAGCTCGTCACCGCCCCTACCCCGACGGCGAATCAGGGCCTTGGCCGGGCCCTCGCCATGGACGGCACACTCGTTGTCGCCGCTTCATCGACGACGCTCGAGCTCTACGAACGCCGGGGTTCGAACGACCCGCTCGTCCACCTGCAGACGGTCGCATTGACCGGCGTGGTCGACCTCGCCCTGATGGGTGAGCGCCTCGTCGTGTCGCGCACGGGTGCCAATGCCGGAGTCTCGCTCTACACCCTCGATGGCGAGACACTCGTCGCCGCCGGCCCACTCCAGGTCACTGGCCCGACCGGGCCCATCGGCTTTGGACCGACCGGCATCGCCGTGGCCACGGCGGCGGGAGTCGAGTTCTTCATCGAAGGTCCCGAGGGCTATGCCACCGATGGGCTCATCGACGACTCGGCGTCTTCCGCGCGTTCGGTCCTCGTTGATGGGGGCGCCGACGGCGCGGTCCTGGTCGCGGGCACCGACGACGAAATCACCGCGCACCGGCGGGTCGCGACCGACGGCGCGACCTGCACCTCGGCCAGCGAATGTGTCAGCGGCTTCTGTATCGATGGGGTCTGCTGCGAGTCCGCCTGTGGCAGTGGTGCTGCCGATTGCCGCGCCTGTAGTGTCGCCGCGGGCGCTTCGGCCGACGGTCAGTGTGAGACCCTCCTTGCAGGCACCGTCTGTCGTGGGGCGATCGGGATCTGCGACCGCGCCGACACCTGTGACGGCACGAGCCCCGAGTGCGCGCTCGACCGACTCGAGCCCTCGGGCCTGCCGTGTCGCGCCCCGGTTGGCCCCTGCGATGTCGAGGAGGCCTGCTCCGGGAGCTCCCCGTTCTGCCCGGCGGACGGCTTTGCGGTCGTCGGTCAGGTCTGTCGGGGCAAGGCCGGAGAGTGTGATGTGCAAGAGGTCTGTGACGGCGCCTCGTCGACCTGCCCACCCAATCGACTCATCGCGGCGGCAACGATCTGCCGCGAACGCGTCGGCGTCTGCGACCAGGCCGAGGCGTGTGACGGTGAATCACCGCGCTGCCCGCGCGATGCATTGGCGCGTTATGGTCAGGTCTGCCGACCGGCGAGCGCCGAGTGTGACGCGGCCGAGGTCTGCAGTGGCACCAACACGAGCTGCCCGGTCGACGAGCTGGCCGAAGACGGCGCACCGTGTATCGATGGCGACGCGTGCACCGATGGAGACCAGTGCCTCGCGGGCCTCTGCACCCCCGGTGTCGACATATGCCTCGATGAAGCCGAACCCGACTCCGACCCCGGGACCGACACCGACACGACACAGGTCGAGAACTCCCCCGAGACGTCCACGGGCGATTCCAAAGGCGATGACGGAGGCTGTGGCGGCGGCGGGACGTCCTTGTGGCTGCTCCTACCTGGCCTCATGCTGGCGCTCCTGCGCTGGAAGCGTGGCAGGGGGCTCGCCCTCGGCCTCGCCCTCGTCATGGGCCTCCTGGTGTCGGGGCCACTCACACCCTCGACCGCACATGCGCAGGACGCCGATGGTGATGGTGTCCTCGACACGGTCGACCGGTGCCTTGGAGCCGATGGCACCCAGGACGCCGACAGCGACGGGGTCCCCTCCGGATGCGACTGCAACGACAACGACAATACACGTTTTCCTGGCGCGCCCGACATCTGTAATGGCCGCGACGACGACTGCGACGGTCGCCTCGACGTGCTCACGGCGTTGTCGGCCACCGGCGGTCAGCTCCGATCCCTCATCGGTCGTGGCCTCGCCACCTCGAACACCAACCGCACCTTCTCGGTCTCGCAGGGCGGCCGCCGATTGCAGGTGAACGCGGCGATCATTCCTGGCGCCGGCGATATCGTCTTCCGGTTGCCCGTCAATCTCCAGACCGTCGATGGAGTTCGCAAGGTCTCGTTGGTCGTCGACCGGGTCGCGCGCACCGGCGACCATGACGTGATGGTGGGCTTCATCGAAGGCTCACGCATGATTGTGGCGGGTCTCTTCGACAGCGGTGGCGACGGTGTCAACTACAGCCCCGTGGTCGAGACCGGCCAGTTCGTGTTGAACCGCTACTTCACGCGGACCAGCACCGCGGGGTCCGCGCGACCGGGAGTCGGTCGCTGGACGATAGACATCGAGGCCCGCAGCAACGGCACGACCATGACCTTTCACGGCCCGTCGGGCTCGGTCGATGTGATCGAGATCGCCGCCGCCAACGACCTCGGGGCGCAGGCGAGCTGGTCCTTCTTCATCACCTCGAACACGAGCACCGAGTCTTTTGCCTTCGACCGCATCGACATTTATCAGCCGTTCCCCGCGCTCGGCACCTCGACCGACGCCGACCGCGATGGTTATCCCGCGAGCTGCGACTGCAACGATGCCAACAACCAGGTCCACCCTGGCGCCTTCGACCTCTGCGACGACGTCGACCAGGACTGCGGCGGCGATGGCGACGGCCTGACCCACCTGGCCTATCCAGGCGTCGGCATCCTGTCGGACGCCCTCACCCGCCGTGCTTTCGCGCCTTCCCCCCGCACGCTCGACGCGCTCGGGACCTCGCTCATGGTCGGCGCTGGCGCGAGCGCCAACGAGGTCATCTGGCGCCGCCCGCTGCCGCTCCTCGCCGGTGGCAGCCAGACGACCGTCCAGGTGCGTCTCACCCGCCCGGCTGCGATCGGCGATCACGACGTTCGGGTCGGCCTCTCCGATGGCACCCATGTGCTCGCGGTGGGGCTCTCAGACGCGGGCGACTCGGATGGGACCACCTATCAGGTCGGTCCTCGCTGGGGTGACGATGCCGGTGACCACATCTCTGATGAAGGGGTCGGTGGCAGCGATCTGCTCGCCGAAGGCTCACCCTATACGTTCACCTTCCGACTCGGCGAGTCGAGCCGGCTCACGGTCACCTCGGGCACGACGACCCTTGCGCGCGACTTTCCCGCGCTGGCCGGCGCCCTCGATCTGAACCAGCCGCTCGAGCTCGTCCTCTACGCCGCCGCGCCGAGCGCTGGTTATCGCATCGACCACCTCGCGGTCACCCAGGGCCCTCTCGACGCCGATGCCGACAGCATCTGCGACACCTTCGACCGCTGTATCGGCAACGACCTCGGGCCCGACCTAGATGGCGATGGTTTTGTCGCCGCGTGTGATTGCGACGACCTCCGCGCCGCCACCCGACCTGGTGCCCTCGAGATCTGCGATGGCATCGACCAGGACTGCGATGGTGGCACAGACCTGTCGCGACTCGCGGGTGGCCACGGCTCCGAGCTGTTCGGTCGGGTCCACGCCATGACCGCGTCGAACCCCAGCGCGGCTCCAGGCTACGCGACCAATGACGGCGACTCGATCGTCTACACCCGCCGCACGGCGGTATCCGCCGTCGCTTATCGTGAACGACTTCGCGGCCGTCGCGCCGAGGATCCGACCCGCCTCGTGGTCGACCTCAACCCTGGCGTATTCGGCGCTTCGACGAGCGACGAGCTGCAGGTCCTCTTGAGCGACGGGACCCGCGCGGTCGGTGTCGACCTCGTGCGACGCATCCCGTCGGGCGACACCGAGGCGCGCCTGCACGCCGATGTCCTGTTCGCCACCGATGACACCAGCACCATCAACCGCACCGGCTCCGCCTCACGCGCGGGTCGTTTCGTCGATGCGCTCGAGAATGCCAGGCTCGCCTTCGAGCTCGACGCAGCGGGTGGTGGCACTCTGCAAGTCACACTCGAGCCGGTGCAAGGTGAAGCGATCGTCGACAGCTACACGTTGCCCGGAGGCTCCTTCGACCCGAGCCTGGTGGGCCAGCTCGACCAACTCGACCTCATCGTGGTCCTGCCGGATCCCAACCGCGTCTACGGCCTCTCGTCGGTCCAGGTCACCCAATCCTTGGTGGATACCGACACGGATGGGACCTGCGACTCCCGCGACCTCTGCGCTGGCTTCGACGACCGTGCGGATGCTGACGTCGACCGGATCCCCGACGGCTGTGACAAGTGCCTGGGCCCCGACGGTCTCGTCGACCTCGACGGCGACGGGTTCCCCTCGGGCTGCGACTGCAACGACTCGAGTGCCGCCCGGCACCCAGACGCGCTCGACGCCTGCAACGGTGTCGACGACAACTGCGACGGGGTCTTCGATCGCCACACAGCTCTTCAGCTCCGCGGCGCCGAGATGATAGCCAACCTCGCGTCCGGTCGGGCCACTGGCGGCGTTCGTATCCCGGTCTCGCGGGTGGGCGGCGACGCCGTCGAGTTCCCGCCGATCGCCGCCGCATCGGCCGACCTCGACGTCTTCTATCGGCAGGGACTCGCACAGCTCCAGGGCGCGAGCTCGCTGCGGATCGAGGTCGACCGCGACCCGCGGGCCGGCGACCACGACTTCCTCATCGCGATCAGCGACGGCATCCACCTCTACGGCGTCGGCCTCTTCGACGTCGAGGGCTCCGGCGCGCGTTACCTCGTCGCTCCTATCGCCGGCCTCGACCAGGGCACGGTCGTCACGACCAATGTCGGTGGCGGCGAGGTCCTCGACGAAGCCAGCCCCTACACCCTCGAGGTCTTCCTCGGCAGCGACGCCCGGATCGAGGTGACCAACGCCAGCGGCGCGACGGTCACCGTCTTCGGCTCGGTGGCTTCCGATGGCGGGCGTGTCGGCGCCGGTGCGTTGTCGCTCCTGCTCATCGGCCAGCAGCCGAGCGAGCGTCTTCTCCTGCGCTCGATCCTGGTCAGCCAGGGTCTGCCCGACGCCGACAACGACGCCGTCTGCGACGCGCTCGACTTCTGCCCGGAACAAGACGACCTGGGGGTGGACAGCGACGGCGACCGCATCGTCGACGTGTGCGACCGCTGCCCGCTGGGGGATGACTTCGTCGACACCGACGACGACACGCTGCCCGACGCCTGCGACGCCTGTGGTCTCGGTGACGACCGCCAGGACGTCGACAACGACGGGATCCCCGATGCATGTGACCCCTGCCCGGCCGACCCGACCAACGACGATGATGGTGATGGGGTCTGTGGTCGCGACGACCTCTGCCTCGCAGGTGAGGACGACGACGACCGCGACGAGGACGGGGTTCCCGACGCGTGTGACCCCTGCCCAACTGACAGCAACGACGACAGCGACGAAGACGGGACGTGTAACGCCGCCGACGTCTGCCGCGGCGACGACCGCACGGGTGACCGCGATGGCGACGGGGTTTGTGGCAACCTCGACTGCGACGACACGCGCGCGCACATCCAACCCGGGGCGCAAGAGGTCTGCGACGGCTTCGACAGCAACTGCGACGGGCGCCTCGGCGACAACGAGCTCGACGTCGATGGCGACCGGGTGATCGACTGTATGGTGATGGTCGAGGAGCCGACACCCTCTGACACCACCAACGAGACCGATCCCGATGCAGGCTGTGCCTCGGCGCCAACTGCCTGGTGGCTCCTCGCCGTCCTCGGCGTCCTCGCGCGCCGTGCCCACCTGGCCCACCTGGCCCGCCGGCGTCGCAACGGGACCGCGAGCCGCGCTCCCACGGACGGGTCGTCGGCCTGACTCCCGCTTACACGGCCATATTTTTCGCGCGCCACCTGGGTTGGGTGGCGGGGCGTGTAGCATCATCGTTTACGAGGTCGCGGGTTTGGGTCAAGGTCCACCATGATGGATATGCGAATCATACTCACGCTTCTCACCATGGCCGCCTGTGACTCCCCCGGAGGGAACGGCGGCGCGGCACTCCCCACGTGCAACAACGGGGCTCTCGACCCAGGCGAGGTCTGCGATGGCCCACTGGTCGGCTCCAACACCTGCCAGAGCGCCGGCTACGAGCGTGGGCTCCTGGTGTGTAATCGCCTGTGCACCAACTTCGACTACGCGGGTTGTAGCGGCGGCAGCGGGCCCGGCCCTGACACGAGCTCTCCCGACACGAGCGCGCCGGATACCAGCTCACCGGACACGAGCGCGCCCGACACGAGCTCACCCGACACGAGCTCGCCGTCGAACCAGGGGCCCAACATCCTCTCGCTGAACGCGAACACGACCACGCTGAACGCGGGCTCGATCCTCGTCGTGACCGCGGTCGTCACCGACCCGAACGGCATCGACGACCTCATCGGCGGCCAGCTCGAGGCGAGCACGGGTGGCAGCTACGGCGCGTTTTCGACGGCAGCCGCCGAAGGCTCCTACACGATCACCCTGACCTGGGACGCGCTCAACACGGTGCGCTCGATCGACGCCCCGGTCACGGGCACACCTCTCGACTTCAAGGCCGTCTTCTACGACGTCGCCGGCGCGCGCACCGAGCGCACGTTACGCGTCACGGTGCGCTGCGATGCAACCAATACCCAGGGCGTGTGCGACGGCGAATGCACGGACTTGCGCAACGATGGGTGGAACTGCGGCGCCTGCAACAAGCAGTGCCAGGACGAGCCATCGTTCGCTTCCTACGCCGGTACGACCTGGATCGGCTGCCGCGAGAACATCTGCGCGGTCCAATTCTGGGTCGAAGACACCCACTACGAGGGCGGTGCCAGCCCTAGGGACTTGTGCACGGAGCTCGGCCTTACCTGTCCATGGGGCGCCAGCGTTGAGGTCGCCGCGGGCAATGGCCCCGACGGCAGGTTCAACCTGAGCTGCGACGAGCGTACGCCTCCAGGGGATGACGTCAGAGATACCTACTGCACGTGCGCGCCCGGGTCTGGCATTGTCGACCCGCCAGACCCCGAGCCCGAGCCCGACCTGGCGACCATCGTCGGCATCCAGTCGTCCGCGGCCAGCGTCAACTGCACGGCATCGGGTGACCAGCTCGTCGGCGCCGAGGTCACACTCGAAGGCATTGTCGCGGTCCCCCGCTTCGCGCTCAACCCGACGCTGTCCGGCATCTTCGTGAGCGACGGCACACAAAAGGAGTACTCAGGGCTGCTCATCCGCTTCCCCACGGCCCAGGCCTACAACTTCACCAAGGGCCAGCGCGTTCGTGTCACCGGCAAACACTACGAGTACTTCTGCATGACCCAGTTCGCCGCGACCGCGATGAGCGCCGTCGGCAACGGCAATGCGCCGGCCCCCCGCACCATCGCCAAGAACCTCGCGGCCGCCGACCTCGAGAAGTGGGAGAGCATGGCCGTCAAGCTCGACAACGTCACCGTGACCGCGGTCACCGAGTTCAACGAGGCCGACACCAACGCGGGCGTGCTCATCGACAAGTTCATCCTCGGCGCGAGCTTTGTCGCCCCCTCCGTCGACACCAACTATTCCAGCATCCGCGGGATCCTCGGCTACGGCTTCGCCCGTTACCGCGTCTCGCCGCGCGACGACACCGACTACTGAGGTCGTCTCACAACCTTGCGGCACCCTGCGTGTCGGGGTCTCCTCGCGTCATCGGGCAATGGCGCCAGAAGAACTCAGGCCGCAATGCTGCAGACGCGGTAGGCGCGGGCCGACCAGTCCAGGGCGTCGGGGGCGAGGCCCGACACGGTGAGGTGACCTCCGTGGACCAACGACAGGTGGCATCTGTCACATAACGAGACGAGGTTCGAGGCTTCGTCGCCGCCCCCGCGGGAGCGGAAGACGATGTGGTGCGGGGTGCAGTTGCGGCTTCGGCAGGTAGGGCTCTGGCAGCGGAAGCGGTCGCGCAGATAGATGTCGCCGTAGGCAGGGAGCTTCGTCACACCACGCCAGGTCGCCAGCGTCGCGGCCACCAGGAAAGCCACGAAAGTGCCCATGGGGAGTCCGGCGTCGGCGTGCAGGATCTCGAGGTCACTCCAGAAGTCCGCGAGGTCGGTCGGCAAGGCCAGCCTCAGCGGGACGTTGCCAAGCGTTCCGTGGTCGGACGATGTCGACACGGACATCGGACCCGGCGCTGTGTCTGGCGGGACTTCTGGCCCGACTTCTGGCCCGACTTCTGGGGAATCAGCGCGGGAGGCGTCGACGGTGTCTACGAGGACCATCGTCAGGACCCGCCGCTCGAGCTCACGGGACTCATCGAGCTGCGAAGTGGTCGGAGGCACGAGCGCATCGAGCGACAACCCATCGGCTCGGGCATGGAGCTCCGCCGCGTCGACGTGTTCCCGAAATATCTTGGTGGTCGAGATATCGGCCAGCTCGAGCCAGGCCGCCTCGGTCGAGGGTGAAGCGACCCGAGCGAGCAGAGTCGCAATCTCGAAGCCGACGGTCCCGGCCTCCATAGCCTCCCTCAACAAAGGCAAACGTCGCACACGGCGAGCCAGAGCGACACGAGCGGCCATGCTCGACGGGGCAACCCCGAGCGCCTCACGGCAGTAGTCGTCCCACGTCCGATGTCCGTGCGCGAAGGCGAGTCCGCGACACTCCGCTTCGAGCGCCAGCTCGCCCAGGCGCAGGTCTTTACGCATGTGCTCGGCGGAAAGGGCACGCAGCTCGGAGTCGAGCGGCCCGATGTCCATAATCGCCGGGTCGATGGTCGGTAGCCTCAACTCCTCAGACAGAACCTGGTCGTCTTGCGATTGGCCTGCTCGTCCGATGTCCGTGTCCGGATCCGCGGTCGCGATGTCCTGGGTCGCACCCCCGAGAGCACCGACGGTTCCGGGCGCCCAACCGGCGATCCGACTCACCAGGTCGGGCGCCAATTCGGCCCGATTCAAGAGCGTCGTCAGGCCCTCGGCGAGCAGGCCCTCGACTGCAGCACATCGTGTCGCCTCACCGAGCGCCCCCATCAGCCGGATCACCCCCTCGAACCCGACCGAATCGATTCTATCGACATGGCGCGTGAGCTGGACCCACCGACGGCGCTCACCGTTGGATGCATCACATCCATCACATCCATCACTCGCATTACTCGTGTCACTCGCATTACTCGTATCACTCGCATTACTCGCATTGCTCGCATCACTCGAATTACTCGCAAAACCCTCACGCCCTCCGAGCCGCCGCCGAAGCCCCCGCACCGTCACATTCGCCGCCAGCTCGATGGCACTCTCCTCACCGAGCCCCTGGCACAGCTCACCTCGCCCGAGATGACGCGCCAACAGCTCGACCTTTGACGTCGACAGCCTCCCCGCCAGATACGCCTCTCGCAGCAACGGCATCCCCGCAAGCCGCCGCAACAGCGTCCGCGCGTCCCCCACCCACCGTCCCGAGCGCCCCAGCCGCTCACGCGCATACGCATCCACGCCCGGAAACCCCAGCGTCTGCACACCACCGTGGACCTCGAGCCTCTCGACCCCGTCAGCGATGGCGAGCCGAAGCCCCCCAATCCCACGCGTCAACCGCCGCAGCTCGGCATGCAGCCCAACCCCAGAATCGTTTTGAAAGCACGTCATGAATGGCACTCTAACATGCGGGTTCTTGCCCGCTGTAGGAGGCTTGTGGAGGCACACCCGGGCACTCTCGCGAGACAAAAGCCGTCACTTCCGGATCAGCCCCATCCCTGGACCGAAACGCCGCCACTCCGGCCATCTCCGGGGCCGATCGACACTTCCACCCCACCGCCTGGCCAGATTGCGTCAAGCACGAAATGCGTTGGCATTCACTTTCACGCCGCGGAACGCACGGAGTTTGGCCTTCACCGTGAGAACGCCCCCACCCGGCCGAAGGCCTCGCCGCCTCACCACGTCACTCGCCACCTACGTGCCCCCAACCGCTACGGAGGCGAACCATATTTCGCCTCGTAGCGCTTCAACACCCACCCCGGCCGAACCTCGTAGTCCAGGTTGTATCGAAGGGTACGCGGCACGTCTTCGTCCGTGTCCGAGTCGCAGAAGACGTCGAGTATTGCCTCCACGGCTGAACCGTCCAGCGGTAGCTCGCAGTGCACCTTGGCCGACCACCCGGCATGGCTCGAACACGGGTCGCCGCGCTCGAGGTCGGAGAAGAATCCGGAGCTCTCGTCCCCAAGGACCTGCTCGCACGGCAGCGTCGAGCTCATGAGCCCGCGGTACACCGAGAGCGCCTCATCCGGAGCAACGCCTTCCGCAGCACGCACTTTCACCGACAGCCCCCAATCCCAGGCAAACCCGATCAGCGCGGTCCTGTTCTGTATGACCAGAAACGGCTTGCGCGTGACCGGATGCAACAGCTCGAGCCGCTCCAGCTTCTCCTCGTGTCCCATATTGGACGAACTGGCCGACAGGTCACGGAAGAGTCGAGCCGCGTTGAGGTCGGTCGAGGCCACCTCGTCGATCGTCATCGTCGGCGCAAACGCAAACCGCTTCAGCTCTCGCTTGCACCCCGCGAGCCCACCCAAGCCGACGAGCCCGAGGACCAGCACGACAGCAAGTCCCCAAACCCCACGGCACCCGTCATTCACACCGGTTCGGTCCACGTCGCCCACGTCTGTCCCGCCTGATTGGCGAACACGAAGCCCAGGTCATCGACCCACGCGACGCCTTCACTGTTGACCTTCATGTTGACCGTGACCTCGACGAACTGCCGGATGGGTGCATCGAAGTCCCACTTGTATTGTCCCGATGGACATTCATTGGGCCATCCCACCGTGCGGAGCCCGTCTCTGTCCCAGTGCTTTCAGCACTACACGACGACCACCGAGACCACAACCCAACGTCACGCAGACATCGCGCCCTGAATCGGCAACCACTCCCGATCGCACGGTTCTATCCTCGGAGTTAACGTGTCTCGAAGTGGCGCCCGGCAGACGGACATGGCACCGGAAGAGGTCCCCGCCCTGCCACTCTCAACAGCCCACCCCAGCGGAGCGCCATGTTCACCGTCGGCACCTTCAACCTCGAGAACCTCTTTACTCGCCCACGCGCCATGAACACCGAAGACGTACCGAGCGGAGGCGTCGCGGTCGAGGACCACGCCCGCGCCAATGTCATCACGCAAAAGGCGACCTACTCGCCCGCGGATAAGGCCGAGCTCGCCGTCCTGGCCGAGCGCTATGGATGGGACCTCCCAAGGCCTCCCAGGAACTCATTGGTCCAGCTTCACCCGATTGAGTTGTTCAGTGGGCGCCTCTTCAAGCAACGGGCTCCGAACACGCCACCCACGGTCGTCGCCACCGGTCGAGATAACTGGTTGGGATGGTTCGAGCTCCTGCGCGAAGACCTCGCCTGGGAGTCGACCTAAAACACCGTCCGCACCATCGCCGAGGTCGACCCCGACATCCTCCTGGCCGTCGAGGTGGAGAATCGCCCGACCCTCGACCGCTTCAACGAGCAGGTCCTCGGCGCGAGCTTTGGTGTTCGTTACCCCCACATCATGGTCGCCTCGTTGCAGCCTTTGGGGGCAACGACGCACGCGGAATCGACGTCGGCGTGATGAGTCGGTTCCCCATTGAAGCCGTTCGGTCGCACATCGACGACCAGAAGAACGGCAAACGAATCTTCGCGCGCGACTGCCCCGAATACGACCTTCGCCTGCCGACCGGCGACTTGCTCGTCGTCGTTCCGTGCCACTTCAAGTCGAAGTACGGCGGCAACTCACCCGAGGCCGTAGCCAAGCGCACGCTCGAAGCTCGCACCGCACACGCCATCGCGCGATCGGCCGAGGCTCGCACCCCGTATGTCCTGGTCGGTGGGGACTTCAACGACATCCCGAGCTCGAACCCGCTCAAGCCGCTCTTCACGAAGGGATTTCGCGACGCGAGCGCTCACCCGACCTACCCGAAGAGTCGCCCCGACACCTACAATACCGGGCTCGCGAGCCACAAGATCGACTACCTGGTCGCCTCGAAGGCCCTTGATGCGACCCTCGACCAGACCGACATCGAGCGCCGCGGAAGCTACCACCCGAACACCTGGACGCCCTTCGACACGGTGACCAGCGCCACGACCTCGGCCTCTGACCACCACCTGCTGTGGGCGCGATACGACCTCTGACGGCCCACGGGTCTCGGCCAACTCGCGCAACACCCACAAATTCTGCCAATCCCCGACACGGCACAGCGGGGCGCCGTGCTCGCAACAATACACACGACGCCCCGCTCGAACCTCAGCCACTCACCCAGCGTTCGTGGCGCTGCCACCATCTTCTTGCCGCCTCTTGAGCCGGGCATTCTCGGCGCGTAGACGAAGCACCTCGTTGCGCATCACCTCTACCGGAGAGAGTCCGTCCTCCAGCCAGCACCCAGCATCCAGGTCATACCACTGCCCGCGCGGCGGGAGCTCGACCGTCACCTCGTGTCCCTGGCTCCGAGCCTTTTCTTCGATCGCGCTCTTGAGCTTGCGACGAGGTTCAGGAGTCCCATGTGAAACGAAGATCGTCGAGGCGATCGGGACCTTGGGCTCGTCGGGCTTGGCGGCCCACATCCAGTCGAGGAGACCCGCCTGATCCGCGTGCGCCGAGTAGCCATCGATCTTCTGGATGTCCGCGCGGATTTCGGCGCGATTGACACTACAGCCATCGAGCTCGAGCGCCCCCCCGAGCCTTTGCCTCTGCGCCTCGTCGAGGTCGCGCATCTCGAGCAGTTTGCCACCGATGGTCGAGGGGCCGCAGAAGCCCGGGAACAGCACGGTCGTCGTCGGTTCGGTGAGCAGCGATCGCAGGTAGAATTGCACCGGCCCGCCCTCACACATACCTCCGGTCGCAAGCACGATGGCGGGCCCTTGGGGCACACGTAGCTCCCCGACCTTGGATGTCCCTGGTGTCCAGATCCGCCGCCAATGGGCCAGCGCTGCAGTCCTGGGCGACTTCGCCTCGTATCCGTTGAGCAACATCTCCCGAACCATGTCGAGGACCAGCTCGCGATGTTCGCCCGATTGCCAGTCGAGCCCGAGGAGCCGGAAGATTCCGCGACCGAGCCAGACATCCCGGACCCGCTTGCCGTCTCTGAGTGTGTAGGACCGCCCGATGGCCTGCGCCATGACCCTCATCGCCGCGGTCCCAAGCCGCGAGTCCACGGTGACCGGAATGGAGTTCATCAGGCTTGGCGTCTTCGAGTAGATGAAGGTCAAGTCGCAGAGCACATCCGGCAGCCGCTCGAGGGCGAAACACGGGATGATGAGCGTACCCTTGCGCTCGACCACGGCATGACGGACCGCCTCTTCCAGTTTCGCGATGCGGTCTTCGGCCGTGATGGATTCGCGCACCGTCCCCCCGTAGGTTGACTCGACCACGAGGTAATCCGCTCGATACGGGTTCATCCGGAAGGCGGTCAGTGGGAAGACCTCTTCGTCCTCACGATTGGGCCCAACGTCCGCCGAGAACGTAATGGCCTTCTGGTTAGGACCACGTGGCCCCCAGAGGAGCTGGATGGAGGTCGCCCCGAGCATGTGCCCACTTCGGAAGAAGATGGCGAAGAAGTCCGCGGCGATCGGACACACCATCCGGAAGGTGGTGGCCTGCGACGGCTCGTGGAACTTCTGCGCGTCCACGTCCTTCTTCGAGTAAGGAGCGAGCCCCAGCTTCGCTGAGTCGGACTGCACCAATTTCGCGAGCGAGGCCGTCTCTTCGGTGCAGTACACGCTCCCGCGGTAGCCGCCTGCGTAGAGCCGCGGCACCAGCCCCGAGTGGTCCGAGTGCGCGTGGGTCAGGAAGACGTGGGTCAGCGTCCTCGGGTCGAACGGGAACGGCCTCTGGTTCCTGACATCCGCCTCGTGCTCCCCCTGGACGAGGCCGCAGTCCACCAGGATATGCAGCTTCATCACGTCGTCGACGAGCTCGTAGCAGGACCCCGTGACCTCATCGATGGCACCATGGAATCGAATCTTCATGACGGTTCTCTCCTCTCGCGCCGCGTGGGCGCGCCACTGTTGTTCGTGGACTTCGACGCAGCGCACGACCGCCCTCGGACAGTCGCGCGCGAAAAAGACCCCGGTCCGCAGTCCACAAGGACCGCGAACCGAGACAAAGCACCGCGACTCAGTCCTGATGGAGGTCGATCACCAGGCGGAAGCCGACCTTGGGCGCCCACTCCACGACAAACTCTGTGCCAACCCCGCACCGAGAATGCCCGCGCCGCCGGAAAATCGACCCACACCCGGGTGAGAGTCCGCCTCCCGGCCCGGATGCGGCGCTCTCGCCCGCTCGTGGGCGCGACCCGAAGACCGCATTTCGCCTCCGGCCGCTCCTACGCGTGCACCAGCCCGCCCGGGAGTCGCTACCTCAGCCGGTCCAGCTCCCGATTTCCAGCCGCCTCTCGACCTCCACAACCTCCCGCGGCTGCGCCGTGTGACCGTCAATCGGCGTCGCGGGCGTTCCTGGGCGGGGGAAATGGGTTCCGCCGACCCGTATCGCCCAGCGCCAACAACCACTGCCAGTGGTCGGCCGGGTGGAAGCCCCGACGCGATTCGACCGGCTTGCCCTCAGCCCTCGCCTTGTCGCCTCGCCCAAGTGCCATCCAGGTCGCGGACAGCATCATGCGCGCGTCGAGGTGGTCGTCACCGCGATTGAGAGCCTTGGCTTTCTCGAACGCAAGTGCCGCCTCCTCGAAGCGGCCCAGCGCCAGGAGGGTTTTCCCGCGGCAATACCAGTGATGGGCATGCTCTCCGTGAAACGGCTCGGCCTCGGCGAACGCGAGCTCGGCCTCGGCATGCCGACCGACACTCGACAACACGATGCCGATCTCGTTGCGTGCGTTCCCGAACTTCGGGTCTAGTCGGACCGCTTCGCCCAGCTCCTTGAGGGAGTCGGTCACGACGTCTTCGACGTTCCCCGGGGCCATCATCAACAGCTTACCCAGCCTGCCGGGCAGTCGTATACCTCGCACCTTCGCGAACTGCATCTGCGCGGCGAGCTGACCGAGGTATCCGCCGAGGAAGAACCGCAAGACGGGGGCTTCGGGCGAATGTGCCACCGCCTTCATCGCGTAGGCGATCGCCCCAAGGAGGTCTCCCGACGCCTCCAACTGCGCCGCGTGCCCGCTCGTCTGCATGGCCTGGATCTGAGGTGGCAGCTCGACTCTCACGACGTGCATCCCTTCGGGAATGGCATAGTCGAAGCCCCCGAGCTCGAGCTGGGTCTCGGTCCAGATGGGTGCCACCATCTTCATCATCTCGCGCAGCTCGCCCTCGTCCCGCTCTTTGATGGGGGGCAGGAACTCCGTGAGCTCGTCTTCATTCAGGCTTGCGAGGTGCTCCACCGTGCCGAGCTGTCGATAAACGTTCTGAATCGACGACACCCAGTCACCACCACTAAGCGCCCCGAAGTCCGCTTGCACCTGCGGGCGATACTCTGCGAGCCCCGCCAGGTGCTCGCAGAGCGAACGACCGAGGCTGCTCCCCAACCCACCTGTCGCAACCGACCGCGCATCGCTCGGCAGTGCGTTCTTGCGCAGGTCGTTTGTCCGCTTCCACGCCAGAAGGTCCTCCAGCGCCCTCATGCCGGCGGGTGGCTCGGTGGTCTCATAGGCGTTGCGCAGATACTCCAAGCGCTCGACCGTCCGCCGAGCGACGAGCTGCAGACCCGCAAGCAGATCGTCGAACCGACCTTTCCCAACGAGCCCGAAGAGGCGCTCGCGAAGGGCCGTCACCCCCACTCTCAACCGCAGCGCCACGACGCTGTCCTGGTTCTCCTCACCATCCGACGCGAGCGCCTTCGCCAGGTCGACGATCACCTGGTGTTTGGTCGGCAGGCTCTTACCCTGCCGCCAGGCGTCCACGGTATTCCGGGTCACGCCGAGCCGGTCGGCGAGGCCGTCGACCGTGAGCCCCCGCTCGGCCATCTTCGCCTTGAGCCAAGCCCCGAGGTCCGGCTCGAGCCAGGTCGAAATCGGCTGCATCGAACCTCCCTGAAGTCGCTCAGCGACCTCAAGCGCCCCGAGCCTCACCCCGAGCTCGAGCGCTACGAGCCTGAGCGGCGCCCACGCCAGGTCGGCGACCTTGGTCACAGGGTACGTGTTCACGTTCACCGCAACCGCTACCTCGTTCCACCAGCGGCCCAATCCCACCAGCGCCTCGCTGAAGGCTCGGTGGTGCCGCTCGGGCACCGCGACCTTGGCGACGGCCCGCACGATCTGGTCGACCAGATCCGCGTGGATGCTCTCGCCTCTGTAGAATCGCTGAAGGGTCTTGGGCTCGACCCCGGACAACGTCGAGAGGTCCTCGAGCGGCACCCGAACGTCTTTGGCCAGGTCACCCACGACCCGTCCGAAAAACGGCAGGGTCAGTCCCACCTCACTGCCCGCGGTATGATAGCTGCTCATCGTTTTGTCCTTCGAGAGAGTCTGATTGTAACCGAAGAAACGGGATGAGGCGACGGCTCGACACCGCCACCCCGCCCCTCAGTTTGGCTCAGCGGCCCTTGCCGCCGCCGCCCCTGTTGCCGCCACCACCGCCGCCGCCCTTGTTGCCGCCGCCGCCCTTGGCACCCGCGGCATTCTTGGCGCCGGCCGCCTGCGCGCGCCCTTTGAAGCCCTGGTTGTTTCCGTTCCGGTCGGCCGCGCCCTGGATTCGCGCCGCATCGCTCGGCGTCATCGGTGTCTTGCCCTGTCCACTGTTCGTTTCGTTGCTCATGGTCTGCCTCGTGTCCCTGGTCGCTTGTCGACACCCCACTGCGAGGTCGCCGACGCCACCACCATTCCCACGACAGCCTGACGCGCCCATCCCAGTTCGCCGGACAGTCGGCTTTGATGTCATCCGTCCTGACAGACGCTTGTCCTCACCGCTGGTCAAACAGGTTGGCTTTGCGATCGGGCACTCCACTCCTGGCGTCGAGTTGCGAAGTACCCAAACAAGGTGCACAAACAAGAGGCTTTCCAACACCGCGTCGCTCACCGCGACGCAACCACAACTCGAAGCCGGAGGACGCCCATGGGCGAAGTCATCCATAAGAAGGCCGCGCGCGAACGCATCATCGAAGACACCCGCACCACCCTCACCAGCGCCGCTGCCCGTGCGGCCGTCACCAATGGCGGCTCCTGGGGCGCCGCCGCCCCCCGGATCGGACCGATGGTCGCGCTCTGGGATACCACTACCGTCAAGCGCGACGCCGCCCGCGCCGAGCTCGCCCCGCTCGCCGCAACTGCAAGTGCCACCAACGATGCCGTCGACGACCGGATCAAGGCACTCGCCGACGAAATCTGGAACGAGCTCGGCCGCCCGCAGAACGACCCCTATTTCGACATGCTCTTTCCCGGTGGCACCGGCTTCTATGTGGATGGGAATCCCAACGAACAGCCCGCACAGATGGAGCTCCTGGCCGAGCTGCTCGACGCCAACCTCCACCCACGCCTCGCCAACGCACCCGCCCTGGCCGCTTCCGTGCGCGCCGAAGCGGCGAAACTCGAAGCCGCCACCGAGGCCGCCCGCAAGCCCGCCGCGCGCGTCGAGCTCTACGACCGGATGCTGACAGCTATCGCCCGCTCGGCCCAGGTCGAGCTCTCCAAGCTCAAGCGCTTCTGGAAGGCGGAGGGCCTCTCGGAGTCCGACATCCACTCCGTCATTCCAGACCGCCCGCGCAACTACGGCGTCGGCACTCCGGCTACCCCGGCTACCCCGACTCCGCCGTCCCCCGTCGCCCCGCCCGAGCCGACGACCTGAAGGAGTCGCACGATCCTGCCGACTCCCGTCACGTCGGCCACCGCAGCGCCTCAGAGCCGCGCTTTGGGCACCTTCGCATCGTCGCAGGTGTCCAGAGCGCGCGCTCGTGCGGCTTCCCACACGCGCAATCGCGGTCACCCGAGCTTCAGCTCGCCATTCCACCGGCAGAACCCCGCCCACCCACCCTGCCTCGTCTACTTCCCCCTCGCGGGATCGCGGTCGCCCGCGCCTCGATGGCCATCTCCCACCCGCGGAATCGCCACAACCCGCGCCCGCTGGCCACCTCCGACGCGCAGAATCCACGCACGGGGTCCCCAACACGGACCTCTCACGTCGCGTACTCGCTTCGACCGCAGTTTCTGGCCCCTACGCCAGCTCCGTCGACACAAAACGCCGAGCTGGGCGGCTGAACGCCGACTCGCTCCCACCACCGGGCTCGCCCCCATCACTCGGCGACCTTCCGTCCACGCTGAAGCCAGCGCGACCAGCGCGACTGCGCCACCAAGTCGGGATCAACCCAACCTCGGGGCCGCGCATGGCGCCTTTGCAAAGGCCGGCCTTTGGTGCACTCTCGCCTCCGTCGTGACCACCACCACCAGCCCATCGCGGTTCCATCCATCGCCAGTTCCGCAGCGTGGTTCGTGCTCATAGGCCACTGTTCGAGGAGATACTCACATGGGCACAAGAAAGTGGCGCCTCGACTCGCACGAGTCCTACGCGAAAGACCTGATCGTGCTGCGGCTTCTCCACCTCATCGACGCCGAAGCCAATCTCTCGGACGGCCCGTTTATGGTGTACCGAGAGGCCGCGGTCGACGGATGGGACGACATCGTGGAGGTGGGGTCTCGCGAGGGCAGCTTCTACGCGCGCCACTATCAGGTGAAGCACCAGTATGGTGACTTCACGGCCAAGACCCTCAAGAGCGGTGGCGCAGGTGGCCCAGCTGAGAACTTCATGCTGTTGTTCGACCAGGCGCACGCCATCTCGATGTCGCCGGGGACTTACGATGACGTCGTCGTCCCGAGCGATAGGATCGAGTTCGTCGTCTGCCTACCTACGGACGATGTGAAGGTGGACTTGGCAGGCGGGGGGCTTTCGATTCGCGACCTCCGGACACTTCGCGATGAATGCAACAGTAGCTCTGCGACCCAGATCGGTTCGAACAAGGGCGCAAACCTGACGGACGGCCAGCGAGGATGGCTCGAGGCTGTTGCAGCAAGGTTCAGCGGGGACTACGCCCAAGCCAGCAACCTGGTCGCACGCATGAAAGTTGACCTTTGGCCGGAGAGCGTACTTCAGGACGAGTTGAACTCCGTGGCAAGTCGTCTCTTTGGCCTTCACAAGCTGGCAAAATCCCACATTTTGTACTTGCTCGGAAGGGCCGTTCCAGAGGGTGCGATACGAGTCCACGACCTCCTTTCAGAGGCCTCGGCGCTCGAACCGCGGCCATTGCTGAAGGCGCTCACCATATGCTCGAGAGATGGACTCTTTTGGACCCGCGGCGTTTGGGGAGACTCGCAAACCGTCGACACCCCACCTGCTCATGACCACGTTCGCAAGGTTTGGTCCATGACCGGTCCTGCGGCGCTACGGATCGGATTCAGGCCGGGCGAAGAATTCGAAGAGACAAGGGTTGTCTGGGCCGCCGCAATCCGCCTGTTGGCCCATTTGCCATGCGGCCCCCATTCGGTGTGCACCGTCTCCGAGTGGTTCGAATTGGCGCGTTGGCTCACGGGCTTCACAGTGGGGTGCGGTGCAGGACAGAACGCGGAGCTAATGAAAGCGAACGCTTATCAGGAGTTCCGCCCCACACTGCGCCCCAAGCCATCGACAGCGACCGACGCTGCGACGCTCGCGAACACCCTTCATGACGCTATGGACCGGTTTGTGTCGGAAGAGGTCGACATTCGAGTGAAACAGCGCGGATGGTCGCAAGGTACCATCGTGGATGCCTCGGTAGCTGCCGCAAAGGCCCTCCTATTCGCCGAACAAGCGAACCTTTTGAGACGAGTTCTGAAGGGGTGGTGGGAACCCGAACAGGTCGACGGTCGACTTCGGCTTGGTCCTCGGCTGCTAGAGGGCGTTGTCGATGTCGTTCTGTCACTCGCGACGCTTGCGCGGGCGTTTCCGGAGACCCCGACGGAAATCGGCTCGGTTCCAGCAGAATGCAAGCACTCCATCACACGGATTCGTCGAATGCCAGTTCGCGCCCTGGCCCTCGAGACCGCTGCGCAGAAGGGCCATGAGAATCGCGGCAAGATACGACCGCTGAGTTGGTACGGCGCGGATCTCTTGTCCCCGCCGGGAATCGTGCTCGTCCGCAACATGGACGTCGGGTATGTCATGAGGAACGCGCGACCCAAGAGCATCACAACGGTCGTGGGCTTTCCAGCCTTGTCGACAACGTCCCCTTCGGGCGTGCTCATTAGCATGCAGGCGCTATTGTCTGAGAGCGACCAGGGCGAGGTGGCTGTAGTGAACTTTGTGTCGGATGAGATCGCAGCTCAACAAGGTGTCCCAGCGAAGGCGACCTTCGAGAGCGCCATCGAGGCTTGGAAGGAGCAAGAAGATGCAGCCTGAAATTGCCCCTATTCAATTCGTCATCCGAAGGCTCGATGAGACGCTCAGAGCGGCCGAACCCGACGTGAGCATCAGGCTGCTCGACACGACAGAGCTTCAAACATTGGGGGCTGTCGGTGGGGTTTCAGTCGTCGAGTCGAAGGCTCAAAGCGAGACCAGCGTTGACGTCCTGGTCCTCAAAGTCGAGTTCCCACGACGAACCACCCGCCACTACGTCGTCGCGCCTATCAGCACGACGACCATGAGCGACGGTGACTTTGTCTCGGTCATGGCCAGGGTCGTCAACCTCAGAGCGCAGTTGCAAGAGTCCGAGCAGCTCGAGATCTGGGTGGTTCTCATCGCGCCGACCGGGGCACTTGAGCGCGCAGAATGGCTGCATGCCGAACGGCAATTCGAAGGGAACCAAGCATTCGCGCGCGTCGTGGTCTGGCTGCCCGACGCTGACGCATCGAAGTGGGAAAGAGGGGTTGAAGATGTCCTTCGGCAATTGTTCCTCGAGCCGTTGGCACGCGCCGCGACAGGCGGCGGGACGGACCTCTCGCCCATAGACGCTATCCTGGCCGCCGGCGCGGAACCTTCGTTCGAAGACGCGTGGCGAACTATCCTGCTCGAACCAAGCATGAGCCCGTCGGCGCGCGCCGAGCGGCTCTTGGAAGTGGGCGCGACGCCGGCCCAGGCGGGCAAGACCCCATGAGTACCGATAGCATCTACTTGAAGTCGTTTCGGGCAACGAACTTCCGTGCGTATGGCGACGTTGCGATTGAGTTTCCCCCGGGCCCAGGCGTGGTCGTCCTCGATGGCCCGAACGGCCTGGGAAAGACGACCTGGTTCGAAGCTGTCGAGATGGCGCTGTGCGGCAAGGTCCATCGCTGGGACCTGGCTGGCGCCGACCAGAAGGTGCCCATCACGGAGTATGTGACCCGGGAAGCCGCGGGCGAGAATGCGCAGTGTCGCCTGGGACTTGTGTACGCCGGCTCGGCTGAACAGCCCGGTCTTGAGGTAACGTGGGATAGGTCAACGCCGCATTTGGCGGGACTCGGCGTTGCTCGCAACCCGGAGGCTTGGTCACTGAATGCATCCAACCTCTCGGGCTTCCTGAGAGGCACCCACCTCGTGCCGCAGTCGCCCGTCGCCAGGCTGCTCCAGATGTCCGGCAAAGACCTGTGGGAGAGCGTGCTTTCATGCGTTTCCGGATACTCGGACATCGAGACGTTCTCCACGTCGGTCCAAGGGGTCAAGAGCCCGCTAACAACAAGGTCGAACAACCAAACCAAGGCCACTCAGGAAGCCGAAGCTCGACTCGCCGAGTGGAAACGAAGGGTCGACGAGCACCAGACAAAGGTCGCGGCTGCGCGAGCGGCCGGCGAGGGCGTTTCACCCGCCGCTGTGCTTGCCCAGCTATCAGACGACGAAAAGCCCACGATCGGGTTCGATGGCAGCTTCGAGCTCGGCACGGCTGCATCGGCGAGACGACTCATCGACGACCTGGGCAAGCTAATCGATGAGGCGCAGGTCGAATTGGCCAACGAAGAACAACAGCGGAACCTGCTGACGGGACTCGGAGAGCTCCCCGGAGCGTGGCACAGCTGCAAGTCCCGTTTGTTGGCCGAAGAAGCTAACGCCAGCCACTTGTTTCGTGAGCTGGAGCGCGCAGAGAGATTTCTCGCCGCGGCCCGTAGTGAAGAGGCGGGACACACGGCCCAACTCGAGTCCCTGAGGGCAACATGCGAGCGTCTCGAGCGTCTCGAAACGCTCGCACGCGACCTGATTCAGAAGGAGTTGGACCTCCCCCGTCTTCAGGTGGAGACCGAAAACCTCGGATTCCAGCTCGCCGAAACGCGCCGCATGGCCGAGTCCGAAACTCTACGACTGGCTTCCGCGCGCGACGCGTTAGAATCGCGTCGGACGTGGGAGCTGCAGAGGCGCGGAATCGAAGATCGTCTCGGGGAGATCGCCAAAACGAAATCGACGCTGACTCGGGTCCTGGCGCTCGGGTCAGAACTCACGTCGCTCACCACGGAGCTTGCGTCCGCTCGAGCGGCGGCCGAGGAGAGTCGAAAAGCGCTCTCGCAAGCCGAAACCCTATCGACAAACGCCCGACTCCGCCGCGAAGTCGCCGAGCAGTCTGCGGCGGCGCTGCGGAAGAACGCTACCGAGGTTCGTGTCCTCGTGGCTCAACTCGCCTCACATCTGCGACACGAGGACGTTGAGTGTCCACTGTGCTCTGCGGACTACGCGCCGGGTGACCTCCTCGAACGCGCAACCCGGGTCGGACGTACGAATGACACCCAGCTCGAAGAGGCTGAAAACAGGCTCGGCGAAGCGCGTGCGTTGGAGGCCGCCCCGGACGCGGAGAGGGCGGTCGCCGCGAGTCGGCTGAAGGACCAGGACGCAGCGGCCGGTGGCCTGGAACGACGCATCGCGGCGCTTGAAGATCAACTGAGCGCCGCCCGCGCCTCACTCCCGTTCGCACCCGATGACCTGACGTTAGGCAATGACTTGGAGTTGGAGGAACAGGAGAAGCGCGCAATATTGGCGCTTCTCGTCCCCCTTCCGGGTCCGGCCAGCCAGAGCTCGGAGGCTCTCGAAACCATCGTTCGCGACGTCGAGCGTGCCTACGCAACGGTCAACGAGCGAATGGAGCGTGATCGAGCTGCGCTCAGCGATGCAGAGTCTCGCAGCACTCGTATGCGCGCTGCGATTGTCGCTGCCCGAGAGCAACTGGGTATTGGACCCGGAATCCCAGCCGCCGATCTTCATGGCAACCTTCAGCGACAGCTCAGCGAGGCAGACCTCGCGCTCAACGCCGCGAAGGCCGAACACGTGCGACTGGTCGAGCGAGTGGCGGAGCAATCGAGTGAGGTCGCAAAGGTCATCACGCGCATCCAGGACTTCAAGAACGAGATAACGGCGGTGAAGGCGCATAGCGCCCGTCTCGAAGCCGATTGGGAACGGACCGCGATCGTCGGCGAGCCGTCGACCGCCGCCCTACAAGGCGCAATCGCCGACCTCGAGCGCCAACGAGCCGAGACGACCGCGCGACTTGGGGTGTTCCGGCGGCTCATAGCCGGACTGAACGAGTGGCTCGCAACGGCGAACCTCGACGAGCTGAGTCAGGCCCTCGACGCGGACGCGGGCGGCACCGGGGACGAGGCCTGGAGCCAACACACACGCCGACTGGCGTCCGAAGTCGAAGCTGCCAAGTCTGCGAAGGCAGCAATCGATCGAGTGCGGGATGCTGCCGACAAGATGTCGGAGGCAGCCCAGAAGAAGAAGGCGACGATGCGAGACGAGCTCAACACTCGTCTTGGCCCCATCTTTGCCCGCCTCCTGCGCTCCCTTGTGGTTGACCCCGATATTGCGTCTGCAGTCCTCAACTTGCGCGAGAAGGCGAAAAAGACCCACGTGAACGAGACGCTTGCAGACGGCACGACTCCGCTCGCAGCGCGCGCAAGCGAAGGGCAATTGGCGGGAGTCGGGCTGGCGATGCAGCTCAGCATGGCGCTGGCGTTTCCCTGGAGCCGATGGCCGGCCGTGCTCCTCGATGACCCATCGCAGTTCTCCGACGTGGTCCACGCATCCAACCTGGTCGAAACGCTGCGGCTGATGGCGAGGCAGTTCGGGTTTCAGATCTTCGTGTCGACGCACGAGCGGGACTTCGCTCGCTACGTCCAGCGCAAGTTTGCAAATGACGGTCTCGCCGCGACACGTGTCCTCTTTCAGCCACCGCGCGACTCCAAGTCCGGCATCATTCCAAGGGTCGTCTCTGGCAACTGAAGACTTCGCTTGATTGCAGGTCTCGGGGCGAGGCGTCGCGGCTCAGTCGCGTGGCCACCGCGAACCGCGGTCACACAAAGACTCGCCACCAGCTCAATGGCCCGCGGTCATCAGTCGGCCGACCAACGCGTCCTGATTTGACCATTCGCCGTCGAGGCGCCAAGAAGGCAACCATGAACCGTCGACTCCTCTACAGTTTCCTGTTTGGTGTCGCTGTTGCCGGCCTCATGCTGGGCATCGTCATCGCCGTGGTCCCGGAGAAGCGCTTTTCCACTGTAGACGGTCACCGAGAAACGCGGCTTTCTGGACCCAGCCGACAGGCGTCCTGAACACCTTTCCAGCTAACCGAGACTCCGGCCGAGTGCTGTCTCAGGTTCGGACGTAGCCTCATGACGGAGTCGGTCACGATTCACAGTCTTCGAGGGTGCGCCGGCCCAGAGTGTGGGCGCCTCTTCGCGTGTGCCGAAGCTGCGGGTGGACCCGACGCTACTGCTCGTCGTCATGCCGTGACGAGACCCGTCGCAGGAGGGTGCGAGAGGCCGGCCACCGGTATCAGCAGAGCATCGCGGGGCGTCAGGCTCATGCGGCCCGCCAGGCCCGCTACCGCGAGCGACAGCGGGTCGAAAGCCGCGCTCTGCCGGCAAAGCTTTCCGCCGAGGCTGCCTCGGTGAGCGACGAGGGCGGGCGGCGCGCGGGGGACGGCGGCAAGGAGTGTCGGCTGGCCGAGCGCGACCCTCCGTCAACGCTCACCCTCGAAGCGGCATGCGTGCGCGCCGAGGGCGACGAGGGCGGGCGCCGCCCAGGGGACGGTAGCAAAGAGCATAGGTCGGCCGAGTGCGGCCTGGCGTCAACGCTTGAGGCTGCGAGTTCGCGCGCCGTGAGCAAGTGCAGGTGCCCGAAAGACGACGGCGAGGAGAGTCGCCCAGGCCTCCTCGAACAGCGCTGGCCAGCCGAGCGCGACGTCGTCTCCGCGCCTATCGTGACGCATTACCCATCAGGTCAGGGGCCCAGCAGCGGCAGACCTGAGAAGCCCTCCAGACGTCCAATGGAGCGCTCTCGCGGGGGCTCGGCGGGGTTGGAACGGAACGGCCCTCCATTGCCCCGGTGCGCCTCCTGCGGGCGCGGCCACGACCGCACCTTCCTGATCGTCCACGATGGACCTCCGCGATACCCGGCGCGGCTCGGACGCAGATTCAGGTCGTGTGAAGCCACAGACCCGGCCGGTCCAAAATCCCGCGTTTTGTGATGAGCGGCTACACTACGCGCCAATCACCTCAACTCGTTGTGATGAGCGGCTACACTACGCGCCAATCACCTCAACTCGTGTGGATTAGGCAACGCGGAACCCCACATCCATCCCAACCCGGAGCCGCCTCTATGCCGGACAGAGTCCCTTGTGTCGTCAACCACATCATCCTCGAAAACGACAACGGAACCGAGCTGCCGTCGGTGATGGCGACCTGCAGCCGCTGCCAGCACACGACCGAGTCCTACGGCACCAGCGTCGCCAGCATCAGGCGATGCCTCGCGCTCATGCGCGACGAGTGTCCGCAGGGCGAACACAACCTCTACAAGAAGGTCTGAGGCCGAGCCTACTTTTCAGAGCCAGCCTTCAGACACATCTGTTCAGTGCGCCGTCCCCGTCGGGCCGCCCGATAGAGTCCGTCCAGGGTTGACCTCGCCGCCCTCGAGGGGCGACCCTCGCCGCACTTCACATCCCCTCGCATCGGAGCCTGACACCGACCATGCCCTCCTCAGCAATCGACCTCGACCACGCCCTTACCGCCCAGCTCATCATCGCCTGGGCCGGCGAATCCGGTGTCGACGACCCCCGCCTCAGGTGGTGGAACACCGACCTCGCCAGCGAGTTCGGGGGCGAGGATTTATTCCGTCGCCTCCTCCCCACCACTTGGCCGTGGGCCATATTCCGCGCACTCCTCGAGGCCGCTCGCCGGGTCCACGTCGCCGCGCGCAGAAACGCGTCCGACCCGGACCAGATCCTCCTTGCCCGATCGCTTCGAGACCTGGGTCTGCAAATCCCCTCGACACGAGACCGAGACGACCTCCGTCGGTCGCCGACTTCACGGCTCCCCGCCAGCCTCCTTGACCGCGCTCGTCGACAACCTCGTCTCGGCGCTGACCCCCATCGCCACGGCCTACCGGCTACCCCACTTTGGGAGTGCTGCTCCCCGACACACGGGCCCCGATCGCCCGCCAACCTCGCCAGGTCCGCATTCAACGACTACTGGTTCGGCGTCCGCTCGCTCCCGCGCATCGAGGTCCTGATGACCAACCTGCGCGCCCGATTCGACGCATTTCCCCCCTCGGTGACCGCCCATAACGACCTCAGCGACCTCGGTGCCCATACGCGCCGCGCCATCGCCCACTGACACTCGCAGCTCACGAAAGAAGGCCCCCCAACCCTCACTCACCCTCACCGAGCCAGGCCTCTGGACGACCCACCCCCAAGCCTGCTGGTCCCTTGAGCTCACCCTCCTGGAGAAACAAGGCACCGACTTCCACCTCCTCACCCCGACCGAGCCCACAGCCCGCGAGACGTTCGTCACGTCCCACCCCGGCCTCCTCACCGCCCGTCAGAACCTCCTCACAACGCTGTCACCCCCGACATTCCTCACCCTCGACGACGACCCCGACCCCACCACCGACGAACCCCCCGACCCCACCGATGCAACCACCGACGACGACTGAGGACCCATGGGAAACTACGAGCACACCGCGTCCGACATCATCAACGGCATCCGGAACCGGCTTCAAGACTATGCGTTCGGTGTGGATGGCGCAGTGCTCCTCAAAGAGCTGCTCCAGAACGCAGATGACGCAGGGGCGTCGCGCTCGGTCTTCATCCTGGCTCAAAACGGATTGCCCAACGCGCAAAATCCGCTCCTGCGAGGACCGATGCTGGTCCTCTTCAATGACGGCCCATTTGGCGAAGCCGACCGACGCGGGCTGAGCAAGCTCGCGACCGGGACGAAGGCCAAAGACCGGATGAAAATCGGTCGGTTCGGGGTCGGTCAGAAGAGCATCTTCCACCTGTGCGAGGCTTTCATCTTCACTGGTATCGGCAGCGATGGCGTGTTGCGCCAAGGCATCCTGAATCCGTGGTACGACCCCGAGGCCAAACGCGATCGCTACCAACCGGACTGGGAAGACCCTGCTGACTTCGACAGGCTTCGCACGGCACTCGCCGAAATCATCGGCTCGAGTCTGCATTGGTTGGCACTCGTCCTACCTTATCGCCTCGATAGTCATGGCCACGGGGATGAGGGCCGTTCCTTCATCAAGCAAGCAGGCGACGAGCCGCAGCGGTTCGAAACCATGTTGCGAGAAGGTGCACGGGCCCTATCGCTCCTCCCGCATCTGCGTTCGGTGAAGTCCATTGAGGTGATGGCCGCCGCGCAGCTCGGGGCAGGCTACGAGCTCGTCACGACAACGAGCGCTTCGCCCGATGGACGCCTTGGCAGGCCCGGCGACCCCGCGCTGAGTTGGCCGCGCTCGTGGAGCGGGAAGCTCGAGGTCAACGGCAAGCTCAAAGGGAGCTATTGGGGGTATGAGCGGCTGGCGCCAACTCCGGCCGTCTCGGCCTGGCTGGACCACGGCAAGTGGCCCAGAATCGACGAATGGACCGACGGCGGCGCTACTGTCTCCGAGCGTGAGAAGGCCGAGCCACATGGGGCGGCCACGCTGGTGCGTTTCGAAGGACGCAAGACCGCTCTCGAAGCGCGCTGGGCCACCTACCTCCCGATGGGCGAGCCATTCGGCTCTTCGGGATGGGGCCTCTTGTTGCACGGTGCGTTTCTGCCTGACCACTCCCGTCGGACGCTGCCGGGACGGGATGATCCCGGACCGGCCGAACTGAAGGAAGCTACGAATGAGGCGCTCGTCCGAGAGGGCTTCAATCGGGCGCTCCGGGACACCGTCACGCTCGGGTGTTTGCTCCCGCTGGTCTCCCAGGTGCTCGAATCACCTGACTCCGCCCTCGACGCGAGCCATGCTCGCACACTCGTCGAGCAGGTCGCCAAGAGTGAGGTCTGGCGAGTTCATCGAGACGCCATCTGCTCATCGCAAGAGCTCATCCCGATGACGTCGACTTCAGGGACACGTTGGCGCCTTGTTGCGTGCGAGTCCATTCGGTTGCTGAGGATCCCCGCCGCATCATCGGCCGGAGCCAAGGTCGTGCGAGACCTTCTTCTCAGCGCCGCTGACGAGACCACCGCGGTGGCCGAAGACAACGCGCGCGCGCTCACGAAGACAGACAGGAAGTCCGCTTGGACAATCGGCGCTCTGCGCCCGTTGCTTTCAAACGAGGCACTCGCGGCGGTACTGCAGGACGACGATGCGCTCGACTATCTCCTGATGTTTGCGAAGTCGCTGAGCGCGGACGTCAAGAAGACCCTGGGTCGTCAGGTTCACATTGCCATGCGCGCGGCTTTGGCAGCCGGCACCGACCCCGTGCAGACCTCGGGAACGTGGGAGGAGGTGTTGGCGCTGGTCCCGGCCGAGGGGTTCCTGCTCGCGCCGGCCGAGGTGCCCCTTGCGGTTGTCAGCAGCGCAGCGCGCGCTAGTCCACTTCTCCTCATTCGCCACCCGCTGGAGGTTGAGGCACCCGAGACGATCCCCTGGGAGGAAGGTGCCATCGTCGAGCTGATTCGGAACCTCGTCGAATCCAAGGCGTCGGGGACCGAGCTTGCGCTCAAGGCCGTCATCGAAACCATCACCCAGAACCACCTAAGGTCTCTGCCTGGCCTCAGGCGCCTTGCGCTCTTCTCGGGTGACTGGGTGCGCGAGCGCCGAACCCAAGTGCTCTCGGCAGACGAACTGGTCGCGCTTGACGGCAAAGCATTCCTCGAAGAGAGACACAAGCTGCTCGACGTCATGATCCAGGTCACGACCGGAATCGATGTGCTGCGCGTCCGGCCTCACCTGTTGTCGTTTCTCCACCGTGTCAAGGCCGCCTCGACGCGGGACCTGCTAACCCTGTTGGCGACCGCGCGGTCAGTCTCAGCAAGCGCCTCCGAGCGTCTGAAGGTCGTGTCCAAATTGATAGAGGCCGGTGGGCTCGAACACGAACTTCAGGACCAAGGCGCTCGGCTCGGTTTCCGCTATCTGCTGCACGGTGACCCCGAACATCGACGGGACCCAGCCGTTCTGTGGCTGGGACAAGACCCGCACCTTGCAAGCCTGATGTCGGCAGCCCAGAACTCGTGGCGGTGCATCGACGAAAGAATCAGCGAGGTCCTCCGCGAGAAGGTGGCACCACGAACCCTTCGCCCTGCTGGGATCGAGACCCCGTCCCAACAGGGCCTTCGAGACCTGGTCCTGGAGATCGTCGGCGCGCTCGCTCAACGTCATCAGCTCAACACTCTTGCGCCGCTCTGTTGGGCCTCATCAGAGTTCGCGAACTGGCTCTCCGACCACTTGGCGCGGTCCCCACTCTGGGACTCCGCGCCGCTTCACCGGACCGCGCGCGGAGCCCGTCCTCACACAGCGCCGGGGCACCCACCTTTGTTTCGGGTGGCGGACATCCAGCCCACACCGGCGCTTCGCGATACGTTCGACATCCTCATCCTGAGCGAGCAGCAGAATCTCGAACTCCATCAGAAGGACCGAATCGCCCCCTGGACCTGGCATACCCACCTTCAGTTCGCCCTCGATGCTTCAAGCGAACTGAGGCAAGCTCTGGTCGTCACGGGCTTGGTAGAGCTTGGGTCGGCGCTGACGAAGCAAGACATCATGAAGTGTCGTTCCACGCCGTGGGTAGGACGGCGTGACGGCGCATTGGTTGCCCCGGAAAACGTTTGGACTCACGCCGAAGAACTCTTCGATGACCTTCAACTGCGTCGTGTAGGGATGGTTCCGAGACGGGAGCTCGCGGATTCCACGCAAATTCAGGAAATTTCCGATATCGCAGGGCTATTTCCGCAGCCTCACGAGTGTGCGGAACGAATCGTCGACGCCCTCGGAGCCCCTTCGCTCTCAGAGGGGCCGTCGATCGGAATCGTCGATTTCCGGCGGGAGTGGTTCGAACTCGACGACCTCAAAGGCGCGAACGATGGGTGGCGGCTCATCGGCGCGGTCAACCGGCTCTCCACGACTCTCGCTCTAAAGGCTGCCAAGCGGCTCAAGGGTCCAGCGTCGCTCGATACGCTCAAGTCGGTCTTGAAGGCTCTGACCGAGCCCGATGCTGATTCGCTCCAGGAGTCCGTCTTCCTAGCTTACCTCACCGCATTCATAGGGCACCCCGACTTCGGGCCCGCGAAGCTCGCGTTCCTGAAGCTGCGGAACTCCCGAGGCAAATTCGTTAGAGCTGGTGAGATCTCGATGCTGAGCGAAACGAGCGCCCCAGAACACGCGCCTGCGCCAAAGTACTACTCGGCCCTTGATCACGATAGGATCCCAAAATCCATCGCGAACGCTCCTGGGAAAGCAGATCCTGGAGTAAAGCAACAAGCGAGCTGGCAGCGGAGCCCCGAAGTGCTCGCTCGGTTATTCGATCATCGGTGGGCAAGCCAGGATCTGCTTCCTTTGGTCGGCATCTTTCTTTCGATTCTTGGAGACGGCCATGAAAACCGGATCGTGAATCTGGCGCGAAGCTCCTTCCCCAGGACCGGCAGTGTTACTGTGGAAGGGGTTCGAGAGCACATTCTGCAAGTCGGCCTCGAACCCATGGTTCCGGATTTCGAGTCAGTCATGCGAGAGGCCAGGGTCGCCGTTCGGGTCATTGCTTCCGACCGGGAACTAGCGGTCGTAGCGGTAACAGGCGAGCATCTGAGTGTTCGGCTCAATACACAGTCCGTGTTCGTGCATGCCGAACGAATTCGGCATCGAGAAGAGAGTCTGCTTCAGCTCCGTGACCCTGGGCATGTCAGTGCGGAGGTTCGCGAGGTTCTCGCACAGGAGCTTCGCTCGATGTTGCACCTCGCCCTTCCCAAGCTGTTCCCAGGCAAGAAGCCAACAGGTGCGCTCGACGAGTTCCTGGCCCGCTATGGTGACAGCACCCAGGTTGGCGTCGATGCAGTAGTCAAGACCATAATCTATGAGTTACCCGCTCATTTGCGACCAATCAAAGCCGAGTCCAAAGAGCTCGAAGAGACGCTCGCACAGATCCAGCATCTGAGGCAGCGGGATGGTGAACTCGAAAGCGTCCTCATCCACGCCCAGAAGTCGAAGCGCTCCCATCTCGATGAGACGGCCAAGAAGCGCGCCGTCACGAAGGAGTTGAAGAAGGTCGAGAAGCTTTTGACCGACTTCGTGCGACTACCGCAGTATGACTCGATTCAGACCGCCATCCTGAATGGCCTTCGGAGGAAGCTAACAGCAGACTATCACTACTCGGAGCAGCGGGTGCTCTTCGAGCTCGTCCAAAATGCGGACGACGCCGTGGTTCAGCAGCGCTGGCTCCTCGGAACCGCGTCGCCTGGCGATGATCGATTCATCGTTCACGGTTCCGACGCCGAGCTCAAGGTCATCCACTTCGGTCGCCTGATCAACGACGTGGGACCCGATCGGCGGGGTGAGTGGCACAGCTATGACCTCGATCTTCAGGCCATGTTGATGCTCAACGTCTCGCAGAAGACGACGGACTCCAAGGCGACGGGACGCTTCGGTCTCGGCTTCAAGTCGGTCTACCTGCTCACGGATCGTCCATACATCCGCAGCGGACGCCTGTGCTTTTCAGTGGGTGCGGGCCTCCTTCCCATTGCCGAGAAACATGACCCAGCTGAGCTCGCACATGAGACGCTTCCGCCGACGCGTTTCCTGCTACCGATCAGGCCTGGCTCAGACGTCAAGGTCGCGGAGCTCGTGTCAGAGTTCGAGGTGGCGTCCCCTCTCCTCGTCATCTTTACGAAGGCGCTTCGTCGGTTCATCTTCGCAGACAAGAAGGAGGTGGGCTGGGAGACTTCCTTCGAATCAAGTCGGCTCCTCATTGGGCGCGTCCGCTCGCCTGAAGTCCCCGTGACGGCCAGGTACCTTGTCGCGCAGGGTGAAGTGGGAGAACGCAGGCTCGCGGTGGCGCTCGCAGTCCACGATGGCCGCGTCAAGCCTCTGTCCTCCGAGCTCCCGACCCTCTGGGTGACGGCGCCGACAGCCATCCACTGGAAGTCTGGCTTCGCGTTCTCGGGCCCGTTCCATGTCGACATCGGTCGGACGGGTCTGGCTGCCAATTACCAGGCGGACAATGAAGAGGTCGCGCTTCGCCTCGGCGAAACCCTCGGGGAAGCGCTCGGTGAGCTCTCGAGGCTCGCTGAAGCAGAGCCCGATAGGACCGCAAAGGCGCTGGGGCTCGAAGCGGACGGAGCTTCTTGGGATGGCTTCTGGGACGGCCTCTGGACCCTGCTATCGAACGCCATCAGGGGGGACGATGATCGCGACCGGCTCGACAAGGTCGTCGCGCGAACTGGCCTCCACTCTGTCGCGCTTGAGCGTGGCGTTCCGAGCGACCTGCCCGGAGGCTGGAAGCGGCTTGTCCAACTCGATTCGGTCAGGTGGGTGGTCGACGCGAGGCTCTGCTCCAAGCAGGATGTCCTCAGGCGACTGGCCTCCCAACTCGAGATAGGCGCCGGTCTGACAAGGCCAGAGCCAGGCAACGCAATCTCAGAGCGGCAAGCCAAGCTGCTGGACCAGATCGGTTGCACCCCCAAGAACCTCTCGCAACTCACGCCCAAGAACATCATCGACTTCCTGCCCAGACGGGTTGCCACGGAAGACTATGCGGGCGCGCTCTCCGACCTGGTCGAACTCGGAATCTCGGACGCGTGGGCCGGTTGGTTCGAGTTCATGTGCCGAGATGGTCGATTCCGAACCGCAAAAGAGACGATCATTGCGAAGGCGGCCGGCACTGACGAGCACCTCATATCCCAGATCGCGCCGAAAGGTATGGTCATCGAGCCGGTCGGGCCGAAGGTGTTGGACCTGGCGACGACTGCGCGTGGTCCGATCGCCATCACACCTGAAACGATCGCGACATGGGCTTCGGCCGCCGTGAGTCCCGAGGAGCGAGACGCTGTGTTGCGCTACCTCGCTCGCGGAGCCCAGGCCGATGGTGTCTGCAAATTGCTGGCCCCCAAAGCCCTTACTTGGCTCTCCATGGCGGCGCTGGACGACGCTGAGACTCGCAAGGTTGCCACAGTCGCCGAAGCGGATGCCATCGAAAATCGGCTTCGTCCGGCGACGCGCGCAGAGAAGAAGGTCATGGCGCAGCGCGGCGCCGACCCATCTGCCGATGGTGTGCAGGATGATGGCGAAGAGCCTTACGACCCAAGCCTTCTAGGCAAGGCCTACCAGTGGTGGGAGCGCAACTCAGCCGCACAGACTCGCACGTACAACGAATCGAATTATCAAGAGCCGAGCTCGGACAAGCTCCGAGACCGATTGAAGTCCAACGACAACGAGGCCTGGCTGAGACTCCTCACGCTTGGAGCCGCTCGCCGCTTCGGTCGCACCCACCACAACACCTATGGCAATTTCCTTCGGCGTCTTTCCGAGGAGAATGTCTGGACACTCATGGTGGAGCAGCCGAAGGACGCCGCGACCTGGGCCATGCTGATCGAGCGGGTTGTCGCGCGGCCCGACGACGAGTATCAGGACTGGTACCACCTCATTCCACTCCTCTTCCAGTGTGCTCGTCACCTCGAGGTCTACCGGGAGATCTACCTCGGACTTCCAAGACGACGTGATCACGAATTCACGGAGCTAAGGACCATGCTCTCACCCAAGAGTGACGTGGCATTCTCCGGAGCAGGCGGCTTCTATCGCGTGCCTTCGCTGGGCGCGCGAATGCCGAAGGGAAGCCAATGGGTCCTTCGTGAGCTTCTGAGATTGGGCGTGATCGAGGACGGGCGTCTCCATCGCTTCGCCTGGGTTCGCGAGAACCATGTGGGAGAGTTCTTCAATCAGACGCTGCGAGTCTCGGAGGGCATCGACTCGGCACAAGATTGGTCCCTCGAGACCAACAAGGCGCTGGTCAAGTGGGCCGAGGAATCGGATTACGAGGTCGAGGACCTCACATTCGGCGGCGCGTTCGACGTCGCAGTCCACCGATTTGAGGTCGTCCGGAAGAAGGAGAACACGTGACCCCAAGCATCAATAGCCCCGTGACCCACGCCCGATTCGGTCGCGGACTCATCATCGCGCTCGCGCATCCGGCCATCATCGTCAGGTTCGAGCATGGCATCGAGAGCTGCCTCGAGTCTGACCTGACCGAGGTCGCCGACGTGTTGACCCAGGTCGCGACCCCGGTGGCGCGGCCGCCCATCGAGTGTGTGGCGCGGCTCCTGGCGTTGGCTATCCGGTCGGCGAATGAGACCTGGGGTGTGTTCTCGAGCTCGCGGATCCAGCTCCTGCCGCATCAGCTCTGGGTATGTCGCAAGGTCCTCGAGGCCTGGCCGCCTCGCTGGCTCATCGCCGATGACGTGGGCCTTGGAAAGACGGTCGAGGCCGGGCTCATCCTGACTGCGCTGCGGGGGGCGAACCGGCTGCGGCGCGTCCTCATCATCGTCCCGGCCGGGCTGACCGCTCAGTGGCAGGAAAGGATGCTCGAGCAGTTCGACCTGCGGGCGACCATCTACACGTCCGAGAGTGACACGGCGACGAGCAATTTCTGGAAGGTCCACCCGTATGTCATCGCCTCGCTCGAGACCCTTCGAGCGGACTATCGAGGCCGCTGGAAGCGCCTGCTGGAGGCCGAGCCGTTCGACGCGGTCGTTGTGGACGAGGCGCATCGCCTCAACTCGCGAGAGGACCAGGAGGACACCCTCAGCTATAGCCTCGTGAAGGCGATCGTCGAGCGCAAGCGAGCCATGGCGATGCTGTTCTTCACCGGTACACCGCATCGGGGTCACGACTACGCGTTCATGCGCCTGCTCGAGCTGCTTCGACCCGACCTCATCTCAGAGGACGACGAGCTCAGCGACGCGCTGCCACACCTGCGACACATGGTGATCCGCAACAACAAGTCGCTCGTCACCAACATGAAGGGCGAGCGTATCTTCAAACGACAGACCGCGACGACCGAGAAGTTCGTGTGGAGCGACGAGGAGCGCAGGTTCTACGATGAGTTGACGAGGTTCATCCGCGGCGGCATGGCCTACGCTGAGTCACTCGACCAAAAGGACAAGAGGCTCGTCGTTCTCCTGCTCATCACGATGCAGAAGCTCGCGTCGAGCTCGATCGCCGCGATCCGGAATGCGCTGACGCGCCGCAAGGACAAGCTCGACAAGCGGGTCGAGTCGGTCGAGGCCGAGCGCGGCCAGAACAAGAAGTTCGACGAGTTCATCACGGCCTATGAGTCGGGTGACTTCGCCGAATCCGACAAGCTGCCCGAGATCGAGGCGGAGCTCGTCGAGCAGCTCCAGCTCAAGGTGTGGGCGGAGCGCGAGCTGCCCGGACTGCGAACGCTCATCGAGCTCACGAGCGGCATCAGGTCGGAGACCAAGATCGCACGTGTGATGGACATCATCGAGTCGCGATTTGCAGGGCGAAGTGTCCTGCTCTTCACCGAATACAAGTCGACGCAGCGGCTGGTGGTCGAGAGCCTGCAGCGTCGTTACGGCGCGGCCTCGACGGTCTTCATCAATGGGGACGAGGCGCTCGACCTGGCCGACACGGGTGGCACCGTCAAGAACGTGCAGTTGAGTCGGCGGACGGCCGCGCGCCTCTTCAACGACGGTCGGGTTCGCTTCCTCGTTTCGACCGAGGCCGCCGGCGAAGGCATCGACCTCCAGGAGAGCTGCCACTCCCTCATCCATGTCGACTTGCCGTGGAATCCGATGCGACTCCATCAGCGGGTTGGGCGCATCTTTCGTTTCGGTCAGACGAACGACGTCGAGGTGGTCACGCTGCACAATCCGGAGACCGTCGAGAGCAAGATCTGGGGCCACCTCGACGCCAAGCTCACGCGTATCACCGCCATGTTCGCGGGCGTCATGGATGAGCCCGAAGACCTCAAGCACATGATCCTCGGCATGGCACCGACGCGGCTCTTCCAGGACCTCGTCATTGGTGCTCAGCGGGTGCCGCAGGATGGGCTCGCGCAGTGGTTCGACCAGCAGACGGGGCAGCTCGGGGGAAGCCATGCGGTCGATGCGGTGAAGGCGCTCTTCGGAAGCTCGGCGCGCTTCGACTTCGGAGAGTGCTCAGGGCGGCTGCCCAGGGTGGACCTGCCGGACCTCGTGCCATTCATGAAGGCGATCCTCACCGTCGAGGGGCGGCGCTTCGAGCTCGACGCAGAACACTTGACGTTCAAGGTACCGGACAAGTGGCGTCAGACCGACTTCGCATTGCGGGAGAAAGGCGAGCTGTTGTTCCGCCGAGAGCTGACACCGGAAGAGCGGGACGCGGACGTCGACGTGGGCGGAGTCGGACATCGGCTGCTCGACGCGGCGCTCGATGCGGCTGAAGCGGTCGAGGCGGCGCTCGCCGTCGTGCCCAGGCTCGACAATCCACTCGTGATGTTCGCCGTCCGCGACACGGTGACCGGCACAACGGGACATATCAAGCGCGTCGTGGTGGGCGTCGAGCGTGCCGGCGACGGGCTCCGACTCCTGGAGGACTGGCAGTGCATCCAGTCGTTGAACCGACACGCGGACCGGCCGATGTCGATTCGTAGTACGTTCCCGCTGCTACCTCATGCCAAAGAGGGAGTGACGGCGTTCATCGAAGAGGCCCGCACGTGGCTTCCAGCGCCGCTGAGCGAGCTCGACTTGTCGTTCCGGCTGCCGACCATCGAGGTGGTCGGCGTGCTGTGGCCGGTCGACCGGGGCGCGGAACCCGCGGATGCGACGCGCGCCTCCGACTGATGGGTCGTTTGGGGGTGTCTCTGGACGACACCAAGTCGATGCTGTGACTGTCAGGTCGAGGCCACTCGATAGGCCCGGCTCTCCCAGAGCAGCGCGTCGGGTGCGAGGCCGGTCACTCTGAGGTGGCCACCGTGTACGAGTGACAGGTGGCAGCGATCACAAAGAGCGACGAGGTTCGACGGGGCGTCGCCGCCGCCTTGTGACCGGAAGATGATGTGATGGGGCGTGCAGTTGCGGCGTCGGCAGACGGGACTCTGGCAACGGAAGCGGTCCCGCAGGTAGATGTCGCCGTAGGCCGGAAGCCTGGTGTGGCCGCGCCAGGTGTCGAGTGTCGCGCGAACCAGGAACGCGACGAAGGATTCACAGGGGTAGCCGGCGTCCGCGTGCAGGACCTCGAGGTCACACCAGAAGGCCGCGAGGTCGGTCGGCAAGTTCAGCCTCAGCGGAACGGTGCCGAGCGTTCCGTGGTCGGACGATGTCGACACGGACATCGGACCCGGCGCTGTGTTGGGCCCGACGTCTGGCCCGACTTCTGGGAAACCAGCGCGGGAGGCGTCGACGCTGTCTGCGAGGACCATCGTCAGCACCCGCCGCTCGAGCTCACGGGACTCATCGAGCTGCGAAGTGGTCGGAGGCACGAGCGCATCGAGCGACAACCCATGGGCTCGGGCATGGAGCTCCGCCGCGTCGACGTGTTCCCGAAATATCTTGGTGGTCGAGATATCGGCCAGCTCGAGCCAGGCCGCCTCGGTCGAGGGTGAAGCGACCCGAGCGAGCAGAGTCGCAGTCTCGAAGCCGACGGCCCCGGCCTCCATTGCCTCCCTCAACAAAGGCAAACGTCGCACACGGCGAGCCAGAGCGACGCGTGCGGCCATGCTCGATGGCGCGACCCCGAGCGCCTCGCGGCAGTAGTCGTCGACCGTCCGATGTCCGTGCGCGAAGGCGAGTCCGCAACACTCCGCTTCGAGCGCCAGCTCGCCCAGACGCAGGTCTTTACGCATGAGCTCGGCCGAGAGGGCGCGCAGCTCGGAGTCGAGCAGGCCGATGTCCATAATCGCCGGGTCGATGGTCGGCAGCCTCATCTCCTCAGACAGATCCTGGTCGTCCAGAGAGTGGACCGCTGGTCCGATGTCCGTGTCCGGCTCCGCGGTCGCGATGTCTGGGGCTGCACCCCCGGTATCACCTCCCAGCGCCGAACCCGCGAGCCGATTCACGAGGTCGGGCGCAAGCTCGGCCCGGTTCAAGAGCGTCGTCAGGCCCTCGGCGAGCAGGCCCTCGACCGCGGCACTTCGTGTAGTCTCGCCGAGCGCCCCCATCAGCCGGATCACACCCTCGAACCCGACCGCATCGATTCTATCGACATGGCGCGTGAGCTGGACCCACCGACGGCGCTCACCGTTGGATGCATCACACCCATCACTCGCATCACTCGCATTACTCGCAAAACCCTCACGCCCTCCGAGCCGCCGCCGAAGCTCCCGCACCGTCTCATTCGCCGCCAGCTCGATGGCACTCTCTTCACCGAGCCCCTGGCACAGCTCACCTCGCCCGAGGTGGCGCGCCAGCAGCTCGACCTTTGACGTCGACAGCCTCCCCGCCAGGTACGCCTCTCGCAGCAGCGGCAACCCCGCGAGCCGCCGCAACAGCGTCCGTGCGTCCCCCACCCACCGCCCCGAGCGCCCCAGCCGCTCACGCGCGTACGCATCTACACTCGGAAACCCAAGCGTCTGCACACCACCGTGGACCTCGAGCCTCTCGACCCCGTCAGCGATAGCGAGCCGAAGCCCCCCAATCCCACGCGTCAACCGCAGCTGCTCGAGATGAAGCCCAACCCCAGAATCGTCTTGCAAGCTCGTCATGAATGGCACTCTAACATGCCGCTTCATGCGTGCTTCAGGAGGCTCATAAAGGCACGACCGGGCACTCTCGCAAGTCAAAAGCTGTCACTTCCGGATCAGCCCCATCATTCGTTCGAAACACCGCCACCCCAGCCATCTCCGGGACCCATTGACACTTTCACCCCACCCCGTCACCAAACCCCGTCAAGGACGAAATGCATTGGCATTCACTTTCACGCCGCGGAGCGCGCGCGGTTCGACCTTCACCGTATCCGTGTCGGAGTCGCAGAAGACGCGGGAGGGGGGGTTCGCATAGACAGAGGTCGGGCGGCGCTGGATCGCTGATGGGAGCATGTGCAGTGTGGAGCACGTGACCTTCGAGGTACGCCACGACCCCCTCAGGGACGAGCTCGAGTGGTTCGACCAGGAGAGGACCGTCAGAGACGACAAGCATACGTGGACCATCGAGCTCGCCAAAGTCGACGACGCGCAGCTCAAGGAGCGCCTCCATGAGCTCGGTCGTCTGGTGCGTGATGAAGGCCTGCCCGACGACGAAGAACGAGGGCCCGCGAATCCAAGGCCGAAGGTGGAGCTACGCCACGCGGCCATCCGGTCGAGACGCATTCACTTGCGCGAGGTGGACGTGAAGGTGTGGCGGCGCCAACTCACCGGTGAGTCATGCCTTGTCGGCCACATCGGGGGCGCTGAGAATCCACCGCTGGTGAAGGTCCTCTCACGGATGGAGTTGAGGGCGAAGGCGCAACGGATAGTCCCCCTCCAACCCGAATGACCTGAGTTCTGGGGCGCCTTGGTACGGACGGAGAGCTTGCCAGAAGCTCCTCCGACCGCACCAAGGACGGACGATAGAGCGGCAAACGCAAAGCAAGTCGTCCCTCGGCAAGGGAGGTCAGGCGAGTTGCGTCGACCCAGAGCGCGGCGCCACCGACGACAACGCGGCCTTCTGGATGCAACACTGCCGGGCGGCACGGACTGGCCTTCGTTTCGTGAGACCTGCTGCCGCAATCAGGAAGGGGTCTCCACCGTCGTGATCACCTCCGCTCGTGGGTAGCTGGACTTCCCGCGACCACGCTCGGCGTATTCCACGACTACGCACGGAACGGGATTCACCCCCGAGGCAGCCCGACGGGAAAGCCCCTGAACGAAGCGGCCTACGTGGCGGTTAAGAATACGCAGACTGAATCCTGAGCTGGCGCTTGTGCGGCTCGGTCCGACCACGTAGCCCAAGTGTTCACCTCGGGCTCGTTGCCCAAGGCTCGACCGAGCTGGCGCGCGTTGCGGACTGCGCCCCAGCTCTCACGGCCCTCCGTCTGGCCACCGCTCCGCTGCGAGGCAAAATGAAAGCATTCCTCTTCTTCGTCGGCTCCTTCGTCGGCTCCATCTTCGCCTTCCCCGTCAGCTACTCCTCGACGCCCGATGGTGAGACCCCGGCCGTGGAGCACGTCTGCGACGATTACTCGGGCGCCGCCTTCGGCCTGTGCAACGCCTACTGCGAGGCCATGGACTGCGACGACGACCCGAACGCGGACCAGGAGGCATGCGACAAGCTCGAGGACAAGTTCACCGCCCGCACCGGCCGCGACATCCCCTGCGCGGCCTCGGTCTGCGACGACTACAAGGGTGTCGAGCTCTCGACCGGCGAATTCACCTGTGAGTCGCGCTCGACTGGAAACGAGAGCGCCTACTGCCTCCTCCCTGAGGGCCAGATCCTCGTGTGCCGCACCTTCGAGGGCAAGACGACCTGCAAGGTCGACATGACCTGCAAGGCCACCCCCGTCCCCGAGAAGTAAAGGTCGGGCGCCGGCCCGAGGCCGATCGCCGGACGCTACGTCATGGCGGTCGGTCTCCCTTATCTCCCTTATCTCCGGCCCATCTCCGGCCCCGCTCTGACCGAGAGAACGCCAGGATGCTCGAGCGACGTTGTTGTTGCGCCACTCGAGATGGAGACCTCGAAGGCCCACAGCCGGTCGACCGGTCGAACGGCAGGCTCGTCGAAGCATGGGGGCACGCACAGCGGCGATTTGACCGACAGTCGAAGTTATGTGACGCTACGACCTTTCCTGTCTCTAGGGAGTGGCGGATGTCGAACGAGGTCGTGCCAGCGCCGAGGTCCAGTGGGTCCCCACCGCCGTCGAGTACGCCTGCGCCGGAAGCCAGCCGGCGTCGGGCTGGCGGCGACGCGACCGAGATCGCCGGGCCCGACGCGGGTCACCCACTCGTGCGCCCAACGCCTGAGCAGGAGGCTCCTGCAGCGCCGGCGGGGCAGCGGCGCTCGGTCCACCGCCAGGGGCCTCAGAGCAATGGCGCAGGGACTACGATCACGGGCACCACCCGCACCGAGGAAGACGTCCGCGCCACGGCCGACGACCTGCACGCGCGCCTCACGACGCGACGCGCGGGGATGGCCGAGGAGATCGCCGACCGCGAGACACCAGAAGCGCGCCGACAGCAGCTGCGGGCCGAGCTCCCGCTGCTCGACCTCGACCTCCGCCAGCTCCGGGCCGGTGGCGACGACCGACACGACCGCGCGGCTATCGAAGACGTCGCCCGCCGCTACGGGATCCAGCCCGCGACCCTCGAACGTGGGTCCCAGACCTCGGGTCAGAGCACCACCGTGACGCGCGGCGCGAGCGCCACCGGCCTTGGCGTCACCGAGACCCGCACCCACGAAGACGCGATGGCCGACCCGGAGTCGGAGCGCACGGGCGCACGCTCGGCGCGCACGATGTCGACCTCACAAACCACCGCCCTCGACAGCTCGGGTGCCTCGCGCTCGAGCTCCGAGACCCGCTCCAGCGAACGCTCCGACGGGAGCGGCAACTCCCGGACGACGAGCGCCTCGACCCGCGTCGGGGTCACCGACCGCGGCCTCGGTGTGGGCCGCACGACCGGGACCTCACAGACCGAGACCCGCGCGCCGGCACGACCAGGCGAGGGCAACCCGAGCGTGACTCGCGCCAACGAGACCTCCACCTCCGTCGGTGTGAACGCGACCGGGGTCTCGGCCGGCCGCAACCGGACCGACACGAGCACGTGGCGGCGTCAGGACGGCTCGAGCACCGAGCTCAGGCAGACCAGCGGCACATCGGGTGGCGTCACGACCAACGAAGAGGGGCAGGTCACCGGGGCGACCGGGACACGCTCGAGCGGCACACGCCGCACCGAGACGGGCGCCGACGGTGAAGCGACGCGCCAGACCTCGAGCAGTCGGTCGGCAACAGGCGGCGTCACGCTCGACGACAACGGGCGCGTCTCGGGTGGGTCGCTGGGCGGGACGACCTCGTCGTCGACCGCCACCAGAGACGGCGCGAGCTCGCACTCGGCCGGCGGGACCGCCACCGTGACCCGCGACTCCGTCGGGGCGACCGGGACCGGGAGCGGCGCCATCGAACGCGGCCCCGTCCGCGTCGGCGCCAACGTCGGCGCCGGCGGCAGCTACACGATCACCGCGACGCCGGTCGCCGACAGCCACCCGCTCGCCTACGAGCTGGTGACGACCTTCACCTACAACGTCACCATCGGCGGCAGCATCGGCACGGCGAGCGACACACTCGGCGCGCAGAGCACCGTCTCGGCCTCGGTTGGGGGCTCCGCCACCCGCACCCGCACCCAGACCTTCCGCAGCCGCATGACCCTCGAAGAGCTGCGCGCCTACATGAGCGGCGCCGAGCGTGCGGCCTCGACGGGCACACCCGGACCCGGCTCCGAGGCTCCCGAGATCGGCATGATGGCCCGCTATCGCGCAGCACAGGCCCAGGGCCGAACCCCCAGCGAAGACGAGATGCGGGACCCGCGCGCCGCGGCGCGCCTACGCGAAGGTCAGAGCGTCGAGCACACCGAGACGACGGCCCTGAGTGGGCAGGGCTCGGCCCAGATCTCGGGCGGCGGGGCCAGCGCCGGTGTCTCGCATAGTCGGTCGAGCGAGGAGACAGTCACGCGGCGCGAGCGGCGCACGACGGTGCGGGGACGACCGGTCATCGAGGTCACGCTCACCTTCTCCCGGCAGGACGATCAGTCCACGGCGGCCAACGCCTCGTACGACGGCATCGGCGGTCGGTACGGGGAAGCGACGAGCGAGCGACGGGGCCGGACCGTGGTGGTCCAGATCGCGCCGCCGCCCAACCCGCGCTACGACGCCCAGTACCGCGAGGCCATGGCGGTCTCGAGCCAGACCGAGGCCGAAGCGCTCGCGCGGCGAACGGGCGCGGCGATTACCCGCAGTGAGTCGCAGACCGACACGACCTCGGGCGGCATGGGCCTCATGAACGGCGGCGACGTGAACACCGGCCTCACCATGAGCGACGCGCGCACGCGGAGCTCCGAGGTCACCGTCGGCGCACGAGGGACCGACGGCGCCCGCAGCGTGAGCGGCTCGACCACCGGTTCGAGCACGAGCCGAGGCGGCCTCAACGTCGCCGGCACCCAGGTCTTGTCGGGCTCCACCGCGACGAGCGCCACGGCCGAGGTCACCGAGGAAGGCACGGCGCGCGCCGAGGTGTCCCAGACCCAGACCGCGGGGCTCGAGCTGCCGGCCGTACTCCAGCGGCTCTGGCGCACGACCGAGACCCACCTCCAGCGCTACGACCTGAGCGAGGCCGACCTGCAGGCGCTCACCTCGCGCGCTGGCGACGCACGCGGCTGGCAGAGCTCGCTGAACGCGCGTGAGCTCCTGCATATCCCCAACGAGTGGCGGGCCTTTGGCCGCCGCCTCCTCAACCCGAACCCGCAGCGCGAGTGGCTCGAGGCCAACCGCGAGATGGCGCTCAAGATCGCGCGTGGCCAGGCGCTCACCGACTTCGTCGCCAGCGTGGGCGCAGACTATGGGATGGCCGCGATGCACGCCATCCTGCGCGGCAGTAACCCCTCGCAGCCCCTGGGCGTTCGCTGGGATTGGCCCGACGAGCTGCGCACCCAACAGCGGCAATATCAGACCCTTCGCGGCGAGGTCCGCGGCGCCGCCGAGCGCTTCGAACGGATGCCCCAGGCCGACCGCGCGACCCGCATCGAGACCGAGGCGACGCGGATGGTCAACGGTCTCACGGCCATCAAGACGGCCATCGAAGGCTGCCGCGCGTTCGAAGACGTCAGCGTGCGGGTGGAGATGCTCGACGCCATCGACCGCGACATCCGCACGGTGCGAAGCGCCCAGCAACAAGCGAACAGCGCCAGACCCGCTAGCGACGAGGCGTCGTCGCCAGGGTCACCAGGGGCCACGAGGCCGGCGAGCCAGGGCGCCCAGGCTCAGGCTACCCAATCTGACGGTCCGCAGGTCGGCGACCCCACCGGGCCAGGCCAGCGGGAGGCCGAGTCGCGCCGCCTGCTCGAGGAAGAGCTCGCGCAGAAGACGACCACCGCGCAGCGCTTCAAGGCCGAGGAGAACACCCATTGGCGCACGGCCCAGGGGCACGTCGCGACGGGCCGAGGTCGGATCTTCGTGTCGTCGTTCGATGACGCCATCGCCGCGGAGACCGAGCTCGACAAGATCTCGCGTGACTGGGTCGGACTCTGGGGCGCGGCCTGGCGACGAATCGTCGAGCTCCACCAGCAGCTCAACCGCGGCACCCCGGACCGGACGAAACGCACCAATACCGATTGGCGGATCCAGCTCTATCGGGAAGCCATCTCCATCAACAACTACGCTGCCTACGGCAACCCACAAGGTAAGATCACCCGCTGGCAACGCGAGGATTCGGCCAACCCGTGACCGCCCCCACCGAGTCGCCCGACCTGGCCGAGTGGCCCGAGCTATACGACGCCTTCGCCTGGTATGCCGCCACGCCGGCGCGGCGACATACCATCTGTCATGCCATCTCGGGGTTGCTTCAAGGGCGTGTCGAGCTCGAGCACGGAGGCAGACAACTGTCGCATGTCACATCCGACGCAGGCCGGCGGGACCGTGCAATCCACCGCGACACGAATATGCCAAAACTCATCCATGGAGCCACCGGGCTCAGCTTCGTGGTGGTGCCAGGCGGCGTGACGCGGATAGGTTTTTCTGCGAGTGAGGCGGCCTGCTTCGACGATGCGGAGGTGCTCGACACACCGGCGGGTGAGAGTGCCTGGGTCGCCGATGAGCTGCTCCTTCTGCAGGCACTGACCGAGGTCGCACCCGCGCGTTGGGAACGAGTCGCGCCTTTTCTGCTGTGTGAGCGAGCGCACGACGAGCTCGACCAACACGACGACCTGCGGCTCCCGTCCGAGGCGGAGTGGGAACACGCCTATCGGGCGAGCACGAATGGCCCCTTCCCGTGGGGGCACACGATACCACTTGGCCCGCCCGACAATGGGCACCCGCTCGGACTCGTCGACATCGGCTGGCACTTCGAGGCCGTCGATGGAGCCTGGGAACCACGGGATGTGCAGGCCGGTCAACCCGCCGTCATGCGCGGCGGTGCGCTGGAGGGGGGCTTCGACTGGCGCAGGCTGCTCTCCGCGTGGCGCCAGGTCTGGGGCCCCGCTTCGAGGCCGCTGGTCAGGCCGGTCATCCCGCTGCCCTTTGGATTACCACCGCAGTCCACGCTCGCGGCCTATGAGAGTGACGAGAGTGACCAGAGTGACGAGGTGACAGGGTGGCGCATGGCGCGTGTCATCGAGGACCAGATCCCTCGCATGCGGGCAAGCTCGCCGGACATCTACGAACCCGCGCGAGCCCAGCTCTGGCAACGTGTCGGTGGAGCCGCGCGCTGGACGGGTCAGGGCGTGCTGGTACTCGAAGCCCTGCTGGACGCGGTCACCGATCCACAAGTTCCAGCGCGTGGTGCCTTGCTGGTCCTGGCCGCAGATCTTTTGGCCGGTCGGCACCCGGCGGTGATCGGCGTCGGCCTCGACCTCGCACACCCCGTGGTCTCACGTCTCGCATCGACGGCGCCCGCGCTTGCAATGCGTGGCACACTCCTCAACCGGGCCCCGAGGCTCGCCACTCTCGTCTTCGACCCCGAGCCCGACATCCGCGCAGCCTGGGCGTTGCTCATGGCGCTCGTGCCCGAGGTGGCCGCAACACAGCGCGCGCTCTTCGAGATGGCGGCATTACGCGAGACCCACGCCGCGACACTGGCGAGCCTGCTGCTCGGCTGGTCCCACGCGCCGGGCGTTGGACCTGAGACTTTCGCTCCGTGGACCCAAAGCAAGAACCCGCTCATCGCAGGTGCTGCGTGGCTGGCCCGCACCGTGGCGGGTGCCAGCAAACCCTGGCCCGAGGGCCCCATCGCGGACTTCCTCGGGGTCGAGGTCGGCCCGGGCGAGCTCCCTTGGAGCTACGGCCGCCTCGACACGCTCGTCGCCGTCATCGCAGACGTCCACCGGCCGCGCCCGGTCTGAGGCGGCCTGCAGGTCACCTCGGGCAAATGGCGCTCCGCCCCGGACCTGCGACCTGACCAGCGAGACGTTTCCCGTGGCACCGCTCCGTCTCGGGGGCGATCGTCGAACCCCACGTGTCGAACCATTAGCTTGATGTTCGAGCTATCGACGACCTCGCAACCGACCGACCTGGATCACACAACCGATCCATGCGTACCCACGCGACGCTCGTTGCCCGCCCTCAAACGGCCGCCGACACCCCATCTCTGAGCGACATCTGGCCTCGACCCCACCCCTGTGAGGGCCGCATCCTGAGCGACTTCTGAGCCATTCGAGGCGGGCGTTGACCGGTCGGCTCACGACCGCCGAAGGTCCGGCCATCCACCGGGGAGACCGCCACGTCTAGCGGCCCTCACATGTGGAGACCTGGCCGACGCTGCGGGCGTCGCCCATCGAGACCGCATCGCGGCCGCGTACCCTTCCCGCTCGCTCTGGAGACACATGAGAACCTCGTCACACCCACTCCCACGGTTCGAGCCGTGTCGACCACACACGCCGCTGAGGCGCGCGCTATTGGCCACCCTGCCGATGTTGGCGCTGGCCGCCTGCGGCGAGTCGGCGCCCTCACCAGAGTCGACGACCAACGTCGCCATCGGCGTCGCCCCCTTGGACCTCCCCGGGCTGGCCAACGCCTGCTACTCGATCGAGGTCACAAACGGCGCTTCCGAGACGGTCTGGTCGAAGTCCGGAATCTGCGCGACCGCGTTCGGTGACTCACAGGGCAGCATCTCCTACGTCGGCCCGTGCGACGCCTCGGCTGGTGTCACCTCCAACACCGTCACCCTCGTCCTCGAAGACCTCTTCGACGCCGAAGGCCGCATCGACCGCGCCTCCTACCAGAACCCGTGCGGCGACGCGTCGCTGGCCCTCAACGACCCGAACTACAACTACGACGGCTTTGGCGCCTGCGAGCTGACCTTCACTTGCCAGCCCAACAGCGACGTCCCGGTGGCCTTCGACATCACCGTGATGCGAGAGGCCAACCAGGGCTTCTTCGACGTCGCCGTGAACTTCGAGGACATCTTCTGTTCGGCCAAGGTCGACTGCAACGACCCGACCTCGGGCGCGCCGATCGATCTCCTGTTCAACGCCGCGACCGGCAAACGCGACTCGACGGCCGTCGCCGCCTTCGCGTGTTATTCAGGTACGGCCCAGACCGTCATCCATATGAGTGACGTGCAGGTCGTCTGCCCGTCCTCGACCTATTCGATCATCCCGTCGGAAGGCCCGGGCAACCTCGTCCTCGATGCGTCGGCGGACGAGATCCTGTTCGCCGCCGCCGTCTACGAAGGTGTCGAGGCACAGGCCGGCCGCGGCTTGTCGACCTGGAGCGTGGCGCTCGGCATCGACGAGCTCGCGCTGCCGGCCACGGGCTGTAAGCTCGTCGTCTCGGCGACCGCCAGCGAGGTCAGCTGGCCCAACGGCTTCATCCCCGGCGCCCAGACCAACTACCCGGTGATGTCCGCCAACGTCGATCTCTCGATTGTCGAGGGAAACCTCACCTGCGGCCAGCACCCCCTCAACGCCTCCGGGAGCCAGCTCGTCACGACCTACGTCCAGGGTGGAATCTACTCGAACACCACCTTCTGCAACGAGCTCGTCCCGGGTGCTACCGACCTGACCTCGACCTTGCTCGACTGCGCCGTCACCAATGTCTTCATCGGCGATGACGGCGGCACAGCCGTCCTCAATGTCGACGGCGACTTCTACTCGGCCAGCGCGCCGAGCGACGCCTTCGTCGACGGCGACGGCCAGACGGTCGTGGGCACCATCGCCATGATCGTGACCACCGACGGCTTCAACGGCAGCTATGGCGTCGGCGGTTCCGACGACATCGACCCCGCACTCATCGCCGACTTCACCTTCGTGGACGAGAACGGCATCGAGGTCCAGGTCGCCCCGAATACTCTGGTCACCATCCGGATCCCCCTGCCGCTCGACTCGCTGTATACCGCCGGAGAGCCCATCGACTTCTACAGCTACAACGAGACGCTCAACACCTGGGAGCTCACCGCATCCGGCACCGTCGTCGCCGAGGCAGGCCGCCTCTTCGCCGAAGCCGCCGTGCCCCACTTCACCTGGTATGGCGTGCAGCCCGCCAAACAGGCCTGCGTCAACGTCACCGTGACCGACGCAAACGGCAACCCGCTGCCGAACATCACCGTGCGCAGCGTGGTCGTCCCCGCCAGCGGCGGCGCCTACTTCGCAGCCCCGACCGGCGCAGATGGCACCGTCTGCTTGAAGACCCGCGCGCTCAACGGCTACCGCGCTTCGATCCAGATGCCGAGCCTTCCGGCCGGCTCGATCGTGACGCCGTCGGTCCCGTACGCGACGGCCCCCTTCACGAGCGTCGCAGCCTGCGGTGGCGCCTGCCTGCCACTCACCTTCCAGGTCGTCCTGCCCTCGTCGTGTAATGGCACTTTCGTCGTCGGCGAAGAGTGCGACGGCGGTGACTACTGCGCCGTCGACTGCACCTGCGAAGCCGGCACCCAGTCGCTCGGCGATGGCAGCTGCACCTATTGCGGCAATGGCAACCTCGATGGTGGCGAGCTCTGTGACCCGCTCATCGGCAGCGGCGAAAACTGCCGCGCCGACACCTGCGAGTGCGAGCCGGGTTATGACGCCCTCGACGGCATGTGTGTGCCGCAGCTCGATGGCATTTGCAGCGTCGAAGGCGACCTCGACTGCGACAACGTGTGCAACGCCGGCGACAGCGCCCCGGACTGCGACAACGTCTGTGCCGCAGACGAAGAGGGCTCGGACGACTGCAACCAGAACTGCGACATCAACGAGGGCGGCAGCACCGACTGCAACACCCTGTGCCAGAATGCCGAGACGCTCGACGGCCCGGACTGCGACGGCACCTGCCAGTTCGACGAGAACAGCGCGACCGACTGCAATGCCCTGTGCAACGGCGGCGAGGGCGGCTCGATCGACTGCGACTTCACCTGCCAGCCGGGCGAAGACGGCCCCGACTGCAACAACGTCTGCGACTCGGCGCTCGAAGACGGGTCGACTGACTGCAACTTTACGTGCGACGCATTCGAAGCCGCCAGCAACGACTGCAACACGTTGTGCCAGAACAACGAGACCTCCGATGGGCCCGACTGCGACGGCGTCTGCCAGCCCAGCGAGGACAGCCCGAATGACTGCAACGGCTTCTGCAACGCCAACGAAGACGGCTCGAACGACTGCAATACCGTGTGCACCCCGGGCGAGAACGGCCCCGACTGCGACACCTTCTGCGCCTCGGGCGAGGATGGCTCGAACGACTGCAACCTGACCTGCGAGTCGGGCGATGCACCTACCTCCGAAGGCGGCCCTGACTGCAACGGTAGCTGCGAGACCGCGGACGCGGCGAACGGTCCCGACTGCGATACACAGTGCGGAACCAGCGACGCCTTGCCCGGCGCCGACTGCGACAGCGTCTGCGAGCCCGGCGACCAGCTCGGCTCGCCCGACTGCGACACCCTGTGCCAGGCCGGAGAATTGGACAGCATCGACTGCGACACTCTCTGCCAGCCCAACGAGAGTGGCAGCGACTGCAACAACATCTGCTACTACGGCGAGGAGGGCAGCACGGACTGCGACACCTCGTGCGAAGGCGACGACGCGGGCGGTGGCCCGGACTGCAACAACGTCTGCCAGGTCGGTGAGAATGGCGCGGACTGCAACACTGTCTGCCAGGTCGATGAACAGGGCTCCAACGACTGCGACACCTTCTGTGTCCAGGGCGAGCAGGGCTCGAGTGACTGCGACTCGTCCTGTGGCGAAGGCGAACAGCCCGCGTGGGACGGCGGGCCTGACTGCAACTACGCCTGCGAAACCGGCGACGCGGCGCTCGGCCCGGACTGCAACACGGTGTGCAGCCCCGGCGACACACTGCCCGGCCCGGATTGCGACGGCGTCTGCGACGTCGCCGACCAGAACGGCTCGCCCGACTGCGACTACAGCTGCGCACCTGGCGAGGTGGGCTCGCTCGACTGCGACCTCACGTGCATGGCCGGTGAGGAAGGCTCGACGGACTGCAATGGCATTTGCGCCCCTGGGGAGACCGGGGTCGGCGAGTGCAATGGGGCCTGCGACGAAAACGAATACTTCGGCTCGGCCGACTGCAATAGCTCGTGCGAAGCGGGGGACGCCCTTGGCCACGACTGCAACACTCTCTGCGACGCGACAGACGAGAATCCGTCGCTCGACTGCGACGGCGTCTGTGGGATCTCGGACGCCTTCCCGTCGGCCGACTGCGACGGCGCATGCGATGTAAACGAGGTCGCCCCGTCTGAATGCGACAACGTCTGTGAGGCCACCGAAGGCGGCTCCAACGACTGCGACGACTTCTGCAGCCCGGGCGAATTCGCGCTCGGCGACTCGCCCGACTGCATGGGCCCGTGCACCCCGTCCGACGCGGGCAGCCAGGTGTGCAACAACGTCTGCGACGCAGGCGACACGGCGTACATGGATGGTGGCCCCGACTGCAACGGCTTCTGCGCCCCTGGTGAGCAAGGCACGTCCGACTGCAACGACACCTGCGAGGTATCGGACCTCTTCGGCTCGGTCGACTGCGACACGGTCTGCGACTTCGACGACGAAGCCTCGAGCCCCGACTGCGACGGCGATTGCAGCCTCGTGGACGACTCGTCCAGCTATGACTGCGAGGACCTCTGTGAGGTCGGCGACGTGCTCAACAGCGCCGACTGCAACGGCGCCTGCGACTTCAACGACGCCGTCGGCAGCCCTGACTGCAACACCGACTGCGAGACGACCGACGACCAGTACAGCTACGACTGCAACGGCAAGTGTGAGGCCGGTGACCAGATCGAGACCCGCGACTGCGATGGCCAGTGCAGCACGGGTGACCAGCTCGGCTCACACGATTGCGACGGCGCATGCGGCCCGATGGACCTGGGCGGCCCGGACTGCAACAACGTCTGTGGCTCGAACGATGATCCGGAGAGCATGGACTGCAACGAGATCTGCACGGCGAACGAGGAGACGAGCCCCGACTGTACCGGGTTCTGCAGCCCTGGCGAGAACGCGAGCAGCCCGGACTGCAACGAGCTCTGCGACGGCAGTACCGGGGAGGAGACGGGCAGCGTCGACTGCAATCTCTTCTGTCAGATCGGCGAGTTCTTTCCGGACTGCAACGGCTCCTGCGACGGCGGCGACCAGATGGGTTCCTACGATTGCGACGGCATCTGCGAAATCGGTGACGTGCTCGGCTCGAACGACTGCAATTGGATCTGCGACGGTCTCGAGTCGACGGTTGAGTCCAGCAACCCCGACTGCGATGGCGGCTGCCAGCCGGGCGAGAACGCCAACGACTGCAACGGGATCTGCGAAGGCAATCACGAAGCGGGCAGCGACGACTGCGACGGTGTCTGCGACTCGCAGATGGACACGATTCCAGATTGCGATGGCATCTGCTCGGAGGGCGAAGCCCTGGGCTGGGACTGCGATGGCGACTGCGAAAGTGGCGACGACCTCGATGGGCCCGACTGCCTGCGCATCATCGACCTGGACGTCGGTGGTACCGCTGTGGTCGAGACCACGGTGGGCGTCTTCACGGCGACCGCACCTTCGGATGCTTTCGTCGATGGCGGGAATGTCGTGCTCGACGAGGTCATCATGTTTGTGGACGTCAGCGCAGGCGTGGGCAACTACGGCATCTCGGGCGGCGGCACGCTGGTCCCCGAGACCATCGCTGACATCTACTTCGCGTTCCGTGACCCGCTTTACAACATGCTCAACCTCGCCACCGTGGCGCCTTCGACGAGCATCGCCCTGACCATCCCGCTGCCCGCGACGACGGGCCACCAGCTCGGCGACACGGTCCCGGTCTACTACTACGACACCACCAACTCGGTGTGGGTCCAGGAGGCCACGGGCACTGTGGTCGCGCATGCAGGCGGGCTCGGGGTGAGCGCGTCCGTCACACACTTCACGTACTACGCGGTGCCAGGTGGACAGCCGAACACCCACAACCGCGCGGTCGCGGTGGACTACATCGCCAGTTGCTTCATCACTCTGAACGACACGATCGAATGTACCGGAGACATCCAGACACATGTTGTCGGTCACGAGCCGGCCGGCGACGGCTGGGTGAGCCTCGCCATGACGAACCTCGGGTACACATGCGCGCTGCACGGAAGCGGTCACGTCGAGTGCTGGGGCGATGAACAATATCCGATGGGGGGTCCAACGACGAACGACTTCATCCAGATTTCGGCCGGCACCGCCCATGTCTGTGGCCTGCGCGACAACGGCAGCATCGCCTGCTGGGGCGACGACTTCTATGGCCAGTCGACTCCGCCCGTCGGCACGGGCTTCGTCGAGGTCGCCGCTGGCGGCTTCAACGGGTGCGCGCTCGACGCCAACCGGAGCCCGGTGTGCTGGGGCTACGACGACCCGACTGTGGGCATGTTCCCGCCACCGACCGAGGTGGGCCTGAGCCAGCTCGGCATGGCGGCGAATCACAGCTGCGCGATCAAGTCGGATGGGGTGGTCGCGTGTTGGGGCGCCGTCGGTCCAGACCCTGCGACCCAGAATCTGTATCCGGTCGAGTCGAACCCGGTGCTCCTACGCGTCCACAACGAGGGTACGACGGTCCTGCGCACGAACGGCAGCGTCGGTGCTTGGATGTACTTCGACGAGTTCAGCACGCCGGCCCCGACGTCGGAGGGCTATGTCTCCATCAGCAGTGGTCGCTGCGCCGAGAACGGACTTGGGGCGACCGACTGCTGGGGTGACAATGGCACGGGCCGGACCCTTCGCACGGGCGTCGGCGCATTCGTCGCGGTGGCCCCCAGTGACTACCAGGGCTGCGCTCTGCGTGACAACGGCATCATCGGGTGCTGGTCGTACGCAAACTACGGCGACTATACGACCGCGATTCCGAGCGGCAGCGGCTACAAGGCGCTGGCTACCGACGGCAACGGTCGCTACTGCGCCATCAAGCCCAACGACCAGCTCGTGTGTTTCGGGACCACCTTCCCGACCGCGATTGTGCCGCCGGCCGGTACGTTCAAGTACGTCGCGGGTTCCCACGGCGATTCCGTCCAATCCGCCGGTGGTAACGTCTATCCGTCGGGCTACCCCGACTACGGGTTCACCTGGCGGTCGGGCGCGTTCTGCGGGATCCGGACCAATGGCAGCATGGCGTGCTGGGGCAATACACGGGCGGGCACTGGCTTGCAGTACGCGCAGCCCGGCACCGACTGGGTCTCGATGACAGGTGGAGGCACGCGCTGGTGTGCAGTCCGCACGGACCACACGGTGCTCTGTTGGGGTGTCGGATCGTTCGGCTTCATCGCGGGCGGCAATGAGACCAACGTGACGAAGCTCCTCGGGGCTGACGACGGGGTCCAGGAAGCCTGTGTGTTGCGACGCGACAAGACGATCGGGTGCTTTGGACAGTATGCGACGACGCCCCCGACCGGCAGTGACTTCGTCGACCTCGCCAAGGCGGGTTCGACCTACTGCGCCGTCCGTCAGGGCGGGGAGCTGGCGTGTTGGCCAGGGGTCGTCGTGCCCCCTGCGGGCAGCAACTTCGTGTCGGTGTTCGGTGGCAGTGAGATCGCGGCTATCAGGAGCGACGGCAGCATCTACTCCTTGTCGGAGAAGCTGATCCGTCCGTGATGATAGGGAGGGCGTCACCCCACTGAGGGGTGGCGCCCGCGCCTCCTGCCCAGACGGCGGGGGCGAGGTCGGCTCTTTGCCTGGGCCGGCCTACTCAATCGAGATGACCCGTGTTCTGAGGTTTGTAGCTGCGAGGTGAGATGTGTATTCTCCGCGTCCACCTCGATTGCGAAGAGGCCTCCCATGCAGCGCTCCCGTCACCTCGCTCTTCGAGCGGCGCCCTTGTTGTTCGTGGCCTTTGGCTTGATGTCCGGCTGCGGCGATGATGCCAAGCCGGACACCGCCGCGCCCGAGGTCGCCATCACCGCCCCGTCGAGTGGGAGCGTGGTCGCTCCAGAAGCACTCGTCGTGCGGGGCACCGCGATTGACCCGAAGGTCAAGGGCCGTAAGACCAGCGGGCTCGCGAGCGTCACGGTCAACGGTGTCGCCGCGACGCTCGGCCCCGCCTCCGAGGACCCACGCACCTTCGAAGCCACGCTGACGGACCTGCCCACGGGCCCCCTCGAAATCGAAGCGGTGGCCGCTGACAAGAAGGGCAACCTCGGCTCGGCGATGGTGCAGGTCGTCGTGTCGCCACCCTTGTCGGGCCTCATCCTGGACCCGACGGTCGTCGTCCTCGAGTCGATCGGCGCCACCAGTCGCCCCATCGTGTGGGGCTATGTCGAAGGCGGGGGACGCCGCGATGTGGCCGCCGAAGCGACCTATCTCAGCGCCGACCCGACCATCGCGACGGTGGCTGCCGATGGCACGGTGACGGCCGTGAAGGCCGGGCGCACCAGCGTCGAGGTCACGGCCGGTGCGTTCTCGTTCACCCTGCGGGTCCTGGTCGAGGTCGACGAGACGCCGCCTGCACGCCCCGAGGTCTACACCTATCGGGCAGAGACCAACCAGACGAGCCAGCTCTGGATCGGCCGCAGCGAGCCGGGCACGACGCTCACCATCGCCGGCGGCGAAAGCCCCCTCACCGAAGAGGTCGGCGAGGGCGGCCGCTTCATGGTCAGCGTCCCGCTCACGGCCAATACGCTCAACGAGCTCGTCGTCACGGTCACCGATGGAAGTGGCAACGCGTCGACCCACGAGTTCCCGATTCGGCAGAACGACGCGCTCGTCGACTCGGGCGTGCTCGTCCAGAGCGACGGCGACCAGCAGACCGGCATCGTCGATGAGACTTTGCCACTTCCTCTCGTCGTACGTGCGACCGACCCCAAGGGCAACGCGCTGCCCAACCTCGACGTCGACTTCGCGCTCGTCGGCGGCGACGGAGCGATGACGGCGCTCGGCACAGACGCGAGCTTCCTCGGCGCGGAGACCGGCATCGGCTCGGTCCTACGTGTGAAGACGGACGCGGGTGGACGCGCACGTATCAACTGGAAGCTCGGCGAGGCGAGCCTCGGCCGCGACAACGAGATCCACGCGGCGCTCGTCGGGGCATCACGCCAACCCGTCGTCTTCCGCGCGACCGGGCTCCTGCCGAGCAGCGGCCCCGCGGTCATCATCGGCCGTGTCCTCGACGAGAACCGTCGCCCCGTGGTCGACCTCGAGGTGACACTGCTGGAAGAAGGCTCCGAGTTCTCGGCCGATTCGACCGGCAAGGTCGTGCGCACCGACCGACTCGGGCGCTTCGAGCTCACCTACGGCCCGGAGATGGTCGAGCCCGAGACGACCCGGTTGGCGCATCTCCGGTTCGACGGAACACGTCGTGAGGCAACCGAACGCCACGCGCGAATCGACTTCGTGGTGCCGGTCCTGCCACACCAGCGCAACAACGGCGGCGTCTTCTTCGTGCCGCGCTTGCCCGAAGGGGTGGCGCTCGACCTCGATGCCAACAACGTCGTCCAGACCGAAGCGGTGCTCACGCGTTCGCTCACGCCTGGTGCGCGGCCGACCATCGTGAAAGTGCCAGTCGGCACGAAAGTCACCTGGCCCGCGAATGTGCCAGCCGACGCCCGCAAATTGACCCTGCTCGCGATCCCCATCAACCGCACCCCGATGTCGGTCCAGGATGGCCTGTTCACGGCCCAGGTCATGGCACTCCAGCCGGGTGGCACCCGCTTTGACCCTCCCCTGCCGCTGGCCTTGCCGAACCTCGACGCTCTCGCTCCGGGCGAGACGGCCGCGATGTTCAGCTATGACCACCTCGAGACCCGGTTCGTCCAGACGGGAAGTGCCACCGTCAACGGGGACGGCACCTATCTCGAGAGCGATCCGGGCTCGGGTATCCGCGTCGGCGCCTGGCACAATGTGCCACCTCCGCGTCCGCCGGACCCGTGCCCTACGAAGGCGACGGCGACCAAGGCCAACCCGCCGCCCGGACCGAAGCCCGAGAAGAAAGAGTGTATCTGCCGCGAAGGCGACCGCGAGTGGGTGTGTTTGATCCCGCTCGACGAAGAGAAGAAGGAGAAGATCGAAAACCCCAACGCGCCTTGCACGCCTCCCGGCCCGCCTCCGCCAAACCCGTGCACCGGTTCCGAGTGCACGCCGCCCAAGCCTCCCAAACCGAAGCTCGAGATCATCTGCGAGGAGGAGAAGAAGGCCGTCAAGATCACCTCGCCGATCGAGAAGACCAAGAAGGTCAAGACCGGGACGACTGTCATATTCCGCGCTTATTGCCCGGATGGCGAGAGTGACGGCGACATCGCGTGGACGACGAGCGGCGGGGTCGCGACCGGCAACAAGGGCCCCATCATCCGGGTCAAGTTCGAGCAGAAGGGCAAGTACCGGGTGTCGGCCAGCGGCACCACCAAGACCTGCGATGGCACGGACTTCCGCAGCATCGAGGCCGTCACGTGTGCAGACGCCGGCATCGTACGGGTATGTGGCGACACGCTCGAAGAGGTCGACGGCAAGACGCGGGTGTCGGGCAATGTGACGATTGGCCTCACCGGTCCCGAGTTGCCTCCGGGCGAAGCCGCGCCCATCGGTGGCGGCGAAGAGGGCCGGCAATATCTCAAGGTCAGCGCCCCGGTCACGGTCAGCACCGCCGATGTGACGGGCGATGGACAGTGGAACATCTCGACCTCGTTCATGGGCATAGACATCCCCGACCTGCCGATCTGGCGCGGCGGGTTTTCGATCACCCCGGCCGGCAAGGTGACCTTCGTGCCCAAGATGGTGCTGGGCGAGGAGGACACGGCGCTCAAGCTCGTGGGCTTCCCCATCTTCTCGAAGGGCGCGCAGCTGCTGGACGACGGTGTCAGCTTCGACACCCCGGACTGGAAGGTGCTCGACGCGGCGAAGTGGCCTCGCGCCAAACAATGGCGCTGCGACAAGAACATCGTGCAGGTCGGTGGCGACGAGTTCGAGCCGATCTACGAGCCCGCCTGCCGCGACGAGGACGACCTCGTGGAGGTCACCCAGAAGGAACCGCGCAAGCTCGAGTTCATCCTCGAGGGTCTCGAGATCCGCAACAAGGGTGTCATCCCGCAGGGCACACTCAACCTCGAACGCGAGATTGACCTCGCGCTCTTCAAGCTGACCAAGCTCTCGCTCAAGTATGCCAACAACGAGTTCACAGGCTCGATCGGCCTGCAGTTCGGCAAGGGCCCGATTTCGACCGGCCTGGCCGTCTCTGGCACCTACGGCGCCTCGGGCGTCTACAACGCCGGGCGCTGGAAGAAGGTCAGCATGTCTGCCTCCTTCACGAAGAGCATCCCTGGCCCCGTCTCGGCCATCGTCTTTCCCGGCATTCCCATCGCGCCCGCGACCCCGTTCGGCCCGGCCTACCTGAGCTCGGTCGGCCTGACCATCAACGAACCCGGATTCATCCTGGGCACCAGCAACTTCCCACCCAAGCTCGAGGGCTCCATCGGCATCACGATGGGCCCCGGCTTGAAGATCGGCGATGGCACATTCGCGCTCGCGACCGGCACCATCACGGGGGCCTGGTCGCCGACGGAGCTGTCCATCGCCGGCAAGCTCGGGATTCTCGGGCGGGTACGCACCTACTCGGGCGACATGCTGGTCACCCAGCAGGGCGTGCCCGATATCATCTCCGGCACGATCAGCGCGGCCATCACGTATCCACTCGACCCGCGCAACGGCATGTCGGCCAAGGTCGGCATCGTGCTTTCGGCCAAAGAGCCGCTCACGGGCTCGGCCGTGCTATCCGGTGGGATCGAAGGCAGCCTCACCCGTTACAACGACCCGGATCGGCTCGTCGGAAACATGCGCGGCTACGTGTCGATGAACATCCCGGACAATCCGGTCATCGGCCCGGTCGTGCTCGGGCAGGCGGAAGGCACCATCACGACCCGGACCGTCCCTTCGCGTAACCAGGCCGACATCGAGCTGCGCGCCTTCATCGGCCAGATGTGTTTCACGCCATATTTCGGGGTGTGCAAATACCACCTCGAGCACGACCCGGTGAACGGTCTCCGGATCTACTTCCAGGAGCCGGGCGGCATCATCATCCGGCTCTTCGGCAAGCACCCGAGCACCATCACCGCGGCGCCGACCGCCCCTTCCCTCGGCGTCTCGCCGGGGGTCGAGTGGTCTGCCCCGTACGCGGGCTTCGACCCCACCTTCGAGCTCTTCGACGCGGTCACCGGCCTCGAGGTCAGCCTCGACCACGAAGGCGAGCTCATGGCCGACCTCGAGCTCCCCGACGGCACCGTGTTGTTGGCCGCAGACGGCCTTCGCCCTGGCTCGGCATTCTACCGGACCGTCGAGGGCGACGAGTCGCTCTGGCTCGTGGGCAACGCCCTGCCTGGCACTTACCGACTCGTCAATGTGCGCGGCTCGGGTCAGCTGCGCACCGTGACCGCACGCGCCCAGCCGGTCGCCCCGACCTTCGCCTTCGATGAGCCCTTCGCCATCGACGAGGGGCTCGCGACCCTCACCTGGACCGGCGCCGACCCCGACTCGGCAGCGAGTGTCACCCTCTGGGCGGAGCCCGTCACCGCCTCGGGGGCCGCTCTTGCAGGCACCAACACCATCACCATCGGCGAGGCCACGCTGACGGCCGGTGAGCTCGACTGGTCACTCCAAGGGGTGCCGCCGGGCGCCTACCGCATCATCGCCACCGTCGCCGACGGCCAGAGCGGCGCTGCGTCATACAAGAGCGCGCGGCTCGTCGTCGTGGCCCCGTCCGTCGGCGAGGTGCCGGCCCCGTCACTCGTGCGTTATACCGATGGCGTCCTGTCCTGGTTGCCGAGCGCTGGCGCCGTCGAGTACCGCGTGCTCGTCGCCACCGAGAGCGGCTCCGAGGAGCGCACGGCGGCATCGAATTCGACCAGCATGACGTTCGCGTCCAGCGGCGAGCGGCCCCTCTCCATCGCCGCCTTCGGCGAGCTCGGACGGCGCTCCATCGACGTCGCCATCACGGGCGATGAGTCCCACCGGGCGAGCCGCCAGCTCGCATCGGTCGTCCGCGTCGGCGAGCCGTGGTCGTTTGTTTATACACGCGCCGACGGCGAGACTCCGGCGGGCCTGACGCTCGCCGTCGTGCAGGCCCCGGCCGGTGTCACCGCCGATGGGCTCGACCTCACCTGGACCCCCACCGAAGACCAGCTCGGCGACCACCTCGTGAGCTTCTCGGTCGATGGGCTCACCCTGTCGACGACCGTCACGGTGCATCCGGTCGACCGCCCGCTCCCACCCGAGCTGCTCGGCGTGCCCGCGGCCTTCGGGACCATCGGCGCCGAGTGGACGTGGGCGCTACTCACGCGAGCCAATGGCACTGACACGTCGCTTGCCGCCGACCTCGACCTCGAGCTGTTCCTTGGGCCCGACGACGCCGAACTCGACCCCGAGACCGGCCTCGTCACCTGGACACCCACGGCCCAGACCGTCGCCGCGTTCGAAGGTTATGTGACCCTGGCTGTGCGCGCGACCGACCCGACGACCGGCTTGTCGACCGAGCGCCACGTCGTCGTGCGTTTCCTCGACTCCGACGGCGATGGGCTGTCCGACGCATGGGAGCGCGCCTCCGGGCTCGACCCGCTGACGGTGACGAGCCTGACTGCGGACCCCGACACCGACGGGGTGTCGAACCTGACGGAGCTCCAGCGCAATACACGTGCCGACCGCGCCGACTCCGACGGCGACGGGCTGAACGATGGCGACGAGCAGACTGCGACGACCGACCCACGTAATCCCGACAGCGACGGCGACACCCTCCTCGATGGCGCTGAAGCGGCGCTCGACGCCGACCCGACGAAGCTCGATTCCGATGGCGACGGGGTGTCCGACGGCGAGGAAGTGACACGCGGGACAGCACCGGATGTCGCGGCGACGGACACCGACAACGATGGTCTGAACAACGACGACGAGGCGCGTCTGGATACCGACCCGAACCTCGCCGACACCGACGACGACGGCCTGTCCGACGGCGACGAGGTCACACGCGGGACCAATCCACGAGCGGCCGACAGCGATGGCGATGGCGCGTCGGACGGCGACGAGGTGCTGGCCAATACGAACGCGCTCGGGTCCATCGTCGACCGCGATGTCGATGGGCTCTCGGACGACCTCGAAGTGGTGCTCGGCACCAACCCCGCCGCCGACGACTCCGACGGTGACCTCTACCCCGACGGCTTCGAGCTCGAGGTCGGCACCGACCCGAAGTCCTCGACTTCGAAGCCCGACGACGCCGTCGCGCCCACCCCGAGTGCGCCAACGATCTTCGTCGGTGAGTCGGCGGACATCGCCCGTGAGCCGTTCACCGTGACGGACCTCGGGCTCATCATCTTGTACGCCGACTCGGATGGCGACGGCGCGCCCGACGACTTCGAGGCGGTCAACAACTACGACCCGGCGGACGCAGACGACGGCACATCCGACGACGACGGCGACGGGGTCCCGATGTGGCGCGAGTCGCGTCTCGGGACCAACCCACGATTGGCGGACAGCGATGGCGACGGTGTCGACGACGGCTTCGAGCTGCAAGACGGGACCGACCCCGCCGACGCCGAGAGCTTTGTTCCCGGCGGCCCCATCTCGGTCATCCGGGTCGTCCCGCCGCGCGCCCGCCTCGTCACCAACACCGTGCTCGGCGCGGCGCGTTTGCAGCTCGCGGTCCTCGGCGAGCGGGGCGCGGGCGTACCGACCGACCTGACCTCTGCTGACCGCGGTACGACCTATACGATCGAGCCCAGCACGGCCGGTGTGGTCGACGGCAATGGGCTCTTCCTCGCCAACGCGACCTTCGAAGGTGAAGCCACAGTCACCGCCACCAACCTCGCCCTGACCGCGACCTCGGACCTCATCATCACACGCTTCACGCCGAGGAAGATCTCGTCGCTCGCACTCCCGAAGATGCCAGGTCGCCTGGCACTCGATGGTGACGTCGTCGCCGTCGTCGTGGGTACTGGGGTGTGCCTGGTCGATGTCTCGATTCTCGAGACACCGGTCCTCGGTGGGTGTCTCGAGCTCGGGCCCATCAGCGACGTCGCCATGCGTGGCGATCTCCTGCTCGCGACCGTCGAGACCCCGCCGGCGCTGGCCGTCATGGCCATCGATCGCACGGCACTTTCGACGCCGGCAACGTTGCAGAGCCTCATCCCGCTACCGACCACCGCTCAGTCGTTGGCTCTGGGCGAGGTCCGCGCCTTTGTCGCCACATCGAAGGGCCTTCACACCGTCGACCTCGACCAACCCGGCTATGGGCTCGTGGATGTCGACAACGACACCCGTGACGACCGCATAGTCGAGACCCAGCTGCTGGACCTCGACTTCCAGCTCGTGCGCCGCGACCTCGACCGCGTCGCGAGCTTCTCGGCCGACGGCAACCTGCGTGGCTGGCGCGTCGTCTCCAACGGGCTCGTGCTCGAGTCGACGACGAACCTCGGCAGCATCGGCGCCTGGGACATGGCGTTCCGCGGCAACGCCGTCTGGTTCGCGCGCCTCAACGCCGGCATCTCGCGTACGTTCTTGTCACGCCCCTCGGGCTTCGAGGCGTCGGTCACGGGCACCACGTTTTCGACGCGCCTCGTGCCGTCCGGCGACACGCTGCTCGTCGGGGTTCGTGGCAACGAGTCGATGTTCTTCGTCGGCGACCGACTCCCCGGCAGTATGCCAGCGCTTGGCACCATCGACTATTCGCAGCTCGACCCGACCGGGCTCGCGGCCAACCGCCAGTACCACTTCATGGCTGGCTTCAACGGCTCTCCGAACTACCAGCTCGAGATCGGCCAACACGCCATCCATCAGGACTTGCTGGGCATTCCGCCGACCATCACGCCCATCTCGCCACCGCCGGGCCAGATCTACGACGAGGGCACTCCGTTCACCTTCGCCGTGAACGCGGTCGACGACGTGGCCCTCGAGAATGTGACACTCTCGATCGATGGCGAGCTCGTCGAGGCGTTCACGGCCCCACCCTACCGGGTCTCACGGCGTATGCCCGGGGTCGCGACCGAACAGACCATCCTCTTGTCGGCCGAGGCCGAAGACATCGGTGGCAATGTCGGCCGGCTCGAACCCTTCCCCGTCATCGTGCGGCCCATCGTAGACGACGTGGCACCGACGGTGACACTGGTCGAGCCCATCGAGGGCGAGTACGTCGCGACCGGCTCGCGGATGCGGGTCGAGGTCAATGCGCTCGACGACATCGCGGTCCACAAGGTGGAGATTCGCCTCGATGGAACTGTAGTCCTGACCATCGACGAGCCGCCGTTCATCGGCTTCGTCGACCTGCCAGAGACCTCGCCGACGGGCCAGGCGACGCTCACCGCGACGGCCATCGATTATGGCGAGAACACCGCGACGACGACCGTCCCGCTGGTGCTCGCGGGCCTCGATTTGGTCGCACGCGGCGTGACCCGCATCGCCCCCGACGACACGACCTATGATGGCCAGACCGTCCTCGTCCGCGAAGGCACGGTGGCAATCGATGGGGCACATACGTTCGACAAGATCTACGTCGGCCGACGTGGCACTCTCACCCATAGTGACGCCACTTCGACCAACGGCAATGTCGGTCTCGATGTCACTGCCGACTTCATCGGCGTCGCCCCCGGTGGCTCCATCGACCTTTCCGGGCGTGGCTATCGCGGTGACTGCATGCCCGCTGGCGGCGGATGTGGCGGCGGCGGCCACGGCGAGGACAACGTCTACGGAGCCGGCGGAAAGCAGCTCGGCGGTGGCTCACACGGCGGCATCGGCGGCGGCAACAGCAACGCTACCTACGGCGACGCGCTGGCACCGACCACGATGGGCTCGGGCGGCGGCTATGGCAATGGTGGTGGTGAGCACGGTGGTGCCGGCGGCGGGCGGGCGCGCATCGTGGTCGACACCTTCGAGCTGCATGGCCAGCTCGCGGCGGATGGCGCCTTGCCGGGAACCGCCGGCGGTGCGCTCGGTGGTCCGGGTGCAGGTGGGTCGGTGTGGCTCACGGTTGGAGAGCTCTTTGGCAGCGGCAAGATCAGCGCCAGTGGCGGAAGCGCGCGTACGACCGGCGGCAGCGCCGGCGGCGGCGGTCGGGTGCGCATCGACTATGACCAGGCCGACTTCGATCTGGGTCGTGTCCGCGCCACACCCGGAGGTGGAGTCAGCGGCGCCGCCCCGGCCGCGCGTGCAGGCGGTGCAGGAACGGTCGTGCTGCGCGAGGGCAACCAGCGCCCCCGACTCATCATCGATGACGGCGGCCTGAGCCGCGGCGTCGATTCCCGTCCGCTGAGCTGGACCCCGGCGACGGAGCCGCTGGTCATCGACGTCGACCTCATCACTCGCGGCGACGCGACGGTCGTCGTCACGCGCCCGCTCGAGGTCGAGACGATTACCCTCGAGGGCCGCTCACGCCTGGTTCACCTGCAGACCACCGCTCTGCTCGAGGCCGGCCTCACGCTCACCGCGACCGCTATCACCATCGGCGCCGACGCGGCCATCGACCTGACCGGCCGAGGCTACGGTGGCGACTGCACCCCCTTTGCCGGGGGCTGCGGCGGTGGCGGCCGAGGCGTAGGCAACGTGTATGGGACGGGCGCCAAACAGCTCCGTGGCGCCTCGCATGGCGGGACCGGCGGCGCCGATATCGAACCCACCTATGGCGATCCCTTCGCGCCCACGACTCCGGGAGCCGGCGGCGGTTATGGCAATAGCGGTGCCGATCACGGCGGCACCGGCGGCGGGCGTCTACGCCTCTTCGCGGACACACTCACGGTAGACGGCCAGATCAGGGCCGATGGCAGCGCCCCACTCACGGGGCTCCGTAACGGAGGCCCGGGCGCCGGTGGCTCATTGTGGCTCACCGTCGACACCCTCGCTGGTACAGGAACCATCGCGGCCGACGGTGGCTCGGCGGTCGTGGCCGAGGCCCAGGCCGGTGGTGGTGGTCGTGTACGTGTGGACTATGGCAGTGCGACGTTCGATCTCGCTCGTGTCACCGCGGCACCTGGCACACTCACAGCCCCTGCCCCGGGCGCTCCCGGTGGACCGGGCACGGTCTACCTCGTGCCGACCACCGGACGCCCTCGCCTCGTCATCGCCGACCTCAATCGCAGCTCGCTCGTCGACAATCGACCGCTCGGCTTCCTGGCGTCGGCCACGGCCTTCACGGCCGACCTCGAGCTCATCGTGCGCGGCACCTCGCGCCTCGTCGCGACCCGACCGCTCGCCGTCCACACCCTGCGTCTCGACGACTCGGCGCGGGTGTCGTCGCTCGAGACACGTGCCGATTTCATCAGTGACCTGACCCTGACTACGACCGCGCTCATCATCGGTCCCAATGCGTCTCTCGACGTGAATGGGCGTGGCTTCGGCGGTGATTGTGGGCCCGACGACAGCGGTTGCGGCAACGGCGCCCAAGGCGAAAACAACGTATCGGGTGCAGGCCCGAGCCAGGGCGGCGGTGGTTCACACGGCGGGACTGGCGGTGGCAATACGAACGCAAGCTACGGTGAGCTCACTGCCCCCGTCACACCAGGCGCCGGAGGCGGCTATGGGCTCACCGGCGCCGACGTCGGCGGCGATGGTGGCGGTCGTATCCGGGTCATCACGGACACGCTCACCCTCGATGGCCAGATCCTCGCAAACGGCACGGCCCGACCCCAGGTCAATAACCTCCCGGGCGGCGGCGGCGCGGGCGGCTCGATCTGGGTGACGACGCAGACCTATTCCGGCGCGGGCTCGATGCACGCCGACGGCGGCCCGACCACGGCGCTGAACCCCGGCGGCGGTGGGCGCATCGCGGTCTATTACACCAGCGGAACACCCGACGTGGCACGCATCACCGCCTGGCCCGGAGCGAACGCGGGCCAGGCCGGCAGCGCAGGCACGGTCTACCTCAAGCGCGGCGCGGAGACGGCGACGCTTGCCATCGACGACGGTGGGCGCGGCGCCAACGATGGTCGCGCCCTGGGCTTTGCCCCGTCGGACACGACCCAGACGCTCGACGTGAAGCTGGTGCTCGGCGGCACGACCCAGCTGGCACTCGGCTCGCCCCTGTCGGTGGTGGAGCTCGACCTGCGCGACGACGCCGTCCTGACGCAACTCCAGACCAACGCCGGCTATGTGGGGGCGCTCACCGTCACGGCCGATGTGCTGCGCGTCGGCCCCAATGCGCGGCTCGATGTGAGTGGGCGCGGCCATGGAGGCGACTGCGGAAGCAACGACGCGTCGTGTGGCAACGGCGGGCACGGGGCAAACAACGTCAGCGGCCAGGGTGGCAGCCAGCTCTCGGGTGGTGGCCACGGTGCAATGGGCGGCGGGCCTTCGCCGAGCCGCACCCATGGCACACCTTTCGCACCGACGACCCAGGGCTCAGGTGGCGGATATGGTGTGAGCGGGGGCGAGCCCGGCGGCGACGGCGGCGGTCGGATCCGGCTCGTGGTCGGAACCCTCGAGCTCGACGGGGTCCTTGCGGCCGACGGCGACCCCGGCGCGGGCACACGCGGAGGTGGAGGGGCCGGCGGCTCGATCTTCGTCAGCGTGCAGACCCTGTCCGGCAGTGGACGCATGAGCGTCGATGGTGGTGCCGGCGGCACATCGGGTGGCGGTGGCGGCGGGGGCAGCGGAGGGCGCCTCGCGGTCGTCTATACAACCAACGACGGCTTCGACCTCACACGGCTCTCGGCCGTCGGTGGCGCGGGGCTGACCGCGTCGGAGACCGGCGGCCCTGGCACGCTGTGGATCGATGGCCCGACCCAGGACCGCCTCATCGTCGACAACGGCGGTCGTGACCACATCAACGAGACGGCCCCCTGGCTCGAGGTCGGCACGCGTAGCGTCGCTACGGTGACGACTGACGGCATCACGGTGACAGGTCCCGTGTGGTTGCCCGACACCCTCGCCGGCCTCCAGGTCGACATCGGCGCGAGCCGCTTCACGATTGTCGACAACGACACCAACAGCCTGACCCTGACACCCGTCGGGTCGCTCGCCGGGGTCCTCGTCGGTGAGCGTGTCGTCGGCCGCCGGACAATCGTCGGGGCGCTCGAAGTCGCAGCCCACTCGCGGGTCGCGTTCGAAGACCAGCTCACGGTGGACGACGTCGTCGTTGCGGACGCGGCTGTGCTCACCCATCCCCCGGTCATTTCGACGCGGCCTGAACACTGGCTCGACCTGGCTGTGACCAACACCGTCCTCATCGGTGACACCGGGGCTATCGACGTGTCGACACGCGGCTATGCCGGCGACTGTGGGTTTGGCGACGCCAGCTGTGGCAACGGGGGACAAGGCCCGAACAACACGAGTGGTGCAGGCGCTTCCCAGCTCGGCGGAGGGACACACGGCGGCGAGGGCGGCCATCCAGCAAGAAACCGCCCGTATGGGAATCCAGCTGCACCGACCTATTCCGGCTCGGGCGGAGGCTATGGCGTTGGAGGTGGAAACCCCGGTGCAGCGGGTGGCGGGCGGGTGCGGATCACGGCGGACCGGCTCGTCGTCGACGGGGCTCTCGACGCGCGAGGCACGGACGCGACGCAGACAGCCGGCGCAGGCGCGGGCGGTTCGATCTGGGTTGTGGTGGGGACTCTGGGCGGCGCGGGCGAGGTCTCGGCGGCGGGCGGCGACAACCCGACGGGGGCCGGCGGAGGCGGTGGGCGGGTGTCCATCGCCTGGCAGGACGACCTCGTGGGGGCCCCCTTCGACGTCGACACCATCGAGGTCATGGGTGGGCTCGGGGTGCATGCCGGCGGCCCGGGCACCTTGTGGCTCGACAAGGATGGTGAGGCCTCACGCCTCGTCGTCGACAACGCGGAGCGGGAGCATGTGAACGAGACGAGCCCCTGGGTCGAGGTCTCGACGCGCACGGTCTCGGCAGTCAACGGCCTGGTGATCACTGTCGGCGGCCCATCACTCGGCTGGGTGCCCGGTGACCTCATCGGGGCCGAGGTGCGCTTCGACGATATCGCAGCGACCCATCGCGTCGTGAACAACACGGCCACTGCGTTGACCCTCGACGCGGCGGACGGGGCCCCGACCGTCAGCGTCGGCTCGCGCATTCAGGGTGTGCGTCGCTTCCCGGGCTCACTCGAGCTCTTCGGTGCGAGCCGTGTCGCGATGACCGACCACCTCTTCGGCGACGACCTGACCGTGTCGGCCGCGACGCTCACGCATCCCCTCATCGCGAGCAACACCGGGATCTTCGGCCTGAACTTGAACATCGCCAACAGGATCACGGTCGCGGCCGACGGGCGCATCGATGTGAGCGCACGAGGCTTCGCTGGCGACTGCAGCCCGGCTGATGCGAGCTGCGCCAATGGCGGACAGGGCAACAACAATGTCAGCGGCGCCGGTGGCAAACAACTCTCCGGCGGGTCGTTTGGAGGACTCGGTGGAGGGCCGACCCCGAACGCGATTTACGGCGGCACACTCGACGTCTGGTATCCCGGCGCGGGTGGCGGTTATGGCGCGGGCGGCGGGAATCACGGTGGCGCGGGTGGTGGACGTATCAAGCTCATCGCGGGCCAGCTCGTCCTCGATGGCCAGCTCATCGCCGATGGCGGCGCAGGCTCGATTCAGTCGGGAGGCGGCGCAGGCGGCGGCATCGACGTGCAGGTCACGACGTTGTCGGGCGGCGGCTCGATGGCGGCGCGCGGCGGTCGCGGCGGAACGACGGGCGGCGGTGGTGGCGGCGGTCGAATCCTGTTGTCCCCCACCTCGCCAGCCATGACGCTCACCGTCACGGGCGGGCTCAGCGACACACCGACCAACAACGGCGCTGCGGGCACGGCGACGCGCAACTGACCGTCCGGGCAGCGTAGACGGCTCCGAGCAAGCGCTACGCATGTGTCGGAGCCGCGCTCGTCTCGACTGCATTCGAGTGCCATTGCCGACCTCGCCCGGCCTGGACTACGTTGCGCCCCATGACACCAGCACCCGACACCCTGCCCCAGACGATCGAGACCCCGCGACTTCACCTGCGTTGGCCAACGCTCAACGACGCCACGGCACTCGTCCAGCGCTGGGCCTCCGACCCCGCATGCACACGCCACGTGTTGTTTGCGACCTATGCGCCCGATGACCTCGCCCTGGCGGAGCAGTTTCTCGGCATGTGCATCGGCAACTGGGCCGCAGGCAAAGGGCACCGGCCGTGGGTCATCTGCGAACGCGACGGCGATGATGTCCCCATCGGAATGATCGGGATCACGCCGTCCCAAGGACCTCATAGCTGGGAGGTCGGCTACATCGTCGGCCGCGCGTGGTGGGGGCGCGGGTTCGTGACCGAGGCAGTTCAAGCGGTCGTGAACCGGCTGTTCGACGACCCTCGGGTGTGGCGCGTGTTCGCGCCGACACACATCGACAACGCCGCCTCGCAGCGCGTGCTCGCCAAGGCCGGCTTCACGCGGGAGGCAACTTTGAGGCGAGCCTTCGTGTTCACCAACCTCACGAGCGAACCACAGAACTGTTCCTTGTGGTCGATCACCAGGGACGATCGGCTGCGCTCCGCGGCCGTCGGATCGCCGTCGAGCTGAACGACGACTCTTTGCTGACCGGTAAACCTGGCCTGCCGACGCACCGCGGGCTAGCCTCGGCGACCGTCCACCTCCAGGGCGGCTCTCCGAGGAGACCCGATGTCGTTCCCAAGGTCGTCCATCCCCCACTGGGTCGCATTGTCCGGCTGCCTTGCGCTGCTGGCCTGCGAGGGCAGTGGACTCGCGGGGGCGCGACCGGACGCCGACCCCAGCCCCACCGATACCACGCCGGGCGAGACGGACGACGACACCGACACGGCCGAAGTCGACCCGGGCGACACGCTCGACGAGACCGAGGCCGCTGAAGTCGGGCCCGGCGACACGCTCGACGACACCGACACCTCTGAGCTCGACACCTCCGATGTCGGACCCGGCGACACCGACGACACCGAAGTATCCGAAGTCGACACGCTCGAAGACACCGACGATACCGACACGGCCGAGGTCGATCCCGGCGGGCCGAGCGTCGCCGCACCACCCGCACGCGTCATCGCGTCTGGCAGCGGCGGCTACCTGCTGCGCGGCGTGGTCGTCAGCGGCGACGCCGTCTACGACCCGGGCGAGGTCCTCTTCATCGGCGACGAGATCCGCTGCGTCGCCGCAGATTGCACGACCCACGCCGATGCGCCCGGCGTCACCGTCATCGAGACCCGCGGCGTCATCTCGCCCGGCCTCATCGATGCGCATAACCACATCACCTACAACTTCCTCACCGAGTGGGAGCCCAACCGCACCTTCGATAGCCGCGACGTCTGGCGCGATGACCCGGGCTACCGCGCACACGTCGCCCCGTACTCGGACAACGGCAATGACAACGACTACTTCTGCCCCGCGGGCAAGTGGGGCGAGCTGCGCTCGATCATCCACGGCACCACCACCATCCAGGGCCAGAGCTTCAACCGCACCTGCCTGAACCGCCTCGCCCGCAACGCCGACCATCACCACGGCGTCGGCGACGACCACATGGGCACGACCATCGCCTCACCCGCCGACATCAACAACGCCGACGCCTTCGACCTGGCCGAACGCTTCAGCCGCACCACCAACGCGACGACCCGCTACGCCGTCCACATGTGTGAGGGCTTTACCGGGTCGAACATGGCCATCGAGTTCGAAAGCTACGCCGGCCGGGACCCCCGCACCCAACTCGGACGCCACCAGGGCCTATCGCTGCTCGCTCACGACGGCCCCGTCATCAACCCGGCCACCGGCCAGAGTTATCTCGACACTCAAGGCAATCCCTACAACTTCGTCTACCGCGGCGTGGCGGTCCTCATCCACTCCATCCTGCTCACGAGCGAACAGATCGTCGAGGTCGTGGAGACCGACAGCATGGTCGTCTGGTCCCCCTCGAGCAACCTCGTCCTCTACGGCCACACGGCCCCGATCGCCGAGCTCATCGACGAAGGCGCCATCGTCGGGATCGGCCCGGATTGGACCCCTTCAGGCGCCGACGAGCTGCTCACCGAGTTCCGCGCGGCCTACGACCACGGCCAGGCCGAAGCGATCGGGTCCCTCACCTGGGAGCGCATATGGCGCATGGCCACCGTCGACGGCGCCGAGGTCGTCGGGCTCGGCGACGCCATCGGCCGACTCGAGCTCGGCTACAAGGCCGACATCGTCGTCTTCGGCCGCCGACACCCCGACCCGTACCGCGCCATCGGCGAGAGCCGCGCCGCCGACGTCCGGCTCGTCTTCATCGACGGCAACGCCTACTTCGGCGACCTCGACCTCGAGCCGTCAACCGCAGTCAACGCGAGCTGCGAGGACCTCGATGCGTGTGGCACGCCCAAGTTCATCTGCGCGGCCAACACGCCGGGCGCCATGACCGCCGCGGCCCGCCCGTCCGAGACCGTGGCCGACCTGCGCGCACAGCTCCTCACCATCCTCGGCGACTACGACCGGGACGACCTCAACGAGCTCGTCATCTGTGATTGAGGAGGGAGCGAGGCTCGAGTGACGTGCGAGTCAGGCGCGAGTTTGTCATCGGACCATTCAGGGTTCGATGGTCACATTCACGGAGCAGCGCCCCTCACAAACAGCGGTGGCCGAGACGCGCCGGCCACGCGCGTTCGTAAAGACCCGAGCGCGGGTCTGCAGGTCGGGCAGGTCTACGTCGCGCCGCGTCCAGGAGTCGGGAAGGCACGCGTCGAGCTCGGCGGCTAGCGAGTCGTGGCGGGCCAGTGCCAGCTCGGGCGAAGCCTCACCGAAGTCGCAGCGCACAAGCGGTTGGACACCGGTCGAGAGGCGCCAGAGTCGGCAATCCGACGCCCCTGGGAGGCCGCTCCGTGTGGCGCTAACGACGCCTGTCGCTGCGGGCACAGGCGAGCGCATGGCCAATTCGGCGAAGCCCGACGACGCCGCGACGACGAGGCGCTCGACCGCCTTGCAGAGGTCCGTGTCCTCGACGAAGACAAAGGTGCCATTGGGGTGGTGGGGGCGTTGTGAGAGGAATGCAACCGGGCGCATCGCGGTGAGTGGTTCCGAGCCGCGTTGGGTCACGAGGTAGAGGCGATCGAGGGTGACGACGCCAGCCGTTCCCGGAGCCCCCAACTCTCGAAGGAGCGCGGTCGCGAACGGGGAATGGCGCCCGGGTTGGCCATCGCTCGTCGGACGGTCGACGGTCGAGGCGAAGATGAGACGGCTTGGGACCGAGTCGTACTCGCGCAGTAGCCGGGCGACCTCGTTGGGGGCGAGGTCGGTCATCGGCGACGAACGCATCGAGTCGCCCCCGAATGAAGCCGCGACGTCGACCGCACCTGCAAAACAGGTGTCGAGCGTGATGAGGACATGCCGCGCACGAACGTCGTAGAAGGCGCGTTTGAGGTTGTCGAACGGGTAGCAGCCCGAAGCGCAGCCCGGCGTGGCGTCCGACATGACGAGATAGCCGGCGCGGTCGAGTGGGTCCAGGTGACCGTGCCCTGCGACGAAGACGAAGAGGTCGTCGTTGGCGCCGACGGACCCGACGATTTCGCGCAGCTTGTGTTTGAGGGTGTCGAGGGTTGGGTCGATGAGGCGCTCGACACGATAGCCGTAGCGACGGGCGAGCTCGTCGCCGAGCGCCTGGGCGTCAGAAACGGCGTTGGGCAGATGGGGCCAGACGGGATCGGTGTAGTTTGAGGTCCCGATGACCAGGGCAAGGCGATGACCCGGCGGGGCTGCGTTCGAGTCAGGTACGAAGAGCAGGGCGGCACAAAACAGGCTGACGCAGAATCGTGTCGCGACCCGCTGTAGAAGGGTCGTGAGCCCGGAGAAATCGGCGAGGGTCGGATTCAAAAGCGGCCTCCAGCGATCAAGCGGGCGTGGTCGGGGCCGAGGTCGAACGAGATAACGAGGGGACGGGGCGAGGTGGCGCCGTCGATGGTCGTGTGCGTAGCGGGCTCGTCGAAAGCGAGGACGGTCGCGGCGACCCCGAGGCCCACCGCCAGACCGAGGCTCGAATAGCCAAGGACGCTCCAGGTGTTGGCGGATGCCTCGAGGTCGAGGGCCTCCTTTCGGGTCAGGCCGATTCCGGTATCACCATCGCCGATGGCACGGCGCACCTCGTCGCGTTGGTCAGCCGCCAGCCAGAGCATCGCAGCACCACCGCCGGCCGCAAACAACGCGCCACCTGCGAGCAGCCAGGGTGCGATGGCGCTGTCCCGAGAGGTGATGGCGGAAGGCCTGACCGGTGGCAGCGACAAGGGGTTCGAACCGTCTGGTGCCGCGCCACTCGAGCCGGCCGCGGCACCGGGGGTGGTGGCAGACGACATGAGTCTCTTGAGGCGGAGCTCGGCGTCCTGAGCATCTGCAAGTTCGGCGGCCGAGAGCGCGCCTACAGGGCCGGACTTCAGAGCACGCACGAAGAGAGCGTGGGCGACGCCGAAGCGCTGGGCGCGCTCGGCCGCTCGCCCAGACTCGATGAGGTAGCGCGAGACGGGCACGAGATCGCTGGCAGACACGAGGTCGACGGCGACGAGCCAACGCTCGAGCGCGGCATCGTGGCGCTGCGACAGGGTGGCACTCCGGGCCGCTGAGACGACCGGCGCGAGCGCAGTCGTGAGCGCTCGGAACGTCGGGACCAGGGGCTCGAGCGATGGTTCGACCGGAAAGGTCGCAAGGCGTTCGAGGTCCATCGCGGCGCGGTCCGTCCGGGTCAACGCGAGCTCGACTGTGGCGCTCATGAGGAGGAGCGGTGCCGACGGCGACGCCGCCAAGGCGCGCCGCAGCAGCTCAGCTGCTTCGACATGGTCACCGCGGGCGGCCCGATCGTGGGCCGTTATCACCACGGCCTGGATGGCAGAGGCGAGGTCTGCCTGCGCGAGATCGGCTGGAGAGGTAGGGCTAGACAGGTCAGGCGCCGTGCCGGGCGTTCCAAAGCTCGTCGCCGGAGTCCAGGCGACGGTGAGCGCGGGCATGAGCCAGAGGACCCTGCACAAGCCACAGAACGTTGGTGTTCGTGTTCGGTGGTGACCCAAACGATCGGAAGCGGAGCCATCGTCAATCATGCTCAGGGAGTGTCGCGGATCTTCCCATCCGAGTCGAGCCTCAGTGGAGGCAACACCTCGATTCCGTCGACGAATTGGCGCAGTGAGACGAGCTGTCCGCGCAGGTCGAACTCGAGGGTCGAGCCGTGGAGCTTGCCCTGGCGATACGTCTCGATTCTCACGAGGCGTTCGCCTCGGAATTGTATTCGCTGACCTGTCGTGGGCAGGCTTTTCGGGGCGAGCTCGACGAGTCGACCTTGCGCGTCTCGAGTCAGGACGAGCTCACTTTCGTGTGTGCCCTCGGCCCCACCGTCGAGCGCCGCGGGGCTCTCCACTGGCGCGAGCGTCGGTGTTTCGGGGCGGATCAAGACAATGACGAGCGCAGCGATGGCCCCGCCTACGCAGGCGGCGATGAAGGTCCGCGGTGTGAACCAGCTTGCGAGGCGGGCGCGAAGGCCGAGCGGAGTCGCATCTGTTGCATCTGTCGTATTCAGGGCCTGCTGCGCCAGGTCTTCGGCGAGCATTTGATTGCGGCGTTCGTCGGCGGCCTCGTTCAGAGCGCGAAGGGTGCGCGAGGTGAAGTCGTCACTCATGGCGTTGACCGCCCGGTCTGGGGTGAGAGCTCGAGGGTTGAGCCGAGCAGCTCGAGCAGGCGCTTCTTGCCATTGAAGAAGGCCGTGCGAAGGCCTTCCTGGGTGGTGATGGCATCCCCAAAACGTTCGCGGTAGCGCGGCAGGATTTCGGCGTATGTGAGCTGATCGACGAGCCGCATCCGAACGACCCAGGACTCGCGTTCGTCTCGCTTCGACATGCGCGTGAGCGCAGCCGAGAGGAGCTCGGCCCTGATTCGGCGGTCGGCGAGCTCGTCCGGGGCGGCCCCGAGCTCGCCTTCGAGGCTCGCCGATATCGTCAAGGACAGCCTGCTCGACCGAGCGGGCGCGGTTGCGGGCGCGCGAGGTGTCGCGTCGGTCCTGGGCCGCGACCCGTTGTGCGACGGAGAACAGGAAGGTCTTGAGGCTGCTCCTGCCTTCGAAACGCGACAGGATCTGCCAGAAGGCAAGGCAGGCCCGCTGCGCAACGTCCTCGGCACGGCCGGGGTCGCCTCCAACCAGTGGGATGCAGAAGCGGACGAGCGCGTCGCCGTGCTCTTTGACGATGAGGGTCGCCACCCGCTCGAAGAGGCTGTCACGTCGATAGGGGTTGGTCTCGGCCCGGCCCTTGCGCCAGAGCGAGAGCGCGAGGTCGGAGGTATCGTCCACCCTTGTGGAAGAATCGGTGGACGAGCTTGCGACCGAACTTGCAGCCGAGCCTGCGACCGAACCGCTGGACGAGCTCGCGTCTTCATGGGCGGTGCGGAGATCGTGGCGCCGAAGAAAACCGATGAAAAACGAAAACACCCCGCTGCCTCCCCCTGTGGAGGCAGCATTCCCATGACGCGCTTTGACCGGTCAAGTGTGGGCGACGGCCTATGCTGAGTCGGGCGCGGCCTGAGCGAAACGGCAAAGCCGCAGGCGTGTGTGGTATCCCGACGCGCCGAAGTGGATCGGCCGGGCTGTTCAGCGCACGAACAGGAGGTAGGACATCGGGCGGTCGGACTCGTTGACGACCACCAGATCCCAGAGTCCTGCGCCGCCGACGGCTGGCGCAGAGACCCTGCAGTGGGCGAAGGCCTCGTCGCGCGTGTCGTTGCAGGCCAACCTGCGATCGGGGCCATAGATCCAGAGCGACCAACGACTGTGAAGCTCGCCGACGACGGCGACTTCGAGTGGGTTGTGTTCGCGGGATATGGGCAAGGCGACATAGACCCGACCTTCGGGCGCAAGCCGGCCGACGTGGTGAGGTGGTGTGCGGAGCTCTGAGGTGTCCGCTGGCCCGGCGTCGAAGGCGGCGAGGCGACGGGTGAGCATCGGGTCAGAGTGGGTCGACGCGAGCGCTCGCAGCGGAGCGAACGGGCTCGAAAGGAACGCGTTGCCGGAGGTCGTCTCGGCCGGGAGCGCGCCGCGCGTCTCGACCTCGAGGGGCACCGCGACGCGATGGAAGCGGACGAGCTCGGCGCCGGCGATGGCGAGGTCACCCGACTCACGTTCGATGGCGCGCTGAAGCAGTCGATAGCCGAGCCACCAGGCGTCGAAGGCTTGACCACGCGTCGGGTCGAGGGCTGCCGTGGCCACGTTCGCTGAACGGTCGGTCGGCGAAGATGCACAGGCCGACACGAGCTGGGAGACGAGCACGATGCCGGCCAGGAACGTCTGTCGCGACACGCGGGGCGAGCGCGCGGCGGGACCAACAACCGGACGAACGCTGAGACGCGCAGGGGAACGAGCAGGCGGTTGGATCGGCATGATGCGGCCTTGGCCGGAGGGAGGAGTCGACGCCGAGGCGAAGTGGTCGAAGTGCGGCAGCGGGTCCTCATGGGGAGCCCACGTCGCCTGGGCGTAGGCGAGCCGCTTCGCGGGTGTTGAAGCCGTCGAAGAAGATGATGAAGGTGTCGCCAAGAAAGCTCGGACAGGTCGCGCGCACGACACTCTGTCCATCATCGGCGACTCCGACCTCGGCGAGGTCGCAGGCTTCGGCCCAGAGGTCGCGCCGGGCGGGGACAGAGGCCGGATTCAGCCGCTCGATGCGGACCCCGGCGATGGTCAGGCACCCGGGCCCGCGCAGAGTCATCGAATCGTGTTGGCCAAGCTTGATGGCCTGGGTCGGCGTGACGGGGCTGCACTCGCCCATGGGGAAGAAGGCGGCGAACGCAGCGCGTGGAGCCACGACACGCGGCGCTTCGGGGTCGAGCCAACGCGCGATGGTAGACGCCGTCGGGCTGTCGTTCATCAGCGCGGAGTGACGCGTGGTGGTGAGGTTGTGCAGAGCGGCGAGCCAGCTCGTCGAGCCGACCGCCGATGGCTCGGCGAGGACGAAGCGCTGGAGCGCGAGCAGGGTAAAGAGGTTGCGCTGCTCGGCGCGGACCCTTGCCGTCTCTGGACGGAGCCTCTGGAGGGCGGCGCTCGCTGCGTCGGGGTCGCGCTGTTGGTAGGCGAGACAGGTCTCGGCTCCGGCGAGGTGAGCGCTCGAAAGCCCTCGTGAACGGGCGCGTTCGATGGCGTTGCGCGCGGCGACGAGGTCATCATCACGGTTCATCGGGCGAGCGACGCGACGTCCGCGGCGGTCCCACGGCGACAACGCTGGATGGCGTGGAAACACCGGAGGGCATGGGAGCGTGCAGGGGTCGGGCGTGAGCCCGTGACGCGCAACGTCGGGCGGGCACCAGCCGGTCTGGCCGGCGCGATCGAGGTGGGCGAAGGCGCGCAGGAGGTCGAGCTCAGGCAAAGCTTCCCATGGAGAGGACACGTGTGAGCCTGACGAGAGGACGCGTTGCACCTCGGCGAGGAGCTCGGGGGGGCCGAGCGCGATGGTGTCGGACGAGAGGTCGACCGCAAAGGTCAGGAGGGTCGCCGCCCGATAAAGAGCGGCGAGCTCGTGCATGCGAGCGAGCGCGCTCTGCATGGCGGCGACGCGCTGGATGAGGGCTTCGCAGTCTGGGTCCCAGCCGAGCTCGGCGACGAAAAAGCCGACGACCGTATCGCGGCGAGACAACTCGAACGGGGAGAAGCCGCGGCCCGAGTCAGGGTTGGTGGCGAGCGCCATGAGAAACGCGGCGCGATGGTCGGCAGCCGCCTCGAGCTCGGAGTCGACAAGAGGGCATGAGCGAGTCGCGGCGCGGACGGGCGCCGCGGGCGTGGCGCCGCGGAAGGTCGCGTCGTTGCGTGGGTCGAAGCGGCGATGCGCCAGCTCGTGAGCGATGGCCCAGGCCAACAGGTCGGCCCCATCCCCGTCGCGGCCGAGCCAAGCGAAGCGGAGGAACGCGAGCGATATATAGATCGTGTCGGCGTCGGCGCAGTACCAGGCGCTGGCCTCAGGGCGCTCGACGAATGCGATGGGCGGGTCGGGGACCGCGACGACTCGGCGCTGCGCCGCCAGGATTGACGCGCCTATGCGCTTGGCCCAGCGGCGGGATTCCGCCGTGTCGGTGGACTCGGGGACCTCGGCGAGGCCGAGCTCGGCACAGGTCAGAGCATTGGCACGGCCCCCGAATGCGAAGATCGGGAGTGCCACGAGTGCGAAGAGTGCGACCCTGATGACGAGGCCTGGTCCCATCATCTGGAAAGCAGGTGGAGCTCGGCGTGGGCGCGAAGCTCGCGTGGGGTGAAGCCGACACGCTGCTTGAACCAGCTGGCAAAGTGGCTCGGCGAGTTGAACCCGATATCGGAGCCGATGGCGGAGATCTTGTCGCGGGTCGACAACAGGCGATGGCAAGCGATGTCACAGCGGATCTCACCGCGACGCGCGACGAAGGACTGGCCGGTCCGAGCGACTTCGCGTTGCAGCGTTCGTCCCGAGATGCCCAGTCTGCGCGCGGCCGCCGAGAGCGAGAGCATCGGCGATTCGCGCAGGAGGTCATCGAGGCGGTCGACGAGATGGATGTGCATGATGCCGTCAATGGCCCTCTGGGCGACGAGCATCGAAACAAAGCTCTTCTGCGCCGGCGACAAGACGGACGGGCTGAGCATCGGAGTCGATGGGATCGAAGCGTTCACAGACTCTCCTGAGCCCCGGGATGGGGCGGTGACGGTCAGCGCGGGGCCGTTGCGGCGACCTTTGCGAGTCCGTGGCCAGCTGGACAGGAGGCGTTTTGGAAATCGTTCAGAGGGTGTCCGATTTGGCTCGAACCGGGGAGGCTGCAGGGGTGTGGCCGGAGGACCGGAGCGAAAACACATCGGGGTCTCGTGAGGGCTGGGGAGCAACGTGTTGTCAGGGGGCTCGACTGGAGAGTGCCGTCGAACCGACTCAGTCGAGTGACACGGACGTGGGCTCGGAGCGGGATGCATAGTCGCCGAGCCCGAGTTGTCCCTGCCCGTTGTGCCCCCAACAGAGGACGGTCGAAGCGCGCACCCCACACGAGTGGTGGTTGCTGGCGATGAGCATCGTCCAATCCATATTATCGCCGACGGGGGTCGGGGACGGGCGGCGGAGCTCGCTGCCGTCGCCGAGCTTGCCGTGGCCGTTGTCCCCCCAGCACAAAGGGGTTCCGGCGCGGAGGCCACAGGTGTGGACCCCGCCTGCGACGACAGCCTGCCAATCCGCGCCGCCGCCGATGCGTGTCGGCGTGTTCTTGCCGACCCCCGAGCCGTCGCCAAGTTGGTCAAAGCTGTTCTGCCCCCAACAATAGAGCTCTCTGCCGCGAATGCCGCAGGTGTGGTATTGACCGACGGCGATGTCGGACCAGTCATCGAGGGCTCCTATCCGGGTGGGGATTTCGCGGCGTTGATAGGTCGAGTCGCCGAGCTGGCCAGCGGTGTTGGTGCCCCAACAATAGACGTTGCCAGGGGCACGGATACCGCAGGTATGGGTGCGGCTCGCGCTCACGGCAGTCCAACCGTCCAGCTCACCGATGCGCTTTGGAGCGTTCTGGGGTGCGGATGTGCCATCGCCCAGCAGGCCGTCGGTGTTCGCGCCCCAACAATAGAGAGCACCGGCCAGAATGCCGCACGTATGGGTGTGGCCAGCATCGATGGAGGTCCAGCCGGCCTCCGCGCCGATCCGAACGGGAGTGGGGCGTGGGTCATAGCTGGCGTCGCCGAGCTGGCCGTTCGAGTTGAGCCCCCAGCAGAAGAGCGCGCCTTCGTGCAGCCCGCAGGTGTGATACTGGCCAGCGGTAACGGCAGACCATACTGCGCTGCCGATACGGACGGGGCGCGTGCGATCGTCATCGGTGCCGTCACCGACCTGGCCGTTGGCGTTGAGTCCCCAGCAGAAGAGGGCACCTTCCTCGATGGCGCAGGTGTGGTTCCACGACGAGCTCAGTCGGTTCTTCAAGGGCGTGGGTTCGGGCTCAACCGCGCCGTCCTCGGCGGTGGTGTCAGAGTCGCCATCAGAGATGGTGTCGGGGTCGGTGTCACCGGAGTCGTGCGCGCCGGAGTCGGCGGTGTCGCCACCGTCGGCGAGATGCCCGGTGTCGGTATCCCGGTCGGTGTCGGGGTCGGTGTCACGGCCGAGCGTCGTGTCGGGGTCGGGCATCGAGCTGTCAGCAGAATCGGTGGTGTCGAGGTCGGAGGTCGTCGCGAGCTGGGTCTCGATGTCGGAGGCGGCGGCATCATCGCGTAGCGTGTCGACGTCGCCGGCTCCAGGTGATCCGCAGAACCCGGCCTGGCAGGACACGCCCGGACCACACTCGGAGTCGAGCGCGCAAGGCCAACGAACGACATCGATCGGGAGGTCATGGCACCCGGCAAACAGGGCGCAGAGCGCGAGGGCCCCGATGACTTGTGTCCGTGAAAACGCGCTCATGAGATCGAAGAGATAGCGCTATCCGGATGCTCCGGGCAAGGGGGCCGCACATCTTTGGCGCGACATCGGCAGGGAAGGGGCTGGATCGAGCCGGCTCACTCGACCGTGAGGTGGTAACGCACCGTGCTCCTCGCCGGCCCGGCCGTTCGCTCCAGGATGATGACGTGTTCACCAGGGTGGAGCGGCTCGAGAACGATGAAGACGCCGGCAGCGAAGGCGTTGGCGACCGACCCGGAAACCGCGTCACGCCCGAAATAGGCTTCGAGGATCGAGTCAGAGTCCGGCAGGTCGTAGCTGAAGCTGAACGGTTCGACGCGATGCGGTGCGAGGGCGGCCAGGTCGTAGATTCGGCCGTCGAGCGACAGCGTCACTTCCACTTCCGTAGCCGCCTCCGCGAGCTGCGCCAGGGTTTCGTTCGAGCGGTGGGCGGCAGGTTCGAGCCCGGCATTGTCGGCGAGGCCAGAGATGAGTGGAAATGCGATTGGGCGATTGGCGGGAATGCGACAGTTTCGAATGACGGAAGCGTCGTCGATGGCGCCGCCCAGGAAAAAGACGTCGGACGGTTGCCCTGCCTGACAGTTGGAACCGGACCCGTCGGCGAGCGGGTGGTCCGTCGCGGGTTGAATCAAAGCCCATCGATACCAGGCCTCGAGCCACTCTTCGCCGGTCCGTCCCAGCCGCGGCCGGTCAGGTGCGAGCATGCTGGGCGGTGGGCCGACCACGAGCGTGAAGGTCGCATCGATGCGAGTAGGCGGCTCGTCGACCGGGATATAGGACTTGACGGAGATCGTGTGCGTTCCCGGCGAGAGTGGCTTGAGCAATGCGTAGACGCCAGCGTGCCAAGCCGCGCGACAGTCGACTGCGGTCGGGACCCCGTAGAATTGGGTGTGGATGTTGTCGGGCTCTGGGGCCTCGACGTAGTCGAATCGGGAAGCTTCGATGAAGTGCGCGCCGAGGTCCGCGGCGGTCGCGCCCCCGACAAGGACCTGACCATTGGCGGCGAGCGACAGGTCGACGCTGTTGTCCAGGAGGTCATTGATGAACGACTGGAGCGCGCCAGGTCCGGGGCCATTCGCGACGGCGCACGAATCGTTGGAGAGACCAACGATGGGGACCAGGATCGGAGTGTCGATGGGCACGCTGCAGCGCACGGTGCCTCGGTCCGGGTAGAGCATGAAGACGTCGAAGCGTTGCCCGGACAGACAATTGAAAGGGGTGCGCCGCGCCAGCGGGTGGACCGAAAACGGGGTGCCCCAGAACCATCTGAAGTAGTCGGCGCCCCATTCGGCGAGGGTTTGACCCAGGACTTCGACCGCAGGGTCATAGACTGATGGCGCGACGTAGACGTCGGGGGGCGTGTCCGGGGTAGCGGCGTCATCCGGCTCGCCCGAATCGGAGTCGAGGTCGGGACCGGTGTCCGAGTTGTCTGTGTCCGACAACGCGACATCGTTGAGGGGTGAATTGCTGCACAGGCCTTCGACACAGGTGCGATCCGAGCCGCATTCGGCGTCAGAAGTACACTGCCACAGCACCCTGTCTACGCCGAGGCTCGGTACAGGCCTGGTTTGAGCCGGCCAGAATCGGAACGCACGCCGCGAGTCGCAAGAAGCCATTCAATTCCGGTACCTCCCGAGCTCGGACGACGCTCGAAGACTACCACCACGCTCGGTCCCGACGCCAGCAGCTCGGGTGTCCGCGCGCGCGGACAGACGTCTCGCGGCTGCACTCAGTCACTGCCTTCGCGCGACTTTCGCCAGCGGTCGAGTCGCTCGGCGATCTGCTTCTCGTAGCCCGCCCCAGTCGGCGCATAGAAGACCGTCCCGACCAGCGCGTCGGGCAGGTAGTGCTCCGCCACCCACCCGCCGTGGTCGTGTGGATAACGATATCCCTCGCCGTGGCCCATCGCCGTCATGAGCTTGGTCGGCGCATTACGCAGCTTCATCGGGATCGGCAGCGAACCCATCGTCCTGGCCGCTTCGATGGCCGCATCCACTGCCAAGTAGCTGGCATTCGACTTCGGGGCCGTGGCCAGATAGGTCACGACCTGGCCGAGCACGATGCGGCCCTCGGGCATACCCAGCATCTGATAGGCCTGCAGCCCGTCGACCGCGATCCCGATGGCCCGCGGGTCGGCGTTGCCGATGTCTTCGGACGCAAAAATGACGAGCCGCCGGAAGACGAACTTCGGGTCGTCGCCGCCTTCCAGCAGTCGCGCCATATAGTAGAGCGACGCGTCCGGGTCCGACCCACGCAGGCTCTTGATCATGGCGCTCACGACATCGTAGTGGGCGTCGCCCGCCCTGTCGTGTCGCAACGGCGTGGCCCCAAAGAGGGCGCTCAGCGACGCCGCGTCGACGGTCTTCCCCTCACGCACGAGCTGGGCCACAATCTCCAGATCGTTGAGCGCCCGACGCGCGTCGCCGTCGGCCTTCTCGGCAAGGATCGCGACGACCTCATCATCGAGCTCCACCGTCCCAGCAAGCCCACGCGGCTCGACGATGGCCCGCTTCAGTAGCGCCTTCATAGCTTCGACACCGATCGAACCCAGACGCATGACGCGGCATCGCGACAGCAGCGCGGCATTCAGCGCGAAGCTCGGGTTCTCGGTCGTGGCGCCGACGAGGATGAGTGTCCCGTCTTCGACATGTGGCAGGAACGCGTCCTGCTGTCCTTTGTTGAAGCGATGGATCTCATCGACGAACAACAACGTCTTGCCGAGCCCACGCTTCTTTCGCTCCTTGGCGCGCTCGACGATCTCACGCACCTCTTTGACGCCACCCAACACCGCCGAGAACGGCTCGAAGTGGGCACGCCCGACGCTGGCCAGCGCCCGCGCGAGCGTCGTCTTACCGGTGCCCGGCGGCCCCCAGAAAATGAGGCTCGGGAGGTCTCCACCGCCGCGCACACTCTCGACCAGGCGCGTCAACAATCCGCCCTGACCGACCAGCTCCTCCTGGCCCACGACCTCTTCGATGGTGCGAGGACGCATCCGCTCCGCGAGCGGCATCCGATTCGAAGCAGGGTCGGAGAACAAGTCCACGCCCGCGTCATCGCGGTTTCTGCAGCCAAGGTCAACGCGCAGCGCCGAGCGCCATGGCCAGAACGGATGACTCCCCGACTTGTGTCTTTGTCTTGCGACCTCCAGCACGACGTGGCGCCCTGGGCCCCCCTCGCCCGACGCCGCGTCACGGCGGCCCCCGCTCACGTCCATCCCTCGCGGTGCGACGCGCGTTCTTACGGCCATCATACGGGGCTCGGATTTCCCATCGCTCAACGCCATCGCCTGGGGTAGCCTCCGCTCCCGGGCGACGCCGCCCAACGACTCCGTACAACACCGGTACCGTCCTTGCGGGAGGACCCTCATGAAACGCCTCATCGCGCTCGCCGCGCTCGTCCCTCTCACGGCCTGCGCCGACACGTCCCCCCGTTCGCCCGACAACCTCGAGCTCCGCCTCGGCGCCGTCAGCTACCCAGGTGCCAAGGACGTCTGCTACAGCTTCGCCATCGCCAACGGTGAAGGCCAGCTCGTCGTCGGTCGCGGCCCTTCACACGTCGACCCCGACCGCCACGACGGCACCTTTGCCTCCGCCCTCTTTGGCGGCGACCTCTACTTCACGCACAGCACTTCCTACACCGCCGACACCGCGGCGATCTGCTCATCGCAATACGGCAACGGCACGGGTGGACTGACCTACATCGCCCCGTGTGACGCCTCTTCGCCTGAAACGGCGACCCACACGGCCACCCTCTGGCTCGACGCCCTGTACCTCGGCGCCGATCAGACCGCCCCCGCCACCGCCGGCGTCGACTACCAGGACCCGTGCCCCGAGGGTTGCCAGGTCACGGCTACCTGCCGCCCCAACGCCGACACCCCGGTGACCTTCAACCTCACGCTCCTGCGCAGCGCCAACCAGGGCTTCTTCGACATCGCCGTCAACTTCGAAGACATCTTCTGCTCGGCCAAGCTCGACACCTGCTACGGCACCAACCCCGACACCGACGCCATTCGCCTCCTGCATGGCGCGTCCGGCGACCGCGAGCCCACCGCCGTCCTGGCGCTGGCCTGCACCGAAGGTGGCGGCACGGTCACCAACAACACCTACCTGCACACCGGCAATGTCGTCGTCACCTGCGGCGCCAACCCCACCACGACCACCACCCTCGACCTGACGACAATCACCCGACCCGGCAACCAGACGGCGGTCAACGGCCTGCGCTGGGCGGTCTACCACGGCTCCGAGTCGCTGAGCGGCACGGCCGGCCCCTGGAACAAAGAGTACTTCAACATCGCCATCACCGGCTTTGGCACCAACTGCTCCGTCGCCTGGCGCGCGACTGCCTCACACGACGAGATGGCCGACCTCGCGAACGTCGACCCGTCCTCGTTCACGAGCTACCCGGTGATCACCTTCGGCCCCGAGCCCGTCACCGCTGCCGGCTGGCTCTGCACCCAGAACCCACTGAACGATGACACGTCTTCGGTCGTGACGACCCCCGTCGCCTGCAACACTCCGGCGGCCTGCATCGCTGGCCCCTGCACCACCTGGCAGGCGGGCGTGGGCACCAGTTGTGGTGTCGGCGGAGATCCCTGCGCTTGCACCGAGCCCGACGTCGCCTGGAACGACCTCGCAGCGCTCAACTCGGGCCCAATCACCCAGGCCGCCCCGTTCACCTTCAACATCGCCGGCTGGAACCAGGCCGTCTCGGTCTGGCGTACGGGCAACACCCAAGAGGTCCGCCCCTTCACGCCCGGCAACACGCTGGACGGTGACTTCGTGGGGCTCGGAGCCTATGCGGGGTACACCTTTGGCTGGGCGGGAACCTTCCCGTATATCGACATCATCTCGGACTCCGAAAGCTCCGCCGAGGTCAGCGGCACGACCACGTTCAACTTCAGCGTGCCTGCGGACACACGTGGCACGGGGTGGCGCTACGTCGTCGGGCTTGGCGGCACGGGTGGCTCACCCGGAGAAGGTCCCCTGGCTTTCACCTCGAGCGAGCCCCTGACCCGCATCGGCGACTTCAACACCTTCGGTGCGCCGTCCCCCCGTTACGTCACGCAGTCAGACGCCACGACTCTCCTCGGCCACCAGGGCGCACCAGCCGACGGCCTCAGCTTCTTTGTCATTCCGGCCACCGCCACTTCACTCACCTGGACCTTCGCCCCGACTGAGGGCAGCATGAACGGCTTTCCCGACCAGTTCGGCTTCGTCGTCGGCATGGTCCGCCTGAGCGACTGCCCCGCGAGCTGCCTTCCTAGCCAGCCCGGCGACTGATCGTCCGCGCCGCCCACCCTCTCTGAAGCCGGGCCTCACAAGGGTCCGGCTTCGTCGTTTGTAGGCCCATCGCTCACGCCTGGATTGCGTCTCCCGTCGGACCCGGCTACTCTCCATGACGCAGCGCGTTAGACCTTCAGCTGCGCCGAGTTTGGACCACCCTACGCAGGCAGACGCCACACATGACCGACCGCAAGGACCTCTACGACCTGGGCGAGATTCCGCCTCTCGGCCACGTCCCGGCCACCATGCATGCCATCGCGATCCGCAAGGAGCGACATGGCAAGCCGTCCATCGCCATGCAGCAGGAAGTCGTCCCGACACCTGCCATCGGCCCGAACGAAGTCCTCGTCTACGTCATGGCCGCCGGCGTCAACTACAACGGCGTCTGGGCGGCTCTCGGAAAGCCGCTCTCGCCGCTCGATGTGCACAAGCAGCCCTATCACATCGCCGGCTCCGATGCGTCCGGCGTCGTGTGGGCCACAGGCAGCGGTGTCCGGTCCTGTAAGGTCGGCGACGAGGTCCTCATCCACTGCAACCAGTCGTGTGGTGAGTGCCACCACTGCAACGGCGGCAACCCGATGCTCTGCCGCTTCCAGCAGATCTGGGGCTACGAGACGACCGACGGCTCTTTCGCCCAGTTCTGTAAGGTGCAGGCCCAACAGATCCTGCCCAAACCCAAACACCTCACGTGGGCCGAAGCCGGCTGCTACATGCTCGTCCACGCCACCGCGTGGCGTATGCTCTACGGCCACCCGCCGCACGTCTTGAAGCCGGCCATGAACGTGCTCGTCTGGGGCGGCTCGGGTGGGCTCGGTACCATGGCGATTCAGATCTGCAAGGCCGCCGGGGCCAACGCCATCGCGGTCGTCAGCTCGGCCGACAAAGGCGAATACTGCCTGTCACTCGGCGCCAAGGCCTACCTCAACCGCAAGGACTTCAACTGCTGGGGCGCCATGCCCGACCCCGACAACGCCGAGGCCTACAACGCGTGGTCGAGTGAGGCCAAGAAGTTCGGCAAGGCTATCTGGAACATCACTGGCAATGTCGATGTCGACATCGTCTTCGAGCACCCCGGCGAAGACACCTTCCCGGTCTCGGCCCTCGTCGTGCGCCGCGGCGGCATGGTCGTCTTCTGCGCCGGCACGACGGGCTACCTCATCACGTTCGATGCCCGCTACGTGTGGATGCGCCAGAAACGAATCCAGGGCTCACACTTCGCCAGTAAGTTCGAAGCCGACGAGGCCAACCACCTCGTCATGGACAAGAAGGTCTCGGCCGGCCTGTCGCGTGTCTTCGCGTTCAAAGACACCGCCCAGGCTCACGAGCTCATGGCCGACAATCGCCACCCGCCCGGCAATATGGCCATCGCGGTGAATGCCACCGCCGAGGGTTGCAAGAACCTGGCGGAGTCCGTCGCCGCCCAACTCGTCATACCCTGAGGGCCTCGCCATGAGCACGTCTTTGCCACGCCGCGACGCCCCCTGGGTCATGCGCACCTACTCGGGCCACTCGTCCGCGGCCGCGAGTAATCGCCTCTATCGCGACAACCTCGCGCGTGGGCAGACGGGGCTCTCCATCGCCTTCGACCTGCCGACCCAGACCGGCTACGACTCCGACCACCCGCTGTCACTCGGTGAGGTCGGCAAGGTCGGTGTGCCTATCAGCCACATCGAGGACATGGCGACGCTGCTCGACGGCATTCCGCTCGGCCAGATGAACACGTCGATGACCATCAACGCGACGGCCCCCTGGTTGCTCGCGTTGTATATCGCCGTCGCCGAGCGCCAGGGTGTGTCGCGTAAAGACCTGTCAGGCACGACGCAGAACGACCTCATCAAAGAGTTCCTCTCGCGCGGGACCTATATGCTCCCGCCCGGCCCGTCGCTCGCCGTCCAGAGTGACGTCATCGCGTTCACGACGCGTGAGCTGCCCGCCTGGAACCCCGTCAATATCTGCAGCTATCACTTGCAGGAAGCCGGCGCGACCCCGGTCATCGAGGTCAGCTACGCGCTCGCCAACGCGTTCATGGTGCTCGACGCCGTGCGTGCCATGCCCGATGTCGACGACGCCCAGTTCGCGTCGATCTGTGGCCGTATCTCGTTCTTCGTCAACGCCGGGATCCGCTTCATCGAGGAGATGGTGAAGCTACGCGTCATGGGCCGGCTCTGGGACGAAGCGCTGCTGACCCGCTACGGGATCACCGACCCGAAGCTGCGTCGCTTCCGTTATGGCGTGCAGGTCAACTCGCTCGGCCTCACCGAGCAACAACCCGAAAACAACGTCTACCGCATCGCGCTCGAGATGCTGGGCGTCGTGCTCAGCAAGTCCGCCCGCGCACGCGCCGTGCAATTGCCCGCCTGGAACGAAGCTCTCGGTCTGCCGCGCCCCTTCGACCAGCAATGGTCACTTCGCCTGCAACAGATCATGGCCTACGAGACCGACCTGCTCGAATATGGCGACCTCTTCGATGGCAGTCTCGAAGTGGCGCGTCTCGAAACAGTCCTGGCTCGAGCCGTCGCCGACGAGCTCGCGTGGATCGCCGCCCGCGGTGGGGTGCTCCACGCCGTCGAGTCCGGTGCCATGAAGGAACGCCTCGTGTCGGCCAACAGCGACCGTCTGCGCCGCATCGAGAGCGGCGAACAGATAGCGGTCGGCGTGAACCGTTGGACCGAGTCGGTCCCCTCCCCGCTCGTCGACAACGACGACGGTGGCATTCTCAAGGTCGACGTCTCGGCCGAGCGTGACCAGGTCTCGAGCCTCGTCGCTTTCCGTGAGACGCGTGACCGCGCGAGGGTCGCCGCCACGCTGGTCGACCTGGAGAGTGCCATCCGCAATGGCCAGAACCTCATGGAGCCTTCGATCGCAGCAGCCCACGCCGGCGTCACGACCGGCGAGTGGTCCGCCGTCCTGCGAAAGGTCCATGGCGAGTGGCGTGCCCCGACCGGCATCGTCGTATCGAGTGCCGCCCAGCCGACCCAATCCTCGTCACTCACCGAGGGCCGCCAGGTCGTCGACGCCGTGAGCCACAAGCTCGGCCGCCGCATCAAGCTGCTCATCGGCAAACCCGGCCTCGATGGCCACTCCAACGGCGCCGAGCAGATCGCGGTCCGCGCCATGGAGCTCGGCATGGAGGTCGTCTACGAAGGCATTCGCCTGACACCCGAGCAGATCGCCGCCGCCGCCGAAGAAGAGGGTGTCCACGCGGTCGGCTTGTCGATCCTATCGGGTAGCCACATGGCCCTTGTCCCCGGCGTCATCGCAGCGCTCGAAAATCGCGGCGTCACCGCTAAGCTCATCGTCGGTGGGATCATCCCCGAGAGTGACAAACAACCCCTGCACGACCTGGGCGTGGCGCTTGTCTTCACGCCCAGCGACTTCGACCTCACGAAGAACCTCGTTCGTATCGCCGAGCTGCTCGGCGCCGAGGCCTGAGTGTCGGCCTCGAACCGGCAAGCCCGAAATCCGATCGACCGCCGCGGCCTGGCGACGCTGCTGAACAACCTCGAAGCGAGCCCCGACCTCTGGACCGGCGGCTCGCCCGAGACCCTCGCGGCGGTCGACCACGCCTACCTGAACCCTCGCCCAGGCACCCGAGTCATCGGCCTCACCGGCCCGCCAGGCGTCGGCAAGTCGACCCTCTCAGGCCGGCTCATCAACCACTGGCGGCGCCAGGACCTCACGGTTGGCGTCCTCTGCATTGATCCGAGCAGCAAACGCTCGGGCGGGGCGCTCCTCGGCGACCGCCTCCGAATGCAACTCACCGGCACCGACCCCGACGTCTTCGTGCGCTCCATGGCCACCCGTGATCGGCTTGGCGGCCTGGCCCCCAGAACGACCGAGGCCACCTTCGCCATGCGCCACCACTGCGACCGCGTGCTCATCGAGACGGTCGGCGTCGGCCAGAGCGAAACCGAAGTCTCCGACCTGGCAGACGTCACGGCCGTCGTCATCCAACCCGGCTCCGGCGACGCCCTGCAGTTCCTCAAAGCCGGCCTCATGGAGGTCTTCGACGTCCTCGTCGTCAACAAGAGCGATCTCGGCCCGCTCGCCGAAACCGCCCGCCGCGAGCTCGTATCGGCGCTGCGTGTCACCGGCCACCGCGACGCCACAGTCGTCATGACCTCAGCCCTCACCGACACCGGGATAAACACCCTCGCCCATTCCCTCGACAATCGAGACATCTCATCCCGGCACTTCGAGTCCGCCCTCGTCCAACGTATCCTCTCCGAACACGTCGCCTGGACCGGCCTTGGCCACCTCCCACCCGGCGGCCTCCCGGCCCTCCGCGCCCACCTCACGGCCACCCCGAACCTGTCCCCCGCGACCCTCCTCGCAGCCCTCAGAACCAACACCTGAATCCAGGTATCGCGAGCGACCCGACCCGCCCCTGAGACCAAGTCCAATCGCGAGCGATGTCCCGCCCTCCAGACCCAAGTCACGCGAGCGAGGTCACGTCCCTCCGGACCCAAGTCACACGAGCGACCGAGGGTCGGGGGGTTGGCGAAGCCTAAAGGACGCGAAGCGGCCAGCGAGCCGGCCCCCCGACCTCGGGCGCGACGGCAGTAGGCTGAATCCGCGATCGACCTCGAGAACCCTATCAGCGCTCCCCGACCTGGCCCCGCTGCCGTAGCATTGCATCGGCCAATACCAGAGCCACCATCGCCTCGACGATGACGACAGCCCGAGGAAGCACACAAGGGTCGTGCCTCCCCTTGGCTTGCATGGTTGCCTCTGCACCCGCCGCATCGACGGTCGCCTGCTCGTGGAAATGAGTCGCCACCGGCTTGAACGCCGCCCGCACAAAGACCGGCATGCCGTTGGAAATCCCGCCCTGAATGCCACCCGAGTGGTTCGTCGTCGTCCTGACAGCACCATCGACCATGACGAACGGGTCGTTGTGAGCAGTGCCCCGGAGCCGAGTCCCGCCAAACCCGCTGCCGCTCTCGAAACCCTTGCAGGCCGGCAACGACAGCATCGCTTTGGCGAGGTCCGCTTCGAGCTTGTCGAAGACCGGGTCGCCCCACCCGACTGGCACATGACGCGCAACACACGCAATCGTGCCACCGATGGTGTCGCCGTCTTTGCGGACCGCCTCGATGAGCGTCTCCATCGCAACGGCAGCACTCGCATCCGCGCACTGCACGTCATTGCCCAACACGTCCGCGAGTGTCACCGTCTCTGCGTCGACCTCGCTACCGATGTCGCCCACCCGGTCGACCCACGCGACGATTTCCACCCCATGCATCGTCGCCAGGAGCTTTCGCGCAATGGCCCCCGCAGCGACCCGCGCGGCCGTCTCGCGCGCCGATGCCCGCCCACCGCCGCTCCGTGCACGATGCCCGTACTTGGCCTGATAGGTGTAGTCCGCGTGGCTCGGCCGAAAGACGTCGGCCATCTCAGCGTACGCCTTCGGACGCTGGTCGGTGTTCTGAATGACAAGTGCAATCGGTGTCCCCGTCGTGCGCCCGTCCGTCACCCCCGACAAAATCTGAACCGCATCCGATTCGGCCCGCGCCGACATCAGCCGATTACGCCCCGGCCGTCGTCGGTCGAGGTCCACCTGAATGTCCGCCTCGCTCAGCTCCAGCCCCGGAGGGCACCCGTCCACGATGGCCCCGAGTGCTGGCCCGTGGCTCTCACCGAAGGTCGTGACCCGAAACATCCGCCCGAACGTGTTCCCGCTCATCGACCTTCACCTCGTCCAGAGCCAGATCACCGTCAACCCCAGAGCGGGCGACACGATGGCGGTCGGCACGATCCCGACCCGACGCCAGACGAGCCCACCGACACCGGCCCCGACCGCCCCGCCGAAGCCGCCCATGACGGCACCCATCGGAAAGGACGAGAGACATCCCGCGACCAGCCCGACCGAGAATCCGAAGAGCGCCCCGAACCCCCAGCCCGGCCCATCGGGCACCAGCGGCTCAGGCTCGCCCTCGGGCCTCCTCGGATAGAACATCCCCAGGCTCACCGCACCGAGCACCGCGGCGACTGCACACGCGATGAACCACACGTGCACACGCGCATCGCCAGTGCCGGCCCACCCGTGGCCAAACGCCGCAGCCGGCCCACCCGCCAGGCCCAACGCCGCCCCGAGCCACCGCATACGCGAGCCATGGCCATCACGCACCGGCAAAACCTCAGGCTCACGGACCTCGTCCGCCGCGACTATCTCATGCGTCGCAGGCCTCGCAGGCTCGAACGCCGGACTCTGGGGCTCCGCCTCGATGGTCCCGTCCACGCTCATCCGCCAGCCGCCTTCTGCTCCTTCTCTTTCGCGACGAGATAGCTCGAGAGCCCGACCGCGAGCTGGCGGAAGTTCGGCAGCATGAAGCCGAGAATCAGCGACTCCAGCTTGGGCGCCATCTTCATCCCGAGGAACTTCGGCACGGCCGGCAGCTTGTCGCCAAAGACCGTGAACTCGCCCGCGATGACACATCGTGTCTTGGTGTCGGGGAACTCAGGGTGCGGCTCGAAGATGTTGATGCCCTGGCACAACGAGTACTTCGAATGCGGGCTCTCGATGCGCCAGTCGACCCGGTACTCCTTGGGAGTCCAGGTCGCGTGGTCCGTCCAACCCAACGAGTTCTTCGTCACAAAGGGTCTCAACAGCGTCGGCACCGAGTGTGAGGTGCCCTGCCAGAAGCGCCGCGTGTGCACCTTGTCGCCGGCCTCCTCGAAGACACTCGTCTTGATCTCCGAGACATTCTCCATGAACGGCACGAGCTCTTCGAGCTTGTAGATCATGGCGTCGAGCACAGCCGAAGCCGGGTAATCACAGGTCGCAACCTCTTCGAATTTCATCGCCCCTGCCTTTGCCCAAGCAAACTCGAAAATCGAGACGACACGCCTCGCCCCATGCCCAGAATCTCAGCCGACCACGATGTTCACGAGCTTGTCGACGACCACGATCTCGCGCCGGATGGTCTGGCCGACCAGCAGCTCACGGATACGCTCGAGCTCATGCGCCATGGTCTTGAGCGTCGCTTCGTCCGTGCCCTTGGCACACGTTATGCGGGCCCTGATCTTGCCGTTGATCTGCACCACGACCTCGACCTCCTCGTCCTCACACAGCGCCGGGTCGTAGCCCGGCCAGCTCGCATGGGTCAGCGAGGCCGGGTGCCCAAGCCGCTCCCAGAGCTCTTCGGCGAGATGCGGTGCGAACGGATTGAGCAGGAGCGCCATCCGCGCGAGCGCGCCCCTGGGCACCTGGTCGAGCTTCGCGAGCACGTTGGACAACACCATGAGCGCCGAGATGGCGGTGTTGAAACGCATGCCCTCGATGTCCTCGGTGACCTTCTTCGTGGCCTTGTGGACCGCGCGTAGGACCTCGCCCTCGCCGAGCCCGTCGACCAGCGGCCTCTGCGCAATCTTCCAGACCTTGTCGAGGAAACGCGCGATGCCGACGATGTCCTTGGTCTGCCACGGCTTCACCGCTTCGAGCGGCCCCATGAACATCTCGTAGAGGCGCATCGCGTCGGCACCGAACTCGGCCACGATGTCGTCGGGGTTGACGACGTTGCCGACCGACTTCGACATCTTCTGGCCGTCGGCCCCGAGGATCATCCCTTGGTTGACGAGCTTCTGGAACGGCTCGACGCAGCTCACGAGGCCCAGGTCATAGAGGACCTTGTGCCAGAAGCGCGCATACAGAAGATGCAGCACCGCATGCTCGGCCCCGCCGACGTACAGGTCGACCGGCAGCCAGTAGTCGGCCTTTTCCTTGGAGAACGCCTCGGTGTCGTTGTCCGGGTCCATGTAGCGCAGGTAGTACCAGCACGAGCCGGCCCACTGCGGCATGGTGTTCGACTCACGCCGGAAGACCTCACCGGTCTTCTCGTCTTTGACGACCATCCATTCTTCGATGGTCGCGAGCGGGCTCTCACCCGTTCCGCTGAGCTTGTAGGTCGCGACCTCGGGCAGGGTCAGCGGCAGCTCGTCGAGGCCGAGCGCGAAGTGGCTCCCGTCGGCCCGGTGCAGGATCGGGATAGGCTCGCCCCAATAACGCTGACGCGAGAACAACCAGTCGCGCAGGCGGAAGTTCACGGCCTTCTTGCCAAGCCCCCGGCTATCGAGGTCGGCCGTGACCCTGGCCTTGAACTCGGCCGTCGTGAGCCCGTCGTAGGGCCCGCTGTTCACGGCCCGCCCCTCTTCGGTGTAGGCCCCTGTCGACACATCGGGCGCCTGCCCGTCGGGCAACGCGACCACGGGAATGATGGGGAGCGACATCGCGGTCGCGAACTCCCAATCGCGCTGGTCGTGGCCCGGCACGGCCATGATGGCCCCGGTGCCGTAGCTGATGAGCACGTAGTCGGCGATCCACACGGGCACCTTCGCGCCCGAGACCGGGTTGATGGCGTAGCTCCCCGTGAAGACGCCGGTCTTGTCCTTGGCGAGGTCCGTCCGGTCGAGGTCGGACTTGGCCGCGGCGACCTGCTTGTACTGCTCGACGGCCGCCTTTTGCGACTCGGTCGTGAGGCTCGACACCAGCGGATGCTCGGGTGCCAGGACCATGTAGGTCACTCCGAACAGCGTGTCGGGCCGCGTCGTATAGATCCGCAGCGCGGGTGCCCCGAGGACGTCGAGCGCGAAGTCGACCTCGGCCCCCTCCGAGCGGCCAATCCAGTGGCGCTGCATGGCTTTGATCGACTCGGGCCAGTCGAGCCCGTCGAGGTCCGCGAGCAGCCGCTCGGCATAGGCCGTGATGCGCAGGATCCACTGGCGCATCGGGACACGCACGACCGGGTGGTTGCCACGCTCGGACTTGCCGTCCTTGACCTCTTCGTTGGCGAGCACCGTGCCGAGCGCCGGGCACCACCACACAGCGATCTCCGCCTGGTAGGCGAGGCCCATCTCGTAGAGCTTCAGAAAGATCCACTGGGTCCAGCGGAAGTACTTCGGGTCGGTGGTATCGACCTCCCGATCCCAGTCATAGCCGAGCCCCAAGCGCTGGATTTGACGGCGGAAGTTGTCGATATTCTTACGCGTTGTGGCGGCCGGATGGGTGCCGGTCTGCAGGGCGTGCTGCTCGGCCGGCAGACCAAAGGCGTCCCAGCCCATCGGGTGCAACACGTTCCAGCCGTTCATGCGGCGGAAACGTGAGAGGATGTCGGTCGCCGTGTAGCCCTCGGGATGGCCCACGTGCAGCCCCGCGCCGGACGGGTACGGGAACATGTCGAGCGCATAGAACTTCGGCCGGTCGCCGGCCTCGGCCGGGTCCATGGCGCGGAAGGTCTTGTTCTCGAGCCAGTAGCGCTGCCACTTGGGCTCGATCTCGGCGTGCGGGTAGTGCTCGCTCACGGCGTCCTCGGTCTTGTCGGTCTTCGTGTATCGGTATCTTGTGGGCTTCCCGCGGGGCCACTCGTCTGCCGGTGGCCGCGTGCCCGAAGGCGCCGCTATGCCATTGTCGGGCCATCTTTGCCAGCCTGTCGCACGGCCCAGCGTCCACCACACGATGGGCAGGCTCGGGAACCATAGCCGCGGTTCGGATTGCCTGCTAAGGTCCCGCCGCGATGAACCTCCGCTACGCGACCGGCCAAATCGAAGTGATCTGCGGCAGCATGTTCTCGGGTAAAACCGAAGAGCTCATCCGCCGCCTCCGGCGTGCCCGCATCGCGCGCCAGCGAATCCAGGTCTTCAAGCCGGGAACCGACGACCGCTACGACAAGGAGGCCGTCGTCACGCATGCGAAGGACCGCTTCGACGCGCAAATGGTGAAGACCTCGATCGACCTGCTACGCGCGGTCGACGACCGCACCGACGTGATCGGTGTGGACGAGGTCCAGTTCTTCGACCCCGGCATCGTCGAGGTCCTCGACAAGCTCGCCAACCGCGGCAAGCGGGTCATCGTCGCCGGCCTCGACCAGGACTACCTCGGGCGCCCCTTCGAGCCGATGCCGCAGATCATGGCCATCGCCGAGTACGTCACCAAGACCCTCGCCGTCTGTGTCCGCTGTGGCGAGCCCGCCAACCGCTCGCAGCGCCTCATCTCGACCGACGACCGCGTCGTCGTCGGTGCCGGCGAAGCCTACGAGCCGCGCTGCCGCCGCTGCTTCGAGCCGGACCTCGCACGCCAGCTCGACATCGGGCTCATGGACAACAACGGTGTACTCGAGTCGTCGCGCCCACCCGACGACCTCGACACGACCAACCCTGGCAACCTCGACGGACGCGACGGGGACACCCGATGATAACGGGGAGAATGGGGAGGTCGGGCCCGCTCGTCGTCCTGTTGGCGCTCCTCGCGTCGACCCCGGTGCACGCCGAAGACGCTCAACCGACGGACCGGCGAACGCAGATCGAAGCCGCCGTCGCGGCTGAACAATTCGGAACCGCCGTCGTGCTCTGTGGCGACGCGCTGAAGGTCGAAGCCCCCGACCTCGAGCTCCGCGCCCTCTGCGGCAAGGCCCACGTCGGCCTCGGCGACCGCCTCCTGGCGGCGGGCTCGCCTGCGAACGCGCGAGTCCGCTGGGAAGAAGCGGCGACCATCGACCCACGCCTCATGGACGACCCCGGGTTCGTCAAGCGCCTCGCGGGCCTGCCCAAGGCCGCCGTGCCCGATTCCCCCGAGACCACCAAAGAGCCCGACCCAACGCGTAATCCACCCGTTCGACGCCCGGCTCCGCGGCCCCGCCCCGAACCTGTCAAGGTCGAGCCGCGTGTACAAGGCCCCGACGACGGCCCGCGCTGGGACCTCGGCTTTGGGCTCGGTCTCTCGTTCGGCTACGACGGCCTCGCCTCGGTCACCATGAGCTGGCTCACCGACCAGCGCTACCTGGTCGAGGTCGCGCTCGGCATCATCTATCCGAGCGCCGACGTCCGCTTCCGCTGGTTTGGCCTCACGAACTGCGTGACCCCCTACCTCGGCGCCGGCTTGTTCGTGCCCTTCGGGTCGAAGGACCGCCTGGGCCTCGACCTGTCGAGCTACGAGAGCCTCTACGAGCTCGGCGAGAGCCTCCACGTCGACGTCGGAATCGCCTACATGCCGGTCATCGGTCTCGACCTCACGGCCGGCATCAGCTTCGTCACACCCTTTGACCAGGACCACCCCGACACGGTCCTGTTCTTCCCTCAGGTCTCCGCCGGCGCCACCTGGCGCTTCTGAAGCATCCCTGAGCCGCGCCTCAGGTGCGGAAGTATGATAGGCCAACCCTATCAGTCCGACAGGAACAGAGTCTTGGCCGAATCAGCCCTGGCGGGCCTAGATTCCGACTCACGACAAGGGACCCGACCCCGCTCGGCACCAACCCCCAAGGAGTAGACCATGTCCAACGAAGCCAAGTGCCCGTTCTCAGGCGCAGTGCGCACCAACGCCGTCGCCGGCGGCACCACGAAGAACTCCGACTGGTGGCCCAACCAACTCAACCTCAAGATCCTCCATCAGCACTCTTCGAAGTCCGACCCGATGGGTAAGGACTTCGACTATGTGGAGGCGTTCAAGACGCTCGACCTCGACGCGGTCGTGAAAGACCTCCACCACCTCATGACCGACTCGCAGGATTGGTGGCCCGCCGACTATGGACACTACGGACCGTTCTTCGTGCGAATGTCCTGGCATGCCGCGGGCACCTATCGCATCTCCGACGGCCGCGGCGGAGGCGGCACCGGCGCCCAGCGCTTCGCCCCGCTCAACAGCTGGCCGGACAACGCGAGCCTCGACAAGGCGCGGCGGCTCCTGTGGCCGATCAAGCAGAAGTACGGCGCCAAGCTCTCGTGGGCCGACCTCATCATCCTCGCTGGTACGGTCGCGATGGACTCGATGGGGTTCAAGACCTTCGGCTTCGCGGGTGGTCGCGCCGACATCTGGGAGCCCGAGGAGGACATCAACTGGGGCATCGAGAAGAAGTGGCTCGGCGACGAACGCTACTCGGGCGACCGCGAGCTCGCCAACCCACTCGGCGCCGTACAGATGGGCCTCATCTACGTGAACCCCGAGGGCCCCAACGGCAACCCGGACCCGCTCGGCTCGGCGCGGGACGTGCGCGAGACGTTTGCCCGCATGGCCATGAACGACGAGGAGACCGTGGCGCTCACCGCCGGCGGACACACCTTCGGCAAGGCCCACGGGGCCGCCGACCCGGGAGCACACGTGGGCCGCGAGCCCGAAGGTGCAGGCATCGAGGAGCAGGGCCTCGGCTGGAAGAACAGCCTGGGCGACGGCAAGGGTGTCAACACCATCACGAGCGGGATCGAAGGCGCCTGGACCCCCAATCCTATTCAGTGGGACAACGGCTACTTCGAGACCCTCTTCGGCTACGACTGGGAGTGTGTCAAAGGTCCAGGCGGCGCCAACCAGTGGAGGCCCAAGGACCCGGCCGCGGCGACGACGGTGCCCGACGCCCACGACCCGGCGAAACGCCACGCGCCGATGATGACCACGGCCGACATGGCCATGCGTATGGACCCGGCCTACGAGAAGATCTCGCGCCGCTTCATGGCCAACCCGCAAGAGTTCGCCGACGCCTTCGCCCGCGCCTGGTTCAAGCTGACCCACCGCGACATGGGGCCACGCGCCCGCTACCTCGGGCCGCTGGTCCCGAAAGAAGAGCTCATCTGGCAGGACCCGATCCCGGCCGTCGACCATGCCCTCATCGATGACCACGACATCGCCGACCTGAAGGCGAAGATCCTTGAGTCGGGCCTGAGCATCTCGCAGCTCGTCAACACCGCCTGGTCGTCGGCCGCCACCTTCCGCGGTAGCGACAAGCGCGGCGGCGCGAACGGTGCGCGTATCCGGCTTGCCCCTCAGAAGGACTGGGACGTGAACCAGCCGGCCGAGCTGTCGAAGATCCTCTCGGTTTTCGAGACGATTCACGCGGCGTTCAACGCGTCGCAGTCGGGTGGCAAGAAGGTCTCGCTCGCCGACCTCATCGTGCTCGGCGGTGTCGCCGCCGTCGAGGCCGGCGCCAAGAAGGCCGGCCATGACGTCAAGGTGCCGTTCACGCCGGGCCGGATGGACGCCACACAGGAGCAGACCGACGTGGACTCGTTCGCGGTGCTCGAGCCCAAGGCCGACGGATTCCGCAACTACGCCCAGAAGGGCTACGAGGCGGCCGCCGCCGAGCTGCTCGTCGACAAGGCACATCTATTGAACCTGACTGCGCCGGAGATGACGGTGCTCATCGGCGGCCTGCGCGCTCTGAACGCGAACGTCGGGCAGTCGAATCTGGGGGTCCTGACCCAGCGCCCCGGTTCGCTGACCAACGACTTCTTCGTGAACCTGCTCGACATGGGCACGAAGTGGGAACGCGTCGCTGGCTCGGACAACGTGCTCGTCGGACGTGACCGCAAGACGGGCGCCGAGAAGTGGACGGCCACAGTCGTCGACCTCGTGTTCGGCTCGAACTCGCAGCTGCGCGCTCTGGCCGAGGTCTACGCCTGTGCCGACTCGGAGGCGACCTTCGTGCGCGACTTCGCGGCCGCGTTTGGCAAGGTCATGGACCTCGGTCGCTACGACCTCACCTGAGCAGGCCTGTCGCAGTCGAACGTTCGAACGCAAAGCGCTGGGGCTTCGGCTCCGGCGCTTTCGTCTTGAGCGGGCTCGCCCGTGGTGACTTCAACGGACCAGGGTCAGGGGCACGATGGCGCTCTGGCTCTGGCCTGATGCCACCATCGTCGCTTCCAGGGTGGCCGTGCGACCGACCCAGGCCGACGCGTCGGCGCCCGCAAAGATCACCGGCAGGTCGGTCGTGATACGGGTGTCCCGGTCGTCGACGTCGACCTCGGTCGGGAATCCATCCGCCTCGAAACGCGCGACCGTCGTGCCATCGACGATGAGTGCCAACGACAGGTCGATGCGCGGGTCGGCGCCGGCAAAACGTAACGAGACCTCCACGTGGGAGCCGCCCTGCGGGCCGTTGATGATGGTCGCTTCGGCCCCGTCGAGGTAGCGCTCGAAGCACCCGTCGAAGTCGCGGGTGCCGAGCTCGAGCGCGGTCGCGGGAGCTTGAGGATCACAGGTGTGGACATCGGGTCCGGCGTCGGTCGTGTCGTCTTCGGTCATGTCGGGTTCGCCGTTGTCCGCAAGCGCAACATCCAGGGTCGAGACTGTCGACGCTTCGGCCGCGTTCGGGCCGATTCGCCAGAGCGCCCCGCCGCGTAATGTGCCATCCAGCAGCCGCCCGCCTGCGACCCAGCCGACGCCGTCCGAGTCGATGAACACGGCATGTCCATCGAAGGTCGGGTCGAGGCCGGGGACCTCGCGCCAGGTGTCGCCCGTGCGCTCGAGGAGCAAGCCGAGAAAGCCGGTCGCGAATGTCGACCTCGCGACGAAGACACCGCTGAGCGGGGCGACCTGGCCGGGGGGGAGGAGGCGTGCCCCGTTTTCACCCAGCAGCACCGCGTAGCCGCTCGCCGAGCCGCCGACGGCCACACACGCGCCCGGTGGGCCATGAATCGTGACCAGGCGTGGTCGACCCGGCACAGGATTGTACGTGAGCGTCGGCCCGTCGGGGGTCTCGTTCAGGACCAGGTAGGTCCCGCGCTCGCCGACGATGTGGATACGTTCGCCGTCATCGTGGACCTTGAAGAGGCGCACGTCGGTGGGTGCATCCGCGGGGAGTGGAATGATTGACGCGGCATACGTCGAGCCGACTCGTGTGATTCGCACGATGGTCGCTGGCGGCCCACCGACGGCATAGAGCACATCGTCGCCGGACACCCCATAAAGTGTGATGGTGGTGTCGGTCGGGACCCGTCTGAATGCGTCGTGTCCCGAATCGGTGACGTCAGCGACGAAGGCGCGGCCACCCTCGCCGACGGTCGCGACCAGGGTTGTCGTGGTGTGTACCCACCAGAGGTCTCCGGCGGTTGGATCGACAGGGCGCAGGTCAACACGTTCGAATCGGTCGCCGCCCTTGGACCTTGACGCAAGCAGGGCCCCGGCCTCGTCCGCGGCACCCACGACCCACAACGTCCCGTTCGCGCCACTGACGCTCAGGAGGGCCGAGGGCAAAGGACCGAGCACACGCTTCACCTCGCGTTCGGCGGGAGACTCACCGCAGGCGGCGATCAGTAACGCCGCGGCCGCCGCGACGCAGGCCGAAAACGTGCGTGCGAGCTTGTTCACGCGAGGCGTTCCAGCTCAGCCACGACACGATCGATCTCACGCGCGAGCGGCCCCGGTTGGACCCGGTTGGCGAGATCGGAGAAGGCCCGATAGAACCACACGATGTCGGCCCGGGTCGCGTTGAACTTGTCGAAGGTCGAGACGCCGTGCTCGTGCAGGTCGCTGACCGTCGTGCGGCAATTGTGCAGCTTGTCGCACATGGACACGAGCCGCACATCGGGTGGCGCATCACCCTCGAAGTGGTGCAGGTAGCGGTGCTTTCGCAGGCGCCAGGGCGGCTTCATCGAGCCCTTGTCGGAGGTGGAGTCACTGCAGCCGAGCACGACGTCGGCGACACGTGAGCCGAACTGCTCACGGATCTGTTCGAGGACGGGCAGGCCACCCTGGTCCTCGACGGCGTCGTGCAGGAGCGCCGCGATGGCGAGGTCCTCGTCGCCACCGTGTTCGAGACACAGGCCTGCGACCGCTAGCAGGTGCGAGATGTAGGGCGTCTCGGAGCCCTTGCGGATCTGGTGGCGGTGAATGCTGTGCGTGAAGGTCAGCGCCCGCGCGAAACGTTCACCGAGCAGGGGGGTGTCCGTCTCCTTGTCGGGCTTGTCTGTTAGATACCCCTCGCTCGCTTCGCTCGCCTCCCCTCCGACCGCGCTCGCGGTCGCAGGGGACGGTTTACGGACTTCGTCCGAAAGCTCGACCTGGTCAGAGAGGGCGATGTCGTCTGCGTTCGTTGTGTGGGTCATGCCCTCACTGATAACGCAAAGTCCGGAATGTTTCGACCCCGGGGTCACCGACGTTGTCGGCGAGGCCGAGCGGGAGGGCCGAGAGCCCACCATCGGCGGAGACGAGCATCCTGAATCGGTAGTCGCCACGAGGGCATCGCGAAAGCGCCGACTCGAATGGGAAGCGGTAGATGCCGTCGTTGCCGTACGGCCCGGCACCGGACGCCGCGAGCGGCACCTCGGAGAGGGTCAACGCGCCGCCGGGATCGCAGGTCACGAGATCGCTCTCGAGAAAAACCTTGATCTTCGAGGTATCGACCGTGCCACCGGTCGTTAGGCCCTCGGCATAGACGCTCACCTGGAGCGCCAGCCCCATGTTGGTGAAACCTCGATAATCGAGAGGTTCGCCAAGCCCGATGGTGTCGTTCGGGCGACCCCGATAGATGGCCCAGGCGCCGGCCCAGTCGACGATTTCGGCCTCCGGCGCCGGAGGGACCACCGGGCCGGTCTGCACGGGAATCGTGCAGGTGTCGTCGGCAGCGATGGCAAAGCCGTTGCCGACCTCGAGGAGGTAGTTGGCGAACGGATCGGCGATGCGGTTGTGGTCGAAAAGACGACCGCCGTCGACGGTCCGCAGGTAGGGGATGAGCTCGAGGGTGAAGCGCGACAACGCAGTGCCCGAGTAGTCGGGGCGCGGCGTGTAGTCGGCCAGCTCGAAGGCGAAACGACCGGCCGTTTCGGTCGGGGCCGCTGCGACAGCGTGCCAGGTCCCCGCCGTCTCGGTCGTGCGGTAGAGGACGTGGGGGATGCCGGGTCCGGTCACATCGAGGGTGCCAAACCAGCGCCAACGGCAAGGACCGGAAGCCGAGTCGCAGACGGTCTCGAAGCCGCCGCGGCCGTCGGGGACACGGGCGACTTCGCGCAGGACGATGGCGCAGCGATTGTCGGCCTGGTCGAGCCCCACCCCGTCGGCGCCGACGACGATCGCCGGGGCCTCGTCGACGCGCTGGTCGGATGCGTCAGCGGGGCTGTTGCCCGAGGCGTCGCAGCCGACGGCGAGGGCCACCACCATGGACGGGATGCCGGACAGGAGCAGGGTCGCGGTCGTGCGTGAAAGGCGGCGCATGGCTTCGATTCTCGAGGTGAGTTCGGAAACGTCTGCCCCGAGGTCGGCCGGGAAGACGGCGCGTTCTATAGACCGTCACCGCGGAGGTCAAGCGTGGGGCGCGACGAGGTGAGCGGCCAGAGCGGCCTTGGCGTCGGCGTCGAGAGTCGCGTCGAGGAACGGGTAGACGATGTTGTTCTCGCGTTCGGTGTGGTGCTCGAGCAGGTGTTTGAACCGCATGAGTGGGTCGAGGTGGCGAACCAGAGCGCGCCGCTGCGCCTCGGCTGCATGGGCTGGATGGGCCGCCGCGTGCTCGACGAGCGACAACAGGACGCGGCGAGTGTCGGCGTGGAGGGCGTCGAGCTTTCGATGCTCGGCGATCACCAGTGCCGCGTCGCCGCTGCGGGGCGCTTCCGCGAACTCGGGCAACGAGGCGAGCGCGGCCTCTTCGTATAGCTCATGGTTCGCGAGCTGGTCCCCGAGCTTGTCGGACAACGCGAGGGCGTCGGCGAATTCGAGCCCGAGGGCGGCGACGAGGCAGTCCTCGAGCAGGACGAGGAAACGATCGTGCAGCTCGCGATTCATGTCGGTGAGGGCCATGGGCGTGACGGTAGGCCTTGTGGCGTTCGTTGTCACGGACGGTTGCTCAAACGGCCGCAGCCTTGCTTCGACCAGAGCGGGTGTCCATCATCCCGGACATGGAGCGTCTCTGGGCCGCAAAGCTGGTCGTTCTGATGGTCGCAACCCTCGTGGTCCCGGTGGCGATGGTCGGGTGTGCGACCGTGGATTCGTCGGTCCCCGCAGCGGGGGAACGCGTGGAGCTGGCGGTCCCATCGGAACCGTCGGGCACTTCCACGGGCGGCGGTGAAGATGGCGACGCTCATGAGCGCCCCGACCGAGACCTTTCGCACGCCCCGTCGGGCATGCGTTTCCCGATACAGGTCGAAGGCTTCCAGCGCGACGGCATGGCGAAATACGACGACCAGGGGGACGACGTGTCCGTCGGCTACCATCGGCTCGACGAGCAGATGGCGATGATGGCCACCGTCTATATCTATCCGACGCATCGTTATGGCGGCATGGACTCGCAGTTCGGAGAGGCCCGTGACGCCGTCTTGCGAAACCGGAAAGGGTCGGAGCTCCTGGCCGAGGGCGACATGCAGATCTTCCAGCGCGGAGAATATCGAACAGGGCGGCGCGCACACTTCCTGGTGCGCGACCCCAAGGGCGACCGGCCGCTCGTCGTGAGCCACTTGTTCCTCTTCGAATACGGTCCGTGGTTCATCAAGTATCGCGCGACCTTCCCGGCCGACCAACACGAGGCTTGCGACGAGGCACTCTTGAAGTTCATGTCTGCCCTGCCCTGGCCGGACATTCATCCGGGACGCCTCGCGGGGCGCTGAGGACGCGAGGCCACGGGTCGGGAATTCGTGATCCGACAGGCGACTCCCGGTTCGCCTGTGTTGCCGCATGATGAACGACTGTTTGCCGATCCAATAGGCTGGCGGGGCTGAGACCCGCTTAGATGTAGAGCGCTTGGCCGGCTGAGTGTGCCCACTTCCCTTCACGCTTGGCTGTGTGATAGCGACCGGTCGTCGTCGCAGTCCGGAGGTAAAGTCATGAGGGAATCCCGCGAGCAGGTGTCCAATCAGAGTGCGGCTCGGTCCAATGCCCCCGGTGCGCCCGTAGCGCAGTCCGGTGCGGTACAGAAGAAGGGGGCGCTGGTCGGTAAGCCCTATGACGAACAGGTCGCGATGCTCTCGCCGGGTGGCGCGACGGGGGCTGAAGCGAACGGGCAGCCGGTTCAGATGGACTCGAAGGGTGGCGCCGAGGCGGCCAAGCCTGCGGACGCGGGCAAGGACGCCGGGGCCGAGACGAAGACCGAGGTGGCCGAGCCGCCGCAGATCCAGCCGTACGCGTATAGCGCGGCCGAGCTGCAGAGCCTCGTTGACGGGGTTTGCCCCGACCGCACCGACCTCAGGTGGCGCGAGACGGCCGAGCGCTGGGTGGCACACGGGATCGAGTGCAACCGTTTCTACGCGCGTGACCAGGTGAGGCAGGCGAACTTCGCGGGGCTCGACAGCGCGGCCGCGTTCGAGCGCGACGTTGTCGCCGTGTTCGGCGAGGCCGGCAAGGCGGCGGTGGCGAAGTCGCCGCCGGTTGGCCAATGGTTGACCGGGGTGCTCGGGGCCTTCCTGAGTGGGTCGCCTGTGAACCAGAAGGTGCTCGCGGAAGACAAGGGCCACGCCAAGGGCGCGGACGACAAGTCGCAGGCCATCACGCAGAGCTTCATTGGGCAGCTCGATGCGCTCGAGGCGGCGGTGCGGGCGAGCTATCCGGCCGAGGGACAGATGGCCGTCAAAGAGATCACGGTTCGGCGTGAGCTCTTCAAGATGTTCGCGCAGCACCACGACAAGAGCAACGCGGAGAGCGGGGTCTCGTCGGCGAAGTCGAGCGTGAAGGACAAGAAGGCAGGGGTGACGTCCTGTAATGCGTATCAGGGGCAGCTGCTGCGGGATGCCTTTGGTAGCGCCGACGCCATCGGCAAGGAGAAGGGAGAGGGCGGGCTCAACGTGAAGGCGACCACGCAACACGGCTGGGACATGGAGAAGAAGAAGGCGACGGTCGGGCCGAAGAAGCGGGCGTTTGGCTTCTACGATGTGCTCGGGCGTGGTGCGAAAGAGGTCGGCGCGTGGACCGACGGGGCCCCGGGGCTGAGTCCGAAGGCGGGCGACATGTACGTGCTCGCCGAGGGGCGCTCCATCTCGCACATCGGGTTCTTCAAGTTCGCTGAGACCGGCAAAGACGGTGTTCACGACATCTGGCACACGTTCGATGGCGGGCAGCCGGCCGGCACACCGATGTCGGCCGAGGGCTTCGTCGGCTCGGTCCGGGACGGGGCGCTCAACAACATCAAGCGCGCCTATCACAAGGGGAACAACACCGCGGTCATCCCGTCGGGCGGGACCCTCTCCAAGATCCGTGGCGAAGCCGAGCAGACGGCGGAAGGCGCACCGGCCCAGGTCAACCAGGACGGCAAGCTTCGTCGCGTGGCGGGCATCATCGACGTGGGCAAGCTCATCGACCTCGACAAGCAGGGGCCCGACAAGAAGTAGCCCGGTGTGTTGGAGCGCTTTGCGCCCGCCATCCCAGACTCGCCGTTGGCCACTCCGGAGGAGCGTTCACGCCTCATCTGCGAGTGCTGAGGTTCGGGACTTGAAGTCGCCTGCCCAGACCTGTGGCTATCGCACCGGAGCGGCGCCGTGAAAGTGCCGTGGCTCTTGTATGCGCTCGGGCTCACGACCCTTGGCTTCTTGATCTTCGACCCGATCCAACTCTTGTGGCTCGTGGTCGCAAGCCCGATCCTCATCGTGCTGGTGCCCGTCATCTTCCCGCCCGTCGAGCGCCGATTGAACCGCGCCATCGACCAGGGGCGTGCACGCCGACGCCAGATGAAGGAGACCCACGAGGCCCGAACCGTCGCGGGCGCCCCCACAGCGGGACTCTCCTTCCCACCCGATGATTTGTCGGGAGGCCTGTCGGTCGACGAAGCCGACGCCGAGTCGCAGCGCTAACGCAGGTCGAGCTCGCCGTGGAGTGTACGGCCAACGCCCCCGGCAGCGCGGAGGGCGAGGCCGACCTCACTTGCCTTCTGCGGGAGGCGGACACCTTCGGCCGGAGTCAGCGTGAGGACGAAGCCCTTCCGGACGGCGGCGCCAAAGCTGGCGATACGCTCGCCAAGGTTCGGGTGGTCGTCGAAGGCCACTTCGAGGTAGCGGCCGTTCGACTTGGAACCGAGCGCCTTCAGGTTCACGAGCGGCTCGGTCGCAGCGGGCGTAAAGCCGACGATCCAGGGCGCGACGTTGGCCTGTGCCGCGAGCTCGTGGATCTCGTCGATACGTCGCGAGATGAGGTCTGGTCGATGGAGTCCAGGGTCGGCCCCGTCGGTGACCGCGAGCATCACGCGACGCGCCGGCAGATCGTGCGCATCCTCGATGAAGCGCTGCATGACCTTCGAGAGCGCCCGGTAGAGTGCAGGCGAAACCTGCGGCCGGTCGGAGATGGGTGGCAGCTTGTGAAAGACATCGAGCGAGCTCGCGGGCGTCGTCCACGGCGAGACCACCTTCAGCTCATCTTCATTGAGGCCAAAGACCATCACGCGGTCCTGCTCCGAGAGGCCCTCGAGAAGCTGCTTCGCGCCCGCAATGGCACCGTCCATGGGACGCCAGGTCAGTCCATTGTCTGGGTCCAGCGGTTGAAAATAGGCGCTATGCGTGGGGACGAGCAGTGCCAAGGCCACCGCGCGGCCGGACTCGCTGAACTTCCGCACGTCCCAGGTGCCGGGCACATAGAGGCCGTCGAGCGTGAGGGCCAGGTCGCCTGGCTCGAGCGTCGTGACGGCCTGGCCTTTCTCATCGAGCACCAGGATCTCGATGATGAGCTTGGTCGCCTTGCCCACCTTCCTCGCTACGACATCGGTCACCATGAGGCGCAGTGGTGCACCGGTCCACGCCTCGGCGGGTGAGCGCTCGGCGAGACCCGTCGGCGCGGTCCGGGTCGGCGCTGTCGCGGAGCTCTCGGCGTCTGGTGCTGAGGCGGCTTCCAGGTCGGGTCCCGGCGAAGGTGTCTTTGAGCCGACTTCGGACTTGCCGCAGCTCGACACCAAAGAGGCGGCCAGCCCGATCATCAAGGACCTTTTCAGACACATGAGCACCTCCACCTCGGAACGTGGAAGCTCTCAGAACACGCGCTCCTTGTCGAGGCCAGCGCCGACGGCCCGGCCGCCAAGGCCCCAGAATCATGTTTCGCCGGCGCGGGTTGCCGGGTGTCACGTCCCAGGTGGGAGACGTCAGTCGGAAACCCCTCGCTCGCTTCGCTCGCCTCCCCTTCGACCGCCCTGGCGGTCGAGGGGACGATTATCTGACTTTGGCCATGGTTTCCGCCCTTCGTGGTGCGGGAAACGCATGGCCACGTCAGTGGCAAACGGCAGGTCGTGACCGCGTAGCGGGCCGTAACGTGCGCGAGCGATCCGGTTGCGTCGTCGTGCGTTTCTATCCCCATGTGGTGTCGAAACGTAAGGAGACTTCAGTAGGGGTAGCTGAACAACGGGTACTTGCCGCCGCCCCACTTCTTCTTTTCTGCCGGGTTGCCCTCGCCGAACTCCCGCCAGAACTCGAGCTTCCACCCCTTGCTGACGCCGCTTTGACCCAGCTCGAGACTCTTCTTTCCCGAGACGCCGAAGGTCACGAGAGTCACCCCGCACGCCTCGACCTCGATGAGGGCGAGCTCTGCCGCGCCCTCGAAGCTGAGCACGCCCTGGTGGTATTTCATCTCGACGCTGCCCCCGACATTGCCGCGTTTCACACCGATGGCGAGCTTCATGCCCAGCGAATTCACACCTTGTCCTCCGCCCGTATAGAACGGCATGACGTCGACCGTGATCTCGCTCTTGCCAGACTCGATGGTCTGGCTGAATTGCACGCCGCGGCTGTCGAGCACGTTGATGAAGAGCGATAGGAAGTCCGCGGCCCAGGCAGCCGACTGCATGAGCTCGACGGCGCCCTCGGCCTTGCAGAACGTGCGAACCGCCGACTGGAAGCTCTTGGCCGCGCGGATGGTCGATTGGATCGCCTGTGTGACAGAGATCTCCGAGAGTGACCAGGTGCCATACGGGTCGCGCAGATTGATCGGATCGTCGTCGGCATATTGATACGGATGCAGGCTGATGGGCTCACGCGCGAAGCCCGGGAATGGATCCCGCGAGAAGAACACGCCGCGTGCCGGATCATACATGCGCGCGCGCAAATCGTATGCGCCGATGGCAGACTCGAAGCGCTCACCTGCGTAACGGTAGGGGTTGTCGCTCGAGCCCGACTGAGCGGCGAGCGCCCCATATGGCAGGTAGGTGTAGCGGTCGGTGACCGCGTTCTCGTCGAGCAGAGCACGGGTGCTGCCGTGCATGTCGTGGGCGAGGTGTCGCAGGCCCTCGTCGCCTTCGCGTTCGATGACCTGATTGCCAAAACGCTGCGTCGCGATGACCACTTCGCCGTCGTGCTCGAGCACGACCTGAGGCACCCCGGTTGGACTCTCGGTGTCAACGATGAGCGACATCGCCAGGTCGTCCTCGATCTGGCTCACGCGTCGGCCGTCCACGTCGTAGCCAAGCTCGGTCACGCCATCCTCGGTCACGACACTCGCGAGGCGACCGAAGCCGTCCCACTCGTAGCTCACGCTCGCATCACCCTCGAGCGCCACCCGGCGGCCACTCGCGTCATAGCGGATCGTCGTCGCTCCGCGCATCACGAGCTCGTGGTTCGGGCCGAAGGTCGCGTCCGTCGTGACCGCGCCGGCAGTCTCGCGGACCCTGTTGCCCACGGCATCGTACACAAAGGTCGACACGAACGGCGTCGTGCCGGTGCGGGTGGCGCTCGTCAAGCGCCCCAGGGCATCGTAGCCATAACTCTCGACCGAGCCATCGAGCTCGGTCACGCTCTGACGGCGGCCACGAGCGTTGTAGGTCGCGGTGTAGCCCAGCAGCGATGTTCCGTTTCCGGCTTTCCAAGTGAGGCTGGTGGGCCGCCCGCGGACATCATAGCTGGTCGCTTTCACGACGCCGCCCGGCAACGACAGCTCGACCTCACGACCTACCCGATCATACGCGTAGCGGGTCACACCCTGGGCGGTCTCGACCTCGACGAGGCGGCCAGACTCCCACACATAGCTCACCATGTCCCCATCGACGTCGAGCGCCACGACCTGGTCCGCGCCATCACGTTCGTAGGTGAGGACACGCCCGTCGGGATGGGTCACGCTCACCAGTCGATCGTCCGCGTCGTAGCCGTAGATGGTCGTGCCGCGTGCGTCGGTCGTGGTCGCGCGTTGCCCGGACGCGGTCCAGGTGGCACTCTCGGTGAGAATGCCATCGGTCCGCGACACGAGTCGCCCACGCACATCATAGGTCAAAGTGACAGCCGGGCCTGCCCCATCGAGCACACCGACGAGACGTCCGGCAACGTCCCAGGTATCGAGCCGAGAGGTCCCATCCGCGCGCACGTGGCGTGTCTGGCGGCCCAGCGCATCGTACTCGAACGCGGTCGTGCGGTTGAGCGCGTCGGTACGTGTCCGCACACGACCGAATCCGTCGTAGGCGTAGCGGGTCACAGGACGGGTATCCCCGACCGCCGGGCCGGTCACGCTGAGCAAGCGCCCTGCGGCGTCGTAGACGTAGTCGCTCGTGTGTCCCAATTCGTCGGTCGTCGCGACGACGCGGCCACCGGCGTCGTGCTGGTTCGTCACCGACTCGCCATCGGGGAACGTGGTCGTCTCAGGGTTGCCCATGGTGTCGTAGTTGGTCTCGACGCGTTGCCCGTCGGCGAGCACCACGGCCGTCCGTCGACCCGCGGCATCGAGCTCGACCACGACCCGGGGACGTACGAGTTGACCGGTGGTCCCGTCGCGCATCTGTGGCTGGACGATGGCCACGTTGCGGCCCGCGCCATCGTACTCATAACGTGTCTCGGCCCCGACCCCGTCGGTGACCGTCTCCAGGCGCCCCGCCGGCGAATACGTCTTACGCTCGACGAGGCGGTCTCCGACGTGTGTCGTAAGGAGTCGCGAAAGGCCGTCGTAGGCCCAGCGCGTTACGACCCCGGTCGGCCCCTCGTGACGAACACGGCGCCCGATCGTGTCGTAGCCGAAGCGGTCCACCGCGAGGTCGGGGTGCGTGATGGCCGTGACGAGGCCACGCACGTCGTAGGTCATCGTCGTCACCTGGCCGAGCGGGTTGGTCATCGAGGTCTCGTTGCCGGCCGCGTCGTAGGTGTAACGTGTGACGCCGCCGAGCCCGTCGGTGATGGTCGCGGTTCGTCCAGCTGCGTCGTAGGTGAAGCGTGTCGTGACCGGCGGACTCGCGCCGGTGAGGTCGGTGCGGGTCTCGCTCAACATGTTGCCGTTGGCATCGAGCGTACGTTCGCTGCGCTCGATGGGCGTGTCGTCCGCGTCGCGTCGCTCGCTCATCACGAGCCGACCACGTGTGTCGTAGCCGTGGACCCAGCGCTCGCCCGAAGGCAGGACCGTGCGCATCGGCAGGCCCTGGTCGTCGTAGTCCGCTGACGCTGTCCGGCCTCCCGGCGCGACGATTCCGGTCGCGTTGCCGCGCGCGTCGAAGCTGAAGGTCGTCACCCGTTCGAGCGCGTCCCGCTTGGCGATGAGGCGACCGTCCACGATGGTGTGCTCGGTGACGAGGCCGAGCCCATCCGGGTCGATGACCTCTCGTGTCATGTCCTCGCCATCGAAGGCTCGCTCCACACGTACGCCGTCGGCGTCGACCTCGAGCGTAGGGTTGCCACCCGCGTCGTAGTCGAACTCGACGGCGACCGCGACCGACTCGCCGTCGACCAGCATCGAGGTGGTGTCACCGACGATGCGGCCGAAAGCGTCGTAGCGGTAGACCCGCGTCGTGCCATCGGGCAGGGTCGTGGTCATCGTCCGCGCCTCGTCGTCGTAGGCATAGGTGGTGAGATTGCCGGCCGCGTCAGTCACGGCGATGAGCCGCCCGTTCGCGTCGAATGCATTGCGTACGGCGGGTCGCCCGAGTGGGTCCTCGATGCGCACGAGCCCGTGGTCGCGGTTGTAATAATAACGAGTGACATTGCCCAGAACGTCGGTGTGGCTCGCGAGGTCACCGGCCGCGGAGTAGGCATAACGTTGCGTCTGACCGAGGAGATCCGTGACCGAGACAATGCGCCCCAGGGCGTCGCGCTGCATATCCAGGGCGGCCCCGCTCGAGTGCGAGATGCCGTCCTCGCCGAAGGTGAGCGTATTGCCATTGCGGTCGGTGATCGACTCGAGCCCATCGGGCCCGATGATGAAGACCGTGGCGTCAGCACCTTCGCCCAACGTGTAGCGGAAGCGCTCGGGGTCGAATGGGTCGAAGGTCTGATCGTCGAGCAGCGTGACGTCACCGGGTTGTCCGTCGAAGATTGCGAGGAACGAATTGTCGACGACTTCGAGAGTGCCATCGACGTCGGCCCGCGGCGTGAAGCGGGCGTTGAGGAACGAGAACGGGACGATGGCCGAGGTGGCGGGTGAAGGTGTGAAGTCGAAGGTCTCGGCGTCGCCGTCGGGGAGACGCACGGTGCAGCTGTGAAGCCGTTTGGGGAGCAGCACATAGGCGAAGCCACCGCCGGCGACGAACCAGTCCTCGCCGAGCGTCGAGCTACACGTGACCTTCGTACGCCGCACATCGAGGTTCCAACCGACGCCGAAGTCGCCCAGCTCTTTGTCACGGCTGTCGTAGGTGCGGGCGATTTCAATCGGCATTCCGCCCATCGGGATCGTGAGGTCAATCGACGTGAGCGTGAAGAGTCCGACCTTCTGGTCGCCTTCGATGTTGAAGGTCACCTCGTCGACGCTCTCGTTGCCGCCAGCGTCGAGCGCGACCAGGCGCAGGACGTAGAGGCCGTTGATGAAGAGCGCGGCGTCGAGCTCGGCGAGCACGCCTGAGACCAGGTCGACCGCGCCGGTCCCGGTTGCAAGCGTCGTGAAGTCGCTCGAACCGGCAGGCGCAATCGAGAGATCCCAGCGCACGAGCGTCGGGTCGTCGACCGTGCCGGTGATGGCCATCGGCTCGAGGACGATGGCCCCGTCGACGGGACTCGAGATCGCCGCCACGGGCGGAGTGTCATCCGTAGGGGCGTCCGCCACGACAACGACATCAATGGTGTCGGTGACGGCGCCACGGGTCGCCGTCAGGGTTGCCTGGCCGCTGGCCAGTGCACGCACTTGCCCGCCTTCGATGCTGGTCACGGCGCCCCCGACCGAGGAGGCCGACCAGTCGACCGCCGTCGTGATGTCCTGCTCGGAGCCGTCGGCGAATATGCCATATGCCTTCAATTGTCGGGCTTCACCGACGCGCAGTCGCAGGTCGCCAGGCTCGATTGCGATCGCCGTCACCGGCCGGCTGCCGTCGACCCCGTCACAGTCTTGATCGATCCCGTCGTTCTCCGGGTCGTTCGCACCCGGGCGGGCCGCGGCGTTGTTGTCGTCGCAGTCGCCCTGGTTGGGCGTGAAGGTGTCCGAATCGCCATCGCTGTCGGCTGGCCCAGGTCCCGTCGACACCACGAGCCCCACACGTGTCCCGGGGACCGCTACACTGCCACCCTGTGGCGTCTGTTCGGACACTGCGCCAGCGAGCACGGTCGGGTGGTCGTCGAATCTGATGTTGCCTACGACCAGATCGGCGCCTTCGAGCGCGTCCTGAGCGGCGGCGCGTGTGAGCCCCACGACGTCTGGCACGGGCCCGGGCACGACGACCTCGAGCTCGAAGTCGAGGACCGCGATGGCACTCTCTGTGTCGATCGCCGAGACGACCACGCGATGCGCCCCGAGGTCCGCTTCGGTCGTAGCCCAATAGAGTGCGCCGTCGGTGCCGAGCGCCATCCCAACGGGGCCCTCTTCGAGGCTGACCGTCACGACGTCGTTGACGTTGCTATCCGCCGTCCTGATCGGCTGGTGGTAGGTCTCACCGACGGCGACATAGCGGGCCGGCGGTCCAAAGATGATGGGTGGGTCGTTGTTGCGCCGGATGTCGAGGATCACGGTCGCCTCGTTGGAGGTCGCCGCCCCGTCGCTGGTCGTATAGGTAAAGCGGTCGCTAGCCCCATTCTCCTCGCGCAATGGCACATTGACTCGGAAGTTGTTGAGGCCAGGGGTCAGCCAATTGACAGCGGGCTGACTTGGCACATTGCCGCCGAGCGTCGCGTTGGTGACGGCGTAGCTCCATTGGGTCCAGGCGGGACGCGTGGTTGTCCATGGGAGGTTGCCGCTCTTGTAGACGAAGAGCCCAGTGGGGGAGCCGGCGCCGTTGACCGAGATGTGGTCCACGACGAGGAGCTCGGCGCTGCCATTGTCGTCGATGTCCGCCACGAGCATGTGCAGTCTGTAGCGACCGGGGTGGAGGAGGCCGCTGCTGCCGAGAGTCTTTATCGTCGACCCGTCGCGCCCGTCGAGGAACTTGATCCCACCGAAGATCGTGGTCGAGTTGTTGCCGGGGCTCCCGCTGACGACGACCTCCATGACGCCATCGCCATCGAAGTCGAAGACCATCAGCTCGTCGATCTTGATAGCGTTGTCGTCGATCTTGACGTTGGTCTGAGACCACACGACGGCGCCGTCGCGGTCGAGTGCAAACACGTCATAGAAGGTCGAGACGACGATCTCAGGGTTCCCATCGCCGTTCAGGTCGGCGACGACGAGCCCTGTGGGCCAGCTGACCGATGGGCCCGGGCGATGGGGGCAGGTGTCGTCGAGGATGGTCGGACGGGCGCGCCAGAGGCAGGTCCCGTCGTGATGGCGGACTTCGACCCCGCGGGCCGGGTTCGTGAGGACGACTTCGCCGAACGCGTCGTCGTCGAGGTTGGCGACACCGACAAAAGTGCGGGTGCCGGATTCGCCGACGGGCGGGATGAACCAGCGGATCTCACCGTCGCTGTCGAGGACATGGCGATCGGCGATCACCTCTGAACGCCCATCGAGGTCGAGGTCAGCGACGACGACGGGAATGCCCTCATCGACGTCGACCGTGCGTTCGGTGAGCCGTGTATTCCAGAGCCGAGTCCCCATCCGGTCCCAGGCGATGACCTCGGGAAACGGCGGGGCGCCGACCCGCTCGTACTCGACGCCGAGGATCTCCGGGAGGCCGTCGCCGTTGAGGTCGGCGACCGTGCGGAAGCCGGAGTCGTCACGCCGCGTGAGCCCAGGGGTGCTGGCCAAGGGCCCGGAGACCAACTGGCCCGCGTGGTCGAGGACGACGTTATGGCCGGCCGAGAAGCTGGGGAGGATGATCTCCAGCTTACCGTTGCCGTCGAGGTCGGCAAGCACGGGCTGCGACCACAGCACGTCCACATCGTCGTCGATACCGTTGGGATTGCCGTTTCCCCAGGTGTGGGTGCCCCAGACCATGTCCATCTGGGAGGTCGCAGGGTTGGCGCGCAACATGACGACCCACCCGCCGTTTGCGGCCCCTGCGCCGAACCCGCAACGTGCGATGACCTCGGTCCGGCCGTCGCCATCGACGTCACCAACAGCGGCGTGGCCTTGGGAATAGCAGTCGCGGCCATTCGACGGATGGCTGATGAAACGATAGCCGATGGCCGGTTCGAACGGGGTGCCAGCGGGGGTGCCCGGGCGATAATCGAATGAGCCGTTCGGACGCAGGTCGAGTGTGCCGTGGGTGGGCGGAGTGACGAGCGTCGCGGTGAGTGTGTCGCGGTCGGGGTCGATATCATTGTCGTGAACGCCCACCGGAGGCAGCGTCGTCGTCACCCCGCGCGGCGTGACGTAGTAGTCGTTGACGGCAACAGGCCCACGATTCGTGAGGCGCACGGTTGCGATGAACGACGCGCTGTCCGAGAGGAACAGGTTGTCGTGGACCTCGACAATGACGTCGTGTCGCCCGAGGTCTGCTTGCACCGGGGTCCAGGTGATCTTGCCCGCCGCGTCGATCACCATGCCTGCAGGTGCGAGCGCGAGCGAATATGACAACTGGTCCTCGGGCAGGTCGGCATCGAATGCCACCGCATCCAGATCGAGCGAGTCGCCCAGGACGATGAGCTCGTCGGCGATGGGGTCGAGGCGGGGACCCGAGCCCGGGGCGATGACCTGGACGCTGAAAGTGTCCTCGTCGTGGGCGCCGTCCCGGTCGGTCACGGCCAAGGTCACGTCGTGCGGGCCAAGCTGAGCAGACCCAGGAAACCAGATGAAGGCGCCGCTGGACGCGTTGACCGAAGCTCCCACGGGACCTGCAGCGAGGCTGAAGGCGAGGGTGTCATCGGGCCAGTTGGGGTCGGTCGCTGCGGCGGTGAGCTCGACCGCGCGCCCGACCCGGACCGTGACATCGGTGAGCGGCATGAGGACCGGCGGGAGATTGACGCGGACCACCTCGGGCACATCGGGAGTCGTGTCCTCGCCGACGTCGGGAGGGTCGAGGTCGGTTTCGGGGGCGATGTCCGGGGTGTCCGCCAGCTGGGTATCGGTGATGTCGATACGGGTGTTCGCGTCGTCGTCCGCACAGCTGGCCAGGAGCAGGACAGTCGACAGGATGCACAGACGGCTCATGGTGACCTCGATTGCGAATCAGGCTCGAGCAACCGAGGGTGTGCTCGCGGACGGGAAGAGCGACACTGGCGGTGAGGGTGAAACGTAGCAGGTGAGGCGCCACGGGGCAAGGTGAACGAGCTGCGGCGACTGACCGATGGGTCAAGGTCGGCCGGGGTGAGAAGGGGCCTGATCCTGGGGGTCGCGAAGAGAAGTTGGAATCTTCTTGAGTCTACCGCTTGCCCGGTCGGACGGGGTGGCTAGGTGAGGTGGTCTTAAATGGAATGTGGAGCCTCTTATGACCCAACCGAAGCGGCGACTGCCGGGAACGGCGTACTTCATGAGTCCGGTGTGTGACCGGAAGGAGTTCCGGCTGAAGCCGACGGCTGAGACGAAGGCGGCGTTCGCGTTCACGCTGGTCGAGTCGGCGATGAAACATGGGGTCGACATCATCGCGGTGATGCAGATGTCGAGTCATTACCATGCGGTGGTGTACGACCGGCTGGGGACCTTGTCGGATTTCCTGCGGGACTTCCATGGGTTGATGGGCAAGTTCGGCAACGCGCGGGACGGCGTCGAGAATACGAAGTTCTGGAGCGCCGAGGACAGCGAGACGGTGGAAATCGGCGACATGGATGCGCTGGTCGAGTGTGTCGCGTATACGCTGGCCAACCCGACCAAGGACCTCATCGTCGAGGACCCCGAGAAGTGGATGGGCGTCATGACGCCGGTGGACGCGATCGGGAGCGGGATCGGCAAGATATATAAGCGGCCACAACGCTTCTTCGACCCGGAGGGGACGACGTCCGAGGCGGTGATGCTCTGCTCGGACTACCCGTGGGAGCTGGACGAGCTGTTGCCGCTGGCCCTGCTGAAGGAGCGTGTGAAGGCACGGGTCGAGGCGTATGTCGCCGCGGCCAAGGTCGAGGTCGCGGCCGGTCGGCGCGAGTTTTCGGGCGTCGAGGCGGCGAAGAAGCTGTCGGTGTGGCACTCGGCGGAGCGGCCGGTCGGCGGCGAAGTGGGGCGCAAGGCCAAGCCGCGCAAACGCGTCGCGGCGGCGCGACAGGGGCGGCTGCAGGCGATGCTCGAGCAGCTGTTGGCGTTCCGTGTGGCGCACCGCAAGGCGTGGAGGGCGCTGAGCCGGGGCGTGCGGGAGGTGATGTTCCCAGCGGGCACCTGGATGGCGTGGCGCTTCTACGGGGCCCAGCGCGAAGCCGGCGTGAACGAGACCCTCGAAGCGCCGAGCTGACGCGCCCTCAGGCTGACCCCGCGCGAGCGACATGCAGCCGCCTTATCGCGTCCACCTCTACCCAGCGCCCGACATCTCCGCCCCCACTCAGGCCCACTCCCACTGGCCCAGGGCACCCTATTGCCCCGAGCTGGCCAGCGCGCCACGCCCCGGCTCGTTCGGGGACCTCCCCTCAGGATGGGGGTTGGGGGGCTTGGCGATGGGCTGGCCGCGCTTGCGGCCGTATGATGGTCGCACAATGGCAGACCTCACCGACCGGTACGGCTTCGAAAGCCCGACCGCGTGTGTCGACGTACGCGTCAAGGCCGCCTCGAACGTCTTCGCCCCCCGCGACCCCGCGCCGCTCGTCGAGCGCGACCGCGACTCCGAGATCACCGAGTACATCGTCGCCTCCGCCGAAGAGCTGCCGGTGAAGATCCCCGTCACGCTCGTCTTCTGGCTCGCCGAGCCGAGCTCCGTCGATCCCCGGGACCTCGCCGCCGGCATCACCCGACACTTCACCTTCGACCGACTCCGCGCCTCGAGAGCTGTCCGCGTGAGTCGCCGCCAGGCCCGCTGGATGCTGGTCCTAGGATCGCTCACGCTCTTGTTCTTCCTCGCGCTGGGCGAACTGACCTTGAGCCGGGAGGACCACCCATTCGGCAAGGTCGTCAACACCGGCTTCACCATTCTCGGATGGGTCGCGATGTGGCGCCCGCTCGAGGCACTTCTCTACGACTGGTGGCGGCTTCTGCAGCGGCGACGGCTCTCCGAGCGCCTCGCCCGCGCTCCCGTCGAGGTCCGCTAAGGTCGAGGCTGAGGGGCTGCTCGTACCCGCGCGGACCCTGTGCCGCTCCTGGGCATCCCGCCCGAACCGCCAGCCCAGATGCTGGCCAACCGAGTCGGCTCGAGTTTACCCCTCACGAAACTCGCGTGATGACGTGAGCTCATCGACAATGCCCCGGCCGTGCTCGGAGTGTGCGAACAGGTTCGCGCGTTGCCGTCGCACGACTTGGAAGACAGGCGCAGTCGGTAGGAGTGGCGTGATGAAGACAAGTGGTTGGGTCGGATCTGTGGTTGCGGGCGCAATGGCACTCTCGGGCTGTACAACGACGCCTCAGATGGCATCGAACCTCCCGCCGTGTGTCGATACCGAAACGAGCTCCGCCGAGAATTGTCGGGTCGACCGGATCGGCGACGAGAGCGTCGGGGGGCTGGCGCTCGGGATGCCCATGGACGACGTCTTTGCCCTGCTCGGCAAGCCCGACTCGGTGCTGGAACCCGTGGAAGAGGCCGCGACCGGAGACATCGTCACGACTCACACCTGGACCGTGGAGGGTGTCCGCATCGACGGCGCCCATACGACCGGGGATCCCAGAGTCACGGTGCATCGCATCTATGTGTCCGCACCGTTTGCCGGCAAGACGCTCCGAAAGATCGGTATTGGCGCGACCGAAGCCGAGGCCCGCTCCGCCTACGCCGACGCCATCGACGTCGACAACTCCCGCCCGGGCGAGGCCCTCATCGTGGGCAGCCTATTCGGAGGCGTCATCTTCGACTTCGAGGGCGGACGTGTGAAGTCCGTCTTCATCGGCGCCGCCGCTGAGTGACACTTCCCAATCAGTGACACTGCCGGGCCCCTCGCCGCGCTGAACTTCAGAACCGTGACCAACCGAGCCATACCGATTCGCTTTGCAACCGCTGGCGTCCGGAGGCTCGCGGACCAGCAGCCCCGACTCCCGGCCCGCTCATACGCGGCTGCTCGCATTGACAGTCCGATCTCTTCTATCCTTCCTGAACCAGGCGTTGGGCCCTCCCCAGCATCCGGAGTCGATAAGCTCTGTCCCCTCGGATTCGCCACCAGCCTCGTGGCCCTCCTGCTCACTGCCTGCCCAATCGGAACGAGCTGTCCTGATCGCTTCGCCTACTGCAATGTCGACATTCGCCATTGCTGCGTGTCGCAGCAGGGCCCCGTCGTGCCCGACTTCACGGTCAACTGGTACACGCAAGACTGCCGCGAAGAACCCGGTGGCAGCCGCTGCGTCGAGGAGGGCACTGACGCAATCTGCCAATGACGCGCCTGACGGCCTCCCCTCGATTGGTGAGGTCCAGGCGTCAGGCGGATGGTCTTCCCGTAAGCCTCGATAACGATCGGCAGCGCGGCCCGCAGGCAGGCACACGGCCATCGTTCGAGCGTTCGTAATTTCCGATCGTCAGCGCTCGAACCTCACTCTCCACCATCAGCGCACCTCGAGCACGAACGCGTCGCGGCCACCGAGCCGGTTGCCAGCGAGTGCACCATTCGTATAACCCGAGATGTACACCCGCCCGCAGCTATCGACCGCAATGGCGGTCGGGTGCTCGTCGCCCGATGTCCCACGCTGCCGCACTCCCTCGACGACTCCGTCTTTCAAGCTCACGACGAAGGCGTCGAACCCGCCGTGGTTCTCGCCTCCATCTCCCGTGTCCTCATCCGCGAAGGCGCCGTTCGTCTCGCCGACGACGTGGACACGGCCGTCGGGACCAAGTGCCATATCCGTCACCCAGTCGTCTCCGGGCGACCCGAACTGGGTCATGGAAATCACATCACCGTCGGCCGGGTCGAGCACCGCGACATACAGGTCCTGGCCGCCAAACGCAGCCTGCCCGATGGTCTCGTAGGTCGTCCCGGCGACCACCAGCCGCCCGTCCGAATCGACCCGGATGGCCGCGACATTGCCGAGCGGGAAGCGGGTGAGCGCGACCCGCCACGTCTCCTGACCGGCCGTGTTCAAGCGCGACACGAAGACGCCGCGAGTCGGTGGAACGTCGCCGTGCGTTCCGACGAAATAGGCATCTGCGATATCGGCACTCGCGGCCACGGGCCCACCCATGTCGTCGGGCAGGGTGTCGGTGACTCTCAGATCGCCACCCGACAGGTCACCCGCAACGATGGCATGCACCGGGTTGGTCCAATTGCGCACGTAATTGCCATCGATGTCGATGTCGTCGAACCCACCGACGAGCCAGTCGTCGCCAAACGCGACGAGCTGACGCGGGTGTTGGGGCCGCTCGCTGCCGAGCTGGACCGTCTTTGCGAGCGCGCCGCTTTCGTCAAGCCGCGCCACAAAAATGTCAAAGTGCCCCGCCGACGAATGACCGGACAAAGCCCCGGTCGTCCGCCCGAGCACGTAGGTGTCCCCGTCGCGCTCTGCAAAACCTTCGATGGCGTCGGAGCGACCCGGCACGTCGATGTCCCAACGGCCGAACTGGACGAAGTCCTCTCCCAACGAGAGGTCTCCGCCCAATACGCTGCCGCTCGCGCTCGCGCCGCCAATCGCGACGACGAACCCGAGCGAATCGCCCGACGGTGCCGGGTCGTTGTTGCCCGCCCCCTGATATCCACCGACCCACAAACGGTCGTCGAAGAACGCCATCGCCGTGGCCTCATCCTCGCGGCTCGTGCCCCACTGCATCGCGAGCGGGTCGCGCGCTTCACAGCTCCAAGGAGGCGGCTTGGGGTCCACGCCGTCGCCATCGGGTTGGCCGTCGGGGACGTCGCCCCCGTCGGTGTCACCAACATCGAGAGGCGGCAGGTCTGCCACGGAGCAGGCCGACAAACCGGCCACAAACGCCCCCGCGAAAACAATGGGCAGACCCACAAAGAGCCGCAACGACCCAACGACAACCCGCCCCGCTAAATGACGCAGACGCATGAACCCCTCCAGCCCGGCCACAATCCGGGCGCGGAAGGTACTTGAGCAGGAAGCGGGCCAACTCGATCCCACCCGCACCACGCTTCATGCCTGGGGCCTCGACGACAGGCTCCCGACGCGGTTGGACAAGGCCGCTCGGACACCGACGTCAGAGGTGGCGCGTTTTTCTACACCATGCGGCGCAGAAGTTCCCTACTCGCCCTTGAATACGGGCTTCTGCTTCAGGAAGAACGCCTGCACAGCGGTCCACGCGTCGCGGCTCTGCAGGCAGGTCACCTGCGCGTCTTCCTCCCGGGCGAGCGCCGCCTCGAGGGTCGAGCTAGCGGCCCCGGCCCGCAGGTTCTGTTTCCCCAGCCTGAAGGCGATGGGTGGTCCACTCGCGAGGCGCCCGGCCCAGTCGGCCGCGAGCGCGTCGAGCCCGTTCGCCGGGACAGCACGGTTCACGAGCCCGGCCGCCGCCGCCTCATCGCCGGAGAGGCGATCGCCCAGCAGAAAGATCTCCATGGCTTTGCCCAAGCCAACGAGCCGCGACAGGTGAAACGATGAGCCGCCGTCTGGGACGAGACCTATCTTTGAGAAGACCTGCGCGAACATGGCGTCCGACGCGCAGATCCGCATGTCGGCCGCAAGCGCGAGGTCGAACCCGAAGCCCACACAAGCCCCGCGAATCACAGCGAGCGTCGGCTTCGAGGCGCCGGCCAACGCCCGCACGGCGACGTGGAACCCTTCGCCCAGGTGCTTGCGAATCCCGGCCTCCCCATCCTTCATGATGCCGGCCCCGTGACGCAGGTCGGCGCCAGAACAGAAGTGCTCTCCCGCCCCGGTGAGCACGATGGCGCGCACCTCCGAGTCTTCATCCGCCTCGCGAATCAAGCGCCCGAGCTCGGCGGCAGACGCAGACGTGAGCCCGTTGCGCGCGGTCGGGTTGTCGATGATGACGACGGCGACGCGGCCGTCTTCGGCAGAGCGCTCGCTGCGAACGAGAGGCGCAACCGTGGGTGGGGTTTCGTCGCCTCGAAGGGGGGCGTCGGGTGGTCGGTGGGTCATGGACGTGGCCTCGGTTCCGGGGGGCAGCCGCAAAGGTAGGGCGGCGGCGGGGCCATCCTACCCAAGGCCACCAAGGCATGCTAGACCGCAGATGCGATGCGGTTCTCGAGCGAAGTCCAGAATATCCTCCGAGCTGCGCAGGAATACGCCGACGGCGCCGACCAGGCGCTCACCACCGGCCACATCCTGCTCGGCATGCTCACACAACAGAGCCGTGCAGCCCGTGTGCTGGGCGAGCTGCGCGTCGACGTCGAGAAGGTCCTCTTCACGCTGTCGCAGGTGAAGCGCGCTGACCGCCGCCTCGAGGAGTCCGACCAGCTCCTGACCGCTGTCGAAGCGCACATGGTCGAGGCCGCCAACCGCTCGAGCTCGGCCCTCGTCTCGAGCCTGCATCTATTGTTGGCCGTCACGCGTGAGAAGAACTCGGTCGCCTATAAAGCGTTCGCGTTCATGGGGATCCCCCCCGTCCAGGTGCGCACGCTCGCGCTGGGCGGCATCAACGGACCGGTGCCTCGCGCGGTCGAGCGTGAGCGCCGCCCCGAGTCGGCCCGCGCTTTCCAGGACGAGCCGACCTCGTCGGTGGCGCTGGCCGACCCGCGTCCGCAGCCGGCCTATCAGCCACAGCCGGGCCAGCCCCAGCAGGCCTACCAGCCACAGCCCGCACAACAGGCGTCGCCCCACCAGCTCGCGGCGGCCGCGGCGGCCGGCTTGACCGCCCCCCAGGCCCGCGGCCAACAGCCTTCCCAGACGAGCCCCTACTCGGCGCAGCAGGCACCAGCGGTCGACCCCGACGACCCCGGCCTGCCCTGGATGCTCGACCCCGAGCTCTTCCCGGTCCTGACCGGGCTTGGCCGCAACCTCACGGCGGATGCGGCTCGCGGCTTCATCGACCCGGTCGTCGGGCGCGCGCGTGTCATCGAGACCGTGCTCGACGTCCTGCACAAACGCCGCTCGAACAACCCCTGCCTCGTCGGCGAGCCCGGTGTCGGCAAGACTGCCATCGTCGAAGGCCTCGCCCTGGCCATGCTCGAGCGTCCCCGCCCTTCGGATCGCGACCGTTCCGAGACCCCGCGTGACACCGACACGACACGTCTCAACCTCCACGAGAAGATCCTCATCTCGCTCGATGTCGGCAGCCTAGTCGCTGGCACCGAGCTGCGCGGCGCGTTCTCGCGACGTATGGCCAAGCTCAAAGACGAGGTGCGCGCCGCCAACGGGCGCGTCATCGTCTTCATCGACGAGCTGCACACGCTGGTTGGGGCCGGCAGCGGCGAGGGCCCGCTCGACGCCGCCAACGACTTGAAAGCTGCCCTCGCGCGCGGCGACTTCCCCTGCATCGGCGCCACGACGCCGCAGGAATATCACCGCTACATCGAGAAGGATCCGGCCCTCGAACGGCGCTTCCAGCCAATCGAGGTCGAAGAGCCCTCTGAAGAAGACGCGCTCATCATCCTGCAGGGCATCATCGAGAAGTACGAGAACCACCACGGGGTCCTCTTCGAGCCCGACAGCCTCGAGGCCGCCGTCCGCATGTCGCGCCGCTATCTGGTCGAGCGGCGCCTGCCCGACAAGGCCTTCAACCTCATCGACACCGCGGCCGCACGTGTCGTTCGCCAGGGCAAGGAAGTCGTCGAGGTCGCGGACATCGCGTCGGTCGTGTCCGAGCTGACGAAGATCCCGGTCGACCGGCTCATGATGACCGACGCCGAACGAATCCTGTCCCTGCGCGACTTTCTTGGCGAACGAATCATCGGCCACGACGAGGTCTTGGACAGCGTCTCGGACGTCATCCAGCGCAACTCGGCGGGTTTCTCCAGCAAGCGCCCCATCGGCTCGTTCATGTTCCTCGGCCCCTCGGGCGTCGGCAAGACGGAGACGGCCAAGGTGCTCGCCGACTTCTTGTTCTGCTCCAAAGATGCGATGACGCGCATCGACATGAGCGAGCTCATGGAGCGTCACTCGGTGTCACGCCTGCTCGGTGCAGCACCTGGTTATGTCGGTCACGAGGAGATGGGGCAACTGACGGCCGCTCTCAGCCGGCGCCCCTATCAAATCGTGCTGTTCGACGAGATCGAGAAGGCGCACGCAGACGTGTTGAACCTGCTCCTGCAGGTCCTCGACGAGGGTCGCCTCACCGACGCGAAGGGGCGCTCGCTGAGCTTTCAGAACACGGTCATCGTCATGACCTCGAATCTCGGCGCGGACGTGCTGCGACAACGCGCGCGTAAGATCGGGTTCTCGGGTCCCAACGCTCTCGAATCGGGCGAGCCGACGTTCTCGCGGCTCGAAGCCGCCGACATCGAGGCCGTCCTCAAGACCGCGCAAAAAGCCCTCCCGCCCGAGCTGTGGGGCCGCGTCGACGAGAAGTGTGTGTTCGCGCCGCTGGGTCACGCCGAGCTCTCGCGCATCGCACAGCTGCTCGTCGACGAGAGCTCGCGCCAGCTCGGCAACGAACGTAAGATCACCTACGAGGTCACGAGCGCCGTCATCGACATGCTGCTCGCGAGCTCGGGCAACGACCCTACGCTCGGCGCGCGGCCTCTGCGTCGTGCCGTCCAGCGTGTTTGTGAGACGGCCGTCGCTCGCGCCGTCCTGCGCGGCGAGATTGTGCCCGGTGACCACCTCGAGCTGCAGGCCTACGAGGGCGAGCTCATCGTCGTCCCGGTCGTCTGAGCAAGAACCAAACCGCCGGCGCGGCCGGCTCCAGGAGGTCGCGATGATCACGGTCCACCACCTCGACAACTCGCGTTCGCACCGGGTCCTCTGGCTGCTCGAAGAGCTCGGCGTGCCCTACGAAATCAAGCTCTACAAACGCAACAAGAAGACCATGTTGGCGCCCCCCGAGCTCAAGCTCGTCCACCCGCTCGGCAAGGCTCCAGTCGTGACCGACGGCGACCTCGTCCTGGCCGAGTCGGGCAACATCGTCGAGACCCTCATCGAGCGCTACGGCCCACACCTCGCCCCGAGCCGCGAAAGCGCCGACTTCGCCCGCTTCCGCTACTGGCTCCACTACGCCGAGGGCTCGGCCATGCCGCCTCTGCTGCTGAAGCTCGTGAGCAGCAAGATCGCGACCGCCCCCGTCCCGTTCTTCATCAAGCCCATCGTCAGGACGATCGCCAGGAAGCTCGACAAAGACTTCGTGGACCCGCAGCTCGACCTGCACTTCGACCACATCGACCAGGCCCTCTCCAAGAGCGCCTTCTTCGCGGGCGGACAGCTCAGCGGCGCCGACATCATGATGAGCTTCCCCGTCGAGGCCGCAGCCGGGCGTGTCAACGCGACCGCTGGCCGCCCCAACCTCGCCCGTTGGTTTGCAGCCATCAAGTCCCGCCCTGCCTATCAACGCGCGACCGAGAAGGGTGGCCCGCTCACGCTGGGCTTCTGAAACCGGCCGCGACCTCTCCGGCCGACGCAGGACCAGCCGAGATACTCGACGTTCAAGGCGTCCCGAGGCCGACGTCCAGACTCAACCCGATGGCCAGGTCTCCGAACCTGCTCGTCCCGCCGTCGCCCAGACCCAATCCGACCTGCAGGCCGAAGCGCAGCCGGTCGACATGGAAGAGCGCCCCGAGCCCGAAGGCCGCACCCGGCGCCTTGTCGCCGACGGTCGAATCAAAGACGAAGCTCGTCGCGAGCTGCCCGCTCAGCGACAACCAGCCGAGCGGTCGATAGAGCACTGCATAGTCTGACACCCAGCTGGTCGCACTGCCATCCCCCTTCAGGTCCGGGGAGAGCAGCGCCGCCTGGCGCATGTCGAGCCAGACCCGACGCCCGGCCCGATAACGTACGAGCACACCTGGCTCGAGTCCCAGCACCTGCGTCCCATCGCGCTCTTTCAACGGCGCCCTCATCCGGAGCGAGGGCGCCACCGCCCAGCGCTCATCTCGAAAAACGAGATATCTGGCGCCAAAAGTCAGGTCCCCGACCTCGTTCTCCTGCGAGCGGTCTCGCGAAAGCGGCGGCCGGAACAACGAGAGCCCGAGGTCGAGGCCCAGGCGCTCCTCGATGAGCCCGACCTCGGCCGTGAGCGCCGTGATGAAGTGACCCTCGCCGCCCTGGTCGACGACCTGTGTCAGGACCCCGACGCGGTCGATAGGCGTGACACTCGGCAATGAAGTCGACGCGAGCCGACCATCCCACGCGAGCCCGGTCACCGCCTCGCGCCAAGCATAACGATAAGGCTCATCGGGAAGCTTCCGGTCGACCTCGACCCGCGCCACCCCGACCACCCCGTCGAGCCACTTCGCGGCCAAGGTCATCGACTCCGGACCGGGCGCCGCGGGCGCCGGCAGCGTTGCCGAGAACCGCCCTGGGCCGACTTCCTCCAGGCTCAACGCGCCGCCTGGATCCGCCTCGAGCTTCAGCTCGGGCAACGGAGCCGGCCGACCACGCTCGTCGCGCAGGACCATCACGACGGGCAGGGCCTCACCTTCGGCCGCAATCCGCGGCGCCGTCCCATCTGCCACGCCCGGGAACTCGAAGCTCGCGACCACCGCCAGCATCCGGAACACGAACTCCCCGCTGTTGCCGCTCGCCCCGCCTGCGCTGGCCGCTCGCCGCACCTTCAGCTTTGCGAGCCCGGGCTTGGCGACGCGATGTGGGTCACGCCCCGACACGAAAGCACCGTCATCGAGCGACCACTCGAGCCCCTCGCCCGCCGGACCGAGCCCGAGCCGCGTGAGCGCCGTGACCTCCCACACCCCGTCGGCCGGGTTCTGCTCCATACGCCGCGAGGACCCAACCGCCACCACGTCGACCGGCAAGGCCTTGCTCGGCACACCCTCGAGCTTGCGTTGGTCCCGCGCCGCGACACGCACGAAGTATTTGCCGGCCGGGATGTTGTCGAGCTTGAGACGCCGCGTCTCACCCGACACCTCCACGTTGACCGCGACCTGCTTGAAGGCCGCATCGTGAGCCAGCTCGACCCGGTAGTGTCTGGCCGTGTCGACCGGCTTCCACGCCGCCTCGATAGAGGCCCGCCCGCCGTCGGGCACAAGTGCGAGCCCACCTTCTTCGACCTCCCACTCCGGCGACGCCGGCAAGGGTGTCGGCGCCTCGGGCTTCTTGCCCTTCGCCACGACCGTCCCCTGCCCCTTCTTGACCTTCACCGTCTCGCCCTGGCCCTTGACGGCGACCTCGCCCTCATAGACCGACACGATGGCCGCCTCGGCGTTCGCCTGCACCTGTGCCAACGAGCTCAAGAGCTCGACCACACCCGCCGGTGTCTCGACCACCATCGGCTCACGCGCCGGAGCCGGCGTGCCAGTCGCACCGGCTGCAGGTGCAGGCCCATCGAGGGCAGCGAGCCCTCCACGCACCGTCCCTTCTTTGAGGAGCACCTGCGTCTTCTGCTGCGCCTTGGTCTTCGCGTTCTTCGAGGACCCACTGTAGATGACGAGCAGCGCGTCCTCACCCATACGTAGGTCCGACGCGTCCTCGAAGACGATGTGCACCGCCGAGTCGCCGCCGGTCGACACCTGGTAGAGCTTCCACAGGTTCATCTTGTTGTTGGCCCTGAGCCAGTCGAGGCTACGCGGCGGCTTGGCCTTCACCTCACGCTTCGTCCATTCGACCTGGGCCTCGGGCGAGAGCTGCCCGGTAGGCAGCGTCAGCACCTGCCCCGGCTTCAGGATGAACGGCGGCGACCCGATGAACTTGTTGTGTTCGTAGATGATTTTGTACTTGTTGCCGTTGCCGTAGAACTCCTCGGCGATGGACCAGATCGAGTCGCCCGGCTGGACCGTGTAGGTCCGCGTCTTGGGGTTCGCGTGTACCTGAGACGCCCCGAGACCCAGACACACCAACAGAACCAACACGACCGACTGGATTGCCCTGACTACCCCGACGAGGCTCACGACCACCCCGCTTCTCGTCACCACCGCGCCCCTCATCGGATGATCCCCTCGACCGGCTCACCCGGCTTGACCATGTGGAACTCCACCCGTCGGTTCTGCGCCCGCCCCGGCTCGGTCGCGTTCGACCCGATGGGGCGCGTCGGCCCGAAGCCCTTGGCGAAGAGCCGCTCGCCGTCCACGCCTTGCTCGATGAGGTAGCTGCGCACCGACCAGGCCCGCCGCTCGGCCAGGTCCACGTTGAACTCGCGGTCACCGAGGTTGTCCGTGTGGCCCTCGATGCGCAGGCGCCCGAATCCGCCTGACTTCAGCACCGCCGCCACCGGATCCAGGATGAGCTTGTCGCTCGGCAGGAGCTCCGCACTTCCCGACTTGAAGCGGATGCGATCGGGGATCTTCAGCATGTCGCCGTCCCTCGTGAGGATGGCCGCACCCTCGTCGGGGCAGCCGTCGTCGTCATCGGACCCATTGAAAACTTCTTTTGCGTCCGGGCACTTGTCGGCCGCATCGAGAATCCCGTCGGCGTCATTGTCCGGGTCGGGACAGCCGTCCTCGTCCTGAAAACCGTCGCGGTCCTCGGGGTCGTCCGGGCACTGGTCCGCCGGGATCATGATGCCATCGGCATCGGTGTCAGGGTCGGCGAGCACGATGGCGTCAAACACCTCAGTCGGCACCGGAGCGCCACCCGCTGGCGGCACGACCGGGGCCTTCACCTCGTCACGCCAGGGGTCACGGTTCGCATTCTTGACGGCCGCGACCATAGGCTCGTCGATGGGGCTCGCGACCGCTGCGTTCCAGGTCACTCCAAAGACCACCCGGAAATCCGCCGCACCATAACCCTGACTCATCCCGCTGCCCGCCGCCGCCGAGACGACCCAGCCGCCGGTCGAACGCCAGCGCAGCCCGCCGAGCCCCTCTATCTGCACCTCGCGCGATGCGATGCCACCCTCGTCATAGGCGCTGTCGCCAAGCCCGAGCCCGGCATTCGCCTCGGCCACGAACGCCAGGCCGAAGGCACCGACCGGCACCTCGGCCCCGAGCCCGAACCTCAGCTCGTCATCGATGACGAGGTCGTCGACGGCCACCGCGGGCCGCATCCGATACCCTGCATTCAACGCCACGACGAACCCCGCGCCGTCGCGATAATCGGCGATGAGGCGTGGCAGAAACGTCGCCCCACCATCCGTCATGAAGGCATCGCCGCCCGTCGGGACCGTGACATCCGCCGACAATCCGAGCCCGAATCCCGCCTCGTCCACCCGTGGCCCGATTAGCTTTCCACGGATGACGAACCGCAGGTCGCCGATCCCCGCGGCCGACTCGCCGGCTCCATCCTCAGCCCCGGCCTCGACACCTGCAGACCCCAGCGAGGTCGACACGAGGGGCACCCCGACCGCCACCTCGAGCCGGTCAAAGAGCCCAAGCCCCGCCGCCAGGGTCAGGATGAAACGTTCCTTGAGCGGCCCCCGCTCCGTGAAGTCGGTCGCGACCCGGGTAATCACCTCGTCATTGGCAAACGAACCGAGCAGCGACACGAACGGTCGCAAGTGCCCGTTGGTGCCGGTCGTGTCGACGCTCAAGACACCCTGCGGCGACAGCGATGCGTCATACGCGCGGGGGTCGACCTCCTGCGCTCGTGCGCCCCCACCGACCGTGCCACTCACCGTCGCCATCGCGACAAGTGCAACACCGGCGCCCCGCCGACGAACGACCCGGCTCACCCCGATGAGACCCAACGCCAACCATCCCAGGATGCCAACAGCCCCACCGCCACAACCTCCGCCACCTTGCGTCCGGGGCCCATCATACGGCGGGCACAGCGGATCGGGTGGGTCGGGGAAGGTCTGGTCGGGATTGGCAAATGCCGGACAGTTGTCGTCGCAGCCGACTGTCTCCCCGGCCTCACACGGGTTGTCGTCGGGGTTCCCGCTCTGGTCGCCGTCGTCGAAGACACCATCCCTGTCGCCGTCCTGGAAACAGATGGACGCGCTGTCGGGGTCGGCCTCGTCGCAGATCCAGTTATCCTCGACGCGGCAGTCCGCCGTGCACCCGTCACCATCGTCATTGTCCCCGTCGTCGCAGCCCTCGACCCCACGCACGAGCCCATCCCCACACAGCGGCTCACACGTGCTCGGCGACAGCGGCGGGTCCCCACAGCTCCAGCCGCGCTCGACCTCGGCGCAGTCGCTCGCACAGCCGTCCCCGGCCACAGCGTTGTTGTCGTCACACACCTCGACGTTGAGGCCGATGCGCCCGTCACCGCACGTCGTCACACACACGCTCGGCTCGCCCTCACAGTCCCACCCGAAGTCGACCTCGTCGCAGTTGGCGAGGCACCCGTCCGGGTCGTCACCCGATAGAGGGGCCGGCTCGACATTGTCGTCGTCGCAGACCTCGTCGCCGCGAATCAGCCCGTCGCCGCAAATCGCCGCACACGTGCTCGCCACCCCGACCGCGCCCCCGCAGCTCCAGCCGGGCTCTTCGAGGCAGTCGGCCCCACACCCGTCCCCACCCTCGAGGTCGCCGTCATCGCAGAACTCACTCGCCGCGCGGACCCCATCACCACACGTCGTCGCGCACACACTGTCGGGCTCGCCGTCGCCGTCGACCGCGGTGTGTTCACATCCGAAACCCACCTCGACCACACAGGCGTCAGTGCATCCGTCGCCGCTCGACAGGTTGCCGTCGTCGCAGGCCTCCGCCCCGAGGGCACGAATCCCGTCGCCGCATGCAGTCGCCGCGCACGTCACGGCACAGGTCCATCCGCGCTCGACCGAACAAGTCGACGAGCACCCATCGAGCGCCGCGAGATTGTCATCATCGCAGACCTCGACGCCGACCGCGACGACCCCGTCGCCACACTCGGATGTACACGTCGAGTCGGGGTTGGCCGCCGTCCCGGCGCCCGGCGCACGCGCTGCACACGTCCAGCCGTCCACCACCCGGCACGTCGCATCACAGCCGTCGTTCGTATTGAGCACGCCAGCCGCACCATCGTCGCAGGTCTCCCTTCCGACCGCGAGCTGACCGTCCCCACAGGCCGTGATGCAATGCGCAGCGGTGCCAGCCGGACCCGGGCAGGCATAGCCGTACTCGACGAAACAACCGACCGTGCACCCGTCGAGGCCGACGTTGTTGCCGTCGTCGCATCGCTCCCGCCCGACCGCGAGCACTCCGTCGCCGCAGGTCGACACACAGAACGAGTCCGGTCGGGACGGCGTGCCATTGCCCCCGGGGTTGGGTCCGCAGGCCCAGCCCGACTCCTGCTGGCAGGTCGCAGAACACCCATCGAGCCCGGTCGCGTCGCCGTCATCGCAGACCTCGCCCGCCTCGATCCGCCCGTTGCCACACTCCGTGAAGATGACCGGGCTCACCGGGCTCGGGTCGAAGATCTCGGGTACGGCCACCCCGCTGCACGCCTGGTTTTCGTAGACGACCCGTGGCGCCAGGGACAGGCCGCCCGCCGGCACGGCGTCGACCCGCACCGACAGCGTCACGGTCGCCGTCGCACCCTCACCGATGGTTGGCAACGAGACCCCGGTCGCGAGAGCATTGGGGGCCGTGACCGCCCCGCCGACCGGGAATGCGCCGTTGAAGAGGAAGCTCGATGGGACATAGCTCACACCCGCCGGCAACGACATCGTGAAGACCCCGCCGCTCGCCCCGGCGTCGCCTGTGTTCGCCAGCGAAACCGTCACGGTGAGGACCGTCCCAATCGTGGCCTGGGTCGGTGCCACGACCACCGTGCCGCCACCATCGTTCAGTATCGGGGTCCGATGGCGCACCGCCAGCCCCAGGGCCAGCAACGCATGCAGGTCATCGCCGGCATTGGGCCGCAAGAAGGCACTCTCCCAGTTGGTCGCGAGCGACGTCGTGGCGTCGATGTTGGTGAGGTCCCAGCCCTGACGGGCCCCTGAAACGTTGGCCGACGATGTGTGGTTCGCGTTGCCAAACGAGCCCCGGGTATCGATGGCGCCGTCGTTACCGGTGATGCGGCTCGTGAGCGGATTCGTGAGCGTCGTGCCGGGCGGGGCGATGCGTGCTCCACCGTCGCCGAGCTGGCTTGTCAGACGTGCGAAGCGCAGCGTCTCACCGGTGATGATGGCGTCGCCCTCCATCGAGGTCAGGGCGACGCGCGCCAGGCGGGAACCGCTCGCGTTTGGGATACATAGTCCGGCGAGCTCGAAGGTCATGTCGCCGTTGGGAGCGGTGTCGACCTGCTCCATGATGGATGCCACGGCAAGGCGCTTGGGCGTCTCGCTCGCCAGGCCGTAGACCACATACAATGACCATCCGACCGCACCGTCCCCGCTGCCGAGCGAGCTCGGGACACGCCCGACCCGATAGGTCCCAGCACCTTCGATGAGGCTCGTCACGGTCGCGGACCGGCCATAATAGCCGGCATCGCGCATGGTCCCGTTGGCAGGCGCTGCCGTCGCCGCGTCGGGCGTCACCTCATGCAGGAGGCCAGAAGGTCCCCGTAGCTCGACCGGTTCGTCGAGCGACCCCACGACGCCCGCGCTGACCGTGCCGCCCCACACGAGCTCGGCGTGCAGAATCGTCGCGCCTGCCGGCAGGTCGAGTACACCCGTCGAGCTCGCGAGCGTCCAGTCGAGCGTGGTCCCGAGCGGCCAGCCCGGCACCTGCAACGTCCCGGTCCCATCCACGAAAGCGCCCGTACCATCGTTGACGGACGGTCCCCCTACGCCACCCGCGAGCCCCAGGGTGTTGCCGGTCGTGCTCAGGTTGCCGCGGACGGTGCCCGAGTAGCGGAGCGTCGGCGCTGCCTCGGCGCTGGGCGAGGCGACGCCTATGAGGATGGCGCTGAGGCTGACGCTGATGAAGGTGAGCGTACGGCTCATCGGGGTCGCGGACATCGCTTCGTCTCCGGGAGCGTTCATTCGTGAGCCGGACGATACTAACGCGCAAACGTGTCCTGGAAAACCGGGGACACGACTTCATGGTCAAATCATGACAATTGGTTTCCGGCCGTTGACACACAGCCCACGACGCCGGTTGACCATCGCTGTAACCTGAGGCAAGCCCAACCCAGACGGCCACGCACCAGGAGCCCCCTCGATGTCGAACATCTTCGTTGGCAAGACCCAGTTCAGCGACTGGGGTCAGGCCCTCGACCGCGCCGCCAGCCGGTCCAACGGCCGCATCGCGGTCCGTGAGATAACCGACGCCGACACCGTCATCGCCTACTGCAAGCGCCACAACCTCACGGCGATAGCGCCGACGACCTACCCCCAGATGAAGCTGCTCGCGGCCAACTACAACAAGTTCACCCGAGTCGGCATCAAGGTCGTCGCCTGCGCCGACTACCACCTCATCGAGACCTTCGACGACAAGACGCTGTTCGCCCAGTTCATGCTCGACCAGAGCCTCGAAGACCTCATCCCCGAGGTCTTCGTCGCCAGCGGTCCCAACGGTCGCATCGACTACGCTCCCATCGACTACCCCTGCATCCTCAAGCTCGGCGTGACCTTCGGTGGGCTCGGCTCGACCGTGCACCTCGACCCCCAGCACCCGCCGGTCCTGAACCGCGTCGAGCCCGGCCAGAGCTTCCTCGTGCAGCGCTTCATCCCCGGCGAGGTCGAGTACGGCGGCCACTTCTACGTGGAGTCGGGCGACATCAAACGCGCCGTCTATTACAGCAACCGCCGCGACGCTTCGATCCACGTCCAGCGCGGGCGAATGGGCACACGCGGCTACGACAAGGCCGACACCATCCCCGAGCACGGCCACTTCGAAGACCTCTTCGCGCGGCTCGACTACACGGGCTTCGCGTGCGCCGACTTCAAGGTCGTCGACGGTGTCCCCAAGATCTTCGAGGTCAACCCGCGCCTGGGCGGCACGCTCATCCACGACGAGGTCGACCTGCCGGCCTTCCTGTTGGCACCGCTCGACGACGCGTGAGGCTGGCCTTATGTTCGTCCGGTCGGCTCGCACTACGAGCCCCGACGACGGCCCGGGCAACGGTCCACGGCCGAACGCTGAACGCAACGACATGAGGTGAATGCGTGAGAATCCTCGATGGACTCGAGATGATGTGCTTTGGCCGGACCAAGCAGTTCGAGCTCGAGTACGGCGGCAAAGGCAAGTACATCGACGGCAAGGGCGAGCCCGTGACCGACGTCATGGACATGGCCTGTTTCGTCTGTACCGCCAGCTATTACACACGCGACACCGACCCGATCCCGTTCTGCCCGAACTGCGGCGTCTTCGAGAAGAAACGTTTCAACGACCAGAAGGAAATCACCGAGTTCCTGCGCGGCCAGACCTTCAAGTGGTTGCATGGGAAGGGCATGAAAGCCTTTGTAGTCAAGAAGATGGACAACACCTGGGAGCTGCGTTTCGCGCGCCAGGGCTCGGACCTCGAGCGCAGCGGCGCCTACGACAAGGTGATGAACATCGGATGAGCGCAGACACCCCGGCCAGCCGCGTCGTCGTGAGCCTCGTCGTCATCGGCAACGAGGTCTTGTCGGGCAAGGTCGACGAGCTCAATGCGCGGTTCCTCACCGGGCGCCTACGAGACCTCGGCGCGCGTCTGCGCGAGGTCGCCTTCGTCGAAGACGAGACGTCGGCCATCGCCGAGGCCGTCGCCCGGGTGGCGGCTCGCAGCGACCTCGTCATCACGAGCGGCGGAGTCGGGCCGACCCATGACGACGTGACCGTCTCGGGGGTGGCTCTGGCGTTGGGCGTGCCCGTCGTCGAGGACCCACAAATCCTCTCGCTCATCGGCCGGCATCTCGCGACGGCGCCGGGTGCCAAGCGGCTCGCGCGTGTGCCCGAAGGCAGCGTGCTCATGCGGGGCCACCGGATCCCCTGGCCGGTCATCCGGTGCCAGAATGTATGGCTCTTCCCGGGTGTCCCGATGATGCTGCAAGCCCTGTTCGACGACCTCAGCGAACACTTCGGCGGCTCGCCCACGCGTTATGCCAACAAGCTGCAGCTCATCGTGGAAGAGTCGGTGATCTGCGAGACGCTCGATGCCCTGGTCTCACGCCACCCGGCAGTGGAGGTCGGCAGCTACCCACGTCGTGAGAACGGGGTCTGGCGACTCGAGCTGACCTTCGATGGTCCGAACGAAACCGCCGTCGACGCCGCCCGGGGCGAGGCCGCCGAGCTGTTCTCGACGTGGCTCGCCTGACGACCTGCCGATCGGCGCTCAGCTCGCGCTGAGGCCGCGCGCCTCGGCCTTGTCCTCACGATTGTGGGAATGGCCCGACTCGCTGTGCACAGAGTGGCCCGAAGGTCCGGTGCCAAGCGAGTAGCCGCTCTCGCCGTGCTGCGTTGCGTCGAGGCCCTCACGCTCGTCGTCCTTCGGAGCGCGCAGCCCGATGGTCGCGTCGATGAGCTTCAGCAGCACCCAGGTGAGCCCGCCCGCGAAGGCCGCCGCCGCGCCGATGCCCGCGAGCTGCGCCAACATGAGGCCGGCGTTCCCTGCGAGGAGCCCATCGAAGCCGGCCGGGTTCATCGCGGTCGATGCGAAGATGCCTGTCAACAGCGCGCCGACGATGCCGCCGACACCGTGGATTCCGAAAGCATCGAGGGAGTCGTCGTAGCCGAAGCGGTTCTTGACGAGCACGCCACCATAACAGGCCGCACCTGCCAGCACTCCGATGATCATGGCCGATGCGGGCGATACGAAACCTGCCGCCGGCGTGATGCCGACCAGCCCGGCGACGAGGCCCGAGGCCACGCCGAGAGCCGTGACCTTGCGGATACGCCAGTACTCGATGAGGCCCCAGCCGAGGGCGCCGAGCGCTGCGGCGATATGGGTGTTGACGAAGGCCAGAGACGCGAGCCCGTTGCTCGCGAGCGCCGAGCCGCCATTGAAGCCAAACCAGCCAAACCAGAGCAGACCCGCGCCGAGCAGGGTGAGCGTGAGGTTGTGAGGGGCATGGCGGGACTGTGGATAGCCCAGGCGCTTGCCCAGCACGAGCGCGACGACGAGAGCCGAAACGCCAGATGAGATGTGGACGACCGTGCCGCCGGCAAAGTCGATGGCGCCGAGCTCGAGGAGCCAGCCGCCGGGCGCCCAGACCCAGTGGGCGAGCGGGGCGTAGACGACTACGCTCCACAGCAACGTGAAGACGAGGTAGCTCGAGAACTTGATACGCTCGGCGTAAGCGCCCGAGATGATGGCGGCGGTGATGACCGCGAACATGCCCTGGAAGGCCATGAAGAGGATGTGCGGGATGGTCTGGCCCGCGCGTGGGGCCATGTCGACGCCACTCAGGAAGAGGTGGTCGAGTCCACCGATGAAGCCGCCGTTGGTCTCGCCGAAGGCCAGCGAGTAGCCGATGGCGATCCACGAGAAGGTCACGAGGCCGAGCGCGAAGAAGCTGTGCATGAACGTCGAGAGCACATTCTTCTGCTGGACCATGCCGCCATAGAAGAGGGCGAGGCCTGGCGTCATGAGCATGACTAGCGCGCACGACACGAGGATGAACGCGGTGTCGCCCGTGTCGATGACAGGGGCGGAGGCGGCGGTCGCAAGCAGCAGCATCGGGGCTCCGTGGGCCGCGCCGGACGCAGGTGGCGCGGGGCAAGCGACAACGTAGGCCATGTCTGTTTCCGAGCTGTTTCGCTGTGACGCGGTGCGTTACCAGGCAGCGACTTCGCGCGACCGAAGGACGGCGGCGAGGCGCGGTTCACCACGCCTCGATCACGGCACTAGCGGCTGAGCCAGCGGTCGACCCATGGGCCGACGGACGGGTCGGCGAGCGTCGGGACGAGGTGGTCGGGGCGCTTAGCGGCGAGGACGTCCAGCGGGTCGCCGCCGGTCGCGACGGCGATGACCGAGGCACCGATGCGCTGGGCGGCGTCGATGTCGCGAATGGTGTCGCCGATGACCAGCACGCGGAACGCTTCGGGTGGGCGCCCGTGTAGCGCCGCCCCACGCCGCCACCCGATGCGCAGGAGCTCGGAGCGCTCGATGTGGTCGCTACCAAAGCCACCGAATCCGAAGTGGTGTTTGAGGCCGACGGCTTGCACCTTGAGCCAGGCGGCCGGCTCGACGTTGCCCGTGCCGAGCCCCATGGGCACACCGACACTCGTGAGCCGCTCGACGTGGTCGACCGCGCCCTCCAGGGCGAAGAACGGGTTGTTGGTCGCTACCTCGTTGCCGATGAGCTCGAGGTAGCAGTCCAGGATGGCGTCGACGCGCCCGTCCGTCGCATCCAACCCCATCGACTCGAGCCCGTCGCGGATGATTGCGAAGTCGGTGTTGCCGTGGAAGGGCACGCTCGCGAGCGACGTGTCCGACGCCTGGCCGAGGCCGAGCACACGTTTGAACGCGGCCGCCATGGTGCGTCGCCCGATGCCGCCACCGCGCAACAAGGTCCCGTCGATGTCGAAGAGGATGAGCGGGTTCGTGGTCATGGGGCCATCTGGTAACACGGAGCGGCGCGCGGGGCCCTCGCAATCGGTGGGCTGGGCCGCAGGGTTCGATGTGAGGGCAGGCCGGTCGACGATGTGTGCAGGCGTTCCCGACCCGCCCCTTGACGACCCCGACACGCGTTCCAAACGCGCCGGTTGACGACCCTGGCGCGCGTTCCTATAAGAAGGCCCCGCGATAGGCTCATCCGACGCTGCGGGTCTTTTGTTTTCGTGGGTGGCCTGGAACGAACCAGGCCTCTCACGATGTCGGCGTCGGCGCCTCGCTCCTCCGACCTGCGCCAATTGGCGCCCCGGACTCGCCATGCATATCCTCGCCGCTCGTGAGGCGCTCGAGCGCTTCGCCAACGAACTCCCCCAGGGCAAGAACGCCGACCGAATGGGCCGGCTCGCCATGACCACACGCCAGCTCTTCGACCAGGCGCTGGGCGAACCCAACCCCGAGTCGGTGGCGGCCACGACTTCCGCCGCCTGGGCGGATCACAACCTCGCGGTGCTGGTCGCCGACGGGCTGGCCGACCCGCAGCTGGCGCTTGCGACCCGCCCGCTCTTCCTCGGTGTCCGCCGCCGGCTCATCGATGCCCTGGCCAAGAGCCCCGATGACCTCGCACCGGCCCTGGCCCTGGCTTACGGCGTCCATGTGACGTTGCAGGACAAGGACGACGCGCGGCTCGCCGCCGACCTCACGGCCATCGGCCACGCGCTTTCTGGCCCTCACGCGGGGCAGCGCCTCGTATCGGCAGCCGTGGCCGCGGTCGTCGCTGCCAGCCACTCAGGGGCAGCCGCCGTCCATCAGGCTTCGCTGGCCGTGGCCCCGGCCCTGCGTGAGGCCGTGGACCGGCTCGACAAGCGCTTGCCCAACCACCCGGCACTGCTGCTCGAGCGCTGCCGCCTCGTCTTGTTGGCCGCGCGTTCGGCCGAGGGGGCTGAACGTAAGGACCTCATCGGCCAGGGCCGCGGCCTCTTGCGCGACCACGAGGTGCGATTTGGCCCTTCGGCCATGCAGCGCGACGTGCAGGCGACGCTGGTGCAGCTCGCTTCTCGTGACGAGCCCGCGGCCGACCTGGCGCGCGACGTGATTCGCTTGCTCGAGCTCGACAAGAACGAGCGCACCCTGGACGCGCGACGCTCGCTGAAGCTCATCAAGACGCTCGCGCGTGCTAAGGCCCTGACCGCGGATAACGCCAAGAAGATCCAGAAGATTCTGGGTCTCACCGACGCCCATGCGGACAACGACGAGCAGGGCCACACCCTGACCGAAATCAGGAGCCATCTCTTTTCGGCGACCGGCGACGAAGCCGCGCTCGTCTCTCTGCAGGAGAACGCGCTGCAGACCGACCCGAACGACCACCAGGCGGCGCGTACGCTCTTCGAGCGGTTGCTGAAGAACCTGCGCAACAACCTGCCCTCGCCGTTCCCGTCGGCGACGCTCGACCTCATCCTGCAGGCCGTGCCGTTCCCGGCGCTCGGCCGCTTGTCGGCGGATGACCTCGACGCGTTGGTGCACCTGCTGCGAGAGACCTTCGGCGCCACACGTGCGCTGGCGTTTGCGCGCCAGAAGCTCACGGTCGCCCGCGACCTGCGCACCAAGGACTTCGTCTGGAAGCGGGCGCTGGCACTGGCCGACGAGGTCGGCGATGGCGACGCGCAGCTCGACCTGGCGCGGCGCGCTCTGAAAGAAGGCAACCCGAAGCACCTGGCCGAAGCGCGCCTCATGCTGGCGCGTCAACTCCTCGCCCGCGGCGAGGACCTCGACGAGGCCGACGATGCGCTGAAGCCGCTGACGTCGGAGCGCGGGCCGCTGGCCAACGAGGCCCAGCAGCTCAAAGCCCGTATCAAGGCCGACCCGCGTTATCGCAGCTCGCGCATCGCGGCGCTCATCGCCTTCGAAGACCAGCTCGGGATCGGCACGGCACGGCAGCACCCGCTGCGCGTCGTCTTCACCTCGCCCGGCTACCTGCTGGCCGAGGTCGTCGAGAAGCCGGCCCCGGACTTCTACGATCACAAGCACCTGCGCGTCATGATCCGCGCCGAGGACCTGCCAGGTGTGAAGCCCCAGGACCTGCAAAAGGGCGACGCGCTCGAGGCACCCATCCGCGGCCAGGATGCCAACCCTGAGCGCGACAAGGAAGGCCTGCGTATCTACTGGGTGGCTGACACCAAGCGTATCAAGCTCGCCTTCGACCCCAAGCAGGCCGAGGCCAAGCAGGCCCAGGACGACACAGCCTTCGGCATCGGCTCGGGCAAGCAGTTGCCCGTGCGCGTGGCCTGGGACGGGCGCAAGAAGCGCCTCATGGCGCGCCTCTACGACGAGCAGGGCAACGAGTTCCGCGGTCGCCCGCGGGTCGAAGCCGAGAACCTGCCCGACGGCATGGAGCCTCACCAGGCGGGCCAGCGCGGTAAGCGGATGACCGGCGTGGTCGAGCGCTTCGAAGGCGGCTATCGCGTCGTCGGCAAGCTGACGCTCGTGGCTCGCAAGGAGGGCGTCGGCGCGGGCGAGTCCGATGGCGATGCGGCCGGTGAAACGACCGAGACCGACCTGCCCGCGACCGCTGCGCAGGACGGGGGTGAGTCATGAGCGCGCTCGACGGCAATGACCTCGATGTCGGGGAGACCGGGGAATCGAGCGAGTCGAACGCCGAAAGCGGCTGGCGACTCGTTCACACCCCGCTCGGCTTCGAGACCTTCCAGCTCGAGGGCCCGGCCCCCCTCATGCACCCTTCGAAGGTCATGGCCGCGCTCGCACTCGGCCTGCACCTGCGCTCCGACGAGGTCGGGGTCATCACGCCCGAGCGCCCTGACACCGTGAGCCTCGAGGTCGCGCGCCCACGCGCGGCCACCCTGTCGACGCCCCGCGACCTGGTCGTGCGACTCGACGGGCGCCCTGCCCTGTTCACGCTGCGGCGCCCCTCGGACGAGCCCGAGGTCTTCGAGACCGGGCGCGCCGATGCGCTCGTCACCTTCGATGGACAGGCGCCGACGCCGGCGGCCCTCATCGGCGCTCTGGCGCCCGCTCTGGGGCTCGCTGGCGAGGACCTGGGCCTTGGCCTCGAGGGCGCGGGCTTCCTGCGGATCTCGTTGCCACTTTCGGCGCTCGTCCGCCTCACGGCCGGGCTCGAGTTGACAGTGGGCGCGACCCGGCTGCGGGTGGAGAGCCTCACAAAAAAACCCTGAGCCCGTCCTCAGCAACAGCCCTCGAAGCGCGCGCAAGCACGCTGCGAGCGGCGCTGGAGGCGGGCGATTGCGACGAGCTGGAGACCCGGAACAAAGTGCAACATGCGGGCTGGCGGGCGCTCGCCTCGTCGGCGGCGGATCCCGAGCTCTGGGATGCGTTTACGCGGCTGCGCGACCGCCGCTTCATCCCGCCCGCACCGGCCATCCTGCCCAAGGGCAGTGCGCCTTCTGTCGAGCGGGCACTTGCCATGCGCAGCGAGTCCGAGCTCGCCGAGCTCGCGGCCTCGATCGTGGCCATTCCGGAAGCTCAGGACCCGAGCGCGATGGCGACGCTCGAGCCTCTTCCTCATCGTCAAGGACTCCCGGACGGAGCGACTGCTCGAGCGCCTGGAAGCCGCCGGCAAAGACGTCGGCCTGCAGCGCCTGCGCCTTGCCCTGGCCAGCACCTCCGCGGCGCTCGACCCGGACGCGGCCGGACGCCTCGTCGCGGCTTTGATTTCACCCACCGCCAAGGCCGAGGGCCTCTCACGCCTCGTGAGCCACGCGCTCGTGTTCCTGCGCCAGGCCGACTCACGGCCCCACGCACTCCAAGCGCCTCATGGAAGCGACTGGCTCGTCCCGGTGGACGGCGGGCGGCACGTGGCCAACGTCGCGCTGGCCCTGCTCCGGCGCCCCGCCCTGGGCCTCGAGCTCGGCCCCATCGCGACCTGGCTTCGAGAGCTGACCTCGCTGGTCTCGGCCTCGCAGGCTCCCCTGCACCTGGCCGAGGCGGCCGACGCGGCGACACGCTTCGACGCCGCGAGCTCGCTCTACGCGGTGAACCTCGACGAACCCGACAAAACGAGAGTCGCCGAGGCCCGTGCGGCCCTGCTCGCCGGCCCCCATCGCCCGGCACCGCTCTCGGCTCGAGCCCTCCTGCCTCGGCGTAACCTGTCCGACCGCCTGGCCCGACTCGGCGACGCGGCTCCCGAACCCCAGTTCCTGGCCGCCCTCCTCGACCACTGCGGCGACACCCACGGCGCGGCCGAGGCCTACTTCCGGGCTGCGACGTCGGACGCGGCCCAAGGCGAAGCCCTGCTCGTGGTCGCGACCGAAGCCGTGCGCCTCGTCAACGAGCTCTCGCAAGACCAGCGCGAGGCCTTGTTCGCGAAGCTGATGGCGGACTCACGCCTGCTCGATGAGAAGGAGCTCGCCGCCGACCCGCTTCTCTGGCGTCGCGCGGAGCTCGCTTTCAGGCTCGCGCCGGATGCCCTTGCCGGGGCGCGCCTCGCGGCGTCGGCCCCACCCAGTGTCGAGGCCGCAACCGGCGACACGACGTCGCCACCGCCGTCCTCGAACGACCCACACCACCCGGAGAACCGGCTGGCCGCCGCGAGTGACCTCATCGCCGAGGGCCGCTACGAGCCGGCAGGCAACATCCTCGCGGCCCTCGTTCGTAAGGCCGAGGCCGACACGCCGCTGCGCCTCTTCCTCGTCGTCGCCGGCGCGCTCGAAGCCGACGAGCCGCCGGACGACCTCGTTGCGGCAGCGCGTAAGGCCCTCGAGGACGACGTCCGCGCGCCACTGCTCATCGCCGCGCTGCGCCAGCTTCCGACGGCCGCTTTTGCCCTGCACGAGGAGCTCCTCGGGCTGGCCAACGACCCGTCGCGCCCCGACCCGCTTCGCCTCGTGGCGCTCGAAGCGTGGCTCAACATCTGGGCCGCGACGACGACCGCACCCAACCCCGACCTGCTGCAGTCGTTGCGCGCTTCGGAGCCCCAGCTCATCGCAGCCGCGGCTGTGGCCATCGGCGGCTTCACCGACCCGGTCGCCGCCATCACGAGCTTTCTGACCGCGACTTCACGTTTCGGTATCTCGGCTGCGGCCTGGTCCGACCTGCTGCTCGAGCTCCTGCTCGGCCGCCTGCCGGCAACCTGAGCAGAGTCCCGACCGACCCGCCCACAGCGGGCCGGCCCGGTCCCCCCGGGTGACGCGCGCGATTCAATGACCTATTCTGCGCTCGCACCGTCACCCTGGAGGCCACCTCTATGATCGTCGTCTATATCCTGCTCGGGCTCGTCGGGACCCTGCTGATCGTCGCTGCTCTGCTGCCCTCGTCGTATGCCATCTCGAAGTCGATCCACATCGCTCGCACGCCCCTCGAGGTGCACGGCAAGATCGCCGACCTGCGCTACTACAAAGAGTGGAATCCCTGGCAGAAGACCGACCCCGCTGCGACCGTGACGATCACAGGTGCGCCTGACACCATCGGCCATCGCTACGGCTGGAACGGCAAGAAGGTCGGCGAGGGCTCACTCACGCTGCGCAAGCGTGACCCAGGCCAGGCCATCGAGTTCGACCTCGAGTTCATCCGACCGTTCAAGTCTCACGCCGAAGACCTCTGGACCTTCGTCCCAGAAGCCGGCGGCACACGCGTCACCTGGGCCAACAACGGCCCGCTCCCCTACCCCATGGCCCGCCTCTTCGGCCCCATCCTGACTGGTCAGCTCAACAAACAATTCGAAGCCGGCCTGGTCGACCTCAAGGCCCTCTGCGAACGGGGTTGAGCGATTGATTCCCGGGCAGGGCGCGCCCACGCAAGCGCCCACGCCCACGCCCCCTCTCGCGCAAGCGCCCACGCCCACGCAAGCGCCCGCGCCCACGCCCACGCAAGCGCCAACCCCCACGCAAGCGCCCGCGCCCGCAACAACGCCAACGCAAGCGCCCACGCTCGACGCAGCGTGTGTCTTTGAGTTACCGTCACCCGTCCGCATGCCCCCCCACGGCCGCGCGGCAGGACAGGAGCATGAGCGCAAACAAAGCGTTAGGAGCCCTTCGGCTCATCCTCCACTCGGGCGTCGACGTCATGACGATGATGCCGCTCATGTCGGAGTGCCTGAAGCGACTCGTGCCCGCCTTCTCGCTCTCGATGATCCGCGTCGACGCCAACTGCGCCCCGCAGCAGCACTACAGCGAGTACTTCGACGAGTTCAGCCATCGCCTCTTCGCCGAGAGCGGCCATCACTTCTCGGCCACCACCGACGACCCGGCTGCGTTTGGCAACCTGCTGCGCCAGAAGGTCCCTTACGGCAACCTCATCCGCGGCGGTGAGGCCTTCGAGAGCGGTGCGACCTTTCAGCACCTCTTCCAACGCAACGGGATCCACCACGTCCTCGACGTCGCGATCCGCGACGCGTCGGGCCCGCTTGGGATCCTCGGGATCTTCCGTGAACGCGAAGCCAAAGCCTTCACCCGCGGCGACGTCCACCTCATCAGCCAGCTCTACGACGCGCTGACCCACGCCTTTCGGGCCGCCCCCTTGCCGGCGGACTTCGACGAGCTCGACGCTGCCGTGCTGCTCGCCAACGCCCAGGGCGTCATCGAGTGGGCCACGCCCACCGCCCGCGCCTGGTTGGAGGACGCGACGGGCGGCCTCGAGCGAGCCCACCTCATGGGGGCCAACGTCCTCCCCGAAGCCTGCCGCTCACTCGCCCAACGCCTACGTGCGGGCGAAAGCCCAACGCTGAGCCTGGCCGTCCCCGGCGGCCGCCTGCGCCTACGCGCCTACGGTCTCAGCCCCATGTCGCCAAACGACCTGACCAGCCGCATCGCTATCCACCTCCAGCTCGAGATGAACCGCCGCCTCAAGGTCTTACGCGCCTTGGACACATCCCCGCTCACGGAGCGCCAACGCTGGATTGCGCTTGGCCACCTCGACGGCCTCGGCGTGAGCGAAATCCAGGCGTCCATGGGCATCACCCACTCGACGCTCAAGTCCTACCAGAAGGACCTCTATCGCCGCCTCGATGTGACCAGCTCCGCCGAGCTCGTCTCGGCACTACACGCCCAGGCCCGCGCGGCCACCTTCGACCTCGAGCGCCACCTACCCCGCGGCCGCCCTCAGACCTGAGGCCTCCCGAATCCAGGGACGACGTCGACAAAGCGAACGACTACCCCCTCGCGTGGGTAGTTTCCGCCTCTACGAAGCGCCTACGATCGGCCGAGAAACCGCACGGTGAGGTCGACGATGACGTTCAATGCCGCTCGAGACACGCAACCGGCCGGACGACTCCTGAATCGTTCGCCCGAGCTCGCCGCCCGCCGCGCGAGCTTCGCCGAAACATCTCGACAACACTCGACGATCTACGATTGGTCGGCCTTCTCCGCCGCCCCGGCCGTCCAGCTCCGCGCCTTCGACGACTCTTGTGGCGACCTGCACGACGCCGTCGCGGTCGGCAACCACGAGGTCTGGGGCGACCCGCTCCCAAACCACTTGTCGGGCGGAGCGGTGCAGCTTCGCGAGCGCTTGGCCTCACGCCGCAGTTCCGAAGGCGTCCACACCATCGCCGACCAGGGCCTCGCCGGCACACCTCAACGCCTGCCGCACGCCGACCGCATCGCCGCGTCCTTTGGGCGCCACGACGTCAGCGGTGTGCAAGCCCACGTCGATGGCGCCGCGAGCACAGCCTCGCGTAAGCTCGGTGCCCACGGCTATGCCAGCGGCAACGCGGTCGCCTTCGCATCGAGCCCCGACCTGTTCACGGCCGCCCACGAAGCCGCTCACGTGGTCCAACAACGCGCAGGCGTCGCCTTGTCCGACGGTGTCGGGCGCAGCGGCGACGTCTACGAACGCCACGCCGACGAGGTCGCGACACTCGTCGTACGGGGCGCCTCCGCCGAGAGCGCGCTCGACCGGATGGCGGGTGCGGGCAAGGGTGCCAGCCCGAGCCAGAACACGAGCCAGGGAGTTCAGCTCAAAGAGAGCAATGCCACCGAGGAACTCAACGACGAAGAGACTTCGAGCGACATCGGCGGGGAAGGCCCCGTCGTCCAGGGCGACAACCCGCAGTCGACCGAGGCGGAGGACCTGGACCCAGACGCCAAGGCACGCAGAGACCTGCTGCTGCAGGTAATTGACCTCGAGATGGCTCGCGACGAGAGCCTCGCGAATCGCGCGGCGACGGGCGACGAAACGAACGCTGAACCTGACGAGCGATCAAAACGCCGAATCGAGGCCCTGACCCGCGCCATAGACGACCTGGACAACAAGACCACCAAGGATCGGGTCTCCGAAGGCAAGCCCGTCGAGGCCCGCGACGGTGCAGTCGCGAAAGACGCCTCCCAGACACCCGCGCGGTCAGACGAGCGCTTGAAGACGGTGGACGCCGAATCGACGCGTGGGTCTGAGGAGAAACGAAAGCCGTCGACGCCGATCGGCAAGTGCTACGAGCCCGGCGTCGAGCAGTTCCGCCAGGCCCCGGAGTCCAACCAGCCCAAGGGCCAGACAAGCACGAAGTCTGACAAGGCTGATGGGGGCAAGGCCGACTACTCGGACGCCGACGTCGCGGACGTAAAGGCGCGCTGGGCTGACGAGGGCTCGGTCAAGACGGCCTCTGGCGGCGCGGCCCGCACTCCAGAGTTCAACCGCTGGCATCGCCGCTTCGATGCGGCGCTGAAGGCGAAGGACAAGAACAAGGTCAGCTCGGCCGAGCGTAAGGCGATGCAGGACTGGGTCAAGGCCTACGATGCCCGTGGGATCTGGGAGCTCAACCGAAGCCTTCGGGGCGAACGCGGGGACCCGACAGACGCGTCTGCTCCACCGGAGCCACCACAGCCAGGACAGGCGCCAGCGTCGATAGCGACCCTGCAGGTCAACCTCGGGACCAAAAAGAAGCCGAACTGGAAGGTGATCGGCGAGCCGCCGCAGGCGACCTACGGCGAGCGCACGCGCTACACGGTGCAGGTGCCCGGCTCGAACGCCGAGTTCCGCTATGGCGACCACGTCCAGAGCAAACACACGACGCGCGCCGAAGGTGTCGCGGACTCCGGCAAGGTGAAGGGCGGCAAGCAAATCTCACGTGTCTTCGCGGGCGCCGAGATCGAGTGCCCCGACGCAGGGCTCGTCAACCGTGTCTTCACCGAGCTGAGCCCCTACGAAGGCGGCTTCGACGCGATCAACACCTACGACGCCGGGCACATCAGCGTGGGCTTCATCCAGTTCATCACCTCGGCCAAGGGCGAATCGCACTCGCTCGTCCAGGTGCTGCGCGACATGAAGGCGAAGGACCCGGCGATGTTCTCGCAGTACTTCCGGTCGCTCGGGATCGACGTCGACGGCGCGGGGATCGTGTGCGTGGACCTGAAGACGGGCAAGGTGCTGCGTAAAGCCGAGGCGGTCGCCTACATCATCTCCGACAAGCGACTCACGGCGGTGTTCGCGCGTGCAGGGCGCGAGGTGCCTGCATTTCAGCACGCCCAGGCGCGTGTCGCCTATCGCGAGTACTACCGACCCGACCAGCGCTTCAGCGTGAAGCTCGAGGTGAAGCCGCCGCCCCCCGAGCCATCCGCGCCCGTCGCGGCCGCGACCGACGACGCGCGGGCCGAAGCCGACGCCGCGCCCAAGGGCAAGAAGGCCAAGAAGGCCAAGAAGGCCCAAAAGAGGACCCCAAAGAAGAACACCGTGACGGTCTCAGGGCTCTATGGCCACGTCTTTCGGAGCCTCGATGGCAAGGTGGCGATCACCGATCGAGGCATCCAGTTCGGGACCGGCGGTCTGAACTCGGCCTTCAAGAGTGGCTGCCAGAAAGTGGTCGACACACATGCGCTGACGACGGTGAGCGTGGAGGACCTGGCCGCCTACGAGGCCGAAATCATCCCGTTCGTAAAGAACCGCCACGCCCTTGGCCTCGGCGGGTAACCAACTTGGGCGCGCCGACTGACGTCTCCATGCATTTCGGCACCACAAATGATGAAACGTATGGAGACCGATCGGATCGCTCGGGCGAGCCTTCCCGCCCCTTCCGCCGGAGCGGGGCGGTAGCCCGAGCAGACGTTTCCCCTGAGGCGGGCTGGGCGAGCCCCGCTCTGTCAGGGCGGGGTCACCTTCTACCTCATCGAGCTACTTGCCTGTGCCCACGCGCTGCGTCTCGGCCGCGAGCATCGACTTCACCACCCCGAGCTTCTCGTTCAACTTCAGGACGTACGACTTGAGGCGAGCCACCTCGAGCGCGACGACGCTCTTGATGTTGTCGATGTCGCAGCGGATCTCCCAGGCCCCCTGGGACATCTCCTGGATTCGCGGCTGCGCCTCCTTGAAGTCCTCGAGCTCCGCGTCGCCGGGCAGGAGCTCGGCTGATTCTGAAATCAGCGCCGCAAGCTGCCCGGTGCTCGTCATCAGGGTGTCGTTGAAGAGGGTCTCGATTTCGCCCAGGCGCTTTTCGACCTCGCGTTGCGCCGCATGGACCTGGCCCAGTTCGAGGCCGAGGTCCTTGGCCGGCTTGTCCTTGAAGAGCTTGATGCCGTTGGACAGGTACACCCGCCAGACGACGTACTGGTAGAAGGGCGGCAGGTTCGATGGCCGGCAGCAGCTCGGGCTTCTTCGTGTCCGCTTCGGCCAGGACCTTGTCACAGGCCTGGAGCTCTTCCTTCAGCGCCTGCTTCTCCGGGCCCAGCTCGCCGGCCGGGGCCACCTCGTCAGGGGGAGGTGCTGCGCCATAGGGCGCGGGCTCGGCGCCATCGGGCGCGGGCGCTGGGGCGGCGGGCGTCGGGGCCGCAGTCGGCTCCGAAATCGCGACCAGAAACGCCGGGTCCTTGATGGACACATCGAAGTACAAGTCGACGCACTCGAAGACCGCCGAGAGGCGCTCGGTCTCGGCCTGGAAGCTGTCGAACTTCAACTGCAGCGGGCCGAGCGCCTTCTCGGGGTCGGTTTCGCTCATCTGGCCGAGGTCGACCTCTAGGATGCTGACCTTACTGAGGTTCTGGCTGACCTCGGTCGTGAAGTCGCCGATGAGGGAGGCGTAGTCCTCTTTCTCTTTTCGGTCGTCGACCTACCCCTGGCACCAGAGCGCCGCAAACCGCCCCAGTGGGATGAGAAACGCGTCGTTCCCTTTGTCGACCGAGAGCGCCTTCCAATCGTTGCCGCCGCCACCTTCCGACATAGTACCTCCTGCTCTGACGAAGAGCGGAGACACCTCAAGCGAGCCCGCCGAATGCGGTCACGCGCACCAGGGGCCCTAAACGGCTGGATCGCCGTCTCTACCGGCCCGCACGTTAGAACGTCACATTGCACTGGATCGGTTCGGCCGAAAGCGTGTTCTTCGGATAGGCCGCCGCGAAGACCATACACATCTCGTCCTTGCTTCCCTTGTTCGGCAGGACCCAGTCGTTGCGGGTATTGTCCCAGGTGCAGGTCCACGACAACGACTCGCCGGCGGCGAGCGACAGGGTCGGCATGAACGGCTCGTACTTCGGGTGCTGCCAGTCGTCGTCCTCGTAGACCTTGGTCGACCCGTCGGCGGTGATGGCCGAGACCTCGAACTGGGTGCCGAGCTCGTGGAAGTGGCTCATGAGCCCAAAGATCTCCACGTCGTAGGGGACGCTGCACGACTTGGTGCTGCTAGTCTCCTGGCCGGGCGGCAAGGCGAAGCCCCAATTGGCAAACCACATGATGTCGGCGTGGTGCTCGATGTTGGCCTCGGGCGCGGCCGCGAACAGGCTGATCTCCACGTCGGCCTCGATCGGGTCGAGCGTGTAGTTGATAGCGTGGAACTCGAGGATGAGGCGCTGCCCCGACTCGAGCCGGAAGGCCACGCCGGCCGGTGTCTCCATGACCCGGTCGGGCGACGCCGACCCGTAGATGTAGGCCGCGTCGCCGCGAAGCTGCTCAGCCGCGGGCTGGCAATCGCTGGTCGCCGTCTCGGCTGCGGTGACCGGGTCGAGCCGGGTCCCGTCGATGACCTTGTAGAGGTTGAAGTGGTGCGACAGCCCCCGCATCTTCGACTCGAAACGTACGATGTCGAGCGGCACGTTGCCGGGGACGTTGATGGTGCGGCAGACCTGGCGCTCTTCGCCGGACAGGACCGTGATGGGCTCGATCGCGACCTTGAGCTCGTCGCCGATGGGGTTCAGCGGCGGCGTGACCACGTCGGGCGTCGTGTCCGGCAGGCCCGTGTCGAGCGGGCTCGTGTCCGGCGCGCTCGTGTCGGGAGACACCTCCGAAGAGACATCGGGCGTCACATCACCCGCGCCGTCTGCGGACACGTCGGGCGCCGATTCGGCAGCCTCGTCGCAGGCGCTGACCCCAATGGCCACGAGCATGACTACCAACCCCACCGACCGCGTCCCCACCGTTCGCCTCGCCATGGTCGCTCCTACCCATACAGACCACGAAGGTCGCTCACGGGCACGACACCCTAGCCGAAGTCGACACCTGCGGCCAAGGCGTAGACGTTCACACGTTCACAGCTTCACAGCTTCAAACCCTGACGCCCCTTGCGCTCACTCTGTGGGCGGCAGCCACAGGCGCGCGATCTGCTCGTGGGTCGGGTTCACGCCCGGCGCATTCGTGCATATGTAAAGCGCGCACTCGGTCGGCCGCGCCTCGTAGATGCCGCACCCGCGGTTCGCCTCGTCATAGAAGATGCACTGGCCGCGCAGGGTCCGGTACAGCGCATCGGCCCGAGACGCGGGCGGAATGGCCGGCTTCTTGTCGAGGCCGAGCTTGAGCGGCGCGAACGTGTGGACCATGACCCCGTCGACCTCGATGTTGTCGATGACGAGGTACTTACGCACGAAGGCGTCGGGCTCCATCCCCTTGAGGGCCGCGGCCCGCTCGACCTCACCTGGCGCGAACCAGCCGGGGTTGCTCTTGCAGCAGAGCCCACGTCGCACGCAGCCCAGCTCCGGGTTGGGGTGAGGCTCGGTCTCGTCCCACGACCAGTACGGGTTCTCGTCGAGCACATCGGGTTCGTCCGCCGCGGCAACACGCGGAGGTGCAAGGTCAGGACGGTGCTCGACCTTTTCGTCGAGGATCTGGAAAGTCTTCTTGGGCTTCATACGCTACTATCATCGCCCATGTTCTGGCTCTATCCAAGTCTGGCGCTGCTGCTCTCCGAGCCGGTGGTCCCTTTGTCTACTGCGGCCGACGCCGATAGCCGTCCTGCGCCTGCCGCCGCGACCGCCGCCGCCCTCGACAACCCCAGCGCACCAGCGGTCACGGTAGGCCTCGAGGTCCTGCTCGGCGACACGTCGCGACTCGAAGCGCTCCGCGGAAAAAAGATCGGGCTTCTGACCCACCCCGCCGCCGTCGACAGCCGCTGGGTGCCAAGCGTCGATCGCCTCGTCGCCGCCGGCAAGAAGAACGGCTTTCGTATCGTCCAGCTCTACGGCCCCGAACACGGCATCCGCGGCTGGATGTCGGCCGGCGAGAAGACCGGCGCCAGCGTCGACCCACACACCGGGCTGCCAGTCGAAAACCTCTTTGGTCTCGGCAAGAAAGGGCGCCCCTCGCCCAGGTCGCTCGAGCGGATCGACGTCCTCCTCATCGACCTCCAGGACCTCGGCTCACGCACCTACACCTACGTCTCGACGCTGGGCGAGGCCATGATCGCCGCGGGCGAAGCCGGTAAGAAGGTCATCGTCCTCGATCGCCCCAACCCTTACGGCGGCCTCGTCTTCGAGGGACCGGTCCTGCGCAAGAAGCGCCGTGGCTTCATCGGCTGGGCCTCGTTCCCGGTCACACACGGCCTTACGATCGGCGAAATCGCCAACTATTACAAAAAGTTCGAAGACGTCGAGTGCGAGCTCGAGGTGATCCGGATGGAAGGCTGGCAACGCAAGCTCGACTGGCGCGAGACCGGCCTCATGTGGGTGCCGACCTCACCTGGCATCCCCCACGTCGAGAACGCTTGGCTCTATGCAGCCACCGGCATGGTCGGTGGGATCTCGGACAACGTCAGCGAAGGTGTCGGGACCACCCTCCCCTTCGAGCAGGTCGGCGCAGAGTGGATCGAAGCGGTCCCCCTCGAGCGTGCGCTGACCGCGATGAAGCTGCCGGGCGTACGCTTCCGCGCGACGACCTTCCGCCCGAACTGGTTCACGTTCAAAGGCAAGCTGCTGCATGGCGTGCAGATCGTCATCGAAGACCCCAAAGCCTTTCGCCCGATCCGCACGGCACTTGGGCTCCTGACCGCCATCGAGAAGCTCTGGCCCGAGATGACTACGTTTCGCGACAACGTCACGAGCGTGTGGGGCACAGACACCGTCCTGCCCATGGTGCGGGCCGGCAAGCGGCACGACCAGATCGAGGCGACCTGGAAGCGTGACCTCGAACGCTATGCCGAGCGCCGCGCCGAGGTCCTCCTCTACGAGTAGGCGCTCGCTCCGCGCAGGGAGCAGCGCCCTACCTCAGGGGTTGCCCGGCTGAGTCCCACCTGGAGGTGCGTCACCTGGCGGCGCATCCGGCGTCGGCATGACCTCGGGCAGGTCGTCGAGGATGAGGAGCCCGGCTTGACGCAGGAACACACCATCCTTGCTGACGATGTCGAACTGGCCGGCCAACGTGACCTCGGCCCCTTCCTCGAGGGTCGGAAGCACGCTCCACATGGAGCCGTACACGAGCAGCTCGCGTTTGCTCACGGGGTTCTTGTCGACGAGGAAGAAGTGGGGCGGAGGCGAACAGGTACGGGGCGGCCTGGGTGGAGGCGGCACGGCCACTTCCTTGCCGTCTGGCCCAGCCGGCCCCTTTGGTTTGTCCTTTGGAACGACCTCGGGCTCTGGCGCGGGTTCGGGCGGCGGCGCCGCACACTTCGTAAGCTTGGTCACCACCCCGCGCACCGTCACGCCCTCTCCGATGTAGGTCGCCCGCTCACGCAGGATACCCTCTACCGTGAGCGTGCCATCCTTGTTGACCTTCTCGTAGGGCTTACGCACCAGCTCGGGGCTGGGCGGGAGCGGCACGACGACGTTGCTGCGCACGGACGGCTTCGGCTTGTGGATCTCGGGCTCGCAGCCCATGAGCAGGGCCGCGCCCGACGCCAAGGCCAGCGAACCGAGCGCCCATCTCGACCAGGCCACGCGGGTCGGACGCATTTGCCCCATAGGGCCCACAGGGCCCATCAGCCCCATGGGGCTACCCGTCGCGTGTGTCTTCAAGGTCGTCATGCTTCCCCCATTCTTCACTGCGTCACTGCTGGCGCCAATACGGCTGCGTCCCGGGCCACGAAACGATCGAGAGCGAGTTCGGGATGACGTACACCCCGACCGCGCCGATGCTGACGACCTGCCCATCCACGCGGGCAGCCCCTCCCATCTTGTTCCAGCCCGCGGGCACGTCCAGCGCCGCGAACCGGCCCAATATGTCCGTGGTCTGGCGATCGATCAAGGGCACGGTGTCGTCCTCGAGGTTGTTGAAGTACACGATGCCGGTGCCGGGATTGGCAAGGCCGAGACGCACTTCGGAGATCGGCCAGGCGTAGGGCCGATCGTCCTGGCAGTCGCGGATACGGCCGCCGATGGCCCCATTGGTCGGCGCCATGTCGGGCAGACCGACCGAGTTCGAGGTCAGGAGCCACTGGCCGTGGCTCACCATCTGGGCGTCATACTGGATGCGGCCCTCGACCTCGCGGCTCGGGTCCAACACGATGTTGAACACCCAGGTGTCGTGCCACTGGGCGTCGTTGGTCGTCGCATAAGACCTGATGATGATGGGGGTATTGACCGGGATTCCGGGGAGCTCGTAGAGGCCGAACTGCTCCTCGCAGTCGCCGCCAAGGTTGGCCGGGTTGAAGCACTGGTAGCCCAGCGGGCACTCCTCGTGCTTCGTGCAGGTGTCGGGCAGGCTCGTCGGCGTGGGCGGTGCCACCGACAACGTCGAGGCGATCGGCGTCCCATAGTTGCGATAGCAGGTGCGCTTCGCGGCGTCCGTGGCCTCTTCCTCGCAGGCGCCGGGATTGAAGCCCTCGGCGAGCAACACCTCGACCTTGATGTCGATGGTCTTGCGCCCCTTGCCGAATCGGGAGACCGCTCCATAGAGCGTCGTCGTCGTGGTCTCGATCGGCGCCGCCGACGTCATGTCCGAGCAGCTCAGGTCGGGCCAGTCGGTGCTGAGGAGGTTTTCGACCGGGTCGGTGAGGTAGGCGTTCGCCCCCTGCGGCGGGTCCGCGACACACACGCCCGATCGGCAGGCTCCCTGCTCACAAGGCTTGGTTTCGCTGCATGAATTGGGCAGGAGTACCGGGCCGGGGGTGTCCGAGTCGGTGCCCGACACGTCGCTCGTGTCATCCGCAACGTCGTTCGACGTGTCGCCCTGGATGTCCTGTGTCGTATCGCTCTGGATGCCGCGCGCGTTGTCGCCGCAACCGGCCGCAACCAACGTCACCAGGCCGAGGACCCCCAGAGAGTTCGGATAACCGCGCATGTTCCGCATTCCTCGTCGCTCTACGTTCAACATCATCCGACCCAACCAGCTCATGAGGCCACTCCTCTCGACGGCCATCCTGGCCGAGCGACACCGATACCAGATGGTATTGGTCGTGTCCCACGTTTTGAGGCGGTCGACCGGTCGCTCCGCCGCAGGAGTTCATGCACGAAGACGACGCAGGAAACGCAGCCCGCCGGACTATCGCACCGCCCGCCGGAAAAATTGTCTTGACTACCCGCGCCACCTGGGCAAGATGCCGCTCCGCAAGCGGGTCAAACGCTGCTTTGCAGGCACGTAGCTCAGTGGGAGAGCACTACCTTGACACGGTAGGGGTCGGCGGTTCAATCCCGCCCGTGCCTACCAAGAGCGCCTGGATTCTTCAGGCGCTCTTGGACCACCGACCGGGTTGGACCTTCGCAGGCCGGCCTCGGACGGATGGCGGGGACCCGAAGCGGGCGGCGCTGCGCTGGTGCTTTTTTCCAGCGATGGCGCCAAAAAACTCTGTGACACGCCAGGACAAAACGGGTATGCCCGCCCCCCTGGCCAACCCCGCCCTGGCTGAACCCGAATGGTTCGCTCGGGCCGATGGTCGCGCCCGGCAAGCGCAACCCTGAGGATGATAAAATGCCCAAGATGAAAACGCACAAGGGCGCCGCAAAGCGCTTCCGAGTGACGGCAAATGGCAAGCTGAAGCGCAAGAAGCGTATGCAGAGCCACATGCTCTCCAAGAAGTCGTCGAAGCGCAAGCGCAGCAACATGGCGCCGACCTACGTCGACCGCGCTGACGCTCCCCGCATCAAGCGGCTCCTTCCCTACCTTTGAAACACCCTTCCGTAGCGAGCCGGTCTACCCGCTCCTACGGAACAGTCGACGGTCGGCACAGGCCGACAGGAGATCCTCCACATGGCTCGAGTGAAGCGCGGATTCAAGGCGCGGCGTCGCCGAAACCGCATTCTGAAAGCGGCTAAGGGGTACATGGGCCGTCGGTCCACCCTCTATAAGACCGCCAGAATGGCAGTCTACAAAGGTTGGGTCTACGCGTACCGCGACCGCAAGCAGAACAAGCGGCACTTCCGCTCGCTCTGGATCGTCCGCATCAACGCTGCGACTCGCGCCCTCGGCGTGAAGTACAGCGAGTTCGCGGCGATGCTCAGCCGGGCCTCGATCGAGCTCGACCGCAAGGTTCTGGCCGACATCGCCGTGCACGACCCCGCAGGTTTCGCTCGTATCATCGAGCAGGCTCGCGCGGCCTGATTCCGCCGGTCGCACCAGGTCAGCCACCTGGCGCGCCGAGCACCCTGACGGGAACAATCCCGTCCGGGGCACCCGAAGGAAAGGAGTCTGACGGATGACGAAGGCTGAACTCGTTGAAGCGGTCCATGGCCAACTCGAAGGCGCGGCCCGTTTGTCCAAACGCGAATCGTCCGAGCTCGTCGAGCTCGTGTTCGAAACGATCAAGGACACGCTGGTCTCCGATGGGAAGGTGAAGATCTCGGGGTTTGGAAACTTCGCCGTGCGTGAGAAGAAGGCGCGTGTCGGTCGCAATCCGCAGACCGGCCGTGAGCTCACCATCCCGCCGATGCGGGTCCTCACCTTCAAAGCCTCTCAAGTCCTGAAAACCAGCCTCAACGGCTGATGAGTGATTCGACCGTCGTCATGACGGTCGACCCCGACGCGGTCTGGAAGCCGGGGCGTGGCGCAGCCTGGTAGCGCAACAGACTGGGGGTCTGTGGGTCGCAGGTTCAAATCCTGTCGCCCCGACCATACCGCGTCAATTGGTCCTTCACCGGGCGGCAGGAGTCATCCTCCGCTCGGTTGAAGGTCCTCCTATCCGGACCTCGTGGCTCACCTGCTTTGGCGGGTTCGCCTTCGAGGTCTTTGCGCAGGGCTCCTGAGGTCATAACCTCTCGACGCTCGAAGCGCATACGCGTGAAGCCCGACGGCTTCGTGGATGCTCATCGCGGGATGGGTCTTCCACCACACCTGTCCCGGGCGCCAAGCCCGTGGGCCGACTCGGCGATGGTCGAGTCAGCGGCGGCAGGTTTCCTGGTAGCGCCCGCACTTCATCGCTCGGCGTTCAACCCGCAGGGGACACCACCCAGCCGGGTCAAGGGGACGCCGAACCTCCCCAAGCAGATGCGGTCAATCGAGGGGCAGACCTCGACCCAACGTCTCTGCGAAGCGCTCAGTCGGGCCGTAATGGCCCTCAGAGAGCCCAATGGTCATGACCGTCGACATCGAGTCGCTGCGGACCCGCAAGCTGAAGAAGCAGGTCGGGCAGAAGACTTTCACTCGTGGTTGCCAGTACTTCGCAAGCGGGCGTGTCGTCGACACCCGGCGCGAGGACGACAACTGGATCTCCGGCACGGTGACGGGCAGCGCCCGCGACAACTACGCCGTCCGGATCTTCCTCTCGTCCAAAGACGGCACCATCGTCCGGAGCGAGTGCTCCTGCCCGTACAAACACGGGCTCTGTAAACACAAGGTGGCGCTTGCGCTTGCGGCGCTGGCCGACCTGACCCTGCGCGGCGCCGAGAGTGCCGGCTGGGGTCGTATCCTCGACGACGCCGAAGAGGTCGCGCAGGAGTTCCAGACCGCTATTGACGAGGCCGAAGACCGGCTCGTCATCCGCATCGACCTGCCGCTGACGCCTGACGACGTCATGCGGGTGCGTCTCTTGCGTTCGACCTTCTCCAAGCGTGGACGCGGCGCCGAACGCGCCATCGCCGGCGTGCAGGTGCGCGAAGCCCTGTTCCAGAACCCGACGGCACTCGGCTTCAAACGTTCGGACGAGACCATCGCGGCCCGCATCGCAGGCCTGCTCGAAGACGATGACGACGACGCGAACCTGCTCGTGGCCGACAACGGCAACCTCGACATGTTCCTGCGCGCCGCCTCACGCGTGCAGGAGGTCTACCTCGGTGACACCGAGCGTAAGCTGCAGATCAAGCTCGAGCCCGTGCGCCCCCGGGTGCGCGTCGACTCGCTGAAGAACCAGGGCCTCTCGCTGAAGGTCCAGATCATCGTCAACGGCAAGCGTAAGACACTCGACAAGCGCGCCCGCATCGCCGGTGAGCCCAACGCGAGCTGGCTCTTCGACGGCGACAACACGCTCATGCCGGTGGCCGGTGGCGCGGGTGTCGGCACCATCACCTACGGGCTCTCGCGTCGGCAGGCGCGTATGCCGCTGCGTGAGGTACCGACCTTCCTCGAGCGTGGCCTCAAGCGGATGCGCGACATCATCAAGGTCGAAGCCGACCCCGGTGTGTTGCCCGACGTGCAGGCGCCCGAGCCGCTGCTCATCCTGGGCGAGGACGGCGAGAGCCTGAAGGTCCAGCTGTCCTTCCGCTACGGCGACCCGGTCGAGCTCCAGGTCATGGGCAACGCGCAGCCCGAAGTGCTGCGAGCGCCCGAAGGCCACGACCCGATGTTCGTCATGCGCGACATCGAGCTCGAGAAGAAGCTGCTAGACCTGGCCCGCTCCGAAGGTCTGCCAGTCGGCGAGAGCCCGGGCACGATGCTGCTCGACACGCCGACCGCGCTGACCTTCCTCGAAGAGCACCTGGTCAAGCTCGAGAACGACTGGATCGTGCTCGGCAAGGAACGCCTCCTGCGCTTCCGCACGAAGGCCGTCACGCCGCGCCTGCAGGGTCGTATCAAGACCGGGCTCGACTGGTTCGACGTGGCGCTCGAGCTCGGGGTCGAGACCTCGCGTTACGGCCTCGACGCGCTCTTGCAGCTCTATCAGAACAAGAAGCGTTACCTCACGATGGAGTCGGGTGGGCTGGCCCTCTTGCCCGATTCGTGGGTGACCCATCACCTGCAGGTCGCGATGGAGCTGCCGCAGCTCCTGATGTCGGGTGGTGTCGGACGTGTCCCGCGTTATCACGCGCCGGTCCTCGACGCGCTCGTCGGTGAGTCGAAGTACGTCGAGTCCGACGACGAGTGGAAGAAGCTGTCGGCGCGCCTGCGCAAGTACGACGGCGTCGGCGAGGAGCCTCTTCCCGAGAACCTCAACGCGAGCCTGCGCCCCTACCAGAAGCGCGGCTACGACTGGCTCGCGTTCCTGCGTGACTTCGGCTTCCACGGCATCCTGGCCGACGACATGGGTCTCGGTAAGACCCTGCAAGCGTTGGTGTTTCTGGCTGCTGAACACCAGAGCGGGCGCGCCGAGAACCCTTCTCTCGTCATCTGCCCGACCTCGGTCGCGACCAACTGGGTGATGGAAGCCGCGAAGTTCACGCCGGGCCTGAAAGCCGTGAAGCTGCTCGGCGCCAATCGCGACAAGATCTACGACAACCTCAAGAACTCGCACCTGGTCGTCACGACCTACGCCATCTTGCGGCTCGACCTCCTGCGTCTGCAGCGCCGCACCTGGCACGCGCTCATCCTCGACGAAGCGCAGAACATCAAGAACCCAGACAGCCAGACGGCCATCGCGGCCAAGAAGCTCAAGGCCAAGCATCGCCTGGCGCTGACGGGTACGCCGCTCGAGAACAACCTGCTCGAGCTGTGGTCGGTCTTCGACTACCTGATGCCCGACTTCCTCGACAACAAGTCGAGCTTCAAGTCGCGCTACGTGCGCAGCGGCTCGGAGACCCCCGAGGACATCGCGGGCCTCCGAATCAAGATCAAGCCGTTCATGCTCCGCCGCGTCAAAAGCGAGGTCGCCAAAGACCTGCCGCCCAAGACCGAGCAGACCATCAAGATCCCGCTCGCAGCCGAGCAGCAGGAGCTCTACGACAAGGTCCGCGCAATGGCGCGCCAGAAGGTCTACGACGCCATCGCGACCAAGGGTGTCGGCGCCAGCACGGTCACCATCCTCGATGCCTTGTTGAAGCTGCGCCAGGTCGCTTGCCACCCGAAGCTCGTCGACCTCGAGATCGCTCAGGGCGTCACCGCCAGCAGCAAACACGAGGTCCTGCACGACCTCATCGAAGAGGCGGTCGGCGAGGGCCATCGCGCGCTCGTCTTCTCGCAGTTCACGAGCCACCTTGCCATTCTCAAGGAGTGGCTCGACGAGCGACAGATCGGCTACTTCTACCTCGATGGCCGCACACGTAACCGCCAGGAGCTGGTCGACGCGTTCAACGGGCCAGACGGACCGCCGCTCTTCCTCATCAGCTTGAAAGCCGGCGGCACCGGTCTCAACCTGGCGACGGCCGACTACGTCATCCACATGGACCCGTGGTGGAACCCCGCCGTCGAGCAGCAGGCCACCGACCGCGCCCACCGCATCGGGCAGGTGAAGCCAGTCTTCGTCTACCGCCTCGTCGCCGAGAACACGGTCGAAGAGAAGGTCGTCGAGCTGCAGGAGAAGAAGAAGGAGCTCTTCGACTCCGTTGTGTCGGCTGACGGCATCTCGACCAGCGGCCTCACGATGGAGGACATCAAGGCCATCTTCGACGACTGAGGTCGCAATGCGTTCCGACACCACATGGAGATGGCAACGCATGCGACCTGATCGGATCGCTCGCACACGCTCCGGCCCGCTCCGTCGCGGGCCTGCGACGTGGCGAGCAGACGTTTCCTCGTGATGGGGCGCAACCTACCAGCGCTCGAGGTGGCGTCCGACGTAGGGTCGGTCACGCCCGAGCTGCTCGCGCTCACCCCGCGAGAGCTCAGCCTCATCGCGGCGGGTCCACCGAAACCGGGCGCCTCGGCCACGGTCTCGCACTCACGCGGCGCGGCCGTATGGAACTGGCTACGCGACCAGGGCCCAACCCCCACCCTGCCCCATACGCTGGCGGGTTGTGGGCGTGAAGCCATCGATCGGATTCGGCAGGCCACGAACCTGCCGCGCTTCACCGTCGAAGAGACGTATGTCAGCGCCGATGGCACCACCAAGTGGCGCCTCGAGGTCGAGGGCATGGGGGACGGTCGGCCACGCACGATCGAGACCGTGCTCATCCCGACGTCGACCCGCGCCACCGTGTGTATCTCGACGCAGAGCGGCTGCACCCGCTTCTGTGACTTCTGCGCGACGGCTCGTATGGGCTATCTCGGCGCGGTCTCGGCGGGCGACATGGTCGGCCAGGTGCTGCTCGCGATGTCACATTCGGCGGTACCGCTCACCAACATCGTGATGATGGGTATGGGTGAGCCGCTCGACAACCTCGAGGCCGTCCTCACCGCCATCCGCGTCCTCGATGAGGGCCTGCGCATCTCGCCCCGCCATGTCACGGTCTCGACCTCGGGCATCATCCCGAAGATGGACCGGCTCTGGAAGGACAGCCGCGCTTCGCTCGCGTTGAGCCTCCATGCAACGACCCAGGAGCTGCGTGACCGCCTCATGCCGCGGGTGAAACGCTGGCCCCTCACGGAGCTGACGACGTGGATGCGGGAGGCCACGGCCAACGACCTTCGCCACGTCTTCATCGAGTACACGCTGCTCGGTGGGGTCAACGACGGCGATGACGACGCCGATCGCCTGGCCGAGCTGCTCGTCGACATCCGCTGCCGCATCAACCTCATCCCGTTCAACCCGACGCCGCTGATCCCTTACAGCCGGCCTCCGCGTGAGCGCGTGGTAGCGTTCAGAAATCGTCTACTTCAGAAGGGTTATGTGTGCATCATCCGCGAGACGCGGGGTGATGACCAGGCCGCTGCTTGTGGGCAATTGGCGGCGAGGACCGCAGCTCAGGTCGGGGCCGAAGCGGCCGGCTCGGTCTCGAGCTGAGTCGACACCAGGCGCGCGTAGAGCCCGCCTTGACCGATGAGATCGTCGTGGCGCCCACGCTCGACGATGCGCCCCTTGTCGAGCGCCAGGATCATCGACGCGTTGCGCACGGTCGACAGCCGATGCGCGATGACGATGGTCGTGCGGTTGCGCATGAGCCGGTCGAGTGCCGCCTGGACGAGCCGCTCGTTGGCCGCATCGAGGTGGCTCGTCGCCTCATCCAGGATCAGGATAGCCGGGTCCGCGACGAGCGCCCGCGCGATGGCGACCCGCTGCCGCTCGCCGCCGCTGATCTTGACGCCGCGCTCACCGACGACCGTGTCGAGCCCGTCGGGCAGGTCGCGGATGAAGGCCTCGAGGCTCGCGTCACGCACGGCCGCGTCGATGGACTCCGGCGTCGCGTTCGTATTGCCGTAGGCGATGTTCTCGCGCAGCGTCCCCGAGAAGAGGACCGGGTCCTGCGACACGACCGCCATGTGTCGGCGCAGGTCGGCCAGGCGATATCGCCGCACGTCGATGCCGTCGATCTCGACCGCCCCACCCGCGACGTCCCAGAAGCGTGGGATGAGCGCCGCGATGGTCGACTTGCCCGCCCCGGAGTGGCCGACGAGCGCCAACGTCTCGCCGGGCGCGACCGCGAAGTCGACGCCACTCAGGACGGCGACCTCGGCTCGTGAGGGATACCGGAAGTCGACCGACGAGAACGCCACACGGCCCGCGGGGCGACCGTTGATCACCACCGGGTCGGACGGGTCGGTGATGACAGGCGCTTCGTCGAGCAGCTCGAAGATCCGCTCCGAGGCACCCATCGCGCGCTGGAGATTGCCCCACAGGTTGGCCAGCGTTGCGAGCGAGCCCGCGACCATCAGCGTGTAGACCAGGAAGACCGTCATCGAACCGGCACTCAAGTCACCTGCAACGACCTCTTGAGCGCCAAGATAAAGCAGCACCGTGACCGCCGAGAACGCCGCGATTTCGACGAGGCCTACAAACGTTCCACGCGCGATGGCGAGCTTGACGCTCGCGGCAAACGAGCCCTCGACCCGGGTCCCATAACGCGCCGCCTCGACCGCCTCGGCGGAAAAGACCTGCACCGTGTCGATGGCCGACAACGACTCCTTCAAGGTCGCGTTGGCGGCCGCGAGCTCGTCCTGCATGGCCTTGGCCTGGCGACGGATCCGACGCCCGATACGCACCGACAGGATCGACAGCGGCGGGACCAGGAAGAGTGTCAAGAGCGACAAGGTCGGCGACGTGATGAAGAGCATGACGAGCCCACCGACCGCCGACAAGGTCGAGCGTAGTGTCATCGAGAGCTCGCTGCCGACCGTCGTCTGGATGGCGCCGATGTCGTCGGTGAGGCGCGAGACGAGCTCGCCGGTCTTGCGTTCGTGAAACCAGCCCGGCGGGAAGCGTAAGAGATGCGCAAAGGTCGTGCGCCGCAGGTCCGTCACGACGCGGTTGCCAAGCCAGCTCATGAGGTAGTGGCGCCAGATGGTCGCGGCCCCGAGCAGGACGAAGCCGCCCACCGCGACCATGGCCCAGGTCGCGAGCTCCGCTGTGTCACCACGCACGATGGCCGAGTCGATGGCGAGCCGAATCGGCTGCGGCAACACCAGGTTCACGAGCCCACCGAGCGCGAGCACGATCGTCGCGATGGTGAAGCGGCCGCGATAGGGGCGAATCAACGCGAAGAGGCGCTTCATGTGAGCGCGCACCGAGAGCGGCTCGAGGCGTCGGGGGGCGTCGGCCGGGCGGGGCGATGAGGAGTTTCCTGACATGGTTTGAGCCCATACCCCATCCAGACGAGGGCATCACCAGGTCGTTGAGGCGGTTGACCCCCGGGCCCCAGTGGTTACGGGTCTTGGCCCAAGGAGGTCGCCCATGCTTCGTATGCCGCTTCGCCTGATGTTCGCCCTTTCGCTCTTCGTGGCCGCCCCGGCGGTCGCCACTCCAAAACCGACCCCGGCGCCAGTCGCCACCCCGGTGGTGGCCCCGACCTACACGCTGGCCCCCCTCCCCTACGCCAGCGACGCGCTCGAGCCGGCCATCGACAAACAGACGATGGAGACCCACCACGGCAAGCATCACAAGGCCTACGTCGACAACCTCAACGCGGCCGTCGCGGCGAACCCCGAGCTAGGCAAGCTCACGCTCGCAGACCTGCTGCGCGACGTGTCCAAGTACGGGCCGGCCGTGCGTAACAACGGCGGCGGCCACTACAACCACGAGCTCTTCTGGCGTCTCATGGCGCCGGTCGGCAAGGGCGGCTCGCCGTCCAAAGCGTTGCTCGCAGCCATCAACCGCGATCTCGGAGGGCTCGAGGCCTTCAAGAAGACCTTCGCCGAGGCCGGCGCCAAACGTTTTGGCTCGGGCTGGGCCTGGCTCGTCGTGACGGCCGACAAGAAGCTCGCAGTGAGCTCGACGCCGAACCAGGACAACCCGCTCATGGACGTGGCCGAGCTCAAGGGCACACCCGTCCTCGCCCTCGACGTGTGGGAGCACGCCTACTACCTCAAGTACATGAACCGCCGCGGCGACTACATCGCGGCCTGGTGGACGGTCGTGAACTGGAACGAGGTGAGCCGGCTCTACGAGGCAGCCGTACGCTGAGCTCGGCACTTCTCAGCGAGGTGCCATGACCTCGCCGAGCGCCTCTTCGACCTGGAGGCGCGCGGCTGCGTCACCCACACCCAATGCGCGCAGGATGCGGTCGGTGACGGCCGCCCCGCCTTCGACCTCCTCGGCGATGAAGACCAGCGGCGGCTCGGGGGCATCGGCAACAACCAAGCGGCGGCCGAATTGCGGGAAGACGGGCTTCATCGATCGCGAGAGTGCGAGGCCCTCCGACACGTACTTGGTCCGCACGTAGATCGGGACCGCCGGTGCTCTCGAACGTGAGGCGTCCACGATGCGGTGGGCGGCGTGGGAATCGCTGATGAGGACGACGAGGGCACGCGCGTCGATGAGGTGCGCGTGGTCCAGCGCCTCGTGGCTCGTGGCGTCCGCGTAGAAGACGGGCTCGCCGCAGACGGCCGCGCGCCGCACACGTTCGGCGTCGAGCTCGAGGACGAGGTAGGGAATGCCCTGCGCCTTGAGCGAGTGGGTGAGGATCCGAGCCGCGAGCCCGTAGCCGATGACGATGACATGGTTGCGTGGGTGTTCACCGCTCTCCGCGTCGACGATGTCGATGGCCTTGACGCCGATGAGCTTCTCGATGGGGCCGAGCAGCTTCTCGCCAGCGGTGATGTGAGGAGCCAGCCGAACGAGCAGCGGCGACAAGAACATCGAGATGATGCCGGCCGCCAGCATAGGCGCGAGCGTCGCCTGGTCGATGAGCTTCACGCTCTCGCCGAGCTTGGCGAGCACGAAGCCGAACTCGCCGAACTGGGCGAGACCGACGCCGGCGAGCCAGGCGACACGGGCGGGGAAACGCATCGCCATGGCGGCGATGGTCGCCAGAAACCCCTTGCCGAGGAGGAAGCCAAGGACGAGGAGCAGAGTCGCGCCCGGCTCGTCGATGAAGACGTTCGGGTCGAACAACATGCCCAGCGACACGAAGAAGATCGACACGAAGAGGTCGCGCAGCGGCAGGATGTCGCCGAGCGCGCGGTGACCATAAGGCGAGTCCGCGACGACCATGCCGCCAAGAAACGCCCCGAGCGCCAACGACAACCCCGCGAGCGAGGTCAGGAACGCCGTGCCGATGCAGATGGCGAGGACCGCGAGCAGGAACACGTCGCGACTCTTGCTCGAGTCGATCCAGGCGAGCAGAGGCGGGACGATGAGGCGCGCGAAGATGAGCGTGCCGGCCACGACGAGCGCGGCCTTGAGCATGGCGAGCCCGATGTCGCCGCCACCACCCGTGGCACCGGGGGCGAGCAGTGGCACGACGAGCACCATCGGGACGACGGCGAGGTCTTGCAGGAGCAGGGTGCCGACGATGAAGCGGCCATGCGGTGCATCGAGCTCGCGGCGTTCGGCGAGGCCGCGCAACACGATGGCCGTCGAGGAGAGGCCGACGATGAACCCGATGAGGATGGCGACCTCGACCGAGAGCCCCGTCCCCATCGCGATGCCGAAGGCCGCAGCGAAGGTCAGCCCGAGCTGCAGGATGCCGCCGAGCGCGACCTGTCCAAAGATGTGACGTATGCGCTCAAGCGAGAACTCGAGGCCGATCGAGAACAGCAGGAGGACGACGCCGACCTCGGCCAGGACCTCGATGGCGTGCACGCTCGTCACGGCCCCGAGCGCGTGTGGCCCGATGAGCGCGCCCGCGAGCAGGAGGCCGGCCACAGTCGGCAGGCGGAAGCGCGACATGATGACCGCGAGCACAGCCGCGACGGCGGTGATGAGCGCGAGCTCATCGATGAGCGGGATGTTCTCCAAGGGAGTCCAGGCCCGGCGGGACACGTCGCCGGATGAGATAGTGTTATCACGAACACGGCTCGAAGTGCGACGCGGGCCGGCGGCGGCGTATACCTGCGTCGAGGCGAACGGGGATTCGTCGCGCAACGCGACGGGGTTCCAGCACATTGGAAAACCACGCTGCCGGACGTTACAAAAATGTGCGGTATGGCCCACACGAAGCTGGACACGCTTGAAACCAAAGGGCAGGGATGAAGTAACCCGCGTCCTCGCCCGCGCGCGTCCCTTCTCCGGAGCACCCTGAGGCCCCCGCATGGAAGTCGTTTATGTCCTCGGCGACGCTACACATGCGTCGCGGGTCCGCAGCGTCGTCGACGGTTCCGCCCTGGGTCCCATCCAATGGTTCGAAGCCCGCTCTATATCGGAGATATTGGCCTGGCCCCGCCGACCCGACCTCATGGTGCTCGAGGTCGACGTGCTGGAAGACCCGAGGCACTCGGTCCGCAGCGCGGTCACCCATAGCCAGGGCGCGCCGATCATCGCGCTCTGCGGAGGCGATGCGGTTGGCGAGACGCATACGCTGGCGGCCCTCGAAGACGGAGCGATTGCGGCCATCGACCTGCAGGCCCCACACGAGATCTTCGTGAGCCATCTGGCTGGCGCACTGCGCCGCGCGCGGTCGCTCCACCAGGGGGCGAAGCTGCGAGCACAGCTGTCCCGTCCGCCGGAGTACTCGCCGCACACCGCGACCACGGCGAGGGTGCAGGCCGAAATCCAACAGCGAACCGTCGAGCTCGACGAGAGCAACGCGCGTCTGGCCAGGAGCCAGGCGATGCTGCGTATGGCCGGGCGGGTCGCGCGCTTTGGCGCCTGGAGCTACGACGTCGACGCACACACGCTGAGCTGGTCCGACGAGGTCTACGACATCCACGAGGCACAGCGGGACTTCGAGCCGTCCGTCGATGACGGGCTCTCTTTCTACGAGCCCGGCTCACGACCCGCCATCACGGACGCCTTCGAACACTGCATCCTCGATGGGACCCCGTTCGACCTCGAGCTCCTCATACACACCGTCGCCGGCCGACTCCTCTGGGTTCGCACGGTGGGCGAGGCGGTGAGAGACGCTGACCATCGTGTCGTCCGGGTCGAGGGTGCTTTCCAGGACATCAACGACCAGGTCCTCACACGTGAGGCCGCAAAGCGCTCCGCCGACGACCTCATCGCCACCCTCGAGAGCATCTCGGACGCCTTCTTCACGCTCGATACGCAGTGGTGTTTCCAATACATAAACCGACAGGCCGAGGCGCTCCTCGGGCGGCCACGCGAGAACCTGCTCGGCCGAAGCGTCTGGGTCGAGTTCCCGTCCGCGGTCGGCGGCATCTTCGAGCGCGAGTACACCCGGGTCGTGAAGGACCGCGTGACGAGCACCTTCGAAGCGCACTATGCGCCGCTGTCGAAGTGGCTCGAGGTGCGCGCCTATCCGACGCCCGAGGGTATCGCCGTCTATTTCCGCGACGCGACTGAACGTAAACGCCGCGACGACCAGCTGCGAATGCAGGCCGAGCTCATCAACAGGACCCAGGATGCCATCCTGGTGAGCGACCTCGAGCACCGGATCGTCCTGTGGAACGACTCGGCCGAGCGGATCTACGGATGGACACGCGCCGAGGCGGTAGGGCGCTCCATCCCCGAGCTGCTGCACAGGGACCTGAGCGGCTTCGATCAGGCCATTGCGAAGACGCTGACGAGCGGGCTCTGGTCGGGCGAGCTGACTCAGGTCACACGCGACGGGCGCAGCCTCGTCATCGAGTCGCGCTCGACGCTGATGCGGTCGACCGAAGGCGACGCCGAGACCATCCTCGTCATCAACAGCGACGTGACCGAGCGCAAAAAGCTCGAGCAGCAATACCTGCGCGCGCAGCGTATGGAGAGCATCGGCACTCTGGCGGGAGGCATCGCGCACGACCTCAACAACGTGCTCGCACCCATCATGATGTCCATCGATCTCCTGCGGCTGACGGTCGACAGACCCGAGGCCGTCGAGACACTCGAGCTCATCGGCAACAGCGCCAAGCGCGGCGCGGAGATGGTCGGCCAGGTCTTGTCATTCGCGCGTGGGGTCGACGGCGCTCGCATCGAGGTGCAACCCCGGCACCTCATCCATGACGTCCGAAAGCTCATCGTCGACACCTTTCCCAAGGCTATCCGGGTCGAGACCGAGGTCGACGCCGACCTCGCCACCATTCTCGGAGACGCGACGCAGCTCCACCAGGTCCTGCTCAACCTCTGCGTGAACGCGCGTGATGCGATGCCGACGGGCGGCACGCTGAAGCTCTCGGCGGCGAACCTGAACTTCGACGCGCACTATGCGGCGATGAACATCGAGGCCCTCGAAGGGCCCTATATCCGCATCGACGTCGAGGACAATGGCACGGGCATTCCGCGCCAGATCCTCGACAAGATCTTCGACCCCTTCTTCACCACCAAGGAGATGGGCAAGGGCACAGGGCTTGGGCTCGCGACCTCGCTCGCCATCATCAAGAGCCATGGCGGCTTCATCCGCGCGTACAGCGACCCGGGTGCCGGCACCCGGATGCGGGTCTATCTTCCGGCCCACACGAGCGGTGAGCTCCAAGCGCCGATCGATACACAGGCCTCGTTGCCCCGGGGCCACGGCGAGCTCGTCATGGTGGTCGACGATGAGGCGTCCATTCGCCAGATCACACGTCAGACCCTCGAGGCCTTCGGCTACCGGGTGCTGCTCGCGGCCGATGGCTCCGAAGCCGTGTCGCTCTATGCGCAGCGCGGGCATGAGATCGACGTGGTCCTGACCGACATGATGATGCCCGTCATGGATGGGGTGGCAACGATTCAGGTCTTGCGGCGCCTGAACCCACACGTGCGAATGGTCGCGGCCAGCGGAATCACCGCCAACGGACGCGTTGCGCGCGCGGCCGATGCGGGTGTCCATCACTTCGTGCCCAAGCCCTACACCGCCGAGACGCTGCTCAAGATCCTGCGCCAGGTCCTGAGCGACGGCTGAGGTCTCGTCCGCCCGAGCGTCGTGGCGTTCGCTCGTGGGGTTTCGAGCTGCACTCCGGTTTTGAGGCGGCAGGCACGTTGCGTCGCCAGGCGACCGCACCGATGCCACGACCCAGGCGGTCACCGCCTGCGAGACCCGAATCGTCAACGAGCCCGAAGCCGTCGGCACCTACGACCGCGAGGACGGAAGCATCAACGTCTAAATCGCGACGCTCTCCGTAGACCTCGTCCGGTCCCAGATCGGCTGCTCAGGCGACCTTGGAGACCCAGTCACCAAACGCGCGCGCAGCTTCCTCGAAGGACTGCTCGGCGGTGTCGGCGATGGTCTCCTTGCCGTGGATGACACGGATATGGGCGTCGAGCTCGATGGGCACTTCGGCCGGCCCGGCGAGCCCTCGCTCATACGCTTCTTTCGAGGCCGCGAGGACCTCGTCGACGGTGCGATTGCAGTCGGCGATGAGCGCGTCAGCCGACAACGGCGACCCGGTCAAGGCGACGAGAGAGCCGTCGTGCGAGATTCGATTGCCGGGTGCCCACGCGGCTCTCGCCAGGGTCGGACCGATGTTCGGGTTGTCGGTGAGGTGGCCATCGGTTTCGATGAAGTGGTGGCGCACCTGGCGCACCGCCATCTCGGCCAGCACATAGGCGTGGTAATAGGCCGAGGCCTCGCCGCTCAACAGATGGGGCACAGCCAGAATGGGGCGCGCCGATGCGGTGAGCCCTTGCGTGTCGGCTTCGATCCGACGGAGCTCGGCGATGACCCGCTCGGGTGTGAGCTCGTCCTCGGGTAGCTCGTAGAGCATACGCTCGCCGAGTGGCACGGTGATGATGCGCGCGATCTCGAGGGCCGCGAACGGCTGCTTCTCACGGATCTCACGCGCGATGAGATCCCAGGGGACAGGCTCGCCGGCGGCGTTCTTCGCGTAGCGCGCGCGCCAGTCCGGGTCCTCGATGAGCGAGTCGAGGAACATCGACCAGGTCTCGGCGTAGGCGACGCTCGTCGGCGGGAACTCGACCGAGAAGCATGGGCTCGGCGCGTCGATGTTGGCGAAGTTGGCCGCGTGCCCGCCCTCGTGGAAGAGCGTGTTGATGGCCGTCGACCCGCTGCCGACTGCCCCTGCTACGGCGTTGGCCGTGAAGTTGATCCGGGCAGGATGCAAGACGTCTCCGTCGCGCCAGGCGGGCCCCGGACCGTGCATGAAGCCGTTCTCGTATTTGCCCACACGATCGACGAGATCCAGCGTGAGCGCGGCCTGATTGAAGCGGATGCCCATGGCCGAGAACGAGCGACCCCAGCGGTCGAGCGCTTCCGAGAAGGGGTAGTACGGGTCGAGCAGCTCTGAGGTCGCACCCGCTCGCAGGAACAAGAAGTTGTGGGGCTCGAGCGCGTCGGGCCCATGCTCGGCTGCGAAGGCGGCGAGCGAGTTGCGTGTGTGCTCACGCGTCGCGGCGACGAAGTGGGTCAGGCGGTCGAAGATCTGGTGTTTGCGCTGGCCCTCGGCGATGGCGACCTTCCAGTCGTAATAGTCGTCGAAGCCGAGCATACGACCGAGCTTGTTGCGCAGGCGCACGATGTCGAGAAAGCCGTGGTCGAGGACGAAGCGTTCGACGGCGTAGAGCCCATCGAGCGCCGCCTTGCGCACGCGAGCGTCAGGGTCATTGGCGATGAGCAACGCGAGCTTGTTGGTCGACGCCGCGACGAATGTCCCGTCGGGCGCCGTGTAGCCAGTGGACAATCCGGCGCGCGCCCGCGCGAGCTCGCTCTCACGCACGAGGATGTCGGCTGCGAGGGCACGCGCGTCGGCGTCTTCGATCGAGTAACAGGCGAAGAACCGGATCCAGCCATCGAGGACGGCGCGGGTGTCGGCGTCGGTGCCTGCCACACCTTCGAGGCGGCGCAACGCGACGAGGCGCTCGGGGTCCTGGATGAACGACTGATAGGCGAGGTCGGCGGCTTCGAGCGCCGCGCGGTCGGCGGCGAGGTCGTCCGAGAGGCCCATCTTCACCGACCAGAAGAGGTCTTCTTTGCGGGTGTGCAGCGCCAGGAACTGGTCGCGGAGGTCAGCCAGCTGGTTAGAAACGGTGTCGGTCGTCACGTGGTGCACTCCTTCGTCATCGCCATCGTCCTCATGACGGACCCGGGACATTGCCCAAGGCCTTGCGTCGGGTCGACAGATTTCGGGTTTCGGTTGGCCTCACTCAATGGAGTGGGTCGTGATCGAGGCGCTGGATATGAATCGGTTCCATGCTGTCGCGGCGGGCGCTGAACGGGACGAGATCGACGAGCCCTTCGAGACGGTCGACGGCGACGAGCCGCGCGTTGATGTGCACGGCCTCGCCGATCTCGGGTTGGACCTCGGCCCTCAGCTCGTAGCCGTCGATTCGACCTCGCAGGAACGCGGTGTAGGGCGATGTCGGTCCGACGAGGAACTGGAAGCCCTGGACGAGCTCGAAGGTGAGGCCGTCGATCGCCGGGTGTTCACTCTCGAAGGTCCAGCGCCCCCCCATTGCCGCGGGCACGACCCAGAAATAGACGCGGCGCCCGCTGAAGCCGACCAAAGTCTCGGGCGGCCATTCGTTCATGTCGAAGTCGTGGCTCGCGATGCGGGTTCCGGCGCGCAGCGTATCGAAGATGACCGGACGCAGCTTCTCGTTGACCTCGGGCAACAGGTAGAGCGTCACGACGTCGGCCTTCGAGATGTCGGTGTCGAAGAGGTTCTGCTCGCGGAAGACGACGCGGTCGGTCAGGCCCTGGCTGGCCGCGGCGGCGCTGGCCTGGCTGATCCGCGCCGGGTCGAGGTCGACCCCGAAGCCGGTGAGCCCCGGCACCCGCCGGAGCGCGGTGAGGACGATACGTCCGTCGCCGCACCCGAGGTCGACGATGTGCTCCCCGGGTTGCGGCTGCGTCAGCTCGAGCATCGTGTCGATGACCCGGTCCGGGGTCGGCACATACGGCACATCGAGGTTCGGGAAGAACGGGACATCGGGCGGCAACGACATCAGCCCCTCACCATCGGTCGCTGGTGGGCTCGGGCACGCGATGAAGCTCATCGCGACGATGACGAAAAGCGGCAGTCGGCAGAAGGACGTCACCTGTGGAGGACTACCACACACTGCGCCCGAGGTACGGCATTCGTGTCCGGGACCAGGCCCCGACACCGCGCACAGGGGCCCTGCCCTTTGGCCTCCGCGGGCGAGGCCACACGTGGGTTGCACGCCTCATGGCACGCGGCGTGCTTTGGAGCCGCTCATGAAGCCGTATCACCCGACTGCCATCCTGCTCGCCGCCCTCGCCTTGACCGCTTGCGGCGACCCGACGGACTCCACCCCAGACACCGCTACCAACCCCGACACGAACGACACGAACGAAGTGAGCGAGGTGGGTGAACCCTCCGACACGTCCGGCACTCCCGACGCTGACGCCCCCGACACCCCAGAGACCGACGCCGGGCCGACCGGCCCCACCACCTGGGACGAGCGTTTCGAAGCCGTCATCCCGTCGACCGGCGTGGTCGAGCTCCGACTCGAGTTCGAGCCGGGCGCCTGGCAGTCGATCCTCGACATGTGGCTCACACAGAAGGTCAAGGTCGAGCGCCGCGCCGTCGTCGACCACGGCCCGCTCGCCCACCCCGCCATCGGTGTGCGCCTCAAGGGACTGTCCTCACTCGTGTTCCCCAACGGCGCCGACCCGGGCGGCAAATACCCGCTCAAGCTCGACTTCAACAGCCAGGGCGGCGAGCGCCTGCATGGCGTCGACGAGCTCGCCCTCAACAGCAGCATCAACGACCCGAGCTACGTGCGCGACTGGCTGACCGCCGAGATGTACCGCCGCATGGACGTGCCGGTCGCGAAGATCGGCTACGCCGAGGTGAGCATCCTCGCCCCCGAGCTGGGTGGAACCGGGGGCCAGGTCGGCGAGAGACACATCGGGATTCAACCGCTCTCGCAGGTCATCGACAAACGGTTCCTGAAGCATGTCTTCGGCGAGGCCAACGACGCCGACGACGGCAACTTGTACAAGTGCACCTACAACCGGTTTGGCGCATGCGCGTTATTCTGGCTTGGCAACAGCCCGTCCGATTACGTGAAAACCACCGACTGCGCGGAGGGTTACGACGAGTGTGGCCTGATCCTCCAGACCAACGAGGACGACCCGACCCAGAACACCTACGCCGACATCCTCGCGCTCATCGAGGTCCTCGAGCTCGACGACGACACCGAGCTCGCGACCCGCCTGCCCGACCTCTTCGACGTCGACCACTTCCTGCGCCTGTCGGCCGTCACCGTCGCCACGGGCAACATGGACAGCTACTTCGGCCGCGGCCACAACTACTACCTCTACCGCCGCGCAGACGGGCGCTTCCAGATGATCCCCTGGGACTTCGACCTCGCCTACGCCCGCGGCTGCACCAGCGGCTACGCGGACCCGACCTGCGGCGGGCTCGACACCCACCCGCTGGTCAAACGAATCCTCGCCATCGACGCCTGGCGAAACGCCTACCTCGACTACCTGTGCGAGGTCGGCACGACGCTCATGACCCCCGAGCTCCACGCCACCTGGCTTTCGACCCTCGACCAGCGAATCGGCGACCGCATCGCCACCGACCCCAACGCCAACTATGCGATCTACCGCGCCGAGGTGGACCTCGAGACCGGGACGCTCATGGCCTTCGTCGCTGAGCAACAGGCGATGCTGCTCGACGCTTGCGACGAAGCGCGTGGCCCATGAACTAGCGCACCTGGCCTTCAGTCGATCTGCAGCTTGTACTTCGTTAGCAGTCCCGCGAGGTTGCCGAGGTCGACACGCGCCTTTTGAAGCTTGTTGTTCTCGGGGTCGAGCACGAGCCCATCGGCACCGCGCAGGTCGGCCCCGGACAGGTTGGTGCTGCGAAAGATCGCCCCCGCGACATCACAGCTCACGAAGGTCGCCCCGCTCAGGTCGGTGCCGATGAAGACCGCATCGACGAGGCTCGACTTCACGAATCGGGTCTTCGACAAAGCCAGGCCGCTGAAGTCGACATAGTCGAGCTTGCAGTCCTCGAAGCTCACCGACAGAAACGTCTTGCGAAGGCCCGTGAGGTTCGCGCCGAGCAGCTTAGAGCCCACGAACGACACGTTGTTCAGAGAGCATCCGCGCCACTCGGCGCCGCTCAGGTTGCAGCGTAGGAACTCGCAGTCGACGAGGCGGAGCTGTCCGAGCTCGGCGCCCGTGAACTCGCAGTCGCGAAAGCAGACCCCCTCGTACTCGGTCGCAGAGGCGAGCTCCAAGGCGTTCAGGGTCACGGGCGTCCGACTTGATGTCTGCGTCATGGCGTCTCACTATCACCAGCGACTCGACCTCGCGATGTCTGCGGCCCATACCGGAGGCCAGGGTGGTCGCAAAGTCCCTGTCTCTGAGGAAACCAGAACGACGCAGACCAGGAACGAAGGAAACCAGGAGCGGGACGAAACCAGGAGCGGGACGAAACCACAGGCAGTTCAGGGGCCTCTTCCTGGGCTCCTCGTTTCCTGCTTTCCTGAGAAACCCTTCCCACTGGATGGTTTCTTGGACCTTGCGATTGCCCTAACCGGAGTGCCGAGACCCTTTGCCCAGCCCATCCAAACGTGGGAGGGTCCGCGACGTGCTGGCCATTACGCTGATTTCCCATTCCGAAGCCTACTACTCCACACGACGGCTCATCGAAGCCGGCCAACGCCTGGGCCATCGCATGGGGCGGCTCGACCCGGTGCGCGTGGTGCTGCGTATCGCGGGCGCTGGCCCCACCCAGCCCGGCGCCTCCCCCGGGATCTTCGAGGACGGCATCGAAGTCGAGGTCCCCGACGTGGTCTTGCCACGCATCGGCGCCAACCTCGGCGAGTGGAGCCTCGCGCTCCTGGAAGCCTGGATCATCCGGGGCGCCCGTTGCCCGCTCTCACCCTTCGCCATCGCCCGCGCCTCGGACAAGGTCATGACGACCCTGCGCCTCGTGGAAGCGAACCTGCCGGTCATCCCGACGCTGGCCATCCGTGAACCCTTCCACGTCGACTCGGCGCTCAACCTGATGCCCGAAGACCGCTGGGTCCTCAAGTCCCGCGTCGGCACTGGCGGCTCGGGCGTCGCCCTCGTCAACGGCAAGACCTCGGCGCGCTCGGTCCTCGGCGCCCTCACGGCGGCCCGCGAGACGGTGCTCGTCCAGCCCCACATCGACACCACCCCGACACGCGACCTGCGCGTCCTCGTCGCAGGCTGGGAGCCGCTCTGCGCCTACTGGCGCGAGGCCCAGGGCGACGAGTTCCGCGCCAACGTCCATCGCGGCGGTCGCACCGTCAACGCAGCCGAGCTGCCCGAAGGGGCATTGGACCTCGCACTCGCCGCCGCCCGCGCGACCGGTCTTCCCTTCGCCGGAATCGATCTTATTGAAACGAAGTCCGGGCTCGCTGTCCTCGAGGTCAACGCAAGCCCTGGATTCCAGGGTGCGGAAGAGGCGACCGGCAAGGATCTCGCGACCCCCTTCCTGCAGCGCTGGGTAGCCTTTTATCCACACGGCGGGGGCGGTCTTTGAACCAGAAGTGGGACTATATCCTGGTCGGGGGCGGCCTCCAGAACGGCCTCATCGCGCTGGCGGTCCTCGAACGAAACCCCGCCGCGAAGCTCCTCATCATCGAGCGCGACGGGCGCCTCGGCGGCAACCACACCTGGAGCTTTCACCTCGACTCGGTCCCGACGCGCGCCCTCGACGCCGCCGGTCGCGGCTGGTTCGCCGAGCTGGTGGAGCACCGCTGGCCAACCTACAGTGTCCGCTTTCCAGAGCTCGACCGCACGGTCCCGCAGGCCTACGCGACCTGCTCCTCGGAGCGCTTCGCCGAGGTGGTCAACCGCCGCGTCGAGGCCGCCCCCAACGCTGAAGTCTGGCTCGACACCGAGGTGACCGACATCGGCGCGACCGAGGTCCGATACGTCAGGGACGGCATCGCGACCGTGCTGCAGGCCAGTCTCGTCGTCGACGCGCGGGGCCCCCGCGATGGTTTTGGGGGCCGCTCGGGCTTCCAGAAGTTCGTCGGCCTCGAGGTCGAGCTCGAAACAGTCGACGGCAAACCACCGCTGAACACCGACGTCGCCGAGCTCATGGACGCGACCGTCGTCCAGGACGGCGGCTTCCGTTTCATCTACGTGCTGCCGTTCACGGGTACCCGCGCCCTCATCGAGGACACCTACTTCACCAACGGCGACACGCTCGACCGCGACACCCTTCGCCAACGTGTGTTCGACTACATCGCGGCCCGCGGCTGGCGTGTACGCGAAGTTATCCGCGAGGAGCACGGGGTCCTACCCATGCCCTGGCGCCAGGCAGGCCCGATTCCCCGCTCGGCTCCACTCGTCGCTGGTTATCGCGGCGGCTGGTTCCACCCGGCGACCGGCTACTCGGTCCCAGTCGCCATGCGCCTCGCCTGCTTCATCGCCGACCAACAACCCGGCGCCGTCTTCGGTCCTGCCTTCGACGCCCTTTGTGCCGAACAGGAACAGCAGAGCAAGTTCGCCTACCTATTGAACGAGCTCCTGTTCTCGGCGGCCGAGCCCGAGCTGCGCTGGAAGGTCTTCCGGCACTTCTACGCGCTCCCCGATGACCTCGTCCTGCGGTTCTTCAGCCTCGAGATGACGAGCTCCGACAAACGCCGGATGTTCCTGCGTAAGCCCCCACCCGGTGTCAGCTTCTTCAAAGCGATGCGTATCCTGCCGGGCTGGGGCCTGCGCTGAGGTCACCTGCGTGGGCCAGGCGGCCAGGCCTTGCGCCGCATACTGGCAAGCCCCTAAACGACGAAACCCGCTCGACCTCATCGGTCCAGCGGGTCACGAGCGGCCTAGCGACCGACCCTCTCAGAGTGGAGAGGAGTCGGCCGAGCCAGCTTCATCAGAAGCCCGAGAGCGTCAGCGTCGCCTCACCCTTGGCGCCTTCCGTGCCGGTCACCTTGACCTGGCAGGCCGAGCGGGTGCGGTCGAGGCAGTCGAGGCGGTCGGCCACGAAGACGTTGTAGCCTTCGTCGACGCCACCACAGCTGGTGTCGTTGCCGCACTTGGTGCCGACTTCGTACACGACCACGACGTCGTCCACGAAGAGCTGGATGGTGCTGCCGAACTCGCCGATAATGGCGCCGCCACCGAGCGAAACGAAGTTCGCCGTGAGCGAGCCGTTCGGGGTGCCGCGCGCCTCGGTCGGGTCGGTGTAAGCCGCGCCCATCGTGCACGTGGTGCCGAGGTCGGCCTGGACCGTGTCGAAGTAGCCGACAAGCGTCGTGCCGTCCGCCTCAAAGAGGCCGACAGCGTCGATGTCCGCACCGTGCGCGCCGACTGACGAGGTCGCGCAGGGGTCGGTACCGACGACGCGGTGGTTCTGGAAGATGCCGTCGTCGTCGACGATGATGGCGCGGTACTCGGTCGTCACCGGGACGTCCGGGGTGATGCCGGTGTCGCTATCGGGCGTCGAGCTGGTGTCGCCGTCAGTTTCTTCCTCGACATCGCAGCCGACCAGGGGAAGGGAAATCAGGCCAATCATCGCAAAGGGGAGCAGGATCTTTCGCATCTGGTTTTGCCTCCTCAGGCTTTTTGCTGTGTTCGGTGAGGTCATTGACCCGTCACCGCCCGGTTTCCCGGTGCCGGCCCCGGCGCGTCCCTCGACGCCCACGGTCCAGCTCGGATTCATCTGCATTTCTCTCGCCAGTTACCACCTCGACCGGAACCGTCCGCTGAGCTCGGAAGGTGCGGCGGGTGTGACAACCGGTGAAAGCGCGCCACCAGTGTAGCTGACATGCCCGGGGTGTCAAATCGTTCCGATGTCCTACCGCACAGAATACGGGCCGGAGTAACTCCGCCCGAGGCGACCACCATGGTCGAAGGCCCGCTTCAGCGCGCCTTTGTGAGCGCCTTGGCGATACGCTCCCACGGAAAGGCCGCGCCGGGATCCTTCGCCACCCGGGTCAGGTGGAGATGTCCCAACACCCCGGTGAATGACGCCGCACCTTCGAAGACGTGGCGTGGCACGTCGCCACCGACTTGTGGAACCCGTGCCGCCACCTGCGGAAACTCTCGCAGGAGTGCTGCGACCAGGCGCTCGACCGCATCGATCTGTGCCGGCGTGTACCCCCACTGTTGCACCTGCTCGCCTTGCAGTGCGACGGCCTCGCTTCGCGGCCGCTCGGCCACCCCCGCCCGCCCATCCGGAAGGCCTGGGCTCTTGTCGAGTGAGACGGGGTTGACCAGGTCGATGGCGATGCTGCGCCCATCGATGCTGGAGTCCCTTGCACCTGCATCTGCCGATGTTTGTGAGTGGTTCGCCTCGAGCGCCAGGTCCAGCGTCTGGTAGATGGTCCCGTCCCACTCGATGATGAAGTGTGTGGACGCTCCCGACCCCTCCATCGACACCATGCTCTCCCGCACATCGGCCGTCCCGGTGTCGTGCAGGACAATCAAATCGATGGAGCCGCGCACCGCATTGAAGTCCTCAGGTGCCACCGCCACCCCCGAGCGGGTCCGAGTGCGAAACAGCTCTGCAGTCGCTCCCACACCGTCGCGCGCCTTTCGCAGCGGCATCATCGCCGCGACCTCTTCGAAACGATGTCGCTCGGTCACGACCGGCAGCGAAAACGGCACCCGCCGCCCAGCCACGACGATGGCCAGCTCTGCACCGGGCACGAGCGCTGACGCGCCATCCCCTTCCGACGCCGAATCCTTGCCCTCACTCGACGGGGCGACCGTCTTGCCGCCACCGCCAGCCCGCGTCGCGAGCCTCAAACCCAGGGCCGCCTCGGGGTGGCCCGGCTCATCGCGTTCGACCGCTTCGAAGCTCGCCTTGGCTCGCGCGGCGTCCCCCTCGAACAGCGCCCTGAACCCGACCTTGAGCCCACGTTCGACCTCGAGCTCCTGCGCCGGCTCGCACCGCGGCGGCCCGAGAAGGACCTCGGGTTCGTCGTCACACCCTGCTCCGACCACGACCGACCCCACGGCGATGAGCGCGACGCGCGCGACGCGCAACAGATTGGCCATGGGCCCCGCAATCGACCGGCCACCCGAGCTACGCCGCATCACGCCTCACCCAGCCAGGTGCCCATCACCACCAGGTCCTCGGTCCGCCCGTCCCAGCGCACGTACCGTTTCAGAACCCCCTCGTGCAGGAACCCGACCCGCTCGTAGAGCTGGCGCGCCACGACGTTTTCCGAGAAGACCGAGAGGCTCACACGCCGAACGATGCGGCTGTCGATGGCCCAGGTCAAGGCGGCGTCCATCAACAGCGTGCCGACGCCCCTGCCCCACCACTGCCTGCCGATGCCCATCGACAGCTCGGCGACGTGCTCGTTCCTACGCGAGCGCCCATTGGCCAGCGTGATGGTGCCGAGGATCTGCTGACGCGACGGGCTCTCGTTCGGACGCACCGCACAGATCGCCACCGAGCCATCACGGCTCTCGTACTCTTCGAGGATCTGCCTCAGCTCGGCTGGCGTCGGCAGCGGGTCGTCCTCGCTCTGCAGCATCCACGGCGTCTCGCTCGTGATGCGCCGCAGGTGATCGACCCACGCCGTCGCGTCGCGCAGCTCGGCCAGCCGCAACATCAGCGGCTCGCCCATCCGGTCGACACCAAACCACGGCAGGTGGAGCGGAGCCCTCGCCGTCATCCACGTGCCGGGGCGGGCTCGGCCTCGAGGCGCAATCCAACCGCCTTCATGACGAGCGGTCCGGGCGTGCCCGCGACCTCGTTCGGGTCGACGTCGACGAGGATGCCCTTGGCCCCCTTGTAGGTGCCGGCGATGAGCTCATAGCTGAGCGGGTCCTCGACCAGGCGCCGGATGGCGCGGTTGACCGGGCGCGCGCCAAAGGCCGGGTCATAACCCTCGTCGGCCACACGGTTCATCGCGGCGGGCGTGATCTCGAGTACGAGCCCCTGGTCGAGCAGGCGCTTCGACAGGCCCTTCAGGTTGAGGTCGGCGATGCGCACGATGTCTTCCTTCGTGAGGCGACGGAAGATGACCGTGTCGTCGATGCGGTTCAGCATCTCGGGCCGGAAGAACCCTTCGAGCGCGTCCTGCACGTGTTTACGCATGACCGCCTCGGGCTCGTCGGCGAGCTCGACGATGGCTGCCGAGCCGAGGTTCGAGGTCATGACGATGAGGCTGTTCTTGAACGAGACGACACGCCCCATCGAGTCGGTGAGGCGCCCCTCGTCGAGCACTTGCAAGAGCAGGTCGAAGACCTCGTTGTGGGCCTTCTCGACCTCGTCGAGCAGCACGATGGTATAAGGCCGCTTACGCACGGCCTCGGTGAGCTGGCCGCCCTCCTCGTAGCCGACGTAGCCCGGCGGCGCACCGACGAGGCGTGCGACCGCGTGTTTCTCCATGTATTCCGACATGTCGATGCGCACGAGCGCGTTGCCGTCGTCGAAGAGCAGCTCGGCCAGGCACTTCACGAGGTACGTCTTGCCGACGCCGGTCGGCCCGAGGAACAGGAGCGACCCGAGCGGCCGATTGGGGTCCTGGATGCCCGAGCGGCTGCGGCGGACCACATTGGCGACCTTGGAGATGGCCTCGTCCTGGCCGATGACCTTCGAGCTCAGCCGCTTCTCGAGCTCGAGCAGCTTGGCCGTCTCTTCTTCGGCGAGGCGGTTGACCGGGATGCCCGTCCAGCTCGCCACGACCGAGGCGACATCATCGGCGCTGACCGCCTCTTTCAGGAAGCCGCCGTCTTTCTGAACCACCGCGAGCTCACCCTCGAGGGCCGCCATCCGACGCCGCGTCGCGGGGATTCGTCCGAATCGGATCTCTGCGGCTTCGTTCAGGTTTCCGGCCCGCGTCGCGGCCTCCTCGCCGCGATTGAGGAACTCGATCTCCTCTTTCACCTGGCGGATTCGCGCGACGATGTCCTTCTCACGTTTCCAGCGGTCGGTCGTCTCGTCGTGGTTCTGACGCAGCTTCGAGAGCTCCTTCTCGACGAGGTCCTTCTGCTGCAGCGCTGCCGGCGAACCCTCCTTGATGAGGGCCTTGGCTTCGACCTCGAGCTGAGTGATCCGCCGCCGCGTCTCGTCGATAGGCCCGGGCAACGAGTCGGTCTCGAGGCGCAAGCGGCTCGCCGATTCATCGAGTAGGTCGAGCGCCTTGTCGGGCAGGAAGCGGTCGGACACATAACGTGTCGACAAACGCACCGCCGCGACCAGCGCCTGGTCGGTCACCTGCACGCCGTGATGGACCTCGTAGCGCTCCTTCAGGCCACGCAGGATCGACAACGTCTCCGAGAAACTCGGCTCGTCGATCTGCACCGCCTGGAAGCGCCGTGCGAGCGCCATGTCCTTCTCGATCGAGCTGCGATACTCACGTGTCGTCGTGGCGCCGATGGCGTGAAGCTCGCCACGTGCGAGCGCTGGCTTCAAGAGGCTCGCCGCGTCGATGCCACCCTTGCCGCCACCACCGCCGGTCCCGACGAGCGCATGCAGCTCATCGATGAAGAGGATGATCTGCCCCGCCGCGTCGCGCACCTCCTGCACGATCTTTTTCATGCGCTCTTCGAAGTCGCCGCGCAGCTTCGTGCCCGCGAGCACGCTGCCGAGGTCGAGCGCCACGAGCTTCTTGCCACGCAGCGCATCGGGCACGTCACCTGCGGCGAGCCGCTGGGCGAGGCCTTCGACGATGGCCGTCTTGCCGACGCCGGGCTCACCGATGAGGACCGGGTTGTTCTTACGACGGCGCCCGAGGATTTCCAGGATGCGCCGCATCTCGTCGTCGCGCCCGATGACCGGGTCGAGCTTGCCCGCCGCCGCCTTGGCCGTCAGGTCGGTGGCGAACTGCGCGAGCATGCTCTCGGGGTTCTCGCCCGAGGCCGACTGCGGGGTCACCGACTCACCCACGGCCGAAGGCCCGTAGCTCGGCGGCGGCGTGTACGACGATCCCGATGGTGGGGTGGTCGAGCCACCTGGCGTCGAGGCGCCCGCGCCAGGCGTGCCAGTCTGGCTCGGCGAGCCCGCCCCGGTCGGAGGCGAACGGACCTCGACGTTGGGCCCGGTCGGTTCGTGTCGCTTGCCGCCGGTCTCGGTGCGATGCGTCGCACGCGCCGCCCGTGCCACCGACTCGGCCGTGACACCCGTGTGCACGAGCGCCGCCTGAGCTCGCGTGCCCGTCACGTACGACAACGCGCCGAGCAGGTGCGCAGTCGAAGTCGCCGGTGCCCCGTCGGCCCGCGCATTGGCCCGCGCCTGCTCGAAGATCCGCATGAGCACAGGTGCGATGACGACCCGCTCCTGCGGGTGCCGCGGCATCGCGAGCAGCTCGTCGGCGAGCGCCTGGCGCAGCGTCGCGGTCGGCGTGCCGAGATAGATGAGGATCCGCATCGCGTCGGTGTCGCGCTTGTCGACGAGGGTCAACAGTACCTGCTCCGCCGTGAGCTGGGGATGACGTTCGCGGACGGCCACATCGTTGGCCTCCTCGACCGCGCGGCGGGCGGCGTCGGTGAAGTCGTCGAAGCGCATGCTGGAGATCTCCGGTGATGGCGGCCACTCGCAAACGGAGCTGGCCCGGTGAATCGATCGCGAGCCGTCGGCTCAGCGGATGTTGGGAGCTTCCTCCAGGCGGGCGATGAGCTGCAAGGGCAAACCCCGCCGTTCGACGTCTATCCGCATGTCGCGGCCCGCGACGGCGCTGGCCACCCGAAGCCTGAACTCGGCGACGCTCCTCACCGGGCGCTCGTCCATCGCGAGGACGATGTCGCCGGGTTGAAGTCCCGCTTTCGACGCCGGGCTCATGTCGACGATGCCGCTCACCGCGACGCGCTGCAGAGCCCCCTCTCCTTCCTGTCGTACGTAGACACCAAGCCAGCTACGCGACACCTGGCCGCCCTGCATGAGCCGAGGCAGGGCCTCTTCGACGGCGTTCCAGCCGATCGCAAACCCGATGCCGTGACCTTCGGCGGTGAGCGCCGTGTTGACGCCGACGACCCGCCCGTCGAGGTCGAAGAGCGGCCCACCCGAGCTACCCTGGTTGATGGCGGCGTCTGTCTGCAGGAGGTCGAGATATCCCACACGCTCGTTCGACAACTCGCTGCGGCCCTTGCCCGAGACGATGCCCTTGGTCATTGTGTGGGTCAGCCCGAGCGGGTTGCCGATGGCCACGACCCAATCGCCGACCTCCACGCGGTCCGAGTCGCCGCGAACGACCGGCACCAGCGAGTGCGCCCCGTCGACCTTCAGGACTGCCAGGTCACGAACCGGGTCGAGCCCGATGAGGCGCGCCGGCAGCTCGCTCTCGTCATGGAAACGAACACGAATTTCGGCAGCGTTTTCAACGACATGCGCATTGGTCAGGATATGACCGGAGGCATCGAGCACCATGCCCGAGCCAAGGCTCGTGCCGAAGGTGCCGGGCTCCTCGGGCTCGATGACGAGGCTCCAGGGCAACGGCCCCTGACGCTCGACGACCTCTTGCGTATAGATGTTGACGACCGACGGAGACAGCCGCCGGAAGAGCGGCGCAAAGCTCGGCACGAGGTCACCGATGAGCTTGGACTCGTCCGGTTGCGACGCCCCGTCCCCGCCGGACTGTGCAGTCGTTCCAGCGCCTGCATCATCGTCCAGACCGCGGACCTCGCCGGACTGCCGCGTGTCCGTGGCCACACCGACACCTGCATCGCCCTCGACAGCGAGAGACGTTCCACCCGTCGTGTCGCCGAGCGGAGGCGGCGTGAAGTAGCCGGGAAGCCGGCCTTCACCACACGCGCTGAACCCGATGACGACGATCGACAGAGCGACGAACGCGCGAGGCGACGCCTTGTGGTGCCCCCTCGGCTTCACGCGTCGTTCTCAGTCGCCCTGAGCCGAAGCCTTCCGGGCGTCGGCCCAGGCGAGCCGGGTCTGATAGAGAATGCCGCCCAGGAGATCGGCCTCTTCCGCGGTGAGGTTTCCGGCGGTCTTCTGCTCGAGCATCGACAAGATGTCGATGGTCTGATTGGCGAGCGCCAGGTCGTAGTTCTCGTTGGACGGGTCGAGCTGCATCGCGGCGCTCGAGCCGAGCGAAATCACGAAGGTCGAGAAGTCGATGTCACCGAGCATCCCGTCCGCGTCACCTTTGGGGGCCGCCACGTTCATTCCTCTTCGTCAGCGTCGACGTCGTCGCCGATCGTGACCCACTCGGCCTTCTCCACCACGTCGGGCAGGTGGTCGATGGCTTTGGCGGCTTCCTTGCGGGAGATGAAGCCCTTGGCGAGGTTCCGCTCGATGAGTCGGGTGTCGGTATGTAGGTCTGCGGTGATTGAGCTGCTCATCTACTGCCTCCAGGCTCGGGCGCAGGCTCCTAACGAATGTAGGGCGGGAACGCAAGGGATGAGTCGTGGCGGCCCTGAATAGCTGTTCAGCGCCGTGAGGCGACGGACCCCATGCTTGACGATGCGCCGACAACCCAATAGCCGTTCCGCTGTCGGCAGCGCCAGCCCGCGTCGACGATGAGCTCCCAGTCCGGTGAAGCCCCGCCAACAAGGAACCCGATGAGCGCCGAGCCCACTGACATCCGCGTCGTGTTGTGCACCTGTCCTGCGGACCACGCCGAGCGTATCGCGCGGGTCATCCTGGAAGAGCGCCTGGTCGCATGTGTCAACGTCGTGTCCGGCGTGAAGAGCCTCTACTGGTGGAAAGACCAGATCCAGAGCGACGACGAGACGATGCTCGTCATCAAGACCCCGGCGGCGAACTTCGCGCAGCTCGAGGCCCGCCTGACCGAGATCCACCCCTACACCGTACCCGAGGTCCTATCGCTCGAGGTGGTCGACGGGTCGCGCAGCTACATCAGCTGGGTGCGCGAGGCCGCCACCTGCTGATCCGGTCACATCCGACGTCGCACGACGCGTCACGTTACCCTTGACACCGCGCGGTCACCGCGGTGTGCATGCGCCCATGGACCCGAAGAAACCGACGCCGGTCACAGTCGAATGCGGCTGCCTCAAGACCTTCGAGGACGAGGCCGTCGTCAGCGAGCCGGCCTACGGGTTCTTTGCCAACCTGACGTTGCTGTTCGGAATCACGGCCGCCCCGCGCCGTGTGGACTTCCGCTGCCTCACCTGCGGCAAGACCATCGGGTCGGCCGACGACTCGGAGACGATCCGCCGCTTCACCCACTGAAGGCTCCGGCTCGAAAGATGGTGCCGGTCGTGCGGGCCGACAGGCCTCTTGCCCATGCTGGCGATCGTCCCTATAAGCGCGACCGTCCCGGGTTCTGCCACCGGGAATGCATCCTGACCGGGACGTCGTTAGCGGCCCGCGCGATGGAGCATCATCGAGCGTGACTCATGAGGAGGTTGCCATGCGTGGGGATATCAGCGTCGTCAATGACCTGGTGAAGGCCGAGAGCGCCTTCGTGGACGACGTCCTGGCCGAAGTCCAGAAGGCCATCGTGGGCCAGACCCACATGGTGGAGCGTATCCTCATCGGCCTCTTGAGCAACGGCCATGTGCTGCTCGAAGGTGTCCCGGGTCTCGCCAAGACGACCACCGTGAACACCGTCGCGCAGGCCATCCAGGCGCGCTTCCAGCGTATCCAGTTCACGCCGGATCTCCTGCCCGCCGACCTCATCGGCACAATGATCTACAACCAGCAGACCGGAAACTTCGCGACCCGCAAGGGGCCCCTGTTCGCGAACCTGGTGCTGGCGGACGAGATCAACCGCGCACCCGCGAAGGTCCAGTCGGCCCTGCTCGAAGCCATGCAAGAGCGCCAGGTCACGATCGGCGAGACGACCTTCAAGCTCGAAGAGCCCTTCCTCGTGCTGGCGACCCAGAACCCTATCGAGCAGGAAGGTACCTACCCCCTGCCCGAGGCGCAGACGGACCGCTTCATGCTCAAGGTCGTCGTCGGCTATCCGACCCGCGACGAGGAGCGGAAGATCCTCGACATGATGACGGGCGACATGATGCGTGAGCCCAAGCCGGTCATCACGCTCGAGCGGCTCGCCAAGGCCAAGAACGTCGTCTCGCAGGTCTACCTCGACGACCGCATCAAGCAGTACATCGTCGACCTCGTGTTCGCGACGCGTGAGCCGGCGACGGTCGGCAAGGGCCAGCTCGACAACCTCATCGAGATCGGCGCTTCGCCCCGTGCGACCATCTATCTGGCGCGCGCCGCCCGGGCCCACGCCTTCCTGCGCCACCGCGGCTTCGTCCTGCCGGAAGACGTCAAGTCGGTCGGCCTCGAAGTGCTGCGACACCGCGTGAGCCCGACCTACGAGGCCGAGGCGGACAACCTCACCTCGGACGACCTCGTGAAGCGCCTCTTCGAGCTGGTCGAGGTTCCCTGAGAGGCAGTCCGATGAGCGTTCAACGACATCGCGGCGCGCGGCCTTCTTCGCCGAGACCCGCTCCCCCCATCGCGACCGGCGACAAGCGCGCCTTCCCGCTGCCCGACGACGACGGGGTCGGCCTCGATCACAAGGAGCTCATCAAGCGTATCCGCAAGATCGAGATCGTCACGACGCGTAAGGTCAACGAGCAGCTCGCGGGCCAATACCACTCGGTCTTCAAGGGCCGGGGCATGAGCTTCGACGAGGTGCGTCCGTACCAGCCCGGCGACGAGATCCGCTTCATCGATTGGAACGTGACGGCGCGCTCGACCGAGCCCTTCGTCAAACGTTTCACCGAGGAGCGTGAGCTCACGGTGATGTTGCTCGTCGACGCTTCGGCCTCTCTCAGGTTTGGCTCAAATCTGCAGCTGAAGCGGGAGGTTGCGGCCGAGCTCTCGGCGCTGCTGGCGTTCTCGGCCATCAAGAACAACGACCGCGTCGGCCTCGCCATGTTCACCGACCACGTCGAGCACATCGTCCCTCCGAAGAAGGGAAAGAAACACGTCCTGCGCCTCATCTCCGACGTCTTGCGCCACCGCCCCGAGCAGCGCGGGACACGCATCGACGAGGCTCTCGGATGGATGACCCGCACCAACGCGCGTAAGTCGATTTGTTTCCTGGTGTCCGACTTCATGCAGCCCATCGCCACCTATGAGACGGCCCTGCGCATCGTCGCACGCCGCCATGATCTCGTGCCCATCATCGTCGGCGACCCGATGGAGCACACACTGCCCAGGATTGGACTCGTGCTGGCGCAAGACCTCGAGACCGGCCGCGAGGTCTGGATCGACACCGACTCCAAACGTTTCCGTGAGCGTTATGCCGAGGCCGCTCGCCTGCATCGGGCCGGGCTGAAAGACCTCTTTCGGAAGCTCAAGCTCGACGCCATCGAGGTCGACACGGGCGGCAGCTATGCCCGCGCCATCGTGCAGTTCTTCGAGCTGCGGGCGAGGCGCTCATGATGGTCGAGCTTCTCATCGCGCTACTGGTCGCGCAGGTCCCGAGCGAGCCGGCGAATACCCCGCCTGCGGACGCTCTCGCCCCGCCTCCGATAGAGCTTTCGCTGCGGGTGTTTCCCAAGCCGGCGACCTCACCCGATGCTCAGGCCGCGGACCCACAGGGGTTGAATCCGACCACCCCACCGGGCGCTCCGGCTGCGGCGGAGGACGGTCGCCCACTCGAGGTGCGCCTCGCCGAGCCACTCATCCTCGAGCTGACGGCCACCTCGCGACGTGACACCGAGGTCTTCCTGCCGCTGCTCCCGGCGGTCGGCACGTTTGAGATCGTCGCCCCCGAGAAGGGCATCGAAAAGGTCGAGGGTGATGTCAAGACGACGACCCGACGCTGGACGATCCTGCCGGTCCGAATGGGCATCGAGAAGCTGCCGCCGATCGAGGTGCCCTACCGCACCGCCAGCAACGCCGAGGGCAGCGTCTCTACCCTGCCCCTTCGGATCTATATCCGCGGCCACCTCGAGAACGACAACGACCCAGCACTCGGCAAGTCGCCACCGCTCGTCGACATCGTCACGACCAACTGGGTCCTCATCTGGATCCTGTCGGTGCTTGGCGCTCTGGTCGTCGCAGCCCTCATCGGCTGGGTGCTCGTCCTCGCCCTGCGCCAACGCTTCGACGCGCTCAAGCCCAAGGCGCCTCCACGGCCTGCCATCGAGGTCGCGATGGAGCGGCTCGCGCGTATCGAAGCCCAGTCCGACGCCGAGCTCGACGGTGGTCGACGCGTCGCCGAGACGGTCGACACGCTGCGTGAGTACCTCGGTCGTCGCTACAACATCGACGCACTCGAGATGACCACCAACGAGCTCATGCGGCAGCTCCCGACCCTCGACCTGCGAGGGATAGAGGTGGCCCAGGTCCGCCAGCTCCTGGAAGATGCCGACCTCGTGAAGTTCGCGCGCCTCATGCCGCCCGAAGACGAGGCGCGACGCCCTGCAACGACCGTGCGTTCGATCGTGCAAGCGACCTGGATCGTTGAAGAAAAGGCCGAAGAAATCGATGTCCGCGCCGAGCCCGCCTCGTCGCGTCAGCGCCTCTTCGCGGGGCTCATCGATGCACTCATCGCAGGCGCGCTTGGCCTCTTCGCGATGCTCGGCCTGTTCCTTGGCGGCGTCATCGAATTGGGGTGGCTCGCACTCGTTCTCGTCGGACTCGTTCTTGCGGTACGCGATGCCTTTGGCCAGAGCCCTGGCAAACAGGTCATGCGGATCATCGCCGTGCGGCGCGACAAGGAGCAGACCCGCCCCGAGCTCAAGCGCCTCATGACCCGTAACCTCCTGCTCTTCGTGTGGCCGCTCACGCTGCCCATCGAATGGCTCGTCCTGCGCCAGCACCCGCTCGGGCTTCGCCTGGGTGACATGCTCGCCGACACCGAGGTCGTCCGTGACCGACCGGGTCGCGCAGGCCGAACTGAGCAGGCGACGGCGGCGACGGCCCCGATTCAGACCCCGCCCAAAGGCGTGCCGCCAGCTCCGCAGACGTCCGGGGAGGCCCACTCATGAGCCTCGGCGCTCCCTGGTTTTTGCTTCTTGCCGTCCTCGCCGTGCCGCTCATCTGGCGCGTCGTTTCGCGCACCGGTAAGGGCCGGATGCCGATCCCGACTGCGGCGTCGCTCATCGCCGTGCCGAGCGTCAAAGCCACGCTGTGGTGGTTGCCCGACGCGCTGCGTATCCTGGCTCTGTTGTCGCTCGTCGTGGCGCTCGCACGCCCACGGGTCCCGGGCGCGGACGTGGCCCGCGGCGAGGGCGTCGCGATGATGCTGGCGCTGGATATGTCGCGCTCCATGTATGCCGTCGACATGCCGGCCAAGACCCTCATGGAGACACTCGAGCGAAACGAGACCCCGAACAACCGCTTCGAGATCGCGCGTGAGGTCCTCAAACGCTTCGTCGTCGAGCGCAACAAGGCCGGCGCCGACCAGATAGGCCTCGTCATCTTCGGCCAGGACGCGTGGGTGCGATATCCGCTGACCCACGACCACGCGCGCCTTGTGCGTAGCCTCTCGGAGCTCGTGCTCGACCAGGGGCCACGCAGCTCGTCCGGTCAATGCGCCAACGGCTGCACCATCGACGGCAGCGGGACCGCGATCGGCGACGCCCTACGCCGCGCCTACAGCCAGCTCGCGCGCACTGCTGGCGCAACGTCGAAGGTCATCGTCCTCATCACCGACGGCAAAGAGATGGGTGGCACGACGACGGCCCAGTCGATTGCGGGCTTGTTGCGTGACCTGCCTGAGGACGAGGCCATCCGCGTCTATACCTTCCAGGTCGGCGGCAAGGGCGAGATGTATGTGCCGCGGCTCGACCGCCTGGGTCGTGCGATGAAGACCTCACGTGGCCTGCCGGTGTACGAACCGCCCGACGAGCCCTTCGCCATCGACCCCGAGCTCTTGAAGGAGATCGCGGACGCGACCGGAGGCAAATACTACGAGAGCTACAACGCCGAGAAGTTCCGCGAGGACGTGGCCGATCTCGCGCGCACCGCATTCGTGAGTGAAATCGAGTCGAACGAGGTCGACGTCTTCCCCATACCGCTGCTGGTCGCCCTCGGCCTCATCCTGCTCGAGTGGGCTTTGCGGATGAGCCTCTACCGGAGTGTGGTCGCATGATGTCGCCGCTACTCGGACAGGCCGACACCTTGAGCTGGGGTGCCCCGGGGATCCCGGTCGAGGCCGTCGTCATCCCCATCCTCATTCTCGGGTTCATCTATTGGATCCTGTGGCGCACGGGTAAACGCCGCGAGCTGAGCGCTCGGGGCCCGCTCGGGCGGCTCTTGGATGTGGCCCCAACGGCGCGTGATGTGGCACGCGCAGCGATGGTCGTCACAGCCGCGGGACTGCTGGTCATTGGACTTGCGAAGCCGCGTTGGGGCGCCGCCGAGGACGAGGTCAAGGCACTCGGAATCGATGTCGTCTTCGTGCTCGACGCGAGCAAGTCGATGAAGCTCACCGACGTCGTGCCGGACCGGCTCGGGGCGGCTCGCCACGAGATCGAGCGGACGCTGTCGGCCTTGTCCGGTGGGCGCGCGGCGTTCGTCCCGTTCGCCGGCCTCGCCTTCGAGCAGACCGGCCTGACAGGCGACTTCGCGGTCATTCGAAACGACCTGCAGACCTTCCGCATCGAGGACATGCCGCGCGGCGGTACGGCCATCGGACGTGGCCTCACGCAGGCGCTAGCGACCCTCTTCCCGAACGAGCTCACGCCGAACAACGAGACGGACAGCTACGAGGTCGAGCTCACCCCGTTCGAAGGAGCCAAACACAAGGCCATCGTGCTCTTCACCGACGGCGAGGACCACGAGGGCGACGCGCTCGCAGCGGCGGACGAAGCGGCCAAGCGGGGCGTCAAGGTCTTCACCGTCGGGGTCGGGACACCGCAGGGCCGGCCGGTCCTGGAGATCGATGGCGACGGCCGCGTGAAGGGCACCGTCAAGGGGCCCGATGGGGTCACACCGATCTTCTCGAGCCTCAACGTGAAGCTCCTGAAGGACATCGCAGGCAAGGCCGGCGGCGACTACTTCCTGCTCGGGCCCGAGGGGCTTGGCCAGGGCCTGCTCGAAGCGCTGTCGAAGCTCGAACGCGCCGAATACGCCACGGTCTACCAGGACCTCGGTGAGGAACGTTTCGAGTGGGCGGTCCTGCCGGCTTTCATCCTGCTTGCGGGTGAGCTCTGGCTCTCTGGCCGGAGGAAGCGGCGCACATGAAACGAACTTCCTGGCATCACTCTTCTCTCCTCTGTCTCGGGGTCGCCCTGGTCTCGACCGTCGCCGCTCTTGCCGGCTGCGAGTCGACCTTTCAGACCAACGACGGCACGGTCGAGTCGGGCAACGCGTCGCTCGGTGAGGGCAAGGTCGACCTTGCCAAGGCCCGCTACGACGAGGCCGCTACGACCCTGCCCGAGAGCCCGCCGCTCAACTATCTGCGCGGCATCGCGGCCAGCGCGACCGGCGACCACAAGGCCGCGGCGGATCTGCTTCTCAGAGCGCTGGACACCAAGGACAAGACCCTCGAGCAGCGCATCAAAGCAGCGTTGGGGCTCGCGTATGCGCGTGAAGCGCTCGCCATCGAGCGGACCCCAGGTGAGAGCCCGGTCCCCGACCCGACGGCCGACCCGTCGGCTGCACCCGTCGCCCCCGATGCGGCGACGACTGAGGCGAGCACCGAGAACAAAGCCATCGAGACCTGGAAGCTCGCCGTGACCTTCTTGGAAGAGGCGCTCGTCCTCGACCCGGCCGACGCCGAGTCCCGCCGCACGCTCGAAGTCGCGCTCTTGCGTGTCGACCCGCCGTGCGCAACCCGCGACGACACCTTCGAAAACAACGACTCCAAGACCGAGGCTCGCCTGCTCGAGGTCGGCGTGGAAGAGCCCGTCGCCTCCGAGTCCGACCCGAACCAGGCCCCGAGCGAGGCGGCGTCCAAAGACGTCCTTCGCTTCCGTGAGCAGCTCTTCTCGTGTCCCGACGATGACGACTGGTACGCGCTCGACCTCGCTGCGGGGGACCGCGTCGAGGTGGCCGTGACCGTTCCGAAGGAGGCCGGCAAGCTCGGCTTCGAGCTGTTCGCACCGGATGGCGAACGCGTCACCGAGATCCCGATGAGCGGCGACAAAGTCCGCTTCACGGTGCCGCCGATGCGTGAAGGACGGTGGGTCGTCCATCAGACGAACATCGACCTCGACGAGGTGTCCTACGGACTCGAGGTGGTCGTGAAGCCGGCCTGCGGCAAGACCGAGGACACCTTCGAAGACAACGACACGGTGGCCGTCGCCACGACCATCACGCCGGGCCCGGTGCCCGACCTGAAGGCCTGCCCCGGCGACGAGGACTGGTACGCGCTTGTGCTCGCCGAAGGCGAGAGCCTGTTCTTGTACGCCCAGCCCGAGGAACCCAAGGGCGACGAAAAGGACAAAGAGGACAAAGCCAAGAAGGACGACGCGCCGGTCGTCCCCGGCCTCGAGGTCGAGATCCTCGACGAGACCGGCACCGTGCGCGCAAAGGGTGCTCCGACCGGCCTCTCGCGGGTCTCGACGTTGCTGACCCCCGGCCCTGGTCGCTACCTCATCCGGGTCCGCTCGGCCGAGCGTGGCTTCGGCCCCGACAAGAGCGAACCGTTCGAAGGCCGCTACAGCCTTCAGGTCGAGATCGTCCCGCCCTGCCCCGAGGGCGACGACCGCTTCGAGGACAACGACCTGCCCGAATACGCCACCGACTTCGCACAAGCCTCCGCCCCACAAGACCCCCAAGGAGGGGGCGCCCCGAGCCCCGATGGGGCAGTGCCTATGCCCGCGCCCCAGCAGGGTCCGCCGGTCGTCTTCGCACGTGTCTGCCCGGGCGACACCGACTGGTGGTCGTTCACCAGCACGGGCGAGAAACCCGAGATGATCTCGATGACATTCGACCACGCCCAGGGGGACCTCGACATGGTCCTCTGGGACGAAGCTGGCACGACCGAGCTCTCGCGTTCGGAGCTGAGCTCGCCCGAGCAGAACGGTGAGGTCGTGGCCCTCCCGATGGCTCCCAAGGACGACAAGAAGCCCGACACGCAGGCGCCGACCACCCCCGACACCGCGCCGGTCCAGACCCCCGACGCGCCTGCTCCCAAGACCTACAAGCTACAAATCAAAGCCAAGGCCGACGGCGAGAACTTCTACCTCCTGCGCCTCGACCAGCCTTCTGGCGGTGGCGGCGACTCGGGCGAAGACTCTGACGAGTCGGAAGAGTCCGACGACCCGCAAGACCCAAAGGACGGGGACGACAAGAAGGACGAGCCCAAAGACGAGCAGCAAGACCCGCAAGACCCGAAGGACAAGAAAGAGGAGCAGAACCCGCTCAAGGAAGCCCTCGACAACCTCGACAAGAACCCCGAGAATCTCCCGGCTCGTGACGCGGCCAAAAAATCGCCGCTCGCCAATCAGAAACCCCTCAAGGACTGGTGATGCGGCCCACCATTTCCGCTCGTGCCCAAGCCGCCCCCCGCACCGCGGGGCACTCCCTCGTGTTGCCTTTCGTCATGACCGTGGCTTGTCTCACGGGCCTGACCACGCTGACCGGAACCGCCCGAGCCCAGCAACAGGCCAGCGTCGAGATGAAGGTCGACCGCACGACGATGAGCCTCGAAGACGAGCTCCGTCTGGAGATCACGGTCTCGGGCGCGACCGAGCTCAACGGCCCCGATGTCTCGGACTTCGAGATAACGGGGCAATCGAGCCAGACCTCCATCGACCTGGGCCGTAGCCGGCGTGTCTCGCAGACGGTCGTCCTGCGACCGAAGCGGGCCGGCACGCTCACCATCGGCAAGGTCAGCGCCATCAACCGGGGACGGGCTGTCGCCGAGGCACCGGCCATCACCATCACCGTGACCGAGCCCAAAGCGCCCGAGCCGGTGTCCGCCGACCAGGCGCTCGACCTCGCGACATACGCCAACGAGCCGGCCTTCATCCGCTGGGAGGTGCAGCGCACGACCTTCTACGTGGGTGAGCCCTTCCCTCTCACGCTACAGCTCTGGGTCCGCTCCGAGCTCCAGCCCCGCAACCCCGAGCTTGTCCAGGCTTCCAAGCTCGACGGCCTGCTGGTCGAAGACCTCAAGATCGACCCCGCCAGTGCCAGCCAGCGCCGCTCTATCGGACAGGCGCAGTTCGAGGTCTTTCCTCTCTTCGCCAAGCTCGCGACTCCGCTCAAGGCAGGCAAGGTCCTCATCGACAGCACGACCCTGCGTGTCCCCATCGCGGAGGGCGGCTTCCTGTCGTCCACCCGCCGCCTGCTTCGCGCGTCCACCCCCTTCCACCTCGACATCCTCGACCTGCCGAAGTCCGACCGCCCCGCCGACTTTTCGGCGCGCAACGTGGGACGCTTTACCTTGACAGCCAAGATACTCGACGATCGAGGCACCGACGCGACCCGTGTCAAGACGGGTCAACGCATGATCCTCCGGGTCGAGGTCTCCGGCCAGGGCAACCTGCAGGCTCTCGAACCCCCATCCCTCAGCGCGAGCCCCGACTTCGAGGTCTCCCCGTTGAGTGGCCAGGCCGAGGATCGGGTCCAGAAGGGACTCGCAGGCATGAGCGGCAGCCGCATCTTCCAGTGGCTCGTGTCCGCGAAGAGGCCGGGCAACATCATGACCCCGACCGCTCGGCTCAGCTTCTGGGCGCCCGACGCAAAGCGCTACGAGACGGTGGAGGCTCCGGGACGCCAGGTGGAGGTGACCGGGGCTCCTATCTCGGCCGAGAGCGACCAGGCCATGGCGCTCGGCGAAGACGTCGGCCCCATCATCGAGACCGCTCCGCTCGGCTCACAGCGCCGAGGGCTGGTCGCAACCAACCCGCTCTATCTCGGCGCGCTGGCGCTCCCGTTGCTGGCCTTCTTCGCCTTCGAGCTGCGCCATCGGCGCCGTCGAAGCGACGCCCAGAACCCCTCACAGCGGGCCGCGAGAATGGCCCACGCCAACGCCAAGAAGCGTATGAAGGCGGCCGAGAACGCGCTGCGCGACGGGCTCGTCAAAGACTTCTACGGCCAGCTCGCGCGCACGCTGACGAGCTATCTCGAGGAACGCGCCAACATCCCAGCGACCGGCATGACCCACAGCGAGGTTCGCCTCGCCGCGCGCGCCGTCGGCTACCCGCCGGAGCTCGCCGACCGCTGGGTCGTCGAGATGGAGAACTGCGACTTCGCCCGCTTCGCACCTTCGGGAAGCGCATCGGAGAAGATGAAGGAGGCCGCGACGCGCGTGAGCACACTCGTGGACGAGCTCGAGCGTATCACCCCGGAGAGGAGACCGTGATGGGCCGCGCATCCCGCATCACCTTGTCCCTCCTGCTGGCGGCTCTGATGGGCTCGACCGTCGTAGCCGCACCTCCCGGGCCCGCCCCGGCACCGACCCCGGCCACACCGACCACACGGGCCTCGTCCCCTGCTGTGGGCCCAGCCACAGCCGGCGACCCGCAAGCGCTCTTTGGGCTGGCCAACCAGAAGTACTTCGCCGGCGATTGGGACGGCGCCGCAAGGGCCTACGCCGACATCGTCGAGCGCTTCGAAATCGAGGACCCTGCCCTCTATCACAACCTCGGCAACGCCTGCTTCCGCAGCGGCGCCTACGGCTCGGCCATCCTCTATTACAGGCGCGCCCAGAAGCTCGAGCCCGACTCGAAGCTCAATGACGCGCTCGACAAGAACCTCGACGCAGCACGACGTACGCTCCAGGCCCGTTATCGCGCGACCTCGGACTCGGCGCTGGTCTTTGCAAGCCCTGCCGACGCGCTCTATCAGGTGACCCACCTGCTCGATGAGCTGCCGCTCTCGCTGGGTTTCCTCGTCGTGTGGGCCGCTCTGTTTTCCCTACTCATCGCGCGCCGTCTGCGACCCGACGCCCGCTGGCCCGGCCGCCTCGCCATCGCGGCTGGCCTCGTGGCACTGCTCGCAGGTCTACTGGTCTGGGGGCGCGTCGCCACCGAAGGCGACAACCAGCTCGGCGTCGTCGTGGCTTCGGACTCGCTCTTGCGCGACGGCCGCCACGAGCTCGCTCAGGGCAAGGACCTGCCGGAAGGCATCGAGGTCCTCATCGTCGACAGCGAGGGCGAGTGGCTCCAGGTCGAGCTCAGCAGCGGTCGCCGCGGCTGGGTCAGCGCCGCCGACGTGAAACAAATCTGAGCCACGCAAAGGGCCTCGCAGCCCACTCTCAGGCGTTGGGCTTCGGTCCCCGGCGCCGACGACGACGACGATTTCCCCGCGGGTCGTCGCCCTCTTCTCGCCCTTCGCTCGGGTCGGGCAACCACAGCTGCGGTCGCTTCACTGCGAGCTCCACGGCGAAGCCGCGCCCACTCGCCAGGGCCGAGGCGAGCGCCCCGATGGCGACCTGGTTCGGTCGCATGGCTGGCACCTCATCAGAGCCTGGGACCGCGCGCACGGCCACGGCCACGAGCGAGGCGTAACGCCCTACCTCGTCGAGCGTCGCGAACGGACCCGAGCCGCCGAGGATGGGTCGCTCGGCGATGACCGTGTCCTCGAGGTCGAGGTCACGACCGAGGTGGCTGCCGGGGATCGTCAGCGCGACGACTCCGGCGCGTTGGCCGCCCAGGACGGGCGCCTGGCGGGATACCGAACCAGTCGGCCCCTGCCGGGGCGTGACCGGAAGCGCCAACCCACCGAGCTCGTTCACAGTCGCCTGAATCAGGCGCGCGTCGCCGGTGGCCTCGAGTGACTCGAGACTGGTGGCCCGGTCAAGAGGCAAGAGGCACGCGAAGCGGAAGCCCGGCCCCACGACGCTGGTGGCGGTCAGGACCGCTGGGCCGTCGGGGTCGAGCTCCGAGAGCTCCTCGTTTGTGGGTAGCTCGTCGGGGTCATCGGCCACCCGAACGATAGCATCGAGACCCGCTTTCGCAGCCACGAACTGTAGCTCGCGGGGGCTTCCCAGGCGGGCCGGAACGAACAAATCAACTAACACGTGAGCTCGCATCGAAGCGCGACTAGCACCCTTTGCACCGTTCTGCTAGCTTGCGTCGGTTCGGACGGCGGATGTCCGTTCCGTGGGCGTCGATTCATCCCCGAGCTCCCACGGTGTCACGCGCGGTCCTAGGCAATTCATTTTTCGGAGAACGATAAGACATGAGAACAACGAGCATGAGGCTCTTCGCCATCTGCGGCCTCGCCGTGGGTCTCGCCGCCTGCGGTGACGACGCAACCCCCGCCAACAACGACACGACGAACACCCCGGACGCCGACGCAACCGTCACGCCCGACGTAACACCGGACGTCACCCCCGACGTAACGCCGGACGTCACCCCTGACGGCACCCCGGACACGACCCCCGACACCGTCGTCGCGACCTGCGACCGCGAAGGCTTCACGCCGACCGGCGCCTTCCTCGAGTACGACGCCGAGTTCGACTACACCCAGTTTGGTGTCGAGAACGACACCTCGTTCGTCACCGTCGAGTTCTACGACGTGGGCGGCGGTTCACCGCTGACCGGCGTCGGGATCTACCCCATCGGGTCGAACTCGGCCGACCAGAACTACGAGACCTGCTCGACGTGCGTCCTCATCTACGCCGACTGCTCGGGTGAGTCCTGCGCCAAGACCTTCTTTGGCACCGAGGGCACCATCGAGGTCACGGCCATCGACCAGGAAGCCGGCACGGTGACCGCGAAGCTCAAGGACTTCAAGGCCATCGAAGTCACCATCAACAGCGAGTCGTTCCGCTCGACGCCGGTCGCCAACGGCGAGCAGTACTGCATCGAGTCCGTCGACATGGTCTTCGACCCCGAGTGCACGACCGACGCCCAGTGCACCGAGGCTGGCAAGCCCTTCTGCCTCACCGACAACAACACCTGCGTGCCCTGCCTGTCGTCCTTCGACTGCGACAACGCCGCCGCCCCGGTGTGCGTCTTCGCGAACGACACGACCTCGTGCACGACCCAGACCGGCATCTGCACGGGCGACGACAACCTCGAGCCCAACAACGGCCCGCTCCAGGCCGCGGCCGTGACCCCGGGCACCCAGCTCGCCGCCTCGGCTTGCGTCGGGACGACCGCCCGTGAGACCGACTGGTACACCTTCACCACCACCGAGATCACCAACTTCAAAGCGGTCGTGACCCACGCCGCCGCGACGACGATGGACTTCGACGTCATCCTCTTCGCCGCCGACGGCACGGGCATCGTGGCTGGCGAGAGCGAAGAGAACCCGGAAGAAGCGGTCGAGAACGGCCTCCCCGCGGGCACCTACTACGTCCTCGTCTACCTCTACTCGGGCTCGGACGCGGCCGCGGTCGCCTACACGCTCGACATCACCACCATCGTCCCCGAGTGCACGACCAACCAGGACTGCGCTGACGAGGCGACCGAGAAGGTCTGCGACACGACCCAGGGTGTCTGCGTGGTCTGCGCCTCGTCGTTCGACTGCACCGCCGCAACCCCGGTCTGCCTCCCCAACGAGACGACCGGACCGAGCTGCGGCGTCGTCGACGTCTGCACCGGTGACGACACCGCGCGTGAGAACGCTGACGACGGCCCGATGGGCGCGACGGCCATCGCGATCGGCACGCCGCTGACCAGCAAGGTCTGCGGCGAAGGCGACACCGCCTCGGAGCTCGAGAGCGACTTCTACGTCCTCGACCTCACGACGGCCGGCAATGTCCGCTTCACCTTGACCTGGACGGGCGAGTCGGACCTCGACATGTACCTCTACGCGGAAGACGGCGAGTTCCTCGACGGCTCGGTCCTCGACCAGCCCGAGGTCATCGACGGCACGGCCCTCGCGGTCGGCAAGTACTTCGTCGAGGTCATCAGCTACGAGGGCAACGCGACGGAAGCCGTCGAGTACACCCTCGGTGTCGCGACCTTCTGAGTGTCCGATGAGTGAGCGACGCCGACGTTGAAGTCGGCTCGTCGAAGGCGGCCGGTTCCTGATGGGGACCGGCCGTTTTCGTTTCTGCGTCTTGGACCCGGCGCGTAATGGCCCCGTCGACTTCGCGCGCTTCCCAAGGCCCTTTGGATTTGCGATGCTCCCGGCATGAAGTCTGCGACCGGGCTCTGCATTCTCATCGCCGTTGGACTCGGCGCTCCTGCCGATGCCCACGCCTTCGAGGGTCGGGTCGGTCCCCCAGGCTCGGGCGGCTGGCTCCAGATCCGCTCGGGCGTGACGTTTGCCGACTCGCTGACGTTGAACGCCACGGACGTCGGCCTGACCACCACCGGCGACCCCGGCCTCGTCCTCGGGGTCGGCGCCCACTGGCGCACGAGCCGGCTCGACTTCGGCGCCCTCTTCGAGTCGGCCTCCTCGTGGCGATTCGCCAGCGTGAGTCGCGACGACCGCGTCGGCTCACAGTTCCGCGTCGCCGCGAACCTGCGCTGGCGCTACATCGAGGACACCTGGGGCTCGCTCTACCTCGCGCTGAGCCCCGGACTCACCGTCCACTCCCACTCGCCGCAGCTGCGCTTCCAGGTATCCCAGCTCGATGGCAGCCCCGAAGCCAGCGTCGACACCCACACGCTCGGCTTCAGCTTCGGCTTCGACTTCGGCGTCCTCATCTATCTCTCGGACGTCCTTGGCCTGGCCCTTCACCTCGACCTCGTCACCTCGAGCTCGGCGCTCGCCACCGAGAGCGGCGAGGTCGACGTCGACATGGTCCGAGGGATCTTCGCGGTAGGCCTCGAATGGAGGATCCAATGACCCAACGGCACACTCTCATCGGCATCGACCTCGGCGGAACACGGCTCAAGGGTGGCCTCGTGGTGGACGACGAGCTCGTCGAGAACACGGTCGAGCCCACGCGTGGCAAGTCACCTGCCGCCATCGTCGAACAGCTCCGCGACCTCGTGACGCGGCTCGACCCACACCACCTGTCGCCGGTCGGCCTGGCCGCGGCGGGGGTCCTCGACGCGACCGAAGGCATCGTGCGCGAGAGTCCGAACTTCCCGGAATGGAAGGACTTTCCGCTCGGCCAGGCGCTGTCGCTGGCGACCGGACGTAAGGTCGTGCTCGAAAACGACGCCAACGCGGTCATCCTCGGTGAGGCGCGTTATGGCGTGGCGCGTGGGCGAAAGTCCCTCTTCGGCTACACGGTCGGGACGGGCGTCGGCGGCGCCATCATCATCGATGGCCGTCTGTATCGCGGCGAACGCGGCATGGCCGGCGAGCTCGGCCACGTCACCGTCGAGCCCGACGGTCGGCCTTGTGGGTGTGGCAATCACGGCTGCCTCGAACAGTACGCCGGCCGGGTCGGTCTTCGTGAGACGATGCGCCTGCACCCGGTGCTCGCGCCGCTCGTCGAGCCCGACTCGACCGAGGCCCCGCGCCAACTGCTATTGCTCGCCGACGGTGAGCCCGGCCCCGTGCGCGATGCCGCGCGTGAGGTGTTCGCTGGGGTCGGCCGCTACCTCGGACAAGCCGCTGCAGCTCTCGTCCACACCCTCGACATGACCACCGTCGTCGTCGCGGGTGGCATCGCCGGGGCCTTTCACCACTTCGGCCCGGCCATGGACGATGAGCTCCGGATACGCACCTTCCGCTCCATGTCGAAGGGTGTCGTCATCCTCAATGGCACCCTGGGCGCAACCGCCGGGATGTTGGGTGCCGCGGCCGTCGCCGACCCCAAATAGCGGACCGGCTCGCACGAAGGTTGCAGGGCAAACGTCGCGAGGATAGCATCCGCCCGTTCGTCGGCCGCCCTGTCGCAACCTTGCGTAGGGGAGGCGTCATCGGGGTGCACTCGAACGAACGTATCCGTCCCTATTGATGTCCGAGCTCCCATGACGTCCACGAATCTGATGAAAGGCGCCTTCTCCAGTGTCATCGCGGCCGTGGGGCACACGCCCATCGTGCGCCTCAACAAGGTCGCGGCCCACGTCGCGCCAGCGTCGGTCTATGCCAAGCTCGAGTATCTGAACCCGGGTGGCAGCGTGAAGGACCGTCCGGCGATCAAGATCGTCGACGACGCCGAGAAGGAAGGGCGCCTCAAGCCCGGTGGGACCATCGTCGAAGCGACGAGTGGCAACACCGGCATGGGCCTCGCGATGGTCTCGGCGGTGCGCGGCTACAAGACCATCTTCGTCATGCCCGACAAGATGTCCGAAGAGAAGATGGCAGCCCTGCGCGCCTTTGGCAGCAAGGTCGTCGTGTGCCCGACCAACGTCGAGCCCGAGGACCCGCGCAGCTACTATTCGGTGGCGCGCCGCCTCTCCGAAGAGACCCCCAACGCCATCCTCGCCAACCAGTACCACAATCCCAGCAACCCGGTGGCCCACTACGAGTCGACCGGGCCGGAGATCTGGGAGCAGACGGGCGGCGAGATCGACGTGCTCGTGTCGAGCATGGGCACGGGCGGCACCATCACGGGCACCGGGCGCTATCTCAAAGAGAAGAAGCCCTCCATCAAGATCGTCGGCGTCGACCCCATCGGCAGCGTCTATTACGACTACTTTCGCACGGGCAAGATGCCCAACGCGTCGACCTACCGGGTCGAGGGCTTCGGCGAGGACTTCCTGCCGAGCACGATGGACTTCTCAATCGTCGACGAGGTCATCCGTGTCTCCGACAAAGAGTGCTTCCAGTGGACGCGCCGCATCGTGCGCGAAGAAGGCCTCTACACGGGTGGGTCGGCCGGTGGCACCGTTTGCGCGGCCGTCAAATACGCCGAGCGCAACCGCCAGCCGCTCAACATCATGTGTATCCTGCCGGACTCGGCGGTGCGCTACCTGTCCAAGATCTTCAACGACACCTGGATGAAGGAAGGCGGCTTCCTCGAGCCCGAGGACATCGTCGGCGACACCATCGGGGCACTCGTTGCACGTCAGCAACGCGAGGTCGTCACCGCGCGCCCCGAGGACACCTTCGAGTCGGTCATCCGCCGCATGAAGGACCTCGGCATCTCGCAGCTCCCCGTCATCGAGGGTGGCAAGATGGTTGGCCTCATCGCCGAGGCCGACATGCTGAGCGCGCTGCTCGACCAACGCGCCAACCTCAAGACCGCCATCGCCGGGTTTCTCAGCGGCAACTACGCGCTCGTCGAGCCGCACAACAAGACCTCGCTGCTGGCCCAGCTCTTCTCGCAGAACCGCGTCGTCGTGGTCGAGGACATGGGGCATCTGGTCGGCATCCTCACGAAGATCGACTTCATCGACTGGTTCTCGTCGCGCCTTGGCGCCTCGGGCGGGGCACGCTCATGAGTGACACACCCGAAACGAACGAGGTCCAGCCCGCCGCGCCGAGCATTCCAAAGGTCCTCTACGTCATCTCGGATGCGACCGCAGAGACCGCCGAGCGGGTCCTGCGCGCGGCGCTCATCCAGTTCCGTGAGGCGCGGCCGCAGGTGCGCATCTTCTCGCTCCTGCGTAAGGATGAGCAGATCGAAGAGGCGCTGCGCCAGGCGGCGGTGGACCAGGCGCTCGTCGTCTACACCATCGTCAACCCTGAGCAGCGCTCGATGCTCGAGGCGAAGGCGCGGCTCTATCACCTCCAGACGGTGGACCTCATCGGCCACCTCATGGGTCGCCTGTCGACCTTCCTCGAGGTGGAGCCGGCCGGTCGTCCAGGTCTCGGCCAGCTGAATCAGGCCTACTTCGACCGCATCGAGGCAGTGGAGTTCGCGGTAAAGCACGACGACGGGCAGGCCGCTCAGGGGCTGCACATGGCCGACGTGGTGCTCGTCGGGTTGTCGCGTACCTCGAAGACGCCGCTGTCGACCTACCTCGCCCAGCGCGGGCTGAAGGTCGCCAACGTGCCGGTGGTGCTGGGTCTCCCGCTGCCCCGCGAAATCGAACAGATCGAGCAGGCCAAGATCTTCGGCCTGACCATCAATGCAGGTGCGCTCATCCGGATTCGTCGGGCCCGCCTACGCGCCCTGAACATGCCGGACGACACCGACTACGCGCGCCGCGACCACATCGTGCGCGAGTTACAATACGCGCGCGACCTCTTCGCTGCCCACCCGTTGTGGCCGGTCATCGACGTGTCGGAACGCGCCATCGAAGAGACTGCGGCCATCCTGCTCCGGATCCGTGAACAGCGTTTGCGCGGGATCATGGACCCGATCGCGCGGGAAGACCTTGTAATTCCTGGCAGCGAAGCCTGACCGACCGGATTTTCGAACACCAACGCGATCCGGTAGGTGTGCGGAACAACTCAGGTCTGGCGATTAGCTGACGCCACCCTGAAAGTTTTTCCGAGGCGAACAATCGGACAGATTCTCAGTGGTTTGCTCCTCCTGACGCCCAGTCTTAACCGCGGGGTAAGACTAGTCAGTTGTGATGAGACCGGATGGGGTGTTAACCAAAGGGCAAGTCGATGAGGAGCGGGTCCTTGTCGACCGTCACCGATGCCCGCCACGAACGACGCCTCTTTGCGGAAAGGGCGTGTTCGTAACCCCTCCGGTGGGTCTCGTCTCAGGAGAAGCTATGAAAGCCCATTCGATGCGCGTTCTCGCGCTTGCGTCCATTCCTGCGCTCGGCGGAGCGTGTGCGGACACCGACTCCGGCCCGACCGGCCCCCAGGTCAAGATCGACGTCGCTGCGTTGAGCCTGCCAGGCATCGACGAGGCCTGCTTCGGAATCACCGTCTTCAACGGTGTTCCGGGCGTCCAGGGCACCGACACGGTGTGGTCGAACAGCAACGTGTGCTCAGGCCAGTACGGCAATGGCCAGGGCGACATCACCTACATCGGCCCCTGCGATGCGGGTGTCACCGAAAACAACCACATCCAGCTCGTGCTCAACAGCCTCTCGGCCAACGGCCAGTCCCTGAGCGCGACCGGCAGCCCGGCCGACTTCGTGAACCCGTGCGCCGCCCCCGGTGACTGTGTCCTCGAGTTCGAGTGCCTCGAGAACGCCGACGTCCTCGTCGAGTTCAACCTGACCGTCATGCGCAACGCGCAGCAGGGCTTCTTCGACATCGTCGTCAACTTCGAAGACATCTTCTGCTCGGCGAAGTTCGACTCCTGCTACGACGTCGTCGCCACCCAGACGCCCGCGACTGTCAATTACCAGGGCACCACGTACTACCAGTACATCGGGGACCGTCAGCAGCTCATCTACGTGACCGGGGGCCCGCCCTGGCTCGTGTTCGGCAAGCTCGGCGACCCGACTCCGACACAGACTCTCGACAATCCCACGCTGCCCGGCGAGGTCAACCTCGGCGACTTCACCTACACCCTCGTCACCGAAACCTCGCGCACGGGTCGTCCCATCGCCCTCCTCCATGGCGACGACGGTCGTGAGCACACGGCCGTCGCGGCCGTCGCTTGCACCGCTGGCGCGGGCGAGACCACCGACATCCTCCTGTCGACCCCGACCGTGAAGTGCGACGGCGGCGTCTCCTTCACCATCGACCTCGAGAACGAAGAGGGCGGAAACGGTGAGGCCACCTTCGTGAGCCCGACCGACGTCACGTACACGCTCCCGTACGCGACCTACTTCGGCACCGAGGCGCTCGAGTGCGAGGGTGAGAACTGCGGCAAGGTCTATTACAACATCGCCTTCAACCTGCAGTCGCTCGTCGACCAGGGCCTCAACAACTGCCGCCTCTTCTACGGCGCCACCGCCGTCGAGGCGCCCGAGGAGTACACGTCCAGCACGCGTTTCAACAACTTCGGCCGGCTCTCCGATCCGAACGGCGTCTACCCGGGCATCGCGTTCGGCGGCAATAACGGCTTCTCGATGACCGGCAAGACCGGCGGCGCCCTCTGCTTCGCCGACGGCCTCAACAACGACGGCAGCCGCGTCGTGACCGGCTACATGCGTGGCGGTAACTTCGGTGAAGGCGAGTCCCCCAAGGCCGACTTCCACTCGGACGGAACGCCGGCCATCGCGTTCGACGCCGACGCCCTGTGATAGCTCGTCTCTCCTGAGACCTGAAGCGGCCCGGGTTCACCCCCGGGCCGTTTCTCGTTAAGGCACTCGGCGTGCACGGAGTTGCGTGGACCTCCGCAGCGCGACCCTGCCCCGAACATACCCTGGCGATTGTCACCTGCACGCGCTGTCCTACGATTCAGAGGTGGCGAGGCAACCGCGTTGAGTGATAGTCATGGGAGGCGTCGCAGAGGAGCGGGTCCTCGGCGACCTCAATCGGAATCCGCCTCGAGCAGTGCCCCCTTGCGGAAAGGGTACGCTCGCGCTGCACACAGTCCGGCGGGTCTCTTCCAAGGAGAAGCTATGAAAGCCTACTCGTTGCGCGTCCTCGCGCTCGCGTCCGTCCCTGTTCTGGGCGCCGCTTGTGCGGACACCGGCTCCGGTCCGACGGGGCCCGAGGTGGCCATCGCGGTCGCTCCCTTGACCCTGCCCGGCATCGACGAAGCCTGCTTCGGCATCACCGTCTACAACGGCGACCCGGCGACCCTGACGGACGCGGACCCGGACAACGACGCCGACGTCGTGTGGACGAACAACGACGTCTGCTCCGTCCAGTATGGCAACGGCCAGGGCGACATCACCTACGTCGGCCCCTGCGACGCGAGCACGGGCGACAACTACGTCCAGCTCGTCCTCAACAGCCTCTCCGCGAATGCGACCGAGCTCGATGACGAGGCGAGCCCCGCCGAGTTCGTCAACCCGTGCAAGGACGCGGGCGACTGCGTCCAGATGGTCGAGTGCCTGCCCAACGCCGACAGCCTCGTCGAGTTCAACCTGACCGTGATGCGCAATGCGCAGCAGGGCTTCTTCGACATCGCCGTGAACTTCGAGGACATCTTCTGCTCTGCGAAGTTCGACTCCTGCTACACCACCGAGCAGCTCGTCCCGAAGACCCTTCGGTTCTCGGACGCCCTCATCCTCTACTACTACTCCGCTCTGGGAACCGAGGTCCCCGCCGCCTGGAACGGGGAGGAGTGGGCTCTTGTCAACGCGCAGGGCGAACCGATCTATTTTCTCGGCGGCGTCGCTGGCTCGCCGCCTCTGACCTTCGAAGCCCAGGGCACCACCTTCGAGCTCGTCCAGAACCGGGTCCAGGTTCCGACCACCCCCATCGAGCTCCTCTTCGGTGAAGACGGGCGCGAGCACACCGCCGTCGCAGCCGTCTCGTGCACGGCGGGAGCCGGAAGCGAGACCGACCTCGTGCTGGGCGCGCCAACCGTGTCGTGCGACGACGAGGTGTCGTTCGCCATCGACCTCTCGAACGAAGACGGCGGCAACGGCGAGGCCTACTACCCGCCCGGCGCCGTCGGCAGCGGCATCGAGCACACGCTGAGCTACGCCGTCTACTTCGGGGCGGAGCAGCTCACCTGCCCCGGCCCCAACGGCACGACCGCCTCCTGCGGCAAGGTCTACTACAACATCGCCTTCAACATCGAGGCACTCGCCTCGCAGGGGCTCACCAACTGCCGACTCCGTTACGGCGCCACCGCCGTCGAGACTCCGGATGACGGCTACGGCCCGACGACCACGTTCGACGCAGCCGGCTTCCTCTCCGACGTGAACGGGGTCTACCCGGCCGTGAGCTTCAACGGATTGCTCGGCATCCCGATGACCGACGGCACCGCGGCACCGCTCTGTTTCGCCCACGGCCTCAACAACCCGGGTAGCCTCGTCGAGACCGGCTACATCCAGGGCAGCGCCTTCGGCGGAGCAAGCGGCGCCTATCAGGCCGGCTATCACTCGAGCGGTGACCAGGCGGACGCGTTTCTCGAATCAGTCCCGGCCAAGTAGTTCGTCGCCTCATGAGCAACACACAGCGGCCCGGGCTCGACCCCCGGGCCGTTCGTCGTTCTGGGGTCAGGAAGTGACCACAGACCTGGATTGACCATCGCGTCCTCGCGTTCTAAGCCGTCTCCATGGGCTCGCGCATCGGCATCGTCCTCAATCCCCGCTCGCGCTATCTGCGGCATCACCCTGCGGCCATAGGACGTCTGCACCTGATGGCGGGCGACCGGGGGCTCGTGGCGGAGAGCCGGGACCTCGACCACGTGAAGCGGGTGGCGGAGGACTTTCTCGCGGACGGCGTCGACGTCGTCGCCATCGCCGGCGGTGATGGCACGGCCGGGATCACCATCGCGGCCTTCGACGAGGTCTATCGCCAGGCCGGACACGAGCTCCCTCCGTTTGCGCTGCTACGCGGCGGGACGATGAACACGGTCTCCAACGCGATGCACCTGCCGCGTGGCACCCCGGAGAAGAACCTCGAGCGGCTGCTGGCGCGGACGCGTAACGGCACCCCGCCGGCGACTGCGCAACGCGCCACCCTGCGCGCCGACGGACGCGTCGGATTCCTCTTTGGAACCGGGGTCTTCCAGTCGTTCCTACGCGAGTATTATCGCCGCGGCAAAGACGACCCGAGCGCGCTCACGGCCGCGAAGACCATCGCCTACGCGGCGGCCTCGGCACTCGTCCAGGGCCCGCTCGTGAAGATGCTGGCTGCCCCTACCCTGCTCACGCTCGACGTCGATGGCGAACACATCGCACCCAACCACTACATGGCGGTGACAGCGGGCACTGTCGAGCAGGTGGGGCTCGGCTTCACACCGTTCTTCCTCGCTGACCGCTTCAAGTCCGCCTTCCACCTGCTGGCGCTGACCGGCACTCCAGCGACCGTGGTCCGCGACCTGCCGAAGGTCTGGCTCGGCCTGCCCGTCGGCGCTCACAACGGCATGAACCGGGTCGCCAAGAAGGTCACACTGACGGCTCCTGGTGGCTCCATCGACTACATGGTCGACGGCGACATCTACACCTGCCAAGGCCCTCTCGTGCTCGAGACCGGCCCCGACGTCCGCATCGTCCTATAGGCTATAGGGCATCCGTGAACCGAGCCAGGACCAGGCCTGCTTCAGCAAGCGAAGGCGCAACCCCTCGCCCTCCGATCGAGACGCCAGATAGCCCGAAATATGTCGACCTTGCCTGGCTCGCTGAGAGAGCCTTGTGCCCCGAACGCCAGCGCGGACGCCCACCACGACGGAGGGACATACGCGTGGGAGATCGGTGTGATCGGACGGGCAGCGGGGTGCTCATACTGCGGGCCTGCGGTCGCACCGGCAATCGTCTTCCTCCACCAGAGAGTCATCGTCGTATGTTCCCATTCGCCAAGTCGCTCGCGCTCGCCTTTGCCATCCCCTTCGTCGCCTGTGGCGGCGAAGAGAAGCCTGCCACCCCCGAAAAGGAGATGGTCGACATCGCCTGGGAGATCATGAAGCCCCTGGACTCGAGCCACGAGTGCAAGAAGATCGGCGACGCACTCGAGCCGTGGCTCAAAGACCGCTCGCCCCGCTTCGTCGAGCTCGTCGCGAAGGTCGACAAGCTCGTCGGCGCTGACGCCAACAACCTCGACCGCGTGCAGATCCGACTCTCGACCATCGCGACCCGCTGCGTGAACCCGACGGGACCCAAGATGGCGTTCAACGAGCACGATGACCGTGTCGCCAAGGTGGTGGCCATGTTCCCGAAGATGCAGATGGGGTTCGAGCTGAGGTGAGCGTTGAGCCAGCTTCGCACGGCGGTGTGGGCGCCGATCGCTCGCGCCTGCATCAAGGTGCCGCTCACCCCATGGACAGGGCATGGGGGGCCGGGCTAGCCTCCGCAGGTGTTGCGTTGTGACCCAATCGACCACCACCCCGAGGCGGGAGCGGAGTCGTTCTTTGTGGCGAGGTTCTTCGACCCGCGCCGAAGGTGCGCGTCGTCCACATCATGCCCGAGCCTTTGCGAAACGCCATGATGCCCGACGTGCCTGCGACACCACGCAAACCGGTCTGGACGGCGGCCCTCGACAGGACGCGGCGATGGCAGGTCTGGCTCACGTGGTCTGCCCTGGTCGTCGTCATGCTCAGCGGCGCGCTGCTCCGTGGCATGCATGCAGGCGGAGTCGAACGCGAGCCCTTCATGCTCGTCCACTCCCAACACGGGGCATGGTCGCTCCTCGTGTTGTGCCTCTTTCTCCCGTCGGCGGTCTTCGTCTCCCTCTCCCGCCGAGACACACAAGGGCAACCGTCAGGGCGCTGGTTCACCCGCCTCGTCGCGCTGCTTCGCCTCGCCGCCATGTTCACCCACTCGGCGGCATCGCTGTTCCTGCTCGCCCCGCTCATACACGGGGTCGAACGGGCGGTGGCGCTCTACGCCTTGCCATTGCTCCTTTCCGCGCTGCTCCTCTATGGCGCGGCCGACCTCGTGCTCGCCTGGCGCTCTCCCCAACGCTGGCCTCGATTCCTCGCCGCCGCCATCACCTCGCTCAGCGTCGGGTTCTGGTTTGCCCCCGTCGTGATCTTCTCGACCCTGGATTTCCGCTCACCCGACGCGAGGGCGGCCGGAGAGGCCTTCCTCCCACTCGGTCTGTCACTCATCCTCCTGCCCGCGACCCTGCTGCTGCTCTGGGAAGCATGGCCCACACGCAGAGCGCCATGGCAGTATGAGCACAACGGCAGGCTGTCGATCATCGTCGTCGTCACGACCACGGTCCTGCTCGTTCTTTCGGCGCTCGCCCTGACTGTCTGGTCCGAGCCCCAGGATACCCGGATCAGCGAGTCCTACGTGAGCCTCGCGGCCCAACATGCACTCTTCATCTCGCCCCCGCTGCTCTGGCTCTTCGTGTCCGCGCTGCAATCCATCGATCGCGACCTCCCGCGTTCGACACGCGTCGCGGTGCTGGTGACGCTCGGGCTCTTCGTGGCGGCGCTGTGTACCGAGGTCTCGCTTGGCCTCGATGGTCTCCCGCGCCGTTACGCCCAACATGACGAGGTCTTTGTCCCCGGCTACCGCGTCGCCACCGCCGTGTGGTTCGGCTTCGTCGTCTCGCTCCTCGTCACATTCGCTACCTGGCCCCGGCGAAGACGCCCCATCTCGTGCGACGACTTCGATTGATTTCGCCATTCGTGTCGAGAACGAGCAGGGATTCGAGCGGATACGACCGGGCGTCGGTTGGGCACCCACGGAAGCTCGATCCGCAAGTCCGCTTCATCGCCGTTCCCTTCGATTTCGAAACGGGTTGACCCGTCATCGGCGGTCACCTCGGTCGCGTCGAGCGGGTCGTCAGGCGGGCTTCACCGCAACCAAGCAAGCGCCCTCCCACTCGCCCTCGCCGTCTTATCTCGACAATCAAGCTATCTGTCGGCGCCGAAACCCGCCCCGGAGCTCTCCGAGGCGGGTCCCGTCAGAGTGCCTACTTCGCGACCCGCGTCAGCGTCCCGATGACCTGGCCGAGCCGCTCGAGGACACCCGCGTCGGGCCCCCCGACATAGCCCATCGCAACGGCTACATCGAAGCAGGCCCGCGTCTCCCGCGCCGAGCCGAGAGCAGTCGCGTACCGCGCGCGACGATTCCCGCCAGCTGAGCCCGACCCCTCCGCGATATTGAGCGCGATGGAGCACACAGCCCGCCGCAATTGACGAGCGAGGTCCGAGTCACGACGCCCGATGGCATCGGCGATGACGGCCGCATCCTTCGCGACCTCGAGAGCGACAGAGTAGATACGCAACATAGGCAACCTCCAGGTGATGGTCCGGCGATGCTGCCGGGTTCACCCACCCCCACCCAATGGCGCGCGCAGGCGGGTGCAAGGCTCGCGGCCATGCCGCGACCGCCCGCCGCCACCCGGACCCACGCGCAGGCGCAAAGCGCCGAGCATGGGGAGGATGGCGGAGGGCGGCTCGGCCTTGCAGCAGCCGAGCACGCCAGTACCCTGAAGAGCCCCGCAGGAACCAACCTCCGGAAGTGACACCGCCCACGCAAACGCAAACGCCCCCGCCCACGCAAGCGCACACGCCCACGCAAGCGCCCACGCCCACGCAATCGCCCGCGCCCGCGCCCACGCAAACGCCCACGCCCACGCAAACGCCCACGCCCACGCAAGCGCCCACGCCCACGCAAACGCCCGCGCCCACGCAAACGCCCCCGCCCACGCAAACTCCCGCGCCCACGCCCACGCAAACGCCCGCGCCCACGCAAACGCCCACGCAAACGCCCGCGCCCACGCCCACGCAAACGCCCACGCAAACGCCCGCGCCCACGCAAACGCCCGCGCCCGCGCCCGCGCAAACGCCCGCGCCCACGCAAACGCCCGCGCCCACGCAAACGCCCACACCCGACTAGAACGCGCACGTCCTCGTGGTCACCGGAATCCCCGGAATGATCTCAATCGTCGTCGTCCGGCACTCACCCGAAGTGCACTGAGTGTCACGCGTACACGGCGTCAGCGGCAGCAGGTCCAACAAACATCCCTGCAGATCTCCGACCTCACCACAAAACCCACCCGGGCACTGATTGTCACTCGTGCAGCCGACACAGACCGGGTCATCCTCCGAGGTGTCGCAACGGTGACTGAGACACTGCGCGTTGCGGTCGCACCCGGCCAGCAGTGGGCGGTCGGGGAAACAGTCACGGCCATCTCGGCACCAGAATGCGCCCGCGCACTGTCCATCGCCGACACAGCCGCAGAAGCCCGCGTTGCACCGGTTCGACTTGCACTGCTCACTCGCGACGCAGGGGGCCGGACCGTTACGCTTGTCCTCGCAGCGGCGCAGGACCGGGTCGCAGAACCTGCCGGCCCCGCACTCGGCGGTGGTCTCACACTCGACACATTGTTTGATCGCGGTGTTTCCAAGCGCACGGCACTTGTTCGAAGCACACTGGTTATTGTCCGTGCAGACGAGCCCCGGAGTCAGCTTCTTGAGACACTTGCCGATCGCCGTGCAGAACTGGTCCGACGCGCAGCCCGAGCTCCCTTTGCACTCACCACAGAAACCCGCGACACAGTTGTCGGACACACACGCCGCGTCGCGCACACAGGTCCTGCCGGCAGCGCGTTCGTCCTCACAAGTGTTCGACGGCAAGAGTGTATTGTCGAGGGTCGCGCAGAAATCGCCGTTCGGGCACCCGTCACACGAACAGAAGCCGAGGTGGCAGCGGTTGCTCAGGCACTCACTCGAGCTCAGGCAGGCATTCTGGATGACCGAATTGCCACTCTGCTTCTTCGGGCGACACTGCCCGGTGATGTCCGAGCAGAACTCGTTCGCCGAGCAGTCACTCGGCGAGCACATACACAAATTGACGACCGAGAACCCGCCGAGTGGCACCACCGGTTCACACGTTCCCTCGGCGCACTGGCCATCATCCCAACACGTCTCGCCGAGCTCCGAGCTGGCGTTGGAATAACACACCCCAAGACAGCTCACCGGCTCACCCGAGGCCTGGTCCTGGCAATCGAGGTCACGCAGGATCGTGCCGCACTGGCCGCTGCGGCAGATGTTGTCCGCGTAGCACGGCGCCCCGTCCGGCAGGCGTCCGATACATAGACCCGCCTGGCAGGACGCGTCCGGTCCACAAAAGGCATCGCTCGAGCAGAGCCCCCCACAGCCGAGCTCGAGCTCGATGTCGCCCCAGCTCGTCAATCCGACACAGAAGTGGACCTGGCACTCGAAACCGACATCGCTCGTGAAGTCTCCACAGATCCGCTTGGTGTCGAGGTCGAGCATGAGCTCGGCCTGCACAGACGTGTCCCCGAAGACATCTTCCAGAGCACCACCCAGTGCACCCAGCCGAAGCTCGCCGGCGATCCCGACCAGGCTCGCACCCACGGTCACCTGCGCATTCGCCACGTCGATCCGCGGCCCGGTGCCCTGGATCTTCCGAAGGACGACACCACCATCGACGACGAGGTTGTCCTCGACGAGACGCCCCGAGCCCGCCAGCTCGAGCACCATTCCATCCGGCAGCCCCATCCCGATAGCGACTGGGCCACCGACACCAAAGACCTTCTCGTCGTCGGCACAGCCGGGCTCGTCGTCTGGGCAGCCATAAGTCAGACGCCAGTCGAGGATGGTCAAAGGCGAGCCCGAAGCCGGCTGGAAGTCGACCCGCGCCGTCCCCTCGATGAAGGGCGACATCGCATCCGCGCCGAAATAGACACCGTCGTCGAAGTCCCCGGTCAACCCATTGGGTCCATCTCCGGTGACGGCAAATGTGCCCTTGGCGATGGGGACCCGCAGCGGCTTGAGATACAGTTCGAGCGAGGCCTCCGTGCCGTCGGCGCCCTCACGCAACCCTGCAGCTCCACGAAAGGCCCAGAGGCGATTGCCATCGAGGTCGTCGAGGATGATGCCACCGCGGTGATAGAAACCACTGCCGACATCACCCGTCAGCACCGAGAGCTCGAACATCGCCTGGGCGTCATAGGCGACGGGGGATGCGCCCCCGGTGTAGTAGCCGTCGAGCGAGGAGTTCACGAGGTTTCTGGTGTTGCGCCAGATGACCCGCCCTTGGCCGTCGCGAGCCCCGGTCTCGTCCCAGTCCGTCTCCCAACGGCCGACGAGGCTTGCATCCTGGTGATAACCCGGGGGCAGATACGTCGCCTCGGCCTCGATCTCGGCCGAGCTGCGGGCACGTCGCCAGATCCGCACGTCATCGGCCGCGACGATGGCGCCACCGACCCGCAGCCTGCGGATCCCTTTCGGCGCGTCACGCAACGCTTCGCCCTCGACGAGCTCCACCCGCCGCTCGACGCCGTCCAGCACGACACCGAGGGTACGGTCTTCGAATACCAACGCGAGGTGGTGATGCGTGGCCTCGGAGACAACCGCGTCGACCGTGCGCAGGACGTGCGGCATGAAGTTGGTGGAGCACATGCCGATGCCATCCTCTTCGACGCAATACTCTTCGGTGCTCCAGTATCCGGCCTCGATGCGGGCGCGCGTCGCGTCTTCGGGATCGGTCACGAGCTTGGCCCACCAGAGCCCGCTGTTGAAGCTGTTGTCCCCCGAGACGATGAGGCCTCCGGTGTCACCACCAAACGGACGCGCTTCGAAGTGCAGCTCGACCGTCCCCTCGCCGCTCGAAGAGAACCCGAGCGCACCGGGCAGGGCATCGACCGCCAGCCCTGAGGTGCTGTCGACCAGGCGCGCCTCTTTCGCGAAGGGGTCGCCGCTGGCTCGTAAGGCACCGAGTCCCGGGACCTTTTCGCGCATGAGCGCGGTAGGTGTCGGCGCGTCGGTATAACCCACGAGGCGTAGCCCCTTCTCGGGACCAGACGCCAGCAGTCGCCCGGTGAAGCCCATCTCGAGCGGCGGCTCGAGCGGGTCGACGGGGTCGAAGGCGAGCTCGACACGCGCCTTCACGCCCGCCCCCAGCGACACGTTCCAGAGCGAGCCGGTGATCGTCGACGCGTAGAGTTCGAGGTGCTTCACCTGGACGAAGTCGGCCCAGGCCCAGCCGCGCGCGACGAGCTCCTGGCCAGCCTCGTTGAGGGCCAAAGCGTCACCGTTCGCGAAGGCCTGGGCGTCGCGCAGGTCGGGGTCGAGCGGCGCCAGGTTGGCGATAGCATCGGGGCTCATGTCGAGGCCCACGATTCCGAAGAGCCCGCTGGTCACGTCACCAAAGAGGCGCAGCAGATTTCCGGCCGACAGGTTGTCGACATCGAGCCGCGTCATGAAGTTGATGAGCGGCGAGTAATATGCCGACAGCCCACCGTGGACGAGGCAGTTGTCGCCCGCGAAGGTCTCGCCAAGGCATACGTTCGGAAGGCACGCCCCGACCTCACAGGTGCCATCCCCGCCACACACACAGGTCTCCCCCGAAGGACACGGGTCGCCCGCAGGGTCACAGGCCTGGGTGTTGCCCAGGTCGTCGCAGCGCGGGTCGTCGGTCGGCCACACGCAGGCCGGCGCACCACCGACCGTGCTGGGTCGGTAATAGACATCGCCGTTGTAGCCGATGGTCGGGATGAGGGTCGTGAAGTTGAGCCCGAGGGTGAAAGCCGGGTTCTCGAAGGCGATATTGGGAATCCCGAAAGGCTCGATCCAACGCCCATTGAGATAGACGTCGCCGAGTGCCACGACCGAGCCGTCGCTCTTGAAGGTGAGAGCATGTTTCTGGTTACCGACGATGACCGGGTGGGCCGGGCACGCGGCTTCACAGGCGGCCTGGTCAGCGTAGATATCGTCGCGCGGGTCGTTGCGGCAGGTGCACTGACCGGCCTCACACCCGAAGGTCCACGGCAACCCACAATCGAGCGCCGTGACACATTCACCGCAGCCATTTGCGTTGCACAGCGGATCACCCGTGAGCCAGTCGGTCGGCGTTACCCGCGGCGGGACACCATTGACACATCTGTTTCGATCGCCATCGAAATACCACACGGGACTCGTCGGCTGGTCGGCCTCACAATAGAGCGCATGGACCTCATTGGAGTAGCCCTTGTTCCAGGGCCTGCACGTCGGGGCGACCGGCTGGAGCTTTGCCACCGCGTGCATCGACAGCGACATCGAGAAGGCGTCCAGGAGCCCCTGCGCGGCCCCTTGCTTTGCGGCCGCCGTACCGGTCGACTCCGCCTTGTTCTTCGCACCTTTGATGGCGCCGCTGATCGCCGCGATGATCGCCGAGCCAGCCTTGACCTCGCCCCGCCAGGTGATGCTGTCGAGGCTCAGGCGCTGGATGCCAGGGATGAGGTTACGCGGCAGGAAGTCCACCTCGATGGGCACCTTGGCGGCCATGGTCGCCGAAAAACCAGAGAAGGGATCGAAGTACCAGCTCCAGGTGGACACGACCGAGTCGAGCAGCCGCCCCTTGCCGGTGAACACGTCGGGAATGGCCCACGGGAGCTGGTAATAGCCCGTCGTCTGAATGCCCTTCTCGATGTGCACATCGTCGCCCGGATCTTCGGGTGTCCCAAAGACGTCGGTCACACTGCGCGAGTCACTCGATGGGCGGTCTTCGGAAGAGACGGTGAACGCAATCGCGTAGCGGTCATCGTAGAACGGGATGAGCCCCGCCTCGGCCCGCGCTCTGAGGAAGAAGTCGATGCCGCCGCCGTACTCGGCCGTGGCGTCGAGCGCCCACAGCGACCCATCGCGGCAGGTGCGACCTTCGACCTGGGCCTCCTCGGCGGTATAGGGCCAGATGCAGATCTCCGCGCGGCCAAATGCGATGTCGCGCGCCTCCATTTCGGTGCCACCATTGCCTGACGGGAAAAGCGAAATCTGAGCCGAGGCCTCGCGAAACCAGAAGGCGTTCTCGGCCAGGAAGGCAATCGGCTGAAAGTCGGGCCAAGGCGTGCCGATCGAAAAGTAGAGCCCACCGCAGCGACGACCGTCGACGTCACCACAGGTTGTCTCGGCGATGAGCGCGCAGCTCGCACCCCACGCCATGTCGTCACAGCAACCCGCGCTCGCCTCACAGACACATGACCGGACGTCGGGGTCCTGGCAGCCGACGAGGCCCACGACCGGCTCTTCGCGCAGGCGGAAGTCCATGGTGCCGCGAACCTGCGTCTGCCACGCCTCACCATCCCAGGCGAGGCGCGCACGGCGGTCGGACAGCTCGTAGCCGTCGGCGACCGAGGCCGCGCACCCGGTCGCAAGTGCCACACACTCGGCGGTCCAGGTGTTGGCGCATGACGCCCTTTGCGCCTCGACGCAGGCCGCGGTCGTCTCCTCGGTGCAACCACCCGTCTGGCGCACCTCGCAGCAGTTCCCGAGGCAGACGGCGTCACTCTCGAAGATGACCTGGGCGTGCCCATTGCCGATGCGCTGATACAGACCGCTCGCTCCCAGCGCGACGACCCCGAGCGGGTGGTCGGCAGTCGCAACGACCTGCCATGGAGCCAGGAATGCAAGGCTCAGCGACGCGACCTGGCCATCGCGCGACATGTAGCCCGTGCCCGTCCAGACCGCCCCACCAGCGGCCTGCAGGGCCCCACGCGCGTTGACCTTGTAGCGGTCTCCGCAGTCGAAGAACGTCGCCTGGCTAGCCGTCAGCGGGGCGAGACTCCAGCCGAGCGGCGCCGAAGCCGGCACACACTGGGTACTCTCGCCGACGAGGGGAGCCTCGTCGCGGGGGACCTCGGTGCCATCGGCCAATGTGACCCACCCGGAACAATCGGCGTCGACCCCTTCGAGGTTCGCATCCGACCCCGGGAACACCTGGGCGTCATTATCATTGCAGTCGCCCGCACGGGTCGCGGTGAAGTCGGTGTCGGTGCCGGCGACCTCACACGCGCAGATCTCCACGCCGAGACCATAGGTGTCCCCGTCGCCGTCGAAGTAGCGCACGTCGCAGGCCACCTGATTGCCCTGGCATTCAGCGTCGACACAGGTGTCGTCAGTCGTGCACGTGTCGCCGTCATCGCAGCTCGAGGTGAGCGGCGCGTAGCGGCACTGCCCGTTCTCACAGGTGTCGGCCGTGCACGGGTTCCCATCGTCGCAGCCGCTCGGACCGTCACAACCACAGGCAGACTGTCCCGCACACACGCCGGACCGGCAGGTATCGCCGCTCGTGCATGCCACCCCATCGTCACACGCAAGGCCGGTTGCAGGCGCAGACACGCAGCCGGTCACCGGGTGGCAGAGGTCGGTCGTGCATGGGTCGCCGTCGTCGCAGTCGATGGCCTGGCCCACACAAGCCCCGGCCTGGCATGCGTCGGCGACGGTGCAGAAGCTGCCGTCATTGCACGAGAGCGCCGCGGGTGCGGCGAAGCAACCGCCAGCGGGTGAACACAGATCGGCCGTGCAGAGGTCGTTGTCGGCGCAGTCGGCGCCCGCTGGCAACAAGAGCTCGGCGCGGTTCGAGGTGTAGAGGGGGAAGGCGGGCCGGAAGAGCGTCACGTGGCAAGTGACGAGGTCGCAGTCGGAGACGTCGGCCGTGAGTGTCGGGTTGGTCCCGGACTGGACCTCGACGCCGTTGACCTCGAAGGTCCAGGTGGGCAGGAAGAACCTGGGGAACGGGAGCGCGTCGGGGTCGGGCTCGCAGGTGATGGGGCCGTCGGCGCCCTCGGGCGCGCGCAGCAGGACGTGTCGCTCGCTCAGCGCCGTGGCGCGAATCGTCACGTTCGCGGTGGCTGAGGCCTGTCCCCCGGCAATCGCCGTGACCCGGCATTCGACCACCTGTCCCGCGGCGAGACCGTCGGTGTCCAGCGTCGATCCACCCGTCACGAGCGGGGCCCCGTCGACCGTCCACGCGTACTCGAGCTCGACGTCGGGGCACTCGGCGTCGGTCGCTGCGGCATTGCAGACGAGCACATCGCCGATGACCGGGTCCCGCGGCAACAGTCCGACCCCATGCAGGGTCGGCGGTGTGTCGCTCACAATGAGTGCCGACGACGCGACCAGCGGTCCGAAACGCAGCGCGCCTTCGGAGTCCGTCAGCCCGTCGGTCGCTCGCGCGAAGCAGCGCACCTCTGCACCATCGGGGATAGGCTCGCCCTCTTCCCATGGCGCACCGTCGACCTCCCAGGTGGTCGTGATCGCGGAGAGGGTCGCGCCCTCGGGCAGTGTCCCTTGGGTCAGGCACGCAAAGCTCGGGCAGAAGGGCCCGGGCACACGCGCAACCCACGCGCTCGCGACGCGCGGCAAGGTGCGCGCGATGGTGGTCGAGGCGGTGACGGTGGGGCCATCGACCCCGCCTGCCGTCGGCGTCGCAGCACAGCTGACGACGTTCCCCTGCACGAGGTCTTGCGCGGACAGGGTGATGTCCGTTCCGGCCTCGACCCCATCTACGGTCCAGGCGTAGCGGTAGATGATAGGGTCCTCATCGGCGTCGCTGGCGAGGGCCACACACGTCAGCAGGTCACCGTTGGTCGGCGCCTCTGGCGTGATGGCGACCGTCGGAGCACCAGGCGGCGAGTCGAGGATGACGACCGAAGCGGAGCCCATCTGCGCGCCGCTCGTCGCGAGGACGGCCCACGTCTCGCCCTTCCTGGCGGTGTTCGGGGCGACGGTCGCGGCGACTTCGGAGGTCTCCGAGCCATCGCGGGTCCAGGCCCAGGTGACCGCCCCAGCGGCGCCAACTGCCGTGGCAACGAGCTCATCCGAAGTCGTCGGCCGCTCGGGCGTGATCGTTACGACGAGGTCGCCGGGGACGACGGCCGTGACTGTAATCGCGACGGTGGCCTGGGCCACTTCTGCCCCATCTACCATCGCGGCGAGCGTGATGACATGGGCCCCGACCGAGAGGTCGTCGACCGACTCACGCGACTCATCGGCCTCGTCGAAGTCCGCCTCGACCAGAACCCCGTCGCGGTCGGAAGACCAGACCGCACGTGCAGACTCAAAGCCCGACACATGACCGACCAGCTCGACGCGACTGCCCTCAGGGAAGCGCGCCGCGTCCTCCGGTGAGTCGATGACGACGAGCTTCGGTGACTTGTCGGGACGGTCATCACCGCAGCTCACGAGCAAGGCAATGCCAAATGCAAATGGGAATAGACGCGATGGGACGGTCACCGCCATAAAGACCTGCTGATTTCAGGGAACTCGCGGCGAGTCGTCGCTGCTCGGCGAGACGTACACCTATGCCGCCAGGACCGTCAAACGCCGTATTCCCTTGTAGTAGAATCTCTACAAACCCCACCCGACTCCACAGCCCGAGTGCCAGGCCGTCCTCGCACGGGCCCACGCCGACGCCCGCGCCCAGGTGTCAGTACGCACACGCCCGGGTGTCAGCCCCTGGCACTTGACACTCACGCCCACGCAAACGCCCGCGCCCGCGCAAACGCCCGCGCCGTATCGGTCGTCCCCTCCGCCCTCCGCCGAACCCTCTGGGCCATCCTCCGGAGGCCCGACGGGCCTGGCTCCGGCGCTCCGGGACCGACCTGCCGTTGGTATGCCCACGCCCGACGAGTCAGCTCACAGCTTCTCGAGCACCTTACCGCGCACGGGCCCCAGCACCCCCAGCCCCGTCGGCCAGCTCGGGTCGGTCCCGCCGTCGAGCCCATCTGGCAGGCTCACGGCACCGACCCACGCACCGAAGGCCTCGGATCCGGTTTGCCCCGACCACACGAGCTCCGCTCCACCCGCCTGCAAGGGCTCGCTCGTGCAGCGCACGGCGTCGGCCCCGACACCGCCTGCGGCGATGACCTCCCAGACGCCGTCGGACCGCACGACCACGCCGTCGAGCCCGCCGCCGTCACAGTCGCCGCTGCCCCGGGTGTTGAACGGCGCGCCGACGACCTTCGTCGGCAGCGAGGCCCAGCCGCGGGTCACATGCCTAACACGCTCGCCCGTCTCCCCATCGAGCACCGCGAGGAATGCGTCCTCGGTCCCGACCGGACCGACCGCGACGCCGATGTGCTCGAGGCTCCGGAAACGCCCGACGACCCGCAGGTCATTCTCCGCGCCGAACGCCATTGCGTCGACGGCCCACACACCTGACCGCTTCGACCATAGCCGCGCGCCGGTGGCCGAGAACACGCTCAACACCACGTCGACGACTTCGGTGCCATTCACCGTCTCGACGTCCGTCCACACCACGGCAAAGCTCCCATTGGCCGCGCCCGCGATGGCCGTGATGTCCTCACGCCCGAAGAATCCCTGGCTCGCGATGGTGCCACCCATGCCCACCGCGAAGTCGTGCTGATAGACGAGCTGGTCGCCCGGCACGAGCGTCGTATTCTCACCCAGCACCCGCTCGATGGTGGCCTCGCCGACGTAGAGAACCTTCTGGCCGGCCCCCCGCTCCATATGAATGATACGCATGCCGGTGGCCGACACCGTCTGTGCGGACGGGTCTTCACCGAAGACCTTGGCGCCGTTCACGATGAGCGTGCGGTTGGCAGTCTGCTCGGCCGAGAACTGCGAGCTCTTGCCGTCGGGCCCCTTGAAGACCGCCCCACCGAAAGCATCGAGCGCGACCACGAACCCAGGTCCGCCACAAATCGGCGCCCCGAGCCTGACACTCGTCCCGAGGTTCGGCAGCGCTTCGAACTGCGCCACTTTCACCGTTTGCAGGTCCGCACTCAGCTCGAGCAGGCGCGAGACCTGACCACCCGCATCGTTCACGGTCGCGTAGACCTTGCCGTCGCAGGCGACGATGCGAGGCAGCTCGGGTGCGTTGAGCGCACCATCGACATAGACCGCGGCCATGACCTTCGGCGCCGAGATCCCGTCGTTGCCACCTTCGACCCGCATGATGACCGCGTGCGCGAACTCGTCGGCCGCCGTGAACGTCTGACCATCGGCCACCAACGACCCCGAGCCCAGGCGCAAGGGCAAATACGCCCGCCCACTGGTCGCCGCGACAGGCACTCCGAGCGCCACCCCTGCCCCGTCGCTCGACGCGAGCGGCATCGGCCGACCCAGCACCCACGCGCCCGTCAGGTCGATGGTCCAGGGAGGCGTGACCGTGTCGGACGACGTGGTGTCCGACGTGTCCCCGGTCGAGTCGCTTGTCACATTCGTATCGGTCGGGACCCCGGTATCGCCGGGATTCGACGTGTCCGCATCGCCGACCGCGTCGGGCATGACCTCGCCGGTATCACCCGGCGCGACGTCGGAGACGGTATCGCCCCCGCTCGCATCACTCGAGTCGGGCGCGTCGGAGGACACGTCTCGCACCTCGGTGTTGTCCGAGTCTCCGCAGCCTGCGCCCGGCGCCATCACCAGGAGCCCGGCCGCCATCACCTGCGACAGTCGCACCACGCTCGCACCCCATCGAATAGACTTCATGGTCATCCCCTGGTTGCTGCTGTCAGCCCTGTCCACCGAAGCTCGCGATGGTCTCGCGGTAGGTCGCCTTCGTGCGCTCGGCCTCGGCCAGGCGCGCGCGCTGTTCGGCCACGACCTCGTCCGGAGCCGAGCCGACAAAGCGCTCGTCCGAGAGCTTTTTCTCAATCTTCTCGATGTCTTTGTCGAGCTTGCCGATGGCCTTTTCGAGGCGCGAGACCTCTTCGGCGAGGTCAATGACCCCATCGAGCTTCACGAACACGCGGCAGTTGCCGGCGACCGCGACGGCACTCTTGGGAGGCCGCTCGAGCCCGACGCCGACGACGATCTCCTCGACGTTGCCGAGGAACGCGATGCCGCTGCGTGCACCCTCGACGATGGCCGCCGTCTCGGCGTCGCTCGTGGACACCGAGACCGACAACCCGACCCGCGGCGAGATACGGTTCTCACCCCGGATGGTCCGAATCGCCGCGATGATGACGAGCTGCTGCTCGAGCGAACGCGCGGCGTCGAGGTCACGCAGGTCCGCACGCTCGACCGGCCAGTCGGCGATGCAGATGCTGACGACTTCTTTCTGACGCGGCAGCCGCTGCCAGAGCTCCTCGGTGAGGAACGGCATGAACGGATGCAGCAGTCGCAAGGCCTGGTCGAGACAGTGGATGAGCACCCGCTGCACCCTGGCTGCCGCCTCGCCACCTTCGCGCAGCGGGGTCTTCACGAGCTCGATGTACCAGTCGCAGAGCCCGCTCCACACGAACTGATAGACCTGGTTCGCCGCGACCGCGAACTCGTAACGCTCGAGCGCGCCCGTCGTCTGGACGATGGTCTCTTGCAGGCGGTCGAGGATCCACCGGTCGGCGACCGTGTGCTGGGTCCGGTCCTCGGCCGTGATGGGACCGATCACCGGCAGCGTCCCATCCTCTTGATTTTCGAGATTCATGAAAATGAAGCGAGTCGCGTTCCAGATCTTGTTGCCGAACGCGCGATACCCTTCGAGGCGCGCCGGCGAGAAGTTCAGGTCGTGGCCCTGGGTCGTGAGCGCCGCCAGCGTGAAGCGCAGCGCGTCCGCGCCGACCGTCTTCGTCAGGTCGAGCGGGTCGATGACGTTGTTCTTCGTCTTCGACATCTTCTGGCCCTTCTCGTCCCGCACCATCGGGTGCAGGAACACGGTCTTGAAGGGCACATCCCCCATACAATAGATCCCGAGCATCATCATGCGCGCGACCCAGAAGAAGATGATGTCGAAGCCGGTCTCCATGACGGCGTTCGGGTAGAACGTCGACAGAGCCTCAGTCTGGTCGGGCCACCCGAGCGTCGAGAAAGGCCAGAGCCCCGACGAGAACCACGTGTCGAGCACGTCGTCGTCCTGCTTCAGCTCGGTCGAGCCACACTTCTCACACACGTGTGGCGCTGCCTCGGCGACATGGATGTGCTCGCAGCTCTGGCAATACCAGGCCGGGATCTGATGGCCCCACCAGAGCTGGCGCGAGATACACCAGTCCTTGATGCCGTCCATCCACTGGTGGAAGACCTTGGTCCACTCGTCGGATGTGAAGCGTGTCCGCCCCTCGTTGACGGCTTCCGCACACTTGTCGGCGAGCGGCTTCGTCTTGACGTACCACTGCGTGGACAACATCGGCTCGACGACGACCGCTGTCCGCTGGCAATGCCCGAGGTTGAGCTGGTGGTCTTCGATCTTGACCATCAGGCCGAGCTCTTCGAGGTCGGCGACGATCTGCTTACGCGCGACGAAGCGGTCGAGCCCGCGGTACTTCTCGGGCGCGCTCGTATTGAGCTTCGCGTCCTTGTCGAGGATGCTGATGACGTCCAGCCCGTGCCGCTTGCCAGTCTCGAAGTCGTTGAAGTCGTGGGCCGGCGTGACCTTCACAGCCCCCGAGCCGAACGCCATGTCGACGAGGATCCCGTCGGCGATGATGGGGATCTTGCGGTCGGTCAGCGGCAGGTCGATGGTCTTGCCGATGAGGTGTTTGTACCGCGGGTCGTCCGGGTGGACCGCGACCGCCGTGTCGCCGAGCATCGTCTCGGGGCGCGTCGTCGCGACGACCAGCCGCTCATCGCTGCCCGTGACCGGGTAGGCGATGTGCCAGAGGCTGCCCTTCATCTGCTTGTATTCGACCTCGAGGTCCGACAACACCGTGTGGATGCCGGGCGACCAGTTCACGAGCCGCGAGGCCCGATAGATGAGGTCGTCCTTGTAGAGCTTGACGAAGACGGTGCGCACCGCGCGTGAGAGGCCCTCGTCCATGGTGAAACGTTCGCGTTTCCAGTCGACCGAGGCGCCGAGCGCGCGGGTCTGCTCGCAAATCCTCGCGTGGTACTTCTCCTTCCAGCGCCACACCTCCGAGATGAACGCTTCACGTCCGAGGTCGAAACGCGAGAGGCCCTTCTCTTTCTTGAGCTCACGCTCGACGACCATCTGCGTCGCGATGCCAGCGTGGTCGGTGCCTGGCATCCAGAGCGTGTTGAAGCCACTCATACGCTTCCATCGGATGAGGATGTCCTCGATGGTGAGCGTCAGGGCATGGCCGATATGCAGGGACCCCGTCACATTGGGCGGCGGGATGACGATGCAGAACGGCGGCTTGTCCGAGGTGTCCTTGGCGTGGAAGAGGTCGTGCTCCTCCCAGAACTTGTACCACTTCGTCTCGACGGCCTCGTGCTCGTAGGCCTTGGGCAGCTCGTAAGCCTTGGGCAACTCAATCGATTCGTTGGGAGCTGACATATTTTCCACTCTGACTGGCCGGGGCGACACAACGCGACCCGGAGGGGTTCTTCGACTGCTCATCTCTATAAGGCGCCGCCGCTCGACGCCAACGACTCGCGCCTTCACTCCGAGGTGAGGCGCTTGATCTCTTCGCGTACGAGGTCTTCGGCGATGGTCGGCACGACCTTCCAGACGATCTGCTCGGCATGTGAAGTGAGCTTCTGTGGGAGCTCCGTCTTGGCGAAGCGGTCGAGCCGCGACAAGAGCTCCGACTCGATGTGCGCCTTCACCTCGGCGATGGCCGCGGGCACAAGGGTCAGCACCTCTTTGCCCAGCGCCGTCGTGACCGTGTCCTGCGCAAGCGAACGCACGAGCTGCTCGACCTGGTCGGGCGAAGCCAAGGCGCCGAGCGTCTCACGCGCCTCGTCCACGACCGCCGCGACCGCCATCGGCACACGCTCGTTGACGGCGCGACTGACGGCCTGGTCGACGGCCTGCTGAACGAGGCTTGGCAACAAACGGCTCAAGGCACCTTCGACGACCGCAGGCAGGCGTTGCGAGACCAGCGCCGAGAGCCGGGCCTCGACGCCGCGGTCGACGAGCTGTGACAAGTCCGCGAGCCGCTCCGACAACATGCCATCCACGATGGCCGCGATGTTGGCACCAGCGTTGACCCCAGCATTGGAGCCAGCGGGCGGCGCCGGCTCGACCCAGGGTTGTGGGGCCGGCTGGGCTGGCGGGTTGTGCTCGTACGCCGGCCGACCATAGGCCGACAAAGCCGCTCGTGGGCTCGGCTCGGTCCGCGGTGTATCGATACGCGGCGCCGGCAGACCAGGCCCGTGGTTGTAGTCGAGGCGTGGCGCAAACGGCCGCGCGAGCTGTGGTAGGAGCCCACGCACCCGCTCGAGCAGGACGGCCCGCTCGAACGGCTTGGTCAGCACATCGGCGACGCCCACGTAGGCCAGGCGCTCCGGGTCGGGATGACCATGCTCGGGCACCATGAGCAGCGTCTGGACCCGACGGTCTCCCGGCAACTGGCGCATGGCATGCGCGAGCGCGTAGCCGTCGAGGCCGCCCACCCGCTCGTCACAGATGAGGACATCGGGCACCCGCTGGCGCGCCGACGCCAGGGCCTGAGCCCCGTCCGCACACAGCTCCACGTCGGCCGCGAGCTCCGCCAGGCTCGCACGAATCAAGGCCGCGAGCGTCTTCGAGGGCTCGGCCACGAGGATTCGGACTGCACGCGGGGCGTTGGAAGACACGTCGCTCAACGAGGCTCGTCCCCGTCACCCGTGACTTCGGCCGGCTCGGTCTTGCCAACGGCGCCGGGGGGCACCGGTGGTCCGCCATCATCGGCGAGGTTCGCCTTCGACAGCGTGGTCGGGTCCATCTTGCCCTCGGCCCCTTTGGCTTCGGCGTCGGCTTCGGCGTCGGCTTCGGCCTGCGCGTCGGCGTAGGCGGCCTCGACCTCGGACCACGGCCGGACCTCACGCGGGTCGGGCAAGAAGAAGTCGGCGACCCCCATGATGCACCCCTTCACTTCGTCGACACGCCCCTTCTTGAGCGCCTCGATGGGCGTGCGGCCGCCGAGCTGCGGCACGGGATTGTGAAGCCACGCCTCCGGGTCGGGGAAGATGATGTAGCACGCCTTCCACACGTCGTCGGGCACGGGTGGCTCGTCGGCGGGCGGGTTGGGCCGCGAGGACAGCCGAGCCGCCGGGTCGAACGATGGCCAGTAGATGGCATCGAGTCGGGCGGTGAATTCTTCCCAGGTCACGGGGCCTTTGGGCGGCATGCATCACCTCGTTCCGCGGGGTACACGGATGGTTTGGACAATCGGAAGCGCGTGTGAGGCGCAAGGTCGAAGGCGCGCGTGTGAGGCGCAATGTCGAAGGCGCGTGTGAGGCGCCGGAAAGCGCCGTCTATACCACGCGTGCGCTAGCGTCCATAGAGGACTCGACCGGGCCGCCGCGCCCATGGCCCCTCCGCCGGGTCGTGGTCGCCGGGATTGTCTTGGCCTCGGCGAGCTGCTAGGCCAACGCCCATGACCGCCCCGACTCCCCGCCCCTCTCAGCACCCCGCATCGCCAAGCCTGGGCGAGCTCCCCGCGGCCCAGGTCACGGCCGAGATCTACCGCCACTCGACCCACGTGAACCTCGTCGTCCTGCCCGCTCGCTTCGCCAAAGAGGCGGCGATGCGCTACATACAACGCCACGATCCGACCGCTCGGGTCATCACCGGGCCCGCCGACCTCATCACGCTCGGGGTCTCGCTCGGGGCCGACCAGTGGGCACTCGACGTGTCGCGGATCCTGTTGTCACACCTGGGCCTCGTCCTCACACACGAGTCCATTCGGGGACCGCTGCGCACGCTGCTCGTCTATCGCCGACACACCGTCCTCATCGAGCGCCCACACACCCAGTTCCTCCTGCGGTCCTTCGAGAAGAGCAAACCCGAGGAGCTCGACGAGCAGGGACGGCCCATGGCCTGGATCCCCGTGAAGCGCCGCTTCGATGCGGTCCGCACCGGGGACGGACCCGACAGGGGCGACGGCCGGGACGGAGGCGGAGGCGAAGACGGTGAGGTCGACGCCATCCTCCTGCCCGAAGGGGCGACCCTGCCACCCACGACGGCGGCCACACCGCCAACCGACACGCCGTTCATCGACGACGTCACCATCGCGCGTTGGTTTGCGACGCTGGCGGCCACGGCCGGCTACCCTCGAACGCCCGAGCTCGACCTCGTTCGTGGCAACGACGAGAAGAACGGCTTCACGTCGGGCCGTGTCTGGTTCGGCGCGGACAGGACTCCTCGACGGGTACGACTCGTGACCTGCCCGAACTCGGACCTGGCCGAGGTCCTGGCCACCATCGCGCACGAGCTCGCCCATCCATTGTCAGGTGTCACCGGCCACAACGACGTCATGAAGGCCGCCTTCATCGAGCTCGTGTCCAAGCAGTGGGGCGTGCGCTTCTTCGCCCACATCGCCGGACGCCTCGGCAGCGAGCGGATACGCACCGTCGACTACTGGGTCGCCAGCGGGATCCGGGCCGCCCTGCGTGGGGCCGAGGCGCCAGCTCCCAAGTCTGGTCAGTCGGGTGGCGATAGCAACGGTGGCGACGACGGCCAGATGGCGCGGGTCATGTCGCGGCTGAAGAAGCTGCGCAGCCTGGCCCGGGACCAGGTCGGGCGCCCCGAGGGGATCGCTGCCACGGGGGCCGCCAACGACATCGTGACGCTGTATGGGCTCGGCCACTACGGGGTCGGCGACGCGGAGATCGACGAGACGCAGATCGTCGACCGCTTCGTCATCCTGCCCGACGGGTCGGTCTGGCGACGTATGTTGGCCCACGAGGTCGCCGACTACTGCGAGGTCTTCGCGTTGAGCCTCCCGTCCGAGGGGCGTATGCACTTCTTTGGCGCCTACGCCGACGTGGTCGCCGCCGAGTACCTGTTCTCGGTCTCGGCCGCGCGTATCGAGAGCGACTGTCGCGACCACCTCGCGGCGTGGAAGAAACGACGCGGCAAGACCAGCTCGGCCGAGACCCGCAAAGAGAAGACGAGCTTCTGCGACTGCGCCGCCATGGAGTTCGGCAAGAAGCTCACCCGTATCCGCAAAGAGGAAGGCGACGGCGACGCCAGCGACAGCGTGCGCACCCGCGAGGCCGAAGAGGTCGCGCGTTTCGAGCACGGTAAACGCGGCACGGGCTGGGCGAGCTCCGGCTCCAAGACCTACCGCGAGAACGCCGCTGGACGGGCCGCGGGGGCCGCGATGGAGGTCATGCGCGGGGTCGGTGGCGCGGGTGCGTCGGCGGGAGCGCTCGGCCTCAAGCGCTGACGGTCCTGGGTCTCCGCCGCCTGGACATCGGCGACGGCCTCGTCGATGGCGGCAAGAATCTTCTTGGCGTGCAAGAGCAGCCGCTCACCGGCCGGGTTCAGCGTCATTCCGCGCGCAGTGCGTGAGAACAGCGGGGTGCCGACCGTGTCTTCGAGACTCTGGATCCGACGCGTCAGAGGCGGCTGCGAGATGTGTAGTCGCCTCGCCGCGCGACTCAGGGTCTTCTCTTCGGCCACGGTCACGAACGAGCGGAGTTGTTCGAAGCTCATGGACGAGCCCTAACACATCGGCTCGGGTGGGCTCCATACCTAGAAGGTATTGGTGCTCGCGAGTCGGCGCTGTCAGGCTCCAACCATGCTGTTTCGCCTCTCACACACCAATATCCAAGGCATGCGCAAGGCCGGCCAGGCCGCGGCTGCCACGCTGCGCCTCGTCGGCCAACGCCTGAAACCCGGGGTCTCGACCGCTCAAGTAGACGCCTGGGTCCGGGAACACACCGCGTCTCTGGGCGGGCGTCCGAGCCAGCTCGGCTATCAGGGGTTTCCAGCCTCCGTATGCACGAGCCGCAATCATGTCGTCTGCCACGGGATTCCCTCGAGAACCGAGATACTCGAGGACGGTGATATCTTGAACGTCGATGTAACGACCGAGCTCGGCGGCTGGCACGGCGACACGTCCGCCACCTTCTTCATCGGCACCCCGTCGCCCGAGGCGCAACACGTCGTCGAAGTCGCACGGCGCGCGCGCGACCTGGGTGTATCGCTGATGAAGCCCGGCCTGCGGCTCGGCGACCTGGGCGCCGCCATCGAAGAGTTCGTGACACGTGAAGGCTGCGCGTCGGTGCGCGATTATGGCGGTCACGGGATCGGCCACGAGATGCACCTCGCACCTCACGTGTCCTATGTCGGCCCGGCCGGCGTCGGCCCACGCTTGAAGGTCGGCATGTGTATCACCATCGAGCCGATGGTGAACCTGGGCCAGGCCGACACGCGGCTACTCGACGACGGCTGGACGGTCGTCACGGCAGACGGGTCGTTGTCGGCGCAGTTCGAGCACAGCGTGCTCGTGACCGAGGACGGCCACGAGGTTCTGACCCTGTAGTTGGACCGCGCAGAGCCCAGCCTGCGATCAGGCGTCAGCGGATGACCGTGATGTTGCGGACGTCGGCCGGCGCGCCCTGGCGGACGGTGATGGGACGCACCTGGGGCGTCGTCGGGTCGACACAGACCAGCTGGTGGGTGTTGCCTTGGGCGCCCAGCGCGATCCACGGCGACCCGGTGATCCCGAGCGGCGGTCCCATGAGCTCGGGGTTCATGTGGATGACCTCGGGGGTCTCGCTCGGGGCATAATCGTAGAGGTTCAGGCCATCGGGCGCGAGGAAGTAGAGGGAGCCGTCGAGCTCGGCCCAGGACAGCGCGTCGAAGACGAGGTTGACCGGAACGACACCGTATCCTCTCACCGAGAAGGCATGCTGGCCGGTGCCGGGCTCCTCGGCGCGGGTCAAGAGCTGCCCATCGGACGTGATGAGCCCGCCCTCGCTGCACGACAGTGTCTGCTGGCCGAGCCCGTAGATGTTGTGACCGTCGGTCGCGAGCCACTGACGAATGTCCTGGTGGGGCCCTTCGAAGACCACCATCCCGTTCAACGAAGTGGCGCAGTTGATGGGTCCCGATTGGAGGGGGCCGTGCGACGGATTCATACGATTCACGATGCCGCCATACGGGTCGACGCGGAAGACGTCGTGGCGGAAGCCACCTTCGCCGTCGTCGACTCGGGAGAAGCCGATGATGGAATCGCCCACCGCATGGAGACTCGCGATGTGGGGGACGACAAACGGGATGGGGGGCTCGGGCCACATGTCGACGTCCATCATGACGACCGACTCGTCGGTGTTGATGTAGCCGAGTTGCTCGCCGCCCGGGACGTTGGTCGCGACGAAGTAGAGGCGGCCACTCGCCTTTGTGAGTCCGATAGGCGAGGAGTCTCCATCGGCGACCACATTCGTCATGAGCTGCGGGGTCCCTCCGGCGAAGCCGGCGTGGACACGGTGGATCTCGGTGCCGTTCGTGCCGTCATTACCTCGGAAATAGAGATGATTGTTGCGGACGACCATCCACTGGTCGCCGGGCCAGCGCGGCGTGTACGCATCGATACCGTTTGCCGCGCCAGATGCGAGGTCGGTGACCCGCTGCGAGCGCCCATCACGATCGACGCGCCAGAGCTCACGACCGTGCTCGGCCGTCGTGGCGGTCAGCAGCAGCGAGCCGCCAAACGTCGTGAGCTGCTGCGGGTTAGCGGCCTGACCATCGAGGTCGACGATGCGTGTGCCATCGACGGTGCAGTTCGACATCGCGAGCTCGGTGCCGCCGGCCGTCTCCGTGATGAAGCCAAAGCGACCTGCCCCCACATCGCCGCAGTCGGCGGGGCAGTTCATCGCGTCCTCGGCGCCGCTGCAGGTCGCGTCCCCGCAGCTCGGCCCGCAGTTGCCCGAACACTTCGGCCAGTAGTTGAGGAACTGCGACTGGTTGCTCATGACGATGGCGCCGGTGGCCGAACCGCCACCCATGTTCTCGCTGGGATAGATGTCGACACTCGCCGGAACGCCGCCGTTGACCGGCATTGCGAGCGGGGAGGCCAGCGTCGGGCCGACGACGGAACCGATGGCGGTGTGGACCCGCTGCTTGTTGCCGCCATTGGGCTCAGACCAGGCGACGACGACTCCGCCGCGGTCGTCGACCGAAAGCTGCAGCGCGTTGGCGACCGGGACATTGGCGAGCTCGGCGAAGTCGTCACCGACCTGGAGCCGGATGACGTCGCGGTCGGCGTCATGCCAGAGCATCGCGATGAGCCCGCTCTCGAGGACGACTACATTGGTGTCGTTCGGATAGACGTTCGCCGGCAGGGCGAGGACGGAGTGACACTCTGCGCCGATACCCAGGATGATGTCGCAGGCCGCGAGGTGGCGATTGCCGGTGGCGTACTCGTTGATGACGGCCGCGATTCGACCCCACCCAGGCTCGAGGACCCGGCCGTTTCCGTAGACGGCTTCGACGTAGTCGGGGTTGGGCTGACTGGCGTTGCCAGGCGTCCAGTCGAAGGCAGTCCAAGCATAGCCGGACCAGAGCGACAGCCGGAGGCGTCGCTCACTGGCGGGCCAGTTGGTCTGAATCACCGAGCCGATGACAGTCTCGCCGTGTCCCGCGCCAAAGCTGACGCGGCTGGGCTGCTCGAAGTAGCCGAAGTAGTAGTCATCGCGCCAGAAGACCGTCGAGGCGTCCTCGTAGCTGAAGTAGGACGTCGGAGCGTCGACATCCTCGAGGCGGTAGACACGTGAGTAGTAGCCCGAGCTGTCGTTGGTCGCGCTCAGGATGGTGGCGCGATCACCATCGAGCTCGAGGTCGAACCTCGAGTACGAGTTCCAGCCGTTGTTCCCCGTCGCGTCGTTCGAGTAGCTGAAGACGACGTTGCGAGTCGCGGGGGACGCGGCGAAGGCCATGACCGAGTCATAACTGGTCGCGTAGTAGTTGTTGTTGGAGTCGGTCTGCCAGGCCACGACCACACGGTCGCCGGCGAGCTCGGCGTCCCATTGCGCGAGGTCGTTGCTGAACGAGCCGTAGCCGCAGTTGTTGTAATATCCGCCGTAGTTGAAGCCGACCCGCTGGTAGTCGATGGTGAGGACGGTGTTGGGCGACCAGAGCCCCGAGACCGGGTCGCGACGCGTCACGGTCGACATCGGCTCTTCGTAGCTCTGGGCACAATTGTTCGACCAATAGAGCTGGTTCAGCCCCGAACGAACCACCGCGAGAGTGCCATCCGCGCCCGAGAGCAGACGCTGTCCCCGGTCGTAGCTGAACCAGAACTGCGGCCCTGAACCCTGGGCGAGGACTCGCATCTGATAGACCTCTGCGGTGTAGCCGCTGACGGGTATGGCAGACAGCTTCTGGTAGCTAGAGCTCGTCGTGCTCAGGACGAGGCCAGTTCCGCTACCAGCAGCCACGGAGAACTGACCGGTCGCGTAGTTGAAGCTCTCGGTTGTGTCACTCACATCGGTGCCGAAGTACAGGTCGGCCGGGCTGGTCCAGGTGGTGCTGCCATAGCTTCCGCCCCCGGGTGTCATTGCCACGACGCCGATGTTCGAGGCAAAGATGGCCTCGTTCGAAGACGCGGCGAAGGCGACTGTCCCGACGCTGTAGGTGTTCGAGTAGCCCGTGTTGCTGTAGCTCACGACGTTCGGGTTCCAGCCCACAGTGCCAGCGCTTTCGCTCGTCAGATAGGCTGCGCCGACGGCGAGCTGCGGGTCGCCGTTGGTCATGATGTTGTTGTTGTAGTTGTTCCAGTAGTTGGTCACGAAGACCGCCGTGTCGCCGGCCAGCCTGCCGACCATGAAGTGGTCCGACGAGCTCATGTAGTACATGTTGTACGACGGGTTGTACGCGTAGGCCTCCTGGACCTGGACGCCCGTCCAACCGGTCGTCGGGGTCATGTCGCCGTTGAAGGCCTGGCTCGCGAACCAGGTGCGCTGGTCATAGTTGTAGCCATAGTTCCAGTAGTTGTACTGCGAGCTGTCGTAGCTGCCGCGGTAGCTCCAGGCGAGGACGGCCGAGCCGTCGGTCGTCACCACGATGGCGACACCCAGCGGCTCCGGGCGGCTCCACTGGTCGTAGCCAAAGCAGTTGCAAGTGGCGCGGCTCGTCTTGTTCCAGACGTTGGCCTGGCGGATGGCGGACCACACACGGTAGCCGTAGCCGCTACCGTCGGGCTCGACCCAGGCAAAGGCCGCGACCGTCGGCGAGGCCGCCGAGAACGAGACGTCGGACACCGAACCAACGCTTGCGGTGACCGTCTCGACGGCGCCCCAACCCGCGGCGCCATGGCGCATGGTCTTGAGCGATTGACCGGACCCGTCATAGGCGACCCAGGCGATGTGGATGGTGTCGCCCGTGACCTCGAGGGCGAGCCCACGCTCGTGGTAGCTGAACCAATCGGCCTGGCCGGGGTCGAGCGTGACGACCGGCGAGTAGATCCCATTGGTGAGCGTGCGGCTGCGGATGGCATAGGGTGAGAACCCGTCATCGAGCCATACGAAGACGACCTGGCCCGTCGACTTCACGACGATGCGACCGGCACCGACGTTGGCGTTGCCATCGTCGTCGAGGGCGACCGCTTCAGTCGTGACGGTCTCGCCGTCGACATGGGTGACGAAGAAACGGTCGCCCGCGGTCCAGAAGACCCAGGCGTCGTTGGCGATGCCCTCCGCCGCGTCGAGGATGCTGGCCGATTGCCCGATGGCGAGGTGCAGGCGACGCTGTGGACCGAAGCCCGAGCCGTTGTGGGTCGACATCATGAGGTGGGCCTCGTTGGTGGCGATGTCCTCGACGTAGAAGGCGTGGCGGGTGCCGTCAGCCATGACGAGGGCCTTGGCGGCCGAGAGGTTGTAGGCGGCGGCGGGGTTGCCGACCGTCTCACCGAAGCGCTCTGCCGCAGTGAAGGTCCACTGGACCTGGCCGCCCGCATTGCCCTGCGTATCCTCGTAGCCGGCCGCGACGGTGGCGCGGTAGCTGCCGGGCACGAGTGGGGTCGAAGGCTTGAGCACCCAGGCGCCGTCATGGGGCGCGACCGTCGCAGCGACACTGACACAATCGGGGGTGCAGTGCTCGAGTGTGAAGACGGTGTCGTCGATGGTGGTCGGGTCGATCTCTTCCGAGAAGCGGATCCAGACGAGGTCGTTGTTGGCGAGGAGCTGACCCGGCAGCGGGTGGTACGTGACCATGGACGGGGCCACGGCGTCCGCCTCGAGCGGATTCGACAGGACCGTCACGGTCACGACCGCGGAGTCCTCGAGGCCCGTCTGGTCGGCGATGGTATAGGTGAATGTGTCGGTGCCGCGATAGCCGGTGGGCGGCGTGTAGAGGACGGTGTCGCCGTCGAGCACGACCGTGCCGCCGGCCGTGGATGTCCCGACCTCGACGATGATGACGGGCTCGGGGCGGTCAGGGGCGGAGCTGTCGTTGGCGAGCACCTCGATGACATTGTCGACCGATTCCGGTGCCACGACGATGGCATCGTCGCCGGCGGTCGGCGGGTCGTCGTCGATGGGGGCGACCTGGACCGAGACCTGGCCCGTGCCGGTGGCCGAGCCGTCACTGACCGTATAGCTGAAGCGCACGAGGCCCCAGCGGTTGGCGGCCGGAGTGAACGCGATGGAGTCGCCCGAGGTGGTGGCGGTGCCGTCAGTGGATGCGATGGTCACGCCCGAGATGTAGAGCGTTCCGCCCTCGGGGTCGGTGTCGTTGACGAGCACGGGCAACAGGTGGGTGCCCGAGTCCTCGTCGACCTCATAGCTGTCGCCGCGCGCTGTCGGGGCGCTGTTTGCGGCCGTCACATTGATGGTGAAGGTGTCGCTCGCGGTGCGGCCCGAAAGGTCCGTGGCCGTCACTGTGATGTTGGCGGTGCCAGCTTCGGTCGGGGTGCCCGACAGGGTCAGGCCTCCGTCGAAGGTCAGCCAATCGGGGAGCGTGCCGACGGACAAGGTCAGAATGTCGCCGAACGGCACATCGAGGTCACCAAAGGTGGTGGTCGGGATGATGAGCTCGAAGGAGACCTCGATAGGTGTGCTGCGGTCCGCGATCGCGTTCGCCACGAACGGGGCGTTGGTGCACGTTCCGCCAGCGCAGGCGCCATCACACGGGTCGGCGGTGTTGCAGCTCGCGCCGGTCATGCCGGTGTTGGCGCAGTCGCAGGCGAAGCCGCCGTAGAGATCGATGCATTGGCCGCTATTGCAGTTGGCAGTCGCGCACTGGTTGCCGTCGATCTCACACGTCGCCCCGGTGAAGCCGGATGTGCCACAATTGCAGGCGAAAGTGCCGGGCTGATTCTGGCAGGCGCCACCATTCTGGCACGGGTTGTTCAAGCACTCGTTGACGTCGGTGTTGCAGGTGTCACCCGTGTAGCCGGTACCCGTGCAGGTGCACTGATAGCCCTCTCCGCCCACGGTATTGACGCAGACGCCGCCATTGGCGCACGGCGCAAAGAGCGTGCAGGTGTCGATGTCGGTCTCGCAGGTCTGGCCGGTCCAGCCATCGACACAGTCGCAGAAGAAGCCGCCGTCCAGGTTCAGGCACTCGCCGTTGTTCAGGCAGGGGTTGTTCGCGCACTCATTGACATCGACCTCGCAGGTCGGGCCGTCCCAGCCGGTCGTACAACCGCAGGTGAAGCCGCCCACCGAGTTGATGCAGGAGGCGCCATTCTGGCAGACGCCAGCGAGACACTCGTCGACGTCCGTGGCACAGGCTGGGCCCGTGTAGCCCGACGCGTCGCAGTCGCAGGTGTAGCTGCCCGCGGTGTTGACGCAGGTCCCGTTGGTGCACGGGTTGGCCAGGCACTCGTCGAGGTCGGTCGTGCAGTTGGCGCCACCAAAGCCCGTGCTCGTGCAGTCACACACATAGGCGCCTGGCGTCGGCTCGGTGCAGGCCCCGCCGTTGGCGCATGGGTTGCTGCCGCAGCCGGTCGCGACGTCGCTGCCGATGAAGAGCGGGCGGTAGGTCATGTAGCCGTTGGCGCCGACCAGCAGCTCGACATCGGTCGAGCCTGCCAAGCGGAAGTCCGAGAAGGCCCAGGCCGAGTCGGTGATGACCTGGGTCTGGGTGAGGACGAGGTCGGCGCTGTCCCCGCGCAGGACGCGCAGCTGGGGTTGACTCTGGTTGTCGTACAAGCCAACGAAGAGCAGAAGCTCGTCGCCCTGGGAGGCCATGAGGATGCGCCAGAGGTAGACGTTTGTGGCCCAGGTGGTGACGGCGACGGGCTCGAGCCAGGCGGCGGCGCCCACATCGTAGCGCGACACGTACAGCGCTGTACCCGGGTAGTAGGACCAGGCGACCACCGGCTCGCCGTCGTCGGTGAAGGTGGCCGCAGTGTAGTTGAGGACACCGCCCCAGGTCGTGTCTATCGATGTCTCGACCGTCAAGGTATTCGCCTGGGCGTCGTATCGCCAGACCCGGAGCTCGCGCGTCGCCGTGCCGCGGACGGTCTCGCGGGCGATGATGCGGACATCACCATTGTCGAGCACACGGACGGCCATGATCTCCTCGAGCTCATGGGTCACGTTGCCGACGCTGTAGTCGGGAGGCTCTGCGAAGACGAGGGCGGAGCTGTCGATGCGGTGTATGTTCCAGGTGCCCTGGGCCGGGTTGTAGAAGACGAAGCGTCCAGATGGGCGACCGAGTGACTCGTGCACCTTGAAGGCGGCGGCGAGAACGCCCGAGCCGCCGACATCCAGGACGCTCTCGGTGGAGTGATCGAATGAGGTGATGCCGATGTAGGGGGCGGTGAGGAGCTGGGACAGGTTCGGCAGCTCGTAGAGCGAGCCCTGCGACGCATTGGTGGCGAGGTAGAAATAGGGTTCGTAGAGCCCGTTGCCGTTCCACCGGTAGCTGTGGACCGCAACGTCGGTGCCATTGGTGGCGACCTGCGGCGGGTAGCCGGTCAGTTGGTAGCCCATGGTCGAGGCGCGCTGCGGGGTCGAGTGGTCGAGCGAGGTCGGGTCGAAGACCGACCAGTAGAGATCGTTCTGCCCCCCGTTGGTGGGGTCGTTGGCGAGCCAGGTCACACCGATGCGCCCGTCGGCGAGCAGGGTCGAGATGGAGGACTCGACCGTGGGAGGCGTATATGAACAGCCCGACTGGCCAGGAGTGGGGTTGGCCAACGGGAGCAGCATGGCGTGCGCCGGTCCGAAGAGCCCGCTCTGCGGATCGCGAATCGTGACTGCGTGACCCCGCCTCGAGACGTAGTTGCAGCCGTTGTAGTAGCTCGTCGTCTCGAAGTGTTTGCCGATTGCGATGCGGCCGTCAGCAGAGACGAGTGGGTAGTGCTGCAGCGGCGAGTGGCCGACGGGCGCGTGGATGCTGCGGAGCACACGGACCGACTCGACGTTGGCGCTGTCGACGTAGGTCGAGCCGCTGCCGATGAAATGGGTCTGGATGGCCTCTTCGCCCCATCCGTTGAACTCGGAGCTGCGCACGAAGCCGAACGCGGCGTTGTTTCCATCGACGGCGACGGCGACGTGGTCGGCGCGTTGTTGCTGGTAGTTGTTGTCCTCGTAGACGTCGAAGCCAGCGGCCGCGTCGACATAGCTCTGGAAGGAGTGCTGGTTGGTGTCGAGGTCGGTGACGCCGACGCCGCGCTCCCAGGCGAGCGCGACGCTACGCCCGTCGGTCGCGAGGTCGTACTGCGAGAAGTCGTCGTAGTTGCTGTTGCTGTACTGGTTGTAGGTGTCCCAGTAGGCGAGCGAATTCAAGGCCGTCGTGACGGCGCCCGAGGCGAGGCTGGTCTTCCAGACGGCGTAGTTCGAGCGGTACTGGCCGGAGTACCCATAATAGTTGTTGTCGTCATACTGCATGACGAGGGCCGCCTGGTTGTTGTCGAGGTCCACGACCTCGAAGAGGTGCGGGTAGGTCCAGCGCGTGCTGTCGAAGCTGCTGTAGGTGGTGCCGTTCAGCGGCGATTGGCGCTCGACCGGGCTCCAGCCGGAGACGGGGTTCGAGCCGTCGTTGAACTGGCGCTCGACGTTGAAGGAGTGGCCGTTGTTGTAATAGAAGTCGAAGCCGTACCAGGACCAGAAGAGGGTCGTTCGGGCTTGCGCGTCGATGGCGATGGCGACGTCTTTGGCTTCGAACTGGGTGTAGCCATAGTACGGGTTGTAGTAGTCGCCGCAGCCGTAGCAGGTCGAGCGCGGGGCCGAGGCGTACCAGGTGTTTTGTTTGAGAATCGAGGCATTCACGACACCGAAGGTGCCGGCATCGGAGTCCATCCAGGCGATGGCCGCAGTGTCGTAGGCGCCGGCGCTGAGCGAAAGGCGCTCTGCCACGTAGGCGTCTGCGACGTGTGAAGTCTCGGACCAGGCGCCGCTGGCGTAGGAGCGGTGGTGGATGGAGCGGTCGGCGGCGGCGTACTCGATCCAGGCGGCGTGGACGGAGCCGTCGGCGGCCTGGTCGAAGGCGACGGACTTCGAGAGGCGGTTCGGGTCGAGTGCGAGCGTGTTGTCGTTGAGGATGATGAGCTCACGCCAGCCGAGGCCGGGCGACTTGACGCGCATCATGGCGCTGGTGGCCTGGCGATCGACCCAGCCTGCGACGAGCTCGCCGTTGGGGAGGGTGAAGATCCGACCGTGAAGCTGGACTCCGACGCCGTAATACGAAGAGGTGAGATCGTCATTACGGTCCGCGTCGCCGATGAGGCCAATTACGTCGGTGGTGACGGTGCTGGCGGCGGTCTTGGCGGTGACGACGACGCGGCCATCGGCGAGCCAGAGCGCGACCCAGCCGCCCGCCCCATCGGAGATGGCGTGCAGGATGCGGCCGCCGGTCGTGGCGACGACGATGGCGTCGACGGCGTGGGTGCCGAGGGTGCCGTTGGCGGTGAAGCTCGAGGTGAGGCGGGCCTCGTTGCCGGAGACGTGCTCGAGGCGCAGGGCGGCGAAGCCTCCGGCGACTGGGACGACCGCGGTGTCCATGAGGCGGTAGTCTTCAGCGAAGGCACGGTCGGTGAGCGTATTGCTGAAGTCGGCGCCGACCTGGAAATCGAGGTCCCATGCGCCCATTTCGTTGCCGACGAGGTCGGTGACCCCGGCGATCACGAAACGGTGGTTGCCAGGGGCGAGAGGCTGCGACGGGCGGAAGACCCAGGCGCCGTTGTGACGGACCCAGGCGCCGGCGACGGGAGCGCAGTCCGGGGTGCAGCTTTGGACGGCGACGTTGGCGATGGAGGCGGGTGCGATGTCCTCGTCGAAACGCAGCCAGGGCGAGTCGGTCGGAGCGAGGCCATTGGCGTAGGAACCGTGGTAACGGACGAGGGTCGGCGGGGTCGTGTCAGCGGCGAGCGGGTCACCAGCGACGATGATGGTCGCGGTCGCGGTGGAGTCGTGGCCGGCGGCGTCACGGATGGTGTAGGCGAAGCGGTCGGTGGCGCTGAAGTTGGCAGGCGGCGTGTAGTAGAGGGTCTGGGCCTGGAGGAAGACAGTGCCACCCTGCTGCGAGGGGCCGACCGAGAGGAGGGTGATGGCCTCGGGTTGGTCGGGCGAGTAGGTGTCGTTGGCGAGGACGTCGATGACGTTGTTCGACGAGGCCGGGGCGACGCGCACCAGGTCGGGGCGGGCGGTCGGCGGGTCGTTGTTGACCGGGGCGACGGCGACGTTGATGGTGGCCGTCGAGAAGAGGCTGCCGTCGGTGACGCGGTAAGTGAAGGTCGCGGTGCCAAACCAGTCGGGCTCGGGGCGGAAGCGGATCTCGTTGTTGAGGACGCTGGCCGTGAACTGGCTGTTCGGCGGGACGATGACGGCGCTGACGGCGAGCGTGGTGTTCGGGTCGGGGTCATGGTCGTTGGCGAGGACGTCGAGCTGGGCCGGGGCGGCGTCTTCAGCCATGGCGAAGGCGTCGTTGCGGGCGACGGGCGGGTTGCCGCTCGAGGTGATGGTGACGACGAAGGATGTGCTCGTCGAGCGGTTGGTCGTGTCGGTGGCGGTGACGACGACGCGCACTGAGCCGAGCGCGTTGGCCGGGGCGGACCCGGTGAAGGTGGCGGTCGCAGGGGCGAAGGTGAGCCAGCCGGGGAGCGCGCCGGTGTCGAGGGCGGCCGAGAGGGTGAGGACGTCGCCCTTGTCGAGGTCGGGGTCGTAGAAGGTCTCGGCCGGGAGCGCGAAGCTGAACGGGACGGTGCGGATGAAGGACTGGTCGGCGGGGCGGGTGCGAACGGCGGGGGCGTCGATGCAGGTGCCGGGCACGTCGCAGGTCGAGCTGCAGACGAGCTCGGTGCAGCTCACGCCGTTGCCGCGGTAGCCGGGGTTGCAGGTGCAGGTGAAGCCGGGGGTGGTGTTCTCGCAGGTGGCGAACGGCGAGCAGTTGTCGAGGCCGTCCGTGCACTCGTCGAGGTCCATGTCGCAGGCGTCGCCGGTATAGCCCGTGTTCGAGCAGTCGCAGGTGGCGGCGTTGATGTCGTCGATGCAGGTGCCAAGGCCGCAGTTGAGGGCGAGGCAGTCATCGACGTTGGTCTCGCAGTCTGTGCCCTCGAAGCCAGTGCCAGTGCAGTCGCAGGTGTAGGCGTCGACACCATCGGTGCAAGCGCCGCCGTTCTGGCAGGGGGCCGTGGCACAATCGTTGATGTCGGTCTCGCAGGTCGTGCCTTCGAAGCCGGGCGCACAAGTGCAGGTATAGGCGTTCACACCGTCGGTGCATGTGCCACCGTTCAGGCAGGGGTCGGCCGCGCAATCGTTGATGTCGGTCTCGCAGTTGGCGCCCTCGTAGCCAGGCGCGCATGCGCAGGTGTAGGCGTTCGCGCCGTCGGTGCAGGTGCCGCCGTTGAGGCAGGGGTCGGCCGCGCAATCATTGATGTCGGTCTCGCAGTTGGCGCCTTCGTATCCTGTCGCGCATGCGCAGGTATAGGCGTTCACGCCGTCGGTGCAGGTGCCACCGTTGAGGCAGGGGTCGGCCGCGCAATCGTTGATGTCGGTCTCGCAATTGTCGCCCTCGTAGCCTGGCGCGCATGCGCAGGTGTAGGCGTCGAGGCCGTCGGTGCATGTACCGCCGTTCTGGCAGGGGTCAGAAGCGCAGTCGTCGACATTGGTCTCGCAGGTCGTGCCCTCGAAGCCCGTGCCCGTGCAGTCGCAGGTGAAGGTGTTGAGGCCGTCGGCACAGATGCCGGCGTTCTGGCAGGGATTTGCTGCGCAGTCGTCGACATTGGTCTCGCAGGTCGTGCCCTCGAAGCCAGTCCCCGTGCAGTCACAGGTGAAGGTGTTGAGGCCGTCGGTGCAAGCGCCGGCGTTCTGGCAGGGGTTCGATGCGCAGTCGTCGATGTTGGTCTCGCAGGTCGTGCCCGTCCAGCCAAGGTCGCAATCGCACTGGTAGGCCCCTGTGCCCACGTCCATACAGACGCCGTTCATGCACGGGTTGCTCGCGCAATCGTCGACGTCCAGGTCGCACAGCTCGCCGGCCCAGCCGTCCGAGCATGCACAAGTGAACGCATTCGGGCCCGCATCCGTACACGTGCCGTTCAGGCACGGGTTGCTCGCGCAGTCATTGATGTCCTGGTCACAAGTCGTGCCTTCGAAGCCCGTACCCGTGCAGTCGCAGGTGAAGGCGTTGAGGCCGTCGGTGCACGCACCACCATTCTGGCAGGGGTTGGCCGCGCAGTCGTCGGTGTTCGTCTCGCAGGTCGTGCCCTCATACCCAGGCTCACAAGCGCACGTGTAAGCGTTCACTCCGTCCGTGCACGTTCCGCCGTTCTGGCAGGGGTTGGTCCCGCAGTCGTCGGTGTTCGTCTCGCAGTTCGTGCCCTCGTACCCAGGCTCACAAGCGCAGGTGTAAGCGTTCACGCCGTCGGTGCATGTGCCACCATTCTGGCAAGGGTTGGCGGCGCAGTCGTTGATGTCGGTCTCGCAGTTGGCGCCTTCGTATCCTGTCGCGCATGCGCAGGTGTAGGCGTCGAGGCCGTCGGTGCATGTACCGCCGTTCTGGCAGGGGTCGGTTGCGCAATCGTTGATGTCGGTCTCGCAGTTGTCGCCCTCATATCCCGCCGCACAAGCGCAGGTGTAGGCGTTCACGCCGTCGGTGCATGTGCCGCCGTTCTGGCAGGGGTCGGCGGCGCAGTCATTGATGTCGGTCTCGCAGTTGGCGCCCTCGTAGCCAGGCGCACAACCGCAGGTATAGGCGTCGAGGCCGTCGGTGCATGTGCCGCCGTTCTGGCAGGGGTCAGAAGCGCAGTCGTCGACATTGGTCTCGCAGGTCGTGCCCTCGAAGCCAGTTCCTGTGCAGTCACAGGTGAAGGTGTTGAGGCCGTCGGTGCAAGCGCCGGCGTTCTGGCAGGGGTTCGGCGCGCAGTCGTCGACATTGGTCTCGCAGGTCGTGCCCTCGAAGCCAGTCCCCGTGCAGTCACAGGTGAAGGTGTTGAGGCCGTCGGTGCAAGCGCCGGCGTTCTGGCAGGGGTTTGCTGCGCAGTCGTCGATATTGGTCTCGCAGGTCGTGCCCTCGAAGCCAGTTCCTGTGCAGTCACACGTGAAGGTGTTGAGGCCGTCGGTACAAGCGCCGGCGTTCTGGCAGGGGTTCGATGCGCAGTCGTCGATATTGGTCTCGCAGGTCGTGCCCTCGAAGCCCGTGCCCGTGCAGTCACAGGTGAAGGTGTTGAGGCCGTCGGTGCAAGCGCCGGCGTTCTGGCAGGGGTTCGATGCGCAGTCGTCGATATTGGTCTCGCAGGTCGTGCCCTCGAAGCCCGTGCCCGTGCAGTCACAGGTGAAGGTGTTGAGGCCGTCGGTGCAAGCGCCGGCGTTCTGGCAGGGGTTCGGCGCGCAATCGTCGATGTTGGTCTCGCAGGTCGTGCCCGTCCAGCCAAGGTCGCAATCGCACTGGTAGGCCCCTGTGCCCACGTCCATACAGACGCCGTTCATGCACGGGTTGCTCGCGCAATCGTCGACGTCCAGGTCGCACAGCTCGCCGGCCCAGCCGTCCGAGCATGCACAAGTGAACGCATTCGGGCCCGCATCCGTACACGTGCCGTTCAGGCACGGGTTGCTCGCGCAGTCATTGATGTCCTGGTCACAAGTCGTGCCTTCGAAGCCCGTTCCCGTGCAGTCACAGGTGAAGGTGTTGAGGCCGTCGGTGCACGCACCACCATTCTGGCAGGGGTTGGCCGCGCAGTCGTCGGTGTTCGTCTCGCAGGTCGTGCCCTCATACCCAGGCTCACAAGCGCACGTGTAAGCGTTCACTCCGTCCGTGCACGTTCCGCCGTTCTGGCAGGGGTTGGTCCCGCAGTCGTCGGTGTTCGTCTCGCAGTTCGTGCCCTCGTACCCAGGCTCACAAGCGCAGATGTAAGCGTTCACGCCGTCGGTGCACGCACCACCATTCTGGCAGGGGTTGGCCCCGCAGTCGTCGGTGTTCGTCTCGCAGTTGGCGCCCTCGTACCCAGGCTCACAAGCGCAGGTGTAAGCGTTGACGCCGTCGGTGCACGACCCGCCGTTCTGGCAGGGGTTCGAAGCGCAGTCGTCGGTGTTCGTCTCGCAGGTCGCGCCCTCGTATCCAGGCTCGCAAGCGCAGGTGTAGGCGTTGACGCCATCGGTGCAAGATCCGCCGTTCTGGCAGGGGTTCGAAGCGCAGTCGTCGGTGTTCGTCTCGCAGGTCGCGCCCTCGTATCCAGGCTCGCAAGCGCAGGTGTAGGCGTTGACGCCATCGGTGCAAGACCCGCCGTTCTGGCAGGGGTTCGAAGCGCAGTCGTTGATGTCGGTCTCGCAGTTGGCGCCTTCGTACCCGGGCTCACAAGCGCAGGTGTAGGCGTTCACGCCGTCCGTGCACGCACCACCATTCTGGCAAGGGTTGGCCGCGCAGTCGTCGGTGTTCGTCTCGCAGGTCGTGCCTTCGTACCCGGGCTCACAAGCGCAGGTGTAGGCGTTCACGCCGTCCGTGCACGCACCACCATTCTGGCAAGGGTTGGCCGCGCAGTCGTCGGTGTTCGTCTCGCAGGTCGCGCCCTCGTACCCAGGCTCGCAAGCGCAGGTGTAGGCGTTGACGCCATCGGTGCAAGACCCGCCGTTCTGGCAGGGGTTCGAAGCGCAGTCGTCGGTGTTCGTCTCGCAGTTGGCGCCTTCGTACCCGGGCTCACAAGCGCACGTGTAAGCGTTCACGCCGTCCGTGCATGCACCACCGTTCTGGCAGGGGGCCGAGGCGCAGTCGTCGGTGTTCGTCTCGCAGTTCGTGCCTTCGTACCCAGGCTCACAGGCGCAGGTGTAGGCGTTCACGCCGTCGGTGCAGGACCCGCCGTTCTGGCAGGGGTTGGCCCCGCAGTCGTCGGTGTTCGTCTCGCAGTTGGTGCCTTCGTACCCAGGCTCACAAGCGCACGTGTAAGCGTTCACTCCGTCCGTGCACGTTCCGCCGTTCTGGCAGGGGGCCGAGGCGCAGTCGTCGGTGTTCGTCTCGCAGTTGGTGCCTTCGTACCCAGGCTCACAAGCGCAGCTGTACGCGTTCACGCCGTCGGTGCATGTGCCGCCGTTCTGGCAGGGGTTGGCCGCGCAGTCGTCGGTGTTCGTCTCGCAGTTCGTGCCCTCGTACCCAGGCTCACAGGCGCAGGTGTAAGCGTTCACGCCGTCCGTGCATGCGCCACCGTTCTGGCAGGGGTTGGCCCCGCAGTCGTCGATATTGGTCTCGCAGGTCGTGCCCTCGAAGCCCGTCCCCGTGCAGTCACAGGTGAAGCTGTTGAGGCCGTCGGTGCAAGCGCCGGCGTTCTGGCAGGGGTTGGCCGCGCACTCGTCGATGTTGGTCTCGCAGGTCGTGCCCGTCCAGCCAAGGTCGCAATCGCACTGGTAGGCGCCTGTGCCGACGTCCATACAGACGCCGTTCATGCACGGGTTGCTCGCGCAATCGTCGACGTCCTGGTCACACAGCTCGCCGGCCCAGCCGTCCGAGCATGCACAGGTGAACGCATTCGGACCCGCATCCGTACACGTGCCGTTCAGGCACGGGTTGCTCGCGCAGTCATTGATGTCCTGGTCACAGGTCGTGCCTTCGAAGCCAGTCCCTGTGCAGTCGCAGGTGAAGGCATTGAGGCCGTCGGTGCAAGCGCCGCCATTCTGGCAGGGGGCTATGGCGCAGTCGTTGATGTCGGTCTCGCAGGTCGTGCCTTCGAAGCCGGGCGCACAAGTGCAGGTGTAGGCGTTCACGCCGTCGGTGCATGTGCCGCCGTTCTGGCAGGGGTCGGTTGCGCAATCGTTGATGTCGGTCTCGCAGTTGTCGCCCTCGTATCCCGCCGCACAAGCGCAGGTATAGGCGTTCACGCCGTCGGTGCAGGTGCCACCGTTCAGGCAGGGATCGGCCGCGCAATCATTGATGTCGGTCTCGCAGTTGGCGCCCTCGTAGCCAGCGGCGCATGCGCACGTGTAAGCGTTCACGCCGTCGGTGCATGTGCCACCGTTCTGGCAGGGGTCGGCCACGCAATCGTTGATGTCGGTCTCGCAATTGACGCCCTCGTAGCCAGCGGCGCATGCGCACGTGTAAGCGTTCGCGCCGTCGGTGCAGGTGCCACCGTTCAGGCAGGGGTCGGCGGCGCAGTCATTGATGTCGGTCTCGCAATTGACGCCCTCGTAGCCAGCGGCACATGCGCACGTGTAAGCGTTCGCGCCGTCGGTGCATGTGCCGCCGTTCTGGCAGGGGTCGGTGGCGCAGTCGTTGATGTCGACCTCACAGTTGTCGCCCTCGTAGCCAGGCGCGCATGCGCACGTGTAAGCGTTCACGCCGTCGGTGCATGTACCACCGTTCTGGCAGGGGTCGGCCACGCAATCGTTGATGTCGGTCTCGCAGTTGGCGCCTTCGTAGCCAGCGGCGCAAGCGCAGGTATAGGCGTTCACGCCGTCGGTGCAGGTGCCACCGTTCAGGCAGGGGTCGGCGGCGCAGTCATTGATGTCGGTCTCGCAATTGACGCCCTCGTAGCCAGCGGCGCATGCGCACGTGTAAGCGTTCGCGCCGTCGGTGCATGTGCCGCCGTTCTGGCAGGGGTCGGTGGCGCAGTCGTTGATGTCGACCTCACAGTTGTCGCCCTCGTAGCCAGGCGCGCATGCGCACGTGTAAGCGTTCACGCCGTCGGTGCATGTGCCACCGTTCTGGCAGGGGTCGGCCACGCAATCGTTGATGTCGGTCTCGCAGTTGGCGCCCTCGTAGCCCGCCGCACAAGCGCAGGTATAGGCGTTCACGCCGTCGGTGCATGTGCCGCCGTTCTGGCAGGGGTCGGCGGTGCAGTCGTTGATGTCGGTCTCGCAGTTGGCGCCTTCGTATCCTGTCGCGCAAGCGCAGGTATAAGCGTTCACGCCGTCGGTGCATGTGCCGCCGTTGAGGCAGGGGTCGGCGGCGCAGTCATTGATGTCGGTCTCGCAATTGACGCCCTCGTAGCCAGGCGCGCATGCGCAGGTGTAGGCGTCGAGGCCGTCGGTGCATGTACCGCCGTTCTGGCAGGGGTCAGAAGCGCAGTCGTCGATATTGGTTTCGCAGGTCGTGCCCTCGAAGCCCGTGCCCGTGCAGTCGCAGGTGAAGCTGTTGAGGCCGTCGGCACAGCTGCCGGCGTTCTGGCAGGGGTTCGATGCGCAGTCGTCGACATTGGTCTCGCACGTCGTGCCCTCGAAGCCGGTCCCTGTGCAGTCACAGGTGAAGGTGTTCAGGCCGTCGGTGCAAGCGCCGGTGTTCTGGCAGGGGTTCGATGCGCAGTCGTCGATATTGGTTTCGCAGGTCGTGCCCTCGAACCCCGTGCCCGTGCAGTCGCAGGTGAAGCTGTTGAGGCCGTCGGCACAGATGCCGGCGTTCTGGCAGGGGTTCGATGCGCAGTCGTCGACATTGGTCTCGCAGGTCGTGCCCTCGAAGCCAGTCCCTGTGCAGTCACAGGTGAAGGTGTTCAGGCCGTCGGTGCAAGCGCCGGCGTTCTGGCAGGGGTTCGATGCGCAGTCGTCGATGTTGGTCTCGCAGGTCGTGCCCGTCCAGCCAAGGTCGCAATCGCACTGGTAGGCCCCTGTGCCCACGTCCATACAGACGCCGTTCATGCACGGGTTGCTCGCGCAATCGTCGACGTCCAGGTCGCACAGCTCGCCGGCCCAGCCGTCCGAGCATGCACAAGTGAACGCATTCGGGCCCGCATCCGTACACGTGCCGTTCAGGCACGGGTTGCTCGCGCAGTCATTGATGTCCTGGTCACAAGTCGTGCCTTCGAAGCCAGTACCCGTGCAGTCACAGGTGAAGGCGTCGACGCCATCGGTGCACGCACCACCATTCTGGCAGGGGTTGGCCCCGCAGTCGTCGGTGTTCGTCTCGCAGTTCGTGCCCTCATACCCGGGCTCACAAGCGCACGTGTAAGCGTTCACGCCGTCCGTGCATGCGCCGGCGTTCTGGCAGGGGTTCGATGCGCAGTCGTCGATATTGGTCTCGCAGGTCGTGCCCTCGAAGCCCGTGCCCGTGCAGTCACAGGTGAAGGTGTTGAGGCCGTCGGTGCAAGCGCCGGCGTTCTGGCAGGGGTTTACTGCGCAGTCGTCGATGTTGGTCTCGCAGGTCGTGCCCGTCCAGCCAAGGTCGCAATCGCACTGGTAGGCCCCTGTGCCCACGTCCATACAGACGCCGTTCATGCACGGGTTGCTCGCGCAATCGTCGACGTCCTGGTCACAGAGTTCGCCGGCCCAGCCGTCCGAGCATGCACAGGTGAACGCATTCGGACCCGCGTCCGTACACGTGCCGTTCAGGCACGGGTTGCTCGCGCAGTCATTGATGTCCTGGTCACAGGTCGTGCCTTCGAAGCCCGTACCCGTGCAGTCGCAGGTGAAGGCATTGAGGCCGTCGGTGCACGCACCACCATTCTGGCAGGGGTTGGCCCCGCAGTCGTCGGCGTTCGTCTCGCAGTTGGTGCCCTCGTACCCGGGCTCACAAGCGCACGTGTAAGCGTTCACGCCGTCCGTGCAGGATCCGCCGTTCTGGCAGGGGTTCGCCCCGCAGTCGTCGGTGTTGGTCTCGCAGTTCGCGCCCTCATAGCCGGGCTCGCAGGCACAGGTGTAGGCGTTCACGTTGTCGGTACAGCTGCCGCCGTTCTGGCAGGGGTTGGCCCCGCAGTCGTCGGTGTTGGTCTCGCAGTTGGTGCCCTCATAGCCAGGCTCGCAAGCGCAGGTGTAGGCGTTCACTCCGTCGGTGCAGCTGCCGCCGTTCTGGCAGGGGTTGGCCCCACAGTCGTCGGTGTTGGTCTCGCAGTTGGTGCCTTCATAGCCGGGCTCGCAGGCACAGGTGTATGCGTTCACGCCGTCTGTGCAAGACCCGCCGTTCTGGCAGGGGTTGGCCCCGCAGTCGTCGGTATTGGTCTCGCAGGTCGTGCCCTCGAAGCCCGTGCCCGTGCAGTCACAGGTGAAGGTGTTGAGGCCGTCGGTGCAAGCGCCGGCGTTCTGGCAGGGGTTCGATGCGCAGTCGTCGATGTTGGTCTCGCAGGTCGTGCCCGTCCAGCCAAGGTCGCAATCGCACTGGTAGGCCCCTGTGCCCACGTCCATACAGACGCCGTTCATGCACGGGTTGCTCGCGCAATCGTCGACGTCCTGGTCACAGAGCTCGCCGGCCCAGCCGTCCGAGCATGCACAGGTGAACGCATTCGGACCCGCGTCCGTACACGTGCCGTTCAGGCACGGGTTGCTCGCGCAGTCATTGATGTCCTGGTCACAGGTCGTGCCTTCGAAGCCCGTTCCCGTGCAGTCACAGGTGAAGGCGTCGACGCCATCGGTGCACGCACCACCATTCTGGCAGGGGTTGGCCGTGCAGTCGTCGGTGTTCGTCTCGCAGTTGGCGCCCTCGTACCCAGGCTCACAAGCGCAGGTGTGAGCGTTGACGCCGTCGGTGCACGACCCGCCGTTCTGGCAGGGGTTCGAAGCGCAGTCGTCGGTGTTCGTCTCGCAGGTCGCGCCCTCGTATCCAGGCTCGCAAGCGCAGGTGTAGGCGTTGACGCCATCGGTGCAAGACCCGCCGTTCTGGCAGGGGTTCGAAGCGCAGTCGTTGATGTCGGTCTCGCAGTTGGCGCCTTCGTACCCGGGCTCACAAGCGCAGGTGTAGGCGTTCACGCCGTCGGTGCAAGACCCGCCGTTCTGGCAGGGGTTGGCCGCGCAGTCGTCGGTGTTCGTCTCGCAGTTCGTGCCCTCGTACCCAGGCTCACAAGCGCAGGTGTAAGCGTTCACGCCGTCGGTGCATGTGCCACCGTTCTGGCAGGGGTTCGAATCGCAGTCGTCGGTGTTGGTCTCGCAGATCGTGCCCTCGAAGCCGGTCCCTGTGCAGTCACAGGTGAAGGTGTTCAGGCCGTCGGTGCAAGCGCCGGCGTTCTGGCAGGGGTTCGATGCGCAGTCGTCGATGTTGGTCTCGCAGGTCGTGCCCGTCCAGCCAAGGTCGCAATCGCACTGGTAGGCCCCTGTGCCCACGTCCATACAGACGCCGTTCATGCACGGGTTGCTCGCGCAATCGTCGACGTCCAGGTCGCACAGCTCGCCGGCCCAGCCGTCCGAGCATGCACAGGTGAACGCATTCGGACCCGCGTCCGTACACGTGCCGTTCAGGCACGGGTTGCTCGCGCAGTCATTGATGTCCTGGTCACAGGTCGTGCCTTCGAAGCCCGTACCCGTGCAGTCGCAGGTGAAGGCATTGAGGCCGTCGGTGCACGCACCACCATTCTGGCAGGGGTTGGCCGCGCAGTCGTCGGTGTTCGTCTCGCAGGTCGTGCCCTCATACCCAGGCTCACAAGCGCACGTGTAAGCGTTCACTCCGTCCGTGCACGTTCCGCCGTTCTGGCAGGGGTTCGAAGCGCAGTCGTCAGTGTTCGTCTCGCAGTTGGCGCCCTCGTACCCAGGCTCACATGCGCAAGTGTAGGCGTTCACGCCGTCGGTGCAGGTGCCACCGTTCTGGCAGGGAGCCGATGCACAGTCGTCGGTGTTGGTATCGCAGGTCGTGCCCTCGTACCCAGGCTCACAAGCGCAGGTGTAAGCGTTCACGCCGTCCGTGCAGGTGCCACCGTTCTGGCACGGAGCCGAGGCGCAGTCGTCGGCGTTCGTCTCGCAGTTCGTGCCCTCGTATCCGGGCGCACAAGCGCACGTGTAAGCGTTCACCCCGTCCGTGCATGCGCCACCGTTCTGGCAGGGAGCCGAGGCACAGTCGTCGCTATTGATCTCGCAGCTGGCGCCCTCGTACCCAGGCTCACAAGCGCAGGTGTAGGCGTTCACTCCGTCGGTGCAAGCCCCTCCGTTCGCACACGGGTTCGCGGCGCAATCATCGACGTCCGTCTCGCAGGTCGTGCCCTCGTACCCAGCCACACAAGCGCAGCTGAACGTCCCAGCCCCGGTGTCCTCACACGTGCCGCCGTTTGCACACGGATTCGGCTCACACACCGCCGTCACCGGCTCGTCGCACGTCGCCCCGCCAAACCCGGTCCCATCACAATCGCACGCAAACCCGGCGCCCACGCATCGCCCGCCGCTCCCGGCTGCGAACACCGCCGCAACCTCGTCCGCCCCGAGCGCCCTCGAGTGCAGCACCAGCTCGTCCACGCGCCCCACATACGAGCTGCCCACCGAAATCACCGCATCCGGCGATACGGCCCCCAGCGCCCCGAGCTGCGTCGCTCCATCGGCGACGCCATCCACATACCCCCGCAGGAACCCGCCCGCCCGGTCGAGCACCATCGCCACATGATGCCACTGCCCATCGCGCACGACCTGCGAGCCAATCACCTGAGCCGACCCGCCAGCCCCGTCTTGCGCCAATATCGACAGCCGTCCGGCAAACGGCGCCTGGGCAATCGCCACACTCCACCGCTTCCGCAGATTCGCATCTGCATTGAACTGGTGCCGGATGACGACATTCTCTTGCCCGTCCTCCAACCGCTCCGCCTTCAGCCACAGCTCGACCGTGAACGCTCCGGCCCCCGGATTCAGCGCTCCGACCGGCGGCGTCACACTCACGGCGTTCGTCCCACCGGCGAACGTAAACGCCTGCCCGACAAGCCCATCACCGTAGCCAACCGCCGCGTTCACCGTCGCATCGTACCCACCGACCTCCGCTGCTCCGCCGCCATCGGCTGCCCACCACGCGACCATGCCGTCACGTCCGCCGACACACCCGTCGCCACCACGCGGCCCGCCGCAGACCCCGTTATTCGCGCACGGGCTCGGCTCGCAACCATTCGTATCGACGCCGCAATCCGCCCCGACATACCCAGCCACGCACTCACAATCGTACCCGTTGACCCCGTCGGCACACGCCGCGCCATTCAGACAGACGGCCGCCAGGCACTCGTCGATATTGCCATCGCAGAGGTCGCCTTCCCACCCGGGCTCACACGCACAATGCACATTGCCCGGCTCGTCGACACAGGTCCCATTCACGCACGCCAACCCGTCACATGCGTCGACCGGCTCCTCACAGGTCTCCCCGATATGCCCAGTCCCCGCGCAATCACACTCGAAGCCGTTCAACAAATCAGAGCACAGCCCGCCGTTGGCGCACGGGTCTCCGAGGCACTCGTCGACCTCGAGCTCGCAGCTATCGCCGATCCACCCGGCCTCACAGTCGCAGCTCCACGCATCGACCCCATCGACACACGTCCCGTGCACACACGGATTCGGTGCACAATCGTCGATGTTCCCATCACACAGCACGCCCTCCCACCCGGCCTCGCACATGCACGTAAACGCGTTGACCCCGTCGACACATGTCCCGTTCATGCACCCAGCACCAACACAATCGTCGATATTCTCCTCGCACGTCGACCCACCAAACCCGGTGCCTGCGCAGTCGCACACGAAGGTCGCTCCGACCTCCGAACACACTCCACCATTGGCACACGGCGCGCTCGCACATGGCGCTGCGGCATCCCCGATGTCGACAGTCGTCAACGGCCGGAACGTCATCAGCGGGCTCACCCTGGGCGATCCGAGGAACGCCGCGACCCGGTCTTCCGCCGTCGCCCCGCTGACATCCTGGGTGCGCACGATGACGACCACACCGATATCGCTCGCCGCCTCGGCGAACCCATTCGCTCGAATTTCGAAGTACCCCGGCGACACGACTGCCGCCTGGACGGCTCGCCGCCCGCTGCTCAACCCGAGGTCCTCACCGACCGTGACGGTCATCGCCTGCGCCGTCCCGAGCTCGACTTCGACCTCGGTCCGCAGATCCACCGGCGCCCCGGCCGCATCATACAGCGTCACCCCGACGACCAGCTCGCCGTCGAGCGTCGTCGTCCCGACCGCCGTCACATGCGCAAACCGGAACTTCGCGACCAACACCCGCAGCAGATACACCGCATCGGCCACACTCACGCCGCCATCGCGGTCCACATCCATCGCCTGCCGCTGCCAGGCCTCGAGCTCGGCGTCCGTCCGCAAAGCCGCCAGGTACTGCAGCACAAACCCGACGTCGCCCACCTCGAACTCGCAATTGCCATTGGCATTGCCTTCGATCTGCGAGGGCTCGAGCCCGTTGCCACAGACCGGGTCCAACAACCCGGCACCTGCGACGATCACCCGCGTCTCACCCACACCCAGCGCCGCCCCAATCGGGTTCTGCGCCAGTGAATTGTCGAGCAGCTTGGCGATCTGACCACCGATGACGGCATCGCTGTTCTTGGCCGCCGCCGCGACGAACTGAATCGTGAACGCATGCAGCCCTGCCCCGCTCGCGGTCGACCCGGCCCGAGCCGCCGCCACAATGCGCACGGTCCCATTCGCGTCGTCGATCTCACTCTCGAGTTGCCCACCAGGCCAACCCGCCCCGGACACCACACCGGTCGCCGTGAGCAACGTCGTGTCATAGGTCACCGTCAGGTCCACGGCGCCAAGCGACTGCCCGCCCGTGTTCACCCGCACCGGCATTGCAAAGCTCGACCCAGGATTCCGGTCCGGATGTGGCACCCCGACCGTCTCACCGAGGTCGATGTCACCCACCGCCGGCAACAGATTCGCCGCCGTGTTCGCCGACCCACTATCGCCCTGCGCCGTCGCCGTCAGCACCACCAACCGGTGGTGATTGTCCAACAGCGTCGCAATGCCGTTCGCATCGATATTGACCTTCGTAGGCTCACTCGACGAATAGTCCAACAGCCCCGCCATCGCCCGCGCATCATTGAGCTTCGTCCCGTCCGCAAACGTCGCCGACACCCCGAGCGCCTGCGTCGCCCCGACCACCCCAGAGAACGTCGCCGGGAACACAACCGCTACATCTGTCGCCAGGATCGGCGTCGCGCTGACGGTCATCGCCAGCTCCGCCGAGCTCACCCCACCGAGCCGCCCGACCACCGTGCCCGCCCCCGGCGTCACAGCCGTGACCCGGTTGGCCGTCGCCATGGCGACCGCACCGCTCGCCACATAGCTCGTGCCCGTATTCGCTGTCACATCGATGACATGCCCATCGCTGAGCTGTGTCTTCAGCTCGACAAGCGCACCCTGATAGACCCCGGTCCCTTCGTACGGCGAGAGCACCGTCTCACTCACCGCCGTCGACCCCGCATACGTTGGCCACGGACGCGCGGCGATCAGGAAGACCGAGTGGCCGACCACCACCACGTTCGCGTTGAGCTCGACGTCTGTGTGTGTGAACGTCACGCGCAGCGTCCCGACTCCAACCCCGTTGCCGGTCGCTTGCACCCGCGGCCCGCCGCTGTCGACGACCACGAAGAGGTTGTTCGGGTCACCGGTCACGTCATCGAACTGCGTGCGCCCATCCAACGTGAAGTTCTTGCTGGTGCCATTCTCGTAGCTCAGCGCAACCGCGACCGAGGCCGAGGTCGGCACTCCAGCCAGGGCCGCCACATCGCCGCTCGCCTTGGCAATGCGGGGCGCACCGACCACGAGGCTGCCACCCGTCGGCGCCGGCAGCGCCAGATTCACCGCGCCGAGCCCGCTCGCGACCTGCTCACCGCAGGTCTCCCACACCGCCTCGACCCAGTCGCCCTGACCAGCGGCCAGCGCCGTGACCGTATGACCATCGACCTCGAGACTATCCGGCTCAAGGCTCGTGAGTGTCACACCATCGGCAACTGCCAGCCGCTCGCGCGACCCATCCGACAGCTGCGCGTACACGAAGGCATGGCCCACGTCGCCCTCGGCGTCGAAGACCTGGACCGCCTGCGCGGTCATCATGTGCGTCGCCAGCGGATCACCGACCGCCCCGATATCCAGCTCGAGTCCGGTCGCCACCGCCACCGCGAGCCCATCGACCGTCACCGTGTCCGTCACCATCTCGACGAACGCTGTCGCCAGCGGGACCCCGCCCGGCCCCTGCGCCGTGATGCCAGTCGTTCCCAACGCGAGGCCGAGCACCCACTGGACACCATTGCGGCTGTTCACCGAGGCCTGCGGCCCGTCGGAGACCAGCGTGAGGTTGTCGAGCCGAACCCGCCGGGTCTCGTTGCCCAGGCGAATGGTGCCCTCGGCCCAGGCCCGCGACCTCTGCCAGCGCAGCCCCGAGCAATCCCAGTCCGGCACGCCGTCCATGACCTCGAGCCGCGAGTCCGCCAGCATGACCTCGACGTCGTCGAGCGCCCACACCGGCACGTCGAAGGTCCGTGTAAACGCCCCCTGCGTCGCCTCGACCTCGAGCACACCCTCGCCAGCTGAGGTCACCATACAGCCGGCCACACCGACACCGTCGACCGTGCAGCTCGGAGTCACCGCCGTCAGCGCACCGGACGCCGACACCAGCCGTCCCGACACACTCGTGGTGGCATGCACTCCGGTCGCGAGCGCCATATCCACCAGCGTCGGCTGGGCCGGCCATACAAACAGCCCACGCGCCTCGTCATCGACTATCCCGACCGAACCCGTTCCCGAGATCGCCGTCCCCGTCGCGACCAGCGGCGCGTTCTGCGGATCCAAAAGGTCCTTGATGCTGCCGGTGAAGACAGCCGCCGTATTGAGCGGCGCGCCGCTCTTCACACGCATGTTGATCGTCGCCGCCAGGAACGGCCCGTTCGTATTCGCCGCCGCGACACCGACGAGCTTCACCTCGTCGCCTACGACGTTGCTAACGGCGTCTGCCAGCGTGCTGTTCATGACGACGCTCGTCACCTCGAGCCGCGTCGTGTCGAAGCCGACCTTCATGTCGAAGGCCCCGAGCTTGCTGGCCCCCGTGTACAAGGTCACCGGCACGGCAAAGCTCTCCCCGCGACGCTTCGGCGCCTGCGGCAATACAATCGCCGCCCCCACGCTCGGGTTCGTCGGCGCCGTATACCCAGTCAACGTCACCGTCTGCGCCGCACTCGCCGCTCCCGCCACCTTCGCGACGATGCTCGCGGTGCCACCCGCGCCGGTGAACCAGCCGACTGGCGCGTCGACCTGTGCCACACAGATCCCACCCGCCCCGCTGACACAGGTCGCACTCACGGTCGTCCCACGCGTGAGCTCGATCGTCACCGTCGCCGGCATCGTCTCATTGCGCCCGAGCGCATCGACCACCTGCACCGCGACGATGACCCGCGGTGCGTCTCTAAAGACGACCGGCGTCGCCAGGACCAACTCGGCCGAGACCGCCGGCTGCTTCGCGACCGTGAAGCCCGCGCCCGCCACCAGGCTGCTCCCGAAGGCCCGCACCCCGATGATGCCAGTCGCCCCAGGTGTCGCGCCCATGAGCGCGCCGAAGCCGACCTCGACCCCGACTTCGGTCGCCTGCTCGATCCCACCGAACCAGCCCGGTCCAGAGCGCTCGGTCACAAGCTCGACCACCTCGAGCCCAGCGACCACGCCCACCTCGGTCTCACACGTCGAGCCCGTCCAACCACCCGCACATTCACACGTGAAGCCCGCGCCAACTGCCGAGCACACGCCACCATTCTGGCACGGCGCCGCCTCGCACGGGTCGACCGCGTCCTCACACGTGGTACCCGTCCATGCCCCCGAACACTGGCACACGAACGCATTGACCCCATCGACGCACGCCCCACCATTCGCGCACGGCGCACCCGCACAATCGTCGATGTTCTGGTCACAAGCGACGCCCGTCCAGCCATCGACACACCCACACGTGAACCCGTTGACCCCGTCGACACACACACCGTTCACACACGGGTCGCCGACACAGTCGTCTTGATTTTCGAGACATGTCGCCCCATCCCAACCGGGCAGGCACTCACACACGAAGTCGGTCCCGGTCGACACACAGGCCCCGCCGTTGTTGCACGGCCCCGCATCGCACGGGTCGACCGGCGGCACACACACCGCACCCGACCCGCCATCCTGACAGGTCCCGCCGTTACACTCCGAGTCGCTGACACACGGCGTCCCGGCGCACGCGGCACAGCTCCCGCCGCAATCCATCGCCACCTCGTCGCCATTCAAGACCCCGTCCGCGCAGTTCGGGTCGACACACACGCCGGCTCCACCACACGACAAGGTCATGCAGTCCGTCGGCCCCCAGCAGCCTTCGCCGACGACACACGCCCCACACGGACCGCCGCAGTCGACGCCGGTCTCGCCGCCGTTCATCTCGCCGTCCCCACAGCTTGGGAACGCGCACACCGCGCGGACATCGTCACACACGCCGCTGCCGCAGCTGACGTCGGTCGTGCACGGGTCTTCCGGGCACAATCCACAGTTGCCACCGCAATCGATGGCAATCTCATTGCCATTCCAGATCCCATCGTCGCACGAAGCCTCATGGCAATAACCAACACGGCACGCCTTGCTCGTGCACTCCTGGCCCGCGAGACATGGCGTCCCGACCGGCGCATTGCCACACGCCCCGCCGAGGTCCGCCCCGGTCTCCGTGCCGTTTCGCACCCCGTCGTCACAGCTCGGCTCGGCGCACTTCCCGTCGTCGCCGCACACGAGACTTGCGCACTGTCCGTCGAGCGAACAGCTCGCCCCTGGGCACCCGCCGACGCACTCGCCGCCACAGTCGACCCCGGTCTCGAGCCCGTTCCAGCGCCCATCGAAGCAGGTCGGCCCCTGGCAGATGCTCACGAAACACGCCAGCCCCTCACAATCCGAATGCCGCTCACACGGCACGCCCTGCTCACACGGCGCGCAGCCGCCGCCACAGTCGACCCCGGACTCGGCCCCATTGCGCCGACCATCGAAGCAGGTCGGACCAAAACACTTGCCGCCGCCCCAGTTGCCACTCGCGCACTCACCCGGACCGGTCGCCGTCTCACCCGGGCACTTCTTGCAGTCCCCGCCGCAGTCGATCCCGGTCTCCTCGCCGTTGCGCACCGCGTCGTCGCAGCGCGGCCCTTCACAATACCCGCCGCCGCAGCTCTGCCAGTGGCAATCGCCGTCCTCGACACACCCACCGCCGACATAACAAGGCGGGCAGATGCCACCGCAGTCGACACCCGTCTCGTTCTGGTTCCGGATGCTGTCGCCACAGCTCGGCGCGCGGCAATTCACCCCGTCCCAGGTCTTGCTCGCGCACTGCCACGGACCTTCTGGCCCCGGCTGTCCGGGCGCCGGCTCACCCGGGCACAACCCGCAATCAGCCCCACAGTCGATCCCGGTCTCGTCGCCGTTCATGAACCCATCCGAACACGTCGGCGACTCACACACCCCGAGATTACACCGCAGCGACGTGCAGTCGCTCACATAGTCGCACGGCATACCATTGCCACACGCGTCGCACGGACCGCCGCAGTCGACGCCAGTCTCCCAGCCGTTCATGACGCCGTCGTCACACTCGGGCGCCACACAATATCCAAGGCGCGCAATCTTGGACAGACAGCCCTCTTCACCGCCCGGCGGCACCGGCGCACCGGCACAAGCCAAGCACGGCCCACCGCAGTCGATCCAGGTCTCGCCGTTGTTCTTCTTGCCGTCGAAGCACGACGGGTAGGCGCAGATCCCCTTCACACACCCACCGACCGCGCACTCGTCGCTGATCGTGCACGGCGAGTCGACCCCACACGCAGGGCAATTGCCACCGCAGTCGACCGCGGTCTCCCTGCCGTTCCGGATCCCATCGCCGCAGGTCGCCGGCAGACACACCCCAAGTGCCGCCGCAAAGCTCGAGCACTCGTTCGGGTCCTGAGCCGGCTCACCCGCACAGCGCCCACAGGCCCCACCGCAGTCGATCCCGCTCTCGTCACCGTTCTGCACGCCGTCATCACAAGCCGGCGGCAGGCACTGCCCGAACACACAGTTTCGGCTCTGGCAATCCGAGTCGCGACGGCAGTCGTCCGCATCTCGGCACGGCGCGCATGGCCCACCGCAGTCGATGCCGACTTCGGGCCCATTGAGGATCCCATCGCTGCACGTCCGCTGCACACAAAGCCCGGTCAGCCCGTCCCACACCCCGCTCGCGCAACCTTCGGGCCCAGGCGCCGGGTTGCCGCCGCAGACCTTACAAGGCCCGCCGCAGTCGATCCCGTCTTCATCCCCGTTCTGGGCGCCATCGAAACACCCGCTCGGCTGGCAATATCCAAAGCCACACACATCCGAGCCGCAGTCGCTCGCGCGTCGGCACGGCTCGTCATCAGGCGCCTTCGCGCAAACCCCACCGACATCGATGCTCGACTCATTCTGGTTCTGGATCCCATCGACACACGTCGCGGCATCACACACCCCGGCAAAGACCTCACCGCTGCAGCTGTCACTGGCACACGTCGCGGCACCCTCGCAGCTCTCGCCTTCACAAGCGCCACATCCACCACCGCAGTCGACACCCTCTTCGTTGCCGTTCCAGACCCCATCGAAGCAGCTCGGGAACTGGCAGGCCCCATCCTCACACATGCTCGACGCGCAGTCCGCGGCCGTCTCACACTCGGCGCCCTCGTCGCACGGCGGACATCCCGCCCCACAATCGAGACCCCACTCGAATCCGTTCTTGATGCCGTCGGTGCACGTCGGCTTCACACAGCCGGTGCACGTCACACACGCCGTGCACGGACCACCACAATCAATCCCCGACTCGCCCTGGTTCTGCCTCCGATCATTACACGTCGGCGCCCGGCAGAAGTCGTTGAAACAACTGCCGCTTGTGCACTCGCTGCCGTCGTCACAGGTCTCCTCCGGAGGCGACCCACCACACAACCCGCCATAGTCGACACCGCGTTCGTTCTGGTTTCTGACACCATCGGTACAGGTCGGCTCCTGGCATATTCCGTCCAGGCAATTACGGCTCGCGCACTGGTTGTCGTCCGTGCACGGCTGCTCTTCGCAGACCCCACACCCGCTGCCGCAGTCGACCTTGACCTCATCGCCATTCTTGATGCCGTCGTCGCAGCTCCACGGCTCACAACGCCCACCCACACACGAGTTCGACTCGCAGTCCGCGGGCCCTCGGCACGGCCAACCGACGTCACAGCGCTCACACGCTCCACCGCAATCGGTGCCCCACTCGAAGCCGTTCATGACTCCATCGCTGCACCCAGGCTCGGCACACGTGCCTGCCGCGATGACCCCGCTCACACACTGGGTCGGGTCGGTCGCCGGATCGCCCGGGCACTTCAGCGGGCAGCTTCCACCGCAGTCCATCCCGGTCTCGTCGCCGTTGGTGTGCCGGTCGTCGCAGGTCGCTTCCTTGCAGCGCCCCGCATAACAGACCTCACCCTCACAATCGCTGCCATATCGGCACCCGGGTGTACCCGTCGGGCACGGCCCACACGCGCCACCGCAGTCCACATCACGCTCGGCGCCGTTCTTGATCCCGTCGTCGCAGGCCGGCAATACACAGCGCATATCGGTCGTATTGTCATCGACCACGTCGCCACAGTTGTTGCTCGCGCAGGCCCCCGGGTCCACACACGGGGCTTCGGGGCAGAGCCCACAGTTCGCGCCACAATCGACTCCAACCTCAGCCCCGTTCTTGATGCCGTCATCACAAGTCGGCGCCTGGCACACTCCATCGAGGCACACCCGGCTCGGGCAATCCGACCCGAAGCGGCAACCCTCGCCCGGGTCACACCCACCGCAGGGCCCACCGCAATCGATGCCGGTCTCGAAGCCATTCTGCTCGTCGTCGGTGCAGTTCGGGAACGCGCAGACACCGTTGATGAGTGTCCCGCTGGCGCAGTACGTCTTGTCCGGCACCGGCTCACCCGGGCACTTGAGACAATCCGGCCCACCGCAGTCGACGCCCTGCTCACGCCCGTTACGCGTCCAGTCATTACACGTCGCGTTGCGGCAATAGCCGAGATAGCAGACCCCGCTCGCGCAGTCGCCGCCGTTGTTACACGGGCGCTCGGCATCGGCCGGTGCACAAGGCCCACCGCGGTCGACGCTGCTCTCGCCCTGGTTGCGAACTCCATCGGTACACGACGGCGCGGCGCATACCAACCCATCGGCCGATAGCACCCCACTCGCGCAGAACCGCGGCTCGGGCACCGGCTCACCCGGGCACGCCATACAGTCGCCGCCGCAGTCCACCCCACGCTCACGACCGTTCATGATCTGGTCATGGCAGCTCGGCGGCAGGCACAAATCCAGCGTACACGACCGACTCGCGCAGTCGCTCGCCTGCTCACAATCCCACCCAGAGCCACATGCGCGACACGGCCCACCGCAGTCGAGCCCGAGCTCGAAGCCGTTCAAGATCCCGTCATTACACGTGGGCGGCATACAGACGCCCTCGAGGCACACCCCGCTCGCGCACTGCGAACCACTCGTGCACCCACTCGGACCCGGGCAGTCGCCGCAGAAGATCCCACCGCAGTCGACATTGGTCTCGTCGCCGTTACGCTTGCGGTCATGGCAGGTCGGCACCGGGCAATAACCCATCGTGCAGCTGTTGGTGTCACAGTCGGCCCAGTCCTGGCACGGCTCGCCGACATAACACGGCTGGCAATTGCCGCCGCAGTCGACCCCGGTCTCGGGCCCGTTCAAGACATCGTCGTCGCAGCTCGGCGCCGCACAGGTCCCGTTGAGACAAATCCAGCTCGCGCAGTCGCCCGGCTCAGTACAGCCGCCACCCGAGCACCGCCCGCAGCTCCCGCCGCAGTCGATGTCGGTCTCGTCACCGTTCATGAGGTTGTCGTGGCACGTGGCACGTGCGCACACCCCACCGCGGCAATTCAGGCTCGCGCAGTCGGCCGGAACGGTGCACTCGAGCCCGCTGCCACACGCCGCACAATTACCGCCGCAGTCCGGCCCGGTCTCGTACCCATTCATCAGCTTGTCGGTGCAGGTCGGCGCGCGACACGTCCCACCCACACAGATCCCGCTGCCACACTCCGTCCCCGAATTACACGTCGTCCCCGGGCACGCCGCACAAGAACCACCGCAGTCGGTCCCGACCTCGTTCTGATTACGCTGTCCATCGAAGCAGTTGGCCTCGCGGCAATAGCCGCCGACACATACGCCGGACCCGCAGTCGCCGGGGCCCCAGCACGGCTGCTCTTGCGGGCAGGACGGACAGAACCACCCGCCACAATCGACCGCCGACTCCATGCCGTTTCGCACGCCGTCGGTGCACGTCGGGTCAGGGCAACGGTCGCCCGCACACACACCACTCGCGCACTCCGAAGGGTCGAAACAGACGACGTCTTTACACTTGCCGCAGCGCCCACCGCAGTCGACGAGCGACTCGTCCTGGTTCCTGAGCCCGTCGTAACAAGTTGCCTCGAGACAAAGCCCAGCCCAGCAGTTGCGGCTCGCGCAGTCGCCGGACTCCATACACTCGTGACCCGACTTGCAAGGCCCGCAGTTGCGGCCGCAGTCGGTGCCTGTCTCTTGTCCGTTCTTGATGCCGTCGCTGCAGGTCGGCGCCGCGCAAACACCACCCGAACAATTGCCACTCGCACACTCGCCGTCCGAGAAACACTCGCGTCCGCTGCAGGCTCGGCATCCGCCGCCACAGTCGATGCCATTCTCGCCGCCGTTCTGGACACCATCATCGCAGCGCGGCTCGCGGCAACTGCCATTCCAGCAGACGCCACTCGCGCACTCCGAGTGCCACGAGCACCCATCGAGGCACGGCATACAACGCCCACCACAGTCGACCGCGCGCTCCTGGCCGTTTTGGATGCCATCGCTACACGAGCTCGGCACACACTCGCCGTCGATACACATCTTCGAGGCGCAATCGAACGCGTTGGTGCACGGGTACTCAGGGCACTCGCCGCAGCTACCGCCACAGTCGGCTTCAGTCTCGGTGCCGTTTCGCACGCCATCGCGACAGGTCGGCGCCTGGCAGACTCCACCCTGGCACACGAAGCTCTCGCAGTCCGCGTTCTCGTAACAATCCCAGCCACCGTCACAACCGGCACACGGACCGCCACAGTCGACCCCACGCTCGGCCCCGTTCTTGCGACCGTCCGTGCACGTCGGCACGATACACACCAGGTCATCGCAGATCCCACTCGAACACTCGCCGCCCGCCTGGCACCCGTCGTCATGGCACTTGCCACAGCCGGGCCCGCAGTCGATCCACGTCTCGGCCCCGTTACGAACGCCGTCGAAGCAGCTCGGCTGACGGCACCACCCGGCAAAACAGACGCCAGATGCGCAGTCGCGACCCTCGTCGCACTGGTGCTCGTTCGGGCAGGCCGCACAGTTGCCGGCGCAGTCGATGTCCTCTTCCTGGCCGTTCTGGATCCCGTCCGTACAGCTGGCCAACAAACACTGGCCCTCGACACACAGCCGCGACCCGCAGTCCGCGTTGGCGAAGCAGTCCGCGCCATAGCAGCTCCCACACGTCCCGCCGCAGTCGACTTCGAGCTCGCCGCCGTTGAAGACCCCGTCGTCACAGGCGGGATATTGACACACCCCACCCTCACACACGCCGCTGTCGCAGTCGCTCAGCCTGTAACACTGCGAGCCCGGCCCACACGGACGGCACGAACCACCGCAGTCACGACCGGTCTCACGCCCGTTCTGGCGCCCGTCGTCGCAGGTCGCCGGCAAACAAACGCCGTTGGTGCAGAAGCCGCTCGCGCACTCGGCGCCACTGCCACATCCCTCGTTCTCGCAGAAGCGGCAAGGCCCGCCGCAGTCGACCCCACGCTCGGTCTGGTTCTGGACCCCGTCGAAGCAGCTCGGCTCGCGGCACAGTCCACCGAGGCACACACCCGTCGAGCAGTCCTCGTTGCCATCACACTTGAGCCCGGTGCCACATGCACCACAGCTCCCGCCGCAGTCGACGTCCGTCTCGTCGGCGTTGCGCACATTGTCGTTGCAGCTCGCAGTCGCGCACTGCTGACCGACACAGATGTAGCTCGCGCACTCGGGCGAGTCGCTGCACGCCCCATCCGGACACGTCCCACACGTCCCACCACAATCGACGAGGACCTCGGGACCGTTGGTGACCCCGTCATCGCATTGCGCCGCAAGACAGATCCCGTCCTTACAGACGCGGCTCGCGCAGTCGCTCTGGCGTGCACATCGCCACCCGGGCTCACAGCTCTTGCACGGCCCACCGCAGTCCGGTCCCTGCTCGGCGCCATTCCAGATCCCGTCCTCACAGGTCGCGACCTCACACCGTCCATTGGTGCAGTTGCCGCTGGCACATTGGTAGTTGAACTCACACACACTCGTCGGACACAGCAACGAGCACGGCCCGCCGCAGTCGATGCCGCCCTCGCCCTGGTTCTGGTGGCGGTCATAGCAGCTCGCCGGCCGACAGAAGTTCGACAGGCAGATCCCGCTCTCGCAGTCCTGCCCGTTGTAACACTCGGTCGTGTCGGGGCAACGCGCGCACCCACCGCCGCAGTCGACGTCGGCCTCATAGCCGTTCTTGATCCCGTCGTTGCAGCGCGGCTCGGCGCACAACCCACCCACACAGTTGAAGCTCGAGCAGTCCGCATTCTCCATGCAGCCTGCCTGGTAACACAGCCCACATGCGCCGCCGCAGTCGACGCCGATCTCAGTCCCGTTGCGGACCCGGTCGCGACACGTCGCCGTCTTGCACGTGCCGTCTTCACACACGAGCGAGCTACAGTCCCCGACATCGTCGCACTGGTTGCCCGGCCCACACGACCGACAGAAACCGCCGCAGTCGCGCCCCGTCTCGAGCCCGTTCTGCAGCCCGTCGGTACACGTCGGGGGCATACAGATCCCCTCGATACACACCCCGCTCGAACACTCGGACCCACTGGCACATCCGATGCGGCTACACTTCTTACAGTCGCCGCCGCAGTCCACGTCCGTCTCGTTGCCGTTTCGGACCCGGTCGGTACACGAGGCCGGCCGGCAATATCCGCCGACACACACACCCGACGCACAATCACCCGCCCACCGGCACTCGGCAAAGGTCCCGCACGGCCCACACCAGCCGCCGCAGTCGACCTGCGCCTCGTTGGCGTTCAAGACCCCATCGCTGCACGTCGGCGCCTGGCACACCCCGGCACTGCAGACCCCCGACGCGCAGTCGGACGGCTGGGTACACCCGGCCCGGAAACACGACTTGCACGACCCACCGCAGTCCGCCTGCGACTCGCTGCCGTTCTTGACGCCATCACTACACGTCGGCGCCTGGCACACTCCGCCCTGGCACACCTTGCTCGCGCAGTCGGAGTTGGCCCGGCACTGCCACCCGAAGTCGCACTGCGGGCAGGGACCGCCGCAATCGCGTCCGGTCTCGAACCCGTTCTGGACGCCGTCATTACACAGCGGCAACTGGCACTGCCCGCCGACACACACCTTGCTCGCGCACTGCGCATCACCCGTGCACTCGAACTCGTAACACCCGCTGCACGCCCCGCCGCCGCAGTCGATGCCCTCTTCGTCGGCGTTGCGCGTCAGGTCGTGGCAGCTCGGCGGATAACAATAGCCGAAGATACACGCGTCGCTCTGGCAGTCCGACCCGCCCCGGCAAGGCAGCCCGTCCTCACACTTGGGACATCCACCACCGCAGTCACGCGCGGTCTCGGTCCCGTTCTTCAGCCCATCCTCACAGCCCGGAGCCACACACAGCCCGTTCTGCAACACACCGCTGGCGCAGAAGGTCGGCCCCGGCGCCGGCTGTCCCGGGCACAGACCGCAGCCTCCGCCGCAGTCGACACCCGTCTCGCTGTTGTTGCGGCGCCCGTCATTACACGTCCCCGGAATACAGACACCGCCGTCACAGACCTTGCTCGCGCAGTCGGAGTTGACGACACACTCGGCCCCGGTCGAACACGGAATACAGTTGCCACCGCAGTCGACCCCGGTCTCGATGCCGTTCCATTGGTCATCGTTGCAGCGCGGCGGCTGGCAACGCCCATCGAGGATCACCCCCGAAGCGCAGCTCTCCGGCCCAGGCGCCTCGACGCCGGGACACGAATAACAAGGCACCCCACCGCAGTCGATGTCGATCTCATTACCATTCTCGACGCCGTCCCAGCACGTCGCCGCGCGGCAGAATCCATAGCGGCAGACCCCGGTATCGCAGTCGCCGTTGACCCGGCAGCGCCCGTCGTCGGCGCACTTCAGCGGACAGCTGCCGCCGCAGTCCATGCCCGTCTCATTGCCATTCTTCAGCCCATCAGCACACGTCGGCGCCACACAGCGCCCGTTGCGCAACACCCCGGACGCGCACTTCGGCGGGCTTGGCGCCTGCTCACCAGGACACAGACCGCAGTCCGGCCCACAGTCGACCCCGGACTCGTAGCCGTTCTGGATCCCATCGTCGCAGGTCGGCGCCTGGCACGAACCACCCCAGCAGACCCCACTCGTGCAGGTGGCCCCGGTCGTACACTCCCACCCGGGGAAACACGGTCGGCATGGCCCACCACAATCGATGGCACTCTCACCACCGTTGCGCACATTATCCGTACAGCTCGGCGGCTGGCAGACATTGCTCACACAGACCCGGCTCGCGCACTGCGACCCGTTGCTGCACGCATTGTCGTGGCATGGCAGGCACGGCCCGCCGCAGTCGACCTCGGTCTCGCCCTGATTTCTCACACCGTCGTCGCAGGACGCACTCGGGCAGCGGTCGGCCACACAGTTGCCACTCGTGCAATCACCGGCCCACTGGCATGGCCCATTGTCCGGGCACGCTGGACACCAGCCGCCGCAGTCGACACCGGTCTCGGCGCCATTCTTCCGACCGTCATAGCAGCTCGGCGTCTTGCACTGGCCACCCTCGCAGATCCCCGACGAACAATCACGCCCTTCGTCACACCCATCGCGCGGGCAGCTCCCACAACCGGGCCCACAATCGAGCCCCGTCTCGAACCCGTTCTGCACCCCGTCCGAGCAGCTCGGCGCGAGACACCGCCCGCTGCGACAGATCTTGCTCGAGCAGTCATGGCCAGACAGACACTCAACCAACGGAGGACACGGCTGGCAGCTACCGCCGCAGTCGGTCCCGCGCTCATTGCCGTTACGAATCCCATCGTCGCAGCTCGGCGGCAGGCACACCCCGCTCACGCACAGGCCACTTGCACAATTGGCATTCTCGAAGCACTGGACGTTGGCGCAGCTCGGACAGCTCCCGCCGCAGTCGATTCCCTGCTCGTTGCCGTTGGCCTCACCATCCGTACAGCTCGGCGCCCGGCAATAATCGTAGACACAAGAAGCACTTGCGCAGTCCGACCCGCTCCCACACGGCGTCGACACGGGGCACGACCGGCAATAGCCGCCGCAGTCGACCCCGGTCTCGAGCCCGTTTCGCACGCCATCGCTGCACGAGCTCGCGATGCACTCGCCGCTGCGGCAGATCCGACTCGCGCACTGCAGGTCGTTCTGGCATCCCTGCTGCGGACACGCCCCGCAGCTTCCGCCACAATCGCCCTTGGTCTCGTTGCCGTTCTTGACCCCATCGGAACAAGTCGGCGCCTGGCATTGGCCGTTCGAACACACACCGCTCTGGCAGTCGCTCGGACGCACACAGGTCGTGCCAGGCGAACACGACCGACACGGACCGCCGCAGTCGACCCCGGTCTCGCTCCCGTTCTGGAGCCCATCGGTGCAAAGTGCGGGCGCACACTCGCCCTCGTCACACACCTTGTTGGCACATTGCGCGCCCGTCGTACACTCCGCACCCGAGCAGGGCAGGCACGGCCCACCGCAGTCGACCCCGGACTCACCCTGGTTGGCGACCCCATCGGTGCAGCTCGGCGCCCGGCAGATATCGCCGCGACAAACACCGGTCGCACAGTCTGCGTCGTAGCGGCACCCACCGGTCAGGCACGGCGCACACACGCCACCGCAGTCGACCCCGGTCTCGAGCGCATTCCTTACACCGTCCGCGCAGGTCGCGTTGGCACATTGCCCACCCGTACAGACATTGCTCGCGCAGTCATCACCATCGACACACCCGACCTGCGGACAGGCCTTGCATGGCCCACCACAATCGCCGAGGGTCTCACCCTGGTTTCGTACCCCATCGTGACACGTCGCCGGCAGGCAGATCCCGCCATTGCAGACCCGCGACTCGCAGTCCCACGGGCTATAACAGAAGAAGCCCTGGAAACACGGCAGGCACGGCCCACCGCAGTCGACATCCTTCTCGTGCCCGTTCCGAATCCCATCATTACAGTCGGGGGCCTGGCACACGCCGCCCAGACACTTGCCGCTCGCGCACTGGCTGTCGAGCTCACACTCCGCCGTCTGGCACGCGGCACAAGACCCGCCGCAGTCGACCCACCATTCGTCGCCGTTGTGTTGTCCGTCGGTGCACGACGGCTCGACGCAGATCGAATTGACACAGGTCCCGGTCACACAATCGCGGTCCTGCTGGCACCCGCTGCCGAGCTCATCACAAGGCGCGCACCAACCGCCGCAGTCGACGGCCGTCTCGGGACCGTTCTTGACACCATCGGTGCACGTCGGCTCGAGGCACTCGCCACCCTGGCAGATGAGACTCGCGCAGACCGCCCCGGTCACACACCCGATTTCACCGCCGCAGGCCCCACACGAACCGCCGCAGTCGACCCCGACCTCGGTGCCATTCTGAATTCCATCCCAGCAAGAAGCCGCGAGGCAGATGCCCTGCCAGCAGCTCCGCGACGCGCAGTCGAGACCACTGCGGCACTCGACGTTCTCGCGGCACGGCGCACATGGCCCGCCACAGTCGACGGCCGTCTCGTCACCATTCTGGACATCGTCGTCGCAGCTCGGGAACGAACACTCAGTGCCGTCGCAGATCCCCGACATACACTGGGTCGGAATCGAACACGGCTCATCCGGACACGCGGCACACGGCCCACCGCAGTCGACCGCCGCTTCGCCCTGGTTCAACCACCCGTCGTTACAGCTCGGGTCGCTGCAGAACCCATTGACACAGTTGCCGCTCGCGCAGTCCTGCGGGAAGGTGCACGTCCCGCCGACCGCACACGCCGCGCACGACCCACCGCAGTCGAGGCCGACCTCGGTGCCGTTCTGGATCCCATCATTACATGAGGCCGGCGCACACTGGCCGTTCACACACCGATTGCTCTGGCACGCCGCGTTGGTCGCGCACCCGCCGAACGGACACGCGCCGCATCGTGAACCGCCGCAGTCGACACCCACCTCATCGCCGTTTCGCACGCCGTCCTGACACGAGGCCGGCATACACTGGCCAGCCCAACACACCCGCGACGTACACTGGGCATGCCCGTCACACTCACGCCCGGTCGGGCACGGGTCACAGCTGCCACCGCAGTCCACGTCGGTCTCGTAGCCGTTGCGCACATTGTCGTCGCAGGTCGGCCGCACACACTTGTCGCCCGTCGGCTGGTCTCCGCAGACCCCGCTCGCACAGTCGTCACCCGCATCACACGCCGCATCCGGACAACGGTTGCAGCTCCCGCCGCAGTCGACCCCCGTCTCGTCCTGGTTCATGCGGTCGTCGTCACAGCTCGGCGGTCGGCAATAGCCGCGATAACAGATCCCGCTCTCGCAATCAGCGCCCGCATTACACCGCCACAGGTCGGGCGCGGGCCCGCAGTGACCGCCCACGTCGACCCCGGTCTCGTCCCAGTTCTGGATCCGATCGGTACACGTGGGCTGCGTGCAGAGCCCGGTCCCCTCGTCACACTGTCGGCTCATGCACTGCCCGTCCGCCGTGCACCCCGTCGCTGCACAAGACCCACAGCGCCCACCGCAGTCGACGCTCGTCTCGTTGCCGTTCTGGATCTGATCGTCACACGTCCCAGGCCTACACAGCCCATCGACACACACCCGCGTCGTACAGTCCTGCGGCCCGTAGCACTCGAACCCCTCGCCGCACGGGTCGCACGGCCCACCGCAGTCGACACCCTGTTCGGAGCCGTTCTGCATCTTGTCCTTACAAGAGGGCGCCACACACACGAGGCCTTCGGGCGTCGCATAGGCCACGAGCGACGAGCACGCCGACGGGTCGTCGCAGACCTCGCCCGGACAAAGCGAACAGCCCCCACCGCAGTCGATGCCGTTCTCGGTCCCGTTGTGGACACCGTCATCGCAGGTCGCGCCCTGGCAGAAGCCGTCGATGCAGACCCAGTTCTCGCACTGCTCGTGATAGTCGCAGGTCGCCCCATCACCGCAGGGCTGGCACGGCCCGCCGCAGTCGACATCGCCTTCGCCCTGGTTCTGCAAGCCGTCGTCGCAGCTCGCCGCCCCACACACCCCGTCGACCAGGACCCCGCTCGCGCAACGGCCTGGAGAAGGCGGCTCGCCCGGCCCGTCTCCGGCGCATGCCCCGCAGCGCCCGCCGCAGTCGACATCCGTCTCGGCCCCGTTCATCACGCCGTCATTGCAGCGCGGCGTCCGACAGAGCCCTTGGCTACAGACGAGCGAGTCGCAGTCGCTCGCGTCCTCGCACGGGAAGCCAGGACCACACGCCTCACACGGCCCACCGCAGTCCATGCCGGTCTCGCCGCCGTTGGACAACAAGTCATCGCAGCTCGGCGTGGCGCAGACTCCGCCCACGACCACACCGCTCGCGCAGTCCTCGGGTCCATCGACGATGGTGCCCGGGCAGGCCTGGCAAACACCGCCGCAGTCGACCCGGATCTCGTCCTGGTTCAAGCGGTTGTCGTCACAGCTCGGCTCGCGGCAGAACCCGAGGTCACACACACCCGTCACACAGTCGGTGTCCTGATGGCAGGGCCCGTCGACCTCGCAGTCTGCGCAGGTCCCACCGCAGTCGACGCCCGACTCCGTCCCGTTCGCGACCAGGTCCTCGCAGCTCGCGGCCTGGCAGATCCCGCTGACGACGACCTGGCTCGCGCAGTCCTCGGGGCCATCGACGGGTGTCCCCGGACACGCATCACAGCTCCCGCCGCAGTCCGCCTGGACCTCATCGCCATTACGCACCATGTCATCGCAGCGCGCGTCTTCGCAGACGCCGCCATCACACACGAGCGACGTACAGTCGGTCGCGACCTCGCAGGTGGTTCCCCCCGGACAGTCCGGGCACTCGCCGCCGCAGTCGACCCCGGTCTCGGTCCCGTTCACGTGTTCGTCCGTGCAGCTCGGCTCCGCGCAAACCCCATTGACGATGGTCCCACTCACACACTCGGCCGGGTCTTCGGCCGGCGTGCCGGCACACTTGAGGCACGGCCCACCGCAGTCGACGCCCGTTTCGCCCTGGTTCTGCTGGTCGTCGGTGCAGCTCGGCGCGACGCAGAAGCCGTCATTGCACAGCCCGCTCTGACAATCTCGATTTTCGAGACATCGGAACCCGAGCGCGCAGCCAGTGCACTCGGGCCCACCGCAGTCGAGGTCGGTCTCGGCGCCGTTGGTATTCAAGTCGTCGCAGGCCCCGGTCGCCGCGCGGCACGAGATGCAGCTCCCGCCGCAGTCGATTGCCGTCTCGTCGCCGTTCTGCAGCCCGTCGTAGCAGGACTCGAAGCCCTCTGCCGAGCGCACGCTGTCGGTCGAGCGGCGGTATTCGTGCTGGAAGTACTTACGCGACACTGGATTCGAGAAGCGGGTGCTCACACCACCCGGGCTCCCATCGAGTGGATGCGCCCCACAAAGCCGCCCTGCCCCATCGCTGAGCGGCAGGTCCCAGGTGATGACCGGCCAGGTCCAGCCACTTGGGGTCGCGAAGCCCGACGCCGTCTCGTCGAGCGGAACGGCCGAAGCCGTTGCGGTCAGGCGCAGCGTGCAGACACCCGAGAACTTCGTCTCGTCGAGGCCGAAGGCGACGTTCCAATACGCAAAGCCGCCGAGGTCCTCGGGTCCGCGATAGACACCCGCGCCAAAGAGATACCCGTCGGGGTTGCCGGAAGGAGGCAGCGAGAGGTCAACGTTGCCAAGGCCCGTGACGTCAACCTCGATGGGCCCGGACCCGCCGACACAGATGACCTTGGCGTTGGTCATATAAAGATAGGTCTCGCCGTCCGAGCCCTCGGCCCCAGGCAGACCGGGCGAACATGTCAGGCCCGCGACCGCCGTCAGGTCACGCTCACCAGTCGCCGGATTGTGCAGAAGCTCGAGGTCGGCCCCGTCACGGACGCAGTCGAGCTTGGCGGAACAGAAGAGGTCTTCGAAGGTCACGCCGACGTCGACAAAGCCCTGGCCGGCCGAGCGGGCCACGACCAGGTTGATGTCGAGCGGAACGTCGGCGTTGGGGAGGCAGTTGAACGGGAGCTCGACCGGGGTCGGGTTGCGCCACTCGGTCTCGGGAATGAGGGCTCCGTTGGTATCTCGAATGCCAAGAAGCTCGACGGTCAAGGTATTGGGATTCGAGGTGGCGTCGCACGGGGCGACATAGCTGAGGCTTCCCTGCCCGTCGCCATAGCTCGAGGAGTCGACCTCGATACGCACGACCTCGCCCCCGGTCCCGTTCGTCAGAACGAGTCGGTAGTCGGCCCGGCCAACCCCCGTGAGCGGCGCGACCTTCAAGGTCGCCGTCGACGTCGGCTCCGGGTCGGGCGGCGGCTGGGCGTCGCACCCAACAAGTGCGACGGACCCGACCAGCGCTAGCGCTGCCCATAGGGAGGACTTGAGACACGGGGGACCGCGGCCAGTGACGGGGGCCATAGACACCTCGAGATGTGCAGCGACGAATGCCTGAAGACACCAGCTCGGGCGGGGCGTCGCTCGCTCCCTGCCCGACTCGTCGCGACGCCCGAGCCCTGAAGCTCCGACCTTGCGACTTCTTCCTAGGGATAGACCCTTAGGTTCTTCCACGGGGCTCCGCAGCGCCCGCGTAAGTCACTGTTCTACCACTAGATAGTTCACCCTGCCAACACCTCAGATTTATACCGATGAGCAATTCAGCACATAGGAGAAGCGCCGTTGTCGAGGGCCGTCGAGGAGGCGATTTGTGACTCGGAATCATGTTGAATAGCGAAGCCACACGCTCAACGGCGCTCGGCATCGCGCTTCGAGGTTGGCAGCGCTGGGCTAGGCGAGTTACCGGACGGCATGACCTCTCTTGGCCTGCTCCTCGTATCCTCCGACCTGCCGATTCCACCTCGCGGCGTGCGCGCCAGCCGGCTCGCCGACCTGCTCCGAGTGCTCCAGGTCGCCGACTACGATGTTTGGCGCCACCCCGCCCTGGTCGCCGCTGCGACTGCGTTCATGCACCGCGTCTCACGGGTCGTCCTCGCTACGTCATTGGACGCACTGCTGGACCTCGACGCCATCGTCGACCTCGGCCCATTCGAGCCGGCTCCAATCACGCCGCCGTCGGATGCCCCTCCGATCTTCACGACCGGCCCCGACGACACCAACCTCGCGGCCCTCGTCACAGCCCTGGGGCTCGCCGCCGACACAGCACCCGTCGAGCTCGCCGCCGAAGCACCCCGGCGCCTCTATCCGACGCTCGGCAAGGCGTCGGTCCTCGTCACCCAGCACCCGCGTATGGTGCCCGTCCCGCCGTCGGTCCTGGCCGCGACCCTCTATGTGAGCGGCGCTTCGACGCTGCTACCCACGGTCGAATACCTGGCCCCGCCTCATGATGCCGACACCCTCGCCGACCTCGGCTTCGTCGTCCTGCGCACACTCGGCCCCTCGCGCCGGGTGGCCCGCGGCTTCGGGTTTCCCTCTCCACGCCGCAGAGAGCCCGACGTCGCCACGGCCGGAGCCGAGCTCGCCCCCTCGGGCCTGCTCACAGTCGACTCATCGACTTCATCAGGCTCATCAGGCTCATCAGGCGCATCAGGCGCATCTGCGCCCCTGCCACCGGAGCTCAACTCACTCCGCTCGGCGCTGGGCGCCCTCTGCGAACGTTTCTCCTACCGGCTGCCCAGCGACGCGGGCGGCATGAAGATCCTCGATCGCGAAGCGAAAAAGCTCCTACAATCCGAGGTCGTCGCGGGCCACATCAAAGGCTTCGCGCTCGCCATCGTGCCGACGGGCGATGACCTTCAGGACCTCGGCCTCGAGGTCGTCGTCACCTTGCCGCGCCGCGTCGGCCAGGTCATCTTGAGACTCACACCGATGCCCAACCGCACGCCCCAATGACCCACGGTCAGCTCAAGGCCCGGCACGCAGACGCAACGCGTCGAGCCTCAAGGCCTCGGCGATAGGCTTGTCCGCTGGCGGCATCGCCCACCGCCACAGCGTCATGGGGTCGACCCAGACGAACGCATCATGGTCGTGGCGCACCGCCCCAATCCGCCCACTCACGAGCTCGCAGCGATAGCCTTCGAGCACGATTCGTTCGGTCTCACCCGCCGCGACGAAGGCCAGGACCCGCACCTCGAGCCCCAGCTCCTCCATGACCTCGCGGCTGAGCGCGGACTCGGGTGTCTCGCCGGCCTCGACCTTGCCGCCCGGAAACTCCCACAGCCCGCTGTTGCGCCGCCCAGCCCCGAGCCGCGCCAAGAATACGAAGCCAGCCCCCGGGCGCACGAAGCTCGGCACGAACCCATCCTCGACCAGGCCTGGTGGCTCGTCGCCCCTCGCGGTGAGGACCGCACCCACCACCCGGATCCGCCCGCCCGCCGCTCCCAGACCCGTCGTGGTCGCCGGTACCTCATCGACCTCATCGACTTCATCGACTTCACTCATGACCAAGGGCTCTACCCGATTCCGGTCGATATGATAAGGTCCCGCCAATGAAGCTCACGGTTCTCGGTTCTTCGGATGCGTTCAATGGCGGCGGCCGTTGCCACTCGTCGTACGTCGTTCAGGCCCACGACGCCGCTCCCCGCGTCGCCGTCGACTTCGGCGCGACCACCCTCTACGCCCTTCGAAAGGTCGGGCTGTCCGCCCGCGACCTCGACGCCGTCCTCATCACCCACCTGCACGGCGACCACTTCGGCGGCCTGCCCTTCATGTTGCTCGACGGCATGTACCACGACCTGCGCACGACCCACCTCGAGCTCGTCGGCGCCAAGGGCCTCGAAGGTCGCCTCGCGACCCTGTTCAACGCGCTCTACGTCGACGTGTGGGAGCGCCCCCGTCCCTACGAAACCCTGTTCGCCGAGATGCTGCCGGGCGATACCCGAACCGTCTCGGGCCTCGTCGTCGAAGCCTTTGCAGCGCAGCACATGGACCCTCCCGAGGTCCCCCTGTGTTTCCGCGTCACCGACCCAAAGTCGGGCAAGGTCATCGCCTTTTCCGGCGACACCGAGCCGTGCGAGGGCATGCTCGCCTGCGCCAAAGGGGCCGACCTCCTCGTCGCCGAGTGCTCCGGCCTGCGCCCACCCTGTGGTCGCCACATCACCTGGACCGACTGGAAGACCCTATTTTCAGAGACCTTTCCGCAGACCGGGTGCAAACGTATCCTGTTATCCCACCTCTCGCGTGAGGTGCGTGCCGACGCGAGCAACCTGCTCGCCGACGTGCCGTCGGACATCGAGCTGGTCTTCGCCGACGACGGGCTCACCCTCACCGTCTGAGCCGACCCGCTCGACCACCCAAACCACCCTCGGGGCCGCAGTCGCCCCACCACGGGAACTCACCATGACCAATCGTTTCAAGACGCCGCTCGCCTTCGCCATCGCCGCGACTCTCGGCCTCACCACCGTGAGCTGCGGCCAATTGGGCCAGCTCGGCGACCTGCTCGCGCCCTACACCCCGAAGATGAGCTTCAACAAGCTCGAGCTCAACAGCATCGACTTCGAGAAGATCGACGTCGACTTCAAGTTCAACGTCGCCAACCCGAACCCTGTCTCCGTCAAGCTCGCCCAGTTCGGCTACGCGCTCGGCCTCGAGGGCGTCGAGTTCGTCAAGGGGCGCAACACCGACGGCTTCCAGTTGAAGTCCAAGGGCGACACCGAGCTCGCGATCCCCGTGGGCTTGAAGTTCGCGGACATCTTCAAGCTCGTCCAGAACGTCGATGGCAAGGACGACATCGGCTTCTCCATCGCCGGTGACTTCGGCTTCGACACCCCCGTCGGCCTGGCGTCGGTCCCCTTCAAAGAGGAAGGCCGCTTCCCCGTCGTGCGCGCGCCCAACGTCTCGCTCAAGGGCGCCCGCGTGAAGGAAGTGAATCTCTTGAAAAACAAGGCAAGCCTCGCGGTCGACCTGGGCTTCGCCAACCCGAAGGGCGGCTCGGCTATCAGCTTCGCCGGCTTCAACTACGCGGTGACGATGGCCGGCAAGCCCATCGCCGGCGGCGTCCTCGAGACCGTCGCCGGGGTGGCGGGCGGTGGTGAGCAGGTGGTCTCGCTCCCCATCGACCTCAACCTGCTCCAGCTCGGCAGCTCGGTCGTCAAGCTCGTCCAGGGCAAGTCGGCCGCCGACCTCGGCCTCACCGGCACGGTGCAGATCGGCACCCCGTTTGGCAACATCCCGCTCGACATCGCCCAGGTCGGCAGCTTCCTCTTGAAGTGAACGTCGGAGGGCTCGCTGGGCCGGACCGGGTCGACTCGACCCGACGGCCCGCCGCGAGAAATTCGTTTAGTCGCGAGCAGTTGCAATTTTCTAAACAGCGTTTAGCGATTGAACATTGACCCGGGAATGAACCGCGTCTAGGTTGCGGCCATGGGCATCACCGAACGCCGAGAACGTGAACGACAGGAGATGCGCGAGCTGATCCTGACGGCCGCGATGCAGCTCTTTACCGAAGAGTCGTTCGAAGCCACGACGATGCGCCGCATCGCCGACAAGATCGAGTACACACCCGGCACCATCTACGGGTACTTCAAAGACAAAAACGAGATCCTCTTCGCCCTGCACGAGCGCGGCTTCGATGAGCTCGTCGCGGCCCAGAAGAAGGCGCTCGAAGGGGTTGTCGACCCTGACGACCGCCTCACCGCCATCGCCAACGCGTACATGGGCTTCGCCTTCGCCAACCCCGGCCAGTACGACCTGATGTTCATCGACCGCACGACGGGCGAGACCATCGCGGCCGAACAGCGTTGGGACTCGGGCCTCTGCGGCTACCAGATCCTGCGCGACGTCATGGTCGAGGTGCTCGACAAACACCGCCTCGACCTGCACGCCGACGTGGCGGCATTCGCCTGCTGGTCGTTCGTCCACGGCATGGTGTCGCTCCGCATCCGCAACCGCTGCGTCATGTACCCGGCCGAGCAGCTCCCACAAATCATGCACCTCTCGAGCGAGTTCTTCCTCTTGCTCCTCAAGGGCCAGGCGCACCAACACTACGCCCTGCCCGTCGCCTGAGATACTTACGAATCCAAACACTTGGAGCCCATGTGGCTCCTTTTTATGGCCCTCCGATTGAACACCGTTCAGGAGTTGAATCATGACCAAGAAGTCGTCCCTGTTCACGCCCTTTGGGCTCGTGGCGCTAGCCGCAACACTCGTAGCGTGCGCCCCCTCCCGCGCCGAGACCGAGAACAAGGAGGTCGCAGCTCCACGAAGCCGGGCTCCGATTGCGGTGACGTTGGCACCCGTGAAGCTCACGCCGATCGACAACGAGCTCGCCCTCAAAGGGCGTGTGAGCCACAACCGCGACGTGCGTGTCGCCTTCAAGACCGGGGGCATCATCAAAGAGCTGCTCGTCGATGAAGGCCAACGGGTCACCGCCGGCCAGCCCATCGCGCGCCTCGACACGGGCGAGCTCGATGCGGGCCTGGCGCAGGCTCGAGCCGGCCTCGCCAAAGCCAACCGCGACCTGAGCCGCGCGACCGACCTCGAGAAGGAAGCGGTCCTGCCCGGCGCCACCCGCGAGGACGCCCAGACCGCCCGCGCCGTCGCCGCCGCCCAGGTCGCGCAGATCCGCTGGAACCGCGACACCGCGACCTTGGTCGCGACGGCCGACGGCGTCGTCATCAAGCGCCTCGCCGAGCCGGGCGAGGTCGTCGGGCCTGGCCAGCCCGTCCTCGTCATCGGTGAGGAGGGTCCCGCCCCTCGCCTCGAGGTCGGACTCCCCGCCCGCGAACGCGCCCGCGCCGTCCTCGGCCAGCAGGTGACCGTGACCTTCGATGGGTCGACGACCCAACACGAAGGCCGCGTCGTCGACGTCGCACCCACGCTCACCCCGGGCACCGACCGCATCGCACTGACCATCGAGGTGACCGCCGAGGCCGGCAGCTCGGAGCTCTTATTGCGAGGCCTCGTCGGCACCGTCGTCTTCCCCGCCCGCACGACCCCTACGCTTCCCGCCATCCCGCTCAGCACGCTGGTCGAGGGCGACGGCAAACGCGCCTCGGTCTGGGTCGTGGCCCCGCCCGACGGCCTCGTGGCCGAGACCGGCAGCCACCCGGTGGTGCGCCGCGAGGTCATCGTGCGTGAGTTCCGCCCCGACGGGTTGGCCCTCATCGAGTCCGGTCTCGAGGGGGTCGACGCCGTCATCGACGCCGGCCAGGCGTGGCTCGACGCAACCGCAACGGTGAAGATGGTCGAGCCCGGCAATGCCGCGAAGCCCGTCGATGCCGCGAAGCCCGTCAAGGCCGAGGTGACGCCATGAAGCTCGCCGAGCTCGCCGTCAAAAACCCCCAGTTCACGCTCGTCGTCTTCGCTCTGCTCGCGGCGTTGGGCGTCAACAGCTTCATGACCATCCCGCGGTCCGAGGACCCGCAGTTCCCGATCCCGGGCTTCATCGTGGTCGCGGTCTATCCGGGTGCTGCCCCCATCGACGTCGAGGAGCTGGTCGCCAATCCCATCGAAGAGAGCCTCGACTCGCTCGACGACATCAAGAAGCTGCTCGCGCGGATCTCCGAGAGCGTCGCCGTCATCCAGATCGAGTTCGACAGCCACGTCGACGTCGACAAGAAGGAGCAGGAGGTCCGCAGGCAAATCGCGGCCGTGCGCCAGGACCTGCCGGCCGACCTGTACTCGCTCGAAGTCACACGCTTCTCGACGACCAACGTCTCGCTCGTCCAGGTGGCGCTGGTGTCGGACGGCGCCCCCTGGGCCGCACTCGAAGAACACGCAGAAGACCTCGAGAGACGCCTACAAGCCCTCAAAGGGATCAAAGACGCCGAGATCCATGGCGTGCCCCAGCGCGAGGTCCAGATTACCTTGGACATCGAGAAGCTCGCCCTTCAAGGTATTGCGCTCGACCGGGTCCTGCAGGCCATCGGAAGCGACAACCAGACCATCCCCGGCGGCAACGTGCAGCTCGCCGGTCGCCGCATGGGCATCAAGACGTCGGGCGCCTTCCGCACGCTGGCCGACGTCGAGTCGACCGTCATCGCAGGTGACGGCCAGTCGATCGTCAAGCTCGGCGAGGTCGCTACCGTCGCCTGGGCCACCGCCCCACACGAGGTCCGAACGAGGTTCGACGGCCAGCGCGCGCTCTTCGTGACCGCGCTGCAGAAGGACGCCCAGAACGTGTTCGTCGTCGCCGAGTCGATCCACACGGTGCTCGACGAGTTCGAAGCGACCCTGCCCGCGGGCATCGTCCTCGAGCGCGGCTTCGACCAGTCCGAGAACGTCGCCATGCGGCTCGACCGCTTGTACGAGGACTTCGCCTTCGCCATCCTGCTCGTGCTCGTGACGCTCTTGCCGCTGGGCTTTCGGGCCGCGGCCGTCGTCATGGTGGCCATCCCGCTCTCGCTCGCCATCGGGCTCACGCTCTTGCATGTGCTCGGCTACAACCTGAACCAGCTGTCGATCGTCGGCTTCGTCATCGCGCTTGGACTGCTGGTCGACGACGCCATCGTGGTGGTCGAGAACATCTCGCGGTTCCTGCGCGAGGGTAAGCCTCGAAAAGAAGCCGCCATCCTCGCGACAAAGCAGATCGCCGTCGCGGTGGTCGGCTGCACGGCGACCCTCATCTTCGCCTTCGTCCCGATGTTGTTCCTGCCCGGCAACGCGGGCGACTTCATCCGCAGCCTGCCGATGGCCGTGGTGCTGACCATCATCGGGTCGCTCGTCGTGGCGCTGACCATCATCCCCTTCCTCGCGAGCCTCGCCCTGCCGCGGACCAGCGACGAGCACGGCAACGTCTTTCTCAGGACGCTCAACGCCGGCATCGAGCACTCGTTCAGGCCGGTCCTCGCCTTCGCGCTGAAGAACAAGACCGTGTCGCTGATTGCAGCACTCGCCATCGTCGGCGGCAGCCTCATGCTCGTGCCCACCATCGGCTTTTCGTTGTTCCCAAAGGCTGGCACCAACCAGTTCCTGGTCAGCGTCGAGGCCCAGGACGGCGCGTCCATCACCAACACCGAGGCGGCCGTGGAGAAGGTCGACGCGGTCCTGCGAAGCAAGGACGAAATCGCCTGGACCATGAGCAACGTCGGCAAAGGCAACCCACAGGCCTACTACAACGAGCCGCCCCACCCGGAGTCAGCGAGCTATGGCGAAATCTTCGCCGAGCTGAAGAGCTACGACCCCAAGACCTCGCCGGCCTTCTTCGAGGCCCTGCGCCTGGAGTTGTCGGACCTGGCGGGCGCCAAGGTCGTCATCAAGGAGTTCGAGAACGGCCCGCCCATCGACGCCCCCATCGCGATTCGCCTGCTCGGTGACGACCTCGAAAAGCTCTCGCTCGCCGCGACCATGGTCGAACGGATCCTCGATGGCACGGCCGGCACGATCTACATCGACAACCCGTACAAGCTGCAGCGCACCGACCTCGTCGCCAAGGTCGACCGCGACAAGGCCGGCATGCTCGGCGTGCCGACCATCGCGGTCGCGCAGATGGTGCGGCTCGCGGTGGCCGGCCTCTCGGCGGGCAGCCTGCGCACGGACGACGGCGAAGAATACGACCTGAGCGTGGTGCTGGCCGATGGACGCGAGGGGCTGAAGAACCTCGACCGCCTGGAGGTCCCGACCGTAGTCGGGCAGACCGCACGGTTCTCGGATGTGGCTGCGCTCGAGATGACGACCTCGCCGAACAGCATCCAACACTTCGGCGCCAAGCAACGCTCGGTGACCGTCAGCGCCTCGGTGGAGGCCGGCCAGAACGTCGACCGCACGACCCAGGAGGTGTTGGCAAAGCTCGCGGCGACGCAACTTCCAGCAGGCGTGCGCTGGATGGCAGCCGGCGAGGTCGAGTCACGAAAGGAGAGCTTCGGTGGGCTCGGCGCCGCCATCCTGGTGGCGACGTTCATGATCCTCGCCATCCTCGTGCTCGAGTTCAAGACCTTCCGCGGCACCCTGGTCGTCGCATCGGTCATCCCGCTCGGCATCGCGGGTGGGCTCGCAGCGCTCTACCTCACGGGCAACACGCTGAGCTTCACGGCCGTCGTCGGCTTCATCGCGCTCATCGGCATCGAGATCAAGACTTCGATTCTGCTGGTCGATTTCACGAACCAACTACGCGCCGAAGGTCTGGCCTTGCTCCCCGCCGTGAAGAAAGCCGGCGAGGTGCGGTTCCTGCCCATTCTGTTGACGACGCTGACCGCCATCGGCGGCCTCATGCCCTTGGCCTTGCAGGGCAGCGCGCTCTACTCGCCGCTCGCCTGGGTCATCATCGGCGGGCTCGTCAGCTCGACCTTGTTGGCGCGGGTCGTGACGCCGGTCCTCTACGTGATGCTGGCCCCGAAGGAGCCAAAGCCCGACGTCGAGGCGGAGTCCAATCCCAACCCCAATCCGACGTCGCTGAGCCCCCTGCCCTCCTGACGTCTCGCCCCTCGGGCCGACGCCCGGTTGAACTGCTCATCTCCCCATTCGCTCGACAATCGTGATTCTCGATTGTCGAGCCATTGACCTCACCAGCCCTGGAGTCACTCATGTGGTGGACCCTTCTGGCCGTGGCACTCGCCGCCGACGGTCGCGATGTCTCTTTGCCCGCCGAACCCGCCCCGACCGCAATCATCGGCGCCGCTATCACGCCGCTCGACGCCGGCGCAATCGCCGCCCTGGCCAGGGACAACAGTACCTCGGCGCGAAAGGGCCGAGCCGACGCCGACCTCGCGCGGAGCGAGGCGCGAAAGAACAAACAACGCCTGAACCCACAGGTCGGTCTGACGGCCCGCTACACACGGATCTCCGAAGAGGACCCGATCACCATCGACCCGGGCATCCCCGGCTTCGTGGTCACCATCCCGGGCGCCGAGCCCGACCAGTGGCACTTCGGGCTCAGCGTCATCCTGCCCGTCAGCGACTGGCTGACACGAGCGGGCGACATCGCCGCCGCCGGTCGTTCAGGGGTCGCCGCACAGGAAGCGCTCACCGAGGCGGCCAGCCGGCGCGCGGCGCTCGACGCGGTGCTCGCCTACCTCGGGCTCGTGCGTGTGACCAAGGCCGAGGCCGTCGCCGAGCAGAGCATCGCCGACGCCGAGCGACGCCTCGCCGAGACCGACAAGCGGGTCCGCGCCAACCTCGCGAGTAAGGCCGACGTGTTGCTTGCGCAGGCGCGTATCGCCGAAGCCAGGCTCACCCGTGAGGAGCTCGGCCACACCAAGGCGCTCATCCTGGAACAACTCGCCGCACTCCTCGACCTGCCCGAGTCGACCGTCGCCCTCGGGAGCGCGGCGTTCGACCTGTCGCCCGCCGCATCGCCTCCGGACTCGGCTCTCCTGAACGGCTCAATCGCGCTATTGAAGGAGCGCGCCTGGGCCCAACGCCCGGAGCCCCGAGCGCTCGCGGCCGGTCGCTCCGCGGTCGATGCGCAGCTCGCCCTGACCCACATCGAGCGCCTCCCCCGCTTCGACATCGCGGCCAATGCGCAGCTCGTCGACCCGAACCCACGCACCCTCATCCAGAAGGACGGGCTCGTGCCGACCTGGGACGTGACGGCGGTCGTGAGCTGGAAGCTCGATGGGCTCTGGCAGGCCGACACCGCGCAGGTCGGATTGGCCGCGCAGCGGGCCGCGCTCGAGGCCGATGCTCAAGCGTTGGACGACGGCATTCGTCTGGAGATCGAAGCCGCGAGACGCCAGCTCCGCGACGCCGACGCCAAAACGCGTGCGGCCCGCATCATGCTCGAGGCGGCAACCGAAGGACACCGCGTGCGGCTCGTCTTGTATGCCGCTGGCTCAGCGACGACGCTCGAGGTGACCGAGGCCGAGACCCAGCTCGAGCGGGCGCGGCTAGGCGTCGTAGACGCGGAGATCGCGGCTCTGGTCGGCCGAGCCATGTTGACCCACGCCGTTGGGGACCCGCTCTGAAGGGACGGTTCACGCACGTCGGCGGGCGGAGAAGATGCCCATGAGCAGCGGCAACAACGAGAACAGCAATGTGCCGAGCATGCCCGCGGGGCCGCCTGCAGAACAGCCGGCCTCGTCGCCGGTGACGGTCGTCGCAGTGGCAGCCTGGACCTCGAAGCCATCGGGGAGCTGGGCGAGCTCGCCGCCCGGGTTCACGACGATGACCGTGTAACGACCGGGCGCAAGGTCGGCCGGAACGACGGCCGAGATGAGGCTCGCGCCGGTGAAGTCGACACTCTCCATGTCACGGCCGCCGAGCTTGACGCGTGCCCCGTCTTCGAAGCCCTGGCCGATGATCGAGACGGGCGTCGGCAGGCCTGCACGGCCGAAAGCGGGCGAGATGCTGGTGATGACCACACCGGCGCAGGTCCCGGTCGCGTCGCAGAAGCCCACCCCGCAGGTCCCACACGACCCGCCGCAGCCATCGTCGCCGCAGGTCTTGCCATCGCAGGCCGGCGCACATGCAGACACACATGCCCCGGCCTGGCACGACGCGCCGCCCTCGCAGGTGCCACACGTCCCGCCGCAACCGTCGTCGCCGCAGACCTTGCCATCGCAAGCCGGGGCGCAAGCGGCGCACTGACCGTCGGCGCAGACGAGCCCGCTGCCACATGTGCCGCACTGCCCTCCGCAGCCGTCGGGACCACACTCGCGCCCTGAGCATTGGGTCGCACAAGTGGGCGCGCATTGACCCGAGAGGCAGGTCTCGCCGTTGCCGCAGCCGGGACCGCAGACGCCGCCGCAGCCGTCGGGACCACATTCGTTGCCGCTGCATTGGGGCGCGCAGTTGGCCTCGCAGAGGCCGAGCTCACAGGACTCGTTGACTTCGCAGGTGCCACAGCTGCCGCCACAACCGTCGGGGCCGCAGTCGCGATTCGTGCAGTCGGCCTGGCACGCGATGCATTGGCCTTGCTCACACAGCTCGCGGTCGGCGCAGGTCCCGCAGACCCCACCGCACCCGTCGTCACCACACTCGCGACCGTCGCAGGCGCGCACGCAGGGGGCCGCGGCGACGTCGGCGTGCAGGCGCAGGACGACGTCACCATTGATGGTGAAGCCGCTGCCGGTGTCGAGGGTCTCCATGAAGGCCCAGACCTTGTTGCCCGAGCATTGGCCGAGCGGGGTCACGTGGTGGATCACGTTGGCCTTGGGGGTGATGGCGTTGTCGTGAAGGGTGCCGACGTTCTGGCAGCCGCAGCCGATGGAGCCGAGACCGCCCAGGTCGATGATGCCGCACTGGATGGTGCCCCACTCGGCCGTCATGTCGCGGGCGTTGTCGGAGAAGCGGATGACGACCCAGATACGGCCATCGTCGATGACGGGCGGGTGGTTCTGGGGGTCGGTGAAGTCGAACTGGATCCGCAGGCCGGCGTTGCCCGTGAGGGGAAATCCGAGCTGGTTGGTCTGGGCGTCGAGGAGGTCGGCCGTCGAGATGGAGAAGATGGGGGCTGACTGGGGGTCGGCGCTCTTCGAATCGGAGTTGTAGATCTCGATGATGGCGTTGGCGAAGAGCTGTGCGGCCGCCGCCGGAGGGGCCGCGAGGATGAGGTCCAGGCCCTGGATTTGAATCGGGTATTGGGCGGCGTCGGGTTCATAGACCTGGCCAAAGGCCTCGCCCGCGACGAAGCCCGGTTGGGTGTAGAACGAGCCACCGTTGACGGCGCCTGCAGCTGCCCCGATGTCGTCGGGGAACTGGTCGTACTTGAAGACCCAGGGCACGGCCGACGCATCGGAGGTGACGACGAGCCCCGCCACGACGAAGACGAGGGAGGCGAGCGACGTGAGGGTCGGTGCGCGACGATTCATTGGGCGTTCCCCGGTGACAGAAGCGACGGTCGACTCGTGCCAGAAGGCATCGAGACGCCAGGGGCGAAGCGTGGCAGTCGGGGGCGACCCGTGTCAATGCGCAACCCCGGCCAAGGCGGATCGGCGGTGCGGGCCTGGCCCACACGACGTCTCCATGGATTCTCCGACGGCGCATGAGGGCAAACGTATCGAGACCTCGCGCCACACGCGCCCCGGCGCTCGAGGAGGGCCGCCGACGCGCTCACGATCCGCGCGACCCGCTCCAACGCCGCGTCCTTCCTGCCCATGGGCTTCCTCATTGTCCGAGACCAGTGTCCGCGCCACCCCGCGCCTAGCGTCCCCCTTCCCTCGCACGGCGGCCGGACTTACCTCTCGAGGCCCGCGGCACCACCCGCCGCGCCCCAAAGGGAGCCATGACCATTCCCCTCTCCGTCCTCGAGCTCGGCGGTGTCCGCGAAGGCTCGGATCGCAGGGCCGCGTTGACCGACGCCCTCGACCTCGCCCGCCACGTGGAGCGCCTCGGCTACCGCCGCTTCTGGGTCGCCGAGCACCACAACATGCCGACGGTCACCACCGCCGCGACCTCGGTCGTGCTGGGCCACATCGCCGCGGGCACCTCGACCATCCGCGTCGGGGCCGGCGGGATCATGCTTCCTAATCACGCCCCTTATGTGATCGCCGAACAATTCGGCACTCTCGAGACGCTCTTTCCCGGCCGGATCGATCTGGGTCTGGGACGCGCCCCAGGCACCGACCAGATCACCCTGCGCGCGCTGCGCCGCACCGCCGCCGCCTCGGACAGCTTCCCCCAGGACGTCCTCGAGCTCCAGAGCTTCCTCGGGTCCATCCAGCCCGGCCAGCGCATCGAGGCCGTCCCCGGCTCCGACACGAATGTGCCACTCTACATCCTCGGCTCGAGCCTCTTTGGCGCCCAGCTCGCCGCCGAATACGGCCTGCCCTTCGCCTTCGCCTCACACTTCGCCCCGGCCGCCCTCTTCCAGGCGCTCGAGCTCTACCGGCGCCACTACACGCCGAGTCCGCGTCACCCGAAGCCGCACGCCATCGTCGCTCTCAATGTCATCGCCGCGGACACCGACGAGGAGGCCCGCCACCTCGCGACCTCGCAACAGATCATGTTCACCAACATGCTGCGCGGCCGCCGCGGCCTCTTTCCGCCGCCCGTCGCCGACATCGAAAGCATCTGGTCCCCGCTCGAAAAGGCGCAGGTCGAGCGTATGCTCGCGTGCACGCTGACCGGCAACCCCCACACCCTGCGCACGACACTACCGCGCTTCATCGCCGAGACCGGGGCCGACGAGCTCATCGTCACGACCAACATCTTCGACCACGGCAAACGCAAACGCTCCTTCGAGCTCCTCGCCGAGGTCGCCGGCCTCACCCGCGCGTCCCCCGCAATCCATTAGTCGATGGCGCGCGCGGGCACCTCATAGACAAGCACGAAGCGGCCAACGCGGCGCAGTACGCCAGAGGTCGTCAATCAAGCGAAGACAGCCACGCGCATCGTCCTGGGCGCCCCGTACATTGCGGCGAGGAGCGCGAGCGGCGAGGGCACGACCCGGTCAAGCGCCTTCGGGTCGGGCTCGCTTCGAGGTGGTGGCGCGGGCGTCGCGGCGCGGGTTGTCGAGGCGTGAGAGCTCGTCGTCCCAGGTCGCAAAGACTGCGGCGTCGGCAGGCGAAGTCCCGCGCCAACGCAGCATCCGCACCTGCTGGACGGGCATGTCGAGGAGCTGCGAGATGTCCTTCGCCTGGACGGTCGGGAGGCGTCCCAGAACAGTCGCTGCGAAGCGGCGGGGGCGATTGGCGCCGCGACCGCGGTGGGTGCTCTTGAGGTCGGGCAGCGGTGTCGCGGTGGCCTGGGCGACACGTTCGAGCAGGGCGTCGAGGTCCGGTCGAGGAGCCGAGGCCAGGTGGACCTCGGGTGGGGCGTCGGGCGAGGCCGAGCGGCGGCGAGGTGCAAAGAGGTCGACCGACGCGCGGAAGTCTTCGGGCCAGGGGGTCTCGCGCTGGTGGATCGAACGGATGAAGTCGTCGAGCTGGCGCGGCGACCCGAAGAGGCGCGTGACCTCGTCGAGGCGGAGCCAGGGCGGCGCGGCTTCGAGTCCCAGGTGGGCGCGGTGGCTCGTCCAGGAGGGTTGTTCGTCGGGGCGCTTCACGAGGTGGGCCGCCACCGGGTTCAGGTGCAGGTAGGCGAAGAGCTGGCGCAGGTAGGTGTCGTCGGTGACGAGGCGACTGCGAAAGCGCCCCCGAAACAGGGCGCCGTCCCAGCCGTAGGTGGCGTTGATGGCCTGGGTGTAGGTGGCGCCGAGGTGGCGCATGGCGCGCGACAGCGTGGCGTGTGGCGAGCGCACGAGCAGGTGGAAGTGGTTCGGCATGAGCGAGTAGGCGTGCACTTCGAGGTCGAAGCGCTGGGCCGTGTCGCCGACGGCTTCGAGGAAACGATAGCAGTCCACTTCGAGCTGGAAGATGGGGCGGGCGGGCGGGGGTGATACGTCGGCGGGCGCGTGGCGTCCGCCGCGGTTCATCACGTGGTGCCAGGCGCCGGGGTAGTCGAGGCGTTTCGGTCGAGCCATGGGGCCAGAATGGACCGGGATGAGTCGGGACGCAACCGGAGGGATGGGGCGCACACCCGCATTCCAGGCGGGCCTAAAATGAAATGTGAAATGTCCCGACCCCTCTGGGGCTACGCTGCTACATCCTGGAGACGCGGGGGATGTTGAGGCAGGAGAGGCCGGTCTCGAGGGTGCGCCAGGTCAGGTGGGTGAGGGCCAGGCGACCGGGGCGGGCGGCTTCGTCGCCGAGGATGGAGTGCTTGGCGTAGAACGCGTTGAAGAGGCGCGCGACACCGAAGAGGTACTCGCACAGGATGTGGGGCAGGAGCTGCGACGCGACGCGGTCGAGGATGTCGCCGAGCTTGCTGAGCTCCAGCGCCAGCGCTTTCTCCTCGTCGTGGGCCAGGTCGATAGGAGCGCCGTCGGGCGCGTAATCGTGGCCGAGGCGAGAGGTGTGCTCGCGGAAGACGGCCAGGCAGCGGACGAGCGTGTACTGCAGGTAGGGCCCGGTGTTGCCGTCGGCGGCGAGCAGCTTGTCCCAGTCGAACTTGTAGTCGGTGGCCAGGTTCTGAGCGAGGTCGGCGTACTTGACCGCGCCCGCGCCGACCTTCATCGCCATGAAGCGGCGGTCTTCGTCGGACGCGTCGGGCCACTTCTCTTTGACGAGCGGGAGAATCCGGTTCTCGGCCTCGGCCAGGAGCTCGTCCAAGCGGATGGTGCCGCCGTCGCGGGTCTTGAACGGGCGGCCGTCGGCCCCGAGCATCATGCCAAAGCCGACGTGGACGAAGTCCGCCTCCCAGCCCAGGCGCTTGGCGGTCGCGAAGAGCTGGCGGAAGTGGTCGGACTGGCGCACGTCGACGACGTAGACCATACGCGTCGCGTCGAAGTGGCGCTTGCGATACTCGATGGTCGCAAGGTCGGTAGTCGCGTAGAGAAAAGCGCCGTCGGTCTTGCGGATGATGAAGGGTGTGGTCGGCAGCCCCGGCTCATCGAGGAAGATGCAGATGGCGCCGTCGCTCTCGACCGCGAGGCCGTTCTTGATGAGCTCGTCGACCAGGCCGGGCAGGCGGTCGTTGTAGAAGCTCTCGCCGTGCCAGGTGTCGAAGCCGACCTCGAGCTTGGCGTAGATCCGCTCGGCCTCGGTGCGCGAGATGGCGACAAACCGCTTCCAGAGAGCCAGGTTCTCGGCGTCACCGCTCTGCAGCTTTGCGAGCTCGGCGCGGCAGGCGTTGGCCACTTCCGGGTCGGCCTTCATGGCGACCGAGCCGTCTTTATAAAGGCGCTCGAGCTCGCCGATGGGGTCCGCGGTCAGGGCTGCTTCGTCGTGGCCACGCTTGAAGGACCACAAGAGAATCCCGAACTGGGTGCCCCAGTCGCCGATGTGGTTGTCGCCGATGACGTCGTGGCCGACGAAGCGCAGCGTGCGCACGATGGCGTCGCCGATGACGGTCGAGCGCAGGTGTCCGACGTGCATACGCTTGGCCACGTTGGGGCTCGAGAAGTCGACGATGACCTTGTCGGGGTTGGCGACCGGGGCCACGCCAAGGCGTGTGTCGAGCGTGCGAAGCCCCAGGTCGCGACCGAGCCAAGCCGGGTCGAGGCGCAGGTTGATGAAGCCCGGGCCGGCGATTTCGGGAGCGAGGCAGAGGCCTTCGCTGTCGAAGGCGGCGACGAAGCGCTCGGCCAGCTTGCGTGGGTTCTCTTTCAGGCGTTTGGCGAGCGGCAGGACGCCGTTGACCTGGTAGTCGCCAAAGCGGGTGTCCGAGGTCGGGCGGACCTCTGGGTTGTTAGGGGCGTCAGTGCCTTCACCGAAGGCCTTGTCCATGGCGAGCTTTGCGAGCTGGGTGAGCTTGCCGAGCACACGTCCACCGTTCACCTGGTCCACCATCGCCGCCTCCGTCAAAACGTCTGCTCGCTGCGTCGCAGGCCCACAAACGAGCAGGCCGAGGGTGGGACTTAGCGCGGCCGGCGGGACGCGACAAGGCATTCCAAAGGCCTTCAAAAGGACTTCAGTGGATGCCGCAGCGGGCCGGCAGGGACTCGATGACGGCGTGTTCGTGGGCCGTCAGCGCATCAAGCCGCGCGTCGACTGCGTCGCGTTCGACCCCGTGGTGCAGGCCCACCTTGCGGGCCAGCGTCACGAACGTCGCGCCGTGCCGGGCTTCCGAGAGGGCAAAGCGGGTGAAGAGCTCGGCCAGCTGCGGGTCGGGGTGGTTGAGACCGAGGAGGCGCAGGCGTTCGAACGAACGGGCCTCGATGAGGGCGGCGATGAGCAGGCGGTCGACGAGCCCATCGACGATGGGACCCGCACGGACGGCGGTCAGGAGCGCCTGGACGTACGGGTCGCCGATGTCGCGCCCGAGCTTGCCGCCACGCGCCGTGAGCTGGGCGTGGACCTCACCGAAGTGTTCGAGCTCTTCACGCGCGAGCTCGACCATGGTCGGCACCAGGTCGGGCTCGTCCGGGTAACGCGTGAGCAGCATCATGGCGGAGGCGGCCGCCTTCTTCTCGCAGTGGGCGTGGTCGGCGAGAAGGGCCAGGTCGTCCGAGAGGGCGACGGGCAGCCAGGCTTCATCCATCGTGGTGCGGGTTGCGCGCATGGGCGGGGCGATAGCCGATCGGGCGGGTGTTGGGAAGGCTCGTGAGGCGCGACTACTTCGCGGGGTACTCGTAGCGGTCGCCGCGCCAGTTCGTGAACGAGACGGTCTTGTCGTCCATGCGGTCGACGTAGGCCGGGACCATCGGGATCTTGCCGCCGCCGCCGGGCGCATCGATGACGTAGGTCGGGACCGCCATACCGGACACCGGACCGCGAAGTTGCCGCATGATCTCGAGACCTTCGGCGACGGGCACGCGGAAGTGGGAGATGCCTTCGGCCAAGTCCGCCTGGAAGAGATAGTACGGGCGGCACCGCTGGCGCAGGAGCCACACATTGACCTCGCGGATGAGCGCCGCGCTGTCGTTGACGCCGCGCAGGAGCACCATCTGGTTGGCGACGTTGAGGCCGTGGTCGGCGAGCATGCGCAGGGTTCGGGCGGCTTCCGGGGAGCACTCACGTGGGGTGTTGAAGTGGGTGTGCACGAAGAGCGGCGCGTGTTTCTGGAGGCGCTTGACGAGGTCGAGCGTGAAGCGCTGCGGGAGCGTGACCGGGTTCCGGGTGCAGAGGCGGATGACCTCGACGTGGGGGATCTGCCGCAACGAGGTGAGCAGCTGGTCGAGGCGGTCGTCCGATAACGTCATCGGGTCGCCGCCCGAGACGAGGACGTCGCGCACCTCGGGGTGGCTCGCGATGTAGTCGAGCCCGAGGTCGAGCTGGTCGTGGCTCGCCGCGCTCGTGGGGTCGCTGACCTTACGTTTGCGGGTGCAGTGCCGGCAGTAGACCGGGCAGTTGTGGGTCACATAGAAGAGCACACGGTCGGGGTAACGATGTGTGATGCCCGGGACCGGCATGTAGTTCTCCTCGCCGAGCGGGTCGGCGAGGTCGTCAGGCGCAGTGTCGAGCTCTTCGAGGCGAGGGATGGCCTGGCGGCGGACCGGGCACTCGGGGTCGAGTGGGTCCATGAGCGTCGCGTAATACGGGGTCAACGCCATGCGGAACTCGCCGGCGGTCTTGGCGATGGCGAGGCGCTCGCTCTCGGTGAGGTGGATGAGTCGGGCGAGGTCGTCGGCCGTGCGCAGGCGGTTTCGTTGCTGCCAGCGCCAGTCGTTCCACAACGCGTCGGGGACGTCGGTCCAGGGGCCGCGAGGGGTGCGACCGACGATGTCGAGCTCGACGCGGGTGAGTGGGCGGGCGGGTGTGAGCGCTTGCGTGGGCGTACCAACAGCAGGTCGGCCCCGTAGCGCCGGAGCCGGGCCCGCCGGGCCTCCGGAGGATGGCCCAGAGGGATCGGCGGAGGGCGGAGGGGACGACCGATACGGCGCTTGCGTGGGCGCTTGCGAGTACGTGGGCGTGGGCGCTTGCGAGTACGTGGGCGTGGGCGCGGGCGCTTGCGTGGGCGCGGGCGCTTGCCTGGGCGTGGGCGCTTGCCTGGGCGTGGGCGTCAGCGCTTGCGTGGGCGCTGCCTCGTGCTCCTCGGACGTCGGCTCGTGTGCGACGCGCGCCATGTCGGATTCGTCGTTCATCGGGCCGCTTGTTGCCTTGTCTGGCTTGCAAGGTCAATGAACGCGCACGCAGGGCGGGTCAAAGCGCGCTCTGGGCGGGTCAAAGCGCGCTCTGGGCGGGTCAAAGCCCGCGTCTCTCGGCCCAGGACACGAGTCGATCGGGACGATGCGACACTAAACCGTGGAATCCCGGTCCCTCGCCCAGGTGTTTGGTCACCACCGCTGGACTCAGGCGGCTTTTGCCCTACCTTGGTGATGATGCGCTGGTCTTTTTCCATTGGCAGCTTCTTCGGGATCCCGGTCCGCGTTCACTACGCGCTCATCGCGATGCTCGTCTTCCTCATCGCCATTGCACCGCCTGCCATGGGCCCGGTGCTGATGCTGATGACAGCCCTCATCATCTTTGGCTCGGTCCTCGCCCACGAGCTCGGGCACTCGCTCGTCGCGCGCCGTTACGGCATCGAGACGAAGGTCATCATGCTGCATCCGCTGGGCGGGGCGGCAGTGCTTGGCGATCGCCCACCTTCGCCCAAGGCAGAGCTGTGGATTGCGTTCGCTGGCCCGCTGGTCAGCCTCGGGCTGGCGGGCGCCGGGTTCCTCGGCTTTCTCGCGACCGGCCTCGAGTTCTTCGAACACCTCGCCTGGCCGAACCTCCTCATCGGTGGTTTCAACCTCTTGCCGGCTTTTCCGCTCGACGGTGGTCGTATGCTGCGAGCCGGCCTCGAGATGAAGTTCGGCCAGCGGCGCGCGACCAAGTGGGCGGCTCTCCTCGGGCGGGTGCTCGCGACCGGCCTGTTCATCGTCGGCATGGTGCTCGGCCAGCCCATGATGGCCATCGTCGCGGTCTTCATCTTCCTGGCCGGCACGGCTGAGGAACGCTCGAGCCTCATCCACGGCTTCATGTCACGGCGTCGGATCCTCGAGACCATGGACGGCGTCGACGAGTCGTTGACCGCGGGTGGTGACGTCAGCGACGCGCTCCGGATCCTCGGCCACAACCCCAAGCTCACGGCCCTGCCCGTGACCTTTGGTGAGCGGGTCATCGGCGTCGTGCATCGTCAGCTCCTGCTCCATGCAGTCGCACGCGCCTCGACGAGCACCATCAGCGAGCTGCTCGACCGCAACATCGTGACGCAAGACGGCGACGGACCGCTCGTGCCCCTGCTCCAGAAGATGGGCGAGGCTCAGAGCCGGGCAGCCGTCATCGTCGAAGGCGGCACGGTGCGTGGCATCATCACGCTCGACCGCCTCGTCGAGGCCATCAAGGACGCGAAGGACTGAGCTGCACGGGCCGCTGCTTTGCGCAGCAACCCGCCCGAGCCTTCACCGCCGGCCACGCATGTGTGGGCACGGCGGAATGGGTCCTTCGTGTGCGGGCGGCGGTTCGTCGGCCTTCCACGCGTGCGCCTGATAGCCGTACATCGGCTTGTAGACGACGTTGCGGAGGTCGTTTCGGAACCAGAGCGGTGAGGCCGACCCCGACATCGGTGGCACGAGCCACGACCAGTCGCCGTGGACCTCACGCCCGGCAGCCTTCTCCTGGCGCTCGAACTGAAGGAAGTAGTCGCACGTCGCGTGGTGGTCGAGGATCCGAACGCCGCGGCGTTGGAACGAGTGCAGGACCGCCATGTTGAGCTCGACCATGGCGCGGTCTTTCCAGAGCGTCGACGAGGTCGAGGTGTCGAGTCCCATCTTCTGCGCGACCTCGGGCAGGAGGTTGTAGCGGCTCACGTCGCTGAAGTTACGCGCACCGATCTCGGTCGCCATGTAGAAGCCGTTGAAGGGTGTGCACCGGTAGGCTATCCCGCCGAGATCCAACGCGATTTCCGACACCGCCGGCAGGGCATACCACTCGAGGCCCAGGTCCGCGAACCATGGGAAGTTGGGGTGCTCGAGCGGGATCCGAAGCACGACTTCTTTGGGGATCTCGAACCAGCGTGGAGGCCTGTCGCCGATCCGGATGATGAGCGGCAGGATGTCGAAGCGGGTGCCCTGGCCGCGCCAACCGAGGGCCAACGCCTGGTCTGTCAGCTCGACGTTCGCCGGGTCGCCGGTAATGCTGCCATCGGTGTTCCGATAGCCCGCGTAACGGAGCAGCTGGGTATTGTAGAGGCGGATCTCCGGCGCACCGGGCCGCAACACGGTCATCGTCGAGATGAGGTCGCCGCCGTTCGTGGCGATGCGGATGTGGTCGACGAGTGCCTCGAAGATGTCCTCTTCGTGTTCGAGGTGACGCATGTCGCGGACCACGAGGTGGTTCCAGAAGAAACGCCCGACGCAGCGGGTGGCGTTGCGCCAGGCGAGGCGCGCACCAAACGTGAGCTCGTCCAGCGTGTGGGTGTAGGTGCCGGTCCTCGCGACCTCGTCACGGACCTCTTCGAGGCGCGGAGCGAGCGCCTCGATGACGCCGCGCTCTCGATACATCTGACCGAGGAAAGCCTCGGCCTCGATGAGCAGCGGACGATCCTCTCGAAGATCGAGGAAAAACGAGGTGTGTTGAATCGGCGGCAGCGTCGCAATCGTGGTCGCACTCGAGTCAGAACGGGTCGCTCGGAGGTCGACTTGCGCGTTGCCGTCATCGTCGATCTTGGAGGTGAAGACCTCGACCCGGATCGCGGACTCCGGCCAGCCGGTCTCGACCAGCATGGTCTTCACGTCGTCGGAGAAGCGGTTGGGCCCGCAGATGAACGCGATTGCGCCTGCGGTGAAGGCATAATGGTCGCGCACGAAGGCCAGCGTCAGGCGGCCGTCTTCTGGGGTGACACGACGGGTCCAGCTCACATTGCCAGACGTCGACGCGAGCTGGTCGAGCTCGTCGGCGAAGATGAGGTCGGACGAGCGGCGCACCGACCAATCGACGTGCAAGCGGCGCCCGGTTCCGTCGCTTGCCAGGGTGCGGGCCAGCGCGATGGCGGGCGTGATGCCGATGCCGCCGCCGAAGGCCAGCACCGGGCCGACCTCGTCCTCGCCGAGATAGATGTGGCCGGCTGGTTCGGAACAACGGAAGAGTGAGTCGGGCCCGGCCCGGTCGGCGAGCCAGCGCGAGAAGAGCCCGAGCTCTTCACGTTTGACGGTGATCTCATAGGGGGAACTCTGGCCACCTGGGCTCGTCAACGAGTAGGCGCGGGTCACCCAGCGGTCGCGGATGCGGGCCTGGATGACGACGTGTTGACCCGGGCGTGAAGGCGCTGGCGCGGTCGCGACGGGTTGCAGCGTGACGGTCGCGAAGTCGTTGCCGTGTTTGGCGATGCTCAAGACCTCGGCCACGCCGAGGCGAGGAGAGCCGAGGATCTCTTCGACGAGAGGAGTGCAGCCGCCACAGATACTCGTGGCGCGCGTCTTGTTGCAGAGCGCCGCGATGGTCTTGGCACCCGCGTCCGCGGCGTCGACCAGTGTCTGGCGGCGGACACCGACGCAATTGCAGATGACCTCTTGCGGGTCGACGACGTCTTCGGCGTGTTCGAGTTGGAGGGCGCCGAGCTCGGTGAAGAGGGCGCGCTCCCAGGCGCGGATCGGGCGGCGCTCCATGAGGTCGACCATGGTCTGGCGCAGGCCGGCCCAACGACCACGGCACGCGAGGCCGACGATGTGGCCGTCCGCGAGCTCGAGGACACGGGTGTCGTCGCCGCTGCCGAACTGCAGGCGATCCGTGGTCGTGATGCCGCGCCAACGGGCTTCGACGGAGCCACGCACGCTGCGGCGTGTATCGAGGGTGAGGCCGTCGGTGGTCGCTAGATGGGTGAAGCTCGCGGGCTCGTCGAGCTGCGCATCGCCCGGGCGCCAGAGGAGCTCCGGTGGGGTCGGACGTGGGTCACCAAAGCGTCCTTCGTCGCGCGTCAGAAGCCCACGTCCCGGGATGACGAAGACATCGATGAGCGTGATGACGTGAGGGGCGAGCACGTCTTCGATGCGAGTCGTACCGAGCAGCGACGGTTCGTGTGTGGACGAGCGCGGCCAGGCGAGATGTTCGGTCAACGCGTGGGCGTAGCCGTAGTGGCGGCCGAGCGCGACCCAGCGATCCCGCAGCAGGGTCGGCAGCGTGCGATGCCAGGTGACGTCACGAGGCTCCGAGGCCAGCGCACTCGCGAGCTGCGCATCGAGGCCGAGCTGGAACTCGTCGACCGACAGCGTCCCGTCGCCGTCGATGTCCGCGTTCGCGATGATCTTGGCGGCACTCTCAGGGGAGTGCCCGAGGCCCACGAGGAACCGTTCGCCCTCCCCCGTGGTGATGACGCCGTCCCCGTTCTCGTCGAGCTCACGTAGACGCAGAGCGACGAAGCGCGACGGGTCGAGGGTCTCGTCGATGAGCCCGGCGATCGCGCGCGCAAGCGTAGGTCCATCGCACTTGGCAGGGCCGCCGAGCAGGTGGTCCGCGCCGCCGAGCGAGCCGTCTTCGACCCAACGGGCGATGGCCTCGGTGACGTCGCACCAGGCGACGAGTGGGATAGGCGACTCGGGCAATGGGAGCAGCAGGGTGCGCTCAGCGCGCAGGTCGTCCCACGCCACCAGTACGGCTTCGATGGGTGGGGCGTGAAGCAGGCGCGCCGCTCCGGGCAGCAAGGTCATCGCGCGCTCGATAGACTGGCCGAGCGGGCGCGTCGGCTCGAGGTCGGGCGCCACGAGCAGCACCTCGCAGCCCGTGAGGCGCGCCGCAAGTGCGGGGCCAAGCGCGTCGAGATGATGAAGGTCTTCGTACGAAAGCCAGACCACGACCCGATCACCGCTGGTCACCTCGACGGTTGACGACAGGGGGTGCATGGCGTCGAAATGGCGAGCTAGCGCATACCAATTCGGGTGGCCCTCTGGGCCAAGCAGCAGGCGTGACATGGGGCCTCTTTGTAGAGGCTGCCAAGCAGAGAAGCTCGCTCACAACCTCAGGGGTGACGGTTCGAGCGTGCAAAATGGCCTAGAGGTGCCGGGGCGTCAACCCCACCTCGTTTGCCATCGAGGGGTTTGCAATGCTGCCGCACACATCACCCGAGTCGGCTCAGCGGAAGGCCTTGTTGACGCGGCTCGCGAGTGGATGGTCGAGCGCCTGACCCAGCTCACGTGAGGCGGCGACGACGGCGGCGAGGTCGTAGTCGGTCTTGTGGCCCAGACTATCGAACAAATAGAGCAGGTCTTCGGTGGCGACATTGCCGGTCGCGACCTTGGCGAAAGGACAGCCGCCAAGTCCGCCGGCACTCGCGTCGAAGCGTGTGATGCCGAGCTGGACCGCGCGTAGAGCGTTGGCCGCGCCCATGCCCCAGGTATCGTGGAAGTGCATGACGATCTTGTCGGCGGGCACCTTGGCCAGCACGACCTCGAGCAGGCGTTCCACATGGGCCGGAGTGCCAACGCCGATGGTGTCGCCGAGGCTGACTTCGTAGCAGCCCATGTCGAGCAGTGCTTCGACGACGGGGAGCACGTTCTCGGGAGGGGTCGCTCCATCGTAGGGGCACGCGAAGACGGTCGACACATAGCCGCGCAGCGCGACGCCGTCCGCGTGGGCGCGGGTCGCGATGGCGCGAAAGCTATCGAGCGACTCGGCGATGGTCGCGTTGATGTTGGCGCGGGCGAAGCCCTCGGTGGCGGCCGTGAAGATGGCGACGGCATCGCAGCCGACCATACGCGCGCGGTCATAACCCTTGAGGTTCGGGACGAGTGCGAGATAGCGGACGCCGGCCTTGCGGGTGAGCGCGTCGAAGACGGCTTCGGTGTCGGCCATGGCCGGAACCCAGCGTGGCGACACGAAGCTGCCGACCTCGATCGAGGTCGAGCCAGCGTCGACGAGGGCGTCGATGAAGCGGACCTTGGCGGCCGTGCTGACGAGCACCTTCTCGTTCTGCAGGCCGTCGCGGGCTCCCACCTCGGTGATGAAGATGTTGCGAGGGGTCGCGTTCATGGTGCGGCCTCGGCCTTGATGTCGCCGACCGTGCAGAGCGGGTTGCCGGGGCTCACGAGCTCGCCGAGTGTGGCGCGGATGGACTCGACGATGCCGTCCTTCGGGCTCTTGATGGCGTGCTCCATCTTCATGGCCTCGACCGCGAGCAGGGTCTGGCCCTTGGTCACGCGGTCGCCGACGGCGACAAGGATACGTGTCACCTTGCCGGGCATCGGCGCTTCGAGGCTCGAGTGCAGGTCGGCAGCACCGCGCTTGGCGACGACCTCGCTTGCGACGAAGGTGTGGGCAAGGGCGGTGACCCAGCGGCGTTTGCCATCACGGCTCACCAGAGCGCGTTGGACGCGGCCGTCGGGGAAACGCAGGACGAGGGTGCCGTCGGCGTCGCGCGACGCGAGGACCTGGACCGTGGTCTCGGTGCCGGTCCCGGTGGCGGCTTGGGCCTCGCCTTCGAAACGGACGACCAGCTCGACCCCGTTTGTGGCGACCGGACCGACGGACCGTTCGGCCGAGAGTTTTCTCGAGATGTCGGCGATCTTCCAGCCGCTCATGATTGCCCCGCGGAGGTGCCGGTGTTGGCGGCTGAAAGGGTCACACGACGCCAGGTGGAGACGGGGTCCTGGGTCGTGGTCTGCGCCGCATCGGAGTGAGATGAAGAGGCTGCACCGGGCACCAGGTGGTCGATGGCCAGCGCAATCCACGCGAGCTCGGACGGGGGTGTCGCGGCGAAGCCATCGGGCCAGTGCTCGGTTATGAAACCCGTGTGGGTGGCGCCACTTGTGTAGGCGGGGTGGGCCGCGATGGCGAGCAACAGATCCAGGTTGGTCGTGACGCCGTGGACCTCCCACCGGGACAAGGCACCGATGAGGCGATTACGCGCGTGTTCGCGGGTGTCGCCGTAAGCGATGAGCTTGGCGAGCATGGGGTCGTAGTGGACCGAGACCTCGTCGCCTTCGGAGAAGCCGGTGTCGAGTCGGACACCCGGCTGGTGCGGCAAACGATAACGAACGAGCTTGCCGACCGACGGCATGAAGTTGTTGGCGGGGTCCTCGGCGTAGAGCCGGACCTCGATGGCGTGGCCTCGGAAGGGGACGGCCGGGGCGAGCCCGCCTTCCGCATCTGGCTCGCCTTCCTCGTCGGCCGGCAGCGGTCCGAGGATATCGACAAGCGAAGCGCCGTTGGCCACTTCGATTTGCAGGCGCACGAGGTCGAGCCCGGTGACGAGCTCGGTCACGGGGTGTTCGACCTGCAGGCGGGTGTTCATCTCGAGGAAGAAGTAGTCGCCGCGCTCATCGAGCATGAGCTCTACCGTGCCCGCCCCCGAGTAACCCACGGCACGACCGGCCTGGACCGCGGCCTTGCCCATACGGTTGCGCAGGGCCGCGGTGAGGACCGGTGAGGGGCTCTCTTCGAAGACCTTCTGGTGGCGGCGCTGGATGCTGCACTCACGCTCGCCGAGGTGGACGACGTTGCCGTGGTTGTCGCCGAAGATCTGGACTTCGACGTGGCGCGGTCGGATGAGCAGCTTCTCGAGATAGACCGTGCCATCGCCAAAAGCGGAGGCCGCTTCGTTCTGCGCGAGCTCGACGGCTTCGGCGAATTCGCGGCGCTCGTGAACGATACGCATGCCCTTGCCGCCGCCGCCCGCCGCGGCTTTGACGAGCACCGGAAAGCCTATTTGATCCGCGGCCTTGGCAAGGTCGGCGATGTCCTGGCCGGCGCCGTGGACACCCGGGACGACGGGCACATTGGCCGCTTCCATGGTCTGGCGCGCAGCGATCTTACTGCCCATGGCGATGATGGCGGATGGGGGTGGACCGATCCAGACGAGGCCTGCATCGATGACCGACTGCGCGAAGGCGGCATTCTCCGACAAGAAGCCATAGCCCGGGTGAATGGCGTCGGCGCCGGTCTGGCGCGCAGCGGCGAGGATCTTGTCGACGACGAGATAGCTCTCTCGTGGGGCGGGTGGGCCGATGTGGACGGCCTCGTCGCAAGCGCGGACATGGGCCGCGGACGCGTCGGCGTCGGAGTAGACCGCGACCGAGCCGATGCCCATGGCGCGGAGCGTCGTCGCGACACGGACGGCGATCTCGCCGCGGTTGGCGATGAGTACTTTCGTAATCGGCGCGCGAGTACTGGTCTGGCCTGTCTGGCCTGTCTGGCCTGTCTGGCCTGTCTGGTCTGATGGGGCGGGCATGGTCACTTCGCCTCGGGCGCGGTCTTGGTCCAGCGCGGCGCATCCTTCATGAGGAACGCGCGCATGCCCTCCTGCGCCTCGGGTGAGGCGCGGAGCTCGGCGATGAGGTTTGCGGTCTTCACGACCGCCTCGTCCTCGGGGATACGTGTGATGGTGCGGGCGAGATCCTTACACGCGGCGAGCGCGATGGGGCCGCCGAGCAGCACGAGCTTGACCCGCTCTTCGACCTTGGCATCGAGGTCGGCGGCAGGCACGACGTGGTTGACGAGCCCGTAGGAGAGCGCGTCGGCGGCGCCAAAGGTCTCGCCCGTCAGGAACAGCTCTCGAGCGCGCGGGACACCGATCTTACGCACGACGAACGGCGAGATGACGGCCGGCGCCAGACCCAACCGGACCTCGGTCAGGGCGAAGGACGCGTTGTCCGACGCGACCGGGATGTCCATGGCTGCCACGAGGCCGACACCACCACCGCGGCAGGCCCCGTGGATCTTGCCGATGACGGGCTTCGGGCAGGCGTCGATGGCTTCGAAGAGGCCCGCCATGCGGCGCGCGTCGGCGGCGTTCTCGACCTTGCCGAACGAGGCGGTCGACTTCATCCAGGCCAGGTCTGCGCCCGCGCAGAAGTGTTTGCCGGCGGCCGCGAGCACGACGGCGTGGACGTGTGCTTCGTTGGGCAGCTCTTCACGAAACAGCGTCGTCAGCGCCGCGATGAGCTCCCCGTTGAAGGCATTGCCGATTTCGGGGCGGTTCAGCGTGACGGTCAGGACCCGATCGGATCGCTCGATTTTCAAGAGATCGGACATGTGCAGCGGCTCCTTCAGGTCACATGCGGAAGACGCCGGGGCGCCAATCGGGGATAGGGGCGTTGTAGCAGGCAGACAACGAGAGGCCCAGGATCGAGCGGGTGTCGCGAGGGTCGATGACGCCGTCGTCCCAGAGCCGCGAGGTGGCGTAATACGGGTTGCCTTCGGCCTCGTACTTGTCGAGCGTCGGCTGGCGGAAGGCCTGGCGCTCGGCGTCGGTCCAGGTCTTGCCCTGTCGCCCGAGCTGGTCGTCCTTCACCGTCGCGAGCACGTCGGCGGCCTGCTCGCCGCCCATGACGCTGATACGTGAGTTGGGCCAGGTCCACAGGAACCGCGGCTGATAGGCGCGGCCACACATGCCGTAATTGCCAGCGCCAAAGCTGCCACCGATGAGGACGGTGAGCTTGGGGACGTTGGCGGTCGCGACGGCGTGGACCATCTTGGCCCCGTCCTTGGCGATGCCGCGGCGCTCGTAGTCCTTGCCGACGATGAAGCCCGAGATGTTCTGCAAGAACAGAAGCGGGATCTTACGCATGCAGCAGAGCTCGATGAAGTGCGCTGCTTTCAGCGCCGACTCCGAGAACAGGACCCCCTGGTTGGCCAGAATGCCGACCGGCATGCCGTGGATACGCGTGAAGGCCGTGACCAGCGTCGTCGCGTAGAGCGGCTTGAACTCGGCGATCTTGCTGCCATCGACGATGCGCGCGATGACCTCACGGACATCGAACGGCGTCCGCAGGTTCTTGGGAACGACACCGTAGAGCTCGCCCGGATCGTAGAGCGGTTCTTCGGACGGCCGCAGGTCGGCGTCGATGTGTTTACGGCGGTTCAGGGTCGCGACGATCTTGCGGACCTTGTCGATGGCGTCCTTGTCGTCGAGCGCATAGTGGTCGGCGACGCCGGAGTGGCGCGCGTGGACGTCGGCTCCACCGAGCTCCTCGGCCGTGACGACCTCGCCCGTGGCGGCGCGGACGAGCGGCGGGCCGCCCAGAAAGATGGTCCCCTGCCCTTTGACGATGATGGTCTCGTCGCTCATCGCCGGGACATATGCGCCACCCGCCGTGCACGAGCCGAGCACACAGGCGATTTGTGGGATGTCGGCCGCCGACAGGCGCGCCTGGTTGTAGAAGATGCGGCCGAAGTGGTCGCGGTCCGGGAAGACGTCGGCCTGCATGGGCAGGAACGCGCCGCCCGAGTCGACGAGGTAGATACAAGGCAGCCGGTTCTCGAGCGCGACTTCTTGCGCGCGCAGGTGTTTTTTCACCGTGAGCGGGAAGTAGGTGCCGCCTTTGACCGAAGCGTCGTTGGCGACGATGACACACTCGACACCCGACACGAGTCCGACCCCGGTCACGATGCCGGCGCCTGGCGCCTGGTCGTCGTAGAGTCCGTCTGCAGCGAGCCCTCCGAGCTCGAGGAACGGTGTGTCGCGGTCGAGGAGGAGGGCAATGCGCTCACGCGCCAAGAGCTTGTTCAGCTCGCGCTGACGGGCGACGCCTTCACCCCCGGCCCTGACCTTGGCGTTCTTCTTTGTGAGCTCGTCGACCAGGGCGCGGTTATGCGCCTCGTTGTCGCGAAAGGACGCATCATTGGGGTCGATGTGGCTTTCCCACACATCCATCGGAGGGCTCCAGGCGTGGTTCGGAGACGGCCCGGCACGGCGCGATCCGGGCGGCGGGCATAGCAGCGCCCGCGCGGGCTCGCAACGCCTTTGAGACCAACTGCCTGAACCCAGGCGCAGGGCGATTCCGGTGGCCCAACGCCGCCCGGTCGCAACCGCGCGACGAAGCCTCAGGCCGCGACCTGCTCCTCTGGAGCCGGCAACGGTTCGAAGCTGAAGACCAGCTTGCCATCGACCGCGTCGACCACCGCCACGCCACCGTTCTCCAACGCCCCGTAGAGGATCTCCTCGGCGAGCCGCTCGCTCAGCTCCTGGCGCAGCACACGCGCCATCGGACGCGCGCCCATGGCCGGCTCGTAGCCCTTCTTCGAGAAGAAGTCGCGCGACGCGTCGGTGAGGCGGATGCGCACCTTCTTCTGAGCGAGGTTGCCTTCGAGCTCGACCACCAGCTTGTCGACGATGGGCCCCATCGCCTCGAACGGGAGAGGAGCAAAACGCACGACCGCGTCCATACGGTTTCTGAACTCGGGCGGGAACAGGCGCTTCATCTCGGAGTCGCCGTCGCCAAAGCTGACACCATCGCCGAAGCCGGGCTTCTTCTTGGCCATGTCGGCCGCACCGACGTTGCTCGTCATGATGAGGATGACGTGGCGGAAGTCCACCTTGCGCCCGTGGTTGTCGGTCAAGGCGCCGTGGTCCATCACCTGCAGGAGCAGGTTGAAGATCCGGGGGTGGGCCTTCTCGATTTCGTCGAGCAACAACACCGAGTGCGGGTTCCTGCTGATGGCCTCGGTGAGCACGCCGCCCTGGTCGTAGCCGACATAGCCGGGGGCCGACCCGATGAGGCGCGACACCGAATACTCTTCTGCGTACTCGCTCATGTCGAAGCGCTGGAACGTCACGCCGAGCGTGTTGGCGAGCTGCTTTGCGAGCTCGGTCTTGCCGACACCCGTGGGCCCCATGAAGAGGAACGAGCCGATGGGACGCTCGATGGGACGAAGGCCAGCGCGTGCCAGGCGAATGGCCCGCGCCACCGTGTCGACGGCGTTGTCCTGGAAGAACACCTTGGCTTTCAGGCGCTTGTCGAGCTCTTTCAAGGCCGACCGGTCGTCGCGATCGATCGACTCTTTGGGGACTCGCGCCATGCCCGTGACGATGTCGCGGATCTCCTCGACCTTCACCGTCCCGATCTCGGCCAGGGCCTGCTTGGCACCCGCCTCGTCGATGATGTCGATGGCCTTGTCGGGCAGGCGTTTGTCCTGGATGTAGCGCGTCGAGAGGTCGACCGCCGCCTCGATGGCCGGGTCGTCGTAGCTCACGCCGTGGAACTTCTCGAACTCGGGCTTGAGCCCGTGCAGAATCGCCACGGCGTCGTCGCGGGTCGGCTCGAGGACCTCGACCACCTGGAAGCGCCGCGCGAAGGCCGGGTCGCGCCCGATATGCTTGCGATGCTCGTCATGGGTGGTCGCGCCGATGCACCGGAGCTTACCGCTCTGCAGGGCGGGCTTGATCATGTTGCTCGCGTCGAGCGACCCGCCGCTCGTCGAGCCTGCGCCGACCACCGTGTGCAGCTCGTCGATGAAGAGGATGTTGCGCTCGGGGTTCTCCATCAGCTTGTTGATGACGGCTTTGAAGCGCTCCTCGAAGTCGCCGCGATAACGGGTGCCCGCGATGAGCGCGCCCATGTCGAGCGAGTACACGGTCACGCCCTTCAGGAAGGGCGGCACCTCGCCAGCCTCGATCTTCTTGGCCAGCCCTTCGACGATGGCGGTCTTACCGACACCGGCCTCGCCGACGAGCAGCGGGTTGTTCTTACGCCGCCGCCTGAGCACATGGACGACACGTGTCACCTCTTTGTGGCGACCGATGAGCGGGTCGATGTCCCCTTCCCTGGCGCGTTTGTTGAGGTTGGTCGTGTAGAGCTCGAGCGGGTCCTTCTCGCCCGAAGCCTCTTCTTCGCCCGAGTACTCCGACCCGGGCCGGCCTGCCTCGGCACCTTCCACGCCGTCGCCTCCGAGTCCACCAGGCTCGCCCTTACGTTTGGCCGTGCCGTGCGACAAGAAGCGCACGATGTCGAGGCGTCGCACACCACACTGCTCGAGGATGTAGGCCGCAAACGAGTCCGGCTCGGCGTAGATCGCGACCAGCACGTTGCCGGTCTGCACCTCGTCCTTGCCGGCCCCCTGGACATGCAGGGCGGCGCGCTGAACGACACGCGTGAAGCCTGCCGACGGATGAACGCGCAGGGCCGCGTTGTCCGGCAGGGCCGGAACCTGGGTCGACAGGTGGTGGTCGAGCTTCTCGCGTAGGCGGTCCAGGTCCGCCCCGCTCTTGTCGAGGATGACCCGCGTGGTCTCGTCGTGTGTGAACGCGTAGAGCAGGTGCTCGACCGTGGCCAGCTCGTTCCTGCGTGCCCGCGCCTCGGCCAGCGCCATGTCCATGCAGACTTTCAGCTCGTTCGACAACTTCATGTGGGACCTTGCCTCGTCTCGATTTCGTTTGGCGCCATCGCGCTACAACTTCGTGTGTTCGTTTCGTGTGGCGCGCTGTCGCGCTGTGCGAAGGTCAATCCGGCTCTGTCGTGCAGAGCAGTGGCATGCCATTGGCCTCGGCGAGCTCCATGACCTGGGTCGCCTTCGTCTCCGCGACGTCGCGCGTGAAGACCCCTGCAACCCCTCGCCCCGTCTGGTGAATCGCGAGCATGAGGCTGAGCGATTCTTCCTGGCTCTTCTGGAAGACGAGCTGCAGGACCCACACCACGAATTCCATGGTGGTGTAGTCATCGTTGTGGAGGACGACCTTCCACATCTTGGGTTTCTGAATCTTCGGAGCTCGCTCGATGACCGTCTGGTCGCCGGGTTTGCCGCCGTCGGGATTATTCGGATCGGCCACGGGCCTCACTCCTGTCGGGGCGGTCGTTGTCGCCCTTCATCCGGTCTTGCCTATGAGCTGGCGAGCTGGCGAGTTGGCGAGCTGATTGACGCGCTGAGCCAGCGCGCGCGCCTCGATGATGTTGTCTTCGATCGAACAATACGTCCACGATCCGTACCGCCCGATGCTGTGGACATTGGCGAGTGCGAGGACCTTCTTCTTGTCGGCCACGTCCGCCTGGGAGGCGCGTGTGATGTGGACATAGGCCGGGTCGAGGACGACGTGGTGGTGGGCGACGAGGCGGTGTTCGTCGACGAGGCCGACCCGCGCGAGGTCGACCAGCACCCGCTGGCGATAGGTCTCGATGTCGGCTTCCGATGGGTTGGCGCCCGCTGGCAGGCCGACCTCGACGTACATCGACATCTGGGGCGAGCCGAAGATGTTGTCGTAGAAGCCGACCCGGTAGAAGGCGAGCGAGCGGTCCGCGTAGTAGATCCAGTGCGGCTCGGGCGGGCCCTTACGATCGAAGCCGAGGTTGAAGACCAGGACCTTGTTGGCGGTGTAGATGGAGCGCTCGAAGGGCAGGCCGGTCATCTCCATGAGGGCCGGGAACGGGGCCGACGACACGCAGTGTTCGAAGGCGATCTCGCGCCCCTTCGAGGTCGTCGCGACCTTGTTCTTGAGGTCGAGGTGTGTGACCCGCTCGTTCAGGAGGATGCGGTCTTTGTCGAGCGACCTTGCGAGCGCGTGGACATACTGGATGGCGCCGCCCTCGGGATAGGTGAAGGTCGCGTTGTAGCTCGCGTTGTCGGGCTCGACGAAGTTCTTGATGATGTCGCCGATGTCCGCGTGTGGGAAGAAGCGCCCCATGGCGTCGACGTCGAGCGTCGCGAGGTCCGTGGCGTAGAGCTTCTCGTTGTAGGGGACGAGGAACTTCTCGGCGATGCCGCGACCGAGCTTCTGATAGAGCATGTCCTTGAAGCTCGCGGCGGGCTTGCTCGCATCGGGCCGGAAATACAGGTCATGCAGACACTGCAGGAACTCCGCGTGTGGGAGCTGGTGGATGTTCTTCTGGAACGGGAAGTCGATGTAGCGGTCGCCGTGGCGAATCCACGACACCTTGTTGACCACGAGCACCTTCTGGCCGGGCATCCGCTCGATGAGGTACTGCTCGATGTCCTTGTGTTTGAAGTGGAAGAAGTGCCCCGAGTAGTCCCAGACGAAGCCGTCCTGGCTGACCGTCTTGCAGTACCCGCCGACTTGCGAGTCCGCCTCGAGGACGAGCCACTCCGGGTCGTCGAGCCAGTTGACGAATGAGAGCCCGGAGATGCCGGCGCCGATGACGAGGAAGCGGGTCTTCTGCATGTTCATGTGGTGTGGTCGGCCTCGAGTCGCGGGCCACCCGGAGATGGCAGGATCAGGGGTTAACATCGCCGGTCTCGCGGAGCAAGCCACCCGTATGGCCAGGTCCGGCTGAGACCCGCGTCGAACAACGGTCCGCCGTGTACCAGGTCGCATCGAGGCGGCGTCCGAGGACTCAGGCCCGGTGCAGAGGGGTTGACGCAGACCGGTTTTGGTAGCGTCCTGAGCGGCGACGTCGACCCGACGTGCTCTCTCAGGAAGTGGACCATGGCTCACCCGATTACCCAGGACCAGGCAGCCGGCGCGCTCGTCGCGATGGCGCTGGGCGACTCGCTCGGATTCCTCGTGGCCGGCCAGAACCCAAGGTACTGCAAGGAATTTGCGCAGCACTCGCTGACCGACGACGATCCGCCCTGGCTCGAGCGTGATGGGTTCGCCTTCGGCCAATACGCGATCGACACCCAGCTGGCGCGTGAGCTGGCGCAGAGCATGGTCGACAGCCGTGGCTTCGATCCCACCAACTTCGCCACCCGGGTCGCCCAGTTCTTCGCCGCGAAGTCAGCCGTCATGGCCGGCGAGGCTACGGCGAAGGCAGGTCAGCGCCTGGCCCGCGGCATGGTCTGGGCCCAGAGCGGTGAGCCGGCCCCGGCCGCCGGCAATGGCGCGGCGATCCGCGCCGTACCCATCGGACTCTGCTTCAAGAACAGCGAGCGGCGCCTCGGTGCCGCCGACATGCAGGCCTCCGTCACGCACCACGACAAACGGGCGCGCGCGGCGGCCCAGGTCGTAGCCGAGGCTGTCTACCTCGCTGCCACCTCCCAGGTCGACCCCGCGACCTGGCTGCCCCACCTGTCGGCCATCGTCGACCGCGTCGACCCTCGGCTCGCCAACGGCTTGCGGCACCTCGACCGCCAGCTGGCGTCGCCGCCCGACAAGGCCCTCGAGCAGCTCATCCCAGCGGGCCAGGTGCCCGACGACGGCTACCCGGCGCCGAAGACCATCTCGGGCTTCTCGACGCCAACCATCCTCTATGGCTTGCAGGTGTTCATGCGCCTGCCAGACGACCCTCATCAGGCCCTCGAGTTCGGGCTCGGCGGCGGCGGCGACACCTCATCGCTCGGCGCCTTCGTCGGTGCCCTGTGTGGGGCGCGCCATGGCTTGTCGGGGCTGTCGCCGCGCCTCCAGAAGTGGAGCCGACAGCTCAACGACAACGGCCAGCACAAGGTGGCAGAGCTCGTCGCGCTGGCGCACCATCTCGTCTCGAGGTGATCGTTTGCGGGGGATCTCTCGGGGCTCGGCGGACCTCGGGTATTGCGGCGCTGCTGTTGATCGCCTGCGGGGCGGGCTGCGAGACAGACGTGGTGCGTCACCCGGATCTGGGTGATGTGGGTGATGCGGGTGATGCGACCGACGAGACCCCTTTGGCCGACGCGGTCGAGGTCCTCGAGCCCGAGGCGAACGACGACGCGATGCGGCCTGGCGACGCCAACGACGGGGGCGCGCTGGACGTCGAAGTAGACTCCTCGGATGGCACAACGACTGCTGAGCTCGTCCTGGGCCAACACTACGAGCTCGAGCTGCGTGACCCGAGCGCAAGCGGCGAGCCTACCGTGGTCAGCGGCGAGCTCATCGCCGTCTACGACCACTCGCGCTGGTGGAAGGACCCTACCGATGAGGCCACGCTGGCCCTGTTCGCGGCCGACCGCTTCGCAGACTGGCCTGACGACCGCTCGGTCCTCTTCGTCGAGCGCTCGCGCATCGCGCGGGTGACCGAGAGCCCGCTCGCCGCCCTACCCTTTCGCGTCTGGTGTCATGCTCGAGGCCTCGGCCTCGGGGTCCCACTCGACGGTCCAGCTTGGGTCATGGCCGGCCACGAGCGGCACCACCTCGAAGAGAACGGCTTTGGCGACTACGCGTACGACCTCGGAGTCGCGCAGTCGGGAGGCCGCCGCTGGTCGGGTGACGGGCTCGACCTGAGCGACTACTTCGCGTGGGATGTCCAAGCATTCGCCCCGGTGGCCGGCTTCGTGGTGGAGGTCGAACGCGACCAACCGGACATGCCGGTCGGCCTTGCCCCCGACCTGGACGCGGCCGAGAACCTGGTCGGGCTGTGGCTCGCCGGCGGCTATCACGCGTACGTCCTCCACCACCGGCAGGGCAGCCTGCCGATGGACCTCGTGGTCGGCGAGTTCGTCGCTGCGGGCAGCCCGCTCGGCCGAATCGGCAACTCGGGCACAAGCGTCGAGCCACACCTGCACCTGGCCCTTTTGTATTGGGACCACGAGCGCGCCCGCTATTGGAGCCTGCCGACGGACTTCCACGACGTACACGTCGCGCCTGCCCCGGTCGGATCCGAACCCGCTATCAGCGTGTCCCCGTCGGCCGGCACCTGGGTCAGCAACGCCCCGTTCTGAGCTCGCGCCGGGGGTGCCTCAGGCCTTCTTGGCGAAACGGCCTGAGACCTTTTTCCAGGCGGCCGAGACGGGCGCGCCGAAGACCTTGATGAGGCCGACCACGATGAAGCCGACGATGACCCCGAGGATCATCACGAAGACCTGGTCCAGCACCGATGTCAGGAAGCCCCCGCCGGCGGCCCCGGAGACACCGTGCATCCAGGGTTCGAGTCCCGGGATGCCGTGCGCGATGATACCGCCGCCGACGAGGAACATGGCGAGGGTCCCGAGCAGACCGATGATCTTCATGAGGGGTGGCATGGTGAAAAGAATGGCGCGCCCGACGATCTTACGCGACCCACCCTTCGCGACGAGGTGGATGCCTACATCGTCGGCTTTCACGATGATGGCGATGAGGCCGTAGATGGCGATGGTCAGGCCGACCGCGACGAGTATCAGCGTGACTGTTTTGGTCCAGAACTCCGAGTCCACCATGGCCCCGAGCGCGATGGCGACGATCTCGGCTGACAAGATGACGTCGGTGCGGATGGCGCCCTGGATCCGGCTCTTTTCGAGCTCCTCGGGGGTCATCGCCGCTTCGGGGTGTTCCCCCTCGGCGTGCCCCATGCCGAGCTTCTCGAGCGACTTGTGGACGCCCTCGTAGCAGAGGAAGGCACCGCCGAACATCAGGATCGGGGTCAGGCTCCAGGGCGCGATGAGCGTGAGGATGAGGGCCGCCGGGACGAGCCAGGCTTTGTTCCAGAGCGAGCCCTTGGCGACGGCCCACACGATGGGCAGCTCACGCGATGGATGCAGCCCGACCAGGGATTGGGCGCCGACGGCGAGGTCGTCGCCAGCGATGGCCATCGTCTTCTTCGTGGCCAGCTTGGCCATCACGGCGACATCGTCGAGGACGGTCGCAATATCATCGAGCAGAGCCAGCAGACCAGCGGACGCCATGGAACACTCCAGAACAACGGTTGGGTGAACGTCTACGGCAAAACCCATCGGCCCGGAAGCCCTGAGATTGGACCGGCCGACCGGTCCGTAGGTTGGCGCCCCGGGTTTCTACGCACTTCGTGACGCGACGCGTCACGGGATTGCGCCTTGTGGTCGCGGCGGGCTTGGCCCAAGATGCCGCCGCTTGCTCGCCCGCCCCCGGACGACGGCCCCGAAGGAGACTGATGATGTCCGCAGCCACCCAATCCCCCCATTCGAGCGATACGAGCCCGTCCCAGGCCCCGCGCAAGAGCAGCAAGGTCGGCTTGTGGCTCCTGCTTGTCCTCCTCATCGCCGGCGGCGCCTTTGCGGTCTGGTACTTTGTCCTGCGCGGCCAATCGTCGGGGTCGAGCGCGCTCGCGATGCGTGTCATCCCGGCCGAGAGCGACGTCGTGGGCGGCATCGACATCGGTCGGATCCTGACCAGCCCCGAGGTGCGCAAGCTCGCCTCCGACAACGGCAATGACTTCGCCGCCATCGACAAGGCGCTCGCCGACGCGGGCATCGCGCCGGGCGACATCGGCTCGCTCGCCTTCGGTATGGTCATGGATGGCGCCACCCCGAAAGAGGTCGTCTTCGCGCTCGAGGCCAAGACGGACGCGAAAGCCATGGTGGCCTTCCTGCGGATGGCCGTATCGCAGCTGCCCGGCCCGATTGCGGGTCTCGTGTCGCCTGACAGCGTCCAGGCGATCGAGGGCACGACCGCCGGCAGCGGGATCTTCCTGATGGGGTCGGGCGAGCTCTTCAAGAAGGCCGTGGCCATGGGCCAGAACCCGTCCGCGGCGACCGCCGACGGTGGCAAGGTCGAGCTGGCACTCGTGCAGAAGGCCCTCGACGAAGGCGCGACCATGTGGTTTGCCGCGCCCGTCCCGCCCGATACGTTCAGCGGCATCTCGGGCAGCATGGCGCAGCAGATGATTGGCGGCGCGCCAAGCCACTTCGGGGCGTCCATCAACGTCGGCAGCAGCATCGAGCTCCGAGGTGCGATGCACATCCACGGCGGCGACGCGTCGACCATCACCGGTGCGCTGAAGACCGCGCGCAAGATGGTGTCGGGCCAGCTCCCGGAGGCTCAGCGCGCGCTCCTCGACGACATCGACCTCGGCGGCAGCGGGCCTGTCGTCACCGCGCGGATCACCCTGTCGGAGAGCGCGCTCTCCAACCTCATGAAGCAGACGCGCTGACCGCGTCTCCACCCGAACCCGAGAGCCGAGTCCAAAACGCGGCAATAGCCTCGCCGCGACACAACGAGAGTCGTATGAACACTCCACTCGATCGCGCCGAACTCGTCAGCCGCCTGCTCGCGGACCTCGAACATCAGGACGCCGAGCCCCTGGTCGCTGCTTTCGCCAAGTCGCTGCTGCGACGCGTCGACGACGCCTACCTGTTCCGGCATCGCCTCGTGACCCTTGCGGCCCAGCTGCGCGACTCGTTCCGCTGGCTTGGGCCTGCTATCGCCGAAGGCAGCATCACGGTGCGGGTCTTCACGCCGACCATCGAGGACAACGGCTACACGCTCGATGGCCTCGTGGTCGAGACCGTCATGCCCGACCAGAGCTTCATCTACGATACGTTGAAGCTCACGCTCGAGCAGCTCGGTGCACGTGTGCTCAACAACATGCGTGTCGTGCTGCCAGTCACTTTCGCCGGGTCAGGGGCCGAGCGCCGAGCGATCTCCATCGGCGAGTCGACGCCGGGAGCCGAGGGCTTTGGCTACACACGTTGGTTCGTCGCGAGCGAAGACGTCGCGAGCCCCGACGCGCTACGCCTCGAGGTCGAAGAGCGTCTCGTCCTGGCGCGCGCGATGGTGTCCGACTTCCACCGGATGACGCGTGAGGTCCGGGCGATCGCCAACGAGTACGACTACCTCGCCAAGCTGCCGGGTGCGTCGCGGGACGACTGCTTCGAGATCCGCGACTTTCTCAACTGGCTCCTGGACGAGAACTTCGTCTTCATGGGGCTGACCCAGCTCGCGCGTGAAGGTGGCGAGCTACAGCCCAATCCGGAGCGGGCGCTTGGCATCGCGCGGTATCCACGCGCGCTCGCCATCGATGCGGACGACTACGCCTTCCTCGACGAATCACCGCGCCTCGCCGAGCCGCTGGCACGCATCCACAAGTCGTCCATCGACAGTCTCCTGCACCGACGCGGCAAGGTCGACGCGGTGCTCGTCAAGCTGTTCGACGCCGACGGGCGACCGACGGGCGGCTTGATGCTTCACGGCATGTTCACCTTCAAGGGCATCGGTCAGCCGGGCGGGCAGATCCCGATCCTGCGCAACAAGCTCGCAGCGATCCTCACGACCGAGGGCACACACGCGGGCGACTACGACCACAAGTCGTTGGTGTCGGCCTACAACGCGTTGCCGGTCGAGTACTTGTTCGAGGCCGACGCGGCGACGACGAGCGAGCTGCTCGCGATGACGCGAAGGGCTCATGACCACCACGAATTCAAGAGCCACATCGCCGTGGCGCGCGACCAGCGCAGCGCCTACGTCTTCATCGTCCTCCCGAAAGAAAACTACTCGGACGACCTGCGCAGCCAGCTGCAGAGCATGGTCCAGGCGGAGCTCGGCGCGAACTACGCCGACCACCGCCTCCACCTCGGCAAGTATGGCTCGGTGGCACTCCACTATTACCTGACGAGCGACCGTCCGCTGCAGACCACGCCTGAACGATTCGCGGCCATCGAGCGCCGCCTGGCGGAGCTCGGGACGCCATGGGTCCTGCGTCTGCGCCGCGCTTTGGAAGCGTCACACGGCGAGGTCGGAGGGTCCGAGCGACATGTGCGGTACGCTGCGGCGTTCCCGGAGAGCTACACCGAGCAGACCCACGTCGACGTCGCGGTGACCGACATCGACCACCTCGAAGAGGTCATCCAGACAGGCCAGCTCGGGTTTGCGATCTTCCCTTCGAATGGTTCGGCGACCGACGCAATCCTTCGGATTTATAGCCCGCGCGACCTCCTGCTGACCGAAATCCTGCCGGTGGTGGACAACTTCGGTGTGGTCGTCGCCGAGCAGAACGCGTGGGATGTCCAGCCGGAGCACGCTGCGGCACGCATGCAGATCAATACGCTGCGGATCCGGCGTGGCGAGCATGACCTGCTCGAGCAGAAGCAGAACCTCATCGACGCGCTCGCGTCTGTCTTCTCGCGCCGTATGCGCAGCGACCGCATCAACCGCCTGCTCCTGCCGGCGAAGATCACCTGGCGCGACGTCGAGGTCTTCCGCAGCTACTTCTACTACAGCCGACAACTCGGCAGCACGGTCACCCCCGAGATCGTGCAGAAGGTGCTCATCCACCATGCCCCGTTCGTGTCGCAGCTGACGGAGCTGTTCCATACCCGCTTCGACCCGGCGCTCTTTGCTGGGGATGAGGATAAGCGCCTGCGCCTCGCCCAGGAAGAACGCCTCAATACGCGGCTCTCGACCTACCTCGACGGCATCGCGAGCTTCGACGAGGACAAGATCCTGCGCACCTTCCTGTCGCTCATCCGTGCGACTGTCCGGACCAATGTGTATCGCGCGGCCGACCCGCAAGAGCTTGTCTACTACACGTCGTTCAAGCTCGACTGCGCGAAGGTCCCCGACATGGTGAGTCCGCGGCCGCTCTTCGAGATCTGGATCCACGCAACCGAGGTCGAGGGTGTGCACCTGCGCGGTGGCAAAGTGGCGCGTGGTGGTCTGCGGTGGAGCGACCGACTCGACGATTTCCGCAATGAAATCCTGGGCCTCATGCAGACCCAGATGCTCAAGAACGCGGTCATCGTGCCCGTCGGTGCCAAGGGTGGCTTCGTGCTGAAGACGCCGCCCGAGGACTGGCGTGAGGCGCGTGTTCAGGCCGATCGTTACTACGAGGTCTTCATCCGCGGCCTGCTCGACCTGACCGACAACGTCGTCGACGGCGCGGTCGTGCAACCCGCAGGCGTCATATGCCACGACGGGCCCGACCCCTACCTGGTCGTCGCGGCGGACAAAGGCACAGCCCACCTCTCGGACACGGCCAACCGACTCGCGAAGGCCTACAGCTTCTGGCTCGGTGACGCCTTCGCGTCCGGTGGCTCCATCGGGTACGACCACAAAGACAAGGGCATCACGGCGAAGGGGGCGTGGGTCTGTACACGCCGCTGCTTCTACGAGCTCGGCCTCGACCCGAACGTCGACCCGATCACCGTCGTCGGCATCGGCGACATGTCGGGCGACGTGTTCGGCAATGGGCTTCTGCTCTCGAAGACGCTGAGACTCGTCGGTGCTTTCGACCATCGACACATCTTCCTCGACCCGAACCCGGGCAACTCCGAGGTCGCGTGGGCGGAGCGTAAGCGCCTCTTCGACAAGAAGGGGTCGCGCTGGTCGGACTACAACCCGGAGCTGATTTCGGCTGGCGGCGGTGTCTTCGAGCGAGGTGCGAAGTCCATCGCGCTCTGGCCCGAAGTGCAGAAGCGCCTGGGGACGGAGCTGAAGGAGTGCTCGGGCGAAGAGCTGGTGCGGCTGCTGCTTAAGGCGGAGGTGCACCTGCTGTGGAATGGCGGCATCGGCACCTACGTGAAGAGCTCGACCGAGACCCATCAGGATGCGCGTGACCCGGCCAACGACCGGGTGCGGGTGGACGCGAACGAGCTGCGCTGCAAGGTCATCGGCGAGGGCGGCAATCTCGGGATGACGCAGCGCGCGCGTAACGAGTTCGCCGAGCTCGGTGGCGGCGTCAGCATGGACGCCATCGACAACTCGGGCGGCGTCGACCTGTCCGATCACGAGGTCAACATCAAGACGTTGCTGCGACACGCACTGGAGAGCGGGGCACTTTCGCAGGACGCGCGTAATGCGCTGATCGTGGCGGCCGGCGACGAGGTCTGTGAGCTCGTGCTGAGGGACAACGAGGGGCAGGCGCTGGCGATTTCGCTCGATGCGGTCCGGTCGCGGCGCGACATCTGGGGCTTCTCCCATGCGTTGCAGTGGGTGCGTGAGCGCATCGGGTTTGCGCGTTACGGCGAGAACCTCCCGTCGAGCAATGAGGTCATCAAGAAGCGTAAGGACCAGGGGCGCGGCTTCCTGCGTCCCGAGCTCTCGAAGCTGCTGCTGTATTCGAAGATGGCGCTCACGACGTCGGTCACGAGCGACCCGCCGGGCACAAAGGATGAACGGCTTCCCTTCCTCGAGCGATACTTCCCCAAGCACATTGTCGAGAACCATCGCGACCTGCTCGAAAAACACTTCCTGTTCGACGAGATCGCGGCGACGGTCATCACGAACCACATCATCGACCGGGGTGGCATCACGCTGGTCGCTTCACTCGCGACGGCCACGGAGCGCGAGCCGACGGAGATCGCAGCCGCTTATCTGCTGGCGGAGAGAGCGCTCGACGCGGTCGCGCTGCGAGACACCATCGAGGCCGTGACCCCGATGGTGGCGGAGACGCGCTACGGGCTCCTCATCCGCATCGAGGACGCGGTGGCGGCGTTGGCGCGGTCGATCCTCTGGGTGTCATCGGCGCGTGGGGAACGTGTCACGTTGTCGAGCGCCGAGCGGCTTCAGCCGGTGCTCAATGCAGCCAGTGTCCTGTCCGAAGGGGTAGCGCCGTTCCTCCCGGAGCGAGGGCGGCGCGGCGCAAGGGACGACGCCAAACAGCTCGCGGCCGCGGGACTCGAGACCGAGGTCGCAAAGCGGGTGGCGCGGCTCGCCTGGGTGGCACAGGCGGTGTGGGTGTCCGAGCTCGCGAGCGAGTCTGGCAGGCCGATCAAAGATGCCGCCACGGCGTACTTCGCGGCGGGTTATGGGCTTGGGCTCTTTGACCTGGTGCTGGCGCTGGAGAAGCAGGAGTGGCCTGACCGGTGGGACATGATCGCGTCGGGGCCGCTGACAAGACAGCTGCACCTGGCGATGATTCGGGCCGGGGCGCTCGTGTTGACGCGTGGGGAGGAAATCCTGAAGGCGCCCGCATTGGCGGGCTTCGCGACCCAGGTCGACGAAACACTGAAAGAGCGGGTCCCGGTGTCGGCGCTCATCGTGCTTTCGGATCGCCTGCGACAGCGGCTCACAGTGGCCTGAGCGGCGCATTTCGGCGCGGTGAGTTGGGTGGGCGAGCGGCTCGACCCGAGTGGGGGCGAGCGGCTCGACCCGAGTGGGGGCGAGGTGCTCGACCCGAGTGGGGGCGAGGTGCTCGGGCCCGTTCATCGGCTCAGGCGAGCCGTCATGGAGCGGCTTAGAGGATGGCGTCGTTTGGGGGTTGACCGCTCCGGCTCTGCGCATACGCTGCCCGGCTACCTCGAGACCTGGGGGCAACCATGACCCAACCGAAGCGGCGATTGCCGGGAACGGCGTACTTCTTGAGTCCGGTGTGTGACCGGAAGGAGTTCCGGCTGAAGCCGACGGCCGAGACGAAGGCGGCGTTCGCGTTCACGCTGGTCGAGTCGGCGATGAAACATGGGGTCGACATCATCGCGGTGATGCAGATGTCGAGTCATTACCATGCGGTGGTGTACGACCGGCTGGGGACCTTGTCGGATTTCCTGCGGGACTTCCATGGGTTGATGGGCAAGTTCGGCAGCGCGCGGGACGGCGTCGAGAATACAAAGTTCTGGAGCGCCGAGGACAGCGAGACGGTGGAAATCGGCGACATGGATGCGCTGGTCGACTGTGTCGCGTATACGCTGGCCAACCCGACCAAGGACCTCATCGTCGAGGACCCCGAGAAGTGGATGGGCGTCATGACGCCGGTGGACGCGATCGGGAGCGGGATCGGCAAGATATATAAGCGGCCACAACGCTTCTTCGACCCGGAGGGGACGACGTCCGAGGCGGTGATGCTCTGCTCGGACTACCCGTGGGAGCTGGACGAGCTGTTGCCGCTGGCCCTGCTGAAGGAGCGCGTTAAGGCACGGGTCGAGGCGTATGTCGCCGCGGCCAAGGTCGAGGTCGCGGCCGGTCGGCGCGAGTTTTCGGGCGTCGAGGCGGCGAAGAAGCTGTCGGTGTGGCACTCGGCGGAGCGGCCGGTCGACGGCGAAGTGGGGCGCAAGGCCAAGCCGCGCAAACGCGTCGCGGCGGCGCGACAGGGGCGGCTGCAGGCGATGCTCGAGCAGCTGTTGGCGTTCCGTGTGGCGCACCGCAAGGCGTGGAGGGCGCTGAGCCGGGGCGTGCGGGAGGTGATGTTCCCAGCGGGCACCTGGATGGCGTGGCGCTTCTACGGGGCCCAGCGCGAAGCCGGCGTGAACGAGACCCTCGAAGCGCCGAGCTGACGCGCCCTCAGGCTGACCCCGCGCGAGCGACATGCAGCCGCCTTATCGCGTCCACCTCTACCCAGTGCCCGACATCTCCGCCCCCACTCAGGCCCACTCCCACTGGCCCAGGGCACCCTATTGCCCCGAGCTGGCCAGCGCGCCACGCCCCGGCTCGTTCGGGGACCTCCCCTCAGGATGGGGGGAGGGGGACCTCCCCTCGATGGGGGTTGGGACGCGTTCCCCTCGCAGCGCGAAGGAGGTGGGAGGCCTCAGCGTTTGCCGTCGAGCTTCAGCACGAGCTGGTAGACGTGCCGCTTCGACAAACCCAAGGCTCCAGCCACTGCCTCAACGGCGGCCTTGGGCGACTTGCCCAGCACCAACTGCTCTCGCAGCAACGCCTCGACGACGTCGTCACCCAGCGGCGCCTCGACCACCGAGAACACGACCACCGCCTCCCCCAGCCGCGCCTCGTCGTCCCCGCTCAGTCGCTCCGCCAGCGCCTGCGCCGTCCCGCGATAGAAGCTCTCGTGCAGCTTCGTCATCTCGCGCGCCACCACGACCTCACCGATGACTGGCAACGTCCCCATCGTCACCAGCGCCTCCTCCAGGTCGCGCGCCGGCACGAAAAACACCCAAGTCCCACGACTCAGCCCCGCCAGCTTCGTCCGCAACGCATCGAGCCCCTTGGGCAGGAACCCTCCAAACGCGAACCCACCACCACCAAGCCCACTCACCGACACTGCCGCCGTCACCGACGACGCCCCGGGCACCGGGATCACCCGATGCCCCGCCGCCGCCGCCGCCCTCACGAGCCGCTCTCCCGGGTCATTGATCCCCGGCGTCCCCGCATCCGACACGAGCGCAAGCGACTCCCCATTGCCCAACCACCCGACCACCTCCTCGATGCGGTCCCGCTCGCTGTGCGCGTCGAATCGCACCAGCGGCGCTTCAACCACGATTCCGAAGTGGTCCAACAACGTCCGCGTCCGCCGCGTGTCCTCGCAAAGAATACGGCCCACCGAGGCGAGCACACGCGTCGCCCGGTGAGTCATATCTTCGAGATTACCAATCGGAGTCGCAACGACCCAAAGCGTCCCCACGTCAGCCCATCAGGTCGGCGTAGTCGATCTGCAGCCCGAGCTGCTTACGCAGCTGCAGGTACGGGTCGCTCATCACATACAGCACGTGGTCGCGCAGCTTGTCCTGCTTGCTCAGCCGCGACATGCCCGTCGTCTCCGCCTGCAGCATCGTCAGCGCCAACGACGGATCGTTGCACGCCACCACACCGGCGTGAATCGCCGTCAGCTCGATGGCCCGATGCCACTTGCCGAGCTCCGGCACCGGCGTCCGCTTCCACAGGTTCCTCAGCACGGCCGTCAACTGCTGGCGCAGCTCGGGCGTGAGGCTCTTCTCGAGCACCGCCTTCGCCTCCCCGGCCGCCTGCATCAAGCGCCGACGGTCGTCCTCAGGCACCCCTTCATGCGTCGCGATCTGATAGTTCGGGTCGACCACACTCGCCGCGCCAAGGTACAGCCCGTCGAGCGCCTCACGCGGATAGAGAATCGCCACCAGGTGCGACGGCTGGAAGAACGTCAGCTTACGCGCCACATGGAACGCCAGCTCCTTGTCCGTCAGCCCCTGCAGCACGTCGGCCCCGAACCGCAACATCGGCGGGTCCGTGTGCAGGAACTCGATGCCCGTCGCCAGATCCCCCTTGTACATCTCGGGCGCCGGCATGCCGAACATACGCAGCACCTGCCGAATCGTATTCGTGATGAGCAGCCCCTCGTCGAGCTCGAGGCGCGACTTCTTCTTGAGCTGATACTCTTTTACGTTCTTCGAGATGCGCGCCTTGCCGAGCGCCGCGTACACGATCTCGATGACCCGACCGAGCTCCGGGTCCTCTTGGCGCGACATGATGCACTGCATCCAGAGCGCCTGGTCGATGACCCGATTCGGCTCCGCCATCGACCCCGGGCGGTACCGCTCGTAGAAGGCCTGCTCCTCCTGATTGGCGTTGCGCAGCGCCACGAGCAACCCGGCGATGCACCACGCCGCGTCGTGCCGCTTGGCCGTCCGGAAGAGCTGCACCAGCTTGTGGTAGCTCTCGTACCGGTTGGCCTGCTGCGCGATGAGCCAGCGATGCTCCATGATCGCCTTGTCGATCGAGTCGGCCCCCGTCTCGTACAGCTCCGCCAGGATCTCGCGGATCTTCGGGTCGTCGGGCCGCTCGTTGCGCGCCAGCTCGAAGCTGAAGATCGCATTCTGCGGCTGGCGCAGTCGGCTGCGATAAATCTCTCCAAGCCCCATGTACAACGTGAACAGCACGACCGGCGCGTTGGGCAGCGCCGTGCCGACCTCGCGCACACGCTGGATCATCCGGCGGTAGTTCTGCTCGAGCGCCTTGTTGTCGCGCGCCTGCGTCAGCAGCTTCACGATGGACTCGAACGCGCTCAGGTTCTCGATGTGGTGGTCGAGCGAGACGTTGAAGTACTTCACCGCCTCGAACGGGTCGTTGAGGTTGTCGCGGTAGACCACCGCCCCCATGAACGCGTACCGCGCCTTGAGCTTCGGGTCGTCCTCGAGCTTGATGAGCCGGTTCAGGTTGCTCACCGCGGCCGGCAGGTCATTGGTCTTCAGGAACAGCTCGAAGAGCCGCAGCGCGGGCACCTTCGGCGATACCTCCAGGTCGAGCGCCGACCGGTACGCCTCGATGGCCCGCTTGTTGTCGTTGAGCTCCTGGTAGCTCGTGTCGCCGATGGCGATGAGGATCTTGTGGCGGTCGTACTTGTCGTCCTTCAGGGTCAGCAGCCGCTCCATGTAGCGGACCGCATCGCCCCACTCGCCATATTGCCGCAGCGTCTCGATGATGTTCTCGAGCGCCTGCGGATTGTTCGGCTGCGCATCGACGACCTGCCGCAGATAGAGCTGCGCCTTGGCGATGTTCTTCACCTTGAGCGCCGACTCGCCAAGCTGCATCAGCACCTTGACCTGCTCCTCGCTCGAAAGGTCCCGCTTGTACTTGTCGAGGACCTCCTGGAGGTACTTCTCGGCCTCACGGAAATTGCCCTTCTTGAAGTGCAGTCGCCCGAGTGCCCGCAGCCCTTCCAGATCCGGCGGCATGATCGACGCCGCCGTCGTGAGCTCGTCGATAGCTTGATCTTCGAGATAAAGCGCCTCGGCGCACAGACCGATCTTCTTGTGGGTCTGCGCGAGCAGCTCCTTGTCCTTCTGCGGATCGAGCTTGTCGATGAGCGCTTCCAGCCGCGTCATCGCCTTCGCGTGCGAGTTCGTCTTCATGTAGTGGTCAGCCAGGACCTGCAACGCACGCCGCGACTCCGGGTCGGCCTTCTCGGCCTCCTCGAAGTGCGTGAGCGCCAATTCCGGCTGCCCCATCTTGTCGGACAGCACCTCGGCCAAATCCACGTGGACCGCCGCCGAATCGAAGCGCGACTTCGAGTAGGCGAGCTTGTGGTTCAGGATCTCGATGACCTTGTCCCAGCGCTCGTCCTGGCGATAGATGGCCAGCAGCTCACCGACCGCCGTCTCGTTGCCCGGCGACTCCTGGATGACCCGCGTATAGCTCGCGGCCGACCGGTAGTTGTCCTCGAGCTCTTCACGCGCAACATGCCCCTGCCGGCAAAGCAACTCGACACGCACGCTCAAGTCGGTCTCGACCTCGAGCTTCTTGTCGATGTTCTCGAGCACCTGCTCCCAGTGGCCCTGAGCCGACAGCAGCTCATCGAGCGCATCCAGCGCCGCCCGGTCGCTCCGCCGCTCGAGCAGCACCCGCTCGTACATCGCGATCGCATTGTCGACGTCGTCGAGCTCGACACGATAGACCGCCGCCATCGACAGCAGCGCATCCGCCCGCGAATCGCTCGTCTCCGAGATCTCGTAGCGCTGCTCGTAGAGTCGGATGAGGTCGTCCCACTCCTTCTCGGCCGTGTAGATCTTGACGAGGCTTTCGTACGCGTCGCTGTCGTTGGGGTCGAGCTGGAGGACCCGTCCCCAGGCATCCGCCGCCGACCTCAGGTCGTTGCGATAACCCTCGTGCAGGATGGCCGCATTCTTGGCCATGCGCAGCCGGTCCTCGTCGTTGCGGGCCGCGTTGTACGCGCGGTCGTAGACGTCGAGCAGGCTGTCGTAGTCCTCACGCTCGCCATAGATCCGCTCGAGCTTGTCGAGCGCCACCTCGTTGGCCGGGTCGAGCCCGAGCACGTCCTCGTAGGCCTGGATGGCCTCGGGCATCTGGCGCGTGTAGCTCTCGTAGATGCCCGCGATCTGCAGCCGGCGATTGATCTCGCCCGCCGGGTCCGCCATCGCATCCTTTTCGTAGGTGTCGATGAGCGCGTGCCAGTCGCGACGCGCGATGTGCAGCCGCTCCAGCTCGGCCAGCACCGTCCGGTCGCGCTCGTCCATCTCGAGGACCTCGTTCCAGGCGGCGACGGCCTTTGCGAGATCCTCCAGCTTCTGCTCCTCGACCTGAGCCACCCGCACCAGCAGCGACTTCTTCTCGGTGTAATCGGGCGTCACCTCGGCCAGGATCCGCAGGACCTCCACGAGCTCCTTCCAGCGGCCCTCACCCTCGTTCAAGTCGATGAGCGCGCGCAGCGCCGTGTCGTTCTCGGGCTGCGTCGCGAGCACGCGTTCGTAGAGCCGCGTTGCCTCGCTCGCGGAGCCAATCCGGTCACGCTGCACCGCAGCGGACTTCAGCATCAGGTCGAGCTGGGTATCGCCCTCCACGTGCAGCAGCGTCGACTCGTAGACCCCGTAGAGGTCGCTCCAGAAGCCCGTCACCTCGGCCAGCCGCTCGAGCTCGAGCAGCACCATCGGCTCGTCAGGGACCAACTCGTTGGCGGTCTGCAACACGATGAACGCGTTGTCCGCCTCGCCGAGCTTCTGCTCGTGGACCACGGCCAGCCGCTGCAGGTTCTGCAGCTTGTCCTCGAGCTCCAGCCGGTCCCCACGCGCGAGCAGCAGCTGCGACAGCTCCTGCCACTGACCGTTGGCCTCGTAGATGACGTCGAGCCGCCGGCTCGCCTCGAGCCGCAGCGTGCGCAGCGCGTCCGTCTCGGTCGCGATGTCCACGCCCTCTTCACCGAGGATGGCCTGATACGTCTCGGCCGCCGCTGCATTGCTCTGCAGGTTGTCCTGCTGAATCGTGCCTACGAGCAGCCACGTCTCGACCCGCTTCTCCTCGTCCTCGATGAGGGCGAGCTTGCGCTGATAGAGCCCGACCAGGTCCTGCCACCGCTGCGTATTCTCGTAGAGGACCTCGAGCTGGTCGATGGCCTTCACGTAGCTGTCGGGGTCGTTCGTCGCGAGGGCCAATACCGACTGCCAGGCCTCGATTCCGCCCGCCTGGTCACCGAAGACATCGGTCCGGATTTCACCGAGCTCGCGCCACAGCGAGAGCTGCTCGCTCGCCTCGTACTGCTCTGAGACGATCGCGGACTCGAGGATCTCGGCCCGCGCCTGGTCGTTGCCAGACGCGAGGTGGAGCACGCGCAACGCATCGAGCGCCTCGCGGTCGAACGGCTCCTCGTTGCGCGCCCGCTCCCATGCATTCTGCGCGTTGAACGGGTCGTCGAGCTCCGACTGCCAGAGGCGACCGAGCTCGCGGAACACCACCAGCTTGCGGTTCTTGTCCTGCCCCGCGCTCGCCATCCGGAGCTCACGCTCGTAAGCCTCGGCAAGGCTGCCGAACAGTTTCTCGCGCTCGACCGGGCTCGTCTGCAGAGCCCCCTGCTCGAGCAGGAGCCGCTGCAGCTCGTGGACCGCCTCGGCGTCGTCGGGACGCGCCACGAGGACCTCTTCGAGGAGCTCGATGGCACGCGCCGGGTTGTCGAGGTGGCGCTCGGCGATCTCAGCCATGCTGGCCAGGTAGCCGACGCGCTCGTCGGGGTCGCGCGCCAGGTCCGACAAGCGCTGCAGGACCTCGAAGAGCTCGGCCCAGCGCTCATCATCGGCGTACATCACGCGGAGCGCATGCAGCGCCCCTTCGTTCATGTCCTGGAGCTCGAGCACCTCGTTGTACGCTCGCACCGCGTCATCACGACGCCCGAGTCGGTCGCGATAGAGCTCGGCGAGACGCGTCCAGACCTGCACACGCTCATCGTCGAACAGGTCGTCGGCCTGCGTCTCGGCGACCAGGATGGGTTCCAGGTCCTGCCACCGCGACGACGCGACGAGGAGCGCATCCACCGCCCGCAAAGCGTTGGCGTTCTTGGCGTCGACCCCGATGACCTTGCGGAAGATCCGCTCCGCCTCGCTCGCCAGCCCGAGCTGGTCGCGGGCGACTGGCCCGGCCTTGTGCCAGAGTTCGACCTTACGCTCGTTCTCGGTCGCGACCTCGGCCGCTGCCAGCGTGTAGTGATTGAGGCGGTCGTATGCACCCGTCAGCCCCGCAAGCCGCTCCATCTCGATGAGGAGCCCTCCGTCCTCCGGGTCGAGCTGGAAGGCCTGCCCATACCACTCGAGCGCATCACGCTCGTTACCGCGCTGCTCGATGGCGAGCATCGCGAGATCACGCATCAGCTGGAGCTGGTCAGACGTGTCGTCGATGACCGCCAGCTTGAGCTGCAACATGCTGTCGAGCTCGTCCCACCGAGCCCCGTCGCGGTAGATCGGCTCCAGGCGCTCGGCGATGTCGAGCGGGTTCGTCCCCGCCTCGAACAAGCGCCGCAGCTCGCCGATGGCGTGCTCCGATCCGCGGTCGAGATCGAGGATCTCGATGAGTGACTCGTAGGCCTTCTGGTGGTCGTCGAGCCGCTCTTCCGAGACCTTCGCCAGCTTCTCGAGATGCGCGATACGGCGGCTCGGCTGCGACTCGCTGTCGGTCTGCGCCCGCAGGATCGACGCGAGCTGCGGCCACATTGCCCGCGCCTCGTACAACCTGTGCAGCCGCTCCTGAACCTCGGCGTGCTCGGCGTGGTCCTTGTAGATGACCTCGTAGGCCGCCGTGGCGCGCACCTTGTCGCCCATGCGGTCCATGAGGATTTGTCCCGCCTTCAGCCGCAGCTCGAGCGCCAGGAAGTCGTCGTCGTTGGACGCGGCCTCGGCCGTGTAGATCCCGACGAGCTCTTCCCAATACCCATACTGCTCGGCCAGTCGCTCGAGCTCAGCGATGGTGTGGGCCGTGCGTGGCGCAACCCCGAAGGCCCGGGCATGGGCATCGAGCGCGCGTCGCGAGTCGCCCAACCGGATCTCGGCGACATCCGCCATCTGGTGGAGCGTCGCGACCTGCTTCTCCGGGTCCTCTGCTTCGAGCGCCGCCAGGACCTCGAACTGCTGCCACAGTTGCTCGTAGCTCTCACGCGACTCGAGCACCGGGCGCAGCGTGGCAAACGCCTTCTCGTAGGATTCGCGCTCGGCGATGATGGCCTCGAGTGCTGCGACCGCCCCGTCATGTGTCGGGTTGCGCTGTAGCAACACGCCATAGCAGTCGATGGCCGCGTCGAGGTCGCCCAGCTTGTCCGGGTCCTCGTAGAGCTTTGCGATGCGGAACTGCGCCTCGTCCCACGCAGGCGTCGAGACCGGCCCATTCGTGAGCTCGACGTTGGCCTGCACCTTGCGCAGCGTCTCCTTCAGGTTGAACCAGTCGGCCTGCAGCGTATACAGGTTGTCGAGCTGCTGGAGCGCGTCCGGGTCGGTCGAGTCCCACCCGAGGATCTGATGCCACGTCGCGATGGCGTCGTCGGGCGACTCGAGCTTGTCCGCCTGCACAAAGCCCGTGAGCGCCGCGTAGTGCTTCTTGCGGTCGATGTCGGCCGCCCGCTCCACCTTGTCGCGATAGATGCGGACGAGGTTGTCCCAGTCCTCGGTCTTCTCGTAGAGGAGCTCGAGGCTGTCGAGCGCCGTCTCGCCGTTGGGGTCGAGCTGGTAGAGAGTCTCGAAGATCTCGATTGCCTGCGTATGGTCCGCGAGCGAGTCCGACGCGAGGTTGCCCGCCTCGGCGTAAAGACGATTACGCTCGGCGACTCCAATCTGCGCCATCGGCGCCTTCTTGAGCAGCATCTCGACGAGGCTCGCGATGTCACCCTTCTCGCGATAAAGCGCGATGAGCGAATCGGTCGCGTTCATGTCGGTCGCGTCGATTTCCAGGATCGCGCGGAACTGCTTCTCGGCCCCGCCGAGGTCGTGCGTCTTGTCGCGCGCGAGGAGTGCAATGGTGCGATGCGTCTCGATGCGCCGCTCCACCGACGGGATGTCCTCGACGATGGACTGCAGGAACAGGATGAGCTCGCCGTGGTTGTCGAGCGAGTCCGCCAGCCGCAACAGCTCGCTCAGCGTCAGCTCGCTACCCGGGTCGAGGTTCGCCGCCTCCTCGTAGTGCTGGAAGGCCAGCTCGGGCTGCTGCCCCGGTCCCTCGTACAGGGCCGCGATCTTGTAGTGCCAGTCGACCTTCTCGTTGAAGTCGCCAGCCGCCCCCTCGCGCACCGTGTAGACGTCGACCAGGCGCTGCCAATCGTTGGTGGCCTCGTAGAACGGCTGCAGGATCGGCGCGACCGTCGGCGCGAGCTCCTCGCGTTCGAAGAGGCGCTCGAGTGCGTCGACCGACGCCGCGTTCTGCGAGTCCGCCTCAAGCACGCTGGCGTGGATCTCGATGGCCGTCTCGGGCCGCTCGAGATGCTGCTCGTACACGAGCGCGAGGCGGTTCTTCAGCTCGATGACCCGCTTCTGATCGTTGGCGACGAGGCGGATCGTATCCTCGAGGGTCTGCGCGAGGTCGTCCCACTTCTCGGTGACCGTGTAGAGCTCATCGAGACGCTGGATGGCCCCGAGGTGACCCGGCGACAAAGCCAGCGCTTCCTGCGCGGGTGCAATGGCGTCCTCGGGATTCTCGAGGCGGACACGCAACAGGTCGACCGTGCGGAAGAGGTAGTCGATCTTCTTGCCGACATCGTTCGAGAGGTCGATCTGCCCACGATAGATCTCGAGCAGGTCCTCGGCGCGGTCGAGCGCGACGTAGATCTCCTCGAGCGCGTCGATGCTCTCCTTGTGCTCGGGCTCCTCCTCACGGACCTTCTGATAGAAGACCCGCGCCTCTTCGAGGTTTTTAATCTGGCGATGCCAGGTACGCGCAACCTCGAGCTTGATGGCGAGCCTGCTCTCCTTGTCGAGCGGCGTGTCAGCCTCTTGCGAGTAGAGCGTCACGAGCTCCTGCCAACGCGACAGCGTCGCCGTCAGCCCCTCGAGCTCGGCCCGCACCTCGATCGCGTCGGGCTTCAGCAGGAAGAGCCGCGCCTGCGTGCGCCACGCGAGGTCCTGATTGCTCGTCGGTACCCCGTCGCTCCCCTGGAGCCCGAGCGCCGGCCCGCGATAGATGTCGCCGAGCTGGGTCAGGATCTCGATCTGGAGGACCGTGTCATCCTCGGCCTGGGCTGCCACCCATTGCAGCTCCAACATCTGCGAGAGCTTGGCCCGGTCGCCCCGACGCTCGTACACCGGCGCCAGGATCTTCGTCAGGCGCAACCGCTCCGCCTCGTCGCCGAGCAGCTCTTCGAGCCGGGTCACCGACTCGGCATGCCCAGCCTCATGCGAGAGCGCGGCCTCGTAGCGGTCGATCGCCGCGGAGATCGCCGTCTCGTCGCCGTCCTCGGTCGTGCCGTAGGTCAGCATGCCGAGCTCACACTCGACGTCCGCGAGCACGTAGCTCGGGGCCTTGTCGGCGACCAACACGTCGCGCTTGCGCTCGAGCACGTCGCGCAGATCGGCGTAGCGGCTCTCCTCCAGGTAAATCTCGATGAGCTGGTCGTGGACCCGGCCCTCGTTCGGGAAGTCCTCGAGCATCTCGACGAGGACGGCCTCGGCCTCGTCATTGGCCTGCGCTGCATTGCGCCAGACGTCGGCCAACTTGAAGAGGATGGTCAGGCGCTCATCCTGCGACTCCACCGTGGTGAGCCGCTTCTGGTAGGTCAGCACCAGCTGGTCGTACGCGCCCGTGGCCTCCCACGCACGTTCGGCGGCGTCGAGCGCCTGCCGGTTGTAAGCATCGAGGCTCAGGACCCGATAGAAGAACGTCAGCGACGTCTCATCCGCGCCGAGCTTGTCGCGATACGTGTGGCCGATCTCGAGCAGCACATCGACCCGGTTCGAGTCGTGCTCGATGTGGTCGACCGCGTCCTGCAGCACATAGACGTAGCTCTCCCAGTTCGACGAGCGCTCCGCGAGCTGCCGCAGCTTCGGGTGCAGCGCCACGTCACCAGGGTTCTCCGACACGGCCTGGACATACGCGAAGAAGGCGGCCTCGATGTTGTCGAGCTTGTCCTCCTGCACCTCGGCCAACGCCAGGAGAAGCTCCTTACGCTCGTAGCGGTCCTCGCTCGACTCGAGCGCGATGTCGTAGACGTTGGGCAGGTCCTTCCACGAGGTCAGCTCGCGGTAGATCGGGATCAGCATGCGCGCCGTCTCGGCATGCCGCGGCTCGAGCTCCAACACGGCCTCGAGGTTCTTCACCGCGCGCCGCGTATCTTTGAGCTCATCGCGCCAGATCGCCGCCGCCTTGAAGAGCAGCGTCGTGCGCTCCTCGGGCTCCTCGACCGACTTCACCTGCTGCTCGAGCGTCCTGACCCACTCGTTCACGTCGCCGTAGTTGCGGAAGAACCACTCGAGTCCGTCCCAGTCGCGCTCGGCGATGTACTTCTTTCGCAGCTCCGCCTGGGCTTTGCGGTGCTCTTTGTCACGCGCCAGGATGTCGCGCCACACGTCGGCCGCGCGGTCTGCATCACCCAGCCGCGAGCTCACGACATTGCCGAGCTTGTCGAGCAGGTTCACCTGCGAAACGACATCCGGCTCCAACGCGATTCGGCGCTCGAGAATGTCTGCCAGGCTCGTCCAGTTCTTCTCACGCTCGAACCAGTTCTCGAGCTCGACCAGCGCCTCTTTGTGGTTGGGCTCCGCCTCGAGGACCCGCTCCCACAGGGCAATCGGGACCTGCGGCTTACGCAGCTTCTCGCTCGCCATCTTCGCGAGCTCGACCAACGCCTTGAACCGCTTCTTCTCGTCCGTCACCAGCTCGAGCTCACGCTCGCTGATGGCCACCAGGTTGTCGTAGTCGCGTCGCTGCTCGAAGATGTCCTTCAGCGTGCGAAGCGCCTCACGATTGTCGGGCTCGAGCTCGAGGATGGCCTCGTAGCTCTTGATCGCCTCGTTCGCGTTGTTGAAGCGCTCCTGCTGGATCGAGGCGACCTGCTTGTGCAGCGCCACCAGCTTCTTGCTATCGACCTCGTGCTCGACCTTCTGCTGCAGGACCTTCACGAGGTCCGGCCAGCGCTTCATCTCGGTGTATTCTGCGGCGAGCGCGTCGAGCGCCTGCACGTTGCCCGGGCTGAAGTCGAGGATCGCCTGCCAGCTCGCCACGACCTTGGCCGGCGCGTTCACCCGATTCTTGAAGATGTCGATCATCTCCAGATGAACCAAGGTCTTCTCGTCGATCTCCTCGTCGGACAACTTGTCGAGCTGCTCCTTGAGCAGGTCGATCATCGCGTTCCACTTGCCGACCTTCGTATACAGGCGGCGCAGCGCGTCCTCGGCCTCCTCGTCGTCGGGCTCGGAACCCCGCACCTGCACCCAGAAGCTGATGGCCTTGTCGCTCTGGTCCTTGTCCTCCGCGAGCTGCGCCAACATGCGCCGCACCTTCACGGGGTCGTCGAAGCCACCCTTGTTGGGCTCGGTCAGCACCTGCTCGAGTCGGCGCCAGTTCCCCTGGCCGACGTAGAAGTCCGTGTAGAACCCGCGCAGGAGATCACCCGCACCCGGCTCGTCCGGCAGCGTCTCGACCTTGCGGAAGGCCATCTCGGCCATCTGCTGGTCTTTGTAGGTGCGCCAGAAGAGCAGACCGTTCTTGTAGCTGAGCCACGCCTGCAGCTCCGACGTCGGCGCCGTCCGCGCGTACTGCGACAGCACCCGAACCATGTGGTTCTGCGCGTTGTCGGGGGCCCACCGAGGCACCGCCTCGTAGACCTGCTCCAGGGTCGACCGGTCGTCGGCGCCTACCGCCGTTTTGACCAGAGTCTCGAACGCCTTGACATCCTGGGGGTTCTTATCGACGGCAAGGAACAGGTCAGTCGACATCGGGCTCCCTCGACTCCGCCGACGGCTCTGCGCCGTCTGTGGCGAACGACTCTTCCGTGGACTACCGAGCACCCGCTCGCCGTCCTTCGGATCGATTCACTGCTAGCTGCGCTCCCGGAGGCGTTGCCGCTGTCCGGGCAATTATCTCAACAATCTCAACGGGCTCAACGGGCTCAATCGGCACTAAGGGCCCAAAGGGCTCGACGAGTGGCCTCATCAGCGACCTGACCGCTCGCTGGTTGGCGGACGTTCGTGGTCACTGGCGGTCGGAGTTCAGGTTGCAGGATACCTGCCGGTATCCCCCCTGTCCGGCGCGCAGGCGATATACCACGGCCCCCAAACGCCCACAATCGCACCCTGGAAGGTTGTGGCACGCCCCCGACCGAAGCGCCGCAATCCAGCGTTCCACCAACACCTGCTCCCATCCAGGCACGCGGACGACACCTCGCCAAAACTCTTGTATCGTCTCAGCGTGCCGCCGGCCTCTGCCCATCCCGACGAGTCTCAAATGCGACCGCCGTCTCAATCGGCGACCGCCGAGCCGCGTTTTGCAGACCGCGGCTTCCGCATCTCGGGCTCCCACCGCGCCCGCGAGCTCTCGCTCCACCACGAGCGCCGCGACGCCGACGAGCTCCGGCTGGGTTTCGCCCGGGCCTTCGCGTACGGCGCCTTCATCTTTGCGACATTCTTTGCGGTCGACGCTTTCCTGATAGACGCCGACGGCCTCGACGTCTCGCTCCTCTTCCCGTTCGGGATGCGGCTGCTCGGCGCAGTCATCCTCGCCGTCTCGGCCCACGTGCTCCAGACCCGCGCGATGGACATCCATGCCCTCGTACCGACGATAGCCGCCACCCTCGCGGCGACCGCGCTCATCGGAGGCCTGGTAGCAGCCCAGGCCGGCGGCCTCGACAGCGATATCTCCGACGGCATGGCGTTCTACTTCCTTGGCGCCGCCGCGTTCGGCCCTTCCCCCTGGCTGCGAATGCTCGCCATCCTGGTTCCGACCTACCTCGCATACTTCGTCACCCTGGCCATCGCCGCCCCCGAATCACCGCTCGACTCCATGCCACGCGCCTTCCTCACGGACCTCGCCATCAGCGCCGGCCTAATCGCGTTCGCCAGCGCCGGCAGCGACCTCCTCTGGAAGTCACGCCGCCTCATCGCCGAAGTCCGCCGACTCGGCCGCTATCGCCTGGACTCCCTCCTCGAACGCGACGCCCTCTCCGAGACGTGGCGCGCCCACGACACCACCAGCGGCCACAGTGTTGCCCTCGAGCTCTACCGGAACCGCCCGCTCGCGGACCCCGGCCGAGCCCCGAATCTGCGCACCACCGGCGAACATGACGGTCCGCCCTCCCTCTCGCGCGAGCGCCAGGTCCGCTTCCAGGACGCCGCCAAAGCCATCGCCGCCCTCGAGTCCCCGCAGACCATGCGTATCTTCGACTTCGGCTCGACCGACGACGGCATCGCGTTCATCGCTCGCGACTTCATCGGTGGGGAGCGGCTCGACACCCTCGTGCGGCGCCTGGGCCCACTGCCCGCCATTCGCGCCATCCGGCTCGTGCGCCAGCTCGCCCAGGCCCTGACCGAAGCACACCGCCAGGGCGTATCCCATCGCGACCTGCGCCCCTCCAACGTCTTCATCGCGGCCGACGACCGCGGCGACACGGTGCGCCTCATCGGCTGGGGGCTCGCCGACCTCATCCGCAGCCAGGAAGCGCGTGACGCCGTCATCCTGCACCAGGGCCCCGAGCTCTACCGCGCACCGGAAACCTTCTCAGGTGTCTCGGGTGTGAGGGCCGACGTCTTCGGTCTCGGCGCCATCCTCTACTGGTGCCTGACCGGGCGCGCCCCCGTCGAGCTCCGCGCCGGCGAGGTCCCATGGCGTGCCCACGCCCGAACGTCCCACACGCGCCCCTCGGCTTTGCGCGGCGAGCTCTTGCCCGCGGGCCTCGACCAGCTCGTGCTGAGCTGCCTCGAACCCGACGCCCTGCACCGCCCAGCGGACGCGGCCGAGGTCTTGCGTATGCTCGACGCCATCCCGGTCCCGGACTGATCGGCCGCGAAGATTGTAGCGAACCAGCCCAGTTCCAGGGTCTGGAAGACGCACAAACAACCGCTGGCGACACTCAGGGCGCTCCTGGCTCCCCCTCCGCCATCGCCGAAGCGCTCTCAGCCGCTCCTCAATAACCGGCCACCCGCGCCCACCGATCACGGTGAAAGCTCGCGTCGCCAAACGTCGCCGCCGCGACCCGGGACCGCTTGTAGTAGAAGCCGATGACGTGTTCGTCGGTGACGCCGATCCCGCCATGGAGCTGGATCGCCTCGGCCGCGATCAGGTCATACGCGTCGGAACAACGCGCCTTCGCGAGCGACACCGCCTGGACGAGCCGCGCCTTGGACTTCGCGTCGAGCATTGGCACATCACACTGCCGGGCCGCCGCCATGACCGCGCTCTTGGCGAGCTCGAGCTCGACATAACAACGCGCCGCCCGATGCCGCAGGGCCTGGAAGGTCCCGATCTTGACCCCGAACTGCTCGCGCTCGTGCAGGTAGCCGAGCGTCATCTCGAGGCTCGCCGCCATGCCGCCGAGCATCTCGGCCGCGAGCGCCAAGGTGGCCCGCTCACGCGCCACCAATAGACCCTCGACACCACCGCCCGCACCACTTCCACCGAGCACGCTCACCTTCTCGCCATCGACCACGACCCCATCGAGCACGACTCGTGCCGCCGGAAATGCGTCCACCCGATCGAGCCCGGTCACCGTCACGCCCGGCGTATCCCGCTCGACGAGCCAGCACATCAGCCCACCCTCACCACACGTCGTGACGATAAACACGTCCGCGTCGGCCCCCGCGATGACCTCACGCTTGTCGGCGAAGAGCCGCGTCACGCCGTCCTGGACTTCGACCCGCGCCTCGCAGCGCGTGAGCTCCCCACGCGACCTGGCCTCCTCGCTGGCGACCGCGATGACCGCCTCACCCGCGATGAGCCTCGGCAACCAGCGTGCCTTCTGTCCCGCGTCCCCACACCGCACCAGCGCGTCGGTCCCATAGATGGCGCTGCCCACGATCGGCTCCGGCGCGAGCTTCGCCCCGGCCGCCTCGAGGACGAGCGCCGCTTCGGCCAGCCCGAGCCCGAGCCCACCGTCCGCTTCGGGCACCAGCAGCCCCAGCCACCCGAGGTCCGCCATCTCGCGCCATGTCTCACGCGAGAATGTCGGCGCCGTATGCGCCGCCCGCGCCTCGTCTCGCAACGCCCGCAGACGACCCACCCCGCGCTCCTTGAAGAACGCGACCGCCGCCTCGGAAATCATCTTCTGCTCAGCCGTCAGGACCAGCTCCATCACTCACCCCTCGTCAATTGGAAGCCCCTCGCTCGCTTCGCTCGCCTCCCCTTCGACCGCCCTGGCGGTCGAGGGGACGATGAACTGACTTTGCCCATGGGTTTTCATCCTTTGGGGAGAAGACCCATGGACACGTCAGACCCAACATCTCGATTTCCGAGACATCCGCGCCAACCCAACCAGTCACGCCGAACAGCTCGCTCAGGGCAACCCGAGCGTGTGCTTGGCGATGATGTCGAGCTGGATCTCACTCGTCCCGCCCTCGATCGTATTGCCACGCGACCGCAGCCACTCCCGTGTCATCGTGAGGTGTCCCGGCGCATAATCATCACCCGACCACCCGAGCCCGTCGGCCCCGAGGATCTCGACCGCGAGCTGTCGCCGCCGCTGGTTCAGCTCAGTTCCGAATAGCTTGAGAATCGAGCTTTCGTGCCCGGGCATCGCACGTTTGCCTTCGCGTTTCGCCGCGACCATCCCGTCCTTGATCCGCTTGACCGTCAACATGAAGGCGCGCTCGTCCATCGCGGCCCGGATGATCCGGTCCCGCAACAACGGATCCGTGACCCGTCCATCCTCGCCCACCCCGACGTGCTCGCGCGCCAGCCCGACGAGCTCCATCTCGCCGCCGCTGACGCTCTGCGCGAAGACCTCACCGACCATCGAGCGCTCGTGGCCGAGCAGCGCTTTGGCGACCGTCCACCCCCGGTCGACCTCGCCGATGACGTTGTGCGGATAGGCCACCACATCCGAGAAGAAGACCTCGCAGAACGGCGACGCCCCGGAGATCAAACGAATCGGGCGCGTCGTGATGCCCGGCGTCTCCATGTCGATGAGGATGAAGGTGATGCCCGCCTGCTTGGCATGCGTGTTGGTCCGCACGAGGCAGAAGATCCAGTCGGCCTTCTCCGCATACGAGGTCCAGACCTTCTGCCCATTGATGATGAACCGGTCGCCATCCAGCACCGCCGAGGTCTTGAGGCTCGCCAGGTCCGAACCCGCCCCGGGCTCGCTGTAGCCCTGGCACCACCGGATCTCACCGCGCACGATCTTCGGGATGTGTTCGAGCTTCTGCGCCTCGGTCCCGAACTCGAGCAGCGTGGGTCCAATCATCGCCAGCCCGAAACCGATGAGCGGCGGCGGCAGCTTCAGCCGCACGAGCTCGCTCTGCAGCACCTCGGCCTCACGCGCGCTCAACCCTCCGCCCCCGTAAGCCCTGGGCCACGTCGGCGCAGTCCACCCGCGCTCGGCCATCATGCGTAGCCAGCGCTCGTGGTCGGGCGTCTCGAAGAGCGGCTTGCGACCGCCCCAGATACCTTGCAGAAACGCCACCGGCCAGCCACGAAGTGAGGCCGGCGCCTCCGCTTCGAGCCAACGCCGGGTCTCCTCACGAAACGTCTCGATGTCCGCCACGCGCCCTCCGTTCGTCATCGCGCCGATACCGCCTCAGTCCCCGACGCGGCCCCTGCCATAACACGCGACAACGGCCCGCGCACCCGCCCCTTGGCACGTCCGCCGACGGTGCCAATAGTCCTGCCCCATGGACACGTTATCCCGCCGCGACGCCGTGAAGCTCCTCGCCGCCACCGCGGCTACCCCGGCTCTCGCCGCCTGCTCGCCGACGCCCGAGCCCCCGACGACAACGGCCACGCCGACTCCTCCGCTCGCGCGGACTGCGACGTCTCCCTCCCCTTCACCCGAGGTCCGTACCGTGAACCCTATCCTCTCGACCCAGAAGCTCGGATTCCCCTGGGTGACGCTCGACCCGTTCCTCTTCTGCGTCCACCATGACGACAAGTACCCCAAGGGCAACGACGTCATGGGCCCCGCCGCCTCGCTCGCCGGCCGCAACATCGGCCAGGACTTCGAGGGCAAGGACGGCTGGCGCATGTACCACGGCGACGTCGTGCCCGGCTTCCCGCAGCACCCACACCGCGGCTTCGAGACGGTCACCGTCGTGCGCACGGGGCTGCTGGACCACTCCGACTCGCTCGGCGCGGCCGCACGTTTCGGCGGCGGCGACCTGCAGTGGCTCACCGCCGGTCGCGGCATCCTCCATTCAGAGATGTTCCCGCTCCTGAAGTCCGATGCTGACAACCCGGTCGAGCTCTTCCAGATCTGGCTCAACCTGCCGGCCGCCGACAAGTTCGCCGAGCCCCACTTCTCGATGCTCTGGAACGAGAAGATCCCCCGGTTCTCGACCCGCGACGCCAACGGCAAGGACACCCACCTCACGCTGTTCGCGGGCGCTCACGCCGGCCACCAACCGCCCAAGCCCCCACCCGCCTCGTGGGCCTCACGCCCCGAAGCCGACCTCGCGATCTGGTCCATCAAGATGGACGCCGGCGCGACCTTCGACCTGCCCGTCGCGAAGGCCGGCACCAACCGCATGGTCTACTTCTTTCTTGGCAAGGGCCTCACCATCAACGGCACGACCATCGCCGACTACCACGGCGCGCAGCTCCGCCCCGACGCCCCGACCACCCTCGTCGCGGCCAACGGCCCGGTCGAATTGCTCCTGCTCCAGGGCCGCCCCATCGGCGAGCCGGTCGTCCAGTACGGACCCTTCGTGATGAACACCCGTGAGGAGATCCAGCAGGCCTTCGCCGACTACCGCAAGACCGAGTTCGGCGGCTGGCGCTGGCCTTCCGACGGCCCCGTCCATCCACGCGACGAAGGTCGCTTCGCCCGCCACGCCGACGGCCGCACCGAGCGCCCCACCTGAGCACGAGCGGGCCAAAAATCATGCGGCGTCGCATGCATGTGCACCGTGCACCGCCCAAAACAGCGGGGCTCAGCTCGCCAGAGCCAGCCCCTCGAGGTCCGCCTCGGTGTATCCCGGGGCGAGCTCGACGACCTTGAATCCCTGACCATCACCAGCCGGGTCGAAGACCCCGATGTCCGTGATGACGCGGTCGATACACCCGAGCCCTGTCAGCGGCAGGTTGCACCGCGAGACCAGCTTGGGCGGCCCATTCTTCTCGCGGAAGGTCGACACCGCGATGACCCGCCTGGCGCCCGACACCAGGTCCATGGCCCCGCCCATCCCTGTCACGAGCTTGCCCGGCACGGCCCAGTTCGCCAGGTCCCCGTTCTCAGCGACCTGCATGGCACCCAGAATCGCGAGATCGACGTGGCCACCGCGAATCATCGCAAAGCTCAGCGTCGAGTCGAATGTGCTCCCACCGTCGACCACCGTGACCGTCTGCTTGCCGGCGTTGATGAGCTGCGGGTCTTCCTCACCTTCATATGGAAAGGGCCCCATCCCGAGCAGCCCATTCTCGGAATGCAACATGATTCCGATATCTTCCGAGATATGATTCGCGACCAGGGTCGGTATCCCGATGCCGAGGTTCACGACCATGCCAGGCCCGATCTCTCGCGCCGCGCGCTTCGCCATCTCATCCCGCGTCCATGGCGTTCGTTGGCTCTCCTCACTCATTGGTCACCTCCCCACATCCGCACCGCTACACTTCCCAATCACCACGCCACACACGACTCGCCGCTCACAGCGCATCGGCCAACCGCGGCACCCGCACGACACCCTCATCGAGCGGAGGTGCCGGCTCGGAATGCCGCGTCGCCACCAGCACCGTCAAGGCCTCCGGGAACCGTCGATGCATCGCGTTGGCGTGCGCCGGTTCGTTCTCCGCGTTCAGGACCACCGTCCCGATCCGCGCACAATACTCGAGCGCCACCACCTTGGAGTCGTGGTCGCTACGTGTAGGGTGGTCGTTCGTGATCAGCGTCGTGTACGCCCCGCCGATCGGGAACCCGAGCTCACGCAGCGAGGCCACCGTACCGGCCGCCATCTCGACCTTACGCGCCGTCAGGTAGACGACCGTCACGTCGTTCCTTACGAGCTTCCAGACCGCCTCGACCGCCCCTTCGAGCGCCACATCATGAACCAACGACGCCGGGTCGAAGAAGTGTTGCAGCCAGAGCTGAAACCCCTCCTTCGCGAGCGCCGCCGTCTCCGCATCGACCTCACCCGCCTCTTTTCCCAACACCCGTAACAGGTTGTGGCGAATCGAGAAAACGAGCGGCATGGCCTTCGCCCGCTCCATCGCCGCGACCCAGGCCATCCCTTCCATCCGTCCCGACAGGCTCGACACCCAGCGGTTCAGGATGGTGCGTGTCCGCGGCCCGTTGTCGATCAACGTGAGGTCGAGGTCGAGCAGCGCCAGCGGATGCCGCCCACTCGCGGCGACCTCCCGCGCAAGGCCTAACGCCCCACCCCGCAACGCACTCATCGCTTGGCCTCGGTCGTGGCCTGCCCCGCCCCACCCACCAACCTCGCGAGCTCGCCCCCACGCTCCTTGGCGCGCAAGACCCCCGCCGCGATGACCTCGCCGAGACCACGCTCGCCGAACACCTTGAGCGCCGCCTCGGTCGTGCCTCCTGGCGAGGTCACGTTCGCCCTCAAGACCGACGGCGCCTCGACCCGGCTCTCCAATAACCTGCCAGCACCGACCACGGTCTGACGCGCCAGCCTCGCCGCCACGTCTGCCTGCAGGCCCGCCGCGATGCCCGCCGCTTCGAGCGCCTCGACAAACGCAAACACATACGCCGGCCCCGAGCCCGAGACCGCAGTCACCGCATCGAGGTCCGACTCCGCCACCTCCACGGCCAATCCGACCGCGCCCAGAACGGCCATCGCCGCAGCCCGCACGCTCTCGGGCGCCCCGTCTTCCAGAGCAAACCCCGACGCGCCGAACCCGACCAACGCCGGCGTATTCGGCATCGCCCTCACGAGGAACCCCCGTGGTACCCGCTCGCGGATCGCCGCCAGCGTCACGCCCGCCGCGACCGACATCACGATGGTCTCGTCTTCGATGAGGGGGCCAATCTCGGCCAGCGTCGCCCCCATCCCCTGCGGCTTCACGGCCAGCAGCACCAGGTCGGCCCCGCGCACTGCCTCTGCCACCTCAGCCGCGACGACCACCCCGACCTCGGCCACGAGCGCCGCCGTCAGCGCCGCGACCTTGTCGACCACCCGGACGGCCTGCGCTTCGACCACCCCACGGGCGATGACCCCACGCACGAGCGCACCACCCATGTTTCCGACACCGATCACCGCGAGCGTCCGCATGCCGCACCCTCCGTGCCCCGGCCCCCGCGCCCCCACAGCATGCGGTCGCGAGAGGCCAAAGCCCCGAGCGCGGCTCATGACACGACCACCGCCCGCCGACAAGCGACCTGCCCTGAACCTGCCCCAGGACGTTACGACTCACCAGCGGTGAACCGACGTGCCCCATTGACAATCCGCGACATCAAGCTAAAAGCTCGTCCCATCGCTGCCGAAGTGGCGAAACCGGTAGACGCAGCGGACTCAAAATCCGCCGAGCTAATTACTCGTGTCGGTTCGAATCCGACCTTCGGCACGCTCCCCAGGCAAGGGCTACCACCCTGCCAAACCCTCCAAAAATCCTCGAGCCTTCAGCGCAACCCCGAGGCCCTCATCCGGAAGTAGGGATGACCCGTACCGACTTCGCCCGCCACCGCGAGCCGCTCACGGTGATTTTCTCGGCGAGAACCGACACGGGACGGGTGCGCGCATCGAACGAGGACAACTTCCTCATCGATCGGAAGCTGCGCCTCTACATCGTCTGCGACGGGCTTGGCGGCCACGCCAGCGGGGAGGTCGCATCGGCGACCGCGGTCAACGTCGCTCGTGATGAGCTGGTCCGCCGCCGCGCCATCCTCGAAGCCTTCGAGTACGACACGGGCGCCGTCGACGAAGCGACGCTGCTCCAGCTCCTGCGCGAAGTCGTGGCGCAGGCCAACGCGGCGATCCATGACCGCGCCAAGCACGTCCCATCCCAGCGCGGCATGGGCACGACGCTGTCATTGCTGCTCATCGCCCGCGACAAGGTCTTCACGGCCCACGTCGGCGATAGCCGAATCTACCGGATGCGCGGCGGCGCGCTCTGGCAGATGAGCGAAGACCACTCGCTCGTGAACGAGATGCAGCGCGGCTTCGCAATGAACCCGACCTTGCTCGCCCAGCTCGACGGTCGCGCTCGTAACCAGATCACACGTGCGGTCGGCGTCCACGAGTCCGTCGACGTCGACGTGGAGGTCTCGGACGCCGTCGCGGGCGACCGCTTCCTCCTTGCCTCGGACGGCCTTCACGGCCTTCTCTCGGAAGAAGCCATCGCGAGCATAATCACCGAGAACGACATCTCGCTCGTGGCCGACCGCCTCGTCGACGCCGCCAACGCGGCCGGCGGCAAGGACAACATCACGGCCATCGCGCTCGCCATCGAAGCAGCCCCTCGGTCCCAGGCCCCCAACCGCATCTGGCCCGAGTTCGACTCTCTTCGCGCGACCCCGCTCTTCCGCGCGCTCACCGACGAGGACCTCACCCTCTTCCTCGAGGTCGCCCAGGCCGTCACCCTCGAAGGCGGCGACCTGCTCCTGACCGAAGAACGCTCTGGCCCCGTCCCCGGCTTGTTCGTGGTCACCGAGGGCGAGGTCATCGTCAGCCGCCAGGGCGAAGTGATGGCGCTGCTGCGCCCCGGGGACACCTTCGGTGAGGAGTCGCTCTTCATCGAACGGACCAGCACGGTCTCGCTCGTCGCTGCCGACGCCGGCGCCTCAGTGCTCATCATCGAACGCGCCCACTTCGATGCGCTCGTCCTCGCGCGCCCCAACAACGCGCTCGCCTTCACGCTCGCAGTCTCGCGCTCGCTCGCGCGCAAAGTCGACGCCTCGGCCCGCGAAGCCGGGTCACGCGTCGTCTATCGCCCGGCCGGCCACTCGACCCGCCCGGTCCCACGCCCGGCGAGCAACCCGCGGCTGCTCGTCGATACCGAACCCGAGCCCGGCCACTCGCAGCGCGAACGCGCGCTCAGGGCGACGCAGCCCATCGACGTGCCGGGCACGAATGCGATGAACCCACCACCCCTCCTGAGCAGCCGGAACCCGCCCCAGCCATCCGCCAGCTCCCCCTCGACGGTGCTTCGCCGGCCACGCACCACCGACCGCCGCGTCTACCCGTCGCAGACCCAGCCCGCCCCGAACATCCCCGAGGCCGCCGAGTACACCCTCTCAGCCGTCGCCGGATCGCCGCACACCCGCTCGCTGCGCGGCCCTCGCTCCGCCGAGTTCCCACGCCATTTCGTACGCCCCGACGAGCCCACTCTGCCTGAGCCGCCGCCGCTGCCATCCGAGGCCGCACCTGCGACCACTCACACCGAAGAACCCGACGCATGACGCCTGCACCCATACCATCCCTGCGCGCCGCCACGACTGCCCTCCTGCTCGTCGCGACCTCGCTCGGCTGTGGCAACCAGCCCATCCCTGAACACGTCACCGTCGAGCAGGTCCAGCACGACCTCGCGGCCCAGGACCCCAAGCGCCTCCTCACGGGCGGCAATCGTGTCTTCTTCGACGACTTCCAACGCGCCGAGCTCGGGCCGAACTGGACCATCGAGCGCATCACGAGCGAGCCCAACCCGCCGACCTGGACCATCGTCGACGGCTGGCTCACCAACGCCGACGCCAAGAACCAGGGCGCCTGGACCAAGGCCATCCCCGAGTCGGGTAACGTACGCATCGAGTACCTCGCCGTCAGCGACGCGCCCAAGACCGGCAAGTTCGTGGGCGACCTCAAGTGTGAGGCCTTCGCGACCGAGCCCGCTCACGAGAAGGGCTACAGCTTCATCAATGGCGGATGGAGCAACCAGTTCGACACCATCGCCAAGCTCGGCGAGCACTCGGCCGACGACAAACGAAAACCGTCCACTCCGGTCGCCGAGGGCAAGGTCCACCGCTACGCCATCATCCTCGATGGCGCTGACCTGCACCACTTCCGCGACGGCGAGCTGCTCTACACCTTCCCCGATCCGCGCCCGGTCCGCGGCCCCTGGTTCGGCTTCAACAACTGGCTCACGAACGCCCGCTTCGACGAGCTCGCCGTGTTCGCCTTCTGAGAAACGAGCGGTCCAGGGGCCGTCGGGTCGTCGCAGGCAAAACCTCGACACCCGATAATCTTGGCACCCGATAATCTTGGCAGTCGAGCATCTCGGAAATCAAGTATCTCGTGCATCAAGCATCGCGACCAGCGAGACGCTCGCGGCTTTCAGCCGGATGCCAGCGCTCGACTCGCCAGCATGCCACACGCCGCGTGGCGCTCCTGACCGCCGGAATAACGCCTGACCACCGGGCGCCCGAGCTCCCTCAGCATGTCGCGAAAAGCCCCGAGCTCGGCTGGTGACGCGCGTCGGAAGCCATCTGCCTCGTCCGCGTTCACGTCGATGAGGTTGAGCTTGTACGGGATGTCGCCCAGCAGCTCGCGCAACGCGACCACTTCGTCGACCCCGTCGTTGACCCCGCCCATCAGCACCCAGGCCAGGGTGATACGCTCGCCGCTGGCCTTCACGTACTCGGCGATGGCCTCGGCGAGCAGCGGCAGGCTCCACTTCTTCGTGACCGGCAAGAGCCGCGAACGTTTGGTATTGTCGGCCGAGGTTAGCGACACCACCAGCCGGTAACGATGTCCCTCGGCGGTGTAGCGCCGGATCTCGGGCACGAGCCCGACGGTCGATATCGAGATGTTCTCCGCCTTGATACGCCCACCACACGGGTCGCTCAGGATCCGCGCCGCCGCGATGACCGCGTCGTAGTTGTGCAGCGGCTCGCCCTGCCCCATGAAGACGGCCCCGGTGATTCGACTCTCCCCCGCGTCCGCGGGCAACGAGTCGCGCACCGCACAGAAGGCGGCGACGATCTCCCAGGTCGCGAGGTTTCGCGACAAGCCGAGCCGCCCCGTCGCGCAGAAGACACACCCCATTGCGCACCCGACCTGCGAGCTCAAGCACACCGTATAGTGACCCGGCGTCTCGAGCGGGATGCGCACCGCCTCGCTGAGCGCGCCATCGGGCGACCGCAAGAGTAGCTTCATGAACGCATCGGCCGGGTCCGTCACCGTCTCGACGACCTCGAGCCCGCGGTGATCGAGGCGCTCGTAAAACGCCTCCTTCACTCGCCTGGGTACCTTCTCGTGGCGGGGCTGGCGCTCGGGGCGCGACGGATGGAACGACACCGTGCGCGCCACGAGGCTGCGCGCATGCATGAGCGTGCAGCCGACGTCCGCCAGCAGCGCCACGACCGCCTCGGGCGTGAGGCCAAACACGTTGGGCTTCGCCTGCTCGTCTGCGCCTTGTTTTGGGTTGCCGTCCACCACCGGCCTATAGCCGACCCCGACCGCCGACTCAACGCGCGTTTCCCGGGCAGCGTTGGCAGGCAGTGCTGCGCCATGTAGAGTCGCGCCAACCAAGGCCCGACAGAGGGCAGTGCTCCGAGGAGCCGAAACGTGCCGATAACACTGATGAAGCGCCGATACCTCTCGGCCTCCGAGGAGCAACGCGTTACCCGCGCGATCACGGCCGCCGAGCACGGCCACCGCGGCGAGCTCCAGGTCTTCCTCGAAGCGCGTTACCCGGGGGACGGCCCCATCGATCGCGCCGCCGAGCTCTTCCACGAGCTCGGACTCGACAAGACCCGCGACGGGACCGGCGTGTTGCTCTACGCCGCGGTCGAGGACCACCGCGCAGCCATCTGGGCGGGCCCCGGCCTCGTCGCGGCCGCGACCCCCACCTTCTGGAAGGAGGCCGTCGACCTCGTCGCTCACGGCTTCAAGTCGGGCGACCGCGCGGGCGGCCTCGAACGCGCCATCGCCACCATCGGCAAGCTGCTCGCCGCCGCCGCCCCAGGCGACGACGCTCACGGCAACGAGCTCGCGGACAAGGTCCACCAACGATGACTGCTACCCTGCCCCCATCCCCGGCCAAGCGCCGACCGCCGCGCAACGTCGACTTCGCGGACGTCGACGACATCATCGGCATCGCCGCCGAAATGAGCGACCTCGAGAGCGAGCGCCTCAGCGTCGAAGACCTGACCCAGGTCGCGAGCGAGCTCGACATCCCCGAGCGCCACGTCGCCCCCGCCATCGTCGAGCTCAAGCGCCGCCGCGAGGTGCTGCTCGTCGCTGAAGCCAAGAAGGCCAAACGAAAGACCCTCATCATCATCGCCGCGGTCAGCGTGCTCGGCATCATCTTCATCTGGGGCGTCGTCGCCCAGTCGGGCCTTGCCAACCTCGCCGCATCCGCGAACCAGGCACGCTCGCAGGTCGTCAACGTGATGGAACGCCAACGCACCACCGACACCCAGTGGAAGGCTCTGCCTCAAAGCCCCGAGCGCTCCGCCGAGCTGGCCGGGGCCGAGAACCGGGTGCGCATCGAACGTATGCGCTACGACGAGGCCGCGGCCCTCTACAACGCCTCTTCGACGTCATTCCCCAACAACTTCTGGGCGGCCATCTTCGGACACCCCGACCGCCTCCCCCTCTCGAACGAGATCGAGAGCTTCTGATGCCTCACCTCACCCATCTCCGCCTCGCCCTGATCGCGCTCTTGTTGCTCTCCAGCCTGGGCGCCAACCTCGACGCCCTCGTTGGCGTCTCAAGGGCCCAGACCAGCACCAGCTACACCCCCGCCTTCCCGGTCATCGACGCACCCACGGTCGACCTGGCGGGCGTGCTCTCGCCGGACGCCGAGACCCGCATCTCCGCCCGACTGGTCGAGCTCCGCGAAACGAGCGGCGTCCAGATGGCGGTCCTCACCGTCAAGACGACCAACGGCGTCCCCATCGAAGAGTTCGCCAACTCGACCTTCGCCCTGTGGGGTGGCGGCCAGAAGACCCGCAACGACGGCGTGCTCTTCGTCCTCGCCGTCGACGACCGCCGAAACCGCATCGAGGTCGGCTACGGCCTCGAGCCGGTCCTCACGGACGCCGCCTCGATGACCATCCTCGAGTCCATCAAGCCCTCGCTGCGGACCGCCGACTACGACACCGCCACCCTAGACCTCGTCAACGCCGTCTACGACAAGGTCTCCCACCTCGAGCCGAACAGCGCCGTCACCCTGCCGACGATCCCGTTCGGCGCTCGCGCCGCCGACCTCTTCATCATCCTCATCCTGGCCTGGTTCGTCGGCGTCGCCTACCGCCTCTTCGCCCCCAAGAAGAAGTCCGACACCAGGTCCGAGTTCTGGCGCAAGGCGTTCGCCAAGCTGCCAGTCATCGACCTCAAGATTCGCAACATCGCCGTCTGGGCCGCCATCCCGGCTCTCCTCGGGCTCATCACCGCCATCACCATGGGCCCCACCTTCGGCCTCGCCTACATCCTCGACTGGTACATCATGGCAGGCCTCGGCGTCCTGGCTGGCGAGGTCTATGTCAAAGGCCCGATCCGCAGCTTCTTCTACACTGCCATCGTCGGTACCCTCGCCGTGCTCGCGCTCGTGAACGTCGGGAATGAGCCGGTCCCCGACGCCTTCACCGTCGGCAGCGCCGCCTTCTCGATAGGCTTCATCTTCGGCTTCATCACCGTCTTCTTCATCGCCGACTCGAGCGGCGGTGGCGGTGGTGGTGGCGGCTACCGCTCCTCCACCTCGTCCTCCAGCTCGCGCTCGTCCTGGTCGTCCTCCTCCTCGTCCTCGTCCTCGTCCTCCTCCAGCTCCTGGTCGGGAGGCGGCGGCCGTTCGGGCGGCGGCGGAGCAAGCTCGTCGTGGTAACTGCCGACATGACTCAGCTGCACCACCCGATCGCCGGGGCGTAGCGCCGCCGTCGCAGCAGCTCGCGCGACCAATTGCGTATGCGGTTATTCGAGATCCACCTCGTCGTGACAGAGGTCGACATGAGGCTCGGCATAAGGGTTGGCCGCCTCGAGACCATCTCCGTGCTCGCGCCCTTCCACGGCCACGTCCTGCGCAACCACCGGCGGCGCCGGTTCCGCGTCTGAACCGGGCCGACGCAGATGCACCATTCATCGTTGAATCCAAAGCCCAAGGGTGCTAGGTGCGCGCTTCCGTGCCGTGAACCGCGACCCTCAGCTCGTCGAAGCGGACACCGGTGAGGGTCGAGGGTTCGTCCTCGAGGAGTCAGCATGGCGGAGATAGGCATCATCGGGGGCAGCGGCCTCTACCAGATGGACGGTGTCACCGACCTCCGGGAGGTACCGCTCACGACCCCTTTCGGGTCGCCTTCGGACGCGCTCCTCCTGGGTCGGCTCGACGGGGTCGAGGTCGCCTTCCTCTCGCGACACGGTCGTGGCCACCGCGTCGCACCGCACGAGATCAACTTCCGCGCGAACCTCTGGGCCCTGAAGTCGGTCGGCGTGAAGTGGGTCCTCTCGGTGTCCGCGGTCGGCTCCCTCAAGGAGGCCATCGCGCCAGGCGACCTCGTGGTCGTCGACCAGTTCATCGACCGCACCAAGCGGCACATGACCTTCTTCGAGAACGGCATCGTCGCGCACGTCCCGCTTGCCGACCCGGTCTGCCCGGTGCTCCGCTCCGCGCTCGAGTCCGCCTGCACCGGGCTCTTCGGCGCGCCCAATGACGGCACCACCACCCGCGACGCCGCTCACACCTGGCATCGCGGCGGGACCTACGTCTGCATCGAGGGTCCTCAGTTCTCGACCCGGGCCGAGTCGCACATGTATCGGTCCTGGGGCGCATCGGTCGTCGGCATGACCAACCTCCCCGAGGCACGGCTCGCCCGCGAAGCCGAGCTGGCCTACGCGACCCTGGCCATGGCGACCGACTACGATTGCTGGCACGAGGGTCACGAAGACGTCACGGTCGAAGCCGTCATGGCGGTGATGAAGGCCAACGTCGCCAAGGCCCAAAAGGTCATCCGGGCCGCCATCGCCAAGGTCGCGGACCTGCCCGACTCGCCCGCGTTCTCGGCCCTCGAGCACGCCATCATGACCGCCCCCGACCTCATCCCGGACGCCGCCCGCGAGCGTCTGGCGCTGCTCATTGATCGTCATCTTGGGCATCGTATTGCACCGTCTTCCCACCCGTCAGCCTGAGCAGGAGTACTCCGCATGAGCCTAGTCGTCGTCGGTTCGGTCGCCTATGACAGCATCGAGACCCCGCTCGGCAGCCGCGAGGATATGCTCGGTGGCTCGGGCACCTTCTTCTCCATCGCCGCGTCCTCGTTCACGAAGACGTCCATCGTCGCCGTCATCGGCGAGGACTTCCGCAAGGAAGACTACGACCTGCTCGAGGGTCACGGAGTCGACCTGTCGGGGCTCATCCGCGCGCCCGGCAAGACCTTCCGCTGGGGCGGTCGCTACCACGAGGACATGAACGGCCGCGACACGCTCTTCACCGAGCTCAACGTCTTCGAGACCTTCCAGCCCGTGTTGTCGCCTGCCCAACGCGACGCGAGCTTCGTTTTTCTGGGCAACATCCTGCCCAAGCTCCAGGACCACGTGTTGGAGCAGGTGAAGTCGCCGCGCTTCGTCGCCGCCGACACGATGAACCTCTGGATCTCGACCGCCAAGGACGACCTCTGTGAGGTCCTGCGCCGCGTCGACGCCCTCTTCGTCAACGACGAAGAAGCGCGCCAGCTCACCGGCAAGCGCTCTGTCGTCCTGGCTGCCAAAGAGATCCAGGCGATGGGACCGAGCATGGTCATCATCAAGCGTGGCGAGCACGGGGCCATCGTCTTCAACGAGGACGACATCTTCTACGCTCCGGCCTTCCCGCTCGAGCGCGTCGTCGACCCGACGGGCGCTGGCGACACGTTTGCGGGCGCATTCGTCGGCTACCTCGAAGCCACCGGCGACCTCTCGGCCGAGAACGTGCGGAAAGCCGCCATCGTCGGCAGCCTCATGGCGAGCTTTTGCGTCGAAGGCTACGGCGTCGACCGGCTGCGCGGCATCGACCGCATCGCCATCCGTGAGCGCTTCCAGGCCTTCTCGGAGCTGACGCGTTTCGGTTCACTCGATCTTTGAGCATCTCGATGTTCAAACGAAAGCCCCGGCCCCCGATGACGCCTGAAGCCGTGCGTCGCACGATGGTCGGCCAGATGCTCATCGACCGGCTGCTCGACGTCTCGCGCCCGCTCGCGGCTCCGGCCATGGCGAAGCTCGAGAGCCTCTGGCTCGACGCCATCTCGCACCCGGGGCTGTCGCAACGCGTCGGCCGCTTGGCCCAGGCCGAGCTGCCGCGACCGGTGCTCGACGCCATGCTCAACGCATGGGTCAAGACCTACGACGTCGACATGGCCGAGGCCGAGCTCCCACTCTCGGCCTTTCCGACGCTCGACGCGTTCTTCACCCGTCGCATCAAACCCGGTCTGCGCCCCATCGACCCGCGCCCCGACCGCCTCGTCTCGTGCGCCGACTCGGTGCTCAAGCGGTTTGGCATCATCGACCCACGCAACCGGATCCCCGAGGTGAAGGGCCGCACCTACGGCGTCGCCGAGCTGCTGGGCGAGGCCGCGCCGCTCTTCGACCTCGACGCCCTCGCAGGCGGTACCTACGGCGTCTATTACCTCTCGCCGCGCGACTACCACCGCGTGCACAGCCCGTGTGACGCGACGCTCACCGACATCGTCCCGGTCGCGGGCGCCTACTACCCGGTCAACGCACTGGCCGTGCGCAAGGTAGAACGCCTCTTCACGCGCAACATCAGGACCGTCTTCGTCCTCGACACCGAGCATGGCCGGCTCGCCCTGGTCATGGTCGGCGCCACCAACGTCGGCCGCATCACCGCATCACGCTCGCCAGGCGAACACCTCTCCCGCGGCGACGAGCTCGGCATCTTCCACCTCGGCTCGACCGTCGTGCTCTTGACCCCACGCGATGCCAACCTCGTCCACTCGGACGTCGCCGAAGGCGAGCTCGTCAAGGTCGGCCAGGCCGTCCTCACGCGGTCCGCACCACACCTTTAGGGGCAATGCCGATCACTTAGGCCCAACGATATGAGACGACGGGTCATCTTACCACGGAGGCGCAGAGACACAGAGGGCGCACGGAGAAGATGAATGAGCGTCCTCCCTCCTCATCGGGTCTCCGTACCTCCGTGTCTCCGTGGTATGTCTCTTTCGGGAAGAACACTTGGCCCTATGTAGCCCGAGTTGCCTTCAGGGGGACAGCTTGCTAGGGCGCTGTGCGCTCGCCCCTCCGGGCGACCGGCCACCAACTATACACCCGCGACATTGCGACCCGGCTTCATCCGTGAAACCCGCGATTTAGCGAGCTTCCCGCCCTGGCACGGCCATTGCTGTCTAGTTCCTTGCCACCTCGGCCAAGGAGCCCGTCATGATGCCGCCGCCCCGCCCTGTCCTCGCCCTGCTCGTCGGGCTCTTCGCCGCCTGTGACGGCCTCGAGCCACCCGACATGTCGACCTCCGCGTCCCTTGGCCCACTGGCCATCGGCCCGTCGCTGGTCGTCGGCCACGCCTCCGCCAAGGACCTCGTCGTCCTCGACCTCACCGACGGCGAGCTCACGGCAATCCGCCGTATCGAGCTCGGCACGACCCCGAGCCTCATCGTCCCGGTTCGCCCCGGCTCGGCCGACCCAAGCGCGCTTGTCCTCTCCCGCGACGACCGCACGCTCCACCTCGTCGATACCCTCTCGGGCGACACCCGCACCCTCGCGCTGGGCTCCCCCTTCGAGGGCCTGGTCGTCTCCCCCGACGCCCGCGCCGCCCTGGCCTTCTACCCGCCCGGCTCGGCCAGCTCGGTCTTCCACAACGAGAACGAGGTCGCCCACATCGACCTCTCGCCTGATCTCTCGCCCGAGCTCGCGGTCACCCGGCGCACCCTCGCCTCGCTCGGTGGGGCACCCCGACTCGTCGCCCTCTCGCCACGCGTCAACAACACCCGCTACGCCTTTGTCCTGTCGGACGAACACGTCGCCGTCGTCGACCTCGACGACCCGACCCGACCCGAGCGCTCCATCCCGCTCGTTAGCCTCACCTCCGGCGGCGCCCGAACTCCGACCGGCGTCACCTTCGGGGTCGCTGGCGAAACCCTCTGGGCCGTCGTCGCCACCGCCGAGGCCTCATCGGTCTACGCGCTGGCAATCACCCGCGACGCCAGCGCCCAGGCCTCTGACGCCGGCTTCGATGTGCGCCTCTCGCAGCTCCCCGGCACCGGTCCAAACGGCGCCGCAGCGCTCGTGACGCTCCCACTGGACGACGGCGACACGCTCTTCACCCTGACGACCAACCCCGCGACCTCGCTCCTGACCCTGACCGACGTCGCCACCGCGACCGGCCGCGCCTTGTCCCTCCAGTCGGGGCTCGACCGCCTCCACCTCTTCGCCGGTGAGACCGGCCCCATGGCGCTCGCCTGGTCGTCCTATTCCGGCCAGACCTTCCACGTCGTCGACCTCACGGCCATGGCGCTCTCGCAGAACAAGGCCTTCAAGACCCGCTCGGCGCGCGCCCCCTTCACGACGCTGCTGCCGATCCCGAACAGCCCCCGCTTCTTCGCTATCCACTCGAGCGGCGACCAGGGCCTCTCGGTCATCGACGCCGACACGGACCGGATCACCAGCTTTGGCCGCACGGGTCTCGTCCGAGATATCTCGATTTCCGAGAATCTCGACCACGCCTATGTTCTCACCCGGCTCGGCCTGGAGACGTACCTGGTCGCCGTGGAGCTCTCGACCTTCCACCCCGAGGTCGCCCTGATACCAGACGGGGCCGACGCCCTCGCGGTGTTGCCGGACGCCGGCACGGTCGCGGCTATCACCTATCGCACGGGCGGCCTCGTGACGCTCTGGCCTCTGTCGAACACGTCGGACGCGACCACGCAGGCCACCCCCGGCTTCCTGCTCGACAACGTGTTCTCGCCCTGAGCCCGCTGCTTCCTCAGCGCCGCCCGCCCCAGCACGTCCAACCGCCTCAGCCCCCGGAGCCGCCCATGCGCCCCCTCGCCCTCGCCCTCACATGTGTCGTGTCGCTCGCGCTGAGCACCAGCGCATTCGCCCAACCCGCCGACCCCACGCCCGCGCCGTATCGGTCGTCCCCTCCGCCCTCCGCCGAACCCTCTGGGCCATCCTCCGGAGACCCGACGGGCCCGGCTCCGGCGCTACGGGACCGACCTGCCGTTGGTATGCCCACGCCCGCGCCGGAGGCCACGCCCACGCAAGCGCCGGAGGCCGCGCCCGCGCCCTCGCAAGCGCCCACGCCCGCGCCCACGCAAACGCCCACACCCGACCCCACCCTCACTCACACCCTCGAACCCGCCCCAGACCACCACGACCGCCGCGGCCGCCTCGAGCTCACCGCCACCTCCGAAGGGCTCGTCTTCTTCTCCGACTCGGTTGGCGCTACGACCGACAACAACACCACCTTCACTCCCCAGCTCCGTGTCGGCTTCGGCCTTACGGAACACCTCGTGCTGTCGCTCGGCTGGCGCAACTTCGTCGACATGAGCCGCAGCGACCGCGCCTACGACCTCACCACCTCGGGCGACGCGCTGCTCGTGACCGCACGCTATGAGCTCCCGTTGACAGGCGCCCTGGCACTCGCCGCCGAGCTCGACCTCGAGCTCACCCACCTCGACTTCGACCTCGCCGTCGGCCAGCTCTCCGGCTCGACCGACACCTGGGGCTTTGGCGCTCTGCCCAAGGCCGTCTTCATCACCCGCGCCGACCTCGACCCCGTTTCTCTCGATTTTCGAGTCTTCGTGGGCCTCGCGCTGCGCACCTCCCATCACCCCGACGACCTCGTGCTCGGCTCCACCGCAACCAACGTCACCGCCCTCGACCTCGGCGCGCTCGACCTGAGCGGCTTCATCGCCGGCGCCACACTCGCGCTCGGCTTCTGATTCCCCGCCCTCGAGCCCCCACGCCCTCCACGCCCCACCTCCAGGGAGCCCCGACATGCGCCCATCCCCGCCCGTCTTCTCGATCACGTCGTTCTCGTCGTTCTCACGCCCCCTCGCCCTCGCTCCTATTCTCCTCGCCCTCGCCGCCTGCGGCGACATGGACGAGGCCGGCTCGTTCTCCGACGTCGGCAACTGGCAGGACGTCTACACCCCGTCCGACACCTCCTACCCGACTGACGCCGCCTCGGACATCGGCCCAACCCCCGACACGATGCCGCCTCCACCGCCCCCGGAGACCGAGGTCGACTTCGACCTGCGCACCCCCGAGTCGGGTGACACCTTCCTCTACATCCCGTCCGCGGCGCTCGACGCCCTCATCGTCGTCGACGCCCGCACCCTCGAGGTCCACCTCGTCGACGTGGGACTCGTCCCAACGATCGTACGAGCGCTGCCTGGCGACGCGGGCGCCGTCGTCCTCAACGAAGGCTCCAGCGACGTCTCCATCGTGCGCCCCGTCCCATCCGGCACACCCGTCCAGATCACCTTCGAAGTCGAGACCCACGATGTCCTCGCAGGCGCCAATCGCCTCGTCCTAAGCCCCGACGGCACGGTCGCTTTCGCCTTCTTCGCGACGACCTCCACGACCTCGACCGCCTGGGGAAGCCTGCAAGACGTCTCTGCCGTACACCTGACCGCACCCGCGCCCGGCTTGCCCCAGGTCGTCAACCTCGCCGTCGGCCTTCGTCCGTCGGAGATCCGCTTCGCCGACGAAGGCCGCCTCGCCCTCATCCTGTGCGACAACGGCATCTCCGGGATTCGCCTCGCCGACCTCGACGACGACACCTTCCTGCCACCCGTCCCGACGAGCCCCGACGCCTTCCGCCGCCCCATCGACCGCGAGCTCGTCGTGACCCCCGACGGCCGCTTTGCCGTCATCCGCGACCTCGCAACGCTGGACCTGGCATGGGTCGACCTGCAGACCGCCGAGATGCGCCTCTTGCCGCTGCGCGACTACGCGTCCGACCTCGACCTCACGAGCGACGGCAAGACCCTCATCGTCCCTATGCGCCAACGCCGCGAGGTCGCCCTCATCACCATCCCCGAGGCGTTCTCCTGGACTGCTCCAACACCCGACCCCGAACCCGAACCGGACCCGACCGAGCCAGACCCGACGGACCCGACCGAACCGGAACCCGAGCCCGAGCCCCCGGCCAATCCCCACATCCGCATCGCCGCCTCGGGTGACGCCTTCGGCTCGGCCGTCCTCACCGCCGACGAGCGCCATGCCTTTCTCTACTCGACCTCGCCGGGCGTGCTCTCCATCGGCCGCCTCGACCTCGCCTCGGCCGGCGTCGTCATCCAGCCCATGGTCAAAGAGCTCGAAGGTGTCGTCCCCTCACCCGACGCCCGCATGGCGGCCCTGCTCCACCGCCGGGACTCCGGCTCCGGCGACCTCGCGAACCGCCCCGCCTACACCCTCATCGACCTCGACACGGGCTACGCCAAGCTCGTCGTCACCGCCAACCCGGTCACGACCATCACCTTCACCCGCGACGCCAGCGAGCTCTTCGCACTCCTGCCCGACCCGCTCGGCACCTCACACGAGGTCCACCGCGTCAAGACCCGCTCGTTCGCCGTGACGCCCTACGCGCTCCCCGACCGCCCCATCTTCGTCGGCGCCATGCCGTCGATCTCCAAGGTCGCCGTCGCGCTCGACAATCCCACCGGCTGGATCACCTTCATCGACACGACCAACGGCTCGCTGCTCCAGCTCAACAGCTTCGAGCTCAACGGCTTCATCGAGTGATCGCGTGTTCGATGAGCACAGCGCGAGGGGGCGCGACCTCCATATTGGAGTGCCCCCTCGCGGCACGAAGCTCAGCCTTTGGAGGCGTCCGTCACATCGATGATGTCGTCGTCCTCGACCTCATCGGCCCCAGACCGCCCGTTTGAGCGCCCCGTCGAACCCTCGCGCACCGGCCGCCCGAGCGCCTGCGCCAGCTGAACCCGTACCAACTGGCCCAGGTCATCGACGATCGGCTCGAGCTTCTCGAGAATACGCAGCTCGAGCCGCGCCGCCTTCTCGAGCACCTCACTCGTGCCCTCGAGCCGCTGCAGGATCCGGTCAGCCCGCTCGACCACCGCCCGCAAGACCACATCCGACGACCCCGACCGCTCCGCGAACCCTCGCACCTTGGCCCGTAACGCCCCGATATCCGTCGGGATAATCCCCCACTTACGCTTCGGCTCACCCTGCTCATCCATGACAGACACCCCTCACGAGGACAGCAGGGCCACCTGATCGAGCAAGGCCGTCGAATGGAACGGCTTCGCCAGAATCGGCGTCCGATTCTCACCCGCCCACTCGATGAGGCGCGCGTCACGTGGGTCACGCGTGACGACCAGCAACCGGCTCTTCAGCTCAGGGTGCGCCTCCGATGCCGTCGCCCACAGCTCGGGCAGGAGCCCGTCGCGCAGGTGGAACTCGGACAGGACCGCGTCGAAACGCTGGCGCCTCAACATGTCACGCGCCGCGTCGACCGACTTCACCGCGGTCACCGTATGGCCCGACACCGCGAGCAGCTCGGTATAGAGCTCGCTCACCATCGGGTCGTCTTCTATGGCCAGGATCTCGAGCGGCACCGGTGTCCTCAGCTCGTCCCGCACACGCGCCGCTGGGGCCGCAGGCACCGTCAGAACGACCCGCACCTCCTCGAGCTCCGGCTCACGGATCACCTCGAAGGTCCCGCCCTGCTTGGCCAACGCCGCCTGGCCCGCCCGCAGCTCGAGCTCGCCCGTGCCCATCGTGTGAGGCTCCTCGCCGCTGCCGAACTCCTCGCGCATCACGAGCGACGGGTTGTCCGCCCCAGCGAACAGCATCACCACCCGCACGACGCCTGGCGCCGGCTCGACCGACACGGTCACCTCGTTGGCCTGGTATTCGCGCCGCTTCTCGGTCGTCGCCCGTAGCACCAACGCCACGACCATGTCGCAGACCTGGCGCACGTCACAGCTCGCCCACGTCGAATGCGATGGCTGCACCATGTCGAACGCGACCCCGTTCCGCTCGAGCGCCTGCCGCGTCCCGCTCACCGCCCGCGCCAGCTCCGCCCCGAGGTTCACCGGATTGATGAGTGGCATCCGCGTCGCGAAGGCCGGGTCGACGGCCTGGATCAACCGCCGCACGCGGTCCGCCTGGGTCGCCACCTGGTCGAGATAGAACTTACGGCGATGCGGCGTAGGAGCAATCTGAGCGAGCCCAGCGAACCCGACCACCCCCGTCAACGCGTCATGCGCCTCACGCACGACCTCGGTCACGAGCCGCGACTCGGGCTCACGAGTCTTGGCCGCCTGGTGGTTGCCTGCGACCTCCGGCAGGAACGTGAGCGACACGCGCTCGCCGTCCACCACCCTCACGCCCGTTCCGTTCAGCGTCCCACGCGCTTCGGTCCTGAGCTCGAGAAACGCCGGCATGCCCGAGGGCGCGGTCAACGCTGGGCCCCGGAAGTGCCGACCGATGGGCCTGCCCTCGAGGTCGTGCACTGAGGCACCGACCAGGACCGCGAGTCTCGCCCCGATGGCGACGATCGCGCCGCGGCTGTCCAAGATGGCTTCGTATGCCCCACACGTCGTCATCCCAATCACCTCCGGAAGCCCTCGCTCGGGCTGCCAGCATACCGTGGAACCGGCGCGCGGCCAGGATTTTTGTTGACGCCCTCGGTCAGCGACCGGTACGACGCGCTCTCCGCACGGCTCGCGCTTAGGGGCTCCCCATGAAGGTCAAGAAGAACTGTCTTGTACGCGTTCAGTACCGCGTCACCGATGACGAGGGTGTTGAGATCGACGCATCCACCCCGACCGCCCCGCTCGAGTTCGTCTGTGGCCGCGGCGACGTGATCTCCGGCCTCGAGCGCGGAGTCATCGGGCTCGAGCCCGGGGCGTCGAAACGTATCACCATCGCGCCCGAAGACGCCTACGGACCGCACAACCCGGCCCACGTCAAGACGCTCCCGCGCGCCGCCTTCCCCGTCAACATGGAGCTCATCGAGGGCACCCGCTTCTCGTATCGCTCCGACAAAGGTGCCGAGGTCATGTACCGCGTGAAGGAGATCCGCCCGGACTCCATCGTCGCCGACTACAACCACCCGCTCGCCGGCAAGACCTTGTTCTACGACGTCACCGTCCTCGACGTGACGGACGACTTCGTCGACGGCAAGTGATACAACGCGCGGGATGAAACTCTCGACCCGCGGCGAATACGGCCTCCGCGCCATGCTGTACCTGGTGATGGAGCAGAAGGACGGCGACGAGCTGCTCCAGGCCAGCGAAATCTCCGAGGCGCAGGACATCCCGCCCCACTACCTGAAGCAGATCCTCTCGCGACTTCGCGCGGCTGGCCTCGTGAAGAGCTCGCGTGGACCTCAGGGTGGACACGGGCTCGGGCGCGACCCACACAACATCTCGGTGGGCGAGATCATCTCCGTGCTCGAGGGGCCGCTCACCAGCGTCGACGCCATCCTCGACCTGCCCTGCCACATCAAGGTCGGGCCCCAGCACTGCGTCATCAAAGAGTTCCTGGTCGGCATCAAGCTCGAGGTCGAGCGCCTCCTGCACGCCACTTCGCTGGCCGACATGGCCGCACGCCAGAACACGATCTCAACTGAAAAAATCCTGATCCAGCCCAGGATTATGCGCCCGCCTCCACGCGTCTAGCCGAGGTGAGTCGCACCTCCAAGAATACGCCTGCAGCCCCCGCCACGACTGCGGCCCCTGCCATGCCAGCACCGCCCCAGGCCACGCGCCCTCGCCTGCCCTGGCCGTCGCTCGTCGCACTCACCGGGCTCGGCGTCGCCTCGGGTGTGCCTTACGACCTCGGCAACGCGACGCTCCAGTCGTGGCTCGCCGACGCCGCCCCGACGCTCTCCATCAGCGACATCGGCGCCTATTCGCTCGTCGGCCTACCCTACATCCTGAAGCCTTTGTGGAGCCCGCTCCTCGATCGCTTCGAGCCGTTCGCTCCGTTTGCCGCGCTCGGCCGCCGCCGCGGCTGGATCGCCGTCTTCCAGCTGCTCTGCGCCTTGGCTCTGGTGGCCATGGCGCTCACCGACCCGGCCTTCTCACCGGTCGCCATCGGCGTCTATGCGTTGACGCTGGCCTTTGCGTCGGCCTCCCAGGACATCGTCGTCGACGCCTGGCGCACCGACGTCCTGCCCGCAGCCGCACGAGGCCTTGGCGCCGCCGTGGCATCCTGGGGTTATCGCCTCGGCATGATGCTCGCGGGCATGCTCGTGCCTTTCCTCGCGGTGCGCTTCGGAATGGGGTGGTCGGGCGCCTACCTCGTCATGGCCGGCGTCATGATGCTCGGCCCGCTCGCCGCCATCCTGGCCCCACGCGAACCCACCGACGTCGTCGCTCCACGCACACTCGCCGACGCAGTCGTACTCCCCTTCACCAACCTCTTCGCCAACCGGACTGCACTCGCGACGGTCGCCATCCTCGGGCTCGTCCTCACCTACAAGCTCGGCGACGCCTTCGGTTCGAGCCTGTTTTCGGCCTTCCTGCAGCGGGGTCTCGGCTTCGCCCCCGACGAGGTCGCCGCCCTTCGTAAAACCGTCGGCGTCATCGCCATCTTCGTCGGCATGTTCATCGGCGGCGCGCTCATGATGAAGCTGCGCCTCTTCACGGCGCTATTATCGTTCGGCGTCCTGCAGGCGGTCACGAACCTGCTCTTCATCGGGCTCGCAGACACCCATCGCGACTTCGGCTACCTCGCTGTCGCCATCGTTTCCGAAAACCTCGCCACCGGTCTCGGCTCGGTCGCCTTCGTCGCCTTCTTGACCGCGCTGTGTGACCGCCGCTTCTCGGCCACCCAATACGCCCTCTTGTCTGCGCTCGCAGCCGTCCCGTCCAAGGTCATCGGCCCTGTCGCCGGGCCCACCGCCGAGCACCTCGGCTGGCCCGTCTTCTTCCTCATCTCGGCCATGGCCGCCATCCCGGGCCTGCTGCTCGTCTATGCCGTGCGGCGTCCGATCAACGCGCTCGACAAGCCGGCCTAACCGTCCCGGCCCTCGAGGTTCCACGCCCGCGACGACAGGAACTTCGCCGGCAGCTCCACCCCGACATGTGCCAACGAAGGCGGCACATTCTCGTCGGGAAAGAGATACCGGCGGTAATAGCGGTGGAAGTTTTCACGCGCATCGAGGCGGGCAAAAATGGCGTTGAGCCCGAACGTGATCCGGTTGAAAAAGATGAGGTCCGGCGGCAGGTTGAAGCGCTTGACCGTGTCGATCTTCATCGTCTCGGCCGCCTCGTGCAGGTACTCCGAGGTGAACGCGAAGACCTCGTCCTTGGCGAACGGACGTGCGTGATAATCGAAGAAGGCCCACGAGCGTTCGCGGTCATACGGGCGCCCGTCCAAGATGATACCCGTCTGCCGCAGACAGGCCTCGAAGGCCACCTCGTCGCGCTCGACGATGGCGCGGTTGAGCGCCTGGATCCCGCCGAGAAACGGCCCCTCGAAGCGCTTCACACACCCGAAGTCCAGAAACGTCACACCCCCATCCGGCTCGAACAGGTAGTTGCCAGGATGTGGGTCGCCGTTGAAGATCTTGAACAGGTGCATCGAGTCGAAGACGAAGTCGTTCATGACCAACATCGCGAGCCGCTTCTCGTCGGCCGTCGCCGCCGCCACGAACGCGTTGAACGACAGGCCACTCACGAAGTCCTGCACCAGCACGCGCTGCGCCGAGTGCTGTAGATGCACACGCGGCACCCGAATCAACGGATGGCCCTTCCAGATCTCGTGGAAGTGCGCCTGGTTCTTCGCCTCGAGCCGATAGTCCAGCTCATCGATGAGGCGCGCCTTCAGCTCTTCGATCATGGCCGAGGTGTCGGTATTGCGGAACATCGCCGAGCCCATCGCGACGAGCCCTTGCGTAAACCGCAGGTCCGATCGGATGGCCTCGTCGACGCCGGGATATTGCACCTTCACGACGACGTCCTCGCCTGACTTCAGCCGCGCGCGGTGCACCTGTCCAATCGAAGCCGACGCGAGCGGCTCCGTATCGAAGTCCGAAAACCTGTCCGCCATCGGCCCGAGCTCAGCCACGACGACCTTCTCGACGAGCGAAAACGCCATAGGCGGCGCGTCGTTCTGCAGCGACTCCAGCGCCTTCTTCGCCTCGAGCGGCAACGACTCACGCGCAAAGCTCGCGACCTGCCCGAGCTTCATGAAGACTCCCTTCATCTGCCCCATGACGGCCGCGACCTCTTCGGAGCTCTTGAGGTGGTACTTCGCCTCCAGCTCTTTCTTGGCCTCTTGCCCACTCACCAGTGACCGCATCTTCAGCGCCGCTTTCCGCGCCGCGGTCCGGGTCGCCAGCCCACCGATGGTCAGGGCCCGCCCCGACATGCCGGTCGCAATCCCGGCAGCATTACGCCGACGCATGACGAGCTTTGCCGCCCCCCAGAGCGACAGCACCACCACGACGATTACGACCAGCGTCTCCACCGCTGCCAGTCACCACACCGCCCACCACACGGCAAGCCCTACGAATGGGTGTCGGGGAAACGTTTGCCCGGCCCTTGTCCAACATCCGACACCCAACATCCGACATCGACCATTGCCCCGCCCAGCCCACGGGCGTACATGGCCCCACATGGCGCCGCCTCCATCCCCACCCGACACCATCCCATGCGCGACCTGCGGCGCCCCTTGCGCGCCTCCGCCCACGACGGGCCCGTCCCTCTTCTACATGAGCCGCCAGTGGTTGTTCTGCAGCCACCCCTGCCGCCTCACCTTCAAACGCGACCCGGCCGGCTTCGCCGCGCGCCACGCCGACGCCTCGCGGCCCCCTGAATCGGCTCAGCCACTCCTCCCCCGCACCACAGCTCCGTCGCCCTTCCAGGCGCTCCTGCAGCCAGCGAAGAAGGCGCCCCGCGACCCGCTCACCTAGGCTTGCCCACCACCGCAGCCACCTGTTTTCGCAGCGCCTCCGCGAGCTGAACGAGGTCCGGAAAGTCACCGCTCTTGGCATCCACCAACAACGCGTCGACTTCGACCGCGACGGCCCCTGCCTCGCCACCGCCGCTCGCCCCGGCCCCAGCGAGCGCGTTCAGCCGCATCCCCAAAGCGATATAGCGGTCGACCAACCCCTCCAGCTCGCGAGCCCTCAACTCCACATGAGGCGCCCGCCCCGCCATCGCGTCTGCCACTTCGGCGTGCTGGCCCATAGCCTCGTCGATTGCGCCAGACAACGCCCCCACCCGCTCACGAATCGACGCTTCGGCAGCCGCCACCGCTGCCAGGAGCTCCCGCGCCCGCTCGATCTGTCGCTGCGTCGTGAGCGACGCGCGCCGAAGGTTGTCTGCGTTGACGACGAACTCTTCCAGCTCACGATCGAGCAGTCGCGCCGCCGTCACAAGAGCCGACTCTGCTGCTTTGCGTTGTGCCATGCCCCCACCCTACACCCGATGCTCCCTCCCCGCCCCAGAGCTCGTGATGTGCTGAATAAGAAAACAAAACCACGGAGACACGGAGGCACGGAGAGCTTGTTGCGTCCCTCCGTGTCTCCGTGCCTCCGTGGTTGTCTTCGTCTTCGTCTTCCCAAAGTCTCTTGATTTTCGAAGCAATCCCCACCCTGACTTCCGCCCCTCCCAAAACCGCGTCTCCCTCGACGTCGCCTCCCGCCCCTCCGAACCCGACCGCCAACCCCCATGGAAATTTGACACACTCGCCCCTTGCCCCCGACACCAAGCGGGCGTAGCAAATGCGGTCCGGCGTCGAACCCGACGTCCCGCGGATCCCGCTCCGCACGCGCGGTCCCCGCCCGCGCCGCCACTGGCCACAGGACTTATCAAGTGACGAGCATCGTCGAGCTCATCGGTCGGAAACGCGACGGCAAACGCCTCGAAGACACCGAAATCCGCTTCATCATCGAGGAATTCTCCGCCGACCGCATGCCGAGCTACCAGATGGCCGCGCTCGCCATGGCCATCTTCTTCAGGGGCCTCGACGACCGTGAGACCGGCGTCTGGACCCACGCCATGCTCCACTCCGGCAAGGTCCTCGACCTTTCGGACCTCGGCTCGGGCCGCATCGACAAACACTCCACGGGCGGCGTCGGCGACAAGATCTCGCTGCCGCTCGCCCCCGCAGTCGCCGCCTGCGGCGTCATCGTTCCTATGTGTGCAGGCCGCGGGCTCGGCCACACGGGCGGCACCATCGACAAGCTCGAGACGATCCCCGGCTACAACGCGGCTCTCCCGGTCGACCGCTTCCGCCAGGTCCTCTCGGAAGTCGGCTGTTCCATCATCGGTCAAACCGAAGAGATAGCGCCCGCCGACAAGCGCCTCTACGCCCTGCGCGACGTGACCGCCACGGTCGAGTCCATCCCGCTCATCTGCGCCAGCATCATGAGTAAGAAGCTCGCCGAGGGCATCGAAGGCCTGGTGCTGGACATCAAGGTCGGCCCCGGCGCCTTCATGAAGACCGTGGACGACGCCCGTGAGCTCGCCCGCCGCATGGTCGCCGTCGGCACCGAGACCGGCTGCCGCGTCGTCGCATTCCTGACCCGCATGGACGAGCCCCTCGGCCGCATGGTCGGAAACGCCAACGAAATCGAGGAGTCCATCGATACCCTTCGCGGCCACGGCCCGGACGACATCGTCGAGCTCACCGAGGTCCTGGGCGGCGCCATGGTCGAGCTCGCGCTGGGTGTCCCCTTCGACGAGGGCCGCCGTCGCGTCGCCAAATCCCTCCAGGACGGCACCGCGCTCGACCGCTGGAACCGTATGGTCACTCTGCAGGGCGGCGACTTGTCGAAGCTCCCACGCGCCACCCACGAAACCCCTGTCCTCGCGACGACGGACGGCTTCGTCACCCAGATCGACGGGCGCGAGGTCGGCCTCGCCGGCGTCTCGCTCGGCGCCGGACGTATGCGCCAGGGCGACGCCATCGACCCCGTCATCGGGATCCGCATTGACCGCAAGGTCGGCGCCGCCGTGAAAGCCGGCGACCCGCTCGCGACCATCCAACACGCTGGCACCGAGCCGTCCGCCGCAGTCACGGCCCGCCTTCGCGCAGCCTTCACCGTCGGCGCCACGGCCCCTGCCGCCCGCCCCCTCATCCTCGAGCGCATCGGCTGACCGCTCTCCCGAGCGACCCGCAAGCGCCAGCTGCCAGGCCCACCCCGAAGGCCCAACCGCCAGGCCCACCTCAAAGGCCCAACCGAATGACCCACCACGCAGAAAGCTCCGCCCTCGCCGCCCTCGACGCCGCGCGCGACCTCATCCGCTCCCGCACGTCGCTCGTGCCGAGCCTCGGTATTGTGGCCGGCAGCGGGCTAGGCGCCCTGGCGAGCCTGGTCGAGAACGCGACCCATATCCCGTATGCCGAGATCCCAGGCGCCCTGGCCCCGACCATCATCGGACATGCCGGCGAGCTCGTGCTCGGCCACCTCGAAGGCCTGCCCGTCGCCGTCCTGTCGGGCCGCGTGCATGGCTACGAAGGCCACACCACCGACGAGGTTGTCTTCAACGTCCGACTCGTCGCGCGCCTCGGCGCCAGACGTATGCTCGTCACCAATGCGGCCGGCGGCATCGACCCGTGGCTCCTCCCCGGAGCCTTGTGCCGCATCACGGATCACCTGAACCTCACAGGCAAAAACCCGCTCACCGGCCCCAACGTCGCCGAGTTCGGCCCACGTTTCCCCGACATGTCCACGGCCTATTGTCCCAAGCTCGGCCTCACGCTCGAGCGGGCCGCGGAGAAAGCCGGCGTCGTCCTCCACGCGGGTGTCTACGCCGGCCTCACCGGCCCGAGCTACGAGACCCCGGCCGAGATCCGCATGCTGCGCACACTGGGCGCCGCACTCGTCGGCATGTCGACCGTGCACGAGACCATCGCGCTCAACCACATGGGTATCAAGGTCGCTGGCCTCTCGTGTGTGACCAACCACGCCGCGGGCGTCTCGAACCAGGCGCTCGACCACGCCGAGGTCGCCGAGACCGCAAACCAGGCGGGTCCGAAGCTGCTCGCCCTGGTCAAGAGCTTCGCCACCCTGCTCGCAGCCGAGGCCCCATGACCGCCGCCGCCCCAACCCCCGACGTCTCCGTTCCCGGCCTTACGGCCGCCCAGAAAGACGACCTCCTCGCAGCCGCCCTTGCCGTCAAGCCCCGCGCCTACGCGCCCTACAGCGGCTTCCACGTCGGCTCGGCCATGCTCTCCCGCTCGGGCAAGGTCCACCTCGGCGTCAACGTCGAGAACGCCTCCTACCCGGTCGGTGTCTGCGCCGAGCGTGTAGCCATGGGGGCCGCCGTCACCGCGGGCGACGCCGACATCATCGCGGTCGCCGTGGCCACCGACGCCGACACCCCCGTCATGCCGTGTGGCATGTGCTCTCAGGCCCTCTTCGAGCTCTCGCCCGACCTGCTCGTCATCGCCGTCGACAAACACGGACAGCGCCGCGAGGCCTTCATCCGCCAGGTCCTGCCGTTTGCCTACCAGGGCGAAGGCCTTGAAAAGAAAGACGGATACTCGTTCATCCCGGCGCCGGAAGACACACGTCTCAACGCGCATGCGGGTCGTCAAAAGGACCAGGGCTGATGACCCCGTCCGATAACTCTCAGCCGAACCCCCAACCGCACATCCTCGTAAAAGGCGGCAACGTCCTCGTGATGGACGACAACCGCACGCAGGGCAACCTCGACGTCCGCATCGTCGGCAACCGCATCACCGAGGTCGGCCCCAACCTCGACGCCGGCGACGCCCAGGTCATCGACGCGACGGGCTGCGCGGTGCTGCCGGGCTTCGTCCAGACCCACATCCACCTCTGCCAGACGCTCTTCAGAAACCTCGCCGACGACCGCGCTCTTCTCGAGTGGCTCGCCGACCGTATCTGGCCGCTCGAAGCCAGCCATTCCTACGACAGCCTCGCCGCCTCGGCCGACCTCGGCATCGCGGAGCTGCTGCTCGGCGGCACCACCGCCATCGTCGACATGGGCACGGTCCACCACACCGAGGCCGTCTTCAAAGCACTCGCCCAGAGCGGTCTGCGCGCCGTCGCCGGCAAGTGTATGATGGACGACCCGAGCTGCCCCGACGGCCTGCGCGAGCCGACCGAGTCGAGCATCTCGGACTCCCTGGCCCTCGCCGAACGCTGGGACGGCCATGACGAGGGCCGGATCCGCTACGGCTTCGCCCCACGCTTCATCCTGTCGTGCACGCCCGACCTGTTGACCGCGGTCGGCCGCGAAGCCAAAGCACGCAACCTCTTCGTGCACACGCACAGCAGCGAAAACGTTGACGAAATCGACATCGTCCACGCCCGCACCGGCCAGCGCAATGTGCTCGCACTCGCGGCCCACGGCATCCGTGGGCCTCAAACCGTGCTCGCGCACTGCATCCACCTCGACGACGCCGAACGCGACGAGCTTGCGAACAGCGGCACGCGTGTCGCCCACTGCCCGAGCAGCAACCTCAAGCTCGGCAGCGGGATCTGCGACGTGGTCGGCCTGCGGAAGCGCGGCGTCCACGTCTCCATCGGGGCCGACGGCGCCCCGTGCAACAACCGCCTCGACATGTGGACCGAGCTGCGCACCGCGGCCCTCCTCCAGAAGCCTATCCACGGCCCGACCGCCATGGACGCCTACACGACCCTGCACCTGGCGACCCGTGCCGGCGCCGAGGCAATCGGGCTCGGCCACGAGCTCGGCCAGGTCGCCCCGGGCTTCATCGCCGACCTCCAGGTCGTCCACCTCGACGACCTCCTCGCCGGACCGGGCGGCCCGCTCCCGTCGCGTCTCGTCTATGCCACCGAGCGCTCCGCCGTCCGCCATGTCCTGGTCGCCGGCAAGGTCCTCGTCCGCGACGGCGTCCTGACCCGTATGGACCGCGCCCACATCGCCGCCCGCGCCCGCTCGGAGCTCGTAGGCTGCCTCCAGCGCTCGGGGCTCGAACGATCCGCTTAGGCCCCAAGGCCCGACTCAACCGCGCCAAGGGCGGGTGACGTTCAGCGTGTACCCATACGGTCGAGCGCGAAGAGCCCCGGCATGCCCGGACCTTCGCCGCTGGCGCCCATGGGGTCGGTCACGCAGTCCGCGAGCAGCCTTCCCACACTTGGCGCTAGCTTGAAGCCGTGCCCCGAAAACCCCATCGCACACACGACCCGCGGGTCGTCCGGGTGCGCACCCAGGCCGAAGTGCCCATCGGGCGTGTTGGTATACATACACACCCGCGCCCCTAGCAGTGGCCCCGCGGCGCCCGGCAGGTGCCGCTCGATGAAGCGCCGGATCGGCATCAGGTCGTCGTTGTCCACCTCGCGGTCCACCGACTCCGGGTCACACAGCGCGCCTTGCGCGTGCACCGCCAACTTCAGCCCCGGGAAGTGTGCCTCCGGCAGTCCGTAGACCAGCGGGTCGCCCGACGATGGCGCGGCTTCACCGCCCCCGCCCACCTCGCCCCTTCCCGCATAACGCATGAAGATCGGGAAGTTTTCTGGCCGAAACGCTGTCCGGTCCGCGGGCGCCACCCAGCACTGCACCTGGCGTGTCACCGTCAGCGGCAGCGGCGCCCTCAGCGGTGCATAGGACGGCCACCAAGGCCCGAGCGCCAATACCACCCGGTCGGCCTCATGCCGCGCATCGGCCGTCGTCACGACGACCCGCTCACCGTCCAGCCCGATACCGAGCACCATCGCCCGCGCCTCGATCCGCGCCCCGAGCTGCATCGCTCGCGATGCGAACGCCATGACCGAGCGCTCCGCGAACAAGAGCCCGGCATCCCGCTCGACCACCCCGATGTCGCCGGTACCCGGGACAAACATCGGAAATCGCTGCCTTATCTCCGCTGCCCCGAGCACCTCATGCGCGAGCCCATGCGACGCTGCGGCTGCCAGGACCTGCCCCAGCTCGGGGCTGTCGGCCGGCCCGAAGTGCAGCCCGCCGGTCTGCAGGAGCAGCGTCTCGCCGACCTCACCCTCGAGCCGTCGCCAGGCGTCCCAGCTCTCTTCGAGCAGCGGCACATAGGCCGGGTCCTCGTAGTACGCCTTCCGAATGACCCGCGTCCCGCCATGTGAGCTGCCGTACGCATGTGGCACATCGAAACGCTCGAGGCCCAGCACCCGCTGGCCCCGCCGCGCCAGCTCACATAGCGTCGCGGCCCCCATGACCCCGAGCCCCACGACGATGGTGTCCCACCTCTGCGCGCGCTCGAAAAACCCGGTCATGGGGTCCCCCTATTGTTCTTGCTCGAGCTCAGACGCGCGCGAGCGCCTCACACAAAGCCGCGATGTCCTCACTCGTCGTGAGCTCCGTGGCCGTGATCAAGAGCGCATGCGAGAGCGCATCGTTCTTCAGCTCGCCGGCATACCGACCGAGTGCGATGCCCGCGCCGATCTTCTCACCCGCCAGCTTCAGCACGATCTCGTCCGCCGGCTTTGGTGTCCTGACCACGAACTCGTTGAACGTCGGCGAGTCCGCGAAAAACAATGAAAACCCGGGGACTTCCAGGACCTTCGCCTTCGTCTCTTCGGCCCTCAGATGGGACGCTCGCGACACCAGCTCGAGCCCCGCCCGCCCCGTCAGCGTCATCGCGATCGTCGCCGAGGTCGCCATCAGCGCCACGTTCGTGCAGATATTGCTCGTCGCCTTCTCGCGCCGGATATGCTGCTCGCGTGTGCTCATCGTGAGGACAAACCCGCGGTTGCCACGCGCATCCACCGTCTCGCCCGCGAGCCGACCCGGCATCTGGCGCACAAACTTTTCGCGGGTCCCGAAGATCCCCAGATGCGGCCCACCCAGGCTGGCCGGCACACCGAGGCTCTGCCCTTCACCGACCACGATGTCCGCGAGCTGGCCTGGCGGCTCGACGATCCCGAAGCTCACCGCCTCCTGGAAGGCCGCAATCAGGAGCGACCCGTGCTTGTCGCACAACGCGCGCGCCCCCTCGAGGTCATCGAAGGTCCCGTAGAACGTCGGGTACCCGACACACAATGCCGTCGCCCCGTCCGCCAGCAGCCCTTCCACCGCCGCCAGGTCCGTCCGTCCGTCGGCCCCAATCGGCGCGTCCACAGCACTCGCACCGAGGTTCTCGAGGAAGACTCGGGTCACCTCGCGCCACTCCGGGTGCAGGGCGCGCGACAGGATCACCCGCTGAGGCTTGTCCCGCATGACCCGCAGCGCCATCAGCGCGGCCTCGGCCAGGGCCGTCGAGCCGTCGTACATCGACGCGTTCACGACGTCGCAGCCCGTCAGCTCCGACACCATCGTCTGGAACTCGAAGATGATCTGCAGCGTCCCCTGCGCGATCTCCGGCTGGTAGGGCGTGTAGGCGGTGTAGATCTCGCCCCGCAACAGCAGCTGCGACACGGCAATCGGCACATAATGCCGGTACACCCCACCACCCAGGAAGCTCGCCTTGGCCTGCCCCATCGCGATGTTCTGGTTGGCCAGCGACACCAGATGCCGCTTCAGGTCCGACTCGGCCATGGCGCTCGGCACATCGAGCTCACGATGGAGCTGCAACGCCTCCGGGATCGAGTTGAACAGCGTGTCCACGCTGGGCACCCCGATCGTCTCGAGCATCGACCGGATATCCCCCTCAGTATGCGGAATATATCTCATTGTTTTTCCCGTGGCGGGCGCCCGTTGGGGCGCCCCGTCAAGCCGCTGCGACGCTACCGCGTCGCGTTCTGACCCAGTCGATTCTCGTTGCAGGGGCGCTGCTTGCTGCGCCCTCGCTCCCGTCCGTCGCACACCGCCGCGGTGTGTTCGAACGGTTCACCATTCACTCTGTCGGGGCGCTGCTTGCTGCGCCCTCGTTTTTCCCGTGGCGGGCGCCCTTTGCGGCGCCCCTTCAAGCCGTTGCGACGCTGCCGCGTCGCCGTTCGGTCCAGTCGATTCTCGTTGTAGGGGCGCTGCTTGCTGCGCCCTCGTATCTCAGCCGTCGAGTGTCCCGAGGTACGCCTCGTACGCGGCCGCATCCAACAACGCGTCGAGCTCGCTCGTGTCGCTCGCCTCGATCTCACACACCCAGCCGTCGCCGTAGCAATCGCCGTTGACCTTCTCGGGGTTGTCATCCAACGCCGAGTTGACGCGTGTGACCTTGCCCGTCACCGGGGCGAACAGGTCGCTCACACTCTTGGGCGACTCGACCGACCCGAACGCCTTGTGCGCCGTGACGCTCGTCCCGACCTTGGGCAGCTCGACCATCACGACGTCGCCCAGGTGGTCCTGCGCGTAGTCGGTGATCCCAACCACCACCAGGTTTCCAGCAATGCGGGCCCATTCGTGGTCTTTCGTATACTTGAGGTCGGCAGGCACTTTCGACATCGTTGAGCTCCCTCGGCTTGTCTCGAGATATCTCGATTTTTGAGGTATCGGCGCCCTCGCCATACCCCGGGTGAACTTGCAGCCCGCGTTCAGGCCGGCTTCGTATAGAACGGGGTCGTCACCACCCGCGCCGGCTTGTCCTTGCCGCGGCAGTCGACCACCACCTCAGCACCCGGCTCCGCATGCGAAACGGGCACATAGGCCATCGCAACCGAGCGCCCCGTCGTCGGCGACAAGGTCCCACTCGTCACGCGCCCGACCACCTCGCCATCGACCTTGATGGCGTAGCCGTGGCGCGCGATGCCGCGGTCCCCGACCTCGATCCCGACGAGTCGCATCCCGACCCCGCGCTCCTGCTGAGCCAGCAGCGCCGCACGTCCGACGAAGTCGTCCTTGTCGAGCCGCGTCACCCAGCCGAGCCCCGCCTCGAGCGGTGTCGTCGTGTCGTCGATGTCGTTGCCATACAGGCAATAGGCCATCTCGAGCCGCAGCGTGTCGCGCGCCCCGAGCCCGACCGGCCCGACCCCGAGGTCGGCGCCTTTCTCCATCAGGGCCTTCCACAACACCGCCGCGTCCTCGTTGCGGCAATAGATCTCGCCACCCGGCTCACCGGTATAGCCCGTCGTCGCAAGCTTGCAGCTCGCCCCGCCGAGCAACTCGGGCGTCAGCGTCGCGATGCGGAACGGCTTCATCTTCGCCGCTTCGCCGAGCACCCGCCGCAGCAGCTTCGGCGCATTGGGCCCTTGCACGGCGATTTGTGAATACGATTCACTTTCATCGACCAGCACCGCATCACCCGTCAGGTGCGCTCGCATGTGGGCGACGTCCTTGTGGCGATTGGAGGCGTTCACGCAGATGAAGATCTCCTGCTCGGAGATCCGATAACAGATGAGGTCATCGACGATGGTGCCGTCTTCGCGGCAGAGCGCCGTGTACTGCGCCCGCCCGTCCTCCACCCGCCGCAGGTCGTTCGTGATCAGCCGATTCACCGCCGCCAGCGCGTCGGGCCCGGTCACGCGGACCTCACCCATGTGTGACACGTCGAACAGGCCGACACCGGTCCGCACCCGCGCGTGCTCCGCCAGGATGCCGTCGTATTGCAGCGGCATCGCGAACCCGGCGAACGGCACGATCTTCGCCCCCGCTGCGCGATGGATCTCGTAGAGGGCCGTTCGTGTCGGTTCCGCCGCTTTCGAGATCTCGGCACCTGTCACTTCCGTCACGACGTCCTCCGCCGCCCCGGCGTTCGCCAGGCCTAACCCCGGCGCCGAAGCGGCGGGACCATACCCGCTCCGTTGAACCCCGCCAAGCGTCATGACGGACGTCGCTATGCGTTTCGGCACCACGTGGAGATGGAAACGCATGCGACGTGATTCGGATCGCTCGCGCACGCTCCGGCCCGCTTCGTCGCGGGCCTGCGACGTGGCGCGAGCAGACGTTTGACCCCGACAATTCCAGGCTAATGGGTCAACGCTTTCCGACCTCGCGCTCGGTCGCCCGCCTCAGCCGTTCGGCCATGAGCCGCATCACCCCGAGCGCAATCGCCCCATGCTGCTTCACCAGTCCGTCGAACCGCTCGGCCGTGAGCGTCAGCGCCATCACGTCCGACTGCGCCACCACCGAAGCCGTCCGCGTCGACCGATCGACCAGCGCGATCTCACCAAAACACGCCGGCGGGCCCAACACATTGAGCGTCTTGCCCTGCGCCGTCACCTCGACCTGGCCAGTGACCAGCACCCACAAGGCGTCTCCACGCTCCCCTTCGCGCACCAGCGCCTCGCCAGCCGCAAACCGGCGCGCCTCGACCGCGCTCGCGACCGGCAACAGCTCATGTCCATCGAGCGACGCGAACAACGGCGCGGCGTGCAAAGCGCGCAGCCGCTCAGCCAGGGCCCGCACCTGCGGCGCTTCGTCAGCCACCTCATCGAGCGCTTCGAGCCATGGCGCGATGCCGCTCGTCGACTCAGGCGCCGGCACCACCATGGCCGCAAGCCGGTCCAGCATCCGGGTATAGTCCGCGCGCATCTCGCCAGGCGAGGCCAGGTGCAGGAGCCGGAAGATGTGCCAATAGAGCGCGCTCGAGCGCCACACCAGCTCGGGCCGACCGGGTGCCACCGCCAGCGCCTCCAACAGCAGGTCCGTGACCTCGGCCAGCTTGAAGGCGTCGGCCGTGTGACCGACCAGCGCTGCGTCCGCCGTCCGTGCGGCCGAGATGACACGCGACTCGCGCCGCTCCTGCTCACGGCTGCCCTGCAGCCAGCTCTCGACCTCGGACAACATCTCGCGCGCGCTCAGGTATCGTTCGAGCGGCTCATGCCGCAGCGCCCGCTCCGCAACCGCCACGAGTGCCGCCGGAGTCTCCCGCCGATAGGGCCCGAGCTGTGCGCGCGCCTTCATCCCATAGACGGGCGAGTACGGGACCTCGGCCGTCGGCTCTGGCACTCCACCATCGGGCCCCGCCTGCGGCACCACCAGCGCCATCAACTCATAGAGGATGGCCCCCAGCGCCCAGATATCGCTCGCCGCGGTCAACGCCTCGAAGTCGTCGCTCAACGCCTGCTCAGGCGGCATATAGCCAGGAGACCCGCTCCACAGGCGGGCGCGCGCCTGGTCCTTGCCACCCTCCCCCATGACCTTCGCGAGCCCCCAATCGACCACGACGACCTCGCCGAGCTCACCGACGAGCACGTTGCCCGGCTTCAGGTCACAATGGATGACGCGCCGTTCGTGGGCGTGCGCCACCGCCCGCAGCACCTGGACGAAGACCTCGACCAGGCGCGGCAGCGGCCAGCGGACCAGCGTCTCGGCGTGCCCCTGTCGAAGCCGCGACAACACCGTCGAGAGCGGCTCACCCTCGAGCCGCTTCATCGTGTACCAGGGCCCGTCACCCGGGCTCACCCCGAGGTCATAAACCGGAACGATCCCTGGATGTTCGAGCGCTCCGGTGATCATCGCCTCTTCGAGGAAGGCCTGCAGCAGTGTCGGGTCCCCACGGTACTCGCTGCGGAGCCGCTTACGCGCGACCCGCCGCCCGAGGTCGTGGTCCAGGACGAGATCCACCTCGCCGACCCCGCCTCGCCCGAGCACTCCTTCGGCGCCGTAGCGCGCGTCCGGGTCGACCGTCTCGATCGTATTGCCCGCATGGCCCGGTTCCACGGGTTCCGTCGGTTCGAACTGTGTGGCCCGCGCGCCTACCGCAGGCCGTGATGGCGCCACCGCGTCGAGCGCCACCTGCGGCTCCGCCCCGAACGACCGCGCCCAGCGCAAGAGGTCCGTCATGCGGCGCGTCGATGAGCGGGTCCGCGGACCGGGTTCGGACGGCAGACGGGGATTCGTGGCGGCGATGGTCGGCGCGTCAGCCCGCGACTCGGGTCCGACCCGGCGCGTCGCCACCTGGACGGGAGCGCGGAGCGCGGGTGCGGGAGCCATTCCGTCCGAAGCCAACGCCGCCGCTTTCGACAGATCGCCAGGCGTCGGCCGCGACCCGACGAGAACCCGAGTGCCACGCCCGGTCTTCGCGGGCAGCGGTGGCGGCTCTTGCGAATGTTGTCCCGACTTCGTCCCGTCCTTGTCCGCAGGCGCCATCGCCGCAGAGTGCGCCTTTTTTCGCCAGGTGTGAATCTGGTTCTGGCGGTGCTCACGAGCGATGTGATACTTCGTTCCTGTTCGTCCGCTTTCCGAGACAGCGGGCCTTGGAGGTCTGGTTTCTGGTATTTCGAGTCTCGTTCGACGGCTGACCGTTCTGTGCTTCTCGCCTTCCGGTTTCCTTCGACCTCCCCTCGGATCCCGTAATCTTCAACGCTTGTAGCCAGCCCGGCTCGTCTGGACCGACTGCTTGCGTATCTCCTGGTGGCGGCCGCGCCGAACAAGTGCCTAGGGGCTCGGGCCTAACTCAGAAGATCCGCCATTTGCCGGAACCAACCGGGGATGGTCGAGCAGCGGCGGGTGTGCGAGAATGCACACTCGCGTCGGAAAAGAATCATGTCGAAGAAACTTTTTGTCGGCGGCCTGGACTGGGGTACGACCGATCAGAGCTTGCGTCAGGCGTTCGAGCGTTTCGGTACTGTCAGCGACGCCAAGGTCATCACTGACCGCGAGACTGGCCGTAGCCGTGGCTTCGGGTTCGTGACGTTCGATGATCCCGGGCAGGCCGATGAGGCCGCGTCCGACATGGACGGCAAGCAGCTCGATGGGCGCACCATCCGCGTCAACGAAGCGCAGGAGCGCGCCGGTGGCGGTGGTGGCGGCGGCGGTGGTGGTCGTGGCGGCTTCGGCGGCGGCGGCGGCGGTCGTGGCGGTGGTGGCGGCGGCGGCTTCGGCGGCGGCGGCGGCGGTGGTGGTCGCGGCGGTGGCGGCGGCGGCTTCGGCGGCGGCGGCGGCGGTGGTGGTCGCAGCGGTGGCGGCGGCGGCTTCGGCGGCGGCGGCGGTGGTCGCGGCGGTGGCGGCGGCGGTGGTCGCGGTCGCGACTTCTGAGAAACCCTATGCGGGCGCGGTGATTCGCGCCCGGTAGTGACTCTCGACGGAGCGTTCCGGGTCCTGATGAAGGACCTGGTCGCTCCTTTTTTTTGCCCGATTGCCGCGACGCACCTGTGTGGTCACCGCGATCAGCCCCTGTGTTCTTGACCGCCATCGCAAGACATCCGATGGGAGGCCATGGGCGAACCTCCACAAGGACGACGCGCTTCTGCGAGCCTCGCGTCACCGATCCAGCCAGGTCAGACCCAGGCGCTCTCGCGCCTCGATGGGCGCCTTGCGGCGCTTGCGCTCTGGGACCGGCTACCCTACTGGCTGCGGACGGCCTGGCAACCCGAGCTGGAGGGGGTCTCCATGGACCTCATCCGCGCCTACCTCGAGCGGGACGCGTCGCCCGTCGCCATCGCCGCAGCCACCACCTCGAGCGCGATGCCCGAGGCGCTGCGCGAGCTCGCGAGGAGCCGCAAGGACGCGCTTGGCATCACGCCCGCCTCGCTCGACCCACTGACGCGCCACTTCGATCGCCTCATCACCTGGCCCAAGAACGCGCTGCTCCGGCACATCGGCTCCCCGTCGCGAATCGACCCCGTGAGAGACCGCCTCGACCTGCTGGCCGAGGTCGCCGCTCTGAGGCAGGCCCAGGCCGACATCCGCACCGAGCGCCACCTCAGCCGCAGCTTCCAGCAGATGTTCACGAGCCCCGAGCCGTTCGCGGTGTGGTGCCTCATCGCGGCCTGCTTTGCGGTCCATCTCGCTCTTGGCGTCGCCGGGCGAGATTCGAGTGATGCGATCAAACAAGCGCTCAGGCTCGAGACGGGCCTCCAGAGGCCCTGGACCCTGTTGTCCTATGCCTTTATCCACCTCGCCGACCTGCGCCACATCTTATTGAATATGCTCGCCTTTGCGTCGCTCGGCCCGGTGCTGGAACGGGTGTTGGGCCCGTCTCGTTTCGTCGGCTTCTTCCTAGGGGCAGCGGCTTTCGGCGGGCTCATCAGCGTGCTCGCCAAGTCCGCCTTCGGCTGGACCTTCGCTACCGTCGGCGCTTCCGCAGGCGTCGCCGGGCTCGCCGGGCTGGGCCTGTCGCTCGGGATCTGGTTCTCGCGCCGCCACGGGCGTATCCCGCTGCGCTACACGGCCGGCACGGTCGGCGGCGGGCTGACGCTGGTATCCAACTTCGCCATCGGTGCGGCTTCGGGCGGGGCGGGCGTCGATCACGCCGCCCACATCGGAGGCCTCCTCTTTGGTGTCGGCGTCGCGGTCATCCTCATCCCGAGCCTGTCAGACCGCGCCTCACATCGCTTCGCGGTCCGCGCCCGCGCCTGATTCGGGCCGCGCTGGGTCCGCTCAATCGAGGCGGACCGAGGCTGCTCCGCTCGGGGCGCTCGTGACCTCACAGGCAGCATCGACAGCTGGGGCCGGCGCAGCGGGCGGGAGTGCGACGAGTCGCCCACAGACGCCCTGGACACAGCGCTCCGATTTCAATTTGAAGGCCCCCGGCTTCGTGACCCCGAGGTCCACCGCACCGGCCGCACCTACGAGCCAGATTCGACGCTCTCCGTCGGCGGCGAGGGTCCCACCGATGGTGCAGCTCGTCCGGTCGACGTAGCTCGCGGACAACGTGGCCTCCGCAGCTGCGACCCCGAGGCCGGCTCCGGCCGTACCCTGTTCGACCAGTCCGGCCGGCCGCGTCACGATGAATACGATCGCGGCGATGGCGACAACGCCTCCGATCGACAGGACGATACGTTGCAGACCGGGGCTGCGTCTGGAGGCCTGGGGCGCGGCTCCGAGTGAGGGCACACCGACGACCTCAGCGCGACTTGCACGCTCGCGATGGGCGGCCAGCGAGACGACGTTCGCCCCGCCGACGACCAACTTTGGGGCGGTGGCTTCATGTCGCCTCAGCTCGGCGACCACCTCACGAAGCTCCGGATCGGCTTCGACACGGCGTTCGACCGCTTGTCCTTCGGCCTCACCGAGCGAGCCATCGAGCCAGCTCGCGACCTGTTCCAGGTCGTCGGGCTCCGGGCCGAGACGCCTCCGCTTCGCGCGAGTCCGCCGCGCGAGGAGATCGCCCGTTCGCTCGTCGAAGCCCATCTGCTCTTCGTCCTGCCCGCCCATCGCCTGCTCTCCACCACAAGGGACGCTGCCGCCGGGTCGGGACCGCACGTGAACACGAGAGGCCTACCCGCCTCATGGACCCGGCGCGGCAGGACGGTAAACGCGTTTTCACCGACCTGTCGACAACTCTACGCAACGCGTCTCTGACTCGAGCCACCTCACCTCGGGCCCGCCGTGCGGGTCGACGCGTCACGAGCCCGACTTCGCACGGCCATACTCAGGCGATCCCCAATCGTTTCATACGGTCGAGCAGAGTGACACGCGACAAGCCGAGTCGGCGCGCGGCCTCGGCGCGATTATTATGCGATCCCGCCAGGGCGTCTATCACCAAGCGGCGCTCGAGGCTCTCGAGCTGTGCTCGCAACGGGACGAGGTCGCCAGGCCCTCCAGCGGGTCTGGTCCTGGCGGCTTCCGACGGCTCCCATTGGGCCATGACGCCGGGTGCGGCCCCCAACTGGGACGCACCAGTCGGCGCACCAGATGATTCCCCCGCTGCGTCGATGAGGCCCCCCTCCGAATCTGCAACGAGGCGGCTCAGCGCATTCTCGAGCTCGCGCACGTTGCCCGGCCAATCCCTCGCGACGAGCGCATCGACGAGCCGGTCGGACAGGCGGACCTCGTCGAGGCCGAAACGCTCGGCGGCCCGGCTCGCAAACAACCGGGCCAGCGGCGCGATATCGTCGCGGCGCGCGGCCAGCGCAGGCACTTCCAGCTCGACCACGGCGAGCCGATAATACAGGTCCTCCCGAAAGCGACCGGCCCGCACTTCAGCCAGCAGGTCACGATTGGTACAGGCCACGATGCGCACGTCCACCGTCTCGGTGCGGCCTGCGCCGACGGGCTGGATCTCCCCATTCTGTAGCGCGCGTAGCAGCTTGGGCTGAAGGGCCGGCGACAGCTCGCCGACCTCATCGATGACCAGCGTTCCGCGGTCCGCCCGCGCAAAGAAGCCATGGCGAGCGCCGTGGGCCCCTGTGAAGGCCCCGCGGGCATGCCCGAACAGCTCGGACTCCGCCAGCTCCGTCGGCAGTGCCGCCGCATTGAAGCGCACGAGCGGCCCCTTCGCCCGTCCGGACAACGCATGCAGCAGCGTCGCGATGTGCTCCTTTCCAGTCCCTGTCGCCCCACGAACCAACACCGGAACATCACGCCTTGCAAGGCGCTCCACCCGGGCCATCAGCGCCTTCATCGAAGCGCTCTCGGCGACGAATCCGCGGCCGAGAGCCCGCTCAGCTGCGGCCTGCCGGCTCTCACGCTTGAGGGACGCCGACTCCAGCGCGCGCTCGACCGCCAACACCAGCTCATCGATGTCGAAGGGTTTTGCGAGGTAGTCGGCGGCGCCATCCTTCATGGCCTGGACCGCCAGGCGCTCCGACCCGCGCGCCGTGAGCAGCACGACCGGCACCCACGGGGCCTTCGCTCGCACCTCGCGCAAGAGCTGCAACCCGTCCATGACCGGCATCGCGATGTCCGAGACGACCGCGTCCGCCCGTTCCAAAAGGCTCAGCGCGGCGGCGCCGTGTTCGGCTTCGAGGACCTCGAAACCGCGGTCGCGCAGGACCTCCGCCACCGCGAAACGCACGGCCTGCTCATCGTCCACCACGAGCACGGTGGCGCCGTTCAAGGGGCACCTCCGATTTTGGAGATCCTAGGCAGCGTCATCGTGACGATCGTACCGCGACCGAGGCCGGACTCAAACCGCAGCGTGCCCTGATGCTGCTCGACGGCGGCACGCGCAAGCGTCAACCCGAGCCCGGTCCCCCCCGGTCGCGTCGTCGCATACGGAGTCCCAGGCGCCTTCGCGATCTCGGGCGGGAGACCCGGACCATCGTCGCGCACCATGACGACCGCATCCCCACCGACGGCGGCCACCGACAGCTCACAACGCCCTCCCCGCGGGGTCGCCTGCACGGCGTTGTCGGCCAGGTTCAGCAGGGCCTCACGAATCCGCCGCGGGTCCACGCCCCACTCGAGCGGCGCCCCTGTCGCACCCAGCGCCACACCGCGCTCCCGAGCGCGCGCCTCGAGGATGTCGACCACTTCGCGGCACAGTTGCAACAAGTTTGTTGGATGGGTGCGCAGGTCCGAAAGCGGCCTCGAGAAGGCGAGATAGTCCCTGACGATGGTCTCGACCCGCTCGGTCTCACCAAGCGCGACCCCAAGGCGCGTGCGAGTCCTCTCGTCGACCGCGGCCCCCTCGCTCGCCGGCTTCACGACGAGCTGCAACAGCGCCTTGATGGCCGCGAGTGGGTTCTTCACCTCGTGCGCGACCCGCGCCCCGACCTGTTCGACCTCCCGCATTCGTGAAGCCGCCTCGTCCAGGGTCGTGCGCCGCATGACGTCGAGCGTCGCTGCGGTCTCGGCGTGCGCATCGACCAGCGATGCGACTCCGACCCAGGCCAGCGCTGCGGTCGCGATGAACGCCACGAGGCGCATCCAGCTCGCGTGGGGCTCCGCGATGGGCGGCCACGGCCCGTCGAGCAACGTCAGGCCGAGGGCCAGGAACGCCACCGCCACCATCGTCGCGAACGTCTCCCAACGCCGCCCGAAGGCCGCAAAACCCACGACCAGCGGCGCGAGCACAAGCACGAACAGAGGGCTCGAAGCCCCACCCGAGAGCGCGGCCCCGACCGACAACAAGAGAGCCGTCAGCGCGAGGGACACCCCGAGCCAACGCCGACTCACGGTTCGCCGGCGCGCGACCAGCGCCTCTGCGACAAAGAAGGTCAGCATCGCGCCAAGACTCGCTCCGAGTGTCAGGCGCTGCGCGGCGGGCGCCCCGGAGGCGACGAGCAGGGAGGCCTGCAGCACCGCGATGGGCGCGGCGATGAGGGGCCTCGCTTTGAGGAAGGACGCGCCGACCTGAGACACCCGGCGCTCCCTCAGACCTCTCCAACCGACGGCCGGATCCCCAAACGTCGGCCCCCCAACCGTCGGGCCCCCAGCTGTCGGCCCCCAAACCGTCGAATCGGCCGGCGCTTCCGTCGGAACGCCGACGCGCATGTGTCGGGATCCCGACGCTCCCGGCCGCGTCCCCGCTTCATCTACACGTTCGATGCGACCCAATTGCACCCCGCCCTGATGGCACGATTCTTTCTAAACGCACTGCCGACGTCTCGACGCGCATGCGGAAAGTCGACGTGTCGTCGCCGCCGGTCCGGTGCCAATGCCTGGTCGGCTCGGCACCCTGTCTTTTCACGCTGCAGCGTATGACGAGCTCGTCGTGCGCCACACTTCAGCCCAGGACCCATGCCATGAATCCGGCCGTTTCGCCCGACCTCTCAGCGCCCCGCCCGCCGCTGCCAATCGCCTTCTTCTCCGCCGCGCTCGTCTGGGTCGGTTTGACCGTCACACTGGGCCTCTCTGGCGCACTCCAGGCCAGTAACGGACTCATTCCTGTCCTGCTGGTCTGCTCGGTCGCCGCGCCCATCCTGACGTGGCGCCGCTCCGCCAACCTGCAGGCCTGGATCGGCCGCATCGACCTGCGGCTGCTGGTCGGCTGGCACCTGGTCCGCATCGGATTCGGCGCCCTCTTCCTGGTCGAGATGGGGCGCGGCACGCTGCCGGCCTTCTTCGCAGAACGCGGGGGCTGGGGCGACATTCTAGCAGGAGGCCTCGCCCTCCCGGTAATCGTGGCCCTGACCTGGGGCAGCGCGAAGGCCGGTCGCCGCGTGGCCCTGGCCTGGAACGTCTTTGGGCTCGCCGACATCCTGCTCGTGGTGGCCACCGCCCAGTATGGCTTCTTCGTCCTGCAGGACCCGCTCCTCGTCGCGGCCATCAGTCGTCCGCCCTACGTCTTTCTGCCGACCCTCGTCGTCCCGCTCGTGATCCTGACCCACCTGCTTGTATTCAGCCGCATTCTGAACCGCCCTGAACCGCAAGCGAGCCTGGGCCTACGCATCGGAGATTGAGAGTTGGTCGAAGCGGAGGTCAGCGGAGCGAACGAAGGGTTTCCTCCGCGGTCGAGAGGTTTCCAACACATGAGTTGACGACGGGTGGCATCGGACCTACGGATGGACCCTCCTTTTGGCAGGGTGCCTCGAGATGTCCGGACCTCCGATGAGACAACCGCGCAGGGCAGTCGCGGCCTCGACCGCTGAACGAGCGGCCCATCGTATGTGCTCGTCTCCTACCCGCCCTGTTGTGTTCGACGGCATCGCCCTGCCCGCCATGGCCTGGCTCGGGATGCCGGCTCTCGGCTTCATCAATGGCATCCACGGCATCCACCCGAGCGTCATCTGGCTCGTCGGCGGCGCAGTCGGCCTCATCCTCGAGATGCTCGTCCCGGCCTTCGTCATCGGAAGCTTTGGCTTATCAGCCCTCTTCGCGGCCTTGGCCGCCTGGCTCGGAGCGCCCACAGGCGTGCAGATCGCCATCTTCCTCGTGCTCGGCATCGCGTTCGTCGTGCCGGCCCGCCGCTTCCTCCATCGAAGCCGTCGCACCCAGCGCCTGGGCTCCCGGGCCTTGCCGGGTCGCCCGGCCCTCTGCATCGAGCCCATCGACGGCGACCTGATGGCCGGCGTCGTCGAGCTCGACCAGGTCCGTTGGACGGCCATCACCATCCGCGGTGCCCAGATCGCCCGCGGCGCGACCGTCGAGGTCGTCGCCGTCGACGGCGCGCGCCTCCTCGTCGCCGAGAAACCCCAGGGTACTAGCAAGCCATGACGACAAGTGGAAAGACGACCCGACACCTCGAGGTGCACCTCGTCGCGAACCCCGAACTGCCGTCCGACGCGGCCCCAGCCCTTGCCCCCGCGGGTATCAGGGCGCGGGTTGCGGTGTCCCCGCTCCAGGACGACGCCGGGACACACGTGTCGCTCTACCTGGCGGCGGACTGGACTCTTCCGGTCGCGGCCGTGCGCTGGCTCGTCGACCAGGTCGTGCGCCGGACCCGGCGACTCTTTGACCTCGGGGGCGCGGGTGTGACCCTCAAAGCCAATGGTGTCCCGACAGCGGTGCGTTCGGCCATCGGCCTCGATCTGCGCCGCGCCTTCGGCCCGAAACGCGGGAGCAATGGCGCTGGCCTGGCGCTGAGCAGCCTCGACGACGAGCGCTATGCGAGCAGCGAAGACCTCTTCAGGAGCTGGGTCAACGAGGACCCCGCGACCCGCACGAGCCTCGCCATCGCCCGCGACGCCGAGGCGCTCACAGACCTCGTCGAGCGCCATGACCTGCCGGGCCGGATCGAGGTCGAAGTACTCGACGAGGAAGCACTTTCGGAGCACGGCCTGAGACTCCTGCTGGCGGTGGGCCAGGCGAGCACGGTCTCGCCGCCGCGCCTCGTCATCGCGCGCTGGGAACCCAACAACGAGAGCGTGTCCGACAGCCCGCTCATGCTGCTCGGCAAGGGCATCACCTTCGACACGGGCGGCATCAACGTGAAGCCGTACGAGTCGTTCGTTTCGCATATGCGCAACGACATGGCCGGCGCGGCGCTGGTCTTCGCGGCCTTCCGCCACCTCGTCCTCATCGGCTACCCGCGCCCACTGGTGATGGTCATCCCCACATGTGAGAACGCTGTCGGCGAGAACGCCATGCGTCCGGGCACCGTCGTGAAGAGCCACCGCGGCCTCAATGTGAAGATCGACCACACCGATGCCGAAGGACGGCTCGTCCTGGCCGACGCTTTGTCGTACGCCGAAGAGCGCTTCGCCCCCGAGACGACGTTGTGTTTTGCGACGCTGACCACTGCGGCGCTGCAGGCCTATGGGCCACACGCGACGCCGATCCACTTCGCCGACGCCGCGCTCGAACACGCGCTCTCGCAGAGCTCGATCGAGACCGGCGAGGACCTGCACTTCTTTCCGGCGCGCCCGTGGCACTTCGAAGCCAACCGCGACGACGAGGCCGACCTCAAGAACACCGCCCGCCTGACGGGCTACATGCCGGCGGCTGCGGGCTCACGCAACGCGGCGCATTTCCTGCTCCACTTCGCGCGCCACCCGCTCGTCCACGCCGACATCTTCGCGTCCACCTGGAACTGGGCCGGCGACCACCCGGGCACCGGCTTTGGCGCCACCGGCACACCTCTGAGGACCTATCTGCGGGCGCTCGAGAACCTCGTAAGAAGCTGATTTCTCTGCCGCATCGAGGCTCGTGAATCAGGCAAGAGCAGTGCTGCGTTTGTCGCTCAAGCTCGCATCGAAGTAGGCGATGGTCTTCTCGAGGCCGGCGCGTAGCGGCACCTTCGGCTCCCATCCAAGGTGCAAGCGCGCCTTGGTGATGTCGGGTTGGCGCCGGACGGGATCGTCCTTCGGAAGCGGTTTGGCGACGATCTGGGACTTCGAACCTGTGAGCGCGATGACAAGGTCTGCGAGCTCGCGGATGGTGAACTCGACCGGGTTGCCGAGGTTGATGGGGCCGATGACCTCGTTCTGGTCCATCATCGATACGAGCCCGGTGACGAGGTCGTCGACGTAGCAGAAGCTGCGGGTCTGCTGCCCGTCGCCGTAGATCGTGATGTCGTGGCCCTTGAGCGCCTGCACGACGAAGTTGCTCACGACGCGGCCGTCGTCTTCCAACATCCGCGGCCCATAGGTGTTGAAGATGCGCACGACGCGGACATCGACCCCGTTCTGGCGGTGGTAGTCGAAGCAGAGCGTCTCGGCGACGCGTTTGCCTTCGTCATAACAGGCGCGTGGCCCGATGGGGTTGACGTGACCCCAGTACTCCTCGCGCTGCGGGTGCTCGGCCGGGTCGCCGTACACCTCCGAGGTCGAGGCCTGGAGCACACGCGCACGCACCCTCTTGCCCAGCCCGAGCATGTGCACCATTCCCATCACCGAGGTCTTCACGGTCTTGACCGGGTTGTACTGGTAGTGGACGGGCGAGGCTGGGCACGCGAGGTTGTAGATGCGGTCGACCTCGAGCAGGATCGGCTCGGTGATGTCGTGGCGGATCAGCTCGAAGCGCGGGTCGCTGAGCAGATGGGCGACGTTGCACTTGCGACCCGTGTAGAAATTGTCGAGACAGATGACCTCGTGGCCCTGCGCCATGAGGCGTTCACATAGAAACGAACCGATGAAGCCGGCTCCGCCGGTCACGAGACAACGCATGTCGAGCCTCTGGTAGAAGACCTGCGGCCCGGGTCAGGCTCCGAAGCCAGATGCTCCGGAGCGCGCGGGCCGCGCGGGGGACACCATACCGCTCGACGCAGAGACGAGGTAGCCATGTCTGACGAGTTCGCAGGTCGAAATCCACTCACCGCCTGGGGCACCATCCCCGACTACGCCGCGCTGACCGCCGAGCACGTCGAACCCGGCATGAAAGAAGCCCTCGCGGCCGCCGAGATCGCGCTCGCGGCGCTCGAAGCGGAATGCGCCGGCGTGCCCGGCCTTCCGATCGGCGAGGTCGTTGGCCGCCTCGAGGCGCTCGAGGATCGCCTGGGGTTTTCGTGGGGCCTCGCCAACCACCTGAACTCGGTGCGCACGAGCGATGCGCTCCGGGCCGCGATCTCGGCGGTCCAGCCGGACGTGGTGCAGTTCTTCTCGAAGCTCGGCCAGAGCGAGGCGCTGTTCAACGCCTATAGCCACGCCGTAGCCGACGGCAGTGCCGCCGCTACGCCGACGCTCGCCCGAGCGGTCGAGCTCGGCCTGCGCGCGATGAAACACTCCGGCGTGGGGCTCACCGGCGAGGCCAAAGAACGCTTCAACAACAACCAGCAAGCGCTCGCCGAGCTCTCGCTCGCCTACGGCAACGCGCTCGTCGACGCGACGAAGGCCTGGGCCCTCGTCCTGACCACGGACGAAGAGGTCGCCGGCCTCCCCGAGAGCCTCGGCGCGCTGCTCGCGCAGTCAGCAGCCATAGCCGGCCTGCTCCACCCCGATGGCACTCCCCCGACCGCCGAGCGCGGACCCTGGCGCCTGACGCTGGACGCCCCGAGTGTCATTCCCTTCCTCGAGTACGCCGAGCGACGCGACCTGCGCGAGGGTCTCTATCGCGCCTACGTCGGGCGGGCCGGCCCCGAAGGTGACCCACTCCACGACAACACCGCGCGTATCCTCGAGATCCTGAGACTGCGCAAGGACCAGGCAGGCCTGCTCGGCTTCGCGGATTACGCGGCCTACTCGCTCGACGCCAAGATGGCGCCCTCGGTACAGGGTGTCGAGAGGCTGCTCTCGGCCCTTCATTCAAAGAGCAGGCCTGCAGCCGAGAACGAGCTGGCCGAGCTGACCCTGTTCGCGTCGGAGAATGGCCATTCGGGGACGCTTCATCTGTGGGACGTGGCCTACTGGGCGCGCCGTCTGCGCGAAGCGAAGTACTCGTATTCCGACGAAGATCTGAAGCCTTTCTTCCCGCTCCCGCGTGTCCTCGACGGGCTCTTCTCGCTCGTCAGCAGGCTCTTTGGCGTCACCATTACGAAGCGTGAGGGTGTCGCCGGCTGGCACCCGGATGTCTCGTTTTTCGAGGTATCCGAAGGGACCTCGGGGCCGGTCATCGCGAGCTTCTTCCTCGACCCCTATAGCCGCCCCGCGGACAAACGCGCGGGTGCATGGATGAACGAGCTGCGCGGCCGCAGCAGGCGGCTGGCGGCCGCCGGCGAGGCGGCGCGCACACCCATCGCGTACCTGGTCTGCAACCAGGCACCTCCGGTCGGCGACAAGCCGTCGCTCATGACCTGGAACGAGGTCTCGACCCTCTATCACGAGCTCGGCCACGGCCTTCAGCACATGCTCACCGAGGTCGACCTGTTGCCGGTCTCGGGCATCAACGGGGTCGAGTGGGACGCTGTCGAGCTGCCAAGCCAGTTCATGGAGAACTTCCTCAGGCACCAGAGCTTCCTCGCGTCGTTCGCGCGCCACTACGACAGCGGCGAGGCCATCCCGAAGACGCTCGTCGAGCGTGTGCTCGCGGCCGCGACCTATCGGGCCGGGTCGGGCTTCCTGCGCCAGCTCTACTTTGGCCGCCTCGACCTGGCACTCCACACGGGCGAGCCGCCCGCAGACGCCGAGAGCCTGTGGGCCCTGCAGCGCAAGATCGCAGCCGAAAACACCGTCATCATGCCGCTTCAGGAAGACCGATTCCTGTGCACTTTCGGACACTTGTTCGCGGGCGGGTACGCCGCCGGCTACTACTCCTACAAGTGGGCCGAGGTGCTGAGCGCTGACGCGTTTGCAGCGTTCGAAGAAGCTGGCCTCGACGACGACGTAGCGATGCGTGCCGTCGGTCGACGCTTCCGCGAGACCGTGCTGGCGCTGGGTGGAAGTGTGCCCCCGATGGAGGTCTTCAAGCGGTTCCGCGGGCGCGAGCCGGACACCGAAGCGCTCTTGCGACACAACGGGCTCGCTGCCTGAAGTCGTCGCCAACCGGGGTGATTGCGGGCCAGCAGGTCCTGGTCCCGCGCCCCCGGCCTGACGCAACTCGTGATGATGCGAGGTGATCCCTCGAGGTTGGTCCAGAAGCGACCACACCTCAGCGGGGTCTCAGCCCTCGACCCAGTCGACGGGCCCCTTGCCGAGACGGACGAGCTCGGGCGGGTCGACGGAAAAGTCGATGACCGTGGAGGGGTCTGCGATCTGCGGCCCCTGGTCGATTACGACGGCGGGCCTCACCGAGAGGCGCTCGGCCAGCTCGACCGGATCGACCATCTCACCGCTCAGCCACAGGGGGACCGAGGTCACCAACATCGGCTTGCCGAGCTCTTCGACGAGCGCCAGCGCGACGGGGTGGTCGGGCATTCGCACGCCGATCTGCTTACGTTTGCCGGTGGCCTCTTTCGGGAGGTCTCGCGAGGCCTTCAGCAGGATCGTGTAGGCGCCTGGCATGTACCGGCGCATGAACTGGAAGGCGGCGTCGGAGACCCCACGCGCGACCGAGGCCACCTGCTTGATGTCGCCGCAGATGACCGAGCAGCGGTGGTTCTCGGTCATGCCCTTGGCGGTGTAGAGCTTGTCGACGGCCTTACGGTCGAAGGGGTCGCAGCCGAGCGCGTAGATCGAGTCCGTTGGAAATACGATGAGCTGGCCCTTTCGAACGGCGTCGATGGCGGGGCCCAGCAGCCAGGTCTCGGGAACGTCCCGGTCGAGGGTGATGACCCTCATAACGAAACGTAATAAATAGGAAGTTCAGCTCTCATGCGGGGGCGTATGCCCCAGCGCCACGGCATAGCGCAAGATCCATGGTGGGGCCCCCTGGCCAACCAACGCCGGCCCGAGCTCGATATCGAAGGCCTTGCCCAGCGCCATGAGCGCGAGCGCGGTCTTGTCGAGGCCACCCGCGCCACGTGACTTCGCGTCGGCGTCAGACTTCTTCTGGCGATCATGTTCGAGCTGCCAGAGGCCCGCGTGCTGCACAATGCCCTTGGCCAGCCCGTCGGCGTTGGCCGGGCGGATGGCCGCGAGCGCCTGGTGGATGACGCGGATGCGAGCGATACCGCCGGACGCACCGCCCGCGAGGTGGCCGAAGTCATCGTGGCACCGCATCGCCCGGCGGCGCGCGATCTCGAAGCCCTCGAGGTCCTCGTCGGCGGCCGAGGCCAGCATGAGCCAATAGAAGATGGCCAGCGTGCCGGCGAGCTCGATGGGGTCCGCGACCGATTCGGACTTGAAGTAAGTCGTCAGGGCCGAGACCTCGACCGTGATGTCGTCTGGCTCGAGACCTGCGTAGAGGACCATCGGGTCGATGCCGAAGACCTTGGCGAGCTTCTTGAGGACGTCGCGATCACCCGCGATGAGGCCACACTCGAAGGGGTCGAGCCGGCGCCGGCGGACCTGGGTCGGCGGCCACTTGGTCAGCATGATGGCGCCATGCGCGGCGTAGACTTTGGACGCCAGCCAGAGCTCACGAAAGACCGTCTCAGGCGCCTCGCCACGTGCGTGTCGCGCGTCGGCGCGCCCGAGGTAGAGCGGCAGATAGCTCATGTGCTCGGGGTCGATATAGTGCAGGAGCTCTTTGTCCGTGGCCTCGAAATAGGTCTCGATGGCGACGGGGTCGTAGCTGACGGAGGCGGGGTCGACGGGTGCGTCCATGGCCGCGTTGTCGCACAGCCGGGCGCCCCGCGTCACCCCCTACCGAACCTGGCGGCCGGTGGCTCGCGAGGGGCTCAGAGGTCCGTGTTCTCTGCCGCCACTTCGGGCTTGAGGGACGCTACAATTGGCTCTGGAGCTTCGATCGACGGCGCCACCTCCACGTCCTCCACGTCTGGGGCGCCCGAGGCGTGTGCCGCCGAGGTCTCGTCGGCGACCGCGACCTGGGCGGTCTCGATGAGGCCCGGTGTAGTCGCCACGCGGGCAGGTGTTTGCCTCTTCGAGGCAGACGTTGCAGGTGGCATGGCGCGAGCGGCACGAGTGAGAATCGGGTGCACGAGTCCGAGCTCAGAGGCGACGGCATCGACGCCACGGATGACGAATGGCAGCCCCATCGACTCGGGCTCGGCCGCTTCGAGGGCTGCGACGAGCGCTGAGCGGGCCTCCTCCCGACCGCTCGGTTGACCGGCCGCGAAGTGGGCGAGGGCCAGGAGCACCAGGCCCTGTGTCGCCAGCCCGCGGCTGCCGGTCGCCTCCGCGAAGGCCAATACGCCGGTGATGTGAGGGATGGCGTCGGCCGGTTGGTGCTGCGTGAGGTAGATGTGGGCAGTGACGAGGCTTGCGATGGCTTCGGCCGGGCGGGTCGGGCGACGCGCCGCAATGCCTTCGCGAAGGCCATGCTGCTGGAGCCAGCGCTTTGCAGCGGAGTCGTCGCGACGGAGCAGGGCGAGCTTGGCGCGCTCGGCGCCGAGCAGGTCGAGGGGCCAACGGATCTGGTGGCTTGCCAGCGCCTTCTCGATGGCGAGAAAACACAGCCGCGCGGCATCGAAGTCGCCTACGAGCGCGTGGACCCACGCTTCGACGAGGCCGCCCTCGAAGGTGATGCGGATCGGGTCGGCCGAGCCCTCGGGGGCCGCGTCGACGAAGGACTTGACGCGTGCCAGGCTGTGCCGGGCGGCGTCGAGGTCCAGGCGCATCAGCGCGACGGACGCGCGACCGACCTCAGCCGTGGCCACGTGTGAAGAGAGGATCTCGTCGGTACGGGTCGCGACCTCGCCATAGCGCCTTTCGGCGTCGGCCAGGGCGCCTCGGCTCTCGGCGACGCGGCCGAGGAGGACCGTAGCCTCGGCGGCGGTCCGGGTGGCGCGCTTGCCGCGTGAGGTCGAGGCGAGCACGTGCGCGGCCTCGAGGCTTTCTTTGGCAGCTGCGAACTCGCCCGCGAGGAGGTGGCAACGCCCGAGGATCAAGAGGCCGCCAGCGCGCCACAGCGGGTGGTCGGTCGAGGCGGGGATCATGATGTCAGCGACGTTCTGCGGCAGGCGCCCGCCCTCGGAGACCGCCTGCAGGTGCAGGTGCAGGGCCGTGAGCGACTGCTTGAGGTCGGCATGCGGCACGAGCTCGACGTGGTCCTCGTCGTAGTCGACGCGCTTGGTGGTGAGCTCGGCGAGCTCGAGCTGCTTCAGTGAGCGTTCGGCTTGCGACAGGCAGAGGCGGGCGTCGTGATAGCGCTCTTCGTAGATGCGGACCCAGGCGGCGATGGCGGCCAGGCGGGGGCTCTTGGCGAGCTCGCCGTCGGGCAGGGCGTCGAACCACGCCGAGAGCTCACGGGTGCCGGTGTCGAGGAGGATCCGTTCGCCGAAATGCGCGATGAGGTCGGCCGCGCGGGCCCACTTCTGTTCCGCTACGGCAGATGCAATCTGCTCGTCCGGGGCGGAGCCGAGGAGGGCTTCGGCGCGCGCCGACCGCACGACCTTGGATGAAGATACCTTGGTGGTCGGGGCCGCGTTCGTGGGCTTTTCGGGGTCAGTCGTCACCGGACACCTCCATGATGGGGACAGTTGACCACAATCCACCGGTTCAGATCAAACCGCGGGCTCATTCCAGCGGGTCAACGGGCGGGAGACGATGATGAGCGGGCGCCTTGGAACCGAGCGAGGCGATAATGAAATATGAAATGTCCCGACCCCTGGTTGGGTGACTGTTGAGCCGATGGGGGGCAGGGCGTCGGCCGCGCCGGAGGCCGGCCTAATATGAAATATGAAATGTCCCGACCCCTCGTTGGGTGACTATTTAACCGGTGGATCAGGGCGTCGGCCGCGCCGGAGGCCGGCCTAAAATGAAATATGAAATGTCCCGACCCCTCGTTGGGCGACTATTTAACCGATGGGTCAGGGCGTCGGCCGCGCCGGAGGCCGGCCTAAAATGAAATATGAAATGTCCCGACCCCAGTGGGGAGACTTCAGGGGCGGAGCTTCTCGAAGGCGCGGAGGAAGTTGCCGCCGAGCAGCTTCTTGATGACGCCGTCGGAGTGTCCGCGGTCGAGGAGCTTCTGGACGAGGCGCACGTAGCTGTTGCCCGAGCGCAGGTCCTTGGGAGGGACGATGGCGCCGTCGTAGTCGGTGCCGATGGCGACCGCGTCCTCGCCGCCCACCTTCATGACGTGCTCCATGTGCTCGACGACCATGCCGGCGTCGCGGGGGCCGCCGCGGCGAGCGAGGAAGTTCTGCGAGTAGATGACGCCGATGACGCCACCGGTCTCGGCGATGGCCTTGACCTGCGCGTCGTCGAGGTTGCGCCAGTGCGGCTTGATGCCGGACACGCCTGTATGGGTCGCGATGAGCGGCTGCGACTTGTCGTGGACCGCGACGGCGTCCCAGAAGCCCGCGGCATTGATGTGGGCGAGGTCGACGAAGACCCGGTGAGCGTTGAGGTCGGCGATGAAGGCGCGCCCCTGGTCGGTGAGGCCACGCTTACCCTTCCACAGCTTGAACGGGCTCGAGGTGATGCCGTAGCTCGTGTTGGTGAGGTGGACGAGTGTCACGCGGGTGATCGTGTGGTGGCCCGAGGGGCTGATGCCACCGGGGAGGTCGCGGACTGTGGCTAGGCCGGTCGGCGCGCGCTCCAGCGCGTTGCCACCCTGGATGGCGGGCAGGACCACATGTGCGCCGGAAAGGCGTGCGGCGCGGTACTCGGCGGCGGTGGAGGCGAGGGCGAGCAGGCCGTCGGTCGCGGCGATCATCTCCTGGAAGCGCTGGAAGTTCTTCTGGAAGACGACCCAGCGTCGGGTCGCTCGGCGGAACGGGTTGGTGGTGATGGACCACATGGCGCCGGTGAGGCCGCTCTCGAGGATCCGTGGGATGTCGAGGTGGCCAAAGAAGCGTCCACCCAGAAAGCCGCTCGTGTGGTGTCGCGTCACGTCGTAGCGCACGAGCGGCAGGCGCGGCGGGATGAACGTGTCGATGTGCAGGTCGAGGACGTCGCTCGTGAGGAGCAGCTCGGCGGCCTTGAGCGAGACGCCGTGGAGGCTGGCGAGGGCCTTGGGGTCGAGGGGCGTTGGCAAAGGAGTGCCCATGGTCAGCGCAGCGCGTTGGAGTCGACGTCGACGCGGCCCCTGCACGAGAAGGTCGCGGGCTCACCGAAAGCGGTCGCGTGTACGGCCCCCACGACGCACTGCTGCAGCTGGCCATCGCGGCTCGAGTCGGGGGTTGCTGCGGCGCGCAGGACGCGGCCGTTGGGGTCCACCTCGAATAGGACCTCGACCTTGCCCGACAACGCGGGGCGCTCGTAAAGGAGGCGTTTCACGCAGCGCGCGCCGCGAGCCTTCGCGTCGGTAAGCGCTTCGGCGAAGCCTGGTTGGGTGCATTCGGGGACCGCGTTGGTGGATGTGCCTTCGGCGGTGCGTTTGGCTCCGAGGCCGAGCCAGACCTTGCGGTAGGCGTCGTCGATCCGGTCGAGGAGCAACATCTCGGCCCCGTGGCGGGCGGCCTCGTCGCGCATCTCGGACATCACTCCGTCGGGGATCTTCGCAGGCAGGGTCTCCGTAAGGTCGACGTCCCACGTCGAGTAGCTGACGACCTCGTGAGCACCATCAAAGCCGGTCGTCCGCACCTCGACGAAGGTCGGGTCCCGTGGCGCCTGGTTCGAAGCGCCACGCGTCGCGTGTTTGACGCCGCCGCAGGCGATGAGCGACCCAAACGACGCGGCGAGGAGGGCCAAGGCCAACCGGGGGAAGTGAGGGGAAAGGGCGCGAGTCATGGTCGGGCTCCTGGCATCTGGATCGGCGCCGAGTGAGGTCGCCGGGTTGAATCATGGAGGGAAGCCGCCCTCGCTCGGACCGGGGGTGACGCGGATCTCGCGCCCGGTATCCGACGCCACATCGAGCTTGCGGATGAGCCGATCGAGGCGGCGATAGTCCTCGAGGCGGGCCTGGACGATGAGCTGGCCGCTGCGGTCGTCGGCCACGAGCGAGATCCTGGCGAGGTCGAAGGTGCCGATCTGTTCGATGAGCGGCTTCAACTGGCTCGGAGCCACGTATTGCATCGGCCGGATGAAGAGGCGCAGCTCGGCGCCCGGGACGTCCAGCGCTTTGAGAAGGGCGCGAAAGCGCGCGAGCCGCGGCGGCGTGTCGCGCACGACGAGCATGTTGGGCTGGCGCCCGATAGTGGCGGTGCTCTCGCCCGAGGGGCCGATGACGCGGTCGTAGAGCGTCAGGGCGCGCTCGGCCCCCATGCCATCCTCGGTGAGGAAGATGACTTCCGTCCGGAGGCTATCCGTGACGAACAGGGCGGCGATGAGTGAGAGCAGCATTGAGGGGTCCTCGGGATCGGGTCGCGGCGTCAGGTGTGCCGGGCGGCGAGCTTCGCGAGCGCGTCGGGGAAGGCCCGGTGTGCGCGCTCCGCGACGTTCGCCACGTTGGCGGCGGTGAAACCGAAGAACTCGGCCAGGACTTCCGACGGAGCCGATTCTCCGAAACGGTCGAGGCCGACCGAAGCGCCGAAGTGGCCTACCATGCGCTCCCAACCGAAGGTCCGGCCGGCTTCGACCGAGATCCGGACCGGCAGGTCAGCGGGCAGGACCGAGTCGCGGTAGTCGTCGGGCTGCGCGAGGAAGACCTCTTGCGAGGGCATGGAGACGACGCGGGCGAAGATGCCTCGATCTTCGAGTATCTTGACCGCCAAGGTGCACAGATGCAGCTCGGACCCGGTGCCGATGAGGACGAGGTCGGGCTTCCTGCCGTCGGCCGGGTCAGCGATGACGTAGGCGCCGCGTAGCGTTCCCTCGCCTGTATTCGGCAGGCCCGGGAGGTCCTGACGGGTGAGGAGAAGTGCGGTCGGCCCGTCGTGCTCGATGGCGAAGCGCCACGCGAAGGCCGTCTCACGGGAGTCGCCGGGGCGCATGACCGTGAGGCCGGGGATGAGCCGCAGCGCCATAGCGTGCTCGACCGACTGGTGGGTCGGGCCGTCCTCGCCGAGGAAGATGGAGTCGTGGGTCAGGACGTAGATGACCTTCTGGTGCATCAGCGCCGACAGCCGCATGGCGCCGCGCATGTAGTCCGTGAAGGTCAAGAACGTCGCCCCGTACGGGATGACGCCGCCGTGGAGCGCCATACCGTTCATCGCGGCGGCCATGCCATGCTCGCGAATGCCGAAGTGGAGGTTGCGACCGGCGGGCGCGAAGCGTGAGAACGAGTCGGCCTTGTCGATGAGCGTCTTGGTCGAGCCGGCGAGGTCGGCCGATCCGCCCCAGAGTTCGGGCAGGTACGGGGCCAACGCGTTGATGACCTTGCCGTTCGACACGCGGGTCGCCATCGGCTTGTCGTCGAAGTTCGGCAGGTGGGAAAACAGGTCGGCAGGCAGGCGGCCCGAGATGACGCGGGTCAGCTCGGTGTGAAGTGCCGGGTGGGCTTCGGCGTACTTCTTCAGGGTCAGCTCCCAGGCAGAGCGCTTCAGGGCGCCGCGGACACGCAAGGCGTCGAAAGCCGCGACCGCCTCGTCGGGGACGATGAACTCGGGGCTCTCGGGCCAGCCCATGGCGGCCTTGGTGAGGGCTATCTCGGCTTTGCCGAGCGGCGATCCGTGGGAGCTCGACTTGTCCTGTTTGTTTGGAGAGCCGTGCCCGATGTGGGTCTTACACGCAATGAGCGACGGCTTGCCGGTCTCGGCCTTTGCGGTGGCGATGGCAGCGTGCACGGCGTCGCGGTCGTGTCCGTCGACGGTCTGGGTGTGCCAGCCGTAGGCGGAGAAACGTTTGGGGACGTCTTCGGACCAGGCGAGGTCGGTTTTGCCCTCGATGGTGATGCTGTTGTCGTCGTAGAGGACGACGAGCTTGCCAAGGCCGAGGTGGCCGGCGAGCGAGCAGGCTTCGGATGAGACGCCCTCCTGGAGGTCACCGTCGGAGCAGATGACCCAGGTCATGTGGTCGACCGGGTGGAGGTCGTCTTTGTTATAGCGCGCGGCGAGGTGGCGCTCGGCCATGGCCATGCCGACGGCGTTGGAGATGCCCTGGCCCAGCGGACCGGTGGTCGTCTCGACGCCGGGGGTCAGGCCGTGTTCGGGGTGGCCCGGCGTCTTCGAGTGGAGCTGCCGGAAGTTCTTGATCTCTTCGAGAGGCAAGGGGAATCCGGCCAGGTGCAGGAGGCCGTAGAGCAGCATCGAGCCGTGTCCGGCGGAGAGCACGAACCGGTCGCGGTCGAACCAGGTCGGGTCGGTCGGGTCGACGGTGTAGAAGTCGGCCCACAGGACACTCGAGGCGTCGGCCATGCCCATCGGCATGCCAGGGTGGCCGGAGTTGGCCCGCTCGACGGCGTCGATGGCGAGGGTCTTGAGGGTCTTGACGAGGATGTCGGTGGCGTTGGTCGGCTGCTCCATGGGCGAGCATATACACCGGGGCGAAACCGAGGGCCATGACATCTGCGGATAGGCGATCGTGGGTGTCGGCGACGAAGCAGGAGTGCAGGTGCGAGGCCTGTCGCTAAAGCGCGAAGCCGGTCTCGACCAGCTCGCGGTAGCGACCACCCAGCGCCATGAGCTCGTCGTGGTTGCCGCTCTCGGCGATTTCACCGCGGTGCAGGACGACGATCTTGTCGGCCTTGCGGATGGTCTGCAGGCGGTGCGCGATGACGATGACGGTGCGCTCGCGGAACAGGGCTTCCATGGCCAGGTCGATGTGTTTCTCGGTCATCGGGTCGACCGACGCGGTGGCCTCGTCGAGGATGACGATGGGGGCTTTGCGGGCGAGTGCGCGTGCGATGGCGAGCAACTGGCGCTGGCCGGTCGAGAGGTTGCGGCCCCGCTCGGTGAGGTGGGACTGCCAACGGTCTGGGAGCTCGTCGACGAAGGTCTTGGCGCACGAGAGCGTGCCGGCGCGCTCGATGTCGGCGTCGGTGATACGCATGTCGCCGAGCCGGATGTTGTCGGCGATGGTGCCCTCCATGAGCCATGCGTCCTGATGGACGACGGTGATGGCGTCGCGGACGTCGCTGCACTTGAGGTCTTTCAGCTCGAGGCCATCAAGCGTGATGGAGCCCTCGTAATTGGCGTACATGCGGGTGAGCAGCTTGCCGATGGTGGACTTGCCCGAGCCGGTGGCACCCACGATGGCGATGACCTGGCCTGGGCGGATGTCGAGGTCGATGCCTTTCAATACCTCGGGGAGCTCCTTGGCGTAGCGGAAGCGGGTGTGTGCGAAACGAATCTCGCCGTTGATGGGAAGCGGTAGGGCTTTGGGGCCGTCAGGGACACGTTCGTCGGTGTCGAGCAGGCCGAAGATCTTTTCCAGCGCTGCGAAGCTGCGTTGCAGGGTCGCGATCTGGGCGGAGAGCTCGCGGATTGGGACAAAGATGCGCCCGAGGTAGTCGACGAAGGCGACCAGCAGACCGAGCGTGAGAGCGGTATCGCCGTCTGTGAACTGCACTGCGAAGAACCAGACGATGGCGCCGGTCGCGAGGGCGCCCATGCCGTCCATGACCGCGTAGAGGCCGGCGTCGAGCCAGTTGCTCTTGTGGTAGGCCTTCATATAGGCCTCGGACATGTGGTCGAACTCCTTGGTGGAGACACGCTCGGCGCCGTAGAGCTGGACCACCGTCATGCCGAAGACACGCTCGGCGAAGTAGCCGTTCAGCCGGGACAAGGTCTCTCGAATTTCGAGAGAAATGGGGCGCAGTCGTTTTCGGAACCAGCCGACGATGAACCAGATGACGGGCGAGAACAGGAAGGCGACGAGCGTCAGGCTGGCGTCCATCATGAGCATGGCGATGAGCATGCCGATGATGGCCAGCAGGTTCGTCAGGAGCTGGATGGCGCCGCGCGCGAGGCTCTCGTAGACGGCGTCGACGTCGTTGATGGTGCGCGTCATGAGGCTGCCGGCGTGGCGCTTGTCGAAGAAGCGGCCGCCCTGCGCCATGACGTGGTCGTAGATCGCCGAGCGCAGGCGGGCGAGGCCCCGGAGCGAGACGCGTTGCAGCGCATGATAGCCGAGCGAGCCTGCGAGCCAGGCGAAGAAGACGGCGGCGGCGAAGAGGGCTGCGACGGTGCCGAGCCCGGCGAGGTCGCCTTTGGAGATGTGCTCGTCGATGCCGATCTTCAAGAGGACGGGCTGGACGACCTCGGCCGCGACGCCGAGTGGCGTGAGGAGGAGGACGAGCCAGAACCAGGCGCGGTCCTGGGCGACGTAGCCGGCGACGCGGCGCAAGAGCGACCAGTCGGTCTTCGAGACCGTCGTCTCCTTGGGGTCAGACATGGCCCGACTCCTTGGGTGCGACGGGTGGATTCGAAGGTGTGGAGGCCGGCGTGGAGGAAGGTGGGACCTCGTCCCGTTCGCGGGCCTGTTGGAGGCGCCAGGCACGCCAATAGGGACCGTCCTCGTCGCGCAGGAGCTCGTCGTGGCGTCCCTCGGCGACGACGCGGCCGTCGTCGAGCACGATGATCTTGTCGGCGTGGCGCAGGGCCGAGATGCGGTGGCTCACGATGAGGGTCGTGGCGGAGCGCCCCTGCTTCTGGATGGTCTGGTAGATCGAGTCGATGAGGCGCTTCTCGGTGTTGTGGTCGACGGCCGAGAGGACATCGTCGAGGAGCAGCAGGTCGAAGTCGCGATAGAAGGCGCGAGCCAGGGCCGCGCGTTGCCGCTGGCCGCCGGAAAGCATCACGCCGCGCTCGCCGACGCGGGTCTCGAGACCGTCTGCGAGCGCGCGCAGGTCGTCGTTGAGACAGGCGGCTTTGACGGCGGCTTCGACGCGGGCCTCGTCGCGGGTGTTGGCCTCTTCGGCGAGTGCCACGTTTTCGCGCAGGGTCTGCGAGAACAGCCAGGGGTCTTGCGGGACGTACGCGAGTGAGCGGCGGAGCTGCGGCAGGTCGATGTCGAGGACGTCTTTGCCATCGAGCAGGATTTGGCCGCGGGCGGGCTCGTGGACGCGCGCGATGAGGTCGAGGAGGGTCGACTTGCCGGCCCCGGTCGGGCCGAAGATGCCGAGCGTCTTGCCGCTCTCGAGCTCGAACGAGACCTGGGCCAAGGCCGGTCCCTGTTCGACTCTGGCGGAGGCCGCGGCCCCGTCGGGTGGGATGGCCGGGTCGGAGGGGACGGCCGCATTGGGGGCAGGACGCGGGGTCGTACTCGACGCGCGGTTGGCGTGTTCAAAGGTGAGGCCGGAGATGGTCAGCGTGGGGCCGCGACCGGTGGGTGGCGAGGAGGCCGTGGTGGGTGCGGGCGGGGCCGGGGCATCGAGGACGTCGTAGACGCGGCCAAGGGAGATCCAGCCACGTTGGAGCGCGTTGACGAGCCAGCCGAGCGAGTTGAGGCCGCCGGCAACGATGCGGATGAGGACGGCGAAAGCGGCGAGCTCGCCCGGGGTCAGCGTGCCTTCGACGACCATGCCGCCGCCGACGAAGAGGAGCAGGACGAGACACGCGTTGCCCACAACGTCGACGATCGGCAGGAGCCAGGCGACGACGAAGGCGAGGCGTTGGCCGACACTGAGGAGGGCCTCGTTATTGACCTCGAAGCGCGCCTTGGCCATCGCGGTGGCGTTCATGGATTGGAGCACATTGGCGCCGCCGTAGGTCTCGAGGACGCGCGACGAGAGGTGGCCGAGCTGTTCCTGGGTTTCGCGAGTGAGCGTGAACATCTCGCGGATGGCGCGGCGCAGCACGAGGACCGCGAGCGTGAGCGGGATGAGAACCCAGAGGGTGAGGCGCCAGTCAGTCGCGACCATCTTGCCGACGGAGAAAAGCAGCGTGAGGACGACGTTGAAGACCTGGAGCGAACCAAAGCCGATGAAGCCGCGGACGGCCTGGGCGTCGTTGGTGCCGCGCGAGACGATCTCACCCGGGCGCATCTCGTCGTAGTAGCGGCGCGGGAGCACGGTCAGGTGTCGGAAGAGGTCCGACTTGAGGTGGTACTCGATGACGCGGCCGGGGTTGAAGAAGAGGACACGCGACAGGGTGCGGACGACCATGACGCCGAGGCCGGCTGCGATGATGGCCCAGGCGAAGGTAACGGCGGTGGAGCTGTCGCGCTCGCCCATTGCGTCGACGGCGAGCTCGACGAAGGTGGGTATGGCCACCGTGAGACCGGTCGTGGCGAGCAGGAAAAAGAGCCCGAGCAGGTAGGACCTGAGGTGGGGCTTGGCGTAGCGCGCTAGGAAGCGACCGAGGAGATTCACCGGGCGGACCGTAGAGAAGGCGAAGGACATGGTCAACCCGCTCGTTCGGGCAGGTTCCTCAGGGCGCGACGCCGTCTCGGGGCGCGCGCCTGGCGGGTCGAATATGAAATATGAAATGTCCCGACCCCTCGCCCGACGAGGTGGGTCGGAGGGGGGCGAAAATGAAATATGAAATGTCCCGACCCCTGGCGCGCGACCCCTGGCGCGCGACCCCCGGCGCGGCGAGGTGGGTCGGAGGCGGGTCGAATATGAAATATGAAATGTCCCGACCCCTGGCGCGCGACCCCTGGCGCGCGACCCCTGGCGCGGCGAGGTGGTCGGAGGCGGGTCGAATATGAAATATGAAATGTCCCGACCCCTGGGGTGGAAAGGAAGTTGACAGGGGGTGGTAAGCGGGTGGACGCCGTGGGTGACCGGGGCGGCTCACACGAGAGCGGTGTCCTCGGAGGGATGGCTTGGAGGCTCGACTTGCGCGGGCCTCGCGACGAACAGGAAACGCGGTGCGGATTTTGCTAAAGTCCCCGGCGATGCGGTGGACACCCCCTTTGATTCGGCTCGGGCTCGTACTCCTCCTGGCGCTCTCCGGTGCGTGTGGTGACGACGAGGCCACGGGCCTGGCGCCTGACAGCACCGCCGATGCGGTGACCCCCGACACCTCGATAGCGGATACGACCACCACGCCGGATGCCTCGGCCGACGTCGACACGACCGCGCCGGACAGCTCGGGCGACACCGACGACTCGAGCGCCGGGGATACACGAGCGGAAACCGAGATCGGGGCTCCGCTCTTCGGCCTCAAGGCCGACGAACGTTTCACCGTGCCCGGCAACATCGCGCTGAAGACCTGGCCCACCATGGCCGGGCCACTCGTCGCGTGGGTCGAGTCGACCGACGCCGAGCCGCTCTTGATGGTCTGGGACACACGTAGTCTCAGCACCGCACCGCGGGCCTACGTCGTTCCGATGCTGTCCGACCCGCGGGAGCTCGCACTCTCCGACGCGTTCCTCGTTTACGTCGATGACCGCTACGGCGACCCGGATGTCTTCGCCATCGACCTCGAGTCCGGTGTCGAGCGCCCCGTCGTGACCCGGCCAGGAGCCCAGGAGAGACCCGCGATCATCGGCTCGCGAGTCGCCTGGGAGGACTGCCGACAGTGCCTGACCGGCGTCGGCGTGCCCGGCCGAGAGGTCACGCGCCAGGTGGTCGAACGCGACCTGGCGGGCGGTGCCGAGCGCGCTGTCTCGACCTCCGCCGAAGGTGCATTCGCACCGAGATATGGGCTGCTCGAGGACGGTCGTCAGGCGCTGGTCTGGGTAGAGGGCCGAACGACCCTGGTGGTCGAGCGGCTCGAGCCCGGATTCAATCGACGCCATGACGTTACCGCTTCGCTGCCAGCCGACCTCGAAGTGGCCTCGGCCAACCTCGTGGCCGGGCTCATCTCGTGGCGACCGCGGCCCCTCATCGTGAACCCCGACTCGATGATCGTGAACCCCGACTCGATGTGGCCGAGCGACCTCTTCGTGTCGTCTGCGGACACGGGCGACACGACCCGCGTGACCACCCATGCCGAGCTCGGGGCGAGCCTGCCCGTTGGCATCGAGGCACTCGGAACGACCGTCGCCTGGCTCGAGTCACCGCCGGGCGACGCGACCAGTGCGAGCTTCCGCCGCCTCGATACGAGCGTCTCGCCGCTCACCCCCGACACGCTCTTCACGCTAGCCGGCACGTCGGGCTTCGCGCTCGGCAATGGGTTCGCGGTCGTGACCGCCCCACGCGCCGACAACGACGGCCTCGACGACCTGCACCTGTTCCCGATTCCGCCCCTGCCGTGAGGCGTTGGGCCTTCAGGGGATGAATGGCGAGGGGTCGGGGATCGGCGGCAGGTTCATCGTATAGTGGCGGACATCCGGCACGCCCTCACCAACCCGATAGAGCACGGTGAGTCCTGGCTGCACGAGGCCGGGTGACGGAAGCTGGGCTGTGACCAGCGGCTCGGTCCCGGTGTTGAGCCACACGACGAGGCCGTCGTCGTCGGCGTCGCCAGCTGCGGGCCAGCTCAGAGCGATGCGCGTGACATGGTTGGTGAGACGTGAAGCCTCGGAGGTCGGGGCGGCCTGCCCGGTACCCAGTGGGATGAGCGCGGTCAGGAAGCCGGCGTTGGCGCCCATGTCGGCGCTGATCGTGAAGCAGCGATGGTTGCTCGAAGCGAGCGAGCTCTCTTCGAGTCGGCTCTCGACGAGCGGCGTGCCGGCCGACGCGATGGTGATGGCGTTGAGCGATGCGAGCGGCCGCGTCCAGGTCGCCTGGCCGCCGCCGTCGACAGCGCTCGAGGTGAAGCTCGTGCCGCCGATGAGCTCGCTCGCAAGCCCGTTGAGCTGGAAGGTCCAGGTGCGAGATGTCGCGGAAATCAAACGATCGGCGACGATGAACAGGTCCGGTTGGGCGTCGCGTTCGAGGCCCAGCGCCGTGCTGCGATCGACCCGGACGAAGCGCCGCCGAAGCTCGGCGTTCTCGTACTTGGTGCTGGCCGCGAGCGTCGTGAACAGACCGTCGACCGAGTGGTCGTGGAGGAAACCGTCGGAGTTCGGGGGCGCCTGGATGAGGCCGTCGAGGAAGAACTCGGGCCCCTTGCCATCGACGAGGATGATGTTGTGATCCTTACCGTATTTGACCTTGCTGTGGTTCGCGTAGTCGATGTAGCCGGGGTCGATGGCAAGCGGCTCGCCGCGCGCCCAGACGATGAACGACAGCGGGTCGGCGTGTTCGTGTGAGCTGCCGAACAGACGCATCTTGTAGGGCTCGTGCTGGACGTAGAGCCAGCTGGCGTCCGCGGAGAGCGTCGAGCGCAGGACCGAGAAGCCCGCGTCGGCGAGGAACATGTCGAGCGGCGGGGCCGGTGCCTCAGCGACCTGGTCCGGGTCGAAGCCGAGGAACGTCGAGACGAGCTGCTTGCCGGTGTAGAGACCGACGCGCGGGAGCTCCCAGTTCCAGCGGATGACGGGTGCTTCGTAGAGCGCCGCGAGCAGGCCGCCGTGCAGGGAGGAGACATTGGCGTCGTCGACCGGCGCGGTGTTCCCGCTGGGCATCGCGGCGAGCGCGGCGTTGACGTAGACCTGGCGCCAGAGCGGGTCGTGGGTCGGCGCGAGCAGGTCTACGATCTTGCCGTAGTTGGTGTCCTCGGTCGCAAGCCAGCTCCGACCGTGGATACGCCAGGAGGTGCCAGGCTCGCGGCGGTCGAGCGAGGCGCGGTGGATGGCGTGGTGGAACGACAGGTGGGTGTCGCCGGAGTAGCTCAGGTAGTTCCAGCTCTCGGCCCAGCCGCCCTGCGGTTCGCCCTGGAACCCGTGTGCGAGGTAGTGGACCGCGGCAAAAGCGTCGTGAAAGTCTTCGACCGCCTTGGGGTGGTCAGGAATCGCCATGGCGCAAAGGCCGAGCGCGGACAAGGACTTGAGGCTGTGGTTGTTGCGCTCGGTCCGCAAGAGGGTCGTGCAGCCGCCGCTCGTCATGCAGAAGCGGCGGAAGTGGTCGACGCGCTGCACGAGGCGAGCACGCGCGGCCGAGACCAGGGTCGGGTCGGCCCCGGCTGTGCCGGCCGCGAGGTCATACGCGGAGCAGAAACCCGCGAGCGCTTCGGACTCGAGGAGGTTGTAGCTGTTGCCCGCGTTGAAGAGCGACATCTGGTTCAACGGGGCCGGGTCGGGGTACTCGGCGGCGAGCACTTCGAGGGCCTTGGTGGTCATGGTGAGGTCGCCCGTGACCCAGCCAACCAGCGCTGCGGCTTCGGCGATCTGCCCCTGGTTCGGGGGAATCGAGGTGTTGTAGCCTGCGTCGAGCGGGTGGACGGGCATGGGGCGCTGGGCGGACTGGACGACACGCGCCCAGAGGATCTGGGCCGGGCCGGACTCGCGCTGGGACCGGGCGAGCATGGCCGCGTGCTGGTCGGGACGGACGAAGAGTCGAGGGTGCCCTTCGATGTCGGGGCGGAGTGAACGGACCGAGCGTGGGTCGAAGGGGTCGGTCCCGTCGTCGACCTCGTCGAGGTCCATGACGCCGTCCTGGTCGCTGTCGCCGAGCGGGTCGATGACCTGGGTCTCGGCGGTGTCGACGTCGGCCGTGTCCGGCGAGTCGGGCGCGTCGGCCGTGTCGGGCACATCGGAGGGGGTGGCCGCATCGGCAATATCTTGACTGTCGAGAGAATCGGGCGGGGCGTCGGACTCGAGGGTGTCCTGCGAGTCGGGAGTCATGGTGTCTTCATCGTCGACGTCGGGCGCTATGCCGTCGTCGGAGGCATCCAAGAGGATGTCGGCCGCGTCGGTCGCAGTGTCCCCGGATGGCTGCGTTCCCGCGTCACCGCAGGCGACGAGCAGCAGGCAGAGGGCTGCGCCCACAACACGATTGTAGAGTTCCATGAGGTCTCCGACGCGAGCGATGGCCCGCTGCAACGCGACTGCCCGACGGCGCGTCGTGGGCGGACCATGCCATCACGGACGCGTCAAGAGCAAGCCGAGTCGGAAAGCTCGCCGGGTCAGGGTTCGCCTGAGCTCGTGGTCTCTGTGCGCGATGACGATGGCCCGTCGAGCCAACCGGCGACCATCAGGTTCCTTGGGGTGTCCGAGCGATCCGCGAACGTCGTGACCGTCACCCGATAGCCGTTCTCGGCCAGGAATGCAGCGCGATCCAGGGCGACGAAGAGCTCGATGGCGCGGCGGAAGAACGAACGGACGAGCCCGAATCGTCGGGCGCGATTGGCGCGTTCGAAGCCGCGTTCCAATGCGAGCTCGGGCGAGAACCCGACAGGCAGAGACAGGCCACGAAGGGCCGCTGCCTCACGAGCGAAGGTCGCGAAGTCGCCGCGCAAGAGGTCGGCCGGCAATGTGCCGAGCGGCGTGTAGTGATCGTGGCCGGCGGCCTCCTGCAGCAACAGGTCGATGGCCAGACGCCAGGCGTTCTCCTTACGACGCGATTGCCTGAGCGCGGGCCGCGCGACCGTCTCGTCGGACGTCGCGAGCCGGAGCGCCGAGTGGTCGAGCACGAGGTCGGTCGTGGCGATGGCGGACGCCACCGTCGACGACAGCGGTTGGTAGCGGCCGGTCTTCAGACCCGGCACCTTATGCAGGCAACACGGCGAGTGGACGACGGTGGGCCAGCGGTGGGTCGCGCTGAGTGCCAGCAGTCGTTCGCCGAGCGCGCCGCATGCGTGTAGCCCGACGGCCAGGGTCGAGGCTGGAAGTCTGGACGCGAGCGCTGCGGCCTCGGGACCGAGCGCATCGAGGTTTTCGAAGACGATGGGGAGGTCGATGCGTCGCGCGAGCGCCGAACACTCGTCGGCATACGTCGGCTCGTACTCGAGGACCGCTACCGGGAGACCTAGCGCATGGCCGAGGCTGCGGCCGAGATGCCCTTTGCCGCCGCACCAGTCGAGGATATGGGTGGCCGCATGTGTGGGGTTGGACCCGGTGTCGCCAGCGGCGCGCAAGGCATCGATGAAGCACTCGATCTGACGGAGCTTTCGGCCCGGGATCATCCAGCGCCAATCGCGCAGCGGGCCGCTCTGCGGCGGGTTCTGGATCGCACCTTCCCGTTCGCCCACAATCGAGCTCGGGACCGCCGTCAAGGCCGCAAGACGGTCACGCCATTGGCAGAGAACCGCGGGCGCCGTCGTTGGCAGCGCCGCCCCCTCTTCGAGGCGGAACAGCGTCGCATCGTCGAGCCCGAGGCAGAACGCGACGAGCCCGGGTTCACGTTCGGCCCAGGGAGGCGTGGCCGTCGCGAACGGCCGGGGACGCCAGAGCCAGGCCGACTCGGCGAGCGCCTCAGCCAGCGCCACAATACGTGTCCTGAGGTCCAGGTGCGCGAAGGGCTCGCCCCTCGGCGCGAGGTCATCGACCTTCATCGCCTTCACTTCGAGCGCGGCGCCAATCGATAGGTGAGCCACTGGCTGGCCGCACGCGCGAACCGCGTCGCGCCGTAGACCTTCGGATAGATCACACGAGGGTCCCTTCTCTCGATGGCGTTCTCGAGCAAGCTCGCGAGCTCTTCAGGGGTGCCGGTCGGGATGTTGCGCTTGAGAAATCCGTCTTCGAGCTTCTCGCGCGCGGCCCTCTCCATGTCGGTCGTGACCGGCCCCGGGTAGACCGTGACGACGTGCACGCCGGTGCCCTTCAACTCCGCACCCAGCGTCTCGAAGAAGGCGCTGACGTGGGCCTTCGTCGCCGAGTAGTCAGCCATCTGAGGCGTGTGCGTCAGGCCCGCGAGGCTCGATACGATGACGATGGTCCCCTTCCCTCTCGCGACCATCCGTGGGGCGACGAGACGCGCCTGTCTCAGCGGGGCCATGACGTTGATGCGCAGCTGCGCTTCGCTGTCGTCGACGGACAAGGCCAGGGCCGGCGCGACCTTCTGAATACCCGCATTGAGGACGAGCACGTCGATCGGTCCCAGGGCCTGCTCGGCAGCATCGACCCAGCGCGTCGCCTGCTCGAGATCGGCCATGTCAGCTTCCGCCACGAAGGCCCTCGCGCCGGCTTGTTGCGACTCGTTCGCCAGCGTCTCGAGGAGGCTGCGACGACGCGCAACCAGAGACAGAGAGTTGCCGGGCCTTGCGAAATGCTTCGCAATCGCAAGTCCGATCCCGGCCGATGCACCCGTGATGGCGATGTGTCCCTTGGCGTGTCGTCGCTCTTTCATGGTCCCTCCCGATGCGCAGGTTGCGGTGCAGTGCCACGTTCGGCGTCGCTCACGCAAGGCCGCACTGAACTCGCCCAAAGCGACTCTTGACCTGATTCGATCGCCGCGCAATGGTCCCGCCCTATGAAGCGCTTCGCCATCGTCACCCTCCTCCTTTCGTCACTCGCCACCCTCCCCCTCGGCTGCAGCAAGGGTACCCCCGCGCCCGCCGAGCCCGCAGCGGTCGCGAAGACCGACGAAAAGGCCCCCGAAACCGCCAAGCCCGAGGACAAGCCGGCAGAGGCCAAGCCCGCCGAAGCCGAGGCGAAACCCGCCGAGGCCGAGGCTGAGGCCAAGCCCGCCGAAGCCGAAGCCAAACCCGAAGCGTCCGGCGTGACCAAGGGCTGGGAGCTCTTCGAGGACAAGGACGGGACGCTCACCATCAACGCCCCCGGCAAGCCGCAGACCGTCCCGCAGGAGGCCGACACGCTGCTCGGGCGTGTCACCTACATGAACCACATGTTCTCCATCCCCGATGGCATGCTGATGGTGGCCTGGGCCGACCTCCCCCTCAAGACCGAGGACATTACCAAGGAGGTCGAGAAGAACATGTTCGACGGTGGTCGCGACGGCATGATGAAGGCCATCAAGGCGACGCTCATCAAGGAGGAGGTCATCGAGCTCGACGGCTTCCCCGGCCGCGCCTACCTGATGGAGCTCGAGGTCCCGGGCCACGGCACGGCGCAGAACCACGTCCGCACCTTCCTCGCTGGCAACCGCCACTACACGCTGCAGGGTCTCGGGATGGGCACCGGCTCGAAGGAAGCGCAGGTTGCGTTCCTCGACTCGTTCCACATCACGAAGGTTGCCGCAGCCGCCCCGGCCGCGGACGAGAAGGCCCCCGCTGCACCGGTTGCACCTGGTACAATCGAAGCTCCCGCCGCGCCCGACGCACCCGCCCCGGTCGAGAAGAAAGCGGGCGAGTGAGCCAGCCGCTGGGTCAAGACCGCATGAACACGCTCGTCACGATCCCATTCTCTCACTTCTGCGAGAAGGCGCGGTGGGCGCTCGACCTCGGTCTCCGTCACGGCGCCGACTTTCCGCCCTACCAGGAAGAGGGGCACCTGCCGCTCTTCTCGCGTCGGGCGGCCAAGAAGTTCGGCGGTAGGCAGGTCCCGGTCCTCGCGACCGAGCGCGAGAACCTGCGTGACTCGACGGACATCCTCGCTTGGGTCGACCAGCGCTTGCCGGACGGCCACAAGCTCTATCCGTCCGATCCAGAGCACCGCGCCGAAGTTCTCGCACAGGAAGAAGAATTCGACCGCCGCCTCGGTCCCGATGTGCGGCGCGTCGCCTACTTCAACCTGATGGAAGACAAGGCGGCATTGACGGCCTTCTTCGAGATTTCGCAGGTCCCTCTGATGGAGAAACGGGTCCTGCGGCTCGCTCCACTGCGCGCTGGTCTCGTCGCCCTCATGCGTAAGGGCCTCGGCCTCACGGCTGAGAAAAGCGCGCGGTCGACGACGCGGATCTTCGCGACACTCGATGACGTCGCGCGGCGGCTCGACCGAGCTCCGTATCTGTCGGGCGAGTCCTTCGGGGCCGCGGACCTGACGTTCGCCGCACTCGCCGGTCCGATGCTGATGCCACCGGAACACCCGATGGGCTGGCCGTCGTTGGACACCCTGCCAACATCGCTCACGGATCTCGTCGCGCGTGTGGCCGACACGACCGCGGGTCGCCATGTCCGGACCTGCTACAGCAAGCACCGCTGAGAGGCCCGCCGCAGACCGGACTCGCGCCCGGGGTCACACCCTGATAGAGTCCTCGCCATGACCGAGCTCCGCCTGCTCCGCGACCTCGAATCCCGCCTCGCCACCGCCTTTGCCGAGCGCCGCTCGGTCTTGAGCTTTGACGACTACTTCAGCGCGTTCTACGCCGACCCGGCGCGACATTGCCGCACGTCGGCCCAGTACCTGCGCGACTGCCTCCTGCACTACGGCACCTCCGAGGTCGACCGCCCGGGCGGCAGCGTCACCCGCTACAACCTCTTCGATGCGCCGTGGGCCGACGGCAAGGACCGCGTGGTCGGCCAGGAGGAGGCCCAGAACGCGCTGTTCCGGCTCGTCCAGAACTTCATCCGCGAGCGCCGCATCACGCGCCTCATCCTCTTGCACGGGCCGAACGGCTCGGCGAAGAGCTCGCTTCTGGAGTGCCTGGCGGCCGGTCTCGAACACTATTCCGCACAAGAGGAAGGGCTCGCCTACCGCTTCAACTGGGTCTTCCCTTCGATCCGCATCAGCAAGAAGCGCCTCGGCTTCGGCTCGTCCGAGATGCGTGAGAGCCTGGCCTCGTTCGCGCACCTCGAAGATGAAGACGTCGACGCTAGGCTGCCCGCGGACCTCAAGGACCACCCGCTGCTCCTCATCCCGCAGCGCGAACGCAAAGCCATCCTGCGCCAGCTCATCCGGGACGGTCGGCTCGGCGAGCACGAGCCCATCGGCGACTACCTGATGGATGGCGACCTTTCGCCCCGTTCACGCGCCATCGTCGACGCCCTGCTCACCGCCTATCATGGCGACCTGCAGCGGGTTCTGCAGCACGTCCAGGTCAGCCGCTTCACCTACTCGCGCCGCTATCGCCAGGGGCTCGTCACCATCGAGCCGCAGCTCCACGTTGACGCGGGTGTGCGCCAGGTGACGATGGATCAGGCGCTCGCCTCGTTGCCGCCCTCGCTCAAGAATCTCTCGCTTTTCGAACCATTTGGCGACCTCGTCGACGGCAACCGCGGCATCATCCACTACAACGACCTCTTGAAGAAGCCGATCGACGGCTTCAAGTACCTCCTCGCCACGTGCGAAAAGGGCACGGTCGCGTTGTCGAATGCCATCCTGCATCTCGACTGCCTGTTCCTCGCGAGCTCGAACGAGACCCACCTGCGCGCGTTCAAAGAATACGCGGACTTCGCGTCGTTCAAGGGCCGCATGGACCTCGTGCGGATGCCCTACCTCAGGAGCTACCAGACCGAGCAGAAGATCTACGACGAGCACCTCGCAATGGGCGGGCTCACCGACACCGTAGATGCGGCGACCGGCGGCAACGGCGTGTACACGGCCAGCGCGGGCAACGCACAGGGCGGGCCTGACTCCGAAGTCGTGCCACACGCGACCTTCGTGTTGTCTCTGTGGGCGGTCCTGACCCGCCTCAAGCGACCCCGCGCCGAGTTCTTCTCGGCGCGTATTCGCGAGATCGTCGCGCGCCTCTCACCGATGGACAAGGCCGAGCTCTATGCGACGGCGCGCCCACCGCGTGAGCTCACGGCCGAGCAAGCACGCGAGCTCCTCGCATCGCTGCCGGAGATCTGGAACGAGGGCCAGGACCTCCCCGACGGCGAGGGATTGTCCGGCGCTTCGCCGCGCGAGATGAAACAAATCCTCTTCAACGCGCTGCAGAACCGGCGCTTCTGGGGGATTTCTCCGCTCGGGATCCTCGAAGAGCTGCGCGAGCACATCAAGCTCAAGAGTGTGTACGAGTACCTGCAGCAGAAACGTGAGGGCGGCTATCACGACCACGAGGCGTTCATCGACCAGGTGAGCGAGCGCTGGCTCGACCGCGTCGACTCGGAGCTGCGTCAGGCGATGGGGCTCGTCGACGAGCAGAAGTACGAGGACCTGTTCGCGCGCTACCTGCTCAACGTCACGTATGCGCAGAAGAACGAGAAGCTCTACAACGAGAAGACCGGCAACTACGACCCGCCCGACGTGAAGCTCATGCAGGAGCTCGAGCGAGTGTGGGCCATCCCCGGCGACGCCGAGAAGATGCGGCGCGACCTTGTGAGCCGGGTCGGAGCGTGGCGCATCGAGCACCCCGGCGAGCCGATACCGTGGCGACGCCTGTTTCCCAAGCTCATCGAGCAGCTCGAGCACGACTATTACGCCAAGCAGAAGGTGCGCGTGAGGCGTCAGCTCGAGCACTGCATGGCCGTGCTCGGGGCCGAGAACATCGGTGAGGCGCTGAACCAACCGGGTATCTCGCCGACCGACGTGCAACACGCGACCGACGTGATCGACCACCTCGTGAAGGACCACGCCTACCCGCGAGGCTCGCTGCGTGAGGTGCTTGGCGCGCTCATGAAGCAGCGCTACTGAGCTCGGTCGTGGAGGCCATGATTCGTCTGGAAGTCTTGTACTTCGCCCATGTGCGTGAGCGGGTTGGTCGAACTGCAGAGACGTTGGAGCTGGATTTGGGCTCGACGGTTCAAGACGCCGTGAACCGGATTGTCGCGAAGTATCCGTCGCTGTTCGAGCTCCTGCCGCATATCCGGGTTGCGCTCGATGGGGAGTTTGTCGGTCTCGATGTGCCGCTGCCCCCTCGGGGCGAGCTCGTCCTCATCCCGCCGGTCGCTGGAGGCTCTGAGTCTGCGGCAGGTGGCGGGCATGTGCCGGCAGCATCGGCGGTGTGGATCGGCGATGAGGCGCTCACGGCCGACCGTGTCGCAGCGCTGGTCGCGTTGGTCGCAGGTGAGGACCGCGGTGGCATCGTGTGCTTCGAGGGTCGGGTCCGCAATCACGCCCGCGGCCAGGCCGTGACGGCTCTGGAATACGAGGCTTACCGACCGATGGCGCTCTCGCAGATGCGCAAGATAGTCGCCGAGGTCGAGCGTGACCACCCCGGCACGCGCTGCGCCATGCACCATCGGGTGGGTCCGATCCCGATCGGCGAAAACGCAGTCGTGGCGGTCGCTTCGCATGCGCACCGGGCGCCTGCATTCGACGCCTGTCAGCGGCTCATCGAGCGCCTCAAACAGGATGTGCCCATCTGGAAACGCGAGACCGCGAGCGATGGGGCCACCTGGGTGAGCGAGCGCCCCTGAAGGCGGCGTTCGAGGGCCGCCCATCCGGGCATTGCGAGCGTGACGAGCGTTGCGAGCGGTTGAGGGTTGGGGCCGAGCCGGCTATGCTCCGCCTCCGCGTCGGGGGACACCCTGGCGAAAAAGGGACTCCATGCAGAAGACACCAGGCCTCGAGACCTTCTTGCGACTCGCGCGCGACTTCACGCTCGTACCGCTGAGCCGCCAGGTCATGGCCGACCTCGAGACGCCGGTCGCCGCTTATTGGAAGCTGAGGAGCGCACCTGCGAGCTTCCTTTTGGAGTCGGTCGAGGGTGGCGAGAACTGGGCGCGCTACACCCTGCTGGGCAGCGACCCGCAGCGTATCATCACGGCGACGAAGGCGCGGGTGAGGGTCGTCGCGCTCAACAAGACGGCGACGGGCGTCGAGCAGACCGTCGAGAGCGATGTCGCTGTGGACCCGACGAGCCCTGGTGATCGCCATGGCGCGCTCGGGCGGGTGCTGGACCGGTACGTTCATGAACGGGTCGGCCCGGGTTTCGATGAGGCAGGCCAACTCGTTGCAATGCCACGATTTTTTGGCGGACTCGTCGGGGCGGTGACCTACGATGCGGTCCGCCATATCGAGAAGATCCCCGACCGCCACAAGCTACCGAAGGACGAGACCCCGGACCTCGTCTTCCTCGAGACCCGGCAGGTCCTGGCGTGGGACAACCTGAAACATCGCGCACAGCTCGTGGAGCTCATCCCGACCGACGGCGACGAGGCCACGCTGGTCGCTCGTTATGGTGCGGCTCAACGTCGGCTGGACGACACCGAAGACCGCCTCATGGGGCCGCTGACATCGCTTCCGACAAGCCCGGACCCCGACCCGGCCGAGGTCTATGGGGCCATCGACGACAAGACCTATGGCCAGCTCGTCGAGCGCGCCAAGGAGTACATCGCGGCCGGCGACATCATCCAGGTGGTCTTGTCGCGACGCTTCCTACAAGCGCGTCGCGGGCTGCATCCGTTCCTCGTCTATCGGGCGCTCCGGGCCATCAACCCGTCGCCCTTCATGTTCTACATCGAGCTGCCGGACAAGACTCTGGTCGGCGCCTCGCCTGAGTTGCTCGTGCGCCAGACGCCGGCCTCGGCCGACCATCCCGAGGCGACGGCGGAAGTGCGCCCCATCGCGGGCACCCGCCACCGCGGCGCGACGGTCGCAGAAGACGAGGCTCTCTCGGACGAGCTGCGTGTGGACCCGAAGGAGGTCGCCGAACACGTCATGCTGGTCGACCTCGGGCGTAACGACCTCGGTCGTGTGGCGCGCCTGGGCCCTCCCGATGCGTCCGGTCGGCCGGCAGTCAGCGTCGACGAGGTCATGGTCGTCGAGCGCTACAGCCACGTCATGCACCTCGTGTCTCATGTGAGCGCGCGGCTGAAGCCCGGCACGACGCCGGCCGACACGGTTGCCGCGACCTTCCCGGCCGGGACCTTGTCGGGGGCACCGAAGATCCGCGCGATGGAGATCATCGACGAGCTCGAGAAGTCGAGGCGTGGGTTCTACGGCGGCGCGGTCGGCACGGTGTGTGTCGATGGGTCGACCGACCTCGCCATCGCGATTCGCACGCTGGTGGCCGACGACTCGACCTTCGCAGTGCAGGCGGGTGCGGGCCTGGTGTGGGACTCGGTGCCCGAGTCGGAAGCCGAAGAGACCCACAAGAAAGCGCGTGCAGTGTTGTCGGCTATCGACCACGCCCGAAAGACATTCTTCCGCCCGCGAATGCCGCGGCCGACTTCTTCTTGAGGCCCGCGATGACGACCGTCCAGATGCCAGCCGATATGCCAGCCGATACGCAAAACTCTGCCCGGGCGCGGCCACTCCGCCTGTTCATGCTCGACAACTACGACAGCTTCACCTTCAACCTCGTCCAATACTTCGGTGAGCTCGGGGCCGAGGTCGAGGTCGTCCGCAACGACGCAGTCACCGTCGACGAGGTCATGGCGCGGGTCACGAACCGCGAGCTCGACGCCATCGTCGTGTCGCCTGGGCCGTGCTCGCCGACGGAGGCCGGGATCTCGGTGCCGCTCATTCTTGCAGCGTCGGGAAACGTCCCGGTCTTCGGTGTGTGCCTCGGTCACCAGTCGTTGGCGCAGGCCTTTGGCGGGACCATCATCCGGACCGGCACCATCATGCACGGCAAGACCTCGCCGATTCAGCACACGAACACCGATGTCTTCGCGGGGCTCTCGAACCCGTTCCTGGCGACGCGTTATCACAGCCTGATGGCCAACCCCGACGACCTGCCGAGCTGCCTCAAAGTGACCGCATGGGCTGACGATCCGGGCCGCCGCATCATCATGGGGCTCGTCCACGAGAGCCACCCGACCTGGGGCGTGCAGTTCCATCCCGAGTCCATCCTCACGACCGAAGGCAAGCAGCTGATCCGTAACTTTCTTACGCTCGTGGGTCGGCATCGCGCGGAGCACAACTCGTGAGCGCACGCTTGAGCGAGCTGCTCGTCAAGGCACTACACGGCGAGAGCCTGAGTGAGGCCGAGAGCCAGGAAGCGGTGTCGGCGGTCATGGACGGCGAGGCAAGCCCCGTGCAGATCGCGGCGTTACTGACAGCGTTGCGTGTGCGCGGCGAGACGACCGACGAGCTGGTTGGAGCGGCGCGAGCGATGCGGGCTCGGGTGGTCCCGGTCGAACACAGCTTTGGACAGCTCGTCGATACGTGTGGCACGGGCGGGGACGGGGCCAAGACTTTCAATATCTCGACGGCCGCGGCGTTCGTCGTCGCGGCGGCGGACCTGGTGGTTGCCAAACATGGCAATCGCGCCGTGAGCTCGTCGGTCGGCAGCGCAGATGTGCTCGAAGCGCTCGGCATTTCGCTTTCACTCGAACCTCACGAAATCGGCCGTTGCATGACCGAGGTCGGCATCGGCTTCATGTTCGCGCAGCGCCACCACGGCGCGCTGAGGCACGCCGCGCCGGTGCGCAGAGAGCTCGGCGTCCGCACGATGTTCAACCTGCTCGGCCCGATGACGAACCCGGCCTCGGCGACGCACCAGTTGATGGGCATCTTCGATGGGCGGCGGCTGATGCAGGTGGCCGAGGTGTTGGGGCGACTCGGGGTCAAACGCGCGCTTGTCGTGCACGGGCCCGGCGGCCTCGACGAGCTCGGGCTCGAAGGTGAGTCGCAGGCGGTCCTGCTCGAAGATGGGCGCATCACCGCGATGACGCTCGACCCGTCGGGGCTCGTCGAAGGTGCGCCGGTGAGCAGGCTCGCTGGCGGGGACGCGGCGATGAACGCGGCGCTGATTTCGCGGGTGCTCGGGGGAGAGCCAGGACCGGCCTTCGAGGTCGTGGCGCTCAATGCAGGGGCGGCTCTGTGGGCGGCCGATGCCGTCGGCGGCCTGGCCGACGGGGTGAAGCTCGCGCGTGATCTGATGGCGCGGGGCAAGGCGCTCGAAAGGCTCGAGGCGTTGAGGTCGCTGACGGCCGAGCTCGTGCGGGGGCAGTCATGAGCGGCGCAAACGGAATGCCGAGCGTGCTCGAGTCCATCATCGGGCGCACCCGGGAACGCCTGTCCGCGAGCCCGCCGGATGTAGCGGCGCTCGAGGCTGCAATCGCCGCGCGTGAATTGCCAAAGGACGTGCGGCTGGCACTCTCGCCGGACCCGAGGCGGTGCAATGCCATCATCTCGGAGGTGAAGCGGCGGTCTCCGAGTATGGGCAGCTTGTCCGAAGGGGCCGATGCGGTCACGGTGGCGTCGACGTACGCGGCGAGTGGGGCCGCGGCGATATCGGTCCTGACGGAGCCCGAGCGATTCGGGGGACGTTTCGAGGATCTCGACGCGGTGTCGCGCGCGGTCGCCTGCCCGACCCTGTGCAAGGACTTCATCGTGGACTCCAGACAGGTCCTGATGGCCCGCGCCAATGGGGCGAGCCTGGTGTTGCTCATCATGGCGGGCCTTACCGATTCCGGGTTCGTGGGGTTGCACCGGGACATCGAGGCGCTGGGAATGGCGGCCCTGGTCGAGGTACACAACGAGGCCGAGCTCGACCGCGCTCTGGCGTTGGGTGCCAGGATCGTCGGCGTCAACAACCGCGACCTGCACACGCTGGTCATCGACCTCGCGGTGTGTGAGCGGCTGCGAAAGGCCATCCCCGACGAATGCCTGCCCATCGCCGAGAGTGGCATCGCGACGACGGCCGACATCCGGCGCCTGCGGGCGAGCGGGTATCATCGATTCTTGATCGGCTCTAGCCTCATGACGGCAAACGACCCCGGGGCGCTCCTGCGTTCGCTGGTGGTCGAGGTCGGCGGCGACGAGCCCGGGAGCAACGTATGAGCAGGGACGAGGACGAGTTGGAGCAAGACGACGTCGAGGTGCAAGACGGCCCGGAAGGTGATGAGGAGGCCGGACCGGGGCCGGGGTACTCGGCGCAGCCCAAACGACGCATGCCCTATATCAAGATGTGCGGGTTCGTGAACGCACGTGAGGCCAAGGTCGCGGCCAAGATCGGCGCGGACCTCATCGGGCTCAACTTCTGGCCGGGCTCGCCGCGGGCGATTCACCTGCAGCTCGGGCGGTCCATCCACGAGGCCGCCAAGGAGGGCGGGGCCGAGCGGGGTGGCAAGCGCCCGGTGCGGACGGTGGCGGTCGTGGTGGACCCGGACCCGGAGCTGGTGGTCGAGATCCTGCGCGAGGTGAAGCCGGACATCATCCAGTTCCACGGCAACGAGCCGGTCCACGTCTGCCGCTTCTTCCGGCACCCGTTCATCAAGGCCTTCCGGCTGCGAGGACCGGGCGATATCTCGATGATCAAGGCATACTCGGGTGGCCACTGCGTGGGTTTTCTGCTCGACGGCGCCCCTCCCGGCGAGTACGGCGGCACGGGCAAGCAGGTGACGATGGCGCTCGCGTCAGAAGCCTTGCGCGAGCCGCGGGGCTTTCTTGCGGGTGGTCTCACGCCGGCCAATGTCGGGGGCCTCGTGCGCCAGCTGCAGCCCTACGGCGTCGACGTGGCGAGCGGCATCGAGAAGGACGGACGCCCCGGCATCAAGAACGTCGACATGATGGCGGAGTTCATCCGCGAGGTGCGCGCCGCGGTGACCAACCCGTTCGGCCTGTAACTATCTGACCAGGAACGGATTTTTGGCGCTTATGTTTTCCGCCTGGGGAACCGACATGTGCAGTGCGTGTTCCCACGCATCCAGCCACGTCAATCCCGAGGTCCCTATGAAGGTGGAATCGCAAGCCGCCGCGGCGACGCCGTCGCGTGTCGACAAAGCCGACAAGGCCCCGGCGCAGAAGGCGCGCGAGGCATCGCTCGCAACGTCCTTCGATCTTCGCAACGGTGTCACGAAGGAGTTCCTGCAAAGCGCGCTCACGACCCAGATCGGCAAGAACGTCGAGTCGATGCTCGGCAAGAACGGGTTGTCGCTCTACGACGCGGTCGGTTCCGACTGGTCGGCCGAGGCCACTTCAGACCGCATCGTCGCCGGCACGACGGCCCTGCTCGGCGTCTTCGCGCGCCAGAACCCGGAGCTGAGTGACACGGAGCTGCTCGACCGCTTCGAGAGCACCATTCGCGCCGGAATCGACCGCGGTTATCGTGAGGCGCTCGGGATCCTCGAGGCCGTCTCGACGTTCAGCCCCGAAGTGCGTGAGCTAGGCCAGAAGACCATCTCGATGACGCAAGACAAGCTGACGTCATGGTTCGCCGAGCAGCGCGACAACCTGACGAAGGCCGCCGCAGCCCCGACGAGCGCCGAAGCCGCGCCTCCGGTCGAGGCCAACGCGTGGGGACGGGTGGCGAGCCCCGGGCGCATCAAGTAACTCGAAAGTTGAGATATTCTTCTCGAAGATCGAGCTAAATGCCGGCCCCGTCCTGGAAGGACTCGACGCGCGACTGGGCTTGCGTGATGCGGCTGTTGGCCGGCACGGAGCGCGTGAGCCAGACGTTGCCGCCGATCGAGCTGCCCTGGCCGATGGTGATGCGGCCAAGAATCGTGGCGCCCGCGTAGATGACGACGTCGTCCTCGACGATGGGATGGCGCGGGATGCCCTTGACCGGGTTGCCGCGTTCGTCGAGAGGGAAGCTCTTCGCGCCGAGGGTGACGCCCTGATAGACCCGCACACGCTCGCCGATGACCGCCGTCTCGCCGATGACGACGCCGGTGCCGTGGTCGATGAAGAAGGACCCGCCGATCTGCGCGCCGGGGTGGATGTCGATGCCAGTCAGGCTATGGGCATACTCGCTGATGATGCGCGGGATGAGTGGCACTTCGAGCTTGTAGAGCGCGTGGGCCAGGCGGTGATGTACGAGCGCGTTGATGCCGGGATAACAGAAGATGGCCTCATCGACGGACGAGGCGGCCGGGTCACCATCGAAGGCGGCCTGGACATCGCCGGCGAGCAGGCGACGGATGGTTGGGAGCTCTTCCGCGAACCGGTTCGTGAGCTCGCGCGCACGCAGCTCACAGGCGTGACCGTCCACGCAGCTAGCGGCGTAGATGATGACCCGCAGGATCTGTTCTTCGAGGCTCTTTAGAGCCGCGTCGAGCTGAGCGCCGACGTAGAAGCGCCCCGACTCGCGGTCGAGGTCGACGGCGCCGAAGTGACCCGGGAAGAATGCCGCGCGCAGCTTGTCCATGATGTCTGCGAGCGCTGGACGACTCGGCAGGCGATGGCGCCCGAGCTTGTCGGCGCGGCCACCGACGAGCTCGAGGGTGTCTTTCCAGAGGGTGTCTACGACGGGGCCGAGCGAGAAGGCGCTCATGGGAGACTCGGCGAGTTGGAGAGGCCGGTCGCGGGGTCGAAGAGGCCTTCGAAGAGGATGGACGAGAGGTAACGCTCGCCCGAGTCGGGGAGCACCGTGACGATGGTCTTGCCGGCGTTCTCGGGGCGTTTGGCGAGACGGACGGCGACGGCCATGGCGGCGCCACACGAGATGCCACAGAGGATGCCTTCCTCGCGGGCGAGGCGGCGGGCAAAGGCGACCGCTTCGTCGTTGGTGACGAGCTCGACCTCGTCGACGATCGAGAGGTCTAGCGTGTCGGGGATGAAGCCGGCGCCAATGCCCTGGATCTTGTGCGGGCCGGGCTTGTGCGGGTCGCCGTTACGGCGCTGGGTGATGACGGGGCTCGACTCGGGCTCGACGGCGACCGTGAGGATCTTGCGGTTGCGGGTGTGTTTGAAGTAGCGCGAGACGCCGGTGATGGTGCCGCCGGTGCCGACGCCCGACACGAAGATGTCGACGTTGCCGTCGGTGTCGTCCCAGATCTCGGGGCCTGTCGTGGCCTCGTGGATGGCGGGGTTGGCGGGGTTCTTGAACTGCTGGAGCAGGACGTAGCGGTCGGGGTCGGAGGCGAGGATCTCTTCGGCTTTGGCGATGGCGCCGCTCATGCCGCGCGCGCCCTCGGTGAGGACGAGCTTGGCGCCGTAAGCGATGAGGAGCTTGCGGCGCTCGAGCGACATGGTCTCGGGCATGGTGAGGGTCAGCGGGTAGCCGCGGGCGGCGGCGACGAAGGCAAGAGCGATGCCGGTGTTGCCGCTGGTGGGCTCGACGATCTCTTTGCCGGGGCCGAGCAGGCCCTTCTTCTCGGCGTCCCAGACCATGGCGGCGCCAAGCCGGCACTTGACCGAGTAGGCCGGGTTGCGGCCCTCGATCTTGGCGAGGATGGTGGCCGGAGCGCCGTCGTGAACGCGGTTGATGCGCACGAGCGGGGTATTGCCGATTGAGAGCGCGTTGTCGTCGTAGATGCCAGCCATGGGATGCCTCTGGGGTGGGCGGTGCGCACGCGTCGCGACCGCGTTTCTTGGGGTTCTGCCATTGTTGACATTTTAGGTCAACAACCTGCGGTTTACGCTGATTTGCCCCATCGGGTGGTGGGCAGAAAATGAAATATGAAATGTCCCGACCCCTATTTGGAGACCTGGTTCGGGCGTGACCGACTCCGCGCGGGCGAGCATTGGTGAGGGTGCAATATGAAATATGAAATGTCCCGGCCCCCTATTGGGGAGACGGTCGTGGGTGGTGAGGGCCAGGCGTGGTGCGGGTGTAATATGAAATATGAAATGTCCCGACCCCTATTGGGGAGACCTATGGAAGGCGGCGGCGATGTGGTGGTGGAGGCGGGCGACGAGGGTGTCGTGGGGTAGGATGGTCGCGCCGAGTGAACGTATGGAGGCCATGACGGCGCTGTCGAGGCCGCATGGGTTGATGGTCCGAAAGCGGGTGAGGTCGGTGTCGACGTTGAGGGCGAAGCCGTGGGTCGTGACCCAGCGGGTGATGGCGATGCCGAGCGAGGCGACCTTGAAGAGGGCGACGGGGGCGGAGGCGGGGGCAGAGGCGGGGGCGGGGGCGGGGGCGGAGGCGGGGGCGGGGGCGGGGGCTGCGGTCGGGGCCGGTGGGGACCAGACGCCCGTGTGGCCGGGTTTGCGGGTGGCGGCGAGGCCGAGCTCGGCAAGCGTTGCTATGATTGCGTCTTCGAGGTGGCGCAGGACGGCGTGCACGTCGCGCTCACCATCGCCGAGCAGGATGACCGGGTAGCCGACGACCTGGCCTGGGCCGTGCCATGTGACATCGCCGCCGCGCTCGACCTCGACCACTGGCACGTCGGTGACGAGCACGTTGTCGCGTGCGCCGCGCCGCCGCCCCAGCGTGATGACCTCGGGGTGCTCGACGATGAGCAGCGTGTCCACGCCCTCACCGTTCGCACGTTGTTCGGCCAGGCGGCGCATGAGCTCGAGCGCCTCCACGTAGTCCATGCGCCCGAGGTCTTGGAGCTGGAGCGCCTTTTCACCCGCGATCCCCATCGTCTGCATCGACCACGTCGCCATGTGCCCTGCTCCGCCGCGGCCTCGACGACGTGGTCGAGTGCGCGCCCCAAGCCTTTACGGAATGATTCGGTCGCCGTAAACGCTTTGGCTCGACCCCGCGCCGGCGAGCCCCGCTCGGACGAGGCCGACACACCCACGAACCGCTGTCCCGGGGAAGGCACGAACCCGTTTTGCGAGCCGCTATCACCTCAGTCATTGCGATCACGGTCCTCATGTCGCTCGCCGCTCCGGCCAACGCAGCGCCCGACGACCCCTACCGCAAGCTCCGGCTCGACAACGGCCTCTTCCTCCCCTACCCGCTCGACAACCTGTTCCGGGGCTGGGTCGAGTGCACCGGACGCGGCCACCACAAGGCGCTCGACATCGGCGGCGTCGGCGACGATTACGGCGTCGGCACCCCTATTCGCGCCATGGCCAGAGCCAAGGTCATCGCTATCGGACGCCCCGAGGACGACGCCAATCGGTTTGGCACTCCCTTGACGGGTGTCTCGACGGTCGAGCGAAGCGGCCACACGCTGCCGGCCTCGAAACAGATCGCGGGCTACGGCCAGGTCCACTTCTTCACGCGCGACTACGGTCGCCACCGCAGCGGCGGGCAGCTCTCGCTGCTCGTCCTCGACGGGCCGCTCGCCAAACACGAGCTGCACTACCTCCACATCGCCGCGGTCCACCCCGACCTCGAGGTCGGCGACACCGTCGAGGCCGGCGCCGAGGTCGCTCTCATGGGCGGGACCGCCGTCCTGGATGCGCCCCCACACCTGCACATCTCGATCGAGGCCCCCGAAGGCAAGAGCGTCGACGTCGGCAAGATCCTGGGGATCGGGTCGACACGTGTCCCATGCGGCACGAGCGACACCACCCGACAGGCCATCCGGGCAAGGTACACCAAGGCCGCCAAGATCCTCATGGCGGCGCTGCGCAAGCAACCACTTGAAGACCATCAGCCACCCGTACCACTCACCCTGTGTGGTCCCCATGTCGTCACGGGCGACTTCGCCAGCGGCGTCAAACGCGTCCACACGCTCATCCTCAGCCCGCTGCTGGACGCCGAGGGCAAGCCTATCCCCTTCACCATCGAGCATCGCCAGGTCGCCGGCAAACGCTGGGCGCCGCGTATCCAGGTGAAGACCACCTCGGGCATCGCCCTCTTCACGGGCACGCTCACGACGCTCCAAGCCAGGCGTATCGCGAGCTTCAAGTCGGAAGGCTCGGGTCGGCGGGGCCCGGCCAGGGTCATCGTCACGCCGAAGAAGGACGTGCCGTTGCTCATCGAAGCGCTGCCATGGCCCGCCGACAAACGGGCGCTCAAGGACGCCCAGTTCGAGCTGATCATCGACCGCCCCTGCCCTCCGCAATAGCGTCCACGGAGCCGGCCGCATGACGCTGCGATTCGGATCGCTCGCACGCGCTGAGGCCCGCTACGACGAGGGCCTACGACGTGGCGAGCAGATCTCTACTGCGCCGCTCGGCAGGCTTCAAAGTCCTGGGGCGGCGTGCTGCGGAACTCCAGGAGGCGGCCATCGGGATGCTCGAGCCCCAGGATCGCCGCGTGCAACGCAAGTCGACCTGCCGGTCGTCCGCCGTACTCGGGGTCGCCGACGATGGGTGAGCCCAGAGCCGATAGGTGGATACGGATCTGGTGGGTGCGGCCGGTGTAGAGCGTGACCTCGACCAGCGAGGTGTCGCCCTCGGTCGACACGACCCGCACCTCGCTCTTCGCCGACATGCCGTCTTCGCCAGGATAGGCCGCGCGAACTTTGCGCCCCTCGGACACGATGGGGATCGTCACCGGCCCCTCGGGAGGGACACCGCTGACGAGGGCCAAATACCGGCGCTCGATGGTGTGCTCACGGAACTGGGGCGTGAGCATGGCGCTCGCCACCGTGTTGCGCGCGGCGACGAGCAGCCCGCTCGCGCCTTTGTCGAGGCGATGCATGAGGCGCGCGTCGGGCCCGTACTTTCGCATCAACGAGTAGATGAGCGAGCCGACGTCGCCGAGCTCGGAGCCCTGCGACAATTGGCCACTCGGCTTGTCCACCACGATGAGATCGTCGTCTTCGAAGACGACCGTCATGGGGTAACGCTCGGGCTCGAGGATGTCCGGGTGCCACACCGCGACCAGCGTATCGCCGACCTTGACGGGGAAGCTCGCCATACGGACGCGGCGCTTGCTGACATGGACCCCGCCCATGGCGAGGACCTTTCGCGCGAGGTGGCGCGACATATCTGGGATGAGGGCTGCGAGCGCCTTGTCGATTCGCTCGCCGTCTAGCTCGGGCGGGACGGTTGCCGTTTGTTTGTTGGCCATCGGGTCAGTTGCAGACCGGGCCGGGATCGAACCCGTCCGGGATCTGGCAGTCTCCGCCCGCGGCGCTCAGCTCGGCGCACGGGTTCTCTTCGCAGACCCGCGGCAGGCCGTCCACGAGCTGGGGCGGTGAGACGCTGAAGCCGTCCCAGGCCGTGGTGATGGGCTCGACCGGGTTGGGAGGGTCACCGAAGCTGCCGCCCGAGGTCGATAGTGTGCCCGATGCGAAGTCGCGGCCGTCGTCAGCTCCACCAGGCTCGATGGTGCCCTGGACCTGGAAGCCGGTGAGCGTCACCGGGATGATGTTGAGGACCGTGATGCTCACGTCGAAGGGGTCTGACTGCAGGAAGTAGGTGCCGTCCGTCTGCTTGACGACGCAGCCCGTGAAGGTCACCGCCCAGCCGACATCGCTGATGTCCGCGAACATGAGCGTCGGGTCATTCTCGTTGTTGGCTTCGCCCGTGTTGACACGCGCGAAGGTGCCGGCAACGGTAAAGCGACCGGTGTCTTTGTCGACGGCGAAGTCGAGGAACATCTGCAGCCAGATCGGCAGCACCTGGAGGTCGGCTGCGAGCGAGATGACACCCGTGTCGAGCTCGATGTCGACGGGCTGATTGCCGCACTGCGGATTGATCTGAAAGTCGTAGAAGGTCGCGACCTTACGCGTGCGCCCCTTGGAGTCCTTCAGGCCCGCGTGGATCTCCATCGTCATCGGAGTGCCCTCGCGCTCGGCGAAGACCTCGTTTTGCGTGAGGGTCGCCACCGTGGCCGTCTCGTTGAGCTCGAGGAGCAGTCCGTTACACGGGCTCGTCGCGAGCGAGCACGACTGGATGATGGGCTGCACGTCGGGGCGGAAGTTGCCCTCGATGTCGACCTCGGACGGCCAGATGGTGATGACCAGACTGGCGGGGTCGATGGCCTCGGTGAACTGGAGCTCGAGCGGCGTGACCGAGGTCCAGAAGCCGACGGTCGGCTGGATGAGCTTCGCTTCGGGCGGAGGGTCATAGTCATCACAAGCGAAGTGCGAGGACGTGAGGAAAGGGAGCGAGAGGAGGGCCGCGAGGCGGGTCGGGTTCATGGCGTAAAGCTCCTACCAGAGAGGCGCGGCTGAAGTCACGGGCGGAAGGTGAAGCGGGTCTCGACGAGCCAGCTCGTGACGGCGTCGCCGTTCTCGTCGTGCAGGGCGGAGCCGGGGAAGAGGACGGCCCCCTCGACCGCGAGCTCGAACATCTTCTTGAAGCGCCACTCGACCCCGAGGTCGAGCTCCGTGCCCCAATAGCTGCCGGGCTTGCCGCCGTTGTAGTTGATGACGTCGTCCGAGATCTCGACGCCGTCCCAGGCGAGGAGCGACTGGATCGGATCGACCACCGGAGCTGCGGCCCACGCGATGAGGACACCGGCCTTGAGCTTGAGCTCGGGGGCGGGCTGCCAGAAGATCTGCGGGAAGATGGCGTTCACGTTGGTGACGCGCCCCTCGGTCGAGATCTCGGTCAGCGGGAACGAGTCGGCCTCGACCTGGCGCAGGTTCTCGATGCCGACCGCGGCCGAGCGCGCCGACTGGAAGGCGAGCGTGTGTTTGAAGAGGAGCAGGCCCAGGTTGGTGTCGCGTGGCCACGAAGACAACGACAGCGGGGTCGACGTGCGCGGGTCGTCGTCGCCATCGGCGAAGCCCCACTCCAGTCGGAAGGTGAGGTCGCAGAGCTTGTATTCGGCGAACACCCGGGCGGTCGTGAGCTTGAGGTCCTGGTCGGTGACCTCGGCGTTGGTCAGCGCGGCGAAGCCGGCCGAGAGCTCGCGGGTGGTGCCGCGGATGTAGGCGAACTCGCCCTGGAAGTAGAAGTCCTCGATGGAGAAGTTGAGGCGGACAGGTAGTGCGAAAATCGAGGTATTGAAGCGGTCGTCCCAGCGGTAGGTGCTGGTCGCAGTGAGGCGGATCGGGCCCCATTCCTTGCCGAGCACGTGGGGTTCCTTCCAGCGGAAGTCGAGCTGCGCGGAGAAGCCCTGCAGGTCGTCGCCAGGGTCGGTGATGCTGTCTTCGACCAGGTAGTCCCAGACGAGTCCGAGGAAGACGCCGTTGTCGAGCGAGGTGTCGATCTCGTAGCCGGGGCCTTCCGCGATGACGTTGAAGAGCTCGGAGATCTTGGTGCCGAAGAGCACACGATCGACCGACTCATGGTAGCTCGAAACGCCCCAGAGGTTGCGGCCCGTGCGGCCGTCGTTGAGCGAGACGCTACCGACGTCGGAGACGGGCTGGCGGCCGACTCGCAGGATGCCGAAAGGCAGGAGCACCTCACCGTAGAGGTAGTTGATGTTGATCGGGGCGATGTCGCGCAGGACTGGCCCGTAGCTGTCGATCTGCAGCGGGTCGGCGCCGGGCAGGAGACCCACGCGCCAGCCGCTGTTGTTGACCTGCCGGCTGGCGATACCGACGCCCGAGGTGGGCTCGGGGGCGCGGCCGAACTCGCCGTTGTCGCCGAAGATGACGCCGTCGAGCGCGTCGAGCTGGACGTGGATGGCGCCGACGCCGCGGTAGCCGAACGAGGAGTCGAGGCGGAAGCGTTGCTCGCCCCAGGCGACCCGCTTGGCGACGGTGCCGTTGACCTCGAGCGGGTTGATGTGGATGAGGCGCGTCCGATACTCCGGGTAGAGCTCGACGAACCACTGCGAGTCATCGTCGCGACCCGCGTTGTCGCCGACCTCGGCCTCGGGCAACCTGGGCGGGATGCCGAAGATGCGGGGTTCGGGCGGCGCCGCATGGGTAATGGTCGCAACGTGCACGACGCATACGGAGGCCAAAGAGGCTACGAAGACCGTGGCGGGTAGGGTTCGCGTCATCGACAGGGTTCCCCGCGAGGAGCTGGTGCTCGGGTGAAGTGCACCCCACGGGTACGGCCGCGGGGTTGGCGGACCCTAGCCGAGGGATCGGTTTGGAGCAAGGTCAACGCAGAGACCCTGGATCGCGCGACGGCGCTGACGCTGGGCAAGGCCTGCGGTGGCCCTCGTATCGTCCCGATTGCGTCGGCGCCGCCATCCGGGCTATCACCCGCCGCCTCCCGAGGCCGACCACAGATCCGGTGCAACCTATGAACACGTCAATGCTCTCCGCCCACGCGGGCCGCTGGCTCATCGCGCTCTCCCTCTGCGCCACCGCTTGTGAAGGCGACGCTGACAAGGACGACGCCGTCGACGCGGAGGCGGCCTTCGCAGCCGTCGGCAGCGACATGGACGCGTTCATCGCCAACAATGTCATCCCGGGCGCCTCGCTCGCCATCGTCCACGACGGCACCATCACCACGCGTGGCTTTGGCACGCGGGTGGCCGGGGACCCGAACCTTCCGGTCACCAGCGACACATTCTTCCACCTGTTCTCGATCACGAAGGGCATGACCGCGACGGCGTTGATGAGCCTGGTCGACCGCGGCGAGCTCGACTTGACGGCCCCGGTGGCGGACGTGTTTCCGGCCTTCCGGCTGAAGAACACCCCCGTCGCGCCGGTCACGACCCACCACCTCTTGACCCACACGAGCGGCCTGCCGGACGATACGCCGCTGTCGAACCCGTCATGGTCGCTGTGCGAGACCTCCATCGCCGACCACTGGGCCGCGATTGAACACACGCAGTGGCTCGAGACGGGGCGCGCACACATCTACTCGAACGAGGGCTACAACCTGGCCGGGGCCGTGCTCGAGGCCGTCGGTGGGGCACCCTACCCGGAGCTCATGCGGACGCTCGTCTTCGAGCCGCTCGGGATGGAGGACATCGCCTTCGACAACGCGACCGTCGCGGCGCGCGCGCACGCCGTGCCGCACTTCCGCGAGGACGACGGCAGCGCTTCCCCGCAGAGCCTCGACATCCACGGCTGCCCGTTCGAGGCCCCGTCGATGGGCGCCATGGCGACCGCCGAAACGGTCGCGAAGTTCGCGCAGTTCCTCATGGAAGGTGACCCAGCGGTCGTGTCGGACGCGACGCGCAAGACGATGATGGAGCCGCTCGCCGCTACGCTCGAGCGACCTGACAGCTTCTACGGCTACGGGCTCGAGGTCAGGACCTACAAGGGGCTCGAGGTCGTCTTCCACTCGGGCCGCGGGCTTGGCACCATCGCCATGATGGCCACGGTGCCGGCGCGAAAGTTCGCAGTGGTGACGCTCTACAATGTCGAGGATGCCGACTCGTCCGAGATCGCGTTCAAGGCCATCGATCACTACCTCGCGCCGAAAGGCGTGGAGCCTCCTGCCGACTGGACCACCGACCCCGCCACCTGGGGCGAGTATGCCGGCAACTGGACGAGCGACGGGCTCCTCGATGGGACCACCATCGAGGTCCTCGCCGCCGAGAAGCTGCTTCGTGCACGGGTCTTCAACGGCGCCATCGAGGTCGACCTGCACCAGGTCGCCAACGACCACTTCGCCGGCGAGTTTCCGCTCGCAGGTGAGGTGTCCGTCATCTTCCTCCGCGACGCCGCTGGCAACGTGACACACGTCCTTTCGCGCGCAGGTGTTGCGGTCAAGGTCCGCTGATCGCGGTTCTCCCCTCCGGGCGCCGCTGCGGTCCAGGGGGGGACAAGGGACCGACTTCGTCCCTGATGTCAGTCCACGGGCTGGGTGCGAACCCCGCTCACTCGTGTGTCCAGGCCGCTCGCAGGGTGGCGACCAGGTCCTCCCTCGGTGCGGTCACGAGGGCGAGGTCGAAGAATCGTACACGGCCGTCCCAGGCGCCCGAGACGAGCCAGCGCCCGGTGGGGTCGAGTGTCAAGGCGCTGACCGGCTCGAGGTGGGCAAGCACACGCGCGCGCAGCGTCCCGGTCCAGTCCCAGACCAGGATCTCACCGTCCCGTGTGCCTGCGGCGACGAGGCCGGTCTCCGTCGGACCGAGGCCGATGACTCGCGAGGGCTCGGTGGGCACCGAGAATATCTTGATGATCGAGCAATCGCGGGTCGCGACCACCCAGCGGGACTGCGTCGTGAGGACGATTGGACCGTCGGGATCGTCGACGAGTCCGACCGCGGTCGAGCCGTCGTCCGGGCAGCTCGCGAGCCGAAGTGGTGGCCCCGAGAGGTCCCAGACCGAGACCAGGGCAGGCGCGCTACTGAGGTGTGCCAGCAGGTCACCGCGCACGGCGAGGTCGATCTGGCGCCCGGGGTCGAGCACGGTCCAGGCGCCATCGGGGTACTCGACGTGGAGGCCAAGGCCCGTCGTGGCGCGTGTGAGCCGGCCGTCACCGAGGGGGGCCAGGCGGCGCAGCCCCCGCCAGGTCTCGAATCGGAGCTCGGGTGAGTCGGTGGCCGGAACGGCGGCCGAGTGGACGTTGGTCGCGGTCGCGAGCGCGACGACGATGTCGGAGCCACGAATGGCGGCTCCTTTGGCGACCTCGGCGTCGGGACCTGACGATACCAGAGCCGCCACGGTGGCGCCGCTCGCGGCGTCCATGTAGGTCACGGAGCTGCCGTGGGTGACGAGCATCCGGTCGTCGTCGAGCGACAGCGAGGTCACGCCTACGAGGCCATCGAACCCGGATACCGGCCCTGGTGGAATATGCCAGAACGACAGTGACGAACCGAACGACACGAAAGTGCCATCTGCCAGGAATTGGGCCCAGGCGTTCGATGAGCGCGGAAGGCGCGCCGAGATGGCGAGGCTGGACGCATCCAGGAGGAGCACACCACCAGCATCCACACGAGCGAGCAGGCGACCGTGAGGGGCGTCGACCGCGAGCTCCCGCACCATCCGGTCGGGTCCGAGCGAGGCCCTGGCGAGGACCGTCCCAAGCGTTCCATCGACGAGGATCACTGCGCCACGAGTGGTGCCAAAGGCGAGTCGGGGGTTGGCCCCGTTGGAGGGGAGGAGAGCCGCGCTGATGTGCTCGCGCGTCGAAGAGAGCAGCTCGGTCGGGATGCGCTCCAAACGAGTCCCGCGCGAAGCGACGAGCGTGCCGTCGCCGAGCAGGACGAAGTGGGACTCGCCGTCGCTGGTGGCCGACTGCACGGCGTCTCTGGGCAATAGCGGGATCCGCTCAGCGCGGTCCTTCGTGAGGACCGCCGTGCACCCGATGCCGATGTCCACGACCAGGTTGCCAACCGAGCGCAGCTCGCTGGCACATGACTCGAAGACACGTTTGGGCCCCCCGTCGAACGGGGTGAACCTCAGTCCGCGGAGGGCGTGGTACGAGACCCAGAGACCATCGTCGGTGATGGTGGCGCTGCGATAGGATGTGTGTTGGACGAGGATCGGGGCGAGGTCCGCCATGCCTGGGCGGTCGGCCGACACAGAGTGGACCACGAGCCCCGTGCGTCGGCCACATAGGATGTGTTTGCCATCGGGGGACATGGCGAGGTCGCGGCAGCCATCGCGTAATACATCGGAATCGACTGAACCAAGGTGTTGAAGGCGCGGGGCACGACCGAACGCCGCGATGATGCCACGGGCCTCGGGGCTCTCGCTGAGCTCCAGCACGTTGGCCGCGGCGAGCTCGGCCTCGGGGCGCTGTCCTGTCGCGTGCTCGCGTTGGGCGACGGTGGTCTCGGCGCGGATGAGCGCTACCGTGCGCTCCTCACGCGCGGCGATGGCGGTGTCACGCTCGGCGCCGATGCGCTCGAACGCGAGGGGAAGGCCGATGACCAGGGTGCCGAACACGGCGATGGCAATACCAACAGCGACGCGATGGGCGCGAATGAAGCGCCGCAGTCGATCACGGCTGCGGTAGGAGTAGGCGCTGACGACGCGGCCATCGATGTACGCGGACAGGTCGTCGGCGAAGGTCCGGGCGTTCGGGTAGCGGCACTCGAGGTGGGGCGAGAGGGCGCGTTCGAGGATGGCGAGCAGCTCGTTGGGCAGGCCGGGGACGCGGATCGGCGGTCGGTCCCCGACGGCGAGTCGCTCGATGATGCGTGGGGCGTGGCTCTCGGCGTACAGGGGGCGGCGGGCGACGAGCTCGAAGAGGGTCGTGCCGAGGCCCCAGACGTCGATGCTCGGATGAGGGTGCTCGCCGCGTGCCTGCTCCGGGCTCATGTGACAGGCCGTACCGACGACCACGCCGAGCTGGACCGGGTCACCCGTGACGACGGCGAATCCCCAGTCGATGAGCTGGGTTTCCCCAAAGGAGCCGACCATGATGTTGTCCGGCTTGACGTCCCGATGCACGACGCCGCGGCTGTGCGCAAATGCGAGTGCTTCGGCTGCGGCCAGGATGTGGCGTAGTCCACGAGCGATGTGGTCGGGGCTCGGGGCGTTGGCGACCGGGGTGTGGGAGTGGGCCTGCAGGTCACCGTGGCGCCCGTGGATGAAGGCCAGCAACGTTTCGCCATGCACATGGCGGGTCGCCATACGCAGCTCGCCGTCGTCGTCGACGAGGTCGTAGACCGGCACGATCGAAGGGTGCTCGAGCATGGCGAGCACACGCGCCTCCTGGCGTAGTCGGGACTGGCCCGCCTGGTCATTGCGGTGTGCGGTCTTCCAGGCCACGTCGCGCGGCAGGCGTCGGTCGCGACCGCTGGTAACGACCCCCTCGCCGCCGCGGCCGAGCATGGGTCCGGCTTCGAATGGCGGGCGCGACTCAGATGGCAAGGGCAAATCCGACTGCCCATCATAAGATGTCGCAGGGTCGTCCCAGTTCATCGGCGGCTTGCCGGAGTGTTTGCTGCCGGCCACCTGCAGATGGGTGTCGTGCGAGCACGGCAAACGAGGGCTTTGCACACCTGGTGTCCGCGGCGTCCGCAACGGCCAGCCGATGTCATGTCTGGTCGTCGACTTCGTCGTCGGGGCCGAGCTGGAGCTCGACGAGGCCGCGCTGGGTCGGGCGCACGAGGTCGGACCGGATGCCGGCTTCGCGTAGGCGCATACGGACGCGTGTCATGAGCTGGTCCCAGCGCTGGCGCATCGACGGCGAGTCGAGAATCTCACTCGGCCACAGCAGGCGCGCCACCTCACGCCAGCTGATCGGAGCGCCGATCTCGTAGAGCTCGCACAGGAGGCGTGCGCCGATGCCGTCGAGGACGGCGCTGCGGCCGTTCGTCCCGTGGATGTGGACGGTGTCGAATTGCAGGACCAGCTTCAGCCGGCTCTCGAAGCGCCCACGATCGTCGGTCGGGCGGGCGTCGAAGGCGATCCGGGGCACGAACCCGAACAGGTAGCGTCGGCCGTCGACGTCGAAGATGTCGCCAGGTGTGAGGCCGGTGTCGACGGGCGCGCTCGCGAAGTCGGACTTGCCCGGAGGCGAGGCCGGGTCGGAGGTGGCGCGGCGAAGGACGGAGGCGTCGGCCCGGGTCCAGACGTGGGCGGCCGCGGCGGGGTCGTAGCCGGAGCGGAGCGGAACCTCGCTCGACGGGACGATAGCGATGACGCCGTGAGCGCCGACGACCTGGGTCGGGTCGTAGACCGCGGTGATGCCGAGGATCTGGTCGGGCATGGCGACGTCGTGGACCGTGAGACCAAAGAAGCCGGCGAGCACGATGCGTAGGCCCGGCGTGAGCGTGACCTCGGTCCGGGGTTTGCCATCGACCGAGAGGCGGCCGCGCAGGGCGAGGAACTTGAGCTCGGTCCCGCGCAGTGAGACCAGGGCATGAGCCTCTGAGATGCGTGGGTCGTCGATGCGGACGGTCGACTGCGCCATGCGCCCAACGATGGCTCCTGGAGAGAGCTCAACGTGGCGACCGTCGTCGAGGTGGAGTGACGCCGAAACCTGCACGACACAAACCTACTTGCGGTTAAGGGGCTTGCGCAACCTCCGTCGTGCGAGGGCGGGCCAAGGGAGAGGCTGGACTCGACCCGGTCGTGACCCGCTGCGCCTGGGAGGATCCCGTGGATTTAACCGCGACTACGAACCGGGCGAGAGCGTGAACCTGAGTCACGGATCGTTGAAGACTCGGGGGAGGCGATATCTGAGCGGAACCTGACATCGCGATTTGCTTGGGTCCCCTGCAGGTGGGGAAGGAGAGGCAAGGAAGGGGTGAGGGATTCGGGCACACCCGACGGCTCGCGCCGCGGGCGCGCGACGTGCCCCCCCACAGGTTCGGACCCGGACAGGACGAGCGGGCGAACAGGGCTCATTGCGGGATCGGGACGGCCATACCAACCGTCCGAGCGAGGCGAAAGCCTGAGTGCTGACGGGCGTCAGAGCCTCCGAATGGCGCAGCGAAGCGGCTGTTGGAACAGATGTTGTGGACGGTCGACCGGAAGTTGCCGCCGCGCACGATGACCTCGGGTGCAGGGTCTGGGCGCCGCGAGAGGAAGGCGGTTGCGAGCGTACGATCGAAGCCGGGGTCGACGAGGGTGGCGCGCGCGTCGGCCTCCGGGACGATGCCACCGGGAGCGAGGCGATCCAGCAGCGACTGATGGGTGACGGGGTCGAAGAGCGAGCCGCTCAGCTCGCCGGCGTTGCCTTGAAGGCCAAGGAATCCGAGTCGGTTTGGCGGGTACTCGTCGACGGTCGAGGGGCCACCACAGGTCGGTCCACGAAGCCCGACGTCGATGCATCCGGTGTAGTCGACCGCGGCGTTGCGACAGTAACGAATGTCGAGCGGGATGTCGGTCCAGGCCTCACACGAGAAGTCAGCGTCATTTCCGTACGAGGGATCCCATCGCATTCCGACGACACACTTCTCGAGGCCGAGCCCGATCGCGACCTCGAGCTCCCACTCGCTCGGCAGGCGAAACCCCGCGCAGTCCGGGCCGACGAAGGTCGCCGATTCACAGACCCGACCGAGCCGACCCGTCGTGCCGGGGTCGACCTCCGAGTCGGCGAAGCGGCATCCGACAAGCTCGTAGCAGAGCTCGAGTCCAACCGATTCGCTCTTCCGATTGGCGAAGGTGAGCGCGTCGAAGAGCGTGACTGCGGCAATAGGGCAGGTGTCGCCGCATGCGAACGGGCTCGTATGCCCCTCCCCCATCAGGTCGCGCCATTGCGCCTCGGTGACCTCGGCCTGCTGCAAGACGAAGGGGCGGCGGAGTACGACCCAGTGCTGGGGAAGGTCGATTCTGGAGTCAGGGGTCGGGAGCCGAAACGTGGGGCGGCTGTGATATCCCGCGAGGAAGCGTGAGGCCGGGATGCGGCAGAAGCCGTCCGCGCAATCGGGGGCGGCGACGCTCATACATTCGCAGGTGCCGAGATCGCAGATCCCCGTGTCACCAGCGTCCCACGGGACACGACAGCGCCCGTCGCACTGCGCGAGGTCGCAAGCAGCGGGCGCGGGTTCGAGGTCGGGGGCACTCGTGGTGTCGGTCGCGGAGTCCGTCGCTTCGGGCTTGCTGCCCTGGGAAGGAGCGAGGCAGCCGACGAGCGACGCGACGACGAGAAGTGGGGCGATGAGGTGTACACATCGGCAGGTCATGGCGTTGTCCGAACGGAGTATGGCCATGTGTATACCAGGCCGCTATGGGCGTGGCCAGTGTCTGGCAGGCGCGTCCCGGTCGGATTCACGGGCTGCCGCGGCGCCGTGGTCAGGTGTCGGAGCGCTTGGCGAGCTCATCAAAGTTGACGAGCACGAGCCGCCCCTGGTCGAGGGGCGTCATGCCTTCGCCGCCGAGGTGCAGGTGTTGTCGCCAGCGCTCGAGAAGGCGCGCTCCATCGGTCTCGGCGAGGCGTTCGTGGGCCGCTTCATTGGCGGCGACGAGGCCGTCGGCCGAGAGCACGGCCCAGGGGCCTGGGCGCATCTCGAGCAGGGCCACGAGCGCAATGGCGTGTTGGCGTTGGTGATCATCGGCTGGCTTCTTCTCTTCCCGCGACGACCGGTCGAGGAGCTTGTTGGTCAGTCGCAGGGTGCGCTCGAGCTCGACCGTGCCGGCGAGCCCGCGGCACCGGGCCAACTTGTCGCCTTGTCGGTTGGCATCGAGGACTCGCGACACCTCGAGGACGGGCCGAATCACGCGGCGCTCGAGTCGGGTGCGGGCAACGAGCCACAAGAGCACGATCGCGATGCCGCCGATAGACGCTGTCCAGGCACCGGCTTCGCCGAGCCGCTGAGCTTCGATGTCGGCCTCCACCATGACTTTGGTGTTGGCCGCCGACAACGCCTCGACGGCTACGACGAGCTTGGCGAGCTCGGGTCTGTCGCCCTCGATCGCGCGTGAGACCGCGTCGGTGACGGCGATCACGAGCGCCCCCTCGTCGTCGACCGTGAGGTTATTGCGCATCGTCTCGAGCGTCTTTTCGACACGCTCGCGACGAGACAGGTCCAGCGGCTCGCCGGCACTCTCTACGAAGACCTTGAGCAGCTCACGCGCCGCGTCGAGTGTGATGACATTGTCCTTGCGGATACGCTCGATGGCGGGCGTCATGCGCGAGAACAAGCCGATACTGACCAGCGCCACAGCCAGCCCCGCGAGGAGCAGAGAGCCGATGGCATATCCGATATCGCGACGGACCTCCATGGTCAGCTCCGCTCGACCATCTGCGTGATGGCCCCCTGTTTGCTGACGACTACGAGCACGTCGTCAGCCTCGAGCCGCTCTTTGGGTTCGGGGATGATGACGCGGGCCTGGGCCTGGCGCCGGATGGCCACGATGGTGACGCCGAAGCGGCGCGTCAGCGGGAGGCTCTCGATGGTCTTGCCGACAAAGCTGAGCGGGGTCTTCAGCTCGGTGATGAGGAGGTCCTCGCCGAGCATCAGCTCACCGATGATGGAATCGTGGAGCAGCTGGCTTGCGAAGCGTTCCCCGAACTCGCGCTCCGGGTTGACGACGTGATGCGCGCCAACGAGCCTGAGGATCCGGGCGTGCACGTCCGTATTCGCGCGGGCGACGATCTTCTTGGCACCCATCTGGCGCAGGAGTGCCGTGCAGATGATGGAAGCGTCACGCGCGTCGTCGCCGATGGCGCAGATGCAGACTTCACGGCGCTCTGGGGAGGAGCGGATGAGCGACTGCTCGTCGGTGCCATCGAAGCACGCGGCCTCGGTCACGAAGGACGACGCGAGGCGGACACGTTCTTCGCTGGTGTCGACTGCGAGCACTTCGACGCCGCGCTCGGTAAGGGCACGCGAAAGTGCCATACCGAACTGGCCGAGGCCGATGACGATGGCTTGTTTCTTCATCTCAGGACTGCTCCTCAGCGAATCGGGTGGCCGCGATCAAGCGACCTCGATGTCGATCTCGGGTCGTTTCCAGGGAACGGAATGGTCGCCGCGCTGCGACAAGAACATGAGCAGCGTCAGTGAGCCGACACGCCCGAGGAACATACACACCATGATGACAGCCTTGCCGACCGCGTCGAGCTCGGCCGTGCCCCCGATGGTGAGGCCGACCGTGCCGACGGCCGAGACGACCTCGAAGGCGGCGGTGCGCGGCGACATATCTTGAGTGAGCAGGACCAGGATGATCCCGATGAAGACCGTGGCCAGGGCCGAGACCGTCACGGCGGCGGCCTTGAAGACCGTCTTCACCGAGATGGTGCGCCCACAGGTCACGATCTCCGAGCGGCCACGCATGGCGGCGACGACCGCGAGCAGCAAGATGGCGAGCGTCGTGGTCTTGATGCCGCCGGCCGTGCCGCCCGGGCTGCCACCGATGAACATCAGGACCATCATGAACAGCACGGTCGTCGTCTGGATGGCGCCATAGTCGACGGAGTTGAACCCGGCCGTGCGGGTCGTGACGGACTGGAACCAGGCGTTGTGGATCTTGTCGGCGACGGAGAGCCCGCCGAGCGTGTGTGACCACTCGAGAGCCAGGTAGGAAAGGAAGCCGATGGCCAGCAGGACGGCCGTGACCCACGCGACCATGCGCACTTGAGGCGGGACATTGCCGCGCCTCAGTACGAGTCGGGGGAGACCCAGGACGACCGCGGGAGCGAGGCCACCCAGGATGATGAGGAGCGCCACGGTGTGCAGGATGATGGGGCTCGACTGGGCGAAGACGAGGTTGTTCGAGTCCAGTGCGAATCCGGCATTGCAGAAGGCGGAGATGGCGGTGAACACGGCCTTCCAGAGTGCGGGCCCGGCCTCCTGGCCATCGGCCATGAAGGCGACCCAGAGGACGAGCGCGCCCACGGACTCGACGGTCAGGGTGAAGATGAGGATGCGGATGGTCGAAGAGAAGACCTGCGAGCGGTCCTGTGGGCTGACGATGCGAGCGACGACGCCTTCATGTCGCAGGCTCATGCGACGGCCGAGAAGGCGCAGCGCTGCGGTCGAGAAGGTCATGATGCCTAGCCCGCCGGCCTGGATGAGGAGCAGGAGCAACACCTGACCAAGCGATGAGAAGGCCGAGCCCGTGTCGACAACCGAGAGGCCCGTCACACACACGGCGGAGACCGAGGTGAAGGCCGCGTTCTCGAGCCCGATGCTGACGCCGCTCGCGCTCGACTGTGGCATCGCCAGGAGCAACGACCCAAGGAGGCACAAGAAGACGAAGGTTGCGGCAAAGAGGCGCTCGGGGTGGCCGAGGATGGGGTCCCACCACTGGGCATCGAGCTCGCCTGCGTTGCGCGGCAGGAGGAACAAGGTGACCACGACGTAGAGGGCGAACAGCGACTCGAGGCGCGCCCAATCGCCCCAGAAGGGCCAGACGAGCGCCAGGAGGATGAGCGACAGGGCGACGATGGCACCGCTGCGGGAGACCTGGGTCTTGCGGGCGCGCACTGCCCAGCGCGCAGACAAGGCCACCGCGATGAAGAGGGAGGCACCGAGTGCGCTGAGCCCATAGACGTCGTCGGTCGAGAGAGCGCCCGAGAGGGTCATGAAGAGCCACAGCGACAGGGCGCCGATGCTCGCGCCGCGGGCAGCGCTAGCCGAGGTCGTCTGAGAGCGGGAGCGCGTCGGCGCGCCAGGAGGCGGGGAGATGACGCGTGTCAGGGAGACCCAGGCGAGCACGATGGCAACGACCACGACCAGGGTCAGTGCCGGGGAATTGACGAGCGCAGGCAGTGCGACGCCCAGCGTTCCGAGGAGGGCCAGCGCGACGAAGAACTTGCCGAGCTGCGGCCGGGTGGGCAACCAGAGAGCGGCCAGCAGGAAGGCGAGGATGGCGGCCCCGGCGGGGATGAGAGCTTCGAACCCGGCGTCGGCGGCGGTGGCGTGGCGCCACCAGTAAAGCAGGGCCAATGGCGAAGGCGCTGCAGCGAGCAGTGCGCCTCGGGCACCTGCGAGCTCGATTGGGCGTGTCAGCATGAAAGTGGAGGCTCCTCGGCCCGGGCGAGCACCTAGCAGGCCCGTGTTGAGCGGTCAACGTGCGTGGCAGGCCCCGGTCGGAAGGGCACCCTCTCGTCTTGGACAGGGCGGCCGGCGGCTGGGACGGGCCAAGCGGACGACCAAGATGACCGCGACCGTTGGCACTCTGATCCCATGGACCGAGCCCTCAACCGGTCGACGCGGAACGGCCAGCCGGGCTCAGCTCGGTCCGGGCAGGTAGATCCGAAAAGCCGTGACCCAGCCGGACAGGACGACGAGATCGATAGTGCCGCGATGATCGTGCGTCACGATGTTGCGGGCGATGGTCAGCCCCTGACCCGTGCCGCGACCGATCTCTTTCGTGGTGAAGAATGGGTCGAAGATGCGGGCGCGCGTGCCTTCGGGGATGCCGCAGCCGGTGTCCGCAATGATGACCTCGGCGCCGCTGCGCCAAGGACGTGAACGCACGAGCAGGCGACCGCGGGTCCCCGGTCCCTTGTGCACGTCTTCGAGCGCGTGGACCGAGTTGAGGATGAGGTTGAGGAAGACCTGGTGGAGGCCGGCGAGATCGCCCTGGATCGCCGGCAGGTCGCCGAGCTGCACATCGCAGTCGGCTACGAAGCGGAGCGCGTTCTGCGTGACCGCGAGCGTCGTCTGGAGGCAGGCGTTCAGGTCGAGCCAGGTGTGTTGCCCCTTGCTCGGCTGACCAAAGTCCTTCATCGCCCGTACAATGTGGGCAACGCGGCGCGACCCCTCACGCACCCGCTCTACCGCCGCGAGCAGGTTCTGCTCGAGGTACTCGATGTCGACGCCGGCCTCGAGCCCGACGAGCTCGGCGCGAACCTCCTCGGCCGCCGGGCCGAGCTTGGAAAGGGCCTCGCGGTAGGCGCCAAGCACGGTCAGGATGTCGCGGCTGGCGTCGTGAAGAAAGTGGGCCGAGTCGGAGATGTACTGGATAGGAGAGTTGATTTCGTGTGCGATGCCCGAGGCCAACGTGCCGATCGCCACCATCCGGTCTTCGGCCATGAGCCGAGCCTGGGTGCGGTTGGCTTCATCGAGCGTCTTGGGCCGGTGGTCGGCGCCGGGAGGCTCGAGGAAGGGGTTGGTCACGAAACGGGACATCGCGCTCCTCCGGCTGCTACGCCGGCGAGGTCGCTTGCTTGAAGGCCAGACGGGGGGAACCGCCTTCGCCCAGAGGGCACGACGCCCCCACACGCACAGAATACGGCTGTTTTGATGAACCTGTTAAGAGGAGGGTGGCATCCTTGAAACCCGAATACGAATCGCAGACAGACGAGCTCTCAGACGGCCTTACGCGCAACGGTCATGCCGTCGCGCACCGTCAAGACGACGCTTTCGACCCGTGGGTCAGATGCCACGTGGCGGTTGAAGGCGACGATGGCGTGATCGTCGGGCGTTTCGGGCGACAGGACACGACCTGACCACAACACGTTGTCGACGACGATGAGGCCGCCCTTGGGCATCGCGCCGACGATGAGGTCCCAATACGCCACATAGCCCTGCTTGTCGGCGTCGATGAACGCGAAGTCGGGGCGCTTCTGCGCGTGTGGCCCAGCGAGCAGCTCGGGTAGGAGCGCGTCCGCGCGGCCGAGGTGGAGCGAGATCTTCGAGCCCCACGGGACCTGCGCCCAGTGAGCCTTGGCGATGGCCGTCGCGACCGGGTCGAGGTCGAAGGTGTGGAGCTCGCCGTCGTCGGGCAGGCCCTCCGCGATGCACAAGGCCGAGTAGCCCGTGAACGTCCCCACCTCGACCGCGACCTTCGCGCCACAGAGTTGGACGAGCAGCTTCAGGAGGCGCCCTTCAACGTGACCGACCTGCATCTGGGGCGACGAGGTCTGGGCGAGGGTCGCCAGGCGCAGGGCTTCGTAGACGTCCGGCAGGCCGCTCGAATGGGCGCGCGCGTAGTCCTCGAGGCCAGCGAGCACGAGCGGCTTCATGTTGGATTTACAGAGGTTGCGGGTTCGACGCGACGCGGCCAGTAGCGGTGGAGCCAGCGGTCGTAAAGCGCGTTGAAGACCAGGACGGCAAACAAGAGCCACGCGAAGAGGTTGCCGACGGTCGAGTAGAAGGTCCCGCCGGGGTGCATGGCGACGTCGGCCACGAGGGTCTCGGCGTCCTCGATGCGCGTCGCCGAGTTGAGGCGGCCGGTCGCGTCGATGAAGGTGGAGATGCCGGTGTTGGTGGAACGCACGAGGGCCAGGCGGTTCTCGACCGCACGGAAGACGGACAGGGCGAGGTGGAGCCAGGGCTCCGAGGTCTTGCCGAACCAGGCGTCGTTGGTGACGTTGATGATGACGTTGGGGGACAGGGCCGCGAGCTTCAGCGTGAAGTCGGCCATGATGTCCTCGTAGCAGACCATGATGCCGATGCGGTGGCCGAAGTGTTCGAAGACCTTGACCTCGTTCCCGGCCGTGAAGTCGCCGGCCTGCGGGAACATGTCGTAGAGCTTGGGGAACATATCGCCAAAGGGCATGAACTCGCCGAAGGCCAGCAGAAAGACCTTGTCGTAGGTGCCGACGACGCGGCCCTGCTCGTCGAGCATGAAGGCCGTGTTGTAGAGGCGTTGGCTGCGCCGTGCGCCGGGCGTGGTGTTCTTCTCCCACGAGAGGCCGCCAAAGAGCAGCGGCCTCGTGAAGCCGCGTTGGACGGCCCCGCGGTCGCGCTCGGGCACATAGGAAAGCTCGGCCGCCGGATCGGTGTCGAACTCGGCCAGCGACGTCAGCGGTTCGTACGATTGGCGCACCCACTTGACGTCGCGGGGAAAGGGACGGCTCTGGACCCAGTTGGCGGGGGCGAGGCCGAGAATGCGACCGGGACGCGCCGTGCCGGGTGAAGCGACCTTCGCCCAGGGTGATGCTGGGACGGTTCGTTTGAAAATCGAGGTTTCGGTGGCGGCGAAGACGGCGCCGAAGGGGTCGACGGTGAGAGCGACGACGCGGGCCTTTTCGGGCAGAGACGCGTCGACCCAGGTCGTGCCCTGGCGCATCTTGATGGTGCCATCGGCGCCGCCGACCCAGGCTTCGCCTTCGTTGGTGAAGGCGACCGCGAAGAGGTCCGCCGTGGTGCCGACGTCCTCTGTGACCCAGTTGCCCTGGTAACGCAGGCGGGCCGCCCCAGCCTGGCCGACCGCGAGGGCGACCTGGCGGTCGGGCCCCCACGCGACGGCGTTGAGAGTTGCCGGGGCCGAGCCGGTCGGCGCGTCGGAGACGGTCTTGGTGACGAGCTTGTTGCGTTCGATCTCGATGATGCCCTCACCGACGGCGATGCCGTCGCGACCGGTGCGCATGGCGATGGCGTTCAAACGCATCGGCGGCGAGTCGGCCGCAGGTGGCACCGCGAAGAGCGGCTCACCCAGGGAGCCTGTGAGGATCTGGCCGGTCGACGTGACGACCCAGGTGACGAGCTTTGCATCGTCTTGCTGAGGGCCGTAGCCGATGGCTTCGACGAGCGTGAAGCCGACGGCCTCGCCCATCCCATCGGGGACCATGGACGTGCTGATGACGGGAACGCGCAGGTCGGCAGCGGTGGCGACCGCGACGACGTTGCGGGGATTGAGGACCGCGACGACGTCTTCCCGCGGCGCGTATATGCTGAGGTAGGGCCCGGGGATCGCATGCATGGCGGTCCACGGCTGAGCCGTGTCTGCCGTATCTGCCGTACCTGGCGATACGAAGAGCCCGGCTTCGGTGAGCGCGAAGACCCGCGCGTCGAGCCGCTTGATGTGCGGGTCGGACAGCGGAAAGAAGCTCGACTCGGGCCATACGACCAGGTCGACGCCCGCCTTCTCGACCGCGGCGCTCATGTGTTGGTGCTTGAGCAGGTTGCGATGCAGCGTCAGCGCGCGAGCGCGGTCATCGAGGTGTTTGGCCTGCTTTTCGAAGATGCCGATGTCGGCTTCGACGAGGCCCATCTTGATCTTCGGGGCGGAGGCGATCTCCGCGTCGAGCATGCTGATACGGACCTGCCCGTAGATGAGGACGAGTGCGGTGCCAGCAAACGTGAGGATGAGCGCACGTTTCTCGATCACACCACCGTGCAGCTTGTAGGCGAGCAGGCGGTGGAGGCCGGCGTTGAAGGCGACCATCACGAAGGTGATGCTCATGACACCGCCGATCTCGGCGATCTGGATGATGGGCAGGAAACGATATTGCCCGTTGGCGAAGTACCACGGGAAGATCATCGGGAAGAGGAACTCGACCACGGTGTAGAGCGCGGCGATGTGCCATATGGGGACCGCGGCCAGCGGCCCGTGTTTCGCGACGCGGCGTTTGAGGGCACGCGCATAGAAGAGGCCAAAGACCGCGAACATCAGCCCCTGGTAGAAGCTGTTGAGCAGAGTGAGTGGCCAATAGACATATCCGGGCAGATGGCCGAAGTCGCGCAAGACCTCGGAAATCCACCAGAATCCGCCGAAATTGGTGACGATGCCGCACCAGGCCCCCATCCAGAATCCCTGCCGACCGGTGAGGCCGCGCAGTGACTCCAGGAATGGCACGAGCGCTATCCACGCGAGTGGCCAGATGTTGCTGTCGCGCTCGGTTGTGAGCGGGAAGCTGAGAAAGACGAGGATGCCAGCGAGGGTCGCGAGCCCCATCCGTCGAAGCCGGTCTTTGGGGGTGAGTCGCTCGGCCAGGCGACGCGCCTTCTTTTCGAGCTTCTTTTTGGCCTTCGATTCAGCCTTCGTCAGCGCAGTCGCCTGTGTGGTCGCGGCGGTCGTGGCGGCCGAGGGCGTCGCGGGCGAGGTCATGCGACCACCACACCGATGGCGCTGGGGACGACCTCGAAGCGGGCCGGCAGGACGCCGAGTGGCTCGCCGTCGATGTCGAGGTGGACGTCCACGTTGGGCTCGGCTTCGGCATCGACGACCTTGGCCGAGCGCACGAAGACACGGGGGTCGTAGACGTGATGGCCGGTGTAGAGGTTGCGCGAGGCGAGCATGAGCTCGAGGCGTGAGAAGTCGCCGAGCGCGGTCACGTCGAAGTGGCCCGAGTCGATACGCGCGTCGGGGCAGACCTTCATGCCGCCGCCGAAGTAGCGGCCGTTGCCGACCGCAACGGTCACGATGAGGCGAGGGGCGAGGCGCTCACCATCGAGGGTCAGTGTGACACGAGGGTTCCTCCAACCCCAGAGGCTCATCAGTGTGGCGCCGTAGTAGGCGACCTTGCCACCCCACTGCTTGAGTGAGGTGACGTGGCGGTCGACGAGGCCCGACAGGCCGAAGCTCGCGATATTGATGAAGTAGCGGACAGACGCGGGGGCGGCAGCGGTGGCGCCGTGGGCGCGGTAGGTCACACGCCCGACGTCCGCGCGCACGATCTTGCGCGCCGCCAGGGCGCCGAGCGCTTCTTCGGTGGTGCCGATGCCGATGGTCTTGCGGAAGTCGCCCCCGGTGCCGCCCGACAAGAGTCCGATGGCGGCGTCGCCGACGATGGGCAGGTGGGTGTCCGGGTCGAAGAAGCCGTTGACACACTCGTTGAGAGTGCCATCGCCGCCACCGCTCAAGATGAGCTTGTAGCCGTCGTTGAGCGCCTTTCGAACGAGCGTCGTGGCGTGGCCAGGACCGTCGGTGAAGGCGACATCGAAGGGGCCGACCGCGTCTTCGAGGCGGTGCTCGAGGCGACGAAAAATGTCGGCCATTGCACCGCCGCCGGCGTGCTCGTTGACGACGCAGAGCGTCGTGGGTTCGTCAGCACTCACGCTGCACCTCCGTCGCGCACGACCGCTGCCGCGACCATGGTCAGCGCGTGCTCGACAACCGGCGTCGGGAGGCCGGCGTCGGTGCGACGCGCCTGCGCTCCGGACAGCGACACGAAACATTCGGACGAGAAGGTCACGAGCCGCGTCACGCCCAGGTCGGAGAGGGCAATCAAGACCTCGTCGGCGAGTCTCGGGCCAACCCGCCCGGTCGGCTCTCCGCCGCAGCCTGTGCCACCGCAGCAGCCCAGCGTGCCGCTCAGCGTGGGGAGCTCGACCAGCGTCTCGTCCAGCACTCGTTTCACGACCTGTCTGGGAATATCTTGTTTATCGAGATGTCGACCGAGGTGACAGCTCTCGAAGTAGACCGCGCGACCGGGCTGGCGACTCACGAAGGCGCCACTCAGGAGGGGTAGCAGGAACTCGGACACGTGACTCATCTCGGCGCCGATGGACAGGCCAAAGCGCGGGTAGATGTCACGCAGGAGGTGAAGCGTCTCGGGCGACATGACGACGATGTCGCGCGCGCCCGCTGCCGCCGCGTGAAAGAGGCGGGCCTGCTCGACGAAGGCGGCGAAGTGGCCGGCCTTCCAGAGGTCGTAGCCGGGGTCGAGGCGCGCCAGCTCGCCACATGCGAGCGCGTCGACGTCGAGGCGTTCACACAGGTCGAACAGGGTGTGCACGAGTGCGCCGCCCGCTTCGATGAGGCGCGCACCAGGGACGAGCGAGACGGTTGGGCGTTCTTCATAACGCGAGCGTGTCTTCAAGCCCTCGAAGAAGGGATGGTCCGCGGCGTAGGGGGCGTGGACGAACTCCGACTTGTCGGGGGCGTGGCCGGCTGCGGCGAAGGTGCGTTTCACCTCGACCAGTGACTGCGCGACGTTGACCTCGTGCAGGCAGACCGAGGTGCAAGAGCCGCAGCCCACACAAGCGGACAGGGTGGCGTAGATCTCCGGCGACGCCTCGACGATGCCGTGTCGAACGTGGTGCGCTAGGCTCATCATGCCCCAGGGCGATACCGTGTCGCTGGCCTGGAGGCGCGCGACGGGGCAAGCGTGATGGCACAGGCTCGGGCAGTAGGTGCAGAGCGAGAGCGCGTGGTCGGTGGCGTCCTGGTGGTGTTCACTCATCGGGGTTCAGGATGCCCTTGGGGTCGAGGCGGCGCAACAGGCGCTCCTGGAAGGGGGCCCAGGCCTTGGCACTCTCGGCGCTGACGCGCTGGTGCTCGGCGACGAACGATTGCACACGCGCGGCCCCGGCACCTTCGCGGGTGACCCCGTCGGCGAGTGAGAGGTGTCCGCCATGCCGGCTCATGCGGACGATCCAGAGCCCAGGCGGGACATCGTCGCCGAGCTGGCGCGCGAGCTCGAACAGGTCCGACATACGCGTCGGGACAACGGGCGCGGTCCAGGCGCGGGGCGGCGGCAGGAGGCCCTCATGGATGTTCCAGCCGATCGGCGGGTCGAGGCGGGTGAGGCGGTTGTCGAGCGCATCCCAGGCGGCGTTGAGGGTACTGACCGTCGGCTGCGGCTCGATGAGGACGAGGATGGGCAGGTCGTCGGTGAGGCCGACCCGCTTCTTGCCCCAGGTGCGATCGGGAGCGGGCGTGAGGATCTCCGCGGCGCGAGGGTCGAGGCCGCGCTCGATGGCCTCGACGATGGCCGTCAGCGCCGACTCGAGGCTGACGGCGCCGTAGCTGAGCACGGTGCGCGCGCTCTGCGGATAGATGCGCAGCGTGACCTCGTGGATGATGCCGAAGCGCCCCCGCGACCCCAGGAACAGGCGGTCGAAGTCTGGGCCCACGGCCTTGCGTGGGGCGGCCTTGGAGTGAGCGACGCTGCCGTCGGGGAAGACCACGCCGAGCCCCATGACTTCCGATTCCATGGACCCGTAGCGTGGGCCCCAGTGGGCGTCGAGCACGGCCGCGAGCACCGCGCCGAGCGGCTCCTGGCGCCAGGGGCGCGTCGGGAATCCGGTCGTGTAGCTCTTCTCTTCGAGCTCTTTGTGGAGCTCGGCCATGGTGATGCCGGTCTGCACGGTCACGTAGCCCGACATCGTGTCGGTATCGAGGACCCGGCGCATGCGGCGGCTCCTCAAGTAGATGCGGGGGCGAAGACCACAGCGCTCGGCGTCACCGCGGCGTGGGCGGCGTGTGAAGACCGCGGCGTGGCGGGTGTTGGCCCACTTGAGGAGCTCGACCAGCTCGACCGCGGCTGCTGGCTCGACGGCCCAGCCACCGCCGGCGGATTGTTCGCCGTCGTATTGGGCCTCGATCTGTTCGACCGGGACGATGCGGCGCAGCTCTTCGAGGGTTGGCGCGATGCGCGATGACATGCTCACGGCGCCCTCCTTCGAAGGTCCATCTCGGCGGGGTCGGGGTCGGACTCGACGATCTCGGATGGGAAGAGCTTGCCGGGGTTCATGATGCCGTGCGGGTCGAGCGTCTTCTTGATGGCGTGCCAGCACTTGAGCATGGCGCCGTGCTCACGCGTCATGGCCGCCATCTTGTGAAGGCCGACGCCGTGATGGTGGCTGATGGTGCCACCCGACGCGATGACCGAGTCCATCGCCAGCTCCCAGGTGCGCTCGTAGTGTTGCTCGGCGCGGAGGTGGTCCTTCTTGTGGCCGGCCATCGTGAAGTAGATGCTGCAGCCCTCGCGATAGGCGTGGCTGAAGTGGGCCATGATGAAGGCGTTGGGGGTCACCGCCCGGCGCACGTTGTCGTACAGGCCTTCCAGGCGGTCCCAGGTCGTGGCGACCTCCATCGTGTCGACCCAGGCGCCGAGGTTCATCATCTTGGTCTGCTTGAAGCCGACGGCGTAGCGCTTCTCGAGCCAGGCCTCGCCGAGCCGGGAGCCCGAGTCGATGCCGCCCTCGCGGGTCAGGAGCTCGATGGCGCGCGCGAGGTCCGACTGGATCTCGCCGTCGGTGCCGTCGTGGGTGACGCCCTCCATGCCAACGATGAGGAGGCAAGGGGACGGGGCCGCGTTGGCGATACGATTGGTGAGCGCGGGCACTGCCAGCCCGCCCATCATGGCTGCCCGTTTGGCCGCGTGGGTGAGCGGCGAGAGCGCGGCGGTCAGGCGTTCGGTCGGCTTCTTGAAGGTACGCGACAACATCGAACGCAGGGCGCCGACCGGCCCCTCCTCGCGGGCGCCTGGGTCTTCTTCTTCCTTGCCGAGCGCGATGAGCGAGTCGAACGGGTCGTATAGGCGCAGCACGATGGGCAGGAGCCCCGCCTGCATCACGGCGCGCATGCCGCGAAGGCCGTCCTTCAGGCTGCGGAAACGGAAGGCGCGAAAGCGGCGCGCGTTGGGCATCGGGCGAATCTTGAGCTCGGCGTCGAGGATGATGCCGAGCGTTCCCTCGGAGCCGACGATGAGCTGGGTCCAGTCGGGCGCGCCGGGGAAACGATCGTCCGTCGAGAGGATATGGCCGCCGGGCAAGGCCACACGCATGCCGCAGACCATGTCCTCGATCTTGCCGTAACGGCTGGAGAATTGTCCGCCGGACCGGGCCGCGAGCCAGCCGCCGACGGTCGAGCACATGATGCTCGAGGGGAAGTGACCCAGGGTGTACCCGCGTGCGTTGAGCTCGTCTTCGAGGTGCTGGCCGTTCATGCCGGCTTCGACGACAATGGTCATGGCGCGTGCGTCGACGGAGCGGATCCGGCGCATACGCTTCACGTCGACGACGACGCCACCGTGGATGGGCACGGTACCGCCGCAGACACCGGAGCCGGCGCCGTAGGGCACGACCGGGATGAGGTGCTCGTCGCAGAACCTCAAGATGGCGGCGACCTGGTCGGCGTTCTCCGGCCAGACGATGCAGTCGGGCGGGTAGCGTTCGATGTCGCCCGACATCTTCCAGATCTGGGCACGGGGCCAGAAGTCGGCCGAATACGCGATCTTGTCGGCACGGCCAGTTGAGATGTGGTCGGGACCGACGATCTCGGAGAGACCGTGGATGAGCTCGGATTGGGAGAGTCGCGCCATGCCGGGGGCGGAGCATACGCGGACAGCTGCGTTTTACAAGGCGGCTATGAAACGTCTGCTCGGGCGACCGCCCCGCTCAGACGATTGGGGCGGGAAGGCTCACCCGAGCTATCCGAGCGGTCTCCATACGTTTCATCACTTGTGGCGCCTGTGGCGCCGACACGCGTGGAGACGTCAAGCGTCGGGGTCGATACCTGCGGCGCGAAGCTTTTCGGTGAGCTGGCGGGCGCGTTCGGCCGCTGCATCAGCGCGGGCGGACTCGGCTTCGGCGCGGGCGGACTCGGCTTCGGCGCGGGCGGACTCGGCTTCAGCGCGGGCGGACTCGGCTTCGGCGCGGGCTCGCAGCTCGCTCGGTGCCTCGAAGCGGCGTCCCTCTGCGTCGAAGATGGCGAGCGCACCGCCAGAGAGGTCGAACCGGATTCCGAGACGAGGGCTCACCCAGCCGTCGAGGGTATCGACCTTGCCTACGCGACCGGAGGCGTCGCGGACATAGCCCCACGCGGTCTCGTTGTCGGGGTCGTAGAGGTAGAACTCCTCGGCCCCGTGAGTCGTGTAGAAGAGTTGTTTGTCCATCATCTCGCGCAGGGTGTTGCTGGGCGAGAGGACCTCGAAGACGACGTGGGGCGCGACACCGTCCTCGGCCCATTGTTTGTAGCTGCGGCGCGGCCCTTTGGGGCGACCGAAGGCGACGAACACGTCGGGCGCCACAACGATGTCGGGGCGGCCCTCGACGGGGTACCAGAAGAGGTCTCCGGCGACGAAGTCCGGTACGCGGTCGTCGATGTTCGTCTTGATTAGGACGATGGCGTCCCACTGCCTGGTGTTGTCGGCCATGGGCTTGCCGTCCGACTCCGGATAGAGCGGGTCTCGCGGCGGCAGCGCGGACGACGGCTGGGGAGGAGCAACCATGCAGCGAGCCTACCAGAGCTCGCGGGAGTGTGGGAGCCCGAGGAAGCTATACGACGGCAGCGGGCAGGGTCACGACGAGCTCGGCCCCCTGCCCTGCCGGAGTCAGCGGCGTCATTGGGTAGAGGTCACCGCCCTGTGCCCGGGCCAGGGCTCGACTCAACGCGAGCCCAAGGCCAAGGCCAGCCGGGCCATCCTTGTCGACGCCACGCGCAAACGGTGAAAAAAGTCGCTTCTTTTTCAATGCTTGCAGCCCTGGGCCGCGGTCGCGCACATGGATACTGATGCCGCCCAGCGTCTTTTGGGCAAAGACCGTGATGGAGCGGTCGGCACACCCGCGGGTGTACTTCTCGGCGTTGTCGACGAGGTTGGTCAGCACCTGGGTCAGCGCATCCGCATCGAAGCGGGCCATCAGCGGCTCGTTGCCCGCCCCGGGGAGCTCGAGCTCGAGGGTCGCCCCCGCGGCCGAGATCGTTGGCGCGAGCCTCGCGACCAGCTCGGTCAAAAGGGCGGCTACATCTCCGTCCCTCGGCGCGAGCGAGAGGCTCTTCTTTTCGAGGCGCGAGAAGTCGAGCACGTTGCTCACGACGCGGCCCAGGCGGGCGACCTCGGTCACGAGCCGCTCGGCGTAGATCTGTTGTTTCTCCGGTCGGCCGAGCCCGTGCGCCAACATCTCGGCGTACATACGCAGCCCCGCGAGTGGCGTCCTGAGCTCGTGCGCGGCCGCCGCGGCAAAGCGCTGGCGACGCTCGAGGAGCCGCTCCGATTGGACGAGGACGGCGATGACGAGCCCGGCCACGAGCAACGACAACAACGTCGTGATGATGGCCGACAGCTCGGCGTCCGCCTCGATGTCGAGGGCCGATGCCATCGCCACCGAGGTCGCCGCCTCCGTCGGGACTGTGACCCGCCATACCTCTTCGCTTCCGAGCCGCACGACGGCGCTCGGCTCGGCGCTCACATCCGGCCTCGCCCCCTCCGGCCCGGACCGCTCCGGCAACACCGCCAACCGCCCCTCGAAACCACCCTCGCGTAGGCTCTCCGAGAGCGCCGCCGCTCGCACGACGAAGCCCTGCTCACGCGGACCGTCGGGGGTGTCGACCGTGCGCATCGCCAGCAGGGCCGGCGCCGAGCCGACCTCAATCGGCCGCCACACAAACGCCCCGACGCGAATCGCTACTGCGCCTGACGTCGGTGAACGCCGCGGCCCCTTCCTCTGGATCTGCTCGAAGACCTCGGCCACGTTCTCGTTCTGCTGATAGAAGACGTTGTCCAGCTCCTGGACGACGACCTGCTGGCTGTCTTGATTCCCAAGCATCTTGTTCTTCGAGGGAATCGCCCGCTGCTGGACCGGCGCCTTCGCCTGGTTGTCCGCCACCTGGATCTGCGGCTCGTCTGCGGGCACGTCGGTCTCGACCTGTGCGACCTCGATCGGCCCGAGCGCCGCCACCACCTCCTCGTGGCGCTTCACGACCGCCGCCGCAGGCGGAGTCTCTGCGCCCTCGAAGATCTCCGGCGTCGTCACCCGCCCACGTTCGTCCACCTGCACGTACGCGTAGACCAGCGGGTCGGGCGGCCCCGCGGCCAGCGGCGACGGCACGAGCGCCTCACCCTCGTAGACACCACGCGGGTCGGCGATGAAGTGTTGCCAGTGGAAGTAGGGCCGCTCCGCCTCCCGCGCGACGAGGTCCGACAGCCGCGTCGCCACCCGCTCGGCGAGTCGTTCGGCAGCCACCGTCGCGCTCGCGAGCGGCGCCCTCCTCACCGCATCCGCATCCCGGCGCGCCTGCCCCAGAGCCGACAGCCACACGTGTCCAATCGGCAGCGCCCCGAGCAACGCCACGAGCCCGACCGACACGATGGTCTGGGGCCTGAACTTCATCGCGACAGCGGCCCGAACGAGTAGCCGATGCCCTTGGCCGACACCACGATGATGGGCGACTTGGCGTCCGGCTCGACCTTCTTGCGCAGGTTGGCGATTGTCACATCCACGGTGCGCGTCTCCATGTTGGGCGAGACACCCCAGACATGCTCGAGCAGCTCGCCCCGCGTCACCGCACGACCGCGGTGTCGGTGCAGCCACCTGAGGATCCCGACCTCACGCGCCGTCAAGACCTCGTCCGCCTGCCCTTCCCGCCGCGCCAGGCACCGCCCGAGATCCAACGAAACCCCGGCGATCTCGACAACTTCAGGTGGCTGCGGCTGGGACTTCAAGCGCCGCTCGAAGACCTCGATCCGCGCCAACAGCTCCCGCGGCGAGAACGGCTTGGTCATGTAGTCGTCAGCCCCGGAGCGCAGGCCTTCGACCTTGTCGCTCTCGGCCCCCCGCGCGGTCAGCATCAACACGGGCAGCCCCGGCCTCAGCAGCCGCAGCCGTCTGCACACCTCGAGCCCATCGAGCTGCGGCATCATCAGGTCGAGCACGACCATGTCGAAGGGCAGGCGCGACCCGGCCTCGAGCCCGCTCAACCCGTCGGCCTCGGCGTGGACCTCGTGGCCCGCCCCTTCGAGCAGGTCGACGAGCCCTTCCCTCAGCATCACCTCGTCTTCGACGACCAGCACGCGCACGCCCGACTCCTTGGGCCCGAGATTGGCCTGCACTCTACGTCGTTACGAGGCGTAGCAACGCAAAAGGCGCGCAAAAAGGCCCGCCGCTCGAGTCGAGCTCAGAAGTTGACCTTGAAGCGCTCACGCGCCTTTGTCTTGATAGCCGAGATGACCGGGTGGAACGGAGCGAGGTCGTCGGCCCGCTTCAGCATTGCCTTACACTCGTCGACCGTGAGCGACTTACGCTGCAGGTCGACCTCGAGCTGGTTTCGCACCAGCTCCACGACCTGGTCGGTCTTCTTCTTGCCGCCCTTCTCGAGGTACTGCGGGTCTTCGAGGCGCACATAGCCGCCGACCTCGAGGTCCTGCGGGCGCCGGATCCCGTCCTTGCCGACCGCGATGGCGACGTAGAACTTCTTCCACTCCATCTCGGTGGCGGTGTCGATGAAGCCATCGCCCTGGGCCGGCAGAACGAAGTCCGCAGGCAGCTCGCCAGACGCCATCCGATTGAGCGCGGCCTTGTTCGGCTCCACGTCGCGCACCCAGATCTGGACCGAAGCGTCCCGGAACTCGACGACACCCGGCCGGTACTTGGCCCGCAGATAGGTTCGCACCTGCGTCGCGGCGGTCGCCTTCACGTCGATGAGGGTCTCTTTCGTCTCACCCGGCTCACGCAGGCCGGCCGCCTGACGGACGTTGTCCTCGTCGTCGATCCACACGACGCAGTAGTAGTTTTCGGGCCGCGCCACGACGAGCGTGTGGGTCCCCGGCTCGAACGAGTTCTCGTCGATGAACTGCTTCATCTTGCCGGCTAGCAGCGGCCCTGCCATCTGCGGCGGAAACGGGTTCTGCGTCGCATACACCGTGAACCCGCGGCAGCTCGACCCGGGGTCGTCCCAGAAGAGCGTCGTCGGACGGCTCGTGTCACGAATCTTGAGGAACTCGAGGGTGGGCGGGCGATACGGAGGGCTCGTCTGGGTCACGGGAGGACTCCTCGAAGGGTGGCAACGCGTCCATGAAACACCCGTTCCGGCGGGAGTTCAAGCGTGCGCCTGCCACGCGCCGACTGCATCGCTTGTGTCTGCGGTCGGCCTTCGGTACACCCTGCCCTCCCAAACGGCCTGGAATGGTCTGGCTGCGGAGACTATCGGTGAAGCATTGGCTCAAGACCTCGGCGCGCGGCGTCGGCATGGGTGTCGCGGACACCATCCCAGGTGTCTCGGGCGGCACGGTCGCCCTCATCCTCGGCATCTACGAGCGGTTCGTCTCGGCAACGAGCGAAATCGGCCCGTCGCTCATCAAGGCGCTCTTCACGAAGGCCTTCTGGCGGGCCTTCTTCGCAGGCATGAAGGACCCATCTACGCTCACGGCGGGGCCTGACGACGACCAGCCGGGCAGCGTCAAGCGTCACGCGAGCAACGTCTTGTTCCTGGGCTTCCTCGTCCTCGGCATCGCTGTCGCGGTCATCATCGGCGCCCGCTTCATCCCCGACCTCCTGACGAAGTACCCCTCGCAGATGAAGGGCTTCTTCTTTGGCCTGGTGCTCGCCTCGTGTGTCATCCCCTACCGGCTCATCAAGAAGCACAGCATCACCCGCGTCGTCTCGTTCGCGCTCTTCGCGGTCGGCACCTACTTGTTCGTGGCCATCCCCATCGATGAGAGCCAACAGTCCCACGGCACCGTCACGGTCACCTTCGCGCGCCCCACCGAAGCGCCCCTCACCATCACGCCGTGGCAGGAGCAGACCACGTTCTCGACCAATCGCTTCGCGGGCAAGGACCCAAAGCGCGAGATCCGCTTCCTCCCCACGGTCCAGCTCGAGGTCCCCGTGGGCTCGACCCGCGCCGAGGTCCCTGTCCGCGCGATGCTCGCCGGCAAGGTCGGCAACATTGCGCCGACCGAGCTCGTGACCTCCACCGGCCTGCCCGAAGGCACGACCTTCACATCCACACCACTCCAGGGCGGCGGCGACCCAGCCCTCTGGTTCATCTTCATCGCAGGTATCCTCGCCATCTCGGCGATGGTCCTGCCCGGCATCTCGGGCTCCTTCGTCTTGCTCATGCTCGGCCTGTATCACTACATCTTCTTCAATCTGCGCCTCTTGTTGTACGAGCGCGAGCTGTCTGCCTTGCCCATCATCCTCGTCTTCATGGCCTCGCTCATCATCGGCATCGCGACCTTCTCGCGCTTCCTCAAGTGGCTCTTCGCGCGATTCCATGACGTGACGCTGGCCGCCCTCATCGGCATCATGCTCGGGTCGCTGCGTGAGCTCTGGCCCTTCAAGTTCATCGACGCCGAGGGCACCGCTCGCAACACCATGCCCACGGCCATCGACGGCACCTTCGCGGTGACCCTCGTCTGCCTCGTGGTCGGGCTCGGGCTCGTGCTGGGGCTCGAAAGATTCGGTCGGGCCCGCGCAGCGAGCGAGGAACCGGCCGCCAGGACTTGAACCGATGTCCGTCCCCACGACCGCGGGAGCGGTCGAAGGGGAGGCGAGTGAAGCGCGCGAGGGGTATCCAAGGAATCGCGTCAACCTTGCCTCTGTGACAGGACCCGTGCTACTGGCCTCGCCGACGGCGGTGCAGGGCGATGTCTCGCATCGTCAGAGTTGTCTCGATGGTCGGGATCGTCGAGGTTGATAGCGGGGCCGGCGCAAAGTCGTGGCTCCTGGAGGGTAGAGACGTGGCGAAGAACCCCTTGGCGGGTGGTTTCGAGCAGCAGGTCATCACGACGAAGCTCAGCGAGCTCGTCAACTGGTGCCGCAAGTACAGCCTCTTCCAGTATCCGTTCGTCACGGCCTGCTGCGGCATGGAGTACATGGCCACGGCCGCCTCGAAGCACGATATCGCCCGCTTCGGCGCCGAGGTGCCGCGCTTCTCCCCGCGCCACGCCGACCTGCTCTGGGTCGTCGGCACGATCACCCACAAGAACGCGCCCATCCTGCGCCGCATCTACGAGCAGATGGCCGAGCCCAAGTGGGTCATCGCCTTTGGGGTGTGCGCCTCGACGGGCGGCTTCTACGACAACTACGCGACCGTGCCCGGCATCGACCACATCATCCCGGTCGACGTCTACATCCCCGGCTGCCCGCCCCGCCCCGAAGCCGTCATGGACGCGGTCCTCATGCTGCAGGACCAGATCCAGAACGAGCCCGCGCGTGTAGCCTCCGAAGCTGACAACGTGCCGATGGATGAACGCGTCGTCGACGAAGGTCCCGCCGAAGAAGCGGGCTGGTGAGAGCGGTCATTGTCTCGCACGGGTGAGCCGCCGCCAATTCGGTTGCGGTTGTACCGGGCGAGGCATACCATCCGCGCGCAATGTTCGGCCTCTCTACCTGGGAAATCCTGATCATCCTCGTGGTCGCGCTGATCTTCGTCGGCCCCGACCAGCTTCCCAAAGTCGCGCGCACAATCGGCAAGGGCATGCGTCAGGTCCGCGGCGCCATGGGCAAGGTCGACGACGAGGTTCGCAAGGTCGTGCGTGAGGCCTCGGCCGAGCTCGACGACGACGGTCGTCCGGTCACTCGTGACGTGCACCACGCGCCAGCCGAGAGACGTTCGCCCGGCCATGGTCGGACCATGGACTATCCGGAGCCGCTGTCCGACGTGCCTCCGACGGCGGACGGACACGACGGCACACATGAACGGCACCCAGACCATCCTGGCCCCGAGCATCACGCCCGCGACCTCGACCAGAGCGTCGGGGTCGAGCCCGGACCGGTTCCACCGCCGGCGAGCTCGGCCTTGACGGCCAATGCCAAGCCTACTGACGTCTCCATGCGTTTCGACACCACAAAGGATGAAACGCACGGAGACCGATCGGATCGCTCGGGCGAGCCTTCCCGCCCCTCCCTCGGGAGCGGGGCGGTCGCCCGAGCAGACGTTTCTACTGAACGCGACTGGAGCCAGGTCGGAAGAGCGCCCGTGGCGGGCCAGGTAGCGCAGACCCCGCGCCCGCCCATCACGCCTCCGAGCCCACCGGTTCCGGTTGCGACGAACGATACCGCGCCCGACCAGCCGCCGACCCAGGCCACCGAGCCAACGAAGACATGAGCGCCGCCGCAGACAAGGACGACGACAGCACCGACAAAGGCTCCGGCGCCGAAAAGGTCATGACCTTTCGCGACCACCTCATGGAGCTACGCAATCGCCTCGTCCGCATCACCCTCGTGTTGACGGTCGGCTTCTTCATCTCCTGGGAGTTCCGGATCGAGCTCTTCGAGTTCCTGAGCTACCCGGTCGCAAACGCGCTCGCCGACAACGGCATCTACCAGTTCCAGACCCTCGCTCTCACCGAGAGCATCATGGTCTACCTCAAGACGTGTTTCTTCGCGTCGCTGGTGCTCTTCTCGCCTTATGTCTTCTGGGAGATGTGGGCCTTCATCTCGCCCGGGCTCTACTCACGTGAGAAACGTTTCATCCTGCCGCTCACGGCGTTCTCCGTGGCCTTCTTCCTGCTCGGCTCGGCCTTCGCCTACACGGGGCTCCTCCCCTTCCTGACCGACTGGCTCGTCAACCTCGGGCAGGAGAGCGGCAACATCGAGGTCATGGTCACGCTGCAGAACACCTACAGCTTCGCCTTCACCTTCCTGCTCATGTTCGGCCTCGTCTTCGAGCTGCCGCTGGTGCTGTTCTTCCTCGCCTTGTGGGGCAACGTCACGGGCAAGAGCCTGCTCAAGTTCTGGCGTTATTTCGTGGTCATCTCGTTCATCGTCTCGGGCATCCTGACGCCGCCCGACCCGCTCTCGCAGATCATGATGGCCGTGCCGGTCAACGTGCTCTACGGCTTTGGTGTCATCGTCGCCTACTCGGTGAGCCGCGCGCGTGAGTCCGGCCGCAAGGACGCGAGCAGCGTCGCCTTGCGCTCGATGGCCCTGTCGCTGCTCGCCTTTCTCGTCATCACGGTCGGCTTGTTCACCTACATCACGGGCCTCCCCGAAAAGCCGCTCTATGCCTTCGCGCCATCGAACGCGAGCTTCGTCGCGGGCTTGAACCCGCGTGTGCTGGGCGCCGAAAAGGCCGTGCTCGGCCTCGTGCGCCAATACCCTGCCGCAGGTCAGGTCATCGACCGCCTGGGCGTCGCGGGCCACCCACTCGAGGACCTCACCGACGCGATGCTCACAGCCGACGCCGAGGGGCGCCGCGCTTTCGTCGTCCGGCACAGCGGACTCGGCCTCGAGCGTGAACGCTTCGTCGGGCTCGCGCCCGAGGTCCACGCGATGGGTGACGACGTGCTCGTCTTTGGCGACGCGGGCTTTGCCAACCTCATCGCGGAGCGCGACCCCGAGAACCCCGACTTCACACGCGAAGAAGACCGGCTTCTGATAAGGCTCCAGAATGCTGGCCCGCTCTGGGTCTGGCTTTCGCCCGAGAGCCCGTCGCGCAGCGCCATCCTCGGGACCGACAACGCGACCGAGCTGACCTCGACCGGCGCGGCCCTGACCCTGAGCCCCCGGCGCCAGGTCGTCTATGACCTGCCCGACCGCCTCCCCGCTAACGAAGACGGCGCTGACAAGGGCAAGAAGCCCGAACGTGAGAGCCGCCAGAACCGGATCGAGGCGCGTATCGAGGCCGCTCGTGTGGCCGCCCTCACCCAGGGCCAGGCAAACGACGACGACTCGACGCGGGCGGCGCTGCTAGCCATCGGGCGTGAGCTGGCGACCTTGTCCGACGCGGCGGCGAAGGCCCGGCTCCAAGCTGCGTTGGCGCCGCTGCAACACGGGCCGCTGCCCCAGCCCGAGACCTTTCCCGCGCTCTCGGCGCTGGCTCGTGACCTGCGCGGTGTTTCGGTGCGACGCGAAGAAGCGCGTATCACTGTGACCGCCGAGCTGGCGGACGAAGGGCTCATGACGCTCCTCACCCGCCTCGTCGGGGTCGCCCCGCCAGCCGCTGTTCAGCCGTGATGCAGCATGCCGACGACCACGGAGGTGGCGTTGGCGACGAGTGAAGCGATGAGCGCGAGCCAGCCATTCGGTAGGCGCTGCCATGCGCGGCGCGTGGGCAGAGCGAGCCAGATGAGGCCCGCTTCGACCAGCACGATCGTCGACTCGAAGAGGCCGAGTGCGAGCTCGTAGTTGTCGTAAGGCCAGGCTTCGAGCGCATCCCACGACAACCAGAAGACCGGGTGCGTGACGGCCTGGAATGCGATGCCGAGGGCCAGAGCGGCAACCATGGTGAGGCGCTGTCGGACGAAGAGCGCGACGATGGGCGCCTCGATGAGAATGGTCGAGATGAAGGCCGGCACCCAGAGGTCGAAAAGGTAGTCGCTCATTCGGGGGTCGGGTTCCCTGCGTGGCGGATGTGGTGCGAAGGCTTGGCAGGTGGGGTCCGGTGGACCAGCAGTGCGGCCACGATGGCGAGCTCGATCCAGCCGTGTGAGATGGCCGCGAGCAGGTAGACGTGGCGTGTCTCGGCGGCGTCGGTGAGGACCGCCAGCAGTGGGATGCCGACCGTCGCGAGCACGAGCACGATGAAGCCGATGCGGCCGAAGTCCGATCGCACCCGCGAGAGCGAACGTTTGAAGGTCGGCGGCGCCGGGCGCTCGTCGAGGCGCTGCGGGATGAGGCGAAGCCACACGACATAGTGCATCGACTGGAGGAAGGCGTAGAGCATGACCCAGCGCAGGGCGGGCTCGATCTCGGCGCCCGGGGCGAGTGACCAGGCCATCTCGTCGAGGCTGAAGTGGCCGACCCCGCCGGCTAGAACGTGGCCGAAGTAGAGGTCATCGAAGACGGGTGAGATGAGGAGGGCAGCGAGTGCCAGATAGGTCACGACGATGGCGACGAGGCGACCACCTCTGACCTCGCCGCGCAGGAAATAGAGCCACAATCCAAAGGCCACGAGGTTGTGCAGGTGGGCGATGGTGACGAGTGAAAAGTGGGCCTGAGTCGTCGCCCAGACAGCGAGTCCGACGATGGCTCCTCCGGCGACGAGACGTGTCACGAGCCTGGCCTTGGCGATGGCGAGGCCGCCCAGCATGGCCGACGCGCCGAGCATGATCTCGACCTCGCTCGAGAACGGGCCGCCCAGGGTCGCGACGATGCGCAGGAGCGTCATCATCAGGAGTGGCCCAAGGATGAGCACGAGCCCGAGCCGTCGCATCGGCAAGGGCGGCTTGATGAGCAGGTAGCGGATGTCGCTCGCCACGTGGGGCACGCCCAGCAGCAGCGGCCCGAGCAGCAGGAGCCAGACCGGCGCAAGCAGGGTCAACACGAACGCGACCAGCATGTGGCCGACCGCGAGCAGGGTGAGGCGCAGGCCGCGGTCACGGATGCTCTGGCGGCCCCAGCGTGTCTTCGCGGTGAGGCTCCACAACGCCTGGCGTGCCCGATCGAGGGGATGGCTGACGGCGCTGATGAAGCGGTCAGAACCGACGGGGCGACGCGGCGGGATGGACTCGACGCTGCTGCCCATCAGGTGCCGCTCGCAAGGGGGCTGGTGGTGAGGGAGCCAGGTATGCCCGACTTGCCGGTGGGACCGGTCTTGCCGCGTGGAGCGTTGACCCCGCTCGTGCCGCCTGTACCGCCTGTGCCGCTTGTACCGTGCGGCGGTGAGAGGCACGGCTTGCCGGCCTTTGCGCGCTTGATGAGGCTCGCCAACGAGAACTTTCGTTGCAGCGAGAAGGACTCCATGGGTGGCGGCCACGCGCGGGGCAGCTTCGCGACGTCGTCGGGCCAAGGCATCCCGCGCTGCAGCCACCGCTCGCCGACCCTGACGTAGAGCTCGGAGAAGTGGGCGACCGTGCCATCGCTATTGGGGGAACCGAGCAGGACCCACTCGAGGTTGGGGGCGACGCGGCGGGTGTCCTCGACGCGGAGGCCCAGACGGAGGCGCTGACGCAAGCGCTTCGGGTCGCGGAAGTCGGCCTGGAACGACGTGTCCTTGGGGTCCGACTCCTTCCACTCCGTGAGCCCTTCGGCGACCAGCTTCGCCACTTCTGGAGGGAGCTCGGGGTCGTTCGGGTCCGGGTCGGCGCTCCGGGCGGAGCTCTTCTCGTAGGAGGGGTCGAGCGCGCGTGTGACGTGATAGCGGCGGCGCTCGGTCCAGGCAGTCTTGTCGAGGGTGCTGCACTCGAGGATCTTCTGGCGCAGCTCGCCCTCCGGCACGAAGGTCGCGGCCTCTCGCACGAGCGCCCCGTACTGCGCCCACTCGGCGTCCCAGTCGAAGCACTCGGCGACGTCGGTCAACGCGAGCTCCTGGGCGCGCCAGCACGATAGCGCCGCCGAGGTCGGGCTCGACAGGTCGAGGGTGGTCGAGGACGACAACTCACCCAGTGCCAGGGCCACCACGTGAGCGGGGCGCGCGAACGAGAGCCCGACCGGGAGCGACACGACCTGGGCCACGTTGATGCCGACGACCTCGCCCCGCTGGTTCAGGAGCGGGCCCCCCGAGCTACCCGGGCCGACGGTCGCGTCGTGTTGGATGAGCCCGTATTGCAGGGCCCCGATGACGCCGGCCGAGAAGGACCACGGCGTCTCCTGCGGGTGGCCCAGCGCGAAGACGCGGTCGCCCGGGTGGGCCTCGGCGTGCGCCCAGGGGAGCCCCGGCCTCGGGGTCAGCTCAGCCGAGACCTCGAGCAGCGCGATGTCGCTGACCCCGTCTTCACGGGCAACCGAGGCCGGGACCAATTCACGTGTATTTTCGAATAGAAAGCGCTTCATGCCGCCATCCATGGGCGAGTACGATGGGCGCCCGGCGCGAAACGGCATGACCGACAGATTCGTGTGTCCGGCTACGACATGTTGGGCCGTGAGCACCCGTCCCGAGGCGTCGAAGAAGCCCGCCCCGAAGCGGTACTTGTCATCGGGCAGCTCGGCCACGACGAGGACAATCGACGGCAGCGCAGACTGGATGATCGCGGACTGCGGACGCTCGTCGTCCTGGGTCACTTTCGGCGCCGACGCGCAGGCCGAAACGACCAACACCGAGGCGAGCCCCAGCCACCTGGCAAGGGCGCGCAACGACAGGCTTATGGGGTGACTGTCCATGGGGGCACCATCCGCGACGTAGGGCCGACCTTAGAGGTTGGCTTACGCCGGGTCAAACCGCGGGGAGGGACGACGGCGACGGCGAAGCTCCAAAATCAGGGCGACGATGACCAACCCAACGAGCGGGCTCGAAGTTCCATTTGCACAACCGGAGTCGGTCTCGACGATCGAAGAGGTCGCCGAGCGTGAAGGAGTCCCGGCCCGCGCGCCCCCGTCGTAGCCATCGGTCGACGTCGAGGCGTCTGTCTCGGAGGGCTCCGTGGTCTCGGGCGTCGGTTCGGGTGTCGGCTCGGGACCGGGTTCGACGGGTTCGATTGGCCCGTTACACGTGTCGACGAGACGTGTGACCGCCACATCGGCGAGCAGGCTCTCGAAGAGGTCCTCACGAGTCTCACGAGGGAAGACCGCTTCGAGCGGTACGCCGAAGGTCAGCGTCGTGGTCGTGCCGGAGGTCTTTCGGAGGCCCGCGACCTTTCCATCACCGAAGCGAAGAACGGGCACTGCCCCCGAGCCGGACGCCGCGGCGAGCACGTCGGGGAACTCCACGTCGTAGAGGCCCAGCGTGCCGTCGTCCAGCGTCATCGCACCGCTCACGGCGTCCGAGGTCAGGGCGTAGGTGCCGGCGTCGTCGGCTTCGAAGACGACTCCGAGGCGCGCGAGGAATGCGATGTCCGACGGCGTCCCGCGGGCCCCGAGATCCCAGGCGAGCTCGGCCCCACTCGTGATGAGGGTGCGGGCCTCCGACGCGTCGAGCCACGCCGAGACCAGCGTCTGTTCGGCGTCCGAGAGCGTCTCGTCGACGGTCGACTCCTCGCCTGTGACCCAGTCCACGAGGCGATAGGTCGACAGCGAAGGCAGGGCGTGAGACTCGGCCGAGTCGAATGGGATCTGGAGCGCGGCCAGGGCGTGGGCGTGGTTCACGCTGGCGTCGAAGCGGTTCATCTTGTCCAGCAAGACCCGGATGATGGACGCGAGCCCATAGGTCGAGAGGTCTTCACGACTGGCGAGACCGGCGTCGAGGCGATGGAAGGCATGTACGACGAGCGCGTCGGCGGGCCCCTGACAAGGCGGGTTGACGCCGAGCACGGTCGACGGCATCGACTCGCCCCCGGCGTTGCTGGCGCTGACCCTGAAGAAGGCGACCTCGCCCGGGGTGAGGCCGTCGACCCGATAGGTCACACGCCCCGAGGCGAGCACACCTGGGCCGATGTCGACGCCATCGTCGAAAGCCCGTCCATCGAGGCTTCGATAGAGTCGGTAGCCGGTCGCTGCCTGACCGCCGAGCCCCTGGTTGTCGACCGCGGAGGGCGCCCACGACAGGATCGCGGACGGGCCGTCGGCCGTGACCGCGAATGCGGTCGGAGGCTCGGGTGAGAGGGCCGCGGCGATGTCGTCGCGCTCGGCGAAGTACTTGACCACGGCCTGGTAGAAGGCGCGGGCGGCGACGTTGCGGACCTTCGGGTTCTTCAGGTAGGCGGCGTCGCTCTCAGTCGAGTGGAAGGCGACCTCACACAGGGCGGCCGGCATCTCGGGGTTGTGGCTCGGGTTCACCTCGCCGAAGTAGGCCGTGTAGAGGCCGCGGTTGCGCCAGCTCGGGTCTATGGCCGCCTTGAAGTCGTTGACCACCTCGTCGTGCAAGAGGCGGCCAAGCCGATCGCTGCCAACGGTGCCCTGGAAGTCGTAGGTGCCATCGACGGGGTTCGGTCCATAGACGTACGTCGAAGTACCGACGGCGGGGGACGGCGCGTTGGTGTGCCAGGCGATGTAGAGCGCGTCTTCGCCGGCCTCGTTCTGCCACGCGGCGTACCGCGACCGGGCGCCGACATCGTCGCTGCGTTCGTCGGACGTGTAAGCGTAGACGCTGGACGGCGCACCCGAGAACTGGATGTGATAACGCGCGTTCTCCTCCCAGCGGGGGCGGCCCGACAGACGCGATTGGGGTGGTGCCGCGTTGGTGCCGCGAGCTGCGTCGCCCATGCCGCCGCCGATGCGGATGGCGTCGGCCGACACGAACGTGTTGGGGGTGGCCGAGTCGTTGAAGAGCTCGACCCGGTAAGACTCACCGACATAGAAGTGGAAGCGGCCAAGGCTCATCCAGGTCTCGCCGTGTCGGCGCTGGTCGACACGAAAGGTCGAGGTGCCACCCGCGTGATGGACGACGTAGCGCGCGTCGGGGGCGCGGTTGGTGCCGGCGCTCCACGCTGCGTAGACGCGGAAGTCGCCGGTCTCCGGCACCTCGAAGGCAAACGCCGCGCTCGCCGTCGGGGTGGCCGCAGTAGCGACGACGCGGGACTTGCCGGAGGCGAAAGGGTTCACGGTGCCGACATAGGGGGCGAGCCCGTTCTGGAAACCAACGGACGTCGAGTCGCCCCAAGTACCTTGAGCTTCGAGATACTCGCCCTTCGAGAAACCAGGCGGTGAGGACGAGACCGACGAAGCCCCGCCGGCACCGGCGTCGACGATGACCATGTGGCCGCTCATGTCGCGCTCGCGCACGGTGAAGACGGTCGCGCCCGCGTTCTCGAGGTAGGTCGTCAGGAGCTGGTTGATGGTCTCGGCCGAGACGAGGTCTTCGACGATGTCGTGGGTGTTGCCGCGCTGGGTGGTCCAACGGCCGAGCGACGGGTCCCAGGTGAAACCATGACCGGCAGAGATGTAGACGACCTTGCCGGTCAGCGCGCCGGTCCGACGCGCCCCGGCGCTGGTGACGACTGGCGTCTGGGCGGCTGCGGCGGGACCGATGTCGCCGAGCTCGAAGGCCTTTCGCGGCACCGCTGGAAACGGCGGCAGCAGCGATGGCAACGGCACCCACTGGCCCTCGTGCGCGACCCAGGGGATAACGCCGGAGACCGGCTGGCCGGCCTCGTAGGCGTCTTCGAGGGCGGCGCGCACGATGTCCTCGATGAGGTCCTCGGTGACGAGGCCGTCGAGCGAGCGGCCGTCGGCGAGCGTCACGAAGAGGTCGAGCCGGTCCTCGGTGAGGCCGGTCGCGACGAGGTCGAAGCCGTGCGGCAGGGCCCAGCGGACCGGCGGGATCGGGAGCTCGCCATGGGCATGGGTCGCATTCGGGAACGCGATGGCGGCGAGGGTGGATGCGATGGCGATGAGCAGCTTCACGCCCGGACTCCTCCCATAGAAGGTGTGTGCGAAGCAAAGGGAAGCGGGCGCCGCGGGCGTTGCGCGGGCGCAACCGGCGATGCGCACGTCATCCGGCGTCGTGAGTTGTGAGCGCCAGGCGGCGTCGGCCCTGGGTCGGCCGGGCGCCGACACGCCTGCGGAGGCCCGCGGTGCGCGGGGAAGCAGTCCGCGGTGAGAATTGCAGTACCGAGCGCCCGCTCTGCCACCAACTCTACACACTGGCGAAACACGTTTGAATCCAAGACGTTGGTTGCACGCCATCGCTTGGCACGGGTCTTGTGTATGTCTCCAGCGGGCGCCAACTCCGGCCTGAAGCCGGCGCCCTCCATAAGGAGCCTACGATGTCTACGCCGCTGCCCCATACGACCTCGCAGACCGACAACACTTCGAAGACCAACCCTGCGCCAAGCCAGCCTCGCCATACGTTGCGGCGCAGCGCACTCGTCGGGGTGATGGCGACGGCCGCCGACTTCCTCATGATTGCGCTCCTGGTCCACGGGCTGAGCATCGGGCCCGCCATCGCGAACGTCCCTGCCCTCTCGCTCGGGTTGGCCATCCAGTTCTGGGGCAACAAGCGCTACGCCTTTCGAGACCCGACCCGGACCTCGGCCAAGCAGGCCAGCGCCTTCATCGCCGTCGAGGTGGTCGCCTTCGTGTTGAACGTCGCCTTCTTCCACATCCTCGCGGTGGGCCTCGAGGTGACTCCGCTGCTCGCCCGCGCGCTGTCTTCGGCCGCCGTCTACTTCGGGTTCTCGTACCGCCTCTGGCAGATCATCTTCCGCACGCCCTCGCCGCTCGACGCGACCTCGTCACCGTGTGGAGCCACGTCGTCATCGGGCGGTGACCTCGTCACCTGACGTCGACTTCCGACCCTTCACGAGTCCCGAGATGTCACCCCGCCGTCGTGGCCTCGCCGCGTCGGACGGGGAGACTGCGCCCGCGGCCCGCTATCGCCGCAGAAGGAGCACGTCATGGTTCCCCTCGTCCTACTGCTCAGCCTGTTCGCCGCCTTCGCAACGTTGCTGTCGATCACCTCGGTCTTGCGACTCACCGCACGCCGGCGCGACACCAGAAACCTCGACCATCGAGATGCTCGATCCTCGAGCGATTCGGCCAACCGCCCCATCACGATCCTGAAGCCGCTCTGCGGAGCCGACGACCAACTCGAGGCCAACCTCGAGACCTTCTTTGTGCAGGACCACCCGAACTTCGAGCTCGTGTTTGGCGTCGAGGGCGAGTCCGACCCGGCCGTCCCCATCGTGCGCCGGCTGCGCCATCGTTACCCCGCCGTGAAGAGCAGGCTCGTCATCCATGCGGGCGGCAAGGCGCTCAACCCCAAGGTCGCCAACCTCGAAGTGATGATGGCCAATGTCACCCACGACCTGGTCGTCATCAGTGACTCGAACATCGCGGCCAGGCCCACCTGGCTCAGCTCGCTCGTGGACTTCTACGAGAGCGACCCGCGCCACGGTCTCGTCACAAACCTGTTCGTCGGGACCGGCGAGGAGACACTCGGCGCGACGCTCGAGAACCTGCACTTGTCCGGTCCGGTCGCGGGCAGCCTCGCCATCTCGAACGAGCTCCTCGACAACGCCGAGGCGGTCGGCAAGTCCATGATGTTCTCACGCTCGACCTTCGAGACACTGGGCGGCATGTCGAGCCTCGGGACCGTCCTGGCCGAGGACTTCGTCATGGGCCGGATGTTCGCGCAGGCCGGCTACAAGGTCGCCATCGCACCGACCACCGTCGCAAACGTGACCACCCGCACCACGGTCCAGAAATTCTTCGCGCGCCAGCTCCGCTGGAGCCTCATCCGCAGCCGCGTCTGCTCGGTCGCCTACCCGTTCGAGCCGCTCATCTCGCCTATGTTGCCGGCTTTGTTGTCGCCGCTGGCCGGCCCCTACATGCCCGGCTTCTTTGCGCTCGGCATCGCGCTCACGCTGCTGCGCGACGGCGCTCAGTGGCTCCGCCTACGCGGCCGCGACGGGCTCATGTCGGCCCTCCCGCTCGGCCCGGTGAAGGAGCTGGCACTCATGGCCGTGTGGGCGCTGGCACCGTTCACGACCCGTGTCGCGTGGCGCGGCAAACGTTTTCGTGTCGCCGCCGGCTCACGCCTCTACGCCGAGCGACCGATGAGTGCCGTGCCCTCCGCGCAGTGGGAGTGACGACCCTGCAGGGCCTCACGAGCGTTGTCCCGACGCTCGCGCATTGGCGGGCGCGAGCGTTTGGGATAAGGTGCGCGCGATGTACAACTCATTCTTCAAACAGATGAAAAAGGGTCTTGGCCAACTCGCACTCTGGCTCGACAAAGCCGACGAGTACGCGAAGACCAAGGGCTTCGACTCCAACCTCTACGCCAACTTCCGGCTCGCCCCCGACCAGTTCGGGTTCGCGCGCCAGGTCTTCGTCACCTGTGACACGGCCAAGCTCGCGGCCTCACGCCTCACCGGCAAGGACGCCCCGAAGAACGACGACACCGAGCAGACCCTGGCCGAGCTGAAGGCGCGGGTCTTGTCGACCATCGCCTACCTCGATGGCTTCGGTGAGTCCGACTTCGACGCGGCCGCGACGGCTTCGATCACCCAGCCGCGCTGGAACGGTTCGACGATGACGGGCGCCGACTACTTCGTCGAGCACGTCATCCCGAACTTCTTCTTCCACCTCACGACGGCGTACGCGATCCTGCGTCACAATGGCGTGCCGGTGGGCAAACGCGACTACCTCGGCGCGCTGACCATGACGGCACCCGCGACGAGCTGAAGCCAACGGATCCCGCCCCTCGCTTGCCGCTGGTTCACATCGAGGTGAACCGAGCGGCGGTGAGGTCGCGAGGCTCACTCTTCGGAGAAGCCGAGCACACCTGCGAGCGTCGGCCCCTGCGATAGGCGCCGCACCGAGTTCAGGTGGTGCAGCAGCAGGTCGCGGTTGTCGCCCACGTTGAGGTTCTGCAGCTCGAGGGCGCCGATACGATCCTCGGGCGTGAACGGTGCGTCCTCGACCCGCTCCATCGAGAGCTTCTCGGGAGCGTAGCTCATGTGCTCGGCCTGGGTGTCGAGGATCGAATAGTCATCACCGCGGCGCAGCTCGAGTGTGACGGTTCCGGTCACGCTGGGAGCGATCCAACGGGTCAGGGCGTCTTTGAGGAGCAGGCACTCGGGGTCATACCAGCGGCCCTCGTACAGGAGGCGACCGAGGCGACGACCGAGGCCGAAGTACTGGTCGAGCGTGTTCTCGTTATGGATGCTCGAGAGGAGGCGCTCGTAGACGATGTGCAGGAGCGCCATGCCCGGGGCTTCGTAGATCCCACGGCTCTTGGCGTCGATGACACGGTTCTCGATCTGGTCGCTCATGCCGAGGCCATGGCGGCCACCGATGGCATTGCAGGCGATGAACAGGTCGAACGCGGTCTCGAAGCGGCGACCGTTGATGGCGACGGGCTGACCGCTCTCGAAGGAGATGGACACCTCTTCCGCGGCGACGGCCACGTCGGTCTTCCAGTGCGCGACGCCCATGATGGGCTCGACGATCTTCATCGAACGATCGAGGCGCTCGAGGTCTTTGGCTTCGTGGGTCGCGCCGAGCACATTGGCGTCGGTCGAGTAGGCCTTCTCGGTGCCCATCTTGTAGGGCATGCCGATTTCCACGAGGTACTCGGACATCTCTTTGCGGCCGCCGAAGGCATCGACGAACTTCTGGTCGAGCCACGGTTTGTAGATCTTCAGGTCGGGGTTGACGAGGATCCCGTAGCGGTAGAAGCGCTGGATATCGTTACCCTTATGGGTCGATCCGTCGCCGAAGACGTTGACCCCGTCATGCCGCATGGCGCGCACGATGGCGGTGGTCGTCACGGCGCGCCCAAGCGGCGTCGTGTTGAAGTATTTCTTACCGCCGACCGACAGGTGGAACGCGCCGCACTGGATAGCGATGAGGCCTTCGCGCACCATGGCGTCGCGGCAGTCGACGAGGTGGGCGGCCTTGGCGCCGTGCTCGATGGCGATGGGCGGAATCTCATTCGGGTCCTTCTCGTCCGGCTGGGCGAGGTCGGCCGTGTAGCAATGCACCTCGAGGCCCTGACGCGCGAGCCAGGCGACGGCGCAGCGTGTGTCGAGGCCGCCCGAGAAGGCGATGCCGAGTTTGGTACCCTGGGGAGGAAGCGTTCGGTAGATCCTGCTCATGTCGGCGCGATTAGCATGGGCCCGGTCGGCGCGAAAGCCCGATGTCGCGCGGCCGATGTGGGATCGATGTGGGACGCTGCCGACTCAGAAGTCGTTGATGCGGTCGACGAGGTCTGGCCGGTCGACGAACGGGTTGCGGTTGCCCTGGGCGGCTTCGATGCCGTCGTTGCGCAGCTGCTCGCGTGGATCCGGTGGGTCGGACAGGTTCCAGACGCGCAGGTCCGCCTCCATGGCGTCTTCCATCGGCATGCCGTAGCGGACCGACATGTAGAACATGCCGCGAGCGATGTCGCCGCGGCGGGCGGGGCGGACCTCCATGAGGCAGACATGCCCGAGGTCGAGGTTTCCCGTCGGGCAGTTGGTGTATCCGGTGAGGCCAGGGCGCTGACCGAGCTGCGACTCCTCGCTGACCTTACACGCGCCGTCGTCGGGGCAGTTGGTGAAGCCGAAGTCGAAGTGCCAGCGCGCGTTGTTGACGTCGTCGTCCGACGGTCGCAGGTGGTGGATGTCGCCTTCGGCGGCGTTGTAGGCGGGCGAGTTCTCGGTCAGCGCCAGGCGCAGATAGTAGCGCGCCCAGGTGTGCTCGGTGTTGAAGTTGCACGTGATCGGTGTGCCATCGGCGCGTTGGCAGTTGCGGTTCGGGGTGCGTGAGCCGGTCGCATCGACGGTGCGGCCCGTGTAGATACACTCGATGCGCCCACCGACATCGTCGACGCCACCGACGGCGTACATCTCGTCGCGGCCACCGTTGTAGCCCAGCGGCGTGTGACCGTTCGACGTCTCGGCGAGCAGGACGGCGCGCAGAGCCGCATCGACGAGGCCGGCGTACGGGTCCGGCTTCGTGTCTTCACCGGTGTCCGGGGTCGTGTCTTCGATCGTGTCCGGGGTCGCATCTGCGAGGACGTCCGGAGTCGTATCGACGAGGACGTCTGTCGTGTCGGAGAACGTGTCGGGTGCCACATCCGGGCTCGTGTCTTCGCCCGTGTCGGAGGTCTCGGCGGTGTCCTCACGCGTGTCCGAGGTGTCTGCCGTGTCCTCGGTCCCGTCGTCCACGCTGTCGACGCTGTCCGCCGAGGAGTCGTCATGCGCGTCGGCCTCGACGTCGGGGATCGTTGCGTCGTCGCCCGCGTCGAGCGTGTCGGTAACAGCCGTGTCGCCGGCAGGTGTGGACTCGTCATCGCCACACGCGGCGAGCGCAGCCGAGCTGAGCAGCGCGCTTACGAGCATTGAAAGGAAGTGTACGTTCATGAATCCTCCGTCCGGATGTCACCAGATACCAACGACGGGTTCGAAGCAAGGTACAATGGCCTCATGCCTGTCACCGATGCATCGTCTCACACCACCCCGACAAACGAAGCCGAGGCCGTTCGGGTCGCCCTCACCGGCCGCCGCCTCGATCGCCTACGCATCGCGACCCAGGCGTTGGGTCGACTGCTGCGGGATCCCGAAGACACGACCCAGGTCTTCATCCTGTACGTCGCGCTCAACGCCGAGACCTTTCCCGAGGTCCTCTCGCTGTTCCTCGCCCAGCCCGAGGGGCCCGAGCTCATGCGCCACAAGCCCGCCATCGACTCGAGCTCGGTCGACCTGGGGGCGCTCGCAACGTTGCCCCCGGCCACGCTCGGCGCGTCCTTCGCACGCCACATGCACACCAATGGGCTGAGCCCCGACGTGTTCCAACGACCGCCCGGCGCCCCACCCGACATCGCCTATCTGGCGCAGCGCCTGCGGCAGTCCCACGACCTGTGGCACGTCGTCACCGGCTACGGCACGAACGTCGTCGACGAGCTCGCGCTCCAGGCCTTCACCTACGCGCAGATCCGGGCGCCCGGGCCGCTGGTCTTGTCAGTCGCAGGTGCCCTGCGCTGGGGCGCGACCAACCCCCGGGTGCTGGCCCGCGTGCACGAAGGTTATCGCCGCGGCAAGAAGGCGCGGCCGATGTTGGCCCTGCCCTGGGAGACGTTGTGGAAGGAAGACCTCGATGCGCTTCGCAGGCACCTGCGCATCGAGCCGCCTCACGCAGTCGCGTAGGCTCGTCTTCCCCGAAGCGACCTCAGTCCGCGTCCGAAAACGGCGGGGCTTCGCCGCTCGGTCGTGTCGGCAATGGGGTCGCGGCTGCCCCGGCCGGGACGACCACGACGAGACCTTCATCGGTCCCGACGTAGAGACGACCATCGCGCCACAGGAGCGTCCACGCGAAGCCTACGTCGTCGAGGATCAAGACCTGGCCACCGAGCCGCAACCACAGGCCCTTGGACGTGGCGAGCGCCAGGTCGTCGCCCTGCCCAGCCCAGACATCGTTGGGGATTGCACCTTGCGGAAGACCCGGAGTGGCCAGGGTTTCGTAGGGCGAGACCGGGGGCAGAGCAGTCGCGCTCCCGCGCTCACGAACGACTCCACGCTCGGCGTCAGCGATGACCACACGACCACTCGCGTCGAGCGTGAGGGCACGTGGGTCGGGCGTCGTCTCGGGCCCGATCCGCGTCGTGACGAGACTCCGATCCGAAGCCGAGACCTGCGCCACCCCACCCTTTCGTGGGACACCATCGACCTCGAAGACCGGCCGTTCGTCGCGGTCGTAATTGGGCCCGAGGCGCTCGGTCGCGCAGGCCGCGAGCAGGGTCCCGTCGGGCAGCGCGAGCAGGTCGCGGATGTCGCCCGAAGGCAGGCCGACGACGTCTTCGGCGTCTTCCGACGCGCGCACATAGTGGGTCGTCGCGTTGAGCGATCCCTCGTTGATCTCGAGTCGCGCCATGCCGCGAGGGCCACGATCGGCGAGCTGCGGCGGGTCGCCGGGCTGGTGGCTCGTGCGCCCCGCGAGCCACACCTCGTGGCCTCCCCGATCGAGTGAACGATGCCAGACCGCCTCGAGGAAGAGCGACGGGCCGAGCAGCGCCGGGTTGCCAACGAAGCCCTCGGCGACCCGGCCGTCGCGACCGATGGCACCGACGAGGAAGCCGTCGCGCCAGGTCCCGAGTGTGAGCGCGTCGTCGCCCGAGTGCATCGCGGTGACACCCGGGTCACTCGTGATGCCGTCGCCGGCGGTCGACACGACATCGATGAGCCCGAGCCCTCCGAGCTCGACCCGACCGAGCCCGGCCTGAATCGGCATCGACTCACACGCGAGCCCGCCGTTGTCGTCGCGCATGCCGGCCAACAGCTCGCCGTCGACATCCGTCAACTCGCGCAGCGTCGACATGAAGGGGCGCGTGAAGAGAGGTGTGCCCTCGGCATCGAACCGCACCGAGAACAAGCCACGCGCGCGAAGTCGCACCTCGTTGCAGAGGTCGCTGGCGGTGAAATAGAGCTCGCGCCGCACCGTGTCCCACACCATGGACTGCATGTGCCAGTGGACGAGCGGCGAGGTCTTGGCCTTGACCGCGAGCAGCTTGGGGGTCGGCGCAGTCACATCGACCAGCACGAGCCCGCCGCCTGCGTTGCCGGTGAACCCGCCCTGGACCTGACCGCCGACGGCGAGGACCCCGTTGACCTCGTCGAGTGCCAGGATCTGGGCGCCAAAAGCCTGGACCTCACCGGAGTGGGTCTCGCCGAGCGCCCCCTCACGCACGACCTCGGTGGCCGTCGTGCCGTCCCAGAAGACGACACCGCCCTGGCCGGGCGACCAACTGCCGAGTGCCACGTAGACGCCGCCGCGGGTGGTCGAGAACACAACGTCGCCGACGCGCCCGCTGGCCAGGCCGTCGGCTCCGGGGACCAGCACGGACTTCTGACCGTCGACGCCGAGGCGCACGACGCGAGTCACACCGTTGGTCGCAAAATAGGTCGCGAAGACCGCACCCGTGTCGGGGTCGACGGCGAGCTTGCCGAAGTCGCCGCCCTCGTCGCCTACGATCCCGAGCTCGGCTCCGGTGAACACACTCTCGACTGCGAAGGTGTCCTCGTCGAGGCGCACGAGCCCGATGTCACTCGTCATCCAGGCGACCGGGCGCAGGCCGTCACGCGCGATGGCGAGCTGGACGGGCACGAGCTCCACCCCGTCGCGCTCGATCGGAAACGGTGTGACGATGTCGTCTTGCAACGTCAGGAGGCCCGTGCGCGCGACCACCACGAATCGATCACCGTCGGCCATCACGCCAGCCGTCGGGGCCGGGCCGAACGTGTTCGGCTCGTAGCCCATGAACTCGGAGTAGTCTTCGCTCGGCAGCTCGCCTTCGAAGCGTGTCGTCGCGAACGAGTCGAGGTCGTATCTGAAGAGCCCTCCGCGCAGCTCGTTGGTCATTGGGTCGGGGTTGGCGCGGGTCCCGAGCCAGAGCATCCGGCCCGCGCCCGTATCGGTGAGCGAGAGCTGGATCGGGGCGCCGAACATGCGGGCGCCGTAGCGCTCGACGGTGAGCGGGCCACCGTCGGGTGGGTTGGACGTGTCGCCGTCGGGTGGGTTGGACGTGTCGCCGTCGGGTGGGTTGGACGTGTCGCCGTCGGGTGGGTTGGACGTGTCAGTCGTGTCGCCGGAGGTGTCCGATTCGACGGTGTCGCCGTCAGGCGCCGACGTGTCCGGGGCGTCGGGCCCGACCGTGTCGCCGCTCGTGTCGGGCTGGGTCGTGTCGGCCACGTCGGCACGGTTGTCGGCCGAGTCGGAACAGGCCGCCCCGAGCGGGATAGCCGTCAGGAGGGAGAGGACAAAGGACAGAAGAGTTGGGTTCGGGCGCGTCATGGCCGCGAACATGGCGGCCGGGTGGCGTCGACGCAAATCGCCGTCGAAAAAAGTTCCTGAGCCGCGCCGGACCTGGGGTCTGGCGGTGAAGCGCGGGACCCGGGAGCGCGGCTCATGCAGAGCGGGGCCGGCGGCGCGTGAGCGTCCCACCGGCCCCGATGAATGAGACCACGCCTTCGATGAGCCAGGCCGTTATTTGGGCATCACGACCGTGTCGAGGACATGGACGACGCCGTTCTTGCCGGCGAGGTCGACGGCGACGATGGTCGCGGTGCCGCCCTTCTCGTCGGTGAGGATGACGTTCTTGCCCGAAAGCGAGGCCGTCAGGGTGCCGCCCTGGACGGTCTTGACGGTGGCCTTGCCATTGCCGGCCTTGATGAGGCCAACCAGCGTCTTCGAGTCGATGTTGCCAGCGACCACGTGGTAGGTCAGGACGGCCGTCAAGGTGGCCTTGTTCTCGGGCTTGAGCAGGGTGTCCACGGTGCCAGCCGGGAGCTTCGCGAACGCGGCGTTGGTCGGTGCGAAGACCGTGAACGGACCGGCCGACTTGAGGGTGTCGACGAGGCCGGCGGCCTTCACCGCGGCTACGAGCGTCGTGTGGTCCTTCGACCCGATGGCGATGTCGACGACGTCACCGGTCGATGCGGTGGTCATACCGGCCTGCTCGGTCTTGTCCGAGCCGCAAGCCAGAGCGGGCACCGAGAAGCCCAGGGACGCCGCCAACATCGATGATGCAATCCACTTGTTCATGTCGAGTTCCTTACGTTTTGAGCCAAGACCTGAGTCAGCTCCGAAGCCGAGGGTTTCTGGAGCGCGCCTGACGGACTCTATCGCCGGCACGCTGAACGATATGGACGTTTCATCGGACCCGTTACACCGGCCATGTTGTTTCTGATTTCAGAAACACCAGCCAAACCTACCCAGCCAACTGCTTCGTCTATCGAATCCACCGGCGAACGTTCCGGACGTTTTACCCCAAACGATGTCGAGGGGGCCCCGTCCGGCCGTCGGGGTCGCGGCGACCCTGGCGATTGGGGTCGGCCGATTGAAGCGCGACGGCGTTCGACAGGATGTCTATACTGGCATGGCACTCTCGCCGAGCCTATTGCGAATCGCCTGGGACTGAGTCGGGAACTGCTCAGTTCCCGCGGGTCTGGATCCTACGTAGCGCTCCAGCCGCAGTGACATGAACGTCAGAGACGCCGTTCAGAAGATGCCCCGCCAGGGGCCGGTTGCCGTCGCCAGGTCACACCACCTCGCGGCGCCAAGAAGTGTGGCCTGGATGCTGCGACCGGTGGGATGTTGCCACAATGCAAACGACAGCTTCTGGACATTGCTGGTCGGGGCGATTCGCCTCGAGAGAATCCGGGCACTCGGATTTACTTCTCTGCAAAACAGGTGTCTGCTGCCCACATCACCTCGCCCTGGCAGCACGCCGTTCAGTGCCGCCACGCCGGTGTCGTGTCTCGCCCCCCGCCGCACCGGAGCCCCGTCCATGTCCACGTTCCCGTCACGACGCGCGTTGGCCGCGACCGTTTTCGCAGCCGCGTTCTCCTTTACGTTGACCGTCGCCGGGGGTGTCCTCGCCGCCCCACCGAAGAAGGGTCCAACCCCGCCGGGTCAGGGCCTCACGGCGGGCACCGAAAAGGAGGAGGCCGGGCAGACGAAAGGCAAGACCCTCTTCTGGCCGAAGCCTTACAAGATCCCCGTCTGCTTCAGGCAGAAGAAGGACAACGACAACACGGACTACCGCAAGTGGGTTCGCTCGGCAGCCGACGACAACTGGGATGCCCTTTCTGACATCACGTTCGACTGGTTCGAGTGCGACGACGACAAGGAGAAGGCGAAGCGGGCCATCCGCATCACCTTCAAGCCGACGAACACCGAGTCGAGCGGCAGTTGGCCGGGCATCGGCCAGCCCGAGGTGGACTGTTCCGCGGACACCGGCACGGACCTGACCGAGTGCGAAGAGGGGATGCTCCTGAACTTCGGCAAAGCCGGCGAGACCGCCGAGGACTCGGCCCGCGGTACCGCCGTCCACGAGTTCGGCCATGCGTTGGGCTTCGACCACGAGCAGGTGCGCGGCGACCCGCGGAGCAAGAGCTGCCAGAAGACACGACTCGAGAGAGAACAAGCGGCCGACCCGACGATGTCGTACTCCATCACCGACTACGACCCGAGCTCGGTGATGAACTACTGCTATTCGGAGGCGTGGTTCAGCGGCGACGACAAGTGGCTGAGTCGCCTCGACATCGAGGGCCTGCAGAAGATCTATGGCGACGGCGGGCTCGACATGGACAAGAAGTGCACCGCGAACGACCAGTGCCCGTTCTATCACGGCCTTGCGACACGCGGCGGCGTCTGCTGCGGCGGCAAGTGTGCACAGGCCGAGCGCGACCACTTCGGCGTCTACTACTGCCCCGATGAGTGTGTCGGTGCGCCGGGCGCCAGCAAGGGCACATGCCCGCTGAAGAACGACGATGACAAGTGTGGGAAGTCGGAGGACTGCGTGTTCTTCAAGGGCGCGGGCCAGGCCGGCTCCGCCTGTTGCAGCGGGCGCTGTGAGCCGGTGCAGCGCGACCACGCCGGCGTCTACTATTGCCCAGCGGCTTGTGTGGGGACCTTCGGGGGCAAGGCCGGCTCGTGCTCCGAGCTCAAGGAGGATGGCGAGGCCTGCGACAACTCGAACCAGTGCGAGAGCTTCAACGGTGCGGGGCAGCCCGGCTCGGCGTGCTGCCAGGGCGAGTGCACGAAGCTCATCGCCGACTTTGCCGGCGTGTCGTACTGCCCGCACGAGTGCCGGGCCACGGCCGGCTCGAAGGCGGGCACCTGCGGCGATCGTAAAGCCAAGGGCGAGAAGTGCAAGGAACACAGTCAGTGCGCCGGGTTCACCGCCGTCGGCAAGAAGGGCGCTGGCTGCTGCGACGGCAAGTGCGCCACCCTGCGCAAGGACTGGGCTGGCGTCTACTACTGCAAGGAGCAATGCGTCGGTGTCTTCGGCGGCCAGAAGGACACCTGCGGCAAGGGCGACGGCAAGAAGGGCGACAAGTGCAGCAAGAGCTCAGACTGCAAGTCGAAGTACGACTGCTGCAACGGCAAGTGTAAGAAGAAGCTCAAGGACTGGGCCGGCGTGAAGTACTGCCCGCACGAGTGTGTGGGCAAGTTCGGTGGGAGCAGGGGCAGCTGCGACTGAGCTCTGCTCGGGTCATGAACTGCCTGCCCTCGGTCCTGCACCGTCCTCAATTGGGCGTCAGTGTCAGGCCGTTGGCGCGACCCCAGAGCGTCGTGAGTGCACCACAACATTGGTCGGGGCCGAGGGCTTGTGGATATCTCACGCGTAGCCCGGTGACGACGCGTGGCATGCCGCCCGTCGGGGCGGGCGCGAAGCTGAAAGGGGCGCCGCTGCCGGTACCGACGACCGGCAAGAGCTGCGTCGCTCCGGCGACGACTGTCCAGACGTTGCCGGTCCCGCGCGTGACCTCGAGCCGAGTACACTCGAGCTGCAGCTTGGCGATGTCGTCGCCGGCCTCGCCCAGGAGTCGTGAGACGACCATGCCGGCCGGGCACTCGGGTGTATGGATGGTGGCGGAAGTGGGGGGATCGATCCCGACGACTCCCGTGGACGAGTACGCCATGGGTGTGCCGTCGTTGGCCAGGACGGTGTAGGTATAGGGCGCCGTACTGGTGTCGACGGGGGCGAGCCGGACGAACCCACAATTGGGTTCGAACTGCCATATCTTGCCGTCGCTGCCCGACACGATGACGGCGCCTGTCATGGCGTTGTAGGTCCCGCAGGCCGCGGACGAGCCCCAGGTGTTGACGCCGCTCTCACGGCCGACGAGCTCGCCTTCGATGCCGTTTATCTGAAGCCGCAGGGTGTAGGGGCAACCCTCGTCCGTGACCGAGTCGCAGTCATTGTCTCGACCATCGCAGACCTCCTCGCGGCACGCCTCGAAGACGTCCTTCGTGAGCGACACGCAACGTACACACGCGAGCTGGAGCAGACGCTCGTCGGGCAATTGCGTCGTGTCGTAGGCGTTGTTCGACAGACAGATCCGCACACGTTTGGCCTCGACGTCGTTGTTTTCGAGATAATCCTGGACCGCGTCTGGCACGAGTCGCACCGAAGGCACGGACGGAGCTCCTGGGATCCCCGGAGCCGACGGGACGTAGACTTCGGCGATGCTATCGAGGATTGAGCCGGTCGCTTCTGGCGCCGACGGCGCCCCGTATTCGACGCTCCAGATGATGGAGCCGTTGAAGGCCTCGAAGTTGCCGAACTGGATCTGGGTGTCGGGGCCATCGGCGATGACAGGCGTCCCGGTCCCGATGATCGACGCGTTGGCCGTCTCGGGTGCGGCCGGCCTGCCGATGCTCTGGCCGGTCGCGGTGCGGAAGTCACATGCGTCGACGCTTGTCACGCCGGTCGATGCGTTCTCTGAGACGGTTGTGTAGCCGGTCTCGGTGCGGGTCGCCGTGCAGCCGTTGACGACCGTATCGATCGTCAAGGACGCGGGCGCAGCCGGGTCGGGCGTCGAGCCTTCGATGACGAAGGCCGAACCCGCGCAGGTCGTTGGCGTTTCGACCGGTGGGATCTCGACCTCGCAGACGTTGGTGCGGTCAGAAGCGGTACCGCCGCAGGTGATGACGCCGCCGTTGCCGCGCTTGCAAACATAGTCGGTCCCAAAGGTGGCGGTCGCAGGCGGTTGCTCGTCGTCAGTGCAGGTCTGCCGCTTGGGTCGGCGGCATGGTCTTTCGGCGAGGCGCGCTCCGAACGTGGAGTTACTGTCCGGCAGGTTGATGTCGTTGCTGAACGGCCCTTCGTCGCCGGTCGTCGGCGAGTGTGGCGGCACGTGATCCCAGAGGTTGCCAGCGGCGTCTAGCGGGGCTGACGCCAGGGTGGAGACATCGAACGCCCTGTTACACGAGAACACGTTGTCACGCAGGACCATGGTGGGGGCGGAGTTCGTCAAACCGAGGCGGTTGTCGCGAACGATGTTGCCGTTGAACTTTCCAGCTTCATTCATGACGACCCCGGTGTCATTGGACTCGAACGTGCAATTCGATACCTCCACGTGTTCATCGTTGGCGAGCAGACCGATGCTCGATTGGCGGACGGCAACGGCCGTCAATCGAATTGGAACGCTTTGAAAGGATTCGACTTCGATCCCGGTCTCGCAATACTCGATCGTGCTGTTCGAGATTCCAACGGCTCCGTAGTCCGATTGCACAATCTGCACGCACGGCTCGAACTCGTAAGTCGGGTCGCCGGGGTCGCCGATCACGGACACAAGGTCGAGCGAGCTGTGGTCGAGCAAGACCGAACCTTCGATGGTTGTGTTTTCGGCTCTCGCATTCTCGAGAATCAGCCGGCCGAAGATGGTCACTCCGGACAAAGGTGAGTCTCGCATGAACAGCGCGCCTTCGATGAGGGTCGAGTCCCGGCCGGCTCCAACGACGCGGTGGAGGCATGTCAATAAGCCGGAGTGAGAGAAGGTGCCAGCTCCGACGTACACGGTCTTGACCTGGGAGTAGGTATAGAACGTGCCGTCCACGAGGTGGGGCAAGCCGCTGACGGCACGACTGCATGCCGCCTCGAGGTTAGGCACAGGGTCGACCAGGCTTCCAGAGCCGGTCGGGAGACCCGAATCTGCGACGTAAATCGTCTCGCCTACGTCGACCACCGCGCCTGGGGGCGGAGTCCCGGCGCTGTAATTTGAGAAGTGCCAACGTTTGGCGCTCACACGATTCGCAGTCGTATCGACCTCGTTCGGAACCGCCTCGACCCATGCGCCGTCATCGAGCACGAGGACCACGAGGTCGGACTCGGCGACACCCCCGAGCGCGGTGTCCGGGTAGGTGAAAGCGACCGTGACCTGCTCGAAGAAGATGACGTCTTCGGGGCCGAGCCGATAGGCCTCGAGGAGCCGCTCGCCGCCTGTACCGGCCGGCGCGTCGGTGAGCCGTTCGATGGTGAAGACCGTGTCGGCGTCGACCGCATCGGGCGGTACCGTGATGGTGACGACCCCATCCAACGATACGAGCGTTCCGCCGGCTTCACCGATCGTAGCGCTCGCGACCTCGGCGGGAACGCCTCCGTCGTCGCTCGCGTCATTCGACGTGTCGACGTCGTTCGTTGCGTCGGCTGGGTCCGAGTCGGCCTCCGTGTCATTGGCAACGTCGATCAGGTCGACGTCCGCCTCGATTTCGACCGCCAGGTCAGGCGTGGGCACATCCGTGTCGACGTTACCGTCTTGTGTGTCCTCCGCGGCCGTATCGTTGGGCGGGCCCACGACATCGCTGGCGTCACCGCCATCGCCGCAGGAAGTGACGATAGCTAAAGCCACGAGGGTGCAGTAACGGTGCATGTGCATGTGGGCTCCTGGCAGCAAAGTGCCGTGTCCATTGCACGCCTGTCAATCCCGGGCACGCCGCTCTCTGGGGATGCGCCCTGCGACTCGCTGCCTGGCACTATGCCGAAGTGGCAGTCGCGACGATGTCGTCACCTGGCCGAGACGCGCGCTGCACGTTGCCGTCGCACCGCGGCGCTCGCAAGCAGCACCGCAATCAGGCCAAACAGGCGGCCCGGGTCGCTGCCGCCGGCACAGCCCGCGTCCACAGCCGGTGCCTCGTCCGTGCCAACCGGTGCTGCCGGTCCATCGGTTGTTGGCGACAACCTCGGTCCTGCACGTGGCTCGTTCTTTGGAGCGCGACCGGTCCACGGGTCGACGTTCGAGCCGCCGGGCACGACGGTCAGACCCATGCCCTCGTGCGCGTAATAGTCGCCGACGCCCAGTGGTCCGCTATATTTGTCGGGTGTGCGCCCGACGAGCGAGACCTGGCCGATGAGTGCATAAGGATGCCGCATCTCGCCATCGAAAGGAGCCACGACGATCGAGCCATCGGCGCGAATCCCCAAGGCCACTCGCGCGGGGTGTGCCGGGCCATAGTCGATGGTCGCGCTCTGGTAGACCAGGCGCTCGCCAAAGCCACTGGTCGGCATCGGCTCGTCGTCGATACGCAGCACCATGTCGTCGGCGCGCATCGTAACCACACGCCCGTCGGGCAGGTAGGCCTTGCCGCGGAGCCCGTCGCGCACCCGCACTTCGTTTTCCCCATCGGGCTTTCGCACGAGCTCGATCGGCTCGGGCGCGCTCGCAAGTGTCTCGGCGACGACCAGCTCGCCGAAGTCGCCGGCACGCACCTCGACGCGCGCGGGGCCGATAGCCAGCACGCTCAAGTTGCCATCGTTGTCGTATGCACAGTCGCGGATGTCGCTGACCTCGGCCGTGTAGCGCACCAGCTCGGGCACGCCGCCGGGTCCCGCCGGCTCGAGCTCCCACACGACGTCATTGCCGCGGTCGGCGATGCACAGCCGCATGCTGCCGTCGGGCGCGATATCGATCCCGCCGATGTCGACGATGTCCGTGAGAGGTGTGTCCCAGAGTGCTGCGATCCCTCCACGTGGGCCGCTCTTGAAGAGCATGGCGCCCTGGCCTGCGCCCGCCACATCCTGCAAAAGGAGCACGTCGCCAGGCGAGACGCTGAGGTCGTAACGCACCAGCTCGTACCCAGACGCGTCGAGCAGGACGTCGCCCCAGAATGACACCGGCGGCTTGTCCGAGATGATCGTCGACCGCGCCGGGATATAGCCGCCGAAGGGCTCCATCACGGCGCCCGATGCGAAGTAGTCGCCGTGCCCCGTCGGCACCAGATACGCGGGCATCGGAGGGGGTTCGAGCGAGGTCGCAATCGAACCCTGCGAGATGTCGTTCAGCCCCTTCAACGCGCGCCCACGTCCGAGCACCCTGGTCGAACCGTCGAGCCCGAGGGTGATGAGCCAGCTGTCCCAGTTGCCGCGCACTCCGAAGTGGAGTCGTTCGGTGTCGGCGTTCCAGCCGATGACCGAGATCGACGCCATGACGCCACCGCCGAGCGGGGCGAAGTAGTCGTTTTCGGCGACGAACAGGCCGGAGTCGCGTTGGGCTTGCGCATGGTCGTAGAGAACCCGAATCTCGTCGCCGTCGGCCAGCACGACGACCGCCGGATAACGTGTGGCCTCGTAGGCGCCGTCGCTGGCGATGATGGTGCGGTCGGCATCGAGCGGGATCACATCGAGCGCGTCCGCGGCCCAGATGGGGGCATAGATGTCGAGGTCCGCAGCGGTCACCGCGAGCTCTTCACGCGCGTCGCCGAAGAAGAAACGTTCGAGCCCTGCCGCTGTCTGCAACATGATGAATGTGCCATCGGCGGAGATCACTCCCTTCGTACCGCCGAGCTTGCGCTCGATGGGATAGGTCGCGACGAGCACGCCGCCAGGGCCGTAGCAGCTCCCGCCCTGGCAGACCGGGTTGTCGATTCCGACCGTGCGCTCGGCGCCCGCGAGACTCAGCCCGATGAGCGGGCTCGGGACGTAGCGGATCCCGCCGCGGACGCCTGCGAGGCGCGCCGGCTCGGCGTCCTGGTCGAGCGGATCGCTGTACGCAAAGTTCAGCTCGACGCCGTCCGGAGTGCCGCCGAAGTCGCTGTCGGCCACCGTGTCCCAGGTGCCAGCGACGGCTTCTTCGGCCGCCGAGAGCTGGTCGTCATCGAGGTCGAGCGTGTCATGGTCGAGCTCCAACACATAAGCGTCGAAGGCCGGTCGATTCGGATTGTCGGTGAGGCGGGTGATTCGGATCAATGTGTCATTGCCACGCGTGAAGAGGCTCACCTGGCCGATTTGACCGCAGTACGGGATGAGGTCCTCGCAGCCGTGCCGCTGCGCCACCACACGTGAGAGCGGAAGATAACCGCTGCCCGGCGCATCGAGCGGGATGATGCGTAGGCCGACGCCCGTCCAGCCCCAGGTCGGGCCGGTGAAGCCCGTTGCGACGATGTCCGCGAAGGCCGACCAGTTGTGCTCCTGGGCGACGACCTGGGTGACCATCGCGTCGAGCCCGGGGCTGTACGTGAGGTCACCGGCGCCGGACAGCGGTGACCACGTCGACCTCTCGGGGACCGGACCGAAGCGGTGTGCGAGCGTGCCGTCGCTGCGGCGCTCGACGACGTACAGTTGGGAGTCGCGCTCCGCGTAGAAGAAGATACGCCCGTCGCGAGCCGACGCGAGCCCGCTGACGGTCCAGTAGGTGGGGTCATTGGGCGTCCCGCGCGAGTCAAAGGCGAAGCGCGGGTCGATGTCGAGCGCGGCATCGAGATCACGAGAATCGATGAGCTGGGTAATCGCGGGCGGGGTCTGGGCGACGTCGATGCAGACGACGCCGTAGGGTGTCGGCGCGTCAATGAACAGCGCATCGCTGGCGGGGTTGGACGTGAAGCAGAGGGCACCCGATGCGTTGCGAACCAGATTGGGCGAGCGGATATTGTCGAGCAGCGGGTAGGCGCCCCGCATGAATGTGCCACCGAGCTGAGTCGGGCCGGCGCCCCCGGGCATCAAGTCCTGGCAGCTCACGCGCAGGATACGTACCGCCTCGACCGGCGTGAACTGGCCGCGCCCAGGCACGAACGCCACCTCGACGCCGCTCTTGTCGGCGGTCATGACCCCGGCCATCGGGACCGACGTATTGAGCCCCCTGAAGTCGGGGAAGGTCTGTTCGCGGAGGTAGTAGACCGTGTCCGGGTCGTCGCGATGATGGCACGAGAGCCCGCCCTGGACCAGGTAGACATGGCCCGTGTTGTCCTCGCCTAGAAAGCTCGCGCCATAAGGAAGGGTGATCCCGCTCGGCGCGAGACGTGGGTTGCCCGGCACGCCGAACAGGTCCTGGGCCGTCGCGTTCGAGCACAAGAGCAAGCTGGCCAGGGCGAGCCCCACACGAAGCCTTCGCGACAAGAAGTTGTTCTCGGGGTTGGAGATGAAGAGGCTCACGGTGCCTCCCCTTCGGTGCGCGACTGGCCATCTTCGTTCCAGTAGGTCCAGATGCCGATCTTGAGCCCTTGCCTGTAGACGCCTTCGGACTTGGGGCTGCCGTCTTCGTAGAACTCTTGATACGCCCCCTCGAACACACCGGCCACGAAGCTGCAGTCGATGAAGAGCTGGCCGTTTTTGTAGTAGAACTTCCACGCGCCGCTCGGCCGGTCGGCGACATAATCGCCTTCGCTGAGGGTCTCGCCGTTCTTCCAGATCGTGCGGCTCGGGCCTTCGCGGCTCCCGTAATAGTAGGTGACATGGCCTGCCGGCTCGCCTCCAGGATCGTGGATCGCAACCCAATCACCATCGGGCAGCCCCTGGATCACCTCTCCGGTCGACTTGATGCGCTCGTCTTGTTGCCACCGCCACAATGACCAGGTGCCATGCTGTAGACCTGCGACATACGGCCCCATCCCAGAAGGTAGACCGTCGCGCTCCCAGAGCTGCCAGGGCCCGCTCGCAAGGCCCGAGGTGTATTCGCCCGTCGAGGCCTTCACACCATTGTTGTACCAGGTGTTCCACGTGCCCGAACGTAGGCCCGCAACGTAGCTTCCATCCTCGGCCGGTTCGCCGTTGTCGTGTGCCTTCGTATAGGGCCCGACCAGCACGCCGGCGGCATAGGTCAGCGTCTCGTCGTCGCCGCCGTTGGGATAGAACGTCTGCCAGGTCCCGTCCTCGAGGTCGTTGCGAAAGGCCCCTTCCGCTTGGGTCGACCCATGCGGCCAGTACCAGGTCCAGGCCCCGTCACGCAGGTCGGCGCGGTAGGGGCCGACGCTTTCGCGGGTGCGGTCGGCGCGCCAGAAGCTCCAGGCACCGGTGCGTCCGCCGGCGTCACGCGCCCCCTCGGCGCTGACCGACCCGCCCGGATACCATGTCCTCCAGGTGCCTATCGGGGCGCCCTCGGTGTACTCGCCGCCTTCGGCCTTGGTGCCGTCGGCGAGGTGCCAGCGACCGAATGGCCCGTGACGAACGCCAGCGGGTGTCTCGCACCATCTTGCGCGTGGGTCGTCGGGCCGTTGGACCAAGCTCGTGCCGACGGGGCACTCGCCCCCGTTCCAGCCGAAGTCGCCAACCGACGCGAGGGTGGGATCGTCCTCGGCGTCGGCGCCATTCAAATCGCTCGCGTCGTCCGACCCATCGCGCTGCTCGTCGGCGTCGCCGGAATCGTTGGCCGCGTCGGATGGACCGCAGGCCACGGCCCCAAGTGCGAGGGCGACGTAGAGATAGTTCATAGGGAGACTCCGCCAGGTGGGGGCTCTCGAGGTGACGTATCGAACAGGGACTCTTGAAGATGGTATCGCTGTCAAGGCCAGGGTCTCGTGCGTCCAACGCGTCTCACACACCTTGGGCTCAGACAGCGGCTTGGCGGCTGGCCGCATGCAGCTTGCCCCGCAGCTCACGGGGCTGCCCGCAGTCACGAGATCCCCGCCAGATGCGCCTTTCCCGTTGTCTTCCCCGGGGCCCTCATCTACGGTCCCGCCCGTCGGCCCCCGCAGGAGGACACGAGATGCTCACGTCGGAACCCCCGCTCGCGCTCACCTTCGACGACATCCTGCTCGTCCCCTGCCACTCGGCGGTGCTCCCCAACGAGGTCTCGCTCGCGACGTCCTTGTCGGACCGACTCGCACTCCGGATCCCGCTCATCTCGGCCGCGATGGACACCGTGACCGAACACGCCATGGCCATCGCCATGGGGGCCCTTGGCGGTCTGGGCGTCATCCATCGCAACCTCACGCCGCCTGCCCAAGCCGAAGAGCTCCGCCTCGTCAAAGCCCAGGGGTTCGCCGCCGCAGCCGCCGTCGGCGCCGGCCCCGAAGCCCTCGAACGCGCGGCCCTGCTCGAGGCCGCAGGTGCTGACGCGCTCTTCGTCGACACCGCACACGGCCACTCACAACGGGTGCTCGACACCGTCAAGGCGCTCTCGAAACGCCACCCTTCCATCACGCTCGTCGCTGGCAACGTCGCGACCCGCGACGCCGCACTCGCGCTCGCCGAGGCCGGCGCCCACGCCGTCAAGGTCGGCATCGGCCCGGGCTCCATCTGCACGACGCGTATCGTCGCGGGCGTCGGTGTCCCCCAGCTCACGGCCATCGGCCAGGTCGCCCAGGCATTGGCCGACACCCACGTGCGTGTCATCGCCGACGGAGGCCTTCGCCAGTCGGGCGACATCGTGAAGGCCATTGCGGCAGGTGGTCACGCCGTCATGCTCGGCGGGCTGCTCGCGGGCACCGACGCGGCCCCGGGCGAAACGTTCGAAAATCAAGGTAAGTGGTTCAAACGTTATCGCGGCATGGGCAGCCTGGGTGCGATGACCTCGGGTGCCGGCGCGCGTGACCGCTACTTCCAGGGCAACGCCGCCCCGGAGAAACTTGTCCCCGAGGGCGTCGAGGGCGCGGTCCCGTTCCGCGGCGCCATCTCCGAGCTCGTCCACCAGCTGCTGGGAGGCCTGCGCGCCGGCATGGGCTACGTCGGCGCCGCGGACATCGCCGCCCTACGCCGCCACGACCGCTTCGTGCGGATCACCGCCGCAGGCCTGGGCGAGAGCCACCCCCACACGCTGAGCCTCACGGCCGAAGCCCCGAACTACCGCCGCTGATCCGAGGAAACCAGATGTCTCACAGCCCCGTCGTCATCCTCGATTTCGGCAGCCAGTATACCCAGCTCATCGCGCGCCGCGTCCGTGAGCTCGGGGTCTACTGCGAGATCCATCCCTTCTATACGCCGCTCGCGACCATCACGGCGCTTACGCCTCGCGCCATCATCTTGTCGGGTGGCCCGGCGTCGGTCGACGAACCCGGCGCGCCAGCCCCCGCTGCCGGGATCCTCGAGCTCGGCCTGCCGGTCCTGGGCATCTGCTACGGCTGCCAGTTCCTCGCCCACGAGCTCGGCGGCCAGGTCGCCCGCTCCAATGTGCGTGAGTTCGGGCGCGCCGAGCTGACACGCACACCTGCCAGCTCGTCCCTGCTCGGTCGCGTCGGCCCCGACACACACACCGCCTGGATGAGCCACTCGGACCGCATCGAAGCTTTGCCGCCCGGCTTCACCATCACCGCCACCACGGCCGACGGCGTCATGGCCGCGATGGAGGACACAAGGCGTCGCCTCTTCGGCGTGCAGTTCCACCCCGAGGTCCATCACTCGCCGCGCGGCCGCGACGTCCTCGCCGCATTCTTGTTCGACATCGCCAACTTGCCCGCCGACTGGAGCCCCGAGCGTTTCATCGCCACGACCGTCGACAAGATCCGCCAGCAGGTCGGCGACGGACACGTCATCTGCGGCCTGTCCGGTGGCGTCGACTCGGCCGTGGCCGCGGCGCTGGTCCACAAGGCCATCGGTGAGCGGCTGCACTGCATCTTCGTCGACAACGGACTCCTACGAAAAGACGAGGCAGCACAGGTAGTTCAGACCTTTCGCGACGAGCTGCACTTCCCGCTCACGGCCGTCGACGCACGCGACCGCTTCTTCGCCGCACTCGGCGAGACCTCGGACCCCGAGACCAAACGAAAGACCATCGGCAAGGTCTTCATCGACGTCTTCGAAGCCGCCGCGCGCACCTTCAAAGACGCCCGTTTCCTCTGCCAGGGGACGCTCTACCCCGACGTCATCGAGTCGGTCTCGGTGCGCGGCCCGTCGGCCACCATCAAGACCCATCACAATGTCGGTGGGCTCCCCGAGCGGATGCACCTCGCCCTCATCGAGCCGCTGCGTGAGCTCTTCAAAGATGAAGTCCGCAAGGTCGGCCATGACCTCGGCCTTCCGGACCACGTCTTGCTGCGAGAGCCCTTCCCGGGCCCCGGGCTCGCTATCCGGGTCCTGGGCAGAGTCACCCCGACCCGCGTCGCGACCTTGCAGGAGGCCGACGCCATCGCTCGCGAGGAGCTGCAGAAACTACCCAACCGCCTCGACATCTGGCAGAGCTTTGCGGTCCTGTTGCCGGTCAAAACCGTCGGGGTCATGGGCGACAACCGCACCTACGAAGAGGTCTGCGCCATCCGCGCCGTCGAGAGCGTCGACGGCATGACCGCCGATGTGTTCCCCGTTCCACACGCGACGCTGGGACGCATCGCGACGCGCATCGTCAACGAAGTTCACGGCATCAACCGCGTCGTCTTCGACGTCACTTCCAAGCCTCCGGGCACGATCGAGTGGGAGTAGGCGCGGGGTAGCCGCCCCTCGCCTCGACGGCGCGCCGCAGGCCGCCCACCCTACGCTAGGATTCTTCTGGAAAAATTGGCCTGATAGGCGTACATTCCCGCTCCTTTCGCGGGGAACGCCCGATGGCTGAGACGATCAAGGTAGGACTTCTGGGGTGCGGTACGGTTGGTACCGGCATCCTCCGTATCCTCACCGAAAATCGTGACGACATCGTAGCCCGGCTCGGCGGCGACATCGAAATCACGGGCATTCTGGTCCGCGACACGGCGCGTCCGCGGGACCCGGCGGTGCCAAACCACCTCGTCACGACCGACCCCGAGGTCGTTCTATCCGCCGACAACCACATCATTGTGGAGGTCCTGGGCGGCTACGAGCCAGCGCGCACCTTGATTCTCGAAGCGCTCGCGCGCGGCCGCCACGTCGTGACCGCCAACAAGGCGCTGCTCGCCCGTCATGGGGCGGAGATCTTCCTCGCCGCGGACGCAGCCAAGAAGGACGTCATCTTCGAGGGCTCGGTCGGCGGCGGCATGCCTATCATCCGTATGCTGCGTGAGGGGCTCGCGGCCGACCGCATCGGCTCGCTCCACGCCATCATCAACGGCACCTCCAACTATATGCTGACGGGCATGGCCCAGCGCGGGGTCTCCTACCCGGCCGTGCTCGCCGAAGCGCAAGCCAAAGGCTACGCCGAGGCCGACCCGACGATGGACGTCGGCGGGTATGACGCCGCGCAGAAGCTCGCGATCCTCATCGCCGTCTCGTTCGGCTTCGACATCCCGTTCGAAGCCATCAAGACCGAGGGCATCGGCAACATCGCCCCACACGACTTCGTCTTCGCGCGCCAGTTCGGCTACGCGGTCAAGCCGCTCGCCGTGGCCCGGGCCCACGCCGCGCCGACTCTCACGCCGACCTCGGATGAAGACGTCGAGACCCTGATCGAGGCCCGCGTCGCCCCGCACCTCATCCCGCTCAACTCGATGCTCGCGCACGTGAATGGCGTGTTCAACGCGGTGCGTGTCCACTCGCATGCGCTCGGCCCGGTGCTCCTTTATGGGCAGGGCGCGGGCATGATGCCGACGGCCGCCGCCGTGGTCAGCGACATCATCGAGCTCGCGCGTAACATCCGGCGTGGGACGTCTGGGCGTATCCCGCATCTCGCGTTCCACCGCGACCTCGTGCGTGTCCACGCGTTGCGCCCCGCCGACCACACCGAGTGCCCCTTCTACCTGCGCTTCACGGTGCGGGATGAGCCCGGCGTCATCGCGCAGATTTCGACGCTGCTCGGCGCACACCACATCAGCATCCGCAAGATGGTCCAGGAAGAAGTCGAGCCCCAGCACCCGGTGCCGGTCGTCATCCTGACCCATCAGGCCCGCGAGGGCGCCATTCGTAAGGCGCTGGCGGCCATCGATGCCCTCCCCTTCGTGGCCGAGCCGACGCTCGCGCTGCGTGTGGAGGACGCGGTCTGATGAACAAGCTCGACACCGAGACGGCCCCCGCGGCCGGACGCCTGGCGCTGATCTGGAACCGGATCCCCGCAGACAAACAGCGCTTTGTGCGTTTCGCGGTCGTCGGGGCGAGTGGCGTCATCGTCAACTTCGCTTTCCTGGCGCTTGGTCTGTGGGCCTTCTCAGGTCTCTCGGAAGGCGCGCGTGACGCCGCCGCGAGCGCGCTGGGCATCGGCGTGTCGATCATCACCAACTTCTTTCTCAATGATGTCTGGACCTGGGGCGACCGCAAGAAGGGTCCCCGCAAGCGCGATTACGCCATGAGGTTCTCGACCTACTCGGTGGGCGCCGGCATCGCGGCTGCGTTGCAGTTCGGCGTCGCCGCCTTCTTCCGCTCCGTCTTCGGAGCACACGTCTATCTGGCCCAGGCCGCGGGCATCGCGGTCGGGACTGTCGTCAACTACGTGATCAACAATCGCGTGGTCTTCAAGGACAAAGCATGAGCCGAAGCCTAACCGCCGGGGGAGAGTGTGACGCGTGGTGCACCAAGTGCAAGCGCGACGCCGTCCACAATATCGTGGCCATGGACTCGACGGGCAAAACGCCCGCGCAGGTCCAGTGCCGCTCTTGCCAGGGGACCCACAAGTATCGCCCGCCCAAGGAGACGCCGGCCGCCGTCAAGGCCACCAAGGCCACGGCTACGAAGGCCGCTGGGGCTGCCAAGGTTGCCGGTGCCAAGCCCGCGACCAAGAAGGTCTCCAAGGCCGCCCAGAACACGGCGGTCAGCATCTACAAGCGCTGGGAGGAGCTCGTCGGCAAGCGTGCAGGAGTCGCGGCGCAACCCTATGCCGTCACAAAGGGCTACGGGCTCGACGACGTGGTCGAGCACACCCAGTTCGGCCTCGGGTTTGTCCTCGAGGAGATCGCCTACAACCGCATCAAGGTCCTGTTCCAGGACTCGGAGCGGACGCTGCTTGCGCGCCATGGCCAGAAGCCTCCCACGGCATGAACCCCTTATGGGGATGACCGGGGTTATGGGGGTCCTGCCCGCATCGGCAATAAACGTCTGCTCGCAGGTCGCAGGCCCGCGCAGGAGCGGGCCGGTGCCTGGCGAGCGATCCGATCGGTCTCCAGGCGTTTCCCCGGTGTGGTGCCGGAACGCATGGAGACGTGCTAAGTTGGTGTCGTGAAGGTCGCCCTCGCAACGCTTATGTCCGCAGGTCTGCTCGTGCCCGTCGCCCCGTCGACGGCACGGGCGGAGTTCGGTCAAGATCGTTTCGAAATTCAAGACATCTCGGCGTGGACGCTGCGCGCCGGTGAGCTCGCGTTCGGACCGCGCGAGGTGGTGTTGGGCTTCATGGACGTGTTCTCGGTCGGGACGACGTTCGGGCTCAACGCGTTCGGCGCGCTCAACGCCGACCTGAAGTGGCTCATCCACGACAGCGAGCCCATCGGGATCGGCGTGAAGCTCGGTGTGCTCCACTTCGACCCCGACCTCGTCGGCCTCGACGAGACGTTCTCAGTCACGGCCGTCCCGATGAGCTTCCTCGTCTCGGGTCGGCCCAATGACGACCTCCGGCTCCATGGCTCTATCGACTTCCTCGCGGCCCGCCCGGACGAACACGCGCCCGACACAATCCTCCGGCTGCAGCGCCACCTCGGCGGGGTCGGCAAGCTCGCGGCGAAGGTCGCGGCCGAGTACCGCTTCGGCCAACACGTCGCCGCAATCCTGCAGCTCGAGACGCCGCTACTCCGCCACCGCGCGGCCTTCCGCTATGCGGGCGAGGACGACACTGCCGAGTTCCTGCGCGCGACGCTGTCGTTCCAGTTCGTCGTCGACAGCTTCAACCTGCGGGTCGGCGGGGGCTACGGCCCGAGCTGGCTTGGGCGCGCGGGCTTCTTCCCGGTGGCCGAGCTGAGCTTCCGGATCTATTGAGGAGCCTGGTGAAGAGCCAGGGTGAGCTGGGCTCGGCTCAGGGCGCATGCGGCGCGAGTCGTCGCGGGTCGGACGACGCGTGTTCAGGTCTACGCCGGAGCGACCTGGTTGCCGTCCAGCTGGCCACAGGCGGCACCGATGTCGTCGCCCTTCGAGTAGCGCACGGTGACGGTGTAGCCTCGGTCGACGAGGAACTGGCCGAAGCGGTCGACGTTCTCGCCGGTTGGGCGCTCGTACTTCGAGCCGGGCCACGGGTTGAACGGGATGAGGTTCACCTTGCAGCGCAGGCCGCGCAAGAGCCTTGCCACGCGTGAGGCGTCCTCGAGCGTGTCGTTGAAGCCCTTGAGCATGACGTACTCGACGGTGATGCGGCGGCGCGGTGGCAGGGGATAGGCGTGCAGCGCGGCCATGAGCTTGTCGAGATTCCACACCTTGTTGATGGGGATGAGGGCACTTCTCTGCTCGTCGTGGCTCGCGTTGAGCGACACCGCGAGGTTGACCGGCACTTCTTTTCCGAAACGCTCGAGCTTGGGGACGACACCCGAGGTCGAGACCGTGATGCGGCGCGAGCCCATGTTCTGGCCGTGGTCGTCCATCAGGATCTTGAGCGAGCGCACGACGTGGTCGAAGTTGTCGAGCGGCTCGCCCATGCCCATATAGACGAGGTTGCTGAGCCGCTCGCCCTGGCCGGCGTCTTCGAGGACCTTGTTGGCCCAATAGACCTGGTCGGCGATCTCGGACGCAGCGAGGTTGCGGCGCAGCGGCATCCTTGCCGTGAGGCAGAAGTCGCAGCCGATCTTGCAGCCGACCTGGCTCGACACACACTGCGTCAGGCGGTCGTCCATCGGGATGATGACGCTCTCGATGCGGTCGCCCTGGCTGGTTCTCAAGAGCAGCTTGCGGGTGCCGTCGCGGGCGACCATCACGTCTTCGAGGACGAGGCCACCGATACGCGCGACCGACTCGAGCTTCTCGCGCAGGGGCTTGCTGAGGTCGGTCATGGTGGCGAAGTCGCGGGCGCCGCGCCCATGCAACCAGCGAAAGATCTGGTTGGCGCGGAAGGCCGACTCGCCGAGCGATTCTTTGACCCAGGTCGCGAGCTCGCCGCGTGTCATCGCCTTGAGGTCTGGCAGCGTAGAGGTCGCGGCCTTCAGGATGGCCGAGGGGGAGGCGGACGTATCCGGGCCGTCCACCACCTGCGTCGGCGTTTGAACGGGCTGATTCGGTAGTATTGTGAAGGCGCTCGACATAGCCGCGCGGTCTTAGCGGTTTCCGGTCAGAGAATCCAGCTTTGGCCGGCTTTTGCCAGCCAGGGGCGGCTTGGGCCGGCTTCGCGGTCGGCCCGATGAAGTTGACGCTTACGTCCGAAGCCGCAGCCTGCTAACCCGCGGGCGTGGAGACGGCGAACACACCAGAGTCCAGAGCAGAGCGCGTCAAGGCGCACGCGCGCTCCGTCGGCTTCGACCTCGTGGGCATCACCGGCACGTCGGTCGATGAGGCCTTCGCGCGTTATCTCGATGCCATGGCGAAGGGCTACGGCGCCGACATGGAGTACCTGCACAACCACCTGGGACTCCGGCGCGACGTGCGCAAGGTGTGGCCCGATACACGCTCGGTGGTGGTCCTGGCGGTGAGCTATGCCGACCCGGCGCCCTCGATACTCGAGGCCCCGCCCGACGCTGAGACCGGCTACATCGCGCGTTATGCGCGGGGTCGCGACTACCATCTGGTGGTGCGCCAGATGCTCGTGTGGCTCGCGCGAAAGATGGAGCACGACCCGATGCTCGCGCCCTATACGAGCAACGATCACCGGATCTTCGTCGACACCGGGCCGGTCCTCGAGAAGGCGTTTGCCCAGGCTGCGGGACTTGGCTGGATCGGCAAGAACACGCTGCTGATCCATCCCGGGCATCGGCTCGAAGGCCCCGTGCACGTTGACGTGGGCGGTCGGGCCTCGGGCCATGGCGGCCCGCACATACACGGTGGAAGCGACACCGGGCGGACCATCGGACGCGGGTCCTGGTACCACCTGGCGGTCATGCTGACGCCGCTCGAGCTGGCCTTCGACGCCGCCGAGACAGACCACTGCGGGAGCTGTCGGCGCTGCCTCGATGTGTGCCCGACGGACGCCTTTCCAGCGCCCTACGTGCTCGATGCGCGGCGCTGCATCGCGACCTGGACCATCGAGAGCGAACATCCTGAACGCGATATCGACCCCGAGACCATCGGCCCCCATGTCTTTGGGTGTGACCTGTGTCAGGAGGTCTGTCCTTGGAATCGTGGGCCGCTCGTGCCGGGCCACCGCAAGCTGCGGGCGCGGCCCGAGAACATCGCGCCGAAGCTCTCCGAGCTCGGCAATCTCGACACGGAGACGTTCAAGCTGCGGTTCCCGAAGTCGGCTGTGCGGCGGGTGAGCCCCGAGCACATGAAGGTCGTCGTGAACCTCGTGAAGGCCGGGTTGGACCAGAAGGCGCAGGCCAAGACCGCAGACAAAGCCGTGGACGCCGAGACCGTACAAAACGCCGAGGACCCCGGTGACTGAGGTGTGGCGAACGCTCGGCCGACTCGATTACTCGATTATCGAGTCACTTCGCCTGCAGCGGGTCGGACGCCAGGACCCGAGCGCCTACGTGGACCACGAACGTTATACGAAAGCGGCGTGGACAGCGGCAGGTCCGGTCGTCCTCGACGTCGCGCAGAACAACAATGGGCACGCGGGCTATCGGGTCTTTGGTCCGGGGGCGACGGCGCTCGAGCCACGCATGCCGGCGATCCTCGGGCTCGCGGATCCGGGTCCTCCTCCTGAGCTCGTCGCGGCGCGCCCGCTGGCCCCGATTGTCGACGGGTTGCGGCTCTTACGACTCACGACCGCGATCTCGCTCGTCGAGATGCAGGCCGCCATCATCCTGCAGCAGCGGGTGACGTTCACCGAGGCTGCTCGAGCGTGGCGCATGATGGCCGAACGCAGTGTGCCAGCGCCGCGGCTGTCGGATAGCCCGCCGCTCATGATGCCGCCGCGCCCGGCCGACTGGTCGCGCCTCTCGCAGCCCGAGGCCAAGGCGCTCGGGATCGATGCTCAACGGTGGGAGACACTGCGGGTCGCCGCCCTTCATGCCTCGAAAATCGAGATACTCGTCGACCTCGATCCTCCCGCCGCGCGTGACCGTCTGACGGCGCTCGGCCAGCACCTCCGAGGCCATGGCCCCTGGACGCTGGGCTTTCTGCGCGGGCTCGCGCTCGCCGACCCCGATGTCGTCCCGCCTGGAGACGTCCACCTGCCCCACGACGTGGCCGAGCTCTTTACCGGTGTCCCCGTCGGCAGCGATGAACGTATGGTCGAGCTGCTCGCGCCTTATGCCGGCCACCGCTTCCGCATCATTCGTGCGCTCGTCGCAAACGTCCGCCGCAAGCCGTAGGCGTGAGGCCGACCGTCCGGGTCGGGTCGTCGCGCTGATTGTGTAGCCGGTCTCGAGCAAGTTTCGGCTGGCACGCGCCTTGCTCAGACCAGGCTCGTCGAAGCCGAGTGTCGACGATCTCTCGGAGAAATCCGTGAGGTCGCTGCACCGGTCCGACGTCCAACACCATTCGCGCGACGCGTATGAAGGCAGCCCAGCGATGACGACATCGAACGACGACACCCGTGCCGACAGCGGCGTTTCCGAGGGGGATAGGAACAGGGCGGCGATGCACCTTGCCGACCGCAAGAAGGCGCTGTTGTCCCTGCGTGAGGACGAGCTGCTCGACCCCGCCGTGTCGGCCGAGCGGGCCCTCGAGCTGTCGGCCAACATCCACAAGCTCGTGCGGGATCTGGCGGGCCCCTACCCCTTCCAGGCCGACTACTTCGCAGAGGTGAAAGAGCTCGCCGAGAGCTCGCTGCTCGATGACGCCCTCGCCTACTTCGCGGCCAAGGAGGCCAGAGCCTCGGCCCACGGCGCGGACGTCACCGAGGTGAGCGAGCGGCGCGACGAACGCGAGGCGGACGGCTATCACATGATGGACGACGAGGGCGCGGACCCTGCGACCGACCTGTGGCGACGGGCCTATACCTACTGGGCCACCGGCTACGACAAGGTCGTGCGGTTGGGGCGCTTCTACGCCGAGACGCCCGCAACGTGGCCTCGCATCGACGAGCGGGACTCCGAGTCGGGAGATCCGCTCGCGACCTGATGGCCCCGAGCGAGGTTCCGATGTCTCGAAGACCGAGCGATTGATCTCGCCGCCAGGTCCGAATCGGGTTCGTCACAACACCATCAAAATAGATGGCCCGCATCAAATTGATGCGGGTGCGTTCCACTACTCCGGCGTCGCTCAGCCTGCGCCATCGAGAAGAAGTCATGGTCCAGAACCCGAAGCTCGACCGGGATGACCGGCGTCGCAGCGCCCAGCACGCCGACGTCAAATCCGAGCTCGCTGCCGAGGTGAATCGGGCCATCGCGTCGGAGGCGCGTGCCGAGACCTCGGCCGAGAACCCGGAGGTCGTGGCCATTGGCAAGGAGCTCGAGCATCGCGCGGTGCGCGAGGTGGCAGACTCCGACAATGAGGTCATCCGTGCCCGCGGGGCCGCTCGGGTAGCCCAGGTCATCGACTACGTGTTCTTCGTCATCTACGGGCTCATCCTCACCATGATCGTCCTCGAGGCGGCAGGGGCGCGTGAGTCGAACGGCTTCAAAGGTGTCATGGACACCATCACGACACCGTTTCTCGCACCCTTCCGCGGACTCTTCTCCGACCCTGCGGTCGGCGAATATCGCTTCATGTTCTCGTACCTCGCGGCGCTCGTCGTCTGGATCCTCGTCCATCTGGCGATCCGCGGGCTCTTACGATTGTACGGACACCGCAAGACGACCCTCTGAGATTCAGCGCGGCGACCGCGGCTCGACAGTCGTGGTGCGCGGGACACGAACCCGCCGTCGGGACCTCTGCGTCTCGAGGCCGTCCCAGACCCTTTGAGACCGACCTGCTCGAGACACGAGCAGCCCCCATTTTTCTGGAGCGATTATGCGATTCATCATGCCCCTTCTTTCTATCGTGAGCCTCGGACTCGTCGCCTGTGCCAAAGACAGCCCTGGCTGCGAAGCCCTCGCCGCGCGGCTCTGCGAAGCGAACGCCGAGCGCTGCGCGTCCGCTCGCACCTGGGTCGATGCGCAGGGTGCAGGCGACGACGCGGCGCGCGGTGAAGCCTGCTCCCAGATGCTGAAAGACCCGCAGGCCCTGGCGGCCTACGTGGACCGCTTCGCGGTGGCGACCGGGAAGACGACTGCGACTCCCGATGCGCCGCGACCGGCGACCGCCAACACCCCGGCCCGGACCCCGGCCAAAACAAAGCCGACGACGAAGGACGAGATCCGCAACTTTGGCGACAACGTCGAGGAGATCGGCACGGTCGGCGAGAAGGCTGGCGAGGCGATCGACAAGATCGGAGACGCCTTCAAGAAGAAGGGCGACAGCAACCCCTAGCCTTCGCCTGTGACTCTCGCCTGTGACTCTCGCCTGTGACTCTTGATCGATTGCCCACAACGAATCGAGAGTCGCCCCCTGGTCGGTCTATCACCAAGGCGACCGGGTACCGACCACAATGATGTTGGGGGCGCGAGCGGGTGACCTCCATGGGTCGGCGAGGTGGCGCGACGGATACGACCCGAAGCGCGGAACGCGGCCGGAGACATGGGGATCCGGGTGTCGCCACCCGGTCGCTCGGGCGCACAGTCCCGATGTGGCATGGCGAGTGCTTCGAGCCCGCCATGAGTAGCACCGCAGGTCATGCGGAGTATGCCGGAGGTTGCCATGAAGTATGTGACGTCAATGTGTGTGGGTCTCCTGAGTGCCGCGACAATCGCGGGCTGCGCGAGCACCAGTGTCTCCGCCGAGAAGATGGCCGCGCCACAGGTGCGAATCGCCGCAGCCAAGGAAGCCGGAGCGGCTGAGAACCCAACCGCGGCTCTCCACCTGAAGCTCGCCAATGATGCGCTCGAGAAGGCGAAGGTGCTGGCCCGCGACGGCGAGGGCGAGAGGGCGAACATGACGCTCGATCGCGCCACGGTCGACGCCGAGCTCGCGCTCGAGTTGGCGCGACTCGACAACACGCGGCGGGACGCGAACGAGGCGATGGACGAGATCCAGAAGCTTCGTCGGCAGAACCAGTAAGAGCCGAGCTCGCGCGCCAACCACACACCAGAGTCCTAGAGGAGTCCCCATGTCACGTCTACGTATGGTCATCGTCGCGCTCGGCTCAGCCGGCGCCATTTCCGCCTGCGGCACCGCGGTGCCCCAACAACTCACGACCGCGCGCCAGGCCTATCGCGATGCCGCCGCCGGGCCGGCCACCCGCAACGCGCCGGCCGACCTCAAGAGCGCCGAGCAGGCTCTCGGCCGCGCCGAGCGGTCATTCGAAGAAGATGGCGACACCGCCAATACCAACGACCTGGCCTATATCGCGCAGCGCCGCTCGCAGATCGCCACCGCAGTCGCCAATCGCCAGCTCGCCGAGGCGGAGAAGGTCCGCTACGACAAGGAGCGCACCGAGGTCTCCGACGAGATGCGGCGCACCGCGGTCGACGATCTCAAGACCGCTCAGGCAAACCTCGGCCGCACCGAGGATCGGGTCACACGTGAGCAGGCGGCGCGCATCGCCGCGGAGTCGAAGGCCGCGAGCGCCAACGTCGAAACCGACAAGGCGAGAGCCGAGACCGACAAGGCGAAAGCCGAGACGGCCGCGGCGAAGGCCAAGGTCGACGAGATGCGAGCGGCGCTGATCCGCGCCGGACAGCTCGCCGAGAACGAGCGTGGGCTCGTCATCACCCTGAACTCGGGTGTGCTCTTCCGGAGCGGCCGGTCGACGGTGCTGCCGGCGGCGGGCAGGAAGCTCATCGAGGTCGCGGCCGTACTACGAGGCTCCCCCGAGCGACGTGTCACCGTGGAAGGCTACACCGACACCGACGGCGACGACGCGTCGAACCAGGTGCTCTCGCAGGCGCGGGCCGACGCGGTGCGCGCGTTCCTCGTTTCCCAGGGCGTGGCCGCGGAGAACATGAGCGCGGTCGGCTACGGTGAGAGCCGTCCCATCGCGACCAACGCCACCGTCGAAGGGCGCGCCAACAACCGCCGCGTCGAGATCGTCTTGGCACCGGTGCCAGTGGCGCAGCCCTGAGCTCCCTCGTCTGCACGTTCGAACACTCGCTCGCACACGCCTGACCCGCGCCTTCGCGGATCTACGACGTGGGCGAGCAACGCCTCTTCCCGACGTGGTCATGTTGACCATGCTCGGGACCTCACCCTTCGCCCCCTGCTTGGAGGTCATCGTGGCTGTGCTCTGGTTTCTCGTTGTCGGTCTCGTCGTCGGACTCATCGCTCGCGCCCTCATGCCGGGCAATCAGCAGATGGGCATCATCATGACCATCCTGCTCGGCATCGCCGGGTCCTTCGTCGGCGGCTTTCTCGTCTCCCTCATCACCTCGAGTCGTGTCACCGACTTCAACACGACAGGCCTCATCGGTAGCATCATCGGCGCTATCGTTTTGATGGTCGTGGTCGGCGGACTGACGCGGATCGGTCAGAAATAGGCAGATTGGCACTCACGCCGCACGACCCGGGCGTCGGCGGTGTGAGTCCCCCGTAGGATCACAGGTGAAAGCCCGCACGAGGGCTCGAAAGTGCCATCTCATGGCCACCGTCTTGCATTCTCGAACGCGTCGGCCCCCTTCGGGCCAATGCCATGAGAGGAACCATGAGAGTGACCCGTTGGATGTGTGCCGTGTCGAGCGCGCTCGGACTTCTTGCCTGCGACAAGAGCAAGGCGCCAGGCCCCGAGTCCGCGACTGCCCAGATGAACAAGGTCGAGCCCGCCGCGCCCGAGAAGCCGACGACGCCGAGCGAACCCGACCGCGAACAAAAGCCGCCGACCGCGGCGGAACGACGCGGCCCCACCGACCGCGCCGAAGCGATGAAGCTCACGATCAAAGAGATGGAGCGGGGCGAGTTCAGGCAGGCTTTCAAACACCTCGATGATGGCATCGTGTGGACGGAGGTTGGCCTGCCCGACGGTGAGTTCGACACCATCGACGAGGTCGTGGGCTACCAGCAGAGGTCGCGCACCGGCTATTCGGACTTCCGCCTGCGGGCCAAGCGGATCATCGCTTCGGCCGACTATCAGGTCGTCGAGTTCGTGTGGTCGGCGCGCCACAGCGGCGCATTCGCTGACGGGACGCCTGCGACCAACAAGGTCGTCACGCTGCCGGGCGCGATGATGCTGCGTTACCAGGACGACGGCCTCATCGACCGCGTCTGGGTCTTCCAAGACTGGCCCCTCGCGTTGAAGCAGCTCGGCCTGTCCCCGAATCTTCCGGCCGACTTCAAGCCGTTCCCCTTGCCAGAGCAGACGGCTCTCGTGACCGGCCCGCACAACGAGCTGTTCAAGGAGCGCTACCAGACTTTCGCGAGCCGCCTCGGGCCGGCTGACCTCGACACGACTCTGGGCGAGCGTGTGGCCGACGACTTCTCGTGGACCGACTTCGAGTCCGGCATGATGCTCACCGGTCGCGATGCGACGAAGGAGTACCTCGCGCGCCGCTTCACGAGCTTCTTGCCGCAGTCGAGCAACATCGAGGCCTCGGTCGGCGCCGGCACGTTCTACGCGGCCTACGTCACCAACGAGCTCGTCTACAAGGGTGGCTTCATGGGCGTCGCTGGCACCGACCAGAAGATCACGACCCACACGCTGGACATCGTCGAGTTCGACCCGGAGATGCTGCGCTTCAAGACGCTCGTGCGCTACGGCAACTCCTACGAGATCCTGGCGGGCCTGAATCTCAATGCGTCCGCTGGGGTCACGACGCCCGCAGCGAAGGACGAGCGTTTTGGCCTCAAGGCCTGCGACGACTACGTCAATCATATGCGCGCCTGCATCGAGAGTCAGGACGCGGCGAAGCAGACCGAGATGCGCTCCGCCCTCGACGCCCAGCTCGTCAAGTGGCAGGCCGAACAGAAGGATACGGAGTTGCGCGGTGGTGTCATGCGCTCCTGCGAGGACGCCCACCTCCTGGCCAAACAATCACTCGGCGCCTCATGCCCCCGAGTGACCTGGGAGTGACCAAGGCCCACCATCCCGACAGCTGACTTTCGGGACGGAGCGGAGGGGGCGTGCCATCGAAACGATGGGCGTCCCCTCAAACGGATGGACCGAGCGAATGAACCGGTCCATTCGGCGGTGCTCACGCGGGTACGAGCCCCATTCAACCCCGCGACGTGGTGCGGGCCGCACCTGGCCATGTGTTGCCGCGCCACCTAGAGTGGAACGCAAGGCGACGTCATCGGATCGCTCGTGCACGCTCAGGCCCTCTCCTTTGCGGGTCGGCGACGTGCGAGCTGACGTCTCCCCGACCACAACCGCGGCGCGCGAATCGACGGCCGAAACGCGTGGCACGGACCTTGCGAAGGCCACACCCTATGGAACTGACGCTGAACCTCCATCATGACGAGCTGACCCGGCTGCTTCAGGACTTCCTCCCGATGCGGCTCATGCTCGGCAAGCTCGAAGAGGCGCAAGACCTCGCCTGGATCGAAATCGAGGACCTCGAGACCGTGGCCTTTCGGCCCGGCTACGGCTTGGCTCTCACGTGCGCCGCGAAGATCCATTACCCGCTGCCCATCCTGCCCGACGACTTCACCGTGCAGCATGTCCAGCTCGAGATGGTGCCCAAGATCGAAGAGGGCCCCGAGGGGACCGTGCTGGCGTTCCGGCTCCTCGTCGACGCCCTCGACATCGAATACGTCCCGGGCTTCGTCGACCGGGTCATCGCCGACAAGATCAACCAGGCGCTCACCAACAACGCGACCACGATCGCCTGGAACTTCACCAAGACCCTGACCCGCGTCATCGAGCTGCCCCCACGGCTGGCCCTCGTGCATGCGGTGGAGCTCTCGGCTCCTCAGGGCGCGGTGCACGTCGCGGCCGACGGTATCGTCTTGCGACTCTCGGTTCAGCTCGGCTTCCACCACCGGACGGAAGGATCGACTGAGCCATGCCCGACCGAGGTCTGAGACCACCCGTCGAGCGCACCGTCGTGCTGCCGGCCATGCCATCCGTGTCGATCCCGTCCATCGTGCTGACGCGCTCGCCCGACGGCGGCATCATCGCGCTCGCGGGCTCGCTCGACCGGCACACCGTTCCGTTCGTGCACGCTGAGCTCATGGACGCGGTCGACGCCCGCGCCGGCAAGGCTCTGGCACTCGACCTGCTGGCGACCCGCAACATCGACTCGGCCGGGGCCGCGTTGCTCGGAGCGCTCTCGCGACTCGCCGGCGAAAAGCGCACGAACCTGACGGTCGCAGCTATGTCGGTGGAGGCGAAGGATGCACTCGAGGCGTTCCGCTTCGAACCGAGCACTCCGGCTCCCGCCGCGCGACCCGGCGTCTTCGAGCGCGCGGGTGACACCGCCGTCGCGCGCTGGCACGGGCTCGTAGGCCTCATCGTGCTGACGGCCGACACCTTCTGGTTGACCTTCGCGGGTGCCCCACGCACCCGTCGGGTGCGCAAAGGCGCGACCTGGGTCGAGGCCGTTCGTATCGGTGTCGACGCCTTCTGGATCGTCGGCCTCATCTCGTTCCTGATCGGCGTCGTGGTCGGCCTGCAATCGGCCGCCCAGCTCAGACAATTCGGCGCTTCGCTGTATGTCGCCGACCTCATCGCCATCTCGATGACACGCGAGATGGGTCCGCTCATGACCGCCATCATCATCGCTGGACGCAGTGGCGCCGCCATCGCCGCGGAGGCCGCCACGATGCAGGTCTCTCAGGAGGTCGACGCGCTCAAGACCATGGGCCTCAATCCGGTGCGATACATCATCGTACCGAAGTTCCTCGCCATGACTCTCACCCTGCCCTGCCTGACCACTTTCGCCAGCGCGCTCGGCATCGCGGGCGGCTTCATGGTGGCCCTCTTCTATCTCGACATCGGTGCGGAGACCTACTGGACCCAGGCGGTGAAAGCCATCGACCTGGCGGACGTCCTGCTCGGCTTCGTCAAGAGCGTCGCCTTCGCCTGGATCATCGTGCTGCTCGCGGCGCATCGGGGCTTCTCGGCCCAGGGTGGTGCCGAGAGCGTCGGGCGCGTCACGACCACAGCGGTCGTCAGCTCCATCTTCTGGGTGATCATCGCCGACGCGATCTTCGGCCTGCTCTTCTACTTCAGCGCCTGAGCGGGAGGCGATCTATGGCAGAAAAATGGGTCGTCGAGACGAAGGACCTCGCGGTGGGCTACGACGGCCGCCTCGTGCTCGAGAACATAACGCTCAAGATCCGTGCGAACGTGCTCACGTGCATCATCGGGGGCAGCGGGTCTGGCAAGTCGACGCTGCTCAAGGCTTGTGTCGGGCTCGTGAGGCCGGTCCGCGGCACGGTGTCACTGCTCGGCCAGAAGCTCGGGCCTCGGGAACCCGAAGAGGCGCGCGACACCCTGCTCTCACGGGTGGGCTTCATGTTCCAGGATGGCGGTCTCTTGAACAGCCTGTCCGTCGCCGAGAACCTGGCCATCCCGATGCGCGCTCACACGAAGCTGCCGCGCTCGGTCATCGATGATCTGGTCAAGATGAAGCTTGCGCTGGTGCGGCTCGAAGGTGCCGGCGACAAGCTCCCCAACGAGCTGTCGGGCGGCATGAAGAAGCGGGCGGGGCTCGCGCGGGCGCTGATGCTCGACCCCGAGGTGGTGTTCTGCGACGAGCCGTCGGCGGGCCTCGACCCGGTGACTGCGGCCGAGCTCGATCGGGTCTTCTTGCAGCTACGCGATGCGCTCGGCCTCACACTCGTGGTCGTGACCCACGAGACCGCGAGCATCAAGCTCATCGCCGACCGCATCGTGGAGCTCGACCACGGTGGCGTGAACTTCGATGGCACACTCGACGCGGCACTCGCGTCCAAGGCACCGACACTAAGGGCCTTTTTCGGGCGCGTCGCGGGTGACGAAGACGACGGCGAACAAGCGCCGACACTCGACACGCTGTTCAATACGGAGGCTCCGCCCGATGGCGACCCCGAGGCCGAGGTAGTTCCGGTGCACGCACCCGATGAGAGAGACGAACGCGAAGCGCGACGTGCGCGCCTGGAGGACACGGTATGAATGAGCTGACACGTGGACAGAAGGGGCGGCTGGGATTCTTCCTGCTGCTGGCATTCGGGCTCCTGGCGCTGATCGTCGTCCTGAAGGTCGGCGAGTCGTTGTTCGACAAACGCGACGCTTATCGCGTGCGAATGCCAGGCAGCGTCGGTGCGCTCGACCCCGGGTCGGCGGTGACCTTCAACGGCATCGTGGTCGGCCGTGTCGAGGCCGTCGGCATCGACCCGGTGGACGTCGGCGTCGTCGCCATCGAGCTGTCGCTCGTCGACGGGACACCGATCCCCGAGGACACCACAGCGACGGTCGCGATGCGCGGCATCACCGGCATGAAGTACGTCGAGCTCACCGGCGGCACGAACGCCGCCAAGCGCAGGAAGCCCGGCGAGGAGATCCCCGCGGGGCGCTCGCTCCTCGACGAGCTCGAGGGGCGGGCGAGCGGGATTGCGTCCAAGCTCGATGGGTTGCTGTCCGATGGCCGCGCCTGGATGCAAGGGCCCACCCTCGATCACGTCGAGGCGACGCTCGCGAGTTTCAGGCGTTCTGCCGAGGCGTTCGAAGGCACACTCGTCGACAACATGCCGCGCATCGCCACTTTGCTGGCGCGGGCCGACGAGGTCGGTGTCGAGCTCGAGGGGCTCCTGGCCGAGGCGCGCGCGACCAACGCCGCGCTGCGGGATTCGGCCGTGGCGGCGACCACCACGATGAAGACCGTCGACAAGACGGTCAAGGACATCGGCACCGCCGTGACGACGATGAGTGGCACGGTCGACAGGGTCGCGACCCAACAGGTCGAGCCGCTCGTGAGGCAGCTCACGAACACGGTCGGACGCGCCGGTGTCGACCTGCGCACCGCACTCGATGAAATCGTAAGGGACTTCGAGAGCGTCGGCGACCTCGCCGATGCGTTGCGGGCGGACCCATCGTCGATGTTGATGGGCAAGAGCGGAAAGGAGCGGAGTCTGCCATGAGAAGTCGCATCGCAATCATCATCGCCGGCCTCGGGCTCACCGCCTGTTTTGGTGGGTCGCCGCAGCCGCGTTATTTCGCGCTCGAGCCGACCGCGCCCCAGCGCCTCGCGGTCGCCCCGTACCCCTTCACGCTGCTGGTCCGGCGCTTCGACACGGCGCTGGCCTACGACCGTCGCGAGATCGTCTATCGCCCGCGCGACAACGAGGTGCGCTTCTACGAGTATCGCCTCTGGATCGCCAAGCCGGGCCACATGCTGGGTGAGGTCGTCGCGTCGCACATCGATGCGCTCGGGTTGTTCGAGGCGGTCACGATGCGCTCGACCGAGCGGCCGGCGCAGTACGAGCTGCGGGGCGAGGTGATGGCCATCGACGAGCTCGACGAGCTCGAGCTGGTAGGTGTCGGCGAGTCGGAAGGGAAGCCCACCAAGCTCTGGAAGGCGCGCCTCGGGCTGAAGCTCGAGGTGAGCGCCATGGACACGCAGGCGGTCGTGTGGCGGCACGACTTCCAGGTCGAGCGCACGGTCGCCAAGAACGACCCGCGTGAGGTCGTCGCGACGATGGTGACCATCCTCGAGGACGAGCTGAAGCGGGCGATGGTCGACCTCGACCGCACCTTTGCGCAGCTCACGGGCACCGCCCCACGCGTCATTGCGAAGTCGCAATAGGACCTCGAAGGTCAATCGCCGCTTCGGGTCACCCAGCGTAATACCGATCGGGCACCACGCGGTGCGTGTCCTCGATCCGACCCAAACTGTGGGGTGACCCCGCGCTCCCAGGTTCGCCCAGACAGACACCTTGGGGTGACCCCGCGCTCCCAGGTTCGCCCAGACAGACACCTTGGGGTGACCCCGCGCTCCCAGGTTCGCCCAGACAGACACCTTGGGGTGACCCCGCGCTCCCAGAACGGTCCAGCGACACACCTTTGATATATCTCGGTGGTCGAGATATCGGCCGGGCGAAGGGCAGACGTTCGTGGGGTCGGGGTCACCGTGCCGCAGGCGTTGCGATACGGCCGTCGATGATCTCGATGGTGCGGTCGCAGCGGGACGCGAGCTCGCGGTCGTGGGTCACCATCAGGAAGGCCACACCCTTGTCCTGGTTGACCCGGCGCATGAGGGCAAAGACCTCGTCGGCGGTGGTCGAGTCGAGGTTGCCGGTCGGCTCGTCGGCGAGGATTAGCGGCGGATTGCCGACCAACGCGCGCGCGATGGCGACGCGTTGCTGCTGACCACCAGACAGGCGGCGAGGGCTCTCGTCGGCCTTGTCGGCGAGCCCTACGTCGGTCAGCGCGGCCAGGGCCTGGTCGCGCATGACGTTTTTCAGGCGTCCGCTCTGGGCGGCGAGCGGCATCATCACGTTCTCACGCGCGGAGAGCGCCATGATGAGGTGGTGGAACTGGAAGATGAACCCGAGTGTGCGGGCGCGTAGCCAGGTGAGCTCGCGGTCGTCGAGGTCGGCGACGAGTTGGCCGGCGATCCAGAGGTCACCGGCGGTTGGGCGGTCGAGCAGCCCGAGGATGTTGAGCAGCGTGCTCTTGCCCGAGCCCGATCGGCCGACGAGCGCCACGAACTCGCCGTGTTGGAGCTCGAAGTCGATGCCGTACAGGACCCGGGTCACGACGTCCTGGCCGTAGTCTTTGACGACGCCTCGGAGCCGCAAGAGCGGGGCGGTCTCACTCACTGCGGATCGCCACCGCGGGGTCGAGGCGGGCGGCCCTGCGAGCGGGCAAGGCGGCAGCGACGACGCCGACCACGACCGCCATCAGCGCGGTGCCGATGAACAGGGCCGGGTCGAGCTGGACGGGAAACGACGGGCTGCCGTCGGCGTTGGACGCGAGCTTCTCGAAGAAGATGGCCAGCCCGCCCCCGATGGCCGAGCCGATAGCCGCGCCGATGGCGCCGACGATGGCGCCCTGGATGAGGAAGACCCGAAGGATTCGGTCCCGCGGTGTGCCCATGGCGCGTAGGATCCCGATCTCGCGAGAGCGCTGGATCACCGACACGACCAGGACCGAGGCGATGCCCATCGCCACCGCGAGGATGACGAAGAACTGGATCATGAGGCTCGAGCTCGACTGCGAGCTGAGACCCACGAGGAGCTGTTTGTTGGTCTCCATCCAGCTCTCGGCGACGAGCCCGGTGTCGCGTTGGATCTGCTCGGCGATGGCCTGCGCGTCGAACACGCTCGCCACCGAGAGGTCGAGCTCGGTCACGCCGCCCTCGAGCCCGAGCAGGGTCTGGGCGCCTCGCAGCGGGAGGAAGACCCAGCGCGCGTTCACGTCCTTGTTGCCGAGGTCGAAGATGCCTCGCACGATGAAGATGTCGGCGGCGTTCTCGGCCGTGGTGAGTCGCAGCTTGTCGCCGACCGAGAGCCCGAGGTCGGCGGCGAGCTTCACGCCGATGAGGGCGTCGGTGCCCTGCAGGTCGAGGTTGCCGGCGACCAGCTTACGATCGATGGGGATGATACCGAGAAACCGGGTGAGCTCGGTGCCACGCACCAACACCGCGCGTGAAGCCGAGCCGCGTTGGGCGAAGGCCGCCCCGGATGCGACCGGCGCCGAGGCGACGACGCCCGGGGACGCCGCGATGGTGTCGAGCTGCTGTTGCCAGCCGAGGATCGAACGCACCCGCTGCGGGGGTTTGTCGATGCGCGACAACACGGTCAGCGAGGCCGGGGCGGGTTCGCCTGTCAGCCTGGCGCGCGTGATCTCATCAGGGCCGGGGATGTCGACGCGCTGGGCACGCGCGATCTCATCGGGGGCGCGCACGATGATGTGGGCCTGAGACCCGAGCGTCTGGGCGATGAGGTTGGCCTGCAGACCATTGATGAGGGCCGACAAGAACACGGTCACCGCGACGCCGACGCCGACACCGATGATGATGAGCAGCGATTGGGTGCGCCCGTCGCGCAGGAACCGCACCGCGAGGAACCACTCTACGGGCATGGCCATATCAGTCCCCCGCCTGGTCGGGGACCCGCACCCGGGCGCCGACGGACGGCAGCGTCGGGACCGGCGTGATGACGACCGCGTCCGGCTCGAGCCCCGAGAGGACCTCGACCGCGGTGTCGCCTTTGATGCCGAGCTTCACCTGGACACGCTTGGCGTGTTTGCCATCGACGACCATGACCCAGGGCTCATCGGTAGCGAGGTCCCGCACGACGGAGCTCGGCAGGGTCAAGGCGTCGACCTTTCGCGCGACCTCGATCTCGACCGAGACGGTCATGTCGGACTTCAGGAAGGGCTGCGGCTCGGTGATCGCCAGGTGCACCTCGACCGTGCCGCGCCGCGCGTCGACGCTCGATGCGATCCACGAGACGACGGCCGCGAAGCGCCGATCCGGGAAGGCGTCGGCCGAGGCCAGGGCCGGCTGGCCAAGGGCCAGGACACGCAGGTTCTTCTCATCCGGCTCGATGACGAGGCGGTTCTTGCCCGACTCGGCGAGCACGAGCAGCGGCACGCCCGCCTGGACGACCTGGCCCGGCTCGACCGAGCGTTTGATGACGACCCCATCCACCGGCGAGTACCTCACGAGTGAGGCGAGGCGCACGCGGGCTGCTTCCAGGGCGGCTTTCGCGTCGGCCTCCTGCGCATCGAGGGCCGCGCTCTCGGCGCCGTCGGTGCGGGTGGCGCGGGCCTCGATCTCGGCGGCCCGCACCTTGCTCCGGCTGAGGGCCAAGGCGGTCTGGGTGCGCTGCAGATCGTTTCGCGCCAGCGCGCCGTCCTTGGCCAGCGAGGCGTCGCGGGTGTAGTCCGCTTCGGCCTGCAGAAGGCTCGCGCGCGCCTGTTTGAGCGCCTCATCGGTGGATGGGCCGCGGCGCTTGGCGAGATCGAGCCGCTTGGCGGCGAGGCCGTCCAGCGTGGCTTTGGCGCGGGTGACGGCAGCTTGGGCCTCGGCGGGGTCGAGTGTGATCAGGAGCTGGTCCTTCGAGACCGTGTCGCCCTCGTCGGTCGCGACGACCTTCACGGTCCCGCCGACCGTGCTCGCGACCTCGACCTGGGACGGGGCAAGGACCCGGCCCGAGCTGACGACGGTCTCGACGACCGCCCCCCGCGTCGGCGCGACGACCGAGACTGCGACGCCGTACCAGATCGGGCGTGTGAACCAGACGGCTGCACCGACGACCAGGACCGCGATCACCACCCAGCGCAACCAGCGTCTCCGCGGTGGGCGATTGGGGTTCTGCCCCTGGTTCGTGTCGGCCATGGTTGCGTCCTGAGCTCGCCATAAAAGCGGCAAGGAACGTAATCACGTCAGGGCCAAACGGGTGCCGCGAACAAAAAAAGGCAGGTCATTGCTGACCTGCCTTCTTTGTTACCTGGTGGAGCCATGGGGAGTCGAACCCCAGACCTCGTGAATGCCATTCACGCGCTCTACCAACTGAGCTATGACCCCGTAGGTGTTTGCGTTTCGAGAGAGAACCCTCGGAACGGGTTGCGCATCTATCAAAGGCCCCGGCCCTCCGCAAGACGAATGTGCAGGGCGCCGAGAATTTAGTTCTGAGCTTCCTCGACGGCGTCTTCGGACGGCACCTGGTCGAGGTGGAAGAGCGCCAACACGAGCGCATCATCACCCTCGGCGACAGCCTGGAGACGCTGGTCGACCTCGAGGGAGGCGACCTGGCCAGCGAGGAGCGTGGCGCGCCAGTCCCCGATGGTCACCGAGCCGAGCCCGGACGCGACGAGCATGAGGGTCGAGACCCTCGTGTGGTGGGCGAAGCGTTCGCCCCGAGGGATGTGGACGACCTGGACAAACCAGGGGCCACAGGTCGACGACTCGACGACGACCCCGTCGGCCAGCCCCGCGAGGCGGGCCATGACGAGCCGCAGGTCGGAGGTGACGAGCATCAGCCCTTCCCGCGCATCGCAGCGCCAAAGCCGTGGCGAAGGCGCTGGCCGCCCTCTTTCGGGAGCAGCTTGGTCGCGACCTTCTGGTCGGGGCGACCGTCGGCATCGAGGGTGTAGACCTGCGCCTCGGTCGTGACCTCGCCGTCGCGCAACATGATGACATGCGTCGGCCGGCTGGTCGGCGATGCGAGCGCGTGGCCCGCTTCTTCGAAACGTTTGTCGTCGACGAGCCGGATGACCTCGGCGAGGCTATGCTGGTCGACGAGCCCGAGCGGCATCGGCTCGCCCCCGTCGCCGCGCAGGTGGCGGGTGCGGAACACGATGGACCAGCTCGCGACGGTGGCCATGAGCACGAGCTCGACGACGGCGACGATGACCGTGCCGGGTGCGCCGAGCTCCATCTTGCCGAGGATCCCGATAGGCGAGATCTGGGCGCCCCCGCCCTGCGAGACGAACGTCAGGTAGGCCCAGAAGCCGGACTCGCCGGTCTGTTCCTCGAGCGCGGCGATGGCGGCCATGACGGGGTCGCCGACGTTCGTGCCGGCGGCCGACCACTGAAGGGCCAGGTGGTCGATGAGCCGCAGGTAGGCGAAGACGTGGTGGCCGATCCAACAGACGACCGAGCCTGCGACCATGAGGCCGACGAGCGCCTTGGCGTTGCCGAAGCCAAAACGCCGAGGCCCGATGGCCCCCAACGCGGAGAGCAGGAAGCCCACCAGGACCGGCATGAGGAAGGTCACGTAGAACGCGAGCCGCGGCATGAGGTAGGCGAAGAACATGGCCGCGACGAAGGTGCCGAGCAGGCCTAGCCCGATGCCGACCGCCTCACGGGTGCCGGCCAGACGTTGGGCCGATGGGATTACTTGCGCCACAAGACCTCCGGCACGCCGGCGAGCTGGGACACCCGGCGCGACAACACGAAGAGCGCGTCCGAGAGTCGATTGAGATAGGGCACGACCAGCGGGCCGATGGCCTCGACGTGGCCAAGTGCGATGACGATGCGTTCGGCGCGGCGACACACCGTGCGCGCCTGGTGGAGCAGCGCGTTGAGCCGTGTCCCGCCAGGCAGGACGAAGCTCTTCAGGGTCGCGAGATGAGTGTTCTCTTCGTCCATGAAGGTCTCGAGGTCATCGATGTCGCCCTGCTCGACGAGCGGCTGGCCGGCCCACCGATCTTCGATGAGGGTCGCCAGATCGCTGCCCAGGTCGAAGAGGGCCTGCTGCAGCTCGAAGAACCACTCGGACAGGCGCTCACGTTCGGGCTCGGCGATGACCGACCCATCGCTCGGGGAGAGGAGCTCCATGCGGCAGAGCCCGATGATGGCGTTGAGCTCGTCGACCGTGCCGTAGCTCTCGATGCGCAGGCTGTCTTTGGCGACCTCCTGGCCGCCGACGAGCCTGGTCGTCCCGCCGTCTCCCGTGCGCGTGTAGATCTTGCTCAGCGTGACCATCGCGAACGCTCCCAGCGCCGCCGTCGGGGCCGCGCGCCGCTACCGGTGGCCCATTCCGACGCGGCTGTCAAACCCGTTCGACCATTGCAAACCGAGGGATATCGCCCCCGATGGCGATAAGTCTTACGATGGTCCGGCAACGGCGCGCGCACCGACTCGGTCATCTCGGGCGCGGCGCCACTGCCAACTCGATGGGCGGCTCGGCGGGCAGCGTCTGGAGGTAGTCGCTCGCGAGCAGCAGATCCGACGTCACGACGGTGGAGGGGCCGCGATGGGGGCGGGTCGAGGTCCGGCTGCGAGCCGAAACCCTGGCCTTCTTGCCCAGTGCCGTGAGCAGCGCGAGCGCGAGGTCTCCGGCGGAGGGAAAGGGTGGCCCCTTGAGGCCGAAGGCTTGTTCGAGGACGGCGACCAGCGCCTCGGGGACGGTGTCGGGGACGATGAGGGCGCGGTTCTCGTAGCGGCCGCCCATGAGGGAGAGCATGCGCAAGGCGACCTCGCGCAGCTCGTTGAACATGTCGATGTCGTTGTCCACCGCGAGCCCGAACGTGGCGACGACGTAGCGCTCCTGACCGTCGAGCCCCTGGACCTTGACGGACGAGCGCAGGCGCATGCCCGAGGCCGACAGACCGAGCTCGTGCAGCGAGACGAGCACATCGAGCGCGGCCAGAGCGACCGCGAGCGCCTCCTCCGCGTCGAGCGGGCCGCTGTCCAGACGGGTGCTGAGGAAGAGGCCGGCCGGCCTCAAGACCGTCATCACGAAGAAGCGATCGGACTCGATGCGGGTCTCGAGGATACGCGCGGCCGACCCGTGGCGCAGGTGCGAGAGCTTGGAAATCTCTTCGTCCCAGAAGCTCGCGCTGGTGTCGTCGCCGAGATCCCGCATCGAGACGATGACGTCTTGATGAAAGACCTTCGAGAAACCCGCGGCGATGCGCAGGTCGGCGTCATCGAGCAGGACCACCGCGCCTTCCAGCCGCGGCGATGGCCACGGCGGCTCCTGCGTGAGGACGCTGGACGGCACCGATGTAGGGTTACGCGCCATCGACCAAATTCCCCTTCGTGCGCCGCGAACCGGCCCCGTCGTCACGAGTCGGCGCGCCTGAGATGCCGGTCGAGCTGCGGATCCTTACGGTTTTCGGCGGCCGACCCGAGAGAGCATGACGCCAGCATGGACCCGCGGCGTGGTCGGCGCAAGCATCGGCTCAGACTTGTACGAGACGAGAAGCGGAGATCGTAACCACTCGCATCAATTGTCCATTCGGACGCATTGTTGGCGGAAACGACCACGCCCCCCGGGTCTTGGGAGGGCGCGGTCTGCGTAACGCCGGCTCGACCGAGCTCCGGGCGTTGGGCTGGACTTGGAACCGCTTCGCCTGCTACCGCATGCGCCTCGTCGCCGAGCGTGAAGACACGCCAGCGGCCACCCCGATGTCCCCGAGAGGCCCCTCATGCGCAAAGCCCTTGCGCTCGTCTTTGTCCTGGTTGCCTGCGAGAGCGACTCCAACCCGAGCACCTCGGACACTGCCGGCGGGGACACCTCGCAAGATAGGCAAGATGGGGCAGACGCGACGCTGCCAGCCGGGCTCGGCATCGACTACGGTGAAGGCGGCGTTTCCATTCGTTACGAGCCGACCTCGAACGACTTCCTCGCGACCCCCTGGCCGACCGATCGATTGCTCGTGAACGGCAAGGTCGAGCTGTCGAACTTCCCCAACCCGACGGGCACACCCCTCATCGCCAACTACATCGCTTACGGCGAAGAGACCCTCGATGGCTGGGGCCGCAATGGCGGCGTCTACTTCGAGCTCTCGGGCGCCCTCGACATGTCGAGCCTGCCGTCGGCGGAGGTCACCCTGCGCGACCCGAAAGCGGTCGTTCAGCTCGTCGACGCGACGCCCAACGGTGCCCGCCGCGGCCAGCGCACACCCGTCCTCTTCAAGCAGGTCACGGGTGAAGGCGACGCCTACTACCCCGGGCCGACCTTCGTGATGCGCCCGGTCTACGGCTTTCCGCTCGCCGACGCCGGGACCTATTGCGCCCTCGTGACTCGCGCCGTCAAAGGTGCCGACGGCCTCTATCTTGCGAAGAGCCCCTCCTTCGAGGCGGCGTTCGCAACCGAGGCCTCACTCGCCCCGCTGCGCGCCCTCATGGGTGAGCTCGAGATTGCGCCGGGCGACCTCGCGGCCGCGACGTGCTTCACGACGCAGGACGCCACAGCCGAGATGCGGCGTGTCGAGACGTTCTTGCAGACACGAACGACAGTGGCGCCGACCGAGCTCAAGTACACGGGCCAGACCGCGCACCTGCACGAGGTCCAGGGCAAGTACCTGACACCCAACTTCCAGAGCGGCGAGAAGCCGTATACCAGCGAGGGTGGCGACCTGCGCTTCGATGGGCAGGGCGCACCCATCGTGGCTCTCGAGGAGACGCTGCGATACCGCCTGCTCATCCCGCGCAACTCGACGATGCCGGCCGCGGGCTGGCCGGTCATCCTGTATTCACATGGGACCTTTGGTGACTGGCAGACCTGCCTCGATGGTGCCGAGCAGGAGGCCGTGCGTGAAGGCCTCGCCATGATCTGCATCGACCAGCCGCTGCACGGCACCCGCAGCGTGAGCGCCGAGGTCGACTACCTCGAGGTCTTCAACTTCATCAACCCACGCTCGGGGCGCATGACCTTCCGCCAGAGCGCCATCGACACGATGTGGCTCACGCGGATGGTGGCCGATGGGCGCTTCGATGTGGCCCCCGGCCAGACGACCTTCGCCGACACCATCAAGCTCGACCCTGACAACATCGTCTTCTTTGGCCACTCACACGGCGGGCTCGCCGGGACCATCGTGCTGGCCATCGATAGCCGCATCAAAGGGGCCGTCCTGTCGGGCGCATCGGGCGTGCTGGTCGAGACCATCCTGCGCCGCAAGGACCCACTCGACATAGCCGAGACCCTGGCGCTCGTGCTCGGTGTCGCCGCGACCGAGCTCGACACCTTCCACCCGACGTTGTCGCTGGCGCAGATGCTCGTCGACGCGACCGACCCCATCAACTATGCGCCCTATTGGCTCGAGCCGGTGACGGGCGGCAACTCCAAACACGTCCTCATGACGGAGGGTACGGACGACGCGCTCTCGCCCGCCGTCGGGGCGGACGCGGTCGCGGCGGCTGCCGGTCTGCCGCTCCTCAATCCGGTCGCGGCGGAGAGCCCGGCGCATGCGCTCAAGGGCCTCTTTGCGGTCGACATGCCCGTGAACTCGAACCTGCTCAGCACGACGGGCGAGCTCGTCACGGGGGCGCTCCGGCAGTTCGCGGGCGGCGACCACTGGGTGGCGCTCGAGAACCGGGACGCCATCGAGATCTGGCGCGGCTTCTTCCGGGCCTTCCGCGAGGGGACGGTCCCGACGATTCAGCGCTGACCCGTAATCATTAGCTTTTAAACCCGAATCGACTCAATCAATTCGCCAATCATTTTTCCGACTACACTTGCAGACCTCTGGCCCTCATCTGGTCGAACCGCGCTCCAACCCCGATCACAACCAGCGCGCCAGAGGTCTCCATGCGTTCGAACCTGTTGCTCTTGACGGTCCTCACGACCGCCCTCCCCGTCTCCGCCGGACTCGCTGGACTGGATTCCACCGCCCGCGCTCAGGCACAGACCTGGGAGACCGACGTCGGCCCCACCAATGTCGCGGCGTCCGCCCTGAGTCGGCCCTATTTTCGCGCCGAGACCGACGCTCAAGGCAACCTCGTCGTCGCTGGACTCGGTGGGGATACCGCCACGAGCGGGTCCGAGTTGGTATGGGTCGAGAAGCTCGCGGCCGACGGAACGAGCCTCTGGTATGGCGAGTGGCGTAACCCCAATGGCCGCCTCTCGCTCGGAGGGCTGACTCTCGATGCCGCTGGCAACGCCTACGTCGTGACCACGGCCGCCAGCGCTCAATGGCGCACCACCTGCTGTGACGGGACGGGCGGCGACTTCCAGGACAACGTCGAAGAGCAGGTCACCCTGAAGTTCGACGGCTCCACCGGCGGGCTCGTATGGACGCGCGCCTTCACGCGCCCCGCCTCATCCGGGGTCTCCGCCCACCACCTCACCCTGGACTCGTTTGGACGCCTCGTCACGAGCGGCGGCTACCGCGAGGCCAACCAGTCCAATCGCCAGTATCGGCACGTCTTGACGACGGCCGGCCAGACCGTCTGGACCGCCATCGAGGCCGACGCCTTCTTCGAGGGCCCGTGCGCTGCAGCGGCGAACGGCTCGGTCGTGTGTGTCAACTCGGGCAACCCGCTCGACTCGGGTAACCGGGATATCAAGGTCATCAAGTACAACCAGTCTGGACAGGTGCTCTGGAGCCGCCTCATCGATGACCAGCAGGTCTCCAACGTCGCAGGCGACCTCATCGTCGACGCCCAGGACAATGTCATCGTCATCGGCCAGAACACGTTGAGCAACGGGACGTGTGAGCTGCTCCGCACGCGGCTGCGAAGCAAGAATGGCCAGACGATGTGGTTTGCGACCTCACCCCTGGTTACTTGCATCAGGAACATCGGCACGAGCACTCCCAACGCCGAATTCGGGCTCGTTCGCACCACCAACAACGACGTCATCGCGATCGCCACCCTGTTTGGCTCGCTGACGAACCTCTTCGTGCGCATCGACCGCGGCAGCGGCGCGATCGAAGCCACCGCGACCCACTCGAGCGCCGTCATCGCCCGGACCTCGAATGCGGCTGGCCAGCCCGTCGTCGTCGTGCGCAGCGGTGCGGGCCAGATGCTCCGCAGGCTCGCCGCCAACAACCTCGCCATCCTCTCGGAGACACTCATCTCGTCGGGCAATGGGTCCATCGCCGATGGGCTCGCGGTCGTCCCTGCGACCGGTCGTGTCCTGGTGGCGCGAACCCTGCGTGAACCGGTCAGCGGTGAGCGCCATGGGCTTGCTGCCGCCTACGACTGATCAGCGTCCGAGTAGCACGCGGGTCATGGCGCTCGCTCGACGAGCGCTGTGATCACCCCCTGGTACACGTGCCGGCAGGTGCGCCGATGCGCATCGCCAATGCTCGCACGCGCAGACACATCGGGGCCTCCGCGGTGACGGGACCCAGACGTGTCAGCGCCTCTGCGAGCAAGCTCGCCGGATCGTCTCCGGGATCCTGTGCGACATCGGCCAGGACCAGGAGCGGGAGCGCGGCGACGGCACCGCCGAAGTCCTGCTCCTCGACCAGGCGCACACCTTCTTGCGCGAGCTCGAGGGCGCGTGAACGGAGTCCTGCGCCACGTGCCAGGTCGGCCGCCAGCCCCACGGCGGCGAGCACGTCGACATGGTGCGAGGGAAACCGCCTTCGGGTCTGCGTCAGCACCGACTCCGCGAGCGCATAGGCCTCGTCGTGGCGGCCAAAGACCTCGGATGCGAACCGGGCCTGGGTACGTGCGAGTGTCAGGCTATCGGGATGGTCCGACGGCAGATGTGCGCGCAGGGCACTCGCGTCGCGAATCCATAGATACGCATCGAATTCGTCGACCAGTGCCAGGCTCGCGATCGCGAGATTGTGCATCGCGCCGGCGACCCGGCTGAGGTCGACGTCCGGGACTGCCAGCCTGCCGTCCAATGCCAGGTGGAGCTGTTCGGCGGCGGCCGCGTGGTCGCCCAACTCGACCATCGCAAGCCCAAGAATCGCCAGCAATCTCGGTCCGATCTGGAGTACAGCGACCGGCTCGGCCCGGAGCCGCTCGACCGCCGCCACGATGTCTTGCGCCCGGCCCGACGCCACCGCCAGCGTCGTTTCGAGCTCCGCTACGAGCATCTGATAGCCGGGTAGAGACGGCTCCGAGTTGAGGCTTCGGGCCAGGCGCGCCCACATACGCGCCGCTCGGATATCGGCCCGCTCCTGGATGGCGAGCGAGCCCAGCACCACCGCCGCGCGTGAGATCCCCGAGCGTCGACGCATCCGGGTCGCGAGCTCGAAGGCGCGCTCGGCGTCGGCCCACGCCGCATCCAGAGACTGCATACGTTCGTTGGCCACCGACCGGAAGAGCAGCACGTTGAGCAGGACCCGACTCGGGGGCTGCGTCTCGAGGCGCGCGACCATCTGGTCGAGCTCCTCGGGCGCCGCATAAGCGCCGAGCCCCAGCGCATTGACGAGGGCGCCGTCGCTGCTGGCCCGCCCTCTCGCCCCCGCGCGAGCAGCTACGATGGCGTCGCGCTCGATCGGGTCCTGGCATAGGTCCTCGTCGACGATAGCGCTGATGTTGACGAGCCCTTCGAGGCTCGAAGTGGCGTTGTCTCGTTGCACGGCCGCGATGTCGTCCTCGACCCAGGCGCGTTCGACCTCCAGGCACGAGCTGAGCGGTTCGTGTTGGCTCGGCGCGTCGCAGACGACTGCGTGGAGTTGCGAGACACGAGCGCGCCAGGTCCGATAGTCCGCGGCGGCTCGGCTCCAGACGCTGGTGACACTGGCCGCACCTGCGCCGGTCGAACCCAGCGCAGAGCCCCCTTCCGGGAGCCTGTCGGGGAGACCTTCGAGCGCGGCCTGAACACACGCTTCAAGTTCGATGGCGCCCTGGCGGCTCGACACCCACCAAGGCCCACCGACGATCGACAACACGATGGCGATGACGGCCGTTCGGAACCATGCGCGTCGGCGCTTCAGGCGTTTCAAGAGGTCATGGACACTGGGGAATCGGGCCTCGGGCGCCTCAGAGAGGGCGCGTGTGAGCGGTGCCCGGACCCAGCGCGGCCTGACGTTGCGTGCAACGGCCAACCACGAGGATGGCGAGGTCGCGCGTTCACCCGTGAGTGCGTCGAGCCAGGCCGTCGCGAGCGAGTACTGATCCGAGGCAGCATCGGCGGCGACTCCAGCGGTGACCTCCGGGGCACGAAAGCCAGCCGTGCCGCCCACGACGGGGTTCATCCGGCCGACGAGGTTTGCCAATCCGAAGTCGGTGACCCTGACCTGGTTGGCCGCATCGACGAGCGCGTTGTCGAGCTTGATGTCGCCATGGATGACACCTGCCCGGTGCGCCGCGACGATGCCTTCGGACATCGCCATGAGCGCTCTCACGCGGGCGCGCCGTGTTGGCGAAGTGCGTTGAAGGCGCTCGCGCAATGTCATCCCGTGGACCCGCTCCATGGCGAGCCCGAGGTGCTCACCGTCGGTCGCCAGGTCGTAGACGGTGACGACGTTGGGGTGAGTGATAGCCCCCAGCGCGCGAGCCTCGTCGCGTAGCATCGCGACCGATCGCTCGGAGCGTTCGCGCATCACCTTGAGCGCAACCTCGCGCCCCAAGACGGTATCGTGGGCGAGATACACGACTCCCATTCCGCCTCGACCCAGGACATCGAGGATCACGTAGCGGCCGGCGAAAACACCGCCAAGCTGGGCTTCACCCTGGCGCGGCGAGGAGTCGTCGTCCGGACCGCGCGAGATGAGGCGGCCGGTCGCCGCCGAAAGGAGGTCGAGACACCTGTCGCAGGTCTCGGCGTGCGAGAGGAGGGCTTCGCGCAGCGACGGCTCCAAGGGGCCTATCACCAATCGTTCGGCCAGCGTTTCGTCAAAGCAGGCCGCACTCATCCGGGGGACGAGCTGGCGAGAACGGAGCTGAGCGAGGTGTCGAAACGCAGGCGCTCGGGGTCGAGCAGGCCGCCGATGGTGCTCTCATCGAGGCCGAAGCGGCGCGCGAGGTCTCTGCGGGTGCGGCGATCGATGTCGTCCCGCAGCTCGCCGAGCTTCTTTTGGACCGTGACCCGGTGCAGCCCGAGCAGGGCCCCGACCTGGTGGGCCGTGAGGCCTCCTGCGTAGACGAGCCTCAGGATCCGCCGGCTCTGCGGGTCGAGCGTCTCGAAGATCGAACGCAAGACGGAGCGCAGATGAGGCCGATGATGATGCGCGGAGAGCTCGCTCTCGAGGTCGGTCAGCGGCCGCGCGATCGGCGTCGAAGTGGCCTGGCGCGTGCGTCTGTCGCGGGTTTCACGGAGCAACGCCAGGTCGCGCAAGAGACTCGTCCTGAGCCAGCCGATGAGCGGCCCTCGGCCCGCATAGCTCGGTGTCGACCCGTCGAAGAGGGAGCAGAGGCGGTCCTGGACGAGGTCGTCAGCGTCCATCGGATCGGCCCCCTTCTGGATGAGGAGCTCGACCAGGCGTTTGGCCACCGTCTGGTGAACCACCATGGCCGGTGCGACGAGGCCGCGGCGAAAGCCGTCGAGCAGCGCCACGTCTTCCCAGTGGAGTCGGTCGAGCTCGTCGCGCGGAAGGGTCGCGGCGGCGTGTTCGACCTGTTGCTCGAACACCGCGCTCGTCGAAAACCATGGCCAGGCGCGAGCGACGCGGTCCAACACGTGGGCGACCGATTCGAGCGGAGACGGCGGATCCATCGAAGACTCCATGCCGCGGACTGAGACGACTCGGGGCGATTGAAGACATCCGCTCGCCTCGACGCTGTGCGTCACCGTGAACCTGTCAGAGCATGCAAGAAGGCTCCAACGGTGCCGCGCAAGTCCGCGTCATGGACGCGTCCAACGCAGGGCGACGTCATAGTACCGCAGGCCCCGGTCGCGGTCGACGGCATGGCCGCAACGGTCGCCGCCCCCAGTCCGGGGCGCACCTCAGACGGGGAGGACCTGACGCACGGTGAGAAGGCCGAAGTAGAAGAGCAGCGGGATGACGGCCGCGGCCAGCGCGGTCGTGAGCAGGTAGCCGCGCCACTTGATGTCGTCGCTCGTGCCGCAGAAGAGGCCGATGCCGCCGCCGCCGCCGATGATGAAGTTGCCGGGCATGTTGAGCAGGACGCCGATGAGGACGTAGCGCCGCCAGCCGCCCGGTGGGCCCGTCCACTTGAGGAGCTTGCGGCCGAGCTTGTTGCGCTCGAAGACGAGCGTCATGGTGTCGCCCTTGCCGATGGCGTGCGCCGGGAGCTCACTCTCCGGGACGTCCTTGGGAGCGAGCCAACGCTCGAGCTTGGCGCGGGGGATCTTGCGGCCCGCGTAGAACGACATGTTGAGTCCCAGCACGCTGCAAATCCAGACGGCGAGGATGCCGACCTCGCCGAAGACGACCATCATGACGAGGCCGACCTCGAGCCCGGGCACGCCCGGAATAGCGAGCAGTATCGTATAGATGACACCGAGGATGATGAGCGTCTCGGGCGTGCGCGCCTTCTCGGCGATGCCTTGGATCCATTCGACCGCCGAGTGGCCACCGACGAACATCGCGACCCCGATCCCGATGAGGATGGCGAGCACGATGATGAGCTTCCAAGGGATCTTCGTCTTCGGCTTGTTGCGCGAGGCCGAGGCGTCGGGGCCCACGTCGACCGAGGGTGTCGACGCGCGGGGCGAATTGGGTTGGTCCATTGGGCCTGGAGCTGTGTCAGGTTTTGGGCTGCGCGATGCGCGGCCGCAGGGTGCCTTCGCCCGCAACGAATCGCAAGGTGATCGTGCGGACGTCGTCCTGCACTTCGGCACCACATAGGATGGAAACGCAGGACGACGTGATCGGATCGCTCGCGCGCGCTACGGCCCGCTCCGTCGCGGGCCTGCGACGTGGCGAGCAGACGTTTTTGCCTCAGGCCAGGTCGGGCTCGGCCTTCTTCTTCGAGGCGAAGCGGAGGAAGTTCATGATGATGAGGCGTTCCGCGCCGGTGCCGCGCTCCGGATGGAACTGGACGCCCCAGATTGGGCGGCGGTCGGCGCGTAGGATCTGGATCTTGGAGCGTTCGCCAAGTGCCAGGAGGCGAAAGCCGGGCGGGATGTCCTTGACCTCGTCGACGTGGCTCGAGACCACCTCGAGCTCGTCGGGCAGACCGTCGAGGAGCGGGTCGTAATCGCCGAGCAGGCGCATGTTCGTCTTGCCCTCGACCCTGGGCATCCCCGCATAGGTCGTGGTCGCGGCGGGGACGGGGTGAACCGGCCCGACCGGGGCGCCGTGGGCAAGGGCGATGGCCTGATGCCCTCCGCAGATGCCAAGGGTCGGGCCGCGGCGCGCGCGAATCCAGGCGAGGAAGCGGTCGAAGGCGGATGGATACGCCGGAAAGGGGGTGCCGTTGGGGCCGATGATGACGGCCTCGGGTGCCCACTTCTGAAGGTCGACGGCGAGTGTGCCGGTCGGGTCGAGGAGCGTGCGCCAGGGGCGGATCTTGACGTCGGGAGGGGGCGTCAGGTCGAGTTGGGCCGCGTCGTGCTCGATAGCGTCGGCGATGGCGTTGCAGCCGGCGAGCTCGGTCGGGTCGAGGTTGATGTTGACGATGAGAACACGCATCGCGGTCAGCTCGGGGTCGGGGTCGATGAGACGCCGGGGGATGTCGCGGAGACTCGATCCAGGAAAGCCGCGAGCATGGCGGCGAGCTCCAGCGGACGCTCGTGATGGAGGTTGTGAGCGGCGCCCGCGAGGGTCTGGCGTTCCAGGCCGGGGATGAGGCCCATCCGTTCGTCTGCGTCGACCGGGCGCATCGGTGAACGTTCGCCCCAGATGATGAGCGATGGGGAGCGGATGGCCGACAAGAAATGGACGAAGCGGTTGACGTCGAACGGGATGGGCGAGGTCGTGCGATGGAGCGGGTCGAACTTCCAACGGAAACCATCGACGGTCTCGTCGACGGCCGAAGCCGCGATGGCGAGGAGGCGGTCGGGTGCGGCCCCCGGCGACATGCGGGCGAGCCGCTTGGCCACCTCGTCGAGTGTCGTCATGGGCGCCTCGTCACGCGCGCGGCTGAGCTTCACGTCATTGACCCAGCGGCGGATGAGGGCTGGCCCGCGCTCGGCCGGGACGGGGCTTGGTCCGATGCCGTCGAGGAGTGCCAATGAGCGGACGCGGTCTGGGAAAGAGCCGGCGAAGTAGCAGGCGATGGAGGCGCCCATCGAGTGGCCCACCAGATGGATTGCCCGAGGGCTCACACCAGAATCTTGAAGATCGAGATGTTCGAGGAGGTGCGCGAGATCGAGGATGTAATCGGGGAAGTGGTAGTAGCCACCCGTGCCGATGTGGCCGCTCTCGCCGTGGCCGCGGTGGTCGGGGGCGATGACGCGGTAGCGGGCCGCGAGCAGGTCGGCGACCGGCGAAAACGACAAGGCGCAATCGAGGTAGCCATGAAGGAGGATGACGGTCTCGGGGGCCGGCACTGAGTCCGGTGGGTCCCAGACGTAATAGGCGATCGGCAGGTCGAGGCTCTCGAAGCCGTGGCGGGTCGGGCACATGCCGCCATACGCTCACACTCTGGTTCCGCCCGCAAGGAGAGGTGGTAGGGCTTGCGCGCCAGGTCGGGTACGGGCACCGTCTTGCCCGAGAGCTGGCACGCGTACCCCTGACTGCGGGGTTCGGTCGCGCGCGCAGCGAGTAGAGACCGGGGAAACAACATGAACCGTCGAGACTTCCTTCGTCGTGCAGGGGCCTTCGCCCTGGCTGTGCCGCTGCTCAAGACCCTGCCCGGCTGCGATGACGGGGGCGGGCAGAAGCTGCCGACCTACGAATACGACGGGCCGCTCGGACCCGAGTTGATCTTCGAGCACGGCGTCGCATCGGGTGACCCGCTGTCCGACCGGGTCATCCTGTGGACCCGCGCGTCAGCGATTCGTGGCGTCGACGACGGCCCCGACGTGGACGTCTTCTGGGAGGTCGCGACCGACGCCGCGTTCGAGGACCGCAAGGCCGCCGGGTGGTTGGTCGCTTCGAGCGCGACCGACTTCTGCACGAAGGTCGATGTCGAAGGGCTCGAGGCCGGCACGACCTATTTCTACCGCTTCATGGCGCTCGGGCGTTTCTCGCCCATCGGTCGCACGAAGACGGCGCCCGAGGGGTCGCTCGACCGCATGCGGATCGCGGTGTGCTCGTGTGCGAACATGCCGAATGGCTATTTCCTTGGTTATCGAGATATCTCGGTGCAGGCCGACCTCGACCTGGTGGTGCACCTCGGCGACTATATCTATGAGTATGGGGACCCGGCGGCCGAGGGGCGGCGCCTGGCAGAGCCGCCGCGTGAGCTCGTGTCGCTGGGCGATTATCGCCTGCGCTATAGCCAGTACCGGCGCGACGGGAACCTGGCGGAGGCGCATCGGCAGCATCCGTGGGTGGTGGTCTGGGACGACCACGAGTCGGCGAACAACTCGGCGCGTGATGGGGCCGACAATCACCAGCCGGGGACCGAGGGGACCTGGGTCGACCGCAAGGCCGCGGCGGTGCGGGCCTGGCACGAGTGGCAGCCGGTGCGAGAGGCGGCCGATCGGCACATCTATCGGTCGTTCCGGTTTGGTGATCTCGTGGACCTCGTGATGCTCGACACACGGCTCTGGGGACGTGACCTGCAGCCCGAGTCGGTGGATGACCCGTCGGCCGCGGATCTCGATCGGCAGCTGCTCGGGGCCGACCAGGAAGCGTGGCTCGTGGGCGAGCTGAACAAGAGCGACGCGCGCTGGACGGTGGTGGGTCAGCAGGTGATGATGGGGCAGCTCATCGCCTTCGGGTTCCCGGTGAACATCGATCAGTGGGATGGTTATCAGGCGTCGCGTCAACGGTTCTACGATGCCGTGAAGGCGGCGCCGGACCTGCAGAACCTGGTCGTCTTGACGGGCGACATCCACAGCTCGTGGGCCATCGACCTGAAGGAGGACGGCGCGACCTATGATCCAGCGACGGGGTCCGGGGCGCTGGGCGTCGAGCTCGTCGTGCCGGGCATCACGTCATCGGGGCTCGGCGCCGGGGGCGCGAGTGTGCGGGACCTCGTGTCAGAGGGCATCGAACACATCCAGTACTCGGAGCTCGGGCGGCGTGGCTATGTGCTGCTCGACCTCGATCACGAGCGGGCGCAGGCGACGTGGCATCACTACGAGTCGGTGGACGATCCCGAGGTTGAGGCAACGATAGGCGCAGTGTATGCGGCCGCCGACGGTGTGCCCCACCTCGTGAGCGAGGCCGCGCCAGCGAGCGCCAAGGCGGGGCCGCCGCTCGCGCCCTGAGGCTCGGGTGAGGTTCAGCGTTTGCGCCAGAGTCGCAGCACATGGAAGCCGTCGTAGTCGGTCCTGACCGGCTCGTATGCATCCGGCATACGCCCGCCAAACCCGTTGTAGACGAGGACCCAGGTGCCCCGTGGGGCGACTTCGAGCAGGTCCTCGGCGGCGGCGACGTCGCGATGGAAACGTTCTTCGGAGAGCTCGACCGCGGCGTCGAGGTGCTCGTCGTCGGGAGCCGTGTTCTCGCCAAAGGGGTTGAAGAAGTAGAAGGCGGGGGCGGCTGGCAGGTGGGCGATGGGGCCCGGGGTGTGCAGGAGGTTTATGACCTCGCCCACATGGAAGGTCACGCGGTCGGCGACACCAAAGCTCGCGGCGAGCCCGGAGGCGATGGTGACGAGGTCGGCGCGGTGTTCGAGCCCGAAGTAGCGGCGTGACGAATCATCGACCAGCGCCGCGCCGACACACCACTTGCCGACCCCCGAGCCGACATCCAGGACGTCGCCGACGCTGAGCTCGTCGAGCCAGGCGACGCCGCGTTCGACGACCTCGAGCGGGGTCCAGAAGAGGCGCGAGACCCAGCGATGGGCGTCGGGCAGGTACCGGTCGATTTCGAGGTCGGTGACGCCTGGTGCCTGGGGGATGTCGCTTCGGGAGCTCATGTGCGGGATGGAGCGTAGCGCACTGGGCCTGCCTGAGCGAGCCTGCACGACGGAGTTCTGAGAGGGCTGTGCGAGCACCGTCGGCATTTGCAGAACGAGCGGCTCGACACGGACCGCGCCCTCGTAGACATTGAGCCACCAATGCACCGCATTCGGCGGCTGCCGTTTCCCGATTCGCCCTCGAGAGGTTCCCGATGTCATCCGAACAAAAACCCTTCGAGCCCGCCAAGGGGCGTTTTGCCGCGGTCGAGTTCGCGATGAACCCCGAGCCGCGCTGCCCGTGCATCCTGCTCCTCGACACCTCGGGGTCCATGGGCGGCGACCCGATCGAGAGCCTCAACGAAGGGCTCAAGCAGTTCCAGACCGAGCTGCAGGGCGACGCGCTGGCGGCCAAGCGGGTGGAGGTCTGTATCTACACGTTCGGCCCGGTGAAGAAGGTCGTGGACTTCGTGTCGGCCGGATCGTTCGCCGCGCCGAAGTTGATGGCCGACGGGCTCACGCCGATGGGAGAAGCGATCAACGCGGCGCTCGACGCGCTCGAGGCACGTAAGGCGACCTACAAGCAGAACGGCGTGTCGTATTATCGGCCGTGGGTCTTCCTGATGACCGACGGCGAGCCGACCGACGACGTCGAGGCGGCGGCCAAGCGGGTGCGTGAGGCGGAGGCCAAGAAGGCCGTCGCGTTCTTCGCGGTCGGGGTGGAAGAGGCGGACATGGCGGCGCTTTCGACCATCACGACGCGCCCGCCGATGAAGCTCAAGGGGCTGGCCTTTGCAGAGCTCTTCTCGTGGCTGTCGACGTCGCTGCAGCGGGTGTCGCAGTCGCAGGTCGGCGAGGTGGTGAGCCTGCCCGCAGTCGGCTGGAACGAGGTATGAACGAGCCCATCCAGACTGACCTCTCGGCAGGCGCTTCGACAGAGGCCTCGGCAGGCGGAGCGGCGGGTGTCGCGGGCGGGACGGACGTCGCGATCACCGCGGTCGCGGCGACACTGGTCGCGGACGCTCCGACAGACGTCGCAGACGCTGCGCCAAACATCGCGGCCCCATCACTCCTACCAGACACCAGAGCCGTGGATGCCGTGTGGCGGGTCGCATCGGCCGTGGCCATCGGCAGCGACCACCGCAGGACGGGGACCGTCTGCCAGGACGCAGCCGTCGTGCGGCGCATGTCCGTCCCGGGCGGAGAGCGCGTCGTCGTCGTGGCATGCGACGGAGCGGGCAGCGCCAAGCACGGCGAGGTCGGCGCCCAGGTCGTGAGCCAGACCGCGTCACGCCTCCTCGCGGCTGCCAGCGAGCGCGACCTGGCCGATCCGGAAGCCCTCGCGAGGCGGCTCCTGAACAGTGTTCGCAGTGCTGTCGCGAGCCGCGCCAGCGCCATGAATGCGCTCGTGAGAGACCTCTCGACGACGATGCTCGCCGCCCTCGTCGACCCGACACGCGCCGTCTTCTTCCAGGTCGGCGACGGGGCCATGGTCGTCGGGCGCGGGGACGAGCTCTCGGTCGTCTTCTGGCCGGCCAAGGGGCAACACGCCAACGAGACGAGCTTTGTCACCTCGGAGGACGCGGCGAGCCGCCTCGAGGTGATGGTCTTCGACGACCCGACCCGCGCGGTCGACGAGGTCGCAGTCTTCACCGACGGCCTCGAGCGGCTGGCGCTGGACTTCGCGACGCAGACCGCATTCGGCGCCTTCTTTGGCCCCATGTTCGAGTCGGTGCGCGAGCTCCCGGTCACACGCGCCGAGCTCAATCGCGCCGAGGCGACCCTCTCCATCGAGCTCGACGAGTTCCTGCGTTCTGCGCGCATCGACGAGGCGACCGGCGACGACAAGACCCTCGTCCTTGCTACGCGGCGGGGACGCGGCGAGCCGACTTGAACAGCTGACCCACCTTGTCGAAGAAGCCCTCATTCACATCGCTGACGACGTCGGACGGCAAGCCGCTCACCATCGGCGCGCTCGTCGGCAAGGGCGGCGAAGGCGTCGTCCACGAGGTGAACGGGTTCCCCGACCTCGTCGCCAAGCTCTACCTCGCACCCATGAGCGCCGAGCGCCAACGCAAGCTCGCCGCCATGGTCACCCGCCAATCGCCCGCGCTGACGGCCATCGCCGCGTGGCCGACCGCCCTCATCCACCAGCAAGGCCCCAGCGGTCCAGTGGTCGGCTTCCTCATGCCGCGCCTGGGCGGCCACAAGGAGCTCCACAAGCTCTCGCACCCGATGGACCGGCTGCGCACCTTCCCCGAGGTCGGCTACGACTTCCTCGTGCACGTCGCGACCAACATCGCGCGCGCCTTCGACACCCTGCACAAGGCCGGCATCGTCGTCGGCGACGTCAACGAGAGCGGCGTCATGGTGAAGGGCGATGGCACCGTGATGTTCATCGACTGCGACTCCATGCAGCTCGAGGACGGCGGCACGACCTACACCTGCGACGTCGGCAAACCCGAGTTCCAGCCGCCCGAAATACTTAAAAAAACCAATTCGTTCCGGGGCCTTCTGCGCACGCCCGACAACGACAACTTCGGGCTCGGCGTCCTCATCTTCCAGCTCCTCTTCTTCGGGTGGCATCCGTACGCGGTGCGTATGCTCGACGGCGATCAGGAGCCGACCGCCGACAATATCAAGAAGGGGCGCTTCGCCTTCGGCCGCAACTTCTACGCGGTCGAGTTCCGTCGGCCGCCGCATGCGCTCGACCCGAGCTGGCTTCCCGACCCGTTGCGCGACCTCATCGAGCGCGCCTTCGTTCCGCAGGGCGCGCGACCCACCGGGCGCGAGTGGGCCTCGGGGCTCGAAGCGCTCGCCGGGGAGTCGGTCGTGTGCTCGCGCTACATGACACACGTCCATCACCGCAGTGCCTTGCGGTGCCCCTTCTGCGAGCTCGACCTGAAGCTCGGCTTCGCCATCCTGCCGCACATCGCGTTCGACGTCGGCAAGCTGAACGAGGTCTGGCAACACATCCAGAGAGCCTATTTCGAGCTCTCGTCGCCAATCCCCGCGCCCGAGGTCCCGCTGCCGGAAGCCCCTCCGGTGCCAGCCGAGCTCGTCGCCTCGGCCCATCGCGCCGTGAACGTGACTCGCCTCGAGCTCGTCATCGCGATGGCCTCGCTCGGGCTCGCCGCCGTGACGCCCCTCGCACTGCTCGGGCTCCTCGCCATCCTCTTCCTGGAGCTCATGCTCCATCGCAGCCGCCCCGCTAGCTTTCGTGAGCTCGCCCGACGCACCCGCGAGAGCCGCGCCGCCTTCGCCATCGCCGAGGCCGCCTTGTCGCCGCCCAGAGAACCCGGCGTCATCGTCAACTTCGAAGACGCCAAGACCGCCTACGAACGCCTCCTGCATCACGACGAACAACGCCAGCGCCAGCTATTCAAGACCCACGAGAACCTCATCGAGCGGCAGACCCGCGCCTACCTGTCCGGGCATCGCCTCCGCAAAGCCGGGCTCGCCGCGATCCCCGGGTCCATCGTCATCGCGCTCGAGAAGCAGGGCTTCGACACGGCCGCCGACGTGGGGCGCCTGCGCGACCTGCACAAAGGGAGGCCTCGCGGCATCGAGCCCGCGCACGTCGCTGCGATGACCCGCTGGGAGTTCAGCCTGCTCAACCGCTTCACGCCCGACCTCGAGTCGACAGACTATCTCGGGGCCATCGAACAGCTCCATCGTGACCTCGACACCGAGCACGCCCACCTCATGCAGCGCCTGATGCTCGGCCGCGACTGGCTCGAAGAACGGCGTGTGGGCCATTGCGCCCACAGGCAGGTCGCGGTACGAGACTACATCGACCGGTGGAACACTCACGCGCTTGATCTCGCGCACTGGAACGTCGCGAAGGCCCGGCTGCACCGGCGCTGATCCGACGCATCTCCTGGTTCCACCCGGTCGACCCGTCGAATCACGAAACCGTCGCCAGCCGTCGATCCGTGGCCAACCCTCGGCCGTAACAGGCTCGCACCGCAACTCCGGAGGAACCCATGCGGCGTCCATCACGCACACGTCACGTCCTTGCCTGCCTCTCGATTCCAGCCATCTCGACCTTCGCCGGCTGCGATGAAGAAGCCTCGTCGACACCACGAGCGCCCGACGAGAGCTGCCCGCAGGCCGCCGAATCCCCCGACTTCGCCATCGTCCCGACCCCACTCACGACGACGTCGCCCAACATCGCAGTCGGCAACCTGAGCGCCCAGCTCGTCGGCTACGAATCGCTTCGCCAGGTCGACCCGACCGACGTCGCCCGCTCACGCACGGTCATCGAGCTGAGGCTCACACGCGCTCAGTTCATCGGCATCACGAGCGACTTCACTGCAGCGCTGGCAATCGCCGAGGACGCCGTCCGCGCCAACCCGGAAGACGCCGATGCACACTTGCTGCACGCTCGTGTGCTGACCGCGCTGCATCGCTGGAACGAAGCCCACGCGGCGCTGAACCTCGCGGCCGACGCAGGTGCCGACCCCGAGTCGGTCGAGCGCTCACGCGACACCATCGACGTGGCCACCGGGTCGGGCGACCTCGAGGCCATCCTCGCACGCGCCGAAGCCTGGACCGAGACCGCCCCCGGCGCCTCGAGCCACGGCGCTCGCGCCAATGCGCTGTGGAAGCTCGGCCGTTATGCGGAGGCCGACAAGGCCTTCCAGGCCGCCATGTCGAGCTACCGCGACGTGGCCCCGTGGGTCGTCGCCTGGTCCGACTTCCAGCGCGGGGTGATGTGGTCCGAGTCCGCCAACCGGCCCGACCTGGCGGCCCCGCTCTACGCCGCCGCCGTCGCACGCCTGCCCCACTATCACGTCGCCGTCGTCCATCACTCGGAGCTCCTCGCCGCCGATGGCAAGACTGACGAAGCCATCGCCCTGCTATCCGCGGTCGTCGAAACCGCCGAGGACCCAGAGTCCAAAGGGCTCCTGGCGACCCTGCTGCGCGAGGACGGCCGACCCGAAGAGGCCGCCATCCTGCGCGCCGAAGCCAAGGCCGCCTACGAGGCCCTGCTGCTCACCCACCGCGCCGCCTACGCCGAACACGGCGCCGAGTTCTTCCTCAATGTGGTCGACGAACCCGAAGTCGCGCTCGAGCTCGCGCTCGAGAACCTCGCCGACCGCCCCAACTCCGGCGCCTTCGAGCTCGCCGTGTCCGCAGCCCTGGCTGCGATGAAGACCGACGACGCGTGCGCTCTGGTCGACCGCGCGCGCCTCGAAGCCACCCCTACCCCTGTCTTCTGCGAGGTCATGCACGAGGCGAGTGCCTCCTGCCGCTGACCCTTCCTGGACGTGTCTCACGACACTCTCTTTTCACCACTGCACCCGATCCTAAGGATTCCGACCTATGAAGAAGTTCCTTCCCTACGCTTTCGCCCTGACGACCGGTGGCTCGGCCTTTGCCGCTGACCATCTCGATTCCCCGGCCACCCAGGCCGAACCGGCCGCCGACATCAACGACCTCTTCGCCTGGACGAGCACCGACGGCACCAAGCTCAACCTCGTCATGACGGTCTTCCCGGCCGCGACCGCCGCCGCCGGCTTCTCCGACTCGGTCCAATACGTCTTCCACACGTCGAGCAATGCGACCTTTGGCGGCACCAACTCGCCGGTCGACATCATCTGCCAGTTCGACGCTGCGCAGCAGATCGCCTGCTGGGTCGGCAACGCCGACTACGCCACCGGCGACGCCACGGCGACGGCCGGGGTAGAGAGCGTCAACGGCGACTTCCGTGTCTTCGCCGGCCTGCGCGATGACCCCTTCTTCTTCAATCTCGAAGGGTTCCGCGACGTCGTCGCGACCGTGACCTCCGTCGCCGGAAGCCTCACTTTCGACGCCGCAGGCTGCCCGGCCCTCGACGCCGCCACTGCCACCTCGCTCGCGACCCAGCTGTCGCAGGCACCCGACGGCAGCAGCGCCGCCGACTTCTTCGCGCCACTCAACACGCTCTCGATCGTGCTCGAGGTCGACCTCGACCTCCTCACGGCCGGTGGCCCCATCGTCTCGGTCTGGGGCTCGACCCGTTCGCGCCAGTGACCCGCCACACACCAGACCTTCGACTCAGGAGCCAGACCATGATGAGACGATTCCCGACCCTGACCGCCGTGGCGAGCGCAACGATGCTCTTCACCGCGTGCCCAGACGATGACAATGACAAGCCCGACACGACGGACACCACCGACGTGACCCCCGACACTGGCGACACCACGCCGGACGTCGGGCCGGATGTGCAGCCCGACACGACCGATGGCGACACCACGCCGACCATCCCTACGCCGCCGGCCCTTGGCACGCAGATCGACCGCATCGGACGGCCCGCCGTCTCGACGGCGCTCATCGCCCCCTTCCAGTCCAACGCGACGACGAAGGGCGCGCTCAAGGACGAGTACAACGCCGCAGCACCCGCCGCCTGGAGCGGGTACGCAGCCGAGATGAGCAGCAACCTCGCCATCTACGACGCGCTCGACGGCGTGTGTGGAAACCAGCTCGCTGCTGGCGCCACCGCGACGGCAGGCCGCTACGGCACGCTCGGCGCCGTGCTCTCGGATGACCGCCTGTGGGTCAACACCGCGTCCACGACGTGCACGACCTACCTTGCGGTCGAAGCCAACGCCACGGGCATCCTGGCCAACACCGACTGCGGTGGTCGACGCTTCGGCTATGACGTCATCGACATCACCTACTCCGCGGTCGCCATCGGCGCCCTCGCCGGTGTGGGCGACGGCATCACCGCCGACGATGGGATGCCGGCCGCGACCTTCCCGTTCCTGGCGGCCCCCGGCCCCGAAGGCTTTCCGTCAGCCCCCGCGCTGAGCCCGACGCAGATCGACCGCATCGGTCGCCCCGCGGTCTCGACGGCCCTCATCGGGACCTTCGATGGCAACGCGACGACCAAGGGCGAGCTGAAGGACGAGTACAACGCGGCGCAGCCCGCCACCTGGGCCACCTACGCGCCCGAGATGGCTGGCAACCTCGCGATCTACGACGCTCTCGACGGAGTCTGCGGCAACCAGCTCGCGGCTGGTGCCACGCTCAACGCCGAGCGCTACGGCGTGCTCGCCTCGGTGCTCGCCAACGACCTCATCTGGGTCAACACTGCGTCATCGACGTGCACGACCTACCTCGCGGTCGAGGCCAACGCGACGGGGATCCTCGCGAACACCGACTGCGGTGGTCGCCGCTTCGGCTACGACGTGGTCGACACGACCTACTCGGCCCTCGCCGTGGGCGCCTTCGCGGGTGTCACCGACGGGATCTCGGCCGACGACGGGACGCCGGGCGCGACCTTCCCGTTCCTCGCCGCCCCTCCTGTTCCTTGATTTGAGTAGGATGGCCTGACCCCCAGGCCGTCTATGCACAGGCCAGGTCGGCCGGGAAAGACTTCCCGCGTCGGCCTGGCCTGTCGTCGTTTGGGCGCCTCTTCCCACCGCCGGGGACACCGCCGATTGCGGCAAAAGTGGCGCAGCGACCGAACTCGGGCGAGACTCCGGCGACCCGGGGTCACTTCGACGCGACGTCGTTGCACCTCCTCGGGGTCAGGACGACAGACCATGCCCCCCACCGAAGGTAGCCCGCGCGCATCCGCGGTCGAGATGAACGAGCTCGTCCTGCCAAGCCATGCCAACGCGCTCGGCTCGGTCTTCGGTGGCCAGATCATGGCCTGGATCGATATCGCCGCCGCGCTGGCGTCGATGCGCCACGCACGCACCCAATGTGTCACGGCGTCCATGGACACGCTCGACTTCATCCTCCCGATCGAGGTCGGCCACGTCGTGAACCTGCGGGCCATGGTCAACTTCGTTGGCAAGACCTCGCTCGAAGTCGGCGTGCGTGTCGAGGCGGGCGACCCGATCTCCGGCGTGCGTGAACACGCGGCCTCGGCCTACCTGACCTTCGTCGCCATCGGCCCCGATCGGCGCCCCGTCCCGGTGCGCCCCCTCATCATCGAGACCGCGCAGGAGCGCCTACGCCTCCAGGAAGCCCGGGCCCGACGTGAACAACGCCTCGAGCTCGCACGGGCCCGCAAGACTTTGCGCGCCCAACACGAAGAGACCGAAGCGTCCGCCGCGGAAGAAGGCTGAGGCCCGCCCCCGATGCTCTCGCTCACCGCCGTCCTCGCAAGTCTACCGCCAGCGTCGCTGGCCGAAACGGACCTCGCGCGTTTCGTGGCGCAGACCCTTGGTCGCCGAAATCGTTCGGAGCTGCCTGGACTTGCATCACTCTTCCACGAGGAGGCGCTGCGCGGCTATCCGCCTGGGCTCGGCGCGGTGCTGGCCTCGGTCTGCGAGACCCTGGTCGCCGACAGCCTCGACCCACAGCTCCTCGATGCGCGCTCCTGTGACGCGCTGCTCGGGTCACGCACCTTCATCGGGCGCCTCGAGTCGCGGGTCGAAGTGCGACGTCAGCGGCTGCGACCCGGGACACTCGTCACGGGTGAGCTCCGGCAGACGCTGGGCATGCGGCTCCTCATCCTGCCGGGCGTCGGGCGCGAGCTCATGCTGGTCGCTCCTGTCGACCTGGCGCAGGTGCCTGACGCGCGTTTCTCGATGCCGCTGGGCGTCGTCGTCGTGCGGCCCGGAACGAGCGAAGAGGCCGAGGTCCTGCGCACGAGCTGGGCCGCCATCGAAGAGAGCTTTGGCCTCTCGGGGCCCGAGGCCGAACGTTGGGAAGCGCGCTTCTTCGCCATCGCGCGGCGCGAGAACCACGACGCCCGGATGGTGCGTGATGGCCTGACAGTGCTCAGCGTCGAGTCGCGTCGTAAGCTCTGGGAGGCCCTGGTCGGCCACCTGCGTGACCACGAGCTGCCCGAGCAGCATCGGCCAGGGCGGCGCGGTCTCGAAGCGCGCCTCGCCAATATCGGCCTCGAGCTCGACCGACCCTGGGTCGAGCCGACGCTCGCACTGACCGAGTCGGTCTATCGCGCCGCCGGCCTCGACCCCGACGTGATGGCCGGGCGTTGCCCCTGCCCACGCGAAGACCTCATCCGTTGGGGTGGCTGGGTAGACGTGCCCGCGGCCCAACGCAAACGCCTTACCGAGCTCGAGCCGACGCAGATCGAACATCTGCTATTGGCCCTTGCCGAAGAGGAAGCCGGCCGCGCCGACGGGCTCGTCGAAACCAACCTGAAGCGCCCGCTGTCGAGCCTGCGCGACGGGTGCCTGAGACCGCGATGGCAACGTTCACGCGCCGCGCTGAGCGGTGTCGACCCGCTCGTCCTGGCCGAGAACCGCATCGCCTCGGGCGACGATCGTGAGTCCATCAAAGAGAAGCTCGTGGCCCTCGCCGAGTCCGCCCGAACCCAGATGGCCGCCTCACGCGACGCCGATCGGGTGAGCCTTGGCCGGCCGTCCGAGTCCAACACCAAACGACGCGGCAAGCGGACCGCCGAGTTCGGGCGCGGTGAAGGCTTGGCCGAGGTGTCATCCGAAATCCCGGGCCTGGACGATTCGAACCCGGCCGCGCACCCCGACGACCTCGACCAGGCGTCAGAGCCCGAAGCGCTGGACCCGGCCGAGGCCCACGAGGTGCCGGCCCCACCGACGCCACAACTCCAGGACGACACCACCGACGGCACACCCCGGGCCGACCCCACACGCGACCCAGGCCGGACGGCCGGCAGCCCCACCGTCATGGCGCCGCGGTTCAACCTCCCGCCTATGCCCGACGTGCCTCCGCCTCGCCCGGCCCCACGCGTCCGGCCGCGCACCGACTTCCCACCGATGCCGACCATCCCGCCGGCTGGCGCACTCCCCACCCTGGCCACCCTGGCCGCCCGGGCCCCGTCTGCCCGCGCCCCGTCCATGCGGCAGGTCCCTCAACGCCTGCCATCGGCAGCCTCAGCCGTGGCCCCTCAAAGCGCCCGTTCGACGCCCGACCAGGCCGCGATCCGCGCCCGCCCCGCGTCGGAGCGCCTCAACAACGAGCCGCGCACGACGACCTCACAAGCCCCGGCGCGCCCGCCCCAGGCCAGGCCTCCCACCAATACGACCGGCACGACCCACACCAACCTCGGGCCGAACCCGAGCCCACGGCCCGCGACCTCAGCTGGACCTTCGCGCGACCCCTCGGCCTCACGTGTCCGCCTGCAGACCACCCCACACCTCGTAACTCCACGCCAGGGGAACGAGTTCTACGACGTCGCCTTCCGCGAGCTCGAGCTGCTCGAACGCGACCTGCTACAACGCGGCCCCTTCGCCCACGCCCAGGAGCGCGTCGACGCCATCGGACGCGAAGCCCGAGAGCTCCACGACGCGCTCGGCCCTTCCGCCCGCAGCGGCGACCGCGAGTTCCAGGCCGCGCAGAAACGTATCGAGAAGGTGCTCGAATACCTCGTGCGACTCACCCCGCTGCTCGACGACTCGGCCCCTCGCCCGAGCTCCGCAAACGAAGGCTCGGGCTTCTGGTCACGCCTCTTCAAGAAGAAGCCCTGACCCGGCTGAGAGCCCTACTCCGCGGCCGTGTGCCCGAGCTTCCAGCGCTGCCACACCGACCCGTCGCGCGCCACCAGACCCAGCTCGGTGACCAGCTCGAAGCCGTTGCCGACCGCGGGTAACCCCTGGGTCGTCAACGCAAACCGAGTCGCGACTGCCGGATACAGGGTCGGCTTGCGCTGCCCCGACGGCGCCTCGACAGCCCACGGCAGTCCCACCCGAAACCGATGCAGCTCGCGCACCGTCACGCCGACGGCCCGCGCATCGTTCGCATCCGCAAGACCGGCCACGAGCTCGATCGTATAGGTCGCGGCCTCGGCCAGGCGCGGCACCGCGATGGTCGTGCGAGCGACCCGCTGGCCAAACGCCTCCTGCGCCACCACCTGGCCACCGGCATCGACGACATCCCACGCGAAGTCGGTCATCCGCGCCCACGTCGCGTCATCGAGCTCCAGCTCCAGCTCGACCTCACCGACGCCCGGTCCGACCTCGAAGGTCACCTCGTGTCTCGGCCCTTTCATCGTCTCGGCCCGCGCGCGCCGCAGCCCAATCACACTCGCCTCGAGTGTGCCCTGGAACGGCTGCGCCATCCGGTTGGTCAACGTGAGGCCCGCGCTCGCAGCACCCCCGCCGCCGACCTCCACCTCGAGAGCGTCAGGCCCATCGATGGCGGCAAACGTCACCTTCAAAGCGAACGAGGCCGACCCGACATTACGCAGCGGCGCCACGACCGTCAGCTCCCAGGTCCCGGCCGACAGCTCCGCCCCGCTCCGCGCGAATCGCCCTACCGCCGACTCGTTCAGCGACGCACGGTGTTCGTACGTCTCGACACCGCGCCCCTCCTGTTCGAACGGCATCAAGAGGAGCCCGCCCTCACCCGCGCGCATGGTCAGCTCGGCCGTCATGGCGCTTGCCCCGGCGGGGACCTCCACAAAGACCCGCGCCACCTCGCCCGGCATCAGCTTGCCTTCATAGGTCTCGGCCCACGTGTCGCGAAAAGTGAACGGCACGACCACCACGACGGGCAGGTCGAAGGCCCACAAACCCGCCTGCCGCCCTCGCACCCGCCCGATGTGCACACCCGGACCTGCGACCTTGGCGAGCTCGAGATTGACGACCACATCCATGACCGCGTCGCCCTTCAACGCCAGTTCACGGCGGTCGACGCTCAACCATCCGACATCGCTGTCGAGCGCGATTGTCTGGAAAATCGAGGGAATCGTCTGGTCCGCCACCGACCCGTGGATCATCGGCCGCACCTGGAAGACGACCTGCTCACGTGGGTTGCCCTCGTCGCCGATCGCGGCCCCGAGCCCCATCAACCCAGCCCCGACCCGCCAATAGGACGCCGACCCGGTCCGGCCCGGCGCCCCGGGCAAGGGTGTCCTCACCTCGAAGCCCGCGACCTCACGCGGCACACCTTTGGCCAGCTTCATCGCGGCCCAGGTCGTCGTCACGTCGACCACGCCCGGCCCCTGATCGAGCCGCGTGTAGCCCGGCAACGGCCTCGCCCCTTGTCTCAGAGCGCGGCGCACGATTCCACTGCTGGTGCCCGTCCCTTCAGACTCGACCGCCGCCGAAAGGACCAACGCCATGACACCGGCCACCTGCGGGGCCGCCATCGACGTGCCGTTCATGACCGGCCGCGGGTTGAAGACCGGCACCGTCGACCATGCGACGCCCGGCGCCATCCCATCGGGTTTGTCGAGCTCTCCGCCGCGACTCGAGAACGCAAAGATCCGGTTCGTCTTGAGCCCGCTCGCCCCGAGCAGGGTCTCGGCGAGCTTGGGCGTCACCATCGCCGCGACCGCGAACGCCAACGTCGCGGCGGCCGGCGTCCCGACGCTCGACAACCCGGGCCCCTCATTGCTCGCCGACACCGCCGCGATCAGCCACGGGTTCTTCTGCAGCTCCTCGTCGAGCACCCGATCGATGTCCGAGTGCCCCTCGGTCTCCGACCCGATGCCGTAGCTCATACTGATGACGACCCAACGCTTCTGCTCGAGCGCCAGCTCCGAGGCATAGCGGATTGCCTTGACCATCGAGCCTTTGACGGTCGCGCCGCCAGCCAACCCACCGTGTCCGATCTTGAGCGACACCACATTGGCACCGGGTGCGATGCCATCGAACCCCTCGCGACCCTCGATACGATACCCCGCTGCGATGCCGGCGCAGTGGGTCCCGTGGGCCCCGTCGTCGAAGTGCAGCTCGACCTTGCGTCCGCCAAGGTCGACGTGCGGCGTCACCGCGATACGCCGCTTCGGGGCCCGGCCGAACACAAAGAACCTCGCGTCGTCACGATAACTTCGGCGCACCAACTCGCCGCTCAGGTCGAGGTCACCATCGGTGTCGATGACTGCGACCTCTTCACCGTCCGCCCGCTGAAACGCGACCACCGCGAAGCGGGTGTCGTTGCGACCGTCGCCATCGATGTCCTCGACCGAGCCACGACGCATCGCCTTCTCGTCGAAGACACCGACCCAATACCCCGTCTTGCCGAGCGGCTTGTCGGCAAGCGACGAGACCCCACGGACCTCGAGGCCGGCGCCGATGAGCACACCGTCCTCGACCCGTGCGCGTTCGAGCGCGACATCGCCCTGCCCCGTGAAGTCCCGCGCGTCGACGACCTTGACGCCGCCGCCGGGCAAAGCCCCGAGCCCCGGCTGGCTCACATCGACCCCGGTATCGAGCACCGCGATGATGATGCCGCGTCCGTCCCAGCGCGGGTTGGCGGCGAGCCACCGATCCGCGCCGACCTCGGACCGCGTGAGATAGGCGCTCCAGTCGTCCCTCGGCGTCGGCCCGGGCGCTCGAGCCCGTCCGTCCGACCCACCGCCAAGGCCGCCCAGGGCCCCGAATACGCAAATGACGCAGAGCCCGAGGTATCTCACCGCGTCACCGCGGCGGGTTGGTCGAAGGAGGATTGAAGAGCTTCGCGAGGAAGTCGCCGAGGTCGAAGTTGACATTGACCGGCTTCGCCTCGGGCTTGCTGTCGGGCGCCGGGGTCGGCACCGAGAACTTCAGGTCCTTGGGCAGGAGCGTCTGCGTCGCCGAGCGCATCAGGTGCGCGAGCAGCGGCCCCGCGTGGTTCCGCATGAACTCGAGGTCGACGTTGAGCTCACCCGTCGCCGGCCGGATGTTGTTCTGCGAGAGGTAGTCGGCGACACCCTGCTTCAGCGCGTCGGACAGGCCGAGCTGCGACACGAGCGAGTCGCTCGGCTTCAGATTTGGATTGGGCGGCGCCAGGGGCGGGTTCTCGGGGGTGGTCTCGTCGGTCATGTCGCGTCTCCCATCGACCGGCCACATCGCGGGCTCTGCACCGAGGCCGCCCGCCGGTCTTGGAGGGTCCTACCACATCGCGGAGGCTCAAACCACCCCGAGCCTCCGCAGCCGGCTTGAGGGGGCGGTGTCTAGCCGCCCCCGGCCAGAGTCCTCACGAACAGAAGCGTTCTTCGCTGCAGATTACGCCGGCTGTGGGGCTGGCGAGCCGAGCCAGACTATCCCGCCGGGCTTCCGGCCCGCCAGGGCTGCCGGGCTCAGGGCGCGAACAACGGCCCGTTGTCGATGTGGATGAGGTACTCGGCGATCTTATCGCCGCGCATCTTGAACACGTTCACGAACGGCACGATGACCTCGCGACCGTCCTTACGTGTGTAGGTGACCTCGCCCTGCATGGCCACGTCGGGACCGTCGTTCCACAGGTGGACGAGGCGGTGACGCGAGCCGCCGATAGCCTTCCAGAAGCCGTCGACCAGGCCAAAGACCGTCGCCTGCCCCACGACGGGCTCCGAGCCGCCGAAGCGGAAGACCACATCGGGAGTCAGAAACGAGACGAACCGGTCCGGGTTCATCGCGTCGATCGCATCGAAGAGGTGCTGCACCTGCTGCTTGTCCATGAGTGTTCCCTTTGGCTCGAGAGCCGCCTACCGGGCGGGCTTGATGTCCATTGTCGAGTCGCTCGCCCATATCGACCGTCAAGTCGCTGACCGACGCTGGGCGGGCACCTGCTGGTGTCTACCCTGGTCACGATGTTCGTTCAGTTCAAGACGTCGTGAACCACAAAGACCCGTTTAACCGCATCTCGCCAAGGACCATACGAATGTACGCCCACGACCAGATCCAGCCCGCCTACGACGGCCCCAACAAGACCCAGAAGGTGGCGCGTATGTTCGACGCGATTGCACCTACCTACGACCGGCTCAACCGCGTCATCTCGCTCGGGCTCGACCGCTCTTGGCGCCGTCGCCTGCTCGCAGCCGTCGTCCAAACCCACCCTCACCGCGTCCTCGACGTCGCCACCGGCACCGCCGACTTTGCCCTCGCGCTCGCCCAGGCCGGTGTTGCCGAGGTCCACGGCCTCGACCTTTCATCCGGCATGCTCGCGGTCGGGCGCGAGAAGGCCCACAAACTCGACCTCACCGTCACGCTCACGCAGGGCGATGGCCTCGCCCTGCCCTACCCCGATGGTCACTTCGATGTGACGACGGTCGTCTTTGGCGTCCGCAACTTCGAGGACCTCGATCGTGGCCTGCGCGAAATGTCGCGCGTCACCCGGCCCGGCGGTCTCGTGGCAATCCTCGAGCTCTCGACTCCGAGCTCGCGCTGGCTCGCGGGCCTGCACGGGCTCTATAGCCGCCACTGGCTGCCCCGCATCGGTGCGCTGCTGTCCGGGCAGCGCGAGGCCTACAGCTATCTCCCGGCCTCGGTCGCCGCCTTCCCCTCGGGCGCCAGGCTCTGCCCCGTGCTCGAGTGCGCAGGCCTCACCGAAGTGCGTCACCTCCCGCTCAGCGGTGGCATCGCAGCGATCCATCTCGCGCACACCCCTTCGCGCGGATAGCTCTCGCGCGGCCGCCCTGCTACGCTGCAACGCGCTGCTCCACCTTCGGGTGAGCCGCACCCTGGAGGTCCCCTTGAGAGCCATGTCACTGTTCGTCCTACTCGCCGCCTGCACAGACGGGGCACAGCAGACCGCCGACACCGCCGCGCCGGATGTCGACGCCGCGCCGACCGACACCATCTCGGACGCGGACCTGGTCCAGCCCGACGACACCCAGGTGTCCGAAGCCGACACCGCACCCGAAGTCTCCGACACGGCCGAGGTCCCCGACGTGGACCGCGAATCGCCGCTGGGTGGCGCGCGGCCCGCCCGTGTGGTCGTGCCAAACGACTACGATCCCACGGTCGCGAACCCGCTCGTCATCCTGCTGCACGGCTACTCGGCGACAGGCCAAATCCAGGACCTCTACCTCGACTTCTCCCCGAGGGCGGCCGCGCGGGGATTCATCGCGGTCGTCCCCGATGGGACCATGAACCCGGGCGGCCAGCAGTACTGGAACGCCTCGCCCGGGTGGTGTTGCGACTTTCTGGCCTCGGGCGTCGATGACGCTGGCTACCTCCTCGGCCTCGTCACCGAAGCAAAGTCCCGCTTCAATATCGACGCGGGCCGCGTCTACCTCGTCGGTCACTCGAATGGCGGCTTCATGAGCTACAAGCTCGCCTGCGAGCACGCCGACGTCTTCGCCGCCATCGTGTCCATCGCCGGGGCCATGCCGCTCTCCGAAGCTGACTGCGCTCCCAGCGAGGCGGTCTCGGTCCTGCAGGTTCATGGTACTTTCGACAGCGTCATCAACTACTACGGCACCTTGGGCCAGTATCCTTCGGCCGTGACCGCCGTCGAACGCTGGGCCGACCACAATGGCTGCGCCGCCGAGGCCAGCGTCGGCGACGACGAGGACTTCGACAACAACAGCATCGGTGCAGAGACGAGCCTGCTCGAGCACGGCCAATGCAGGGCCGGTGCCGCCGAGCTCTGGCGCATGACCGGCTCGGCCCATGTTCCCGCCTTCACGCCGGCCTTTGTGCCCGCGGCCCTCGACTGGCTGCTCGCGCACCCCAAGTCGCAGTGACCTGCGCCCGGATCTCGACTAGTGCCTCGGCGCCATCAATTCGATCCGTCTCGGATGGCGCCGAGGCACTAGGCCCGCCGAGGGCGGGCGGGGCTTGGGGCGCAGCCCCAATCCAATCGTCTGGTTCGCGGCTCGCCGAAGGCGACCGGCGCGAAGCGACGGGCAGACGTAGGTCACTACGTCTGCGCCGCAGCACTGGAAACCCTCGCGCGAAACCACCCTTTGACTCGCACCATCCGCTGGCCTAACCATCACACCCGAGGTGTTGGTGTCTCATCGGATGAACATCGGTTTGCCGGTCTCTGGGCTCGTCCTCGCCTGCGTGGTCGTCACCGGCCTGACAGCATGCGAGTCCGAGTCGCGCATCCCTGTCGCGCCCTCGGACGTGACGTTCCTCGTCCCGCTATCAGCCAGCGATGCCACCATGGCAAACCTGGCAAAGTCCCGAGGTCGCTACGGGGTCCTCGTCCCACGCGGCCACTTCGACAACATCGCCGCGACCGCGCCGCTAACGGTCGTCGACGAACCCGACGCGCTCTACGAGGCGTTGACCGTGGTGGCGGTGCGGCTCGACCCGTGTTTTGTCGAAGGCAGCGGCGAGTCTGCGTGTCAGAGCCAGGTCCGCCTCGTGCTCCAGCCGGTCATCCCGGCGGCACCGGGGGCCAGCGAGCTCACGACGCGCGACGCGGCCGTCCACGCGTTCTACGCCGTCCCACGCGCCGAGCTCGACGACCTCGTCGCCGCCATGTCCCGCCTCCGCGCGGGCGACGGCATGAGCCTCGGTGTCCACCCCGACCCCAAGCGCGCCATGGCGCTCGTCCTCCGCTACGTCGGCGCCGAGCGCTTGGTACGAATCACCCACATGTCGGTCCACAGCTCGAACGAAGCGTGGATCTTCGGCGGCTTCGACATCATCCCTGTGCCAGCCGACCCCGATGCGGGGCAACGCCGCGCGATCCCCATCGTCGGTATCGACCAGGACGAGGACGGCGACACCGCGAATGACGACCGCTTCCGCTTCGAACAACACCTGACCAGCACCGGTGCGACCGAAGACCTCGACGCGACGCTGATCCCCGCCCCCATCATCGAGCCGGACATCGTCGACTTCCTCGCGTCCACGCGCCGTGCCGCGCTGGCACCCGCCGCACGCGAAGCCTCGCTCGCCGCGCTCGACCGCCTGCTCGATCCAGGCCACCACAACCCGGGGACGGTCGACTGCGCATCGTGCCATATCGCGACCTCGGCGCTCCGCTTCGCGACGCGCGACACCGCTGAGCAGGCAGACCTCGTCTCTCCGGCCTACGACGACACCCGCAACCAGCGGATGTTCGGCTACTTCGGGGCGGTCCCCAGCATCAGCCTACGTGTCCACCTCGAGACCGACGCCGTCGTCGAACGCCTCAACGCCTACGACTGAAACTTCCACCTCGGGTTTCGAGATACTCGATCCTCGAGATACTCGACCTCCGAGATACTCGACCTCCGAGATACTCGACTCTCAAGCTATCAAGGCACACCATGAAGCTCCTCCGATCGACCACCATCGCCACCGGCGCCCTCCTTTGCTCGCTCGGGCTCGCCGCGGACGCATCGGCCAAGCCCCCTGGCGACTGGACCTGCGAAGAGGGCTTCTACGACGACGACATCTGCGATTGTGGCTGTGTAGCCCCCGACCCGGACTGCACCATGTCGACCTTCGAAGGCTGCGAGCGCAGCGGCTGCGGCGCGGGCAAGGTCCCCTGGGAGCACGCCCCGGAGAGCTGCATGACGAGCGCCTGTGGCGACGGCTGGGTGGACGCTGCCGCGGGCGAGATCTGCGACGACGGCGAGGCCCTCGTGGGCGGGGGTTGCAGCACTGACTGCACGTCGGTGAACGCCGGCTGGACCTGCGGTGAGCGCGCCGAGAAGTGCACCATCGCTGCGGCCGAGCCGGGCCCCGAGGCCAACCCTGAGACCTCGCCCGAGGTCACGGTCGAACCCGCCCCCACCAACCCCGACTCCGACGAGGAGCCCGTCGCGGCTGGCGGTGGTTGCCTCGGTGGTGGGGCCTCGGCCTTTGGCCTCTTCGGCCTCTTCGCCATGGGGTTGGTGCGCCGGCGCGCCGCCTGAGCTCGACCTTGACGCCGCTGCGGGGGCGACAGCGATACGTGCAATCCAAGATTACACGCCCCCTGCTTTGCACGCCCCCGGCCGCAATCACAGCTTACATTCAAAATCCCAGCAGGCCTTGAAAACACTGGGCTTTGTCCTCTGCGCAAGCCATTCACCGCCCGGCACAGCAATTGCGTTGTCCCCTGCCAGCCCCCGGAACCCGTCCGGTGCCACGCAACCCAGGAGACCCGATGCGAACCCTTTTGATGACCCTGTTGATCGGCCTGCCCCTGCAGGCTTGTCTCGGTCCTATCGACCCGGTCGACCCGGCGGCTGAGCCGACCGAACCCGAGCCGACCGAGCCGACGGAACCCACCGAGCCGACCGAGCCGACGGAACCCACCGAGCCGACCGAGCCGACGGAACCCACCGAGCCCACCGAGCCCGTCCCCAACACGCCGGTCGACCCGAACGCTCCGCTGCAGCCGCTCGCCTGGTGCCAGCCCAAGGCGCTCCTCAAGGGCGGCAACATCAACCTGCCGGAGATCCCGCCCGAGGCCCTCGACCCGGTCTGCGGCCTGATGGAAGAAGGCTGGGTCCCGACCGCGGACTCGCACCAGTCCGCGAGCTCGACGGTCTACGTCCACCGCGAGGACGGCCTCTGGGTCATCCTGCCGAGCACCTCGTACAAGAACCTGATGCACGTCGTCTTCGAAGGCGACACCATCGTCGAGGCGCGCTACGGCCAGCGCAGCGGGCTTGGCGGCTTCAGCTTCTCGCGCTGGGAGACCATCCACCGCAACCGCTGGGACACCGACGGCAACCTCATCGAGGTCGCCAACATCGACAACGACGTCGTGGACGTCTTCATGACGCAGCGCTTCGTCGACGGCCAGCTCGTCGAGCGGGTGGACCTGCGCAACAACTACGTGGGTGACCAGCTCGTGCGCGAGACCCTGGTCTCCACCTGGAGCTACGTCTATGGCGTCCTGAAATCCGCTCGCGCCGAGGGCTGGGGCCACGTGTGGACCGTCGACTACGACTACGACAGCGCCGGCCGGCCGAGCAACGTCGTGCGTAAACGCGACGGCGAGACCGTCGATGCCATGACCTGGGAGTTCAGCGAGCAGAACCACCTCGTGCGCCGCACCGTGATGGTCGACCAGCGTCATCTCTCGCTCGACGGCTTCGACCCGGCGACGCTCGACGACCTCGGCAGCCCGCAGGCCTACTACTACGACGAGAACCCGTGGCCGCGCTCGGTGCCCAAGGTCGCAGCCAGCGGCGACTGCCTCGAGCTCCCCAACTCGATCTCCCACGGATACCCCGAGGCCGAGCGCGAGTATGACCTCTTGTCCAACCGCGAAGACCGCCCCAACGGGATCGGCTGGGCCTACGGCAACAACAGCTATGGTTGGAACTACGGCGACCTCGCCTGGTACGGCCACGCTGGCGTGACCGGCCTCGAGACCCCCATCCCAATCAGCAACCAGGGCCTGCGCCTGACCAACGACCTGCGTTATGTGCGCAGCCGCATGGTGAGCGAGACCATCGCGTCGTTGCCCGCCGTGGACCCGTCGGAGACCATGGCGACCGTGGTGCGTGAGCGGACCCTCAGCGGGGTCCACGGGGCCGATGGGAGCGACGGGGCCGATGCGGCCGATGGGAGCGACGGGGCCGGTGGGGCCAATGAGGTCGATGCGGACGGGGTCGGCCATATCGTCAAAGACCGCCTCGAGGTCGACCTCACGCTCCCCGATTCGCACGAGACCGCCGCGGGTCAGGACCGCTTCCACGGCCGCGAGCTGCGCTTCGAGCGTAACGCCGCCGGCCACCTGCTTCGTCGCTCGCTCCACGATGACAACCACGGCCTGCTCGAGTCCCAGACCTGGACCCGCGACGCAGCCGGCCGTTGGCTCTCACACGAGGTCGGCGGCGCTTCGGGGTACACGCCGCTCTGGTACTCGTGGGGCTACTACCCCTGCGAGGGTGAGTGTTTCAGCTCCTCGACCGAGAACCTGCGCCGCTACGAGCGCGAGGTGGACGCAGCGGGACGCACGACCGTGCACCGCGACATGTGGCTCGTCGAAGGTGTCGCGAGCTCGGTCAGCGAGGTGCTCTACCGCTACGACGAGGCAGGTCGCCTGGTCGAGCAGATCCAGGGTACCTACGTGCAGTTCTGGACCTACGACGAAGCCGGCCGCCTCACCCGCGAAGGTTGGGACTACGAGGCCGATGGCCAACCCGACTCGTGGACCGAACACGAGTACGACGCGCAAGGCCGTTGGGTCAGAAAGTCGACCTACTACCAGGGCGGCACCTCGGCGACGGTCTCGTACCGCGCGTTCCTGACCTGCGAGTAATCTCCGCCCATCCGCGCTCGGGGACGGATGCCGTGAGCTCCGCCCCTCTCAGGAACCCAGGAATCGGGAACCCAGGAATCGGGAACCCAGGAATCGAGTAAAGACCAGGTCCTCCTGGTTTCCTTGGTTCCTGGTCTCCTCATAGGCTCGCGCGAGCAAAGCCTCCACGACTGTCTCGCTTGACGACGCGCGCCCGCGGTGGCTCCATCCAGAGCTTCGCGGCGCGCGTCGACACCCTTGCCTGCCGCTCGAGGTCGTCATGCTCGTTCATCGCCTTCGCTCACGGCTCTCGGGTCCCGCTGCTGCGCTCACGCTCCTCACCCTGGCAACAACCGTCCTGGGGTGCGGCGCCGATTCCACGCCCGCCGCGGTCGACACGACAGCCGGCGGCGCTGGTGACGTGACGCCCGACGCCTTCATCCCGGACACGGGTGGCCCCGACACCAACGCAGTGCCCGACACGGGCAGCGCGGTCGATACGGCTGGCCCCGATACCAACGGGACGTCGGATGTCGCGGATGTCACGGACGTCGCCGACGCGCCCGACGTCGCCGACGTGCCCGATCTGAACGACACGTCCGGCACGACCGACACGACCAGCCTCGACACACGTGACACGAACGGCACGGGCGACGTCGCCGACGCCTCGGACACGAGCACCTCGACCTGCCCCAAAGTCACCTTGACGGGCCCCCTGACCCTGGATGACAGCACGAGCTCCTACGGTCTGGGCTTCGATGGGGGCACCGACCTGGGCTTCGGCGGTCCTGCCCCGGATATCTTCACTATCGAGATATGGGACGACGCCGAGGGCACCTTCGACCTCGGAAGCGGCGACAATGCGGACTACCTGACCTGCGCCCAGTGTGTCCTCGTCCTCGTCGACCTCGTCGGCGAGACCCCCACATCGGTCTACTTCCAGCGCTCCGGCACGCTGACGGTGATCGGCCTCCCGTCAGACGGCGCCCCGAAGTTCACGCTCAGCGACGTCACCCTCGGCGAGACCGACGCCGACCTCATCGCGGTGACCGGCGGCTTCTGCCTATCGCTGGCCGACGTTGCGCTCGACGTCACGGTCCTTGTGGGCCCGACGGACTGGACCTGCGACCCTGAGTTCTACGGCGACGAGTCGTGCGACTGCGGCTGCGGAATCCCCGACATCGACTGCCCCGACGCGACCGTGAACGACTGCGAGTACTGCGGCGCCTGCGAGTCCAACTCGTTCGGCTCGTGTGTCGGCGCGGTCGACCCGACCGATGTCACGCTCTGCCTGCCGCAGCCCGAGCCACCCGCCGGCTGGACCTGCCCACCTGAGTGGTTCGGCGACGACGGATGCGACTGCGGTTGCGGCGACCAGGACGTCGACTGCGCCACGACCACCGAGATCGCCGAGTGTGAGTATTGTCTCGATTGTGAAGGTAATGGCAGCTGCCTCTGGCGCGTCGACGCGACCGACACCACGACCTGCAAGCTGGTCCCGGTCGTCCTGCCCGACGGCTGGCGCTGCGATGCGGAGGCCTTTGGCGACGGGAGCTGCGACTGCGGATGCGGCGCCCAGGATCTCGACTGCCCGTCCACCGTCGACGTCGAGGTCTGCGAGGTCTGCGACACCTGCGGCACCTTCGGCTCCTGCGACCTGCGGGTCGAGCCGACCGACACGACCGTCTGCGCCGCCAACCCGCCCGAGCTTCCCGCCGGCTGGTCCTGCTTCGACACGGACTACGGCGATGGCTGGTGTGACTGCGGGTGCGGCGCGCAGGACATCGACTGCGAGGCGACGGACATCATCGACGAGTGCGACTTCTGCTTCTACTGCGAGGGCGACGAAGCCTGCTCGGCCGAGGTCGACCCGACCGACACGAGACTCTGTCTGCCCTGACGGCGCCTTACGTTTCGTTCCACCTGCGGTTTTCCGAGACGCCGCGAGAGGCCAGCCTCGATCGTGGTCAGCCTTCGGAGCGCGCGTCCTCGAGCCGGTCGTAGTGCCGGTAGCCGAGTTGGTCGAGCGCTTCCTTCGGGGCGAGCCCGATGTCGACCAGCGTCTTGAGGCCATAGGTCCCGGCCAGGACCGGGGGGCTGTAGGCGGCGATGGTCTCCTTCGTGCGGAAGGGACCGAGCGGCTGCAGGACCTGGTGCGCGTGGACGTGGATGAAGTGGGCCATCGCCATACGGGTATAGCCGGCCGTGAGCGGCGCCCGAATCACGTGTGGTGTCGCGAGCATACGCCCGCCCGTCAGGATCTCTAGCTGCTGGCCGACCTGGGCCACGAGACAACCTTCAGGTGCCAGCCCACGCACCATCTGACCCTTCGGGTGCTCGGCCGTCGGGCGGGTCCTGAGATAGAGCCCCGACTGCTCGTCGGGCCGCGCGCACCGCTTGCCGTCGGGGTCGAGGAAACGACCACCCGGGAGCAGCGTCAGGAGGTTGAAGTCGGTGTGCTCCTCGCCCCAGAGGATACCCGTCCCGAGCTGGTCTTGGGAGAGTGGCAGGTACTTCAGCGCGCGTGTCACGTGAGGGCCGCCATGCACGAGCTCCTCGAACGAGTACGGCGGCAGGTCGAGCTGGGTCGCACACCCACGAAGGAGCGCCAGACCGACCTGGTGGAGCTGGTGACCGACCGACAACATCGTCGCCTGGAACGCTTGATCGTCGGGCCAGATATTGTCGGCGTAGACCTGCGGATACTGCTGCTTGGCGAGCGGGTCGAGGGGTTCAGGGGCCGCGAACCAGCACTCCTTGAAGTCGGGCTGGCCACCCGCGATGACGGCCTTCTCGGTATTGGGCGGCGTCCACCCGCGCTGATACCAGATGTCCGGTCGCCCGTAGGCGCGTTTGTCCGCGTCGGGGCGGTTGGTGAACGCGAGGAAGCGGTCGTAGTAGGCCTCGAGCGTCGGGCCGTGGATCCCATGCGAACGCACGTAGACAAGACCGTACTCGCCAAAGGCCCGTGCGAGGGAGTCGGTGGCACGCGCGTTGGCGGCGGCGTCGTGGCTCGAGAGGTCGGCCAGGTCGACAACCGGGATATCAAGCGTCAGGTCGTTCAGTGCTTTCATCGCAGCGCGCTCCTCGAGAGACGTCGCGCATTGTAGACGAGGCCTGCGCCGTCGTCATCCCGCGTCATCGGGCACAGGCGCGCCTCGGCCTGCCCCAGCGGGCCTCAATGGGGCGCGACGAGACGATGGCGACGCCGGAAGGCCAGGATCTGTCCACGAAAGGCAGCCGCCCCGTCGAAGACCCGGGTGGGTGCACGGGTGACCGAGACCTCGAAGCCACGGTCGGCCATGAGCCGCCGAAAGACCGAGCGGTGGCCACGGTTGGGGTCGACGATGATGACGTCTGCGTCCTGTCCCGAGTGGTCGCCGATGAAGGCCGAGAGTGCCGGGGCGTGTCCGGGGTCGTAGAGGACATCGCTGCCGATGAGGAGGTCGAAGGAGCCAAGCGCGGGTGCGTCGTGTGACCAGCTCCCGGTGTGGAACGGGATCGGCATGAGCCCGTTCAGGGTCGTATTGGCGGACAGAAAGCTCTCGGCGAGCGGGTGGATGTCGCTGGCGGTGATGTCGGCCCCGCGCCGATGCAGGACGAGGCTCGCGAGTGCGAGTCCGCTGCCGAGCTCGAGCACCCTGCGGTCGCACAGGTCGAGGTTCGCGACGTGTTCGGCCAGGATCCGGCCCGAGCTCCAGACGACGCCGAAGATCGGCCACATGGCGGGCGAGACCCCAGCCGCCTCGGCGAGCCGCGCGGGGTCGAAGAACTGGTTCTTGTCGCGCAGCGACCGGATCGTCAGGTCCGCCACCCCGGCGAGCTCGAGGCGTGTGACCCTGGTTTCGTATCCCAACACATAGTCACACACCCTGCGGCACACGCGTCTGCTCGGCCGACCGAGGCGCTCTGGTTGAATGGACGCTCGTGAGATGGTCCCCTTTGGGCGCGAAGTCGAGCAATCAGCGTTCAACGACACGAATAGTGTGCGCCAGGCCGGCAATCAGAACGATTGCTCGCGAAGCGAGCCGACTGCACCTTCGGTCCCGTCGCCGTTGAGCTGCGCTGCCTCCAGAGTCGAGCCCTGCGTCCAACAAGGGTCCGTTCCACGGGCGCAGTCATGAGCTTGTTCCACCCCATCGCTCCGGTCGTTGGCCCTCACCTCATTCGCTTGCACGCTCGGAATCGAAGTCGCGCCTCGTTCCTTGTCGGGCGCCCTGCGAGAGTGTCAATGCAGGTCCGGGGCCCGGAGAGTCTTCGATGCCAGCCTTACGCGTCTTCACGCCCCTCACACTTGCGGCTTGTCTCTTCATGCCTGCATGCACGCATTCGGAGCCCACGGTCGAGCGCGAGGTCATGGCTTCGTCCGAGTTGCGGTCCTCGTCTGCGACCGAGGCGCCGGCATCCCCGGGCCACACCGGGCGCCCAACAGATGTGCAGGCCCAGGCCACCATCGAGAACCTTCCACACGAGCGCTTCGCGAGAACGCGCTGGCCGCAGGACTTGCCCTGCAATACCTTTTCCGAAGTGAGCTTCGACGTCCGCGGTGACAACGGGACATTCTTCGACGAACCATCCGTAGAAATCGCCTGGCGCACCGAAGACAGCAGAACCTTCCGGTTTCTACCGACACGCCGCGGTCCCTCGCCCGGGCTCCTGCGGCCCGTCCCCGTCGTTGACCGGTTGCCAGTTGGCCTGTTGGCCGAGGTCGGCCTACCAGGTCACGCTACAACGGCTGGGCCTCACATCGACATCTGGCTGCAGTGTGCCGGTCCAGAGGTCGCAGGCATCGAGTGGATCTGCAGAGGGGCGACGGAGTGCGATGTCGGCGTCATCTATCCCCCCGGCCACGTCGGAGTGGCGCCTGAGCTGGTTGAGTTCACAACACCGGGGCCGATGAGCCGACGTATCGGGCGGGTCGTGTCGGCAGAGCCCACGCCCTTCGGGTCGGAGGCCCGCCGCGAGCTTCAAACGATCCTTCATTGGCTCGGCTCTGCGACTGAAAGCTGGCTCGAGGTCGTCTGCCGTTCCGAGCGATGTGCCCCAGTGATCACCGCTGCCCAAGCCAGCCTCTCCAGGTTTCTCGCGGCGCCTGACATCCACATCGTCAGCGCCGAGCAACGCGCCGTTCGGGACGACGAACATTACCCGATGGGCTACCCACGCATCGAGGTCATCGCGGACGCAGGCGGGGAGTCCGTCGCCCTTGGGTGGTCGGAGGCCGAGGACTTCACGATCACATTTGGCCAGAGCGGACCCGGTCGACTCACCTGCAGAGGGTATGGATGCTCCGTTGGCGTGGTTGGCGTGTCGATAGGCTGGACGGGGCGCTTCAAGGTCGTCAGCGACGGCGCCTTCGGCATTCGCATGCCCTCACTACAGCTGCGCGCGCGCTGAATGGGTGCTGGCTCGACCCGGACCAGCAGTTGCTCGCCCGTATGACAGGCACTTTGTTTCCCGGCGCGTGTGTAGCCTTCGCAACCGGACGCGGGCATGACCGTCGGCCGTTCGGCCCAGGCTCACGGTAGCGGCACCTGCCACAATGTGAGCGTCTTGCGCGCGGCTTGGCAGATGTCGTCGCAAGGTGTTTGCACGAGCGCAAGCAGGCGCTCGATGTGGGCCAGAGATTCGAAATGCGCGAGCAGCTCGATGGAGCGTATGACCTCGGTCGTATCCCGGCTCGCCAGCCCCGCCTCAGCTTCGCGTTCGAGCGCGTCGTCGGCCGGTACCAGCAACGCTTTCCCTGACACGACAACGGTGGCGATGGCGCCGTGCCATCGGCGCTCCGTCTGAGCTCGAACCGCGGCGAGCAACCGATCGCGTTCGCGCGCGAACTCACCGTTACGCAACGCGAGCTCCCAACCCCCACCCGGCCAGGTCAGCACCTGCGTCGCTTGCAGCTCGGGATACATCGCGACGGTCCCGGTGGACGGGTCGCGACCGCAGCTCGAAGCGACCCGAGCTTTATGCGCAAAGACGATGATACGCGTGCTGAAGGGGTGGCGTGGCCCGGTCGCCACCAGCTCGATGCGTGACGACAACGGTCCTCCGACGAGCACCTCGTTGACCTGGAGAACCAGCGTGTGTGCGTCGGGAGGGCGCCGAGTCGTCGGCGGCGGCGGCGCGCGTACTTCGAGCACGGTCGCGTCGATGATCATCTCGGCCTTCACCGTCATCGCTTCGACGGTTGGCAGCGGCACTGCAAAGACGAGCCACAGCGAAGCCAGCATCATAACGCCTCCCCACCGCAGTCCTGCGAACCCACCATCAACTCGACAGTGTCGCCGATGCGCCATGCGCGCACACGATCGATGAGCACATGCAAGGCGGCGTCGGCCTGCGACCAATCCATGAGGTGCACCAGCAGGCGCACACGGATGCTGCCGTCAGGCTCACGCGCGCGGCATTGGTGCGTGAACGCGAGGCCCGCGCCGTGAGCAAAGCCGGCCTTCGCGAGCTGCGCGTTGACGTCGCTGCGAAACGCGACCAGCGAAACGGCATCGCATGGGTTTTGACCTTCGGGTCGACCCTCGCAGCTCGTTGTCGCCTGCGGCTGGTCAAAACGGCGGTGGCCATGTCCGGCGAGCCGGTAGATCACCGCACCGCCGCACGCTTCCGGAGCGCTGAGAGTGAGCGCGAACCCGTAGGCGTCGATCGGACCGGGCGCCGTCGAGAACATGGCGGAGGTACCGGCGGGCTGCGTGCACACGGGCACCGGCGCTGGCAACGCGCTGGCACAGCTCGCGAGAAAGGTCATGGTGAGGATACGAAACACGGCCAGCGTAAACGCACCTCACACACAAACGATCTCTCGGCCTCGACAATTCTGCCGCCGCCTATCGCAAGACGCTGCGCGATGCAGGAGGTCCACGGGTCCGCCGCGCGGGGCTGTGGTCAAAGGTGCCAAGAACTGATAGCGAGCGCCGAGATGTCGTCGCGCCCCCCATCAGACCCGCCCCCGTCTGGCCAAGCTCCGGTGGTCGCGCCCATTGCGTCGCATACAAGGGCCGCCCTCCCGCTGGTCGTGGTCTTCGCCCTGCTGGCCCATACGCTCATCAGCGCCGGCACCCACCTCGCCGCCCGCACCGTGACGACACAGATCCCACCGCTGACCGTGGGCGTCATGCGGATGGTCGGCACGGCGCTGGTCTTCATCGTCATCATCTCGATTTCCAAACAATTCGCATCGGGCCGTCTCCCGCCTCGCGGCGACCGCCTACGTTTCTTTCTCTGGGGCTTCGTCGCCGGCCCGATGAACCAGGGCTTCTTCCTCGTCGGCATCGAGCGCTCCGTCGCCTCCCACGCGGCGCTGCTCTATGCACTCACCCCCGTCGGGGTCTACCTCGTCTCCATCGCCCTGCGCCGCGAAGCCTGGCACCCGAAACGGTTCCTCGGCGTGACCATCGCCTTTGGCGGCGTCATCGTGCTGCTGCTCGAGCGTGGCCTCGCCGCTGCCCTGGCACCACTCGTCGGCGACCTGCTCCTCCTCTGCGCCGTCGCAGCCTGGGTCGCCTGGACACTCGCCAGCCGGGACCTGTCGCGCCGCTATACCGGCCTCCAGATCGCCAGCTGGACCATGGTCTCGGCCGGCATCCAGGCGCTCCTCGCGGCGCCCTTCGTCTGGAACCTCCCGACCGTGGATGTGCCCGCCTCGGCGTGGCTCTCGCTCGGCTACCTCATCGCCTTGACCTCGGTCGTGGCCTACATCCTCTGGAGCTTCGCCCTCGTACGCGCCGAGGCCTCCCGCGTCGCCGTCTTCACCAACCTGCAGCCTGTCTTCACCGCCATCCTCGCGTGGCTCGTCCTGTCCGAGTCGATCGGCTGGGGTGTCGCCATCGGTGGCGCCCTCGTCATCCTGGGCGTGCGGGTCGTGCAGAGCATTCGCTAGACGCCCCCAATCGCGCCCTCACGACCGGCCCCCCGGTGGGCGTATTCGCACGCAAGCCCCTGATTCTCATCAGAGATTGACAGCGGTCGTTCGCGGGCGGAACCTCATGGACATGTCGACCGAAGCCCCGTGCAGACACCGCGGCGCCGCCCTCGAAGACGGCAACTTCGAATGTTTCCACCCGCAGCTCCTCCTACCCGAGGGCTCCAACGCCGAGACCTGTCGGGTCTGCCGTGAAGCTGGCATCTTCTTCGATGCCGAGCCCATCGAGGCCGAGCACACCATCAAGCGCAGCAAGGACTACAGCCTCTGGTCACGGCCATGGAACCTGCTCAAGTCGCTTCGTGACTTCACGAAGGACGGGTGTCGTACGCTGAGCCTCGACGACTACAAACGCCGCCTCGACGTGTGCACCGCCTGCCCCCAGCGCGAGCGCAACAAGTGTGGGATCTGCGGCTGCTACCTATCGCTCAAGGCCCGTGGCCGCGCCTTCCGTTGCCCTATCGACAAGTGGCCGGCCCCGGAGTCCTCCCCCTGAAGGCCAGCCCCTGTCCCCTCATTTGTCGGGTGTCATCGACAGCGCGTCGGGCCAGGTCAAGAGCTCCGCGAAGTGCATCGTCTTCGCCTTGTGCTCACGACCGCTGCGCTCGCTGAACTCCTTCAGGCTGGTGCCGCTGAACTTGCCGAGCACGAGCTCGTAGTTCGACTTGCCGCCGACCTTCCAGGTGCGCTTCAGCGTCGACTTCTTGCCGACCTTGGGCTTCTTGCCCGTGAGCCGACCCGTGACCTCGTACGATTCCATCGAGAGCTCGAGGTAGACACAGCGCGGCGTCTTGTCGTCCAGCATACACGCGGTGAGATACGACTTGTCATATTCGAGGACGTCGTCGAGCGACGTGGATCCCTCGCGCCAGATATGTCGAGTTTCGAACAAATGGACCATCCCGACGGCGTTCCAGTCGCAGTCGCCCGGGCACATGACGTAGACCTGCTTGGCCTTCACGAGCTCCCAGCTGCCCTCCTTGAGCTCGCCCTGGGACACGCTCTGGTTGACGACCACACCACCGTCCACGAGCTTGGTCTCGTCGCCGAGCAGGACCCGCACCTCGTGGATCTTCGTCTTTCCGTCGCGGCTCTGCCCGCGGACCTCGACGAGGATCCCATGCAGGATGTCGGTCGCCTCCTTCGTGACACCGATGGACGGCGTCGACGTCACCGCCTCGCAGCGGCAGTCGGCGCAGTCGAGGCCCTTGGTGATCTCGGCGCAGGCGTTGGCAAAGACCGGGCCATCGACAAACGCGGGCACGTCCGCCCTCGCCGGGGTCGACGAGGCGACCCACAACGAGGCGAAAGCGGCCAACGAGCAGCGAGCGATGCGACCAGTTGATGCGGCGGTGAGCTTCATGGCGACGGTCCTTGCCGACGCCTGGAAGTGTCAGCGGCGAGCGGCTCTACGACGGCCACCATACATGAGCAGCGCAAGCCCTGCGAGCAGCACGCCATAGCCCGTCTCAGCGCCGTTCGAGCAGCCGCCCGAGCCAGCCGAAACGAAGTTCTCGTAGGGCTCGGGGTCACAGAGGTCGCCGACCCCGTCTGCGTCCCAGTCGCTCTGGTCCGCGTTGGTGATCGCTGGGCAGTTGTCGGTGGCATCGAGGGTGCCGTCCGAGTCGCTGTCCTGGCAGACATCGCCCACCCCGTTGTCGTCGCCGTCGGCCTGGTCGTCGGCGACGAGCGGGCACACGTCACACGCGTCACCCACCCCATCCCCGTCGGTGTCGGCGCCGTCATTGGCGGTGTCCGGGCAGTTGTCCTCGGCGTTGATGGTCCCATCGCCATCGCGGTCGGCCGAGAAGGTCAGCTCGCAGGCGACGCGCCCCTCGTTGCCCGAGGGGTCGGCGGCCGCGACCTCGAAACGCACACGCAGGACCGGGTCGGCGAGGCGACCGGTGATGACCAGGGCCCCTGCTTCGTCGAGCGCCACCGGGCAGTCGGCGGACCGGACCTCGTCGATGACCGCGCCCGTGACATCGAGCGCCTCACACACGATGCCCTCGATACGCGCCTCGGCTTCACACGCGTCGGACGCAGTGCCCATGAACGCCCCGAGCATGTCGTCGGAAGCGGCCGGGCAGGCGACCACCGGCGGCGTGACGTCGCGCACCTCGAGGCGGGTGACACATGTCGACACGTTCGCGCCCGGGTCGGTCGAGGTGAACTCGACGTCGTTGAAGCCGACCGGGAAGCTGCGGTCCTGGGTCAGGGTCGTCATGTCGACCGCGCAGTTGTCACGCGACGTCGCTTCGACACGACCGGTCCAGCCGCAGGCGTCCGCGGGGGCGTCGACAACGAGCTCGGTCGAGCAGGACAAGGTCGAGCCCTCTTCGTCGCGCACCGTGACATCGACCGTACAGGTCGAGGCGAGGCCACCGACGTCGAGCGCCGTCCACGTCACGGTGGTCGTGCCGACCGGGTAGACCGCCGGCGCGTTGTTGAAGACGATGGCCGAGCCGTTGCAGGCGTCAGTTGCGACGGGCTCGTCGAGGACGACCGCGGCGCCACAGAGCCCCTCGTCGTTCGACACCTCGACCGCGTCGCCACAACGGATGACCGGCGGCGTAGTGTCGACGACCTTGACCGTGGTGATGCAAGTCGCGCGGTTGCGGTTGCCGTCGTCCATGGCGAAGGTCACGGGTGTCGTGCCGACCACGAAGGTCGTCGGCGCGGGCTGCGAAGCGTCGAGGACACCGCAGGCGTCCTGGCCGGTCGGCAGGCCCAACGTCACCGTGGCCTGGCCGTCACCAGTGCACTCGAACTCGCCGCCGGTCGGGCAGACGACGGTCGGCGCGATGGCGTCGAGCGGGCAGTTGCTCGTCGTCACGGTCCAGGCCGCCACCGAAGGCGTCGGGTCGCAGAGGCCGGTCGAGACCGTGCAGGCGCGAACCTGGAAGGTGTGGTCGCCGACGGCGAGGCCACCGGCGACCAGGTTGTAGGTGCCGGCATTGCAGACCTGCCAGTTGGACTCGTCGATGCGGCACTCGAAGGTGACCTCGTCAGAGGTGTCCGGGGCCGTGAAGGCGAAGTCGGCGCCGTCGTTCGGGCCGGTCTGGACCGGGGGCCGAGCGGTGATGAGCGTGTCGGGTGCCGTCATGTCGACGACCCAGCTGAAGCTCGCGGGCGTCGGGTCCCAGAGGCCCATCGCGTCGACTGCGGCGACCCACACGTCGTGCGTTCCGGACTCGAGCCCGGTGAGGTTCATGACCTGGTCACACGACTGCCAGCCGCCTTCGACCACCGAGCCCAGGGCCGGCATGTCCGCGACCCACGCGCACTGGAAGGTCACACCGAGCTCGTTGGACGAGAAGGCGAAGGTCGCGTCGGGCGACTGGGCCGGGTTGGTCGGGTGCAAGGTGATGAAGGTGTCGGGCGGCCTCGTGTCGACCGTCCAGCGATGGATGGCCGGCGTCGGGTCGACGATCCCGGTGGCTCCGACGGCCGCGACTTCGAAGGTGTAGGTGCCGTCGACGAGGCCGGAATAGCTCTGGGTCGTGCCCACACACGCGCTCCACTCACCGCCGTTGAAGCGGCAGCGGAAACCGGTGACGCCGTCGTCGGGCGAGTCGAAGGTGAAGGCCGCGGTCCCAGCCGTGACCACCTCGGCCGGGGCCGAAGTGATGAGTGTCTCGGGGGCGGACAGGTCGATGATCCAGGCGTGGTGGGCGGGCGTGGTGTCGACGTTGCCGGCCGCGCTGACCACATACACGAAGAGCTCGTGTGGGCCCTCGGCCAGGTCCTGATAGGTGACGACCGCGTCGCACGGCACGAAGTCCGAGGCGGCTGGTGGGGTCGTTTGCGGATCGAGCGCACACCAGTATCCACCCACATCCGCAACCGTCGCCGAGAACGCGAAGGACGCGTCGACGCTCTGCGAAGGGCTCTGCGGAGCGAGCGTGATGAAGGTCTCGGGGGTGGCAAGGTCGATGCCCCAGCCAAAGAATGCGGGTGTGGGATCGACCGCACCGCTGGGCCCGATGGAGCGCGCGAGGAAGGTATGTCGCCCGGACGCGAGCCCGGTGTACGAGATGGCGCCGCCGTCGCAGCGGACCCACGGCCCGCCGTCCAGGCTGCACTCGAAGGCGGTGGCCGACAGGTGCAGCGGGTCGTTGAAGGTGAAGCTGGCCGTTGTCGACGCGGTGACCGAGGGCGGCCGGCTCGTGAGCGCCGTGTCGATGCGCTCACACACATTCCAGCCGGCGAGCCCGTCGTCGGCCTCACCGTTGCAGTCGTTGTCGAGGCCGTCACAGAGTTCCTCACCAGGGGTGCCCGGCGAGACGCTGCACACGACGCCGCCGTCATCGCATACCGACAGTCCGCTGCGCTCGCAGGTGCCACGGCCGACGATGCAGAGCTGGTTCGCCGGGAAGCCCTCGTCGGCCTGCCCATCGCAGTTCTCGTCGATGCCGTTGCAGCTCTGGTCAGAGGCCGCCGGAGCGGCCGGCGTGCAGCTGTCTACCTGTGCGCCCTGGACGCAGAACGACAGGCCCGTGCGCACACAAGCGCCAACGCCACACTCGGTGGCGGGTGGGACCCAGCCCTCGTCGGTCTGGCCGTTGCAGTCGTCGTCGACGCCGTCGCAGTTGGTGTCGGCTGTCGGGTTTCCGGGTGCGCAGGTGTCGAGGAGGTCGCCGTTTGAGCAGAGCTTCTGGCCCGTGCTCGAGCAGGCGCCGGTGCCACACGTCGTCTGGGTCACAGAAAAGTCCTCGTCCACGCCGAGGTCGCAGTCGTTGTCGAGGCCGTCGCAGCCGTCGTCGAGGCTGTAGAGTCCGAATCGCGCCGACACATAGGTCGCGTTGGAGCAGGCCGTCCAGGCACCGCTCTGGCACTGGGCCGGGGCCTTGCGGACACCTGCGCAGACGCCGTTCTGCTTTTCGCAGAGAGGGGTTACGAGCGTCGAGTCGGCCGCATCGACGAGCCCGTCGCAGTCGTTGTCGAGCCCGTCGCAGATCTCGCCGCCGGCGCTCGGTGCGCCCGCGACACACGAGTCGACCAGGGTGCCCGCCGAGCAGGTGGTCTGGCCGTTGCGAGCACATGTGCCGACGCCGCAGGTCGTGGTCGCCGCGACGTGGTTCTCGTCGGCCGTGCCGTCGCAGTCGTTGTCGCGCCCGTCACACGTGTCCGACACGGCGTAGTTCGGAAAGAGTGCGGTGGTGTAGAACGCGTCGCTGCAAGCCTGCCACTGGCCGCCGAGGCACAGGCTCGGCCCCTTCTTGACGCCTGCGCACACGCCGGACTGCTTCTCGCAGTCGACCAGCACGAGCGTCGGGTCGGCGCTGTCCGTGAGCCCGTCGCAGTCGTTGTCAGCGCCGTCGCACGTCTCACCACCGGCGCTGGGCTGACCAGCGGTGCACGAGTCGACGACGTTGCCGCCCGAGCATGAGGTCTGGCCGGTGCGTCCACACGCGCCCACGCCGCAGGTGGTCGTCACGGCGACGTGGTTCTCGTCGACGACGTTGTCGCAGTCGTTGTCGCGCCCATCGCAGGTATCCGTGGTCGAGTAGTTCGGGAAGCGCTGGGTCGTATAGTAGGTGTCGTTGCAGGCCTGCCAACGACCGGCCACGCAGAGGCTCGGTGCCTTGTCGAGGCCGGCGCAGACGCCCGCTTGTTTCTCGCAAGGCACGACGGGCATGGATGGATCGGCCGCGTCCACGAGCCCGTCGCAGTCGTTGTCGACGCCGTCGCAGAGCTCGCCGCCCGCACTTGGCTGGCCCGCGGCGCACGTATTGACGATGTTGCCGGCCTGGCAGACCGATTGTCCGGTGCGCGCGCAGGTGCCGAGTCCGCAGCTCGTGGTGGTAGGGACGTGGTTCTCGTCGGTCACGCTGTCGCAGTCGTTGTCGAGGCCGTCGCAGGTGTCGCTCGTCGCGAAGTTGGGGAACAGCGCCGCCGAGTAGAAGGCGTTGGGGCAGTCCTGCCATTGGCCGCCGACACAGAGGTTCGGCGCCTTGTCGAGCCCGCTGCAGACGCCGGCCTGCTTCTCGCATTTCACCAGCGCGATGGAGGAGTCGGCACCATCGGTGAGCCCATCGCAGTCGTTGTCGAGGCCGTCGCAGACCTCGCCGCCGGGCGCAGCCGGACCGGCCACACACGAGTCGACGATGACCCCGTTCGAGCACGAGGTCGAGCCGCCGCGGGTGCAGATGCCCTTGCCGCAGGTGGTCGCGCTCGGGACATGGTCGTCGTCGGGGACGCCGTTGCAGTCGTTGTCGAGGCCGTCGCAGGTGTCGTTGGTCCGATAGGTCTCGAGGCGCTGTGCCGTGTAGAAGCCGTCGGTGCAGGCCTGCCACTGACCGCCGACACACATGCTCGGGGCCTTGTTCAGCCCGGCGCAGACGCCCGACTGCTTCTCACAGGCGACGACCTGCATCGATGGGTCGGCGCTGTCGACGAGCCCGTCGCAGTCGTTGTCGATGCCGTCGCACACCTCGCCGCCGGCACTGGGCTGACCGGCCACACACGAGTTGTTGACGACACCGTTCGTGCACGAGGTCTCACCCGTGCTCGCGCAGAAGCCGGCGCCGCAGCTCGTCGCGAGGCGGACATAGCCGTCGTCGGGCTGACCGTTGCAGTCGTCGTCCACACCATCGCAGGTCGTATCGGAGGTCCCCGCGGAGCCGGCCGAGCAGCTGTCGACGAGCGCGCCACGGACACACAAGGACAGGCCGACCCGGGCGCAGGCGCCTTGGCCGCATGCCGTGGCCGAGGCGACATAGCCTTCGTCGGTGGCGCCGTTGCAGTTGTCGTCGATGCCGTTGCAGCTGATGTCCGACGCCCCCGCCGCCGGAGCCACACACGAGTCGACGATGGTGCCAGCGGCCGAGCAGGTGCGCACGCCAGCGCGAGCACAGGCGCCCGTGCCGCAGGTCGTCTGGCTCATCTGGAAGTCCTCGTCGACAGCGCCATCGCAGTCGTTGTCTTTGGCGTCGCAGGCGTCCGAAAGGACGTAGTCGGGGAAACGCAGGCTCGCATAGAGCGCGTTCGGGCAGGCCTGCCAGGCGCCTCCCGAGCACTGCGCCGCGGTCCGCATGACGCCAGCACAGACGCCCGATTGTTTGTCGCAAGGCACGAGGACGAGCTGCGGGTCGGCGGCGTCCACGAGCCCGTCGCAGTCGTTGTCGATACCGTCGCAGACCTCGGCCGAGGGCAGGCCCGGACGGCAGCTGTCGACGAGCGCGCCCGCCTGGCAGACGTTGGTGCCGGTCGATGCGCAGGCCCCGACACCGCATGTGGTCGACTGGCTCACGTAGTCGTTGCCATCGGCGCCGTCGCAGTCGTTGTCGACCCCGTTGCAGAGGTCGGGCACGGTCGAGCTGTAGCTCGGGTTGCGGGCTGCATAGACGGAGTCCGGGCAGTCGGCCGACCACCTGCCGTTCACACACAACGAGGCCGGCCGCACGGCACCCGAGCACACACCCGATTGCAGGCCACACGGGGAGGTCACGAAGCTCGAGTCGGCGGCGTCGAGGAAGCCATCGCAGTCGTTGTCGATGCCGTCGCACGTGTCCGGCTGCAGGTTGGGGACGGTCACCGTGACGATGCCGGTGCAGGTGGACGCGAGGCCCGAGTCGTCGGTGATGGTGACGACCACCGGGTTGGCGCCATGGAAGAGCGGCGAGCCGACCGGCGGGTTCTGGGTGATGGACACGACGGTGTCGACGCCGTCCGGGTCGGTCGAGCCGTTGTTGACGTCGACGGCTGAACCGAAGCAGCCGTTGTTGGCGGTCACCGTGACGTTCTTGCAAGTGGCAATCGGCGGGTTCGGGATGACGATGCCGCAGTCGCCTTCGGGGTCGGGTTCGGCCGCGACCTGACCACCGGTCTTGATCGTGAACTCGAACTCGATGAAGCGGCCGACGACGCCCTGCGGGATGGTGCCGCAGAGCTGGTCACCCACGGCCGTCAGCGGCATGGCCACCGGGTTTGCGAAGTCGAGGCCGACCTCGGTGTCCGCAGCCACAGCGGTCACGGTGATGTTGCCGCTGCCATCGAAGCACAGGTCCACGCCACCCCAGCTGTAGCCGGCGGAGGGCGAGGAGTTGCGGAAGGTGATCTTGCCCGTCGGGTCGCTGATGAGGGTGCCGATGCCGCTCGCGTCGCTGTAGGTGTAGGGCGAGAGGCCCGTCGGGACGACGGCGCTGTGCGTGCCGTCTTTCAGGTACTTGCAGATCATGTGGTTGCTGCGGTTGACGAGCCAGATGTCGTTGTTGGAGTCGACGATGGCGCCGCGCTGGTCGGAAGACGGACAGTTGGCAGCGAGGCCGCGGCTCCAGACGACCGAGCCGTCGGTGCGCCACTTCGACACACCGGGGGCGCCGTTGGCCGCGCCCACGATGAGATAGCCCTCGGTGTCGAACGACACGCCGAACGGCGCGTAGACGGCGGCGGTGAGGTAGGACGACGTCAGCGTGGTCGGGTTGTAGAGGACGGCACCGCGATTACCGCCGTAGCTGGCGATGGCGACCCACTCCGTCTGGTTCTGGTCACGGCCGACGGCGATCCCGTAGCCGTAAGGGACGGAGAAGGTGGTGAGCGTCGTGGCTGGATTGGCCGCTTCGGTGTCGAAGCGAACCTGGTCCGTCGCGCCGAGCGAGGCGGTGAAGAGACGGCCCTGAGAGTCGACCGCGGCCCCGTAGGGACTGACACCGATCGCCATCGGGCCGAACAGGGTTGCGCCGGTCGTCGGGTCGATCTTGTAGACCCGCGCGGTGTTGTACATACCGACCCAGACGTAGCCCTGGTTGTCGACGGTCAGCGCGCGCGCGACCTCGTTGCTGCCGCCTACCTGCCGAATCCAGGCGACGCGTTCGTCTTTGATCTCGGCGTCGTCGATGATGCCGTTCGCGTTGGAGTCGACGATGGGATACATCTCCGCCGTCGAGATGGCGCCGTTGTCGTTGGTGTCGATCGAGGTGTCACACACCTGGTTGTTGTTGCGGTCGACGCAGCCCACGGTGAGGATCTTGACGACCTCCGCCACCCGCCCGAAGCCGCGGTTCGCGATGAACGCGTTGCCGTCGGTGTCGACGCCAGACCGCGAAGGGGCCGGCCCCGACCAGGGGTCCTTGTTCGGCAGGCCTGTGGCGTTGCCCCCGATGCCACCCGGCCAGAAGGCGGTCGTGTAGCGGGCCACCTCGCGGTTGGTGTCGGTCGCAATCTTCGAGACCGTGTCCTCACCCGCGTTCGAGATCCACATGTAGGGCTTGGACGTGACGACGGGGTTGACCGTGTAGACGCCCTGCGTCGTCACGACGCCGGTGGACTCGGTCGGCTCCGGACACTCCTGCGACCATGCGGTTGACGGCCAGGCCAAGACGGCGCCGAGCAGCACAAAGACCGGTGACCTCATAGGGACCTCGAGCGCGGCGAGCCCGCGAAAATTGAAAGGATATCTTCAGGGCACAGAGTGTGTCGGGAAGGGAAGCCCGATGACTTCCCGCCCGCATTCAAAGGTTGCTTCGCTCAGCGAAGCGATAACTTACGTCGACGAGCGTATGCGATGAGACCCAGCGCGGCCAGCGCGAAGCCAAAGCCCAGGCCTGCGTTCCCACCACTCGAGCAGCCTCCGGCTCCGGCTGCGTCGAAGCCCTCGTAGGGCTCGAGGTCGCAGAGGTCGCCAAGGCCGTCCTCGTCCCAGTCGGTCTGGTCCGCGTTGGTGAGGCCCGGGCAGTTGTCGGCGGCGTCGAGCACGCCGTCCGAGTCGCTGTCCTGGCACGCATCGCCGATGCCGTTGTTGTCCACGTCGGCCTGGTCGTCGGACGTCACCGGGCAGACGTCGCAGGCGTCTCCGACCCCGTCGCCATCCGTGTCGGCGCCGTCATTGGCGACAGCCGGGCAGTTGTCGGCGTCGTTGATGACCCCGTCGCCGTCGCGGTCGGCGGAGAAGGTGAGCGCGCAATCGACGCTACCGACGTTGCCCGAGGGGTCTTCGCCGAGCACCTCGAAGCGCACTCGCAGCGCCGGGTCGGCGAGGCGTCCAGTGACCTCGAGCGCTCCATCGGCGTTCACGGCGATGGGGCAGTCTTCGGGCCGAACCTCGTCGATGACGGCGCCCGTCGTATCGAGGGCCTCACACACGATCCCGTCGATACGCACGGTGGCGTCGCAAGCGTCGGTCGCTGTGCCGGCGAACACTCCGAGCGTGTCGTCGCCGTCGACGGGACAGCTCACGACCGGCGGGGTGATGTCGCGCACGTCGAGGCGCGTGACACAGGTGGACACGTTGTCGCTCGGGTCGGTCGAAGTGAACTCGACGTCGTTGGAGCCGACCGGGAAGAGCCGGTCCTGGGTCAGGGTCGTCAGCTCCGCGGCGCAGTTGTCGCGCGCCGTCGCTTCGACACTGCCAGTCCACCCGCAAGCTTCCGCGGGGGCTTGCACGACCAGCTCGTCAGCACAGCTGAGGGTCGAGCCCTCGGTGTCCGAGACCGTGACATCCACGGTGCAGCTCGAGGTGAGGCCGCCCGCGTCGAGTGCCGTCCAGGTCACGGTCGTGGTGCCGACCGGGTAGATCTGGGGGGCGTTGTTGAAGACGATGGCCGAGCCGTGGCAGGCGTCGCTCGCGACCGGCTGCTCGAGCACGACCGTCGCGCCGCAGAGGCCGGCGTCATTGGCGACGACGACCGGCTGGGCGCACTGGATGACGGGCGGCGTCGAGTCGATGACCTGCACCTCGGTGACACAGGCCGCGCGGTTCTTGTTGCCGTCCTGGACCGCGAACACGACCGGGGTCGTGCCGACCGCGAAGGTGGTCGGCGGTGTCTCCGAGACGTCCATCAGGCCGCACGGGTCCTCGCCGGTGGGTGCGCCGAGCGTCACCGCAGCGCGGCCATCACCGGTGCACTCGAACTGACCACCCGCGGGGCAGACGACCGTCGGAGCGTTGGCGTCGAGCGGGCAGTTGCTGGTCGTGACGGTCCAGCTCGCGACCGAAGGCGTCGGGTCACAGAGGCCGGTCGAGACCGTGCAGGCGCGCACCTGGAAGGTGTGGTCGCCGATAGCGACGCCACCAGCGGGGAGGCTGAAGGTGTCTCCGCAAGCCTGCCAGTTGGATGCGTCGACGCGGCACTCGAAGTAGACGTCGACCGAGGTGTCGGGCGCCGTGTACGTGAAGTCGGCGCCGTCGTCCGGGCCGGTCTGCACGGGCGGGCGTACGGTGATGGCGGTGTCGGGCGCGGTCATGTCGACGACCCAGCTCCAGGTCGCAGGCGATGGGTCCCAGAGTCCCATGCCGTCGACGGCCGCGACCCACACGACGTGGGTGCCGGACGAGAGCCCGTTCAGCGCCGTGATCTGCGAGCACGGCAGCCAGGCGGCGTCCCCAGGTGCGGGTGCCTCGGCCGCGTCGAAGACGCACTGGTACATGACCTCGGTCTCGTTGGACGCGAAGGCGAAGGTCGCGTTCGGGGTCTGCGCGGGGTTGGTCGGGTGGATGGTGATGAACGTGTCGGGCGCGGTCGTGTCGACGGTCCAGCGGTGGATGGCCGGCGTCGGGTCGACAATCCCGGTCTCGTCGACGGCCGCGACCTCGAACGTGTACTCGTCGTCGACGAGGCCGAAGTAGCTCTGGGTCGAACCCTCGCAGGTGTTCCACGAGCCGCCGTCGAAGCGGCAGCGGAACTCGGTGATGTCATCGTCGGGCGACTCGAAGGCGAAGCTCGCGGACGACGAGGCGACCACCGCAGCCGGGGCCGAAGTGATGACCGTCTCGGGCGCCGACAGGTCGATGACCCAGGCATGGTGGGCGGGCGTCGGGTCGGCCACACCCGTCGCGCTCACGACGTACACGTAGAGGTCGTGGGCGCCCTCGGCGAGGTCCTGGTACTGCACGACCGAGTCGCAAGGCGCGAAGTCGGACGCCGCGGGCGGGGTCGTCTGCGGGTCGAGCGAACACCACCAACCGCCGACCTCGTTGACCGTCGCGGCGAAGGCGAAGGCAGCGCTCGTACTCTGCGACGGGGTCTGCGGGGCAAGGACGATGAATGTCTCGGGCATCGAGGAATTGACGAACCAGCCGTAGAAGGCAGGCGTCGGATCGACCGTGCCGTCGGGTCCGATGGAGCGCACGAGGAAGGTGTGTTGGCCTTCGCCGAGGCCGGAATACGAGATGGCGCCGCCGTCGCAGCGGACCCAGGAGCCGCCATCGAGGCTGCACTCGAAGGCAGTGCTCGTCAGGTGAAGCGGGTCCTGGAAGGTGAAGCTCGCTTCGGTGGCGGCCGTGACCGAAGCCGGGCGGCCGAGTAGCGCGGTGTCGACGCGTTCACAGACGCTGGCTCCGACGAGCGCGTCGTCGATGCTGCCGTCGCAGTCGTTGTCGATGCCGTCGCAGGACTCGACGCTCGGCTGGCCGGCCGTCGCACCACAGACGACTCCACCCGACGCGCAGCCGAAGAGGCCGCTGCGCTCGCAGGCACCGACCCCGACGAAGCACAGCTGGTTCGAGGGGAAGTCCTCGTCGACGCGTCCATCGCAGTCTTCGTCGATGGCATTGCAGCTCTGGTCGGACGCACCGGGTGTCGCCGGCCGGCAGCTGTCGACCTGCTGGCCCTGGACACAGAAGGACAGACCCGTGCGCACACACGCGCCGACGCCGCACTCGGTCGCGGGCGGCACCCAGCTCTCGTCGGTCGTGCCATCGCAGTCGTCGTCCACGCCGTTGCAGTTCGCATCCGAGGTGCCGACACCGACGGCGCAGGAATCGACGAGCTCGCCTTCGTCGCAGAGCCTCTGGCCGGTGCGCGCGCACGCGCCGGTGCCACACGTCGAGCCCGTCACGACGAAGTCCTCGTCGACGCCACGGTCACAGTCGTTGTCGAGCCCGTCGCAGCCGTCTTCGAGGCTATACGAGCCGAACCGCGCCGCGACATAGGTCGAGTTGTTGCAGGCCGCCCAGCTCCCGTTCTCACACAGGCTCGGGGCCTTGAGGACGCCGGCGCACACGCCGTCCTGCTTCTCGCACAGCGGCGTCACGAGCGTCGGGTCGGCGCTGTCCGTGGCGCCGTCGCAGTCGTTGTCGAGCCCGTCGCAGACCTCGCCGCCGGCACTCGGGGCGCCGGCCACACACGAGTCGACGATGGCGCCCGAAGCGCACGAGGTCTGGCCTGCACGAACACAGATGCCGACGCCACAGGTCGTCTGCACCGACGTGTGGTTCTCGTCGAGCGAGCCGTCGCAGTCATTGTCGCGACCGTCGCAGGTGTCCGACGTGGCGTAGTTCGGGAAGAGCTCTGCCGTGTAGAAGGCATCGGTGCAGGCCTGCCAGGCGCCGCTCACACAGAGGCTCGGCCCCTTCTTGACGCCGACGCAGACGCCGGATTGTTTCTCGCAGTTGGCGAGGACGAGCGAAGGGTCGGAGCTGTCCGTGAGCCCGTCGCAGTCATTGTCGAAACCGTCGCAGACTTCGCCTCCCGCAGCCGGTGCACCCGCGGTGCACGAGTCGACGACGGCGCCGGCCGAGCACGAGGTCGCCCCGGTCCGGGCGCAGGTCCCGACGCCGCAGGTCGTGTTCACCGAGACATGGTTCTCGTCGGTGACGTTGTCGCAGTCGTTGTCGAGCCCGTCGCAGCTATCGGTCGTCGCGTAGTTCGGGAAGCGCTGGGCCGTGTAGAACGCGTCGGTGCAGCTCTGCCAGGTCCCGGCGACACACAGGCTCGGCGCCTTGTTGAGGTTGGCGCACACGCCGCCCTGCTTTTCGCAAGGGACGACGGCCATGGACTGGTCGGCCGCATCGACGAGCCCGTCGCAGTCGTTGTCGACACCGTCGCAGACCTCGCCACCGGCGTTGGGCTGGCCGGCCGAGCAGGTATTGACGACGACGCCGCCCTGGCACATCGACTGGCCGGTGCGCGCGCAGATGCCGAGCCCGCAGCTCGTCTCGGTGGCGGTGTGGTTCTCGTCGAGCGAGCCGTCGCAGTCGTTGTCGCGACCGTCGCAGACGTCGTTCGTCGCGAAGTACGGGAAGAGCTGAGCCGAGTAGAAGGCGTTGGAGCAGGCCTGCCACTGGCCGCCGACGCAGAGGTTCGGGCCCTTGTCGAGCCCGCTGCAGACGCCCTGCTGCTTCTCACATTTCACGAGGCGAAGTGACGAATCGCTGCCATCGGTGAGCCCGTCGCAGTCGTTGTCGAGGCCGTCGCAGATCTCGCCGCCCTCTGGCGGGAGGCCCGCCACACACGAGTCGACGATGGCGCCATTGGGGCACGAGGTCGTGCCCGCGCGGGCGCACACACCGTTGCCACATGCGGTCGCGGTGGGCACGAAGTCGTCGTCGGCGACGCCGCTGCAGTCGTTGTCGAGACCGTCACAGGTGTCGTTCGTGGTGTAGTTCGGGAAGCGCTGCGCCGTGTAGAAGGCGTCCGTACAGGCCTGCCACTGGCCGCCGACGCACAGGCTCGGGGCCTTGTTCAGGCCAGCGCAGACACCGGCCTGCTTCTCACAAGCGACGACCGCCATCGATGGGTCGGCGGCGTCGACGAGCCCATCGCAGTCGTTGTCGATCCCGTCACACACCTCGCCAGCCGGGCTGGGTGACCCCGCCGCACACGAGTCGCTGACGACGCCGCCCGAGCACGAGGTCTGGCCCGTGCTGGCGCAGAAGCCGACGCCACACGCCGTCGAGACACGCACATAGCCCTCGTCGGTGGAGCCGTTGCAGTTGTCGTCGACACCGTTGCACGACAGGTCGTTGGCCCCTGCGGGACCAGCCGCGCAGCTGTCGACCACGGCCCCCTGGACACAATAGGCCATGCCGACGCGAGCACACGCGCCCGTGCCACACGCTGTGCCGGGGGCAACATAGGCCTCGTCGACCTGGCCGTTGCAGTTGTCGTCGACGCCGTTGCAGCTCGTGTCGAAACCCGCCGCGACGGCCGGCTGGCAAGAGTCGACGATGGCGCCCGCGGCCGTGCAGGTGCGAACGCCGGCGCGAGCACAGGCGCCCGTGCCGCACGTGGTCTGGGACATCTGGAAGTCCTCGTCCACCGAGCCGTCGCAGTCGTTGTCCTTGGCGTCGCAGGCGTCCGCGAGACCGTAATCGGGGAAGCGCAGGCTCGCGTAGAGGGCATCGGGGCAGGCGCGCCACGCGCCACCGGTGCACTGCGCCGGGGTGCGCATGACACCCGCGCAGACACCCGATTGTTTGTCACACGCGACGAGGACGAGCTGTGGGTCCGCGCTATCCGTCAGCCCATCGCAGTCGTTGTCGATACCGTCGCAAACCTCGGCGGTGGGCTGGCCCGGCGCGCAGGTGTCGCCGACGACACCGGTCGGCGAGCAGGTCGTCTGGCCCGTGCGCCCGCAGGCACCGACGCCACAGCTGGTCGTGAGCGGCGAGTACTGCTCGTCGACGCCACCATCACAGTCGTTGTCGACGCCGTCACAGACCCCGCCGTCGTTGACGCCAGGCAGGTTCAAGTACCCGCAGGTGCCGAGCTGCCCCGCGTTGTTGCAAGCCTGGCAGTCCGCCGCGCCGTTGCCGCAAGCCGAGTTGCAGCAGTAGCCGTCGACGCAGATGCCGCTCGTGCACTCGCCCGCGACGGTGCACGGCGTACCGTTGGGGACGGTCGGCTTCGAGATGTTGGCCGTGATGTTGTGGTTGGCCGAGACCGTGATGCTGCAGTTCGAGGTGCCCGCGAACGCGCAGTCGCCGCCCCACCCTTCGAAGGTGTGACCCGGGAGCGGGTTCACGCTGAGCACGATCTGCTGGCCCGTGACGAAGCTGCCCGAGGCGTTGGTGCAGCTCGTGCCGCAGCTGATGGCGGAAGGCACCGAGACGAGGTTGCCCTGCCCGATACCGAGCTTGGTCACGGTGACCGTGCGCAGCTCGCCGATGAAGTTGGTGTCCACCGCGCCGTTGTTGTTGGGGTACGAGTCGGTGACCCCGTTCGGGGCGGTGACCGTGGCGGTGTTGCTGACGCTCGCCGTGCCGGTGCCAGCGATGACGTTGGTGTTGAGGGTGAAGGTCGCCGTCGCGTTGACGGGCAGGTTGACGGTCGTGTTGATGCTGCCCGAGCCACTGGCCGCGTTGCACACGCCGCCACCAGCGCCGACACACGACCATGAGCCACCGCTGAGGCGGGCCGGAAGGGTGTCGACGACGGCCGCGCCATTGGCGGCCGAGGGGCCTTCGTTGAGCACCACGATCGTGTAGGTGAGGGGGCTACTCCAGGCGACGCCGCCGACGCCGTCGGTCTTGGTGATGGACAGGTCGGCGTAGACCGCGTTCGCGGTGATGCTCGTGAAGACCTTCGGACCGAGCAGCGGCTGCAGGGTGATGGACTCGATCGAGTAGTTGCCGTTGGTGATGGTTCCGGTAGCGCCCGAGTTGATACGGACCGAGATCTGGAAGGAGCCCGACTGGCCAGGGTTCACGATGCCGACGTTGCACGTCACGACGCCGGTCGCGCCGACGGCCGGGACCGTGCAGACCGCCCCCGTGACCGAGTGGAAGGTCGTGCCTGCAGGAATGGTCAGCTTGACGGTCGAGTCGCCCGCCGCCGCGGTGCCGCCGTTGTTGTAGTACATGTCGTAGGTGATGACGTCGCCGGCGTTGGCCGAGGCCGGGCCGGTCGCGCTGACGAAGAGGCTTGGCACGGTGGCGCCGACGCCGTCGATATAGACACGCGCCCAGTGGCCGGTCGGGGAACACCCGGCGGCGACGACGAGCAACTCGACCTGGTCGCCTTGCACTGCCTGGGTGCTGTTCGGGGCGATGTCGACGAGCTGCCAGTCCGTGTACTGGTAGGTCGAGTCCGCGCCGTCGTTCTTCCACGGGACACCCGGCTGGTTCGCATAGTTGAAGTCGCGATAGAGCGTGATGTTACGGGTGACGTTGCGGAGCTCGATATAAAAGTAGGGCTGCTGGGCCGCCGGATGGTTCGGGTTCTCGAGGATCGGGGCGACTGCGAAGCGGATGTGGATCTTGCCGTCGACGGGGTCGATGTCGTCCACCGTCAACGTCATCGTCTGCTTCATCGAGTTCGCGACCGCGCCCGTCATGACGTCGAGCACCGCGACGCCGCCGCCGTAACGCGGCCAGCGGATGGACGCGTCAGGTCCGAGATAGGTGTCGGCCTGGCTGCCCTCGGCGCCGAGCCAGAGCTTGGTGCGTGAGGGTCCGCCCGCGACGAGTCCGAGCTGCGAGAAGCTCTGCGGGGTAAGGCTCGAGAGGCCCGGGTTGTCGTAGGCCGTGACGGTCCAGTCCGGGGGCCCGCCGTTGTGGGTGCCGATCTCGAAGTTGCCGTTCACCCACAGCGGGGCATGCACGTGGCCGAGCTCGTCCTCGCCTGGAGCATGGGAATGCTCGTCGACGACCGGGGCTTCGTCGGTACACGCGACGAGAGCCGCGGCAACGGCGAGGGGAAGCACCAGACAACGCCAGAGGACGGAAGCCGGCTCCAAACGGAGCGTGGGCCGGGCAGCTGCAGAAAGCCGCGTCATGGTTGACTCCTCTTTCGCGTCGATTTTCGGGGAAGGGACTCGCTGGAGACTGCATGACCCACGCATCCGCTATGAGTGGTGTCCTGCTGCTCGTCCGACCATAGGCAGCCGTGTAGCGCGCCTATGGGGACCTCAAAGACGTCCGCCTGGTGCAGACCACCCCTGATTTAGCCACCGGGCCGCGGCCGAAGCAAGCGCCCGGTGCGCATCTATGTGTAACCCAGGCGCGGGTCCGTGGAGCCCCGAGAAGTTCCGACGTGGCAGTCGCTCAATCCCCGGTCTCGGCCCATCCGCGAAATCATCACAAGTGTCGATAAGGGCGGCGCGGCTCAGCGCGCTCGGATCATCGGCAGGTCCGACCCACATGACCTGGCGTTATCACCACCGCGGACGAAGCTCACGACAAACGGTCGCGATAGTCGCTGTAACCGAAGCGCCGCACCACCTCGAGGTGGTGCCCGTCCCAGGTCGCCAGCGCTGGGTGTTTCACCCCGTTGAACATCGTCGTCTTCACCATGGTGTAGTGCGACATGTCCTCGAAGATGACCCGGTCGCCGGGCTTCAGGGCGTCGGGAAACGACCAGTCGCCGATGACGTCGCCTGCGAGACACGTCGGCCCGCCAAGCCGGTACGTGTGGGGCATCGCACCCGCGTCACCCGCGCCCGTGATGAGCGGCCGGTATGGCATCTCCAGCACGTCGGGCATGTGGCATGTCGCCGACACGTCGAGCATCGCGAGCGGCAGCCCGCCATCGTGAATGTCGAGCACGGTCGAGACGAGGACCCCGGTATCGACCGCAGCCGCTTCGCCGGGCTCGAGGTAGATCTGCAGGTGGGGATACCGACGCTTCAGGTCGCGCACGGTCGTGATGAGCAGGTCGACGTCGTAGTCCGGCTTGGTGATCCAGTGGCCACCACCGCAGTTGAGCCACTTGATCTGCCCGAACCAGTCGCCGAACTTCGCCTCGACATGCGCCAGCACCCGCGCGAACACGTCCGCCCCCTGCTCACACAGGGCGTGGAAGTGAAGCCCATCGAGCCCATCGGGCAGGTCCTGTCCAATGACGTCCCGCCGGCTTCCCAGGCGCGACCCGGGCGCACACGGATTGTAGAGCTCGACCTCGACCTCGGCGTATTCGGGGTTCACCCGCAGGCCGACTTCGACCTTGCGCCCGGTCCGCAGATTGAAGTCACGCACCGCAGCGATGTGGCGCCGCAGTTGGGTCGGCGAGTTGAAGATGACGTGGTCCGAGTGGACCAGCACCTCGGCCAGGTCCTCTTCCGAAATCGCAGGCGCGTAGGTGTGGACCTCGTTGCCTCCGAGCGGCGCGAACTTGTCGCGCGCGAGCTCCGCCTCGATGGCGCCCGAGGCCGCGCACCCATCCAGATGTGGGGCGATGACCTTGAACGCCGACCACATCGAGAAGCCCTTCAACGCCAGCAGGACCTTGCATCCCGCCTCGCGTCGGACACGCGCCAGGACCATCGCGTTGCGCTCGAGCAGCCGCAGGTCGACGACGAAACACGGGCTTGGGACAATCGACCAGTCGAGGTCGTGGATGACCCCTGTGCCTACGCTCTCGTTCGCCATGACCGCCTCACTCGCCGCTTGGGAATCGTCTTCGCACTTTCGTCCCGCGCATCAGATCGGGAGCGGGCCATCCGGCGTCGTCTCGACCCAGGGCAACCCGTACTGACCGATCTGCGCCATGAACAGGTCGGGGTCGAGCTGCTCGACGTTCCACACACCCGGCTTCTTCCAGTGGCCTTCGAGGAGCAGCTTCGCCCCGAGCATCGCCGGCACGGCGGTCGTGTAGCTGATGGCCTGCGAGCGCACCTCGCGGTAACACGCCGCGTGGTCACACACGTTGTAGACGTAGTAGCGCTTGAACTGCCCGTCTTTGATGCCCTCGATCCAGCAGCCGATGTTGGTCTTGCCGGTGTAGTTCTCGCCGAGGCTCTCGGGTTTGGGCAGGACCGCCTTCAGGAACTGCAGCGGGACGATCTGCTTGCCCTCGTAGTCGATGGGCGCAATCGACGTCATGCCGACATTCTGCAGCACCTCGAGGTGGGTCAGGTACGGCTTGCCGAACGTCATCCAGAAGCGAATGCGCTTCAATCCCTTGAGGTTCTGGACGAGACTCTCGAGGCTCCTCGTGATAGAGGAGGTACATGTCCTTCACCCCACACTCGGCGAAGTCGAACGGCGTGGACAGGCTCAGCGGCTCCGTCTCTTTCCACTCGCCGTTCTCCCAATAACGCCCGCGCTGGGTGATCTCGCGGATGTTGATCTCGGGGTTGAAGTTCGTGGCGAACGGCTTGCCATGGCTGCCCGCATTGCAGTCCATGATGTCGACGGTGTGGATCTCGTCGAAGTGGTGCTTCTGGGCCCACGCGCAATAGATATTGGTCTGGCCGGGGTCGAAGCCGCACCCGAGGATGGCCGTCAGCCCCGCCTTCTCGAAGCGCTCCTTGTAGTCCCACTGCCAGCTGTACTCGAACTTCGCCACGTCGGGCGGCTCGTAGTTGGCCGTGTCGAGGTAGTGCACGCCGGTCGCCAGGCAGGCGTCCATGATGGCCAGGTCCTGGTAGGGCAGCGCCACATTGATGATGAGCTCGGGCTTGAACTGCTCGATGAGCGCGATGGTGTTCTTCGGGTCGTCCGCGTCGAGCGCCGCCGTCTGGATATCGACGCCGCGCAGCTCTTTGACCTCGGCCGCGATCCGGTCGCACTTCGACTTCGTGCGGCTCGCCAGCATGATCGACGTGAACGTGTCTTTGACCTGCGCGCACTTGTGCGCGACGACCGCTCCGACGCCGCCGGCGCCGATGATGAGAACCCTGGACATAGTCGACTCCTTCGAGAAGTGGCGCCTCGCGCGCGGGACTCATCTTGCGTGCGGGCTCGCCTGTCAAGGGTTCGCGGGACCTTGTCGACGTGGAGCGAAGCAACCGTGAAGTGGCGCCTCGCGCGCGGGACTCATCTTGCGTGCGGGCTCGCCTGTCAAGGGTTCGCGGGACCTTGTCGACGCGGAGCGAAGCAACCGTTAGAACGTTGGCTTGCCGATGCGTCTCAGTTCATGGCGATACACGCCGCACACCTCGTGAGAACAACCTCGATGGACGATAGCCGCACCCCCTCCGGGCCGAGCACCGAAGCGCGCCAGCTGTTCAGCCCCCCGGTTCGCATCGCCTTGATGTTCGGCGCCTTCGGCGTGCTCTGGATTCTGCTCACCGACCGCGCCGTCGAGCTGGTGGCCGGGCCCCTCGACCCGGATTTGCCGTCGACCTCGACCCTCCAGTCCATCAAGGGGCTGCTCTTCATCGTCTTGTCGACGCTGCTCGTCTTCTGGCTCGCGCGGCGCGAGCACAAACGCGCGCTGGCCCTGGCCACGAGCGAACGACGACTCTCCAGGCTCGTCGACGAGCTCGGCGAGAGCCGCGCCATGCTGGCACGCACCGAACAGCTCGCGCACATCGGCAGCTGGGAGTACGACGTCGCGAGCGGCAAGATCCGCTGGTCCGAGGGCATGTACACCATCTACGAGATGGACCCGTCGTTGCCCGCTCCCGATCTCAAGGACCACGGCCGGATCCTCCACCCCGACGACTTCCCGGCAGTGCTGCGCGCTGTCGCGGCGGCCGTCGCGGAGGGCACGGGCTACGACATGGTCGTGCGCATCGTGCGCGGCAACGGTGAAGTGCGCGACGTCTTCGTCCACGGGCGAGCCGTCCGTGCGGCGCCCGGCCAAGACGGCGTCCCCGGCCCAGTCATCCACCTCTACGGATCGCTCCACGACATCACCGACAAACGCCGCGCCGAAAAGGAACGCGAGACCCTCGTCACCGCGATCGAACACACCGCCGAGGCCATCATCGTGACCGACCTCGAGGGCCGCATCGAGTACGTCAACCCGGCCTTCGAGGCGATCACCGGCTTTTCGCGGGCAGAAGCCGTCGGCAACCATCCGCTCCGCTCCACTTCGGATGTGCCAGCCTCCGCCTTCGTCCGGGAGACCTGGACCGACCGCAGTCAGGGACAATCGTGGACCGGCCGCCAGATTCACCGCAAGCAGGACGGGCACACCTACACCGCCGAGCTCTCCATCTCGCCCGTCACCGACCCGAGCGGTCGCATCGAGCGCTATGTCGTCGTCGAACGCGATGTGAGCCACGAGGTCGAGCTCGAACGCCAGCTCCTCCAGTCGCAGAAGATGGACGCCATCGGCCGCCTCGCCGGCGGAATCGCCCATGACTTCAACAACATCCTGACAGGCATCACGGGCTTCACGAGCCTCGCCATCGACTCTCTCGCGGCCGACGACCCCGCTCGTGAAGACCTCGCACAAGTGGTCGAAGCCGCCAGCCGCGCCGCGAGCCTGACACGCCAATTGCTCGGCTTCGCGCGTCGACAGACGGCTCAACCCAAGGTCCTCGACCTCGGCCCCACGGTCACCCCGATGCTCGACCTGCTGCGTCGAATCATCGGCGAGCACATAGCGCTGCGCACCCACTTCGCCCCGGACCTGTGGCCCATCCAGATCGACCCGAGCCAGCTCGACCAGGTCATGACCAACCTGCTCGTCAACGCCAAGGACGCCATCCGCGACGTCGGGCAGATCACCATCACCGCTACGAACGCGATCATCGGCGACGAGCTCGGCGCGGTCGGCTTGTTGCCCGGCGACTTCGTGCGGCTCGAGGTCTCGGACACGGGCAGCGGCATGGATGCGCTCACCCTCGAGCGTATCTTCGAACCCTTCTTCACGACCAAGAACGAGGGCCATGGGACCGGCCTCGGACTCGCGACCGTCTATGGCATCGTGCGGCAGAACGGGGGCTTCATCGACGTCCAGTCGACCGTCGGCGAGGGCACGACGATGCGAATCCACCTGCCTCGCCACCTCGGCGACGCGACCCCGCAGGGGCGGCGAGAGCTGAACCCCACACCACATGGCAAGGGCACCCTGCTGGTCGTCGAGGACGATGCCCTCTTGCGCGCGCTGGTCGAACGCCTCTTGAAGGGCCTGGGCTACGACGTCTTGTCTGCGGCTTCACCACGCGCCGCCCTGACACTTGCAGCCGACCACCCAGAGCACTTCGACCTGCTCGTCACCGATGTGATCATGCCGGAGATGAACGGCTTGCAGCTATACGAGCAGCTCGAAAAACTCCGCCCCGGCCTGCGCTGCCTCTACATCTCGGGCTACCCGGCTGAAGTCATCGCGAAGCGTGGTCTCGTCGACGACGACCTGCACTTCTTACAGAAGCCCTTCACCCAGGACGGCCTTGCCCACGCCGTCGCCAAGGCCCTCGGGGGTGCGACCGCGTGAGCCCGTCGCACACGCCGCTTGTTCCTCCCGAAGGTCTTCGGACCGGCCTCAGTTGGAGCGGTTCGGGTCGAGGACCGCGTCGCCCTCTTCCCACGCGCGAAGCACCTCGGCCGCCCGACGTGGGCAGCGCAGCTTGACGAGCGCCTTGGCCTCGATCTGCCGGATACGCTCGCGGGTGAGCGCCATGTCGCGGCCGACCTCTTCCAGCGTGTAGCTACGTCGCTCGCAGATGCCGAACCGCTTCGCCAGGATCTTCGCCTCGCGCTGCGTGAGCGTCGCCAACATGTCGCGTGTGGCCTTGCGCAACGCCTCACGCTCGGCGCGGCGCTCGGGGTCGACCGCGTCCTCGTCGGCGATGAAGTCACCGAGCTCGGAGTCGTCCTCACCGACGGGCGCCTCGAGCGAGACCGGTGAACGCGCCAGCCGCAGCGTGCGGCTCACGACCTCTTCGGGCATCTCGAGCAGGTCCGCGATCTCGTCGTTGCTCGGCTCACGCTGAAGCTTCTGCTCGAGCTGGACACGGGCACGCGCGATGCGGTTCAGGAGCTCGACCAGGTGGATTGGGATGCGGATGGTGCGCGCCTGGTCCGCGATGGCGCGGGTGATGGACTGCCGAATCCACCACGTCGCGTAGGTCGAGAACTTGTGGCCGCGCCGCCACTCGAACTTCTCGACCGCCTTCATGAGGCCGATGTTGCCCTCTTGAATCAGGTCGAGCAGCGGCAACGAGCGGTTCATGTAGCGCTTGGCGATGGACACCACGAGCCGCAGGTTGGCGAGGATCATCACGGCCCGCCCCTGCTCGGCGCGGGTGTGGCCCTCGTCGAGGTCCTTGCACAGCAGGACGAAGTCCGCGCTCGACAGGCCGATGAGCTGCTCGACCTTGTCGATGGTCTCGACGATGGCGAGGATACGCTTCTGTTGGGCCGCAGAGACCGTCTTCGGAAAGACCTTGGTGCGGGCGAGCTCGAGCAGAGTGTCGGCGGTGAGACCCGCTGGTGACGCCATCCGCGAGAGCTGTCGCTGAGCGCGCTTGAGCTCTTCGCTTTGCTGGCGCACGACCGCGAGCACCTTGATGAGTACGCGATAGCCAAAGCCGAACTCGCGGAAGAGCCGGAACAGGTTGCGCTGCGCCGCGCGCCAGGCTTCACGGTCGTCCTCGGTCGCCTTCTTGAGCTTCACACGCTTCTGGCAACGCTCCCACTCGGCGTTCGCCGCGACGAGCTGCTGCTGGAACTTCTCGAGGTCCTTCAGCGCGCTCGTGTCTTCGAACTCGTGGCCGTCGTCGCTCTCCATGACCTCGCAGCGGTAGCTCACGTCCTCGATGAGGCGGTCGGCCGACTCGAGGAGCTCGCGTCGCGAGTAGGGCATCCGCAGGAGCGCGTCGAAGACCGCCTCGGTGCCGTCTTCGATCTGCTGCGCGACCGTCTGCTCACCGAGCCGGTTCAACAACCGCACGTCGCCGATGCGCTGCAGGTAGACCAGAATCGGGTTCATCTCGGCGAGCGCGTCGTCGCTTGGCGTCAGCGGCTCGCGCGGCTCGAAACCCACGTCACCTTCGACCTCGACCGCTCGCCTGTCATCACCCATGCCCCGCTTCGCCTCCCGCACCCGCGCCTCGGCGCCGCTCGCCCCATTGCTCTTGCGCATCGTCGTTTCGAGCTGCGTCGCCATGCGTTCCCCTTGGGCCTCGAGCAGGTCGTCCCCTGCCCGCGTTCGCTTCGACGCCCCGTCAGGGCCGTCGCGGGGGCAGACAGTGCAAACCCCGAGCCACCGCGGCGGGAATAGCCCAAGCGCTGCCCGCGGTTGGCGCGCGACGGCCTGCGGCGCGCCTGCGGGACCAGGGACTCGCCGCCGCTCCGGGTTGCCAGAGCCCTCACCTGCTGCCAAGCGCGTCCGTTTCCCGCCCCGACCGCGACATTGGTGTCATGGTGCGTAGGGCGCCTCCCCAGCGGGTTGCGTTCGGATGGCGTCCGGGTATGGTTCCCGCGAGTGGCGACGTGCCGGCCGGCCCGCCCTCGACGCCGTCGGACACACGGCGCACCCGTTCTGTTGGGGGATTCCATGCTCTGGGTCGGACTCATCCTCGTCGCCGTGGCGCTCTTGCTGTTCTGGTTTTCGCGGCGCTCCGAAACGAAGGTTCACCATCTGAAGGCCACCGAGACTTCGAAGATCGGCTCGGTGCAACAAATCGTGAACGAAGTGGCCGCCGACATGCCCGACGGGGTCGCGACCGGCTACAAGGACTACGTCGAGCTCAAGGGCCGCATCGCTTGCGATGAGCCCCTGCGCGGCGAGCTCTCGGACCAGGTCGGCGCCATCGTCGAGACCACGGTCGTCCGCGTCTACGAGCGCCGCGAGGAGACCCGCGACGCGCAAGGCCACATCCGCACCGAGTGGCGCAAAGGCGAAGAGACCCTGTCGTCCAACCGGCGCGAGTCGCCCTACTGGATCGACGACGGAACCGGGCGCCTGCGGGTGAAGGCCAGCCGCGGCGTCGAGCTCGTCAAGGCCGTCGAACGTTTCGAGACCCCTCAAGCCAGCGCCAACGAGAGCGGCTTTGGTGGGCAGGTCTCGGTCGGCTCGGGCCGTTTTCAAATCTCCATCGGCGGCGGTCGCTTCGACCCGAGCCAGCAGCGCACACTCGGCTACCGCTTCATCGAGCACATCCTGCCCATCAACAAGCCGGTCTATGCCATCGGCGAGGTCGCGGTCATCGAGGACGAGGGGCTCGTGTTCAGGCCGCCGACCGATGACGACAAGAAGAAACCCTTCATGTTGTCGGCCCGCACCGAAGAAGAGATCGTCAAAGGCACCGAGAAGTCCGCGACTCTGCTCAAGGTTTTCGCCGGCATCAGCGGGGTCGGCGGCGCCGTCCTCATCGTGCTCGGGATCCTTCGCTGAACGGTTGATTCGGCAGGGTCGAGCCGCTAGGTTCGCCCCGTGCCACCCCGCTCCTCCTGCTCAGCACTCCTCGTCATCGCAACGCTCGCGGGCTGCCCGACCGCACCGGGCGAATCGTCGGACGTCGAGGTCGAGACCGAGCGAGAGGTCGACGAGCTCCCCGAGCTCCCAACCTCCGTCGAGACCGAGGTCACCGACCCTGACACGGATGTCACGGAGGGGGACGACGGCGACGGGACCGGCGTCGCATGCCCCGATACCTGCGCCGACGATTGTGACGATGGCAACCCGTGTACCGACGCCGTCTGCGAATGCGGCGTGTGCCGCTATGTACCCAACGTGCTGAGCTGCGATGACGGCGAAGCCTGCACGGTTGACGACCGTTGCCTGGGCGGCGCTTGCGTCGGCAGTCCAATGGCGTGTGATGACCGCAATGCCTGCACCGATGACGCCTGCGAGGCCGGGACGTGTGTCCATCGCCCGGCCAGCGGCGGCTGCGACGACGCCGACGCCTGCACCGTCTTTGACACCTGTGTCGACGGCGCCTGCATCGGCGAGCCCCGCACCTGCCCCACCAGGACCTGCGCGACCACGACGTGTGAGCCCCGCACGGGTTGCGCCCTCGTCCCGACCGTCCCCAGCGGCGGCCCCTGCGACGACGGCAACGCCTGCACGACCGACGACACATGTCGCGCCGACACCTGTGCCGGCACCCTCGTGTCCTGCGACGACGACAACCCCTGCACCGACGACTACTGCGACCCGGCGGCTGGTTGTGTCCATCGCGACAACGCCGCTATCTGCGACGACGGCGACTCCTGCACCGGACCCGACCGATGCAACCTGGGCACCTGCGTTTCGGGTGGCGACCGCTGCTGCGACGACGACAACGACTGCCCGAACAACGACGCCTGCACCGCCACCAGCTGCATCGACGGCGGCTGCATCGCCGAGCCTACCTGTGTGGACGACGACCCCTGCACCCTCGACCGCTGCACGGCCGGGGCCTGCGCCTTCCCGACCTGGCAGACGCTGTTGCCCTTCGTCAACGGCCGGTCCATCGTCGACGACTTCGAGGCTGGCGTTTCCGCCTGGACCTTCGCCTCGGACAACCCGGTCGTCGCCTGGCATCTCTCGACGACCTGGAGTGCCGCCGGCACCACGGGCGGCGCCCACAGCCTCTATCTCGCCGACCCCACGACCGGCACCTACGACCACGGCCCGGTCAATGCCGTAGCCTCACGCGAGCAGGTCCTGCCCCCGGGCCCCTTCACCCTCACCATGGCCGTTCGCAGCGACTTCGAAGACGACGGGAGCTGCCTCTACGACGCCCTCGAGGTGACGCTCGTGCCGGTCTCTCCGCCGGGCGAACCGATAACGCTCGGCAAGATCTGCACCTCGGGCCAGGGTGTCCAGAGCTTCGCCATCGACACCCAGGCGGGCGGCCTCTTTCGCCTCGAGCTCACCTTCGACACCGTCGATGAGCTTCGCAACGATGGCGCTGGCGTCTGGGTCGACGACCTCGTCCTCGAGGGCTCTGCACCTGCCTGCCCTTGAGTTCACCGAGACCATGAAACCGCCGCACCGGGCCTCGGTAATCCAGGTGGCGGTCGCCCGCGCGGCGGGCTATAAAGCCATGACGCCCTGGTTTTACGACGCGTCGCGGAGCATGGATGCCGCTGCCGGAGGACATACATCGACTGCACCATCAGGCGCTCGCCCGACCGGGTGACCCTGTTGTGTGGGCGCAGCTCGTGGTGGCCCTGCACGCGGTCGAAGAGGCCGCGTCCGAAGGGATGCAGGCTGCCCCCTATCGCGGCACCGACGAGCTCATGTCCGCGGAAGACGCGCTCGCGCACACCGACGAGCTCGTCCGCAACTGCCTGACCTTTGGGCTCATCGAGCCCGCGACGAGTGCCGCCGAGCTGCTCCACACCGCCATCGGCTCCGAGGCCACCGCTATCCTGCTCGCCGAGGTCACCCTGCGCCGCAACCAGGTCGGCGACATCGACCGCGCCCGCAAGCTCCTAGAAGCGACCGTCATGCATCGCCCCGACGCGCGTGAAGCCCGCGTGCGCGCCGCCGCCCTGGCGCTCGGCACCGGCGACCTCGCCGCCGCCCATCATTGGATCGAGCCCATCGCCGCCGACAACGCCGGCACCCGCGCGCTCTACGCGCAAATCCTGCTCGCCGAGGGCCACGTCGAAGCCGCCGCCCACGAAGCGCTGCTCGGCCTCGAAGGTGAGCCCGAAGCCGTCGACCTGCACCTGCTGCTCGGCGTCGCCGAGCTCGCGCAAGCCCACAACGAAGCCGCCATCGAGAGCTTCTCGGAAGCCCTGCGCCTCGCACCCGAGCGCACCGAGGCCTACTACAATCTCGGCCTCGCCTTCGTCGCCACCGGCTCTCGTGCCGCCGCCCTCGGCGTCGTCGAAGCCGGCCTCGAGCTCGCCCCCGACGACGAGCGTCTTCAGGCCTTGCTGCAGCGCCTCCGTAGCTCTCTGGCCTGAGGTCCTGGGCGGTCAGGTCCGCGCAGCCGGCAGGCCCGCGCAGCCGGTGGGCCGCCAAGCGGATGACGAGCCTGCCAGACCAAGCTCCTCGGGCGCTAATCAGGCGCTCTCGCCGCTCGACTCCGCCTCGGCCCCCACCCCATCGTCAGTCGCCGCCATCGGCACCGTCGCAGGGTCGACGCCGGTCGGTAGATAACGTGTCCCACGGGCCCGCCCGACGACTTGCAGCTTGCCGGCGGTCACGAGGAACTGCAGGTACTCACGCGCCTCACGCGCCGACACGCCCAGGGCTTGTGACACCATCCCGGTCGTGAGCTGGCCTTGCCGCTTGGCCGCCGCAATCAACAGCTCGTCGAGCGGCTCCGCCTCGGGCACCGCCTCTATCTCGGGCAGCGGCGCCTCGCTCTCGTGCTCCGCGCGGTCCAGGATATGCTCCACCTTGAGCCTGGCGCTGCGCAGCATCGGCGTCAGCGCGTCGGCGAGATCTCCGGGCGCGAGGTCGCCTGGCCCAGGCCCCAATGCCCGCACCACCGGGAAGGCCTCGCCCTCTTCGTATAGCTCATGCTCGACCTGGAAGCCGATGGTCGGCAGCTCGCGGCGGAACCAGAACCCGTCCTTCAGCGTGCTCGCCGGCGCCCACGCGTCGCTTTCACCCCGGCTCTCGGCCCGCGCCTCTTTCTTGGTCCCGCCCTTGCCCGGCCGCGCCGACGTCCGCGACACCGGCCCAGGCGCCGCGCCTCCGCGCCGCTCCTTGACCTCGTCCTCGAGCCACGTCTTGTCGCGCCCGCGAAACGCCAACAACTTCATCGGGTCGGCCTGGATGACCTCCGCGAAGTGCACATGCGTCGCCACGGCCCCGGTGCACACCTTCGCGTCCTCGCGGCACGAGCAATAGCTCGACACGTCGCGCAGATCGAAGGGGAACAGGTCGTGGCCGGCTTCTTCGAAGATCTCGGCCAGGCGTTCTGACAGGCGCCCCCGAATCAGGTCTGCCGCCAGCGCAGCCTCACTCGAAATCGCCTCGACCACCGCCACCCATGTCGGCTGGTCGATGATGTCCATGCGGATCTTCACCGCATGGGTCTCACCCGAGTCGCTCACGACCTCTGCCGACAAAAGCCCAGCGCGAATCTGCAGGTCTTTCACCCCACCCTTTCGCGCCAACACCTTGCCGCGCCGCACCTGCTGCCGCAGCTCGACCAGATCGAAGATCGGCGCCGTCCAGCGGTTGAAGATCCACGCGTCTTCGCCGACCCCCTCGGGCCGCTCGCTCGGCCCGGTGATGGGCCGCTTGCCGACGGGGCTCAAGACCGCTCCTCCGCGTCATCGAGGACCGCGTCCTGACCCAGCGCGATCAACGACTTCAATGCGTCGTCATCGAGGTCTCCAAGCCACTCCTCGCCAGCACTCACGACCCGGTCGGCCAGCTGACGTTTGTCTTCCAGGAGCTGGTGGATCTGCTCTTCGAGTGTCCCCTGGCTCACCATCCGATGCACCGTCACGTCGCGTGTCTGGCCGATCCGGAACGCCCGGTCCGTCGCCTGGTCCTCCACCGCCGGGTTCCACCAGCGGTCATAATGGAAGACATGATTCGCCCGCGTCAGGTTGAGCCCGGTGCCACCCGCGCGCAGCGACACGACCAGCATGGAAGGCCCTTCTGGACTCTGGAAGAGCTGCACCATGTCGTCGCGCTGCTGACGCGACAAGCCGCCATGCAGGAACGGAATCGTCTGCCCGTAACGCTCGCCCAAGACCCGCTCGAGGATATGCCCCATCTCGCGGTACTGCGTGAACACGAGGGCCGCCGACCGGTTCTCGATGATCTCGTCCGTGAGCTGCAGGAACCGCATGAGCTTTCCGCTGCGCTTCGGAGCGACCACCTGATCCTTCAGGAAGTGCGCGGGATGGTTGCAGATTTGCTTTATCTGCGTGAGCATCGCCAGCACCTTTCCGCGCCGCTCGATGCCATGCTCCATGTCGGAAATCTCGTCGAGCGCCTTGTCGACCGTCGTCTGATACAGCGCCGCCTGCTCACGTGTGAGCGGGCAATAACGGGTCGTCTCGATCTTGTCGGGCAGCTCGGGCGCGATGGTCGGGTCGGTCTTCATGCGCCGCAGCACAAACGGTGCCGTCACCTTCTTCAGAAGGTCCGCCGCCGCCGCGTCGCCGTAGCGTTCGATGGGCACCGCAAACTGCCGCTTGAACGCGCCCTGACTGCCGAGCAGCCCGGGGTTCAAGAAGTCGATGATGCTCCACAGCTCGGTCAGCCGGTTCTCGACAGGTGTGCCCGTCAAGGCCACCCGCCGCCGCGCGTTCAGCGTGCGCACGGCCTGCGACTGCGCGGCCTCCGGGTTCTTGATGTTCTGGGCCTCGTCGAGCACGAGGCAGTCGAACGTGATCTGCTGCAGGAGCTCGCGGTCGCGCCGCCCGAGCGCATACGACGTGAGCACCGTCGCCGGCCCCGGCGAACGCATCCGCTCGCTCAAGCTCTCGAGCGTCTGTGAGCGCCCCGGCCCATGGTGCATGACCACGTGCAAGCCCGGGAAGAAGCGGCGGATCTCACGTCGCCAGTTGCCGAGCACACTCGTCGGGCACACCACGAGCAAGCGAGTGCGTTCGTTCTTCGCCTTCGATTCGGCCGCGAGCTCCGCGAACAACGCGAGCAGCTGCACGGTCTTGCCAAGCCCCATGTCGTCGGCCAGGCACGCGCCAAACCCGAGATCCGTGATGTTCTTCAGCCACGAGAAGCCGCGCAGCTGATACGGCCGCAGCTCGGCGTTCAGCGCGGCCGGCGGCTCCAGCTCACGCGGCCCCTGCTCGAGCCCGTTCTTGAGCAGCAGGAGCGCGTTCTGGACCTGCCCCTCACACACCACCTCGGCCCGCGTGTCGGGGCTGTCGGGCACCGCGACGTCGCCCGTGAGGGCCAGCCGCAAAGCCTCCGACGGGTCGAGCATACCCTTGCCCTTGCCGATGAGCGCTTGTAGCCGCGCCACATCCGCCGGGTCGACCGCCACCCATTGCCCACGATGGTGAACCAGCGGCGCCTTGCTCTTCACGAGCTCGAGGAACTCGGCCTCGGTCAACGTGTCCTCACCGAGGCACGCCTCCCACCGGTAGTTCACGACGCCCGCCAACAACCCCACCCGACCCGGCGACCCGGCGTCCTCGACGCCGATCCGCATACGCCCACGCACCCGCCGATGGCCGACCCGCGACAAGGCGGCCGGCACCTCGACCACATAGCCAGCGCGCTCGAGTAGCAGCCCCTTCTTGGTGATGAAGTCCCACGCTTCGGCCGCCGACACCGACACACCGGCTGGCAGCTTCTGGTTCAGCGACCGCGCAATCGGCGCAAACACCCGCGCACAACGCCCGAGCGCATCGAGCAGCGTCTCCTCCGGGTCGACCATGTTGGCGATGACGTCGCGCACCCCCGCGCTGGGATTCGACAGGTCGCTCGCCGCGACGCGCTGCGCCTGCGACAGCTCGATCGTCGCCGACACGAGCCCGTCCGCATCCCCCTGGGGCTCACCCGCCTGCCCGCCGGATCCGGAGGCCCCGGAGGCTCCGGAGGCCGAAGCCAGCGGCACGAGGCTCGTCGCCGGATAGAGGTGGTAGCTCAGGAGCCACGCCCCCCGAGAGCTCTTGGGCTCCGAAATCCGATAACCGACCACCGGCCGCCCGGTCGTCCCGGCCCCGACGGCCGGCGTCGCCCATTGGGTGAGCACGCTGGGCAGGTGGCTCTCGGCCACTCCACGCAGCTCGAAGTTCGCCTGCGGCCCGGCCAACGACGCCGCCAGCCGCTGGTGCCAAGGAGCCCCCGGACGCGCCTGGACCGGGCTCTCGCTGGCGCTCGACGCGCGCATGAGCCCATCGACCGCGGCGTCCACGAACTCTTGAAGTGCTGCCAACGGCGTCCGCACCATCGGGCTCTTGGCGTCCCCGTTGCCATTGCCGACCGGACTGCACCGCGCGACCGACGGCAACGCGTCGGCCAACGCAAAGAGCCGCGCCCGGTCCTCGGGCCGCACCGGTGCCACCCGCCACTGCGCGCGACACGAGCCCTCTGCCTTGCCCTTCGTGTCTTCGACCAGGGCTGGCACGAGCTGTTGGCGCATCACGAGCTCGAGCGCCCACTTCGCCGCCAGCGCCCACACGCCGACCGATGGCGAGAGCTGCGCCAGGTGGGACAGCGGAATCGTCGCCAGCTCGGCCGCGGCCGCCCCGGCATCGAGCCACCAACCGTCGCGAGGTGCCGTGCGCGCAACCCCGTGGGTGTCGGGGAAGAGCAGCTTGAGCCCGGAGAGCCAATGGCCGCGCGAGAAGGCCGAGCGCAGGCGTGTGGGTACCACGCGGTCATCGGCCGCCCATAGGAACAGTCCGGACGGCCCGGGCAGAACCCCGTCGAGCGGGGGCCGGGAGACCAGAGTGAGATGGGCGAGATCCTTCGCGTTCAAGCGCATGACATGACCTGAGCCGAGCGCTCAAGATGGCCACAGAATCGAATCGTGCGCAAGCCCACGCACGGTCGCTGATGCGCCACGGGCGAAGGTCCGCTGCGAAGAAATGAAACGCCCACGAGCGGCCGCCGCATCGCGCACATGGCACGGCCAGCTACAGCGCGGGCCTGCGCCTGGTCACCCGCCGTCTTGCCCCTACCGGAAGTCGCCATCACCAGAGGGCGTAGCCGACAAGAATCTGCAGACCGAGGTGCGTGTGATTGAACGCGCGGGCCTCGGCAGCGAGGTACATGCCGTCGTCGGCGCCGTAACGGACCCCTGCGCCAGCGAGCACGACCGGGCTGCCTTCACGGCTCCAGCGGGCCGGCAGGAAGCCGGTGACCGACGGCGCGGCCTTGTCTTCGAGCGCGTAGCCGACGCCCAGGGTCGCGTACGGGCTCAGCTTCAGGCCGCCGACCGGCGTCTCGAGAAACGTAAAACGCCCTTCGGCCCAGAGCACCGTGAAGTTGGCTTGCAGCCGCGAGTCGGGCATGACCGCCGCGGCCCCGAGCCCTACCGCGAACGCGTCGAAGGTCAGAACCACGAGCCCACCAAAGGCGTTGCCCGTCTCGTCGGCCGCGCTCCACCGCACGACCGACCCACCGCCGACCTCGAAGGAGAGGCTGAACGGCAGAGGTGTCGCAGGCTTCTCGTCGCCGGGTGTGTCCGCCGAGGTCCCGACGCTGGTCTGCATCGGGGTCTCCGTCGTGGCTTCACCTGTGGGCTCGGGTGTCTCCGCTCGTGTATCCGCGCCGAGGAGCGGGGCCGAAAGAGCCGCCACGAGACCCACCAGCGTTCGTTTGACCATCGAGCGCCTCATGGGCCCGCCACGGCTTCGCGATAGATCTTTGCGAGCTCGAAATAGTGCGGCGCACTGCGGCGGACCATGTCCAGCTCGGACTCGGTCAGCTCACGCACCACCTTGGCTGGACTCCCCAGCGCCAGCATCCGCGGCGGGATGACGGTGCGCGGCGTGACGAGCGACCCGGCGCCGACCATCGCCTCCTCGCCCACCTCGGCCCCATCGAGCACGATGGCCCCCATGCCGATGAGCGCGCGCGCCCCGACCTTGCAGCCGTGCAGCGTCACGCGATGGCCAACCGTCACGTCCTCGCCGACCCAGGTCGCGTGCCGCCCGCTCGTCACGTGGACGACCGAGCAGTCCTGGATGTTGGTGCGCGCGCCGATGTGGATGTCGAAGACGTCGCCGCGGATGACCGAGCCAAACCACACCGACACGCCGGCTTCCAACGTCACCTTGCCGATGACCCGCGCCGTGTCGGCCACGAAGACGTCCGGGCCCAGCGTGGGCCACACGCCGGCAAAGCCCATGAAGCGGGCGTCGTCCCGCGTCGTCCGCATTTCGGGCATCGTCTGCATTCCGGCCTCCCAGAACCTTCCGGCATGAACGACACCAAGGGACTCGGCGTCGACTCCGGCGCACGACTCTAGCGCACCTTGTGGCCGATGTACGGGAGGTTGCGGAAGCGGTCTTCGAAGTCGAGCCCGTAGCCGATGACGAAGAGGTCCTCGATCGTGAAGCCGACGTAGTCGATAGGCACGTCGATCTTCTGGCGCGACGGCTTGTGGAGCAGCGTGCAGATTTTCAGGCTACGCGGCTGGCGGGTTCTCAGGTTGGCGAGCAGATAGCTCATCGTGAGGCCGGTATCGATGATGTCCTCGACCACGAGCACGTCGCGCCCCTCGATCGAGGCCGACAGGTCGGCCGTGATCTGCACGACACCGCTCGACGAGGTGCCGTGACCGTAGCTCGACAGGCCGAGGAAGTCGGTCGTGCACTCGACGTCGATGGCGCGCGACAGGTCGGCCAGGAACATGAACGATCCCTTCAGGATCGCCACCAGCGCCAGGTCCTTGCCCCGGTACTCTTCGCTGATCTGCTCGCCGAGCGCTTTGATCCGTTTGGCGAGCGTCGCTTCATCGATGAGGACATCCAGGTCGCTGCGATTCATGGTCGGGTTCCTTGGAGAAGGACGTGGGTAAGGAAGGATGAACGGTGTCGAAGCCTGCGGCGCGCGAACGCCTCCACGAGAGGTGCTGGCTTTACACGTAGACGTTGTTGATGACCTCGCCGAGGCCGCCGGCCCCGGGCACGATGTACTGGTGGTCGTTGAGACCACGCTCACGCTCGGGGTAGGTGCCCGGCAGGGTCGCCAGCACTTCCGGGTCCGACAGACCGCGGTCGAGCCTGAAGGCGTAGATCACCGCCGTCGGCTCCTCACGCAGCACGTTCTGCACGAACTCGGGCGTCACGATGAGGTTCATCGCGATGACCTTGCTCGGCTGGCCACCGGGCAGGTGCTTGTAGAAGTTGATGGCCTTCAAGAGCGATGTCCCGGTCGCCCCCATCGGGTCGGGGAACATGAGGATACGCCCGCCGACCTCGCCGCCCGTCTTGTCGCCGAAGATACGCGCGCCTACGACCTGGCCCTGCGCGTCGGTGACGCGGTTCATGATGAGGTGGTCCTGGCGCACGCGCCGCGGGTCGAGCACGTGGTTGAGCGCGTCGAAGCAGACCTGGGCGGGCAACATTCCGGCGCGCGCGATGTCGACACACACGACCTTGGTGTCCGGGTCGACCACGACGCCGCGGTACACACCCAGCGGGGTGTGCGCGATCATCCGCGTCTCGACGGCGACCTCGGTCTTCGGGATCTCACGCGCGAGCACCGTCGCGACCAGGTCGCGATACAGGACGGTCACGAGGTGGTTGACCTCGGGCTGCTGCGTCGCCTCGGCCGAGAGCTTGGCGAGCAGCGACAGATGATAGGCGTCCGCGAGGATATGGACGCGACCGCCGTAGCGATGCGCGAGCTCGCCGTCGACGAGGTTCTCTGCGCGGTAGCCGACGTCGATGGTGTGGGCGAGCCCGTGGTCGTCGTTCGTCGTCATCACGAAGCTCCCCATCAGAAGGCAAGAAGGCAAGAGGTCGACAGTCGACATGGGTGTCTTGGCCCGGGCCTGCGACGGGGTCTGACGGGCGTCACCACCCTCGCCCTCGCCCGACCTCGGGCCCGGACATAGCTAGCCCACCCTGGCCCGTCAAGCGCACGCAGCCCACACGAGAGCCCTCGCACCCTCGATTGGCGCCGCCTTGAAACCCGCCGCCGCTCGCCGCCACCTAAAACCTACATCGTCGCGCGCGCTTGACGTAGCCGGGCCATGAAGGCGAGCTTAGCGCCCCAATCATTCCTTCACGGACTTCACGGAGCTCTCGATGAAACGCCCTCCTCTCCTGTTTGCAGCGCTCTTCGCGCTTGTTCTGGCCACCGGCTGCGACAGCGAGTCGGAGCCCAACCCCGACACGAGTGACACGACCGACACCGCGGACACGGGCACCTGCACGCCCCAATGGGAGGCCGCCACCCCCGCGCTGGCCGGGGCCACCGCGACCATCGCCGACGGTGTATTGTCGCTCGCCGCCCCGACCATCGCCGTCGCCCCGGACAACATCGCGACCTCGTGGCGCAACGTCACGACGCTCACCGGCGACTTCGAGACCACGGTCACCTTTCGCGCCTTCTCCCCCGGCGGGACGGGCACCTTCTTTCAGGCCCTGGTCGTCGACGCTGCGACGCCCGGCTTCTATGGAAGCGGCGGGCTTGGCAACGTGAGCGCGGCCTACCAGCTCCGGCGCGCCTTCTCGGCGGCCGTGGTCCCCAACGTCCCCTATGACGAGGCGCTGCACGCCGACGTCTCGGAGCGGTCCGAGAACGACTCTTCGGGCGCCATCCAGTTCGAACGTGTCGGCGCGCAGCTCACCGTCACGACCCTCATCGGCGGCAAGGTCGCTACCCGCACTTCCGGCTTCAGCACCGGCCCGCTGACGCTTGTCCTGCAGCTCGGCAACAACTTCCCCGTGTCCAGCGTCGATGGCGCGAGCTCGGTCGAGGTCACGGGCGTGACCGGCGCGCTCACCGACACCTTCGACTGCAACACCCTCGACGACTGAACGCGGTTGCGCGCAGGCGCCAAGAGCTGTGCCCCCAACCCTGCGAGCAAAGCTCCTTGGAAGTCGATCGCTTGCGATGCGAGGGATCGACATCAGTGTTGAGCGATGATCTACCCTCGGGATGGCGAAGAATCCGATTGCTCCGACGGCGGCGTCACCCGAACCACCGCCGGGTCCCGCCGCTGACGTCTCCATAGGATTCGGCACCCCAACCGAAACGCCGAGGCCACTGGTCCCACACATGCTGGTCACCGCACCCACGGTAGGTCCCTCATGCATCGCTACACCCCGCTGTTGACCCTCGGCTTTCTGATGTTGTCGTCGCCGGTTGGCGCCTTCGACTACCCGGAGCACGTCCACATCACCTGGAAGGCGCTCAACGCACTCTTCCACGATTGCAAGGCCGCCGAGGCGACCGCGCCGTCCGCAGATTGCATCGCCAAAACCGGGCTGTTGCAGGTCGGCGCCCTCATGCGGGCCGGTGTCGACGAGGCCTCCAGCCTCGTTTGCGAAGATGCCGTCCTCTTCGACGAAGCGCCCGATTGTTTTGCCATTTCGGACCTGCCCGCGCTTTCGGGCGACCACTCCGCAGGCCCCATGCTGCTGCTCTGGCGCTGGTTTGACCCGATGGCCCCACCTGTAGAACAGGAAACCCGCTGGTCCCAGCTCATCGGTGGGACCCGCTCGTGGCACTCGTCGCCCGAGACCGCCTTCGCCCGTGTGCCGGATCGCCGCAGATTCCTCACCTACATGCGTAAGTTCGCGAGCCCCACCTGGCGTGCCGGCCGCAAGCCGGACAACGAAGCGATCGCTGCGACCGACGACACCTACCTGAGCATCCTGCTCCGCATGACCAACCACTTCCGACCGCGGATGAAGTCACCCGAGGACGTCTTCGGAGAGCCGTTCGAAAGCACCCGGGTGGCCCTCATCTACGGAGGTCGCGACGACCGGCACAAGCCCCAGAACAACGCGTTCGCCTGGTATGCCGACCTGCACCTCGGCGCCTTGACCTACGCCCAGATGGCCTCTACGGCGAGCACCGACCAACGGCAACACCTCCTGGGCATCGCCTTCTTTCTCGAGCTCACGGCACTCCACTTCATCCAGGACATGGTCGCGCCAGGCCACATCACCTCCGACACGACCAAAGGCTCGCTCTCCACCAACCTCACCCACGACCGGGACAACCACGGTGGCATGGTGGTCCGGCTCCCGAAAGAATTGTGCGACGCCGCCACGCACGTGGTCGGCTGCCACACTCCGCTCTGCGACAAGACCACCACCATGATCTACGGCGACGGCGCGCTCGAGACCCTCGGGAGCAGCGCCGACGTGACGCCAGATGCGGTCCGACCGACCCAGGATTGGGCGATTACCCTGACCTACCTGTCCCTCGACGAGCTCGTCAAAGCCGCCACACCTCGGACAGCCGCTCCAGACGCACCATCGTCAACGCCTTCCTCCACCAGCGGAGACCCGACGTGGTTCCGACCGCTTTGCCAGGGCACGGAGCCACCACGAGACGCGGAGTGGGATCGCTTCATGGCCGCTCGAAAGAAGAGCCAAGTGCCCGAGCCTGCGATCTTGCGCTCCTACCTTGCCCTTTTCCGATGGTGGGAGAGCTATGGCGGTGCCGCAACGGCTCCCGATGGGAAATGCGACCCGACGGCCGACCGGGGAGTCCGCCCACAAAGCGAGCGCGACCACCTCCTGAGCGAAGCTTGGAAGCAGGGCTCCAACGCGAGCGGCCCTTTTCGAGCGTTACGCCTGGTGCCCAATCCACTGGGTGGGCTCGCCTCGGACTATCCCCCGGTCGAGGCCTACGCCGGGCACGGATCGTCGATACGGACGACCTTCTTCCACACGAAGGCGCGCGCCCACGCCCACGACCTCGAGAGGCTCGGCCAGTCGATTGTCGAGACCCGGATGACCTATCGGGTCACCCCTCCACGCATACCGCTTTTCTTCGAGGGAGGACTCGGGCTTGGCGCCCTCAGGACCGACGAGGGCGAGCGCGGTGTGGCTGTCCACGCGGTCGGCGCCTTAGGGGTCACCCTGGCCGACCTCGCCTATGTTCAATTCGGCCTTGGCGTCGGTCGGACACTCGGAGCGAACGCGTGGACAGGCATGTGGGATCTGGAGCTCGGCCTCAACCTGGAGAACGTTTCGAATAGCCAGGGCGGCGTGGCCTTCGTCATCGGTGGCGGCGACGAGCATGGCGTCGTGATCGGCGGCGCCCTTCGTTTCACGGTTCGGGTGGACCGCGACTGAGAGTGGGCTTGCAGAGCGCGAAGCTCAGGGCTAGGGTCGTTTACATCCAAACCCATGCGGCGCTTCCAACAGTTGGTCGCCGCCGCACCCCCGGGCCTCGAAGCCCTCTCGCGTCGCGGCCCTCCGTCCCCACTTCGGAGAATGAACCGACATGACCATTCCGCCCGCCAAGTCTCCGTCTCGCAGCACGCTCGAGGCCGTCCCAGACCGCGCCAGCCGCCTTTTGCGCGGGATTGCCCACAATGGGCACATCCGCGCCGCGCTGGCCGGTGAGGGCTACGAGGAGGCCGACCACCTCGAAGGCTGGCGCCTCTTCCATGCCGTCTGCGGCTTTTCCCCCAACCTCCCCGTCGTCGTCGACCGCACGGCTGCCAACGCCATATCCGAGCTCGACCGAAGCGATGGACCGCTGCTCGACAAGGTCGACGCGACGCTCGGCCACCGCTACCCGGCCCAGCGCGACTTTCTCCTCGGGGGCCTCAGCCCGGCCGAGCGCGCTGGCGCCGTCGCCAACGTCAAGACCGTGCTCACCCGCCTCGACACGCTCGGCACTTCGTCCGACCCCGATGACCAGGCCGCCATGGCCCGCCTGACCAAGGTCAAGATCGACGCGGCCGAGCGCGCCCGCCTCGCCAGCCTCGTCACTCAGGCCGAGAGCTTCGAAGCGACCAGCGCCGCCGCTGTCGAAACCGACGAGACCCGCTGGGAGCGCCTGGCCCCGCTGCATAGCGAGCTGTGGGCCTGGGTCGACGAGTGGAGCCGGGCTGCCAACCGGGCGATCAGCCGCCGCGACTGGCTCGTCAGCCTGGGCCTGGCCAAACGCCGCTCCCCCGCCGCCGAAGCCCCGTCCGACGGCGACCTGTCCGACGCTCCCCCCGCCTGAGGGCCCTCCCCGTCAAACCATGCCGGCAGGCCGCAGAGCTTGCCGGCTGACGCTCGAGCTTGCCGACTGGCGCTGGAGCTTGCCGCATTCGGTCACGAGCTCTCCAACTCCGGAGGCCCGCGACGGCCTGCTGCCACCCAGCCGTAACCCCTTGTCGTCCCTGGACTACTTTGACGCCGACCCACGACCTCACCGCGGGTCGGCGCTCTTGGCTCTACGCCCGTCGGCTTCGCTGGCGGCTTGTCCAAGCTCCAGCCAGCACCGACAAGCTCTCGCTGACGTCGCTATGCGTTTCCCGCACCACATGTGGATGGAAACGCATGCGACGTGATCGGATCGCTCGGGCCCTCTCCGGCCTCCGCCGTGTCCTCTGGGCCCGGGTCCAATGTGGGCGGAGGCCCGACGGACCCGGCTGCGGCGCTCCGAGGTCCCTCGCTGACGTTTGCTCCTCACGCGTGATCAGGTCGTGGCTTCACCCCCGTCGCGTTTGCTCGACCTGCTCCGCCCGTTGAGCTTCCTGTTGGCGCGTTCGGCCAGGTCCTCGACGTTATCGGCCACGCCTTCGACCGACTCGGCCACGTCTTCTGCCACGTCCTCGGCCTTGGCTTTGACAGTGCTCGCGGCCGTGCGCAACCAGGCGGCGATGGCCTTACGGGTATCGCGACCCGACTGCGGGGCGAACAGCAACGCGCCACCTGCGCCCGCCGCCAACCCCACGCCAAACGCCAGCAGAATGGGCGTGCTGAAGAGCCGGCTGCCGCTCTTCTCGAGGAGCTGAACCCCCATATACTTGAGCACATCGTTGGGCGTGAGCGTGCTGGAAGCGCCGAACGGGTTCAGCGACCCGAGCTTCTCTTTGGCACTCTCGATGGCATTTTCGATGGTCTTTCCGACGTTCATCTCGTCCTCCCGTTTGTGTTGAGCGGACACAGCGGAGGCCGTCGCAACAGCCCCTCCGCGCCTCCGTGTCTCCGTGTTTGTCTTCGTCCTGTTCTTTCCTACTTCGCCTCTTCGTCCTGTTCCTTCCTACTTCGCCTCTTCGTCCCGTTCCTTCCTACTTCGCCTCTTCGTCCCGTTCCTTCCTACTTCGCCTCTTCGTCCCGTTCCTTCCTACTTCGCCTCTTCGTCCCGTTCCTTCCTACTTCGCCTCTTCGTCCCGTTCCTTCCTACTTCGCCTCTTCGTCCTGTTCTTTCCTACTTCGCCTCTTCGTCTTCTCTTCTACTTCGCCTCTTCGTCAGGTCAGGGCGCCAAACGCGGGCCGGGCTGATTGCTCATGGTGTTGGTGTCGACCGCGCGCTGGCCCGGCGCCTCGCTCTCGGGGGACCGAAAAGCCCCGGGCTGGTCGGCGACAGTGCCAACGCTCGGGCGCGACTGCTGGTTGATGCGAGCCGCCATACGGTCGACGGTCGGCAGGTTCGGGTCGGCTTGCGCGGCGGTGCGCTCGGCGAGCTCGACCTCGTCGCCCTCATCGACCTCGTCGTGGCCCTCCCCGTCGTCCTCGGCTCCGGCCGCGTCGAGAATGCCGTCGACCTCGTCATAGTCGTCGTCCTGGCCCGCGGCCTCCAACACGACCTCGTCCTCGGTGCCCGGCTCACGGATCCCGGGGAAGCGGGGCGTCCCGATTTCCTTGTCGGTCGGCAGGTCCTTCTTGTCTTTGTTGCGGCCCTCTTTGGGATCGATGATCCCGTCGGGCGGCTGGTTCGGGCTCAGGTTGGGGTTCTGGCCGGGGTTCTGGCCAGCGGGCTGGTTGGGGTTCTGGTTGGGGTTCTGCTTCGGGGTCGTGATGGGCGCCTGCATGCTGAGTCTCCTGTGCGGGTAGGAACCCGCCTTGGTGCTTCTCTGGCCGGTCCCTGCGACCGACGGAGCACACAAGAGCAAGGCGCGTGCCGCGGCGAGCAGAGCCCCGTGCGACAATGCTTTCTCGCAGATCGCGGCCCGTCCGAGGCCCGGATCACCCCACAATGACGGCCAGAAAGATGGGGCAGGACGCCGCACCTGGCCCGTTCCGCCTCAGGCGGCCTCTCAGCGTTGGTCCGAGAACACCCGCCGCACGGTCCCGACCGAGCTCAGGACCTCTGCCAACGACGTATCCGTGAAGACGACCGTCGCGCCGACACGTGTGAGCTCGGCCCGCAGGGTCTCTGGGGTGGCCCCGTCGAGCGTCGCCAACCCAAGGCGCGCCCCACCGACCAACGCCCCGCCGAAGACCTCCACGAACGCTCGCGTCGAGCTCAGCGGCAAGGCCCCAAAGACCGTGTCCGACGGCTGGAGCTCGCAGCGCATCGCCGCTTCGATGGCCCCTGTGAACCACTCGCCATTGCTCACCGCCACCACGGCGACACCAGGCCCTACCACCCGCAAGAGCGGGTCGGAGGCAATCCCGCAATCCAGCCTCAGGTCGCCAAAACCGGCGACGTCTTCGGGCTCCGTGCGCCGCGCGAGCTCATCGAGGTACTCCACCTCGCCCGGCATATGCTCAGCGCCAACGCCGCGCTCGCCGACCAACGCGATGGGCGCGGCAAGACGATCGACGGCAACCTGAAGGCTCACCGCGTCGTACACGACCCGGCCCGTCGCCGCGTCTCCAAAGGCCGCCACCGCGCCCAGCCGATTGAGCCCGAGCACGACGCTGAACACGTCCGGGTGGTCCGACACCACGACGCCGACCTCGTCGCCCGGCCGCACACCCCACGCGAACAGCGCGCGTGTCAGCTCGTCGACGCGGCGATTCGCGTCCGCATAGGTGTAGGCCCGCCCGCGCCACAAGAAACACACCCGCTCCGGGATGGCGCGTGCCCGCCGCTTCAAGAGGCGCGCTGGCGACAGCCGCGAGTCGGGCTGGACCCGCAACAGCTCGAGCATTCTTGGCAGCCGCCAACGTGTGCGGTCCCAGGCCGTGACCATCCGCACCGACACACCGCCCAGCGCCTCCCAGACCCGCTCCGCGGAGTCGCCAAACGCCCCACGCGTCACATTGGGACCTGCATTCGCAGGTGTCTCGACGTCCACCCCACTCGGGGCGCCAAGCGCCGCCGGACGCGCACCAGGCGCCGCCCCGGCGTCGAGCCAGCGCGCCCAGTCGAGCACCATCGGCCAGCTCACGTTCATCGCCAGAGACCCGACGACGAGCCCGAAGTGGCCCGCCACGAGCTCGACGACGAAGACCTCGGCGCGCTCGGCTGCCCCGCGAATGGCGCGCACGGCGTCGGGCTGCGCCAGGTCGTCGGTGAGCCCGAGCACACACAGGATCGGCGCCTCGATGTCGGCCAGCGCAACCGAGCGCCCGTCGATGACGAAGCCGCCACGCTTCATCCGGTTTTCGACCACGAACTCGTCGATGAACTTGCGCAGTGCCGGACCCGGCCAGGCGATGAAGCCCTCGCCGCCCAGGAACCGGCGCTTGGGCAGGATCTTGGCGAGCGCCTCCTCGTCGTCGAGCCGCCCCAACACCATCGCGAGCTGGCGCAGCTCGCCGATCGGCGCCAACAGCTTGAAGCCACGCGCGCTGAGCGTCCCTGGCAGGGCTTCGAGCGCCGCCAGCGGCCGATCGATGAGGCGGCGAAGGCCACCGATGAGGCGCTCGACGAGCGTGTCGTGGACGGGCAACGGGAGGTTTCGCCGGATGTCGACCGGGGCCCCGAAGGCGATGACCGAGGCGATGTGGGTCGGGGTCGGCGCATTGCCGGCTTTGTCGTTCGCGGCCGTCTGGGAAGCCTGCGAGAATCGGGAGAAGCGGTAGGCCGCCGCCTGGTAGCAGAACATGCCGCCCTGCGAGTACCCGATGAGGTGGACGGCCTCACCGACGGTCCGGGCGATATGGTCGATGCAGTCGGAGATCCCGAGCACATGGTCGTCGAGCGTGCGCGACAACCCTCCCGCTTTGGCTTCCGGGGCCCCGAAGTCGGCGAGCCACACGTCGGCCCCTGCGGCGACGAGCTTGGCCACCGCCGAGAGGTCCGGCGAGATGTCGTAGATCTCACTCGTCACCATGAGCGGCGGCACGAGCAGGAGCGGCCGTCCGCTGGTGGTCCGCTGGCCGTCCCCAGGGTCACCGCGGCCAGGCCCATAGCGCCTCAGCGACACGCGGTGGTCCTCGAAGACGACCTCGAAGTCGGCCCGATAAGGCGCCCCGAGGCTGCCTTTGCGGGTCATAATCTTGATGGCGTTGTCGATGGCGCGCCGCCAGTCGAAGGCACCTTTTTCCGTGCGGTCGGGCTTCATGACGGCTCGCCACCGAGCTGGACTAGCGGCAGTCCGGGCCCGTCACGGTCCCCGCCCAGCTCACTGTCACGTTCATCCGGAAACGAACGCGACTCGCCCGGCGGCGTCGTCCAGAAGCGCCCGTCTTCAAACGTCACAGCCCACCCCGCCGGCAGCCCGAGGTAGTCGACGAGCGGGCCGCGCGCCACCTGGCCAAGCGGCAGGATCCGGAGTGACGCGTCGTCATGCACGTGGTCGGGATCGAGGCAACCCAGTCGCCATCCGCTATCCAGTGGCCCTTGCGACTGCTCCCGATAAGCGAAGTATTCGTGTGCGCCCTTGGCCCACTCCTTGGCCGGCAGGCTCGCGAGGCGCTCACAAGCACCCGCCGCGTCTTGTGCATTTGGGCTTGCGTTTGCTGCGGCATGCAGGGCCGCGAGCCACCCCGCCCCACCCTCCTCGTAGAAGTCGACGAGCCGGGCGACGGTTGTGCGCTGGCGCTTGCGGGTGGCGAGTGTGCCTGCGGCCCCGATCGTGTAGCCCGTGTCCGGGTCGGCCGCGTCCTCGGCCTCGATGAAGACACGTGGGGCGGGCGCCTCCATGCGGTCGTCGAACGCCCCACGCAGGTGTTGTGAGCCGAGACTGTCGCGCAGCAGCGCCCAGAAGTCCGCGTCGCCAACGTCGTACTCGGCGAACGACAAGAGCCCGAATCCAAACGGGAATGGCCGGTCCCACTTCGGCTCTTCGGCCGAGCCCAGCCGGTAGCTCGCCCAGGCGCTCAGGACCTCGTAGACGTCGGCCACCTCGGTGTCGGTGTCGGCCACGAGCACGACGTCGCTCTCGCCGAGCTGGTAGAGCCCGAAGAGGCGCGCGAACAGGCGCCCTTCGACCAGCGCATGCCGCCCTTCGAAGGTGTTGGCGACGGTGATGACTTCACGGAACGAGGCGCGCCAGGCGTCCACGGTCATGGCCCGCCCGGTGAAGAGGCAACGCATGGGCGTATTCTGGTCGAGCCCGGCGAGGTAGGCATCGACCTGGCGACGCGCCGCGCGCAGGTCGCGATGCGGCCAGACGCCGGAGAGGCGCCAGCCCCCGCTCGCCCCATCCACGGACTCCAGCCTGAGCGGCGGCGCAGGCTTGTGGGCAGGCTCGACTTCGAACAGGTAGGAAAGCTGGATCATGTCGATGCTGCTAGCCCGTCGCGCACGGCGCATCAAGCAGGTTTCACCGTCATCTTCCATCCCTTGTCCCCTCGACCGCCAGGGCGGTCCAAGGGGAGGCGAGCGAAGCGAGCGAGGGGTTCTTCGACTACGTGTTTGACAGTCAGGGGTCGGGTCGCTACATGCGGCCCATGGCGCTTCCGACCCCCGAAAACAACGGCTCCAAAGACTCCAAGCCCCTCTCGGCCTACCGCTCGGTGCCGCGAACAGGCGTCATCTTCGTCATGGCCGAGGCCGGGGCGCGTGGCTTCCGCTACGGCCACCCCGAGTGGGTGAACCTCGGCCAGGGCGCTCCGGAGACGGGCCCGCTGCCGTTTTCCGCGCCGCGGATCGAAGACGTCCACATCCCGGCGGCCGCCCACGAATACTCGCCCGTCGGCGGCCTGTGGGAGCTGCGTGAGGCGGTCGCGTCGCTCTACAATCAGCGTTATCGCCGCGGCATGCCGAGCCAGTACTCGGCCGAGAACGTGGCCATCGCGAGCGGTGGGCGGACGGCGCTGACGCGCATCGCGGCGGCCATCGACACGGTGAACCTGGGACACCTGCTGCCGGACTACACGGCTTATGCAGAGCTGCTCGAGACCTTCACCCGCATGATCCCGATCCCGATCGTCGTGTCCGAGCGCGATGGTTTCTACCTGTCGCCGTCCCGGCTGCGCGACGAGATCGTCGGGCGTGGGCTCGGGGCCGTGTTGCTATCCAATCCGTGCAACCCGACGGGGCGGGTCATCCGCGGCGGCGAGCTGCGCGCGTGGGTCGACATCGGGCGTGAGCTCGGCTGCCAGCTCATCTTCGACGAGTTCTACGCCCACTACCTGTACGACGAGGTGGCGACCGCGGAAGGCCCGTCCAACTCGGCCTGCCGCTACGTCGAGAACGTCGACGAGGACCCGGTCGTGGTGGTCGACGGCCTGACCAAGAACTGGCGCTACCCGGGGTGGCGCATGTCGTGGACCATCGGCCCGAAGCAGCTCATCGAGCGGGTGACCTCGGCCGGGTCCTACCTGGACGGCGGCGCGCCGCATCCGCTGCAGGTGGCGGCCATCCCGCTCCTGAACCGTGACCTCGCCGACCAGGAGGCACGCGCCATCCAGAGCGTGTTCCGCGAGAAACGAAAGCTGATGATCGAGCGGGTCCACCAGATGGGCATGCAGCTCGTGAACGAGCCACAGGGCGCGTTCTACTGCTTCGTCAACCTCGACAACCTGCCCGAGCCGCTGCGCAACGGCATGGACTTCTTCAAGGCCGCGCTCGAGCGCCAGGTGATCTGTGTCCCCGGCGAGTTCTTCGACGTCGACCCGGGCAAGCGCCGCCGCCACATCCCAAGCCGCATGCGCAACTACGTGCGCCTGTCGTTCGGGCCGTCGCTGGAGTCGATCCGCGACGGATTGACGAGGCTCGACGCCATGGTGCGCGAGACCCGCTGAGGGCGCCCGGCTCTGGAGTCGCGCCCCCTCCGTGTCTCCGTGTCTCCGTGGTTGTCGTCGTTTCTCACGTCATCGCCAGAGCATTGCCATCCCAGAGTCAAAGCACGCTAAGACAGGTCTGCACGTGTGGCTGCGAGGCGCTCGAGGTTGGCCAGCATCGAGGTCGTTCCGACCCGCACGCCGCGCGCTGCTGCGGGTCCGACGAGCGACGTGAGCTGAACCGTGAGGGTGAGCCGGCTCGAGCCGACAAGGGCGGGCTCGGCGGGCTCGATGAGCCAGGTCGTGAGGCTCGAGAACATGGCCTGTCCCGCTTGCGAGATGGTCTCGGAAAAGACGAGACGCCCCGGCGCCGAGACGTCGCAATAGTGCACGACGCCGCGATAACGCGGGTCCTCCTTGTCGCCGCAGACGTAGACGTCGCACCCGCCGGACCTCAGGTCCGCGACCTCGTACCGTACGATCGCCGTTGGTGAGGGGGCGCTCCACTGCTCGCGAAGGGCGACGTCGGCGTAGAGCGCGAAGATCACCTCGGGCGGCGCCGGCACGATTGCCTCGAAGATCAAGGTATCGTGGCACGGCGGTTGGACATCGACACGTGTGGACTCGCTCATGGTGGTTCTCCGTGGGTGGGGGAGGTGTGGATTCGTCGGATAGTGACGGCCCGGCGTCGGAGAAGTCATCGGTACCGCCGGTTTTTCTGGGGTTCCCGGGCTGGGCAAGCCCAGCCCCTACATCGCAGGACGGCTACCCCCCGGTGCGCACAACCCAAACGCCCGCGCCCACGCCCACGCACGCGCCCACGCAAACGCCCGCGCCCACGCGAACGCCCACGCCCGCGTCCGCGCAAACGCCCGCGCCCGAGCACACGCAAGCGCCCGCGCAAACGCAAACGCCCGCGCCCGAGCACACGCAAGCGCCCGCGCCCGCACAAACGCCCGCGACCGCGACGGAGCACACGCCCGCGCCCACGCCCACGCCCGCGCGAACGCCCACGCCCGCGCCCACGCGAACGCCCTCAATCAGTGGTCGTGGTCATGCCCGTGGTCGTGGCCATCATTCGGCCCATGCCCCGCCCCTGGCGGCGGCTTCTGGCCCGGCTGGACCGGCTTGCCGTCAGGGCCCGGCGCGACCATTCCCGGGAACGTGTCCGGTGCCGGCGGCTTCTCTGCTCCGGCCGCCTTCGCCAACGCGCGCTCCGCGTCGGCGCCTGTCTTGTTGCCCTTGAGCTCCAGCGCGTCGGCCAGGAAATACCGCATCGCCGCCCGCTTCGGGTCGAGCTCCAGCACACGGCGCGCGGCACTCTCCGCAGCGTCCGCACGTTTGTCGAGCAGGTCGCCGCGCACCTTACGTTCGAGCAGCGCGACCAGCTTCGAATTCAGCGACCCGTCCTCGGGAACGGCCTTCTTCCAGGCTTCGACCTCGGTCACGGCCTCGGCCACGAAGCCATTCCGCTCGAGGTAGGCGACGAACGCCTTGCGGTTGGCGATGGTCGGGCGTTGCTTCACGAGCTCACGCAGGCGCAGCTCCGACTCGTCGAGCCGCAGCTCGTCCTCGGCGACACGTGCCCATGCGCGAATGGCTCCATCGGTCAGCGTCTGGCTCGCCGGCTCGGCCCCTCGCGCCCGACACAAGCGGTCGCCCATCACGTCGCGCCGCGCAGCCGCGAACATACACTTCACGGCCGCGAGCTCCGGCCCGGTCAGCTTCGAGATGAGCGTCTCCACCCGCCCCCACTCGTTGACCTCGATGAGCGCCATCACCCGCAGCGCCAGCCCGGGCCCGGCTGACGGCTCCGTGCCACGGCCTTCGCCTAGCGCCGTCAACGCGCGTTTGGGCGCACCCGCATCGAGCGCGTCGGCCGCCGCAACCAGCGGGTCACCCGTCCCCAACGCTTCGGTACCGGCCCCGGTCGACGACTCCCCCTTGCAGCCGACGATGGCCGCAACCAGCGCAACGGGCGCCAGCGCCTTCATCCATGCGGCCCAGCGCGACTTCATAGGCGTCTCAGCGCTCCCAAGCGGTGTTGCCAACCCCCCCACCCTTATGGACGAGGAACTGATAGCGCCCGTCCCCGCTCATCACATAGATTCCCGAGCCCTCGGCCCGGGTCGACACGAACGCCACGTAGCGCCCGTCCTTGCTCCACGAGGGGTCCTTGTTGACGCCCTGGTTCTGGGTCAGCCGCCGGATGCTGCCGCCCTCGGTCACCGTGAAGATGTCGCTGCCGCCATCATCCATGGCCGCGAACACGATGAGCCCGTTCTTGCCCCAATCGGGGGCGTAATTGTACCCGCCGGCGTGGGTCACCCGCGACGCGCCGCCGCCGCCGACCGACATCACGTAGATCTGCGGCATGCCGGCCTGATTGCTCACGAAGGCGATCTTGTCGCCGTCGGGCGAGAAGGTCGGCGAGACCTCGTCAAACGCCGTGTCGGTCAGGTTCCTCACGACCGACCCATCCTGGCTCAAGAGGTACAAATCGCTCTGGCCCCCGAAGGACACGGACGCGACCATCTTCGAGCCGTCAGGGCTCACGGCGACCTTGCGGTAGTGTCCGTCGTCGCGCGTCAGCTTCTTGCGCCCGAAGAACAGGTCAGGCTTGCCGTCGATGAAGGACGTGTAGAGGACCCCGCCGAAGCCCCAGGCCGGCAGCGTGTTGATGCTGCCGTTGCTGACGATGCCACTCTTTTCGAGGCCGTCCATCGACACCGTGCCGACCGACTTGACCCCAGCTCCGACCTTGGCCGAGTACGCGATGCGTGTGTCGAAGACGCCGGGCGTGCCGGTGCGCGCCTCGAGGACACCATTGCAGAAGCGGTGCACGGCCTTGCGCAGACCGGCCTCGTCGAGGCCCTTGAAGCTCTGTTCCTTGATGCGGACGGCCGAGCGGTCGACGATGTTGAAGAGCCTCAGCTCGAGGTCGAAGGGGCCGCGCCCGGTGACATGTGCCTTGGCGAGCCAGCGCGCCCCGATGTTGTTCCAGTCGGGGAAGCTCGGCTGGTCGAGGACTTCGACCTGCGGGTCGACCAGATAGCTGCGCGCGGGCAGGACCTGGAAGAGGAAGCTGAGCGTGAGGTTACGCCGCAAGACGTCGGTGACGGTCTTGCACACGGCCGCTGGGGCGCCTTCGTCGCAGCGGGTCTCGGGCACTGCCAGCGGGTCGAGCCCGGTGCCGCCGGGGCCGACGATGACCTGCAGGCCCTCGTTCGGATCGAGGTTCGTGGGGTCGGCGGCATGGCCAACACCTGAGAATACAAACAGGGCCAGCGACGCGGAAACGGCCAGGGTCGTGGCCTTGGACAAAACGATTGCGGTTGATGTCGTCGGGGTCCTCATCGCGCTCCTCTCGATCTCGCGGCTCTTGACGGCGCAGTCGTTAGCACGACAAACGCCGGCGCGCCCACAAACCAACACGCCCGGGGGTCAGGCCGTCGCGACGCCGGGCGATCAAGGGGCACGAACAACGGGGAGGCGGTTGGATTCCCGGGGCGCAAGCGTGGGCGTAGGGGCGGGCGCCGGCGTCGGCGTCGGCGCGGGCGCGGGTGCGGGCGTCGGCCTGGGCGCGAGCGTGGGCGTGAGCGCGGGCGTGAGCGCGGGCGCGGGCGTGGGCGTGGGCGTCGGCGTCGGCGTCAGCGTGGGCGTAGGGGCGGGCGCCGGCGTCGGCGCGGGCGCGGGTGCGGGCGTCGGCCTGGGCGCGAGCGCGGGCGTGAGCGTGAGCGTGGGCGTGGGCGCCGGCGCGGGCGCGGGCGTAGGCGTGGGCATACCAACGGCAGGTCGGACCCGTAGCGCCGGAGCCAGGCCCGTCGGGCCTCCGGAGGATGGCCCAGAGGGTTCGGCGGAGGGCGAAGGGGACGACCGATACGGCGCGGGTGTGCGGCCTTCTTGCCAGGGCCCAGCTTCACCACCATACTGCTTCGGCCTATGCGTCCGCACCTGGCGACGCCCCTCGGCGAAGAAGCCCGGAGTCCTTATGATGATCGCCCACCGAACCACGCGCTCCTCGAGACCCGTGCGCAACGTCCGCCCATTCGCTCGTGTCACCGCCTTCGCCACCGCACTCGTGCTGGCGTCGACACCCGCGCTCGCCGGCAACCCGCGGCCGCGCACCCCCACGATGGAGGTCCCAGGCGAGCTCGTCGTGATGTCCTTGTCGAACGGCGCCACGGTCGAGGTCGACGGCAAGGTCGTCGGCACCATCCCGCTCGACGACTCGTTCGCGCTCATGCCGGGGACCCACACGATCCGCCTCTACAAACGCGGCTACACGACGCTCACCGAGACCTTCGAGGTCCCAGCCGGTGGCACGGTCGAGCTCGAGCTCGACATCCTGCCCTTCGCCGGGCTGGTGAAGGTGCAGTCGAGCCCGACCGGCGCCAGCGTCAAGGTCGACGGCAAGGTGCTCGGCGTGACGCCGCTGGACGAGGACATCCCGGCCGGCAAGAAGGTCTTCACGGTGACCATGCCCGGCTATGTGGACGCGGTGCGTGAGGTCGACATCCGCGCCGCCCAGGAGGTCGTCCTCGACTTCACGTTGGTGCCAGTGGTCGATAATACCTCAGGCGGGACGGCCTTCTACGAGACCTGGTGGTTCTGGACCATCGTCGGGGTCGCCGGTGCTGGCACCGCCGCCGCCGTCATCGCGACCTCGGGTGGCGAGACGACGCCGACCCCGAACCTGTCGCTCACGATCCCCTGAGACTCGACACGCCAGACTGGGAAGCCGGGCAAGCTTGCCAGGCCGAGCAGCCTGGCCAACCCTGTCCTCACACCCAGCTTCGCGGCGCCTCCAGGACACCGACGAGCTCGGCCTCGGGAGTGCCCGGCGTCGGTCGCGCATCGTAGTCCCACCGCACGAGCGGCGGCAGGCTCATGAAGATCGACTCGATTCGCCCATTGGTCTGCAGGCCGAACTTCGTCCCCCGATCGTGCAGCAGGTTGAACTCGACGTAGCGCCCACGGCGCACGAGCTGCCAGTGGCGCAGCGCCTCGTCGAAGGGCAGGCCACAACGCCGCGTGACGATGGGCAGATACGCCGGCACAAACGCCTCACCCGCGCGCCGCCAGAAGGCCTCGAGCGCCCCCAGATCGAACGTCTCGCCGCCGTCGGGGCTCGCCGTCTCGGGCCGCAAATGATCGAAGAACAGGCCACCGACCCCACGCGCTTCACCCCGATGCCCGTTCCAGAAGTACGTGTCACACCACTGCTTGAAGCGCGGGTAGAACGTTGGCGAGCTCGCATCACAGGCGGACTTCAGCGCCGCGTGGAAGTGGGTCGCGTCGTCCTCGTACAGGCGATAAGGCGTGAGATCCGCGCCGCCACCAAACCAGCCGACGGAGCCCCGCTCGATGTAGCGATAGTTGGCGTGGGTCGTCGGCGCATGCGGGTTTGCCGGATGCAGGACAAGTGAGACCCCGGTCGCGAAGAACGTATCGCCGTCGCCTGGCATCTGCGCCTTGACCGCGTCGGGCACCGCGCCAAAGACGGCCGACACGTTGACGCCTGCCTTCTCGAAGACGACCCCACCCTCGAGCACACGTGAGCGCCCTCCGCCTCCGCCCGGCCGCTCCCACTGGTCTTCACGAAACCGCTGGCCCTTGCCGGCCGTCGCCTCGAGCCCTTCCAGGGCGGCGCAGATCGAATCCTGCAACGCCAATACGAACGCTTCGCTTCTCTTGGCCAAGGCGCTCGGCTCGACCGCTATCCCTTCACCCGACATGCTTCCAACCCTCAACCGAGCTCCCACGTGGCGATCGTCAGCCGACCGGCCCGGGCGTCATGGTGGACGAGCCTAACCTCGTTGCCGGTCACGGTGAAATCGATGATGGGCTCGGGCAGGACGATTTCCGCGAGCACCTGGTCGAGCTGGTCGCTCAAGACGATGAGCTTGCTGCCATTGGACAACCAGAGGCGCTTGCCGTCCCAGGCCATGAGGTGGCGGCCCGTCCAGGCGTATTCGGCAAACCAGGGGCGATATGAGAACAGCGTAATCGCATCGGTCTCGGGGGCCGAGAAGAGCGGCATCCGCACGAGCTGCACGCCGTCGACGATGTAGGCCTGGCGCGGACCGAGCAACAACGCTTGCGCGTCGTCACCCACGACCCCGACCGGGAAGCCGCGGCGCTCGGAGATCGCGATGAGCGCGAGCTCGGCCGGGCGCTCCGGGTGCGACTTCAGGTTCAGACCGAGGACGTCGCCGTCGAGCGCCATGGCCGTGACCTCGGCGCCGCGTTCAGGTAGTTTTTTCAATGACTTGGCGACTCGTGGCCGGTCGTCTTCTTCGGCGTCGCCCAACCTGTGGTCGGACGTTTTGCCCGCGTCCTCGCCGTCGGATGGGAGTGCGGCACTCTTGCCGGCGAGTGCAGCCGATGGGCTCCCGATGGGCAGTCGACCCGACAGGATAGGCTTGCCGTCGGCCTCGAAGACCCCGATCACGTCTTTGCTGAGCATGGCCACACGGTTGCCGTCGCCAGCCGCGTGAATGTCGGAGAACGCGCCCGGCTCCTGGACGACCCGCATACACAGCCGGATGTCGGAGCTCGACTCGCCGAACCGATAGAGCCTGAACGTCACCTCGGTCAGCTCGACCCGCGGCGGTCCCATGGCGCTGTCCGCGAGCTCGGGTCGGGTGAGAGCGTCGAAGACCTCGTCCTGATCGCGCCAGCGGTAGGCCGGAAAGGCTTCACGGGTGGCCACATACCAGACCGAGTGGTCGGCCGCCGGCAGGACCCGGCACACCGTCGCCTGGCGGCTCTGAGGGGGAACCAGGACACGCTCGCTCTTCAGGCGGCCCGGCAGGCCCCGGCTTCGCGCGAGCCCAAGCGATTTGAGGCGTTGGCGGATGCTCGACAGGGTCGAGAAGGCCCGCATCGGGTCGGCCTGGTTCGAGATCAAGACGAGCTCTTCGAGGCACTGCATGACCACCGGCGTGCCGGCCGCGCGTTCGCCCAGCTCGACGCGTTGGGCCAGCTTCTTTGCGGCCTTGGCGATGGCCTCGGGCGTCGTGGCGCGACGGGTGCCGCTCGCCGCATCCGGGTCGAGGAGTGCAAAGAGGTCTCCTCGCATGACCGGCGGCGGTTCGTCGAACATCACGCGTTTGCCTCACCTTGCGGTCGCGCTGGAAGGCGCGAAGACCAACGAGAGTCGTCTCGGGGCCGCGGCCGACACATGTCGACAACGGATGACCCTGTATAACGAAGCTCGACCCTCGCAGGAAACATCGCGGTCGCCAGCGAGTATCCGGCAGGCCTTGGCAAAGGGGCTCAGAGCGTGCATCTGGGCCGCGTCGGCAGAGGGATCGGCGCGGGCGACAGTCGTCCTTGACTTCGTGGCAAGCGAGCCCTAGGGTCCGCCGCCGTTGCGCCAACCAGAGGATGGGAATGTACCAGCTCCAGAACGGAACCGACGTCCAAGAATACCAGACCCGCAAGGAGGCCATCACGGCCGCCAAGAGCCTCTCGCTCGAGCTCAAGCAGGTCGTCTATGTCATCGACCCGCTTCAGCGCGAGCGTATGGCCTACCAGGGTGGCGAGCTCGAGAGCTACACCTACGAGACCCGCGCCGGGAAGATGGACCGCTGAGAAGGCCCGACTCGGCCCCGCTCTTTTGCGGGGCGAATCGTATCAGCCTGTCTCGAAATCAGTCCTGATGGCGCTTCTGTCCAAGCCCATCGGGTCTCGAGTCGTGTCTTCGGTCCTGGCCTCAGGCGCCTTTGCCGCTGTGTCCGCTACTCATACGAGTCGCAGCGCGAAGAGGTGATCCACGGGTCCGTGACCGGCCCCCACGGCCAATGCGTGTGTGATCGCGCCTGCAAGCCAGGTGCGTGCGCCTGCTATGGCGAGGGCTGGCTCCTGTCCCAGCGCAAGCCGTGCGGCAATGGCGGCCGAGTAAGAACAACCCGTGCCGTGGGTCTGCATGGTCTCGACCCAGTCGGCCGACAACACGGTGATCGTCCCGTCGGGTGCACGCACGAGGTCTGTCGCGCGCTTGTCTCTCGCGAAATCGGCCTCTGCTTCGGTTTCTAATCGGTGGCCACCCTTGATGATGACCCACGCTCGTGGGGCGAGTCGCGCGATGGCCTCGGCGTGGGCCGCGTCCGAAGCCGTGATGGGCAGGCCGGACAACACCGCGGCCTCCAGCCGGTTGGGCGTGAGCACGTCGGCGCGTGGCAACAGCAGAGCGATGAGCGCCGCCTCGGCCTCGGGCTCGAGCAGCCGATGACCGCTGGTCGAGACCATCACCGGGTCCACCACGAGCGGCAGGTCGGGAAAGGGTCGGAGCGCGTCGACGACGGCCACGACGATATCTCGATTTCCAAGCATTCCGGTCTTGGCGGCCCGAACCGGCAGGTCGCTCAAGACGGCTTCGATTTGGGCCGTGACCAGGCCGGGCGAGACGCCTTCCCAGCGCGTGACGCCCAGGGTGTTCTGGGCCGTGACCGCGGTGATGGCCGTCGTGCCGAGCAGCCCGTGGGCCGCAAAGGTGCGCAGGTCGGCTTGGATCCCAGCACCGCCACCCGAGTCCGAGCCGGCGATGGACAGCGCTGCGAGCGGCACCGAGAGCCGGGGCGAGGCGAGCGGCGGGGTGTCGATCATCCTTACGTTGCGTGTGTCGCGGATGTCGCCGCTGTTGCCGCTGTCGTCGCTCTTGGATGTTTCGTGGGTCATATTCGGGGTCGACCGGGTGGGCAGAGCCGTGCGACCCTACCAGAGATGCACCCCGACGACCTCCAGCATCCACACACGACCCTGCAATGCGGCCCCAGGCCTGCTGGCAACGGCCCGGGCGGCAACGGTAGAGACGGCACCGGGCTCGGCACGGGCCTCAGTGTCCGCTGGCTCGGCACGGCCGGGTTCGAGCTGACGGCCGCTGAAGGCCACGTGCTCCTCATCGACCCGTACTTCACACGTGTCGGGCTCGGTCGCTACCTGTTCGGCTCGATATCGCCAGACCCCGACGCTGTCACACGCGGTGTCGGTCGCGCCGACGGGGTGCTGGTCGGCCACTCCCACTTCGACCACGTCATGGACGTGCCGCTCATCGCGCGCCGAACTGGAAGCCACGTCTTTGGCAGCCGCTCGACCAGCAATCTCTTGCAGGGTCTGGGGTTGCCCGAACATCAGTTCACGGCCCTGGACAAGGACAAGAAGACCACCTTCGAGGTCGGCCCGTTCAAGGTCACCGCCATCCCGAGCCTGCACTCGCGGTTCGCCATCGGCAACAACGTCCCCTACCCCGGCGACATCCCCTGCACCTGCGACATCGCGCTGCGCGGCAAGGACTATCGCTGCGGCGACGTGTTCAGTTTCCTCATCGATTACCACGGCTTCACGCTATACCACCTGGGCAGCGCGAACCTCGCCGAGGATACGATCCCAGCCGAAGCTCGGGACGTCGACCTGCTGCTTTTGTGTATCGCGGCGCGCTTCGCGACCGAGCGTTTCGTCCCACGAGCCTTGTCCGCCTTGACGCCGAAGACCGTCGTGCCCATGCACTACGACAACATGTGGCGCAGCCCGGACAAGCCCCTGATGCTGCTGCCGCGAACCAACTTCGGGCGCCTGGTCGACGACGTCGCGACGTTCTCGCGCTCGGTGTCGGTCCTGACCCTGCCGATGGCGACGCGGATGCCGAGCCCACCTATCGCACCGGTGCACTTCCCCATCGACACCTTTGAGAGCCTGCCATGATCTCCGCTGACCAGCTCACGACCCTGCTCAAGACCGCTTTCCCCGACGCCGAGGTCAACCTGAAGGACCTGACGGGTGGCCAGGACCACTGGCAGGCCGAGATCAAGAGCGATGCCTTCGCCGGGCTTTCGCAGATCGCGCGCCACCGCAAGGTCTACGCGGCTCTCGCCGAGGAGATGAAGGGGCCGATCCACGCGTTGTCGCTGAAGACGCTCGCGCCCGGCGAGTGAGCGACATGTCGATGCTCAATCATCCGGCCCTGCGTGTGCCGTTGCCAGGCGGCGGGCCCGAGAGCGGCGCCTGGGACGGTGTCGTCTATTCGCCCGAGGGGATCCCGCTGCTCTTGAGTGAGCAGCTCGCCTACCTCGAGGCCATCGGCGACGACCTGCACGCGCCGCTCGACGCGCTCGGCTTCGAGTCGCTGGCGCACCTGTCGTGCTACTTGCCGCAGCTGTTGGCGCCCAATGCGCCGATGCGACGCGCGGTGCGACGCGCGCTCAACGACTTCCTCGACAAGCGGAGCGAGCTGTCGGTCGAGCTCGGCTGCAGCGTCGGCGCCGACCTCCGGACCCTGGCCGAGTTCTCACACCAGACCATCGGCATCGATCTCAACGTGGCCGCGCTGAGAGCTGCACACGCACACCTCTCGGGGCTGCCCGTGCCACTGCTCGAGCGGGTCGAGGGCCACAGCTTCCGCAGCGCTTCGCCCATCGTCTTGTCGGCCATCGAAGGAGTGCACCTGGCGGTCGGCAACGCCATGGACCCGCCGCTGTTCGCGGGCTGCGCCGACGTGGTCGTGGCGATGAACCTGCTCGACAGCGTGTCGAACCCGCTGGCGCTCCTGGGACAAATCGATGCCGTCCTGAAAGACGGCGGGCTGCTCGTCGTGACGAGCCCGTTCGCTTGGAAAGACACGCTCACCCCGCCGGCCGAAGCGCTTGGTGGCGGCACCCACGAACCGTTTGTCGAGCTCGGCACGGCCGAGACCTTGAAGGGACTCCTCGAAGGTCGGCTCGAAGTCAGTATCCCGTTCCGCTACGAGATCTTACGGACGGAGGACGTGCCCTGGACACTGCGCGACCACGCACGTGCAGTGACCCACTACGACGTGTTCGTCCTGGTCGCCCGCAAGCTCGGCCATGCCGGCACCCGCAGCGCGTTGTTGCACGCTCCATGACCTTGGAGAGCGTGTCGCTTCAATCGACGGAGCGCAGCAGGTCGATGTAGCCCAGGCGTTTGTCGCCGAGCAGGACCACACGGTTGGCGCCTAGCAGCGGGCGCAGCTTCAGGGTCTCGAAGGGGCGCACGGTCTTCGTCTGGAAGTCGATGAGCAGCAGCCGCTTGTCCTTCGGGTCGGCGGGCGCGACGAGGCCAAAACGTCCAGACGGCACGAGGCTCGCGCGGCGTGAAAGGCCGCCGGTTTCGCCTCCTTCGCCGTCCCACATAAACTCGGCCAGCACGTCCGCGCGGCTCTTGCTTTGAGGGTCTATGAGCAGGAGGCGGTCGCGCCGATGGACGACCAGCCCCTCGTTGACGAGCCCGATGAGCTCGCTGTGAGAAGGCGGCGCGATGGTGCGTGCGTCGATGGGACCTGGGCCGAGCACCACGAGACGGGAAGGTGTGCCGAGCACGAGCGTCCTGCCGTCGCCGAGCACAACCGCTCGGGTCACGCCGCCGAAAGAGCCGAGGTCGGGCACGTCGATCCGCGAGACCACCGAGCCGAGCGTCGACTCGACCCAGCGGATCGGCAGCTCACCCGGGAGCGCCGGCACGCCGAGCGTCCAGCCGACCGCAACGAAGCGGCGACCGTCGGGCGCCCAGTGGACGGTCGTCTCGACGGGGGTCGCGCGGGCCGAGTCGCCGGCGTGACTCTCGCCCACCGGCACCATGACGTAGTCGGTCCAGTCGCTCATGACGCGGCCGGTCCGCAGGTGGATGAGCACGAGGCGCGATGGGGCCTGGCCCTTGCCACGCGCCACGAGGACCATACGTTCGACCTCGCCGTCGGTGGGCGGCGAGAGGTGGACCGAGGTCCATGCGGCCCGAGGCAGCGTCAATGGCTTGGGCGAACGCGCAGCGGTGAGCGAAAAGCCCTCCAGGCGTGGGCCACGCAGCCTGAAGATGGTGCGGCCGTCCTGGCCGAGCTCGATGAGCGTGAGCGGCTCGGTCCAGCGCGGCGGACCGGGCCGCCAGTCGAGCGCCGCTCCGAAAGGATCGGCCGCCCGCGTAGGCGACACGAGGCTCGCCAAGAACAACGACGACAACAACGCGAACGTCGCCGCGACGAGCTTAGCGGGCCCGCGCGGCGCGCTCAGCATGGGTCAGTGGTGGTGGTGGTTGTGGCCATCGCGACCATGAGGGTGGCCGTGGGCGAGCTCGTTCGCCAGGGCCACACGAAGCTCGAGGACGGTGACCTCGAAGTGGAGTGTCTCACCCGCGAGCGGGTGGTTCAGGTCGACGTGGACGAACTCGTCATCGACGGCGACGACCCACAGCGGGACGACTTCCTCGTCTTCGAGCTCGGCCGAGAACTGCATGCCCACCTGGAGGTCGGCGCCCTCGGGGAAAGCGTCGCGCTCGATCTGGCGGGTGCCCGCCGGATCACGAACGCCGTAGCCCTCTTCGGGAGGGACGGCGATGGTCACGACGTCGCCGACCTTCTTGCCGGCCAACGCGTTCTCGAGGCCCGGCACGATGTTGTCGTGGCCTTGCAGATAGGTCAGCGGCTCGTCGCCGACAGACGTGTCGAGGACCTCGCCGGTCCCGTTCTTGAGCGTGTATTCGATGGTGACGACGACGTCATTCGCGATGGTCTCAGGCATGTCGGACAACTCCCTGGAGGTCAGCCTTCGCGCCGGAGGGTCCTTGCACACATCCCGCGCCTCGAAAGCGGCGGCCGGGTCGTAACAGCTCATTGGCAAATCGGCCAGCCTGGACGGCTGCAACCGGCGTGTGGTGTCGCTGCGGATGGGTGGGCGAAGGTGAAAAGCGCCTGGACAAGCCTCACTTCACGCAACGAAACCCAATGAGCTCATTCGCCTTTTCGGGACAATCGCCGGCCGCGCAGACCGAGTGGCGCATGGTGATACCCTCGGTCGGGATCGAGCTGCCAGGGGCCCCGAGGGGCCAGCCGCGCACTGCGCGATGGAGCTCGTCGCCCGAAGGCTGGTCGGCACCGCCGAGGCGATTGGCGGTGAAACGATCACGAGTCCATTCCTGGGCGTTGCCGAGCAGGTCGACGACGCCATCGGCGGTCGTATCCTGGTCGCGGGTCTTGACCTCGGCCAACGGGATGGGCTGGCCGCGGCGGATCTGTACCCGCGTTGCAAACGGCAGGTCGTCACCCCAGGGGAAGGCCAACAGCGCCTTGCCACGCGCGGCCCACTCCCACTCGGCCTCACTCGGGAGGTTGCCGCCGATGGCCTGGCAATAGGCGTTGGCGAGCTCCCAGGGGACGCCGGTCGCCGGCAATCGGGCGCGCGCCTCAGGGCTGCGTGGGACCCAGGCGGGCAAGGTGAAGTCGAAGCCGGCCGCGCTCTGCTCGACGTAACGTTCGACCTCGGCCCAGGTGACCTCGTGTTGCTGGATGGAATAACGTGTCGTGGGTGCCTGGACGTCTTTGTTCGGGAAGAAGCCGGTGAGCGTTGCGCGGGCCTTGGCGTCCGCGAGCTGGGCCGCCGAGACACCCAACACGACCTTGCCGCGGGCCGGCGCGACCGGCACCCACGGGTTCATCCGCTCGACGGCAGCGACCCAGCTCGGGCGTTTGTGGGGTGCGACCTTCGAGTTGTCGGGCGCGGTGTCCGGGGCCGTGCTCGACGCGCCGGGTTGTGACCCGGAGGTCTTTGCGGAGGCGTGTGGCGCAGACACATTGTTCCGGGCGTCGGCTGCGGACCGGTCGTTCGGTGCCTGCGGGTCGTCGGCCGAGGAGCTCGCGACGTTGGCGTCGGGCGCGACGACGATGGGGCCGGCCGGGTCGGTGGGCCTGGTCGGCTTGTCGCCGCTGGACAACGCAATCGCGCCAGCGACGACACCGCCAACGCCGAGCATCGCGACGGCCCAGGGCCAGATTCGGCGACGAGGTGCCGGTGGGGGCTCGGGCTCGTAGTCCGGTGGTGGGACGACGACATCGGCCTGCCAGTCGGGGACAACGAGCTGAACATCGTCAGGATGGCGCGCAGGGCGACCGCGGTGAGGCTTTCCCTGGTCGTCGTCCATGGCCTGCAGATCGATGCGCGTACCCATATCGCGTCCTCCTCAAAAAGTTATCAGCGAGGTTAGAAACAATGGGCAGAGACGGAAAGTCCCGAGACGATTCAAAACCCGTGTGGTTGGCCTGGATGCCGCTTACGGCGGGGCCCAGGTGGAGCCGCTTTCGCAGTCGATGTGCGACATGGCGAGGCGGCCGGTCGGGTCGAGCGTGATCAGCCCGAAAACGATGGGCAGATGGAAGCGTCGGGGCCCGATGGAGCCGGGGTTGAAGAGTGCCACGGGGCGTGGCGTGGCGGCGGAGCGAGTAGTGGCCGTGGTGACGAAGGGCACGTGTGAGTGGCCACACACGATGAGGTCGCAGCGGGCGCGGGTGGCTGCCGTGAGCGCCTCGGAGGTGGGCTTCAGGTTGCTGACCGCGATGTGTGTCAGGAGCAATCGTAGGCGTTCGTGGCCGCGCGTGACGATCGACAGGACACGCACATCGGGCCACTCGAGGCCGTCGATATTGCCACGCACGACGAGCAGCTTCGGGGCGATGTTGGCGAAGGCGTCGAGGCACGCGGCTGCGCCGACATCACCCGCATGCAGGACCAGGTCGGGGGAGAGCGACCTCACGAGCTCGGCGGCGCGCGCGTGCGGCCGGCCATGTGTGTCGGAGATGACAGCGATGCGGAGCGACGCGTTGGGCGTCGAGCCGAGCTCGCCCACCTCGACGACCTCGTCAGGGACATCGGGCAACGGGCGAAACCACGAGGCCTCGGATGGCCTTGGGCGGTAGCCCGCCTTGGGTGGCGGGCGGTTTTTCGGAGGGCTCAAGGCGCGGCTCGAGGCCCTGCCTCAGTGGCCGAACTTGGGAGCATCGATACGCGCCGCCCGGCGCGAGAGCGTCGAGGTGGCGAGCTGACGAAGGGTCGCCGGGCCCTGGTTCGACAGGCGGGTCAGGGCGACCTTCGCCTCGTCGTGGTCGACCCAGCGCAGCGACCGAAGCGCGTGCTCCTGCACCGTGGTGTCGGGGTCGGACTCGACGCGCTGGGCGATGAAACGCACGAGCGCCGCGTCGGCGGTCGCGCCGAATGCGCGGCCGAGCGTGTAGAGGGCGTGGCGGCGGATCTCTTTGTCCTGGGCCGGGTGGCGCAGACGCTGGTCCGGGCTCAGGCTGCTCGCGGGCGGGACCGACAGGAGCTTCAACGTCTCGGCCGTCTTCGCGTCGGGGAAGAAAGACAACATGCTGATGGCGCGGATCCGCGACCAGGTCGTGCGCGACGTATCCCGCGCCGCGGCGTCGAGGCGGTCACGTGCGCCGGGGAAGGCCTCTTCGAAGGCTTCGCGGCTCGGAGGCACGACATCGATGCTGTTGAGCAGCAGCTCGAAGCTGTCGCCGCTCGTGGTGGCGGCCGGCTGGGGTTGGCCGGTCGGGTGCGCGAGGGCGGCCGAGCCGAGCGTCGCCACCGACGTGAGGGAGATGAGGAACAGGGAGAAACGCGTGAGCTTCATGGGGCTTTCCTAGGCGGCGCAGCGTGGAGGGGCAAGCCCCCGATTCGTCGAAGCCGAAGGCTGGGGTTTCATTCCGAAGGGGTGGCCAGCGGGTGGCGCACGAAGGGGTTCTGGCGCATGACGCGGCCCTGCCACTCCGAGAGCTTGTTGCCGGCACCCGTGTTGAACATCAGGAACGACTCGTCGTTCTCGGGCGTGTCGGGGAGCGGGTCGTGGATCTGCGGCGGGAAGAAGGCCTGCTCAGACGTGTGGAAGAGGCCGAGGAAGTGGCCGACCTCGTGGGCCATGGTGGTGTCGATGCCGGCCGGCATGCCCTCGACCGGCTTGAGCGAGATGGCCACGCCGGACTTGGACGAACCCTGGACCAGCGGCGGCCCGGGGATGCCGCCAGCGATACCGAGGATGACACCGAAGCCGCCAAACGCAGCTGCAGAGAGCTCGTCGACGAAGAAGAGGTTGACCGCGTTGGGGTTGCCGTCGGACTCGGCGAACATGGCCTGCAGGTCCGAGTTGGCGCCGTCGAGCGACTCGATGGTGGCGTAGGACGGGTCGATGTCTCGGTAGGTGATGGTGCCAAGCCGGATGCCGACCGTCTGGTAAATGGTGTCCATCGCTGACAGATAGCCCTGGAAGGTCGGGTCTTGCTTGGCGGAGGCCGCGGTGACGCCCTGAGCACCCGTGAAGTGGAGGTTGAGGTCGAGGACACCGGTCGCGGGCAGGCCTGCCTCGGCAATCTTGGCGTGGACACGGACACGGACGGGGCCCGAGGCCGGCGCGGTGCCGCAGTCCTGGGGGCAGATGAACTGGTCGAGCGAGTGGCAGATGTTGTCGCCGCACGGACCCTGGCTATTGATGACCTCAGGGCCGACGTAGCCGAAGAGGCTGAACGTGTGGAGTCCGGCGTCGACCTGCGACTCCGGGTTGTTGGGCGCAATCGAGGCGAAGGTGCCGCCCGAGATGGAAATGCGGTTCTTGCACGACAGGCATAGCCCGCCCTGCCCTTCTTGTGACGATGTCCAGGTCCCGTAGACGAGCTCGAAGCCGTTGGGGCCGATCCATGAGGAGAGCCCGTAGAACGAGTCGCTGGTGCCTTCGACGCTGATGGTGAGAGCGACCACGTCGGCGGGGACGTCGACCGTGAACGTGCCAGAGCGGCCGAGCGACATCTCGACGTCTTCGTTCAAGAGCTCGACGTTGTTGGCGAGGCCGGGCTCGGGGGTCACGTCGGGCGCGACGTCGGGAGTGCCGTTGGTGTCCGAGGCGTCATCCGCCGCGTCCGTGGTGTCGGGGTCTGCGACATCGGCCTGGGTGTCGGTCGTGCCGACCTTGTCGTCGCCGCAGCCAAGCGGCGCGCCGACGAGGGTCAAGGCAAACGGGAAGGCGAGCGCGAGGCCGGAGAGTCGAGTCAGCTTGTCATCGATCGTCACGAGGGCGCCTTTGTGGTTGAGCTGTGATGGGGTGCGCCATCAGGGCATAGCACGCCATCGAACGCCGCGGAGCGTAGGCACCTCATGGCGGCTGCGCAAACGGAATCCATCGCGGGTTCGGTTCCGTTGCGCGAACGCCAGTCACGACAATCGCTTGTGACGTGCGTGGGGCGAATTGACTGGGACGCGGGTTCGGCCGGAACGCCGGGACGCAACACGACTCAATGGACGCCGGAGGCGGGGTGATCCTTGCGGAAGGCGTCGACCTTGGCCTTGACGACCTCGTTGTCGGGGACCTCACGACCGAGGTTGAAGAGCTGGAGCGCGACGGTGTTGCTCGCAGGTTTGGCGGCGCCATCGCCCGAAAGCTTTGCGAGATCGGCGAGTTGGCTTTCAGTCAGGGCAAGGTCCGCACGGGCTGCCGCGAGCTGGTTCTGATAGGCCGCCAGCGGCGAGCGACGGCGCAGAGAGTTGGCCGGCTGCGGCGGCGCCCCGGGAGCCGGGGGCTGGGCCTGGGCGGCGTCCTGCTTCTCGGCGTCCGCGAGCAGGCGCTCGTAGGTCTGCACGCGGTTCGTCGCCTCGCGCAGCTTGAACTCGAGGCTCGTCTTGAGCTGCGGGTCCACAAACGGCGCTGCGGGGCCCCTGGGGTCCTCGAACGTAAGCGCGGCGATGGCGACCTGGCGGCCCTTCTGCCCACCGGAGAGCGAGAACGAAGTGCCGACCGGCTGCGGGCCCTGGGACATGCTGAGCTGGTCGCCGCCGAGGAAGAGCTGGATATCGGGCAAGGCCTTGGCGACGAGCTCCTCTTCGGCGGGAGAGAGCTGCGAGAGCGCCAGGATGACGATGTCCTTGTGGTCTTTCCGGAGCTCGGCGATTGCGGCCTTGGCGGCATCGACCGGCGGCAGCAGGGCGAGCCCCTGGTTCGTGAGCGCCGGGCCCCGACTCGCGTTCATCGAGACGAGACCGATGATTCCAAAGCGGACACCCGCGACCTCGACCGACGTGTGTTTGGCGAATGCTGGCGCCTGGGTCTTGGCGTCGACGATGTTGGTGGCGATGAACGGGTATTTGGCCGATTTCTCGAGGTTTTTCAGCGCCTCGAGGCCGAGGCCGAGGTCCTTGTCGCCGATGAGCTGGGCCGACAATCCCTCTTCGGAGAAGCGCTGGACGATGAGCGCGGCCGTGTGTTTGGCGCGTTCGAGGCGCTCGCCGTCGAGCATGGGGCTATCGGAGAAGGCGTCGCCCGCATCCACGATGAGGAAACCATCGAAGGCGACCGGGCCGATGTTCGAAGCCGGCGCCTGCTGAGCGCGCTTGGCCTGCTGCTCGGCGTCGATCCGGGCCTGGTCGGCCTGGGCCGCCGTCGGCTGGCCGCCGGCTTCGACCTTGGCGACGGCCTGCTCGGGCGGGGTCTGAGGTGCCTTGGTGTCCGGGTTGCCATGGCGCCATGCGTCGAGAATCGTCATGCGGCGCGCGAGCCCGCCGGTCGGGTTGGCCTTGCAACCACAGGGCTCGATCTCACCGACCATGTTGGCAGCGAAGCCGATGCCGATACGTTTGCCCGCCGCCTTGGGCGCATCGGTCGGTGCACCGGCCACGGAGGCCGCTTCCACGGCAGCGACCGGCGCTTGCGGAGGTAGCGCCTCGGGCTCCTTGGAGCCACTGCACGCCCCGACCATCAGCGCCGACATCACGAGCCACGACCAACGCATACGACCTCCGGTCGGCCCCACGCGTTGACCGACGCGCGGCACGCTAGCCGAGCGCCCAGCGGAACGCCAGCCCCGTCGCGCAACGGAGCTGTGCGCTGACGGCCAGGACGCGTCTGCGGGGGTGGGACCGCGAGGGGGAGTCGAGCTCACCGGGCACAAAAAAACCCACGAGGGTCGCTCGTGGGTCTTCTTGGACATGGCTCAGCTCACCCTGAGGTGAGGCGCGAGACCATTACTGGGCGGTGCACTCGGCGACGCCGCTGATGGTCGCCGAGGTGGCCTTCAAGCGGACACCGATCGAGAGCGACTCCTTCACGCCGTCCTCGTTCGAGTCGATGTCGGGAGAAAGGAGCCCACCGAGGATGGCGCCGAAGTCGCCAAGGCCGTCGCCGGCCTGCTTGCAGGTGTCCTCGCCCTCGCCGGTGCAGGCCTCGCCGTCCTTGATGTTGATGTTGAGGGTCTCCGACGTGGCGCCGGTGTTGATCTCAACGTAGTCGAGGGCGGCGTTCTTCTTGGAGACGCAGGTGCACTCGGCGTTCAGGTAGGTGTTGAACGCAGCGGCGAGGTCGCGCATCGCGACATAACCACCGAGCTTGCCACCGTCGGTGCCGCCCATGGCGAGGCCCTTGTCCGCACCGAGGGGGCCCTGTGCGACCGAGCTCTCGAAGCGGGTGCCGTTGATGGCGAGGTCGAGCGACGCGCCGAGCAGCGGGATGCTGAGGCGGAAGATCGACGGGCCAGCGCTCAGGGTGCTCGACGCGATCGACGCGTCGGTGAACGCGATGATGGGCTGCATCGTGCCGGTCGCGAACGAGCTCGGGTTGACGACGAACGAGCTCTGGCCGGTGGCGTTGTTGGCCGTGTCGGCGTCGCCATCGGCGCCGTAGAAGCCGTTCACGGTCACGCCGGTCGAGGCGGTGATGTTCGTGACGTTGAGCGTCTCGAGGAGCAGGACGAGCCCGCCGTCGGCGATCTGCTCAGCGAGCGTCGTATTGACGTTGAAGAAGCCGAGGACGAGCTGGTTGTTCAGCAGGTTGCCGAGCGCGTTGTCGTCCTTGCCGTCGTCCGTGAAGTCGAAGCAGCAGTCGTTCGCGGTCGCGGCGCCCACGGGGGCGTTCACGACCTTGATCTCGGTCACGTAGCTGACGCGGTCACCGAAGTTGTAGTCGCAGGCGTCGCCCGTATCGACACACGCGCCAGCCGCGCACACCTTGTCGGTGCCGCAAGCGGCCGTCGTCTCGGCGTAGGTGCAGCTGGCGGTGGCGCCGCTCGCGGTGCAGGTACCCGGCGCCGCCGAGGTGACGACGCCCATGTTGTCGTCGCTGCAGCGCGCGCCCGGGGCGGTCGTGCAGGGGTTCGGGTCGCACGGGTTGGTCGTGACGTCCGGGGTCGTGTCGGGGGTGACATCCGGGGTCACGGAGGTGTCGCCGTCCGGGGTCACCGACGTGTCGCTGGTGTCCGGCGAGGTCGTGTCGTTGGCAGCGGGGTCATCGCTGTCACAGGCGACGATTCCAGCGGAGAAGACGGCCAGGATGGTCGCCGAGAAGCGGGTGAAATTACGCATTGATCGCATTTAGCGTGCTCCGTGAGCAGAAAGGCTCGCCACCGGGTCCATCAGCGAACACGGTAGAGGTCTGGGTGCTGGGACCGTGGACGCGGCCCCCGCAGGCGCGGGCATCCTTCCAGAACCTCGCGGCGAATTCAATCGCTCCCGCGTTCTCTTCTGAAAAAGGGCCGATACGCCGCGAGCATCGGTCGCCGGAATCCCGTCGTCACCACGGGTTCCGCCGGGACGGGCGGCGGAACGGTGAACTGCTGCGACACGATGCGCGCAGCCGAGTTGCTGGCCCTTAAAGCAATCGAGCCGCCCCCTCGTCAGAAGGGGCAGCTCGAAAGTTCACGTGAAAGGTGGGGTCGCTCGCGTGAATGGGGGGTCGGTCCCAGTGATGTTTGTGTTCTCTTCCGCCTTAGTGTCTCGGGGGCGGTCGCGATCACGACCCACGCAGGTACTATGAGCAAGCTGCGTGCCAAGGACCGGTCGCGCGTTGGGAGCCGCCTTCGCCCCCTCTGGAAGCGTCATCGAGGCCCCCGGCACCCCCTTGCAACAGGCGGCTCTCACGCGATTCCACCGAATCCGGTCCGAGCGCACTGATAGGGTCCGGAACGCCTGAGACCCCGGGACACGAATCCCCGGTGGGGTCGACGTTCCCCAGTTGCCCCCGACGACTGCTCAGTCGGACTGCTCGACCGAGCCCCAACGTGCGAAGACGACATGGACCCGCCCGCCCGCCCCTGGCCGAACAACCAGATACCGCCGGGCCTTGGCCAGCGCACTGCCACGATCAGACGGCAGGACTGGTGCCCAGGAACCCAGGTTGTAGTAGCGGCCACCATGTGTCAGCGGGCGCCGCTCCGGGCGATGGCTGTGCCCGAACGCCACGACCGGTACGTCGAGGGCCTCGGCGATCGACTCGGCCACGAGCCCCCATCTGGCGCGCTCCTGTAGGGCGAGCGAGCCACGGCCCATCGCGCGCAGCACCCACACGATGCCGGGCACGAAGAGCACGAGCAGCAGCGCCTGGGACCAGGTCTTCACCAGGAAGACCCCGATGAGGAGCAACGTCAGCGCCAGCGCCAGGAACCCGAAGCGGTCGAGCCAGACCTCATGGAAGAGCAGGCGCATCCGGTCCACGATCGGGGTCGAGGACAAGCGGAGCTGGCGCTCGATGAAGGATGAGTCAACGCGCTTCTTCTCGGCGTAGGCGCGGTAGGCCGGGCTGTCGGCGACGGGGCGCGGCGCGGCGTCGCCATAACGTTTCACCTGGCGATTGCGCCGTCCACGCAGCTCACGGATCCCCTTCCAGGTGGCCGCGAAGTAGGCCCGGAAGAACGGCCGGCGTGGGAAGTAGAAGCGCCGCCAGTGTTGGTAGTAGCCGCCCAACGAGAGGATGAAGCTCTCATCATTATATGGATTGAAGGTGCCGAGCCGACAAAGGGTGTGGCGACCGAGGAGCGAGCCGAACGGCGTCTCGAGCTCGAGCGCATGTTCGCGGTCAGCTGGCACCGATGGATCGAGGACGTCGCGATAGCTGCAGGTCGCGTCGTACTGGTTGCCGTGCTCGGCGTAGAGCACGCCCGGCACATGGATGAACCAGGGCTCGAAGCCGACGCGAGGGGCGACCTCCGCGCCTCTGCCCGGCGGGGCTGCGTGGGCGAGACTCGCGCGCAGGACTTCCTGGACCTCGGGGAAGTGGAGCTCGCGGTCGTGGTTGCCAAGGACGAAGATGGCCTTGTTCCCCTTGGCGAGAAAACCCGCGAGCGCTGCCACGAAAACCCTGTGATCACTCAGGATTTTCGACATCTTGTAGACCGAGCCGTCGACCGTGGGCGGCAGGCCCTCGGGCGGGATGACGCGGCCCTCGGGGGCCGTGAAGCAGGTGTCGAAGTCGAAGGTGTCGCCGTTGAAGACGATGACCGAACGCGAGAAGTGGTCGGGGCGCCGTTCGTCGATGGCGACCAGAAACGCGGCCAGGTCCTCGTCCTGGAGGCTCTCGATGGTCTTGTACTGCCACCAGCCCTCGAACTCGGGCTTGATGACCTCGTTCAGGTGGACGTCCGAGACCAGGACCCACTCCTCGGTGACCCCGGCTTCACCGCCGTCGCCACCCGACACCCCCGCATAGCCGGCGCCCGAGGGCACTTCGACCGCGCGGCGGGTCACGGGAGACGCATGCTCGGGCGACCGCCCCGGTCCCGCGGTAGGGGCGGGAAGGCTCGCCCGGGCGATCCGATCGGTCTCCATACGTTTCATCCCTGGTGGTGCCGAAACGGATGGAGACGTAACGGGTGACGGTTCATCGGTCGGTCTTTCGTTCGTCGCCACTGGCCTCAAGGCCCCGCCCCTTCGCTCCGCACCGGCGTCGCCGCGCCGGACTGGAGGATACGCTCGACCTCGATGGTGAGCTCGGCCTTCGTCCGCCCTGCGAGCAGGAAGGCCCCTACACGCGTCACGACGAACGTCTTGGGCAGGATACCATCCCATTCGAGTCCGAGCGCCTCGAGCAGACCAAACTCTCCACCCGGAACGATCCGGCCCTGCGAATGGGTCGGCTTCAACTTGTCGAGGACCGCCTGGACCCGTGTCGATGCCGTCGGCGAGCCGAGGTCGTCGGTCACGAGCCCCAGCACTCCCCAGGTCGGTTGCGTCGCCGCGAGCTGCGTCAGCTCCGCCATCTCCGCGATGCACGGCTCACACCAGTGCGCCCAGAGTGCCACGACCAACGCCTCCCGGCCGTCCACGGCTGCGGTGGACCTCAGGCGGCCAGCGTCCCAGACCTCGAGCACATCGGCCTTCCAGCCGCTGCTCGGCGCAACGGGCAGCGGCTCGGGCGGCTTGGAACAGCCCACGAGGACGAGCGCTGCCAGGAGGGCCCGGGTAGCTCGGTTCAGCGTCGGCATCCGCTTAGCTGGCTCGGGTGGTGACCCTTTTCGAGGACGGCGATGGCGCAACGGTCATCGACACGCGCGCAGTGGTTCAGCTGGGTCGGGTGGTAACCCTTGTCGAGCAGCAGATCGGCGCACCCGGGCGACAGGTCTCGCTGGCAACTCGAGAGCTGGTTTGGATGGTAGCCCTTGTCGAGCAGCTTCAGGGCGCACGTGGGCTCGACGTTGCTGCAGTTCGACAGCTGGCTTGGGTGATACCCCTTCTCGAGCAGCTTGACCGCGCAGTACTCATCGGCCCCCTGGCAGTTGGACACCAGCGTCGGCCCGTATCCCTTGTCGATGATGGTCTGCGCACAGCGACCGAAGGTGTCGGGGCGGCCCGCCGGAGCGTCGGGGCGGTAGTCGGGGCGACCCGGCCCATCCGGTCGTCCCGGGCGGTCGTAGTCGTCGTCGATGGGCGGTGGCCGGTGGTCAGGTCCTGGCTGCACATCGTCGAGCCGCGTGTCGAGCGTCCGGGGATCGTCGCTGCGCGACCAGTCGGCGAAGGCGCGGTAGGCCGTCTCGTAGTCGCGCAGGATACGGGTCTGAGCCGGCACGTCTCCGCGGTTCCACCAACGGCTCACCCGGACCTCGCGGTCCCTGACGAAGGAGTCACGCCCACGCTCCATGAAGCGGGCCTCGATCTCCTGGCCGTTGGGTCCGCGCAAGATGGTGCGGATCTTCCAGATCACGACGTCGGTCGCGACCAGGTCGCCGCCTGGGCAACGCTCACCGCGGCCACACTTGTAGTAACGCAGGATGGGCTCGACCGAGACGCGGTAGCCGAGAAGCTCCGGCTCGCGCTCCCACACGTGGTCGGCGCGGTATCTGGGGCGAGCGGCGGCGTCGCCGGCGGCCAAGACGGGGGCGAAGGCGAGGACCGCGAGGGCGAAGGCGGCCAGGTCGAGACGTTTGGGACGGGTTTGCAGCGAAACTGAGGACATCGGAGCTCCGTAAGCGCGAAGGGCGTTGGGCCACGCAGGGGGTCGGATACTTCGTGCGGCAGCCTGATTCCACGCGGGTAAGCGTGGCATCGAAGGGCGGAGGCCGCAAAGTAGCGCTTGTGACTCGGGTCGGCTACCGATATTCAGCCGCCAGGCCATGGAGGAACTCGAGATCCTGCTGGGACAGCGCGCGCTGCCCTCGGTTTACGGCGATCAGACGACCGCGACGGCGTATGCCGGCCTCGGCACGCGGCATGTGCTGGTGCTCGCGGACGGCTCGGCAGGCGAGGTCGGCTCGAGGCTTGCCGCGCAGACGGCGGCCTCTTGCGCGATGGCGCGCATTCGCGGCTCGGTCCTCCCCGACCTGGGCATGACGCTCGAAGAAGCCATCGGCGAGGCCCACCAGGCGACGACGCGGGTGCTCCTCGGGACGGGTCTCGAACAGAAGTCGGGGGCGTCGCTGCTCGTGGTGGTGCTCGATGCCTCGGGCCTCGTGGCGGCGCGGGTCGGCGGCGGACGCGTCTATCTGCTGCGAGGCGACCGGCTTGATGCGCTGTATTCTTCAGCCGGCCCCGAGCTGCTGGGTGTGGGTGACGTCGAACCGGAGATCGTCATCAGCAGCATCGTGTTGGGGATCGGCGACCGCATTCTCATTCTGAGCGAAGCTGCCGCGCGCCCGCTGGCTGCGGACCTGGAGCGCCTGGGGCGGGGCGGCCCACCGCAGCTCGCGGCATCGCGGCTCGCCGATGCGGCGAGGCGACGGGGCCAACTCGACCCGGTCTCGGTGCACATCATCGATATCGCCGGAGATTCACCGCGCACGGGCCCACATCCAGCGCTCGCCAGGATCACTCGTGAGCGGGCCGACACCTTCGACCCTGAGGGTCGGCTGCTCGGGCGACAACGACGGACCGAGCGCCACGGCCAATCCAGGCCGAGCGGCGGCAACGATGGGGCGGGTCTGGGGATCCTGGCGGGGCTCGGCGCGGTGCTCGGTGCTTTGCTGGCGTTCGTGATCCACGGCAATGACGCGCCTGCGGCGGTGCAAGCCCCGCGGCCGGCCGTCATCGTGGATGTCGAACCGGAACCGGACAAGGCCGCGCCGGACGTGGTCGAGGTTGTGCCACCACCTCCGACCGAGATCGCGCCCGAGCTGGTGGAGCTGTTCGCCCCCGACACGCCGAGGGGCGTCGCACGGAACATCCGCAACTACGTCACGCGGCGCTTTCCCGAAGACGGGGACGCGGTCTTTGGCCGGCTCGAGGAGGCGATCATCGCGCGAGGAGCCGAGCCCAAGGTCATCGAGGCGCTGCTCGAGCTGATGCGCGAGCCCGAGCTCAAGCGCACGGCGAAGTGGGTCCAGGAGCTGCTGCCGCGCCTCTACGCGAAGGCGGGTGGGGACACGACGCCCTAGACGAAGACCGGCCGCTCATCGGCCCGGCTTCTTCAGCCAGCGTGTGACCAGATCGCGGTACGGGATGGCGCCCGGGTGAGCGGCCATGAGGGTGTCGTCGGCTTGCTCGAGGGTGAAGTTCCGAGCCAGCCAGGCCAGCGTCACGGTGGTCGAACGATTGATGCCAGCGGTGCAGTGGACATAGACGCGGTTGGGCGAAGCGGGGTCTGCGATGAGCTCGTCGAGGGCCGCGACCGCCTCGCCAAGGCGTCTGGCGAAGTCGTTCTTGTCGAAGTCGACGATGGGGATGCGGGTGGCCTGGATGCCCTTGGCGAGGTGGAGCTGCCAGAGCGAGGACCAACGGAGGCCAAAGCTGCCGAGATCGCGGTCGGTCTGGAGCGAGAGCAGGCGTGTGATCCCGAGGCCCCGCAGCGTCTCGATGTCCTCAGGCGCAAGCGGGGCGGGCCCGACAAACAAATCCGGGGCGAGCGGCGCCAGCGGAATCGGGGCAAAGCGGCGGTCCATCATGGCGCCACCATACGTGAGGAGGGCCCCCATGCGGAAGCCGCGTGGCGCCGGCCGGCCATTCTGGGCTTCGTGCGGCAGGGGGGGAGGCTGCGCGCTGGTCACGCTGGTCGCGCTGGTCACAGAGGATGGACAAGGGGGATGGCGCGCGTTAGTGCGTCCGCACCTTGGCCCACTGCTCGTGAAGAGACCGCGGCCACAGCCCCAATGGAGGCCCCATGCCGACCCGACGCAATCCTTCTCCCGGGAACACGCCCAACCGCATGCTATGGCGCGCGAAGCATCGCGGGTGGTGGCCGGTGGCCGCGATGATGATGGCCTGCGGTGGCAAGGAGGCCCCGGTGGCGGACACGGTAGCGCCGGCGCCCGAGGTGGCGGCGGTCGACGTGGCACCGCCTCCCAAGCCGTCGCGACTCTCCGAGGCGACGGAGTTCCTGGCGCGCGCTCCGGCCCAGAGGGCTGGCGACGACGCCAAGAAGGCGCTCGAGCTGGCCGATGCCCTGACGGCCGAAGGCACGCCCGAAGCCAAGATCGCCTCGGCCCGACTGCGGCTCGTGGTCGTGGGCTCCGTGCCGTCGATCGGCGACGCGCCGCTGGACTCGGATGCGATTGTGGCCCAGCTCCGCCTCGCGCTGACCAGTGTCGAGGGAGCAACGGCGCCCGAGGTTGCCGATATCGCGGCCGCCGCCCGGGCCATGCTCGCGATGCGCGGAGTCGAGGCCGAGCGGCTGCCTCCGGCCGAGCGGATCCACGCGCTCATCGCAGCCCAGAGCCCGGAGGGCAACGCGTTGCGCGCCGCGGTCAACCAGCACCTGAGGAACAACCTGCAGTTCGGCAACCAGAGCTTCGAGAGCTTCGCGAGCAAGGTCGGCCCTCTGGTCTGCGACGCGTGTGGGGCCGTCCCGGAGACGGTCGCGACCGCTCCCGCCGCGCTGAAGTGTGTGTCGGAGCCCAAGGCAGCCTATTGCACGACGATCGCTGCGGCGCGTGAAGCGATAGGGCCCCTGGTCGACGAGCCGGCCAACCTGCTGGCCATCGCGGGAATGTGGCTCGAGGCCGCCAGCCGTGGCGAAGCCGGGGCGCCACGACTTCTCGCGCTGCCCGTGGCGACACCGCAGGCTCTGGCCAGTGTACTCGGGCTCGAGGGTGTGGGTGCGAGCCATGCGCCGCCAACCGTGGTGTCGCTCGCGGCCGACGGCCTGAGGATCGGCGTTCGGGCCATCGTCGCACCGGACGGCAAGCGGTGGGGGCCAGGCGACTTCCACTTCGAGGCGGCGCCGGTGGTTTCGATCGAAGACCTGGCCAAGTCGGAGCCGGACAAGGAGACGGGACACGTGCCGCTCGTGAGCGACCGGTTCATCGCGCTGCGGGCGGCGCTCGACGGTGAGCTCGCCAAGGCCCCCGAGGTGGTGGTGCCGTGGCCCGCGGACCCGGTCTCGGCGCGGGGCTCGGTCCTCCTGGCGCTCGACGGGGCGGCCCCGGTCGCCGCGGTGACGAAGGTGCTCGATGGGCTCATGGCCGCAGGTGCGAGCTCGTTTGCGGTGGTCCGCGGCGGACAGAACGACGAGACCCTGGCGATGGCCGCGCGTGTGGCTCCAAGCCTGGCGGAGTCGATGCCGGCTTCGTTGAAGAAGTCGCCGCTCGTATTGGTGGTCTCCAAAGACGGCATCGAGATCTTCGCGCCCGAGACCAAGGACGGCGCCAAGGCCATCGAGGCGGGTGTCGCCGACAAGCTGCCGACCTCGGCCCAACAGGGCTGGCGCGGCGAGCGCCTGGTCCGCCTACGTGTCCCACTCCCGCCCGCAGATACGGCGAATCCGGCCAATCCGGCAGACCCCGCCGCCCCCACCGGGGAAGGTGCGCCCGTTGCGCAACGGGTGGACACAACGGTGCTGCAGTCAGTGTCCGACGCGACCAAGACCATCGCCGAGCTGGCCGACGCTGGCCGCCTGGTGCATCTCGTAGCGACCGACGACGCCAACACCGCCGAAGTCCTGAAGGTCGGCCGACACCTGCAGGAACTGGGCGTCGCGAGCTGGGAGCAGTTCAATGTCGACAGCCTCGGCAAGGGCGAGGGCTTCGATCTCGTGTGGCCGAACGCGAGCTGTCGCGGGACCCCGTGTGTCTCGTCGCTGGTCGTCTTCTTCTCGAAGGCGCCGGTCCCGAGTACGCGTGGCCTCACCGACAAACCCGAGAAGGGCAAGAAGGTCGTGGACAAGCCCGAGCCAGGCCCAGCGCCGTCGGCGGCGTTCTGCAACGCGGCCGACATCAAGACGCAGATGGCGCGTAAGACCGCCGCGTTCCGCTTCTGCTACGAGCGCGAGCTGCAGCTCGAAAAAGACATCGAGGGGCGCGTCGCGATGAACTTCGTCATCGGGTTGAGCGGGGCCGTCAAGAGTGTCCGGGTCGGCAGCAATGCGCTCGGGAACGACAAGGTCGGCCAGTGTTTGAGCAAAGAAATCAGCAAGATCCAGTTCGCAGCACCCGAGGGCGGCGAGTGCGTCGTCCAGTGGCCGTTTACGTTTCGTAAGAACTGACAGGCTCCAAGTCGGCCAGGGGCCGTTGCGAAAGCGCGGGCAAACGGCGATTCTCGTTGGGCTTCCAGGAGGTCCTGCATGAGACTCGCCGTTGCCATTTCGTTCTCCGCTCTGCTGGGCGGTTCTGCCTGTGGTTCCAAGTCGGGGCCGGCACCCGTAGCGCCCGCGAACCCCGCTTCAGCCGACGCTTCCCCTGGTGCTGCTGCGCCGGTGGCAGCGGAGAACCCGGCCGATGCGGCTGCGGCGCCATCGGGCGGCGACACTACGAGCCCAGGGGCAGCGCCGGCTGAGGCCGACACCAGCGCACCGCCGGCGGACGCAGGGGCAGCTGCAGATCCAGCCGCGGGCGACGCGGTCGTGGCTGTGACCGAGGTTGCCGGAGAACCGGCGGCGCCGGTGGAACCGGATGACGGCGAAAAGCAGGTCGTCGAGGCCTGGCGTCTCGAAAAGCCAGCCGAAGTGCCGCCGCTCGAAAAGACGACGGGCACGTGTATTGCGGGGATCGACGTCGACTGGGGCAACTCGTTCTTTGCGCCGGCGCTCGACGGCCGCAAGCTCGAGCTCTGCCTGTTCGAACCCGCGGCGGAGGACGGCAAGATGGCGGCAAGCTGTTGGGCCCTCGACCTCGATACACGCGTGATCGACAAGCTGAAGAAGGCGCCCAGCCGCCTGGCCGCGTTGCTCGCCCCCGAGCCCGAACCGAAGGCGAGCGCCAACAGCAAGGTCGGCAAGGACCGAAAGACGGTCGAGGCGCGCATCGGACCGAGCGACGATCCCAAGGCCCCCTTCAAACGCCTCGAGACCGGTGGGCTGCTCGTCGACGCGGTCGTCGAGAACGCCGAGTTCTACGCGGTGTCGCCCTTCTTCGACGGCTCGGCCGAGACCGAGGGCAAACGTGTCATCGTCTTCTCGCGCGCAACAGGGGAGAAGGTGAGCGAGCTGTCGCTGGATGCGCTCGGGAGCCCCTGCCCCGTCGTGTCGTTCGCGGGCGCGATGCTCTACGTCGAGGCCGGCGTCTGTGCGGGGCCGGGCGCCATGGGCTACTTCCTCGACCCCAAGACCGGGGCCATCGCGCACCGACTGGGTGGGCTCGAGAACAGCGCTGCTGCTTTTGGCGTCGCGCCGGTCAAGCTCGACAACGGGGACTACGCCTTCCGCGAGCAGTACGGGCTTGGGATCTTTGTTCACGACGGCAAGACGGGCGCCCACAAGAAGACCGTGAACCTCTCGTCGACAATCAAGAAATCCGAGGACGGCAACGTCTATGGCGCGCCCGAGGGCGGCGCGATGCTGGCGCTCGGCTCTCCCATCGAGTCGCTCGTCCTGCTGCAGCTCGGGCGCATCGCGATCGTCGATCCGAAGACCTGGACCGTGACCCGCCTCATCGAGCTCGAGGCATGTCCGACCGATCCCGCTCCGTGAATCGGGCGCGCTGGGTCTAGGCGCGTGGGGCTGAGGCGCGGCGCAGCCTGTCGGCGACGGCGTCGTGCATCGGTCCAGGCGGTGGCGGCGCGATGAGGATCGTCTGCGGTCCGGCCGCGTCGGCCTCGCGCAGAGCCGCATAAAGCGAACGCGCCCAGGCAGTCGGGGTGTCGCCGAGCTCGGCGCCGATCACCGCGACGAGCCCGCGCCCCAGAGCAGCGAGCTCCGACCGGCGGCGCTCGAGGTCCTCACGCGCGACGATCTCGAGGTGGGCGCGCGGCGCATAGTGGCTCGCGAGCTGGCCCGGCGCCCGGGCACGGCCATGGCTCTGGTCGGCAGCCAGGCTGTGAGCCACATCGCGACCGATGACGTCGGCGATGGCAGAGGCGGAGATGGCCCCGAGACGCAGGACCGTGGGGCGCTCGGTCGTGAGGTCCACGATCGTCGACTCGATGCCGATGGTGCATGGGCCGCCGTCGACGAGCCCGATGTCCTCGTCGGCGAGGTCGGCCGCCACGTGGGCGGCCGTGGTCGGCGACACGTGCCCGAACCGGTTGGCGCTCGGGGCGGCGAGCCCGCCCCCGAAGCGGTGCAAGACGTCGAGGGCGACCGGATGCGCCGGCACCCGCAGGGCGACCGTCTCGAGGCCGCCGGTTACCGCGTCGAGCGCCAGCGGGCCGCGCGGCAGGACAAGCGTCAAGGGCCCGGGCCAGAAGGCCGCGGCGAGGGCCAAGCCGGCGGGTCCGAGCTCGGCCCAGCCCGTCGTGTGCGCGGCAGACGCGACGTGCACGATAAGTGGGTGGTGGGTTGGCCGGCCCTTGATCTCGAAGATCCGGGCCACCGCAGCAGGGTCGAGCGCGTTCGCCGCGAGGCCGTAGACCGTCTCGGTCGGAAGGGCGACGACCCCGCCCGACCGCAACGATTGGGTCGCCTCGTCGACATCGATGATGCGGAGTGCGTTCACGCGGACTGTCTAGCAGAATGGCGGGTGCGGGCGAAGCTTGATGCGACCCCGACTGAGGTGTGTCAAAAAGCACACTCACCTCCACGATGGGTGTCAGAACAACCACCGATAACCGGGGGCGAAGTCCGTCGGTAAGCGTTGCTTTCCCGATCCCGGGAGTCTAATAGCCCCCCGGGATGAGCATACAAACGGCCGGAAACATCGTGGCCGGCGGCGCTAATGCGCCTGCGGCCGGTTCTGCTCCTGCGAATCAGACCCCTGAGGGTCCAGCGGGCAACGCCCCTATTCGCAGTGGCAAGTGGGCGTGGATCGTCATCGGTGCGTGCATGGTGATCGGCGCGGCACTCGGGGCGACGACGTACTTCCGTGCGGCATCGGGCGCCGAGGGCGTCGGCGACAAGATGCGCGAGATGCGTGAACGCGGGGCGTCCATGACCGGCCCGGAGTGTGTCGCCGAGGCGCTCGACTGGCACGACAAGGCCTGCGACGCCCCTGGCCGCATGTGTGTGGACGCCGTGCCGCGCATTGTCGGCGAGTGCCTGGCAGGCCAGGACCGATCGGCCCTGTGTGCGGAGATCGGCAACAAAGAGAAGCCGAGCCAGTGGGCCTACAACAAGTGCAAGGACCGCGGCATCGACCGCAAGTCCAAGAAAGGCATCAAGGAGTCGTGCACCCAGGCCTGGCGCGCGCTCGACTCGTGGTGCAAGTCCGGCCAGAAGGGGGTGGCGCTGTGACCGCATCCAGCCCCGATACCGCTGGCGGCTCGCCCCTGACAACCCTGCGCGCGGCAATCGCCAAGCTCATCGGGCCCCGGGTCCTGTTCGTGTCCTCCGTCCTGACCGGTGTCGCGACCTGGCTCATGTTGCTCATCGGCGGCACGGTCAACCCGACCGGCAGCTCGCTTGCCTGCGCCGACTGGTCCTTCAAGTGGGGCATGGCGACGACCGCGGTCGCCCTGCCCGTCATCGGCATCGGCATCGCCGTCTTCCTGCTGTCGAAGGCCAAGCGCAACCTGGGCATCGCCATCAGCGGCCTGGGGGTGGCGCTCGTAGCCGTCGACTTCATCCCGGTCTGCAACGGCGACCCGTTCCCGGCCATGACCGGCGGCGTCCTCTACGAGCACGGCCATCGCCTCTGGGGCTGGCTCGTCGGCGTCTTGACGACCTTGACCCTGCTCGGTTCGTGGGCCGCACCCAACCTGGCGACCACCACACGCTGGATGGCGCTGGCCGCGTTCCTCCTCGTCATCGCGCAGGGCGCACTGGGCGGCCTGACCGTCCTGCTCGGCCTCAACCCCTACCTGTCGACCGCGCACCTCGTCGTCGGCTACGGTTTCCTGGCGCTGATGATCGTGCTGACCTGGCGGCTCGCTCCGTCGCGCCGGGCCGAGCCGACCCGGGGCGCCCGCTTCCCGCGCGGTCTGCTGCTCTTTGCCGCCATCTTGACCCTGGGCCAGATCCTGCTCGGCGGCATCATCCGCCACTTCGGCGCCGGCATGATCTGCGGCACCGACCCGGTCGGTTGCGGGGGCCAGGGCTTGTGGCCGGATCTCGCGCTGCAGCAGCTCCACATGCTCCACCGTTTCCTCGGCTATGCGGTCCTGGTCGTCGTCGCCTATGCCTCGGTGAAGGCGCGCCGCGACGCACTGGCTGCAGGCCGGCCGCACATCGCTGCACTCGCCTGGGCCCCGCTGGTGCTGGTGACGGCGCAGGTCGCGCTCGGCCTCGTTACGGTCATCTCGGGCAAGATCGTCTGGGTCGTGACCCTACACACGGCCATCGGCGGCCTGCTGCTCGGTGTCCTGACGGCTGTCTGGGTCGGCTTCGGCCCGCTCGGTGAGCGCCGCGGGCGCACGACCTCCCCGCCTTCCCCTTCGGCACCACCTCCGACCGGTCACGAGGTGGTCGCATGAGCCTCTCAGTCGAGACCCCGGCCCGCACTGACCACCCTGCCCCGAGCGCCCGCGCGAGTCGCCCGGTGTGGTCGGTCGCACGTGACTACGTCGAGCTCACGAAGCCGTCGATCAATCGGATGTGTATCCTGATGACGGCCGGCGGGATGTTCCTCGCGCCGCGCGCGGCCGACGGTGCCTTTCCGCTGAGCATCGGCGCGGCCATCCTGGCGCTGCTGGGCACCGCATTGGCCGTCGCGAGCGCCAACGCTCTCAACATGTGGCTCGAGCGCGGCACCGACGGCCTCATGCGCCGCACCCGCAACCGCCCGCTGGCTGCAGCGCGGATCTCCGAGACCGGGGCGCTGGTCTTTGGCGTCGCGATCGGCGTCATCGGCGTGGCCATCCTGGCCGCCTGCTCGAATCTCGCCACCACCCTGCTCGGGCTGGGCGCCATCGCGAGCTACGTCGGCGTCTACACCCCGATGAAGTACAAGGCACCGCTGGCGCTGGTCGTCGGCGCCATCCCCGGCGCGGTTCCGCCGCTCATGGGTTGGACGGCCGTCACGGGTACCCTCGACGCGCCGGGCCTCATGTTGTTCGGCGTCCTCTTCGTGTGGCAGATGCCGCACTTCATCGCCATCTCGGTAGTCCGCAAGCGTGACTACGAGGCCGCCGGCATCAAGACGGTCCCGGGCGTTCGAGGCCTTCGCAATTCGAAGATCCAGGCCATCCTCTGGGCGCTGACAATCCTGCCGGTCAGCCTCGCACTCCCCTTCACAGGCGTTGCCGGCTGGGTCTATGGCATCACGGCCGCCATCGCCGGGCTCGGCTACATCGTCATGACGGTGCGAGGCCCTTGGCCCGCCGCCGGGACCCGCGACAACGTGCCCGACAACGTGAACCGCTGGGCTCACAAGCTCTTCATCGCGTCCCTCATCTACCTCCCGGTCCTCATCGCCGGCCTGTCAATCGACGTTCTGCTGTGACCGCATCACTTCCCGAAACGCGGACGACCGCGAACGCCCCAGGCTTGCTCGGAGCACATGCCTCGGACGTCGCTTCGTTCGACGCGGTGACCTTCCGCTGGCAGGCTGGCAAGAAGGCCAAGAACACCCCGCAACCGCCCGTCCTGGATGGCTTTTCGCTTTCCGTCAGACGCGGCGAGCACCTGGGGCTGCTCGGCCCCAACGGCTCTGGCAAGTCGACCGCATTGTCGTTGCTCGCGGGCCTTCACCTGCCGGAATCCGGCAGCGTCACCTGGCGTCTGGCTGGGACCGACGTCTCACCGACCTCGCCGCGTGCGCGCTCGGCCTTCTCCGTTGTCTTCCAGAGCCCGAGCCTCGATGGCCAGCTCACCGCGCGTGACAACCTCTCCCTCGCCGCCCAGATGCGCGGCGTCGACAAGGCCATGACCCCGGCCATCATCGAAGAGCTGCTCGCAGCCTTCGACCTGAGCGCCCGCGCCGACGACCGCGTCAAGACGTACTCGGGCGGTATGAAGCGACGCCTCGATCTGGCACGCGCCCTCATCGGCCGACCCACGGCGCTGCTGCTCGACGAGCCCACCTCGGGCCTCGACGAGCACGCGTTTCGCGCCTTCTGGACCGCTCTCGCCAAGCGCCGCGAAGCCGACCGACTGACCATCGTGACGGCCACACACCGCCCCGACGAGGCCGCACTCTGCGACCGCCTGGCGCTGGTCCACCGCGGCCGCATCGTCGCAGAAGGCAGCCCGGCAAACCTCATCAAGCAGCTGGGCGAGGACCTCATCCTCGTTCGCGCCGAACGTTCGGACGAGGTCGCCGGCGTCATCGCGGCCAAGCTCGGCCTCGTGACCCGCACCTCTGAGGGTGATGGCCACCTTGGCGACGTCACCTGCGAAGTCCCGACCGGCGAAGACGGCGCTCGATTGCTCGTGCGTGTGGTCGAGCTCTTTCCGAAAGACCGCCTCGACACCATCGCGCTCAAGCGCCCCACCCTCGCGGACGTCTTCGCCAAGCTCACCGGCGCGACCCTCGCCTCCGACCTGCCAGAGGCCGCGTGATGCCAGTGCTCCCGCCACCGACCGTCGCCCTCCCGACCGAGGTTGCCCCGGAATTCGTCCCCGAGCTCGCCCCTGCGGCCACGTCGAACGGCAGCGCCGCGCTCGCATTGACACTCCTGCGGCGTGACTTGTTGCGCCTCAGGCGCGACACCGGGCGCTGGGTCGGCCTCGTCTTGCAGCCGCTCCTGCTCTGGGCGCTGCTCGGCTCGGGCTTCGGGGAAGTCTTCAACCTTCCCAACTTCGACTACAGCCGCTTCTTTTTCCCTGGTCTCGTCGCGATGATCGGCCTCTTCACGGCCATCTTCGCGACCATGGCCGTCATCGAAGACCGCGATCACGGCTTCTTGCAGCAGGTCCTCGTCGCACCTGGGTCACGCGCCGCCATGGTGCTCGGCAAGGTGCTCGGCGTCTTGTCCATCGCCATCGTCCAGTTCCTGCTCGTGCTGCCGGCCTGCACGCTGGCCGGCTACTCGCTGGCCGAGATCAACTTCGCCTCCCTCATCCTGGCTTTCCTCCTCGGCACCGTCGGCACCACCTCGCTCGCCTTCGCGCTCGCCTGGCTCTGCCCGACCACCCACGCCTACCACGCCCTGATGGGGGTTCTCCTCATCCCGCTCTGGCTCATATCGGGTGCCATGTTCCCGCTGCCGACCGACGGCTGGCTCCACTACGTATCTGCCGTCAACCCCATGACCTACGGGCTCGATGGGCTCCGCCACGGCTTCGAGGGTGGCTCGAGCGCCATCGCTTCGACGTCACCCGTCACGACCTTTCTGGCCCTCGTCGCCTACGCGGTCCTCGCCTTCGCACTCGCGGTCTACGTAGCCCGCGCCAAGCGTATCACGAAGGGGGCTGCTTGAACTCCGAGCTCGCGACCCCCAAGCCCTGGTACGTCAAACACATCTGGATTCTGGCAGCGATCGTCGGTGTCCTGTCGCTCACCATCATGCGCACGTGCGGCGGTCGTAAGCTCGTTCCGCTCGCTTCCCTTGGCCAGGCCCCGGCCTTCACCCTGCAGGATCAGACCGGCGCCACCTTCGACTCCAAGTCCCTCGATGGCCGGGTGTGGGTCGCGAGCTTCTTCTTCACGTCGTGCAAGACCGTTTGCCCGGCTATCGGTCGCGCGAACCAGGAGCTCGCAAAGAAGCTGGGCGACCTCGACGTTCGCCTCGTCTCCTTCACGGTCGACCCCGAGTTCGACACCCCCGCCGCGATGACCGCTTGGGGCGCCCAGTTCGACGCCGACCCGAAGCGCTGGCACCTGCTGACGGGTCCGCGCCCGGCGATCACGAAAGTCGTCCAGGGCTTCGCCTCGGAGATGGGCCAGCGCGAAACGAAGAACGGCATCGTCGACATCTCACACTCGATGCGGCTCGTGCTGGTTGCCCCGAACGGCAATATTCTCCACCACTTCCGCGATGAACCCGGGCAGCTCGATCTGATCGTCGACTACGCGCGTTTTCTCTCCGCCGAACACAAGAAGACCCAGCAGGAGGGGCGGTGAACACTCGTATCCTCATCTGCTTGTCGGCCGTCGCAACCGCGTCGCTCGCGTCGGCTTGTGGCCGCCCGGCCTTCGACAAGCCGCTCAAGTTCGGCGACCGCATCGTCGAGGTCCAGACCCTCGAGCGTGGTCAGGACCTCTACAATCGCTATTGCGCGACCTGTCATGGCTACTCGGGCAAGGCCGACACCCCGCAGGCGCGCCAGCTCGACCCGCATCCCCGTGACCTTTCGGTCGCTGACTTCAAGCGTGTCGAAAAGCCCGGCGCCATGCCGACTGACGCCGAGCTCGGCCGCATCATCACCAACGGAATCCCTGGAACCGGCATGCCTCCTTGGCCTCAGCTACAGGGAACGGATCTGGACGCCGTCATTCAATACCTGAAAACCTTTTCGCCACGGTGGCAGAACGCCCTTCCGGCCTCACCACAAAAGGGTGAAAAGGGGTCCATGAAAGCGTTGCCAGCGACGAGAACCGCTGCTAGCTTCCGCGCCGCCGAGGACCCAGGGAGCCCCGACAAGGGCATGGGGTTCCCAAACGATCCGGCAGGCCTATCCGCCATCTCATCGACTCCGTGGTTGGGGCTCACCGCCGCGAGCGACATCGAATCTACTGGCCTAGGCGGCCAGCTCCCAACAGCCTTCGACTCTAGTTTCTCGGGTCGTCGGGCCGAACGGATCAGCTCTTCTGGGCACCCTGGCCAAGCCAGCCCCAGCGGAGACATCCAGTGAACACGCGCTGGCCGGCGCGCTGAGGAAGGGGACATTTCAAGTGGCTCAAATCTTCCCGAAATGGACGAACAAGATTCCGCTGATGGTCGGGGTCGGCGCACCCGTCGCCCTCTGCGGCGTCGTCTTCGTCATCTGGTACTACTTCTCCCCGCGCTTCACCGACGTCGGCTATATGCCGACGCAGCCCGTGCCGTTCTCGCACAAGCTGCACGCCGGTGAGATGGGCATGGACTGCCGCTACTGCCACTCCACGGTCGAGCAGGCAGCGTTCGCGTCCATCCCGCCCAACGCGACGTGCATGAACTGCCACGCGAACCTCGACCTGGGTGAGCGCCAGAAGCGTGTTCAGCCGGTGATCGACAGCTACGAGGGCAAGTCCACGCTCGAGTGGGTGAAGGTCCACATGCTCCCGGACTACGCCTACTTCAACCACTCCGTTCATCTGAACGCGGGTGTCGGGTGTGCGTCCTGCCACGGCCGCATCGACCAGATGGAGGTCGTCTACCAGGCCGAACCCCTTTCGATGGGTTGGTGCCTCGACTGCCATCGCAACCCGGAGCCGCACCTGCGCCCGGTGGACCAGGTCACCAACATGGCATGGTCCACGGCCGACGCCGATGCGTACGACCCGGCCAAAGATCCGAATCGCAAGCGGAAGTTCGATGTCGACGTCGTCCCCCACGGCGTCATTCCGGCTGACCACCTGAACCCGCCCATCTCGAACTGCTCCGGATGCCACCGATGACCAAGTCTACGGAGACAACCACCATGAAGTCCCAGTGGGTCGGCTACGACGACCTCGCCATGCAGGGCTCAACGGCCTCCCCGTCCGCATCTGACCGGGTCGAGCTGTCGCCCGAGGTCGAGATGTCGGGCCTGTCCCGGCGCACCTTCCTCGGCGTGATGGGCTCGTCGGCAGCCCTTGCCGGCGTCGGCCTCCAGGGCTGCATCCGCAAGCCGGTGACGAAGCTCGTCCCCTACGCGACGCGTCCCGAGGATGTCGTCGAGGGCAAGCCGCTCTACTTCGCGACCGCCTACCAGGAGGGTGCAACTGTGCTCGGCCTCGTGGTCGAATCGCACCAGGGCCGCCCCACCAAGCTCGAAGGCAACAAGGCCCACCCCGAGTCGCTCGGCGCGACCAACACGACCGCTCAGGCGTCCGTGCTCGGCCTCTACGACCTCGATCGGTCGGTCACGCCGACCGACAAGGCGAACGCCGTCCTCTCGTGGGAGAAGGCGCTCGAGCTCCTCGACGCTCAGGCCGCCGCAGCGAAGACCACGATCTCGGCCTTCGTCCTGCCCGCGGTCATGTCGCCGACGCTGCGCAGGCTCATCGCCGAGGCCAAGCAGACCCTGCCCAACGCGCGCTTCTACCGCGCCGACGCGCTGTGGCCGGCCAACGCCATGGCCGCCGGCGAGCTCGTCGCGGGTCCGCAGGCCTACGCCGTCTCCAACCTCAATGGTGCGGACTTCATCGCCAGCTTCGATGCCGACTTCCTCGGCACCGAGGCGAGCGCCGTCCGCCACACGAAGGCCTTCTCGAAGAAGCGTCGGGTCGAAAACCCGGGCGACCCGATGAACCGCCTCTACGTGGTCGAGCCGGTCTTCAGCGTGACCGGTGCGGTCGCCGATCACCGCCTGCGCGCCAAGGCCGGCGACGTCGGCAAGGTGCTCATCCAGCTCGCGAAAGCGCTTTCTGGTCGCGGGGTTGCGCTCGACGGCGCCATCGCCCAGGCCGCCAACGCCGCCAGCATCGCGGACTTCGGCGCCCCTGCCAAAGTGCTCGTCGACGCGCTCGCCGCTGACCTCGCCAACAACCGCGGCAAGGGCATCGTGCTCGTCGGCTATCGCCAGCCGGCGTGGGTCCACGCGCTGTCCTACGCCATCAATACGGCGCTCGGCGCCAACGACAGCCAGCTCCAGACTTGGCACCGCGATACCACGCTGCCCCCGATGGGTGACCTCGTGGCACTCGCCGCCGACCTCAAGGGTGGCGCCATCACCGGCCCGGTCTTCGCGCTCGACTGCAACCCGGCCTTCGCCGCCCCCGGCGCGCTCGGCCTGGCCGAGCTGCTCGGTAAGTCGACGCTTGTCCACGCGGGCCTGCACCGCGACGAGACCGGCGCCATCGCGACCCTGCACCTGCCGATCTCGCACTACCTCGAGGCCTGGGGTGATCTCGCGACCCTCACGGGTGCCAACGCGATCCAGCAGCCGCTCATCGACCCTCTGCACCACACGCCGAGCGCGCTCGAGCTCTTCGCCCGGATCACCACCGGCAAGAACGACAACGGCTACGACCTCGTGCGCAACACCTGGAAGGCCGTGGTCGCAGGCTTCTCGGAAATCACCTGGGAGACCTGGCTCCACGACGGAATCGCCGTGGTCGCCACCCCGGCGACTGCCACGCCCGAGCTCGGCAAGGCCGCCGACGCGATCACCGTCGGCGCGGCCCGCCCGACCGCCGCAACCGAGGTCGTCTTTGGCCTCGACGCGAACATCCTCGATGGCCGGCATGCCAACAACGCTTGGCTGCGCGAGCTGCCGGACCCGATGAGCAAGAACTGCTGGGACAACCCGGCGCTCGTCAACAAGAAGACCGCCAACGGGCTGGCCAACGGCGAGCTCATCGACGTCAAGGCTGGCGCCTCTTCGGTCGCCCTGCCCGTGTACCTCATGCCCGGTCTCGCCGATGGTGTCATCGCCATCACGGTCGGTCACGGCCGGGCGGGTGAAGGAGTCGGCAAGGTCGCCCTGCAGCACGGCTTTGCGGCCTGGCAGGCGGTCCCGGTCGATGGCTGGTTCACCGAAGGCAGCATGTCTGCCGCGGGCGGTTCGGTCATCCTGGCGAACGTCCAGCCGAGCGGCAACTCGCTCACCCCCCGCGCCGTCGATGGATTCGGCCCGGCAGCGACGCCTTCGACCTACGACGCCGGTAAGGGTTCGCAGCCCTTCGAGCCCCGCATGATCGCCTTCCAGGCGACCAAGGACGAGTGGGCCAAGGACCCGAACTTCCCCGACCGCATCAACGACCGGGTCTTCGACGACAAGAAGATCAAGAGCTGGATGTACCCCGAGCGCCCGAACGAGAAGCCTCTCGCAGGTGGCGCGACGACCGATGACGTCTACCTCAATGGCGTTCATCAGTGGGGCATGAGCATCGACCTCAACGCCTGCACCGGGTGCAACGCGTGTATGGTCGCCTGCCAGGCGGAGAACAACATCCCCGTCGTCGGCAAGGACCAGGTCGCCAACGGCCGTGAGATGCACTGGATTCGCCTCGACCGCTACTTCAGCGGCTCCGAGGACGACCCGCAGGCGGTCCTCCAGCCCCTCCCCTGCCAGCAGTGCGAGACCGCTCCGTGCGAAGCCGTCTGCCCCGTGAAGGCGACGGTCCACTCGAACGAGGGCACCAACGATATGGCGTACAACCGCTGCATCGGTACCCGCTACTGCTCGAACAACTGCCCGTTCAAGGTCCGCCGGTTCAACTGGTTCAACTTCAACGCGGACCTGCACCCGCTGACGCAGATGCAGAAGAACCCCGACGTGACCGTGCGCTTCCGCGGCGTCATGGAGAAGTGCACCTACTGCGTCCAGCGTATCAATCGCGCCAAGATCGACGCCAAGGTGCACGGCGATGGACGCGTCCAGGACGGCGCCATCACGACGGCGTGCCAGCAGGTCTGCCCGGCCGACGCCATCGCGTTCGGCGACCTCAGAGACACGAACTCGAACGTGTCCAAGGCCAAGAGCCAGGGACGCAACTTCCAGCTCCTGCGCGAGCTCAACCTGCGCGCACGGACCACCTACCTCGCCAAGCTGAGAAACCCCAACCCGGACCTGGTGTGATATGGCGACTGCACACGACGCCCTTGACCTGGTGGACCCCCTAGACCCGGTCGCGGGACGCGCGCCTCTCGCGCTGAACAACCCATCTTTTGCCGACGTCACCAACGCCGTCGCCGCCCCGCTCGAGCTCACCAACTACAAAGGTTGGTGGATGGGTTTTGGCGCCGCCGTCATGGGACTTGGCCTGCTGCTTGTCTCGGTGGGTTATCTCATCTGGGAAGGCACCGGCATCTGGGGCCTCCAGAATCCGGTCGGCTGGGGTTGGGCCATCGTCAACTTCGTGTTCTGGGTCGGCATCGGCCACGCAGGCACGCTGATCTCCGCCATCCTCTTCCTGTTCCGACAGAAGTGGCGGACGTCGATCAACCGCTATGCGGAAGCGATGACCATCTTCGCGGTCATCTGCGCCCTGCTCTTCCCGACCATCCACGTCGGTCGTGTCTGGCTCTTGTACTGGGTCTTCCCGATCCCGAACCAGATGCAGATGTGGCCGAACTTCATGTCGCCGCTCCTGTGGGACGTGTTCGCGGTCTCGACCTACTTCACCGTGTCGCTCCTCTTCTGGTACGTCGGCCTCATCCCCGACTTCGCCACCATGCGCGACCGCAGCAAGGGCCTGCGCAAGAAGATCTACGGCGGCTTCGCTCTCGGCTGGCGCGGCTCGATGCGCCACTGGGTCAACTACGAGAAGGCCTACCTCATCCTCGCGGCCCTCTCGACCCCGCTCGTGTTGTCCGTGCACACGATCGTGTCCTTCGACTTCGCCATCTCGAACCTGCCCGGCTGGCACACGACCATCTTCCCGCCCTACTTCGTCGCCGGCGCCATTTTCTCTGGCTTCGCGATGGTGCTGACGTTGGCGATTCCGGCTCGAAGGATCTTCAAGCTCGAGAGCCTCATCACCACCAAACACATGGAGAACATGGCGAAAATCATCCTGCTCACAGGCAGCCTCGTCGGCTACGCCTACGGCATGGAGCTCTTCATCGCCTGGTACTCCGGCAACGACTACGAGTGGTTCACCTTCCTCAACCGCATCGGCGGTGACTACGCCTGGGCCTACTGGATCATGGTGACCTGCAACGTCGTGACGCCGCAGTTCTTCTGGTTCAAGAAGATGCGCCGCAACGTGGCCGTGCTCTTCGTGCTCAGCATCTTCGTCAACATCGGCATGTGGTTCGAGCGCTTCGTCATCACGATGTCGCTGTCCGCCGACTTCATCCCGAGCTCGTGGGGCTACTACTCGCCGACCTTCTGGGACGTCTCGACGTTCATCGGCAGCTTCGGCCTGTTCTTCACGCTCTTCCTCCTCTTCATCCGCTTCATTCCGATGGTCGCCATCGCCGAGGTCAAGACCGTGCTCCCACAGGCCGACCCGCACTGGCACCCCGAATCCGACCACTCCGACAAGAAGGAGGTCCACGCCCATGGCTGAGAAGAAGATCTGGGGTCTGCTCGCCGAGTTCGACTCCCCACAGACCATCTACACCGCGTGCGAGAACGTCCGTGACGAGGGCTACCGCCACTGGGACGCCTGCACCCCGTTCCCGGTCCACGGCCTCGAGAAGGCCATGGGCGTCCCCGCCTCCAAGGTCCCCTGGATCGTGTTGTCGCTGGCGCTCTTCGGGACGTTTGCCGGCCTCACCATCCAGTGGTGGACCACCGTGGTCGACTACCCGATCATGGTCGCCGGCAAGCCGTTTGGCTCCTGGCCCGCATGGATCCCGGTCACCTTCGAGTTGACCATCCTGCTCGGTGCCTTCGGCGCGGTCTTCGGCATGTTCGGGCTCAACCGCCTGCCGACCTTCCACCACCCGCTCTTCAACTCGGACCGCTTCGAGCGCGTCACAGACGACAAGTTCTTCATCGCCATCGAGGCGAAGGACCCGCTCTACGACGCCAAGAAGACGAAGAAGCTCCTCCAGAAGCTCGGCGCCACCCACGTCGAGGAGATCCCCGAATGAGACTTTCATTCGTCACCTTCGCCGTCGCGCTCTCCGGCGCGCTGCTCGGCTGCCGCGGCAACAAGTCCTCGGTGCCACCGGTCCACCCGAACCAGAACATGGACTTCGTCCAGTACTACGACCCGCAGGAGGACAACGCCTGGTTCCCTGATCATCGCTCGGTCCGCCCGCTTCCGGTCGGCACGGTCGCACAGGGTCATTCCAAGGTCGACGCCGCCCTGCACAAGGGTCGCGGCGAGAACGGGCGTTTCCTCGACGGGCTCCCCGCGAGCATCACCCTCGATGACGCGCTGCTGGCCCGCGGCGAAGCCCGCTACCAGGTCTATTGCACGCCGTGCCACGCCAAGGCTGGCGACGGCCAGGGCATCGTCGTGGCCCGCGGCCTGAAAGTCCCGCCGCCGAGCTACTTCGAGCCGCGCCTCCAGGCCATGCCGCTCGGCTACATCTACGACGTCATCGCCCACGGCAAGAACACGATGAAGCCCTACGCGAGCCAGATTCCGGTCCATGACCGCTGGGCCATCGCAGCCTGGGTCCGCACCCTCCAGGTCGGACACCGTGCCACTCTCGCAGACCTCCCGCCCGCCGAACGCTCGCGCCTCGAAGGAGCCACCCCGTGAGTGCCGCACACGCCGACCTCCCCCATCTCACTTCAGAGAACACGCGCCTGCCCGCCGATAGCCTGTGGGGCAAGTTCCCCTACATCGGCATCGGTGTCGGCGTCGTGTGCCTCATCCTCGCGTTCGTGTTGGGAACGACGGAAGCTCATGGCGAGCATGGTGAGAGCAAGCAGCAGTTCTACGTGAGCTACCTCACGTCCTACATGTTCTGGCTCTCACTCGCGCTGGGCGGGCTCTTCTTCGTCCTCATCCAGCACGGCACCCGCGCTGGCTGGTCCATCGTCGTGCGCCGCATCGCCGAGAACTGGATGCTCGTCCTGCCGGTCATGGGCGTGCTCGTGGTCCCGGTCTTCTTTGGCCAGCACGACCTCTTCCACTGGAGCCATGAGCCGGCGAAGCTCGCCGACGACTTCATCCTGCAGAAGAAGATCAGCTACTTCGACAACGCCTTCTACATCGGCCGCACGGTCGGCGTCGTCGCGGTCTGGGCGCTGCTCGCCATCTCGCTCCACCGCTGGTCGACCCAGCAGGACAAGACGGGCGATATCGGCCTCACCCACAAGATGCGCTGGTGGGCCCCGCTCGGGTTCGTCTTCTTCGCCATCTCGACGACCATCGCCGCCATCGACTGGATGATGTCGCTGGACCCGCACTGGTACTCGACCATCTTCGGCGTCTACTACTTCGCCGGGACGGTCATGGTCTCGGGCGCCGCCATCACTCTGTCGGCCATGGCCGTCCAGAAGACGGGGGTGCTCAAGGACGCGATCACGACCGAGCACTACCACGACCTTGGCAAGTGGACCTTCGCCTTCGTGGTGTTCTGGGCCTACATCGCCGTCTCGCAGTTCCTGCTCATCTGGTACGCAAACATCCCGGAAGAGACCATCTGGTATGGGCACCGCCTCGAGCACGGCTGGGAGTATCTGACGATCTTCCTGCCCATCGCCCACTTCCTCATCCCGTTCTTCTTCCTGATGTCGCGCCACATCAAACGTAAGCGTGTGTTCCTCGCCATCGGCGCCGTGTGGATCCTTTTCGCGCACTACGTCGACATGTTCTGGCTCGTCCAGCCGGCGGTCCACACCGACCACTTCTCGCTCCACATCACCGACCTGCTCACGCTCGTGGGCCTCGGCGGCATCGCCATCGGCTTCTTCGCGCTCTTCACGGCGAAGTTCCCGACCGCCCCCGTCAAGGATCCGCGGCTCACCGAGTCGCTCCGCTTCGAGAACTTCTGAGGAGAACCCGGTCATGTCCGACCCGCATCATCACGACTCTCACGACTCCCATGACTCCGACGCGGGCAAGCCGGTCCCGCCCCTTCGCCTGGTCTCGGCCTACACCGACGGCGGTCACGAGATCGACTCGACCCCGAACACGAACCTGTTCGTGTTCCTCGGCGTCATGATCGTCCTCATGGTCGGCGCCTCGATCGGCGTCTATCAGCTCTTCGTCGCGCACACCGACAACCAGCTCTCGCAGGTCGCCAGCGTCCAGGCCGTCGACCTCCGCGAGAAGATCGAGCGGGACCTCACGACGCTCACGACGTGGGGCAAGTACGAGCGCGACGGCAAGCTCGTAAGCTACCGCATGCCCATCGACGAGGCGAAGAAGCGGGTGCTCGCGAACCCCGCCCTGTTCGTCCCCGCGCCGCCCCCGCCCGACTGGGTCCATCCCGACGACGCCAAGTAACCTGCGCACGAGCTCGTCCGTGACCACGTGACGCCCGTGCAGTACCAACCATCGAAGGAACGCTGACCGACCATGTTCTCGTTTGCCAACATACTCTCTCCGACGCTCATCGCGACGCTGGTGCTCTTTGCGCCAGCGGCTCTCGCGGTCGCGCCGTTGGGTCCGGAGTTCGACGGCGTCGACGTCAAGAACAAGCTCGGCCAGATGGTCGACACCAAGATCCCCTTCACCGACCCCAGCGGCGAAACCGTCACGCTGGGCAACTACCTCGATGGCCAACGGCCGGTCGTCTTCACGCTCAACTTCTATCGCTGCACCTCCATCTGCAGTGAGCAGCTCAACAGCCTTGTCCGGACCCTGGTCGGTCTCGGATGGTCGCCCGGCAAAGAGAACTTCCGCATCGTCACCGCGAGCTTCGACCCGCGCGACGACCACGAGGTCGCAGCCGGCAAGCAGGAGACCTACCGCCGCGAGCTCGTCCGCCTGCTCGCCGAAGAGATGGACGAAGACCTCGACGAGGCCCAGATCGCCGAGCGCGCGAAGGCCGTCGACTGGACCTTCCTCGTGGCACGCGAGAAAGCCATCCGCGAGCTGCTGAGCAACGTCGGCTACTCGGTGAAGTTCGACGAGGCGACGCAGCAATACGCGCACTCGCCCGTGACCTACGTCTTGACCCCCGCGGGCAAGATCGGTCGTTACCTCTGGAACCTCCAGATCCCTCCCAACGACCTCAAGTTCGCTCTCATGGAGAGCGGTGACGGGAACCTCGGCACCTTCGGTGACAAGGTCCTCCTCAACTGTTTCGTCTACAAGGACGGCCAGTATGCGTTCGCCTGGGCCTTCATGCGCATCGGGGGCGGTCTCATCGTCCTCGTGCTCGGCCTCTGGCTCTATCGGTACTGGCGACGCGAGAAGCAACGCGCCGCCCTCCCCTTCCCCCTCATGAATCGCTCGGAGTCGAGACCATGACCGGCTTCAACTCGTTCCTCGCCGACGGTAAGAGCTTCTGGATGCCCGAGCAGGCTTCCGACTTCGCCGCGAACGTCGACGCGCTCTTCTATTTCATCCTCTGGCTCTCGGTCTTCTTCTTCGTCGTCCTCATGGCCCTCACCGGCTACTGGGCGTGGAAGTACAAAGAATCGCCGACGAACCGGCGCTCGAGCCCGATCAGCCACAACTTCCGGCTGGAGTTCCTCTGGTCGGCCATCCCGACCGTGCTGCTCGTCGTCATCTTCGCCTGGGGCTTCCGCGACTTCACGGCCCTCTCGGCGACGCCGGCCGACGCGCTTCAGCTCCGGGTCGTCGGGCAGCGCTGGAACTGGTCCATCAGCTACCCGAAGCTCGATCGCGAGTGCACTTCGGTGGCGCTGGCCAACGGCGACAACATCGTCGACTTCTACCTGCCGGTGAACCGCCCGTTCACCGTCCAGATGAGCTCGACCGACGTGTTGCACTCGTTCTGGATCCCGGCCTTCCGCGTGAAGCGTGACGTGCTGCCCAATCGCTACACGGGCTTCACCGTCACGCCGACCCGCGTCGGCACGTACCCGGTCTATTGCGCCGAGTACTGCGGTGACTCGCACTCACACATGAAGGCCTCCGTCACCGTCCTCTCCGAAGAGGATTGGGAGAAGGAGTTCATCCAGACCGACAAGTGCAAGCTCGACCCGAAGTCGCCGGACTACAAGCCGAAGCTCTTCGCGAAGTACGGCTGCAATGCCTGCCACGGCGTCAAGCCCGAGCAGGGCATCATCGTCGGCCCCAACCTGCACGGGGTCTTCGCCAAGGGCACCGAGCAGACCACGGCCGGCCCGGTCACGATCGACGACGACTATTTGCGCGAGTCGATCGAGTACCCCGAGAAGAAGCTCGTGGCCGGTTTCGGCGGCAAGAACATGCCGTCCTACAAGGGGCGCCTCTCCGAAGACGAGCTGGCCGCCCTCATCGACTACATCAAGTCGCTGCAGTGATAGTTTCCAGCCCCCATCCTGCGTACTCACGCAGGGTGGCGGCCAGATAGACCTGAAGAACCAGGTAAACCCAGGCGATGCAGCCCACAATGGCTGACGCGCCTCGAAGCGAAGAGCTCCCCCGACCAGACCCAGGAGCAGATAGGTTATGACGACGACAACGCTCGAGGAGCAGATCGGAAAAGGCGGACATGATCCGCACGGCCACGCGGAGGAGGTCGACTTCTACCGCGCGAAACGCGGGCTGTGGTCGTGGCTCTCCACGGTCGACCACAAACGCATCGGTGTCATGTACCTGGTCGGTACACTGCTCGGCTTCTTCGCAGCCGGCGTGTTGGCGCTCGTGTTCCGCGCCGACCTGATGACTCCGGACTCCGAGCTCGGCAAAGACCTCTACAACAAGCTCTTCACGCTGCACGGCGCCATCATGGTGTTCGTGTTCATCGTGCCGGCCATCCCCGCAGCGCTGGGCAACTTCTTCCTGCCGCTCATGCTCGGCACGAAGGACGTGGCCTTCCCGCGCCTCAACCTGGCGAGCTTCTACATCTGGTGCGCAGGCACGACACTCCTCCTCTTCGCCATCCTGGCTGGCAACCTCGACACGGGCTGGACCTTCTACACCCCCTACTCGCTCAAGGGTGACCCGCAGATCGGCGGCGACGCCGGCCCGCTCATCCTCGCCACGACCGGCGTCTTCGTGCTCGGCTTCTCGTCCATCCTGACCGGCGTGAACTTCATCGTGACCGTCCACAAGATGCGCGCCCCGGGCATGACCTGGAATCGTATGCCGCTCTTCGTGTGGGCCTCCTACTCGACGGCCGTCATCCAGGTCCTCGCGACCCCGGTGCTCGCCATCACGGTCATGCTCCTCCTCATCGAGAACACGTTCCAGGTCGGCATCTTCAACCCGCGTTGGGGTGGAGACCCGGTGCTCTTCCAGCACTTCTTCTGGTTCTACTCGCACCCCGCCGTCTACATCATGATCCTCCCCGGCTTCGGCATCATCTCGGAGGTCATCTCGGTCCACTCGAAGAAGCACATCTTCGGCTACAAGGCCATCGCGCTCAGCTCGGTCGCCATCGCCATCATCAGCTTCCTCGTGTGGGGCCATCACATGTTCGTCTCGGGTCAGTCCGAGTTCGCAGCGGCCCTCTTCTCGTTCCTCACATTCGCGGTCGCGGTGCCCACCGCCATCAAGGTCTTCTCGTGGGTGGCCACGCTCTACAAGGGCGTCATCTCGTGGAATGCCCCGATGGCCTACACGCTCATCTTCCTCTTCACGTTCACCATCGGCGGGCTCACGGGCATCTTCCTCGGCGCGCTCTCGGTCGACATCCACTTCCACGACAGCTACTTCGTCGTGGCCCACTTCCACTACGTCATGATGGGCGGCACGGTCATCGCGCTGCTCGCCGGCCTCCACCACTGGTACCCGAAGATGTTCGGCAAGATGTACAACGAGAAGGCCGCCCTCTTTGGTGCGCTGCTCGTCTTCATCGGCTTCAACCTGACCTTCTTCACCCAGTTCATGCTCGGCTCGCAGGGCATGCCGCGCCGCTACGCCACCTACGACCCCGAGTTCCAGACCTACCACGTGATGTCGTCCATCGGGTCCTTCATCCTGGGCCTCGGCCTCATCTGGACGCTCATCTACATGGTCGTCGGCCTCTTCAATGGCAAGAAGGCCGGCCCGAACCCCTGGGGCGGCGCCTCACTCGAGTGGGCCACGCAGAGCCCGCCGATCGAGCACAACTTCCACCAGATCCCGCACGTCGACGCCGATCCGTACAACTATCCCGAGATCGAGCGCTCCTCCGCCAAGGGACACCACTGAGGACCCGGGCGGCGGGCGTCATCAGCGCCTCGCCCTCACGCCATCGACTGACTTGACCAGACCCAGGTGCCCATCCACGCGAGCGGATGGGCGCCTCTCACGAACCGAGCACTGAGGATATCACCCATGAGCACAGCCCACCTCGACGGGCACGCCGCGCACGGTGACCATGGCCACGACGGTCATGGCCACGGTGATCACCCGCCGCACCTGCAGCATCACTTCGACAACTCCGCTCAGCAGGAGGGGGCCGCGAAGCTGGGCATGTGGGTTTTCCTGGCGACGGAAATCCTCATGTTCTCGGGGCTTTTCCTCGCGTACTTCATCATCCGGAGCAACTACCCGGAGATGGTCCTGCACGCGCATGAGACCCTCGACAAGGTGCTCGGGTCCATCAACACGCTGGTGCTCATCACCTCGTCGCTCACGATGGCGCTCGCCGTCCGCGCGACCCAGCTCAATCGCCCGGTCGAGGCGCGTTGGCACCTCGTCTTCACGCTGATCTTCGCGTTGACCTTCATGGTCATCAAGTACTTCGAGTACTCCTCCAAGATCTCACACGGCACCCTGCCCGGCCTCTGGTTCGCCGAGTATGTGGCCGACCCCACCACCGGCCAGATGATGATCCAGGACGCCTGGTATGGCGGCTCGCAGATGTTCTACGGCATCTACTTCACCATGACGGGTCTGCACGGTGTGCACGTGCTCATCGGTGTCGGCCTCATCCTGTGGATCATCTACAAGAACGAGAAGGGAGTCTTCTCGAGCGCCTACTACACGCCCGTCGAGAACGTCGGCCTGTACTGGCATCTCGTCGACCTGGTCTGGATCTTCCTCTTCCCCCTCCTCTACCTGGTGAAGTGACATGTCGGCCAACGCGAAAGCATACGTCAAAGGCAAGCCGGCCAACCTCCACGAGGCCCATCACCACGTGATGCCGCTCAAGACCTACCTGCAGGTCTTTGGCGCGCTGCTCGTGCTCACCGTCCTCACGGTGCTCGTGTCGTACGCCAACCTCGGGCCCTTCGCCTTGGGCGCCGCGATGATCGTGGCGCTCATCAAGGCCGGCTTCGTCATCGGCTACTTCATGCACCTGAAGTACGACACCCGGTTCCACTCGTTCATCTTCTTTGGGACCCTGCTCTTCGTCGGCATCTTCTTCGTGTTGACCTACTTCGACCTCAACACCCGCTCGATGATGAACCAGAACTGGGACACCCAGGCCTTCGCCCGCGACGCCGGCATGCTGGAGAAGCCGCCGCCGCGCCCGATGACCGAAGAAGAGCGCGTGAAGTACGAAGCGTCGCACCCCAAGCACGAAGCAGCTGACCCCAAGCACTGACCGGTGCACCGACGAACCGACCTCGAGCTGGCGATTGCACTCGCGCGTGAAGCGGGGGCCGCCATCGAGGCGGTGCGTAGGTCCGGCTTCTCGGTCTCGGACAAGGCCGACGCCTCCCCGGTCACCGAAGCCGACCAGGCCGCCGATCGACTGATTCGGGCCGGCCTCGAAGGCGAGCGACCGGACGATGCCCTCCTCTCGGAGGAGCATATCGCAACCCCGGCGAGGCCCGACCAATCGCTCTGGTGTGTCGACCCGCTCGACGGCACCGAGGCCTTCATCGGTGGGGCACGCGGCTACGCGGTCCAGATCGCCCAGCTCCTCCCCTCCCCCGCCGGCCACTACACACTCGCCCTCGCCGTCGTGTACGAGCCCGCCTTCGACGAGCTCTTCTATGCGACCCGAGGCGGCGGGACGTTCGCAGTCCTCGGCGGCAAGTCCACCGGGCCGCTCACAGTCTCGCCGCGCAAACGGTCTGACGGTCTCGGGCTCGTGACCTCGACCCGTATTCGTCCCGGGCTTCGCGACGGGCTCTTCACCCGCGGCTACACCGACGGCGGCGCACTCCGGTCGGTCGGTGTGAAGGTCGGCCGCCTGGTGCTCGGTCAAGCTGATGTCTATCTCGCGACCCACGGCTTGTCGTGGTGGGACCTGGCGGCACCCCAGCTCATCCTCGAAGAGGCTGGCGGCCGCGTCACGACGTTTACGGGTGAGGCCCCGGTCTACGCGCTGCCAACTCCTGTACCGCCTGAGATCGCGGGCCCACTCGTGCTCACCAACGGCCACGACCACGATGCCGTGATTGGCGACCTGGCCGCGCTCTACCGGCCCGCGCGCTCTTCCGGTCGCTGAGCAACCGTCCTCATACAGCGTCATGCAGGCCGGCTCGAACCGATGAGCTCGTGACAGGACGTCCAGGACTTCACTAAGCTCCGCTCCGTCCTCCCCTCCGGAGCCACCATGCGCCAGCCTCTTCGTTTCGTCTTCGCCCTGGTACTCGCCGCCTCGGCTCCCGCTTGTGAGTCCAAGGAAAACACCGGCGCGAACCCGGAGGCCAACTTCCCGAAGTCGTTCTTGTGGGGAAGTGCCGTCGCCGGCTTCCAGAGCGACCCGGGCTGCCCGACCCTCGCCCCCGAGGTCTGCGAGGACCGCGCCAGCGACTGGTATCAGTGGGTCAGCGACCCCGACCTCATCGCGCGGGCCGACAAGACCTTCGTCACCGGCGAGCCGCTCGCGAACGGCCCCGGTATGCGTGAGCTCTACAAAGAGGACCTCGCCCGCGCGAAGAACGAGCTCAACCAGAACTCGATCCGCCTGTCCATCGAATGGTCGCGCCTGTTCCCCAACGCCGCGGCGGCCAACGCCAACACGGTCGACGACCTCGAGCAGTACGTCGACCCCGCGGGTCTCGCCTACTACGATGCCTTGTTTTCCGAGATAAAACGGCTGGGCCTGACACCGCTCGTCACGCTCAATCACTACACGCTGCCGCTCTGGATTCACGACGGCAAGGCCTGCCACCTCGACCTCGACAACTGCCAGAATCGCGGCTGGCTCGACCGCGAGCGCATCACCAAACACATCGCGCTCTACTCGGGCTTCTGCGGCCGCAAGTTCGGCGATCGGGTCGACCTCTGGGCCACGCTGAACGAGCCGTTCGCCACCGTGCTCGCAGGCTACGTCCAACCCTCCTCCGAGCGCTCCCACCCACCCGGAGCGGCGTTTCAGGTCGAGGCTGCGCTCGACGTCCTCTTCAACCAGATCGAAGGCCACGCCCGTATGGTCGATGCCCTTCGCGCCGAGGACACCTTCGACGCCGACAAGGACGGCAAAGCCGTTCGCGCCGGCACCGTCGTCAACATCGCGAGCTTCATCCCCGCCGATCCCGACGACGCCGCCGGCCCCGACGCGGCCCGCCACGCGAGCTGGGTCCACAACGAGATCTTCCTCGAGGGCGTCGCCACCGGTCGCCTCGACCGCAACATCGACGGCGTCCTCGACGCCCCGCGCGACGACCTCGTTGGCCGCCTCGACTGGATCGGCGTCAACTACTACACGCGCCTCAGCGTCACATCCCTGCCGGGTCCGTTGCTCGCCGGCTCGCCCTGGCTCGACTTCCTCCCGTCACTGGAAGGCGGCTTCTTCCAGGTCTACCCCGACGGACTCTACGAGTCGCTGGTGCTCGCCAATCGTTTTGGCCTGCCGATGTTCATCACCGAGAACGGCACGCCGGATCTGAAAGACGACTCGGGCGAGACCTTCCTCAAGCCCCACCTCCGCGCCCTTCACCGCGCTCTGGCAGAAGGCCTCCCGGTCGAGGGCTACTTCTTCTGGACCCTCGTCGACAACTACGAGTGGAACCACGGCATGTCGCTGAAGCTCGGCCTCTACGCGCTCGACCTCAATACCAAGACCCGCACCATGCGTAAGGTCGCCGAGACCTACTCCACCATCGCCAAGAACCGCGGTTTTTGAGGCGTGGCGGTGGCTCTGCCACCTGAGAAGCCGTGCGCCGCTGCCGCGCCGCATTCGGACAAAACGCAAACCACGGAGACACGGAGACACTGAGGACTGGACGCCACATTTCAGGCGCACCTCCGTCATCAAGCTCTCCGTGCCTCTGTGCCTCCGTGGTTGTCTTCTGATCCCCTGAGCCACCCTGCCGCGCCACGTTCGGAAAAGAAATGTCTTCTGATCCCCAGAGGCACGCCGCTGTGTCGCCGACCATTCGTGGGCCAACACATGTAGGGGCAGAGTTTGCTCTGCCCTCAGGCCGTACGGTTCGTCAGCCTCCGCGCCGGCATCCACCCGAGCGGAAAGCTCGTCACGAACAGGTCGCTCAGCGCGAGGCCGACCGGCACGCAAGGCGTGTAGAGCTTGTACCACGGCATCTTTCGCGTCAGCGCCGCCATCACCGGCTCGGTCGCGTACTCCGGCAACAGGACCGCCCGACCCGACGCCTGGATGAAGTCGCGCGTCGCGTCATTGTGCGAGATCGAGACCGCCACCCGTGGGTCGGCCCTCAGGTTGGTGATCGTCTTGCCATGCAGCTCCACCATGAGGACCAGGTCGAGCTCCGGATAGAGTGACGCACCCGCGGCCTTTGCCAGCTCTTGCGCGAGCTCACCCTGTGCCCGTGCCATGTATGCCCCGAGGATCCAGGGCGACCAGGTACCTCCCAGCGTCGCGAGCTGAACCGCGTTGTGCTCGTCGATGACCAGGCGCGCTCGCTCGGCGACCTGCGACGAATCGTCGTTATCCGAAGACTGCATTTCGATGACTCGAGACATCGTCTACTCCTTGCGGCCATCCGCCTGGGCGAGCGCCGAACGCGTTCGCAACCATTTGATTTATCGAATGATCATGGAGACCACGAGACCGAGCGACATGAGCGCTCCGAGCGCCAGGTGGACCTTCGCCGCGTCGACCCGGACCAACGTCAGCTCTGGCCCAGCGAGCCCAACCGAGGCACCACGCGGGTCACGCGACGCCGAAATCAGCCGCGCGATGAGCTGCGCGATGGGCACCACCGCGATGAGCGGCACGAGCGCCGCGACGACATGCAGCCCCCCGAGGAGCGCGGCCAGCGGCCACACGAGCAGCGCCAGGGCGTAGACCGCGACGAGATAGCCGCGAGAGCCCGCCACCCCCATCACCAGCGCGAGTGTGCGCACGCCCCGGCTCTGGTCGTTGTCCATGTCCTGGAAGTTGTTCGCATGCAGGATTCCCACGGCCGCGAAGCCGAGCGCCAGGCCGAGGACCACAACCAGCGCATCGAACTGCCCGAAGGCGGAGAGCGAGAAGCCCACCGTGAGGACCGGCCCACATAGGAGGAGGACGGCCACGTCGCCAAGCGCCCGGTACTTGAGCCCGACCCCGCTGCTATAGCCCCAGGCTCCGAAGGCCGAGACGGCCACGAGTGCCAGCAGCGACGGCTCGGCGATGACCGTCGGTAGTCCGAAGAGGCAACCGAGTCCGAACGCGATGGCGGCCGCGCGCCGCAAAGCCCCGGAGCTCAAGGTGCCGTCCTGGATGACTCCCGAGCCGCCCAGAGTACCGGGGCGGTCGATGGCCCTGGCATCGTCTTCCACGTCGTTCATGAGGTTCACGCCGACCTGAACAGCCAAAACCCCCAAGACAGCACAAAATGCGAGCAGGGGGCGAACATCCCACCCGAGGGCGAGACCGAGCAGCAGCGTCGCGAGACTGGGAGCGAATGCGGCGGTCAGACTGGGCGCGCGAATGGCCCGAATCCAGATGCCGAGCCTATTCGTGCTGGTAGTCGATTCCATGACAACCTCTCATCATCTCAGCGCCGGCTCACTTGCCGGCGAGAATCTGGAATGCCCCGAACACATCGAGGCGTGCGGTCTTGAGAAACGCGAGCAGAGCCTTCTCGACGAGGCCAGAGAGCTTGCGCATACGTTCGATGCGCGCCCTCATCTCGCGTGGGGCATTTGCGGCGCGCGCCATGTTCTCGGCCTGCTCGAGGTCCTTGCGGACACGTGTGACGAGCGTCGTCTCGCGCTCCTCGATGACCTTGCGCACCATCTTCATGAGGTCCGTCTCGGCTTCGTAACGCCAGAGCGCGTCGGCCGGTGTCCGCACGCGGCGGATGACTCCCCACTGCTCGAGCTCACGAACGAGGATGCTGACCGCGGCTTTCGACAACCCGAGCGCGTCGATGAGCTCCTGGGCCGAGTGGTGCCGCCCCCGGATATAGAGGAGCGCCCACACCCGCCCCTGGTTGCGTTTGAATTGCCAGAAGTCGATGACGTTGCCGACCGCGTCGACGACCAGCGCTTCCCACGGGGCGAGGTTGCCCGGGCTCTCGAACTCGTCGGTCACGTCTTCGTTGGTCGCAAATCCCCTCACGGCTCATGCTCCTCGGTCCCGGGCGCGGAGCTCGAACCCTGGGCGTCCACGTCACTTGCAGGGACCCCAACACTCGCCTGCTCGGCCAGAGACGGCGCCGCAGTGTCGCCCGATGCCGAGTCGACTGCAACCCGGGTCAGCCGACCAGCCCAGGCCATGATGAGTACCAGCGGAGCATGCCTTGGCGACGCAGGATCGTAGAGCTCCTGCAGTAGGAGCTCTCGGGCCGAGGCGACCTCTGAGACTGCGATGCGTGCCGCGAGCGCGATGGCCCCGCTCTCACGGACGAGTGACACGAGCTCCGGCAGCGCACCTTCCGCGCTTGTGATCTCGCGCCCCGAGAGCGACGCGAGCCGCTCCCGCAGCGGGGCCGAGCGTTCGCAGGCGAGCGAGGTGACCACCGACGGGTTGCCCGTTCGAAGGTCCTGAAACGGTGTCTCACCCGCGTCCTCTGCAAAGTCACCGATGTCGTCGGCGACCTGGAAGGCTACGCCGAGTCGCCGCAGCGCGCCGTCGTAACGCCGGCCGTCATCGCTCGCGCCGACGGCCCCTCCGATGAGGCGGGCCACGACTCCGAAGAGGGCGCCTGTCTTTCCCTCCGCCATATCGCGCCACTCGCTCACTGGCATTGGACTGCGTGAGCGTGACCCGACCTCGTGCGCGACCGCTCGCGACATCTCGGCGATGACGTCGATGGCAGATTCGATGGCGTCTGGACCAAGCCAGATGAGCCGCTTGAGCGCGGCGGTGAGGACAAGATCTCCGGCCAGCACGGCCAGCACGTCCCCGTGTAGATGGTTGGCCGAAGGCAGGCCGCGGCGGCTGGTCGCCCCGTCCAGCACGTCGTCATGGAGCAGGCTCGCGGCATGAACCAGCTCGACCGCGACGGCGACATCGAGCGCCACTCGGGTCGGGGCGACAAATGCTCTGCCGAGAAGATACGCCAGCCGCGCGCGTGCACGCTTGGCAGTTCTCGCGGTGACAAGCGGCCTGGCGATGTCTTCGAGCCTCTCCTCGCGGCCCCCCGCCGTAGTGAGCTCACGAACGAGCTCGCGCTCCACATCGGCGAGGAAAGTCGCCTCGTCGGGGTAGGCTGCCTTCGCCCTCGTTCTAATGAGTGTCGCCGTCGTCATCACACACCTGAGGGGTTCTTCGCGGTTCGGACTGTTCGGCCAGTTCACGACGTCGTGAACTGCACGAACACCTTGAGCACAAAAAAAGGGGAGACAACAGCCTCCCCTTCTCGAACCCCATTGGGGTTATCGGCTCATTCGTCGGGTGAGGGGCGCGCGAACAGGTAGCCAGTGCCACGAACGGTCTTCAGGACCTGCGGCTGGCGAGCGTCGTCGCCGAGCTTCTGGCGAACACGCGAGACGTGCACGTCGATCGAACGCTCGAAAGCGCCTTCGGCCGTGCCACCCGCGGCCTCGATGAGGTTCTCGCGCGTGCACACGCGTCCACGACGCTCGGCAAGGGCATAGAGGATGTTGAACTCGTAGCTCGTGAGTCCGAGGTCACGTCCGTTGCGCGTAGCGCGCAGCGCGCCTGGCTCGAGGATGACGTCGTCGACCACGATGTTCTTACGGATCGGCCCGACCTGACCGCGGGCGCGGCGGACGAGCGCGACGACGCGAGAGAAGAGCTCACGAGCCGAGAACGGCTTGGGCACGTAGTCATCGGCGCCGACATCGAAGCCGGCGACGCGGTCAGCCTCTGTCACTTTGGCGGACAGGAGGATAATCGGAAGGTCGCTCTGCTCGCGGATTTGACGGCAGACTTCGAGGCCGTCGGGGCCGGGCAGGATGATGTCGAGGACGACTACGTCGATGGTGCGCTCGCGCAGCGCTTGAATGGCGGCGGGCCCGTCGACGGCGTGGGTCACGGGCACACCCTGGTCCGTGAAGTAGTGGGAGATGACGTTCGCGGTCGCATCATCGTCCTCTACGAGGAGGACGCGCAGCGGCGACGGACGTGGCCGGCCGAAGTGGGCCGGACCCGAGAGGGTGGGCACCTCGTCGGATTTACGCTTACGTGAGTCGGTGGCTTTGGGCATATGTTGGTCTCTTTGCGCGGGAGGGAGCGCGCCTTCTTGCTGCGTGGTGGTCTTCAAGAGCTCGGTGGCCGACGACGACTTTGCGATGTCATCGTGAGTCCTGAGACGCCTTCCTGTTTATATCTGCTCGCTAGAATTGCAAAGGGGACAATCTATCACCACATCGCGGTGTTTCCGGCGGCGACCCCGGGTCGGTTGCGAGGGGTATCGCCGAGCATTTTGACCCAGCGCCAGGGCAACATTTGCGCAACACTTCAACTCACAGCGGCTCCCCGATCGTGGGTCGAGGCGGCGCCACGGCGGGCCCGGGGGCGGCTTTTCTTGCCAAGCCGGGACTCGTCCGGTACCCCCAGAAGGGTGTTGGTTGTACTCGCCATGTCAGTCGTCCTCTTCGCCCCCGACCCGGGTGAGCCCATCGTCCCGGTTCCTTTGCCGCAGGGGGTCGACGTGGCGCCGTGGGAAGGGCTCGACGTCGAGGCGTGCAAAGACAAGCTGCTGGCCACCGGCCTCACGGGCCAACACTTCCGGTTCTCCAAGTCCAATTGGGTCTCGACGCGTAAGCAGTACGGCCTCGACCCCATCTATTGCCACGTCCCACAGGCGACGGTGCTCTGGACCGGCCCGACCGGCGTCCGCTACACCGGCTACACCAACACCACGTGCGCGATGGCGCTGGCCATGACCCGCATGGAGAAGATCGCCCAGGAAGAGGCGCGGCGAATCTTCGGTCACCCTGCGGAGGTGAATCCCATCACGTGGATTTCGCACATGGGCACTTACAATTGCCGCACCCTGCGCTTCAAAGCGAAACAGAGCCAGCACTCCTTCGGTAACGGATTGGACCTTAAAGGCTTTTATGTCCGAGGATTTGGGGAGATTCTGGTGCAACGCCACTGGACTCCGGTCTACAAGAGCTGGGAGAGAGCGTCGGAGTTCCTGAAGTCGCTCGCGCGGCGCCTACGCGAGGAGGAGGTCTTCACGAACGTGCTCGACCCCGACTCGGACCCCGGCCACTGGAACCACATCCACGTGGACCTCGCGCTGCTGAGCGAAGGGGCGCCTTCACCGGCGCTGCACCGGGTCAAGACGATGCCTTCTTCGCTCGCGGGCGAACCACAGGCCCAAGAGCCACTGCCCTGACGCGCACGCGAGGCCATGCGATGCCGTTGACGACGCGCTCCCTCTCGACACCCATCACGCTGACCTCGGTCGCGGTGGCATTGTCGTTGGCGCTGCTCGTCGGGTGGACGTTGCTGGTGGTGGACACGCTCTCGAGCGGGACGACCTGGTTTCTCATCCTGGGCGTGGTGTCGATCGCGTTCATCACCACGGTCCTCCTGATGTCGGGTATCGCGTTGGCGCGTGAAATCGTCGAAGGGCGTCGGCAGCGCACCTTCGTCGACTCGGTCACCCATGAGCTGAAGTCTCCGCTGGCCTCGCTCGGGCTGTGCCTCGAGACCTTGTCGCGCAGCGATCTGTCCGAGGTGCAACGCACCGAGCTGAGAGCGATGATGCGGCACGACGTGGAGCGCTTGTCGGCGTTCATCGACGATGTGCTGGTGGCGTCGCGGCTGGCCCATGGGCGGCGTGACCCGGAGCCCAGGCGTTCGGTCAAGGTTGCCGACGTGTTCGCACGCGCCAACGAGCGGGTCCTGGCGCGCCACTCGTTGGCGAGCCCAAAGCTCAGCATCGACATTCCGGAGACGTTGACGGCCGCCACCGACCCGACGGCGCTCGAGACCATCCTGAGAAACCTGCTCGACAACGCCATGAAGTATTCGGCGCGAGCGACGCCCGCAGCCTACCCCGAGGCCCCCCAAGGCGTGGTCTCCGCGGACCCGGCGCCGACCATCGCGGTGAAGGCCGAGGCAAACGAGGGCATGCTCATCATCGCGGTCAGCGACCGCGGCATCGGCATCGTGGAGAGCGACCTGCAACGGATCTTCCGGCGCTTCTATCGAGCGGATGCTGACGACGTGAGGGCGCGCTCGGGTACCGGGCTTGGATTGTATGTCGCGAGCGAGCTGGCCGTTGGACTCGGGGGCAGGCTCTCCGCTCGGTCGGACGGCGTCGGATGTGGCGCGACCTTCACGCTCGAGATTCCGCTCGGCCGAACCGAAGCTGAACGCCGATGAGCGCGGGAGCCGACAAGGGACAACCGGCCCGACCGGCACTCCTGTTGGTCGAGGACGAGGCCCACCTGGGCCGCGCCATCAAGCTCAACCTGGAGCTCGAAGGGTTCGATGTCGCGCTGGCGGTTGACGGCAAAGCCGCCCTCAATGCGCTGGTGCGCATCGAGCCGTACGCGGCCATCATCCTGGACGTGCAGCTCCCCGATACCGATGGGTTCGAGCTGTGTTCACGCTTTCGGGAGAGCGGGCTCTTCACGCCGGTCATCATGCTGACCGTGCGGTCGCGACCCGAGGATCGCGTGCGCGGACTCGAGGCGGGCGCGGACGATTACCTGACCAAACCTTTCGAGATATCGGAGCTCCTGGCGCGGGTGAGGGCGCAGCTCCGGCGGCAGGTGTGGGCGCGGGTGGAGCCTCGGGGCGAGCCCGAGGTCGGACGTGTGCTGCGTTTTGGTGAGGCGGTCGTGGACCTCGACACTCATGTAGCGGAGGTGGGCGGCGCGCAGATCTCGCTCACGGCGCTCGAGTTCGAGCTGCTGGCGTACTTCGCGCGACACTCCGGGCGGGTCTTGAGCCGCAACGAGCTGCTGGGCGAGGTGTGGGGCCTCACGGGGCGGCAGGAGACGCGCACTGTCGACAATTTCGTGGCGCGATTGCGCAAACATTTCGAGGCCGACCCAGCGGAGCCGATACACTTCCTGTCCCACCGCGGCGCGGGTTACCGGTTCGAGTACGGGCCGGCAAAGACCAAACAAAGACATTCCATGACGAAGCCGTGACGGTGGCGCGGCACCACGTGGTGCACTGTCGTCGCCATGACTGTCTCGACCTCCACACCCTTCCCGATACCTGCCGCGCCAAGTTCGGCGCGGGGCCCTGCCAACGAGCTGCCCAACGAGACACTGCGGTCCGAATCGCAGCCGACTGACGGCATCGACCAATCGAAGCCGGCACCGCTGCCAGCCGCCAACAAGACCGTGTGGCAGTACATGGTCGATGGGGCGCCGATGGCGCTCGTGCACCTCTTCGCGCTTGGGGCCATCTTCGTCTCGGCGCCGGCGGCCGTGTGGTGGGCCTGTTTCTTCTTGTGGGGTGCGCGCATGGTCGCCATCACCATGGGTTTCCACCGCTATTTCTCGCACCGGTCCTTCAAGACGAGCCGCGTCTTCCAGTTCATCCTGGCGGTGCTCTCGCAGTCGGCGGGCCAGCGCGGTGTGTTGTGGTGGGCCTCTCATCATCGGCGCCATCACAAGTACTCGGACGAGCCCGAGGACGTTCATAGCCCGCGTCAGCGCGGCTTCTGGTTTGCGCATATCGGCTGGTTCTACGCACCTGGAGCGATGGATACGGACCTGGATAAGGTGAAGGATCTGAGCAAGTTCCCCGAGCTCGTCTGGATCGACAAGTACTGGTATCTGCCCATCGTGGTGCTCGCCGCAGTGACGATTGCGCTGTGGGGTTTCGCTGGCTTCGTCGTCGCATTCTGTTTGTCCACGACCATCCTGTGGCACACGACCTTCTTTGTGAACTCGGTGTCGCATGTGTGGGGCAGTCGCGCGTACGAGACCTCGGACGACAGCCGCAACAACGGGTTCATCGCGCTTTTCACGTCGGGCGAGGGTTGGCACAACAACCATCATCACTACCAGGCGTCAGCGCGGCAGGGCTTCCACTGGTGGCAGGTCGACCTGACCTGGTACTGCCTGAAAGTCCTGTCGTGGATGCGTATCGTGTGGGACCTGCGAGTGCCGCCACAGCACGTCATCGAGTCGGCCGGGCGCAAACGCCACATCGGGGGCTGACCTTTCGTTCGCGGGCAGACGTGTAGGGGCAGACCACTGCCCTCGTTCGCGGGCAGGGCAAGCACTGCCGCCACAACGAAGAGACGCCGTGCCGGGGCCCGTGCCCACACAAACGCCCGCGCAAACGCCCCCGCCCGCGCCCACGCAAGCGCCCGCGCCCACACAAACGCCCGCGCCCGCGCAAACGCACGCGCCCACACAAACGCCCGCGCCCACACAAACGCCCGCGCCCGCGCAAACGCACGCGCCCAGGCCCACGCAAGCGCCCGCGCACACGCCCACGCACCCGCCCGCGTCCACACAAACGCCAATCCGTGTGTAGGGGCAGACCTTGGTCTGCCCTCCGCCCGCCTACTCAGGTCGGCGGTGCGAACAGCTCGTCCACGAACTCTTTCGGGTCGAAGGCCCGCAGGTCCGAGACCCGCTCGCCCACGCCGATCCAGCGGATCGGGATCTTGAGCTCGTCGCACACCCCGAGCACCACGCCGCCCTTCGCGGTCCCGTCGAGCTTGGTCAGGATGATGCCGGTCACGTCGGTCGCCTCTTTGAAGAGCTTCGCCTGGGTGATGCCGTTCTGGCCGGTCGTCGCGTCGAGGACCATCAGCACCTCGTGCGGCGCGGACTCGATCGCGCGCCCCATCACGCGGCGCACCTTCTTCAGCTCTTCCATGAGGTTGACGTTGTTGTGAAGGCGACCCGCGGTGTCGACCAGCACGAACTCGGCGTGCTCCTCGACCGCCTGCTTCACGCCGTCGAAGACGACCGAGGCCGGGTCGGCGCCTTCCTTGCCCTTGATGCAAGGCGCTCCGACGCGTCGGGCCCAGTGCTCGAGCTGCTCGGCCGCCGCCGCGCGGAAGGTGTCGCCCGCGACCAACGTCACACGCCTGCCGTCCGCGATGAGCTTGTGCGCGAGCTTGCCGATGCTCGTCGTCTTGCCGGTGCCGTTGACGCCCAGCACCATCGTCACCATCGGCTCGCCCGGCTTGGGCTGGACAATCGGCTTGCCGGCTGCGCCTTCGAGGATCTTCTGAGCCTCGGCGCGAAGGACGTCCCACACCTTGCTCGCGTCCTTCAGCTCCTTCTTCGAGAGCGCGTCCTTCACGGCCTGCAGCAGCCGGTCGGCCGTCCTGATCCCGATGTCGGCCGTGAACAGCGCCTCTTCGACCTCATCCATGAGGTCCTGGTCGATCTGCTTGCCGGCGAACAGGCTCCCGAGCCGTGCGATGAAGCCCTCTTTGCGGGTCCTGCCGAGCCCGTCGCGCAGCGTCTTGGCCGGCTCTTCGATTTCGAGCTTGTTGAGGCCAGCCTCCGGCTTCTTATCCTTGTCCTTGGAGTCCTTGGAAGGCTTGGCCTTGAGCTCATCTGCCTTCTTCTTGTCGTCCTCGGCCTTCTTCTTCTGATCCTGCTCGGCCTTCGCCGCGGCCTCACGCTTCCTCGCCTCGGCCTTCTCACGCGCTTCGGCTTCCGCGGCCGCCTTGGCCTCGGCCTTCACACGCTCGGCCTCCAGCTTGAGCGCCTTGTCGCGCGCCTCCGCCTGGCGGGCCGCCTCGGCGTGGCGCTCTTCCTCAGCCTTCTTCCTGGCCTTCTCCGCGTCGAGCCGCGCCTTCTTCTGCTCCTCGGTCTCACCGTCCAGCGGCTTGACCTCGGCGACCTTTTCCGCGTCCTTCTTGAGCTCGGGCCTGGGGGCCTCGACCACGGCCGGCTCGGCCTTCTTCTGCTCGACCTTTTTCTGCTCGACCTTCTTTTCGGCTTTCTGGGCCGCCGGCTTCTTCCCCGCCACCTTACGCGGGTCACCGTCTTCGAGCAGCTCCCAGGGGATCTCGCCTTCGGCGAGCTCGTCCTCCCCGTCCTCGCCTTGCTCGCCTTCCTCAGGCTCGGGCGCGACCACCTTGGCGGCCGCCTTCGTCGCTTTCACCGGCTCGCTCGGCGGCAAGGGCGCAAAGACCTCTTTCGACGCCGGCATCGACTTTGGACGCGCCTCGGGCTCGGCATCGAGCTTCTTACGCTCGTCGACCTCGATCGCAGCGGCCCCACCCTTCTTCTTGCCCGTGAAGAGCAGGAGCAGGATGAACAATACCAGTCCGACCGCTATGAGGATGGCGGTCGTATTGGCGCCCAGAATGGGGAGGTCGGGGACCTCTTGGAGGGCGGTGACGGCCTCGATGGTTGCAGCGTGCAAAGGTGTGGTCATGGCTGGCTCCTCGTCGAATCAGGCGGACGGCCCGGCGCCAGGCCGCGCCGCCCGTGCGGATCCCTGTCCTGTTAGCAGGCGACGGCCTTTCGCGCCATCAGCTCGTGCAGCGAATCAGCCCCCAAAAGTGCCCTCGATGTGTTCGTGGCTCCACGCAGCGATTGACCAGAGCCCCATGAGTGACCATCATCGCCCCGTGCTCGCAGCTGGCCTCGCCCCAAACCCAACCGCCCAGGTCGCGCGCGCCCGACTCCAACGCCAGGCACAGCACCTCACCGACGCCCGAACGAACGCGCCAGCGCTCACGTCCTCGTTCAGCGTCTCTTTCACCTTCAAGCTCGTCGCGCTCATCGTGCTCATCGGGGGGCTCACGACGCAGCTCGTGATGCCGCCCGAGGCTCATGCCCTGCCGCTCAATATCCGCGCCAAGGCCAAGGTCGAGCTCGACCACCGCCGCACCCGTGAAGGGCTCGAGCTGCTCGGCCGCCTCACCGATGATCGGGGTGACCCCATCGCGGACGAGCGTATATCGCTCGAGCTCGGCGGGCGCGAACCGGAGGCCTTCGTCACCGGGGAGGACGGCAGCTTCGTCTTCAACCTCGACCGCAAGACCGCCGCCACCCTCGAGCGCGCCCATGGCACGGCGGTCCCGTGGTCCGTCCGCTTCCCGGGCTCACGCCGTTTTGGTGAGACCGTGAGCGAAGGCGCCCTCGACCTGTCGCGCCGCTCGAGTCGCCTCACCCTGTCGATCACCGGCAATGACATCGTGAAGCCCGCGGCCGCGTCGACAGCTCCGTCCCCCGGCTCGTCCGGAGACGACCCGACCACCCGCAGCGGTGTCCTTCGTGTGCCGCTCGGCGGCTCCCCGATGTCGCTTGCCGTGAGGCTCGAAGATGCCCTCGAGCGCTCCCCCATCGCCGAGTCGGAAATCCGCCTGAAGGTCGGCGCGGGCAGCGAGCTGGTCGGTGCCACCGGAACGACCGGGCAGGCGACCTTCGTCCTGCGGCCCGAGCTCCTCGAGGCCGGGGGCCGCTACCGGATCACCGCGCGTTTCGAAGGCGACCTCGCCTACGTCCCGAGCGTGGCCGAGCTCGATCTCGAGGTCCTCCTGCCAACGCGCCTCACCCTGCGCGTCGTTCGTGAAGGCGATGAGAAGAACGGGCGCTACCGCTTCAGCGGTCGCCTTGCAGACCAGAACGGTCCGCTTCGTGACGCGGTCGTCGCCATCGAGGCCTGGGTCGCCGACGCCGCGGGCAAGCCGACCGACGCCGCCACCCCCGCCTTCACACGACTGCAGGCCACAGGGCCCGATGGCCTGTTCGTGACCGCCATCGATGCGTCCGAGCTCCACGACAAGAAGCTGCGCCGCCTGCTCGTGGCCGCGACTTTCCAGCCCGCCGCGACCCCGCACTCGGCGACCCGCTCGCGCCCCGTCCTGCTCGAGGTACCTGGGCCACCGGGGATCCCCTTGCGCTGGTACGCGCTCGCGCTGGGCTGCCTCTTCGCCGTCGTGGCCCTGGCGCGTGCCCACAAGAGCGGGGCCCTGGCACGAGCCTGGGCGGCCATCGTACAATGGGTCAACGCGCTCGGCGACCGCTGGCGCACCCCTGCCCCACCCTTGGCAAGACCTGGCGAGCCCGCATTCGTGTCGGCCGACCCCGACACCCGCCGCACGGTCGGACGCGGCGACCACCTCGCCGGGCGGATCGTCGATGCGGACGAGGGCAAGGGGCTCGTCGCGACCATCACCGCCCGGACCTCCGACGCCCTCCTCGCCACGACCTCGGGTCCCGACGGGCGTTTCGAGCTCGGCCCACTTCCCGCCGGCGCCTACCTCGTCGAGGTCGCCGCACCCGGCTACCTGCCGCGTGAGCTCGCGCTCCAGGTCCCCCACGCGGGCGCGTACGACGGCGCTCGCTGGGCGCTCGTCGCGGTTAAACGAAAGCTCCGCGACATCTTCGGCGAGACCGTCGGCGGCCTCGGCGTCGACCTGGCATGGGGCAGACAGACGCCTCGTGAGGCGCTCGAGAGCGCGCTCAACCGCCATTCCGACCGCCCACTGGTCGAGCCGCCACTGGCCGAGCTCACGGGCCTCGTCGAACGCGCCCACTTCGCTCGTATCCCTGCGGGGGTTACCGAGGTCGACCGCGCCCGCACCCTGCAACGCCAGGTCGAACCCGAGCGACCGGCGAGCCCACGCCAGGCCAAGGCACCGACGTGAGCCGCGCCCTGCCACACCACGTCTGCCGTCCCTTCCTGAGCCTGCTCGTGCTCGTGGGTATCCTCGTCCCGTCCGTCGCGACCGCCCAATCCGTTCGTGATTACGCGCTCGACAACGACGGCTGGAACGGGCTCGACTACCTCGTCACAACGGCCACCGAGGCGCGTGTCACGCTCCTCACGCCGCCGAGCCTCGACCTGTCGACGCTGGCCCCCGACGACGTCGTGGTCCTCCTCTATCCACAGGGCGAGCTGCCCATCGCCGACCTGCTCGCCTTCGTCGACGCGGGTGGTTTCCTCATCGTGGCCGACGACCGCGGCACGAGCCCTGAGCTCCTCGAAGCGCTCGGCATTTCCCGCCGCGCCGACGGACCGTCGCGCCACACCGCGACCTGGGACGGCCAAGCGGGCTTCCAGATCGTTCGCCCCGCCGGCACCCACTTCCTCTTTTTCAACGTGGACGAGGTCATCACCAACCACCCCGCCGCGTTCATGCTCGCCCCCAATGGCGTCGCCACCCACCGCGCCGCGCTCAACCCCATCCTCTCGTTCGATGGCGGCAGCGAGCACCTCGTCGTCGAAGCGAACCACGGCCGCGGCAAGCTCATCGCCCTCGCCGACCCGTCCGTCCTTCTCAACGATATGTTGCGCAGGTTCTACGGCAACAAACAATTCGCCGCGAACCTGCTCCGTTATCCCTGCCTCGCCGAGCCGTGCAAGGCCATCATCATCACGCCCGACCGCCCGATCGTGGGCCGCTTCGACTCCGAAAAGGCCCGCCTCGGCTCATTGCCCAAAGACGTCGCCGAGCTGGTCGACCTCATCAACGAGTCGTTGTTCGAGGCCTCACGCTTGCTCGCGAGCCCGCCCTACTCGGAGGTCGCGCTGGCGCTCGCCGCATTCTTCGCCGTCATCTTGACCTGGCGCCTCGTCCTGCGTGGTCGACGCCCCTTCCAGAGCCTTCGCGCCGCCAGTGCGAATACCCCTTCTTCGCCTCCGCTCGATGAGGTCCGCGGGCTCCTCTCCCAACAAGGCGACGGCGACTTCTCGACGCTGGCCGGCCCACTCGCCAACCTCGGCGTCGACCTCGCCAAGCGCCACCGCCTGCACGACGATGCGCGCACGCCCGAGGCCGCCAACGCCCCGGATGTGGCCGCCCAACGCGACGCCTTACGCGCCGCCCTCATCCGCATCGAGAGCGAAGCCGTCGGCCTGCGCTCACGTGAACCCTCGCTCTGGTCGGCCGATCGATTCCTCCGCCTCCACGACGACATCGCGACCTTGAAGCGGGCCATCGAGGCCCAGCGGGCCCGGTCGCGTTCAACACCACCTCCCTCACCATCCTCACGCTGAAGCCTCACGCTGAAGCTCACGCTCAGGCTCACGCTGAAAGCCGAGCCCCATTCGAGCCCCCTTGGAGACTGCCCCGATGACCGATTCCAATGCCGCACGTGAGCGTGTCCACTCCGAGATCTCCAAGCACTACGTCGGCTCACGCGACACCATCGATCTGCTGCTCGTGGCCCTCCTCGCGCGCGGCCACGTGCTGCTCGAAGGTGTGCCCGGCATCGCCAAGACGACGCTCGTCAAGACCTTCTCGGAGACGCTCGGCTGCAACTTCTCGCGTATCCAGTTCACGCCCGACCTGTTGCCCGCGGACATCACGGGCACCTACGTGCTGAACCTGCGCGACCAGTCCTTCGTGCTGCGAAAGGGCCCCATCTTCGCCAACATCATCCTGGCCGACGAGATCAACCGCGCCCCCGCCAAGACCCAGAGCGCTCTGCTCGAGGCGATGCAGGAGTCGCAGGTGACGATCGAAGGCGAGACCCATCGCCTGCCGGGCCCCTTCATGGTGCTCGCGACCCAGAACCCGGTCGAACAAGAAGGTGTCTACGTCCTGCCCGAGGCGCAGGTCGATCGATTCCTGTTCCGGATCCTGCTCGGCTACCCCTCGTTCGAGGAGGAGCGCCGCGTATTGTCGACCTGGAACACGCCGCCCCCGTCCATCGACACGGTCCTCTCACCCGAGCTCATCGAGACCGCGGCGAGCCGCATCGATGCCATCCACGTGGCACCGACGCTCATGGACTGGATCGTCCGCCTCGTGCAGTCGACCCGCGCGCATCCGGCCGTGCGCCTGGGTGCGAGCCCACGCGCGTCGCTCGCATTGCTGCGCTGCGCCAAGGCGCGGGCCTTCATCCACGAGCGCGACATGGTCCTGCCCGACGACATCAAGGAGCTCGCGCGCCACGTCTTGAACCACCGGATCCTGCTGAATCCCGAGGCCGAGCTCGAAGAGGTCCGCGTGTCCGACGTCATCGACGAGTGCCTGGCCCAGACCCCTTACGACCGGCTTGAGGGCGCGAGCGCGATGTCCCCATCGATGTCCCCAGCATCTGGCCGGGAGCGCTGACGCTTGGCCGTGCCAAAGACCGGATTGCGCACGAAGACCGTGCCGACGGAGCGCGCCCTGTGGGTGAGTCTCCTCTGTACGCTCTTCATCGTGTGTGGCCTCATCGCCGAGTCGAGCTCGCTGCTCGCACTCGGTTCGTTGGGGCTCGCGCTGATGCCGGCCGCCTGGTTCATCGCTGAGCTCGCCCAACGCGCGCTGGCAGGGGTGGTCGTCACCGTGTCCCCCCACGCACCTGCCGAGCCCGGGGGCTCGGTCATCTCGACCGGCTCGGCCATCTCAATGGGCTCGACGTCGAAGGTCAACGCCGCGCTCGGGCGCCCCCTTCAACTCTTCGTCTCCGTCGAAGTGCCAGCCGCTCCACGTGTCACCGTGCTCGACCTGGTCCCCTCGGCGAGCGAGGGCCTGACGTTTCAACCGGTGCCACTCATCGCCACCCCCGACGACACCGCCCAGGTCACCCAGCGCCGTGCCTGGACACGCGCCTGGAACACGACCAGCGCCCGCCTTGGCGACGCGTTCATCCATGGCTTCACGCTGAGCGCCGAGGTCGCCTTCGGGCTCTTCCGCATAGCGACCTGGACCCGCGCCGAGCTGGTCATCCAGACCCTGCCGGCCCGCATGGTGTCGGCCGCCCCGCATCTCACCGCCACCCGCGCCGTCAACGACAGCCAGGCCGAGCTGGTCCATCGCGACAAGCGTGGCTTCGGGCTCGAGATCCGAGAGCTGCGCGACTTCGTACCGGGCGACCCGTTCAAACACATCGCATGGCGTGCGACCGCGCGCCGCGGCAAGCTCATCGCGCGTGAGTTCGAAAGCGACCTGTCGTTGTCCGTCTGGCTCAGCCTCGACGTCTCGCCGAGCATGTGGTGGGGGCCGCCCGGGCGGGCACGCATCGACCATGCCCTAGAGATCGCAAGCGAGCTCGCTCGTGTCCTGGCGGCCGGGCGCGACAAGGTCGGCCTCGTCATCCACGACCACATGAGCCGGCTCGTGGTCGAGCCAGGACGCGGCCCACTACACCACACTCGTATGCTCAACGCGCTGCTCGAGGTCCCCCACTTCGTCTTCGAGGACATGACCGAGGTCACCGATCGTGAGCTCGTCGAGCGTGTCGCCCGCTGGTGGGAAGTACAGGAGCACTCCACCTTCGTATTGCCCCACGTCCAGGCGACCCGCCCCGACCCTTCGCTGCGCTCCGGCCATCGCCCATCGCCGCCCGAGATCAACCGCCCGCTGCCGCGTCAATCGCCCTACGACCTGACGGCCCTCGTCGCCGCATGCCGACAGGCGCTCGACGAGTCGCGCGCGACGACCAGAGGCTCACGCCCGCTGATCCCCGACACCGCCCACGCGGTCAACCCGGACCACGCCATCCTGCGCGCCTTCTGCCGCCGCTTCGGTGTGGCCCTGACCCGTGACCCGACGCCGCGACCGGGCGGCCAGGCGCATGGCCTCGAAGCGGCGCTCGCCTCGGTGCTGGCGCCCCACACGGGCAAGAAGAGCTCGGCCCACACCATCGTCGCGCTGACCGACCTGCACAGCGCCGACGACCACGACTCGTTGCGCCGGGTCGCTCTCACGGCGCGCCGCCATCGCCACGGTCTCGTGTTCCTGCAGCCGATGGGTGAACGAGGGGTCCTGCCGGCCGAGACCCGGCCTGGCCACAAGCCGGCCGATCGGCGATCCGCCCAGCTGCTCACCGCCCTCCTCGAGGTGCAGCAGATCAAGGCGGACGAAACCGCGCGTACGGTCCAGGCCATCCTGCGACCCGCCGGCGCGAGCTTCGTGTCGATTGCGCCCGGCGACTCGCTCGCCAAGGTCTTGAGCCGGCTCGACGCGCTGACCTGAGGCCCCATACATGTCGGTCGCGGGAGCTCACGCTCATGGTCTCGAGGCCTCCCCGAACCCTGACTCCGGGCCCACCGAACGCACGCTCGGGACGGCCTCGTTTCAGCCCGTCGCACCGCGATGATGGTCTTTCGCCGGCGGGTGACTATGATGGCCGCCATGTCGACACTCGTTCCAAAGAAGACGACCCCACCGCTGGACCCGACGGTCCGCAACAAGGCACTTGGCCTGCTCGTCGAGCGCCACGGCGCCGCCCTCCACAACGAGCGCTTCGAGCTCGACGCGCGGCGCGAAGACGGCGACGTGATCGTGCGGCTCGTATTGCGCAGCGACAACCGCACCCAGGTCTACACGATGGAGGCCGTGGTCCTGCGCGAGAAGTACCCTGGCCTCTCCGAGTCCCAGGCCGTCGACATCAGCCTCGACTTCCTCGACTGGTACGTCGGCGAATACCTGCGCGAAGAGCGCGACGCCTTCCTCCCACTCGACTTCAAACCCCACGTGCTCGGCGACATCGAGCTCATGGCGCGCGGCGAGCTGCGCAACGAGTTCCTCGATGACGCGGCAGACGCCTGGCTGCGCGGCGAGCGCCCCGACGTCGTGACCCAATGGAAAGAGCTCCGCCGTCGCAACTGAAAAGGCGGGCACTCTCCTAGAAGGAATAGCCGAAGGTGACCCGCGCGAGCGGCATGCCACCCTCGTCGACGAGGCTGAGCCCTGCTCCGAGCTCGATCGCCACACCGAGGCCGTTGTCCCCGCGGAACTGCCACCCGACGGTCGGCTCGAACCAGGTCCAGTCCTCCGTGAAGGCTACCGCGCCACGCAAGACCAGGGCGTGACCGACAAACGTGTCGGCTTCGGGCTCGCTCCGAATGAGCCGCACCCGGGCCCCGACAGTGGCCGAAAACCCAAAGACGTCGCTCTGACCATCCCCGGTCCGAACCATTCCGACGAGCGCGTCGAACTGCAGCATCGGGAACGGGTCGAAGCCGAGCCCGACTTGCGCCGTATAGACCGAGTGTCCCCAGAAGCCTGCCATCGTGCTGACCTCGGCCGTCCACCGACGCCCCTCCGCACGCGTTTCCAACCCCGGCGCCAACGCCGCAAGAGCCATCCCTAACCAACTGGATAAAATAAGCTTTCGCATCACGCACCAATCCCTTTTCGAGCCAGGTCGAGGCCGAAGCGGGGATGGATAGCGGCGAGCCGCTTCTGATTCCAGTCCCTTACGAAAGTGGGCGACGATCCGTTCGTCCGTCGTCACCAATCGCTGCGACCTCGCCCGCCTATTCGCCTATTCGCCTATTCGGCTGTTCGGCTGTTCGGCTGTTCGGCTGTTCGGCTGTTCGGCTGTTCGGCTGTTCGGCTGTTCGGCTGTTCGGCAGTTCGGCTGTCCGGCGGTTCGCCCATTCGCCTGTTCGCCTGTTCGCCTGTTCGCCTGTTCGACTGTTCGGTGGTTCGACTCGACCGACGCCTTACGCTAACGTGCCCGCCACGGAGGCGCCATGCATCGTCACACTCGTCCGAAAGCCACGCCGACTCGCGCGCGACAATCGACTTCTGCGCACCTCGCGCCGCTGGTTTCGTCGCTCTTCCTGACCTTCGCGCTTGTCTTCGCTGCCTGCGATTCCGGCAGCTCCGAGCCCGGCCCATCGACCCTGTCAGCACCTCTCGAGGGCGACGCGAACGACCCCTTCCTCGTCACCGCACCAACCACCAGAAGCGGCACGCTCGCCGCCACGACGAGCCACCACTTCCGACTCACGGTCCCTCCCAGCCACTCCGGCCTGCGCATCGCCGCGAGCTGTTCCACCAACTGTTCGCTCTACCTGCGCCGCACCTCCCCCACCGCGGCCATCACGCTCCAATCCACCACCGCGACTCTGCACACCTTCTTTCGCACCCCGGCCGAGACCACGGCCGACGACCTCTGGTTCATCGAGGTCCGCGCGGGCACCGCCGCGGGCACCTACAACATCGCCTTCGACCCTCGCCAGACCATCCCCATCGCCTGGGACCCCGGCACCTCGCTCGCCGGCACCACCACCGTCGACGCCCCCGACCTCGTAGGCGGCGACTACCTCTTTCAGCTCCCGGCCCAGCTCGCGACCTTTGGCGCCTGGCGCTCGGTCCTCACCGTACCGTCGGGCGAGGCCGGCCTCTACATGGGCTCGGGCACGACTCTGCCAGCGCTCACGACCTCCTATCGCTCCGAGCGTGTAGGCTCTGACGCCGTCCTCCTCGCCTCCAACGAGTTCACCGCCAACCAGACCTGGACCCTCCGAGTTCGCGCCCAGCCCCAGACCCCCTGGCGCCTCTTGACCGGCGACATCGTCGTGACCGAGCTCGGCGTGGTCACCGACGACACCACCCCACGCAACCTCGCCGTCGGCCCCGAACGTGTCGCCTGGGTCCGCGCCTCCATCCCGAACGACGCCCTGGCCTGGCGCCTGTCGAGCCCGGCCGGCACGACGCTCTACGTCAACGACAACGCCGCCCCTATCCCCGGCAAGACCGCCACCTGGGACCTCACCCGGCCGTCACAACTGCTCGTGGTGCCCGACTACCTCACGGCCGCCCAGTACCTCGTCGGCATCCAGGCCGACGCGGCGACCGTCTCGCTCGTCTCGGCCAAACAGACCATCCTCACGCCGTCGACCCAACCCAACCACCAGGGCAACGACTTCGACTTCGTCCTGAGCGGCCAGGACACAGGCTTCTCCTACCTGACCTATCGCGTCGACGTGCCCGTCGATCAGATCGCCTTCGAGGTCACCGCAACCCCGCTGTCGGGCGACGTCGACGTCTATGTCCGCCGCGGCAAGGTCCCGACCGAATACGACAACTCGGGCATGTCCGAGGTCATGGGCATCACCGCCGACTCCGTCATCCAGGTCCCACCGACGCTGACCGACGGCCCCTGGTACATCACCGTTCGCGGCACCCCACCCTTCTCGTTCGAGCTCACCTCGGGCAACCCCGAGATCACCGACATCGCCTATATCAACGACCCGAACGCCGTCATCAACGCCGCCCCGCTCTCGGGCCGCTCGGGCTGGCGCTACTTCCGTGTCCTCGACATCCCGAGCCAGACCGGCACGCTCGGCTGGCTCCTCGATCTCGAGAACCAGGTCCCCGGCAGCGAGCTCGCCGTCCGCCGCAACGGTGTCCCGGGCCGCTGGTATTACCGACAGAACCGCGAGACCAACACACGCAACGGCTCACACCTCGACGCGTCGAGCACGAACGGCTTCCTCGAGCGCCCCAACCACGCGCCCGACGTCTGGTACATCGGCGTCTTCCAGCGCGACGCCGCTCTCGGGGAGTTCGGCCTGCGCACCCGCCAGCTTACGCCTACCGACCTCGACTTCAACACGGGCGACATCCAGGTCACGGCCCAACCGTCCGGCCGCTTCCGCTGGTTCAAGACGACCGTGCCAGCCTCCGCGCTGGGACTCGATCTCGGCCTCTTCGACGTGAGCTCGGGCTCGCCCCGGATGGTCATCCGCCAGGACCTGGTGCCCTCGGTCATCAACTCCACGCCGTTCTCCTCGAGCGCGTCGAACAACTGGGCCTCGGGCGACCAGTGGGCTCCGACCACCGACCTCTCGAACCGCCCCTACCGCCCCTTCGTGCAGGGCCAGAACGCCATCGACGAGAGCGGCCGCCGCGTCCAGATGGGCCTTGGCACCCCGCTCACGCCCAGCGTCTATTACATAGGCGTTTCAGACACTTACACAACACCAACCGGCATCCCGATGACCTACCGGATCCGCGCCCGCGGCATCGGTCAAGGCAACGCCCCGAGCGGTGCACCCTGGACGATCCAGGTCGCCGACCTGGCCTTCGATGGAGGTAGCGCAACCATCACCGACCTGCCCGCACGTGAGGTTGCCTGGTTCAGAACGACCCTTCCAGCAGGCAGCGACAGCTTCGCGCTCGAGCTCGACCCGACCTCGGGCGAAGCCGCCATGGCGCTGCTCATGAACCGCCTGCCGAACAGCGACGCAAGCACGAGCTACACCTTCGACGGCGCCGGCCCCGGCACCCGTCGGCAGAAAGTCGGCCGCGAGTTCTTCTATCGTTACCCCACCGCCAATCAGACCACCATCACGAGCGGCCCGGTGTACGTCGGCGTCATCAGTGAGGGCCAAAGCCCCAACGCGACGAGCTACATCGGCACCGGCACCTCGAGCTTCACGCTCACGAGTCTTGGCGGCCAACGCGTCATCACTGCCCCGCCTCTCACCGCCGACGCCCCGCTCGAGTTCACCGCCCAGGCGCTCCACTTCGGCCAACAACGCGCCTATCGCTTCGAGGTCCCGACCGGCTTTTCGAGCATGGAGCTGCGCCTGAAGAACACCACCGGCCGCCCCTACCTGAACCTCGTCGGACCGCCCAACCTCTTCCCCAACCCGAGCGAGTCCTACACCGCGACCCAGGGTGGTGCGGGCTCCATCGGCAACGCCGACCCGAACCAGGTCATCACCATCACCGACCCGATGGGTGTCTACACGGCACTGGTCACAGCGACCAACCTCTCGAACCAGCAGGTCGGTGCGACCTTCGACCTCGAGATCGTCGCACGTGGCGAAGGTGTCATCGACTTCAACGGCGGCGTCGTCGAGGTCGAAGGCCAGAGCCCCCAGACCTGGCGCTTCTTCAAGGTCGTCGTCCCCGAAGGCGCGCTCGGCTGGGACCTGCGCCTCCTCAACGTGCAGAGCGGCACCCCGAAGATCACCATCCGGCGAGACGACTTGCCGGCCTCTCAAGCGACGACCTGCTGCTACGTCTACAACCGTTCGACCTGGGGCACGGGCGACCTCTGGTCGGCGGCCAGCGACATCACCAACCGCCCTTATGGCCCCTACGTCCAGGGCCAACCGACGCGCGACGAGAGCGGTCGCTACATCCAGATGGGGATAGGCTCGCCGCTCGTGCCCGGCACCTACTACGTCGGCATCATCGACTCGACATCGTCTTCCACCGGTCTGCCCATGAGCTACGCGCTCGTGTCGCGTGGCATCGGCCAGGGCGACGATGCGGACGGACAACCCTGGGAAGTCCAGGTCGTGGACATCGAGGTCGACGACGAGGTCGTCGTCACCGACCTGCCCGCACGTGAGGTCGCCTACTATCGCGTGACCACTCCGGCCGGCCTGTCGAGCTTCGAAGCCGAGCTCGTCCCGACCGCCGGCGAGGCGATGCTCGCCATCAACGAAGCAGCACTCCCGAACTCGTCCGCGAGCGGGGCAGCGACCTCGATCAACTCGGGCAACCGACAGGGTGCGCGACGCCAGAAGACCGGCCGCGAACACTTCTACGTCTATCCGCCCAGCAGTCAGACGACGCTGGCCGCGACAACGTACTACTTCGCTGTGGCCGCCGAAGGCGTCGCCCCGTTCTCGACCTCCTACCTCGGCACGGGCGCCTCGAGCTTCGTCTTCAGCACCAAGGGCCAGATCGAGGTCGACGTCGCCGCCGCCCCGCTCTCCACTGCGAGTCCGACGACCTGGTCCGCGCAGACCGTGCCCTATGGCGCCCACAAGACCTACGAGCTCACGGTCCCTGCCGGGACCATCAGCATGGAGGTCCGCCTGACCAACACCACGGGTCGCCCATACCTCTCGATGTCCCGCACCTCACCCTTCCCCAACCCGACCGAGAGCTACTCGGCGAGCCAGGGCGGCTGGGGGTCGACCCACCAGACCGAGTCCATCGCCACCATCCCGAGCCCGGCTGGTACCTGGCGCATCACGGTCACCGCGACGAACGTCGGTGGAGCTACGCCCGAAGCGGGCTACGACCTCGCTTTCAACGCCCTCTCGGAGGAGGTCATCGCCTTCAACGGCGGGTCGATCGACGTGACGCTGCAGCCCACCCGAACCTGGCGCTACTTCCGGGTCACGGTCCCGCCCGACCCGCTTGGCTGGGACCTGCGCCTCGAAGCCGTCACCGGCGGTGCACCCAAGTTCGTGGTCCAGCGCGACACCCTGCCAAGCCAGTTGACGACGAGCTGCTGCTACATCTACGACCGCACGACCTGGGCCACCGGCGAGCCGTGGCACCCAAGCTACGACTTCACGAACCGCCCCTATGCGCCGTACGTGCAAGGGCAAGCCTCCGTGACCGAGGCCGACGGCCGGCACCTCGTCGCGGGCATGAACGCGCCGCTCTCACCCGGCCAGTACATCATCGGCGTCATCGACTCGACGACGACCAACGGCCAGCCGATGACCTATCGCCTCACCTCTAAGGGCATCGGCCAGGGCAACGACGGCGAGGGCGCCCCGTGGCAGATCCAGGTCGTCGACGTGCCATGGCTGCCCGCCGAAGGAAGCGTCGAGCCATCGAGCCTGCTCATCGAAGACCTGCCCGCGCGGTCGACTGTCTATGCACGGGTGGTCGTGCCTGCTGACGTCGAGGCGCTCGGCTTCGAGCTCGAGACGCTCGTCGGTGAGTCGACGATGGCGGTGAAGAAGAACGCCCTGCCCAACATGGCGGCGACCGAGAGCGCCGACGCGAACCAATCCACCAGCGGTCGGGCAGCCAGGCGTCAGAAGGCCGGCGACGAGTTCTACTACCAGTACGTCGCCTCGGGGCAGACGGCGCTGACCGCGGGCACCTGGTACTTCGCGCTAACGTCGGAAGGGCAGAACCCCTTCTCTTCGAGCTACATCGGCACGGGCACTTCCAGCTTCCGCTTCAAGAGCCTCGGTCGCCTCCTGCCCGAAGGCGGCATCACACGCATCGTGTCCCCGGGCGAGACTGTGCGCTTCGAGGACCAGACGCTGCGCTACGGCGAGCACCGCCTCTATCGGTTCCGCGTCACCGACGACGTGCCCGCCTACGAGCTGCGCCTCGCCGAGCGCGTCGGCAACCCGCAGCTCTCGCTCCAGGTCAGCCCGTTCTTCTCGACCGCCATCCCGTCCCCCTCGTCCCAATCCTACACGGCATCGAGCGGTGGACAGAGCCAGCTCGGGACCGACGGCGTTGCCCTCAACATGGTCAACCGCAGCGGCGACATCACAGTGGTCGTGTGGGCCAATCGAGACGTCAACATCGAGCGCGACGCGTCCTTCGACCTCGTCGTGACCCCTCGCACGGTCACACCCATCGCCTGGCGCGGCGGCACTGCCGAGCTCACCCTGGGCACAAAGGAGAACCGTTACTTCGAGCTCGATGTGCCCAACGACTGCGACGGTGTCCCGCTCGCCGGGTGGCTCATCACGGCCGAGAACACGACCGGCACCTACACCTTGAGAGCGCGTAAAGACAGCCTCCCGGGCTCACCCTCGGGCTCGGCGACGTTCCAGGCAGCCGAGTCACAAGTCGTTGTCTCGCCTCCGTTTTTCACTCCCGGCAAGTGGTATCTCAGCGTCGAGAGCACCAACCTCTCGACGCTGACCATCCGCAGCGAGGAGATAACCGAGCTGCAGAGCTGGCGCATGCCGCTGCGCGGTGTGAACGCCACCACGCCCGGGCTGACCCATCCGATGTTCGCCGACTCGGGCGTCGCTGCCACGGGCCAGCCGATCAACGCCGGCGACCGCGGGCGCGACCTCGGTCAGGGTCGCCACCACTTCTATCGGGTGACCGTGCCGCCGGGCAATGGCGGCCTCATGGCCACCTACCTCGAGGCACTCTCCGGCAACCCCGATCTGTACATCCGCCGCGGCGCCGCGCCGAGCCGCAACCACTCGTCGAACGGCAACTCGGGCTCGCTCTACGACTATGACGACGTGCTTGCGAACACGACCTATGGCCACCTCGTGACGGGCAATACACGTAACGGCTACGAGCTCGCCCCGGGCGAGTGGTGGATTGCCGTCTACGCTCCCAACTCGAACGTGCGCTATCGGTTGCAGCTAACGGTGGGCGACATCCAGCCGCTCGCCTTCGAAGGCGGCCTCGTCAACGACGCGTCGCTCGCCGCGGGCGACATGAGGCACTACCGGGTGAGCATCCCCGAGGCCAGCCCGACGCTCAGCGAGTCGACGCCGACCTCGTGGTCCGTCCGCCTCCTGCAAGAGCAGGGTGACGCCATCGTGTTCCTGCGTGAGCTCGTGCCGAGCGGCCAGACCACCAGCAATACGACCCCGAGTCAGGTCACGAGCGGCACCTCCAGCAACTGGTCCGACTGGGTCGACGACCGCTCGAATGTGTGGGGTGCGGGGGCGATGCCAAGCCCCGTCGTCAACGACTCCGGCACGGCGGTCGTGAACGTGCCAGCCCTGTCGCCCGGCAGCGACTACATCATCAGCGTCTACGCGAAGACGCAGACCGTGTACGACCTCGAGAGCATCCCCGGCCCGAACCGCCTCGCCATCGATGGCGTCATCGACTTCGAAGATGGCCAAATCGATGTCGTGCTCGCCCCGAACGAGCGGCGCACCTGGCGCATCGACACGCCGGTCGACGCCGCCCGGTGGCTGCAGGACGCAACTGTCGGCACGTCGGTCTGGATGTACTTGTCGCTCGGCACTCCGCCCCCGCTGAGCTCGTCGGCCGACCGCACGAACAGCGGCAGCAGCGCGAGCGGCAACGTCGACTGGAGCATCCCGCTCTATTCGAACAACTCGAATCAGTTCAACTGGCCATGGATGCCGGACCGCTCGTATTACCTCACGATCGAGAACCGCAACACGACGGCCCAGCCCTTCGCTCTGGCCATGGATGGCAGACTTCGCGACGACGACAGCGACACCGATGGACTGCCCGATTGGTGGGAGTTCAGCTTCTTCGGGTCGCTCGCCACGACGGCGACTGCGGACTCGGATAGCGACGGCCTGTCGACGCTCGAGGAGTACCTGCTGGGCACCCGACCGAACAACGCCGACTCCGACGGCGACGGGCTCTACGACGGGCTCGAAGTGTTGCTCGAAGCGGACCCGACCGACGCCGACAGCGACGGCGACCAGAGCTGCGACGGCGACGACTCGGCGCCGACCGACCCGAACGAGGCGGGTGAGGTCATTCGCCTCATCATGAGCCGCTACACTGAGGGCGAGTACGGCGCGGGCTTTGGGAGCAGTCGGCACACAACCCGGCTACGCGCGGTCATGGCGAAGACCAACGGCGCACGCGCGCACTGGGTGCATATGAAGGCTTTCGACATCGAAGCGGGCGAGCTCGAGATCTTCGTCAACGGCGTCAAGGTGGGCGACGTCCCGGCGACACCGGCGAGCGACTTCGGGTTGCCCACGATGTTCTGGGTCGAGACCAACGACCTGCGCACCGGTGACAACTTCGTCGAGCTGCGACGGACGGCCAACTCCGACGGGGTGTGGGGAGTGGCCGATCTCGGGCTCTTCACCTTCGGGGATCGTTTCGGGGCGGACGCGACCCGCGCCTACGACACCCGCCATCCCGAGGGCTTCCGACTCATCTGGCCAAAGCCGGTTGCGATGCTCCTCGAGCTCCAGGGCTTCGACATCGAGGCCGATGCAGATACCTCGGAAATCGAGGCATTCTTTGGGCCACTCGGCTCTGACCTGAGCGACGCCGAGCCGTGGCTTCGGATGCCCGCGTCGAGTGACCTCATGTGGTCGGGCTACTTCCAGGTGCCGATCGGGGCAATCGATCTCAGCGCAAGTGGACAGGCTCCATTTGGTGCGCGGGTCCTCGAGGTGCGCCGAAATGGCGGCGACGGGACCCATCAGCTGCGCCTGGTCGAGATGCGCACGACGCTGACCTCGACGTTTGGCACCTCTGGAGTCGGGACGGAGAACAGCCACGCGCGCACTACGGTGGGCATGCTGTTCCCGACGACGCCGGGCGACCGACTCATGAAGCTGCGGTATCAGGCGTGGCCGGCCGGCTCGGGGGCGGCGATCGAGGGCACCAACACCTATGCTTACCCGGCGGTCCTGCCGGCCTCGCAGAACCTGGTGCCGGCCGCGCAAGAGGTCCTCTTGTGCTCGCTCGCAGACGTCATCGATGTGGCGCGGATGACCTGGGTCGCGCCTCCAACCGGGACACCGACCTGGAACGTGGCGGTGACCTATTATGGCGTGCCGCTCGACTCGGACAACGACGGCCGCAACGACTGTATCGACCGCTTCCCACGCGACGTGACCGAGTGGTTCGACGATGACCGCGACCGGCTCGGCGACAACTGGGAGCGCCGCTACTTCGATGAGCTCACCGTGACCGACGGGACGGCCGACACCGACGGCGACGGGACGAGCGACCGCGACGAGTACGTCGCCGTGACCGACCCGGTGTGCGCGGACGTCGATGGGGACGAGGCCGTCGGGCGGACGGTTTACTGCACGACCGGCACTGACTGCGACGACACCAACCCGAACATCGGGTCGGCGGCGGGCGACGCGGACTGCGACACGGTACCGGTCGAGCTCGACTGCGACGATGAGGACCCGCTCGTGACCCAGACCAATGTCGGCGACGCTGACTGCGACGGGGTCGCGACGGCCATCGACTGCAACGATGCGGACGCGACGGTCACGACGACACGTGAGTCCGACGGCGACTGCGACGGGGTGCCAAGTGGCGTCGACTGCGACGATACGAATCCGACCGAGACGGGGAGCATCGTCGGCGACGCCGACTGCGACGGGGTCCCGACGGGCGTCGACTGCGACGATGCGGATGCGGGTGTCACGGCGAGCAATGTCGGCGACGCCGACTGCGATGGGGTTCCGACTGGCGTCGACTGCGACGACGGTAATGCCGCCGTTACGACGAGCAGCGTCGGTGATCTGGACTGCGATGGGGTTGCGACTGGCGTCGACTGCGACGACGGGAATGCCGCCGTGACGTCGAGCAACGTCGGCGATGCGGACTGCGATGGGGTCCCGACGGCCGACGATTGTGACGACGGCAACCCACTGTTGAGCGGCTCGGTGGATGCCAACGACCGCGACTGCGATGGGGTGCCGACGCCTATCGACTGCAACGACGCCGATCGCACGGACGTGCGGACACGGGTCGACGACGCGGACTGCGATGGGGTCGGCAAGAGCGTCGACTGCGACGACCAGGACGCGAGTGACACCCGCACACGCGATGGCGACTTCGACTGCGACGGGGTCGCGACCGGGGTCGACTGCAACGACGCGGACGCGAGCGACACGCGGTCCAATGCAAACGATGCCGATTGCGACGGGGCGGCCACCGGTGAGGACTGCGACGACAACGACCCGACCATCCAGGCGTGCCCGGTGTGCGTCGACGTCGACGAGGACGGGCGCTTCGCGATCGGGGCGGGCTGTCCGGCAGGCGACGACTGCGACGACGGCGACCGCGAGAGCACGACACGCGACGTGGACGCGGACTGCGACGGGACGGTGACGGACCTCGACTGCGACGACGAGGACAGTGACTCGACGTTGGTCGAGAGCGATGCGGACTGCGACGGGGTGGCGACCGAGCTCGACTGCGATGATGCCGATGGGCTCGTCGGGGCGCGGGCCGAGGACGCCGACTGCGACGGAGTGCCGGACACGGACGACAACTGCCCAGCCCTGGCGAACTCCGACCAGCTCGACACGGACCTCGATGGGGTCGGCGACGCGTGTGAAGAGTGTATCGGCGAGGACGCCGACGGCGACTTCGTGCCGGACGCGTGCGACGTGTGCCCGACGGTCGAGGACGACCAGGCCGATGCGGACGATGACGGCATCGGGGACGCCTGCGAGGACGGCGACGGCGACGGCGTCTACGACCGGGTCGACAACTGCCCGGCGGTGCCGAACGCGGACCAGAGCGATACCAACCGCAACGGGGTCGGCGACCTGTGTGACACGACGGTGGTCTCCGAAGCGGAGAGCGCCGGGTGCGCGGGCGGCCGCGCGTTCCCGTGGCTCTTTGGCGTGCTGGCGCTGGTGTGGTTCGTGCGGCGGAGGTCGGTCCAGGCACGCTAGGCGCAAGCCCGGGCGCAGTAGTCCCACTTCGGAGCCGGCTGGTGACCAGGCCCCAAAAACCCGCCGGACGACACGGTTGAGCGGGAGGGGGTGAACCCAGGGGCACTGGCACACCTTGGCCCGATACCCCAAGCTGTGGCCATGAACACGAGACTACTCATCGATGAGGTCCTTGCAGAGGTCGCACGCTTCGTGGCGACGCTGGCAACATTTGATGGTGCAAGGACTCTGGTGGCCGACCTGCCCGACCGGTTCTTCCTGCATCTCGCGATGGCGCTGGAAGGCCAGGGCCTTTCGAAAAAGCTCGTCGCCGATATGTGTGGTCTGGCGCTGCGCTCCTACCAGAAGCGGCTCCAGCGCCTGGCGGAGAGCCGTTCGGATGCAGGGCGGACACTCTGGGAGGCGACGCTGGTCTATCTTCATCAGCGCCGCGTCGTGACCCGCGCCGACATCGAGCGGCGCTTTGCCCACGATGACTCGCAAACCCTTGGCAGCGTGCTCCACGACCTCGTCGAGAGCGGCCTCGTCTTCCGCACCGGCTCTGGCAACAACACCCTCTTTCGCGCTGCCGACGAGCGCGATCTCATCCTCTCCGATCCGAGCGGCGAAGGGGCCGAGGCGCTCTTGTGGCTGACGATTTATCGCGAGGGCCCGCTGAGCGATGAACACCTCCTCATGCGCCATCGCAGCCTGGACCCCGCGACACTGAGCGATCTCCTCGAGCGCCTCATGGCCGATGGCCGAGTGACCGTGGATTCCCGCGGCTACTCGAGCCGATCGCTCGTCATGAACCCGGGCGAAAAGAAGGGTGCGACCGCGGCCGTCGCCGACCATGTCCACGCGGTCTTCGCAACACTCACCCAGGCGCTCCTGCGGGCGCACAACGACCCGCGCAAGGCATTCACCGGGGGCAGCACCTACACCTTCGAGGTGGCCGCCAATAGCCCCCTGGAAACCGAGGTCGAACAGCTCCTCCCGAAACTGCGTTCGGAGCTCAGTGAGCTCCGACAACGCGCCGAGAGCCTGTCCCCTCCAGGTTCGGCCCGGGTCCTCGTCTACTGCGGCGTCGCCGACGTCAAACCTACGGAAGAAAACAATGATGATGATTCGCATTGAGCTGCTCTGTCTGCTGGGCCTGGGTGCCTGCCTCTCGGACACCTCGGGGGGTGAGGTCGGCAGCGAGACCCACTTCCTGTCGGCCTGTGTCGGCCACGATGACTGCCCCGGCGACCTGTCGTGCCTGTGCGGGGTCTGCACGACGACCTGCGAGGATACCTGTGAAATCGGGGCCTCGGGTCGCAACACATCCGTCGTCCCGACATGCGCTGCGCCGGACTCGGTCGCGGTCCAGTCCTTCTGCGGTGCGTCACACACGAGCAGCCTGTGCCTCGAGGCCTGCCATGACGGGTGCCTCTGCGTGGACGGGGTCTGCAAGGCCGAGCTCGGAAGAGACGGCGCCCAATGTACGACCGACGCGGATTGCGCTGAGAGCGCCTGCACCCTGAACCGCTGCGGGCCCCCCTGCAGCCTGCCCGACGCCGAATGCCCGACCGACTACCAATGCATGGTGCCGGGCGCGGTCGCCGGTGTCTGCGTGCCGGGCGTGCTCGAGGCCTACCCGGCCCAACTCGACGGAGGGACGATTGCACTGGGTACCGAGAGGGTCATGCAGCTCGACATCGCCAACGGTGCCAGGGAACCACACGAGGTCTTGCGGATCCAGGTCGAGACCCTGGACAGGACCCCACCGACGGAGATCTCCGTCACCCAGGCCCTACCGGTCACCATCCAGCCGGGCGGGCTCTTGACGCTGCAAATACGCATCGCCCCGAGCCTCTCGGGCCCACGTCATTATCGCCTCGTGCTCCGCGTGGCTGGCTTGGCCCCCGCGCTGAGCGTGCCCATCGACTTCGTCGGTGGCCTCTGAGAGACCGTGCCCTGACTCGAGACACCTCGACTCCATCGCCCCCAAAGTCCTCGACCGGAACTTCGATGTCGCGCGCCCGAACGCTGCAGGGCGTGGGCATACCAACGGCAGGTCGAGACGCGAAGCGCCGCAGCCGGGGCCGTCGGGCCTCCGGAGGATGGCCCAGAGGCAACGGCGGAGGGCGGAGCGGCACGACCGATACGGCGTGGGCGTACCAACGGCAGGTCGGTCCCGCAGCGCCGCAGCCGGGCCCGTCAGGCCTCCGGAGGATGGCCGAGAGGGTTCGGCGGAGGGCGGAGGGGACGACCGATACGGCGTGGGCATACGAACGGCAGGTCGGTCCCGCAGCGCCGCAGCCGGGCCCGTCAGGCCTCCGGAGGATGGCCGAGAGGGTTCGGCGGAGGGCGGAGGGGACGACCGATACGGCGTGGGCGCTTGCGTGGGCGTTGGCGCTTGCGTGGGCGTGGGCGTGGGCGCTTGCGTCGGCGTGGGCGTGGGCGCTTGCGTCGGCGTGGGCGTGGGCGCTTGCGTCGGCGTGGGCGCTTGCGTCGGCGTGGGCGTGGGCGTGGGCGCTTGCGTCGGCGTGGGCGTGGCGCTTGCGTGTGCGCCCGCCCTACCCCGCTACGCCATGGTTGCGTTCGATCGCGCCAAGGCCCTACCCGATGGGTCCTTGCTCTGCTTCAGCACCGGGCTCCACTCGAGCGCGGCCCCGGTCGCACACGCCCCGTAGAGCGCCTTTGGTACACACCCGGCCGCCGACGCGAGCGGGAACATCTCCTCGAAAATCGAGCGATATAGAAAGCCCTCTTTCGAGGTCGGTGCGTTGACCGGGAAACGTGCGGCAGCGTCCAGCAGCGAGGCGTCGGAGACCTGGCGCGAGGCATGGGCCGCCAGCGCGTCGGCCCAGCCGAGGCCGACACCGTCGGAGAACTGCTCCTTGCGGCGCCACAGGAGCGCTTCGGGGAGCCAGCCGACAAACGCTTCACGCAGGATATGTTTCTCCTGGCGCGACGCGGTCGGCTGTTTGTCGACGGGGCGGATCCGCATCGCGAGGTCGACGAAGTCGCGGTCCAGAAACGGCACCCGTGCCTCGACACCCCAGGCCGCCATAGCCTTGTTGGCGCGCAGGCAGTCATAGAAGTGGAGCTGGTCGAGCTTACGCACGAGCTCCTGATGGAGGGCCTCGGGACTCGGCGCGTGGCGGAAGTACATGTAGCCGGCGAAGAGCTCGTCGGCCCCCTCGCCCGACAACACCATCTTGACCCCGCTCGAGCGGATGTGGCGCGCGAGCAGCATCATCGGGATAGCCGCGCGAATGGTCGTCACCTCGAAGGTCTCGGTGTGCCAGATAGCATCGCGCAGGGCGTCGATGCCTTCTTCAGGGGTGTAGGTGAGCGGCTCGTGCGCGACCCCGAGGTGGGCAGCGACGATCTTGGACGCGGCGATATCGGGCGAGCCCTCGATACCGATCGAGAAGGCTTTGAGGTCCTTGATGGCCTCTTCACCGTGGAGCTCGCCGTAGAGCTTCGACGCGATGGCCGCGGTCAAGGACGAGTCGAGCCCACCCGAGAGCAGGACCCCGTGTGGCACGTCCGCCATGAGGTGGGAGCGGACCGACGCGACAAGCGCCTCGCGCAGGTCGGTGGGTGACGCCATGGCGGTGGCCGAGCTCGGCTCGCGCCAGCTTGGCTTGTACCAACGCTGTGGCTCGAGGTCCTTCGAGGTCTGATAGTGGCCCGGCGGAAACTCGCGCACGACCGGGCAGATCCCGACGAGCGCCTTCATCTCGGAGGCGACGGCGAGGCGACCGTCGGCCATCCGTCCGACATAGAGCGGGATGATGCCGAGGTGGTCACGCGCGATGAGCCAGCCGGACGTGTGGGCCAGTACGAAGGCGAACATACCGCGCAGTCGCTCGAGGAAGGCCGGGCCTTCGCGGCGATAAAGCGGGAGCAGGACCTCGCAATCACTCGCGGTCGCGTAGGGCCAGTCGGGGGTCTCGCTCCGCAGCGCCTCGTGGTTGTAGATCTCGCCGTTGGCAGCGAGGACGAGGTGGTTGTCGAAGGACGTCAGCGGCTGGCGCCCATGCTGCGGGTCCACGATGGCCAGGCGCTCGTGTGCCAACACGTTGCGACCGCAGATAGCGACCCCACTCTTGTCGGGACCACGATGGCGCAACAGGCGGGCCTGGGTCAGCGCCAGCGCGCGCGCTTCGTCCAGGGGGGCAGGCTCAGGGACATCCAGAAAAGCGAAGATTCCACACATGATGATGGGCTCCAGCACCCCACGACGAGGGCGCGGCCCTGGCCCCACGAGCGTTGCTTCGAGGGCGACCATGACCGTGCCTCGTGGCCGAGGGGCTGTCGATTTGGGAAGAGTTGGTTTTTGCCGATTTCGCGAGACCCATAGGGCCGTTGAGAGTTCGGTGCGGCGGGACCGTGCCTGCCGTTCGTCGGGCCGTGACACCGATGAGGTGAGACCCGGGAAGCGGCGACCGCGGCGGGACCTTAGCAGGGTGTGGAGCCATGCCGGGCCAAAAAACCACATAAAATTGCGGACCTCGCGATGAGGTCCGCCGCATGGGCGTCAGCGGGGTTGCGTCGGCATACCAACGGCAGGTCGGTCCCTTAGCGCCGCATCCGGGCGCGCCGGGCCTCCGGAGCATGGCCCGGAGAGCACGGCGGAGGGCGGAGGGGACGACCGATACGGCGTGGGCGTGGGCGCGGGCGCGGGCGTGGGCGCGGGCGCGGGCGTGGGCGTGGGCGCGGGCGCGGGCGCGGGCGTGGGCGCTTGCATGGGCGCGGGCGCTTGCGTGGGCGCGGGCGCTTGCATGGGCGTGGGCGCGGGCGCTTGCGCGGGCGTGGGCGCGGGCGCGGGCCGGGGGACGCGGCTCAACCCGTGAGCACCGCGCCCCCCAAAGAACTCAGGTCACTTGAACCGTTTGGCGCCTTCGGCGACGTCGCGCATGTAGGCCGGCACGTCGGGCTGGTTCGGCTCGGTCTGGCCGCTGAGGAACCAGTCGTTCAGCTTGAGGATGGCATCCGACATCGCCTTCTCGATCTTGTTCTCCTGCGGCCCACACTGCGCCTCACGCGCCTTGCCTGCCGCGACCTCGATGCTCTCGAGCTCACGCACCGCCGCGTTGTACGCACCCGGCGTGAGCGCCGTGTCGCGCCGCTTCTGGGCCGCGGTCCACTTCGCGCCGAAGGTCTTGTCGAGCGACCGGTGGCACTTGGCGAACTTGTCGACGATGGGGTCGATCGAGTCCTCGTAGGTCGCACACTGCTGGTAGTACTTCGGCTCGGGCAGGGTCCGTTTCTCGGGCCACGCCAGCGACGCCTCGGAGAAGGTCACGCCGGTCTCCTTCTCGTTGTGGCTGTCGCCGCGAAAGCCGTTGTTGCCCTTGTCGGTGATGAGCAGCGGCTCGCCGTCTTCCTTCCAGACGAGGAGCCCGGGCACGTGGTTCTGCCAGGCCATAAGCGTCTGCGCCGCGCTGCAGTTGGTGGCGCCGAACGCGTTGGCGCGCGCGGCGATCTGCACGGGGAAGGCGTCGCGCGACCACTCGACGGCGACCCAGCGGTAGTCGACCTTCGAGCCCGGCGTCTCGAGCGTCAGGTTCCAGTTCAGCGTCATGTCCTTGGTCGGACAGGCGCCATCGAAGCGTTCCCAGCTCCGCTCGCCGCCGCCAGCCCAATGCGTGAACGCGATGGTCTCGGCGAAGTCCTTGCCCCAGATGCGGTCGATGTCGCCCACATTCTCGTTGCCCGTGCGCTGAGCGAAGCGCCCGAGAAACGCGTAGCACTTGCCCTTCTGCGCCTTGAACGAGACCTTGCCGGCCTTGCTCGTAATGGTGCCCGAAGCGGCAACCGTGCCGAACATGGCGCCAGCCACGGCCGTCGGCGCGTCGGACGCGAACCACGCCTCATAGATGCGATAGGTCCAGGCGCGATGCATGTAGCTCGTGCGGATCTTGGGCGAGTAGGCGTCGGCCTCCTTGAGCGCCGCCTCGAGCTCGGTCCACGCGGCCGCGTCGATGGGCTTGTCGTCCTTGGCCGCCTGGGCCATGCCGGCGAGCACCGCGTCAGCGCGGTCGAGGATCCCGTTGCGCTGCTTCAGGTCGAGCGACGCCGCCTCGGACGAAGCGCGGGCCTTCTCGGTCTCGAGCAGCTTCGTGTTCGTCGCACGCGCCTCTTTGGCGAGCTTCTGCCAGTTCTCGAGGACCCGCTTGTTGTCCTTGTGGACCTTCTTGCCAAAGGCTGCGACGGCCGCGTCGAGGTTGTCCAGGTCAGCGTCGATGACCGGGATCCGCTGGGCGTGCAGGTCGGTGATGGGCTGGTACTTGGCCGTGATGTCGAGCTGCGGGAGCCCCTGGGTATAGGCGAGCTCGAACTCGGACCAGCGTCGGATGGCGCCCTCGTCGATGCTCTTGTCGACGACCGTGTCGAGGCGGGCCTTGCCGTCATCGAAGATGGCCTTGGCTTTGGCCATGGCCTCGGCCTTCTTCTGAAAGTCACCGACGAAGTTGCCGGGCACGACACGCGCCCCTTCCTGCGCCAGACGGTTGACCTCGCTCAGCTGCTTGCGGTCGTTGTCGGTGACCCCGGACGGGAGCTTGGGGACCTTGGGCACCTTGACCTTGGGCACCGGGAATGCGGCGGCCCCGGTGGGCAACGAAGCGACTCCCAACACGGACGAGACCAACGCCGCCCCGATGACCGACCGACCCATGAATGACCGAATTCTCATACGCTCTGATCTCCGACCTACGCCGCTATGCGGACCCGCATCACCGAAACGCTACCCGGGCGCCGTGCCCGCGCCCCGCATAGAGCCACTCGGCGCGGTTTTGTAAACCAGATTCCCGAGGCTGGCCGGCGGTCACGGGCCTCACGCATGTGAGGGCCCCCCTAGGGCCTCCGAGTTGATTTGATACAATTGTTAAGCCAGAGTGCATCCAAGCGAACTCATGGAGGACCCGATGCACAACGCCTCGAATCGGCGGTCGTCGCCTACCGTCTCGGCACCCCAGAGGCCCACCGCCGAGGGCGTCATCCTCGTCATCCTGTGGTTGTCGGTGTTGGCCGCAGCGGGCTGCAACAAGAGGGTCGAGCCTTCGGCCGCCCTGGAGACTCCGGAAGAGCGCGCACAACTCATCAAGGAATCGTTCTCCAACGACGGCCCCGCGCCTTCCGTCGACGAGGGTGTCGACGCGTTCTTCGAAGGCTTCGTGCGTGTGTTCTCAGGCGCCGACGATCGGGACATCAAAGACTTCTTCGACTTCTCGGCCATGGCCAGGAACATGGAGAACCTCGGCTTCATCGACGCAGAGGTCCGACGCAAGCTCGACAACCCGCTCCTGCAATCCGTACTCGGCTCGAAGCTCTTCGCCTCGCCCGAGACCCATTGGCAGACTCACGAGATCCGGCGCGTGACACCGCTTGCCACCTCGAACCTGGCCCACGGCTCACCATCGGGCGATGCCGCCAGGAGCCGCCACAACGAGCTCCTCGTCATGTCCTTGCACACGCTCTCCGACGGCTATCGCCGCATGATGCGGTGGTGGCTCATCCGCTCCGACAACGGCCCTTGGAAGGCCTACGACTTCGAGTTCGTCAGCGACGCAATCAGACAATCGAGCCACCTCGGCCTGGCCCTGTCTGGCGCCAAGTCCAAGGCACCATGGATCCAGCACGCCCTGCGCCTCAATCGTGAGCTCGCTCCGGCGATGGTCGCCATGGACCTCGAGGCCGCGCGACGGGTCATCCCGACCATCGACGAAACCAAGTTGCCGCCCATCTTCCGTCGCCAGTTCCTGAGTCTGAGAGCAACGCTCGAAATGGTCGAAGGCGACTTCGAGAAGTGCCTGGCGACGGTCCGAAGCGCGCGCGAAGCTCATCCCAACGACCCCGATACCCCGACCCTGCTATACACCGAGATGTCGGTACTGAGACTGCTCGAGCGCTACGACGAGGCCCATGCCGCGGTGACAAAGCACGTCGATATCTATGGCACCGACGAGGATGTCCAAGGGGTTCTGGGCGACATCTACCGAAATCAGAACCGCCCCGAAGAGGCGGCCGACGCTTATCGCAAAGGCTTGTCGATCCACGCCGATTGCGTGGGCTGTCTCGAAGGCCTCATCCGCACGAACCAGGCCACCCCATCCGAGCTGCGCGGCCACCTCGGCCGCCACTCCAAGCTCGACGACGCCCTGGACGAGCTGAGCGCTACCTACATCGCTGACAGTGACGGCCAGTCACTCCGCGCGCTCATCGCCGCGCTCGAAGCCTTCGCCCCGACGCACGCCGCCCTGCCCCGCCTCCGCACCGCGCTGACCTCACTCGAAGCCCCACCGGCCCCATGATCGCCCCCGACCGACACCTCGAAAACCGAGTGAATCGAGCGAATCGAAATACCTCGACAATCGAGCCATCACCTCAACCCTCGCCTGGCCCTGCACTCCCACAGCCCGGAGCCCCCGTGCGCTTCTCGCTCCCCATACTCCCCATGCTGCCCATCTTCCTCCTCACACTCACAGCCCTGATGACGCCGGCATGCAGCAAGCGGCTGGAACCGACGCTCACCCTCGAGTCGCGCGAGGAGCGGATGCGACTCCTCCGCACGGCCCTCACCATCGAGCACAAACCCAACCAGCTCCATGCCATCGCCGACGAGACCCTGTCCCGGGTCCACGCCGCCCTCATCAACGAGGACCTCGCAACCGTCGCCGACATCATCGACCTGGGGGCGATGGGACGCCTCAGCGATGCCCGCTCTGCCACGGCGGCCCAAGTCGCCCCGACCCTCTCGGACTCCGACTTCCAGGCCGGCCTGCTCTCCACGCTGTTCGGCGAATCGAACGATCGCTGGGCCTCCCACACGATTCGATACGTCCTACCCATCGGCGTGGAGTCCGCTGTCGCTGACGACGTCCCGCCCGGCGACGTTAGACGCCTTCGTGAGCTCCTCGTCGTCTCGACCCACCGCCACGCGGATGGCGACGTCAGCCACATGCGATGGTGGCTCGGCCGACTCGCCGACTCACCGTGGAAGGTCTACGACCTCGAGTTCTCCGACCTGGTCGCCCGCTTGTCCTACGACCTTGCCATCATCATTCGGGCCGACCTGAACAAGTCGTCATGGGTCGACCAGGCTCAAGCGCTCGATGCGGCCGTGTCCAACCTCGAAGCAGGTGACCTCGCCGAAGTGCGACGGGTGGTCGACCGCATCGACTGGCTGAACTTTCCGGTCAGCCTACGCGCCCGCTACCTCCTCAAGCGCGCCGACCTCGAAGAAGCCGAAGGCCACCTGGAGACCGCGCTGGCGACCGTCGACCTCGCCGCTGGCGTACACGAAGACGCAAAGACCATGCGCGCCCTGCTCGTCCATCGCCTCTCGCTCCTCGAGTCCCTCGGTCGCCACCAGGACGTGTTGGCGACCGCGTCCCAGATCGAAGCGCTCTACGGCAAGGACGACATCGTCAGGGACTTCCGCGCCTTCGCCCTCGAGGCGATCGAAAAGTCGCCCTCCCCCGAACCACCACAACCAACACCTCGATAATCGAGCCATTCCACATCGCTCGAAAACCGAGATATCGCGACCACGCCCTCAGTCGACGCTGATCTCGTCCACCAGCACCGCGGTGTCGAACAACGAGTCGCCCAGGTCGAGCACCGACAACACCAGCGTCACCGGCCCGCGCCCTGCGAAGCGCTCCACGTCCCGCTCGGCGCGGCGCCACATGACCTCGTAGACGCCGCCCTGGTCAAAGCCGATAGGACTCACCGTCAACCCCGTGAAGTCGCGCCCACACTGGCAGTTGAACACGCCGCTGCAGAGCCCACCGCTGGCATAACACCCGGCCTCGCCCTCACACGCCGCATCACACGGCTGCGGGTTGGCGCACGCGGCACACGTCCCGTCGCTGTACCCACACAGGTCGTCGACCGACACATCGACCAGCGCGTTGACCGCCCCGGTCTCATCTATGAGCGTCGCCGAGAAGGCGTCCTGGAACTTCGACGTCCCGCACCATTCTTTGAACTCCTCGCTCACGAACTTCCAGTTGAAGGTCAGCCGCGTCGCCCCCTCGGGCACACAGAAGGTCTGCCGCAACTCACCGGACGCCAACGAGAATCCGAGCCCGGTCGACACCAGCCCCATCGACTTGCCGCTCACCGGCTGCGCCGTCCCGAACCGCGACACGACGCGCCCGTCGCCGCCCGTCCGCCACCCGGTGAGCCGCTGCTCGAACCCGCCGTTGATGACCTCGCTCCCCGCGAGTGACAGGTTCGTCGCACCAAAGACCCGCCACATCGTCCCGGCATGCTCCGGGTCCTCACGCCGCGTCACGACCTCGCCCAGCGTCCCACCGGCGGCACTTTCCACCAGCCCAAGTGCCACCTCACGCGCAAACGTGTGTCCCACCGTCCCGGAGAACCCCGACACGCCCCGCGCCCCGGCCGCGTACAGCTCGCTCGCCAGGCTCCCGTTGCGCATCGACGAACACGCCCCGAAGTGAACCAGGCTCGCGGGATAGCCGCGCCCCCGCCACGCCGAGAAGAACGAAGGCGTCACCGCATAGCCGAGGTTCGTCATCACCGCGCGCCCAAGCCGCAGGTCCTCCTGCGTCTCGTCCACACACACACCCTGCCCCGAGCTCCCGGTGTCCGACGCGACGCCCTTGGTCACGAGACACCGCGTCCCGACCGGGCACCCACCAGTTGGCTCCTGGCTCGTCACGACACACGCCGTCTGCTCCTGGACAAGCGCCGCACAATCCACAGTCGACCCGCTCCAGACGACCTCTTGCGGCCCGATATGCGCCCAACGAAGCTCACGCATGCGGCTCGCCGACATACCCGAAAACAGCTCCGCCCCATGCGTCGCCACCGTCGCGACCCCATAACCCGACAACCCGCGCAGCTGACCCAACCCCGCCGACGCCCCGCTGATGGCCGCCCCCGTCTCGACCTCGTAGCTCGGGCACTCGAGCGCCCCCAATCGTGTCGCGACCTCGGCGCTCTCGTCCCCCTCGCCAAACCCGGTGGCAAACGGTGACAGGACCAGGGCCCGCTTCGAGAGGACCGGCACCGTCACGTCCGCCGTCGAGCTCTCGCCGACCATGCCCGCCGCCCGCAACGCGACAGCCCCGCCACGCGTGCCCTCTCGCGGGGCCATCGCTGTTCCTAACACCCCGTCGGCAAAGACCATCCAGACCGCGCGGCTCCCGTCGTCGGTGACACCCGCCTCGGCGATGGTCGCCTCACCCCGCAACTGCCCCGCGATGTCGCTCGGCGCCGCCCCGCCGACCAGCGCCGACTCGGCCGCCGCCAGGATCGACTTCTTCGCCTCACACGAGGCGACCGAGAGCCGCTCGACACAGTCGACCCGCACGAGCGGCGAGACCGCCGTGTAGGTCGTCTGCCCAGCCACGGGCACCGTCGCGCGGAAGTACAGCGGCTCGCCCGAACACGTGAACCGCGCCGTCAACGTGAACACGCCGTCCTGCTGGATCTCGTCGCCGGAAACCGACAGACGCCCGTCATCGGCTAGCACCCCGACCTCGCCGCCACCGCCGCCCTGGCCAATCGGCTCCCCGTCGGGGGAGTACTGCACGAGCTTCAACGCCCCGAGATCGACCTGGCCGGTCCGCGTCAGCGCCACCGAGAACACCACCTCGGTCTCGACCCCGGACCACAAGACCGAGGGCCGGGTCGCCAGGTTCTCGTCGAAGCGGAAGGTCGGGTTATACGTCACGACCACGCTGTCCCCGACCGATCGCACGCCGTCGGTCGCCGTCACGTTCACCCGGTTGTCGCCCGGCACGAGCGTAATCGGGCCCGCCTGCCAAAAGCGCCCCGGCGTCGCCGACCCTGACTGCGCGCCTGCCTGCCACACGATCGCCGTCGCGTTGCCGAATAGAATCCCACTCACGATGATGGTCGGCCCGGTCGCGTCCGCGACCCCGTGGGCGCCGGGCTCGAGGATCCGAATCAGCACACCTTCGGCCGGGAACCCGGTCGACTCCGGCTCCACCGGCACGTCGACCTCGACCGCGACATCACCCTCGATGTCCGTGTCGTCGCCGTCATCCTCCGTATCGACCGAGTCCAGCTCGACCTCGGCTGCGACGTCGACGTCCGATTCGACCTCGACCTCCGCGTCCACCTCGACCGCGACGTCCGCAACGTCGGCCGCGGCCCCGTCACCGCCACATGCCCCGAGCACCGCGACAAGCGCGATGAATGTCGCCCCAGACCACCGCTCGACCGACCTCATCGCCCCTCCTGACGTCCCACGGGCGGAAGCCCAAAACAGTATATCGAAACGCCCGTGGGACGTCGCCGTATCGGTCGCCTGCTACGGCCCGCTCCGCCGCGGGCCTGCGGCAGGCGACCTGCCGTTTCTTTCCGTCGCCGTATCGGTCGCCTGCCACGGCCCGCTCCGCCGCGGGCCTGCGGCAGGCGACCTGCCGTTTTTTTCCGTCGCCGTATCGGTCGCCTGCCACGGCCCGCTCCGCCGCGGGCCTGCGGCAGGCGACCTGCCGTTTTTTCCGTCGCCGTATCGGTCGCCTGCTACGGCCCGCTCCGCCGCGGGCCTGCGGCAGGCGACCTGCCGTTTCCACCTGACGTCCCCACGGGCGGACGCCCAACACAACGCTCACTTCTTCTCGTAGAGCTCGCCGTCGATGGTCAACGACTCGCCGGTCGTCCCGAGCTCGCCCTTGAACGACATCTTGTCCTTGGGCTTCGTGCACTTGGACGGGCACGAACAGGTCAGCGTGTCGCCCTTCTGGCCGCGCAGGCTGAGCCCCGTCCCCTTGGCAGTCCCATCGACCAGCCACTGCGTGACCCACTCCCACTTCGGGGCCCCGCCGCAGAAGCGCTCGGACCAGCTTTGCAGCGGCAGCCCCTGGCTCGACCGCTCGACCAGGGTGCCGACGAACTTGTCGCCTTCCTGCTTGAGCTCGAGTCGGCGCACCAACGTCTGGTCGCGGCTCTTGAACGGCTGGGTCTCCCACACACCGACGAAGCTCTTCGACGTCACCTCGACCACGGGCGCCGCGTTCTCGGTCGTCTTCTCGAGCGCGACCTCACCCTTGGTCCCCACGATGACCGTACCGGGGCGCACGAAGACGCCGCTCGAGTCGCTCAGCTCCGCCCCGTTCGGGCCGATCGCCAGGTCGAACCCACGTCGCCGCGTCTCGACCGTGCAGCGCGACGGGCACGTGCAGGTGAGCACCCGCGGCACATCGCGCCACAACACGAGCTTCGTCTTGCCAGCCTCACCCGAGACCCGCGCCGACGTCACCATTCGGAAGGTCGGGTTGCCTTCACAGCTCCGATCGACCCACGCCATCGGCGCCGGGAACCACACCTCTTCGAGCAGCTCGCCCTGCACCTTGCCATCGCGCAAGAAGATGTTGAGCGTGCGCTTCATCGTCCGATCGAGGTTCTTGCTCGCCGGCTGCTCCCACGTGCCATCGAGCTTGCCCGCGACCCGCGGCTGCTTTGTCGGGGTCACCTTGGCAGGCGTCCCCGCCTCACGCGCCGCCTTCTCGTTGGCGACCCGCTTCGCGTTCTCCGCGGCGAGGCGCTCACGCTCGGCCCGCGCCTCGTCATCGGCCGTCGCAAGCTCGGCATCCACAAGTGCGGCCGCCTTCTCACGCGCTGCACGACGCTCCGCCTCGACCGCCTCACGCTCGGCTTCTTCGATGAGCCGGCGCGCCTCGGCCTCTTCGAGCGCCTGGGTCTTGGCCCGCGTCTCGGCTTCCTTGCGCGCCTCGTCGGCCGCCTTCTTCTCGGCCGCCTCACGCTCCTTGGCTTCCTTCTTGGCTTCCTGCTCAGCCTTCTTGGCCTCGTCGGCCGCCCGCTTCTCAGCCTCCTGCTGCTCCTTCTTCAAACGACTCGCCTCTTGTTTCGCGAGCTTCTCGGCCTCCTGGGCGGCCTTCTTCTCAGCCGCCTCACGCGCCTTGCGCTCACGATCGGTCTCCTTGGCGCGCCGCTCGGCCTCACGCTTCTCGGCGTCGGCACGCTCCTTGGCTTCCTTCTCGGCCTGCTTCGTCGCCTCCTCGGCGGCCTTCTTCTCGGCCTCGAGCCGCTTCTGCTCCTCGGCGAGACGGTTCTTCTCGTCCTGCTCACGGGTCTTCTCGGCGTCGACCCCGGCGCGCTCGTCGGCCACCTTCTTCTTGGCGACCTCGTCGGGCGTGGGCTTGCCAGTCGCCGGCGGCGGCCCGCCGTGCTCGCTATCGATGACCGATTGTAGCTCGCTTATCTCGGTGACGACCGCCTTCAACCCGTCGGCGCGAACGCTCTTGTCGCCGCGCGCCAACGCCTCGAGCAGCGCATGGCACTTGGGCATCAGCCCACGCATGAACATACCGAAGGCATCATCGCGATCCGGTTCACGCACCAGCGCGCGGTCGAGCCAGGTGCAGCCCTCTCGCAACGCTTCCTCTTCCTTGGGCCCCGCGTGTACGGGCGAGGCCGCGATGGCGCTGACAAGGACGACCGAAAGAGAGCTGAGAAACAAGGAGAGTCGCGTCATCATCATGGCGGTTCCGAAGCGGCGGGTTGGGCCTCGCCCGGGATACAAAGGCTGGGGGCGACGGGCCTGGTGAGCGGCGCAATATACGCAACGCGGCTTCGACCACAAGCACGAGTCACACGTCCTGCCGCGACGAGCCGGGCCGTGGCGCCGCCGGCCCCGGACGCTCCGGGATCCGCGCCACATCGAACGACGTCCCGGCGACGATCAGACACAGCCCGTCGCCCGCGCTCTCTTCGAGACCCGCAAGCAAGCCCTGGTGCGCGGACCGCAGCAGCAGGGCCGGGCCGTCGACCCCGTGTAACCATACATAGAGGCGCTCGTCAGGCCCCCAACCGAAGGTCGCGCCAGCGAGCCCCACCTTGCGCCCTCCGGCCAGCTCGACGACTGCGTGTTGTGGATGTTGCGCGTGTTGCGGGAGTGGCCCCTCGTCCTCGTCGGCCTCGGCATTCCTTATCGAACGCACAAAGAAGGCTGGGCCCTCACACTTCACATAAGCCCACATCTTGCCGACGCTGAGCGTGACCTCGCCGTCCGGCCGCACCGCGACCCCGCGATGGAACATCTCGGAAACACGCTCGTTTTCGACGAAGCCCGAGGCATAATGCCACCGTCCCTCCGCATCGAGCGCGAGCCCACTGTTACGCCGCAACGCCTCGAGCCACTCGGGCTCGACCTGCCCCTCGGTCACATCTACCTCCTTGCGCCTTGCTCATTGCTCACCGACTCAGGACACCAGATTCATTTTGGCCGGCCTCCGCGCCGACTCGCGAATCAGCGCTTGCCCGTGCCGATCTCACGTCATATACGCCCCTTGTGAGCAAGACCTACTCTCCGGGCTTCGCGCGGGACCTCCTCGACCTCGACGCGGTCGGCATCGTCAAGCACCTCCAGAGTCAAGGCCACCAGACGTACTTCGTCGGCGGCTGCGTCCGCGACCTGCTGCTCAACCGGCATCCCAAGGACTTCGACGTTGCCACCGACGCGCGCCCCGAAGAGCTGAAACGGATCTTTGGCCGCCGCTGCCGCATCATCGGCCGGCGCTTCCGCCTGGTCCATCTCCACGTCGGCTCCCAGATTTACGAGCTCGCGACCTTCCGCGGCCTCCCCGACGACCAGGAGCTCGCCACCGACGACTCCGGCTTCGTCGTCCGGGCCAACACCTTTGGCACCGCCTTCGAAGACGCCAAGAGCCGCGACTTCACGGTCAACGGCCTCTTCTACGACCCCATCGCCGACGTGGTCATCGACTACGTGGGCGGGATCGACGACGTGCGCCGCCGCTTGCTGCGCACCATCGGCGACGCCGACAAGCGCCTGCGCGAAGACCCGGTGCGCCTGCTACGCGCCATCAAGTTTGCGGCCCGCCTCGGATTTTCGCTCGACGCCCCGATCCTCGCCGCCGCCGAAGAAGCCGCGCCGCTCATCGCCACCTGCCCACCGCCGCGCGTCGCCGAAGAGCTCTATCGAATGGCGGAGAGCGGCTACTCCCGCGTCTCGTTCGACCTCATGCACCAGCTCGGTGTGCTCGACGCGCTCGTCCCCGAGATCGCCCGCACCTTCGACCACGGCTCGCCCGACCGCCAGCCCACCCTCGATTGGCTCGGCGAGCTCGATCGCCTGGCCGGCGCCCACGGCACGCTCCCACGCGAAGCGACGTTCGCGCTGATGGCCTGGCCCTTCATCGAGAACGCCATCAAGACCCACCCCGAGCCCCACCGTCCGAGCTGGGGCCGCTTCGCGATGAGCAGCGTGCGTGAGCTCGCGGTGCGCCTCTCGGTGCCTATCCGCCACCGCTACTCGCTCGCCGGCATGGCCGACCAGCTGAAGCGCCTAGGCCAGCACCCGCCGCGCCGCCCGACGCCGGGCCACCTCCGATCCTACGGCGTCCCGCTGGCGCTCACCGCCCTGCGAATGCGCTTCAACCTGACGGGCCTTGGCCAGGAGGCCTATGACCTCTGGGCCACCGAGCTCGAGCGGATGGGCCTATGGGCCGCCCCCTTCGAGCCGCGCGCCGACGAGGACGAGCCTGTCTTCGGCCTCGGCCCGGGCGACAAGGTGCCCCACCTCGACGAGTCGCTCTTCGCCGCACAGGCGCGCTCACGTGGGGCCGCCGCGCCGATTACCCAGTTCCACGACCGCCCCGGCGGCAACCGTCCACGCCAGGAAAAGCCCAAGCCGGCGACCTCTGCGCCTCAGCCTCCGCCCCGGCGCCCACGTCCGGCAGCCGACCCCGCGGCAGCTCCGGCCCAACCGGCAGCGCATCCGCCCCATGCAGGCGAGGCCGGCCCGCTCGATGGCACGAACGAAGAACGCGCCAAGAAGCGCCGCCGCCGCCGCAAGAAGAAGCCCGCGTCCGAGCCCGCGTGACGATCCCTCCGTTTCTGGACCAGAGACGCTGGGACTACGGAACGATGAGACGATGAGACGACGGAACGACGGAACGACGAGAGGCTCGGCGCCGTAGGCGAAGCTTTCTCACGCGACCACGCCGTCGATCGTACGCGGTTCATATGTCCGATGTACCCAACGGGGGCACCTGCTCTATGTTGGTGGACGCCGCACGCTGCGGCTCTCCATGCTCCCCGGAAAGGACCGTCCTTGCGCACTTTGCTCGCCCTCATCGCCCCCGTCGTCATGACCATCTCTACGCCCGCACTCGCCGACGGGCCCACGAAATATCGCTACGACTGTGTGTTCCCGAACAAGACGACCCAGGTGGTCGAAGCCCCGGACGACGGCACGGCCAACGGGCTATGCCGCGACCTCTGGAACAAGGCCAAACGCGCGGCCCAGCAAGCCGGCGGTAAGGGCGGTGGCGGTGGCGGTGGCGGTGGCGGTGGCGGTGGCGGTGGGGTCGAAGACGATGTCTTCTCGAGACGCACTCTGCTTGGCCAATGACCCGGACCTGAGGCGGGTGTCGTGGGGGACACGAGCATCGGCGCTGGCGTCCACTTGCCGCGACGGTCCGCTCCCCCTATGTTCGCCAACCTATGGCGTACTTCCAGATCCTCGGAACCGGCCCCTCGACCCCCATCACCGACGGCACCGGCCGCAACTACCGGCGGCGCTCGTCGGCGCTCTGCCAACACATCTCGACGTGGGTCCTCATCGACGCAACCCACGACTTCGATGAGCAGATCGAACACGCCCTCTCGGTCACGGCGGTCGTCGTCACCAACGGCTCACGCGACGCCGCGGGTGGGCTTGGCAACCTCGACAAGTGGCTAGAGACGAAGACGCCGTTCTACGCCCCCGACGACCTCTGGGAGGAGATCAACCCGCGCTACGGACCGTTCCAGAAGCTCGAACACAAACGTCTCGTCCCCAACAAGGCCATCACCGTCGGCGACCTGACGCTCACCGCCTTCAAGGTCGAGACGACCGCAGGTGCCGCCGCGAGCCCGACCTACGGCTACCGCTTCGACAACGGCAAGAAGAAGGTCTGCTACGCCTCCGACGTGAAGCAGATCCCGGCCGAGTCCCTGCCCTTCTTCAAGGACAACGACCTGCTCGTCATCGACGCGGCCGGCTGGGACAAGGACCTGCCGACGCACCGCGGCGCCTTGAACCACCTCTCCACCTATATCGAGTGGAACAACCAACACGTCGTCTTCACCCACATCGGGCGCGCCGCCCCGCCTCACACGCTGGCCGCCTCGGCCATCAAGCGGATGTCGCACAAGGCCGATCTCGCCTATGATTACATGAAGATCCCGCTCGGTCGCTGAGCCGGATGCCCAACCCTCACGAGCCGTTTGGACCCTTCTTTTCGAAGGACGGCCGCGACACCAGGGGCGCCGCGCTGTCCGCCCTGTCCGCCTTCTCCAACAGGGCAGACCGGATAGAGGCGCTGTTCGGGCGCCTCTGGGTGCGCATCGCGTTGTCGGTCCTGATACTGGTGAGCCTGCTCCCACACGAGGCCGAGCCCGTCTCCGACATCGTCTTCTTCCTCGTGTTCGGGGTCGAGCTCGCCCTGCGGGTCTATGTCCTCGTCGCCCGCCTGAGAGCCCCACGCGACGTGTCGCGGGCCCGCAGCGCGCGTAAGACGACGGTCTCCATCATCCTGCTCGTCTTTGACCTGTTGGCGCTCCTGTCGTTTGTCCCGTGGGGCGAGATCTTCGACGGTGTGGCGGTGTTCGAGAGCCGGCTCCTACGCATCTTCCGGCTCCTGCGCATGTTGTTGCTGGTCGGCTACTGGTCGCCGGTCCTGAAGGACGGGCTCGCCGTGCTGGCGCGCCACGACCGCCTGCGCCAGGTGAGCCTGCTCGGCCTCGTCGTGGCCCTGCTGGCCTTTGCAGGCGCCACCATCATCGCCCACCTCCCGGTCGGCGGAGTCGACTTCACCGGCGACGGTCGTGTCAACGCCGCCGACGAGGCCTTCTGGCCACGCCTGTGGTGGGCCTTCCGACAGATCCAGGACCCGGGCAACATGGTGACCGACCCGGGTGAGCTCGTGGTCGTCATCGTCTCGCTGTTGCTCACGATCGCGGGCCTCTTCGTCGTCAGCTTCCTCATCGGTCTGGCTGCCGACATCGTGCGCGAGCTGGTCGAGGTCGCGCGTAATCGACCGGTCGGCTGGAAGCGCCACACGGTCGTCGTCTATCAGACGCCGGGCCTGCCCGAGCTCGTGACCGAGCTGATGCGTTTCTACGAAAAGCTTTTTCGCCGCCCACGCTTCGTCGTCGCCGACATCGAGCCCGAGCCCCCACCCGCCCTACGCACAGGTGAGCTCGCGCGCGTCCGCTGGCGCCAGATCGACGAGCGCGGCACGGGCCTCATCGACATGACGGATGTCGCGACGGCGCGGCGTGTGGTCATCTCGGCGGCGGCCAAAGCACCATTCCCCGACGCCCAGACGGCCGCGACCATCCTCGATGTGCGAGAGGCGACGCAGGACGCGTGGGTGGTGGCCGAGATCCTCGACCCCAACAACATCGCTGCGGCACGAGTCGCGGGCGGACCACGCACGGTCGTCGTCGCGACGGAGAAGCTCATCGGGATCTGGGCGCTCGCCGCCATCCGACGCCCCGAGCAGATGGCGCTTGCCTGGGAGCTGCTCGCGACCCGCGGCGGCTACGAGATCTACACCTACTACTTCGACGCCGATGGGCTCGAAGGTCTTGGCCCTGCCTGGGATGCAGGGACCTACGCGCTGTCCGACCTGGTCGAAACCGCCGCGAAGAATGGCTGGCGCGACCACCGCCACCGGCACTGGATGGGAGGCGTCGTACCTATTGGTGTGGTGCTCGAACGACGGGCCGACACGACCAGTGCTGTGAACCCGAAGAGCCCCGAGGACGGCGAGCTCGTGTTGAACCCACGGGGCCCGTTGGGCGGTCGAGACAGGAGGCGCGTGCGGGCCATCATCGCCATCGCCGAGCACTTCGACGGCGTTCGCGGCCTCGCTCGCTACATGTACTCGACGCCTGCCGAGCCCGCGGGCGGACCTCGGGCTGCCGAGGCCACGGACAAGGTCGGTCGCGAAGTCTCACGCGAAGAGAGGGCACCGGGCCTCGGTCGATCGGCCCGCCCCCGACGCCACCGCAAGGTGCTCATGGGCGGCTTCCGACCGGGCACGGCGGTGGTGTTGGCCGGCCTCTGTTCGGACGGACCCGAGGTCGAGGTGACGCTGGTCATGCGCCACGGCGACAGCGTGCGAGCGGCCACGCAGACCCTGCGCGAGCACGGGCTCGGCTCGCTCGGGGTCCCGACGAGTGCGGCCATCCGCTGCTTTGCAGGCCACTTCGAGGCGATGGGTGAGGAGACCGAGAACGGGCCAATGGCCTACCGCTGGGTGCCGTTGGACGGCAAAGAGGGCGGCACTGTTAGGCTGGTCCAGGCCGACTGGACAAGCGAGCGGACACTCATCGGACTCGAGCCCGGGATCGACCACATCGCGCGATACGAGCTCGTCTTGCTGCTCGGCTCACACCTGCCCGAGTACGACGGCCGCACGTCGATGGCGGTCTTGAAGATCGCCGACATCGCACGCCAGTCGGCGGCCCGCTTCGCGACCCAACCCGAGGCCTTCCGGGTCATCGCCGGAATCGCCGACACCGAGCTCGGAACGCGCCTCCAGGAGAGCTACCGCAAAGCATCGGGCCGCGACCTCGAGCTCCTGGCAACCGAGTCTTTGCGCGCGCTTTTCATGTTCCAATCGGTGGCGGTCCCGGGCTGGGAGACCATCTTTACGTCGCTGCTCGGCCCCGGCGAAGAGGGCCTCCTGCGCCTGCCGATCGAGACCTCGTCAACCCGACCGAGCGACACGACCTGGAGCATCATGGACCTTGCCCGGGCGTACTATGCGCGGGGTCTGCTCGTCATCGGGGTCGAGCTCGAACGCAACGGGCAGATGGTGCGCCGGCTCGTGTCCAATGGGGCCGGTGAGACGTTCGCCGAGTCGGAGCTCGTCGCGGTGTGGGCCATCGGCGACGAGGGCTGAAGTCCCCACCCAGGGGTCGCACCCAGGGGTCGCACCCAGGGGTCGCACCCAGGGGTCGGGACATTTCATATTTCATTTTAGCCCCGCCTCCCACGCGGCCCAGCGTCGTCCGCCCACCCCCAACCCAGGGGTCGCCCCCAGGGGTCGGGACATTTCATATTTCATTTTAGCCCCGCCTCCCACGCGGCCCAGCGTCGTGCGCCCACGCCCAACCCAGGGGTCGAACCCAGGGGTCGGGACATTTCATATTTCATTTTAGCCCCGCCTCCCACGCGGCCCAGCGTCGTGCGCCCACCCACGCGCCCACGCCCATGCAAGGGCCCGCGCCTGCGCCCGAGCAAGCGCCAGCGCCCGCGCCCACGTCGACCCGGACCTTTTGAAGGAGACTCGTTTCGATCCGTTTCCGCAATCACGTCCCAGCGCTCGCAATGACGACCGACGGGGCGCGTCGCCGGCACTTCACCACAGCCCCGAGCCCGAGGTACCTGCTCATGCGAGCTCATCGCGCTCTTTCACTTTCGCTCCTTCTCCTCGCTGCCTGTGGTGGCAAGTCCGACTCCCCACCCGAGGTGTCGTCCGCGCCGCCCGCTCCCGCGGTTGCCGCACCGACCGGTCCAAGCCCCGCCTGCGTCGATGCCGAGGCAAAGCTCGCCGCAGCCTGGACGAACGCCGCGAGCCAACTGCAGGAAGTCCTGCCCAAGGTGGTCAACCGACGCGCCATCTCGAAGGGAATGCTGGAGGCAGCCACCGAGAGGCCAAGCGATCTGCTGGATGCCGATTCACTCCGGGCGCAGGTAGACGCAGACAGTGAGTTCATCGCCCGCATCGAGGCGACCGTCGAGGTGCTCAAGACGCCGGAAAAGGGGGGGCTCGAGGCGCTCGATGCCCTGGAGACTGCGGAGGCCACGGCGAGCAAGCACGCCTATGCGCAGGCCGCGCACACGCGTGAGAGTCGGCGTGCGAACCTCTCGAAGATGGTCGAGCTCGCGACCAGCACCGGCAATCAGGAGGTGCTAGCCCAGACGAAGGCAACGCTCGCCCAGCTGGACACCGAAGCCAAGGCGGACGCCGACAGGTCGCCCGCCCCCATTACGACCCTCATTCGAAGTTCGATCACGACGGCCACCTCTGGTCGCAACTTGGCCTGCAACTAGTCGTCGCGGAAGGGCAGGCCGCAGACGCAGCGCCCCTTGCGCGACCTGGGTGCGCCCAGGTGTGGGCGCCTGCGTCGGACCTGCGCGACAACACCCACGCCCACGCAGACGCCCACGCAAACGCCAACGCCCGAGCACACGCCTGCGCCCGCGCAAACACCCGAGCCCACGCCAACGCCCGGACCTGCGCTGGCGCACGCGCTCACGCCCACGCCCGCGCAAGCGCCCACGTCTCACGGCGTCAGACCGGTCCGAGCTTGCCGTCCTCCGCAGCTCCTTCGGCCGCCTCTTCCGCTCGTCGCTCGGCGCGGACCTCGTCCTTCTGGGCTGCCTGCTCCCGCTCGTCGAACGGCGGGACCCGCTCGCCACCCGACGTCACTACCTGCCCCGCCTCCGAGCGTCGGCCCCAGCGTCCGAACGGACTGCGCATCGCCCGCCGCAGCGCGCCTCCCTCCACCGGCGTCGCCAACGCGCCCGCGATGATTCCCGCTCCAAAGGCGAGCACCGTCGAGAGCCCCATCGACTGCGTGCGGAGGAACAGACCGACCCCGACCTTCGCCAGCAGACGCGGCACATCGACCGTGTCCAGCCTGCGCACGATTGCGTTGCCGAGCGTGCTCGCCAGACTATTGGAACGCTTCTCGGAAGCCATCTTCTTCTCCGGGCTCTCATTGCTCGTCGGGTTCGAGATGGACGTAGTAGCAGACCGCGTGCCATCCCCCAGACATGCTGGCACTGCCGCCTTCGCTACCGCCCCCGCCTTCGCCGGCACTGCCGCTCGCGCCTTCACGCTCGCAACCACCCACGCTCGAGCCGACACCCGCGCGCGGCGCCCCCTTCGTTCTGGTCGCCCTTCACTTCAGAATGATGCCACCCATTCCCGCACATCAACCGCAGTACCGCGCCCCGCCGCACTCCGCTGCGTCGCCCAACGCGCCACCACCCCCGGCACAGGCCTTGCGATGTCTTCATCGCGCGGACTTGGGCATTGCCCCCATCTGCCGTATTCCTTGAATTCCCCACGTCGACCGCATCGACCGCATCAACCTCAACCTCGTGGTCACCTCATGCCCCATTCACCTCCAGGTCGCCCCAGTTGAGCCCCGCTCCCACCGTTGGCAGTTGGCGCCGCACCGCACCCTTCGTCATGTTCATCCTGGTCGTGGCGGTCCTCCACTTCGGGCGCGAGCTGCTCCAACCCTTTGCCATTGCGGCCCTCTTCACGTTCCTGTTGGCGCCCGCCGTGAGTCTGCTCCAGCGCACACGTATGCCGCGAATCGTCGCGGTCGCAATCACCGTGACCGTGGCCTTGTGCGTCGTCGTGGCGATCGCTTTCGTCGTCGTGAGCCAACTCGACGACCTGCGCGGCAGCCTCGCCCAGTACCGCGACAACATCGCCGCCAAGCTGTCGGCGCTCGGCGGCGTCGTCGCCAGCTTCGGCGATAGTCTGAGTAGCGCCGTGGCCACCGAGCCATCGGCCATCGAGCCGCTCGCCGTGCGCGTCGTCACCAACCCGAGCCCGTTCGCGATGCTCGGCGACGTCGTCGGCCCGCTGCTGGACCCGCTCGGCACGATGGCCATCGTGTTCGTCCTCGTGCTCTTCATGCTCATCTACCTCGAGGACCTGCGCGACCGCATCGCCTACATCCTCAACGTGCGCAGCGTGACGGTCACCATCCAGGCAACCACCGAGGTCAGCGGCCGCATCAGCCGCTACCTCCTCATGACGCTGCTCATCAACGTCACCTACGGCATCCCCGTCTCCATCGGGCTGGCCCTCCTCGGCGTCCCCAACGCCATCCTCTGGGGTGTGCTCGCGACCCTGCTCCGCTTCATCCCGTACGTCGGCCCATGGCTCGCCGCGTCCATGCCCATCGCCCTGTCGTTTGCGATCTCGCCCGACTGGGGCCCCACCGTCGCCGTCATCGTCCTGTTCCTCACGCTCGAGCTCATCAGCAACAACGTCATCGAGCCCTGGGTCTACGGCAGCCGCACCGGCCTCTCCCCACTCGCAGTCATCATCGCCGCCATCTTCTGGTCCTGGCTCTGGGGCTTGGCCGGCCTCCTCCTCTCGGTGCCGATGACCCTCATCCTCGTCGTGTCGGGCCGATACGTCCGACCGCTGCGTTTCCTCTACACGCTCTTTGGCGACGGCCCCGGCCTCAAGGCGCGCGCCCGATTCTATCAGCGCCTGGTGGCTGACGACGCCGACGAGGCCGCCCGGATCGCCGAGGAGTACCTCACGCGCCGCCCCCTCATCGAGCTCTACGACTGCGTCATGATGCCAGCCCTACGCTCGCTGAAGTTCGACGAAGCCGCCGGTTGGCTCCAGCCCGTCGACGCCACGGTCATGCGCAGCACCTTGTCCGACTTCGTCGCGGACATGCCCGCCGTGGCCCTCAAGAGCAACCGTCGCCGGCTGCGCCACGTGCACGCCGAAGAGGTCGCCCAAGCCCGCACCGCCAACGGCTTTGAACAGATCGAGGCCGCCTCGGTCGCCCACGCAGAGCCCGCTCCCACGCCGGTGAACGAGCTCACGGATCTGCCCCCGATCGTACCCCCGACCGACACCGAAATCCTCCCCCCCGCGGCAGCCCCGACGCCCCCACGCGTGACCTTCATCCCGGCAGGCGACGAGAGCGACGCGCTTGTCGGCCAAATGCTCTGCGAGCTGCTCCGCCCCGAGGGGATCATCGTCGACGTCACCGATGCAGGCCTGCTCACGAGCGAGCTGGTCCGCGCCGGCCTGAACGAAGCGGTCGACGTCGTCGTGGTCGGCGGCTTCCTGCCCGGCAGTCTCGTGCGGGTCCGCCACCTCGTCGCGCGTATCACCGGCCGCTCACTCGCATCGAGCTCGACCGCATCTCTCACCACGCGCTCGCCGAGCGTCGTCGTCGGCCTCTGGAACATCCGGATCGACGACCCTGACGACGACGAGGATCCCGTTCGTCAGCGCGCCACAACCCTGTCGACGCTACTCGAGCTGCCGTCGCCGCCCATCACGGTCGCGGTGGAGGAGCTCGCCGATGTGGGCGCCCACGATGTGGTTCACACCCTCTCGCAGACCGCCGAGGCCATCCGCAACCTGCTCCGACAACGCGCCCTGGACAACGCCATCGGGTGAAGCCCGATGGGTTGAGCTCAGTGCTTCACGCCCGGCGGCGCGAGCTCCACGTCCGGGCGGAAGATGACGGCCGTCTTGCCGACCCGCTGGATGAGCTGGCCGCCGATGGCCCAGGCCAGGGCGACCGCCGAGTCCTGCTTGTCGAGGCGGGCTCGCGGCGTGAGCTTCGCCTTGATGAGGCCATGCCGCGCGAGCGCCTCACGCGCTGATGTGATGAGCCCCTCGGACAGGCCGTCGCGTCCGATGAGGATGCTCGCCTCCATCGAGTGAGCGATGCCACGCAGCTCTTTGATCTGGTCACGCTTGGGCTGGGGCCGCCGCACGCCGCGCATCACCAGCGTCGGGAGTGCTGCCCCGTCGGTCGGGCTCGTCTCGAGCTCGGCGTGGACGTGCTGGATGTCGAAGCTCGGCCCGAGCTTGAAGGCCATGGCCTGCGCGTTCTCAGTGACACCATGGATGGCGACGACCACGGTCCCGCCCGGCAGCACGCGCGACACGAGGGCCATGGCGCGCTCCGACACGAGAGGCGAAGGCGCTTTCGCCAGCTCGATGACGCCGGCCGAAGTCTGCACGGTCGCGTCGGCGATGACCTGGGCGCCCGAGGCATTCATGAGGCTCGCGAGCGAGGTCGACAGGTCGGCGTTCTCGAGGTCGAGCGCGACCTCGAGGTCGGGCGAGAGCTCGAGCAGGCGGGCGATGGTACGGGCGAGACGTTGCATGATGGAACCCCGGGCGACCAGAAGCGTCGCGACACAAAGAAGCGAAGGCGCGCGGCGCCGTTAGCGGATCTGACCACCAATGACAAGCACGGACAAGCACGCAGACAGCGAAACCGCTCGCTCGCGCCGCTCGCATCGGCCCGGCCGGTCACGACCCCAGCCACAGGCCCCCAACGCGCGCCGCTTGCGTTGGCCCGGCAGAGTCCATGGGCCATCAGCGCATGTGGGCCGGTCTCTCGCCACGCGCGGCGACACATTTCGTGAAACGCCGCGGCCGACTTGCGGGGCCAGAGCAGCTGCGGCAGTCTCCAGGCGGGCGTTCGCCCGAGTCCCAGCGCTGGGACTCCGCGGTCCCAGCGGCCTGTTTCGACGCGTCCCAGCGGGCTCGGGTGCCGTCGAAGTGGCCAGGTCGACAGAGGGGAGACGATGGGAAGATCGGACGTCGAGCAGAGCAGCGCCGGGCGAATCCTGAGCGCGGGTCATGAGGCGAAGGTGGCGGAGAACGAGCGCGCCGAGGATCTCCTGGCCAAGGCTCAGGTCTTGCGCGAGCGTATCTCGCGCGACTTCTGGGATCTCGGCCGGGTGCTGGTGGCGATGCGTGAGGAGAAGGTGCATGTGCCCTTGGGGTTCGAGCGCTTCGACGCGATGGTGAACGCGCGTCTCGGACTGCCACGCACGTTGGTTTGGAAGCTCATCAGCGTGGCCGAAGGCCTGCCGAAGATCGAGGCCGCACGGCTCGGCCAGGAGCGTGCCTATGCCGTCATCGCGTTGGCTCGAGCCATCCCCGAGGTCGATAGCCCGATCGAGATCCTCCAGCGCGAGGACATCGTGGCAGGGAGGCCGTTGGCCGAGGCCTCGCTGCGCGATCTGCAGAGTGCCGTGCGAGCGGCCCGCCCCAAGGTGGTCAAGACCCTCGCCAGGCGCCAGGCCGAGCGCGATCTGAAAACCCTCCTGAGATCGATGCAGGAGCGGCTCTCACCGCTTGGGATCCCGCGCTCGCGCGTCGCTATCGCAGGAGAGGAGCTGGTCGTGCGCCTACCCCTGGAGCTTGCCAAACGGCTCTTCGGGGCCTGATGCCCGAGGCGGGATTTGGGAAGACGCCGTTACCGTTGGAGGTCGGTGCTCGTTTGGATCAAACAGCGGCGCCGACCAGAGAGCCGATGCCCATTGTGATGGCCATGGCCACCGCGCCGCCGATGACGACGCGCACGACGGGCTTCAGTGGACGCGCTCCGCCGAGCGTCGCGCCCAGCATGCCGAGCCCGCCCAGCGCCGCGATCGAGATGGCGATGGTGAGGGGGACGCGCAGCGCGTGCGGCACGAGGACGATGGTGACGAGCGGCATCGCAGCGCCGAAAGCGAACGAGATGGCCGAGCTCAGGGCGGCCTGGACCGGGCGGGCCATGGTCTCGTCGGTGATGCCGAGCTCTTCGCGCATGTGGGTCCCGAGCGCGTCCTTCGCGGTGAGCGCGACGGCGACCTCGCGGGCGAGGGTCGGCGCGAGGCCCTTGTCGACGTAGATCTGGACGAGCTCCTCGAGCTCGCGCTTCGGCATCGTCTGGAGCTCGCGCTTCTCGATGGCGATGTCGGCGAGCTCGGTGTCGCGCTGGGACGCGACCGAGACGAGCTCGCCGACGGCCATGGACAGAGCGCCCGCGACGAGGCCCGCCAACCCCGTGACCAAGAGCGTCGATGGGTCGGCCGAGGCTGCTGCGACGCCGAGGAGGAGGCACGCCGTCGACACGATGCCGTCGTTGGCGCCGAGCACCATGGCTCGGAGCCAGGCCGCGCGGTGGACACGGTGGGTCTCGCGGTGGAGGCGGCTCAAGGCAGCTTCGCGTGGCCGAGAGTCCCGAGATCAATGAAGAAGCGGAGCTTGACGTCCTCGATCCGTACGCCTTGTATGTCGCTGGCGCCGATGGCGAGGTGGTCGAATCGATGCGGGGCGAGATGCCTGATGGCGCTGTGGGCCGCCCTGCCGATAGCGGGGGTCACGGCTCGCAGGGTCGCGTTGCTCATGGGGTCTCCTTGGAGATCGATGGCGCCTCTGCGCGTGGCTGTAGAGAGGTGGCGCGCGAAACACATCGCGACTTCACAGGGGCTGGGCGCAGCGGAAGCCGATGCGGGCGAGCGCCCTGGTCTCGTTGGTTTCGTTGGTCTGGCAGCTCGCGTCGGCGCAGCCCGCGGCGCGGTAGGTCGTGCCTTCAGCGGGGGCGCTCTCGCCCGGGGCGAGCAGCGGCCAGCCTCGGACGGCCTTGTGGGTGGAGGCCTTCGGGTCGGATCCCGTAGACGGGTCGCTCGGGGACCAGGCGTCGCGCGTCCACTCCTGGGCGTTGCCGAGCAGGTCGGCGAGCACGACGGGTGACGGGGTCTGGTCGAGCGGCGAGGTGGCGACGGCGACGACCGGGACGCCGCCAGAGGCCACGATATGGGCCTTGCCGGCGTCGATCGCCTCGCGGCCCCACGGGAAGTAGCGGTCGTCGGCGCCGCGCGCAGCCCACTCCCACTCGGCCTCGCTCGGGAGGTCGCCGCCCAACGACTGGCAGAAGGCGCGGGCCTGTGCCCAGGTGAGGCCGGTCGCGGGGAGGGACGCGGCACGAGCGGCGGACTTCGGCAGCCACGAGGGGCGTGGGGCGGCCGCCAGATCCGGGAGTGTCGAGGCGAGGGCGACCTCGGCCCAGCTCACCTCGTGGGCCTGCAAGCGATAGCCCTTGGTCGGGGCAGTGACCTTGGCGTCCGGGCGAAAGCCGGTGCGCAGCGAGAGCAGCGAGCCGCCGAGCTCGTCGTCGCGGAGACCCAGGCGCTGGCCGCTCGGGGCGGCCGGGACCTCCACCCACGGGTTCTTCGCCAGCGCGTCGGGGGCCCAGGCGGCAAGCCCGATGGCGGGCGTCGGGTCGGGCTTCGCGGCGGTGGGCTCGGCCGCGGCAGCTGCGGTCGCATCGGGCTCGGCCAGGTCGGCGTCGGGTGCTGCGGGCTCTTCCGTTGCGGGCGGTGCGGCCTCTTTCGTTGCAGGCTCTTTGGTTGCGCCCTCTTCGGGGTCGGGCTCGGCCGCGGCCTCATCGTCCTTTTCGGCCACCTGGTCGGCGACCTTCTTCGTGTCCGCCACGGCGGCCGGTTCGGCGGGCGCGTTCAGCGCGGCTATCCCCCAGGCAGCGCCGCCGCCGACACCGAGCAGGAGGAGGACGCCGACTACCCACTTCCATGCGGACCCGCGCTTCTTTGGCGGAGCCTCGTCTTCTCCGACTTCGGCTTCGACGTCTTCCTCGTACTGGGGCTCAGGCGCAGCTTTGCGACCTCTGCCGCGCGGCGCCGGGGTCGGGGCCATGACGTCACCCCAGTCGCTCGCGGACACGGGGATCATGTCGTCGTCGTCGTCCCGCTCACGCGCCGAGACGCGGTCGCGCAGGAGGTCGTCGTCCTCGTGCGGGCGCGGGTGCTCTTTGACGGCTTTGGGTGGGGGCAGGGACTCGCCGCCGCCCGCCCCCCAGCGCAACGAGCCCTTCTGCTGGTGTGAGGGGGCTACAGGCGCACCGCGGTCGAAGGCGGCCAGCCCTCGGCGGTCGTCGTCGCTGCGCTTGGCGCTCTTGGGAGGTGCGTTCGACGCAGGCGTATACGCTTCCAGGCTCTGGGTCTGGGTCGGCTTTCGCGGCTCGGCCATCGGGTCCTCCTCGGTTGATGCCGGGGCTCGGGTCGACGCGCGACGCGGCCGTCCGGGCTCTCGGGGCGCGACTCTACGCCTCGTGGCGCGAGTCGCAAACCATAGAACGCGACCGTTCGAATTCCGGAGAAGGCCAATGCGCGCAGATGACCTGGCTTGTCTTTGGGTTTCCAACCTTTGTGGTGGAGGAAACCCCATTGACGCGTCAGAACCGCAGCCCCAACCCGCCGAGCAGCCTCGGCGTGAACCGGGCGACGACGACCTCTTCCTCCGCACGCCCCGCACGCACGCGTCCGACCACGGTCAAACCGGCTGCCCCCTCGATGCGTAAGAAGACCCGCTCGGTGAGGTCGAAGACTGAGGCCACGACCCCGAAGAAGCGGCCCGCGAGGGCATGGCGGTCGGGTGCCGCGCCCACCCAATCGAAGCTTTGATGGACCCAGGCGACGCCCGCGGACACGCCGAGCTCGAGGGAGAGGAAGTCCAGGTCGAAGGCGCGTCTCAGGCCCAGCGACGCCTCGGTGAGGCGGGTCGTTGCTTGCAGCCGCCCACCCTCGGCGATCCCACCACCCCCTTCGCCGCTCGTGCCCGCTTGCCCCTCGCTCACGAAGCCGCCCCAGCTCATGGACAGCCGCGCGATGAAGGTCAGCGCCGGGCGCTCGTGCACAAACCCCAGCGCCACACCGTGCAGCAGGTCGCCGTCTTCCTCGATCGGCGCCAGCAGCGCGTATCCCACCTCCAGCGCGTTCGCCACCTCGGGCCCCCCACCCTTACGCACGAGCCGCGCGTACGTCGTCCGCGTGAACGTCATTCGCCCCGCGTCCACGAGCTCACCCGCGCGCACCGCGACCGACGCCTCCAGCAACGCGCCCTGGCCACGCCCACGAAGAAAGACTCGCGGCCCCCGCACCGCGACCATCCGCGCCGTGTCGTCGCGCTGCACCTCGGCCAGGATCGGCCCATCGACCGAGCCACCGAAGACAAACCACGTCATACCCCGCGGCAGCAGCAGCCGTGCCCCTCGTGAGTTCGATTGCAGCCTTGTCAGGACGACCGTCGTCCGACCGCCGAACTCGTGGCGGAAGGTCGGGTGTTGAGGTCCGATTTCACTCGTCGTCGTGGCGCGCAGCGTGTGCTCGGCCGCGAAGTTGTAGGCCTCGTCGAGGTCCACGGCCCCATCGCTATCGACGTCCGCCGCGCCGCGTAGGCCGCTGGCGAAGTAGTGCGTGAAGAACGAGCCGCGGATCACATCGCTCTCCTGTGCGTCTTCGTCGCGTGAGCTGGCCGTCAAGAAGACCACCCCATCGACCGGCGAGTGGCGCACGAGGTCGGTGTCGCGCACCGCCACGGAAGGGCCGACGACCCCACCTTTGACGCGGGTGAGCGAGCCCGAGCGGCACGCATCGAGGACCAGCAGTCGAAACGTCGCGGCGGACCCCCGAACGAGGCTCTCGAGCTCGGAGACCGCGAGTGACGTGTCGCCCAGGTGGAGGTGTTTCGAGTCGGCGTGACCGGAATAATGCACGATGAGCGTCGCTGGGCCGCCGGCTTGTCGGATCCGTTCATTCAATCGGATCAGCGTCTCACGCACGACACTCGCGGGCTCGCCGAGCAGGAGGATAGCGTTGTCTGCAGGCAGGTCTCCGAGCTCACGCATCACGTCGTGGACACGCCGCGCGTCGGACTCGGCCCAGCGCAGCGGGCTCTCGACGGGGAGGCCGACGTTGTTGCCGATGAAGAGCCCAAAGCGTGTCTCGGCGCGCGCGTCGGTCGTCATCAACATGATGAACAGGCACCACACGAGCCGGCTCACGGACCACCTCGCGACCCCGTCCCAACCTTCGAGAACTCGCGGCGTGCGACGCGACAGCCAGCAGGCAGGACCTCGGCTGGCGCGTCGAGATGCTGCAACACGAGGTCGGCGGCAAAGGGCGACTCACAGAAGACCGCGACGATTTGCTCCGGGCCAGGCGCGTCATCGAGCGTGAGTGCACTGGACAGCGGTCTCATCGGTCCGGCTGCGAGGCGTTGAGTGCCGCCTTCGGCTGGGTGGACCTGGGTCCGCGCACCCGTGCCATCGATGTTGTAGATGACGACGTGACCATCCACTTCGGGGCCAGCGACCCATTGAAGCGTGTCGCCCGCCGCGACTGCGCCTTCGACATGCGACGCGTGCGTGTCGTGGGGGCGCTTCACCAACACGTCGAAGTCCGACCACTCGGGGAGGCCCTTTGTCCGCAGCCCGCCGTCGGCGACGTCAGCAAGGTCGACATCGTGGGCATGGTGGGGTGATCGCGCCACGACGAGCACCAGCGCGGCCGCGAGCAGGCTCCCCGCAGCGACCGTCGCACCCCGGACGCGGGTCGTCCTGGGTCGGGGCCGAGGTGCCACCGGCAAGCGCCTCGGGGCGAACCGCTCGCGCTCGAGGCGCCGCTCCGCGAGCTGCGCGCGACAGGTCGCACAGACTTCCAGGTGGGCGGGCTCGGACCCGCCCCCGGCGATTCGATCGAGCGCCAGGTCCGACAGGTGTGTCTCAGTGTCCATGCTCGACCTCCATCGACGTGAGGCGGGCTCGAATCCGCGCGAGGTGGTCCGAGACGGTTCGGCGCGAGCAACCGATGACCTCTGCTATCTCGGCCTGGGTCATCCGGTCGAGCCAAGCGCACACCGCCACCTCGCGCAGCTCTTCGGGCAAGGCCGTGAGCGCCTGTCTCAAGACGGTCGCCATCTCGGGCGAGAGCAGCTCTGGTGGCCTCTCCATCAGCGTCACCGCGTCGCGCAGACGCTCCCGCGTGCGCAGGTTGCGCAGCCGGTTCAGACAAGCACGCGTCGTCGCGCGATAGAGCCAATGCAGCGGCTCGTGCGGGATGTCGCGGGCCTGCAGCCGCTGCATCGCGACGAAGACGTCGTGAAGGACGTCCTCCGCGTCATCGGCGTTGCCGAGGAGCCGCGCCGCACGCCGCAGGACCGAGTGCCCGTGGCGCGCATAGAGGTCGGCGACGACGCTCGCTGGGAGGCCAACACCCAATCTGTCGGAAACCCCTCGCTCGCTTCGCTCGCCTCCCCTCCGACCGCCCTGGCGGTCGAGGGGACAATGATCTGACTTTGGCCACGGTTTCCGACCTTTGTGGTGCGGGAAACGCATGGCCACGTCAGTAGAGCTCGGGCCAGGCGATGTCTTCGCTGCTGTTCAAGAGCTCGAGCGACACCGGGGTGACGAGGCCCTCGGGTGCCAGAGCGAGCCCCGCCTGCCAGGACTCCGGGCCCCAACAGCCCGCGGCGACCTGCGCATCGTCAGCGCAGTCGTCATAGGCCTGCCAGGCGGCGTCGCTGTCGTCTGCCGGCTCGGGGCACGCGGCGTAGAAGTCGGCATCGTCGCACTCGGCCAACGCGGGGTTCGCGGCGAGCCGCTCTTCGGGTGTAACGACCTTCATGAGCTGGTAGCCCGGGCCGATCGCGGCGCCACCGTAATAGAGCGCCTCACGCGAACCCTCGGCGAAGCCATCGCGGGTCCAGATCAACATGTGGTCGATGACGGCGCCCGCCGGCGAGACGGCGCCACCTTCCAGGTCATAGGGGTCGGTACCGCTCGGTGCCGCCACCACGAACCCCATGACAAAGGCATTGCCGGTCGCCTCGTCCACGCTGAGAACGCCCTCTGGGGGCGGCTCGTTGAGGACGAGCTCGAAGTTCGATGGAAAGCTGCCTTCGACCGTCACGCTCTGGGTCGTCAGCGAATCGCCGTCGCCGTCGTCGTCCTCGTGTAGCCACAAGATCGATACATCGATCGGCCGGTCGATTGTGAGGCCGGCGGCCGCGGTCACGGTACCGCGCAAGGACGCGAGCGGCTCGCCCCGGTAGTCGGAGTCGGCGACCGAGCCGCAGGCGGCGAGGGCTGCGCAGGTGAGGGTGAGTGCAATGGTATGACGCATCGGGAGGGGCTCCGTGATGGAGGGCGGCGAGGCCGAGGCTAGCGGGGATGGCCGCGTCGTCGTGGCGCGTCCGGCACTATGTACCGCGAGCCGACCCATGTGGCGGACGGAGCGATCCGATTTTGTGATGGGGACGTCGGGCGTCGCGCGACCTCGGGTCACCATGGCGCCTTCGAGCTCAGAGTGGGCGTTCGCGTGGGGCGAGCGCCTCGAGCTCAGCGGGGGTGAGCGCCATCTCGACGCGCCAACGCTCCGGCGACATTCCGAGCGGCTTCGCTTTGGTGCCCGCGACCTCGATGAGCTTGGCGAAGTCCACGTAGCCGATGAGCCTGGGCTCGCCGCCGTCTTTGTCGTGGCGGATGAGCGCGACGATGTCGGCGCGTGGCAAGAGCGTCGTCAGGTCGGCGCCCAGGACGGCGGTCTCGACGGCGCGACCAGAGATCTCATAGGCGGTGAGCGAAGCGACGAATATGTCCTCGGACAGCGGGTCGAGGTGTTCTTTCTGCTCGGCGTGGAGGCGCAGCTTCGTGAGCAGATTGTAGCGCTGGATCGCAGCGTCGGTGGCTGACGTACCCGTTGGCGAGTACCGCTCCCAGCCGGAGTCGGTGAGCTTCAGGACGGGTGCGTGGATGACGCGCCCACCGGCTTGATTGGCGTCGGCAAAAGCGAGCGCCTTCGAGACGAGCTTCGGGTCACCTTCGGGCACGAGCACCAGCAGGTCCCGGGTCGAGAGGATAGCGAGCGGAGCGCTCTTCATGCCCAGCGCCCGGATATCGTCGACCAGCAGGACACGTCCAGCGTCGAGCGTGTCGCCATTGGACGCGACGAAGAACCCGTCGGCGTGTTTCGCAAAGGGCTTGGGGACGAGCTTGCGCAGGTTGGCGACAGCGATGGGGAGCAGGTCGCGCTCGGATTTCTTCCACGGTTCGAATGCCCGCTGCTCGACCCGCAGGACGACATCAGGGCGGTCGAGCGCAAAGCCGATGGCCAGCTCAGCGACCCACGGAATGCGCGGGAAACGAACACTTGCGGCGGCGGACTTCTGGGCCGCGACGATGCCCTCGTCGGCAAGGAACGACAGGTCCGACCGCACGACCGGAACCAGGGTCTTTTGCGCGGAGGCCCAATCCGTCGGCCCACTTGGCTTCGCGAGCGACTCGACCAGACGGGCGGCCAGGTTTGTGAGCCGGGTCTCGCGTTCCAACTCGGTCGACATGAGTGCCATGTCGTCGAGGGTGGGCCCGAGTGTCGCAAAGCCCGACGGTTCGCCTCCCGCCACGACGACACGCACCGCCTCACCGTCAACCGAGACGGTAGCGTTGGGCAGAGCCGCCTTGATGAGGATGACGAAGCGCTTGACGGTGTCAGCGCGGTCGAAATCCGGCACGGACGCGTGTGTGGCTGACGCCGTGGCCAGGAGCACCGTCAGCACCATCAGATTGGTGAGGGCGCGCCGACACACGCAAGTCGCTGCCAGAATGAGGCGTAAAAACATGGCCATACCCAGGTGGACGGGACGGCATGTCAACTAGTGCCTCGGCGCCACCATTTTGATTCGTCTATCGCCGCGCCGAGGCACTAGGCCCGCCAAGGGCGGGCGGGGCTTGGGGCGCAGCCCCAATCCGATCGTCTTGTCCGCGGCTGGCCGAAGGCGACCGGCGCGAAGCGACGGGCAGACGTAGCTCACTACGTCTGCGCCGCAGCACTAGGGCATGGCCGATGGGAATTCAAGTCCCGCCGAACACGAGTCCCGTCGGCGTCGCGGTGACGATGCCGTCGGTCAGGTCGAGCAGCGCCCTGGGCGAGAACCCGAGCCCGGTGTCCACATAGGCCGCATACAAGGCGAGCCCGGCGGCGCGAGCGGCGCGAACGCGGTCTTTGGTGGCCTTGCTGAGGCGCGCTCGCCCGTCGGTCACGATCAGGATGTCGGCGTCTTTGAGGCGCTCGCGCAGCTTGGCGCTCGACTCACGAGGTGACTGAACGGATGCCCCGACAGACAGGCCGCCCGATGCGCGGTCGAGCGCATAGCCGAGCGGGCCATCGAAGTCCGTGCCGCCGTGAAAGCTCACCATGAGGAAGTCGAAGAGGCTCGCTGCCGAGGTCCCACCCTTCGTGAAGACGGTCGCGTTGAGGGAGCCCTCACCCCCGAACAAGACGACCTCGACGGTGCGGCCAGTCGCAGTCAGTCGTTCGATGACGGCGAGCGCCAGAGCCTTGCCGAGCTCGGCGGTGCGGCCGATCATCGACCCCGAGGTGTCGACCAGCACGATGGCTGGCCCGCGTCTGGGACGTGGTCGCGACGGCTCGCCGCCTTCGTCGCCCGTCATCTCGAGCGCGACCAGACGCCGCTCGGCATAACGTATCAGGAACAGGTCTTCGGTTTCGGGCGATGCGAGCAAGGCGAGCTCACTGGCCAGGACATCGGCGAGCTCACCGCCGACGGTTACGCCCACCGCCGTCGTGCGCCCTCCCCGCTCCATCGCGCGCCCGGGTTGGAGACTCTTTCGATGCTTGCCAAAGAGGTCGGCAATCGTCCTGAGCTCGGGGGCACGAGCGAGCATCGACTTGAGGTCGCCGAGGCGATCGTTGCACACCGCCGTGAGTGCGGTGCCTGTCCGGTGCCATCCAACTCCGAGCAGGGGCGCGAACACCTCGAGGTCCTCTTCGAGTGCCGCGATTCGGATGACCTCTTCGGTGGTGGTTGCCAGGTCGTCGCGCCACTCGGAGTGCGGGCCGTGTGGCACGCCCTCACGAACGCCCGCGCCCGCGCCCGCGCCCTCGCGAACGCCCGCGCCCGCGCCCTCGCGAACGCCCGCGCCTGCGCCCTCGCGAGCGCCCGTGCCCGCGCCCGCGCCCTCGCGAACGCCCACGCCCGCGTCCTTTTGCACCAGCCCCACGAGCTCGGCCGCGGCCGCTACCGACCGCACCCGATGACCACGGCACAAGGTCCGCAACAGCTCGAGCTCCGCCCCCTCCCATCGCGTCAGCTCAGCGGGCCGCCCCTGTCCCAGCTCCAGGTGCACGGCGATCCGCGCCTCGAGTCGGTCATCCGTCATGGCCGCGGCTCACTCGGGCTCGGGCAGCGGTGGCAACCGCGGCACACCCGCACCGCGCAACCACTCCGAGAGCGCACGCAGCGCGACCGCCCCACGCGCCCCGGCTGCGAACCCACGCGCCTCCAGAAACACCTTCAAGTCCGGCCACTCCGACAACAGCGCCCAGGTCGCCTCGTCGTCCAGCTCCAGCCGCTCGACCGAGGTATCCCAGCTCGCGACCTCATCGAGCGCCCGCCCTTTCGCGAGCGCCTCGTCCAACAACCTGCGCTGGATACGCCCCGCTATCCGCGGCGCCGCCTCGAAGAGCAACCAGCCCTCGGTCGAGACCGGTACCCACTGGTCGCTCTCCTCGCCCACCGGCGCCAGCCACACCGCCACGTCCTCGACCCCGCTCTGGCGCCGGTCGAGATGGCTCGTATGCGTCTGGGCGCGCCGCAAACGCTCCAGCACCTCGCCATGCAGGTCGAGCGCCGTCAGCTCCGCGCGATGTCTCGCAACCACACGTTTGAACCGATCGAGCCCGCCGCGCGCCGCCATGAACGCGGTCACGAGCCTCATCAGGACATCCGAGCCGCTCGTCTCGGCCGCGAGCCACGGGCTCGTTCGCGCCTCGTCGAGTGTCTGGTCGCGCACGCGCTCGATGGCCTGCAGACGCATATCGAGCTCGGCCTCGAACAGCTCGAGCCCGCTCAGCCGCGCGGCCCTGAGCTCGGCCAGCGTGCGCGCCCCGCCTTCGCTCTCCCGCCCGAGCCCGCGCCACCGCCTCGACCACTCGCCCTCATCGCCTCCCGGACCCGCCCCTTCGGCCTGCCCGTCGGCCTGTCCATCGGCCGCCGCGACCGCCCCCTCGAGCGCCTTCTTCAAGACCTGTCGCACCCGCCCGCCGTCGTCGACCGGGTCACCAAAGCAGTGTTGCAACACCAGCAGGTCGACGAGCCCGACCGCTGATCGCCCACTCGTCAGGGCCGCCATTCGTAAGAGCTCCACCGCCCAGCGCCAGCGCCGGTCGCTCGCCTCTACACCGACCGCCGAGAGCTCCGCGCGAATCGCCACCAGCGCCCGTCGGATGGTCGCCCCGACCTCGACCGACTTCGCCTGCTCGCGCAGCGCCATGACCTCTGAGACCGAGAACCGCTCGGCGATCACAAAGGCAGGCCGCTCACCCAACGCCACACTCAAGAAGCCCTCTGCCCCAGCGATGGGCGACACCATGAGCCTCACGAGAAACCGATCGTAGAGCGCCGACAACCCACCCTCGGGGTCGGGCGGCTCGTTCGAAGCACCGATCATCGCGACCAGCGGGACAGCCTCGCGGTGGCGCCCGCAGTGGAAGATCCGCTCGTTGATGAGCCCCAACAAGCTGTTCAGGATCGCTGAGTTGGCCTTGAAGATCTCATCGATGAAGGCGACCTCGGCGCGCGGCAGGTACCCGTCCGTCACCCGCCGATAGTCCTCCTCTTTCAGGCCGGGCAGCGAGATAGGTCCAAAGATCTCATCCGGGTGCGAGAAGCGTGTCAGCAGATATTCGAAGTACCGCGCCGGCTCGTCTCCATCGCGCCTGAGCGTGTCGCACAAGGCCCGCGCCAGCAGCGACTTCGCCGTCCCCGGCGGCCCTAGTAGCAACACATGATGCCCCGCCAGCATCGACAAGAGCACCATCCGCGCTTCGGCCTCACGTTCGACGAAAGCCGCATCCAGCGCCGCCAATATCGCCGGGATCCTGACCCGCCACTCGTGCCCGGGCTCGTTCTGCGAAAGTGGCGTCGACGTGATCTCCATGTTTGGAATCTATCACGCCTGTCGCGGACGTCTCGCTGGGTTTACCATTCGCCCCGCCTCGGTCCTCCCCTGCAGGAGCCCACACATGAACGCCCCAAAAGACGCCCCCACGACCAATTCACGTAATCGCCTCATCGCCATCGCCGCGCTCGCGACCGTCGCCGTCGCGGCCGTTGTCTTCGTCGTGACGCGCGATTCCAAACCAGCCGAAGCACCGACCCAGACGGCTGGCGCCTCGCTCGGCGGGGCCGACCCCGAGGTCGCGCTCTGGAAAAGGCTGCAGACCCTCGAGAGCTGGCTGCCGACGTTCGCCGCCGCTCTGCGCGACCCGGAGCCCGAGCCCAAGACCGTGCTGGCTGCCTTCGCAACGGTCGCCGACAAGGTCGGCGGCGAGAGCGGCTTCTGGCGCGAGACCGTCCCCAATGAGCTCCTGCGCTGCGACAAGGACACCAGCGCCGCGTGTAAACGCCTGTCTGAAAGCCTGCCCGAAATCACCGAAGGCGAGGCCCTCGCGCGTCAGATCCGCCGCCTCGACGAGACCCGCGCCGGCCTGTTCCTGAGCCGCAACGCCGAGACCCTCGTCAAGTGGCTCCACGACTTCGCCCCACGCGACGCCTCTGAAGAAGCCATGCGCCAGACCGGCTTCTGGGAACGCGAGCTGTCACCGGCTGCGTCCGCGAAATAGCCGCAATCAAACATCAAAACCGAACGACGCAACACCGCACACAGCGCTCGCACGGCGCGAAGCGGGCACAAAAAAAGGGGGCATCAGCCCCCTTCGTTCGATGTGCTCAGGCGGGCTCACAAGCCCAGCCCAGCCGCATCACTCCATCATCGACTCGCCGAGCTTGGCCATCGCCTTCTTGAGCCCCTCGTGCTCCTTCATGGCGGGGACTTCTTCCTCGAGCTTCTTCATGCGGGTCGTGAAGGCCTCGGTCTTCTTTTCCATGTCCTCGGCGAACTTCTTGGCGCCCTCGGGGTCGTCCTTGAACTTCTCCTGCTGGGCCATGCCCCACTCCATCATCTCCTTCATGGCGGACTTCATCGCGTCCTTGTTGGAGGTCAGGAAGGCGTCGACTTCCGAGGCGGCCTTGTCGAGGTCACCCTTGTTCGCCTCGAGGATCGAGACCAGCTTCTCCTGGAAGCCCATCATCTTGTCGGCCGGGCTGCCGCCACAGGCCATGAAAAACGCGGCCACGGCCACGACGATAAGTCCCTTGAAAACATGCATGGTAGCTCGCGATTCACAGCCGACCGGGACGGGGAACTCCGCCTGGGTGACCGCGTGAAGGCCGCCCACTAGAATCACCACACGGCGTTGTCAACGCTGGAATCGCCACCTGGAGTCGCGTCCGCGCACCCCTCTGGCCGTCCTCCTGAGCCAAGTGGCGACTATCCCGATGGGCGCTGCGTGTGGTATCCCGCCCCCGTGGAGCGCCCTTCCGAACCGCCCGTGACCTCGACCATCGTCGTCGCCGCGATCATTTTCTACGGCCTGATGAGTGTCGGCGCGCTCATCGCGTTCTCCGTCGCCGACCTCAATGTGAGCGACACGATTTTCGGGGCCGAACAATCGGCCGACGGCACCGCGCCCGACCACGTCCTACACGGGCTCCTCGGCGTCGGGCTCGGCCTCGCCATCGTTGGCAGCACCTGGCTCATGAAGCGGTTTGGCCCGCTCGAGCGGCTCCAGCGCGAGTTCGCCGACCTGCTCGGCCCCCTGCCCTCGTCGGCCATCGCCGTCCTCGCCGTCACCTCGGCCATCGGCGAAGAGCTCCTCTTTCGCGGCGCCCTCCAACCGCTCATCGGCTTCTGGCCGACTGCCGTCATCTTTGGCCTGCTGCATGGCGGCATGACCCCACGCCTGTGGACCTGGACCGTCTTCGCCTTGCTCGCAGGAGTGCTGCTCGGCTGGCTCGCCGACTACACTGGCAGCCTGCTGGCACCAATCGTCTGCCACTTCACCGTCAACTTCTGGAACCTCCACGCGCTGCTGGCCGACGCCAAGCCCAATGTGCCGCCAATCGGCCCACCCGTCGGGCCACGCGGCCAGAGCGGCCCAGGCGTCCCCTTCAAGAACATCTGGCGCCCACGCAGGGACGATGCCCCCGACTCGGACGACGACGACGAGGCCGGCCACGAGGTCGACCACAAAGACGCAGACGAGGACGCCCATAACGACGACAAACGGCCGCCGCCATGACCAGCCGCGTCCCGCCCACTCGCTGCGTTCGGGGGCTCACCCACACGCTCTGGCGCTGCTCTTGGTTGGCCATGCCGATGCTCATGAGCTGCGGCAGCGACGACGGCCGCTACGCCGCCTGGATCTCCTTCGACGTCGGCCTCTTGATCCTCTGCGCATTGCTCAGCGCGCTCGTCTCGGCCGCCCTGACAGCCCTCTTCTCGCGCACCACTGACAGGCGCCACCTGGCGCTGAGCTGGCTCATCGGCTTCGTCCTGACGCTGATTTCGGTCGTGGTCATCATGAACGCCGTGACCCACTACCCAGTCTTCGTCGTCGAGTCGGTTTTCCCTTTCCCCTGAGGCCGTTACACCGGGCAGGGCAAGCCCTGCCCCTACATCGGCGAGGACCGCCGCGTCCCACGCCCGCGCCCGCGCAAACGCCCACGCAAACGCCCACGCCCGCGCAAACGCCCGCGCCCGCGCAAACGCCCGCGCCCACGCAAACGCCCGCGCCCCTAGCCCGCGAACGGCACGACCCCCACCTCGTCGAGGATGACCCGCACCATCCGCTTCTGCATCGCCACCCGCCGCTCGAGCGGAAACCCCATCCAGGTCTCGATGCAGAGCCCGTCGATGTGGTCCTTGCCGATGGCGTCTACGATGACCTCGGTCGAGCTCGTCGCGACCGGATAGAAATGGGGGGCCCACCGCTCGTACGCGTTCTCGAGCCGCTCGTTCATCCGGTCGCACAGCCGGTCCACAATCGGCGGCCGCGGCTCCACGCCGTACGTCACGGTCTGGCCAAAGCTCACCGGGAAGTCCGGGTGATGCCGCTTCCACGACTCGTGCAGCGTCGCCATGACGGCGGGCCGCTCGGCAAGGACGAGATCCATGAAGACCCGCGCGAGCCGCTTCTCCCGCTCCACCGCCGTCGCGTCGCCCGGAAAAGACCGGTTCAGGTCGAGCCCACCTGGAGCCGCCCGCTCACGCGCCCGATACGCCGCCGGGTTCATACACGGCACGATGAGGAGCCGGCCACACGCGGGCTCGAGCCCCTCCTCCAACAACTCCTCCAACGCGTGGACCCCAGCGATCTCATCGCCGTGGATCCCCGCCTGGATGAGCGCCGTCGGCCCCGACCCCATACCCTCCATCACGTAGAGACTGACGTTGGGCCAGAGCTGATGCAGACCGGCGGCGCGCTTCACTTCGAACCTCTCAGAGCTTGGAAGCGACCATACGCGCCAGATCGACGAGGCGCGTCGCATAGCCGGCCTCATTGTCGTACCACGCGAGGATCTTCAGCAGCGGTCCGACCTTCATCGTCATGAGCCCATCGACGATGGACGAGAACGACGAGCCGACCACGTCCGAGCTCACGAGCTCCTCGAAGCTCAGCTGGAAGATGGTCGGATTCTTGGCCGCATACGCCGCGAGCGCCTCGTGGATGCTCTCGACCGTGAAGTCCTTCTCGAGCGTCATCGTGATGTCCGCGAGCGACCCGGTCGGGTTGGGTGTGCGCACCGCGAGGCCGTGCAGCTTGCCCTTCAAACGCGGGATGACCTCACCCACGGCCTTGGCCGCACCGGTCGATCCAGGGATGAGGTTGACGGCCGCCGCGCGCCCATTGCGCAGGCTCTTCTTCTGCGGCGCATCGAGCAGCGACTGGCTCATCGTATAGGCATGCGTCGTGTTGATGACCGCGTAGCCGACGCCGAACGCGTCATCGATGGCCTTCAAGGGCGGCGACACGCAGTTGGTCGTGCAGCTCGCGTTCGACAAGAGGTGGTGCGACGCCGGGTCGTACTTGTCGTCGTTGACGCCGAGCACGATGGTGATGTCGGGCTCCTTCGCGGGCGCCGAGATGAGGACCTTCTTGGCCCCGGTGTCGAAGTGCGGCTGGTTCTTCGGGCGGTCGACGAAGACACCCGTGCACTCGAGCACGATGTCGACCCCGTGCTTGCCCCACTCGTTGGCGGCGATGTCGCGGTTCTCCGTCATGCGGATGGCCTTGCCATCGACATTCAGGGTGTCGCCGTCCAGGTGGACCGCGCCCGGGTACGTCCCGTGAACCGAGTCGTACTTGAACAGGTAGGCCAGCGCAGCGTTGTCGGCGAGGTCGTTGATCGCGACGAGCTCGAGAGCGGGGTCGGCGAGCACGCGGCGGGCAGCGAGGCGACCGATTCGACCGAAACCGTTGATAGCAATACGGGTAGGCACGTGGACCTCTCATTCGACTTGAGGAATCGCGGTCGCGCGAGTTCGGTATCCCCGGGCCCGTGGCCGCTTCGGGCCGGGACTGTGGCCCACCCGCACCACTTTGACAAGCAGTCGCCAACCCGGTTGTTGACGTCCGCCCACCCCGTCATGTATCGAGCCCGCGCCTCGCGCCCAGTTATCAATAGTGGATGAGTGGCGTGACTCACTGCGCATAATAAGGTTGGTCAGGTAGTCGGGAAGAAGCCCGGCCGTCAGAACAACGCAAGCGCCTAGACCCAACGGACCTCCAACGATGGCCTTCGACCTCGCGAAAGTACGCAATATCGGAATCAGCGCCCATATCGACTCGGGCAAGACGACGCTGACCGAGCGCATCCTGTTCTACACGAACCGGATCCACGCCATCCACGAGGTCCGCGGCAAGGACGGCGTCGGGGCCAAGATGGACTCGATGGACCTCGAGCGTGAGAAGGGCATCACGATCCAGTCGGCAGCGACCTACTGCACCTGGAAAGACCTCAACATCAACATCATCGACACCCCGGGCCACGTCGACTTCACCATCGAGGTCGAGCGCTCGCTGCGCGTCCTCGACGGCGCGATCCTCGTGCTTTGCGGCGTCGCGGGTGTCCAGTCCCAGTCGTTCACGGTCGACCGCCAGATGCGCCGCTACGGCGTGCCGCGTATCGCGTTCGTCAACAAGCTCGACCGCGCCGGCGCCAACGCCTACAACGTCGCCAAGTCGATCCGCGAGAAGCTCAACCTCAACGCCGTGATGATCCAGATCCCGATCGGCGCCGAGGACAAGTTCGAAGCCGTCATCGACCTCATCACGATGACCGCGCTCTACTTCGAGGGCGACGGCGGCAAGGAAGTCGTCGAGAAGGAAATCCCGGCCGACTACGTCGCCAAGGCCAATGAGGCCCGCGAGGCGATGCTCGACGCCGTCTCGATGTTCTCCGACGACCTGATGGAGAAGATGCTCGAGGGCGAAGTCGGCACGGACGCCGCGTCCATCGCCGCGATCCGCAACGCGGTCCGCGTTGGTACGATCTCGAACAAGCTCGTCCCGGTCTGCATGGGCTCGGCCTATCGCAACAAGGGTGTCCAGGTCCTGCTCGACAACGTCGGCCGTTATCTGCCGACCCCTCCCGAGAAGGAGAACCTCGCCATCAACAAGTCGACCGGCGAGAAGTTCCCGGTCAAGGTCGACCCCAAGGCGGCGCTCATCACGCTCGCGTTCAAGCTCGTCGACGACCGCTACGGCCAGCTCACCTACATCCGCACCTACCAGGGCAGCCTGCGTAAGGGCGACACCGTGTACAACCAGCGCACCGGCCAGAAGGTGAAGGTCGGCCGTATCGTGCGTATGCACTCGGACGAGATGGAGGACATCACGGGCGTCGAGGCCGGCGACATCTGCGCCCTCTTCGGCGTCGAGTGCGCCTCCGGTGACACCTTCACCGACGGCACCATCGACGCCTCGATGGAGTCGATGTTCGTCCCCGAGCCGGTCATCAAGATGGCCATCAAGCCCAAGGACGCCAAGGGCTCGACCAACCTCGGCAAGGCGCTCAACCGCTTCTCGAAGGAAGACCCGACGTTCCGGACCTTCCTCGACAAGGAGTCCAACGAGACGATCATCGCCGGCATGGGCGAGCTCCACCTCGAGGTCTACATCGAGCGTATGAAGCGCGAGTACGGCGTCGAGGTCGAGTCCGGCAAGCCGCAGGTCGCCTACCGCGAGACCATCCAGCAGCGCGCCGACTTCTCCTACACCCACAAGAAGCAGACCGGTGGTTCAGGCCAGTACGGCAAGGTGTCGGGCTACATCGAGCCGACCGTCGAGGGCGAGCCCGAGCTCGTCTACGAGTGGAAGGTCACCGGCGGCAACATCCCGACCGAGTTCACCCCGTCCGTCGAGAAGGGCTTCAAGGCCTCGATGACCAAGGGCCGCCTCATCGGGTTCCCGGTCGTCAACGTCCGCTTCGTCGTCCTCGACGGCGCGAGCCACGCGGTCGACTCGTCCGACAACGCCTTCCAGGCGGCCGGCCGCGGCGCCTTCCGCCAGGCCTACCCGCAGGCGAAGCCCGTCATCCTCGAGCCCATCATGAAGCTCGCTTGTGAAGGTCCGGGCGAGTTCTCGGGCGCCATCATGCGCACCATCAACCAGCGCCGTGGCATCATCATCGGCTCTTCGGAAGACGACGGCTTCGCCCGCGTCGAGGCCGAAGTGCCGCTCTCCGAGATGTTCGGCTACTCGACGGTGCTGCGCTCGGCGACCCAGGGCAAGGCCGAGTTCTCCATGGAGTTCGCCAAGTACGCCCCGGTTCCCCCCGAGGTCGGCAAGGCGCTCCGCGAAGAGTACGGCTCGAAGATCGCCGTCGACGACGACGAGTGAGCGAGGTCCTCAGGTCTCTCACCTGAGCGCCTGAGCGCCTGACCAATTGTCGAGTCCCCAGAGGCCACATTCGAGAGAGTGTGGCCTTTGGCCTTTAAGGCACGGCGGGAAGGCAAGAAGACGAAACCACGGAGACACGGAGACACTGAGGAGTGGGTCTCGCCCTCCGTGCCTCTGTGCCTCCGTGATTGTCTGTCTTTGGCATCACGAGGCGCGGGACCGGGCTACGACTCGGCGGCCCGTCGATCCAGACAAACCCTGACGGCCTCGAGCAGCTCCTGGCGCGGCACCGGCTTGACCAGGAACACCTGATAGGGGTCGAGCTCCAAGGAGGTGCCGAAGATGTCGGGCGAGTACCCGCTCGTGAGGATGACCGCGAGCCTGCGGTCGAGCGACTGCAAACGCGCCGCGAGGTCCCGGCCTGAGAGCCCGAGCGGCATGACGAGGTCCGTGAGCAGGAGCTCGACTCGCTCCTTCGAGCTCGCGTAGACCTCGAGCGCCTCCCTGCCGTTGTTCGCCGTGAGGACCCGGTAGCCCGCCTTCTCCAAGGCCTGGCGTGTGACCTTCCTGACGATGGCGTCGTCTTCGACGAGCAGGATGGTCTCGCCGCCGCCCTGCGAGGCCGACGCAGTCGGTGCCGGCGCAACCTTGCGGGCCGGCATATCTGCGACCGGCAGGAACACCTGGAACGTCGAGCCGATGCCGAGCGTGCTGTAGACCGTGATGGTCCCGCGGTGCTGCTTCACGATGCCATAGATCGAAGCGAGGCCGAGCCCCGTCCCCTTGCCGCCTTTGGTCGTGAAGAACGGCTCGAAGATTGCGCCGATGTTTTCGGGCGCGATGCCGACACCATTGTCGCTCACCCGCAGCCAGACAAAACGACCTGGCGCCAGGTCGGGAACAATGGGGCCGTCTTCCACCGCAACGTCGCGCAGGCCCGTCTCGATGACGAGGCGCCCCCCGTGCGGCATGGCGTCGCGCGCATTGATGACGAGGTTCATCAAGACCTGCTCGAGCATGCTCGGGTCGGCCACGACTTCGAGTGGCTCCTTCGCAAGGCTCGTCCTGATGGTGAGGCTCTCGCCCAACGTCCGCTCCATGATGTGGCTGAGCCCCATGATGACGTCGTTGAGGTCGATGCGCTGCGAGTGCAAGACCCCCTTGCGGCCGAGCTGCAGGAGCTGGCGAGTGAGCGTAGCCGCGCGCTGAGCCGCGTCCTCGATGTCGTCGATGGACTCGCGCAGCTCGTCTGGGAGGTCGTCTGCGTCCTTGGCGAACGACGCGTGCATGAGGATGATGGCGAGCATGTTGTTGAAGTCGTGCGCGACTCCGCCGGCGAGCTGACCGACCGCCTCCATGCGCTGGGAATGCAGGAGTTGGACCTCGATTCGGCGCCGCTCGGTGATGTCCTCGGCGATGCCGACGATACGGGTGACGTTGCCGTCGGGACCGGGGATGGGAAAGGCGCGGTCGTGGATCCAGCGCAGCTCACCGTCGGGGCGGACGATACGATACTCCTCGTCGTAGCCCCCCACCGGCTGTAGCTTCAGCGCCGCGGACACACGTTGCCGATCGTCGGCATGGACACGCTCGAGCCAACCCAGCGGCTCGTCTTCGAGCCGCGATGCAGGCTCCCCCCAGATCCGGTCGTAGCCCGGACTCACGTAGAGCGTCCTCGACTTGTCCACGTTCGAGAGCCAGAAGACCTCGCGCACGTTGTCGGCGATGAGCCTCAGCTTCTCCTCGCTATCCTTGAGAGCCTGCTCGGCCGCGACCTGCTCGGAGACGTCCAGGATCTGCGAGATGAAGTGCCATGGACTACCGTCGGCGTGCCGCGCCAACGACACGTGGAGCTGCACCTCGATGTTGCGCCCCATCGCGTGGAGGTATCGCTTACGCATGCTGAATTCGGTGCGGTGGCCAGCGAGGAGCTCGTTCAGGAAGGCCAGGTCGGTGTCGAGGTCGTCGGGATGTGTGACCGACTGGAAGTCCGTGGCGAGGAGCTCTTCGCGGGCATAGCCAAGGCTTTTGCAAAGCGCCGGATTGACATCCTCGAAGCGCCCGTCGAGCGCCACGATGGCCATGCCGATGGGCGAGCTTTCCATGGCGGAACGAAACCGCTCTTCGCTCGAACGCAACGCGTCATGCGCGAGCTTCTTCTCGGTGACGACCTCGGTCGCCATGACGAGACCACCGACTTTGCCGTCCATGTGACGCCACTGCGAGACGTCCCAGCGCAGCCACTCGGTCCGTCCGTCTTCGCGCACAAACGAGTCGTCATCACATCGCTCGCTCGCGCCCTCGAGGACACGGCGATGGATTTCCTTCCAGCGCTCGGGGAGGTTCGGGAATACGTCGTAGTGGCTGCGACCGATGAGGGGCTGGTCGCCAAGTCCATAGTCGTTCCGCCACCGCTCGTTGACCTCCACGTAACACATGGAGGTGTCCGTCATCGCGACCGCCGTCGGCATCGACCGGATGAGCTGGCGCATCGCCGGCTCGGGCGAAGGCGCGGCGGAGACGTCTCGGTCAGCGGGACGGGAAGAACCTTCGGGCTCGGCGGTCATATCAGCTTCCCTCAACCGATGGAGGCTGGCCAATCGGTACTCTGGTGCACGCGTCGCAGCGGCGAACTTGCGGTGCGAAGGTACCACGCCCAAAGGCCCCGACAAGCCGCCACCGCGTTCCGCGTCGAGGAACGTAACTGTTTCCGGCCAAAGGGGGATTTCGCACTCCACAAACGACAAAACCCGCGGGAGCTTTGCTCCAGCGGGCTCTGTGTGAGCGGCGGCCGGCCGAACAGATGTTTCAGCCGACCGTCACGACGTCATCAATCGCACCACACCGACATGTCCATCGTGTCGATAGTGCCGGTGTCGCCACTCGCATTGTCGGTCACGCGCAGCGTCCAGGTGCCATCGACGGTCGCGCCTGCGAACAGGGTCTCGGTCGTGAACTCGTAGCTCGTGGCGGTGCGGAGCGTCGGGCCGCCGATGGCGACTTCGGTCCCGCCCGGCGGCGTGAGGAAGAAGTCGAGGTCGGTCGACCAGGTGTGGGTGATGCCAAAGGCGAAGTCGATGCGGAACGGCGTGGTGCAGGTCGAGCCGGCGACCGCGAACGTGGTCGAGACCTCGCCCAGGATCGTGTTGAACTCCTCATCGAGGTCACCGTCGGGAACGGCCAGGGCGAGGGTCTCGGTCGCGCGAACGAAGTCCGGCGGGCCGACGTAGGTCGAGATGGTGCCCGGGAACTGGAAGAGGGCGTGCTGGTCGGCGGTGCCGTCGGCGCCCGTGTTGTGAACGAAGATGGCGAGGCGGTCGGCCGCGTCGATCCAGGCGAAGACGACGACGTACTCGCCCGGGAAGGTGCCGCGGGTGCCGAACGGGAGGCCGACTTCGAACTCGGGGTCGGCATCGTTGTCGAGGTCGACGTAGGTCATGTAGTCGTCGGGCACGAGGAGCGAGCCCTCGGTGACCTGGCCGAACGCGACGTCGGTGAAGAGGAGCGTCGTGAACTCGGGGTCAGCCGCGACGTCGACCGGACCCGCGCCGCCAGCGACGTGGGCGAGCTGGATGCGGAACTCGGTCGGGCTGTCGATGATCGCCTGGTCGGGCTCGATGGTGGTCACCGCGAGCTCACCAGCGGCGTCCGAGTGCGCGACCACGATGTAGCGGCCGCCCGGCTCGAAGGTCTGGGTCGGGAGTGCGATCGGCGTCGCATCGACGTCGGGGGCGTTGTCCGCGTTGGCGTCCGGATAGAGGTCGAGGTTGAGCGTGCGCCAGGGGATGGCGAAGTAGCCGGCGTACGCCGCACCGGGGCTGATGGTGCCGGTGATGAAGAGCTCCTGGTCGGGCAGACCGAAGCCGACGCGCCCGGCGCCGCCGTAGAGGTGCACGATGCTGACGATGGCGGTCTTGACCTCGACCGTGAAGGTCGTGGTCGCCACGGTGCAGCCGTCGGTGGCGATGGCCACGTAGGTGTAGACACCTTCGAGCTCGGGCGTCACGTCGAAGAGGCCCGGACCGGCGCCCTCTGCGGGGAGGGTCGGGATGGTGGCCGTGCCGTCGGCGAGCAGTGCGGTGCCGATGAACTGGACCTCGACCTTGTCGCCGCCGCCGTCGAAGTCGATCGCGAGCTCGATGGCCTCGCCCGGGAACACGGGGGCCTCATTGCCCGCGACGTCGCTGATGGCGAGCTGGGTCACGCCGGCGCACAGGCCGTCTTCACCGTTCTGGCCCGGGGTACCGGCCGCGCCGGTGTCACCCTTGTCGCCCTTGTCACCCTTGTCGCCCTGAGCGCCAGCGGCACCCGCTGGGCCCGCGGCACCGGTCGCCCCGGTCTCGCCCTGGGCACCGGTTGCACCCGTCGCTCCAGCCGGCCCGGTCGCGCCGTCGGCTCCGTCCTTACCATCGCAACCTGTAGCCAACAGGCCCAGGCACGCCGCCGAAACCATCCACTTGTATGCGCGCATCTATCCGCTCCTTGAATCGCTGTATGACGGCCCCTCTGGAGGAGGCACTCTGGTTGGGCCCAACGCCCGAACCCGCTCGGAAGCTGGGGCTCGAGACCGCCGTGACGGAGGTGCGAGGGCTGTGGGCATGACGCTCGGACTGAAGTCCCCCGACCTCGAAGGACTCGAATCCGCTCGCGGAGGCGTGTGCCTTCCTCGAAACGGACGCATCATCTTGAGGGCCTCTATAACCGAGTCGACACCACTCAGGTCAAGCGGTCCCGGTCGCTTTTTCGCTCGGAAGCGGGACCAGCATCGCCGCAAAGCGCTCCGGCACGGCGACTCCCAGGGCGGTCAATTGGGCGTGCACCCGGGCCTCGCGCTCCGGGTCGCCCGCCATACGGGCCTCGAACACACGAGCACTCTGCGCGTGAAGCCGCATGTCCGCGGCCTCGAACCCGTCCACGGCCCGAAGCACCAGGGCGAGGCGCTCCGACGGAGCCCGGCGCTGCCCTTCCAGGCCGGAAAGCAACGCGGTCGCGAGGTCGGCCATCGGGATCGACCAGCCCATCCGCTCCGACGCGAGCTTCCGGGCAGAGTGGCGCGCCTGCTTCAAGAGGCTCGAACCTCCGGCGCCCGCGCCCAGAGCTGCGAGCATCACACGCACGACCATCTCGTGGAACTGGATGCGGTAATACTGCCCCATCAGCATGAAAGACTTCTTCAGCGGGGCGCGCCCGGCCTCGAGCTCCATGAGGGCGCGGTCGTGTCGACCTTCGTAGAGCCAGGCCTGGATGCGGTTGAGGTAGGCCCAGTAGTGGACGATTTGAAAGCCCGATGAGGTCCACCGGGCGAGCGCCTTGTCGATGCCCTCACGGGCTTGGGCGGGACGGTCCCGCATGAGGTCGACGAGGGGCGAGAAGCGGGTGCGCAGCTGGATCTCGAGGTAGAGGTCGCCGCGTTCGACCGCGTCCGCGAGGGCGTCCTCGAGGCGTTTCGGAAGCAGGTCGAGAGCGCCCATGTGGGCCAGCGCCGAGAGCGAGACGAACTCGGCCGTGTCCTTCTCCCAGGTGACGCCAGTGCAGTCGCGGCGGTACACCTCGAGCGCCTTCTCGACGCCGGCGCGTGCCGCTGCCCAACGCCCGCGCAGCCGGTGGGTGGCGGCGTCGGACATCGTGGCGAAGGCCTCCGGGTAGGGGTGGTCGATGGTCGATGCGACCTCATGCGCGAGCTTAGACAAAGCGGTGCTCTTCGAGTCGTCATTGCCGCCCGGGAGCCCCGAGAAGGCAAGCTCGATGGAGAGGGCACGCGCGACGCGCACCGGCTCGCCGGCCTCCAGCGCGTTGCGGAGGTGCCGCTGCTGAAAGGCCTGCGAACCCAGTGGCCAGGCCATCGACAGGCCGATGGTACCAGACCACAAGGTGTCGACCAGCGCCAAGGCGTTGGGGTCGACCTCGGCTTGTGGCCGCGGCACGAACGACTTGCCCCTTACCTTCATGCGCAGGGTCTCCCACATGAAGCTGGCCATGGCACCCGGCACACTCTGGGCGACCTTGAGCCCGACCCGCCCGAGCACCCGCCGGATGGTGGCCTCGCCTTCGCCGAACGCGCCGGCAAAGAGGTACTGCTCGGCCGCGCGCAGCTCGAGGCGCCGTCGCTGCGGCTCGTCCGCGGCCAGGGCGGAGGCCTGCTCGAAGAAACGCGCTGCCTCGATGCCACGACCGGCATTGAGGAGGTTGTCCGCGAGCATGACGAGCAGGTCCACCTCGGAGCCGAAGGTGCCGCTGACGATGGGGGCGAGGTCGGCTGTCCCGAGGTCGTCGAGGCTCGGGACACGTGGGCCGCTGACGTCGCCTGAGCGTGCCGACGCGGGGCGGATGGCCAGGTGGCGCAGCAGCCCGGTGAGGCCCTTGAGAACTCCGGCCGCGCGGTCGAACGCGAAGGAGGTCGTGGCCGCGATGGCGGCACTGCGACCGTAGCGGAAGACACGCTCGAGGGTGGTCATGATCCACGAGCGGTGCTCGGCCTTCTGCCCAGCATGCTCGAGGCCGGCGTTGGCGGCTCCAAGGGCACCCATCCAGTGGGTGTGCATGAAGAACGGGTCGGCCAGTCCGTGGCGCTCCGCCGTCTCGGCGAGCACCAGGTGACGTCGGGCGAGGAGGTCATGACCGAGCGACGCTAGCGTGGTCTCTCGCACGCGGTCGTGCCAGCACATGACGAGCTCGCCCGCCTGACTTGCGCGCGGCTGGGCCAGGTGCTCCTGATAGAGCTGGTTCAGGTCGCGCTGGTCGGCACCCGTGGCCGCGCGGATGAGGCGCGTGTGGACGGGCTCGCCGGCGACCGCGACGAGCTCCAGGACGGTGCGTGTCGAAGATGGCAAGGCCGCCACCCGGGCCGCGAGCAGGGCGTCGAGGGCCAGGACCTCGGTCGCGCCCGCGTGTGAGGTGAGCCGCGACTCGCCTGGGGTATGGTGGGCCGTCGCGTGCGCGAGCTCGGCGATGAGCAGGGGGTGTCCGCCGGCCTCCTTGGCTACGCGTTCGGCCAGCGCCGGGTCAAGCAGAGCGGCAGCCGAAAGCTCTTCGCGTGCAAGGGCTTGCGCCTCGACGTTGGTGAGCGGCGAGAGGGGGAGCGTCGTCACACTCGAGGGGTCGAGTCGGGGCAGGACCTCGTCGAACAGCGCTCTCAAGAATGGGCTCTGGGCCCGCTCCTCGTCACGGAAGCTCAAGACCCAACACGCGCAGCCATGACGGACGAGCTCGGCCAACGGCCCGACGCTGTCCTCGTCGGCCCAGTGCGCATCGTCGATCGAGACGATGACGTGGCGATGGCGACAGACCGCGAGAAACAGCTCACGCAGCGCGACGAACGCGCGCCGCTTGATATCGGCGGGCTCGGCGGAGCGCGTGGCCTCGGAGTCGCGGTGGGACTCGAAGGCGAGCACGGGGAAGAGCCTGCCGAGCGCCGACACGTCGAGGTCGGCAGGCACGATGGCTGCGCGCTCGGCCTTGGTGAGGCTTGCGAGCATGCTCGAGAGGTCGTCGATGGCGCCATCGAGGGCGCGGTAACGGACGCTGCCTCGCTCGAAGCAGCGGCTGCGCAGGACGAGCGGGCGCCGGCCCGTCTGGCCCGTCTGGCCCGTCTGGCTCGGCAGCTCGCGCAGGACATGTTCGACGAGCGACGTCTTGCCAAGGCCCGAAGGGCCCGAGACCAACACCACGCGGGACCCCGTCGGACCGTCTTCTCCGGCGGGCGGCGCGAGCGAGGCCGCAAGGGCGCCGACCTCGGCCCGGCGTCCGACGAAGGTGGTCGCACGCGGCGGCGACCACATATTGGTGGCTCCTCGCTCGCCGACCGCCCCGAAGGCGTCGAGCAGCGCGCTGGCATCGGGGCGCTCTGTCGGGTTGATCGAGAGCAGCGCGAGACATACCTCTTCGAGGTGTCGGGGCACCGGTGTAAGCTCGCTCGGGGAGCGAGGCTTCACGCCCTGCTTGGCCAGCACGAGCGTCGCAAGGTCACCCTCGAACGGCAAGGAGCCGGTCAAAGCGAGGTAGAGCATGACGCCGACCGAGTACCAGTCCGATGCCGGGCTCGCGGGCAGGCCGGCACACAGCTCGGGCGCCATGAAGGCGGGTGTGCCGATGAGATGGTCGGCGTTGTCGGGGCCGGTCGAGAACAGGCGTGTCACCAGACCGAAGTCGAGGACCTTGACGATGCCATGGTTGTCTATGAGCACGTTGCTCGGCTTCACGTCGCGGTGCAGGTGACCCGAGGCATGCAGCCACGTCAGCGCCTCCACGAGCTGGCGGAAGGAGTCCTTCAGGCGCTGCTCGGGGAAGGTCCGGTCGGGCGCAACGGACGCAAGCGGCACTCCGGAGCCGGGCGGCGGGCGCGTCGCTTCCCAGCAGGCGAGCGCGAAGGCGTCGGGGGCCTCGATGCCGAAGAAGGGCTGCGGCAGGGCGAGCGGGGTGGCGTGAGGCGCGCTCGAATGGGTCGCCGATGGGACGATTGCGCCCTTCCTGTCGACCCCGTCGACCCGAGCGCCCCCACGGTGCACATGTTGCACATGGTGCCCATCGGCCCCAACCGCCGCGCCGGCCACCGCGATCGCCTCGTCCGGCGTCGCATCCCCGAGCCCGACCCGCGGTCCGAACTGGTCGTCGTCGCTCGAGTCCGGTCGCGGCGTCGCGCTCGGCCCAGGTCGCGGGGTGCCGGGGACGAGAGCCCGTTCAGGCACAGCGAAGGAGCCGGCCTCCTCGGGGTCGAGGGTCTGGTCCATGCCTTCGAGCGCGGCCACGAGTGCGGGCGAGACCTCGTGGACGTCGGGCATCACGATGCGCCGTGGGCCAACGCCCGGGCGGGCCGGACGGGTCAAGACCAACGAGGGGTTCTTGCTGGCGCCAGCTATCGGTTCGGGCCTCAGCCACTCCGAGAACGGGCGGCCGTCGACGAGCTCCATGGTGAAGAACCAGGCCATGGTCTCGGCACTCGGCTGGTGGAGCTCGAAGAGACCGACGAGGTTGCGATGGACCAGGTTCGCGAGCGAGCGGAACTCGGTCTTGAAGCGGCGCAGCGCCACGGGGTCCTTACGATGGAGGAGCTTGAGCGCGACGTGCTGGGCGTGCTCTTTGTCCCACGCCTCGAATACCCGACCGAAGCCGCCGACGCCGAGCTCCCGCTTCAGCTCGAAGCGGTCCGATGCGACCAGACCCATGGACAGGTCCGAGGCGGCCTCTACGGTCCGGGAGTCGGGGCCTGGCACCTCCATCAGGTGGCCCCTCGACCAGAGGTGAGCGCCGCGATGAGCGGCTCGAGGCGCTTCTTCGACTTCTCCGTGAGGCGGTCGATGCGGGCGAGCAGGGTGTCGCGCCAGGTCGCCTCAGGGGTGGCTCCGATGGCCTTGGACGCGATGGCTGCCGTGCTGGCGATGGCCGGCAACCATGCGGAATGAAGCGAGAATCCGAGCTCGGCCGGGACCTCCAGCTTGGTGACGGGGCCGCTCGCGAGGTCGCGGGCGTCAAAGACCCAGAGGAAGGTCGCGTCTGCATCCCACACGACGGTGGTGATGTAGCCCGCGCGTGATGATGCGGGGGCCGAGGCGTCGGGGACGAACTGGGGCGACGACAGGGACGTGCCCGCCGGGAAGGCGTAGGAGTCGCAGATGGTGAAGCTATCGGAGTCGATGCAGAGCAGCATCGATGGGATGCCGCCGCGGGCGACGAGGCGGTCGACCTCGGCCAGCGGCACCTGGCGGCCGGGGTACTCGGCATAGAGCGCGCGGATGAAGAGCGTGTAGTTGTCGCCCCACAGGCCGCTCGAAAACCAGAAGACATGGTCGAGACGCTCGGGTGGGTCGCCCCAGGCCGGGACCCCGTTCGCGGCGTAGAGCCCAATGCCCCAGAGGCGGTCGTCCGACAGGATGCGGCTCTCGACGATGCGGCGGCGCTCCGGATCGATGACGTATTGGCCGACCCGGCTGATGTCGACCTCGGACGCGATCATGCCGTGCAGCGGCTCGCGCACGGTCTGCCCGTCGAGCTTCAGGTCGTCGCGCCGGACCCACTCGGCGATGTCGAGTGCCGTGCCGTGCGCGCACTGGATCCGGATGCCGTTGTTGTCGTCGTAGTCGGCGAGGAAGTGGACCGCGCCAGGCAGGCTCACCTTGATGGCCGGGACCGATGGGAACTGGCCCTCACGCGCCTTTTCGACGGCGTCGCGGCGGACGATCCACAGGTTGGAAGAGGCGCCCTGCTGGCTCGCGAGGGCCGCGCGCAGGAGGCGCTCGACCTCGGGCACGTAGGGGAACGGGTTGTTGTAGAACTGGTCGAAGCGCAGCTTGAAGTTGGTGTCGAGCATCAAGACGAAGCGGCGCGTGACCGCGACCTGGTGCATGCTCTGCTCGACGACGGCCTTGGCGCCGGTCTCGACGTCGACCACCGGCAGGCGCACGATGTCGCCCTCCCCGCTCCACCAGACGAGGTCGAGGAAGTTCTCGGGGATGAGGCCTTCGGGCGCCGCGTCGAAGTCCACCTTGCGACGATTCGCCCTGGGCGCTTTGGAGCCGAGTGCCCCCGTGCCCGCCTGGATGGCCCACCCCAGCGCCTTTGAAACGTTGCCGAAGCGGCTTGGCCAAAGCGGCGTCTTGCCGAGTGCCGCGGCGATCCGACCGACGACGTTCTGGACCGCGTCGGGCAGGAAGGCGAGCGCCTCGAAGAGCGGGATTGTCTCGATCATCGAGAGACCCGAACGGCCGTAGTTGACCGCGAAGAGCTCGCCGGTGTGGGCGTCATAGAAGGGGTGGGCCGTGGCGAGGATGGGCGGGAACGCGACGAGCCCGCCGAGCGCCTCGGGGTCCCAGCTCGTGCCGACCACACCCAGTGTCTCGAGTGTGGCCGGGTCGACCTCGACCGGCGGCCCGGCGTCGTACGCGCAGATCATGCGTGTAGGCCCCGACGTCCCCGGCTTTGGCGCCATCGGGACAAAGGCGGTGTTCGCGAAGTTGCGCGTGCCGAGGAAGAGCGACGCGCGCAGCATGCCCATGTCCACGAAGCCGGCGAACTCGAGGGGGCTGCCGGTCTTCGTGAGCTCGTCCCAATAGAAGTCGGGGGGCTTCACGATCTGCGAGGTGGCGGTGGACGGTAGGCCGGCGGCACCGAAGTCGATGCGCCAGACCATGCCGTCACCGTTGATGACGGTCGGTCGGTCGTTGCCGTCGGGGTACGGGACACCGCCCGAGTCGACGCTGCCAACCGGCGACAGGATGAAGAGGTGGCCCGTTAGACCCGCCGGGATGGCGCCCTCCCTGAGGACGAGCGCGAGCTGCGATTGCGGGGTCCGGGTGGCGCGAAAGGCGGCGTCTGGAAAGAGAGGGGACATCCTCACGCTCGCTATCGACGTCGGCCAGCGACATCGGTTTGACGGTCTTGCACACCGGCAGGGTTACCCACGCTCGGCGGTTCGTCGGGGGACACGAACGGTAACCGGATACCGCGTCCGGCGCCACAGGTCGAGTCGAAGTCCGCGCGTCTCCATCATTGTGACTAGAGCGCGACTGTGACCCGAACGAAATGGCGGCCGAAACCCATCGAAGTGGTCACTGTTCGCGACCGGCGACTGCGCGCCATGTCGCAGTCGAACCTGGGTCGGTCCAGTCGGGAGCCGTCGGGCCTGGCGGCGTCAAAGGCAAAAAAAAAGCCCGGGTTCCTTTCGAAACCCGGGCTCTTGATGGCGGAGTGGACGGGACTCGAACCCGCGGCCTCCGGCGTGACAGGCCGGCGTTATAACCGACTTAACTACCACTCCATGCTGTCACTCATATAGGCGAAGCAGGGTTCGAACCTGCGACCCCCCGCTTGTAAGGCGGGTGCTCTTCCGCTGAGCTATTCGCCCGTCGCCCCGGAAGCGAGGTGGCTTATGCCCGAGGCTCCTCCCACTGTCAAAGGGAAAAATCCGGGCCTCTCACACTTTTTTCAGAGACCGTCGCGACCGGGGAACCGGCCCCACGGCTGTGCTTCCAAACCCTCGGCCCCACAACGGCAAAAGCCGCCCGGAGGCGGCTTGGAATCGGTCGGGTGACGAGGTCGGCCCTGTGGCTCCGGCCCCGTTACCCGCGCTACATCATCATCTCAGAGCTCGCAGCCGGTCGCCGCCGCGTCGCCCGCGCCGGTCATGAGGATGTCGCCATCACCCGCGCCGCAGTCGAGCGGGGTGTCCGCAGCCGCGCCGCCGTCGAGGAGGTCGTCTCCGTCGCCACCGGTGAGCTGGTCGATGCCGGCCCCACCGAAGAGGATGTCGTTGCCCGCGCCGCCCGAGAGGACGTCGGCTTCGGCGCCACCGTCGATGTTGTTGGCGAGCGCGTTGCCCGTGATGTTGTCCGCGGCCGTGCCACCGATGAGGTCCTCGACGTCGTCGCGAACATCGTCGAGCTCACCCGAGAGACCGTCGTTCGCGGTGTTGTCGCCCATGGTCACCGTGAGGGCAGCGACGCGAGCCGAGTAGTCGACCGTGTCCACCCCGAGGCCGCCGTTGAAGGTGTCGCCACCCGAGGTCGCTGCACCTTCATCGAAGGTGTCGTTGCCGGCGAGCCCGTTGAGGATGTCGGCACCCGCGCCACCCGTGAGGACGTTGTCGCCCGCGCCGCCGGTCAGGGTGTCGGCCCCGCCGCCACCGATGAGGTCCTCGACGTCGGTCTTCACATTGTCGAGCTCGCCGTCTTCGCCGTCGAGCGCGACACCGTCGAGGCTCGCGACGACCGTCGCCGAGCGCCCGGCGTAGCTCATGACGTCCGTGTCCGCACCACCGTTGTACACGTCGGCTCCGTCGGCCGCAGCGCTGAGGAAGGTGTCGTCGCCTGCATCACCGTTGAGGGTGTCGGCTTCGGCGCCGCCACTGATGGTGTCGTCACCGGCGCCACCATTGATGGTCTCGGCCAGCGCACCGCCGGTCAGCGTGTCGTCACCCGCGCCGCCCGTGAGAACCTCGACGTCGCCAGCGACCGTATCGGCCTCGCCGGTCTCGCCGTCGTTGGAACCAGCGCCGAGGGTCACCGTCACCGCGAGGGCGCGGTTGGCGTAGCTGACGGTGTCGCTGTCGGCGCCGCCGTTGAAGGTGTCGCTGCCGTTGTCGACGTTGCCGGCATCGAGGATGTCAGCGCCTGCATCGCCGTTGAGGACGTCGTCGGCCACATCGAGGGCCGCGTCCACCGCGCCGCGCAGCGTGTCGTTGCCAGCACCGCCGCTCAGCGTGTCGGCGCCCGTGCCGCCGCTCATCGTGTCATTGCCCTCACCGCCGAAGGCCTCGAGCGCCAGCGTGAAAGCTGCGCCGGTGCCGTAGCCACCCGAGCCGGAGAAGACGTCGTTGCCAGCTCCGAGCGAGGCGACGAACTCATCGACGTTGGCGTAGGTGCCGTCCTTGACGGTGTCGGCGTTGAACGAGAAGCCGTCCGCACCGAAGGTGACCGTGTCGGCCGAGCCGCTGCCGCGGATCTTCAGGGCGTCGCCGGTGCCGCTGACCAGGTCGACCGCGATGCCGACCGAGGTGCCGTAGCCGGGCGCGAAGCTGCCGTTGATGAAGTCGAAGATGACGGTGTCGGCGCCGGTGGACCCGGTCACGCTGATGCGCTTGATGTTCGCCGATGTCGCCGTGCCACAAGCGACGCCGTTGACGAGGATGGCGTTATCGATCGAACGCTTCGAGATGATGGCCGTCTCGCCGGCTGCCACGACGATGGTCGCGGTCGGCACACCCGAGATGGGTGCAAAGTCGCACGGTGTGGCCAGAGCTGTCAGGGGAGCGCCGAGCTCCGCGATGCCGCTGATGTCTTCACCGACTGTCTGGATACCGGTGTGCGTCGGGCCGATTTCGTCTGCGCAGGCCGTGAAGTTCAGGGCTCCGGCACATACGAGCCCCCAGGTCTTCCACCCAAAACGTTTCATAGCGATGTCTCCTCTGGATGTGCGGGGCTGCCCGCGAGATGGGTCGTTGCGAAGACTGCTGACTCGCGCCTTCGCTTTTCGATTCGTGAGACGGAGGCACGGCGGCGGGCTGCCGACGTCGTGCTAGAGTCCACTTCGGGACGGTTCTTCCGTTCCACCGTCCTCATCGGTCGCCCTTGGTCCCGGGTTAAACGGCCAGGTCGACTGTTCGACGAAAGAGTTGAAGGCGCCCGATTTATCCCATCAGATCCAGAGGGTTGGACCGGTTACTCGACCGTTGCGCTGAGCTCGTACTCGCCGCCGTCGGGTCCCCACGAGTCGATCACCACGAGGTAGGTGCCGGCAGGAACCAGCTCGAGCTCGAGGGTTGCGGCGGCCGACACATTCGGGGTCTCGTCGGCGCAACCGAGAGGAGCGGCAGTCGTTTCGCCGCAGGCCGGCACCAGATATAGAACCGTGTCGAAAGCGGTGCGACCCAGGTTCGTCGTAATGGTGAGCTTGGCGGCAGGTGCCGAAAGCGTCAGGCGGGCCAGCCCTTCTGGGCGGCCGGTAGAGTCACCCGCCGAGCAGCCGGTCGGGGGATTGAAGAGGCTCGCACCTGAAGCGAAGCCTACGATGGGGGTGCCGTCGGTGAGGAGGACGTTGGCGGCGTTGCACTCGGTCTTGCGCACCGAGTTGACGTCGCGGCAGGACCACGTGGTGCCGGTGGCGCCTGCCAGACAAACCGAGGTGGCGTTACAGGTGTCGTAGCCGAGCGGGTCGCAGCCCTGGCCGGCCGAACGCACGGGTGACGCGCTGAGCTTGGCGGTCTTCTTGGCGCCTTCGTGGTCCGAGAGGTCGCGTGCGGTTACCGCGATCTGCTTCACCTGCGCCTCGAACTCGGCCGACGGGTCGAGGCGGACGAAGAACTTGCCGTCGACCGACGATGATTGAGCGTCGAGGACGAAGTTCGTGCTCTCGGGGACCGAGTCGTTGTCGAGGTCGATGGTGACGCTGTTCCCTTGAAGATCAAGAAACTCGATAAGCAAGGAGTCGATGTCGTCCTCGGGCTCGGTGCCCGACACGAGGATACGGGTGCCACCCTGTCCATTGAGATAGGCGACCTTCGTGACCTCGGGGGCGAGGCCCTCCTGGCATTGCGATTCGCGGCAGCCGAGGCCGGGGGCGCAGCGGCTGGCGGAGTACGCCGGGTCGCAGGCTTCGCCGATGTTGTTGACGGTCTGGGCTTCGACCTCCGCGGCGACAAACGGCGACGCGAGCTGAGCGGCGTCGATGAGCGCGACCTCCACCGAGGCGGGGTCATAGGTCGCGAAGAGGTTACGCAGGGTGGCGGTGGCGAGGATGCTCGCCTTGTTGGTGACGTCGCTCTGGATGTCGAACGATAGAGCCGTCTCGTGCGTGTCGGGGGTGTCCGACAAGCCGGAGCGGAAGGCGATGAGGGGTTGGCCCGCCGCATCGAAGAGGCGCAGCCGGATACGGTCGATGTCCTTGTCGGCATCCTCGCCGATGACGGTCACCCGCAAGTCGAGCCCCTGGGGTCCCTGCACGTTGGCCTTGACGCTGGTGAGCGTCGGGGCGCGTTTGGTGACGACGTCGGTGCCGGTGTCGGAGGCGTCGCTCGTATCGGTCGAATCCGCCGTCGTGTCCTGGCGGGTGTCCGTGTCGGTGGTGCCGTCGTCCTTCTCGCAGGCGATGAGAAGGGACGACACGAGGCAGAGGCGCAGGATGGATGACGTCGCAAGGTGGCGCATGGCGTCCTCGGAATGTGGAGGCGAGGGCCGTAGCCCGCTAGATGTACGGTCGTTTCGAGCGCGTTGCAGCGCCCGGCCGCGGCACTCTAATCGAGCGCACACCTTCGTCCAAACTTCTGAGCCTCCGTGCGTCTGATGAGTCGGCGGACGAGCGACGGGTCGTTCGACTGGGCGGGCATCGGGGTCGTCATCGGGCTGACGACCTGCGATCCCGAGCGTCAGCGGATTGACACCCCCCGGTCCGTCTTCGTGCCCCCTGCCCTCGCGTCGCCATGCCTTGGGTACCGCCGCGTGCCGTCCACCTCAGAGGTGCTTCGCGCCGTCGGCGTGGCATGGCCGTTGCACGACTGCACATGTGGTCCCCCGACCCGCCTCGTGCCGGGAGCCCACGGAGTGTCGTCGATCTGGCGCCACTCGAGCTCGAACCGGAGCGATGCGATGAACCCTTCGACCCCCTTGGCCAACGCTCGCGACAACGCGAGTGTCCTCTTGCGGTCGCGCGGCCTGCTCGTCATCGCGGGTGCAGTCGGCATCCTCGCCGGCGTCGTCGCGGCCCAGAGCCAGGGCGCCGGCGCACTCGGTCGGCCGGCGACACCGCTGGTCGCGACCGCACCCAACCTGGACGCGAGCGGCAAGCCCGTCGCGGCCCCCGCCAAGGGCCAGGCCACGACCGGCGCAGTCCCGGGCTCGGCCATCGAAGGCTCTTCTGGCGGTGCCCGCGTCGTCATCATGATGACAGTGCTCGCCGGGCTCGGCCTGGCGTTCATGGTGATGCGTAAACGCCAGGGGGACAAACGCACCAAGGCCCCGCCCGCCATGTCGCTCGTCGGCCAGCTCCGGGTCGCCGGCCGCTGGCAGATTGCACTCGTCAAGGTCCCCGGCAAGACGCTGGTGCTGGGCACGACCGACAAGGGTCTCAGTCTCTTGTCCACCCTCGAGGACGGCGACGTCGAAGCCCAGGCCGAGCTCGCGGCCCTCGACCGCAAGCCCGTCGGCGATACGAACAACGACCTCGCGGCCCTGGTGGGCGACGATGACCGCGTCAACGTGCGCACCCCCGCCCGCCAGGGACCACCGTCTGACCTGCTCGGCGCGTTGGCCCCGCTCGGCCCCCGCACTCCCCTCACCGAGCCGCGCCGCTCGAGCGAGCCCTTCGGGCGCCTCCTCGAAGAGCTGACCCGCGACACGTCGAAGAGCAACGCGACCACCGTCACCGGCCCCATCCCGGGCGCCTTTCGCGACCGCATGAAGACCCCCGAAGCCCAGGCCCTGCGCGCTCGCCTCGAGCGTTACCAGAGCCCGTCGGCTTGAGCCCCAACACCCCCAACACCCAGAAGCCCCCCAGCGCACCGATGCCGACCCTCCTCCAGAGCCGCCGAGCCCCACGTCGCGCCGCCATCGCGCTGCTCGCCCTGTTTGCGCTGTCCTCGCTGTCGCTCGCGGCTCCCGCCTTCGCCCAGCCGGTCACCCCGGGCAGCCCCGACCTCACCGCTCCGACCGGCCCGTCCGGCCCGACCTCCCCGGGTGTCCCCGACCTCCAGGTTCCCGGCGCCCCACCGCCGGCCGCCCCGTTCATCGACCTGCAGATAGGCGGCAGCGGCGGCCTCCCGACGGTCCTCAAGATCGTGCTCCTGCTCGGCGCGATGACCTTCGTGCCGGCGGCACTCCTGGCCATGACCTCGTTCACCCGCATCATCATCGTGCTCTCGATGGTGCGCCAGGGGATCGGCGTCATGCAGCTCCCGCCCAACCGCGTGCTCGTTTCGCTCGCCCTCTTCCTCACGGCCTTCACGATGGCCCCGGTCTTCGGCCAGATATACGACAACGCATTTGTCCCCTGGGAGGCCGGCCAGCTCTCCGACAGCGACGCGCTGACCGCCGCGCTCGCCCCGCTGCGCGAGTTCATGCTCATCCACACCCGCGAGGCGGATCTCGGCCTCTTCATCCAGCTCGCCGGCGACGCCCGCCCCGAGAGCCCCGCCGACGTCTCGACCCTCAGCCTCATCCCCGCGTTCATCCTGAGCGAGCTCAAGACCGCCTTCCAGATGGGCGCGATCCTCTTCCTGCCCTTCCTCGTCATCGAGATCGTCGTCGGCTCGGTCCTCATGTCGATGGGCATGATGATGCTGCCGCCGTCCACCATCTCGTTGCCGCTGAAAATCCTCGTCTTCGTCGCCGTCGATGGCTGGGGTCTCGTCGTTGGAAGCCTCGCGAAGTCCATCACGGGAGTGACCGGATGACCGATACAGGGCTCACGCAGAACCAGATCGGCGACCTGCTCGCGCTGACGCTGTCGACCATCTTCGTCATGGCCGCCCCCGTCTTGTTCACGGGCCTCATCATCGGCTTTCTCATCTCGATCTTCCAGGCCGCGACCCAGATCAACGAGGTCACCCTCGTCTTCATCCCCAAGATGTTCGGCACCGGGCTCGTCCTCTGGATGACCGGCTCCTTCGTCTTTGGTGAGCTCGAACGCCTCATCGACCAGATACGCGCCATCCTCCCGCTCATCACCCCGGGAGGAGCCTTCTAGCTCATGGCCGCGCCCCTCCCGCTCGGTCCACCTGGACGCATGAAGGCCACGAGCTTCGTCATGCCGCTCGTCATGGTCGGCATCCTCGCCCTCATGATCCTGCCGCTGCCGACGGCGATGCTCGACTTCCTCCTGACGGTCAACATCGCCGTCTCGGTGCTCATCCTGCTCACGTCGATCAACGTGAAGCGACCGCTCGACTTCTCGGTCTTCCCGTCGCTGCTCCTCGTGACGACGCTACTCCGGCTCGGCCTCAACATCTCGACCACCCGCCTGATTCTATTGAACGGCGACCAGGGCATGGAGGCGGCCGGCGACATCGTGCAGACCTTCGGCGACTTCGTCGTCGGCGGAAACTTCATCGTCGGCATCGTCATCTTCCTCATCCTCACGCTCATCAACTTCATCGTCATCACGAAGGGCTCCGGCCGCATCGCCGAGGTCAGCGCACGCTTCACCCTCGATGCCCTCCCGGGCAAGCAGATGTCGGTCGACTCCGACCTCGCATCCGGCATCCTCACCCAGGACGAGGCCCGCGCCAAGCGCCTCGACCTCGCCCGCGAGACCGACTTCTACGGGGCCATGGACGGCGCCTCGAAGTTCGTGCGCGGCGACGCCATCGCCGGCCTCATCATCACCGCCATCAACATCATCGGTGGCCTCGTCATCGGCGTCGGCCAGTTCGGTATGCCCTTTGGTGAAGCCGCCGAGATCTACACCGTCCTCACCATCGGTGACGGCCTGGTCAGCCAGATCCCGTCCCTGCTCGTGTCGACCGCCTCCGGCATGGTCATCACCCGCGCGGCCGAGGACAACGACCTCGGCACCCAGGTCCTGAACCAGACCTTCAAGAACCGCACGGTCCTCATCGGCACCGCGTCGGTGCTCGCCGCCCTCTGCCTCGTCCCAGGCATGCCCGTTCCGATCCTCGCGAGCCTCGCCGGCGGCCTGCTCATCCTCGCCAACCGCCTCCCCAAGGGGGACAAACCGAAGTCGACGGCACTCGCCCGCCCCGGCGAAAAACCCGGCGCCGACATCCAGCGCGACCCCGCCACCAAGGGCCGCGACGAGGACGAGGTGTCGACCCTCATCACCGTCCACCCGCTCGAGCTGCAGGTCGGCTACGGCCTGGTTCCGCTGGTCAGCAAGGACGGGACGTTTGTGCGCCGTATCACCGGCCTACGAAAGAACGCCGCTCGTGACCTCGGCATCATCCTGCCGGGCATCCATGTGCGCGACAACCTCGAGCTGCAGCCCGGCGAATACCGCCTGCTCGTCCACGACGTCGAGGTCGCCCGCGCCGTCATCATGGTCGACCGCCTGCTCGCCATGGACCCGGGCGACGCGCGTAAGAAGATCGACGGTATCCCGACCCGCGATGCGGCGTTCGGTCTGCCTGCCCTCTGGATCCGCACGAGCCAGCGCACCGAGGCCGAGCTCGCCGGCTTCACCGTCGTCGACCCCGAGACCGTCATCATCACGCATCTGTCCGAAGTCCTGTCGGCCAATGCCAACCGTCTGCTCGGCCGCGACGAGCTGCAGAAGCTGCTCGACCTCGTCGCCCAGAAGTCGCCCCGCATCGTCGAAGAGCTCCTGCCACAGACCCTCTCCCACGCCGAGCTGCTGGCCGTCCTGCGCCAGCTCCTCGAAGAGCGGGTCTCGGTCCGCGACCTGCGGACGATCCTCGAAGCCCTGTCCGAAGCCGCCCGCTACGGCAAGGCCACCCCCTTCCTCGTCGACCAGGTCCGCCAGCGCCTCGGCCCGGCCATCGCCCAGCGCCACGTCGAAGCCGACGGCAAGCTCTACGTCGCCATCTTCGATGGAGCCACCGAGGACCTGTTGCGCACCTTCGTCCTGCGCAACGAAGCCGAGACCGCACTCGCCCCCGACCTGCAGACCGCCCAGGCCCTGCTCGGCCAGCTCCAGCAGGCCCACCAGCGCCTCCAAGCCCAGGGCCACGCGAGCGTCATCGTCACCCCGCCCGACCTGCGCTCGCCTATCCGCCGCTTCGTGACGCGCCTCATGCCGCAGCTCGTCGTCATGAGCCAGACCGAGCTCCCGCCACGCCTCGACGTCGTGACCGTCTCGACCCTCACCATCGCGCGTCGCGCCCAACCAGGTGTCCGCGTCCAGGCCCAGACCCGAGCTGCCTCATGAGGAACCGATGACCGCATCCACTCCGACCTCAGAATCGGGCAGCCGAGAACGCACCCGCGTCCCGCTCCCCGGCTTCGGGCCCACCCGGGTGTTCCGGGCCGAGACCATGCGCGACGCCTTTATGCGTATCAAGGAGTCCATCGGCCCCGAGGCCGTCATCCTCACGACGCGTGACCTCGGCCCCTCGGTCGTCCCGGACGAACGTTTCGAGGTCGTCGCCGCCCTCCCGAGCGAGACCCCCGACCTCAACTTCCACGCGGGCGACTCGCACGCCGGCCCGGTCGAGCCTCGGCACGATCGGATGCGCACCCTGCCCGACGCGTTGCGCAAGAACGGCGGCCACCCGAACACCCAGTCCACCTCGTTCGCCCCGAACGCGTCGTCCTTTCTCCCGCCCCTGTCGCCCAAATCCCCGCTGTCGACCCAGGCCAACGAAGAGCCCGCCAACGAGGCCCGCCTCACCCGCCAGCTCGCCCAGCTCGAAGCCGCCATCAAGGCCCTCGAGTCACAGCTCTCGCAGCTCACCGAGAAAGACCGCCGCCTACGCGAGGACATCAACCGCCTCGGTCAAACCAAAGCCCTCCTCGAAGAAGACTCACGCACCTCGGCGCTCATCGCGCGCGGCCTCGACCGCGACGTCGCCGAGCTCATCGTGGACCGCGCCGTCCGCCGCGCCACCCCGCGCAACGGGCTCGCCGTCGCCAAGCCTCCCGACGTCGAGGACGAGGTGAGCCGCATCATCCGCGTCTCGCGCCCGCTCTGGGGCCTCGACCGCGGCGCCGTCTGCGCCATCATCGGCCCTGCCGGCAGCGGCAAGACGACGACGCTCTTGAAGCTCGCCGGCCTCTCCCGCTTCGCCCACCGCAAGTCCGTCGGCCTCATCTCGACCGACACCGAGCGCATCGGTCAGCTCGAGCTCCTCGAGACGTATGCCACCGTCATGGGCCTGCCCATCATCGCAGCCCGCGACCGCGGCGACGTCGAGCGTGCGCTCGAGACCTTCGCCGACAAGGACCTCGTCCTCATCGACACGCCGGGCCACAACCCGTTCGACGACAACGCCCGCTTCGCAGCTTTGAAGCCGGTCTCGGGTCGCGAGGTCCGCCACCACCTCATCGTGCCCGCGACGCTGTCGGCCCGCCTCGCTCGCGAGATCGTGAGCGTCTACGAAGGCCCCGCCCTCGAGTCGCTCATCGGCACCCACATGGACACCGTGTCCGCCCCCAGCGCACTCATGGCGGCCTGCATCGCCAGCGAGCTCCCCGTCAGCCACCTGTCTCGCGGCCGCGAGATCCCCGACGACATCAGCGCGGCCGACGCCTACGAAATGTCCCAGATGATGTTCAGGAGAGCCTCGTGATCGCATCCGACCCTCGCGACCAGATCCACTCCATCGCCATCGCCAGCGGCAAGGGTGGTGTCGGCAAGACCCACCTCACCGTGAGCCTGGCCGTCATCCTCGCCAACCGCGGCCAACGCGTGCTCGTCGTCGACGCCGACCTCGGGCTCGCCAACGCCGACCTCTTCCTCGAGTGCACCCCGGAGTTCGGCCTCAAACACGTCGTCTCGGGCCAGGTCTCCATCGAGGACGCGCTCGTCGAATCGCCGCTGGGCGTGACGCTCTTGTCTGGCGTGAGTGACCCTACACGTGACCTCTCGCTCGAGTCGCATGAGAAGCTGGCACTGCTCGCCGCCCTGTCCTCCATCTCGCACCGCTTCGATGTCGTCCTCATCGACACCTCGGGCGGCATTACCGACACGAGCCTCTTCTTCTGCCAGGGCGCCGACGAGGTCCTCGTCGTGACGACCCCCGAGCCGACCTCGCTCGCCGACAGCTATGCCCTCATCCGCGCGCTCGTGAAGCGCGCCCGCCAACCGCGGGTCAGCCTCGTCGTCAACCAGTGCGTCAACGAGCGCGTCGCGCGTGCAGTCCACGAGCGCCTCACCGGCCTGTCGCAGCGCTTCCTCGACCTGCCGCTCGGCCTGTCGGGGTGGTTGCCCTTCGACGCCGCTGTGTGTGCGGCCGTCATGCGCCGGCTGCCCGTTGTGTGCGCTTCCCCACAGGCCGAAGCAAGCCTGCGGTTACACGCTCTGAGCGACCGCCTCGGAGACCCGCGGCATGCGGGTTGGCCGCGCTCAGGGCTGTCGCTCTTCGTGAAACCGCCTGCACGCGCCAGTGGGAAAGTTGACCCGTATTCTGACCGGGACCATTGTGACAAGGACGGGTTTGGAGGCGGCTCTGCCATTGCTCAGGGGCAATGAATCATGGCCTTTCCAGCCACGAAACGAGATGCGGGTCCGGCTGCTCTGCTCAGCAGTCGGTGTCCTCTGGAGGTGGCGGATGAGTCCGCCTGAGACACGACGGGACAAAGCGTATGCGCGCTTCGCTACGGACGAAGCGCCGGTCGGACCTGATGACACGGCCGAGCTCGCCAAGCGTTATGGCAAGCTCGTCCACCTCTGGGCGCGCCGCTATGCGGGCACGAGCTCGGGCGTCATCGACTGGGAGGACCTCGTCTCCGTCGGCATGATGGGCCTCATCCAGGCGCACAAACGTTTCGATGCCTCGGTCGGCAAGCCCTTCGAAGTCTACGCCGAGTTCCGCATCAAGGGCGCCATTCTCGACGAGCTGCGCCGCGTCGACCCCTACTCGCAGCCGCACCGCCGCAAGGTGCGCAAGCTTTCGGCCGCCTTCCAGCAGCTCGCCAACGAGCTCGGCCGCGACCCCGACGAGAGCGAGCTCGCACGCTTTCTGAACCTCACGCTCGAGCAGGTCCGCGAGCTCATGCAGCAGAGCCAGGCGCTCCGTTTCGACGGCGTCGAGGAGCTCGACCGCCACGGCCTCGCCCGCGACATCGCGGTATCGGGCTGGAGTCGCACCGACCTCGAGATCGCCTTGTCGCGCGCCATCGGGCTCCTCGACAAGCGCACCCAGACCATCCTGTCCCTCTATTATTTCGAGGGGCTCGCCATGAGCGAAATCGCCAACACACTCGGCGTCACCGAGGCGAGAATCTCGCAGCTCCACACGGCCGCCATCAAGTCGCTGCGCGAGCAGGTCGCGACCCCACGCGCCGACACGACCTACGCCCGCGCCCGCTGAGCAGGGCTCTTCTCGGCTGGTCAAACACGCCCCGTGACCACCGCAGGGCACTTGCCGCCGAGCGTGCTCGCTTGACTCGACGCCCATGAATGAGCCAGGAAGCTGTCCCTGGTTACCATTCGTGTGACGCGGCCCCCTCCCCGGGGCCGACCGAGGAGCACCGCCATGAGAACGCCGCTTGTCGCGCCCATCTGGGTTGTCTTGTCCCTGGCTCTGACCGGCTGTCCCGAGGACGAGAAGCGCCCGATCGGCGGGACCTGCGGCTCCGACTCCGAGTGTGCCGCCGGCCAGTGCATCGCCAACCTCTGCCTCGAGCCCGACGGCGACGAGGACACCGACGGGCTCACGAACCGCCTCGAGGGCAGCCTCGGAACCAACCCGATAGTCGCCGACACCGACGGCGACGGCATCCCGGACGGCGAGGAGATCGGCAACGTCGAAGCCCCCGTCGACGAGGACGGCGACGGCAAGCCCGACGCGGTCGAGTCCACGTCGAGCGACGCGGACACCGACTGTATCCGCGACCAGTCCGACCCCGACGACACCGACCCGGAGACCGACCCGGCCGCCCTGGGCGCGGCGGTCTGCAACAAGCTCGGCGTGTGCGGCGCCGAGACGGCCGTTGTCACGGCGTCGTGCCCGGCGAACCTCGAGCCCGTGTGCGACTACACCGGCGCACCACAATATCAGGCGACCGAGACCTCGTGCGACGGCGTCGACAACGACTGCGACGGCGACACCGACGAGAACCATGCGGCCGGCGGAACGGTGACCTTCGACGGCGGCGGCTTCGCGGGCGACGCGGGCAAGGTGCTCGGCGAGACCTGTGGTACCGGCGCGTGTGCCGGTGGAACCGTCGTGTGCGCGGTCGACATGGCGTCTCTCGTCTGCACGACGAGCGCGAATGTCGGGGCGCTCACCTGCGGCACCGACAACAACTGCAACGGTACGACCGACCTGACCGAGGTCGCCGACCCACTGACGACCCCGCTGGCCGGCTGCACGGACCACTACGTCGACGGCGACGTAGACACCTTTGGCGCGGGCCAGGCTAAGTGCCTCTGCGGCCCGACGGGGACCTACACGGTGACGGTCGCGGGCGACTGCGCCGACGACAATGGCAAACGTTTCCCGGGCAATACAGTGCCGGTCTGCGGCGACGACGCCGACTGCGACGAGGCGCTGACCGACCTGAACGAGCCCTGCGACGACGGCAACGAGTTCACCTCCGACGGCTGTGACGCCTGTCAGGTGTCCGCATCGGTCATCGGCGATGGGGGCTATGGCATGGGCCTGCCAGCGCTCGTCAACCTCACGAGCGGCGGGTTCGTCGTGTCCTGGAACGAGGGCAACGACCAGAACAGCGAGAGCTGGCGCGGACGCGCGCTCGCGTTCTTCAACGGCATGGGCGAGCGGGTCGAGAAGGTGAGCGGGCTCGGTACCGGCGACAACTTCAGCTTCGAGCGCAGTGCACTGGCCGCGTTGCCGGGCGGCGGCATCGTCTATGTGTATTGGCAGTTCGAGGGCCAGGGCTGGTACCTGAAGACGCAGCGCTACGACGACGTCGGCGGCGCGGTCGGCACCCCCGTCACGCTGGCCGGCCCACAGGAGACGAGCTGGGACTTCGGCGTCGTGGCGACGGGTGGATTGACCTACACGGTGTGGTGGTACGAGTCCGACTTCGAGACGTTCGCACGCATCGTGGTGCGCCACGTCGACGCCGCGGGTGTGCCTTCGGAGACCGTCGGCGGCGAGGACTTCCTCACGCAGGAGTCGCCGTCCAACATCAGCGCCATCGGCTTTGACGACGGCGACCTGCTGTTGTCCTGGAGCCAATACGTCGAAGACCTGACCAACCCCGAGCTCCCGCTCTACTTCGAGCGCACCTCCGCGCAGCGCTACGACCGGCTGGGCGAGGCCGTGGGCGACGTCATCATCGTCGACCTCGACCAGAGTCAGCGCGACACGGCGTTGGCCCCGCGCGGGACCGGCTGGGCGCTCTTCTTCCTCGAAGAAGTCAGCCTCCCCAACGAGAGCTACGCGACCTCGGCCGCCTTCTACGGCTTCTCGGCGACGAACGCGCGCGACGCCGACCCGACCTACGTCATCGTCGAAGACCCCGACGGTTGCCCCTACGACTCCATCGGCGGCTTCGACGAGGCTGGCAACCCCTTCGCCCTCTTGACCGACGGCGAGTGCCGCAGCCCCGCGCGTGGCAACGTCCTCGTCGCTGGTGAGGTCCAGACACTCGAGCTCGGCACCAGCGAGCTCACCGAGACCCAGTACACCTTCGACCTCGCGGCCACCCCGAGCGGCCCTCTGACGGTGGCCTTCATGCTCTCCGACGACAATTTCGGCGACGGCACCCTCATGGTGCGCAGGTTCACCGCGGGCGGTGTCCCTGCCTACGTCCAGGGCATCGAACCGACCCCACGCTGAACGACACGCAGCTCAAAAAACCCGCTTGACATCGTACGCCGCGCGGGTAGATTCCGCGTCCGCCGACGAGGCCCGGCACACCCCGGGCTCTCACGGCCAGGTAGCTCAGTTGGTAGAGCAGGGGACTGAAAATCCCCGTGTCGGTGGTTCGATTCCACTCCTGGCCACCAACCGAAAGCCCCGCGAACTCACAAGGTTCCGGGGCTTTTGTGTTTCTGCTCAACGGCACGACGAAGGTCCCCGCAGGACACCGACGGTGCACGCGTGAACGCACCGAACCGCCCTGAACAGCTATCCATGCGGTCCACAACGCGATTGGTAAAGTGCTGATCGGGCACCCGACCCGTCCCACACCCGATTGGTGAACTGCCAGTCGGCCACCCGACCCGTCCCACGCCCGATTGGTGAACTGCCAGTCGGCCACCCGACCCGTCCCACGCCCGATTGGTGAACTGCCAGTCGGCCACCCGACCCGTCCCACGCCCGATTGGTGAACTGCCAGTCGGCCACCCGACCCGTCCGACACGCGGTCCCCCGGCAACCAGTCGGGTGCTGGACCCGTCCGACACGCGGTTTCCCGATAACCAGTCGGGCGCTTGGACCCGTCCGACACGCGATTTTGCAGCGCTCAATCGCCCTCCCGACGGGTCCGACGCGCGGCTTCGCAACGCCGAGTCGAATACGGGCCCCCGTCGGACACGCGGCTTTGCGACGCCCAATCGCTCTGCGGACCCGTCCGACACGCGGCGTCGCAACGCCACATCGGCCAACAGGACCCGTCCGACACGCGGCCTGGCCGCACTGAATCGGGCACCGGCCCCGTCCGACACGCGGCTTTGCAGCGGTCAATCGCGCTGCGGACCCGATTTAAGGTCACAACAATTGGCGCGAGCGGCCACGGCGGGCAGGACTTGCGGGGTGACGCAGAGCCTGACAGGCTCCACACTCCTCAACCGAAGGCAGGTTCCTGATGACGCGCATGACGATGACACCCATTGCGCCAAAGCTCGCCTACCTCACAGGCCCATTGCTGGCCCTCTGCTCCCTTGCTTTCATGCTGGGATGCGACTCGGACACGTCGCCCACCGTCTATCGCAGCGTCATCATCGACGACGATGGCGTCTTCCAGCAGCACCGCTCGGACGACGTCTGCGCGACCTCGTCCTTGGGTGCCCATGGTGCCGACATCGACGCCGTGGGGCTCTTCGATGACGACGGGACCACGCTGCTCGGCTACTTCACCACGGCCCGCGCGAAGCTCGGTACGACCTGCGACATCGCCGCCCAGCATTCGGACCCCGGCGAAGCAACGGGCTCCCCAGACGGCACACTGAACACCAACTTCGTGTCGCTCGGCGGTGGCGCCATCATCGGCAGCTTCGGCAACAGCATCACCATCGAGCCGGGCAACGTCGTCGTCGTCTACGAGATCGGAGACGACTTCTGCGCGGGGAACCCGGGCTGTGTCGGCAACGAGTGCTACCAGGTCTTCCTGGCTCCCGACCTCGACTGCCTGGACGGTGTAGACGGGGGCCGCACGAAGTGCCAGCTCCGCATCACCGACGAAGACGCCTGTGGCGAGGCCGCTATCCAGCTGTCCGGCTTCTGATCCCGCGGCCGCTCAACCGCTCCAACGGCGACCTGAACCATGTCCGCACGACCCGACCCGACTCTCGCCCCCATCGCATCCGACGGCGCGCTGACGCTCTACCACTCACGCGCCCCGTCACCAGCCTTCGTCGCTCACATCGCCCGAACCGAGTGGGGCGACACCGGCCTCAAGGTCCGTAGCCTCGATGCCGCGCATGAGCTCGCGCGCCTCGGCGAACAGGACTTCTACGAGGTCCGCGACGCCGCCTCGCGCACCGTCGCCACCTACGCTCTGGTCGCGCGTCCCCTCGCGCTCGGCCTTCATCGCCCGCTCCATATAGAAGCCCGCTATCGCTGCCTCATGAGCGTCGACCGCACCGCCGGCCATCGCGGCGTCGGCACCCTACTCGGTCGCTGGATCCGCGAGCTCGTCGTCGACCGCGCCCCCTCTCCCACCCTCTTCTACGGCTTCATCGACTCCGAGAACCCGCGCTCGCTCGCCGTCGCCGCCAGGTCCGGCTATCGCCCCCTCACCCACTTCCACTGCATGAACATCGGCTGGCTCGCCCCGAGCTATCTCGCGCGAAAGAACCCCGCGGTCCGCCGCATACGCCCCCACGAGCTCGACGCCGCACTCGCCCTCCTCGAAACCGAGCGCTCCGCCCACGCCGCTCCACCCTTCACTCATGCGCTGCACAGCGACGAGCTCTGGGGTCTCTTCGGTTCCGCCGACACGTTGCTCGCCGTCGCCCAGGTCGTCGCCAAGCGCGTCGCCGTCACCTCGCTTCCCGGCAAGACCGGCGGACTCCTGCGCCGCATCGCGCCTGCCCTCGCCCCGCTGTCTGGCGTGTTCGAGCTGCGCCATCGCCAGGTCCCTTGGCTCTGCAACCTCGCAGCAGCGCCCGCCCCAGACCGCGCCCAGCGCCTGGCCCTGCTCTTTCGCGGCATCCAACGCCACACCGAGAGCCACGGGATGGTGGCCTACCTCCACCCGACCTCGCCGCTCACCCGCGAGCTGACCGCCGCGAAAGCCTTTGGCCCCCTCGCCCGGCTCTCACCGCCCAGCCGCTTCGAGGTGATGGCCGAGCTCGCAGGCCCTCCGTCCCCGATCACTTGGGAGTCCCTGTCGCAGTCTCCGTGGTGGTTCTCGCCGCTCGAGTCGGTCTAGTGCCAATACTGGCCACATAGGGCCAAGTGTCCTTCCGGAAAGAAAAATACTACGGAGGCAAGGAGACCCGATAAGGAAGGCGGACGCCCATTCATCTTCTCCGTGCGCCCTCCGTGTCTCAGCGCCTCCGTGGTAAGATGCCCCGTCGTTTCATATCGTTGGGTCTGTCGGGTAGCCTCGGAGCTTCCACCCCGAGACCCCCACAGATCCGGACGTGCGGAATTCCCGCATCCGGCTCTTCGAGACATGGATTCGCTACGTGGCGAGCCGGTGGACGATGCGCGGCCTCGGAAGCGGGAACCGCTTCAGGAGGTCTTGCATCGTCGGCCATTGGATAAGCCCCTTTTGCGAGCGGCGCGACAGCCACTTACGCCAGATGCCTATGACCTCGTTGTAGAAGCACGCGAGGGCTCGCGAGTTCCAGGTGATCCCGAAGTACCCGTAGTGGCCCCGCAGCTTCGACCCCAAGACCTGCTGCTGCCTCATCGGGAGATGGCGCCAGCGTCGGCACCACTCCGCGATTCGGTGTAACGAGCGGCTCAAGCGCTTCTTCGCCGTCTTCCTCTTCACCGTCCAGCGACCCGCGCGGGTCTTCCCCCAAAAGTGGGTGAAGCCCAGCAGATCGAACGTCTCCGGCGGCGAGCCCTCGGGCGAGAGATCGGGCCTGCGAAACGGGATCAACCGGGTCTTGTCCGGATGAAGCGTCAGTCCGTACTTCGCGAAGCGCTTTGGCAGCACCTCGTAGACACGCCTGGCGTCGTCTTCCCGCGCAAAGAGCATCACGAAGTCATCCGCATAACGAACGAGATGCGCCCGACCACGAAGGCGGGGCACCACGTCGCGAACGAACCACTCGTCCAGCACCGTGTTCAGGTAGATGTTGGCCAGAAGCGGCGAGATGACGCCACCTTGCGGAGTCCCAGCGTCCGGATGCGAGAGCGCCCGACCTTCCATCACTCCAGCATTGAGCCACTTGCCGATGAGGCGCAGCAGCACCCCGTCGCGTACCCGCCGACTCAGTATCTCCAGGAGATGAGCGTGGTCCAACGTGTCGAAGAACCTTGCGATGTCGACCTCCAGAATCGACCCGCCGGCCATGCGTACCGCGGTGCCTTGCAGGTCATCCAGCGCTTGGTGCGCCGAACGACCTGGCCGAAAGCCATACGAACAGGCGTGGAAGTCCTGCTCGTAGACGGCCTCCAGCACCATCGCGACCGCCCGTTGAAGGATCTTGTCCTCGAAGGTCGGCAACCCGATGGGGCGCATCGTGCCGTCGCCTTTGGGGATGTGGACCCGCTTCACGGGCGGTGCTCGGTAGTTGCCCGACTTCGCTCGCTCCACGAGCGAGCGGAGGTTGGCCTCCAGGTCGCCCGCGTAGTCTTCGGCGCTCTGCCCATCCACGCCGAGCGCTCCGTCCTTCCGCGTTCGGCGGTAAGCCTCGCGCATCCAGTCGATGTCGATGTGATGGGCGAGCGTCGTCAACACCATCTCCGGAGCATTCCTCGCCAGCTCCGCTATCCGCAGAAGTTTCGTTGAGACGCTTGTTTCCGAGCGCGATGTCCCGGTCATCTTTCCCTCCTGCGATTCCATGTCCCGGCGCCAACCTTTGCTCCACAGGGTCCCTCGGGTCGGTTCCCCCGCTTCATCGCTCGTATGTCGGCGCTCCGACTTCTCGCGGTCCCGGCGCCGCTCGCTTCTCGCTGCGCGACGACGTTCCTCTTCCACGAGGAGACCACGAGATCTCCCGAGTTCCCGGGCGACCCTTGTCCACGTGCTCTGGCCTCAGACCCCGAGGGAGCCGGCTTGCCGAGGTCGCGGGCTTTGGAGCCTTTCCCGCACCGCTCGCCGATCTTGCCTTCCGCATCACTTACTGCGTCGGCCTCCCTGACAAATGCCATTTCGGGGCTCAATCCCACAGCCCATGGACCCGCTGTCTACGCTTCGCGCACGCGATCGCCCGCGTACACGCAAGACTCGCTTCCGGATGACGACCTCATGCCTTTCCGGTCGGGACTTCCACCCGCGGGTCGCGTTAGAAGGTTTTGAGCGCTACATCTCTTCTCCTCCTCCGAGCTTTGCTCGGCGCACAAGTGATCGGCATTGGGTCTAGTTCTGTGACCTCGAAGCCGCAGTCGTCACGCGCGGGACGCCGGTTGGGCCAGACCATCTGGATCCTTTCGTTGGCTGTCATCCGCGCGTCGGCAGAGGGCTTCCCACCCGTCGCCGACAACACTCAGCCGAGCACATCTGAGAGCCGCGGAACCTACGACCTGCCCGCAGACGCGACGGTGGGATGGTGGGCGCAACGTATCGAGGCGTCAGAAGATCTCGGCGCACCACGGGGCGATGGCGGAGGCGAAGAGGTGGTCCGCACGGGCGATGGCGGCGGCTTCGCCACGCACGAGGCCTGCACGCGCGAGCTGTGAGGCGGAGGCACCGCCGAGGTACAGCGCACCGAGCGTCGAGCGACCGAGCTCCAGCTCCGCAGGTCCGCTGGTCGGCGCACAGAGCGCGCGCCCATCGCTGGCGACGAGCTCCCAGGTCGTGTCTTCGAGCGCAAAACGAAGGGTGCCCTCAGACGTGTAGCCGCGGGTGGTAAGCGCCGTCGCGACGTCTTCGATACGCAGCCACAGGTTGTCGACGCGCCTACGCTCCACCCGCCGCGGGTTGTCCACGAGCCAGCTCAGCGGGTCATCGGTCGGCGCGTTCCACCAGCTGACCGTCGGAAACAGGTCGAGCGCCAGCATGTAGCGCCACAGCGTCGCCTCGGCACGCGCATCGAGCCCGAACAGCTCGATGATCTCGGCCTTGCCCGTTGGCAACGCCCCAAGCGACCCCGGGCGCTGTCGGTAGACGACGTAGCCCACGAGCTCGTCGCCACGCCGGGCGACCACATGCCGCCGCCGGCTCGCACCACCGCGCATGAACGGGGTCTCGAGGAAGCGCCGTTCGTGCCACCAGGTCGCGGTGCGCCGCAGCGCTCCGGGGCGCTGCGCGGTGGCGCGCCGGTAGATGTCGGGCAGCACGACACGCGCCTGGGCTTCGTCGATCCAGGAGACCAGGTCGAGCTCGCCGAGGGTCGCGGCGGTGTGTGGCCCAGCGACCGAAACGGAGTGGGCGTCGGTGACCGTGACATCATGGTGGTCGGCCGCGACACCATAGCCGAAACGACCGTAGATGCTCGCCTCCGACGACCACAGCCCGCTTGCCGGGAGACCTCGGATGCGGGCGTCCTCGAGATGGCGAGCGATGAGCTCACGCAGGAGGCCGCGACGCCGGTGGGTCGGACGCACGGTGACCATCGTGAGCCCCGCCATCGGCAGGGTGTGGCCCCCCGGCACACCGAGCTCCAGGTTGAAGGTCGCCGCCGTCGCGACGATAGCCGCGCCATCGAAGGCGGCCCAGATCTGTTCGGTGTCGATGAGCGCACGCAGTCGAGCGGCGCCACCCGGGTCGACGTCCCCCTCGTCAAAGCCGAAGGTGGTCATGAGCGCGTCGCGCAGCGCGTCGACCTCGCCGTCTGTGATGGTCCGGATTACGAGTGCCATGTCGACACCATAGGCCAAGGGGACCACACGCGGAAGCGCCCCACCGCCACGCGGCATATGTGGGCACTGAGCGGCGCCGCAGCAGGCGACCTGCCGTTTCCTACTGAGCCCGGTCAGGCCAGCTCCCACCGGTCTTCAGTGGCCATGACGAGCTCCTGCCGGAGAGACCAGAACCCGGAACTGGACGCCGCGCGGCGGGCTTGACGCTCGCCTGGCGCGACCCGCTCGGCTCGACGCGCCAGACGGTCTCGTCTATGACGACGACATGTCGTTCCACCAGCTCATCGCCCTTGTCGCCGCGTGTCCCCTCCGCACGAGCCCGCTCGGCGACCTGCAGGCGCGACTCGACAAGCTCGGCAACCGCGTCGCCGACCCGTTCCACACACTCCTCACGAAGATCGTCAAACACGACACCACCGGACTCGTGTGGAAGGGCTGGACCCTTGCTGCCACACCGACCCTGAAGCCCGGCGCCGTGTGCCTTGGATCGCATGACGGCGCGCCGGTTTGGCACTCACTCACGACCAACCCGCTCGGCCGCGCCACGCGCTCGGCGTTCGGCGAGGAGACGCCGCTCGGTGAGTTCACCCACTTCGTCGCGGTCACGAGCGAGCTCGAAACGAAGCCCTGACCTCCAAAGCGTTGCCTTGTCCATCAAGCATCTCGATTTCCGAGATGCTCGCCCTTCGAGACGTGCACCCCGGTTAGCGCTCAGGCTCAGAGACACCGCTGCGCGTAGTGTCAGCCCGCGTCGTCCCACAGGGACTGCAGCTTCTCGCGCACGCTCTGCTCGGACAGCTTCGTCTTCTGCTCTTCGAGCTCCCGCGTCTCGACCACGATGCGCCAGTAGTGCTCCGCCAACGACGGCATGTAGAGCCCACCGACGAAATACGCCGGCAGCTTGTAGCTCACCGACTCACCCGGCAGGCCGTGCGCCGCGAGGAACTCGGCCACCGCCGCCTCCGCCGCGGAGAGCTTCTCCCACACGCCCGGCACCCCGACGAGGTCACGCGGATTGGAGGGCTCGTGCCTCGGCGCCGCCCACAGCGACAGGTCGCTCAGCTCGCCGTCGATCCGCGACGCCAGGCTCTTGCCGAGCTCGACAGCACCTTTCTTCAGCGCCGCGACCTTGTCTGCGGCCATCTTCTCCGCGACCTCGGGTCGCCCGAGGAAGACGCGCTTGGTCTCGCGCATGACGAAGGCCTCGAGGTCCGCCCGCAGAACGGTCCGGATATCGGCCACGACTTGCTGGAAACGGACCTGGCGCAGTCCGATCTGGTCATCGATCTCGTTGGTGGTCAGCGACTCGACCATGATTCACCTCGTGGAGCGGGTTGACGACGGAACCCTGGGCACCCGTCGAGCGACCGAGTTGATACCGCGCCCCCACCCATCACGCAAGGCGGCGCCCTGGAGGGCACCGCCGGCGTTCACGAGGGTCAGCGCTTCTTGCCCTTCTTGTTGTCTTTCCCAGACTTGGCGGGCTTCGCGGGCGCCTTCGCCGCTGCCTTGACTGGCTTCTGCGGAGCCTTTGCGGCCTTTGGCGCAGGCTTGGCCGGGGCCTTGCCCTTGACCACTTTCGGCAACGGCTTCGCTGCGGCCTTCGCCTTGCCCTTCGCTGGCGGGGGCGGCGGCGCTGCTTTGGCCGCCTTGCCACCCTTGGCGGGCGCTTTGACCGGAGCCTTGGCCGCGGCCTTGCCCTTGCCCTTCTTGGCAGGGACCTCCTCCTCCTCTTCTTCCTCGAGCTCCTCTTCCTCTTCTTCTTCGAGCTCTTCCTCTTCCTCTTCCTCTTCGAGCTCTTCCTCTTCCTCTTCTTCTTCGAGCTCTTCTTCCTCTTCCTCTTCGTCGTCCCAGGCCTCTTCCTCTTCTTCCGCTTCCTCTTCTTCGGCCTCTTCTTCCTCTTCCTCGTCGTCCCAGGCCTCTTCTTCTTCTTCTTCGGCCTCGGCTTCTTCTTCCTCTTCCTCGTCCCAGGCCTCTTCGTCCTCGGCCTCTTCTTCCTCGCCCTCGGCCTCTTCTTCCTCGCCCTCGAGCTCCTCTTCCTCTTCGAGCTCTTCGCCTTCCTCGAGTACTTCTTCTTCCTCGACGACCGCTTCGGCCTTGGCCTTCTTGCCCTTCTTCTCGGGCTTCGGGGGCGGCTCTTCCTTCACCTTCTCGGCCTTGCTCGGCTTGCCCTTCTTCTCGGGCTTCTCGGGCTTGGCCTCGACCTTGGCCTTCTTTTCGCCCTTGGTCTTCTTGACCTCGACCACCTCGGCCGCAGGCGCACCCTCTTCGGGCTCCTCGAAGCCGCTTTCCTCTTCTTCCTCGCCGCTGAGACCATCGAGGTCGTCGAGCTCCGCCTCGGGCCCGAAGTCGTCGAGCTCGTCGATCTCGACCGCGTCGACCTCGCCGAGATCATCCTCGATCCCGGCATCTTCCTCTTCGCCGAGGTCCTCGTCCTCCATCTCCTCGACCTCGTCGTCGAGCTCGAGGTCGATGTCGATGTCGAGCTCGTCGTCGTCGTAGTCGCGGCTGCGCGCGTCGGAGCTGGCCTTCTTGCGCAGCTTCTCGGCGATCCGCTTACGCCTTGCCTCGGGATCCTCGTCCACATGGCGCGGCGCGCGCTCCGTGACCGTGCCCGCCCCAGCCTGGCGCAGCACCATGCGCTCCATCGTCATGATGAGCTCGAAGTCCTTCTCGACGTCGAGCTCCGCCTCTTCGAGGTGTTTTACATGCAGGAAGAAGCGCTTGGACTTCGGGACCGTGCGCTTGCCGGGGTAGGTAACGGTGATCCGCCCCGGCTCGATCTTCATGTGGTAGCTGTTGTTCTCGCGGATGAAGTCCTTGAACTGCTGAATCTCGAAGCGCCCGTCGCGACGAGGCTTCACGGAGAAACGTGTCGTCGGCGGGTTCTGCTCGAGCGTGTAGCGTCGGCATTCGATGGACTGCGAGCAGCCATCGAGCGGGTCATCCACCTCGTCGATGGCCATACACGTGCGAATCGCCTCCCACGCACCGAAGCACGCGAAAGCGCTCGGCGACCCGGGTTCGAGGATATAGGGCTGGAAGCGACTGCTGACCGCCTGACCTGCAAGCCCTGGAATCCCCAGAAGTCCTGCTAGCCCAGGAGGCAACCCACCGCCCGATCCATTCGACTGGCTCATCCGTTCTCTCCACGCGAGTTTGACCGCCCCGGCACCGAGCGGCGCAGCACGCTGCCACAGCCCCCAGCCATACGCAAGCAAGACTCGCCGTCACAGGCGCATCCTTTTAGACACCCTGACCGGCCGAACAAGCCCGGCCGCACTCGTAACATTTCAACATCGACGTCTCGGCACCGCCGCTTCGCTCCACGCGCCGGAATCCTCCGACAACCGTTGCGCCCCCGATGACCCCCTTGGTAAGCCCCCACCCGATGCAACCATCCTCGAAAGCGCGGCGCATGACGCCAGCCCCGGCAGACCCGCCAGACTCGGCCAGCGGCAACGAACAGGACGCCCCCTCCCCGATCCCGGAGGCGCTGCAGACCCCGATGATGCAGCAATACCTCGAAGCCAAAGCGGTCTGCCCGGAGGCGCTCCTGCTCTTCCGGATGGGCGACTTCTACGAGCTGTTTCTCGAGGACGCCGTCGAGGCCGCGGGGATCCTCGATCTCACCCTCACCTCGCGCAACAAGAAGGACGACTTCCCGATCGCGATGGCCGGCGTGCCCTATCACGCCCTGCAGACCTACCTGCCGCGGCTCCTGCTCGCCGGCAAGAAGGTCGCCATCTGCGAGCAGGTCGAAGACCCGAAGCTCGCCAAGGGCCTCGTCAAACGTGAGGTCGTCAAGGTCATCACGCCCGGCGTCGTCCTCGAAGAGTCGGTCCTCGACCGCCGCGAACCCAACTGGCTCGCCGCCCTCGTCCCGCCGCTCGACCTCGCGCCAGCCCTCCCACCGACCTCCCCCGACACCCAGCCACCCGACACCCAGCCCTGGGGCATCGCCTGGCTCGACGCCTCGACCGGCCAACGGCAGGCCTCGACGGCCCCGTCGCAAGACCAGGCCCTGCGCCTGCTCACCGGCCTCGAACCCAAAGAAATCCTGCTCGAACCCGAGCTGCGCCACCTCATCGCCCCGCTCCAGAACCTGCTCCCACGCACGGCCCTCACCGTCCGCCCGCCGTCCGCCGAATTGGCCACACCGTTCCCGGCCGCTGCCGAACGCGCCGCCGCCCTCGTCGCCACCTACGCGCGTGAGCTCTACCGCGCCGGCGACCTGGCTCTGCGCCCGCTCGAGCTCGTGGCCCCCGGCGCCCACCTCGAGCTCCCCCCGACCACCATTCGTAACCTCGAGCTGCTCCGCGCCGTCAGCGACGGCTCCAAAGACCGCTCACTCCTCGCCTGCCTCGACCTCACCCGCACCGCCATGGGCTCGCGCCTCATGCGCGCCTGGCTGCTCGCCCCGCTCATGGACTTGTCCGCCATCAAGCGCCGCCATGACGCAGTCGCCGCCGCCCTCGAGCACCCGACGACCCGCGCGACGCTTCGTGACCACCTGCGCCCCGTCCTCGACCTCGAGCGCCTCACCACCCGCATCGTGGCAAAGTCCGCCAGCCCGCGTGACTTGACCGCGCTCGCCACCTCGCTCGAGCAGGTCCCCTCCCTCATCGCCGCCCTCACCGCGACCGACCACCCTGCCCTCGTCGCCCTGACCCACGACCTCGACCCGCTCACCGACCTCGTCCACCTCGTCCGCACGACGCTCGTCGACGACCCGCCCAACACCCTCAAAGACGGCGGCGTCATCCGCGAGGGCGCCGACCCCGACCTCGACGAGCTCATCGCGATCGCCAACGAGGGCAAGGACTGGTTCATCGCCTACGGCGACCGTCTCCGCGACCAGTCCAAGATCCCGTCGGTCAAGATCAAGTACAACTCGGTCTTCGGCTACTTCATCGAGGTCACCCGCGCCAACCTCCACCTCGTCCCGTCCGACTGGCTGCGCAAACAGACGCTGGCCAACGCCGAGCGCTACTACACGCTCGAGCTGAAGGAACGCGAGGAGAAGGTCCTCAACGCCGACGACCGCCGCCTCACCTTGGAAGAACGCCTCTTCGCGGCTCTCCGCGACACGCTCGCGACCCACGCCGAGCGTATCCAACGCCTCGCCGCCGGCTTGTCCACCATCGACGTCCTGACCGCCCTGGCCGAGGTCGCAGCCATCCACGACTGGTGCCGCCCCGAGCTCACCGACGACCCGACGACCCCACACATCCTCGAGCTCGCGGCCGCCCGCCACCCCGTCGTCGAGACCATGCTCCCACCCGGCGGCTTCGTGCCGAATGACCTGACACTCGACACTCAGCAGCGCCTCGTCATCTTGACCGGCCCCAACATGGCCGGCAAGTCCACGGTCATGCGCCAGACCGCGCTCATCGCCATCCTGGCCCAGATGGGCAGCTTCGTGCCGGCCACCTCCGCCCGCCTCGCCATCGTCGACAAGGTCTTCACGCGCGTCGGCGCATCCGACGACCTCGCGCGTGGCCAGTCGACCTTCATGGTCGAGATGACCGAGGCCGCCGAGATCCTCGACCTCGCCACCCCACGCTCGCTCGTCATCCTCGACGAAATCGGGCGCGGGACCTCGACCTGGGACGGCCTTTCCATCGCCTGGTCCGTCGCCGAGCACCTGCACGACCTGACCCGCTGCCGCGCTCTCTTCGCGACCCACTACCACGAGCTCACGGCCCTCTCCGTCACCCGCGAGGCCGTCGTCAACCTGTCCATCGCCGTGCGCGAAGAGGCCAACGACGTCGTCTTCTTGCGGCGCCTCATCCCCGGCGGCGCCAACCGCTCCTACGGCATCCAGGTCGCCCGCCTCGCCGGCCTCCCCGCCACGGTCCTGACCCGCGCCAAAGAGGTCTTGGAAAACCTCGAGTCGATGGCCGTCGACCCCGACTCCCGCCCCCGACTCGCCCGCGGCGGCAAGCGCCCGAACTCCTGGCAGCTCTCGTTGTTCTCGCCGCCCTCGACCGCCACGGCGCCCTCGAACGCGGCCGCCCCCGCGCCACGCCCCCACCTCACCGAGCTCGAACATCTCTTGCGCTCGGTCGACCCCGACACGCTGAGCCCTCGGGCCGCGCTCGACCTGCTGTACAAGCTGCGCTCGAAGCTCCCGCCGGCGCCCTCGCCATCGCCACAAGGCGGCCCAACTTGACCCCTCCCAGTCCATCCACCCCGCCCGCCGACCACCCCGTGGACCTCCCGCCGGTCGCGCCCACCTCGTCGCCCGGCCACCCAGGTGACCACAGCGCCTACACCTTTTCGACCTTCTCGGCCCCGGCACGCCCGGCCTACGTCCAGCACCACCCGCCGCCGCAGGCCTCCCACCTCCCGCCGCTCCCCCCGCTCCCACCAACCTCGACCCGGCCACGCCCGCTCCCACCTCGCGGCGCCGGCTTCGTCGCCACGCACCGCGAGCAGATCCTCTCACTCCTCCCGACCGAGCCCGGCTACGCCCTCTGCGAACGCCTCACCTGGGAGGTCGACCTCATCGTGCTCGCCGCTCTGGAAGACGCGCTCACCCGCACGGCCGAGCCCCCGACCCAGCCGCCGTCCGCCGACCAGGCCTCCCGCGACCTCCCGGCCCCAGCCCTGCCCCCACGCTGGTCGCTCATGGCGCTCGGCGGCTACGGGCGTGGACAGATGTGCCTACGCTCGGACATCGACATCCAGCTCGTGATCCCCGACGGCGCCGCCGACCCGCAGCCCCTGATGGAGGTCTTCCTCGACCACCTCACCCGCCGCGGCCTGAAGCTCGGTCACGGCGTCCGCACCGTCACCGAAGCCCTGATGCTGGCCCAGACCGAGCCGACCTTCGCCACCGCCGCGCTGACAGCCCGCCATCTCGCCGGCGACCCATCGACCACCGAAGCTGTTCGCGCCCCAGTCTACCAGCACCTCTCGGGCCCTGGCCTGGCCTTCTTCCTCGAACACGTCGCCGCCGACCGCCAGCGCCGCGCCGAGCGCCTCGGCGACACCGTCTTCGTCCTCGAGCCCGACCTCAAACACGGCCTTGGCGGCCTGCGCGATGCCCAGCTCGTCGGCTGGCTCGGCCTCATCACGGGCCGCCCACCCGACCGCCGCGTGGCGTTTGCCGAAGACCTCTTGATCCGGATCCGTATGGCGCTCCACGCGCTCGTCGGCTTCAAGTGTGACCGCCTGGCCCTCGAACACCAGGCCGCCGTGGCGACCGCGCTCGGCTACCGCGGCGACGAGGACGACCGCGCCTCGGACCTCATGCGCGACACCCACCTCGCCTTACGTATCCTGTCGGGCCGCGCCCGCCGCCACCTGGAGATCGCCGCCCACCGCCTCTTCACCCCACGCCGCGAGCCACTCCCGGACTACCCCGGCTATCTGGCGATCACCGCATCGGGCGAGCGCCGCCTCGCCCGCTCGGACGGCACGAGCCCACGCTCGATCTCGGACGCCGTCTCCGCCCTGCGCGTCGTCGTCGAGACCGGGCTGCCACTCGCGGCCGACCTCGAAGCCGGCTGCGAAGACCTCGCCCAGGGCCTCGAGCGCCGCCCGAACGTCCCATCCTCACAAGACGACGACACCGAAGCCGCCCTCATCGACCTGCTCGTCCACCTGCTGGTCGACGATTCTCCAGGCGCCTCGCTGGCCCTGCACACGCTGCATCGCACGGGCCTCCTGACGGCCCTCATCCCCGAGCTCCGCCCCATCCTCGGCCGCGTCCAGCGCGACCTCTATCACGTCTACACCGTCGACGAGCACACGCTGCGCGCGCTCGACAAGCTCAAGTCGATCGCACGAGGCGAGCACCCCGACCTGACGCTGGCCACCGAGCGCCTACGCGCCCTGCCCACCGCGCATCGCCGCGCCCTGAACGTCGCCGTCTTCCTCCACGACCTCGGCAAGGGTTATGGCTCTGGCCACCATGAGCGCTCGGCCACCCTGACCGGCGTCATCGGCCCGCGCCTTGGCCTCTCCGAGGACGAGGTCCAGCTCGTCAAGCTGCTCGTGCGCCACCAGGCCGACATGCCGATGATCTGCCTACGCCGCGACCTCTCGGACCCGCGTCCCATCCGCGGCCTCGCTCGCCTGGTCGTGACCCCCGACTCGCTCGACGCGCTCTACCTCTTGTCCATCGCCGACTGGTCCTCGGTCGGCCCGACGACGTTCTCCGCCTGGCAGTCGGCGCTGCTCGACCAGCTCTATCTCAAGACCCGCGACCGCCTGGCCTCACCCGACGTCTACACCGACGCCGCAGGCATCGCGGACGACCGGCGCCTACGCCTGACCGAGCTCGAGCTCGGCGAGATCCCCGAGGTCCCAGGCGCCGCCTCGGACCCCATCGACGACTTCACAAGTGCCTTGCCGACTCGCTATTTCCAGACGGTCGACGTCGCCACCATGCGGTCGCACTACCACCTCTGGCGCCGCTACAACGAATCCTGCATGCCGCAGGTCGACCTCACTCCGGAGCCCGGCTTCGACCAGGCGCTCGTCACGGTCGTGTGCTCCGACGCCCCCGGAATCCTGGCCACCCTGACGGGCGCGCTGGCCGAGGTCGGCGCCGACGTGAAGAGCGCAGAGATCGCGTCCCTCGCGGGCGGCACCGTGCTCGACGTGTTTCGTCTCTCCGACCCCCACGGCCGCTACGCGAGCCCGCGCAACTCGGCATTGCTCAAGGCTGCCATCAGCCGTGCGCTCGCCATCCCGCAGGACGCCGCGCAGTCTGCCGCCCCGACCACCTCCGGCCTCCCCAATCGCACCACCGGCCCGGTGTCGACCCGCTCGCTGGCCCCGACATCGGGCCTCATCCCGGTCCGCCCGACGGTCCGCGCCGACAACGAGGAGGCCACCCTCCACTCGGTCTTCGACGTGGTCGCCCAGGACCGCCCGGCCCTCTTGCGCGACCTCGCGACGTTCTTCCATCGCCACGACATCTCGGTCGACCTCGCCTTCGTCACGACCGAAGGTGTGCTCGCGCACGACAGCTTCTACGTCGTCACGCGCGACGGCGAAAAGCTGCCACCCGAGTCCCTCACCTCACTCGCCGAGGCCCTCGTCGCCCACCTCGAGAGCACCTGAAATCCGGCCGCTCCGGGCCGCCAGTGCCCTCTCGACAGGACCTCCGAGACGGCCCCAGCCGTGGCCCCGAAGGTTGGCTGCCGTTCGTTTACGAGGTTGTGACAACCGCTCCTGAATCGCCCCTCAGCCCGGGCGTCGGCCGCTCGTTCCCAACTCAAGGCGAACAAGGAGCCGAGCGCCATGAAGCCGTCCACCTCACACACCTCCCCGTCAGTCTCCCGCCCGTTTGGGTTCCGCGTGTTTGGCGCGGCGCCTGCTATCAAAGCGCTCACCACCCTCACGGCCCTTGCCGCCCTCGCCTCCGCCTGCGACGGCGTGTACCCCGGCCCGTCGGCCCGTCCGACCCCCGACGCCAGCCCCACGCCCTCGCCCTCTCCAACGCCCACGCCCAACCCCTCGCCCAACCCCACGCCCTCGCCCTCGCCCTCGCCCACTCCAACGCCCACGCCTTCGCCCAACCCCTCGCCCTCGCCTTCGCCCAACCCCACGCCCAACCCGACCTGCGCCGCCCCCGGCTGGACCTGCGAGAGCTCCAACGTGCTCGCCCACTGCACCGCCGGCGTCGTCGAGACCTGGACCTGTGACTCCGTCTGCCAGGGCGCCGGCTACGACCGTGGGATCGGTTGCGGCGACGACGAGGCCGGCGTCCCGACCTGCTTCTGCGAAGACCTCATGACCCCGAGCCCGACGACCTGCCCCGTCGGGTTCGAGTCCTGCGGTGACGGCACTTGTGTCGACTCGGCCTACGTCTGCGACGGCTACTCCGACTGCAACACCGGCTACGACGAGCTCGGATGTGCCACCTGCAGCTTTGGCGGTGGCACATGCAATGGCAATAACCACGTCGACTACTGCGAGGGCGGCGGCATCACCACGCTCAGCTGCGACGACCTCTGCCGCCAGAGCGGCTTCGACTACAGCGAGGGCTGCAGCTACGACCCGGCCGCCGGCTCCGACAGCTGCCTTTGCAACAACTTCGCCTCCTGCTTCGCCGACGAGTTCACCTGCGGCGACAACACCTGCCTCCCCAACGAGTACGTCTGCGACGGCTACGCCGACTGCCCCGGCTCCACCGACGAGGTCGGCTGCGTCTCGGACTGCATCCCCGGCGACACCTACTGCACCGGCGGCTACACGCTCGAGGTCTGCAACGGCTACGGTACCTGGGAGGTGCACGACTGCGACGATGTCTGCCAGATGAGCGGCTACGCCTACGCCGACTCCTGCGGCTACGACACCTTTGCCGGCCAGGACGCCTGCTTCTGCGACTTCTGAAGTCCCCACACCACAACAACCCAACCCTCTAGCCCCCCAGAGCCCGCCGGCCCCCCGCGCGGGCTCTCGGCGTTTTACCCGCCCGCTGTTGCCGGATCCGCTCCGGCCACCAGCCCACCACACGCACCACACGCACCGCCACCCGGCCCCCCGCGTCGCAGCTAAGCACGCCTCCTCACTTGCGTTTTCAGAAAATGTGAGCGACGTTCACACTCCCCGGGGAAAGCGGTCCCCGGCCGTCGCCCCAGGGACCCAGATGCTCCAGCTCTCCCAGTGCTTCGCCTCTGGCGCAGCCCGATTCGTGCTCGTCTGCCTGGGCCCGGGCCTCGGCCTCGCCGGATGCGCGAAGACCCCCAAAGCACCCGGCCAGTCGGTCGCAATCTCCATTGCCCCCCTTTCGCTGGAGGGCGTCACCGACGCCACCTACGACATCGCCGTCACGAACCTCAGCGGCGACCTCGTGTGGCAACGCGAGCTCACCTCGGGCCAGTACGGCAACGGCGCAGGCGACCTCACCTACGTCGGCCCTTGCGACGCCTCGCCCGACGAGAACCCCAACACCGTCACGCTGACACTCACCGCTCTCGCAGGCACCGACGGTGAGCCGCTGCCAGCCGACTCCTGGCAGAATCCGGGACCGGTGGCACTCTCCGCCGAGTGCCGCGAGAACGCCGACACGCCCGTGGTCTTCAACCTCGGCATCCTGCGCAGCGCCGACCAGGGCTTCTTCGACATCGGCGTGAACTTCGCCGACATCTTCTGCTCGGCCAAGCTCGATTGCGTCGACGCCCTGCTCCACGACCCTGCCACCAACGAGCGCGGCCCCACCGCCAACATCGCCTTCGCGTGCACCGCAGGCGCAGGCCAGGACACGACCCTCTACTGGGGCGAAGCCGCCATCGTGTGCCGTGACGGCGCAAACATCCGCGCCCGCTATCCCATCGACCCGACGCTCGGCCGCGGCCAGCACGGGCCAATTGCCGCAACTCCCACCCAGTCCCCGCCCGGCGTCTTCGAGAGTGCCATCTACAGCGGCACCGAAGACTTTGCTGATCTCGACAAGTGTTACTGGAACATGGCGCTCGGCCTCGACGCCACCGCACTCGGCCCCGACTGCACCTTCGAAGCCACCGCCACCGCGGCCGACGCCCCGTTCACGGCGCCACCCTTCAGCACGCCCAGCGACGCAGTCTATCCGATCATCCGCTGGTCCGTTCCGCTCACCGGCCCAGCCAACACGCTCAACACCCTCGTCTGTGGGGCCCACGCGCTCAACGCCAACGACGGCCGCGTCACGACCGAATATGCCCCGCAAACCGGCTTCCCACTCAACTATCAAGCCGGCTGCGGCGAGCTCGCCACCACCACCCCGACCGTGCCCGACGTCACCGTCACTGTCTCCGTCGTCGACGAAGATGGCGTCGCGCTGCCCGGCCTGACCCTTGTCCCGACCTCGGGCGACGACCTGCCGCTTCCAGGCACGCTGACCACGGCCAGCGGCTCCGCCCTCACCGGCCAGATCCCCGCCTGCGACGGCACCTTGACGCTCCCCGCCTCTGCCATCGCCCGCCCCGACGTCACCCTGACGGTGACGCTGCCCGGCGGCCAGACGACGTCGGCCTCGACGCCCGGCACAAGCGCCATCATCTTCGTCATCCCCCAATATCGCCCCGTCGCCTGGTGGCAATTCGAGGTCAACTCCACCGCCACCACCCTGTCCCGCGACAGCGTCGCCGGCTGGGCCTGCGAGTCCGGTCCCGCCGCCTCCCGCCAGATCGACGGCGTCGTCGGCAAGGCCGTCGACCTCGTCGGATTCGGCCTCAGCGGGGCCGGCCAGCTCCAGTGCTACACACGCCTCACCGCGGCTGGCCAACCCTACAACAACGACATGCGCCTCGCGCAGCGACCCTGGCTCTCGGCCAGCTCCATCACCGTCGAGGCAATGTTCGAGAACACGCGGCTCTTGGAAGCCGGCGTCAACGGGCGGCTCTTCCACCTCAACACCGGCAGCGGCAATCAGCTCCCGCGGATCGCCCTGCACTACCACGAGGACTTCTTCCGCGTTTACACCACCGTCGGCGGCGTGCGCGCGACCCACAACTTCAACCTCGACGGGGTCGGCATCAGAAGCGCCGCCCACTACCACTCGGGCTGGCACCACGTCGCCGTCACCTATGACCGCCCGACCGGCCAGCTGCGCCTCTGGCTCGACGGCGTCAACCCGGACGGCTTCGTCAAATACCTCGGCCCGAACACCGCGCTCACCAGCACCTACAACGTCTTTCTCGGCGGCGGCGTCTTCACCCCGTTCGACGGCAGCCTCGACGAGGTCGCCCTCTACGACCAGGCGCTGCCAGCCGGCCTCATCCATCAGCACGCCCGTGACGCGCTCGACCTGCAACACACCTATGGCACCTGTGAACGCTCGCAGGTCCTGCCACCCACCGCCCTGCACAACCCCGACCTCGGCGGCTACGACCCGCGCCACCTGGCACCCGGATACCCGAGCTACGACGCGCAGGGCACCAACCCCGACGCCCGCACCCCGCTCGCCCAGCTGCAACACTTCCAGGCCCCACGCTACGCCGACGGCCACACCTTGCCGCCGCAATCGAGCTGGATGGGAGGCGCCTACCTCGCGGGCCAGCTCACCGGCGTGACCGGGGCCACCCTCATCCAGGCCGAGCTCGACCTCATGGAGGAGCTCGCCACCTTCTGGCACTACACCGTGAAGGTCACCGACAATGTGCCACGCCAGCCCATCACCGCCGGCAAGAGCGCCATCGCCAACGGCCACTCCGAGTGGAAGACCTTTGCCATCGGGCTCTGGCCCCAGATTTCGACATCGGGCACCGCCGCCGCCTACGATGCGGCCGACCTCGCCTACCTCGCCAGCAAGGGCATGGCGCTCATGACCAAGGCCTTCATCTCTGGCAGCACGTCCGAGCTCTCACTCGACCACTTCCCCAATGACGGCACGACCCGCCTCGACGCGCGCCAGAGCCCGGTGTCGCCGCTACAGACCTGGACCCTCGATGGCAAGGCCATCGCCCACAAGCTGCAGCCCATGCTCAACGCACTCGCGCCCCGCATCGCCGCAGGCGCCAACGCCATCGACCATTACAACGAGAACGGCGAGGTCCTGTCGACCCACGGCATCCCCATGGCCACCCTGCAGAACGACCCGCTCATCGTCGACGACCTCGAGGCCTGGGACCCGACCGCCGTGAACCGCACGACGACCCCACCGACGCTGAATTCCACCAAGGTGGCGCTCTATCTCGGCCACGCCGAGAGCCGCATCAACAACGCCTACCTCGCCCCTATGCGCGCCAAACCCGAGATGGCCAACACCGTCTTCACCTACTACGCCATCGACGGTAATCGCCAATTCCGCGCCCGCTACGAAGAGGTCCGCAAGACCATGACCCAGGTCGACGGCTCCTACCGCGCGACCCCGGACTTCTATCCCCGCGTGCCGCAGTGGGCCAACCACGGCCAGAGCGCGTGGCACGGCTTCAACTGGATCGCCAACGCCCGACGCTACGAGATCGCCGCCGGCGACAAGCTCTACTGGCCCTTCCTCGCGGCCGGCTGGGACGAGGACCCGAAGGTCAACATCCTGCCGGGTCAGTGGCTTGGCCTCTTGAAGCTCGCAGCGGTGCTCGGCGCCGACACCTGGTACCCGGCGTTCTTCAGCCTCGAAGAGCCCTTCCCCCAGCCCGAGGGCTGGGTCTGGCAGGCCGCGATGCCCGCCTACGCCCACGCCATCACCAGCCGCTACGAGGACGTCTTGCGCCAGGGCGACCTCGTCGTCGCGCGCACCAGTTGGATCGCGCAGTCGACCAACAACTATTACGACGACTTCTACAGCCTCTACACCAAGGCTCCCAACAGCGAGATCGTCGTCGCGCGCCGCCTTGGCGACGTCTGGGTCTTTGCTGGCACCATCCAGCCCAAGTCCAACATCGCAGGCACTCAGGCGCTCTATCGGACCACAACCGTCTACGTCGACTGGACGGGCGACGGCATCAAAGAGGTCATCACGCTGCCTATCCGTCGCCAGGGCTCGGTCTATCGGTGGGACCGCACGACCACGCCGCCGACGCTCGTCCAGCTCGACCGTTGGCATGAAGCCTGGCACCCCTGGTGGTGGTCACGCGACTTCCTCTTCGACGCCGAGGTCCACGATGGCCTCGTCCCAGGCTCCAACAAGGCCTGGACGATCTACACCGACGCCCCGAACGCCCCCGACTACAGCGACTTCACCACCAGCCTACGCGTCGAGCCCGCCGACACGACGACCTGGACACCGACCGCCACCGGCGGCAGCGCTCTCCTCAGCACTGCGCCGGCCGCGCGTTATGCCTTCCAGCCGCGCGCCGCCGGCGACGTCTATGCCTGGGTCCGCGCGCGTGTCCGCGACGACGCCACCGCCATCGCCTACCTCAGCGTCGCCGACGGCACCCCCGCCGAACAGTCGGCGCAGATCGAGGTCACCGGCGACACCTGGGCCTGGTACCGGGCCGACGCTGACGCACTCGACGCCAAGTTCCTGGCGCTCCCGGCAAGCGAGCACCTCGCCCCGAGCGGCGCCGCCCACGAGACCACACGCCAGGTCCTGACCGTCCGACCGGGCTACGCCCAGCTCGAGATCGACCAGGTCCTCATCACCACCAGCGCGACTCGCGACCCGAACACCGAGCCGCCCGAGTCGACTTTCACCGAGGTCGGCGACCTGCCCTGAGTCGGCGACCGAGCAGGCGTTTGTTTGAGCGACGAGCCGACCTCGCCGCGCGCCGTGAACGCCCAGGCCTCGTCCGACCGGGTCCGCCGAGTGTGCCTTCGCGCACTACCCCCGAATGCGGCTAAGCCTACAAGACCAGTACAAAAGCCGGGCAACTCTTATTGACACTATCGCCCGCGACAACGGCAACAATCTGAGTTAGAGGCCGCCCGCTCAGCCGCGAAACTCAGTCAAATCGCGCGGTGCCGAGCCACTTCTCAGGAGGAAGTCGACTATGACCCGTGCTCTGTCATTGGGTACCGCTGGCTGCCTGGGGCGTCTCCCCCAGCAGCTGGGAGCGCTATTGGCGCTGGTGCTCGTATTGTTCCCGACCGCCGCGTTTGCGAGCGAGATCCCACCGTTGCCCGACCTCGACTCGGTCACGTTCTTCGGCGGCCTCACCGGTAAGACCCTCCTCTATATCGGCCTGGGCGTCTGCGTCCTCGGTGGGCTCTTCGGCGTCGTGTACGCCAAGCAGCTCAAGAACCTGCCGGTCCACAAGTCGATGCTCGAGATCTCCGAGCTCATCTACGAGACCTGCAAGGCCTACCTGCGTAAGCAAGGCAAGTTCATCCTCGTCCTCTTCATCTTCATCGGCGCCGTCATGGTCGCCTACCTCGCCCTCCGTCCTGCGCACGTGGCGGTCGCCGGTCACACCGAGCCGAGCCTGATCGTCAAGATCATCGTGACCCTGGCATTCGGCCTCATCGGCATCGCCGGTAGCTACGGCGTCGCCTGGTTCGGCATCCGCATCAACACCTACGCGAACTCGCGCGCAGCCTTCGCCGGTCTGAAGGGCCTGCCCTTCCCGACCTACGCCATCCCGCTGAAGGCGGGCATGTCGATCGGCATGCTGCTCATCTCGACCGAGCTCATCATGATGCTCGCCATCATCCTGTTCGTGCCCCACGACCTGGCCGGCATCTCGTTCCTCGGCTTCGCGGTCGGTGAGTCGCTCGGCGCCTCGGCCCTTCGAATCGCTGGCGGCATCTTCACCAAGATCGCCGACATCGGCTCCGACCTCATGAAGATCGTCTTCAACATCAAGGAAGACGACGCGCGTAACCCCGGCGTCATCGCTGACTGCACGGGCGACAACGCCGGTGACTCGGTCGGCCCCTCGGCTGACGGCTTCGAAACCTACGGCGTGACCGGTGTCGCGCTCATCACCTTCATCCTTCTCGCCGTCCCGACCCCGGAAATCCAGGTCCAACTCCTCGTCTGGATCTTCGTGATGCGCATCATGATGGTCATCACCTCGGCCATCTCGTATTTCATCAACGAGGCCATGGCGAAGGCCAAGTACGGCAAGGCCAAGGAAATGGACTTCGAGAAGCCGCTGACGAACCTCGTGTTCCTCACGTCCTTCATCTCGATCGTCGTGACCTACGGTGTCTCGGCCCTGCTGATCCCGACCCTCGGTGGTGACAGCTCGCAGTGGTGGAAGCTCTCGACCATCATCACCTGCGGCACCGTCGCCGGCGCGCTCATCCCCGAGCTGGTCAAGGTCTTCACCTCGACCCACTCGGCCCACGTCAAGGAAGTCGTCCAGGCCTCGAAAGAGGGTGGCGCTTCGCTCAACATCCTGGCGGGTCTGACGGCCGGCAACTTCTCGGCCTACTGGCTCGGCATCGCCATCACCGGCCTCATGGCCGTCGCGTACTGGGTCTCGCACATGGGCTTCCAGACCGACGTCTTCGTCATCAGCCCGCTCGCCGCCGGCGTCTTCGCCTTTGGCCTCGTGGCCTTTGGCTTCCTCGGCATGGGCCCGGTCACCATCGCGGTCGACTCGTACGGCCCCGTGACCGACAACGCCCAGTCTGTGTTCGAGCTCTCACTCATCGAGGCGAGCCCAGGCATCAAGGAAGAGCTCAAGCGCGACTTCGGCTTCGAGCCGGACTTCGAGGCTGGCAAACACTTCCTCGAGGCCAACGACGGAGCTGGCAACACCTTCAAAGCGACGGCCAAGCCGGTGCTCATCGGCACCGCCGTCGTCGGCGCGACCACCCTCATCTTCTCGATCATCATGCTTCTCGCTGAGAAGAACGCCGCTGGTGTTCCCCAGCTGTCGAGCGTGGTCCAGGAGCTCTCGATCCTGAACGCCCCGTTCCTCCTCGGCCTCGTCACCGGTGGCGCCATCATCTACTGGTTCACCGGCGCGTCCACCCAGGCCGTGTCGACCGGTGCCTACCGCGCCGTCGAGTTCATCAAGGCCAACATCAAGCTCGACGGTTCGAGCCAGAAGGCCTCGGTCGAGGACTCGAAGAAGGTCGTCGAGATCTGCACCGAGTATGCGCAGCAGGGCATGAAGAACATCTTCTTCGGTGTCTTCTTCTCGACCCTCGCGTTCGCCTTCGCCGACGCCTTCTTCTTCATCGGCTACCTCATCTCGATCGCGCTCTTCGGCCTCTACCAGGCGATCTTCATGGCGAACGCAGGCGGTGCCTGGGACAACGCCAAGAAGCTCGTCGAAGTCGAGCTCAAGCAGAAGAACACCCCGCTGCACGAGGCGTGCGTCGTCGGTGACACCGTCGGCGATCCGTTCAAGGACACGTCGTCAGTCGCGATGAACCCGATCATCAAGTTCACCACCCTCTTCGGTCTGCTCGCGGTCGAGCTGTCGCTCCAGTTGAACGACCACATGGGCATCAAGATGGGCCTGGCAGCTGGCTTCTTCGTCGTGTCGACCTACTTCGTGTGGAACTCGTTCTACGGGATGCGCATCAAGTCGATCGGGGCCCCGAAGACCTGATAGGAAACGTCTGCTCGCCAGGTCGCAGGCCCGCGGCGTAGCGGGTCGTAGCCTGGCGAGCGATCCGATCAGGTTGCCCTGCGTTTCACCCCTCTGTGGTACCGAAACGCATGGCAACGTCGGCCCGGTTCGCCGGCTGACACCTTCCTGACGGCGTCAGTCCTTCCACTTCGGTGGCGGGGCTGACGCCGTCGGCGTTTAAGGGGGGCGCGTGGACGCGGGCGTCGGCGCGGGCGCGGGCGTGGGCGCGGGCGTGGGCGTCGGCGCGGGCGCGGGCGTGGGCGTGGGCGTGGGCGTCGGCGCGGGCGTCGGCGCGGGCGTGGGCGTGGGCTCGGGCTTGGGCTTCGGCGCGATACCCCCAGGACCTTCGCCGCTGGGCCAGCCCTGCCTTCGGGCGCCCACACGTTCACCTCACGGGCGCGTGACCTTCGCCACCCAGTGGCGCGCCACCCGCGCATTCGACGTGTCGGCGCCGTAGCTGTACTGGCGCGACGACGATGTCAGCGTCAGGACGTTTCCGGTCGGCAGCTTGAAGGTCACGATGAGCTTCTCGGGGCTTGGCATCTCCGAGCCCAGGATGGCTCCCCCGAGGGCTCGGAAGACTTCGGCCAGGATCTCCAGCTGGGTCTCCTCGTCGCCGCTGCCGAAGTCCCAGGTCATGCTGACGATCTTGTCGTCGACGAGCTCGATTCGCGCGGTGCGTTCTTCCGAGTCGAGCTCGGTCTGCGGGATACTGATCAGCGGGTTGGCAACCAGGGTGTTGCTCGCCGTGTCGAGCTTCTGGCCCATGACGATTTCGAGCTCTGGAAAGCTCGGCTCGACATCGACCAGCCTCTTGCCGATCACATCGCGCTGAATCGGCCCTTTCACCCCGAAGAGGTCTCGAAGCGGCGTGTAGCTCCGCAGCTCGAGAACGAACCGGTGGCCGTCGACCGTATCGTTACCGCCAGGTCGCGTAGCCGCGTCGGCCCCCAGGTCTTCGAGCGTGGCCCGGGTCCGGGTCTTCGGGTTGAACCAGACACGTTTTGGCCAGCCGCCGTAGAAAGGCAGCGACGGCCCCCAGTAGGCGGCGATCTGGTCGGCGACGTCGTCTGAGACCCCGCGCCGGACGCTTACCAGACGCGCCGCCTTATCGAACCCGAGCTCGAAGGTGGCAGGCATGTTGGCCGTGCCGAAGTTCTCCCGAATGGAGCTCGATGCCGGCCTGCCAGGGTCCCCGAGCCGCTTTGCGACCTCGGCAAACGGAAGCCCGAACTCGATTCCCCCATCGTCGGTGACGAGGATCGCGGGCGCGGACGGACACCGTGGCAACACGAAGTCCAGGTCGCTCATCTTGAGCTTGTGGGGCTTGCCCTCCTTCGACCGACACTCGAAGAGGCCAACCGGTGTGGAGGGGTCGCGCTCATTCAGCGGCGGGGGCGCGGCATAGGCCGACGCAGCTTCGAGAACCAGGACTGTGGCGACGATGGATGGCAAACGCATGTGTCACAAGTAGCGTGCCACCCCAGGGTCTTCCAGCTGGATCGACGCCGCGTATGAGCGGCGTGGGATGCGATGATGATCGTAACCCCTCGTCCCCCAACGCGCCGGCCCCGGCCGCGCCTCACAAGGCCCGCCCCCACTCCAGGCGCGCAACCCACCGCCCACTCCGCCGGAAACCTGCTCCGGCGTCAGCCTTGGCCCTCAAGTTCCTTGCGCAGAAGACCGAGAGAATACACGTTACGCGCCTTTTGGCTCTCCCAGCCCTGCCCCCCGGTCAGGTCGAGGTCTCGATGTCTCCTGCCTCATGCCCGTCTCGCTCGTCTCGTTCGCTCAGGCGCCTCTCGGCGCTGGTGCTGCCCTTGTTCGTCCTCGCCTGCAGCGGCGACTCCGACCAGACCCCGGACCTCTCCCAGAGCGACACCCTCGACGCGACCGTCCAGCCCGACACCAACGACGCCACTACCCTGCCCGACGCGCCTGACACGACCGACACTAACGACACGACCGACGACGCCGACGCCACCCAGCTCGACACCGGCGACACGACCGACCCCAACGACTCCGCCGACGCCCCACCACCGCCGCCCGGCACCTTCGGCGCCCCCTGCGAAGAGAACAACAACTGCCTCTCGGGCCTCTGTATCCAGAGCAACCAGGGCCCCATCTGCACCCGCACCTGCGTCGAAGAGTGCCCCTCTGGCTTCAGCTGTCTTGGCGTCACGAGCGAGGTCGACGTCACCTTCCTGTGTGTCCCCAAGGGCGACCGCCTCTGCCAACCGTGCGCGCTCGACACCCAGTGCGGCTCTGGCTACTGCCTCTCGTTTGACGAAGGCCAGCGCTGCACCGCCGGCTGCGACACCGACGAGGACTGCCCGAGCGGTTTTTCGTGTGACTCCTCGCGCAGCGAGCTGTCCTCTGACCGCTCGAGCTTTCAGTGTGTCCCGATCCACGACTCGTGTGAGTGCCTGCCCGGCCGCGAAGGCCTCCAGCGCCCCTGCAACAACCAGAACGCCGCCGGCTCCTGCTGGGGCCTCGAGACCTGCCTCGGCGAGGACGGCTGGTCGACCTGCTCGGCGCCTGTCCCCGCGGCCGAGGTCTGCGACGGCGTCGACAACAACTGCAACCTCTTCGTCGACGAGAACCTGACGAACACCGGCGCCACCTGCGAGCTCTCCAACGACTTTGGCACCTGCTCGGGCCTCTTGTCCTGCCAGGGCACGAACGGCGTCGTCTGCGTCGGCCCCACGGCGTCGGCCGAGGCCTGCAACTACCAGGACGACGACTGCGACGGCCTCACCGACGAGGACTTCCGCGCCCTGGGCCAGACCCCTGGCCTCTACTCCACCGACCTCCACTGCGGCGTCTGCGGCAACGACTGCACTGGCTTCTTTCCCAACGCCGTCTCCGGCTGCTCCACCGCCGATGGCCAGGCCCGCTGCGTCGTCCGCGACTGTGACCCCGGCTTCTACCAGGCTGGCCCCACGACCTGTCTGCCGGTCGTCCCCGCCAGCTGCCTGCCGTGCACCAACGACCTCAACTGCGTCGTCCCCGGCAACGCGTGTGTCCCGCTCGACGGCCAGTCCTACTGCGCCGAGGACTGCGGCCCCGACAACCTCAACGGCCGCCCCGCCGGCACCTGCGCAGACGGCTACACCTGCACCCCACGCGACGGCCGCTCCGTCTGCCTGCCGGACACCAACTCGTGTACCTGCCTGAGCTCCGAGGACGCCGACACCACCCGCCCCTGCACCGCGTCCAACACCTTTGGCACCTGTGCCGGCACCCAGACCTGCACGCTGTCCGGCTCGGACGCCGGCTTCTCGACGTGCACCGCGCGAGTCCCCGCCGCCGAGACCTGTAACGGCCTCGACGACGACTGCGATGGCCAGGTCGACGAAGGCGTCGCCCCACCGCCCGAAGCCTGCGCCGTCACCAATGCAGCCGGCACCTGCACGGGCGACTGGCAGTGCAGCGGCACTTCCGGCTGGACCTGCTCGGCCAACACGCCGGCCACCGAGAGCTGCAACTTCGCCGACGACGACTGCGATGGACAGACCGACGAGCCGTTCATCGACCCGGTCTCGGGCCAGTACAATACCGAGGACCACTGCGGCCTCTGCAACCGCGACTGCGACGCCGTCATCCTGTTCTCGGCCGCCACCGAATGCCGCGTGGAATCCAACCTCGCCGTCTGTGTCGCCACCGCGTGCGCCGACGGCTTCTACATCCCGCCCGACACCGACCGCGTCTGTATCCCGACCTCGGGTGCCGCCGACTGCTCGCCGTGCGCCGAAGACGCCCAGTGCGCCGAGCTGTCCGACGGCCGCTGCTCGACTATCGACGGCGCCCGCGTCTGCACCCGCGGCTGCACAACAACCGCCAACTGTTCGGAGGGCTACGACTGCGTCAACGACCGCTGCCTGCCCACCTCACGCTCGTGTTCGTGTCTGACCCAGAACGCCGGCTCGCTCCGCCCCTGCGTCAACCAGAACGCGGCCGGCACCTGCACCGGCGTCGAGACCTGCGACCCCGACACGACCCCTGGCTGGTCGACCTGCACCGCCCGCACCCCGACCGCCGAGCTCTGCAACGGCGAGGACGACAACTGCAACGGCCGCCTCGACGAGAACCTCGCCCACAACCCGACCGGCTGCTCGGACTCCAACGACTTCGGCACGTGTATCGCCAGCTACCGCTGCGAGGGCGAAGCCGGCTGGCAGTGCCCCGTGCGTGAGCCCGAGGGCGAGCTCTGCAACTTCCAGGACGACGACTGCGATGGCCTCATCGACGAGGACTTCAAGTCGGCCTCCAACCGCTACGTCGACCCCGAGCACTGCGGCGTCTGCAACAACTCGTGCGACGGTGTCATCCCGAACGCCACCGCCACCTGCTCGGACGCGTCCGGCAGCGCCCGTTGCCAGGTCGACACCTGCGACCCCGGCTTCTACCAGGTCGGCCCGCTGACCTGCCTGCCCGCCGTGGACGTCACCTGCACGCCCTGTGTCACCGACCAGAACTGCCCGACGCCGGGCGACCGCTGCCTCGACCTCGACGGTGGGCGTTTCTGTGGGCGCGACTGCGGCCCGAACAACTTCCACGGCGTCGCCGCGGGCGTGTGCAACGACGGATTCGAATGTCTCGATATCCAAGGTTCGCTCCAATGCGTCCCGACCAGCGGCTCATGCACCTGCCAGGAGGACAACGACGGCGACATCCGCACTTGCGCTATCGAGAACGCCGCCGGCCGCTGCACCGGCACCGAGCTCTGCGACCCGTCCAACCCGCTCGACGGCTGGGCCGGCTGCTCCGCCCGGACGCCCGCCGCCGAGACCTGCAACGGCGTGGACGACGACTGCGACGGCCTCATTGATGAGACTGTGATTCCACCCACCGCCCCGTGCCAGGTCACCAACCCCGCCGGCACCTGCACGGCTGCCTGGACCTGCCAGGGCGCCGGCGGCTGGACCTGCAACGCCGCGACCCCGACGACCGAAACGTGTAATGCGGCCGACGACGACTGCGACGGCCAGACCGACGAGGACATGAAGGTCGGCGCGCTGTACGCGACGCTCGACCACTGCGGCGCCTGCAACCTCACCTGCGAGGACGCCTTCCCCAACGCCACCGCCGCCTGCCAGGTGTCCGGCAACTCCGCCCGCTGCGAGGTCGCCGTTTGTGACCCGGGCTTCTACCGCGCCAACCCGCTCGCGTGTCTGCCCGCCACCGACTCGACCTGTCTGGCGTGTACGACCGACGCCAACTGCCCGACGCCGGGCGACAAGTGCCTCGACCTCGACGGTGGTCGTTTCTGCGGCCGCGACTGCTCGGCCACCAACAACCACGGCCTGCCTGCCAATACCTGTGACCCCGGCTATACCTGCACCACCGTCGGCTCCGGCCTTGGCGCCTCCCGCCAATGTATCCCCATCAGCGGCTCGTGTTCGTGCCTGCCCGAGGACAACAACTCGACGCGCCCCTGCCAGTCGGCGACCGACGACGGCACCTGCTTTGGCAGCCAGACCTGCGCGCCCGCCACCGGCTGGACGACCTGCTCCGCGCGGACGCCTGCCGCCGAGTCCTGCAACGGGGTCGACGACGACTGCAACGGGCTCGTCGATGAGGGCCTCACCCACGCCCCACTCACCTGCGACGCCACCGTCGCGGGCGTCGGCACGTGTGTCGCCCCCTATAGTTGTAGTGGCGTCGGCGGCTGGACCTGCACACCTGCCACCCCGGCCGTCGAGGTCTGCGACTTCCTCGACAACGACTGCGATAGCGCTATCGACGAGACCTTCCGGACGGGCACCGCTTACACCTCGCCCAACCACTGCGGCACCTGCGGGGTCAGCTGTGCCGGCTCGATCCCCAACGCCACCGCCACCTGCGGCCTTGGCCCGACGGGTGTCCCGCGCTGCGAGGTCCTGACCTGCGCGCCCGGCTTCTACGAAGCGAGCCCGCTGTCGTGTGCGCCGGTGACCGAAGCCCAGTGCGCCCCGTGCAACGTGGACGGCGACTGCCGGACCCCAGGCGACCGCTGCTTGACGCTGTCCGCCGGCGAAAAAGTCTGCGGCCGCGACTGCTCGGCGTCCAACCTGCACGGCGAGCCCGCGGGCGCGTGTGACCCCGGCTACGAGTGCCTGCCGTTTGCCGGCGGCCCCGCCCAGTGTGTCCCGACCTCGGGCACCTGCTCGTGCCTGCCGACCAACGACGGCGCCCCCCGCACCTGCGCCAATACAACCGGTGCCGGCACCTGCTTTGGCACCGAGACCTGCGACGTCGACACGGGCTGGGTCGGCTGCTCCGCGCGCACGCCAACAGCCGAGTCCTGCAACGGCGTCGACGACGACTGCGACGGGCTCGTCGACGAGGACCTGACACATGCGCCTCTCACCTGCTCGAGCACGGTCAACGGCGTCGGTACGTGTAGCGCAAACTACACCTGCAACGGCGCCGGCGGCTGGGTGTGTGTCGCCCAGACGCCCGTCGCCGAGCTCTGCGACTTCCTCGACAACGACTGCGATGCGGCGGTCGACGAGTCCTTCAAGGACGGGTCGGGCCGCTATGTGTCCGACCAGCACTGCGGCAGCTGTGGCATCACCTGTGCGGGCGCAATCCCGAACGCCACCGCCACCTGTCGGGTCGCCAACGGCGCCCCGCGCTGCGAGGTCCTCACCTGCGGCCCCGGCTACTACCAGGCCGGCCCACTCACGTGCCTGCCGGCCACCGACAACAGCTGCGCCCCGTGTGTCACCGACGCCAACTGCCGGACACCTGGTGACAAGTGCCTCGACCTCGATGGCCAGCGGGTCTGCGGTCGCGACTGCTCGGCCAACAACGTCCACACCGGGACCGCGAACAGCTGCGGCGCGGGCTTCGTGTGCACATCGTTTGGCGCCGACCGCCAGTGTGTCCCGACCTCGGGGAGCTGCACCTGCCTTACTGGCGACGCCGCCGAGACCCGCAGCTGTGCTGCCACCAACGGGCTTGGCACCTGCTTTGGCGCCCAGACCTGCGCGCCCGCCACCGGTTGGTCGGGCTGCACGGCCGCGACCCCGACGCTCGAGACCTGTAACAGCGCCGACGACAACTGCAATGCGATCGTCGACGACGTCGCCAACCGCGGTGGCGCCTGTCAGATCACCAACGCCAATGGCTCCTGCGGCGGGTCTCTCGATTGTTTGCCGGGATTTTCCGCACTCCAATGTGTCGCCCGCACGCCGGCCGCCGAGCGTTGCAACTACATCGACGACGACTGCGACGGCCAGACCGACGAGGGCGCGGCGTTCAGCAGCCTGAACCAGAGCTGCTTTGCCGGCAACGGCGCCTGCCGCCGCTTCGGCTTCAACGTGTGCTCCGCCGACGGGCTCGGGACGACGTGTAATGCGGTCGCCGCGGCGCCCACGGCCGAGCTCTGCGACGGCGTCGACAACGACTGCGACAACCAGGTCGACGAGGAGCCAGCCTGGAGCCAGAAGGGCTCGCCGTGCACCTTGGGCCAGGGCCTCTGCCAGGTCACCGGTGTGTACCAGTGCTCGGCCAACGGCCAGTCCGTCAGCTGCAGCCAGACACCTCCCGCCGCGTCGTTCCCGAACGAAGCCGGCCGCTGCAACAACCTCGACGACGACTGCGACGGGCCTATCGACGAGGACTTTGCCAACAAGGGCCAGGTCTGCTCGGTCGGGCTCGGGGTCTGCCGCAGCTTTGGCAACTTCGTGTGCGCGGCCAACGGCGGGTCGACCGTGTGTGACGCGGTCGCGGGCGGGTCGTCTTCGGAGTCGTGTGACCTGCTCGACAACGACTGCGATGGGTCGACCGACGAGACCTTCAAGAATGGCAATGGCCAATATGCCACCGCGACCACATGCGGCAATTGTTTCACCAATTGCCAGCAGATCTACAGCCGCCCGAAGGGCTACGGCGTGTGTAACACCACCGGCGCCCCGACGTGTGCTCTGCAGTGCTGCCGCGCGGGCGATGGCAATGCGGCCTGCGACGGCGGCAACTGGTATGACCTGAACGCGGTGCCCGACGACGGCTGCGAGTTCCGGCTCGACCCCGATGCGGTCTATGTGTCCATCAGCGGCACCAACGCCGTGAACACGCAGGGCTGCGGCACCGGGCCGCGTAACACGTCGCTTGGCGCCTACCCGTGCCGCACCATCGCCTTTGGATTGTCAGAAGCCGTGCGGCTCAACCGCAGCAAGGTGCTGGTCGCCGACGGCCTCTACGAAGAGACGATTACACTCGTCGGCGGCAAGTCGATCCTGGGTGGTCATCGCGCCGACACCTGGGAGCGCAACGTCGCCGCCACCAACACGACCCTGCGCGGCCCGACCGTGCTGGCCGGCCACTCGCGCACGGTCATCGCCGACGGGATCACCACCGCGACGGTCTTCGAAGGGTTTGTCGTCTACGGCGGCCGCACGTTCGGCGCGTCGTCCAACACATATGCCTTCTGGCTGCGCAACTCGAACGCCAACCTCGTCATCCGCAACAACCTGGTCTTCGGCGGCGACGCGGGCGACGGGGCGGACGGCGCGGCGGGTGGGCTCGGGACCGACGGCGGCAGCGGGCAGCCGGGCGAGCGCGCGGTCCTGACGACGAGCCACAACTCGTGCGGCACCCAGAGTAACCAGCCGGGCAACGTCGCCAACTGCTTCGACAGCGGCGGGACGCTGGTCGCAGGCGCCTGCGGCGCGGGCGGGGCCAATACGTGTGGCGGCAGCTCGGTGGCGGGTGGTGCTGGGCGCGGGGCGATATGCCCGTCGAGCAACACGCAGCAGGCCACGGGCACTGCGGGGAGCACGGCCGCCAACGGCGGAAGTGCCGGCGGCGGCGGCGCGGGTGGCTACGACCGTGTATCGGACAACTGCAGCCTGTTTGGCACCGGCGGCTTCAACGCTACGGCCGCGCCGGGAACGGACGGTGGGCGCGGCGTGGACCGGTCCGGCGGCACGGGTGGCACCGCGGGGGCGGGCAGTGTGTCGGGCAGCGACTGGGTGGGGGTCGGCGGCGCGGCCGGGCTCGCCGGTCGACACGGCGGAGGCGGCGGTGGCGGTGGCGCGGGCGGAGGCGCCGACGTGACGCAGGACTGCTCGAGCGGCGGCGACCAGACCGACGACTCGCTCGGCGGCTCGGGCGGAGGCGGCGGCGCAGGCGGCTGCGGCGGCACGGGCGGCGGGCTCGGCGCGGGTGGCGGCGGGTCGTTTGTGTTCTTTGTGACGTCGACGGCGGCGTCGGCGAACCTGCCGGCCATCACCGGCAACATCATCACCCGAGGCCGCGGCGGCGACGGCGGCAACGGTGGGATCGGCGGCAAGGGCGGCGCGGGCGGCGAAGGCGGCTCAGGCGGGGCCATCGCCGGGCGCTTCGGGTTCGCGATGGGCGTCGGCGGACGTGGCGGTCAGGGCGGCGACGGCGGACACGGCGGCGGTGGTGGCGGCGGCGGCGGTGGCGCGAGCTACGGCGTCTACGTGCACAACAACACGGCGGGCCCGACCTACCACACGACCAATACGTTCGTGTTGTCGGGGGCCGGCGGGGCCGGCGGTGCGGGCGGCGCTTCGCCCGGGCTCACCGGGGCCGACGGGTCCGACGGCGTGTCGGCGGACCGGAACTACTAGCGATTCACCCGGCCGGTTGAAGCCTCGTGCGGGTTGGCGCGGAAAAGCCTTAACTTTCGCTGATGAAGTGTCGTCATCGAGCCATACACGCATACCGTCCCATCGGTAACTGAGGCTCTATGACCGACGTCACTCTGCTCGAGCGGCCATCGTCGCCCGTCACGAAGGCGCCCTCGCCGACTCCGACAGCGGCACCCACTCGCACCGAGCTGCACGGCCTTGGCCATCGGGCGCAGGTCCAGATGCTGACCCCCAAGGAGAACCTGGCCCCTGGTGCACCGCCCGATAGGAATCCCGCGCCCGAGCCGACCCCGGATAGCGACCTCACGACGCTCCAGGCCGACCAGAGGAAACGAACCATCGTCGACGGTGAGCAGAAGGTCGTCGAGATCGACAGGCGCGAGCACGTCGTGGCTGACGGCCGGCACACCCACCGCGGCTCGATGAAGACCACCGTCGAGGAGGGCAAGGACAACAAGAGCTCGCGCGCGCTCAGCGGCAAGCTCGAAAGCGGCCCCAAAGGGAAGCTCGCCGCCTCCGGGGCTATCGTCCGCAAACACAAGGACGACGTGGGCAGCTCGGAGAGCAAGGCCGAGGTCGACTTCGATAGCGACAAAGGGCTCGCGGGCACCAAGGCGAGCGCCTCACACAAGCGGACCTTGTCGGCCGTGAAGGGCTACGAGATGACGGACGAGCTGCGGGTCGCCTACGCCGACGGGCGGGTCGAGGGCAAGGCCCTGACCCGCAACACGACCGAGCGGACCGACGACGAAGGCACCTCCCGGTTGGTCACCGACGAAAAGGGGCTCACGCTCAGCGGCGGCAAGGGTGGCGTTGGCGGCGCCGTCTCACGGCGACGGGTCGTGAGGCTCGGCGACGACTCCAAGGACAACAAGTCGACGCTTGGCTACGACGCCAAGACCGAGACAGCGAAGCTCGGCCACGAGCGAGTCGTGGGCAACGAGGTGTCGTCGGTCAAGACGGCGGGCGAGGTCGGCTACGGCAAGGACGGAGTCACGGCCAGCCTTGGACGCGAGCGGATCCTGGGCGACAAAGAAAAGGACCACGTCACGTCGGGGGCAAGCGCGTCCTACGCCAAAGGCAACGCAACGCTCGCGCGTAGCGAAAAGACGAGGGTCGTCGGCGAGGCCGGCAAGACCGAGACCGAGTCCGGCCAACGCCTGGTCGTCGGCAAGGACGGGGTCGCGTTTGGCCACGACCAGAAGTCGAAGGTGATCGCAGCCGATGGCAGCTCGAAGACCAACAACGTCGGACTCACGGGCGACGTCATGAAGGGCGAGCTCGGGGTGAACACGAGCTCGGTCCGCCAGGACAAAGACGAAAACGAGACCTCGTCGCTGAGCGCGGGTGGCAAGGTGAAGTTCGGCCAGCACGGCATCGAGAAGGCGTCGGCCAACGTCGCCTACAAGGCTGGGACCACAACCATCGCCGCCAAAGGCGGGTACAGCTTCGTCGTCGATGACCCCAAGCAGGTCGAACGCAACGGCAAGCGGGTCTGGCAGATGACCGTCAAGAAGGAGCTGAGCGGCGGCGCAAGCGTGTCCGTCAAGGGCGTCGGGGTCGGCGGGACGAAGAGCGCGTCGCAATCGATGACCATCGTGCGCGACACGAAGGACGAGCTCCTCGCGATGAAAAGGGCCGACCGGCTCGAGGCCGAGCTGCGAAAGCCTGCGGACAGTCGGACGGTGTCGAGCATGAAGGCGGGCGACGAGCGCTCGTCGTCGACCTCCGAAGAGGATAACGCCTCCCTCGAGGTCGGGCTTGGTGGGCTCAAGGTCGGGTTCACGTTCACGAACGGGCGCAGCCAGACGGTCACGGTCACGCGCCAGGAGGGCACGCTCGTCCAGGTCCGCTACCTCGACACCGAGTCGAACGGACGCGGCGGCTCCTTGGGCTCGGGGCTCGGCGGTGTGGGCGGCGAGAAGTCGAGCACATCCAGCCAGTCGCTGACATTGGAATTCGACCTGAGCACGGCCGCTGGCGGGGAGGCCTTCGACAAGTTCCGTCGGACCGGCGCCTTTCCCAGGACCCACGCCAGAGTCGTGTCGCGGTCGGTGGGCACGTCGGACGAGAGCTCGGTGACCTCGACGCTGGCGGGCGTGAGTGTCACCGATGCATCGCGCGTCTCGAAATCGACCACCCATGATGAAAGGGGCAAGACCGAGGCGGACTCGGGCGTGCGCACCCAGTCGGTGGCCGTGCCGCTCTTGGGCTCCCACCAGAAGTCGGCCGGCTTCCACACGACCGAGCTGAACGACGAGACACGCGGCTACAGCTCCTCCGCGTCGGTCGCTTCTTCGAACGCCAGCGACGGCGCCGAGGCGCTGGCCGACCTGACCGGCACCCACACCAACCGCGAGGCTTCGGGCAAGGGCTCGGGCACCTGGAACGTGACGGCCGAGTTCAGCGAGGCGCAGGTCGACAAGCTGGTTCGCCTCATTCGCCACGACAAGGTCGTCTACGCCGGCCTCTTCCGCCAGTACGGAGATGGGGTTGCGCTGCGCCGGGCCGTCGTCGCGGCGGGCGACGACCACGACAAGATCCGCGCGGCGCTCACCGTCTTCGTCTCGGAGACCGGGGCCGGCGGGCTCGCCGTCATCCGCAAGGCCATCGACGTCAACCCGAGCTACGACGTCGAGCTGGTCGGCGACAAGTTCCTCACGGGTGAGAAGGTCCGGCTCGAGCTCGAGAACAAGAAGAAGGCGTTCGAAGCACGCGCCGGCCAGGCGGGCGCCGACCTGCAGGGGCTCATGACAGAGCTCGACGAGGCCATCGCCTTTCACCGCGCCCGGGCCGCCGCGATCGAGAGCCACACCAACTACCCCGAGCTGTCACACCAGCTCCGCGCGGGCGAGGTCGGTCGCTCACGCGAGGCCGTCGCCCATTTCGGCGCGTTGAGAAGACGTGTCGCGGAGTCGGCGCGCGAGAAGCAGCAATCGGGTCACCGCGATGACCCGGCGGAGGCCCCCTTAGCGGAGCAGTCGTTCGTCGAGCCTTCGCAAGCTGTCTCGGGCGGGCAGAAGGCCGCGGCCGAGTGTGAGAAGCCCTCCCCCGAAGTGGCGGCGCGGACGGCCGCATGGGCCGAGATCGGTGCGGCGCGTGGTCGGCTCGAGTCCAACGCCGCGCCGCACATGGAGCGAGCCTTTGCGGAGGCCCGACGCCGCCACTGGGTCCACAACGGGGCGTGGTCGTCGGTCGAGCCGCGTTCGAGGATCGGGTACGAGAACATCTTTGGTTCGGGACGACATGCCGACGACTACGACCGCGCCGAATATCGCCTCACCTATGGCAAGTTCAAGCTTGGGATCTGCACGACGCTGAAGCACGGTCTGTTCTCGGAGGTGGATGCCGCCGAGCGCGCCAACCTCGGGCCGTCGCCCCTTCCAACTGCGGCCATGAAGGCTGTGGCTGTGCGCCTCGACAAGCTCGCCGAGGACTTCGCAACGATCGCATTGGTGTTCCAGGGGGTGACCCAGATCTATCGCAGCATCGAGGCCAAGAACCCGACGCTCCGCAACTGGGAGCCACCTCAGGAGATGCCGGATGGCTACCAACGGTGAGCGGCTCGGCGTAGGGTCATGCCGTTGGAAACGTCTGGTCGCACGCCTGCGCTGTTGCGATTGGACCTGGAGACAGACCTTGGGGGCGAGATGACGGGGTGGGTTTACGGTGGATGGGTTGTGTTGCTGGTGATGCTCGGGTGCAGCAAGACCGAGGTCCGCTTCGAGATGGTCCAACGCGAGGTGTCGACGAGCGCGCCGACCGAGGCGAGCGTGGACACGCAAGTCGAAGATTTGAAGCCGCTCGACGAGGAAGCACGTGCGTGTCGCGAGTCGGGAGGCGCCCCATGCGAGCGGCTCCTTTCCAGACGAGGCGAGTGGGCCGGTGCGGCTGCGACCTTGTCCAGCCTCGACGTCGCCGAAGCCCTGGCTCTCGGGTGCACGAAGTCACCGCTGAAGGCTGTTTGTGATGAGGGCTTCGGCCTCGTCAAAGAGAGGCTCGGCGCGGGTGTCGACCTGTCGAAGCTCGTCGAGAGGCTCGAAACCGCCTGCACCAATGGAGTTCGCGCAGCGTGTCTATTCGCGGGCGATATCTATGCCGTGCGGGGCCCCGGACGGGCAGAGGCGGGGCTCCAGGAGTCCGACCTCCGCAAGGGGGCGACCCTCTTCGAGCGGGTCTGCTCTGCCGACTCTCTGCTGGCCTGTCGACGCGCAAGCGAGCTGTACCTGGAGACGTCGAAGATGAATGTCTTGTTTGGCGACCTCGAGGCCGCGAGAGCGGACCTGGCCCGCGTTCGAAAGCTCGCGGCCATGCCTTGCGACGCTGGCGACGAGGGCGCCTGCTTCGTGCTCATCGACGCGCACTCGGCGGACTTCATACCCGAAGGCGAGCGCGACTACGCACAAGCGCGGCGCCTCACCCGGAAGGCGTGCGATGCGGGCTGGGCGCGCGCCTGCAACATGCACTCGGACCTGCTCCTGCTCGGGGCCGGCGGCGACAAGGACATCGAAGGCGGCATCGCGTCCTTCGTGCGCACGTGTGAACGGTCAGTCGTCGACGACGCGAGCGTCTACGCATGCAGTGCGTTGGCGTATCTGAATGCGGGACGCTTCGAGCTGCTCCCCAAGAACCCGGAGCTCGCGCGCCGCTTCGCCAAGCGGGCCTGCGAGGTCGGGGCGCAGCTCTCGGACGAGCCGTGTGGGATCGGGTCCGAGGTCGAGGAGCAGTTACGTGGGTCGCAGGCCTCGCCCTAGGCGAGACCTCACCCATCTCAGCCGCGAGCGTCGCGCAGGAGGCCGCGCAGGCGGGGGTCCTCGACGGACGCCAGGAGGCGTTGGACGACGGGCCAGCGCCGGCTCTGCGCGGCGACGGCTTCGTGCTCGATGAGGGTCGCGGCCTTGATGTCGGCCTTCGTGGCGACCCGGTCCGAGATCCTCCCGGAGAGGGCGACGGCCGCGTCGCGCAGGGCCGTCAGGCGCGCGGTGTCGACCTTACGGTTGGTCAGCGGGGCGGCCACTTCGGGGAAGCCGAGCAGCGCCTCGGCGTCGCGGTAGATCTCGGCGCGGATGTTCTCCTGCGACCGCGACTTCACGACTCGGCGGGCGGCCTTGTCGCCGTCGACACCCTTTGCCAGGCGGACGACCACGGCGGCTTCGTCTGCCAGGATCGCGTCGGCCTTGGCGAGCACCGCGTCCGGGGCCTGCGCCTCTTCGAGGTCGACGCGCACGGCGGCAAGCACCCGCATCACGGCCTTGTACTCGCGCTGTAGCGCCGCAAAGGAGCGGCTCGACTCGGCGGAGGTGCCGACCGATTCGCCCTCCTTTCCGCTTTGCTGGAGGTTCGCGAGCTCGGCGGCTTCGCCGGCCTCGACGATGGACGACAGGTCGGCTGCGAGCCCGCCGGCGGCCTCGTAAGCAGCAAGGAGGTCGGGGGTCCGAAGGACGAAGGCGGCAGCGCGGGTACGGGCAGCGACACTCGACGAGAAGGGTCTCTTGGCCATGACTGACTCCTGGGTTTGGAACTCGGAGGCGTAATCTAAAGGACTTACGAACCTATGCCAAGCCGCGGTCCGGTGTTCGAGCTGCGGGGCTCACGCGCCGCTCTGCGGGGCTCACGCGCCGCTCTGCGGGGCTCACGCGACGCTCTGCGAGGCTCACGCAACGCTCTGCGGGGCTCACGCGCCGCTCTGCGAGGCTCACGCACCGCTCTGCGGGGCTCACGCGACGCTCTGCGAGGCTCACGCGACGCTCTGCGAGGCTCACGCGACGCTCTGCGAGGCTCACGCGCCGCTCTGCGGGGCTCACGCGCCGCTCTGCGAGGCTCCGGCGCAAGGCTACCCAGGGCGGTCGCAAAGTCGGGGCCTCTGAGGAGACCAGGAACGAAGGAAACCAGGAGCGGCACGAAACCGCCGGCAGTTCAGGGGGTCTCTTCCTGGGCTCCTCGTTTCCTGCCTTCCTGAGAAATCCTTCCCATTGGATGGTTTCTTGGACCTTGCGATTGCCCTGGCAAGGCTACCCAGGGCGTACGCAACGTCGGGGCCTCTGAGGAGACCAGGCACAAAGGAAACCAGGAGCGGCACGAAACCGCCGGCAGTTCAGGGGGTCTCTTCCTGGGCTCCTCGTTTCCTGCTTTCCTGAGAAATCCTTCCCATTGGATGGTTTCTTGGACCTTGCGATTGCCCTGGCAAGGCTACCCGGGGGACTGGCGGGTCTCGTCAAGCTGTGCGAACGTCCGCGACGTCTCTATTGGAGGTTCCCCCGATGTACAGCCCCACCCGTTCGCTCCGTTCTCTGAAGGCCGCCCTCACCACCGTCACCGCGCTCGTCGCGCTCGGCATGGCTGGCCCCGCCTCGGCCGACATCCCGCCGCCCGAGGTCGAGCAGTGCTCCGGCAAGGCCGTCGGCGACAGCTGCGGCTCGAACGGGACCTGCCAGGAGGGGACCTGCTCGCGTGCACTTCGCGACGGCCCGTCCGAGTACAGCTGCACCAAGTGTGTCGAAGGCGCGGCACCCGCCCCGACGACGCCGCCGGCCAGCGAGAAGAAGAACTGCTCGAGCGCGCCGGACGCCCTGGCCTTTGGCCTGCTCGGTGTGCTCGCGGTCGGCTTCGTGACCCGGCGCCGCACCGCCTGAACCCAGCCGCACAAACGGCGGCTCAACCGCCGAGGAACATCAAAGGGGTTCGCGAATGCGAGCCCTTTTGACTTTCAGAAGTCCTAGGCCCTTTTGACTTTCAGAAGTCCTAGGCCCTTTTCACTTTCAGAAGTCGACGACCTTCATCTGGCGGCAGGCCTCTTCGAAGGCGTCCGCGGCCTCGGTGATCGGCTTCTCCAGCGTCGCGCGGCAGTAGAAGTAGCGGCTCGCGCCCTCCTTCCAGCGCGCGAGCGCCACGTCCACCCGGTCCTGCTTGGCCACGACCAGGAGCCGCCCGTCGGGCAGCGCCTCGTCTTTGCGGACGGCCCACTCGCCGCCCAGGAACTGGGCGAACTCGACGGTCTCGACGACCTTCTTCCAGTCCTTGGCTTCGCAGCTCCCGTCGCAGTTGGAGCCGGTCGCGAAAGCCGTCATGAAGCCCAGGTCCGCCCCGCCCATCGGGGGCTTGACGCGGCCCGGGATGACGCCGGCTTCCCAGCCCTTGGGCTGCACCGCGAAGTGCCGGCCCTTCTCGCCTTCGACCGCCTCGAAGGCGATCTTGTCCTTGAGCCCCGCTGGCAGCTTGGCCGCGACCCCCGCGACGACCGACGGGTCGATGGCCACAGCTTTGGGCGCCTCGCCACCACCCCCAGGAGTCCCACCCCCTGGCGTATCCTTCCCGCCACACGCCACCGTATTCAGGACCGCCACCGTCACCAGACCGACACGCAGCATGAGTCGCCTCCACACCCGGGTTCGAGCCCGTTGCTCCCCCACCCACCCCACCCTGTCAAGGCGCCCAGCAGACATCACGAGTCACCCAACAGGGGTCGGGACATTTCATATTTCATTTTACACCCGCGTCGGAGGCCGCTCCGGCGACGCTGGCTGGCCGCCCCACCATCATCGGCCTATGATGCGCCATGCTCTACCTCGACCACCACTCCACGACCCCCTGCGCCCCCGAGGTGGTCACCGCCATGCTCCCGTACTTCACCGAGGTCTTCGGCAACCCGTCGAGTAAGAGCCACGCCCCCGGCCGCGCCGCTGCTATGGCCATCGAGGACGCCCGGCGTAAGCTGGCGACGCTCTTGTCGGCCGACCCACGTGAGCTGGTCTTCACGTCGGGCGCCACCGAGAGCCTGAACCTCGCCCTGCGTGGGCTCGTCATGAGCTACCCGGACCGCCGCCGCATCGCCGTCTCGGCCTTCGAACATCGGGCCGTCCTCGACACCGCCCACGACCTCGCGCGGTCGCATCACCTCGAGCTCGTCCTCGTCCCGCCCAACCCGAACGGGCTCGTCACGCCGGCCGCCCTGACGCGCGCCCTCGACGGCCGCCCCGCCCTGCTCGTCGCCATCATGGCCGCCAACAACGAGGTCGGCACCATCCAGCCCGTCGCCGCCCTGGCCGAGGTCGCCCACCAACACGACGCGTTCTTCGTCTGCGACGCGGTCCAGGCGGTCGGTCGTATCCCGTTTGCACCCGGCGAGCTCGGCGTCGACGTGGCCGCCCTGTCCGCGCACAAGCTCTACGGCCCCAAAGGTGTCGGCGCGCTCTGGCTCAGGTCCATGCGTTCAACCCGGCCCGCTTCGACCACGGACACGCCCGGCCCAGCACTCCCGGTCCCGACCCTCAGCCCGCAGGTCACGGGCGGCGGCCAGGAACGCGAGCTGCGCCCCGGCACCCACAACGTGCCCGGGATCGTCGGCCTGGGCCGCGCCGCCGAGCTCGCCCACGAGCGCCTCGCCGCCGACATGGCCCACTTGAACGGTCTGCGCGAGGCCCTGCTCGCCGCCCTCCACGAAAACCTCACCGCCCGCGACGTGCGCCCAGACCTTATGCGGGTGACCTGCGACACGCCGACCCCGGTATGCCACTTCGACGCGGACGTTTCGACCTCGCCGCCCCGCCTGCCCGGCAGCCTGCACGTGACCTTCGCCGGCCTCGAAGGCTTCAGGCTCATCGCCGCCCTGTCGAACGACCTCGCGGTCTCGTCGGGCAGCGCCTGCTCGTCCGAGAGCCGCGAATCGAGCCACGTGCTCACCTCGCTGTCGCTCCCCGAAGACCGCCGCTTCGCCGCCCTCCGAATCGGGCTCGGCCGCCACCAGACCACCGCCGACATGCGCTTCGCCGCCGAACGCATCGCGACCGAGGTGGCCAAGCTCACCCCCGCCGCCACACGCCACGCTCCACGCTGACCCCGACGAGGCCAACCATGGACACCCACCGCCACTCCGTCACGACCTTCGGCCATGTGTTCGACCCTGTGCCACAAGCCGACGTGCTGACGCTGGCCGAGCTCGTCGCTGCGCTTCACCGCTTCCAGTTGCGGACCGACCTGGCCCAGCGCCAGGCCCGTGACGTCGAGCGCGCCCGGGCCGCCGCGGCCGCTATTCGCAGTCGCACCCCGACGGGTGGCCCCATCGCGAAGCGGCTGGAAGGCCACCTCAGCCAGACGGGTGACCTCGACCTGGCGCTGGCCGACCTCGAGGGCGAGATTCGGCGCGAGGCGATTCAAGACCTGCGCCTGTGGTCACCGGCGCGTTTCGCCGACGGCCGGCAACGCGAGGAGGCCAACGTCGTGCACCTGTCGTGCATCGTCATGGACTTCGACCGCCTGGCCGACCGAGCCTCCCCCGAGCGACTTCGCGACGTGTTTGCGGCCTGGTTCCACATCGCGCACTCGACCTGGTCCCACACACACGAAGCCCCGAAGCTGCGCCTCGTGCTGCCGCTGGCGGCACCGCTGGCACCGGCCGATTACGATGGGGTGTGGCGGGCGATGAACCGGCTGGCCGGCGACTCCGCCGACCCCAAAGGGCGTGCACTGGCGCGGGCCTGGGCACTGCCGGCGACGCCGGACACCAACGCGCCGCTGCTCGCCTGGTCACACGCGGGGCCGCTGCTCAACCCGGTCGCCATGGGCCTGGCCGCGGCAACAGCGCTCACTGTTTCGGCGCCCACGGGGCTGTCGCTGATGCGTCCCGACCCGGGCGAGACCTACCTGTCCGCGACCTCGCCCGCCGCAGCCGCTGCAGCGACCACGACCACGGCCACGACGGGGGCTGCGACACCGTCATCGGCGACAGCAGAGCTCGAGGCCCGCGTCGCCGCTCTGGAAAGCCGGCTCGCCGTCACAGAAAATCGGCTGGCGGCCGCCGAGCAGATGTTGGCCACGTTTCCCCCGCGCTGAGTCGGGTCGGCGTCGGAGCCCGTCGCAAACGGCTCGTTCAGCCGCGGACAAACGCAACGAGCGCTTCGCCCAGCGCGACCGCCTTGGACTTCTGGATGTTGTGCCCGCCGTCGGCAAAGGCGAGCCGCGGGCCTGCAGGTAGAGCCGCCGCGAGCTCCTCCGAGACGGCCTGGTCGATGATGGGGTCGTCGTTGGCCCAGGCCACCAGCGTGGGCACGGTCACGGCCGCGGCGAAGCGCCGGTTGTCTCGAAAATCGAGCGCATTGACGATGGCGAGCGTGTGCGCGAGCGCCTCGTCCGAGTGCCCCTTGAAGCCGAAGCGCCCGAAGGCCCAGCGGATGAACGGCGTCATCACGGCTGAGCCCAGCAGCGGCACCTTCGCCAGTGGCGCCAGCTTACGCATAGGGCCAGCCTGGCGATAGCCGCGGTGCACCGAGAGCCCGACGCTGGCCACGAGCGCCAGCCTGCTCACCCGACCGGGCGCGAGCCCCGCGAGGGCCATCGCCAGCGGCCCGCCGATCGAGTGGCCCATGACGGCGAAACGCTCGATCCTGAGTGCGTCGGCGAAGGCCAAGACCCAGCGCGCCCGCGCCTCGAAGCCCGGGTCGGGCATGGCCAAGCGTGGCGTCTGCCCAAACCCTGGCAGCTCCAGGCGCACGAGCCGCAGCGCGGGTGCCACGGCCGGCCCGAGCCACCGCCAGTCGCGCGCCCCGCCCGGCAACCCGTGCAGCGCGATGACGACGGGGCCCTGCCCTTCGTCCGTGTAGGCCGCGACGCCCCCGCCGACCGCGCCCCCAACTGCGACGGTCCTGACCTCTGGATCACTGGGCCGCTCGGGCTTCATCACCACCTCCACGGGCCGAGTACCCGCCCCAGCCCACCCCGGCAAGTCACACATCCAGGGGTCGAAGCATTTCATATTTCATTTTAGCCCCGCCTCCCAGGCCGTCCGCACGCCATCGCCCACGCCCACGCCCATGCCAGCCCCCACGCCCGCGCCGTCGCCCGCGCCCGCGCCCGCGCCCACGCCCACGCCCACGCCGTCGCCGACGCCCGCGCCCACGCACACGCCCACGCGGTCGCCCACGCCCAACGCGTTTCGCTGACAAACGCTGTCGCCAGTCGCCTCTTCTGATATGGTCCGCGCCGACCTGCTCACGGAGGCCCGCATGGCCAGCGCCCAGACCAAAGCCCCCATCGCCGCCCGGCTCGCCGCCCTCCGCCACGAGATGGCCGCCGCCGGCCTCGACTTCTACCTGGTCCCGTCGTCCGACGCCCACCAGAGCGAGTACCTCCCCGCCTGCTGGCAGCGCCGCGCCTTCATCACCGGCTTCACCGGCTCCATGGGCAGCGCCGTCGTCGCCCGCGACCCCGCCGTCGGCGCCTGGCTCTGGGCCGACTCGCGCTACTGGCTCCAGGCGGAGAACGAGCTCGACCCGGCCAGCTACGACCTCATGCGCCAGGGCGACACCGACGTCCCGTCGATCCCACGTTTTCTCGCCCGCCAGGCCGAGGGCCAGGTCGTCGGCTTCGACCCGCGCCTGCACACCCCCGCCGAGGCGGACGCCCTGCGCCAGGCCCTCGCCCCCGTCGGCGCGAGCCTGACGCCCGTCGACAACCTGATTGACCGGGTCTGGCCAGACCGCCCCGCCGTCCCCGAGAACCCCATCACCCCCTGGCCCGCCGCCCACTCGGGCCGCAGCCTCGCCGAGAAGCTCGCCCACCTGCGCGACGCCCTGCGCGCCGAAGGGGCCGACCACCTCGTCGTCGCGACGCTCGACGAGCTCGCCTGGACGTTCGACATCCGCGGCTCCGACGTGGACTTCAACCCCGTCGTCATCGCCTGGGGCCTGGTGTCGGTCGACGCCCCGTCGACCTTGTTCGTGGCGCCATCCAAGCTCACCGACGCGACCCGGAAACACCTCGACGCGGCCGGCGTGGATCTGTCCACCTACGACGACTTCGGCCACGCGCTGGCCCGGCTCGAAGGCACCGTGCTGGTCGACAAGGACAACTCGAACCAGTGGATCCTGGACTGCCTCGCCGCGTCGCCCGCCACCGTCAAGACCACACGTAGCCCCGTCCAGCTCGCCCGCGCCAAGAAACACGCCGCCGAGCAGAACGGTATGCGTGAGGCCCACCTGCGCGACGCCGTCGCCGTGACCCGCTTCCTCACCTGGCTCGAGTCCAACTGGAAGGGCCTGGACGAGGTCACGGCCGCCGACCGGCTCGAAGGCTTCCGCAAGCAGAACGACCACTTCCAGGGCCTGTCGTTCGACACCATCGCCGGCTTCGGCCCCCATGGCGCCATCGTTCATTACCGCGCCGACGACACCTCGAAATCCAGCATCGACGACTCGACGCTCTTCCTGTTGGATTCCGGCGCCCAGTACATCGACGGCACGACCGACATCACCCGCACGCTGCACCTCGGCACCCCGACCGCCGCCCAGCGCGAACACTACACCCGCGTGCTGCGTGGACACCTGGCGCTCGGCCGCGCCATCTTCCCGAAGGGCACGACCGGCACCCACCTCGACGCCTTCGCGCGCGCCCCGCTCTGGGAAGTCGGCCTCAACTACGGACACGGCACGGGCCACGGCGTCGGCTGCTTCCTGTCGGTCCACCAGGGCCCACACCGCGTCTCGCCGGCACTCAACGACGTCGGCCTCGAGCCCGGCATGGTGCTCTCCAACGAGCCCGGCCTCTACTTCGCGGGCGAGTACGGGATCCGGATCGAGAACCTGGTGCTGGTCATGCCCCGCCTCGACAAGTCGGACCAACACCCGATGGGCCCGTTCTACGCGTTCGACGACCTGACGCTCGTCCCGTACTGCCGCCGCCTCATCGACACGGCGCTGCTCACCCCCGCCGAGGTGGCGCAGGTGAACGCCTACCATGACCGCGTGCGCGCCGCCCTGACCCCGCTACTCACGGCCTCGGCCTTCAGCGACGCCGCTGCCACGCTCGCCTGGCTCGAGCGCGAGACCGCCCCGCTCGCCTGACGCCGACACCCCAAAAAAGAGGCCGCCCCCAAGCGCCCCTTCGCCTAGAGAGTCCTGCCCGATGAAGATGCTCCTCGCCCCACGCTTCGCCGCATTCCTCGCCCCGCTCCTTGGCCTCGCTGTCGGCCTGCAGGCCTGCGGGGACGACCCCGTCGCCGCGACCGACACGAGCGACGCCACCGACACCTTCGAGGTCATCCCGCCCGACCCGAACGGGTTCTGCAACTCGGAGACGACCCGCTTCGAGTGGGACCCCGTCGCGGGCACGGCGCTCAACGCCTTCCCCGACGACAGCCTCACCCGTGACGACGCCGAGTCCATCACCGGCCTGCGGGTCTCCATCGGTGAGCCCGCCTGGCTCGCGGCCGAGTCGACCGTGTTCCAGCCGGTCTGGCGCCAGTTGGAGGAGCTCGACGGCTTTGGCACCTCGGCCGGCATCGTGCTCCGTTTCTCGGCCCCCATCGCCGCGCCGCCGGCCACCGTCGTCGATTCGGTGACGTCGACCGCCGTGGCGCTCTACGACCTCGGCCCGGCCGGCTTCCCCGCCCAGCGTGTCCCGTATACGGCGCAGCTCATCGAGGAGGGCAAGACCCTCATCCTCACACCCGTGCGCCCGCTGCGTGAGAGCCAGCTCCACGCGGTCGTCGTCACGACCGACCTCAAGGCCGCCGACGGCAACTGCATCGCCCCGAGCCAGCCGCTGAAAGACCTCTTGCTCGACCAGAGCCCCGACGCCGTCGTGAGCCGCCTCAAGACCCGCCGCGACTACTTCCTGAGCCAGACCGGCATCGCCGGCAACTCCATCTCGGCCTTGTCGCTGTTCACGACCCAGACCATCTTCGCCCGCACGCTGACCCAGCGCCTGGAGCTCCGCGCCAAGACCTACGACTGGAAGACCGCCCCCTCGTGCACCACGTCGGGCAGCTACAAGAAGTGTTCGGGCGTCATGAACGCCTGGGACTTCCGCATCGAGGGTTATCTCGGCGACCCGAAAGAGCCCGTGGCCTACGAGCTCCCGGTCCACATCTGGCTCAAGGTCGGCGCGACGACGCCGGCGCCGATCCTCTTCTTCGGCCACGGGCTCGGCGGCAACGCCAGCAACGCGGCCGACATCGTCTCGCTCGCAGGCGGGGCCAACATGGCCACCGTCGCCATCAGCGCCCCACGCCACGGCGACCACCCGACCGCACGCCCTGACGGCGACGAGACGTCGGCCTTCATCGACCTGTTCGGGATCGACGTCGCCAACCTCACCATCGACGGCTTCGTCTTCCGTGAGAACATGCGCCAGGCGTCGTTCGACAAGCAGCAGGTGATGGAGCTCCTGACGACCCAACCCGACGTCGACGGCGACGGCACCCCCGACGTCAACACGGCGCGCACGGTCTACTGGGGCATCTCGCTTGGCGGCATCATGGGCCCCGACTTCATCGGCCAGACCGAGAAGGTCGACGCCGGCATCCTGTCCATCGCCGGCGCCCGGGTCATCTCGATTGCGACCGACAGCGAGAACTTCTCGGCCTTCTCGGATCTGTTGTCGAACATGGTCGGCGGGCGCGACGCGCTGCTCCGCCTGGCCTCCCCGGCCCAGACCCTCGTCGACGCCGGAGACCCGGTGAACTGGGCCGCGCGCACGCTCAAGAACCGCTTCGACGCGGGCCGCCCGCCGCATATCCTCATGCAGATGGTCATGGACGACGAGGTCGTCCCCAACGTCGCGACCGAAGCGCTCGCCCGGGCCTTCGAGCTGCCGCAGGTCCCGACCGTGATCGGCGCCATCGACCCGCTGCGTGTCGAAGCCACGGCCCCCGTCTCGTCGAACCTCAGTGGGCGCACGGGCGGCCTCTTCCAGTACGACCGCGTGACCATCTCGGGCCAGTCCGAGGTCGCCGGCCACAACAACATCTTCGCGGGCTCCGAAGCACTGACCCAGATCGACACCTTCCTCAAGAGCTGGGCCTTCGACGTCAACGCCTCACCGGTCATCATGGACCCGTACTCGCGCTGAGTGGTTGTGTCGGCGCGGCACCGCCGAGCCAACGTTTCGAGAGGTGCGAGAGGGCGAGTGGGGGCAGACGGTGACCGGCGCGACGCCTCGTCCGATCTTCGTATCCCGGTCGTCTGGCGGGGCGTGAGAACGGCGTCAGATCCGCGGTAGACCACGCGCCGGCCGCAGAGGGCCGCCCGCAAGTCCAGTCATGACGCGCCTCTGCGCCGTTCCGCGAACCGGACCTGCGCTTGTTTGTGCGCGCACGGTTTCGCACACGGCGCGCAATCTTGCCTCTTTGATTTGAGGTCGGCGCTAAGCTCTCGTCACGGAGCTTTCATGACCGACCCGGCACAAACCACGGCCCCTGATGCGCCGCTCGAAGTGAGTGGAGCCGGCTCCTCGACGAGCGCCGAGCTCGCCGCAGAGCTCGCGGATTGCCGGCGTCGCTTGAGCCTCGTGCGCGAGCTCTCACACACGGTCGTCTACGTCTTCGACCTCGAGACCCGCACGGTCGAGTGGATCAACCGGCACCTCGCAACGAGCCTCGGGTACGAACCGGACGAGGTCCAGGCCCTCGGGTCCTCCTTCCTGACCCAACTGATGCACCCGGACGACCTGCTGCGTATGGGTGAGCTGCTGGCACGTTGGACCAGCGCCGACGACGACACCATCCTCGAGACCGAGTACCGCCTGCTGCACAAGAATGGCTCATGGCGCGCGTTCCTGGGCCGCGACACCATCTATACACGTTCCGCCGATGGCAGGCCGCGCCAGCTGCTCGGCGCGACTGTCGACGTCACGAGCCGCCGCGAAGCCCAACGCCAGGCCGCGCGCGCCGAGAAGCTCGAGGCCGTCGCCAGGATGGCCGGCGGCATCGCGCTCGACTTCAACAACCTGCTCACCGTGGTCCTCGGCAACGTGGCGCTGGCGCGAACGGCGGTGAACCAGGGCGCCGACCCGTCGCCACACCTCGACGAGCTCCGGCGTGTGGCGGAGCAGGCGGCGAGCGTCTCGCGGCAGCTGCTCGGGCTCTCGAAGCTCGAGCCGGCGAACCCCGAGACCATCGACGCCAATACGTTTGTCAGGGCCAATGAGGCGCTCTTGTCTCGGCTCACCGCCGCAACCTACGAGGCTGGCCAGCCGCCCGAGCTGGTCTTCGAGCTGAACGAGGTGTGGCCTATCCGCATGGACCCGACCCAGCTCATCCATGTGCTCGTGGCCCTCGTGAGCAACGCCGACGACGCGAAGGCCAAGGTCGTCCTCAAGACCGACCGGTTCCGCGTCGAGTCGTCCGGATCGGGCCTGGCGCCTGGCCGCTGGGTGCGCTTCACCATCGCCGATGATGGTCCGGGCATGCCGGCCGAAGTTGCGGCCCGCGCCTTCGACGCGCCGGGCTACATCGCCGACGGTGGCCCCCAACGCGGGCTCGGGCTCGCGACCGTCCATGGCATCGTGCGGCAGAACCACGGCAGCCTCGACCTGTGGAGCGAGGTCGGCAAGGGGACCCGAATCGAGGTCTGTTTCCCCGCCCTCGAAGAGGTCATGAAGCCCGAGCCTGCTCGCCTGGTGCCCACGAACCCCGACGCGGGCGGGCTCGTCATCGTGGCCGAGGACGAGCCGATGGTGGCCGAGCTGACGCGGCGGATCCTGGTGCATGCCGGCCATCGAGTCATGCTGTGTCGCGACGGCGTCGAGGCGCTCGAAGCCATTCGCAAGCACCAGGACGAGGTCGCGCTGGTCATCTCGGACATCGTGATGCCGAGGCTCTCAGGCCTCGAGCTCGCGAAGCAGCTGGCGCTGGAGCTGCCGGACCTGCCGTTGCTCCTGGCCTCGGGTTATCCCGAGGACGAGCGCCGCTTGAACGACTACACGCTGAGCCAGGTCGCGTTCTTGCCCAAGCCGTTCAGGGCCGCTGACCTGTTGCAGGCGGTGTCGCAGCTGTTGGCGCACCACGCGCGCACGAGCCTCGGCCCGCGGACCCAGTTCAACGCCTGAGGGCACCCGAGGGCAGGGCAAGCCCTGCCCCTACAGCGCGCCCAGTTCAACGCCTGAGGGCACCCGAGGGCAGGGCAAGCCCTGGGCCTACAGCGCAGACAGGGTCACAGGTTGCGGGCGGCGAACGTGTCGCACTCCTCTTCGCGCCCACTCTTGAAGCCGATGTCGAACCAGCGCTGGCGCTGCTCGGAGCTGCCGTGGGTGAAGCTGTCGGGGCGCACGGCCTGGCCGGCCCCCTTCTGGAGGGCGTCGTCACCGATGGCGGCCGCGGCGCGTAGGCCTTCCTCGCGGTCACCCATCTCGAGGTGGCCGCGCTTGTTCGTGTAGTGGGCCCACACGCCGGCATAGCAGTCGGCCTGCAGCTCGAGGCGGACCGAGAGGTCGTTGGCCAGCTGTGGGTTGTCCTGCTTGAGCTGGTGGATCCGCGTCGAGGTGCCGAGCAGGTTCTGCACGTGATGGCCGATTTCATGCGCCAGGACGTAGGCTTGCGCGAAGTCGCCAGGCGCTTTGAAGCGCTCGTGGAGCATCTGGTAGAAGCCGAGGTCGATGTAGGCCTTGAAGTCGGCGGGGCAATAGAAGGGCCCGACGGCCGCGCCCTGCATGCCGCAAGCCGAGTCGACCTGGTCGCGGAAGACGACGAGGTTGGCCTCTTGATAGGTGCGGCTGCGCTGCTTGAACTCGGTCTGCCAGGTGGTCTGGATGTCGTCGAGGGCCCAGCTCACGAAGTCGACGAGCTTCTCTTCTTCGGGGGTCGTCTGCAGCGGGCCGGCCGGGGTCGCGCTCGGGGCGGGCCTGTTGGCGAGGCTACCGACGACGTCGCCCGCGGTCCCGCCGAGGAACTGCGAGAGCAGCACCGCGATGATGGCGATGATACCGCCGCCGCCGCCGATCATGGCGCCCTTCGAGATCCCGCCTGCGCGCCTGTCTTCGAGGTTCTTGCTACGCCCTGTTGCCGACCACCGCATCTCGACCTCCTGACTCCCGATGACCATTCCGAACCGGCGCCTCGACGGTGGGTCACACCCAAAGCCCGTCGCGCCGCCACGCTGGACGCGCCGGCACCGATGGATACGCTGCCGACGCCGCTTCGTCGAGGGTCGACTCGCCGAGCGGGTTTACCAGGTGGGCGACGCGGGTCATAAGGCGCGTTATCGGTCATCCAAACCCAGGCCCAACCTGGCATGACCTGGCACCCCCAGCCCAAGGCGCCCCATGCCCCAGCAGAAGTTCCACCTCGACGCCGCCAAGAAAGAAGAAGTCCTCATCCAGTGGAAGGGGATCTGGAAGAACGTCACCGTGTCGTACAACGGCACACCGCTGGGCGAGCCGTTCGCCAATCTCGCGGCGCTCAAGCAGGGCAACCACTTCGCGCTCCCGGATGGTCGCGACCTGCACGTCATCTTCGCGACCGGGATTAGCAAGAACCGCCTCGAGCTCACGCTGGACGGCCGCCCCCTGCCCGGCTCGGCGGGCGACCCGGCGGCTGAGGTCAAGCTCGCTGCCATCGCAATCTGGTTCATCGCCGGCCTGTCGACGCTGCTCGGCGTCCTGGGCATGAGCGGCGTGAAGTTCCTCGCCGAGCTCGGCTTTGGTTGGCCCTCGCTCGTGGCCGGCATCGTGTTCGCGGGGCTTGGTTATCTCGTCCATACGAAGCGTAGCCAGGTCGCCCTCGCCGTGGCACTCGGCCTGTTTGCCGTCGACACGGTGCTGATGCTCATGGCCGGCATGGACGCTGGTGGACGGGTGCCGACGACCGGCCTCATCATCCGGGTCTTCCTCTTCATCCCGATGATCCGAGGCTTTGGCGCCATCAAGAAGGCCAACGCCTTCGACGCTCAGGACAAGGCCGCCGAAGCCTTCTGAGTCGTCTGAGCCTTCTCAGCAAGGCTAAGCCTTTCAGGCCTTCCAGGCCTTCTAAGGTCGTTGCTCGCTCTGGGCGAGGTGGGCGAGCAGGACCTCGGCCGGGTGCTTCAAGTGCGCTCCGGCGAAACGTTTGGCCTGGCTGCGGCACGAGTAGCCGGTGGCGAGTGTGTGGTCGGGCGAGGCTTCGACCTGGGCGGCCCAGCTCAGCTCCCAGATCCCCTTGGACTCGACCTGGTGGACCCGCTCGTGGCCGAACGCGCCGGACATGCCGCAGCAGCCGACGGCCACGAGATCGAGGTCCAGGCCGAGCCGCAAAAAGACGTCGACCCAGAGCTTTTGAGAGGCCGGGGCGAGCGTCTTCTCGGTGCAGTGGCCGAGCAGCCTGTAGCGGGGACGGTCGCCCAGCTTCTGTGAGGCCGGGGCGGCTTTGACGACGCGGCCGAGGAACTCCTGCAACAGCTCGACCTTGACGGTGCTCCAGTCGAGCCCGGGCACCTGCCGGTACTCGTCGCGATAGGTGAGTGCGACGGCCGGGTCGATGGTCACGAGCGGCGCCCCGAGCCTGGCGAGCGCCACCAGCGTCTGGTGGTTCTTACGGACCCGGGCCGAGAAGCGACGCAGAAACCCTTTGACGTGTAAGCCCTTACCGTTGGGGAAGAAGGGTGCGAGGTGAACCTCGAAGCCGAGCCGGGTCAGGAGCTCACGCACACTGAGCACGAGATCCGGCTCGTAGAAGCTCGTGAACGCGTCCTGCACCAGAATGACAGCGTTGGTCTTCGGGGGCGCGACCTTGCCCTCGAGGACAGCCGGCTCCAAGAGCCCAAATCCCCGCTCGCGCAGCTTCGTAGTGAGGTTGCGGTCAGGCAAAACAGGGGTGTCGACGAGCCCGACGACGCGCCCGAGAAGGCTTTGGAACCACCTGCGTTTCAAGAAGAAGTTGAAGAAGCCGGGCAGCCGGCTCATGAGCTTCAGCGCCGACTCGAGGCCACCTACGAGGTGGTCTTTGACCGGCCTCAGGTAACGGCCGTGATAAGCGGCGAGGAAGTCGCTGCGAAAGCTCGGCACGTCGACCTTCACGGGGCACTGCGTCGCGCAAGCCTTGCAGGCCAGACAGCCCTGCATGGCGCGGTTGACCTCGTGCGAATAGTCGAAGCGCCCGAAGGCCTTACCGACCGTGTTGGCGACGCGCACGGGGGTCATGACGACCGACTTGAACGCGCCGGATTCGAGCGTGTCCTTACGCAGCGGCTGGCCGGCCCGGCTCACCTGGCGTAGCCACTCACGCATCACACCGGCCCGCCCCTTGGGTGTGTGGACGCGGTCGCGGGTGACCTTGCTCGACGGGCACATGACGTGGGCCGGGTCCCAGTGGAAACACTGCCCGTTGCCGTTGCAGTCGATGGCGATGGCCCAGTCGTCCTGGGCGCCGCGTTCGATCTGCTTGTCGTGGTGACCGCGCAGCGGCTGGTCTATCGACTTGAGCTCGTTACGTTTGCCCGGAGGTGTCGCGACCTTGCCCGGGTTCAGGCGGTGCTCGGGGTCGAATGCGCCTTTGATTTTCTCCAACGCCGGAAACAGGGCGCCGAAGTGCAGCGGGCTGTACTCCGAGCGGAATCCCTTGCCGTGCTCGCCCCAGATGACGCCGCCGTAACGCTGGCAGAGGGCTGCGACCTTGTCGGAGATCCGCCGCAGCCGCGCCTCGTCGTCGGCGTCTCGCAGGTCGAGTGCCGGGCGCACATGCAGGCACCCCACATCTACGTGCCCGAACATGCCGTACTCGACGCCCTCAGCATGGAGGATGGCCTTGAACTCGGCGACGTAGGCCGAGAGTTTCTCGGGTGGGACGACGGTGTCTTCGACGAAGGGCACCGGCTTCTTGCGCCCCTTGGTGTTGCCGAGCAGGCCGACACCTTTGGCGCGGAGCTGCCAGAGTGCCCTGCGGTCGGCCTCGGTGGCGGCGCGGGTCACGGCGAAGGGCCAGCCCGGGAGGCCTTTGTTCGCGTCGCAGGCGGACATGAGTGTCGCCATCTTGGCTTCGACGGCGGCCTTGTCGGTGCCTTCGAACTCGACCAGGTTGATGGCGGCCGTCATTGGCCGCCCCTCAGCGTTGGTGCCGCGGTCAGGGAGGTAGGCCCCGACGTCGACCATGATGATGTCGCCGCGTGCGAGGCCGAGCACCTTGTCGTCGATTGTCTCGATACTCGAGGGATCGAGCGCGACCATGTTCTCGGCCGAGGCGAGCGCGGCTTCGAAGCTCGGGAACTCGAGGACGGCGAGCGCCCGCGCCGTCGGGATCGGCGTGAGCTTCAGGCGCGCCCGGCTTACGACGCCGAGTGTGCCCTCCGCGCCGGTGACGAGCCACTTGAGGTCGAGCGTCTTTGTGTCCGGATCCCAACACTTACCGAGGTTGTAGCCGGTGAGGAAGCGGCGCAGCTTCGGCAGCTCGGACACGAAGCTCGTGTGGTGTTCGTGGACGACCGCCATGACCTCACGCACGACTCGTCCGACCTCGTCCTCGCGGCGTGACTCGGCCGCGATGGCCGCCTCGTCCAGCGGTCGGGTCTTCAGGACCGTGCCGTCGCGTAGGACGAGCTCGACGTCGACGACGTGTTCCGACGTCTTGCCGTAGACACGTGAGCCCTGCCCGCTGGCGTCGGTGGCGATCATGCCGCCGATGGTCGCGCGAGAGCTGGGCGAGAGGTTCGGGGCGAAGAAGACGTGGTGGGGTGCGAGAAACGTATTGAGCTCGTCGAGCACGACGCCCGGCTCGACCTCGACCGTCATGGCCGCCAGGTCCAAGGACAGGATCCGGTTCAGGAGGCGACCGACATCGACGACGAGCCCACTCGTCAGGGACTGGCCGTTGGTGCCCGTGCCACCGCCGCGCGCGGTGAAGGTCAGCGAGGTGAAGCGACGGTCCTGGCCGAGCTGGAACAAGAGGCCGAGGTCGGCGGCCGAACGCGGGTAGACAAGGGCCTGTGGCAGAATCTGATAGACCGAGTTGTCGGTCGAGCCGACGACGCGGTCGGCGAGCCGGTCGCCGATGTCGCCGGAGAAGCCGCGTTGGCGGAGCGCATCGAGGAATGCGCGGGTTGTGTCGGTGACAGGCTCTAGCTCGGTAAGGCGTGGAATCACGACGGGCTTCTAGCAAGGCTGCCCGATTTCACGCAATTCGGAAACTCCGAACCATGAATCCATTGCCGAACCGGCGCTCTGGCCCCATCTTCTGCCGACCACTGCCCTGAGGTTCGCGTGACTGATCCGCATCACATCAACTTGAATCATCTCCGCTACTTCTATGAAGTCGCGCGCTCGGGCAACATGCGCCGCGCCGCAGCCCGCATCGGCATCTCGCAGCCTGCCTTGAGTAAACAGATCCAGGCGCTCGAGGACACCATCGGCCTACAGCTCTTCTATCGCACGCCCAAGGGCCTGCAGCCGACCGGCGATGGTGATGTGGTCTTCAGCTATTGCGAGCGGATCTTCGGTCACCTGCGCGACCTCGAGGGCGCGCTCGACCTGCGCCGCAAGGGCTCGGCTGGCCGGGTCGCCATCGGCACCATCAACTCGATTTCGACGCACCTCTTGCCGGGCTTTTTGAAGACCTACCGCGACACCTACCCCAAGGTGCGCATCAAGGTCGTGACGGTGCGGTCACGCGCGGTCCTGAAGGCGCTGGTCGAACACAAGATCGACGTGGGCCTCATCGCCGAGCAGCCGGTGGGTGACCAGTTCGTGTGGCGGCCGTTCATGAAGACGCCGCTGGTCGTGGTCGCGGCCCCGGAGAGCCCGCTCGCAAAACTGGCCAAAGAAGCCAAGAACGGCGTGTCGATCGAGAGCCTGCACCGCACCGACATGGTCGCCTTCGATGCACCCGCGCCGACGCGGCGGGTGACCGACCGGCATCTCGCCAAGCTCGGGGTCGAGCCACGAATCATCGCCGAGTGCCCGAGCATCGAGACCATCAGCAGCATGGTCCAGAAGGACATCGGGTTTGCCATCCTGCCGGCCCACTGCGTCGAGCAGGAGGTGCAGAACAACCGGCTCGTGACGGTGCCGGTCAACGACTGGAAGCTCGAGCGCACCCTCTACCTCGTGCACCTCGCAGGACCGCCACTCTCGCCGACGGTGCGCCACTTCGCGGACCTGTTTCCCACGCTCGCGGAGCAGTGATACGGTCGGCCCATGCCGAACGCAGAGCTGGGCCGCCCCATCGAAATCAGCAGCTTCCGACAGATGGCAACCGTGGCGTGGGACCTGCCGCGTGACCCGTCCATCTATGGCTTCCTCGACTTCATGGCCGAGCCGCTCGAGAAGCGTATAGCCGAGTACCGCGATGCAGGTGTGCGCGTGACGGTCACGCACCTCGTGGCGCGGGCGCTGGCCATCTCGCTGCAGCGACACCCCGACCTCAACGTGATGCTGCGTCGGCGCCGGCTCTACCCGCGTAAGCAGGTCGATATCTTCCTGCAGGTGGCGATGCCCGACCCGACGGGGCTCGGGAAGACCGACTTGTCGGGTGTGAAGATCACCGAGTGCGACACCAAAGACGCAGGCATGGTCGCCAGAGAGTGCGAGGGGCGCGTGGCGGCGGTGCGCGACCGCAAGGACCCCGAGCTGCAGAAGTCCAAAGACATGATCGCCAAGATCCCCCGATTTCTGCTGAAGGGGATCGTGCGTTTCTTCGCGTGGTGCCAGCGCGAGCCGAACTGGCGCATGAAGTGGGCTGGGATGCCGCGCGACCCGTTTGGCTCGGCGATGATCACGAGCCTTGGCATGATGGGGATCGAGACGGCCTTCGCGCCGCTGTTTCCGCTGGGTGGTCCGCCCATCCTGATGTTGGTCGGGCAGATCATGACGCGCCCGGTGTGTGAGCCCGACGGCTCGGTCGTTGGGCGACGCACGCTGCGGCTGTGCGGGACGTTCGACCATCGCGTGGTCGACGGCTTCCACCTCTCGAAGCTGTCGGGCGAGCTGAAGTCCCTCCTCGAGAAGGAAACCTCGCTGCTCTGAAGCCCGGTCCGGTTGGGGGCTCAGCGGCGACGAGGCCCGTACCAAGGGACTCGCGACGCTGGTGCGCGAGCAAGCGCCGAGGCTCACACAAAATGATTGCGCGCTGCGGCGATCCGGGTAACCTCTGGAATCGCGCTCCCGTAGCGTCTGTTGGTCCAGCGCCGACGGTTTCCGCAAACGCTGCGATACCTCTCAGAGCAACGATCCGAGCGATTCAAACGGCTGGCCGCCACGGCGACCCGCCGGACCTTTCCTTCAGGAGTTCCCCTACATGTCCGACGACGGCTCCAGTCCGTCTGACCAACGCACCCCGGGTCCCTCGACCCAAAGCGTTGGGCGCCGTCTGTAGCTCGTAGCCACCTGTTGAGGTCGGCGGCGGGTTACGGACACGAGTCCAGACCCAACAACCCTGACCGTACGACGAGGTGGGCGATGATCGACTCCCCCCGAACCGCCAAGGCCAAGACTCCACTCACGAGCGGTCCTCATGCCCGTGCGCAGCAGGTGCGCATGCCGCGGCCCGGCGCCAACAAGCCACGGCGCGCAGTGCTCTTCGGCTACCTCTTACGATCGGCTGCGCAGAGTCGCGACGCAGCCCTGTCCGAACGAGCAGCGCTCGTCGTGGACCGCCTCGAGCTGAACTCGCTCGAGAGCCTCATCCCGTTGCTCGACGCGGAAGAGCTGAGGCTCATGGCGGCGCTGGCACTGGCTCCGCAGCGCCAGGCACGCATGCGGGGGCTGACGCCGAAGTCGATGGTCGTGCTGGTCGCGGCAGCAGACTTCGAGGTGGCCATCGCGTTCTTGAAGGGCCTCGACGTCGATGGCCAGAAGGCCATGATGGCGCAGCTCGGAACGCGGCGGAGCGCCTTCGAAGTCGCGCTTGGGCTCCGGCGGCCCGCCAAGGACAAAGGGGTGCGGCTCTTCGATGCGTTGCGGCTGCGCCGCTTGTTCATGCGCTGAGCGGGTCCCACCCGAAACATTCGCGGAGCAGCGCGAGCGTCTTCATGAGCGGCAGGCCGACAATGGCGGACTCGTCGGCCGTGTCCGGGTCGGCCTCGATCGAGGCGAACAGCGTTATGCCAAGGCTCTCCAGCTTGTAGGAGCCGGCGCAGTCGAGCGGCTGGTCGAGCGCGACGTAGCGGGCCAGGGCTTCGGGCGAGAGCGGTCGCATCGTCAGGCGGTGGATGTCACACGCGGTGGCGAGCTCTTCGGCGGGGGTGGCCGTCGGTAGGGCGCGAAGGACGGCGACGGCGGTGACGAGCGCGTGGGTCCTGCCCGCGAGACGCTCGAGCTGGGCGGTGGCCCGCTCGGAGGTGCCGGGCTTGTGCAGGACCTCTCCGTCCGGGTCGACGCAGATCTGGTCCGAGCCGATGACGATGGCATCGCGGAAGTCTTCGCGTTCAGCGACCGCGCGGGCTTTACGAACGGCGAGCAGGGTCGCGCGCTCGACGACCGGCAGGGCGGCCTCCTCGGGGCTCAGGCTCTCGTCGACGCCGGGCGCCACCGCCTCGACCTCGAGCCCGAGAGGGGTGAAGACCCGAGCCAGCAGGGCTTTACGATAACGACTGGTCGACGCGAGGACGATGCGCATGGCGTCAGGGCGTGCCCCGGGAAACCTCCACCGTCAAGACAAGCCAGCGGCCCCCCTCCCCGCGAGCGGTCACCGCGGCAGAGCCGGTCACCTCCAAAGAGACCGGGTCGCCTTCAGAGGGGTCGGGACATTTCATATTTCATTTTTTGCCCCAGCAGAATGGCGGCCCGAGCCCTAGGCAAAGGCGCATGGGCCAAACTGTGAACACGATTCGCTCGAGCTGGTTTACCGATGGGGTGCGGCATGCTCATCCTCGCGCGTCCCGCTCATGGGACGGCCCAAAAGATTTCCATCCGGAGTTCCCCATGCTTCGCATCGCCCTTCTTGGCCTCGGCCTCCTCTTCGTCTCGTCGACCGCACTCGCCGCCCCCAAGATCGGCGAAGACCAGTGGCGCACCGTCTTTGGCGCCAAGGCGGACGGGCCAGTGCCAACGCTCATCAAGGGCTTCAGCCGCGACATGTCGCCCGGCGACGCCGGCAAGGTCTTCAAAGGCGCCGACAAGCCGAGCAAGTTCGGCTTCGCCAAGCTCTCGGTGCCCAAGACGGCCGGCGTGAAGAAGATGGAGATCTACTTCATGAAGGACGAGGAGACGAAGAAGGTCCCGAGCCTGCTGCGCAGCGTGACCCTCGTCCTCGATGGGGCAGTCATGAAGGACAAGCCCTCCTATGAGGCGATGCTCAAGGTCCTCGTCGAGAAGTTCGGCCCGCTCCCGAAGTCGGCCGACGTCGACAACTACAAGATCACCTGGGCGCTTGGCGGCGGCAAGACCGCCCAGGTCTGGAAAATCGGGCGCGACCTGACCTTCAAGTACTCGTTCTGATTTGCTCTTGGGTTTCCCACCCAATCGGGCGGGAAACCCAGGACCGACGTCACTCGTCCGAGAAGACCAGGCCGCCGAGGTTGGCGGTGGCGCCGCCGGCAACCGGTTGCTGCGGGGAGCCGGCGAGCCAGGTGGCTGGCGCATCGAAACCGGAGCCGTTCGAGAGCTGGACCTGGATAGCGCCCCAGCTACCCTGGCGCGCGCCGGACCAGGCGACCACGTCGGCCTTGCCGTCCGCATTGACGTCGGTCACCAGGGTCGCAGCACCGCCCGCGGGGACCGGCACTTCGTTGCTGCCAACTCGCCAGGCGGTTGCCGGTGCGAAGCCCGACCCGGTCGACAGGTGCACCTGGATCGTACCCCGAAACGGTCCCGCGGGGTCGAGCGCTGAAATGGCGACGAGGTCCGCGCGACCGTCGCCATCGACGTCCGCGAGCAGGTTGGCAGCCGAGCCGCGCTGGACCGGGGCGGGGTCGCTCCCCGTCAACCAGGACGAGGCGGGCGCGAAGGCGCTCCCGGTCGAGAGGTGGACCTGGACCGAGCCGCGGAAGGGGCCGTTGCCAGCGAAGCCCGACCACGCCACGAGGTCGGCTTTGCCGTCGCCATCGACATCGCCGACGAGGTTCGCGGTCGAACCGCGCAAGACTGGAGCCGGGGCCGTGCCCGACAGCCAGCTGGACGCGGCGGCGAAGTTGGCCCCCGTCGCGAGGTGGACGTTGACTACCCCGCGAAACGGGCCGCTGTCGGAGAGGCCCGACCAGGCCACGAGGTCCATGTCCCCGTCACCATCCACGTCGCCTGCCGCGTTCGCGGTGTCGCCCCGTTGGGCAGGTGCCGCGTCGCTGCCGGCAAACCACGTGGTCGCGTCCTCGTAGCCGCTGCCGTTGGCGAGGTAGACGCTGATCGAGCCACGGGCGGGCGAATTGTTGGAGAATCCCGTCCAGGCGACGAGGTCCGCCAACCCATCCCCGTCGACGTCGGCGGCGAGGTTGGCCGCGTCGCCAGACCGGATGGGCATCGCCGCGGTTCCGCCGAGGAGGGACTGGCTGGGTTCGAAGGTGCTGCCCAGGACGGCATGGCTCGTGATCCCGCCGAACGACGGGCTGTTGTTGGACGCGCCGGTCCAGGCGACCAACGCGAACCGGGTCGAGGGTGACGTGGTCGCGTCGGCCAGATCGGGCACATCGGCGAGATCGGGTGCGTCGGCCGCATCGGCCGAATCGGCCACATCGGCTGTTTCTTGTGCGTCGCCGGCGTCCGACGGGCTGGTGTCGCCCGGCGGCGTCGTATCTTCAGGGGCGTCGCTGGTCGCGTCGGGACCCGCATCATCGAAGGTCGTATCGCCCGTCACGTCGGATGATGTGTCAGGGGCGACGTCGCCGGCGGTGTCGGAGCCGTCAGGATCGGACTGGGCGGCTGGGTCGTCGCCGCAGGCTGACCCCGCGATGAGCGTCGCTGCGAGACCACCGAGGACGTTGGTGAGGAGCCGGGACGAACGGCATGAGGATGGTGGCAGGGCGCGAAGGAGCATCGATGGCTACCTTGGGTGGGCCGCTTTGGAGCTCGGCGTATGGATCGGGTTGAAGCGCCGCCGGACGGGGCGCCGATTCTTCAATGCTTGCGCGCCGCTTCAAGGAGGGTCAAGCATGACCCCGGGCACGTCTGATGGGCATCTGATCACGCCCCGGTCACCTGGCACCACGAGCCCGCCGCGACTTCCAGGTGATCGATGGTAACAATTTCGCCGTGCTGCTAAGGTCCTCCACCCAGGAGGTTCGACATGAGCGAGACGACCGACACGACCGCCGAGACCGAGACCGAGGCCACCCCGACAGCCGCTGCGAGCGACGCTGGCCCCAAGCGCTACGATATCCTGCTCGTCAGCCAGAACCGCGCATACACGGTCGTCGAGCAGGGGCTGAAGTCCCTCATCAACTACCTCCAGGCGACCAACATCATCCGCGTGAGCGACGAAGCGGTCGCCAAGGAGTGGGTCGAGGTCTACTCGAAGGTCGGCCCCACGGCGCATGACATGTTCGTCCGCGGCACCTACGAGAGCGACGATGCGGCCTTCCTCGAGGTCGCGATCCGCGGCGGCGTGCGCCCTTGCGTGATGCCGTTCGGCGGCGCGGAGGGCGAGACCTGCTACTTCTGGGTCGAGATCCGCGGCAGCCTGTTCCCCGAGATCAACGGCAAGTACAAGAGCAAGCTGAACTCGGTCATGACGACCCGCTTCGACTACTTCACGCGTGACCACGCCGGCCTTCCGCCGCATCTCGTCGTGGCAGCGGACGAGGTCCCCGAGGACAAGAAGTACGCCCGCCGCGACTCGGCCTCGCCCCGCGTGGGCACGGCCGTCGAAGAGTTCTGACACGACCTCCGAGCCAGCCATGAAGACGAAGCCCGTCTGCGCCGAGTGCCTCTCCGAGGTCGTCGACGCGCACGAGACCTGCCCGGTCTGTGGCTTCGTGCGCCCGAAGGAGGGCTGGCTCGCCGACCCGCTGACCGGCCTCATCCTGGGCGGTCGCTACCGGCTCGAGGGTCGGCTCGGTGCGGGCGGCATGGCGTCCGTTTTGCGCGCCACGCGGATAGGCGCGCTGGGCGGCCACGTCGCTGTGAAGGTGCTGGCACCCCGCTTCGCGCGCACCGTCGTCGCCCGCCGCTTCGAACGCGAGGCCCAGGTCGTGGCGCGGCTCACCAACCCACACATCGTCCGCATCTACGACTTCGACACGTTCAACCTGCCCGGCAGCGACCTCAACCTCTACTACATCGCGATGGAGCTCATCGAGGGCTCCACGCTGACGGCCGTCCTGCAAGCGCAGGGTCGCGTGAATTTCCTCTGGGGTATCGATATCTTGCGCCAGATATCGCGCGGCCTCGAAGAAGCTCATCGCCAGGGGATCACGCACCGCGACCTCAAGCCGAGCAACGTCATGCTCGTGACCCATCGCGGCTCGACCCACGTGAAGCTCCTGGACTTCGGCATCGCGGCACTCGCCGACCGCGAGCAGGTCAACCAGGAGAAGCTCACGGTCACCGGCTTCGTGTCGGGCACACCGGACTACATGGCGCCGGAGCAGGCCGTCGGCGACCCGAGCATCGGCCCGCCGGCCGACATCTTCGCGCTCGGCATCATCGCCTACGAGATGTTCTCGGGGAAGCGCCCCTTTGCCGGCGCCACGATGGAGAGCCTGCTCGCGCGGGTCACCAAGCAGGCCCCGGCTCTCCGTGAAGCCATCGCTGACGCGGCCTTCCCGCCCGAGCTCTTCCGCATCGTCGACAAGATGTTGATGCGTGAACCGGAGAAGCGTTACCGCGACGCAGGCGAGCTGCTCGATGAGCTTGGTCGCTTCCCTACCCTGCAGACCACACCTGACTTCGTGCCGCCGGCCGACCTGCTCAAGCGTTATGCGACGGCGTCGCAGCCTGCCTTTCAGGCGCTCATCGGCACGGCCGAGGCCGCCGCGATGGGGAGCCAGGGCGGGGTCGCTGGGGCCGCTGGAATCGGTGTCGTAGAGCCGACGGTCGAAGCGGTCCAGACGGTGGCGGCTCGCCCGGCGGCTCGGGCCGCAGCGACGCCCGGCGGCGACTATTCGCCACCTTCACCCAAAAAACCGAAGAGCAGCGCCTGGGTCTGGATTGTGGCGCTGCTGGTTCTGGGCGGCGCAGGTGCTGGCATAACGCTGGCTTTGACATCTGCCTCGGACGCGGGTCCGACCCCCATTGCGGGCGGGGTTCCAGGTGGCGAAAATTCGCCGCCCCCGACGCCGCCGACACCGACCTCCCCGAGTTCGAACGGGGAGCCGTTCGCGGCGAGCGCGGCGTTTGTGGGAGCTCGCCCGCCCATCGATGCGGGGTTACGCGAACACCGGCTGCCGCTGGGACGCGACCTCATCGCCGTGGCCCTCCCGGAGACGGCGCCCGCCCTGTGGCGGCCGATGCCGCTGTCGCTTGCATACGAGCTCGCTGGCAAGCCGATGGTCGGGCGTTCGGCACACGTCGTCATGCGGCTCGCCCGAGGCGGCGCAAGTGTCGGTTCCATCACCGGAATTGGACGTGCAAGCGACGGGCGGGTGTCGCTGGACCTGCCGCCCCGCCCTATCGCCGACCGGTACGAGCTCGACGTCGACCTCGAGCTCGCGACCGGCGAGCGCACGGCCCTCAAGCTTACGTACGACGCAAACACCCACGAGGTCCGGGCCCGGCCGTGACCGCATTGGCGACCGATGGTCTGCCAGGCGCATTGCGTGGATGCAAAGCGCCGGCTACTGGTAGGGGATGAGGCTGGCGTGGACGACGGTCTTCGGTGAGACGTCGATGGTGAGCCCCTTGCCGACCGCGCCGACCGAAGACGTCATCACCGGTTGATAAGTGCCTACGGGCACATTCAGGATGAGGGCCCGGCTGCAATGCTCGTCGGTCGTCGGCGGGTTGGTGTTGCTGTTGTAGACGCAACTATTGCTCGTCGAGCTCTTGCGCAGGTGCATCACCTTGCCGGCCGCGGGCGAGAGCGCAAACGACGCGCCGTCCACACCCATGTTGTCGCAGGTGCGCCCACGAACGAGCACGACGGGCTTGCTCGGGTCGAAGCCGGCGCCGCCCCACGAGCTGCTCATCGAGCGCTCGGAGTAGATAGGCAGCGAGAAGGTCACGTTTGACGTGCGATATCGCAGGGTGTGCTCCTCGGAAGTCCAATAGCCGACGGCCGAGGCGCGCATGAAGACATCCTGGGCGAGGCCGTCGGTCGGGACGGGCAGGACCGTCTGCTCGCCCCGCTTGACCGCGCTCGAGGCGATTACCTCGCCGTCGGCCTTGCGCACGATCTCGACCTGGGCGTCGTAGCCGTCATTTGGCGGGTCGGCGGTCACGGTGATCGAGAAGCTCAGCGTATCGGCAGAAGCGGCGATGGGCGGCTTCAAGGTCTCGAAACACGAGAAGTCATCGGGCTCGTAGCGCGGGTCGATGAGGAAGTCGCGGATACGGATGGGGCCGACGGTCGAGCGGTTCATGACGACGTGCCCCTCGTTTGGAAAAGGCATCAGCCACGAGTCGTTTCCGAGCGCCTCCTGCATGTCGTAGCTGAGCGCGAGCGGTGTGTTGGGGTCCTTCTCCGAGCCGACGAGCAGCATACGCGGGGCCCGCGAGGCATCGATGACCATGGGGCCGCGGGTGAGTGGCCAGTCATAGCAGGCGCGATAGTGCGAGCCTGCGCCAGCCGTGAGCGGCCACTGGGCGCCGATCTCGTCGAGGGCGGCGCTGAAGTCGGAGAGGCTCGGTCGCCCGCCCGCGATCTGGTCGACGCAGCGGATGATGAGGTTCTTGTCACTGTTGGAGGAGTAGCTCCCGTCCTCGTTGCGGTCCTCGGCGATATCGGCGAGCTCGAGCAGGAGCGCACCATCGCCATCGCGGGCCTCGGCCAGGGCTGTCGCCAGGAGATCCCACTCGGCCGTCGTCATGAGCAGGCTCGTCGCGCTCTTCAGGTCTCCTTTGCGCAAGAGACGTCCGCCTTCGACCTCGAGCGGGGCCTCGGCAAGAAGCGTCGCCAGGGCGTCCCACGCCTCCGCCACTGCGAGCATGCCTTCACCGCCCGCGAACGGGCACTCCGGGTCGGCGCCACAGCCCTCGTAGAACCGTTCCTGGGCGCGGGTGAAGCCCTCGGCTTGGGAGGCGACGGTCGTGATGAAGTCGCTGTCGGGGTTCACCGAGCCGTCGAGGACAAAGGCGCGCACACGCTCGGGAAACAGGGTCGCATAGGTCGCCGCGAGCAGCGTGCCGTAAGAGGCCCCAAAGAAGTTGACGACCTCTTCGCCCAGAGCAGCGCGCACCAGGTCGTGGTCACGTGCGACGGTCTCGACGTCGAGGCGCGACAAGTAGTCGTCGCCGTGTGTGGTGCGGCAGGTGGCGATCGCCTTTCTGGCGACCTCGAGCGACAGGTCCTGGGCCTCGTCCGCCGGAACGGCGCGCAGGGATTCGAGGTCGGCGTCCTGGATGCAGTCGATGGTCGGCGTCGAGTCGCCGGTGCCGCGCCAGTCGACCCCGATGATGTCGAAGTAGCGGGCGATGTGTTGGTAGTCGGAGTAGAAACTATAGTTCTTGACCATCGAGGCAGAGCCGGCGCCGGGGCCGCCCGGATTGACGAAGAGGATGCCGATACGATTGGTCGGCTCCTTGGCGCGTGACCGTGTGAGATGCAGGGTCACGACAGGGCCGGTGCGCGTGGGGTCGGTGTAGTCGAGCGGCACGACTATTTTGGTGCAGTCGATGTTCGGGGTCTCGTCATCGGGGCAAGCAGCCCAGACGGGTGGCGGCGGGATGACGACCTCGGAGGCGACGTCGGCGACCTCGGCGACCTCGGGCGAAGCGTCGGTGTCTTCCTGGACTTCGGTGGTGTCCGCGGGAAGAGGGGTTTCAGAGGAGTCGGCTGGGTCATCGCCACATGCGGCGAGCATGGCTGAACCGATGAACAACGCCGAGAGGTGGTGGGCGAGGCGCTGGAACACGCGAGACCTCCGCGAGGGCAGACGGGACGGTGCCATCGAGGATGAACGGTTCGCATGAGGCCGAAAATACGTATCTGGGCGAGGCGTTGTGGTCCGGCGAACCGGGGCGGGAAGTTGAGGCTGCCGGCCGCTCAGGGAGCGAAGGGGTCGTTGCAGGCCTGGCCGGCGCGCGTCGAGTCGATACGGCAATAGCCGATGTCGACGGAGGTCGGGGCGCCGATGTCGTCGAGGTAGGTGATGAGCTTGTTGTCGTTGCCGGCCGACAGGATGACGTCGGTCTCGAAGATGGTGCCGGGCGAGAAGCCGAATGTGCCAGTTGGTGAGGCTTCGAGGACGACCCAGAAGAGGTGCTCGTCGGATTTCTCGGGCTTCTGGCCACAGAAGAACCAGCCGCGAACCTCGACCGAGGTGTTGTCCTGGCGGTCGTAGATGCGCGAGTAGAACGTGTTGCCATCGACATAGAGGATCTCTGCGTCGTCTGGGCCGGCGTCCATACCCAGCGCATAGTCCGGGTCGCCCGCCGCGTCCCAGCCGTGGGCGCGCCAGCGACCCTGGAAGTCGCGTAGCCCGGTCGGGCAACGATTGCAGGTGTAGCGCTTGCCAGCCACGGTCAGGCCGCCCCAGGGATAGGTCGCGCCGTGGGGTCCGAGGTCGATTTCGCTCGGGTCGCAGATGGGGTTCGGGGTGACGGGGGTGACCTGGACGTTGGTGTTGACGCCGGTGAGGGGGCTCAGGTTCGGGGCGTTCGGGTCGGTCGTGTCGACGGGCTGGGTGTCCGGCAGCGTCGTGTCGAATGGCTGTGAGGTGTCAGCGACGTCGGGGCGCGACGTGTCGGTCGCGGCGTCGCCCGGGGTCTTGGTGGTCGCGAGGTCTTCGCCGCAGGCGGCAAGTGCGAGGACGAAGATGATGGGGGCGACGCGCGACATTCGGGGCTCCTGGCGGCGAGGTCACTCCCGCGCAGGGTTCGCGGGGGTGTACGACTCACGTGTGTAGTCGATCGCGTCGGCGCGCCGCAATTACTGCGAAATGGGTGCTGCGGTGCGGGCGTCGAGCTCAGGGCTTCGGGCGGCGACGGTCGAGCTCGGCCACCATGGCGATGGTCTGGTTCTGGACACGCTCCTGAGCGGGCAGCGACTTGAGGGCTTCGACGAGGCGCACGAACTGGAAGTGCGGCTCGAGGGTCTTCTGGTGGAGCGCCCAGGCGACCTGGCTGCCGACGTAGAGGTCGGCGGCGGTGAGGCGGTCGCCGAGCAGGAAGGGGCCCAGGTCAAGGCCGACGAGCAACGTGTTGACGACGTCGTCGTAGGTGCCCCAGCCGACGGAGCCCTTGCCGACCGGCGGGCGGTTGAAGGCCTTGTCGGCGGTCGCGGGTTCGATGCAGCCGGCGCCAAAGAAGAGCCACTTGAGGACGAGGCCGCGGGCAGGGTCGTCGATGGGAGGCATGAGCCCGCTCTTCGGGAAGACGTCGCCGAGCCAGGTGATGATGGCGGCCGTCTCGGAGACGAAGGTGCCGCGGAACTCGATGACGGGGAGCTTGCCCATGGGGTTCTTCGCGAGGAAGTCGGGCTTCTTGTGGTCTCCCGTGGCGAAGTCGAGGAGCTCGATTCGATAGGGGATTTCGGCGGCCTCGAGGAACAGGTGGACGATGCGGCCGCGCGAGTAGGGGTTGGTGTACAGGGTGACGAGGTCGGTCATGCGGCAGGTCTCCGGGGTCGGGCGGTGGGAGCATAGTGGAGGCGCGGGTCGTGCACAAACCCGAGTGGCATAGCGGCACCGGCGGCGGTGTACAAAGGCCGGCTCATTGGCTAGGGATGGGTCATGTTGGAAATTGGTCCTGTCTGGCTATACGGGGAGTTGCCCCAGCCGATCGCCTTTGCTTGGCAACAAGCGACGCAACACTCCTCGCTCGAAGCCCTGACCGTCGCCGGAGTTGTCGAGATCGCGCTGCGGACGGTGTCGGGTCTGCAGGCGGCAGCCATCCTGGCTTCGGAGCGCGAGCTGCCGGCCCTCGTGCGCTCCGAGCACTTCCACAAGCCCACCCTCGGGACCTGGGTGAACCTGGTGCTCGCTTTGCGCGATGCGGCGGCCGAGCTACGCGTGCCTGACCCGTTCGCGGCGCTCGCCGCATGGCCCGATGACAAGGCCGAGAAGCTTCTCGGGCGAATCGTCGGCATCCGCAATGAGCTGGTGCATGGCGGAGTCATGAGCCGCGCTGCATCGACAGAGCTCACTTCCAAGCTGGCGCGCGACGCGAGCGCACTACTCGAAACGCTGTCCTGGCTCCGCGACCTCGACCTTTGTGTCTTCACAGAGAAAGTGAACCTTGCCGGTCAGGGCTGGATGGGACGTGTCCAGGTTTTTCGAGGCCCAGAAGAACATCCGCCGACTCAGCGGACAGCGTGGCAGGGTGAGCTCGAGCTGATGCGGCTATACCTGCGGGCTCCATCGGAAGCCGGCCAGGTGGGGCTGCTCGACGTCGAGCCCTTCCTGGCGCGCACGCTACTCGGCAAGAACCGTCACGAGTCTTTCGGTGTGTGGAAACGCGTGGACAAGAGCGGCCAGGTCTCAATCAGCGATGACCAACAACCATCGATGCAGTGCCTACCTATCGAAGGACGGAAGCGTCTCTCGAAAATCAAGATATTTTCGGTGTCTAGCAGCGCGACTGATTTGACGCGTCATGAACCGGTGGAGCGCGTGGCGTTCGCCGCGCGTGGCGGGAAGACCGACGTCGCAGGGGAATCCGAATCGGTCGCGAGCGCCGGCGCGTCTCGGCGGCCCGAGAGTCCGCGCGTCCCGGAGCGCAGGTGGGGCGGCGGCCTCGTCTGGCTCCTGGGCGGAGTGCTGGTGTCGGGGCTCGTCCTGACGACGGCATTGCTCGTGGGCCGGAGCCCGGCCGCGCGGTCTGACGAGCCGCTAGCGGAGCGAGCCGGGGGTGTGTTGGTGCTGGGCGAAAACCACGTCCGCTGCGAGCTTCCAGACCTCGGGCATCAGTGGCGGTTCGACACCATCGTCCTCGGGAACGCGCCTGGCATGGAGTACGGACTGAACGTACGCGGGCACTACTCAGTGAACCTGACCCAGGTCGGATGCGGGTTCGTCGCCGAGGTCACGAAGTCCGGCTACACGCAGAGCGGCAAGCGGAACGAGGTCTACCAACACCAGCGAAGTGAGGTCGAGGTGTCGAAGTCGCGGCTATCCGTGGCGGCTTCGTTCGCGCTCGAGACCACGCCCGGTGACCCTGACCCGGCGCGGGTCGCGTTCCGGTGGATGCGGTTCGGGCCGCACCTCGTCGGGCTCTGGCGACACGAGGGACCGGACTGGGAGCGAGGCGGCTATTGGGGTGCCGTGTTCGGGCTGCGGGAGGGGTGGAAGGGGACACCGCCGAAGACGTCGGGCTTCGAGAGTTGTGTGAGTCGCTGCTTCGCGGGGCGAGACCCGACCGATGAGGCCACCGAGGCATGCCTCGCCGATTGCGCCCGCGAGCTATATGTCGCCGCGGACTGAAGGTGCGCGTCCGGAGTCGAGCCGCTGAGGGGCAGGCGTGGGGCGGGGCTAAAATGAAATATGAAATGTCCCGACCCCTGGAAACGCCCCCTGGGAACGACCTGGGCGATGCCCCCGGTGAGCTCTTCGGTGGCGGTAGGGTGGCCGGTTCCTGGGGCCCGCAGGTGACGCCCCCGCGGACCGCGCTGCAGGCGGGGCTAAAATGAAATATGAAATGTCCCGACCCCTTATGTGGTGTCTGGAGAAGGGGCGGAACATCGGGGTTGTGTCGACGGGTGCGGATCGGTAGACGCTCCACCCTATGCGCATCGCACCCCAGCTCAGCGTCCTTTGTGCCCTCGCCTTCGCGGCGTGTGGAAGCGACTCCTCCAAGCCCACCGACACCGCCGGTGACACCAGCGGCGAGGTGACGGGCGACACGGTCGAACCCGACACTGACGACACCGCCGGCCCCGACGGCTCGGACGACGACGCGGGTGACGGCACCTCCGGCGAGACGTCTGGGGACGCGGCGGAGGACACCGCAGAGGTTGTCGCGCCGTGCGTTCCCGATGCGGAGATCTTCGATGACCCACGCGTCATCGACTGCGGCGGCACGCTGACCTTCGTCTTCTTTGGCGAGGACATCTCGCCTTCGCAGTGCCCCTCGTACTACCGCTTCAACGACACGAAGTATCCCACGCTCGAGGCCCTCGCGGCGGCGCAGAACTGCAGCGCCACCTGTGAGTACCGAGCGTCGATCGGCGTCGACCTCATCGGCTGCGAGAGCGGCTTCCGCACGGGCTACGAGCAATATGTCCCGGTCAACGAAGAGGCGACCACCTGCCTCGACGCCGTCTACTCGACGCCCATCGGCCTCTTGAGCGACCTGTGCACCTGGCCCGAAAAAGCCTGCCGCGCCGACTGCAATGCGGACTGCGCCGAGGGCACGGTCGGCACCGCCAACGCCTCGCAGCTCTCGGGCGCCGCCGGGACCTTGCGCGTTACCTCCACCACCAACATCGGTCAGAGCTTCCGCGCGGAGACTGCGGGCATCCTCACCGGCATCGAGCTGCGCCTGACGAGCTGCAGCGCGGACCTGCCAGGAATCGTTGCCATCCTCGACGAGGAGGGCCGCGAGCTCGCTTTGGCCGAGCTCACCAGCGCGACGCTCCCGGCGGGCTGTGAAAGCTCCGCAAACCTGACGGCCGGGGCGCCAGGTGTCGGCTACTTCGCCCTCGAGACGTCGTGTGTCGGAGTCGAGATCGGCGACACGCTCAGGCTCATGGTCCAATACCCTCTCTGCGAGGTCGAGACCTGCCCCGACGGCGTCGGGCTTGGCTATGCGACGGGCAACCCGTACACGCCGGGGACCCTGTTCACGAACGACACCGCCGTCCCCGACCAGGACCTGGCGTTCAAGGTCTTCGTGAAGTGAGCCGCGCCGCCACCTGCAGGGGTGGTGGCCATCGCCCGGTGGCCGTCGCTTGATGTGACGCTGCGGGCTCGTCCGCGCTGGCACGATCCGTGCGTTGGGAGCCCGTGCTCGCCGGCGTCACTGGGATTGGTTGGCGGGCCGGGACACGCGTGGGCAACAACCTGCCAGTGACTGGCGAAAACTCGCCCAAACGGAGAGACTCCGGGAGCGACGGACAAAGGTCCGCCATCGTGGAGGTCGCCATGCGCAGACGGGTGGAGATCCTTGTCTCCTGGGTGTCGATTCAGCACGCCGCCGAGCCACTGCTCACCGTGTTCGCCAACCCCGAATCGGAGCTCTACGGCCGGGTCGACCGCCTCGTCCTCTGCCACCGGGTGAGCGACGAGGACTCGGAAAGGAAGGCGCTGGAAGCCACTGTCAAACGCATCGAGCGCCTGGCCGATGATGTCCGGCCCGAGCTCGAGCTGCGCCCGTGGAAGACGACCGCCCAGCCAACCGACCACGCCCGGTTGCTGGAGTTCTCCAAGCGTGTGCTGACCGAGGTCCGCAGCGAGCACCCAGAAGCGCGGATCAACCTTCACCTTTCGCCCGGCACCAAGGCGATGCACGCGGCCTGGCTCATCCTGGCCCACGGCGCCTTCGTGAGCGGTCCATTGCGTATGCTGCAGACACGTGAGGAGCGACACCGCAAAGCCGACCAGCGACCTATAGAGTGGGTCAACCTGCCCCAGGAGACGTGGGCCCACGTCGTGCGCGCGTCCGCACCGAGCACGCCGGGCGAAGACGATGTCGGGGTCCTCTGGGATCCCGTTCACGTGGTGAGCGAAGCGGGTAAGCAGACATTGGCTGCCGTAGCCCGGTGGGCGCCGCTGCGCGCTCCAATCCTGCTCGTCGGCGAGCGCGGGACCGGCAAGACCACGCTGGCCCAGACGATTCGTGCGCGCAGCGGCTTCGTGGCGCTCGGCAGGAAGCCCTGGCCGGTCGTGGTCTGTGGGCAGTTCCGAGCCAATCCCGAGCTCGCGCGGTCGGAGCTCTTCGGCCATTCAAAGGGCGCCTATACCGGGGCGAGCGAGGCGCGAGAAGGGATCCTCGAGCGGGTCGATGGCGACACCCTCTTCCTCGACGAGATAGCCGACCTCGACCAGCGCACCCAGCGACTCCTGATGGCGGCGATCGAAGGCAGGGGATTCCAGCGGCTGGGCGAGGACCGACTTCGCCAGGCGAAATTTCGCCTGCTTGCGGCGACAAATCGCCCACTCGAGCGGCTGGTGAACGAGGCGCGAGACGCGGCACTCGGGGCCGACTCCGGACTCGATGCGGACTTCTTCGACCGCATCTCGACCTTCATCCTGCCGATTCCACCGCTGCGTGAACGGCGAGCGGACCTGCCGATCGTCTGGCGCTCGGCGCTCGTGCGGGCGATGGCTGAAAGCGGTGAGCGGCTCGATGAACGGGGTTCGAGCGTCGCCACCGACAAGTCGGTGTTGGCCGCCCTGCGCGAGAGCGAGCTGCCGGGCAATGTGCGCGACCTGCACCGAGCCGCCTGGCATGCGGTGGCCGTGCTCGCGGCAGGCGGCGGGCGGAGCGAGGCGGCCAACGCAGCGATCGCAGCCATCGCGGGCCTGTCGGCCTTTGGCGCACCTGCTGAGACGAGCGTCGAAGCGAACGACGCATCACCCGGGGATTCGTCGCCGCGGCTGGACGAAGTCGGGCAGGTCGACGTATGGCCGATCGACCTCGACGCACACTTGAGCAACGTCGAGCGGCAGCTCCTCGACCAGGCCATGGCCGCGGCGAACGGCAACAAACGCCGTGCCGCCGAGCTGCTCGGATTGCCTCGAAAGACCTTCGAATATCGGCTCGGGCGCCAGCGCTGAAAGCGGGCGGAGGGACGAGGCTCGGTGGTTAGGTGGCGAATTTTCGCCATCATGCTCCTTCCCTCGCACGTGCGGGTGGCATGGAGCGGCCTCTTCGTAGGGGATTCCGAGCTGGCACATTTGGTGCTGTTGCCTCCCGGACACGGAAAGCGACTGGGAACACCACTGCGCGTGGCGTAGGCGATTGGCTGGTTCTGCGGAAGGGCCGAGAGGACCGCATGGTCCGGGCCACACCAGTCGGGGTAACGTGTCCGACCTCTCAGGGAGTAACGTTATGACGATGAAAGTGACATGCCGCTCGAACTGGCGAGCGATGCTTGCGGTGTTTGCGACCCTCGGGGTCTTGGCATGTGGCAGCGAACCCGAGGAAGAGGGCTACAGCCCATGGCCGACGACACAGGACCCGTGCGAGGGCGTGCCGCTCGAAGGGCGCTGCGAAGGCGCCGAGATTGCACTTTGTATCGCCGGCAGCGGTAGCGCCGAGCCGTTCGTCTATCGCTTTCCGTGTGGCGATGGACTGACCTGCGGCGAAGGCGCCTACGGCGTCGCGTGCGTCGCCTCGGGCACCTGCCGGCCTGACGAGACGGAGTGCCGGGGCAACTCACGGGCCACGTGTGAGGGTGGGCAATGGCAGACCGAGGCCTGCGCAGGGGGCTGCGTCGACACCGCGCTAGGGGCGAACTGCCGGACAGGATTGCCGACGACACGGTATCGCAACACGCTCGAGTACGAGTATCGCGCCGTGAACACCGAGTGGACCGGGTGGACGGGCGAGAGCTTCCGCGCGGTCGGTCAGGGCTTCCTGGTGGTTTCGTTGGCCGACGGCGAGCTGCTCGACGCGACCGTCACGGACAACACCGGCTACTTCGAGCTCGATGTTATCGCGCCGGCGTACGAGGACGAGGACGACTTCGTAGCGATCTTCGCCATGCGGACCAATGAGGCCCGGACCGGGTTCACCTACGCGGTCTTTGACCCAGGCGTGCCGGCCAACCAACAAGATGTCTACCAGAGGATCGTCAACGGCATGGACGATCCCAAGGCCTGGTTCTGGACCGTCCGTCCCAGTGTCCTGCCCAGCATGAGCGAGCTCTACCTGCCGCTGTCGACCGGCTCCGCTGCGGCTTACGTCTTCGATTACCTGCGGTATGTCCACGACACTGCTACGGGCTTCTACGGGGAGCGGGACGGGACCTCGCTCGCGGTGTGGCTCGGCATGGGAACCACGTGGACGTGTGGTGTGTGTTTCGCCCGTGCCCCGAGCAAGGTCTTGTCGTTCGAGTTCGCGAGCCAGATCTTCATGCCGGCCAATGCCAACGACGAAGCCTACTGGAGCGACGCCGTCATCGCGCATGAGCTCGGCCACTGGCTGATGGCGACCTATGGCGCTTCGCCCGGCGAAGGCGGCACACACATACTGGGTATCCCGACCCATCCTGGGATCGCCTGGTCCGAGGGTTTTGCGACCTGGCTCTCGACGCTGGTTCGTGGGAGCCCGACCTACTATGACAAGCAGGGCGGCCTCTTCTTCTGGATCGACCTCGGCGCGCGGGTCTACTCGCAAGGACAGTCGTGGCAGAGGCCGATTGCGAGCTCAGGGCTCGAGCAGCTCATCGATGAGAACGAGGTGGCGCGTGTCCTGATCGGCCTCACCAGCGATCAGACCGTCAACGGCATGATGGCGGCGCTCGCATCGCCACGCATGACCCAGAGCCCCTACCTCAAAGGCTACGAGCGCCGCACCTGGAACGGCCTCGATGCCAATGGCAACCCGACGCCTTACGAGTCGACCGACGTGTCGGCACCGCACCTCGCGGACTACCTCGACGCGTTGGTCTGCGATGGGGTGCACAGCGCAGACACCATCGACAGCCACACCGAGCCTTGGCTCCACTACCCCTACCCCAGCGCCGCACCGAGCTGCCGAAGCGGCGAGCTACCGATTCAGGTCGAGTGGCGAAAACTCGCCACAGCGACCGTTGCCGATGTTCGGTGGTACGTGCCGCTCGAGCGCGACCTGGTCCTGGACTTCCGACCGAGCGTGTCGGGCCCGACCATCGTGCCGGCTGGAACGGGCCCGGGGACCCTCTCGCTCCTCTTCGAGACGCCCGACCGCGGCCCATTGGGCGAGGTTGTCCGGCCGCAGGGACTGTCCGTCGAAACCGGCGGCGACGACTGGGGAATCTCCGGTGTCTCGAAGCCCGCGCCGGACCCGACTCCTGCCCCGACGCGCGACGGGCCCAGGGTCGTCATCGGTGGCCGGGACTACGGTCAGTCGATCTTGATTGGCCCGCGACCGACCGTCCTGCCAGCGCGACGCCCGATCCACCGCTGACGTCCGAATCAGGTCGCGTCAGTGGCATCGGTACGAACGGTTCGCCGCGTCCCGGATCCCCAAAGGGATACGGGACGCGGCGAGCGACGCTGATCGGGTTGTCCTACCTCTCGTCCCAGTTGGCACCGAGACGCGGCGACCTCAGGGCACGAGCGTCGGCACCCCGTCGCGCACGAAGGTGCCGACCCACTGCTGGAAGCGCCGCCCCATCGTCGCGTCGCGGAACAGGACGAAGTGCCCGTCGTAGCCGTCGGGCTGCACCTGGACGAGCGCGGCGGTGATCTTGCCGCCGGGCACGTCCATGTTCTCACGCACGGGCGGCTGCACGACTGGGAACGCCGTGCCCAGGTTCTTCAGCACCGGTGCGGCGATGGGCAGCTGCATGGCGCGCGCGAAGGTCTCGATGGTGGACGGCGGCGTGAACGTGTCGCCAAGCCCATAGATGTGCAGGATGTGCTGCAGCGGCTGCGCCGCGTCGCGCCCCACCGTCGCCCGGCGCGCATGGTTGAGCGGGTCGAGGGGGTCGAACAACCCCTGGATGAGCGACAACGCTGGATGTGTATCCGTCAGCTGCGCCGGCACATTGCCGTTGAGCTCCTGCAGCCCAACCGCCGCCGCGAGCGGCACGTCCACCGGCGACTTCTTCGACAAGAGCGAAAGCACGAGCCCCGCCCCTGCCCCAGACCAGATCACCGAGCGCAGATCGGGCTCGAAGGGCGTCGCCAACGGGCCCGTGGTCGCCCCCTGCGAGTGGCCGATGTAGAGCATCCGCGTCGCATCAAAGGCGATGCGCGCGCCGGTCGGGCTCAGGTTGGCCGGGATGTCCCAAGACTTCGCGGCGCGCACGATCGCGAACACGTCGGCCGCCCCCTGATAGAGGTTGCCTCGCGCCGCTCGCGGGTTCGCGAAGTTATAGAAGAGCCCATCCGGGTCGAGCTGCGAGTTGCGCCGCGCCCCATGCATCGGACCGTCCCAGCCGAGCACCGCGACACCGACCCGGGCCGCCGCCGCGACCGGCTCGGTCGTTGCCGCCACCGCAATATCGGCCAACGGCGCACCCGCATCACGCACCGAAGAGCGGAACGTCCCGCCCGTGCCATGCCCATAGATCGCAAGCGGCCATCCGCCCGCCGGCATCGGCACGTTCTTCGGGATGGTGAGCGAGACACACACGTCTTCGGTCCCTTGTGGAATCGGCGCGCCCGACGGGTCGAAGACCAGGTCGCCGCCGTCCTCGAGCCGCAGGTACGGCCGTGTCCCCGCCTGCACCTTCGGGATGGCGACCTTCATGTGCAGCTCGTGGAAGGTGTCCGACTCCTCGAAGCAGCCGCGCACGTGTTCTTCGCCCGTGAGGCCATCGTCGCACGGCGAGGTGACGTTCGGCGCGCACTTGACCATCGCCCCAGGCGGGCTCGCCGCGGTGGCATGAATCGACGTGCGCAGGGCCGGCAACACATCGTCGACCTTCTGGGTCGTGAACACCGCCGCAGCGATGACACGTGAGGACGGCGTGGCTGCCTTGTCCGACGCAAGATAAGCGCGAAGCGGCGCGTAGGCCGTGTGGGCCGCAGCGAGCACAACGTCGGTCGGTGCCGTCTCGGCGAGCATGAGTGCCATGTCGCCGTCGGCCGCAAAACGGGTGCCATCGTTGGTCGCAATCCCATCTGCCAGGATGACCGCGTAGGTCGTGTCCGGCTGGAGCGGCGCGTACCACGCGGGGTGCACGGCGATGTAGCGCGGGCAGACGTACTTGCCGCCGCCATCGGTCACGAAGTAGCCGTAATCGGGGGTCCAGCCGTACTGCGGCGAGTCCTGGTCGATGTTGACGAAATACAGGGTCGGCAGGCCCGGCGGAGGATTCGAGATCCCGTCGGCCCAGACCGTCCCGAGGTCGAAGCCACGCGACAACCGGAAGAGGACCGCCGGAACCGTGGAGAAGCCCTTCTGCACGACCTCGGCCGCGCGAGCGACGCGTTCGACCGGGTCGAAGCCGACGACCCCGGGCCCAGGGGTCGGAAAGCCTGTCAGCTCGAGGCGCCCGTTCTTCTTGCGGATGTCGTTGGGGAACGGCAGGCGGAAGAAGTCGCCGTCGGCCGACGGTGTCCCGCGTGGGACCTCGAAGAGGATTCGCGCCGGGTCCGTCAGGTCTTCGCCTTCACACGTGACACCGACCCACGGCTTGAGTCCGAACGTCGGTGAGCCCGGGCCACATGTCCCGTCCTCGCCGCAGTTGAGGCCCGCGAGGCAATCAGGCGTCTCGCTGCAAGTGTCGTCGATGTCCGAGGTTCCCGCGGCGACACACGTCCCAGAAAACCCCAGCGACAGGCAGACGAGACCCCGCGTACAGTCGTCCGACGAGCCACATGTCTCCCCGTCGGTCGCTGTGCCCGACGGGCGGCAGACACCGGCGATCGAACAATACAGGTTGGCCGAGCACTCGGCCGTCAGGATACAGGGGCGGTTCTCCACGCCATCCGGCGTCGGCTGGCAGACGTTGTTGGTGCAGTCGAGGCCATAGCGGCACTCGGGAATCGAGCTGCCCGACGAGCACCCTTCGCCGACACCTTTGCCGGTCGTCGGGTCGATGTCAGCGATGTCGAAGCGGATGTCCGCGAAGTCGATGTCGTTGAAGGTGTCCGTGAAGAGGTCGGCGCAGCCCCCGAGCGAGGCGGACAACGCGGCGAGCGCGACTCCTGAGGTGATGACGGCGAATCTCATGCGGGGCTCCTCGGACAGGCAGGCACTGGAACGCGGGCAAGCTACCATCGGACCGCCATCGATGCGAACTCGCTCCCCCACGCTCGCTGTCGGCCCGCCGCCGCCGCGAGGTCAGGCCTTGCCTTTGGCCGGCCTCAGGACCATGGCGTAGCGGGCTGGGACGTGCATCAGCTCGCGGGTCTCCGGGTGTCGCACGAGGCGCGCTTGCCGTAACCGGGCCTCGAACGTGCCGAAGCCGCGGACCGCCACCGAGCGCCCGGCGTCGACTTCGGTCGGAATGATGTCGTCGAAGAGGGCGTCGACCACCTTCTTGACGTCGTCAGCGTGCACGCCGGTCTTGTTGGCCAGGGTCACGAGCAACTGGGTCCGCGTCATAGTGAAAGCCTCTGATCTGGGCGAGAAAGGGCGAGCGTGACGCCGGGGCCCGTCCGTACTACAGTCCGGCCGCCATGAGCCAATCGAACGCGCGCCCGAAGAAACGTCTGCCTCTCAGCGAGGAGATCAAAAAGCTCCCCAACCTGCTGACTTTGGCGCGGATTCTGCTCATCCCGCCGATCATGTTCTTCATCCTGCAGGACACGCCGCTCGGCAACTTCATCGCGGTCCTGCTGTTCTCGGTGGCGGCCATCACCGACTGGCTCGACGGGTACCTGGCGCGCAAGCAGGGGCTCGAGTCGCTGCTCGGAAAGCTGCTCGACCCTCTCGCCGACAAGCTCGTCGTGCAGGCCGTGTTGATCCTCGCGGCCGAGCTCGGGCGGATCCCAGGCTGGTTCGTCGTCCTCTTGTTGTCGCGTGAGATCGCCATCACAGGGCTCCGCGCCATCGCGTCGACCGAAGGGCTCCAGATCGACGTCGTACAGTCGGGCAAGCTCAAGACGGCGCTGCAGCTCGTGGGCCTCGTCGCCATCATCCTGCACCATCGCTATGTGGTCGATTTCTTGATTGTCGAGACAACCGTCGACTTCAACGTGCTCGGCTTCGCCCTGCTCGCGTTGTCGATGGTGTTCTCTTTGCTGAGCGCCTTCACGTACTTCCGCGGCTTCGCCCGAGCGGTCTCGAAGAAGATCGGCGAGGGCTGAGACGGCGGCAAACGCAACGGTCCCACGGGTTCCAGATTGGCCGGGACGCTATGCCCCTTGGCCCGCCGGACGGCCCCGCCGGACTCGTGACCTACGGGCCCATCGGCCTACAGGACAGGCCCCTTCACGCGTGCGGCCGTGTTGCCGCCAAGCCAGGTGACGCTGGCACCGTTGCTCAGGCGCACGGCGTGACCTGCGGCCCCACCCGCGGTCGGGCTGTATTGCACCGCACCATCGAGGTACGAGGTGCCCGAGTTGGCGCCGCTCGCCCCCCAGTCGCCACCCGCGCCGCCACCCGCTGCGGTGCAGTAGAACGGGGCGGAGTACTGGTTGGGGTAGTAGCCGCTGGACGCCCCACCACCACCGCCTCCGGGGGCGGCCGTCGTGCCCGCGCTGCCGCTGGTACCGTTGGGATAGCTCGCCCCCGAGAAGCAGGTGCCCTTCGAGCCCGCGGCCCCGGGTGTGCTGCCGCGCCCGCCGCCGCCGCTGCCCCCACACGCGAGCACGTTGCTGCGGGTGCACAGGAACCCGCCGCCCCCGCCGCCCCCACCACCAAAGATGGTGCCGTTGGTATTGTCGATGGTCACCGGCACGCTGGCCGCGATGGCGTCACCACCGGCGCCCCCGCCCGCGGCCGCATAGGCCGAGTCACCGGCATTGCCCCCGCGTCCACCGGCCCCGTAGAGGTTGCCGTTGTTGATGAGGCGGACTGTCGAGCCGGCAGGGAGCGGCCCCGTCTGGAAGGCCGCGACCGACGTGCTGGTCGACGACAGGGTGACGCCGGGCGCTACGGTCACGACGTAGGCGCGTGCGGCGGTCGGGCTGCCGGTCGCGGCGAACAGGTTGTAGTTCGACGTGCTGGCCGAGATGGTCACGAGGTATTCGCAGGTGAAACCGTCGCCGGTGAGGCCTGGGCCGCAGGCGCACGTGCGTGAGCCCGGCGTGTTCGTGCACAGGGCGTCGACCGCACACCCGCCGTTGTTGGTCTGGCACTCGTCGAGGTCGGTGCAGGTGAGCCCGTCGCCCGTGAACCCGGGCTCACACTCACATGTGCGTGAGCCCGTCGTGTTGGAACACGTCGCGTTGACCGAGCAACCGCCGTTGTTCGACTGGCACTCGTCGATGTCCACACACGTCACGCCGTCCCCGGTGAAGCCCGGGTTGCACTCACACTCGAACGAGCCCGGTGTGTTGGAACACGTAGCGTCGGCCGAGCAGTCGTCGGTCTCGAGTCCACACTCGTCGAGGTCGACACACGTAAGCCCGTCGCCGCTGAAGCCGGCGTCGCACTCGCAGGTGCGTGAGCCCGCCGTGTTGGAACACGTCGCGTCCGCAGAGCAGCCGCCGTTGTTCGACTGGCACTCGTCGATGTCCACACACGTCACGCCGTCCCCGGTGAAGCCCGGGTTGCACTCACACTCGAACGAGCCCGGCGCGTTGGTGCACGTCGCGTCGTCGGAGCAGTTGTCGGTCGAGAGTCCACACTCGTCGAGGTCGACGCAACCGGCCGCGAATGGGTCACCATCGAAGCCCGGCGCACAACGGCAGTCGAAGCCCTGGTCGAGGTCGAAACACTGGGCGGTCGGGGCACAGGGAGACGGGACCTCTAGGCACTCGTCGATGAAGATGGGTGAGGTCACGACGCTACCGCCGCTCTGGAACGCGAAGTGGCCAAGGTCGATTGACCTGAAGCCGGAGCCGTCTTGGCTCGGGCCGGTGTATTGCGTCGATACGCCGGCCTGGTCCCCGCCCGCGTCGAGGCCGTGCTGCGTGCAGATGATGGCAGCGCCCGAGTTGATGGGCACCGAGACCAGGACGTAGGGGTAGTTGGTGTTGGGCGGTGTGCGGCCGTCCAAGAGTGGGCCGCGAGTGGCGGTGGCGCGGGTCTCCAAGACGCAGTCCGGCGCGAGTGCGGGCAAGGCCGGCGAGAAGAAGTCGGCGTCGAGTCCGAGGGCGACGTTCCAGTAGAGCTTGTCGGCATCGAGGTCGCCGTTGGTGATGGCCTCACGGCCCTCGAAGACCATCGCCTGGACGAGTGGTGCGGGGGCGCCGACGCCTCCGGGGTAGAGGTTGCCGGGCCCATCGGACGGGCGGATGGTGTAGCGCGTGTCGCCGCAGCGCAGGACGACGTCGTCCATGTAGAGGTGGGTCGAGTCGGATACAGCATCCGCGTCGTCGCCGGGATCACCATCGGTGCAGGCAAAGGCCCAGACGACCGTCTGCACACGGTCGCCGCTGACCGGGTCGAAGACGAGCTCGATGGGGCGCGCGGGCGCGGCCTCGGTCGCGGGGTAGGCGCAGTCCACCTTGGCCGAGCAGAAGATGTCCTCGAAGGTGATGGCCACGTCGAAGAAGCCCTGTCTCGCCTCACGCATGACGGTGAGGTTGAGCTCGACGAGGACGTCTTCGTTCTCGTTGCACGTCGTGAGGATCCGGCAGCCGTTTGGCGCATACGGGGCGGCGCACGGGTTCTTGTAGTCGGTCAGCAGGTCAGGCGCCTGGTCGCCGTCTGTGTCCGGGCCGTAGAGGCCGACGATGGTGAGGACGACCGTCGCGTTGGCCTGCCCATCGTCGTTGAGGTCGGTCGCGTCGCAGGTGCCGATGTAGGTCAGGTCGCTCGTGCCGTCGCCATAGCTGTCGGCGCAGACGGATGGGACCGACCAGACCGGGGCGAGCGCTTCATCGAGCACAGCGATCCCGTAACAGGCGTTGGTCAACGTCGGGAGCGACAGGGGTGCTACACGTACCTCGAGGCGGGATCCACGGCCGGCCGGGACGGGGGCGCCGTCGGCGCAGGCCGTGAGCATGGCCAACGTTGAAGGCCATGCCAGCAGGGCCAGCAGGGCGAGTCGCCAAGCGCTCATGAGGACCTCGAGAGGTGGCGGGGAAACGAAGTGACCCGGTCCGCAACCGGGCACTGCGGCCACGCTATTACAGGTGGCGGCTCGACGGCAACGATGGCGCGCCGGAGGATTGTGACCGGCCGCCCCCCCAAGGTTCTGGGCGTCGTTAGAGCCTCAGACGTTGACGAGGTCGATGATGATGCTGAGCGCGGCGGTGATGAGCGCGCTGGTACCGAGGCTGTGGCGTCGCGGGGCGAGCTCACCGTGTTTGGTGGACAGCGCCTTGCCCGCTCCGCCGCTGCCAAAGAGGCCGGCCAACGTCTTGCCGCCGAGCGCGAAGCCGACACCGAGCAGCAAGAGCCCGACGATGACGCTGAAGATGTAGAAGAGCGGGGCGACCGGGAAGGTGCCGATGTGCATCAGCAGGAACACGATCCAGACGAGCCCCCACACGACGGCGACGAGCCCGATGATGCCTTCGACCGGGCGGAAAGCGTCGCGCATGCCGCTGACACCCGAGTTGGACCTCGCCCACTGGGGCAGACACGCGGCGAGGCCCGCGACGATGAGCATGATCATGGTGACCCAGAACATAACGACTCCTCCAGACTGGCGTTCGGAGGGAGCCTACACCAGGTCGTGTTGCGCGTCGTGGGCACGCGCGACCGCACGCCCACTACGCTCGAATCACAACGAGAAGATGTAGCTGTTGCCGGTCCGCACCTCGTACTTCACGACCGAGAACAGGTCGTGGGCGAAGTAGAGGTCGTGGGGTGGGAGCGGGTCGATGACCATGCCGCCGAAGTTGAGCGGCCCCGGGACAAGGGCCATGCCCGTGCCGCCGCACCCGTCCAGCACACCGCGTGTGTCGTGGAAACACGGCCAGGCGTTGCGGTTGCCGGTCGTCGGGTCGACCGTCACGGCCATCGAGCCGCCGAGGATCCCGACCGTCCAGAAGACCTCACGATGGGGATCCCAGGTGGTCCAGCGGTCGGCCAGGCCCTCGCCATTGATGGGGCCGGTGCCGATGGCGCCGACGTCGGACGCGAACGAGATGAGCGAGCGGTGGCCGGTCTGCAAGTCCACGGACAAGAAACGTTTGTCGGTGACGGTGTAGAGCTTCGTGCCCTGGATCTCGAACGCCGTCAGGTCGAACTGGACCGTGTCCCAGCCGCCGCCGACATTCTGCTGCGTCGTGCACAGGGGGCAGTCCATGACCCGGGTCAGGTAGTCGCACGAGGTGACCGTGGCGCCCCCGACACCCGCGACGGTCATCCGCAGGATCGAAGGCCCGGGCATGCCGACGTTGGAAAAATAGAAGCGGCCCGAGGCATCCATGGTGAACCCCTGGGTTGCCATCTGGACGACCTTGCGGCCGGGCAACGACGAGAAGTTCGGGCAGAGCTGTGATTCGGGAGCCGTCGCCTCGTCGAAGAGCAAGGTGCGGTTGCCGGTCGTCGGGTCGACACGCCAGAGCTTCGGCGCCGCGATGTCCGAGCTTGCGCCGACAGCATAGAGCTGGTTGTCGCTGTGCAGTTTCAGGTCCATGACCTGAACGAATGGCGCGCCCGAGCCGACCTCGGTGTAGCCGTTGGCGGGGTCGTTGTAGGCGCCCGATACGTAGCGGCGGTTGCCAGTGTCGAGGTGGATCCCGAAGATCATCGTCTCGTTGGGGCGGTTCGAAGTCGACCACTTGACGGGCAGGAACCACTCACGCCCGACGAGCGTCCCGCGCCACGGCTGGATGGTCGCGGCGAGCGTGCGGATACGCGGCCCGGTGCCGAACGACGTCGCCTGGCTCGTGAAGTAGGGGCGCAGACAGCGCTGGTCGAAGCGCGACTCGGGGCAGCGACAGTCCATCGGGAAGTCCGTCGGATAAGACCAGAACTGCACGAACTTGCAGCGGTTTGTCTCGGTGAGGAGCGGGCTGTTGGGGTCGGTCGTGCTCGACACACAGAGCGCCTCGGTGCCAGCCGTCAGGCCGTCGCAGATGTCCGGTGGCGTGAGCAGGCGCTCTTCGAAGTAGTCGCAGGTCGAGGTCGACACGTCGTAGCAGAAGCCCTCACCCGTGCAGTCGACGGCGAGCGCCGAGCACGCGCTGGCGACATTGCTGGTATCGAAGACCTGCAGCGTGCGGGTGGTCGCGGCACTTGCCTGGCCGTCCGCGTCGATGGCCCAGGCGTGCAACGTATGGATGCCGGTCGCGTCGGGGGTGAGCGTCAGCGTGAACGGCACGACCATCTGCGACTGGCCATTGGCGTTGTCGAGCGCGAGGGTCGTCTTTGGCCAGGTGGTGCCATTGGGGCGATAGACTTGGAGCTCCAGGGTCACGAGGTTGGCGTCGGCGTCGAGGAGCTCGACCGACCCGGAGATGGTCGAGGCCTTCGTGCGGAAGAGCTGCTCGTGCAGGGCCGTGAGCGTGCGTGCGACCGGTCGGGTGTCGAGCACCGTGAGCGTACGAAGCTGCTTGCTCGACGCCTGGTTCATCGCGTCCAGGAGCCAGACTTCGAGTCGGTAGACACCGGCCGTGGTCGGGGTGACGGATAGGTCCAGGTCGATGAGCCCGGACGTCAGACCTGCGACCGAGGTCGGGACGATCGACTCGGTCAGAACCGAGTTGTCGGGCGCGAGGACACGGCTGAGCACGGTCGTCACGTCAGCGTCGACATCGGTGAAGGCGACCTGCCCCGTGATGAGCGCCTCTTCATTGTTGAGCAGCGTCGGGAGGGTCAAGGTCAACGACGAGATGACCGGCGTCGTGTTCGTGCGCAGCGCGTCGAAGGTTCGGGAGATCCGATTGCTCGTCTCGTTGGCGGCGTCGGTGAGCCAGGCCTCGAGCGTGTGGCGCCCTTCGACGGTCGCCGTGAACGCCTGGGTGAAGCTCAGGTTGCCAGACGCCTGGCCGGGAGTGTGCGGTTGGTCGACGACGAGCGCCTCGGCGCCGCCCGGGGCGAGGATCCGCAGGTGCAGGGTGGAGACGTTGGCATCGGCGTCGGTAAACGCAAGCGTTCCGGACAAGGTCGACGCGACATTGAGCAGGCCTCGCGAAGCGCCGAGATCCAGCCCCGTAAGCTGAGGCGCGCTGTCCGAAGTGGCGACGCTGACGCCGCGGGTGAGCCTCGAGGACGCCTGTTGTTGGGCATCTTCGACCCAGGCCTCGAGCGTGAAGTAGCCGGCGAGGTCGGGGGTGAACGCCAGCGTAAATGGCACCAGTCCAGCCGTGCCCGACAAGGCGGCCGGGGTCGTACGCGACTCGGTGAGTTGGGTCTGGTCGGGGCGCAGGATACGCAAGACGAGTGTCGTCGCGTTGGCGTCGATGTCCTCGAAGCGGAGCGAGCCGGACAGCGTGGACGGCTTGGCAGCCGTGGCGTCGATGTTGATCACCTCGAGCGCGAAGGCTTTGGGGGCCGTGGTCGAGGCGACGGTAGTATCGAAGGTGAGCCAGACCTCGTCCGAGGTCTCACCGGCGGCGTCGGTGAGCGAGGCGTAGAACTTATGGCGGCCGGCGACCTGGGCCGTGAACGGAATCGCGACGGACACATTGCCAGATGTCTGCCCGGACGCGATCGGCAGGTCGAACGAAGTCAGGGTCGCGATGGCTCCCGACGGCGAGCTGATACGCACGTTGAGGGTCGTGACGTTGGCGTCGCTGTCGGCAAAGGCCAGCGTCATCGGGATGGCGGTCGCGATGTCGACCCAGGCGCGCACGCCGGGCAGGCCGAGGTTGCTCGCGACGGGCGCCGTGTCGCTGCGCGTCACATCGAGGTTGCGCTTGAGCTCGCTCGAGACGTTGCCATCGGTGTCCTCGAGCGTCACGACGAGCTCGTGCAGGCCGAGTGAGAGGGGCGTGACGGCGAGCGTGAACGGGACCGTGCCGCGGTAGACTCCGGTCAGATTCGGGGTCGTTCGAGCAGACGCGACGGTGACGCCGCCTATGCGCCGAAAGGTCACGACGACGGCCGCTGAGTTGGCGTCGACGTCCGAGAAATCGAAGGTGCCGGTGAGCGTCGCGGGCTTGGCGGGATTCAGCGTCGGCAGGGTGGAGTCGGTGAGTTGCAGGTTCGAGACCGACGGCGCGCGGGTCTCGGCGACCTGGGCGTCGAAGGTCAACGACAAGGGGGCCGAGCGCTGACCGTCGGCGTCCGAGACAGCGACCTGCATGGTGTAGCGCCCAGCCGCGGGTGCTGTGAACAAGACCTCTTTCAGCGTCGAGCCCGTGGTCTGGCCGGCGAGGTCGAGCGCGACTTCTCGTTCGAAGACCGTCGTCGAATCCGGCGCTTTCACGAGGACATGCAGGGTGTCGATGTTGCCGTCGCCGTCGGTGAAGTCGAAGCTGACCGGCATCGGCGTCGCGATGTCGACCCAGGCCCGGGTGTTGTCGAGATAGAAGTTGGTGATGTCCGGCGCGGAGTCAGTGCCCCCGACCTCGGACGTGGACGCAGTCACACGGTTGCTCTCCTGGTTCTTCGCGTCGATGACCCAGGCGGTGACGCGATGTGTGCCTGCCACGTCGGCCGTGAACTGGAACGTGTAAGGCAGTGACCCGCTGGTCAGCCCGTTCGAGTTGATGGGCAGCTCGAGCTGGCCGACCGCACTCCCGTCGGGGCGGCTCATGGCCAGCATCAGGCGGTTCACGTCGCCGTCTGCGTCTTCGACGAACAAGGTGCCGGACAGCTCGACCGGGACGCCGACCGACATCGGGACCAGCGTCACCTGGAGGTTGCTCACCTCAGGGGCGGAGTCCTCCGCCTTGGGTTCACAAGCCTGGGCGACGAGCAGAACAGACGCTAACGCGACGAGGTGACGCATGTGACCAACCTTCTCTGGACCGATTCGAGCCCACAGTAGGGAGGTCGGAGGTCCGCCTGCAAGGCGTGTCACGCGCTTGTGAGAGGTTGGTTAGGGCGCAGGGCAGAGTCGATGCTTCGTTTTCGGTTTGGGGGCCGTGGGGTGCTATAGCTTATGTCACCCAGCGGGTGGCGCCAGGCAGCGGTCACCGACGAAGTTCGTCTGGGGCGCGCTGCGCCGACCAAGGAGTCCACATGAACTCGAAGACGCCGACCCTCCGACTGTTCTCGCTGCTGGTCCTCCCGTTTGCCTTGCCGGCCCTCGGCTGCGACGACGGCGGCGAAGGCGTCGAAGCCGGGCGCGACGACACACGCGCCATCCAGGCGCTGGGCAGCCTCGAGTTCGACGCCGAGTCGGCCTGCTTTCTGACCTACCTCGACTGCTTCGACGCGACCGAAGACGCCGTCGCCTGCAAGCTCGACTACGTCGCCTGCGCCTACCCTGACCAGCCGGAGTCGCCAGCCGACCCCGGAACCGATTCAGGCACCGACTCCGGAACCGATTCGGGCAGCGAACCGAAGCCCGAGCCGGGCGATGGAGCCGACGCTGGCACCGACCAGGGCACAGGCACGGAATCCGCCCCAGAGCCCGACGCCTGTATGCCCGTCTACGACGACTGCATCGCCGACGGCGGTGAGGCCGCCGACTGCAAAGAGCTCTACAATACGTGCGCAAACGACTCGGGGAACTGAGTCCCGCTTGCCGCCCCGTTCCGATGAGCACGACGCGGACCGGCACCAGGTCCATCTCGCCTCATGCGACCTCTGTCGCGCCCGCCTCGCTTCGTCAGTGACGACCGACACGGCTGAGTCCCTCGTCCCGCGCCCCGCGGCAACGGCCTCCTATGTGCCTACCCGCCTCCGCCGACGTTGGCCGGTCCTACGCGCTCTTTTCGTCCCGCTGGCGCTGGCCGCGCTGGCACTCTTCACCGCGCGTCCGTGGTCGACCAGGGACACCCCGAGTCCTTTTCCCGATGGCGACGTACGGACGCTGAAAGGCACCCGCTTCGAGCTCGAGCTTAATGTCCACGACGGCGCCCGTAGCCGCCCGATCGCGAGCGGCGACGAGGTCTCGCCCGGCGACCGCTTGGGCTTTCGCGCCTGGGCACTCACCGACGGCTACCTCCTCATCATCGGCCAGGGCGAGCTCGGCCACACCTACGGCTGCTGGCCCCAGGTACCAGCAGCGCCACAGGCCCCCCAAGCAGACGACCCGCTGGCCACACGCGCCGTCCCGCTGCCCGACACCGACGCGCCCCAGGTCCTGCCGACCGCCATGCGTTTCGACGACGTCCCGGGCACCGAGACCATCACCGCCATCTTCTGCCCGGACCCGTTTGGTTTTGCAGACCTCGTGGCCTCGCCTGGCACAGCCGCAGGCGCAAACGCAACGCTCACCGCACCGCACAAAAGCGGTTGCGCAATACGCACCTGGCAGCTTCACAAACGCACCGGAGGCCGGCAGTGAAGGACCTCCGCCCCTCTGCCTTTGCGAGCGCCCCGAGCGCGACCATCATCGCCCTCGCTACGCTCTTGCTCTGCCTCTTGGCAGCCCCCCGCACGGCCCTGGCAAACGAACGTTTCGCCCTGGTCGTCGGCAACAATGAGGGCGCCTCCGAAGAGCCCCGCCTCTCTTTCGCCGAGCGCGACGCGCAGCGAATGGCCGACGTGCTCACACGACTTGGGGGCGTCGCTCCGGAGAACGTGGTGCTCCTGCTCGGCCGCGACACCACCGAAGTGGTGCGCGCAATCGCGAGCCTGCGCTCCCGCCTGTTGATATCGGCCGGAGGGGCCCGCCCACTCATGTTCGTCTATTATAGCGGGCATGCCGACTCGAAGGCGCTGCATCTGCGCGACACGATGCTGCCGTTTGCCTCGCTCAAGTCCGAGGTGAAGGCGCTCGGCGCCGACCTGAGCGTCATCATGGTCGACGCCTGTCGCTCGGGCGGCCTGCTCCGAAAGAAGGGCGCGACCCCTGCCGAGCTCTTCACCATCGACGCCACCGACACGCTGCAGAGCGAAGGCCTCGCCATCATCACGAGCTCGGCCGAGTCCGAAGACGCCCAGGAGTCGGAACGCCTCGGCGGCGGGATCTTCACCCACCACCTCGTCACCGGCCTCTCCGGGGCGGCCGACACTTCGGGCGACCAACGCGTGACCCTGTCGGAGGCCTATCGCTACGCTTACGCGCAGACCCTGGCCTCGACCAGCACGACCGCGGTCGTCCAGCACCCGACCTTCTCGTTCGACATGCAGGGGCACAAAGAGCTCGTCGTGACACAGCTCGACCGCGACGCCGGCTTCGGGCGACTACACCTGTCGCAACCCGGCCACTACGTCGTGCTCGAACGTTTCGGCGCGCGTGAGGTCGCGGCCGAGCTCGACGCCCGCGCGGGCACCCACCTCGTCTTGCGGCCGGGCCGCTACCTCGTGAGGCGACGCGAGACAGCGGCCGTCTTCGAGTCGGAGCGACCCAGCGTTGCGGGCCGGGTCACCGACCTCGACAACGACGACTTCGCACGAGTGCCCTACCGACACGCGGTCCGTCGCGGCTATGGACAGGCCGAGCGCAAGGCCGTCTCGATCGGCGCCGACTTCGAGGTCGCGGGCCCGCTCCTGCCCGAGACCGGCCTCATGCTGGCGGGTGCCGTGTCGGGCCAGCTCGACCTCGCCGACCTCGCCCTGCGCCTACGCTTCGCCGAGAGCGCGAGCGACAACGCCTATGTCGGCATGACACAGCGCCTCCTGGGGCTCGACCTCGGCCTCTACAAGCTCGTCGACCTCGGTCGCCACGGCCTGGGATTCGGTGTGCGACTCGGCGTCGACTGGCTCGCCCAACGCTTCGAAGGCCCCGGCCGCGCCCCGTCCAAAGACCAGGTGGTCGGCCGCTTCGGCCCATTTGTCCGGGCTGAGTGGGCGTTGTCATCCCGACCTCGCAGTTCAGCTCGACGTCGGGGCGGAGGCCTACCTCATGACTGTCGAACGCGGGGGCGAACGCGAGGGCGAACGAGGGGGCGAAGGCGTCCTCGAGCCACGGGTCGTCCCGACCATCGGGCTTGGCTTCGGAGTGCTCCTGCCATGACACACGACGGCACATCCCGGCTCATCGGCCTAGCCCTCCTGCGCCTCTGCATCGGCGCCCTCGGCTGCGGCGAGCCGGCGGTCGATGGCCGCTGGCCAGGCGAGGCCCTGTTCACCCTGAGCGGCACCGTGCGCCTCCTTCCCGCTTCCGAAGCCACGGGCTCAGACGCCCCCACCGGCACCCTGCGCCTCGGCATCTTCTGGGCCCCCACCAAAGGTTCGACACTCGCGCTCGACACCGCCGTCGAGCAAGAGGTCTCGGCCGCAGGGACGTTTCCCGCGCGCTTCGAGGTCCGCCTCTACGCCCCTCCACCCGACTCGCTCCTACACCCCGTCGAGGACGGCGAAGGCACCGTCGCAAGAGCGCTCGTCCTGGCCTACCTCGACCAGGACGGGGACCGCGCCTGGGACCGCAATGAGGAGTCGCTGGTCGACGGGGCCACCGACCGTGTCCTCTTCTACACCCCGAACGGCATGACGAGCGCCCTGCTCGGAACCCTGGCTCCCGGCTTTCATGGCCTGCGCGTCGGCGACACCTGTGCCCCATCGAGCCTGCCTGATGACAATGCGGGCGACGCCACACCGGACGTCTCTGGCGACATCGAGCTCGTCGTCACGATGGCGTTCCCGTCGTCGGCGCTGCTGGACCTCGACTGCGACGGCAAGTCCGATGAATGGACAGCCGTCTGCCCGTCGCCGCCGACCATCCGCGAGACATGTCGCGAAGGCACACCCGATGCTGCCATGTGTGCCACCTGCGAGACCTATCTGTGGCCCAGCGGCGCCGACGCCGCGACGTGCAACCAGTGGTTCGACAAGTGCCTCTACGCGTTCGCCCCCGTCGACTGCGAGTCGGAACGCGCGACCTGCCTCGGGCTTCAGCCGGTCGCCCGCGACCCGTCCGAGCCCGAATGCACCTCGCTCGAGTGTATCTGCAAGCGGGTCTACAACGCGTGTGTCGACACGACCGACGAGGTGTCCTGTCGCTCCGACTACGACCGTTGTGTATCGCCCTGAGTTCTTCTACCGGAAGGCTCAGTCGCTCTTGGTGGGACCCGACGGAGCGGCCGTGCTGGCAGGCGTCGAGGTCGAGCTCGAAGCCGACTCGGCCGCGGCACTCGCTTCGCTCTTCGCCTTGCCCGAGGCCATGTTCTGCTTGCTCATCTCGGACTTCGCCTCCTTCGAGGGCGCCTTGTAGTCGGTCGCGTACCAGCCCGACCCCTTGAGGACGAAGCTCGTCCGGCTCATGACCCGGCCGAGCGCCTCTTCGCCACAGCTGGCGCAGAGCTTGAGCGGGGCATCGCTCATCTTCTGGATGACCTCCTGGAGGTTGCCACAAGCGTCACAGCGATATTCGTAGATGGGCATGTCGAAGGTTCCTCTCGAAATCCAAGATACTTGAAGCTCGAATCAACTCGGATTGTCTGTCTGGGCTCAGCCGAGCCAGGCGTGCTGGACCGGCGCTTCCATGTTGACCCGCGGCGGGTTGAAGTACCCGAAGCGCAGGTGTGGGAACCGCGCCGCGAGCTTGTCGAGCCACACCCGCAGCCCCATCGGAGCCACCACGTGGCCGACCGCCGTCACCGCGGCGAGATACTGCTCGGGGTCGATGTTGAGGTTGCGCAGCTGGACCATGTCGATCTTCGCCTCCTCGATCCATTCGGACAGCGCCTCGAGCTCGGGCTCGGTGTCCGTGACGCCGGGGAAGACGAAGTAGTTGAGCATGACCCAGCCACCGCGGTCGCGCACGACACGCGCCGACTTCTTCACGTCCTCGAAGCCGTAGCCGATGGGGCGGTAATAGGCGTGGTACACGTTCTTACGCGCGCTGTTGGTCGAGATGCGCAGGCTGTCGAGCCCGGCGTCCATCAGGCGTTCGACCACATGAGGGCGCGACGAGTTGGAGTTCAGGTTGACGATGCCGACCCTGGTCTTCTCCCGAATCATCCGCACCGATGCGATGAGATTGTCGCCCTGCATGAGCGGCTCGCCCTCGCAGCCCTGGCCAAACGAGACGACCGCGTTCTCACCGACACGCTCGATGTGTCCGAGCGCGACCTCGGCGATTTCCTGGGGCGTCGGCGCGAACTGGATCCGGTCGTGCGCTGCACTCGGAATGTCGTCGCCCGCCTTGGGCTGAAAGCTGATGCACCCGACACACAAGGCATTGCACGTCGGGGCCGCCGGCATAGGCGCCTCGAAGCGGTCGAGGAAGTAGTTCTGCGCGGCGCGGCAATGGTAGTCCAGCGCGCACCGCTCCATATGTTTGATGAGGCGGTTGTCGGGGTTGGCTTCGAGGCGTGCCGCGACCCGCCTGGTGATGTCTTCGATGTCGAAGCGGAACGGGTCCTGGCGGATGTCCGGGTCCACCCGAATCGTCGCCGACACGAGCTCGCCATCGCGCACGCCGACCGCCGCATAAGCGAACAACGGCAGTGCCGGCGCCTCGTCTGCAGTCTCGTAAGCGGGCAGCAACAAACGCAGATAGGCCGGCGCGATGAAACACGCGACGGCCGTCGTACCCGGCTCATCGAAGACAACGACCTCGTCGGCCTGACGGTCGAAGCCAGCCGCCTTACGGGCCGGCAACGTGAAGAGGTCACTGCCCTCGGGCAATGCCACGAGCTCGTCGTCTCCGAGCGGGCGCCAGCACTCGCCATCCCACCCGAGCATCTCGAGGTCCGGGTGCTCCATGATGTTCCCGTGCGAGTCGGCGAACGCCATCATGGCCCGCCCCTTGCGGGCCGGCTTACGATCCAACCGGGCGGAAAACTTGGGGCTTTGCGACATGTCGAGGTCTCCGCGAGGACTTCTGGAATCCCCCACGACCGCGCGCATCGTTTTCACCACGAGGCGGCAGTCAAGGGCGGTCGCATTGTCACACCGCGGCCCGAGTTTCAAGCTCCGGCCCATCGTCGAGCCCAGCGACTGGAACCCTTCATCGCAATCGGTCGCCCGTACGGAGCCCCAGAACCGCGCTCCGCACCTGCTCGTCGCGACCGCTGGCCGCTCGCGCTCGTCGATTTGACAGGACCACCGACCCATGAAAATCCTGACTGGTCCCACCGTCGCCCACACCCCTCCGATTGGAGAACGCACTTGAAGCCACACCTGCGCGTCCTCGTGTCTCTCGTCGCCTTCGCGGCCATCCCCTCGTCATCCGCCTTGGCCGACTGCCCCGACAAGCCCTACAAGTGCGACTTCGGCTTCGTCGGTGGTCAGGGAACCTGCTGGAAAGGCTGGCGATGTGTCACCTGCGGCGACAAGACCTGCCCGGCGCTGCCCGCAAACACCTTTCGCGACGTCCCGAGGCGCGCCGAGTTCGCCTGCATCGATCACGCGGTGAAGAGCGGTCAGACCAACGGCTGCTCGAACCCGAGCCCCGACCCCGCCTCGGGCTTCTATCGCAACTACTTCAAGCCCGCCTGCGACCAGCACGACCTCTGCTACCTGAACACCAACGGCCTCTCGAAGCGGCAATGTGACGACGACTTCAAGGCCAACATGGAGTGGATGTGCGACCGGTACTTCACCGGGGCTCTCAACATCGCCCAGCGCGGAAGCTGCCGCGCCGCCGCCGGCACCTGGTGGGCCGTCCTCGCCTCCGACATCAAGAGCACGACGAACTACGACGAAGCCCAGGCCTGGAACCGCGCCCACTGCGCAGCCCCGGCCGCCCCCGTCGCGCCCGTCCCAGCCCCCCCTGATCCCGCCAAGCCCACGCCCGCGCCCAAGAACCCAGCCCCGCAACCCTTTGCCACCGCCCACGCCCACTTTTCACCGGGCGTCTATCGCGCCCGACATCCCCACTGGGGCGGTACGGTCACCATCAACGCCGACGGCTCCTATGCGCGCGACAACGGCGACCCCGGCACCTGGTCCTTCGACGGGACCAACCTCGTCCTACACTGGACGAACTGGGGCCCCGAGGGGCTCACCCCCACGGGGCGCGACGCCTACCGCTCGACCAACGGCTTCATCCTCGAGCTGCAGACCCCCGCCTTCATCCCCGGGGCCTACCGCGCGCAGCACCCGCACTGGGGCGGCACGGTCACGCTCAACGCCGACGCCACCTACGCGCGCGACAACGGTGACCCCGGCCGATGGACCTTCGATGGCACGACGTTGGTCCTCGACTGGACCCGCTGGGGCAAAGAGCCGCTCGTCCGCGCCGGGCCAGCGGCCTATCGCACCTCACCGCCGGGCTTCTCGCTCGACCTCATCCGGCCGACCTGGGTCGCTGGCACCTATCGGGCACAACACCCGCATTGGGGTGGCACCGTCACGCTCAACGCCGACGGCACTTTCGCCCGGGACAACGGCGACCCGGGCACCTGGGAATGCGACGGCACCGCACTCACCCTCCACTGGACGAACTGGGGTCCCGAGGGCCTCACCCGCGTCGGCCGCAACACCTATCGGAACGCTGGCGGCTTCACCCTCGAGCGGCAATGAATGCCGTGCCAGGCGTTCGCAGCACTCCTCGACCTGTCTGCTGGTCGGTGTTAGTGGTCCGGCCGCGAAACGCCTCGCCGGGAGAATCCACATGTCGCGACAGAACATCAGCTCGGGCTCGAAGTGGGAGCCGGTCCTCGGGTACTCACGCGCCGTCCGCGTCGGCCCCTACGTCCACGTCTCGGGCACGACCTCACCTGGCGAGACCGCCGCCGACCAGACCCGCGGCGCCATCGAGATCATCAAGACCGCGCTCGCCAACGCTGGCGCGACACTCGCCGACGTCGTGCGCACCCGCGTCTACGTGACCGACATCTCGCAATGGGAGGCCATCGGGCGCGTCCACGGCGAGTACTTCGGCGCCATCGGCCCGGCCATGGCCATGGTCGAGGTCAGCAAGCTCATCGACCCGGCCCTGTTCATCGAGATCGAAGCCGACGCCTACATCGGAGGCTGAGGCGAACACGCCGACCATCGGCCCCGAAGACCGCCTGATCGCAACTACGCGTCGCCCGGCTCGACCTCGCGCCACAGCGTGTCGCCGTAGATCCCGCCCGGCAGCGGCATCGCCAACCAGGCCCGCCCACAATGACGACAGCGGATGCGGTCAGGTCCGGCGGCTTCGAGCTCTGCGCCGAGGTCACGCTCGAGATCCCACGTCGAGTCGTACGGGAACCTGACCCGGCAAGGGCACACGTCTTCTGACCTCTGCAAGGGTCCTCCCGTCGCTCAGCGATTGAGCGCGTGCACCGCATGCCCGAGCGCTGCGTTCGCAGCCTCCATGACCGCCTCGGCCAACGTCGGGTGTGCGTGGATCGTCGTGCCCAGCTCGCTCGCCTGCGCCCCCATCTCGAGCGCCAGCGCGGCCTCCGCCACGAGGTTGCTCACCTCGGGTCCGACCGCCTCGAACCCGAGCAGGACACCGCTCGCCTTGTCGACGACCACGCGCACGAACCCGTCGCTGTCGTTCAACGACAGGGCCCGCCCGTTCGCCGCGAACAAGAACTTCCCGACTCCGACGTCCAGGCCCTGGGCCTTGGCGTCTTTGGCCGACAACCCGACCGTCGCGATCTCCGGGTCGGTGAAGACCACCGCCGGCATCGCTCGAAAATCAAACGCCGCGGGATGGCCCGCGATGACCTCGGCCGCGACCTCGCCCTCTTTGCTCGCCTTGTGTGCGAGCATCGGCTGGCCGGCCACGTCGCCAATGGCAAACACATGCGACACGGCCGTGCGCTGCGCCCCGTCGACCGCCAGGAAGCCTGCCCCATCGGTGCTCAGCCCCAGGTTTTCCAACCCGAGCCCAGCCGTCACCGGCCTCCGCCCGACCGTCAACAGCACGTGGTCACACTCGAGCACCTTACGCGCGCCACTCGCACGCTCTTCGATGTGGACCTTCACGCGCCGCCCTGGCTCCGCGCCCGCGATCGCCTCCCACCCGATGGCGCGAGTCGACAACAGCACCTCGCCGCCCGCGTCCTTGAAACGTTTGCCCACCGGCCGCACCAGGTCAGGCTCGAAGCCCGGCAACAACTGCTCGAGATACTCGACCACCGTGACCTGCGCCCCGAGCCGCTGCCAAACCCCGCCGAGCTCCATGCCGATGTAGCCACCGCCGATGACGACGAGCTTCTTGGGCACCTCGGGAAACGCCAACGCCTCGGTCGAGCTGAGCACATTGACGCCGTCGAAGGCGAAGCCGGCCACCGGGCTCGGCACACTGCCGGTCGCGATGATGGCGTGGTCGAAGCGGATCCTCGTCTCGCCTTCGGGTCCTGTGACGACGACATGATGCGCGTCGACGAAGCGTGCGCTGCCCGTCACGATGCGCCCGCCGTTGCCCTTGACGAGCCCCCCTACCCCGCCCGTCAGCTTGCCGACGACGGTGTCCTTCCACTTCATCATCCGGGTCAGGTCGATGCGCACTTCGCCGACCTCGATGCCGATGTCTTTGGCGTGTCGGATCTGCTCGACGAGCTTGCTCGCAGAGATCAGCGCCTTACTCGGGATACACCCGACATTCAGGCAGACGCCGCCCAATTCGCCTTTCTCGATGAGCACATGCGGCACCTTGAGCTGGCCCAGTCGAATCGCCGCGACGTATCCGCCGGGGCCTGCGCCGATGACGACGGTGTTGGTCTCGAGCTCGGTCATCACACCATCTCCAGGAGCATGAGCTCGGGTGTCTCGAGGTACTTCTTGACCTCCTGCGCGAAGGCCGCCCCCTCGTGACCATCGATGAGACGGTGGTCGAACGAGAGCGAAAGGTTCATCCGCTGGCGCGCCACAATCCGGTCGTCGTCCATCACGACCGCGCGTTTGGTCATCGCGTGCACACCCAGGATGCCGACCTCCGGGTGGTTGATGATGGGCGTCGCAAAGAGCCCACCGAGCTTGCCGAGGCTCGTGATGGTGAAGGTCGAACCCTTGAGCTCGTCGGGCCGCAGCTTGTTCGTGCGCGCCCTCTCACCGAGGTCCTGAATGTGCCACGCGAGCTCGAGCAACGAGAGCTTCTCGGCGTTACGAATGACCGGCACGACGAGGCCCGCATCGGTAGCCGCCGCGATCCCGAGGTGCACATACTTCTTGAGAACGACCTCCTGATTCTGGTCGTCCACCGTCGCGTTCATCTTCGGGAAACGCGGCAGCGTGAGGAGAATCGCCTTCGCGATGAACGCCAGATAGGTCAGCTTGACGCCCTTGTCTTTGGTCACAACACCGAGCTTCTCTCGCGCAACGATCAGCGCCTCGCAGTCGACCTCGTCCACGTACGTGAAGTGCGCCGCCGTCGACGTCGAGCGCGCCATCGTCTCGTAGATGGCCCGCCGCAACCCACGCAGCTTCTGACGCTCCTCGGCAGGGGCCTCGGCCGTCTTGGCGGTCGGCGCCCAGGTCGCTGCCTTCGGAGCCGGCGCGCTCACACGTTCCGCCGGTGCACTCACACGCGCGACCGGCACATTCGCTGGGGCCGACGTCGATGAAGCCGCACTCGCATGTGCGTGCCGCGTGACGTCCTCGGGCAGAACCCGACCACCCGGGCCCGAGCCGCTGACCTCGGCGATATCGATCCCCATCTCACGCGCCAACCGACGCGTCGCCGGAGCGGCCAACGCCCGCGAACCACGCGGCACCGCGGCCACCTGCGGCGCCTCCGCCACGGCCACGACGGGCGCTGCAACGGGGGCCGCAACTGCCTTCGCCGTCGCTTCAACGGCCGCCGCGGGCTTCTCCTCATCGCTCGGCATCACATGGCCCGCATGGGTGCGCTGGCTCGGTGCGGCACCTTCGGCCTCGAATACCATCAGCACCTGGCCGACCTTCACGATGTCGCCGGCCTGCCACGGCAGGTCGATGGCCTTGCCCGAGACAGGGCTCGGAATGACCACGGTCGCCTTGTCGGTCATGACCTCGGCGATGGGCTGCTCCGCCTTGACGACGTCTCCGGCAGCGACGAGCCAACCGACGAGCTCTCCCTCGACCATGCCCTCGGCGAGGTCCGGCAACTTGAATTCGTAGCGCATAGTGTCCCCAGGCGATTCGTTGTGTCCGTGTATGCTCGGGGCAGGCTGTCACCCTGAGCTCGGGCAGGCCCCGCAGTCGATGTGTCTGGCGTGTCAGAACGCCAAGGTCGCGAGCGCGCTCTCACGCACCCGCCGTGTCCAGTCTTCACGATTCGGCGCGAGCTCCGCACCCGCGTGCGACACGAGCGAAATCGGGGCTTCGAGGTTGAGGAAACACGCCTCAGTCAGTCGCCGCGCGACCTCACCCGCGACCGTCCCACCCGCGTCATGCACCACCATCGCGCGCCCCGTCGCCGTCACCGCCGCGGCCAGCGTATCGAGGTCCATCGGGTTCAAGACCCGCATGTCCATGACCCCGACCTCGTACCCGTCGGCCGTCATCCGCTGCGCGGCCTCGAGCGAGACCGGCACGCCGGCCCCCCAGGTCACGATGGTCAGGTCGCTTCCGGGCCGCGCGCGACGCGCCCGATGCAGCGAATCGATCACGTCGTCCGGCCCGACCTCAGCCGTGACCAATGGCGCACCAACAGCCCGATACAGAGCCTTGGGCTCGAGCACCACGACCGGCTCGTGCGCCGACTCCGCCGCGGCTTTCAGCATCGCCCACGCATCGACCGGGCGCGACGGGCAGACGACCCGAAGGCCAGTCGCCGTGCCGAGTGCCGCCTCGGGCGAGTCCCCATCGGACAGGGTCCCGTTGTCGACGAGGCCGACCGGGATCCGCACGACGAACGGCCCGCCATACTCACCCGTGCGGTCGAAGTAACGACCGATGCCATCGATCAACACACCGGCGGCGCGCAGCGCAAGCTCTGGCGGCAACTCACAAATCGGCAAGTGGCCGGCGATCTTCAGCCCACGCGAGAAGCCGAGGATCGCCGCCGGGTTGGGAGGCGTGTCGATGACACGCTCGACGCCGAACTTCTCGAACAGCCCCGCCGTCGCGCGAAACGGGCCGCCATAAGCGCCGATGTCCGTTCCCAGCAACACGGCTTTGGGCAGTGCTGCGAGGATCTCGTCGAGGGCCTGGCGAATCGCCTCGACCATGGATGTTCCATTCGCACCCACGTCAGACCCCCACCGCGTCACGCGCTTTGTCGAGCGCAGTCTTCACCTCGGCCGCCAGCGCCCGCTCGAGCTCGGGCGACAGGAGCCCACGCTTTTGCAGGTCGAGCGCATCGAGCGGGTCACCCTCGCCTGCCCCATGCCGCGCGTCGATGAGCAGCGGCAACCCCGGACGCGAAGTTCGCGCCTCTTCGAGCGCCCAATAGACCTTGTGCGCCGAGTCCGGCGACACCGGCACCCGGTGCATCAACACGAGCCTCTCGATCGAAGCCCGTGGCCCGCGCAACAAGAAGATGACCCGCGCCCGCGTCTCGATGGCCCACACCAGCGCCGCAGTCGTCTCGGGCAGGGTCAGCGTACCCGAGCCGAGACAGCAGATGGCGATCTGCCCCGAGCCCCGCCGATTGGCCGCGACCCCGAAGCCCACGGCCTCGGCCACGTGCCCGCCGTGTGACCCTTCCGACAACGAAATCCCCAGTTCTCTCGAAAAGATAGCCCCGGGCAAAGTGCGCTCGTGGCGGCGCCCGGTCGCCTGCATCAGGATCTGTTCGTGCGAGAGCCCACGTGCAAGCGCCGCCGGCCAGTCACGGGCAGTGCCAAAGAGCCAGTCACCCGGCTCGAGCGAGAAGCCCGCGCCTACCGTCGCAGCCCGCGAGCGCCCGGTCTCGGGCAACGGCCGAATCTGGCCCGACCGCGCGAGGCGCTGGAGCAGCGCGTCTGTTTGCCGCGCATGGACCTGCAGCTCGACGAGCCGCGACAGGATCCGCGCGTCTTCGCTCGGGTCGACGCCCAGCGACTTGGGCAACCCTTCGAGCAACGGATCCGGCAAGCCGTCCTGACTCATGCTGCGTCCATGGCTGTGGTGGATTCGGGGGATCCGGGCGACACGGCGGAAACGACCGCTCCGGTGGTTTCGAGAGCCGCTTTCTCGGCGCGCTGCGCCTCGATGTGCGCGTGCAGGTAGAACTCGCCCGCACGATAGCTCGACCGCACCAGCGGCCCGGAAGCGACGTACAGGAAGCCCATCGCCACGGCGTCCTTCTCCCACATCGCGAAGACCTCGGGCGAGACGAACTCGACCACGGCCAGGTGTTTGGGCGACGGCTGCAGGTACTGCCCGAAGGTCACGACGTCGCAGCCGACGCCGCGCAGATCGACGAGTGTCTCGCGGACCTCGGCCTCGGTCTCGGACAGGCCGAGCATGATGCTCGTCTTCGAGAGCACGTTGACGCCGTCCCTGCCCTTGCCGCGCCCGTACTCTTTGATGTGTTTCAGGACCGCGAGCGACTGGTCGTAGGTCGCACGCACGTCGCGCACCTTGCGGGTCAACCCGCGCGTCGTCTCGACGTTGTGGGCCACCACGTCGGCACCCGCGTCGATGATCGCGTTGACGCCCTCCATGCGGCCCTGGAAGTCGGGGATCAACACCTCGACCAGGATGTCGGGCTGCAAGCGCTTGAGCTCACGCACACACGACGCGAAGTGTTCGGCGCCGCCATCGGCCAGGTCGTCGCGGTTCACCGACGTGAGCACGATGTAGTCGACGCCCATCGCCGCGACGGCCTTGGCCGCGTTGAACGGCTCACGCGGGTCGAGCGGCGCAGGCTTGCCGGTGTCGACCGCACAGAAGCGGCAGCCACGTGTGCAGGTCCCGCCCATCAACATGATGGTCGCGGTGCCGCCCGACCAGCACTCCCCGATGTTGGGGCACTGCGCCTCCTGGCAGACCGTGAACAGGTCGAGCCCTTCGAGGCGCTGCCTGATCTGCTCGTAGCGACCGCCGCCAGGCGCCTTCACCTTGAGCCACGGCGGCTTTGGCACTCGCGCCTTCTTCGGCAGCGGCATCGGCGCCGACGACGCATCAGCCAGCTCAGCAGGCGTTTTCGCCTGGCTCACCTGGTTCACCTGGTTCGATTGTCCAACGATAGGAAACACCGGAGACGTCTGGGACTTCATCGCTTCCCCACCCGGAGCGCCATCGCCTTGGAACTCCAGGGTCGGCATATAGTCCCGCCGTCACCGACAATCAACACATGCAGACGCGCCCCGCAGGGCAATCGCAAGGTCCAGGAAATCACCCAGTGGGAAGGATTTCTCAGGAAAGCAGGAAACAAGGAGCCCAGGAAGAGACCCGTGAACTGCCTGCAGTTTCGTCCTGCTCCTGGTTTCCTTGGTTGCTGGGTTCCTCAGAGACCGCGACTTTCCGACCGCCCTGACGCGCCCCGGAGGCCTGAAGCAAGAGCGCCTGAACCCTCGGTTCAAGACGGCACGTCGCTGCCGCTGGCCCGCGCTGCGGCCGGCCACAGCAGGCGACCGATACGGCGGCCGGCCCAGCGGGCGTCTTCACTCTCCGTGGACGTTCGCCAGCGCGGACATCAGTTCGCCTTCTGGCGCTCCTGCTGGATCCGCAGCGCCTCGGGCGTCGCGAACCGCGAGACCGCGAGCCGGTTCAGCGCGCGCTGACGCTTGTCCTGCGCCTGCTTCCAACCGACCGGATCGTGATGTGGGTCGAGCGCCTTGATCTGCACCTCGATGTCGTCGAGCGATTTCTTGGCGCGGGTCGCATCGATCTCGTCCGGGTCCTCGGCGGTCTGGGTCACCACGACGATCTCGTCGTCATGGACTTCCATGAAGCCCTCGGTCGTCGCGAGGTGCTTCGTCTTGCCGCCATCGGAGTACGTGAGCATGCCGATGGCGAGGCTCGTGATGAGCGGCCGATGTCCCGGCAGCACCCCGAGCTCACCGAGCTGTCCGGGCACCGTCACGGACGCGACCTGGGTGTTCACCTTGGAGCCTTTTGGGGTCACGACGACGAGCTGCATCTCTTAGTCTCCTGTCCTGGTCCCCTCGGCCGCCGGGGCGGTCGAAGGGGAGGCGAGCGAAGCGGAGGGGTTTTCCACCGGCGCGCCATGGCGCTACCGGGTCCTCGTCATCGCTGATGTGTGCGCGGATGTGAGCTTTTCGGGCTCGACCCCTGGCACCCGGATGGGTGCCCCTTTCGGAGCGCCATCCGGAGCCGGGGTGACCAGAACCTCAGAGGGTCTTGGCCTTCTCGATCACCTCGTCGATGGTCCCGACCATGTAGAACGCCTGCTCAGGCACGTCGTCGTACTGGCCTTCAACGATGCCCTTGAAGCCGCGGATGGTGTCCTCGAGCTTCACGTACTTGCCCTTGGCGCCGGTGAACGCCTCGGCCACGTGGAACGGCTGCGAGAGGAAGCGCTGGATCTTACGCGCACGGTACACCGTGAGGCGCTGGTCTTCCGAGAGCTCGTCCATGCCAAGAATGGCGATGATGTCCTGCAGGTCCTTGTAGGTCTGCAGCGTCTCCTGCACACGGCGCGCGATGGCGTAGTGCTCCTCGCCCACGACGTCGGGCGACAGGATGCGGCTCGTCGAGTCGAGCGGGTCCACGGCCGGGTAGATGCCGAGCGCCGAGAGCTGGCGCGAGAGCACCGTCGTGGCGTCGAGATGGGCGAAGGCCGTAGCAGGCGCGGGGTCGGTGAGGTCGTCGGCGGGCACGTAGATGGCCTGCACGGACGTGATGGACCCCTTCTTGGTGGTCGTGATGCGCTCCTGCAGCGCACCCATCTCGGTCGCGAGCGTCGGCTGATAACCGACGGCGCTCGGGATACGACCGAGGAGCGCGGACACTTCCGAACCCGCCTGGGTGAAGCGGAAGATATTGTCGATGAAGAAGAGCACGTCCTGGCCACGCTCATCGCGGAAGAACTCCGCGACCGTCAGCGCCGACAGGGCCACTCGAGCGCGGGCGCCCGGGGGCTCGTTCATCTGCCCGAATACGAGCGCGCACTTGCTGAGCACGGAGTTGCCGTCCTGGAGCAGTGACTCTTTCATCTCGTGGTAGAGGTCGTTGCCCTCGCGGGTGCGCTCCCCGACGCCGCCGAAGACCGACACGCCGCCGTGCTGCTTCGCGATGTTGTTGATGAGCTCCTGGATGAGCACCGTCTTGCCGACGCCGGCGCCGCCGAAGAGGCCGATCTTGCCACCGCGCTGGTAGGGCGCGAGCATGTCGATGACCTTGATGCCCGTCTCGAACATCTGGACGGACGGGTCCTGGTCGACGAGCGGCGGGGCCTGGCGGTGGATCGGGTCCATACGGACGCCGACGACCGGGCCGAAGCCGTCGACCGGCTCGCCGACGACGTTCATGATGCGGCCAAGGGCGCCTTCACCGACCGGCATGGCGATGGGGATGCCGGTATTCTTCACGGCGAGCCCACGCACGAGACCGTCGGTCGCGTCCATGGCGACGGCTCGAACCACCGAGTCGCCGAGGTGGAGAGACACCTCGAGCGTGAGGTTCCACTCGAGGTCCGAGATGGCCTTGTTGCTGACCTTGAGCGCGGTCAGGATCTTGGGGACCTGGCCCGCGGGGAACTCCACGTCCACGACCGGCCCGATGACCTGAGTGATTTTGCCCATCGCGAGGTTGTCGGCTGCCATTCTCGTATCTCCTGTCCGTGTGGGCGTCCCGTTGTCGCTTGTCGGCGGGCGCCTTGTCATTGCTGTCTGGGCTCTCGAGGCGCCTGTGGCCAGGTGCCGGATGCCGGGCTTCTGTCTTCGTTCCTGATTCCGCCAGCGACCGTGCATATCGCCTGGTCGTTCTCGCGGCTCGTTATCTTGATGTTCGAGCCATTCTGGCCAACGACCTCGCGGTCGCAGCCGCCTTCTCTTAGAGGCTCAGAGTCTCAGAGCGCTTCCATCCCGGAGATGATCTCGATGAGCTCACGCGTAATCGCGGCCTGACGGGCGCGGTTGTACTGCAGCGTGAGCTTCGAGATGAGCTCGCCCGCGTTCTTCGTCGCCGAGTCCATGGCGCTCATACGGGCACCCATCTCGGACGCAACCGACTCGAGCAGCATACGCAGGATCTGCACCGTGACGTGGCCGGGGATGACCGCGTCGAGGATCTCACGCTTGCCGGGCTCGTAGATGAACTCGGGCAGGTAGGTCCCCTCGTCGAGAGGTGCCGGCACGACCGGCAGCAGCTGCTCGACCACGACCTTCTGGGTCATGGCCGACTTGAACTCGTTGTAGACCACGTAGAGGGCGTCGAGGCCCTCCTCGGTGAACCGGCGGATGGCGTGCTCGGCGATCTCCGAGGCCTTCTCCTGGTTCGGGTCGACGAGGATGTCCTTGAAGACCGTGTTGACCGAGACGTCGCGGCGCTTGAAGTACTCGACACCCTTACGGCCGACGATGTCGAGCTCGATGGTCTCGTGTCCCTGGGCGTTGAGCCGGATGTAGCGCTCGGCCGAACGATTGATGTTCGAGTTGAACGCGCCGCACAGACCGCGGTCCGACGTCAAGATGAGCAGCTCGACCTTCTTGGGCGTGCGCTGCTCGAGCAGCGGGTGGTCCGTGAAGTCGGCGCGCGCCGCGAGCTGCGCGATGATGTCGCGCGTGCGGAACGCGTACGGCCGCAGCGTCTCGATGGCCGCCTGGGCCTTACGCAGACGCGCCGCGGCGACCATCTTCATCGCCTTGGTGATCTTGGCGGTGTTCTTGACCGAGCTGATGCGTTTGCGGATTAGTTTTAGCTTGGACACAGGCGCCTCGCTTGGCCACGTATGGCCGACCTCGTACTCATCTCTTCAGTGACCCTCGTCGCAGCCACTCCAACTCAGGCACGACTCGCAACCGAGGCGCCCGGGACCGAGCCCCGGGTCACCCTCGGCGCGTCAAATCACTTGGCCTTTTCGGACGCCTTGAAGACCTGGTTGAACTCGTTGCACACGGCGACCATCTTGGCGCGCACGTCCTTCGTGAGGTCGGCGACCTGCTTGATCTCCTCGAAGAGTCCGCCGTGGCGGGCGCGCACGAACTCGAGCAGCTCCTTCTCCCAGCGGCGGATGTCGCGCACCGCGATGGGCATGAGGAAGTTCTCGGGCGCCGTGCCCGCGAAGATGATGAGCGACATCTCTTCCATGCTGAGCGGCTGGTACTGCGACTGCTTCAACAGCTCGACCAGGCGCTCGCCCTTCTGGAGCTGGCGCTGCGTCGCGGCGTCGAGGTCGGACGCGAACTGCGCGAAGGCGGCCACGTCGCGGTACTGCGCCAGGTCGAGCTTCAGCGAGCCCGACACCTTCTTCATGATCTTCGTCTGCGCGGCGCCGCCGACGCGGGACACCGAGATACCGACGTTCATGGCGGGGCGGACACCCTGGAAGAAGAGGTCCGTCTCGAGGAAGATCTGGCCGTCGGTGATCGAGATGACGTTCGTCGGGATGTAGGCCGACACGTCGCCGGCCTGCGTCTCGATGATGGGGAGTGCGGTCAGCGACCCACCGCCGAGCTCGTCGTTGAGCTTCGACGCGCGCTCGAGCAGGCGCGAGTGGATGTAGAACACGTCGCCCGGGTACGCCTCGCGGCCCGGCGGGCGGCGCAGCAGCAGCGACATCTCGCGGTAGGCCGAGGCCTGCTTCGAGAGGTCATCGTAGATGATGAGGGCGTGCATGCCGTTGTCGCGGAAGTACTCGCCCATCGTGCACCCGGTGTAGGGGGCGATGAACTGCAGCGTGGCCATCTCGGACGCCGAGGCGCTGACGACGATGGTGTACTCCATCGCGCCGAACTTCTCGAGGCGCTGCACGACGTTGGCGACCGTCGACTGCTTCTGGCCGATGGCGACGTAGATGCAGAAAAGGTTGCCACCCTTCTGGTTGATGATGGTGTCGAGCGCGATGGCGGTCTTGCCGGTCTGGCGGTCACCGATGATGAGCTCGCGCTGGCCTCGCCCGATGGGCGTCATGGCGTCGATGGCCTTGAGACCGGTCATCATCGGCTCGTGCACCGACTTACGGGTCATGATGCCGGGCGCCTTGAGCTCGATGCGGCGGAACTCCGTCGTCTCGATGGGGCCCTTGCCGTCGATGGGCTGGCCGAGCGCGTCGACGACGCGGCCGAGCAGCGCCTTACCCACGGGGACCTGCACGATCTTGCCGGTCCGCTTGGCGGTGTCGCCGTCCTTGATGGTGTCCGACTGGCCGAGAAGCGCCACGCCGACGTTGTCCTCTTCGAGGTTCAACACCATGCCGCGCACGCCACCGGGGAACTCCAGGAGCTCGCCGGCCATAGCGTTTTCGAGGCCGCTCATGCGGGCAATGCCGTCGCCGGCCTTGATGACCGTACCGGTCTCCTGGACCTCGACCTTCTTGTCGTAGTCGGCGATCTGCGCCTTGATGATCGAGCTGATTTCGGCAACGCTGATGTTCATCGCGTTCTTTCCTGGCTAGTCGAGCGGCTGGCTCGGGTTTTCTGGCGTGAGGTCCGGTCTCCGTTAGCGGCCCGGTTCCTTCGATTTTCGAGATTTCTGATTTCGTTCGGTGGTGAGCGGCCGGGTCTCCCGACCAGACGCTGCTCTGCGTTCGGGCCCTCGAGCCACTTCAGCCATTGGCTGCGAAGCGGTCGCGCAGGCTCGCGAGCTGGGTCTTCACGCTGCCATCGAGGACGATGTTGCCGACCGTCGTGACCACCCCACCGATGAGCGAGGGGTCGACCCGCGCGTCGAGTGTGACCTGCTTCTTGGTGAGCCGCGCGAGCGCAGTCTGGATCCGAGCGAGCTCGGGCTTGTCGAGCGGCACAGCGGAAGTCACGGTCGCCCGCACGCGCCCGGTCGCCTCATCGAGCATCTCGTTGAAGCTCGTGACGATCTCCTCGAGATGGTCGAGGCGCTGAGCCTCGAGGACCACGAACAGGAAGTTGCGGGTCGTCGGCGCGAAGAGGAAACGCGCGAAGATCTTGCTCAAGATCTCCTTCTTGTCGGTGTGCGAGGCCCCGCTGCCCTTCAACACCCCCTGGAGCTCGGGCGAGTTCTTCCACGTCTCGACGAAGGTCTCGAGCTGCTTGCCGATGACGGCGTGGTTCTTCGACTCGGCACAGAGGTCGATGAGCGCCTTGGCGTAGCGTCGTGCAAGCGGTGATTGGCTCATGGGGTTTCCTGGTCGCTCTGGCGCGAGGTCGAAGTCCTCGTGCGCTGCTTTGCTGGAGGGGCCGCATTCGACCCCTGAGGCTTAGGCTGGATTCGTAGGTCAGGCCGCCCGGTCGAGCCGCTCGAGCTTCTCGAGGTCGTCGACATAGCTCGTCGCGAGACGCTTCTGCGCGGCGGGGTCGAGCTTGGCACGCACCTTCGCCTCGGTCGCCTCGAGCACCTGCGCCACGAGCTCGTGCTCGAGCTGCTCGCGCAGCTTGGCCATCTCCTGCTCGAGCGACTTACGCGCGTTCTGCTGGATCTTCTCGACCTGCGCCTCGGCCTCGTGAAGGATCCGCTCCTTCTCACGCTCACCGTCTGCCTCGAACTGCTTCTTGATCGTGCCGACCTCGGTCTCGACGTGCGAGACGAGCTTGTCGAGCTCGGCCAGGCGCGCCTCGGCGGCTTCACGCAACCGTGTCGCGGCCTCGAGCTCGGCTTTCACCTTCTCGTAGCGGTTGACGAGGAACGACTTCGCTGGCCCCTTGAGGAAGAACCACAAGAGCCCCACGTAGATGATGAAGTCGATGATGTAGAAGCCTTCGACGGTGAACGAGAACCCGCCTCCAGCCGCGAGCGCGGGGCTCGCCATCATCGTCCCAACGGTGAGCCCGAGGGCCCCTGCAGCGCGTTTCGACCACGTCGCCATCACGCCTTGCCTCCGATCATCTTGGTGCTGAGTTCGGTCGCGAGCGCGTCGGCATACGCCTTCATATCGAGCCGAGCGCGGTCGCCGAACTTGGCGAGCTCACCCTTGGCGGCATCGATCTGCGCGTCGGTCGCCTGCTGGGTCGCTGCGGTCCGCTCTTGCGCGGTCGCCGTCGCTTCCTTCTTGATCGCGTCGCGGATCTGGACCGCGTCCTGCCGCGCCTTGTGGATACGGCGCTCGTAGTCGAGGCGCATCTCGGCCGCGCGCAGCTCGTAGCTCGAGGCGTCCTCACGCGCGCCGCCCATGCCCTTGTAGCGGGCTTCCTGCGACGCGATGAGCGGCTTGAGCACGAGGTAGTGCATCAGGACCGCGAACACGATGAACAGGCCGAGCATGAAGAAGATCGACATGTCGATGTCGACCATGCCGGCGCTCAGGACCCGGTCGGCGGCCAGGACCTGGTCGGCGAAGGCGCCGAGGTCGATGGCCTGGACGGTTTCGATGTGCTCGTTGGGGGTCATTGGTTCCTTCTGGTGTGGGCCCCGCCTCGCCGCGGTGCCAGGCTGCCCGCCGAACCGCAAGGATGCTGGCATTGCCAGCGCTCGGTACTTCGAGGGTGCCCCTGAAAGGCGGCCGGTCGCTAACACAGCGCTTCCGGGTGCGTCAAGGCTTTACGGGAGCCGCCTCCCAGGCCGGGAATCGGCCGATTCGGGTCAGCTAAACCAGGCCTGTGAGCGCGCAGCAACGCGGTGCGTCACGACCCGCCCAGCCCCTCACTGCTCGTCAAGGAATGTCACCGCAGAGCTCGCCTGTGACCGGCCCCGACTCACATCCAGGGCAGCGTCGATAGACGACGGCGTCATCGATGAAAGCGCCCGCGAACCCATTGGCGTCGGCGTCGACGGTATCGAAGCGCCAACCAAGTCGCACCTGCCGCCCGGCGAACGCCCCGAGCCCGAGCCTCACCTGGGTCCAGGCGCCAAGCGTCGTCCCACTGATCTGGTTCGACACCCACAACACCACCACCTCGGGCTCCGGCCTCGGGTCGTCGACCAACACGAGCACGGCTTCCAGGCGATCGATCCCGCTCGGGTTCGAGGTCGAAGGTGCGAGGTCCCACTCGGTCGAGAGGTTGAGCGCAAATCGCCACTCGGCCGCGTCGGCCGCGATGTCGATCGGCGGGCTCAGCGCCAACCCACTTGCAGCCTCTCCGTCCGGCGCGATGGCGCTCCCATCGGTGAGCCCGAAGTGCAACGAACGCTCACCATCATTGGCCATGAGCTCGCTGACAGCCCACAAGCCGCTTGTCTCCCAGCCCTCCTCGAGCGCCGACTCGAAGCCGCCATCGCCCGCCCACCGCGGCTCGGGCGTGCAGCACTCGGCGGTCAGCTCACGCGTCGTGAGGCACCGCCCGCTGGCACAGGTCGCGACATCACATGTATCGACCGTCGTGCACTCCGCAGCGGCCAAACAGGTCTCGCAAAGCACCGTATGAGCCCCGCTGGGAGAGAGCGGGGGCGCGTAGACAACGAGCGCGTCGTTCAGCGGATTCACGTCCACGAGTGACCCGACCTCACACGCGTTTCGAACGACCAACTCTCGATCCTGGCTGCACGCGGTCCGTACCCGCAGGCGCCCGATGGCGACCCCCTCATGGTCGTTGTCGCGCCCATCGAGCGTGTCAAAGCTCAACCGGATCCGCAAGTTACGACCCGCCCATCGGCTCAGGTCGACAAGGACTGGTGTCCAGACGCCGCGGGCCGGTGGTGTCTCGGGCCCTTCCGCGCCGCTCGGGCTCGACGACCAGATGACGGTGGCAGCGAGCCCATCGGGGACCGCCAGGACATCGAGCCTGTCTACTGGCAGCGCCTCGCCGGTCGGACTCTGAACGTCGGTGTAGACGAGCAGCTCGAGCACGGTCGGCGGCCCATTCCCAATAGCGATGGGCGGTGTCTCGGCCGAGATCCGAACCGCCCCACCCTCGCCCGAGACCGCGCAATCCGGTCCGACCGTCCCGGTGTGGTAGGTCGGGCAGAGCACGTCGCCCGCGCGCAGGCTCGGCCCACCGTCGAAGGGCCGCAGCATGGACAGATGCCACGTCACGCGGTCGGGCTGGTCATCGAAGATCGCCATGGTCGAGAGCCCCTCGGCCGTAAGCTCGAGGTCGAATGACACCTCGTCGCAGCCCCTCTCATCGAGGTCGAGGCTGCGCACACAACCGCCGACGACGCAGGTCGACTCACAGGTCCCGTTGTGCTGCGTGATGTCGACCGCGCACGGTCCTTCGGCGGTGCAGCAGTCCGGGACATAACGCGGCATACACTGGCCGCTGAGACACGCCACCGCGAGGCAACACTGGGCATAACCCGCGCAGTCTTCATCGGTCTCGCAAGCGATGACGCCGATGTCGGGCGCGTCGACACCACCGTCGAGGCTCGTGTCCTGCTCGGGCACGTCGATCACGGGCACACCGATGAGGTCGCTGCAGCCCAGCAACACGCTCGCGAACAAGAATGGGGCGCCGAATCGAAGCACGCGCCGACACTACAGGACGGCTCGGTGCCACCCAAAAGAAAAGGGCGCCCGGTTTCCCAGGGCGCCCTCTTCGAACGAACTCTCGTCAGCGGCTCGGCGACCCGTTCAGGGTCGCGTCACGGCACTGACAGCTCAGTTGCCGCAGAAGTTCACCGGCACGCCGCCAGCGTTCTTGTTGAAGCAACCCATCGCGTCGCGACCGCTGAAGTCGACGCTGGTGTTGCAGGTCGTGCGGCCCTCGGCGGTGCAGTCGGCGTTCTCTTCGCAGCCGGGAACACAGCGGTAATCGGCCGCAGCGGCCGTGCCGAGGTTCACGCAAGCGAGGCTGCCCGGGCAGTCCCACTGGCCAGCGCACTCCGAGCAGCCCTGGTCCTTGAGGCAGAGCCCGTAGGACGCGGCGAAGTTGGCGTACTCGCCGACACGAGCGACGCGGGTCACGTCCTGGCAGGTGGTGTTGTTGCCACAGCCGTCGACGCCCACATCGCAGATCTCCGAGCAGTAGCCCTGAGTGTCGTTGGCGAGCTCCGTCACGCAGATGCCCGACCCGCACTCTTCGGCGGCGGCGTTTGGATTGCAGGTGTCGCCGAGCGCCTTGGTACCGCGCTGCGCCTCAGTCTCCCAGGTCTCGAAGCAGAGGAACTCGATCTTCGCCGCGGTGGTCGGGCCGGCGGCCACGACGTTGGGGAAGCACGACTCGGTGCCGGTGCAGGCGTAGTCGTCCGAGCAGTCGACGAGCGACGAGACGTCGGGGAGGCAGAGGCTCACGTAGACGCTCTTGGCCGCGTCGTTGAGGTCACCACCCCAGCCGTAGAGGAGCGACACGCAGACGCCGCTGGCGGTCTGGTCACCGATGGTCACGTTGGTCGGGCAATCCGAGGTGGACTGGCAGACGTCGGCGCAGATGCGCTGGGTGCCATCCTCGTTGATCGGGTAGCAGAAGCCCGAGCGGCACTGGTCGCCCGTGGTGCAAGCCTGGCCGAAGGTGCCGGCATTGCCCGGGAACGCCGGGTTGGCAGCGTCGGGGTTGAAGGCCTGGCAGACACCGGCGAGGGTGTAGGGACCATCGACGTTGAGCGTCTCGCCCTCGTAGTTGGCGACTTCGTACACGCGGCAGACTTCGGTGGCGGCGCAGTCGCTGCTCGAGAGGCAGTCGGTCGTGTAGCCCGGGAAGGTCTCGCACCACTGGACCGGCAGGACGAAGTCGTCTTCGCCGTCCTCATCGAAGTCGCCCGGAAGCTCGGCGGCGGCGCAGAGCTGGCCGGCCGTGGCGTTGCAGTCGCCGTTGTCACGGCAGAGCGTCGAGCAGAAGCCACCGATGCAGAGGTCTTCGTTCTTGCAGATGTTGCCGGGGATGGTCTCCGACGGGTCGATGCAGGCCTCGCCGAGGTCGGCGCCGTCTTCCACCTGGGGAAGGCAGAGGCTGTCGAGGCCGGCGTCGCGGCCCGGCTCGCCGTTCCAGAAGAAGCGGCAGTAGAAGCCACCGCCGCAGTCGGCGTCGGTCTCGCAGTTGTTGGGGAAGCAGATGTCGAAGGCGAACTGCGGGTACTCAGCGCCGAAGATCTCGAAGTCGGGCGAGCACTCGAAAGCCGAGCAGTCGACGTCGGTCGTGCAGGTCTTGGACGGGTTGGTGAGGCACTTGCCGTCGTTGCCGCAGCCGGTGCCGGGGCGAACGCGGGTGGTGTCGCAGTCGGCGTTCGAGGCGCAGAGCGAAACGCAGCCGACGCCGAAGCAGAGGCCGGAGTCGCAGTACTCGACCGCGCCGTTGTTCACGTTCTCGTTGCAGGACTCCGAGAGCGAGTTGACCGAGCCGGTCCACTCCGAGGTCTCGCGGTACTTGGCCATGCAGCGCGAGCCGATGGCGCCACCGATGTTGGTGATCTCGCAGCCCTCGTTCTCCGGGCAGTCCGAGTCACGCGTGCAGTCCGCGAACTCCGAGCCGGGGAGGCAGACGCCGACCGGGTTCTGGCCGACCTGTGCGAAGTTCACGCAACGGAACACGTCGCCGGCCGGGCCGTTCACGACGTTGTCCGGCGCGCAGTCCTCGAAGAGGGCGTCGGCGTCGTTCACGCCGTTGGCCGGGGCGGTGTCCTTATAGATGGTGCAGCCCTGGGTGCAGACGTCGCGGAAAGCGAGCGCGACCTGGTTGGCCGGCAGGCAGCTGTTCGACGCGCACTGCTCGTGCAGGCAGTTCGGGTAGCCGGGGGTGGTCGAGGTGCAGGTCGTGGTGACGCCGCAGAACGCGCCGAGCGGGGCGCCCGGGGTGATGCAACGGCCAGCTGCGCTGCAGGTCTCTTCGCCGGTGCAGGTACCGCAGGTCTCGCCGCCGACGACACCACACTCGCGGGTGCCGCAAGGGTTGGTCGTCTCGGCTTCGACGTCACTCGTCGAGTCGGTCTCGGGCACGATTGTGTCGCCGTCAGCCGTGTCGACAGTGTCCGTCGTGTCGAGGGTGGTGTCGGTGCCGGGGGTGGTTTCGTCGTCGCCACAGCCGGCGGAGGCCAATGATGCCACCGCCAGGACCGTGAGAAGCTTGAAGGTCGCTCTCATGTTGCCTACTCCAATGAAGGATCCGCCCGACCCATCCAAACATCGCGGTGGCAGTGGCGGCAGTTGTGATCACGCCCCGCCTTCGGGACGTCACCCATTTCACCCGTGTTTTCGCTAACTTGCGAGAAACGCGGCCGAATGAGGGCGAAAGCTACACAGCCGCGACCTGGGGTGTCAAGCGCGTTTCCCAAACAGAACGGCGATCCGAGCCGCATCGGATGCGGTCCAAGCCTCGGGGATCGCCCGCTTCGAAGGCTCGGAGGTGATCGAAGTTACCCGCGTTTGGCAACCGAGCGTCCCCGGGTTGGCCCTGTCTCACGAAGATGCTAAGAGACGGTTTCCGGCCTTGCGTCGTGTCGGCCTCGACCTCGACGCAGTCCCCCAGAAAACCCGAATCCTTCCGCGCTCGATTCGCCCCAGGGTCTTCGAGCTAATCTTGAACGGACCGGACGCCTCATGTTCTTCAACTGCACCTCCTGCAGCACACGACTCGAGCTACCCGACGAACAGATCGTCAACCGCGTCCTCAAGGTTCGCTGCACGGGCTGTGGGACGGTCATGGTGGTGCGCGACCCCGCGACGGCCCGGGCCGAGCGCCCGCCTGAGACGGCCTGGTTCTACGCGGCCGCGGGGCAACAACATGGGCCCGTCTCGCTTGGGGGACTCTCAGACCTCGTCTCAGCCGGCACGGTGGACACACGCACCCACGTCTGGACCGCGGGCATGGCCCAATGGGTCCGCGCAGGCGGGGTCGAAGCGCTGCAGACACTGTTTGTAAAGGCGCCGCCGCCCCCTGTACCGCCATCGACACCGCCGCCGCTGCCTCCGACAGTCCCGCAGCTGCGACCAACGATTGAACAAGACACACGAATCCGGGCCGAGGCGGAAGCGAGGGCGAAAGACGCGGCCACAGCCAAAGCGGCGGCCGAGGCTGATGCTGCAGCTCGGGCGCAGGACGAGATGGCGGCGGCCAGGGCGCAAGTGGCGGCCAAGGCGGACGCCATTGCGAAGGCTCGGGCCGAAGCCGAGGCACGGGTAAAGGCGGACGCCGCGGCGAAGGCCAGAGCGGAAGCCGAGGCAAAAGCAAAGACCGAAGCGGACGCCAAGGCCAAAGCCGACGCTGTGGCGAAGGCGCGCGCCGAGGCAGAGACGAGGTCGAGAACCGAAGCAGAAGCCAAGACGAAGGCCGAAGCAGAGGCCAAGACAAAGCTCGAAGCAGAGGCCAAGACAAAGCTCGAAGCAGAGGCCAAGACAAAGGCCGAAGCAGAAGCCAAGGCAAAGCTCGAAGCAGAGGCCAAGACAAAGGCCGAAGCAGAAGCCAAGGCAAAGGCCGAAGCAGAGAACAAAGCCAAGGCCGAAGCGGAAGCCAAAGCCAAAGCCGAAGCCGACGCAGAGAACAAAGCCAAGGCCGAAGCGGAAGCCAAAGCCAAAGCCGACGCGGAAGCCAAAGCCAAAGCCGACGCGGAAGCGAAAGCCAAAGCCGACGCGGAAGCCAAAGCCAAAGCCGACGCGGAAGCGAAAGCCAAAGCCAAAGCCGACGCGGAAGCGAAAGCCAAAGCCGACGCGGAAGCCAAAGCCAAAGCCGACGCGGACACCAAAGCGAAGGTCGACAAGGAAGCGAAAACAAAGTCGCTGGCTGAACCGGCACGTCCGCCCAAGGTTGATGAGGAGCTCGCAGTCGCAGCCATGGTCGCCCAATCGGCGGCTCAGCACGTCCCGACCAGCAGCGTAAAACCGGACCCGAGCGCGATGCTCACGCCAGGCGACCTGGTCGACGAAGACACCTTCTTCAAGTCGGCTCCAGTGCCCGTCGTCGACATCTTCGCCAACCTCGATGCGAAGCCCGACGAGAACGAGCTCATCGACTTTCGTAAGACCATGCGCAGCGCCCGTCCTGTAGCAGGCCCGAAGAGCCCTACCCGTGCCGAGATGCGCGCCCTCGTCCAGGAGTTCTCGGTCGTCGCCAAGCTCGAGCAACACAAGAAGAAGCGCGGCGTATGGGTCGTCGCGGCAGTCGCCGCAGCCGCCGCTATCGTGACCATCATCATCATCGCCGTGCCGAAGTCTTCCGGTCCCGCCGTCGCGGGCAACACCGGCGCAGGCTTCGAGACCTTTCAGCGGCGACTCTACGACGCCCCGGCCACGCCAACGGAAGACCCAGCCCAGGCTGCGGTCGTCGCTGTCCCATCAGGGCCCACCGCCCCGGTCGAGGCCAAGGTCACCAAGAAACCGACCACCGGCACCGCGAAGCCACGAACCGTTGCAGGCGCGGAGCGGCCGGTCGAGACCCCAGAAGGCAAGAAGCCCCTGTCAGCCGCACAGTACGCGGCCCTCACCGAGGACGCGCTCGGCAAACAAGAGCTGAAGCTGGACTTCGACTCCGGTGCGGCCGCGCGCAAGGCCGCCGACGACGCTGCCGCAAAGAAGGCCCAGCAGGCGAGCGACCTCAGCCTCGAAGTCGCTTCGGCCTTTGGCAAGAAGAAGGGCCAGTTCGCCAAGTGTGGCGATGACTTGCAGGAACGTATCCGCGTCGTCTTCACCGTGACTTCGACCGGCAAGGTCATCAGCCCGAAAATCGAAGGCACGGAGAGCAACGCCAAGTCGGAATGTATCCGCACAATCCTCGAGCGGTCGCTCTTCCCGGCCGGAGACGGCGACCTCATGTACAGCCAGGTCCTCGTCCTTTGAAGCCGGCCAGGCGACTCGCGCTTCGCGTGTGGCGCCGACCCACCACTCGACTGTATCGCTGGTCCCAAGACCGCGTTGGCATGGAATGCAGGCGGCCTGGACGCGCTTTCGCACCCGCCGGCTGTATGCTAGGACACCGACCCGAATCGTGTTCGCCAGCCGTGGACGTCGCCGCGTGGAACGTGCCCCGTCCGCCTGTCACCCTGTAGCCCGTTCCCCCGTCCCATCGAGGAGTTACGCATGAAGCACGCATTTCTGGCCCTCGCATCCCTCCTTTCGACCCTGGTCATCGGCGGCTCCGCCGGCGCCAAGGCCCCAGACGTCTCCACCTTGAAGGCCGTGAAGTTCGAGTTCGTCGCCTGGTCGTCGGACAGCGCCTACATCCTCCTGAAGGTGCAGGACCCCAACATCCCCGGCTATATCTTCCAGGTTCGCGACACCAAGGGCGACACCGTCAAGATGGGCAACAAGCCCGCGGTCTTCCCGTCCCAGTTCTCGCCGAACACCCCGGAAGAGCAGAAGTTCGTCAAGGGGATCATGAACGGCAAGGTCAAGGTCGACGGCCAGCCCATCAAGTTCGACCAGGAAGGCGTGTTCGAGGCGACGCACCCCAAGCGGTCCACCATCATGCTCATGTCCGGCCAGAAGGGCGACAAGCTCGTCATCATGGGCATGCGGGGCGAGCGCGCGACCCCCTACGAGTCGATCGACCTCATCCAGGACAAGAACAAGGTCGTCGCCAAGGCCAGCCAGAAGGCGCTCGTCTGGGACCAGGAAGGTAAGAACTTCATCCTGATCTACAATCAGAAGCTCGACAGCAAGGACACGCCGTTCGACGGCGACTTCTTCGAGGTGCACCCGTTCAAGTCCTACAAGGTCAAGGGCGCCACCGAGGAGACCGAAGAGTGACATCGCCGTCCGACCCGGGCCGACTCGACGCACCTGAACCGTCGGGTTCGGCCCCCGGACCTGCAGAGCCGCTTCTCCCCAAGCCGCGGTCACCCGAGCCCCCTGAGGTCTCCATGCGTTTCGGCACCTCAGAGGATGAAACGCATGGAGACCGATCGGATCGCTCGGGCGAGCCTTCCCGCCCCAATCATACGAGCGGGGCGGTCGCCCGAGCAGACGTTTCCCCTGACGACATTCCCTGGCGAGAGCCGGAAGAGCTTCACCTCCGGCCTGGCGACCGCCGCCTATCCGACGTGGGCGACCGGCGCCTCACCGACGTCCGCGCCAACGAGCCCCGGCTCGGCGGCGCCTGGCTCAAGATCCTTTTGATGGTGCTCTTCCTCGCCGCCATCCTCATCTTCCACTCGGAGGCGAGTAACAGGGCCGCAGGCTGCTATCAAGAAGCGGCGGGCCTGAAGTCCGACGGCCCCAAGGCGACACCGGCTGAGCGTAGCCGCGGCACTTCCGGCAACGAGGTCCGGTTCCGCATCGAGCGGGTACCAAGCCCGACACCGGCGCCTCCTCAGTAGCCTGACGCGGCCTACCCGGTCGGACGGTTCCGACGGGTTCTGGCCGCGACATGACGCACCCCGCCACGCGCCATCGTCAACGTCGCTGCGGTTCTGGTTTGCGAACATAACGCGGCGCGTCGTGCCCTTGACCCGTATGACGCGGTGCGTTATGTTGCTCTCGTGCTCGACGGGTGGCCACCAGCCCCCGCAACTCACGAGGAGGTTTCTCATGGCCGCTGCAACCGCGTTCGAAGTCCAGCCCACCAGCAGTGAGAACGTCGCCCCGAACAAGACCGAGTCCTCGGCACAGACGACGTGGAACCGCGTCCAGAAGTCCCTTACCAAGGTGGAAGGCCAGGTCCGCGACCAGCTCGCCACCTTCCGCAAGACGGTCGACTCGGCCCGCGCCAAAGGCACCGAGCGCCTCGCCGAGCTCAAGACCATCTTCGCCCCGGCCAAGCTCAAAGAGCTGCTCACGAACAACAAGGCGATCGCCGGGTTTACCAAGAACGCCGAAAAGGTCCTCGAGGACGGCAAGAAGCTCACGGATGCCGCTGAAAAGCTCGGCCTCGCTAAGCTCGCCGACCTTCAGGACCTGGCCAAGAAGGCAGACATCGACGCTCTCAAGGACGCCTTTGCCGGGGTCCAGGGCAAGCTCGATCACCTGCGCCAGAAGGTCGACAAGTTGGCCTCCAAGGCGCCCGCGACGCCGGTTTCGAATCAATCGGCGGAATGACTGAAACCCACCACCAATTGGTGCGTACAGGTAAGAGCGACGGCGCGGAAAGCGCCACACCCGAAGGGGCCGGTCAAAGCCCGACCATCCGTTTCCAATCTCGACCCCGGTGACGGGGGCTCCAGGTTGGAGGGTCTGCCGGAGTCGGTGGATCTCGAAGGGAATGTAGAGTGACGGCTACATTCCCTTCACGTTTTTAACACGCCTTTGATCGGCAAATGGCTCGCCCGGTCGGGCGACCTGCCGCTCGGCCCGAGAGCCTCAGCGCCCGCGCAGATAAAGGGCGCCACGAGCGCCGGCTGCGATGCTGGCCGGCGCGCCGTTGGCACCGCAGGGATCGTGGGTCGGCCAGTTGTCGAGCGTGCTGCCATCGAAATAGTAGAACAGGTTGTCGGCCGACAGCCCGGGTCCGAACTCCCAGAAGAAGACCCAGTCCGGCAATGCCGCTTCGCAGCTGCGGGCGGAAAGTGCCCGGCACTCGACCGGCCCCTCGACGCCTGATGCGAAGCTGCCGGCCCCGAACTGGCGAGCCTCACACACGAAGTGCCCCGCCAGCGGACTGTCGACCCTGAAGTCCACGCCGAGCTCGCCCCACATCGCCCAGTCGATGGCGCCCTCCGTCGTCGGGTCTGCCGGAGCCTCCGTCGAAACCTCCACGTCCGCCTGCAAAGCGGGCCAGCTCGGGATCGGGGACACCGCGTTCTCAGGGGCCGTGAACGCAGTCGGCTCGGTGAAGCCGTAGACCCACGCCAGGGTCCACCCACCGCCATCCGTCGTCTGGTCGCAGTACGCCACGATCGACGCTCCCGGCCCATCGCCATCCGTATCCAGCGGCGTCGGCCCATCGACGACGGAGCGCCCCGCATCGCGGACATGTTCACAGCTCTGGCCGGGGTTTTCCGATGTGCCCGCCGGCTGCCAATCGCCTTCGTCAAACAGGGCCTCGAGCTCGTCGACCCGTAACGCCCGCCCATAGAGCCGCAGGTCGTCGAGGTGGCCAACGAAAGGCTCCAGGGTCACCCCCGTGGCGAGCCGCTTGGTCGCGCCGATGGTCAACCCGGTACGGCGAACGTCCTGGCCCGTCGCGAGAGTCGCCTCACCCGCCAGGCGCGCATCGAGATAGAAGCGCACGGCGCGTCCCTCCTTTACGATGGCCAGGTGGCTCCAGTGGGCCCCAGGCGCGCACGCCGTCGAGGTCGCGTCGTTGCCTTGGCCGACGTAACGAAGGCATCCCTTGCCGTCGACCGCGAGCGAGCTGCGGCGGTTGTCGAGCAGCTCGCCAAAGGCGAACAACCCGAACACACCATCGGCGGCGAGGCCGCGGTCGGGGCGCACCCAGACCGTATAGGTGACGTCTACCTCACCCAACGGATGGTGCGTGACGGACGCGCTGATGCGCTCGGTCCCGTTGGCGAATCGCATCGCACCAGCGAGAGTGCCGAATCGGTCGGCCACTGGTTCTGCCCCGTCGACCACCCCGTGGTCACCGTAGGGCCCGCTGTCCTGCCCGTCGCCGTCGAGGCGCCAGTGGCCGAGCAGCCCCTCGAAGACCAGCCCACAACCTTCGTCGGTCAGCCCATCGCAGTCGTTGTCCCGGCCGTCGCACGCGGCTTCGGCGGACTCGTAGAAGGCGACCGCGCGAAAGTCACACTCGGGCGTGTCGATGCTGTTAGGACAGGTGACCGCCACGCCGCTATCGACCGCGCCGCACACGCCGAGCGTTGGACAGACGGTCGCGATGAGCGGCGAGCTCGCGCCATCCGACCGGCGATTACGCGCATCGAGCTCGTCGGAGATGCAGTCCTGGTCGAAGTCGGCCGTCGCGCTCTCGATGGCATCGATGAGGTCGTCGCCGTCCGTGTCGACGGTGTCGAGGTTGGCGGCGAGCTCGTCGGGGTCCCGCTTGCCGTCGCCGTCGGTGTCGGCAAGCGCGGGGTTCGTTTCGAGGACGACCTCGAAGCCGTTGGTCAGCCCGTCGCCATCGTCGTCGCTCGCCGGGTCGACGCACTCCGACGCGTAGCAGAGACCCGACGTGCAGTCGCCGTCCTCGCCGCAGGTGGAGCCGACGGGTAGCGTGCCAGGCTCGTCCCCACACGCGCCAAACAGGGTCGACGCGAGAAGCAGCAGCACTGGGACGACGAGACGGGGTGCGACCATGCGAGGACTCTACCTCAGCCGCAGGTCGGCATACAAACGCCATCTCCGATGCGCCCCAGGCGCCGACGCGCGAGCGCGAACGGTCAAACGCTTGACCAACTCCCAACACCAACGGGACGCCGCCTCACCGACCTCAGTCGCAGCGCATCTCCTGCGAGACCGGCGTGTGGCACTTGTAGCAGACACGTTCGTTCTTGTTGCGGACCCGTACGCAGTCGCCGGACCCCACCCAGCCGGGCGGATGAGGACTGATACCCTTGATACGGACGCCGGCGATCTCGCGGCTCGCATGGCACTCGATGCACGTGGACTCGAGGTGGCAGCTCGCGCAGGCGCGGATGTTGCGCTGCGCCTGGAATGCGTGGTGGTTCGGTCCGCGCACGTTCGCCACATGTCGGCCGGACTGGTCGGTGTCGACCCAACCTTCGGGGTGGAAGTTGACGCGGGTGCCGATGCGGCCGCTGACCTCGGACGCAACGCCGGTGGCCTGGTGGCAGTCCACGCAGAAGGTCTGGCTGCGGTGGCACGAGGTGCAGTCCGGGTCGTTCTTCCGGCCGGCCATCGAGTGTTGCAGTACCCAGTTGTTCGGGTGCACCTTGAGCGGCTTCTTCACGCCGTTGTGGCAGTCCATGCACTCTTTCTGGGTGTGACACGCCTCGCAGCCGCCCTCCCCTAGCGTCGCGACCGCACGATGGCTGTTGAGCCAGTCGTCGTCATGCGCGTCGAGGAAGTACCAACCGGCAGGCACGAGCTTACCCGTCGGCAGATCGGTCTCGATACGGCCGCTCGGCTCCGAGATGTGGCAGGTCTTGCATGAATCCGCCGCCTGCTTGCCGTCGTGGCAGTCGATACACGTCGCCATGATGGGCAATGCGTTGTCACGCGTCGCGAGGTCGATGTCCTTCATCGTGCCGTGGCAGGTCTCGCAGCCGACACCCTTCTGCAGGTGGATCTTGTGGTTGAACTTGATATGCGGCTCGGGCAGCACCACGGCCGGCGGGTGGACCTTGACCTCGCTCGTCTTGCTGAAGTCGGCGCCCGGCAACCACTCCGGCACATAGCCAGGGTGACAGGTCTCACACGAGGCCGGCGGGTCGGTGACTTTGCCCTGAGCCGCGGCCGTCGCATCGTGACAGTCGAGGCAGGTCGCCTCGGGCGGAAGGTTGCGGTCTTTAGCGCGCAGGCTCTCGCGCACGCCGCCGTGGCACTCGACGCACTCGACGAGGTCTACGTGCAGCTTGTGGCTGAACCTTAGCGGGATGGTCTGGTCGGGAAAGATGATGTCGCTCGGCGTGTGTTTGCGGCCGAAGCCGTTGGCCAGGGCCTCCTGCCCCGCCTGGGTCATCGGGTCGACCTTCGCAGCCGGCTTCTTCGCAGGATTGAGCGGGTCGTCGGCGTAGACCACCTCGACCGTCGCCGCACCTACGACCCCGAGTCCCAGGACCAACAGGGCAAGGCCGGCACCCCAATGCGACCGCGCCTTCACCTCGACCGTCCCGGCGCGGTGGGTTCCAACGGACCCGCCATCGCGCTGGACCTCACGGCCGCCCTTGCCGCCTGCGTCGTCCGCATCGCCTGTGTCGTTTGTGACGTTTGTGACGTTCCGGTTGTTCGGCATGATTCTACTGTCACAACCAGAGGTTGAGATCGATGAGGGCGAAGACCCGGAACTGGTGGGTCTGAAGCCGATTCATGTTGTGCTCGGCGATGATCGCGAAGGCGGCCTTCTTGTCGACGAGGTAGCGCCCTCCGAGCTGATAGCCGAACGACAACGCGTTCAGGTTCTCCTGCAGCTCGTCGTCGAAGTCGACCACCGTGAGCCGCCCCTCCAGCTCCCACTCGCGCGGGACAACGGCCCAGACACCGCCGACATCACCAAAGATGCGGTCTCCAGACCAGCCGCCTTCCCAGGTGAAGTCGACCATGAAGCGCCCATCGACCCCGCGCGGCCCGAAGCTATGGGTCCACCCAGCCATCGTGCCCCACGCGGTCACCATGGTGTCGACGTCCCCGTAGAGCGTCGTGCCCACGTCGTCGTAGGCCTCGTTGCCGGCGAGCCGCACCTTGCCACCGAGGTGCAGGCGGTCGTTCTTGCCCGGATACAAGCGCCAACGCGCGTTGATGTCGTTCATCGGGTAGATGCTGAAGATGTTGAAAATCGAGTCACCATCGAAGGTTGGCGTCGTCCGCACGTATTCGAGCTCGAGCTCCGTATGGTCTGCGATGCGCGCGCGCCCCCCGACCTGGATCCGGTCGAAGCGCCCGTTGAACATGTCCCAGCTCACGATGCCGGACAGGTCGAGGCCTTCGACGATACGCTGATGAAAGCTGCCACCGATCTTCTCGGCGTCGACGGCCCCTGACGAGAAGTAGCGCCGATAGCCAACCCGATAACGCGAGTAGTCGAGGTTACGCGTCACGAGAGCGGCGCCAAACACCACCGAGGCCGCGTCCGTCGTCTCCTCGAGGTCCTCGATGAAACGTGTCCCGTCGGTCTCGAACTGCGAGTCGTTGAGGTCCCAGGCGTCGTTGCGCACTTCGAGGCCTGCATGCAGCTCGACCGCGAGGAACCAGGGAGTGTTCACCGTGACGACGGCGCCGTCCATCATCAGGTAGTCGAGCCCATCCATCAGGAGCTGACGGCCCAGCTTCATGTCGAGGAGCCCGCCGAGCAGGTTCTGCCCCTGCAACATCGCGTATTGAATCGAGAGCTTGTTGCGCTCGAGCCCGATGACCTCGTCGAGCTCCTTCTCGGTCATCCCGAAGTCGACGCCGAACCGGAAGAGGCTCGTGAAGCTCCAGTGGTTCTCGCCGCTCGCCTCGATGTCGAAGAGCGAGAGCCCCAGGAACTGGTGGAGACGATTGCGGTTCAAGACCTCGTTACCGCTCGTGACGAGCTGGTAGGCATCACCAATCGTCTGTGATTCGATGAGGAACTCGGCCGAGCGCGCGGGCGAGCTCACCCCCAGCACCGCCAGGAACATCGCCGCGCCGGCCCGATTGGCCCACCGAGCGGCAAGCTTGCCGCCAGCGCGTCCCAGTCCCTCGTTCCCCGCCTCTCGTGCCGAATCGGCGCTGCGTGACGTGCTCAAGCACCCTCCAGCGCCCGACATTACCCCATTCTGACCCGCGCGCAAGACGGCGCTACGGAAGACCACGATTCAGTTGTCTATGAGCAGGGTTTTGAGTCGGTCCGTCCCGAGCGACCACGTCGTACGGCAGTACTCACAGGTCAAAGACATGACCTCGCCACGTGAAACGACGTCGGCGACCTCGGTCCGCCCGAGCGTGGCGATGGCCCCGAGCACCCTCTCCTCGCTGCAATCGCACCCGTAACGCAGGGGCGCATCCGAGAGCATCTCGAAGGCGAATCCATACAGGACCTCGTCGAGCAGCTTCTTCGGGTCGGCGTCGTTGTCGACCATGAACCGATCGAGCGAAGCGAAGTCGTGAGCGAGCCGCTCGGTCATGACCGCCAACGGGCCTTCGGTGCACTCGGGCAGGAGCTGCACGAGAAAACCACCGCTCGCGACGACCTGGCCCGCCTCGAATACGGTCGTAATCCCTAGCGTTGCGACCACCTGCTCGCTGACCTGCATGTAGTGCATCAGGGCGTGTGTCGTGCCTTCGCCGCTGGCCTCGACGATACTCTGGTGGAGCCGCCCGCGCGGCAAGCTCCTGATGACACGCAGGACCGCATCGTCCGCGAGGACCGCGCCTCCATCGGGTGAGAATCGGTGCACGAGCCCACGGGTGATGGCGCCCGTGCCGTCGTCGGGATGCGAGTCGACGACGACCTGGCCTACCTTGTCGCGAGTCAGGATCATCTGGAGCCGTTGGCCCGGAGCCATGGTCTCGCGCACGACGATAGCCCCGGTGAGCAGCTCGCAGAACGCCTTCGCGTCGAGCGCAGTACTCCCGTCGGCGCTGTGGATACGCATCGCCTCACGCACTAGGTCGGTGGTGCGTACCGCGATGATTCGAAAGGAGCCATCGACTGTGATGGCGCGGAGGACGCGGTCGTTCATGAGGGACCTCATTGCACTTGCCGACCTGAGTCGGCGGAACTTTGCCACTTGCGCACAGGCGCACCGTCTGACAAGTCGTTCCTGCCAAGGATGGCCATTTACCCGGCCGCGGGTGCGGTCCAACGCGACCCGCGGGGCAGCCAGCGAGACCCGATCATGAAGACAAACCGACTGTCCGCGCGCCTCGCCCTCTTCGTCTCCGCGCTGGCGCTGCTCGGCGCCTGCGGCAAGAAGCCTGGCCCCAAGACCGACGACGCCGGTCCGTCGCGGACCGCTGCAGCCCCGACTCCGCCGCCTGTCGACCTGCCGCCGCCGCCGGTCCAACGCACCCTGGGGGGCATCGAGCTGACCCTGCTCGTGGATGCTGGCCCCGAAGGCGAGAACGTCGTCTCGCAGGCGCTCGGCCTGACCAACGACAAGGCACGCAGCGTCGCCGGCCTCATTCGCGCAGGGGCGGCGGCCAAACGTGTCGTGCTCGCCCTGCTCGAAAGCAAGAGCCTCGACGAGGTGACCGGTGCTCTCGAAGTGCTCGGCGCCGATGGAGACCCGACGGGTGGTCGCTCCGAAGTCGTCGAGCCGCTCATCGCGCTGCTCTCTCATGAAGCCGCCATCGTCCGCGATCGCGCCTGGGAGCTCGCTCCCAAGGTCATCGAGGGCGACGCGCTCGTCGAACTCGTTCGACGCATCGAGCCATCGAAGAAGGCCGCTGTCGTGCGCCTCCTCGAGCTGTGGGACAGCGCCGCCATCCGCGCGACGTTGGGCGAGCTCGCGCGTGGCACCGACCCCGAGCTCGCTCGTGAAGCTGCCTACACGCTGACCACCGCGTCGCGGCCGGTGGCCCCCGAAACGCTGACGCTGGTGGACGAGCTCGTCGGGGCCCCGACCACGCGCGCGCTCGGCCTCGCGATCGCCCGTCGCCTTCCCGTCGAGAGCCTTGGCGCCCCGCTGAAGACGGCCATCAGCAAAGCCATCGACGAGGCCCTGGTCGCAACCGACGAGCCGCTCGTGCTGGCCGCCATCCGCGCCACGGTCGTCCTCCCGTTCGCCGACCGGCTGCCGTTGCTCGAGCAGCTCTCCCGCGACAGCCGCGAGGACGTGCGCCGGGTGACGGCCGAGACGCTTGGCCTCTCGACCGCAGAGCTACCCGCCCCCGACGAGTACACACGGCTGACCACGACCCTCGATAGCCTGCTCGCCGACGCCGAGGGGCCCGTCCGCATCGCCGCCATCCGCGCGCGCGCACACACCGCGAACCCGGCCGGGGCTGAAGCCGCAACCGCCGCCATCGGGGCCAAGCTCCAGGACGGCCACCGCGGCGTCCGAATCGCGGCGGCAGTGGCGCTGTCGAACCCCCTCTTCGGTGAGGGCTCTGCCAAGCTCATCGAGGCTCAGTTCGCACGCGAAGAGAGGCCCGCCCAGGCGCTCATCCTCGAGGCCCTGGCGGTCTCGAAGAGCCGCCCCCACATCGCGCTCGTCCTTGCCAGGCTCCAGGAACCCAAGCTGCAGGCAGCAGCCCACCTGGCTCTGAGCGCCGCTAGCGGCAAGGACTTTCCCGCGAACGTCGACGCCTGGCGCCCGTGGTTCGACGAGACTTATCCGGCACCGCCCGCTCCCACGGAGTAGTCGCCCCGCCCTGCGACGTGAGCGCTCATCGAACACTCCGTCGGGGCCGGCGAGCCGCCTCAGGCCTGCTTGCGAAGTTTCTTGTCGAATCGCAGCTTGACCACGTTGATCATGGCTTCACGCACGATACGCCCCGACATCTTCGACTGGCCGACGCGACGGTCTGGGAAGATGATGGGCACCTCGGCGATCTTGAACCCCGCGAGGTGGGCGCGATAGGTCAGCTCGATCTGGAACGCGTAGCCCTTGGACCCGACCGCGTCGAGGTCGATGGTCTCCAGGACCTCGCGGCGGAAACACTTGTAGCCGCCCGTAAGATCTCGGAACTTCAGACCCATCACGGTACGCGCGTACAGGTTTCCGCCCTTGCTGACGAAGCGCCGCCAGAAGGTCCAGTCCTCGGTTCCACCGCCTTTCATGTAGCGGCATCCAAGGACGAGGTCCGCTTCTTCGGAGCGGTCGAGGAAGACCGGCAGGTACTTGGGCTGGTGGGAAAAATCGGCGTCCATCTCGAAGATTCGCTCGTAGTCACGCGCGAGTGCCCACTTGAACCCGGCGATGTAGGCCGTCCCGAGCCCGAGCTTTCCGGCGCGGTGCATCACATGGACACGATTGTCGGCCTGCGCGAGCTCATCGGCGAGCGCGCCCGTCCCATCCGGCGAGTTGTCGTCGACGACGAGCACATGCGCATGCGGCACCACCTCGTGGATCTGCGTGAGCAGCTTCGGCAGGTTCTCGAGCTCCTCGTAGGTGGGCACAATGATGAGGGTTTTTCGCGGAAGACCGCTTTGATTCGCAGTGTGGGTCATCAGAAGGGCTCGGCGTAGAAGGAGTCTAGAAGTGGCCGAAAACGTTCGGCCGCGACGTTGCGTTGGAGGGTTCCGGTCGGCGTCAGTCCATCGCCCGGCGCGAGCTCGGCCGTGAGCACGGCGAACTTCTTGATGCGTGCATGTGGCGGGAAAAAGCCGTTGATTTCATTGATCAAAGCATCAAGATGCGCGTGGACTCGCGGATGCCTCGAAAGGGCCACCGCGTCGAAACCACCATGCACGAGCCCGTGCTGCTCAGCGAAGGTTCGCAGCTCATCCTGGGCCAGGGTCAGCAACACACTCACGAAGTCCCGCTGCTCGCCGTGCACGAAGGCCTGCGAAACGAGCGGATCCGCCATCAGCCGCTGCTCGATCGGGCTTGGCGCAAGGGTACGCCCGTTGTTCAACACGATGATCTCGCGCTTGCGCCCCGTGATGACCAGGCGCCCCTTCCCTTCAGGCTCCGGCTCGAGCGTGGCGAGGTCACCGGTGGCAAACCAGCCAGCGTCGAACACCCGCCGCGTGGCTTCGGCATCGCGCCAATAACCCGGGCTCACCTGCGGCCCTCGAACAAACAGCTCGCCATCCGGCCCAAGGCGTTGCTCGACCCCGGGGAGCGGCCTACCGACCGTGCCCTGAGCCGGCTCAGGACTGGTGTCGACATGGGTCACCGCCGAGGTCTCCACGAGCCCATAACACTCCCGCAACGGCAGACCACAACGCCGATAGAAGTCCTGGACGCCGTCCCTCAGCGGGGCCCCACCCGAAACGAAGACCGCCGCATTGGGCCCGAATCGTTTCGCCAGCGCGGGCCGCATGACCCGTTCGGCCAGGGCATCGCGCAACCGCAACAGACCGCTCGGGCTCTTTTCCCGCGGCGCATCGGCCCAACGCGCAGCCAGCGCAGACAAGGCCCCCCGTGCGCGCACTTCCTGGGCCGCTGCATGCCTCATCCGTTCGTAGAAGCTCGGTACGCCGACCACGACCGTCGGCAAGAGGCGCGCCGCATCTTCGACCACCGTCGCATCGCTGCGCGGCAAAGCCAGGACCCGCCCCGACGAAAGGCACGTCCACATGAAAGCCCGCCCGAGCGCCTGCGCCAGCGGCACCGCCAGAACCCATACGCTCGGCACCTTCGCCTTCTGGCGCTTGGGTGCATTCAGCGCCTCCAGCCCGGACACGGCGGACCCGAGTAGTGCCGCCAGCGCGGTCATGGTCGCATGGGTCCAGAGCACACCTTTCTCGGCGCCTTCGGTTCCCGGCGTGTAACAAAGCGTTACACATGCCTCGGGGTCCTTTTCGTCGGACTCGGCGGGCTGCCAGAGCGGCCCGATAGAAAGCGACTCGAGCGACCGGATCCGCGCCCGCACGCCATCCGAAACCTGATTGACCTCATCGAGCGACGACGTCGCCCCAGACGACAAGACGAGCACCTCGTCCATCAAGACGATCTGCATCGCCTCATGTGTCCGGCCCAGATCCGCCCGCATCGCAGTCGCGCGGGCCGCAGCGTCCATGAGCTTTCGGGCCTGCCACGGGTTCTCGACGATGGCGATGCGGCACTCGGTCGCGATGAGGACACGCGCCAGCATGTCGGGCCCGACATTCGGAAAGAGCGGCACACTGATGAGGCCGGCCATGGCACAACCCAAGTCCGCCACCACCCACTCGGCACGCGCCTCGCTGATGATGATACAGCGCGCCCCCGGCTCGGGCGCGAGCCGCCTGAGCCCCGCCGCCAACGCGCGTGCCCGCTGGTCGAGCGCGCGTCGACTCCAGGACCTCACGGCACCGCTCGCATCCAACGTGCGTAGCGCCTCGGCCTCCGGGTCGTCTGACAAGCGAGCCGCAAAGGCGTCGAGCACGAGCGCACCCTCCCAGGGGCGAGCTGCCCCGGCGTCTCCGGCATCGCGGCCAGGCCTGTTGGGGGCGGCGCGACCTGGGTCAGGCGCAGACTGGGTGGGCGGAGGCACGCGACGGTGTCTGCCGTAACGAGTGTCGAAGGTCAATCCCGACGCCCCCGAACCAGAGCGACCAACGGCGCTGGGCCTTGCCTCGCCGAGCTCACCTGAAAACTGGACGCCTCGTCGATTGCGCCCGACGATCCGCCAGATGAACCGCCCGACGAACCGCCCGACGAACCGCCAGATGCGCCCCGCCCGTACGCCCTCCCCCGACCGCACCCAGCGCCGCCTCCGCGCCGGCATCCTGGTCGGCCTCGTCGCGGGCACGTTCTGGGTGGTGACCGAGGACCGCAGCACCCACAGCCGCGAGCTGGTCCCGCCGACGCCGCCGACCGTCATCGCGCTCGCCGACCTCGCACCCGATGCGCCGCTGATGCAGCGCCATGGCACCCACCACGCGCAGCACTCGAACACCAACGCTCCTGTCGTGGCGGCGACCCCGACCGAGCCCGATGCGGCTCCCACGTGGGCCATTCCGGCAGGTGCCATCGACCCGAAGAAGGCGCGCACCGAGGACGGCAAGCTCGTCCAGGACCTCGAGGACGGCACGCGCATCACCTTCACCCTCGACCCCAAGCTGCAGCGCATCGCCCAGGAGACCCTCGCCCGCTACGACGTCGAGTGGGGCACGGTGGTGGCCATCCGCCCCAAGACCGGCGAAATCCTGGCGATGGCCGAGTATGCGTCTGGCCGCCCGGACCTGTCGCGCCTGTCGTTGTCGGCCGCAGGTCCCGCCGCGAGCATCTTCAAGATCATCACGTCCGCGGCCCTCCTCGAACACGCCGACCTCGCGCCCGACACCGAGGCCTGCACCCACGGCGGCCAGAACAAGCTCACGCTCTACAACCTCAAGCCCAACAAGCGCCTCGACACCAAATGCGAGACCTTTGCCCAAGCGCTTGGCAGCTCCAACAACGTTGCATTTGCTCGCTGGGCGGACTCGCTGCTCACGCCCGCCCAGCTCCAGGAGACCGCCGAGCGCTTCTTGTTCTCGCGCCGCATCCCCTTCCCCTGGGCCGTTGGCATCTCGCAGGCGCGGGTCCCTTTCGGCAGTCGACTTGGCTTTGGCCGCACGGCCGCCGGCTTCGAAGGCACGACGCTGTCGCCGCTGCATGCAGCGATGATCACGGCCGCCGTCGGCAACGAAGGCGCGATGATGGCCCCCAACCTCATCGCAAGCGCGACCCTGAACGGCGAGACCGTCTTTACGGCTGAGCCCAAGAAGCTGGCCGATGTGATGTCCAAAGAGAACGCCAAGACCCTGACCGAGATGCTCGAAGCGTCGATCACCTACGGCACGGGCAAGAAGTTCTTCACACGCAAAGGCGAGCCGCGTCTCGGCAAGATCCGTGTGGGCGGCAAGTCCGGCAGCCTGTCGGGTCGCCATGAAGAGGCCAAGCGCCACTTCTCGTGGTTCGTCGCCCTCGCCCCGCTGGACGATCCGGACATCGCGGTCGCGGCCCTGGTCGTCCACGGCGAGAACTGGACCGTGAAGGGTGCCGTCCCCGCGCGCGACGTGCTCGCCGCCTGGTTCGACATCCGTGACGCGAGCGAACGCCCCGCGCGCGACCCACTCGCCGACTGACCCTCGCTCCTCGCCGACCCCAGAGTTCGACTGAGCGATGGGTTGATGCTGACACGAGTTATCGGAATCGGTAGGGTTCCGCCCCGTGGTGGGGAGTTGGCCTCACTTGACTGCACATATGCCGGTTCCGTCGAAGTGACGGCCCGGACCCGAGGAGAATGAGATGACGAAGCGTTGGTCGATTTTGTCCGTCGTGGCCGTAGGCCTCTTGTTGGCGGCCTGTGACGATGAGAAGACCCAGGCCGACGACACGGCCGCGCCCGATGTGGCGGACACGACCGAGCCCTTGCCCGATGTCGTCCCCGACACCATCGAAGAGACGACGCCCGACACGGTCGAGGCCGACATCCCGCCCGACACGGCCGGCAAGACGACCTGGGACCAGGTCCACACCACCTTCGCCACCAAGTGCGCGCCCTGCCACGCCGGCATCAGCCCCAACGACGGGGCCGGCGGTCACGCCATCGCCTCGGGCGACAAGCAGATCGCCTACGACGCGTCGCAGCGCAGCGCGGGCATCGCCAAGTGCGCGGGCAAGAAGGTCGGCGAGTGCGCCCATATTCGTATCCTCGACGGCTCGATGCCGCAGGGCGCCAACTGTGGCACGGCCCCCCAGGGGGCAGCCTGTGTGACGCCCGCCCAGCAGGCGCTCATCCAGCAGTGGATTCAGGACGGCATGCTGCGCTGAGCGGCGCCGATTCCGCCCTACAACCTCAGGTTGCGGGGGGAGCCGGCAACCCAAAGAGCGTGAACGCGTTTTCCCGCGTGACCGAGGCCACCTCGACCAACGTGAGACCACGCACATCGGCCAGCGCCTGCGCCACGATGGGCAGGTGTTCTGGTCGATTGGGTGTCCCACGAAACGGTGGCGGCGCCTGGTCGGGCGAGTCCGTCTCGATGAGCAACCGCCCGAGCGGCACGACACTCGCCGCCTCCCGCAATCGACGCGACTGCGGGAAGGCCAACGTCCCGCAGAACGACACGTGTAGACCGAGCTTCACGAGTGCGAGCGCGAAGTCTTTGGCGCCCGAAAAGCTGTGCACGACGCCTCCACGCGCGGGCAGGCCCTCCTCGCGCAGGACCCGCAGCGCCGGTTCGTCGCTCTTCAGGAGGTGCAGGACCACCGGCAGCTCGAAGCGTTTCGCCAGCCGAAGCTGCTCTCTGAACGCGACCTCCTGAAGCCCCATCGCCGCTCGGCTTGCGTCAGTGAGCCTATCGAACCCGGTCTCTCCAAGGGCCACGGGCCGCATTCCCAGACTACCACCCAATGCGACTTCCAGATGGGCCAGCATCTGGGACAGCCGGCTTTGATCGAGTTCGGGAACCAGCTGCGGGTGTATTCCGAACACCGGGAAGACCCGGCCGAATCGTCGTGCCAGGACAACCTGCGCAGCCCACCCCTCGGGGTCCACGCCCGCCATGACGATGTCGGTCACCCCACGCGCCCGCGCCGCCTGCACCGCCACGTCCGCCTCGATCCCCAGCCGATCCGAGTCGAGATGACAGTGCGAATCGACGAGCCCGCCCCCAGGTGCCGGCAGAGCGCTCAGAGGGACCGACGGCTCCTTCACGGCATCAAGAGCCGCGGGTCACCCTCGACCCAGCGCTTGAACCCCAGGAGCCCATCGTGCAGCTCCGCAAAGCCCTGGACTTCGCCCCTGCGCGACCCGTCGAGCCGCCCATTACGTGCGGTCTCGAGCCCCCGCTTCATCTGGCCGACGAGCGCGTCCCCGGTAGCATCCATCGGGCCGAGCCGCTCGAGGCACTTGATAGCCTCGATTGCCGGCCCTGGAACAACAGTCTGGTTCTCCTGATCGGCCGCCGTCCGCGCCAGGTCATGGCAGTGGATGGCGCGCTGAACCTCACCCCGCCACTCAGGAGGCTGGTTGACGATGGTCATGACCACCGCCGCGACCGTCCCCGCCCCGAGCAACAACGATGCGACGAGCCACACACGCGCGGCAAACCTGCGCCCTTGCCACAGCGCAAAGGGGACGCCGAGGGCCGCGCCGGTCAAGAGACCGCCGAGATGGGCAACGTTGTTGACCTTGCTGACCATCAACCCAAAAATCGCATTGAGCACGACCAGTTGGATCGCCATCGCGGTCACGGGACTCCGGAAGTTGCCGTCGCTCAACCGGCGCTTGACGATGGTGCACCCGAGGATGCCGGCCACCGCACCAGACGCGCCGCCGCCGCCGATCCCGGCAAACTGCGACCCAACGAATCCCAGCACGCCCGCCGTCATGTACATCACGAAAAACGCCGGCCCGCCGATGTCGTTCTCGAGGTGGCGCCCGGTCAGCCACAGCACCAACGTGTTCATGATGAGGTGCAAGAGCCCGAGGTGAAGAAATATCGGCATCACGAGCCGCCACCACTCCCCCATCGCCACAAGCTCAGGGCTCTGGAGCCCGAGCAGCAAGAGGACCGATGTGTCCGGCCTGAACAGTTCGAAGCCGCCCTCCGCCGGCTCCTGTCCGCCTATCATCACCACAAGCAGGTAGAGCGCCAGGTTGACGATCACCAACCCGAAGGTCACGACGTAGCCGCCACCTGAGCTCGAACGGTCCGCCAGCGACCTCGCGCGCACCCCGATGGCCTTCGAATCAGCCCCGCAGAACGGACATATCCGCTCGATTCCCATGAGCTTTCCGCAGCTCGGACACATCTTCGGTCGCTCGCTCACGCAACTCCTTCCCGCAGTCGCACCCTACCTGCCCGTCAGCGGCCAGCCGACCAGGCCAGCGCGACGCCGGACGCCAGCGCGCGCACGCAGAGCCAGGTTGATAGCCACCAACCCGCTTCCCATCAAGTCATCCGCTCGCTCGTGCGCGGCGCTCGACACCACCACGCCCCGCCCGAGTCACCTCTCAAACGAGCCAAGGACGTTTCTGAGCCGCCAACCGCGTGGCCATGAGCAGTCGTGCCCCCAACGCTCCGATGGCCTCCCATCCTGCATCGTCGATGACGGCGCGCTCCACGAGCCGCCCGAGCTCAGTCAGCTCCGGGTGCCCCATCGTCGCTCCAGAGCCGGCGATACGATGCGCGAGGTCGCGCAGACGTGCTGCATCACAGGCGGCCAGCCCTTCCTCGAGCCCCAGGACACGCTCCGAGAGCATCCCATAGTAACGCGTCAGCAGGTCGACCGGCACATCCGGCCGCGCGGTCTCGCCCGCCGGTTCACCGACGAGGCCCTCGACCTCCGGACGTCGGTTCCTAGCGGTGTCCGCCTCGATGGTCGGCCGCAGGTTTGGCGCCGTCGGCACCCTCTGCGGGTCACGCCCACGGACCTGCGCCTCGACCCCGTCGGACAGCGGCACCATCAACCCCTGAGGCGCCGTCGGAAGTCGTTTGAGCGCAGGCCGCGGGGTTCGCTCGACCCCGTCGGCAGGCGTCGGTGTGGGGTGACGCAGCAGCTTCGCCGCCTCGGGCAACGGCGTCCTCGTCGGCCGCCCGACACTCGTGGGCCCCGTCGGCGGCGCGCTCGGCGGCTCGACCCGCGCCTCGACCCGCGCGCCTTGCTGCAGCAAAGCTCCCACCCGCGACACCAGGCGCCACGCAACGACCGGCTTCACCATGAAGTCCGCTACGCCCGCTGCCACCGCAAGCTCACGTGTCTCGAGCATGGCGTCGGCCGTCAGCGCCACCACGGGCCTCGAATCGCCCCGCACCGCCATCGCCGCAATCAGGGAAAGCCCATTACCATCAGTCAGTTGTAGGTCCGTCACCACCAGCTCGACGCCGCTCGTCGGCTCGGCCATGATCTCTTCGGCCGCCCGCAGCGTCGCGGCCTCGACCACGTCGGCACCGGCCTGCTTCAAGAAGTAGGTCACGATGCGCCGATTGTCCTCGGCGTCGTCCACGACCAGCACCACCCGCTTGTCGAGCCGCGGCACCACCGGCTCGCTGGGCTTCAAGACCCCGCTGCGTGTGACGAGGCGAGCCGGCGTCGTCCCTCGGTCCGCCCCGCCATCGACCGGCAGGGTCAGCGTGAAGACACTGCCGACACCCACCTCCGAACGCACGTCGATATCGCCGCCGAGGAGCCGTGCCAGCCGCCGCGAGATATCGAGCCCAAGGCCCACCCCGCCCGCGTTCGGCCGACCCTGCCCCTGTTCGAACGGCAGGAACAGCCGCTTCAGCTCGTGACCGGGGATCCCCACGCCCGTGTCGCCGACCTCGATCTCCAGGCGCCGCTCGAATGACCGCCCCACCGGGCTCATCCTGAGGCGGGCATGCACCGACACCTCGCCGCGAGGCGTATATTTGACTGCGTTTCCAACGAGGTTGATGAGGATCTGCCTCAGCCGCAGTGGGTCGGTCCGGAAACGCGCCGGCAGCTCCGTGTCCGCGGCCACGACGAGCACGAGCCCCTTGTCCTGTGCCCGCGGCTCCATCAGCACGCCTACCTCCTCGAGGACCGTCGTCGGGTCACACGACACGAGGTGCAGGTCGAGCTTGCCAGCCTCGATCTTGGCGAGGTCAAGCACATCATCGAGCAGCGCCAGCAGGTGCTCGGCCGAACGCTGCAGACGTTTGCTCCAATCACGGGTCTCGTCAGCGGCTTGCTCGGTCGCGGCGATGAGGTTCGCGTAGCCCATGACCGCTGAAAGGGGCGTGCGGATCTCGTGGCTCATATTGGCCAGAAAGGCCGTCTTGGCGCGATTGGCCAGCTCCGCCGCGGCCCGTGCAGCATCGAGCTCAGCCTTCTTGTTGGCGAGCTCCTCGCGCAGCTCGGTCTCGACCTCGGCCAGCCGCCGCTTGAGCGCCGCGACCTCGTCGCTCGCACTCGCGGCACTCACCAGCTCGGCACGCGACGCCGCCACTTCGCCCCCGGTTGGGGTCTTCACCCGCGCCTCTGTCATCGGCCCGGGCCCTCCGACTGCCCGAAGGGCGACTGTAACCGGCTAGGCCACGCCAGCAAAGACCGGCGTGCACCTGGTTACACTTTCTGCTCGGCAGGGCCGCGACGCAGCCAAGGTCTCAGGGGTCGGCGCCCGCACGCCGCCCCACCGAAACACCCCGTCTCCCGGTCACCCGGGTGATGGGGGGCCCGGACCGCCGTCCATCCGCCAGCAAGGTAAGCTTGACCCGTCTACCTCTCCCAAACGCTCAGACGGCGACCCGAGCATCGTGCCCACGAGTTCGTCGGGGCACGCGATGTACCGTTACAATCCTCGTGCCATCCGCGTCGCCGAATCCGCGTCCAGCTTCCCGGACAAGCGCTGCCTGGACAAACGCCAGATTCCATCGGTCGCTGGACCATCCCCGCACACCTGTGCCATAGTGGAACGCGCCATGTTGGACACGATTCACGAACCGCATCCAGTCCCGGTCATCCTTGTGGTCGACGATGATCCGATCGTTTGCGACCTGGTCGCCCACTGGCTCGGGCGCGAGAACCAGCGCGTCGAAACCCGGGAAAGCGGTGAATCCGCGCTGACTTCGCTTGGCCAGGTGCGACCCGACGTCGTCATCCTCGACCTGAGCATGCCGGGCCTCGACGGCCTCGAGGTCCTCGTCCGCATCAAGAGCGCCATGCCGCGGACCCCCATCATCATCCTGACGGGCACGACCGACATCGCGACGGTCGTGACGGCGATGCAGCGCGGCGCGTTCGACTACCTGGCCAAGCCCGTCGCCCGGGACAACCTCCTCGATACGGTCGCCAAGGCGCTCGACCACGTGCGCCGTACACGCCGCATCGCGGAGCTCGACAGCGGACGGACGGCCGCGGACGAGCTCGACCACCTCGACGGCATCGTCGGCCGCTCAGCCCCGATGCGCGCCCTCTTCAGGCAGATCGAACGGGTCGCCGCCTCGGACGTCACGGTCCTAGTCCACGGCGAGAGCGGCACCGGCAAGGAGCTCGTAGCGCGCTCGTTGCACGACCGCTCGGCCCGACACAAGGGCCCCTTCGTCGCTCTGAACTGCGCCGCCATTCCCGAAAGCCTTCAGGAATCCGAGCTGTTTGGCCACGAGAAGGGCGCCTTCACGGGAGCCGTGGGCAGGCACTCCGGCCGCTTCGAGCAGGCCAACGGCGGGACGCTCTTCCTCGACGAGATTGGCGAAATCGCTCCGTCCCTTCAGGCCAAGCTGCTGCGTGTCTTCCAAGAGCGCCGTTTCCACCGTGTCGGTGGCACCCAGGAGGTCCAGGTCGACGTGCGCATCGTGGCCGCGACCCACCGCGACCTCTTCGCCGACGTTGCTCAGGGCCGGTTTCGTGAGGACCTCTACTACCGCCTAGCGGTCTTCGAGCTCGAGGTTCCGCCCCTTCGCGACCGGCCCGGCGACCTCCCGCTATTGGTCGAGCGCCTCACCGCCGACCTCGCGAAGAAGCACAACAAACCCGGCCTCGAGCTACACACCGAAACGGTCGAGTTCCTGACCCGATACCGCTGGCCAGGCAACGTGCGAGAGTTGCAGAACGCGCTCGAACGCGCCGTCGTCGTGGCATCCGACAGGGTCGTCCGCGCCGAGGATCTCCCGCGTCGGGTCTATGACCCGCTGATGCTCGTCGACGCCTCCACGCGCGGCGCGGCCACTAGCGCCGGGGCGCCAGTGGTCCCGGCCCGGCCTGCTGACGACCCGCCCAGGACCGCTCTGCGAGCCGAGCCGACGCCTATCCTACCGGTCATCGAGCTCGAGCGACGTGCCATCCTCGATGCGTTGGCCCGGACTGGTTCGAATGTGAGCGAGGCCTCGCGCCTCCTCGGCATTCCCCGCACGACCATGTACCGCAAGCTCAAACGCCACGATATCCAGGCCTGATTCTGAGTAGACCCACGAAAAAGGCCCCGATGCGACGCATTGGAGCCTGGGTGTAAAGGTGGCGGACGGAGCAGAAGGACAGTTCCGAGGAATCCATCACGCTCGTCCGCCGGGGGGATGGTGGCGGGGGCGCCCCAAGGCATGAAATGCCATTCTGGGGGCGCTGCTCAGGGGCCGCGAGTGCCCCTGTCCGCCTCTTTCAGACCGCTTCCTCGGCGCGGCGCAAAGAGAACTTGCGGCGCTGGGTCGGGGTCACTTTCGGGTCCGGGCGATAGGTCGACTCGTCGTGGGCCACGCGGCCAGAGACGGGGTCGATCTGGGCACTCTCGAGCGGCCGACGGAACCATGCGGTGTCGGAGAAGGCTGCGGCATCACGACGTTTCTTGGCGGTGAAGACGCTCTCGGGGTTGGCTTCGCCGCGGACGGCTTCGGCCGAGTCGAAGCGGGCCGGCTCGACGGCGAGCTCCTTGACGGCGCGCTCCACCTCGGAGGCTGGCGCCGGGCTCTTCTGCGGGCGGCGGCGGCCCCGCGTCTCGGGGCCTTCGATGCGACGTGGGTCGGGGAAGGGGCGCACGTCGGGCGGCGGGCTCACCTGCGCTACCGGCTCAGCGGCGCGCGCTCTCGGGGCCTCGGCGGGTGCGCGCTCCAGGCGCGGCTTGCGGGCGAAGTCGAGCTCCGGCAGGTCGAAGCCCTCAGCCTTGACGCGGACCGGCTCGACCGGCGGCTTGGCAGCAGGCCGCACGGGCTCGACAGCGGCTTTGACCGGCTCGGGTTTGGCGCCCCAGGGGCTGCGCGACGATTTCTGAGGGGCAGGGACGCTCTCGGCGACCAGCTTGCGTTCGATGCCCGGTCCGTCGCCGGTCGCCTGGGCGGCGCGCTGCTCGGCCTGCTGACCGAGCCCGAAGGCCCAGGTGCCACGCGGCTTACGCGGGAGCTTTCGTTGGCCAGAGGCTGGTTCCGAATCGGCCTCGACAACCGGTGCGGCCTTCGGAGCGGCCGGAGCCGCCTTTGCCACAACCGGAGCGGGCGCTGCGACGGGCAACTGCGCGATGGCTTCGACGTTGAGGTTCGTCCCGTCTTTGGCGCAGAAGTTGAACTCCGGCCCCCAACCTGAACCACATTTCCCACAGTATCGAACAGACATAGCGCAGCTCCCCTCGGATGGATGATTCGCGCCAGTTCGCCGTTCCCCCCGGAGCGGCGGCGTGACGTACTTAGCCTGAGCAGGAAACGGGCCAACTCGGAACCAGCCCGCTGGCACGCTGGGCTTCCCTTCACTCGACTACGTGGCTCGGCCACGGACGCCATTCTGGGTCGTTTCAGCGAGGGTCAGTAGACGGCCTGCGCAAAGGAATCGGGCCAAGGCAGGACCAGGTCCTGGTCCGACCACCATCCAAATCGATACAACAGGAACCAATACGGAACATTTGAGCCCCGAAATGGAACAATCGCATTCCGAATCAGGCGCGGCTGGCCCGTCCCGCCATCCAGCGCGCGATGTGGGGAAACGCTACCTGCGTAGGGTCAAGCTGCGGCGCCTCGCTGGCCAGGACACCGAGCAGCATCGCTACGGACCGCTCGAGCTCGAACCAACCGTCCGGGTAGCTGACCGACCGCATGAGCGCCTGCGCTTCACGTTTGTCAGGACCGCCCTCGGCCAGGCGGTCGACAAGCCCCTTGTCGAGCTGACCCATCCCCCCCGCATCGACCCGGAGTAGCCGCCCGAGGGTCTCTTTGATGTGGCGGCCGACGAGCTCATGGTTCGCGTCTCTGGCGAGGAATCCCATTCGCGAAACGCCAGCCAGAACGACGCGGTCGTTCTTCTGGAACAACCCAGAGACCACCTCCATGAGACCGTCGACGAGGTGTTCCTTCGCGGTCGCCGAAGCACCGAGGTCGAGCAACACGATGCGTGGTCGGCCGTGTTCGTCGCGCTGCACGAGGAAGTTGCCCGGGTGTGGGTCGGCGTGGAAGTAGCGATGGACGAAGACCTGGCGGAAGAAAGAATCGAGCAGGGTGCGCGCCGCGTCGTGCGCAGAGATGCCGATGCGGGCCAGTCCATCGCGGTCGGTGATGCGGACGCCATCGACGAAGCTCATGACGAGGACACGGTCGTTGCTCAGCGCGAGGTCGACCTCGGGGAGTGCGACCGAGGCGTCGCCTTCGAAGTTGCGCTTCATCTTGCGCAGCGCCTGCGCTTCGAGCCGGAGGTCGGTTTCGCGGCCGAGCATCTCTCCCATGGAGCGGTGCAAGCGGTCGAGATCATTGATGGGGTAGAATCGTTTGAGCACTTCGAGGACCCAGCCGACGACGACGAGGTCGACCTTGAGGGTTGCCTCGATGTCGGGATAGAGGACCTTCACCGCGACGTCGCGACCATCATGCGTCTTGGCGCGATGGACCTGCCCAAGCGATGCAGCTGCCAGCGGCTCGCGGCTGAGCTCGGCGAACATGACCGGCCACGGCTTGCCGTAGGCGCGAAAGATGGCTTCGTCGATGACCTCGAACGAGCGCGGTGGGACGCGGTCTTGCAGCTTCTGCAGCTCGCGGGCGTAGGCCCCTGGCAAGAACGTACCTAGCGTCGAGACGACCTGACCCAGCTTGACGTAGACGCCCGAGAGCCGGCTCGCCGCGACGAAGAAGCGATGGGCATTGGCCGCGTGCACGCGCTCCCAACGGCGCTCGAGGCGAGCCGACATGAAAGCGGACCACCCGAAGAGGAACACGAGCGCCCGCTGCAGGCGATAACTCGAGAGGATGAAGAAGAACCACGCGCTCGCCCGAGCAAGCCGCACGACAGCACGCGCCCCGACAAAAGATGACCCGAGCAGCGACCCATCGTAACGCTCGATCGGCTCGAGGAGCGCCATCTCGCCGCCCTCGCCTGCTTCACACACCTGTACGTCTCGCGCCGCCCGAATCGTTGCGCCCATCGCCGACCTCTTCTGCCATCTGTGCGACCGGAACCAGGGACCCTCACGCCAACCCTGGTAAACCCAACCCGCCCTCGTGTCGGCCCCTCGGCTGACCCAGGCCCCCGAAGCCCGAGCGCGGCCGTTCAGAAGCCATTCGCCGATGTGTGAGCGCCCGAATCCGGCCCTCGGCGCACACGCTCGTGTCCACCCGCGCCCCGCAAAGTCGCTTGGGTTCGCCGCCCACAAACCGCTATACCCGCGGCGTGCGCGCCCGTTCCCATACCGCCTTGGCTTCGCCATGCGTTTCCGCACCAAGAGGGGATGAAGCGCAAGGCTTCGGGATCGTATCGCTCGCGGCCGCTTCGGGCTCGTCCGGCGCGGGCCAACGACGTCGCGCGGTCAGCCGGTTCCCTATCGCCTTCGGGGCCTTGGCGTGCTTGTCGACCGCCGTCTTTGCGACCTCGCCAGGCTTCGCCGAGGACTCCGCCCCGCCCGCCGAGACCGCTGGCTCGGACACCGGCTCGCGCACCGTCATCCGCCCGACGACCCCGACCACGCCTGCGACGACCGTCCTCGACGCCGAACGGCTCGGCGAGCGCGCTGGCGCCGACCTTCCCGCCGCAATCAGCGGAGAGCCCGGCCTCCACATTCCGCGCCTGGGAGGCCTGGGCAGCTACGCCACCCTCCGCATCCGCGGCTCGTCTGCCGAACAGGTACTCGTCTCGCTAGACGGGATCCCCCTCAATCCGGCCGACGGCGCCCCTGTCGACCTCTCGACCCTGCCTGTGGGCCCGCTCTCCCACGTGGCCATCCATCGCGGCCGCGCCCCCTGGTCGCTTGGCCAGACAGGTCTTGGCGGTGCCCTGCGCCTCGAGACACGCCGCCCCCAATCGCTCGACCTGTCAGGCGAAATCGGCACTGGCAGCTTCGGCTCGCGCTGGCTGCGCGCAGCCCTCGCCTCCCCAAACCTCACGTTCGCGGTCGACTACCTCGGCACCTCTGGCGACTTCACCTTCCGGGACGACGGCGGCACCGCCTGGACCACCGACGACGACCGCACCGCCACCCGCCAGAACGCCGCCAGCGATCAAGTCACCTTGCTCGCCCGCTACGACCAACCGCTCGGCGACTGGAACCTGTCGCTCCTGGACGCCTTCACCCACGCTGAACGCGGCCTCCCGAGCCTTGGCACCATCCCCACCCGCGAGAGCGCGCTCACCCTGACTCGCAACCTGGCGGGCCTCACCGCCCGTGGCCCACTCGGCCCGCTGACCGTCCAATGGACCGCCTGGTTCGCCGCCGCCACCACCGAGGTCCGTGACCCACTCTCCGAGATAGGCCTCGCGGGCGAGGCCACGACCAGCGGCTCACTCGTTCCGGGCAGCATCCTGACGGCGCACCTCCCACTCACCGACCAGCTCACCACCTCCATCCACCTGGCAATCCGCCACGAAGCCATGACCGGCGACAATTCGCTGGACCGCACCATCGGCTCGGCGGCCAACGAAATCCATTTGCGCCTCGACGACTTCGCCGCCTCGGCCGGCATCCGTATCGAAGCCGCACCCGACCTCCTCGCCCCCTCCGCTTTCCTCGAGCTCGCCCAACGGTTCGGCCTCCACCGCCTCCACCTGGCCATCCATCATACTCCTCGCGTCCCTTCCCTCTTCGAGCGCTACGGCAACCTCGGCCTGGTCCTGGGCAACCCCAACCTCACTCCGGAATCCCTCACCCAGCTCGAGCTCGGCGCACGTCTCGACCTCTCCGGCGACTCACACCAGCTCCACGTTGCCGCCCTGACCTTCGCCTCGTTCGCCGACGACCTCATCCAATTCGTTCAAAACGCCCAGGGCATTTCACGCCCCGAAAACCTCGCATCTGCGCGTATCCTGGGCCTCGAGCTCACGGCCGAGCTCACCCTCTTCGACCACCTCTCGCTCCGTTCCAGCCTCGCCCTGCTCGACGCTCGCGACACGTCCGCAATCGCCGCGCGCACGGGCAAGCGCCTCCCTCTCCGCCCCGCCATCACGACCGCCCATCGCCTCGAGTTCCGGTATCCCGACGCGGCTCTGGGCACCCTTCACGGCGCCATCGGCGTCGCACTCGACGTCGACTACCTCGCAGGCAACGCGCTCGACTTCGCCAACCTCGTTACGGCGCCGCCGCGCACCCTCGTAGGCCTCTCGGCCTTCGCCCGCTCTGACGAGGTCGAGGTCCGCCTCTCACTGATGAACCTCACAGACGACCGCGTCCAGGACCTCGCCGGCTACCCCCTCCCCGGCTTCACGACCCACCTCTCGCTCAGGCTCCTGCCGCAATGACCTCTCGCCACCCCACACGCCTCCTCCCAACGGCCCCCCCACAGGGGTCGGGACATCTCATATTTCATTTTAGCCCGGCCTCCGGCGCGGCCCCGCCGGCGGGGTCGGGACATTTCACATTTCATTTTGGCTTCGCCTGCCGCACGGTTCTCCGCCGCTCCGCATTGCCGGCCTTCATCGCCCTCTGGGCCCTGACAACCGCCGCTTGCGACGACACCACCGTCCCGACCAGGCCCGACCCGACCCTCTGCGAACTCGTCGCCGTCGCCAGCGACTACACCTCGACCGCGGTCTCGCTGCTCTACGCCGACGGCACCCCGTGCGCCCCCGACGTCCTGACCTCCGGTTCGCGCCCACCCGGCCTCTTGACCGCCCTCTCCGGGGACGTCGTCCTCCCGTCGAGCCCCTCCCCCGACGCCCACCTTCACCTCATCGACCGCTTCCCAAACGCCGTCCTCACCGTCGTCGCCACAGACACCGCCACCGTCCAGGCACAGACCCGCCTCAGCCCCGACTTCGTCGGAAATCCTCAGGATCTCACCGTCTTCCCCGACGCCGACATCCTCCTCATCTCGCGCCTGGAATACGACTCCCGCTCCTCCGACATCGGCTCCGATCTCGCCATATTCCGGCGCTCGGACCTTTCCCCGCTTGGCCGCGTCGACCTCGCCGCATTCGCGGACGACGGCCTCGACCCCATGCCGACCCGCTTCGCCGAAGCCAACAACCTCATCTGGGTCGGTCTCACCCACCTGAGTCGCGACTTCACGACCTCGGGTCCCGGCCGCATCCTCGCCCTCGCTCGCGACGAATCGTCCTTCACCGTCGTCGCCCGCGGCGAGCTTCCCGACCTCCAGAACTGCGGCCACATCGCGAGCCCACCGACCAAGGACGTGGTCTGGGTCGTCTGCTCCGGGCTCTTTCGCGACTCGGTGACACCCCGCATCGAGCGCTCGGGCCTCGCCCGCTTCATCTCGCCGCCTATCGGTACCCCCTCCGCACAACCAGCCACTCTGACTCCCGACCGCCTCGTCCGCGCTTACACCCTCGGTCGCCCGTTGGCCTTCTCGCTCGCCCCGCTTACCGCTGACACGGTGGCCGCGATCCTACTCGGCGACCTCGTCGAGGGCACACCCGACCGCCTCGTGCTCATCACCACCTCCCCGGACTCCGCTCCCATCGTCACAACGCTGGCCGAAGGCACCACCTTCGACCTCGGTGGCCTGCTCTACCTTGCGGAGTCCTCAATGCTCCTCATGGCGGACGGCAACCGCTACACCCCGCGCCTCCGCCGCTTCGACCTCAACCACACCCCACCGCTGGAGCTAGCCCCCGTCACCGTCTCACCAACGGGCCTGCCTCCGCGGCACCTCCAGCGTATTCGACCCGGGGCCCTCGGGCGCTGATTCGTGTCCAGTGCGTCATCTGCACGTTTTGGACGATTTATCCCTTGCCACGCACGCTACCGTGTCAAAATTCGCCCAGCGGCCCCAATCGTCGACCGCCCTCACTGGCTCGCCGAAACGATGCGGGCACTGGAGTCCTAACGTGCTCGACTCAGACCAGCTCCACTCCGATTCCTTCGCCGACCACGGCACCGACGACTTCCTTCGGGCCGACGACGCGTCGTCCTTCGTCGCTGAAGCCCCTCTCGGCGAAAACGCCGGTCACAAGCCAAACGTCATCCGAGCGATGCCTGACATCGCGAGCGTCAGCCCGGCCCGCGCTCATGGCCGCCTCGACCGTGTCGGCATGGGCGACATCGAGATGCCTGTGCTTCTCCGGGGCCGGGATGGCCATGTCAGGATGAGCCCGGCGCGCGCCGACGCGTTTGTCAGCCTGGAGCCAAAGGACGCCAAGGGCATCCACATGTCGCGCCTCTTCCTGGGTCTGCAGACCGTCCTCGAGGAAGAAGTCCTCGACTTCGACACCGTCTCCCGCATCCTCGACGGCTTTCTCAAGTCGCACGAAGGGTTGTCGAACGAGGCCGAAATCTCGATTCGTTTCGACTGGATGCGAAAGCGTAAAGCGCTCGTCTCCGAGCATATGGGGTGGCGCACCTACCCCATCGAGCTGTTCGGCAAGAAGACGCCGGACGGCCTGACCCTCGGCGCAAAGTTCCGCGTCACCTACTCGTCGACCTGCCCCTGCTCGGCCGCACTCGCGCGCCAGCTCATCCAGGAGGCCTTCGACCGCGACTTCGCCAATGGCCGGCAGCTCACGTTTGACGCGATCCGCTCGTGGCTCGGAACGCCCGAGGCCATTCGCGCAACACCTCACAGCCAGCGCAGCCACGCGGACGTGACGGTCCACTTCGCCTCCCCCGACGCAGCGCTCTCGCCCGACGACCTCATCGACCTCGTCGAGGGCGCCTTGAAGACGGTCGTTCAGGCCGCCGTGAAACGCGAAGACGAGCAGGCCTTCGCCCTCCTCAACGGCGAGAACCTCATGTTCTGCGAGGACGCGGCCCGCGTCGTGAAGCGCGCCCTGGACGGGGAGCCACGAATCACCGACTACCGCATCAAGGCCTCCCACTTCGAGAGCCTACACCCGCATGACGCCGTCGCTATCGTTACTCGCGGTGTCCCTGGTGGGCTTCAGCCGTAGCGGTCGCCCCCACCTTCGCCGCAGCAAGACGAAGCCGTCGCGGCGGACCAACAGTTCCGGCCATCGCTGATCAACGACTAACGGACCCACGGATGAGCCGCCAGCGCCTCGGCGCTGACCGGCCCCAGCAGCGTCGACGGCCGTGGGATGGCATCCGTCCAACGCGCCCCAAACCGACGAAAACCGTTTCCCATCAGGTTGTTCTCGACGCCGTCCCCGTCTTCGTCGCCAAACACATGCTCGAGCCCGAAGGCGTGTCCGAGCTCGTGGACCGCAGCCCCGATGTAGGTCGAAGCCCAGCCCCCTCGTGACAGGGGCCCGAATGCGCCCATGCCATCCCAGTCGTCGAAGCCCGAGTCCAGACTCGCCTCGAACAGCGCCGCCTGGCTCGGCTCCACCCCAACTCCCTCTAACGAGACCGTCTCGAAGCCCACCCCGAACACGTGCGCGCCGATGAGCGCGTAGCCAGCGCCTTCGCCCATCCACGGCGCAGCCGAGCCACCCTGCCCCGTGTGGATGAGCCCCCGACCCGAAACCTCATGAGTATCGTAGAAGTACACGAGGATCGCGTCACGGTGCGCCTCGCTCGGAAGCCTACGAAAGACCTCGGCCAACGCCTCCCCAGCCGCATCACCCGAGGTTGGGTGTGCCTGATAGTGGCTCGCCGGCTGGTCGCCGACCATGAAGACCACATCCCAGAGCCCATCCGCCGCCGCCTCGAGCTCGAAGGTCCGCCCTTCACCCTCCGCGTTGGTGTAGCCGGCGACCGCCATCTCTTCCTTGAAGAACTGCCTGGCCATCGTCGCCCAGGCGTGCAGCTTCTCCCGAAGGCCTGGCCGAAACGGCCTGTCGCTCGGCGTGAAGTAGACCCCTCGCACGACCGCAGTGCGGCTCCAGTCGCGTCCTTGAAGAGCGGTTGCGATGGGCGTTGGCAGGTCTGTGACAAGCACTTCACCTGGCGCCGCCGCGTCGCTGACATCCACCTCACGGACTGCAACATCGTCCACGTCGCCAGCGTCCAGAGAGACGTCCGAGTCCACCGCATGGTCCGAATCCGCCGCGGCATCGCCAACGGTCTCAACGCCATCCGTCGTCTCGGCAGTCTCTGGCGCCACGTCTGGAACGCCGTCCGAATCGGGCGTGACCTCAGAAACCGCATCGACACCGTCGCCTGCAGCATCGACGGCCTCGGCCGCCCCGCCGCATGCCGCGCTCCCCCAAACCATCGCCAGCCCGAAGGCCAGCAAGCGGCCGCCACTTCTGCTGCGCATCTCGCGTTCCTCCTCACTCCAGGGGTGCCACGTTCTGGCCGCGCCGCGTCTCCGTCAAGCGCGAGACCCGGCGTTCTGAACGCCTTCCGACACCTGCGCCTTCGCATTGTCCGATGAGTCCGCACGTGCGAACCTGCCCTCGCGTTCGTGTAGCGGACCGTCAGTCCCCGTCACCCCGATACGGAGCCAACGATGAACTCCTCACTTCGCCTCTGCGGAGCCTTCGGCCTTTCCCTAGCGCTCTTCATCGCTTGTGATTCGACGGTCGCCCCGACCGGCCCCGTCCTGCTGGTGCCTATCGATGCCTACCTCTCGGACCACTTCTGCACCGAAGTCTCGGTCACCCAGGGCGACGCCACGGCCACTCAAACCACCTGCGGCCGCGACCCGCAGCCGACGTTTCTGACCTTCCCGTGCACGGCGCCAGCGACGGTCGCGATCGTGCACATCCCCACATCGTCTGAGGCGCTTGGCTATCCCATGCTCACCTCTTGCACGGCCGGCTCACCCTGCACCCAGACCGCTGCGTGCCGGCCCGACAGGGACACGACCCTCACCTACGACCTCACAGTCATGCGGGATGCCAACCAAGGCTTCTTCGACATCGTGGTCGACCTCGGCCCCTCCGGTACAGGGCTTCGACCGCTCGGCCCCGACGATGTGGCCGACTTCTGCGTCGACATGGTGGTTCGCAACTCGGTGAACGAGGTCGTCTGGGACCAACGAGACATCTGCTCTTCGCAGCACGGGAGCACGAGCGTCCTCGACTATGTCGGACCTTGCGACGCAGCGAACGGAGGCACAAGCGTAGTGGAGGTCACCCTGGTGAGCGCCACCAACTCGGACGGGGTCGAGCTCGAAGACGTCCGGCTCCCTTGCACCGACGGCATGACCTGCACCGTGCAGGCCACCTGCGAAAAGAACATCGACGTCACGATTCGCCTCGCTCCCTGATGTCCGTCGGACGTTCGGCTCCGGCCTTGCCCACCAGCGCCTCGGGCGCTACATAGCCGCCATGACCACGCCCGCCCCGACGACCGTCTTCTGCTCCCGCCACAAGCAGGACCTCCCCGCCATCAGCTCGCGCCTGACCTTCATCGGCGCCTTTGGCGACAAGGTCCGCGCCAACGTCTCACAGAAGGCCTGGGTCGAGTGGCTCGACATGCAGATCAAGGTCATCAACGAGTATCGCCTGCACCTCGGCGAGCCGGCCCACCGCCAATTCCTCGAGGACATGGCGGCCAAGTTCTTCGGCTTCGACGGCGCGACCGGCGATCTCGGCGCAGGCCCGGAAGGCGGCCTCTCAGGCACCTGAGACCGCTGACCTCGCCGCTCACCGGACTCACCCAGGCCTGCTTTCGAGGGCCGGACGCCGGCCCGACCGACATTGAGTGCGCGGCTCTTTACTCAGCCGCCGTGACCCCATGCACCCAGGCGCGAATCGCCTGGATCTCGGGCCGCCACATCTCGTCGTCGGTTCGGATCTCCATGAACTGGCGAAAGAGCCCGGCGACGGTGTCTTCGATCTCCTCGACGAGCATGAAGCGCTCGTAGAGCTGGTCGTCGTCCTCGCGGCTCAGGAGTGCTGGGATCTTGATGCCGGACAAGGCCAGCGTGTCGCCCTTGACCGACACCGTCCACTGCTTCTGCCCCGACACCAGGCGCAGCCGCGCATCTGACACGAGCTTGCCCGTCAGCAGAGCCGCGTGCGCCTCGCTGGTCTCGGTCGGGTTCTCCGCCTTGACCACGTTGCTCTCCTTGATGTCTCCGCCCGCTTCCAGGGTGAGCTTCGCGTCGAACCACACCTCGAGCGGCCCGTCGCTCATCTCGAAGATCCCGTTTTGCAGGGAGCTTCGAAACCACAACCAGGTCAGGAACTCACGGCCGAGATAACGCGTCGAATTGATTCGATTGATAATGTCCATTTCGACCTCTCAGGAGTTCCGCTTGCGCCGCTTGCTCTCGCCCGGTGGCGCCGACATGGCCGCCGGCTCGAGGTCCAACACCTTCTCGAGCTGCTCCTCGTCGAACCCGACCTGCTCCATGAGGCTGTACGGGTTCTTCTCGTTGGGCTGCAGCCCGAAGGTCTCCTGGAACAGGTCGAGGAACTGCTCATTCACCTTCTTGTTGGTCGACCACACCCACACCACGCCGCGGTCCATGTTCCAGACCACGTCATATGTCTTGATATTGGGCAGGACCTTCTTTTTCAGCTGCTTCTCTAGGCGGTCCCTGACCTCCTCGACCTCGGCCTTGCTGAGCTTCTCCTTCCCCGTCTTCTTGCAGTGCTCGAGCACCGCCTTCTTCAGGTGGAACTTGAACGCGGTCGCCGGCAACCGGATGGTGTCGTGCCGCAGCGTCGCGATGAGGTAGCTCCCCCACAACACGTTGTTCAGCTCGAACTCCGTGTTGAACGGGTCCTCCACCGTGACCCAGCCGAGCGCCTCTTCGTTCTCGAGGTCGAGGTTGATGTCCTGGAAGCGATGCTTCCGGAGCCCCTCGACGTAGGCCGTCTTGAAGTCCTTGGGGATCTCACCCTGCACGTAATAGCAGGCCATCGTGAGCGTCCCAGCCAGCGCTCCCATTGCTCGTCTCCATCGAGCGGCTCACCGCTCATCGTCCGTGTTCCAAGCTCGAGCGCGGCGCCTCACCTTCCGAGGCCGCTTGCGCATCGACGCGCCCCCCACCGCGAAGCGGCGTGAGAGCCCGCCGGGACTACCCGACAAGCCGCCCACACTCAACTTTCACGGCCCACAAAAGCGAACGGCCGCCCCACCCGGGAGCGGCCGCTCGACACTCAGAAGATCCCTACGCCGCGGGTCGCGGCAAAGGGTTCACTTCCCTATCACTCGCCGATGAGGAACTCGACGCGACGGTTGGCCTCGCGGGCCTCCTTCGTCTTGCCCTCGACCGCCGGACGCGACTCACCGAAGCCCTGCGCGGTCAGGCGCTCGGCCTCGATACCGTTGGTCACAAGCCAGGCCGAAACCGACTTGGCGCGGTCATCGGACAGCTTGAGGTTACGCTTGTCGTTGCCCACGTCGTCCGTGTGTCCCTCGATTGCGACCTTCTTGATCTGCGGGTTGGCCTTGAGGATACCCTTCACGGCCTCGAGGACCGGGAAGCTCTCGGGCTTGATCGTGGCCTTGCCCGTGTCGAAGAAGATCTTCTGCAGGATGATGATCTTGTTGTTCTCGACCTTCGCGAGCGTCTCGTCCGGGCAGCCGTTCTCATCCTCGAAGCCGTTGTACACCTCGGCCTCGTTCGGGCACTTGTCGTCGCCGTCGAGGATGCGGTCTCCGTCGTTGTCCGGGTCGGGGCAGCCGTCCTCGTCCTGGAAGCCATCCTTGTCCTCGGCCTCGTTAGCGCACTTGTCGTCCGCGTCGAGGATCCCGTCGCCATCGTTGTCGAGGTCGGGGCAGCCGTCCTCATCCTGGAAGCCGTCCTTGTCCTCGGCGTCGTTCGGGCAGCGGTCCGCAGCGTCGAGCACCCCGTCGCCGTCGTTGTCGGCGTCCGGGCAACCGTCCTCATCCTGGAAGCCGTCCTTGTCCTCGGCCTGCATCGGGCACTTGTCGAGGTCGTCGAGGATGCCGTCGCCGTCCTGGTCGAGGACGACCTCGGGCGAGAAGGCGATGCCCGCGAACACGCGGAACTTGGTGTTGCCATAGCCGGTCGTGAACCCGGACCCGCCACCGACGGTGAACGAGAGACCCGAGTCCGGAATCGCGAGCCGTCCGGCCAACACACCCTCGAGATGGGTGTTGTTCGCCGCCGACCAGTCCGCCGACGCGCCGTAGAGCTCGCCGATGATCGACAGCTGGTTCGGCACGACCGCGTACGCGGCGCCGAGGCGCCAGAAGAACTCGCTGCCGACGGTCGCAAAACCGTACAGGTCAGCATCGTCCTCGGTACGCAGGCGATAGCCGAGGTTACCGGTGACCATGAAATCGCCGGCTTTGAAGTCGGCGATGATGGCCGGCGCGATCTGGAAGCCATCAGACACGAAGCTGTCTTTCTGACCAGTCGGCAAGGTGAAGTCGAGCGCCGCGCCGAGACCGAAGCCGTCTCCGCCCTTCTCGCGGGTCAGGATGCCGCCCTTGACGGACAGCCGGATGTCGCCCAGGGCGAAACCTGAGACCTCCGGATCGAGCGGGATGAATCCGGCCTCTTCTCCGCTGTTGAGCAGGAAGAGCGGGACGCTCAAGCCGATCGACAGGCGGTCGAAGAGCGCCAACGAGCCGAAGAGGTCGGCTGTGAGCTGGTTCTGGATGACCTCGTGGCGGAGGTCACCCTCGCCCGTCGTGTCGACGAAGACGAGCGGGTTCTTACCGAAATTGATGAGCAATCCGGCACCCCACTGGGTGTGGACCGCTTGCTCATTCGTGAGCGAGGTCAGCAGATCCCCGACGTGAGCCGAGGGACGGAAGACCTGTACGTTCACGCGCGGGTTCTCGGCGTGGACGGTGGTGGTCGTGGCGGCCGTTACGGCCAGGAGACCCATTTGGGCGAGGGCCTTGAGCTTCATCGGCGTGTTCCTCCCAGCGCGGGTGACCCCGCATCGCCATCGCGCCTGAGGCCGAACGCCTGTCCGGCCCCCCCACGCGATAGAATGGCCAGCCTCGCCCCATGAAATGGCGTCGCTGACCTGACCCAGCTCTCTCCCAGAGCGCCAGGGGCCCACGCGAAGTCTCGGAAATCAGACAACTTCGCTGTTGGCCGGGGCGGACAATATCAGGGAGCCGACCTACGCACAACCTCTTCCCTAGGCATCGTCGAAAGACCGGTTGACCGAGGATTAGCACGTCAAGGGCCCGCCACTGCTGGCCCTGACGTCACTGCCCGACTCAATCGTCCGCTTCGCCTCCGACCAAATCGGCCGCGCCCTCGACCGAAAGCCCGGGCAAAACCATCCCGCGCGGGACAAAGAACCCGCGCAGCCAGGCCCGATGGACGCGGTCGGCGCGACGCCGCCCCATTCCTTTGATGGCCCGCTCGATTTCGCCGGGCGGCTGGTCGAGCTCCGGCACGAGCTTTCGAATCATCTTTTCGAGCTCCACCTGGCGGTGTTGGGGCGGCAGGAGCTCATGCACCACCGCCACAAGCACCCGCTCGATGAGCGCATCCGACGGGCTTGCACGCACGATTCGACTGCCGCCGACCATCAACTTTGCAAGCCGCCGCGCCGCGAATGGCGCACGCTCGAAGCGCTGCTCGACCTCGTCGGCAAACGGCATTGCCACCACGGCCAGAAAGAGGAGCTCGGCCGAAACGTCGGGCCCGGCGGCTATGATCGGGGTGCCGGAAGCCGCGTCTCCATGCGGACACAGCGACGGAATCGGCCGCAAGGCGGGCGAAATGACGAGCCGCACGCTACCCGCCCCGATGCCTTCGGCACCTGCCCCGCCCACCATCGAATCAAGCAGCGCATTAACCTCGCCGACAAGCCGCTCCTGGGTTCGCGCGGCTTCAGCCTCCTCACCCTGGGCTTGTCGTCGCTCGAACCAGGGCAGATCCCTCATATCGACGACCTCGGCCTGCAGCGCCTCGGACACCGTCGCCCTGGGGCCAAAGCCTCTAGGCTCCTTGGGAAACGGGGTCCGGGCCGCCCGCCTGAGGAGCTCTTCCGCCCTCAGATAGCCCGACACCACCTCATCACCGCCCCCCGCGATCCCGAGCAGATGCAGTCGGTAAGCCAACCCGCGCCAAGCGCTCCCACTACCGTCGGCCGTCACCGCCGTCACCACACCAGTCCCCATCACGCCTCGCCCTGCATCATTCGCGTCCCATCAAGAGGCACCGTCCATATCGACCAGGGCCCGTCCTCTGTCATGAAGGCCTGCCGGAGACACCCCGACCATCCGCGCGAGCAGCGCGTTCAACAGCCGCAACACATCAGAAAACATCGCGGTTCCAGGCAACGCATCGGCCGGGACATGCACGAAGAGCCCTGTGTCCGGACAGGCGTTCAGCACGGCGTGGTTCACCGCGTTGCAGACGTAGCCGCCACAGTCATCAGACACGACCACCCCGATGGACTCGTCCCGCAAGGACAGCGCCCACTCGTCAAGTGGCAGCCGGCTCGAGAGGTTCCCCTCACCCAGCCGCGCCCCGGCCCAGCACACACCATCCACATCCGGACGACCGCTCGTAACTTCGGACCGCGCCAGCCGTTCGAGCCTCACCGTCGCAGAACGCGCCACCCCGAGCGCCAGCACGAAGTCAAACCCGCACCCCTCTCGCTTCGCCCGCTCGACAGCCTCAGCGACGGCCGCGCGTGCACGGCCAAACGACGTCGGAAGCGCCAGCGCAATCACCTCTACATCCGGCCCCGCAAGCGTTCCGCCGACCGCGGCCGCCAGGTGCTCTGATGCGTTGACAGCTACGTCCTCGAAGGGACCAAAACCGGTGACGAGAATCCGCTTCATCGCAGCCCGCTCGTCGCCTCGTTGTCGCGCCACCAGTTCGCCCAGTGGCGCTTGTTGCGCGCGGCGGACCGGAGCCGGGTGTCCGATTCGTGGCCCGTCAGCACGGTCAGAAGCCGCTGGGCGCAGACCCGGACCTCCGGCTCACGTTTGTCGAGCAATCCGATGAGCGCCGCAACCCCGACACGACTCCGCACTTCTCTTACATTCAACAACTTACGCGCCCTAAGCCCTGACTCGGCGCGGGCCTCGTCGCTCGACTTCGCATTCTCTTCCCAGTAGCGCGCAAACGCCTTCTGTCCCGACAAGGGTTGGCAGGTCAGGTGCCTCAGCGCTGCGTCCGCAGCCTTCTTCACCCCGGGGTCGCGATGCGACAAGAGCGCGATGATGGGCCTGACGTTGGCCGGTCCACCATGATCACGCAGGACCGCCAGCGCCGACGCGGCGATGGCCGGCTCCGCCCGCTTCCTGGCTTTTGAATGCAGCATCGCTCCCGGGTCGGCGATGACCCGCTCCGCCAACCCGACCAATGCCGTCCCGTCGAGCTTCGGTATCGCGGCAAACAGCTTCTCGGCCCAGGCGGGGTCGCTCACCGTTGGCAAGATGGCCACAATCCCGTCAGCTGCTTTTGGGTCGCCTATCGCCTCCAACGACTCGAGCGCAGCCTTACGCACGCGTGGTCGCTCATCGGCCAGCGACTTGACGATGCTCTCGACTTCACTGTTCGCCATCATCGCCGCGAGCCGCTCCAGAGCCCCTATGACGAGCCCCTCGTGTCGTTTGTCTTTCAGCTGCAAGACGCCCGCGACCTTCGCTGCGGCCTCTGCGTGCTCCTTGTCGCCAACATCGACCCAGGCCCGCGGCGGCCCGCGGTTGACACACCCATGAAGCCGGTCTTCGACGCTGCAGAACAGCCTCAGATGATAGTGGTCGGCGTGTGGGTTCGAGTCGGTCGGCTGGTGCATCACCTCTGCCATCCGGGTGAGCGTCTTCTGCGGCAGCCCCTTACGATGCCCCTCGGCGAGCAACGCCGCCTTGAGCCAAGCCGCCACGAAGATGTACTGGACCCGCGCCTCCTCATCCTCGACCAGCGCTTGAACGAGGGCGAGGTTCCGCGCCACGTCGAACTTCACGGCCTGCCCCTGCGCCCTGGCCTCGAGGTTCTTTTCGAACTTCGAGAACGCCAGTGGCTGCTTCCTCACCTTCTCATAAGGAGCGCCGTCGGCCGTCACCGCGTACATCCCGAGGTCGCCGTCCCGTCCGCTCTGATGCGACACCGACCACGGGATCTTCTTACCGTCGGCGAACCCGAGGTTCCCGACACCGAGCACGCTTCCTGCGTGGCGCTCAGCAACTGCCGCCGTGGCCCGCTCGATGAGAGCGATGAGCTCTCGCGTGCCATAATTGGTCTTGCGTGGAGCCACCATCGAGAGGAGGGCGAAGCCCGCGCCCTTCTTAGGAAGTGCCGCAGGGTTGAGGAGGCCACCCTCGTTTGTGCGCCCTAGACTCGTGGAGTCTTTCGGCTTCGCGAGGATGGCTCGCGCCTCGCGTTCTGTCGGGACTTGAGCCGCCGCGGTGGCGGTCACCAACACCGCCATTGCCGTTGCAAGACCGCGGATCACCCCCGCGCCTCGCCCTGTATTCGACCACAATGCGTCGCAGATCATTGCCCCGTAACGCTCCACCGCCCAGCCCCCATCCCGCGCCGCAACGAGTGCTGTGTCAGACTCGGGGCGACCGAATGCCCCGGAGCGCAATCCTCATGCAGTCCCGCATCCGAACGCCTCTGTCAACCCCATTCCTCCTCGATTTTCCGCGAAAATTCTATCTTGACACCCGAGCTGATGCCTTGGATATATCGCGGCGTATCGACCACCCGCGGGGTTGCCTAGGCAGCCCCAACGTAACCGCCCGCCGAGACTAGCCGTCACGCTAGGACTCGTACGCTCGCCACCTCGTCACCAGGAGAGCAGCTCCTTGCAATCTCAAGCGCCTGTCCTCAAGAAGAAAGCCGCCGAAACCTTCTTCTGTAAGTTCCTGAATCGCGATGTGCGTGTCACCGAGTGCATCGACGACTACGTGAACGCGAACTCCCTGAACATCCGTCACTCGCCGTGTTTCAAGTGCTCTCACGGCCTCAAGGTTCGGCTCGAGTACGCTAGCAACTGACGTCCACCGACTCCAAAAACCGACGCCCTGGCGCTCACCCCGCCAGGGCGTCGTCGTTTCTGGAATCCGATTGGTTCTCACATGCCGGGATGGCGAAATCGGTAGACGCAGGGGACTTAAAATCCCTCGCCCGGTGGGGCATGCGGGTTCGAGTCCCGCTCCCGGCAAACCCATCCACAGACCCTCGGTCACCCCCCATCGAACCCAGGGGCGTTGACCGTTGTTCGTTGTTCCGCTACCACCACACGGCCATGGCGAAGAAGACCCCGAAATCGAAGTCGACCTCGAGCCCCGCGGGCGGATCCCTGATGGGTATGCGCTCGGGCTTTCAGAAGATGACAGGCACCAAGCCGTCCCGGACCAAGCGGTCGAAGTGGACCTTCCAGCAGGTGCTGATGGCCGTGGCTGGCGTGGCCCTGATCATCGCGCTGATCGTGGCCATGTCGCGCTGATAGCGCGGCGAGGCTTGTGACCGCGGCCGCCGCCACGACCTCACCGCTCTTTGTGGAGCCAGAGGCCTGAGCCTACCACCCGACCGCGGTGAGCGCTTCACCGATTGTGCGCGCTCGCCACGTCACTCGTGGCCCGAACGGTACCACTTAGCGCGCTTTGCGACCTTGACCCGCTCCTTGTCGGTCAGCTCGTACGGGATGGGCTTGAACGAGTCAGCACCCAGGCAATCCCGCAGCTTGAGCTGCGCCCGCCGAGGGCCCAGCTCGGCCAGGACCATGGCCTCCTGGAAGAGCGTTTTCATCGCGAGCCACACGTACTGCGCGCCCAGCACCGGACCCGACGCTGCCTTGCGTTGCGCCTCGAGCTTTTCATACTGCGACGTGGCGACCTTGCCGCCACCTTCCTGCTTCTCTTCGAGGACCTTCAGCTCCGCGTCGATCACTTTGAGCGCCTCGGTTCCCTGCGCCTCCATCGGCTCGGCCTCCGCCCGCAGCTCCTCGATGATTGTGCAGAAACGCTCGGCCGCCGTCTCCAGCTCTTCGGCCTTCTCGCCAATCGCAAAGCCTTCGATCTTGTCTGCGAGCTTACCGACCTTGACCTTGTCCGCCTCCGACTTCTCGTCGAACTTCAAGTCCCGCATCTGACCCAGGATGTTGTAGCGCTCGCCGTAGATCCCCTTGAGCTCCGAGCGTCCCTTCTCGAGCAGCAGCGCAAACGTCTCCCGCGGCTCGTCGGGCTTGAGCGTCGGTTCGGGCTGATTCTCCCGCTGCTCCTCGATCGACTTCGCCAACTCTTCCGGTGTGGGCTCGGGCGCCGACGGAGTCGTGACCTCCATCATGGGAATCTCCCGCTTCTCGCGGGGCTCCGTCTTCTCGCAACCCGCGGCCGAGACGACCGCGGCCGCCGACATGATCCACTGTGAAACCATCTTGAAGGCCATCACGGCGCTCCTCTTCGAAAAAGCTGAGGGCGTCTTGCCGCCCACCTGTTGAAAATATTACCCATTTCCGACATCAGCCGAGAGCAGGGTTGCGATGCGCCAGGCACGGCAGCGACGCCCGAATCCTGTCCTGAGCCGCGAAGTCGAGCCGCGCCAGTGCAAAGCCGGGCCCGTCGGGCGCGATGCAGAGCGGGATTCCCCACGGATCGATGATGGTGCTCTTCCCGTAGGTCCTTCGCTTACCGCCGTGGACGCCGCTCTGGCCGGCCGCGATGACGAAGGTCTGGGTCTCGATGGCCCGGGCTCTCAACAAGACGAGCCAGTGGTCCTTGCCCGTGAACTCGGTGAAAGCCGCCGGCACCGTGAGGACACGCGCCCCCTCGTCCACAAGCTTCCGGTATAGCTCTGGAAAACGGAGATCATAGCAGATGCTGAGCCCCGTCCGAACACCACGAATCGTAGTCGTCACCGCCCGGTCGCCGGCCGCGATGGTATCAGACTCACGTTGCGACTCGCTGCCCTTCACATCGATGTCGAAGAGATGGAGTTTCCGATAGGTTGCGGTCACTCGTCCGAGACCTGACGCGCCCGCACCCGCAGCTCCCCCGCCCGTCCCATCGATAACAACAGATGTGTTGTAGTGGTGCTGCGCATCCGGCCCGGTCTCCGCAAAGCTGCCGACCAGCAGCCACACTCGGGCCTCCGCTGCGATCGCACGCAGGGCCGTCAGGATTGGGCCGTCGCCTGGCACTGGCTCCATCGGGCAAACGGCTTCCGGTGATGTCCGCATCCAGCAAGCGTTCTCAGGCAACGCGACCAGCTCCGCCCCGGCGCGCGCAGCATCCCCGACGAGCTGCGCAATCACCCGCAGGTTCTCCGCCACGTCCTCGGTGGACGTGAGCTGGACAACCGCAGCGGTAAGCACAGGGATCGACATGAACGCCTCGAAACACTCAGGGAGCCGCGCTCAATGCGGCCTCTCAGGGCTCCCATGGCATGAAAGCCACGCCACGGGCAAGCCCCCCTGCCCTACCGGAAACGTGGCCAGGACCTCGCGTTGACCATTCGCGTTCGAACTTGCTAAACCGGCTCCCGACCGTGTCGGTCCAAGAACGCCCGAGGTCTCCATGACATCGCCTTTCCGAATCAATCACCTCCACGCCCGCGAGGTGCTCGACTCCCGCGGCTTCCCCACGGTCGAAGCCGAGGTCCACCTCGTCTCGGGCCAGTCGGGCCGCGCCATCGTCCCCTCGGGCGCATCGACTGGCACCCACGAAGCGCTGGAGCTCCGCGACGGCGATGCACAGCGCTACCTCGGCAAGGGCGTCTCGACCGCGGTCGGCAACATCCACGGCATCATCGCCGAGGCCGTCCTCGGACTCGACGCTCGTGAGCAGCGTGACCTCGACGCGACCCTGATCGCGCTGGACGGTACCCCGAACAAGGAGCGCCTCGGCGCCAACGCCATGCTCGCCGTCTCGCTGGCCAACGCCCGCGCAGCCTCCAGCGCGCTCGGCCTACCGGTCTGGCGCTGGCTCGGCGGCGCCAACGCGAACCGCCTCCCCGTCCCCTTGATGAACGTCATCAACGGCGGCGCCCACGCGGACAACGGATTGGCCATCCAGGAGTTCATGATCGCCCCCATCGGCGCTCCGACCTTCGCCGAGGCCCTCCGCTGGGGCGCCGAGGTCTTCCAACACCTCAAGAAGGCTCTCAAGAAGGAAGGGCTCGCGACCTCGGTCGGCGATGAAGGTGGCTTCGCGCCCCGCCTCGGCTCCAACGCCGAAGCTCTGGAGCGCGTCACGGCCGCCATCTCCGCCGCCGGCTACACCCCCGGCAAGGACATCTCGCTCGCCCTCGACGTCGCTGCGAGCGAGTTCTACGACGCCAAGAGCAAGGCCTATGTCCTCGAGAGCGAAGGCAAGTCCTTCGACTCCAACGGCTTCGTCGACTACCTCGCCGGGCTGCGTGAGCGCTTCGGCATCACGAGCATCGAAGACGGTTGCGCCGAAGACGACTGGGACGGCTGGCGCACGATGACGACGAAGCTCGGCGCCACCACCCAGCTCGTCGGTGACGACCTGTTCGTCACCAACGTCGAACGCCTGCGACGTGGCATCGACGGCAAGATCGCCAACGCAATCCTCATCAAGGTCAACCAGATCGGCACCCTCACCGAGACCCTGGATTGTATCTCGCTGGCTCAGCGCAACAGCTATCGCACCATCATCTCGCACCGTTCGGGCGAGACCGAGGACACGACCATCGCCGACCTTGCGGTTGCCGTAGGCTCTGGCCAGATCAAGACCGGCTCGCTCTCGCGCTCGGAGCGGATCGCCAAGTACAATCAGCTCTTGCGTATCGAAGAGGCGCTCGGTTCGACTGCAACCTACGGCATCGCCTGAGCCGATTCGGCGGCGGGGCGGCCATCGCGCCGCCTGCCTCCACCAGGTCCTCTCACCGCTCTAGGAGCCCTGGTCGGGCCGCCGCAGCAACGACGGCTCGACCAGAATCGGAGCTCACGCTGACGCCGGCGGCGCCGTCGGCGTCACCGGAGCCGGCTTGGGCTTCGCTGGCTTGTCCAAAGCGAACTCCAGCGCGTCCTGCATCTTCGAGACGAAGTGAATGGTCAGCTCGTCCCGGACAGCCTGCGGGATGTCCGGCAGGTCCTTCTTGTTGCGCTCCGGCAGAAGGATCATCTTGATGCCTGAGCGATGCGCCGCCAGGACCTTGTCCTTGATGCCACCGACGGGCAAGACCATGCCACGCAAGGTGATTTCGCCCGTCATCGCCACGTCGCCGCGCACACGTGTGTCCGTCAGCAGGCTCGCGAGGGCCGTGAACATGGTCACGCCGGCTGAGGGGCCATCTTTGGGAATCGCCCCCTGTGGCACGTGGAGATGCAGGTCGTTGTCCTTGAAGACCGCCTGGTCGATGCCGTAGAAGGCCGCGTTGGTCTTGAGGAAGCTGAGTGCGAGCTCGGCGGACTCCTTCATGACTTCGCCAAGGCTGCCGGTGAGCCGGAGCTTGCCGCCGCCGGGCATCTTGGAAGCCTCGATGAAGAGGATGTCACCGCCGGCCGCCGTCCACGCCATACCTGTTGCGATACCGGGCTGCTCCGTGCGTTCGGCCGCTTCGGGAATGAAGATCTCCGGCCCCAGGAACTCGGCCACCGAAGCCGCATCGACGTGCCGCTTCTCCCACTTGCGCTCGACCACGCCGACCGCCACGCCGCGGAACACGGAAGCGAGCTTTCGCTCGAGCCCACGGACGCCTGCCTCACGCGTGTAGCTCATGGCGACCTTCTCGATGGCCTCGTCATCGAAGCTGATCTGCGAGGCGTCGAGTCCATGGTCCTCGAGCAGCTTCGGCATGAGATGGCGCTTCGAGATCTCTTTCTTCTCCTGCAGGGTATAGCCAGGAATTTCGATAACTTCCATTCGGTCGAGCAGAGGGCCCGGGATCGTGTCGGGCTGGTTTGCGGTCGCGATGAACATGACCTTCGACAGGTCGAAGGGGACATCCAGATAGTGGTCCATGAAGGTGTGGTTCTGCTCGGGGTCGAGGACCTCCAGCAGCGCCGAGGTTGGATCACCCCGCCAGTCCCGGCCGACCTTGTCGATCTCGTCCAGGATGACGACCGGGTTCTTCGACTCGGCGCGCTTCATCGTCTGGATGAACTTGCCCGGCATCGCTCCGATGTAGGTCCGGCGATGGCCTCGAATCTCGGCTTCGTCCCTCACGCCTCCGAGCGAGATCCGCTGGTACTTTCGTCCGAGCGCCTCACCGATCGAACGCCCGAGCGAGGTCTTGCCGACACCCGGCGGTCCCACCAGACAAAGGATCGGGCTCTTGCCGTCCTTGCGCAACGCGTTGACCGCGAGGAACTCGAGGATACGCTGCTTGACCTTGTCGAGGCCGAAGTGCTCGCGTTCCAGGATCTCCCGAGCCCTTGAAATATCGTGGGAATCGCGGGTGAGCTTCTGCCACGGAAGGTCCGCCAACCACTCGAGATAGGTGCGCGCCACCGTGTACTCGGGCGACGACGGCTGGATGCTGCGAAGCCGGTTCAGCTCCTTGTTGGCCACCTTCTGCGCGTCGTCCGGCAGTCCCGCCTGGATGAGCCGCTCCCGCAGCTGCTCCACGAAGTCCTCCTCTTCATCGTCCTCGCCGAGCTCCTTGCGAATCGCCTTCAACTGCTGGCGCAAGAAGAACTCCCGCTGGTTCTTGTTCATCTCGCCTTTGACTTCGCTGTTGATCCGCTGCGACACCCGGAGCACCTCGAGCTGCTCATTGAGCACGCCCAGCGCCTTGCGCAGCGCCATCTTGACGTCGTCTTCCTGCAGGACCTCCTGCTTCTCCTCCACCGGAACCGCGAGGTGGGTCATCACCATGTACGCCAGCCGCGAAGGGCTCTCGATATGGTTGACGAGGTCCACGGCACCGCTGGGAAGCTCTGGAATCAGCTCGATAATCTCGGCTGCCATCTCTTTGAGGGACCGCACGAGCGCCTGGATCTCGACGGAGTCGTCGTCCTCGACCGGGACCACATCGACCCGCGCGATGAGGTAGGGCTCGGTCTGCACGACGTCCTTGATTCGGATGCGTTCGACGCCCTGCACGACAACATGCAGCGTGTTCTCGTCCTCGTGGTGGACCCGCAGGATTTTGGCCGACGTCCCCGTCCAGTAGAGCTCGTCGGGCTGCGGGTTGTCGTTGTCCTTGTCGCGCTGACTAACGACTGCAATCGTCCCGCCTGTCCCGACTGCGTTCAGGAGCTTCAGGGTCTTCGGCCTGCCCACCGCTAGCGGCATGAGCGCGCCCGGGTAGAGCACGGAGTTGCGCAGGGGAAGGACAGGCAGGACCAGATCGAGCGCGCCGCCGCTCTGGGTGCCGCCACCCGGTGTCCCCTTGCCTTCGCCTTTGGTCGCGTCGTCGTCAGGGGCCATGAGGTACCGGGTCTGTGGGTGGGTCAGCTGCATCGCCATCGTCGCCTCGGGGCTGCTAGAACGTGTCAAGGTATGGTGCACCAGAACCGCTGAATCAAGCCAGCCCCGCCTCGGCGATTTGGGCGGTGGGGTCTCCTTCCATGCGTCGCAAGGCGGGCAGCTCTGTAAGCTGCCTTCCGTACGCCCGTTTCGGGCCGCGAGTCCTCGTGAACTACCGCGCCCCCCCTTGCCCGACGCGACTCGTGGTCCTACTTCGGTTGCGGCCGGATCCCCCATCGATTGGCGCTCGCCAGCCGGAATGCGCCGTGTTAGCGTCGCCTTTCGAATCGGTGGCCATGCTTTGGGGGCACGGCCACGGCGACCAGCCGCAGACAGCGACTCACCAACGGCAGGCCATACGTGGGCATCACGAGCACCGAGGGCATCGTGCCTCTTGAGATGGGGTGGACTCCAGAGGGACACGCAAAAATTGTGTGGTCCGACGGGCACACGTCCGCCTACCCGCCTGCGCACCTGCGCAAGATTTGCCCGTGCGCGGACTGCCGCGGCACACACGGCACCACTCCAAAGGCATTCGTCATTCTGAGCCCGGCCAAGCTCAAGAACGCGCCGCGCCAGGTCATCATCGACAAGGTCGAACCCATCGGGAACTACGCCATCGCCTTCACCTGGGGCGACGGCCACCGCGAGGGTATCTATACCTGGTCGATTCTGCGCAATGAATGCCCCTGTGACGCCTGCATCCTCCGCAAGAGCGTGGATGCCGAGGGAAGACCATGAGCACCGAACGTGGACCCATTCTCCGCAAGCGCGGAAACCCAGCGCGGGACGGCGGCGACACGAGTGGCGAATCTCTGCCCGAGTCGGCCGAGTCGGCTCCCGCCCCAGCCGCGCCCGCCGAACAGGCTCCGCCTCCGGGTCGCGGGGCCTCGGGCCCCGGTGGGCCGCGTGGCGATCGCCCGCCTGCACCTCGGGGCTACGATGACCGGCGGGGACCTGCTGCCCCGCGCGGCGAAGGCGATGTTCGGCGTCCATTCCAGGACGACCGCCGTGGCGCTGGTTCCGCCCGCGCATTCGACGAACGACGTGGGGGTCCGACGGGTTATGACCCTCGGAGCCGCGGCCCCGCTCCCGGTGGCGAACGGCGCCCCGATTCGCCAGGTGCCCCGAACGATAGTCGTCCGGCTCGGCCGGGCGGTCGGTCCGATGGCCCGTCACGGGACGGCCGCGACGCACCGCGCCCAAGCGCCGGTCGACGTCTTTACGATCCGCGCGCCGAACGAGCCGTTGGTCCCGCTCCGGCGCCCTCTGGTGTCCCCCAGGCTCCACGTGACGCTCGGCCAGTGAACAAGCGCTCCGTAGGCACAGGCCTCGGTCGGCCGCTGGTGCGCGATGACAAGTCCGAGCTCAAAGCCGAAGCGCAGAAGCTCGCCAAAGACAAAGGCGTTCCGCTCGTCCATGCCTATCGCATCCTGAAGGGTCAGACGACTCTCAACGATGTGCTCAAGGGCATGATGCGCAAGGAGCGCTTCGAGCAGCTCGTCGCACGTGAGGGCGTCGACCGTGAGCTCGCGGGGCAGGTCGCTTCCGGTCACCTTCCCAAGCAGCGAGCCGTGCTGCTCACCCGCATGCGTACGCTGCGCAAGCAGAAGCTACATATCGACGGCATCAAAGCCGCCGAGGTTGAAAAGAAACGTGTCGGCCTTTCAGTTTTCGGCCGCGGTTGGATCCTCGGACGCGTACGTGCCGCGCGGCCCTACGACTTCGACTTCCTCCAGGACGGCGCCGACAAGCCCGACAAGCTCTTCAAGCATGATGTCAAAGCCATCTGCATGGCCGACGATATCGAGGCCATTCGACGCGCCTGCTCACAGGACGACGTCGTTTCCAAAGAAGGACTGGTCGCGACGGAAGACCGCGCGCAACGTGTCCGGCCGCATGACGACATCATGTTGCGTTTCATCGATGACCAGCGCGTGATCCGGTTCACGATGCGGGACGGCGAACAGATCCTCGGTCGGCTACGCAGCTTTGGCCGATGGGACGCTGAGCTCGTCCTCGACGATGGCGAGACGGTCACCGTCTTCTTCCACGGCCTGCATGCCAGCTCACTGACACTCGGCCACTCCGCCTGACCTCGCCTCCCACGCTCGCTTCAGAGCCACCCACGCGCCGCCTCACGGCGCCTCAACCTCGATAGGGCCGACGTGCGGATCATCAGCGGCAACTTGAAAGGACGCACCCTGGTCGCGCCAACTGGCCGTACGACCCGCCCAACCGCAGCTGTCGCTCGCGGAGCGCTTTTCGAGATCCTTCAGAACGTCCTGGAAGACGCGCGCCTCGCCGACCTCTTCGCCGGCACCGGGTCGCTCGGACTCGAGGCGCTGTCGCGTGGGGCGCGCTCGGTCGACTTCTACGAGAACGATCGCCACGCCCTGAACGCGCTGCGCACCAACATCGACACCCTGGGCGTCGGCAAACAGTGCCGCGTCTTCCCTCAAGCCCTTCCGGACGCGCTCGTCCGCGGCGAACCCTACGACCTGATCCTCGTCGACCCCCCGTGGCGCGAAGGTCACGAGCTGCGCATCGCGAGGCGAATCATGGCGGCGGGACGACTCGCCGCCGACGGCCTCCTGGTCATCGAGAACCCACGCTCTGAGCCACTCGAGCAACAGGTTTGGGACGAGCTCGGCCTGACGCTCGACGACCGACGCACCTACGGGGACACCGAGCTACGCTTCTACCGTCGGCCGCCAATTGCGCCCGCCTTGACATCGGACATGGCGTTCACGCCCGAAGATGCCGGCGCCTCACTGCCCCGGCTCGCTCCGACGACTCCGAGATCACCATCGCGAAGGCGGTAGACCTGTGACGCGGCTGGCTATCTTCCCAGGCACTTTTGACCCGCTGACGCTAGGCCACGTCGCCATCATCCGACGTGGGCTGGCGCTGTTCGACCGCGTCCTGGTCGCCGTCACCCTCAATATCCGCAAGCAGCCCATGTTCAGCGTGACCGAGCGGCAATCGATGATCCTGGATGCTTTTCCAGGCGAGACGCGCCTGTCGGTCGATTCACTGCAAGGGCTGCTCGCGCCGTGGGCTGGCGCTCGCGGTGCAGTGGCGATCTTGCGCGGGCTGCGGGCACCCAGCGACTTTGAGTACGAGCTTCAGATGGCGCAGATGAATCGCCACCTGCAGCCAGGACTCGATACCGTCTTCCTCCCGACCGAGGCGGCTGGCTCCTTCGTTTCGTCATCTCTTGTGAAGGAGGTCGCAGCGCTCGGCGGCGACGTGAGCGCACTCGTGCCAGTCAATGTCCTGCACGCTTTGAAAACCAAGCTCAGCCCGCCTGGACCATGACCCACCTCGCTGACCGCACACGCAGCCTCACCGCGTCAGGGACACTCGCCGTCAGTGCCCGCGCAACGCAGCTCCGCAACGCCGGCCACGATGTCCTCTCGCTCGCCGCGGGCGAGCCTGACTTCGACACCCCACCGCATGTCATCGCCGCGATGGCCGCCGCCGCCGCGCATGGAGCGACCCGCTATCCACCTGTTCTCGGACTCCCCGCTTTACGCTCAGCCGTGGCCGATCACCACGCCCGACGCTATGGCGTCCACCGTCCGGCGGAGTCTGTCGCAATCACCCCGGGCGCCAAGATGGCCCTGTGGGCAACCTTCGCCGCGATTGTCGACCCTGGGAGCGAGGTGATTGTCCCCACCCCTTGCTGGGTGAGCTACGGACCTCAAATCGAGATGGCAGGCGGCACCCTTGTCGCAGTCCCCTGCTCCCCCGAAGGAGGTTGGGCCATCGACCCCGACGCTGTCGCTGCCGCCGTCACACCGCGAACGGTCGCGATCGTGCTCTGCGCACCGAACAACCCGACTGGCGCGCTCATCTCCGCCAGCGTAGCGCGAAAACTCGGTGACCTCGCGCTCGAGCGTGACCTTTGGCTCATCTGCGATGACATCTACTCCGAGCTCTGCTTCCGCCCAGGCACGTTCGAGTCCCCCTTCAAGGACCGCCCCGAGCTGGACGACCGCATCATCATCATCGATGGCCTTTCGAAGTCTCATGCCATGACGGGTTGGCGGCTCGGCTACTTGAGCGGGCCAGCTTCCGTAGTGCATGCGGTAGGGACACTGCTCGGTCAGACCATCACGGGCACTACGACGTTCGTGCAGCACGGGGCCCTCGCCGCACTCACAGAACCATTCGACCTGACCCCCATTCGGGCCGCTTATGCGCGACGCGCCGCGCTACTCTCGGACGGGCTAATCGGGCTCGGCATCCCTGTCGTCGCGCCAGCAGGTGGCTTCTGCCTCCTCGCTGACTTCCGCCATCGCCTGGGTCGATTCGATGGTGCAGCGGCAACGGACGATGATTCCCTCGCCCTCAAACTACTAGAGTCGCAGTTTGTCGCGACCGTCGCCGGTAACGCTTTCGAAGCCCCCGGATTTCTCCGATTCAGCTTCGCTTGCGCTGACCAAACACTTGAGCTCGCGCTCGAGCGCCTTGCCGTGTTCTTGGCCTGAGCCAGCCGGGATCGAGAGTCACGACCTACCCCGCGCTTGCCTCTGTCAGCGCGGGGCAACAGAACGCAACCATAAACTAGTGCGACCAAATTCCTGGCGACTGTGAGCCCCAGCAGCCACGGAACGGTTGTACCCACCTCGCATGTCGGCCCATACCGAGCGGTCGCTCGTTACTCCGCCCCTCTAGTACCGAGATAGCCGGGGTGGACAACTGACCCCACCGCCCGATCGCGCCGGTTATAACCCTTTGTTTTTGTGGACCTCTTAGGCCACGCTCGCCCCACCGAGCACTCGCTCTGTCTGGCACATAGGTTGCTCTTCCTTTGCTCGGCTCCCCCGCCGCACTGGAGGCCTGATGTCTGCAACCTTTCTTCTCGCGCTCTGCGCTCGTCCAATCCTTCACGGATACGCCCTCAAACGCTTCCGCCGCCACCGGGACCTCATTTCCCGAGACGAGATGCGAAGCATCTGTGATGAAGGTATCGTTGAGGCGACTCGACGCTTCGATCCCACCAAAGGTTCGTTCCTGACCTTCGCTCGTTTCTGGGTAGACCGTTACGTGCTCCGTGCGGTCGGCGAGGAGCTGGCCTGGCAACGCCAACGCGTGGGTGAGCACGACGAACCGACCCAACACCTCGAGGCCACAGGCAGCAGCGACCTGCTCGAAGACGAGGTGGCAATTCGACAGCTCATGAGCCGGCTCGACGTTCTGAGCTGCGAGCTCTGGTGCCGTCACCATCAGGATGGCGAAACGCTGCGCGAGCTGTCGGCCGCATTCGGACTCTCTCTTCGCAAGATTCGGAACGAGCTGGCCAGGGCAGACAGTCGAATCACGCAGCTGCGCGACGATAGTCCAATCCCCCCTCGTGTTCCTGTCTATGGCCGGCGCCGCACCCGCCGCACCCGTGACCGGTGAAGGCTTAGCGAGTTCGGTTGGCCCATCCGGGGAGGCACCCAATCAGCAACAACGCGGAGGGTTCTCCGGACGCCTCCGAGACAGCCCCAGAGTTGGCACTTCGGAGCCCTGAAACGAAAAAACCCCGCTCAGGTTGCCCTGAGCGGGGTTTTCGAAAAAGAATCCGGCAGCGACCTACTCTCCCACAGAGGTAACTCTGCAGTACCATTGGCCCTGGAGGGCTTAACTTCCGAGTTCGGGATGGGATCGGGTGGGGCCCCTCCGGTAAAGCCACCGGAAATCGGCATTCCACAGGGTTGGGGAGAACCTTCCCCCTGCAGACATTATTGGTCGACCTTTCGGTCGGTTGTCAGCCCTGGACTTGGCTTTCGCTCGGTCCAGCGCTCGAATGAATCGGTAGAGTCTGCGTGCGAACAACACGCGAGGTCTGAAATTGAGACCTGAAAAACGGGAAACGAAGAGGAGTCAAGCCTCACGGCCTATTAGTACTGGTTAGCTCAACGCCTTTTCCGACGCTTACACACCCAGCCTATCAACGTTGTGGTCTACAACGGGCCTTCAGAAGGGTAAACCCTTGGGAGTTCTTATCTTGAGGTGGGCTTCCCGCTTAGATGCTTTCAGCGGTTATCCCGTCCCGACGTAGCTACCCAGCTATGCCACTGGCGTGACAACTGGTGCACCAGAGGTCAGTCCATCCCGGTCCTCTCGTACTAGGGACAGCTCCTCTCAAAACTCCTCCGCCCACGGCAGATAGGGACCGAACTGTCTCACGACGTTCTGAACCCAGCTCGCGTACCGCTTTAATTGGCGAACAGCCAAACCCTTGGGACCTGCTCCAGCCCCAGGATGCGATGAGCCGACATCGAGGTGCCAAACCTCCCCGTCGATGTGAACTCTTGGGGGAGATAAGCCTGTTATCCCCGGAGTACCTTTTATCCGTTAAGCGATGGCCCTTCCACACAGAACCACCGGATCACTAAGACCTGCTTTCGCACCTGCTCGACTTGTAGGTCTCGCAGTCAAGCTCCCTTCTGCCTTTGCACTCTTCGCCTGGTTTCCAATCAGGCTGAGGGAACCTTTGTGCGCCTCCGTTACATTTTGGGAGGCGACCGCCCCAGTCAAACTACCCACCAGACAGTGTCCGTGACGACGCTTCAGCCGCCCACGTTAGGCATCCAGGAGGACCAGGGTGGTATTTCAACGTTGACTCCACCGATGCTGGCGCACCGGCTTCGAAGTCTCCCACCTATCCTACACAGATCCACCCGAATACCACTGTCAAGTTATAGTAAAGGTTCACGGGGTCTTTCCGTCTTGCCGCGGGTACTCGGCATCTTCACCGAGAATTCAATTTCACTGAGTCCGTGGTTGAGACAGCGGGGAAGTCGTTACGCCATTCGTGCAGGTCGGAACTTACCCGACAAGGAATTTCGCTACCTTAGGACCGTTATAGTTACGGCCGCCGTTTACTGGGGCTTCGATTCAAAGCTTCGTCTTGCGACTAACCTCTCCTCTTAACCTTCCAGCACCGGGCAGGCGTCAGACCGTATACGTCGTCTTCGTGACTTCGCACAGTCCTGTGTTTTTGGTAAACAGTCGCTACCCCCTATTCTCTGCGACCTCTTCTGGCTCGGCTTGTTCAGCTCCACCTCGGAGGCACACCTTATCCCGAAGTTACGGTGTCAATTTGCCTAGTTCCTTAACCACGGTTCTCTCAAACGCCTTGGAATGCTCTTCCCGCCCACCTGAGTCGGTTTGCGGTACGGTCAGCCGGAATGCTCAGCCCGCGACTTTTCTAGGAAGCATAGAATCACTCAGTTTGACTTTCCGCCGAGGCGGTCTATCCCTCATCGCTTCTCGGTGTTGTGACTCCCTGTTTGTCCGGTAACGGTCCTGGGGAATCCACCTACGAGCTTGAACCGGCACCATCGCCCGGTTGAGCTATCTTTCTCCGTCCTCGCTGACGTCAACACATCCAAGCTGGTTCAGGAATATTAACCTGATTTCCATCGCCTACGCCATGCGGCCTCGGCTTAGGATCCGACTAACCCCGGGAGGATGATCCTGGCCCGGGAAACCTTGGGCTTACGGCGAACGAGTTTCTCACTCGTTTTATCGTTACTCATATCGGCATTCTCTCTTCCAGAAGCTCCACAAGTCCTTGTCGGTCTCGCTTCAGCGCCGCTGGAATGCTCCCCTACCACTCCAATAAATTGGAGTCCGCAGCTTCGGTGACAGGCTTGAGCCCCGTTGAATTTTCCGCGCCGGTTCACTCGACCAGTGAGCTATTACGCTTTCTTTAAAGGGTGGCTGCTTCTAAGCCAACCTCCTGGCTGTCTAAGCGCTCCGACATCGTTTACCACTTAGCCTGCTCTTGGGGACCTTAGCTGGCGGTCTGGGTTCTTTCCCTCTTGACGACGGACGTTATCACCCGCCGACTGACTGCCGCGCTGTACTCTCGGGCATTCGGAGTTTGATTGGGTTTGGTAACCTGGTGAGGCCCCTAGCCCATTCAGTGCTCTACCTCCCGAGGTAATCGCACGACGCTATACCTAGATATATTTCGGGGAGAACCAGCCATTTCGGTGTTTGATTGGCCTTTCACCCCTACCCACAGTTCATCCCCCGGTTTTTCAACACCGGTGAGTTCGGTCCTCCACGCGGTTTTACCCGCGCTTCAACCTGACCATGGGTAGATCACACCGTTTCGGGTCTACCCCATGCGACTGAACGCCCTGTTCAGACTCGCTTTCGCTTCGCCTTCGTCTCACGACTTAAGCTTGCCACATAGGGTAACTCGCCGATCCATTATGCAAAAGGTACGCAGTCGCACCGGCTTGCGCCATGGTGCTTCCACTGCTTGTAGACTTTCGGTTTCAGGTACTTTTCACTCCCCTCGCTGGGGTGCTTTTCACCTTTCCCTCACGGTACTTGTTCACTATCGGTCACTAGGGAGTACTTAGCCTTGGAGGGTGGTCCCCCCAGATTCAGACAAGGTTCCACGTGCCTCGTCCTACTCGGGATCCGTCTAGCGCCTCTCCGTTTTCGCCTACCGGGCTATCACCGTCTTTGGCCCCACTTTCCAGAGGGTTCGACTAACAGTCGGGCTACATGTTGACGTCCCACAACCCCTGAAGACCGTAGTCGTCAGGTTTGGGCTAGTCCCTTTTCGCTCGCCACTACTAAGGGAGTCTCGTTTGATTTCCTTTCCTGGACTTACTTAGATGTTTCAGTTCAGTCCGTTGGCCCCCTTGCGGGTTATGGGCTATTG
>OW818691.1:3495000-5760000 GCA_942493285.1 uncultured Myxococcia bacterium
GGATCGGAGTTGTGATGGGAACCTCTGGCTCGTTGAAGGCGGTCGGGTTCGTGCTCCTGGTGTTTGCCTGGCCGCTAGGGTCTGGGGGCGCGCAGGCAGTTCAGCCCTCACCGTCTTATTGGTTGGCAGAGCTCGACCTCGGCTGGGGCGCGGGCGCCGCCTTTCCTGAGAGTCCGGACGGGCTGAAGACGGGGATCGCACTGGGTGTCGGGGGCTCACCAGGAGGTTCGCCGCTGCGCTTCCACCTGATGCTGCATCTCGACTTCCAGGAGCTTAGCGGAGATGCATTGAGCCGCTTGGAGCCGACCTCGATCGAGCGGTCTCTTGTGCAGACGACAGTCGGTATGAGGCTCGGTGCGATGTTTTCGAGCCGTGCGCGAGGCTTCATCGAGATCGGGCTTGGGCACCTGTTCGTCGCGACCAGGGCAGAGCTCGGTGGTGGGTCGGAGCGCTTCGAGCAAAGCGATGACAGCTTCGTCCTACAGTTCGCCCTGGGCGCGCAGTACCGGTTGCACCATTACTTCTCGCTGGGCCTGCGGATGGATATGTCGATGCCGACGGGGCTGATGGCTTTCGATCCCTTGGCCGAGATGGCGGGCGCGGACGGCACAGATGGTGGCGCCATCAACTTCGACTGGGCCCTCACAACCACCTTCCACTTCTGAGGCAGCCATGACGATCGCACGTCGTTCCATGATGTTATCGCGGATGACTGTGATCCTGCTCGCTGCCGCCATCGGCTGGATCACCGGGGTCAGAGCGCCGAGGGCGCAGACCTTTGGCGAGGCCGCGTTCGCAGGTAAGGGCAGAGCAACACTGACGATCACGCGGGTCATGGCGTCTGGGGGCGAGGACGATGCTGAAGCGGCGCCCATCGAGGTTTATGCGCGGATGACGTTCGGGACGGAGCTCTCGGCCTTCCAACAAGGCCTCTATGCAAGGTCCAGCTTCACGATGCCGGGCCTCGATGGTGCGGAGGGTGTCACGACGGTGCTGGTGGTCGATGTAGATCGGTCGAATGGTCGTCGGAGCTGGGAGCCGGATGTCAGCGGCATGAGCGACGATGCGACGTCTGAAGACGTGGGCGATGGTCCGATCCGGGCGCGGCTCTATGAAGTGAGAGACGGAGAGAGCGGGTTTGATGCGCGGCCCAGGGCGGGTCATCTCGATCTGGAGGCGTCGGTTGTGACTCGGACGGCTGCAGGATTCCGGCTGCGGGGATGGTTGGCGCTACTGGATGCAGGGCCGGACGGGCTCGAGGACACAAGCGATGATCTGGCGTTCGACATCGAGCTCACGCTGGAGTCGGTTCCGTCGCCCGAAGCGCTTGCAGGTCAGGGCACGGCCCCCCTGCCCCGCCCGGTCGGTGGTGTGTGCGACCCAAGCGTATGTTGGGTCGATGCGGGTTACTACGATACCTTCTATGGATACGGGTGCAGCGATGCGGTGGTCGACGACGGGTCGACGAGCGACGGGTGCGGTGGGGAGCCGGCCTATAGCGACGATGCCGAGTACGAGGATTCGGGGACGGCATGTGAGGGGGACGATTCGAGCGGCTACGACGAGAACGGAAACCCGACTGGAGACAGCGGCGAAGTGGCTTGTGAGGGCGACGACGTCGAGGGTGACGCCGCGAGCGGTTGCGAGGCGGACGACTCGAGCACGAGCTCGGGATGCGAGGGCACCGAGGGCGATGCGGGGGCGTGTGGGGGCTCAGATGCTGGTTCGGGCTGCTCGGGCTGCGAAGGAGATGCCGCGCCAGGCGCGACTGGGGATGGCAGCACGGAGCCTGGCCCTTCGAATTCGCCGGTGCGACGCGCAGACATCAGGTGGGTGGGGCTCTTGATGCTCGGGCTCGCTGTGGCCATGCAGGGGCTGACCAAGCGATGAATCCGGCGGGGTGCGGCTGGGGCGGATCTAGACCCCAGCGTGCGCATGAGGCGGATCAGGATTGAGAGCCGAGGATCACGGACAGGATCCTCTCGCATCTAAAGGACTTTCCGGAGTCGTCGATGTGGCACCAGGCGCGCAGGTAGGTCACACCGTCGGTGGCGAAGAAGCCGAGCGGGGTCACCGGGCGGGGAGCCCTGCCGGCACTGCCGCCGCGGTAGACGATGTGGCAGCTGTCCTGGCTGTGGACGAGCGCGATTAGCGGCTGGAGGCGCACGGGGACGTCGACCTGGTAAGCTTCGGGGCGAGGCCAGGGGAGTGGCGCGGACCAGCCGAGGTCGCCCAGGACAGAGGCGCCGACGAGGGTGGCGCAGCGCGCGAAGACGTTGCGGGTGTGCAGAGCGTCGGCGAGGGCTCGATGGAAATCGGCCTGGTCGTGAGCGACGGCGAGGTGGTTGGCGAGCGCGGTCAGCGTGTAGCGTGGGGCGCCGTGGACGGCTTTTCGAGCGAGGTCCAGCGTGCAGAAGAAGTGGGCGCGTAGCGGGCTCGCCCCGAGACGTAAGGCTTCGGCACCGAGCCAATTGAGGTCGCTTCGGGCGCCGTGGGCGATAACCACGGCGTCACCGAGGAAGGTTTCGAGATCGCTCCAGATTTCGGCGATCGGCGGGGCGCCGCGCACGGCGTTGTCGTCGATGCCGGTGATGCGCGCGACGACTTCGGGGATAGGCTGGCCGGGGTCGACGAGCGCGTGGAAACGCGGCCCGGGTATGACCTGGCCAAGGTTGTTGAGGCGGAAGCGGACGGCCCCGACCTCGACGATGCGGTCGTGCCCCCAGGCGACGCCAGTGGCCTCCAGATCGAGGGCGATCCAGTCTATGTCCGTGATGCGGCGCGTTGGCGCGGCGCTGTGGAAAGCTGTGTCACTCGCCCCGGTCATGCTCACCTGGATCGGTAGGAAATCGAGCTCACCTGCGAGGTGGGCTTGAACCCGCGTCATGCCATGGTATCGCGCAGAAGTGGTGCGTTGAACGCAAGGTCGCATGGTGACGGCGGGTTCGTCGCAAACAGGTGGACGAGCAGCAAATGATGGGCGGTGGGGCGCGCTGTCCTGTCGGGAGCGAGGTGGACATGTTCAGGATCTATGCGCATCGGGGGGCGTCGGCGGTGCTTCCCGAGAATACGATGCCGGCATTTTTGCACGCGCTCGAGGCGGGGGTTGATGCGCTCGAGACGGATGTCCACGTGAGTCGGGACGGCGTGGTGATGGTGCATCATGACACGTCGTTTGTGCGGTCGTGTGGGGTCGACAGGCCGGTCGTCGAGATGGACAGGGCCGAGATCGAGGACCTGGACGCCGGCTGGGGGTTCAAGGCGGCGCATGGACGTCCATTTGCGGGCCGGGGGTATCGGGTTCCGACACTGGCGGAGCTTCTGCGGGCGACGGCGCAGGCTGGTTGCAGGATCAACGTCGACGTCAAGGTCGAGAGCGGGTCATCGGGGCTGGTCGGGGCGTGGTCGGGCCAGGTGTCGGCGGCGGCCCGGGATGCAGTCGCGCGGGTCATCGCATGTGTACGGGAAGGTGGGGCGGAAGAGCGGGTGACGCTGACGAGTGTGTCCGATGGCATCGTCAGCGAGGTGGTGAGGCAGGGGTACCGGGGCGAAGTCGGGACCGGCAAGTGGGGGGCCCTCGGAGCGATGTTGTTGGGGAAGATGCCCGCCGGGACGGCGCTGCAGATCCCTTGGAAATATAAGGGGATTCGATGGGACAGGCCCGGACTCGTGCGGAGGGCGCGAGCGCTTGGGCTGCGAGTTGATTTCTGGACCGTGAACGACCCGGAGCTGGCCCGCCGCCTGGTCGAGATCGGCGCCGATGGCATCATGACGGATGACCCCGACCGGGTGGTGGCTGCGACGCGGGAGGCGTTGGCACGACGGTGCGGCTGATGGTTCGCGGTCGGTGGAGCGCGGCGGCCAAGGGGCGGTCCGGACCGATCGGGGTGACGGGCGACGCCTGGGACGGCGCGCGTTGCGTCAGCGGGCCACGATGGTAGAACCGCTCGGTTGTTGCTAGGAGTGATGATGGCCCCACCGTTCTTCGCCGATTCCGCTCTCGACCTGGACGCCGCCGGCCTCTTGCGGACTGGCGCCTATTTCCTGGGGGCGCTGATGATCGTGGCACTCGCCAAGGTGGGGCGTGACCTGATTGCGAGGCGCGGCGGGAGACAGCTCGTGGCGTTGGTCGCCGAGCGCAACAACACGCCCGTCGCGGTCGAGATGGGTGGGTTTGTGCTGGCGATGGTCATCGGTCTGCTAGGGTCGATCATCGCAGAGCCGGGGGCGTGGTGGGAGGAGGCGCTGGGCCTCGTCGGGACGGGTGCCGTCGTGTTCGGGGTGCTGCTGTTCAATGATCAGCTGGTCACGCGGTTCCTGTTGGGAGGCCTCGACTGCAATCAGGCGGTCGCCGAGGAGCACAACCTGGCCGTCGCGATCGTGCGCGCTGCTGGCAATGTCGGAGCAGCGTTGGCGCTGCGCGGAGCCCTGGGCCACGAGTCGGAGCTGTGGGAACGCCTCATCTGGGTGGTCCTTGGCCAGGTGGCGCTGGTGCTCATGTGTCGCGGCTACCAGTGGCTGACGGCTTATGACGATGTGGCCGAGGTGCGGCACAAGAACGTCGCGGCAGCCCTGCCGATGGCGGGGATCCTCATGGCCGTGGGCATCGTCATCGGCGCGGCGATGGGCGGCGAGGGCCACGGGTGGGGCGAGGATCTGTTGGCGTTCGGGTTGGACCTGGCGGTATCCGCAGTCCTGATCATGGGGTTGCGGTGGGCGGGTGACAAGCTGCTCTTGCCGGGGACGAACTACGCGCATGAGATCGCGCACGACAAGAACGCGGGGGCGGGCTTCATCGAGGGCGCGGTGTACGTGTCCGGTGCGTTGGCGGTCGCGTTCTTCCTGAACTGAGACCGGGGCTCGTTAGCCGGGCGCCTTCAGAGCGGGGCGAGCTCGGGGAACTCCACGAGGAGCTCGTCGCGGGTCAGGATGTCGCTCTCGGCGGCGGGGGTCCAGATGACCTCGAAGCCGATGTGGCGGGACTGTTCGATGTCGAGCATGGTCTCGATCGCGTCGTTTGCGTCTTCGATGCCACTCACCTGAGTTGGCAGTCCAAGTGCGCCCTTGTCGACGCAGATGACGAGGGTCACGACGAAGAACTCGTCAATGCCGAAGTCGCCGTCCTCGTCGGTGAGCTCGTTGGCCTTGGCGGAGATGCGGGTCTGCTCCTTGAGGCCGGACTTGTCCTTGCGGATGATCTCGCGGTCGAAGAAGGCGCGCGCCTGCTTGGTGACGCGGTTGAACGCAACCTCGCCGTCGTCGGGGCGCAGGTCCTTTTCTTCCAAGAAGCCGAGGTGGCTGACGTGGTCGAGCTGGCCTTGTATGGCCTGATTGATGACGCGCTGGAGGCGGTAGATCCCGGACGAGGTCGTGAGGTCGGCCGCGCGGACGTCGGCTTCGATGCGTTCGCGCAGTCCCTTGGTTTTCAAGGCATTGAACGCGAGCTGGACGCGGCCCACGCTCATGGCTTCGGCGCTTTCGCGAGCGCGTTTCTCGAACCAGCTCTTGATGGAGCTGAGGATGAAGAACACGAAGAATATGAGTGCGATGATGAGCATGGCTTGCGGAGAGAGGGGAATGCCCCCGCCGCCGTAGCCGCCGCCAGACGAGTAGCCTCCACCACCGGAGTAGCCACCGCCACCGCCCGAGTAGCCGCCGCCGCCGCCACCGCCGGAGCGTGAAAAGCCGCCGCCGCTGCCTCCCGAGCGGGCTTCGCTGGTCGGTGGGTCGGGCAGCTCGAGGACGCTGACCAGCGCCACGGGATAGACAAGGGCCGCGAGGAGGGTGAAGCGGACGATGGTTCGGCGGGCGAGGGTGGACATCGGCCGGACGATAAGACGATTCGCGGTGCCTGTCATCGCAGCCTGTCGCGGTGCCTCGATGATGGTCATGTGAAACGTCTGCCCGCAAGGTCGCAGGCCTGCGGCGTGAGCCTGCCTTCGCCTGGCGAGCGAGCCGATCGCGTCCCCGTGCGTTTCATCCTTTCATCCTTTGTGGCGCCGAAAGGCATGGGGACGTATGGGGGGACATGGGATTGGACCTCTATCGTCGGCTCGGTGGGCGCGCGGATCATTCGGCCGAGAGCCTGTTCACGGTCTTTGTCGACTGGGTGACGGACCGGGGACTCGAGCTGTATCCGGCACAGGAGGAGGCGATCCTCGAGATCCTGACGGGGCAGCACGTCATCCTCAAGACGCCGACCGGGTCGGGCAAGTCGATGGTGGCGACCGCGATGCACCTGCTGTCGTTGGCGACCGGGAAGCGGGCCGTCTACACGTCGCCCATCAAGGCGCTTGTGAACGAGAAGTTCCTCGACCTGTGTGAGGTCTTCGGGCCGGCGCACGTAGGCATGATGACCGGGGATTCGACGGTGAACCGGGACGCGAAGGTCCTGTGCTGCACGGCCGAGATCCTGGCGAACATGGCGCTGCGCGAGGGGCACAAGGCCGCGGCCGACTATGTGGTGATGGACGAGTTCCACTACTACGCGGACAAGGAGCGCGGGTGGGCCTGGCAGGTGCCGTTGCTGTTGCTGACGGACGCGACGTTCCTTTTGATGAGCGCGACGCTCGGAGACACGACCGCGATCGAAGAGCAGTTGAAGGCGCGGACGGGCAAGAAGGCGGTGTCGGTGACGTCGAACCAGCGGCCGGTTCCGCTCGAGTTCGTGTACTCGGAGAACCCGCTCCACGACACGGTGTCGTCGTTGGCAATGGGCGCAAAGGCTCCGATTTATCTCGTGAATTTCACGCAGCGGGATGCAGCCGAAGAGGCGCAGAACCTGATGAGCCAGGACATTACGAGCAAGGACGACAAGAAGGCGATTGCGAACGAGCTGAGCGGGGTGAAGTTCGATACGCCGTATGGTCGCGAGATGCAGCGGTTCCTGCGGCATGGCATCGGGATTCATCACGGTGGGCTCCTGCCGAAGTATCGGCTCACGGTGGAGAAGCTCGCGCGGCTCGGGCTCTTGAAAGTGGTGAGCGGCACGGACACGCTGGGCGTCGGGGTGAACATCCCGATTCGGACGGTGCTGTTCACCAAGCTGTGCAAGTTCGACGGCGAGAAGACGCGGCTCTTGACCGTGCGGGACTTCAAGCAGATCGCCGGGCGGGCCGGGCGCAAGGGATATGACGACAAGGGCTGGGTCGTGGCGCAGGCGCCCGAGCACGTCATCGAGAACAAGAAGCTCGACCAGCAGGTGGCGGCCGCGGTGGCGCAGGGCAAGAAGAAGAAGGTGACCAAGAAGGCGGCGCCGACGAAGGGCTTCGTCATGTGGAACGAGGCGACCTTCGAGCTGCTGACCAATGGCGTACCAGAGCCGCTCGAGTCGACCTTTCAGGTGACACACGGGATGCTCATCGAGCTGTTGCAGCGGCCGGACAATGTCTATGTGCGCGGCGGCGGGATGAAGCGGCTCATCGAGCTGGTCGCGCTGTCGCATGAGTCGGATAGGCGCAAGACACACCTGCGGCGGCGGGCGCGACTCTTGTTCCAGAGCCTGAAGCTGGCGGGGATCATCGAGGTGCGGAGCGCGGACTATTGGCGCGGGCGTGAGGTGGTCGTGTCGGCGAAGCTGCAGACGGACTTCTCGTTGATGCAGACGTTGAGCCTGTTCCTGGTCGAGGCGCTCGACACACTCGACCCGGCGCACCCCGAGTTCGCGCTCGACGTGCTGAGCTATACCGAAAGCGTGCTGGAGAACCCGAGTGCCCTGTTGTTCCGGCAGCTCGACAAGCTGAAGGGCGAGCTCATCAGTCAGTGGAAGGCCGAGGGGATCGAGTACGACGACCGGATGCGGCGTCTGGAAGAGGTCACCTGGCCCAAACCGAAAGCCGAACAAATCTACGAATTGTTCAATGCTTTCGAGACGAAGCACCCGTGGGTCGGCCAGGAGAACGTGCACCCGAAGTCGATCATGCGGGACATGCTCGAGCGCTACATGAGCTTCAACGAGTACGTGAGAGAGCTCGGGCTCGAACGCATCGAAGGGACGTTGCTGCGTTATCTGAGCGATGGGTTCAAGACGCTCGTCAAGACGGTGCCGGCGAAGCTGCGCACGGAAGAGCTGATGGATGCCATCGCGTACTTCCGGACGGTGCTGGCGCGGGTGGACTCGAGCCTCATCCAGGAGTGGGAGAAGCTCATGTACGGGGCGAGCGAGGAGGTCGCCCCCGAAGAGGATGCGCCGCTCGACATCACGAAGGACAAGAAGGCGTTCAGGGCTCGCGTGAGGGCCGAGCTGCACGCGGTCGTGAGGGCCTTGTCCATCGACGACTACGAGGAGGCTGCGAGCTCGGTGAAGACCATCGCGGACGAGGAGCCTTGGAGCATGGAGCGGTTCGAGGCGGTGATGCGCGCTTTCTACGAGGAGCACGAGCACGTCGTCTTCGACCACACGGCGCGTATGGCCGACAAGACGCTGGTGAAGCAGGTCGGGCCCTATCGGTGGGAGGTCCGACAGATCATCTGTGACCCGACCGGCGAGAACACCTGGACTCTCGAGGGCTTCGTGGACTTGAACGAAAACCGGGCCCCGGAGGGCCCGATGATCGTCGTCACGCGACTGGGTGATTGAAGCTCAGCTCGACATCGAGCTGCGAGCAGGCGTGCCCTCAGGTGCAGAGGTTCGAGACACAGACACCCGTCTGATCCGAGGAACCGTCGCAATAGCCGTCGAGGCACTCGTCTGAGTCCTCACACTCCGCGCCCGCCGCCTTCTGGGCCGCGCACGCAGAGGCGGAGGTGCAGTAGAGGCCACGGTCGCAGGAGAAGCCGGTCTCGAACGTGACGTCGCAGTAGGCGCCAGCGGTGCCGTCGCCCCACTTCTTACACTTGCCGTTGTCGCATCCGAGCTGGTCCACGACACTGCAGATCACGAGCGGGCCGGCTTCTGGGTTGACGTTGCAGTCGGCGCCGACGGTGCGGACGATGGGGAGTGTCTGGCAGGTCTCGCCCTCGGTGCCGGCAGTCGGCAGGCAGACGAGCCCCTTGCCGCAAGGGACATCCGAGTCGGCGCAGTCACTGCCCTGAGCCAGGGGCTGGCGGCAGAAGGCCTGGTCGACCCCTTCGGTCTCTTCGTAGAGGCAGACGAGCCCGTCAGCACATCGGCGGCGGGTGACGTCGTTGGCGTTGAACGCCTCGTCGCAGCGGGCGCCTGCCGCGATGTTGGCCTCGTTGGTCAAGGCAACGCAGGTGTCCGAGGCCGAGGTGCACGCCGTGGGGCCCGCCGACTGCGAGCAGTCGCTGTCGAAGTCGCAAGCCTCGCCGCGAGCGACACGGGCGATGCAGGCCGATGTGGGACATTCGTCGCCGCTCGAGATGGAGACCCGGCAACGGGCATCGCCTGCGCAGTCTAGGTCGCTTTCGCAAGCGCCACCGAGAGCGACTTTGCCCTCGAAGGCGGCGTCGCATCCGCCGAGCTGTTCGATGTCACAGGAGCTCTTGAGCGCGGTCATGCACTGCGCGAAGGCCGCGCTGTCATAGGTGATGGCGCCGCTCGCGACCTTGTTCTCGATGCCGATGAACTGCTCGTTGACGGCGCGCGTGAAGAAGGCGCGGCAGGCGGCGCGGTCGCTCGCCGCGACAAGCGCCGAGAACAACGAGGTGTCGCCGGTAGATGTGCAGCTGGTCATGATCTCGCAGTAGGCGTCGGCGATGGACTCGTTGATCTGGCTTGCGGGGATCGCTGTGTTCGAGCCTCCCGAGTCGGAGTCGCAGGCGATGAGGAGGGCGATGCTGGAGACGATGAGCTTGCGCATAGTCGAAGACCTGGGTGGAGGTGAGCTGGCCGTCCCAATCGGGGTGGCACGGGGCGGACGGCGCTTGAGCAAGCACCATGCCACGCGGCGACGGCCCGCAATAGGGCGGCTCGAGCGCGGAACGGCCGGCGATGGTGGAGCAGAAGTCATCCACCGCATGCGGTCTCGCGCTCCGGGGCGAGGTTCTCGGAGCTCGCCTGGGATGCGAAGTGTAGGAGCGTTCGAGCTCAGTTGACGCCGGGCGCCTCACGACCGGTCTCGACCACGTAGTCGCGGTAGCCGCCGCCGTACTTGCGGACCTGGCCAGGCGAGACCTCGAGGACACGGTTGGACAAGGCGCTCAGGAAGTCGCGGTCATGGGACACGAAGATCATGGTCCCCTCAAAGGTGGAGAGGGCCTTCACGAGGGTGAGCTTGGTGTCCATGTCGAGATGGTTGGTCGGCTCGTCGAGGACCAGCAGGTTGGGAGGATCGAAGAGCATACGCGCGAGTACGAGGCGGGCCTTCTCGCCGCCCGAAAGGATCGAACAGCGCTTGTCGGAGTCGTCGCCCGAGAAGCCGAAGGCGCCAGCGAGCCCCTTCATGGCGCCGACCGTGGCGCGTGGGAAGCTGTCCTGGAGAGACTCGAGCACGGTCTTGTTGGGGTCGAGGACCTCCATCGCGTGCTGCGCGAAGTAGCCGAGCTTGACGTTGGCGCCGAGGTTGGCGTCGCCCGTGTCGGGGATCGTTTCGCCGGCGACCATCTTGAGGAGCGTCGACTTGCCAGCACCGTTGACGCCCATGATGCACCAGCGCTCGCCGCGCTTCACGATGAGGTCGAGACCGTCGTAGATGCGCTTGGCACCATAGGCTTTCTTGACGGCTCGGAGCTGCACGACGTCGTCGCCCGAGCGGGGTGGTGGGCGGAAGTCGAACTCGACGATCTCGCGGCGGCGAGGGGGTTGGACCTTCTCGATCTTGTCGATCTTCTTCTGCCGAGACTGCACCTGGGCTGCGTGGCTGGCGCGCGCCTTGAAGCGAGCGATGAACGCTTCTTCTTTGGCGAGCATGGCCTGCTGGCGTGCGAACTGGGCCTCGCGCTGGAGGTTGGCCTGGGCGCGACCCTTCTCGTAGAAGTCGTAATTGCCCGACCAGGTGATGAGGTCGCCGCCGTCGATTTCCACGATTTTCGAGATAATCCGGTTCATGAACTGGCGGTCATGGGACGTCATGACGAGCGCCCCATCGAAGCCCTGGAGGAACTTCTCGAGCCAGAGGATCGACTCGATGTCGAGATGGTTGGTCGGCTCGTCGAGGAGCAGGACGTCGGCCTTCATGAGAAGGATACGGGCCAGCGCCACCCGCATCTTCCAGCCGCCGGACATGGCGCCGACGTCGAGCTCCTGCATCTCGGGCGAGAAGTTGAGGCCTGCCAGGATCTCGCGGGTGCGGGCTTCGAGCGCGTAGCCATCGAGGTCGTCGAAGCGCGCCTGCACCTCGCCATAGCGGGTGATGATCGCGTCGAGGTCCCCCTCCCCTGTCGCCATGGCGTGCTCGAGTTTGTGGAGCTCGCGCGCGACGTCGGCAACTTCGCCAGCACCTGCCATAGTCTCGGCCACGACGCTGCGGCCGGACATCTCGCCGACATCCTGGCTGAAGTAGCCGATGCGGATGCCACGCTCGGTCACGACGACACCGCCGTCGGGCTCCTCCTCACGCATGATGAGCCGGAAGATGGTCGACTTGCCAGCGCCGTTCGGGCCGATGAGGCCGATCTTGTCGCCGGGGTTGACGCTCATCGAGGCGTCGAGGAACAGGATCTGTCGGCCATGCTGCATGGCGATCTGGTCGAGGCGGATCATCGCGTCTCCGGGCCCGGCAGAGGATCGCGGGCGGCGCGGAGCCTTACAGGGAAACACGCCTGGTTGCCAACCTCCTGGAGTGTGAGGGCGCGCGACGACTACGCTTTCGGAGCATAAGACCTTGCGCTCGGGGGTTCGTGGCCCGAACATGCCGCCGCCGTTGGGACGCGGGCCTCGGTGAAGGAAATCGGAATGATGTCGTGCCGTACACTTGTCTGCCTTGCAGCGTTTGGAGTCTTGGGGTTGCCCGCACACGGCGGTGCAGCTTTCGCGAATATTCCCAAGACCTTCCGCACCAACTCGAGTGGGGAGCTGCCGGTTGGGGTGAAGAAGGTGAGCGGCAAGGTGGAACGCTGGGTGAGCTGGCAGGACACCAAGGGGGACAACGTCGCGATCTTCTCGAGCGACTCGAAGGAGAAGCCCAGGAAGGATGGCGAGCGCCTGTTGTCGAAGGGCCTGTATGTAACGGTCTTCGCTGGCAAGGACGGGAGGTTGAAGCGGGTGCGGGAGGTGCGTGAGCTCGCGAACGCATGCCTGTTCGACCTGACGAACGAGGTGCGCGAGACCTCGGTGGGCGTGACGGACCTCGACGCGGACGGGGTCGGCGAGCTGACCTTCGCCTACGTGACCGGGTGCCGCAGTGACGTGTCGCCGTTGGCGATGAAGCTCGTCGTGCTCGAAGGCGCGGACAAGAACATCCTGCGCGGGACGACACGCCTCAACCCGGGCGACGGCTGGGTCGGGGGCGAGTTCAAGGCCGAGTTCGGCAAGAAGGCGCCGGCGGCGTTCCTCGAACACGCGACGAAGGTGTGGGCGAAGTTCGTGACCGAATGAGCGGCGACGGATCCGTGGAGGCCCGAATGGGCTCGTGGACGGGTCGTGCGGCGGCTCTGGCATGAGGCGATAGGCACGGCTCGGGGCGGCCCGCATCTCCTTGCCGCTCAATGGCCCTTGTGCTAACGGCCTCCCGTATTGTCGGCTAGATGAAGGGTTATGCAAGACACATTGAAAGGCCTCGGGATCGTTGTGATCGCCGCTTCACTCGCAGCAGCTGGCCTGTTCGGGTGCAACGCTGGCGAGCTCGGCGATGAGGTGACGGAGCGGTGTGTACCCGAGGGCGCGTGTGACGAGGCGATGTTCCAGGGCGGCCTCTCGGCTGCACGTGGAGATGCGCAGCGTGGGGCGGCGACGTGGGCGAGAGAGTGCACGCGGTGCCATGGGCCAGACGGGGTTGGCATCGCCGAGGCCCGCCATGTGGATATGACGTCGCCCGCATGGCAGCTCTCACTGCGGGACGGAACGCTGGTGAAGACGATTCGCGCCGGGCGCGCGCCGACGATGCCGGCCTACAACTTCAGCGATGACGAGCTGCGCGACCTGCTCGCGTACGTTCGGTCGCTCAAGGCCGACGGTCCGCGCCAGCGACCGAAGGCCGGTGACAGTCCGCCTTCGCGGGGAGGCTATTGATGGCGCGCAAGATGCTGACAGGGGTGCTTGGGCTCCTGTTGTTGGTCGGCCTCGTGGACTCGGTCTACCTGACCTGGGACCACGGGTCGCACAAGGCGGACCCGATGGGGTTCTCGGGCGGGCTTTGCGGCGCCGATGGGGGATGCGAGGTCTCGCGCAGCTCGGCTCTGTCTGAGGTCCCGATCCCCGGCACGCCGCTCGACATGCCGGTGGCGTTGCTCGGGTTGGCGTTCTACCTGGTCATGCTGGTGCTCGTCGTGCTCGACCACCGCCAGCGTCCGCAGGCAAAGGACAAGCGAGAGGCGACGCCGCTGTCGCGCCTGCTGTTCGGGCTCTCGGCGTTGTCACTCGTCTACTCGCTGACGCTCTTTGGTTACTCGATCTACGTCGGGTCGATTTGCAAGTTCTGCGCGATCCTCTACGTGGTGAACACCGGGCTGGTCATCGTCACGGCGATGTCGCTCGGTGAATCCATCGGCGCCTTCTTGGGCCACGTCTGGTCGTCGCTGGTCAGCCGGCCCGCGATGGTGGCGGCGGTCCTGATGGTGACCTTCAGCGCCGGCGGCTACCTGCTCTATCGCGGCGCGGTGATGTCCGCGCGGGCCGAGAACGAGGCGAGGCGCCTGCAGAGCATCCCGGCGGGTCCGGCCGATGCGAGCCGCCCGACCAAGGGGCCGGCCGACGCCAAGGTCAAGTTCATCGAGTTCGCGGACTTCCAGTGCCCGCACTGCAAGATCGCCTTCAAGACGCTCGACGACCTCGCGAAAGACCGCGCCGACGTGAGCGTGACGTTCTTGCACTTCCCGCTCGACATGGCCTGCAATCCACTCGTGGATCGGCCCTTTCATCAGCGCGCGTGTGAGTTCGCGGTGCTGGCCGAGTGCGCGCATCGACAAGGCTTCTTCTTCGAGACTGCAGCCATGTTGTTCGACGCCGACGAGGTGCCCAAGGACGAGATCCTGAGCCGCGTCGCCGCCATCGACCCGAAGATCGACCGCGCCAAGCTCGAGAGCTGCATCAACAGCGACGATGCGGTGGGCGCCGTGAAGCGCGACGTGCAGCAGGGCCTCAAGGCCGAGATCCGCGGGACACCTTCGGTGTTCATGAACGGCAAGCAGGTCGGTGGGGCCGTGCCGCGTGACGAGCTGGATCGTTTGATTTCCGAGATACTTGGCAGCGCCAACTGAACCGAGGTCTGAACGTGCATCGCGCCGCCATCGGTATCTTCGACTCCGGGATCGGCGGCCTGACGGTGGCCCGCGAGATCGCCCGGCGCCTGCCCCACGAAGACCTCATCTACCTCGGCGACACTGCCAGGCTGCCCTACGGGACCAAGTCGGCCTCGACCGTGGTGCGATACTCGGAGCGCGCGGTGGACCTGCTCTGCCGCTACCCGATCAAGGCTGTGGTCATCGCCTGCAATACCGCGTCGGCCCATGCGCTCGAGGCGCTGCGGACACATACGGACCTGCCCGTGCTAGGCGTCATCGACCCGGGCGCGAAGGCGGCTGTGCGGGCAAACGCGGGTGGGCTCATCGGCATCATGGCGACCGAAGCGACGGTGAGGTCACGCGCCTACCAGCGGGCCATCGCGCGTGAGCTGGCTATAGACGAGGCCGAAGCCGACCGTCGCTGCCTGGCGATCCCGGCCCCGTTGCTCGTGCCGCTCGCCGAAGAGGGCTGGGTCGACCACGCCGTGACGCGCCTCACGCTCGAGACCTACCTGGCACCGTTCGTCGAACGCAGGTGCGACACGCTTGTACTCGGCTGCACCCACTACCCGGTGATGAAGCCCCTGATGCGCCAGGTCCTGGCCGAGCGTTTCGGCGTGACCGAGGGTGCTGAGAGCTCGATTCGGCTGGTCGACTCGGCTGAGACGGTGACCGACGAGCTCGAGGCGTTGCTCGATGCCCAGAACTTACGAGCGCCGCAGCGTGACGGGCGCTACAGCTTCTTCTGCACCGATGCTCCAGAACGCTTCGGGAGGGTCGGAACCACCTTCTTCGGTGGCGATGTCGCGCCGGTCTTCGCCGTAGACCTCTGAAGCGATCGAAGCCTTAAAAAGAGAAGGCGTGAACCTCCATCACCCCTTGGAGGAACACGCCTTACTCGAGGTCCGCCAGGAGGGCGCGACCTGTCTCCACCGCCTCCTTTCGGAGGGGTGGACCACCCACGAAGGGTGGTGTTCTCGGATTTCAGAGGCGGGCTCGAGGTCCTCGAGCCCACCTCAACTCTACGGGGCAGGGACGCACTGGGATCGACCAGGCGGTGAGAGTCACTGCGGCGGGAAGAGGACCGTGTCGATGGCGTGGATGACGCCGTTGCGGGCCCAGATGTCGGTCGAGATGACGAGGGAGCCGCCAACCGTGAGGGACATCGCGGCGGCGTTGTAGGTGAAGTCGAGCACGTCGCCGTTGGCCATGGTGGCGTTGTCGAGGGTCACCGCGACCGAGGCCGGCACGACGCCGCCATACACATGGTAGAGGAGGACGTCGGTGAGACCGTCTTTGTCCGCGAGGAGCGCCGTGAGGGCGGCGGAGTCGACCTTGGCGAACGCTGCATTGTTCGGCGCGAAGACGGTGAACGGGCCTCCGTCGTCGAGGGTCGTCGCGAGCTCGGCGGCACCGACGGCCGTGAGCAGCGTCGAGAAGTCGCTGTTTTCAGTGACGATTTCGGCGATGGTCGGCGGCGGCACGATGACCGTGTCGATGATGTGGATGACGCCGTTGCGGACCTTGAGGTCGGTGGTCGTGATGAGCGCTCCGCCGATCTTGGCCCCGCCCATCGTGGTGATGGGGACGATGGCGCCGTTCTTCATCGTGAGGTGGTTCTCCGCGACGACGTCGGCTGCGAGCTGCTCACCATCGATGACGTGGTAGAGGAGGATGTCGGTGAGCAGGGCCTTGTCGGCGAGGATAGCCGCGAGGTCAGCAGCGGCGGTCTTCTCGAAGGCCGCGTCGGTCGGAGCGAAGACGGTGAAGGGGCCGGGACCGTTCAGCGTCGTGACGAGCTCCGCGGCGCTCACAGCGGCGAGGAGGGTCTCGAAGTCGGGGTTGGTGGCGACGACCTGCGCGATTGTCGGGGGAGGCACGAGGACCGCGTCGATGACGTGGACGACACCATTGCGGGCATAGACGTCCACGGTGGTGATGGTGGCATCGCCGATCTTGACCGTTGCGCCCGGCGTGATGGGCAGGGTGAGGCCGTTGGCCATCGCGAAGGACTCGGCGGCCGTCACGTCGGATGCGTACTTCTTGCCGGCAACGACGTGGTGGAGGAGGAGGTCGGTCAGGCGGGGCTTGTCGGCCAGGAGCGCCTGGAGCTGCTCGGAGGAGCCGATCGCCTGGATGGCTGCGCTGGTCGGGGCGAAGACGGTGTAGGCGGTGTCGCCGTCGAGGGTGGCGGTGAGCTCGGCGGCCGCCACCGCTGCCTTCAGGAGCGCGAAGTCGGGACCGTCGAGCAGGCCAGCGATGGTGGGAGGCGGGAGGAGCACGGCGTCGATGATGTGGATGATGCCGTTGTCGGCCTCGACGTCGGTGACACTGACCTTGACGGTGTTGTTGAGGAAGACCTCGCCGTTCGTGACGGTGATCTTGATGTCGACGCCGTTCGCGGCGGTGGCGCGAGGGAGCGTCACGACGGTCGCGGCGTTGACTTCGGCTCCGGGGACGGCGTGATAGAGGAGCACGTCCGTGAGCGCCTCGGTGTCTGCCAGGAGCGCGTCGAGGGCGCCGGCGGGCAAGGCCGCGAAGGCCGCGTTGGTCGGGGCGAAGACGGTGAATGGACCGGTTCCGGCGAGCGTGGTCCCCAGGCCGGCTGCGTCGACGGCTGTCTTGAGCGTCGTGAAGTCGGGGTTGGTGGCGACGATGTCGGCGATGGTGTTCGTCATCGGCTCCGGCTCTTCGGGCATGAGCACGGCGTCGATCATGTGGATGATGCCGTTGTCGGCTGCGATGTCGGTGACCGTGACGTTGACGGTGCCGTTGAGGATGACCTTGCCGTCGACGACTGAAATCGCGATGTCGGTCCCCTGGAGGGTCGTCGCAGACTCCAGCGTCAAGACCTGGGCGGCTGTCACGCGGCCAGAAACGACGTGATAGGTGAGGACGTCGGTGAGCGCCTCTTTGTCGGCGAGAAGGGCGTCCAGTGCGCCGGCAGGGAGGGCCGCAAAAGCCGCGTCAGTCGGGGCGAAGACCGTGAACGGCCCGTCGCCCTCGAGGGTCTCCACAAGGTCGGCTGCAACGAGCGCGGCCTCGAGCGTGTCGAAGTCGCCGTTCTCCTGGACTACCGCCGCGATGGTTTCGCCGGACGCTGGCTTGGAGTCGTCGTCGTCACCGCAGGCAGCGGCGCTCGCAGCAAAGAGGAAGGCCAGGACTGAGCTGGCTTTGAGGTGTCGGTGTCCAAGGGGTCGCATCAGCGTCTCCAAGTGTGTGAGGGCAGAGCCCAAGGCGGGCTCCGAGCCTGGGTACAGCCAGGCGCCGACGGAACTTAGACACGCGCTCAAAACGTTCAAGTCGTGCACGGATTTTTTCCGGACAAACTCGGAAACGCAACAAATCTGCACTAGATTCGAATAATTAGCGAACCCCCACCGGTATGGCGAGGCGAACGTTTCGGCGCATAACAGCGTACTCGTCCCACTGGAGCACGCGCCTCACGATCGTTGGTGTCGGACCCGCTGGCACCGGTGGTGCGACGCGGCCAACGACCAGCGGCTCAGAAAGCAGCGCCCACGGCGAGGCGAAGCGCAGGCAGTAGACCACGACGGCCCGAGGTGTCGGCTCCGTCATCGGCGTCGAGCGCGAGCTCGTACCAAGCGGCGCCGCCACCGACGGACACGACGAACGAGGTCCCGAGCACCCAGGTCCAGCCGACCATGGCGCCGGCCGCCCAACCGACACCCGAGGTCTCGGCCGACTCGTCGCCTGATCGTGACTCGGCCTGAATCCAAGCGACGGTGGCGAACGGCCCGAAGAACGCGCCGCGTGGTGCTTCGCTCCATGGGTAGACCCTCACGCCTGCGGTGAAGCCGACCGAGAGGTAGTCGCCGGTGCGGTCAGACTCCGTGAGCGAGAAGTCGCCCAGGGCGAGGGCCGTGGATACGTGGACGCCCACGTGGCCGATTCCGCGTTCGTACTCGAGGGCGATAGTGCGCGCGAAGACAAGCGCGAGTGGCTCCGTCGCGATCACGTTGCGTGCGATGTCCCCGTCGCCCGGCGCTGCCCAGGCCCCGCTGGGTCCGAGCGCGAAGGTGAGCGCGACCAACAGGGACGCGCACCTGCCAGTGGGCGGGCCACACTGGATAGTTGGGCGGATTCGAGGGCGCGAGTCGCTCACGGCGCGATGAGCTGGCGGTGATGATTCTTGTAGAGCGCCGTCTCGGGCTCGATTCCGACCGCGAGGGCGGCGTGCTCACGGGCCGCGGCAAGGTCGCCGGCCCGCTGCAGCGAGCGCGACACCAGGTAGTGGGACGAAGCACTCGGGGTCTTTCCGAGAAGCTCACGCGCGACCTCGATGGCGCCCGGATAGCCGTGGTGCACCATGAAGTCCGCCTGGTAGGCGAGCGCATTGTCGCCCTCGCCCGGCTCCGCCCGCCAACGGACGAACAGAGCGACAGCCTCGTCGCGACGCTTCAGGTGCTCCAACGCGTTTGCCTGCCAATAGATGAACGAGGCGCGGTGCGGGGTTCCGGCAAAGCGCTCGGCCATGGCGGCAAAGTGGACGAGGGCCTTTTCCCCGTCCTCGCGCACCCGCAAGAGCCATCGCCCCTTGATACGAGCGGCGTAGGCCGCGGCGGTCGTCGTGAGTTCGAACTCCTGCTTCTGCGCGTCGTTTTTGGGCGGCTTTCGTCTGGCGGGTAGCGGGGCCCCTGCGATGAGCTTGTCGAGGACCTTCAGGGCTGCCGTGATGTCGCCACGAACGAGGCGCGCCTGAGCCAGCTCGAGTGCCACGCCCTTGTCCCGCGGAGCACGCCGTGCCGCTTTCGCCAGTTCGTCGATTCCGGCCCGGCCTGCGCGGGCGTCGTGGACGGCGTCGACCCACTCGGCGCGACCGGGGTAGCCCTCGACACGGCCGAGCTCGTAGCCATCGCGGTGTACGACCAGTAGAGTCGGCAGCCCGAGCACCCCAAAGCGGCGCTTGATCGCCTGGCCCTCGTCACCCTCGAAGTCGACCCGAATCGCGAGGTCTTTGCCTACGACCTCATTTCCTGCTGGTGTGTCGAGGACTTCGGCCGCCAGCTGATTGCAGGGCAGGCACCAGTCGGCGGAGACCTCGACGAGCAGCACGCCGTCTGACCCATCCGCGGCATGAGCCGCTTGCAGACGCTCGAGGGCTGGGTCCAGCGAGCCGGCCATGAAGGCCGAAGCCGCGCCGACTTCGCCCGATATCGGGCCCGGCTCGACGGGGACCGGCGGGTTCGAAATGCTGAGCAGGAGCACGAAGAGCATCACCGACATGGCGGGTGAGCTATCACAGACCGCCCCGCCCTCACAGTCCGGGGTGAATGTCGGCCGTGTCGACGGCGTTGACACGGGATGTTGCCGACTCGCCTCGTCGCGTCTACTACCAGTCGCATCGTGGACCGGCACACCGCTGACGGCTCATCGCTCATTCTTAGGACTGCACATGCCCGTTTCCACCCCCTTTGGCCGGCAGCTGCTCGGCGCGTTCGCGATTGTCGCGACGGTGCTGGTGTCGGCCGCACACTCCGCGGCGCCCCGACCCCATGAGCTCGGCTGGGTCTGCGTCAACGTGAGCGACGTGAACATCGCGCAGGTCTCGATGTTCAACCGCGACTCACCGCGGCTGTCGATCTGGGTACCCAAGGCGCGACTCTTCGTGGAGCGCCAGGGCGCGGGCGACGGCGGCCGAGTGTGTGCGCCCGCCGTGGTTCGACTCGGTGAGGACGAGATACCGGCCGACACCCTGGTGTTCGAGCGCACGGTCGTGTCGGGCAGCCTTCAGAAACCGGCCACCGCTGAGCTCGTCCTCACACCGTCCAGCCCTCAGCTCGCCGAGCTCACGACCGAGCTGGTGGGCCTCCCCGAGAACTGGACTCAGCGCGACGGGACCCTGACCTTCCAGAGCCCACGCCCCCTGGCTTTCCAGGCGCGTGTCCTGCGCGGGATGTTGGGGGACGGCGAAGGCCTGCCACCCTCGGATGTGTTCCGCGCGGTGCCCGCGTATCTCCGCTTCCAGGAGCCCTGCCAGCCGGCCGAGCTGCAGGAGCCCGTCGTCGGCAGTGCTGCCAGCTACGACCCACGCACGAACAGCGTGAGCGCGCGCGGCATCGAACCCTACCGCTTGGAAGCCGGCACACGGCTCTCGCGCTGCGAGGGCCTCTCGCTCGACACCCTCATGCTCGCCGTGGCCCGCCCGGCGACGGACAACGACGATGAGAGCAACGCGACCTGGCTGCTCATCTCGCGCAACGCCAAGCTCAAGATGCTCTCGCCCGACGGGACTGGCTCCGCTGATCCCGAAGCCTCCGCGGGCATACGTTTCTCGCCCCAGCGTCCGCTCGGCGGCTATCACATCTGCAGGCAGCCGACGTGGCTCGCCTCGACTCTTGTCGAGGTCCCGCTAGCCGGCACCTGGGAGCTGCTGCCCGATGGGCAGTGGCGACAGAACTTCCCAGGAATGGCCGGGGCGACCGGCTTCATCGCGGCCGGGCTGGAGGTCACGCTCATCGACTACCGCGAGACCTGGGCGCTCGTGCGCGCCATGCTCGATGGGACACCACGCGTCGTCGCCGTCCCTGCGTCGTCCGTCTCGATGCCGGCCGGCCCGTCGCAAGAGACCCTGGCCCTCGATTCGGGCCTCTGCCCGGTCGCGCGTGGGCAATGGCGCGCGCTCAAGCAGAACGCTCAGACCTTCCGCGTGTCGCAGGACACCCCGGGGGCCGAGCTGGCGGGGCTCTGGCTCGAAGTGCCTCAGGGAAGCATCGTGCTTCAGCTGTGCCAGGACGGCCCTCGTGACCTGGGCAAACGTGGCCCGGGCCTGCCAGCTTGTGAACCGATCTACGTCGGTGGCGCACAGGCGACGGAGACCGACCGCTTTGCACTCATCCGCTATGCGGGCACGGTCCTGGCCGTGCGCGAAGCGGACTTGCGCGACCGTACTACGGGCGAATACCAGCTGCGCCGCGAACGCCCCTGGTATTACCGCGCCGACTCGAGTGTGCTCTCTGAGGAGGACGCCGGCTGGGCTTTCTCGGTGGGTCCCGGCGGGCGCATCTCGTTTGCGCGCAGCAACGACCACGCGTGGACGCTGACGGCGCGCATCCAGCGTCTGACCGAGAAGGCGCTGGGCTTCCAAGGAGCGTTCGGCGTCGGTGGCGATGGGTTTTCGACGTTCCTGTCGCTAAATGGCGGCGTGAGCGCGCTCTTGCATCGCTTCGAAGAGAGCCCGCTGGAGCTGCGCGCGGCCGTGCTCGGCCAACTCGACTTGCGGGTGTCGCGGGACGGCGGCCTGAACTTCCACGTCATCGGCAAGGCCCAGCTGCGATGGGTGAATGAATTCGCCCCCGTTTCTTTCGAGGTCGGACTGAACCTGGGTTACGGCGGGACTTTCGGAGCCGAAGGAACTGGGGGCGTCTTGTTCGGAATGCCGATCTCGCTCCTGGTCGAACTCGTCCAGTTCTAGAATACGCTGAACCGGGCCCTGACGGTCGGCGACGCACACCGCTCGCGTTCGAATCAAGATTGGTTCAGAATGCGGAGGTAGCCCTCAAAGAGAGCCCGAAGTGACTTCGACTCAAGGCAACGCGACCAACCCGCTGCCGACCATCCATCCGATGGCCGCGTTTGTGGATGCGACGTCTGCGCTTCGCCGAGGCCACCCCGACTTCGCTTTGTCGGGGGCCATCTGGCTCGGGCTCCAGGGTGAGGTGATCGGCATCGACTCGCTCGGCGAGCTGCTGCTGGGCAGCGGCAACGATACGTGGTCCGGAGCGTGGGTCACACAGCTCGAGCCCGGGCTCTCGACCGCAGCGTGGGCCGACCGCCGCCAGCGGCTGTATGACTCGGCCCAGCGCTTCTTCACTCGGCTCGCCAGGGCGGACGGTACCAACCTCGAGGTGGAGATCCTCGCCAGCCTGCAGACGGTCGGGGCGCGGACCCACATCTTGCAGCTCGTGCGAAACTCGCCGATCGCCCCTGCCCTGCAACGAACGCTCGACGAGCTGAAAGGCCGCTACGAGCTCATCGGACACGCGTCAAACGACGGCCTCTGGGTGTGGGATTTTCGCAGCGGCGAGGTCGAATACTCGCCGCGTTGGGCGGCCCTCATGGGCTACACTGAGGCGAGGCTCGTCGGGACGATCGACATGTGGCTCGAGCGTGTGCACCCGGCGGATAGGGCGGCCGTGGACGCGGCCCTGGGGGCTCATCTCGATGGCGACGAGCCGCTGTTGTCTATCGAGCATCGTCTCGAGCATCGCGCCGGGACCTGGAAATGGGTTCACATCCGAGGCCTTGCCGAGCGGGGCAGCGACGGCACCCTGGCGCGGATGGCGGCGTCGACGAGCGACATCACCCACCGCAAGAACTCAGACGAGAGGCTGCGCTACGAGGCGTTCCACGACTCGCTCACCGGGCTCGCCAACCGCGCTTGGCTCATCCATCGGATTCACGATGCGTTGAGCCATTCGCGCACTTCGGAAGAACACTTCGCCCTCGTCCAGGTCGGGGTCGACGGCTTCAAGCTGGTCAACGACAGCTTCGGCCTGTCGCTCGGGGACATGCTCTTGCGAGCCATCGCCGCCCGTATCGCACGGTGCGTCCGGTCGATCGACACGGTTGCCCGCGTCGGCGGTGACGAGTTCCTCATCCTGCTCGAAGGGCTCGAGGACCCCGCCCAGGTCACAATCGTTGCCGATCGTATCGCCCAGGACATGGCGCAGCCCTTCGACCTGCGCGGCTATGCGGTCTACTCCTCCGTGTCGATGGGCATCGTGCCGAGCAGCACGGACTACAACGAGCCGGAAGACCTCCTGCGAGACGCCAATATCGCGCTGGTCCAGGCGAAACGAGCGGGGCGCGCACGGCGGGTGGTGTTCGACCTGAGCATGCGCCACGCGACCGTTCGGCGCCTCATGCTCGAGACCGACCTGAGGCGCGCGCTGGAACGCGCCGAGCTGCAGCTCGCCTTCCAGCCGGTCGTCGACCTGGCCTCTCTCGAGGTCGTTGGGTTCGAAGCGCTCTGCCGTTGGAACCACGCCAAACATGGGGTCATCGGCCCCAATGAGTTCATCCCACTCGCTGAAGACAGCGGACTCATCATGCCGATTGGCCGCTGGGCCCTGGTCACGGCGTGCGAAGAGGCGCGCTCCTGGCCCTCGAGGCTGGCCGGCAAGGGCCCGACGAATCGGGCTCTGTGGGTCTCGGTCAACGTCAGTGGCCGGCAACTGGCGCAGCCGGGCTTCGTTGCGGAAGTGTCTGAAATCCTGAAAGAAAGCGGGCTTCCACCCGAGCTCCTGCACCTCGAGATCACCGAAAGCGTGCTGATGGAGAACGCCGAGAACTCGAAGGCGCTGCTTCACGAGCTGCGTGGGCTCGGGGTGAACCTCTCGATCGACGACTTCGGCACCGGGTACTCGTCGCTGGCGTACCTGCGGCGCTTCCCCATCGAGACGCTGAAGATCGACCGCGCTTTTCTCGCTCCCGACGCAGACACCGAGGACTCCTGGGCCATCATCGAGACCATTCGGTCGCTCGCATCGATCCTCGGGATCGGCGTGATCGTGGAGGGAGTCGAGACCCACGAACACCTGTCCCGGCTGACGGCCATGGGCTGCCAGGCGGCACAGGGGTATCTGCTCGCGCGTCCCATCCCCGAGAGGTCGCTCGACGCCTACCTCGACACCCTCGTTGGCGGGCGTGTGACCGTGCAGTCGACGGACGTCTCACCCGACGAGGCCACGATCACGTGGAAGCCACCGCGGGATGGGGACGGCGATTGAGGCGCGGCCGCGCCGCCCTGTCGGCGGTGGACTGAGACCTCGGCGATCGCGGGCTTTCCGACGCGACGGCCTCGCCAACGGCACGACATCTCCGGCTCATGGCGTGTCGAGAATGACGGCCCCGCCGGGGGGCAAGGCGTCGGGTCCGGCGTACCCGCGGAAGACCATCTGCGGCAGATCGAAACGTAGGCGCCAGGCCTTCTTGAGGGCCAGGGACCGCTCGACGAACTGCTCGCGAGAGAGTCCGACGGCGTCGCGAAAGGCGAAGACGACGCGGCTCTCACTCTTCTGCGGGGCGACAACGTGGACCTCGGCGAAGACGTCTTCGAGGGTGCGCAGCATCGAGAAGTAGCGGGCATTCGCGTACTCGCTCCAGAGGTTCGCGACGAGGACGCCGCCGGGTGCCAGACGGGCCCGAACAGCGTCATAGAACTGGCGAGTCGCGAGATGTTCCGGAATCATATCGGGGCCATAGGCGTCGAGTGCGATCAGGTCCCAGCGACGGCCGGGCTCGCCCTCCTCGACGTAGCGGCGGCCATCCGCGACGTGAACGACCATACGGTCGTCCTCCTCGAAGCCGAGATGGCCTGACGCGACGTCGACCACGACCGGGTCGATTTCTACGATGTCTATGGTCGCTTCCGGAAGGTGGCGACGCACGAACATCGGAAAGGTCCCGCCCCCGAGCCCGATGAGCAGAACCCGCTCGGGGTCACGCTGCAACGCAAAGCCCGCCATCATCCCCTTCATGTAAGCGAAGACGAGCTGCTCCGGGTCTCCCGGGACGATGGCGCTCTGGTCGATGCCATCACGCGCAAAGCGCAGCTTTCGGACGCCCTGTTCATCTTCGATGACGAACACGCTGTAGCCATTGCTCTCCCGCTCAGTCACGACATACTCCCCAGAGCGCCCACATCCGGGCAACGCAGCCATGACGAACGCCGACATGAGCAGCGTCGCGCGTATAAAGTGTATCGAAGACCTCTTGACCGTTGCTCCCATGGGGAGAACGTATAGCGTCATCGGTCGAGTGCGCCACCAGTATGCGCGGGCCCCTGGAGACACCCTCCATCCGGCTGTGACCGATGGCGCTCCGAACGCATACGAGGCGCGTCATCGGGCGCAACGCCCGTCGGACAGGACTGGCGCTTCGGTGGGCGAGCCGGTTTCGCTGCCCGAACACCTCACTTCGCGGCGACACCTGAAAATCAACGGGGGATGGATTGGGACTCTCCAGACGAAGCAGCGCCAGAGCCGTGACAATGGCGAGCCTGGCCGCGCTGTTGGCGTTCAGTACGCCGGGCCTTGCTCAGGGACCGGGCGGCCCTGTCATCGTTCCGCCAACGCCCATCGAGCTCCCCGAAGCGACCTTGCCCGAGGGGACGAAGGCTGCCGACGTCGACATCCAGCTCGTGCTGACCATCGGCGTGGACGGCAGTGTCGCGTCGGTCGAGCTCACCCGCGGGGTTGGCGAGCCGTGGGACGCCGCTGCCCTGGTCGCCGCCAAACGTTTCCGGTTCAACCCGGCCACCTCCGATGGGAAGGCCATCGCTGTAAAGGTGCCGTTCACCTACACGTTCCGCAAGCCCGCGCGGCGCGGACGCATCCTCCCCGTCCCCGAGGCGAGGCGCGACATCGAGCCTGCCCCAGGGTTCATCTACGCGGGTGAGGTCGTCGAGAAGGGGTCGCGGACACCGCAGGCCGGCGTTCCAGTGCTGGTTCGTGACAAACGCACGGGCAAGACCTGGGAAGCCCTGACCGACGAGTCGGGTCGCTTCGTGGTCTATGGGCTTCCGAAGGGGGCCCTGTCCCTCGACATCTTCACGACCGGGTTCGAGCCGGTCGAGACACCCATCAAGGTGTCGGCGCGCACCGAGGAGGAGGCGCGTGAAAAGCCGGCGCGTGTCTACCTCGCCCCGAGCGGGCTTGGGGCCTACCGAACGGTCGTCAAGGAGGACCGGCCGCCGCGCGCCGCGAGCGAGATCGATCTGACCGAGGACGAGCTCACACAAGTTGCTGGAACATTTGGCGATCCGACGCGGGTCGTGGCGTCCCTGCCAGGTGTTGCGCGGTCGCCTTTTGGCCTTGGCTACTACGTCGTCCGTGGCGCTCAGTTCGACAACACCGGCTTCTTCATCGACGGCCATCCGGCGATCTTCTTGTATCACCTCCTCGGCGGCCCAGGCGTCGTGCATCCCGAGCTCGTCGGTGGGCTGTCGTTCTACCCGGGCGGGTATCCCGCTCAGTATGGCCGCGTCGCATCGGGAGCCATCGCGGTCGAAACCAAGGACCCGCCGCGAGACCGTTGGCACCTCGACCTCGAGGTCGACATCTTCAAGGCGGGCGCGGTGTTCTCCGTGCCTTTCGACGACAAGAAGGGTGTTGCCACCATCGCGCTCCGGCGCAGCTACTACGACCTCATCCTGCCGCTCATCGATGACAGCATCGACCTCAGCTACACGGACTACCAGGCGCGGGTCTCCTACGACTTCACGCCTCGCCTCCGCGGGCGTTTCGTCGCGCTCGGCGCAGTCGACGCGGTCTCGGTCCAGGACGTCGAAACAGCCGATGGCGCGGGCTCCTCCTCGACCGATCTCGGGCTAGGCTTCCATCGCTTGAACATGGCCATCGAGGCGGACTTGTCGAAGACGCTCCAGTTCCGCTCGAGCGCCTTCTGGGAGTACGACTACATCGAGAATCGACGCGTCGCCGCAGGGGATGCACCCATCGACGCGACGACCGACGGATGGATCGCACAGCTCCTCACGTCGGTCCGTTGGCGACCCGAGAAGGGCTATCTGGTCGAGGGCGGCGTCGACCTGGCCTACACGGACTATCGCGCGAACCTCTCGATTCCCGCAGCGCCGCCGCTTGGGGATCCGCAGACGCCCGCCTTCGACCCGGTCATCGTGACAACCAAGATCAAGGCGCCCTACCTCGGGATCGCGCCCTATCTCGCGGCCGACCTGGAGCTCGCCGAAGGCCTGAGGTTGCTTCCCGGCGTGCGCCTGAATCTGGACGATTACGGTGACCGCCTCGTGCCGACCATCGACCCGAAGCTGGCGATTCGATGGGCCGTGAACTCGGAATGGACCCTGAAGGGGATGGCCGCGATGGCGCATCAGCCGCCGCAGGTCTTCCAGGTCGGCGAGCCCTTTGGTGACCCATCGATCCCACCGGTCGAGGGCATCCAGGGCAGCCTCGGCTTCGAGTGGAAACCGGCTTCGGACTGGCTCGTGTCGGTCGAAGGCTTCGTCCAGTACCTCGATCAGCTCGTGCGGCCGTCGAACCGCATCGAACAGGACGAGGACGGGGGAATCGGCCGACTCTACTGGGACGCGGACCTCGAGGGGCGTGCGTATGGGCTCGAGGTCCTCATCCGAAAGGAGTTCGGGGACTGGATCTACGGGTGGCTGAGCTACACGTTGTCGCGCGCCGAACGCCTGCGCCCGCCCAGGGACTGGAGCCTGTTCGAGCTCGACCAGACCCATGTGCTGAACCTCGCCTGGACCGTGCGCCTCGGCAACGAGTGGTCGCTCGGTGCACGCTTCCAGCTCGCGAGCGGCAACCCGTATTACGACATCATCGACTCGCGCTACGACGGCGACACCGGCGAGTACGTGCCGATCTACAACAGCCGGGCCGGGCGGCTTCCCTTCTATCACCGGCTCGATCTGCGGCTCGACAAGACCTGGCGCTTCGAAGACTGGATGTTCGAGCTCTTCTTCGACATCCAGAACGTCTACAACGCGCAGAACCCCGAAAGCCCGCGCTACTCCTATGATTTCCGGGTGAGGACCGACGGCATCTCGTTGCCGATCCTGCCCTCCTTCGGCTTCAGGATGGTGTTCTGATGGCTGCTCATCGGCATTCGCAACGACCTCACACCACCCTCGCCGCACCGCGGGCCCTTCACGTTCCGCTCGTGCTGGCGATTGTGGGGCTCTCAGGCTGTCTCGAGGACCTTCCGGACCCGACCCGGGTCGATGACCTTCGGGTCCTCGCAGTGCGAGCTGAACCGCCCGAAGTGTCGCCCGGTGCGACCGTGGCCCTCGACGCCCTGGTCGTGGACCCGCTCGGGCGGCCACGCACCTACGCATGGTATGCCTGCATCGTGGCCGACCAGGGGGCTGGCTTCTTTGGAGGCGGCGGCGAGACCTCGACCAGCGGCGGGCGAGGAACTGCCTTGTCCGACGACCCGTACGGCGACTCCTGCATCCGCCGGTATGAGGCGGGCGAGCGCTGGGCCATGAAGCTCGGCGAGGAACCGACTGCGACCTTCGAGGTTCCGGACGACCTCTTTGATTCGCAGGACGCGCTGAAGGCCGCTTATGGACTCTCCGAAGACCTGACGATCCCAGCCGAGGTCGAGCTTGGGTTCCTCGGTATCGCTGGCATGAACTACACGGTCACGTTGGTGGTCGAGGTCGACGGGCGCCGGATCGAGACGCAGAAACGTGTCAACATCTCGAGAGACCTCCAGGATGCGAGCAACCGACCCAACCTGAACCCAGATCAACCCTCGATTCACGTGGCTGACCGTGAGCTGAAGGTCGAAGCCCCCAAGACGGCCGCAGTGCCAAGCGGCGGGCGCTGTTTCCTCGACGACACGGCACCGCTCGCAGCCGGGCGGACGTTCAACCTGACGCCTATCAACTTTCCGGATCCGCCGATCGACTATCTCGTCCTGCTCGCAGGCACGACGACCGACGAGCCGTTCGAAATCGTCGAGCGTGAAGAGGTCCTCTTCTACTCGTTCTTCGCGACCCGAGGATCCCTGAGCAAGGAGGTTTCGAAGTCGACCGGCGAGCCCCAAAGCGAGTTCCGCCTCAAAGCGGATGAAGCCGGGCCCACGGATGTATGGGTCGTGGTCCGCGATGGTCGAGGCGGAACGAGCTGGTGTCACGAGCCGCTTGTAGCCCTGCCATGACGAGGTCTTGACCGACCCGACCGCGTCTGCGCTAGTGGCTCGCCGGTGCGCCGCGATGGTTGCTCCGGTGAGGCATGAACGCTGGACTGCGGGGAGCGTCCCGGGGATGCTGGAGTTGGCTCGAGCCACGGAAGTGAGGCGCGTGAGCGACACCGGTCCGCGGGGGCATGTCCGGGCCTGGAGCCATTGAAATGTCGACTATCTTGTTTACTGACGAAGCCATGTACGAGCACCGCCCGGGCCGCTTCCACCCGGAGGCACCGGAGAGGCTCGAGGCCGTCCTCGAAGGGCTCGCGACCTCGTCGGCGGTTCATGCGGGCTCGCGCCGACTCGCCACCGCACATGAAATCGGTCGTGTGCATGGCGACCGCTACGTCCAGAAGATCCTGGATCTCTCTGGCCAGGAGCGCCAGCTGGACCCCGACACAGTCTTGTCACCGGGGAGCGTCGCGGCCGCTCAGTTGGCGGCGGGACTGGCGCTCGATGCAGTTGACGCTGTCTTCGGTCACAGGCCGAGCGCTTCTGGAGCTCTGGCGACGAACGCCTTCGTCGCGGTGCGTCCGCCGGGCCACCACGCGGAGCGCGAGACAGCCATGGGCTTCTGTGTCTTCAACAACGTGGCAATCGCGGCCGAACACGCGCTTGCCAATGGAGCTGAGCGGGTCCTGATCGTGGACTGGGACGTCCATCACGGAAACGGCACCCACAGCCACTTCTACGACCGCCCCGACGTGTTCTTCTTCGATGCGCACCGCTACCCGTTCTACCCTGGTTCAGGGGCGCTGGACGAAGTCGGCGAAGGCCCCGGCGAGGGCTTCACGATGAACGCCCCGCTGCCTCCGGGGCTGGATGACGGTGACTATCGCCTCATCTTCGAGGAGACGCTGGTACCTGTGGCCCACGCCTTCAAGCCCGACCTGATCCTGGTGTCGGCCGGGTTCGACGCACACCGCGATGATCCATTGGGCGATCAGCGCCTCACGGAGGACGGTTTCGCGTCCCTCACCGGTGTCGTCACGCGCCTCGCGAGAGACCTGTGTGGCGGACGAATCATCCAGCTCCTGGAGGGAGGCTACAACGTCGACGCCCTTGCGCGCAGCGTCAGAGCCTGTGTCGACGTGCTGGGCGGGAGCACCCCTCCGGAGCCTCGCTCGTCTGGTCGTCACGCCGAGGCTTTGTCACGTGAGATGCGTAGGATCGCGAGACAGTATTTCCCTGGCCTCGCCTGAAACGCTGGCACCGGACCTCGACTCGAGACGGCCCATCGGCGGGAGAACCTCGCTCGTTCGCCGGACCGCCGAAGCAGCCCAAGGAACGGATATCTGACTTCACCCCATTGGCCTTCCTCGTTTGCGTGGGAAGCCAAGGGCTCGGCTCTTGCGGCTGCGTCAGAAGGCTCACGCGAGCCTCGCAGTACGACGCGCCTCGAAACGACGATCTAGGCATGACGCTCGAACAAATCGAGTTGCGGAGCCAGCAGATCCCGGCCTTCGAGGCATGCGACGCAGCTGCCCTGCTCCAAGCATGCGCAAGTGACTAGCCGCACCCTGGACTGACTTGCCGCGTCATTGAGGTGTTCGAGCCGCGACCGGCGCACCTGAAGCGGTAGAATCCGCCGGTTCGGCACTCCTGCGTTGGACCCCGGCTGTCGAAACCATCCCGTCACGAGTCGGGCGGTGCTCGGCGAAACCTCCGCCTCGATCTGTTTGTCGAGACCCGGAGCATCTTCGATCCACCTGGGCGCTACAACATCGAGTCCTGCGCGCGCCACGGCCCTGATCGCATCCCGAAGCTGTCTTGCGTCGTCATTGGCGAATGGAACGATGGGGCCGAGCTCGACCTCGACCCGAACCCCGAGCTCCTTCAGCGCGCGCCCGAGTGCCAAACGCCTGCCATAGGGGGCGAGACCTCTCTCCCACTTGGCTTCGAGCTGTGAGTCGGTCGCAAATATCCCGATCCGTACCGAGAGGGCTTCGGGCCGACGACGGGCCAGGGCAAGCAGGGCATCCGCGTCCTTGATGTCGCCACGCGTGGTGAGGACGAGCCCGATGCCTGCATCAACCAGGCGTCGCATCATTGCGACCATCTCGAGGCGACGGGCCTCCTCCGCGCTCGCCGCGAAGGCGTCTTCATGGGGCGCAAAAATGATCCATGGGGGCAGTTTCACCCGACGCGCCCGCTCGAGTTGCGACTCCAACTCGCGTTCGGTGACACGAGCCGACCGTCGTTCGACACGCGCCCGTGCACGGTCAGGACACCATGCAGCCTGCCCTACCCCCACGGTCCCTGTATCCAACCGCCATGCTGGCGTGCCGCAGGTCCGTTGACGCACCGAAAGAAGTGTCCTCGGAGAGTCGACCGTCGACGACAAGGCGAGTGAGGCCTGTCGCGCTCCGAGCCGGGAAGTAGGTGTCGCTTCAGCCCCCGCCGCCGTGGCGGACGGGAACGATGCCCTCGCTCCTGCGCCCTCGCCGTTGCCAGTGTCGTATCCCATCTCCATACTGAACACCTGTACCGCCCCTCTTTGTTCAGGTCAACCCCTGAACAAAAGATTCCACTGAACACCTCATTCCCAGCGATGGTGGCTCATGGCTTCCGATTGGCCCCGCTCGGAATCCTCTGCACCTCGGTCTCAGAGAGCTTCAGGAGTCGCGCGGCGTTCCTCCAATAGATCTTCTCGAGCACGTCGGTGGGAAGGCCGATTGCGTCGACCGTCCATCGGCCCTGGATTGGAGTCGGGTGCGGGATCTTGGACTCGTTGCCTTCGAAGAAGCGCCAATGAGCGTCGTAGAACGGCTTGATGTCGGACTCTTTGGGCTCCTCGTTGCCTGTAGAGCCAAGCATGATTCCTTCTGCGGACAGGCCGATGTCGGTACCAAATACGATGCGGTCTGCGTACTTGACGAACAGCGCCCGCATACGCTCCGCGGGATGCCTGCCAATCTCTCCGAGCCGCGCAGCCGTGTCGACGTACACGTTCGGGTAGGTATCGAGGATTCGTTCGACGTAGTCGGGCTCTTCGGCGTTGTTCCCAAAGTGCACCGATATGAACGTGGTCTTGGGGTGTTTCGCGAAGACACGCTCGAGCTCGCCGAGCAAAGCGAGCCGTTCCGGCCATTCCGTGCCGTGGAACGACCATTCCGGATGGACCGCCAGCTCCTCGTAGCGCTCGTTGTCGGGGGTCGCTGGCAACCAGAACGCTTTGGGATCGGCCGTGTGGATCGCAACCGGAACGCCAAGCTCGCCCGCCTTGGTCCAGATCGGGTCGAGCTCGGACCAATCCACCGGGATTCGTCTTCCACTCGCATCCTTCGCATACAACCCGAGTACCTTCGGGATCTTCAGCCCTTTGTAACCATATCGGGTGACGGCGACTTCGAGCTCCGCCGCCATGCTGATGCCAAAGCCCGGCGTGTTGCGGCGACGCCAATCCAGGCTGAAGAAGGGCACGACCCCAAGGGGCTCGGCTCCCGAGCTCGTCGCCTCGGCGCTGATGATCTGCGGCCAGAGCGGGGCGGCGCGCAGGTCGCCCCCGGACAGGTTGGCCACCGCGACCAGGCCGTTGTCCACCATGGCCACGCGCAGCCTGGGCAGGGCATCCGGATAGATGTGGCCGTGGATATCGATGACGGGAGGACGAACGTAACCGCTGCGCCACGCGGGTCCTTGTGAAACGGGAACCTTTGAGGTTGTTTCGGCCTGTCGACATCCGGTCGTGGCGAAGATAGCCAACAAGGCGCAGAATGGGACGATTGGTGTCGGCATGGGCTGCTTCTCGTGGCCGAGCGTCGGAACCGATGCGAAGTTCAGCGCCCACCCGGCGCGGAACGCTCGACTCCACCAGTCGGGCCTGGTTACAAATCCTCAGACCCTTTCGGCCTGCGTAGCATACCCCGGAAAAAGCGATTCGATGTCCAGCGAGGCGAACAAATCCCGTGCCCCGTCGCGCGCCCGCTTCACAGTCACATGGTGGGGGGTTCGGGGGAGCACGCAGGTACCCGGCCCCTCCTGCACGAGGTTTGGAGGCAACACGACGTGCCTCGAGATTCGATGTGATGACGAACGGCTGATCATCGACGCGGGGACCGGGCTGCGAGCCCTGGGCCAGGACCACGACGAGTCGTCTGCATTCGAGGCGACTCTGCTCTTCACCCACTACCACCTTGACCATGTCGTGGGCCTTCCCTTCTTCGCCCCCCTCTTTCGCGCAAACACCACGCTTCGCTTCGTTGGGGACCCAGCCGTGGGGGGCGGTCCGCAGGCCAACATCAAGGGCCTGATGACCGCGCCGTACTTTCCGGTCGAGTTCTCGACGCTTCCGAGCACGATCGGCTTTGGGACGCTGGAGGTCGGCTCGCCTATCCACATCGGGCCGGCCATCGTGAAGACATGCCCGATGAATCATCCTGGCAGCGCGTCTGGGCTTCGAATCGAGCATCGTGGACACGCCTTCGTGCATCTCTCCGACGTCGAGCATTCCGCTCACGAGTCCGCTAGCGAGCTCGTCGTACTTACGCGGGGCGCCGATGTTCTGAGCTACGACGCCATGTTCGACGAGGAGATCGACTACAGCCCCCATCGCGGCTGGGGTCACTCGACCTGGCAAGCCGGCACACGACTCGCCCTGGAGGCGGGGGTCGGCCGATATGTCGCAACTCATCACGCCCCGGAGCACGACGACGCCTTCCTTGATGGCGTCAGCACCAGGGTCCAGGCCATCCTCCCAAACGCCATCGTCGCGTGGGAAGGCCTCGAGCTCGACCTCCTCACCGGTGCGGTCCACTCGCGCTGCCTCCCACCAAACAGGTTGATGGCCGCTCTGATTGCGGATGCGGGCGTTGTTGAATAAGCGCGACGAGTCGCCGTCCTTGCTCGCCGATGACTGCCCGCCCCGGAGAGTACCATGATGCTCCATAAGACGTTCCCCTGGCTCCTTGGTCTTGCACTGCTCGCGCCTGCGCCCGCCCTCGCGGAATCTGGTAGCGGAGACGAGACCACTGTCGAAGTCGGCGCGGACTATCTGGCCTATCGCCGCCCGCCACCCGCGTATCGCCCCGCCCGTCGCCCCTACGTGAGACCAGCCCCTCGCCGTGTCTACGTGGCTCCAGCGTACGCGCCGCGCCCGCGCCGGGCGGTTGAGCTCATGTACGAGCCGATGTTCCATCTCGGAATCGGGGTCCACGGCACGTCGGTATTTGCCGACTCCGATTCGGGCATCACGAACGGTCTCGCGAGCGGCGCGGGCTTCGACGTCGGCTTTGGCTGGCGCGTTGCGCCAAGTTTCTCGCTCGATTTCAACTGGATGATGAGCTTCCACGACGCTGGTGAGCAGTCGGCCGGGCCGGAGGCTGCACTGATGCACTTCAGCATGGACGGCCGCTTCTTTCTGACCGACCGCAGCCGCCAGACCCAGCCCTATATCCTCGCCGGTATCGGCGCCTATATCCTCGGCCGCGACTCCTGGGAATTCGACACCTTGAGCGGAATCGGCTTCCAACTCGGCGGCGGGGTGGACTTCTTCATCTCGAAGCACGTGTCGATTGGCGGCAAGCTCCTCTATCGCGGTGCATATCTCGACAACGCTGAGTCGAGCTGGCCGGGCTTCCCGACCGAGACCGCCTGGCTCTCGGCGTTCAGCTACGGCGGCGACCTCAAGTTCCACTTCTGAAGTCAGTGTTCTCTTCGGCCGCGGCCCGACAACCGGGTCCGTGGCCATGTCCCGAGTTGCCGAGGCTACCCGTAAGGGGCCTCGGCTTCGTCGTTTTTGGCCCCGGGCAACGACAACCGCAGGCCCCCGGCACCCCGACAAACGCACGGCCGGCGACGATGCGGGCGAGCTGGTCGGGGACATTGTTCGGTGGGTCTCTGACGGCCTCATGCGTCGCAGCACGACGGCATGCAGGTTCGCGCCTCCGGACCAGGCTGCGTTGTGTTCGCGCGCAACCGAGGATAGGTTCCCGCCGTGGGAATCGCCATCGACATCCTCGTGGTCCTCTTTCTCCTCTGGTCTCTCTTCAGGGGTTGGAGGCTCGGATTCTTGTATCAGGTTGGCCACCTGGCGGCGCTCATCGTGTCCTACTTCGCGGCTCGCGGACTCGCATCGATGCTGGAGATGCCGCTCGCCAGGAACACGGACATGTCGCCGCTGGTGGCCGGGACCGTCGCCTTCTTTGCGGTCTTCATCGTGTTGGCCCTCATCGGCGCGGCACTCGTGCGCAAGATCACCAAAGACCTCATTCCAGACACCAGCGGGCTGTCCGGGGTGAATCGCTTCCTCGGGGCCATGGCGAGCGTGGCCAAGGGTGCCCTCATCGCGTTCCTGGCTATTGTCTTGTTGCTGCAAGTCGTTGCGGTGCGAAAGACGAACCCGTTCCAATCCAGCGTGATCGCGACCTGGGTCGCACACAATCAGGACTTCATTGCGCAGGGTCGCCTCGGCGCCCTTACGAAGCTGGCCTTCGTACTCGGGACCCGCGACATCGCGGAGCTCGGACGCGATCCGCGCTTCCAGAGGCTCCTTGCCCACCCCAAGGCGTCTGTCCTGCAGTCGCCCGAGGTGCTCGGGGCCATTGGCAACCAGGACTACGTAGCGCTCCTCGGGAACGACCGACTTTGGGAGTTTCTCGATGATCCGGGCGTTCGTAAAACACTCGCCGAGTTTGACTGGGTTGAGGATGACAAGGCCGACCCGAAGCCCTGAGCCTGGGCTGGGACACCCGTTGGTCGCTGTGCCGCTCATGTCCCTGGGACTCTGGCCAGAGCAAGCACTGTGACCATGATCGCCCCCGACGCCAAGCAAGCCCGTGCGGCCTCAGCCACGGTCGCGCCGGTCGTGATGACGTCGTCGACGATGAGGACGTGACGGCCGGAGACATACCTGGGCTCAGCGCGCATCACGCCGATCATTCGCTCCGCACGTTGGCGCCGTCCAAGCCCGCGACTGCTGGGAACCTGCCCCACGAACGATAGAGTTGATGGTCGGTAGGGCCAATTCAACGCGTTGGCCGCAGCCGAAGCCAGTGCCGCCGCAGGATTGAACGCCCGGACTTTCAGGCTTGCGTAGCCCGACGGGATCGGCACGACGACAGGTGGGGCTGCGACGGAATCATGCCCTTCTGACAGCACGTTGTCCTTAGCCCCCACCTTCTCGAGCTCCGTTAGCATGGCCTTCGCCAGAGGCCGACCGAGTCCTTCCTCGGGACCGTTCTTCCACCGTCGAATTGCCTCCTGAATGGCGCCGCCGTAGGCGAAGGCGGCCATAGCCCGACGATAGGGAGGCCTGTTGCGGATACAGTCGCCGCAGATGTGAAGCCCGCCGCCGGGTGGGGGATCGAGCCATATGAGGCCGCAGCTCGGACACGCTGAGCTCGTGCCTTCGACAAAGGTCGCAGCACAGGCGTCACACCAATCCGAGCCTGCCGGGATTCGGTCCCGGCAAGCCGAGCAGTGACTAGGAAAGAGCAAGTCCAGGAAGAGTTCGCCGATACGCATGAGCTTCGACTATCCACGTCCTATGCCAGGATGACGATGCCCCTTAACTACCTGATTTAACTTGGAACATTGTGGGGATACGCCTCGACGCATACGCCGCGATGGGACGGTCGGGTGTCCCAAGTGTCCCATTCACCCCACAAATGTGTCCCAGACTGTCCCATCAGAGTGTCCCATCAAGCTGGAGTCTCAGAGAGCGGGTGACCCGGGACCGGCACCCCAAACAAGAAAGCCCCCGGCTGTTTCCAACCGGAGGCTCGATCTAGTGTGGAAGCCGGCCTTGCCGGCGCTCCCAGGCGGTCAAGAGAGTCTCAGCGACGTCCGCCACGCGAGGGTGCTGACCCGCGCGAAGGTCGCGAGCTCGGCCCGTCCTGGCGCGACGGCGTCGAAGCGGCGGGACGAGAACTCGGGCGGGACGGCGAGGAGGCAGCCGGACGGGAGCTCGGGCGCGAGAAGTCGCTGCTCGGGCGTGAAGGCCGCGAGAAGTCGTTGCTCGGGCGTGAAGGCCGCGAGAAGTCGTTGCTCGGGCGTGAAGGCCGCGAGAAGTCGTTGCTCGGGCGTGAAGGCCGCGAAGGCGCGCTTGGTCGCGTCTGAGCAGGCCGCGTCACATCGGGGCGGCGCACCTCGGTCGGGCGGCTCAGCTGGCCCGGACGTGTCTCGGCTGGGCGCGACGGACGTGTCTCCGTCGGCCGGGTCGGGCGCTCCATTGGGCGGGTCGGGCGAAGCTCACTCGGCCGGCTGGGGCGAACGTCCGTCGGGCGCTCCTGCCGGAACTCGGTCGGGCGCTCCGGTCGGAGCGGGCGGCTGAGCTCGTTGGAGGGTTGGTTCGTGTCGCGACGACCCGGAGCGGCCTTGTCGCGGTCGAAGCCCGGCCGCGCCTGGTCACGTCCAGGACGAGGAGCTTCGGGACGCGCGTCGGCGGGGCGCCGGCCTCGACGATCATCGGAAGGCCTAGCGTTGTTGGACGGGTCGCGCCGCTCACCGGCGTTCGGACGGGCCTGGCGAGCGTCACGTCCGTCGAAGGCGCCGCGCGGGCGGGCATTCGGCTGACCGTCTCGACGTCCGTTCGGTCGCTGCGCTTGGCCGCGATGGGGTTGCGGACGAGCACCTGCCGGGCGACCGTCATGAACAGGACGCGGACGCGCGGTGTGCACCGGACGCGCTCGGGCCGGCGCATAGCGATTTGCGGCGACATAGCGAACCGCCCGCTGGCGGCGATGGTGGTAGTTGTAACCGTGGCCGTAGGTCCAGTGGTAGTTCGCGTAGTAGCCCGGGCGGTAGTGCGCGGGGGCGCTCCACTGACCGTGGTACCAGTAGCCCGGGGCCCAGTTCCATCCGTTCCAGCAGCCGGGAACCCAGCTGTAGCCCGAGCGGTAGCCGGGGCGCCAATAGCCATCGTACCAGACGCCTGAAGTCGCGTAGCCGGGGACCCAGATGTGTTCGGATCGCATTTCCGAAGGCGCCCAGTAGCCGGCGTAATAGACGCCGTCGCCCCAGTAGCCATCGACCCACGAGTAACCGGCGCGCTGAACGGGGCGCCAGTGGCCGAGCGTGAAGTAGCCCTCGACCGTCACGTAGCCAGCGACCCAGAGGTGGTCGGGGCGTGTGGTGATTGGGCGCCAATAGCCCTGAACCCAGCCCGAGCCATCGTAGTAGCCCTCGACCCACTCGTAGCCGTCCATGGCCTGCTCGCGCCAGAAGCCGGGCTGGTAACGGGCGTCGTCATCGCGCCAGCCCCACTCGTAGACGTAGCCGGCACGCTCCTCGAGCGGCTGCCAATGGGCGGCGATGTAGTAGCCGTCCTCGTCGACATAGGCATCCACCCACTCGAAGCCATCCCGGCTGCTTTCCCGCCAGTAGCCTTCGATGAAGTTGCCATCGACGTCGTAGTGGCCCTCGACGAAGACCAGGTCCTCGGTGTCTTCGGACACGAGCGCGCCGTCCTCGGAGTAGACGCCGTCGCCGTAAGGGGTCGGGTTGGCATGGGCACCCGGCGAGAACGGACCCTGGACGCCCAGGCTCGTGAGCCCAAGCACCGCCGCGGTCGCCCAATTCAAGCCTCGTCGAAAGATCCTCATCGCCCTGCCTCCTTCAAACCGTATCTTTGTCCGTCGCCGCAGCCTGGACCAAACCCGAGTACCGCGACGACCTCACAAACGCCGCCGACGCGCCGGGCCATGTGGCTATTCAACCAATCCCGGCGATAGCTGACGCAACCGGTAACGCTGCCAACAGCAGGTCGGCTGATGGCGCTCAATCGAGCGGCGCATCGGGGCAGATGGATGCATCGAATTCGTCTCGCGCGCCCTGGTCGATCCAACGAGCGATCGTTGCCACCTGGGCCTCGTCCAGGCAGGCGCCGGAGGCCGGCATCTCGCAGTCCCTGACCCGCTGCCAGAGGTAGCTGCCCTCCGAGTCGCAAGGGACGACCGCCGGCCCAGCGTCGCCGCCCGACCTGAGCGCAGCGGCAGTCGTCGCGTCGAGCCCGCCAAACCCGCCTCCAGACCCGTGGCAGCCCTGGCAGCCGCCGTCGAGGAGGATCGGTTCGATGTGCTCGGCGAACGTGAGCGGACCGGTCGGAACCTCGAAAGGTGTCTCTACGACCAGGGCCGGTTCGCCGACTTCGGTACAGGCCGAAGCTGAAAGCATGAGTCCGATCGATGCGGACACGAGCGACGGGAAACGATTTGCGAGTCGCAACATGGAGCGAACCTACACCGCTCCCGGTCCGTCTGCTATCGAATCGCCAGAACTGCGTTCTTTGCGATTTCAGGGGCACTCGATGGTGACGCGGGGAGAGCGCCCATCGCCAAGCGTCTGCCAGTCGCCGAAGGACAGCAGCCCGACAAGGGGCGGGGCGAGCGGCGGACCGGAGTCTGTGCTGGCAGCTCGGGGCAGGACCAGGACCGCCTCCTGGTTGGCGGCCCCTGTGACGCGCGGCTCCATTCGGTCTGCGAGGACCTCGTAGAGCTGGTCTCCTGAGTAGACGTTGCCGGCGACGAAGAGGCGGTGGGGCGCATCCGGCGCGAAGGCGCAACCCGATAGCTGGTCGGCCGGCAGGACCACGCGGCGAACCGAAGGGTCGATGACAAACCCGTCGCCCGAGCTGCGCAGACAGACCAGCTCGCCCAGAGCTTTCGAGGCTGCCCAACCTGCACAATCGCCCTCGCTGGGGGCGGGATGGAGGCACAGGCCTTCGTAGTTCGGGCCGCAGTTGACGCCCAGCGGGTCGCAGGCCCATTCCGCGGCGGCGCTGACGGCGACCGGGCCAAAGACGAGCTCCGCGCTTGGCCCGTCGGTGGTGACCTCGACGCGCCAGGCTCTCAGGAACCCGGCCGAGGTGAGCCCGAAGATGCGGCCATCAGGAGCGGCCTCCAACCCTTCGATGTCATCGCCAGCCCCGCTCCCGAGCGGGAGCGTGACGGGGGTGGCCGCGCCTGTCTGGTGATCGACGACGAGGGCCTGGCCGCTGTGTCCTGAGTCTGCAACGACCAGGTAGCGCCCGGCACCGAGGTTGGCCGCGCCGCTCGCCTCCGGGAGGTCGATGAACTCGAAGGGATGGGCCACGCACCCCGTGGGCCCAGCGCTGTCGGGGCCTTCATCGGCGGTGTCGACGCCGGCGTCAGAGACCGCGTCACCCCTGACATCATCGACATCACTGATGATTTCGCTCGCGGTATCGAGCGCCACGTCGGTAGGCACTTCCACTTCGGAGTCGCCTTCAACCAGGTCGGACTCTTCGATAGAAGTCTCCTCGATGAGGTCGATGAGGTCGACCGAATCGCGCGCAGGAGCGCTTTCCTTGGAGCACCCCGCGCCCAGGACGAGCGTGACGCTCAGCGCGAGGAACGGACGCCGAGCACACGACCAGACCACTCCGGAATTGGTCGGGGAAGTCCCTGTGCGGTCAAGCGCATACCCGGCACGAGGCCCATCCACCGCGCCCTCGAAGTGACGAGCGCGATGGTTGGGTGCGAGCAAGAACACGGAGCGCATACGATGGGTCATCATGGGTCTCGTTACCACGCGGCGCGGAGACCCGTGACCGCTATCAACCGCCGATCTCGACTGCGGTGGCGGTGAGGAGGAACTCCTTCTTTTCGCCCTTCACGGCCGCAGGATCCTGGCCGCCATCCTCGGCGAGGTGCTTGGCTTGCGCCTCGGAGTAGACCTTGACCTTGAGCGTGCCTTCGACCTGAGCGGGCTTGCCGGTCGCGTCGAGCGGCACCGTGAATGCAGCGTCCTTCATGATGACGCGGGCTTCGAAGTCGCCGTCCTTGACGACCATCCAGCAGCCCTTCTTCTGGCACACCTTGTCGATGGTGCCCGTGACACGGACGTTGAGCTCCTGCCCGTCGGTCGCGCCAGCGGCGATCGCACCGAGCGGCGACTTGTCGGTGAGCTCGAAGGTCTTGCCGTAGTGGATGCCGCCACCCGCCATGGCTGCGGCCTCGATGAGGGGCTTGCCGCCACAGCCCATCGCTTCCTCGGCCGGCTTGTCGCCGACCGGGGCCACAGCGGCCTTGGCATTGGGGTCATGGAACGGGCAGTCGCCGTCGGGGGTGCCGGCCTGGCCGTGTGCGTGAGCGTTCTCCCCACCGCCACAGGCGTGGTCGCCGGCGGCCTGGGCCGGCGCGGCTGCCGCGTGCTCACCGCCGCCGCATGCGTGCTCGCCGCCGGCCTTGGCCGGGTCAACAGCCGCGGTCGCGGCCCCTTCGACTTTGGCCTGGGCCTCGGCCGGAGCGGCGGGGGTTGCCGGAGCCATCTGAGCGGCCTCGACCGGGGCCGGGGCCTGGGTCTCTGCCTTCTTGTCGCACCCGACGACGAAGAACGCCGCCGCCACCATTGCCATGCCAAGTCTGAGCTTCATTTCCGGTCTCCTCGTCTCATCGACAGAGCGTCAATCATGCGTCGTCTCGTCCCAGCGAGCCAGGCGATGTACCAGGCCAGGCCCTATGTTCCGAGCGGGCCTGACGCCCGTCGACGCGGGACGGGAGTCTGCACACGCAGGCGTGGCAGTGTCAACGTTGCGCCGCCTTGCCGCCCTGCAGAGGCGCATCGAGTTTCGGGATGCCGCGGCCCGACTGCGCCGCCACCATCGAAAGTCTTACCGGCAGGCAGCTCTTCGGGTAGGGTCCCCGCGATGCCTCGCAGGTCCACGACCACCGCTGTGCCCCCTCTCACCTCGACTGCGAAGACGACCGCGCGTGGTCTCCAACAGGCCAAGGCCAGCGAAGCGAGTGCGACACCGACCATCGCCGCCGAGCGCCTCGAGCCCGACATCATCAACGATATCAGGGACTCCCTGCGTGGCTGGTACTTCACCCGGAAGCGCCGACTTCCCTGGCGCGACGATCCGACCGGCTACCGCGTGTGGGTTTCTGAGATCATGCTGCAGCAGACCCAGGTCGCGACCGTGATCCCGTACTTCGAGCGCTTCCTCGAGGCGTTCCCGACCGTGAGCGCCCTCGCTGCCGCCCCTGAAGAGGCGGTCATGGGCCAATGGTCAGGGCTCGGCTACTACCGCCGTGCCCGCAACCTGCACGCCGGCGCGAAGAAGGTCGCGAGTGAGCTCGGCGGCATAATACCCAATACTGTCGAAGGCTTGCTTACGATTCCGGGCGTTGGACGCTACACAGCGGGCGCCATCGCATCCATTGCGTTCGCGGTCCGCGCCCCCCTGCTCGACGGCAATGTGGCCCGTGTCTTCGCGCGGGTCTTCGCGGTCGAGGTCGCCGTCGACGGCACCGAGGGCCAGAGACGCCTGTGGAACCTGGCCGAAACGCTCGTCCCGGCGGACGATCCGTCGTCCCACAACCAGGCCCTCATGGAGCTCGGGGCGCTGGTCTGTTCGCCGCGAGACCCCGCGTGTGGTGAGTGCCCGCTGGTGGATCGATGCCGAGCCTTCGCTCTCGGCACACCAACGGCCTTTCCAATCAAGAAGAAGAAGGCTGGGCCCCAGCCGGTCTTGGCGGTCGCGGGGCTGTTGACCAGGCCATCCCAAGAGGGCGACGTCGTCTTGTTTGCACAGCGTCCAGAAGGGCTCCTGGGCGGGCTGTGGGAGCTTCCTGGTGGTGAGGTCGACGACGTGAGCGACTCGGAATCGGCTGGGGTCAAGCGCCTCGGTGAGATCTTCCGAGCGCGAACCGGCATCGCGGTCGACGTCGGCCCACTGCTCGCGACGGTGATGCACCAATTCACCCACCGAACGTTGACCCTGCGCATCTATAGTGTTGCGAGCGTAGCCAAGGCATCTGGAAGCAGGGCATTCGCCTCAACTCTGGCATCGAACGCCGGAGAGGCCGCGGTCCCCGATGCCGCGCCGCCCGACCCATTTTACACCGCGATGCGCTGGCTCTCTCCCGAGACAGTCGGGGCCGAAGTCGCGCTTTCGACGCTGACCCGAAAGGTGCTCGCGGCTGCTCGAAGCGCTTCTATCGAGCCCAGTACTGCGGCAAAGCGCCCCAGGCGCAGCCGCGGCAACGATTCACTGGAGCTCCCGCTATGAGCCGCCTGCTGCGCGACCTCCACCTGCCTCTCGGAGCGCCACCTTCGGACCTGCAGAAGATGGCGGCCGATGCGCTCGGCCGCTCGGTGGACGAACTGACCGCCGTCCGCGTGCGCAAGGTATCGCTCGATGCTCGGGAAGGGACCTCGGGCGAGTCGCCGCGCAAGGTCTACACGGTCGAGGTCTGGACCACGGACGACGAGGTCGCCCCGGAGCCCGAACCCGCCCTGCGACGCACCACCATGAGGCCGCTCGATGGCCGCGCTCCGGTCATCGTCGGCACTGGGCCGGCTGGTCTGTGGGCCGCGCTGCGCTTCATCGAGGCGGGCATCCCGTCGATCCTCGTCGATCGCGGAGGCGCGCTCGACGACCGGCACTCTGCGGTTCGTAAGCTCAGGCGCGAAGGCGTTCTCGACCCAGAATCGAACCTCTGTTTTGGGGCCGGTGGGGCCGGCACCTACTCGGACGGAAAGCTCTATACGCGTCGGCGCGATCCCGAAATCCAACGCATTCACGAGGACTTGACAGCCCTCGGGGCGCCTGCCGAGATCCTCGTCGAAGCCCACCCCCACATCGGCACCAATCGCCTCATCAAGATCCTCGCCCGCCTCGAGCTGTTCCTGCTCGAGTCGGGCTGCGAGCTGCGCTACGGCCAGAAGGCCGTGGGCCTCCTACGCGAGCAATCTGGCGAGGTCGGCGGTGTGCGGCTGGCCGACGGGACCGAGCTTCGTTCCCCTGCCACCATCCTCGCAACCGGACACTCGGCGCGCGACGTCTATCGCTGGCTCCATGAGGATGGGATCCAGCTTGCGACCAAGCCGTTCGCCATCGGGGCGCGCTGTGAGCATCCGCAGGCGCTCATCGACAAGCTGCAGTTCGGGACCTTCGCTGGCCACCCGGAGCTCGAACCGGCTGAATACTTCCTCACCGCCCAGGTAGGTGAGCGCGGCGTCTACTCGTTCTGTATGTGCCCGGGCGGATTCGTGATTCCGACGACGACCGAGCTCGGGCGACTCAATGTGAACGGCATGTCAAACCACCGCCGCGGGTCCGACTTCGCCAATGCCGCGCTGGTGGTGACCGTCGAGCCGCGGGACTTCTGGATCGAGCGTCCAGGCGACCTCGCCCACGAGGGTCCGCTGGCTGGGCTCGCCCTGCAGCGCCACCTGGAATCGAAGGCCTTCGAGGCCGGTGGAGGCGGCTACAAGGCGCCCGCCCAGCGGCTGACCGACTTTCTCGACCGAAAGGTCGGCGACCTGCCGGACCGAACGAGCTATCGCCCGGCGCTGACGCCGAGTGACCTTAGAACCGTCCTGCCCGATCGACTCCATGCCGCCCTGGCGCGCGGGGTTCTGCGGTTCGAACAACGTATGAAGGGGTTCCTCACGCGGGAAGCCGTCCTCATCGGCGTCGAGACCACCACGTCGAGCCCGATCCGTATCGTTCGGGACGAACGGACCTTCATGTCGCCAGGCGCCGATGGGCTGTTCCCGGCGGGCGAGGGCGCGGGCATGGCCGGAGGCATCGTGTCGAGTGCGCTCGATGGGCTGCGGGTGGCCGAGGCTGCACTGACCCGGTTGGGCGTCTGACCGCGGAGCCACGCTCCGGGACACCTTTCTTTCTTCCGACCTTCCGGTGAGGTCGTGGCCGCATTATCATACGCGGCAACTCTGTGGCGGGCCCTGGGGGGCCAGAGGACAGAAGTCGTATGCGTATGGATTATCGGACGATCACGCCGTTTCGCGCCCTCATCGTGGCCATTTCGGCATTGGCCAGCACGTCGCTCTCGGGGTGTGGTGAGTCCGAGAAGGCGACCGACGTAGAGACGACCGAGACCTCCGATGTCCCAATAGACGTCCCTGTCGACACCTCCCCCGATACCGCGGAGACAGCGGTCGACACGACCGTGGACGCGGGCCCCGACTCAGACGGCGACGAGCCGACGGCCTGCAAGCCGCTCAACGTGTCCGGCGAGCTTGTCGCCAACGATGTGTCGGGGGTCTTCACGCTCGGCGGTGATACGGACCTGGGCCTCGGCGGCCCCGAAGCCGATGTCGTCATCTTCGAGCTGTACTCGGACGAGATGGGCACCTTCGCGCTGGGGACGGGCGCCAACGACAACTATGGCAACTGTGACCAGTGCGTTCGGGTCCTGGAGGACGTCGACCTCGACAACGGCAAGCAGCCCACCCAGTACTATCCCACCGCAGGGTCGATCACGATCGAACCCACCGCCGCTGGTGGCCGTAACGTACGAATCACACTCGAAGATCTGGAAATGGTCGAGGTCACGATCCGGGCCGCCGACTTCGTGTCGACGCCGGTCGCCAACGGCGAGTGTTACGCCCGATCGGCGCGACTCGTCCTCGAGACGGCGGCCTGTGTGCCGGAGTGCGGCAACCACGTCTGTGGCGACGATGGGTGCGGCGGGACTTGCGGCGCTGGCTGCGAGGGGACACAGGTGTGCTCACTCGACGGGCTGCGCTGCGAGGCGAGCCGAACCGTCTGCCAACAGGTGGTCCTCGAAGGGACGCTCGCGAACCCGGCGGCAGGAGTCTACCGCCTCCCGCTGACTTCGCTCGGGTTGGGAGCCGTGGGCGCCAGCGACTTCCTGCAGCTCGAGTTCTACTCCGATGGGACCGGCGGTTTTTCGCTCGGCGGCGGGATCAACCGCAACTACAGCAGCTGCGATCAGTGTGTCCGGTTGGTCGTCGACGGCAGCCGCGAGTTCTTTCAACGCGAAGGACTCCTGACCGTCGAAGGCGTCTCGAACCCCATCGCCGAGCCGGGAGTCGATGCATATGTGCGCCTCGGATTCTCTGGGGTGCGTCTCGAAGAGGTCGATCTCGACGACGAGTTCGTCTCGACACCGCTCGCCAACGGGTTGTGCATCGACCTGGTCGTGAACGGGGTCCTGACCTCCCAAGAGCTCTAGTGCCGCGGCGCAGACCTAGTGAACTACGTCTGCCCGTCGCTTCGCGCCGGTCGCCTTCGGCGAGCCGCGGACTAGACGATCGGATTGGGGCTGCGCCCCAAGCCCCGCCCGCCCTTGGCGGGCCTAGTGCCTCGGCGCCATCCCAGACGGATCAAATTGATGGCGCCGAGGCACTAGTCGAAGATGCCCAGGTAGGGGCGCCAGCTCGGCGGCAGGGCGTCGCGGTGGCCGACGAGTAGCTGCCATGAGCCGAGCGCCGGACGCGTCGGCGCGAAGCGAAGGGCCATTCCTGCCTCCGCCGGTGTACGGTTACCCTTCTTCTGATTGCAGGGCCGACACGCGAGCACGATGTTCTCCCAACGCGAATCGCCACCGCGGCTCTTGGGTTGGATGTGGTCGTAGGTGCTGTCGCGCCGCGTCACGGGCAACAAGCAGTACTGGCACAGGCCGCGATCCCGCACGTAGATGGTCTCGCGCGAGAAGCGTAACCCCGTGGGTGCGCGGCGGCGCGATCGCAGGTAGCGGACGACGGACGGCATGGGGAGGTCGTGCCGCGGCGTGCGGATGGTGCGCCCTTCCCACGTCTCGAGGATCTCTACCCGGCCCGCCGCCCAGAGAACCATTGCGCGTTTCCAACCGACGCGCTCGAGAGGCTCATAACTCTGCCCAAGTACCAAGACATCCACCGGGCCCTCCAGGTCCACTCCGGCGAGCGACACCCTAGAGAGTCTGAGGGGTTCGGCTCAAGAAGGAGGCCCGTTCGGCCGCTCAGGAGCCCGGCCGGCAAGGAAGTGACTGAGCAAGGGTGGGGTCGATGCCAGTTCATTGACAGGGTGTCGGGAAATGGCTAGACGAATTCTCGACACCTCGTCGATAAACCCAAGGAGCCTCCGTTGGGACGCCCGGTCAGCCTCAAACGCCGCCAGGAGCTGGCGCTCGCCGCCTTCGAGGTGATCCGTGCGCGTGGCGTCTACGGCATCACCATGAGTGAGCTGGCCGAGGACCTCGGGATGAAACGCCCGTCCCTCTATTGGTACTTTCGTGATCTCGGACACGTCTTCGAGACGGTGCTCGAGCACACACTCGAACGACAGAAGTCCTTTCTTTTGAATCGCTTGCAGGGTCTTTCTGCGGAGACCAGCGCTCAGCCGGACGTGACGCGATCGATGTCAGGTGCAGCGCCGTCGGGGCCCCATCCTGTCGATCTGTTGATGGCCTACGCGGAGGCGATCTGGGACTTCTTCTCGGCGGAGGGCCCCTACCTCCTCCAGCTCGTGAGCTTCTGGGGTCAGACCATCGGCGGGGAGCCCGGTCGTGTCATCGAGGTCACGCAGAGGCAGTTCCTGCCCTTGTGGCACATGGCCGTGAGCGAGCTGGAGCGCGGCATCGTCGATGAACGGGTTGAGCCATGTGACCCAGCGGCCGTTGTCGACCTGGTCAGCGCCGTCATCGACGGTGCGCTCATCCACCGGATCGTCCGCGCGATGCCGATGAAGCCGGTCCGAGACCTGCTCTGGTCGGCGGTCCTGGGGCCTCTAAGACTCCCTCGGCGGGGTGTGCCGCTCGAGACACGACAGGAGACACCCGATGCGAAACCATGAAGCTAGCGCGCCGGGACGGGCGCTGGTGGTCTTCGACCTGGCCGGCAACGAAGCCCAGATGGGTAGACAACATGGTGAGCTGACTCGAGAAATCGGCGGCTTCGAGGACACCATGGCCTTCTACGGGCGGCTGCCGATCCATATCCTCGGCTCAGGGCGGCGCGACCCGGGCCGCACTCTGGCGGTCCGTCTGCTCGACAAGGCGCTGGTCCGTGGCTTGAGACGACTCGACGACGCGCGGCCAGCCAACCTTCGCGAGCGGACGACGGCCTTCGTCGCGGCTCTTGGGAGACCGGAACGTGAGAGGTTGGCAGTCGTCGGACTCGACGGGGCCCAGAACGCCATCGGGCTCCTGTCGCGCCTCGGACTGACACACGGTGCAGTCGCGCCATCGGGGCTGGCCTTTGCCGGCGCGTGCTCGAGCTTCGCGGTGTGGGGCGGGTCGAGCGAAGACGGCCGACTTCTGCATGCGCGAAACTTCGACCTTCCCGGAATGGGACTGTGGGAGCGGGGCCCGACTCTCGTCTTCTGCCGACCGGACCAGGGCCTCCGTTATGGGTTCGTCGCAACGCGTGGTGCTGACACTCCGGGCGTCACGGCCTTCAACGAGGCGGGGCTCACGATTACTGCGCATACCCGCTTTCATCGGGCGGTGAGCTTTGACGGACTCGGGATAGTCGACCTGGGCCACCTGATCGCGAAGCAGGCGCGGACCATCGCCGAAGCCGTGGCCATCGCTAGCGCTCAGCGCGTCGCGTCGAGCTGGGCCCTGGTCGTGAGCTCGGCTCTGGAACGAAAGGCTGCCGCTATCGAGATCCACGCGGGTCGGGTTGCCCTCGACATGCCGCGGCCGGGAACGAGCTGGTTTGCGGCCACCAACCGCTATCAGGTCCCGGTGATGCAAACCGGTGAGGTCGCCCCTTCAGCGGCGTGGATCCGCTACAGCGATGGGCGGCTCGCAGCCATGCGCCGGGCGCTCGAGGTGCGGCGCGGGCTCTCTGCGGCAGACGCGATGCGACTGCTGGCGTCGCACGAAGCCGGCGACGTCCCCGGATGGACACGGGCGACCGGCGATTGCCTGGGGCAGAGCATCTCGGTTCAGAGCGTGGTCGTCGACCCCGAGCGCGGCCGGATATGGGTGTCGACCGGCGATACACCGACGAGCCGCGGACCGTGGGCCGAGGTACCCTGGACCTGGGATGAAGGGGTCGGCCTGCGTGAGGTTCGACCGAGCCTGGACACACCGAGGGGGCAGGCCGAGGATAGGCTCGAGGGGGCTGACTATCGCACCGGGGCGAGTGGAGAGGCCTATCAGGCCTATCTCCGAGCGGCGCTGCTCGAGAGCCAGCGTGGTCCCGAGGCGATGGTCCAGGCGTCGATCGAGGAGGCCGTTCGAATCGCGCCCTCGGATCCGTCGTACCGCCACCTCGCTGGCGGGGTGGCGCTACGACTGGGCGAGTTCGACCATGCTTACGAACACTTCATGGCCGCCATCACGACCGAGAGGTCGCGTTTTCGAATCGGGGAGCTGCGGCTCTGGGCAAGTCGGGCAGCGCAATGGGCCGGACGTGACAGTGCGGCACACGAGCAAAGGCGGACGCTCGGCGCAACGAACGGCCCAGAGACGGAAGCCGCGAAACGAGCGCTCAATCAGAAGATGGGCAGACGTGCGCACCGGGAAGTCGGCGTCGACTTTCAGTTGCTCACGCTGACGCGATAAGGGTGGCCGGGAGCCCGCACTCCCGGCCGAATGGGCCTGCCAGCTTCGCAGAACGGCCCTCGAGTCGAGTAGACCGGAGGAAGTCAACGAAGTGTATTCTGACAGAACACCGGTTCCGCGACGAACGACACTAGCCGTCACGTCGCGTGAACGAGTTGTCGCAACGCAAGGCTGCGATTCAATTGCCCCCGAGGCCCGTGACGGTAGGCCTCAAAAGGCTTGTCGATGTTGACAAGGGAACCTTGGAGCAGGGCTGCTCACCAGGTGAACCAGAGGTTAGGCGAAACGAACCAGCCCGGTCAACGGTAAGGGTATGTCGTTGTGCGACAGCGGCGATTCGCCGGAGTAGGGTGCACGAAAGCCGTTTTATTTGCTGGCAGTTAGCGTTCTCGGCTCGGGGAATAATCCTGACAGGAGCCGTGCGTCACGACGGTTATGACGCGGCGCATTACTTTTGGTGCCGATCAGGACAGTTGTGGTTATGGTTGGGTCGAATGGAACAGAGGGCCGAAAAACACGTGTTTGATCAACACTATCGCGAGGAGACTACGCTTCGCGACGGTTCGGCGGTCCTATTCCGCCTGATCACGCCCCAAGACAAAGGACTGCTGGTCGACGGACTCGCGCGTATGTCCGCGGATTCCCGTTTCCGGCGGTTCTTTTCGCACCGCGACCACCTCACGCCGTCCGAGCTCGTCTACCTGACCGAGATCGACCACGATCACCACTTCGCGATCGGCGCCGGTGAGCCAGCCGACGGGACGAATCCGACCGGACGGCGGCTGCGAGGTCTCGGCGTGGCTCGATTCGTGCGGCTCGAGGATCCGACCATCGCCGAGGCTGCGATCGCGGTCGTCGACGAAGTCCAGGGCAAAGGCCTTGGCAAGATGTTGTTCGAACGTCTCGTGAAGGCGGCTGCGGAGCGGGGGATTCGCACCTTCCGTTTCGAGGTCCTGGCAGAGAACGACTCGATGCTCGGGTTGGTCGACAAGCTCTTTCCCGGGGCATCGCGCCACGTCGAAGACGGCATCATGACCCTCGACTGCCCGATTCCGGACCTCTCCGATCACCCGACCGGGGGCGCCATCGGCGGCACCTTGTATGAAGTCCTTCGACACGCAGCCCAGGGAACCCTGCGGGTGCTCCGTATCGTGGGCGCGCGCGCAATGCCCAGCGCGATGTTGAAGGGGGGCCCACGACGAGAGCCGCCTGCGAGCCCGCCGGGACCTGAGGCGCCGCACCATCACTCGCTCTCCGAGCTCATCGGCGTCACCGAGGACGACGTCCCGGGCCTCTGAAAGGGAGCACCCAGAGCGCAACCAGGCTCATATGAAAGGAAGTGCCCTTCGCGGGAAGCGACCCACCGAGTCGGCCGCGACATCCTGCCGGAGGTGTCCGGGTTGACGAACAGAACGGTGGGTCTGCGCACGGACGTCGACGAGGTGGGCCCCCGCGAACGGCGGTCGCCATCAGAGGTCATGGCCAACGACGAATTCTGCCTTCGCCCGAGGCCACCTTCGCGCATCGCCCCAACCGACCCTCGTTGAGACCAGAAGCCCGACTTCTGGAGGGCCGGGTTCTGAAAATCCGCCTGCTCCATAGCGGATCGCAGAGACGGCGCTCACCTGCGATGACCACGTGAGGACTGCCTCATCCGAGCCAGGCGGGAAAAAGCACGCGCTAACGGCCGACGCCGTTCCGTATGCCGAACCAATCAGCGGCGCGCTGACCCACGAATGGAACTTCGCGTCCATGCCGTTGTGACGTAAGAGGCTCCTGCGTCGGGTCGCCCACCCCATGGCGACGATTGTGGACGCTGGAGGTCCTGTGTCTTCTGTCCCTCTAAATGCGGCCAGCTTCGCGTCGCGCGCGGCTCGCTTCATATCTATCAGCTTCGGCATCGTGGTCGTCCTCGGCGGCGACCGGGGCGTCCGCGGGCAGCCCGCCGATACGGTCCTCACGACCGAGGTCGAGACCGGCAAGGCGAAGTCGGCCTGGCGTGGGTCCGAGGTCGCTTTCCGCAACTCGGTGACGGCCCTGTCGTTCGATCCCTCGTCGGACCTGACCTACAACCCGTTCTGGGGCATGGCGCTCGAGCTGTCGCCGCGTTTCTGGTTCGGTGACGTGTGGAGTGTCGGTGCCTCGCTGGAGATCCAGCGTGAGATCACCGAAGCCGACGACACGACGCGGTCCGGCGAGACCCAGTTGGGCGACCTCTCGCTGACGTTTGCGGCCTCGCGGTTCGCCAAGATCCCAGGTATCGGCGCGGACTTGAGCGCCAGCCTTGGCTTCGCTTTCCCGACGAGCCTCGCTTCGCAAGGCGCGACGCTCTTGTTCTCGGTCTCGCCTAGCCTGCGAATCGGCAAGACCTTCGACGAGGTCCTCGAAGGCCTGTCGATCGGCTATACGGCCCGCTTCACGAAGCTCTTCCACAACTACACCACGGGTGAGCTCGACTCGCCGATCGTTCCCGGGTGCTTTGCGGGCAGCTCCGGAAGTTGCGACCGACTCCTCAATACGGGTGTTCGTAACGCGAGCTACCGTTTGTCGAACACGCTCGATCTGTCGCTTGGCCTGGCCGAGTGGGTCACGTTCTCGACGAGCTTTGGCATCGTCGTGAGCTGGCTCTACGACGACGTCGAAGACGAGCGTGTGAGCCACACCGAGCTCGAGCCGCAGGACGAACGCTTCGCCCTGGTCGCCGACCTCGGCTTCTCGTTCCAACCTGCCAAGCCGCTCGAGATCCGGTTCGGCGCCTCGACCTTCAACCCGCAGCTCGCGCCCGACGGGTCGCGATACGATCCGTACTTCAATCGCTTCACGACCCTCTACCTCGATCTGCGACTCGATGTCGCGGCCCTCGTGGCCGAAATTTCCGAGTAAATCCGAACACTGACCGGCAACCGCCGAGCCCCTGCCCCACCCCGCCATCCGCTGGAGGACCCTGCTTTGAATCGTCTCTATCCCCTCATGTTCGCATCTGGGCTCGCCTTCGCAGGCTGTGCCGAAGAGCGTCCCCCCATCGATCGTGTCCAACCGGACTCCCTCGAGAAGAACTTCTTCGTCGGCGAGCTGCTCCAAGATCCGAGCGATGACCCCGAGTTCTACATGCAGGGGACGCTTGTCGACGTCGGCTTCGGCGCGACGCAGGACGGCCTCTTCACGTCGACCTACGCCCAGCCGCTCAACCGCGTGAAGTGGCAGGTCACCGAGAAGCACCTCATCGCGCGTATCACCTACGAGCGTGTCTCCGGCTCGGATGGCAAGGGCGCAGGCCCGACGACCAACGACGGCGTCATCGCCGCGATGTACTCCATCAGCAGCCACTTCGACGTCTCGAAGGCGTACAACTCGACGACGGGCGAAGAGCTGAACATCGTTGAGGAAAACACGTCCGATCGGCCGTGGTACGAGCGCCGCTACATGCGCGTCGACTGGTCGGCGAACCTCGCGACCGACACCTACGACTTCGACACCCTGTCGTTGCTCGGCGTGTACGGCGGCGTGAAGTACGAGCCGATGAACTACTACATCAACGACCCGGCCGACCCGGACGCGCCGTACTTCCAGACCGACGAAGGCTACTTCGACATCACGACGAAGGCGTTCGCCAAGCCGCAGATGATCGACCTGACGATGTTCGACTGGGGCATCGACCAGTTCCCGGCCTGCTTCCTCGAGAACGACTTCCTGGGTGGCTCGTGGCCGGCCGGCAACTGCAACCCGGCAGAGCTGACCATTCGCCATAGTTTCCTCAAGATCAAAGCGACCGACTTCGAGCCCCAGCACTGGGACGGCGAGCGCTTCCAGGCCTTCGGCCCGTTCACCAAGGACCGCTTCGGCTTCAGCCGCAACTACGGCATGTCGGACGCCAAGTGGTACCGCTTCGTCTCGCGCTACAACCTGTGGGAGCGCAGCCACTTCTACACCGACGCGGCCAAGATGACGGGTGCCGTCGAGTGCTTCACGCCGTCGACCACCCCGTACGGCGAGGACCCGCACCGCGACATCGACGAGGACGGCACCGAGGACGAGTGCGCGTCGGTCGGCGAAGGCTCGCGCTGCGACACCTTCAACCAGAAGTGCACGCTGCCGTTCGCCAAGCGGACCGTGAAGCCGGTGATCTGGTACTACACCGAGAAGAACGACTCGAACTTCTTCGAGCCCTCCTACTGGGCGTCCCACGAGTGGGACGTGGCCCTTCGCTCGGCCGTCATGTCGGCCCGCTACGCCGAGTGCAAGAAGGTCGGGGGCGACTGCTCGCAGCTGCCCATCTACTTTGGCCAGCAGGACGACAACGACGACGCCATCAACCTCTCGCGTGAGGTCGACGACTGCCGCAATGGCCGCGCCTACCCCGAGCGTAACCAGGACCGCGCCCAGTGCGACGCGCTGGCCGACGAGATCGGCGAGGCCCGCAATTATGCGCCCGGCGTCGTCGCGCTCGCCAAGATGGACGAGGTCCTCGTCCTCTGCCACAGCCCCGTTCAGCACGACGACCCGGCGGTGTGCGGTGCCAAGCGCCTGCCCGAGGGCATGTCCAGCAACGAGTGCGAAGTACCCGCCAACGACGAGGTCGAGGCGGCTTGCGACGCGGCCATCCGTGTCCGCCGCGGTGACCTTCGCTACCACCAGGTCAACGTCATCAAGGAGCCGCAGAGCGAGTCGCCCTGGGGTATCTACACGGACGCCGAGGACCCGCTGACCGGCGAGAAGGTGTCGGCCAGCATCAACGTCTGGTCGCAGGTCACCGACCGCTGGAGCCAGAACGTCGTGGACGTGGCGCGCTACATCAAGGGCGAGCTCACCGACTCCGACATCACCGAGGGCACCAACATCCGCGCCTGGGCGCAGGCCTCTGACGCGGCGAGCGGCGGCGGTGCGATGCCCCGGATGAACAAATCCGAGATGAAGAAGAAGATGGCGTCCTTCGTGGGCAAGGACGCGGGCCAGATGGACGCGTCGGCCAACCCGCGGGACCATCGCTTCTTCGAGAGCGGCCTGAAGGTGAAGCAGCAGCTCAAGTCGGTCGCCGCCAAGGTGGGCGTCGCCTCGGCGCGGGCCCCAGTCTATGCCGCGCGTCGTGGTGCTGCGGCCGGAACCGAGCTCGAGGCCGAGCTCATGACGACCATGATGCAGGACCTCGCGGGCGTCGGTGGCCTTCCGCTCACCCATGACATCCTCGACGCGGCGAGCCCGCTGCGAGGCGCCAATCCGAGCGTTCAGCGCGACTTCCGCAACCTGAAAGAGGTCGCGCTGGGCCAACGCGGCGCGTGCATGATCCAGGAGGCCCCGGCGCCCTTGGCCATCACCGACCTGGCCAACCTGCTCGAGAAGAAGTTCGGCGCCTTCGACAAGGAGGCCAGCAAGGCCGACCAGGAAGTGCGCGCCAACAAGATGCGCCGCTTCATCGCGGACCGCGCCCACTTCGGCGTCGTCATCCATGAGATGGGACACTCGGTCGGGCTGCGCCACAACTTCGTCAGCTCGTCCGACGCCTGGGGCTACCGCCCGCAATACTGGCAGCTCCGCACCAAGAATGGCGCGGTGCGCGAGGTCTGCGACGACCTGTCGACCGACGGTGAGGGCTGCGTCGGTCCGCGTTATTACGACCCCGTCACGGCGGGCGAGAAAAACAACTTCATCTGGATGTTCATGCAGTCCACCGTGATGGAGTACCCGGGTGAGGGCACGCAGGAGATGCAGGGTCTCGGCGCCTATGACTTCGCTTCGGTGCGCTCGTTCTACGGCGACGTGATCTCCGTCTTCGCCGACCCGAGCTACAACGCGACGACGCCGCGCGGCTCGGGAATGCTGAGCAAGATGGACAACTTCGGTGGCATCCTCGGGTTCGCCCCGACGATCGGCACTGAGGAGATCCACTACTCGCGGCTCAACAACGAGTTCGAGCTGATCCAGGATTGCCGCACGGTCGACCCGTTGCAGTACAAGCCCGCCAGCTGGGACACCGACATGTACGGCGAGTGGGACCCGGTCTTCGATGGCCGCATCGTCCCCGTCGACGGCCAGTACACGCTCTGCAAGCAGCAGCCCGTCGACTACACGACCTGGGCCGACCTGCGTCGCCCGACTGACGGCGAGTCCGGCGGCAACTACTTCGGTGGGCCTGCCGTCGACAAGGACACCGGCCGCACCCGCGTTCCGTACGGCTTTGGCACGGACGACTGGGCCGACCTCGGCAACCTCTCCGTCTATCGCAACGACAATGGCGCCGACGCGTACGAGCTGTTCAACTTCCTCATCACCCAGCAGGAAGTGAACCACATCTTCGACAACTACCGTCGTAGCCGCCAGGACTTCAGCGTGCGCAGCGCCGCCTACCGCAGCCTCTATCGCTACAACGAGAAGCTCCGCGACGCCGCCAAGGGCCTGGGCCTCATCAAGAACATCTACGAGCTCGTGGCTGAAGAGATCGGCATCGACTCGAACGACTACTGGTCGTTCATCGCCGTCAACTTCTTCCCGGAGAGCGTGCTCACCGCCGGCATGGCCTTCGACCACTTCGCGCGCAACCTGCAGCGCCCGCAGCACGGCGCCCACTATCGCGCGCCGAACGACCCGGTCCTGCGCTCGGCCGACGACACCTGGGGCAATGCGTCCGCGACCCGCGTCAACATCCCCAACGGCGGCACGGGCTACTTCGGTCAGGTCGGCTTCGGTGGCCGTCCGCTGAACAACTCGCTCGCCGAGGACCAGGGCGAGTACAACTCGGACTACACGATCAACGCCGGCTCCTATTACGACAAGTCGTGGACGGCGATGCTGATGACCGAGTCGGTCGACAACTTCATCAGCTCCTCGCGCAGCGACTTCCACGATGCGCGTTACCGCTCGGTCTCCATCGCGGACCTCTTCCCCGACGGCTACCGTCGCTGGCTCGCGAACAACCTGACCTGGGACGATGCCATCACGGGTCCGCGCGTCTCGGCCCTGGCCAACGGCAACCCCGACGTCGACCTGCAGCGCTTCCCGAAGCTGCCGATCGGCTGGACCTCGTGGTGGCCGCCGACCGGCCCCGAGGTGTGCTTCCCGAACGAGAACTCGACCATCTGCTCGACCTACGGCGCGCTCGACAACTCGCCGTTCAACGCGAACGCACCCGCGAACACGGCCATCCTGGACCCGCAGGTGAGCTGGGAGCAGCAGAAGTTCCTCATCGCCTGGACGCTCATCTACCTGCCCGAGAACCAGCAGCAGTGGTGGCTCGACCAGCTCCGCCTCTGGGAGCTCGGTTCGGACCCGGACCCGGAGATTTCCGCGAGCATCATCTTCGAGCACCCCGAGGGTAAGACCTACGTGGCGCGTACGTTCGGGACCGAGGTCATCTTCGGCAAGACCGTCCAGAAGGGCATCGCGGCGCGTATCCTCGAGTACGCCAACGAGCTCGCGAGCCAGGCCTATGTGGGCCAGTGGCGCACGGCACCCGACGGGGCGTCGCAGTACTGGGAGGCCACACGCGATCGCGACAGCGGCCAGCCGGTCGTCGCGTTCGACCCGAACGTCGTCTCGCTCGACCCGGTCACCGGCGACGAGACCGTCGGCAAGCCGGGCTGCAATGAGACCGACTCGTCCCAGTGTGAGTGTCTGGCGAACAAGGCCTGCATGAAGCTGCGCCGCTACGTTCAGGTGCCGTACTTCCTGCGCCAGGCCACCGCGACGCTGGGCATGAACCAGCCCGGCTGGTCGGGCGTGTGGTGATGAAGGTGTGATGTGTGTCGTGAAACGTCTGCTCGCGCCACGTCGCAGGTCCGCGACGTAGCGGGCCGGAGCGGGCGCGAGCGATCCGATCACGGCGCATGCGTTTCACCACCTTGTGGTGCGTGAAACGCATAGCGACGTCCATGGGTTGCACGCCAAGCGCGCAACCCATGGGCACACCCCCGACTGTTCGTATGCGCAAGGTGCGGTTCAAACCGTCCTTGCGCCGCTTCGCTCCGCGGCCTTTTGTCGGTATGATGCCACCATGGTGGACCCCATTATCGACGACCACGGACTGGCACAGCTCCTCAAGGTTCCCGACCGGACGCTGAACGCGTTGCTGGACCGGACCGACCTGCCTCGCTTCATGCTGGATGGGCGGCCTCGCTTCCTCACAGCCTCGGTGCTGGCCTGGCTCGCCAAGTTCGAAGGGGGCCATGAGCTCCTGCCGCAACAGGTCGACCCGGTCGTCGTAAGCCCCCCGGTATCGACGCCGAAGCCGCCGCCGGCAGAGCGCCCGCGGTTTGTGGCTTCTCAAGCCGGCGAAGTGCCGTGGCTGCACGCGGATGCGCTCGACGCGCTGGGGAGTGGTGCGGGCGACTCGGGCCGCAACCTCGACCGGCTGAAGCTGCGTGACGCCCTCCTGGAGCTGAACGATCAGCTCCTGCCCATCCTCAGCCGCCTGTCGAGCGGGCGTCTCCATCCCCATCACGACGAGAAGCTCAGGACCTCGCCCTGGCGCCTCGAGGTCGGCACCGACAACCGCATCGCCGCTATCGACATCGCATGGGGAGCGGGCGAGCACGCGCCCCCCGAGTTCGCCGATCGGCCCCACCTGGAGGTCGAGCTCGCCGGCACGACGCTGACCGTCCGACTCGACGCCCATGGGCGACCTTACGCACCGCCGATCGACGGCGAGCTGCTCCTCGCGCTCGAGGCCGAAGGCTTCGAGCTCATCCCTGACGCGCACCCCGCCAAGGGCGCCGCCGTTGGCTCGGTGACCAAGATCTACGAGCTTCCGACGCCGTCGCCGACCATCGACACGGTGACCTCGGTCCTGGAAAAGGACCTGACTCGCCTCGTGCCGCTTTGGACCCGGTTGGTGTGACGGTTTCCGGGACCGGCCCGGCCCCGACTGCGGAGTGGCCCGACGAGGCCATTCCTGGGACCGATGCGCCCGCCGAGCCGTGTGAGCCTGCTGTTGTCGACCCGATGTGGGACAACCGCTACCGCATCCTGCGCAGCCTGGGTTCGGGCGGAATGGGCATGGTGCTGCTTGTCGAGGATACGCTCCAACCAGGGCGAATCCTCGCACTGAAACGGCATTTGCCGGAGTTCGCCCGCGACATCCCGGCGTTTCTGCGCGAATTCCGAATACATCGCCAGCTCGCGCATCCCAACATCCCACGCGCCTTCGAGCTCGGATTCGCCTGGGATGCAGGCGTCTTCTGCCCCTACATCACGATGGAGGTCTCGCCCGGGGTCGCCCTCAACGAGCTCGTCGGGCGCTTCGAGCGCGGTCTTCCGATTCGCGCCGCGGTCGAGATGGCGGTCGGGCTGCTGCGTGCGCTCGACCACCTGCATCGACAGGGCTTCATCCACGCCGACCTGAAGCCGGCAAACCTGCTGGTCTCCGAACGCGATGGCGCATTCCATTGTGATCTCATTGACTTCGGGGTGGCTCTCCCACGCGGACGAAGTCTCGGCGAAGAGTTCACGGCCACCCCCGAGTACGCGGCGCCCGAGCTCCTCGAGGGTGGGCTCGTAGACCCGCGCACCGACCTCTATGCCGTCGGGCTCATCCTCTACGAGCTCCTCGAGGGCCGCCGGCCCTGGCTCGAGAGCGACATCGACCTGCTCTGGAACGCGCGCTCCCGCGAGGGGCCGCCTGCGCTGACCTCGCCGAACTGCACGCCCGAGTTGGCGGCGCTCGTCGTGCGGCTCTTGTCACCGACGCCCGCGAACCGCCCCGCATCCGCCGCCGAGACGCTGGCAGAGCTGTCGCGCATCGTTACCTGGGACCACGAGATCGAGCCGCTCGAAGCCTTCGTGTCGCGCCTCCTCACGGTTCCGCTGCCGTGGCGCGGCTGGCTCGAGCGACTCGCCGCCGAGGTCACTGAAGAGCCGCTCATGCCGGGCGCACCGTATGCCGCGATAATCGACATCCCGGCCGGGTTCTTTGCGCGGCGTCTGCTTGGGCCGGTCCTGGACGAGGCCGCGGCGCGGCGGGCGCGGGTGGTGCCGGTGCGGCTCGACGCGGACGGGCCAGACGGGGGCACAGCGGCGCTGCTAGACTATCTGGAGCGGCTCGAGCGGCTCGAGCGGCTCGATGGATTGGACGCGGGCGAGCTTCGTGAGGACGGGGACAAGGTCGACGGGTTCGGCCGCATGGAGGCGACCCGCGAACGCGCGCTGGTGCTCGTGGTGGAGAACCTGGACGCAGTCAACGACGCGTCGATCGCGGCTTTGCAGCGGGCACTCCGGCCTTCGGCGCGGCTCGTCGCGACGCGTCGGACGGCGGGTCCGTTGCCCGACTTCCTACGCGCCGATGAGGGCGACGGACCGCGTCAGGGTGTGTTGCACGTGGCATTGGCCACCTGGACCGAAGACGAGGTGAGGGCCTGGCTGCATCGGGCGCTCGGCCGCATCGGTGCCCCGTGGGAGCGCGGCGACAATGGCCTTCCGGAGCCGCTGACACCGGCCGGGATCATCGAGACGTTGGCGACGCTCTATCGCGACGGCCACATCGTGCGGACCGGGGACGGCTACGCGTGGCGCGAGCGACGTTTGCCGGCGAGGACCGGGGCAGAGACAGACGAGGGCGGGCGGGCGAGCGATGGGCTCGACGAGCTGCTCGCGTGCATCAAGACGCCTGTTCCCGAGCGAGCCATCGGAGCCTACCTGGGGGGCTTCGTCGACTCCCTCGGCGAGCTCGTTGCCAAAAAAATGCTTGTCTCCCGAGGTGATGGGACCGTCGAGGTCGGCGACGAGGCGAAGCGGGCGACGCGTTATGGGCGGCTCGCGCCAAGCCGCCGCAAGGCACTTCATCGGCGGTTGGCCCAGGCGCTCGAGGAGGCCGGGGCGACGCCGCACCGCATCTCGGAAGAGTGGCTCGACTCGGACGCACCACTGCTCGCGGTACCACACCTGCTTGCTGCCGCGGAGGCACGCCCGGGGCGCTTCTGGCTCGATCGGGCGCAGGCCCTGGTCGAACATGCGAAGGCGCTGGTGGCGCAGGCTGGCGAAGGGGTGAACCCGGGTGAGGACGCGGGAGCGAGTGCGAGGCGGCCGAGCGGGGGAGTCACAGGTCGGCTGTCCGGCCAGGCGCTCATGCGACTGCCACCGCTCGAGCTCTGGCGCTACCAGGCCCTCATCCTGGCGACAGAGGCGCGCCTCATGCTCGCGTGTGGGCTCTTGGACCCGCGGGTGCTCGACACCCGCATCGGTGCGCTGGCGGAGCTTGGGAGTGAACACGGACACAAGAGCACCCTCCGGGTGGCGCTCGAGCTTCAGGTCGCCCTGGCCTACGTGCGTCAGGAGTGGGATGGGGTCGTGAGCGGCGCGCAGGGGTTGACCGATCTCGATTCAGCCGAAGGCGCAGGTGCGGCCCAGGCGCGACTTCATTGGGCGCGCGCCATGAAGCTGCGGGCGATGGGGCTCCCGACCGAGGCCTACGCCGAGCTCGAGCGTGGGCTCGAGCTTGCGCAGGGACTGCCGCGGCGCGCCGTGTGGACCCCAGGCTCGGCCTTCGAGCTGGTCGGGGTCTCTCAGGACGTGACTTTGTTGCTGCACGAGAGCCTGGCGGCCCTCTGTGTGGATGCTCATTGGCACGACCTTGCCGAGGCTGCGTGCCGGGCCTTCCTCGCCGCGTCGGCGCGGTCGGAAAAGGGTCTGGCGCGAGCACGGGCGACCTGGCTCGAGGCAGTCCGGTTGCGCGGGATCGGAGCGCTCGACAGGGCGTTGAGCCTGGCGGAAGAGACCGCCCACACGCTGCCGCGCGAACGGACGCCGTCGCTCGACGGGCTGCTCGAGCTGGAGCTCGGATGGATCCGGCTCGAGCTCGGAGACTTCCTGCAAGCGCTCGATCACGCAAGGTTTTCGACGGCACTGGCGCAGGACGACAGACACCGGGCGTTGGAAGCGCGGGCGGCGATGCTCGAGGCCACGGCCCGTTTCTATCTGGGAGACGCAGCCCGGGCTTCGGTGCGCGCGCAGGAGGCGGTGCGGATCGGCGGGGCCGGCGCGGACTCCAACGCGATGGACGCGCGCCTGCTGGTGCTCGAGCTGGCGCTGGCGACGCAGGGATTCGCGATGTCAGACGCGGTCATGCGTGAGGCGGCGGAGCTCGGGCGCCGGGCGCAGCGCCGGAGCGAGCGGGCGCGGGCGGCGCGCGCCTTCCGGTTGGCGGCGGAGGCGGCCATCTTGCGGCGTGAGGATGTGCTCGGTCCCGAGTGGGCGCAGCGGGCGCTGAGCGAGCTCGAGCGGATCCCGGGGCGTTTTCTGCATCGGCCGAGACACCTCGTGACGGCCGGGCGGGCGGAGCTGATGGCGGGTAGGCGGGACGCGGCCGAGCGGCTGTTCGCGGCGGCGCGGGCGGAGGTCGTCGAGCTGAGCCTGCGTATCGACGACGGCATCACACGTGAGCACTGGTTGGCGCATCCCGATCAACGCGGGATCCTCGGGCTCAGCGCGATGGGCTTCGAGACGCGTGAGGTCGGGCGGCCGCTGACCCGTCGGCCACGACCGGTGACCGGTGTCGAGAGACGACCGGCGGTGGAGCCGACGAGTGGAGCGGCTGCTGTTGTGGGGCCGGCGACCCGTTCGGGCTTCCGGGTAGAGCTCGTCCTGGCGCCGATGCGGTCTTGAGCCCGGTGGCTTGCGTCGGGTGACCATATATGGTCATTCTTCTCCTATGTGGAGCACCCTGCCCTTCTGTCTCGAACAAAGCCTGCGCGGCCAGCACTACCTCTTCGAGGCGCGACTCATCCGAGAGAGCTTCGGCGAGCCGCTCGACATCGATCAGGAGTCCATCGCGGCGACCTCACGCTTGATGGAGGCCCTTCGAGCGCACGAGGACCTGGCAGAGCAGCGGCGCACGATCTCGGCGCTGCCGCCGTCGGCGCAGCGGCTCTTCGTGCGGCTCTACTTCGACTTCCTCGAAGGCTGGGCGAAAGAGCAGCGACCCACGGTCCACTGAGAGCGGTAAGCCGGAGTCGCGGTGCCTGGAGCAGTTGCCAGGGTTGCGAAAGCTCAGTCGTTCAGGTGAGTTGCGATGGTGTGGGCGAGGTAGGCGAGCGAGCTGGCTTCGCCGTCGGTGAAGCCGCTTGTCCGGGGCGCATTCAGTAGGAGGAGGCTGAGCAGGCCGGGCCCGCCGTGTTTGCCACGAGAGGAGCCGGGACCCGGACCAAGGGCCGCAGCGGGGACGGGGACACAGAGCGCGGAGTCGACTTCGACATCCCAGGTGCGGCCGTCGGGGTGAGCGAAACGTAGGCGGATGGGTTCGCTATAACGGATACGGTTGGCGACCCGGCACAGGAGCTGGCTGCGGTTGCCCTCGCGCACGAGCCGGCAGCCCTGCGCCTCGCGCTCGTGCTGGCCGCGGGCGGCGACGACGGTGAGGGCGTCTTTCGGGTCTTCGAGCAGGACGAGGGCCAGCGTCGATGGAACGCTCTGCCATGCGGCGTCGGCAGCCCAGATGAGGAGCCCATCACCCGAAGGTGGGGTCGCCGTGAGCTGGACCGGGCGGAACTGCTGAGGAAGGTTCTCGCGGGCTTCGGACGCGCGGGAGAGCGCAGGTATGGTCGTGTCACCCGGACGGGGTACGCCTGTCGGCGTCGCGTTGCGGCGCGCACGTTTACGTTCGGGTTTGTCGCCATCGGCTTCGCCCGTGATGTTGGCCGACCAGGGCGCCTCGATGTCGAGCCTCGGGAGGTCGGCGCGGGCGCGGCGATCGGCCGGCGGCGGGCGCGCGGCTTGGGGCTTGGGAGTGGCCGGGGCGGCGCTCGAGGGCGGCAGACGCGTTGGCCCTGAGGTCGGCTCGATAGGCGACGGCAGGCCGGTCTTGGCGGAGATCCGAACGGGGCGGGCGAGCAGGCGCTGACGTTCGAGGTCGGAGAGGACCCGCGCGATGGGGTCGGAGTCAGCGGTGGCCGAGTCCGGCTTGGGGTTGGAAGCCGCGATCGGGGGTGAGGTGGCGGGCGAGGTGGCAGGGTCGTTGTCGGGAACGCGGGCCGCGAGTCCCTGTGAGCGCACCTGCGCCTTGGGGGACTTCCGAGCTGGGAGCTCGAGGTTGACACGCCGGTCGAGGTCGGGGGCGGTCGTGGGAGTGCGTAGCCCACGCTCGCGGCGGGCGGGCGGCGGGCCCACGTTGGTCTTGTGGCGGCGCGGCGGTTGAGCCCCTGCGACGTTGATGGCCATGGCCGAGCCGTCGTCAGCGATCATCAGCGGGCGGCCAGGCGTCGGCTCGGGGAGGGCCTCGTTCGGGTCGGCGGGCCAGATCGTGAAGAGGCGGCCGAGGCTCGGGACTTCGACCTCGACTTGATCAGCGGCGACGGTACACGCCGCGTCGACGGGCAGAGTCGGGTCGCCTAGCGCGGAGAGGGCCTCCCTCCAGGCCGCGACCCAGGTGTCGGCCGCGACGAGCAGCCTCAACGCTGGGTTCTCGGTGCTGTCGATCCGGACATCAAAAGTCGTCATGGGCCTCTCAGGAATAGCACCGCAGCCGCCGACGGTCCACGGCACGCTGTGCGTGGGCTGGAGGTGAGGTGAAGGGAATCATCCGTGTCGGGACGACGGCGCCTCCAGGCCGACCGATCCAGACGCTGAAGCGCGGCGCTCGTTGACCGGCGGGTGCGGCGGGTGATAGCCGGCCCCGGGTGACGAACGAGGCACCAGCTGGAGACGATGGCGAGCGTGGGCGGCGCGTATGGGCGTTGGCGCGGCAGTTCGCGACGGCGCCAGAGAGCTGGTTGCCAGGAATCGTCGAGCTTGGGCGCCTCGGCTGGTCGCCAGGACCTGATGATGGCCCGGCACTAGACCTGGTGCGGCGCAGCATCGGGCGGCTGGTAAGGGTGGAAACGGTGCTTGTCCGGGAAGCGCTGGATGCGATCCTGGTGTCAGAAACCGTAGAAATCGCCATGCGTTGGCTCGAAGCCTCCGGGGCGCTGGCCGTGCTCTTGCCGGAGGTGGCGGCGATGGTCGGGTTCCACCACTCGTCGCCGCGCGCACACAAAGACCTCTGGGAACACACGCTCATCGTGGTCGGTCGTGTGGAGAGAGAGCCGACGCTGAGGTGGGTGGCGCTCTGTCACGACATCGGCAAGGTCGGGACCAGGGCGCTTGCCGACGGGACCCTGACCTTTCATCGGCACGAGGCGCTCGGGGCGTGGTTGTTCCGCGGCATCGCCGCGCGCCTCGGGATGGATGCGGCGCGGGCCGAGACAATTGCGTTCGTCATCGAGCACCATGCGCGCACCAACGCGTTCGAGCCGAGCTGGAGCGATAGAGCGCTCCAGCGGCTGATTCGTGAATGCGGTTCATATTTGCCGACGATGCTGGCGTTCAGCCGCGCGGACTGGACCACTAAGCAGCGGCATCGCCAGGTGGCCATCGCGGCTCAGCAGGGCGAGCTCGAGCGGCGGCTCGCGGCCCTGATGGTGCCGAGGGTCGAATTGCCGGACGGCTTGTCGCAGGCCCTGATGACGGCGACTGGACGTGGACCCGGGCCGTGGCTCGGGGATGCGCGACGCTGGGTCGAGGCCGAGCTCGAGGCCGGCGCCGAGGTCGGCGATGCGGGACAGTGGGTGAGGCGCTGGCTCGGGCGCGAGCAGGGCTAGCGTCACGATGCCGCGCAACCTCTAGCAACTGCAGGGCCTTCAGAAAGTGTAGAGCAGGCCGAAATGGACCTGGCTTGGCTCTTCACGAAGGCAGCCGCCCTCCTCGGTGAAGGCGATGCAGCGGCGTGAGAACAGTGGGAAGCCGAGGTCGATGCGGACAGGGAAGAGGCCGCCGAGCAGCCAGCGGATCCCGAATCCGGACGAGACGCGGAGGCTCGCGACGTAGAGCTCCTCGTGTGAGCGGGCGAGCCCGCCAAAGTCCATGAAGGCGCCAAGCCACAGGCCGGCAGACATGAGCAGCGGCACACGCAGCTCGAATGAGCCCTGGACGAGCACGTTGCCGCCGAACTCCGAAGGACAGGTCGGGTCGAGCTGGCCGTCGGAGTCGTAGCGGCAGATTCCGTTGTCGGAGAAGCCGCGTACACCGTTGCTGCCTCCGAGCGTGAAGCGCTCGTCGGCCGGCAGGAACGGCTCGTCGAAGGTCGCGGCGCCGCCGTAGCGGAGGAATGCGGCGAAGACGACCGACTGGACCGAGAAGGCTGCGCGCAGCGAGGTCTCCCACTTCACGAACTGGTTGAAGACGGGGGCCGACGACAGGCGGTCGCGGTCCAGGATGAAGCTGGTGGAGGCCGACAGCAGGAAGCCGCGCGTCGGGTGCAAGGGCGTGTCCTGGGTGTCGAGGCGCCAACGCAGGCTCAGCGTGAACTGGGGGCGGAAGCCCTTGTCGCTGCAGCCCGGGGCGTCGGGGTCGCCAGCGCAGGCCAGGATGTCGGCCGCGGTCTCGGCGCCCTGTTGGGGGAGGTTCGAGCCGAGCCCGATGGGTGGGCCCGAGAGGCAATAGACGCAGTCCGCGTCAGGGGTTTCGAGCTGGACGATGCCGGCGCGGGCGGAGAGGCCGGCGAGCATGGTGTCCGAAAGCGGGACGAGCAGGTCGCTCTCGAGGCCGAGCTCGAGGCGGTCGAGCGGGTCGGTCACGCGGTCGAGCTCGGCGATGCCACGCAGTACGAGCTTGAGGTCGGTGTCGAAGACGCGCGGGAAGGTGTAGCTCGGGTTGAAGCTGGCCTGGCGCAGGAACTGCGAGATGGAGAAGCCGGCGTCGAACGGGATGCGGAGCTGGTTGCCGATGCCGAGCGAGTTGAGGTCGTTGTATTCGAAGTCGAAGGTGAGCAGCAGGTCGGGGATGTCGAGCGCGAAGGCGCGGCCAAAGCCGCTCGTGACGCGGTCGGCCTGGTCGACAAAGGCGCCCGCCCCCGAGGCGGCCCAGGCGGGGACGCGGCCGATGTTGGCGCGCCCGATGCTGCGAAGGCCAAGCGCGATGTCGAGGAAGCGTGGGTCGGCCTCTTCGACCGTCACGACGAGCACGACGTCACGAGGCGGGCGTAGGGCTTTGGGGCGTGGAGGCGTGGGCGCGTCGGGGGCGTCGGGGTTTGGAGCTGGGTCGGAAGGGGCCGTCGTGACTGGCTTTTTTGCCACCTCTTCTTCCTCTTCTTCCTCGACTTCCTCGACTTCCTCGTCAGGGTCATCGAGGCCTTCGGCGTCGACGCGCACCGAGTTGAAGATGTTGAGGGCGCGCATCTTGCGGACGGCCAGGTTGATGCGGTCGAAGTCGAGGATATCGCCGGGTTTGGGAAGGTCGCGCACGAGGACATGAGGGTCGGTCTCCGCGTTGCCGCGCCAGACGACGGCGCCGACGCGGACGACCGGGCCCTCGTCGAGCGCGATGGTGAGGTCGACTTCGCCAGGGACGGCGAGTCCTTTGCCGTCGCATGGGACCTCCAGGCCCTCGGAGCGGCAGGTGGTGCGGATCTGGAGACGATGAAAGCCGCGTTGCCGGTAGAAACGTACAAGCTTTTCGAGGCCCTGGCGGAGCGGAACGGGCCCAAAGGCAGCGCCGTGGGTGAGGCCGGTCAGCGCTTGGAGGGCGGGTGGGTCGAGCAGCGTCGAGCCGGTGCTGGTGACGACACCGAGGTCCGTGCGCGGGCCTTCGTCAAACGCAATGACGAGCGTAAGATGCGGAGACGAAGGGTGTTTTTCGAGGGCGAAGGGGCGTGCCTCCTCGCCGTGTCGGTAGAGGAGATAGTCGGCGCCGCGGGAGGTCGGTGGCCGGAAGCGGAACGCGAAGTGGCCGCGGTCGCGATAGTGGGACTCGATAGCGGCCAGGTCGGCGAGCACACGCCCCTCGTCGTAAGCGCCCGATGCGCCAAAGAAGTCGTAGGCCACGGTCTTCATGAGGCCGGTAACTTCTTGCTCTGAGAAGGCTTCTCGGCCTTCGAAGCGGACGCCCTGCAGGCGGCGCTCGAGGTTGAGGGTCAGGAGATAGTCGATGACGCCGACGACCTCGGTTTCCTGGGTGCGGCGATCGGCACGGCGCGATAGGTCGCGATGCGTGAGCGCGACCTCGGCGAAGGGGAAACCGCGGGCGCGCAGCTCGGCGCTGAGCTGGGCGATGCCGCGGACGGCCTCGTCGCGATCGAAGCTGCCGCTCTCGCCAAAGGGGAGCGCGTCGGTCCACTCCGGGAGCGGGACGCGGGTGAAAGAGGATGGGATCCGGCCGGTTGCAGGCGCGTGGATGGGGTCGACCCAACGAAAGGAGAGGCTCGTGTCGCGGGCCTCGCCCGGGAGGTCGCGGCGCCAGACGCGGACCAGCCAGCAGCGATCGGTCTCGACGGTGACGAGCAGGGTGCCGCGTTGGCCGGTGGGTGGCTCGAGGGTGATACGGGGGCGCTCGAAGCCTGCGGACTGAAAAGCTTTTCTAAGGCGGTCGCGCACCTGGCGCTCGACGATGCGAGTCCAGACGTCGCCGGTACCGAGCCCGACGAGGCGTTCGAGTGGGCGTGGGTCGATGGTGGGACAGGCGAGGCCGTCGGGGTCAGGCAGGCCGCGGTGGAGGTGGGCGACGTCGACGCTGTCGATGCGGGTGCGCAGGCCTTCGCGGATGAGGAACTCGAGGTCGATGAGGCTCTCGTCGACGGTCGTCACGAGGACCGTGATCTTGGCCTCGTCGAGGCCGGACTGGCGATAGAGGCGCTCGAGCGACTCGATCTGGCGCTTGACGAGCTCGTTTTCGAGGGGGCGCTCGCGGTCGAGGTCGAGCGGGGTGCCGGCGCGTAGGAAGATGCGTTTGAGGATGTCTTTGCGGCGAAAGGCGTCATTGCCGCTGACGCGGACGCGGCGCACGAAGGTCATGGGGTCGACGGTGAGGACGAGGGTGTTGCCGTTCGCGGCGGGGGTGCAGCCGAGTGCCGCTTTGCTGGCGAGCTTGGCATCGGCGACGCGGGCGAGGATGCGGGTCTGGTCGGCGGCGGTGAGCGGCGCGCCGAGCGGTGCCAGGGCGAGCAGCGCGTTGAGGGAGTGGTGCCCCTTGCAGGTGGGGCCACAGCCCAAGACGGCGCGAGCGACGATGGGGCCTGAGTCGCAGGCGACGGTCGTGGGGGCCTCGGGCGCAGGCGCGGCGGGCGTTGGCGAGTCGGGCGTTGGCGAGTCGGGCGCTGGCGACTCAGGCGGGGCGGCGTGGGCCGGGCTTGCCGGCGCGACTACAAACAGGAACCCCAGTGCGAGGGCGAGTGCCTTGGCCGCGATGTGGAGGCGGGGGCCGATCATTCGAGGGGGATCCGGTAGCGGCAACGCGCCTGATAGGTGTCCTGGGACGAGGTCGCAGCGCCGTCACTGCGGCGCAGCGTGCCCTCACACACGACGTCGTCGCCGATGGCGAGCGAGAACTTGGCGCGAAGCGTCGTCTCGGTGTCATCCGAGACCGTGGTGGTATCAAAGCAGAGGCCCGGCGCAAAGCAGGTGCCGACGCGGTATTCGAGGCCACCCTTCTGGTCGACGCCGACGGACGCGCGTCGCACGAAGGGGGCCGCGAAGACCGAGTTGATGACGTTGGCGAGGTCGGCCGAGACGAGCTGGCTCTCCTGGGCGCGGTCGAGGTCACCACGCGGCTTGCCCGTGATGAGGAGCGATTGGATGTCGGCCTGGTCGAGGCTGGCGTCGTCGCTGCTGAGCTCGATCTTCAGGTCAGGGACACGGCCGGTCATGCGCAAGGTGATGCCGACCTCCTTCTCGTCTTCTTCCTGGAGCGTGGTCTGGGCGCGCTGCAGGTAGGTGATCTGGGTCTGGGCCGTGACATCGACCAGCGGGCGCTCGGGGTCGCCGTCGAAGTCGATCGCCCCCTGGTTCACGATGAAGGTGCGCTCGAAGACGAAGTACGACAGCGTCCCGCCCGGCAGGATGTCGATGCGACGTGTGAGGCGCGGCTCGGCGATGGTGCCGCGCAAGGTGAGGTCGAGGCGGGCGCGCAGGTCGGTGCGGGCAAGTGGGAGTGCGGTCTGGATCTGGAAGTCGTTGGCGAGCACGTTGACGTCGAGGCGGGTCTGGCCAAGCCAGGGGATGTCGTCGAGGAGCGAGGTCGAGTAGGCGTCGGCGCGGACCCCGAGGGCGCCGCCTACAGCGCGAGCGAAGGTGTCGAAACTTTTTGAGAAACGACCTTCGCTGATGCTGAGGTCGCCGCTGACGTAGAGCGTAGGGACAGGCCCCATGAGGTCGGTCGCGACGACGCGGCCAAAGGGGCTCGCGGTGATGGCGAACTCGCCGGGGCTCTGCAGGAAGATGTCGGCGCCGACGATGCGCAGGTCGAACGACCGCGGCAGGAAGCTCGAGAGCTCGATGGTGCCGGTGAGTCCGAAGGAGCCGTCGTCGAGGTCGCCTTCGAAGCGGTTGCCGCCAAGCCCTAGCTCGACGCGCTGTTCTGACGCCGTCTTGCCAGGGCGCAGCACCACGGCAGAGCCATCGCGGATGCGGAGCTCACGGCCCGAGCCGCGGGGGACGAGGTAGAGGCCGGAGGTCTCGAGGCGACCGGTGACGACGGGGGCGTTGGCGTTGCCGCTGATGTGAATGAAGTCGTTCACATTTTGAAGACATGTATCGTCGCCCACGGAGCGGGTGGCTTCAGGGTCCACGCCCGTCGTGAAGCGACCACGCGTCACTGAGAAGACGTCGGAGAGACCCGGGGCGAGGGCGAGGTCGAAGTTGGCTGAGACCTGCAGGTCCAGAGCGAGGGTCGCCGGGTCGAAGCTGCCGCAGGTGGAGACACGCTGGTCCGGGGCCGTATTGGGGCGGCCCGGCGAGGGTCGGGAGGCGGTCGGAGCAAGTGTGAGCGGGTGGAGGGTGAACGTGTGGCCGTCGCTCACGAGTAGAACGTCGGTCTCGTTGGTCCAGCGGGCGCTTCGTTCGGGCACGACGAGGGCCACGTCGCCAGGTGCTGCGCGCAGGCGGATAGCGGCGAGCCCCGAGTTGAGGTCGAGGTCGAGGTCGGCGGCGGCGGTGCCGACCACATCGACGATGGCGTCGTCGAAGCCGGCGACGAAGTCCCCGAGGTTCTTGTCGCGGGCGCGGACGGTGAGCTCGAGGCGCCGGGGCTGGTTGCCATCGAGGACGAGCTGAGCGCGCTCCAGCGAATAGCCGGGGAAGAAGTCGGCGTCGAAGGCGGAGACCTCGAGGAGGCGACGAGCGGCTTGTGTTGTGGTCGCGGGGGCTGTTCGGGTGGTGATGCCAAGGCGGGCCGAGCCGAGCGCGATGGTGCCATAGCGGGCCTGGTCGACGGCGAGTGTGCCGATGACCGACGGACGACCGACCGTGCCGCCGACCGAGAGCCGGCCTGACACGAGACCATCGAGGTCGGGCACGGCCGCGGCGAGGGCGCCGAGCTCGGAAAGGCGGGTGTCTGAGAGCTCGAGTCGGGCTTCGATGGTGCGGGCGTCAAAGCCGATGAGGTCGGGCGCGGTGCCAAGGGTGGGACGGCGTGAACGCGGGCGCTCCGGACCGAGCCGCAGGTCGCCGGTCCAGGAGACACCTGAAGCCAGCGTCAGGCGTGCGTCGCGGAGCGAGACACCGAGGTTGGGTTCGAGGGCGACCTGGCCGTCGAGTCGGATGTTGTCCTCGCCAGCCATGGAGGCGCCCGTGACGCGGATCCTGCCACGGCCCGAGAGGGAAGCGATGGGGTCGTCGACGAGGCCGGCGAGCTGGGCCTGGTCGACGGCGATCTTGGCGTCGGGGCCGAACATAGGCGTGAACGCCGCAGCGGCGAGGCCCTCGATGTTCTTGACGCGGAGGCTCGAAGGGCTTTTGTTCCAAGGGGATAGGGGCCGACAGGCCGCCGCCGGGTGGGGATGGGGCGAACAAGGCGACGCGGCCATCGATGCTGAAACGACCGACGGTGCTGCGGCGTGGCTGGTTGGTGGTGTCGGTTGGACCAGGGGCCGAGAGCGGGGTGCGGGTCTGCAGGTCGGTCGTCGACAGGACGCCGTCGACGAGCGCGATGGCGCCGCTCACCTGGCCGAGATCGCGACCGCCGAGGCGGGCCCCCGTCCAGTTGATGGTGGCGTCGAGGCGTGGGTTCGACATGGGGCCTGCGAGGCGGGCGGACTTGACGACGAGGCGGCCGGCGGGGAGGTCCGCCTGTGCCACGGCGTCGCGGCCGATGAGGCCTCGCGCGATGGGGGCGATGCTGCCAAGGCGGAGGTAGGGCTCGACGTCGAGCGTGCGGGCGGCGAGGTCGACGACGCCCGCGAGGCGGGCGCGGACTTCGCCGGCGTCGACCTGGAGGCCGATGAGCTCGAGTCGTTCGTTGATCGGGAGGTGGGCCGTGGCATCCGCTGTGAGGTCGCGGGGGGCGAGGGTGTGTCGGACGGTGCCTTCGAGGGCCCAGGTGTCGGCGAGGCCGGGCATCGGCGATGTCGAGAAGGCGAGTGTGGTGGGTTCGAGGGTGAGCTCGAGGCGTTCGTCAAAGGCGTGCGGCAGGTAGGTGAGGTGTGCACGACCGGTCGCCCGGCCGCCAACGAGCCAGGTCGGAAAGGCGTCGGCGAGGAGGAGAGACGGGTCGAGCGAGGTGAACTGGACGGTGGCCCAGAGGTCGCGTGGGCCGTCTTCGAGGTCGGGGGACGGGCGGTAGGGCTCCCAGCGGACGCCGTCGAGGCGGATGCGGCCGTCGTTGTGGGTAGCGGTCGCCTCGTCGACGAAGATCGCATGGAGGCGTTTTTCGAAAGGAGTTCCGCGGGGTTCGATGCGGCCCTCGGCGGAGAGGTCTTCGAAGACGAGGCCGGCGATGGCAAGCGCCTGGCTCTCGACGCTCCATTGCGCGCGGAGCTGCTCGACGTTGCCGGCGCCGTTGATGGCGGCGGTGAAGGCGCCCTCGAGTGCGCCGCGAAAGAGGGTCTGGGCGATGGGGGAGTCGGCGTCGAGCCAGATGCGGCCAGAGCCGAACCATGGGGTGGTGCCGTCGGCGGCGTCGAGGCCCCCCTGCCCTTCGAAGCGGCCGCCTGGGAGGAGGCCGGTGACGTGACGCCAGGTAAAGCCGAGGCCGCGCCAGGCGAAATCGTCCACGACGATGTCCGTCACTTCGACGACGAGGGGTGCGGGGAGGTTGGAGAACGAGCTGAACGACATGACGACGCTGGCGATGGTGGTGCGCGGGACGTCGAAGAGCATGTGGTCGCCGGCGTGGAGCATCGCGAAGTCGGTGACTGTATTGGCACCCGTGGCTTCGAGGCGGAAGCCGGGCGATTCGACGAGGACGCCGCCGTTGATGACGCGGACGACCTTCGCGCGGATGTCGAGGTTGGCGGGCGGAGAGCCGTCGGGGATGGCGTTGGGGTCGTCGATCACAAAGGCGAGCTCGATGCCGACGCTCGAGTCTGCGCCGTCGGCGACGTCGACGTGGGCCCATGGGTCGAGTAGGTCGACGCGGTCGAAGTGGACGAGGAAGGGGTGCGTATCAGGGTCGCTGAAGTAGTCGAAGAGGCCGTTGGCGGTGGCTCCCCAGTCGATGGTGGCCTCGACGGCGCGAACGCGGATGACCTCTTCGCCGCGGGCGCCGTGGACACGAGCGTCGGCCAGGCGCAGGTGCCAGGGAATGGGGCCCCACTGGAGGGTCGCGGCCGACATGGTGCCCGGTATGGAGTCGGCGACGACCTCCTGGATGGCGAGCTTTACGGGGCCAGAACCGACGAGGAAGTAGAGGGTCAGGTACAGCGCGAGGACGGCGATGAAGGCCCGCGTGACGACGTAATAGACGGCGAGCAGGGCGCTGCCGAGGACCCTGCCGACGAGGCGGATGACGAATTGAAGCGCTCTCGTCACGAAGTTTTGTCGGTGGCGAGCCGGCGTCGGATCGGGAGGACCACCGGTCAGGGGTCGTCTCCGGGGGATGGCTCGTCTGGCTCGCTGGGGGCGCTGGGGTCGCCAGACTCGTCCTCGGGTGATGTGGACGCGGAGCTCGGGTCGGCTTCGGCCCACGCGTAGCCGTCCCAGAGGAGGAGCCAGCCGGGGATGGCAAACGAGCCCTCGTCCCAGGTGACGGTGGTCTCCCAGGTCTGGGTCTCGCGGTCGCGTTCGACCTCGAGCTCGAAGACCGCGTGTCCGCTCGGGCGAGAGCCTTCGAGACGAGTGCGCAGGTCTGCGCTGAGGTCGTCGAGGTCGTGGGCGAGGGCGGCCAGTGGCGGGCCTGCCAGGTCGGCGAAGCGGACGGTGGTATTGAAGCTCGTGCGGCCGGTGAGCGGACTCAGCTTGAGGCGGCCGACGGCATCGATTGTGCCGAAGTCGCCGCCCAGTCGCGCGTGGATGGGCCCCCCGGTGAGGCCGAGGTCGGCTGTGAGGGCGATGTCGGCTGACATCGGGTCGGCACGGTCGGACGGGTTGGGTGCGGTGGCGAGGTCGTCGTGGTCGAGCGTCCAGCCCGAGATCCTGCCCGGACCCAGCGAAAGCTCGAGACGGCGGGTGAAGTCGAGGTGGCCGCCCGGGAGGTAGAGGCCTTCGAGGTTCCAGCCGAGACCCGAGAAGCGGGCTGCCGCGACGTGGCCTATGTCGAGGGCGACCCGTGGGATCAGGCGGTCGAGCTCGACCTCGAAGCGGTCGAGCGAGAGCTCGAGGTGGTCAGCGGAGAAGGCGGAGATACGCCAGGCGGGCGCCCGCAGGTGGCCGAGGCGACCGGAGAGGCGCTGACCGACGGTTGCGGCGGTTGCGGGGGGCGCGGTGGTCGGGGCGTGGAGAGTGGGAAGTGAGCCGGGCGGGGCGGCGGGGGCGGCGGTCGAGGGGTCGGGCGACGCTGCGCCCACGCCCTTGGAGGCTGGGTGGAACTCGAGCTCGAGGCCCTGGATGTCGAGGCCAGCAGGGAAGGCGTCGGGCAGGAGGGCGGCCGCGTCGCTGGGGGCCAGGGCGGCGTTGATGGAGACTGCCCCGCCGTTGCCGGGACGAGATACGAACTCAGCCGCGAGGATGACCTCGCCGGCACGGGTCAGGGTGAGCCCGCGGGCCTGGACGGTTGGGCCGTCGACCTCGAACGAGGCGAGCTCGAGGCTGTCGAAGGCGATGTACTTGCGGGCGCGATCCCACGTCGCGTCAATGGGTCCGAGTGACAGGTGAGACGACAGGCGGAAGGTGTCGCCGAGGACCACAGTCGCGTGGACGTCTACGTCGCGTACGACCAGGCCTTCGCCTGGCCCGTTGGTGACGACCAGCGCGCCGATGTGGACGTCGAGGTCGTCGATCCGAAGGGTTGGGGCCGGTTTCTTTGGGCCGGCGGCGGCCGTGGAGGGCGGCTTCTTTGGAGGGGCTAGCACCACGAGGAGGTCGACCCGACCATCGGGGCCGATATTCGCGTGGACGTGTGAGAGCTCGATTCGAAGCCGCTCGACGCGGAGATCGCCGCCCACGAGGGCCCAGAAGGCGAGGTCGGCGTGCGCCATGTGGAGGGCTGCAAGCGGGGTTCCGTCGACGTTGTCGACCCGGGACGGACCGACGATGAGGCGGTCCGGGCTCGGGCCCCAGCGCACGAACTCGACGCCGAGCACCGGGCTCATGTCGGCCACGACCGCGCGGAGCTGGGCGCGACCGGGGGTCGAGCCGAGCCAGAAATAGGCGCCGACCCAGGTGGCGAAAGCCGTGAGAAGGAGACCGAAAACGGCCAGGATCAAGGCCTTGCCGATGCGGCGTAAAACGGGGAGCCGGTTCGTCACGGGCGGATAGTAGGGGGGATGGAGCAAAGCGGGAAGGACAGGTTTGGGCTGGGCTGCTAGGAATGCCAGCCCAGCGGTCGGGGCGGGGTCCTCGCGCGCTCACGTGACAGCTGGTGGAGGGACCATGTCGTCCAGACAACTCGATGAAGACGCGCTCGCCTATCACGCTGGTCCGCCGCGGCCGGGCAAGCTCGAGATCCGGCCGACCAAGGCCATGGCGAGCCAGCTCGACCTGTCGCTCGCGTACTCGCCAGGCGTCGCGGCCCCGTGCCTGGCCATCGCCAAGGACCCCGAGCGGGTCTGGGACTACACGGCGCGTGGCAACCTGGTGGCGGTCATCACGAACGGCACGGCGGTGCTCGGACTGGGAGACATCGGGCCGAGCGCGGGCAAGCCCGTGATGGAAGGCAAGGCCGTTTTGTTCAAACGTTTCGCGGACATCGACGTGTTCGATCTGGAGGTCTCCGCCGACCCGGAGACGTTCATCACGGTCGTGAAAGCGCTCGAGCCGACCTTCGGTGCCATCAACCTCGAAGACATCAAAGCGCCCGAGGCGTTCTACATCGAGGAGCGCCTGCGTGAGTCGATGAAGATCCCGGTCTTCCACGACGACCAGCACGGGACCGCCATCATCGCGGGTGCCGCACTCGTCAACGCCGCCGAGGTGCAGAACAAACAGCTCAGCGACCTCAAGCTCGTGCTCATCGGGGCGGGGGCGGCGGGGCTGGCGTGTGCCAAGCTCTTCATCTCGTTGGGTGTGCAGGAGGACAACATCCTGACGGTCGACAAGCAGGGCGTCCTGCGGATGGAGGACGCGGACGGGCTCGACCCGTATCGTCGCAAGTTCGCGCGGGAAACCGAGAAACGGACGCTGGCCGAGGCCCTCGTGGGGGCCGACGTCGTGGTCGGCTTGTCGGCGGGTGGGATCCTCAAGCCCGAGCTGCTCAAGCTGATGGCGGAGCGGCCGATCATCTTTGCGCTCGCCAATCCGGATCCCGAAGTGCTGCCGAGCCTCGCGCGTGAGGTTCGACCGGATGCCGTGGTCGCCACCGGGCGCAGCGATTTCCCTAATCAGGTCAACAACGTACTGGGCTTCCCGTTCATCTTCCGCGGGGCGCTCGATGTGCGCGCCGAGAAGATCAACGAGGCCATGAAGATCGCCGCTGTGCGCGCGATCGCGGCGCTAGCGCGTGAGCCCGTTCCGGCCTCGGTCACCCGCGCCTATGGCGGGCGCCACTTCTCGTTCGGGCAAGACTACATCATCCCCAAACCCTTCGACCCGCGGGTCCTCGGCTGGGTCGCGCCGGCCGTAGCGCAGGCTGCGATGGCGAGCGGCGTCGCGAGGAAGCCCATCACCGATTGGGGCGCGTATCGGCAGCGGCTGGAGCAGATGATGGACCCGGGCCGCGGGCTCGTGCGCCAGATCATCGACAAGGCCAAGACCGACCCGAAACGCGTCCTGTTTCCAGAGGGTTACGACGACCGCGTCATCAAGGCGGCGACCGTCCTGGCGCGCGAGAAGATCGCGATGCCGATGCTCATCGGGAAACGCGACCAGGTCGAGGCCATCGCCCATGCGTCGGGGCTCGACCTCGAAGGCATCGAGATCGTAGATCCTCCGGCCCACCCGAGCTTCGACGAGTGCACACGCCTGTACCTCGAGCTCATGCAGCGGCGGGGCACGACGCGGCCGGAAGCGCGGCGCCGTATGTTCTCCCAGACGCGGTTCGGGCTGATGATGCTGCGGCTCGGGCTCGCCGACAGTATGGTGATGGGGGCGACCAAGGCCTACGCGGAAGCGATGAGGCCCGCACTCCAGCTCATCGGGACGCAGAAGAAGCCGGCCCCCGACGGGCGTATGGTCCACAGCAAGGCGTGTGGCATGTATGTCTTGCTCACGCGGTCGCGCACACTTTTCTTCGCAGATACGACCTGCCAAATCAACCCAAGCGCCGAGGACCTCGCCGCCATCACGCTCGATGTCGTGGAGTGTGTGCGGAGCTTCGACATCGAGCCGCGCGTCGCAATGTTGTCGTTCGCCAACTTCGGGGCCGTCCCGCACGAGGACTGCAAGAAGATGGAGCGCGCGACCGTGCTCGTCAGGGCGCAGGCACCGGACCTCATGATCGAGGGCGAGATCCAGGTGGACGTGGCGGTCGACATGGAGCTGCGGGCGCAGATGTTCCCATGGAGTCGGCTCACGGAGCCAGCCAACGTCTTCATCTTCCCCAACCTGGCGAGCGCGAACATCGCCTACAAGCTCATGCACCAGATCGGTGGTGCGAGCACGTTCGGCCCTATCCTGCTCGGCATGAATCGGCCGCTGCACATCCTCGCGCTCAACGTGGACTCGAACGACATCGTCAACCTCTCGGCTTATGCCGTCGTGTCGGCCCAGCAGAACGGCGGCTGACGCGCTCAGCCACTCCAGCGGCCGCCGCGTACGACTGTGCGACCGTTGACGACGACCTTGTCGACGAGCCCCCGGTGACCAGCCAGCAGTGCGGTCGCGAGCGGGTCCTCGCAGCGCTCGAAGATACGATCGGTGAGGTCGAGGACGACCGTATCGCGCGCCGCTTCGAAGCCGAGCGCGCGCTGGCCGTTCGTGGCGCCCAACGCGAGCAGGGCCGGGGCACACTGACCGAGGTCGTCGGCGAAGACGATGCGACGCTCGGTGGCGACGCGCGCAAGGTATTCGGCGTGGCGCAGCTCGGCGAAGGGGTCGATGACGGCGTGGGAGTCGCTGCCGATACACAGCGGAATGCCGAGCGCGAGTATGGAGGCGAAGGACGGGATGCCGTCGCCGAGATCGCCCTCCGTCGTGGGACAAAGCGCGATGGTCGCGCCGGATCTGGCTATGAGGTCCAGGTCGTCCTCGTCGAGCCAGGTCGCGTGTACGAGCACCGTGTCAGGGCCGAGCACGCCCTCGGCCGCGAGCAGGCCGATGGGCGACAGGCCGAAGGCTTGGCGACAGTCCTCGACCTCACGGCGCTGCTCGCTGACGTGGACGAAGATGCGGTGGCCGCGGGTGCGGGCGAGCTCGGCCAGAGGCGCCATCCAGGCGCGTGGGACTGCGCGAACCGAGTGCAGGGCGAGGTCGATGCGGGTCGTCGCGCAGGCCTCTTCGGACAAGAGTCCGAGGTGGTCGGCGACCTCGGCAGGGCTCGCGGTGAGGAAGCGACGCTGGGCCGCTCCGAGCGGGGCGCCAAAGCCGCTGGCGGCGTAAACACAATAGGCGAGCGACAGGCGGATGCCGGCGGTGCGTGCGGCGTGGCAGTGGGCGCGCGCGGTGGCGACCGGGTCAGGGTAGAGGGCACCGTCGAGGTCGCGATGGAGGTAGTGGAACTCGCCAACGGACGTGTAGCCGGCCTCCAGGCACTCTTTGTAGGTGAGAAGTGCCACGTCTTCGATCGCGGCCAGGTCGAGCGAGTTGGCGTGGGCATACATCCTGTCGCGCCAGGACCAGAAGGTGGCGCTGGCCGCGGGCTCGCCTGGGGGGCGGCGCTGGGTGCCACCACGCATGAGGCGCTGGAAGGCGTGGGAGTGGGCGTTGGCGAAGCCGGGCAGGACGAGGGTGGACATGGATGAAATCGTGCCTCAGATCGGGGACATGAGAAAGGCCGCGCTCGCACTCGTATTTCCCGTGTTGATCGCCTGTGGCACGACCTGCCCGGAGATCGCGGCGCATCGACAACGGTTCTCGCAGGACCTGATGCGGCCCGACAGGGCGAAGCAGGCCAACCCGTCGACGACGGTCAACGCCGTGGCGCGGGCGGACATGCTGCTCACCCTGCCCTACCCGCTGCTCGACGAGCTCATCGCGGGCCAGCTACACAAACGCCCCGTCGAGGTCGCCCTGCCAACCGCGAAGCTCGGGCTCGACCTATCGTTGTCGGTCGTGCTGGAGGGGGTCAAGACCCACGCGCTCACGAACGGGGACGGTGATGGCATCGGGGTGACACTTCAGCTCGGGCTCTTCAAAGGCCGCTCGAAGGCGCTCAGCATGACGCTCGAGACGGCTTTGGCTCCTACGCTGGAGCGAGGTGCCGCCGGAGCTTCGCCGGGGATCGGCCTGGCTCTCGAAGCCGACAAGCTCGGGCGTCTCGAGCCGAAGACCACACCCGAGGGGCGAGACATGTTGTCGCGTTGGCTCGAACGCGAGCTGCCGCCGGTCGTTCGCGCGCTGAGCTCACGCGAGGTCATCGACGCGCTCGCCGACGAGGTGCTGGGCTGGCTGAGCTCCGAGCTCTGGCCCATTGCGACCCGTGAGCTCGTGAAAGATGGGCCCCTCTTCGCGGCCACGCTGAGCCTGCCCGAGCTATCGCGTTTTGGTATCGAGGCGCTCGCCACGCGTTCGCGCCGCGGCGGCGTCGTCTTCCATCTGGTTTCGGGTGTCGCTGCGCCCGCACTGACGACCTCCGACGAACGAATCCACCCTGAGCGGATGGTCTTGCGCATGAGCGGCAAGACTGCGACGGCGCTGCTGTCACAAGCGATGGAGCGCGGCGAAGTGCCCGGGCGTTTCTCGACGAAAGGCGAGCCGGACAAGGACGGCCCATGGGAGGCCCGCGTTGGCTGGCTCGGCGGCTCACGCCCACTTCAACTCCTGCTGTGGCGGACCCAGGGGCGCTGCGAACGCGCGGAGGTCGGGGCCCAGGTGGCCGTCAAGGTCGTCGGCGACGAGCTCGACGTGAAGGTGCGTGAGGGGCGCCTCCTGACCATCGCCGGGCCACCATTTGCGGAGGCCTTCGGCTGGCTAGAGACCTTGTTCGGCAAGGCCATTGCGTTCTCGTTTCGCACGAGCTCGCTCTTCCGATTCGAAGGCACCGACGAAGTGGTCGAAGTTCGGCTCGGCCGCTTCACCTTCGACGAGGACCTGAGGGTCGAGTTCGAGCTCGACGTGAAGGGGCGCTGAGGCTCGGCCGCGGCCTATTCGATGCGCTCCAGGTGGTCGACCAGCTTGATGGAACGCCGCGCGTCCGCACCCGACTTCACCTGGACGCTGAAGGTGTGTTTGCCCCGGAATTGTGCCGGGTTGGCGACGGTGACCGTGTACCGACCGGGCTTGAGCTCGAGCTCAGTCACCGTGGCGCCTTCGGATTGTTTGCCGTTGACCGTCACGTAGGACCAGGGGTCGGTGATGACGATGAGCCGGCCTGGGGCTGTGTCCCGCTTCTCGGGCGGTCGTTCCACGGTCGTCACAGGCTTCGTGCCGGCATTCGAAGCAGGGGTTGCGGCGCCGACCTGGGCCACCGTCGGCCCGGCGTCGGCCTGGGCCATCGACGGCCCCGTATCGTTCGTAATCGCAACATCGGGAGCCGCTGCGATTGCGACATCTTCGACCCGGTCTGCTGGGACACGGTCTGCTGGCGCGGCCAGGCGCACCTCCGTCGGCGAAGCATCGGCCGGGACTGCCTTGTTTCCAGCTGCTTCGCCCGGGTGGCCAGACGCCTGGATCACATCGGCTGACGCGGCCGGGACTTGCTCCGGGGTCACCGACGCGGCAGCCACGGCGCCCGAGGCGTCTGCCGCGCCCGCTTCGGCTGGCCCATCGGTAGGGCCCACGACCGACAGGATGACGGCCACCGTCGCGCCCGCGACCAACAGAAAGCCGCCTGCGAGCCAAAGCACCGGGATCTTCCGGGGCGAGTCCTCATCGGCCTGGCGCTGCCCGGTCTTCACGCGTGTGTCGACCGGGCGAGGGTTCGTGTCGCCTCGTGGTGCAGGCAGGTTGGAACGCGACGGCGGTCCCCCGGACTCAGCCATCGCGCGCTTCGAGACGGGCATCGCCATGCCGCGCTGCGAGGGACGGGCCTCCTTTGCGGCCGGCCGCGCCGGCACCGTCGCGCTGGCGCGGGACTCGTTCTTGACGGCGTCCATCAACGCCCGCTGGAAGACGACGATCGACTCGTACCGATCGTCCGGGTGTTTCTCGAGGCCCCGCTCGACGACCTGAGACAAGAGCGGGTACTCGGCGATGAGCTCAGCGGCGAGCTCGAACGGTGGCGGTGCGTCTTGCACCTGCTGCCGCAACAATTCGAAATGCGACGACCCATCGAACGGGCGACGGCCTTCGAGGGCCTCCCATAACATGACCGCCAGCGAATACTGGTCGGCGCGGCCATCGATGGGCATGCCGCAGATGGCCTCGGGGCTCATGTATTCGGGGGTCCCGAGCAGCATGCCCGTGCGCGTCATGGCGCGCTGGTCACCGCTCGAGCCGTCGGTCGCGATCTTCATGATCCCGAAGTCGATGAGCTTGGTGAAGTAGGGGTCGTGGGACTGCGGGCAGATCATCACGTTGGACCACTTCAGGTCGCGGTGGATGATGCCCTTCTGATGCGCCTCGTGCAGGGCCGAGCACACCTGAGCGACCACGTGCACGAGGTCTTGGACCCTGGGCCTGCGCTCGCCGTAGATGAGCTTGCCACCCGGGTAGCCGGCCAGGAACTCCATGACGAGGTAGGGGTGACCTTCATCGTCCCGCCCATAGTCATGGTAGGTGATGATGTTCGGGTGCTTGAGCTGGCAGACCGCGCGCGCCTCGACGTCGAATCGTTTGATGAGCTCCGGGTCGGAGCCGCGCTCGAGGATGACCTTCAGGGCGACGTCACGCCCGAGCGATACCTGCTGGGCGAGGAAGACCGCGCCCATGCCGCCCTGCGACAAGGCGCTGGTGATGCGATAACGACCGGCGATGACCCGGCCTGGCCGGTAGATGGGCTCGTCCGACATGATGGCAAATCTTTACAAGGTGGTGGGCGAGGCGTCGAGGGGTGAATCGGGACATCGGCGCCAAAACCTGAGCGACAATCCCTGACGTGTCCGCCAACACAAATAACATAGTCGATATGAACGCTTGCGGCCCTACCCTCGAATGGGAGACAGCGCGCGCGCCAAGGGCTGGCGTGAGGACTGGCGCAGCGCCCCGGAATCCGCGATGACTTCAGGGCGTTGCGACCCGCCGCGCCCGCTCGAGTCATGAACCCCGAACCCACCGCCCGAGAGGCCTGATCGTGTTGCCGCTCTGTCGTCGCCAGTCCCACCTCGGATCGATCGTCGTCGCCGCCGTTGCGGTCGTCGCGGCCATCGTGAGCGTCGCGGCGCCGGCACGCTCGCTGCCTCCACGTACGGGTGTGGACCTCGCCGCAGAGTCGGTATCCGTAGAAGGCACCTGGCTCATCGTGCTCTGGACCGACGGCGAGGTCATGGCCCGCGCCGAAGACCAGCGAGAGACCTCCGCGAGCCCGCTGGTCCTCGGGGAGCGCCTCGAACCCGGCGTCGTCGTCGAGGTGGCGAGCCGGGCGCGCGCAATCCTGCTCGCGGGCGGCGAACAGATCGCGACGCTCAAGGGACCGGGACGGTGGCTCATCGAGACGGGACGCGTCTCGTCCCTGCCCCTGCCCTATGACAACAGCCTTCGCAGCCCACTCGCGCGCCTGGATCGGCTGACCGGCTATCGTGAGGGACCGCTGCCTATGCTGGAGCCGATGAGCTCTCAGCCGATGCTGGTCGATCCAGGTACACCGCTCACGCTGGCGATCGCGCACCCGGCGGCACCTGTCACACGCAACGTGCGACCCGAGATCCGGTGGCACTGGCCCTTCGACGGCGGCCGCTTCGACCTCACCATCGAGCAGACCGACCCGAGCGGCACCGAGGTCGTACGCCTCGTCGAGCGCTGGCGAAACCTCGAAGGCCGCGCGCACCTGCCCTGGTCCGACCTCGAGATGGGCGCGACCTATCGTATCTCGCTCACCCACTCGCCTTCAGCGGACCGGCCCCCGACCGCCGGTGCCAGCGCGTCACCGATCGTCGACCGCCGCCTTCTACATGTCCTCGCACCAAGCGAGGTTGCGGCCGTGGATGGAGCGCTCGCGAGCCTCGACGCGCTGCAGGGCGAGGGAAGGAAGTTCAGACCTGAAATCGACGTGTTACGGGCCCGACTACTGGAGAGCCACGGCCTCTGGGACGAAGCCGAGATGGTGTGGACGGGGCTCGCCATCCTCTACCCTGGCAAAGACGACACGCTGCACAACGCACTGCGCCTGCACATGCGCAACCAGTGACCTCGCAGGCAGGCGTCGGCGTCCAGTGTGGGCGCTCAGTTGGGTGCGAGCCGGTCCATATGGTCGCGCAGCGCCTCGTAGGAGGCCCCGCCGACGAAGTCGTGCATGATGCGACCCTCGGCGTCGATGATGACGGTCGTCGGGAGGCTCTCGATTCGGTAGGCCTCGAAGGCCTGACCGGAGCGATCCGACCCCATCGGGACCACCAGCTGACGCGCGGAGGCGAAGCGAGATAGCGCCGCCGGGCTCTCGCGGCTCACCGTGAGCACGGCATAGCGCCCGTCGGCTGCGCGTGTGAGCCGGTCGAGATCCGGCATCTCTTCGCGGCAGGCCCCGCACCAGGTCGCCCAGAAGACCAGCACGACGGGCTTGCCGAGATAGGCCGAGAGAGCAACCTCTCCTCCGCTGGCGAGCTCGAGGATGACCTCGGGAGCCGGGGTTTCGGGGGTCAGGGCGCCCGCGGCGGCGCTCTGCTGGCCGCTCTGCAGGCCGCACACGAAGAGGAGAACGAGCCCACCCAACGCCAGGATGACAAGCGCCTCACGCCACCAGGCCGGGGTTCTGGTACATGGCGCATCGGCGGCGCCGGGAATCACCGTGGCAGCCTGGTTGGAATCGTGGAGGGGCTCTCGCATCGGGCCATGATATGCGATCGCCGCTTGTGGAGTTACCCCTCCCCTACGGAATCGGTGCGGGTGCTCGCGCCTTGTCCGGACACGAGGTCTTATGTGGTTGTCTCTGCTCTTCGCCCTGTCGCTCGCTTCGCCTTCGCTCACACCGGTGGATGGTCCACAAGACCTGAGCCCGGCTGCGACCAAGGCCATCGAACAGGCCCTCGACAAGCTCGTCGCCTTGCCGATTTTCGACAAGCTCGAGGTCGGCGCGTCGGTGCGCTGCGTCGATGAGGCGTCGGCCCTGACGCGCAACGGCGCACAAAAGGCCAACCCGGCGAGCGGCGCCAAGCTGCTCTCGACGGCAGCGGCGCTCGTCCTGCTCGGGCCAGACCATAGGTTCGTCACGCGGCTCGACGGCGCTCTGTCCAACGATGGCGCGTTGTCACGGACAACACTCGTCGCGGGAGGTGATCCGGGGCTCGAGATGGCCGACCTCGCGCGCCTGGCCGACCTGGCCAAGGCCGCGGGAGTCAAGGTGATCACAGGTGATCTGACAGTCGACCTCGGCCACTTCGCGGGCTCGACGACGGCGCCTGCCTACGATCAGAAGAACACGGACGCGGCCTACCGCCCCGAGGTGACACCCTTCGCGGTGGGCTCGGCGGCCATCAACGTCACCGTGAAGCCTGGCAAGAAGGTCGGGGCCCCGGTCGAGGTCAGCGTGAGCCCGAGCTCGGCCGCCGTGAAGATCGAGAGCTCGGCCACCACCATCGAGGGCAAGCGCCTCGACAAGCTCGTCGTCGAGTCGAAGGCCGGCTCGGGCGGCACACGTATCGTCGTGACGGGCGGCCTTGGCGTTTCTGCCAAGCCCCAAGGAACGAAAAGGCGAGTCTACGGCGCCTCGCTCATCGCGGCGGACCTGTTCGTGCGCCAGCTCGGGACGGCCGGCATCGACTTCAAGGGTAAGATCCGATCGGTTCAAGCCGACGACGCGGACCCGGTCGGTGCCGCCGGCGAGATCGTCCGCGAAATCGCACGTATCGAGAGCCGACCGCTTAGCGAGCTGGTGGCCACCATCAACCAGAACTCCAACAACTTCATGGCAGAAGTGGTCTTCAAGCAGCTCGGCGGAAAGGACGGGCCAGGCACCCGTGCGGCGACCTGGGAACGCGCCGTCGAGGCGACGACCAAGGCCCTCAAAGGGCTTGGAATCGCGGAGACGAGCTTTCAGATCGTCAACGGATCCGGGCTCTACGATGCGACGAAGGTCACGCCGGACGGGATGACGGCGTTATTAGTCGCCATGAACGGCGACAACGCCCGGCACACGGCCTTTCGTAACAGCTTCGCCGTGTCGGGTGAGAGCGGCACGCTTCGGCACCGGTTGAAGTCGCTCGGCGGTCGAGTCCGCGGCAAGACCGGGACACTCGACAATGCGCTGACGTTGTCGGGCTACCTCGACCGACCCGACTGCCGGCTCGCCTTCGCGGTCATGGTCAACGGCAGCATCGGCAATGACGGCGGCAAAGTCGTCAAGGCCATCGATGCGTTCGTGTCCACGATCGGAAAGTGAGGCGAACGGCCCGCGGTTCGAGCCGCACGGGCTCGCCGAATCCCCACGTTTGCTTGGTCGGCGAACGGAGTTGGCAGGCGCGGGTACCCCAAAGGGTGTGGCCGATCGCAGCTAGCCAGATGACCTGGTTGGAGCTGGGCTAGTACTCGGGCACGGGAACCCAAGCATCCCAGCTCCCATCACCATTTTTGATGCGGAACTTCACAGGTACAAAACCCCGGTGCAGCAGCTGCTTCGAAAACATCTCGATCACATTGTCGAGGTCGTTCGCGTCGCGGATGACGAACTGGATAAGATACTGGAGCGGGTCGAAGCACTGGGTCTCAGCGTAAAGCCGAGACTTGTTGCGCTCCTTCTTCTCGAACACCGTGACCTGAAAGACCACGTTGCGCCCGAGTTTCGTTGCTTCCAGCTGAAAGCGGTTGAATTCGCGGATATTCACGCCAACCCATTGAAACGTCTGGGGTTTACGTCTTGGGCGCCAAAGCCTGCGCCATCATAAACGTCGCGGCCCCGCTGTCAACCCGTCCCAGGGCGATGGCGCAACGAGATGCATCAATGGTCGTAAAGCGTCGCCGAAGTCGGCTGCCTGACCGACACCAAGCCCCCTTTGTCGATCCATCGGTAGAGCGTCGAGCGACTGACGCCGAGAGCGCGTGCTGACCGCGAGCGGTTGCCGCAGAACTGTTCGAGGGTGCTCGTGAGGGCGTCCGGGTGTTTTCGGCTGATGCGCCGGCCAGGCTCGCGCGACGATTGGCCGGAGGTAGGCAGGAGGTCGTGCACGTCGTTGGTCGCGAGCGCCCTCAACGCGCAGTTCTTGAGCTCACGGATGTTGCCGGGCCAGGCCTGCGACATCAGGCGCACGAGCAAGCCCTGACCTGGCCAAAGCTTGTTCTCCCCGTTCTCCCCGTTGTCGTGGCTGGCCTCAGCCTCTCTGCGAGCGTTGAGAAGCATGTCCAGGATCGGCTGGAGGTCGTCTGGGCGCGCGCGCAGAGGGGGCAGCTCGACCTTCAGAACCCATAGCCGATGCAGGAGATCGTGGCGGAATCGCCCCTGCGCGGCTTCGTACTCGAGGTTCTTCCAGCTCGCGCAGACGACCCGCACGTCGAGCTTGATGGCGCGGTCGCCGCCGACCGGTCGCACCTCGCCCGACTCGAGTGCGCGGAGCAGCTTGGCCTGAGCCCCCAGTGGAAGCTCTCCGATCTCGTCGAGGAAGAGGGTCCCGCCATTGGCACGGGCAAAGGCCCCGGCGCGGCTCTTCATCGCGCCGGTGAAGGCTCCGCGCTCTACCCCGAAGAGCTCGGATTCGATGAGATTCTCGGGCATCGCCGCGCAGTTGATGGCTTCGAAGGCGTTACGAGCGCGTGGTCCAGCGGCGTGGATCGCGGCGGCTGCGAGCTCCTTGCCGGTCCCTGATTCACCTTGGATCCACACGGGGGCTGACGCCGATGCCGCCATGGCCAGATCGAAGAGCTGGCGGTAGCCCAGGTGCGAGGCGGTGACGATGCGCTGCCACTCGATCGGGGGGCGCTCGGTCTCCATGAGTCGCGAACCATCGAGCCGGCGCGCAACCAGCAGGCGCACACGGGTCGGTCGGGCTGTCGCCGCGGCCTCCTCCGGTGAGCACAGATCGAGCCGCACGATGTCGCCGGCACAGAGGACGAGCTCACGATGGCGTTGGCCTCGGCAGACGAAACCTCGGCCAGAGCTGTCGCGCAGGATCGGACGCCCATCGCGCCAATAGACCTCGGCCACGAGCGCCTGGTGGCCGCCCGGTCGAAGATCGAAGTCGTGTATGGAACCGCCGAGCGAGGCGAAGCAACGGGGTTCGAGCTCGAACACCGCCTGCTCGAGGTGGTCCGCGACGAGGCACAGGTCGTTGGGCATGGCTCTTCCCCCTTTGTCGAAAGGTCGGCGTCGGACCTGGTTCAGGCCGAAGTGAGCTGCCGACACAAGGGAAGTACCCGGGAGGCGTGATCTTGATCCGCGCGTGGCCCAGAAAACTCACACCCTATTGGCATTATTCGGATTTATTCGTTTTCGACGAGCGCCTGCCAAGCGATGGCCAACTCATCGAGGTCGGCGATGCGACGGGCAGGAGGCAGACTCTCGATGAAGAGCCGGCCGTAACGCGAGGTCGCGAGCCGAGAGTCGAGAACGGCCACGATCCCGCGGTCTCCGCGGTGCCGGATGAGCCTGCCAAAACCCTGCTTGAGTGAGACGATGGCGGTCGGCACCTGATAGTCGAGGAAGCCGTCGCCGCCTGCACGCGCGACGTGTTCGAGGCGCGCGTCGACGATGGGATCGTTGGGCGGGGCGAACGGCAGCTTCTCGATGATGACGAGGCTCAAGGCATCGCCGACGACGTCGACGCCCTCCCAGAAGGTCGCCGTCGCGAACAGGACCGATCCCTTCGACGCGACGAAACGTTCGAGCAGGCTCTCCTTCGAGCCCTGCCCCTGGACGAGCGTGGGGTAGGTCCAGGTCGGGGCGAGCGCCGCGTGGGCCTCCACCATCCGTTCACGGGAGGTGAACAGGACCAGCGCGCGCCCTCTGGTTATCGCTACCAGCGAAGCGATGCGGTCGATGAGGGCCCGACCGTAGGCCGGGTGCCGCGGCTCGGGCAGGTCGATCGGCGCGTAGAGAAGCGCCTGATTCGGGTAGTCGAAGGGCGAAGGCAGGCTCATCGAGCGGGTCTCCGCGGGTAGTCCCAGGCGCCGGAAGAAGTGTTCGAAGCCCGACCGATCGTTGACCCGGTGCGAGCTCGCGCGCAGCGTCGCGGACGTGAAGACGAGGCTGCGAAAGCGCCCGGTCAACGTCTGCTGCAGACGCGGCCCGACGTCGACCGGCACCGACCTGACGAAGGTCGCGCGTTCGCCGCGCTCGACCCACCGTACGTCGGCGTCGTTTCGTCCCGCGTCGCGTTCGTCTGGGGACAAGAGGAGCATGAGGTCGCCGCGGAGCTCCTCGATGCGATCCGGTAGGCGCCGCAACGACTCGGTGGCCGCCAGCGACATGACCCCGCCCATCGCTTGTGCCTCGGCCCCCAGCACGAGCGACAACGCGACCAGCGTGTTGTCGAGCTTGTACCAGCTCTCGAGGAAGGTCGGCGGCAGGCGCTCAGGCCGGAAACGCCCGCGACCAGCATGACCGACGAGGTGACCCCAGAGTCGCTCGCGGTCGCGATCGAGCTCGGCGAGCGTCGCGTCGACCCGCGTGAGACTCCCGCCCGCGGCCGTCATCGCTCGGCGTGCGTCGATGGCCAGGCGCTTGATACGCATGTCCGAGACGGCCCGACCAAACGCGTTCGACGCCACTGACTCGAGGTGGTGGGCCTCGTCGAAGATGACCGCATGAGCGTCGGGGAGAAGCGAAAACTTAGCCCCCTCGCGCAGTTGCAGGTCGGCGAAGAACAGGTGGTGGTTGACGATGACCAGATCCGCGGCCTCGGCGCGGCGGCGCGCGGCCATGAGAAAACACTCGGAGAACAACGGGCACGAACGTCCGAGACACTTCTCGGAGTCGGCGGCGACGGCCCGCCACGCGGTCGAGGCGTCGGGCAGGTCGGTGAGCTCAGCACGGTCGCCGGTCTTGGTCGTCTCCGACCAGGTCAGGATCCGATGCAGGTCGACGTGTTCATCCAGGCGGATGTCTGGGTTCTTCTGGGCCGTTCCGAGCAACAAGAGGCAGAGGTAGTTGGTGCGCCCCTTCAACACCGTGGCTTCGAGCTCGAGGCCGAGCTCGTCCTTCAGAAACGGCACCTGGCGCTGCCAGAGCTGGTCTTGCAGGGTGCGTGTGCCCGTCGACAGGATGACGCGCTGCCCCGAGAGCGCGGCAGGCAGGAGATACCCCAGCGACTTGCCGATGCCTGTACCTGCTTCGATGACGAGCGTATCGCCGTGCTCGAGAGTGTGCGCCACGGTGCGCATCATGAGTTCCTGGCCGGCACGGCGCTCGTAGCCGCCGAGCGCCTTTTCGAGCTTCCCGCCCGGCCCGATGAAGGTCTCGAGCTCGGGCCAGACGGTCATCCCAAACGTCTGCTCGGGCGGCCGCCCCGCTCCCGCAGCGAGGGGCGGGAAGGCTCGCCCGAGCGATCCGATCAGGTCGCCTTGCGTTTCATCCATGTGTGGTGCGGAAACGCGAGGCGCCGCCACGCGTGAATGCGCTTCGAGTTCGGACACTTCACGCGCGGCACCGCTGCCCGGGACAAGGGAGTCGGCCGGGTCGTGTCCTTCGCTATCGATTTCGAGACCGACTGTGCTATTGCCGCGCGCCACGTTTGCGTCCCGGTTGGCGGGCCAAACGTTCCGTCGCTTCGACGGAGGGAGCATGACCATACCGGACTCGTCGCATAGCGCGTCGGAAGACGCGAGCCAACAACGGCCCCAATCGTCGGCAGCCGGTCGCGACGCGGACCTCGAGGCGCTCCTCAAGCAGTGGAGCGAGCCCGAGCCCGGCGAGACCGAAGCGCTGCGGCAGGCGACGTCGTTTGGTATCCGGCTGCGAGTCGTTGTGACCGCGGGCCTGGTTCTGCTCGCGGCCGCGGTCATGTTCCAGACGCGTGAGACCATGGGCTGGTGGCTCGAGTCGAATACACCGCGGGACCTGGGCGACGTACGGGCCCGCTTCAAGAGCGGTGAGGCCACCCCCGAGCTCGGGTCGAATCGTTACGTGACCGTGCGGGGGCTGGTGCCGACGCGCCTCATCCCCGTCAAGCTCGAAGGGGTCTCCGACGGGCCCTCGGCGAACGCCGTGGTCGAGTACATCTTCTATTGCCCGCTGCTCAAAGCCCTGGTGGTGACGGCCCAACCCATCGAGCTGCCCGACGAGCGCCTGGTCAACGTGGACCCGGCCTACGAGCCGTTGCTGCGTGATCGCCTCGCCTTCCCGGAAGACCTCGCGGTCGCGGTGGCGGTGACCGGCCGGATGCTGAGCGCCGACGATGGGCCACGGGCCCTTGCCCCCTTTGTCGAACGGGTCGCCAAGCGCCTCGACCTCGACCCCAAGACCCTCTGGGTCCTGGAAGATGGCGTCCACCCATCGGATGGCGCCTGGGCCGCGGTCGTCTGGGGACTCGCGACCCTCGGAGCGCTCCTCTCGATCGTCTTCCTCGTACGCGCGCTGCGTGCAAGAAGACGGCTCCTCGCGTGATCCCGCCAGAGCACGAGCGCATCAACCCACGCCTTGAGCATACAAGACCGCGATCGCGGGACGAATCACCATGAATATGCAGAAGATAGACCACGAAACCGTGGCGGCGGAGCTTGCCAGTCGGGCCAAAGCTGCATCGTTCGAGATCGCGCGCTCCGATGGGAAGACGCGTAATGCTGCGCTTTCGGCGCTGGCGAAGCTGTTGGCTGAGCGCAGCGAGTGGCTCGGCGCGGAGAACGACAAAGACCTGGCGCTCGCCGAGGAGTCTGGTCTCAACGCCGCCTCGCTCGACCGACTCAAGCTCACGCCGACGCGTATCGCGGCCATGATCAAAGGCCTCGAAGAGGTCATCGCGCTTCCGGATCCGGTCGGCTCGATCGACGACCTCCGCGTTCGCCCCAACGGCCTGAGCGTGGGGCGTATGCGAATCCCACTCGGGGTCATCTGCATCATCTACGAGTCGCGGCCCAACGTGACCATCGATGCAGGTGCGTTGTGCATCAAGAGCGGCAACGCGCCTATCCTCAAGGGTGGAAAAGAAGCCTTCCACTCGAACGCGGCGCTGGTCACCCTCATGCGCGAAGCCCTTGTAGAAGCTGGGCTTCCGGCCGATGCGGTGCAGGCGGTGGCGACCTCGGATCGCGCGCTCATGACGGCGCTCATCCGGCGCAACGAGGAGATCGACCTGGTCATCCCGCGCGGGGGCGAGGGCCTCATCCGCTATGTTACCGAGCACGCCACCGTGCCCGTGATCCAGCACTACAAAGGTGTCTGTCACGTCTACGTTCATGCGGACGCCGACCTCGCCATGGCCGAAGCCATCGTGGCCAACGCCAAGGTCTCGCGCCCTGGTGTGTGCAACGCGCTCGAGACGCTGCTCATCCATCGGGACATCGCGCCGCAGTTCATCGCCAAGGCGTTTGCGAACCTGGCTGCGGCCGGCGTCGAGCTGCGCGGCGATGCCCGCACGAGAAGCCTCTGGCCACACGCGAAGACGGCGACCGACAGCGACTGGCACGAGGAATACCTCGACTTGATTCTGTCGGTGCGCATCGTCGACGACCTCGAGATGGCGCTCGCCCACATCCAGCGGTACGGTTCCAACCACACCGAGGCCATCGTCACCACGGACTATGCGACGAGCCTCCGGTTCCTGCGCGAGGTCGGGTCGAGCTGTGTGCTCGTCAACGCTTCGACCCGCTTCAACGATGGCTTCGAGCTCGGGCTCGGGGCCGAAATCGGCATCAGCACTTCCAAGCTCCATGCGTTTGGGCCAATGGGCCTGGAAGAGCTCACCACCAGAAAGTTCGTCGTGCTCGGACAGGGGCAGGTCCGACAGTGACCTCGCAGCCGAGCCGACCCCATGGAGTCGTTTTGAATACCAGCACCTCCCGGAATCCGGAACCCGAAGAACTCGACAACTCGCTCGACAGCGAGCCCGTCGCCCGCGAAATCGCGCTCCTCGCTCGTGACGCCAAAGCCATGGAAGTCTCGGTCCTGCGCGTCTACGAGCTCGTCCAGTACACCGACTGGTTCGTGGTCTGCAGCGCACGCTCGGACCGCCACGCCCGCGCCATCTACGATGCCATCTGGGACGCCATGAACTTCAAGGGAATCAAGCCCTTGTCGGCCGAAGGCGTTGATGCGGGCCAGTGGGTGCTCGCCGATTACGGCAGCGTCGTCGTCCACATCTTCTACGAGCCCGTGCGCGACTTCTACGCGCTCGAGCGTTTGTGGTCCGATGCACCGCGCCTCGAGCTGCCCGACGCCGTGGCCACGGACGTCAACCCGGTTCCGTGAACCCTATTCACAAACCCGTGCCGCTCGGAACAGCTCTGTGATCCTGCGCCTCATCCATCCGGGGGCCGCCGCCAGGGGGCCTCTGCAGGATGCAGCCCTCGACTATCAGGGGCGCCTCAAGCGCCACCTGCGCATCGAGGAGGTCTGGGTCAAGGCCTCGCGCCGCCTGGAGGTTCCGCTCGCCCTCGCTGAAGAGGCCGAGCGGATCCTGACCCAGGTGCGCGACCGCGACCACCTCGTGGTGCTCGACCGGACCGGCACGACGTTGTCGAGCGAGGCGCTCGCGCAGCGGCTCGCGACCTGGATGGCAGGTGGTCACACGGCCATCTGCTTCGCGCTCGGCAGCGCGTCGGGGCTCGACCCGTCGCTCACCTCGCGCCACGGCGTCGAGCGGATCTCGTTTGGGCCTCTGACCCTGCCGCACGACCTCGCGCGGGTCGTCCTGTGGGAGCAGCTCTACCGGGCGTCGACCATCTTGCGCGGCGAGCCCTATCACAAGTGAGCGGCACCCACGCGGGCGTCCCTTCCAACAGCGCGGGTCCTACTGCGCGACGATTCGCGCCGGGATGGTCGCAATGCGCATGGCCACGCTGGCAGCCTCCGCGACGCCGTCCCCATCGAGGTCGATGTCAGCGGTGACGAGCAGATCGAGCAGGTCGGCGGCGTCCTCGGGCGTGAGGCCAGGCAACGAGAAGTTGTCCGGGTCGAGCTCACGCACCGCCTCGATGAGCTGCGCCTTTGGGATGGCGCCCGCGATGATGCCGTTCATGGCGACGATGTCGCCCTGGGCATTGAACGTGAGCGTCGCCTCTGTGCGCGCCGCGGCGATGGTGACCGCCAGGAGCGAGCCGCCGACCAGCGGCAACACCATGCTGATGAGCTGGCCGGTCCCGCCCGCCGTGAGGCGATTGTCGACGATGCGCGCGTTGTCGAAGAGGAAGTACGGGTCGCAGGTCGCGTCGAACGACAGGGCAGCCACGTCGTAGTCGCAGACCTCTCCCTGGTAGTTGCAGAAGTCATCGAAGGCGAGGCCCGAGTCGTAGATGGAGAGCGGGAACTCGGCTCCATCGCGGGTCGCGCGGCGCAGGTCGATGACCCACTTCACGACGCCGTCCTCGATCGAGTCGGTGATGCCTGGATTGACCAGGGACGCGAGCACGCTCAGCTCGTTGTCGACGCCGCCGCCGCAGTCGTTTTCGGGCGCGCAAGTCATCGGATTTTCGTCGATATCGAGGCCCGACCCGGGCTGACCGTCGGCCATGACGAGGAGGCTCGTGATCTTGTTGGCCTTGTCGGTCGCGTCCAGATTGCAGAATGGGCACGAAGCGGTCTTGGCGCCAAAACACTCCCCGGCGACGCAGCGGTCATCGATGGTGCAGGCCTCGCCGTCCTCGCAAAGCGCGGGGCCGCAGACCCCGTCAACACAGTCCTGGTTGCGGAAGAGATTGAGGCAGCCGTCGCCGGGGATGCAGGCGTCGGTCGTGCAGCCGTTCTCGTCATCGCAGCTTCGCGGTGCCCCGCCACCACACACGAACTGGGCGTTGCACTCCTCGTTGATGGTGCACGGGTCGCCGTCGTCGCACGGCCCGGTGAAGGTCGCGTTCACGCAGGTCCCATCGGGCTGGCAGCTGTCGCTGGTGCAGGCGTTGTCGTCGTTGCACTTGGCGAAGGCGTCGTGGAAGCAGCCGACCCCGGCCACGCACGAGTCGACCGTGCAAGGGTCCTCGTCATCGCAGTCGAGTGGCGCCGTACCAGCCGTGCAGCTCCTGGCTGCGCAGACGTCGCCGACGGTGCACGGATTGCCATCGTCGCAGGTCGCGGTCGTCGCCGTCTCCACGCAGCCGGTTGCCGGCTCGCAGCTCGCGGCGATGCACGGCCCGGCTGCGGCGCAGACCCGTGCGGCGCCTGCGGTACAGACGCCAGCCGAACACACGTCGTTGACGGTGCAGGCGTTGTCATCGTTGCACGGACTGGTGTCGGCGAGCGTGATGAAGGTCGGCCCGCCGGGAGCCGTGGCGCATTGGCGACAGGTATTGTTCGGGTCGGGGCTGCCAATCGACGTGCAGGTCGTCCCTTCGAGGCAGAAGCCGGCCGTGACCGTGTTGACGCAGGCGCCTTCCGAACAGGAGTCCACGGTGCACCCGACGCCATCGTCGCAGGTCTTTGCAGTGCCCGCACAAGCCCCGGTCGCATCGCAGCGGTCGTTCTCGGTGCAGCCGTCACCGTCGTCGCAAGCCTCGTTCTCGGGGCAGGTCGTCGTCTCGGGGGTCGTCTCCGGGATCACTTCCGCCGCGGCGTCCGTGTCGTTCGGGGTGGTCGTATCTGTCGTATCCTGGGTCGTTCCTGTAGTGTCCTCTCCGCACGCGGCGAGCGCGAAGATGGCGGAGACACAAAGGAAGTCGAGCATAGTGGTGCGGCGGACGGACATGGGGGACCTCGACCCTTGGGGTGTGCCTTTTTCAGCGGGGCGGACCATAGGGGGTCGCGACGCCGGAATCAAGTCGGGGGCGCCCACCTGCTCGAGACGAACCGGGACTTCGGCGCTGGCTGCGTTTGTGGCGACCTGCCTCGGGTTGGGATGTGACCCGCCTCAGCCCACGCCGTGGGGCGAAGCGCCGCGACTGGAGCGCATCGACCTGACAGGGGTCGCCCTCTTGCCGGCCGCGGCCGTGGACGTCCCGCCCGCCCCTGCGGCACCGGCCTTCGTGAAGCGCGACAGTGCCGTCGGCGCCTTGTCCATCGGGCCGACCCACACGGGAGAGCTCATCGACGGTGTCGCCATCGAACCCAGGCCGGGCCTCGGGGTCTTGTCGTTTGCCCGCGACCGCGAGGCGACCTGGGGCACCCCCGCGCTGGTCGGACTCATCACTCGCGCCGCGGCGCGCGTGGCGCGTATGGCCCCTGGAAGCACGCTCTGGGTTGGCGACCTGTCGCGTGTTCGCGGTGGGCCGTTCGCACCGCATGCGAGCCACCAGAACGGGCGCGATGTGGACCTCGCATTCTACCTGATGGACGCCAATGGCGGGCCTGCGGACGAACCCGCCATGCGCCCGGCCGACGCCAACGGACGCGTTGGCGCCAAACGATTCGACGTGCCACGCAACTGGGCTCTCGTCGAGGCCATGCTCGAAGACCCCGCGGCCCAGGTCCAGTGGGTCTTTGTCGCCTCACACCTGCGCGCCCTCCTCCTCGAGCGCGCCCGCGCCGTAGGCTCACCACTCGTGTCACGCGCCGAGCGGGTCCTGTTGGAGCCACGCGACAGCTCGCCGCACGCCGACCACTTCCACGTTCGGATCTACTGCGGCCCTGACGACCGCCTGGCCGGCTGCCTCGACGCCCCACCCTTTCATGTGTGGGTCGATCGTCACGACGCCCTGGTCGCGCGCTGGCTCGACGGCCTCGTCCCCTTCCTCGACAACCCGCATCACCCCGAGGTCGACCACGCCATCGAGGCCATCGTCAGGATGAACGCGGCCGAGGCCCTACCCCGCCTCGACACCCTGGCCGACCACCCGGACCCGGCCATCGCCGAGCTCGCGAAGGACGGCGCGGCATTCTTGCGAGGGGCCCGCTCGCGTCAGGCCTGGGAGCGCTGGCGGCCCCGCGACGTCGGCCACTGATCCGGGAAAAGACACCGTAAAGGGCCGTCTCAGAACAGCTTCTTAGAGTCCAGAAGCAGCGTCACCGGCCCATCGTTGACCAGCATGACCTCCATGTGGGCCTGAAAACGCCCGGTCTCGACGGGCACACGCGTCGCGGCGCGCTTTGCAAACACTTCGACCAGCTCGGCGGCGCGCCCTGGCTCGAGCGCGTCGATGAACGATGGACGACGCCCTTTCCGACAATCACCGAAGAGCGTGAACTGGCTGACCACGAGGAGCGCCCCGCCGACCTCTTCGAGCCCGAGGTTCATCTTGCCCTCGTTGTCTTCGAAGACCCGTAGACCCACGACTTTGTCCGCTAGCGCCACCGCGTCTTCGTCGGTGTCCCCCCGCCCGGCCCCGAGCAACACGACGAAGCCCGGCTTGCCCGGCGGCAGCCGCCCCACGACCTCGCCATCCACCTCGACTTCCGCGCGTTTGGCGCGCTGCACGACCGCTCGCATCCTGCCCTCGCTGTGCGCTTTCACACGCCACGACCGGCGCGCATGGTCCTCGCCAGCACCGTACACAGCGCCGCCGCTTCACCTCCGTTCCGCCTACCACGTTCTTACCGACCTGCCGCGGCGATTGACACCACGCGCCCCCGCGGGGTCTTCTGGCGGCGTCGCCATACGTTTCGGCATCACGAATGATGAAACGTGTGGCGCCGTAATCGGATCGCTCGCACACGCTCCGGCCCGCTCCTTCGCGGGCCTGCGACGTGGCGAGCAGACGTTTTGGCTGGGAGGTGCCATGCCTACGAGTCCCGTTCGTGCCGTCATCGATGCCCTGAGTCGCGACTCGCGCATTCGCGGTGCCGGCTCCGAGGCCGTCTCGTTCCTCATGGACATGCTCTACTTCGGCGACTTCTCCATCCTCGAGCAGGTCAGCTCCGGCGACGCCTTCGAACGTGTGAACCTCGTCGGCCGCAAGGGGCCGGCACGCGGCGCTCCGCTCGTCCTGGTGTCCACCATCTCGACCTCGGTCGAGCCCGTCCCGGCGACCTGGACCTCGCTCGAAGGCGACCCGCTCGGCGCCCGAATCTCGCGCGACGGCCAGAGGATCTATGGCCTCGGCGCGAATGGCGGCAAGGTCGACGCGGTGCTCAAGGTCGTTGCCGCATCACGCTTCCGCAACGAGGAGTTCAAGCGCCCCCTCTACGTCATCGCGTTGTCGGGCGAGGAGGCCCATGGCTCGGGCGCTCGTTCGGTCATCGAAGACCTGAGCGGCCCCATCAGCAGCTCCGAGCGACGCGGCCTGGCGCTCGTCAACGCCCCGACCTCGTTACGCGTCTGGACCGACCACCCGGGCTGCATCTCCCTCAGACTCCAGCTCACGCGCCGCATCCGTCACCGCCGAATGCCGCCTCATGCAGGCTTCTTCGAGGTCCGTGTGTCTGGCCGCTCCGGCCATGCCCTGGCCAGCCAGGGCCCAGCTGGCGCCGACCCGGCGTCCATCAACGCCGACGACGCCTTGGCACGCACGCTCGAGGTCCTCGATACGCTGCGACGCCACGGCGATGTGCGCGTCCTGTCGATCGACGCAGGCGAGGCCGCCAACCGCGTCCCTGGCCGCGCCACCCTGCGCGTCGCGACCAGCTTTGGGACCATGCCATCGCTGAAACATCACGGGCCGGGCGTCGAGGTCGAACCCATCGCGGACGGGACCGCCCTGCCCTTCCCCATCGACGCGCTCTTCGCGAGCTGGTTCGCCGCCTATGCGGCCGGGGTCGCTGCCGTCGAAGGCCGTCTCGGCCTGGCCCGGAACCAGGCGCTGGCCCGCCCACCGCGGGCCCACTGGACCGGTCGCCTGGTGTCGGATCGCGACGAAATCACAGGTTCGATCATGGTCTGGACCGGCCCCGGAGCCGACACACCCGACATCTGCGAACGGTTCGCGCAGGCCGTCCAGAGGGCCCTCATCGGCCAGGAGGAGCTCGAGGTCTCGATCGACGTGGTGCAGGACCGCCCGGCCTTCGCTGGCAGCGAGGGTTCGGAAGACATGGTCGACCTCGTGCGTCTGGCTCTGCAGCGCGCGTCCGTCCCGTTCGACATCGGTGGCGGCGCGTTCACGACCGACGCGGGGCTCTTCCGCGCTCACGGCTTCGACACGCTGGCATTCGGCCCAGGCGGCCCCATCGAAGCCCTGTATCGGGACGACGAATCGCTCGACGTGGCCCGCCTCGAAGCGGCGGTGCAGTTCTACGAGCAGCTCATCCGGGCCTATTGCGTCGAAGCAAGGTGACGAAACGATGAAGATCGCGGTTCTGATGGGTGGTCGTAGCGGCGAGCACGAGGTCTCGCTTCGCTCCGGGGCGGCCGTAGTGAAGGCTTGTGATGCCCTTGGCTGGGAGAGCTGGCAGCTCGTCATCACTCGCGACGGGCGAGCAACCTGGCCCGAAGCCCACGGCCAATCAGGCTCGATTGGACAGGGCCTCGTCGCGCTCGAACAGGCCGACGTCGACTGCGCCTTCATCGCGATGCACGGCCCGGACGGCGAGGACGGCCGGGTCCAGGGGGCGCTCGAGCTCATGGGGATCCCGTACCAGGGGTCGGGCGTCCAGGCATCAGCCATTGGCCTAGACAAGCGTCGGACGAAGGACCTTTTGCGCACCGCCAGCCTGCCCGTCGCCGACGACCTCGTCCTCGGTACCCGGGATGGGCCGACCGACTGGGAGCAGGTCTCGGCCGCGCTTGGCGTGCCCGTGGTCCTGAAGACACTCGCGTCGGGCTCTTCGGTCGGGGTCGCCATCGTGCGGACCCAGGCCGACCTCGTCAAAGAAGGCGAGTCGATGCTCGCGACCGGCCAGGTCGTGGCCGAAAAGTTCGTCGCGGGGCGCGAGTTCACCTTGCCCGTTCTCGAGTCCCTCGAGGGCCGACCGAACGCCCTGCCCGTCGTCGAAATCCGCCCGAAGTCCGCCGCGTTCTTCGACTACGAAGCAAAGTATACTCCAGGCGCCACCGACGAGATCTGCCCCGCTCCGATCGAGCCGAGTCTCGAAGCCCAGCTTCGCGCGCTCGGCGTCGCGGCCCACCAGGCGCTCGGTTGCTCGGGTTACAGCCGCACCGACTGCATCGTCGACCCGTCGGGCGCGGTCTTTCTCCTCGAGGTCAACACCTTGCCAGGCCTCACCGCGGAGAGCCTCCTACCCAAGGCCGCGGCGGCAGTCGGCCTGACCTTCGCTCAGCTGGTCGAACGCCTCGTCCTTCGAGGTATCGCGGCGCACCACCACAAGTCGCCTGCTGGGCGCCCGCGCTGAGTCGCTCCACGAGAGTTGGCGGTCCAGTTGCCCGCATCGGCTGCCCTGATGACTCGAAACCTCAGGGAATGGGCTTGCGCCGGGCCCGCCATCAACGATAGCCTTTCACCTTAAGAGGGGTCGAACCGTCAGGGTCTGCGTTTGCCCGGGTGTCGACGAGCCCCTGGTTCGAGCATTGTCTCGGCGCTCACATCGGCCCTCCTATCAGGCCCTCCCATCGGGGTGTTCCATGCGACGTTTCCCAGTCCTCTTCTCCACGGTCGTCCTCGGTGCCTGGCTCACCGCCTGTTCGGACTCCGACCCCCAGCAGGGGGACACGTCCTCACCAGACACCGACGCGTCCGAGGTCACGCCGGACGTCGAGCCCGACACGACCCCCGACGTCGAGCCCGACACGGTCCCCGACGTCGAGCCTGACACAGTCCCCGACGTCGTGCCCGATGTGGTGCCGGATGTCGTACCCGACACGACGCCCGACGTCCTGCCAGACACCGACGACGACGCCACGGACTCGATCGACGATGCCGACGGCAGCACCGAGCCGCCGGTCCTCACCATCGCGAAGGGCAGCCGCTGCAATGCGCTCGTCGCCTTCGAGACCCCGGTCCTGCCGTTCTCGGACGATGGCACCACGGTGGGCCTCACGGACGACTACATCTACACGACCGGCACTGCTTGTGGCGGCGTCGGCTCGGCTCTCTGGGGCGACGCTTCGCCTGACATCGTCTACACGTTCACGCCCGCCATCGACGGCGTCTACAACCTCACGCTGCAGCCCGGCGCGGGCTACGACCCCGCCCTCATGGTGACCGACAAGTGCCCACCCATCGGCGAGGATGGCTTCCTCGCCCTCACCTGCCATGGGGTGTCGGACCAGGGCACCGAAGGCTCGCGCGAGTTCATGCGTATGCCGATGACCGCCGGCAAGACCTACTACCTGCTCGTCGATGGCTGGAACAACAACATCCCGGTGTCGGGCACGTTCAACCTCGGCATCGTCCTGGGTGAGGACTGCTCCGACGACCTCGACAACGACCTGAACGGCGACACCGACTGCAACGACGCCCAGTGCGCGAACGACCCGCTCTGCGACGAGAGCAACTTCGAAGACGGCTGCAACAACGGCGATGACGACGACGGCGACAGCGCAACCGACTGCGCGGACTCGGACTGTGTCGGCACCGACGCGTGCGACGAAGCGACCTACACCAACGGCTGCACCAACGACGCAGACGACGACGGCGACGGCGCCACCGATTGCGACGACCCCGACTGCTCGGCCAATGCCGCCTGCAACGAGTCGACCTACACCAACGGCTGCATCAACAACACGGATGACGACGGCGACGAGCTCACCGACTGTGCCGACCCCAACTGCTGGTCGGTCGCGATCTGCAACGAGTCGACCTACGCCGAGGGCTGCACGAACGAGCTCGACGACGACGACGACGGCCGCACCGACTGCGGTGACCCCGACTGCGGCGGCGCCCCGACGTGCATCGGCTCGGGCGAGACCTGCAGCGACCCGCTCGTCCTGGCCGCGGGCGCACCGACGGCCGGCACGACCGTGGGCCGCGTCAACGACTACACGACCTCGGCGTCCAACTGCATCCTCGAGAGCCAGTCGACCTCGTTTGGCTCGGCGACCGGTGAAGCCGTCTACAGCTTCACCCCGACGTTGACCGGCCTCTACGACATCTCCGTCATCGGGTCCTTCGACCTCGGCCTCACGCTCACGACCGACTGCAACTTCGCGGGTGGGACCTGCTTCGCATCGGAACGCGGCCTGCTTTCCGACGGCGAGCGTATCGTCGCCCAGCTGACAGAGGGTGTGACCTACTTCATCATCGTCGACGGCTGGTCCAACTCGAGCGCCAGCAACACCGGCACCTACACCATCACCGCAAAGTTCGCGGTCGCGGCCGAGGTCGAGACGTTGTGTGAGAACCGCAACGACGAGGACACCGACGGCGACGTCGACTGCGCCGACGCCGACTGCGCCTTCAACCTTGCGGCTTGCACCGAGGTCGGTAAGTGCACCGACGGCATCGACAACGACGCAGACAGCCTGACCGACTGCGCCGACCCCGAGTGCCGTATCGACCCCATCATCTGTCCCCGCCCTGTCGGCGACAATTGTGGTCGCGCGGCGGTCGTGACGACGGCAGCGCCGGCCGTGCTCAACACCTGTGGCTTCGACCTCGACTTCACGTTGAGCGGTGTCACGGGCTGCATCGGCGGCAGCGCCAACGCCCCCGACGCGGTCGCGAGCTTCACCGCTCCGGCAGCAGGCGCCTACTGGATCGAAAGCGTCGCTACCGGGTCGTACGATGCTGTCCTCAACATCGTGCGGTCGAATACGTGCCCGGCGGCGATCGGCCGTTGCTCGCACTCGCGCGACACGTCCAGTCTCACCGAGGCTGTCGCTGTGACCATGGAACAGGGCGAGACGATCTATATCGTCTTGACGGGCGATGGCGCGGCGACCTCGTACTGCGGCAGCACCTCGCTTCGCGCGACTTTGCTGCCGGCCGAGCTCTGCACCAACACGGTCGATGACGACCGCGATGGACAGACCGACTGCAACGACTCCGACTGCACCAACTCGCGCAGCTGTAACGAATACGCCAACGGCGACGATGCTTGCGAGGACGGCCTCGACAACGACAACGACGGTCGCACCGACTGCCTCGACCTCGACTGCCGCGCCAACGTAACGCTCTGCCCGTCGCCCGCAGGCGACAACTGCTTCAACCCGGTCGTGGTCGACACGGCGACCTGGTTCCAGGACTTCGATACCTGCACGTTTGCCAACGATTTCAGATTCTTGGACGGCGCGGGCTGCGCTGATACCACCGCGACCCACACGGCCGCGGAGGTCGTCGTGAAGTTCATCGTTCCGGAGGACGGCGACTACCGGTTCGCCTTCGACACGTCGCTCGACGGGTCGACCTTCGACTCGGTGCTGAACGTCGTGGAGTCGGAAGAGTGCCCGACCTCGCCCGTCGCCGAGTGCATCGTTGGCTCGGACATCGGCAACCCGGAGCGCGGGACCATCGAGGATGCGGTCACGGGCGACGTCTACTGGGTCTTCGCCGACGGCTGGAGCACCGGGTGCAGCAACGGCCGCCTGTCGGTCACCAAGCTCGCCGACGAGATCTGCAACGATGGCGTCGACAATGACGGCGATACGTTCACAGACTGCGCGGACGCACCGAGCTGCGCCCAGTCGCCCTTCTGCAACGAGTCGCTCAACGGTGACGCCTCTTGCTCCGACACGATCGACAACGACACCGATGGCTTCACCGACTGCTTCGACCGCGACTGCTCGACCAACGCGGCCTGCCCCGGCGGCGTCCCCGGCGGGAGCTGCGGCAACCCGTTCGTCGTCAACACGACGGCGTTCACGGCCAACGTCGACACCTGCAGCTACAACAACGACTTCGCCTGGAGCGACGACTCCGAAGAGTGCCGTGGCACGGCGTCCAACACGGCGCCCGACTTCGTCCTCGACTTCGAGCCCCCCGAGCCCGGAACCTATCGCATCACCTTCGACACCACGCGTCCGGGGTCGTTCGCGTGGGACTCGGTCATCAACGTGGTCAAGAACGGCGAGTGCCCGGCGTCACCGGTTGTCGAGTGCTTCGCGGGCGTTGACTCGGGCAACCCTGAGCGTATCGACGTGGTCGTGGTTGCAGGCGACTACTTCCACATCATCCTCGATGGCTACAGCAGTGCATGCGGGACCGGCGTCATCAGCGTTGTCCGACTCGCCGACGAGGTCTGCGACGACATCGTCGACAACGATGGTGACGGCCGAGCGGACTGTGCGGACTCGCAGTGCTTCGGGGTCGGCACCTGCCCGGCCGCGCCCGCTGGCGAAAACTGCTCGAGCCCGCTCGCCCTCACGGTTGGCCCGGCGCGAACTCTCGACACGTGCACCTTCGTGCCTGACTTCGCCGTGGCCGGAGGAGGTGGCTGCAACAACCTCATGGCCGCCCCTGACATGCTCTTGAGCTTCACGGCCCCGACCGCCGGCAGCTACACGTTCACGACCGATGCGGACTGGCTCGACTTCGAGACCGCCACGAACTACGTGCGCGGCGCGACCTGCCCGACTTCGCCCATCGCGACGTGTGCAGCATCGAGCGAGAGCGACCTCGGCGATGAGACGCAGACCAATATCGTCACACTCACCGCGGGCGAAACACTCTGGATCATCCTCGGAACGAACTACTCCACGACCGAGTGCGGAGTCGCGACCATGACGGTGACCGGCCCCAACTGAAGACGAGCCTGGGGCGTCGGATGCGACGCCTCGGGTCTCTGCAGCGCGAAAGGAACCAAGAGAATCGGAGGGATAAGGCACGGGCACGTGTATGCCAGCCTCCTTGCAAGGACTGGCTCTACGTGCGACCTTTCCCCACGTCGTTCCAGGAGGACACCATGAGACTATTCGCCAATTCCCGAATCTCGCTGAGCCTTTCGGCCCTCGCTCTCTCCTTTGGCGTCGGCGCATCTGCGTGTTGCCCCGCCCGCACCATCGCGGAGACCCCCAAGGTCGTCGCCCCGCCTGACCAGGACGGCGACGGTGTCGCGGACGCTGACGACCGGTGCCCAGCCGCGGCTGGCACTGCGGCGTTCTCAGGCTGCCCCGACACCGACGGTGACGGCGTCCCCGACGACGTCGACGCCTGTAAGGACCTGGTCGGCACGGCCGAGTTCAAGGGGTGCCTCCCGCCCGACAAGGACGGCGACGGCATCACCGACGGTGAGGACCGCTGCTCAGAGCTGCCCGGCCCGAAAGAGACCAGCGGCTGCCCCGACAAGGACGGCGACGACATCGCCGACAACGTCGACAAGTGCCCCGACCAGGCCGGAACCGCGGAAGAGCAGGGCTGTCTGCCGGCGGCCGTGCAGAAGTTCGCAGGCTCGATCAAAGGCATCACCTTCGACGCCGGCAAGGCGACCATCAAGAAGTCGAGCAACAAGACGCTGGACGAGGCGGCGCAGGTCCTCTCGCAGTTCAAGTCGCTGCGGGTCGAAGTCCAGGGCCACACTGACGACCAGGGTCCCGACGACACCAACCTCGCCCTCTCACAGGCCCGCGCCGACTCCGTGAAGGAGTACCTCGTCGGCAAGGGCGTCGAGGCAGATCGTGTGGACGCGAAGGGCTACGGCGAGACGACACCCGTCGGCGACAACAAGAAGGCCGCCGGTCGCGCTCAGAATCGCCGCATCGAGTTCAAGATCCTCGGCAGCAGCCGCCGAAACTTGTTCTGAGCATCTCGACCATGACTCGCTCGCTGCGACGAGCGAGTCGCTGAAAGACCAAGGGCGTTCTTCGGAGCGCCCTTTTCTTTTGAGTTCTGGGAGAGGCGGGAAGGCGAAGCGGCGTGAGCGGCGAGCGATGCGGACCCGTCACTCACGCATCATCGAACGTCAGAACGCCGCCTGCCCGACGGCACGCGGGAACGGCACAACGTCGCGGATGTTGACCATGCCCGTGCAGAACATGACGGCGCGTTCGAAGCCGAGACCAAAGCCAGCGTGCGGGACCGCGCCGTAGCGGTGCAGGTCGAGGTACCAGGTGTAGTCATCGAGGTGCATGCCCATCTCGGTCAGGCGCTTCTCGAGGCGTGGGAGGCGATGCTCGCGCTGGCTGCCACCGATGATCTCGCCGATACGCGGCACGAGCACGTCCATCGCGGCGACGGTCTTGTCGTCGTCGTTCTGGAACATGTAGAACGCCTTGATACCCTTGGGGTATCCGGTGAGGATGACGGGGCGCCCGAAGTGCTCCTCGGTGAGGAAACGTTCGTGCTCGCTCTGCAGGTCGCTGCCCCAGCTCACCGGGAACTCGAAAGCCTTCTTCGACTTCAGGAGGATTTCGACCGCCTCCGTGTAGGAGATACGTGTGAACGCCGAGCTCTTCGTGAGCTCGAGGGTCTTGATGAGGTCCTTGTCGACGAAGCTGTTGAGGAACTCGAGGTCGTCGCCGCGCTCCTCGAAGACGGCAGTGATGAGCGCCTTCAGGTAGTTCTCGGCGAGGTCCATGTCGTCGTTGATGTCGAAGAACGCGGCCTCGGGCTCGATCATCCAGAACTCGGCGAGGTGCCTGTTCGTGTTGGAGTTCTCGGCGCGGAAGGTCGGTCCGAAGGTGTAGACGCGCCCGAGCCCGTAGGCGAGCGCCTCGGCGTTGAGCTGGCCCGAGACCGTCAGCATGGCCGGGCGCCCGAAGAACTCTTCTTTGGAGTTGGCTCGCACCTCGAACATCGCGCCTGCACCCTCGCAGTCGCTCGCCGTGATGATGGGCGTGTGGACGTAGTGGAACTGACGCTGCGCAAAGAAGCGGTGGGTCGCCTGGGCCAAGGTCGCGCGGATGCGGAAGACCGCGCCGAACGCGTTGCTGCGTGAACGCAGGTGCGCGATGGAGCGCAGGAACTCCATCGAGTGGCCCTTCTTCTGGAGCGGGTAGGTCTCGGGGTCGGCGAGCCCGTGAACGACCACCGACTCGGCCTTCAGCTCGACCGCCTGGCCCTTGCCCAGTGACGCCACGAGCTCACCCGTGACCGACACCGATGCGCCCGTCCCGACGCCGGCCAGGTTGTCCCGACCCTCGGTCTGCTCGTCGATGACCGCCTGCAATGTCTTGAAATTCGAGCCATCCGCGATGGCGAGGAAGGTCACGGCCTTCGAGTCGCGACGGCTGCGAACCCAGCCATTGGCGACGACGCGGTCGCCGACCTGTTTCGTGGTGAGGATCTCGTCGAGGGTAAGACCTGCCATGTTGCGCTCCCGGGCAAACGACGTCGGTGTCCAGACGTCGGCGACCGCGAGCTATAGCCGCTCGCCGTGGCGTCCGCAATCACCTCCCGTTGCGGGCGCGCAGCTCGGATAGCGGGGCGTCGACGGGTCCGGTGCTACCGCGGCTGGCGGCACCTTCGACCCGAACCCCGGGGCTGCTGGGCAGGACCATTGTGAAGCGGGTCCCCATGCCAGGCGTCGAGCCGACCTGGATGGTCCCGCCGTGCTCCTCGACGATGCGCTGCACGATGGAGAGGCCAAGGCCTGTGCCGGCCACCTTGCCGCCGGTCTTGGTCGTGAAATAGGGCGTGAAGATGCGCGACCGGGTGTCCGCACTCATGCCGGGCCCGTTGTCTGCGACGGTGAGGCGCACGATGCCCGACTCGCCGCCTTCGGCCTCGAGCGACACGCTGAGCGCGCCTCCTCCCTTGGCGTCCCGGCCCGGGTCGCCATCGATGGCCTCGTACGCGTTCTTGACGAGGTTCATGACGGCCTGGCGGAGCTGGTCCGGGTCCGCGTGCACCGGGACCTTCGGCGGCAGCGACAGGGTCAGCCGGACCTCGGGCGCGGTCTCGCGCATGAGGCCCGTGATCTGCGAGACGAGCTCGCTCAGGTCGATGTCCTGGGGCCTTGGGGCAGGCATACGCGCGAAGTCCGAGAACTCGCTGACGATGCGCTTCATACGTGTGACCTCTTCCAGAACGGTCGCGGTGAGCTCCGAGAAGAGGGCGTCGAACTCCGGGTGCTGCCGCTCACGCGCCTTACGCAGCGTCTCGATCGAGATCTGGATCGGCGACAACGGGTTTTTGATCTCGTGCGCGATGCGCCGCGCGATCTCTCGCCACGCCGCGACGCGTTCGCTCTGACGGAGCCGCTCCTCGCCGAGCGCCAGATCCTGCGTCATGCGGTCGAAAGCCTGGGTCAGGCGCGCCACCTCGTCGCGCCCCTTCAAGACACGCACGGGGTTGTCGCGTCGGCCCGCGGCAACTTCTGAGACCGCGTGGGCGAGCCCCTCGAGCGGCTTCGTGATCCGGCGCGCGATGGCCAACGCCAACACGATGGCCGACAGCCCGATGATGCCGAGCACGATGCCGGCGAGAGCCCAGAGCTCACGGGTGCGCGCGACGATCTCTCCACGTGGGACGAAGACCTTCACGACCGCTACCGGGTCCGGTGTCTCGGGGTTGGTGATGGGCCGCTCGCCAACGGTATAGCCACCCTCGACGACCGGAGGTGCCTCGCCTGCGAAGGTGGCTGCGACCCGGCGTCCCTCGGGCTCGTCGAGCGCGACCTCGGTGTCACCGCCCGCAACACCTCGCAAATCCTCGACAAATCGGGTGTCGACCACACGCCCACCAAGCAGTGCGACCCTTACGGTGCCGGCCTCGATGACGTGCGCGACCTGCAGCGTCCAGACGGCGTCGGTCCCACCTTCGTCGTTGTCGATTCGTTCATGCAGGAAGAAGGCGCCGCCGCGGTCGGCCGTCAAAGCGATGAGCTCGAGGAGGCGTGGGCTCTTGTCCTCGAAGCCCATACGATGGCCAAGGGCGATGACCTGCCCGCCTTTCTTGAGGTCGACGATACGCAACGTGTCGAGGACCGCCGACGTCATGAGGCGCCGTGTGTCCCGGACCAGCGCGCGTTCGTAGCCCTCGTCCGAGTCCGAATAGAACCGGCTTCGCATGAGCGGCTCGATGAGCCCTCGCGTGATGAGCGGGTCGTTGGCGATGCGCCCGAGCGAGCGCGAAAGCTCCCCGCCCACCTGGACCATGCGGTCCTGCACCCCGCGTTCGATGCCCGACACGCGGCTCTCGAAGCCCTTGACGAAGCTCTTCTCGGTCTCGCCGAGCAGGTAGAAACCAAACACCCCGACGGGCAAGAGGCTGAGCAGGAAGAAGAGGCCCGCGAGCTTCCACTTGAGGGTCATGGAGCCCCCCCGCCGCGGGCTCGAAAGCCTGCACCGAGGTTCGGTAGCGGCCCGGACGGCGCGACGCCGACGATGCGCGAGACAAGATGCACCGGGCGCTCGGCGTGGGCGGCCGCGATGGCCTCATGGCGACGCACGAGGTCTGCGCTCCACTCGTTGATGCGACGTCCCAACACATCGGCTGGGCGCGGCGGGTCGACACCCAGCACCCGAGCGAGCTCGTGCACGGCCTGCGCCTTCGACAAGGCGGCCCAATCCCAACGCACGAGTACCAGGTCCCAGGCTGGGTCGCTCGCGGCCCGGGCCGCTGCGGGGGTCACGCCAGCCATCGCGACGACCCTCGCGTTGCCGAGCGCCATCGGGCTGATAGCGTCCCGCAGGGCGCGGGCCAGCTCCTCGCTGTCGGGCTCTCCTTTGGCGAATGCCACGACCAGCTCGGGCCTCCCGGTGGCTGAAACAGCGCTTCGCGTCGGCGCCGCGATCGGGGCCAGCGGGTCAGGCCAAGGCAGGTCGGCGGGCATCCCCCGACCATCGACGTAGCGCGTGAGGCGGGCATCGAGGATGGCCTGACGGACCCAGCCGCGAAAGGACGGAAGCGAACGGTACCGAGGATGGAAGACGACGAGCCAGCTCGTGAATCCTCCGCGGATCGTCGCCGCCGAGGTCGGCCCCTGAGGCGCCTCGAAGCTGAGCTCGATATCCCCGAAACGAAAGGCTGATTCTTCACGTTCGGCCGTCACCCGCGACAGTCGGATCTCTTGGAGCCAGGGGCGCCCGAGCGCATAGCCGTCCCACGCGACGAGCACACGCCGCTCGCCCTCCCCGGGTTGCGGCTTGAAGGCCCCTGCCCCGCGACCGGGCTGTCCGCCCTCGAGGATGGCGGCCTCGGGGCGCGCGAGCAGGAGTCGGACCTCTTCGGCGGAGCTCTGGCGAGGCATGGCGATGACCACTGTGCGTGGCCCCTGCGCCGAGACCTGGAGTGCCGCGACGAGGCGACCGATGGGCGAGACCTCGCCCAGAGAAGCCAAGCGCCGCAGGCTCGCGACCACATCACTCGCTTCGACCGGGCTCCCGTCGTGGAAGCGGGCCCCTTCGACCAAGGTCACGGTCAACGTGTCGCCGCCGACCTGCCCCAAACCCGATGACAGCTCGCCAGCAACGCGGCCATCGCTGAACCGGAACAGGCGCGCATGGACGAGGTCGGCCACGAGGCGCGACGAGCGCGACTCGACGACGTGGGGGTCCACGAGCCCGAGGAAGTCCCTGACGGGGATGTCGATCGACCCGCCGTATGGGCGCCTGCCACCCGCAAACGTGGCCGTGGCTGCGGCCAGGAGGCACCCGATCAGGACCACTGCGGAAATGAGCGCCTTCGACTTCTTGTGCGACCTGGTGATCATCGGGGAACCACGAGCAAGAGGTCGCTCTCACGACCATTCCAGGTGGCAGCGACCACCTCCTCGAAGCCGTCGCGGTCGACATCGCCCGCACACAGAGCGGTCACAGGTGCCGGCGCGGCCCCGGTCCAGAGCGCTCTGGCCGCTGCGCCACGGGGCGGCAGGACCGGGGCGTTGGTCCACTTGCCACGGTTGTCGACCGGGGCGACCGCAGCCTTCCCAGCAGGCCTCGCAAGAGCCACGAGCGAGAGGCGATCGGGCCCTTCGAGGACGGTCGACGTCGTCAAGAGCTCGAGCCAACCGTCGCCATCGAGGTCGGTGACGACGGCACTCACACCGACCGAGGGGAGCGTGGCAAAGCTGCCGCCGAGCGAGACGAGCAGCCCCTGGTTCGCCGTGGGGGCCATGAGCGTCGAGCGCGTCGCGACGCTCTCGCCGCGGATGTCGTAGACCTTCGACAAGCCGCCGATCCAGTTGGCGGCAGCAGTCCCGAAGCGCGCCTCGGTCACCCCGCCATCGAGGGTGTCGACACCGGTCGGCCATGGCCCGATGAGGAGGCTGTCGACTCCCGTCGCATAGAGCGGCCACCCGCGTTGAAAGGTCAGCGCCGAGCGCAGGAGTCCGTTCGAGCCAAAGCTCAGGACGGCTGGTTCGCCGCGCTCGCTGCTCGCCACCACGATGACCCTGGTACCGTCGGCACGTGTCACCACCACGACCCGACCGAGCGGCTCGCGTAACCGTGACTCGGGCAGCGCGAGCCCATCGAACGAGAAGCTCGCGAGCTCACCCGAGAAGCCCCCCTCGGCCCAGCGCGTGACCCGCACCTGCTGGGTCCCGACGGTGACGAGCTCGGGCAGCCGGTCGTTGTCGAAGTCACCGACGACACAGTCGAGGATACGCCCCTGGACCATCGACGAGGCGCTCTTGCGGCTCACGGAGACGACCTTGGTGCGGTCGAGTCGCACCTCTCGTTTGCCGAGTCCGAAGATGGAGCGCAGCTCGAGGTCCAGCGCCACCTCCGCGTGCCCGGTCGCGATGATGCGCCCCTGCGAATCAGCGAGCGCTTCCCATATGTTACGCGGCAAGAGGCGGCGCCGCGCGGTGGCCATCAGGTGCCCGTCTTTGATGACCAGGACGACTTCGAGGCGTTCGGTCGGCTCGATGCGTGGGGCCGTCCCCTCGCTCACCACCCTGGAGAATGGGATGCCTGAGCTCCGGACCTCGGCCTCGATCGAGTCCGCGACCATGGCGATTGCCTCGGGCCTGGTCGCACCCGAACCCCCGATGACGATCTCGAGGTGCGTCCCTCCGGCGATAGGCGTCGCGTAGGTCGCCTTCGTCAGGTGCACCGCCAAGGTCTTCATCGACGACGCGGGTGCAGGCGGGGGCGGGAGCGTCGGCACCTGTTGGGCCCCTGCCGGCTGTGCGGAATTGACCAACCAGGCCGCGACGAACCCGACGACCACCAGCATCATGCGGTGATACCGGCTCAACGATTTGATTTGGCCTGTTCGGTCCACTGGGCCGAGTGAGCCGGTCGGGCGGGCCGATGCGACCGGACCGACCAAAGTCCACCGCCCCGAGAGCGGGCCCGACGCCCAGCCACTTCGCGTCTTCCACACCACCAGGACCACTCCGCGCAACGGGATCGGTGAGCGCGCCAGAGGATCGTGCGCGCCCCGAGGGGTCGCGGTAACCATCGACGCCCCCCCGACATTCCGATACATCGATACCGCATCGCGACCCGCCGCGCACCTGTGCTGGCTTGCGCGGCTCGCAGGAGCTCTCCCAACATGAAGTCAGAACCGCTTGTCGCCTCGTCCTCCGTGCGTCCCGAAGGCAAAGCTGAAGTCATCGACGACTTCGACGGCATCGCCTCCCGCTACGACCTCCTGACGCGGATGAACCCCGGCTATCTGAAGCATCTCCGCTGGAGCGCCGAACGCCTCCGCGCCGCCCCCGGCGCCCGCCTGCTCGACCTCTGCTGCGGCACCGGGCTTTCCACCTCGGCGCTGTTGAGGACCTACCCCGACGCGGCCTCCATCACCGGCCTCGACGCCTCGTCTGGCATGTTGAGCTTCGCTGCCTCCAAGGTCATCGCGAAGAACGGTCGCCCTGCCATCGACTTCGTCCTGGGCGACGCCACCGACCCCGGCGCGACAGGCCTCACCGGCCCATACGATGGCATCCTGATGGCTTACGGGATCCGCAACGTCCCCGACGCCGACCGCTCGCTCGCCAACATCAAAGACCTGCTCGCGCCGGGCGCGACCGTCTGCTTCCACGAGTACTCGGTCGCCGACTCGAAGTTCGCCAAAGTCGTGTGGGACACGGTCTGCCTCTCGGTCATCGCTCCGATGGGCGCTGCCTTCACGGGCAACCTCCGAATGTGGGGCTATCTCAGGAGCTCGGTCCACCGCTTCGATGGCGTGTCGAGCTTCGAAGCGCGCCTGCGCCGCCATGGCTTTGTCGGCGTCGAGACCCTGCCCATGGACGGCTGGCAGCGCGGCATCGTCCACTCATTCATAGCGCGTAGGCCCCGGTGACGCCGATGTCGACCATGACGACGCTCCTGACCGGGCTCTTGCGGCTGGGCCCCAAGCATCCTCTCCGCCCGAGCCCGAACGCCCGCTTGTATGGTGGGCCCGTCTCGTCGAATGCCCGGCCGTCGGCCCCACGCGGCCTCTCGGCGGTTGTCATCGGTGGCGGGCTCGCAGGGCTCGCAGCCGCGACCGTGCTGGCCGAGCGTGGGGTTGCCACGACGGTCATCGAGCGTGAGTCGACGCTGGGCGGCCGGCTCGCCTCGTGGCCAGTCACGCTCCCCGACGGTACCACGATGCTGATGGAGCGCGGCTTCCACGCTTTCTTCCGCCACTACTACAACCTGCGCCAGGTGATGCGCCGGTGGGACCCCGAGCTGAGCCACCTCATCCACCTGGAGGACTATCCTATCCTCGGGCCCGAAGGTGCGCTGCTCCGGTTCGACCGACTCCCGAAGAAGACCCCCTGGAACGTCGCCGCTGTCGCCCTTCGTGGCCGACAGTGGATGGGGCTCACCGATCTCGCGCGGGTCGACATCAAGAAGGCCCTCGCCATGGTCACGACCAGGACCGACGAGCAGCTCGGCCGATGGGACGGGTTGACCGCACGCGACTACCTCGACGGGCTCAACTTTCCGCCGGAAGCGCGGCGCATGCTCTTCGATGTCTTCGCGCATAGCTTCTTCAACCCCGAAGACGAGATGTCGGCCTCCGAGCTGCTCGCGATGTTTCGTTTCTACTTCACGGGCAACCCGGAGGGCCTCGTCTTCGACGTCTTGAACGACCCGTTCTCGACCGCGTTCATCGATCCGTGGGCGGCCTACCTCGGGTCGCTCGGGGTCCAGTTCGAGACCGGCGTCGCGGCCGACTCGGTGCGCCGTGTTGGTGTCCGCTTCGAGACCGCAGTCGCGGGCGCGACGCTGCATTCAGACTTCGCGGTCCTCGCCCTGGAGGTCGACGGCCTCAAGCGCCTGGCCGGCGCGAACGAGCTCTTTGCGAGCGCCGACCTCGACGCCGTCGACGCGCTGTCGTCGACCGCCCCGTTCGCCGTCCACCGCCTCTGGCTCGACCGGAGACCCAACGCCGACCGCGACCCGTTCGCTGGCACCTCGGGCCTTGGGCGCCTCGACAATATCTCGATTTACGAGAGATTCGAGGGCGAGAGCCGGCGCTGGTCGGAACGAACGGGCGGCTCGATCGTCGAGCTACACGCCTATGGTCTCGCAACGCCATTCGACGACGACGAGCTCAAGCGTGAGCTCAGAACCGCGCTCGACACCTGCTACCCTGAGCTCGCGGACGCAAAGACGTTGCATGACGAGTGGCTCGTGCGACAGGACTGCCCGAGCTTCCCGGTCGGCTCTCACGCGAAGCGGCCGACCGTCGGGACCACGACCCCGGGGCTGGCGCTTGCCGGCGACTACATCCGCCTCCCCTTCCCGTCGGCGCTGATGGAGCGCGCGGTGACGTCCGGGCTCATGGCCGCGAATCATCTGCTCGAGGCCCACGCTGTGACGCCCGAGCCGATCTGGTTTCAGGGCTGACCACTGCGTTTCGCCAAGGCGAGCAAGAATGGGGCAGGACCTGCGTTCCCAGCCGCAATACTCTCGACGCAAGCATCGGCTCGGAAACCGAGGCCGCAAATACCTCGAGTATCAAACAAAAAAGGGAGCCCCGAAGAGCCCCCTTTCGTCGACCAGACGCAGTCGAAAACCCTTACTCGGCGCCCTTGTACATGTCGGCGATCTTGTCCGCGTAGCGCTCGTTGACGACCTTACGCTTGACCTTCATCGTCGGCGTCAGCTCGCCCGTTTCGACGGCCAGGTCGACCGGCAGGATGGTCACCTTCTTGATCGACTGGACCCGCGCGAGCCGGCCGTTGATCTCGTTGACCTGCGCCATCATCCACGCGTTGAACTTCGGGCAGCTCGCGGCCTCCGCCGAGTTCTTCGCAGGACTCCCGGCCGCCGCCGCGTCGGTCGCGAGGCGCTCCGGGTCGAGCGTCACCAGAGCTGTCAGGTACTTCATGCGGTCACCGATGACGACCGCCTGCGACACGACCGGGATGCCCTTCAGCAGGCCCTCGAGCAGCTGCGGCGCCACGTTTTCACCACCGGCGGTGATGAGCAGGTCCTTCTTGCGGTCGGTGATACGCAGGAACCCGTCAGGGTCGAGCACACCGATGTCGCCCGAGTGCAACCAGCCCTCCTCGTCGATGGTCTCCTTCGTGGCTTCCTCGTTCTTGAGGTAGCCCTTGAAGACGTGCCGCCCACGCATACAGATCTCGCCGTCGGCGGCGATCTTCAGCTCGGTCCCGGGGAAGATGAACCCGGCTTTCGCGGTCTTGTAGCGCCCGGGCAGCGAGATGGTCGCGGGCCCCGTGCACTCGCTCATGCCGTAGACCTCGAAGATGGGCACCCCGAGCGACAGGAAGAACTCGAGCGTCGACTTCGAGATGGGTGCCGCCGCCGTGATCTGGAAGCGGCACCGGTCGAGCCCGAGCTTCGCCCGCACCTTCGAGAACACGAGCTTGTTGGCGATGCCGAAGGTCCACGGCTTGGCCTTGCCCTCCTGCTCCGCATAGCCCGACTCGAGGCCGACCTTACGCGCCCAGACCGCGATCTTCTTCTTGAGGCCCTTGTTCTGTGCGCCCGCGGCCATGATCTTGGCCTGGATCTTCTCCCACACACGCGGCACGCCGAGGAAGGCATGCGGCCTCACCTCCTGCAGCGCCTCGGGCAGCTTCTCGACGCTCTCCGCGAACCACGTCGTCGCCCCGACGACCATCGGCCCGTGAATCGACACCACCTGCTCGGCGATGTGCGACAGCGGCAGGTAGCTCACGATGGCCTCACCCGGCTGTAGCGAGATGAGCGGCAGCGCGGACTTCGCGGTCCACGTGATGTTGTCGTGGGTGATCATGACGGCCTTGGGCTGGCCCGTCGTCCCCGACGTATAGATGAGGGTCGCCATGTCGTCGGGCTTCTGCCCGGCAATGCGCGCCTCGAGGTCGGCCTCGGGCACCTCGGCCCCGAGCTTGGCCAGGTCCGACCACGCGTAGATACCCTTGCTGTGGTCGGCGCCGTTCCCGTCGATGACGACGATGGCCTTCACCTTCGGCAGCTGGTCACGCACGGCGATGTACTTCGCCAGGTGCTCCTTGTTCTCGACGATCGCGATGGCCGCATCACAGTGGTCGGTGATGTACTGGCACTGCTCGGCCGACGAAGTCGTGTAGATCCCGGCCGGAACACCGCCCGCATAGATCGCCGCGACATCGCCGACGAACCACTCGGGACAGTTGTAGCCGATGATGGACACGCCCTGACCGGGCTCCAGGCCGAGCTTGATGAACGCCCGCGCGACCACCCGCACCTGGTCGCGATACTCTTTCCAGGTCATGGCCTTCCAGGCCCCGTTGCGCTTGACCTGCGTAGCCGGCAGGCTCGGCCAGAGCTTCGCGGCTTCCTCGAGGACCTGCATCACCGTGCGTTTCTCGACCCCGTTCGACATGTGCCATCCTCCTCGACGTCTCGTCGCGGCGTAGTGTGGAACGGCGGTCATAGCGAGAGGTGGGCCGTTGTCAAGTGCCGGCAGCGCCGACCCCGCGCCGACCGGGGCCCGCTAATTACTCGGAATCAAGCAGAATTTCCGGATCGCCCGCCTGCTCCCAGGCCTCGACGCCCATTCGACAATTCCCGTCGAACATGGCCCCACGCTCCACGATGAGCTGCGGCGCGACAATGTTGCCGATGAGGTGACCTGGCGCATGCAGCTCCACGCAGTTGCTCGCGCGGATGTTGCCGTAGACGACCCCGTAGATGACGATGGTCGCCACGTCGAGCTCGGCCCGGACTTCGGCCCCCTCGCCGATGATGAGCGTGTCGTCGCTCACGATTTCGCCCGCGAAGCTCCCATCGATACGCACGACCCCCTCGAAGGTCATCTTGCCCTCGAAGTGGCTCCCCCGTCCGACCAGCGTGTTCACGTCGCTCATCTCGTCTCCTTCAGAAGCCAGGGCTCACGGGCAGAAGCCAGGGCTCACGGGTCCGACCGCGCGCGCCATGGCGCCCCTGCATTAGCCGAGTCTGCGATGGGCGGCAACGCTTGCCCCGCTTGCCCACCGACCGCGCCTTCACGGCCTACCCAGCGACCGATTTGTGCGCGCTTGGGAATACGTTGTGAAAATCGCAGTTGACGGGCCGCGCGTGCGCCTTATTGTCTCGCGCGCTCCGCCCCGTATGAGGCGGATTGGCCGGCGCACCTCGGGTCGCGTCGCCACCACTGAAACGAGCGCTCCTGACTTTGCGACGCCCGACCGCCCTGCCAAACGGTCGTGGTGTCGCGACTCAACCCCGGGCGTCACACCACACGGACGCCCGGCTGACACGTCGCCATGCGGAAGCGGACGGAGGTCCAACGATGATCGAAGTCTCAGGCCTGACCAAGTCCTACGAGGACTTCCAGGCCCTCAAGGGCATCAGCTTCAAAGTCGCCCGCGGTGAAATCGTCGGCTTCCTCGGCCCCAACGGGGCCGGCAAGACCACGACGATGAAGATCCTCACCTGCTACATGCCTCAGACGGCAGGCACGGTGACCATCGACGGGAAGGACATCAACACGGACGGCCTCGCGGTGCGTGAGCGGATGGGCTACCTGCCCGAGTCGACCCCGCTCTACACCGATATGATCGTCTACGATTACCTGCAGCACGTCGCGACCGTGCGGGGCGTGCCCAAGGGCCGCATCCGCGAACGTATCAAAGCCGCGTGCGAGATGTGTGGCATCGTCGACCGCATCGGCCAGGTCATCGGCACGCTGTCCAAGGGGTACAAGCAGCGCGTCGGCCTCGCCCAGGCGCTCATCCACGACCCGGACATCCTGATTCTGGACGAGCCGACCTCGGGCCTCGACCCGAACCAGATCGTCGAGATCCGAAACCTCATCAAGCAACTCGGTAAGGATCGCACCATCATCCTCTCGACGCACAACCTGCCCGAGGTGATGGCGACCTGCTCGCGGATCCTGATCGTCCACAAGGGCCGCCTGGTCGCCGACGGGACCGCCGCGCAACTGGAGGAACGCGAAGCTGAGAACGAGCGCCTCCAGGTGCTGGTGCGCGGGGTCGACCCGCAGCTCGTGAGGGCCGAGCTGGGTACCTTGCCCAACGTCAGACGCGCGGAGCTGGCCCTGTCCAGCGAGCCGAACGTGGCGGCGCTCGAGATCGAGGCACCCCGCGGCGGCGACCTGCGCTCGCTCGTCTTCAAGCGGGTCGTCGAGAAGAACTGGGAGCTGCTCGGGCTCACCCGGCTCGAGCTCGACCTCGAAGGCCTCTTCCGCAAGCTCACTCGCGAGGTATGACCATGACCGCCGCAACCGCAACCGACGCCGCCGGACGCCCGATGAAGCGCTCGGCCGGCAAGAACGTCTGGGCCCTCGCCACGCGCGAGCTCGGCTTCTATTTCAACAGCCCCATCGCCTACATCGTCATCACGCTCTTCCTCGTGGTGTCGGGTGCCATGCTCTTCGTCTTCAACGTGCCCGACGCCGCGCGCGACTTCTTCGCCGTGAACGAGGCGTCGTTGCGCGGGCTCTTCGGCCCGACCTCGCCCGAAGGTTTCGGCGGGATTCCCTTGCTCTTCGTCTTCCTCGTGCCGGCCGTCACCATGCGGCTCATCGCGGAAGAGAAGCGCACCGGCACCATCGAGCTGCTCGTCACGTGGCCGGTCACCGACACCCAGATCGTGCTCGGCAAGTACCTCGGCAGCGTCTTGTTCGTGGGCATCATGTTGCTCGCGACGGTGCCGCTCGCGTTCATCGTGGGCGGGCTCGGCTCGATGGACACCGGGCTGGTCATCGGCGGTTATCTCGGCCTGTTCCTGCTCGGCGCGGCTTACGCGGCACTCGGCCTCATGACGAGCGCCTGGACCAGGAATCAGATCGTCGCCTACCTCGTCGGCGCTCTGATTTGCGGCCTCTTCTACTTCATCGACGGCATGCTGGGCCTGCTCTGGGACGGCGCCCGCGACTTCTTCGCGGCGCTGTCGTTCAAGGCCCACTTCCAGAACGTCGCGCGTGGGGTCGTCGACCTCCGCGACATCCTCTTCTACGCATCGTTCATTGCGGTCTCGCTGGTGGTGACGGTCATGTCGCTCCAGGCCCGCAACTGGAAGAAGTGAGGGACTAGCAATGGCACGAACGACAAGACTCGAAGGCGGGTTCAACCTCGCGCTGGTGGTCGCGGCGACAGTGGTCATCGCGGTCGTCATCAATATCCTGCTGGGCGGCGTGCGTGTGCGCCTCGACCTGTCGGAGAACCAGGTCAACGTGTTGTCCGACGCTTCGAAGGAAGCGGTCGGCGCTCTCGAAGACCTCGAGATCCGGCTCTTCATCTCGAGCGACCTGCCCGAGACGATCCCGCTCGGCCAGGGCGAGCGCCGCATCCAGGGCCTCGCTCAGAAGCTGCGCGACAAGATCGAGGAGTACCGGGCCTACGGCTCCAATGCGACCATCACGACGATTACGGAAGACGTCGTGGCCGAAGCCGAAAAGCTTGGAATTCGAGCTTTCTCGGGTGAAGGCGCGTCGCTCAAGGACGGCCGCCTCGAGCTCGCGCAGTACGTGCTCGGCGCCAGCTTCCACTACAAGAACGCGACCGAGGTCTTCGAGCTCGCCCTCGAGCCCGAGTACTTCGAGTTCGAGATCACCAAGCGCCTCCTTCGTCTGAAGGACAAAGCCGAGAGCGCGCTCACGATGAAGGATGTGTTGGGCTCGGGCAAGGACCTCGGCGACGCGTCCGAGGCCTGCACTCGCGCCCTGGAATCAGCGGCCGCGGCCGACGACGGCAACCCGCTCGCGATGCTCAACCCGGAGACCGCACAGGCGAAGATGACGGCGCTCAAAGCCGCAGCACCCGCCATCAAAGAAGCGTGCGCCAAGCTCGACGCACCGCTTGCCAAAGCCAAGACGCTCGACCGCAAGAACGCGCAGCTCGATCGGATGCATATCATCGGTGAAGCCTTCGCCCGCGAAACCAAGGATCTCGTCACGAGCCTCGCCGGCGAAGCCGACCAGGGAGCGGTCATGCAGGCCCACCAGCGTCTCTTGCAGATCGGCCAGGCCATGGCCGAAGAGCAGAAGGCGCTCGACGAGACGCCCGGTCAGCGCCGCATCGGCTTTGTCTGCAACGCGACGACGTTCTGCCCCTTCCCCGACGAGACGCCGCTCATCCCGCAAGAGCTGCTCGGCGCCATCACGCAGCAGAACCCGATTCTGCAGAACGTGTTGCCGGTCTTCGACCGCATCCAGCAAGAGATGAACATGGTCCTGCAGCAGGTCAACCAGGGCCTCTTCAAAGCCCGCGGCTTCGACATCGCAAAGGTCGACCTCGACACGGACATCCCCGACGACATCCATGCGCTCGTCGTCTTCGGCCCCAAGGGCGCCTTCTCGGACTACCAGCTCTACCAGATGGACCAGTACGTCATGCGCGGCGGCAGCCTGGTCGTCTTCCTCAACGCCTGGGATCTCAAGACGCAACTCATGGATGTGAAGGGCAATGTGGGCGAGAACGGCACAATCTCGAAGAACGCCTCGAACATCGGCACGCTGATAAGCCACTGGGGCATCAAGCCGACCGACAAGCTGCTCGTCGACGTCACGCAGAACGGCAAGATCGCCCTCTACGTGCAGTTCATCCGCCAGGGCGACCGCGTCATCCCCTTCCAGCAGTCGGGCTTCGACTACCCCGCGCTGCCGAGCTTCACGGACTTCGACACCAGCGACCCGCTCGTCCGCGCAACCACAACGCTGACCTTCCCCTGGCCCACCTCGCTCGAGCTCGCGGCACCCGCCGGGGCCGAGGTCGTCTCGCTCGTCCGCTCGAGCAAGAGCGCCATCCTGGTCGACGACCCGAGCTTCCCCGTCTACCCGCCGCAGGTTCAGGAAGAGGCGCTCGTCGGCAAGGCCGGCGACGGACCTCACACGGTGGCCGCCTTGGCCAAGGGTGAGCTGAAGAGCTTCTTCGAAGGGCGTGAGGCCCCCGCCAAGCCGGCGGCGCCCGATGCCAACCCGGAAGACCCGGCCAACAAGGACGTCGTCAGCAAGGACAAGCCACGCCTGGGCTCCGGCCAGGGTCGTGTGCTCGTCATCGGCTCGAACCTCGGTCTCCTGCCGCTCTCGAAAGACTCGATTTTCGAGGGATTCGACATCTCGATGATCGCTGGCGAGGGCGGTGGCATCGAGAACTTCGAGAAGTTCCGCGGCTACCAGGTCAACTACCAGAACTGGTCCATGCGCATCGGCCAGGTCCAGCACACCCTGCAGAGCAACCTGCAGTTCCTACAAAACGTGCTCGACTGGAGCATCCAGCGCAGCGGGCTCGCCGAGCTCCGCAGCAAGCAGTATGCGCCGCGCCCGCTGTCCACCATGGACGACGGCGACAAGAGCTTCATGCGGGTTCTCGGCCTCCTGCTCCCGGCCGTCCTGTTCCTCGGCGTCGGCGTCCTGTGGACCCTGCGCCGCCGCGCCCGCACGAAGAACCTCGCGCTCTGAACCCAAGGCCTCTGGCCAGCTCGATGTCGTGAAGCGTCTCACCTCACAGGGCGAACGCACGCGACGTGATTAGAACCCCGGAGACAGAGATGAAGAAGTCGACCCTCTTTCTCGTGGCCGCCGCCGTCACCCTCGGCGTGGTCGCGCTGATCGTGACCCGGACCGGCGACGCGCCGACCATCAAGAAGCTCGACATCGCCGGCTACGCCACGCCCGAGCAGCTCGCCGCCGACAAGAGCCGCGGGCTCATGGACCCAGCCGCGCCGGTCGCTCACCCCATCGACGAGGTCATCCTCGAGCGCGAAGGCAACATCATCCGACTCGTGCGCGAGGGCGAGGCGCAGAAGTGGCGCTTCGCCGAGCCCGCTTCCGCAGCCGGGGCGATGGCCGTGAAGTGGAACGTCGACGCCATGGTCGAGCTCTTCAAGTCGCCGACCTCGCGCAGCGACGCCCGCATCATCAAGGCGGCCGACTTCCCGCTCTTCGACTTCGAGGCCTCACGACGCATCGGCCTCACGCTGAAGTCCAAGGGCGCCATCTGGAACGGGGTCGATCTCATCGTCGGGCAGGTCGTCAGAGACGCCTCACCCGAGGGCGAAGGCGAGACCATCAAAGGCACCTGGGTGATGGTGAAGGGCGACGAGGCGACCGCCTATCTCCTGGCCGAGAAGGACATGCGCACGCCACTCGACAAGACCCTGGCCGAGCTGCGCGACAAGAAGGTCTTCGCTTTCGAGGCCGACGCTATCTCGAAAATCGAGATTTCGAACCCGGCCAACGAGAAGGTCGTCCTGACCTCGACCACGACGGAAGTACCGCCTGCGCCCGACGCAGGGCCCGACGCCAAGCCGACCAAGAACACGACCTGGGCCATCAGCGAACCGGCCGGCATTGTGGGCGACACGACCATCTCAGGGGTCGCTCGTACGCTCGTCGGTTTGCGCGTCAACGAGTTCGTGGCGCTCGACAAGGCCGCGGAAGACGCCAAGGCCGCAGTCGCCAACTCCGCCTGGATGTTGACGTTCACTGTCGGCGACACCATCACGACGCTGCGCGTGGCCAACGGCGACAAAGACCCGGTGTGGGCGAAGATCGACGGCAAAGACGAGCTGCTGTCGCTCTCCTCGTCTACGGCCAAGAACCTGCGAAAGGGGCTCGACGACCTGAGGAACAAGACCGTCTGGGACATCCCGCAGGCCGACATCACCGAGCTCTCGCTCGAGGGTCAAGACGACCAGATCTCGCTCATCCGGAACGGCGCCACGTGGACCTTCAGCTACCCCGCGCTGGCCTACTCGGCCGACCCATCGTCAGTGCTGTCGGGCATCGCTCGCGTGTCAGCGGTGCGCTGGGCCAAGCCCACCGAGCTCGAGGCCGCACGCGCCGCACTTGCCACTCCAGACATCACGGCCAAGGTCAAGACGGCCACCGACGAGCGTATCCTCACCATCTCGGCCGTCCTCCCGGCGGACGATGGAGCGCAGAACCGCTGGGCCGTGGTCGGCGACCCGGCCAACAACGAGCCCTTCCTGCTCAGCGACTTCAACGCCAAACGTTTCACCAGCACGGTCGACGCGCTCCGCAACAAGAAGCTCTTCGCCGAGCTGCCCGGGCTGAAGGACCAGCTTGGCGCTATCACCGTGACGCTCGTTGGCGCGCCCACCCTGCGCTTCGAAAAGCCCTCGACCGGCGGCGACTTCACGCTCGTCGGCCTCGACCCTGCCGAGGCGATCAACGACGAGGCGGTCAAGACCCTGGTCGCGACCATCAGTGTGCTGGAAGCCAAGAGCTTCCACGAGGGCAAGGCCGAAGCCGACACCGGCCTCACCGCGGACAAGGCCAACATGGTCGGCCTCGAGCTCACCGACGGCCGTAAGGTGACGCTCCTCATCTCCACCGTGTCCGCAGGCGACGGCGAGCTCTACGCCCTCGCCGACGACGGCCCTCTCAAGGGCATCCCCGTCGGGCTCAACGAGTACCAGGCCAAGAACATCGCCAAGCCGCGCGCCGACTTCATCAAGCCCGTCGGCCCGTGATCGTCGCGTAGCCCTCAGCGGGTCTCACGCGACTCACAGATAACGCTCGACCTCGAAGGCGGTCACCTGCGACCGCCACCGCGCCGCGTCTTTGCGCGCACATCGGATGAGGCTGCCGACCAGCTCTCCGCCGAGCACGTCTACCATCACACGCGACGTCTCGGCCGCCCGCGCCGCCTCGACCAGCGTCTGCGCTGACGCTTGAGGCGCCGCCTCGCGGTGCGGTGAGAGGGCCGCGCGATGCGCGATGGCGAGTGTCACCGCCAACGCAACGTACGGATTCGTGCTGGCATCCGCCCCGCGGAGCACCAGCGACGCCCCGGCCTCGCTCCGGCTCATAGGTGCGGCCAGAACCTCGATCGGGTCGGCCTGCGTGTAGCTGTTCGCCGTCCCGCGCAAGACCAGCGACAAGGCTGGGACCTCTGCCGCGATAGCCGCCGCCACGGCGCGCGCCTGCACCGAAAGACCCGAGGCATGCAGCGGGTCTCCAAACGATGGCAGGCCACCATCCGCCGACGACACCCGCGACACCGCGAGCTCGAGGCCGGCACGCTCGACGCCTTCCCACGGGTGCGGCATCCACGTCGCGCCACAACCCTCGGCGTGCGCCTGGGTCAGCGCCAACCGCCGCAGCGTCACTAGCCCGTCCGACAAAGTCAGCGGGTCGACCCCGTCGAGCTCGAAGGACCAGCGCGAAGGGTCGATTCGCCCCGACGCGGCCGACTGCCGGCTGTGTGAGCGCCACGGGATTGCGAGCGCATCCAGCATCGCCGCGGTCTGGTCCGCGAGCCCCTGCTGGCGCCGCGGGTCCCGGAGCGGCACAGGCGTCATCGGCTCGTCGAGCCAGCGGTGGGTCATGGTCGCGCCGACGTAGAACGTGACGGCTTCACTTGCGATCCCACCGAGCACACGCTTGAGACCCGAGCGCACACACAGCGCATAGGGACTCCCATCGGCGAGCTGCACGTCGCAGATGAGTCGCGCCATCGGGCGCGCCGCAGCAGAACGCGCGATGACCTGAAAGCTCATCGGGTCGGGCACGAGGTAGAGCTCCGGGCCCTGCTCACCGGCCAGGATCCTCGCGAGGTCGAAGCCGACCGCGAACCCGTCCTCGAGCACCTCGGCCAGGGACTCACGTGGGACCATGACGACCTGAAGGCCTCCAAGCGGGTCGGTCACCCACAGCTCGATGACCGCGACGTTACGCTCGTGGGCACGCTGCACGATGAACTCGGGCGCATTCTTCCTGGGCACGAACATACCAGGACGCTCCCCCTCCCGCATCGTCTCCATGCCCTTCATCTCCTCGAAATCTCTCGGCATTACGACTATTCCCCCAACGAGTCGCCGTCGATCGGCGCGGGGTTGTCGGGGCTCCAGCGATAGCCGACGTGGCGAATCGTGTGGAGCCAGGTCGCGTAGGGATGGCCGAGCTTCGCGCGCAGCCGACGCACGTGGATGTCGACCGTGCGTGAGCCGCCGAAGTAGTCCCAACCCCACACCCGCGCCAGGAGCTGCTCACGCGAGAACGCATGGTCGGGGTTGGCGACGAGGAATCGCAGCAACAGGAACTCCTGATAGGCGAGGTCCATCGGCTGCCCATCGAGCGTCGCGAGAAACCCCTTCTGGTCGATGATCAGCGCGCCGCAGCGCAGCTCGTTGGCCGACGCCGACGGTGACTTCCTGACGACGATCCGTCTGAGCCGCGTCGACAGCTCGTCCTTGTGACCCGGACGCACGACGAAGTCGGTGAGCCCCTTCATACGCGGCACCTCGCGCACGTCGTCGGCGTCGACGAGCGCCAAGACCGGCACGGACTCGAGCCCGGGCCCGCCGCGCACGACCTCGATGGTGTTGGCCAGGACCGACCGCGGCAGGTCGATGACGATGGCATCGGGGCCATGCACAGCGAGCTCATCGAGCGGCTCTTCCGCTGACCGCACCCGAACGCGCCACCCCGAGAGCCGCAGCGTCGCGACCAGCGCGCTCGACTCTCCAGCGATGGCAACGATGGTCTCCACTGCCCGGTCCTTGGGTCGACTTCAGGTGCTCGCGCGGGCCGGAACCTCCAGCCGCGTCCACGTCAGGGCTTGTTGCGGCCGAGCTTCTGCAGGTTGGCCTTCACCCGCTTCAGGTTCTCCTCGGCGCGGCCTCTCGCGTTGCGCAGCCGCACGAGCTCATCGGCCTGAAGCGTCACATACCACTTGTCCTCGGGCCCCTTCTTGAAGACGACCTCGTCGCCCCCAAAGGTGCGGATCGACGCGGAGTTGCCGTCTTCGCTCAGGTCCTCGGACCGCACCCGCGCGCCGACCGCTCCGAGTGTCCCCGGAGTGCTCGGCGAGGGCGTGATGGTCTTGACGAACAAGGCCCGCGCCGACTCGAGCTCACCGCGCTCGATGCCGCCCATCGCCTTGATGGCCGCGGTCGCGTCTTCCGCCGGATAGGCAGCTTTGATCTCGGCGACCACCGCCTTCTCTGCCGCCAGCCAGGTCTCGAACTCTTTGCGGGTCTCCGGATGTAGGAGCTCCCACATCTGGTCGGCCTCGCCGCCAGCGCGCACCTTGATCCACAGGTAGTGGAGCTGGCTTGGGCTCGACTGATCCCCCTCGGGTATCGAGCACCCGCTCACCGCGATCAGCAGCGCGACGAAGAGGAGGAGAAGAGGCTTGGGCAAGCTCGACATGGAATCTCTTTAGACGACGAGGCGACAACTGCCAACGCCATCACCGCCAGGGCGTCGACCGTCACCCCTGAGGAAGTGGCGCACGACGGCTCCCAGCTTGGGCGTGGGCCTGTTCAGGACTGCGGGACCTTCTTCCAGTCTTCCATGAAACGCGCGAGCCCGATGTCCGTCAGCGGGTGCGAGAAGAGCTGGTTCAACACCCCGATGGGCATCGTGCCGACATGCGCCCCGGCCAGCGCCGACGCGACGATGTGCTGAGGGTGCCGGAGCGAGGCGGCGAGCACCTGCGTCTCGAATTCGTAGTTCTGGTAGATGGTTACGATGTCCTCGATGAGGCGCATGCCGTCGTTGGACACGTCGTCGAGACGCCCGACGAAGGGCGAGATGTACGTAGCGCCAGCCTTGGCGGCGAGCAGCGCCTGGGAGGGCGAGAAACACAACGTTACGTTCGTCGCGATGCCCTCGTCAAAGCAGGTCTTGCACGCCTTGAGGCCGTCCTTCGTGAGCGGCAGCTTGACGACGACCTGCTCGCCGAGGGCTGCCAGCTTCTGCGCCTGCTGCATCATGCCCGCGTAGTCGAGGGCTGTGACCTCGAGCGAGACCGGTCCCTCGACGAGCGCCAGGATGTCCTTGATCACGGCCTCGAACGTGCGCCCGGTCTTGGCGACGAGGCTCGGGTTCGTGGTCACGCCGTCGCACAGACCGAGTGCCAGGGCCTCTTTGATGTCGCCGATGTCAGCCGAGTCGATGAAGAACTTCATGGGTCACCACCACGTTGCGGGCCGGGCTCATGGTGCCGGCGCGTGGGTTCCTTACTTCGGCCCTGCGTCCGTGTCGACCTCCGAACCGTCTCGGCGCGCTCCCCGGGCGCCTCGATGCGGCCATCCCCGTCCGGTTCGCCCCGCCGCTTGCCCATGGTATGAGGGGCCAATCCGCGAGCCACACACCCCCTCGTGGAAGGAGGCGACGATGAGCGAGACTGCATCCCAATGGCACCATGGACGCATCATCTGGCGCGAGCACACGAGCCAACGCCGCGACGAAGCCAGAGCGTTCTACACCGAGCTCCTCGGCTGGAAGTTCGAAGAGGCCCAGATGCCCGGCTTCGTCTACCTCATGGCCGCCGCCAACGGTCAGCAGGTGGCGGGCGTCATGGCCATGCCCGACACCCCGCCCTATTGGATGAGCTACGTGTCCGTCGCCGACGTGGACGCGGCAGCCGAGGCCGCCAAGGCTAACGGTGGCATGGTCGCCTTCGGCCCCGCCGACATCCCCGAAGTCGGTCGCTTCGCGGTCATAGGCGACCCCACGGGCGCCATGATCACGGCCTTCTGCAGTATCTCCGACGAAGGCTCGCCCGACCATCGCCCAGGCCCTGGCGAGTTCTGCTGGGAGAGCCTCAACACCAGCGACGCCGCAGTCGTCGGTCCGTTCTATGCCGCGGTTTTCGGCTGGGACCTGAAGACCGAGGGCATGCCCGTCTTCCACGCAGGCGAGACCCAGGTCGCCGACGTGCAGCAGAACCCACCGGGGATGCCTTCGTTCTGGCTGCCCCACGTCGCCGTCGCTGACCTGGACGACCGCCGCGACGCCGCCCTGCGCCTGGGCGCCGTCGTCCTCGAGCCCGAAATAACGGTGCCCGGCGTCGGCCGTCTCGCACTCATCCAGGACCCGGCCGGCGCGCTCCTGTCGCTCTTCGAGTTCGCGGGCGCGTGAACTAGTTCACCGGCGCTTGAACGAACAGGGCCCCTCTCGAACCCTCTTGAATTGGGGGGCCCTGCATCGGCTCAGACGTACCAGGGTCAGACGTACTCGGGTCGCTCGGGCGCGAGCTTCCAGCGCTCGGGCGACCGCCACAGCGCCGACAGGAGCAGCTCACGCATGTGGGTGAACTCCTTGGGGAGCTTGTCCCAGAGCTTCTCGAAGAGCTGCTCGTGGCCGAGCATCTCGTTCTTCCACTCCTCACGATCGATCATCATGACCTCGTGGAACTTCTCACGCGAGAAGTCGAGCCCATCCCAGGTCAGGTCCTCGTACTGAGGCATCCAACCAAGCGGGCTCTCCGTCGCCGCGGCCCGCCCTGCCACACGGTCGACCACCCACTTGAGGACACGCATGTTCTCGCCGAAGCCCGGCCAGAGGAACTTGCCCTCGGCGCTCTTGCGAAACCAGTTCACGCAGAAAATGCGGGGCGGTTTCGAGAGGTTGCGGCCGATCTGCAGCCAGTGGTTGAAGTAGTCGCCCATGTGATAGCCGCAGAAAGGCAGCATCGCGAACGGGTCGCGCCGCACCTCGCCGATGTTGCCCGCCGCCGCCGCCGTCATCTCCGAGCCGATGGTCGCCGCCTGGTACACACCGAAGGTCCAGTTGAAGCTCTGCGTGACGAGCGGCACGGTGCTCGCGCGGCGCCCGCCGAAGATGAACGCGTCGATGGCCACACCCGCCGGGTTCTCCCAGTTCTCGTCGATGACGGGGCACTGGCTCGCGGGCGCCGTGAAGCGCGAGTTCGGGTGCGCCGCCTTGCGCCCGCAGCCAGGCGTCCAGGCCTGTCCCTGCCAGTCGATGAGCTCCGCCGGAGGTGCCTCGCTCATGTCCTCCCACCACACGTCGCCGTCGGGCGTCAGCGCCACGTTGGTGAAGATGCAGTTGGCGTAGAGGGTCGCCATCGCGTTCGGATTGGTCTTCGTATTCGTGCCCGGCGCCACACCGAAGAAGCCCGCCTCGGGATTGATGGCGTAGAGCCGCCCGTCCGCCCCTGGCTTCACCCAAGCGATGTCATCGCCGACGGTCGTGATCTTCCAACCTTCGAATCCGGACGGCGGGATGATCATCGCGAAGTTCGTCTTGCCACACGCGCTCGGGAAAGCCGCCGCGACGTAGGACTTCTCGCCCTTCGGCGAGGTCGCGCCAAGGATGAGCATGTGTTCCGCGAGCCAGCCCTGGTCACGCGCCATGGTCGACGCGATGCGCAAGGCAAAGCACTTCTTGCCGAGCAGCGCGTTGCCGCCGTACCCGCTGCCGTAGCTCCAGATCGCGCGCTCCTCGGGGAAGTGGACGATGTACTTGGTCTTGCTGCACGGCCACGACACGTCGGCCTGGCCGGGCTCGAGCGGGGCGCCGACCGAGTGCAGGCACGGCACGAAGTCCCCGTCGCCAAGAGCCGCAAACACAGCCTTGCCCATACGCGTCATGATGCGCATGTTGACGGCGACGTAGGCGGAGTCGGAGATCTCGATGCCGATCTGCGAGATGGGGGAGCCGATGGGGCCCATGCTGAACGGGATCACATAGAGTGTCCGGCCACGCATCGCGCCCTTGAAGAGTCCCTCCAGGATGCCCTTCATCTCGCGGGGATCCTTCCAATTGTTGGTCGGCCCGGCGTCCTGCTTACGCAGGCTGCAAATGAAGGTGCGGTCCTCGACACGGGCCACGTCGGACGGGTCCGACCAGGCTAGATAGCTGTTCGGGCGCTTCTCGGGGTTGAGCCTCTTGAAGGTGCCGCCGGCGACCAGCTCGCCGCAGAGCCGGTCATACTCCTCGACCGAACCGTCGCAGAAATGGACGTTGCTCGGCTCGCAAAGCTCGACCACGGACTGGATCCAGCTGCGGGCCCTGGTGTTGGTGACCCAGGCTGGGAACTCGAAAGCAGGCAGGGTGGAAGACGACATCGCGAGCACCTCGGGTGAAGAGGACCGGACTCAGGTCCTGTGCGGCAAGCCACGGTGCATGAAGTGCACCACAACATGCGCTGACGTCAAACCCGATGCAGGCTCACAGGCTTCGTCATCGCCCCCACGCGACAGACCCGATAACGTGTACTTTCCACCCCTGGCCCGGACCAAACCACACACTTCTGATGGGTTCGGGTCGGTCATTCCCAAGGTTGTGCGGCCCCTGGACTCGGCTCGAGGGTACCCGGGCCGAGGACAAGTAGCGCCCAGGCGACGTCAGGGCGTGGCCGGCTTCGGCTCGGTCGGGGCAGCTGCCGGAGTGGGCGCAGCGGCCGGGGCGGGTTCGGCCGGGGCAGCACCCTGGCTCGGAGGCGTCGACGCTGGAGCGGTCGCCGGCTTGGCCGCGCCGGCCCTCTCTTTCTGCACGAGGTCGAAGAAGGTCCACTTGCCGTCGACCTTGCGCACCTCGACAGCGTACTCGTAGGTCTCGTCCTGGTGGTACCAGCCGAGCGCGACATCATCGATACCACGGCTGATCTTGGTCAGCTTGTCGCCCGGCCATGCCTTGAGCGACTTCATCCGCCACGTGTCGTCTCCCAGGAGCTTCGCGTAGTTTGGATTACGCGGCTCCAGAAAGATCAGCTTTTCCCGCGCCTTGGGTGGACCGAGGTCGGCTAGCTTCTCGAGGTTCTTCTCGCGGTAGGCCTTGACCGACTCGAGCGCCACACGCTCGACCTCGGCGTTGTCAGTGAGGTCGATACGGCGTCCGGCAGGCTCGGCCGCGACCGCATCACCGGCTTCAGCAACGGGCGCTTGCTCCGTCTTCGAACATCCCGCGCCCACGGTCATCGCGGCGGACGAAGACCCGACGACCCAAACCACCAACGGCAACGACATCATCTTCATCTTGGTTCCCTTCGATTCGGGCCCGCACCCGAGCAGACCCATGAAGCCATGAGCCCGACCGCCTGGCAATCCCGGATTGCTCCGTTCATCTCCGCTCGCTTCGCACCGCGGAAGACAACACTCATCGGGTCTCGAGGATGTAGACCTCGACGCGCCGATTCTGCGCCCGCCGAGCCGGCCGGTCATTCGGCACCAGCGGCCGACTCTCCCCGAGCCCCTTGGGAACGAGGCGCTCACGAGCCACACCGTTACTGACCAGGTAGTCGACGACCGCCTGCGCGCGCTTCTGTGTGAGCGCGAGGTTGGCCTCGTCGGTACCCTCGGAGTCGGTGTGTGACTCGACCGCCACCTTTGTCAGGTACGTGTGCGCGACCAACAGCTTGGCCAGGCGATCGAGGATGTCGAGCGACTCGGGTTTGATCTTGTCCGAGTAGGCCGCGAAGGCGACTGGCTTCTTCAGCTCGATGGCCTTGGCCGTCAGGACGAGGTCCTTGTCGTTGTTGTCCGGACAGCCGTCGACATCCTCAAAACCATTGAAAACCTCGGGCAGATTCGGACACTTGTCCGCGCCGTCCGCGACCCCATCACCATCATTGTCCGGGTCGGGGCAGCCGTCACCATCCTCGAAGCCGTCCTTGTCTTCGGGTGCCAGCGCACACTTGTCGGTCGTATCCGCGACACCGTCAGCGTCGTTGTCGAGGTCGGGACATCCGTCCTGGTCCTGGAATCCGTCCTTGTCCTCGCGCTCGTCTGGGCACTTGTCGGCGTCGTCCGAGAGGCCGTCCCCGTCGCGGTCGGTCACCTTCGAGACACACCCCGACTCGGCCGCCACGCCGACGACGTCCGGGCATCGATCGCGCCCATCGAGGACCCCGTCGCCGTCGTTATCCGGGTCGGGACATCCGTCCTCGTCCGCGAAGCCGTCCTCGTCCTCTTCGTCGTCGATGCACTTGTCCAGCGCATCGTCGATACCGTCGCCATCGCGATCATCCGACGGGCCAGCCGTCCAGCCGAGGGCCAGGAACGCCCTGACATCCGGCGACCCTACCGCACGCACCAGCGAGGTCCCACCACCTGCAACGATGACGAGCCCACCGAACGCCAGCTCGACCGCGCCCAACGCCTCGACGGAGACCGACGGGTCGTCCTGCAGCGTTCGGCTCGGGTCGTCGGGGTCTACGCCCTTCGCGGTCTGCACCGTCCCCTGCCCACTGACGAGCAGGCCCAGGCGACCCGACTCGCCCAACCCCACGAGCGGCACCCGAAGGCCAAGCCCCCATCGCACTACATCCTCACCGACGTAGGTGGCAGCCGTACGTTTCTCACGCAGCTCGTATCCGACCTCGGCCGCAACCCGAAAGCCACCCGTCGCAAACCCGAGCCCGAGCAGTGGCGTCACACGCACGGCTCCATCAGAAACGAAGGCCGCCTGGTCGCCGATAGGAATCGCCACCTGCGCTGCGAGGTGCAGCTGGAACCCCTCGGCACCGCCCAGGATCTTGACCTTCGGCACCAACAGCAGGTCGCCTATCGCGAACCCCGCCACCTCTTCATCGGGTCGCCCGAGGGCCGCGAGGTCATCCCCGCCCTGACTCAAGACGAGCGGCATCGAGAGCGCCAACTCGACGTAGTCGAAGAGGCCCACGGCCACGAACAGGTCCGCCGCGACGCGATGGTCGATGAAGCGCGCGAGGACGAGGTCCCGATCGACCGCGTCGACCATCGTGAGCGGGTCGTCTTGATAGGAAAAAGTAGCGCCCAACGAGAGCCGACCGTGCTCGAGCAGCTCCGAGGTACCGACCCCGAGGATGGAGCGACCGAGGACCGGGGCCGGCCGATAGAGGTCCACGTTGAAGCCGTCGCCCTCGCCTGCGCGAACCATGCTCGTAGACACGGCAACCAGCAGCGATGCAATCGACCAGGCGATTACGCGTCGCCCACCAGCACCAAGCATCGCCTGTCTCTGTCCCGCTTTGGCCTGCTCGTCGCGTTCGCGCATCGCCCCTCCGACCGACGAGTCTTGGCCAAGCGCCCCATTATGGCAAGCGGGCACCGAGCCACCTTGTATTGCCGCCTGAAGTGCAGGTGGGTCGAACGCGAAGAGACCGGCCTGTCGCCACGGATGCTCGCATTTGTGCGATGATGCCGGCGTACGTCGCCATGCGTTTCCGCACCACAAAGCGATGAAACGCAAGGCGACGTGATCGGATCGCTCGCACACGCTCCGGCCCGCTCCTTCGCGGGCCTGCGACGTGGCGAGCAGACGTTTCAAATGACAGCGGTCATCACCCGCCCCGCCGGAGGTCGTATGCGCCTGTCCCTGATTCCGTTGTTCGTCGCTGCGCTCTGGGCTTGTGGCCCGAGCACCTCGCAGCCGGCCGGCCCCGCCGCAAACGCCGAGACCGAGGCGCCCCCTATGGCAGGTCCAATGAAACCCACCCACACGCCCCCTGCCCTCGCGGCCGCCCCCGGCTTCCTTCCCGCCGATGTCGCCGAGCTCGAGAAGTGGCTCGCCAGTCGGGCCGCAAGCGCGAAGGGCGGCGCCCGCGAGCATGTGCGTGTGCCCGTCTTCAAACGCACCGATGCCGCGACTTGTGAGTGCCCACCATTTGCGGTCGGCCAGTCCCCCGCATCCCCACACACCGCGATCAAACTGGTCGACCTGACCAGCATCGGTACGGCCGCCTACGCGAAGGACGGCGCCCAGCTCTGGGTCGAAGGGCGCTTCACCGTCGAGTCCGGAACGACGCTTCCGACGCTCGAGGTCGTTCGCGCCGGTCCTCGCATGACTGACGAGCCTCTGCGATTCGCAGCGCCGGCCGAATCCCCTTGAGCCCTGGGTCAGGAGAAACGTCTGCTCAGGCGACCGCCCCGCTCATACGATTGGGGCGGGAAGGTTCGCCCGAGCGATCCGATCGGTCTCGATGCGTTTCGTCCTTTGTGGTGCCGAAACGCATCGAGACGTCAGCGCAAAGACCCAAGCACCCGACCACGCCTATTCGTCCGGGCCGCCGCTCTGACGCCCACGCTTCACCACGGAGCGCCGCTTCTTCTCGTCGACACGGCGGATCTGCGACCCGCGCGTAGGCTTGGTCGCGTGCCGAGGCTTGGGCGGGACGAGCGCCTCACGGATGAGCTCCGCCAGCCTGAGCCGCGCGTCGGCCAGGTTGCGGATCCGGTTGCGGGTATGCTGGCTCGTCAAGATGATGCGGCCGTCGGCGTCCAGCCTACCCTTCGCCAGCTCGCGTAGGCGGGCTTTGACGTCTGGGCGCAGCGAGGTGTTTCCTTCGAGATCGAAGCGCAGCTCGACCTTGGTCGCCACCTTGTTCACGTTCTGGCCCCCCGGCCCAGACGACGTTACGGCGGTCGTCGTGATGTCCTCTCCGGAGATCACGAGTCGTTCATTGATGACGAGGTCGCTCGACATGGCCAGCGTCAATGCCAGCTTTCGCGGGCCGTCGCAATGGCGCTCGTCGGGACCGTCAAGTCAGGCGCAGGTCTCGCAGAGCGGACCTGGCTAGTTGAGCGTCTCGGCCACGCCGCCGCGGGTGATCTCTTGAAGGCGCTTCCTGGCCTCGACCTTCTCGCGCTCGACCTGCATGTAGAGGGTCTCGTACTCGGCGCAGATGGTCGCGGTGTCGCCCTTGGCCTTCTCACACAACGCGCTGATACGCGTCGGCAGGCGGATGACCTCGGCCTGGGGCTCGGCGCGAGCCGGCTGGGGCCCCTGAGCCTTGTCCTGCGGTTCGTTACCGAACGAGGTGCTGGAGAGAAGTGCCAGCAGTCCTAATGATGCGACGAAGAATTTCATGGCTCAATCCTCCCACGGGTCAACCGTGACCCCCCCAAGCAGTGCTGTTTTCCTACCCCGACTCGGAATCGAAGTCGAATACGAGACAACTACAGCCGGACCATCGGCATGTCTGCGTCGGGAACTGAGGACATACGCACGGAGGCTGCTGGAATTCGCCAACGAGCCATGACACGGTGCGCCATAACGTGTCCCAGTGGACACGGGTCCTCGCCACGATTGGATTTCACCAATGGTCAATCCCCGAAACAAGCAGAGCGCAACTGTAACTGCAGGCGATTCCCGTGCCCCGAACCGCGCCATGCTTCGGGCGGTCGGCTTTGGCGACGGCGACTTCGACAAGCCGATCATCGGCCTATCGAGCGCCCACTCGACCATCACCCCCTGCAATGCCGGTCTTGACCGCCTGGTCGACGCGGCTGAGCGTGCGGTCCGCGAAGCCGGAGGCATGCCTCAGACGTTTGGCACCATCACCGTTTCGGACGGGATCTCGATGGGCACCGCCGGCATGAAGCTCTCGCTCGTCTCGCGTGAGGTCATCGCCGACTCAATCGAGACCGTCATCCGCGGTCAGAGCATGGACGCCGTCCTCGCCGTCGGCGGCTGTGACAAGAACATGCCGGGCGCTGTCATCGCCATGGCGCGGCTGAACCTGCCCGCCATCTTCGTCTATGGCGGCACCATCAAGCCCGGCCACCACGCGGGTGTCGACCTCACCATCGCTTCCACCTTCGAAGCCGTCGGTGCGCTGACGGCCGGCAGGATGGATCGCGAGACATTCGCGGCCATCGAACGCAAAACCTGTCCGGGCTTTGGGTCATGCGGCGGCATGTACACGGCGAACACCATGTCGTGTGTCATCGAGGCGATGGGGCTGTCCTTGCCCAGGACCTCGACCATGGCCAACCCCGACGACGAGATCGTCGCCGCTGCGGCCGACGCCGGGCGCGCACTCGTCGGCCTCATCCGACACGATATCTCGACGGCCAAGATACTCGATCGCCGAGCGTTCGAGAACGGCATCACCGTCGGTATGGCCATAGGCGGCTCGACCAACATGGTGCTGCACCTCCTCGCCATCGCGCGCGCAGCGGGGGTCCCCCTGACGCTCGCCGACTTCGAGGCCATTCGCCTGCGTACCCCGCACCTGGCGGACACCAAGCCCGCAGGGCGCTTTGTGGCCACCGACCTCCATCGCGTCGGCGGCGTACCGGTCATCATGAAGATGCTGCTCGAACACGGCCTCATCCACGGCGACGCGCTCACCGTGACCGGCAAGACCGTGGCCGAGAACCTCGCCGACGTGGAAGCAACTCCCGATGGCGAAGTCATCCGTTCGTGGGACCGGCCGGTCTACGAGAAGGGCCACATCGCTATCCTCACGGGCACGCTTGCCCCCGAGGGTTCGGTCGCCAAGGTCAGCGGCGTCAAGGTCCCCGTCATGCGTGGACCCGCCCGCTGCTACGACTCGGAAGAGCTCGCCATGGCCGCCATCGAGCGCTGCGACATCGTGGCTGGCGACATGATGGTCATCCGCTACGAAGGGCCTCGCGGCGGGCCGGGCATGCGCGAGATGCTGGCCCCGACCTCGGCGCTCATCGGGCAGGGCCTGGGTGGTGCGGTCGGCCTCATCACCGATGGACGGTTCTCAGGGGCAACCCACGGCATGGTCGTCGGCCACGTCGCGCCCGAAGCTGCGGTTGGCGGCCCTATCGCGCTCGTTCGAGACGGTGACATCGTGGTCATCGACGCAACGACGAATACCTTGAACATCGAGGTATCTGATGAGGTTCTCGAAGAACGCCGCGCGGCGTGGCGGGCCCCGGCTCCGACCGTCAAGAGCGGTGTGCTCGCAAAGTATGCGCGGCTCGTCGGCAGCGCCTCGTTCGGGGCCGTGACCGACGCCTTCGAGGACTGAAGACCTCGCCGAGGAGCACCGCTATTCGCAGGTCTCGAGAGCGGTGATCCAGTCGCGCACGATGGACAGCGACGGGTCGGGGATCGAGGTCGCGAGCGGCGGCATCATCAGGTTGTCGCGACGCAAGGACCGCACGTAGAGGACAGACTTGTCGGGTTGACCGGGCGCGATGACCCGCGCTTCGGACGCCGGCTCGATGCCGGCTGGACCACGAATGGCGGGCTTGTCGCAGGTCTCGGTCGCCGAGAGCGCGGTCGCCTGCCGCAGGTCGAGCGGTGTTCCTGAAGGCCCGCCGCTGTCGTGGCAGTAGCCGCAGTTCACGTCGAGCCACGCTCGCGCCTTCACCTCGGTCGACGCGTTCGACGTCGGCGTAGGATGGACGGTGACCGTCGGCGCCTTCGTGGAGAGCAGACCCATGCGCTCCCAGTCACGCGCTTCGGTGTCGAGCTGGTAGCCGTCGAGGCCGAGCACGCCACTGCCGCGATGGCAGGTGACACACTCGCCGGGTGAGGGGAAATGCCACTCGAAAGTGCCGGCACTGGTCGTGACTGGCGTGCGCTGACCATCGTCGAGCAACTAGGCATCTGTGCCTTCGTCGTTCCAGCGGTAGGTGAAGCCCCGCACCCCGAGGTCTTCCTGGATGAGGAAGCGTGTCTCGAGCCGCCGCACATTGCCCGAAGTCTCTGCTATTTCGAAGTGTTTGACGTAGACCGTGCCGACCGGGAAGCGCCACGGGCCTTCGTTCGGAGGCGTTGGTACGATCTTGGCGCCGTCGGGCAAGACGACCCAGCGCGCCTTGTCAGCGCCATCCGACCAGAAGGGCCACTGCGGCGAGTAGGGAAGGAGTCCTTCGGCGACCGTGAGGGTGGCGAGGTCGGCGAAGCACCCGGTCAACGAGAGGCGCTCGGGAGGAGGCACCACCGGATTGCCAATGCCCTCCTCGAAGCGACGGATGGTATTGGTCTCGAGCTCGAGCAGGTAGAGCTCACCGGCTTCGTCCTCGCCGAGCGACGCGACGCCGCCAGGCGTCGTCATGGTCGACTTCGTCGGGTTAGGGTCACCCTTCTGCCACACGAAGAGCCCACGCGAGGTGTAGTCGGCGAACACGTAGCGCCCCGTCAGCGAAGGTGTTGCAGTTCCGCGATAGACGTAGCCCCCGGTGATCGAACGGCCGAGACTGCGCGGGTACTCGAGGACCGGCAGCTCGAGGCCGGTCTTGTCGCAGTCGGCCGGCCCGCCCGGGCGGCAGCTCGTGCCTTCCATGACCTTCCAGCCGTAGTTCTTGCCGCGCTCGACGATGTCCACCTCTTCGACGAGGTCTTGTCCCACGTCGCCCACCCAGAGCTCATCCGTCTGACGGTCGAAGCTCATGCGCCAAGGATTTCGCATGCCCCAGGCGTAGATCTCCGGCTTGCCACCGACTCCGTCCGCGAACGGATTGTCGACCGGAATCCCGTAGGGTCGGCTCTCCGTGCCGCGGTCGTCGACGTCGATACGCAGGATCTTTCCGAGCAGGTTTTGCAGATCCTGGCCGGCATTGTTCGGGTCGTTGCCGCTGCCTCCGTCGCCGAAACCTGCGTAGAGAAAGCCGTCGGGCCCGAATACGAGTGAGCCGCCGTTGTGGTTGTCCCACGGCTGGCGCAGCTCGATGAGGACTCGTTCCGAGTCGCGGTCGACGACGTCAGGGTCGTCCTGGCGCATGGTCCATTCTGAGATGATGGAGAAGGTCTGGTTGTTCTTGCGGGTGCAGTAGTTCGTGTAGAGCGTCCTGGTCTCGGCGTGGCGTGGGTGCACGGCCAGACCGAGAAAGCCACACTCGAAGGCGGGATGGACCTGGCTCACGAAGTCGAGGCTGTCCACGATGCGCGGCGGAATGCTTGGCCCACCGGGCCCCGTCGGCCCTCCCGGATGGACGATGCGGATCTTGCCCATACGCTCGCCGATGAAGAGGCGTTTACTGCCGTCGTTGGCGTGGGCCATCGCGATGGGTAGCTGGAAGCTCAGCGTCGGGAAGGCATCGACGAGACGCAGCTCGGCCAGTGGGCGCGTGTCCTGGCCGACCTGACACATGGTCGGGTACTCGAAGGGCGGCGTGCTCGTTGCCTCGGTGCCACAAGAGCCGCATGCGATGAGCACCGCGGCGCAGGCCACGAGGGCTGCAGGCCCAAACGGGATGAGGTCGGCAGTGCAGAACAGGCGGCTGATCTCTGGTCCGATCACCTGTCACCTCCGGATGCGGGATCGGTGGCAGGCGGCGTGTAGCCCAGCGGCTCGAGCACCTCGAGCGCCGACACGTAGCGCCCAAGCGGCGGCATGATGTAGGCGCCGACGACCTCGTGTGCGATCTCGAGGAGCGTCTCCTGCGCGATACGAATGCCCTCGTTTCGGGCCTCAGGCCCCTTCTTCGCGCGCTTCATCCGCTCACGCACCGACTCGGGGATGGTCATGCCCGGGACCTCGTTGTGGAGGAACTCGGCGTTGCGGTAGCTGGCAAGCGGCAGGATGCCGACGAGGACTGGCAGACCGAGGTGGCGCGTGTCGTCGAGGAAGCGGCGCAGCAGTGCCGGGTCATAGACGGGCTGCGTCATGATGAGCTCTGCGCCGGCCTTCTTCTTGGCTTCGAGTCGGCGCAGCTCGCGGTCGTAGTCGAGCGCGGCCGGCTCGGCCCCGCAGGCGCACATGAAGCGGGTCGTAGCGCCGAACGCCTTGCCCGCCGGGTCGATGCCGCGGTTGAGCCCGTTGACCATCCGCAGGAGCCCGATGGAGTCGAGGTCGAAGACCGCGGTCGCGTGGGGGTAGTCGCCGAGCTTGGGTGGGTCACCTGTGATGATGACGAGGTTGTGGACCCCGAGCACATGAGCCGCGAGCAGATCGGACTGCAAACCCAAGAGGTTGCGGTCACGACAGCAGACATGCAGGATCACCTCGATGCCGAGCTCGCGCTGGATGAGCTGGGCGAGTGCCTGGTTGCTCATACGAACCGAGGCGCGTGGTCCATCGGCGATGTTGATGACGTCGGCGCCACCATCACGAAGCATACGAGCGGCTTCGAGCGCGCTCTTCGGATCGAGGCCGGGAGGTGGATTGACCTCGACGGAGACGACGAAGTTCTCGCGCGATATCTTGATACTCGAGGAATTGGCCAGCACTCGCTCGCGGTAGACGCGGTCGATCTTGTCGGCCAGCTTCGTGCGTTGGGCAAACGGCACTGGTTCGAGGCCGACGGCTTCGACCGGCTTGTCGGACGCTGGGCCGGAAGTTATCTCGATGACGTCTTCGGCGCCTCCTCCCAACATCCGGCGCGCATTTGCGACCCGTTTGATGTGGTCTGGATTGGTGCCGCAGCAGCCACCGACGATGGTCACGCCTGCCTTGAAGAAGCGGCGGGCAAAGACCCCGAAGTACTCGGGCGTCGCCATGTAGATGAGGCGGCCGTCCTGCAGACGCGGGTAGCCTGCATTGGGCTGGGCCGAGACCGGGATCCCGTGGCCGAGCATCAACGTCGCGGCCCTGAAGGTCGCATCCGGCCCCTCTACGCAGTTGGCGCCTGCTACCGTCGCCCCCCAACGCTTGAGCAGCGTCACAGAACGGACCGGGTCGGCGCCATCGGCAGTGCGGCCTTCGGCGTCGAAGGCCATCTGCGCGATGATCGGCAGGTCGCAGACCTCGCGCACCGCCTCGATGGCGACACGCATCTCGGAAAGGAGGCGGAAGGTCTCGAGCATGATGATGTCGACACCAGCGTTGGCGAGGACCTGCGCCTGCTCGCGGAACATGGCGCGGATCTCGGTGAGCTGCTGGTCTGCGATGAGGCCCGGCATGATCGAGGTCGGTCCCATCGAGCCCGCGACCCAGGCCTTGCCGTTGGCGACCTCGAGGGCGATCTCGGCGGCCTTCTGATTGATCGCTTCGAACTTGTGGGCGAGGTCATAGCGCGCGAGCTTGGCGCGATTGGCCGCGAAGGTGTGCGTCTGGAGGATCTGGGCCCCCGCGTCCAGGTACTCGCTGTGGATCTGGCGAAGCAGCGCGGGCTTCGCGAGCGCGACCTCTTCGAGGGCGGTGTTGATGAAGACGCCGCGTTCGTAGAGCAGCGTCCCGATGGCGCCGTCGGATACGATGTGGCCGCCGTCCAGGGCCTCGCGGAAGGGTTTCGGATGGTTCTTCGTCATGGCGGCCGAAAGGTAGCAGACCCTCCTCGCAAAACCTATCGCCGAGATGGGTTCCGCGGCCCCTGCCCGATGTGTCGGTGCGGCGGACCTGCACGTGCCGAGTTGGCCGGCAAAAGTGTCCCATTCGCCAAAAAATGGGACACCGTGGGACACTCCCGAGCCATGCAACTATTTGCAATTGCTAGGGCTCGACTTTTCGTATCGAAAACCACTCGCAGCCCTTGCGACTTTCCTCGCGTGCGATGCGCGGATGCGTCGCGGGGAGAATTCAGATGTCGACGTGGTATCGAAGCTTGAGGGGAAGATGGTGTGCTGTGCTCAGCCTGGGGCTGCTGGGTTCCGGCTGCGATGTCGAGGTGAGGGAGCGCGGGCGGGAGCCGGACACGAGGTCCGGTCGGATCGAGGTCATCGGGGTCGACGGTCGGCGACTTGCGGCTGGCGAGACCTACAGAGTGCCACTCGATCGGGTCGAGTCGATGACGGCTGGCAGCGATGCGGCTGAGGCGAGGGCTGTCCCGCTGGGTCAGGCGGTGCGTGAGGCGATGGTCCTACTCAACGACACGACCGAAGCGGTGGCGGTGTCGCTCGCTGTGACGGAGGTCGGGACCGACGACGCGGAGAGGCGCGCATGGACCCTGCTCGAGCCCTTGCGCGGCAATCGCTGGCCACTGGTCGGGGCGCGGATCGTGCCACCCGGTGGTCGACTCGACTTCGATGTGGAGTTTCTCGCCAGAGAGCTCGGAGCGAGTGAGGCGCTGCTCGAGGTCGGCTGGGGGACGACACGTGGCGGCAGCATGGCCGTGCGGCTCGAGGGCGTTGGAGAACCGTGCCTGAACGAGAGCGCGAGCGACGAGGACGTCGAGAACGGGAAGCCTGGTGAGGACCTCGAGCCCGGCACGCTGCCCACGGAGGCAGAGCCGGAAGGCGCGGAGACGTCAGCGCAGGCGCATGAAGTGGAGCTCACCGAAGGTTTCGGGATCACTCGCATCCCAGGCACTCTTGCCCTCACGCAACAGGACCACCGCGAGCCCGTCGGACTGCTCGACGAGCGTTATCGGTCTCGCACGACCGAGCTGGCCGGACACAGTCGTGGAAGGGAAGCTGGTGGCCGCGTTCCCGGGGACGACCTGCACGATGTCGAACTTCTGATCGGACACGAAAAGCAGGTGGGCACCGGCCGAGATCGGCGTGTGGGTACGAGCGAGTCCACGATTCATGAGCGTCGCGCCGGCGGGCCCGAAAGCGACGAGCTCCGACTCACCCAGGGCGAACCAGCCCCAGGCCGTTCGCACCGGGAAGGTCCGAGTTCCGACCGGCATCGGCAGCTCGGCGATGACCTTGCCAGTGGCGCTCTCATAGAGGGTAGCCGTCTCCACCTTGCGGTCGCGGGTGAGAACGAAGCGGTGCAGGTCGCTGCCCGTGGGAGGCGGGTCGGTGAGCGCCACGGCCTTCGGCGACAGATCGTTGGACCACAGGACCGAGCCTGACGCGAGGTCGAGGGCCAGCGCCTTGCGGCCATCACGAACAAGTAGGGCTCGAGGCCCTGAGGGGGTTGGGGGAAGCGCCCCGATCTGAGTCTCGATTCCCTTGATAATCGAGATGGTTCGCCGCCACCTGGGCGACGCTCTCTGACAATCGAATACGATGAGGGATCCGCCGAGGCTCCCGACGAAGCAGGTCTTGCCGTCGCTCGCAACACCCGAGAGCTCGGGTTCGAAGCGGCCGAAGTCGGCAGAGCGCCAGAGCACGTCCCCGGTGGAGGACGAGACGGCGATGGTCTCTTCGGGGACACCGAAGAAAGGCGTGTCGTTCTTGATCGGGAAGCTCGCGATGAGGGCATCGCCCGCGCGCCCCAGGAGCGCGCCCGAAAATAAAGGGCAGTGTGTCGTTCGGGCGCCGTCCTGATCCAGCTCCTCGAATCGTGAGAGCTGCACGCTTGGCCCTACAGTGGTGAGCGTATCGCAGTCGACGAGCTCGAAGCTGCAAGCGCACCGCTTCGCGCAGACACCGTCCCGATTCTCGATCCGGCACCAATCGGTAGAGGCGTCGCCAGTCCCGAGCAGCGCGACGTTGGCGCGACGGCCGAGCACCTTGCCGGACTTCGGCTCGATGACGAGCGCCTCGGTGCCGGCATAGGCGAGGACCTTGTCACCGTGGACCCCGAGGTCGCGAATGCCGCCCTGGTCACCAGTCGGCAGGCGCCAGAGCCGCTTTCCCGCGAGGTCGAAGCCGAGCACCGAGCGGAGGTCGGGCGACCAGGCCGCGACGATCTCACCGACCGAAACGGCCTGTTGCGCTGGTTGGATGGCCAGCGTCGAGAGCGCTTCGGGCTTCGGCTTGGCGTGCGCGGAGATCCCGCAAGCGAAGACGAGGGCGAGCAGGAGCGAGGCCCGGGCACCGGTCGCCGAGGTGCACGCGAAGAGCGGAGAGGAGTGCTGTCTGGCCATGAACGGGCTCCGCGTCGCGCGAGCTGGGGGTTCGGAGGGTGGCCCCGGGTGAGGGCTCATGCGCCAGTGGTCGGGTCACCGACGAGCTCGAGGACCTCGAGGGGGTCACCGACGGCGAGCCACCCAACCCCGCGATGAAGGGCGTTGTGCCCGAAAAAGACCTGACCATCGCGGGTGCGGGTCTTCGCGAGCGTTCGGAGCGGCTCCCGCCCCGACGTGCCCGTCCTGGGCTCGACGTTGATTCCGACGCAGCGGGCGCACGGCTTCACGAGCTCGAGCTCGATGCCGCCGATGCGAATGCGACGCCAGCTGTCCTCGATCCAAGGGACCGAGGTCTCGATGACGAGGTTTGGGCGGAACCGTTCGGCCGTCACCTCGAAGGCCTCGACGTCGCGGTCGAGAGCTTCGAGCGACGCGCTGCCGATGACGAGGAGAGGGAACCCATCGGCAAAGCCGACCGTATCGGTTGGGCGCGCGTAGGTCGGGTCGACTCGGCGGGCGCGGTCCGGGTCGAGCCGAACCAATCGGACCGGACGTCCGAGCACCGCCGAGAACCAGCTGTCCGCATCGGCAGAGACGAGCCTCGCGTCGACCCACTCGCCCCAGATCTGCACGCGGGTGGTCGTGGACCTGGGGTCGGACGTACCGACCGCGACGTCGAGATCGGCCAGCTCGGGGCTTCCAAGCGAGCTGAACGTTACAGTGTGCGCGTCGACCTCGAACGGCCGGGGAACAATCGTGACGAGCCGAGGTGTCCCCCTCAACGTCACGAAGTCGCCGGCCGGATCGACGAGCATCAAGCCGCGGTCGTGGACGAGCCCGGTCGCACCCAGGAGCCAACGCGAGACCTCATGGCCAGCCCCCGACTTCAGGGGATGCACGAAGATTCGCGACAGGCTGCCATGGGATGATGAGCTCACGGCTCGGCCGACACCGCGACCAGCGTCGACCCGATGAGGGTGGCTTCCTGGATACGCAATGCCACGTCATCATCGGCGACATCCGAGTGGCAGGCCGCCTTTTGCGCCTCGGCGCCGAGCGCCTTTTTCGTCTTGGTCGCGAGCCGGTGCAGCTCTTCGGCCGGGAGGACGCCGCGCTTCTGGAGGACCTCACGCTGCTCGGGCGTGAGTGCCGGCGACTTGAGGACCTTGTCGCGCTGCGAGGCAGCGTCTTTGCCGCTAGTGAACTCGACGATTTCTTTCGAGATTCGGACCGAGCACCAGTCGTGGCCACACATGGCGCAGAAGTCGGTGTCGACGTCGAGGTCCTCGTCGTGGAGTGCGCGTGCGAACTCGCCGTCGAACGCGAGCTCGAAGTGGCGCTCCCAGTTGAGTGCCGCGCGAGCCTTCGTGAGCTCGTCGTCGCGGTCACGGCTGCCCGGGATGCCGAGCGCCACGTCAGCGGCATGGGCCGCAATCTTGTAGGCGATACAGCCCTGCTTGACGTCGTCCTTCTTGGGCAGGCCGACGTGCTCCTTGGGGGTCACGTAACAGAGCATGCTGGCGCCGTGATAAGCGGCCGCCGTCGCACCGATGCAGCTCGTGATGTGGTCGTAGCCGGGGAAGATGTCGGTCACGAGTGGACCCAGCACATAAAACGGAGCGCCGTGGCAGAGGCGGCGCTGCAGCTTCATGTTGAATTCGATCTGGTCGAAGGGGACATGGCCCGGGCCCTCGACCATGACCTGGACACCCTTTCGCCAGGCGCGCTCGGTGAGCTCACCAAGCGTGTGGAGCTCCGCCAATTGAGCCGCATCGGTGGCGTCCGCGAGCCCACCGGGACGCAGCCCATCGCCGAGCGAAAAGCTCACGTCGTAGCGGCGCATGATGTCGCAGATGTCCTCGAAGAGGGTGTACATCGGGTTCTCTTCACCATGCTGCAGCATCCACTTGGCGAGCAGCGAGCCACCGCGCGAGACGATGCCGATGAGGCGGTCGCGCACGAACGGCAGGTGTGCACGCATGACACCCGCGTGGATCGTGAAGTAGTCGACGCCCTGCTTGGCCTGGTGAAGCAACGACTCGAGGATGTCGGCGTAGCCGAGGTCTTCGATCTTGCGCCCGATGATCATCGAGTAGATGGGGACCGTGCCGATGGGCACGGACGAAGCTTTGATGATGGCCTGACGGCAGGCATCGAGGTCACCACCGGTCGACAGGTCCATGACGGTGTCGGCGCCCCAGCGCTCCGCCCAGCGGAGCTTGTCGACCTCTTCGTCGGTCGAGCTCGCGATAGGGGACGCCCCCATGTTGGCGTTGACCTTGGTCTTCGTCGCGCGCCCGATGGCCATCGGGTCGAGCCCGTAGCCGAGGTGGACCTTGTTCGCCGGGATGATCAAACGACCGGCGGCGACCTCGTCGCGCACCTGCTCGGGCGTGAGGTGACGCTCGCGTTCGGCGACACGCACCATCTCAGTGGTGATGACTCCGAGCCGCGCGTTCTCCAGCTGGGTGATTGGAACAAAACCTTCGGGAGCGTGCCAGCGATGACCGTCGAAGGTCCAGTCGGCGGGCATGAAGTCCCACGCGGTCTTGGCGCTCGGCGCCGGCATGTTCGGCGTGTCGGGCGACGAGAAAGCAAGCGGCCCACCGATGTCAGGGGCATTCGCGAATGAACCGGGCGACGTACCCTGCGACTTCGTCGACGGGTTGTGCGCGCCGCGCAGCGGTAGCGTCTCGGCGGTGGGCGCGAGATCCGAGGTCGTCATGGACGAAGGGGAGAGAGTCGACATCAGGCCATCCTTGCTGCGCGGACCCGACCATGCATGGGTGGGAATACGCGGGGCCAGTCGGAATGCACCTGGACATCTCACGCTTCCCTACGCCGGCATGACCCGGATCAGGTTCGACGGGTGCTTCTCAGTATACGAATCCACAACCTTCTGTGGACCATACACGCCCCGAGCGAACCCGCTCATAGCAGCACGCGCAGCGACACGCCACCTCCACGCAAAATCCTGCGGACGCAGGTTGGTGGCGCGCCGACGCGGGTCTCTCAGCGCTCGGCGAGAGCCGCCATGAAGACGGTCTTGAGCTCGGCCGGGGTCATCTTCGGGCGGCCGAGATCGCCGCGATGGCCGATCTTGACACGCACCTCGAGGAAGGCCGGCCCAGACGCCGCTTCGAACTGCGGGTAGACGGAGCGCAGCTCTTCGGCGGAGCTGACGGTGAAGACTGCGGGGTAGCCGCAGGCCTTGGCGACTGCCGTCAGGTCGACCTGGAAGGCAACCGTGGGCTGGCCGCCGACCGAGTCGTGTGCACCGTTGTTGAGGCAGATGTGTTTGTAGTTGGTGCAGCCGCTCGTGCCAATGCTGGCGAGCCCGCCCATGTGCATCAACACCGCGCCGTCGCCATCGATGCAGTGGATCTTCTTCGACTTGTCCTGGAGTGCGATGCCGAGTGCTATCTGCGACGAGTGGCCCATCGAGCCGACCGTCAGGAAGTCGGTGTCGTGGCGCTCCCCGCGCTGCTCGCGATGCTCGTAGAGCTCACGCGAGGGCATGCCCGTCGTGGCGACGATGCGAGCGTCCGCCGGGAGCTGCTCGATGATGAGGCCGATGGCCTCTTCACGGCTCATCGCGTAGGGCGCAGGCGTCTTGTTCACGAGCGAGTACTTGCCAAAGGTCCCGGCCTTCACGAGGAACGCGAAGGGGGCGGGACGGGCCGCGAGACGCGTGCGAGCGTGCTCGATGGCGGCCTTGGCCTCCTCGGGGTCCTGCGGCAGCTCAGCCCATTCGACGCCGGCCGCATCGAGGACTTCGCGGGAGACGGCGCCCATCTTCACGTGCTGTGGCTCGTCCTTCTTACCCGGCTCACCGCGCCATCCAATGATGAGCAGGACAGGCACACCATAGACTGCCTCGTCGGTGAGCGAGGTCAGCGGGTTGACCGTGTTGCCCAGCCCCGAGTTCTGGAGATAGACGACGCCGGGCTTGCCCGTCGCGAGGTAATAGCCCGTCGCGAGAGCGAGCGCGCTGCCCTCGTTCGCGGCGATGATGTTGCGCTCGGGCGGCGTGTGGTCGGTCACGTACGCGCAGAGGTCCTTGAGCAGGGAGTCGGGGACCCCCGCGTAGAAATCGAACCCCGCGGCCTTCACGTCGTCGTAGAACTGCTTGCAGTCGAGCATCTCCGCCTCCGAATCGCCCGCGGCTTATGCGCCGCCGGACAGTCGGCGGTCGTTATGCGAATCGGATCAAGACGTCAACCAGCGTCTGCGCGGAAGCCCGCCCTCGACGTGGCATTACGGACACAGGCTGTGGTCCGAAAGACACGACGTCTGGCGTGCCGGTCCCAAGCGTCAACCGCCGCGCACCGGCTGGGGCATGGGTCTCGCCATGCGATGACGTGGGACACCGTGGCGGCATGGAACTTGCTCACCTGCTTCCGTCACCCAAGGAGCCGCCATCATGCGCCGTCTCGCGTCACTCACCCTTGCCTTCACCGTCCTCTGGGGGTGCGACAAGCCCACCTCAGGGACCGACTCAATCGCCGTGCCCGACCAGGCATCCTCGGTCTTCCCCGACCCGGCCAGACTCATCGACGATCGTGCCCGTGCCGCCTCCCCACCTGAGGGGTCGGACAGTGCCGCAAAGCTCCCTCCCGACATCCTAGTCAAAGCTCAGGCGCTCGGCCCGAGCAACGCTCCGACCGCACTCCGGTTCACCTTTGATCGACCGATGCGCAAGCCGGATGCGCTGGAGTCCGGCGACCCGCTCGAAGGCCTGAGCCTGAACGTGACGCCGAAGATCGAGACCGTTGCGCGGTGGACGCGTCCCGACACCCTGGTGGTGACGCCGAGCGCGCCCTGGCCCAACGCAACCGCGTTCTCGATTGAGCTTGCGTCGGCGACCACGTCGACCGGGTCGCTGAAGACCCCAGTCGCGTTGAGCTTCGTCTCGAACCCGTTGGCGATGTGGGCTCGTGCGGGGACGCTCATGTACCCGGAAACGCTTGGCACGAGCCCGGTCATAGTCATGGCGTGGAACCAGGCGGTTCCGCTCCCCGACAAGCGGCTCGTCGAGATCGTCGAGGCGAGCTCCAAGGCCGAGCTCGTCGCGGGTCGCTTCGCACCGGCCGACTTCGAGCTCAAGGCGGGCCCCAACGAGCAGGCTTTCGTCATCGAGCTGTCGCAGGCCCCGAAGACAGATCATTGGTATCGACTGACCATCTCGAAGGACCTGAAGGCCCTTGGCCCCCAGCCGCTCGGCGCCGACTTCGTGAGCTATCTTCGCGGCCCCGAGCCCTTCGCCATGACCGATGTGAGCTGCGGCTGGCCAAGCTGCACCACGGAAGACCAGTGGACCATCTCGTTCAACTCGGAGCCTGACGAGGCTTCGCTGGCCGGGTGCTTCACCGTCAAACCAGCCCTGGATCTCGGAACCCCCAAGCTGCAGGGATGGTCGGTCGCTCTCGCCCCGGTTGGCGCCAAGGCAGACACCACCTACACGCTCACCGTCACGACGCGTTGTCGCGACACGCTCGGTCAGCGGCTCCCCACCGCCGTCAGCCGGGAGCTCAAGGTCACGCCGCCCCGCGCGCGTCTCAGTATGGTGAGCGGAACCGGCTACCTCGCGCCCGCTGGCGACGTTCCCCCAGCCGTCGAGGCCTCGGCCCACCACAGTGGCCCGCTCTCGGTCAGCATGCGGCGCATCACCCGCGAGGAGCTCGGGCCGTTCCTCGCGAAACACCTGGAGGACTGGGGCGACGTGAATCTCGATGACGCGGAGACCCAGGCCGAGCGCATGGTCGAACCAGACGCGGACGGCTCGAACGCCATCTCGCTGGCAGACGGACTCGTCGGCAACCGCGGCCTCGTTCTCTTGAAGGTCAAGACATCCGCAAACGGCGACAACGACGGTCCGGTTCAGCGAAGTGCGTTGGTCCAGGTCACCGAGCTCGGCCTCATCGTGAAGAGCGGCCCTCAGGACACCCTCGTCTGGGTGACCTCGCTCATCGACCAGCGCCCGCTCAGCGGCGTCACCGTTCAGGCGACAAAGAAGAGCGGGGAGGTCGTCTGGACGGCAACCACCGATGAGCGGGGCGTCGCCACTGGGCCCGGAACCTCTATCGACAGCGAGCAGACCGAGGCTGGCCGCATCGTGGTCGCAACGCTGGGCGACGATGTCGCGTTCATCGACCTCCAGCGCTGGCAGAATCGCAGCGACCCATACGACTTCGGCCTCCCCTACGTCTGGAACCCGAAGTCCGATGTCATTCGGGGCCAGGTCTTCACCGAGCGCGGTGTCTATCGCACCGGCGAAAAGGTCCACATCAAGGGCTTCGTCAGGCTCGACCGGGGTCGGGCACTGGAGCCGGTGCCGACCCGCAACATGAACGTGCGCGTCATCGATCCACTTGGAAACCGCGCCCTTGCACGCGAGGTGACGCTTGGCGAGTTCGGCGACTTCGACCTCGAGCTCGCCCTCGATGGGGCGGCGCCTCTCGGCGGGTGGCGGATCGAAGCCGAAGCCGCCGCAATCACGGCGTCGACCAACGCCCCGGCCAGCATCAACGGCAGCGTGACCGGCGCCTTCCGTGTAGAAGCCTACCGCGCGACCACGTTCGAGGTAACGGTCGATGGCATGCAGCTCGAGAACGACACGCTGAAAGCTGAGGCCACCGCCCGCTATTTCAGCGGAGCCTCCATGCCCGACTCCGACATTCGCTGGTGGATCACCGCGAGCGCCGCGGGCTTTTCGCCGTCCGGCTACGACGACTTCATCTTCGAGTCCCAGGATCGCGATGACTACTGGTGGCGACCCTCCGAGGTCTCGGTCGCTGTGTCGGCGTCCGGCAACGGCAAGCTCGATGCCTCGGGCCGGATGGTCATCAGCGCCGAGCTCGGTGACACGCTGAAGAAGTCGCTGGAGTCAGGTCCGAAGAACCTCCTCCTGGAGAGCGAGGTCACCGACGTCGACCAGCAGACAGTGGCCGGCCGATCCACCCTGCGTATCGAGTCCTCCGACGTCTATGTCGGCGTGAAGCCGTCCGCGCGATTTGCAGGTGTGGGCGACAAGCTCTCGGTCGAGGTCGTCGCACTGACCCCGGAAGGCAAGCTCACGAAGCCTGCGAGCGCGACCTTGCGCTGGTCGAAGCGGGAGTGGGTCTACGAGCTGCGGGCAGCCGCAGGTGGCGGTGAGTCCTGGGTCAGCGAATACAAGGACGAGCTCATCTCGGAGCGTCGCCTCGACACGTTCGACAATGGACGGACCTCGGTCGACCTCTCAGTTCCGAGCTCGGGGTCCTTCCTGCTCGAAGTCGAAGCCACCGATACACGGGGGCGCAAAGTGGTCACCCGCACCCAGGTCTGGGCATGGGGCGGCGGCGCGAGCTGGTCCGAGAACGATGCCGGCAAGCTGACGCTCATCGCCGAACGCGAGACGTGGCGGGTCGGCGAGACGGCGAAGATGATAGTCCAGTCTCCCTTCGATACGGCACGCGCCCTCGTCACCGTCGAGCGCAGTGGTGTCATCGAGCGCCGCGTCTTCGACGTCACCGGGTCGGCCCCTCTCATCGAGCTTCCCGTGACCGCGGACATGGTACCCAACGCCTACGTCTCGGTCGTCCTCATCGGCATCCCGAAGTCCGGCGAGGCCTCAGGGCGCAAGCTGGCAGAGGCGCGGATGGGCTACCTCGGGCTCGACATCGACACGACCGATCGCCGCATCACCGTGGGCGTCGCCCCCAAGCAGCCGAGCCACCGACCGGGCGAGCGCGCCACCGTCGAGCTGACGCTGCGCGACGTCAACGGCAAACCCGTCGCAGGCCAGGTGACCTTTATGGCCGTCGACGAGGGTGTGCTCGCGTTGACCGGCTACCGCACGCCCGACCCCCACGCAGCGATGTTCGCCGAGCGCCCCCTGTCCGTCACCACGAGCGACGCTCGCAGGAGCCTCTGGGAACGGCTCGTCCCCGAAGACGGCATGAAGAGCGATTGGGGCGGCGGCGGCGAAGGTGGTGAGCCCGAGAACTATCGTTCTGCCTTCGCGACGACGGCGGCATTCATGCCCAACGTCCAGGTCCCTGAATCGGGTTCTACCGAGGTGAGCTTCGACCTGCCGGACAACTTGACCCGGTTCCGTTTGATGGCCGTCGCGGCAACGAAAGACGGGCGATTCGGCCGCGGCGAGAGTCAGCTGGAGGTCAACAAGCCGCTCATGATCCGCCCCGCCCTGCCGCGTTTTCTCTCGGTTGGCGACGTCGTCGAGGCACGCGCAGTGGTCACGATGCTCGGCGAGCCCAAGGACCAGGGTGCGGTCGAAGTCGAGCTGGCGGTGTCCGGTCCGGTGGAGCTCGATGGGGCGACGACGACGTCGTTGACGCCGTCTGGCAAGCCGATGCCGGTCGCGTTCCGGGTTCGCGCCAAGAACCCCGGCGAAGCTCGTTTCCGCTTCACTGTTCGCTCGAAGAATGGCGAGACCGACGCCTTCGAAGTGCCTGTGACGGTCCAGTGGCCAGCTGCGGAGCGACGCCTCACCACGACTGGGTCGATGGCGAGCGCTCAGACCAGCGAAGCCGTGCGCCTCGAGATCCCCGACTGGCTCCATAAGAGTGTCGGTGGCTTGACGGTGACGGTCGCCACGAGCCGCCTCAACGACCTTCTGCCCTCGCTCGAATACCTGCTCGAATACCCCTACGGCTGCGTCGAGCAGACGACCGGGGCGACGCTTCCGTTGCTCGCGCTTCGGGTCCTTCAAGAAGGGCTCGAGCTGCCGGGAATCACACGCGCGCAGGTCCTCGAACGGGCACAGGCTGGACTCGACCGCCTTCGCACGATGCAGACCTGGAGTGGTGGCCTTTCCTACTGGCCCGGCGAGCCAAACCCACACCCGTGGGGCTCGGCCTATGCGGGTCTCGCGCTCGTCACGGCCCGCAAGATCGGCGACCTCTCGGTGCCAGAGACCACGATCGACAAGCTGACGACCTACCTGCGAGACATCCTCAAAGGAGAGGCTGCGGCCGGCCTCGAAGAATGGCGGAACGAGCTCGCGACGGTGAAGCCGCTCGCAGCGTGGGTGCTCGCCCTCGCCGGCGCTCCCGAGCCCTCCTTCCACGCGCAGCTCTTCTCGGACCGCGCGAGTCTACCGGACTTCAGTCGCCTCTTGCTGGCGCTCGCCATCGATGAGGCCAAGGGGGACAAGGCGATGGTCCAGACGCTCATCGACGAGGTCACTGCCAAGGTCACGGCGGACGATGCAGAGGCTCGCGTCAAGCGCGCGGAGAAGAGCTATTACTGGTCGACGATGGATTCGGACCTGCGCACCAACGCGCTCCTCGTGATGGTGCTCGAGAAGACGCGGCCGAACGACCCGCTCCTGCCCAAGCTCGTGGCCGCCATGATGGCTGACCGGCGTGAGGGGCACTGGGGAAACACCCAGGACAATGCGTTTGCCATCCTCGCGCTGGCGCGTCACTTCGTCCGCACCGAGTCAGCTACGGCCTCGACCAACGTGAAGGTGCTGCTCGATGGTGAGCCGCTCGCCGACATGCGCTTCGAAGGTGGCAACTTTACGCCAAGGTCCGTGACCATCCCGATGTCGAAGGCAGTGCTGGCCCAGGGCAAGACGCTCGCCATCGTGCGCGACTCGACGGACGGGCCGCTCTACTGGTCGATGCGGCTCGACTACGCACCCAACGAGGTCCCTCGCATCGCCATCGACAACGGCCTGCGCCTCGATCGACGTTATGTCATCGCCGCCGGCCCGCGCGCCGGTCAGCCAGCGACCGAGGTCGACGCGGGAGAGCTCATCAAGGTCGAGCTGATGCTCGAAGCCGACTCCGACCAACGCTACGTGGCGGTCGACGATCCGCTCCCCGCGGGCCTCGAACCGGTGATGTTGTCGTTTGCCACGACCGGGTCCGACGCCTCTGGGCTCGCCGACGGAAACCCAAGCTACGACGGTTGGAGGCCCCAGGTGTTCGGGCACACCGAGCAGCGCGACGACCGCGTCCACCTCTTCGCCGACTGGCTCCCCTCGGGCACTCACAACCACACCTACCTGGTGCGCGCGACCACCAAAGGCAGCTTTACGGCTCCAGCCGCGCGCGCACATGCGATGTATTCGCCCGAGGTTTATGGTCAGTCGTCTGCCCTCGATGTGAAGGTCCTCTGATGCCCACCCGGTCGCCATACGAAGCCGCAACCGATGCCGTTGACTCGTATGGCGACCCGGGCGTTTCGCCGGCACGACGCTCCCGTCTGCGCCGTGCCCTGACGTGGCTCGTCGCCGTGTCGAGCGGGCTTGTCCTGGTTGCCTCCTTTTGGGTCGTCGCCATCCCCTTCCCCGTTGACCTGCTCGCGAAAGAACCACTCACCAGCACACGTATCGTCGATCGACACGGCGGACTCCTGCGCGAGGTCCTTTCGTCCAGCGAGACCAGAGGCCGTTGGGTCGCGCTCGCCGACATCTCACCTCACCTGCGGCTTGCGACCATCCACGCGGAAGACAAACGATTCTTCGTTCACCCGGGCATCGACTTCCCGTCGATCGTCCGCTCGATCTGGATCGATCTCACCACAGGCGAAGCGCGCACGGGCGCCTCGACGATCACCCAGCAGACGGTGAAGCTGACCGTGCAGCGCGGCGAGCCGCGCACGATTGCGACCAAGTCGATGGAGCTCGTGTGGGCCTGGCGGCTCGAGTTGTCACTCTCCAAAGACGAGATCCTCGAGCAGTACCTCAACCGTATTCCCTACGGAAACCAGCTCATCGGCGCCGAAGCCGCGAGCTGGATGTACTTCGGCAAGCCCGCCTCCGTCCTCTCGCTCGCAGAGTCCGCCTACCTTGCAGGCCTCCCGAGCTCACCGAGCCGGCTCAACCCATATCGTTTTGCCGAGCGTGCCAAGGCACGTCAACGATGGCTCCTCGACCTCATGCACGAGCGCGAGGTGATAGACACACTGACGTGGCGCACGGCCCGCGATGAACCGCTCGCACTCAAGCCGCGCAAGACGACTCTCGAAGCGCCGCATCTCACGGCTCGCATCGCCTCCGAGGTCGCCTCTTTGCCTCCGGAGGCGCGGCCACCCATTGTCTCGACCACGCTCGACGCCGAGCTGCAGAACCGGGTCGCGTCCGTTCTCGCAACCCATCGTCCGGCGGCCGATCGCGAGACCCACCACCAGCCTCTCCAGGCAGCAGCCATTGTGCTCGACACCCGCACGAGCGACGTTCTGGCCTGGGTCGGTTCACGCGACTTCTTCGACCGGAGCTCGCTTGGCGAAAACGACGGTGTTGCGGCCCTGCGCCAGCCAGGATCAGCCCTGAAACCGTTCATCTACGGGACGTTTCTCGAACACGGTGGCACGCCAGAGACATTGCTCGACGACTCCCCACGCGAGTTCTCCACCTCGACTGGCCCCTATCGGCCCGAGAACTTCGATCGGGCCTTCCGCGGCCCGGTGTCGGTCAGGACCGCGCTCGCGTCGTCGCTCAACGTGCCAGCGGTCGACGTCCTCGAGCGGCTCGGCGTCGCCCCGATGACGCTGCGCCTGCGTGCGTTCGGTCTCACCACGCTTGTGCGCCCACCCGAGCACTACGGTCTCGGGCTCGCACTCGGTAACGCAGAGGTGCACCTCTTCGAGCTGGCCGGCGCCTACGCAACGCTGGGTCGCCTGGGTCTGCATGTGCCCGTGCGTTGGCGCGCGGACAAGGCCAGGCCCGAGCCCACCCGGGCGCTCTCGGAGGCCGCGGCGTTGTCGACCCTCGACATGCTCGCCGATGACCGGGCCCGAGGCGTCGGTTTCGGACTCGCAGGCCCGTTCGAGCTCCCCTATCGGGTCGCCGCCAAGACGGGCACCTCCAGCGACTTCCGCGACAACTGGGCCTTTGCGGTGACGCCGCTGCACACCGTCGGCGTGTGGGTTGGCCACTTCGATGGTGCCCCGATGGGGGGTAGCCCCGGCCGCAACGGTGCTGCTCCCATTACGCGTCAGATCCTCCAGGCGCTCTATCCGGGCGCAGCCCGACGGGGCGACGTCCCGTGGTTCGGGCCTTCGCCGACGACCGTGGAGAACGCACACCCGCGCTGAGCCCAAGGAACCTGCGCTACTTGTTCTTCACGTTGGCCTTGCCGCCAGAGACGAGCGCTGCTCGGACCGCGTTCGCGACCTTGTTGCACTTGCCGTTGGAGGCGGCATCGATCTGTAGATGTCCTCCGTCTTCGTCGTCCTCATCCTTCGACCCCGACTCCAGGCACGGCTTGAGCTCGAGGCTTTCGAACCAGCGCTCGAACCCGAACTGCAGCCCGATCCCCCAGAGTTGGTCCGAGACCTGAAGCGGAGTCTCCAGTTGGAATTCTGCGGGCACTGAACCCCTGAAGTCGAAAGCGTAGGTGTTGACGTTTCCGTCGAGCTCGTAGCTGCCCGCAAACGCGAACGCGGGTCGATCATTGGCCGGCTTCATGTGGACCTTCACGGCCTCGATGGAAACCTCCGGGAATTCGAGCCCTTCGAGCGGCGGCTCGAATCGCCCCGTCAGCAGGTCTACGCTCCACTGGCCATCGATTCGGAGGCGATCCCCCGACTTGCACCACGCGTGCGCAAACGATGCCACGGTGTCATCGCCATCCATCGACGAGGTGCAGCTCTGCCCCTCGCTCAGGAAGAACTCGAGTGTCGCTACCTCCGCCACGGCGGATGACACCTCGAGCTCTTCGCCGTCGCTGCCGACGGCGACAAGGCTATCCGTGCCGCCCAGAAGCTCTGACAGGGTCATTTCCACGACCACGGGTTGCTGGTCCGGAATGTGGACCTGAGCGTTGCCCGTCTCGGATCCCACGCAGGCGCTCGACAGGAGCGCCGCGAGGATGAGTGCAGCACCTTCGAGGGTGCGGTCCGCCATCGTCTCCCTCGACGTCGCGCCCCTGGTTTCAGACTTCATACCCCATCTCCGTTGCCCGCGAGCTCAGACGAATCGTTTGTAATATCTCCCACTTCATCGTCCTCGTCATCATTGGAGCCATCTGCGCTCCGCCGCTCTCTACCCCGCGTTGTAACTGGGAACAGGGAGAACACCGCTGAATACACTTCGCGCTGGGCGCCGTTCCCGTCGGAGCCCTGGGCCGGACTGTCAGCGATTTCGAGAAGTTTTCGTCGCAGTCGGGCGATCTCCTCGACGGCGATGTCATACTGTTCACGGGTAAGGGCCACGGCCACCGAGGTGATGTTGCGTTCGGTCCTCGGCACTTCATCGAGGGACCGCGCCGCCAGCTCGAGATGAGCACGATGATGGTTTCTGACCGCGAGCGTCTGAACATCCGGACCGGTTGTGATGGTCTGCTCGGCGGCGCGGGCCCGACCGTCCTCGTCGAATACGATGAGGCCCGACCGCTGCAACAAATCTATGGCCCGTTGGGCCTGGGAGGCCCTTATTCGGGGCCGCAGCCGTCGGGCGATCCAGCGCGCGTCGAGTACGAAATCCGGCAGCTGCACCATCTCTCGGACGACGAGCCCCCACCAGATGTCATAGACGGCGAACTGGTCATCGCGCAGCCGGGTCAGGTCGTCGCCGACGACGCGTTCTCTCAAGCGCGCGTAAATCGCATTGCGCTCTTCGTCCGAGCGCGAATTCGATAGCAATACAAGCATCCTGAACAGGTCGTGCTCACGCTTGGAGAGGCCGAGTCCACGCGCAAACTTCTCGACCGACTCGGGCGCCAGGTTGCGCAGACCGTCGGCCACCAGCTTCAAGTAGTTCGGAGACGCGAAGCCGGCGCGGCGGGCAAAGCTGCGGTAAGAAAACCCTGGACGGCTCACCCGCAAGAAGGTCGTCATTGCCTGCAGATAGGCTCGGTAGTCGGTATATCGCCCCACATCCGGGCGCTCGGCCGTATTCTCGGCACTGCTCTCCTGCTCACCGTCCCTGACCATGTCGCCTCTATGAGTCCGTGGCTTGGGTGCGTATACACCACCGCGATGTCAGTGTGTATTCTGTATCGAACAGCCCCCAAGCGCAAGGGAGCAAGCGAGGCCGACACCTGAAGCTGCTGAGGCCCGCATGTCCAGAGGATAGCCCGCCCCCCGCTGCGACCTTGATCTGAAGACTATCACCGGGCATCCTTCGCTTCTCTCGCCCCTTGCTCGAGGGGACTCGTGTGCGCACGGTGGCGAGCCCGATAGATGGGGTCGATCGCGTCAGGAGACGTCTGCTCCGACGCTGCCGCCGCTCTCGCGGTACGGGGCGCGAAAGCATCTCCGAGCGATCCCAAGGGTCCCTATTCGTTTCGATCCAATCCAGGTGCCGAAACGAATGGAGACGTCGCCGTCCCCGGCATGTCCTGGGCGCCAACCCTCCAAACCCAACAAGGCCACTCAATGATGCGCTCCCTCTTTGTGACCACCCTCGCCCTGACCGTCCTCGCGACGACGACGGCAGACGCAAAGCCCATCCGAACGCCGGGCCGGTTCGGCCTCGGGATCGGCAGCGGCACCCTCGCCAACGGGCTGTCGGCCAAGTACTTCGTCGACACCAGGAACGCACTCCAGTTCAACCTCGGCTCCTTTGGTGGCCGCGGCTTCGACAACCGCTGGAGGCGCTTTGGGGGCGTCGGCTTCTCGGCCGACTACCTCTTCGAGATGCCGACCATCGCGACCGCCGGTCGAGCCTTCGACCTCGCCTGGAACGTAGGGGCCGGCATCGGGCTCGGGTTCGATGACGACGACTACGAAGGCCATCGCGACTACTTCGCGCTCGCCGCGTCGTTCGTGCTCGGCCTCGAGTTCAACTTCATCCCGATCCCGCTGGACATCGTGCTCGAGTTCCGCCCCGGCGTGCTCGTCACACCCGACGTCGACTTCGATCCGGTCGACTTCACAGGCCACATCCGCGGCTACTTCTGAGTAGTGCGCCACCCGGCAAGGTCCGACGGCAAACGGGCTGCAAGACTTGCAGCCCCTGCCCTGACCCGGCAACCATTGCCGCCCTCCTTGCCGCGTGACTGCCGCCCCCGCGCTGCTATCGTTGCCGGCAGGGGGCCACATCGACGCACAACGGCCATGGCACGCCACTTGCGTTGCCCCCTCCCGAAGCCCTCTGCGACGCATCGCGACTCAGGGCTCAGGAGCACCGGACATGGCCCGCCTCTTTGCCCCCCATCCAGCCCAGCTCGTCCTCCTCGTCGCGTGGTTCCTCGCTTACACGGCCTGCGGCAGCGTCAACCATATCGGTGACTACAAACAGAAGCAGCGCGCCTACAAGTCCAGCGTCGACCTGACGACCCAGACCTCCGACACCGCGAATGGGTCGTTGTTCTCGCGCACCCACCAGGGCAACTACCTGTTCACGGACCAGCGCGCGATGCGCTCCGGCGACATCCTCACCATCAACGTCGTCGAAGACGCCAACGCCAAGCGTGGGGCGCGCACCGAGCTGGGCCGCGACGCCGAGGTCGGGCTCGCCATCACCTCGTTCCTCGGGCTCATGAAGCTCGCCGGCAACATCCTCGACCCGGAGCTCGTGGCCGGCGGGCAGAAGTCCGACTTCCTCGGCCGCGGCGAGACGAGCCGCACCGACCACGTGCGCGCCACCGTCCCCTCGATGGTCAAGCAGGTCCTGCCCAACGGCAACCTCTTCATCGAGGGCCACCGCGTCATCCTCGTCAACGACGAGGAGCACCACTTCTACGTCAGCGGCGTCATCCGGCCCGTCGACATCCTCGATGACAACTCGGTCGACTCGTCGCGCATCGCGGACGCGGAGATCGAGTTCACCGGGCGTGGCGTCGTCTCGGACAAACAGAAACCCGGCTGGCTCCAGCGCGCGCTGGACGTCATCACCCCCTTCTGAGAGGCGCGTATGGGCAAGGGAATATACGTCGCAACCTCGGGCAGCATGGCTCAGCTCCGCCAGATGGAGCAGCTGTCGAACAACCTCGCCAACTCGCGCACCGCGGGCTTCAAAGCCGACCGCATCACCTTCAACGAAGTACTGGCCAACAACCAGGACATCGAAGGCTCCAACGAGCGCGACAAGCACTACGTCGACGTCGAGACCATCACGCCCAACCTCACCTCGGGCCCCCTTTCGCGCACCGACAACCCGCTCGACGTGGCCATCACCGGCAACGGCCTCCTGAGAGTCGAGACCGACCGCGGCGTCCGCCTCACCAAGGGTGGCCAGCTCATGCTCGGCCGCGATGGCACGCTTCGCACCATCACCGGGCACGCCGTCCTCAACCAGAAGGACGAACACATCGTCCTGCCCCCCGACTCCGTCCCTGAGATCGACGACGATGGCGCCATCTGGACCGACCACGGCATGCTCGGGCGCCTTGGCCTGTCGACCATCGACCTCGCGCAGGGCCTCGACAAAGACCCGGACGGCCTCTTCGTCCCAGGCCGCGAGACCCCGCCGAGCGCTGACATGAAGGTCTTGCAGGGCCACATCGAGGAATCCAACTCGAGCCCGGTCAAGATGATGCTCGACCTCATCCGCGTCCAACGGACCTTCTCGGCCCTTCGCCAGGTCATCACCGCCAGCGGCGAGATGGACCAGCTCGCCTCACGCCTCCCGCGCTGACGCTTGAACTTCGACAATCAAGATACTCGACCCTCGAGATAAAGGAGCCCACGTGATTCGCAGCATGCACTCGGCCGCCTCCGGAATGGAAGCGATGCAGACGCAGATCGACGTCATCGCGAACAACATGGCGAACGTGAACACGGTGGGCTTCAAGAAGGCCCGCGCAGAGTTCCAGGACCTCCTCTATCAAGAGGTACGGGCACCGAGCGCGGAGCGCGGCCGCAACAATGCGGGCCGACCGGCCGGCATCGAAATCGGCATGGGCACACGCCTGGTGGCTACCCAGAAGATGTACGAGACCGGCGACTTCAAGCAGACGCAGAACCAGCTCGACCTCGCTATCGAGGGCCAGGGCTTCTTCCGCGTGCGCATGCCCGACTCGACCTACGGCTTCACCCGCGCCGGCGACTTCAAGATCACCGCGCAGGGTCAGATCGTGACCTCGATGGGGCACCCGCTCGAGCCGCCTCTCTTCGTCCCACCCGAGACGACGCAGATCACCATCGAGCAGAACGGCACCGTGAAGGCGCTGCAGCCAGGTGAGGTCAACCCGGTCGAGATCGGCCGCCTCCAGCTCGCCAACTTCGTCAACCCGACGGGCCTGAAGAGCCTCGGCCAGGGCCTCATGGGTGAGACCGAGGCCAGCGGCCGCGCGATCCTCGGAGAGCCGGGCCAGGAGGGTCATGGGCGCCTCGCTCAGGGCATGCTCGAAGGCAGCAACGTCGAGGTCGTCGAAGAGATGATCGACCTCATCGCCGCGCAGCGCGCTTACGAAATCAACTCGCGCGTCATCCGCGCGGCCGACGAGATGCTGGCGGAAGCCGCGCAGCTCCGCTGACGGAGGTTTAGAATGCTCGGCCTCCTCATCGCCTCGCTCGTCGCAACCTCGACCCTCGAAGCCCCCAAAGGCGCGCTCGCACGCGAGATCTCGACACGCCTCACCGCCGAGGTCGAGCGACGCCTGGCACTCGGGGACGGCTCGCAGGTCTCGATCGCAAGGCTCGACACGGCCGAGCCGCGGGCTCTCTCGAAGGGTCGGCTGCTGGATGTCGAGCTCTCGTCCAAGGGACGACCGCTCGGCTGGGTCACAGCTCGTGTCCGCATCCTCGTGAACAAGAAGGAGCGCGAGGTCTGGCTCCGCGCCGAGGTCGTCGCACTCGCGCCAACACTTGTCGCGGCGCGTTCCATCGATCGCGGAGAGACGCTTTCCGACGCTGACTTGAAGCTCGTCATGTTGCCGGTGACCGAGGATCGGGTCGACTCCACCGGACACGTCGCCGGGTCGCTCGCGCGCTGGCCGATCGCCGAAGGCGAGGCCATCTCACGCCGCGGGCTCGAACGCCCCATGGTCGTTACGCGCGGCACGACGGTGCTGGCGGTCATCGAACAGCCGGGCTTCGTACTGAAGGCGCCCGCCGAAGCCATGGACAACGGTGCCATCGGCGACGAGATCCAGGTTCGGCTCGGCGCATCGAAGAAGGTCGTTCGCGGGGTGGTGCTCGGCCCCGATGAAGTAGAGGTTCGCCGATGACAAGCCGCCCCTCCCGCTACCCTTTCGCGTTCGCCCTTTCACTCTTCGCGGCCCTCGGACTGAGCCTGGTCGCACCCTCCACGAGCCACGCCGCCCGTATCAAGGACCTCGGCCGATTCGACGGCGCCCGGAAGAACCAGCTCATCGGCTACGGCCTCGTCGTCGGACTCGACGGCACGGGCGACACCGAGCGCGCAAGCTTCACGCCGCAAGCCCTGGAAGCAATGCTGTCTCGACTCGGCGTGCGGGTCGACAAGCGCCAACTCTCGCTGCGCAACGTCGCAGCCGTCACGGTCACCGCTGACCTGCCCGCCTTTGCGAGGCCGGGAACGCAGATCGACATCACCGTCAGCTCGATCGGCGACGCGCGCAGCCTCGTCGGTGGCACCTTGTTGATGACGCCGCTCATGGGCGCCAACGGTCAGACCTATGCCGTCGCCCAGGGCCCCATCTCCGTGGGCTCAGAGTCCGAGCGCAAGGACGTCGGGCGCTACTATCGCGGAGGGCTGAACGCCGGCCGCATCACCCGCGGCGCCCTGGTCGAACGCGAAGTGCCGGTGGTCCTGGGCGACAAGGGTGTCCTCGAGTTCACCCTGCAGCGCCCGGACTTCCGCACAGCGACCAACGTGGCGGAGGCCATCAACCGGTCACTGCCCGCCCTCATGCCGGACCTCGCCGCAGCCCCACCCGTCCCGGCGACCGCCACGACAGGCGGCACGACTGCCCCGGTCGCACCTGGGGCCGCTGCCCCCATCGTGGTCGCCCGGCCCATCGACGCAGGTCGGGTGGAGCTCGCCATCCCTCCTGGCTGGATGGACCGGGTCGCGAACTTCATCTCGATTGTCGAGACAATCCAGGTCGCCCCCGACGGCGTCGCCAAGGTCATCGTGAGCGGGTCGACCGGCGCGGTGGTGCTTGGAGGCGAGGTTCGCCTGACACGAATCGCCATCGCCTATGAAGGGATCTCGCTCGAGGTGCGCGACCCGCGTGAGGAGGCGGAGAAGCCCAAAGACACCCTCAAGCTGGTCGAGGAGGGTACGACCCTCGCCGAAGTGGTGCGCGGCCTGAACTCGCTCGGCGTCACAGCGCGCCAGCTCATCGACATCCTCGAAGCCTTGTCCCGCGCCGGCGCCCTCCACGCGGAGCTGGAGATCGTCCCGTGAGGCCCGTCGAAAACGCGCACGCGTCAACCGCCGGCCGGATGGCTCCGGTCCTCGGGAACCCGACCGCCCCTCGCAACGGCGACGTCCGACACGCAGCGCAAGAGTTCGAAGCCGTGATGCTACGCCAGATGGTCGAGGCGTTGCGCAAGGCCGCGAAGGCCGGGGCCGAGGAGGAGTCGGGCGGCCAGCTCACCGACCACCTCATCGAGGACGCGCTCGCGACCCACATGGCCAAGGCAGGAGGCGTCGGACTCGCGGATACGCTGGTACGGGCGGTCGACGAGAAGAACAGCTACTCGGTTCAGCGTACCGACATGCACCTGATGCTGGAAAAAACGCTTAGATTTCCGAGTTCCGGCAGCGTGACCGAACCCGAGCTCGCGCGTCCAGAGGCCTCGGAGGCGGTGGTCGACCAGCTGGATAAACCTGGCCCTTAGAACCGACTGCTCGCGCCGCGTCGCCGGCCCACGAGGGAGCAGGCCGGAGCGTGCGCGGGCGATCCGAACACGGCGCCTTGTGTTTCCTCCTCCGATGTGGTGGCGAAGGGCATGGCGACGTCCGTAACCCATTTTTTGACCCTTTCAGTCAGGCAACCGACAAGAGAGGCATGGGAAGACCAGCGGAACAGCGGAGAGGCGAGGCAGGGATCCGATCAGGTGCAAGCGCCTGCTCATACGACCGCCGCGCTCCCCCGATGAGGGGCGCGAAGGCTTGGCCGAGCGGTCCGATCGCAGGGCCATGCGTCTCATCCACTCTTGGTGTTGAAGCGCGTGGCGTCTCGGGTGCAAACGAAGCACCGTCGGCGGGACCGCATGGTTACTCACCGTCGCCAAGACGGACAAACCGATTTAAGGGGTGTCCGAGACTGACCGTTGGTACTCTCGGATGACTCCAACCTGCGGAGTGCCTCATGGACCCGACTCGCCCGATTGACTCAAAGAAAGCCGCTATACGCCCTGCCGGCCAGAAGGCCGCCGGGCCAATGGGAGCGGCAACCAATGCATCGACGACCTCGCAAGTCGGAAGCACCAAGGGCGGGGTCTCGCTAGAGTTCTCCGACCTCGGCTTGTCCCGAAGCGAGGCTCGACGCATCGACGGACAACGGCTCGAAGCGTTGAAAGACGCGGTTGCCAACGATAGTTACGAAGTCGACGCCGACTCTCTCGCGCGGCGAATCCTCGACGACGCCCTCGGGCCGGAGAACCTCGAATGAGACCGGCCAACCGAGTCCTCGCGCGCACTGGGCCGCTCGCGGTCCTGGCGACATCACCGTCGTCGACGGTGCTGCCGGTCACGAACGCCTATGGGCGTCCGGACCATGGCGGCGAGGCCTCGCTGGCAAAGGCCCCGACCCCGGCCGGCCCTACGCTCGAAGATACCCTGGCCGAGCTCGTGACGGCGGCAGACCTCCAGCTCGAGGTGCTCGACGCACTCGTCAGCGCAACCCAGGACCAACTCAAGGCCATCATCGGCCTTCGCGGGCTCGGCCTCGAGAAGGAGACGAGCCACGGGACGGAGCTCGCCCAGGTCCAGAACGCCATCACGACGCTCTCGTCGCGACTCGGGATGGCGGGTGACCGTCTGAGGATCGCGGCCAGGACGTTGCACAAGATGCTGGCCGACCCCGATGGGCCCGAGCTCACCCTGACCGAGCTCATCGCGCTGGTCCCAGACGACAGGCGTGAAGCGGCCGCAGAGCGAGTGTCGGCGCTTCGGTCGCTCGCCCAAGCCCTGGGCGAGCTGCAGCGGATCTCGTTGGTGCATGCCAATCGAGGGCTTCAGGCCATCTCGGCCTGGAGGACGGTGCTGGGCGTCCCGGAGACCGAGTCGGGCATGACCTACAACCGGGCCGGTCGATCGAAGTCCCGCTTTCCGAACACCCCGACGAGCCTCGAGATCGAGCTCTGATTCTTCCGGCGCTCGCTGCGCTCTGCTGGTTTTCTTGCCGGCCGCCTCTTTCCCATCCAATCAACACCCAATAGCTACGGAGGCTTAGAAACCGCGATGTCCACGATGCAAGCGATCCTGTCAGCCGCGCGAAGCGGAATGACGGTCTCACAGACCCAGGCCGCGCTCGTTTCGAGGAACATCTCCAACGCGCAGACCCCTGGCTACGCCTTCGAGGTGCTACCAATCAACGCAGCGCTCGGCGGGCTCGGTGCCATCGCTGGCACCCCTGTCGCCATGCGTCAGACGTTGCTCGAGCGTGCGCTATCTACCGCGAACGGTCGCGTCGGCTATCACGACGCCCAGATCCGCCACCTCGGTATCGCGGAGGAAGCGGTCAACGACCTCGATGGGTCCGGCCTCGGCTCGGCGATCGAAGACTTCCGCTCCGCGCTCGCACCGTTGTCGGCCAATCCGGCTGGCGGCAACGAACGCTCCGCCTTCCTCGCGGCCGCACGGTCGCTCGGGTCGACCTTCTCCATCACCCGCACGCAGCTCGACGAATCGGGCCTGGGTCTGCGTGAAGAGGCGAAGGCGGTCGCCGCTCAAGTGAACTCCATCGCCTCGGAGATCGCGGCTATCGACTCGAAGATCACCTCAGCCCGCCCGGGCGAGGACGCCAACACCCTCGTGGCTCGCCGCTCGTCCCTCATCCAGAGCTTGTCGAGTCTCGTGTCGGTCGACGTCATCCCGCGTTCCGACGGTACGGTGCACATCGCTTCCGGGGGACGCGCTCTCGTGGAGGGCGGCCAAGCGTCCGAGCTCCTCGTATCTATAGATGGCCCTCCGGCGCGAAACATCGGCATCAGCTTCAAGAAAGCCGATGGCATGGTCGTCCCGGCGATGGACTCCCTCGGCGGACAGCTCGGGGGCGTCATCGAGAGCCACGACAAAGTCGTGGTGCCGGCGCTGGACCAGCTCGACCAGCTCGCCTTCGACTTCGTGAACGATTTCAACACGCTGCACCAGGCGGGATACGGGCTGGACGGTCAGACGGGGCGCCCCTTCTTCGAAGTCCCGACCGACCCCGTCGGCGCGGCCGGCAATGTGAATCTGGCCGCGGGCATGACGACCTCGCAGATCGCGGCCGCCGCGGACCCAGCCGGTGTCCCCGGCGACAACTCGAACCTGCTGCAGCTCGGTCATCTCCTTGGCGGCGGTGGCGCGGTCCCCGTCGAACAATCGTTGCTGCGCGAGTGGCAGATGCTCGGGGGCAACATCAGCCAGAGCCTCGCCGAGGCCCAGTCAGGGTTCCGGCTGGAGGCCGACTCCAGGGATCAACTCGACAACCTCCTCGCCTCGCAGACAGGCGTCTCGATCGAGGAGGAGATGATCAAGATGACGCAGGCCCAGACCGCGCTCGAGGCTGCGAGCACCGTGATTCGTGAGGCCCAGAAGATGAACGACACCGTGCTATCGCTGGTGGGGTGATTATGCGCGTCTCTCAGAGCCTCATGAACAACATCATCACGCAGGGCGCAAACCGCGCGTCACGTGCCCTCATGGAAGCGAGCCAACCGATCTACGATCAAACCGCCGTCGCTTCGCCTTCGGCGGACCCCGTCAAGGCCAACCGCATCATGGCGCTCGACCGATTCGAAAACGAGTTCGAACGCCTGGACCAGGCGCGCGGCCTGGTCGCAAACGACCTGACGTCATCCGAGTCGACCATCTCGAGCATCCATGACCTGGTCGTCTCCGCACGCGACCTCGCTTTGTCGATGGGCAACGACGCCACCGACCCACAGACCCGTCAAGACTCGGCGACCCTCGCCCAGCGCTATCTCGACCAGGTCATGTCGTTCGCCAATCGCATCGATGCCAGTGGCAAGTATCAGTTCACGGGTCACGCGGAAGACCGCCCTGCCCTCTCGTCGACCGGCCTCTATCAGGGCAATGACGGTCGACGCTTCGTCGAGGTCGGCCCTGGCATGCAGGTCGAAGCGACCCTTCGTGGGCAAGATGTCTTTGGCCCGAACAACGAGGTCATTACGAGCCTGCAATCGCTCATCTCGGCCTTGTCCTCAGGCGACGGCACGCAGGTCAGATCGTCGCTCGATGGGCTCGAGGCCTCGCGAGACATCCTTTCGAATGCGCGCACCGAGGTCGGAGGGCGACTCACATCGCTCATCGAAATCGAAGAGCTCAGCGCCAACCTCAAGAACGCTGTCGAGACCGAAAAGATAGCGCTGACCGGGGTCGACCTCGCAAAGGTGTCGCCGCGTATCTCGAGCGCGCAGGCCTCGCTCGAAGCGGTCGTTCAGACCTCCCAACAGATCATGTCGCAGATCGGTCGCAGCTGGCTCGGCTGAGAAACACGAGCTCGGTGACACCTCTCACCGGGCCGCTTCTCAGAGACCAGTCGACCACGAAAGCATCGAGCGTCTGAGACACGCCTCGCTCGCCTCGCCATCGAGCGCGCTCGCGGCGGACGGGAGTTGGTCTGACTCAGGCCACTCTTCCCCGCGTTTGCGGGCGGGACACGCATGGCGAGGTCTTGAATCGCTGGCAAGCGCCCAAGGCGATTTAGCTCGATCATCGAGATATCAAACCGGTCGGATGCACGGCGCTTTGGACGACGCCGCCCCCTTCTTCTATAGAGGAACTCTCCGGCGGTGAGCCCACGCATTGCCGTCTGGGCCGCCATTCATGCGGCTCTGGAGCGGGTACCCGAACGACTCGAGCGAGTGCCGCTCACGTCCAGGACGGCTTGAAGCCCCCTCGAAATGTAACTCTCAGGTTTTTGTGACCTGCGGGTTTAAGGCAAAGGCCGGGAGCTTCGTTGTTGGGAGTGTAAGGCCGGTGAGACCCGCGGGGCGCGGGAGAGACCGCCGAGCATAGGTTCGTACCTGTGCCCCGTACCCGACTACCCAATCACCAAACATCCCCAGGAGTGCTGCTATGTCTCTCTTGATCAATACGAACCAGGGTTCGCTGTCCGTTCAGAAAAGCCTCGCCAAGACCAACGCCGGAATGGCGAGCTCGATCGGCAAGCTCTCTACCGGCAGCCGCATCAACTCGGCCTCGGACGACTCGGCCGGCATGGCCATCTCTGAAGGCCTGCGCGCCCAGACCAAGGGCTTCAAGCAGGCGATGAGCAACGCGACCCAGGGCACCGCGATGCTGCAGACCGCCGACTCGGCCATGCAGACCCAGTCCGACACGCTCGTCCGCATGCGTGAGCTCGCGGTGCAGTCCGCCTCCGACGGCCTCACCGACACCGAGCGCGCTCACGTGAACACCGAGTTCGGCCAGCTCATCGAAGAGCTCGACCGCGTCTCGAACGTGACCGAGTACAACGGCCAGAACCTCCTCGACGGCACCGCCGGCACCGCCGGTACGCTGACCTTCCAGGTCGGTACCCGCAACAGCGCCGACGACCGCATCACCATCGACATGGTCGACATGGACGCCACGGCTCTCGGGGTCAACGCCTCGGCGGTGGACTCGCTGACCAACGCGCAGACCGCCATCGACGACATCGACGCCGCGCTCGAGACCCTCAACACCCAGCGCGCCGAGGTCGGCTCGACGGTGAACCAGCTCGGCAAGGCCATCGACAACCTCGGGACCACCATCGAGAACCTCGGCATCGCCGACGGCAACATCCGCGACGTCGATGTGGCCGCGGAGAGCGCGAACCTCTCGAAGAACCAGGTCCTCCAGCAGGCCGGTGTCGCGATGCTCGCTCAGGCCAACTCGGCCCCGCAGCTCGCCCTGCGACTCCTCGGCTGAGTTCTGAAACGCTGGTTGCGACTTCGCGCCAGCGGCCCACAGCGCCGGTTACACGGCAAAACACCGCGCCTCCGCTCTCGGACTTATGTCCGGACCGGGGGCGCCCGTTTTTGGAGATAGAGACCCGGGTCCGGGTCTGCTTCCCCATCCCTGGTTCAAGAAGAGAGGTAGGCCATGGCAGTGACGTTTGGCGGGATTTCGTCAGGCATCGACACCAAGGCGATCATTCAGGCGACGCTGGCCGCCCAGAGGGCGCCGCTCGACCGCTTGAACCAGAAGAGGAGCGACTATTCGAGCCAGATCTCCGACCTGGGCCGCCTCTCGAGCAAGCTCGACGCGCTCCAGACGATGGCCGAGGACATGAGCAAGACCTCGAACGTCCTGGCCTTCCAGTTCGCGGTCGGCGACGAGGACGTGCTGTCTGCAACCGCCGATGGCGCGGCCGCCGCTGGGCGCTACGACATCGAGGTCACCCAGCTCGCGACTGCCGAGAAGAACCGCTCGAGCGCGTTCGCCTCGGGATTCTCCGCGGTTCAGTCCGGCGTCCTGACGGTCCAGACCGCGGGCGACGATGCCATCGACATCACCATCGAGGAGGGCGACACGCTCGACGACGTGGTCGACAAGATCAACGGGTCGGGCGCCAAGGTCGACGCGACCGTGGTGCGCGACGGCACCTCGAGCTACCTGCAGATCACCGCATCGGAGAGCGGCCATACGGTCGGCGGAAGTCCCGACGACGCGGTCACCATCACCGAGAACTACTCCGGTGGGTCGGGTCAGACGCTGGGTCTCACCCAGGTCGTGCAAGCGAAGAACTCGAAGTTCACCGTCGACGGCCTCGCCGCAGAGTCGCGGTCGAATGCACCGAACGACATCATCCCGGGGCTCGAGATCGGGCTGAAGAAGCTCGGTACGAGCTCACTCGAAGTGCGCCCCGACAAGGAAGGCACCAAAGAGAAGCTCTCGGCCTTCGTCAACCTCGTGAACGAGGTGATGGACCTCGTCAAGTCGGGCACCCGCACCTCTGATGGAGCTCGCAAAGCCGAGCCGGACCCGGCCATCGAGCGCCTGGGCGCGGAGTTGCGGAGCCTCGTCCTGCAGACCGTCGATGGCGTGTCGTCGAAGTCGAGCTCGCTCAGCCGCATCGGCATCGAGACCACCTCGACCGGCAAGCTACAAATCGACAACACCCGCTTCGAGGAGGCTCTGGGCAAGGATCTGCGAGGCATCGGCAAGCTCTTCACCATGGAGGAGGTCGGACTTTCGAGCCGCCTCGATACCATCCTCGAGCGTTACACGGACACCGTCGACGGGGTGTTGGGCAATCGCAAGAAGGCGCTTAACGGCCGGGTGGATCAGCTCGATGCACAGATGGGACGAATGGAAATCCGCCTCGAGCGGACGCAGACCACGCTCCAGCGTCAGTATTCGACGATGGAGCAGGTGCTGGCGTCCTATCAGGCCCAGGGCAGCATGCTCTCGGCCACGCTCTACGGCGGATGACCGCGGCCCAACTAAACGTGCACCACCCGGAGATTTCTATCATGAGCCACCCGATGAAAGCGTACCAGCGCGTCAAGATCACGACGGCCTCCCCGGCCGAGCTGGTGGCCCTCCTCTTCGATGGTCTCGTGCGCTTCGTCGGCAACGCCGCGGAGTCCATGGGAGAGGGCCGCTATGCGGACGCCGGGAAGAACTTCGTGAGAGCCCAGGACATCATCGCCCACCTTCGGGAGTCGCTCGACGAGAGCGTCTCGAGCCCGGTCGTCACATCGCTCGACCGCACCTACCTTCTCTGGGCACATAGCCTCGCCAAGGCACAGCTCCGGAAGGATGTGGCAGCGGTGCAGGCCATCTGTGAGCAGGTCCTCGAGATGGCAGCCGCTTGGCGAATCGCTGCGGAGAAAGCCGGGCCGGCGCATGCGGCTCAGGCTGGCGCACGATGAACGCCGCCCGACTTGACGCGCTCAACGGCTTCGAACGCTTCTACGCCGAGCTCGACACGGCACTCGACGCGAGTGACTGCGATCGGATCCTCGAGCTCGTTGACAGCCGTGCCGTCGCCGTCGAGCGGCTCGTCCGGGCCTTCGACGGCGAGCTCCTCCCCGAAGCCGTGCGCCTGCGCGTGGAGTTCGCCGAGAGCCGCATCCGAGGGCGCATCGTCGCGCTCCACGCGGACCTCATGCGACAGCTCGGTGAGTCGCGGCGCCGCACGATGGCGTCATCGCGCTACGCAGAGGCCGCGCTATGATTCGGCTTACCCGCCTAAATCAGCAGTCTGTCGTCATCAACCCGGACAACATCCTCTGGGCAGACACGACGCCCGACACGACGCTCTGTTTCGTAGGCGGTGACAAGCTCATGGTGCGCGAATCGCTCGACGATCTCATGCGCAAAATCATCGATTATCAACGTGAAATCAGAGTCCTCCGCGACTCTGGCCGTCTGCCGGGTGCACCCGACGATAGGTGAGGAGGAGGCCATGGACATCGGAATCATCCTGGGGATTGTGGTCGCGCTCGGCGCCATTCTTGTCGGCAACATCCTCGAAGGCGGTCACCTCGAATCCCTCATCGGTATCCCGGCCCTGCTCATCGTTCTTGGCGGCACCATCGGCGCGGTCATGGTGCAGTTCCCGCTTTCCGTCTGCAAAGACGCCATCAAGGCCGGGCTGGCGCTCCTCAAGCCGCCCAAGCGTGACCCGGCAAAGCTGGTGGAGGAGCTCGTCACCCTCGCGCAGCTTGCGCGTAAGGACGGTGTGCTCGGTCTCGAGAAGGTCGCCGGGAGCGCGTCCCACCCGATGTTGCGCAAGGGGGTGCTCATGGCTGTAGACGGCTGCGATTCGGAGGTCATCCGCTCGACGCTCGAAACGGTCATCTCTCAAGAGGAGCACCACGCGGACAACTCGGCCAAGGTCTTCGAGTCGGCCGGAGGCTACAGCCCGACCATCGGCATCATCGGCGCCGTGCTCGGCCTCATCCACGTGATGGGTAACCTTGCCGACATCGAGGCAGTCGGCAAAGGCATTGCGGCCGCGTTCGTGGCTACAATCTACGGTGTCGCGGTGGCAAATATCGCATTTTTGCCTACAGCCGGACGCATCAAAGTCCGACACGCAGAGGAGACTCGACAGATGGAGTTGATCCTCGAGGGAATCCTGGCCATCCAGGCCGGACTGAACCCGAAGATCGTTCGCGAACGACTCGCCGCGTATGTCCCCGCTCACGGTGGGAGCAAGGCAGGCGCCGGAGCCGGCGCGGCGGCCGCAGAAGCGGCCTGAGACGATGGCGCGCATGAGCTCGCGTGTCATCGAACGAGAGGTTGGTCATGGCACGGAAGAAGAAACATGCAGAGCACGTGAACCACGAACGGTGGCTCATCAGCTACGCCGACTTCATCACACTGCTTTTCGCGTTCTTCGTCGTGATGTTCGCTGTGAGCCAGGTCGACTCGAAGAAGGTCGGTCGCTTCCAGGACTCGTTCTCGCTCGCGGTGGGCGCCAATACGAACGAGAAGGGCTACCTGCCGCGAATGGAGTCGGACGCGCATCCGCTGGCAGCCAGTATGCTGCCCATCGAGGACATGCCGACGCCCGGCGAGGCCGAACAGGGGGAAGATTCCGAGGCGAAGAACAAGTTCCCGGCCGCACTCGCCGAGCTCGAGGAAGTCCTCGAAAAGCGCCAGGAGTTGGAGCAGTCGCTCGCTGGGCTCAAGGTCATTCGGCGGGGTAACGACCTCGTGCTGCGACTCGACGCGACCGCCATCTTCGACAGCGGTGACGACCGGGTCCGCGACACAGGCAAAGAGATGTTGGTGGCAATCGCAAACGAGGTGCGTGAACGCGAAGTGCAGCTGCGCGTCGAGGGCCACACCGACAACCAGCCCATCAAGACGATCCGATACCGTTCGAACTGGGACCTCTCGACTGCCCGGGCGACGAGTGTGCTCGTCGAGCTCGCCGAGCGGGGCAAGCTCGACCCGAAGCGGCTCGCCGCAGTCGGCTATGCAGAGTTCCAGCCGGTCGGCGACAACGCGACGTCCGAGGGACGACAGATGAACCGGCGCGTGGACTTCGTGTTGTCGGTCGCCGGCGAGATGACGAAGTGGGCCGACCAGGACGCGCCGATGCCGACCTCGAATGACACAGCGGCCCCGGCGGAAGAACCGGGACCGGAGCGCTCGCTGGAGCTGCCGATGGAGCTCGACGAGGGGGACGGAGACCAGACCCAGGGGCAAGCGGGTGACGCCGGTGCCGCGAGCGTCGCGAACGGCCCCGGTGGCTCCAAACGTGAGAAGACCGAGGCCCACGCCAAGGCCCACTGACGTCGCCACGCGTTCCCGGCACCGCATGGGGATGGAAACGCAAGGCGCCGTGAACGGATCCCTCGCGCTCGCTCGGCCACAACCCTCGTTGTGGTGTCCTCGAAAGCACCCGCCGCCGCCTGGCGGTGACGGGGCTTGCGGACTGAGCGTCAGCGCTTGAGGTTCACCACTTCGGCAAGCATCTCGTCGGCCGTCGTGATGGTGCGACTGGCCGCTTGGAAGCCGCGCTGGGCGAGGATGAGGTTCGTGAACTCGTTGGTGAGGTCGACGTTGGACTGCTCGAGCGCGCCGCTGAGGATGTCGCCACGACCGCCCGCACCCGCCGTGCCGATGGCCGGCTGACCGCTGCGCTGGGTCTCCGAGAAGAGGTTGCCGCCGATGGCGTTGAGCTCGTGGGGGGCCTGGAAACGCGCGAGGGCGAGCTGGGCGAGGGCCTGTTCGCGGCCGTTCGAGAAGGTGCCGGTGATGGTACCGTCGGTGCCGACCTCGACGAAGAGGAGCGAACCGACCGCGAAGCCGTCCTGGTTCGCGCTGATATTGGCCGATGCGCTGTCGTACGAGGTCGAGCCCGTGCCGTCACCACCATTGGAGATCTCGTCACCGAAGTCGAAGGCGAGGTCCTGGGCGGACGCACCAAAGAAGGTGACGTTCGTCACGTTCTGGGTTTCCGAGAGGAGGTTACCGCTCTGATCGAAGCTGAGGGTGCCAGACGCGACGACGGCCGGGGCGGTCGAGGTGCTGCCGTCCAGAGCGCCTTGCGTGGCTACGGCGTTCCAGGACCATTCGCCGGGGGAGGTCTGCGTGTAGTAGACCTCGAGCTGATGCTCGCCGCCGAGCGAGTCGTAGACCGTGATCGTGTCGGTGTGTGACGAGGTGCCAGACGGGTCGCTGATGTCAAAGCCGCCGGGCTGGATGGCTTCGTCGCGGCCGAGGTTCACGACCACGTCGACCGAGGTGGTCGCCTGCGGGGGCGAGGTGATACGCCCGACCTGGAGGTCGCCGATGCCGTTCTGGATGACGCCGTCGGCGTTGGCCGGGTAGCCTTGGAGGCGCAGGCCGTTGATGGTCGTGAGGTAGCCCTCGTTGTCCATCTGGAGCTGGCCGTTACGCGTGAAGAAGCGGTCGCCGTTGGGGTTCGACGCGATGAAGTAGCCTTCGCCCTGGACCGCCAGGTCGGTCGTCACATTGGTCCCGAGCAGTGCCCCCTGGGTGACCATGCGCTGCACCGCCGCGAGGGACGCACCCTGCCCGGCCTGCGACGCGCCGGCCGAGCCGAGGACCGACTTCGAGAGCAGGTCGGCGAAGACGGCGCGGGAGCCCTTGAAGCCGATGGTGTTGATGTTGGCGATGTTGTTACCGATGACGCCGATGGCGCTCTCGTTCGTGCGCATGCCGGACATGCCGATGTAGAGGGACGACTGGATGCTCATGGTGCGCTCCGGATTGTTGGGTCACGAGGGCTGGTGACCGTTGAAGATGCTGGAAGTATTGATGAAATGAGTGAGCCTGTGCTCACGGGGCGTCGTCGATGGGGGTCGGCTCGGTGGTGACGGTCGGGTCGAGCGGACCGTCGTCGTCGGGGTCCGAGGAGTTGTTGCCAGTGGTGCTGTCGGTCGGGCCTTCGATGACCTCGAGGACCTGGGCGAGGCCGAGTGTACGGCCGTCGGCGAGGACGAGCTGCGGGTAGCCTTCCTTGAAGGTCACGCCTGTGACGCGCCCGGTCGAGCGCAGGTCGATCGGGGTCTTGTTGCCCGCGGCGTCCTTGGCGGTGAGCTCGACGGTGTAGGTGCCCGCTGGAAGCTTCGTGCCGTTCTGGAGGGTGCCATCGAAGGTGTAGCCCTGTGAGCCGATGCCCATGGCCCCGAGTGAGCGGGTCTCGAGCGTATTGCCCTGGGCGTCGGCGATGCGGACCTCGACCTCTGCGGCGGGGCGATTGAGCGAGAACTTCATGTCGACGGGTGTCTGTGAGTCGCTCCACGCGATGGACCCGCCGTCGAAGGCCACGTCCTTGCCGATGAAGGTGACCATCTGCGCGCTGGTGCCCGCGGTCTGCGTGACGGCGACGAGGTCGAGGCCGCCCTTGATGTTCATGAGCTGCTCGAGCGAGCTGAACTGGGAGAGCTGCGCCACGAACTCGCCGGGGTCGGTCGGGCTCAGCGGGTCCTGGTTGCTGAGCTGGGCGACGAGCAGCTTGAGGAAGTCCTCTTTGTCGAGGTTGCCGTTGACGCCGCCGGCCGCTGACGAGATCGGGTTGTAAGGGGCCTGGGCGCTGCTGATGGTGGTCATGGACAACCTCGTTGGGGCGGGAGCGTTGGTCGTGGGACGCGGTTCACGTCGTTCACGTCGTCACGATGTCAAATGATGAGGTGGAGGCGGCCGGGCGCGGCCGGGCCGTCCGTGTTCTGCGTGAAAGGAGAGCGGCGGCGCACGGGCTGGAGCTCGTTGGGTTCTTCCGTCCGCTCGGCTTCGCGCCGCGGGTCCTGGCCGGAGAAGTCGCGTTCGACCGAGACCTGGGCGTCGGCGAAACCCACACGCGAGAGTGCGGAGCGCAGGTCCGAGAGCCGCTCGAGCAGGAGCGCGCGGACTCCCGGGTCATCGGACGTGAGGCGGAGCTCGACCTGTTGCTGGCCGGTCGGGTCGACGCGGGTCTGGGCATAGAAGGTCTGCCCGGTCTCGGTCCGGAAACGAAGAACCCCCTGGGCGTCGTCGCGGGCATCGACCACGAGGCGGCTCACGGCGTCGGCGACCTCGGACGCGACACCCTGAGGAGCCTGGCTCTGCGGGAGGTTGAGGCCCGCGAGGCCGTTCGCACCGGAAGGGCCGAAGACACGTTCGGTCGGTCGGAGGTCGAGGCCATCGAGGGTCATCTCGCCGTCGGGATTCTCGATGCCGAGCGCTTCGGCTTCGAGGGTCGAGAGCGTAGCTTCAGCGTCCTCATCAGGCTGGATGTACAGCTCGGTGATGGCCGCGGCTAGCGCGCTCTGGGCGACCGGAGCGGCCTGAGTCTGGGTCGCGAGCAGCATCGCCTTCTGGCGCGCCGCTTCGAAGGGGGTCGTTGCCGAGTCGGTGGAGGCTTCGACCTCGATTGCGACGCCGTTCGCGTCGACCGCGGGGGCTTGCGAGGCCTCCTGGGTCGCACCGCGCGCGGCCAGGTGCGGTCGCTTGACTGCGGTGTCGACGCCTTCTGCGCTCGCGTCCTCGGGCCGGCCGTCCTCTACCAACTCATCGGCGCCATCGGCCTGTCCCTGGCTCTTCGCCGAGGCCTTTTCGCCATCGAGGGCGATGGCATCACCGCCCCCTTTCAACGACTGCTTGGCCTGCTCCTTCGCGGATAGCGGGTCGCGCTCGGGCGGAAGCGGCACGGTCACGGCTTCTGGGCGCGGCTCTTCTTTGGTCGGTTCCTCTTCCGGGAGCTCGAAGCGCGGCTCGTCGAGTCCGCGTCGTCCCCGGGCTTCGCTGAGGTTGCGTGCGTGATGGTCGGCCTCACGGAGGGCCTCGCGACGGGTGGATGCGCCCGTGGGGCCGTGTGCTGTGGACGAACCGCTGGAACCGGCCGAGCTGGTCGGGGGTCGAATCGAAGAGGTCGGGTTCATGGTTCCTCGACGATGAGGTTGGGGAGTTGGCTCAAGCGTGTAAGGAGCCGGGCGGCCAGCTCGGGGGGCAGGGCCGAGGCGATGGCCGAGGCCGAGCGCGGCGGCATCTTGGCGAGCAGGCCGACGGCGAGCGACTCGTCGAGGTCGGCGACGACGAGGGCTGCGTCCTTGGGCTTCATGTCCTTGACCAGGGCGGCGACCTGCTTGATGCGCGGCCGATCGAGGACGGATCCGGTGAAGGCCGGTTCGGGATCCGGCAGCACGGCCGCTGGTACGAGAGCGGTCGCGGTCGGGTCGGCTGCGTTCTTGAGGGCATCGGCGGATGGCAGCTTCGGAGGGGCCAACGGACCGATGACGGGTGGCTCACCTGCGACGGGTGGTGCGTCGGTGGGCGCCGTCTGCGAGGCAGGCGTGGTCGTGGTGGGCGATGGACTGGGCACTTGAGCGCGCCACCACTCGATCTCCTCGGCGGCTTGAGCCAGGACGATTTCGCAGGCGGATGTGGACACTGCCAACTCGGAATCCGCTTTGGGTTCGGTATCCTCGACGACAGGCACGGTCGGATCGGCAGGTGGTGTGACCGCCGGTTTGGCGACAGGCCCGATGGTCGGCGGACCACCCGACTGGGCGCGCACCCACGCCCCGGCGACGACCCCAGACAGACCAATGGCGGCGATGAAGATGGCGCCGAACCTCATGCGGCCTCCTTGCCAGTGGCGAAACGATTGTGGAGCGCGATGAGCTTGCCACGCAGCTCGTCGAACTGGCGGGGCTCGCCCTCGGCGCTCTGCAGGATGAGGTCCTCGAGCGGGGACTGGAAGGTCAACGCACGGTCGAGGCGTGGGACGTCACCGGGCTTGTAGGCGCCAAAGGACATGAGCTCACGAACCTCCTTGAGGTCGGCGATGAGGCGCCTCACGGAGCCGGCGGCGCGGCGATGTTCGGGATCGACCACGTCGGACATGACGCGTGAGGTCGAGGCCAGGATGTCGATGGCGGGGAAGTGGCCACGCTCGGCGAGGTCGCGGGACAGGACGATGTGGCCGTCGGTGACGGCGCGAATAGCGTCACCGATGGGGTCGGACGTGTCGTCGCCCTCGAGCAGAGCCGTGTAGAAGGCCGTGATGGAGCCCGTGCCGACGCCCTGTCCGGCGCGCTCGAGGAGGCGTGGGATGATGGCAAATGCGGACGGGGGGTAACCGCGGGTGGTAGGCGGCTCGCCCGTCGCAAGACCGAGCTCGCGCTGCGCCATGCAGACTCGGGTGAGCGAGTCCATGAGGAGCAGCACTCGTTTGCCCTGGTCGCGGAAATACTCGGCCAGCGCGGTCGCGACGTAGGCCGCGCGGATGCGGAGGGCGACGGCTGTATCGCTGGTCGCGGCCACGACGACGGAGCGAGAGAGCCCCTTTTCGCCGAGCTCGACCTCCACGAAACGTTTCACCTCGCGCGAGCGCTCGCCGATCATGGCGACGACCGTGACGTCCGCATCGGAGCTTCGGGCGAGCATGCCGAGCAAGGTCGACTTGCCCACACCGGCGCCAGCCATGATGACGACGCGCTGGCCCTCGCCGGCCGTGAGCAGGGCATCGATGGCGGAAACTCCCATCGTGAGGGAGCGGTTGACGAGGCTGCGCTCCATCGGATTGAGCGGCGGCGGCATGAGTGGGACGCGGGCCATGCCGAAGAGCGGCTCGCCACCATCGATGGGCTGTCCCCAGGCATCCAGCACCCGGCCGACGATGCGTGGGCTCGCGAGCACGCCGGAGAGCTCCTCGACGACCTCGATCGGAGTGCCCGACGTGATGCCCGAGACGCCGCGAAGCGGCATCAACGAACAGCTCCCTTCGCGCAAGGCGACCACCTCGGCCGGTACGCCGTCGGGCTCGCCGCGCACCATGAGGCGGCAGATCATGCCGAGGCGCGCGCGTGGGAGGGACCCCTCGACGACGAGCCCGTTGACACGCATCACGCGGCCCGAGAGCGAGATGGGCTGGACCTCGGCCAGCGCCAGGTCGATGGCGGCCCACGGCAGTCCGCCAGGTCGCTCGGCGAGGGGGGCTGGCCTCATGCCGGCGGCTCCTGCTGCGGGTTCGTCTCGGATTCGACGTCGTGGAGCGCGGTCTTGACAGCCTCGGTGATGCGGGCGAGGCGGCGCTCTTCGCGGGCGTCGACGACACCTCCCTCGAAGGTGAGGAGCAAGCCACCAGGCATGATGTCATCGGAGGGCCGCACGAGCACTTCGACGACGCGTCCGACCTCTGCACGTGCGAGACCTGGCAGGTTCTCGCGCAGGAGCTCGGCGTCCTCTGGGGCGCACCGGACCGTGAGTCGCTCGAGTGGGCCCACGAGGCGTAGAGCGCGCTGCGCCACCTCGAGGATCACTGCGCGGTCCGTCTTGAGCTCACGATACACGAGCGCCTGGGCGATACGCGCCGACAGCTCGACGACATCGTCGCGCAACCGCGTCTCCACCTCGTCGGCAATCAGGAGCAGTTTACGAGCCGCCTCGAGATAGGGCGTTCGGAGTGCCTCGACGATGGCGTCTTCGCGCTCGGCGAGCGCCTCTTCCGAGACCAGTATCATCCCGTCGGGGATGACCGGTTCCGACCCAGCGGGCTCGGGCGAGATGTCTTGCGGCTCAGGCGATTCGGGCAAGGCCTGACCGACGGACTCAACGGATTGTGTCGATGGCGCTGGAGGTTGGGGCTTGGCCGGTGACGGTCGGGATGGTGTCGAAGGCGTCGTGAGTGCGGGCGTGCGGCGCTCGAAGGCCCAGGGGACGACGTTCGATGTGCTCTTTGGCGGGCTCCAGCTGACCGCCTTCGAGGCGTCGGCTTTGGCCGAGGGCGGTCCCCAGTCGATGGCCCGTACCGCCGCGCCCGCATGGGGCTCGGTGGTCTGGGTTCGTTTCCTGGGCTCGTCCGCTGCCATCGTGAGACCTCTCTTCAGACCGTGGAGCCGGGGCGGATGTTGATGCGGCCCTGAGCCGCCAGACCCAGCACCTGCTGGAGGATGCGCGACTGGGCGTCTTCGACCTGCGAGACGGTGACGGGACCCAACGCCTGCAGGTCGTCCTTGAGCATCTCGGCGGCGCGCTTGCTGACGTTGGCGAGCAGCTTCTGCTGAAGGTCGGGGGAGGCGGTCTTCATGGCGAGCGGGAGGAGGCGCTGGTCGATCTCGCGCATGATGGCCTGGATCTCGCGGTCGTGAAGGAGTCGCAAATCCTCGAATGTAAAGAGCTTGTTCTTGATGATGTGGGATGTCTCGGCGTCGAGGCGCTCGAGCTCTTCGAGGATGGGCGCTTCTTCGGCGGGGCCAGCCTGCTTGATGAGCTTCACCGCGGCCTCCATGCCGTCGATGTTGAGCGGGCCCTGGTCCGACGGTCGGATGAACTCGCGGCCGACCTTCTCGGTGATCTCGGCGACCACGGTCGCAGACACGGTGCGCAGCTTGGCGACGCGGCGGATGACGTTGGCCTTGAGGTCTTGAGGCAGGTAGCGCACGACGGCGCCTCCGACCTCGGCGGGCAACATCGCGAGGATGACTGCGATGGTCTGCGGGTGCTCTTTCTGGAGCGTCTTGGCGAAGAGGTCCGGCTTGTCGCTGGCAACCGAGTGGAGCTGCATGGCGATGCCGGCGACCTCCTTCGAGTTGAGCGAGCGGAGGAGGTCCGCCCCGAAGACGGAGACCGCCACCTCTTCGATGCGATGGCCGTGGCCGGAAACGCCGGCGACGCCATGCTCGAGGTCACGGACGAGCTCTTCGAGGACGGCGTGGACCTCGTCTTCCGTGACGCCGCGGAGATCGTTGGCCGCCTTGAGGAGGCGCCTCACATCGTCGGGCCTGAACAACTTGAAGAGACGCTTGGTGATTTCATCGCCGAGCAGCAGCACCGCGATGGCCGCCTTGCGCATCCCCGGGATGCCGATCTCGGGTGGCGGTCCCGCGGCCTCGACGTTGGGGGGCGTCAGCGGGGCGAGACCCGCACCTTGCGCGGTCATGCGGCCTCTCGAGATGTGGTGGCGGTGGAGTTGGCGGAAGTGGTGGTGGCGCCGGGGGTCTCCGTCTTCTCTTCGTCATGTTCGAACCAGCGCTTGAACACGACGCCGAGGCGATGCAGGTCCTCGTTGCCGAGCTCGATGGCACGCTCACGCAGCTCGGCGATCCGGACGCGGCGGTCGACCACCTGTTCGGGCAGCATCGCCTCGCCGAGCTCGGTGAAGGCGGGCGTGAGGCGAGGTGCCGGGACCTGAGCCAGGGCGAGCACACGCTTCTTCTGAGCACGCGAGCGCATGAGGAGCGCGACCACGGCACCGATCAGGATGAGTGCGGCGACTCCGCCGATGATCCAGGTCGTCGGCTGCTCGTACCAGGGAGCTTCCGTGACGGGAGGAGCCAGGGGATCCCCGGTCGGTGCCGCATCGGGGTCGGTCGGATCGACAACCGCAAAGGGCGCCGACGTGACCTCTATGGTGTCGCCTCGCGTGGAGTCGAGGCCCACGGCGCGTGCAGCGAGGCGCTCGATCTGCGCTATCTCTTCCTTGGTGCGCGGCTTGGTTCCGCCCTTGCCATCGCTCGCCTCGTCGACGACCACGGCCAGCGAGAGGCGCTTCAAGCGGGGCAGCGGGTTCTCCGTGCGACGGATGACCTTGTCGACCTCGTAGTTGCGGATGGTGTCGCTCTTCTCGCGGTTGGCCTGGCCGGCACCCTGGGCGCGCGCTCCGACCTGACGACCCGGCAGGTTCGAGGGTGTGCCTGGCGCGCCGATGGGCTGAGCCGTCGCCTGGTCGGTCCGCTCGATCTGCTCGCGTTCGCTGCGGATGACCTGCTGTTCGGGGTCGAAGTCCTCACGCGTCTCGACGACCTGCGAGAAGTCGAGCTCGACGGCGACCTTCGCCATGACCTTCTGCGACCCGACTATGGGCTCGATGAGCCGCACGACGCGGCGCTCCAGCTCGTTCTCCTGCTCGCGCTGGCGCTCGAAGGCGGCACCCGTCATGGGGCCCTCTTCTGGGCCGGCGAGCATCGCTCCATACTGATCCAGGATGGCGACCTGCGAAGGCTGCATGCGCTCTACGGCGCCCGCGACGAGCCGCTGGATGGCACGCGCCTGGTCGCGACTGAGGCTCTGCCCGTTGCGAAGCGACACCACGACCGATGCCGATGGCGCGGCGTCCATCTCGCGAAAGACGCGGCGCTCCGGGGTGACGAGGTGCACGCGGACGCGCTCGATTCCTTCGATGTGTCGGATGGTCCGGGCGAGCTCGCCTTCCAACGCGCGATGCAGGTTGACCTTCTCGGTGAACGCGCTGCGCCCCATGCCCGACTCGTCGAAGAGCTCGAAGCCGACCGAGCGCCCCGACGGCATCGAGCTGACGGCGAGCGACAAGCGCGCCTCGTGAATCGACTCTGGCGCCACCAGGAGCGTCCCGGAGTCTCCGAGCTTGTAGGCGATCTTCTTCTCGTCGAAGGCCTTCTTCGCCGCCTCGATGTCCTCGGGCAGCATGTCGCGCGCGACCGGTCGCCAGCCCTCGTTGTCGCTCTTGCCCGTCGTGAGGACCACGAGCCCGACGACCACCGCGAGAGAGACCCCCGCGATGAGCCAACGGCGCTGGCTCGGGATCCGCTCGTAGGTCTCTCGAAGTCCGGCGCCAAAAGTTCGCCGCCCCTCGCTCTGTGTGCCCTCGTCTGACATTTCTACTTATCTCCAGAATCGAGATAATCGACCATCAAGATATCGCTTGGTGTGCCGGTCCGATGGGGTCCGGCCACACGTCAGATCTCCATGCGCCAGATCTCCTGGTAGGCCTGGATGGCCTTCACCGCGACCGCCGAGGTCATCTGAACGGCGATCTCAGCCTCGGTGACGGCTGCCATCACATCGTGCACGGCGACGTCCTGTCCCATGACGAGGTCGAGCGACTTCTTGTCGGCGACGGACAACGACGCCTCGAGCTCGCCGACCGCCCGGTCGAGAAGATTGGCGAAGCTGCCCTCTCTCGCCGCAGGAACGCTGCCGACGCCTGTCGAGCCGCCGGTGGGCGGGGTTCCTTCTGGGCCCTTGAGCGCATCCGGACGAATCCCTAGTGCCCCTGCGCGCTGTGACTCGAGCCCCTGCATTGCCTGCGCCCCCTGCGAGAGTGGGGAGGTCGGCATGAGCCCGCGCACGGCACCTAGATCGAAGCCAGCCATGGATTACCCCTTTCCGAGGTTCAGCGCCTGCTGAACCATGTCTCGAAGTGTTTGAAATGCCTGCACATTTGCCTCAAACGACCGTGAAGCCGTCATCATGTCGACCATCTCTTCGACCACGTTGACGTTGGGCATCTGGACGTAGCCCTCGGCGTTCGCGTGAGGATGCGCCGGCTCGTAGACCATCGGTCCAGGAGCCGGGTCGTTCTCGATCCCGAGCACGCGCACCCCTGCCTGTTCGCCGTCGTCACCGACGGCTTCGAAGATGGGCACCTTGCGCTGATAGGCCCCACCCTCGGCGGTCTGGGTCGTCTCGGAGTTGGCGAGGTTCGACGAGACCGCGTTGAGGCGGGTGCGCTGGGCGCTCATGCCGCTGGCGAGGATGTCGAAGCCTTTGACGATTGACATGGTTCAGACTCCCTTCGCTCAGGTCCGCGACATGTCGCTCAGGACCCGCTGGACGGCCGCATAGCGGCGTCGCAGAAGCTCGAGCGAGGTCTGGTAGTAGAGGCTGTTGTCGGCCACCTTCGCCATCTCCTTGTCGATATCGACGGAGTTGTCGTCGAGCGTGTCGCCGACATCGGACCGGGTGACGACCTCCTGCACCTCGGTCGGACGATCGCCGGACGCCGTGGCCGTGTTCATGACGGCCCCGAACTCAGGGTGGTGAGCCACGGGCGCCATGGGTCCGGCGGACCCATTTTTGGTGACGACGTTCTGAAGGACCGCCTCGAACTCGAGGTCGTGGGGGCGAAAGCCCGGCGTGTCCGCGTTCGCGAGGTTGTGCGAGAGCAGCTCGTGCCGACGCCAACGCAGGTCCATTGCGGAGCGCAGCGATTGTTTTACCGGGTCATTGTCAAAGGCCATGCTCTAGACCCCCAGCGTGGGTTCGGGGACATCGACGCCGCTGTCTCGCATGGCGGCAAGCTTGTACCGGAGGGTACGCACGCTGATGCCGAGCTCCTTGCTGGCCTTGGTGCGGTTACCCTGGCAGGTGGCCAGCGTGCGGAGGATCGTCGAGCGCTCGAGCTCTTTGAGGCGAGCGGCATTGGGGTTGCTCGTAGGAACGGGCTCGGTGTGTTGAGGCGGGGAACGGTGGGCGCGCTCGTTTCCACGCGCCGTGGCGTCGGGCATCAAAAAGGTCGACCGAGGGATCGATGCGCGCGATTCGACTGGAACGGCAGCTTCATCGAAGACGATCGCCTCGGCGTCGACGAACCCACGCGGCGACATCACCAGGGCACGTTCGAGGACGTTCTGGAGCTCGCGCACGTTGCCCGGATAGTCATGGTACATGAGCTTCTCGAGAGCGCGCCCACCGAGCATCGCGGGGCGACCGAAGCTATTGGCGAGACGTGTGAGGACCCGTCGCGCGAGGTCGGGAAGGTCTTCCATCCGCTCGCGCAGCGGCACGAGGACCAGCGGAAACACGTTGAGTCGGTAGAACAAGTCACGGCGGAGCTCGCCACTCTCGACCATCTGCCGCAGGTCGCGGTTGGTGGTCGCGATGATGCGGACGTCGACGGGTGTCGGGCGGCTGGCGCCGACCCGCAACACTTCGCGCTCCTGAAGGACCCGCAAGAGACGCGTCTGGAGCGCCAACGGCAGCTCGCTCACCTCGTCGAGCAACAGCGTCCCACCGGCGGCCGCCTCGAAGTAGCCGACGCGCCGCTCGACCGCGCCGGAGAAGGCTCCGCGCTCATGGCCGAAGAGCTCACTCTCGATGAGGTGTGAGGGCAGAGCACCGCAGTTGATGGCGAGGAACGGCCTCGGCCCGCGCCGTGAGATCGCATGGATGTGACGGGCCAGGACCTCTTTGCCGGTGCCGGTCTCACCCGAGAGCAACACGGTGGTGTCGCCGGCCGCCACCTCTTCGGCCATAGCGATCACACGCGCCATGGCCGGGCTGTTGCTCGCGAGGTAGGGGCGCGATCCGTCGCCCGCCTCGACTTCGCCGACGAACGGGATCCCGTTTGGGGCGCCCTTGTTCTCCCAGCCACGGACGGGACGCGCGGGTGGCTCGCGGTCGGCCTCCACGGTCGCGACCTCGGTCATGGCAAGCCCGTGCGTTCCCGCCACTGATGCCACTGCTGCTGTTCGAACGAGCTCCATGGTCCTCCGGGTCGGAGTGCCAAAGCACGTTTCGATCCAGCAGCCCTTGCGCCCGCCTGCCACAACGCCCCGGTCTGGCGCTCGGCGTTGCCGCTCCGCGCTCGGTTGGTGTGATCGCCCCGCCACCCGGCAATTCTTGCAGCCCTACCCGGCGCAGGGCTGCACCGCCCGGCAACATCCGGATCTTGCCGCCCGGCAAGCGCCACCCCCGCCAGACAGGGGCCAAAGCCGCCTCGAGAGCCCGCGCCACGCCCATACAGACGGTGAATCCCGGCAGCTTGCAGCCCCCCTGCAAGATTTTCCGCCGTCATCATCCTGACGCACACCGACCCACGGGTCGACGGACGGACACCGCGGTTCGACCTGGTCACGGACAGGCCCGGGAGCCTTGTTCTGCGCGAGCTGAGCAACCTGCCGACGCGACCGACGAGCGTGTCCGGGGTGTGCGTCATTTCCGTGGCACTGTCCGAATTTTTGACCCCACGCGGCTTCACCGTGATCGTCCGCCTGGGTCGACCGCCGCGCTCGAAGCCGACGGGGACCCAACCGATTCAACCGGTCGAACGGTTCACGATGACCCGCCACCGGATCATTCGCGAGCCCGCTCGAGTACGCCCGCCGCCTCCTCGAACCGCCCAGCATCCGTTTGCTCGAAGGAAACGAATGTCACGTCGCCCAGCCATGCCCCGCGGTCTCGTTCACGCGAAGGACTCGCCACTCGTCTCCGTCCTCGGCTCGCTCGAGCGCGTCGCCAAGAGCCGCGCCCCCGCATTCGTGACCGGTGAGAGCGGCACAGGCAAAGAGGGGATCGTCCGCCTCATCCACGATCTGAGTCCATGGCAGAGCGGTCCTTTCGTCCCCGTCAACTGCGGCGCGATCCCGACGCCTCTGCTCGAGAGCGAGCTCTTTGGTCATGTGAAGGGCGCGTTCACGGGCGCCGATCGAAACCGAATCGGTCGCTTCGAGGCCGCCTCGGGTGGAACGCTCTTCCTCGATGAGATCGGTGAGACGCCGCTCGAGCTGCAGGTGAAGCTCTTGCGGGTCCTTCAGGATCGGATCTTCGTCCCGGTCGGAAGCTCGGCCCCCAAGACCGCCGACGTGCGCATCATCGCCGCCACGAACATCGACGTCGCGCAGGCGATCCGCGAGGGGCGCTTTCGCGAGGACCTCTTCTTCAGGCTCGACGTCATCCGCATCGAGCTGCCGCCGCTGCGCGCTCGCCCCATGGACATCGAGCCGCTCGCTCGCCACTTCATCTCGGTCCACGCCGCCCCCAACCAGTCCCAGGTCGACGGCATCACGGACAGCGCGCTGTCCGAGCTCGAGCGCCACTCCTGGCCGGGCAACGTGCGCGAGCTGGAGAACGTGATCCAGGGCATCCTCGTCCTCAAGGAACGCGGAGCGATCGACGCAGACGATGTGCGCCACAAGCTCGTCGGGCGACAACGCGACCTGCGCGACCAGCGCGAGTCGACCCGTCCAGCAGCGCTCTTCGAATCGCACAATGATTCAAGGCGCTACGACTCGCGTCAGGACAGCCCGACGCCCCAGCCGCGCAGCGACTCACGCTTCGAGTCGCGTCTCGAGCGCACATCCGATAGTCGGTTCGAAACGCCGTCGGAGGTGCGTTCGCGCGTGCCGCGCATGAGCCTCCCCGACGAGGGGATTCCACTCAAGGACACTCTCGAACGCCTCGAACGCGAACTCATCCGCGAAGCGCTCGATCGCTGCCAGGGCAATCGGGCGCGCGCTGCGAACCTGCTCGGCTTGAATCGAACGACGCTTGTCGAGAAGCTGCGTCGTATGCCAGGCACCGAGGATCGCAGCGCCGAACAAGCGACGCGTTCGTACATCGAACGCGAGCTCGGCGATGCGCTGAACCTCACCGGGCTCGACTGAGATGGCGACCCGCCCCCCGACTCGTCCGCCGCCGGTGTCTGACCCCGAGCGGACGGTGAATATCAACGCTGTCCCGGGTGATCCGGACGACCTCGAGCTCAATGACCAGCTGACCGACGAGGAGACCAGCGCCATCGCTGCCCTGTTGCGGCAGGGCCTGCCGGACCCTGACGGTGACAACGAGGAGCTCATCGGGGCCTCATCCGTTCGTGGCATGAGCGAGCCCATCGTGCTGCGCTACGATCTCGTAGCGGGTGCCTCCCGTCGGTCCGACGACATGCCGGGTCTGCAGCTCCTGCACGAGCGCTTCGCGACCGAGCTGTCCAACGAGTTCCGGCGCGCCATCGGCAGCGAGGGCCAGATCTTTCCCGAGCGTGTGAGCCACGCCAAGTTCGCCGAGTTCTACGCGCGCATGACGTTGCCGACCGCCATCATCATCGCCAACCTGATCGGCGTCGGTTGCTCGGTCGTCATCGCCATGGAGCCGGTCCTCGCGTTGCACTTCGTCGACCTCCTCATGGGTGGCGAGGGAGGGCACGTGCAGATCCGCGGCGACCTCGCGGCACGCGGGTTCACGCAGGCCGAAAAGGGGGTCCTGAGGCATGTGCTGGCGATCTTCTCGCGCGCTCTAAAGACCGCATGGGTCGACGTGGCGGACATCGACCTCGAGCTGTCGCGTGTGGCGACGGACCCGCGTCACGCCGCCATCTACGAGCCCAGCGAGGCGATGGTCGAGCTCGCCGTGCGCGTCGAATGGGGCGACGTCATCGGGCACGTCAAGATGACGATCCCCACGAGCTTCCTCGGCCAGTTCGAAGACGCCCTCTCGCGTACCGCGACGCCCAACCACCTCAAAGCCGAGCTCATCAACGTCGAGCAGATGAAACGAAACCTCGGCGAGGTCGAAGTCCAGCTGTCCGTCATCCTGGGTCGCGCGGACATGAGCCTCGAGCGCCTCCTCACGCTCGAACCAGGCGACGTCATCCGCCTCGACACCGACCCCGATCAAGCGCTTGCCGTCTGCATCGAAGACGTCCCGAAGCTCGCCGGCCACCCCACCCTCTTGCACGGCAACATCGCCATCGAGGTCGCCGAAATGGCGCCTTCGAACAAATACGGCGACGCACGCCTCATCCCGAGCCAACCCGACGAAGGCTCAGCCCCCGCTCCCAAAGGAGGTCCAGATGGCCGCCGATGACCTCGAGAGAAAGCCCCGCTCGGTCGAGTTCCTGCTCGACGTTCCGCTCCAGGTCACGGTCGAGCTCGGCCGCACCCGGATGCGCATCGCTGACCTCCTGCGCCTGGCGAAGGGGTCCATCATCGAGCTCGACAAGCTCGCAGGCGAGCCGCTCGACGTGCGCGTCAACGGGCAGCTCGTCGCACGCGGCGAAGCCGTCGTCGTCAACGACAAGTTCGGCATCCGGCTCTCGGATGTGCTCTCGCCGAGCGAACGGGTGAAGAGCCTGCGCTGACGTCATCGGCCACCTTGGGCCCGCTGAGGTGCGGGCCAGCGGCTCGACATTCGGACGTACCCTAGCGCCCCGGAGGGGCACCCAACGATGCAAGACCTGGAGCCCGTGCTGACCCTGCTCGGACCGACCCTTTACGGCGGTGCGCTGGTCTTCCTGCGGGTCTTCACCTGCCTCCAGATGATGCCGGAGCTCGAACGGGGCTACGTGCCCACACGGGCCCGCCTCATGCTGGCCGTGCTCCTGACGGTGACGGTCAGCCTCGGCCTTGGACTGCAGCCGGTCCAGGTCCCCGAGTTCTGGCCCCATATCCTCATCCACCTCGCTCGCGAGGTCGTCTTCGGAGCGGCCCTTGGCCTCGCCGTGCGCCTCGTGACCGCGACCTGCCAGATGGCCGGCGACCTTGTCGGCCTGTCGATGGGTCTTTCACTTTCGACCTTCTTCGACCAGACCGCGGGCGAGTCGCCGCTGTCGATGGGCCGCCTGTTCGGCATCATCGCCATGCTGTTGTTCGTCGCCATGGACGGCCACTCGGTCGTGGCGCTCAGCCTCGCGGCCCACTTCAAGCTGCACCCGACGGGCCTTCTCCTCATCGAGCCTCCGACGCTGTCCGCCCTGGCGACGACCGGCATCGACATGTTCCGCACGGCTTTTCTCCTCGCCGCCCCGGTCATCGTCGTGACCCTGCTCCTCAACATGGCCATGGGCTTCGTCATGCGCGTTGTCCCCTCGCTCAACATCTTCAATGTCGGTATCGGCATCCTGCTCATCGGAGGCTTCGTCGCCCTGACCTTCACGAGTGAGGCCCTGCGGATCCTCGTCGGCCACGAGCTCGAGGCACTGCCCGATCGAATGGTCGCGTTGTCGGGCGGCCTCTGATGTCCGACGACACACCCAAAGACGAGAAAACCCTAGACCCGACACCCAAGCGCAGAAAGGAGTTCCGCGAGCAGGGCAAGGTCGCCGTCTCCAAGGATCTCGCCGGCGCCATCGAGCTCGCTGCCCTCATCGGCGCGCTCCTCATCATCGGCAACGGCATGTTCGCGGGCATCACCGGCATGGTGGCCTGGACCTTATCGCATGCGGGCGACGCCAACGGCCAGGGCCTTTCGGCGGGCGACGTCCTGTCGACCGCGTTCTCGGCGTTGCTGGTCCCGACATTGGCGCTGAGCGGCATCGTCATGGTCACGACGATGGCCGCCTACTTCGTGCAGACTGGCTTCCTCATCCAGCTCTCGAACGCCGCCCCCAAAGGCTCCCGCTTCTCGCCGATGTCCCGCCTCAGCGAGATCTTCTCGCCCAAGCAGGCGACGGTGAAGGTCCTCTTGACGCTGCTCAAGCTCGGCCTGAGCTCGCTCGCCGTGACGCTCACTCTCGCCTCCGCGCTGCCCGAGATCGCCTCACTCTCGTTGTCGACGGTCTCCAACACCACCGACACCCTCGCCAGCGTGCTCATCGAGCTCCTGATCGTGACCGTGCTCCTGCTGGCCGTGGTCGCGGCCGTTGACTACATCTGGCAGCGCCGACGCCTCGCCGGCGAGATGCGAATGACCCAGGCCGAGGTCAAAAAGGAGATGGAGGACGAAGAGGGGCGGCCCGAGATCAAGATGCGTCGACGCCAGCGCCACCGCGAGCTGTCGATGAACCGCATCTTGAAAGAGGTCCCTGGCGCCGACGTGATCCTCACCAACCCGACCCATCTCGCGGTCGCGCTCCGCTATAAACCGGGCGAGGATCGCGCGCCGATCGTCGTCGCCAAAGGGGCCGACGAGCTCGCCGCGATCATCCGCAAGCTGGCGCGCCAACACGGCGTGCCCGTCATCGAACACCGCAGTCTCGCGCGCGCATTATACGCCGCGGTGAAGGTCGGAAAGCCTATTCCCGCCGACAACTTCGTCGCGGTCGCCGAGATCCTCGCCCGCGTCTATCGCGCGCGCCGGAGCTCGGGTCGCAGCGCTGCTCAGCGCTCGACACGTTCACCACAGCGGGCCCGCACGTAGCGTCGCATCCGTTTGGGTCGTTCAGCGGAAGAAGCCGATGAAGCTCTTGTCGCTCGAGAGCCACGCCTCGCGGTCGCCCTCTGGAGTGGACTGGGCCTTGATGCGCATCGTCTCCATCGCGCGCCGCGACAGGGCGTTGGCGCTCTTGAACCACTTGAGTTGATAGTGCACCGAGGCCACGAGCCACTCGACGGCGTGCCGCGGCGGAGCGCCAACCGGCTCGGTCGCGGCCAGTTGCTCCAACCAATCGGCGTTCGCGAGCGCCTCGACCGGGCGCCGCGTGCGCAACGCCACCTGTACCAACAGGAAGACCGCTCGTGCCGTCGCACCCACGTCCTGCACACGCGCCGCAGTCTTGGCCAGCGCCTCTGCCGACTCGAAGAGGTCCCGGCCCTCGGTCGATACCTCACGTGACAACAACGTCAGACGCGCGACGAGCCACCGCTGCTGGGTCTCCATGATGACTTGCGGCACGCACCTGAGCGACGCCTGCGCGATACCCTCGAGCTGGGCCACGGCCCGCTCGAGCTCCCCATTGCGCGCTACGATCTCCGCGATGAGGCTCTCGGCCGCGTGTACGAGGTGGGGCAGCCGTTCACGACGGGCCCGCGCGAGGCCTTCCTTCGCCCAGCGTTGGGCGCCCTCGAGATGATTGGCCTCGAGCTCACACTCTGCCAACTCGAGCGCCACTGACGCCCGCTTACGAATTTGAGGTCTCTCTTCGTACGCCTCCACGAGCGCACGGGCCTGTCCGAATTCGCCGAGCTTCCTCGACCAGAGGGCTCGCAACGACACGAGGCGCGCCTCGATCGCGTCAGCCGCCGGGTTGAGGGGGTTCAGCGCCAACGCCGCCATCGCCGCAGGCGGCGAGTCAACGGCCACGCTCACGCGCCTGCTCACTCCCGGGTCGGACTGCTCACGATGATGGAGCCGCTCGAGCGCGTCGAGGGCTTTGGCAGCTACCTGCCGGAAGCCGCCACGGACAGAGACCTCGGCCTGAAGCGTGAGGAGCTTCTTGCGGAGCCAACGCCCGAGCCGAGCCGCGGTATCGAGCCCCTTGAGGCCCGCCGACACCCAGCGGAACACCGCCGACGGGTCGCCTTCGACCGCTGCCGCAACCGCGCGCTGCCAGGCCCTGAGACCTTCGAGCGGCTCTCCCCCGCAGCTCTGCTGGAAGAGCAGGAGCCGGTCGACTCCACTTTGGATGAGGGGCAGGTCCCAGCTGTCTTCGGCCAGGTCGAGCTCGGCGGCCAGGGCGCGCTCGATGCTCGGCAAGTGCGCACATTCGACTGCGGCGTCGAGCAGATCGGAGGCAGCGGCGATAGTCGCATCGATATCGGTCGCGGCTTGTGCGAGCTCGAGGCGCCCGGAGAGCACCATCAGGCGCCACTCGCCCTGGAGCTCGTCGTGGACTTCGTCGCGTTCGATGACGCCCTGCGCTCGCTGCAGAAGCGAGGCGGCCTGCTTGTCTTCGCCTTCGATCCGGGCATCGTGCGCGGCAATGACGAGCCATGGCGCACTCGCCGCAGGGCGCTCGGTCTGCGCGAGCTGCTCCGCGACGAGCCCCGCGAGGCTGCTCTGACCATTTGCGCGCGCGAGCTGTTCCGCGAGCTCCCGATGCAGCGCTGTGCGACGCGCAGGGTCGAGCGCTGCGTAGCGCCACGAGCACGCGTCGCGCTGGACGGCAACCACCCACTCCCCGGCGGTCATCGCGAGGACACCAGACGACACGAGTCGCCTGAACCCGACCGAGTCGCCGAGATATCGCTCTACCGGGCCGGCGGGGAGCGGGCTCTGCAGGAGGCTGATGCGGTCGGCGAGGTCTCGCTCGAGGTCGACGACGAGCAGCCCGGAGAGCTCGTGATCATTACGAGGCCTCTCCTCCTCCATCCACAGGTAACCGTCTGGCCGCCTGAGGAGGATCCCACGCTTGAAGGCCTCCACCAACAGGCGCTGCATGTCGACTGGGCGCCCGAACGAGCTCTCGTGGAGGTTCTCTATGACCTCGGGGTCCAGCAATCCCGGGCCGAGCGCCTGCGTCACGAAACGTGTCGTCTCGGTCAGGGTGAGCGGCTCGAGGGTGACCTGCTTGACGAACTCCTGTGTCACGAAGGCGTCGAGCGCTACAGGCGCCTTCGGGCTCGCATCGGTCGAAACGCTCGCCACCACCTGCAGTTGCACATTCTGCGCGCCGAGGAAGCACTGGCCGAGCACCATCAGCATGGCATCGTCAGCCTGGTCGAGACCGTCGATGACGAGCAGCGTCTTGCGATGCAGGCGCGTCAGCAACACGGCGGCGCCCGCCAGCCCCTTGAAGGCGTTCCCGCCCTTCTCTTTGCCCTGCATATCGCTGCGCTCGCGCAGCCGCCGGAAGATGTCGAGCGCCCCCTGCATCTCGTCGAGGGGGCGCAGGCCACGCCCTTCCAACTTCAGCCGCACCACACGCACGCCCGAAAGCGCCTTTCGATCGCCTAGCTCATCGAGGAGCTCGCTGCCGTCGTGGCCCGGCGGCACGTGGATGACCAGCACCTCCGCTTCCGTCTCGAGCGCGCGCTTGTAGCTCGCCGACGGCACCGGAAGTCCGCTCAAGCGTTGAGCAAATGCGGCAGGGGACTCGATGGTCGACTGCGCTCCCAGCCCGAATGGGTTGGCACTCACGGCCGCTCGGAGTCGCTCGATGACGACCGCGGCCGAGGCGGGGCGGCGCTCGACGTCTCCGTCGATGAGCTCCCGGATGAGCTGCTTCACCCCTTCGGGACACTCCCGCTCCATCGGGCGCGCGGGCACTTCGCGACGCTCGTAAAGCAGGGTCTCGGGGTCGGTGCCGGGCCACGGAGCCACACCCTCGATCAGCTCGTAGAGGATGAGGCCGACCGCATAGAGGTCCGACCGGAGGTCGAAGGGCCGCTTACACTCGATGCGCTCAGGAGCGCTGAACTCGGGCGTCCCGATGAAGAAGTCCTCGGTCTCGGCGCTGAGCGGTACCGCGATTCCGAAGTCGATGAGCCGAGCCGCGGGGCCGTCCTCGGCGCGGGGGTCGACGAGGATATTGCCCGGCTTGATGTCCCGATGCAGGAAGCCCGCGCGATGGATGGCGTCGAGGGCCTCGAGCAGGTCGAGTGTCCAGCGCCAGACCTGTTCGGGATTGGGCATCTCGGCGATCAGGCTCGAGAGCTGAAGCCCGGGGACGAAGGGCATCGCAAAATAGGGGACCTCTTCGCCTCCCTGGAGATCGAAGCCGAGGTCGAGCGCTCGCGCGATGCTCGGGTGGCGTAGCTCCCGCTGGATCGAGTACTCGCGCATGAAGTAGGGGGTGGCGACTTCGCGGAAGCTCGGATGAAGGACCTTGAGCGCGATGGGCCGCTCATGGTCGGCCAGGTCCGAGGCTAGCAGCACGTTGCCCATGCCGCCCTCGCCGAGCGACCGCTCGATACGATAGCGACCATCCCAGATCGAACCTTCAGGGATCGGGGCGGCGGGGCGCTCCTCGGTTTCGAATCCGGGTTCCACGGGCCGAGCGGCTTTGGCGGTCGCCGGTCCGAGGTCGATGATCTCGCCGGGAATGAGGTCGAGCTCGGCGGTCTCGCGCAGCTCCTCGACGGCGATCATGTCGGTCTGACGGAGCGATGAATCGGGCTCCCTCGGCGCCGCCTTCTGCTTCCAGACCCGCCTCTCCCTTCGAAACGGGAGTGCCGCATTGGGTCTCGGTTTTGAATCGGTCAGAGGGGCGGACACGAGGGCGTGAGCTCCTTTCGGCATTGCCGAAGGGTCATCGTTTGAGGGCATGGCCGATGCGGTGCTGGCGCCCGGTCCGGCTCTGGCGAGGGATTTCAGAAGAGACATGAAAGCGGAGAGCTCCGCTCCATGCTCACCGTTACGTGACCCGGGCCTGTGATCATTAGGGCTAGTTGGGCGGGCACTGGTAACCGGCTTGGGGTCTCGCCAGAAACCTCCACGATTACGAAGCGGTTCCCTGCCGCACAGCCAGGATACGGCGGCGGCCCGACTTCCGGGGTCGGGCCGGGCCAATTCAATCGCGCGGCGGCGGCTTCTCCGGGCCTGCGTTCACCGCTCGGGCAAAATGTAACCAGCCGTCAGCGTTTGCCGGAGTTAAGCCTAGGCGCAGGGTGAACGTTGAGTCCTGCGAGCGGGGCTTCCACCCCAGCGGGACGACGTTTGTCAGGAGCCCAGCCGACTCATCCGAGCGTCAACATCGACTGAATCGACCTAACCGGGCGCCCACCCTGCCTGGCCGACCGCTAGCGTTCCGAGGCCTCTGATGCCATTGACGCCTACCGAGCCCAACATCTCCGCGCCATCGTTCGATGAGAGCGGCTCGGCCAGCGCTCGTCGGGCAGTCGGCGGGGGCCCCCCTTTAGCTTCGCGCTCCCCGGTAGCGTCCAGGGCGCCGATGCCCCCACCCCTTCCACCCGAGGCGCTCACCAGCCCAACAGCGCCGCCAGCCTCGACGCCTCACCCGTCGCCCCCTCACCCGACGACGCTACAGCTCGGCCCGGTGCTCCTCGTCGAGAGCCCAAATCAGACCCGTCGGCTACGACGTCTGCTCCAGCAAGCCCCAGGTCTTGGTGAGCTCAAGATCGAAGCCGCCGGCTCGACAGATCTCGCCCGAGCCATGCTGCGACTTCGCGACTTCGACGCCGTCATCTTGGACGCGCAAATCCCCCGCCTCGCCGACGCCGTCTCTGCGCTCCGCTCGGAACCGCGTGCTTCGGGCCTTCCGGTGGTCGTGGTCGGTGACGCTGCGGGCATCTCGGGCGTGGTCGCCCTCGACGAGCACAACTTCGCGCGTGAGGTCCTCTCGCTCGTGCGAGCGCCCTCCTACGAGCGGCTGTCTGCGGGTTCCCGAACGAACGACGCCACCAATCAGACCAATCAGATGGCTCGCCCCGGGCGCCACGACGGCTTCCAGGAGATCGCCGCCCTGCTCTCGGCGACCACGGCACCGATCCTCGGCCTCGACGACAAGGGCATCTGCATCTACGCCAATGACGCCGCCGCACGCCTCTTCGCGTGCGCGGACCCCGGAGACATCCTCGGGCGGACTGGCGAGGACCTCGTCCCAGCCGCTCTGCTCGACGCCGGCCACGGCGAGATCCTGCGCTTCGATGGGCACGTCACCCAGATCGCCGCCCGGGCCACCTCGCCCGGTCCCGGAGCAGGTCGCATCGCCACCGTCCTGACGCTGCACGACAAGGGGCTCGAACATCAGCAGCAGGAGCGCCTCTTTCTCGCGCAGAAGATGGTCGCCATGGGCGAGCTGACGGGCGGAATCTGCCACGATTTCGCGAATCTACTGACGGTCGTCTGCGGCAATCTGTCCGAGATCGTCAAGAGCCCCGACCTCTCGACCGACGTCCACGAGATGGCCGATGACGCTCTCTCCGCGGCCGTCGACGGCATGAACCTGACGCGGCGCCTGGTCGCCGTCGCCCGCGAACGCCAGATGCGTCCTCGCGCAGTGGATGTCGGACTCACGATCGGCGAGTTCGGACGCCTCCTGAAGCGCCTCGTCCGACGCCCGGTCGAGCTCGATGTGACCTCCGAAGAAGCCGTCCACGCCATCCTCGACCGCACTCAGCTCGAGAGCGCGGTCATGAACCTGGTCCTGAACGCCCAACACGCCATGCCCCGGGGAGGCCGCATCCGACTGGAGGTCGACTCGATCACCGAGCAACGAATGGGCCGAAGGGAGCGCTTGTCCCGAATCGTCGTACGCGATGAGGGCGTGGGCATGGACAAAGAGACACTCGAACGCGCCACGGAACCGTTCTACACGACCCGCGCCGACAGCGGCGGCACCGGCCTTGGCCTGGCCATGGTGAAGAACTTCTGCAAGGCCTTCGCCGGCACTCTCCACCTCGAGAGCACTCCCGGCCAGGGCACCTGTATAACACTCTTGTTTCCATGGGTTCCGGAGGCCGGACCGCGCACACAGATCTTCTCGAAGGACAGCGAGGAGAAGAAGGTCCCCACCCGCCGCGCCCTCGTCGTCGTGCCGGATGCCCGGCTGCGACGGTACGCTTCACGCCTGCTCGCGTCCGTCGGGCACCATGTCCTCGAAGCCCCGGACGCATCCGGCGCCGCGCGCCTCATCACCGAGACCCGGCACCTCGATGTCGTCCTCATCGACCAACCGGTGGTCGAACAACGTGTCCCGAGCTCGTTATCGCGCGTGACGTCGCACGTGAGCCGGCCCTTGGACCTCTTCACCTGGCTCGGCAAGACCTACCCGAGCCTGCCTATCGTCGTCACCACGAGCGACGACGACGTCGAAAAGGCGAGCGCCCCGGGTGTCCGCTTCTTGCGTAAACCCTACTCGGAATCGGAGCTCGCGCGCGCCCTGCGGGACCTCGAGAACCCGACCCGCTGACCTGACGTCGTCTGGGCACCCCAACCGCGGACACAGGCGGTCCGCGCGGTCGGGAGCGCTCAGATGTAGACGCGCATAGGCTCACGAATGGTGCGCGGCGGGTAGTTGTTGAGGCGCTCGATGATGACCGATGTGACCTCGTGTCCTCGTGCGATGAGCAACATGCCGCCGGCGGTCTTCACGTCTTCCGCGAAGACCATGCCTTGCTTCAGATGCACCAGCTGCAGCTCACGGATCTCGCGGGTCGTGCCTTGCCCGCGCAGCGCCACGAGCGCGGCGACCGCCTCGGGGGCGTAACGGCCCTCGCGACCGGACATCGTCTCGAGGGCCTGGCTCGCGCTCGCGCCTGCGCTCTCGAGCTCATCGAAGTCCGACGCAACCTTGAGGATCGAGGCCGCCAACAGCTGTCGCGCGCGCTCCGCATCGGGAGGCGCGCCCGCGCCGACCTGCGCCTGATAAGTGCTCCGGAAGCTCTCGAGCAGGGTTCGCACCTCTTCGAGTCGAGGAATTGGACTCAGGAGCTCGGCCACCATGGCAGGCCCTCGCTCGGTCCCGGTCAGCGAGTGCGGGATTCCCGGCATCGCCTCCGGCGTGGAGAGGCTGGCCAGCGGCAGGAGCATCGCTGCCACTTCGACCTGCCACCGTGCGCCCAGCCCGCAGCGCTCCGCCAGCTCACTCACCAGTCGCTTCAGTCGTGTGCCATGACCAAATTCCGACGGGCTGACGAGAGCGAGCACACTGGTCAGGACCTTGATGGCCCCATGCAGGGTCTGCTCGAGCAGCACCTTCTCTGCCGTGATGAGCCGGTTCTGAACGACACCGGCTTCGACCGCTGCGAGGATCGTCGATGGCGACGAAGGCTTCTGGAGGAACCGGAAGATCTGTCCGAGGTTGACGGCCTGTACCGCAGAGTCGAGGTCGGCATAGCCGGTCAGCAGGATCCGCGCGGCATCCGGCGCGATGGCCCGCGACTTTTCCAGGAAGGCCGCCCCATCCATCTGAGGCATCCGCATGTCGGACAGGATGACGACGACGTCCGGGTTGCTCTCGAGCTTCTGGAGTCCGATGGGCCCCCCTGGGGCAGTGAGGACCTCGTAACGACGTCTCAGGGTGAGGGTCAGCCCATCGAGCACCCCGGGTTCGTCGTCGACACAAAGCACCTTCTGGCGTTGAGACATGATGACCTTCTGGCGATGACCTCTACGTGACCGACCAGACACCCGAACGCCGGTAAGCTCGGATTCAGGACGAGCGCTCCAACTCGGCTTGGGCCAACGCCTTCCAAGAGGGCAGCTCGGCCAGGCCACGTACCCTCCCAACGTAATCCAAGTCGAGGCCCATGTCGCTTCCCGCGTTGTCGCTCAGCAACCCGTGGGCCACATGGAGCGCCACGATGGTGTCGTCAACGGCGCTGCTGTTGCCCGGCTCACGCTGGCCCAGTGCGCTCGGCTCAAGATGGAAAGCGACGGCCTCGGTGATCGCCAGCGGTAACCCCCAGAGGCTCAGCAGATAGGAACCGACATCGGCCTGGGTCAGCCCGAGGACCTCCTTCTCGACCTCGAGCCGGGAGCGTTTGGACCAGCGCGACTCGGCTTCGATTTCGGCAAAACCCGTGGGATTGGCGAGTGCCAGAACGAGCTCACCGATGCTCGAGAGCATCGCGGCAGTGACCACGACATCCGCCGGGCTCTGCCGCGCTATACGACTCGCGATGCGCGCACGAAGGACGGAGCGTGCCTGGAATCGCTCCATATCGAAGCAGCGGGGCATGCCCTTGGAGGCAGAGAAGACCGCCTGAGTGAGCGCGAGCGAGCGCAACAGATCGACGCCGAGATAACCTACCGCGCGCACAACCGAAGTGGTCGGCCGCGCCAGGCCGAAAAAGGCCGAGTTGACGAGCTGCAAGACCTTCGTCGACATCGCGGGGTCGCGCTCCACGATGGCCGCGATGTCCGTGATTCCCGTGTCATCTCGCTGGATGCACTGCGTGAGTTGCCAATAGATGTCAGGGCCCGAAGGGAGGCGCTCGATGCGCCCCACGAGCTCACGAATGAGCGGGCTCGCGATGCGGTCCTGCAGCCGCATGGCCCGATCGACCACGGTCCGGAGCAAGTCGGCATCGCACGGCTTGCTCAAGAACTGGTGGGCGACCGGCACGGCCCGCATCACCGCTTCCCGCTCCGCATGCCCACTCAGAACGATGCGGGCGGTCGAGGGATGTTCACGTTTGACCCTCTCGAGCAGCGCCGCGCCGTCGATCCCTGGCATTCTCATGTCGGATACGATCACGTCGAACGGCGATGCCGCGATCTCGTCGAGTGCCATCTGGCCGCCGAGCGCGAAGACCATCTCCCACCGCTTCCGCTCACGACGCAGGAGGTTCTTCAAGCCATCGAGGATGGCGGGATCATCGTCGACGAAGAGAACACGCCGAAGCCCCACCTGCTTCTCCGCCTGCGTGAGGGACGCTGGCACCTCGCCCAGGCGCCCCGTCGTTTGTCGTGCGTTGATTGTCATGCCGCGAGCCCGAGCGGCGTGCGCCGACCGCTGTCCCCGGGTCCGGCGACCGGAAGCCGGATCGTGAAGGTCGTGCCAACTCCGACGGTCGTCTCGAAGCCGAGGCTACCTCCGTGCTTATCGACCACCGTCGAGCGCGCGATCGCGAGGCCTTGCCCCGTTCCACGACCAACCTCCTTCGTCGTGAAGAAGGGCTCGAAGATGCGGTCCCGGATGGTTTCGGGAATGCCGCTCCCCGTGTCTTCTACCGAGACCACCACATCGGGCCCGTCCTGCCGCGTACAAATCCGGATGATCCCCTTCGCGGTGGTGCCGCGAACCTTCGCCTCGATCGCGTGCGCCGCGTTGACGATGAGATTCAAGAAGACCTGGTTCAAGTCGCCACCGAAGCAGAGAACCGGCGGCAGGTCACCGAGCTCCGTCTCCACCGTGGCCACGTATTTGTACTCGTTCTTGGAGATGATGAGGGTGCTCTCGAGGTTGCGGTTCAGGTCGACACCGCTCATCTCCGACTGGTCTGGATGAGCGAACTGTCGCATCGAACGCACGATGCTCGCCACCCTCTCGAGCCCGTCGAGAGCGCGATCGAGCGCCTTGGGGACGTTCTCGATGAGGTAGTCCACATCGAGGTCTTCGCGCAGCTCAGCCACCATCCGCGCGACTTCCGACTGCTCGCCTTCGCCGATCAGATCGACGAGCGGGCGGTGTGACTCGACGAACGCCGCGAGGTCCGAGACCGCATCGCGCACGAAGTGGACCGAGTCGCTCACGAACTGGATCGGTGTGTTGATCTCGTGGGCCACCCCCGAGGCAAGGCGACCCACGGACTCGAGCTTCTGACTCTGACGCAGCTCGACCTCCAGGCGGCGCTCGTCGGTGACATCGAAGATGACCCCTCGAACGACCCCTTCCGTCGATGTCCCCGACCGGAGACTCACCGATGGACGCGACCCCGACGCGATGAGTCTGACCCACAGCCAGCGCCCATCAGCGTGCCGCATCCGGGCCTCGATGGTCGCCCCTTTCTCCGAGCGCATCCTGTCCAGGCTGTCGAGGACCTGGCCCAGGTCGTCCGGGTGGATGTGGCGCTCCAGGAACTGGGGCACGAGGCAGAACGCCGCAGTGAAACCCAACACCTTCTCGATCTGCGGGCCGACGTAGGTGAGTGTGAGGCTCGACGTATCCAACTCCCACGGCACGGTGCGCGTGGTCTCGACCAATTGCCGATACTGTTCGCGGCTCTGGATGAGCTCACGTGTGCGCTCATCGACGCGGCGCTCGACGGTGCCCATGAAGAACTCGAGCTCGGCCTGGCGGTGCGCATCGGCCAACAACTCTCGGCGGCTCTCCCGGACACCCGCGGCCAGGATGCCGAAGACGAAGACGGTCCAGAACGCGACCTCGAGGTTCTGCCACCATATCCCGGTCGCATCTCCGTAGAGCACCTCTGGCCAGAGGAAGGCATGTACGACCCGGACAATGACGGCTACGAAGAGTGCGAGCCCGAGCAGGTGGGTATCCCGATAGAAGGCGACGAAGGCGAGCGAACCGAGAAGATGGAAGTGCGCTTCAGCGGCTCCGTCGGCGAGGTGGATGATGAGTCCTGACCAGACCATCTGGCCCGCGACCGCCACCACCCGCGTGAGGGTCGCCCCGGGCCGACGCCATGCGAGCAGTCCCATCGGGATGGTGAGGGTAAGCCCGATGATCAGGACCTCGGCCAGCTCTGACAGCCGGTGGTTCATGGCTGAGCGCCCGGTGAGGGGTGACCAGACGAGGACGTGGAACACTGCAAACAGCAGCTGCGCCAGGAAAAACCAGGCGAAGGCGTGGTCCCGGCTGGCGTGATTGGCGCTGAGCCGATCCTCGAAGATCTCCTGTTGACGAAGGGGGACCCCATTGTGCTGGGCGCTGCTGACGAGCACACGCTTATCGACCCGGGTCCGACTGGAGCCGCGGTGCGCGAACGAAAGGCGGGGCTTCAAGACCATCGCCATCGCCGCTCGCATCGACCGATCACAGGGCCTCCCAGCCCCTCTCCATGTGGAGGAGGCCCTTTGCGGGTCGCCGGAAGGGTTCGAAGGGACATGGGATGAGGGCTCCGGAACTCAGGCGGAAGCCGAGACGGTTCCTGGTCCAGGGGGAGCGGTCGTCTGACGCGTGTACCCAACCAGCAGTGTCTCGGCACCCTGCGAATCGGCTGCGGCTCGAAGCATCTGAAGCAACATCCTTGGGCGCGCCCCGGAACGGAAAGATTCCGACGCCATCTTCAAGCGTTGCGCGGTTACAGGGATTTCAACCCTTCTTTTCGCCGACCAACCACGCCTCGACCGTGCCGACGACACCGTACTTGAACACGAACTTCAGCGGGGCCCGGTCCTTGTCAGCGGACATCCACAGCTCCATCTCGCGCTTGTAGGTGCCGCGGCTTACCTTGATCTTCAAGGGAATCGCGCGGCGCATGCCGATCGGGACATGGACCTCGGTCGCGGCGCCGACCGAGACGTCGACATCGTAGAGTCGTCGCCCATCGAAGACCGCGACCAGATGGCGCGCCGCAGGCGACAAGTCGGCGTTCATGAGCCATCCGAAGATGCTCACGAGATCGAGCCCGTGTCTGTCGGTCACGAGATCGATCTTGTTGAAGAGCTTGCCGTTGCGCTCATCGGTGCCATGGAGCTTCTTGTTGTCGAAGCTGACCTTGAGCGTGCGCTTCTCCTTGTTGACGACCTGGTCGGAGCGGCTGCGGACCGGCAGCCAGTTCATGTCGACCCAGGTCGTCGAGGCGGTGCGGGCATCGAGGACACTCGCGGTGAGGCCAGCCGTGAAAGCGTCGATGCGCAAGGGGATGAGCTCACGCTTTCCGACCGCCTCGGCCTTGCCGATCTCGAAAACCGCCTCACCGGCATAGGCGCCAAGCGCCCGCAGCTCGTAGCGATAGGCTCGCTCCTCGGCGGTCGACTTCGTCGCGGGCTCGGCGTTGGCCGCCGTGGACGAGGCAGATGAGACCGCGAGGGCGGCGCAGAACAAGGCGGAGAGCTGGATAATCGATGCACGCATGGACACCTCCTTACGGGAGCGAGCGACGGAACCAGCTGAGCCCTATTCACCAAGCGGCCAAGACCGCGCTCACGAGCCCGGTCTTCTGTAACCACGGGCACAGGCGACGCCGACGTCGGCGACCGCGAGTTCAGCCCACGTCAGCGCGGCATCTGGCCACCAGCCCCGCCCGAACCGTCGTGGCGGTAGTCTCGATCGTCTGCGTCCGAGTGCGATCCATCGGCTTCGGCCGAGTCACCGTCTTCGGGCCCAGCATCACCATCGGTACCGTCCACATCGCCGGCGTCGGTCAGGTCAGTAGCGGCGTCGGTGTCGGGTGCGTCCGACTCGGTCTGGCAATCGTCTCCGGTCCAGAAGCCTCCGACTGCGTCGCATCCGGCCTGGTCGGTAGGCGCCGTGATGTTCGGGTCGCTATCTCCGCGGCTCGTGTCCTGGTTCACGCTGGCATCGCTGGCAGGATGCGGGGTGGGGTTGGAATCACATGCGGACGACCCCGCGACGGCCCAGACGAACACAAAACCGATGAGCGTCCGCCCGCCGAGGCGGTCGGTGGCAGATGGCAGCGTCGGACCGCGCTCTCGCCTCGAAGACACGCTGACCTCGGCCGTCATCGCGCGCCACCTCGGAAACAACATGGGCGTCATGGGGAGCTCCGCTCGAACACGATGACCTGGAACGCGTCCAGGCCTGACGAGGGGGGGACATCCACGCGTGACATCTCCCGGAAGCCCGAAGGTAGCGCCACACTCGCCTCGCGGCCAACGAAACTGCAGACCGCGTAGACGAGCAGGCCGCCTGGTGCGACCCGGCCCGCGCCGGCGGTCAGGAGCCGCGCCTGGAGGTCAGCGAGGTTCGGCACGTCCTCCGGGCGTCGACGCCACACAAGCTCAGGGTGACGGCGCAACGTTCCGAGCCCGGTGCACGGGGCATCGACGAGCACAGCATCGAAGAGGCCAAGTGCGGCCAACGCTTGCGCTGAGCTCGGCGAGGCCGCGTCGAGTACCACCGTGCGCTCGAGCTGCTCGTGGACACCGAGGCGCTTGGCCGTGCGGACCAACTCGTCCAACTTGCCCGCGCCGACGTCGACAGCGGTGAGCCGCGCCCCGCGGTCCATGAGGGCCGTGGCTTTGACGCCGCGCCCGGCGCAGAGGTCAAGTACTCGAGCGCCTTGCAGGCCGCCTGGGCGGCACACTTCGACGAGGTCGACGACCGCGAGGCTGGCTGGATCCTGGGCCCAGAAGTGCCCTTCGGCGAAGGCCCGACTCGCAAAGACGTCGCCCGACTCGACGAGCAACATCCGCGACCGCGAGACGTCATTGGCCCCGGCGAGACCGAGGCGCTCCAGCGGCGATTCGAGCTCGCTGGTCGTGAAGCCTTCGGCCTCGAGCGCAGCGGCGGCGGCGGCGAGCCCTCCGCGCGCCAGCGTCGGCCGCAGAGTCACCCGCGCTCTCTCACGGAGAGCTATGGCTTCGTTCTCGGCCGCGTCCCCGTAACGAACCTTCAGCTCAGCTACGACCCAGTCGGGCAGGCTCGTCCTGATGCCGATGGCGGCGGGACTCGTTGCGGTCGGCAGGACCTCGGCACCGCTGACGACCTTGCGCAGGACCGCGTTGAGGAGCCCTGTCAGACGTGCCGCCCCCATCGTGCGCGCCGTGTCCTGGGTCGCCGAGACCGCGACCTCCGGGGGAATCCGATCGAGCATCCGTATCTGGTAGGCGCCAATCAGGAGCAGTGCCCGCGCGAGCGGCTCCACCCCATCCATGCCGCGCGGCAGGAGCGGCGAGAGCGAGTGCTCGAGGCGGCGACGCCATCGCAACACACCGTAGACGAGCTCGGTCGCGAGCGCCCTGTCTCTCTGGGCGCGCTGAGCCCCGCCGTGCTGCGCGTTGTCGTCGCGATCGGCGCGATTGGCGCTGGGCCGCGAGAGCGTGGCCAGGCCGGCAGCGAGCAGCTCCGATGCCCGGGCCTCGGCAGAGCCAAATACCCGCACGAGAACCTCCGCGGCAATGGCGCGCGCATCCTTGCGCCTCGGGTGCGGTGACTTTTCATCGTGCTTGACTGGACCCTCCATGAGGCGGACCATACGCGCCTTTCGAAGCCCCCGACAAGGAGGCGCTTCAGGAGTCGTGTGACCAAGAGGCTCATCAGCCGCTGGAAAGGCCTCATCCCCTGGGTGCTGTCGATTGGCATCGTCCTGTTCCTGTTCTTGACGACGGACATCGACGCTATCGGCAACGCCATCGCCAACGCTGATTGGGGGCGCCTCGTCTTCCTCATGGCGGTGGTCACGCTCATCGCGTTCGTCGCCGACTCGGCGACACTCGTGCCACTCCTGCGCCGCTTCGTGGCGCCCGTCTCTTTCGCCGAGGTCGTGCGCATCAAGGGCGTCAGCTACCTCCTCAATGCGCTGAACTACTCCCTGGCCGCAGGCGGCATGGCCTGGATTCTACACAAGAAACACAAGGTCCCGTTCATGCGGGCCTTCTCGGCCCTGGTCCTCTTCTTCTTCATCGACATCATCGCGCTCGGCGCACTGTTGACGGGCGGCTGGCTCATCGGGCGGGCCGACCTCGTTGCGCCAGGCGGCGCGAGCGCTCCATTCACCGAGCGAGTCCCCATCGTCATCGCCATCGTCTGGGGTGTCGTCTTTGGGACCTGGCTCTATTGGAATCGGAAGTTCGACTTCTTTGCCTTCGGCTTCTTGCGCAAGTGGCGAATCTTCCAGTGTTTCGCAGAGATTCGAAGCCTCGACTATCTGCGGCTCGTGACCGTCCGGGCCTCCTTCATCCTCGTTTATGTGCTGATGCACTTCCTGCTTCTGCCGGCCTTCGACGTCCACATCCCGTTCTGGACGCTGGTCATGTACTCGCCGCTCATCACCTTCGTGCAGGTGGTCCCGGCGACCATCTCCGGGCTGGGCGCAGCTCAGGGGGTCATGGTGGCCCTGTTCGCCGCGCACGTTCCGCCAGGACACGGGGACCCTGCCGCCGTCATCGTCGCGTACAGCACGGTCATCGGGCCACTCATGATGTTGATGCGGCTCGTCATTGGCTACAGCTTCATGGCCGCGGTCACACGAGAGGTGATGCCCACGGCCGAAGACATCGAGGCCGCCCAGGCTGACGATGCGGTTGAAGGCGAGCTCGCGCCCACTGCACTTCCCTCTGGAGAGGTCGTGACGGACGGTACGAAGCCGGGTTCAGAATCAACCGAAGAGTCGGCGGCGACTATTCGTTGACCTCCCCGGTCGCCCGCGGAGTGGCCTCATCGCCCTCGAAGCCTACGAGTCCCGAAGGCACTAGCGATACGAAGAGCGACCCGCGACCGCAGCTGCCCAGTCGGCTCTCGAGGCGCCCCTCGACCCGGAAGAGGGTGCGGTCTCGTGTGCTCGCGAGGGTCCGACGGGCGATGTGATCCTGCAGGGCCAGGACGACTGGATCGCTCTCATCGACGCCGGCGATCTCGACCCGCTGCCAGATGGATGAGCGCCCAGCCACACGGTGCGGCGCACCTGCAGGGGAGCGGGAAGGGTCGGCCGGTACCGAATCGTCCGCGGTACCCGGTGGGGCATTCTCGCCGAGCAGGATCTCGAACGGGGAACATCCACAGTCAGCCGGGTTGTATCGGAGCACAAAGGTCTGGGACTGACGCGCCGCCTCGAGCCGCAGATTGACGATGTCCTCGTAGGTGCGTGGCAAGGGCGGTGGAGCGCTGGCGCAAGCCCCGATGAGCCCGATCAGAGGGGCCGCCAGCAAGGCCAGCGCCCTGGACCATGCCATTGGAATTGGCACCTCAACATGACGAGGAAACAAGCGCAACGGGGACTCCGCCGTCACCGGAAGTAGATGATGATGAAGACCGCGACCGCCCACACGCCCAGATTCACGAGAAACGGCCAGTCGCGCAACATCAGGTCTGTAGGGCTCTGCCCCCCTGCCGCGCGACGGGCGAGTGCGTCGAAGCGCAGCAGGCCAAAGACGACACACGGGATGGTCCAGGCGAGGTCGCGCGGATGAAAGAGGCGGCCGGTCTGGGCCCCCCAGATCGTGTAGGCGGCGTAGGTCAGGGCGGTCGCGACCGCGAGCCCGGACATGACGAGGGAGACATGCGCGAGGTTGTAGCGCTCGAGGACCTTTCGCTGCTCCTTCTTGCGGGCGCCGGCCTGGAGGATCTCGTGTTTGCGTTTGCCGAGTGCCAGGAACAACGCGAGGAGAAACGTGGTCGCGAGGATCCAGGGGGTGATGGGGACCGAGACCGCTGCGGCGCCCCCGATGAGGCGAAGGATAAATCCCGACGCGATGCAGATGACATCGACGAAGGGAAGGTGCTTGAGCGCGAACGAGTAAGCGACGTTGAGCGTGAAGTAGCTGAGCCCGAGCGCCGCGAAGGTCGTTGGCAGGAAGACGAAGCTCGCGACGATGCTGCCGATGAGGAGCACGGCGAGCGCCGTTCGAGCCGCGGCGACCGGCAGGTCTCCCCGTGCGATCGGCCGATCACACTTGACCGGGTGCTGGCGGTCCTGCTCCATATCCACGAGATCATTGAGGATATAGACACATCCCGAGAGCACCGAGAACACCAGGAAGGCCGCGGCCGCCTGCAGGAAATGGACGACGTCGAGGGCCTGCTCGGCGAAGACGAGTGGCGCGAGCACGAACAGGTTCTTGACCCATTGGTGCGGGCGCATGGTCTGCAGCACCGCTCTCATCATGGGCCGAAACCGCCGACGGGTCGAAAGCTGGGGTGAGAGCCGCTCACGGTACCTTCTTGAGGGTCAAGCGATGGGCCACATAGTGGGCCTCGAGTGAGCGGAAGTAGGCGTCCTCCGCGACCTTGACTGCATCCATCGCGCCCAGGAGCTTCGTGTACTCGACGTCCAGGTTGTCCTCGGTGACGTCGCGCAGGAATACATCGAAAGCCTGCTGCGCCGACTTGTAGGTCGCCACGAGCGGACGATGGATGGCGGCGAGCGCCTCGGACCCTGCGGGCATCGCTTCGAGCGCGGCGATGTGGGCAGCAAAGGCGGGTTGGACATTGGCCACCATGTCGTCCTTGAGCGACTTGATGTCCTTCTTTTCGTTGGCCCGCTCCCAGGCGGCGAGAAACGTCTTCAGCTTCGCATCGACGTCGGGGACCCGGTCCGAGTAGGCCTCGATGATGACCTGCTCGGCAGCGATGCGGCGCTCGTCCTCGGCGGTCTTCGAGACCCCTTCGCAAGCACCGAAGACGGACACCGCGAGCGCGACTCCAACTCGCAGGCGCCAGCCCACGAACCCATGACGCGCCTTCGACGCCGGGCTGGCGTTCGTCGGGAAGGATGTCGGTGAGGTGGCTGGCATGGGTGCCTCGTTGAGCTGGGGCGAGACGATAGTGGACCGAGGCCGCGCTGGCAATGACCGTGGCACCCGGCGCCGCAGGGTCAGCTCGGTTGGCCCCTTCCGGTGAATCCCACTCCTGGGTTCCCGAGCGCGGGAGCTCGCCGCGGAGAGCTCACGCTCAGAGCTTACGATAGATGGTCCGCGTAGCGATGCCGAGCAGCTGGGCAGCCAGCCGCTTGTCGCCCTTCACCGCGTTGAGCGTCTCCTGGATGAGGCGGCGCTCGACCTCTTCGAGCGGCGTCCCAATCGGGATGACGATCTGGCGCGTCTCGGGCTCGCCGTCCTTCAGGTGGGGCGGCAGGTCATCGATGGTGATGGCGTCACCGCGAGAGAGCACGACCGCCCGCTCGATCGCGTTCTCGAGCTCACGCACGTTCCCGGGCCAGCGCCACCCGGTGAGCGCCGCGAGCGCGTCACGTGTGAGCCCGCTGAGCCGTTTTCCGTTCTTTTCCGCATAGGTGGCGATGAAGTGCTGGGCGAGCAGCGGGATGTCGTCGCGCCGGTCCCGCAGCGGCGGAAGCTGTAGCGAGATGACGTTGAGTCGATAGAAGAGGTCCTCGCGGAAGCGGCCGGCCGCGACCTCCGTCTTCAAGTCCTTGTTCGTCGCTGCCACGATGCGGGTGTCGACCTTGATGGTCTGGGTGCCGCCGACGCGCTCGAACTCGCCGCCCTGCAACACACGCAGGAGCTTCACCTGGACCTGCGGCGACATCTCGCCGAGCTCGTCGAGAAACAGGGTCCCAGAGTCAGCGAGCTCGAAGCGACCTTGGCGTCGCGCCGTGGCACCCGTGAAGCTGCCCTTCTCGTGGCCAAAGAGCTCGGCCTCGAGCAGCGACTCGGGCAGAGCCGCGCAGTTGAGCGCGATGAACGGCTTGTTGGCCCGCCCGGACCAGTTGTGGACGGCGCGGGCGACGAGCTCCTTGCCGGTGCCCGACTCGCCCTGCAGGAGGATGGTCGCGTGGGAGGGCGCAACCTGCTTCACCATGTCGAGGAGCTGCCGAATCGGCAACGAATTCCCGATGATGGAGCGATCGCGGCGAGCGTCCTGGAGCTCGGTGCGTAGCGCCATGTTCTCCATGACGAGCGACTGCTGGTCGAGTGCGCGACGCACGGCCTTGACGATCTGGATCCGTTTGAAGGGTTTGGTCACGAAGTCCCAGGCCCCCTCCTTCATGGCTTCTACCGCGGTCTCGACGGTTCCGAAGGCCGTCATGAGGATAACGGCCGTCTCGGGCGACACGGTCCTGGCTGCCCGCAGCAGCTCGAGCCCGTTCATGTTGGGCATCATGAGGTCAGTCAGCACCACGCCGACGCGCCGCCCCCTCAGGATGTCCAGTCCCGCTAGCCCATCGTGGGCGGTCAGGACCTCGATGTTCTCGCGTTCGAAGATGCGCTGGATCGACTCGACGTTCGCGCGGTCGTCGTCGACGACGAGCAGGGTCTCGGGCTGCAGGGACATGTGAGGATCGCTCCGGTCTGGGTGCCCGGCCGCCTCGGGTGTCGGCTCCGGGATTGCGCTCGAGGTCGCCGCGAGGCGGTCACCGTTCCCGGTATCGCCAAGCACCACAACGGCATGCAGGCCGTCGTGCCATGTTGTCAACGACGATGACAGGATGACAATTCCCGGCGCTGGCCCCAGAGACTCCAAAGGTCTCGAACGTCGCGTGGCGCGCCCGAAAAAACATTGAATGGACCCCGAACCACTTCCGTCCGGCCCCCGGTTCGAGGTCCGGAAGGCTGACCTTGGCCACGGTTGTCTCAAGGCGACCACCCTCACGAGAGTCCGTCTGCGAGCGGACGCGTTGAAAGCAGACGAAGGAGAAGCGGCGATGCACGGGATTGGGCAGACACCAACGCGCAATGACAATGGGGCCGCGGCCCTACCCTCTCTCTCCGAGGCGAACCGGGACGTCGCACGCACGCCACGCGTCTTGCGCCACGCAGCCACCGGGCTCATGGCTCTCGGTCTGCTCGCATGCTCGGGCGACTTCCATAGCAACCGTGGGCTCGACGACATGGTCTGCGATAGCAACGGCTGTTGGGTCTGCGACGACGGGCGCTGCGAAGAGTACAACTGCGACGCGACCCACCAGTGTCCAATGCAGCGCACGTGCTCCATCGACAACCGCTGCATGCCGGACGACGGCTCCACTCCGACCGACAACTGCGACTCGCACGACGACTGCGACGCGGGCGAGATCTGCACGCTCGAAGGGACCTGCGTCACGAGTCCAGGTGGCGGCCCCGGCAACGACGTCGCGACCAGCGACACCACCGACGACACGAGCGACGTGAGCACGAGCGATGTCCCCGTCGGTGACACGACGGCCGACGTCGGCCCCGAAGACACCTCGACCGGCGAGGTCATCCTGCCCGAGCACCCCGACGACGCGTGCCTCACGAACAGCGACTGCGGTCTCGATGGCACCTGCGTCAACGGTGGCTGCTATTTCGCGTGCAGCGCTGGCAAGTGCCCGCCGGGTCAAGGTTGTTTCGACGGTCAGTGCCGCGCTCTCGAGGTCCCCGAGAACATGTGCACCTTCAACGGTGAGTGCGGTACCGAGCACGCCTGCCTCGAAGGCACCTGCTACAACCAGTGCGCCGAGACCCTCGACTGCCCCGCCCACACCCGCTGCTCGGGTGGTCTGTGTGTCGCCGACACGACGCCTGTCATCCAGTGCAGCGGCCCCGCGTCGTGCACCGACGGCAAGGGCTGCGTCGACGGCAAGTGCCTGACCCCATGCGAGAATGGCATCTGCGGCGCCGGTTTCGAGTGCCGGTTCAGCTACTGCCAGCGCACCGCGACCTGCTTTGACCGCGCCGACTGCGGCGGGGCCGACTGCGTCGACGGAACCTGCACGGAGCTCTGATCGGTAGGGGGCGACATCGCCCTGAGCGCGGCTACTTGATAATAGATGAGGGGTCGAGGAGGCCGGTGGAGACACCGGCCTTCTTGCGTTTCAGGGGACCTTCGCAGGGGTCGGGTCGGTCGGTGCCATCGTCCGGTCGAAGAAGCGCCCGACCTCGGCGATGGCGCTCGGCGGGACGCTGTGGGCACCCTGGAACGAGAAGCGTTCGACCTTGCGGCCAAGCCCCTCGAGGGTCTGAGCGGCCGCCCATGAGTCGGCCTGAGGGATGATTCCGTCCTTCGTCCCGGCGACGACGAGGATAGCAGGACCGTCGCCCGCGACCCCGGTGACGCCGTCCATGAGTCGGCCCGACAGCGCAATGACGGTGCGGAAGCGGTCGGGACGCTCGGCCGCGGCCATGAGTCCGAGCATCGCCCCCTGCGAGAACCCGACGAGACCGGGCTTGCCAGCACCCGGATACTTCGCTGCCAGGTCCTTCAAGAGCTCATCGAGCTCATCGAGCCGCGCCCTCACCTGCTGGGTTGCCTCCGCGCTCGTGCCGTCGAACCACTGCCGTCCACCGATGTTGCCAAAGGGCAGCGGCGCCTCGGCCACGATGACACGCGCATCGAGCTCGAGCCTTCGCGCCAGGCCGACGAAGCCCGCTGCGGTGTCCCCACGGCCGTGCAGTGCGACCACGACGGGGGTCGACGCGTCTGCGTCATCGGGCTCCACCACACGATAGAGGATCTTGCTCGTGGCCGGTCCGCGGTGTTCCATGAGACGAAGCCGGCGGCGAGGTTCCGGCGAACCCTGCGACGACGCCACCGTATCCGGCCCCGATGTGGTAACGGCGTCCGCGGAAGGCGCCGAGGTGCTCGCGACGTTCGAGGGTGTCGCCTCCTGCAGCGACGATGCTGCTTGCGGAGCTTCAGCGGGACCTCGGCAGGCCACGAGTGACAAAATGACAAACCAGGTACGGTGGCCCATGGACGGTCCTGACAAATTGGCGGCGAGCGCGAAGGCGGCGACACAGCGAAAGCCGTGTCAGCCGTATGGTTCACGTCGTTCGGCGCGCACTGAGCGGCTCGCCGTGACGTGGCACCAAGATTGCACAACACCTCGCGTCATGCACGGGGGACCATGAATACCCTCTTCAAAAAGAACTTCTGGATCGTAAAACTCGCCGGCCTCGCGCTGCTGGCGCTCGTGACCTCGGGCCTCGTCAACGACTTCGTCGCGGGCAAGCTCTTCGTCATGCCAGCAGCACGGATGTCCGAGGCGCGAGCCGCCGCAGGCGGTCCGGACCTGTCGCTGGGCCGTGTCCCGGAACCGACGACAGCGGCCACGGACCTCACGCAGCGCCGTTCGTTCAACCTGGACGAGCCGGCTCCCGTGGTCATCGAGCAGCCCAAGCCGCCCGAGACCGACCCAGCGCTCTCAGAGCCCGCGCCATCGAGCAACACCCTCGAAGAGAGCCAGCTCCCGATCAACCTCGTGGGCACGTTCGTGTCGCCCATCTCCGACTACTCGTACGCAAACCTGCAGATCGATGGCGATAACAAGATCGCGTCGCTCGGCAGCGAGTACCTCGAGGGCAAAGCACGGGTCATCAAGATCGCGCCGGGCCACATCGTCCTCAAAGAGGACACGCGCTACACCTACGTGAGGGTGTGGCAGAAGTCGGCCAACGCGGCCGGTGCGGGTAAGGCCCCAGGGATGGGGATGCCGGGTATGCCCTCGCAGCCCGTCCCGATGCAGCCGCCGCCGGGTTCACAGCCGCCGCCCATCAGCGAGGGTCCGGCCAAGACCGGAGACGACATCGCCCAGGGCGTCACCAAGACCGGCGCCTACGACTACCAGATCGAGCGCTCCATGCTCGACACCCAGCTCAAGGACCTGCCCAAGCTGCAGCAGGATGGCCGCGTCGTTCCGCACTACAAAGACAACCAGTACCAGGGCTTCAAGCTCGTCGGTGTGCGCCCTGGCAGCCTGTACCGCGCCATCGGCATCCGCAGCGGCGACGTCATCACGTCCGTCAACGGCACCAAGATCGACAGCCCCAACAAGGCGCTCGAGCTCTTCGAGCAGCTCAAGAACTCGTCCAATATCAGCGTCGAGATCGAGCGCCGAGGCCAGCCCAAGACGCTCGGGTACACGATCAAGTGATGCGCCCGGACCACAGATTTCCTCCCCCTCCAGTGCGACTCGATGGGGTGCCGACGCCGACCCGCGCCGATGCCGCAGCCTTGCGCCGAGCCCACCAGACGGCCCCTACCCTCGCGCCCCCGACCAGCGTACCGGCACCCTCGCGGCGCCAGGACACCGCTCGCTCTTCAGGACCCAGCCGCATGTCCAATCGTTTCCAACGCCAGGCTGCCCACGCTCTCATCTGGGCCTTCGTCACCACGTCGGCCTGGGCGCCTACCGCAGCCTATGCGCAGCCTGTCCCCGAACCGGGCGACACCCCGTTGCCGCGCGATGGCGTGCCTCCGGTCATCACGCCCGGAGCGCCCAACGACCCGCGACGACCGAAGAACCTGCGCGTCAACCTCGACAACGATGAGATCCTGAAGAACCAGGGCGGCGGCAAGCCTGGCGTCATCGACACGACCGGAGGCGACGACAAGGGCTTCCAGGCCGGTGGCGACGTGCCGGCCGAGGGCGGCGGCGACCTGCCCCCCGGGGTGAGCGACGCCGAGGCCAAGATCGAAGAGGTCATCGAGTGGAAGACCAACTTCGAGCAGGGCATCAAGTGTAAGAAGATCCCGCTCGACGCCAAAATCCGACTTGATTTCAACGAGATCACTCTTGGCGACCTGACGAAGTTCATCTCGTGCGTGACCGAGCAGAACTTCCTCCTCACGGGTGGCGTGAACCGCAGCGCGACCGTGTCCATCCTGTCGCCGAAACCCGTGACGGCTTACGAGGCCTACAAGGCCTACCTGTCGGCCCTCGAAGCCAACGGCCTCACGATTGTGCCCAACGGCAAGTTTCTGGAGATCGTCGCTTCGGGCGAGGCGAAGTCGAAGGGCGGCCCCATCTACGGCGTGAACAGCGCCGGCCCCAACACCGATCAGATGGTGACGCGGCTCATCCAGCTCGACCACATCCCGGCCGAGGAGATCCTGCCGGTCATCGAGAAGTTCAAGACGGGCGCGGCCGACATCACCATCTACGGCCCGACCAACACGATGATCATCACGGACACCGGGTCGAACATCCGGCGGCTCATGAAGCTCGTCACCGACCTCGACGTGCCCATCGGTAAGGAGCGTATCTGGATTCGCCCCGTCGTGAACGCCAGCGCGTCGGAGATCGCGACCCTGTTGGGCCAGATCATCGGTGAGTCGGCTGGGGCCGCTGCTGCCCCTCCCGCCGCGGGTGGACGTCGTGGTGCGCGACAAGCCGCGGCCGCAGCGCGTGCCGCGACGGTCAAGCCGGCCAACCCCCAGAGCCCTGGCGGCGATGGCGGCGGCGGAACGAGCGTCGTCGGAGACGCCGCAGACCTGACCAATATCCAGGTCTCGAAGATGATCGCCGACGAGCGCACCAACTCGCTCATCTTCGTCGCTACCCGGACGGCCTACCTGCAGGTCGACAAGATCGTGCGCAAGCTCGACGTCGCCATCCCTGGCGAGGGCTCGATCCATATCCACCCGCTCGAGAACGCCGACGCGGAAGAGATCGCTCAGACCCTCTCGGCGCTCGCAGGCGGGCGGGCCAGCAGCGGCAGCACACGTCGCGTGGGTGGCGCTGCGGCCCCTCCAGGCGGGGCGGCTCCAGCGGGCGGCTCGGTTGCCGGAGCGGTCGGCGAGATGTTCGAGGGCGATGTGAAGATCACGGCCTACAAGCCCAAGAACTCGCTCGTCATCGAGAGCTCGCTCAAAGACTACCGCTCCCTGCAGATGGTCATCCGTCAGCTCGATGTGCGCCGTAAACAGGTCTACGTCGAGGCGATCGTCATGGAGATCGCCCAGAACAAGGATCGTAGCATCGGGTTCTCGGGCTCGGGCGGCACGACCTTCGACGTCGACGGCGAGACCATCCCGTTGCTCTTTGGCGCCGGCGGCCTCGCGGCCGACCTCAAGGGAATCTCCGACACGCTCGGCAAGGGCGGCGGCGCGGCCGGCCTCATCGGCCCCCCGGTCGACATCCCGGCCGGCGGTGTGTCTGGCGGCACAGTGTCGGTGAGCCTCATCGGCTTCACGCTCAAGGCCCTCCAGACGACGACCAACGTCAACGTGCTCTCGACGCCCCACATCCTCACGCTCGAGAACGAAGAGGCCGAAATCCAGGTCGGCAAGCGCCGCCCCTACTCGACGCTGGGCGCCTCGTCCAGCAACCTCACGAGCCTGCTCGGGAATCTCGGCGGCGCGGGCGGAGGCGCGCTCGGCGGCCTCGGCGGCGCTCTTGGGGGGCTTGGTGGGCTTGGCGGCCTCGGTGGGCTTGGCGGCCTCGGTGGCGCTGGCGTGCAGTACGTCGACATCGACCTTACCTTGAAAATCAAGCCAACCGTCAACGCGTCGGACTTCGTCCGTATGGAGATCCAGCAGTCCATCGACGACATCGACGGCCTCGGCGTCGGCGACGCGCCCATCACATCCAAGCGCAAGGTCACCAACGTGGTCGAGGTCAAGGACGGGCAGGCGGTCGTGATCGGCGGCCTCATCCGCGACCAGGAGAGCGAGTCGGTCTCGAAGGTCCCCTTCCTCGGCGACATCCCGCTCCTCGGCCTGCTCTTCCGCAAGACGACCAAGACCGTCGAGAAGCGTAACCTCATCATGATCATCATCCCGCACGTCATCAAGGACCCGAGCGATCTGAAGCGCCTCCACGAGAAGCGTATGGAGGAGTACCGGGCCTTCGCACGCACGATGGCGGAGCGCGAGAAGGAGTACGAGGGCGAGCTCGACTACCGCAAGAAGAGCGGGCTCCTGCACGACGTGCACAGGACCGTCGAGAAGGCCCGCGGCGAGCGCGACCTGCGCGAGCGCACGCTCTACGATGCGACCGACATCGACCCCGTCGGCCCGCCCGAGACCCACGACATCGAGTACGACCCGCGCGATGGCGTGAAGGACCCCGCCGACCCGAAGGCCCCGCCGCGCCGCGGAGCCGCCCCGCAGGGAGGCCGCTGATGGTCGAGACGCGGAGCCGGATGACGTCGGCCACGAGCGAGACGGTGGTGCGCCCAGCTATCGGCGGCCTGTTCGGCCGCAGTGACCTCGGCAGCATCCTCGTCGACCGTGGTGCCATCTCGCCTGACACGCTGCGCAACGCGCTCGAGGTCCAGCTCGACCGCGGCGGTCGCCTGTCCGAGATCCTCTTGACGATGCAGTCGGTGACGGAGCCGGTGCTCGCCGAGTCGCTGGCCGAGCTCTACGGTCTCGAGGTCCTCGCCAAGATCGACATCGACAAGATCGACCCCAAGCTGGTCGGGAACCTGACGCTGCCGTGGGCACGTCAGCACGGTGTCCTGCCGATCAAACACGAGCCCGGGATGCTCGTGGTAGCGGTCTGGGACCCGCTCGAGACCTCGGGCATCGACGACCTGCGGGCGCTCTTCTCGGGCTCCGAGGTCGAGCTCATGGTCGCGCCTCGCGCCATGTTGATGGACGCGATCCACACCATCTTCGATCGCCGCGCCGGCGCCGACCAGGTCGTCGACGACCTCGGCTCGGAGTCCATCGAGGACTTCTCACCCGACGACCTCAACTTCGACGATAAGGACATCCTCGAAGAAGGCGACGAGGCGCCGATCATCCGCCTCGTCAACTCGGTGCTCGCGCAGGCCATCAAAGAACGCGCCTCCGACATCCACATCGAGCCCTACGAAAAGGACATCGTCATCCGCTTCCGCAAGGACGGTGTGCTCAAAGAAATCGTGCGCGCGCCCAAGCGCTTCCAGGCCTCCATCGCCTCGCGCATCAAGATCATGGGCAACCTCAACATCGCCGAGAAGCGGCTGCCCCAGGACGGCCGTGTACGCGTGAAGATCGCCGGCCGCGACGTCGACCTGCGTCTTTCGACCGTGCCGACGGGCTTTGGCGAGCGCATCGTCTTGCGTATCCTCGACAAGCAGTCGGTCATCCTCGACCTCGAGTCGCTCGGCTTCCGCAAAGAGAACCTCGACACGATCCAGGACCTCATCGAGCGTCCTCACGGCATCATCCTCGTCACGGGTCCGACCGGCTCGGGCAAGACGACGACGCTGTATGCAGCGCTCGGGCGCATCAACACGCCCGACCGCAACATCCTCACCATCGAGGACCCGGTCGAATACCAGCTCCCCGGCATCGGCCAGATGCAGGTGAACCGCAAGATCGACTTCACCTTCGCACGTGGGCTGCGCGCCATCCTGCGCCAGGACCCCGACGTCATCCTCATCGGCGAAATCCGCGACCTCGAGACGGCCGAGAACGCGGTGCAAGCCTCGCTCACGGGCCATCTCGTGTTCGCGACGCTGCATACCAACGACGCACCGTCGGCGTTCACGCGCCTCACCGACATGGGTGTCGAACCCTTCTTGTCGGCCTCCTCGGTCAACGCGGTGATGGCGCAGCGCCTGGTGCGAAAGCTCTGCAAACACTGCAAGCAGCGCTATGTGCCGCTGCTCAGCGAGCTCGTGAAGATCGGCCTCCCCGAGCCCGAAAAGCTGCGCGAGACGGGCACCTTCTACAAAGCCGTCGGCTGCAGCGAGTGCCTCGAGACGGGTTATCGTGGGCGAATGGGCATCCATGAGCTGATGATCGTCAACGACGAGATCCGCTCGCTCATCATGCAGAACACGGCATCGAACCTCATCAAACGCGAGGCCGTGCGCCAAGGCATGACGACCCTGCGTGAAGATGGCGCGCAGAAGGTTCTGATGGGCTCGACGACTATCGACGAGGTCATGCGCGTCACGGCCGAAGACCGCTGAACGAAAGGGATTATCTGTAGTCATGCCGATCTACGAATACAAGGGGCTCAACGCGCGTGGAAAGGTCGCTTCAGGCGTCCTCGACGCCGACAGCCCACGCTCGCTGAAGGAGCGCTTGTTCAAGGAAGGCATCTTCCTCTCGGAGTTCATCGAGACACGAGGGGGCGCCGAAGTCCGGCGTGTCGGACAGGCGCAGACGGGTTCACGCGAGGTGAAGCTCAGCTTCCTGCAGAGCGTGAAGGTGCTCGAGGTGGCCGAAGTCACGCGCCAGCTCGCGACGCTCGTGCGCTCTGGCATCCAGGTTACGGAAGCCATCGGCGCCATCAGCGAGCAGCTCGAGAACCCGCTCTTCAAGAAGATCCTGGCCGATGTGAAGCGCGCGGTCAGCGAAGGCTCGACGCTGGCGAATGCGTTGAAGAAGCACCCCAAGGTCTTCTCCGAGCTCTACGTCAATATGGTCGGCTCGGGTGAGAGCTCTGGCACTCTCGACGTGGTATTCGAGCGACTCGCGGAAGTGACAGAATCGCAGGTCCGACTGCGCTCCAAAGTGACGAGCGCGCTCGTCTATCCCATCATCATGCTCATCCTGAGCTTCGGGATCGTGCTGCTCATGATGGTCTTCGTCATCCCCAAGATGAAGGAGCTCCTCGAGCAGATGGGCAAGGAGCTGCCGGGCGTCACGAAGTTCCTCATGGGGACTTCCGACATCGTTCGGGACTACTGGTACATCCTCGCCATCCTCATGATCGGCGGGTTTCTGTTCTTCCGGCGCTGGCGCGAATCCGAGACCGGCAAACCAAAGTGGCATGGCTACATCTTGAGAATGCCGCTGTTTGGGAAACTCTTTCGCGAGATGGGCGTCGCCCGTTTTGCACGAACACTGCAGACCCTGTTGGCAGCCGGCGTGCCTATCCTCAATGCGCTGACCATCGTGCAGAACGTGATCGGCAATGTCGTCCTCGGCAAGGTCGTCGAGGAGGCGCGAGACGCAGTCAAAGAGGGGCAGCCCATCGCGGATGCCCTGAAGAAGTCCAAACAATTTCCGCCGATGGTGTGCCACATGATCGCGGTCGGCGAGAAGTCCGGCCAGCTCGAAGAGATGCTCGGCAACGTCGCCAACAGCTACGAGCTCCAGGTGGAACAGAAGGTCAGTCGACTGACCGCGACCCTCGAACCCCTGATGATCATCATGATGGGTCTGATCGTCGGCTTCATGGTCATCTCGATCATCCTTCCCATGATGGACATGAGCCAGATGGGGAGGCGCTGATGCGTGACTCGACCCACAGCGTTTCCTCGGAAGTCGGCGGCCAATCGAAAGCAAATGGTCGCCTGCGGGGTTTGACCCTCACGGGCGCGCTGACGCGCGGTGCCGAGGCCGCAGAGACGGACCCCGGTCTCCCCCGTAAGGACGCAGCGATCATCCTGACAGTGACGGCGCTCATCGTCGGACTCATCGTCCTCTTCCTCGTGACCGCGCCGACCTTCGCCTCACCCGTCGAGGGGAGCTTCTCCTCACCGGTCGAGGGGAGCCTCTCCTCACCCTCCCCTTCCGCCGAATCGTCCCCAACCAATCCCCAGGAGACCGACCATGCAGCCCGAGACTGACAACCTCCTCATTGAGCGCGCCGATGCGACGAGGCTCACCGATGCGACGAGGCCGACCGCCATCGAGCGGCTCCGTCCCCTCATCGTTCGCCTTCGGGCTGGACTCGGGCGCACCGCCCAACGCGGCATGACCCTCATCGAGATCATGGTCGTGATGGCCCTCATCGGCATCATCGGGACGGTGGTCGCGGTGAACGTGATCGGCGCCCAGCAGGAGGGCGACGAGGACGCCGCCCGCATCCTCGTGAACACGACGGTGCCCAACGCGCTCACCGACTACTACCGCCGCAAGCGTGAGTTCCCGGAGTCGCTGCAGGTCCTCGTCGACATGAAGAAGCTCAAGAGCAACCAGATCACGGACCCGTGGAACACCCCGCTCGTCTACGAGCCGAGTGCCACCGAGTTCCGTATCTGCTCGGCCGGCAAGGACAAGCGCGCCGGGAGCCCTGACGACGTCTGCAACAGCAACGAGTGAGAAGAAGAGGTTGAATGCCGAAGCCCCCCACCAGGCCGATCGTTCGCGGAGCTCTCCGCGAGACGACGCGACGCACATGGGCGCATACGCTGGCCCAGCGCGGCATGACGCTCATCGAGCTCGTCGTCGTGATGGCCATCATCGGCATCATGTTCGTGGTCGGGGCTGTCGGCATCGGTGCGATTCGCGGGGCTGATGTCGATGCGACCGCGTCGGTCGTGGCCGGGGCGATGACGTATGTCGCGTCGATCGCGGTCCACGACAACAAGACGTATCGGCTGGTCATCGACATGGATCAGAAGCGTTATTGGGCCGAATCCGTGAACACGGATGACCCGTGCGCGCGCCTCATGCCCGATGACGCCGACGCTGGGCTCGATCCGGAGGGAGAAGCCGCGGTCGGGCGTGAGGGCCAACGTGACGAGGACGAAGAGGATGCCGAGGGCGCGGCCCCGGACCCGGGGTTCTCGGCGGCGACAGGCGACCTGCTCAAGGGGACGTTCGAGCCGGGCACCAATGTGACCGCCATCCTCACGGGCCACCACGAGCAGATCCAGACGGAGGGGCGCGCGGCCGTCTACTTCTATCCGAACGGCTATGCCGAGCGGGCGCTGCTCTGGGTCGGGGCCCCATCGAGCGACGCGCCGACTGGCTGGGTGGCCGAGGTCACGGTCGAGCTGCACTCGCTCGGGCGGGTGACGCGACATGGTGAGGTGCTGGACGAGCGCGACTTCGATCTGGCGCAGCCCGAGGAGGTGCAGTGATGCACGCTCTTGGACCCGGCCCGACGGACGGCGCCAATGCGACAACCGACGGCGTCGACAACGCTGTTGTCCGCTCGCGCTCGGGTGGTTCGGAGAGAGGCTTCTCGCTCGTCGAGGTGCTGGTCGCTCTCGGCATCCTCGGCTTCCTGATGTCGGGTGTCCTCGGCAGCTCGGGCGGCACGGCGATGCAGGCGATCGAGGTCCTCAACGTGACGACGGCGACCCAGCTCGTCGAGTCAGTAGTGCTCGATCTGGAAGAGGAATATCGCCTCGACGGGTTCCCGACCAATCAGCTCGAGGGGCGCGACTGCGAGCTGCCGCGTGGCTTCGACAGCTTCGACTGCGAGTATGACCTCCTGGCGCTCGAGATCGGGAGTGACAATCTCGGAGCGCTCGGCCAGGACGCCAATGAGAACGTCAACCAGTCGCCGCTCATGACGGCTTTCTGCACGGGTGGCCCCAACGGCGACATGCCGGTCGACCCTGCCATGGCGCTGGCCAACCTCGCGGCCACGGGCCAGAGCGTGCCGACCGCGCTGGCCGCTTTCCAGGCGCTGCTCGACCCCGGGTTCACACAGATCTGCGGCATCAACCTCGAGCGGATGTGCACGAACACGGCGATGATCTCGTCGTTCATCCCGACCATCATCGAGCAGGCCGCCAAGGCCACGCGTAAGCTCATCGTCCGGTTGAGGTGGGGCGAAAAGGGCGACCCGGAGCGTGAGCTCACCATCGAGACCTTCATCACCGCGGTCCCCGAGGCCGAGGAGGTGGAGCCGTGAGGGGTCTTGCACGACTGCGCGACCAGCGCGGCATGACGCTCATCGAGGTGATGGTCGCGTCGGCGTTGTGGGTGCTCACGGGCACGCTCATCGCGGGCATCATGTTCTCGACGCTCACGACCCAGCAGGGGATCCTCGACCTGCAGGGGCGCTATCACGGTGGGCGGGTGGCGCTCGACCGGCTACGCAAAGAACTGACGACGGCGTTCGTGAGCCTGCACCAGTCCGAGGAGAAGCGGACCCGCACCCTCTTCCTCGGCGATGCCAACGGCATCACGTTCAACACCTCCTCGCATGAGCCGATGCAGAGAAACGCGCGGCAATCGGACCAGCTCGAGGTGGAGTACCGGGTCGGCAACGGGCGCAACAGCGCGGGCAAGACGGTGAAAGGGCTCATTCGTCGGGTCAAGTACCACATCGATGACAGGCCTGGGCGAGGCGGTCGTGAGGAGCTGCTGGTCGAGGGGGTTCGGTCGCTGGAGTTCGAGTATTACGACGAGAATCGAGAGAGCTGGCGATCGGATTGGGACGTGGAGGTCGAGGACGCGGTCGAGATGCGGGTCCGGCTCCAACAGCTGAACGCGGCGCGCGAGCAGGCCGAAGGCCTGGCCGATGACCCGACCGCGGGTGTGGCTGGCGTGGTGGCGTCCACTGTGGTCGACGGACAGGTCGACGAGGCGCAGCTCGAGCTCATGGAGGGCATGGTCCTGCCCTCACGTGTCAGGATTCGCCTGGTGCTGGAGGACCCCGAGGATGAAGAGGCGGAGCACGTCCTCGAGACCCAGGTCGAGATCACCATGACCATGCCGCTTTGGTATTAGGGGTGGATTTGTCGGAACGGACACCAGATGAGAAGGGGCGACCCGCTTCGCTTCGCGAGAGCCTGAAGCTCGGCAACGCTGCCGTGCGCGGCGCAGTTCGTATCCGGGCCAACGGCAAGGAGCGTGGGCTGGCCCTCTTGATGGCGATGGTCGTGACCGCCATCCTCGCGGCGCTGTCGATTCAGTTCAGCTACAACCTGCGCGCCAACCTCTACATGAGCGGCAACCTCGAAGCCGCGACCCAGGCCTACTTCAACGCTCGAAGCGCCACGAAGATCGCGCTGCTCGCGGTGAACGCCAAACAGAACTTCCCGCAGATGCAGCAGTTCATGTCGCTGATGGGTCAGGGCGCGTCGACGCGGCTCGAGATCTGGCAACGCGCGTGCGACTTCGTCAACATCTTCGCGACCGGCAAGGCCGAGTTCTTCGGAACAAGCCTCCTTGATTTCACAGGCGAAAAGGCAGTCGGCGCGAAGAGCCTGCGCGAAGGGGTAGCGGCCTTCACGTGTAAGGTCACGGCCGAAGACGCGCGGGTGAACGTGAACCGAGCGGCGGCCGAGCCCGCGGTCGACCCGAATCAGCCCAACCTCGATCCCGCGGTCGCGGCCCAGCAGGGTCAGGCCCAGCAGCAGCGACGGGCCGCTCAGCTCTATGTGCAGCTCGGTGGACTCCTGCAGCCGATGGTGGCGCAGGGCCTCTTCAAGAACGAGGATGAGCTCCTCGAGCTCATCTTGAACATCATCGATTGGACCGACGGCGACACCACCAAGAGCGACATCGACGCGCAGGGCAACTTCAACGCCGCCGGCGGCGCGGAGCCCGACTACGGCCAATACGGGTACGAGTCGAAGAACGCCAAGATGGACACGGTTGGCGAGGTGCAGCTCATCGAGGGCATGTCTAGTGAGGCCTATTGCCTCATCCGCGACAAGCTGACCGTGTTCTCGACCGACAAGATCAACGTCAACGACGCCGACCTCGCGGTCTTGAAAGGCATCTTGTGCCAGTCCATCCAGGACGAGGTTGCACGCGCCCAGCTCTGCGTCCTCCCCGGCTTGTCGGGGATGGCGCCGATCGACGACGCGCTCATCGCGCTCGAGAGCTGCCGCAACCTGAAGAAGCAGGTCTACTCGACGCCGTTCACGAGCATGTCTCGTTTCACCCAGTTCTTCGAGCAGTTCCCGGCGGCACTCGGCACGGGCATCCCGTTGCCCATCACGGCCAGCATCGTGAATCAGCAGCTCGGCGTGAGGACCAAGATGGTCCGCATCGAAGCCGAGGGCATCTATGGCGATACCAAACGCAAGATGGTGAGCGTCGTCGACACGTCGACGGGGGCGCTCGTCCATTTCCATTACGAGTAAAGAGCGATGGCCCAACGAATCATCGGCCTCGATATCGGGAGCTGGTCGGTCAAGGCGATGGTGATGCAGTCGAGTCTGCGTCGCATGTCACTCGTCGAGCTGCGTGAGCACCATGTGCCGACCGACGCCTTTGGCGTTCCACTGCCGGGAGAGCTCGGCGCATCCATCAAGGCCCTGCTCACAGGGGTCGACGCTGACGCCATCGTGGCCGGTGTGCCCGGTGTGCAGGTGCTCTTGCGCGAGGTCGAGCTGCCCTTCTCCGAGGAGAAGAGCATCGCCCCCGTGCTCGCCTTCCGACTCGACGGCCTCTTGCCGCGTCCGGTCGAGACGATGGTCTACGACTGGCACATGCTGCGTAAGGGGCCCGAAGGGGCACAGCTCTTGTGCCCTGCGGCCGACAAGATCTGGCTCGAGCAGTGGCTCGCCGAGGTGCGCTCGGGTGGTGCCGACCCGCGACAGCTGACCCTGTCGATGCTCGCCATCGAGAACCTGTCCGAACACCTCGACCTGCCGCTCGAGGATGGCACCGTGGCGTTCGTCGACCTGGGTCATCGCGCGACGCAGATCAGCATGGTCCGGCATGGGAAGGTCGAGGCGGTGCGTGCCATCTCGCGTGGTGGACATCAGGTGACGCAGGCCATCGCCAAGGCGCTGGGCATCGCCTACCACGACGCCGAGCGGACCAAACACGAAGAGCTGCGGATAGACGGTCAGCCTCATCGGGGCTCGGGCCTCATGAGCGAGGACGAACAGCACCGGGTGGCCCGCGCTGCAGTGAGCGCCATCGAGCCGCTCCTGCGCGAGGTCAAGATGAGCATCGACGCGCTCGGGAAGCGCGGCGAGCGCCCGAGTCGCATCGTGCTCATGGGTGGCACCTCACGCATCATCGGGCTCGATCGACTCGTCGAGGAGTACCTCGGCGTCGAGGTCGCTCAGCCGGTGCTGAAGGGCATCGTCTGGAACGATTTGATGGCGGACGAGCGCGTGAAGGAGGTCGGGTTGCCGGCCGCTGCACTCGCGCTCGAGTATGTCGCCGACGCCACACCGCATCGTGTGAACCTGCGGCGTGGGGACATGGGGTCGTTGTCGGATTTCTCGGCCATCCGTGCGCGCGCCGGCTGGATTGCGGCTTTCCTGGCGCTCGTCCTGGTGGTGTTCTTCGCGCGTAAGGTCATGCGGATATCCACCCTCGAAGGGCACGAGGAACAGCTCGCGGTGCGCCTCGACGAGTACGCCGAGGACGTCCTCGGCAACAAGACCGACCCTGAGATTCCGATCGCAGACCGATTCGCCGAGGTCTTCGAGACGGTGACCTCGCGGCCCGAGAGCGAGACCGAGCAGGTCTATCCGCAGATGACCGCGTTCAAGGTCTTCTTCGAGGTGACGCGGATCCAGAAGGCCGTGAACGACGAGGCACAGCCCGCAAGCGACGGTGGCGACGAGCCGCTGGAAGAGGACGAGGACGGCCTGCCGATTCCGCCCAAGCCCAACCCGGAGGCAGCAGTACCTGCGGTACCGCCGACGGCTGCCGACAAACACATGGTCGAGCTCAACTCGTTCTCGGCTGACGTGAAGACACCGACGACAGGGGCGGCGACGATCTCCGGCAGCGGGTTCGACATCGTGACCATCGAGAAGTTCGCGGGGCGCCTGAAGCAGTTCCCGTGCTTCAAGAAGGTCGACCGCCAGGAGACCAAGAAGACCAACAACCCGAATCGCCCGGGCTGGACGGACTTCACCATCAAGATCGACATCAAGTGCGACCTCCAGGGCGAGCCCGAGGTCGTGCGCGCAGAAGGCGCTCGCGGCGCCGCTGCCCCAACTGCCGCAGGGGAGGAGTGATCACATGGGACGCTTGAGTCAGGCCTTTCAACGGCTCTCGAAACGGGAGCGGCTCCTCGTCTCGGCGATGCTCGGGACGCTGGTCATCGCGATCGTGCTGGGGCTGTACTTCGTGCTGCAGGGCAAGATCGACAAGCTCGAGACGAACATCGCCCAGGAGCAGGATTCGCTGCGTCAGATCTATGCGTCGACCGGCGAGTTCCGCATGGCCAAGGAGCGCTTCGACTCGACGCGAGGGCTCGCGCAGAAGAACGCGGAGCTGAACCTCACGACGGCGGTCGCGGAGCTTGCGGAGAAGATCAGCTTCGAGGCCGTCGACCCGCGCACGGGTCCGCTGGGCAAGAAGGACCTCAAGGAATACCTGGAGTTCAAGGGGACCAAGGAGAAGCAGGTCGGTCCGCGCAAGAAGAAGCCGGCGGGTGCCAAGAACGCGTCGACCGACGGGTACTACCAGCGCGACCAGGAAGTGACCTTCAAGGAGAACATCCCGTTTGCGACCATCTACGAGCTGCTCGAGCGTATCGAAGAGAGCGGGGACATGCTGTTCGTGACCGACATGCGGCTCGACCGCAGCCGGCTCGACCCGGAGCGGGCGGGCCAGGGCAAGATCGTGGTATCGACCTTCTACTGGCAGGGCGAGCTCGACGAGTGAACCCATGAGCGGCCTGTCTGGGCGTCGGGCCTCGGCCTTGCAGATCCACGGGCACGATGAGACGGCACGACACGAGACCGGGACGGTAGTCGGCGTGTTTCGAAGGCTCGCCAGATGCGAGCGCGAGGGAGGACAATGCAGTTATCAGAGCGGGCCCAGAAGGTCCTCAGAGTCATCGGTTATGGGGCCTTCTTCCTGGTCGCACTCATCCTGTGCATCCGGCTCACGCTGCCGACCGGGCAGCTTCGCGAGTTCGTGAAGATGCAGATCGCAGAGCGCCTCGGCGCCGAGAGCGTGACCATCGAAGACATCAGCATCAATGGGCTTTTCCCGAGCGGTGCCACGGTCGAGAACCTCGAGGTCACGCTGCCCGCCATCAAGATCAAGACGCCCGACCGCGGGGTCGACATCGACTCGGCGCCGCGTGTCGTGACGGTCGAAGAGCTGTCTTTCGACGGCAGCCTGCTCGGAGCCGCTTCGGGGGACATCGACTTCGAGTTCGAGGGCAAGGTCCAGGGCGGCGAGATCACCGGGGGGCGTGTCTCCTACAAGGCCGGCAGCCCGGCCAAGCTGAGCATCGAGTCCATGAGCGGCATCGCGCTCGGCAGTGAGAGCCTGTTCCTGACACTGACCGGCATGGACGTCATCGGGACCTTGTCGGGCAAGCTCGACGTGACCGTCCCTGCGGTCGAGCGCGATGGCAAGTCGACGTTGGCGTACGAGCAGATGGCCGCTACGGTCGAGCTGAAGATGGACGACGCCAGGATGCTCGGACCGGTCATCGACACGGTCATGAACCGCGAGCCCATCCGCATGGGCTTCACCGACGTGAACCTCGGCACCATCACCATTCGCGCGCAGAGCGAGGGCCAGAGCGCGCCGGCGACGGGTGCCGATTCCAAGGCAGCGCCGCGGCGAGGCCTCATCAACTTCGAGGAGGTCTCGATCCTCGGCGGCGACATCGAAGTCATGGCTGCTCCGAAAGGCAACATCGCCATCCCCGCTGGCCAGCCCATCAAAGACGGCAACATCACGCTCCACCTCGCCGTGAAGATCGCTGACTCGTGGTTCGACACCTCCGAGAAGGACCGCAAGGACCCGACCAAGATGACGAAGCCCAATAGCGGGTTGCGCACGATGATGACGCTTGGCCCGCTGAAGCAGCACGTCGTCGATGGGCAGTTCGGGGTGAGCATCACAGGGCCACTCGCAAAGCCGCAGGTGGTGCCGTCGCGTCCACGCACACGGGTCGGTGCGACGCCGGGCTCGGGCGGGCGCAAGCTCAACGTCGATCAGCCCGAGGAGGAGGAGGAGAGCGAGGCGCCCGTGAAGCCTTCGAGGGCCTCGCGGACCGTCGGAAGCTCCCGTTCGGCCCTGTCCGACACGCCTGTGAAGCCGATGGCGGACCCTGTGATGCGCCCGGCGCTCGGCGGTGGCCGGCCCGTGACGGCTTCGCCTGTCGGGCGGCCGCGTCCGGTCATCCCGACCGACCCCGAGCCCGCGGTCGATGGTGTCAACGGGGGCGACGCCGAGAACAAGCCGACTCCCGAGCCGACGCCGGCCATCGAGGAGCCCTTGCCCGAGGTGCCGGGCGAGCCGATCGAGCCAGGCGGGGAGCCGGGCGTCGAAGAGCCGCCGATCCCCGAGTGAGCCGAAGGCGAGATCGCTCCGAGCTCTGGACGAGTATGGCTCTCAAGCCGGCGAAGAACCGGGACGAGGCCGTCGAAGCGGACGGGTCAGAGGCCGGGTCCCGGGGCCGAGCGGAGGCCTGAAAACCTTGACGCGTCAAGGGCTCCATGGTTTGGGCATGGCCATGAAACCCGAGCTCGATCTCGATGGCATTGGCAAAGACAGCCCCGCTCCACGGCAGACCAGCGACGAGCTCACAGGAGCGTCCTCGTCTCGCCCCACCAACTGGCTATTGGTCGTAGCGGCCTGCGCCGGGATCGGTGTGGGCGCCGGTGCGTCGTTTGCCGTCGGGTCACAGAGCCCGGCGAGCGCAAAACACCAGCAGCCCGCTCAGGGCGTGTCGGGAGGGGCACCCGGGACGAGTGCTCAGCCGGGCCAGGCACCGGATGCAGGCAGACCCTCGCCGGTAGCGGCGGTGACTGCTGCCGTTCCAGCCGCTGCACCGGACGCGGCTGGGGCAGCCTCGGCGCGCAGTGCCGAAGCGCTCAACGTAGAGGACCTGCCGACCGACGATGACAAGCCGCCCGTGCTGCCCGAGGAAGACGTCGCGCCCCAGCACGACCCGGCCAAGGTCGACGCGCTCGTGGCCGAGCTCGCGGCGACGCATAAACGCCTGCACGCGAGCGACGCGGCGAACGCCGTAGACAAGGCGACCGAGGCTGCGCTCGACACGGTCTTCGCCAAACAGAAGATCGCGCGCAAGTTCGCCCGCGAGTTCTATGCGTCCTTCGGCGTGGGACGCTTCGTCAGCGCGGGTGCCCTGACCCCGCTCGGCCAGGGGGTCGTTGCAATGGTTGGCGAGCTCGAAGCTCACGCTATCGACCCGGCCGGCTACCAGCGCGAGGCGTTGGCGGCGGTCGTCGCAAACCTCGGTCGCGACGGCAGCAGCGGCACCGTCTCTGGGAGCGTCTCCATCCTGCGCGGCCTGTTGGCGGCCCCGACCTTCGACTCCGCCGAGGCCCGCGAACGGGTGTCAGCGATGCGTGAGCTGCCGGCGCCGTCCGCCATCGGCGCCATCGCCGCTTCACTTGCAGGCGGTACCGGCCCGACCGCGGCCGACACGCTGCCCGACGCTCACGTGTTCAAATCCTTCCTGGAGCTCGCGCTCGACTTCCGTTTCATCAGGAAGGCCGGACCGACCAGCCTTCGCACACGTGAGGCCGTGTTCGAGCGCGAACGCAAAGCGCTCAAGGACTTCATGGCGGACATCGTGTCGCGCCCGGGCGGCGAAGGGGTGAAGCTGCTGATTCCGCCCCACCCGCAATACACGAGCATGCTCGGGTTCTACGCGACCTATCGTGAGCTCGCTGTCAAAGGCGGCTGCGAGAAGGTGGCGACCGGGTGGCGTTTCCGGCCCGGCTCGAAGGGCGAAGAAGTGAAGAAGCTCCAGGCGCGTCTGGCCTGCCAAGGCTTCTACAGTGGCGAGATCGACGGGAAGTTCGAAGGCGCCACGGTCGAAGCGGTGAAGAGCTTCCAGCGTCACCACGACATCCCCGACGAGGGCAACGTCCTCGAAGAGACCATCAAGTCGCTGAACGTGTCGATCGACTACCGCGTGAAGCAGATGGCGCTTGCTCTCCAGCGTATGCGCGAAGGCCGTTTCGAGCGCATGGGGGAGTTCTTTATTCGTGTAAACATCCCATCGTTCCTGCTCAAGGTCTTCGAGAACGGGCAGCTCATCCGCGAGCACCGGGTCATCGTAGGGACCAACCGCCTCGACGACGACAAGGTGACCCTCGTCCAGGGCCACATCAACCGCACCAAGCTGCTGGCGACGCGACTCTACGAGGTCATCGTCAACCCGACCTGGATCCTCCCGAAGCGTGTGGAAGAAGGCGAGCTGCAGTCGTCGCTCGAGAAGGACGCCGACTACCTCGCGAAGAGCAACATCAAGAAAGTGAAGCTCGGGAGCGGGACCGAGGTGTTCGTGCAGGGGTCGGGCTCGGGCAACGTGCTGGGCAAGGTGAAGTTCCTGCTCGAGGAGAGCAACGCCATCTACCTGCACGACACCGACAAGCGGCAGCTGTTCAAGAAGCAGCGGCGCGACTTCTCGCATGGTTGTATGCGGGTCCACGAGGCCATCGAGTTCGGCAAGTGGCTGCTCGCGCATGACGGCTGGCCGACCGACGAGATCGAGAAGGCCTTCGGTGCCAGGTCGCTCCAGCGTGGCTTCAAGCTGAAGAAGCCTGTCCACACCGTCACGGAGTACATCACCGTCGACGTGTCGGCCGAGGGCAAGCCCGTCTTCTTCACCGACATCTATGGTTATGACTCGGCCTACTTCAACGACAAGCTGCCGGCCTTCGAGAGGACCCGTTGGGGCAGCGACCGGTTGCGCCCACGCTGGGTGCCCCTGGTCGAGTCGAAGCAGGTCGACGAGTGGCGCGCCAAGGGCAAGCCGGCCCCGCGGAACCTCGGGGCCGATGGCAAGCCAAAGCCGGAGCCCAAGGCAAAGCCCGGGGCCGAAGCGGGCGGCGCCGAGGTTGAGGGGCCTTGACGCGAGTCGTTTGATTTCAATGCCTTGCGGCCGATTCGAGGCGCATTCGGGGGCCGACTGTATACAAGGCGGGGATGACGTGTTAGGGCGGCCTGACGTCGTCGTGCCCGCCACGAAACTCAGCGGCGCCCGATGCGACGATCGTTCGTCATCGGGCTACCACGGCGTTCAACCCCGACCCACTGGACCGCTTGACCCCTTCTGGCGAGGTTCTCCTCATTCTGGTGCTGCTCGTTCTCTCGGGCTGCTATTCGGCGATGGAGACTGCCCTGGTGAGCCTGGGCGACGTGAGGGCGCGGCGTCTGGTCGAGGATAGCCCACGCCCTTCGAAGATGCTGCGCCTTTGGCGGGAGAAGCCCAACTCGATCCTGGCGACGATCCTCATCGGGAACAACGTCGTCAATATCTCGATCGCGGCACTCTCCACCGACCTGACGGACCAGATGCTCCAGGGGACGAGCGTCGCTGGTTGGGGGATCCCCATCGCTGTCGGTATCTCGACGATGTTCGTGCTGGTGGCGGGCGAGGTGGTGCCCAAGACCTTCGCGAAGCACAACCCTGAGCAGGTGCTCATCACCCTGCCCGTCCTCGCTACGACCTACTTCCTGTTCTACCCGTTGATGAAGGTCCTCGTGAGCCTGACCTCCGGGGTGGTCAAGCGTATGGGCGGCTCGACCGAAGGGAGCAACAGCGTCACCGAGGACGACATCGAAGAGATGGTGCGCATCGGCAAGAGCGACGGGTCGATGTCACCGGTGTCGGCGAAGCTCCTGACTGGCATCTTCGAGCTCGACGACAAGGTCGCTCGTGAGGTCATGGTTCCGCGCACCGACCTTCGCGCGCTCCCCGCCGAAGCAGGGCTGACCGAGATCATCAACGCGGTGAAGGAGCACGGTCACTCACGTTTTCCAGTCTACGAGGGCAGCACCGACAACATCATCGGCGTGCTGTACGTGAAAGACTACATGCTGGCCGCGTTGACCCGCGACCGCAACAACCCACCGAAGGCCAAGGACGTCGTCCGTCGGCCGCTCGTCAGACCGTGGAACATCGGGGTCCAGGACCTCTTTCACGACATGCAGCGCGAGCGTGTCCACATGGCCATCATCGCCTCCGAGTACGGCGGCGTCGCAGGCATCGTGTGCCTCGAGGACATCGTCGAAGAGGTCTTTGGCCCGATCTACGACGAGCATGATCGCCTCAAGGAAGCCATCCGCAAGCAACCCGACGGGAGCTGGATCGTCGATGGTGTGGTCGCGATGAGCGAGCTGGAGAACGAGCTCGAGACCGACTTCCCTGACGACGAGGAAGACGACTACGAGACGGTCGCCGGGCTCCTCATGCAGGAGGCCGGGCGGGTGCCCGAGCCGGGTTTCGTCTGCGAATACCACGGCTTCCGCTTCGAGGTCCTGCACGCCGACCCGATGCAGGTGCGCGAAGTGGCGGTCCGCAAGGTCGAGCCGCAGTCCGTGGAAGAAGCCGCCGCAGCTGCGGGCTGAGACGCGGGAACCGCACGCCGGTGCGTGGGTCCCCGCTTCGTTTCAGGCGCGGCGTCTACTTGAAGATGCCGGTGTTGATGCTCGGGATGCTCGAACCGCCCGTCCCGTTACGGCGGATGGGCTTGGCGTCACCCGGGGTGGCCTTAGCCGCGGCCAGCTCCTCGCGAGCGGCCTCGAGGTCCTTGCGGGTCAGCTCGAACTCCTCGCGGAGCTTCTTCTGTTCGGTCTGAGCGGCCGCCATCTGGCCCTTCAGCGTGTTGATCTCGGCGTTGGCGGTGTCGAGCTGGGTCTGCACCCGCTGCTCGGCCGTGGCGGCCTTGCTGGTGGCTGCGACGACGGCCTTCGCGGCGGCGCTCACGTCGAGGCCGGCGTCACGCGGCGAGGGCGTCAGCGCGAACGCGGTGCCGAGGCCGACACCCACGCCGAGCAGCACGAGCGCCACGAGCAGGAGCTTGCTCTGGGGCTTCTCGACGACCTGAGGCGGCAGGGCCACGACGGGAGCGGCCACTTCGGGGGCTTCCACGATGGGGCGCATGTGGGGTGCCGTCGAAAGCGGCCTACGAACTTCGTTTCCGTCGCCACGGTCACGGCGGGAAAGCGCCTCGTTTCGAGCGCGGGTCTCTTCGATGAGACGGAGCTGGGCCTCCTCACGTTTGCGGCCCTCATCGAGCTCGCGGCGCTCACGCTCTTCGCGGTGGCGCCGGTCTGACTCGGTCTCGATGCTCTTCTGCTCGCGCTCGACGCTCTGCTTCACGTCGTTGAGCAGGTCGTTGAGCAGGCTTCCGACTTTGTTCGCCGGAGCCGAGGTCACGACACCATCATCACCACCGTCTCGTCGCTGCGTTGCCATCGTCTCACCCCTCTTCCCTGAGCCCATCGCGCCGGCTTGCGGCACGGCCTGAGAGTATACGCCCAACCCGCGAAATGGATCCAGCAGGTGGCCACGGTTGGCATCCCTCGCGGTACGCGCCGACGCGCCTCCTGGAGTTGCATCGCCGCGATGTGTCAGCGTAACATCTCAACACTGACGAACAACGAGCGCGGTGGGAAGACCGCGCCTTCAAACACCCAGAGGGGGCTCTGATGGTTACTCGGCTCAGCGAATCAGGTCGCGTCATTGTGATCTCGATGGCCACGGCTCTCTTGTTCTCGATTGGCTGCTTTCCACCGGCGATCGAGCAAGAAGAGGTCGACGGCCAGGCGGAGACCGAGGACGGGCAACCGGACGCGGACGGGCAGACGGAGCCGGAGGTGGACGACGTTCTCACCGACACGAGCGAGGTCGCGGCCGATGTGGACACGGGCGATGCACCTCCGCTGGCGGATGGCGACGCGGGTGATATCGACGCGGCCGAGACCTCGGACGTCGACGCGGCAGAAGTCGTCGAACCGAATGCGTGCGGTGGCCTGGGCATCCTGGCCCCGGGCGAACCGGGCACGGCTTGTGGACCGTGTGTCGATGGGGGCCTCGTCTGCGATCCGGGTGACCCCACGAAGAACACCACCCGCTGCGATGGGGCGAGCGCCCTCAACGCGTGTCAGGCCTGCGGCGAGATCGATCCCCCACTCGGTACCGAATGTGGAGAGTGTGGCCAGGTCGTGTGCGACGACGGTGGGGGTGGCGGGACGCGGTGCGCCGAGCCGTCGGGCGGATGTGAGACGCCGCTCACGTGCGCGGACCTGAACTGCGGGCAGCGCCAGCGGGCGTGTGACGAAGGGGACACGACGAGCGACGCGACGTGTGGCGAGTGCCTGCCGACCTGGGTCGAGGTGGGCGAGACGTGTGTCGGTGAGGCAGCCCCTCCGTCGGACCTGACAGCCACCATCGACCGCGATGACCGCATCGTCATCCAGTGGACGGCATCGGTGCATGCCACCGGATACAGGATTTACCGCTGCACCGGAGAGTGCGGGGAAGCTGGAACATGGACGGCGCTGCTGCCCGTGGCGATCGCCGAGACGAGTTATCCTGACCTCACGGCCGAGCCCCCTGCCCTGCCGCCTGCGCCCACGCCCACGGCGAGCACGAATCTGCCAGATGCAGTCACGGTGACGTGGGCCGCGGTCAGCGCGCCGACCGCGCCAAAGTACTCGTATCGCATCGTCGCGGTGGGGCCGAGCGGGGACAGTGTGCCATCAGCGATCGCAGTCGGCCGGCTCACCGAGCGTCCCGTCACGGGCTACGAGGTGCAGATCGGAGACGGGGGTTGGCAGAGCGTCAGCGGACTGAGCCTCGTGGACACTGACGCACCGGCCCCAACGCTGGTCGCGGGTGTTGCCACTGCGAGCCAGGGGACCTTCGCAGACTACGTCCAGCTCGGCGTCTCGGGCTTCTCCGCCCAACCCGGGGATACGCAGAGCTATCGCGTGCGGGCGGTGACCGCGTTCGGCGCGGGCGCTGCCTCGGGCGCGCAGACCGGCCGGCGGGTGGCAGGAGTGTTGTCGCTTGCGTGGGAGCGGTCCGCCGATAGCGCGCCCTCGGCTTTTGCGGCCCTAGCTGGGGCGACGACGACGACGTTCCAGGACACTGGCCTGCCGGGCGATGGGGTCGTGCGTTTCTATCGCGCGGCGGTCTCTGCGATTGGAGCCGCGTCGGTGACGACCGCAGCGGTCGCTGGCTGGCGCCAACCACGGCCCGGCGTGCCCCAGATCTCGTCGGTGACCACGGAGCTTTCCGACCGCGTCGACATCCAGTGGTCGCCCATCGACGGCGCGACCGGCTACCACGTCTACCGCGGTGCAACCCGGCTCACGACGCTCTCAGGGGTGGTCTGTGCGAGCGCGCCGTGCTCGTTCTCCGACGGTGGGGCACCTGCCGCCGGCGCCTGGGCTGCACCGTCGGGCGTGAGTGCGAGCACCAACCTGACGACGGGCGTCCAGGTGAGCTGGACCGTGCCGACACGGCCGATCGGCGCGAGCCAGAGCTATCGGGTGAGCGCGCTCAACCAGAGCGGCGAGAGCGAGCTGTCGACCTCGGTGTCAGGGTGGCGCGCGGCGGCAGCTTTGTCGGGACTGCAGGTGAAGGCGACCGTCGGCGGCAGCGACAACACGCAGTCTGTCGGCGCAGGAGACACAGAGTACGTTCATACGGCGGCGCCGATGGCTACGTTCGCGGCTGCGTCGGCAACGGCGACGAAGGGCGATCACCGCGCTTTCGTGAGGGTGACCGTCTCGGGCGGCGCGCTGACCCAGGCGGGGAGCGTGAGCTATCAGGTGCGGGGTGAGCTCAGCGGCGGCGGCACGACGCCCTGGTCGAGCAGTGTGTCGGGCCGCCGCGCGACTGGAGCCGTGGCCATTGCATGGCAACATGCGACGACGTCCAATGCGGCGAATTGGACGACGATCCCGACGGCCACCTGCACGTCGAGCGCGACCACCTGCGAGGACTCGACCGCCCCGGCTCTTGGGGACCGGAGGTGGTATCGCGTGGAGTTGAGCGCGACGGGCGCGACCACGCTGACGACGGCGGCAGTCGACGGGTGGCGACTGGCCTTCGAAGGAATAGCCGCCGGCGAAAACAGCACTTGTGCCAAGACCCCGCTAGACCCCGACGGGGGCCGTGTCTGGTGCTGGGGCGCAAACACAGCTGGCCAAGTTGGACAGGGAATTACAGGTAGCCCGGTGGGGGTGCCGACGCTGCTGCCCGACTTCGACGATGTAGTCGAACTGAGTTCGGCTGGCTCCGCTGCGCACTTCTGCGCGCGGAAGTCCGACAACTCGGTTTGGTGCTGGGGATGGAATGTGAGCGGCCAGGTCGGTGACGGGACCTCGGGCAGCAGCAATCAATTCCGAGCCACTCCTTTGCGCGTGAACGGTGTCAGTGCGACTGGACTGGCACTTGGTGGGCGCCGCACGTGCGCGTTGGTCCTAGGCCAGAAGGTGCAGTGCTGGGGTCTCAATGACTTCGGTCAACTCGGCGACAACAGCACCGAACAACGCTCGCTCCCAGTCACCGTCAAGACCGGGCCGACAACCGACCTGGCACAGGTCTCGAGCGTTGGGGTAGGGCCCACGCATAGCTGTGCGACTCGGACGAACGGCGAGGTCTGGTGTTGGGGAGCGAACAGCACCTTCCAGCTCGGACAAACCACCCCAACCAGCTCGAGCCTCGCGATCAGAGCGACCGCTCTGACCGGCACGACTAGGGTTGCTGGTGGCGACTCCTCCACATGTGCCACCCAGTCGAATGCTGTTCATTGTTGGGGATCGAACACCTATGGTGAGCTCGGAATTGGCGAGCTTGGCGGAAGCTTCGCCTCAGCTCAGCCGGTCGGAAACCTGATCGCGTCGACCGTCGTGATGGGGAGGCGTCATGCTTGCACGGTCGCTAGCGGGTCTGGCGCTGGCCAGATCTCGTGCTGGGGCAACAATTCGAGCGGACAGCTGGGGGTCGGCGACCAGAACGCCCGGCCTTCGCCGACTACCGTGGACAATCCTGACGGGTCAGCGCCGCTCGCGCAGGCCACAGCGCTCTCTGCCGGAGCCTTCCACACGTGTGTGGTGCGAGACGGCCACCCGCTGTGTTGGGGTAACAACATTTTCAAAGCGCTCGGCGATGGAACGGACACCTCGCGCTCGCGGCCGGTCCAGGTCATCCTTCCGTGAGTGCGAGTCGGTGGAAGCGGAACCAAGGCGGCAGCGCAAGCCGGGTCAAAATGGGGGTAGATTGAAGGACCATGCGTAGTGACTGCGGGGAGCGCAGTCGACGATGGCACACAGGTCTACGCCAACAGCCTGAGAAAGGCCTGTAGACGAAGCGAAACCGACTAGAAGATGAGTCCGCGGTGCGCGCCATTGCGGAGAGCAACCGGCCCGTTAAACCGCACGACCGCCTCTTTTGGAGGCGGTCGCGGTCGTCAGAAGAAGGAGCGAACTCCTCGCGATGGACTCACTCGGAGCGAGCACCCCAGAAGATCGAGTCGATCGTGGTCTGGGCGTTATCCGAGAACTTCAGGACGACGTTCCACTGGCACGGGTTGGCCTGCGTGCCGATCTGGTCGACGACGAGGTCGTCGTTGGAGTCGCGCAGCAGGCAGGCCTGCTTGGTGCCGATGTTGAAGGTCTCGCCGCTCGACAGGTCGAGGTTGGTGAGCGTGCTTCGAAGGAAGTCGGGAGCGGTGTCGACGATGACGCGGCAGGCCGCCGTCACCGCATTATTGGTTGCGCTTCCAGAGTCCGCGATGTCGTTTGCAAACTTCTGGCAGCAGTCCGGCTGGCCGGCTTGTGGGGTTAGGCACTGCGCCCCCCGCCCGAGCAGGAACCCAAGAAGCTCCTCGTAGGTGTCGACAATCGGCTCACCAGTGACGAGCGGGAGAAGGAAGGCCTCCAGGAAGTAGTTGATGAGCGCGCCGTAGCGGAGGTTGAGCGGGTGCTGGGCAACGTTCAGCTCGTACTCGTTGGCGACGGAAGCCGGTACGCTGCCGGTGACGGCCTGCTGCTGGAAGGCGTTCATCGAGAAGACTCGGACACCACAACCCACCTCGGTGGCTGGGTCGCAGTTCTGGCCGAGCGTCCACTTGACCTTGATCGAGTGCCAGTCCTCCGTCACGTCGCCGAGGGCCCACACTCCCTGGGCGTTAGGCTGCTTGTTGATGGAGAGTGTGGCCTGGATGTCGAAGGCCGTGAGGATGTCAGCGACGTCGCCACCGGTGGTCAAAATCGTGGCGAAGACCGTGTCCGAGAGCACAGCGCTGATGATGTCGTCCGCCAGGTCGAAGATGAAGCTCCCAAGCGTGCTCGGCTGGAGCTGACCGTTCGGTCCCACTTCAAACAAGGTGTCGCAAAAGCCGTTAAGCTGTTGGTCGGTCGAGGTCATGAGGTCGCACGCGACCTGAATGATGGTCGTCGTGGGCGACTTGAAAAAGCCGAGCACGTAGCCGACGTAGGTGCGGTAGGGCTCGGGGATGGCGGAGACGAAGTCGAAGCGGCTGATGATCTCGTAGCTGCCGACGTAGGTCGGGGGGCGGTCGAGCATCTCGACGGGGACGGTCCGCGACTCGCTCTTGTTGACCGTGCCGTTGTCGGAGTCGCAGCCGATGGCCTGAACCGAGCCGGCGGTGTTCCGCGAGAAGACGAGGATTGTGTATTTCTGCGTGCCATCGGTGTCGAGGCCGAGGAACTCCGGGAACTTGGCGGTCTGCTGGCGGAGGATGTTGTCGCGACCGTAGTTGGCGGTTGGGAGCGCGATGTTGTTGTCCGGGTCGAGGCCCTGGTCGATGCCGGTGCACTTGGGCTCGCCGGCCGTCGTCTGCTTGTAGAGGCGGACGCTGTAGCTGCCGACCTGGCGCTGGCCGTTGTACGTTCCAACGACCGTGAGCGGCACGAGGCCCTTGGGCGAGATGACGATGTCGAACGTCTTGGCCGGCAGGTCGGAGCCGGGCAGCGTCGCCTTCACGGCGAACTGGCCGACCTGGTTGACGCGGGGGCTCACGGTGACACGAGCCACGCCCGCGGCGTCGGTGACGACGGAGTTGATGTTGAGCTTGCCGAGGTTGTTCGGGTCGCTCTCGACGGTGAAGGTCACGGCCTTGTCCAGGACCGGCTCGCCGTCCTCGGTGTAGACCATCTCGAGCGGGAGCTGCTCGCTGTAGCCGAGGAAGACCGAGCAGCGCGGCTGGGCGATGCAGGGCTTGCCGTCGTCGCCGACCGCCTTCTTGAAGTCGAAGACCCTGACGACGTTGGGGTTGGCGTCGGGCTGGGAGGTGTCGCCGATGGTGTCGGGGACGTCGATGCCATCGAAGTTCACGTCGAGGCTCGTGTCCGAGGGTTTGGTCGTGTCGTCATCGCCGCAGGCGACAAAGCCCAACATGGCGGTGCCGGTGACGAGTAGCCGCATGAGCCAGGCGCCCCGAAGGCGAGAAGTAGAGACGGTATTCAGTGCGTTCATGGGGACCTCCGAGCCGACTGCGCTGTCCGGGTGGCGAGCATGCCCGATCGCGTGCCGTGGGTGCAACGCCCGCTTTGAGGAACCACCCGCGACCGGATGTCGAATTCGGGAATGGGCTCGTGGAGGGGCTGCGCTGGTCTCGGCGCTGAACGGGAGGGCTTCCCGAATCGATGCTGCTCGCTTGCACGGCCGCCGAGAGGGCGCGAATACTGGGACCTCGACTGGAGAGTGTCAAGCATGAGGCGCTTTTCGGCGGGGCAGGTGTCCTGCGCCGCGCGGACACCCGCTACGGCGCCGGCGCGGGCTTCTTACGAAGGTAGCGGTCGATGTTGGCCTCGTGTTCTTCGAAGGTCTTCGCGAAGGCGTGGCTGCGGGTGCCGTCGCGTTTGGCCACGAAGAACAGGTAGTCGTGCGACTCAGGTGCGAGGACGCCCTCGAGCGCGTGGATTCCCGGGCTGCAGATAGGCCCCGGTGGGAGGCCCTTGATGCTGTAGGTATTATAGGGGTTGGACGCATCGCGCCGCTCGGTCGGGGTCGGAGCCCGCCCTACCCTGTCGGGGCGATACATGAGGGTCGGGTCGGTCTCGAGGCGCATGCCTTTGTCGATGCGATTCAGGAAGACGCCGGCGATGCGCGGGGCTTCGTCGCGCAGCGCCATCTCCTTCTCGACCAGGGATGCGAGGACGATGAGGTCGGCTTCGAAGAGCCCGTAGACCTCGCGCAGCCGAGTGAGAGAAGCCGCGTGTTTGTCACGTAGGCCGCCCCAGACCTTCTTGAACTGCGCGGTTGCGACCCCGATCGCTTCGCGCGGGTCGCCGCGGGCGATGCGGTAGGTCTCGGGGAAGATGAAGCCCTCGAGCCAGGTCGACGCGACGCCGTCGCCGCGTGGTGCGCGGTCTTTGATGGGCAGGTCGAGCGAGCGCGCGAAAGCCTCGTCCGTCATGAGGGCGAGCAGGTCCTGCTCGGTGCCAAATCCGAGCTTGGCGAGCGTCTTGGCGTGATCCCAGACCGAGCGCCCCGGGACGAGCAGCACGTCCACGCGGTCACGCCGGAGGAGGAAGATGCCACCAAGCGCGGCCCCGCCGACGAGTGCGAGCACGAGGCCCACGACGATGATGCGGCGGCCCATCAGGTGGACTCCGGACCCTGGGTAAGGCGGGCGCGAGCGCGTGCGGCTGACTGCCGGTCGAGCCAACCCTGCAGGAGCACCGCAGCAGCGGCCGAGTCGATGCGCCCCTTCTCGTCGCGTGTACGGGCGCTGCCTTTGGGTTTACGCGCGCCAGCCTCGGCCAGGCGGGACTCCGCCTCGACCGAGCTGTAGCGCTCGTCGGCCAGCTCGACCTGGACGTTCACGCGGGTCTGGAGCTTTTCGGCGTAGCGGCGGGCTGCAAGCGTGCTCGGGCTCTCGCGGCCGTCGAGGTGAAGCGGCAGGCCGACGACGATGTAGGTGATCTCTTCCGAGGCGATGAGCGCCACGACACGTTCGATCTGCGCGCGTTTGTCCTTTTCGTGCAGGGTCGCGAGCGGCGTCGCCAGCGTTCGAGTGCCGTCGGAGACCGCGAGCCCGATCCGAGCGAGCCCCCAGTCGACGGCGAGGACGCGGCCGAGCATGAGCAGCGGAGGGGACTGTGAGTCGTTCAAGGGATGGCTCCAGCGGGCGGGCCCGAGGTGTAGATCACGGCCCCCTGGTTGGCGATGGACAAGAGGTCCATCGAGAGGGCGATGGCATAGTGGAGGGCCACGCCCCACCAGATCGAGCGGTGGCGGAGCGCCAGGAAGCCGAGCACCGTGCCAGCGGCGATGGCGCCGAGCGTCTCCGAGAATGGCTTTCCAAAGTGGGCGGTGACGTACGGAACAGCCATGAATGCGAGCCCATAGAGGCCGAGGTCCTTCTCGGTGCCAAAGGTCAGGTAGCCTCGCCAGAAGCCCTCGCCCGAGAGGAAGACGAGGAAGTAGAAGCCCTCGAAGACGAGCAGGTGGACCCACCATATTCCCCCGTGCGGGTCGATGAGATCGCGGGAGAGCGGATACTTGGCCTGGAACGGCTCCGTCTGGGCGACGATGGTCAAGAGCGGGAACATGACGAGGAACAGGACGACGTAGATCCAGCCGATCCCCGGGACCGCGCCTTCGCGGTGGCTGCGACCGATGGGGAAACCGAGGTCTGACGGCCGGCGACCGAAGAGCCAGCGCTGCGCAATCAGGGGGATTACCAGACGGAGGAGTGTCCCCATCGTCGCGAAGTACATGAAGGGGACGATCGGCCAGAGCGTTTCGTAGTCGAGCGGCGGGTCACCAAAAAAGCTGCGGTAGCCGTCGCTGCGCCCGAAGTACCAGAACAGCATGAAGCAGGTCAGGCCAAAGCCGAGCACGAACCAGGTCTCGAGGCGCACCCGGGCGAGCGCGGCGAAGCCGTGGAATAGTACGAAAATCGAGATACATGCCGTCCACCCGATGAGCACATGGACGAGCTGCCACTCCTTGTCTTCGAGCAGGCCCCACTGGTAGCGCGCGACCACGAGCAGCGCCAGGCTGGACAGCATGAGGCCGAGCGCGAGTGGGTTGCAGCGCGGGGTGGTGTCAGCCATGCCCGCGGTGCGCGGCGAGAGAAGCGCGCCCAACCACTCACGTGCGCGGGACCGTGCAGGTGTTGCGGGCGTCTCACGCGCGGGTGTCGTCACACCGCAATCGTCTTGAGGTCAGGCGACACTTCGAATGCGGCCCCGGTCTGGGCCCGAACATCGTCGAGCGTTTCACCAGGGGCGAGCTCGACCAGCACCATTCGGCGAGCGCCGTCGGGCTGGCGCACGAAGTCGAACCAGCCCAGCTCGGTGATGAGGTGGTCGACGCAGCGACGGCCCGTGAGCGGCAAGGTGCACTCGGAGACGACCTTGGTCTGACCCTTGGCGCTGTGTTGCATCAGCACGATGACACGCTTGGCGCCGGCGACGAGGTCCATGGCGCCTCCCATGCCCTTCACCATCTTACCGGGGATCATCCAGTTGGCCAGATCGCCCTGCTCCGAGACCTGCATGCCACCCAGGATGGCGAGGTCGATGTGACCGCCGCGGATCATCCCGAAGGAGTCGGCGCTCGAGAAGAAGGACGAGCCCGGGAGCGCCGTCACGGTCTGCTTGCCTGCGTTGATGAGGTCGGGGTCCTCATCGCCAGCGAAGGGGAAGGGACCGATGCCCAGCAGCCCGTTCTCGGACTGGAGGACGACCTCGACGCCCGGGGGGATGTGGTTGGCGACCTGGGTCGGCATGCCGATCCCGAGGTTGACGTAGAACCCGTCCCGGAGCTCACGCGCCACGCGGCGGACCATATCTTCCTGAGAGAGTGCCATGTCACTGTCCTTGGGCGTTGGCGGCGTTGGCGTCGTTCACGACAGGGGCGCGGGTCGTGCGCTGCTCGATGGGCTTCTCGTAGTCGAGGCCCTGGAAGATGCGCTGCACGAAGATGCCGGGCGTGTGGATGTGGTTGGGGTCGAGGCTGCCGGCGGGGACTAGCTCTTCGACCTCGGCGATGGTGATGCGGCCGGCGGTGGCCATCATCGGGTTGAAGTTCTGGGCGGTGTACCGATAGATGAGGTTGCCGTGGGTGTCGCCCTTCCACGCCTTCACGAAGGCGAAGTCGGCGGTCAGCGCGGTCTCCATCACACAGGCCACACCGTCGAACTCACGGACCTCTTTGCCTTCGGAGACAACCGTGCCGACGGCCGTCGGGGTGAAGAACGCCCTGATGCCGGCACCACCTGCGCGGATCCGCTCGGCCAGCGTGCCTTGCGGGACGAGCTCGACCTCGAGCTCGCCGGACAGGAACTGCTGCTCGAAGTTCTTGTTCTCGCCCACGTAGCTCGAGACCATCTTACGGATCTGACGCGCTTGCAGGAGCACACCCAGGCCCTTGTGGTCGGTCCCGCAGTTGTTCGAGATGACAGTGAGCCCCTTGGTGCCACGGGCGTGCAGGGCGGCGATGAGGTTCTCGGGGTTGCCACACAGACCAAACCCACCGCTCATGAGCGTCGCCCCATCTGGGAGGTCATGGATGGCTGCAGTCGCGTCCGGATAGACCTTGTTCACGGTGGGCTCCTCGTCGGCCTGACTAGGGTCATGCGAGCGCGGCCGAGAAAAGGTGGCGCCCACAACGATGAAGGCGCCGACCAGCGGCGCCCTCCAAGGAAATCTCGAAAATCGAGAGAAACGTAAGAATCGTGAGACCGGGTGGGGCTGAGAACCAGCCCCAACCCGAGCGAACTCAGACGGCCGCTTTGGCCTTCTTGTCCTGGGTCGAGTCATCGCCCTTGGAGCGATTGTTGTTGTTCTTCGCCTTGGCAGCCTCGGCCCGCTCGACTTCCTTCCGCTGGAAGTAGCCATCGAGGTAAACGACGAAGGGCACCGCGATGTAGACCGACGAGTACACGCCGAAGGCCACACCGACGAAGATGGCAATCGCGAAGTCACGAATCTGGGCGCCACCGAAGATGAGGATGGCGAGGATTGCGAGCAGCGTCGTGCCGGCCGTGAGGATGGTGCGCGAAAGGGTCTGGTTCAGGGACTTGTTGAGAAGGTCGATGAAATCCTTGCCCTTCTGTCCCGTGTGGAGCTCTCGGACACGGTCGTAGACGACGATAGTGTCGTTGATCGAGTAACCGATGACGGTCAGCACGGCGGCGACGATCGGCAGCGAGAACTTGAGGTCGGCCGCAGCGACAAAGCCCATGACGATGATGGCGTCATGCGCGAGCGAGATGACGCCGCCCGGGGCATAGCGGAAGTCGAAGCGCAGCGTCACGTAGATGAGGATGCCGATGAGCGAGTACAGGATGGCGAGCATGCCATCGTTGAAGAGGTCCGAGCCCACCGACGGCGAGACCATGGCGGAGCTCTCGACCGCGATGAAGGCCTGCGGGAAGTCCTGCTTGAGCTGCGTGTCGAAGGCGGCCTGGAGCGCCTGGATGTCGACCGTGAAGCGCTTGTCGGTCTTGCCGGCAATCGCCTCGGCCCGACGGCGCTCCTTGTCGATGTCGGTCAGCTTGGTGGTCGCGGAGGCGGCCGTCGCGTCACGAGCCGAGTCCTGCTGCTGCAGGTCGATGTCGCGGAGGAACTCGACCTCGACCTGACGCTCGAGATCCGAGGTGATCTTGACCTTGTCGAACTGGGCGGCGGTGAAGAGCTCGGTGAGCTCGGCCTTGCGGGCCGTGATGTCGGCGTCGGTGCCGAAGCTCAGGTACATCGTGTCACCCGAGTCTGCGGACGAGGCGATCTTGACGCCCCCGAGGTCTTTGTACTTGGCTTCGAGGGCCTTGATGATGCGCTCGCGTCCGGCCGCGTCGACCAGCGAGGTGGCCTCCGTGTAGACGAGGAAGCGGATGACCGGGCGATTGTCGATGGTGTCGCCGGTGCCGGCGCCGAAGTCCTGGACCGAGACCTGTGAGTCGGTCTTGTTCAGCTTCTCGACGAGCACCTTGTTGACCGAGGCGCCGACAGCGTCGCGCTCGGGCACGGTGTCACGCTCGAAGGCGACGATGGCCGAGCTGCCACCGGCGAACTCGATGCCGAAGTTGAAGCCCTTGATCGCGAGCAGGAGGATGGCGACGAAGGTGAGGACACCCGAGAACATGAAGGCCTTCTTACGAGCCCCCATAAAGTCGAATTGGGTGTCGGGTTTGAGGATTGTGAGCATCGCTTTCATAGTGGACCTCGCCAGCCTCAGATCGAGAGGGTCGTCGGCTTCTTAGCCGCGAGCCACCAGTTGAACATCAGCCTCGAAACGAAGACCGCGGTGAAGACCGAGGTCATGAGGCCGAGAAGGAGCGTGACCGCGAAGTTGTGGATCGGGCCACTCGTGAAGTTCATGAGCACGAGGCCGACGATGGCGGTGGTCAAGTTGCCGTCGAGGATGGCTGAGAAGGCCTTGCCGAAGCCCGCGTCCACGGCGACCCGGGGGGTCTTGCCAGCGCGGATTTCCTCACGGATGCGCTCGAAGATGATGATGTTTCCATCGACCGCCATACCGATGGTGAGGATGATGCCGGCGATACCGGGCATCGTCAGCGCGGTGCTGAAGCTCACGAGCAGCATGAAGATGAGCAGCACGTTGAAGCCCAGCACCGTCGCGGCGATCATGCCGGCCTTCCTGTAATAGAAGATCATGAAGACGACGATGATGAAGAAGGCGACCAGCAGCGAGGTCGCGCCCGCCGAGACTGAGTCCTTGCCAAGGCTCGGGCCGACGTCGTGGTCGTGGACCTTGTAGACCGGGGCCTGGTAGGCGCCCTGGTTCAAGACCTCGGACAGGGCCTCGGCCTCGCGGAAGGCGCGATTGCCGCCGCGTCCCATGGTGATTTCAGCGCGGCCGCCACCGATCTTCTGCTTGATGACCGGAGCGCTCTGGATGTCTTCGTCGAGCATGATGGCCAGCATCTCACCGACGTTCTTCTCGGTCGCGTCGCCGAAGAGCTGGGCGCCCTCGCCGTTCATGTCGAGCGAGACGGCCGGCTTGCCTTCCTGGCTGAAGGTGATGCGAGCACGCGACAGGTGTGTGCCGGTGAGCTCGACCTTCGAGTAGAGGTAGACGGCCTGCCAGTAGCGGTCGGTGACGATGTTCTCGATGCCGTCGACATCCTCGCAGTACTCGTAGCCAATCATATGATTGGCGGGCACCTCGAGCGAACGGACGAAGCGGGCGAGGTCGCCCTTGTTCTTCGCCTTGACCGAGCCACCGTAGGTGCTGCACTGGCCGGTGCGGGCGCGTGTGCGGACTTCGAGGCCCTGCACGTTGGGGTTGGCAGCCTTGAAGGCTTCGACCTTGGCGGCGACCTCGGGCTGGGAGAGCCAGGGCTCGTTGTCGTCGATGAAGCGCATCGAGAGCTGGGCCGTGCGGCCGAGCACCGAGCGGACGACGTCCATCTGGTCTTTGCCGACACCTGGGACCTGGACCGCGATGTCCGAGTCACCGGTCACACGCACGTCAGGGTCGATGAGACCCATGCCGCCGACACGCTTCTCGAGGTTGTCGCGCGTCTCCTTGACGACCTGCTTACGGATGTCCTGGCCTTCCTTGTCGGGAAGCAGCAGCGAGATGGTCAGGGTGTCCTTCGAGTTGGAGACCTCGAAGCGCTCGTCGAGGGCGCCCGTCTCTTCGTCGAGCGCCTCGTAGGCGGTCCACGCCGCCTCGTTCGCGAGCGTCAGGGTCGCGCGGTCGATGTCCGTGACCTCGATCTTCACCGCAGCCTTGTAGCCGTCCGCCTTCTCCTTAGAGAGGTCCGCGAAGTTCTCGTTCGCGGTCTTGGCGAGCTGCTCGGCGATGCGGAGCTGAATCGACTCCGCGGTCTTACGCGTCGTGTCCTCGAGCGTCTGCTTCCAGTCGACCGTGTACCGCAGCTCGAGCCCACCGCCGAGGTCGAGCCCGCCGCGGATCTCCTTCGTGAAGGGATACCAGGACGGCATGGTGACGAGTGAGGGCAGCACGTAAAGCACTGAGAACCCGAAGAGGATCCACGTAAAGATCGCGCGCCAGTTGCGCTGTTTTTTCATCGTCCCGGCTCCTTGTCCGGTGGTTTGACCTCAGGGGAGGTCAAGATTGTCCGCGCGACGCGTCTGCGCCGCGCAAAGATTGTTCAGGTGAAGAGGCACCGATTGGCCCGTCCATCGTGAGGAACGGCACCGGAGTCGGAGCGCTCGACTTCAGGATGCGCCGCCCGCCCCACCCTGCTGCGGGTTCTTCGCGAGCTCCGCCTCGGTCTGCTCGTTGGCGACGCCGCCGACGTAGCTCTTGAGGATGCGGATGTTGGTGTTCTTGGCGATCTCGACCGTGAGCACGTTGCCGTCGATCGAGCTGATACGACCGTAGATGCCGCTCGACGTGATGACGCTGTCACCACGCTTGAGGCCCTCGACCATCGCCTTGTGGGTCTTCATCCGCTTCTGCTGAGGGCGGATGAGGAGGAAGTAGAAGAGGACGAGCATGCCGAGCATGAAGAGGAGCTGCTCGGGTCCGCCGCAGCCCGGGGGCTTGGCACCGGCAGGTCCAGCGACAGGTGCGCCACCAGCGGCCGGAGCCGCCCCGCCGCCCATGCCATCTTGGGCGAGAAACGGGTGGATGGTTGCGAAGAGGTCGTAGAAGCGGTCCAAGGTCATCTCCTGGCGTGAGCTCGCTTTGGTGTTTGCCGAGCGCCAACGGGCGGTGACGCATATCAGAAGGGTCTGGGAGGGTCAATCAAGACATGGCCCCTGCTGCCGATCGCCTCCGCCCGGCCTCGTGCGCGGGTGAGATGCGAATGGAGGCCTGCCGGATCAGCCCGCTGCAGCCGACCGAGCGGACGCCCGGCGCGCGAGAAGGGTGTCGCGGTAGTCGACGTAGGTCGATTGTTCGATGGCCCGGCGAGCACCGGCCATCAGGTCGAGCAGGTAATGGAGGTTGTGGATGCTGGCCAGGGTCGCAAACACGATCTCGTTGGCGCGTGACAGATGGCGCAGGTAGCCGCGTGAGAAGCCGTTCTTGCAGGTGTAGCAGGTGCAGGCCGGGTCGATGGGGGTGTCGTCCAGGCGGTGGCGATTGTTACGAATATTGATGTCGCCGTCGGGGGTGAACAGGCGGCCGTTGCGGGCGTTGCGGGTGGGCAACACGCAATCGAACATGTCGACGCCGTGGCCGACCGAGACGAGGAGGTCTTCGGGGGTGCCGACACCCATGAGGTAGCGGCCCTTGTCGGCGGGCATGGTCGGGGCGATCGCCGCGATGGTGGACCAGGTCGCTTCGCGCGACTCGCCGACGGACAAACCGCCGAGCGCGTAGCCGTCGAAGGGCAAGGCCGTGAGGTCGGCAAGCGAGGCCTGGCGCATGGTGAGGTCGATGCCGCCCTGGACGATGCCGAACATCTGGTAGCCGTCTCGGGTGCGGGCGTCGATGCAGCGTCGGGCCCAGCGCGCGGTGCGGTCCATGGCCCGCTTCACGTCGGCGGGCGCGGCGCCACCAGGGGGGCACTCGTCAAAGGCCATGACGATGTCGGAGCCCAGGATCTCCTGGATGCCGATGGAGGTCTCGGGCATCAGGAGGTGGCGTGACCCATCTAGATGAGAGGCGAAGGTCACGCCCTTCTCTTCGATCTTCGAGAGGTCTCGCAGCGAGAAGACCTGGAAGCCACCGCTGTCGGTCAGGATGGCGCGGTTCCACCCCATCATCTTATGGAGCCCGCCGAGCGCCGACACTACCTCGGTCCCTGGGCGCAGGTAGAGGTGGTAGGTGTTGCCGAGCAGGATCTCGACCCCGAGCTCATGGAGCTGGGCGGGGGTGATGCCTTTGACCGTGCCCTGGGTGCCGACCGGCATGAAGACCGGGGTCTCGACCGTGCCATGGGTGGTGTGGAGCCGGCCGCGGCGGGCGAGGCTCTGGTTGTCGGTCGTCAGGACCTCGAAGCCGACCTTCATCGAATGAGCATCCCGTCGCCGTAGCTGAAGAAACGGTACCGCTGCGCAACGGCGTGCGCGTAGGCATCGAGCATGGTCTCGCGCCCGGCGAACGCCGACACGAGGACGAGGAGCGTAGAGGCGGGCAGGTGGAAGTTCGTCATGAGCTGGTCGACGACGCGGAAGCGATGCCCCTCGCGGATGAAGATCGATGTCGATCCGCGGTGGGGGGCGACCTCGCCAAGGGTCGCGGCAACCGACTCGAGCGTGCGCACGACGGTGGTGCCGACGGCCAGCACCGGGCGCCCCTGCGCGCGCGCTGTGGAGACGCGTTCGGCGGCGACGTCAGAGACCTCGTAACGTTCGGAGTGCATGACGTGATCGGACAGGCGCTCGACGCGGACAGGGGCGAAGGTGCCAGGACCGACGTGCAGCGTGACGAAGGCCGTCTCGCAGCCGAGTCGGGTGATGGCTGCGAGCAGGTCGGGCGTGAAGTGCAGGCCGGCGGTCGGAGCGGCGACGGCGCCGGGCTTGTCGGCGAAGACCGTCTGGTACCGTTCGCGGTCGTCGGCATTCGGGGCGCGCTCGACGTAGGGCGGGAGCGGGACCTCGCCGTGGAGGTCGCAGAGGGCCCACAGGTCGGGGACGTCGTCGGGGAGGCGGACCCTCAGGTGCCCGTCGGGGAGCACGTCGTCTATATATAGGAGGGGACCGGCGTCGCCGAGTTGGATGGGGGTGCCGACGGCGAACCCCTTCGAAGAGCGGCCCATGGCGACGAACGTCCGGCCGGACGGATCGGCTTCGAGGGCGAGTAGCTCGACCCGGCCCCCGGTCGGCTTGTGGCCGCGAAGGCGGGCGGGCACGACTCGGGTGTCGTTGAAGACGAGGAGCTCGTCGCCACGAAGCAGGGTCGGCAGGTCGGCGATGCGCCGGTCTTCAGGGGCCTCTCTGGGGTGGCGGTTGCGCCCAACAAGCATGAGGCGGGCGTCCCGGCGGTCGGGCAACGGCGCTTGCGCGATGAGCTCGGGGGGAAGCTCGAATACATAGTCCGAGAGGACGGGTTCGGGTCCGGTCACCCGCGGGGTCCTAGTCCCGCTGCGACGGAATTTCAACGTCGTTCGTCGGCGGCGGCTCGAGCCGGGTGGGTGGGTGGTCGGGCAGGGTCGAGGGCAGGCGATTCCGGTAGGTGACCCCTGAGGTGGCAGAATGTGAAACGACTGGCGTGCGGCACTTACGTTTCACGGATCGTCCGAGGAGGTCTCTGAGCGACCGTTCTGATCAGGATGATCGGCGCACGGGGCTTGGGAATCCCGGATCGAGGGGTGCGAGCACGCCGGGAAGGGACGAAGATGCCGAAAGACGTGCGACCCGCATAGATAGCTGCCCAACCAGCATTTCGGGCCAAGTTGTTGATTTTATTGTAAGTCGGCGGGGAATATGGCAGGCCGATCCCACTCTCGTGCCCATCCTATGCGCATTAGCTGCTGATTTGCTGTTGACAGGGCAGATCCATCGTTTCTACGATTCACCCGAAATCGCACCTGGACGGTGCCCGAGCGCTTCAACGCTTGGCCCGAAGGCTCTCGGCCATCGCGCAACATGACTTGCGTTTGCCGGGGTGTGATTTCCGCGTCGAGGTGTCGGGAGTTTCCGCACATGGCTCGACGTGGACCCTGGCCCTGCCCGGGCCCGAGTTTCCAGACACCATGACCAGATCTCTAGGGGAGAACGACAATGACCAAGGCTGAACTCATCGACCACGTCCACGGCGCACTCGACAACAAGCTCACCAAGAAGGACACCGGCTCGGCCGTCCAGGCCGTGTTCGACGCCCTCGTCCAGGCGATCAAGCGCGATGGGCGCATCTCGTACCCGGACTTCGGCACCTTCACCGTGAAGACCCGTGCCGCGCGCCAGGGCCGCAACCCGCGCACCAACAAGCCGCTCACCATCGCGGCGAGCAAGACGGTCGGCTTCAAGGCCGCCCCGAAGTTCAAGACGAGCCTCTGAGAATGAGCGGGCGCCCGACTCGTGCGGGGACGGCGCCGACCCATTGACTGACGAGTGACAGGTCGGAACGGAGCGTCTCGGATTGCCCGGGCGAACGTCGGCCGACCACCCAGACCCAACCACGACCCGACCGAACCATCGGCGGGTCCGCGCTACACGAACAGCGCGACTCAGGAGAGAAGAACCATGACGAAGGCAGAACTCATCGATACGGTGCATGCGTCCCTCGAAGGCGTCTCGAAGAAAGAGACCGGCGAGATCGTTCAGGCGGTCTTCGACGGCCTCGCGCAGTCCATCAAGGCGGGCAAGCGCTTCTCGTACCCCGGCTTTGGCACCTTCAACGTGAAGGAGCGCGCTGCGCGCCGCGGCCGCAATCCCCGCACCGGCAAGGACATCACCATCGCGGCCTCCAAGACCGTGAGCTTCAAGGCTGCTCCGACGCTCAAGACCGAGCTCTGAGAAGCCTTCGGCGAGGAAGGGACCAGGGCACGCAAGGTCGCTCGAGTGTGACTTAGCGGGTCTCGGTTTCGACACCGCCAGAGTGAGTCCACAAAAGAGGGCAGTTCACGAAAGTGAGCTGCCCTTTTTTGTTTTGTTACAATTGCGCGCTCAATGGCAGCGCCAGGTCGGCCGGACGTTCAATCCGAGGGTTCGGCGCAGGTGCGAGTGGTAAGTGCTGACCGGACCGATGCGGGTCTTGAATCAGGTCGGCGACGTTGACGCGCGCAGGAGCTGACGGACCCGCAAGAGGTCCTCCCAGGCGAGGCGCTTCATGGCCGGGCTGCGCAAGAGATAGGACGGGTGATAGGTCGGGACGACGGGGATGCCATTGACGGACCCCAGGCGCTTGCGGAGCTCGCCCATCGGGAGGTCCTCGCCGACGAGGTTCATGGCGGCGAAGCGGCCGAGCGTGAGGATAGCCTTGGGGCCGATGGCCGCGACCTGGCGATGCAGAAACGGGCTGCAGGTGGCGATCTCGTCCGAGAGCGGGTCACGGTTCTGCGGTGGGCGGCACTTGATGACGTTGCAGATGTAGACCTGGTCGCGCTCGAAGCCGATGGCGGCGAGCATGCGGGTCAGGAGCTGGCCCGAGCGGCCGACGAAGGGCTCGCCCGTGAGGTCCTCGTCTTTGCCAGGGGCCTCGCCGATGAGCACGAGGTCGGCCTGTGGGTTGCCGACGCCATAGACGATGTTCTTACGATCTTTGGAGAGCCGGCAGCGCTGGCAGTCGCCGAGCTCGGCGCGGACCTGAGTCAGGCCTGCGTCGTGGCGGGCGACATCACCCGTTGGGGGCGGTGGAGCGGTCGACGCGCTCGCCGCGCGGGGGCTGACGCGGGGGACCGGGGTGGAGGCCGGGCGCGAGGCCATGGTGCGGGGGGCGGAGGCCGGCGGGGAGTTGAAGGCGGCGGGTGCCGAGCCCGACGCGGAGGGCCCGGCGGGCGAGGCCGGCGCGATAGGGCGGTGGCCAGGTGCTGGGGATCGCGGGTCGGCGGCGGGCGGGCGGGTCATGAGTGAGGGGCCCTGCCCTCTCGATGCGGGGGCGAGGTCGGACATCGGGACCTCGACTGCGCCGGTGAGGGCGGCCCATTCGAGCCACTGCCGGAGGTCGGAGGCGAGCGCGTGGGTGTGGCCGAGCACATCGTCTGAAGGGTCGATGATCGGCGTGAGGCGATGGGGCAGGTCGGTCATGGGCGCCCCGAACGATGCAGATGGGGGGCGAGGCGGGCGACGAGGGCCTCGGCGAAGCGGTCTTTGGGGGCGCGTTCGAGGGCGTGGGGGAGGTCGTCGCGGCCGATGAGCCAGCCTGCGTTGTCGCCTGGGCCAAAGCCGATGCCAGGGGCGGAGACGTCGTTGGCGACTATCCAGTCCAGGTCTTTAGAGAGACGCTTCTTCTGGGCGTAGGGGATGACGTCGTCGGTCTCGGCTGCGAAGCCGATGAGCGTTTTGTTTTTGCGATCAGGGCGTTGCGACATGGCGGCGAGCACGTCGGTCGTGCGCTCGAGCGCGATGGAGGCAGGCGCGGACCCGTCTTTCTTGAGCTTGTGGGCGTGGCGCTCGGCCGGGCGGAAGTCGGCGACGGCGGCGGTCATGACGAGGACGTCGGTGTCGGGCCACGCGTTCGCGATCGCGTCGAGCATGTCGGCCGCGGTCTCGACGTCGAGGCGACGGTTGACGCCGACCGGCGTGCGCACGGCAACTGGGCCGGCGACCAGCGTGACAGTGGCGCCGCGGGCGGCGAAGGCACGCGCGAGGGCGAAGCCCATGGTGCCGGTCGAGCGGTTGCCGAGAAACCGGACCGGGTCGATGGGCTCATAGGTGGGGCCGGCGCTGACCGTGATGCGAAGGCCGGCGAGGTCGTTCGGGGCGAGGACGGCGGCGGCGGCTTCGATGATATCTGGCGGGTCGGGTTGGCGGCCGCGGCCTGTGACGCCGCAAGCGAGGAGGCCAACGCCGGGCTCGAGCAGGTGGTAGCGGGGGAGTGCCGAGAGCGCGGCGATGTTGTCGGCGACCAGCGGGTTGTCGAGCATCTCCGTGTTCATCGCTGGACAGACGAGGACCGGGGTGCGCGACGCCATGATCGTCGTCGTCAGGAGATCGTCGGCGAGGCCGTGGCGGATCTTGCCGATGAGGTCGGCGGTCGCAGGCGCCAGGATGACGAGGTCGGAGTCCTTGGCGAGGTCGGTGTGGGCGATACGTGAGAGGCCGGGGCCGTTGGCCGATGGGGCCGAGTGCGGCTGCCAGAGGTCGGAGGCGACGGGGTGCTCGGAGACGACCTCGAGCGCGAGGGCGGAGACGAAGTGTGCGCCGGCCGCGGTGAGGACGACGGTGACGTCGGCGCCGGCGTCCTTGAGGCGACGGACGAGCTCGGGGCTCTTGTAGGCGGCGATGCCGCCGCTGACGCCGAGGAGGATACGCTTTCCGTCGAGCAGGCCCATGCCGGTTCCTGTAGTCGGCAAACGGGCGGACGGCAAGCGCGAGCCGTGTCGGTGGGGCCGGGTCCGAGGAAGGGACGCGGGATCGATGGAGCGTGTGCCGGCGCCTGGGCGGCGCAATGGTCGACCATGAAAGGTCGAGGCCAAGTGGGGACGAGGACTTGCGACGAAAGGTGGGATCGGCGAGCGTGTCGGTGATGGAGCGATCGACGAGCGCGGATGTGGGCGGTGGTGAGGGCACGGGCACGCTGTTGAATCGGAGGGCAAAGGTCTACTTCGTGCTCGCGGCCATCAACGTGACGGCGCTGGTGATCGCCAACGTCATCGGGGTGAAGCTCTTCGTGTTCAACGCCGACCTGGGCATGGGCCCGTTCGACATCGAGCACACGGCCGGCATGTTGGCCTTCCCGGTGACCTTCTTGCTCAACGATCTCATCAACGAGTTCTATGGGCGTAAGGCGGCGCGCTTCGTCGCGTGGATGTCCTTCTACATGGCGCTCTTCGGGTTCGTCTTGATCAGCGTCGCGCGGGCGTTGCCGACGCTCGAGGGGATCCCCGGGACGGCCGACGACAAGAGCTTCGAGCTCATCTTTGGCGGGTCGGCGCTCATGACGTTGTCGTCGATCGTAGCGTTCTTGTTCGGGTCGCTGCTCGACATCGCGGTCTTCGGGTTCTTCAAGCGGGTGACGGGTGGTCGCTACGTGTGGCTCCGGGCGACGGGCAGCACGGTGGTCTCGCAGCTCTTCGACAGCTTCATCATCACCATCCTGTTTTTCCAGGTGGCACAGGGACTTACGGGTGGCGTCGTGGCGCCCGTGGACTTCGTCGTCAAGACGGCGCTGACGGGCTACGTCCTGAAGTTCGTCATCGCGCTCATCCTGACGCCGCAGATCTACTTCGGGCGTTGGATCATCCGGCGGGTGGTCGGGCTCGAGCCGTTGAAGGGTGAAGACCCGGAAGGGGTGAAGCCGGCGACGGCCGCATGAGCTCGGTGTCGCGAACGGTGGTGCAGGTCTGGATGGGTCCCGGAGTCCGGCGTCGGGCGAACTCGGGACGGCCGAAGAATTTGCTTGCGCGGCCACGGGGTCGCGATTAGAAAGCGCCCCGCGCTGCCGATGTAGCTCAGTTGGTAGAGCAGCTGATTCGTAATCAGCAGGTCGCCGGTTCGAGTCCGGCCATCGGCTCCAGCGTTTCTCCGGTCGTGTGCAGTCGCTCGGTGGTTTTTTCACCATCCCGTGCGCTGCGATACGCGGCCCCCTCTCGGACGAGTCGGATTGCGGCTCGGACGGGTTGCGCCTTGTCGGCGTCGGACGGTCGGACGCTGGGCTGAGCGCTGCGATGATGGAGCAGCTGATTACGGATTACGAATCAGCAGGTCTGGGCACCAAGCGCTCGAACGCAGCGATGAGCACGTAAACGCCGAACGCCGCCATGAGCGAGACGACCCACGGGAAGCCGGTCAGCTCGAAGGCCGAGTCGACGCCATGCACGACGGGGCCGGTGAGCATCGCGGCGATGGCGGCGGTCTGGCGTCCAAACGATGGGATCCAGGCGAAGACGAAGGCGATGAGCGCGCCGGACGACCCGAACGAGGCGGCGTCCTCGACCATGTCGTAGACGCTCTGCGAGGTGAAGGCGAAGGCCCAGGCGATGATGCCCAGACAAGCGACGCAGATCCGGGTGATGCGGAGGCGCGCGACCTCGGAGGCTTCGGGCAGGTGCGGCAGGATGACGTTGTGGGCGACGAGACCGCCCGAGACGAGGAGCGCTGTGTCGACCGTGCTCAGGATGGCCGAGATGAGGGCGCCGGCGAAGACCACGTAGAAGAAGCCGCCCAGGTGGTTGTCGGCCTGGACGAGCAGGGCTTGTTCCGGGTCGGCGAGCACGGTGCCCGACGCGTAGGTCATGAGGCCGATGAGGATCGGCACGACGCCCAGGGCCGCATACATGAAGGCCGCGGAGATGGCGCCGTTACGAGCGACGCCGGGCGAGCGGGCCGACAGGGCGCGTTGGGCGAGCTCTTGAGCGATGAGTGAGCCGAGAGCGGCTGGGCCCCAGGCTTCGAGGATCTCGAGGAGGCTCTGGTCGGAGAAGCCGAGGTCGAGCTTGTCGGGCGGCAGGGTCGCGAGTGAGGCCGTCGCGCCATCGAGGTGCATCGCGACGAAGACGGCGGCGATGCCGATGATGAGGACGATGCCCTGGATGAGGTCGGTCCAGGCGTCGGCGAGCATGCCGCCCGCGGTCGTATAGAGGATGACGACGAGGGCCGCGATGGTGATGGCGACCTCGAGGTCGAGGCCGGCGACATGGCCGAGCACCTGGCCAAAGGCGCGGATCTGGGCGGCGGCCCACAGCAGCGACGAGGGCACGAGCAGGAGCACGATGACCTTCTCGGCGTTCGAACCCCAGCGGTTCTTGTACAGGTCGGCGAGCGTCATGAGGCCCTTGCGCCAGAGAGGGGCGGCGACAAAGAGGCCAAAGAGGAGGAGCGCGAGGACGTAGCCGAACGGCTCGGAGGTGACGGCGCCAAGCCCGCCCGTGTAGGCTTTGCCGGCTGCGCCAATCGCGGTCTCGGCGCCAAACCAGGTGGCGAAGACCGAGAACATGGTGAGCGGGAAGCCGAGGCTGCGACCGGCGAGGAGGTAGTCGGACTCGGTCTTGTTCCTGCGTGCGACCCAGAAGCCCAGGGCGAGCTGGGCCAGCAGGTAGAGCACGACGCCGATGATGACTCCGTTCACGGAAAGCTCGGCTACCAGATCATGCGGCGCGCGCACAGAGCAGGCGGGGCGATTCGTTGGGTTGGCGCGAGGTCCAAGGAATCATCAAACGGGAACGATTTCTCAGGAAAGCAGGAAACGAGGAGCCGAGGCCGAGACCTGCTGAACTGCATGTAGTTTCGTCCCGCCCCAGGTTTCCTTCGTTCCTGGCTTCGTTAGAGACCACGACTTTGCGGGCGCCCTGGGGCGATTAGCGGGCGTACGCAGGCGAGAGCGCAAAGGACGACGCCACGGTCGCATAATGTTGCGCCGGGCTTCCGTCGCGCTGGCCATCCTGATAGGTTGCGCCGCTGTCGCCACCGTCGGAGTCGCCATGCGTCCGCTCATCGTCGCTCTAATGACCTTCGTCTTCGCCGCTTGTGAAGCCGACCCCGCAAAGATCCCGGATGCCGACACGACGGGCCCATCGGATGCCGACGGGGTCGACGACGCGGCGCCGGATTCCGACGTGGCCGAGGTCGAGGTCGTCGAGAAGCCGGGGCTCGGTATCGACTACGGGACGACGGAGCCGGGGGCGCGGCCGCGCTTCGACCTGGCGGCTGAAGACTGGATGTCGGTCGGCTGGCCGTCGGACCGTTATCGTGAGGGCGGGCGCATCAAGTTGACGAACATGCCGCGCGGCGTGGCGGTGCTCATCGAGACGTTCATCGCATTCGGCGAAGAGGTCCTCGATGGCTTCGGCCTGAACGGGGCGATCTATGTCGAGCTCGATGGCGCCCTCGACGTGAAGACGTTGCCTTCGACGACCGACTCGATGCAGCCGGACAGCGTCATCCAGCTCGTGAACACGACGCCCGGAGCGCGTTTCGGTGAGCGGATGCCGCTGCTCTTCAAGTTCTATGGCGACGACGGGGTGGACCCGATCTATCGCAAGAAGACGTTGGCGATGCGGCCGGTCTACGGGTTCGTCCTGGCCGAGGGCCAGACCTATTGCGCCATCGTCACGCGTGCTGCGAAAGACGCCGACGGACGCTACCTGCAGCAGGCGCAGGGGTTCGCCGAAGCGCTCGGGACACAGAGCTTCCTGTCATCGTTGGTGAGCTATCTCGAGACCTCGCCGCTGGCCGTGAAGGACATCGCGACGGCGACCTGCTTCACGACGCAGAACGCGACACGTGAGCTGAACCAGGTGGCGCGCTACATCGATGACGCCGTGCCGCCTGCGGTCGAAATCATCTACGAGCCCAATGTTTTCGGTGAGTTCCACGGACTCTACACGGCCCCCAATTTCCAGGCGGGCGAGAAGCCCTACCAGGAGGACGGCGACATCCGCTTCGACGAGGCGGGTGATCCGATCCCGCAGGCCGACGAGGAGCTGCGCTTCCTGCTCCTGACGCCGACCGACATGCCGATGCCCGAGGACGGCTGGCCGGTGACGCTTTATGCGCATGGGACGGGCGGCGACTACGAGAGCTGCCGGTCGGATACCCGTGAGCTCGTGATCGACGGCGTCGCGGTCCTGTGTATCGACCAGCCGTTGCATGGGCCGCGTGGCCCGGGACGTGAGCTCGACGAGACCGAGCTCATCCTCTACAGCTTCAACTTCATCAACCCGCCGGCTGGGCGCTCGGCCTTCCGGCAGGCGGCCATCGACACCATCTGGTTGTCGCGCATGATCGAAGCGGACCGCTTCGCATTGCCCGCGAACGAGACCCGTGCGGGCCGAGAGCTGAAGCTCAACCCGGACCGGATCCTCTTCTATGGGCACTCACACGGTGGGTTGTCGGGGACGCTGGCGCTCGCGGTCGACCCGCGTATCAAGGCGGGTGTCATCTCGGGCATGTCGGGGGTCATCATCGAGACGATCCTGCGGCGTAAGGACCCGGTCGACCTCGCGGGACTGGCCGCGACGGTGCTGGGCATTGCGCCGACCGAGCTCGATACGTTCCACCCGGCGCTCAACCTGTTGCAGATGCTGGTCGATGCGACGGACCCGATCACCTACACGCCGATGTGGCTGTCGCCGCCGCCGGGTGTGCCGCCCAAACACGTCTTCGTGACCGAGGGCACGCTGGATGCGGCCTCGCCGTCGGTCGGTACGGATGCGGCCACGGCGGCCGGGCGTGTGCCGCAGGTGCGGCCGTTGGCGAAGCTCTCCGAGGCGCACGTGCTCAAGGGCATCGAGCCCGTGGACCTGCCGCTCAAAGGCAACGTCGACCTCGGCAACGGCGTCACACGCACGGTCGGCCTGCGCCAGTGGCAGGGTGGCAGTCACTTCGTGGCGTTCAACGCTGCCGATGCACGCGCCATGTGGCGGCGCTTCCTGGTGTCCGCGGCCTACGAGGACGTGCCCGAGCTCTCGACCGGCACCGTCGTTGTGACGCAGCCGACCCCGACCGCGGCGGCCGACCTGTGTGCGACCGCCAAGGAGATCGACGTGACGAGGGGCTTCCCCATCGAAGTGCGCGGCAACACCCAGGTCGCCGGGGCCGAGTTCACGGCGTCGGGGTGTGTGGGCGCCACCGACGATGTCGGCGCGGCCGGCCGTGATGTCTTCTATCGTTTCACGCCGCCCGCCGACGGCAGCTACCGCTTCCGCATCGCGTTGCAGCCGGCCATCGACCGCGACACACCGCGTTTCGGGCCGGATCTCGTGGCCGTCCTCGAAGGGTGTGGTGGGACGTGCCTTGGGCGTCGGGTGGGTGGCAACCTCGACCTCGACCTGGATGCCGGGACCTCGGTCGTCATCGCAGTCGACGGCGAGAGCTGGCTCGATGTCGGCGCCTATTCGCTCATCGTCGAGCAGCGTTGTGCGGTCCTCGAGTGCGGCGATCGTGAGTGCGGCACCTACGGCTGTGGCACCTGCGGAACGTGTTCGAATACGACCATCTGCAGCGCCGAGGGCAAGTGTGAGCCGCGCCTCGAGGGAGACACCTGTGCCGAGCCCATCGTCGCGGACGCGGTTCCCTTCTCGTGGTCGGGCGACACACGGCTCTACGCCAACGATGCGTTCTATGCGTCGGCGAGCTGCCCGGACTTCCCGTTCGGGTTCGGGGTCGCCTCGAGCGACGCGGTCGTGCGCTTCACGCCGCCGACCTCGGGTCCGTTCATCGCCAAGGTCGACGCCGACTTCGACGTGAACGTGTGGGCTTCGACGACGTGTGAGGCGCCCGGCAACGCGTGTGTCGCGGCGAACCGCACAGGCGGACGTAAGGCGCAGATCCGACTCGATGGTGTCGCGGGCCAGCCGCTCTTCGTCTTTGTCGATGGGGCGTCCAACACCGGCAACTCGGCTGGGCACGCGACGCTCGCCATCACTGCGTGTGAGCCGGACTGCGATGGTCGCGCCTGCGGCGACGATGGTTGTGGCGGGAGCTGTGGCGCGTGCCCAAACGACGAGAGCTGTGTCGTGACCCCAGGCACCTGCGTCATCCCGTACGAGTGCCCGGCCACGACGGTGTGCCAGGCGATCGACGGTGACCGCTGCGAGTCGGCGCTGGCAGTCGGTGAGCTGCCCTGGACCGATTCCCGCAACTCTACGGCATTCAAGAACGATTACGGCTTTGGTGCGCACTGGTGCCCGCTTCAGCCCGATGGCTCGGGCACACGTGAGAGCCGTGGTTTCGGGGCTGGCGATGTGGCCTACGCGTTCACCGCGCCGCGAGCCGGCCTCTATCGTTTCGGGCTCGATACCGGCGCGCCGCCCAACGTGTTCGACGCTGCCATCTACCTGGCGTCCGACTGCAACGACCTCGAAGCCACGTGTCTGGCGGCGGATGACCGCGACCGCAATGACCGCGTGTGGGCGCAGCTCGCGGCCGACCAGCAGGTCTTCGCCATCGTCGATGGCTGGACGAACTTCTCGAACCTCGCCGGCAACTACAAGCTCGATGTTCGGGAGTGCATCGCGAGCTGCCAGGACCGCGTCTGCGGTAGCGACGGCTGCATCGGGTCGTGTGGCACCTGCGGCGCTGGGACGACCTGCCAGTCGGGCCAGTGCCGCCTGCCGGTCGGGACCGAGTGCACCAACCCACGTGGGGTCGGCACGCTCCCGTGGAGCGAGACGCTCGACACGACGAGCTACGGGGCAGACCGCGAGTCGAGCTGCGAGGGAGCGCCGGCTGGCGCCTTGTCGGCCGACCTGACCTACCGCTTCACCGCGCCCAAGAACGGCATCTTCCGCTTCGCTCTGAGCTCGAGCCTGTCATTGCAGCTCTACCTCGAAGACGCCTGTGCGAACGGGACGTGCTGGGCCACGGCGCCCGCAGGCTCATCGGTCGACGTGACGATGACCAAGGACCAGGTCATCTTCGCGACGGTCGATGGGGTGGATGTCGGCGGGGCGGAGCCGGCAGGGGTCGCTGGGAGCTTCACGCTGTCGGTGCGCGAAGCCTGCAACCCGAGCTGCGAGGGCAAGGATTGTGGGGCCGACGGGTGTGGCGGGACCTGTGGGAGCTGTGCCGTTCCGGCCGATGTGTGCACCGCCGAACAGCTCTGCATCGACCCGACGGTGGCCGTCGGCAACACGTGTGGCAACGCGTTCAGCGTCGGCGCCCTGCCCTTCCTCGGCAGCGGCGACACGTCGGCCGCGACCAACGACTACATCCTCGACGAGGGGCAATGCGGTGGGCTCACATCCAAGGGCATGGGGTCACGCGACGAGGTCTGGCGCTTCACGGCGCCGACGGCCGGACGCTACATGATCGAGGTCGTGCCTAGCGGATGGGACGCGGCGCTCTACGTGGTGAAGGACTGCGCCGACATGGTCGGAACATGTGTCGGCGGCGACGACGGCGAGACGGTCGAGCGCACGGTCGTGAACCTTTCCGCTGGTGAATCGGTGTCCATCGTTGTCGACGGCGAAGACAACATCTTCGATGACGCTGGCCCCTACGAGCTGCGTGTCCTTGCCATCACCGGAAGCCGTTGACGAGACCTGCGCCGAGCGGCGTGGTTCTCTCAGGAGACAAGCCATGAAGATCGATATCGGCCTCGACGAGGGGCAGCGTAAAGCCATCGTGAGTGGGCTCGACCGCATGCTCGCGGACACCTACACGCTGTATCTGCTGACCCACAACTTCCACTGGAACGTCACCGGACCGATGTTCCAGACGCTGCATCTGCTGTTTCAGACGCAGTACAACGAGCTGTGGCTCGCCGTGGATGACGTCGCCGAACGTATTCGTACCCTGGGTGAGCCGGCGCCGGGCACCTACAAGAAGCTCGCGGCGCTGACGCGGATCGAAGAGCCCGACGGTGTGCCCGAGGCGATGGAGATGGTGCGTATCCTCGTGCGTGGTCACGAGTCGGTGGTGAAGACCATTCGCGAGATCTTGCCGCTATCGCAGAGCGCGGCCGACGAGTCCTCGGTGAGCCTGCTCACGGACCGCCTCCTCGTGCATGAGAAGACGGCGTGGATGCTGCGCAGCCTCATCGGCTGATGGGGCGCGTCGAGTCGCAGCGTGGTCGGATCTCGAGGGTCGTTGCGACGTTCCTCGTCGCGGCGTCCGTCGTCTCGACAACTCCGGCCAACGCCTTCGACCCGGCCGAGGACCGCCCATGGCGAATCGCGGGTGAGTCGCTCGGCGGCGTCGTGGGTGGCGCGGCGGGTGTGTTCTCGGTGGGTCTCCTGAGCTACGGCTCGTGTGCGCTCGTGGACGGCGGCGGTCGCGGCTTCGGGTGCCTCGTGCCCGCCGTGCTTGGCGCTTACGTCGGGGGCGCGGCGGGAGTCTCGCTGGGTGTGTGGGGGGCGGGTGAGCTCGCCGGGGCCAACGGCGGCTTCGGGTGGACCCTGCTCGGTACGTTGTCGGGTACGACCGTCGCGGTGACGACCCTGTTGCTCAGCGACATCGAACAAGGTGACCCGGCGTGGTGGCTCCTCTTCGTGGGATTGCCGTTGACCGGGGCCATCGTCGGCTACGAGCTGTCGACGGAGCCCGACGAGCGGACCGCCATCACGACCGGGACCTGGAGCTTTTTATTTTGATTTCCAAGATTGTTTCCGGCGTCGTCGTCGGGGTGTTCATGGTGGGCTGCAGGTCGGGCGCGCCGGACCTCCTCCACCCGTTTTATCGTGTCGAGCCGGGCGCGGCGGTGCTGGTGGAGCACGATGTCTTCCATGTCGACCCGCGGCCAGGCGACCGTTATGCGGTGGCCGGGCCGGAGCTGGCGTGGGCGGATAGCCTGGCCATCGGCCCAGCCGACGACCCGAGCGGCCGGTGCACCGTGCGCGAAAACGGCGACGTCGAGGTCATCGCACCACGAACGAGTGGCCATTGGCCCTGCCTCATCCGGGTGTGCCGGGATGGGTGTCTGGTGTCGCGCCTGACCATCGTCGCCGAGCCGAAGGGGGCTGGCGAGGCGGAAGGCGGCGACCTCAGCGAGTGACCTTCGCCGAGAGCTGGAAGCGGTCGCGGGTCGTATCGAAGCCGATGACGGTCAGCGCGACGCGGTCGCCGAGCGTGAGCTCGAGCGAGCCTTCGGGTGTCTTGATGTCGAGCGTCGTATTGCCCTCGAGCTGGAAGCGCTCGCCGAGGTCACGCGCGTAGACCTTGAGCTCCAGCGGTGGTTCGTCGAGCAGGACGAAGGCCTTGTCGCTCGTGAGGCCGATCACGATGCCGTGGCGTGACGAGCGGTCCGCTGGCGCGAGCTCGAGATCGGGCCGGAGCAGCGCCTCGATGACCCGCTGGTTGGCGAGCTTCGTGAGCGCGTTCTGGCGGTCCTTCGACGCGTTGGCGGCGTCGATGATGAGCTGGCGCTCGGCGTCGGTCTCGTCGGTTGGTGCCTCGAGCCCGAGGGCTTCGAGGGCCTCCTGGTGCGTGTGAATGCCGACGATCTCGCGCATGGGCGACGAGAAGCGCGCGTAACACGGTGCTCCGACGCCGAAGTGGAGACCCGGCTCCGCCGCGAAGCTCGAGCGCTGGTTGATGAGGAGCGCCTGGCGCTGGAGTGCCAGGGCCACGGGGTGGCGGCCGAGGCGGTCATGCAGCCGTGTCATCCAGGTCGCGATGGACTCATCGTCGGCGTCCCAGGCGAGGTCTTTGGGGAGGCCCGACTGGCGGATGAGGCGGCGCGAGATGGCCGCGAGCGTGACGAAGGTCTTGGGGTCCGGGGCCGGATGGACCCGGTAGACGGCGGCGATGGATGGCTTGCCGAGCGACGACGCGTGATGCTCGAGGAAACGTGCGCCTTCGGTGTTCACGAGGAGGGAGACCTGCTCGTTGGCGCGGTCGGACTCGTAGCGGTGACTCTCGAAGGCGGTGAACGTCCGGCCTTCGGCGTCGGCAAAACCGATGTCGACCTCGATGCGTGGATAGTGGACGACACCACGCGCTTCGGCGAGCGCGATGCGTATCTTGCCGAGCTCGCGGAGCGCGAGGAGCGAGTCGGTGAACTCTTGATTTTCGAGAGGATTGGCCGAAGCGGTGCCTGCAACCGGGTCAGAGCTCCGGTCGCGTGCGTCCCAGAAAGCCTGCACCCCGGCGTAGGTGAGCTTGGCCCGACTGTGAACGAGCTGGCGAACGATGCGTGTGGAGATGACCTCGCCCGCGGCGTCGAGCTCGATGACGAATGTGAGGGCGCGCCGATCGACCTCGGGATTCAGGCTGACGAGCCCCTCCGAGAGCGAGACCGGGAGCATCGGAGCGACGAAGCCGGGGAGGTAGTAGCTCGCGCCGCGTTTGAGCGCCTCGGCGTAGAGGCGGGAGCCGCGACGCACATAATACGATGCGTCGGCGAGCGCGTAGTGGAGGCGGAAACCCGCGCCGAGCGGCTCGATGAAGACGGCCTGGTCGAGGTCGCGGCTGTCGACGTTGTCGATGGTGACGAAGGGACGGTGGCGGGCGTCTTCGAGCGCCGGGTCGTCGAGCCCGGGGTGGGCGAGCCAGCGCTCGGCCTCGGCTACGACGTCGGCGGGATGGTCAGCGGATACTTCGAAGTCCTCCGCCAGCTGCCGAATCTCGTCGCGTGCGCGGGTCTGCATGGTGAGGCTCCGGTGAGGTCTGGGCTGGCGGGGAAATCGGCCCCCTCCCGACTCTGGGGAGGGGACCGACCGGTCTTCAGACGATCAGGGCTTCGAGACCCGGAGGCGCCACCCGTCGTCGAGCGTATTCGGCTCGAGGTTGACGACCTGGCCGTTGGGGCCAGCGAAGGTGTACTCGAACTTGTCGCCGTCCTTCTCCACGGCCGTCGGCTTGCCCAGGACGGACGCGACGACCGCGAGGATCTCGGTCTTCAGGGCCTGGTCCGCACCGAAGTCGAGGTTCGTCGAGTAGTTCTCGACCTTGCCGCCGGCCCAGTTGGGCTGCACGAACAGCGTGTGCTCACGCGTCTCGGTGGGCGGCAGGCTGAGGTCGGTCGACGCCCCGCCGACGCCGAGCGCTTCCGCCTTGGCCATCGTGTCCGCATCGAGACCGAGCTTATCGAGCTCGGCCTTGGCTTCCTCGGCGGTCTTCTGCTCGACGGCGTCGGGGAAGAGCTGGGCAAGCTCGGGGGCGGTCTTGCCGATGAGGTCCTTGGACAGCAGTCCGTCGGCGCCGAGCGCAGAAGCGAGCGGCGTGTACTGACCGAAGTAGAGCTGGTAGCCCTCGACCTTCTCGTCCTCTTTGGCTGCGTTCTGGCGGTCCCACTCGGTCGGCTCGGCGTGGGCGCGAATGCCGGTCTCGGGGTTGAACCAGCTATAGGTCACGTCAGTGCCGTCCTTGACGAGCAGCGGCTCGCCCCATGCCGACTTCAAGAGATCGAAGGCCTTGGCGTCGATCTTGTGGACGAGCTTGTCGACCTTGCCGGCTTCGGAGAAGCGGATCGAGAGCTGGAGCTTGTGGGGGTGCTTGCCGAGGTAGATGTAGGCCGAGCCGCTGTCGGAGACCTTGCCGTCCTTGCCGATGGCAGCGGCGACCTCTTCGCGGGTCATGCCGATGGTGACCTGGCCGAAGACCGAGGGGATGGCTGGGCAACCCTGGACGTCGTAGGGGAGGGCCCAGATGTCCGCCTTGTCCGACGTCGTCGGAGGCGCGTCGGCCTTGGCCTTGCACGCGAACAGGCCGGTCGGCTCGGGGATCGGCGGCGCCTGCACCTCGGGCTTGGCGGGCTCGGCGAGCTCGGCCTTGGCAGGCTCGGCGGCGTCGGCCTTGGCAGGCTCGGCGGCTTCAGCCTTGGCAGGCTCGGCGGCTTCAGCCTTGGCGGGCTCGGCCTTGGTCGGCTCGACCTGGGCCGGTGCGGGGTTGGGGGTTGGCTCGGTCTTGGAGCCGCAAGCGGCAACGATCAGAGCTAGGGTAACGGAGAGGACGCGTAGAGACATGCGCGCGACCTAGCATGTGATATCGGGGGCCGCAACGATGCCGCTCAGGGCGTCACGGGCTGGTGCTCGAATATGCCCACGAAGGCGTAACCGCTGTGCTTCAGAGTGCGTCGCCATGCGTTTCCGCACGGCAAAGGATGGAAACCATGGCGACGGACACTCCTTGTCCCCCGCGCAGCTCACGCGGCGGAGGGGGAGGCGAGCGAAGCGAGCGAGGGGGTTTCCACAGTGCGAGCAAGCCCATAGACAAACTCGAACAAGGGGCCTACACCGCCGCCGTCGACCGGGAAACGTCTGGTCGGATGGTCACGACGGCACCGCGAAGAGCGAGTGCCAGCGAGCACTCCTCCGATCACGTCCCCATGGGTTTCATCCGCATCGGATACCGAAACCCCAACCGGGCGTCGCATCGACAATCAGGAGAACAGCATGAAGACACATCCGAAGACCATCGCGCTCGCCATTGCAGCGCTCGCCATCACACTTTCCGTCGGCTGCAAGGGCGTCGACCTCGCGGCCATGCAGGCCAAGGCCACGGGCCTCGCGACGAAGTACGCGCCGCAGCTCGAGACCGGGCTCACGAGCCTTCAGGGCCTCTTGAAGCGCACCGACGAGCTCCCGAAGGACATGCCGGTCGTCGGCGGTCTGGTCGAGAAGCTCAAGACCCAGGGCGCCAACCTCGAGAAGGTGAAGGGCATGCTCGCGGGTCTCTCGGGCCAGGTCGCGACCGCCGCGAAAGAAGGCAAGGGCGACGCCGACATCACCAAGATGCTGGGCACTGTCGACGCGCAACTCGGCACCGAGCTCGGGCAGGTCACGACGGCTCTGACCGAGGTCGAGACCGGCGTTGCAACGGCCGAGACCGAGGCCAAAGCCGCGGCGCTCAAGCTGTCCGTCGACAAGCTCGGCGAGACCGTCGGCGCCCCGCTCGCGGCGCAGATGGCCAAGCTCGAGGAGCTCGTCACCAAGGCCAAGACCATGCCCGCCGGGACCGTGGGTCTCGAGGGGATCGTCACGGCGCTCGAAGGCCTCAAGGCCGAGGGCGAGAAGGCCAAGGCTACGCTCGACGGTGTGGCCGCCAAGGTGACCGAGGCGGGCGCGGATGCGGCGGCGGCTCAGGCCGTCATCGACACCGCCACGACCGAGGTCGGCGCGACGACGACGAAGCTCGAGGGTGAGATCACCGGCCTCGCCGAGAAGCTCGCCGGCCTCGTGACCGACGCGGCCGCGGCCGAGTTCGTCAAGGCGTTGTCGACCGGGTTCGAGGTCAAGGGCGCAGGCTCGGGCATCGAGAGCCAGCTGCTGGCATTCGTCGAGGACGCGACCAAGGTCGTCGACAAGACCACCTGGTTCAACTTCGACCGCGTCGTCTTCGAGACCGGCTCGGCCAAGCTCGACGTCGAGAACAGCAAGCTGCAGCTCACCAACATCGTCGAGATCATGAAGGCCTACCCGACCGCCAAGCTCAAGGTCGGCGGCTACACCGACAACACCGGCTCGGCCGAGGCCAACAAGAAGATCTCGCAGCAGCGCGCCGAAGCCGTCGTCGCGATGCTCGTCGAGCTCGGCATCGACAAGGGCCGCCTCGAGGCGGAGGGCTACGGCCCCGAGCACCCGGTGTGTGAGGCGAACGACACCGAGGAGTGCCGCGCCCAGAACCGCCGTATCGCGGTGCGTGTCACCGAGAAGTGAGCTCGCTCGCTTGACGCAGGAGGAGGCCCGGGCCGCGGAGACGTTGCCCGGGCCTTCGTCGTTCTGGAGGTCGGAGACGCGTGGTCATGGGCGCGGCGGTTGCTTGATTATCAAGGCAATTGACGAACCGCTCGTGTCACGCCCGAGGCGTCTCCACGAGGAGCCGCACCCGACTCGCCTCGCCCTGGGCGCGCCAGCGGCGATCTGCCAGCTGGACGAGCTCGACGAGGGCCGCGAAGCTCTGCGGTGCAGCGGCGTACGCGGCGGGTCCGTCTTCGAGGACGATGACAAAGGCCTTGCGGGCGCCGAGCACGAAGGGGTCGCTCAGTACATCGAGCAGGGCGTCCCAGTTGTTGCCGTAATAGCCGGGAAACCCCAGTGAGGCCGACAACTTATCGTGCATGGTGGTGACATTGCCGAGCGACCTCGAACTGAGCCTGCAGAGCGCGATGGCGCCTTCGTCGGCATCGCCCTGCACGGACGTGTGCTCGGGGAGCTGACCAAACGCGACGGCGGGCGCGTGTTCAGAAAGAAGATCGTCGAACGATGGGCTCGGGGCGACGTTCATGGGGTGAGCCTCCGGAAGGTCTCGTAGTGGTCACGCGTGTAGAACATCTCTTGCGGCTGTCCCTGCGACTCGCCCGCGACGATGCGGCGTGCTCCGCGGTGACCGATGCCTGGGGTCGGCACCGTGTACTCGCGGTAGTGGCCGCGGCTGCGCCTGGGTAGGCGGCCTTCGAAGTTGCCAAAGACGCTGCCGTCTTTGTCGGGATACGGGAAGGGGCCATCGCTCAGGATGAGGCCGATGGTGTGGGCGACGGCCTGCCGCTCTTCCCCGGCAGGGACCTGGGCGAGGCCAGGAAAACGCGCTTCGAGGGGTGACGCTGCCGTCGCATCTCCGTCCCGCTCTGGCGCCGAAGGGGTCGCAGGGGAAGACGGCTGCGAAGGCGCGGGCTGGGTCGGTGCGATGCCGGTCGGGGCCGGGCCGGTCGGACCGCTCGGCGCGTAGTCGGGTGAGACCCGGTCACAACCGGACTGACCGAAGACCAACGAGACGAGCAGGACTAAAACGAGGGGCGAACGTTTCACGGCCGCATCCTGCGACGTCGAGGGCTCGGCTGCAACCGCAACCAGCTGTGTCGCTACCGTCGTCGCGGCCTCCATGATAGACGCATAGACGAGAGTCCTGGAGGGATCATGACGCGACGGTGGCTGCTGAAATCCCCACTCATTCTGGTGTGCCTGAACGCCTTCTCGGCGATCGGCTGCGATTCGCCCGCCAGCTCGGGCCCCCAGCAGCTCGTGCCGGACACGACGCCCGACACGACGAGTCTGGATGTCGCTGACGTCGCGGCTCCAGACGTGCAACCCGATAGCGTGACGCCCGACGTGCAACCCGACAGCGTCGCCCCGGACACGTCGACGCCGAGCCTGTGTGAGCTGGGCTGCATCCCGGTCGCGACGTCGACTGCCCCCCGCGGCGTGGTCTTTCAGCAGTACCCGAACGGAAGTGCCCCAGCGTTATCGGGCGGCGTCTCGCCAACCGGCGACTGGGTGCTGCAGCGCATCGAGGTCAGGCCCAACCAGACGTTTGCGGAAGGCATCGACGTGCAGCTCTCCAACGCCGGCCAGACCGCCGGACGCGCGGCCTTCGGGGGCGATGCGCTGGCCATGGCCATCGACCTGCACCTCTCGGTGACCGTCACCGTGCTGGGCTCGAGCGGCACCGACACGGCTCGCCAGGAGGTCGGCGTCGGCGGCTGCCACGAGGCCGTCGGCACCCGACTCACCGGGTCGCTCGCCGATTGTGCCGAGGGCTTCCCGGTCGGCACCACCCCACCCTCTTCGCTCGACTACGAACACGACACGGCCAACGGACGGCTGGCCTTGGGCCTCCTGCTCTCACGCGAGACGCTCATCTCGCTCCTGCCCGAGGACCAACGCGAGTCCGGCGAGCTCGCCATCACCGGCCCGCTCTACCTCATCGCCCGCTTCACCCGGCCCTGAACCGGCCCGCCAAACGCACGCTTCAGCAGAGTCACCATGACTTCTCACGCTCTCACCACCGTCCCCGACGCCCCTGTCGGACCCGATGGCAACCTGCGCATCGGCGCCTATCGCGGCGCGCTCGACCAGGTCCGCTGGGGCTACCCGACGGGCTGGCTCGACGGGCAGGTCAAACGCGCGCTCGGTCGTAAGCGCTGGTTCTCGGCCGGGGTCTTCTCGAAGGACCGCGTCATCGTCGTGCGCATCCTGGACCAGGGACTCGTGGGCAGCGGGCTCATCTGGGTCGCCGACCTGAGGACCGGCAAGACCGAGCTCGAGCAGCGCTTCTTCGGTGTGCCACTCGCCAACCTGGCTGTCGGCCCGGTCGCGGGACGCGGCGCCCACGCCTTTATCGCGCTACCGACAGCGCGCCTCTTCATCCGCCGTGACCCATCGGCCTCGGCCTGGTCGATCGAAGCGCAGCTCCCCGGACACGCGCTCTCGATGACACTCGACACGGCGAGGGCACCCTCACCGCTGACGGTGATCGGGGAGTTCCGCGAAGACTCGGCCACACCGGCACCTGCGCGAGGGCTCCTCATCAGCCGGCATGTAGGGCTCGAGGCGCGTGGAACGATTCGATTTCGAAGCGAAGTCCAGAGCATGCCCGACGATGCGCGTGGCTTTCTGGAGTATGGCAACGGCTTCTTCGTGTCGCCCGACCGCAACGAGGTGTCGGTCGAACACGAGGTCGCGTGGTCCTCGGCGCTCGTCAGCGAGGTGCGCTCGCGCCCCTTTGTCGAGTCGGGCAACGTCGTTCCGTTCACACGGCCCTGGGCGCTGGCGTCTGACCTAGCGACCTTTGGCGACACAGGCGAGAGCGCCATCTGGAGCCACGGCGACGTGAGGCCGGTCGGGCCCGTGACCCTGTCGGGTGACCCGAGTGACCGCCGCCCGTGGACCATGTCGTCGTCGGGCGGGGAGCTCGCGCTGACGTTCCAGCCGCGTTGTGTCTCCATCGAGGAGACACGGCCGCCCGCGATGCTCGGGCGTGTCAGGCCGGCCGCGAACGCGATCTCCATGCGGCACGCGCTCATCGCCGGGCACTTCGAGGGACGGCTTCAGACCGTCGATGGCCCTGTCGAGGTCATGGCGGTCGGGCTCTGCGAAGCGCGTTCGTTCGGGCTATAAAGCGGGCATGGAAGAGACAGGACCGCTGCGTCCGCCCGGGCCGCCGGCGTCATTGGTGGAGCTCGATGCGCGCTGTATCGCCATCGCCGGGCGCACGGTCGGCGAGGTCGCGCGAATGTACGGTTATCGGGTGCCGCGCACGCTGCAAACGAACAAAGGATTCATCGGTCAAATCGCGGAGATAGCGCTGGGTGCGTCGGCCGGGACCGACCCCGAGCCGGACTTCCCGAGCCTCGGCATCGAGCTCAAGACGCTGCCTGTTCGTGAGGGGGGCCGAACACTCGAGGCGACCTACATCTGCACGGCCCGCCTCACCGGCACCGAGTCACTCGACTTCGCCGAGAGCTACGTGATGAAGAAGCTCGCGCGAGTGTTGTTCCTGCCGGTCATGGACGACGGCCATACGCCACTGACGGAGCGGCGTTTCGGGATGTCGTTCCTGTGGTCGCCCGACCCTGACGAGATGGGTGTCCTGCGTGAGGACTTCGTGCGGTTGCAGGCGCGGGTGCGTATGGGTGAGTCGGATGACATCACGACCAGGGACGGTGTGGCGTTGCACCTGCGGCCCAAGGCGATGAACCGCCACGACCTGACGACCGGGGTCTCCGACGAGGGCTGGGTCGTCGCCCTGCGGCCCAAGGCCTGGTACCTGCGACCCGACTTCACGGCGGGACTCGTCGCGCGGCACTTCGGACTGCGCTGAAGCTTGATGATCGGGCGCGAGGTCGCGTCCAGGGCAACGCAAGCCTTGCCCCTACATCGGCTAGCGGCTGCCAGACCTGAGCAAGGCAAGCCTTGCCCCTACATCGATTAGCGCTGCCTTTGGCGCATTGACCCTGGTGCCCCGGGATGCTAGGCCCGCGCGATGTCGTTTCTCGACCTGCCGAACGCTCTGAAGGCTCGGATCCGCGGCCGCGCGTCGCCGGGAGAGCGAATGAAGGTCCTCATGTGGGCGACGACCTTCGGCGCCGACCTCTGGTCTCTCACGCGATGGCTTGGTCAGCGCGACGACGTGGACGTGCGGGTCGCCCTGCCCGACCCTGCCGTCTTCAAGGCCGAGGGCATCGCAAAGCTGTTCCCGCTCGGTGACGTCCCGCTCGTCAAGCGTGGGCTCTTGCACGAGGTCATCGGCATCCCCGGCTTCAAGCCGGATGTGACGGTGCTCGACAATCGGGTGCCGTTCCGCTCGACCTCGAAGAAGGCCATGATGATCTGGCACGGTCTCGGCTGGAAGGGCCCCAACGACCGCGCCGAGTTCCGGGTCCTGCACGCGCAGCTCCGCCGCAACTTCGGCGAGCCGCTCGCGCCGAACAAGGACTTCCGCTGGTCCTGCTACGGGCCATGGGACTTCGAGCACCGCACCCAGGTCGGTGGCTTCCACCCCGACAATTGCCGCATCCTCGGCGCGGCGGCGCACGACGACATGCGGATCCCGCTCGAGAGGGCGCGGGCGCAGGCCTTTTATCCATTTGATATCGTTCGCAAAAAGACCGTGCTGTTCGCGCCGACCTGGCATTACGGCGAGGTCTTCGCGCACTGGGGCAGCGACGCCGACCTGTTCGAGCGCCTGCTCACACATCTCGGGCGGCGCGACGTGAACGTCATCCTGCGCCTGCACGACAGCTTCCGCTTCGAGCCGGCCTACCGCGAGTTCGTGGCCGGCCTGGCCCGGCGCCACCCGAACGTGCTCTTGAAGTTCAAGGACCAACACCCCGACAACATCCTGGACATGCAGGTGTCGGACGTGCTCATGACCAACTACTCGTCGATCGCCAACCTGTTCTATGCGACCGGCCGCCCGACCCTGCACATCTATCCTGTGGCCGATGCCGACGAGGCGTTCACGTGGCGCACGCTGACGGTCCTCGGTGTTCGAAAGACACAGATGCAGAACGCCCGCTTCGTGTGGCGGCTGCCGCCCGAGGACCACGGCGGGCTCATGGCCAGGGACTTCGAGACGCTGATGGCCGACCTCGACCGCGCACTCGACGAGCCCGACTGCTGTCGTGAGGCGACCCGGGCGTTTCTCGACCGGCATATGCTCGGCGCCGATGGCCACAGCTCCGAGCGGATCTTCGGGGCGCTGCGCGAGCTCGTCGATAGCTGAAGGCCTGAAGGCCCGAGGAACCTACGGCCTGGGCTCAGGCACCCGACATCTCAGCGCGGGTTCAGGCGCTCCCAGAGGCGCGCCATCGAACGTCCGTCGCGATGGTCGTGGACGAGGTCTGTGACCTTCTTGCGCGCCTCGGCAAACGTATCCGGACCTGTGACCGTCGACTCGAGGACCTTCAAGAGCTCGTCGAAGTCGGTGGCCCTGGGTCCTGGCGTCATCGCGTCGTAGTCGAAGAGGAGCTCGCGGCCGGCCCGGTAGGTATCCATGTCATAGGGATAGAAGACGATCGGGCGGTCGAGGAGCAGGTAGTCGAAGTAGATCGACGAGTAGTCCGTGAGCAGGAAGTCGAAGAGCGAGAGCAGCGGGTAGATGTCGGAGATCGGGCTGCACTGCAGGATGTTCGGGGCCGAGAGCCCAGACATCCGCGCGGCGAGGAAGGGGTGCAGCTTGAGCACCACCAGCAGGTCGTGGCGACGGGCGAAATCCGATAGCCGGTCGATGTCGAGTGAACCGTCATCGGTCGGATGGGTGCCGCTGTCGCGGAAGGTCGGCGCATACAGGATCGTCCGGCCGCCCCGCGCGCGATGCGCGACGATCGTGTCCCGGGCGATGACGTCGACGCCGTTGTCGACGAGCTCGGGGTCGTAGTCGTCGCCGCCCAGGATGACGTCGTTTCGAGGGTAGCCCAGACCAACGATGGCGTCGGACTTGAAGCTCTGGGCGAAGACGCCGCGGGCCAGGAAGTCCGACGTGCAGATGACGAGGTGGTGGTGGACGAAGCGGCCGACGATGGCGCGATGGATGGAGAGCAACCACACGATGGGGCGTGGGCGCAGGGCGTCGCGACGGCGGTGTTGGGCGAGCTCGATCTCTTTCAACGGCGTGCCGTGCCAGAGCTGGATGCGGCGAGCGCCGGTGTAGAAGCCGATGCGTCCTTCACCCGCTGTTGCAGCCGCGTCGTACACAAGTGTGCCGGCGCGCAGCATGCGCCACATGGCCTTGGGAAAGGGATAACGCGCGACCCGGAGCCGTGGGTGACCCGCGAGGTCCTGCGCGACCGCCGCGGCCATCGTCACGAAGGTAATCTCGATGTCCGGGGCGTTCTTCGCGACCCAGGCCGCGAAGTACTTGCCGTTGTCCATGAAGCGCCCGTCGACACGGCCGAGCACGACGAGCTGACCCTTGTCGCGCGGGACGACCCAGGTCAGCGGGGTCACCAGCAGACGCGACAGGACGGCCAGCCCGAACTCGCGAATGTCCCGGACGGCAGCCCGGAAGTTCACGCTCCGACCTCACGCGTGACGGCCTCGAGGTGGTCGCGTCGCTCGGGTTCCAGGTCGGTCTTGATGACGGTCGTGGAGATCTCCGGGGTGCGCGACAGGTAGCAGACCTCACAGTGTTCGGAGAGGAAGTCGAAGCGCCCCTGCCAGTCGTCGCCCATGGCGAAGACCCGGACGTCGTGGTTGCGGATGTCGTCGACCTTCTGCTCCCAGTCTTCCTCGGCGATGACGAGGTCCACGCAGCGGAGGGCCGCGACGATGTCGCGACGGTGCTCGAAGGGGATGATGGACTTCTTGCCCTTCTTTGCGTTGAAGGTGTCGGTCGACACCCCGACGACGAGGCGGTCGCCCAGCGCGCGGGCGCGCTCGAGGATCCGCAGGTGCCCGATGTGGAACAGGTCGAAGGTGCCGTAGGTCAGGATCGTCCGGGACATGGGGCCTCGCGCGGTGGCTGGGCGGTTCGATACATCAAGCGGCCTGAGGTGTCACCGCTGATAAGACGGCGCGCGCCGACGTTTCACCCGCCTCAGACGGGTGAATCCGCTCGAGTCCGTTGCCTCGGACTCGACGGGAGGCGTCGAAGTGATTATCTAGCCGGTCGCTATGAACCGAGACCAGCATACCACCCCAGAGCTGACCGACGCCGTCCTCAACCGGCTGCCGCTCTTCCCCTTGCCCAACGCGATCCTCTTCCCGGGGGTCGTGATGCCGCTCCACCTGTTCGAGCCGCGTTTCCGCGCGCTGGCCGAACACTGCGTCGCGGGCCCACGCCTCGTGGCGCTCGGTACGCTGCTGCCGGGCTACGAAGGCAACTACGAGGGTCGGCCGCCTATCCACCCCATCCTGACCGTCGGCGCCATCGCGGCCGAGCGCCGTCATCCCGATGGGCGTTGGGACATCGCGTTGCGCGGTGTGTCGCGGGTCGAGCTCATCGACGAGCTGCCGCCGACCGAACCCTTCCGGATGATTCGGGCCCGCAAGGTCCGTGAGCTCGAGCGTAACAGCGACCGGGCCGCAGGCGAGAACCTGCGCAGCGCGGTCGTGCAGGTCGCCAACCAGATCCCTGCCCTGTGGCCGCAGCTCTCGCCGCAGCTCGTGTCGGCGCGGGCACCGGGTCAGCTCGCCGATGTGGTGGCCGGTACCTTCATCGAGTCGCATGGGCTTCGTCGCAGCCTGCTGGACGAGCTGTCCGTGAGCAAACGCCTCGACACGCTTCAGGAAGCGCTGGCGCAAATCCTGCTCGACCTGGCCCTTCGCGCGCGCTCCGACTCGAGTCGTTCGGGCGAACAGCTCAACTGAGTTCTGCGTCGCGCCTAACGAGCAACACCGGTCAGGCGCGCGTCGATTGCGACGATCCGGACGCCGATCGAGGCTGCGTCCAGTGACCCATTGCCGTCGGTGTCGACGTCGTTCACGACCAATGTCTCGACAAGCGAGATAATCGCCTCTTTGGGGGCGGGCAAAGCGTCGTCGGGGACCTGGCGCAGCGCATCGATGAGGGTCTGCTTCTTCACAGCCCCGCCGAGCACACCGGACAGGGCCGAGACCTGGCCGCCTGCGACCGTGAGGTCGACCTCGATACGCAGGTTGTTGATGGTCACCTCGAGGTCGGCGCCGTCAAAGGGGATGACGAACGGCAGGCGTGTGCCTGGTCCACCGGCCACGAGGCGGTTGCCCGTGCGGGCGCCGACGAGCCTGGCGATAGGCTCACACGTGACCGGGTCGAGGAAGCTGTTGTCGACCTCGTAGTCGCAGGTCTGCGTCTGGAAGTTGCATCCGGCATTCGTCGCCGCGAGGCGCGCCTGATACACGGCGATGGTCACGGGGGCGACGTCGGTCGGCGAGAACTCGACGACGAGCATGACATCGCCCGCCAGGACCGCGGTCGCCAGCGGGTCGTTGCCAAAGCCCGACAAGATGGAGAGCGTGTTGTCGATGCCCGCAGAGCAGCTGTTGGCAGGGGCGCAAGTCGCCGGATTCTGGTCGACGTCGAGCCCCTGGCCGACCGTGCCGTCGGTGCCGATCTGGACGGTCGTGAGCTTCACGCCGTCGGTCGACAGGTCGGGCTCGCAGATGCACTGCGAGGTGTCGCCGCGGCACTGACCGTTGCGGCACGCGTCGGCCGTCGTGCATTCGATGCCGTCGTCGCAGGCGCCGGTGACCGGTGAGTTGGCACACGGCTCGGCCAGCGATGGATTGCAGGCGTCCTGCGTGCACGGGTTGCCGTCGTCACAAGCGAGCGACGCGCCCGGTTGACACGCCCCGTCGGCACACTGGTCGCCGGCCGTACACGCGTTGTTGTCGTTGCAGGGGCTCGCATTGTTGGTCTGCGAACAGGCGCCTGTCGATGGGTCACACGCGTCGTCGGTGCACGCGTTGCCGTCGTCGCACACCGACACGGCGCCGATGCAGCAGGGCGACAAGGTCGGCAGGTGCACGCAGCCGGCGGCCTCGTCGCAGGTGTCGATCGTGCACGCGTTGCCATCATCACAGCTCACGGGTCGAACAGCCGTGCAGACGCCGGCCCGGCACAGAGCTTCGGAGCAGGCGTCGCCGAGGTCACACACCATGCCATCCATCGGGGCGTGAGTGCATCCTTGCACCTCGTTGCAGGCGTCCGTCGTGCAGGCGTCGCCGTCATCACACGCGTCGGTTCTTCCTGCGCAGACGCCAACCGTATCGCATCGATCATCGATGGTGCAGCGCACACCGTCGTCGCATGTGAAGCCGACCTCGGGCGTCGAAGCGCAGCCCGTCGCGGGGTCACATCGGTCGCCCGTGCACGCGTTGCCATCGTCGCAGTCGAGTTGGCTACCGGTGCAGGCCCCGAGCCGGCAGACGTCGGCCGAGGTGCAGACGTTGCCATCGTCGCAGGTGCGTTCGTCGTCGACGACGGTCCAGGTGCCAGGAGAGCTCGGGTCACACACCTCGCATTGGGAGCCGCCGCGGACGTCTGCCGCAGACTGGCCTGCGACCGCACAGACGCCGTTGATGAAGCAGGTGTCGGCGATGACGCTCCAGACGCAGCGCATGAGGCCCGACTGGTCGGGGTCGAGGCAGCGGTCGGTCGTGCAGGCGAGCCCGTCATTGCATTCGTCGTCCGTCCCACACGCGGTCAGCGGCTGGGTCGTGTCGCTCCCGCCGACGGCTTCGTCGTCCCCGCAGGCGACAAGCGGGGTGCCCATGAGCGACGCCAGGAGGAACCCGGTGAACAGGTGCGCGCGCATCAGTTGAGCCTCCCACCGACGACGGTGTTGCCGCTCGCGCGGCCGAGTGTCTCGGGTGTGATGCGGATCCCTGTGCCTGCGGGCAGGCCCGAGATGGCGCCCGCGAGGTCGATGTCGGGTAACGGGAAGGTGCCGAGCTGTGTGCCGCCGAGCTGGCTCGTCAACTGGCCCACGACCTGGTCGCGGATGAGGTCCGCGATGACCGGCTCGAGCGTGATGAGGTTCGGATTCTGGACCGAGACCTCGGTCTCGACCCGGCGGACGTTGGTCACCCGGATGCCGAGCTCGCGCCCGCTCACGAAGAACTCGAAGCCGGCGAAGACCGAAGCCCAGATGACGACGTCGACCTGCTGGCCGAAGAGCCGCATGCTGGCCGTGACCTTCACATCGCCCATATGAGCTTCGAGCCCGCGGCCCGAACAATCGGACACCGTCGGCGCCAACATTCCGGACACCACCATTGTCAGATTGGTGATGCCATATTGGGCGAGATCGACTCCGGTCAGCCAGGCCGCTGGGACAGGAAACTCCAAGAGCCCTCCGCGCCACAGTGCGAAGAGGAGCTGGTTGGTCGTGTCGTCGGCGAGCGAGAGCTCGAGGATTCGAGCCTCCGGGATGACGAGGCTCTGGGTGCCGCTGCCACACGCGTCGCGATTGGGCACACCGCTGTTCGTGTACGGGGTGACCTTGGTCGTCGTGTAGGCGCCGGCGCGCAGCTGGATGGCGCAGCCTTCCGCCGAGCAGGTGACCGAGCTCCAGTCTGTGACGAGCGAAAGTGGCACATTCCCATTGCCACTTGGTTTTGGCACATCGAATGCCACCTGGAACGCGAGCTGGCGCAGGGCGTCGCGAACGAGTGGGCCCATGATGGGGCCGATCTGGTCGTTGAACGAGCTCTGGATGGTGTTGCGCAGGTCGTTCATGAAGAAGCCGAGGATGAACTCGCCGAGCCACCCGAAGATGCCGTCGATCTGGACGTCGAGGCCGTTGATCTGGACCGTCGACTGACGCACGGTCACGCGGATGTCGTTGCTCACGACCGAGAAGTCGAGGTCGGCCGTGATGATGAGCGAGCTGAAGCTGGCGCTCCCTGTGATGAGCGATGGCATTGGGGTGACACACGCACCGAAGACCGTCGTCTGGCAGCCGTCGCGCTGAGCGCGGATGTTCGCGCTGCCGTTGTTCATGCGCCCGACCATGCGGATGCCGCCGGTCTGTGAGGTCAGGGTCACCGTTGCGGGGCTGTAGGAGAAGTTGTTCAGGTAGATGTCATAGCGCTCGCCGACGGCAGACAGGTTGTCGACGACTGGGCGCGGGATGAGCGCTGCGAGGTCGAACGAGCGCAGGGCGATTTGTAGGATCGAAGCGAGGTCGTTGGGTGGTGAGCCGCGTGTGCCGTCGTCGATGGCGAGCTTGTCGAGCCAGAGCCCGAGGCCTTGTGGGACGATGCCGTTCTTGGCCGTCGTCGGGTGGCGATAGGCGCGTGACCAGAGGTAGCTCTGCACCTTCTTGCGGGTCGAACCGAAGCTGTCGACCGCGTCGACGACGAGGATGTTGCCACCGTGGTCCGGCGTGATGGTCGCGGTCCAGTTGCCCTGGGCGTCGACCGGGCGCGACACACCGTTGACACGAAGGCTCGTGATGGGGCCGGCCCCGCTCGTGACGGTGCCACGCGCGACGAGGTTCGTCGTCGTGCCCCCTTCGGTGAGCGTCGCGCCCCGCGGCGGGTGGGTGATGGTGATGGTCGGGCGGCAAGGGTTGCTCACGATGAGGGTGTGCTCGCAGCCGGAGGCGGGCAGGCAGGCGTCGGCCGTGCAGGCGTTGTCGTCGTTGCAGACGACCGTCGCGCCCAGGCACGCGCCACCCGAACAGGCGTCGCCAGCGGTACATGCGTCGACGTCGTTACACGGGCGTGTGTGGTTGTCGTTGCGGCACCCCGACAGCGGGTCGCAGGCGTCGTCGGTGCAGACATTGGTGTCGTCGCACTCGAGCGGGGTGCGGCCCGGCAGGCAGCGCGCGTTGGCGCAGAAGTCGCCGAGCGTACAAGCGTTCTTGTCATCGCAGGGCAAGGTATTGTCGACGTGGAGAACCCCGAGGAGCGGGTCGCAGAGGTCGTCGGTGCACGGGTTGTCGTCGTCGAGTGGGACCGGGGTGCCAAGGCATGCGCCGAGCGTGCAGGTGTCGCTGGCGGTGCACAGGCTCTTGTCGTCGCAGGGGTCGGTATTGAACGGATAGACACACCCCTTGTCGGGCTCGCAGGCCTCGTCGGTGCAGGGGTTGTCGTCGTTGCAGAGGTCCGCGATGGAGGTGTTGCGGCAGCCGACCTCGGGGTCGCAGACGTCGATGGTGCAGAGGTCGTCGTCGTCGCACGAGACAACCGAATCGGCCGAATCGGGCGAATCGGACGGGTCGGGTTCACAGGTGCCCTCGATACAACGTTCGCCGAGCGTACACGCGTTGCCGTCGTCACAGACCGTGGCCTCGGCGTCGCGCCCGGTGAGTGGAACGGAGACACAACCTTCGAAGGGCTCGCAGCGGTCCTCGGTGCACGGGTTGTCGTCGTCGCAGTCGGGTGAGGCGAGACACGGATCGACTCCGCAAGCGCCGTCGGGGTCGGAGACGACGGTGTTCGTGCACTCGCCGGTGGGGCTGTCGCAGAGGTCTTCGGTGCACGGGTCACCATCATCGCAGCTCAGGGCGTCGCCCGTGCAGCTGCCGCCATCGCAGCGGTCGGCGACGGTGCAAGCGTCGTCGTCGTCGCAGGTGCCGGCGTCCCAGGCCGAGAACCGGGTCCGGTCGACGAGCACGATGCACGCCTCGCAGGGGTTGGCTGGGTTGGGTGCGAGGTTGTCGAGGCAGACGCCGCCGATGTCGCAGGTGTCCGGCGCACAGGTGACTGTCGTGCCGGCGGTAGCGCCCTTGTCGGTGTCATCGCAGGCGGTGCCCACAAGGACGACGGCGGCCAGACCAAACATCAGACCTGAGCCGAGTCTCGTGGGCCTTGCGAGGCCGGTCTGCGTGAGGTCGCGTGCAAGCGGGAATGGGCTGTTCATCGCGAACCCCTTGTAGACGCGTGACGAGTGAGCGACGCGTTGTGCTGCGGAGGCGGCTGCGTCTTATAGCCCAAGGCAGGCGTGGATCCAATGGCGAGGCCGTTCGGTCACGACATAAGCGGCGCGCGCGGCGCAATGGCGCGGGCTGGACGGCGCGCATGGGTGGGCGAGTCGCGATTGCCAAGGCAAAACGGGGGCGATGGAGGTCGAGCGTGTTAGCTTGCACGCCGGAGGTCGGTATGCGCGGAGATGGACTCGCCGCCGGTCGGGGGCTGGGCATCATTGCCCTGGTCGCCTCGACTGTGGTCGGCGGTACGGTGTGGGCGGAGACCGAGACGAAGATCTGCCCGGACGGCAGCGCTTGGCACGAGGAGGCCGATCTCGCGGCGCACCCACTCGAACCGGGGGTGCTGCCGGGCAGGGTCGGCTGGTGTCGACGACCGGACGGCCAGCGGCACGGCGCGATGCGGGTCTGGTGGCCCAATGGCACCCTGCAAAGCGAGTCGACCTTCGTCGACGGCGCCGCTGAGGGGCCGGCCAGGACCTGGTTTGACAACGGGCGGCTGCAGGTCGAGAGCCAGAACCACGACGGCCGGACCGAGGGGCGCTACGTCTTGTGGCACCCCACCGGGCAACGCTCGCGCATCATGCACTACGAGGCCGGGCGTCCGCACGGATGGGCGACCTACTGGGACGAGAAGGGGCGGCTCGTGGCGCGTGGAACCTTCGTAGACGGGCGCAAGGAAGGGGTCTGGGAGACGCAGCACAGCAACGGGCTCTTGCGCGAAGTGGCGCGCTGGCAGGAAGGAAGGCTCTCCGGGCGGCAGCTCATGTTCTCGGAGGGCGGGGTCTTCACTTATGGCGCGTGTTGGGAGCTCGGCGAGAAGCAATGGGAATCAAAGAACGAAGCCGAGTCACGCACCCGTCGATGCAGCCCCTGGTGAGGCAGGTTCCGGCGGTGACGATCCACCCAGAGAGCTTCGAAGAGGCGGTGGAAAAACGCCCCAGGCTCTGGTAGCGTCTTCGAGATGCCGTTCTTCCGGCTCGTGCCAGGCTCACTCGACTTTCCATCGCCCCACCTCGCCGGGCCCGATGGACTGTTGGCCATCGGCGGCGACTTCGCACCCGAACGGCTCATCGTATCGTATTCGCAGGGCATTTTCCCCTGGATGGTCTACTCGGGCGAGCCCGTGTGGTTCTCACCCGACCCGCGAATGGTCCTCGAACCCAAGCGGCTGCGGGTGCATCGCAGCCTCGCCAAGGTCATCCGGCGCGGGGCCTTCGAGATCCGCCTCGACTCGGCCTTCCCCGAGGTCGTCCGCCAGTGCTCGCTCGTGAAGCGGCCGGGCCAGCGCGGCTCGTGGATCACCAAGCGCTACATCGAGGGCTTCACGGCCCTCTTCGAGCTCGGCCTCGCCCACTCGGTCGAGGCCTACTCGCACGGGCAGCTCGTCGGCGGGCTCTACGGGCTGGCGCTCGGGCGGGTCTTCTTTGGTGAGTCGATGTTCGCCCTCGAGCCCGACGCATCCAAGGTCGCCTTCGCCACGTTTGTTCGCCAGCTCGACCTCTGGGGCTTCACGCTCATCGACTGCCAGCAGGAGACCGACCACCTGCGCCGCTTCGGGGCCGAGCCCTGGCCTCGCGCGACCTTCCTCGACGCCCTCGCCAAGGCGGTGGCGCCGCTCCCCATGGGCGGCGATGCCAGCAATCCGAACGACAAGCAGAACACAGAGCAGGACCACCCCGCCGACGACCTGGACCCTGAGCTCGACTTCGCACGACTCGGGCGCATCGGGCGTTGGTCGCTCGAGCTGCGGGGGTGGGATGGGCGATTGGCAGCGGACGAGGAGCCTGCGACCGCGCAGGATGTACCGGTAACCGCAACGGTTGACCGCGACGCGGGCGAGGTTTAGTCAGGTAGGCCCATTGCGGCGCCCCGGCTCAGGCCGAGGGCCTCGCCAGCTCAAGAGGCAGAGCGCCTGCTCGGCCCCTGCTCACGATGAGCGCAGACGAACGCAGCCCGGAGACACGTTGCATGCCCAACCCCGTTGCCCATTTCGACACCTCGCTCGGCGCTTTCTCGGTCGAGGTCTACCTCGACAAGATGCCGATCACGGCCGCGAACTTCCTGCGCCTCGCGAAGGAGGGCTTCTATGACGGCCTGCACTTCCATCGCGTCATCAAGAAGTTCATGATCCAGTTTGGTTGCCCCCACTCGCGTGACCCCAAGGACCGGCGCGCCGGCATGGGCGACTCACCGTACGGCGCCATCAAGGACGAGCATCCCGCCAACGTGCGGCTCTCGAACGAGCCCGGCACCCTGTCGATGGCGAATGCCGGGCCGAACACCGGCTCGAGCCAGTTCTTCATCAACACGGTCCACAACCCCTACCTCGACTTCTTCACCCCCGGCGCTTCGAAGCACCCGGTCTTCGGCAAGATCATCCACGGCATGGACGTCGTCTCGAAAATCGAGATGTCGCCGACCGATGGTGGTGACCGCCCGAACACGCCGATCAAGGTGCTCTCGGTCACCGTCGAGGAGCGCTGACCTCGTCGGCCCCGTCAATTGCCGGCCTCGCTTGGCGAGGGACCGGGATTGGCGCGCCTGCGCGTGACGGGGTCAGGGCTGCATACAATCGCCTCGCGGAGCGGCTCGATGAGCTCCGCGAGGTGGTCCCGGAGCGGCTTGCGCTCATGAAGTTCGGGGCCATGTGCCCAGAGGCGCGCGCCGGATTCGAGGGCGCGACGATTCGCCTCGAGGGTCCCCCTGCTCTGATGCAGTTCGTCGCCGAGGTCATCGACTTCGCGGATACCCGTGGACTGTCCGACCTCGCCGACACGCTGCTCATGCTCTACGGCGAGTCGATGCCGTTCGCCCTGAGCCTGCAGCTCGGGGGCTTGGAGCTCCGTTGTCCGTGGCTCTTCTCGACACCGCTGCCGTTGGCGGCGATGCCGGGTCTGAACGCGGCGCTCACCCAGCTCGACCAGGCGCTGACCTCGGCAATGAGAGCCCGCGACCTGCGGGTCGACCGCCCCTTCGTGTGGCAGCGCTGGCTCGACGGCGCACCCCTGACGCTGGCCGAGGTCCACGCCGAGACCTTCTTTGGTGGCCTGCAACCCCTCTTCGGGACGAGCCCGGAGGTCCTGGACGAGCTCGCGGCCGTGGCCCAACCGGAGCGCCCCGCGGCCATCGACCGTGTGCTCGGCGCGGCCCTCCTGCACGAGTTCCTCCACTTCGGGCGCAATCGCGACGCGCTCATGCCCCCCTATCTCGACGAGGCCATCGCCGGGTCGCTCGGGGCCTGGCTCGACCCACGAACCGCTCTGCCCGAAGACCCGGATAGCGAGGCGCTCGAGGGCTTTGCGACGTTCGCTCAAGTCGGCCTGGCGCTCTCCGACCTCATCGGCCGGGACCCGCTCCTGCTCGCTCAAGCCGGCTATCTGTCCTGGGATGATGCCCTCCCGACGGACCTGCGCGCGGCGATTCTCCGCCTCTACTGGCAGAAGTTCGCCATCGCGCCGGCCGCCCACCTGCATCCCGACCCCGACGATGTGCTCCCCTGGGCAGACCTCTTCGTGACCTGCGGCCCAACCCTCACCTTCGACCGCTCGGCGCTCCGTAACCGCCTGACCAACGCCGTCGCCGCCTTTGGCCTCACGAGGAGCCGCCCTGGGCGGGTCAAACGCGGCCCGACGCCGCCTGTCGTCCTCGACTTCGACCGCGGGCTCGCCTGGGCCGAATCCCCGCAGGTCGGCGCCCCGAAGAACCACCTCATCCCGCGCCTCCCCACCGGGAACAGATCGCTGCCCGCGACCGACGGCTTTTCAGGCTTGGACCTGGCCATCGACAACCTGCTCGCCGACCTCCCCCTCGCCCCGAAACCTCTCGACCACCCATCGCAACCGTCACCGAACAAGGACACCCCATGAACCGCTTCGACGAAGTCGCCAAGCTCCCCGCTGCGGAGCTCGAGAACATCCTCAAGGAGGGCACAAAGACCGACGAGGGCAAGCTCGAAGGCTGGCTCTGGCATGGGCTCTCGCTCGCCATGGCCCCTCCCCTCTTCGCCATCTTCGGGCGCTTCGGCAAAGCCTTCCACCGCGATGTCTCGCCGCTCCCCGGCCGCGACCCCGAGCGGGTCGGCATGCTGCGCGGCTGGAACGTGCGCATGAGCCAGAAGGGCGCCACCGGCTGGAACCCGCTCGAGTTCCGCGGCAAGACCGTCACCTACGGCCACTACGACGTCATCACTTCGCCCGACGGCCAGCTCGCCAAGACCTACCCCAACGCCTTCCTCATCGACTACGGCAAGGCCGGCAACCGCCCCTGGGACCCGCTTGGCCGCGTGCGCGACTGGGTCGTCGCCGTCGATGACGATGTCCTGGTGGGGCGCATGTATCTATCGCTCGGAGGCCGCTCCGTCCCGACGCCGAGCTACTTCGCCCTGGCTCGGGGCGCACGTCTGACGGACATCGCGGTGCCGCCCGCCTTCCGGGGCTGAGCAGACAAAGCTCAACGGTTCTGACACGTCCGCAGAATACACCGCCCACCTGTAGCCCCGAAGCCCAAAGCGCGCTAGCGTGGTTTCGCACACCACCTCCGCCCAGGGCTCAGGGCCACCGCATGGACTCCGGAAACCACCTTACCGAGGCGCTACTGTCCGCGTCATCCGACGCGCTTTTTGCGCTCGACGCGACCACCCTCATCGTCGCTTGGAACGATGGTGCGCAACGCCTCTTCGGCCGCTCGCACGACACCGCTGTCGGGTCCACCATCGACGCCGTCCTCGGGCCGGACAACGCCTTCGACGAAGCGCTGTCCAAGGCCCGCGCGACCGGGAGTGCGGACTACACGACCAGCCGCCCCGGCGTCGATGGCCCTCTCGAAGTCGAGGGCACCGTCACGATCGCGACCCCTCCCGACGGCCTCGCCATCATCTCCGAGCGCGACGTCACGACGCTTCGTCGTCTGCAGGCGGTCCATGCCGACGAGGCTCGATTCCGGGGCCTGCTCGAGGCCGCCCCCGACGCCATCATCATCACGTCCAGCAATGGCCACATCATCCTCGTGAACCATCAGGCCGAACGCCTCTTCGGCTACGACCGCGACGAGCTCACCGGCCACCCGATCGAGATCCTCGTACCCGACCGCTTCCGCGCCCGGCACCCGGAACGGCGCGATGGCTACTTCGACTCGCCCCAACCCCGTCCTATGGGGGCTGGCCTCGACCTCTTCGGTCGCCGCAAAGACGGCTCGGAGTTCGCAGCCGAAATCAGCCTGTCGCCGATTCGCACCCCGGAAGGCGTGCTCGGGGCGGCGGCTGTGCGCGACGTCACCGACCGCAAGCGCGACTACGAGGAACAGAACCAGCGCATGGTCGAGGCCAACCGCTTGAAGAGCGAGTTCCTCGCCAACATGAGCCACGAGCTCAGAACCCCGTTGAACGCCATCATCGGCTTCGCGGCCCTCCTCCACAGCGGTCGCGCGGGCTCACTCGTACCCGAGCACCACGAGTATGTGGGCGACATCCTGACCAGCTCCCGCCACCTCTTGCAGCTCATCAACGACGTCCTGGACCTCGCGAAGGTCGAGTCGGGGCGGATGGACTTCCGCGTCGAGGAGGTCGACCTGGCAAAGATCGTCGCCGAGGTGAAGGACACCGTTCGCGGCTTGGCGTCCGAGCGCCGCGTGAAGCTCGTCGTGTCCGTCCATTCGAACGTCACGGTAGCCAGCATCGCGCCCCGGGCGTTCAAGCAGGTCCTCTACAACTACCTCTCGAACGCCATCAAGTTCACCCACGAGGGCGGGCAGGTCGACATCAACGTCTCGCCAGGGGACGCTCCGGGCACCTTCCGTCTCGACGTACGCGACACCGGAATCGGCATCGCGACCCGCGACATTCCGTTGCTCTTCAATGAGTTCCGCCAGATCGATGCGGGCCCCAACAAACGTTATCAGGGCACCGGCCTCGGTCTCGCCCTCACCAAGCGTATCGTCGAGGCCCAGGGCGGCTCGGTCGCCGTCGTCAGCGAGCCCGACCGCGGCAGCACCTTCTCGGCCATCCTCCCGCTGAGACCACTGGTCTCGCACATGATTGATGCCAGCGCGCAAATGGAAGAGGGACGATGAAACACGTCGGCGCCGAGATCCTGGTAGTCGACGACAACGCCGCGAACCTCAAGCTCGCGCGGGTCATCCTGCTGCACGAGGGGCACTCGGTTCGCACCGCCGTCGACGCCGAGGAGGCCCTGGACCTGCTCGAGACATGGCAGCCAGCGCTCATCCTCATGGACATCCAGCTCCCGGGTCTCGACGGCCTCACGCTGACGCGCCGACTGAAGGCCCAGCCCCGCTTTCGCGACACCATCATCATCGCGCTCACCGCGTTCGCGATGCCGAGCGACCACGACAAGGCTCTCGCCGCGGGTTGCGACGGCTACCTTTCCAAACCCATCGACATCGACGTCCTGCCCGCCATGGTGGCCCAACACCTCGCTCGAAGGAGCAACCCATGACCACCATCCTCGTGGTCGACGACAATCCGGCCACGCTGCGAATGCTCACCGCAGTCCTACGCACCGACGGCTATCGGGTGCTGGTCGCCCCCGACGCGCTCACCGCTCTTGGGCTGGTCGAGCGCGAATCCCCCGACCTGTGCATCGTCGACATCGTCCTGCCTGGAATGGATGGGCGGCAGCTCGCACGCCAGCTGCGCGCACGACCCGAGCTGGTCGGTGTCCCGATCATCGCGTTGTCGGGCCTCATCGGCACCGACGAACAGGGGTCCAGCGGCGACTTCGACGCCTGGATCGTGAAGCCCATCGAGCCCGAGTCGTTGCTCAAGGTCATCGCGGCCCACCTCCCCGACGACGACTCGGCGCTCGACGCTCCCAACGCGGGCTCGCTCCTGGTCGTCGACGACGATCCGGTGCAGGCGAAGTTGTCGCGGCTCCACCTCACATCCCTGGGCTTCGCCGTCGCGGTGGCACGGTCGGGCCAGGAGGCCCTGACCATCGCCGCAAGCCGCCGACCCGACGCCATCGTCAGCGATGTCCTGATGCCCGACATGGACGGGTTCGAGCTCTGCCTCGCCGTGCGCCGCGACCCGTCCCTGGAAGACCTCCCAGTGGTGCTCGTCTCGGCGCACTACCGGGACCGGGCCGACCACGACCTCGCGGCGCGCGTCGGCGCGAATGCGCTGCTCGTGAAGAGCCCCGACCACGCCGAGCTCGCCGCGACCATCGCCGCGATCGTGCGCGCGCCACCCGACTTTCAGAGGCCTCGGCCCAGCAACGGGGAGCTCATCCGTGAGGCCCATCACCACGTCGTAGCGAGCCGCCTCGAGCGCGCCATCGCCACCAACCTGAGCCTGTCCCAGCGTTGCGCCATCGTGGGCGCGCAGCTTTCACTCATCAGCGGGATCGCCGACGCGCTGACCCAGGCCGTGAAGGTCGACAGCGCATTGCAGGACGTCCTCGAGACCTGCTTCGACGCCGCCGGGGTCTCGCGCGGAGGCCTCTTCCTCGATCGTGGAGGCGGCATTGCGTTGGTCGCATCGGTCGGCTTCGACGGCGCCCACCTCGACGACATGCGAGGCTTCTTTGGCCACCTCGAGCTGCTCGACCGGGTCATCCGGACGCGGTGCGCGATGGCGCTGCCAGCAGGCGAGTCGATCGATGCGAGTGCATCGACCGAGGTGCTCACGAAGTGTCGCGCGAAGTCGGCCCAGATCGTACCGCTCGTCCACGACGCGACCTTGCGGGGCGCCTTGTACCTGGCCTCATCGACCACGGATCTCGCGGCCGAGGGCCTGGTCTCGTTTGCGCGCGCTATCGGCGGTCAGATCGTGAAGTCGCTCGCGCTGTCGCGCGCCTTCGATCGTGTCGCGGAATCCGAGGCGCGGTACCGCACACTCATGGACCGCGCGAGCTGTGGTGTGGTCACTGTGAGCGGGCGCATGGCCACCATCAGCGCCGCCAACCGCGCGGCCGAGGCCCTGCTCGGGGCTACCTTCGACCGACTCCTGGGAAGGCCGCTCATCGACTTCATCGCCATCGAGGACCGTGACCGACTGACGGCCGTCGTGAGGCTCGGCAACTGGGATACCTGGCATGACGTTGGAGTCATCAAGCTGACAGGCCAGCTCGCCGTGGCCGAGGTCTCGATGAGTCGGATCATGGCGGGCACCGAAGAGGTCATCCTCGTCATCGCGAACGACGTCACGGAGCGTAGGCGCCACCGGGAGAAGGCCGCCCTCACCGAGCGCCTGACGACGATCGGAACGCTCGCGGCCGGGGTCGCGCACGAGATCAACAACCCAGCCACGTATGTGCTCGCGAACCTGGAGATCCTCTCGGCCCAGTTCGAGGCGCTGGCCCCACACACGAGCCGCATCCGCGCTGCCATGGGAGAGCAGGACCCGGAGGTGCGGGCGGCGCTGCTCGAAGAATCCCATCGCGACGGAACGGTGGCGGCCGTGCTGGCAAGCGGCCACGACATCGTGGTCGAGACGCTCAATGGGGCCGAGCGGATCCGCGCCATCGCCAAGGGCATGAAGGACCTGGCCGGGCACAGCGAGCTCGCGTTCACGACGGTCGACATCAACGCGTTGCTCAACGCGACCATCAACCTGGTCACCCACCAGGTGCGGAGCCACGCGCGCATCACGACGGACTTCGCGCGCGACCTGCCGACCGTCGTCGCGAGCCCGAGCCGACTGAGCCAGGTCTTCATCAACCTGGTCGTCAACGCGAGCCAGGCCATCGCGGAGGGCTTCGCTGCCGACAACCTGATCCGCCTGACGACCCGAATGGATGGCGAGCGGGTCCGCGTGGACATCGACGATACGGGCTCCGGCATCCCCGTGGCCGTCTTCCCACGAATCTTCGAACCCTTTTTCACGACCAAAGCCGCGGGTGTCGGGACTGGGCTCGGCCTGCCTATCACCCAGGAGATCGTGCACGCTCACGGAGGCGAAATCCGTGCCGAAAACCTGCCAGGGCGTGGGGCCCGTTTCAGCGTCTGGTTGCCATCCGGTGTCGCCCCGAAAACGAGCCCGCCGCCACACACACAACCCATGCGAAGGCCAGGGGCCAAACGTCTTCGGGTCCTGCTCGTCGACGATGAGCTCTACCTGTTACGCGCGGTGCAGCGTATGTTGTCGCGTGACTTCGAGGTCGCGGCAGCCGCGGGCGGAAGGGCCGCCATCGAGCTCCTCGATACGTTGGCTCCCAACCACTTCGACGTCGTGCTCAGCGATCTCACCATGCCCGAGGTCAGCGGCATGGACCTGTTCCGTTGGCTCGAGGAGCATCGCCCACAGCTCGCCAAGCGCACCGTCTTCATGACCGGCGGCGCCTTCACGAGCCTGGCTCGTACGTTCCTGGAGCGCATCGACAATCCGCGCATCGAGAAGCCCTTCACGCCAGGCGTGGTAGTGAAGCTCTTGAACGGCTTTTGCGACGACGACATCTCGAGCGCGAAGTGAGTCACCCGTCATCGGGGCGCCTTCGCGGGTCATGAGACGGGTCGGGCCCCGCCTTGCGCACAACGGCCCGTCGGTCGATACTCCCGCGCGCTCGTCGGGGTCGGCCCGGCGACACGAAGCCATGCCAAATGGCGCCAAAGGAAACGACGATGGGCTTCTTTCTCGGCAAAGACGTGACGACCTCGGCCCCCGTCGACTACGCCCCCAAACACCTGACGACGCATGGCCTCATCTTCGGCATGACGGGCAGCGGCAAGACCGGCCTGGCACTCGGCATTCTCGAAGAGGCGCAGCGCGCCAAGATCCCCATCATCGCCATCGACCCCAAGGGTGACCTCGGCAACCTCGCCCTGTGTTGGCCCGACCTGTCGCCGCGCAACTTCGCCCCGTGGATCGACCCGGCGCGACTCGACGGCCAGTCGCCGCTCGACGCCGCCGAGCCTCTCGCCGAGACCTGGAAGGCCGGCCTGGCCAAGGACGGGCTTGGCCCAGAACAAATCGCCGAGATGCGCAAAAACGCGCACATCGCGATCTATACGCCGGGCTCGACGGCCGGGATCCCGGTGTCGATCCTCGACAAGTTCGAACCTCCGACCGGCTATGCGGCGCTGCCCGAAGAGGACAAGAGCGAGCTCGTCGGAGGTGTCGTCGCGGCGCTGTTGGCACTCGTCAAGGTGAGCGCCGACCCGCTCCAATCGCGTGAGTTCATCCTGGTCTCGAACATCCTGCGCGAAGCCTGGAAGACCGGAAGGTCACTCGACCTGCCACAGCTCGTGCAGCAGGTCTCTGAGCCACCGTTCTCGAAGCTCGGGGTCTTCGAGCTCGACGAGTTCTTCCCACCCAAACGCCGCCGCGACTTCGCGATGCAGTTGAACGGCCTCATCGCGAGCCCGAGCTTCGAGGCCTGGCGCGAAGGTGTGCCGCTGGACGTGGACAGGCTCCTGCGAAAGGAGCCCAACGGCTCACGCACGTCCATCTTCTCCATCGCCCACCTCGACGACACCGAGCGTATGTCGTTCGTGACGCTGCTGCTCGACCGGGTCATCGCGTGGATGCGCGCCCAGCCCGGCACCGGCGAATTGCGCGGCATCCTGTACATGGACGAGGTCTTTGGCTACCTGCCGCCGCACCCCGCGAACCCGCCCACCAAGCGCCCCATCCTGACGTTGTTGAAGCAGGCGCGCGCCTTTGGGCTGGGCGTGTTGTTGGCGACCCAGAACCCGGTGGACGTCGACTACAAGTCGCTGACCAACGCTGGCACATGGATGATCGGCAAGCTGCAGACCGACCAGGACAAGGAGCGGATCCTCGATGGCCTGATGAGCGCGCAGACGACTGACACCAAGGTCTCGCGCTCGGAGGTGTCACGCCAGATCTCGGCCCTCGAAGGCCGCCAATTCGTGCTGCAGAACGCACATACGCCAGACCAGATCACGTTCAAGACCCGCTTCTGCATGAGCTATCTGCGAGGCCCGCTGACCCGTCAGGAGATAAGCCGGCTACGCGATGCGGACTTCTATAACGCCCCCGAGGTCGCGAGCCTGGCACCTCCCAAGGCCGCCCTGCCGACCCCGCCGGTCTCCGGCTCGACGGCATCTGCAACGACCCATCCGCCCGTGGTGGGCGAGGTCGTCCCGCGCCCCGGAAGCTTTGGCCCATCCATCGTCGACGCGAGCCGCGCAGGTGTGGATGACGTGGTCGAGCCGTCGGGCTCCGCACCGCGTTCTGGCTGGGTTTCGCCCCCAGCATCTTCGCCTTACGCGGCACCTCAGGCCCCCCAATCTCCATCGGCGGGCTGGCCAACGTCTCCCTCCGCTCCGTCGGCTCCGTCGGCTCCAGCGGGCCGGCCGGACCCGTCGCGCTCGGCCGACCCGAATCCGATTACGATTCGGCACCTCGACACGCTCTATCTGTTGCCGCAGTTGCTGTCGCGGCCGGCTGTCCGCGCCGACGCGATGAGTGGTCCAGCGACTTCCGCCGGGCCTCAGATCCTGAGAGCTGCGTTGTTCGCGACCGCGCGTATGGAGCTGCGTGTCGAAGGCTGGATGCGGCTCGGTGCTGGTCCTGGCAACCTGGCCGTCGACCTCGGCGAGACCGCCTATGTCGCCTTCCCGTTGCCCGACGCACCGGGTGGCATTCATTGGCGCCCGCTGACCGGCTTCGCCCTCGGCGAGCTGTCGTTGGCGGCGCCTCCGGGCTACGACCACCTGCCGATCCCGTATTGGTGCCACTCGCCGGCGGACCGCGAACGCGCGAAGGAGCTGCTCGTGCGTCAGGTCGCAACCCAGCGGACGGTGACGGTGCCGGTCTGCCCGCCGCTCTTGCGCCACGGTGAGCCGGGCGAGTCGGTGGACAGCTTCCGGCGGCGTCTGGCGTCTCAGGTCAACCTCGCTTCGAACAGCGTCATCGGGAAGCTCGAAGGGCAACGCGACCTGCAGGCCGCCCACTTCGACAAGAAGCTGGCCGAGATGAAGGCCCTCCTCGAGATGGACAAGAACGAGCTGGCGATGCTCAAAAGCCTTGGCGACACGGAAGGTTACAAGAAGGCCCAGGACCGCGCCCGCTTCCGCCTCGAGAAATACAAAGAGCTGCAGGGCTCACGTGAGAAGTTCGTCGGGCTCGCCCAACGCGACGTCACCGACGTCGAGTTCTCGGCGCTCGACAAGATCGAAGCCATCGAGCTGCGCGACGTGCGACTCGATGCGCGGCACATCGCGACGGGGCGGCTCGGGTTGTTGTGGCTGCCCAACCGCTGAGGTCGCGAGGCGAGCTCAGAAGAGAAGTGCCACGAACAGGTACTGCGCCGTGTAGTAGAGCGGCAGGCCGACGAGGCGGTTCATGAACTCGGGTTTGACGAAACGTTGGCGCGCCACCGTGAGGTCCGACAGCCAGAAGGTCGTGGCCGCGAGCACTGGCAGGGCTTCGCCATACCAGACTGTCGTGCCGACCGAGAAGGCGACCATCAGCGTGATGACCCCGATGTAGACCGGGACCGCGACCCTCATGACGCCTGTCGTGTGGGGTCTCAGCCAACCCGCGATGTACCACGCGATGAGCGCGAAGACGCCGAGCGCGAGGCCGAGCGCCAGCCCATGCACGCCGAGCAACGCGAACACGACGATGTAGCCTACGTGAGCCAAGAGAAAGGAGCCGATCCCAGCCAGGAAGGCCCGCCGCGATCCCTTGAAAACCAAGAGAACGTCGCCCGCCATCGACAGGACCAGCGACACGAAGAGGACCGCTCCGAGCTGGGTCCCCAGGGCTTCGCATACGAAGGCGGCGGCGACGAAGCCGAGCGACGCTATGGGCTTGAAGATCAGGTTGAAGAGCGGCCTGTCGACCCGCTCGGCCCAGAGCACGATGACGAGCGCGACGGCGGTGACGGCGACGAAGGGCAAGAGCGTGTGCATGGGGCTGTGCACCGGTTCGAGTTCAGAAACGCTGGCGCGCGTTCGAGATCTCTGGGCTACCATGGGGCCGCCCTGCCGCCCAGCGGTCGGGACACCGGAGCCCCATGACCCAGCGCCGCCACAGCCTCGAGACCCGCCTCATCCACCACATGAACCGCATCCGCCGACCGGACGACACGTCTGGCTCGGACCGCGCACTGTTCGAGGGCGCCATCACCACCCCCATCTTCCAGACCTCGACCTATCTGGACGGGGACACGAACGAGGGCCGCGGCTACGACGCCGTCCGCTACACCCGCCTCTCGAACGGACCCCAGCACCTCATCCTGCACGAGCGCCTGGCCGACATCACCGACCACGAGGCCGCCATCACGTCCAGCTCGGGCATGGCCGCCATCAGTGCAGCCCTCATCGCCCTCGCGGCGGGTGGACGGATCCTGTTCTCGCGCCACCTCTATGGGGGCACAGCACACCTCGCCAAGGTCGACCTGCCAAGCCTCGGGATCGGGTGCGACTTCGCGACGAGCGATGACCCACGCGACTGGCACGAGGACGTCAAACCGAACACCAGAGTCGTCTACGTCGAGGCCATCTCGAACCCGACCAACGTCATCACCGACCTCGCGGCGGTCGTCGACTTCGCCCGTTCCATCGGCGCCTTCGCCGTCATCGACGCGACCTTTGCGAGCCCCGTCAACCTGAAGCCAGCCGCCCTCGGCTTCGACCTCGAGCTGCACTCGGCGACCAAGTATCTCAACGGCCACTCGGACGTCATCGCCGGCGCCGTCTGCGGCAAACGGCAGCTCGTACAAAAGGTCCTGAGCCTGCAGAACCACCTCGGTGGCAGCCTCGACCCACACGCCGCCTTCCTGCTCGAGCGTGGTCTGAAGACCCTGACGCTCCGCGTTCGCCACCAGAATGCCAGCGCCGAGCGCCTGGCACGAAGCCTCGCCGCCCACCCCGCGGTCGTCTCGTGCACCCATCCCGCGCTGGCCCCGGAAGCCCGCATCCCCGCCCCGATGCGCGCCCACTTCAAGGGCTTTGGTGGCGTCTTCTCGTTCGATGTGGGCTCGGCAAAGCGCGCGGCCATCGTCCTCGACTCGCTTGTCATCGCTCGCCACGCGCCGTCGCTCGGCGGACCCGAGACACTCGTGACCCGTCCAGCCGCGACCTCACACACGAGCCTGTCCCCTGCCGAACGCGTCGCGCTGGGGATCCCCGATGGCCTCATCCGGGTGTCGGTCGGACTCGAGGACACCGACGACGTGATCGACGACTTCGGCGCTGCGCTCTCGAACCTGTCGGCATGAAGTCAGCGCAGGGCGCGTCGACCGTCTGCGGCCTGCGTCACGACCGAACGGCCGGCCTCTCGGTCGTATCGGCGTCGGGCCGGCGCGCCTGAGCGGATGCGCCGCGCGCGAACGCCGACAGCTCTCCCAGCGTTCGCCCGAGGAAGAGGGTCGACACCGGCGGCAGGCCGATCTCTTCGACGTGGCGTCCGCCGATGGCACAAAAGACGCCGCGCCGATGCATACGGTCGCAGAAGGTCGTGAGCTCCTTGACGAGCCGGTCCGACGGCGTGACGCCACAGCTCAGGAAGACGAGGCCCGCACCGAGCTTGTCGACCGCCAGCTCGATGATACGGAGCGGCGTCTCGGGGCCGAGGTTCACGGTGCGGAAGCCGGCCTCCGTGAGGGTCACGGCCGCCAGCATCGGGGCGATGAGATAGGGGTCGCCCGAGGGCGCACCACCGACGGCCACCGGGGCGCGTGGGGCTGCTGCCTGGGCGGAGTCTTCTTCGTTGACTTCGTAGTCGGGCAGCAGGCCACGCAGCTCCTTGACGACGTGGACACAGATGTCGGTCGCGCGGTGCTCGACCAGGATCCCCTCCTCGCCGTGCTCCCACATCGTCCCGATCCGGGCCATCGCGGGGCGGATGACCTCGTCGGCGATGACCGCGACCGAGTGACCCGACACGAAGAGGCCAGCCGCGACGCCGCGGGCTTCCGATGACCGGCCCTCGATGAGGTCCTGGTAGAAACGTTCGGCCGCGACCTGGACCGACGAGCCCCGTGCGACGCTGAGCGTGTTCTCGGGGAGCCCGAGGCGGTCAGGCCGGACGAGCTGGACACGGTTTTCACGGAGCCAGCGCATCGCCTCTTCGCGAGGAATGCGGCGGTGACCGCCCGCGGTGCGGGTCGCTACCAGGCTGCCCTGGTCGACCCAGCGCTTCACGGACGACTCACTCACGCCGATGGCGTCCGCGAAGTCCTTTGGCGAAATGCCCTGCCTCATCTTTGGTTCGCTCCAGCTCGGGATGGCTCCAGCTCGATGCGCCGGGCCGGTGGTCTGGCCGACCGGCGGCTCTGACCGTTTTGAGCTGCTGGGCTCGAAACGAACAAGAGCGTCTTTGCGCTCAACCTGTCGAAATGTCACGTCGGAATCTCGTTTTTCGGCACATCGTGGGGTCTTCGGGTCGGTCGTTGCTGACAAGCAGCAGCGTTCGACCCTATCAGAAATGACTGATATGAACGATTTAAAGCCGGTAAAGGCGACGGTTTCAAGGGTGGAACGGGCCGTCAGCTAAAGACGCGCCTTCGGCCGCAGATGCCGACGTGTTAGCGTCCCCGCCGCGCTCGGCTCGCCCGCCGGGGAGACCCGTTCCACCATGCCCTCAGAACCGACGCTCTTGCACCTCGACCCCGACCTCGTCGCCATCGACAAGCCGTCGGGGCTTTCCGTGCATCGGGGATGGGCCGCCGAGGGTAGCTATGCGGTCGACTGGATCAAGGCCACCCTCGGGGATACGACGGCCTACCCGGTCCACCGCCTCGACCGCCCCACGAGCGGGGTACTGGTCTTCGCGCGCTCACCGGAGATGGCGCGTGTGCTCGGCCTGACCTGGACCGAGGGGCGCGTCGCCAAGCGCTACCTGGCGCTTACGCGTGGCATCACACCAGACGTGTTGCGCCTGGACCATCCGGTGAAGGACGAGGACGGCCAACGCCGCGACGCCGTCACGTGGTTCCAACGGCTATGGGTCTTCAGGAACCGTTACTCGCTCGTCGAGTGCCGCCCCGAGACGGGTCGCACTCACCAGATCCGCCGGCACCTGAAGCACCTCTCGTGTCCCATCATCGGCGACGCCAACTACGGCAAGTCCGAGCACAACCGCCTGTTCGCGACCGAGTTCGGGCTGTCTCGACTCGCCCTTCATGCGCTGACGCTGACCTTTCCCCATCCGCGAACAGGGGCGACGATGACGCTGACGGCCCCCGTGCCCGATGACTTCGCCGGGCCGCTGGCCCTCATGGGGTGTCCGTTGACCGAGCTCGTGGCGGGACTTGCGCCGCTTGCGCCGCTTACAACTGCTCGACCGAACGACGCGGCGACGACCGTTGACCCTATGGAGCCCTCGTGATCCACACCGACCGACTCCGCGGCCCGCCGAAGAAAGCAACCCTCACCCGCGACCTGCGACGCCTCATCAAACGTGGCCACCCGTGGGTCTTCGCCGACGCGATCAAGCTGCCGGCGGGCCTGCAGCCAGGTGACCTCGTCGTGCTCGAACACGACAAACGATTCGTGGCACGTGGCTATGTCGACCCGACCGGGCCGCTCGCCCTGCGGGTCCTGACGACCGACCCCAACGAGGCCGTCGACGAAGCGCTGGTAGCGCGGCGCATCGCCCAGGCGGTGACTCTGCGTTCAGCGCTCTTCACGGACGACACGACCGGCTATCGGCTCGTCAACGGCGAGGGTGACGGGTTGCCCGGCCTGGTCGTCGACCGTTATGGAACGACGCTGGTCATCAAGCCCGACGGCCCTGTCGCCGAGAGCTTCTGGGACGTCGAGGCCTTGGCGAGACACCTGTCGGCAGTGCCCGGCATCACGGCCATCCACTCTCGGGTGCGCTCCCGCGGCGGCGCCGTCGGCAAGACCCTGGTCGGCGAGGTCGGGCCCGACACGGCGTTCTCCGAGTACGGCGCGCGCTTCATCGCGGATGTGCGCGAAGGCCAGAAGACCGGCTTCTTCCTCGACCAACGCGAGCATCGCCTGACCCTGGGCAAGCTGTCCTCGGGCCGGCGGGTCCTGAACGCGTTTGGATATACGGGCGGCTTCTCGGTCCAGGCGGGCCGCTTCGGTGCGACCCATGTCACGACGCTCGACATCGCCGCGCCCGCCATCAACGCCGCGACGATGAACTGGCGCGCCAACGGGCTGCCCGACACAAAACACACGGGAGTGGCGGCCGACGCCTTCGAGTGGCTCGCAGCCGCGGCCGAACGAGGCGACCGCTTCGAGCTCGTGATCCTCGACCCGCCGGCATTCGCGCCGTCGAGAAAGGACCTGCCCAAGGCCATCGCCGCGTACAAGAGCCTCATCGCGCTCGGGGCGCGGGTCACGACGCCAGGAGGGCTCTTGTTTGCCGCGAGCTGCTCGGCGCATGTGACACGGGACGAGCTCCTGATGGCACTCGACGAAGGGGTCTCGCAGAGCCGGCGCAAAGCCAACGTGCTCACCGTCGGCGGGCAGCCGGCCGACCACCCCTACCCGTTGGTGTGCCCCGAGCTGGCATATCTCAAGACCGCGCTCGTGGTGCTGGACTAGGATGCGGCGGACGTACCTTCTGTGGTGGGCGGCCGCCCATAGACCGTGTTCATCGTCCACTCGACCGCGAGGGCTGGGAGAGAACGCGAGCGAAGCGGGCGTGGGGTTTTTACCCTATTTGGTGCGCGAAACGCTGCCGAACCGGCGAGCTCGCCCACCGCGCCGCAGGCGGGGCTGGAACTGTCCCACGGCTGTCCCATCCGAGACACCTGACACAGCCCTGGGACACTCCGTCGGGCTGAAGACCATTTCACAGCGCGGTCCATCGGGTGCGCGCGCCGCGGCCTGACTCTCCTGCGTTCGTCAAGGACGTGGACGAAGGCTCCACTGCGCCCTGAGGCCTGGGCCAGCCCGCCGCCATCGGCATCTTCCGACCCGAAGAGCACCTACCGGCCCGCCTGCGACCCTCTGTGACGGCGGAACCATCACCAAGTCGCGCCCAGCGCCCTCTTCAACCTCGTCCCTTGACGTCCCTTGACAGCCCAACCCCGTTTGCTTTTCCTACACACTCTTCGGCGGCGCTCGGCGCTGGGAGGTGCGTTTGGGGTTCAAGCTCGATGAGATCCGGGTCAACAATCCACGCTTCCTCCTGCTCTATCCGCCGCTTCAGTTCGCGCCAGGAGAGGTCGCGAAGCCCGACGGCTCGCTCAGCCTGGCCTACCTTGCCGGCTCATTGCGCCGCAGCGGCTACGAGGTCCGGATCCTCGATTGCGCCGTAGGCGATGACGAGCAGCCGCTCGAACAGACCTTCTTCAACGTGACGACGATGCCGAGCGGGCTCAGCCGCGTCGGCATGACGACCGCGTCGATCCTCGAGATCGCGTCGAGCTACGACGTGATCGGCCTCTCATCGATCTTCACGCCGCAGACATCAACCTGTCTCGAGCTCGTGCGGGCCCTCCGCGCCGCGATGCCCGACAAGCTCATCCTCGGCGGCGGCGTCAACGCGCGAAGCCTGCGCAGCCGCTTCTTCGCCGCCGGTGTCGACCTCATCGCGCTCTCCGAGGCCGAGGACACGGTCATCCACATCGCCCGCGCGCTCGAAGGACGAGGCAAGCTGTCGGACACCCCCGGGGTCGCCTTCCTCGATGATGCCGGCGGCGAGGTAGTCAGGCAGATGGGCGCGGTCTGCACCAACCTCGACGAGCTGCCCGTGCCCGCGTGGGAGTTGCTCCCGCTCCGTCAGTACTGGAAGATCTCGCGGCCGCACGGCGGCAACTTCAAGCCGGGCGAGATCATCCGCTACGCTTCGGTCCAGACCTCCAGGGGCTGCCCATTCCGCTGCCTGTATTGCCACATTTCCAAGGAGGAGAAGGGCTCCCCAGGGGGCGAGATCGGCGCCTACCGCATGAAGTCGATCGAGCGCGTCATCCAAGAGCTGACGGTGCTCAAGGACCTCGGCGCCAAGCAGATCTTCCTCGAGGATGACAGCCTGCTGGCAAAGAAGCCACGCGCGCTGCAGCTCTTCAAGCTGATTACCGACATGGGCTTCGAGCTCTTCGACGTCAACGGCGTCAACATCTGTCACCTCTTCGTGAAAAAGTCCGGCGAGCTGCACGTCGATCTCGAGCTCATCGGCGCCATGGCGGACGCGGGGTTCACGACCATCGCGCTGCCATTCGAGTCGGCCACGCAGCGCATCATCGACAAGTACGCGAGCGGCAAGCGGACCGTCGATCCCACCGGGCGCGACACGGGCAAGCTTATCCGCGCGTTCAACGACGCCGGCATCCGCGTCTCCGGCAACTACATGATCGGCTATCCGGACGAGACGGTCGCGGAGATCTTCGACACCGTCCGGACCGCCCGGCGAAACGTCGATCAAGGTCTCGACTATGCGCTCTTCTTCGCGGTGGTTCCCTTTCCGGGCACGGTCCTGTTCGACCTTGCTGTGCGCAACGGTCATCTGAGCGGCGACTTCGAGCCGGACGAAATGCGCTGGACGAAGTCGATCATGCGCAACCTTGCGATGGACTCGGACGCGCTCGAGAAGGTCCGCCAGCTCGCGTGGCTCATCGTGAATCGACCCGAGTACGTCGAGTACAAGGTCGGGATGTCGATGTCACCCGAGACTCACAAGCCGCCCCCGCCACTTTCGCTATAGCTCGGCTTTGGGCTCCGCAACCCCCATCAACCCCGTCCTGAGGCGAGGTCCGAGAGTCGCGCACTCGCCCCTCGCATCGGCGACGCCGGCGGGCTTGAGGCAAAGGGGGGCCGCGGCCGGTGGGGTCTTGGCCTGGGCGGGGTTGGAAGATGTCGGGCACTGGGTTGAGGTGGACGCGATAAGGCGGCTGCATGTCGCTTGGGCGAGGTCAGCCTGAGAGCGGCTCAACTCGGGGCTTCGAGGGTCTCATTGATGCCGTCTTCGCGTTGGGCGCCGTAGAATCGCCATGCCATCCAGGTGCCGGCTGGGAACATCACGTCGCGGACGCCGCGGCTCAGTGCCCGCCAGGCTTTGCGGTGGGCCTGTCGGAATGCCAGGAGCTGTTCGAGCATCGCCTGGAGGCGCCCCTGTTTCGCGGCGGCGACACGTTTGCGGGGCTTGGCTTTGCGCCCGACTTCGCCGCTCGGTGCGATATTGGCAGAGTGCCAAACCGACAGCTTCTTGGCATTCTCGAGGCCCGAGAACTCGCGCCGCCCTGCCGCGACTTCGGCCTTCGCCGCGGCGACGTAGGCATCGACCCGCACTTTCACGCGCTCCTTGAGCTCGGCCAGTGGCAACAGCTCGTCGAGCTCCCACGGATAGTCCGAGCAGAGCATCACCGCCTCGGACGTCGTCCCTTCGGGGTCGAAGAAGCGTTTGGGCCGCTCGTAGATCTTGCCGGCCCCGCCGCCGATCGCGTCGACCGGCGTCATGACCCCCATCCACTTCTCGGGGTCCTCGACGATGAAGTCCTTGGTCGGGTTGGCCAGCGTGTACGCCACCTTGGCGACGAGCGTGTCCATGTCGCCTATCTCGACCGTCTCGCTGTCTTCAGCGCTCCAGAACTTCGTGTTCTCGACGCCGTCCCGCGCGTTGCCGTACTTGCCCATTAGCCCATGGAAGTCCCGCAGGAAATCCGACAGTGTCCCGAGCCGGTCGTACACGACCGCATGGTAATGACTCGACATCTGCATCACCGCGATGATGTCGATCCCGTGCTTCATCGCCGACTCGACGAGCGTGAACGCAAACGCCGCCTTCGTCTCGTTCGTCGGCTTGAGCCGAAACTCCTTCCGGTCACACACCGGACTCAGAAAGTACGCCGTCCCCGGCAATCGCCGCTTCGGTAGAGTCACAGCTTCCCCCTATGTCTCAAAGTTGGCCGGCCACAATAGGCGCCGTCCCGCCATAGGCAACCCCGTTCCCTGGACCCAGCGACCGACAAGGGAGCTGACCGCCAGCAACCCCGTCCTGAGGGGATGTTGTGACAGCCCCTGTGCCCGCTGACTTCATGGGCGTGTCCCCGGGCTCAGGGCGCGGGGGGACGCATTCCGGTCTCGGTGCGCTGGTAGGCGCGCGCGTCGTGGATGCGCTCTTGTGATGGGCTCTGCTTGAGCGCGATGCCGAGGCGCTGCAAGGCTGCCCCGTGGTCGTCGAGCCCGGTTGGCGCGCGTGTATCCCGCACGGCCTCCCAGCGTTGCCATGAGGCTTGCGCCATGACGTCGGGGAAGGGGTCCAGGCGCAAGAGCTCGAGAGCGCGCATGAGCTCGGCACAGGTCGCGAAGCGCTCGGCCGGGTCTTTGGCGAGGCAGCGCATGATGACGGCGTCGAAGACCGGGTCGAGCCCGAAGCGTTCAGACGGCGGGCGCGGGATCTCCGCAATATGTTTGGCGATGACCTCGCTCGACAGCGGGCTCTCGAAGACCTCGCGCCCGGTGTAGAGGAGGTGCATGACGCAGCCGACCGCGTACACGTCGACCGCGGGGCCGATCCGGTTCGGGTGGTCGAAGACCTCGGGTGGGAGGTAGCCGGGGGTGCCCGTCACCGAGCCGCTCTCGGTGAGGCGTGTGCTGCTGCGGGCGTGCATGTCCTTGATGAGGCCGAAGTCGAGGACCTTGACGTAGTCGTGGCGGCCGCCGCGGCGCGTGACCATGAGGTTCTGCGGCTTGACGTCGCGATGGACGAAGCCTTGCGCGTGGGCCTCGGCGAGAGCGCCACAGACCTGAATGCTCAGCGCTTTGACACGTTCGGCAGGCAGCGGCCCGTCAAAGCGGACGAGCGCGTCGAAGCTCGGCCCGTCGATGTACTCCATGGCGTAATAGAAGTGACCGTCGTGGCTGCGCCCGTAGTCGAAGACGACGACGGTATTTGGGTGGCTGAGCAGGCTCGTGGCATGGACCTCACGCTCGAAGCGGCGCAGCATCTCTTCGGTGGCGACCTCCCGCGAGACGACCTTGAGGGCCGTGCGGCGCTTGAGCAGGAGGTGGCGCGCCTCGTAGACACGCCCCATGCCGCCGGCCGCGATGAGGCGGATGACCTCGTATTGGCCGAGCTGCTTGACGTCTTTCATCTCGCGTCGGAAGCGGCGGGCTTCGGCCAGGGCGCCGAGTGCGAGTGCTATGAAGACCGAGACACCCGCACCGAGTGCCAGGGCTATCCAGGCCCCGCCCATCGCGGGTCGGAGGGCGGCGCGAACCTCGACCGCCCAGCGGCGGCCGGCGAACTCGAACGTCTTCTCGATGGCGGCCTCGGAGGCGTCGGGTCCTCTGGGAGTGGCGGACGAGCTCGACGGGACGGCCGAGAAGAGCTCGCTGCGCGGGTCCGTCGGGTCGAGGTCAGGGGAGCGGTCGTGGATGGCGATGGTGAGGCCAGCCATGTCGAGGCCTTCGAGGGCCTGGCGGACGAGTGGGTCGATACGGAAGATGGCGATGGCGAGGCCGACGATGCGCTCGCGGCGGGCAGCCTTGTCCGCGGGCACGAAGCCGCCGCGATATTCGGGCTCGTAGACCGCGACCGAGTGTGTGCCTTCGGGGTCTTCGACCATCGTGAAGCGAGGGCTGCAATAACGCTCGGCTCGTTCGATTGCGGTCTCGATGGCGCGGCGGCGTTCGGGCTCGAAGGCCACATCGAGCCCTACGATGTCGACGCTCCAGGGCTCGAGGGCGATGAGCGGGTAATAACGTTCGCGTAGGGGCGAGGCCACGAGTGGGGCGGTCTTGGCGCCGTTGAGGTCGAGCTCGCGGATAGCGATGGAGGGCGGCGGAGGGCGACCGGGCTCGACCAGGCTCTCGCGGAGAAAACGTTCAAAGGCGGCCCGATCGTCGGCCGCGACGACGTGTGCGAGCTCCAGGGCGGCGAGGCTAGGGTGTCGTTGGAGCAGAGCGCGGGCAAAGCGGGAAAAGGCTGCGCGACGGGACGGTTCGAGGATGGGAGGGCGGGCGGAGGCGCTGTCGTCGGTGTCCTGGGAGCGGCGGTAGGCGAGGATGGCTTCGAGGCCTTGGACGGGCAGCGCGACCTTCGCTTCGATGGCGTCCGCGACCCGCTGGGCGCGCTCGTCGAAGATCTCCTGGGCGTCGGAGACGGCGACCGAGCGCATGGCGAAGAAGGCCAGGACGCTGAGCCCCAGACCGATGGCGACGGCAACGATCGCGGTCTTTCTTCCGAGCACCGAAGCAGCATGTGCGAGCTGGTGCTGCGTCTTCTGGGACGTGGTGGTAATGGACCCTCCGAGGGAAGGATTGTCATGGGTTGTGAGAGCCACGTCAATGCACACGAGGAGCGGAAGCCTGGGCCCAAGGCAAAGCGGCTCGGCCGTGGCGTGGCCGTCTGCGTCTGTGCGGTCGGGATGGCGCTCGGTGGCGGATGCCAGACGCGGCCCGCAGACCCCGAGGTCATCGGAGCGCCGGACGTGGCGGCGACGCTGGATGGGGTGGATGACGGTGCACCGGAGGTTGGCATCGACACGCGTGCCGGCGATGTTGAAGGGGCTGGCCGCGGTGGTGATAGCGTCGGTGGGACCGAGGTTGGTGATGTCGGCGATACCGCTGTTGTCGACGCGGGTGTTGCCGTAGACGGCGGCGCGGACGGCGGGACCGAGGTCACCGTGTTGTCGCCGACGACCGACCCGCTGTGGGCCGACGGCGGAGCGTTGTTCGCGGGCGGTGGCTGGCTCGTCGGTTGGCGACCAGACGGGCGAGGCACCTTGACGGTCGTACGGCATGGTCAGCGCAAAGCCGAGCTTACGGGGTGGCCGGCCGCTGGGCCCAGGGTCGGGCGGGCTCAACCCCGAGAGCTTGAAGACGCTTGTATTCCTGTTGGGATCGGGGCGGTACGGATCGAAGGCGAGTCAGCCCAGATCGAGCTCGTGCGGCGCCGGGTCGATGGGCGGAAGCGTGGCCCGCGCAGGGCCCCGGAAGAGGCCGTCTGTGCGCCCGACGTGCGTCTTGTCCGAGTCGAAGCGCAGGATACGACCCGGGTCCTGGCGGGGGCCGCATTGTCGGGGGTCGAGCCGCTGAGCGCGCTGGGTTTCCCGGCGATTGCCCCCGACGCCATGCACGGTGGCGGTGGTCGAGCGCGAGGGGCACGGCGAGGGGGACTGGCGCCTCAGGGTGCTGCGGACCGACGACCGCAAGGCGGTGGTCGACGAGGTGTTGTTGTCGGGCCACGAGCTGGCGCCGAGACACAACGAGGACGAAGAGGCGCGTGGGCGGCGACTGGCGCGGGTCGGAGCGGTGCGAGCGCCAAAGCTGTCACGCCTGCTCGAGCGCGCTGGGTTCGTGCCGATGCGCGCGATTGCCGGGGAGGAGGTGAGCGAGCTCGTCTTGCCGGCCTGCATCCGTAAGGGGCCGGTCCCGTGCTACGAGGATGGTTGCACAACGGCGGCCCGCGTGACGGGGAGGTGGCGCGGTGGAGACGAGGCGGCTGGACTCGGGGTCGAGGTGACGCGGTCCGAGCCGGTTGGCGGCGGGTGTGGAGGCTTACCCGTGTGGCAGGTGCGGCGACTCGAGTGAGCGGGAGCGCCCCGGGAGGGCCCCCGCGGAAAGCGCGCTTGACGCCGCGGGACCGGGTGCCTATCCAAGCGGCACTTCGGCGGCCAACGAGTCAACAGCCGCGACGCACTCGGGAGAATACACATGAGCCTTATCGGAAAGCAGACCCCGGAATGGACCGCCAAAGCCTACCACAAGGGTGAAGAAGTCACCTTGTCGAGCAAGGACTACGCCGGCAAGTGGCACGTCATCTACTGGTACCCGCTGGACTTCACGTTCATCTGCCCGACCGAGATCCGCGGCTTCGAAGAGCTCGGTCCCGAGCTGGCCGACGACGGCGTGTCGGTCATCGGTGTCTCGACCGACAGCTTCTTCTCGCACAAGGCCTGGTTTGCAGACCGCGCCACCTTCGCGCAGGAGATTACCCACCCGGTCATCGCCGACACCAACCACACGGTGTCCAAGGCCTTCGACGTCCTGAAGGAGTCGGACGGCATCGCTTATCGCGCGACGGTCGTCGTCGATGACAAGGGCGTCGTCCGCTCGGTGTCCGTGAACGACACCAACGCCGGCCGCGCCCCGCGCGAGACGCTGCGCACGGTTCAGGCCCTCATGTCGGGTGGCCTCTGCGGCGCCGACTGGAAGAAGGGCGAGAAGTTCGTCATCTAAGACGTCTGCTCGGGCGACCGCCCCGCTCCCGCGGCAGGGGCGGGAAGGCTCGCCCGAGCGATCCGATCGGTCTCGATGCGTTTCATCCTATGTGGTGCCGAAACGCATCGAGACGTCATCTGAGACGTCTGCTCGGGCGACCGCCCGCGAGTGGATTCCAACGGGACCCTGAGCCTCACGGCTCGGGGTCTTGTCGTTTGTGACGGGATACAAGCGCCTGGCGACGCCCTTGCCGGAGCGGGTCACGTGTTTCAGTAACGGAACAGACTTTGTGAGGTGGAGGGACCCATGGTTGAGCTCGAAACGATTGACGGAAGCAACTGGCAGGACTTCGTGGGTAGCGGCGTCGCCTACCTCATGCTCGGCAAGAGCGACTGCGGGGCGTGCAACGCCTGGACGACCGAGCTGTCGGGCTTCCTCGGCCAGAGCTCGGCGCGTTATGAGGGCAAGGTCCGCTTCGGGAAGATGTTGCTCGACCAGCGCGGCCTGACCGAGTTCAAACGCGCGCACGGCGAGTGGCTCAAAGACGTCCACGATCTGCCTTTCAACGTGTTGTGGAAGGGCGGCGAGAAGACCAAGACGTGGCCCGGCAACGGGGTTGAGAGGCTCACCAACCGGCTCGATCCGCTCGTCGGCTGAAAGGCCCCCCGCGAGCGCTGTGGTGTGTGGCCCAATCGGGACCCGCACGACCGTAGGCGCAACCGGTTGGGGTGCGACGACCTCGTGTGCACATCGGGTCGCTCGCTCAACGATGGCGGCGGCCATTTTTTCGACGGTCGTCCGATCCTGTGGTGGATCGGGCGACGTGAAGCATCACCTCAACAGCGCGGCACCGACCGCGCTTCGACGTCTCTGGCGACCGGCACTCGCGGGTCTGCTCTCTCTGTCCATCGCGTGCCAGGGCGACGAACCCGCGCCACCACCCGAGGCGTCGGCGCCCGCGGCCACCGAGGCCGCTGGCGAGGTCATCGCCGAAGAGCTCGTCGACCCGGACGCGCCGGACGCGTCGGACGCGCTGCCCGCGATCGAAGCGACCATCGTCGCCTGGAACATCGAGCTCGAGGCCTTCTCGATCGACGCTGCGGCCTTCGACGGTGAGCTGCTGGTACTCGTCGCGGCGACCGCCGAGGGGCCGATGCTGATCCGCTACGAGCAGGTCCGGGGCCCGGGCGAGGCGACCCCAACGCCCAGGGAGAAGGACCGTCGCCTGCTCCAACGCGACGACACGACGCCTCCGAGCCTCGTGCGGATCGGACCGAGCCTCGTCGCGATGTGGGTGGCTTCGGGACGCCTCGAGGCCATGGTGCTCGACGCGAAGACGCCGCTCGACACCTCGGCGGTGAAGGTCCTCGCGGCCGAGGAGGGGGGCGCTTTCAACGGCGTGCCGCTCGTCGCCGAACGTGAGGAGGAGGCGCTGGTGTGTGTACGCGATGGGGTGACCCCGCTCTGCATCTCGCTCGACGCGCGCCTCGAGACGCAGGGGCTCTTCCCGCTCGACCGCCGCAAAGATGAACGGCCAGAGCTCCTCGTCGCAACGGACGAAGGCTTCGTGCTCGTCGTCGGCCGCTGCCGCAGTGAGAGCTGCTCACGCAAGACGCTCGAGGTCCTGGCACTCGACGAGACCGGGAGACCCACCGGCAAGGCCCGCTCGCTCCCTGAGATCCAGGTCGGGCGCGGCACCCACACAATCGAGACCGACGAGGGGCTCGTCCTCATCGCGCGCCGGGTCGGGGCGGGCGAACACTCGGCGTGGCATGTCACCCGCGATGGCGCGACGGAGCTCGATGGTCGCTTCTCACGAGCGGTCGGCGGCTTCGCGCTCGATGGTCGGACCATGCTCGTCGAGCGGGCCCACCTGAAGATGCGCGATGGGTTTCCGGTCGCCGGCTTCAACCTGCGGGCGCTGACCTTCGAGCGCCGCAAGGCCGTGCGCCCGGCCAAGCAGAAGGTGGCACGCGAGAGCTTCCCCGAGGCCATCGCGAAGGCCCTGCCGACAGCCGTGGACCAGACCTTTGCGGTCAACGAGGACGCATTGCTCTTTGCGACCCCACGCGTGAAGGGCAAGGTCCGCGCCGCCGTGTTGCGGCTCTCCGACGCGCCACCGCCCGAGCGTCCCGGCGGCACCTGAGCGGACACAGCGGTGTCCGTTTGTGGTAGACGCCCGACGCCAGCACGGTGCCCTCCGGGAGCCCTCATGTACGTCGACGTCCACGCCCACATCGTCCACCCCACCTTTGAAGGTCGAGAAGACGAGATCGCCCAGCGAGCCGCAGCGGCAGGCGTGACTCGTATCATCGTCAACGGGCTCGAACCGCGCAGCAACCGGGCCATCCTCGAGCTCTGTGCGCGGCACGACAACCTCTTGCCAGCACTCGGGATCTACCCGGTTGACGCCATCGCGGCCAAGATCGACAGGGCCACCTGGAAACACCCCTGGGCGCCGCCCGCGCCGTTCGACGCCGACGCCGAGGTCGACTTCATCGCGGCCCACGCCGACCAGCTCGCGGCCATCGGTGAGTGTGGCCTCGACGCCTACTGGGAGACCGAGCACATGGCCGAGCAGGAGCGGGTCTTGCGGCGCCTCATCGAGGTCGCGCTCGCCGCCGACAAGCCGCTCATCCTACACACGCGTAAAGCCGAGGAACGCACGTTTTCCATCCTGCGCGAGATGGGGGTGAAGCGTGCGGACTTCCATTGCTTTGGAGGCAAGCTGAAGCTCGCGGTGCAGATCGCCGAGGCGGGATATCACCTCTCGATCCCACCGGTCGTCGTGCGCGCCGAGAGCTTTCAGCGCATGGTCCAGAAGCTGCCGATCGAGAGCATCCTGACCGAGACGGATTGCCCTTATATGGGGCCCACCGCAGACACCAACGAGCCCGCCAATGTGCCGATCGGGGTGGCCAAGATGGCCGAGCTGCGCGGCCTCGACGTGGAGAGCATGGCGGCCCAGATCGGGCTCAACTTCACGACCCTCTTCCGCCTCCCGGTGAACCCGACGACCTGAGGTCCACGCCTGCGGACGGGGGTTTTCTGGACGGGGCGAACGGGTCGACTACCTTCCGAGACCAGTTCGGAGGTCTGTATGGTCCAGTCGGTGCAATCGCCCATCGGCAGCGAGAGAGTCGGAAAGCGTAAGAAGACCAAGAAGAACGCCGGGGCCACCCACGGCGGCTATGTCCAACGCGACCTGAGCCAACCCAAGCTGTGTGCGCGACTCTCGTCGGGACGCCCCTACGAGGCGGTCCTCTTCGAGAGCCACGGGCGCAAGTCGGGTCTCGTCACGATCATCACCGCACTCATCGATCGCCGCTCCGGCATGCTCGCCCTGGTGGCCGAAGCGCAGGATCTCGGCGCCTCGGAAGCCACCGAGCTGCGCGAGCTCGCGCGCTCCGGACTCGCCGGGGACACACGCGCCGAAGACCCCGACACCGGATCGCCGCCGATGCTCCCGCCGCTCGCGATCGTGCCGATCGAGGTCGCCAAGATCCGACTGTCGCGGGCGATCCTCGCGACACGCATCGGAGGCCACGCGATCCCGACCTGGCTCGCCGAGCGCGCCGACCTCGTGGGCGACCCGACCGACCCGAGCTCACGCATCGACGACATCTACCTGTGCTTCGCCTGCGACAACGCGCTGCCGGTCTCCGAGCAGCTCGCCCGCGCCGCCCGGCTCGGCGCGCCGAGAGCACGCACCTCACAACGCCCTCCCGTCTGCCCCATCTGCCGTGGCGAGGCCGAGACCGACTGCGCCGAGGGCGAGGCCTGGCTCGGCCGTGCCTGGTTGATGGTCGCCGCCAAGCTACCGCGCCGGGCACTCGTGTGCGCTGCCCGCGCCGAGGGCGCCAAGGTCGCCGCCGATCGCCTCGACGCCCTCCGCGGAGCCGCACTCCTGGCGCTTGGTGACTCACGCGCCGCGGCTTCCCACCTCGCACGCGCGAGCACCATCGCCTCCCCCGACCACCGCGTCGCAGGATGGCTCATGACGCTCGGCGAGCAGGCCGCATGAGCTCCCTGGCAGCGAGCCGTATCGGCCACCGTTGGGGGCGATCGCAGTCGTCGTCTTCGTCGCCCATGGCCATCAATGCCGTGGTAACGAGCTCCGAGGAAGGCATGGCATTTGACCACGCGTTCGGGTACACGCCCCGCCATGACGCTGGCGCCTGACCCCACGAATCATGACCTTCCGCGCTCGGCGGCGGTGGTCATCGTCGGCGGCGGATTCGCGGGCCTCGCGACCGCGAACGCGCTGTGGCGCCGGGGTGTCACCGACCTCGTCATCCTCGAGCAGGAGGCCATCCCGGCCTTTCACAGCTCGGGGCGCAACGCGGCCATCCTGCGCCGCCTCATCGAAGAGCCGACGACACTCGCCCTCGCGACGAGCTCGTATGCCCGGCTCGAGTCGCTGCACGAAGAGGACGGCTCGCCGATCCTGAAGAAGACGGGCGGCCTACTCATCGGCAACGCCGCCTTCATCGACCACCTGTGGACCCTCGCCAGCGCGGAGGCCTCGCTCGCCGCCCAACGGCTCGACCGGGACGAGGTCATGGCCCGCGTCGGTGCGCTCCACGACGCTGACTTCGACGGCGGGATCTTCGTCCCCGGCGACGGAGTGGTCGACATCCACGGCCTCACGCGGACCTTCCTCGTTCCCGTACGCCGCTGCTTCTTCCCACAGACCCGCATCACCGGGGTCGAGGTCGACAACGGGCAGATCCAGGCCGTCGAGACCTCGCGTGGACGCATCGCGACCAACAACCTCATCAACGCTTCGGGCTTCGGCGCGAACTCCGTCGCAGCCCTCGCAGGCCTGTCTCCCCTCCCCTTTCAGCCGGTCCGTCGCCACCTCTTCGTGACCGCATCGACGGCCCTGGTCGACCGCGCAGCGCCCTGGGTCTGGAACGGCACTGCCGGCTATTATTTCCGCCCCGAAGGCCCGGGGCTCTTGATGTGCGCCTGCGACTCGACCCCCTGGCCCGACGACCACCCGATGGACCCGCCGGTCGACCCGGCCGCGAAAGAAGAACTCGCCAGGAAGTTCTTCGACCTCGTCCCGCGCCTCTCGGATGTGCGCCCTACGCGCGGCTGGGCGGGCCTTCGTGTGCTCACCCCGGACCAGCGCTTCATCATCGGGCGCGACCCACGCGTGGCTGGCTTCTCGTGGGTCGCGGGGCTCGGTGGCCACGGCATGACCACCGCGTGTGCTGTCGGCGAGCTCGGGGCGGATGCGGCCCTGGGTGTCTCCACCCCCGAGGCCATGAGCCCGACCCGTTTCCTCGGGGCGAACGCCGGAGCAGTCGCATGAAGGTCGAGCGACGAGACACCATCCACACCCACCTCTTCGGGTGCACGACGATGATGGTACTCTTGATGGTGTGCGCGTCGGGCAGCCCCGCCCTCGGGCGCGAGCGCGCGCCGACTCCACCGCCCCCGAAAAAGACGCAAGCTGAAGTGGAGCCTGCCCCCACCGACGCCGGGGAGCCTGACGAGAAAGACGAGAAAGGCGAGAAAGGCGAGCGCGTCGGGAAAGACAAGAAAGGCGAGCCCGTCGGGAAAGGCGAGCCCGTCGAGAAAGGCGAGCCCGTCGAGAAAGACGAGACAGGCGAGGCCGTAGAAACCGGCGAGCCAGGTCAGACCGTCGAACCGGCCGAGAACGAAGGCGACCCCGACACAACAAAGACGCCCGACGCGCCAACGGTCGAGCCCGCGCCGCGCCCGCCCTTCGAGCCTGAAGACAAGGTGGCCCTCACGCGCCTCGGCGCCAGTCTCCCGCGCCACGGTGTCCTGCCGATCTCGCCACCCCGACAGTCCGCCACCGACGGCGAGTGGGCACGATACGGGCGCAAGCTCGTCAACGTCTTCGCGCCTGCGTCGCTCAAGCCCGTCGCCCGCACCCGCCTGCTCGAGACACGGCCGCTCGCCCCCGCCATCGAGGCGCTCATCCCGCGCCATCGCCGCTACGTCGCCCTGACCGAGATGCTGGCGCTTTATGCGCGCCGCATGGACCAGGCGGTGGCCCCGTTGCCCGAGACCTCGTACACCATTCGGGTCGGCGTCACGGCCCCCGAGGTCGGACTGCTGCGCGACCGCTTGAGGGTCGAGGGCTATGGCGATGAGGGGGTCTCGGGCCGCCTTCGCGATTACTTCGACGACCGCTTGAAGCGTGCCCTTCAGAGCTGGCAGAAGGACAAGAAGCTGCCGCCGACCGTCGTGCTCGACCCGCTCACACGACGCCGCCTGAACGACCCCATCGAGCAGCCCGTCGCCGACGTCGCGCTCGCGCTCGCCCGTTTTCGCGCTCTTGATCTGCGCGCCGACGAAGGTGTCCAGCTCCTGGTCCACGTCAACGCCTATGCGCTCGTCGTCGAGCGTGACGGCCGCGGCGAGCTCGCTATGCCCGTCGTCGTCGGCAAGAACACCGACCGCGACCAGACGCCGATGTTGTCGGCCCCGCTCTACGCCATCGTCGTCAACCCGAGCTGGCACGTCCCAACAAGGCTCGTCGACGAGCGTCTGCGCCCCGAGGTGAAGGACATCCCAGAGCTCCTCATCGACAAGGGCTATGATGTCAGTGTCGACCCTAAGACCGGTCGCTGGCGTGTGCGGATGAGGCCTGGCCCCGAGAACCCGCTGGGCAAGCTCAAGTTCCTGCTGGCCGACACGCAGAGCATCTATCTGCATGATACGCCTCAGCAAAACGCATTTGGCAAGGACGCCCGCGCCTTGTCTGCGGGCTGTGTCCGGCTCTCCGACCCGACGGCGCTGGCGCGTTTTCTCCTCCCGGAAAAGGGGCTCGCGCTCGACGAAGCGCTGGCCTACCACCGCACGACGACGACGCTGTCGCTCACGGCGATTCCGACCCACCTCGCCTACCAGACGGTCCTGGTCGAAGACGGGCGCCTCGTGCGCTTCCCCGATATCTACGAGCGTGACGCCGCCGACCTGACCCGGTACGACGCCGCAGCCATCGCCAAGGCGCTCGCGCCTCTGCTGAGTGCCAGGCCCGCCACGGGGTCGGTGCGCACGGTGACGAAGCCGAGCTCGGCTCCCTGAAGAAAGGGGGCGGACGCGTGCTTGTGGGATGGCTCGACGCTACGGCTCGCTGCTCCGCGAGGACCTCGTGCCGAGGTTTCGCAGGTGCTCGTCGATAGCGGCGACCCCACCGTCGGCGAAGATGCGGCGAAAGCGACCCTTCCACGTCTCGAGCAGCGACACCCCGTCGACGGCGACATCGAAAGCCCGCCAGTTCGACGGCCCGTTGGGGTCGGTCGGCTGGGCCTCCTCGGTGAGCTCGTCCGCGCGCGGCGGGACGAGCACCATACGCAGCTCGACCTCGGACTTCTTGCGGCCCCCCGCGCCGTGGACCACCATTTGGACTCGTGCCTCGTCGCAGTCGTGGCGCACGGAGACGACCTCGAGACGCGCACCGATGGGAGAGCCGAGACGGTCGAGATAGCGCCGGCGCATGTAGTCCGAGATGGTCGTCTGCCAATCGCGACGCCGGTCGGGGGCCGAGTTCCACGCCTCGCCGAGGGCGTCGTCGACGAATCGTTCGAAGCGCACGAAGCGCTCGAGCAGTCGTTCGAGTCGCTGGCCGATGACCTGCTGTCCGGTTGGGCCCGGAACGCGACCGCGATGGAGGCGCATGAGCTCCGCGAACCCGAGCTCTACCGCGAGTCGCGCTCCGGTCCCGTTGGGCGCGCAGACCACCGTCGGCTCGGCCGGCGCCTGAACCGGCTCGGGCTCGGCCGAGAAGGTCGGTTGGGCGACGCAGACAAGTACGCAAGCAAACGCAGAGCTCAATAGGCCAACGCGTGGGGTTCTCATGGTCACGCCTCGATTCTAGCCACGGAGTGGTACTCCGGCAAACCCGAGTTCGTCACTCGAAGATGTCGCGCAGCGAGAGCCCCCAGCGCGCCGAGAGGTCGATGAGGTGGGCATGCGCATCGAAGCTGTCGTCAGGGATCCGATGGCGCATGAGCGTCCCATCCCAGCTCGCGGTGTAGACGATGTCGCCGCGCACCTCGACCTGCGACACCCTTTCGGAATGCCCGCCGAAGACCGCCACCGGCTCACCGTCAGGCCCCAACAGGACCGTCGTCCCATCGGCCCTGCCCACCGCCAGGTGCCCGCGCGCCGACGTCGCGATGTCGAGGACCTTCTCCGCGCCCGTCGGCATCCGCGCTATGACGGCTCCGGCGAGGTCGAGGCGAAGGATGGCGTCGGGGGTGACGACGAAGACGTTGTGCTCATCGACGGCAACGGCGCTCGCGCCTGCATGGTGCGCGATGATTACGAGCTCGCCGCCGGCAAAGAGTGCGACCTGCCCATCGAGCGCCACGCTGACGGCGGTCCGCTTGTGTGGCGAGACCGCGAGGTCGACGCTGATGTGGTCGCCCAGCGTCGTCATGTCGTTGGCCACCAGTCGAGACAGCGGACGCGAGTAGTCGGCGCCGAGCACCGTGCCGTCGGCGAGCACAACCAGGCGGCGCAACTTGGATCCAGGCGCCCCCAGGCGGCCGCGGTCGTGCAGAGCGAGGTCGAGCTCGAAGACCTGGTACTCCGCAATCGCCGACGCAAAGACGCGCTCACCAAAGAGCTCGACACGCTTCAAGACCTGACTTCCGAAGCGCCGTCGGGCGATGACCTCGCCGCTCTCACGCACGACCCGCAGCTCGCCGGCGCCGTCGCCGATGACATAGATGCGGCCGCCGACCAGGGCCGGGTCGTCACCCACGGCGAAGGTCGCGAGTCCCGGGGCGCCGACGCGCCCGACGCGCAAGGCAATGTCGCGTTCGGGGAGGTTCCAGGTGATGGCCTCCGGGTGGCGACCGGGTGGTGGGACCGTGACGACGCGCCCGTCGCGATTGAACCGGGCGCGATCGCTCCATGCCAGGGGCAGACGGTGGCGGATGCGGCCGTCGCGCGGGTCGACGAGGGTCACGCCGACACCCTCGGCCTGGATGGCGAGGACGTCGCCCGCAGGCGAGATCCGGAGGTCCATGGCGGTATCGAGCCCCGTCTCGACGGACCAATCGAGGCGTAGCTCGGGAGCGAGGCGGATTCGCAGGAGACGCCCGGACTCGGTGAGCACGAAGGCGATGTCGCCAGCGACCGCGACGGCGCGCCCGTGAACGCCGAGGTCGAGCGTCGCCGGATAGGGCACGACCCCGTCAACGACCGGAACCTGGCGCAGGACGCCGTCGTTGCAGAGCGAGAAGGTGGAGGCGCGGGACTCGAACATGGCTTCGACCATCTCGCCGCGGGTCGGACAGGCGGCGAACGACTCGACGACCGGGGTGCCGTGGTCGTCGCGGTGGCGCACCGCTTTGAAGCCCCACAAGAGCCACAACGAATCGCTGGCCCCCGAGACCACGGACAGGCGGGGCTGGCTTGAGACGATCAGCGGTGGCTCGGGGCGGAGTAGACCGGTGGCGGCGTCGTAGACCTCTACCTTCGCCACGCCGGAGCTGACGTAGAGACGCCCGCCCGAGATGGCGGCGTCGAGGATAGGACCGGTGATCGTCGCGACGCGCTGCGGTCTGGCCGGCCCGAGACGATGGAGGACGCCGTCGGTGAGGCAGAACGCGAGCTCCGCGTGCTCGTCCAGGACGAGGCGCGGGCAGTCGGGGAGCTCGAGCGAAGCCGCGATGGTGGGGCGTGGGACATCGAAGTGGGTGGCGAGGCCAAGGGCGACGAGGCGAGGGCTGTCGGCGCCGGCAAGAATGTTTGGCCCTTCGACAGTGTCGGCGCTGAAACTGTCGGTTCTTTGAACCGTCTTCGCGGCATGGCCGAGTCGCATGAGCGCCGAGGTCGCCGCCAGCTCTGCTTCGGCCCTGCTATCGGCCTCGCGGTGGCGCTCGGCGAGTCCGAGCAACGCGCGGCCGAGGTTGGTGTCGGCGATGGCCAGGGCCTCTGCGACCTCGGCTTCGGCTACGATGGCGCGATCACGTTCGGCGATGATGCGCTCGGCGGACAGGACGCCGAGGACGGCGAGCGAGACGAGGGCGGCAGCGATGATGGCGAGTGGCACACGCCAGGCCCTGACGAGACGGCGCAGCAGCTCGATGGAGCTGTACTCGTACGCGGCGACGCGGCGGCCTAGCAGGTGGTTTTCGAGGTCGGCCGCGAGCGCCATGGCGTCCGGGTAGCGACTCGCGGGGTCGAGCGAAAGCGCTCGGGTGGCGATGGCGCAGAGCTCGCGCGGCGCATCGGGGAAGAGGAGCTGGAGCGAAGCAGGTGGGGGCGCTTTGCCTTTCGAGAGCGTCGCGCTCGCGTCGCGCCCGGTGCTCGGCAATGCAGTTGTGCCGGGCGGGAGGTGGGCCGGAGGCGGCTTGCCCGACAGCATCCGGTAGAGCATGGCGCCGAGGCTCCACACGTCGCTGCGGACATCGATAGGCTCGCCGCGAGCCTGTTCGGGACTCATGTAGCCGGGGGTGCCGGCGACCTCGGGCTGGCCCTTCGCCAGCTCGTCCAGCGTCATGGCGAGCCCCCAGTCGACGACGATGGTCTCGCCGAAGTCGCCGACCATGACATTGGTCGGCTTCAGGTCGCGATGGACGACACCTGCGCGATGCGCGAAGCCGACAGCCTCACACGCCGCCAGCAGCGCCCGCAACGAGGTCTGGAGAGCCGCGTCGGGACTGGCGATGAGCCGCTCTTCGAGGGAGCGGCCGCGCACGAGTCGCATCGTGTAGAAGGGCTCGCCGGCCTGGGTCGTGCCAGCGTCGTAGACCGTGATGATGCCGGGGTGCTCGAGCTGGGCCGTGATGAAGGCTTCGCGTGCGAGTAACGCGCGGGCGTGTGTACCACGGGGGACCTTGAGGGCGACCTGGCGGCGCAGCCGGGTGTCGAGGACCAGGCGGACCTGACCCATGCCGCCCTCTCCGAGGCGCGCCAACTGCACGTAGCGGGTGGCATCGTCGCCCGTGAAGACCTCCGCAACGTCACCGTCGTCCTCGGCGTTGGGGGCGTTGGGGCCGTGAGACGCACCGCTCGGCGTCGCCACGGCGGACAACCCGTAGACACCCGTGCGCATTGGCACGCCGTCGGAGGCGTCGGTCACGTCCCGTCTTCGACGAGGTCGCCTTCGCGCAGCACGAGCTCGACGTGGCCCGTACCGCTGCTGACCACCAGGTCCTCGCGGATGTGGGCTGCGCGCAGGCGCTTCCTGAGCCGTGAGAGCGCCATGTCGAAGCGTGTCCTGAGCTGGTCGCGCCCGGCGCCGTCATCCCAGAGCTCGTTGGCGATGACCTCCCAGGGGGCGGGCCCGCCAAGCGCCACGAGCTCGCTGATGAGACGCGCTGGAACACCTGCCAGGAGCGCTACTTGCGGGCCCTGGTGCACCTGGGCCGTGTCGTAATTGGCGCGGATCTTGAGCGGCGTGTTGGGCATGAGCGTCGCTTCGGAGGCCGCGAAGACGAGTGGTATTGCCTCGGTGCTGAGCTCCACGCCGCGGACATCGAAGCGTAGGCCAAGGGACAGCGGAAATGGCGAGCCTTCGCGCGGGTGGGCCTTCCACTCGCCCTCCTCGCCCCAGATGACGAGGTCGGCACCGTTGGCGAGGCCCGGCTCGAAGCGTGGGGTCGGGCGGGCCCAGAACGACAACACGCCCTGGAGCGCGACCGGCGGGATGCCGGGGGCGCGAACACCTACCACCTCGTCAGGGAGGACGACGTCCTCGACCGTGAGAGCGAGGCCCGGGGCGAGCTCGACGTGTAGTCCGGGGGCTAGCTCGACGTCCGTCACGGCCTTGCCGTTTACCTTGAGGCGGCCGCGGAGGGCCAGGAGGCGCAGCGTCTCACCGCGCAGGCTGACCATGGCGTGGGCCTCGGAGATCCGCGGGTCGTCGAGGCGCAGCGAGGCTCGCCCAAGCCGACCCACGAGGTCACCGTGCCCGAGTGACACCTCTTCGCCTGACGGGGTGAGGAAGACTGCAAAGGCGTGCATTGGGTGGATGATACCGAAAACACCCGGCTTCTGGCGAGCGCGTTTCCGAGGGTCATCGCGTTTCGGTCGGGCCCTATGCCTCAGGGCGCGAGGACGCGGACACGCAGGCCCTCCTCGTAGACGCTGACCTCGACCAGGGGCTGACCTTCGAGGATGGCGATGCGCGACCGCGGGTCGAGGTGCTCGTCGAAGGTCGCCTCGAGCTCGGCCTGCAGGTTGGGGTCGTGAGCGACGGGGTCCGGGCCGTCCTCGGGGTCGCCGAGCCCCGAGTGGAAGCGGACGCGGTCACGCGCGAGGACAGCCGCCGGGGCGTAGATCTTGCCGCCGGAGGGGTCGCGGTGGTCAGGCTCGGACAGGCGGGCCCGGTAATAGAAGGCCAGGTTGCCGAGCTCCTGATCGTAGGCCGGCGGAGCCGAGGCCGGGACGTGAGAGGGGGTTGGGGTTGTTTGTGTTTGAGCGAAGTCGCCGAGCGCCGGGTCGCTGCCGGCGTCGTTCGCGGCGATGACGGCGATGATGGCACTCAAGAGGAGAGCGCCCATGACGAGCCACAACCAGAGCGGGACCGGCGAACGCCTGGGCTTTGCTTCCAGAGTGTCGGCGACAGATGGGGCAGGAGGACTCGTGGGCTTTGCCGGCTTCGATGGCTTTGCGGGTCGTGGGGTCGCAGGTGCTTGAGACGTGAGCGATGGGGCCGGGTCAACGGCGACCACCACCGCCTGCTCGAGCGAGTCGAGCGCGGTGCGAGCGCTGGCGGGACGGCGGCTGGGCTCCTTCGCCAGGAGGCTGTCGACCCAGGCGCAGATCGACCGCGGGAGCTCGGGGGCTACCGACGCAAGAGGTGGTGGACGCTCGTGCAGGTGCATCGAGAGCAGCGGGTAGAGGCTCTCGGTGGCGCTCGGCGGGGGCACGAATGGGGGGTGGCCGGCGAGCATCTGATAGACGACGCAGCCCAGGGCATAGAGGTCCGTGCGGGCGTCGATGGGCTCGCCTCGCCACAGCTCGGGGGCCATGTAGAAGGGCGTGCCGATGATGCCGATGGTGCTCGCGCCAGAGCCGTCCAGCGCTCTGGAGATGCCGAAATCGAGGACCTTGACGTGATCGTTTTCACCCGCGAGATCAACAACATAGATGTTGCCCGGCTTGATGTCGCGGTGAACGATTCGTTTCTCGTGTTCGTGCGCCTCCCACAGGGATTTCAAGACCTGCCGGGTGATGTGGACGGCGCGTCGCCATGGGAGCGGCCCTTCGGCGAGCAGCAGGTCGGCGAGGGGACGACCGTCCAGGTACTCGAGGACGAGGTAGAAGAGGCCGGCATCGACGCCGAAGTCGATGACGCGGATCGTATTGACGTGGCGGAGAGCGGCAGCGTTCTGGGCTTCGAGGCGAAAGCGGCGGATGGCCGACTCGTCGCCGAGCGCCGTGCCATGCAGGACCTTGAGCGCGACGTCGCCCCCGGTCTCGAGGTGGCGCGCCTGGTAGACGGCGCCCATCCCACCGGAGCCGAGGCGCTTGATGATCTTGTACTTGCCGGCCACCTCGCGGCCGAGCAGCGGGTCATCATGCACAGTGCCGGGGGCGGTGCTCACGGCCCCAGAGGGCGCGACAATGCCTGCCGCTGTCAACCCCTCGTCGCGATGCGCTTCGGTGTGGTCTCAGGGCGTCGCGGGAATCGACGGTTCTGGCGGCACCGGCGCATCGGGGTCTTGTCCGGCGCCAGGAGCTGTTCCCGGGTCGGGGCTACGAAGCGCATCGAAGACGAGCGCGCCCATCGCCTTCAAGCGCGAACGGTCGCTCTCGGGGATGCCGAGCTCGGCGCCCAGCTCGTCCACGAGGCCGCTGAGCGCGTCCTTGCGGGAGTCTTGCGAGAAGAGCCCCGTCGCGAGCTCGACCCAGCGGCGGCTCGTCGGGTCGAGCTCCGGCCCGATGAGCTCTCCCAACATCGCGACGGCGAGCCCGCTGTCGAGCCCCTGGCCCGAGGCGAGCAGGCCCATGGCTTTTCCGCCGAGCTTGGATGTCCCGAGCTCGTCGACGAGGAGGTCGGTCATCCCAACGACGGCGCCGTCGGCGACGAGATATTCGAGGATCACCTCCGGACGGAACTCGCCGACATCCAGGTCACCCTGACGTTCGGTGAGCCAGCGTCCGGCAAGCGCCCTGGCCGCTTCGGGTCGTGGGGCGTGTTTGCTCAGCACGGCCAGAAATCGTTCGTAGTCGATGGGTTCCGACAAAGTGAGCAGCTCGCGAGACATGGCCTCCCAGCCCGTTGCGCCGATCGAGCGCCCCAGGTTTTCGAAGGCGAGGCCGACCTTGAGATCGACGATGGAACCGCCGGCAGGCAGCTCGCCGCCCGGGGAGAGCAGTGCTGGGTCGGGCTCTCCGCGAAGGCGCTCGAGCTGGTAGGGCAGTCGCCAGCCTAGCTCGATGGCGCGCCTCTGCGCTTTGTCCCCGTTGGCGCTTCGCAGGACCGCGAGCGCGCCGTCTGCGGCCATGCCTGACTCGAGCAGTCGGTCCATGGCCCCGCTTGCTTTGGACATCCACCACTGGCGAGCGATGGCCGAATGGACACCGCGCTCCAGCGCCTCACGAGGCGCCGGATGGTGAGCGAGGATCCGCTCGAAGATACCCGGGCGCGCGGTGCCGTTCGTGGCGCCTGGCGCCTTCGGTGCGTTCGGATCTGCGAGCACCTTTGTCTCGAGCGGGGTGCCGCGGACCGGCATGACGACGACGCCGGGCAACGCGACGATGCCGCGGCCGTCGAGCAGCGGCGTGGCGACGACGGTCAGCGCGGTCGCCTCGAGCCGGCCCCAGCGGCCTTCGAGGACCTCGATGCTCCGGCGAACGAGGCGGACCAGCTCCGCCTCCGCTTCGACCTGGGCGATGGTCGGTTCGGCAGCGCCCGGGGAACGCGGCAGGTGCAGCGTGAAGCGGCGCCCCGCGAGGGCCTGAGTCGTCTCCGCGGCCTGCCTGGAGACGACGACCGCCAGGTCGCGGGTCGGCGCGGCGACGAATCGGTGTGGCGCCCCTGGCTGGCGCAAGCCGGTGGCGGCCACCAGCGTGTCGGGCGCGAACGCCGACGCCGTGTCGACCACCTCGAGGCTCGTGACGAGCTCGCTCCGAGGGTCCACCAGACGCGGGAAACATCCCGAAAGAATGAGCGTTTCGGGCGAGTGACCCAGAGCTGCCAGCGGGCTCACGGCGGGCATGGTCGCGACCAGCCGCGTGAGCTCGGGCAGCGTGTCCAGCTCCGCCTGAAGGAGCGCGTCACCTGCCGTGCGGGCGCCATCGGGGATGACGCCCGAGAAGGTGAGGACGACTTCGGCGACGTCTCCGTGGACCAACTGGAGCGGGACCTCCCAGCGAGAAACCGTCCCATCGGCAGAGACTGGAGCACCGTCGACCGCGACGGCTTCGAGGCGAACGGTCGCGGGCCGACCGGCCTGGAGGTCGAGCTGGTTGATCGGCAACTCGAACGCGATGCGTTGGAGCGCGCCGGCCGCGGTGTTGGTGATGCGGTAGCGGAACTGCCCGCGGAAGGTGGGCTGTTGACCGACCTGGTTCCACCCCGAGATCTCGACGCGTGCTTCGAGGAGCGGCGCAGAGCTCAGGCGTGAGAGCTCGAGGGTCGCCCCTGCAGCTTCGACCAACCGCCGCTTCTCGACCATGAGCTCGCTCACGCGGCGGTCACGGTCAACATTGGCCTGGTCGATCTGCGTGCCGGTACGAGGCGTCGCGTCGAGCGCACCGAGGGCCTCGTCCACCTTGGGCTGGTCTTGACCACACCCGATGAACGCCAGGCCCACCAGACACCCGACAAAGCCTGCTGGGGTGCCTGCGCGCGCGGCGGCGGTCGTCCCCGATGCGATGAGTCGACGGTCCATGTCTCGGCCTCCCAATGCGCCAAGGCGCCTCAACGCTGTGCGGGTTCCGACGATTCCGTCGCGAACCCCGCGGTTCGCCCGGCAAGGCCAATGCGGCCCGGGGCGCGGCGAAACGCCCCGAGCGTGATGCCGCTCAGTCTCCCGGCTCGGGCTCGATGGCCCGCGTATCCGAACGCCAGAGCTTGCTCTCGAGCTCCCAGCGGAGGTTCTCGAGCTCACGCAGCTTCTCTTCGTCCGGAGTCGGTGCCCCCTGGCTCGTCTGGTCGACGGCATATCCGACGAAGCCGCCGACCGCCTCTGCCAGGGTCGCATTCTGCGGGTAGATGCCCATGGTCATCGCGAGAGCCCCGTCTGCCAGACGCGCCGTCTGTGCGAAGTTGCCGAGCTTCCCGAAGCTGTCGAGGACCGGCTTCATCCGCGCCTCTTCCACCTTGGCGCGAAGCGGCACGATCTCCGCCTGGAGCTTCGCCAGCTCTTGCCGGATCTTCTTCTTCTCTTCGGGCTCGTTCGGTGCCTCGGGTTCGGAGTAGGAGCTGCGCCCCCCAGCTGCCATGAACAGCCAGCCGCCGACGAAGCCCTGCTGGAACTGCATGTAGGCGCCAAGACCCGGCTTGCTGAGGCGCGACTTCAGCACCGGGTTGCCGAGCGTATCGAGGAAGCTCGCCTGTCCTTCCATCCGCCCCTTCGCCTCCGGGTCGGTCGAAGCCACGAGCCATGAACCGCTGATCGAGAGGACGAACGACCTGCCTTCGGGCAGCTTGCCGGAGAAGGACGACGTCGCCGGGTCCCACGTCCCCAGCTCGTTCATGCCGGGCACCGCCGCGAGCTTGGCGAAGGCCGCTTTCAGGGCGTCGGGGTTCTTGAGCCCGAGGATGAAGGTGCCACCCATGACCGTCGCGGGGTCACCGCTGCGGAGGATCTCAGCCAGGTCGCCGGTAAGCGCGAAGCCGATGTCGCCGCCCAGGTTCGCCAGGATGTCGGTGTCCAGGTCGACCCCGAACTGCGACTTGAGCTCCGTGCGCAGCTCGGCCATGTCGCCGCCCTCGGTCGCGAGCATGAGGGCGAGCAGCTCGACCGCGGCCGCAACGTCGACCTTCCCGCCGATCGAGAACAGCGGGGTCGAGCCAGCGACCTTCATGATGGGCACGATCCCATCGCTGGCCTTCAAGAGGTTCGTGAGCACAGCGCCCGCGGCGAGCGGGGCACGGATATCGACGTCGACCCCGTCGGGGCTGAAGTCGAGGCCCGCGACGACCTGCGACATGCCGGATGTGAGCTTGTTGAAGAGCTCCTGCTCCGCCGCCGAGCGTTTGGCCGTGTAGGCCTCGGACTCCTTCATGAATCCGAGCTCGCGGGTCAGGCTTTCCACAATCTCCGCTTCGCCCGCCTTCTGGGCCTCTGCGAGTCGGGTCTCGAGCTCTGACACGAGCCTGCTGGTATCGTCGCGGTCCGACAGCGGACGGCTCAGCAGCTCGGTCAGGCGGACGTAGACCCCACCGTCTGGAGACGCGACGCCCGATGCGAGCGTCTTCCACTCCTCGGAACCGAGGAGGCTGTCGGCGACCTCGCGGGTGGCGATCGCCTTGGCGATCTCGGTCGCTCCGGTCCCGCGGAAGAGGTTGATCGAGTAGACGGCTTTCTCTGTGAGGAGCACGGCGCCACGGTTCTCGCCCGCGATCGAGAGCAACGAGTGCTCGCCGACCTTCTCGACCGTCATCTCGGTGCCGGCCTTCTTGGCGGTTTCGAGGATGAACGACTCGAGCACCTTGCGGTCGGATACCCCGAGGAAGAGGACACCACCGTTGGTCTGGTAGTCGATTCCGAAGAAGCCAGCGGGCGCTGCGAGGTCGATACCGATCTTCGCCCAGCTCTCGAGCTCGAAGAAGTTGTGGCCCGCGACTTCGACCATCGGACCCGACAGCTCGGCGAGCATGAGGCCATGCTTGGCGAGCAGCTCGGAGTAGCCCAACGCCGAGAGCACTTCTTTGATGTGGACGGTGACGACGAACGGGGCGTCCTTGGGTGCACGGCCCAGCGCGGCTGCGGCGAGCGTGTTGGAGGCGGCCGGCGCGGCAGCCGGCTCGGGATCGCGGCGCGGGTTGCCCTCTTCGGGGGCGCTGTCATCGGGTTTTGGAGCCGGCGTTGGGGCCCCGGCGTCGGCGCTGACCACAGCCTGGGTGTCGGCCGCCACGACGGGGGTATCCTTCTTGCCGCAGCCGACGACGAGCGGCACAGCGAGCGCGAGGGCGAGACGTGAGGCATGAAGCCTGGCTGGATGGACGAGACTCATCAATTTCATGGCACATCCTCTCTCGGAGCAGCGCAAAACGACCGGTGGGGGCCGCGCGGACCTGATGCCGGAAGCTACTCGGCCGGTCAGGCCGGTGCAGGCGGAACCCGCGAGACTGTGCCTCGCTTTCCCACCTCGGACAACAGATGTACCAACTAGGCCAATCACAACCCAATTGTCCACCTAAAAACAACCATTGACAAGTGGTCCACGTACCAATACTGAATTCACCGTGGACCAAACGGACCATTCCTTGGGCATCCGAATCGACGTTTCGAGCGAGGTGCCGCTCTATCGTCAGATCGTCGACCAGACCATTAGACGCATCCTCGATGGCAGCCTTGCGCCCGGCACTCGCCTGCCGCCGACGCGCTCTCTGGCGCGTGCCCTCGCGACCCACCGCAACACGGTGGTGCGCGCCTTCGAAGAGCTGACCGCCGCGGGGTGGATAACCGGGCGTGTAGGCCGCGGGAGCTTCGTCCACGAGCACCCGCCACGGAGTCCCGATCCGCGCGGGTCGGATTCTGGATGGACCGAAGGTGAGGCCGTGAGCGAGCCGATGGTGGCTTACGACGCGACCATCGTTGCATCTGGACGGGGGGCCCTGGGTTCGAGAGGTCCCAGGATGTCCGAGCGGACGCCCGAGGACGACTCCAGCGGCGCAAGCGTCGACAGCTCGTCGATGGCGCGGACCATGCCGTGGGCCGCGCTCTTGTCCCGCGCCGTGGAGAGCGAACCCCTGCGCCGCCTTCAGCGCCTCAGTGCCTCCGGGGTCACGACCGACACGGTCAACCTCGCACGTATGCAGGCGAGCCCGGACCTGTTGCCACACCAGGACTTTCGCGCTTGCTTGGACCATGTGCTCGCGACGCTTGGGCCTGAAGCCCTGGGCTACGCTCCCGGTCAAGGGCTCGAGCGGCTCCGTGTATTGATCGCGAAGGAGCTCGCGCGCGACGGGATGAAGGTCGACCCCGACGACATCCTCGTCACGACCGGCAGCCAGCAGGCGCTCGACCTCGTCTCGCGTTCGCTCGTAGACCCTGGCGACATCTTCCTCACCGAGGGCCGGACCTATTCCGGGGCGCTCAACGTGCTCACGGCCAGTGGGGCCGAGGTGATCGGTGTACCCACCGATGAGGAAGGCCCCGACCTCGACGCTCTGCGCCGTGTGACGAGCCCGCGGGTCAAGGGCCTCTACCTCATGCCCAACTCCCGTAATCCGACTGGGACGACCATCTCGGAACGGCGTCGTCGTGAGCTGGTTGCCTGGTCACTCGATGCGCGGGTGCCCCTCATCGAAGACGATTATGGCGCCGACCTCGTGCTCGATCCAGGGCCTGATCTCACGCATCTCAGGGCGCTCGACCCGAACGTCTTCCACGTCGGGACCTACTCGAAGAAGCTCATACCCGCGTTGCGGGTGGGCTACATCGTCTGTCCGGTGCCGATGCGGGCGCCGCTGACACGCCTCAAACACGCAATGGATCTGGGCACTTCGACGCTACTTCAACACGCGCTGGCAGAGTTCCTCGAGCGTGGGTTGTTGCCCGGGCACCTCGAACGTGTGTGCGCCGCCTACAGAGAACGTCGGGACGCCCTGGTCGATACGCTTTCGAGGGTCCTCCCCCCCGACGTGTCCTTCCGGGTCCCGGATCGCGGGGTGGTCTTGTGGTTGACGCTCCCTCCAGGCCTCGACCCGGAGCTGGTCTACGAGGAGGCCCGGTCCAAGGGCGTCCTGGTGTCGCCGGGCAGCGTCTACACCACGATGAGCCCGGCCCCAGCGGGGCTGCGCCTCACCTACTGCGCGGAGCCGGTCGAGCGGCTCATCGAAGGGGCCAAGCGCCTCGGGCGCGCGGTGGAACAGTCGGCGAAGCGGCGCGGACAGGTCCGCCGCATCGAGCTTTTTGGCGCTTGACAGCGCAACGCTGGTCCGTAAAAGCGGGCCCGCCAAAGGAGTCGAAATCATGGGTAAGCAAGAAGAGACGCAGGGTAAGTCGACGTACAAGGTGAAGGTCGGCCTGGCGGAGATGCTCAAGGGTGGCGTCATCATGGACGTCATCGACGCAGATCAGGCAAAGATCGCGGAAGACGCGGGCGCCTGCGCGGTCATGGCGCTCGAGCGGGTGCCGGCCCAGATCCGCAAAGAGGGCGGCGTGGCCCGCGCGAGCGACCCAGCCATGATCCAGGAGATCCAGGCGCGGGTGAGCATCCCCGTGATGGCGAAGTGCCGCATCGGTCACTTCATCGAGGCGCGGATCCTCGAAGCGCTCGAGGTCGACTTCATCGACGAGTCCGAGGTCCTGACCCCGGCCGACGAGGAGTTCCACATCGACAAAGACGTCTTCAAGACGCCCTTCGTCTGCGGTGCCACCGACCTCGGCGAGGCGCTGCGCCGCATCGGCGAGGGTGCAGCCATGCTGCGAACCAAGGGTGAGGCCGGGACGGGCAACATCGTCGAGGCGGTCCGACATCTCCGCACCGTGCGCACAGCTATCCGTAGGCTGACCGTGCTCGGCCACGAAGAGCTGATGACCGAGGCGAAGAAGTTCGGTGCCCCGTATGCCCTCATCGAGGAGGTCGCCAGGACCGGGCGCCTGCCTGTCCCCAACTTCGCCGCTGGTGGCGTCGCGACCCCCGCGGACGCGGCCCTCTGCATGGCGCTCGGGGCCGAAGCGGTCTTCGTGGGCTCGGGCATCTTCCTGTCGGAGAACCCCGCTCGCCGCGCCCGCGCGGTCGTGGAGGCGGTCACCCACTGGGAGGACCCCAAGCGCTTGGCCGAGATCTCGAAGGGGCTCGGAAGTGCCATGGCCGGCATCGAGATCAGCAAGCTCCAGGAGCACGAGCGCCTGGCGAAGCGGGGCTGGTAAGGTGACCGCCGAGGCTGGCGCGCCCGTAGGCGTCCTGGCGCTCCAGGGCGGCTACGAGGCTCACGAGAAGACCGTGCAGTCCCTGGGCTGGTCGACCCGGCGGGTGAAGACGCCGGGCGACCTCGACGGGCTGGTTGGCCTGGTCTTCCCGGGCGGTGAGAGCAGCACCATGCTGAAGCTCATCGACTGGAATGGGCTCTGGGGTCCGCTCGACGGCTTCGTGCGGTCGGGCAAGCCGGTGCTCGCGACCTGCGCCGGCCTCATCCTGGCGGCTCACGGGGTCGCCAACCCGACCCAGCAGAGCTTCGGCTGGCTCGACGTGGACGTGAGCCGCAACGCCTGGGGCCGACAGAACGAGAGCTTCGAAGCGGTCGATGATGCGGGTGGATTGCGGATGGTCTTCATCCGCGCGCCGCGCATCACGCGCGTCGGCGCCGGCGTCGAGGTCGTCGCGACCTACTCCGGTGAGCCGGTGGCAGTGCGGTCGGCCTCCGGCTCGGGCGTGAACGTCCTGGCTGCGACATTCCACCCCGAGCTGGCCGGCGAGGTCGGGCTGCACCGCGCGGCGTTTGGCGTGCCCGCCTGAAGCCATCGGCGAGTGCTCGGAGACGGCCGGGCGCCGGTCCTTAGCGCGACCGACGTCGATTTCCGTTTCCCGCACCCATGGAGTCGGATCGCCCGCAAGGCGAAAGCAAGCTCACGACGTGGGTCTGCGACCTGGCGAGCAGACGTTTGTCTGTTCCTGACCGCCGCCCAGGCACGCGTTTGCCCTGGGCCCTGCGACTGCCCCGTTCGAGGGCCGACAGCCCGCGGGCACAGACGTCCGGTAGGTGGTTCCAAACCGAAGAAGGCCACCCCCATCGCTGGAAGTGGCCTCTTCGATTCGTAGACTCGGGCTCTCAGGAGGAGAGTCTGAGGGGCATCACATCATGCCGCCCATGCCACCCATGCCGCCCATTCCACCCATGCCGCCGCCGCCACCGCCGCCCGGGGACTTGTCCTCGGCCTTGGGCTTCTCGGCGACCATCGCCTCGGTGGTGAGCATGAGGCTCGCGACCGACGCGGCGTTCTGGAGTGCAGTGCGGGTAACCTTGGTGGGGTCGATGACACCAGCGGCCACGAGGTCCTCGTAGGCGTCGGAGCCGGCGTTGTAGCCGAAGTTGGTCTCCTTCGAGTCGCGGACCTTCTGGACGACGATCGAGCCCTCGACCCCGGCGTTGCCGGCGATCTGGCGGATCGGCTCCTCGAGAGCCCGGCGCACGATCTTGACGCCGAAGGCTTCCTCGGCCGAGACCTTCAGGCCCTCGAGTGCCACCTGGCAGCGGAGCAGCGCGACACCGCCGCCGACGACGATGCCCTCTTCCACGGCCGCACGGGTCGCGTTGAGCGCGTCTTCGACGCGGGCCTTCTTCTCCTTCATCTCGACTTCGGTCGCGGCGCCGACATTGATGACGGCGACACCACCGACGAGCTTGGCAAGGCGCTCCTGGAGCTTCTCACGGTCGTAGTCGGACGTGGTCTCCTCGATCTGGACGCGGATCTGCGAGACGCGATCCTTGATGTCCTTCTCGGCGCCCTTGCCACCGACGATCGTGGTGTTGTCCTTGTCGATCGTGACCTTCTCGGCCGAGCCGAGGTCCGCAACGTCGACGTTCTCGAGCTTGAGGCCGAGGTCTTCGGAGATGACCTGGCCGCCCGTGAGGACCGCGATGTCCTGGAGCATGGCCTTGCGGCGGTCGCCGAAGCCCGGCGCCTTGACCGCGCAGATCTTGAGCGCGCCGCGGAGCTTGTTCACGACGAGCGTCGCGAGCGCTTCGCCCTCGATGTCCTCGGCGATGATGAGCAGCGGACGCGGCTGGTTCACGACCTTCTCGAGAAGGGGCAGGAGGCTCCTTCATGTTCGAGACCTTCTTCTCGTGGATGAGAATGAAGGGGTTGTCGAGGTCGGCGATCATCGCCTCCTGGTCGGTCACGAAGTACGGCGACAGGTAGCCGCGGTCGAACTGCATGCCCTCGACGACGTCGAGCGTCGTCTCCATGGACTTGGCCTCTTCGACCGTGATGACGCCTTCCTTGCCGACCTTCTCCATCGCCTCGGCGATGATGTTGCCGATGGTGGGGTCATTGTTGGCCGAGATGGCGCCGACCTGGGCGATCTCCTTGTGGTTCGCCGTGGGCTTGCTGAGCGTCTTGAGGTGCGCCGTCACAGCGATGACCGCCGCGTCGATGCCGCGCTTCAGGTCCATCGGGTTGTGGCCGGCCGCGACCATCTTCACGCCTTCGCGGTAGATGGCCTGAGCGAGCACGGTCGCAGTGGTGGTGCCATCGCCGGCGCCGTCGGAAGTGCGCGAGGCGACTTCCTTGACCATCTGCGCGCCCATGTTCTCGAACCTGTCCTCGAGCTCGATTTCCTTGGCGACGGTGACGCCGTCCTTGGTCACGAGCGGCGAGCCGAAGCTCTTCTCGATGATGACGTTACGGCCTTTGGGGCCCATGGTCTCTTTGACCGCGTCCGCCAGCGTGTTCACGCCGCGCAGGATCTTGGCACGAGCCGACTCCGAAAAGATGATGTCTTTGGCCATGGTGGCTTCCTTTCCTCAGGTAGGGGTTCTCGAAGTTCGGCTCAGGCGCCGAGGATGCCGAGGATGTCGTCCTCGCGCAGGATGAGGTGATCCTCGCCGTCGATGCGGACGTCGGTGCCGCCGTACTTGGAGAAGAGGACGACGTCGCCCTCCTTCACCGAGAGGGCGCGCACATCACCGCTGTCGAGGCGCCGACCGGGGCCGGCCGCGATCACCTTGCCTTTGATAGGCTTTTCCTTGGCGGTGTCCGGGATGATGATACCGCCGCGGGAGACCTGCTCTTCCTCGACGCGCTTGACGATGACGCGATCGTGCAGGGGCCGGATCTTCATGACTTCCTCCATAAATCGTTGGGCTCACCGCGCGGCCAATTGAGCGGCCTGTGCGCGGTTGGCACTCGCATGGTGGGAGTGCCAGGGCGGCGCTAACCTAGACACTCGCTCAGCGTAGTCAACCGCCAAACGCGACACCCGCCTCGAACCTCGCCCCAAGCGCCCAAGAACGAGGCCGTCCTAAAGAACGACCCGGGTGTCGATGCGCGCCTTGTTGAACCAGGTGAGCTGTCGCTTGGCGTACTGACGGTGTGCAGTGCTCAACCGCTCGGCCAGGTCGCCTCGGGGCAATCCACCGGCCAGCGTGTTCACGACCTCGCGATAGCCGAGCGTCTGCAGGCCTGGCGCATCGGGGGGAAACGAAAGGAGCAGCCCCTCGACCTCGGCCACCAGCCCGTCGGCCAGCATCTGGGCCGCACGTGTTGCGATACGAGACGCCAGGAGTGAACGCTCTGGGAAGAGCCCGACGACGTGCGCCTGATAGTTCGGAGGACGGGTCGCGCGTTGCCATGCTGAGATCGAAACGCCTGTACTTTGAAAGACCTCCAGCGCGCGTGTGATACGTTGGGCGTCGCTCGGAGCGATCCGGGCGGCGGCCTCGGCATCGACCCCAGCGAGCTCGGCATGGAGCGTTGTCGAGCCAACCGTCGCGAGCCTCGTGAGGATGGCCTCGCGCACCTGCGGGTCGACGGGTGGGATCTCGGCCAGCCCTTCGATGAGCGACCGCACGTAGAGGCCTGTCCCGCCACAGATGATCGGGACCTTTCCCCGTCGGTGAAGGGCGTCGATGATGGGTCGCACGTGGTCCACCCAGAAGCCGGCGCTGGGTCGTTCGGTCACGGGCAGGACCGAGATCGCATGATGCTGGACCCGCCCGAGCTCGGCGGCTGTGGGCTTGGCCGAGCCGATGTCGAGCCCGATGTGGACCTGCACCGAGTCCGCCGAGATGATCTCGGTCCCAAGCGCTTCGGCCCACTGCAGCGCCAGGGCCGTCTTGCCCGACGCGGTCGGCCCGACCAGCACGAGGAGCGGCGCCTCGCCGTCGGGAATCGGCGGCACCGGAGTCGGGAGCGCACGCCCCAGAGCGACCACCCTACCCTCCTTCGAAGCGGCGCGAGATCTCGCTCTCCGGCAGGCGCACGAACGGACGGCGGCCGCGATGGTCCTTGCCCGACAACGTCACCGCCTCGGCGACAAACGTGTCCATGGACGGCGCGACCAGCCCGACCAGCGCATGTGACTCAGCCGAGCTGGCCAGCGCCGCGCCGACGGCCTGGGCGAGGGCCGGCCTCTGAGCCTCGCGGTCACGTGTCAGCAGCGCCGCCACCGCTGCCAATACACGCGATGGGCTGGCCCGCAGCGCTGGCGCAGGCAGGCCCAACAACTGAAAGGTCTGGCCGCCGAAGGGCTCGACCCACAGGCCCAGGCTCTGGAGGTCGGGCAGCCGCGGGCGCAGCGCGTCTGCCTCGTGGGGTGCCAGGTCGAGGCGGGCCGGGATGAGCAGCGGTTGGGGCGGCGCCGGGTCCGGCAGGGCCAGGATCCTGGCCATCGTCATGAGCTCGACGGCGGCCGTCACGTCGACCAGCACGAGCCCGAGGTCGTCTTCACACACGATGAGGCCTGAACGATTTCGTGTACTGCCGATGGTGTGAAGGGCCGTGACCGACGGCTTGCCGCTTCGGCTCACATCCGGTCCACGCGCCCCAGATGATAGGGAGGTGGGGGAGGTCGGAGGGCTCGAAGAGGCGGACGGGCGCACGATGGGGGCCTGCGTCGGCTCGCGCTGCGGGCGCTCGTCGAACAAGGCGCGCGGCCGCTCACCGAGCCGCAACGACGTCGCATGGGGGGCCGGTTGGCTGACGCGGGGTGGCGCGCTCGAAGCCTGCGGCCGTGGACGCGCCTCGTAGGCGGCCTCGGGCGAGGCCACACGCGTTGCACCGACCAGCGGGATCTGACTCGGGGCGCGAGCGGACGGACGCGCGATGGGGCCCGGCTCGTCTAGCCTCCGCGCCGCCTCTTCGAGAGGCAGCGGCTCGTCATCTGCCCAGGGGCGGGCCCGCAACATCCCCTGGATTGCGGCCGCGACCGCGACGTGGACCTGGTCGGGCTGGCGAAAACGGACCTCGGCTTTGGCGGGATGGACGTTGACGTCGACGTCCGCCGGGTCGAGGTGGACCCACAGGATGGCCTGCGGGAAGCGCCCAGCAGACAGCTCGGCCCCGAACGCCGAGATCGCCGCATGGTGCAGGACGCGGTCTCTGACCCGCCGTCCGTTGACGAAACACGTCATGGCCGACGGCGTCGACTTGGCCGAGCGCGGCCCCGATACGAAGCCCGTCACACGCACGGGGGGGCCCGGCTCGTTGACCTCATAGAGGCGCTCCGCGGCTTCGCGCCCGAGCACCTGACTCACCCGCTCGGCCAGCCGGCGCACTGCCGGGAAGTCCAGGGCCGGCGCGCGCCCACCCGTGCCGAGCCGGAAGTGGACCCGCGGGTGGCCGAGCGCGAACCCCTTCACGAGCTCGATGACGTGTTGGGTCTCGGTCGTGTCGGTCTTCAAGAACTTGAGGCGCGCCGGCACGTTCCAGAACAGGTCGCGCACCTCGATACGGGTGCCGATCGGAGCCGCTGCCACCCCGAGCTCAGGTGTTCCCCCACCCTCGATGCGCACGGTCGTGGCGACCTCGGCGTCGGCCGCCCGCGTCACGAGCAAGAACCGCGAGACGGACGCGATCGACGGCAGAGCCTCGCCGCGAAACCCAAGCGTTCCAATAGCTTCCAGGTCACTTGCGGTTCGGACCTTGCTGGTCGCGTGTCGCAGGACCGCGAGCGCCGCGCTGTCGCGCGACATGCCCGAGCCATCGTCCACGATGCGGATGAGCCCCTTGCCGGCCCCGTCGATGTCGATGAGGACACGGGTGGCGCCTGCATCGAGCGCGTTCTCGACGAGCTCTTTCACGACCGAAGCTGGCCGCTCGACGACCTCGCCTGCGGCGATCTGGTTCGCGAGCGCCTCGGGTAGGACCCGCACCTCCGCCGGGGTGTCACCGGGCTCGACCGACCCAGCGGCCTCGGACGGGGGCGAAGCTCGACTCACCCCTTCACGAGCCGCAGATGCGAACGTTTCTTGTCGGGCGCGGGGGCCGGCTCGGGGTCGGACGCCGGAGAGCCCTGGTTCGACGGGTCGGACTGAGCGGAGACAGCAGACGGGGCCGACGCCTCGTTCGAGCCGCCCGTGTGGACCTTGAAGAGCGGCGGCGGGGCCGGGCGCACATCGCCAGAGTCGGCTGGAACTTCCGAGGGCGGCAGTTCAGCGGGGGCGGTGTCCATGGTTTCGGGCATATCGGGCACGGCCGTCGGCCCGGTTTGAGGCCGCGCGCGCAGCGGCACACCCGCCGTCGACGGGGCCTCCGTCGCGGACCGGAGCTCGGCCGGTAGAGAGCTCGGCCAGACCATTCCGTCGTGGCCCTTGTCGGGCGAGGTCAAGGCGAAGATGGCGGTCCAGGGCAAGGTGCAGCCGAAGTTCTGACGGTTGAAGCTGAGGACCGCGTAGACCCCCTCCGCGTGGACATCGAGCGCGGGCAACCTGAAGCCATAAGCCAGGTTGAGCCGCAAGACGGGCCCCTCCTTCAGGTAGGAAGGCACGATGACCTCCTCTGGACGGGGGTCGAGGTGGATCATCACCAGCCCCTGGTCCAACATCTCCAGGAGTTGTCGGCGCTTCTGGAAGGCGTTGCCATCATTCATGGAGGCCCCTTACCAAAGGGGGACCGCGAACGTCCAGCACGAGGTGGGCCTCGGGCGCGTTGGCCGTGAGCTCTCGTGGCGCGACAGGGCCTTGAGCCAGGTGCATCTCAGGCGGTCGAGGCGAGACTCAGGTGGGGGCCGGGCCGAGCGCCAGCGCGCCGTAGCCGACGACCGAACGTTTGTCGCCGGCCGTGTCGCCCGAGCTCCGATAGTCGATGAGCACGGCGCGCTGGCCCTGTCGTCGGGCGCGCCGTATGGCCGCCTGGATGCCTTTGTAGCCGCAGGCGCGTTCGCCATCGAGCCTGTCGTCGAGCGCGAGGATGCCGGCCAGCGTCTCGCGGTCGAACCGGCTTGCGGTGTCGTACGGCAGGAAGTGGGAGAGGTCGGACGAGACGGCGAGGAGGTCGCCAGGCGACAGCAGGCGGTCGAGGGCTGCGTCGACTGCGGCGTTCAGCTCGGACTCGGGCCCTTGTCCGATGAGCAGCGGGACGATGGGGCGCTGGGGGAGGACCGTGTGCAGGAACGGTAGCTGGATTTCCAGGCAGTGCTCGAGGTCGTGCGCGGTCGGGACGAACGCGCCGAGCGCGTTATGCTCGAGGTCGGCCAGCGCGACGCGGTCGACTGGCACCTCGCCCAGGGGGTGCGCGAAGGCCTGGTAGTCGCCGAGCGCGATGCCGCGGAAACCCACCCGATGAGCGGGGCCCAGGAGGATCACACGTTGGATGGGGACGGCCCGCGGGGTGCGGTTCAGCGCGCCCCAGCCAAGGCCTGCCGTCGGGCCCGAGTACGGGTGACCCGCATGCGGGACGATGATCGCGTCGAGAGAGCCGAGTGGGACGGGCTTTGCCGGCGCGACCAGAGACGCGACGGCATTCGCGAGCACTTGTGGGTCGGCGGGATACCAGGTGCCGGCGAGCGCCGATGGACGGATCGAACCCCTGGGAATCATGGCGCCTCCCGACAACGCAGAGGAACGAGGACGTCGCTCCGGACCCGGCAAGCCAGCTCGAGATGACCGATCAGCACGGGAACGACGCCAAGATAACCGAAGAGGCCGGCTCACGTCATGGCAGGGCGCGCATGCGGCGCCCCGTCCGGGTCAGTCGCCTGCTTTGACCTCGTCATCTCAAGTCGATTCGCAGCGTCGTCGTCCCTTGTGGTTCCAGGCGGAACTCGAAGGTGCGAACGAAGCGCCCGTCGAGCGAGGTCAGGGTCACCTTGTGGTTTCCGGCCGCGAGCTCGTAGCTGTAAATCGGCGTCGTGAGCTTCGTGTCGAACGTGTCGATGACGACCGTGGCCGCGGGCACCGACTCGATGTTGAGCCAGCCGCGGTCGGCCGCGGGAAAGAAGACGTTGCGGAACGGGAGCTCGCCGGCCCGGGTGATGACGGCGTCGCGCACGGCCGCGAAAAGGCGCGCATAGCGGCGATCGGTGGCGTTGTCCGGGTCGACCACCTTGAACGTGTGGGCGACCCCCTTGAGGAGGATGTCGCAACGCCAGGTCAGGGCTCCTGGGGCGACCACCTTCGGGCGCGCATCTGCAAGCGTCAGGGCACCGGCGGCGCGGGCGATGCCGAAGACGACCTCGGCCTCGGACGGCGTCAGGAGCCCGAGCGCGTGGAGTCCTTCGTCGAGGCCGGGAAGCTGTCGACGGTGGACCGCGGTTGTCGCTGGGCCGCGACGCGTGATCTCGTAGCGGATGGTGTGATAGGGCGAAGCCGACGGGGGCTCGAGTGTGAAGCGGACGTAGTCGTCATCTTCGGCCCGGGCCGGCCCGCCAATGGAGACAAGGGTGAGGACAAGACAGGCCAGGGCGATCGGTGCACGAGAAGCAACCGAGCGGGGAACGAACGAGACGCGTTGGGGCTTCGACATGGGGCGACAACTCCGGGGCGGCCTCGCGCAATCCGGGCCACCGACTCGTACGACCCGAGCCGGCCCGATGATCCGCACCAGCGCGACCAGCCAGACCAACTGGGCGACGCGCGGGGCCCTGCCCTTGTTGTTGGCGACGGCGCTCGTTTGCGCAAGTCCGATGGCGCTGGCCGAGCCTGAACCGACAACCGGGCCGAACACGACGGCCACGCCACCTGCTCGGCCGCTCGGCGGGCAATCGGCCTGCGGTCTGATCGAGCTCGTCCCACCGGCGACCCACCCGATCCGAAAACACCCGGCCTTGCGCCGCGCGGTGACCGCGCTGACGGCAGCCGCGGACAACAAGAAGAAGAACGCTGAGGCTTTCGCGCAGTTCGCAAAGGCGCTTGCGCCGGCCTGGCGCGACGCGGCCAAAGCCTTTGAGCGACCCGCCGTCGACCCCCGCACGGACGAGTCCTATCCGTTCAAGACAGCGCCTGCCCGCGCCTTCCTCGAGGCGTGGGTCTTCGCGCCGATCGCGCCACTTCGGATCGGTGTGGACCGGTTCGAGCCGGCACTCGAGGTCGGCGCCATGATGGCCATGGCCGCGTGCCGGGCCGGGCTCGTCGACGAGGCCATCGCGGTGACCCGGGGGGCGAGCGGAGATGAAGCTGCGCCGTTGCGGGCCTTCGCGGCGCTGTTGCTCATCGAAGCGGGGCGTCGGGCGGAAGCGATCGAGCTGGCGCCGACGCTTGGCGAAGCGGGCTTCCTCGCCCCCTGGGTGCGGGTCGAGCTCACCGATGATCCGAACGAGAAACGCAGACTCCACGCGCTGGCGGGCCGGCAGACCCAGACCCCAGACCAGCAGCTCGCGTGGCAGATACAAGCCGGGAGGCTCCCATGAATGACACCGACACCGTGAAGACTCCAACGCTGGCCGAACGTGAGGTGCGCTTCGCGGCCGAGCACGCAGCCTTCGCCCTCCACTTCCGCTGCGAGCACTGCGCGCACGTCATCACGTCGACGCTGGCCTGCTCGATGCGTTACCCGAACCCCGACCTGACTGGCCCGGTGCGCGGGCTCCAGGACAATGGCATCCCGACGGCGTGCAAGTACTGGGAGCTCAGCGAGTCGGCCTGATGTGCGACGGGCGACGCTGAGAAGACTCGCGAAGAACCACGCCAGCCAAAGGGCCGAGGTCAGCGCGAGCGCTCGAGCGTCAGCCCTGGTCGCCTGTCCCGGTCACGGCTTTGTTACCGGCCTCGGCCGCCAGCCAACGGTCGAGGACTTGCGTCGCGTTACCCGCCACACGCCGGACACGTTCGACCAGGCGGATCACCGCCTCCAGGCCAGGCCCATCGGCGATGAGGTCACGTGGCCGCCGCATGGCGATGGCCGGGTGGGTTTGGTCAGGCCACAGCGTCAACCACCGGTCGAGCCCGTTGCCGAATGCGCGCGCCACGTCCGGGTCGAAGAGCCACGGCGGGGTCTCGCCACGTGCGAACCAGTCGTGCACGGCCATGTCGAGCTCAGCCTCTGATCGCAGGTGTGGCAGCGGTGCGCCCACACGCTCACACCAGGCGAGCAGGCGGTCGTAGCGCTCACGCGAAGACGCCATGAGGGTCACACGAGAACCCTCGCATTGGGCAAGTGCTACGACGCGTGTGTCCTCTCGCCATACCAGGAGGCTCGGCACACGTTCGCCTGTCTGGCCGACACGCCCGGACTCCGTCACAAACGGCGAAGCGTCGTTGACGAGCACCTCGCTCAGACGCGCCGCAAGGCCACCGCGGGCGACCGTCTGGCAGAGTACGATGGGCTCGCGATCGGCGTTCAGCGGCGAAGCAGGCGCCGTGAGGCTCGACAGCACATGCTCAGCAAAATCGAGCAGTTCGGGAGCGTGTGTCTTGAGCACGGCGACCGGCTCGCGGGCACCGCCCAGGAGCCGCTCCAGCTCCATTTCGACCAGCGGTCGCGTCTCGTGAGGGAGGACCGCGTAGATCGCATCGATGGCGCCATCTTCCATCGGCTCGTCGTCATCGACGTTGTTGCCGACCGGATCGAAGTCGAAACGGATGAGGCGGATGAGCGCGATGTGCCCGGGCTGCAGCTCGGACGCGAGCCCAGGGTCGAACACCCGCAGGCGGCGCCCACCGAGCAGGTCCGTGACGAAGAGGTCGCCGATGATCGGGTCCACGGCCTCGACCTCGACAAAGGCCAGCGTGCTCACGACGAGTGCGCGCAACACCTGGCGTTCGAAGTCGGTCAGCTCCGCCTCGTCGAGGAAACGTGAGCCAATCGTCGGAAAGGGTAGCTCTTCGGCGTGCTCGCCGGTCGATGAGGGCAGCGGGAAGTCCCAGAGGAACCACGGGAAGAAACGAACCCGCTCGAAGTCGTCCTCGAGCACCTCGGTCTCGGCCGTGGGGACGTCGACCTCGATCCCGTAGAAGCGGCTCACCGCGGCGACGAGCGCGTCGTCGAAGAGAGGCGCCGCCGAGAACGACATGCAGCGCGAGACGACCCGGGGGAGGGTCTGGCGAAGCCGACTCTTGCCCCAGCAGATGACGTTCGAAACCGCAGCCGGCTCTGGCAGCTCGGGGAGCGTTGGCCGAGGACCATGCAAAGTCGTCAACAAAGCCCCGGGGGCTGCGACTGGTGCTTTGCGCTCGCGGTCGCCTGGCGTGGGCCTCTCAGACATGGCCCGGCTTCTACGCCCGGCCGGACGGGGTGTCAACGAAGACTGTCCGCGCTTTGTCGCCGGCCTGAACCCAGTCGATAAACGACCGTAAAAACTACGATTTTTCGCCCGAGACGGGCGATCAGGGACGCCGGATCACGAGCAACGTGACGGTCTCGAACGCGCTCTCCGCCCACCGCGCTTTGTAGTCCATTTCGCTCCCCAGGTCGTAGATGCGGACGCCCTCGTCGCACAGCCGCGCAATCGACTCGGCCTGCATCACGTTGCCGAGTGACCTGCTTCGAAAGTCGTCGTCGAAGCTGTTCTGTAGACCGCGATACGTGTCGCCGAAGACACCACCAAAACACACGGCGACGTCGCGCTCGCCCTGTCGCGCGAACAAGACCCTGAGACCATGGCCGGCGGCCCCCCGCTTCAGCGCCAGCGACGGCACCATGCGCTCGTAGAAACGATACATGTCGCCCATCACGAAACCCGTCCCCTCGCGCCCTTTCCAGCTCCGGGTCTCCACCGCGTGGATTCGCTGGAACAGAGCCACCGCAGCGGGCTCATCGAGGGCCACGGTCCCGTCGACCCACTCGAAGGTCAGCTCGGCCTTCGCCCATCGCATCGCCTGCCGCAGGCGCTTCCGAAAGAGCGGCGAGCGGAGGGCCGACCACCCGTCGAGGCCACCTTCCAACGAGGCCCGATACCGCACGGTCGAGGGACCGAGCCGCAGCTGGAGCCGTGGGCCGAGGAACCGCACCAGGTTCGTGAACGAAGGCCCGCCCTTCATGAGCCCGCCGAGCCACAGGAGGTTCCAGTCGGGGTCGGCCAACAACCACTCGGCGGCGCCCTCTGCAAGCCCCCTCTCATCCGCGCCGACGATGGGCGAAGCCAGCCCCCACATCGCCTCGAGCGGTGCCAGGAAGCGACCGAGCTCGGGGGCATAGCCGCGGGCGAGCGCCACAAAGCCGTCATCGATGCGGCACGCGACCACCGGGTGATCGTTATGGAAAGCGGCGTGGGCGGGCAGCACCCAGGCCGCAGACGAACAGAACTGGTCGATGGACGGGCTCTTTGCCACGGCTTCGTCGTAGGCGTCGCGCAAAGCCGCGAAGCCCACCCCATCCAGGTCCGTGCGCGCGCGAGCGCCACCTGCAGAGGCAGCGTCGTCGATACGGAGACCATTGGCGCCAGCTTTCATCGTCGAGCACCATAACGCAGTGGCAACGAGAACGCAGTGTCCACGAGTTCCGGGTCCAGGTCTGCAAACCGCCATGACGTGGCGTTGGACCACCAGGGCACGAAAAGGCCTGGGCTGGAAACGTTGCCGTTTCAGTGGCACACCAGGGGACTCGACGCCGCGACCTCGTCATTGGAGTCCATCGCCACCCAGGGAGCAGTCCGCTTGCAGGAGACCACCGAAGCCATGCCCGAGCCGCTCCCGAACGCGGCCAGCGCGGCGCCATGAACGAGGTCTCGTGCCGCAGCGTCATCCTCGTCCTCGCACACGCCCGCCGCGAAGGCTTGCCGATCGCCCCGCTGATCGACGGCGTGGGCTACCCGCAGGAGCACCTCGAGGCGCCGCATGAACGCATCGACTGGTCGGCCTTCGTGCGCTTCATGCGCAACGCCGGCGCCCGCTGGCGAACCGATCACCTCGAGCAGCTCGGCCAGGCCATCGCCACCAACTTCGCGCGACGTCCCTTCACCTGGTTGACGCGCCTCTTCTACACCCCGCGCGACACCTACCGCGCCTTTGCGCGTCCTTCGGGCCTCGGCCAGCGCATGTTTACCTGCGTGAAGCCGCTGCTGGTCGAAAACGACACGCGCAACGTCGTCCTCGAGTTCGAGCTCGACGAGGGCTACGAGGCCTGCCCCGAGTTCTTCCGCGTGACGCTCGGCGCCCTGACCGCCCAACCGGCTCTCCTGGCCCTTCCGCCGGCCAACGTCTCGATGACGCTCACGCCGCGCGGCGCACGTTATTATGTCGAGCTGCCCCCGGGCGGTGGCCTGTTGGGGTTCCTGCGGCGCGCCGTGACGTGGCCATTCACGGTCTGGACGGTGGGCCGGGAGCTCAAGGTCGTCAACGCGTCGCTCCAGGTCCGCTACCAGGAGCTCGAGGCCGCCCGCACCATCCTCGCCATCCAGGCCACCAAGCTCCGCACTGCCAACGCCATCACGGCGCTCGTCCACCGCAGCCTCGACCTCGATCAGGCGCTCTCGGACATCGCCCGCGCGCTCGTGGAGTTCGGCGGCTTTGGCCGCGCCGAGGTCGACGCCCAGGTCGAAGTCGGCTCGCGTGTAGAGCACCGCATGGCCGCTCACGGTCAGGTGGACATACCGAATGACCCGGCACCCCAGGCCAGGGACACGAACCTGGGAGCCACGCCTCCGTTGGACGGCAACGCGCTGGAGCTCCTGCTGACGAGCCGCGCTGGGCTCGAGACCCGTATCCGCCTCTGGTTTGCGACCCCCGCCCGCCCGCAGGACCAGCGCGCCCTGACGGAGCTCGCCGAGTTCGTGCGCCCGGCCCTCGACATGGCCGTCGACAACGCCCGCGCCGTCTACTCGCTCGAACACAAACAACGCCTCCTCAACGAGCGCCTCTTCGAGCTCGCTCGAGCCCGCGAGCTCGCCGAGCAGGCCTCGCGTTTCAAGTCGGAGTTCGTCGCGAACATGTCACACGAGGTCCGCACGCCGTTGAACGGCGTCACCGGCATGGTCGGCCTGCTCGCCGAGACCTCGCTCGACCCGGAGCAACGCCAATACGTCGAGCTCCTCAGACGGTCGGGCCAGCAGCTCATGTCGGTGGTCAACGACATCCTCGATTTCTCGAAAATCGAGGCAGGCAAGCTCCGCCTCGAGTCCGTCGAGTTCGACCCGGCCGTCCTCATCGAGGACGTCGTCGACCTCTTCTCGGCCGAAGCCGACAAGAAGAACCTCGACCTCGTGTGCGAGACCGTCGTCGAGGACGACCACCTGCTTCTCGGCGACCCGCTGCGAATCCGCCAGGTGCTCTCGAACCTCATCGGCAATGCCATCAAGTTCACCAACAGCGGCGGCGTGGCCGTCCGCATGAACGTCTCGCGCGGCGAGCAGACCGCCATCCTGCGCGTCGACATCATCGACTCGGGCATCGGCATCGACCCGGGCCGCGTGGGCGACCTCTTCGAACCCTTCATGCAGGTCGATGGCTCCATCACGCGGCGCTTTGGCGGCACCGGACTCGGCCTCACCATCACCAAGCAGCTGAGCGACATGATGGGTGCGACCCTCGAGGTCTCGAGCGAGCTCGGCGCCGGATCGACCTTCACATTCCAGCTCTTCGCCGCAACGGCCGAGCGACGCTCACGCCGCAGTCGCCTGCGCGATGGCACCGTGGCCAACCCCCAATCGCTGCTCGGCACACGGGTGCTCGTCGCGTCCGACAAACCCATGAAACGCCTCGCGGTGTCGCGCGCCGTCGCGGCTCTGGGCGGCATCGTGTCGGCGGCCTCACGCGCCGAAGATGTCGGGCAGTTCCTCGCCTCGCTCACCGCAAAAGACAGCCCGCTGGCCATCCTGGACGAGACCCTGACCCAGACCGGAATCGTCAAGCAGATCAAGGCCGTCGGGCCGATCCCGGTGGTGCTCATGAAGCTACCGCCGCGCGGCGTGCCGAGTCCCGACCGGAGCCGCGTCGACGCTCTCATCAGTTGGCCTTTCAAGTCGTCCGAGCTGGCCTCTGCCATCGAGTCAGCCAACGACTCCGACCCCGAGGACACAGTCGCCGGCCCCATCGTCGCCGATGAGCCTCGTCATCGCGCCACCTGTCTCGTGGCGATGGCCGAGCCGCTCGGGCGCCGCATCGCGACCCATCTGCTGAAGCGCCTCGGCGTGGCAGCCGAGGTCCTCGACGGTTGGGAGGGCCTGGCGCCGCTCGCCGGCACCGGCCGCTTCCAGCTCGTATTGTTCGAAGGTGAACCGGACCCAAGCCACATGGAAGCGATTGCGTCGGCGTTCGCAAAGGCTCGCGAGGCCGGCACGCTGGTCATCGCGGTGGGCGCCACGACCGCGCGGCTCTTGCAGTGCCGAGTCGACGCAGCGCTCGAGACCCCCATCGCCGAGGAGTCGCTGAGCGAGCTCGTTCAGCGCGCCGCCCGCCGCGCACGCTGAGGTAACACTCCCGCCCCTGCCGAAACGCTCAGCGCGGTCGGCACTGCCCGGCCTGCGGCGCGTCCGTGCACGACTCGACCCCACACGGGCAGATGCTCTGGCCCTCGCAGCGCTGGTTCGTGTCGCAGTCGTCGTCGGCAAAGCAGCTCGTACCCGGGGTGATGGCCGGCACACACACCGCCGTGAAGTCGGTCTGGCAGCCCGTGCGCTGTGCCACCGAGACGCAGCGCAGCCCGGGCTCACATCCGCGGAACGACGTGCAGCACTCGCCGATCGGCGCGCGTGGCTGGCACAGTCCGGGCTGGTCGGGCACCACACAGTCGAGGTCGGCCGGGCACACCTTGAGCCCCTCGCAGTACTTGCCGGCGCCACACTCGTCGTGACTCCAGCAGCCGCCCTCGACCTTCACCTGGCACTTGCCACCGCTCTGGCAGGTCGAGGCCGTCGTGCACGGCGAGGCGAAACACTCGGGCTCACGCGCGCAGGTGTAGCCCGTCCCGCAATCGTTATCGGTGGAGCAGTTCAAAGGCACTTCGCACTGCCCGATATAGTTGAAGTAACACTTGCCGTTGCAGCCGCAGATCCACACGCGATTACACGACAATCCGTCCGGGCAGTCGTTCACGTTCCAGCAGCGCTCGCCGAACTCGGGGATTGGCAGGCACACCGCGGACGGCGTCGGCGGGCAGGTGATCGAGCTGTCCGAGTTGCGGCACTCATAACCCGGCTCACACTCCTGATGGGAATCACAACAATCCCAGCGGTCCGCGCGCTTCTGGCAGAGCCCGGGCTTGTTCGGCAAGGCGCATCCGCCAGGCGTCGTGCAGACGACCTCGCCGCCGCAGCGTTTGTCGAGCGCACATTCGGAGGTCTGCCAGCATCCCTCATCCACCCGCTCGACACACACCCCACGGATCGTCTGCGACCCGTCGGCGCAGGTAGCGCGATCAGGGCTCACGCAGTCCATGTTGCCCGGGCAATCGGCATCACCATCGCACTCGACGACCTGCGTCTTGCAATGGCCAATGACACTCTCCTGGCAGCCGTCCTCGTTGCAGCCGCACAGGTCCGCGCCTTCACACACGCGGCCGACGCCGCAATGCCCATCCACCCAGCACTCGTTATCATCGCGCAAGGGGCGCTTGCCGCATGCCCCCTGGACACAGATGTCGCCGCCCCCACAATCGCCATCGTCGGCGCAACAGCCTTCGGCCGCGAGCCCGCAGCGCCCCGGCGTCGACAAGACCGGGCAGAGCTCGGTCCCGCTCGCCGCGACCGTGCACTCGCACAAGGTCTCACCAAGACAGGTCTGCCCACCGGTGCACTCCCCGTCCGCCCAGCACTCGCCGGCCTTGAGCGCCGCCACGCAGCGCCCGCCGCGGCACAGCCCGTCGCCGCACTCGCCGTCGCGGTCGCAGCACACGCCCGGCACGGCACACACGCCCTCGCTCTCTGCTCCGCGCTGATTACACCCCGGCGCCAGGACGCCTTCGCACACCTTGCCGCCTTCGCACTGCGAGTCCGCCCAACAGCCGCCTTCACTCGCAGCGCGACACTTGCCATCGAGGCACACGGCCCCACCCGTGCAGTCCGCTGGGCTATTGCAGCAGCCCTCGGGATAGGTACAGGTCCCCGCCACCGACGTGCAGTCCTCGGTCCCACACGCGCAGAAGGTCTCGCCCTCGCAGCTCGCGCCGGCCGGGCACTGACCATCGAAATAACACCCCTTGGCCGTCGTGATACGCGGCGCGCAGGCGCCCTGGATACACGTCTGGTCGGTGCTGGGACAGGTCCCGACCGGGCAGCACAGGGTTCCGGTCGACGTGTCGACCTCGACCTGGGTGTCCGCCGTGTCCGCCGGCGCAACATCGGTATCGGTCGTGGGCTCCTTCGAGTCGCCGCACGCCCCGAGCGCCATGGCCAGGAGGACGACGAGCCCACCCAACTTGGTCCCCTGGCTCATCGCCGGGGTTAACGTCTTCGTCGATTCACGTCGGGACACTCGGGACATGGGCTCACTCCCGTTCCGTCCGAGTCGCGTCGAATGCAGCGCTCGCTTTGGCGGAACGCGGCTTTCTAAGCGATCTCCCCCGTCAAGCCAACGGGCGTTTTGGAGTTCGAACCCGCAGCGCCCGGTCAGCGGCCCCCGGCAACTGACTGAGCGCGACGAGCTGGGCGCTCTCGAGCGAAACCCCCATCACCGCGTCCGACGACTGCTTCAATCCCATCACCGGGATCGACTCGACACGTTTCAACCCCTCCGAGTCGAGGACCACTCGCACACGTTCGAGGTAGCTCGCACCGTTCTTGGCGTCGCCGCGGGTGATCTTGAGGATGACGTTGATGTGATAGACCCGCGCACATGGCACCTCGACCACGGCGCGATTGGTCGGGTGGACGATACGATAAATCTCGATCGGCTCGTCCATACGAGCCCGGAACTTAGCAAAATTGAAGCGAATAACGTCGTTGAGCCCCTCGACCCCGGCCATGGCTGACTGCAGGCCCTCGGAGTCGAGCACGACCTCTTTGACGTAGCGAACGACCACCTCGGGTCGCCCGTGGCTCGCGATGGCCGACGGATGATCAGCGTGCCTGAGTTCCACCAGCTTCGGATCGATGCGCGATGGGTCGACGACGCTGACCGACTCACGACACTGCCCGATGACCTCGTCCGAGTCGGGCATCCTGACCTCCGTCACGAAGTCGGGCATCCAGCGCGCGAGGCGCTTGCTCAGGACACGCTTGCCCCAATCCTTGAGGCGGTCCTTGATGATGTAGCTCGCCACCAGGATGGCGACGAAGGTCCCCGACATCGGGCCCCATTCGAGCTGTGCCCAGACCGCCACGAGGGCTGCGAACAACATCGCGATGGCTGCAGCGAGCCCGGCGATGATGTCCTTCTGGATGGCCCCACCCTCTTCGTGGCGCAGGTCCAGATAGAGCACCGACGAGATGATTCGTTTGAGGATGCGGCGCCGCCGCGGCAGGTCCTCGTTGGGGGCACCAGGGATGGCGTAGCTCGGATAACCGCGGCTGCGCCGGTACTTGTAGGCCGAGATTGCCACGTCGGCCAGGCGCTCACGGATGCTGTCGAGCGGGCTCTCGTCCTCGCGCCCGACCCCTGACACCCCGGACTCACGTCGCTCACTCCCGCCCACTTCGGGCTGGTGTTGCAGCCGCTCGTCGCAGGCCTGCACGAGGCTCGTCGCGATCTCTTCGGCGTAGATGGCCACGAACTCATCGACCGCCGCCCAGGTTTCTCGCACGACGTGTGGCACGATGGCGTGCTCGCAGCGACTGCCCACATGTCGCAGTCGGGTCAGCGCGCTCTCGAGGTGCTCGATGAAGACCGAGAGCGACCGGCCGAGCTCCTGCTCACGCATGAGCGCGCCTTCGATGTCGTCCTCGAGCGACACGAAGCGCGACAGAATCATCCGCCCCTCGTCGCGAATGGCCGAGCGGTAGATGCCGCCCAGCAGCTTCAGGCTCTTCACGAGCTCGTCGGTCACCTTCGAGCCACCGCCCAGGAGGCGGTCGAGCTCCGCGCGCACCGGTGAGAACCAGCGCTCGCCACGCCCCGCCTTGGCCAACGCTTCGAGCGCGACAGTCGGCGTCTTGAGCCGAACGAAGGTCTGCGTATCTTCGAAGAAGCCCGACGGACCATAGGACTGGCCGCTGATGCCGAGCGTCCTCGGAACGAACATGTAGGTCTCCACAAAGTAGCGCTGGCGTTTGACGCCTGGCTCCACCAGGTAGGAGAGCTTGAGCTCCAGTTGATTGGCGTCGTGCGCCTCGAGCCTCGGATCGGCCACCGAACCCCCCGCCGCAGCACCGCGGTGGTAGACCCCGGGACACCCCGGAGTCGCCAGCGATACTGGCCTCTCACGTCTGCGCACCCTGATATGCCAGGCTGCACGTCGACGATGACCAGCGAGCTTAGAGCAGGAAGGGCCGGAACGCCACTATTCCGTCGACGCCTTCTTCTTGCGCACGCCCCACCCTCGCCCATTCGTCGCCCGTTGAGGCAAGAGGCGAGCGAGGCGTGCCTTGGCATTGGGCGCGGGCGTGGTCGCAGCGGCCTTTCGCCCTTTGCGGGTCAAGGCCGCCATCGCCTTGCGCAATGCGGTCGTCGCAGCCTCGACTACGTCGACCCGCGCCTCGATGGAGCGAGAGAGCTCACGCATCGCCTCGGCCGAGGTCGACCCGCGATGGGTCGCAGCGAAGTCCGGGAGCAACACGTCGAGGCCCAGCGCGGACAACGACACGAGCCCCTCGATGAGCCCGAGCTCGGCCGCGCCGACGAGCGCCTCGCCCGCATCGGTTCGGCCCCAAACGGCGATGAGCCCACGCGTAGCGAGCTCCTCCAGGTCGCCCATTTCGACCCGCAACGACCGCGCGACGACGGCGAGCTCGTGCACGGACTCGAGGTTGGGCCGCTCGGTGTTCGAGACACGCCCGACCACGTGCGCGATGTCCTTCTCGGCATAGCCCGCCGACAGGAGCGTCTGCACACGCTCGAGCTGCTGGCGCGCCTCGGACGCGTAATAGACCTCACGTGCCGACCTGGCCAACTGCACCACCACACCGACCCGCTCGAAACGCCTGATGAGCTCGCCCTTCGCACCGGTCAGGGTGAGGAGCTGCCCACGCGCGACGACGAGTCGTGCACCCGTCAAGGATCGAGCCCGGGGAGTGCCGGCGAGAGCAACGGCGAAGGCTTGGCGCGCGACTCTTTGGACTCCCCTTTGGCAGGTCTGGCTTCGGGCGCGGCATCCGCATTTGGCGGGGCCGGTGGCTCGACGCTGGACGAAGACTGTTCGGTCGGGGCGGTCGCAGGCTTTGTTGCCGACCCGGCCGACCTCAGGTGCTCTGCCGGCTCGGACGGCTCCGTCGAGGCGACAAGCGCGGGCGGCGTGTGCGCGACCTCGGCGACGACGTCGGCTGCCAGGTTTGGTGCGGCCCGGTGCGAGGCTTCGGCCGCCTTGACGTCCAACGCTTGTGCGTCGGGCACCGCGTCACGCCCTTTCCTCGGACGCCGCCGCCGCTCCGGCCCGTGGGTCGCGGCTTCGAGCGCAGCCTTGTCGGACTCGGGCGGCAGAATGCCCTCGTTGGGCCGCGCCGTGTTCGAGCTGCGGTCGACCATGACGATGTCGGGGAAGGCCTGCAGGAACTGGGTGAAGCTCTTGTAGCCGAGCGCGAGCTCGTCGAAGTCGGGCGCCACCGCCTGCATCGTGTCCTTCAGGCGCGAGAGTGGTACCGCCAGGACGCCGTGTCGCTGAGCCGCCTCGAGGACGGTCCGCATCAGCACCGTGCGGGCGGTCTTGTCGCCCTTGTCGCTCGCCTTGAGTCCGGCCCGCTGTTCACGCACGAGGGCTCGAGCGAGCCCGTCGGTCGCGACGCGGATCATGCCACCGTCACCCACGATGAGGAGGTGCTCGTAGCTTGCGAGGAAGCGGGTGAAGCTCGACGCCCCGTAGTTGCGCTCGGAGAACGTCGGGTCCTGCTTACGCATCTTGTCTTTGAGGACGCCTGCGCGGAACTCCGGCCCAACCTCTTCGACGACCTTCTCGAGCGCACGTCTGACGCGCTCTTCGCCCTCCTCGACCGAGAAGCCCGCGACGCGCTGACCGAGCAGCGTCTCGTAGAAGACGAACTCGTGGCATTGTTTGACCAGGATGGGTGACGCCGCCGAACGAGCGGACATACCGATGACGCGTTTGCCGTGGTCGCGTAACCGCTGGGCAAGAATCGAGAAATCGCTGTCTCCCGAGACGATGCAGAAGGTCTCGATGAGCGGGCGGGTGAAGAGGATCTCCATCGCATCGACGCAGATGGCCGTGTCCGTGCGGTTCTTGTCACCGGCCCCATAGGTGGGCAGGAAGACCATCTGTACACCTTCTTCGAGGAAGGTGCGTTGCTGGCGCCGGTAGCGGCCCCAGTCGGCGTAGGCGCGCAAGGTCATGACATCGCCGCGCTCGCCGAGAAACCGGGTGACCGCATTCACATCGAAGTCGCCCTGGATCCCGAGCAGGATGTTCTCGACATCGAAGAAGAGTGCGATGCCCCCGAGGTCGTCGGGGTCAGACTGGGGCTGGCTCGAGGCGGGCGATTGCATAAGCGCTCCTTAGCAGGCTTCCCTCGCCGCGGCTATCATCGACCCGCCCGTTCGTCACTCGGACGGAACCAGGCCGTCAACGGTTTCGCTTGCCTCGCTGGCGACCGTCCCGCCCGAAAACCGCTGGCGCAGGGTGCGCTTCACGACCTTGCCCGAAGCGCCGGTCGGGAGGCGGTCAACGAAGAACCATGAAGTTGGCACCGCATAGCTCGCGACGTGATGGGTGGCGATGTCGTTCAAGCGGGTTCGCCGCTCCTCCTCAGGGAGGGCGACGTCGGCTGCCGACCAGACGATGGCGGCGGCCACCCGCTCGCCCAGGAAGGCGTCCGGCAGGCCGAAGACCGCGCACCCGACAACCCCGTCGGCGTGGCTCAGCGCGCGCTCGACCTCGGCCGGATAGACCGTGTGTCCGCCGCACAAGATGATGTCCTTGATCCGGTCGACGATGACGAGGCGCCCGTCCTGCCACCGCCCGAGGTCGCCCGTCCTGAGCCAACCGTCGGCCGAGATGACGCGGGCCGTTCCGTCCGGGTCGTCGAGGTAGCCACTCATGACGTTGGCGCCGCGCACCTGGACTTCGCCGGTTGTCGCTTCGATGCGTACCTCGACCCCGGGTGTCGGCCGCCCGACGGCCCCGTGGACCGGCACCTCGCCGGGACGGCCGCCCAGATGGCTGCCCGGACGGTCGAGGGTCGAAAACGAGGCCTCCGTGAGCCCGTAGCCCTCGTGTACATCGCAGCCGAGCCTAGCCGCGGCGCGCGCCCGGAGCCCCTCGGGCAGCGGCGCCCCGGCCGACAGAACCCAACGCATGGCGGGTGGCACGACACCTGGCAACGCCACCCAGGCTGCAAGCATCGTCGGAACGACGGGCGCCCAGGTCAGGCGCTCGTCCACGAGCACGCGCAGAGTCACTCGCGCCGAGAAGCGTGCCACCAGGTGCACCACGGCGCCCGTGGCCAGCGGTGCCAGCAGCCCCATTCGGCATCCGTAGGAATGGGCGAGCGGCAGCGCGAGCAACACACGATCGGCGTCGGACAGAGCGAGCACCTCATCGACGAGCCCCAGTGTGTGAGACGACAAGCTCGCCCTCGAGACGACCACCGCGCGCGGCTCACCGGTCGTCCCGGACGTCGACAACAAGAGCGCCGGCGCCGTCGGGTGGGCCTCTCGTGGGGGCGATGAGGGGGCGTCCGCGGCGTGCTCGGTGGCGCCGGAGATGGACTCGAACGGGATTGGGTGGGGCGTCGCGGCGCCTCCGTCGTGCCAGACGAGGTCGACGCCGAAGTGACGCGCGCGTTCGAAGACCTCGTCCATGGGGAGCCCTGCCGAGAAAGGCACCACCGCAACGCCGAGCTCGAGGGCCGCGAGGAACGATGCGGCGAGTCCGGCCGAGTTCGAGCCGCAGAGGCCGAGTCGCGACACATCGCGTGCCGTCAGGCGCAACTTCTGGTGCTCGACCAGCCGACGAAAGGCCGCCGCCGTCCAGGTCGTGGACCGGTCTTCGAGGTGCTCCACGAGGACCACCCGCCCTGGCTCTCGGGCCCACCGTTCGGCTATGCGTCGGACCAGCTCCATCGCCGCGACGTACGCACATTGCGCGCTGCAGTCCAGCGTGTCGCGTGTTGGCTCGCCACGTCTATCGAGCGGTTCATCGAGCGGATGAGGGCATCCGCCGACCGGCCCGCAGATGACTTTCCGACGAGAAACCACGACACTGACGCCTTGGAGGCGCCACGCAGCGCCCCCGGGCCACCCAAACCGACGAGGCACCCATGCGTTTTGCATTCTTCGCGCTCTGCCTGCTTGGCTGCGCCTCGGCTCAGCCCGCAGCCCAAGCGCAAAAGACCCTGCCTGCGCCGCTCACCACCTTCGACGAGGGCCCATTCTGGTTTGGCCGCTCCGAGCACTCCCCGTTCGGTCCGATGCCCTATGCCCTGATGGCCCGTCGCGACGGCGAGAGCCTGGTCCTGCGCGGCGATGTCCCCGATGGGCTGGGCCTGCCCCCGGGAGCCTACCAGCAGTTCACGTTCACCCCGGGGCCGTCGACAACCCTCAAGTTCGAGACATCGCTCACCGGGGAAGTCGTGACCGGCACGATGGTCGAGGTCACGCGCGCAGCCGGGTCGATCACCTTCTGCATGGCCCCGGACAAGGGCGGCTGCGACGAAATGTCCGTGAGTCTCACCCGCGTCGCGCAGGGGATCCTGTTCGAGACGCAGCGCGACAAAGGCCCCCACCACCGCGTGGTCCTCGTTGCAACCCGCCCGTGAATCGTCGTCAGCGCCCGAGCGCCGAGGTGGGCGCTGAGTCGAATCGGCCCGGCACGTACAAGGTCGCCCGCTCCGTGTTGCGGACCCACGGTCTCTCGGGTCCGTCGCCGAGCTTGAGAAGCTCGACCGTCTCCTCGAGGAGCCCGTCTTCGTAGCGATAATGCTGTGTGATCCGGTAGGTATCGAACGGCGCGTGGCTCGAGATCTCAGGCTTGATGACGAGCTCGCTTCGCCTGAACTCGGGGTCGCTCACGACCTCGCCGTCGCCAAGCCGCGAGCGCACGACCCCGCCAACGCCCGCGGGGCCGGTCTTGAAGTCGATGGCGAACCACAAGACCTGCTCTCGAGGCCCGGCGCTGCCATCGTAGTCCGGGTGGCTCCGCCGCATCGTCTTGAACGAGCGCCAACGCCCAGCATACCTCCGCTGCTCGACCGAGAACTCGTAGTCGAAGCGAGGGTCCCGCACCCACGCCTCACTCTCGAAGCGCTCCGCCTCGCCTCTGCCGACCCAGACGAGCACAGCGTCGGTCGGCCCGACCTCCTCCCCAAGCGGCGCCGCCACCTCGACCATCCCACCACACGCGCTCAAGACCCACACCAACACCCACGCCGTCTTCATGAGACCTCCCTGATTGGGGCCTTCGTCTGGCCCTCGTGTAGCGATGGTAGGCCTGTGCGTCTCGTGCAACAATCCATCCATGAAGCATCAAACTGTTGTTCAGAACGCACCACGCCCCGGCCCGCCACTGGACGCGCTGCCGGCCTTCCTGGCCGTCGCCCGACTGCAGAGCTTCTCCGCGGCAGCGGCCGCTCTGGGCCTCGACCGCTCGCGTGTCTCGCGCATCATCGCTCGACTCGAGGAGCGCCTTGCCATCCCGCTCTTCACCCGCTCCACGCGCCACGTACGCCTCACGCCCGAGGGCCTCGAGCTGCTAGAGCGGGTCGGCCCCGCGATGTTCACGCTCGAGGGGGCCTTCGAGCGAATCCATGACCTCGCCGGCACCGCCACGGGCACTGTCGCGCTGACCGCTTCGCCAGACCTCGCGCGCCTCCTCGTCGCCCCCCACCTGCCGGGCTTCCGACGGGCCCACCCGAACGTGCGGGTCGAGCTCATCGCCACGGACTCCGTGCTCGACCTCACGGTCGAGGGCGTCGACCTCGCGCTGCGCCTCGGGCGCCCAGGGCGCGTTTCGGGAGTCGCCAAGAAGCTGACCACGCTGCCTGCGGCATTCTTCGCAGCGCCGAGCTACATCGAGCGGCGCGGCCTTCCTCGCGGCCCGTCGGACCTTGCCCACCACGAGACCTTGTGGCCGCGCCCGCCTCGCGACACAGCCGCCTTTGGGGCGGGGGCGGCACCGCTGGCGTCCATAACAGCCGACTTCGGTACGCTGGCAGCCATCGCGAGGGCCGGAGGCGGCGTGGCCCTGCTACCGACTTTCCTGACCCACGAGGACGTCGCAAGTGGCCAGCTGGTCAGGCTCTTCGATGCGCCTGGCGCACCGACCCCGCTCTACCTGGTCTCACGACCTGAGCGACCGCGCCCGCCTCGGGTCGCCGCCCTGGCCGCTCACCTCGTCGGCGCGCTGACCCATCGGAGCTGAATGGGGTCGGTGCGAAACACTGGCTCGCTCGAGCGCCTCCCAGCCGACCGCAAGTGTGGTCGCGTGAACAAGAGACCGACTTTGCGGATGGGCTTCTATCGTTTGGGCCGGTGGAAACCCATGGCACGTCAGAGGCTACCCGGCCCGTGGGACGGCGCCGGCGGTCGAGCAGCGACTCAGGGGACGGCGGGACAGCTTGCGTCAGCGGAGCGCCTCAGGCCCTCGAACGAGAAGGTCGAGACTGGGCCGGCGACGGTCGTCCAAGTGATGCTGGCGTTGTTGAGCGCGTCGGGTGAAGCGTTGGCCATATGTGCTTGCGAGATGGTGAGCGTGCGGCCGTCGGAGGCGGTGCCGACGAGGTCGAGACGCGCCCCGCCGTAGTCGGCGCCGGCCCAGGTCGAGGCGGCGGGGTCGAGACGGTAGGTTCCCGTCGCCCCGAGCCCAGCCCGGTCGATGACACAGACGCGCCCGGTCACGGGCAAGGGTACCCGATCGAGGGGCACGGCGGCCTCGAGGACGATGACCAGGTCGAGGTCACGCGCGGTGGTGGGGTCGGAGCCAAGGCCTTTGTCGGGGCCGAAGCTGGCGTTGACCCAGGTTCCGGAGACGTCATGCCATGGCAGCGGGTCGGAGCAGGTGCCCCCCACGAGGAGCGGTGTCAGACCGAGCGCGATATGGGTCAAGCGCGGAAGCTTCGGGCTCACTCCGCGAGCTTCCGCCTCCTGCACCGCCCGGTCAAGCGGTCAACGAGTAGGGACGAAGCTCCCCTCCCCCATCCTGAGGGGAGGTCCCCGAACGAGCCGGGGCGTGGCGCGCTGGCCAGCTCGGGGCAATAGGGTGCCCTGGGCCAGTGGGAGTGGGCCTGAGTGGGGGCGGAGATGTCGGGCACTGGGTAGAGGTGGACGCGATAAGGCGGCTGCATGTCGCTCGCGCGGGGTCAGCCTGAGGGCGCGTCAGCTCGGCGCTTCGAGGGTCTCGTTCACGCCGGCTTCGCGCTGGGCCCCGTAGAAGCGCCACGCCATCCAGGTGCCCGCTGGGAACATCACCTCCCGCACGCCCCGGCTCAGCGCCCTCCACGCCTTGCGGTGCGCCACACGGAACGCCAACAGCTGCTCGAGCATCGCCTGCAGCCGCCCCTGTCGCGCCGCCGCGACGCGTTTGCGCGGCTTGGCCTTGCGCCCCACTTCGCCGCCGACCGGCCGCTCCGCCGAGTGCCACACCGACAGCTTCTTCGCCGCCTCGACGCCCGAAAACTCGCGCCGACCGGCCGCCACCTCGACCTTGGCCGCGGCGACATACGCCTCGACCCGTGCCTTCACACGCTCCTTCAGCTGGGCCAGCGGCAACAGCTCGTCCAGCTCCCACGGGTAGTCCGAGCAGAGCATCACCGCCTCGGACGTCGTCCCCTCCGGGTCGAAGAAGCGTTGTGGCCGCTTAAATATCTTGCCGATCCCGCTCCCGATCGCGTCCACCGGCGTCATGACGCCCATCCACTTCTCGGGGTCCTCGACGATGAGGTCCTTGGTCGGGTTGGCCAGCGTATACGCGACACACTCGACCAGCGCATCCATGTCGCCGATTTCCACCGTCTCGCTGTCCTCGGCGCTCCAGAACTTCGTATTCTCGACGCCGTCCCGCGCGCTGCCGAACTTGCCCATCAACCCATGGAAGTCCCGCAGGAAATCCGACAAGGTCCCCAGCCGGTCGTACACCACCGCATGGTAATGACTCGACATCTGCATCACCGCGATGATGTCGACCCCATGTTTCATCGCCGACTCGACCAGCGTGAACGCGAACGCCGCCTTCGTCTCAGCCGTCGGCTTCAGCCGGAACTCCTTCCGGTCACACACCGGACTCAAGAAGTACGCCGTTCCCGGCAATCGCCGCTTCGGTTGGGTCATGGTTGCCCCCAGGTCTCGAGGTAGCCAGCCAGCGTAGCCACCGTCCGCAATCGGGCAAGCACGAATTCCTCACTACTGTGACTTTGCCGCAGCGAGCGTTTCGACACACCACCCGCCCCTAACCATCCGATCCGATTGGGATGCCCACATCCGCAGGTCGGCTTGCGCATTTTCCGACCTCCGTTAGAGTTCGGGCCACCGCTTCGCAACGGGCCACGTCCAGCCCAGCTCCCAACCTACGGGCGCGCCAACGCAGCGGACGAGGACGCGGTGCCTTTCGCCCCCGACAACATTCCCCGCGCCCTGGCACTCGCCGAGCTGCTCTGCGCCGCCGCCTACTCCGACGACGACCTCGACCCCGACGAACGCGAAGCCGTCAAGCGGGAGCTCGCAGCGCTCCTCGGCCCGCTACACCCGGACGTCGAGACCCATGTCGACCGCTTCCAACCTCGCAACTTCGACCTGAGCGCCGTCTTGACGCGTATCCACGCCTCAGCCGTCGACGAGAAGCGCGCCGTGATGCGCGGCGTTCGCTCCATCATCCGAGCCGACGGCGCCGTACGCGAGGTCGAATCCAACTTCCTCGCGCGGGTCGCCGCCTTCCTCCGCATCCCCATAACCGATATCGACTGAGCGTCGCCTCGACTCACACCTGAGCCGCGGCCTTCTTCCCGTTGTGCATATTGGCCAGGTGCCGCGCCAGCCGCTCTTCAGGCTTGTGCTGACGCGCCTGCCACCACCGCTTCAGCCCCACCACGGGATGTCGCACCATGCCCGCCAGCTCGGCCATATTCGCCGCAGTCGACGCATGCCGATGTGGCGGCTGCACCAGCGGATGCTTCAAGAACGGCACACGCTCCAACACTCCCCTCGCCTCGTCCTCGCTCATGTCGTAGGCCTCGAGCACCTTGTCGAGCTCCGCCCTGGCCGCGCGCCGCGCCTTGAACAGCATCATCTGCACACGCGAATACACGTTGACCGCCCCGTCACCCGTCGTCTCGATCGGCAGGAATATCGCCTCGGGATAGAGCTCCGTGATGGCCGACTGCACGCCGTCGGACACACCAGAGCTCGGCATGCACCCGAACGGCTTCACCGACAACGTCATATTCACCTTCTGGTGGATGACGTTCAGGATGTTCTTGGCGACCTCCATGTGGGCCTCGCCGCCCCGGACGTCGTGATTGTAGAAGTCCTTGGCGATACTGGCGATCTCGTTCATGTCCGGCAGCGTGAAGCCGTGCATGCCGATCATGTTGGCGAAGCTCTGGAACAAGATCCTCAGGGCCTTGTCGCCGACCCACGTCATGATGAGCTTCTTTCGTGGGTCCTTCCCGTCGAGCCCTTTTCGCCCCTTGTCGTCGCGCCCCAGCGACATACGGTGCCGCGTATCGCGCTCCGCCTCCCACACCATGAACAGGATCCAGTTGGCGACGAACTGCACATCGACCTCGGCGCCCTCCTCCTGCAGGAATCGCTGCATGTGGTAATTGCCATCGCCTTCGGTGGTCATGGCCCAGAACTCGCCGATGATACCGACCTTCGGCTTGGGCCGTAGCCGGTCGACCTTTACGCGCCCAAAGATCTGCCGCGCCTTCCACATGGCGACGACCAGGTTCGTCCCGTCCGCGAACGCCCTGAAGAGCGTCTGTTTACACTCTTCGAGCGCCTTGTCGGTCGCCCCCGCTTCCACCTCGAACGGGCGAATCCGATAAGCGATCCCATTCAACACGTCCCCGATGAAGAGCGCCTTGGCGATGGCCCAGAAGAAGCTCGGACCCATGACGAGCCCGTCTTTCTGCTCGCCGCTCGCCTGCTTGATGCCACCCGCCATCTGGAAGAGCAACACCCGGAAGCCTTCGAAGCCCGCGTCCCGCAACGCCTTACGATACTCGGTCACGTACATCCCGAACCGGCACGGACCACACGAGCCCGCCGTCAGGAACACATAATTGTCGATGACCTCCTGCGTGCTGATGCCTTCCTTCGCGCGAATCTCCTGCAGCGACTTCACCAGATTCCCAACCGTGAAATACGTCGGGTTGCACTGGCCGCGATTGCCGAACTCTTTGCCGATCCGCAGCGACTGATTGTCGGGGCAATCGAGCGAGATGACGCGATAGCCCGTCCCCGCCAGCGCTCCACTGACCAGCATGTCCTGCGCCATTGTCAGGCCGCTGAGCAGGATTGTTGTGTGCGCCTTCTTCGCCGAGCGCGGGTCATGGAACCGCTGCTCCTGGTACTGCGCACGCCCCTCCGTCAGCCCGAGACGCTGTCTCTCTTCGGCTTCGAAACGCGCGAGCTCCGCGTCGATGTCGAGCTCCAGAGCCGCGGCACTGACTTCCTTTGCGACATGCTCCTCATCGTGACCTCGGCCGAGCGCGGCAAGCGGGACGAAGGTCTTCGAGACGTTCGGGGTGTTACGTTCGAGGGTCATACGGAGGCTCCTTCGCGCTGCAATCGCTTCTTCGAGAGTGACAAAGACTGGACTGAGATCATGCCGCTCGGCAGCTCGGCACGCTTCTCGAATTTGGCTTCGTAGGCGCGCATCCGTCCGAGCGCGTCCTCGATCTGTCGCTCGAGCTCGGCGTCCAGCCGCCCCGAACGCGCTTGAATCTGCTCTTGTTTCAGCCTCAAGAGCTGCACCCGCTTCTCGTCGACGCGGTAGCTCAAGGCCTCCTTCTGCGCCGCCACATCCTCGAGCCGCTCCTTGTGGAGCTTCAGGCTATGGGCATATGTCTTGACCCGGATTCGAATCGACCCGGTCGGCTTGTTGGCGTCGATGTCGTGCAGCGCCGAATAGGGTGTACCCGCGGTGCTGATGATGTTGTCGATGATGCCGTAGGTCGGAGCGTCATGCCCACACTTGAAGCTCGACAGGTCCAGCACCGCAATATTGGGATGCCGCGCCGCGAAGCGCGCCGACCAGACCTTCTGAGCCGAGTTGCTCGAGTAGGCCTCCGGCCACACGTCGTCGACCCCGAGCACGTCGCGAATCTTGCCGTCTCTCAGGTCACCCTCGAAGAAACGCTGCAGCCACGCGCGGTCCCGCGGCAACGAACGCATCGACAGGATGGGATAACCCAACACCTGGAACTCGTCCATGACCGTGTGGTTCAGGCCCGGGTCCGAGTGGTACGGCCGCCCGAGCATCAGCAGCGCAATCTGGTCGTCGCGCTCGATCTCCTCGAGCACATGCCGCCCCTTCTCCTGCATGACGCGGTCGAACTCATCGAGCGTCTTCCATCCTTCGTCGACCGCGAAGTCGTTCTCGTCACGCGTCACGCCGAGCCGCGGCCCGAAGACCTCGAACAGCTGTCTTTTGAGCAGATTATGCTCATTGAAAGTCAGCGCGGGCGCCAGATATTCGATGCCGCGGGTGGCAAAGAAGTCGACCTCTTTCGTAAACGCCGCCTTCATCACCTCGGGTGTGCCAGCCACGATGGGACACGCCGCCGAGTCCATCGTCCCATCCAAAAACGTCGGCAGATGTGTGATGCACGGGAAGAACACATAGTGCAGCGGCGACTCGTCCGTGTGCTCTTTGAACAGCAGCTGATGGATATGCGCCTGCGTGACCTTCGCCGGGAAACACGGGTCGACGGACCCGTACCGCGCCCCCTCGGCCCACATCTCTTCGGACGTGTCCTCTGAGAACACCACGTTGCGACCATCGACCCCGAGCGTCTCCAGATAGCTCCGGAAGAACGGCGCCATGCTCCACACGTTGAGCGCCTTGGGAATGCCGATACGAATCTGCTCACGCTTCTTTTGCGCCTCCACGCTCGACCGCACGAACCCGCGCCGCACGACCCTTTGTTCGCGTTTGCCAAAGAAGCGCCCGAGAATGCCCTTTGCGTCTATCAAGTTCGTCTCGACGACGACATCCTCGGTCGCCGACCCCGCCGCCGGCAGCGGCACAGGCACCCGGATCTGCCGAAACGCGAGCTTCGCCTCGTACTCGACCAGGTTGGGATAACGCTTCCTGATCTTGTTGCGCTCCTTCTGCAGAACCTTCAGCGCATCGAGGCTCTCGACCGTGCCCTTCTCACACGAGAACCCGCTGATATAGCGGCTCGTCCGACCGTCCGGTGTCCGTGTATCGATGAACGTACGCGAGCACTCGTTGGGGCAGAAGTGGCACCGCGTCTCTTCGTCGTTCTTGCTCGTGAAGTCGATGTCGATGGCCGAATCCAGCCCGATGAAGGTCGAGGTCCCACGCCGCTTCACGACCCGCAGGGTCTCCATCGCAGCCCCGATCGCCCCCGCCTCACCCGTGTGCGGATGCACGAATACATCCGCATTCGGCACCCGCTCTTTGATGTAGTCGACCTGCGCTTTCAGCGCCGCGAGGTTGTGCTGGGTCCCACCCTGCAACACGAACTTCGTACCGAGCGACGCCATCCGCGGAATCTGCACGACATATTGCCAGACGTTCTTTGGCAGCACCATCGCCAGCCCTGCCAGCAGCTCCTCTTTGGTGTAGCCCTCCTTCTGGAAGTTCACCCGGTCGGCATCCAGAAACACCGCGCACCCATACGAGAATTTCGGCGACAAACCCGCCTCGAACGCGGCGCCGGCATATTCGTGCACCGGAATGCCAAACTGGTCCGCCATCGCCTGAAGCAACATGCCATTGCCGGCCGAGCACTGGTTGCTCAACCGGAAGTTCTTGATGTCGCCGTTCTGCATGAACAGGACCTTGATGTCCTGGCCACCGATGTCGCAGATGACGTCGACGTCAGGCCCGAAGAAGTGCACCGCACTCATCATATGGGCCACCGTCTCGACGATGTTCACATCCGCGCGCAGCGACTCCTCGAGCACGTCGGCGGCATACCCCGTGGCGCCAAATCCGATGACCTCCAGCGTCGCCCCATCGGCCTCGACCCGCGCCCTCAATGAGCGCAGCATGTCCTTCATGTCGGCAATCGGGTTGCCCTTGCTGAGCGTGTACTCCTTGAGAAGGATCTTGCCCTCCTCGTCGACGACCACACACTTGCTCGACGTGCTACCACCATCGAGCCCGATGACACCACGCACCACCTCGCCCGGCGCGAACTTCGCTGACTGGAACTTCGGGATCCGATAGGTCTCACGGAACTCGTCGAGCTCGTTCTTGTCCTTCACCAGCGCGGGCCCCGCCGCCTCACCGAGCCGCGCTTTCCGCCCGTGGTGGATGAAGTCGTGAAGCCCCTGCAGACCACTGAACCGCCCGACATTGGCCGGCTCGTGCAGTCCATAGAGCACCGCTCCATATGCCGCATAATACTGACTTCCGTCGGGCACGAAGATGAGTTCTTCGACCGGCCGGCTCTTGTCCCAGGTGTGCCCACGCTGCTCCCAGCTCTCGGGAATGCGCAGCCGCCAGCACTCCTGCAAGAACGGCAGGAATGTATTCGGCCCGCCGAGCAACAGCACCCGATCCTTCAGCGTATTGCCACGCGTCAACACGCTCAGGTTTTGAGTGACAATGGCATCCGCCAGCGAGTTCATGATCTCGGGCGCCGGAATGCCACTCTTCACCAGATTCACAATGTCCGTCTCGGCAAACACGCCACACTTGGCCGCGACGTGATGCAGCCGCTCGGCGTCGAACTTCAGCCCGGCCATGTCGCCCTCGGGCATGCCGACCTTGATCATACACTTGTCGATGGTCGCCCCGGTCCCCGACGCACACTTGTCGTTCATCGAGGTCATGACCTGCTTCTCGCCGGTCTCCTCGTTCTTCCTGAACATGATGATCTTGGCGTCCTGCCCGCCGAGCTCGATGACGCTCCCCACGTCCGGGTGCAGGTCCTCCACGGCCATCGTCACCGCGTTGACCTCCTGCACGAAGCGCGCGCCGACGCTCGGCACGATGGGTGCGGACCCCGACCCCGTCATGAAGATACGGATGTCTTCCTGCAGCACGCCGGGAAAGCTCGCGACGATGCGCTCGAGGAACTCCAGCACACACTCGGGCTGGCGCGTGTGGTGCCGGTGGTAGTCGCGCCAGAGGATCGCCTTGGTCTCCGGATCGACGACCGTCGCCTTCACCGTCGTCGAGCCGACGTCGAGACCAATCACGATGGGGGCGTTACGCGTCGGGTACGGGTTCACGGAGCCTCCTGTGGGAGTCCGGCCGGACGAGCGGCCACACCCATCGGCCAAAAGAACTAGACTGGAACGGTAGTCCAGTCAAACCCTGGCCCGAGACGCAACGTTTGAACATCGACCGCTCACCAGCGTATCAGCGTCCCTCGCGCCCTGGAGCACCCCATGCCTTCGCCCCGCCTCGTCCGATGCCGCCCCCTCGCCCTGTCGCTCGTCACCCCGCTCGTGTTTGTCGCCTGTGACAGCGACAGCGGCGGCTCGACTGCAGCCACCTGCCGCCTGGAAGGCGCCCCCGTCGCCCTGTCCTACGCCCGCGACTTCGACATCGCGGCGCTCGGCGACGACTTCGTCCTCGTGGTCTCGGACGACACCGGGGTGAACGCCCGTGTCATCGCGGCCGACGCCGTGCGTGGCCCCGACGCGCTCGACCTCGCGGCGGGCCCCGTGGCGATGGCGAAAGCGCCATCCGAAGTGCTCGTCCAGACATTCTCCTACACCTGGCAGACGGCCGCCCCGAGACTCGCGCGCTACGACGGCTCGGCCTGGACCGTGGACGAAGGGACCAGCCTCGAGAACCCCGGGTTCAGCACCCGCGGCGGGACGATCGCAGCGAACGCCACGGAATCCATCGCCTTCTGGGTCGAAGGTGTGAGCCAGCCCAAGGCGCTCTTGGCTCCATGGCATGCGCCAAACGCAGGTGACTTCGGCCCGCCGGTCGAAGTGATGACCGACGCGGCCGACCTCTCGGGCTACACCACGCATGCGGCCTTCGATGGAACGGGCCGCCTGCATTTGGCGACCTACGCTGCTGTCGGCGGCGAGTCCGGGCTCGTGCGCTCGGTGCGCGAGTCCAACGGCGCCTGGGCGACGGCCTTCATCGCAGCCGTTCCGGGCTACACCCAGAACACCGTCACGACCGCGATGACCGTCGACTCGACCGGGGCCATCTGGCTCGCCGAGGTGCACGGCGCTGACTTCTTCGACGACACCGCGGGCGGCTTCACGGCCTGGCGCGATGATGGGTCAGCCGGGGCAGGCGCCCATAAGGTCGGGCAGCTCACCGACGACCGCCCCGTGGCCGAAGGGCTCGCCCTCGCGGCCCTCGGCGACGGTCGTGTCGTCGCCACGAGCTCGTGGGGCGAGAACAACTTCGAGGCGGCCTCGAGCGACGACTCCGTCATGTTGCACGTGTGCTCGACCGGGGGTTGTCAACGCGGCGCCACGCTCGACTCACGCAAGGGCATCTTCTACGAGACGACCAAGGTCGCTGCCGCCGGCACGCGCGGCGTCGCGGTCTGGGCCTGGACGATGAAGGGCAGCGAAGGCGCCCAGGGCCTGACGGTTCAGCGCTTCACCTGCGATGCCGCCACGCCCTGATCCGGCCTTGCAGTCTTGTCATCCGATCGTGGTGACATCGGCTATCGCAGCTTCTGTTTGACGGCGACAGCGCCTGTGCGAAGGTGCGCGGCGATGGCGTACACCGCGACCGATAACCAGGAGTCCGAACAGCCCGAGCAGCCCGAACAGCACTTCGGGCCGACCAACGAGCTCCATGACTCGCGCCTCGCGCCCGAGGATGGTCGTGTCCGCCGTGCGCGTGAGCTCAAGGTGCAGACCCGCGCCCACATCGTCGCCGCTATCCGTAGGGTCTTCGCCAAACGCGGCTTTCACGGCGCCTCGATGAACGAGCTGCTCATCGCGGCCGGCGTCGCGCGCGGCACCTTCTACCTCCACTTCGACTCCAAAGAGGCCGCCTTCCGCGCGGTCCTCGACGACCTGCTCGAGCGTATCACCGCATCTCTCCGCCCGGTCGATACCGGCTCGTTGCGTACCGCGCGCGACCAGCTCGTCGACAACCTCGCACGCGCGTTCACGCTCTTCGTGGACGAGCCCGACCTCGGCCACCTCATCTTGCGCCAGGCAGGTGGGATCTCCGACGACCTGTCGGCCCACCTCGAACACTTCTACGTCGGCATTACGAACCTCGCCGGCCGCTCGCTCCGCGCAGGTCAGGCTCTCAACCTCGTCAGGGCAGGCGACGTCTCTCAGATGGCGCGCCTGGCGCTCGGCCTCTTCAAAGAAGCCGCGCTCATGCTCGCCTTCGCCTCGCCATCGGGCAACACACCTCGCCCCGACCCCGAGGCGCTCGCCCGCGACGTCCTCGACCTCGTGTTACACGGGGTCCTCGTCCGCCCCAACCCGACAGACCTGCCCGTCGCCGCCCCCGCCAAGAAGAGCAAACCATGACACACCTGGCCTACCTGCATGGCTTCGCCTCGAACCCGAAGACGAAGAAGGGCCGCGCCATCGCAGACGCCTTCGAGGCTCAGGGCCATCCGATGGCGATCCTCGACCTGAACCGCCCGACCTTCTCGACGCTGACCCTCACCGCCCAGCTCGAAGCCGTGGACGCCTGGGCGCATGACAAGGAACGAGTGTCCTTCGTCGGCTCGTCGATGGGCGGTTGGGTGGCGACCCGCTGGGCCGAGCTCAATCCCTTGAAAATCGAGAAACTGGTCCTGCTCGCCCCGGCCTTCGACATGGCCTCGCGCTGGCCCAAACGGCTTGGCGCCCAGGGCATGGCAGCCTGGCGCGCGCACGGCGCCCTGCCCTTCCCCGACGGCGACGGAATCCCCACGCCGCTGCACTGGGGCTTCATCGAGGACGCCATCACCCACGTCGCGACCCCGGGCTCACCCGCGCCGACGCTCGTCATCCATGGCCGCCAGGACGCGGTCGTCCCGGTCGAGGGCTCCCGCACCTGGGTTGAAGCCCACCCCCTGGCTTCGCTCATCGAAGTCGACGACCAGCACGAGCTCAATGGCAGCCTCCCCCTCGTCGTCGCCGAGAGCCTCCGCTTCCTCCTGTGACGGCTCCCCCGCCGAGTCCCGAGTCACCCTCGCACGCGGTCTTCAGGCCACCTGCGCTCGTCGCCGACCCGCCGTCCATCCGGCTCGCCAAGGCCATCATCGCCTTCGTCTCGACGGCCATCATCGCCTACGCTGTCGCGACCGGATTGTTTGGTTTTCAAGGTTTTGGCGGCTCCCCCGTGGTCCCGACGCTCGGCCTCACGTTCCTCATCACCATCGGGATCCGGATCGGACTCTGGCTCGCCTACCGGCCCGCCCCACGCGACCAGACCCCGACGCTGACCGTCGTCGTCCCCGCCTACAACGAGGGCCCCGGCGTGCGCCAGACCATCGAGTCCCTGCTCGCCAGCGACTACCCCCGCGACCGGCTACGCGTCATCGCCGTCAATGACGGCAGCAAGGACGACACCGGCATCGCCCTCGACCGCACCAGGGCCGACCTTCTCGCCCGTGGCGACGACCGCCTCACGGTCATCCACCTCCCCAAGAACATGGGCAAGCGCCATGCGCTCCACACAGGCTTCAAGCAGGCCGACACCGAGCTCGTCGCGACCGTCGACTCTGACTCCTATGTGCTCGCCGACACGCTCGCCAACCTCGTCGCTCCGTTCGCCACCCCACATGTCGGAGGCGTCGCCGGCAAGGTCCTCGTCGCCAACCGCGAGACGAACCTGCTCACCCGCATGTTGCACGTCCGCTATGTGCTGGGCTTCGACTTCGTGCGCGCCTACCAGGACAAGCTCGCCTCGGTCTGGTGTTGTCCCGGCGCGTTGCAAGCCTACCGCCGCAGCGTCATCGCCCCACACCTCGACCGCTGGCTCGACCAACGGTTTCTCGGCGCCCGCTGCACCAACGGCGACGATCACGCCATGACCAACCTCGTCTTGTCCCTCGGCTGCGACACCCGCTACCAGGGCAACGCCGTCGTCTACACACTGGTCCCGGAGACCTACAAACGCCTGAGCAAGATGTTCCTGCGCTGGGCCCGGTCGGCGACCCGCGAAGGGCTGCTGGCACTCGCCTTCGTGCCAGGCCGCATGGCGACTCTTTCTCGTCGCGCGAAGAACCCGGTCACCGCCGTGACCCACCCCATCGGTATGGCGCTCGACGCCATCGCCCAGCCGGTCTCGGTCGGCCTGCGTTTCGCAAGCATCTTCTTTGGCGTGGGCCTGGCGCTCTTGCACCCGCTCATCCTCGCCAAGACGCTCATCGCTTCGACCCTCATCGCCCTGCCCTACGCGGCCGTCTACCTTCGCTCCGAGCGCCACACCGACGTCTTGTTCGGTGTGCTGTATGGGTGGTTCGCGCTCTTCGCCCTCTTCTGGATCCAACCGCTCGCCGTCATCACCGTCCGCAAGAACGGCTGGATGACGCGCGGCTGAGCCGCTGCCAGGACCTGGGTTCACCGCGCACTTGAAGTTCACGACGGCGTGAACAACATGAACCCGGCGGTGGGAACCAAGGCCGCCGAGGAGCCTGACATGGACGACGTCGCGGCGGCCAACCCACACGACATTCAGGGCCGCGGGCGCTGGGAGGGCCGCGGGCGCTGGCGCTTCACCAGGCGGGAGACCCCCTGGTCGCGCTGGTTGGTACGATGGGCGCTTGCACTTCCGATGGCCTTTCACGGCCTCTGGAACATCGGCATCGCCGGAACCCTCTGGTGGATCGAGAGCTCCGGCCTGCCGCCCGACCTGCGCTGGGTCGTCGGTCTAGGCGAGCTGTTGGCGGCCTTGAGCCTCGCGTCCGGTGTCCTGTGTCGCCTCGCGGCCATCGCGCTCGTGCCCCTCATGCTGGGTGCGGTTTTGCAGCACATCGACGCCTACTCGTTCAAGGAGGCCGGCTTCGAGACCCCGCTCGTCTACGCCATGCTGGCCATGGCGGTTGCCCTCGAGCCGTCCACCATTGCCCTGACGAGAGCAGCCGGACCCGCTTCCGAACCGCGCCCCGCAACGACCTCGACAGGAAACGATGGCAGCGCCGCCGAGATGTGATAACGGCGGCCCTGGAGGTGCGCGATGGAGCAGAGCATTCCAGTCGTCGATCTGAACCGGTTCGTGGATGGGGACGCCGCTGACCAGGCCGCGTTCGTCAAGAAGCTCGGCGAGGCCCTCGTCGAATTCGGCTTCGTCGCCCTCGAGAACCACCGCGTCGATCAGGACGCGCTCAAGGCGACCTACGCATCTCTAAGGGCCCTCTTCGACCTGCCCCGGGAAGCCAAGCTCGCCTACGAGCAGATCGAGGGCGGGCGCCAGCGCGGCTACACGGCCTTCGGCCTCGAACACGCGAAATACCACGACGTCCCCGACATGAAGGAGTTCTGGCACATCGGGCCCGAGCTCGGCGACGAACACCCGTTGCGCCGCCGCATCCCGAAGAACCTCTGGCCCGAAGAGGTTCCGAGCTTCAAGGGCTCGAGCCTCGCGCTCTACCAGAGCCTCTTCGCTTGCGGTTCACACATGTTGCGCGCCATCGCCCGCTTCGTGGGCGCCGACGAGCACGAGTTCATGCGTATGATCGATGGTGGCAACACGATCCTGCGCCTCATCCGCTACCCGGCCCCGGGCGAGGTCGAGGCCCCCGAAGGTGCCGTCTGGGCCGCCGCGCACGAAGACATCAACCTCATCACCCTGCTCCCCGAAGCGACCGACAAGGGCCTGCAGCTGCTGCGCCGCGACGGCACCTGGCTCGACATCCACCCGGTCCCGGGCCAGGTCATCGCCGACTCGGGCGACATGCTGCAGCGCCTCACCAACGGCCTCATCCCGTCGACCACCCACCGCGTGTTGCAACCGCGGCAGGCCAGCGGCCCCCGCTACTCGATCCCGTTCTTCATGCACCCGCAGCCCGACTATCTGTTGAGCCCGCTCGCGCAGTGTGTCACCGCCGACAACCCGCGGCGCTGGCTCGACATCACGGCCGAGGGCTACCTCATGGAGCGTATCCGCGAGATCGGCCTCTCCACCGCGCAGGGCCACGCCGGGCGCTTTGGCAAGGGCTGAGCCCAGCTGGCCCAGGTGCCGCCGAAGCGCGAGACAAAGGGCTGAGCTCGGAGCGTCGCCCGCCGAAAAAGTCGATTGACAAGGCCCGAACACGCGCTTACTTACACGCCTCGCTCGGGCTTGCCCGGGTTGAAAAGTGAAGCGCGTTGTCGCGTTGCGGTTGTTGCGCGGGGTGGAGCAGTCTGGTAGCTCGTCGGGCTCATAACCCGAAGGTCGTTGGTTCAAATCCAGCCCCCGCATCCAACTCACGTTCCCGGTGCGTCCAATCAGGTTCAAATCTGCGTGGGCGCACCAGGAATGTACGTGGCACTCGCCGTTGCGCGGGGTGGAGCAGTCTGGTAGCTCGTCGGGCTCATAACCCGAAGGTCGTTGGTTCAAATCCAGCCCCCGCATCCAACACGAAGCCCGGTCCTGAAGAGGTCCGGGCTTTTCGCGTTTCAGCTCCACCCGCGAAGACCAGGTGAGCATCAGCGCAGCGTGTGCAGAGGCATGCACACAGTGTGCAGTCGCCTGCGGCCTGCACAACTCGGCGACGGCGAAACAAGTCCGAATTCGCGTTTCATTTCCGACAGCTGACGCCATGGCACAGCGACTGCTTTGGACCACCGGGAGACCAGTCCTCCGGGGTTCATATGTACCGTCAGCTCGCCTCCTGCCTCGTTCTCTTCTCGACGTCCGCCGCCCTCGCCCATGGGGGTGATCCAGAGTCCCACGGACATCCGACTCGCGAAGACCTCCTCGGCCCGTCGACGTGGACGACAACCACACCCGCTGACGTGCCGAGAGTTCGGGCCCGCTTCGAGGTCCACGGCGGACCCGCCGACCAGCTCGGACCGAGCCAAGCTCCCGACACCGAGCAGAGCTGGGCATTGAACGAAGGCCGCGGGCTGGGCCACCTCGCGATCCCTGGCCAGCTCGTGGGCGTGCGGCTCGATCCCCGCACCGAACACCTCATCTTCGCCGTCGATGGTCGTTTAGACGCCGCTACCGACTCGGGGTTCTCCCACCTGGGCGTGACGCTGCTCGGCCGCCAGACACGCCACTTGCAGTGGGGGCTGGGCCAGGTGGTCTTCAACGACAACGCGCTCTCACTCACGCGTTCGACCGGCATCAACATCGGGTTTGTCCGCTACCAGGACGACTTCCGGCTCGGCTCCATGCTGCTCGAAGTGGACGCCCACCTGACGGCCAACCTGCTTCAGCAGACCGAGTCCGAGTCACCCCTTCTCCGCGGCTTGCGCGACGGCATCCGCCCATGCGCGACCCAGAGCGAGATCGGTCTGCGGCTCAAGCTCCACATCTCCACCGAGCTCGCGATGTCCGCCTTCGCCATCGACCAGGACGACCCCTTCCACGTCGTGTCCGGCGCGGAGTGTTTCGGTGACGGCGCTGTGTGGATGCAGAGCAGCAAGGCCGGCTTCGCCCTCGACGCCAAGCTCGGTCGCGGCTTCGTCCTGACCGCGGGCCTGACCTGGGCGACGGCCGCTGTGGGCTACGACCTGGAGGCACACCGTCATGGCGTCGCGCTCTCGGGCGACTATCGCAATACCAACGTCGAGGCCGGACTCAGCCTCGCGTGGGCCCGTTGAAGAACTACTCGAGCCCGTGGCGCGCGAGCTTGTTGTAGAGCGTGCGGCGCGAGATCCCGAGCAGCTTGGCCGCGAGCGATCGGTTGTTGTTGCAGCGCTGAAGCGTGGCTTCGATCTGCTGGAGCTCGGCCAGATCGAGCCCGTCGCGAAGCCCGGTGGGCGCGGTCGCAGACCCCGTCGTTGGCGCTGTCTGAAGCGGGACAGAACCGCGGTCGCGACCCAGCTCGCGCTCCAGATCTGCGGCCGTCACCGTCGGGCCGGGCGAGAGCACCGCGAGCCTCTCGAGCGCGTTCTTGAGCTGGCGGACATTACCCGGCCAATCGCGCGACACGAGTGCCGCGACCGCATCGGAGGCGAGTGTCAGGCGACGGTCGTGTTCCTTACATGCGGCCTCGAAGAAGGCCGTCGCCAGCAGCGGGATGTCGTCGCGGCGCTCGCGCAACGGCGGCGCCCAGATCGGCACGACGTTGAGCCGATAGAAGAGGTCCTCTCGAAAGGTGCCTTGAGCCACCATCGCTTCCAGGTCGCGGTGGGTCGCCGCGACGAAGCGCACGTCGACCTCGAGCGTCTGTGTCCCACCCAGGCGCTCGACGCGTTTGTCCTGCAGCACCCGCAAGAGCTTCACCTGGGTCGCGGGGCTGATGTCGCCGATCTCATCGAGAAAGACCGTGCCGCCCTGGGCCAGCTCGATACGCCCCGGCTTACGCTGTGTGGCACCCGTGAAGGCGCCCTTCTCGTATCCGAATAGCTCGCTCTCGAGCAGGTTGTCGGGCAGGGCCGCGCAGTGGATCGGGACGAAGGGGCCCGCACTCCTACGGCTGTCGCGATGAATGGCGTGCGCGAGTAGCTCCTTGCCCGTGCCCGACTCGCCGCGGACAAGCACCGTCGCGTTCGACGAAGCGGCGCGGCGCACGATGTCAGCGACCTCGTGCATGACCTGCGACTGCCCGAGCAGGCCTCCGAGGACCTCGGCCGCGGGGGGTGCAGCCGCGTCGCGTCGCGAGACCGCGAGCGCGCGTTCGAGGACGAAGAAGAGCTCGTCCCGATCGAAGGGTTTCTGCATGAACTCGGCGGCTCCGAGCTTCATCGCGGTGACCGCGTCGCCGACCGTGGCATGCGCCGTGAGCATGACGATGGCCGTCTCGGGCGAGATGCGCTTCAGGCGTTCGAGGACTTCGAGGCCGGACAGGCCGGGCATCCGCAGGTCGAGCACCGCGAGATCGAAGGGGACGGCCTCGGCGGCCGCAAGGGCGAGGGCCCCGCTGCTCACCGTCGTGGGAGCATAGCCCCGTTGACGACAGAGCGCGGCGAGTACGGTCGCGACGGCCGTGTCATCGTCGACGATGAGGATTGCCGGTTGCACATCTCGGCTCATGGGCTGGACCTCGGTATGGGGCATGGCAATTCGAGAGTGACACGTGTGCCCTGACCGAGCGCGCTGGCGATGGCGATGCGCCCACCATGGGCTGCGGCGATTCGGCGGACGAAGGCGAGACCGAGCCCGCTGCCATCGACACGGGTGGTGAAGAAGTCGTCGGTGACACGTTCGAGGAAGCGTGGCTCGATCCCCGGACCCGTGTCGGCGAAGGTGACCTGAACCCCGTCGCCTGCGTTCGTCGTGTGCACGGTCAGACGTCTCGGCGACGAAGCCATCGCCTGGAGCGCGTTGGTCACGATGTTCTCGAAGGCACTCGCGAGGAGGTCGCGGTCACCTTCGAAGCTGCAAGGCTCCGGGCGTTCATCGGTCGCTTCGAACACGACGTCGGAGCCGACGAGGCGGGCCTTCGCGACGTCTGTGGCGAGTGCGTGGATATCGAGGGGATGGGCTTCGATGGTGGTCGTGGCGAGCCGGCCGTATCGTTCGAGGATCGCTTCGAAGCGCCCCACCTGAGCGGCGATGAGCTCGAGCATGGTCGGCTCGGGCGACGTCGCGCCCTGGAGATATTGGACGGCCCCTTTCATGGCTGCGAGCGGGTTCTTGAGGTCATGAGACATCTGAGCGGTGAAGCGCCCCAGCGTCGCGAGCTCGATCGTGCGCGCCCGGGCCAGAGCCATGCTGAGCGCGAGCTCGCGCGCCACAAGGACGAGTAGCCCCATGAGGAAGATCGCGACGAGCACCGTGGCCACCGCATCCCCACGAGAAGCGGTCGCGACCGCGGCCAGCACGACCCCGGTCACGAGCACGACGAGGCCGAGATAGACCGCCGAGGCAACCCGTTCGTGCGCGGTGATGATGCCGAACCGGAAGACGACAGCGGCCATCAGGAGTGCCGCGAGCGCCACCCCGAGCGCGCCGAGACCCGGCACCTGGAAGAGGTCGTTCCAGAGCTCGGTCTGACCGAGGAGCCCGGCCATGAAGAGCGCGACGAGCAGGAGGCGTGCGCGTAGCGCCAGGAGCGGCGTGTCGCGAAGGCGTCGGGTCTCACGCGCGAGCAGGAAGAGGCAGAAGACGAAGATAGGGAGCCATCCTGCGAGGTAGAGGACGGACCAGGTCGCCCCCGCGACGAACTCACGTCCCCACCCGCCAAACCAGGCCGTGGCCGACGCCATCGCAAGCGCGCCGAAGCCGACCCAGGCGACGAGACGTACCCGTCGATGTCGCAGCGCGAGGCCGACGTAGGCGAGCACGAGCTCGAGGACGAGCGGGGCGGTGAGCGGCGAAAACGTCACATCGAGTCGCTGCCAGGTCGCCTCTCCGGTGGCCTGAAAGAGCGTCGCCCCGAGATTCCAGGTCGCAAGCACGGCCGTCAGCAAGGCCAATGCACGCGCGACTGGATCCAGGCGCGCGCGGCGCAAAGCGTACGCGGCGATGGACAACAGGATCAGGGTTGCGACGAGACCAACTGCGACGAGCACGGTTCACCGGCCTGGGACTCAGGGTGACACGAAGGTGCGAAGACCCTGGCCTACGAGGGTATCGTGAGACGGAAGGGGCGGGTAGCGCGACAAGCATTTCGCGCGAGCCTCGTAGCCTCACGGCCCCACGTCGGAGGGAGCCGATTCGTTCAGTCTTCGATGGCTTCGATGCCCTGTGCCCGCAGCCTCTCGATCCCGTCGCGCATGGCCCGCAGCTGCTCGTCGGAGTGCCCCTGCCAGTCGTGCACCTCGCCGACGACCCGCAGCCCGTCACGAGTGCGATACGACTTCGTCGGATTGCCCGGGAACTTCTTGTCGGTGAGGTTCGGGTCGTCCTCGAAGGGTCCCGTCGGCTCGACGATGTAGACCCTGCCGGGCCCGTCGCCGACTGCAAGCTCGGCGCCCCAGATGGCCGCGTCCAGCGTCTCCGTGAGGTAGACGAAGTTGGCCTGCCTCCGGCTGCCGAAGTTGGACGTGTACCCGACGACGATGAGGTCACCGACCTTCAGGTCGGCCTTCGTGCCATGAAAGAAGCCCATTGAGCCCTCACTGCTCCAGATGGAGGAGAACCGCGGAGCGCGACGGCGCCCGCGCACCCTCGAGGCGCCGCTTCGACACGGCCCCCGAGGGTGGCGAGCAGTCCGATTCCGACGTCGCCTATTCCGTCTTCTGGCGCAGGATCATGAACTCGACGCGGCGGTTGAGCTCGCGGCCCTTGGCGGTCTTGTTGTCCGCGATGGGCGAGTCCTGGCCGTAGCCCTTGGCGACGAGGCGGCGCGGGTCGACCTGGCCGATGGTGACCAGATGCGTCATCACCGAGTTTGCACGGTTGTCGGACAGGGTCATGTTGAAGTCGGCCCGACCCTGCGTGTCGGTGTGGCCCTGGATCTCGATGAGCTCGATCTGCGGGTTCTCGTTGATGACCTTCGAAAGCTCGGCCAGCAGCGCGTAGCTCTTCGGGAGGATCGCCGCCTTGCCGGTCGCGAAGAAGATCTTCTCGCTGATGGTGATCTTCTCCTTCGTGACGCAGACCTTTCCTTCCTCGGGGCAGCCGTCTTCGTCCTGGCAACCGTCGAAGTCCTCGGCCTTGTCCGGGCACTTGTCGGTGGCATCGAGGATGCCGTCGCCGTCGTTATCGGGCTCGGGGCAGCCGTCGTCGTCCTTGAACCCGTCCTTGTCCTCGGCGTCGTTGGGGCACTTGTCCTTCGCGTCGAGGATGCCGTCCTTGTCGTTGTCGGGGTCGGGGCAGCCGTCCTCGTCTTCGAAGGCGTCGATGTCTTCGGGCTGGGCCGGGCACTTGTCGAGGTCGTCGGCGATGCCGTCCTTGTCAGCGTCGCCGTCCGGGCAACCGTCGTCGTCGCGGTCGCCGTCGAAGTCCTCGGGCTGGTTCGGGCACTTGTCGAGGGTGTCCGGGATGCCGTCCTTGTCGTTGTCGAGGTCGGGGCAGCCGTCCTCGTCTTCGAAAGTGTCCTTGTCTTCGGGGATCTCCGGGCACTGGTCGCGGTCGTCGGCGATGCCGTCGGCGTCGCGGTCACCGTCGGGGCAGCCGTCCTCGTCGCGGTCGCCGTCCATGTCCTCGGCTTCGTTCGGGCACTTGTCCTTCACGTCCGGGATGCCGTCCTTGTCGTTGTCGTTGTCGGGGCAGCCGTCCTCGTCCTCGAACCCGTCCTTGTCCTCGGGGTCGGTCGGGCACTGATCCTTGTCGTCCATGATGCCGTCGCCGTCGCTATCGACGACGGGGCCCTGGACGGGGATGAGCTGGTTGGGCTGGTAGCCGATCGTCAGGAAGCCGCGCCAGCTCGGGTCGCCGTAGCCCTCGAGCACGCCGAAGCTCGCGCCGCCGCCGACCGCGAAGCCCGTATTGTGTTTCCAGTGGAGACCCCAGGTGAACTCCATCTGGGTGTTGTCCGGCTCGAAGAAACGTTTGAGGCGCGACTCGAAGCGCCCCTCGATCAACATCCGGAAGTCGGTCGAACCGAGGAAGATGGCGGCCGCGATGCTGGCGCCGGCCTCGGTCCCGATCGCCAGGTTCTGGCCGAAGGCGACGTCGGCCGAGGTCGGGGCGGGCTGGAACTCACCGCTGCGGGCGTAGATCCAGAGGTTGGTCATGAGGTGGACGTGCTCGGTGATGGCGTCGAGCACGATCTTGGGCACCACGACGACCCCGCCGCTGTCGCGGCCGAAGCCGCCACCGGAGCCCGTGGGGACGTGCAGGTCGACCGCGAGGCCGATGCCTGGGCCGATGCGCATCGGCTTGAGCGCCGTCGCTTTGAGCGACAGGCGGATGTCGCCGACGGTGAAGTCCGCGAGGTCCTCACCGTCGAGGAAGGTCCCGCTGCCAAAGTGGAACGGCACGTCGAGACCGAACGACAGGTGGTCGAGGAAGCCCGCGGACACGACGAGGTTGCTCGACCCGAAGATGTCGACGAGCTCGTCGCCGTTGATGTCCTGCAAGAGGTCGCCCGCGACGTTCGCCATCAGGTAGGCGTTGATCGTGAACTGGTGCGAGACACGCGCGGCTTCGGTCGTGAAGCCGCCGAGCGAGTGGATGACGGGCCGGAACTTCTGCAGCGACCACTCGTCAGGGTCGCTCTGGGCATGCGAGCCCGGGGCGGCGAAGAGGAGCGGCAGGCTCAGCGTGGCGGCGAGGAGTGCGTTCGAGATGCGCTTCATGGCGGTGTCCTCTCAATCCCGATTAGAACTGGCCCGATTAGAACTGGTAGGCGATGCCGATTCGCACGCCGCCGTACATCGTGTCCCTCGTCTTGAGGGTCACCGCGGTGGGATCGGGGTCGGGGTTGACCGGGGTCGGAATCTCGTCCTCGGCGATGATGGCGCGCTCGAGATAACGCTTCTCCTGGCTGAAGTTGTAGCTCCAGTGGAGGTCGATGGGGATGATGAAGTCGCCGGCCGTGACCTCGATGCCGAAGTTCACGGTCAGGTAGACGCTGTCCTCGAGGCTCGCGTTGACGGTGCGGAAGACCCGGCGCTCGCCAGGAAGGAGCAGCTCACCGTTGGGGCCCGGAGGTTCGTCGGTCTTGGTGATCTTGAACTTCGTCTTGGCCCACGAACCGAAGGCGAACTCAGGTCCCACGCCGAGCGAGATGCGGGTGGTACCCGTCGGGATGACGGCCTTCACGAGGATGGGCACGTGCAGGGCGGTGAAAGACAGCTCGGTGTCGCTCTCGGCGACACGCGTCGTGACGACGTTGGGCGTGACCTCGGTGAAGGTCCAGTCGATCTGCTCGAGCAGCTCGTGCTTCACGAAGTGGAAGCCGACCTCGAGGCCCAGGTGATCGAAGAAGATGCCCTGCAGGAAGTAGCCGGCCGACATGGTGTAGCCGCCGCGTGTCTCCTCGAAGATGGGAAGCAGGGCCTGGCCATCGGGCTTCCGCGGCACGTCGTCGGGTTCATCCCAGAGGGTGCCGCCACCGCCGAACTTCACGCCCATGATGAAGCGAGCCGGGACGGCCTTCTTGAGCGCGGTGTCCGCGTCGGCCCCGGGCGGTGCCGCAAGGACTTCGGGCGCCGCAAGCGAGATGAGGGTTGCGAGGGCGGCGCCGAGCGTCGGCGCCATGAGCCGCATGGGTCGGGACATCGTTGTCCCGGGCCAGGGCGAGAGCTCTTTGGAAGTTGACATCCGGACCTCTGGGTTCAGTCGGGTCGCTCGTCTCGTTGGGGCGCGTTGGGTCTCGGTGGCCCGGAAGCGACCAGACCTGGTGTCTGGTTTCGTGGGCGACGGGCCCTCACTTGGGGCAAAGACTCCCCGGATTCGTTTTCGGTGTCAAGGCACGCCAGGCCCCATATCGGCATGGTGCGGCGGGGGTCTGGAGGCCGTGGATCGTGCTCAGCCCTCGACCGTGGTCAGCGCGTCGAGGGCATTGGATTCACCCTTCTGGACCGCGATGATGGCCGGGAGGTAGTGGTCGAGGGTGCTGATGCAAGCGGCGAGGTGGTTCTTCACACAGGCCGTCGGGTCGGCGATGCCTTCGACGTCGACCGAGACCTTATAGCGGACCTCGCCGTCGTCGAGGTCGAGCTCGAAGTTGCCGATGAGCATGCCGTGATTGGCGCGTGTGAGGAGCTCCATCATCATCGTGAGGTGCTCCGCGGACGTGAGCTCGGGGGCGAACGCATAGAAGACGAGCTGGCTCTGCTCCTCGTGGACCGAGAGGACGGCGACGAAGTGGCCGTTCTGGCCGCCGTAATGGGTCACGAGCGAGGACTCGGTCGGGCCCTGGGCGAAGCCCCAGTCGGGGTCGAAGAGGAAGTCGCGCATCGTGTCGATGAGAGCCATGTCGGGTCATCCTACGGGTCGGTGGGACGGTGCAGAGGGCGCCAGGTTCGTGTGAGCTACGGGTGACGCTGCGGCCATCCGACTAGCAGCGGGTCGGGGTCGTCGTCCCGCGGAATCGCCCTCGAGCGCATGGAATCAGGGGGCGCGGCCATGCGTTCGCTGTCCACCTTTGCCCTTTGCTGACGCCTCGCAACCGCGATAGGACCCACCCGTGAATCGTCGCATCGAACCCAGAGCACAGCCCGGCACGGCGGTCGCGGCACCACCCGTGGTCGCGCGGGTCGTCGTCGCGAACCGGCGCCCCGCCGGATGGTATCGGGTGCTCGGGCGGTTGGCTCTGGCCGGTCTGTTTGCGGCCGTGGCGACCGGTGCCATGACCGCTGGCATCATCTATGCGGCGCTTGCGTCTGACCTGCCGCGGCTCGACGGGTTCGATCGGATGACCGCTGTCGGGGTGACACGTTTCGAGGCGGCCGACGGCTCGCTCGTCGGTGAACGTTTCGAAGAGCGGCGCCTCGCGGTCCGCTGGGAGGACGTGCCGAGACCGCTCGCGCTGGCGTTCCTCGCGGCCGAGGACGCACGTTTCTTCGACCACTCGGGGCTCGACTTCCGCGGCATCGTGCGCGCGATGGTGACGAACCTGTTCTCCGGTGGCGTGAAGGAAGGGGCGAGCACCATCACGCAGCAGCTCGCAAAGATCCTCGTCGGGAGTCAGCGCGCGTGGTCGCGCAAGGTCAAGGAGGCCATCCTCGCCCGGCGCATGGAAGACCTCTATACGAAAGAACAAATCCTGACCTGGTACATGAATGCCATCTATTTTGGCCATGGCAGCTATGGGGTCCAGGCGGCGGCGCAGAACTACTTCCGCAAGAGCCTGTCCGAGCTCTCGCTGGCGGAGATGGCGATCCTCGCAGGCTGCCCACAGAGCCCGAGCCGCGTGAACCCGGCGCTGGATCTGCCGGCGGCGAAGCGGCGCATGAACCACATCCTCGACAACATGGTGACGCTGGGTTGGGCCGACGCAGCGGACGCCGAAAAGGCCAAGACCTGGGAGTTCACGGTCTTTCCATTACGCGACACGTGGAGCGGCCAGGTGCCCGACTACACCGAAGTCGTGCGGCGAGAGGCGGGTCGGTACGATCGCCCCGAGGGGAGCTGGCTCGAGCAGGGGTTGTCCATCCAGATGGCGGTCGACCCGGCGGCGCAGCGGCTCGCACACGAGGCGCTCGACGAGGCGCTGGTCGACCTGCAGATGCGGCAGGGCTGGCCCGGTCCGCTGGCCAAGGTGGACGACGCGGGCAAGGCCGCGTTCTTCGCAAAGAACAAGCGCCACATCGACGCCGAGCGGGTGCCGTTCAGCGACGACGCGCCACCGTTGAGGGTCGGTGCGCGTCTGCTCGGGCGGGTGATGTCGGTGTCGACATCCGAGGCCATGGTCGAGCTCGACGCGGGGCTCGTCGGGGTCATCCGGCTCGAGACGACGAAGTGGGCGACGCCTTGGACCGTGCAGCCCATGGTGGGTGATGGGGACAAGCAGAAGCGTGATCGGAGCGCCAAGGTCAGCTTCGATGGCAAGTTGGTCGACCTGTCGACCGCGCTGAGTGCGGGCGACGTCGTGATGGTGCGGGTCGCGACGCCACCGAAGAAGGCGGCGCCCAAGCCTACGAAGAAGGAGCCGAAGAAGCCCGCCAAGCCTGCCAAGAAGCCCGCCGCCAAGCCGAAGAAGAAGGGCGTCGACGAGGCCAAGGCCCCTGCCCCACCGTTTGGGCTCGAGCTCGTGCCGGTCCCGATGATGGAAGGCGCGCTGGTGTCGACGGCCTTTGGGACGTCCGGGCTCGACGCGATGGCGACCGGCTGGGACTTCGACCGGAGCGAGGTGAACCGCGCGGTGGCGATGCGGCAGGTCGGCTCGACGATGAAGCCGATCGTCTATGGACGGGCCTATGACCTCGGGCTCGCGCCTTCGACGCTGGTGTCCGGCGCACCCTTCCGTGAGGGCAATTACAACCCGACAGGTGGGCGCACGAAAGAGGACAAGGTCGCGTGGGTGGCGCTCGCCGAGTCGGAGAACGCCGTGTCGCTGCGTGTCTTTCAGCATGTTCTGCAGCGCGCCGAGCTCGAGACCTGGCGCCAGTGGGGCGAGGCCCTGGGGCTCCCCAAAGCGCTCGAAGGCCACACCTCGGAGGTGCTCGGCGTGGATCAAACGGCCGTGGGCATGTTGTCGGCGTTTTCGACCTTCGCCAACGAAGGCCGGCGGGTGGCGTTGCCGCTCGTGCGGAAGGTCGTGGCGCGTGATGGGCGTGTGCTCGAACGAAACCTCCGGCCGGCCGACCCGAGCGCGTCGGCGTCGGACACGTTGGTTGCGCTGTGGCTTGCTGTGACGACCCGGCCCGAGGTGGTCGTGAGCCCGGTGACGAGCCACCTCATCGCTAGGAACCTCACGGCGGCCGTGAACATCGGCACCGGGCGGAAAGCCAAGAGCCTCAACCGTGAGGCCGGTGGCAAGACCGGCACGCTGGCCTACGACGTGTGGTTTGCGGGCTTCACGGGTGAGCGCGCGGCCGTGGCCTGGCTTGGCGCCGATCGTCGCGAGCGGACGCTGGGGCCGAGCGAACGCGACAACCGGATCTACGGCTCGACAGCGGCACTCCCGATGTGGGTCGACTTCATGGCGTCGCTCGACTCGGTCAAACGCGGTGAGAAACGAAAGGGTGTCGCCGAGGTGGTCCCACCTGAGGTCGTCATCGTGCACATCGACCCCGAGACCGGACTGCTGGCCCGACCGCTGGCGGACGGCACCTACGACAAGACGGCCATCGCCATCCCCCATCGAAAGGGAACCGAGCCAACCGAGATGGTCCCGCTCCCCGTCGAAGAGATCCCCATCGAGCGGGCCGAGCAGGATTTTTGATGGGGTCGGGATTGGCTTGACCGTCGAGATACTCGATAGCCGAGCTTTTTGATGAGACCGCAATGCGTCAGGGTTCGGTGTCGCAGACCTGGGTCTGTTCCGGACAATCCGCGTTCAGGCAGAACAGCTCGAGGTTGCTCAAAACCCACTGAATCGACGGCACACCCTGGAAGCACACGTAGTACTGAGGATCGGATGCGAGCCTGTCGCAATACCGGGACAGCTCGGTGAATCCGTGGGTGTCCCAATGCTCGGACCACCGGTCAGGCATACAGCTCAGCACGACACCATCCTTGGCGCATTTCCGTTCGGGCGACCACGAATTGACCGACACAACGGGATCGCAGCCCGATGGACACGTCCCGTCAATGAAGCCATCTGCGCATCGCGCCAGATAGTCGATCGGTTCACCCTCATCGGCACACGCCCCATGGCACATCACCGCGAGCGCGACGAAACACGCGTCAATCCTCAATGTGGTACGCATTGGGGGCACTCCAGAAGTAGTCGGTCGCGTAGAACACCTCGCCACCCGATTTGACGTTGAGGCCCAGAACCGTGACCCTCAAACACCTATTGCAAGTGTCGCTGGGGTTCGCTTTCGGACACGGGGTATCGGCCGTGACGGTCGCGGTCCCATCGCGCCCTGTCAATCGCAAAAAACGAACACACTATCAACGCTTGGCTTAGCCAATTGGTCATGCTCGCCGCGGCACGGATGAGCACCAACGCCGGACGAGTCGCAGTTGGTCCGACACGGCGGTCAGTGGTTTGGCTAAGCATCGAGGCCGCACAGCGAAAGGCGAGCGGGACTCTTTACCGTGGGCGAGAGAGGTCAACAGGACCTACGACAAGACGGCCATCGCCCCCCATCGAAAGGGAACCGAGCCAACCGAGATGGTGCAGCTCCCCGTCGAAGAGGTCCCATCGAGCGGGCCGAGCAAGATCTTTGACGGGATCGATCTTGGCTTGACGTTCGAGATACTCGACCATCGAGCCTTTGTTATTCCCGGCATGTGGCCCGGCCACCGTTTTGATTTGCCCCAGGCTCGATGGAGCCTCAGGCCTCCTCGCTGGGAGATCCCTTCGGCTTTGACGGCCGCCGCCGCCGTCCGGCCACCCAGGCCGGAAGCTCGACGAGGACGGCGCACAGCACGACAGATGGCCATCGGGCGCCGGCAAAGAAGACGCCCAGCGCCACTATCGCGCCAGCGAGCAGCGGAAAACCCGAGACGGGCTTGTTGGCTCGGAACGCTTCCGTCATCAGGAAGAAATGCACGAGCCCGATCAAGATGCCGAGCCCGGAGAACCCGACAGCGAGGACCAACTCGATCAAGGCGAGTCCTCGTCGAACAGCGACAGGCCGCTCGGCGCTCCTCCGGCAATCGCCAGCTCACCGCCGGCGTGTCCGAGCCGGGCACGGATGCGCCCGACAGCCGCCGCGTCTCCACGCATACGCGCCGCGAGCAAGGCGACTCTCGGGTGTGGGTCGTCCTCGCCGATGTCCCCCACAAGGGACTCGAGCACCCGCTTCGCTTCGAGCCGTGGGACCTCTCCTCCGAGCGCAGGCGACTCGGCGAACCCGATGAGCGCCTCGAGCCCGGTGAGGCGCCAGATCGGGTCCCCCTCGTCGCGCAGCCGCTCGGCGGCGCGGCGGAACAACACGAGCATGTCGCTCTCGGTCGCCTCCGGTCCAGCCTCTGCCGCGATGACCGACACCACCTCGGCCAGCGCACACGCGACCGCGGCCATCCCGTTGCCATCGACCTCGGGCCCGAGGGTGAGAGTCGCCACGCCACGCTCGGCCGCGACGGCGGTCACCGAGTCGTGGCGCTCCAACGCTTCGAGCGCCAAACGTGAGCGCGGCCCGAGGTGTGCAAGCGTCGCGAGGTCGAAGGCCTTCAGCCCCGACGTGAAGCTCATCGGCACGGATAGCCCCGCGGTGATGCCGCGCCCGGTCAGCGTCACTCGAACCCCATCGATATCGCCGGACGGCTGGCTGATGCGCCACGACCAGGGCCACCGCAGGATCGACGTCGCCGCGCGGGTTCGCCTCAGCTCGTGATTCGTCCGCAGTTGAACCCAGATCGGCAGCATCAAGAAGACGCCCACGATGGCCGCGACGATGCAGCCGATTACGATTCCGAAGCCGAGCTCGCCCGTCGGCGAGCGCTTGCCGTAGAGCGCGGGTAACAACAAGCCGACACCGAAGGCGACGCCGATGGCCGCCACCACGAGGCCCGCCACCCCGAGTCGGCGACGAGCAGCCGCGACGATCGTCGGGACAAGAAACGCGAGGATGAGGCCAATGGCCATCACCGCCCCCGCGAGGTCACGCCGCCCCATGGACATGAAGACGACGATCCCGACCACAGTTGGGCTCACGATCCAGAGCACGATGCGTCCAACGCTCATGCTCTTGTCCTGCCTCAGACTCGCTTGGCGCACAACCCACGGCGTAGGCCATTCGGCCGAGTGGCTTGGGCCATGTGGCCGATGGGAGCGGCCGGCGCGAAGGGCTAGGCTTTCCGGAAGCGCTCACACGCCCGCTCACCCCGCAAAGGCCCGTCATGCCCAGCACACTGCACCGCCTCATCGCGTCGGCTACTGCCGTCTTCGCCGTCTCCGCCCTATGGGCCTGCGATGAAGGCGATACCTCCGACGTTGCAGACCTCGGCACTGGCACCGACACGGAGACGCCACCCGACACGGCGACGACGCCCGACTCCGACGCCGCCGTACCCGACACCGACGCGGCCCTACCCGACACCGACGCGGTCGTACCCGACGCCGACGCGGCCGAGCCCGACGCCGACGCGGTCGAGCCGGACGCCGACACAGGTGATTCGGGAGACGCAGACACGAGTGACACGGGCGAGCCCGACACGGATCCAACGGATTGCCCTGGCGGGACCGGATGCCCCTGCGACGGGCCCGGCGCATGTGACTCCGGCGCCTGCGCGTGGGCCGCAGACGGCACCCGCGTCTGTGCCGCACGATGCGCCGACGGGCCCGATAGCGCCGCGTGTGTCGGCTCCGCGGTGTGTGGCCAGGTCGACGGCGTCGCGGCTTGCGTGACGCCAGGCCTCACCCTTTGCCAACCCTGTGACGAGGACGCCCACTGCACCTTCGGAGGCGACGCAGGGGCCCGCTGCGTCACGCGCGCCGACGGTGCATTCTGCGCAATCCCGTGTGACCGAGGGTGCCCCGACGGCTACGCCTGCACCACTGCCAACGCGCAAGGCGCGGGTGAGGTCTCCGTCTGCCTGCCGGCCGGCGGTGCGGCCTGCGCCTGCACCGGGTTCGGCGTGGCCGTAGGCGCCGCGACCGCGTGCCTCGTGTCGGGCAGCGAGGACTGCGCCGCTGCCAGGGTCTGCGCTCTCGATGCGGGGTCGCCGACTCTCCTCGCCTGTGGCCCCGCCGACCTCACCCAAGAGGTCTGTGATGGTGTCGACGACGACTGCGACGGACTCGTCGACGAGGGCTGCGACGTCGATGACGACGGCTTCTGCGCACCTTCCGCCGCCATCCTCGACGGCGCGACCTGCGAGCCCGGCGACTGCGACGACGGCGACGACACCGTCCACCCGGGCGCGAGCGAGCTGGCCGGCGACGGCTTCGACACAGACTGCGACAGCCGCGAGCTCTGCTACGTCGACGCAGACCTGGACGGCGCACGCAGCGCCGCGACCGCCCACAGCGAGGACCTCGGCTGCACCACCGCCGGGTTTGCGCCGGCCACGGCACCCCTCGACTGCGACGATGCCGACGACGACGTCTTCCCCGGCGGCCCCGAGGCCGATGGCGACGGCGTCGACTCCGACTGCGACGGCCAGGAGGTCTGCTTCATCGATGCCGACAAGGACGGCGCACGCACGGACGCCACTGCGATCGCGTCGGATGTATCGTGCACGACCTCATCCGGCCTGGCCCTCGAAGCCGCCGCGCTCGACTGTGACGACGACCAGGCCGAGCGGCACCCAGGCGCCACCGAGGTCGCGGGCGACGGCATCGACGCCGACTGCGACGGACGCGAGCTCTGCTTCGTCGACGCCGACAAGGACGGCGCACGCACCATAGCGACGACCCTCGCGGTCGGCCTGACGTGTGCGCAAGCCGACGGCCTCGCTGCTGCCGGCGCGGCCATCGACTGCGATGACGATGCGCCCGACATCCACCCGGGCGCGAGCGACCCCATCGGCACTGGTGTCGATCACAACTGCGACGGTGTCTTCCGCTGCTACGTCGACAGCGACGGTGACGGAGCCCGCCTCACGACCTCCGTCGTCGACGCCTCCGTCTCGTGCGCGGCAGCGCACCAGACCGCCCTGCTCGCCGCCCTCGTCGACTGTAACGACGACTCCTCCGACATCCACCCGGGCGCCACCGAAGTCGCCGATGACGGGATCGACTCCGACTGTGACCAGCGCGAGTCGTGTTTTGTCGACGCCGACCGGGACGGGTTCCGAACCGAGGCGACCTCGCTCAGCGCCACGCTCACCTGCCCGCGTGAGTCGGGTCTCGCCGGTCCGGGCGCGGCCCTCGACTGCAACGACGCAAACGCATCGGTCCATCCCGACTCCGCGGAGCTCGTAGGCGACGGCATCGATCAAGACTGCAACGGCGTCGAGCTCTGCCACGTCGACGCCGACCACGACGGCTACCGCGTCGCCCACACCGCTGTCTCACAAGGCGTGACCTGCCTCGCCACCGATGGGCTCGCGCTCGCCGCGGCCGCCCTCGACTGCGACGATGCCATCGCCGACATCCACCCCGGCGCCGAAGAGCTCCCAGGTGACCTGCGCGACAGCGACTGCGATCAACGCGAGCTGTGTTTCATCGACGGCGATGGTGACGGCGTGCGCGGACCGACCTCCGTAGAGACGGACGACCTCGTATGCAGCGCGAGTGGCCACTTTCCAGCCTCCGCACCGCTCGACTGCGACGACGATGATGACACCATCCACCCGGGCGCCATCGACCTCCCCGGCGACGGCGTCGACTCGGACTGCCTGCCCGATGGGTACTGCTTCGTGGACGCCGACCTCGACGGAGCCCGCACGGAGGTCATCGTCGCGGTGCCCGGCGCGGACGGCTGCGTTGCGGCCGACGGCTTCGCCCCTTCGAGCGCGCCTATCGACTGCGACGACGCGGACGACCAACGCCACCCTGCAGCGACCGAGCTGGCCGGCGACGGGATCGACCAGAACTGCGACGGGGACGAGCTCTGCTATGTCGACGCCGACAAGGACGGCGCGCGCAGCACCTCCATCGTCACCGCCCCAGGGACGAGCTGTGCCACGCTCCTCGGCCTCGCACTTGCGACGGCCCCAGTCGACTGCGCCGATACCGATCCGACCATACACCCCACCGCGACCGAGCTCGCAGGCGACGGTGTCGACCAGGACTGCGACGGCCGCGAGCTTTGCTATCGCGACGCCGACGGCGACGGTGCACGCACCGGCGAACCAGCCCTGAGCGTCGACCTGAGCTGCGCAGCCGCAGCCCACCTGGCGCTCACCGCCGCGCCAACCGACTGCAACGATGGCGATGCCGCCGTACACCCCGCTGCAGCCGAGCTGGCCGGCGACGGTGTCGACCAGAACTGCGATGGCCGCGAGCTCTGCCATGTCGACGCCGACCAGGACGGCGCTCGCATCGCCGCGACGGTCGAGGTCATCGGGACCGCATGCATTTCGACCCTCGGCCACGCCCTCGCGTCGGCGTCGATTGACTGCGCCGATGGCGATGCGGCCATTCATCCGACCGCCGTGGAACAACCCGGCGACGGCATCGACCAGAACTGCGACGGTCGCGAGCTGTGCTTTGTCGACGTCGACCAGGACGGCGCCCGCTCCGCCCTGACCGCGCTTGCATCAGCCCTGGTCTGTGCACGAAGCGACGGCTTCGCGTCAGCATCCGCAGCCTCCGACTGCAACGACGCCGATGCCGCGATCCACCCCGCGGCGACCGAGCTCGCAGGCGACGGTGTCGACTCCGACTGCGACACCCGCGAGCTGTGCTACGTCGACCAGGACGGCGACGGCTTCCGCACCGACACCACGGCATTGAGCCTCGACACGACCTGCGTCGCCTCGGCCGGCCTGGCGCTGGCGTCGACACAACTCGACTGTGACGACGCGGCAGCAGACGTCCACGCGGGCGCCACCGAGACCTCCGACGACGGTGTCGACAGCAACTGCGACGGCTTCGAGCTCTTCGACAACAACCTCCTCGCCGTCACTGGCACCATGGGTCGTGGGCCCTACGCGGTCACCATCGCTGGACCGTTCGTAATGCCCTGGTTTGGCAACCCCGCCGGCCTCGTGCAGGTCACGGGGACCGCCGAGCGCGCCGCACTCGGGGCGCCCGTCACGTGGTGTGTGGCCGCAAATGCAACGCACGACTTCGGCGCATTTTCCTTCAGCGGCGTCGCGACCGTCTGCCGCACCCTGGCCGGCTCGTCGCCGACCGTCGCGCTGACCGGCACCGCGCTCGGCGACGACCTCTCGTGGGCTGTCACTGGTGAGGTCTCACGCGCGGCCCCCTTCGATCTGGCCCTCACACCGTCGGGCTCGGTTGTGGTCCGCGGTGACGCCTTTGCGGTCGTCTCGGACGTCGCGCGTTCGCGGTTCGAAGTCACCACTGGCGTGCCGAGCTGGCGCGCCGAAGCCACCCGCGCCGCCGTCACCCTCGACCCGGCGATCATCGCGCGCGATGTGACGCTGACCTTCCAGCACGGAACCGTGGCATTCTCCGGCACGATCGGCTTGTCACACGGGCTACTCGAGGCCACCTTCAATGCCACCGGCATCTACGGAATGGCCGGCCCCTACACACTGAACGTCCAATCCGCGCCCGGCTCGTCGTTCCTCATCTTCACCCCCAACGAGCTGGCGCTTGGCCTGCGCGCCTTGGGCACCGCCGGCGTCATCCAGGGCGACGGTTCGGGCGGCGCCATCGCCGACCTGACGGCCAGCAGCTTCTGCTCGGGCGACTGCTGCGACCCCCACCCGTACGGCGGCTGCGAGGTCCCCGCGATGCGCGCATGCGCCGGCACGATCGAGCCTATCTGCGGCACCGCCTGGACGGCTGCGTGTGTCGCGGCGCTCGACCAGTGCCCCCTGAAGATCGCCGACTTCCTGACCCTCGAGGACCCGACCCTTCGTGTGAGCGCGGGCGGCGGCAATTCCTACGAGCCCATCATCTACGGCTCGCCCACCCTGACCGGCTTCGATGCGCTCGACGTGCCGCCGATGACGATGCGGACCGTGCGCCACTCGTGCCGCGACTCGACGACCCGCTATTGCGCCTGGACCCACGACGCAACGTGCACACTCGACACCTGGTCGACCCAGTGTGACGACGTGGTCGTGGCCGAGTGCGGAGGTGCCGCGGCGCTGACCCGGTGCGGAGTCGGTGAGGTATTCGCGAGCGCCGCCTTCCCCGGCATGTGGCGGCCAGGTGGTGAGGCGCTGCACACACGTTTTGGCCTGCGCGACGCGTGGCTCGACCTCTTCTGGCGCCGCTTGCCCGCTCAGCCGGGCGAGACGCAGAACCCGCGCGACCCGGCGAACTGGACCGTCGAGGGGAGTCTACGCGCCGACGGGATGGTGTGCCTCTCGGGCGAGTGCGACGCGACCTGGTGGACGTCTGCGCCCTCGGGGTCGACCACGCCGGACGAGGGCGCGCGCGTCTTCCCGATGCGCGGCCTCTTCACCCAGGACATCAAGTACCTCATCGGCGAGGTCGCGGACCTCCACCTGCCCGTGTTCGAGTCGCCAGCCGGCGCGGCCATCGTGTTCTCGACGACCCCGCTGCCGCTCGATGGCGGAGGCTCGTTCGACGTCATGGACACGCCGAACGAGCCGGCCGACGACATCGCGCTGCGCGAGGGCCTGTCTTTCGTGGCGTTTGGCCCGGCCTCGATCCCCATACCGATTGAACAGATCGAGAGCTCCTTCCCGGTCCCGATGTGGGCCGTCATGGCCAACCTCGAGGGCCTTTCCCTCTCCCTCGAAGCACAGGCCAACTTCAACTGGACCTTCATCCCGGAGGGCGTCGTCCCGACCATCCGCGCGCTGAAGTATCAGGGCGTCCGCGCCTACGCGACCATCGGCCTGGGCAGCGTCGTGAAGTACCTGTTCTCGGCCGGCGCGGGCACGATCTCCAACTTCTTCGGCAAGGAGCGCGGCGCGGCCAAGGACGTCCAGATCACCTTCGGCGTCGAGGCCGGCGCCGAGCTCTGGACGACGAACCAGGAAGAGCCCCTCGTGGGCAAGGTCAACCTCGAGTTCAAGCCGGACAAAGCGGGTGGCATCATCGGTGGCAACGCCTACCTCGCGGGCAAGTGGATCGAGCCGTTCGGCCTCGTCGACTTCGGAGTGCAGACGCTCGGCCTCACGCTCTACCTCAACATCGAGACCGGCTACCCCATCTCGCTCGGCTTCTCGCGCAACATCTATTGGCGCCCACCGGGCTGCGAGTGGCCCCCCGAGTCGCAGGACTGGGTGCTCGACCACGGCTGCCTCACGGCCTTCGAGGTCGGCTTCTTCTACGAGCCGTGGACCGACGTCATGCTCAACGGCGAGCTCGCCAACATCTCGCTCAACACGGCGGGCGGCATCCTCAACAGCATGGCCCAGACCGCCGTCAATACCGTGAACTTCGCGCTCGCCGAGGTCCAGGACCCGACCCTCGTGTGGACGAAGATCTTCAAGGACCTCGCGTGGGACAGCGCACTGCTCGGCGACCTCATCGACACGGTCCAGATTCCAGCGTTGCCGGCACTCCCGCAGATCCCGGAGATCCCCGGCTTCGACATCACGCTCGAGACCGCGCGCATCTACTACGCGCCCAAGCCGAACTATCGGTGGGGCCAGTACTACCCGCCGGGCGGCGCCATCGAGGGCCGGATCAACATCAACGACCAGTGGCGCGGACACGTGCTCGCCGAGCTCGAGAACCTCGCGTTCATCCCGAAGGCACTCCACCTCTATGGTGACATCGACCCGATCATCATCGGCCCGCTGCAGCTCACGGGCGACCCGTACGCCCGCTCTGTGACCCTCAACGGTGGGCACATCGCCATCCCGCACCACTCGTCGCTCTTGCCCGTGCCCGTGACCGACGCGCTCGGCACGAGCGTCCAGGCGACGGTGGAAGCGTGGGTGAAGAAGGCGGCCTGGGCAGAGAGCGAGTCCGCCGTCCTCTACGACAAGAGCGACGGTGCCAACGGCCTGACGGTGCGCGTCGCTCGCCTCGGACCGAGTGAGGTGCCCATGACCTCGACCCAATACCTCGACATCCCCGGCGAGGAGGGCGACGACATCGAATTCGAAACCACCGGTACCGACCCTGGAGCCGACCGCGCCTGGATCGTAGTCGAGGTCAAAAACGACGGTGAGACCCGCACTTATCGGACCGAGCGCGGCGTGCTCCCGGCGAGCGACGAGTGGCAACACATCGCCGTCGCCGTGCGTGGGCTCGAGGCCGTGGCGATCGTCAACGCCGAGCCGCTGACACTGACGGCCGAAGGTGCGGCGGTGGAGATCGGCTCGACCATAGCGCCTGCGGTCGCGGGTGTCGGCTTCGACGCGCTCGACGAGCTCCGCCTGTGGCGGCACTTCCGACAACCGGTCGACATCAACTGGGACCGCAAGAACCTCGGAGTCGCCATGGCGCAGAGCCCCGACCTGCTGCTGCGCTACACCTTCGATTGGGACGCGGCCGCAGGCCCGCTGCACAACTCGCGCAACGTGGGCGTGACCGAGGGGAGCCCGGTCCGCGAGCTCGACGCGACACTCGTCGGGGGCGCCGTCACCGAGGCGCGACTCGACACCGACATCGCGTGGCGTCTCGACCTCGCGTGGCTGGCACTCCCACCGACGGCCTCCATGTCGATGCAGGCCGGCGCCGCCATTCCTATCCCGCTCCTGCCGGAGCCGCTGACCTTCCGCGTGTGGTCGCACTACGACACCGTGTCGCTCATGACGACCGCCGAGGTGTATGCGCGGCGCCAACAGGTGCTCGCGACCCCATGGGGCGGGCTACGTATCGACGGCGACGGGCCCAACCTCCTGCGCGGCGACTTCGACGATGGCCTGTATGGCAGCATGGAGGCCAGGACCAGCTCGATCGGCATCGCCGCGACCGCGCGACTCGACTGGCTCCCACCCGAAGGCGAGGCGACCACCGTCGGCGAGGCCGACGTCTACATCGGTTGCCCCCAGGGGCAGAGCTGCGCCAGCTTCGACGAGCACGTCTTCACGGCCGCCGGCACCATCGACCTGACGATGCAGTTGGCCCCGCTCCCCGCGGTCCGCCTTTACGGCGAGGTCGACATCGACAGTGTCGCTCAGTCCTTCGACCTGGCGGGCGCCATCAACGTCGGCGGGATGGAGATGGCGTCTGGTGCCATCCACGTCGACGCCGAGCGTATCACCTTCACCACGGGCCTCACCCTGCCGGAGCTGTTCGGCGAGAACCTCCTGTCGACCGAGGCGACGCTCGAGCTGGTCTATGCACCCTTCAGCCTGTGCGGTCGCGGCTTCATCGACGGCCCGGGGATCATCGACTGCGATGCCGACCTGTGCGTGACCTTCCCCAATGGCAGTCCGACGATCGAAATCCGCTCGCTGCAGTGTTTCGGCCTCTGCTGGCACGACGGAATGTGCGAGGAGAATCAGTTCTGCGACCTGCTCGGAGAGTGCCATGGCAAGAAGCCCAACGACATGGAGTGTGCGGGTCTGCTCGTCGGTGACCACGAGTGTTTGAGCGGATTCTGCGACATCTGGAAGGCCTTCCCGGTGCCCGTTTGTGCCGATCCGCTGCCCGACTGGGTCGGCTGCATCGACGATGGGCAGTGCATCAGCGGCCACTGCGGCAACCAGCGGACCACCGGCCGCAAGATGTGTTACACACCGCAGTCGAAAATCCTGGAAGATGAGTGCGCGGACGACGCCGCATGTATCATGGGCGGATGCTGGGGGACACTCACGTGGAACCCGCGGTGCCTGTGTTACGACAACGCCCACTGTGCCCAGAGCCCGAACATCACGCCGGGCCACGTGTGCAAGACGGGCGACTGGGGCATTACACCGCTGGCCGGATTCTGTATCCCGCCGCGCCAGGTCGGAGAGGCGTGCGACGCGGTCAGCGAGTGCCAGGCGGGCCTCCACTGCGGGTCGGGCGTCTGTTATGTGCCGTATACGCAGACGAATTGGGGCGCGTGCCTCGGGCCAACCCATTGCCAGACAGGGACCTGTTATCTCGGGGCCTGCCGATGCAGCACCCACGAGGAGTGCCGTGCCGACTCGTCCTTCGGAGCAACGGCCTATTGTGATCAGGGGACGTGGCTCGCGGGCAACAACGAAGGCAAGTGCCACCCTGCCAAGAGTGCCGATGGCGGATATTGCGAGGACGCCGCATGGTGCCAGAGTGGCTATTGCGACCAGAGCAATATCTGCGTGACGCCGGCATCGAAACACAATTGGGAGGCGTGTAGTGTGCCGATCGAGTGCATCACCGGGTCGTGTTTTGGTGGCCAGTGCCGCTGCGCGAACCACGCCGAGTGTGTGGCCGACCCGAGCTTCGGCGCACAGGCCTATTGCGACATGGGGGCCTGGGCAGTGGGCAATCAGGAGGGGCGGTGCTTTGCTACAAAGAGCGCCGACGGCGCCTACTGCGAGGACACGACGTGGTGCCAGAGTGGCAATTGCGCGGGCAATCGCTGCTACACGCCGCGCACGAAGCACAACTGGGAGGAATGTGTATCGGGTGACGAGTGCATCTCGGGTGGGTGTTATCTCGGACAATGCCGCTGCGCGGAGCATACCGAGTGTGCGGCCGACCCGGCCTTCGGGGCGACCGCATATTGCGACCGCGGTGTTTGGGCGGCCGGCAACCAGGAGGGGCGCTGCTATGCTGCGAAGAAGCCAGACGGCAACTATTGTGAGGACGCGAGCTGGTGCTTGAGCGGCTATTGCGATCCGAGTGGGATCTGCGTTACGCCGGCTTCCAAACACAACTGGGAGGCCTGCAGTGTGTCGGTCGAGTGTGTGAGCGGAGGGTGCTTCGCAGGACAGTGCCGCTGTGCAAACCACACCGAATGCACGGCCGACCCGGCCTTCGGACCGGCGTCGTTCTGCAACATGGGTGACTGGATCCCGGGCAACGAGGAGGGGCGTTGCCAGGCGACGAAACGCGCGGACGGCAATTACTGCGAGGACGCGGCGTGGTGCCTGAGCGGGACGTGTATCAGCGGAATCTGCGTGACACCGAGCAGCAAACACAACTGGCAGGCGTGTACCTTCTCGCAGGAGTGTATCTCCGGAAGCTGCTTTGCAGGTCAGTGCCGCTGCACCAACCACAACGATTGCGCCGCGGACCCGGCCTTCGGGCCTGCGTCGTTCTGCAACATGGGCGACTGGTTCCCCGGCAACGAGGAGGGACGCTGCAATGTGCCCAGACACGCCGACGGCAATTACTGCGAGGACGCGTCCTGGTGTCTGAGCGGGACGTGTATCAGCGGGATCTGTGTGACCCCGAGCAGCAAGCACAACTGGGAGGCGTGCACCTTCCCGCAGGAGTGTATCTCCGGGACCTGCTTCGAGGGCCAGTGCCGCTGCTCGACCGACGGCGAATGCGCGGCCGACCCGGCCTTCGGTCCCAACAGCTACTGCAACCAGGGCCCCTGGTTCACGGGCAACGTCGAGGGTCGCTGTCATGTGCCCAAGGTCGGCTTCGGGGAGTTCTGCGAGAGCGATGCGTGGTGCTCGACGGGTGCATGCGCGCCGAACATGCAGTGCTACGCGCGTCACGTGCGCCACAACTGGGAGCCCTGCATGTGGGGTGACGAGTGTATCTCGGGCGCGTGTTTTGCGGGCCAATGCAGGTGCAACGATCACGGCGACTGCCAGGCCGACCCCAACTTCTCGGCCGGCTATTGCGACATGGGGCCATGGTCACCCGGCAACGGCGAGGGCAAGTGCTACGACCACAAGTCGGGATGGGACGCGTATTGCGAGGACGGCAACTGGTGCCAGAGCGGCAACTGCCAATACGTCTTCCCCGTCGGAAACCGCTGCCGGTGACGCGCCCTCACGCGCTCGGTCCACCAGCCCGCTCGGACCAGGTGGCCGAGCGGGCGTGTCGCACCGCGACGACCTGGCCGATCAGCGCGCGCCGAGCAGCTTCAGGGCTCCGACGATGCCACTGACCGCCTCGACGTCGGAACCGAAGGTCTGCAGGAAGCTCGTGGCCCGAAACGTCGGGTAGCCCTTCTGCAGCGCCTGCATGTGGGCGTTGGCGCGTTGCTGGTCGCCGTGCCAGTAGGCGGCGGCGGCGGCCAGTGCGCGGGCATAGGTGTAGCGCGGGTTGATGGCGATGGCGCCCTCGGCGGCCTCGACGGCGGCGGCATACTCGCGGCGCGCGAAGTGCAACGTCGCGAGCCCGGCGACGAACGAACGCGGACCGAGCCGCAGCGCGTGTCGCATTCGTTCGAGCGCCTCCTCGGATCGCCCCGTGAGCTGCAGCGCCTGCGCGAGCAGCGCATGGGCGACAGCGAAGCTCGGGTTCTTGGCGACGCCGATCTCGAGCTCGCGCACGGCGCTGGCATGGTCGCCGTGCGTCTGGTGATAGCGCCCCAGGAGGTAGTGCCCCTCCGCCCCATGGGGCGCGAGTGCGACGCAACGCTCCGCTGCCTGCGCGAGTTGGTCGGCGGCGGCACCCGGGTCCCCCCACTGATTGAGGATCTCGTCGTAGGCGCAGAGCCCACGCCCGAAATGCGCGAGGGCGAGGGTCTCGTCGCGCGCCAGCCCCGCGGAGAAGCGCTCCTGCGCGGCGGCCACGGAGGCGGCGTCGCGCTTGCTCTGTAGGCGCATGCCGTCGTGGGCGTGCTCCCAGGCGGCGAGGTCGTTCCGGATCGCAACATGCCCCGCGCCGGCGAGCGCACGCTCGGCGATCAGCGGATAGCAGGTGGCGACGACCGCGGCGCACACCGCGTCCTGGACCTCGAAGAGGCCATCGCTCGGGAAGGCGTAGGTGTCCGCCCAGATGCTGGCGCCAACCTCGGTGTCGGAGAGCTCCAGAACGAGGCGCCAGCCGCCAGAGCCACGTCGGAGGCTGCCGTCGATGAGGAAGCGGGCGCCGAGGGCGCGACCGATCTCGCGGCAGCCACTTGCGGGGACACGCGCACAAGCGATGGATGACTGGGCGATGACCGGGAACCAGCACCAGCGTGCGAAGAGCGCCGACAGGTCGTGGCCGAGGCCCGCGGCCATCGTCCGCGCCGTCGCGTCGCCGTCGAGGGCCAGCGGCGGCAGGACCGCGATCGCGGGCCGCTCGAGCACACTCGCCACTTGTGGCGGCGCGGCGTTCCAGCTCATGAAGAAGCTCGCGGCCTCGGTGCGGTTGGTCACGTCCAGCGCACGCAGGATCGCCGCGATGTGTGTCCGCGCGGTGGCGCGTGTGATGCCGAGGACACGCGCGATGTCCTCGTTCGTGAGGCCCTTTGCGGCCAACTCCAGAACGTCCCGTTGACGCTCGGACAACGCGTCGATGGGGTTACTGTCGGGTTGCGGCGGTCTGACGGGCATCCTGTGTACGCGGGGCGGAGGTTTCAGTTGTCACCTCTGTTACCACAACTCGACGGACGGTTCGAGTGGCGGCAGCGCAACTTCAGAAAGGGCAGCGCACTTCAAATGATTTCGATGGCTCCGCGGCCCATGCGGGGACGCGTATGGACGAGACGGCGTTCGGCATCCTCCGACACCGTCCATCGCGAGCCTACCGAGATGGTCCCCTTCTGTGCCGGCAGAGTCCCCATCGCGCTCGCCGAGCAGGACTATCGAGGGGGGTAGTCTTTTGCTCGATGGTCGAGATACTTGATGCTCGAGCGTTTCGGTTGGTTTGGCAGATCTGACCGCTGGGGCGCCGGTCGCGACGCCCCCTCACGCTCAACCGAGGAGGCGCTGGATCTCGCGGGCGCGTTTGCGGTCCTCCGGGAGGACGTAGGCGCGCTCGATGCGCAGGACCCGCTCGTAGCGTTCGAAGAGGTCGGTGACCTCCTCGATGGGGCGCACACGTGGGCCGCGGCCGACCGGTGGACGGTGGTCCACGACCAGCAGCGGGTCCTTGCGATGGGCGGCTGGCGAGACCGCATAGCGCGACAGGACCGGGCGAGCCGAGTGCCAGTGCAGGGCGATGCCCTCACGCTTCAGGGCGTCGTCGAGCAGGGGGCGCAGGGTCCGTCGTTCGTCGTCGGTGCGGAGCTCGGCCAGCAGCGCGTAAGGGCGGCGCTCGACCACTCGTTTGGCCCACTCGTCGGTCGACGCTTCGAGGCGTGTCTTGAGCCACGCGTCGGTGCAGCGGACAAACGCGTCGAGGTCGGCCGGGAAGCGGGCCTCGGGGCCGACCGAGGCGAGGTAGCGGCGCAGGGTCGCGTCGTAGGCGTCCGAGATGGGGTGATAATAGACCATCTGGAACATGTGGTAGCGGGCGAGCAGAAAGTGTTCGAACGCCGGGAGCGCGCGCATGTCGACGGCGAGGCGGGCGATGCCGTCCACGACTATCGCCTCGAGGTTCGACAGGAGCCAGAGCTGGTCATAGGTCCCGTAGCGGACACCTGTGAAGTAGGAGTCGCGCAAGAGGTAGTCCATGCGGTCGACGTCGAGCTCGCCCGAGACGAGCTGATGGAGCAGCGGCCCGAAGTCGATTCCGGACTCGTTGAAGACGTCGCCCCTGGGGTGCTTGTCGGTGATGATGGCCGCGACGTCGGCGCTTCGGATACCGAGGTCACCCGCGTCGGAGAACGCACCGTCCAGTGTGTTCGACAGGTGGCTCGCCGTGAGGATGAGGTGCGTCATGTCCTCGTGTGAGGCGACGGCGTCGGCGTCGGTGACGTCGGGTCCGAGCAGCTCGCCGCGGGTCGGCAAGAGCGACTCGGCCGCGTGGCTCAGCGGTGGGTGTCCGACGTCGTGCAACAGCGCCGCCAGACGTGCGAGCTGGATGAGGCGCGTCTGTGAGGCGGGTGGCAGGGCGAAGCGCGACAAGAGCTTCTCCGCGACGCGCCCTGCGACGTGCATGGCGCCGATCGAGTGCAGGTAGCGGTGGTGGACCGCACCCGGGAAGACGTGCTCACCAAAGCCCAGCTGACGCACCCCGCGCAGGCGCTGGAAGAGCGGCGTGTCGATGACCGCGAGCTCGCCCGCGTTGACCGGGATGGCCCCATGGACCGGGTCACGCAGCTCGATGGCAGGCCTCTGCGAAGGCGCCCTGAACGAAGAGACGGCGGCAGGCGACGGCGTGGGCATGGTGCAACCTCTGGAAGCGGGCTCGGAACGACGGGCACGTCGAGGCCACAAACGAAAAGAGCGCCGACCCGTGAAGGTCGGCGCTCTCTGGAGGCGCCACCCGGAATCGAACCGGGGGTGGAAGATTTGCAGTCTTCTGCCTTACCACTTGGCCATGGCGCCGAAGGCGAACGGCTCTCTATCGTTTGGCGGGGTGCGTGTCAACGGACTTTGAAGGGCCGAACACAATCGCCGAGAGCCGAGGTCGACGAGTGATCAGAGGGACATCATCGTGACGCGCCATGCGTTGTTCTGCGTCTTGTCGCGGGCGAAGCCGACGGGGACGGGCATACGTTCGTCGACCTTGAGGAAGACCCGCACGCGGTCGTCGGTCGCCGAGATCTCGGCCGGGTCCGTGTAGGCGATGGTGAAGGTCGAGGGGTCGTTGTTGCGCAGGTAGCTCGGCGCGGTGCGGCGCAGCTTGTGCCAGTTGAAGGCCTTGAAGTGGTCGAGCGCGCGTGGCCCCTGCATCTGCGAGGGGTGCGTGAGCTTGGCCATGATGGCCCAGGTGTCCTCCTGAGCGGCCGCGAGACCGGCCTCGAAGACACGGGTCAGGACCTGGTGGATGGTCGCGTTGGGCGGAGGCGGCTCGATGTCGGTACGATCCGCATACGGATCGTACGCCTTGAGCGAGTTGTCGGCGGGGCCGTGGATGGTCGGCGAGGTCTCCTGCCGGGAGTCACGCGCGCGAGGGGCCGCGACGAAGATGACCGGCGGCTCCCCGGGTGCGGCCTGTCCCGTGACGTTGATGGCGGGAGGTGCAGGCGGCGCCTGGCGAGGCGGCGGGGCAAGCTCGTTGCGCGGTTGCGGAGCTGGCGGGGCCGAGCGCACCGCGTCGACGAGCTCACGCAGCACCATCTCGAGACGGTCGAGGCGGCCGAGGACATCGGAGAGACCGGGGACGTGGGCCGCCTCGGAGGCGTTCGAAGGGGAGTTCGCGGCAGGCTCGGTCATCGTTTGCTCCAGGAGTCTTTGGGCCTTCGTCGCCGAGTGCGAGAAGGGAGCCAAAGACTAAACCGGCGAGCCGAGCACTGCAAGCCACCCCTCTACGGCGGCCCCCTTACCGTCAGCTGAGCAAGCCGCCCCCGAAAGAGCGGCCTGCCCCACGCTCAGCGCGGCACTGCGGCAGCGCGGTCCATGATGGTGCACTCGAGGAGGTCACCCGCATAGTTGAGCTGCCAGTCGAACTTGATGGCCGGGTTGGGGTCGGCCGCATAGGTCTTCTTGGCTTTGCCGTTCTTGTCGGCGCAGGCCTTGGCAGAGTCGGCCCAGGCGGCGTTGACCTTGGTGTACTCGGCGTCGAGCGGCACGAGGTGGCCCGACAGGTTCTCCTCGCGGAAGCCGAGCGGCACCTTGCCGTCGGGGGCGGGCGTCACGTCGATGTCGGGGCGCACACCCGTGACCTGCAGCGTCCGGCCCGACGGACCGTAGTAACGGGCGACCGTGAGCTTGATGTAGTAGTCGTCCTGCAGGAGCGGGAAGAAGAGGGTCTGGACGCTGGCCTTACCAAAGGTGCGATCACCGACGACGAGCGCGCGTTGGTTGTCCTGCAGCGCTGACGCGACGATCTCGGCCGCCGACGCCGTGCCGTCGTTCACGACCACGACCACCGGGATGTCCCAGGTGTCGCTGCCGGTCGCCGTGTAGACCTCGTCGTCCGACGAGTTGCGGCTCTTGACGGTCACGATCTTGCCGCCCCGAAGGAAGCGGTCGGCCATCTTGATGCCCTCGTGCAGGAGGCCACCCGAGTTGTTGCGCAGGTCGAGAATCACACCGTTGAGCTTGCCGTTGGGGGCGAGCTTCGAGAGTCGTTCGAACTCGGCCGCGAGGTCGTCGTCGGTGGTGCGCTCGACCCCGTTGATCTTGGTCTTCACGAAGCCCGTGACCTTGATGGAGGCGATGCCCGGGTAGTTGTCGAGAAGCTGCCCCTGCACGTTCTTCATGGCGATGGTCGAACGCTTGATGTTGATCTTCTTGTTGTCCGGCTCACCTTCGCGCTGGACCGTCAGCACCACTTCCGAGCCGGCCGGGCCACGGATACGCGAGACCACCTTCGAGAGGCTCTCGCCTTTGATGTCCTTGCCGTCGACCTCGATGATCATGTCGCCTGCGCGCACGCCGGCCTTCACTGCGGGCTGCCCGTAGATGGGCGACTCGACGATGGTGTAGTCCGAGTCGGGGCGCTGCGTGAGGATGGCGCCGATGCCTTCGAACGAGCTGTCCTGGGTCTTCTTGTTGGAGTCCTCCCAGCTCGCCTTGGCGACCAGCGACGAGTGCGGGTCGAGCGCGAAGAGGAAGCCCTGGGCCGCGCCGATCCAGGCCTGCTTCATGGTCCACTTGTCGGACGTCTTGAACTCGCGTTGGACGAAGTCCATCACACGGTCGAACTCTTTCTGACCGAAGCGCAGGTCGTCCCAGGCCTTGTGGAGCGAACGCATACGCTCCTTGCTGGCTTCACGAAGGGCGCGGATCTCCTCGTCGGAGAGGCGCTTCTTCTTCTCTTCGACCTTCTCTTTCGACTCCTCGAGCAGGACGAAGCCGTCCGAGGGCGAGAGCTTGAACATCTTGCCCTTGAGCCCGCCCTTCTCGTCCGGGTTGTCTTTCCGGGCCTTGTAGAAGGACTCAGGCAGCAGCATGAGCGTGCGCGCCTCGTTCGAGGCGACCGCGAAGCTCGCCGCCTGGGCCCACGCCCAGAACTCGTCGAAGCTCGGGTCGATGTAGCGCTTCTTTACCTGCTGGCGGACCTCTTCGAAGTTCGCGCGGTCGAAGTTGATGCCCTGCCAGTAATCTTTCGAGCCCTCGTCGCCGTCCTCGTCATCAGCGGCGGTCTGGCCTTCGGCGCCGCCGGTGACCGGGGTCCCGGTGCGGTTGGCGAGGCCGGGCGACCCGCCATTGCTGGCGAGGGCGAGCTCCTCGTCGGCCTGGGTACTGCCGCAGGCTACGACCAGGAGAATCGCGGGAATGAGCGAGAATACGCGGGCTGACGACACGAGGGCGGAGCCCCGGTCTGAAGACCCGCGCAACGTGATTCGGGAGAAGAGCTGCATCGTTGACCACCTCGGCGGGACTTGGGGGCCTTTGCCCCATCGACGTGAGAGCATAGTCGCCAGTCGGAGGAGGTTCAAGCCGTGGCCCAACCATCCCCGTCAGACCCATGGCGAACCGTCGGTCCTGGGACCTTGTTCCCGCGGGCTTTCGGGCGACGCATCTCGCGGCGGCCGCTCAGAAACCCGGGCTGTTGTTCAGCGCTTCAGCGGCTTCCCGTCGAGCCGAAGCCGCCCTCGCCCCGGCTCGTGTCGTCGAGCGAGCCCTCGATAATGGTCGGAGTCTCGTACCGCGCAACGACGAGCTGGGCGATACGATCGCCGCGTCGAAGGGTCACCGACTCGGTCCCGAGGTTGACGAGCAGCACCTTCACCTCGCCGCGATAGTCGGCGTCGATGGTACCGGGTGCGTTCAGGACGGTGAGGCCGTGTTTCAGAGCGAGCCCGCTTCGGGGACGGACCTGTCCCTCCGTGCCCTGCGGCAAGGCGAGCCTGAGCCCTGTCGGCACGAGCACCCGGCCCATGGGGGCCAGCGTCAGCGGTGTGTCCTCGGGCAGGAAGGCGCGCAGATCGTAGCCGGCCGAGTCTGCGGTCGCGCGGGTCGGGAGCTCGACGGCCGGGTCGAGGCGCTCGATGCGCAGGACGAGGTCGTTTGGATGGGGATGGCTCATGACAGTCACCAGATCGAGAGGGTGCCCAAAAAGAAAGGGCCCGGTCGGACCGAAGTCCGCCGAGCCCCCTTTACACAATCAGGCTACGGTCAGCCTTCGGTCGAGTCCGCACCCGCGCCCGTACCACCCTGCTCTTCGAGAGCGGCGCGGCGCGAGAGCTTGATCTTGCCCTGGCGGTCGATGCCGAGGACCTTCACGAGGACCTTGTCGCCTTCCTTGACGACATCCTCGGTCTGGCGAACGCGGCCCTCGGCGAGCTCCGAGATGTGGCAGAGGCCCTCGGTGCCCGGCATGATCTGCACGAAGGCGCCGAAGTCGACCGTCTTCACGACCGTGCCGAGGTAGATCTTTCCGACCTCGGCCTCGGCCGTGTAGCTCTTGATGAGCTCGATGGCCTTGGCCGCCGCCTCGGCGTTGGTCGCCGCAACGTCGACACGACCGTCGTCGTTGATGTCGATGTCGCAGCCGGTCTCCGCGATGATGGCGCGGATGTTCTTGCCGCCAGGCCCGATGACGTCGCGGATCCTCTCGGTGTCGATGAGGACCGTGAAGATACGCGGCGCGTACTGCGACAGGTCGTCCGAGGGCTCGGAGATGGCCTTCTTCATCTCGCCGAGGATGTGGATACGGCCATCGCGTGCCTGCAGCAGCGCCTGACGCATCACGTCCCACGAGAGCGACTCGACCTTGATGTCCATCTGGACGGACGTGATGCCCGCCTCGGTGCCGACGACCTTGAAGTCCATGTCGCCGAGGTGGTCCTCGTCGCCGAGGATGTCGGAGAGCACCGCGAACTTGCCGTTCTCGGCGATGAGCCCCATGGCGATACCGGCGACCGGCGCCTTGATGGGGACACCGGCCTGCATGAGTGCGAGCGACCCGCCGCAGACCGTGGCCATCGACGAGCTGCCGTTGGACTCGAGGACTTCGCTCACGACACGGATCGTGTAGGGGAAGTCTTCGGGCTTGGGCAGGAGGCTCGCGATACCGCGATGGGCGAGGTTGCCGTGACCGATCTCACGACGGCCGGGGCCGCGGCTCGGCTTGACTTCACCGGTCGAGAACGACGGGAAGTTGTAATGCAGCATGAAGCGCGACGTGTACGACCCGTTGATGGCGTCGATACGCTGCTCATCACGCTTGGTGCCGAAGGTCACCGTGACGAGCGCCTGCGTCTCGCCACGCGTGAAGAGGGCCGAGCCGTGGGTGCGTGGGAGCACACCGATCTGGCACTCGATGGGGCGGATCTGCGCCGAGGTGCGACCGTCGATACGGCGGCCTTCGTCCACGATGGCGTGGCGAACGGCGCTGTACTTGATCTCCTCGATGAGCTCCTTCACCTCGTCCACGCGGTCTTTGCCGGCGTCGCCGAGGGTCACGAGCGTCTCTTCCTTGACCTTGGCGTAGGCCGCGTAGCGCTCGGCCTTGCCGCGGATGAAGGCGGCGTCCTTGATCTTGTTGTAGGCGAGCTCCTTCACCTTGGCGGCGAAGGCCTCGTCTTTCTTCGGGCCTTCCCACGCGTGCTTGGGCTTGCCCGAGTGTTTGCGGAAGCGCTCGATCATCTCGAAGACCGGCTTCATCGACTCGAAGGCGAAGTCCATCGCGCCGACGGCGTCCGTCTCCGAGACTTCCTTACAAGCGCCCTCGACCATGACGAGGCCGTCTTTGCGGGCTGCCACGAAGAGCTCGAGGTCGGCGTGCGGGAGCACCGGGATCGGCGGCGACACGACGAGCTCGCCATCGATGCGGGCCACCGTGCAGCCGGCGATGGGGCCGTTCCACGGGATGTCCGAGATGTGGAGTGCCGCGGAGGTGCCGATGAGCGCGCACATGCCGACATCGCCTTCACCGTCGACCGACAGGATGGTCGCGATGACCTGCACTTCATTCTTGAAGCCGTCGGGGAAGAGCGGGCGGATCGGGCGGTCGATGAGGCGGCACATGAGCGTCGCCTCATCCGACAAGCGGCCTTCACGCTTGAAGAAGCCACCGGGCAGGCGGCCTGCGGCGTAGGCCTTCTCGGCCACGTCGACGACGAGTGGGAAGAAGTCGAGGCCCTTGCGGGGCGAATAGGTCGTCGTCACCGTGACGAGGATGACCGTCTCGCCGTAGGTGACGAGGACGGAGCCGGCGGCCTGCTTGGCGAGGCGACCGGTCTCGAGGGTCAGCGTCTTGCCGCCGAATTCAATGGATTCCGTGTAGAGATTTGGAAACAGAGTCACGTGAGCCCTCCTGGCTACGTTGGCCCCGCGACCGCGCGCGCGGTCGTCGAGGGGCGCCCGATGAAGGTGTCGCCAGAGGTCGGGCGCAGGTGACCTGTGGCGGAGGTCACCAGCGAAAAGCTGCCGGAGACCGGGATCTGGTTCCGGTCCACGAGCCATCGAGGTCATGCGGTCGAGCGGGCTCGAACCTTCGAGGTCGCTGGAGCGGTCTTCACATGACCACCGGGGCGACACACGCAATCCCAAGGACCGGCCCATGGACCGGTCGGCGCCTGACTCCACGAGAGTCGGGCCGCCGAGCGTCTGGTCACGGGACCGCATCCTTGCGGGACGAAGAGGCCTCCGACGGACATCGCCTGGCTACCGATAGGGTGAGCCACGAAGTACCGGGCGACCTCCGAGAGGACCGTCGCGGCGACACAGGTCGCCAGGACGTTCAAACAGGGTCGCCTGCGTCGGCGAACCGTTCGGGCGGGGCTTTGACACCCCACCCTATCGGCCATGACCGCGCCGTTGGCGACGCGGCCGCGCAGGGACGAAGCCCCGCCGAATTACTTACGGAGGTTGAGGGTGCCGATCAGCGAGCGGTAACGCTCGATGTCGCGGGTCTTGAGGTAGTTGAGAAGGCGACGGCGCTGACCGACGAGCTTGAGGAGCCCGCGGCGGCTGTGATGGTCCTTCTTGTGAAAATCGAAGTGCTTGGTGAGCTGGGTGATCCGCTCAGTCAAGAGGGCGACTTGCACTTCTGGCGAGCCGGTGTCGGTGTCCGAGCGGCGGTGGCTCTGGACGACAGTGGCTTTGATTTCGGGCGAGAGCGACATGAAGGGGACTCCTGGTTCTCCGTTCGTTTTGGCGGCGCGGACCGTATGAGAGGCCGCGGGGGATGTCAACGATGAAGCGCGTCGAGCGTGCCCCAAAGGGCGGGTGCTCGGGTTGGGGTTAGGCGGCAGGCCCGAAGGCGAAGCCGCGGGCGACCTTGATGCGCAGGCGACCATCGCCTGTCGCTTGTGAAGTGACCAGCGCCACGGGGGCGCCTTCCGGGGTGAGTGCGAGGGCGGTCGTCGACCCGGGCTCGAGGGTCTGCTCGACGCTCGTGGGGGCAGAGCCGGGCTGGATCGGGATGAAGGTGGTGCGGCCACATCGCAGGTCATCGAGCAGGCGTCCGCTGGCGACGATGCGTGTGAGCTGAGGCACACAGTCTGGGATCGGCACGAGGTGTGACACGTCAGCCGACGTCGGTTCGACCGCCTGCGTAATCGAGAAGGCGCCGACGCGGGTGCGCCTGAGCGCCGAGAGATGCGCGACGGTTCCGAGCGCGACCCCGAGGTCTCGCGCGAGCGAGCGCACGTAATAGCCCTTGCCGCAGTGGACACGCAGGCAGAGCCGGGGGCGGTCGCCTGGGTGATAGGCGAGCAGGTCGAGCCCGAAACACACCGACGGTCGAGCTTCGACCTCGAAGTCCTCGCCTGCGCGCGCCCGGCTCATGTGGGTCTTGCCGTCCTTCTTGAGGGCGGAGTAGCGGGGCGGGACCTGGGTGTGGTGACCGACGAAGCCGGTGAGCGCGGCGCCGATTGCCGCTTCGGTCAGCGCGGGAACAGGCGCTTCGGCCGTGACCGCACCCTCGGCGTCGAGCGTGTCGGTCGCGACCCCGAGCGTGACTTCGGCCTCGTAGACCTTGTCGTGATCCATGAGCAGATTCGACAGCTTCGTGGCCTCACCGAGCAACACCACGAGCACACCCGTGGCCATCGGATCAAGCGTGCCCGCGTGGCCCGCCGTCTTCTGACGGAGCGCACGCTGAGCCAGCCTCATGGCTGAAAAGCTCGTCATGCCCTTCGCCTTGTCGATGACGAGGGCGCCGTGAACTTCGACCATCAGAAAACTCAGTCGACCTGGGTCTCGTCGGAAGAGTCACTCGTATCGTCGTCGGTGCCGACGTCGTCGCCGTCGTCCACGTCCACGTCGTCGCCGTCCTCATCATCCTCGCCGCCCACCACAACTCCGCCCACGTCCCCGCTGACATCATCGGCGGTCACGGGCGGGATGGTCTTGGCGATGTCGTAGAGGATGGCGTCGATGCGGCGACCGCGGTCGAGCGCATCGTCGTGGAAGAAACGCAGCTCGGGCGTGACGCGGGCGCGGATGACCTCGCCCACTTTGCCACGGAGGAAGCCGTTGGCCCGCGTGAGCGCGGCCGTGACCAGTGTCGGCTCGGCATCCGACAGCCCTGGCAACGCGGTCCAGTAGACCCGTGCCAGCGACACGTCGCTTGTGACCTCGACATCGGTGATGACGATCTTGCGCAGAATCTCCTCTCGGGATTCACGCATCACTGCGGTCGCGAGGACCTCCCGGATCTGGGATCCGAGCCGGTCGGTCCGCGCGAAGGGACGCTTTTTGGCCATCGTCTCAGGTCTCGATGTTCAGCTTCTGGGGGATCTCGATGAGCTCGTAGCACTCGATCTCGTCCCCGACCTTCACGTCGTTGTAGTTCTCGAGATGAGCACCACACTCGTGACCGCGGTCGACTTCGTTGACCATGTCCTTGAAGCGACGCAGCGAGTCGATCTTCGCGTCCGTGATCACGCGGCTGTCGCGGATGAGGCGAGCGCGGTGGTTGCGGACGAGCTTGCCCTGGAGCACCGCGCAGCCGGCGATGGTGCCGAACTTCGGGATGCTGAAGGTCTCGCGGATGGCGGCGCGACCGACGAACTTCTCCTCGATGTTGGGCTTCAACATGCCCTCCATCGCGGCCTTCACGTCGTCCACGGCCGTGTAGATGACCGTGTAGAGCTTGACGTCGACCTTGTACTGCTCGGCCAGCAGCTTGGCGTTCTTCTCCGGGCGGACGTTGAAGCCGATGATGATGGCGTTCGACGCCGACGCGAGGTTCACGTCGTGCTCCGAGATGGCGCCCACCGCGGAGTGGATGATGCGGACCTCGAGCTCGGGATGCTTGAGCTTGAGGAAGGCCGTGCGCAACGCCTCGAGCGAGCCCTGCACGTCGCTCTTGATGACGAGGTTGAGGTTCTTGACCTCGCCCGCCTCCATCTGCGCGAAGAGGTCGTCGAGCGAGATCTTCTTGCGCTCCTCGGCGATGCGCCCCTTGCGCTCCTTGTCCTCGATGTGACCGACGATGGCCTTGGCGTCGCGCTCGTCCTTGACGACGAAGAAGCGCTCCGATGCGCCGGGCACCGAGTCGAGGCCGAGCACCTCGACCGGGGTCGCGGGACCGGCGGACTGCAACGTGCGGCCGCGGTCGTCGACCATGGCGCGAACACGTCCCATGGCCTTGCCCGACACGACGATGTCGCCGCGGTTCAGCGTTCCTTCCTGCACGAGCACGGTCGCGACCGGGCCACGTCCCTTGGACAGCTCGGCCTCGATGACGATGCCCTTGGCGGGGCGCTGCACGACGGCTCTCAGCTCGAGCACGTCGGCCTGCAGCGCGACACACTCCAACAGTCGGTCGATGCCCGTGCCGAGCTTCGCGGACACGTTCACGAACTGGGTCTCGCCACCCCACTCTTCGGCGACCACACCGAACTCGGTGAGCTGCTGGCGCACCTTGTCGGGGCGGGCGTCGGCCTTGTCGATCTTGTTGACCGCCACCACCAGCGGCACACCGGCCGCCTTGGCGTGGTTGATGGCTTCAATCGTCTGCGGCATCACGCCGTCATCGGCGGCGACGACGAGGATGACGACGTCGGTGACCTGGGCGCCGCGAGCACGCATGGCCGTGAAGGCCGCGTGACCCGGGGTGTCGAGGAAGACGACGTGGCGCTGCGTGCCATTGACCATCACGGGCACCTTGTAGGCGCCGATGTGCTGGGTGATGCCGCCCGCTTCGCCGGCCGCGACACGCGCCTTGCGGATGTGGTCGAGCAGCGAGGTCTTGCCGTGGTCGACGTGGCCCATGACGGTCACGACGGGGTCACGCGGGATGGCCTCGATGTACTCTTCCTCGGTCTTCGGGATGTAGTTCTCGATGTCGAAGGCGACGTTCTCGACGCTGAAGTTGAACTCCGGCTCCTGCGCGAGCAGGCCGACGGTGTCCATGTCGAGCACGTTGTTGACCGTGACCATCTCACCCAGAAGCATCAGCTTCTTGATGACTTCCGAAGCCTTGACCGAGAGCTGGGCTGCCAGCTCGCCGACCGTCACGGTGTCTTCGATCTTGATGACGCGGCGCGCGGCGCGTGGGACCGGGGAGTCCATGTAGTCCCCGCGGCCCGGCTTACGCTTGGCCTTCATCCGCATCACGCGGTCATCGAAGCTCTTGTCCTTGTGCTTCTCCCAAGCGACGCGACCACGACCGCGGTTCGCATCACCGGGCGCGCCCGTCGGCGGAGCTCCGGGAGGACCACCCACTGGGGCGCCGGGCATGGGCGGCCGACCGGGCCCACCCTGTCCCTGCATACCCTGCTGCGGACCACCGGGGCCGCCAGGACCCATCGGGCTGCCATCCGGACGCGTCGTGCGACGGCTGCCGGGGCCGAAGTTGCCAGGAGGCGGTGCCCCTTGTGGTGCGCCACCGGGGCCGCGGATGTCGCGGCGAGGACCAGGCCCACCGGCCTGACGCTCGGCGCGGCGCTGCGCCTCTTTGATGAGGTTCTGCATGATCGCGTCGTCGACACGACGCACGACCTGGACCTGGCTCTGGTTGGGCGCGGACTGCGGTGCCTGGCGCGGCGCGACCTCGGCCGTGGCCTCGGGAGCGCGAGCCACCTGGGCCGGAGCCTCACGCGTCTCGGCGACCGGGGCCTGCTCGACCTGGGCCTCGCGAACATCGTTGCCAGCAAGGGCCGCCGGGGCCACTGGCGCCGCGGGCTTGACCATCTGTGGCGGAGCGGTGGCGCGACGATTGGTCTCAGACACACGCGGGGCGTCCTGGCCTTCCGGACGACGGCTCGCACCGGTCTCGGATTGACGGCCCTTGTTGCCGTTGGCGGGCGCCGCCGGCTCGGGGCGACGTGCCGTCGGACGGCTCACGATGACGGCCTTCGACTCGGTCGGCTCGACCCGGTTCTTGGCCGGTGCGGACGGAGTCGGCTCGGGCTCGGGCTCGGGGGCCGGGGCCTGCGCTTGGTAGCTCACCTCTTCATAGGTGGGCTCCTCGGCGTAGGCGACCTCTTCGTAATAGGCGGCCTCGGGCTCGGGCTCCGGCTCGATGATCTTCTTACGACGCACCGTGGTCGGGCTCGTCGCGATGCTGCCCGCGCCACCTGCGACCTGGGTGTTCGGCTCGGCTTTGGCGGAGGCGACGACGACCTTCTCGTCCTCGACCTTCTTGCGGCGACGAACGATGGTGCCATCGACACGCGTGTCCTTGTTGCTCGCACCGCGCTTTGCGCCGGCCGAGAGCGCCGTGCGCAGCTTCGCCACGTCCTCATCCTTCAGCTGGGTGAGGTGCTTTGCGGGCACAAGGATCCCGAGCTCCTTGCAGACCTCCTCCACTTCGGAAGTCTCGAGCCCCATCTCCTTCGCCAATTCAAAAACGCGAACCTTGCTCATCCGTCCCTACCGTCCGGCGCCGCACGTAGCGGTCCGGCCCCTCCCCGCTTTACGCGGGGGATCGCAGAACCCCGAAGCTCACCGCCCTCGCATCTTTCGAGGGCCTCGCAGGCTTCCGGGGGCTCGAGGCGGCGCTTGATACCACCCACCCGAGCGAAAGTAAACTCTGAGACTGCGCGAGTTAGCGCCTTGATTTTCGCCGTAATCCTGGGGCCTTGGGCGACCCCCGGCACGATCGATGACACGATGTCGGCAAGCTCGGCGCGTTCCCAGAGGGCGCGCGCACAGGCCGGCTCGACCTCGGCGGCGAGCCCGTTCGGCGTGGGCAGGAACCCACCGCGAGCGGACGCCGACGAGAGATAGCTCCGCAGCGCGGTCGCGAGGGTCTCGCGAGTCCGCACCACGAGGACCGCGAGGTCCTCCGAAGAGAGGTGGCGTTTCCACTGACGCTGAAAAGCACCGCGCTTGTCGGCGCGGGCGATGCAGATCGGTGAGGGCCCGAGGTTCAGTCCCCGGCCACCCAGGGTGCGCTCGACGTCGACCATGGCGACGCCTTCGGGGCTCGGCTCGTCGCCGGTCGGCGACAACACGAACCGGAGCAACGCCTCACGCGGGACTCGTGCACGACACGCCGCACAGCTCCGCGTGGGAGCGGGGCGAGCGAGTCCTTGCGACTTCACCGGGGAGCGACGTGACACCGATTCGTTTTCTCCGAGTCCATCTAGACGAGTGGTGAGAAGAGTGGGTGTCGAGCCCGCTGCACCGTGAGCGGGTCGACATCGTGGCGCGTTGCGCCGTGGCGGGCCGTGGCCCAATCATCCCTGGGCGGCTACGGGCTTGACTTCACCTGAAGCGAGACGCTGCATCGCGGACGAGCGGCCCCCGGAACCCCAGAGCTTGCCGGTCGCACGCGCCTCGAGGAGGTCCTCACACACGTCCTGCAGCCGCTCGGCCGTCTCTTGATCGAGATCGGGCACCGAGAGGAGCTCGCTGGCGTCGGCGTTGATGATGTTCTCCGCCGAGTGGAAGCCGAGCTTGAACATGAACTCGACCTGGTCGGCGTCGAGCTCGGGCATGTGCTGCGTGAGGTAGAAGCGGAGCTCGTCCTTGAACTCCGAGATCTTGCTCTCGGGGTGGATGTCGATCTTCCACTCGACCAGCTGCGACGCGAGCCGCACGTTCTGACCGCGGCGCCCGATGGCCAACGAGAGCTGGTCGTCGGGGACGATGAGCTCGATGGTCTCATTGCGCTCGTCGATGAGGACACGCACGACGTCGGCTGGTGCGATCGCATTGCAGACGAACTTGGCGATGTCTTCGCTGTACGGGACGATGTCGATCTTCTCGCCCTTGAGCTCCTGCACCACGGCCTGCACACGGCTGCCCTTGATGCCGACGCAAGCGCCCACGGGATCCACATCGGGATCACGCGAAGCGACCGCGATCTTGGTCCGCTCGCCCGGCTCACGCGCGACGGCGCGAATCTGCACGATGCCTTCGTAGATCTCGGGGACCTCCATCTCGAAGAGCTTGAAGATGAGTCCGGGATCGGTCCGGGACAGGATGATTTGTGGGCCACGCGCGTCGCTGCGCACTTCCTTGACGTAGGCCTGGACGCGGTCGCCGGCGCGGTAGCTCTCGCGGTGCATCTGCTCGCGGGCGGGCAGGATGCCTTCGGCGCGGGGGAGCGCCACGATGACGTTGCCGCGCTCGAAGCGACGGGCGCGACCGGTCACGAGCTCGCCCTGGCGGTCCTTGTACTCGTCGAAGACGCGGCTACGCTCGGCCTCGCGGATACGCTGCTTGATGACCTGCTTGGCGGTCTGGGCGGCGATGCGGCCGAAGTTGGCGCGGGCCTGGCGGATTCCGAGGATGTCGCCGTGTTTGCGGTCCTCGGCCTCGGCCTTGTCCTTGTCCTTCTCGAGATAGAAGATCTGGAAGCCGAGCTCGTCGCCGACTTCGGCATCGGGGTCCACGAGCTTCGCCTGGTCCAGCGTGATCTCACGATCCTCGTCGTCGATCTCCTCGACCACGGCCATGAACTGCAGGAGGTCGACCGCGCCCGTCTCGGAGTTGTAGTTGGCCTCGAGCTCACGCTCGGCGCCAAAGATCTTGTGAGCGGCCGTCTCGATGGCGTCCTCGATGGCTTTGACCAACACCTCGCGCGGGAGATCCATCTCCTTGGCGGCGTGGTCGAGCATGAGGTTGAGATTCTCGATCTCCATGGTCTTTCAACTCCTCGCGGGGCAGGCTGGCCCTGCGGTTTGCGCGTCTCGCCATGCGGTCTGCACGGGCGAGCGGACAAGTCAGATCGTCTATTGGAAGCGGTACTCGATGTTCGCCTGCGCGATGAGGCGATAAGGAATCTCGAGGCGGATTTCGCGCACCTCGAGAGCGATGGACTCTTCACCGGCCTCGACGAGGCGGGCGATGAAGAAGGATTCTTTGGTAGGTGCGATCGGTGTGCGTGTCTTGACGCGCACGTCGCAGCCGACGGCGAGCTTGAAGTGGCGCGGGGTCTTCAGCATCCGGTTCACACCGGGGGAGGTGACCTCGAGCAGGTAGGCGGCAGGAATGAAGTCCTCGACGTCGAGGATGGGAGAGAGCTCGCGTGCGATGCGGGTGCAATCGTCGATGCTGACCTCTTCGGTCAGCGGCGTGTTCTCGTCGCGAACGGCCGAGCCGCGATAGGCCTGGCGGTCGGCCTTGTCGATCATCACGCGCAGCAGATAACGCTTGGGACCGCGCTTCAGCTCGAGATCGACGAGTTCCAGCCCCTCGCGAGTGAGCATGGGCTCGACAAGGCGATGCAGGCGTTCGATGGTTTCTGCCAGGCGTTCTTCAGACACGAAAAAGGGCCCTCCTGGGGCCCACCTCAGGGCCGGCCGGTTTGTCCCGAAAGTGGGTCGAACCGCCAGCGAGATGTTCTGGGCGGGGCTGCTAGCACAAGGGTTCGAGGGGAGCAAGCGAAAGGGTGAACAACAAACTCATGGCGGGTGCGGTAACGGCGCTCTTTCTTTCGCTTCACTCATCCTCGGCATCAGCACGCGACGTGTTCGTCGAGGCGATTGGAGACGAACGATCGACCTGTGATCTGAGCGTCGGCCTCGACCTGGGAGGCGCCGGGCTCATGGCTGCGCGGCGCCCCGGCGCACTCGAGGCGATGGCGTCCGCCTGGCTCCATACGGGTGACGCGGCTGACCCCAAGATGACGGTGCGCAACGGCCTCTCCGTCGTGTGGGACGGGCGGTTCTTGAGCCTACAAAAGTCCGCGCCGTGTGAGGCCGCGCCGATGCATCTCGCTTCGCTGCTCGAGCTCGTCGACCTCACCCGCAAGCTCACGGTCCCCTACCCCGCCGTGCGCGCTGCTACACCGCCGCCGGAGTTGACGGCGTTGCGCCGCGACGAGGCCCTGCATCGCGCGACCGCAGCCGCGCTCGGCGCGAGTGAGACAGCGGGCCTCGACGAGGAGGTCCACGAGATGCTGGTGGACGCCATGCGTGTGGCCCCGGTCCATGTCAGGGCGCGCGGCCTAACCCGCGAAGCCGTCGATTCGGCCGTGAGGCGTCGGCTGCCCAAAGGCATGAAGGCCGTCGTCCAGGCACCGCCGAAAAACGAGCTGCTACGCTTCGAGCCCAAGACGTTGCTGCTCGCCCCTCAGGCCGCCAGCACCAGCCGCTTCTGGATCGTCTGGCGCATCGACGACCACGACGCCCGGTCCTCGGGCGTGCTGCTCGAGAGCCTGCTGGGCCATCGCGGCCACCGCCTCTCCGAGCGGCTCGTCTACGACTGGGGTCTCGTCGACGAGCTCCAGGCGATCTGGCTCGAGGGTCCCGCACTGCTCGTCTTGTCCGGGGCGGTCGCGGGCGACGGCTTCAAGGCCCCGATCGAACGGATCTTCGTCGAGCTGGCCGAGCTCTCGAAGGCCATGTCCAGACGCCCGGCGAGTGAAGAAGCCACGACCCATGGAGCCTTCTTCATCGCGCTCGCGAAACACGGCCCCTCGCCCGGCAAGAAGTCGACCTCACCCTCGCCCCAGGCCATCGCTCGTGTGCTCGACGACGTGCTCACACGTGACCTGGCGACGGTCATAGTCGAGCCGATGCGCGACGATCCAGAGACCGCCGTGGCCGTGGTCGACGCCGAGCTCATCGCCATCTGGACCGCAGCGACCCTGGACCTGCGGTGCCCTGCGCCCGACGAGCACCGCGACAAGAATGCGCTGCTCTCGCAAGAGCATGGCCTCGATGCCAAGCGTTACCTGGCGATGTCACGCGCCTTGGGGCGTGACCCCGATCGGATGCGGCTCCTCGATCGAGAGCTCGTCGATCGCTGCGCCGAGGACACGAAGCTACGCGCCATGTTGGCCTCTCCGCGCATCATCGCCCTGCATCGTGAGATCCGCTGTGGTCGACCGTCGAGCCACAGCTCGCGCCACGTGGACGACAACACCGAGGTCGTGCGCCGACGAAAGGTCTATCGCCGCTTCGGCATCGACTCGTCCGTCCATCGCCCACTGGTCGCCATGGCCAGGCGCTCGCCCGGGCTGCGCGACGAGCTCGACGCTATCGACCAACGCTGCCCGGAGGCCCCATGACCGCGCCTGTGTCCGCGTGGTCCACGATGGTCGTGGCGATCAGTCTCGCGACCGCGTCGCTCGTGGCCTGCGCGACGAGCTCGACCGGGTCGGCGGCGGACCGTGAAGCGGACGCAAACCTCGTCGAGACAGTCGAACGGCTGGCGGTCGATCGACTCGCCAACGGTGTCAGGGTCGTCGTCGCCGAGGCGTCCCCTGAGGCCCCCCTGATCGAGCTGGGGCTCTTCGTCGCGTATGACCCAGACCTGGAGCCGGTTGGTCTCGAAGGGACGAGCGGGCTCTTGCTCGAGCTCGCCACCGAGAGTGCCGGCCAGGTCAGAGACCAGAGCCCTGGCGCACGCGCGCTGGCTCTGGGCGCGACCCTCGAGGCACACCACGACGGGGCCGTCCTCGGCTGGCGGGTCCTCATCGCCCCCTGCCCCGCTGTGGCTGGAGCCACCTGCGATGACGCTTCGCGAGTCGCTGCCGCCTGGTCCCTCTTGCTCGACGTGGCACTCGACCCCGACCTCAAGTCGACGACCGTCACACGCCGGGCCGAACGCCTGCGTGATCGGCTGGCCATGGCCCCTGACGCCGCGATGCAGGCTGCAAGGCGCTGGGCCGTCGCGCTTGCCGTCGGCCTTGGCCGACCCTCGAGCGCCACCCCGACCGAACGCGCCGCAAGCCAGGTCAACCGCGAAGAGCTCGTCCGCCTGCACCGCGCCCTCATCACCCCAGAGCGCATCACCGTCATCGGCCCGACGCTCCCCGAAGCGGCGAAACGTCGGCTCGCAGCGTTGGTCGGATCGGCGCCACCAACCGGCCCTCACTGCCATGCCCCGGTCGGTCGGACCTTTGGCCTCAGCGCACCCCGCTCACGCGCGCGCCTCGTCGCGAGACCGGCCCCGGGCGTCGGCATGCCGGGGCGGCTCGAGCTGGAGCGGACGCTGGTCGCCGCGCGTCAGAGGTCCGACACGGCCGCGCGGAGAGTCGAGCTCGTCGACCTCGGTGCCAGTGCCGTCCTCATCGAAGACACCGACGACGATACGTCGAGGCCGTGGTTCGCTCCCGACCCGGGGAGCGGCGCGCCGACATCCGTGTCGTCGACATGGCCGATGTGGCCGACATGGTCGATGAACGCACGCCTGCCGCGTATCATCAGGCTCGCGCATCAGGTGCTCCACGGCCCGCCGATGCCCGGAACACCGACGCTCGGCGACGCGATCACCGTGCTCGTCGGCGAGCCGGAAACGTTTGGGACCGTGCCCATCATGTTGCCGATGGACGCGCCGCGTTGCCGCCCTTGAGCTCAGCGCCCCAGGTGTTTTTGTAGGAACATGATGGCGAGCGACAGGTAGGCGTCGCGGTTCTCACGTTTGGCGAAGCCGTGGCCCTCGTTCATGGCGACCATCTTCCAGACCTCTTTGCCGTTCTTCTTCACGGCCGCGGCGATTTGATCCGCCTCGGACAGCGGCACCCTCGGGTCGTTGGCGCCATGGGCGACGAACAGGGCGCTCTTGATCTTGTCGACGTGGGTCGTCGGAGAAATCGCCAGCAGGAACTCGCGCATCGAAGCATCGCTCTCGTCGCCGTACTCGACGCGGCGAAGGTCGCGGCGATAGGCCGCGGTGTTCTCGAGGAATGTCACGAAATTCGAGATACCGACGACGTCGATGCCGGCCACGAGCTTCGGCCCGAAGTGGATGAGGCTCGCCAGCACCATGTACCCGCCATAGCTGCCGCCCATGACGGCGACCTTGTTCTTGTCGAGCTCGCCACGGGTTCCCACCCAATCAATGAGCGCACCGATGTCTTTGACGCTGTCCTCGCGTAGCCGCCCGTTGTCGAGCGCGAGGTACGTCTTGCCGTAGCCGTCGGACCCACGCACGTTGGGCACGAGCACCGCGATCTTCGAACGCGTCACCAGAAACTGGATGATGGCCGAGAAGTTCGGGCGGGCCTGCGCCTCCGGGCCGCCGTGGATGTTGATGACGACCGGGAAGGGCCCTGGCCCTTCGGGGCGGAAGTAGAAAGCCGGGATCGTCTTGCCATCGAACGTCGTGTACCGCACCAGCTCGGGCGCGATGAAGCCCTTCTCGTCGAGGCCGCCGAGCTCCGACCGGGTCCAACGCGCGACCTTTTTCGACTTGAGGTCGTGGACATACACGTCGCCGTTGACGGTCGGTCCACCAAACGAGAAGCCGAGCACCGGGGCGTTCGCCGCGAAGGCGACCTTGCCGACGATGCCGACGGGGATCTGCGGGCGCGCGAGCTCTTTGAGGGTCGTCGTGTCGAAGAGGCGCAAGGTACCGTAGCCGTCCTCGTTCATGGCGACGGCGATGGTCTTTCCGTCCGCCGACAACGAGGTCGACTCGACGTTCCACGGGATGGCGCGCGACAACGAGGTCGTCTCACGCGTGGTGAGGTCCATGACCTGCAGCTCGACGAACTCGCCTGCGCCCCCACCTTTGGTCGCCGGGCGGTCGGTCGTGACGAAGAGGCGCTTGCCCGACGCATCGAAGAACGCTTCGCGCCACGCCGATCCCTCGGGCGTGATCTGGGTCGTGGTGCGGGTCGCGATGTCGACGAGGTGCAGCCGCTGTTCGGCGATGGAGACGAACTCCTGCACGAGCAGCGTCTTGCCGTCTTTGGAGATGTCGAACGGCGTCCAGAGGCCCTTGGTCTCGACCAGCAGCGACGCCGAGGCATGCGACTTGCCGTCGGAGATCCAGAGGTCCATGTCGCGGCCGTTACGCGCGTTCGACGTGTAGATGAAGCGCGCCCCGTCGCGGCTGAAGACGAAGCCGCCATGGCGCGACTTGCCGTCGGTGAGCAGGACCGGCAGGACGCCCGGGTCGGCGCGGTAGATCTGGAACTGCTCGTTGCCGCCGATGTCGCGCACATAGACGAAGGCGCCCTTGGCGTTTGGCACGAAGGCCGCCGTGCGGACCGGCTCCGCTTCGAAGGTGACCTGCGTGCGCTGCCCCAGGGCCGCGTCCACCCGATAGAGCTGTGCGGAGGCGCCGAGCTGGGTCGAGACGAGCATGCTCTTGCCGTCGTCGGACACGGCGGCGAGATTGGCCGAGCGGGCTTCGAGATAACGCAGCAGGTCGGCCTTCAGCTCGCTCGGGATCTCGGGCGTGCCTTCGAGAATCAGCGGTCCCACAGGCGCTGCGGGGCGCTCAGCGGGCTTGGCAGGGCCACTGTCAGAGGCCTCGACCGTCGGGCACACCGGACAGGTCGGAGCCGAGGCGCAGCCAGAAGACAAGGGCACTGCCAACGCAATGAGCGCGGCCAGCAGGCGAGGCGAGTGTGAGGCGGTCTGGATACCATCGAGTCGTAGGTGCATCGGATCTCCAGCAAATCAGCGGGGGACAACCCCGTTCAACGGACGCCTTGCCATCCGTAGCAAGAAGCGAAGTGGAGTGCCACCGAAGGCGACGAGGGCTTCGCTTCAGCGGCGATGATAGGGCTCCAGCTCGAGCAGGTGGGGCTTGATGGGCTCGCCCCGTCGCCGATTGGCGGAGAGCTCGGCGCGGACGCGGGCCACGTCGTCGGGCGCGGCCTCGGTCGAGATGACGAGCCAGACCACTGGCGCGTCCGTCAGGCGATGTGGGAACGGGGAACGCGCGAGGATATGGGCCAGCGGAGCGCGGCCCTTCACGCCGATGAAAGGGATTCTCGGGACACGACCCACGGTCAGGTGATGACCGAACGCTGGAGCCTGCCACGCCGGGATCAGCACGATGAGGTCGTTTGGTTGGGCATGTTCACGCAGGTGGGTGGCGACCGTCGACCAACGTTCCTTGCCCTCGGACTCGTAGTTGGCGACGACGTGGGGCACCTGGATGGCGATGAACACGGCCGCGAAGATGACGGAGGCGCGCCTCCCGAGGCGTGAGATGCCGCCGGCGATGAGGATCGTCGCCATGACAGCGGCGGCGATGAGGTAACGCGTGAGGAAGAAGGGTTGGGAGACGTGCGACAACACGTAGGCGAGCCCCACGCTCAGGAGCGCGACCAGAGCCAGGACGAGCTGGCCGCGGATCGGTGGTGCCACGGTCGGGGCGACGGTCGATGGCGGCTCCCTGAGGAGGGAAGACAGGCGCGGCGCGATGAACCGGGCGACCGCCGGTGCCAGGGCCAAGAGCGCGAGCGGCGCCAGGAAGACAGCCTCGCCCCAGGAAGCGAACAGGGATTGATAGAGGATGGGGAGCGTGGGTTCGGGGATCCAGAAGGCCCCCTGCAGCTTTCCGAAGCGGTCGATGATGTTCGGAACCCATAACGAAAAGCCCGCGGCGACCAGGAGCTGAGTCACGAACCAGGAGCGCCATGGGACGTGCGCTGAGACGTCTTTGCGGCTGCGCTGCCGGAGCAGGATCCAGAGGACGGCCAGGCCATGAGCCAGGACGACGAAGGCACCGAAATAATGGGTATAAAGGGTCGCGAGCTGGGCCAGACCGAGTAGGACGAGGTGCCGGTAGTTGGGGCGAGCCAGCCAACGAATCAGCGCCCAGGTCGCGATGGCGGCGAACGCGGCGAGGAGCGCATACATCCGCGCCTCCTGGGCGTAGCGGACCTGAAAGGGCGAGACCGCGAGCAGCGCCATGGCGATGAGGGCCGCGCGTGGGCCATAGAGGTCGCGCGCGATGAGGCCGGAGAAGAGGATAGCGACGAGCGAGGCGATGACCGAGGGTAGGCGCAGCGAGATGGCGCCTTCACCGAAGAACGAAATCCACGGCGACAGGATGAGGCTGTGCAGCGGTGGATAGTTGTCCCGGGCGACCGCCTCGATGAGCTCGGGGAGCGGCAGGCGCGACTGGGCCAGGGTGAAGACCTCGTCGTACCAGATGTCTTTGTCGCCGAGCCCGATGAGGCGCAAGGCGAGTGCGACGGCCAGAACGAAGAGCAGGTAGGGGATACCCAGCAGCATCGGGCTCTGGGCCGGGGCCGGGGCTTGCGAAGGGTCTGACATGACACCATTCAGGATGGGGTGACGGGGCCTGGCCACCCTGACCAGGTCTACACGAACGCCCCCATGACATTGTGGGGCAGGTTCGGGATATCACCCGATGCGCTGGTGCGACAGGTCAGATGGAAACGTCAGCTCGGGTCCTCGGAGCGTCGGAGTCGGGCCCGTCGGGCCTGCGGGCCAGCCATATGACGGCCCAGAGGGCCCGACGGAGGCCGGAGAGGCCCGAGCGATCCGATCACGTCGCATGCGTTTCCTTCCCCATGGGGTGCGGGAAACGCATAGCGACGTCAGCCGTCTCGTTTCCGAGGCGTTGCGTCGCGTAAGGTGCCGTGAAACGGCTTGCGCACTGCGCCCGGGGACGCTAGATGCTGGCCTGTGAGCAGGGCAGACGACAACGTGCACGACGCAGACGAACTGGACGACACCGAAGCAGGCGACGCCGAGGCCGGCATGACCGACGCGCGTGGCGAGCTGCGCCACGGCAGCGGCAAGGTCGGCCTCATTGGGGGAGACCTCGAGGTGCGCGCGCAGAACGCCCGGGTGCCGCCCATCGACCACCCGCTCGTGCTGGCCCCGTACCGGACCGCGGGCCACGACGACACCTTCCGGTCGTTCGTCGCGCATCACCCGCTGCACATCGAGATCGGCTTTGGCCGCCCGCACTATCTCCTCGACCTGGCGAAGGCCAACCCCGACGCCCACGTCGTCGGCTTCGAGATCAAACGCGACTGGGTCCGGGTCGCCGCCGAACGCGCCGCGCGTGATGGCATTACCAATATTCGGGTCATCGAAGGCGACGCCCGCCCCCACCTCGAGCGCCTCGTCGCCGACGGGACGGTCGACGCGTTCCACGTGCTCTTCCCCGACCCGTGGTGGAAGAAACGCCACCACAAACGCCGCGTCTTCACGCCGGACTTCACGGCTCTCTTGACGCGTCTCTTGACGCCTGCCGGCCGGCTCTACGCCAAGACCGACGTGCCGGCCTACGTCGACCAGATGATCGAATCCGCCCTCGAGGCCGGGCTCGAGCTCGCTGCCCAGGGCAGCATCGACCCCGAGCTCGCGAGCCTCCCGCGCTCACACCGCGAGAAGAAGTGCTTGGACCTCGGTGTGCCCTTCCACATGCTCCGCTTCACCCGGACAAACGCACCATGAACGACATCCGCTGGCTGCCCCTCGTCTTCGCGCTCCTGGCCGCGTTCGGCTACTTCGCCATCGTCATGCAGTCCAAGTTCCGGCTCATGCTGGCGACCCAGCACCGCGAGCGTTTCTTCGACCACCTGCCGCAGCGCTTCGCGAACATGATGACCTACGCGTTTGGTCAGAAGAAGATGTTCAAGGAGAAGGGCGCGGGCCTCATGCACGCGATGATCTTCTGGGGCTTCCTCGTCCTGCAGCTGCGCACCCTGTACCTCATGGTGTGTGCCTTCGTGCCGGACGCGACGATTCCGTTCATCCATCACCCGTACGCGCTGGCCAAGGACATCACCGAGCTGGTCGTGCTGCTGGCCGTGTGTTGGGCCGCGTATCGGCGCCTCGTCATCAAGGTCCCGCGCCTGTCGTTGTCGGCCGAGGCCATCGTCATCCTGGCCATGCTGGGTGGCCTCATGGTGTCTGACTTCATGCTCGACGGCTTTTCGTTCGCGCTCGCCCAGAAGACGACCGGCTTCGAGAATGCGCTCTTCTTCGACTGGTCGACGCTCACGACCGAGGCCGCACGTCTGGCCGCCGTCAACGAAGAGCTGGCCTGGGCGCCGATCGGGTCGCTCTTCGCGAGCCTGTTCTCGGGGCTCAGCGCACCGACGCTCATGGGGCTTCAAGAGATGGCCTACTGGACCCACATCGGCATCGTGCTGGTGCTCTTGAACATGCTGCCGGGCAGCAAACACTTCCACGTCATCACGGCCATTCCGAACGTCTTCTTTGGCGACCTCAAAGCGCGCGGCGCGCTCGAGAAGATCCAGGACATCGAGAAGCAGGAGAAGTTCGGCGTCGGTGACCCGCGTGACCTGACCTGGCGCCAGGTGCTCGACACCTACACGTGCACCGAGTGTGGCCGCTGTGCCGTGAACTGCCCGACGACGATTACCGGCAAAGTGCTCAACCCGAAGTTCCTGATTCTGGATGTGCGTGACCACCTGTATGCCCGCGAGAAAGAGCTCATCACGGCGGGCGGGCGGGACATGACGGGCTGGGAAATCGACCAGCACCCGACGAGCATCATCGATGACGTCAAGGAAGAGGCGATCTGGGACTGCACGACGTGTCGCGCCTGCAGCGAGGCATGCCCGGTCATGATCGAGCACGTCGACAAGATCGTCGACTTCCGCCGTCACCTGGTCCTCATGGAAGCCAAGTTCCCGAAGGAGCTCAAGCAGACCTTCAAGAACCTCGAGTCCAAGGGCAACCCGTGGGGCCTGCCGACGAAGGACCGCCAGAAATGGGCCGACGGCCTCGAGATCCCGATGCTGGCCGACGCCCCCGACGCCGAATATGTCTTCTGGGTCGGATGTGCCGGTGCCTATGACGAACGCCAGAAGAAAGTGTCACGTGCACTCGTGAATCTCTTGCGCGAGGCCAATGTCAAATTCGCCATTCTCGGCAATGACGAGGGCTGCACCGGTGACCCGGCTCGCCGCGCCGGCAACGAGTATCTGTTCCAGCAGCAGGCTACCGCCAACGTCGAGATGATGAAGGCGGCCGGCATCGACAAGAAGAAGCTCGTGACGCATTGCCCGCACTGCTTCAACACCATCAAGAGCGAATATCCGCAGTTCGGTGGGCAATTCGACATCGTGCACCACTCGGTCCTCATCGACCAGCTCGTGGCGAGCGGTCGCCTGAAGCCGACGAAGACCCCCGAAGGCGTGAAAAACGTCACCTACCACGACAGCTGCTATCTCGGCCGCTACAACGACGTGTACGAGCAGCCGCGTAAGGCACTCTCCGCAATTCCCGGCCTCGAGCTCAAAGAAATGGCGCGAAACCGCACGACCGGCATGTGCTGTGGTGCCGGCGGCGCGCGTGTGTGGATGGAAGAGCACAAGGGACGCCGCATCAACCACGTCCGCGTAGAACAAGCGATGGAGACCCAAGCGGACACCATCGCGGTCGCCTGTCCGTTCTGCAATCTCATGATGGAGGACGGCATCGGCACCAAGCAGGCCGCGGTGAAAGCCAAGGACGTGGCCGAGCTGGTGTGGGAGTCGCTCGGCAAGAGCTGAGCTCTAGGACAATGGCTGAGCGCGGGTGACCGCGCTTGAATCGCGCCGTGCGAATCGATAAACAAACGCAACACGAGGGGGGGGCCCATGTTGCGGTCGTTGTTGTCGGTGCTGTCCAGGGTCCGAGGTCGCGTCCATGGGTCCGACTTCGGGCGCGCGGTGGTCGCGGGTCTGGTCGTTTGGGTGTGGGTGGTCGGTTGCAGCCCATCAGATGAGGGCGCCGACAGCCAAGATGCAGACGCCGACAGCCAGGCGGACACCGGCACCCAAGACTCCAACACCGACAGCCCAGACGCCGACGCCCGCATCCAAGATTCCGGCGACGCCAGCCAGGACTCCGGCATCGACACGCATCCCCGAGACGGGGAGCCCTGCATTCGTGGCGTCGACAGGACATGCTGCATCAACGAGTACCGCGCGCTCAGCTGTGAGAGTGGCTCTTGGGGTGTGTTGCACGACCTGCCCGACGGCTGCCCCTGCTCGAACGCGACATTCTGTGGTGGTCTGGCCCCGCTATGTCCAGGCGCGCCTGACAACTACAGCCTTCCGCCGGATGCGCAGTGATGACACGGCGCCAACGCCCATCGCTTGGGCCGTCCTCGAAGCTCATGTCGCACTCCAACCCGCGCCGGCAGCTGTTCGCCACGCCTCGGTACACGAGCCCACCGATGCGCTGGGCCGATGCTCTCGCGTCGATGCGTGGTCTGCTTGCCGCACTGGTGTGCGTAGGTCTCGGGTCGATCGGTCCCGCGTGTGATTCAGAGTCCGGAAGCCGGGCGGACCCTCATCCCCGGTCTGGCGACGAATGCAGACCCGGCGTCGACAGGTCGTGCTGCATCGATAACTACTTCCTTCTGCGTTGCGCTGGCGGCGGACAGGTCGGCATGTGGCAGGTCCAATCGGATTCGCCGGACGGTTGCCCGTGCTCTGGGGGCTGCGGTGGTCCGCCTCGGATGTGCCCGGGCGCGCCCGACAACTACGAACTTCCGCCGGACGCGCAGTGATGCAGCACCGCTCCATCGCGCCACCCCCAGAGCCACAAGGCTACGAAGAGGCTGGAGCCGCCACTGACGAGAGGTTGTGAGGAATACACCCGAGCCTGCGCTCGAGGTCAACCCGCAGCGAAGAAGCAATGCCTTATGCTGCGTCCGCTGCGCAAAGCGGAGATGGCCCATCGTTGCGCTTGGTCAGCTCGGGCGGCATTCGTCGGGTCCACCGAGACTTGACCCGTCCGTTAGACCTCAGAGTGGCGTGATGTGGTAGGCGCAAGCGGACCAGGTCAAGGCGTCCGGGGCATGACCGCGGACCACCAGGTGACTTTCATGAACGAGGTCGAGGTGGCACTTGTCGCAGAGCGAGACCAGGTTCGAGGGTTCTTCGCCGCCGCCATGTGAGCGAAAGACAATGTGGTGAGGGGTGCAGTTGCGGCTGTGGCAGACCGGGCTCTGGCAGCGGAAGCGGTCGCGTAGGTAGATGTCGCCGTAGGCGGGGAGTTTTGTCATGCCCCGCGCGGTGTGGAGCGTCGAGGCGACCAGGAACGCGACGAACGAGCCGGACGGGAAGCCGGCGTCGGCGTGCAGGACCTCGAGGTCGCACCAGAACGCGGCGAGGTCTTCGGGCAGGGTCAGGCGGAGCGGGACGGTGCCGAGCGACGGGACTTCGGACTCCGATGCCGATGCCTGGTCCGCCCGGTCCGACACTGACATCGGACCCGGTTTGGAAAACACCGTCGTCAGGACCTGCCGCTCGAGCAGACGAACGTCTTCGACCTGGTCGGCGGTCGGGGGAGCGAGTGCACGGACCGGTCGACCGTCGACCCGGGCGTGGAGCTCGGCCGCGTCGACCTGTTCACGAAATATCTTGGTCGTCGAGATACTCGCCAGCGCGAGCCAGGCCTCTTCGGTCTTGGGACCAGCGACTCGGGCGAGCAGGGTTGCGGTCTCGAAGCCGATCGACCCAGCCTCGATGGTCGCCTTCAACCGTGGCAAGGCGTCGACCCGGCGGGCAAGTGCGATGCGGGCGGCCATAGTCGAAGGGGCCACGCCCAGTGCCTCACGGAAGTAGTCGTCGAGGGTCCGATATCCGTGGGTGGAGGCCAGGCGACAACGCTCGGCGTCCAGGGCGAGCAGTCCCAACCGCAGGTCGCGGCGCATGAGGTCGGCCGACAGGCCGCGCAGCTCGGCGTCGAGGAGGCCGACATCGGTGATCGTCGGGTCGATGTAGGGCGGTTGCATCGACGGCAGCAGAAGGTCGGGCGCGGGTCCGATGTCCGTGTCGGTTGCGGCGTCTTCTGGTGCGGCAGCGGCGGCGTCGATCGTCCCCGGCGCCGTGTCGGCGATACGGCTCACCATATCCGGCGCCAGCTCGGCCCGGTTCAAGAGCGTCGTCAATCCCTCGGCCAGGAGCCCCTCGACGGCGGCGCTGCGCGTCGTTTCGCCGAGCGCGTCCATCAACCTGATCGCCCCCTCGAACGCGACCGCATCAACCCGGTCGATGTGACGCGTGAGCTGCACCGTGGCTCGACGCGTGTCGTCCCCACAACCACCGAGTCGCCGACGGAGCGTTTGCACCGTCAGGCTCGCCGCGAGTTTAATGGCGTCGGCCTCCTCCTCACCGAGTGTGTCACTCCGGTCACCTCGCACCAAATGCCGCGCTAGCAGTTCCACCTTCGAGGTCGAGAGTCGCCCCGACAGGTATGCCTCCTGCAGCAACGGCAACACCGCGAGCCGCCGCGCGAGCGTGCGCGCATCCCCCAGCCATCGGCCCGAGCGCCCGAGCCGCTCCCGCGCCCAGGCGTCCACGTTCGGAAAGCCGAGCGCCCTCACACCGCCGAGTGACTCGAGCCGCTCGACCCCATCGGCGATGGCGAGCCGCAATCCGCCAAGCCCACGCGTCAACTGAACGAGCTCGTGATGGAGCGAGTTATGATAGTCGTGAAGTGAGAGTGCCATGACGTGGGCAGCCTACCACAGGGGTTTTGGCCTGCTTCAGGAGGCCCGCAAGGCACGTCGCGGCGACTTTCGAGAAACAAACGCTGGCAATTCCGGATCAGGCACCTTCCCGATCGAAACCACCGCCACTGGCGTCACTTTGCGGGGCGCTCAGGGCTTTTCCCCGAGCCCATCTCTGGATCCCGTCAAGTGAGAAGTACCGAGGTAATCGCTTTCATCGCGTGGTCAGCCAACGCCGACTGGCCCAGAAGACTCCGCGAGCGTTGGCCCGACGACCTGCCGTCGGCGCCCGTTGCGGCTCAAAGCCAGCTACTGCGGGAGCGATTCGCGCCAAGCCTGGTGAGTCGCCACCAATGCGTTTCCGACATCGAGATTGTCCAGTGTTTTGAAGACGAACGTCCTTCCGATCTGGAAGGGATTCAGCGCACATTCGCCCACGAACCCTCGCAAGGCAGGCTGGTGAAAACTCGCATCACTCTTGGGCTTTCGAATCCAATCCCAGTAGAGCCTTGGCCCGAATTCCTCCTCAAGCTTGCGACAGACCAATAGTCCCGCATCGAGGGCGATCGAAAAGCCGACCAGGTTCATTTCTGGGTCCGCAATGACATGCTGCGTGCGAACGAGCGCTGAAAGCTTTATCGCGGCCAGGTCGAGTCGCACATTGTCACCAGTCTGGCCCAGAAGTGCCAAGCAGTCGCGAATTCTAGACTCCTTGACCACAACGAACCAGTTGAAATATGCCTCGGCCATTCGTTTTGGCATTTCCTGGAAACGCGCGACTGTCACGAAGTCCGGCGGGTAAAAGAGTGGATAGCTCATTTGTGCAAGTGGACCGTGGTTCCGAGTGCATCGTGATCACGCAAGGTCAGCCCTCATCCTCGTGTATCCCGAGGTGCGCCGGCGCGCAACCTGCGCAGATCCCATGCGTCACCGAAGCGCCACGCCGCGAGCAGCTCGCGCGCGTACTGGCGGCCGTGTCCGATGATGACGGGTGCCATCTGACGCGACCAGCCGAGGTGATTGCTGCAATCGGTCCGGCGCCGCCTGGTGCGCGAGGACTGCGATCATCGCTGCGACCGAGTGCCCGACGAGGACGGCGTTTCGCAGCTCGAGGTGCTCGCCAAGCTATGCGGTCGGCATCTCGGCCGAGCCGCCAAAGAAGCATGGGAGCCGTCCGGGTAGCGCGAGCGACAGCGAGGACCGTCGCGGGTTCTTTCAGGCGCGTGCTCGCCCCTTCGGCTTCGATCTCGGGCGACAGCGACGATATCAGGACGCCGCTCGTTTCGAGGCCCTTGGCGCGCCCCTCCGCGAGCGACACCGTGAAGGTGCGGGGCGCATCCTGGACCGGCGCGAAGACACAAGCCGCCGCGATCGACCCGTTGTGATGGCTTTGGGGACTTGGGTGATGCCGCGGAGACCTCCGGACCGCTGCGGAGGCCTCGTGTGAGGCGCCGTTCTGGTGCATGCTGCGTTGCGCGCGGCGCCGTCCCAAGCATCGGCGCCGCCTCCGACGCAAAGGAGCTCGAGGTGTCCGACACATCCTTCGCGATGACGCCCGCCGACGCGGTCTGGCTGCACATGGACCGGCCGGAGAGCCGCATGATCGTCACGGCCATGCTGAGCTTCGACGAGGTCGTCCCACTCGAGACCGTGCGCAACCTCATGCGCAGCCGCCTCGTCGCCGTCTACCCACGCTTCTCGCGGTGCGTGATCGAGCCAGCGCTCGGGGTCGGACCGCCGCGCTGGGAGCTGCACCATGCTTTCGACCTCGACCAACATGTGGTGCATGCCGAGCTCGAGGCACCGGCCGACGACGCAGCGCTCGCCAGGTTCTGCGGCGACATCCTGTCGCAGCCCTTGCCGCCCGATCGGCCGCTCTGGAAGGTGCACGTCGTGACCCTCGCGGCGCCCACGCCCGTGACGGCGCTCGTCGTGCGGATCCACCACGCCATCGCCGATGGCATCTCGCTCGCGCGGGTCATCCTCGACCTCGCCGATGGGTCCCATGTGCCGGTGACCCGACCTTCATTCTTCCGGCCGCTGCGCGCAGCGCTCCAGACGGGCGAGCACATCTGGCACGCTGCCCTCGAGGCCGCCTCGCACCCCGACCGCCTGCTGACGTTTGTACGCACAGGCGCCAGCATGGCCGCGGCGGCTGGCCGGCTCCTGCTGATGCGGCCCGACCCTCCGACGGTCCTGCGCGGCCAGCTCGGGGTCGACAAGCGCGTCGCCTGGTGTAAGCCCCAGCCGCTCGAGCCGCTCAAGGCGACCTGCCGCACGCTCGGGGTCACTCTCAATGATGCCTTGCTGGCCGCCATGGCGGGGGCCCTCAGGCGCTATCTCGAAGAGCGCGGGGAAAAGCCCGCCGACATCCGCGCGTTTGTGCCCGTCAACCTGCGGCCCATGGAAGACCGGGTCCCGACCGAGCTCGGCAACCACTTCTCGTTGGCGGTGCTCACGCTGCCGCTGTCCGAGGCGGACACGCTCGACCGGGTCAAGGTCCTCAAGCGCCACATGGACACCATCAAGGACAGCGATGAGCCCGCGGTCGCCTTCGGGATCCTCAACACGATGGGGATGACCCCTAGCGCCATCGAGGACCTGTTGCTGAAGTTCTTCGGGACCAAGGGCTCGGCCGTGATGACGAACGTGCCTGGCCCACGCGCGCACATCTCGCTCGCCGGCCACCGGCTCGCACGCATCATGTTCTGGGTGCCGATGTCGGCTGGTGTGGCGCTTGGCGTGAGCATCCTCAGCTATGCCGGCGAGGTCCAGGTCGGCCTCGCAAGTGACGCCGGGCTCATCCCCGAGCCCGAGCGAATCTCGGCCCTCTGGGAGTCCGAGCTCGCATCGCTCCACGCGCTGGCCCGAGCCAGCTGAGCGAGCTGCGTCTGGTGACGTTCGCGCCTTTCCGCACTTCCCCGCTTTCCCCGCTTTCCCCACTTTCCGACGGCGCCCAGCTGTGATTGAACGCCAGACCATGGGCACACACCGCTATCCCGAATCCGCCGTCTTCTATCGCGCACTCGACCGCGAGCTCCCGATGATCGTGCGCGGCGAAGGGGTCTGGCTCTTCGACGACACCGGCAAGGGCTACCTCGACGCGTGCGGCGGGGCCTACGTCGCCAACCTCGGCCATGGGGTCAGCGTCGTCGCCGACGCGGTCGCAGACCAAATCCGCAAGGTCGCCTACGTCAACGGCACGGCCTTCACCAACGAGCCGGTCGAGGCGCTCGCCGCCGAGCTGCGCACCTTGTCGCCGCGTGGGCTCGACTTCGCCTACTTCCTGTCGTCGGGCTCCGAGGCGGTCGAGGCCGCGTTGAAGCTCGCGCGCCAGCACCACGTCGAGTCGGGGCGGCCGGGCAAACACAAGATCATCGCGCGCACCCCCGGCTATCACGGCAATACGTTGCTGGCGTTGTCGGCGTCGGCGCGTGAGCACTACAAGAAGATGTACGGGCCCTGGCTCGTGCCGGTGCACCTCATCGGGGCGCCCTACCCCTATCGTTGCGCGCCGACGGACGCGGCGATGACCGGCGACGCGCTGGAAGAAGCCATCCTGGCCGAGGGTCCTGACTCGGTCGCGGCCTTCATCGCCGAGCCGGTCGGCGGCTCGTCGACGGGTGGGTCGGTGCCGCCTGCGGGATATTGGCAGCGGATTCGCGCCATCTGCGACCGCTACGACGTGCTGCTCGTGGCCGACGAGGTGTTGACCGGCGCCGGCCGCACCGGGCGCTGGGCCGCGGTCGAGCACTTCGATGTGGTGCCCGACATCATGACCATGGGCAAAGGTTTGTCGGGCGGCTACGTGCCCCTGTCCGCCGTGCTCACCTCCGATCGGGTGATCCGCCCTATCGCCAAGGGCTCGGGCGCGTTCAAACACGCGCAGACCTTCTCACATACCCCTGCCATCTGCGCGGCAGGACTTGCGGCCGTGCGCCACATCAAGGCGCATGGGCTCGTCGAGCGCTCTGCAAGCATGGGGCTCGTCCTGCATCAGAAGCTGGCAGCGTTGGCCGACCTGCCGATGGTGGGTGATATCCGGGGCCTTGGCCTGCTTGCGGGCATCGAGCTCGTCGCCGACAAGGCCACCAAGGCGCCGTTTGCGCGCAACAAGCTGGTGGCCGAGACGCTGGTCGCCGAGGCCCTGGCCGCCGGGCTGGTCATATGGCCCAATGTCGGCCAGGCCGATGGCACCGAAGGCGACCTCGTCATGGTGGCGCCGCCGTTCGTCATCACCGAGCCCGAGCTCGACGAGCTCGTGAGCCGCCTTGGGATCGCGCTGCAGGCGACGTTCGCGCGCGTCGGCTGAGGGCGGGCCTGGGAAGCCGTCGCGATTGACCGTTCGCATACGAAGGCGGATGGTCCCGAGCGGAGGTTCCGATGTCCCGACCACGCCCCCTACGCGACCCGCTCAGCTGGCTCTACCCGCCCATCGAAGCGTTTGACTCCGGCCACCTCGAGGTCACCTCGGGCCATCGGCTCTACTACGAGCAGTCGGGCAATCCACAGGGCAAGCCGGCGATCTTCCTCCACGGCGGACCCGGCGGCGGCATCTCGCCGCGACACCGGTCATTCTTCGACCCCAACGCCTATCGCGCCGTGCTCTTCGACCAACGCGGCGCGGGCAAGAGCCTCCCGCACGCCAGCCTCGAGGACAACACGACCGCCGACCTCGTGGCCGACATCGAGCGCCTGCGTGAACACCTCGGCATCGAACGCTGGCTCGTATTTGGCGGCTCGTGGGGTAGCACCCTCGCATTGGCATATTCGCAGGCCCACCCGGAGCGTGTCACCGAGCTCGTCCTGCGTGGCATATTCCTCGGGCGCCAGCCGGAGATCGACTGGCTCTATCAGGGCGGCACCGTCGGCGCGATCTTCCCCGACGGTTGGGCGCGCTTCATCGAACCCGTGCCCGAGGCCGAACGCGGCGACATACTCAGCGCCTACCAGCGGCTCCTGTCTTCACAAGATGCCGAGACCCGTCTGCGCGCAGCGCGGGCCTGGAGCGTGTGGGAGACGCTGTTGAGCCACATCGTCGCGACCCCCGCCGAGCTCGCCGAGGCCGAGGAGGACAACGACGCACTCGCGGTGAGCCAGATCGAAATCCACTACTTCGTCAATGGCTGCTTTCTGCGTTCGCCGACCCAGCTGCTCGACGATGTGCCAAAAATCCGCCACATCCCGACCGTCATCGTGCAGGGGCGCTACGACCTCGTCTGCCCGTTGCAGAGCGCGTGGGACCTGGCAGCCGCCTGGCCCGAGGCCGACCTGCAGATCATCGGGGACGCGGGGCATTCAGCCTTCGAGACCCCGATCGCACGGGCGCTCGTAGCCGCGACGGATCGCTTCTCCGGCCGGTGACCGTTTGAACGGCTGCCCCCCCGCGCTTTATCACGCCAAGCCTTGCCCGCCAGACCACCCGTGTCGCACCTACCATAGCGGAGTGCTTGGCAAACCAGAGTCCTGGCGGCGGGGGAAACAATGGCGACCGAAACCCAGAGATACGAGACCATCAGCCAATTTGACGACATCGAGGTGCGAGAGTACCCGAGCTGCATCGTCGCAGAGACCGAGCTGAAGGGAACGGCCGAGACCGTTGGCAACCAGGCGTTCAGCGTGCTGGCCGGGTACATCTTTGGGAAGAACGGCGGTGGGCAGAAGATCGCCATGACCGCGCCCGTCACCCAGTCCGCGCACGGCGGCACGACCATCGCAATGACCGCACCCGTGACCCAGACACAAGGCGCAGGTGACGTGTACCGGGTGCGGTTCGTGATGCCACGGGGATACACACTCAAGACCCTTCCCGTCCCACTAGATGACCGCGTTGCGCTGAAGGTGATGCCGGCCCAGAGGATGGCTGTGCTGCGTTATTCGGGGACGTGGTCACAGGCAAATTACGAGGACCACCTGGCGAAGTTGCGTGCGCAGATGCAACGCCACGGGCTGGCCGCCCAGGGAGAGCCGGTGTGGGCGCGCTTCGATCCCCCTTGGAAGCCCTGGTTCATGCGGCACAATGAGATCCAGGTCCCCGTGAATCAGGTCGCTCTTCTTCCGACGTTGGCGCTGTGACCGGGGCTAGGGCCCACGCGCAAAGCCCTTGGACACCGACACCTTGCCGTCGGCCGCGACGATGATGGCCTCGACACCGGCGAGCGCCTCGACCAACGCCATGCCTTTGTCGGGGCCGAGCACGAACACACCGGTCGCCAGGCCGTCCGCGAATGCCAGGACAGGTGCCGTTATGGTCACGCTCTGACAGCCGTCAGCGGGGTAGCCCGTGCGCGGGTCGATGATGTGGCCATAGCGCTTGCCGTCTTTGACGAAGGCGCGTTCGTAGTCGCCCGAGGTCGACACCGCCGCGTTCGACACTGGCAGCACCGCGAGGATCTGCGCTTCGTCGCGCGGGTGTTTGATCAACACCTTCCAGAGGTCGCCGTCCTTCTTGCCGCTGAGCATGACGTCACCGCTCATGTCCACGAGCGCGTCCTGGATCCCGAGCGCGCGTATCTTCTCCATCGCGAGGTCGCCCGCATAGCCGGGCGCTAAACCGCCCAGGCCGATGCGCATCCCGGGGCGCCGCAAGAACACGGTGCTGGCAGCGACATCAACCACGATGTCCTTCCAACCGACGTTCTTCTGGGCCTCCCGGACGACCTCGGGCGATGGGACCTTCGGGTCCGGGTCGCGCCAGTTCCAGAGCTTGCCCGCGCCAGCGAAGCTGATGTCGAAGGCGCCATCGGTCAGCTCGCTCAATTGTAGCGAGCGCTGCACGATGAACAACAGCTCTGGCGGCACTTTCACGGGGTGTTGGCCGGCCGCCTTGTTGATGTCCATCAACGCGCTGTCCGGCTTCCAGTCGGTCATCATCACGTCGAGGCGCTCGACCTCCGCCCTGGCCTCGGCGACCGCCCGTTCACATGTGGCCTGGTCGGCGCCGCTTGCCTCGATGCGCGCGCTCGACCCCATCAGCCGCCCCGACCACTCCGCGTGTCCGGCCGCTCCACAGCCGGTCGCCAGCGCCAACCACAACAACGACGCGACGCGCATCATCACAGCGCCTTGGGCGGCAGCCGACCGCGATAACGCTCGATGCCATCCCCGTCGACGACGATGCAGGTCGGGCTCGCCACGACGCGATAGGCGCGCGCGACCTCACCACTGTCGTCGAGCAACACGGGATAGGTCATGCCCGTCTGCTGCCTCGTCTTCTCGAGGTCGGCCCGCGAGTCACCGCTGGCGATGGCGAGCACCTTGTGGTCCTTCGCCAACAGGTTCAGGGCCGGCACCTCCTCGCGACACACCGCGCACCACGAAGCCATGAACACCAACAAGACCGGCTCGTCCGCCCACTGCTCCTGCCCCCTGAAGACCGCCCCGTCGAGGGACTCGAGCGTGAAGTCGGGCACGGGTTTCGGCTCCGGCGGCGACGTCGCTTGCGACGAGGCACACGCGAGCAAGAAGAGCGCCATCAGACCGGATATCCAAGTCTTCATCAGTACCTCACCATCAGCCCGAGTCCGAGGCTGAACCCGTTCAGGTTGTCGCTGCGCAGCGTGAAGTCGCCGCCCAGGTTGAGCTCCGTGTCCATGCGGAAGATGTCGACGTGCGGCAAGACCAGCTTCAGGCCGAAGGTATGGCTGTCGAAGGCCGCGAGGTCGCTGTCCTGTGTGCGCACATCCGGCAGGACCGAGGCGGTCTCCGCCAGGAACCAGTCGACCTGCGACTGGGTGTGGAAGCGGTACCAGGGCTGCAGCAAGGCCACGCCCTGCACGAGCTCCCAGTAGGCATGCAGCTCGGCATTCAGCGCCCGCGCACCCCAGTCGTCCACATACGCGCCGATGCCCGGCTCGAGGGCGAGCTGGTCGAGCAACAGGTGCCGCACCCGCGCGAACACTGCATGGCGCACGCGGTCGTGCGGCAACAGCTCGCGCGCCTCGCCGCCCGTCGTGAAGACCGAGTTGTACGGCGTCGACAGGAACCCGTTCTGGAACGTGAGGTCGTAATTGAGCGTGCCGACCGTGCGCGGCCCGAGGACGTGTGTCCAGCCGACGCCGACATTGTAGCTGCGACGGCCGGCGAGGCCCGGCTGGGAGCCATCGAAGAGGATGAGTGTCAGCGTGTCGAAGAACGCCGACACCTTCACGAGCAGCGTATCGTTCTTGTCCGCCGAGTCCCACACGAGGCGCGTATTGGCGCCAAAGGACGCGTAGTCGTACTCGACCGAGCCGCTCAGCCCGGCGCCGACGTGGACCTGGTCGCTCCATGCGTAGAAGAAGCCGCCTTCGAGCCCGAAGTAGGTGTCGCCCGAGGCGCCCGATTGGACGCCATCGGGGAAGCGATAGGTGTGGTCGACCGAGGCCGCGCTGATGATGTCGCCCTGCGCCTTCAGGGACAGCGTCAGGTCGTCTCCGACCCCGAAGCCCAGCTGCAGCTGCGGCTCGAAGACCGTCATGTCCTCTTTGAGGTTCGGGTTGCCGCCGCCATCGGACTGCGAATAGAAGTTGAACGCGAAGCGCGCGAAGTTGTGATGCGTCTCCGCCTCGAGCGGCCGGGGAGGATCGACGGGGTCGTCATCGGCGGCGAGAGCACCCGAGGTGACCGCGGCCACCAGGAACAACGGCGCTAATTTCCGCAACCGCATCCCCCGCCGGCGGAGTGGCCGGGTCGCCCGCCGCTGACCTCGCGTGACGCATCGACCTTGTTGCGGTAGCTGACCTCGAGGTCGTCGGGATCGAGCTGCATGATGCGACGCCCGAGCTCTTTCTTCTGATAGTAGGCGACACCCGCGCAGCCCGAAACGCCTGTGACGGCGAGCGGTGCGAAGACTACCCCCAAGACCCAGCGCCTGACCCGACCCATCTGGCCTCCACAGCTTCTGGTAGTGTCGCGTGCCCGTCAGCCGCGCCCCGCGAACCATACGCCCCTCATACGACAAAGCACCAGCTATCAGCATCGGGCGGTTCTCACCGCGTCGCAGGTCGGCTACGTGCGCCGCGTCTTGTGCTCGTCGGTGTAGACCTCTGTTCTTGCCGCCCTGGGTGATGACCTCGTCCTGCGACCTGCCGCCACTGTCGTTGTAGTGGCCAGGCGTGTGCTACACGACGGCCGCCGTGAACGGCTTGGGCGGCTCGGTCACCGGTGACGCCGTGGTCTTTCCCTTCTCCATCTGGACAGGCGCCAGCGCTGCCGCCCCCTCATCGAAGGTCATTCCGCGAAGCTCGTCGTGGAGCTGATGGCCATGATGGCCTGAGTCGGGTTCGGCGAGCGTCGGTGACGCCTGCTTCTTGTCAGGTTTCTGGACCTCGGGGTGCAGGAGAGCCACCTGATGATGGGGATAGGACAGATGTCGCGCAAGACCCATGCCACCCCGTCAGCGTCATGCCACGCCATGGACAGACACAGAGGCGCACGAATCGCCCTGCAACCGTCTTTTTTTCGATGCCTGCCGAAGAAGGACCGACACGCTCGGGCCCTGGCTTCCGCACTCCCACCGCGCGCAAAGCCGCGCGACCGGGTGGCATATCGCCCCGCGCCCTGGCCTGCGGGGCCGAGCTGCTTAAGAGCCCTGGGCTCGAACGGATGGTCGGCACCAGCACCCTGCAGCTCGTGGTCGAACAAGACGTCTTCGTCTTCGCCCTCCGCGCCGGCCCGGGCCCCATCGCGTACTTCTAGGCGCCCCACGACGAAAGGTAGTGGGTGCCCAAGAGCGCACGGGCGCCGCGGGTGACGGCGCCAAGAGTTCGTCCTATACGACACGAAGCCTTCGAGACGTCAGGAGCGCAGCATGTTCATTCGAGTGTCGACTTTGGCGGCTGTACTGATGGCGCTGACCAGCACCGCATACGCAGTGCCGTATCAGGTCCTCGAGATCGACGGCCCGAGCTGGGTCGAGGTCGAGCAGGTGACCGGCGACCTCCAGTGTCGGAGCGCGGGCGGCCCGATACAAACGCTGCACCCGGCGACCCACGCGACGCTCGGCCCAGGCGACGGATGGGGCGCGGTGACACTCGGCCCGACGGTGAAGGTCTTCACCCAGGCGGCCTGCGATACCGGCGCCGGTCCTTCGATAGATGTGCCTGCAACGGACATCACATGGATGTCCTGGCGGCTCCTGCCACGCGCGAGCGATGGCACCGTCTACGCTCCGACGCGGACCCATCTGGTGGCCATCGAGCTCGACCCACCCGCACTGCGTGAGGTGGTCGCCTGGTCCGATGTCGCGACCTTCCTGGGCGTCGAGCTCTCAGCAGGCCAACAGGCCTGGGACGCCTTGAGATTCAATCACGCTGTGGCCCTGCCTTCCGGGGAGCTGTGGCTTCTCAGGTCGACCCTCGGCGAGCTCACGCAGGTGATCGCGATCGCGCCCGACGGCCAACTCCGTCGTGTGGCCGAGATGCCCGCGCCCGGGTCGGACATCCGCGGCGCCATCGCGATGGCGTGGGCCGACACCATCGAGGCGGTGGTCATCGGGCGACAACACCTCTCGGTCCCAAACCCCGGAGAAGCGCTCTGGCGCGTGACGTTCCTGCCGACGACAGTCCCGTTCAATCCGACTTCGCCGCCGACCGTGCACGAACGGCACCTACCGGAGTGGGTGACGACGCTCCCGGTCGAGAGTGGCATGCCGCTCTTCGGCGTCGAGGGCCCGGTCGAGGCTGACACTCTGCTCGCGCTGGATCTCGACAGCGATGGGCTCCTCGCGGAGGACGAAACGCGGCTCGGCACTTCGCCGTGGTCGGCCGACAGCGATGGCGACGGCGCGCTCGACGGCGCCGAGGACCTGCTCTTCGGCACCGACCCGACCGACCCCGCCTCTGTCATTGCGGCGAGCCCGGCCCAGGACTTCGCACCGTCGACGCTCATCAACGACTGGGTCACGCTCGCCCACCCCGAGACCTATTCGCCATTCGTGTTCTATATGACATCGGACCTGCGCCACAACCACAGCGGCACCGGCGTCGTGTGTGTCGCAGACACCTGCTATCACGAGGAAGGTGTGGCACTTTCGCCGAAATTGCCAGACGACCGCGACGAGCTCGCGCTGATGCTCTCGGGTGCGGGCTATGTCGCGCCGGGTGGCGGCGGCATCCGTCGGACCACCTTCGGACAGGCGAATACCGACGAGGTCTCCGTCGAGATCCCCGATGCGGCGCAGACGATCGCCGTCACTGGCGACGAGGTGTACTTTCGCGCGAACACGCGCAACGGTCTCGAGATCCATCGTTACATCGAGGGCGAGTCCCTCGTTGTCGTCGACGCGGATCGCTTTGGCTGTCCCATCGTCGCGACCCAGGCCGAGCTCGACTCCTGCGGAGATGCCCCGCCGCCCGCTGGACGCACCGAGGTCGCCTGGGCCGGCTATGACACCACACGTAAGGCGCTCATCGTGCTCGCTGGCAACGACACCGAGTGGTGGCTCAGCGCCGTCACGACCCGAGGCCAGACCCGCATCCTCACGCCCGGCGACCTGGGATTTGCCAACCTGCTCGAGGCCGAATTCGTGCCGTTGTCGAACGGGCAGGCGCTCCTGCGGACGAAGCCACGTGTGCCCAACACACATACCGCGCGGCCCGGCGTGATGGCACTCGACGAACGTCTCCGGCCGCAGGCCACCGCCTGGCCGCTGGCCGCCGACTTCCGTGGCGGGCCGACGCTGGGCGAGGGTGTGTTCTCGCCACTCACGGTCTCCTACCCGATCTACGATGACGGCGGGCACGGCGGTCCGGTCTGCTTCGACGAGGTGTGTGTGCCCGAGCGGCCAGGTGGCCCCAACATCGTGCAGTACCTCCACACGAGCCTCGGGGTCTTGTGGGTACCGCGCACAAAGACGCCGGTCGCGGGTGAGGCCATCCTCGCGGTGCGCCCTCGCGGCACCTCTGCCGATGGAGGTCTCTGGCGCCTTGGACCACGAGGCGAGATCGGCCCGTGGCTCGGACCCGACGCATTCGCGGCGCTCTCGGGCGGTGCCTTTGGCGACATCGAGTCGAGCGCCATTGCGGCGATCGGATCTGACGCCGACGGTCGCCGTCTGTGCCTCATTACGACCGTTCGGATATCGGCAACCGAAGGCGATTCGGTGGCGCGAGTCTGGGAGCTGTCGCTCGGGGCAGACGGTTCGCCCATCGCGCTCACGCAGGTCGCCGCCGACGTGACCGGGCCCGTCGCATGTACCTACGGCTCGGACGGAGCGCTCGCGGTGCTGGCCGAGGCGCCCTCGCGGCTCGTGAGAGGTACTACGACCATCGTCCTGCCGGACCTCGACGCGCCGCGTGGCCTCTTCGCTTTCGGCGCACGCTTCGTCGCCGTCGGCGCGCGGGATGACGCGCAGTGTATCGACGCCACCACCGGGGCGATTCGCGGCACGGGCGAACGACTGGCGGCGCTTTCGCGTGGACCGGGCAACACCATCGCGACCGTCGACGCCGCTGGCAAAGGTGCGCTCATCGACCTCACGGCCCTGTGCACAGGCGACAGCCGCATCAACCTCGAGGACTTCATCCGTGGCGTCGGGTCGTCGCTCTGGGACCTCGGCAACGAGGGCAACCCGCCCAAGCCCGGCGGCCCGGTGCCGAGTGCGCCGCGCGCCGCCATCGCCCACACCGACAAGGGCATGGCCTACGTCGTCGGCCTCGGCGAGACGTTGCGCCCACAGGCCGACGACCCGCAGGCCTCCGATGAGGGCGCGTGGTCGCTGATGACCGGTCGGCTATTGCGTGTGCGGCCGGCCTACGCGCCTACCGACTGGCAGGACTGCCTCGCGGCGGTGGACCCATTCCGACGCGACGAGGTAAAGGTCCGACTCGCAGCACCTCGGGCCCAGGTCACCGCGATGACCGTGCTCGGCGACCGCACACTCGTAGCAGATGGAGAAGACTGGGAGTATCGCGGCATGACGCACGAGCCCAGGCCGTGTGCGCCGCCGGTCGGACCCGAGCCGGAGCCGGAGCCCGAGCCCGAGGTCGTCGAGCCCGCACCCGAACCGGCCCCACGTCGCAACGACGACGGTTGTGGCGCGGCCGACCCGGCGTTCGCGGCATGCCTCGCACTGCTGATGCTGGCAGGGTTGGTGCGCTTGAGGCGCGCGCGCACCACCGGCCGCTGACCACGGCGCACAGGCGAGGCCGGCCCCGCACCACAATCCGCAACTCTCCGGTCGCACAATTGCGCGAGGCCCGTCGAACGTCGACCCGTTCGATTTCCCACTCCCCTCGAGCACCCGAGTTCGGCTACCTTCCCAGTCCTGGGGCCGCCCGTCTTTGGCGCTCCACCTGGGTCGGCCTCGGCAAGCGCTCCATCGCAGCCACGGACACCCTTCACCAACCCGAATCGGCGGTCGGTATGTCGCGTCTCCTCCCCCTCGCATCGCTCCTGGCCATGTCGCTCGTCGCGACGCCCGCCTGCGAGACCCCTGCCCCACCCGAGTCCCCGGAGTCATCGGGCCAGGTGGCCATCGTCGGGCTCGGCCTCCTCGGCGACGCCAATGACCCGCATCTGCTGACAGCGCCGGCCACCCGCACCAACCTCGCGGCCGCCGCCTCGACCTCACGCTTCGCTCGCCTCACTGTGCCCAACAACGCCACCGGCCTGCGCGTCGCCGTGCGTTCGACCCAGCCGGTCACGGTCTACGTGCGTCGCGACGGCCCGACCGGCCCGGTCCAGAGCTCGACCTCGGCCCAGACGCTGTCCACCTTCTTCTTCACCGCGGCCCAGGCGACGGCCGACAACAACTGGTGGGTCGAGGTCATCTCGGGCACCACCGCCGGCACCTTCGACCTCCAGGCCGAACCGACCTACGCCGTCGACCTCACCTGGGACGACGGCAACACTCTCGCCGGCACCGCCGTCGCGTCGCGCCCCGCCAACCACTTCGGCGACCAGCTCTACCGCATCACCGCGCGCGCCGCCCGCTACGGCGCCTGGCGCAGCGTGCTCCGCGTCACGGCCGGCGAGGCGTCGCTGGCGCTCGGCACCTCGGGCATCCCGAACGACTTCACCTCCTACGGCTCGGCCAACCCCGGGTCGGATGCCTTCGTCCTGGCGCAGCCCGAGTTCACCGACAACCAGGTCTGGTGGCTCCGCGTCCGCGCCGAGACCGGCACCGCCAACTGGAACCTCGTCTCGGGCGACATCCACGTCGTCGACCTCGGCGCACTCACGAACGACAGCGCGCTTGTGAACCTCCCACTCGATGTCGGCCAGACGGCCTGGTTCAAGACCGAGGCCACCGCCAACACGCTGGCCTGGCGCCTGTCCACCACGGCAGCCGCCACCCTGCGCATCAACGACACGGCCGCACCGGTGCCGCGCTATTCGTCCACCTGGGACCTCATGCACGAGGACGAAGCCCTCGTCGTCCCGACCTACTTGAAGAGCCAGGGCTACATCGTCGCCGTCACCGCCGCTTCCACCAGCGCGACCTCCATCGGCCTCATCAACCGCAACCACCGCGTCATCGACCCGACCCAGCACCCGGACGGCAACGGCAACGCGTTCGCGTTCAGCATCGACGAGACCGACCAGGACGGCTTTGGTTTTGTCACTTTCAAGGTCCAGGTCCCGGTCCAACAGATCGCCTGGCAGGTCACCGCCACCCCGACCTTTGGCGAAGTCGACCTATTCGTCGGCAAGGGCCGCGTCGCCAACCAGGGCGACAATGACGGCCTGTCTGCCGTCCTCGCCGTCACCGACTCTGTCACTTTCGTTCCACCGACCCTCACCAATGGCACTTTCTATGTGACGGTCAGAGGCGAGGCCCCGTTCTCGTTCACCCTCACCTCTGGCAACCCGACCATCACCCCGCTCGACTTCGTCGACACGGTCCAAAACGGCCTCGCCTACTCGGACCAGGTCGGCTGGCGCTACTTCATCGTCGACGACACGACGAGCCAGGTCGGCGCTCTCGGCTGGCTGCTCGAGCTGTCGAACCACGTCCCCGGCACCGAAATCGCCATCCGCCGCAACGGTGTCCCCGGCCGCTGGAACTACCGCACCTGGCCGTACGGCGGCCTCAATGAAACGAACCACCTCGACCACAGCTCGACGTTTGGCTTCCTCGAACGCCCGAACCACCCGGCCGACATCTGGTACATCGGCATCTACCAACCGACCGCCGCGCTCGGCAACTTCACGCTCACGACCAGCACGCTTCAGGCCACCGATCTGCCCTTCCACAACGGCGTCGCGACGGTTGCGAACCAGCGCTCCGGCCGCTGGCGTTACTTCCGTGTCAACGTCCCGGAGACGACCCAGGGCTGGGACCTGCGCATCGACAATGTAACAGGCGGCCGCCCGAAGATGACCGTGCGCGCCGAGCTCGTCCCGGGCGCCCACGGCGACAACCCGTGGTACCTCTACAGCGGCACGACCTGGTCGAGCGGCTGGCAGTGGAGCCCGACCGGCGACCTCACGCAGCGCAATTACCGCTACGTTTCCGAGGCCCTGCCGTCCGTCGACGAGTCCGGCCGCCACCTCTTGTCGGGCCTCGGTAATCCGCTCCGCTCGGGCTTCTTCTACATCGGTGTGTCCGACACCTGGACCACCACCGACCCGAGCCAACCGCTGACCTACCGTATCACCTCACGCGGGATCGGCGACGGCGGCACCAACAGCATCCCGATTACCGACCTGCCATTCACAGGCGGAAGTGCCACCGTCTCCAACCTCAGCCCACGCGAGATCCGCGCGTATCGTGTCCAGGTCCCGGCCGGCGTCGAGTCCTTCGGGCTCGAGCTCCAGCCGACTGTCGGCGAGGCCATGATGGCCGTGCGTAAGGGCGGCCTCCCGAACCACCAGGCGAACAGCAACTCGGACTCGTCGGTCGGCGCCCGCCGCCAGAAGAACGGCTACGAGCTCTTCTACCGCTACCCCGACTACAACGAGACGACGCTCGCCGCTGGCTCCTACTATGTCGTCGTCGGCGCCGAGGGCGCGGCTACCTCCAATGACGGCCAGATTCGCGGCGGCACGACGTCATTCACGCTGACGAGCCGCGGCGAGATGCCGGTGCTCGGCAATACCGAGCTCACCGCCGACGCACCGCTGGCGTTCAACGACCAGTCGCTGCGCTACGGCGAGCAGCGCCTCTATCGCTTCACCGTCCCGGAAGGCCTCTCGTCCGCCGAGGTCCGCCTGAACCGCCGCGGCGGCAACCCGTGGTTCTCGGTTTCGCGCGACAACCCGATCCCGACACCCTACTCGCAGAGCTATACCGCGGCGGAAGGCGGCGGCGCACAGGTCGCAGCCGACGATGACATCGTCACTCTCCAGGCCCCGAGTGGCACTTACACGATCCTCGTCACTTCGTTGTCTGTCAGCGGCCAGACCCCCGAGACCGGCGCCCTCTTCGACCTCGTCATCGAGGGTCGCGGTGAGAGCACCATCGACTTCAATGGCGGTCTCGCGAGTGTCATCGAGCAGGCCTCGCAGACCTGGCGTTACTTCCGGGTCGACGTCCCCGAAGGCGCGCTCGGCTGGGACCTGCGCCTCGTCAATATCGCTGGCGGCAGACCGCGTATGGTCATCCGGCGCGACACCCTGCCCGACTCGTTCAGCACGACGCCCGGCTGCTGCCCCCCGATGCAGCACCGCGAGACCTGGGACACCGGCTGGATGTGGGCCCCGTCGGGCGAGCTCACGCAGCGCAATTACGCCTTCTACAATCAGGTGACCTACACCGGCGGCGAGGACGAGTATGGACGCTCGGTCACGATGGGCATGAACAACCCGCTCCTGCCAGGCACCTACTATATCGGCGTGTCCGACCTCTACCAGGCGGCGACCGGCTCTCCGATGACCTACGAGCTCTGGAGCCGCGGCATCGGCATCGGCAACGACGCAAACACTCAGCCCTGGTCCATCCAGGTCGCAGACCTCGAATTCAATGGCAACGCCACGGCCACGCTCGACCCACGCGAGCAGGCCTATTACCGGGTCGTCGTCCCACCCGAAACAAAGAGCTGGGAGGTCGAGCTCACGCCGTCCGTCGGCGAAGCGATGATGGCCATCAAGAGGGGCGACCTCCCCAATGCCGACGCCGGCAGTTGGAACAATACCACCGACGCCGGGTCTGGCACTTCGCGACGCAAGACCGGCATCGAACACTTCTACCGCTACCCCGAATACTCGGAGACCTATATCCCGAGTGGCACCTACTATATCGGGGTCGGCGCCGAGGGGCAGAACGCCTACTCGTCGAGCTATATCGGCGAAGGTCCGACGACCTTCACGCTACACTCACGCGGCGAGGTCGAGCCGCTGATCGCGGAGTCTCCCCTTGGCGAGACGCCTATCCGCTGGAACGGCCAGACGCTTCGATATGGCGAGCAGCAGATCTATCGTTTCGAGGTCCCGGCCGGCACCCTCTCGATGGAGGTCCGCCTCGAGAACAAGACGGGCAATCCGTACTTGGCCATCGGCCAGACCGAGTTCCCGACCCCGACCCAACACTATGTCGCGTCGCTCGGCGGACAAGCCGCGCTCAACTCGAGCAACACCCTCTTGACGCTCACCGAGCCGCAGGGCAGCTACACCGTCATCGTCACGGGTTATCATACGACCGGCGAGCCTCCCGCGACGTTCGACCTCGTCGTCCAGGCGGTCGGCGAGACGCCACTCGCCTTCAACGGCGGCGAGATTGCGGTGGAAGACCACCTGTCGAACACCTGGCGCTATTTCCGTGTCAATGTGCCAGCCGGCGCACTCGGCTGGGACCTGCGTCTGGAAGACGTCACCGAGGGCAGCCCCAAGATGGTCATCCGGCGCGACGAGCTGCCGGACTATTACCAGACGAACCCCGGCTGCTGCCCCGGCGTCGCCGGTCGTGGCACCTGGGAGACCGGCTGGTCCTGGGCGCCCGCAGGTGAGCTGACCCAACGCAACTACTCGTATTACGACCAGGTCACCTACACCGGCGGCCAAGACGAGAGCGGCCGTCGTGTGTCGATGGGCATGGATAACCCGCTCGTCCCGGGCGCCTACATCATCGGCATCACGAGCCCCTACGTGTCGACGAGCACACCGATGAGCTACCGCATCGTGAGCCGCGGCATCGGCATTGGCAATGACGCGAACAACACCCCGTGGCACATTCAGGTGCGTGATCTTTCGTTCGGCGAGACGGTCGAGGTCGCCGACCTCGAGCCGCGTGATCACGTCTATTATCGCCTGACAGTGCCCGAGGGCATGGAGAGCTGGTCGGCGGAGCTCGAGCCCGTGATCGGCGAGGCGATGATGTCCATTCGCAAAGGCGCTCTGCCAAACTCGGAGGCCTCGGGATATTCGTCCGACGACGCCTATTACCGTTATGGCGTGAAACGCCAGAAAGACGGTCGCGAGTGGTTCTACAAGTTGCCCTGGTACGACACCCGACCGGGCGCCCCCGGCACCTACTATATCGGCGTCGGCGCCGAGGGCACTGGCGCCTACTCATCGAGCTATATCGGTCAGGGGCCATCGGGCTTCCGTCTCACCACGCGGGGACCCATCCCGGTCGAAGGCGACACCGGCATCGTGGTGGAGTCGACGCCTCACATCTTCGACGAGCAGACGCTGGCCTGGGGCGAGCACAAGTATTACCGCCTGCGGGTGCCGCCGACTGTCCAGGCCTTTGAAGTTCGGCTCGCCAATCGGATCGGCGTCCCCTACTTCTCGACCACCGTCGAACCCTACTTCGACCCGAAGATGCCGTCTGGCTCGAACTACTCGTACCCATCGGCCGAAGGCGGCTGGTCGCCCGACGGCCAGAATGACATCGCCCAGTCCATCGTCGGCTCGACGGGAGACGTGACCATCGGCGTCTATTCGTATGGCGGAACCCCGGTCGCAAACGGCTATGACCTGGTCGTGACGCCCCAACCCGTGACGCCCCTGCCGTGGGACGGCGGCGAGGTCACGGTCGTCCTCAAAGACCGCGAGACCACCTACTTCAAGGTCGAGGTCCCGCAGGACTGCGACGGTGTCGCGCAGGCCGGCTGGATTGTCAGCCAGGATCTCGTTCGCGGCTCGGTCGCTCTCGAAGTGCGTAAGTCCTTCCTGCCAGGCGACCCACGCGGCACGACTCAGACCCTCAATACGTCGGCGCGTGAGACCGTCATCGTCCCGCCCTTCCTCGAGCCCGGCACCTGGTACATCGCCGCACGCGCGACCGGCAGCAGTGAAGCCATCATCCGCACGCGCGAAGTCCGTGAAGAGCGGCTCTGGACCATGCCACGGCGCAACGTCAACGCCACGACGCCCGGCCTGACACATCCGTTCTTCGCTGACACCGGCATCGACGACAACGGCCAGCTCATCGTCAACCAGGGCTCGGGTGACCCGGGCGTGGATCTCGGCGAGGGCCGCTACCGCTTCTATCGGGTGACCGTCCCGGAGGGCAACGGCGGCCTCTTCCGCACACGTCTCGACGCCATCTCCGGTGACCCGGAGCTCTTCATCCGGCGCGGCGCGGCCCCGACCCTGTCGCAGATGCCGTGGCCCTATTACAACCTGACCGACTACTCCGACACCCGCGATGGCAGCTCGTATGGGCACTGGGTCGCGGTCGACTCGCGTTATGGCACCGAGCTCACGCCGGGTGAATATTGGATCGCGGTCTATGCCCAGGGCAGTAACGTCAGATATCGCCTGACGCTCGATGTCGGTGTCGTCCAGGACCTGGCACTTCGCGGCGGCACCGTTTCGGGACACGCGCTCGCCGCGGGCGACATGCGTTTCTATCGGGTGCATATCCCGCAGACGACGGTGGCGGCCAATGGCAGTACCCCGCTTGACTGGCTCTTGACGCTGACCCAGCAGTCCGGTGACGCGGTCGTCTTGTTGCGCGAAGGTGTCCCGCCGGGCCTCTACAGCTCGGTCGTCGAGCCGAGCCAGGCCGACTATTACCTGCGCGACTGGAACGGCGACCGCAGCGCGTACACCTATGACTTGTCGACCTTCCCGAAGATCGAGAGCACCGGCACGACCACTCTGTCGATGCCGTGGATTCGCCCCAATACGACCTATTGGCTCGGTGTGTATGCGCGCACCGACGTCGTCTATGACCTGGCGTCCAATGCGTCTGCCAACACCGAGACCATCGACGAGGTCCTGAGCTGGCCGAACGGCACCATCAGCCGCAACTTCGCGCCGAACGAGTCCCGCCTCTATCGCGTCGATGTGCCGGCGAATGCCGGGCGCTGGCTGCACGAGGCGACGGTCGCCGACGGCGTGCGTATCGACCTGTCCGTTGGCTTCATCCCGCCGACCAACAACCGCGCCGACTTCACCAACTCGAACTACGGCGCCTCGTACTACAACACGCTCGACCGCAACCTCGACGCGCCGGGCGGCTACATCGGCAACTTCCCGTGGGTCCCTGGCGAGAGCTATTTCCTCCTCATCACCAACACCACGGCGACGACCCAACCCGTCGCTTTCGAGCTCGATGGTCGTTCGGGTAACGACGACTCGGACAACGACGGCCTCCTCGACGGGTGGGAATATCGTTTCTTTGGCAATCTCTATTATGACGGCGCGAGCGACAACGACAGCGACGGCCTGCCCAACTCGCAGGAGCAGACCCTCACTACGAACCCGACGCTGCGCGACACCGACGACGACGACCTCGACGACCTGGCCGAGCTCTTCGCGGGCGGCGACCCGCTGGTTCCCGACACGGACGACGACGAGGTCTGTGACGGCTCTGACAGCGCGCCTGACGACCCGAACGAGGCAGGACCGGTCATCAGGCTCATGATGCACCAGTGGACGGAAGGCGAGTACGGCAAGAACTTCGGCTCGAGCCAACACGAGACACGGCTCGTGGCCGTCTTCGACCGTTATCAGGTCAAGAGCCACTGGATCCACATCACCGGATATGACATCGAGAGTGCCGATGAAGTTGCGGTCTTCCTCAATGGCACATTGCTCGGACACCTGCCGGTCGGTGGCAACAATGTCGCGTCGATGCCGGGGCTCTACTTCATCCCGAGCGACTCCCTCATCTCGAGCACACTCAATCGCTTGGAGCTCCGCCAGAAGACCCGCGGTGAGACCTGGGGCGTGAAGGACCTGGGTCTCTTCACGTGGGGCCAGACCTTTGGTTACGACGCCACGCGCGCTTACGACACGCGCCACCCGAACGGCTTCGACATCTACGCCGCGGGCTTCGCCGACCAGCTCATCGAGATGACGGTCTTCGATATCGAGGCGCCCGACGAGGTGTCGATCGCCGTCGACAAGGTCGCTACTCCGGCACCCCGCGCCTGGCTCGATGAGCTCCCGACGACCACCAACAACGGCTGGGCGCCCCACCACCTCGTGCCCGTCCTTGCGAGCGACTTTGGCGAGGGTGTCACCGTCGTCCGGGTTCGCAAGAACGGTGGAGATGGCAACTGGCAGGTGCGGCTCGTCGACACCTATGCCTTGTTGAGCCAGTTCGGCAACGAGCAGAACGCCGGTCTCGACGGGGCTTTCCGCGATGACTTCCGTTTCCTGTTCCCGACAGCCTCAGAGCTGCGTGAGCTGGTCGTGCAATACCGCGTCTCCGATGGGGAATCGGTCAACATCTCGGCGACGAATCAGGCGCCTGCGACCTGGCCTGGCGTGAACTATTGGCAGTGGGGCCCCAACGACTTCTTCTTCTCGGACACGACCGCTCAAGAGAGGGTCCACCTCGCGCGTATGCCCTCCGAGCCACCGGCGACCTCACCGTCGTTCAACGTCGGTGTGCGTTATTACGGGCCCTGCATCGACTACGACAACAGCGGCGTCGCGGACTGCGAGGAGGTCTGCGAAGACCTCGACGAGGACGGCGCCGACGGGCGCAGCGACCTGTGTGGAACGGGCACCGACTGCGACGACACCGACCCCGAGGTCGGGGCCTCCGACGGTGACGCCGACTGCGACGGTGTGTCGAGCGAGCTCGACTGCAACGACAACGATGCGGGCGTCGGCAGCTCGGTCGGTGACGCCGACTGCGACGGGGTGCCGGTGGCGCTCGACTGCAACGATAACGACCCGAGCAACACCACGACCAACGCCGACGACGGCGACTGCGACGGGATCCCGACGGCTCTCGACTGCGACGACACCAACGCGTCCAACGTCATCTCGACGGCCGACGACGGCGACTGCGACGGCGTGCCGACCACCGCCGACTGCAACGACGACGACCCGGGCGTCACTGCTTCGAATGTCGGCGACGCCGATTGTGACGCGGTCCCGACCGGCGTCGACTGCGACGATACGAATGCGGCCGTCACTGCGACCAACTCGAACGATGCCGACTGCGATGGCGTCGCGACCGGCCTCGACTGCGACGATGCGAATGCAGGTGTCACGACGACCAATACGAACGACGCCGACTGCGATGGCGTCGCGACCAGTGCCGACTGCGACGACAACAACGCGGCCGTGACCACGACGAGCGCTGGCGACGCCGACTGCGATGGGGTCGCGACCGCCGCTGACTGCGACGACACCAACCCCGCGGTGACCAACAGCAACGTCGGCGACGCCGACTGCGATGGGGTGCCGAGCGGCCTCGACTGCGACGACGGCAACCCGACCATCACGGGCGCGCCGGACGCGAACGACCGCGACTGCGACGGGGTGCCGACGCCTATCGACTGCAACGACGCCGACCGCACCGACACGCGGAGCCGCGTCGATGACGCCGACTGCGACGGGGTGGCGAAGGCCGTCGACTGCGACGACGCCGACCCGAGCGACACACGCCAGAATGTCGGTGACCTCGACTGCGACGGCGTGCCGAGCGCCGAGGACTGCGACGATACCAATGCGAGCGACACACGGTCGCGAGTCGGCGACGCTGACTGCGATGGCGCTGCGACGGCAGACGACTGCGACGACAACGACCCGCTCGTGCAGACCTGCCCCGTGTGTGTGGACGTCGACGAGGACGGCCACTTTGCGCGAACCGCCGAGTGCGCGGCGGGCAACGACTGCGACGACGGCGACAAGCTCAGCACGACCGTGGATGTCGACGCCGACTGCGACGGCGTGCCCACCGACGACGACTGCGACGACGAGGACGACGCGTCGTTTGTCGTGGCAGACGACGCGGATTGCGACGGGGTGCCGACCGACGACGACTGCGACGATGAAGACCCGTTGCTCGGAACACGAGCCGACGACGCCGACTGCGACGGCGTCCCGAGCGAGCGCGACAACTGCCCGAGCGTCGAGAACGCCGACCAGCTCGACACCGACCTCAACGGGGTCGGCGACGCGTGCGACGAATGTGTCGGCGACGACGGCGATGGCGACTTCGTGGTCGACGTCTGCGACGTGTGCCCGGACGTGCCCGACGACCAGGCCGACACCGACGACGACGGGGTCGGCGATGCGTGTGAAGACGGCGATGGCGACGGGGTCTACGACGAGGCCGACAACTGCCCTGGGCTGAGCAACGCCGACCAGGCCGATGCCGATCGCGACGGGGTCGGCGACCTGTGTGACGAGCCGGTCATCATCGCCACCGAGAGCTCGGGATGCTCGACCTCGGCCCTGCCGACGATGCTGTTCGGGCTCTTGCTGCTCGGCTTGATCTGGCTGCGTTCGCGCGCCAGACTGAGGACATGAAGAAAAGCTCTAGCCTTCTTGTTGGTGCGGTCGCGCTCCTGTTCATGGGGGCGCCGACCGACGCGTGGGCACACGAGTGTCCAAAGCCCACCGATCCGATCGCATGCTTCTGCGTCCACGAGAGGTACGGAATCGTAGCAACCGGAGTCGTTGCCCTGGAGGAGGGCGTCACCGGGGTCGAGGTCGTGTCGGTGCTCGTCGACACCACCGGCGAGTTGGTGGTTGGCGCTTTCGTCGTGCCATCTTATGCCAGCTGGAGCTTTGGGCCGACCGCCGCAGGCCAAAGGGTCCTCCTCACCAACCGGGATACCAGCTCCGCGCAGCTGATAGCGACCCTTGCCGCTCGCGACGACACCCTCACCAACATCGCCGTGCGGGCCTTCCCCGAGTGCACGACGGCGGTCGACCTCGACGAGCTCGCAGTGCTCCTCGCGGAGACGAAACGATGCCGACGCGATATCGCTGATGCGTACGACCTGTCGAAGTCGACCCCGTGCGATGTCGGGACGTGCGGCGCCGCGTCCGCGTGGTCCGACCTCACGCTCGGACTGCTCGCGGCCGTCGGACTACTGGGCACTCGACGTTCAGATCGGACTCAGCGCGCGCGCCCGTAGATCTGGGCGAGCTGCTTCAGCCGTGAAGCCAACGGCGCGTTGAAGGCCTGCATCCTGACGCGCCAACCCCAGTTGCCCTCGGCCAGGCCCGGCGTGTTCATGCGGCTGCCCTGGTCGAGGCAGAGCACGTCCTGCAGCGGGACGACGGCCAGGTCGGCGACCGACGAGAAGGCCGCACGGATCAGGTCCCACACGACGTCGTGGCCCGGCACCGCGAGGTAGCGGCGCACGTGGTCACGAATCGGCTCACTCGTCGTCTGCCACCAGCCGAGCGTCGTGTCGTTGTCGTGGGTCGCCGTGTAGACGACCGACTTACGCACATGGTTATGCGGCAGGAACGAGTGTGAGGCCCGGCCACCAAAGGCGAACTGCAGGATACGCATACCCGGCAAGCCCACGGAATCACGCAACTCTTCGACATCGTCGTCGATCACACCCAGATCCTCGGCGATGAGCGGCAAAGCACCGAGCGCCTTCTCGAGGTCGTCGAAGAGCACCTTGCCCGGTCCCTTCACCCAGGTCCCCGCACGCGCGTCGGGCGCGTCACTCGGGACCTCCCAATAAGCCGAAAAGCCGCGGAAGTGATCCAGGCGCACGACGTCCACCTGCTCGAGCGAACGTTTGAGGCGCCGCACCCACCAGGCGTGTCCGTCCTTGGCCATCGCCTCCCACCGGTAGAGGGGATTGCCCCAGAGCTGGCCGAGCTCCGAGAAGAAGTCGGGCGGCACACCCGCGACGGCCTCGGGGTGGCCGTGCTCGTCGAGCCGGAACTGCGACTGGTTGCTCCACACGTCGACCGAGTCGCGGTCGACATAGATCGGCACGTCGCCGATCACCTGCACGCCGCGCGACGCCGCGTGTGCGCGGACCTTGGCCCACTGCCGCTCGAAGAAGAAGAAACGCGCGAGGTGCACATCGATAGGCTCACGCACCGCCGCCGTCGCCTCGGCCAGAGCCCGCGGATCACGCCGCTTGAGGCCGGGCTCCCAATCCCACCACGGCAGTTTACGACGCGCCTCACGCAGCGCCAGGAACGTCGCCGTCTCGTGGGCCCAGATGTTCTTCGGGTCGTGGATGAAGGTCTCGAGCTCGGCCTTCAGGGCCGGGTTCTTGCCAGCCCAGAGCGCCCGCGCCGCGGCGATGAGGCGTTCCTCTTTGAAGGGGACGACACGATCGAAGTCGACCTTGTCGAGCGGAAAGGCGGGAGCCTGGGCGGCGTCGTTGGACAAGAGCCCGTCCTCGACGAGACCCTGCAGGTCCACGAGCGTCGGGTTGCCGGCGAGCGCCGACAGCGTCGCATACGGCGAGTTGCCCGGGCCGGCCGGCACCAGTGGCAGCACCTGCCAACGCGTGAGCCCCGCCTCGGCGAGCCAGTCGATGAAGCGCAGTGCGCCACTGCCGAGGTCACCGACACCGCCGGGCGACGGCAGGCTCGTCGGGTGAAGCAGGATCCCCGCGGCGCGGTTCTTGTTCTTCTTCGGGTCGGGCGTTGATTCGGACATGACGTCGTTGTTGGCCATAGGCGGCGGACTATAGGTCCGTCAGGTCGACCTCGACAAGGGCCAAACCCTGTGTAACGTAGCGCACATGCCGCGCCACCCCAGGGCCTCGACGACCAACGATTCCTTGTCCGCAGGTGTGTTCTCGGCGCTCACCCGAAGGGCCGCCGCGCACACTGGGCGAATCTACCCGCTGCACGTGGGGGACACCTGGCGCGAGCCGTGGGCAGGCGCCCGCGCCGACTTCGCAGACACCGCTCAGACGCCGCTGCTCTATACCTATGCCCCGGTCCGCGGTGAGCCGGCCCTGCTCGCTGCAGCGCACGCCGCGTGTGAGGCGCGCTGCGGCAGGTCGCTCGATGCGATGGACTTCGTCGTCGTGAGCGGCGCGACCTCTGGCATCTCGGTCGTGATGCAGACGCTGCTCGACCCCGGCGACGAGGTCCTCTTGCCGGCCCCGTTCTGGCCGCTCGTCCGCGGGATCATCGCTTCGCGGGGTGCTGTCCCGGTGCAAGTCCCGCTGTGGGATCGAAAGGGCCATCCCGACTTCAATCTCGAAGCGACACTCGAAGCCGCGGTGACCGAGCGCACGGTCGCCCTCTACGTGAACTCGCCGCACAACCCGACGGGCGGCATGCTGACCGACGCGGAGGCCGCCGCGTTTGCGCGGGTCGCCGCACGCCACGACCTGTGGCTCATCACGGACGAGGTCTACGAGGAGCTCTGGTTTGGCGACGCCGCACCGGCTCCGTTGTGGGCGCGTGACGACTATCGGGAACGCGCCATCGCGGTGCACTCGTTGTCCAAAGCCTACGGCTTCGCAGGCGCCCGTGTCGGCTGGGTCCATGGTCCCAAGGACGTCATGGCGCGAGTGCTCGCGACCCAGACCTACCAGGTCTATTGCGCCCCGCGCCCCATGCAGCTCGGCGCGGCCAGGGTCGTTCGTGAAGGCCATGACTGGCTCGCCGAGACCCGCGCCCTCTATCGAGAGGCCGGTCGTTTGACTGCCGCGACCTTCGGCGTGACGCCTCCGTCCGGCGGGACCTTCCTGTTCGTCCATGCCGCTCCGTATCTGGCGGACGATGCGCCCGATGCCATGCCGCTGCTCACACGTCTGCTCGACGAAGCCGGCGTGCTCTTGACCCCCGGGGCCTCGTCCGGCGAGGCGTACGCGCGCTGGATGCGTGTCTGTTTCACCGCCGTCGCGCCCGATGTCCTGGCCGAAGCGCTGGACCGAATCGCCCCTATCCTCGAGTCCATGAGGCGCTCATGAGCGACACCCGACTGCTCGTCCTCGACATCGAGGGCACGACGACGTCCATCGCCTTCGTCTACGAGACCCTCTTTCCGTTCGCCCGGCGCGAGCTCGCGGGCTTCGTGAAGGGGCACTGGGACGAGCCTGCGGTGAAGCATGCCGCGACCCTCATGGGCGCTGACTCGGACGCCGAGGCGTGTATCGACAAGGCGCTGGCCCTCATGGACGGCGACGTCAAGGACACGGGCCTGAAAGCGCTGCAAGGCCTCATCTGGGAAGCGGGTTATCGCTCGAGCGAGATGAAGGGCCATGTCTATCCGGACGTGCCGTTGGCCCTGGCCCTGGCCCACGAGCGAGGACTCGTGGTCGCGATCTACTCGTCTGGTAGTGTGGCCGCGCAGAAGCTCCTCTTTGGCCATAGCGAGGCGGGCGACCTGACGCCGTATCTGTCGGGCTACTTCGACACGACGACCGGCCCGAAGAAAGAGGCCTCGAGCTATCTCGCAATCGCCGACCACTTCGGGTTCTCGCCTGACCACTGCGTGTTCGTCACCGACAACCCGGACGAGGCCAGGGCCGCGGGTGAAGCCGGGATGCAGGTCTACGTTACCGAGCGGCCAGGCAACGCGCCCTTGCCGGCAGGCCACGACTTCCACACGGTGGAGACGTTGACCGCGATCCCATTTCTCACCCCCTGATGTGGTGACCTGTGCACGAGTCACACGCGCCGACCACATCGTCTTGATCATCGAGATACTCGCTCGTCGAGATTTTTGGCGATGCCTGTTCGCTGCCATGCTGGTGCTCAGCGTTCACGACGCGCACGCTGAGACGCCCACGCATGAAGCCGCTCCTGCTTCCGCGATCGACCGGCTGGCCGGCGCGCTGACGCCACCCCTGGCCGCGGTGCTGGCTCCATTGCCGCCGCTAACGACGACCTCACAGGAGGACAAGCTCGCCTGGGTCGCCGAGCTCGCCCGCCGGGCCGACGCCCACCACGGCTACTCGTCGACTCCCGCATGGCGGGCCATCATGAACTGGCCCGAGCCGGCCGATGGGCTCGGGGCCGCGACGGGCGAACCCGCACCCGACCGCTCACTCGAGCGGTACCCCGTGCCCCGAGGGCGCGAGGACCCAGGGCTTGACTTCGCGGCGTCGGTCGCCCTGGCCTGGCTCGATGCGCGCCGCTTCTCGTGTGACTTCCCGCTGCGCGCCCGTTTCCTCGTCGACCACGGCCTCGTGCGAGGTCCTCTCCCTCTGGAGGCCGGGCGTTGCGGCGCCTTCGAACGCTGGGCCGACCTCGAGCGGGTGGAGGCCATCGAGCTCATCTACGTGACCCCGAGCTGGTCCGACCCATCGGCGAGTATGGGCCACGTCATCTTCCGGATCCGCCACTCGAGCCAGGAGCGCATCACCGGACACTCCTTCGAACCCGTCTTTGCCTACGCCGCCATCGACAACCCCGAGACGACGCCGTTCTACATCCTGCAGGGGCTCACGGGGCTCCTGACCGCGAGCATGACCTTCGAGACCATGGGCGACGCCTACAAGCGTTATGGCGAGAAGGAAGGCCGCGACCTCATCATCTATGAGCTCGACCTCACCCCGCGTGAGCGCCGCTTCTTCCTGGCCGAGGTCTACACCCAGCGCATGAAGAAGATGGCTATCCCCTATGCCTTCCTGACGACCAATTGTGCGACGCTGGCACACGACCTGGTCCGGGCGGTGCTCCCGGAATTACCTCGACGTTCGAGCTTTCTGATGCACCCCCACGAGGTGGTGTCGGCCCTGCTCGAGGCCGGCCGCGCCCACCCCAAGGCACTCCTGCCGTCGGCCATCACCCGCGCTCGCGCCGCCGAACGCACCGTCGAACGGCTGTCTTCGCGCCCTCACACTGTCGTCGCAGAATCGGCAATCGACATCTCGGCCCACACGGACCTGGTCGACGCCGAGCTCGACCTCGAAGCCTGGGTCATGCGCCAGCGTCGCGGCCATGAACCAGGGCTTCCACCGAACACAGAGCTCGATGAGCTGCTCGACCGACGCGCCGCCCTCCCCCTTCGAGCCGAGTCCCGTTTCTTGCCCGCACCCGTCGCGCCGATCGCCAAGAGCGGCTCCCGTGTGGCCAGCGTAGGTGTCGGCTTCGACGTAGACCTGCGCCCTCGTTTGAGCCTCGGCTTCGCCATCATGGACGAACCCATCGGCGCGCCGCGCCAGGCCCTGCTCAACCGCGCAGGTCGGATGCGGCTGCTCGCGAGCGAGCTGACGTTCAGCGCCGACCCGTCGGGTGCACGTCTACACGCCGCAGACCTCGTCGTGTTGTCGACCCTTGGCCTGGGCGACCGCCCGCGCACAGGGCTCGGCTGGTGGGCCGCCCGCTCGGGCTTCGCCTTCCACTTCGAGTTGATGTCACGCCCGGCCGAAGGCCTGGACTTCGGCCTCGTGATGCGTGGGGGACCTGCACTCACGCTGGCGACCAGCGCCGACTTCAGCGACCACCTCGTGTTGAGCCTGCTCGCCGAGGGCTCGGCCTTCGCCCGGCGTCCTGATGAGGGCGATGAGGGCGGCGCGGGACACGATGCGCGCCTCGCACTTGGGCTCGAAATCGATGCCGGACTACGACTCGACGCCACCGCGGGACACACGTTGAGGCTTGCAGCACGAGCCCTCCCCGGTTGGTCCTTTCCCCATGGCTTCGCCTGGTCCATCGACGGTGAGACACGCCTCGAGCTCGTCGTCTCACGAAGCGCAGGCCTGCTCCTGATTCCGGCGCTGCACTGGCGCTGGGACACTCCGCTCGGCGACACCTGGGAGGCCACCCTGGGCCTCGCCTGGTGATGAACTCGGTCCCTCACATTTTGGGCCCCCTCCGTTCGTTCGTCTCTCACCGCGCCCCCGGAGGTCCCCCATGCGCCGCGCCCTCATCTTCACGACCCTGTTCGCACTGACCTTCACCACGCAAAGCGTGACGGCCCAACCGGCGACCGGACCGGACGACCCGGGTGGCCTGCTCGCAGACTTCACGGGCGTCACCCTCGGCGGTGTTATCCCGGTGCCCGACGCCGAATACACCCAACTCTTCGCGCTCATCGACGGAACCAATGGCGCCAGACCAACGCGTGGCATCACCTACATCGCCATCGGCGACCAGGCCGGCAAGTACCGAAAGGTCCACGACGTCTTCAGCGACGGCAACTACCTCATGCGCGCCGCCAACGTCATCGAGTCGGCCATCGAGGTTCCGGGCGGCCTACGTGTCATCATGGGCGAGTGCGGCGAGCTCAACGCTCTTTATGTCCCGAGCCGGCGCGCGGTCGTCGTCTGTCACGAGCTCGTCGCCCACTTCGTCGACCACTTCCGCGCCAAACACACCCAGAACCCTGAACGCATCGGGCCGGCCGTCGTAAACGCGACCCTCTTCGCGTTCTTCCACGAGCTGGGCCACGCCTTCTTCCACATCTACGACTTCCCCAACCTCGGCAGCGAAGAAGACGCGGCCGATCGTATTGCCGCGATGCTGCTCTTGGAACAAGGCGAGGCCGCCGCCGAGCGCACCCTCGAAGGCGCCGAAGGCCTCTTGGCCCTCGCCAAGCTCGGAGCCGCTCCGCATTGGGATGTGCACGGCTTTGGCGAACAGCGCTTCTTCAACGTGGCCTGTCTCGTGCTCGGCGCACTCGGCCCCAACGCCCGACTCATTGGCCAGGACGACTTCAACAAGAACCGCGCCCCGACCTGCTCCAAGGAACACAACCAGGCCGCTCGTAGCCTCGACCGCTTCCTCGCCCCGTTCTACCGCAAAGCGAAGGCCAAGAGCCGGCTCGAAGCCCTGCTCGAGCCCATTCCGACGAAGCGCTGACGTCGCCCGACGGTCGGCCGGGTCCCGCAGTGGGACCCGACCTCTTCAATCGCGATCCAACCTTACTTCGCGCACTCGGAGTCACGCACGAGGAACTCGACGCGGCGGTTCTTCTCTTTGCCGTCGGGCGTCGCGTTGTCGGCGATGGGACGGTCCTCGCCGTAGCCCTTGCCGGTCAGCTTGCCACCGGCGATCCCCTGCTTGACGAGGTACTGACGCACGGCCTTGGCGCGTTTGTCGGACAGCCCGCGGTTGTAGGCGGCCGAGCCATCGGAGTCGGTATGACCCTCGATGTCGATGCGCTGGATGCCCGGGTTGTCCTTGATGATGCGCGCGACCTCGTTGAGCAGCGGGAACGACACGGCTTTGATGGTCGCCCGGTTGGTGTCGAAGAAGACCTTCTCGGCGATGATGATCCGGCAGCCTTCGATACGCGCGAGCGGCGGCTCATCCGGGCAGCCGTCGGTATCCTGGTACTCGTTCATGTTCTCGGGAACGTCGATACACTTGTCGTCCGCGTCCAGGATCCCGTCGCCGTCGTTATCGGGGTCGGGGCAGCCGTCCTCGTCCTCGAAGCCGTCGCGATCCTCGGGCGCATTCGGGCACTTGTCGGACGTGTCCGGAATGCCATCCTGGTCGTTGTCGGGGTCCGGGCAGCCGTCTTCGTCCTGGAATTCGTCGCGGTCCTCCGGCGTGTCGGGGCAGCGGTCGCGGCTGTCGGGCACACCGTCGCGATCGTTGTCGTCGTCGGGGCAGCCGTCCTTGTCTTCGAAGCCGTCGAAGTCCTCGGCCTCGAGCGGGCACTCGTCCTTGCTGTCGACGTAGCCATCGCCGTCGGTGTCCGGCTCGCTCGAGCCGTAGGGCGCCCACTGCACGCCTGCGAAGACGCGGTACTCCGGCGCACCATAACCCGCGACGATGCCTGTGCCGCCGCCGGCCTCGATGTGCAGACCGCCCAGCATACGTGCCTTCAGGCCGGCCACGAGCTCGAGCGGGAACTCGTTCTCGTCGCCGAATGGGTTGTCGAGTGGCGTCTGCCCGAAGATCTCGATGCCGATGGCCAGCGCCTCGATCATCTGCACCTGCATGCCGAGGCCAAAGGCCAGCTCGTTGCCGATGGAGAGATTGGAGAAGTCACCGGACTCGGTCCGGAGCTTAACACCGGCATTCGCCGCGAGCAGGACCGGCCCGAAACCGACCGACATCGACAGCTTCGGGTAGATCGAGACCGCCCCTTCACCGGTGCCCGCATCGGCCTTGCCCGACGGGATCCCGACGCCCACACCAAGGGCCAGACCAAAGCCGTCGCCCTCACGGTTGCGGCCGAGCAGCTTGACCTTGAGGCGAGCGAGGATGTCGCCGAGCCCGGCCTCACCGACGCCTGGAAAACGCGCCTCGTCGCCCTCGCTCGAGAGCGTGACCGGCAAGACGAGCTCGAACTCGAGCAGGTCGGCGATGCCGATCCCAACGCCAGCCTGGAGCTGCATCAGCGACTCGATGACGACCGTCTCGTCTTCGACGCCGGCCCGGTCGATGACGAAGGTCAGCGGCTTCGACAGGTAGTGGAACCACAGACCTCCGTAGGGGGCCCACGCCGGAGCGACCTCCGTGCCTTCGACCGAGAAGATACGGTCGACACCCGGCTTGATGACGAAGTGGTTCAGGTTGAACCCGTCGACCTGCTCCTGGGCGCGGCTGGTCGAAACGACCGACGCGACCATCGGCATCACGAGGAGCGCCGCGACCATTCCGAGAAGCCAGCGGCGTCGGGCAACAACGAGGAGGCCCAACACCACCAACGCCATCAGCCCCGCGTCCCCCGCACCACCGCAGCCCGTGCCGGACGAGCCCTGGTACTCACCGGCCTGGAAGTCGTCGGCCGGGTTGTCGACCGGGTTCTGACCGCGGGTGACCTCGTTGAAGTCGTCCATGCCACCCTTGTCGGTGTCGACCTCACGCGGGTTGGTGTTGTGGATGAACACCTCGTCTCCATCAGACAGCCCCTCACCGTCGGTGTCGGGATCGGTCGGGTCGGTGCCGTAGTTCTTGACCTCGTCGGCATCACCAAGCCCGTCTTCGTCGGTGTCGGGGTTCTTCGGGTCGGTGCCGTGGTTGTTGACCTCTTCACCATCCAGCAGGGTGTCCCCATCCGTATCCGGGTTCTTCGGATCGGTCCCACGCGCGACCTCCGCACCGTCGGCGAGCCCGTCATTGTCGTCGTCGGGATCGACACAATCGGCAAGTGTGTCGTCATCGAAGTCCGAGCAGTCGGTCGTGCACATCGCTTCGTTGTCATTGCAGTCGGGGGCGACGCAGCCGTTGCCGACCCCGAATCCATCGAGGTCCTGGTCCTCGCAGCGCTCTTCGCAGTCGGGGATCCCGTTGCCGTCGCCGCCGTTCAGGTCGGTCGTGCAGTCGGTCGTGCAGTTCGGCTCGAAGTCGTTGCAGTCGGGACCGAGGCAGCTCGGCCCCTCGCCGTAGCCGTCGCCATCGCGGTCGGTGCACGGGTCGACATCGTTCGGGATGCCGTCGCCGTCGTCGTCGTCGACCTCGCAGTTGACGAGATCGCCTTCGCAGCGGTCACGCGGATTCGTAAGCTGGACGAGGACTTCCACGCCATCATTGACGCCACCACCGTCGGTATCGGCGACGAGCGGGTTGGTCTCGGTGCCGCCCGGGTGGACCCAGTCGGCTGCATTCCGATCGCCGTCGGCGTCTTCGGCCCCCTGGCAGTCCTGGGCACCATTGTTGAATCCGTCGCACAGACCGTCGCGGTCGGTGTCGCTGATTGCTGGATTGGTCTCGGTTGCCGAGTTGTAGGCGCCGTCACCCGCGGTCTCGTCACCCAGGCAGCCGCTCTGGTCGAAGGCCCCACCGCCCGGTCCGTCGCAGAGCCCATCGCGGTCGGAGTCGGTACGGAGCGGGAAGGTGTTGTTGTCGAGCTCGCCGCCGAGGCAGGCGCCGCCAGCGTTACGACCGTCGCAGACCCCGTCAGCATCGGTGTCGGGGTTGATGGGGCTCGTCTCGCTGACGCCCCAATCAGCCCGGTTCTTGTCGCCATCGCTGTCCTCGAAGCCGGCGCACGGCGCCACGACACGGTTGCCGTCGCAGAGGCCATCAGCGTCGGTGTCGACCTTGGTCGCGTCGGTCTCGGTCGGGTCACGACCGTTGCCATTGGGGTCCTCCTCGATGTCGAGGATCCCGTCGCCGTCCGTGTCGTCACACGCATCACCCTCGTCCGTAGCGTTGGTATTGTAGCCCGTCTGGTCGTAGCGGTTGCGCTGGTCGGTGTTAGGCGTGAAGTCGCAGTTGTCGGTCTCGTCCGGGATCGTGTCCAGGTCCGAGTCGATGGGCACCACGACCACACCTTCGACCTGGGTGAAGACGGTGTTCGTCTGGCGTTCGGGCGATGCACCAACGCCGTCGAGGTCGAAGTTGCCGGTCTGCGAGATCGTCGTCGCCTGCGTTGCAGTGACGGTGACCTGGAAGCTGACGGTCAGCGTGCCATTCGGCGGGATGGATTGGAGCGTGGCACCGTTCTGCCAGGGCGAGCTCGCGCCAGCGACCTGCGCGCCATTCACACGTGCGCTGCCCGCGACATAGCTCGAACCGGTCGGCGTGCCGATGCGCAGCGTGGCCCCCGCGACGGCGACGGCCGACGGGTTGGTGAAGGTGACGGTGTAGGTCAGGACCTGCCCGGCCGAGACCGACGGCGGCGTGGTCGGGGTCACCGCCAGCGTCGCGTCGAGGAAGACACCCGGGACGGTGCGGCTCTGCCCGACCTGTGAGTCGCCCTGCTGCGGAGCGTCGGGGCAGGCGGGGAGCCAACGCGAGCGGAAGCTCGGAGTGACCGTCACCGAGGACTGCGAAGACGGAGGCGCCTGGATGGTGTCGACGCGGTAGGTCACCTCGACCTCTTTCTGACCGCCGGCCTCGATGGCCCCGAGAGACACACCGCCCGTACCGTTGGCACATCCGGTCGGGTTGAGCTGGGCTGCGGTCACACCGTTGCGGGTCGCCCCGTCTACCAGCAGCGGGCCGGTGTAGGTCGCATTGGCCGGCAGCGCGAAGCAGAAGAAGACCTCGTCAGCGCGGCCGGACCCCTCGTTGAAGACGAAGATCGTCGAGGTGAGCGTGTCGCCAGAGAACGTCGTCGACTTGTTGACGTCGTGGAGCGACTCGATGAACGGCGAGGCCACCTCGAGCTCGAGGCCGATGGCGCCGACGATGAAGTCGTCACCTTCGACGCCCGGGGCACCGCCCGAGGTCACGAGGATACGCGTCTCGCTCTGGCTGTTCTCGAGGACGAGCGGGTTGTAGTCCTCGTCGTTGACGGGCACCGCGGTGATGTCCCAGCCGACCCGCGCACCGTTGACCAGCGTGAACGACTGACCGTCAGCGGCATTGACGCTGTGGTTGGTCGTCCCAAAGGTGCCGCGGGTGTCGCGAAGGCCTGTCGATGTGTTGTTGATCTGCGACGAGAAGAAGTTGTCCCACGCATTGTTGGGCCCAGAGAGGCCGTAATACTCGCCAGGGAAGAGCGGATCGAGGAGCGCGAACGAGTCATTGGTGAAGCGCGCGTCGCCCTCGAGAGCCGTCACGAAGATGGTGCCCGTCGCCTCCGAAGGAGCCGGCGGCGTGCAGAAACCCTCGACCGGGATCTCGGTCTCGCAGGGGCAGATCTCGCCGGCGTTGACGGCGTTGAAGCGCACCTCGTCCGCGGTCACCCAGAGGTTGATGTTCTTCAGCGGCAGGGTGTTCGAGGTGTACACGACGAACAGCGTCCAGCCGCAGCCCGAGACCGAGCTGCTCGACGGTGTTCCGACCACACGCGACACCTGGTAGCGACCCGCGCCGCCGACCGACACGGCGCCTGTCACGTTGGCCCAGCGCATGTAGTACTTGAAGCTCGTGCTGAAGAGCGTGAGCGAGGTGTCTTCGCTTGCCGGGGTGATGACCTGGTTGACGCCGTTGGGGAGCGTCAGCGTCACTGTGTTCGGCGTGGTCAGCGGTGCTGCCGGGACACCCGCCACCTGCGTCGAGCAGCCCCAGAGGAGCTGGGCATGCGCAATGCTCACCCCGGCGGGCAGGTCGAGCTCGGCGGCCGACCCGTTCTTGTTCCAGTCATCGGTCGTGCCGAGCGGATAGAACGAGTGCCGCTCACCGGAGAAAGCCGACGGGCTCGCTATGAAGGTGCCGATGCCACCGCGGGTTCCGGGATTGCCGGTCGAAGCGGAATCGAGACCGAGTGTGTTCCCGGTCGCCACCATCCGACCGCGCAGGGTCGCCGAGTAGACGGGCGGTGGTGCTTGCGCCATGGCCTGGTCAGAGACGAGGAGGGTGGTCGCTAAGAGGGCGAGGGCGGTGAACGGGGTACGCATCATGCGAGGGCGTCTACCAGAAGGGATCGTCCACCCTCAACGGAAAACAGGCCGCCCTCAACTTCGAGGCGGCTTCCAACATCTATACGCCAGAATGACCGCCATCCGTGGCCCAAGAAAGCGACGGCGACGCGGCTCTTGTCGTGCCGGGACGCCCCCGGGGGTGTTAGGGGAGAAACGTTTCCCCTGCATGGAGATAGGTCATGTCGAAGATTTCGAGGTCGTTGGTTTGGTTCGGTATGGGAGTCGGCTCGTTGGTCGTGAGCTGTGGGGACGGCCTCGGCGGGTTCCTCATCTCCGACGCGCAGGAAGTCGAGATGGGAGCGGGCGTCGATACTCAGCTTCGAACCGAATACCGCCTCGCCGCGGCAGAGGACCCGGCCGCACAATGGCTGGCGCAATTCATCACCCCACTCGTCGCCGCATCGGCCGAGTTCCGGGACCCCGCCGAGTTCGGCAGCTATAAGGTCGCCGTCATCGTCGACGACGAGCTCGTCAACGCCTTCGCGGCCCCCGGCGGCTACACCTATATCACGACGGGCCTCATCCTCCAGTCGACCACCTGCGCCGAGATCGCCGGCGTCATGGGCCACGAGCTGGCACACGTGACCGAGCGCCACGGCGTCAAGAACATCGAGGAGGCATACGCCACCCAGATCATCAGCGAGTGGTTCCTCGGTGAAGGCGTCGCGACCGACGTCGCGCAGACGATCTATACGTTCCTCGCCAACACCCAGTTCTCTCAAGAGCACGAGTCGGAGTCGGACTCCGTCGGTCTGCGCATCTCCTACAAGGCAGGCTACAATCCCTACGGTCTCGCCGACTTCTTCGAGAAGCTCCTGGCGCTCCAGGGAGGTGCCAGCACCCCCGAGTTCCTCTCGTCCCACCCAGCCACCGACGAGCGCATCGCCGCTGTGTCCGCCGAGATCGAGCGCCGTTACGGCGACACCGTCAACCCCGAGACCACCCAGACCTATGGCTGCGTCGGGACCACGATGACCCTCGACCAGCTCAAGGCCCACGTCATGAGCGGGAACATCGCCATCCAGCCCGGCACCGGCCCAACCCCGACCGCCCCCGCCCAATGAGCGGGCGGTGTGGGTGGCACACGATGAGTCACTCACTCGACGGCTCCAGTGGGGGCGGCCTCTACTTTGGCCGTCCCCTCCGCAGGCCCCACTCTTGATGCCACGGCCGGGGCGGTCGGAGGCGCCCCTGCGAGCCGCCGCACCTGATCGAGCACCTTGTCGCTGAGACCGGCCGTGGCCTTCGCAAGCATGTTCCCTTTGAGGTCGCGACGTTTCCGATCGTTCTGCCAGATGTTCTCGTCGCCCTTGTGGTGGGCCCGCTCGAAGCTCGTGAACAAGAGCGTTCCGGACTTCACATCGAAGAGGGTCGCCTCGACCACTCCTGCCACTTCGACCGTGCGCTGCGGCGTGATGAACCCACCGATGAAGGTCACCCACGACAGGGCCCAGGCGTTGGTCCAGCTGCGGTCCACGAAGCGGTGCCGGTACAACAACAGGTACTCGGCCCGGTAACGCGCGGCGAGCTCTCGCAGCCCGGCAATCGACCCGCCCGTAGGCCAGTCCGTCGTCACCTCGCTCACCACCTCGAAGTGGCCACTCTCCGCGAGCGCCGTCGCCAGCGCGCCGGGCACGCCCACGACTGGTATGTCCTTGTCGACCGCGTACCCCGTCGACACCGGGACGATGCCTATCCGTGCCCGGTCCTCCAGATAGACGGGTGCCTCCAGAATGACTCTGAGCTGGGCCTCCGTCAGGTCCCCCATCACGTCCCGACGAAAGTGGTTTTCGACCAGCGGCGGCGACACGGTAATCGGATCCATGGTCGCCTTGAGCGGCCCTCCGTAAGCGCCACACCCTGCCAGGACGAACCCGACCAACCCCATCAACACGCGCGACTTCGTACCCATGACACACCTCGGTCCAAGGTTCTGAAATGACATGTCGACCCCTGCCCTCTCGGCCGGCGCGTCCGACACCCCCTTCCTACGCCCTCCGTAGTCGCGAAGTGTCATGGAACGGTCATGAAGCGACCATGGTTTGGTCATGGCCCGAGCCGCCCCCAAAACCACAACCCCATCAACAGCTTACGTGCCCCACCGACGGCGCATAACCGCGTTATGGCGCCCGGAGAACGCTTTACGTTGAGCCCGGACCGCCATCCCACCTACGGTCTCCCGCGTCACCCCGTGGAGGCCGCATGTTGACCCCGCTCTCGCTCATCCCGCTCATTGCTCCGACACGCACTGCGAAGACACCGGTCGGCCGAGACCTCACCACGCGCCTCGCCCCCTTCATCGAGCGCGGCCTCATCACCAGCATCCCCACCGCTTGGCAACTCCTCTGCGGCCAGCTCGAGATGGCGCCCTACGTGGTCATGCCCGATGCCGGCGACAAGTCCCGCTACGACGGCGCCGCCTTCGGCCACCCGATGCTGCGCACCCCGCTCATCCTCTCGCAGATCGGCTGGGAACACTTCCGCATCGGGCACGGCCTCCACTCCACGCTCGAGACCCTCATCCTCCACCTCGCCTACGTCTTCCACGAAGGCATGCCCATCTTCGACCTGCAGCTCGTCCAGACCCACGCGGGCGGCCTCGATCGCCTCCGCGCGACGCTTACCGCCATCGACTCCGCCTCGGACCCGCTCGGCGCGCACCATCGCCGACTGATCTCGCTCGTCATCCCCGATCCCGCGGCCTACCGCCGTTCCTTCCTCGAGCCGGGCGGCTGGATCGACCGCGCCGCCGCCTTCGACTACCCGGCCCCCGACACCGCCGCCCCCTTCCTGCGCAGCGAGTTCACCCAGCTCGTCACCTTCATCGATTATTGCCTCACGGCCTTCCCGCCTGGCCCACGCGGCCAATCCCCCTGGGCCGTCGCGCGCACGCTCGCCGACCTGGGCACGCGCCGCCTCCGCGAGACGGGCCGCTGAACCCCCAAACATCCCGACGCGCCCAGCCCAGCCCTCGAATCAGGGAACCTGGTCCAGGATGACCGGCTTGTCGGGGCTGTGCGGCTTGCCGTCGACCTCGAGGATGACGAACTCCACCCGGCGATTCATGCTCAGACCAGGCTCGCGCCGACCTGCGGGACCGTCGACCAGCGGTCGCCGCTCCCCATAGCCCATCGCCACCAGCCGCCCTGGCGCGACCCCTCGATCTTCGAGATAATCGACCACGGACTGCGCCCGCGCCTGCGACAACGTATCGTTGTATTCGAGCCCGCCATTCCAGTCGGTGTGGCCTTCCACCTGCACCTTCGTAAGGGCGGGCGCCTCGACCAGGACCCGCGCCACCTCATCCAGCAGCTTGAAGCTCTGGGCCTTGATGGAGGCCTTGTTGGTCTCGAAGAAGACCTTCTCGAGGATCTCGATCTTGAAGCGTGTCACACGCACCGACTTCGGGGCATCGTCTGGACAGCCGTCTTCGTCGCGATACTCGTTGACCGTCTCGGCCGCATCGCGGCAGCCCCCGAAGCCACTCGCATCGACCGCCCCATCGAGCAGGTCCGGCACCCCGTCGCCGTCGTTGTCGACCTCTGGGCAACCGTCCTCGTCCACAAACCCGTCGAGGTCCTCTGCCACGTCCCGGCAGCCGCCGAACCCCTTGTCATCCACCGCCCCATCACGCACGTCGGGGACCCCATCGCCATCATTGTCGAGGTCCGGACAGCCGTCCTGGTCCTCGAATCCATCGGCATCCTCGGGCGCTTCCCGGCACGCCCCGAAACCCGACACATCGGGCGCCCCGTCGACCCCGTCGGCCACCCCATCCGCGTCATTGTCCAGGTCCGGGCACCCGTCGACGTCTTCGAATCCGTCGCGGTCCTCGGCCTCCATCGGGCATAGGTCGACACCATCGACGATGCCGTCGCCATCGCTGTCGACGACCCGCTCAGAGGTGGGCGTCCAGGTCACTCCGAGGAACCCACGAAATGCCGGCGCGCCGATCCCCCGCGACAGCCCTGCACCTCCGCCGAGCTCGACCCGGAAGCCCGCCTCGGCGATGCCGAGCGCCATGTCGAGCTCGATCGGGTGGATCCGGTCGGCTCGATCACCGCTTCCATTCGCCGCACCCGACGGATCGCGCACCCGCCCCGTCGACACCAGCCCCGACAGGGTCGCGCGCACGTCGACGTGTTCGACCGGGGTCGGCATGACGAGTCCGACACCCCACGCGAACGCGTCGTCCGTCACCAGGTTGTGCGCCGCGACCTCCGGATTCACCCGCCATCCGAGGTTCACGACCACACCGAGCCCCGACTCCGCGTACCAGTCGATCGCGACCACCGGCGCGACCCGCACCCAACGCGTCGTGAGAAAGCTGTCCTGTGTCCCGGTCGGCAGGCTCATGTCGAGTCCCAACGCGAGCCCAAATCCGGCCCCCTCCACTACTCGCCCGCGCAGCCCCAGCCGCATGTCGCCGGTCCCGCCCGAAGCGACCTTCTCGGCGGGCCGCCCGAAAAGCTCCAACGTCTCGCCGCTCTGCGCCAGCACGACGGGCATCTGCAAAGCCACCGCGAACCGGTCGAAGAGTCCGAGCGCTGCGGTGACATCGAGGCGCCAGCGCGCGCTCACAATCTCGTTCACGACCGTTCGTTGGGCCGACTCGAGCACCACCTCGAGCGGTCGCCCGACATAGCCACCCATGAGGCCGAAGGCGAGCGAGAGGTGGCCTGGCACCCGCGACCCCGCGAGCCCCAGCACATCGAAACCGGGCAGCACGCCCGGCTCCCAGACGTCGACGAGCACATCGGCGCTGCTGTCGCCCACGACACCCGTGGGCTCTCCCGCCCCCTGCGCCCACGCGGGTGTGGCGACGGTCGTGAGTGCGACCAGCGAGGCGAACGTCAGGGCGTGGGTTGACATCGAATCCGGGGCGCCGGGTTGAACGAACCCGAGACGCGGGCCCGACACACGGCCCGACGTTAAGCGGCTCCAAGCGGGTGCGCAAGCGCTTAGGTCGGCTCAGTGAGCAGCCGCCGTTCGGATTGTGGCCCACACGCCCTGGTCGTGTTATGGCACCGCCCGTGACGGCCGTGGTCTCAGAACCCAATCAGGGTCTTGCCTCATCGGCGCCCCCTCCAAAGACAACTCCGTTGGCGGAGGCCGGTTTGCCTTCGTCCACGGCCGGGCCTCAGGGCCCCTTCAAGAGCCCCGACCGCTTTGCCGGAGTCGACGACCGCCGCGTCCTCAACGAGACCGGCATGCTCGAGCGACCCGGGGTCTTCTGGCGCATCTTCATGTGGCTCGCCTTCCGCAAGGTCGGCTTCGACGAGCGCCACACCCGCACCATCCGTGAGCTCGAGCGCGACGGCGACCTCGTCTACGTGATGAACCACCACAGCGTGCTCGACTACCTGTACTTCAACTTCGCCTTCCGAAAGCGTGGCCTCCCGCTGGCCTTTGTCGCGAACACCATCGCGACCATGCTGTTCTTCCGCCCGCTCTGGGCCATCGTCTTGCACGGCCTGCGACGCCTCGTCGGCTATTACCGCCACCACTTCGAACCGCACGAGCGCCTCGCCTATGCGCTCGCGAGAAAACGTGCGGCGCTGGTCTTCCTGAAGAAGCGCCAGCTCTGGCCGTGGGCCACCCCCGAGTCGACCGACGACTCGTTCCTCGCGACCGTCCTCGAGTGCCAGCTCGAACGCCTCAGCCGCGGCGACACCCGCCCCATCGCCATGGTCCCCCAGCTCCTCGTGTGGATCCACGACCCGGGACGCGCGCGCAAGTCCTTCTGGACCCAGGTCTTCGGCACACCCGAGGCCCCGAGCCGCGTGCGTAAGATCCTGAACTTCATCCTGAATCGGCGCCGCGCCTTCGTTCAGGTCGGCAAGACCATCGAGCTGACCGACTTCATCGCGCGCCACCAGGCCATCACCGACGTGGCCGAGCTCGCGACATTGCTACGCGCCGAAATCCACGCGGCCCTCTCCATCGAAGAGCGCGTCATCAAGGGCCCGACGCTCAAACGCGCATCACAATTGCGTGAAGAGATCGTGCAGAGCGCTGACGTCCAGACCGCTATCGGCATCCTCGCCAAGGAGGTCGGCGAGTCCCCCGAGCGTATCCAGAAAGAGGTCAACGGCTACCTGAAGGAGATGGCCGCCGACTTCTCGATGCTCACGGTAGAGATGTCGTGCATCCTGCTGACGCTCGTCTTCAACCGCATCTATCACGAGATGGTCGTCGACCAGGAGGGCCTCGAAGGTGTGCGTGAGGCCGCGCGTAAGAGCCCGCTCGTGCTCCTGCCCTGCCACCGCAGCCACATCGACTACCTCGTCCTGTCCTACATCTTCTACACCAACGGGCTCATCCCGCCGCACATCGCGGCCGGCAACAACCTCAACTTCTTCCCGGTCGGCCGCATCTTCCGCCGCGGTGGGGCGTTCTTCATCCGGCGCTCGTTCAAGGACAACAAGGGCTACGGCCTAGCCTTTCGCGAGTACCTGAAGAAGCTCATGCTCGAGGGCTACTGGATCGAGTTCTTCATCGAAGGCGGTCGCTCACGCACGGGCAAGATGCTGTCGCCCAAGTTCGGCGTGCTGAAGGTCATCGTCGACGCCATCAAGTCGGGCGCGGTGCCCGACGTCCACTTCGTGCCGGTCTACGTCGGCTACGAGCAAGTCATCGAAGAGAAAGCATTTTCTCGCGAGCTCGGCGGCGGCGAGAAGAAGAAGGAGAACTTCGGCGCGCTCATCTCCGCGACCAAGGTCCTGTGGGCGAAATACGGCCGCCTGTATGTCAATTTCGGCGAGCCGATCTCGTGCCGCGAGGCCCTGACCCGCTTCGACGAGGGCGTGCGTAAGCGCCAGATCTACGAGCAGAACGGCGTCCACCACGACCTCGACACGCTGTTCCTACGACGCCTGGGCTTCCGCGTGAGCGATGGCATCAACAAGGTCGCCATGGTCACGCCGAGCGCGCTCGTCTCGGCCTGCCTCCTCTTTCACGACAAACGCGGCATCTCGTCAGAGACGCTCGTCGCCCGCGTCGGGCTCCTGCTCGAGTTCTGCAACCTCAAACAAGCTCGCCTGTCCAAGACCATCGAGGACGGCCTGAAGCGCCACCGCGACAGCATCGCGAGCGCCAAGACCATGCTCGAGTCGGCCGGCCTCTACGACAAACGTTTCGCCCTGGGAGAGAGCTCGCCGCTGTCGCGCGCACGTGGGCTGGCCATCCAGGAGGCCATCGACGAGTCGGTCAAGCGCCTCGTCAAAGTGAAGCAGGTCGAGATGCATACCTTCGAGGACGAGGTGGTGTACGTGCCGGTCCCCGAGGCGCGCATCAACCTCGACTTCTACAAGAACAACATCGTCCACCTCGTCGTGAGCGAAGCCATCATCGCGGCCGCCATCCGCTCGACCCTCGACCAGGGCGTGACCAACGTGGCCCGTGTGATGGAGGCCGCCGCGTTCCTGTCGCGCACCTTCCAGTACGAGTTCATCTTCGACCCCGAGAAGGGCTTCGCCGCGCAGTTCTCCGACACGCTGGTGAGCTTCGACAAGGGTGGGCTCATCACGCGCGTCGCGGGCGAGGACTTCACGCAGGTGCAGATCCGTATCCCCGAGAGCGGGGCTGCCACGATGGAGCTCCTGCACCGCGTCATCGTCCCGTGGGTCGAAGCCTACTGGCTCATCGCCGAGGCCCTCGAGTTCCACGTCGAAGGCCCCATGCCAGAGAACGACTTCATCAAGCTCGCGCAGAGCCTCGGCCGCCGCCGCTACCAGGTCGGCGACATCACCTGCCCCGAGGCCGCCTCCAACGTGAACTTCCAGCACGCTCTGTCAGCGTGGGAGGAGTTCGGCCTCATCGAGCGCACCAAGAAGGGCCGCGAGAAGCTCGTCTCCGCCGTCCGCCCACCCGAAGACGCCAACCGCTTCCAGGAGCTGCGTCGCCGCCTCCGCACCTACTTCGCCTGACGCTCGCCGCAGACGCTCGCCGTAGGCCTCCGTGCCTCGAGAGAGCCGAGGCGAGATGGCTGCAAGGAGCGAGCGAAGCAAGCGACGAGGCGTACGTGGGTACGCCGCAGGAGCGCGCGAGCGAGCAACGCCGCAGACGCTCGCCGTAGGCCTCTCGAACGCAAAAAGGGTCGCACCCCAATCGGATGCGACCCTTAGTTCACCGGGCTACAACAGCCCGGAGATGCTCTCTATCGACTCGGCATCACCACCAGCCGACGCGGTCGAACTGCGCCCGGCCATTGGGGATGACGACCCGGTTCATGCCGCCGCGCGTCACCCGCACCGAGACGGTGCGGTAGGTGTTGCGATGGCCGACCTTGTAGGTGAGGTTGTGGAAGCCGAAGGGCAGCTCCACCACGGCGCGCGACCGGGGCGCGACGCGGGTGAGGAAGCGACCATCGACGAAGACCGACACGACCTGGTTGCGGTCGTTGACGACCCGGACAGGTGCAAACACCTGGCGGTGGTAAGGCTGCTGATATTCACCGTGGCGGTCGCGGTTGGGGCGGGCGGAGGCGTCATCGACAAGGACGGCGCCGGAAACAAGGGTGAGGCCGAGGGCGAGGGCGAGGGTCTTGATGGCGTTCATGCTGTTTCTCCAGGTTCGTGGCGTCGTCCGGACCGTCCGGACATGCGCCTTGACGGGTCCCGCCGCGATTGATTCGAGCCCCCCTCGTCAAGTGCTGTTCTGCGGACCCTAAGTTTGCTTCAGAGCCCGATGTGAGGCCGCTGCGCCACTGCCAGAGGCCCTTTCGCCACCCTCGAAAACGCCAAAAAAAAGCGCCCGCGAGAGGCGGGCGCTTTTGAAGCAGGCATCGCATGACGCCCACTGATGTCGACAACCGTCAGCGGTTGATGGTCACGCCGCGGTTGGCGCCGATGGTCTTGTCATCGACGTCGATGACACCCTTCGAGCGGAACTCGTAGACCTCGGTGATCTTGAAGACGCCGTTGACTCCGTTGATGCGGCCGGTCTGGCCGACCTTCACGCACACCTTCGAGCCGCGGTTGATGACGAGGACGGACTTGGCGCCCTGCGGCAGCACCTGGACGATGGAGCCGTTGAGCGGGCCGGCGCAGGTGTCAGGTCCGGGACCCGGGGGAACCTCGGTCGGCGTTCCCTCGCACTTGCCAGTCGAATTGTTGCAGGTCTGGCCCGCAGCACAAGCCGGGTTGCACGGCTTGATGACCGGTGGTGTCGCCTTGCAGGTACCACCGACACACTTCTCACCGGCGGCGCAGGTCTTCTGGTAGCAAGGGTCGCGCACACACTCGTTGCGGGTGCGGTTGCAGATCTGGCCCTTCGCGCAAGCGCCGCCGCAAGGCTTGACACACTCGCCGCCAATGCACACGAGCCCGCCCCTGCAGGTGGGATTGCAGACGGCCGGCGGGATCTCCACGCACTTGCCTTCCTTGCACTCCTCCTCGTCGCTGCACTCGACACCGGCGCACGGGTCGACCACGACCGCGACCTCTTCGATGGTGAAGTTGACGGTGTACTTCGACTTGCCCTTGGTCGCCGAGACCTTGAGGAAGTAGCTGTCGCCATCCTTCACGGGGAAGGTCATGACGTAGTCGTTCTCACCCTCGGAGACGATCTTGGCCTCGACGTTCGTCGTGCCGTCCGAGCCGACGACGCCGACGGTGCCGGAGACCTTGTGGTCATCTGCGAACTTGACCGCGACGGTGGCCTTGCCATCCTTACGCGCGTTCAGGATCTTGAAGTCGACCTTGTCTTTGGCACCATCGATGGAGTCGTCGACGTCGAAGTCGGTCGGAACCGACGGGACCTTCGGCGTGGCGGTCATGTCATTGTCGTCGGTCACAGGGTCACCGCAGGCGGAGAGGGCCGCGGCCGAGATCATGAGGGCTAGAATCGACTTGAGACGCATGGGCTCGGCTCCTGGGGTTACTTGGCGGCCATGGGGGCCACTTTGCGACGTCGCGACGTCGTTGCGCGCTTCCGAGCGCCACAGAGCTGGCGGAGTGTCAGGACAATCCCGACCGGAGAGGGCGCGTGTTCTGCTCGGCGGCGACGCTGAGCTGGTTCGACGCGGAAGGCCCGCGTCACGACACGTGCGCGCATTGGAAACACGAGCTTGGCCAGACGTCAACTTGCAACCCCGGAGCCACGCGTGCCCGGCCGCATGAGCGGCGCCATCCGCGGTGCGCGAAGGTGCGCCTTGAGACGCGTCCAGCGCCGTGCTAACTGCCGCCTCCGGGAGGGGCATGAGTCGATGAAGCCGAGCGATCCTCGTCGACCGGCCGCTGGAACCGCCTCCACCTGACGCTCGAACCCGCGACGCCGAGTCCACACCATGTCCTACGCGATCACCCTCATCCCCGGCGATGGCATCGGCCCCGAGGTCACCGACGCGACCACCCGCGTCATCGACGCGGTCTGCCCCGGCATCCGCTGGGAGCCCGTGGCGGCAGGCGAAGGCGCCATGGCCGAGTTCGGCAAGCCCCTGCCCGACCACGTCATCGAGAGCGTGAAGAAGAACCGGCTCGGCCTCAAGGGCCCCATCGGCACCCCGGTCGGCAAGGGCTTCACCTCGGTCAACGTCGGCCTGCGCAAGGCGCTCGACCTCTACGTGAGCCTGCGTCCCGTCAACTCGCTGCGCGGCCTCAAGACCCGCCACGACAACGTCGACCTCGTGGTCTTCCGCGAGAACACCGAGGGCCTCTACGCAGGCATCGAGCACGAGCCCGTGCCCGGCGTCGTCGAGTCGCTCCGCATCTCGACCGAGACCGCCTGGCGGCGCTTCGTTCGCCACGCCTACGAGTGGTGCCGCTACAACGGGCGCAAACACATCGCGCTCGTCCACAAGGGCGCCATCATGAAGCTGTCAGACGGCCTGTTCCTACGCGTCGCACGCGAGATCGCCGCCGACTATCCGTACCTGCAGACCAAAGAGGTCTCGGTCGACCAGGTCTTCATGGACCTCGTCCTCGACCCGACCCAGTTCGATGTCCTCATCACCGACAACCTGTTCGGCGACCTCGTCTCCGACCTGACCGCCGGCCTGGTCGGCGGGCTCGGGGTGGTCCCGGGCGCCAACATCGGCGACCGCTACGCGGTGTTCGAGGCCGTCCACGGCACCGCACCCGACATCGCCGGCAAGGGGCTGGCCAACCCGATCGCACTCCTTCGCTCGGGCTCGATGATGCTGGCCCACATGGGCGAGCGCCGCGCAAGCCAGCGCATCGAGAACGCGATCGCCAAGGTGCTCGAGCGCGGCGAGGTCCGCACGGGCGACCTCGGCGGTTCGTCCTCCACGGCCCAGCTCACCGAAGCCCTCCTCTCGGAGCTCTGAACATGGTTCACCGCGTCACCCTCATCCCCGGCGATTCCACTGGCCCCGAGGTCGCCAAGGCCGCGCTCCGACTCGTCGCCGCCACGGGCGTCGACATCGCCTGGGAAGAAGCCCCCTGCGGCGTCTCGGCGCTGGAGACCCACGGCAGCGCTCTGCCCGCGAGCTCGGTGCAGAAGATCCGCGAGACCGGCATTGCGCTGAAGGGCAGGCTCGATACACCCGTCGGCTTTGGCTACGAGTCACCCAACGTGCGGCTCCGCAAGGAGCTCGGCCTGTTCGCGATTGTGCGCCCCATTCGAAGCCAGCTCGGATTCCCGAGTCGTTACGAGGACGTAAACGTCACCATCGTGCGCGAAGCGACCGAGGACGTCTACTCGGGCATCGAGCATCAGGTCGTCCCCGGCGTCGTGCAGAGCATCAAGATCACGACCCGGGTTGCGTGTGAGCGCATCGTTCACAAGGCCTTCGAGGTCGCGCGGCGCGAGGGCAAGACGAAGGTCACGCTGGCGCACAAGGCCAACATCATGAAGAAGGCCGACGGCCTCTTCCTGGACGTCGGAAAGGAAGTCTCGAAGCACTACCCCGACATCACCTTCGAAGCCGTCATCGCCGACAACGCCTGCATGCAGCTCGTGAAGAGGCCGAACCAGTACGGCGTCATCGTGGCGCAGAACCTGTTCGGCGACCTGCTCTCGGACCTGTGCGCCGGTCTCGTCGGCGGCATCGCGAACGTGTCCGGCACGCTCGAGGGCGCGGGCGACGTCATCGTGTTCGAGGCCATCCACGGCATCGCGAACCACCTCGATGGCAAAGGCGTCGCCAACCCGATGCCCTTCATCCGACCGACGGTCGAGCTGCTTCGCCACCTGGGCGAGACGGCCGCGGCCGACCGCATCGACCATGCGATCTCTGCGACCCTGCAGGCCGGCATCCGGACCCGCGACCTCGGCGGCGATGCCACGACCGAAGGCTTTGTCGACGGCGTGATCAAGAACCTCGGGTAGCCAGCCCCCTGCACCCGCTCACTCAGGGCCCGCGAGAGGGCCTTGTCGCTGGCCCTCCGGCGGGGGCTCCGAGCGACGAGTCGCCTCAATCGTCGCTCAATAGTCGATCGGGGCGAACGGCGTGTAAGGGGAGCCGGTGAGCGACTCGAAGTCGAAGTCACCCGCGAAGTTGGTGCCGACGACCGCACCGGTCCGACGGTCGACCACATCGAAGGCCATCGACCCGCGGACCCGTTCCCCGTTCTTCCAGCCCCACGCTCCGAAGGTGATGGTGCCGACGGCCACGAGCGGTGTGCTCACGTGGCGGCAACGATCCATCAGCGCCAGGGTGAGCTCGGCCGCGCCTGTGCCGTCCGCCCGCAGCTCGAAGGTGCGCTGGGAAGCCTCGGTCGCGAGCTTCAGCTCCGCGGCTTCCGAAATGGAGATGCCGACCTGGTCGGCGAGGTCGGTGCGCGCCGCGTTGGGGGACATGCGCATGACGGTGGCGCCCGACGCCGACTGGACGCTGAGGAACTGGAGCTCGAGCTCGAAAGGCTCGATGCGGGTCATTTCGCCCAGCCGCTCACAGTCGGCGACCTCCAGGAAATCGCCGGCGAGGAAGCCGTGCCCCTGATCGCAGCCCGCCACCGTGGCGAGCACAAGAGAAGCCGTCAGGACGGTGATCGGGTTGGTCATGGGCCGGAGGTTAGGGCCGGACCACCACAGCTACAAGGTTCTTTCCTCTGGGAGCGGGCGAAATCGCGTGCTATGCGCGACCGCCGATTTCAGCGGCCCTGGATGCACTGAAGCGCGGAGGATTACATGCGGCTCCACAGAGAACGAATCCCGACCATCGCCAAGAGCATCGTGGACACGCTCGTCGACAAGGAGCTCATCGATGTCTCCGCAGAGAGCCGGCCCGAGGTCGAGCTCGACGTCGAGAGCGTCCTGAAAGAGTACCGCCGCATGGACCACGAGATCACCGAGATGGCTCGGGACCTCGTCGCGACCCGTGGCCTCGACTACTCGCAGACGTTCAAGCTGAAGACCAAGCTCGCGGCCGAGCGCGGCTTTGGCCTCAACGACGACGCCGTCGGTTGGCTCGCCGACCAGATCGTCGAGATCATGCTGCAGTCCCACCACGTGGACGAGGTCTTCGGCGAGGACACCGACCTGCGCGGCGCCATCGCTCCTGTGCTCAAGAAGGAGCTGAACGTCGACAGCGACCTCGACAAGCAGGTCAAGCAGCGCATCAAGAACCTCCAGGAAGGTACGACCGACTACGAAGTCGAGTACCGCAAGACGATGGAGCAGATCCGGGCGGCCCGGAAGATCACCGACTGATTGCGGCCAGTCCAGAACGGCCAGGCTTCAGCGGGCTCCTGACGCAGTGAATGCAGGTCACTTCACTCTGATCGTCTCCTCGCCCTGCGCCATCCGGAATCAGTCGACCTGTATCAGCCGTTAGGGCCGGGTCGATCTGACGTCGTCGCCCGCCCCTACACCCCGGTCCCGCGCTCGTTCGCGGGCGCTCGTTCGAGGCTGCACATGAACCGCCGCTCGTTCCTGAAGTCGGTCGGGGGCATCGCCCTCGCGGCTCCGGTCGTCCTCTCGTCGCGTGAAGTGTTCGCGCGTGGCACCGACATCCCACGCGTGGGCAGAGGCAAGTCGGACGAGCCCGCCGAGGTCAACGGCAAGGTCGACCTCCCGGCGTGGCCGCATGGCGGGACGTCGACGGCCAAAGACGCGATGCTCATGTTCCGGGGCAACCCGTCGCACACGTATTACGGCAATGGGGAGATCCCTGCCGAGAAGCCGAAGATCCTGTGGAAACACCGGATGATCGACTTTCCCTCGCTCTATTACGGCGAGCCCTTCGTATGGCGCGGGACGGGCTGGACGGGACAGGCCGTGGCCTACGCCGGTCACGTCTGGATCGGCAGCCAGGGCAAGAGCCTCTACTGCTTCGAGGCCAAGACCGGCGCCATCAAGTGGCGCTTCGAAGCACCTCGCCAGTTCAAGGGCTCGAGCTGCTTCTGGGACAACAAGCTCTATACCGGCAACGTGGACGACTGGCTGCGCTGCTTCGACGCCGCGACCGGCAAGGTGCTCTGGCGCTTGAACACGGGCTACGACCTCGACAGCTCGCCGTGTGTGGTCGACGGCAAGCTCTACATCGCGGGTGAGAACGGCAACGTGCGTTGCCTCGACCCACACACCGGCGCCATGCACTGGAAGGCCTTCGTCGGTGGCATCAATCGCGGCAAGAAGACCGGCTCGTATGGGTCGGAGACGTCACCCGCCGTGGTCGACGACGAGGTCTACGCCGCGACCTACGACGGTGAGCTCTTCTGCCTCGACAAGGCGACGGGCAAGAAGCGTTGGATGTCGAAGACCGGCGACGACACCGACGCTTCGCCGGTCGTCTCGGGCGATCTCGTCTACGCGGCGGCCCAGGACAAGAACCCGTATCTGTTCGCCTTTTCGCGTAAGGATGGAAAGGAGATCTGGAAACACAAGGCCAAGGGCGGCTTCTGGAGCACACCTGCGGTCGCGGGCGATAAGCTCTTCATCGGGTCGGCCGGTGGGCGCCTCGAGGCCCTCGACAAGGCGACTGGCAAGGTCGCCTGGACCTACATGCTGGGGCAAGGCACGTGGGCGTCCCCGACGGTCGTCGGCGACAAGGTCCTGGTCGGCGACATGGCCGGAACGCTTCACTGCGTCACGGCCAGCGCTGGCAAGGAGCTCTGGACGATGAAGCTCGGCGGACGCCTGCACTCGACGGCCGTCGTGCAGGACGGGCGCATCTTCCTGGGCTCGACCGACGGTGTCTTCCACTGCATCGGCAAGGGCTGACCCCCAGAAGCGCGCAGGCGGACTCGCCACGCCGAGCGGGAGGCCGAGCGCCTCCTACTCGCGCTGCTTCCCTACCAGGAGAGGACCTGGCCGTTCTGATGCCAGAAGGTGCCGGTCGTCGAGGGATCGAGCTGATCGAGCCGAGCGAGGATGCCGGCCGCTGACTCACTTGCGTTCAAGTGCCCCTGCCCGCTCGTCATGTCGGTGCGCACCCAGCCCGGGTGGATGAGGGCGACCGAGATCCCACGCGGCTTGAGGTCGATGGACAGGGACTTGCCGGCCATGTTGAGAGCCGCCTTGGACATCCGATAGGCGTATGAGTGGCCCGAGTCGTTGTCGCCGATGCTGCCCATGCGGCTCGTCACGAGCAGGACCCGCGAGCCCTCCCCGAGCCGCTTGCCGAGCGCCTGGACGGCGAGCAGGGGACCGGCGGCGTTGACTGCGAAGCCGCGAATCAGGGCGGACAGGTCGATGGCCCCCTGCCCTGCGTCGGGCCGGTCGCTGGGTTTGTCATTGGGCCTATCATTCGGATAGATCCCGGCGTTCACGATGAGGTCGTCGATGCGGTCGCCATCGGCGAGGGCCGAGAGCGTCTCGGGGTGCTCGAGGTCGATGCCTGCGATGAGGGTCGTAGAGCCGACCGTCGGCAGCCCCCCAGGATCGGTTCGATAGGTGGCGGAGACCCGTTGTCCACGTGCGACCAGGAGGCGCGTCAGCTCGAGGCCGATGCCGCGATTGGCCCCGATGACGAGGGCATGTCGAGGTCCAGACATAAAAAACCCTTGGTTCGCGGCAGGTTGGACTCACCTTTAGCGGTGAGGCTCTAGGGCGGTGCAGTCACACCTCCCTTGCGGCGAAGCCAAGGGGTAGGATCAGTTCGCGGCCTGGTCGAGCCCTGTGGCGGCAAAGAACCGATCGAAGGCCAGGCGCGCAGCGCGGTGGTCCTTGCAGCGGATGCCGGCGTCGATCCGGACCTCGATGGCCGGAAAGACACGCTTGTAATAGGCCTTGAGCTCGGCCTCCGACGCGTGTCGCTCCCAGCGGACGAGAGCGGCCTGGGTCTCTTTCAGCTCGGCCCGGTAGCTCTGCGTGAAGCTCTCGAGCTCACGTCCGACGTCGTTGCAGGACCTGGCACCGCGCAGCTTGTCAGCGAGCATGACGGACAGCTCGCCCTGACGCGCGACCTGGGGCGGGAGGTCGCGGACGGCCGTTGGCCGCTGCGAGGCGCCAGGAGGGGTGTAGCCGCGTTGCTCAGGGCTCGAGGCACACCCGGCGATGGCCGTGATGACGCAGGCCGTCCACACGAAGGTGAGTGTGCTCAAGGTTTTCATCCCTTGTTCGCGCGCAGGCCGCGGCGCGACGCGAAGAGCTGCTTCACGTCCCAGAGGGGGCCAGTCATGAACGAGAGCGGGTCGGCCGAGAAGGCAGGACGGTTCTTCTCGAATTTCGAGTGACCGAGGATGTTGAGGCCCCAGCCCACGGCGAAGGAGCCGGCCGATGCGAGCCAGACCGGGCGATAGGCGGGGGCCAGGATGAGGCCCAGCGCGCCGCCGACGATCATCGGGATGCCGACCTGGTGCAGGCGGCGGTTCACGGGGTTGCGGTGGGTCTCCTCGTAGAAGCGGACCGACTCGGCGATGCGGTTCTTGAAGCCCCCTTCGAACTCCGGGTGACGCTCACGCCAGTTGCGCTCGAGGAGGGCGACGCCGCGGGCGAACATCGAGAGGGCCGCCGGCTTGTTGCCGGTCAGCAGGGTCGCCATGCCGGCGATGGCCCACTTCTCACCCTCACGACGGCCAAGCTCGCCGCCGGGGCCGGCTTCGAGGATGCGCGCGATCTGCTTGGGGAGGCCCGTCTTGAGGTTCGTGAAACTGGCAAAGCTCGCGAAGTTGGGAAGCTTCACGAACCCGGCGAGTTGGGCGAGGCGATCGAGGGTGGCCTGGGTCTGCATGAAACGCTCACTCGGGTTGTTTGTTGGTTGCGGCCGGGCTCGGCGGCTGAGGACGCCAGAGGCGGCGCGTCATAGCTGAGGTCCGGGGACAAACCAAGCGGCGGGCCAGGTCATTCGACAAAGCGCGTAATATCCGCGCAGTCCGCGGGTTCGCGGCTACACGATGGCTCGCGTGGGCCTGGCCGAAGGCGGGCGCGGACCTAGATGATGCTGTCGACGGACCAGATCCGGATACGTTTGTCGGAGGCCGCAGCCGCGAGCCATTCGGTGTCGGGCGAGAACGCCACCGCGTGGACACCCTTGGGCTTGATGGGGAGCTCGGTGAGCTCCTCGTAGGTCTCGAGCGACCAGACCGCGACGGACTTCTCGCTGCCGATGGCGAGCATGGTCCCGTGCGGCGCGAGGGCCAGGCACAGGTGGCCCGCCGCGCCGGGCTCGAACGAGTGTTTGGGCTGCCAGGTCTGGGTCGACCAGAGCTTGATCTGGCCCTCGTAGCCGGCCGAGATGAGCTTCGTCCCGTCGGGCGTGAGGTCGCCCAGCACGACGGCGGACTTGTGGCCCGTGACGAGCTCGGTCTTGTCGCCCGAAGGGAGCTTCCAGAGGATGATGTCGTCGCCGAGGCCGGCCGACGCGAGCTGCGTGCCGTTCTTCACCCAGGTCAAAGACGTGACGTTACGTTTGTGGCCCTTGAGCGTGTGGATACACTCGCCCGACTCGCGGTCCCAGATCTTGACGGTGGTGTCGAAGCTGGCAGTCGCGATGAGCTTGCCGTCGGGCGAGAAACGCACCGCGGCGACCGTGTTCTTGTGGCCCTGGAGCGCGTCGATGGGCGCCAGGTCAGGAAAGCTCCAGAGCTTGACGAGCTTGTCGGTGCCGACGGTGACAAGCGTCGTCTGGTCCGGGGAGAGCGCGAAATCATTGACGGATTTCTCGTGCGCCTCGATGGAGGCGACCATCTCCCAGTCGTCTTCGACCGACCAGAGCTTGAGCGCGTTGTCCATGCCGGCCGACACGAGATAGTTCCCGTCGGCTGTGAACCGTAGCGCGGTCACGTGGCTCGTGTGAGCCTGTAGCGAGTGGTGTTCCTCGGTCATCGCCACCTCCCCGCGCGCCCAGTGTCCAGCCCCTATGGTGTGGATACCCGAGCATCGTCAGGTGGAGCGGGATTGTACGCGAGATGTGCACGTTTTCAACGGCTCGCGCCCACTTCGTGAACACGACTCACCTTGAACGCGCGCGACCGCATGGCGAGCCATGCCGCGCGGGGGTGTGCGGGGGATGGCCGACCCGGAGCGGGCTCAGTCGGCGAGCTTGGCGTCTTCGAGGGCGGTCAGCGGGAGCATCTGCGACGAGCCGAACGACAGGAGAACCGTCGTCTGGCCATCGAAGGGGAAGCCGAGGTCGAAGCGGAAGGCGTAGCGGTTGAACTGTGGGAGGAGCACACGAACGCCCAGCCCGACGGCCTGGTGGATGTCGATGGCGGTGGGGTTCGGGCCCACGCCGCCGACGTCGTAGAAGACCACCCCGCCGATGTGGACCGAGCCGATGACCAACGGCGGCGAGCGAAGCTCGAGGTTGAAACGCAGGCTGTCGGCGCCAAAGCCGTAGAAGGCCTGGCTCTGGAAGCCGCGTAGCCCGTTGTCGCCGCCGAGTGCGACGAGTGTGCGTGCGGAGTCGGCCACACGTGAGGTCAGGTCGGCGTAGACGGCGACGCGGCCGAGGAGAAAGCGTGGGGAAGCGCCGCGCAGGCGCACGCGGTAGACCTGGTCGATGACCTCGCTATCTTCGAGGCGGCCATACAAGCCGGCGTACAGGTCGATGAGGGCCTTATTGGCAACGTTGGCAACGTTGGATGAGTCGGTTCCAAACGTCGGGGTGGCGACCCAGGACAGGCCGGCCTCCCAGGTGAGGGCGTCCTCGTCGCTGCCGAAGGCTTCGAGCGGGGCGGCCAGCGTGAGGTCGAAGCCGAGCCCGACGCGGACGTCTTCGGACAGGCCGTAGGCGCCCAGATCGGTGAAGGTTGTCCACTTCGGTGTAAAGAACTGCCAGCGCATGTATGGGTAGAGCTGGTCGCGCGAGGGCGGCAGGACGTCGTCGCGAAAGCTGTCGGCGGCCGCGGAGTCGCGGCTGAGACCGGTGTCCGGGTGGACGTCGAAGCGCCGGATACTGGCGGCGTAGCCGAAAGACAGGCGGTGGATGTGGTCGTCGGTGACGAGCTGGCGATGGGCCGACGCGGTGACCGAGACGAGGTCCTGGTACCAGATACGTTGGATGTTCTCTTCTTCGAGGGTCTGGGGGTCGTCCCAGGTCAGGAGGTCGGAGCCCGAGAGCTGACGCCCGACGGTCTCGTTCCAGGCGACCGAGACGTCGAAGCCCCAGCGCTCACGCAGGTCCCAGAGCGGGATCCCGAAGGTGAGGCCGCCGCGGGTGCCTTCGAGCTCACTCGTGTCGCGTGAGAAGACGAGGTCGAGCGAGCTCGAGAGCTGCCAGCGCGAGCTCAGGATACGGCGGTCGATGAAGAGGCCGCCGATGCTCCAGGTCTTGGGCAGGAGCTCGAAGGCCAGCGCCGCCTGGACGTTGCGTCCGAGCAGGTTGCGCTCGATGAGGGTGAGCGCCAGGACATCGAAGCGGTCACCCGTGAACGAGAATGAGGACTCGAGGCGGAGCGACCAGAGGTCGCGGGTGAAGACGAGGACGTCGACGCCTTCGTCGAGCGTTTGCGGGGGTGTGGGCGCGGGCGCGGGCGCGGGCGCGGGCGTGGGCGTGGGCGTGGGCGTGGGCGCGGGCGTTGGCGCGAGCTCGGGCGTGGGCGATTGCTCGGGCGCGGGCGCGGGCTTGGGCGCTTGCTCGGGCGTGGGCGCTTGCGTGGGCGTGGGCGCTTGCGTGGGCGTGGGCGCTTGCGTGGGCGTGGGCGCTTGCGTGGGCGCTTGCGTGGGCGCTTGCGTGGGCGCGGGCGCGGGCGTGGGCGCGGGCCCGGCTGGTCGGACCGCCACGATGCGGACGAAGGCGAAGATGCCCTGGTCCCGGAGCTTACGTGTGGTCTCGTCGATACGGTTCTGGTCCCACGGCTCGCCGACCGCGAAGAGGAGCTCACGTGCGACGATGTCCTCGTGGCTCAGCGCGTGGAATACATTGAGAAACGTCGGCCATGGCTCGTCCTCGACGAAGACGTCGTGGCGCACGATGTGGATCTTGCGGATACGTTGGCCCTCGGGGTTCTCGACCGCGACGAGGCCTTCGGCGTCCATGACCTTCTGGGTGCGCTCGTTCTCGTAGCTCGAGGGTGTGGCGTTGGCCTGACCCGGGGCCGACAGGGCGAGCACCACCGCGGCGATGAAGTGAGGCGTCCAGAGCCGGAGGCGTGCGCCGACGAGTGGGGAGGCGGGCATGGGGGTCTACTCGTGCGGCTCGTCCTCACGCGCGAGTGAGGCGAGCGGTTTGTCGAACCATCGTTGCCACAAGACCTCGGCGGCTTGCGCGAGCTCATGTGCGGGCTTGTCCATGAGTGCGAGGTGCAGCCTCGCGACGTGCTCCGGGGCGACAGGCAGCTTGTCTGACAACGGCCGGAGAGAGTCCGGCCCCGACCCGAAGACCTTGAGCTCTTCGCCCAGCCCATCGAGGATCAGCAGGGCCGAGTAGCCTTCGGCGCCACCTGAGCCATCGTAGAGGTGCTCGGCCAGCAGCGCCAGATTCACCTGCAGCCAGGCGGGGTCACGCGCCAGCTCGGCCACGTAGGCCGACAGCTCGTAGGCGGTGCGTTCGATGGACTTGTCGGCTTTGACACGTTCGTCTTCCGGGTCGACTCCGAGCAGCGTGTACAACGCCGCGGGTACCCGGAACTCGACCTCGCCGTAGTCGAGGCGATGTTGGACCTCGTGGCGCTCGACCGAGGCGGCGTGGCGCGCGATGAGGCGGTTGAAGAACTTGCGGTTCGAGGCGACCTCGAGCCGCTCCTGGATGTCGTCGAGCTCCGCGCGGGAGAGCTGCGACGTCGCACGCTCGAACTGGTCGCGGTAGGTCGTCGGGATCTCGAGGTTCTCGGGCTCGCGCAGCGTGATGTTTCGATGTGCGAGGCGTGCATTCCAATCTTCGAAGAGAGCGACCCGTTTCTGCAAGAGCTCGCCGAGCTCCGTGAGGGCCTGTTGCTCGCCTGGGAAGGCCCCGTTGAAGGCTTCACGCGCGTGCTGGCCTGAACGCTTCTTGACGGCCGCCCACCAGGTGGAGTCCTCGTCCCCCGGGTCGCCGTCGACCCGCAGCGGCATGTCGGCGTTGGGTCGAAGGGCGGGCAACAGACGTGTCGCGAGCTGCTGTTCGAGCTTGTCGAGCAGGATGACGGCCACATCCATACGCTTGCTGGTGTAGCCCAAAAGGAACTGCACGAGGTTGAGCCTATCGATGCGGCGCAGATGCAGCGCGTCGACCAGGGCCGGCCCGCCGCCACCCGATTGGCGGTAGCGGATGCGGTCCACGACCTTGAACGAGAACAGCCCCACCTCGCCGCGCCCGTCCGGGTAGAAGGCTGCGTACGCGTCGAAGAAGTAGCCGATGCCGTCGCGCGCGAGCACACGGTTCAGCGTGCGGACCGCCTCTGCAAAAATGTTCTCACGCTCCTCCCAGCCGTCCTTGCCGTCGGTCGCGGCGAGCCCCGCGTCGAGGACATCGGCGAACGCCTTCTTGGCGCCCGCGGACAGGCTCGTCATCTCGGCACCGACGATGGCTTCGCGGTGCGCGGCGACGGTCTCCTCGGCTTCGCGGATGGGGGCCGAGAGAGCCCCCTCGGACCGCAGACGACCGAGCTGGTCGACGGCCACGACCCAGTCGGTGATGGCCTCGATCCAGGGGGCTTCCTGGGTGGTCTCGAGGTGGTTGATCGGGCCGCTCGCGAGCGGGGCGGCCGGTTCTTCCGACGAGGACGAGGCGACGACCACCGACGTGACGGTGGCGACAACGACGAGGCCTATGACGGACGCGATGACGAGCGTGCGGCGCGGCGCAGTCGACACCTCGCGGACCGCTTTCCAGTAGGTCGAGGTGAGGTCCGCCCGGCGTGCGATGGCGGCGGACGCGCCCGCCTCGGTCTGGAGGACGGCGGCCAAGGAAGGCTCGGCGACCAGCGTGCCCCGTCCCGCCGCGATGAGCCAGGCGGCCTGCAAGAGTGCGACCCTGGCGCCGACGGGGTCGGCTTCGGAGGCCACGTCGAGCCGCGTCGTCTGGCCGACCTCGACCGTCGCTCCGAGTCGGCGGGCCGCTGCTTGCAGCGCCTTTCGCACGCGGCGACGCACAAACCAACGGCCAGGCAACGAGCCGAGCAGCGGACGCCAGGCGTCGAGGTCAGCGAGAGTGACCGCGTGCGCCAGCGCGACGAGCGCAGACTGTCTGCCGAGCCCGAACACGCCGGTCAGGGCGCGTAGATGGAGTCGCAGTCACCGCGCGGGGCGGTGATCTCCGGCGAGACGCCGTCTGCGATGGCCTCGACGAACTCAATCATGGGCGTCTGCAGCGCGCACACGGGCGACACCGAGTAGAGCGGCGTCGCGCGGGCGGTGGCGGGCGGGTACGGGGGCAGGTAGGTCCACTCGCAGATGGGGGTCACGACCTGCGGGTGGCACGAGTCCGCGTTGTAGAAGTAGGCGGCCGAGAACGTGCCGCCGGGCGCCGTGAGGTTGTCCTTGATGGGTGTTGTCCAGGCGGTGGCGTTCACGGTCGCGGCGCCGGGGATCGAGGCGTCGAGCGTCCAGTCGGCGCCGGACGTGAAGACGGGCACTCCCCAGGCGGCGTTGAACGAGAGCTGGGCGAGCGAGCTGAGCGTCTCGTCCCACGAGTCGCCCGAGCCAAAGACGTGGAAGGCCGGTCGGTCGGACGCGCGATGGCGGAGCACGAAGGGCGCATAACCCTGCGGGTCGCCGCGCTGCGAGAGCCACTGCAGAAGCGCCAGGAACGGGTCTTCCCAGGCGCCTTCCATGATCTCGGGGATGGTCGACTGAAGGCTGAGCAGCGAGCTCACGATGCCCGAGGCGAGCGCCGCATTGTTTGGCGCGATGGGCAGGTTCAGGGTCAACATGCCGCCCGAGCCGACGCTCTGGACGACACCCTTGACGTTGAGCGCCGGGTGCGTGAGCGCGGCCGTCGTGAAGCTCGTCCCGAACGAGAGGCTCTGCGTGACGAGGCGGTCCGCATCGATGGTGACGCCGAAGAGGGCGGCGAGCTTGGTCGGGTCGCGCAGGTAGCGGGCCAAGACGATGTGCTCGACGCTGATGGCGATGAGGTTGGCTTCGAGGATGTCGGGGTCGAAGTTGTCGGCGAGCGCGAAGAGGTTGCCGACGGTGGCGGTGGCCGAGCCGTTGTCGCCGATGCCGTCGGGGACGAAGCCTTCGTCGCCACTATTCTTACCGGAGTAGGAATTCTCGTTGTCGACGCGGACCGTCGCGATCAGGTCGTCGAGCTTTCGCACGTCCTGGCGGCCGCCGTGGAAGGGCAGGTCGACAGCGATGGTAGCGTAGTCGTTCTCGCAGTTGGCGACCGCGAAGGACAAGGCGTCCGAGCGGATGGCCGTGCCGCCGTGGGTGAAGATGGCGAAGCGCACCGTGGCGTTGGGGTCGAGGTTGTCGCCATCGAGGTGGCTGTCGCAGAAGTAGGCCGTGAACGGCACCATGACACGGCTGCGCAGGACGGGCGCACCGTTCGCGAAGACGATGGGCTCCGGGATGAGGTCGGCGCTCGGGATGGTGGCAGAATAGCTCGGCATCACGAGCGAGCCGTTGACGACATAGCCGATGTTGCCGGTGAAGCTGCCGCCCGTGTAGGCCGTGCCACCCGGAAGGCCGGCGGCGGATGAACGTGAGCCGGGGCCCCATGCGGTCGGAGTGGTGGCGAACGGGGCGACCGGGGTGCCGAAGTAGTCGGCGAGCGCCTGGCCTTTGACGTCGGCGGCGATGATGGGGGCGCCAGTCGTCGTGAAGGCGACCGTGCGGCTCGGAGCTTCGAGCGGCCAGCTCGTGGCGGCGGTGACGAGGCTGTCGAACCAGGGCAGCGTCGCCTCGGTCGTGAAGACAGTGCCGATGACCGCCGAGGTGTCGATGACCGAGAGGTGAGCGCGGAGCGGCGCAAAGGCCTCGCGGGCGTGGGTCAGCTCGGCTGACGGCGACTCGGCCGTGAGGTTGATCGTATCGGCGAAGGCCTGCGGTGCGGTGATGGCCGTGCCGTCCTTGGTCTTCACGCCGGTCGTGACGAAGACGCCGTAGGTCGAGCCCGGGACGAGGTAGTGGCCCCACGCCGGAAAGACCGACAAGGCGCGGGTCGAGGCCGACCACGACACCAGTCCGGGGAAGGCTTTGCCCGACTCGGGGCCGGAGAGCGCGACGAAGCTGACGTTGTCTTCGAAGGTGGCCAGGTCGGGCTCGGCGTTCATCGGGAAGAAGACCGAGCTGACGAAGCCGAAGGCGCCCTTCTTGGCGATCTGCGCGTCGGTGCGGTCGAGCAGCTCGTCGCGCGACATGTCGCCGAAGCGGGCATCGGCCTTCAACGGGGCGAGGTCGATGAGGCCATCGTCGCCGATGAGCCCGTCGTTGGGGAACGGCCCGTCGCCCATGGACTGACCGGGGAAGGCGCGGAAGGCGAACACCTGGTCGGCCGGGACCGGGGTCTCGGCATCGGTGTCCGCGGTGTCCGAAGCGTCGGCGGTGTCCGAAGTGTCGGGGGTGTCCGAAGTATCGGAGTTGGGCGACTTGTCATCGCCGCAGGCGACGAGCAGGGAGAACGAGAGTGCGATGGGAAGTGCGCGCATGGGCGGCAGCTTTGCCTTCATCGCGCCCGCGGGTCAACCGTGTCCGCGATTCGCGTCCTATAATGAAGCGTCATCGCCCCTTGGGCGGCGTTGGCGGGGGCGCGGGGACACGGACGGCGTCGACTCCGCGGCCGACCTGTACGAACCGATCGAGCGCCGCCGGCAAGTCGATCCCCGTGGCGCGGAGCTGCTCGACGAGGCTTGCGACCTGGCCCGCGGTGGTCGGTGCCCCCCCGCTGCCGACCATCGTGAACTGGTCGATCTGGGCGTGTTTGACCGTGCCCACCATGATGCCGACGAGCGTTCGCAGCTTCTCCAGGAGGAAGATCTGACGGGCCGCGTCACCCGCCTCGCTCCAGCGGATTGCGAGCTGCTTCAGACCTTCTGCGGTGGCCAGACCCGACTCGCGGATGGACGCCACGTCGGCCTTGGCGTTGGACTCCATCTGGCTCTTGTAGGCGAGTGCTGGGGCGACGACGTCAGCCTCGAGCTGCACCTTGACCTGCTCGATGCGCGCGGTCTGCACGCGCAGCTCGGCTTCGGCGCGCGCGATCTGCGACTCGATCTCGGAGCGCACCCGCGCGACCTCTGCCGGGCGCGAGGTGGTCGCCGTGATGATACGTTTGTCGGCCTCGGCCTTGGAGATCTGCATCGCGGCCGAGACCTGGGCGATGCGGGTCTTGCGCAGGTTCTCCGCCGACTGGACGTCGGCTTCGGACTGGCGCTCGGCCTCGGCGATACGCGACCGTCGGATGAGCTGGGCGGTCTGTTTGCGGCCGATCGAGTCGAGGTAACCGACGTCGTCGGCGACTGTCTGGATTTTCAAGGTATCGAGGGTGAGCCCGAGGCGCCCGAGGTCGGCTTCGGCCTCCTCGATGAGCTCACGCGCGAAGCTCTCCTTGTCCTCGTTGACCTGCTCCGGCGAGAGCTTGGCGAGCACGCCGCGCAGGTTGCCCTCGAGCATCTCGCGGGCGAGCTTGGCGACCTCTTCGCGGGACTTTCCGAGGAGGCGCTCGACCGCGTTGTCGAGGCCCGGCGGGTCGCCGTCGATCTTGACGTTGGCAACCCCCTGCACGTTGAGCGGCACACCGTCGCGGGTGTAGGCGCTGCGCACGGAGACATCGACCGACATGTTGGTCAGATCCAGGCGATCGACGAGCTCGAGCAGCGGGATACGCAGGCCCCGACCGCCGCGAACGGCGCGATAGCCGACGCGTGCGCCCGTGCGCCGGGTCGGGCCCGAGAAGATGACGACCTCCGACGGCTGGCAGATGACGACGAGGCTTTTCACCGACAGGAGGATGGCGGCGATCGCGAGGGCGGTGATGCCGAGGATGATGAAGAGCGGGTCCATCAGCGGTCTCCTTCCTTGCCGGACGATTGGGTGGTCGGGGGGACGGTCGGTGGCGTAATTGGGGTGGTCGAGGCGGCGCGGCCGGGCTTGGAGCTGGGCTTGCCTGGTTCGTGAGCAACGTTGCTGGTGGTGGGCGCCGGCAACGCGGCGGGCGCGTCCTGGTGGGTCTCGTACTCGTTGGCGAGGATGGCCGCGACGTCGATGCCGACGGTGTCCTTGATGCGGTCGAGGATCTCGGCCACGACCTGCGGGAAGGCGCCGATGTAGCGCGCGAGGCTCTCGCCGTTGCCGTCATCGATGAGGTTGACCCGACCGATGCTGAGGTTGTCGACGACCGACGCGACGTCGGCCAGGATGGCGTCGACCTGTTGCAGGAGGAAGACCTCGTTGGCGCGGGGGCCTGCGATCTTCCAGGCGCCATAGAGGGCTGCGAGCGCGTCGCCCTGGGCGCGACCGGTCTCGGCACGGATGGCGGCGTCACCTGCGGCGCGCAGGATGGCGGCCTCCGCGTTGCGCTGGGCCGGGATGACCTCTTCGGCTTCGAGTCGCAAGCGCTCGAGCTCGCGCCGCACCCGCTGGAGCTGTTGTTCCATCATGGCGCGCGCTTCACGGGCCGCAGCGACCGTGCGCTCCTCCTCGGAGCGCGCGACGGCCTCGAGCTCGGCGCGTTTCTGGGCGAGCTCGTTTTCTTTCTCGGCGATGAGCGCGCCCGATTGTTCGGACGCGACCTTGCCCCGCATCTGCGCGCCCGCGATGGCCTCGTCCGCTTCGCGGTGGGCGTCGGACTCGGCGATCTCGGCGTCGCGCAGGACCTCGGCGATGCGCACGCGGCTGATGGAGTCGAGGTACTTGGCATCGTCGGTGACGTGTTGGATCTTGAAGGTGTCGACCTGCAGGCCGAGGCGACCCAGGTCGTCAGCGACCTCCTGGCGCATCACCTCGGAGAGCTTCTGGCGGTCGTGGTTGATCTCCTCCGGGGTGAGCTGCGCGATGACGCCGCGAAGCGTGCCTTCGAGGGTCTCTTTGGCGACCTTCTGGATCTCGTCCTGGGTCTTGCCGAGGAACCGCTCGATGGCGTGGTGCACATCGGGTTCTTCGAGCGTGATCTTGGCGTTGGCCACTGCATCGACATTGATGGGGATATTGCCCTTGGCGTAGGCCGCGCGGATGCGGATGTCGATGGGCATGGTCGTCAGATCCATACGGTCGACACGTTCGATGATGGGCCAGCGGATGGAGCGACCACCCGCGATGTAGCGCCAGCCGACCTCGCTGCCGTCGGCCGAGCGGTGTTTACGCCCCGAGAAGATGAGCAGCTCGTTGGGGCGGCCTATCTTCAGGAAACTCTTGACGAACATGATTAGCAAGAACAGGCCGCCGAGGATGCCGCCGGCCCAGATCCCGACGGTCACGAGCCGGTCGGGATCGAGCAGGTCCATAGGGTCACTAGCTCCGATCAGCATCACGCCTCCTCCTCTTCATCGGGTCTTTCTTGAACAGCCGCGGCGTCCTGGTCGGGGGCCGCGAGCATCGTCGCATACATCGGGTACATCGACGGGTCCGCCGCTTCGACGACGGCTTTGCCATCACGCAAATCGAGAACGACGACGCGGGTGTCACGCGGCAAGGTGCGGGTGTCCGCGTCGCCGAGGACCGCCAGGACTTCACGCGGCGGCCGGCCTGGCACACGTAGCCTGAGCTTCGAGGTCTGTCCGGGTGCCAGGGCGAAGACGAGCTCGCCGACCTGGCCGACCAGCGCCCGGGCGCCGGCGACTGCGCCGATAGGCTGGCGCAGGCTGCGGACGAGCCACGCGGTGGCCGTCCCCGAGCCGAGCCCGATGGCAAGTGAAGCGAGCATGGCGGTCGGTTCGCCGACCTGGCCGAGCTGCGTGAGAGCGACGCCCGTCAGGCCGAAGAAGCAGGCGCCAAAGGTCCAGAAGCGCAGCGAGGTGAAGGGCAGAAAGAGGCGGGCCTTCGGGAAGCGGAAGCGGCGGCGCGACCGGAGGGACTCGTTGGGATGGCCGGCAAGTGCCGCGTCGCTGAGCGGGGCTTCGTGTTCGGGACCTTGACCGTGGTCCGCAAGGTGCCCGTCGAAGTCGGCGTCGAGGTCCTTGTCGAACGACTTGTCGAAGTCTTTGCCGCCGAAGTCCTTGTCGCCAAAGTCCTTGTCGAAGTCTTTGCCGCCGAAGTCCTTGTCGGTGTCCGTGTCCTTGCCGAGCCCGGCGAAGACCGACAGACCGACGAAGACACCCCCGACGAGGAGGCACACGAGATAGGCGGTGAGCACGGGCGCATCATGGCCCGATGCCCGCGGACGTCAAGTCCGTGAGGCTGCGCGCCGAAGGAGCCCGCCGCGGTTCAGAATGCGCCGACCACGCCCAGGTGGAGGCCGACCTCGTCGTCGAAGTCCGAGAAGTCGTAGAGCTCGGCCGATATCTTGATGCGCCAGTCGCGCACCAGCGGCACGTTGGTGCCAAGCGTATAACGGACCAGCAAGGAGTCGCTCCGCAGCTCGCTGCTCTGCACGACGTTGCCGCGGCGGCGCATGGCGTCGACCCGCGCGACGCCTTCGAGGATCCCGAGCGGGAAGGCGAGCTCCGCGTAGGCGCCCTCCTTCAGGAAGTACGGGTCGTAGGTGCCATCGGCTCCGGGTCCGTAGCGGAAGGTCGTTGCGGGGTCGTCGCCGAGCGCCATCTTCGTTCGTCGGACGAGGTACTCGGCGCGGAACCCCCAACGCCCTCCGCGCAGGACGAGGTCCGCCCCGAACAGCAACGCGTCGAGCTCGTTGGCCGGGTCGAAGGTGCCGTACATGGCGGAGCCGCCGAGCGCGACGAAGATGTCGTCGGCCTGGATACGAAGGGCCAGGCGCCCGCCGACGGTCGGCCGCGAGTTGTTGTCGACGTAGTAGAACTCGCCGGAGCGGGACTGCAGGAAGTCCACGTCGGTCGCGTCGTTGCTGCCCCGCAGGCCACCGATGACGTAGGCCGACATCTCCACGTCGACGGCCTGTGACACGGCGGGATTCCAGGTGACCTGAAGGCCCGAGTCGACGTAGGGCGCGGGCAGCACACTCATGTTCCAGTCGCGAAGACGCAACATGCGACCCATGTCGTAGGGCAGCGGCTTGTCGCTCGTGAGGTGGTTGGCCGGGTCGTGGCGCACGGGGAAGTCACCGAAAGCAGGCGTGAATCGGCCGGCCCGGATGATGAGGTCGTCGACCGGTCGGAAGTCGACGTAGGCCGCGCCGATCTCGAAGCCGTGGCAACCGTAGCAGGTCTTGACCTGCACGCTGATGTGCTCGCTCACGTCGGCGGAGAACTTCATCGATAGCTCGGTCGTGAAGCCATCGAAGACGAAGTCGCGCGCCAAAGAGTCGGTGGGGACGGCGAGGTAGTCGAGCTGGACCGAGCCGGCGAAGACAACGCTCGGCTCGAACGGAAGCGACATGAGCTCGTTCTCCCCTGGAGTCTCCTCGTGCGGAGGCGGCGCCAGCGGCGTTTCCCCCGGGGGCGGATTCTCGACTACGGGCACGGGCTCGTCGACGGGTGTCGCCTCCGCGGTCGGGGTCACCGGCGTCGATGGCTCTTCGCTGGGGGCGGCGCGAGCGATCTCACAAGCGGCGAGCGTCGCGGCGAGTCCAGGAACCCACCAGGCTGGATGTGTGAGGCCACTCGCTGCGAGGGCACGCCAGAGCGAGCGGGCGCTTCGATCACTCATTTTCAGCACCTTCGGCGATCCAGTCGCTCAAGAGCCTCAGGTCATCCTCGCCCAGGAAGGGCGGGCCATCGAGCGGCATGCGGCTGCCGAAACGAGGGCCAGCCGTCACCTTCAGATAGAGGTCGGAGTTGCACGGCTCGCCGGGGACCACGATGTTCGACGCCGACACGCTGCCGCCGCGGCGGAGCGCTTCGTAGGTCGACAGGTCGAGGCCGCCGAGCTGGACCCCGACAGGGTTGGAGCCGTTGGGGTCATGGCAATGTGCACATCCGCCGTTGGCTCGGAAGAAGAGCGGCTGGATGTCACGCGCGAACGAGACATCGGCGCTGGGATCCGAGTCGACGTTGGAACAACGCTCCACCGTCGCGGGACCGACCTCTGGAGCGAGGTCGCACGCAACCGTCGTGAGTGGCGCAAGTGGCAGGATGGAGCGAACGAGAGCGGAGAGGAGGCCCGTCAACTTGAGGCTCATCGAGGCTCCACGGCGGGGGTGAGGGGGGCTATCGGTCGGTTGATGAACGTGGCACGTGGGTACATCGCCACGACGACATCGGCGTCGGCGACGTCGTCGAGGAACAGGTCGGAGGCCGCCTTGAGCGCGGACTCACCCTGGCTTCGTGTCATGTCCAGGGTCTGCAGGTCGGACGCAACGATGGTGTCGACGGGGCGCACGAGGCCCGTGTAGCCGCGGGAGCCGGGTGCGGCCTCGAAGAGGTCGTTGGTGTCGGCGATGTTGCCGTTGCCGGTGAAGTCCACCGAACGGATGATCTCCGAGATGGGCTCGCCGCCTTCGCGGCGCAGCTCGTAGACCGCAGGAGCGGCGACCTGGCCGCTGTTCGGGTTGATGCCGACCGTGTCGAAGTCGAAATAATGAACGACTGTACCTTTGTAGTACGCGGTGCTGGGGGCGCGGAGCGTGCCGTCGGTGCGCTCGAGGCGGGCCTCGGGCAGGACGACCGGGCAATTGATGGCGGCAGCGATGGTGATGGGGGCAGCGACGAGACCGTCGCGCAGTGCCTGTTCGACCGCCGCGAACGAGGTCAGGAGCTCACCGTCGTAGCTCTCGGTCACGGGCAGGAGGACGACCGTCCACCACGGGCTGTAGCCCTTGTCGCCCGGGATGGAGTCGAAGATGGGCATATGGCCGGTGGGCGAGAAGTCGCCTCGCGGGGTCTCGTACTCGGGCGTGTCCGAGGCGCGCACTAGAAGGTAGAGCGGAATTGGCGTTGGGGAGGCCGGCCCGAAGTCCCAGTAGTGGACGGGTTGTCCTTCCGCGAAAGCGGTGCGGAAGTGGACGGTCGTGGTCGCGTCGTGGAGCCCGTCGTTGGCGGCGAGGATGACGCGCCAGGAGGGGTCCGCGTCGAGCAGGTCGGGCACGGCCGCACCCGCTTGGAGGATGAGCCCGGGGCGTTCCACCTCGTCATCGACCAGGGGGTCGATACAGGCGCCCAGGACGACGGTGAGGACGACGGCGAGTAGAGCAACGGTTATGCGCATGCCGATTACCGTGGTGTGAAGACGATGCGGAAGGACGCGTCGACGCTGCCCGTGTCGGGTCTCTCACGCAGCCGGGTCTTCCAGAGGACGGTGTTGACGCAGCTCGTGAGGCCGGGGAGGCCAAACGAACCGAGGTTGACGGAGGTGACCTTGCCATCGACATCGAAGACGAGTGCGGCCGAGAGCTGGCCAGCCACGTCACGATTGGCGGCACGCGCCGCGGTCGCATAGCACCCCTCGATGGCGGGGCGGGCGCCGTCGATCGCGCGAGCGAGCGCTGAGCGAGGCAGTGACCCGCGCGACTGGAGTGCGCCGATGCTGGCCGCTGCGGACAAGGACGGCGGCCGGGTCGGGGCGACCTGTTCGGGCACGATGGCAGTGGTCTTGGGTTCGGTAGGCTTGTGAGGGTCGACCTTCGCGGCAACCGCCGGCGGCTGCTCGGTCGGCGGGGTCACGGTCGCCTTGGCAGCGGTCGGCGGGAGGGCCTGCGGAACGGCCGCGTCGGCCACCTTGTCCGCAGGAGTCGGGCGCTTCGCCTTGGGATCGTTACGAGCGGGGCTGGGCGCGGCCGTCGTCGGCGTCACCGGAAGCTGAGCGAGTGCTGCGCCGGGGGCATTCTGGGTTGCGGTTGCAGCCGCTGCGGCCGAGGTGTCGCTGGTGGTGTCTTGCGGTTCGACCTTGGCGAGCTGCGGTGCCTCGAGCCTCGATCGCGGTGGGCACCATTTCCGAAGCAGCGGGTTTGGCAGCTATGACTCCGTCGCTCGGACCTGATCCGGGTGTCTTCGCGATGACCTCGGTCGGTGTTGGTTTCTCTGGCGCCGCGGGCTCCATGACGGGCGCGGTGGGTGAAGGCGCCCCGGTCGTCGAGCTCGGCGCGCTCGCGACGACCTCGATCCCCTCCGCGCTGGGGGACGGGCTCAGCGCGCCGGTCGCCCATAACGTCGCCCCCGCCGCCACGACCGCCGCGACACCGATCCAGAAGGCGACTCGTGAGCGGCGAGGAGGCGCCTCGACGGGAGTCGGCCCCGAGTAGGGAAGCGTCATCGGGGGAGATGCCGACCGGGTCGAAGGTGCGGTCGACACCCCGACGAGCGTCACCGGCTCGAGCTTGGGCGAGCTATCCGGACGCAGGCCCTTGGCCTCCGGCAGGGCCAGCAGCGCCGCGCGAAAGGCACGCGCCGATTCGGGGCGGTCGTTGGGGGACTTTTCGAGCGCGCTCATGATGAGCGCATCGAGTCTCGGGCTGATGGCCGGGTTGACCTGCGATGGCGGCCTCGGCACGTCGTTGACGTGCGAGAGCATGGTATTCATCGGCATCGGGTCCGAAAACGGCGTGTCCCCTGTGAGCAGGTGGTACATCAGGATGCCCGCGGCATACACGTCCGAACGCGGGTCGACCTCGAGGGCCTGGGCCTGCTCGGGCGACATGTACTCCGGCGTACCGGCGACCTCGTTCGTGTCGGCGACCTCGTCGCTCATCATGGTGGCGATGCCGAAGTCGAGCACCTTGGCCATCTCGGTCTCGCGGCCGTCGTCGTCGACCCACGGGACGAGCATCACGTTGGCCGGCTTCAGGTCGCGGTGGACGATACCGAAGTCGTGGGCTTCGGCCAGCGCCGCCAGGACCTGGGTCATGATGGCGATGGTCCGGGGGGCGTCGAAGTGCCCGACTTCATGGAGCTCATCGGCAAGGTTCTTGCCCTCGAGGTACTCCATGACGAGCCAGCGGTCTTCGACATCCGCACCGTAGTCGAGGAGCTGGACCGTGTTTCGATGGCGCAGGAGGCTCGCGGTGCGCGCTTCCTTGAGGAAGCGCTCGCTGGCGAAGTCCTTACGCGCGATGGTGTTGGCCAGCGAGCGGCCGAGCTGGAGGTCTGAGTGAAGGAACTTCACGGCGACCATGCGGTCGAGCGCGACGTGACGCGCAAGCCAGACCCACCCCATGGCGCCGCGCCCTAGCGGCGAGAGCAGCTCGTATTTGCCTTCGCCGATGTGGCGACCGGGGACGAGGGTGGTGGAAGTCATGGGTCCTTCATCCGAAAAGACGGGCGGGGCGAGGAGCGGCGGCACCTCCGAGCCCTTCGGGCCCGTTCCTACTGAGATGCTACGCTTTGCGGGTTGGTTACGCCAACGAGGGCAGATGAATTGGTTGCGGCGGCACGCGCTGCCTGCGCTCTCCGGTACGGCAGTAGCGACAGGTTGGATCGGTTACGTCGACCAAACCCCGTCCTGGCAAACCGTTTCGGGCCCTCGCCCGGCCCCTTGCAATCGCCCCAACCGCGCCCCTGACAACAATTTTACGCCCTCCTGACCGTGTCATGACCGATGACGGGCACGATTCGTGGCAGCATACGTTTCATCGACGCCGCTCCTGAAGTCGCCGAGGTACTCAATGACGCCAACCCACTCCCCATACCGGCTCCTCGCCCTGCTCGCCCTCGCGTTGGGCGGCACCGGCCTGGCCGCACCGACGGTCGTCCACGCCCAGCAGGTGCAGTTCGAAACGGCACTTGACCACGCCGTCCTCAAGGCGAACGAGAAACAGACGGTCTTTCTCCGGGTGGCGCTCACCGGGTTCGAAACACAGAACGAAACGGCCCGCGTGCCGCTCAACGTCGCCATCGTGATCGACAAATCGGGGTCGATGCAGGGCAACAAAATCGCACAGGCCAAGGAGGCCGCGAAGGCCGCTCTGGCTCAGATGCGCGAGGACGACATCGTGGCCATCGTCGCCTACGACGACACCGTCGAGGTCCTCGTACCGGCAACCAAGGTGAGCGACCGCGAGACCATCATCCGCGGCATCGATCGGCTCTCGCCTGGCGGCATGACGGCTCTGTTCGGTGGTGTCGTCAAAGGCGCGAGTGAGGTCCGCAAGTTCCTCGGAAAGGAGCGTGTGAACCGCGTCATCCTGTTGTCCGACGGCGTCGCGAATGTCGGCCCGTCGAGCCCACGCGACCTCGCACAGCTCGGCGCCACGCTGAGCCGCGAAGGCATCGCGGTCACGACCGTTGGCCTCGGCCTCGGCTACAACGAGGACCTCATGGTCCAGTTGGCGCAAGCCAGCGGCGGCCAGCACGTCTTCATCGAGCACGAGAAGCAGCTCGCCCAGGTCTTCCGCGAAGGTTTTGGGAACCTCGCGTCCATCGTCGCGAAGGAAGTGGTCGTGAAGATCCGCCTCGCCGAGGAGCTGCGAGCGGTGCGGGTGCTCGGGCGCGAGGCCGACATCGTCGGCAACTCGGTGACGGTCCAGATGCCCGCCATCTATGCGCGCCAGCTCGACGACCTGGTGCTGGAGATCGAGACCCGGCCACTCTCGCCGCGCACCCTGCAGGTCGCCACCATCGAGGTCACCTACCACAACGTGATCTCACGCGCGGCGGACCGCATCTCGACCACTCTCACGGCCGAGGTCAGCGATGAGCTCGGCGCCTGGGAAGGCAGCGAGAACCGCGACGTGATGGTCGCCGTCATCGAGCGGCTCGCCAACGAGCGCAGCCGCCTCGCGGTGGAGCTGCGCGACAAGGGCCAGACCGGCGAGGCCAAGCGTATGCTCGAGGCCAACGCCCGCGAGCTCAAGGAAGGGGCGGCGCGCTACAAGTCCAAGACGCTCGATAAGCTCGCGAAAGAGTATGACCGCGACGCCGACAACATGGAGGGCGAGTCCTGGAATCGTCAGCGTAAGGTGCTACAACGCCGCAATCAGGCGTCGCCCTACCAGTTCGACGTCAACAACTTCTGACGTCAGACGAGAGCAGCCCTGAACACAACGTCCTCATCGCCGACCTTCTCGGGGCGGCGCCTCGGCTGGTTGCTCGGCGCCATGGTGGTGTTGCCGCTGGTCGCGCTCGGCTTTGTCGGGGCGAAGCTCGTCGAAGACCAGGCGGCACTGACGCGGCTCGAGGTCGAGCGCGGGTTCACGGAGCGGCTGCGCAGCCTCGACCAGGCGGTGCAGACCATCGTGAAAGGGTTCGAGCGTGAGCTCGGGCGCTACGCCGGAGAGCTGCCACGAACCGAGGAACCCGAGGCCCTGCGTGAGGCCATCTCGCGCCTGCCGCGCGCGGTCATGGTGATGGTCTTCGACGAGGAGGGGCGCCTTGTCTTCCCGCCGGTCGCCGGCAGCATCACGGAGCGTGAGCAGGGGTTCCTCGCGCGGACCCGCATCGTGTGGGAACGCGGCATGCTCGGGTTGCTCGCCACCGGGGAGAGCCGCCGCTCCGGCCAGGAGCGGGGGTGGTTGTCGTTCTTCAACGGTGGGGCGCAGAGCTTTCTCTGGTGGCGGGTCGACAGCGGGCGGGTCGTGGCTATCGAGGTATCGGGGGTCGAGCTGATGACCGAGCTGGTGACGCAGCTCCCCGACACGCCGCTGGACGAGGAGGAAGGGACGGACGCCGAGCGCATCGTGCTTGCCGACCCCACCGGGCAAACCGTCTACCAATGGGGTGCACGCGCGCCGGAGGCCAACGAGAAGCCCAAAGGGATCCTCGGTCTGAGTGAGCCCCTCGAAGCATGGACGCTCAAGAGCTACGCGAGCGAGAGCACGCTCCCCGACCAGATCTCGTCGACGCTCGGGACCGGTTTGTTCTCCGGGCTCGCCGGGCTCGGGCTCGCGCTCATCGCGGGGGCCTGGCTCATCTGGCGGGCGCGGATGCGGGAGAGCCAGCTCGCGCAGCAGCGGGTCTCCTTCGTGAACCAGGTCTCGCACGAGCTGAAGACGCCGCTCACCAACATCCGCATGTATGCCGAGCTGCTCAAGAACGCGCAGGAAGACGACGAGAACTACGACCCAGCGAGTGCTGCCTCGCGCCACCTGGCGGTCATCGAGCGCGAGAGCGACCGCCTGTCGCGCCTCATCAAGAACGTCCTGACCTTCGCGCGAGGCCAGGAGGACAAGCTCACGTTGTCGCGCCGCATGGTGGCCCCGGACACCGTCGTGAGGGCCACGCTCGACCTGCACGCCCCTGCCCTGGAACACGCCAGGGTGACCCTCGAGCTCGGGCTCGGAGTCGGCGCGCGAGAGGTCTCGGTCGACAGCGATATCCTCGAGCAGATCGTGACCAACCTGGTGTCGAACGTCGAGAAGTACGCCCGCAGCGGCGGCTGGATGCGAGTGTCCACGGCGCTCGAAGGCCGGCGCCTGAAGCTGGTGGTCGAGGACCGGGGGCCGGGCATCCCCGAGGCCTTCCGCGAGAAGGTCTTCGAACCCTTCTGGCGCATGTCGGACCGGCTGAGCGACGGTGCGACCGGCACCGGCATCGGGCTCGACATCGCGCGGCGGCTCGCGCGGTTGCACGGTGGCGACTTGCGTGTCACCGACGGGGAGACCCGAGCGGATTCCGGGGCGCGCGGGGCGCGTTTCGAGGTAGAGCTGGACGTCGAAACTGAGAGGGACCGATGAAGGTGTTGATCGCGGAAGACGATGAAGGGATCCGGACCGGCCTGAAGGAAGTCCTCGAAGCCGAAGGCTATATCGTCATCGAGGCCGCCGACGGCGAGCAGGCCATCGAGCGCTTCAAGGCCGAGGACATCGAGCTGGCGCTGCTCGACATCATGATGCCAAAGAAGAACGGCTACGACGTCTGCCGCGAGATCCTCGCGCAGAAGCCCGGCATGCCGGTCATCTTCGTGTCGGCCAAGTCCGAAGAGATCGACCGTGTCGTCGGCCTCGAGCTCGGCGCGGATGACTTCATCTCCAAGCCGTTTGGTGTGCGTGAGGTCGTGGCCCGGATGCGGGCCGTGACGAGGCGCGCATTTCGAGCGCGGCCACCCGAACAACGCGACCCCGACAAGGTCGAGGTCGGCCACCTCGAGGTCTTCCCGCAAGAGCTGCGCGCCAAGAAGGGCGACGAGATCATCGACCTCAGCCTGCGCGACGTGAAGATCCTGCTCCTGCTTCAGCGCGAGAAGGGGCGTGTGGTCTCACGTGAGATGCTCTTCAACGAGTGCTGGGACATGCAGTACCTGCCGAACTCGCGCACCATCGACCAGCACATCTCGAAGCTGAGGAAGCGCATCGAGCTCGACCCGGCGAACCCGACGCTCATCACGACGGTGCATGGGGTGGGCTACCGGATCGAGTAGGCGGAGGGCGTCGACGGCGTGAACTGGTAGGTTATCTCGATGATCGAGTGTCTCGACCATCGAGATGTCCAGAAATTCGCTGCGCTCCGGGCATCTAACGCCCAAGGCCCTGCGAGCTCTCAGTAGCGAGGGACGGTCGGGTCGATCTCGCGCGACCAGGCGTCGATGCCGCCGTGCACGTTGTTGACGTCGGTGAAGCCGAGCGCGAGGAACTGCTCGGCAGCGGCGTTGGAGCGGCCACCGGACTTGCACGAGAACCAGAGCTGCGTGTCCTTGGGCAGCGTCTTGATCTGCTCACGCAGGTCGGGGGTCAGCATCTTGCTGCCCGGGATGAGCGCCTGCTGGCGCTCTTCCGCAGAGCGGACGTCGTAGAAGTGGAGGCGGGGATTCTCGTCGAGCGCCTTCTTCAGGTCGCGGACGGTCTTCTGCTTGACCTTCGGCGGCTCGTTCGGGTTCTCGAGGAGGAAGCCCTTGTTCTCCCGCGAGTAGTCGAGGACGAGCCCGTTGGCGCGTTTGGCCGAGCCGCGGTCCACGAGGATCGTGAAGCCATTGCTCTCGACGACGAAGTCGCCGTCGCGGTCCGCGGAGAAGAGGAGCCCGTACTGAAACTTCGGGCTCACCTCGATGCGCAGCGCCTTGTGTTTCTCTTTGGCCTGCGCCTCACGCAGGACTTCCGCGGCCCAGTCGGTGATCTTGATTTCGGGGGCCGCGACCTCTTCGGGTGTGACACCCAGGGCCTTGTGCAGCTCACCCGAGCCGAACATCGAACGCACGATGTCAGCGCCGCCGACGAGCTCGCCACGCACGTAGAGCTGGGGGAAGGTCGGCCAATCCGAGTAGACCTTCGCGCCCTCCCGAACCTCCGAGTCTTCCAGGATGTTGAAGGTTTCGTAGGGAACGCCGACCTCGTCGAGGATGCCGATGACCGATGCGGAGAAGCCGCATTGTGGGAAGGTGCGGTTGCCCTTCATGAAGAGCAGCACGGGCTGCGCTTTCACCATCTGATCGATTCGCTGGTGGGTCGGGTCGGCCGGGTTCATCGCCATGATGTCGCTCCTTGGGTCGGACGAGCCGACGGTTTGCTGCGCGCCGAGTCGTGGAGTGCGGGTGTCGAGAGGACCCCGCTCGGGCGTGTTCACGCAGGCCGGCCCGATATAGACACCGATGGTGAAAACGGCAAGGCAACGTCCGCCTCGACCTGTGTTCGAGTGAACGATGAGGCGGGGGCCGAGTGCGCGACGACGGCGTTCAGCTCGGGCGGGGTGCCAACACCACGGCTTCACCGGTGAGGATGACCGTGCCGTCCTGGCGTGTGACGACCGTCTCGAGCGTGAGGATCGGCTTGTCGGGCCGCACGGCCTTGATGGTGGCCGTCGCCGTGATGGTGTCACCGAGCATGACGGGGGCCTTGAAGGCTAGCGTCTGCGACAGGTAGACGGTCCCGTTTCCGGGCAGGCGGGTCCCGATGACCGCGGAGACCAGGCTCGCGGCGATCATGCCGTGGGCGATGCGGGCGCCAAAACGTGTCGTCTTCGCGTAGGCCTCGTCGAGATGGATAGGGTTGTCGTCGAGCGAGATCGCTGCGAACGCGACGACGTCCTGTTCGGTTACGGTTTTTTCGAGGGAGGCGGTCTGGCCGGGTTCGTATGACATCGACGCCACCCTGCCCTCCAGTTGGCCGCGACACAAGGGGCGGCGCGATCCTGCGGCATGGCGCCACGGGGCGCGAGTGAGCCCCGGCTGGCCCTGGCTGGCCATATGAGCGGGTGGCGCTGCCCAAATGGTCGGGTCCCCGAGCCTTGAACGCACCCCGCGACGGACCTAGCGTGGAGCCTATGGATACGACTCGCAGCCCGGTTTGGCTTCGAGCGTGTTCTTGGTAGTATCCACATCGCGCCGTCGTCGCAGCCCACCGATTCCCTCGGTGAGGCGCGCGGCCCGGGCGAACCGAGGAGTCCGTATCTCATGGGTGACCGCCCTTTTGCCCCCGACGCGCCCGAATCCCCCTTTCCGCTCCTGCCGCTTCGTAACGGCGTTCTGTTCCCCGGGACGGTGACGACGCTCGCCGTCGGCCGTCCGCAATCGCTCGCCATCCTGCGCCAGGTCAAGCCCGGCCAGACGGTCATCGGCGTCGCCGTCCAGAAGGACTCGCGCATCGCCGACCCGAGCTTCTCGGACCTGCATCCCGTGGGCACCTTCGCCCGGGTCGTCGGCATCCAGCGCCACGGCGACAATGCCGTCATGCTGAGCCTGCAGGGCCTGTCGCGCTTCTCCCTCAACTCTCTGGTCGAGACGCACCCGCACTGGCTGGCCGACGGTGAGCCGCTGCGCGAGCCGATCCGCGACGAGCTGGAAGCCCAGTTCCTGGCCGACTCGTTGAAGTCGCGCATCTCGCAGGCCGACAGCCAGCTCGGCACCCGCCTGGGTCAGACGCCCGCCAACGAGACGCCAGGGCGCTTCGCCGACCGCGTCGCCTCGGCCCTCGAGCTCCCGCCCGAGAAGGCGATGACCGTGCTCGCGACGGCCGACGTCATCGAGCGTCTGCGTCTCGTGACCTCGCTCGTGGGTGAAGCGCTCGCCGTGCGTGAGGTGCGCCAGAAGATCGACGACGAGGTTCGCAAAGAGCTCAACAAGAACCAGCGTGAGGCCGTCCTGCGTGAGCAGCTGCGCGCCATCAAGCGTGAGCTCGGCGAGGAGGGCAGCGATGCCGCTGACTCGCTGCGCGACCGGATCGCCAAGGCGGACCTCCCGGATGAGGTGCGCACGGTCGCCGACCGCGAGCTCAAGCGGCTGGAAGGCATGAACTCGGCGCAGGCCGAAGCCAACGTCATCCGCACCTATCTCGAGTGGATTGCCGAGCTGCCGTGGAACACCCGGGTCGAGGTCAAAGACGACATCGAGGCGGTGCAGACCAAGCTCGACGCGGACCACTTCGGATTGAAGGACCCGAAGCAGCGCATCCTCGAGCACCTCGCGGTCATCAAGGTCGCGAAGAACCCACGCGGCACGATTCTCTGCCTCGTGGGCCCGCCGGGTGTCGGCAAGACCTCGCTCGGACAGTCCATCGCTGACGCGACGGGGCGACCCTTCGTGCGCATCGCACTCGGTGGCGTGCGTGACGAGGCGGAGGTGCGTGGACATCGCCGGACCTACGTCGGCGCCATGCCCGGGCGCATCATCAATGCGCTCAAAAAGGTGAAGGCCAAGAACCCGGTCATGCTGCTCGACGAGATCGACAAGCTCGGCCAGTGGTGGAACGGCTCGCCCGAGTCGGCGCTGCTCGAGGTGCTCGACCCCGAGCAGAACCATACGTTTACCGACCACTACATGGAGCTGCCGTTCGACCTGTCGGAGGTGCTCTTCATCTGCACCGCCAACAGCCTCGAGAACATCACCGGCCCGCTGCGCGACCGCCTCGAGATCGTCGAGGTCTCGGGCTACACGCACGACGAGAAGCTGCATATCGCCAAGAACCACCTCGTGCCCCGCCAGCTCAAGGACCACGGCGTCCACGACGGGGCGCTGGTGGTGACGGACGATGCGCTGACGACGGTCATCCGCGAGTACACCCGCGAAGCCGGCGTGCGACAGCTCAACCGCGAGATCGTGCGTATGTGCCGGGGTCTGGCACTGCGGATCGCCAAGGCTCCAGACACGGCTCACACGACCTTCTACATCACACCCGACAAGCTGAAGGAGCTGCTCGGCAAGTCGAAGTTCCGCGACGAGATGGCCGAGCGCACGGGGCAGCCCGGTGTCGCGACCGGTCTCGCGTGGACGCCGGTCGGCGGCGATATCTTGTTTATCGAGACATCGCTCATGACGGGTAAGGGCCAGACGCAGATCACCGGCAAGCTCGGCGAGGTCATGACCGAGTCGGCGCGGGCGGCGTTGTCGTACGTGCGGAGCCACGCGAGTCAGCTCGGCATCGACCCGGCCTTCTTCGAGACCAAGGACCTGCACATCCATGTGCCGGCGGGCGCTGTGCCCAAGGACGGCCCGTCGGCGGGCGTCACGATCTTCACGGCCATCGCGTCTTTGCTGACGAATCGCAACGTGCGCGCCGACACCGCGATGACCGGTGAGGCTACGCTCCGTGGCCGGGTCCTGCCGGTCGGCGGCATCAAAGAGAAGGTCCTCGCAGCGCATCGGGCCGGCGTGAAACGCATCATCCTGCCCGCGAAGAACGAGCGCGACCTGGAAGACGTGCCGGTCGACACCCGGGGCGAGCTCGAGTTCGTCTTCGTCGACGACATGAGCGAGGTCCTGGCGGCGGCACTCGAGCCTCTGCCCGCGACGCCCGATTCGGTGGTGACACCGAAGGTCGACGCGGGTCACCATGAGCCGGGGCTCACCAGCTGAGGGCCCCACGGCCTGGAGGTCAGCGACCCACTGTTCGGGCGCTGAGGGCCAGGATCGCAGTCGCGTCCGATAACGATTGAACCGAACGGGGCCCGTGCTAAACAGGGCCCCGTTTCGCGTTTCAGGAGCACGACAATGGCCGACCCCACGAACCTCATCCTCATGGTGCTGCACATCTCGTTCGCGGCGGTCACCTTCGCCGTGACCCTGACGATGGGCGGCGCGCTTCGACGTGCCGCTGGCAAGGGTGCCGACGTGAAGCTGGCCATCGCCAACCTCGCCTCGCGCGCCAACTCGATCGCTGGCCTCTTTGGCGCCCTGACCTTCGTGTCCGGCTTCGCGCTCATCTTCTATCGCGGCGGATTCAAAGCGATTTCGCCTACGATTCACGTCGCTTTGACGTTGGTCCTCGGCATGATCATCTTCGGCTGGCTCTTCATGACGCCCACCGCCAAGAAGCTGGTCGCAGCCGCAAGCGCCCCGGACGAGGGCCCTTGGCTCGCGGCGAAGAAGAAGTGGGCGATGGGTGACGGCATCCTGCAGCTGACCTGGGTGGTCGTGCTCGTGCTCATGTTCATCAAGCGCGGGTAATCAATCGGCTCGGGCCAGGCGGTGACTCACACACGCCCGGAATCGAGCAGGGCTCTGGCGCGGCGGCGACCACGCGTCGCGACCTCTTCAAAGGCGTCGTTGACGGCACCTGGCGCCAGGCGCCCGAGTCTGCCCCAGGTGTGTCGGTCGGTGGTGGTCGACCCGCGTGTCTCCTCATCGGGTGGCGGCGCCACGAGCTCGTCCTCGAGCGCGGCCGCAAAGGCTTCGCGGACTCGCGGGCCGCCTGCTTCGAGCGCGAAAGCGAGGACCGACCACGCGAGCTCGCCATGGGTGTGTTCGTCGTGTGCGATGCGCCCGAGTGCCGCTCGTGACTGGTCGTCCCGGCAGGTCTCGAAGGCCAATGCGGCGCGTCGTGCGGCGGTGGCTTCGCCAAGACACCCATCGTGCCACGATTCCAGTGCGAGTCGGGTCAGCGCCTCGCGCCGTGTCTCGCGGGTGGGCGAGGGCACATCCGGCAGGATCGTCGCGATGCTCTGACCGTAGGCGCGGCTGGCGAGTGCTGCGCACAGGCGCGTGTGTCGCACCTCGTCACGAGCGGCCGACGTTGCGCGATTGACGAGCGCACGCGGGGCACCGACGTGGGCGAGGTCGCGTCCCAACGCGATGAACGCGGGGACCGATGCTGCTTCGGCGCGGGCGGCTTCGAGCCAGCTCGAGCCGAGCGCTCTGCGTGTGTCGTCGGCGACCCGAAATGGCGACGGGTGAGACACCCGAGGCCCGGCGACGAAGTTGGCGAGCCGGGTCTGACCCTCGACCCTCAGCGGGCGACCGATGATGCAGCTGCCCCCGGCATCGCCAAAGACATTCGGCGCCCGCGCCCCGGAGCCGACCTGACCCTCGGGTCGCAGTCCGTCATCGGCGAACGACAGGTTGCCACGCACGATGGCCAGGTCGATGGGGAAGTCCCCAAACGTGAGCCCGACCTGCAGGCCGTGACCCCGCCACGCGCGCTCGAAGGTGTAGCTCCAGCCGAGCTCGGCGTCGAAGAGCCAATCGTTGGATTCGGTCTCGGCCGCGGCGTGAAGACCCGCCGCGAACCGGACGCCGTCATGGAACAGCCAGGTCACCTGCCCGAAGGCCCCAACTCCCACCCAGGCGTTGCGGGGGTCGCAGGTTCCCCGGAAGTCCAGGATGTGGGTGTAGCGCAGGTCGAATCCGAGCCCGACACGCAGCAGCTGCCCGAAGTTGAAGACCAGGTGCACGCCTGGCGAGAAGACGTCCTGCCCTTCGAGAGCGTGGACAGCCCCGGCCGGGACGATGATGGCTCCAGCCAGGGCTCCGGCGATGACATGTCTTGTGGCCATCCGATCAGAGTAGCGCGACGCTACTTCGGATTGAAGGCCCGCCATGTAGATTGACCCAAAGGCGCGCGGGGTCGCGGACCTGGCTGGTCACGGACTCACATACGACCACGCAGCATCCCGTGCCAATAGAGGTTGGGGAGGCCGTAAGCCTTGAGGGCGTACATGCTGTAGCGCTCCTGGCTCTGGTCGAAGGGGAAGGTCTCCATGATGGTCCCGCCGTAGCCGAACTCGGCCAGGATGAGGCGTCCGTAGCCGGTCACGAGCGGGCACGAAGCGTAGCCGTCATAACGCGCGGTCAGCGGCTCGCCGCGCCGCAGGGCGAGCAGGTTGTCGACGGTGACCGGCGCCTGCTTACGGACCGCCGCGCCCGTCTTCGAGCAGGGCAGGCTCGAGGCGTCGCCGAGCGAGAAGACCTCGGGAAACCTGACGTGCTGGGTCGTGTACATGTCCACATCGACCCACCCGTCGGCGTTGGCGAGTGGGCTACGTTTGACGAAGTCGGGCGCCGACATGGGAGGCGTCACATGCAGGATGTCGTAGCGGATGGTCTCGATGACTTGAGAATCGAGATTCTTGAAATCCGCTTCTTTCTTGTCGGCGCGGACGGCGACCAGATCGCGGCGGAAGTGGGTCCGAACATCGCGCTCTGCGACCAGCTTCTCGAGCGCACGCGCATACTTGTCGACACCGAAGATACGCGCACCGGGGGCCGCGAAGTGCACCTCGGAGCGGTCGCGGATCCCAGACCTGCGGAAGTAGTGTTCGGCCAGCCACATGATCTTCTGCGGTGCCCCCGCACACTTCACCGGGCTGTTCGGGAAGGTGAAGAGCGCCACCCCACCTTTGAAGGTGCGGATGGCTTCCCAGGTGGAGTCGACGGTCTCGTAGCTGTAGTTGCTGCAGATCCCGTTCTTGCCGACGTTGCCGGCGAGCCCGTCGATCTTGTGCCAGTCGAGCTGGATTCCGGGTGCCACCACGAGCTGCTGATAGGTCAGCGTGCGCCCCGACCGCAGCGTGACCGACCTGGCTTCAGGAGCGAACGACGCGACCGCGTCCTTCACCCAGGTCACACCCGGCGGGATCTGGTCGGCCATCGGGCGAGCGCTGGCCTCCTTGGCAAAGACCCCGCCGCCCACCAGCGTCCACAGCGGCTGGTAGTAGTGGACGAGGCTTGGCTCGACGAGCGCTATCTTCGGCGCGTTGGGCCGCTGTGAGAGCTGGGCTGCGAACGTGATGCCGGCCGTGCCGCCACCGATGACGAGGACTTCACAGGCGTCGGTGCTCATGAGTGGCCTCCCTGGTCTGCGCGCGGTGCGGGAAGTGCTGGCGGGGTCTGAGCTTGCGATGATGGGTGCTGGCCGATGCCGATGGGTGCGTGAATCCCGAGCGCTTCGACCTCGCCGGTAGGGAGCCGACGCGGCTCATCGAGGGAGGCGCCGAAGTGGGTGGCCATACGCAGGGTGAAGTCGAGGGCGCGTCGGACCTCGGGCTTTCGAGTGGCGCGCCAGGCGCCAAAGAGGCCGGCCTCACCGGACTTCTCGGAGCGGGTCTGGGCGAGTGCCAGGCCTACCTTGGAGATGACCTCGACCGTCTCGGGAGCGAGAATGCCACTCTCGAAGAGCGGCTCGACCCGAGGCAGGAGGTCGAGCAGACGCGCGAGCCCGCGCATGGTCGAGGGGTCGGTCAGGCGGGAGACGAGCTCACCTGCGGCGGCGATCCGGGCGTCGAGGTCGAAGCCACCATTCTCACTCGCGGCGATCGCCTCGTCCACGACGTCCACCGCCGTCGCCATGAGGTTGGGGACCTGGTGAGCGAGGTCTGCAAAGGGGGCGAGTGCGTCGAGCTGACGCTCGATACGGTCCATGCGGAGCGCGATGCGCTCGAGGAGCGCGAGCTCGCTTCGCTGAACGGGGGGAGACTGGATAGGCACGGCAGACATGAACGCTCCTCGGACGGGGGATTGGTCGTCGAGTCCTGGAGGCTGAGCACGTTTCGTGCCGCATCGGTGTAACGCAACGCGTCACGCAGACGGCCGCCGCAAGTGGCGATACATCTAGAGATGAGGCGTAGCTGCGTCATGGAGGGAAGGTCAGCTCTGTTTCAGCCCTCGTTTCATTTCCGGATGCACTGTTTCAGCCGCGGCGCCCGTCCTTAGACGACCTTAGATCGATTCGGGTGGCGTTGACGGCAGCAGTCCTGGTCGGGAGAAGCTGGCCCCCATGAAAGCCTCTGCTCTGCGCTCCCATGTATCGCCAAACCCCAAGACCCCCATGACGCTAACGCTGGCGCTTGTCGCTGCGATGTCCCTGGTCATTGTGACTTCCGGGTCGGCCGCGGCGGCGCTTGTACCGACCCCGCTCGACGTGAAGCCTGGGACTGCGACCCGAGTACAAGGGACCATCGATGGTGGTGAGATCCTGCCGCTCGAGTGGGCGACGAACTCGGCGGTGGCGTGTTTCCCGACGAACCACTTCGACTCGTTCCGCGGCAAACACGTGCTGTATCGCTTCGACCTGCCGGCGAAGTCGATTGCCACCATTACGCTGCGCGGCAAGAGCCGGGGCAAGGACGTCAATCTCTATACGTATCGCGCGGCCGTGGGTGAGAAGCTCATCCCTCCCAACATCAACGGCACCCAGTGTGAGGCCAGCTATGGCACCGCGATGGTCGGGACCAAGGCCAACCCGGGTGAGGTCGAGAGCATCGACATGTGGGCCATCCAGAACCCGTACACGATCTATGTGGGGGTGGCCGGCTACAAGGGCATCGAGGCCGCAGCCTTCGAGCTCGAGGTGAAGATCGTGTCGGCCCCGCCGCCCAAGACCGGGCGTATCTCGGGCTTCACGCCCATCGTCGCCAAAGCCGGGCAGACGAAGGTCTCGGGCAAGATCGATGGGGGCGCCGAGATCGACCTCGACTGGGCGCAGGGCTCGGCCGTCAACTGCTTCCCGGGCAACCACTTCGACGCGTTCTCAGGCAAACACGTGCTCTACCGCTTTGATTTGCCGGCGAAGTCCAACGCGAAGATCACCCTGCGCGCGAAGGACAAGACCAAGGACCTGAGCCTCTACACGTACCGAGCCGCAGTTGGCGAAAAGCTCATCCCACCGGAGATCTACGGCACCCAATGTGAGGCGAGTTATGGCACTGCGATTGTCGGGACCAAACCCAACCCGGGCGAAGACGAGAAGCTCGAGATGGTGTCCATCGCCAACCCGTACTCCATCTACATCGGGGTCGCTGGCTACAAGGGTGTCACGTCGGCCGACTTCGAGCTGACCATCGACCTCACGACCGCGGCCCCGGCCAAGACCGGGCGCATCACCGGCTTCACGCCCATCACCGCGAAAGCCGGTCAGACGAAGGTCTCGGGCAAGATCGATGGCGGCGCCGAGATCGACCTCGACTGGGCGCAGGGCTCGGCCGTCAACTGTTTCCCGGGCAACCACTTCGACGCCTTCTCGGGCAAACACGTGCTCTACCGCTTCGACCTGCCAGCCAAGTCCAACGCCAAGATCACCCTACGCGCCAAAGACAAGACCAAGGACCTGAGCCTCTACACCTATCGCGCGGCGGTCGGCGAGAAGCTGATTCCGCCCGAGATCTACGGCACCCAGTGTGAGGCCAGCTATGGCGAGGCCGTCGTCGGAACCAAGCCAAACCCGGGCGTCGACGAGAAGCTCGAGATGGTGTCCATCGCCAACCCGTACTCCATCTACATCGGTGTCGCCGGCTACAAAGGCGTCACGTCGGCCGAATTCGAGCTCACCATCGACATCACCACTGCGGCCCCGCCCAAGGCCGGTCGGATCGCCGGCTTCACGCCCATCGAGGTCAAGGCTGGTCAGACCAAGGTCACTGGCAAGATCGATGGCGGCGTCGAGATCGACCTCGACTGGGCGCAGGGCTCGGCCGTCGCCTGTTTCCCCGGCAACCACTTCGATGCGTTCTCGGGCAAACATGTGCTCTACCGTTTTGATTTGCCGGCCAAGTCCAACGCCAAGATCACCCTGCGCGCCAAAGACAAGACCAAGGACCTGAGCATCTACACCTATCGCGCGGCGGTCGGCGAAAAGCTGATTCCGCCCGAGATCTACGGCACCCAGTGTGAAGCCAGCTATGGCGAGGCCGTCGTCGGAACCAAGCCCAACCCGGGCGTCGACGAGAAGCTCGAGATGGTGTCCATCGCCAACCCCTACTCCATCTATATCGGGGTCGCCGGCTACAAGGGTGTGACGTCCGCCGACTTCGAGCTCACCATCGACCTCACCACCGCGGCCCCACCGAAGACCGGGCGGATCTCAGGCTTCACACCCATCGAGGTCAAGGCCGGTCAGACCAAGGTCACGGGCAAGATCGATGGCGGCGCCGAGATCGACCTCGATTGGGCCCAGGGCTCGGCCGTCAACTGTTTCCCCGGCAACCACTTCGACGCCTTCTCGGGCAAACACGTGCTCTACCGCTTTGATTTGCCGGCGAAATCCAACGCCAAGATCACCCTGCGCGCCAAAGACAAGACCAAGGACCTGAGCCTCTACACCTACCGCGCGGCCGTCGGCGAGAAGCTCATCCCGCCCGAGATTTATGGCACCCAGTGTGAGGCCAGCTATGGCGCGGCGGTCGTCGGCACCCAACCCAACCCGGGCGTCGACGAGACCCTCGAGATGGTGTCCATCGCCAACCCCTACTCCATCTACATCGGCGTCGCGGGCTACAAGGGTGTGACCTCGGCCGACTTCGAGCTGACCATCGACCTCACCACCGCGGCCCCGCCCAAGACCGGGCAAATCACGAAGGTGCTCGTCCTGCCGATCGAGGTCGGCAAACGGGTCAAAGCCCAGGGCAAGATCGACGCCGGCGTGGAGATCGACCTGGGCTGGGCCGAGAGCTCGAACGTCGCCTGCTTCGGTGGTCACCGCTTCGTCCACTACGAAGGCAAACACGTCCTCTACCGCTTCGCCCAACCGGCGCAGACGACGCTCACGGTTAAGGTCACCCCTAAGAAGCCCGACCTCGACCTGAGCCTCTACGTCTATCGGACCGGTCCCGACGACACGACGACCATCCCGCCCAAGGTCTACTCGGCGAAGTGTGAGGCCAGCTTCGGCAAGAGCGACGCGCTCGTGTCACCGAATCCCGGCGACCCCGAGTGGGTCGATGGGATGATCACCGTCGACAACCCGTACACGGTCTACGTGGGGGTGGCCGGAGCAAAAGGCGTGACCGCGGGCGACTTCGAGCTGGAGGTCGAGCTCAAGGCCCGCTGACCCCCCAAGCGACCCATCGAAGTCGCCCGAGAGCGCAGGAACATTGACTTTTCCGCTGCGTTTGACAGACGTTGGAGCGAAGACGAAACTCTTTACTCAATGGCTACGCAGTTGTGGTTGGAACGCTTCGCAGACGCGGAGACCTTGAGTGAGACGAGTGCATTTCGCATCGTGGCGTGTGTCGACACACAGCTCGAGCGAAGGGTCTTTGTCGTCACGGCAGGCGAGCGTGCCGCACGTCCCGCCGCGAGGGCCGCACTCGACCGGCTGTTCCGCGCCCACCACAAACCGCCCCACCCCATCATCGCCCCGGCCATCGAACGCGTCGACATCTCGGGGGTGCCCATCGTCGTCTTCGACTTTCCAGCGCGCCTCGACCTGGAAGAGCTGTCACGCCTCGCGGGTGACCATGGCTGGCGGATCGACCACGGGGCGGCGGACGGCTTCAGCATCACCCTGCGCGACGCCATCATGGCCTCGGGGGCTTGCAGCGACCCCGTCGACGGACGCGGGCACTTCCTTGGGACCTTCGCGCTCGGCAACGTGCTCTTCGCGGTCGACGGACGCCATGTGCTGGTCGGCTTCGGGCACAATGTCGTCTGCCACGATGAACGCGGTCGACTCAGCGTGCGGCAACGGTTCTTCCAGGCGCCCGAGATCGCGGTTGGCTACCCGGCTACGGCCGTCGCCGATATCGTCGCCATGGTCGCGATGACGCGAACCATGATGGCATTCGTGAATGTGCACGAGGCCATCACGCGTTGCCTCGTGGGCAACAACATCCAGGACGACCTCGAGCTGGTGGGACACATCATCTGGTACGAGACGCGCGTGATGCGCGCGGCCACGGCGGCGCGCGCCTCCTATGACGAGATGGTCGTGGTCTCGAATCGTATCCGCGAGCTCATCCGGACGAGGCCGGACGCGGCGGCCTTCGAGCGGGCGGTCGCCGGGCTCCTCCTCGAAGGACGTCCCGACCTGTTCGCGCCTCGTGCCAAGCTCCAGGTTGCGCGCGATGGGTCGTGGTTCGTGACGAATGAGGGCGACCGCATCGAGGCTCGCGGCGAGCCCACTGCTGGCGCGCCTCCTGAGGGCTTTCGTGGAGCTGCGGATCGCCGAGCCCAGTCGGGGCTTCGAGGTGGCGGACCTGCAGGAAGTCGGCTGGCCCGGGGAACGAATGGCCCACAGCTCGGCCACCAACCGGGTCTACGTGGCCATCAACGCGCTCCGCAAGGCGGGCCTGGGCTCGCTCATCGAGAAGTCGCAGGCGGGCTATCGGCTGAGCCCGAGGCTGAAGGTCGAACGTATTGATCCATGATCGGCCTGACGTCCCTGATGGCCGTCAGCGTCGAATTGGCCGATCCCGATTTCACGTTTACTTCGACGGTCGAGTATCTCGATTCTCGAGCCTTTCGAGGCGCAACCGCAGGTCGTCGACCTCACCCTTGAGGCGGGTCAGCTGCGAGCGCTGGCTCTTGAGGGCGGCGACGGCGAGTGAGACGTAGCCGTAGAGGTCGACGGTCTCGCCGCTGGGCGCAACCGAGAATGGTGGGGCGTCCGCGTCGATGAGGAAGCCCAGGCGGAGCGCCATCGGCTCGTGTTCATAACGCCAGGTCGACAGCCGCATGTCGAGCAGCGCCTGGCCGAGGACTGCGAGCTCCTGGTCGTCGAGGAGGCGGATGTCGAACTTGCGCTCCGGTGAGGAGATGGGGCACGCCCCGTCCTGACAACCGCACTCGTCGCCGGTCGGGCAGCAGCCAAAGAAGGAAGACGGGTTCGCGGTGAAGGTCGTGCCACTTGGACAGCAGCTGCCGGACTGGCCGCCCCCGCCGGAGCAGACGAGGTCATCGGTGCACGGCTCGGTGCCCGAACAAGTCGGCGAAGCGATGCACGCGCTGGCCCGGCATGCGCCCGACTCGCAGATCTCTCCACAGGCACCGCAGTGCTCGGGGTTGAGGACGGTGTCGACGCAGCGGTCCGAGTCGCCCTCCCAACGCGAGGGGCAACACGTCTTGCCCTGGGAGCAGCCTCCACAGTCGGCCACTTCGACCTCGGAGAGGTCTGGGGCGGTGTCGGTCGCAACGTCGCCCGACGGGTCGGAGTCGGAGCATGCCGAAATCCCCAAGCCCGCGACAACAAAGGCAACAATGAGCGCGAGTCCAGTGCGTGTGTCCATGGCGCGATGGTGGCTGAGCGCGCGCCTGGACACAAGGCCACAAAACAATCTCATGTCCCCCGACGTTGTGGGAGACCGCCCTTCGGAGCCCGGACGGTCAAGGGCCGGTGACCTCGAGGTCGAGCTCGAAGGTCTGGCCCCCGCCCAGCTCGTCGCTGTCGAGGATGATGTAGACGGGGTTCATGCTCGCCCCCGTGTGGGTCCACTCGAGTGTCTCTTCGTCTGAAGACGAGGCGTCCGACGAGGCGAGGCAGCTCCCGACGACCGGGCAGCTATCCAGGAGATAAAGCAAACCATCGCCAGCGTGACGATAGGTCGCGCGCACGGTCTGGCCGGGCTGCAGCTCGACCCGGACAGCACCGTCCCGACCCGGTGCGACGAGGCCACAAGCACCTGCGATATCGTTGAGATTGCTGGCGAGTGTGCCGCGATAGAGCCCGGCGATGGTCGGCGTGGATGGGCAGAAACCAGCGATGAGATTCAGGCGCGTCGGCGTCGTATCGGTCGGTGTGGTGACGTCGGACACAGTGTCGGGCTCGGTCGTGTCGACGACATCGAGGACTTCCGTCGTGTCGGTCGTGTCGGTCGCATCGGGCACATCGTCAACATCAGGCACGTCGTCAACATCAGGCACATCGGCAACATCAGGCACATCGGCCGCATCTTGCGGTCCGGTGGTGTCGGCAACGTCGCCAGCCACATCGATATCAAGCGCGATGTCGGGCTGGGCGGTGTCGCCATCGGGCACGACGTCGACATCAGAGCTGTCGGGTGTGGTCTCTGCGGCGTCCGATGCATCGAGCGTGTCGAGCATGTCGAGCGTGTCGGATTCTTCGGTCTTCGGGTCGTCGCCACAAGCCGCGACCGAGACGATGATGAGGAACGAGATGGAGCGGAAATCGAGGAATCGCATACAGAATCTCTAGCGAAGTCAGGGGGATCCAGACGCAGGGCGCTCAGCGGATCGCGACGTTGTCGGGGACGAGCGCAGCGACGGACACGGCGGCCATATAGAAGCCAAGCCCGATGGTGACGAAGATAGCGGCGATGGAGACCCAGCGCTGCTGGCGGTTCCTGCGCTCGATGCACACCCGCGCGGTCTCGGTGATGTCGTCCCGCAGTTCTTGCGAGACCCAACGCAGCCCCGTGATGGTGCGGATACAGAGGACAAGGCCGACGACCACAAAGGCGATGCCCGTCACCATGAGCATGGCCGAGGTCGAGCTCGACTTGATCATGTGCGCCCCGGAGAAGCCGGTGACCGTGATGGTGAGGCCACACAGGCCGATGAGAACCTGGGCGTAGGTCTTCACGGTCGAGAGTTGGAAGGCGAGGTAGTTGACCAGCGGGGCGGCCTTGCCTTCGAACAGATGATTGAGCCGGCGGGCTTCTTCTTCGACCGTCATGGCGCCGAGATAACGCGACTCCCCGCCGATACCAAGCATCTCGTTCGGCGGAGGCTCCAAACCTGGGGCTGATCAGGGACCAGGGTGCGGCTCGAGCGGCTACTCAGGGGCGATGCCATGGCGTTTGAGCATCCGATAGAGCGTCGTGCGCGCGACCCCGAGCAGGCGCGCGGCGCTCGACAGGTTGCCGCCGGCGCGGTCGAGGGCGGCGCTGAGAGCGCTGCGCTCGGCATGTTCACGCAACGGCGTCGGAGGTCCCGAATAGGGCGGCGGCGCTGAAGGAAGGGTGGGCAGAGCAGCCGGGTGATGCGATGGCGACGGCGCGGCGAAGGACAACGCGGCCGGTGACGAAACGAGATCGGGCGCCAGGTGCTCCGCGCGGATAGGGTCGCCATCGGCCAGGACCAGCGCCACCTCGAGAGCCATCTTGAGCTCGCGCACGTTGCCTGGCCAGGTGTGGCCGGTCATGAGCAAAGCGGCCTCAGGCGCGAGCGCGGACCGCTTGAGACCCTTGATGGCGACGAGCTCGTCGATGATGACGTCCACGAGCTCGAGCAGGTCGACCCGATCACGCAGTCTGGGGAGCGCGATGACCGCGCCGCGGATACGATAATAGAGATCGCGGCGGAAGGCGCCACGCTCGACCATGGCCGGCAGGTCGCGGCAGGTCGCGCACACGAGCCGCACGTCCGAGTGTCGCTCCGATGGGTCACCCAGGCGCGAGAAGCGGCCGTCTTCGAGGAAACGTAGAAGTGCGGCCTGAGCGCTCGGGGCGAGCTCGGCCACCTCGTCGAGGAAGAGGGTGCCACCGTGTGCGGCCGCGAGGCGACCGCCCTGCCCTTTCGTATTCGCCCCGGTGAAAGCGCCGGGCGCATAACCGAAGAGCTCGCTCTCCAGAAGCGAGGTCGAGAGCGCCCCGCAGTTCACCGCGATGAACGGGTGCTTCTTGCGTGGGCTGGCGTCGTGGATGGCGCGGGCGAAGAGCTCTTTGCCGGTGCCGGTCTCGGCGAGCAGGAGGACCGGGAGCGTCGTCGCCGCGAAGCGTTCTGCGTGTTGGCGGGCCCTTGCGATGGCTGGGTCCGAGCCGGTGATCCGGCGAAAGGGCGAAGTCCGCGTGACCAGATGCGAAGGCTCGGTGGGTGCCGACTCGGGACGCGAGGTCGGTGGGCGAGGAGTCGGCGGGCGGGTGATGCTGTCGGTGGTCGCGACGAAGGCGATGACCGCGCCCAACTGGGAGAGAACCGGTTCGAGTCGGAAACGGTGTCCCTCGTACTCGAAGGGGCGCTGGTCGCTCGCGAGCTCGGCCAGCATCGCCCACTCGAGGCGGGTCGCGCGAAGCGACGATGGTCCATGCACGGCGATGAGGCCGCGGCGGTCGAGAGCGAAAGCCGGCCCATGCGCACCCTCGATGCGCGCCCTCAGTCCATGCAGTCCACCCGCATGGGCGCGTGCGTAGGTCGACTCACGCAGGACCTGCTCGAGTGAGTGCGCCACCATCTCGACCAGACCGCCCACGAGCGGGCTCGCATGATCGACCCGCGAGGTCACATCGAAGACCGCCACGAGCTCACCCATCGGGTCGAAGATCGGCGCCGCGTAGCACACGAGCCCGTGGTTCTTCTTTTCATAGTGGGCGCGCCCGATGACGGCCACGGCCGTGCGCTCGACGATGGCCGTGCCGATGGCGTTGGTGCCGCGATGGTGCTCGCTCCAGCTCGCCCCTTCGACGAGGCGCACGCGGGCCGCGGTAGAGTCGAACCGCTCGCTGACCCGCGACGCGACGATGACCCCGTCGGTGTCCGCGATGAGTGCCGTGTAGCCAGCTTCCCCGACCCGAGCGACTGCATCGGGGACGAGCCCGAGCAGCGAGTTGGTGCTGAAGGCGTCGCCCAGGCGCTGGCGACGGTCCGCGAGCTGGCCTGCGTCGACGCCTTCGGGGTCGCCGGGTCCATCGCTCGGGAGGCCAAGGCGACGGATACGCCCCCAACGCGCGTCGAGGGTGCGGAAGGCATCGGCGGGTTCGAACGACGCTTCGCGGCCCGGCCTCGTGGGGTCGTTCGAGTCGTCTGGCAGGGCGAGCGTCAACATCGCGCGCAGACTGCCACGCTTTGTAGGCCCATGACAGGGTGGGGCTATGACGCACCGGGTCGCGATGACGCGCGCTGCGGTGTGTAGCCCTGAAGGTGTAGCGGATCGCTGCAAGGCGGTCGCCGCGGACAGGTCGGTCCTGTGGATTCTCGCGCACTTGTGCTCGGCACCGACCCTGCAACGAAGGTCTGGACTCGCGACGCGATGTCGGCGCGCACAACGTGTGCCCCGAACATCGCCCGCTCGTCGCCCGATCACGGATCATCGCACTTCCCAACCCGACCACACTCAGCCCTGACCGAGGACCGCATGACCTACACCGCCCCCAACCAGCCCGGCTCGACCGTCCAGTTCAAAGCCCGCTACGCCAACTACATCGGTGGTGAGTGGATGGCCCCCGTCGGTGGCCAGTACTTCGAAAACATCTCGCCCGTGAACGGCAAGCCCTTCTGCGAGGTCCCGCGCAGCGACCACCGCGACATCGCCAAGGCGCTCGACGCAGCCCATGCCGCCAAGGACCGCTGGGGCAAGACGAGCCCGACCGAGCGCGCCATCATCCTCAACAAAATCGCCGACCGTATGGAGGCCAACCTCGAATATCTCGCGGTCGTCGAGACCTGGGACAACGGCAAGCCCGTGCGTGAGACGCTGGCCGCCGACATCCCGCTCGCCATCGATCACTACCGCTACTTCGCGGGCGCGATTCGTGGCCAGGAAGGCAGCATCTCGGAGCTCGACCACGACACCGTGGCCTACCACTTCCACGAGCCGCTCGGCGTGGTCGGCCAGATCATCCCCTGGAACTTCCCGATCCTCATGGCGACTTGGAAGCTGGCGCCCGCGATCGCGGCCGGCAACTGCGTCGTCATCAAGCCGGCGGAGCAGACCCCGACCTCGCTGCTCGTGCTCTTCGAGCTCATCGGCGATCTCTTGCCGCCGGGTGTCGTCAACATCGTCAATGGCTTTGGCGTCGAGGCCGGCAAGCCGCTCGCGTCGAGCAATCGTATCGCCAAGATCGCGTTCACGGGCGAGACGACCACCGGTCGCCTCATCATGCAATATGCCTCCGAGAACCTGATCCCTGTCACTCTCGAGCTCGGTGGCAAGTCGCCCAACATCTTCTTCGCGGACGTCGCGGCCAAGGACGACGACTTCTTCGACAAGAGCCTCGAAGGGTTCTCGATGTTCGCGCTCAACCAGGGCGAGGTCTGCACCTGTCCGTCGCGCGCGCTCGTCCAGAGCTCGATGTACGACCACTTCATGGAGCGCGCGGTCGAGCGCGTCAAACGCCACGTCAACGGCAACCCGCTCGACCCACGGACCACCGTCGGCGCGCAGGCGAGCCACGACCAGCTCGAGAAGATCATGAGCTACATCGACCTCGGCCAGAAGGAGGGCGCGAAGATCCTGACGGGCGGCAAACGGGTCGAGCTCGCGGGCGACCTGGCCGGTGGCTTCTACGTCGAGCCGACCGTCTTCGAGGGCAAGAACGCCATGCGGATCTTCCAGGAGGAGATCTTCGGACCCGTCGTGTCGGTCGCCCGTTTCGAGACGACCGAGGAGGCCGTGAGCATCGCCAACGACACGCTGTACGGCCTCGGTGCCGGCGTCTGGACGCGTGATGGCAACACCGCCTATCGCGTCGGCCGCGCCATCCAGGCCGGGCGCGTGTGGACGAACTGCTACCACATCTATCCCGCGCACGCGGCGTTCGGCGGCTACAAGCAGTCGGGCATGGGGCGCGAGAACCACAAGATGATGCTCGACCACTACCAGCACACGAAGAACCTGCTCGTGAGCTACAGCCCGAAAGCGATGGGCTTCTTCTGATGGCCGACGACCGCGAGGTTTCACCCCCTCCCCGAGTCGTCGCGACCGAGGCGGCGCGTGTGCTCTTGACCGAGCTGCGCGCCCGCTTCGGGCCGCTCATGTTCCATCAATCGGGCGGCTGCTGCGATGGAAGCGCGCCGATGTTGTTCGTCTCGGGCGACTTCAAGCTCGGTGAGCGCGACGTATTCCTGGGCCAACTCGACGATGGTGAGGACGGCACGCCGGTCTACATCGGTGGCACCCAGTTTCCCGCCTGGAGCCACACCCAGCTCGTCCTCGATGCGGTTGTAGGTCGTGGCGCTGGCTTCTCGTTGGAAGCGCCGACCGGCAAACGGTTTCTCACACGCTCACGGGTCTTCGACGAAGACGAGCTGCGGCTGCTGGGCGAGAACCCCGCAGCGGTGGGGCAAATCGGGTGCTCGTTGCCCGTGCGCTGAGCTGCCCCACGCGGCCGTCACCGCGGCTCAGGAGCGTCGCGCGTCGAGCGTCTCTCGCACCTTCTGCAGGAGGCTCTCGGGCGTGATGGGCTTGTTCAAGAAGGCCTGTCCCTGCTGGGGGAGGTCGCTGGAAGAGCTGCCTTCATCCTTGTGGCCGGAGACGAAGAGGACCCGCAGCTCGGGAATCAGCGGCAGGAGCCGCTCCGAGAGCGTACGTCCACTCATGTCAGGCATGATGACGTCGGCGAGCAGCAAGTGACATGACCCGCCGAGACCACCGCTCTCGCACAAGGTGAGCGCATCCTCTCCGCTCCGGGCTTCGATGACGCGGTAGCCATTGCGGCTCAGGATGGTCCGGTTCGTCTCACGCACCTTGTCGTCGTTTGCGACGAGCAGGATGGTCTCCGCCCCTTTGAGGCTCACGACCGAGCGCGGCTTGATCGGCACAACTTCGAGGACGCGGTCCGTGCGTGGGAGGAAGATGAGGAAGCGTGCACCCTGGCCGGGCTCGCTCTGCACCGAGATAGCCCCCTGGCTCTGCTGCACTATCCCAAAGACCGTGGACAGACCGAGCCCCGTCCCCTTGCCCGGCTCCTTGGTCGTGAAGAACGGCTCGAAGATACGTTCACGTGTGCCCGCATCCATGCCCTCGCCCGTGTCGGTCACGACCAGTGACACGTACGGTCCGGGCGACACCCCCGTGAGCATCGCAGCTCCTGCCTCATCGACCTCGACGTCGGCCACTTCGAGAGTGAGTCTGCCACCATGTGGCATCGCGTCGCGGGCGTTGATGGCGAGGTTCATGACGACCTGCTCGAGCTGGCTCGGGTCGGCGTAGACCTTGCTACCGCTGCGGGGGACATGCAGCTCGAGGACGATGTCCGCGCTCATGAGGCGGCGCAGCATCTTCTCGGTCCCCATGACCACTTCGCCGAAGTCGAGCACACGCGGCTGGAGGATCTGCTGACGACTGAAGGCGAGGAGCTGTCGTGTGAGGTCGGCGGCGCGTTCGCTCGCGTGTTGAATCTCCGCCACGTCCGCCCGAGTGGGGTCCCCTTCGGGGAGGTCGAGCAGCAAGAGCCCCGTGTAGCTCATGATGACCGAGAGCAGGTTGTTGAAGTCGTGGGCCACGCCGCCGGCCAACCGCCCCACCGCCTCCATCTTCTGGCTCTGCAGGAACTGCTCTTCGAGGCGGCGGTAATCCGTGATGTCGCGCGCGATCCCAGCGACCCTATGAACCTGTCCAGCGGCGTCCCGCACCGGGTAGACCCGCGACCGGATCCAACGCTCCGAGCCATCGGGCCGGATGATACGATAGGTCTCTTCCCATCGCCCCGCGAGCTGCGATGGCAACGATTCCCGAATGCGCTCACGATCTGCCGGATGGATAGACCGCAACCAGGCTTCCGGGTCTGTTTCGATGGCCGAAATGGGGCGCCCGAACACGGTCTCGAACGCCGGGCTGACATAGAGGAACCGCGACGACCTCGGGTCTCTCAGCCAGAAGACGTCCTCGATGCTCGCGGCGAGCTGACGAAAACGGGCCTCGGTTTCGCGCAATGCCGTCTCCGCTGTGATCCGTGCGGCGATGTCCTGGTGGAGCCGGATATTGCTCGCTTCCAGCTCGAGGCTCTTCTGTTCCAGCTTGCGGATGAGGGTCTCACTGTACTCGCGTAGTCGCTCGTCCTCTGAGCCGACCGGTAGATGCGGGATGATCGGGGCCTCGTTCGCGGCCTTCTGGATGGCGGCACGAACCCGATCCATGAACGCATCCGGTTCGCTGGGCTTCAGGATGAACGCGTCCGCCCCGAGGTTCAGCGCGAGCTGCTCGTCCTCGGGCTCGGTGTAGGTGGCAGTGTAGACGATGAAAGGGACGCGCCTCAGGCGGGTGTCCTGCTTCCAGTGACGGAGCAGCGTGTAGCCGTCCATGACCGGCATCAGGAGGTCGGAGATGACGAGTCCGGGCAACCTCTGGCGCGCCTTGAGAAGCGCCTCGGCGCCGTGGTGCGCCGTCTCGACTTCGAACCCGTTCCCGCCCAGTAGAGCTTCGAGGTAGTAGAGATTCTCGTCTTTGTCGTCGACGATCAGGACACGCATCACGAATTCCCTCGAACCCGAATCGGAATAGCGAGACCCACTTCGCGGACAAAGGTGTCCGGGTTGATGGGCTTCTCGATGTAGCCCGTGCAGCCTGATTCCAGAGCCTTCTCACGGTCACCCGCCATGGCATATGACGTCACGGCAACGATCGGCACCTCGCGTAGCGCGTCATGCGTGCGCAGCGCTCGCGCCACTTCGTAGCCGTTCATCGTGGGCAGTTGGATGTCGAGCAGGATGATGTCGGGCACGGCCAGCCGCGCGGCCTCGATGCCGCTCTGACCATCCGGCGTGGAGACCACCTCGTAGCCATGCCGTTCGAGCAGGAAGGTCACGAGGTACCGGTTCTGTTCGTTGTCTTCGATGAGGAGCACGGTTTGTTTCATGACGGCCTCAGCTCCAGGGGGAGCTCGACGGTGAAGACGCTGCCTTCGCCCTTTGCACTCGTGACCGAGACCCTGCCCCCGAGGATGTCGGTGAGGCGCCTGCAGATCGCAAGGCCGAGGCCGGTTCCCTCGTGCTGGCGTTGCAGCCCGGTGTCGAGTTGTCGGAACGGCTGGAAGAGCCGCTCGAGGTCGGCCTCGTGCATGCCGATGCCAGTGTCTGCCACGTCGATGCGGACGAAGTCGATCGGCGGATCCGAAGCGAGGGTCGAGCTCGCCGGCGAACGCGAGGCGGTGATGGTGATGCCGCCGCGCTCTGTGAACTTGGCGGCGTTGTTCACGAGATTCAGGACGATCTGCTCGAAGCGACGGCGGTCGCTGACCATCGTCCCGAGCTTGTCGTGCAGGTCCACGCGCAGGGTCAGACCTTTCTTGGCGACGAGCGGTCCCACCGAGGCGGCGACACGCTCGATGGACTCCGCGAGGTCGAAGGGGGTGCTCCGGACCTCGAGCTGACCTGCCTCGATTTTCGAGATATCGAGCACGTCGTTGATGAGGTCGAGCAGGTGGCGCGCGCTGCCCTGCACCATGCCGAGCTGCTTCTTCTGCTCGGGATTGAGCGGACCCGGGAGGCCCTGCAAGACGATGCCGGTGAAGCCGATGATGGAGTTGAGCGGGGTCCTGAGCTCGTGGGACATGGTCGCGAGGAAGGACGACTTGATGTGGTCTGCGGCTTCTGCCCGCTCACGGGCCGCTTCGAGGTCACGGGTGCGCTCGATGACCTGCAGCTCAAGGCTTTCGTTGAGGTCGTGCAGCGCCTGCTCCGCCCGCTTACGTTCGGAGATGTCGTTCGACATGATGAAGAGGCCTTCGCGAACCGGCTGTGCGCGCACGTCGAACCAGCCGGTCTGCCCGTCGGCAAAGTGGAAGATGTGTTCGCCGTGCAGCGCGATCCGCTGGGCCATGGCCCGTGAGAGCATCGCGAACAAGGTCGTCACTTCGATGCCGGGCCAGGCGTCGGGCATACGTTGGCCCATGAGCTCGGCGTTTGGTCGGCGGTTCTGCGTGGCCGCGGCCTCGTTCAGGTACAGAAAGCGCCACTCGAAATCGACGAGCTGGCAGCCCTCGAGGATGGTGTCGAGTGTCGAACGGAAACGTTCCTCGCTCTTGGCGAGCTCCGCCTCGGCGCGTTTACGTTTGGAGATGTCGACACCGACGCCGACGAGGCAGGATTGCCCGTCGAATTCGAGGCGCCTGCCCGTAAAGAAGTAGGGATGAGTCGTCCCATCCTTGGCCATGAAGCCGGCCTCGACGCTCGACTCGCCGTCGTTGAAGACGGCCGCGATGCTGTCGGCGAGCTTCGGGCGATCGGTCTCGTTGAAGAAGTCGAGCGGGTGCATGCTCGCCACCTCTTCGGCGGAGTAGCCGGAGACCCGTCCGAAGTTCTTGTTCCAGCGAAAGAATCGGCCCTGCGCATCGTAGAGGTAGAAGATGCCGGGCAGCGCCTCGATGAGCCCCGAGGTAAAGAGCTCTTCGCGTGCAGCTGCGGCCCTGGAAGCCTCGAGGTCGTGTTCACGCACGACCCGCTCGGCCTCGTGGCGGGCGGCATCGGTCAGCGCTCCGTCGATGGTGCGGACGGTGCGGCGCAACAAGAGGATCAGGAGGCCGGCGGTTGCGACGACGAAGAACAGGCCCTTGTAGCTGCTGAGCTCGAGGAGTGTCTCGGGGTCGGAGACCAGGGCGCCGAGCACTCGGTCGGAGAGCGCTATCCAGAGGCCGGCCAGGGTGAGGTACAGGACGACGGTGAAGAGCGCTTGCTTCCGGACGCTGGTGAGGAGCGCGTCGCGCTCCCGTCGGGAGGCGCGGAGCTCGTCCTCGCCTCTGATGCGGTCCTCATCGCGGAGCGACTGAGCGTTGGCGCCCTCCGCCTGTATGGGCACGAGGCTTGGGACATCTGGACGACTCAATGTGTCCCTCGATCAGCCGTGCAGAAGTGCGAACCAAAGGCCGTACATCAAAATGACCACAGCGCTCATCGCCTGTCAAACCGCGCTCCGAGCAAGGCTACTTTGGAAGGACATGATTGGCGGGTGGTGATGCACGAGACTGGTCGTCGCGGACCAGCCTGACATGAGGTGAAACGTTGGCCCCAACATCGAACGCCAGCGTTGAGCAAGTGTGCTCGTTCCGGCCCACCTCGAGGATTGAGCAGCCTGACCGTATTCTTACCAGCGTACGCTCCAACCCGATGAACACCGATCGCTCACGCCTCTCCTCTTGCGGACAACTCGCCATCGCGCTTACCGCGACCGTGCTCGGCGGGTGCTTTCAGCCGGCTCTGGAACAGCCCGACTCCGATGCCACCCCTGACCTCGGGGCGGACGACACTCGGGTGGATGCGGCTGACGAGACGACCGGTGATACCTCGAGCGTCGAGACTCTCGATCCTCAAGACACCTCTGCCGAAGACACCACCGAGGTCGACACCTTCGTACCCGAGTGCGACGACGACGGGGACTGTGAGAGCGCAGACCTCTGCATCATCGGCGAGCGCTGCGATGCGGGCACCTGCGTCGACGGCGTGCCGAACCCATGCACCGCCATCGACTCGTGCCACGGCAAAGGGCTATGCGACGCGGCCACAGGCGTGTGTTCGACGCCGGTTCGCCTCGACGAGAGCGAGTGCGACGACGGTGACCCGTGCACTCGCGACGACCGATGTTCGAGTGGGATATGCGCCGGTGTGCCCGGCCCCGAAGGCAGTACCGTCACGAGGAGGCACGGTCTTCTGTACGGGGATGGTCCCGTTCGCATGACGTCCTTGACCAGCACCACCGATGGCAAGACCTTCGGCGTGGTCCACTCGACCACGGCCTCCTTCACGGTCGACGCCGAGGTCGTAAAGACTTTCACCGGCCCAGAAGGGGCGGTCGAGACCCTGTTCCTCACGGACCTGACCGGACTCTTCGCACCACAGGTCACCGCGACTGCCTTCGCCTGGACCGACACACCCACCGACAGCAACCACCTGACGCCAACGGCGCGGGTCCGGGTGAGCGCGGACCGCAACTTGTTGGTGCCCGTCACCTTCACGAGTCCGTTCATCACGCGCGGTGAAGGTGTTGTCGGTGAGGAGGTCACTGGCAAGACGGGCGCTGCAATCCTGCGTGTACGGCGCAATGGCGATGTCGCCGGTGGGGTCGAGTACGTCGGCGTGTCCGGCGAGGCTTCGGTGCCGGTGTCCGCGCCGACGGAGGCTGACCACGTGACCGCGGTCGTCGCTTCGTTGGCCGATACCATCACCATCCGTGAGCTCGGGGGCTCACCGACCACCCTACCGGCACCGGGTGGTGATGGCCTTCGTTCGCTCGTCGAGCGTCGCACCCTCGACGACGTGCTCGTCTACCGGCGGTTCCTGGAGGTCGAGGGGGAAGGGGTTGCAGTCGTCTTCGACGTGCACGGGCTCGGTGATGAGACGGTCATCGTCGGCGTCGCGACCGGCCCCCTGCTGCTGCGCGATGCCGATGGTCAAACGCTGGGAACCATCGGAAACGGGCTGAGCTCGATGGAGGCGTTCGTGGTCTGGCTCGGTGCGGATGGACAGCTCACGCATTGGCGGACCTTCTTTGGGCATCCGGACTCATTCTCGCTTCTCGGGGAGCTCGCTCCGACAGCGACCGGCCTGGCAGCCGTGTTGGCCAGCGACTCACCGATGTCGACGTTGGACGCCACGTCGGGCGAGCCCGTGACCATCGGGCCTCAGACCGCGACGTCGGGCGATATGCGCGCCCACCTGGTAAGCTTCGACCGCAGCGGCGCGGTGGTCGGCCCGTGGTTCAGCGTGAACAACGAGTCCGTGGTCAGCGCGACGAGTCCGACCAGCGGCCAGCCCGTCGGGAATGGTGCCGGCGAGGTGGCACTGGCGGCGCTTGGGCTCGCCGCATCGCCTACGTCGGCCGAGTGGCTCGAGACGCCTCTCGCGGCGGCGGGTCACGCGTTGCACCTCGAGGGGCATGGTCATCGACAGTTCGAGCTCGTGGCGCGTAGGCCTGGATGGGACACACCCGTGGACCCCAACGTCCCTTACGACCCATACGGCCCGCCACCCGGAAGCGACGGCCCCATGGGGTCACCGCGCATCAGCGTGCAGAACAGTGGCGCAGTGCTCGTCGCCGGGAGCTTCATCGCGTCGGTCATCGTGGGAGATGCCTCCCTCTCAACGCTCACGAGCCCGTCCACCCATACGAGCACCTACCTGTACCTGACGAACCTGGACCAGACGCTGCTTTGTAGAGACGTATTCCCCTGAGGCATCGAGACGTCTTCCCCTGAGGCATCGAGACGTCTTCCCGTCCCGCATCGACGATGTGGGGTCGGTCGCCTTGGCACACATCCTGCGAACTCTCCTCTCGAAGCGGACCCACGACGGGGCCGCCGCACGCGTGCAGGAGAGATTGAGATGACCAAGACTGTAAAGCTGCTATCCACCCTGAGCACGACCGCCTCACTGGCCGCTTTCGGGCTCGCCGGGACGGTCGCGTTGGCGACCTTCGACACTCACGAAGCGCGGGCTTGTTCGGCCCCGAGGCGGACGGTCTTGAGCCGGCTCGTATTGCCGGCGAATGATGCGACGAATGTGCCTCGTGACGCGCGCGCCATCGTCCATATGCGCATCGAGAACCTGAGCGGAGGCTACGACAGCGTGAGCCCCGCGGCCTTCGTCGAGGGTGGCGAATTCGCGTTGCGGGGGCCCGACGGTGAGGACGTGCCGACCGGGGTCACCTATGTGTCGACCGCCGGGACGGTGACGGTGTTCCTGACGCCATTGGAGGCGCTCGATGCCGACACGACGTATTCGGTGTGGGACCGCGTGTGTGTGGATTGCCCGAGCTTGTACTCGGACGAGGCGGCCGAGGTCGGGGTCTTTGCAACGGGCACCACGGTGAGCAGCGAAGCACCGGTGGGACCGGACCAGGTGACCGTCAACCAGAGCCCGCAGTCGTGCGACAGCTCCGCTTGCTGCGGTCCTTATGAGGCGGTCGGCGTCTCGCTCGGCTTCGAGGCGGCACCTGCCGACACGCTCGTGCGCGTCGAGAGGTTCTCGAAGGAGTGCGACACCTTCAAGACCGTCGGCTACACGACCGGCGGCTACGTCGGTGGCTGGCAGAGCTGCAGCGGCAACGGGTACGACAACGGGCCGACCTTCTACGGCAGCGGGACCTACCGGCTCGTCTTCGAGGGTGTCGGACCGGTCGCCTCCGAGCCGTCGGACGAGGTCGTCGTCGAGATCGACTGCGGCCTGCTCGGCGAGCCCAACCCGCCCGTCGAGGGTGAGCCGGTCACCCTGCCTTCCGGTGGCGGCGTGCCCAACCCGCCCGTCGAAGGCGAGCCCGGAGCTCAGGCCGACGACGGCTCGGGCTGTGGCGGGGGTGCGACTCCGGTCGGATTCGGGGTGTTCGCACTGCTCGGAGCCATGCTCGGCGTTGTACTCATCCGGCGCCGTAAGGGTCTGAACCCGTTGGCATAACGGTGAGCAAAGGGGCTCCGGGGAATCAGCCCTGGAGCTCCTTCTCGAGCTTGGCGATCTCATCGGCGAGGGCCCCGTCCGCGGTGGGAGCAGGGGCGCCGATCGGGGCGACGTCGCCGATGGGGGAGGCGCCGGCGATGTCACGCGTGGTGAACACCGTGCGGCCGACAGGCGTCGTCGAGCGGGCCTGGGCGCGCAGCTTTTCGACGACCGACATCTCTGCCCAGACGCGGTCGGCGCGGATCTCCAGCCGAGCCCCGACGTCGGTGATTTCGCCTCGGATCGCCTCGGCTATTTTGGGGGCGGCGGCCTTCCACTTGTCGCTCGGGAACTCACCAAAGCCGAGCGCCGAGAGGTTACGCTCATCGCCGGGGAGCTTCACGGCCGTGCGGCGCGTGAACAGGAGCCGGTGGATGGCGATGCGCATGCTGTCCTGGTCGTAGCTCTCCTTGCCGGCGAGCTCACGCGCTTTGCGGCGGATCCCGAGGAAGAGGAAGACGGCCGAGAACAGGAGCGGGAAGAAGACGAGCCCGATGAGCGCGCCGATGCCGGTCCACTCGAAGTAGGGCAGGATGAAGGCCCAGGTGACGAGGCCCAGGATGATGTTCACCACGTTGAGGATCGGCACGACCTTCGACGGGTTCTTACGCAGCGTCTCCTCCTTCTGGCGGACGTGCCAGAGGTAGCCGAGCTCGGCCATCTGCTCCTGCACTTCGGGGGCGCCGGTCACCATGAGGTTGGGGAACCGATAAATGGCGATGGCCTCGTCGGTGAGGTCCATCTCGCCCTCGTAGGTGGCGACGAGACGGGTGCCGATGGCGTCGGCCTCGTCATACGAGACGCCGAGCAGCGCGATGATGTCGGCGTTGGAGATGAAGCCCTTCTTGGCGCGGATATAGGTAACCAGTTCCTTCTCTTGTTCCAGGGGGTTACGCTTGATGCCCTTGGCGCCGAAGAGGTGATACCAGGTGCGCTCGGACAGGCTCGGCTTCTTTGGAGCCTCGGTCTTGTCCATACGATAGGGGTCTTTGCCCTCGGCGAGCTGGCGCTCGGTGTCTCGGTTCCAATCGCGGCGATGACGACGGCTGGTGTGCGACCCATAGCCGCCATAACCGAAAGGCGAGCCCCAGCTCATCCAGAAGAAGCCGCCGCCGCCATGTCCGCCGCCCCAATTGGACGAACGGCGATTGTCGTTGCGGTCGCCCTGGGCGCGCATGAGCGCAATCATGAAGGCGATGAAGAGCACGACGTAGATGACGAAGTAGACGATGACCATGGCCACCGTCCACGCCTTGAAAAACGCGATGAGGCCGTTCTTGAAGGCCTCCTTGCGGCGGCGCGAGGCGTCGGCCTTGACGATGTCGGGGCGGGCCGTGAGCGACGGGTCGAAGCGGTAGACGAGGTTGCCCTGCTCGTCCACGTCGAGGTCCGAAGTGTAGTCCTTGACGACTTTGGTGAGGCCGACCTCGGCCTGGTAGGGCGGCAGGCCGGTCCTGGCGACGACGTCCTGCACGGTGAAGGGTCGGCCGGCGAGCGACTTCACAGCGTCGAGGACCCTCAGGCGGATGGTGTCTTCAGCAAGCGCGGCAGCGGTCATGTTGGCGTCCCTTTTGTGGAGGACAGTGCAGTCAGGCAGGACACTCGAGGCGAATCGTCAGGACGATTCCGGCGCGGACTGCGAGGTGAGCGCATTGAGCGCGTCCAAGAGTACGTCAGGTGCGAGCCTTACGCACCCTCTGCGCGCTGGGAAGGCTCGGACCGCGAGGAAGTGGCCCAGGTCCGCCTGGAGTGCGGGGTTGGTTGCCTCCGATGGCGACTCGTCGAGGTGTGCTTTGAATGACTCGGCGATGGCTCGTGCGACGTCGGGTTGCTGCCCGTCGACGGCCTGGCACAAGGCCGAGGCGGACCCGAGCGCGAGCGCGCACCCCTCCCCCTCGAAGCGGACGACGAGCCGTCCGTCGACCTCGTGCGTGTGAAAGTGCACGCGATCCCCACACGGTCGGTTCACGCCGGTAGCCGTGACGGCCGGGGCCAGTGGTCCACGGCCGTAAGGCGAACGCGCATGGCGGACGAGAATCGGGTCATATAGCGCCGCGACCGCCGGGGTGACCGGGGTGTCCGCACGTTCGGCGCTTGGGGTTCCGGGCGGGGTTGGCTTCGTCACGGCTCAGCGCAGGAGCGACACGGCCTTGCCGAGGGCCGCGACGAGTTGGTCGATCTCGGCCCGTGTCGAATAGGCGGCAAGCGACGCGCGGGTGGTGCCAGGGACGCCGAAGCGGCGCATGAGCGGCTCCGCGCAGTGATGGCCGACACGCACCGCGACACCTTCGAGGTCGAGCAGCGTTCCGAGGTCGTGCGGGTGGACACCGTCGATGACGAAGCCGAGGACCGCCTTCTTCTTGGCGGCGCGCCCGATGAAGCGGAGACCCGGGATGGTGGCGAGCGCCTCGTGGCCGTAGGCGAGCACGTCGTCCTCGTGGCGGGTGAGCCCGTCGAGGTCCTGGGACATGAGCCAACGCGCCGCGGCGCCAAGACCGATGGCCTCGCCGATGGCGGGAGTGCCTGCCTCGAAGCGGGCGGGCGGCTTGGCATAGGTCGTCTTCTCGAAAGAGACCGACGCGATCATGTCGCCGCCACCTTGCCAGGGGGGCAGGTCGGCGAGGAGCTCGTAGCGGCCCCACAGGACACCGATCCCGGTCGGGCCGAACATCTTGTGGCCGGAGAACGCATAGAAGTCGGCCCCCATCGCCTTGGGCGACACGGGGCCATGTGGGACGCCCTGCGCGCCGTCGACGACCATGATGGCGCCGACGGAATGGGCGAGCTCGGCGATGCGTGGGATGTCGTTGACCGTGCCGAGCGCGTTCGAGATGTGGCAGGTCGCGACGACCCGGGTCTTGGGTCCGATCTTCGTCTCGAGCTCGCCTGCGGCGATTTGTCCGAGCTCGTCGACGTCGAGGACGACCAGCGTCGCGCCGTGTCGCTCACAGGCCATCTGCCAGGGGACGATCTGCGAGTGGTGCTCCATGGCGGAGATGACGACCTCGTCGCCAGCTCTCAGATTCTTGGAGGACCAGGCGTTGGCGATGAGGTTGAGGCCCTCGGTCGTGCCGCGGGTGAAGATGACCTCGTCGGGGCTCGCGAAGAGGAAGCGGGCCAGCTCACGACGGGCCTCCTCGTAGAGCTCGGTGGCGCGCTGAGAGAGCGTGTGGACGCCGCGGTGCACGTTGGAATAGTCGCGCAGGTAGAAGTCGCGCATGGCGTCGATGACGACCTGCGGCTTCATGCTGGAGGCGGCGCTGTCGAGGTAGACGAGCGGCTTGCCGTTGACCTCTTGCGAGAGTGCCGGGAACTCCTTGCGCAGGGCGTCGACGGAGAAGGGCGACATGGGCGACAAGGGGGTCATGGCGACTCCCCATTGGCGTCGTCGTCCTCGACCCGGGCCTCGCCGCCGAGGCGGGCCTCGACCAGCGCTTTGAGGATTGGCATCAGCGTCGGAGGGGCGAGTGCCAGCACCTGGCGGACGAAGGCGGCGACCAGCATACGGCGCGCATCGTCGCGCGGGATACCTCGACTTTCGAGATAAAACTGCTGCAGCGGGTCGAGCTGGCCGATGCTCGCGCCGTGGGTCGCGGTCACGTCGTCGCAGTCGATGTGCAGCTCGGGTTTGGCGTTGGCTTGTGCGCCCTCGGACAGGAGCAACGTGCGCGTGAGCTGGCGGGTCGCGCTCTTGATGGCGTTCTTGGCGATCTTGATGACGCCCTGAAACGTACCGGTCGAGCGGCCATCGAGGACGCCAGCCCAGGTCTCGGAGCTCGTCGTGTGGGGCACGAGGTGTCGCACCTCGGTCGTGTGGTCGAGCTGGCTCTTGTTCTCGCCGAGGTAGAGGCCGTCGACGGAACACTCGGCGCCGGGGCCGGCGAGCTGGACGATGATGGCCGTGCGGGCGCGCTCAGCCGCAAGCGAGAGCGAAAAGCTCGAAAATCGAGAATCTTGATCGAGCCGGGCGATGAGGCTCTCGATGTGGGAGCCGGAGGCCGATTCGGAGATGCGTTTCGCATAAGAGAGCTGGGCGCCGGGACCAACGTGGACCTCGGTGACGAGGTTGTGCAGATAACGCGCGTCGGGCTCGGCGAGCCCGATGTGGTGGTCCATCACGGCGAGGCTCGAGTGTCGCTCGAGCTCGATGATGGTGCGCGCGTGGACGACGCCGGCATTGGTCGTGAGGTGCACGATGTGGAGCGTCGGGTTGGACGTGCCGCGCGCGACGACGTGGACGCCGCCCGTGAGGAAGGCAAGGTTGGCCTGTTCGAGCGCGCCGTCGGCGTTGTCCTGCGTGAGGCGCGAAACCACGCTGGCGAGCGTCTCGTCGTCGTAGTCGGACAGGGCGCGGACGTGCAGCGAGTCGGTGTCGCCGAGCGCGAGCAGGTGAGGTGCAAAGCGGCCGTCGATGAAGACGATACGTGGCGAAGGGAGGTCCGGCAGCGGGACGTTGCGGGTCTCGGGCGGCGTCGACAGATCGAGATCCTCGAGCGCGCGTGTCGAGAACCAGTGCCAGCTCTCGAGCCTGGTGGTCGGCCAGCCGAGCGCTTCGAAGCGTGCGGCGGCAGCCATTCTGAGGCCCCAGCCTGCGTCGGTCATGGGTTCTTGCATGTTGATGCCCTCGAGCGTCAGGCTGCGACAGGTTCGCGCAGGAAGTCGTAGCCCTGGCGCTCGAGGACGAGTGCCAGGTCACGACCGCCGGTCTTGACGATGCGTCCGTCGATGAGGACGTGGACGACGTCGGGGACGATGTGGTCGAGCAGGCGCTGGTAGTGGGTCACGAGCACCATGGCGCGGTCGGGTGAGCGCAAAGCGTTGACCCCGTCCGAGACGGCTTTGAGGGCGTCGATGTCGAGGCCCGAGTCGGTCTCGTCGAGCAGGGCGAGCTTGGGTTCCAAGAGCGCCATCTGCAGGATTTCATTGCGCTTCTTTTCGCCACCCGAGAACCCGTGGTTGACCTCACGCTTGGTGAGCTCGGGGTCCATCTTGACCATCGCGGTCTTCTCTTTCAGGGCTTTGAGGAACTGCACGGCGTCGAGGCTCGGGCAGGCCCTTGGCCTTACGATGGGCGTTCATGGCGGCGCGCAGGAAGTAGCGGTTCTGGACGCCGGGGATCTCCACCGGGTACTGGAAGGCCAGAAAGACGCCGGCGTGGGCGCGTTCGTGGGCGTCCATCGCGAGCAGGTCCTGACCCATGAAGTGGGCGCTGCCGCCGGTCACGGTGTAGCCGGGGCGGCCGGCGAGCACGTGGGCGAGGGTGGATTTGCCGGACCCGTTGGGGCCCATGATGGCGTGCACTTCGCCGGCGTTCACGGTGAGGGTGAGGCCCTTGAGAATCGGGGTCTCGCCCTGGTCACCGACGGAGACCTGGAGGTCGGAAATCTCGAGCAACGGGGTCGTGGTCATGGCTTATCCGATTGCGCCTTCGAGGGAGATCTCGAGCAGCTTCTGGGCCTCGACGGCGAACTCCATGGGGAGCTCGCGGAAGACCTCGCGGCAGAAGCCGTTGACGATGAGAGAGACGGCGTTCTCGGGGTCGAGGCCGCGGCTCTGGCAGTAGAAGAGCTGGTCGTCGCTGATTTTCGACGTGGTCGCCTCGTGTTCGAGGACGGCCGACGCGTTCTTGACTTCGATGTAGGGGACCGTGTCCGCGATGGCGTGTGAGCCGATGAGCAGGCTGTCGCACTGCGTGTGGTTACGCGCGTTGGTGGCGGACTTCAGGATCTTCACGGCGCCGCGATAGGTCTGGCGGCCGTGTCCGGCGGAGATGCCCTTGCTGACGATGGTCGAGCGGGTGTCCTTGCCGATGTGGATCATCTTGGTGCCGGTGTCGGCCTGCTGGCGGTTGTTGGTCAGCGCGACGGAGTAGAACTCGCCGACCGACTCGTCGCCCTGCAGGATACACGAGGGGTACTTCCAGGTGATGGCGCTGCCGGTCTCGACCTGGGTCCAGGAGATCTTCGAACGGCGCCCTTTGCAGAGGCCGCGCTTGGTCACGAAGTTGTAGACCCCGCCCTTGCCGTTGGCGTCGCCCGGGTACCAGTTCTGGACGGTCGAGTATTTGATCTCGGCCGAGTCCATGGCGACGAGCTCGACCACGGCGGCGTGGAGCTGGTTCTCGTCGCGCTGGGGAGCGGTGCAGCCCTCGAGGTAGGAGACGTAGGCGCCGTCTTCCGCGACGATGAGCGTGCGCTCGAACTGGCCCGTGCCCTTGGCGTTGATGCGGAAGTAGGTGGAGAGCTCCATCGGGCAGCGCGTGTTCTTCGGGATGTAGACGAAGCTGCCGTCGGAGAAGACCGCGGCGTTGAGCGCGGCGTAGTAGTTGTCGGTGTGCGGGACGACCGAGCCCAGGTACTTCTGGACGAGGTCGGGGTGTTCTTTCACGGCCTCCGAGAAAGAGCAGAAGATAACGCCTGCTTCGGCGAGCTTTTCTTTGAAGGTCGTGACGACCGAGACCGAGTCGAAGACGGCGTCGATGGCGACGTTCTGCAGGAGCTTCTGTTCGTGGAGCGGGATGCCGAGTCGCGAGTAGGTCTTGAGGATCTCGGGGTCGACCTCGTCGAGCGAGGTGAGCTTCTTCTTGGGCTTCGGGGCCGAGTAGTAGGACACGGCCTGGAAGTCGATGGGCGGATAGGAGACGTGGGCCCAGGTGGGCTCGCTCATCGCCAGCCAGGCGCGGAAGGCCTTGAGGCGATAGTCGAGCATCCACTGGGGCTCGTTCTTCTTGAGCGAGATACGGCGGACGACGGACTCGTCGAGGCCGGGCGGGAGGGTGTCGGCTTCCACGTCGGTGACGAAGCCGGCCTCGTAGCCCTTGCCAATCCGCTCATGTACGGTCTCGAGCGCGGCTGACATGGCCTGCCTCCCGAATCGATTCGAAGTTGCGATAAAGTGTGCCCAGGGAGGGGCGAGGCCGCTATTGAACGACCGCCATCCCGAGGCCCCGTTGACGACCATGCCCTTGTCGTCTGCGGGTTTCGTCGAATGCGACCTAAATGGTCCGGTTTCGACGCATGGGCAATGTCATGCCCGGCCGGGCCAAGTCAAGAGTCGAGACGGGGGCTGTGACGGACGACGACGCGTTGGTGCCCGGAAGGCCTAGCGCTTGGGTGGGGTCGGCCAGAGAGCGATAGCCAGGAGCAACCACCCGATGAGGAACGCGCTGCCCCCAAAGGGGGTGACGGCGCCGAGCGCGCGGACGTCGGTGAGCGCCATAACGTAGAGGCTGCCTGGGAAGAGGACGAGGCCGGCGATGAACAGCCAGGCGGCTGCGGCGAGGCGACGGGGGCGAGTGATCGTTGCAGGAGGGGCCAGGCGGGCGAAAAGACCCAAGGCGAGCAGCACGAGGGCATGGGAGAGGTGGTAGTCGGCCGCCGTCTGCCACCAGCCGAGCTGTTGCGGGGTCAGAGTGGCCTTCAGCGCGTGGGCTCCGAAGGCGCCGGTAGCGACCGCGAGGGCACCCGCGAGCGCGCCGATGGCGGCGGCGTATCGGAGGATGGATGGCTGAGTCGCGGCCCGGGTCGTATCTGTTGTAGTAGTTGTTGCAGGTGTAGCAGGTGTTGCAGGGGTCATGATTGCCTCGATGATCGAGATGCTCGGTGGTCGAGATGTTTCTCGGTGGGCGGGGTCGGTTGGCAGGCCGGACACCAGAACACCGGACGACCACCCTGCAGGATACGCAGGATTGTGATCGAGCAACTCGGGCAGGGTTCGTGTTCACGGCCGTAGACGAGGAAGGGATTGTCGCCGCCTTCGGAGACGTAGGCGATTTCGTCTTGGCCGGCGGTGGTCGCGAGGGTGTCGGTGAGGTGGGTGGTGATGGCAGGGGCGAGGCGGGTCAGCTCGGCGTTGGTGAGCGAGGAGGCGGGGCGCAGCGGGTGGAGCTTCGCGCGGAAGCAGGCTTCGAGGACGGCGATGTTGCCGAGGCCCGAGAGGATGGATTGGTCCATGAGGGCCGACTTGATGGGGGCGCGGGTGGTTCCGAGGACCGTGCGGAGGGCCGCGGCGTCGAGCGGGGTCGTCAGAGCGTCGGGACCGAGACCGGCGAAGGCGTCGGCGATGGACGGGACGATGGCGACGCGGCCGAGGCGACGCAGGTCGATGAGCGAGATGCGGGTGGTGGTGTCGTTGGTCGAGACCGTCAGGACGACGCGTTGGTAGGGACGGTCGGGCGGGGCGTCCTTGACGATGCGGCCGGTCATGCCGAGCTGCACGAGGAGGGTGCCGGAGCTGTGGTGTGTACTGGGGGGTGTACCGAGGTCTGCGGCGAGGCGTTTGCCACGGCGTTGCCACGGACCGACACGTCGGCCGACGAGCGCGTCGAGGTGGTCGGTCGGGTCGGTCGGAACGGTCGGGGTGTCGGTCGCGACGGCGCTGATGGTCGAGTTGTGTGTCCACCGCTCGAGGTTCAGGCGGGTCGCTTCGACCTCGGGGAGCTCGGGCATGTCGGTCGGGGTCTCCAGGGCGGGAACGTGCCGTGGGCGAACATGCGACTATTGGTCGAGGGTGTCGAGGACATCGAGGGCGCCGCGTTGGTCGTATTTGACGCGATGGACGATGTCGAAGTCCGCGTCGAGGACGAGGTGCCACGAGTTGGGCGAGGTCACGCCGATGTGGGCGGGGAAGGTGCCCGCGGTGTCGATGACGACCGGCATGGTGAGGCCGTAGCCGTCACGGATGGACTCGCAGTAGGCGGTCGTCGGGAGGCTGCCGTTGTTGGTCTCAGTGATGACGAAGAGCCATTGGGCGTTGGTGGGGAGCGTGCTGGCGGTGGCGGCGGCGTTGGTGGCGTCGGTGCGGCAGGGCGGGCACCAACCGGCGAAGGTGTTGATGTAGAGCGGGCGGCCACAGAACGAGTGGAGCGAGACGGGGGTGCCGTCGCAGGCGGTCAAGGTGGTGTCGGCGAGGAGGTCGCCGACGTTGGTGCCGGTCGGGCCGGTCGGAGGGCAGGCGACGGCGTCGGGAGCGGTTGGGGTGGTGTCGGGATCGGCGTCGGCGTCGGGTGACGCGGTGGTGTCGGCAGTGTCGGCGGTATCCGGGTTGGGGGCACCCACGTCGGGCTCGGGTGTTTGGTCCGGGGCGGCGGTGTCTGCCGGGACCGTCGTTTCGGTAGGGACATCGACGGTAGTGTCGGAGTCCGAGGCGATGTCGGCAGGCTCGGCGCCGGACTCGCAGGCCGAGATCGTGCCGATGAGTGCGATGCTGACCATGAGCGCGGTGCGGAACATGAAGGACTCCTCGGAGACGGGACCGCGCCTTGTAAGCCTGCCGAGCGGTGGCGGTTACCCGGACTCGCGTTCGGGGACTTGAACCGGTTGTGGGTGACGGGAGTCGGTCGGTCCGCGGAGTGAGCGAGCCGAGGGGTTGTGCGAGCGCCGAAAACGACGACGCCCGGGACTCTCATGGGAGAGAGCCCGGGCGTTCGAGTCTCGACGCTGAGGACCTCAGCGTCCGATGGCCTTCTGCCAGCTCGGGCGGGCCTTGATGCGGTTCCACCACGCTGCGACCTTGGGGCGGTCGGTGATGATGGCGTCGATCTTCATGTCCTCGAGGTACTGGAGGTAGGGGGCGTAGCAGATGTCCGCGAGCGAGAAGTCGCTGACGAGATAGCCGTGCGCGGGCAGGGACTTCTCGAGCACGTCGAGGGCCTTGGCGGCGCCGATGACGCCAGCGTCGATGACCGACTGGTCGGGTGTGCCGCCGGACATCGAGGCGTACCAGATGTTCATGATGGCCTTCATGGCGTGCGGGCTGAAGTAGGACGTCTCGACCGAGATCCACTGCTCCATGAAGGCGCGGAGCTGGAGCGACTCGGGGGTGAGTGACTCGCCCGGGATCTTCTGGTCGAGGTAGCGGATGATGGCGCGCGACTCGTAGAGGGTGAAGCCGCTGTCATCGATGGCCGGGACGACACCGAAGGGCTGGCGCGCGAGGTGTTCGGGTGACTTCTGCTCGCCCTTGGTGATGTCGACGACGACGAAGTCGAACTCGGCGCCCTTCTCGTAAAGGGTGCAGAGGACCTTGCGGGTACAGGTGCTGCCTGGGTGGCCATATAGAATCATCACGAACCTCGGTGTGGTGGGACCCGGGTCGGGTCCGCAACGTGGGAGGAGTGTGATAGGCCCCGTTTGAGGGCCGGTCCATAGGCGGACCCGTTGCGGCTGCCAATTGACGAAGCAGAGACATGGCCAGCGCTGCCATGACTTGCCCGCAGAGCGGACGAATGCAGAGGAGCCTCCGTTCCGTGCAGCGCGCCGAGCAGAGGGAACGAACGTGACCGGGCCACGCCGTCCCCTTGCGCGCTGTGGTTCTCAGTTCGACGCTGGCGAGAGGCGGAAGTTGTCGAGGCGGAACGTGCCGCCGGTCGCAGTGCCAGCGCCATAGCCGTAGATCCGGATGGCATTCTCGCCGCCCGGCAGGTCGCCGGTCCACGTGTAGTTCGTGTAGACGCTGTCGGGGATGACGCTCTCGATGAGGAGGTTGCCGCCGGTGCTCGAGACGAGATCGAGGTTGCGCGGCCCGGTGCCCGAACGACGCGCGTCGAAGCTGATGGTGTAGCGGCCCGGCCCGTGGCTGACCTTGAACTCGTAGTACTTGGTGGCGTCGCGAGCGGCCGTCCAGTTCTGGGAGCTGACGTCGCGGTTGGTCGCGGCGGTGCAGACCGCCGGACGTGCGACCGCCGAGCCCGCGAAGTCCGCGGGGTTGTTGAGACCCGAGCCGCGCGCGAAGGTGCTCGCGGCGGTCGTGTTCACATCGAGGGACACGGTCGTGTTGCCGTCAAAGCAGAAGACGACTTCGGCGGGCGGAGGCGCGTCGACGATGGTGAACTCGATGCTCTCGTCGGCCCCGCCTGCGGAGGCGGTGAGGGCGACGGTGCCTTCGACGGCGCCGGCCGTGACCTCGAACTCGACGCTGGTCGAGCCCGCAGGGACGATGACGGTGTTGCCGGCCGGGAGGGTGAGAGCCACGCCCGTGGCGGAGAGCGCAACCGGGGTGCCGCCGGGCTTGCCCGGATAGTCGAGCGTGACGGTCACGGTCATCGGCTGGCCGAGCGAGATGGTCCGCGAGTCCGATTCGAGGGAGACGATGGCCGGCTGGAGGTCGGCGGCGAAGACCTGGACGGTCATGGTGCGGGTGACGTCGCCAGAGGTCGCCGTGATGGTCGCGTTGCCAGCCGAGACGGCCGTGATGGTGACGGTCTTCTGGGTCTCGCCGATGGCGAACGTGACGTTGGCGGGGACGGTCGCAGCGGCGATATCGCTGCCGAGGGTGACGACCTTGGACTCGGTGGCGGCGCTGGTCAGGTTGACGGTCACGTCGAAGGTCTGGCCGGCGTAGATCGAGATGGCGCTAGTCGAGAAACCTGAGAGCTGAGGCGCGCCGAAGACGACGTCGGCTGCACTGCGCGGCAGGAGCTTGTTCTTCTCCCAGGTGTAGCGCAGGACGCCGCGCAGCGAGGCGATCTCCTGTCCGAGCTGGACCGGCGGAGCGATGAGGTAGATCGCGTCGTCGACACGCAGGCCACCCGTGACGTTGAACTCGTTGACGACGTTCTCGGTGTTGACGCCCTGGACGAGCGGCGTCGGTGCCGTGTTGGTGACGGTGACGTTGACGACCTCGACGAAGAGGGCCTCGTATTCCTTGATTTTCGAGCCACCTGGCGCCGCGGCGGCGGGGTCGATCACGAGCGGTGCAGGGACGGTGCCGGTCGACTTCACGGTGAAGGTCGAGTCGGTGAGCTGGGTCTGGTCGAAGTACTCGGAGACCACACCCTGCACGTCGAGCACCTGGCCGGCGACGGGCTTGAGACCGTCGGTGTCGGTGAAGACGTAGAGCGCGCCGAACTCGACCGCGGGACCGTTGACCTGGACCGTGTAGAAGTCGGGGCCGATGACGGTGGCGACGACACCCTCGAGCAGGACCGCGCCCGAGGTGACTTGTCCGCTCTTGATGGATTGGATGGTGGCGGGGCACGGGCGGCCACCAGCGTTGGAGAACTCGGGGCACTTGTCACAGGCGTCGCCGATGCCGTCGTCGTCGCCGTCGTCCTGCGTGGGATTCGGGAGCGAGGGGCAGTTGTCGGTGCCGTTGAGGAAGCCGTCGCCGTCGATGTCGTCAGGGTCCACCGACGTGCAGGCCGTCGTGTTTGCGTCCAGCGGGCACGGGTCGCAGATGTCGCCGACCAGGTCGCCGTCGGTGTCGGGCTGGCTGCCACCGTCGATGGGTCGCACCGCGTTGAACCAGCCGGGGCAGTTGTCGCCGCCGCTGAGGAAGCCATCGCCATCGTCGTCGCTGCCATCGGGGATACCCGTGAATTCGCCTGGGCGGCTCGGCACGCAGGTAGGCTCGTTCGGGGGCTCACCGCACGAGAAGGCCTCGTAGGTCTTGGAAGGGGCCATGGCGGCGAAGAGCTCGGCGTAGGTGAAGGTCGTGTTGAACTGCGAGCCGCTCGGCTTCTCCTCGAGCTGCTCGGCGAGGCAGAGCTTCTTCGTGAAGGTGCAGACCGTGACCTCTTCGCAGGCCGAGAGGCGCTTCTTGGTGGGGTCGGTCGGGTGGTACACGGCCGGGTCGTACTTAGCGTAGTCGAGGGTGCGGGTCTGCAGAGCGTCGACGAGGGCCGGGTCACCGTAGAGGGGGCGCCCCTTGCGGTAGTGGACCGTTCCGTCGATGGTCGGAGGCGCGCCGCCGCGCATGACGAGGGCGACGTCGCTGACCTCGGCGTCGAGGATGGCGCGGTAGCGGTCGTTTTCGCGCGCGTCCCAGATGGTGATGTCGGCGGTCTTGCCGACCGCGATGCTGCCGAGCATGTCGTCGAAGCCGAGGGCGGCGGCGCCCCACTCGGTGGCCATCTTGATGATCTGCTGCTCGGAGAAGTAGTTGTTCCAACGGGCGTTCCATTCTTCCGCGCAGCGAAGCTCGCGCAGCATGTTCATCGAGCCCGTGTAGATCCAGTCGGTGCCCAGGGCCACGCGGCCGCCGAGGCGGTGGTAGAGGGGGGCCTCTGCCGTGAAGCCGTAGAGCGCGGTGTTGGTGCGCGGGGACCAGACCAGCGAAGCGCTCTGGCCGACGAAGACGGCGATGTCAGCGGCGGTCAAGCCGATGCCGTGGATGAAGGCGGTGTTCTCTTCGACACGATCGACGCTGCCGACGGCCGTGCCTTCGAGGCAGACGTACTCGTTGCGCGCGCCGGCGTTGACGCCTTCGGACACGTGGGGCACCCAGGCCACCGCGTCGAGGACGTTCTCGTTCGGGAGGTTGAAGTCGCCGCAGCCGTCGGCGTGCACGCCGGACGAACCGAGCGGGAAGGTCGCGTAGGTCGCAGAGCCGTGGCTCAGGCCTTCGAGGCGGCTCGAGACGTCGAGGTTGCGCGTGAGGCCCGGCGCGCCGCCGGAGCCGAAGTAGCTCGTCGCGCCGCCAAAGACCATGCGGAGCTCATTCCACGAGTCGCCGTAGTCGCTTTCGTTGGCGGGGCCGGGGATCTTGGGCTTGCCGGGCACCGACACGCCACCCGAGCTGCGCCACTCGTTGCGATGGTCGTAGCGGACGGAGCCGAGATTGGCAGGGTTGCCCTGCGAGAACCCGATGTGGTCGTGGGCGTTGATGAGGCCCGGCGAGACGAGGCCGTCGGGGCACACGAAGGTGGTCGCGTTGGCTGCCTCGGGGCGGGTCGGGCAGTCGCAACCGACACAGGCGATGAGGCCGTTGACGACGAGGACGGAGCCACGCTCGAGGATGCCATCGGGGAGGACGAGGTCGCCGCGGATGAGCAGTGCGTCGCCAGTGCCCGATACGCTGCACACGCCGCTGGTGACCGCGGGGAGCTCGTCGGGGCAGGCCTCGGGGTCGACGGGGCCGGTGTCGCCGTCGGTCGTGTCTGTCGTGTCGGTTGTTTCGGAAGTGTCCGTGGTGTCGGGCACGTCCGGGATGTCGGGCGTGGTGTCGCCGTCCGGGGTCGTGTCGGGGACATCCGAGACCTCGCCGTCGGGCGTCGTGTCGCCAGACACCTCGGCCGACGTGTCGGCATCGGGCGTCGTGTCGGACGACGGGTCGTCATCGCCGCAGGCCGTGACCCAGGACGATAGGAGGAACGTTGAAGCGACGAGGAGGCGAATCGACATGGCAATGCTCCGGAAGACCGCGGGAGGTCTACCAGAAAGGCAGACGTCGCCCCAAGCGGGTTCGCCCCTGAGTGTGAAAAATGTTGCGTGAACGCCGCGGATGCCCGGGGTGGCAGTGTGATCTCCGAGTGGACCGTGTGCTCGGATGGCGACGCCGTGTCGACGGTGTGACGGGCGGGCGGCGTGGGCGCGGGCGTGGGCGTGAGCGTGGGTCAGGGCGCGGGCGCGACGGCGTGGGCGTGGGCGTGGGCGCCTGCGTGGGCGTGGGCGTGGGCATTCCAGAGGATGGCCCAGAGGGTTCGGCGGAGGGCGAAGGGGACGACCGATACGGCGCGGGCGTGGGCATACCAACGGCAGGTCGGTCCCGAAGCGCCGGAGCCGGGCCCGTCGGGCCTCCGGAGGATGGCCCAGAGGGTTCGGCGGAGGGCGAAGGGGACGACCGATACGGCGTGGGCGCTGGGGGCCGCGCGGGAGGCGGGGATAAAATGAAATATGAAATGTCCCGACCCCTGGGGAAGAGAGGTTGCTTGACAGGGGTGTGGCGGTTCCGGTTCTCATGCCGGGCATGCGGATCGTTCTTCTCGCCCTTGTCGTTGCGCTCTTGTCCCCGTCCCTGACCTTTGCCCAGTCCGGGCTCAGCGACCCGATCGTCGAGGCCGAGCCAGATGAGCTCGTCGCGGCCAGGAAGAGCTTCGCGCAGGGGGTCAAGCTGGCGAAGCAGGCGAAGAACGTCGAGGCCATCGGGGCCTTCGAGGAGGCGCTGCCGGTGCTCGGGCGCGAGAAGGGCTCGGACCTCTTCTACAACCTCGTAAACGTGGCCCGCGCGGCTCGCGACTGGAAGCGGGTCGTCTTGTATGCGCATGGATTCCTGGCGCGTGAGTCGGGTACGGCTGACGCGGCCGAGGTCACGCGTCACAAGGACTTCGCGATTGGGCGGCTGGCGCTCCGCAGCCCTGCCGCTGAGCTCGTGGTCGAGGGCCCGACCGGTGCGGCGGTCTACGTGAACCACACCCCTGTCGGTGGACCTCGGGTGATGTTGGCGCCGGGTCGTTACGAGGTCACGGTCGAGCTCGCCGACCACGTGACCGAGACCCATGAGGTCGTCCTGGTCTCGGCCGAAACGAAGCTGACGGTGGCGCCCCGCAAGGCCAACTACAAAGGGACGCTCGCCGTGGTGACGACCCCTGCCGCCGGGGTCTGGGTCTACGTCGACGACGTGGAAATCGGGGTCACACCGATGAAGCCGATTCGCCTGGCGGTCGGCAGGCGGCTCGTGCGCTTCGAGAAGGAAGGGTTCGAGCCCTGGATCCGCTACGTCGAGCTGGTGCGCGACGGCACCGAGACACTCGAGCCGAAGCTCGAGCCGAAGCGCGACAACATCAAGCCTTGAGGCGCTTTCAGAGCGGGCGGTTCGTGCAGCCGATCCCGATGTCGGAGACGTCCTTGCCGGGGGTGAGGGTCGTATAGCTGCCGTCGGGCTTGATGTGGGTGAGCTCGTGGCCTCCGGACTGGCCGGGGCGACCGAGCCACAGGACGATGAGGCTGCCGTCGGCCAGCGCGCAGGGCGAGACGGAGTTGTCGAAGGTGCGGGTGACCGCGGGCGTCGGGTCACCGGAGCCCGTGCGCTGCCAGATCGTCTCGGGCGGGGTCTCGTCGGTCGCCTGGGGCCATGAACCCTCGAAGACGACACGGCCGTTGCCCGCGTCGCGCGGGAAGTTCACGTAGGAGTTGCGGCCGTCGGCGAGCGTCGTGTGGGTGACCACCGCGCGGAAGTCGGCACCGGTGAGCGACACGATGCAGGCGTCGTTCGAACCCGACTCGGGGTCGCGCTCGGCACCGCAGTTGAAGAGGGCCGAGCCGCCGTCGCGCGAGAGCGAGGGCATGTTGTTGTGGGCATAGGTCGAGTCGTTGGTCAGGAGCGTCGGGGTCGCCCAGGTGGCGTCGGTGAGGCGCTCGCTGGCGTACAGGTCGAGCGCGTGGGGACCACCGGACGCGGCGAAGACGAGGGTGCCGTCGTCGGTGATCGCGGGCAGGCCTTCGAGGTAGATGGGGCTACCGTCGATCTTGACCGTCGTCGCTGACTGGAAGTCCTTGTCGAGGACGACCAGGACCTCGCCGTCACCGGTTGCGAGATCGCTGGAGACGGCGAAGATGGCGCCTGTCGGGCTCGGGACGAACCAACGGTCGGTCGCGTCGGACGGTCGCGTTACGAGGCCGTCGATGATGGCCGAGACGTTGGTCGCCGTCGGGGTCGCTGCCGTCGGATCGACGAGGAAGACCTCGTTGTCGAGGGTCCAGGTGACCCAGGCCCCGGTCGCGAGCGGGACGTCAGGGACGTCCGCGATGTCGGGATTGGTCGTCGTGTCGGCAGCGACCTCGGGCGTGGTGTCAGTGGTGTCTGCGGTCTCCGAATCGCCGCATGCGACCAACCCCAAGTGGTAGGCGGCAAGTAGTCCTAGCAGCGGCAATGAATGGCGTGCGCTCATGATTTTCCCCGATGTCGAGTGCCTGACGATGGGGCCTGGTAGCCGAGAATCGTCGGGGCCGCAAGAGCGACGGCGGGGAAGGCAGGTGCAGTGGCATCCGCTTCACTTGATGGCCGAGATACTCGACCCTCGAGGAATCAGGCCGCCGAGTTGGAGCGGGCGAAACCGTAGCCCTCGGGCACCTCGTCGGCGAGCATCTCCTCGGCGGTGACGACGTCGGCTGCTCGGCCACCGAAGTAGCGGCTCAGCCCCGCGGCTTCGTAGCGCGGCTTGACGCGGTCGGTGAGCAGTCCGATCTCGCGCAGGTTGGGGACCATGCGCGAGAACATCGTCATGCGGAAGTACTCCATGCCGGGGGCGCGGCTGATGAACTCGTTCCAGTTCTTGCGCGAGACCCTCGGGGCGAACCACTCCTCGTAGACCTCGTGGGCGAGGAATCGATTACGCATGAGCATGGCGATCTCGAAGGCCCAGTCCTCGCGTTCGCGACGTTCGGTCTCGGAGAGCACGTTGGTGAAGTGGTCGCGCAGGGCGACGACGCCGAAGTGGACGTGGCGCGCCTCGTCCTGGATGACGCGAGCCAGCAGCTCTTTCAAGAGCGGCTCTTTCGTGAGGGCGTGGAGCGTGCCGAAGGCGCCCAGCGCCAGACCCTCGATCATGATCTGCATGCCCAGGAACTTCATGTCCCAGCGACCGTCGGTCATGAGCGCGTCGATGATGGTGAAGAGGTTGTCGTTGACCTGGTAGAGCTTGCCGACCTTGGTGTCGAGGTAACGCGAGAAGACCTCGACGTGGCGGGCTTCGTCCATGACCTGGGTGGCGCCGTAGAACTTGCCGTCCATGACACGCACGGCTTCGGTGACCTGGGCGGCGGCGTACAAGGCGCCCTGCTCGCCGTGGAGGAACTGGGCGAGCGACCAGGAGCCGAGATCATTGATGAAGCGGCGGCGGTCCTTCTCGGCGATCTTGATGCCGAGGTCTGCCCCGACTTTGAAGTCGACGAAGCCGTCGGGGAAGATGGGGCGCTCGGGGTTCTCGGGGTCGACGTCGGTGTGCCAGGGCAGCTCGTCCCCGTCCCACTGGCCCTGCTTGGCGCGTTTGTAGAGGTCGGCGAGCTGCGGGTGGTCGGACGGGTAGGTCCAGTCGAACCAGGCCGAGTGCGAGGCTGGCATGGACGAGGGGACACCCTGTTTGCCGCGCTTGAGGACGAGCCCGCGGACGGCCGAAGGCAGGAGCGAGCCCAGGACCCGCGCGTCGCGGATCTGGGAAAAGACCTCGACCGTCTCGCCGAGAGCGGAGTGGACGAAGCGGTCTTCGATCTCCTGGCGGAGGTTGTCGACGCGACGCTTGATGGAAGACGGAAGGAGACGGAATGCGAGGTCGGTCAGCATGGTCGGGTCACTCCCAGGCGGAGAAGAATCTACGGATCTTCGCCTCGTGATAACGTTGCAGGAACGTGTGGGCGATGGGCAGCACGCGCTCGACCATGGCGGCCGCGAGCGGTGCCGAGAAGCGGGTGAGGCGGCTCGCCAGGAGCTCCTTCTCGCGGTCGAAGAGCGTCGTGATGGCCTCTTCGTAGAGCGCCAGGTCGGCGACGGCGAAGCCCGCTTCGGGGGTGAAACCGAGTTGGCGGAGCTGGCCGAGTGTCTCGAAAATCCAGGCATCTTCGGATGCGACGACGCGGTGGCCATTAACCTCGACGATGGGGGCGAGGCCCATCTGGTCGAGCTCGAGGGCTTCGGCCTCGGTGACCGGGAAGCGTTCGAGGAGAGTCGCGAGCGAGACCGTCTCGACGGTGTCGGCCCCGCGCAGTGAGTGGGTCGCATGCCGCTTGACGTCGCGGATGAAGGCCTGCTGGTCGGCCGAGAAGTGGTCGTCCTGCTCGCTCAAGATAGCCTTGATGGCGCGCAGGGGCAGGAAACGTTCGTGCTGGAGGCGCTTCACGAGCTTCAGGCGGGTCAGATGCGTCTCGCCGTACCAGGCCATGTTGCGCGAGGACTTCTCGCCGGGCGGGATGAGTCCTTCTTTGATGTAGAAGTGGATGGCCTGGCGCATGAGCCCGGTGGCGTCGCAGAGGTCCTTCATCCGAAGGCTCCAGCGGGTGCCGTCGGGGCCGATTACGCCGATGACGCCGGTGGTATCGGTTTCGACCTCGGGCGACGGGAGCTCGGGGGTCACGGCGACGTGGGTCGGTGCGAGGTCGCTCATGATGGGACCTCGACCGAGCACGGTGTCAGCGGGTGGGCGATGCAAGCAAACGCGATGCGGTCGTCGCGCTCCGCGTCGGTGAGGCCGTTGGGTTCGTCGTGCACGAGCTCGCCCGACAGGACCTTCACCCGACACGCGCCACACCCGCCCATGGTGCACGAGGACGGCATCGGAGCGCCGTGTGCTAGACCTGCTTCCAGCAGCGTCTTGCCGGGGCGGACGAGGACCTCGTAGCGGCGGGCACCGATCTGGACATCGACGCGCTGGGGTGTCGTCGGCAGGTTCTTCGAGGTGTGTTCGGCGAGGCTGATGAAACGTTCTTCGCGCAGGCGGGTCGCGACGCCGAGGTCGGCGGCGAGCTGGCGCATGGCGGCCATGACGGGCTCGGGACCGCAGACGTAAGTGGCCGTGGCGCTGGGCAGCGAGTCGGCGAGCTCTTGTTGGAGGCGCGCGGGGTCGAGGCGACCCGGCGAGAGGGGGGCGTCTTCGAGGACGAGCCGCAGGGTGAAGCGGGTGTGTTGGGCGGCAAGGCTCGTGAGGCGGTCGTGGAAGATGACGTCCGAGAGCGAGCGGTTGCCGTACACGAGGGTCGCGGTGGAGCCCGGTTCGTCAGCGAGCAATGTCTCGATAATCGAGATGAGCGGCGTGATGCCAGAGCCGCCACCGACGAGGACGATGTGGCGGGAGGTCGAAGGGTCGGGCTCGAAGGTGAATGCGCCCGACGGGCCACGCGCCTCGAAGATGTCTCCGGGTCGGGCGTGGTCGACGATGTGGTTCGAGACGCGGCCACCAGCGACGCGTTTGACGGTCACGGCAAGGGTGGGTGCGAAACGATTGGGCGCGACGCTGACGCTGTAGGCGCGCTTCAACCGGACACCATCGACTGGAACCGTGAGGGTCAGGAACTGGCCTGCCTTCCAGGTGAGCCCGGGCGTCGGAGCGAAGCGCAGGGTCACGGCGTCGGCGGTCTCGGCGATGACCTCGGAGACGACGAGCTGGAGAGCGGCGGACCGGCGGGGTGTCGTCGTGCGTGGGCCGCGGGTGAGCCGGTCACGGCCGAGCACCACCGAGGCGTCGCGCGAGAGCTGTGCCAGGTGCGCGCTGAGCGGGGTGTCGAAGAAGCGGCGGGCGCGGGCGACGAGGTTCACAGGTCATGACCTTCGGGAAGAGAGCGACCTCGGCCATTGAGCAGTCGAACGCGACAAGTGTCAAGTTGCACTTTACACGATGCGTAAGCGACTGATTAGACATCATTTTGACCGGCTGGGTGACGTGACCCGGCGGAACGACCGCACCGCCGGACACGGCTGTGATAGAGGCTCGGGACATGAATGAAGCGCGCAGCTCACGTCCGCAGCGAGTGGGGATCATTGGCCAGGGAACCGCCGGCTTGTTGGCGGCGCTGGCTCTCAAAGAACACGACCCGACGTTGTCGGTGACGCTCGTCAGCTCGTCGGGCATCCCGGTGATCGGCGTTGGTGAAGCGACGACGCCTATCCTGCCGCCGTTCCTGTTCGGCTACCTGGGCATCGACCCGCATCGCTTCGAACGTGAGGTGGGGCCGACCTTCAAGCTCGGCATCCGCTTCGAGTGGGGCAAAGAAGCGCCCTGGTACTTCAATTATGCGTTTGGCGATGGCGACCTCACCGACGCGCAGCGGCACGACGGCCACACGTTGAACTACTCGTCGACGTCCCAGCTCATGAGTGCCGACAAGGCCCCGCTGGTGAAGATCGGCGACAAGGTCATCCCGCTCCTGAAGGAGACCCGTTTCGCCTATCATCTCGACAATGTACGGCTCGTGCGATTCCTCGAGACGAGGGCGCGGGAGGTCGGGATCGAGACGGTGGATGCGACCGTTCACGAGGTCATCGTGCAACGCACGAGCGAGGGCGGTGTGGTCCGGCATCTCGAGACGTCGGCCGGCCCGTTGGCGTTTGATCTGTACGTCGACTGCACCGGGTTCCGGTCGTTGATCATGGGCGCCGCACTCCATGTGCCGTTCGAGAATTACGGCTCGAGCCTGTTCACGGACCGCGCGGTGACGGCCGTGCGTAAGGGCGGGCCGGGGCGCGTCATCAAGCCGTACACGACCGCGCGTAGCTTGTCGGCGGGCTGGGCGTGGACCATCCCGATGCGCGACGAGGACCACCACGGCTACGTCTTCAGCTCGCGGTTCATTACTGAAGAGCAGGCGCGTGCCGAGCTCGAGGCGGCCTACCCGGGGTGCGAGGACTTCAAGGTCGTGCGCTTCCGGTCGGGGCGTCTACGCGACTTCGTGCATGGCAATGTGGTCGCCCTGGGCAATTCCTATGGGTTCGTCGAGCCGCTCGAGTCGACGGCGATCCATATGGCCATCGTCGGGATCTCGCGTCTGCTGGAGCTCATGGCGACACCCACGAGGCATGCGTCGATGCCGGTCGGGCCACATGGGTCACCGCGGCTGTCGCTCGCCGTCGATAGGGGAGATTCTAACCAGGAGACCCCGCGCCCCATCGCCAGTGCGGCGTTGACCGCTGGCCTGAACGCACAGATGGCGGCTCACTGGGACTGGCTGCGCTGGTTCCTGGCGGTCCACTATCGGTTCAATCGGCGGATGGACACACCCTTCTGGCGCGAGGTGCACCTCACGACGGACTGGTCGGGGCTCGAAGCGAGCCATCGCGACTTCGTGGCGAACGGGCCGTTCTCGGGGCGGGAGTCGCCGCCGAAGTTTGTGGGCGACATCGTGTTCGGGCCGCGTGGGCTCGACATCCTGCTGATGGGTCAGGGGGTCGTGCCCGAGCGGTTGGATGCGAAGACGACGACGGCCGAGTGGAGGGAGCTCGTAGGGATGCGGCAGCGGCTCGTCACCCTGGCGCTGCCGCAGGAGGAGGCGTTCGGGATCATCGCGAGCGAGCGGAAGATTCTGGATGACCTGGTTCACGACGAGGCCAGCTGGTGTAAGCAGATGGCGAACGAGATGACCGCGTTTGCGCCGCCCGCCGGGCGTTCGCAAGATGCCTTGGGACGGTGGGCGACGCTGCACCACGTGCCGCATATGCTCGGTCACGAGATGGGCAAAGTGGCCGACGAGTTCCCGGCGAACCCGACCATCGACTTCGGCAAGTTCATCCGCCGGGTGCCGAGCATCGTCTTGCGGCCCAAAGACCAGCATCAGCTCGCCGAGTGTATCGAGATGCTGGTGAGTCGGCAGATCCCGATGAAGGTGCGTGGGGCGGGCCACAGCTCAGGGGGGCAGACGCTCATCGATGAGGGGGCGGTGCTGGACCTGCGGTGGCTGAAACGTATCATCGCCGACGACGTCGAGCACCAGCGTGTGCGGGTCGAGGGTGGGCTTTGGTGGCTCGAGCTGTGTGGGCACCTGCGAAAGACCGGGCGGCGGCCGTTGGTGCTGACCGACAACTGGCGCTCGACCGTGGGTGGGACGCTGGCGGTCGGCGGGTTTGGTGACGCGAGCCATCGAGAGGGTCTGCAGATCGCCGGCGTGCGTGAGCTGATGGTGATGACGCTCGATGGGACGCGCCATCGGGTGAAGGCGGGAGATCCGCTGTTCGACTGGTCGCTCGCCGGACGTGGTCAGCTCGGGATCATTACCGAGGTCGCGCTGGAGACGGTGACGAAGTCGACCGACTTGGAGGCACGGGTGCTCGGGTGGCGCGACCTAACGACCTTTGTCGCCGACATGAAGCGCGTCGTGGGGCAGCGCTTCGACTGGCTGAGGGCGCGCCTTCAGTGGCGTGAGGGAGCGCCGGTCGCGGCGGCCGCGGGCCACATGCTGCCGGTCGATGGTATGGCCTTAGACGACTTCAAGGGGCTGCTCGCGAGCATGAGCGCACCCGAGCGACTCGACCTGTTCGAGAAGAGCGCCGAGCCACCGGACGAGCGATGGCAATTGGCGTCGCCGAGCGTCGAGGTGGTGCTGCCGGTGAACGAGTCGGGCATGGCCGCGTTGTTGGAAATCCATCGGCGAGTGTCGTCCTCACAACTGGCGAGGTATCTCACGCAGGGGTCGTCGCTCATGGCTTTGTCGGGGCGCGAGGTGCAACGCTTTCCGATGGCGCCACTGCCCGACTGCGACCTGTGTGTGATGCTGGCGATTCGGCCGGAGGTGCCACGCGGCGAGGTCGAGCCGTTCCTGCCGCTGCTCGAGTGGGTGGCAGAGCACACGCTGGACGCGGGTGGGAAGGTCTACGCGATGAGCATCGAGCCACGGCGCGAACGATGGTTGGAGACGCAGCTCGGGGCCGGGCGTTATGCCGATCTCTTGAAGCTCAAGACAAAGCACGACCCGCTGGGGCTCTTGAATCCGGGGTTCATCGGAGTGTAAAGAAGGGCTCGAGTTTGGCCGAAAGTGGAGTTCTGGACATGCGACGTTGCCTCTACATCCTCGCATCTTGCGCCGTATTCGCGTGCAGCGGGGACGATGCGACGTCCGAGCTGGACGCCACCATCGCCGACATGACGGAGGTCGACACGTCAGCGGTCGAGGCCCCGGTCGGCGCCGCGTGCGGTAATCTCGATGGGCGCCCCGAGTGGCCGACTTACGCGAACCTCTGGGTTGGGAATCTCGGCGGGGAACAGGCTCAGTTCATCTGGTGGAACGGACCTGGCTCGGGATACGACCTCGAAGGGTGGATGCTCGAGGATGAGATCGTAGCGTTCGGGCTCTTTCCGATAAAGGCATGTGAGCCCGTCGCGACCGTGACGATACCGATGTGGACATTCATCCGCAGCGACCTCGAACCCGACACGCACTACCGATTCCGGGTCGAGGCCCTCGACCAGGCCGGACGTTGGTCGACCGATGGGCCAGAGGTCGTGTTCAAGACCGAGTGTGCGACCTTTTGGGAGGACTTTTGCCCTCCGACCTGGCCCGAGGGGGCGGTGATGACCGCGAGACGAGTAGGCCCCGTCGGCGACGGCACGCTCGAGCTGACCTGGACCGCGGCGTACGACAACCAGGATGAGATCTGGTACCGACTCTTTCTGGACGGTGCGATCGTCGACCCGCAAGGCGGCGTCGCAATCACCGAATACACGGTGCAGCGACGCAACACCTATCGTGTGTCGGGCCTCGTCCCGGGCGAGCAATACCGATTCGAAGTGGTGGTGCGCGACAACATGGGCTCCTCAGGCATCAATTGGGTCACAGGGCCGACGTTGGACATCCAGTTCGGGGCCGACTGATTGCGAGTCGAGGGGCGCTCGTTTAGGGTTCGGGTATGTGTCGCAACATCCGAGTCCTCTTCAACTTCGAGCCGCCCGCCACCGATGAGGAAGTGCGTGCGGCTGCCCTTCAATATGTGCGCAAGGTGAGCGGCTCGACGAAGCCGAGCGCCAAGAACGAGGCGGTGTTCAACGCCGCGGTCGCGGAGATCGAGGCGATCACCAGGCGGCTGGTCGACACGCTGGAGACGACGGGGCCCGCACGTGATCGGGACCATGAGCTGGCGAAGGCACGGGCGCGAAACGCGCTGCGGTTTGGGTAGGCATACCAACGGCAGGTCGGGACGCGTAGCGCCGCAGCCGGGGCAGGCGGGCCTCCGGAGGATGGCCCAGAGGCGACGGCGGAGGGCGGAGCGGCACGACCGATACGGCGTGAACGCGGGCGCGGGCGCTTGCGTGGGCGCGGGCGCTTGCGTGGGCGCGGGCGCTTGCGTGGGCGCGGGCGCTTGCGTGGGCGTGGGCGCTTGCGTGGGCGTGGGCGTGGGCGTGGGCGTGGGCGTGGGCGTGGGCGCTTGCGTGAGCGCACGCGCGGGCACAGCAAGCTGTGCCCCTACGGACCCGAGGGCGCTTGCGTGGGCGCGTCTCCGTGTCTCCGTGCCTCCGTGGTTTCTTGTTTGTCGGAGCGGGAGAGCAACTCAGCGACCTTCTATTCGAGGTCGGCCCAGAGGTACGCGTTCTCGGGATACGAGCTCGCGTAGTTGACGAAGAGCTCCTCGCCGGCCTCGATGTCGCGGAGCGCGACGAACTCGATGAGGCTCTGGTCGAGGTGCTTCAGGTACTCGATGCTCGGGTGCCACGAGTGGTTGTAGATCGAGCCGAAGCCGAGGCACACCGCGACGCCATCGCCCCAGCCGAAGACGTAGGAGTTGAGGACGGTCTCGACGAGCGGGGGGTGTTCGTCGTCGGGGACCACGATGACGGGTGCGAGCTCGACCGTGTCGCCCTTCTTGAAGGCGCGGGTCGCGAAGACCCCCCTGCCCTTGCCGGGTGAGTGTTTGACGACGATGCCGTCGGGTGGCGAGAGCGTCGTCGTGGCGTTGTCGGCGCCTTCGGAGAGAAGTCCTTTCATGTGCCCTCGGCGAGTAGTTTTGTGCGGGTCGAAAGGTCGAGTCGACCGCCGCCCGTCATGCGGTGGGGCAGGCCAAGTGCTTGACCCGAAACGGCGATCTCGATGGGACCCGAGAGCTGGGCGCTGACCCGCTCGCCGGTCGTCGGGTCGACACCGACCCAGCCGTCGAGCTGAGCTTCTATTGTGGCGACGGTTGCGGCGGGGTCCTGAACCATGTCGCCGCGGATCCCGATGGTGACCTGGAAGACGGCTTCACGCGTGGGGGTCGCGCCATCGACGGCAGACATGCCGACGTAGGTGGCGGTCGCCGACTGGACCGTGAAGCGTGAGTCGAAGGCGAACCAGGCCCGAGCGACGTCGTCCGTGATGGGCATTGTCGTGTTCGGGGCGATGGGGCCCGCGGGACAGAAGGTTCGGAACAGTGGTGGGCGGCCAAGTCCGCGGTGATCACGCGCGACTCGACGCGCCAGACCGGGGTCGACCGGGGTGCCCTCGACGCCGGTGACGCGGAGCGAACGGTCGGCAAGGCTCGGGGGTTGGAGCAGGAGGTCTGTCGGGTCGACGGCGACCCGGAAGCGGCGACCCTGGATCGGCTCGGGGAACGGGGTCGAACCCGCTACGAACGGTTCGTTCTGGACCGCGTGCAGGTAGGCGACCTCGAGTGTGGTCGCGTAGCGTGGGTGGACGTCGTGGCGAGGCGCGTTGTCGACGGTGATGGCCTGGTCACGCCACAGGCTCTGGCTGATGGAGCGCATCTCGAGGGTGGACGGGGACATGACCCCGCCGCCTACGAGGAGGGCATGCATCGCGACGCTGCGGCTGTGTTCGCGGCGCTCGCCCAACACATGTCCGCCATTGCCCAGGATGAACGGGACCGCGTCGAGGGTGGGCAGGACCGATGGCAGGTTCATGGCAGGACTCCAACGGCTGGCGAAGTGGTCACGAGGGGGCGCAGCGCAGGCCCGGGCTCAGCGTCGCTGGAGGCGAAGCGGGCTCTCCAGGGCGCGTAGGGCGTCCGCGACCGCCTGGCGGAAAGCCGGGTAGTCAGCAGGGGTCACACGACCCGGCGCGATGTCGACACGACGCGAGACGGTGAGCGACTTCTTGGAGCCGGCCCGCGGCTCGACCTGCTGCGACAGCGTCAGACCCGGCTGGCTCGTCGTGAGCTCTGGCGGCGAAAGTGCCACGTCGAGCTCACCCGGCCAGGACAGCTTGATGGTGACCTCCTCGGTGTAGGGCAAGAGGCGTAGAGGCGTCGCGCGCGTCGGGGCGCCGACGAGCTGAGCGAGGTCGGGCACACCCGCGAAGTCTGACGCCGCGACGGGCTTCATGAGGCGCGAGATGTCGAGGCCGCCGGCCGCGTCGGGGCGACCGTAGCCAGGGACCTCGATGATGAGGGTGAAGCGCATCGGCTTCTCGGCTTCGTCGGCGTCTTCGACCTTCACGTCCACGAGGTTGGCGCCGGTCAAAAGTGTCGCGAGCCACTGCTCGAAGATGATTCGTTTGCGCTCGTCATCCTGGGCGAGGAAGGCCTGGCGCAGCGGCGAGGCCGACGCACCCTGAGCATATCCGACCAGGGTGCCAACGGCGTCGCCCGCGGCCGTCATGGTCAGGTCGAGCGAGATGGTGAAGGCCGACGCGGCGATACGGGCGTTGCCTTCGGCCGACAGGTCGACGAAGGGCCCGGCTGTGTCGGCGTGCCGCATGGGCGAGAGGCAGGCGACGCCGTCGAGCTCGGCCGGAAGGTCGCCAAGCGGTGTGTAGGGCCGCGAGGGGTCGAGGTATAACGTGCGTTTGGCGTCGCGCCACACCACCAGCGGGTAGAAGAAGCGGTTGGCGTTGGGGGTCGGCGAGGCCCGGTCTTCGGGGCGGCCGTCGCGCTCGGGGGCGCAGACGATGAGCTCGGCGGACGTGTCGGGGCGGGCCTTCGACAGGGCCATGAGCAAGCCTGCCAGGACGAGTGTGCGGTTGCCTTTGCGTGACGCGAGCGCGACCTCGACCGTGGTGTCGAAGGCGTTGAGCTGCTCCATGTCGTTGATGTCGGACTTCGCGAAAGCGAAGGCGGCGAGCACCGGGTCTTTGGCTTTTTGCAGGGTCTCGAGCCGGCTTGCGGTGCGCGGGCCGGGGGTCAGCAGACGGGTGAGTCGAGACGCGTAGCTGCGGGCGATGCGGCGCCACGCCTTCGCGGCGTCGGATTCGTCCGAGCGGGTGACACGCAGGTCGGCAAACGGGAAGAAGCTGCGCGCCGAGACGGTCAGAGGCTCGCGCGGGATGGGTGAGAGCTTCGTAATGGACCAGCTGAGAGACGTGCGGCCGTCGGCCAGCGTCGCTCGGGTCGCGGGCGGGGCGTTGCCAAACGGGGTGACCTCGAGGGCGAGGCCGGGCGCGGCGATGAACGTCGCGAGCAGCTCGTGGACGGGGCCGAAAGAGCCAAAGCTGACACCCGTGAGGTAGCCGCCCTCGGCCGGGCTCACGCGGCTTCGTGAGACCCACGCGGTCTCGATGGCGTCACCCGGCTCGAGCTCGGGGAAGGACAGCTCGGCTTTGCCTTCGGTGCGCTCGGGTTCGAGGATACGGCCGTCGCGCTTGAGGGTGCGCGCGACCAGCAGGCGGGCCCCGTCGGGTGGGAGGACGTCGCCCAGCGCATCCGCGCCCTGCTTGCTCTGGACCATTCGAATCTTGTGCGCGAGCTCGAGCGTGGAGCCGTCCCTACGGACCTCAATCGCGGTCTTGTCGAGGATGGTGACGACCGGGAACGGAGCGTTGGCCTGGCCTTCGGGCGAGGCCGAGAACGCGCGATAAGCGGCGACCTTTTCCGGGCCTGAGTCGAGTCGGTCGAAACGTTCGGGCTCGTCGCTCAGGTGGCTCACGAGTCCTTCGAACGGTGCAAAGTCCGGGTGGACTGCCAGCACCTCGTGTGAGCGGGCGATGGCGGCCGCGAAGTCACCCGTTTGGAGGGCGATGCGGGCCAGCTCGCCGAGCGCCCAGCCGTCGTTGGGGCGGTCGGTTAGAAAGGTCGTCAAGAGTGCCCTGGCCTGGTCGAGGTCACCGTTGGCGCGCAGGGCCGCGACGGCGTTGCGCAGTGCGCTGTGGCGCTGGGGTTCGGCCTGGTAGAGCGCGGCGAGCTTCGCGGCGGGTGGGTTCCCGCGGTCTTGGGCGAGCTCGCCCAGGCGCTCGGCGCCCGTGCCGGGGAAGGCGATCTCGAGTTGTTCGGCGAGGTGCTGGGCCTCGGGGATACGGCCAAAGGTGCGATAGGTATCGATGAGCTCCTGGCTGACCCGAGGGCTGGTCGAGGCGAGTGGCAGGAGACTCTCGACGATGCGCAGGGACTCGACCTCCCAGCCGCGTGAACGTAAGAGGTCGAGCAGCTCGAGGGCCGTGCGCGGGTCCAACGCGTTGCCCTTCGACAAGAGCTCGAGCGCCTGGTCGGGGCGCTCCTCCTCGCGTTCGATTCGTGCGAGGCCACGCAGCGCGACGGGGTGATTCGGCGTCGCTGCGAGGACGGCGCTGTAGTGGCGGCGGGCGGACTCGCGGCGCTCGGAGTCGGGGGCCGTGACGTCGCCAAGTGCCAGGCGCGCGGCGAGCAGCGATAGCGTCGGATGGGGGCCGATGATGGCGGTCAGGCGGTCGACCTCGGCTGATGCGCCGCGCGGGTCCCAGATGGGCCGGGCGAGGCGGCGCTCGAGGGCGACGAGGGCCGCGATGGCGGCACGGCCATCGCCAATACGAACGTCACGAACGTCCCGAAGGTCGGACGAAGCGTGGTGCGGCAACGCGGCGGACGATGCGCGAGGGGCGACCTGGAGGCGGAAGAAACCCTTCCCATCATAGGAGGCGAACTTCACGGTGATGCGGGTCTTCTTGGGCGGGGTGGACGCCGCGGCCACCGGGACGACGGCCTCGGTGAGCCATGGTGCGTCGAGGTCGCGGCGGGCCATGACCTCGGTGGTGGAGTCGGTGGTGATGAAGACCCGGGCCAGCCGGTTCGACTCGAGCCGCATGACGACTGCACCTGCGTCGGCCGGGTCGAACGTGTTCAAGGTCGCCTCGGCAAAACACACGGCGCCGACGGCCGGTTGGTCGAAGAACACGACCTCACCATCGCTGAAGGTGCCGCGGGTCGTCGGGGTAGGCGCCAGCGCGTAGCCGTGGCCGGTCGACTCGAAGGCGTTGAGCGCGCGTGATTCGGGGGCCTGCACCTCGTCGAAGTCGATGAGCGGGGCGTCGCCCCATGGGCACGACAGGCGCCACTCGGTGAGAAAGCCGGCCTCTTTGGCGGCCGCGAGTGCGGTCGACGGACCGCTCTGCAGGCGAAGGCCCGCGATGAGCTCACGGTGGGCGAGGCTGCGGGCGGGCTCCCAGCGATCGCCCTTGGTACGGGTGACGGCCAGCAGCGCGTCACGCACGTCGGCGGAGCTCGCGGGGCGGCCGTCGAGGCGGGCCCAGGCGCGTGGAGCCTGGGCGACGAAGCGCTCGGCGTAGTCGGGGGCGTCGGCGGCGATGGCGGTCGCGAGCGCGCCGGGCAGGTGGACCAGCGGGCGCTCGATGGCACCCATCGCGTCGCTGGCGACGATGAGGGTGGAGAAGGCGCGTAGCCGATCGTCGGGTGAGCGGGACGCGTCACCGAGGATCGCCTCGGAGAGCGTCGCGGCCGTGGCAGCGTCGTCCCCGGCGATGAGCGCGAGCTCGGCCTCGGCGATGCGTGAGGGGCCGTCTTTGGCTGCCTCGTGGGCCGACATCCAGGTGGTCGAGCCGCAGGCGGTGAGCGCCGGCACAAGGAGTGCGAGGCCCGTCCGCAAGAGGTAACGCGAGGACACAAGAGGGCGTGAATTGAGATGCATCGCGTGCTTCGTGAGGGTCATCGGCGGAGCTCGTGCGCCATACGGTCACGTGGCGAGCGGAAGTAGAACGACGGCGAGTAGAAGCGGAAGTTCGAGACGCGCCCGGTATAGACGCAGGCATAATCTTCGACCTGGGCCCCGAAGGCGCTGAGCTCCGCGCGATCCCGAAAGAGCTGTCCCCACGCAGGGTTGAAGGCGTCGGCGATCTTGACGTCGAGGTCTACTGCGCGTTGGCTCAACACCTTGAGGTGGGCGTTGAGCTCCTGGTTGCGGATGCCGTCGAGGGCGAGCGCCGAGCGGTCGAGCTCGAGCTGGAAGACGGTCTCTTCGAGCTGTTCGAGCTCGAGGACCTCGGCCTGATGCGAGGTCATCTGTTCGAGCTCACGCTCCATCTCGGGGACGACCATGGCGGTGCGCCACGAGGTCGAACGTTTCGAGCGCAGGATGTCGCCGTAGATATGGTCACCGACATAGAGGACGTCGTCGCCGACCAGGCCGAACATCCGCGACAGGTCCTGCACATTGCCGCCGACATACATGCCGCCGCGCTTGAGCGAGGTGGCCGGGTCGGGCAAGGGATCGAGGTTGGCGTCGACCTCGAAGAAAGGATCGTCCGAGCCGAAGAACATCGGCTTCTTCGAGGACGCGATGACCAGGTCGAAGTAGTCGCGCCAGTGCGGGTAGGCCGGGTGCTGGCCGGCGAGGAGGTGGGTCATCACCGCCTCGGTGTAGTGCGACTCGGAGTTCGTCAGGATGAAGAGGCGCTTGCCCGCCGAGCGGAAGCGGTGGAGCGTCTCGGCGAGCGACTTGTCGCGCCGGATGTAGCGCGGGATGTCGGCCAGGATCCGCGCCTTGAGGGTGCCATCGCGGTGCAGCTCGTCCATGGCCTGGCGCAGATCACGCCAGAGGCGTTCGTAGGTCAGGGTCGCGGCGGGCGACGTCGCCGAATGGCTCTTGAGCTCGTCGATGAGGGCGACGAGCTGGCAGTAGAGGCTGATTTCCGGGAGCGAGAAGAGGGTGTCGACCATCATGATCGATGGGTCGGCCGGCGAGAGCTTGCGGTTGGTGTAGATACGCTTGCGGATCTCTTTGTCGAGTGGACCTGCCCCATGCCAGACGCGGCCGACGAAGCGGTGCGAGTCCATCTTGAAGACGTTGCCGTGGGCCATGTCGACGGCCAGGCCGCGGATGGCGAAGTCGGGCTGGTAACGCGCGGCGAGGACGACCTCGGGGTAGCCAAAGCTCGTGACCATCCGCTCGAGGACCATGTCGGCCTGGAGGTGCTCCATGGCTTCTTCGTAGATGGCCAGCGTGTAGTCCATGTCGAAGCCGATGTGGCGGATCCGGTCGAGCCGGAGGTTGCGGTTGCAGAAGATCCGCCGGGGGTAGGCGACGCGAGACTCTGAGGATGCTTCGACCATCTGGATGCGCTAGCACGCGGGTCGGGAGCGGGCAAGCCGGGTCTTGGGGCGGCGGCCGGCGGGCGACATGCCGATGGCGGGGCGGTCTCGAAACGTTGCGTCGGGGCGGGCCGAGCCCTACAACGACGCGATGGAACGTGTTCAATCGCTGGTGTCGGGTCTGATGTTGGTCTCGCTTCCTTCGCTGCCCGCAATGGCGTGTGGGTCGCCCGAGGTGGTCGCGCCAGCAGCGTCGTCGGTCGCGCCGATGCCCGAGCTGTCGGGCCTCGCGGTGGCGAAGACGGCCGCTGGATGGGAGCTGCTCGCGGTCGGCGACGAGAGCTATGACCTGCTCGTGGTGGGGCTCGAGGCGGGCAAGTCGCCGGACTGGTCCAAGGCCTACACCGTCGCGCTGCCGATGCCGAAGCGGGCGGGTGGGTCCGAGCTCGAGGGGGTCGCGGTCGATGCGGCAGGGCGGGTCGTGGTCGTGGCGGAACGGGGCGAGGTCATGACGTTCGAGCTGTCGGGGGATCGCCGGTCGGCGACGCTGGTGTCGAGCGTGCCCATCGTGTTCCCGTCGGAGCACCCGCTGGCAGAGGCGTGGCGGAGCGACGAGAATGCGCGGGCCGAGGGGATTGCATTCGTTGGCGAGCGGGTCTTCATCGCAAAGCAGAAGGACCCCGTCGTGTTGATCGAGCTGGTCGGGGAGTCGTTGGAACCCAAGGGGTTCTGGGAGCTCTCGGGGCTCGACGATGCAAGCGAGCTGGTCACCGACAAGGGCGCCTTGTTCGTGGTCGGGGCGCGCTCGAACAAGCTGTGCATGTACGACGTGCCGGCCGTCGGGCAGACGGGGGCGCTGGCGTGTAAGCGCAGCTGGGAGCTTCCGGAGAAGCTCGGCGACAAGGGTAAGGCGCGCTGGGAGGGCCTGGCCTTTGCGGCCGACGGCAGCGCGATTCTGGCCATCGACTCGAAGAAGATGGACCGCCCGAACATCGCCGTGCTGCCGCCTCTCGTCGGGCGCTGAGGATCACCGCAGAGGTCGCATGCTGGGTCGGTCGCCGGGCACCGAGTCGATGTCGGACGCTGGGGCTGGCGTCGCCGTCGGGTGACGTCATCCAAACGTTTTGCCTCCGCACCAAAAGCGTGCTTCAAAGCGCCGCCCCGTAGGCCCAGACAGGCATCACGGGTGGAGGCCCTCATGAAGTCGCTCGTCCTTGCCTTCGTCCTGACCTGGTCCTTGCCGGCCATGGCGCTCGACCCCAACCCGACGGCCGAGGTGCTGGCCGGGCTCTCGAAGGATGCGGCGCAGGCCGGCGACGAGAAGGCGGGCGTGCTCGAAGGCTACACGAAGAAGGTCGTGGAGCTGTGGCAGAGCTATGAGACGAAGATCGCCAAGTCGATTCGCGACTGGGGCAAGACCGAGCTGAAGTCCACGCCGGGCGAGACCATCTTCTACCCGTTCGCCGGGCCGGACTTCCCGACGGTGCAGCTCCTGTATCCGGATGCGGGGCGTTACGTGTTGGTGGCGCTGCAGACGGGTGGGCGTGTGCCGGACATGTCGGGCATGTCGAAAGACCAGCTCAACGTGTTCCTCAAGACGTTCCGGCGCGGCTGGGAGTCGTTCACGCTGCGCGGCTTCTACGATACCGACGACCTCAAGCGCGACACCGGCAAGAAGGCCGTGCTCGAGGGCATCACGCCGGCGCTGATGGCGTTCGCGGTGCGCCTCGGCTACGTCATCGACAAGGTCGAGCCCATCCGGATCCCGCCGACTGCGACAGGTGTCGTGGACCTCGAAGTGCACCCGGGGGACCGCAATGCGGTCGCGACCTGGGACTCGGTGCGGCTCTCGCTGCGCACGAAGGATGGCGGTCGAAAGGTCACGCTCGACTACGTGTACCTCGATCTCAGCGACCCGTGGCTCAAGAAGAATACAAGTGCGATGAGCTGGGTGACCGCGATGTCGAAGCACCGCGTGGTGACCAAGGCCGCGTCGCACCTGATGCAGAAGCCGTTCTTCTCGATGGTGAAGGACGCCATTCTGAAGAACGCGCCGACCATCTGGCAGGACGAGACGGGCATCGACTATGCCGAGCTGCGTGAGGCCTTCGATGTGACGCTGTATGGCAAGTTCACCAAGGCCAACAAGCTGTTCATCGAGGGCATCCAGCGGTCGCTGGCCAAGGCCTACAAGGAGCGTGAGGACATCCGCCCCCTGCCCTTCAAGGTCGGGTACAAGAAGGCGTCAGGCTCGTGTGTGCAGGTGGCCGTCCGCAAGAAGTGAGGCGCCGGTTCTTTCGGGGCGACGCGCGCCCCGCCGAGCCGGTTCAGGGCATCGCTTTCGGGTACTTGCCAAACCAGCCGCGGAAGCGGATGCGCATGACGTCGCGCGCCATCTGCAGGCTGTGGCGGATGACGCTGACCGAGCTGCCCTCGCGCCCGATCATCCGAATCGGCAGGAGTGCAATCGACAGCTTCCAGCGGCGCGCCACGTAGAGGAGCTCGACGTCGAAGCCGAAGCCCATGACGGCCAGCCGCGGGAAGAGCTTTCGCGCGACATCACCGCGGAACGACTTGAAGCCGCACTGAGTGTCGCGCACGCCGAGCCACAGGAAGGTGCGCACGAACAGGTTGAAGGCGACACTCGTGAGCTTGCGGGTCGGCGAGTATTCGGCGCGGCCACCACCCTTGTCGAGGTCGCGGGCGCCGATACACAGGTCGTGGGTCGTGAGTAGGTCCAGCGCGCGCGGGACGGCGTCGAGCGGGTAGCTGAGGTCGGCGTCGAAGAACACGACGTGGCGCCCACGAGTGGCGGCGACCCCGGTCACGACGGCGGCCCCCTTGCCGCGGTTGGGTTGGTAGGTCACCGGCACGATGCGTGGGTCGGCGGCGGCCCAGGCGGCCATGAGCTTCGGGGTGTCGTCCGTCGAGCCGTCGTCGACGAGGACGAGCTCGGTCGTGAACGGCCAGGTGCCCATGGCGCTGACCACTGCATCCACCGTGGCCGGCAGGCGCTTCGCCTCGTTATAGGCGGGGATCACGATGGACAGGTATGGGGCGTCGGACATGCGATGGCTCCGCCCCCGAGCCCAGGGGCGGCGGGTCCTATAGCAGGTGGAAAGCCCTGCGAAAACCCAAACGACGGGTGCGCGTTGTAGTCAAGGCTGGGCGTCGGGTCTGGGCGGTGCCCCGGTTGGGTCATCAAGCGCCGGGGCAGGCGCTGCCGGTTGGGACGGCACGGCTGGCTCGGCTGGCTCGGCTGGCTCTGCTGGCACTGGAGGTTCCGAGGGCTCCGGTGGTGGGGCCGACCCGTCGTCGCCCGGCTCTTCGGGGGAGCCCGGGGGCTCGGGTGCGCCAGGGTCTGCGGGTTCAACCGGTAGGAGGTCGCTGAGCGGGGTGCAGATCGGGCTCACCGCGTCGACCAGGGCCCCACCGCGCGCATCGAGGCCGGTCAGGACCCCACCCGATGGACAGAGGAAGCGGAAGTTCGAGCCGCCGCGCCCGCCCTGGGCCGGACCGTTGCGCGGCCCGCCGAGTGTCGCCTTGCCCCCTGAGTTGCGCCGCAGCGGACTACACACGACGCCGATCGCGTCGACGAGCAGGCCTGCGCGACCGTGGAATCCGGTGGCGATGGCGTTCGACGCACAGTTGGAGCCGAGCTCCGGGTTGGTCGAGGCGGCAAGACCGATGACGCCGGCCTTGACCGCGCCCGAGGTCGAAGGCGGAACCGCTCCATCGCGCGGCTTGATACCCGCGACCGGGCTGCAGTCGACGGCCGCGGACTCGACGACGTCCTTGTGCTCGGTGACCCGGAGCGACACGACGACCGCGCCCGGCGGGCACTCTACACGTTGCACTACCCCGCCCTTGCCTCCGGCCCAGCGCTTCCGATTCTTCGCGCCTTCGAGCCCACCTTCGGGGAGCCAATCCCGGCGTTCGTCGGCCACCCATGTGCCCGGCGCGTTGGGTGTGCTGACAAGCCAGCTCCAGAAGAAGGACGGCGGGGTCGTCTCCCAACGCCAGGCTTCGATGGTCGCGCCCTGAGGGCGTGTCTCGGCCAGCTCGATCGCGACGAAGCGGCCGTCCCACACGTGGCTCTGGTGGGTGAGGACGAGGTCCCAGACCAGGTCGAGCTCGTGGCCGTGGATGTTGCCGGTATCGATGAGCGCGATGGGGCGCGCGCCCTGACAGCGGTGGCGCGAGACGCCCCCATCGGGGCGCAGCTCGATGCCATCGTGGCGCGGCGCGTCGATGTAGAACGAGAAGTGGACCCGGCGCTCGGCGCTCGGATGGACCAGATAACAGGTGTCGTCGCGGCCGAAGCGCGCGTGCAGGGCCTGGGCCCATTGGGTGTCGATCCACTCGTCGCGGGCGCCGGCCACATAGGACGCGCGGTGGTCGGCGTAGCCCCAGAAGTGTTGGGCGCCAGCAAACCGGGCTTGGAAGAAAAGACCAAGGGCGACAACCACATAGAAGGCGACCTGAACCGGGAGTCGCACACCTTTATGGTCGCCATGGGCGGCCACCGCCGGCACTTCGGGGGCTTCGACCCGTTCGCCTTCTTCAGGCGCGTCGGCCATCTCAGTAGACGACTTGTCCGCGGACACACCACGCGCCGTCGCAAATGCGAAGATCCGGTCCCTGAGGGCCACGATCAGACTCGCGCCACCGATGGCGAGGGCGGGCCCTACGTAGAAGGTCCAGTAGGAATGGATGGCGCCAGCGGACTTGAACACCAGCGAGTGGATGAGCTGGCCGAGGAAGAAACACCACGGGATGAAGTCGGCCATGGTCGCGCGGCCACGCACCAGGCGGACGATGGACCACAAGAGCCAGAGCCCTAGCAGGATGAGGAGGCCCGCGCCATAGAGGTCGAGGCTGCGGTCGAGGATGAGCTGGCCGTAGCCGCTGCTGCTGCCGCTGCGCAGTGCAAAGGCCGACCACATCGCATCGAGCCCGCCTCGGAGGCTGGCGATCCAGCCGAAGAACGCGACGACGTTGACCAGCACGACCACAGAAAACCGGGTGAGGAAGCCGAGCCGTCGCCACAGGGGGCGCGCAGCCCAGGCACTGCCGTCGGTCGAGCGAGCCGACAACGCATCGACGAGGGCGTGCACGCCGATGAAAAAGGCGAAGTAGTAGCCCGGCCAATCGAACTGCATGGCCATCGTGACGGCGAGGTGGATGACCCACTCGCGCCTTCGTGTGTCCAGCCAACGGAGGTATCGATCGATGAGGAGCAGGCACCAGAAGAGGCCGCCCTGCTCGTGGTCGATCATGTTGGCGAAGATGGTGTGGAGCGGTGTCAGCGTCCACAGGGTGATGGCGAAGGCGGCCGTGAGAGGTGAGAAGCGGCGGGCCACGACGCGATAGAGCAGTACGAGGAAGGCCAGCGAGTAGAGGACCGGGACGAGGCGGCCGACCCAGTCCTCGACGCCGAGCACAGCGAAGGCGGCAATGAGGTGGATGTGGAGCAGAATCGGATGGTTGGTGTAGATCTCGGCGAGCGGCGGCGGGGCCGTGCCGGTGTAGTATTGGGCTTGCTCGAGGACGCCGAAACGAATCGAGTTGCGCGCGGCCTGCGCGAAGGCAGACCCGTTGTAGCCGTCGTGACCGAAGAGGAACGGGCCGAATGCCTCGTGCAGGCAGGCCATGCCAAAGACGACAAAAACCGCCGCAATCCAGAGACGATAGAGGACAAGTGTAGTGGAGGGTCTAGGCATTGGCGCCGGGACGTTGCCAGAGCCGCCGAGCCCTGTCCACGGCCTTTCGTGAAGGGCCGGCCGGGCCGCGGACGGGTCGCGTCGTATCGCCCGCATCCGGGGCTTTCAACGAGCCTGTCGAAGTTGTAAGACGCCGCACCTCCGACGCAACGCGGCGTCGCGCCATGAGCCCTCGGGCCTCTGCCGCTGCAGGGTCGCCCATTTCCGCTTCAGCCCCTGGATACGAAGGTTGACGAGTCGGTTCGACGCCATAGGACCCCGAGGACGTGGTCCGTTCGACACGATACTTGCGCTGTGGTCGCCGACGGCGTGGTTTGTCTGCCTCTTCGTGTTGCTGGTCGCGCTCCTCCAATTCCCGATCTGGTACGGGTCGATGCCGCCGCTGACGGACTTCGGCGGCCACGTCCAGATGGTAGTCGGCTTTGTCGACTCGGCCGACCCCGACAGCGTCTGGTCGACGCTCGTCGAGCGGCGCGACAACTGGTGGTTCCCGAACATGCTGCTCGTGCGGCTGTCGGCGGGGCTCTACCCGGCGTTGGACGCGGTGACGTCGATGCGGCTCTGGGTCGCGCTCTCGCTGGTGCTGACTGCACTGGGCTACTTGCGCCTGCTCGAGACCTTCGGGCGCTCACGCTGGCTCATCTTCATCGCGCTGCCGGTCCTGACCTGGAACGGGATGGTCGCGCTGGGCTTCGTCAACTACATCCCGGCGCTCGCGTGCCTGCCGTGGGCGATGGTCGCGGCGCGGCGCATCGGGCGCGACGAGTCATGGCGGAAGCGGGACCTGGTGGCCCTCGCCGTGTTGCCGATGCTGGCCATGTGGCTACACGGCTTTGGCGGGCTCATGGTCATCGCGGCGAGCGGGCTGACCCTGGTCGCCAACCTTCGCTCGTGGCCACGGGTGGCAGCCGGGGCCGCGCTCGTGCCGGCTGGTCTCTACTGGGGTCTGTGGTTTCTCGCGTCCAAGCCCACCGGCAATCCGAAGACCTCCAAGGCCGACTTCATCGAATGGCTCGAGATCCTCGGCCACGAGAGCCTCGAGGTGCTCTCGAGCTCGCAGGACAACCGCCTCCTGATCTTGCTCGTCGCGGCGCTCGTGCTCGCCTTCGTCGCCGGCGCGCTGCAGCGTCGCGAACACCGGGCGCCCACACAACCGCCATCCCGGTTCTTGCTGCGAATGTGGACATGGGTCGGCGACCACACACTCGAGCTCGCGGTCTTGGCGCTCCTCGTCGTCTATCGGATGTTGCCCCGCTATGTGGGTGATGTCGTCATCGCCGACCGGGTCATTCCGGTGCTGGTCGCGTTGCTGTGCCTCTTGCCACGGGTGCGCATGGTCGGTCGCGCAGCGTGGCTCGGGCGTGTCGCGATAGGTATGGGTGTGGTGACGACGTTTCTGCTTTCGATCTATCTCGGACGCGCCGCCGTCTTCCTCGAACGCGACGAGCTAGGCGCCGCTCTGCCGCTCATCGACGCCATCCCCATGAACAGCCGCGCCCAGTGCACGGGTGTGCGCACCCAGCGCCCCCGATTCGAGCGCCTGCCACTCGACCACAACTGTAGCGGGCTCATCGCCGCAAGACGCCACACGTTCTCCGGGGGCGGCTTCGCGGACACCGCTCACAACGCCATCGCGCTGAAGTCCGAGGTCGCCGAGCACCGCATCTTCGACCACGTCTGGAGCCGCAGAGCCGAGCTCGAGCTGGTCGACTGGCTGCTCGTTCGTGGCCCCCACGGACGCCCGAATACCGACTGGGCCGAGCTCGTGGACGAGGTGCGTGGGCCAGATGGCGAGCCGCGCTGGACGCTCTACAAGTCGCGCGTGTCCTCTGTGCCGCCAGCCGCCTTCGAAGCCGAGGCCGGTGGACGCGGCGGGCGCCCGTACTTCTCCGACTGCACCAAGGGCCAGGTGGTGACGGGCTTCACGCTGAACCAACGTAAGGAACACTCGGCCTTCGGCGGCGTCGGTGTCCGCTGCCGCAAGCTCGCACGCGACAAAGCCGGTGAGCTCACCGTGAGCGGCCAGACCAAGACCTTGAGCTCGCACGGCACCAGCGGCGGCAGTCGTAAGACGCTCACCTGCCCTCGCGCGACGCCGGCCATCGGGCTCGATGTCCAAGCCGATTCACTCGTGCGCGCGGTCGCCATCGAGTGTGCGATGCCGGCCAAAGATGGCCTCGGGATCCCGTTCGTCCCGTGGCTCGGAAGGGCGCGGGGCGGGATCGTCGTCGACCACGACCCCGAGCGCTGGGTGAGCATGGCCGAGGCCCCGATAACGCGCCTGCGCTGCCCGCCGGACATGATGCTCACCGGCATTCGTGGGCGCGCCGGCACGCTGGTCGATGCGCTCGGGGCCCGTTGCACGCCGTTGACGGACATCCTGACCACCGAAGCCCGCCCACCGAAACAACCAAAACAGCGGCTAACGACCCGCGAGCGGTAGGACGAGCTTCGTGAGCAGCCCGAAGACGAGGTCGATGCTCTCGTCGCTCTGGGTGAGAAACTGCCGCAGCAACAGCCCTTCCATCAGCGCCGTGCCGACGATGGCCAGTGTTTCAGGGGTCAAGCCGAGCGCCGCGAGGCCAGGCGCGACGTCCGGGCGAATGTGCAACTTGATCATGCGGGCCACGTCATCGGTCGCGCGCCGATAGCTGTCGGCGAGCGCCTTTCGCACCCGCGGGTACTCGGCGGCCTGGTGCCAAAGGTCATAGATGAGGCGCACCCCTGCGCGTTTGTGCCGCTCACGAAACCAGGCCTGCAGGACGGCCAGTCGCTCGGCATTGGTCAGGTCGCCAGCCAGTCGCGCGGCGATCTCGACGGCCATGCAACGAAACTGGTCTTCGCATACGGCGACGAACAGCTCGTTCTTGCCCTTGAAGTGGCTGTAGATAGCACCCGTCGTGAGGTCGGCGCGCGCGGCCACCGCGACCAGCGAAGCCCCTTGCCACCCCCGCTCGAGGTAGACCTCGAGGGCCGCGTCGAGCAGGCGTTGCGGGGTGCTGCGGGTCTCTGACATGGCGGTTTCCTCGGCGGTGACGACGCCAGGCCAACGGCGGCCGGGCCCCGCATCGTAAGCGAAACCCGCCAGCGGTAAAGGCTCGCGAAAGCCGTTCCCCTCAGGCGCGCCCACCTATACAGTCCGCGCGACGTGATGCACCGACTCCCAGCTATCGCCCTTGTGTTGCTCATCGCCTGCGATGCGGAATCCACCTCGCCGCCCGTGCTCGAGCTCTACATCGACGGCGCGCTGACGGTCACCGGCCCGGCGATCACCTTTCCGGACACCGCCCTCGGCAACACCCGGTCGGCCACCTTCGAGCTGAAGAACCTCGGCCCAGGCCCGGTCGTGCTCGGCGGCCCGACGCCGTTCCTGCTCGAGCGCGACGACCGCCTGTCGTTCCGGGTGCCGCAGCCCGCCTCACGCGAGATCGCCGCGGGCACTTCAATCCCGGTCGAGGTGCGCTTCGTCCCGACCGGCACCGGCCCAACGACCGCGCGAATCCTCATCCAGCCCACCCACCTCGACGAGCCGATCTCGATCCTGCTCGCCGGGTCGGCCTTTTCGGCGGCGACGGCCGACCTCGTCGTGACCCTCGATGGCGCCGCCCTGCCCGAGCGCTACGACTTTGGCTCGACACCTCCCAACACGGCCAAGACCGCCACCCTGCGGCTTGCAAACCGCGGCACCGCCCCGCTCGAGCTCGGCGGCGCACCGGTCACCCTCACCGACTCGAGCGGCGCTTTCCTGGTCGGTGCGATTACGCAGACGGCACTCGCCCCGGACACGCACGTCGAGGTCCCGCTCACCTTCGGTCCGCGCGGCTGCGGCCCGTTCTCGGCGTCGTTGTCCGTCGCGGTGCCCGAGTTCGGCGTCTTCTTCGTCGAGCTGCGTGGACAAGGCGGCGACAACCCGCTGAGCATCGCCAACGCCACCGACACGAGCCAGCTGCGCGCCCCCGACCTCGATGTCAGCATCAGCGACCCACCTGCTGCCGGGAACCGCCGCATCGCCATCGGCAACCTGACGGTCGGGACCTTCTCCGGTCAGGTCGCGACCCTGGGGTGGGACGGCTGCCTGGCGAGCCAGGCGCGTGTGCTTTCGGCCGCATCGTCTGGCCTCACGGCACCGCTCTTTGGCAACAGGGTCGCCCTCTCGGATGACGGGCGGCTCTTGCTCATCACGGCGCGTGACCAGCGCAAAGACGCCTGGCTCTTCTCGCTCGAAGCCGACGGCACGGCCCGCTTCCTTGCGACCCTTCTCACCTTCGAAGAGGCCTTTGGGCATGGCCGCGGGGCGGCACTCGCGGGCGACGGGGCGTCGGCCTTCATCGGTCAGACCGGCGCGACCTCGGGCCTCAACAACCACGGCGCGGTCTTCGCCTACAACCGCTCAGGGGCCGCCTGGGTCTCGCAGCCCGAAGCCAAGGTGAAGCTCCTGCCGAGCAACCCCACCCAGGTCGAGCTCGTCGGCGGCTGGGTCGCAACCGACCGCCGCGGTGACGTCGTCGTCTCGGGCGCGCTCGCGACGCCGGTGGGCGCGGCCACCTCGGGACCGGCGCTCGCCTACCTGTGGTTTCGACCGGCTGAAAGCGGGGATGGCGATTGGGGTCGCCCCATCGACGGCGGCGAGCCCAACGAGCGCCACGAGACGGTTCGACTCATGACGAACGAAGTGCCTGGGGACTCGTCAGCCCGCGTCGCGGTGAGCGCGGATGCAGGCCTCATTGCGCTCGGTGTGGCCACCCCGGAGACCACACGGGTGCACCTCTTCGAGCGCGTCGGTGACGAGTTCGGGCTGCCCTCGGTGGCCCCAGACGAGCGCGTCGCGACGGCCGTCCTGACCTTCGCTTCGCGCCCCGAGCTGCGCTTCGTCCTGGGCTCGGCGGGCGACCTCTTTGTGGCCGGCGACTCGTTTGGAGTCTTCGAAATCGCGCGCCCGACCGACGGCTGGGTCGACCGCGGCTTGTCCGAATCGGACCCGGCCGACGCCGCCTGGACGACGTCCATCTATAGTCAAATCGCTCTCAGCCCCGACGGCTCGACCATCGTCGGCGTGGGCGCCAACGGCACGGCCTGGATCATCGCACGATGAGCGGCAACGCCTACATCCGCAGCGTGCGGCAGACGACTCACGGGCCCGCCCTCGAGACCCTGCATCGGGTGCACATCGCCATCACGCGTCCCGATGGAAGCCTCGTCGGGTCAGTCGGGACACCTGATTACACGAGCCCGATGCGCTCGTGCCTCAAGCCGTTTCAGGCGCAGGCCCTGCTGCGGAGCGGGGCGTTCGAACGGTTTTCGTCGACGTCGGACGAGCTTGCGATTGCATGTGCCTCGCACGAGGCCAACGTCGTCCACACCGATCTGGTCAAACGGTGGCTCGACCGCTTGGGCCTGTCGGTGTCGTCGTTGCAGTGTGGCCCACATCCGCCCGCCGACAAAGAGTCCATCGCCGCGATGACGGCGTCGGGCGAGATGCCCACTGCCCTCCATAACAACTGCTCCGGTAAACACACGGGCATGCTCGCGGCGGCCCTGGCACTTGGCGCTGACCCGCGTCGCTACCTGCACGCGCAAAGCCCGGTCCAGCTCCTGGTGCGCGCGGCGCTCGAGGACCACCTGCCAACGCAGCATGGGGCGCCCGCCTGGGGTGTCGACGGATGCTCGGCCCCTACCCCGGTCCTGTCGATGACGCAGCTCGCGACGCTGTACGCGCGGCTCATCGCAGCAAGCGCGGGACACGTGGACGACCCAGGGCTTGGCCAGACAGCGCTCGCCATGATGGAGCACCCCGAGCTCGTCGGAGGCCGCGGCGTCATCGACACACGCCTCATGCGCTCACTGAAGAACCTCGTCGCCAAACGCGGCGCCGACGGGGTCTATGCGATGGGTTATCTCCACCCGGAGCATGGTCCTATCGGCGTCGGGCTCAAGGTCGAAGACGGCTCGGACCTGGCGCGTGCGCCGGCCGTGCTCGCGACCCTCGCCGCGCTGGGTGCGTTGATCCCCGCGACCCGTGTGGCGTTGGGCGACCTGATCCGGCCGGAGCGAAAGAACTACCGCGGCCTGTTGGTCGGGGCCCTGGTCGCCGACCTGGCCTTTGCGTTCACTTGACGTCGCCACGCGAGGAGCCACCATGCTCGAGCCCCGACTGACCCCGACCCAAGCCAAGCCCCATGCGTCTGTCGCGAAGATCGCCGACGCCTGGTACGTGGTCGCCATCGCCAGCGAGCTCGGTAAGAAACCTGTCCCAGTGACTCTGCTCGGGACACCGCTGGTCCTGTTCCGCACGGCAAGAAACACACCCGGGGCACTCATCGATCGTTGCCCCCACCGCAACGTTCCGCTCTCAGCCGGCAAGGTCTCAGGTGACCTGCTGGTGTGTGGCTATCACGGTTGGTCATTCGACACTGAGGGCAAGTGCCAACACGTCCCGGGCCTCGTCGGCGAGCTCGACCAGAAGGACCGTTCACGTCGCGCGTTGGCCTGGCCCGCGGTCGAATCCGACGGCTTCATCTGGGTCTGGGGCAACCCCGAGACGACTCCCGTTGGGCTGCCATATCGGTTCCCGGTGTTGCCTGGCTACACGGAAGCGCGCCGCACGGTCAAAGCGCCTGGCACTCTCCACGCCACGGTCGAGAATGCCCTCGATGTGCCACATACGGCATTTCTGCACGGCGGCCTCTTTCGGACCGCGGTCAAGAAGAACAAGGTCACCGCCATCGTGCGGCGCTACGCAGACCGCGCGGAGTGCGAGTACGTCGGTGAGCCGCGTCCGACCGGGCTCGTCGCACGCCTGCTGTCGCCGGGCGGCGGGGTCGTCGTCCACTTCGACCGGTTCTTTCTGCCGTCCATCGCGCAGGTCGAATACAAGCTCGGGGACGACACCCACTTCATGGTGACCTCGGCCTGCACACCGGTGTCGGACTTCGACACCCAGCTGTTTGCTCTCGTGCAGTTCCGAATCCGGAATGTGCCAGGTGTGCTCGTCAAGCCGCTGCTCGAGCCCTTCGCCAAGAAGATCTTTGCGCAGGACGCAACGATGTTGCGGATGCAGACCGACACCATCCAACGTTTCGGAGGTGAGCAGTTCGAGTCGACCGAGCTCGACCTGCTGGGCCCGCAGATCTGGCGTCTGATGCGCGACGCCGAGCGCGGCCAGACCCCCGCCGAGGCGGCCGTCGACCGCGACGAGGTGCTGTACGAGAAGAGCATCGAGCTCATGACCTGAGCCGGGTCGAGTGGCTTGGTGGAAGTCTGCACCCTTGTCGCGTCAAAGACGTGTGATGTTGAACTGGAACAACGCCCCGCCCTGGTTCGAATAGATCCCATCGAGGATGATGTAGTACTTGAGGCCGCCCACCAGTTCGACCTCTGCGTTCCTGCCGGCAGCCAGACACGCTGGAGCCGCTGACCCGCACTCTGTGACGACGTAGAGATAGCCGTAACTGCCCGGGATCCCCGGTCCACCCTGCAGCCGATAGGTGCCACTGGCCGGCGGGATGAACGCGACGACGCCATCCACCAACCCGCGACCATCCTGACCCGGCGCAGCCTCGCCACACCCACACGGCCAGGCATAGTCATCCGCCGCCTGGCCATAGTAGGGGACACCGAAATGGTACTCGCCTTCGGCGCAGATCACGGCTGCGTCTGCACACGTGTCAGTCAGGCCCGGCATTCTCTCGATACAGGTGTCGTTCGACGGGCTTGCGGGCACGGGCGCGTCGTCGGTGCAAACCACGTCGTTGCTGGGGTCTCTCAGTACGATGGACGCCCAGTAGAACGGACACCGGACGTCGTCGGCGTCGGGTTCCGGGACCAGATACCGGGAGCCACGTGAGGCGATGAGCTCACCTTTGAAGTAATTGCCTGAAGCGTCTGTGAGCGAGACGTCTATAAGGAACCAATCTTCCTCGAGTCCGAAGTCGCCCGTGAGACTCAACGCCCCGCCACTCCACCCGCCCGGGAGCTCGACCTGCTCACAGGTGAACTGTTCCGGATGGGTGCTGCCAGATTCCGCGCAGTCCACCGTGTAGCGTCGTTCCCCGTGGTCGATCGTGCCGACTCCGACGAACTTCTCCAGCAACGGACCACTTGCGCTCCAGATGCCGAGCATGAGGTTCGCGGGGGGACACTGGTCGAGCGGGTCGACCCAGTCTTCGTCGGGCCCCATTTCCACCTCGAGCACATCGCCGGAAGGCGATGGGTCCCCGGACGAGGACCCGTCTCTGAGCGGTGTCCCGTCGACGCGGGGGGACGAGTCCCCTTCGCCAGACGAGTCGACCGACGTGATTGTGTCGCCCATCGTCGACGGGACCACTTCGCGAGTGGCGTCGAGCTGCGCGTCCGAATCACCGGAACAGGCACACAGGAAGACCCACAGCATTGATGTTCGAGTTTTCATGACACAACACCCAGCAACATCCGAGCCAGTGGGACTCGATGGTGCGGTATCTGGAATGACTCACGAATTGCGGCGCGCGCGGCTTCGGTGCGCGGAATTGCCACATGGCTTGGTTTACAGCGACCACTTGGTAGACGGTTGAGGCCGCGCTGCACCCGCACAGGGGTCGGGACATTTCATATTTCATTTTAGGGCCGCCATCCGCGCGGCCCCGCGCCTCTACGCCCACGCAAGCGCCCACGCCCGCGCCCGCTCCTTCGCCCGCCCCCGCGCCCCCACCCACCCACGCCCCCACGCCCGAGCCTGCGCCCGCCCCCACGCCCGAGCCCGCGTCTGCCCCCGCGCCCACGCCTGCGCGCACGCCCACACCGGCGCCCGCGCCCACAGGTTCTCCTTCGCGCCACACCTGTAGGGGCACAGCTTGCTGTGCCCGCGGGCGCGTCCCTCCGCCGGAGGTGGTGAGTCGTTCGTGCGCCTTCTCATTCTCGCCGCGTGCTCGGCCGCCGCAAGGCCGAGTCGACCGAGCTCGACCTGTTAAGGCCGCAGATCTGGCGCCTGGTGCGCGGCGCCGAGCGCAGCCATACTTCCGCCGAGGCGGCTGTCGACCGGGTCGAGGTGCTGTACGAGAAACGCATCGAGCGCATGACCTGAGCCGGGTCGAGTGGCTTGGTGGGAGTCCGCGAGACTCCCGGTTTCAGAGACGTGTGATGCTGAACTGGAACATCGTCCCGCCATGGTTCGACCAGAGCCCATCGAGGATGAGGTAGTACTTGAGACCGGCCTCCAGCTCGACATCTGCGCTCCCGCTATCGGTCGCAGCCAGACACGCTGGGGCCGCGGACCCGCACTCCGTGACGACATAGACATTACGCGGCGCTGCCGGGACTCCATTGACTACCCGCATCCGATAGGTGGCACTTACCGGCGGGATGAACGCGACGACACCATCCACCAAGCCGCGACCATCGGCACCGGCGTCTGGCTCCGGGCACCCACACGGCCAAGCAAAGTCATCCACCACCTCCCCAATGCTGCCGTGCGAAAATTGGTACTCGCCCTCCGCGCAGATCAAGGGAGCGTCGGCACACGTGTCACTCAAGAATGCCGAGCCCACGAGACAGGTATCGCTCGACGGGCTCGCGGACGGCGGTGCGTCGTTGGTGCACACCACGTCTTTACTCGGGTCTCTCAACACGATGGACGCCCAGTAGTGCGGGCACAGAACTTCGCCGCCTTCGGGTTCCGGGACCTGAGGCCGGAAGCCCCGCACTGCCGTCAGCTCACCCTGGAAGTAGTTGCCTGAAGCGTCTGAAAGCAAGACGTCTATGAGGAACGAATCTCCCTTGAGGTCGAAGTCGCCGACGAGGTTCAACGCCCCGCTACGACTCCCACCCGGTAGCTCGGCCTGCTGACAGGTGAACTGATCCGGCTTGGTGCTGCCAGATTCCGCACAGACGATGTCGTAAGGCACTTCACCGTGATCGACGGTGCCGGCTCCGACGAACGTTTCCAGCTCCGGACCACTTGCACTCCAGATTGTGAGCTCGAGGTTCGCCGGTGGACACTCAGAGACCGCGTCGACCTCGGGCAGTGTGTCGACTTCGCGAATCGTGTCGCGCTGCGTATCCGGATCACCGGAACAGGCACACAGGAAGACCATCAGCATTAATGTTCGAGTTTTTATGACACAACACCCAGCAACATCCGAGCCATCAAACTCGAGCGGCGGCTGCTGAAATGACTCACGAATCTCGGCGGGCGCGGCTCCGGTGAGCGGAAATGCCACATGGCTTGGTTTACAGCGACCACCTGGTTGACGGTTGGGTCACCCCAATCGGGGTCACCGAGAGGGGTCGGGACATTTCATATTTCATTTTGGGGCCGCTTTCCGCGCGGCCGAGCGGCCATACGCCCACGCCCGCCCCCGCGCCCGCGCCCGCGCCCGCGCCTGCGCCTGCGCCCGCGCCTGCGCCCGCGCCCGCGTTCCTCCGGCCGGAGGTGGTGAGTCGTTCGTGCGCCTTCTCATTCTCGCCGCGTGCTCGGCCGCCGCAAGGCCGAGCCGTCCTCGGCATCCTCGCCATCCTCGCCGCGATGCGCGGCTGCGGGTGGCTCCGGTGCCTGCGGGCGGTCGCGGCTTTGGCCGCGAGCCTTGCGGCGGCCTGCGCGCGCGGCGGGGTGGGCGGCGCTCCCGGAACGGACCGGGACCTCATCTAAGGATTCGGACATGTTGATCATCTACTCGGATACCATCGCCATCGCTCGGGACGCTGGGCTCGCTTCGCGGGTCATCGCCAACCACGATTCGGACCTCGCGCGGCAGCTGCGGCGTGCCGCGACGTCCATCGCCCTCAACGTCGCGGAGGGCTCTGGGGTCCAGGGCGGGAATCGCCGGCAGCGATATCTGACGGCGCTGGGCTCGGCTCGGGAAACGATGGCCTGCTTCGATGTCGCGGTCGCGATGGACTACGTCGCGCCGCTCGACGAGGCGGCGATCGACCGGCTCGACAAGGTCATCGCGACCCTCGTCCGGGTCAGCCGCTGACTCGTAATCGACGGCCTCGGGACTTACCTTCCGGGGCCGTCGGTGCCTGCGCCCGCGCTCACGCAAGCGCCCGCGCCCACGCCCACGCGAACGCCCGCGCCCGCGCTCACGCAAGCGCCCACGCAAACGCAAGCGCCCTCGCCCACGCCCACGCGAACGCCCGCGCCCGCGCCCGCGCTCACGCAAACGCCCGCGCCCACGCAAGCGCCCACGCCCACGCCCACGCGAACGCCCGCGCCCGCGCTCACGCAAGCGCCCACGCCCGCGCCCTCGCCCACGCCCACACAAGCGCCCGGGCTCACGCAAGCGCCCGCGCCCTCGCAAGCGCCCGCGCCCGCGCAAGCGCCCGCGCCCACGCAAGCTCTCACGCCCACCCCCACGCAAGCGCCCACGCCCACACAAGCGCCCACGCCCGCCATCTACGCGGTGCCCCCGCTCCGCGACCCGATGTACCCGGGTGCATCGACTCCCGGAGCAGGGGAAAACCTTCCGCGAGCAGGGGAAAACCTTCCGCGAGCGGGGGAAAACCTTCCGCGAGCGGGGGAAAACCTTCCGCGAGCAGGGGAAAACCTTCCGCGAGCAGGGGAAAACCTTCCGCGAGCAGGGGCAGGTGCTCAGATAGGACTTTTTCCTATCAAGTCCAGGCGTTGACAGGTCAGCGGGGCCTGCTTCACGATGCGACCTTCTAAACATGCGCGGGCCGAACACGACGGAGTGTTGCCTGGCCTGGCGTCATCATTCGGAGGCGAGCGATGCGACTGAACCTCACCGACAAGGCCAAACGACTTCTCGAGTTCCTCTTCGTCGTCCAGAACAATCCCCGGATCTTCGCCGCGTTGCAGACGCGCGGCTTCGACCGGGCGGCCATCCAGGAAGGCTGGCAGCTCCTCATCCGGTCGGCCGGCTCGACCGCCGGGCTGGGCACGAAGACCGGCTACCTGACGGATACCCGCCTCATCGACCGGCTCGACGAATGGGAGAACGAGTGGTTCCCCATCATCGAGGCAGTCCTCAAGCGCCGGCACCCCACGCACCACGCGGAGGTCTTCGCCGGCCTGTCGCAGACCGAGGGGCCGGCCGTGGTCGTCTCGGTCGGCCAACTGGTGGAACGCGTCGTCGCCCTCCCGGAAGACGTGCGACAGACCCTGACCAACCACGGTGCCACGGCTGAGGTCCTCGGCACCGCACGCGCCATGCTCGACCAGGTGCAGGGACCGGACCCGGTGACACCGACCGTCCCTATGCCCGACGACACTACGCTCGCCAAGACGGAGGAGGAGCGCAAGAAGGCCGAGGACGACATGTGGGGCTTCTACCTCATGTGGAGCGCCATCGCGCGTTCACGCGTGAAGGACAAACGCCTGCTGCGCTCGCTGGGCTTCAGCACCACCACGAAGCGCACCGCCGCGTCGGGCGACCCCGGCACCGACGCCGAGCCCGCCAACGAACCACCCGTAGCCTGACCGACAAACCCGCCCCGGAGAGCCGAGGCGGGTTTCCCCGTCCGGCGTCTCCATGCGTTTCGGCACCACATGGGGATGAAAACGCATGGAGACCGATCGGATCGCTCGCCCCGCGAAGGCAAGCTCAGCCGCGGGCCTGCGACCGGGCGAGCAGGCGTTTCCACGTGTCCTACTTCGCGACCCGCGTCAGCGTCCCGATGACCTGGCCGAGCCGCGCGAGCACGTCCGCGTCCGGCACCGCGACATAGCCCATCGCGACCCCGACATCGAAGCAGGCCCGCGTCTCCCGCGCCGAGCCCAGAGCGGTCGCGTACCGGGCGCGCCTGTGCCCGCCAGCCGAGCCACTGCCCTCCGCGACGTTGAGCGCGATGGAGCAGACAGCCCGACGCAGCTGACGCGCCAGGTCCGAGTCACGACGCCCGATGGCATCAGCGATGGCGGCCGCGTCCTTCGCGACCTCGAGAGCGACATAGTAGATACGCAACATGGTGACCTTCTTGGTGATGGCCCGGCGAGAGTGCCGGGGCGACACCGGTCACCCACTGGCGCGCGCAGGCTGCTGCAAGGCTCGCGGCCATGCCGCGACCGCCCGGAGCCACCCGGACCCACGCGCAGGCGCATAGCGCCGAGCATGGGGAGGATGGCGAGGACGGCTTGGCCTTGCAGCAGCCGAGCACGCCAGTAGAGTGAAGAGCCCCGCAGCACCCCCACCTCCGGCCGGAGCAACGCCCGCGCCACAAGCCGGGCAGGGCAAGCCCTGCCCCTACATTGGCGAACGCCATCACGAGTGGTCCTCGCGCCCAAAACCCACGCCCACGCCCACGCAATCGCAACCCCCACGCAAGCGCCCACGCAAACGCCCACGCCCGCGCAAGCGCCCACGCAAACGCCCGCCCAAGCGCCCAAAACCCACGCAAACCCAAACGCAAACCCAAACCCCCGCGCAAGCGCCCACGCCCACGCAAGCGCCCACGCAAACGCCCGCGCAAACGCCTGCGACCGCGACCGCGCCCTCGCCCGCGCAAACGCCTGCGCCCGCGCAAGCGCCCACGCCCACGCAAGCGCCCACGCCCACGCAAGCGCCCACGCAAGCGCACACGCAAACGCCCGCCCAAGCGCCCAAAACCCACGCAAACGCAAACGCAAACCCAAACCCCCGCGCAAGCGCCTACGCCCGCGCAAACGCCTGCGCCCGCGCAAGCGCCCACGCAAACGCCCGCGCCCACGCCCGCGCCCACGCAAACGCAAGCGCCCACGCAAACGCCCGCGCAAGCGCCCGCGCAAGCGCCCACGCCCACACAAGCGCCCACGCCCGCGCCCACGCCCACGCAAACGCCCGCGCAAGCGCCCGCGCAAGCGCCCACGCCCACACAAGCGCCCACGCCCGCGCCCACGCCCACGCAAGCGCACGCGCAAGCGCCCATGTCCACGCAAGCGCCCACGCCCGCGCAAGCGCCCACGCCCACGCAAGTGCCCACGCAAGCGCCCACGCAAACGCCCGCGCAAACGCCCACGCCGCCCACGCCCTCGCAAGCGCCCACGCCCTCGCAAGCGCCCACGCCCGCGCAAACGCCCACGCCCGCGCCGGATTCAGCGCGGCCGCGTCACAAACACCGCCCCGTCATCCAGCCCCACCCCGCTCGACAACCCCGCGCCAGCCGCAATCACCCGCCCGGCGCTGCTCCGCCACGCGATGAGATTTCGCCCCAGCTCCGACCTCGAGCGGCGTGTCTCGCCACCGATCGCGACCGGTGGGACCGCCACGAACGAGAACACCCCGCCCGCGAGCCGCACCTCGTGGACCGTCACCGCCCCCGCTCCATCGACGCCCGGCATGTCGCTCAGGGGCCGCCCCACGACGAGCCAGCCGTTCTCGAAGCCCGTCCCCGCCACGAGCGACAAGGCCGCTCCGAAGTCCTCGTCGCGCCGGATCCCGACGATGCGCGCAGGCAACTGCCCCGACGCCGCCACATTGAAGACCGGCGTCGGCGCCACCGAATCGACCCACGGCGCAGCACTCGCGGCGAGCGTTCGCAGGTACGCCCCGCTGGCCATCCACACCGCCCCCACGGCCTCGACGCCGTTGCTCCAACGACGCCCACCGATGGCCAGCTCACGATACCCATCGCCATCCAGATCGGCGGCCGCCAGCGCCCCGCCCGCCTGTGCGCCGAGGTTGCTCGGCGAGAGTGCTGTGCGATGGGCCGACTCGAAGTCGCACCCCTGACCAAAGCCCCAGACCAGATAGACGATGCCCGCATTGCTGCTTCCCGGCGGGTCCGCGGTCGGCGCTCCCACTGCGATGTCCTCGCAGCCATCGCCGTTGAGATCGCCCAGCGACTCGAGCGCCGTGCCGAGCACATCGCCCGCCGCAGGCCCGAATAGCAGCACATCCGCGGCGCACTTGACGACCAGGTTCGCGCTCGACCACGACGGACCACCCAGGAAGATCCCGGCGCCGCCGCCATTGTCGGCGGTCCCGCCGGTCGCGGTCGGTCGGTCCCAGGCCGTGCCACCCACGACCACGTCGGCAAAACCGTCGCCATTGACGTCGGCCCCGAGGACCGCGTGGATCTGCTGGCTCGCCTGCGGCCCATGGAGCACCGCCATCGGCGTGTTCGCAACCCCACCGCCAGCCTCCACCGTCTCGAACAGGTACACCGACCCACCATCGGACCGCGCCGGCGAGCACTGGTTGCCCGTGTCCTCGGCGCGCGCCACCACCGCGAGCTCCGGCATCCCATCGCCATCGACATCGTCCACGGGTGCCAGCGCGTGCCCGAACACGTCTCCGCTCGTGTGACCGGTGAAGCCGCCGATCCGCTGGAACGGTTGGCCCACGACCCCGGTCGCCGACCCGCGATAAAGCGCGACTTCGCCGGGCCGATGTTGGCCCGTCGGCAACGGGTCGAACTGGCTACGCCACGCCCCGACCGCGAGCTCGGCGAACCCGTCGCCATCGAGGTCTGGCAGCACCGCCAGCGCCGAACCATAACGGCTACCCGCCGACTCATACGGGAAGGCGAGCTCGGCGAGCGGTGTCTCGACGACAGACGCGCGCAGCGCATGGAATCCGATGCGGGGTGCCAGGCGATTGTCCGTCGGAATACGCACGACGAGCTCGGCCAGGGCGTCGCCATCGAGGTCGGGCGCGACCGCGAAGAGCGACGCAAAGTTCTGGTCGGCCCGGTCCCCGGGATAGACATGAGCCGGCGCGAGCAGCGCGGGCCACGCACCTTGCACGCCGCGCAACACGTGCACCGTCCCGCAGTTCGAGCTGCACTGCGGCGCCAGCTCGTCCAGGCGCCCATTCACGAACACGTCGAGCGGCGGGACCCCGTCGAAGTCGCCGACTGCAACGGCGTATCCATAACGATCGCCGGCCTCGTTCACGACGTCGCGACCGAAGTAGCGTCCAGGGGCCTCGAGCACCGACGCGAGCCGCGTGCCGTCCGTCGGGACCTCGACTCCGGACCAGATCGTCACCGAGCCATTGCTCGTTCGGGTGCTCGCCCCGACGCGCCGCGTGATCTCGGGTTGGCCCACGACCAGGTCCGCTCGCCCGTCCCCGTCGATGTCGCCCATCGCGATGGACGTGCCGAGCTGGCCCGCCGCGTCGGGTTCGTCGCCCGCGATGACGAGGCTCGGGCGGCTCTGAAGTCCGCCTGGGCCAAAGCTGTCGGGGCCGCGCCCACGATACACCATGACGAGGCCGTCGCTCGAGCGTCCAGCCCCAGTCGAGTACGCGATGGAGCTCACCGCGAGGTCACAGAGGCCGTCGGCATCGACATCGCCGACCGCGACCGCACGCCCGAGGTTGAGGTTCGTAAGTGGCGGATTGGTTCCGTCCGCGCGCGGCACGGCGCCCCAGACGATCTGGTCGGCGCTGCGCTGAAAACCCGTGAGGTAGCCCAGGTGGATGTAGACGGCCCCCGCATTGGCTGCGACCGGGCTCTGGTTTTCGTCTTCGGCGAAGCGCGCGGTCATGGCGAGATCGAGTCGCCCATCCCCATTGAAGTCGCACAGCGCGACGGCCCCACCGAACTGGTCGCTGTTGGTCTCGCCGGTGAAGACCGTGCTCGGGGTCTCTTCGAAGAACGCGGTCGGGTGGCCGCGATGGATCTGCACGACGCCTCGATCGACCCCTGACGTGTCCGACAACGCCGCGGCGACCACGAGGTCGAGGTACCCGTCGCCATCCACATCGCCCAGCGTCAACGCCCCGCCGAGCTCATCGACCCGACCGCTCACAGTCAGGACGAGCTCGGGCTCGAGCGCGAAGCCACCGACGATTCCCCGATGCACGAACACCGCACCCGAGTCGTAGGCGCCCACGTCCGCCTCGGGCATGCCGAAGATGGCCTCGGGCAGCCCGTCGTCATCGAGGTCGGCGACCAGCACGGCGCCGGCCAACTTCGAGTCGCCGGCGGGGTGCATGTCGAGCATCGTGGACTCGAGCACGTCGACCGAGAAGGCCGCCACCTCGGCGGTATGCAGGTCTTGGATTCGCAGCGTCGCCCGGCCCGGACGCAGCGCGACGATGTCTTGATTTTCGAGACTCACGATCGGCTCAGTAGCCGGCTGTCCATCCGGTGTCGTCGAGCCACCCGCAACCAGGCGCACATCGACCCGCTGGCTTCCGCCGGTCAACCTGAGGCGCCACGACTCACCCAGCGGCAGGTTGAGGTGGGCGGGCTCCACGGCCAGGGCCGACCCGGCCGTGACGTGGACGCTGGCCGTCTTCTCACGCCCGGTCGCCATGTCCACGAGCCGCACGAGCAGCTCTTCGGTCTGGGCCCCCGCGATGAGGAGCCCCGTCGCCGAGAGCTCGGAGCTCGGCGTGCCACCGCCGACCCGGCTCAGTTCGAAGCGGACATGGCCCGAGCCTCCACGCACCTCGAATTGGAGCTGTCCACGCGCGGGCTCGATGCTAGCGGTCCGCGGCAAGAGCTCGAGGAGTGCCGTCACCCGCACCGCCGCGTCGACCGTCCCACACTCCTTGTCGGTGAGCCTGACGACGACACGCCCACTCGTGGGCCCCGCGATGAAGGTCCCGAGCAGCTCGTGGATCGAGGCGCCGCTCTCGTTTTCGACGAGGGTGAAGCGGTAGTCACCGCTGCCACCCGCCCCGGTGAAGACCGTGAACTGGAGCGGCTCGAGCGCCACGTCGGGGGGTGTGATGGCGAAGTCCAAGCATGGAATCGTAACGTCATCGGCGTCCTCTTCGCCCGCAGTCTCATCCGCATCCGCCGTCGCCTCCGCCTCCGCGTCCGCCGTCGCCTCCGCCTCCGCATCCGCCGTCGCCTCCGCATCCGCATCCGCATCCGCCGTCGCCTCCGCATCCGCATCCGCCATCGCATCCGCATCCGCATCCGCCATCGCATCCGCGTCCGCGTCCATCTCCTCCGAGTCTGGCACATCGCCCGAATCGACCTCGGTCTCGGCATCGGCATCGTCCCCCGGCTCGGTATCCGGCCCGACCGAATCCGGCCCGACCTCCGACACGTCCGCCGCGGCGTCCGACTCATCGAGCCCCGGTTGCTCCGTCACCGTGCAACCCACCAGCGACGCAGCCACGAAGCACCCCATCCACACGTTGCACTTCACGGCTCGACCTCCCTCGCAGCGTCCCCGCCCGCCCCGCCCGCCGCCCCAACCGCAGTATCGGGCGCCATCAGCCACACCGCCCCCGAGAACGGCGCGACCAGGCTCGACTCAGACGCCCCCACCATGAGGAGCCGACCGGTCGGCGTCGCCAGACCGACCATCTTGGCCGTCGGCAGCGTGACGTTCGACTCCCCACCGAGCACCATCACCGGCCGCGGGTCGATGACGACCACACCCGTGTCTCCCACATCGGGATCCACACGATAGAGCCTCACCACCCCACCGACCGGCACACCACCAACGACCGCAGCCTGCGACGCGACCGCCAGCAGCGGCGACTCCGACAGCTCCGAACCAACCCTCCCGGGCAGGAGCGCGACGCTCGTCCCGAACAGCTCGTTTGGCGCCGAACCGGCGACCTCACCGCCGCCGAGCCCCCCGACTCCGAAGAGCCGCAACGGGACCGCCGCGACGTCATCGGCGCGCACCATCGCCGACCCGGCGACAGCAGCCAACGCCTTGCCGGACACGACCCAGGCCCCGCCCATGGCCACGCCCCCGACGCGATGTGTGATGCCGCCGATCGCGAGCTCCATGAGCCCATCGCCATCGAGGTCCGCGGCGAACAACGCCTCGCCGGCCCCGGCACTCGCGACCGGTGCAGCGATGGTGAGTCGCCTCACCTCGAGGCCCGCGCACCCTGCCCCGGCACCAAAGAACAACTCGACCGCGCCGGCATTGCTGCCAAGCAGGTCGCTTCCGACGATGCCGACCGCGACCTCCTCACACCCATCACCGTCGAGGTCCCCGACGCCGACCAGCGCACTCGCCATCGAGTCCGCCCCCGCGAACCCGAACACCCGCCGCGCCGGCTCACACACGATCGTCGTCGAGGTCCCATTGGCCCGCGCCCGCCCCAACACCACCTCGAAGCCGCCGCCGTTGTCGCCCGTCCCGGTCGTCGGCCGGTCCCAGAAGCGGCTGCCGACCACCAGATCGCTCAGCCCGTCACCATCGGTATCCGCGCTGGCGACGGTCTCGATGACCTGGCTCGCCTGCGGCCCGAAGTGCATCAGCATCGGCTGCGCGTCGACCATGCCGCCCGCCGTCCCGAAGACCGCGACCGCCCCCGAATCCGTACGCGCGACGTTGCACGCCGCAGTCGACACGGTCCCGGTCCCATAGCTCGTCGCCGCGTCCTCGTTGCGCGCGACCACCGCGAGGTCGGGTCGGCCGTCACCATCGAAGTCGCCCATTCGCAACACGTCCCAGCCCCAGCGGTCCGCAGCCGAGTGCCGCCTGAACCCGGTCAACGTCTGCAGCGGCGCCGTTTCAAAACCAGCGGCCGTCCCGCGATGCACCGTCGCGAACCCCGAGAAGGCCTGTGGCCCCGCCGTGCCCGACGCGCCCGCAGCCTGCGGCGCCCCCACGACCACCTCCTCGAAGCCATCGCCATCGAGGTCGCCGACCACGCCGAGCCCCTGCCCGACCCGCCAGCCAAACGGCAGGCTCGGCATCTCGAGCCACATCTTCTCGGCTCCGAACTGCCCCGCCGGGCGCAGCGGCTTGAACACCATTGCGCGCCCCAGATCCGCCCCCTGGCTGTCTTCACGCCCGGCCACCGACAAAACGGCCACTTCACCACTCGTGCCGACCGCCCCGAGCACCGCCAAGGCGCTCCCCTGGCGGTCAGTGCTCAACGTGGCCGTCAAACGCGCGATGACCTGGCTCGGCCACACGCCCACCCCATCCACCTCGGGCGCCCCGGCAACGACATGGACCGCCCCGGCGTTCGTCGCACACCCGGTGCACACGGCCTCGTCTGCGATGCCAGCGATCAACAGGTCCAGCTTCGAATCCGAGTTCACATCTCCGATCGCGAGCCCGAAGCCCCACTCGTCGTTCGTGTCGTTGGCACCGCTCCCCGGATTCAAGAGGCTCGTCGTGAAAGCCGTCTCATCGCCGACCTCGTCCGAAAAGCTCTGGACCCAGTCACCACCAGCCAGGATCCGCACCGCGCCGTGGTTGTCTGCGACCGTCGCTGACGTCGACCAACGCGGCTGGCCAACCACCAGATCACCGGCCGAATCGCCATTCAGATCGGCCACCTCCAGCGACCACCCCAAGCGACCGGCGCGTGTCCCACGCCACACCTTCGAGGGCACCGACGCGACCAGCCCCCCGCCTGCCTCTCCGCCCGCATAGACCCAGACGACGCCATTGTCGGCCGCGACGGTCCAGCTCCCGACGGCGAGCTCACACGCCCCGTCGCCATCGAGGTCGCCGGCCGCGAGTACCCGCCCGAACCTCAAGTCGACCTCGCGCACCCAGCCCGACGGCCCGGGGACCAAACCATAGATGACGGTCGACACGTCCGTCAGCCCCTCAGGTCCTCCTGCAAAGAGGTAGACCGCGCCGTGGTTGGTGACGACCGGCGACACGGTCGTGTTTTCCCCGTCGTAGGCCCCGACCGCGAGGTCATCGTAGCCATCGCCATCGAAGTCGCAAGCCGCGAGCGCGTGCCCGAAGAGGTCGGCGTTGCGCTCGCCATTGGCCGCAAACACAGCCGCTTCCGAGAAGAATCGCCCCGTCTCGCCGGCAAAGACCTGCACCCGACCGGTCACGGCCGTCCCGACCGTGAATCGTGGCCCACCGACCGCGAGGTCCGCTTGCCCGTCCCCGTCAAAATCGCCGACCGCCATCGCCGACCCGAGCTGCTCGAGGCGCTGCTCGCCGGCGATGACACGAACCGGCTCGGGTTGCATGCCGTCGACGCCACCGCGATAGACATAGACCCCGCCGCTCAGAGGGGACGAAAGCGTCAGCTCGCCCGCCCCGACGACTGCGTCCGCAAACCCGTCGCCATCGACGTCACCTGGCGCTTTCGCGGTCCAGAGCTCGAGCTGTCGCCCGCTTCGCAGCCCGACCGGCCCGGCTCCGGCCAGACCGAACGCCGTCTGCGAAAGCTCCACCCCGAGGAAGCGGTCGACATAGGTCAGCGTCGTCGCCCCGTCTTCAGCCCCGGACCACACCGCTTCTTCACTGCACACGGGTCCCAGGTCGGACGGGTCGGACGCCTCACGCGTGAAGTGCCCCGACCCACCAACCGTCACGGCCGGATAGCTCGCGCCCGTCGGCAGCGCCAACCAGGGCGGTGCAAACACGGGCGCCGTATCCAATCCGACGGTGACCACGACCTCGACGACCTCGTCCGTCTCGGAGTCGACGACCCTGACACGCTCGACCCCGGGCACCTCGCCCGCGACGAAGCGCGCATCAGCGCCCTCGCCATCGATCGACAGAAGTGGCGTGACGCCGCCCACGGCCGCCCCCTGGCCGAGCTCCCACCGGCCCGAACCACCTTCGACCTCCGGCCGGAACGACTCACCCGGACGCATCGCGATGACCGCCGGCCGAACGACCATGTCCGACACGACATGGACCTCCGTCGTCACCTCACCACGGCACCCGAGGTCCCAGCTCGCGACCAGGTCGGTGACGCCGACCGTCGGCCCCGACACATACTCACCGGTGAGAGGGTTGACGATGGCTCCCGACGGCCCCGCGACAAGCGCATGGCGACGTCGACCGGTCCCTCCGCTCACTCCGATGACCCGATATTGTCTCGCCCGCGCCCAACGCTCGTTCGCGTCGCCCACCAGGGCCGTCTCACACTCGGGCAGGCCTACATCCGCGTCGACACCGACGGCGTCGTCGACCACCTCCGCGCTGGTGTCGTCCCCGGTATCGGGCTCGACGTCGGACGTGACCTCCGCGTCTTCTTCGTCCGTGTCGTCGCCAACATCGGGCCCAACATCGTCCCCACCATCGGGCCCAACATCGGGCTCCACCTCGGCCTCAGCGACGTCCTCATCGACCTCGGCCGTCATATCGGTCTCTGAGTCCGGCTCGACCTCTGCCGCAGCGTCAGGCCCGACCTGCGTGTCGACCTCCGTATCCCCGACTGCGTCTTCGGGCACACCCTCCCCTGAGGCCCCACCGCATGCGACCAGCAACGCCGCGAACACCACGAGGGTCACGCCGGACACCCAAGGCCATTGCAGGCGCGACCTACCGCTTCTCGACACCGACTCTCGCATGACCGTCCGGGCCAACCGCCGTGTGATCGTTCGGCAGTGGGGACTTGGACTCTGCCAGAATCCACGCCGGCTTGCATCCACTGTCGCCGCCGGTTTCATGCTCGCACAACGGCCACCGGGGCGGCCGCCCTGACACAGATGGGATCCACATCAGATCGCTCTCGCCTCCGAGCCTTGACGCCCCGTCACCCGACATGCACGCTGACTTCGCCTATGTCGCCAAGCTGCGCGTCCGCGCGCTCCGTCACAATCCTCTCCCCCCACTCTCGACCTTCGGGTCGAAGCCTCCCGCATTTGTCGACCACCCTCGCTCCAATCGGCCTGGTCCTCGCGCTCGCCCTGACACTCGCCGCATCCGGCTGCGACTCCGCCGCAAGACCGCCCACCGACACGCAGGACGCCGACGCCAACACCGACGCCGACGCCCCCTCAGACGCCCTCGCCGACGCACCCTCCGACGCCGACGCCCCCTCCGACGCCGACGCCCCCTCAGACGCCGACGCCCTCGCCGACGCCCCTTCAGACGCCCTCGCCGACGCCCCTTCAGACGCCCTCGCCGACGCCGACGCCCCCGCCGACGCCGACGCCCCCTCAGACACCGCCCCCGACACCACCGGCCCCACCCCGCTCCCCATCGAGCCCGCCATCGTCGGCACGCTCGCGACCGGCTCGTGGCGCTGGGTCATCGTCGTCGACCCGACCACCCTCGTAGCGTCGGACGGAGACCTCCTCTGGTGGCTCTCGGGCGCCTCGACCACGCCCATCGCGCCGTCCCCCGACGCCGCCCTCCCGTCTGCCTTCATCCCACCCGACGCAGTCACCCTCGGCCCGGGCGACGTGCTGCTCGCCGGCCCCCACGGCCTCACCCGTATCCGCGATGGCCTCGTCACCCCGACCCCACTCAGCGCCCGCTTCGAAGGTGACCCCATCTTCACGCTGGCCGCCGAATCGGCCCCCTCAAACGCCTTCTGGCTGTCGACCAGCACCGGCCTCTATCGGTGGTCGTCGGACGCCCTTACACCCTATTCGGCGACCGGCCTCTCGCTCAACAACAACCGCCTCGCCTTTGGCGCCCCGTTCTCGCCCGACGCGCCGTCCACCACGCCCGCCCTCTGGCTGTCGGGCCCTCACGGCACCTCCGCGCTGCGCCTCGCCCCCCTCGCCTTCGGCCTCGAGCGCCCGACCCTCACCGCCCCACCCGTCATCGACCTCGGCGCCGACAACGACGGCCACCTCTATGTCCTCGCGCCCGCTGACACCGCTGCCGGCCAGTCCACGCTGCACATCCGCCTGCCCGACTCCGGACGTGGTCGCTGGACCACCTTCGAGCTGCCCGTCCGCGACCTGACGACCCACCCCGACGCTTCGGCCGTCTGGCTCGTGCTGGACGACGGCCGCCTCGCGCGCGGCGCCGGCACCCTCTTCGCCGAGGTCGCCCCGCTCCCCTCCGCGCTCACCTCGCCGCGCCACGTCGCGATGCATGCCGACGGCCGCCTCGTCGCCGCCACCGCTGCCGGCCTGTTCGAGGTCTCTGCAAATCGCACCCTCACCGTCATAGGCCTCCCCCAGACCCCACTCACCACGCCGACCACCGTCGCCGCCCGCCTGTCGGACCCGGGTGCTGTCGCGACGGCCACCGCCCGCGTCATGCCCGCCGACCTCGAGATCCCCGTCAACATCACCGGCTCGGGCGCCGCACGTGAGCTGACCCTCACCCTCGAGCCGCTCGCCCTCCCCAACGGCGCCCACACCCTCACCCTCACGGTCACCTGGGACGACGACGAGACGCTCAGCACCTCGGCCCCCTTCGTGGTCGACCTCCCGGCCTGGACCGAAGAGGTCAAACCGTTCTTCGACCGCAACTGCTCCAATTGCCACGGCGCAGATAATGGCGGAAACTTCGCGAGCCTTCATACACCGGCCGCCTGGACCGCCCGCATGGACGAGATCCTCTGCCGCGTCGACGCCCACGCCCCAGCGGGCACGAAGCCCATCGAGTGCGATGCCCTCGGCATGGACGTCGCTTCGATGCCGCCTGGCCGCATCATCTCGGCCCCCAACGTCCAGATGCTGCGCTCGTGGCGCGATGCTGGCTTCCGCCCGTGAAGTACGCTAATTCTCAAAGCGTTGCACCGTCACCCGTGCCAACCGAACGAGGGAGCATGACCCTGACCCCCCAGTGCCGCCGCCGCCCATCCGGCCCCTTGCCTCGCTTCGTACTCGGCGCCTTCGTCGCACTCCTCGCGCTCGGCTCGTTCGCCACACCTCCGGCCCACGCCGAAGACATCTGCATCGAGCCGACCGACGACCTCGACGCGACCCGCTGGCTACGCGCGACGAGCCTCGCCGTGCGTGGGCTCGTACCCACCCCCGAAGAATACGCAGCCGTCGCCGAGGCCACGCCCGAGGACCTGGACTTCCTCTTCGAGACCCTCGTCGACGAGTGGCTCGTCAGCGACGCCTTCGCCGACCGCTTCGTCCGCCTGCACCGCGACCTCTTCTGGAACAACATCTCGGACCAGCGCCTGCACAGCGTCAGCGTCACACTCACCGCGGGCAACAACACGACGACGCAATGGTACCGCTCGGGCACCATGGCCACCCGTTATCGCGGCCGCAACGTGCGCTGCCTCAACGAGCCTGCCCGCTTCGACGACGAGGGCAATATCCTGACGACCCCGCAGGCCGACGGCAGCAACCGCGAAGGCTGGGTCTGGGTCAACCCGTATTGGGCCCCCGACACCCAGATCGCCGTCTGTGCCTTCGACGCCCAGGACCGCGTGGTGTCGCAGAACGGCATCGCCTGCAACTCCAGCCAGGGCCTGCTCGAGCTCGACTGCGGCTGCGGCCCGAACATGAACACGTGCGCCGCTGGGCCCCAGATGGACCTCGTCTCGAAGTCTTTCATGGACGACCTCGAGCACCGCGTCCGCGACATCATCACTGACGACCGCTCTTACCTCGACCTCTTCACCTCGCGCATGGGCTACGTCAACGGCCCCATCGTGCACTTCCTGAAACACCAGTCGGCGCTCACGCGGGTGCGCGTCAACCCGGTCCTCACCGACGTCTCGCGCCTGCCCGACCTGCCGTTCACCGCGGTCGACACCTGGCTGGAAGTCGACCTCGGCGAACAACACGCTGGCCTCCTCACCTCGCCGTCCTACCTGCTGCGATTCCAGACGGCCCGCGCCCGCGCCAATCGCTTCTACACGGCCTTCCTATGCCAGCCCTTCAACCCGCCGGTCGGTGGCCTCCCGGTCGCCGACGAGGCCTCCATCCACGAGCCCGACCTCCAGCTGCGCGACGGCTGCAACTACTGCCACGCCCTGCTCGAGCCCGCCGCCTCACACTGGGGCCGCTGGGGCGAGCGCGGCATGACCTACCTCGACCCCTACGACTTCCCGGCCTTCGACCTCGCCTGCGCCGCCTGCGCCAGCTCGAGCCTGCCCTGCCCCACCCGCTGCACGCAGAACTACGTCATGAACCCGATGACCACGTCCGAGGCCCGGTGGACCGGCTGGCTCAACGGCTACGTCTTCCGCCGCGACGAACATATGCGCTCCATCGAAGCCGGCCCGACGCTGCTCGCCCACCGCTCGGCCGTCGATGGCCGGCTCCCGCGCTGCACCGCCCGCACCGCCGCTCTGCACCTGCTCGGCGAGGCGCTCGGCGACGACGACGAGGGCCTCGTCGACGAGCTCGCCCAACGCTTTGTCGCCTCGGGCTTCGCATACCGCGAGCTCGTCAAAGAGCTCGTCCTGAGCAAGACCTTCCGGAGGGTCCGATGAAGCTGTCACCGTTCTCGGCGTTGTCGTCACGCTCGGCCTTCGCACGCGCGCTGACGTTGCCGCTGGCCGCCGCATCGCTCCTCGGCTGCGACTACGAGCAGAAGGTCGCAGGCCTTCCGGGCCCGCCGACGACCCCCATCGCGGACGTCGTCACGCCGCCCGACACCTCGGTCCCAACCCCTGACACCACGAGCCCGACCCCCGACACCTCGAGCCCGACGCCCGACACCTCGAGCCCGGCACCGGACACTGCCTCGCCCGACACCACGCTACCCGACCCGTGGGTCCACCCGGTCGTCGTCGGTGTCGACGAGGGCACGACCGAAGACGCGCCTCTCGACCCGCTCGCCCCAATTCCCGAGGTCGCGCCGCGCGGCCGCCAGCGGATGAACATCGAGCAGATCGACAAGGCCTTCCAGACCGTGCTCGACGGCATCACCTGGACCCTGCGCGTCGGCAACACCGACGTGAACCAGTTCCAGCTCCTCTCCGAGACGCTCGGCGTCCCCGACTTCATCGACACCACCGTCGAAGACCTCGCCCCGACCCCGCTCTTCACCAAGTTCCTGAACGACGCCGCCCGCAAAGCCTGCTCGGACCGCATCGCCGCCGACCTCATCCTCGCCGGCCAGGACCCGGCCACCACCAACGGTCGCCGCCCGGTCCTCTTTGGCGCCCTCTCACCCGACCTCACACTCGCCACCTCGCCCGAGGCTGCGGCCGCCATCGAGGCCCAGATCTCGAGCCTGCTCCTACGTTTCCACGGCCGCACCCTGACCGCCGAGAAGCCCGGCTTCTCGGAGTGGCGCTGGCTCTTCGAGAGCTCGACCCAGCTCACCGGCACGCCGTCCATCGCCTGGCAGGCGATGTGTGTGGCGCTCATCACGCACCCCGACTTCTACACCTACTGAGGCGACCCATGGCGAGAGACCCCAAGAACCGCCAGCACGCCACGCCTGGCCTCAGCCGCCGCGGCCTCCTCAAGGGTGCGCTCGCGTTCGGTGCCGGACTCACCGGCCTCGGAGCCTTTGGCCTGCCAGGCGCCAATCGTTTCCTCGACGCGACCGGCGGGCTCGCACGCGCGGCGTCGTTGGCACCGGCCACGGGTCTGCCCGACCGCCACTACATCTTTTGTTATTTCAGCGGCGGCTGGGACATCCTGCTCGGCCTCGACCCACGAAACCCCGCCATCTTCACCAACGGCAACGCCGCCACCACGCGTATCCAGACGGGGTACGAGCTGGCCACGACCAGTGACAGCCCGACCATCGACCCGCTGAACAACGGGTCCATGATCCTCGGCCCGTTCATGGGCGAGCTCGCGCGCCACGCCGACAAGCTGTGTGTCGTGCGCGGCATCAACATGGACACACTCACCCACGAGGTCGGTCGACGACGCTTCCTCACGGGCCGCCCGCCGTCAGGCCTCGCCGCTCGCGGCTCATCCACCGACTCGTGGTTCTCGGGTCTCTACGGCGGGTTCGAGCCCGTTCCCAACCTGGCCATCGGCGTCGAGAGCTACAACATCGACCTGCCCAACTACGCCACCGCGCTGTCGGCCCGCGGCGTCGATGACCTCATCCGGGTGCTCGGCGCCCCTGCCAACGCGCTGCCCGACTCGGTCGAACACCAGATCGACACGCTGCTCTCACGCGCCGCGCAGTGTCCCGAGGGTGTCCGTTCCTCGCTGTGGACCACCGCCGAGAGCTCACGCAAGAAGGCCGGCCAGATGGTCGCCTCGCGCCTCGACACGCTGTTCGACCTGCGCGCCAACACCCCTGCCATGGTCGCCTTGCGCGCCCGCTATGGCATCACCTCGACCTCGTCCACCGAGCTCGGCAGTGGTCGCGCCCGCGCCGCCCTGGCCGCGACCGCCATCATGAACAAGGTCTCGCGCGTCGTGTCCTTCACGCCCGTGACGGGGCTCGACACCCACTTCGACAACTGGCAGGTCGACCACGGCCCACGCCTGGCAGAAGGCTTCACGACCATCGCGCGCCTCATCGACCACCTGCTGGCGACCCCTTACCCCGACGGGTCGGGCGCCTCGTGGTTCGACCGCACGACCATCCTCGGCTTCTCCGAGTTCTCGCGCACACCACTGTTGAACGCCCAGAGCGGCCGCGACCACTGGCTCTTGAACGCCTGCTTCCTCGCTGGCGGAGGCGTCGCCCGCGGCAAGGTCGTCGGCGCCTCGTCCAACGTCGGCATGAACCCCCTGCCCATGAACCTGACGACCGGCCTCGCCTGCGCACGCGACGCCAGCATGATGGTCGCCTGCGAGGAGGAACGAAACGTCAGCGAGGTCATCCGCCCCGAGCATGTCCTGCAGGCGCTCTATCACGAGCTCGGCCTGACCGACGACGAGGCCGACCTCCGCGTCCCACCGCTGCGGGCCATCCTCGGGGCCTGAGGACGGGCGGGCGTCCACGCAAACGCCCGCGCCCGCGCCCACGCAAGCGCCCACGCGAACGCAAGCGCCCGCGCCCACGCAAGCGCCCACGCCCACGCAAGCGCCCGCGCCCACGCAAGCGCCCACGCAAGCGCCCACGCCCACGCAAGCGCCCACGCACGTCACCCCCACAGGGGTCGGGACATTTCATATTTCATTTTAGCCCCGCCTCCCGCGCGGCCCAGCGCCACACGGGCCCGCGCACGCTGGCTCGCGAACACCCACGCCCGCGCCCACGCCCACGCCCACGCGTACGCCCGCGCCCACCCCCACGCCCGCGCGAACGCGAACACCCACGCCCACGCCCACGCAGACGCCCACGCAGACGCCCGCGCCCACAAGCGCCGACGCGGGTAGCCCGGCTCCACCCCGTGCCCATGTTTGACTCACCGAGTCCCTACACCTCCCGGGACTCCGGAGATCGCCATGGCAGCGCCCTCTCGCACCAGCGCACCGCAGGCCTGGCACACGCTCACGGCCGACACCGCCCTCACCACCGTCGACTCGCGCCTCACGGGTCTGACCGCCCAGCAGGTCGCTCAACGTCGCTCGGAGTTCGGCCCCAACGCCCTGCCCGAGGGTCGTAATCGCCCGCTGTGGCGAATGCTGCTCGACCAGTTCAGCGACTTCATGATCCTCGTCCTCATCGCGGCAGCCATCGTGGCCGGCCTCGTCGGCGAGCCCATCGACAGCCTGAGCATCGTCATCATCGTGCTCTTGAACGGCGCCATCGGCTTCTTCCAGGAGCGCCGCGCCCAGAACGCCATGGCCGCGCTCCGCAAGATGGCCGCCCACCAGACACGGGTCCGTCGCGAGGATGTCGTCTCCTCCATCGAAGCCAGCGAGCTGGTGCCGGGCGACATCGTGCTGCTCGAGGCTGGCAACGTCGTGCCTGCCGACCTGCGCCTCCTCGAGTGCGCGCGCCTGCACATCGCCGAGGCCGCTCTGACGGGTGAGTCGACGCCGATCGAAAAGAACGCCGCCCCGCTCACCGACCCGACCAGCCGCATCGGCGACCGAACCAACATGGCCTTCAAGGGCACCCTCGTGAGTGCGGGCCGCGGGGTTGGCGTCGTGACCGCAACCGGTCTGAACACCGAGCTCGGCACCATCGCCCGGATGCTCGACGACGAAGACGAGGTGAAGACCCCGCTCCAGAAACGTCTCGCGCGGTTCGGCACGAAGCTCGCCTGGGCGGTGTTGGCGATCTGCGCCATCGTATTCGTCGCTGGGCTCATCCGCGGCGAAGACCTGACCCTCATGTTCCTCACCGCGGTCAGCCTCGCGGTCGCCGCCATCCCCGAAGCTCTGCCCGCCGTCGTCGTCATCGCGCTCGCCCTCGGCGCCTCACGCATGGTCAAGAACCACGCTCTCATCCGGCGCCTGCCTGCCGTCGAGACGCTCGGCTCGGTGACCTACATCTGCTCGGACAAGACCGGCACCCTCACCGAAAACAAGATGCGCGCCGAGGTGCTCGCGACCTCGACCGGCGAGACCCCGAACGCTGCCGCCCCCTGGCTCGACCTGTATCGCGCCATGGCCCTGGTCAACGACGCTACGCCATCGGCCGAGACCTTTGCAGGCGACCCGACCGAGGTCGCGCTCGTGCTCGCCGCCAGGGACGCGAAGCACGACAAGACGACCCTCGATGTCCGCTACCCCCGGGTCGCCGAGCTCCCCTTCGACTCGGAGCGTAAGCGGATGTCGACGGTCCACTCCGACCCGGACTCGCAGACCCTGCTCGTCTGTGTCAAAGGCGCCCCCGAATCGCTCCTCGACCGCTGCACCACCGAACGCACCCCTGACGGCGACCGCCCGTTCGTGCTCGCAGACAAGCTCGCGCAAGCCGAACGACTCGCCGCCCGCGGCCTCCGTGTCCTCGCCATCGCCGAGCGCCGCATCGACCGTGGCGCCGTGGGTCCCGACGCCATCAAAGCGCTCGCCGACCCGACGACCGGCCTCGAGACCGACCTCACCCTGCTCGGCCTCGTCGGCCTCATCGACCCACCACGCGCCGAGGTCCTCGTCGCCGTAGACGAGTGCAAGACGGCCGGCATCGTGCCCGTCATGATCACCGGCGACCACCCCGCCACCGCCCTCGCCATCGCCGAGCGACTCGGCATTGCCAGCGCCACACAGCGCGTCATGACCGGCGACGAGCTCGCCAAGCTCTCCGATGAGGACTTCGCCGCCATCGTCGCCGACCTGCGGGTCTATGCACGTGTCGACCCCGAGCAGAAGATCCGCATCGTCAAAGCGCTGCAGACCCACGGCGAGTTCACGGCCATGACCGGTGACGGCGTCAATGACGCCCCTGCGCTGAAACGCGCTGACATCGGCGTCGCCATGGGCAAGGGCGGCACCGACGTCGCACGCGAAGCCGCACACATGGTGCTGCTCGACGACAACTTCGCGACCATCGTTTCGGCGGTGCGTGAGGGCCGTAAGATCTTCGACAACATCCGCAAGTTCATCAAGTACGTGATGACCGGCAATTCCGGCGAGATCTGGACCATCTTCCTGGCGCCCTTCCTCGGCTTGCCTATCCCTCTGCTGCCTATTCACATCCTCTGGATCAACCTCGTCACCGACGGCTTCCCCGGCCTGGCACTCACCGCCGAGCCACCCGAACGCAACATCATGCGGCGCCCACCGCGCCCCCCGAACGAGGGCATCTTCGCGCACGGCATGTGGCAACACATCCTCTGGGTCGGCCTGCTCATGGGCGCGGTCTGCCTCATCATACAGGCCTGGGCCATCGACTCCGGCGCACACTGGCAGACCATGGTCTTCACGGTCTTGTGCTTCTCACAGCTCGGCCACGTGCTGGCCATCCGCTCCGAACGCGAGTCGTTCTTCACCCTGACCAACAACCGTATGCTGACGCTGACGGTCGTGTTCACGGTGGCCCTGCAGCTCATGACCATCTATCTCCCGATGCTCAACCCCATCTTCAAGACCGAGAGCCTGACGCTCGCCGAGCTCGGCGTCTGTCTCGGCGCCTCGTCCATCGTCTTCATCGCGGTCGAGCTCGAGAAGGTCCTCGTCCGCCGCCGCCACCTCTATGGCGAATGACGAACGACAACCCGAGCCCCGGCCTTGAGCCCCAACCCGCGTTTCGGATACCATCACGACATGGTCGCTGTGCTACGCCCCCGAGACAAAACCTACGCCGACTACGAAGCGCTCCCGGAAGGTGTCAAAGCCGAGCTCATCGACGGCGAGCTCTTCATGTCACCTCAACCGAAAGGCCGACATGTCCGCGTCAGTAGCATGCTTGGAACGCTACTCGGATCACGCTTCGGCCTGACAACGCATTCGGGTCCCGGCGGTCCTGGTGGTTGGTGGATCCTCGACGAACCCGAGTGCCACCTGCGCCCCGACCGACGCGTCGTCATCCCGGACCTCGCTGGCTGGCGCCGCTCCCGAATGGCGGCCCCACCACCTGACACCCACAAGTTCACGCTCATCCCCGACTGGGTCTGCGAGGTCCTCTCACCCGGCACCGCCGGTCGCGACACCATCATCAAGATGCCGCTCTATCTCCAGGCGGGCGTTACCTGGGCCTGGATCGTCGACCCGCCCGCCCAACGCATCGACGTCTATAAGGCCGGCGACGGCGAGTGGCTCCCCGCAGGAGCCCTCGAAGGCCCAGGCGTCGTAAGGTTCCCGCCCTTCGACGAGGTCGAGCTCGACCTGTCACCCCTTTGGCTCGACGCCCCCTGAGTCAACCGACTTGGCCTGCGCCCGCGCCACCCGCGCCTGCTCGCGGCCCATGAACAGATAGAGGCTCTCGACCTTCTCGCGCGCCCACGGTGTCCGTCTCAGAAACTTCAAGCTCGACCCGACGCTCGGGTCCTCCTGGAAGCAGCGGATGTTCACCTGCACCCCGAGCTCTTCCCACCCGAAGTACTCGACGAGCTCCGTCACGATGCGCTCGAGCGTGATGCCATGCAGCTTGTTCTTCGGTTGCTCCTCGCTCATCACTTCACTCCTGCAGGCCTGCACCTGCTCTCCCCAGCGCCCTAACGGATTCGCCGCACTGCCGCAAGCTCGACCCGCGCATGACCCGTTGTGCCGTTGCCGCTAAAATCACCCAGCTCGATCGCCGGCCAAGGTGGCTTCAGACATGCACAAAACGCCGCTGCTCCATCACCTCCATCCCCTCGTGGCCCAGTCCCTGGCAGCGCTGTCGACCATCGCCGCGCTCGCCTCGGCCTGCTCGTCGGACTCCGACACGAAGTCGGATGTCGGCGTCGACCTCGACACCAACGTCCAGGACGTTGCGACGTTGGACAGCGACATCAACAGGACCGACGCCACGGGCGACGACACGAACACGCCCCATGACGGCGAGAGCGACGCATCTGACCCAGCCGACGCAACCGCTGACTCTGCCGACGGGGCACCAGAGATCTCCAGCCAAGACACAGCGGACAGCGGCATCGAGGACACCGACGCCCACGCCGCGTCGGACACCGATGTGCCCGATGCCCCCGACTCACCCGACAGCGGCGACACCACGGACACCGCAGACACTACGGACACCGCGGACACCATCGATCCCGACGGCCAGAGCTGCGACCCCGCTGACTCCACCTGCTGCGACGACGCGACCTGCGAGCCCGCCTGTCCCCCGGGCCAGGCCAACTGCGACGAAGACCTGGACAATGGCTGCGAGACTGGGACCCGCACCAACGCCGACTGCGGCGACTGCGGAGTCATCTGCGCACCCAGCAATGCGGTCGGCGAATGCTCCACCGGCATCTGCCGCGTCGTCGTTTGCACCCGTCAGGACTTCGGCGACTGCGATGGCCTCGGCTCGACCGGCTGCGAGTCCTCGCTCCGCTCGCCGACCCATTGTTCGGCCTGCGACACCGCATGCAGCCTGCCCGGCGGGGCCGCCTCCTGCGCGTCGGGCACCTGCCAGCTCACCGGCTGCCCCACGGGTCTGGGCAACTGCGACGGCAACAACGCCAATGGCTGCGAGCAACCGCTCTCCACCAATCTGAACTGCGGTGATTGCAACCTTGCGTGCTCCCCGCGCAACGCCACCGGTTCCTGTTCGACGGGGACCTGTGTCATCACCGGTTGCAGTCTTGGCTGGGCTGACCAGGACAACCGCGTGGAGAACGGCTGCGAGACACCTTCGGCCCGATAGGGCCCCCGCCAAAACCGTTGCCGCACGTCCCCGCGCATGGTTCTCTCCTCCCCCGACAGGAGGCCCCCCATGCGCACCCGACAGATCAGCCCCTATTTCGACATCCTCGAAGATGAACGCACCGGCGAGCAGCGTATGGTCGTCTACCTCGAAGGCATCGCTCTCCTGCGCCTCGTGCTCACGAACAAGGGCACGGCATTCACGCCCGAAGAGCGCAGCGCGCTCGGCCTCGACGGCCTCCTGCCGCCCGCCTTCAACACGCTGGAACAGCAGCTCGAACGTGTCTACGCGGGCTACCAGACCTGCAGGACCGCCATCGAAAAATACCAGTTCCTGCGCAGCCTCCAGGAGCGCCAGGAGATAACCTTCTACGCGCTGCTGTCGCGCCACCTGACCGAGATGCTGCCCATCGTCTACACCCCGACGGTCGGCGACGCGGTCAAGCAGTTCAACGCGCTCTACCAGACCCCGCGCGGCCTCTCGCTCTCGTCGGCCAACATCGGCAACGCACTCGCCGTCGCCAAGAACTACCCGATGGAAGACGTGCGTATGATCGTCGTCACCGACAGCTCCGCCATCCTCGGGATCGGCGACCAGGGCTACGGCGGCCTCGCCATCCCCATCGGCAAGCTCGCGCTCTACGTCGTCGGCGGCGGCGTCTCGCCGTTCCACACCCTGCCTGTGGCACTCGATGTCGGCACCGACCGCAAAGACCTCCTCGCCGACCCCTTCTATCTGGGCGAGCGCCAGAAGCGCCTCACCGGCGACGCCTACCTTGCGTTTGTCGACCGCTTCGTCGCCATGGTCAAAGAGCGCTGGCCGATGGCCGTCATCCAGTGGGAAGACCTCGCCAAGGACGTCGCCTTCGAGGTCCTCGAGCGCCATCGCAAAAACGTCGCGTCGTTCAACGACGACATCCAGGGCACCGGGGCCGTGGCGCTCGCAGGTGTGCTCTCCGCCTGCCGCATCAAGGGCGAGCCGCTCAAGGACCAACGTGTCCTCGTCCACGGCGCGGGTGCCGGCGGCGTCGGCGTGGCCGAGGCCATCCGCCAGGGCATGCTGCGCGAAGGCCTCACCCCCGACGAGGCGCGCGCACGTATCTTCGTCCTCGACTCCAAGGGGCTCTTGACCGAGCGCCGCGGCATCACCGGCTACAAGGCGCCCTACGCCCAGACCGACGCGACCCTCGCCGGCTGGCAGTTCGCAGGCGACATCCCTGACCTCCACGAGACCGTGCGTGAGGGCAAGGTCACGGTCCTGCTCGGCCTGTCCGGCCAGCCCGGCGCCTTCGACGAAGCCGTCTGCCGCGCCGTCGCCACGAACACCGAGCGCCCCGTCATCTTCCCGCTCTCGAACCCGACCTCGTCCTGCGAGGCCATCCCGACCGACATCTTCGAATGGACCGACGGCAAGGCGCTCGTCGCGACCGGCAGCCCCTTTGACCCCGTCCCCTGGGGCGACACCTCGCACCCCATCGGGCAAGGCAACAACGCCTTCATTTTCCCGGGCCTCGGCATGGCCGCCATCCTCGGCTACGTGCGCGAGATCACGGACGCCATGGTCATGACCGCCTCGGATGCGCTGGCCGACTATACCCTGCGCAACCACCCCGACCGCCTCTACCCACCGGTGGCCGAGCTCGGCCTCGTCAGCCTCGAGGTCGCCACCGCCGTCCTCAGACGTGCACTCGATGACGGGCTCGGAGCACTGCCCGAGCGCTGGGTCGCAAAGGGCGCCTTGGACGACCTCGAGGGCTACGTGCGCGACCACTTCTGGCAGCCGCGATTCCTCCCCTTCACCAAGGGCCAGACCCGCCCGTTCTGAGAATCCAGGAGCCCGATTCCTCGATATTCGGGATAGCTGGAGCCTCCCCGACTATCTCGATGATCGAGACATCCAGCGCCCACGCAAGCGCCCACGCAGGCGCCCGCGCCCACGCAAGCGCCCACGCCCGCGCAAACGCCCGCGCCCGCGCCCACGCAAACGCCCGCGCCCACGCCCGCGCCCACGCCCACGCAAACGCCCGCGCCCACGCCCACGCAAACGCCCACGCCCACGCAAACGCCCGCGCCCACGCAAGCGAGCTCATACCGAGGGACCCGCCCGGCGAAGGCGCACCCTCGAGTCGTCGCGATCGACGCCGCCCTTCAGAAGGTCCAAAGGGTCCTCGCAGGACAAGACCTCTCAGCGCCGCGGCGCGAGCGGCCTGTCATCCCGCACCCGCTCGACCAGTGCCTGCACCCTCGCAGCGTCCGTGCCCGCGCCGAGGATTAACCACCGGCTGAAGCTCACCTCGACGAGCACGATCTCGATGCTTTCGCCAACGCGCTTGTCGTCCAATCCATAGACGTCGGCGGTCATGATCACCGCCTTGCCGACGCGCCGCCATGCACCAGGTTCGACGCGTGGGTGCACACGTTTGCGAATACCGTCGGCGACGAACGACGAGAGGTCGGTGCCGCCGCGGCCAACGAGGTTCTTGTCCCAGCCGCGAGGGTCACAAAGGGCGCGCGCGGCATCGACGTCGCCTTTGTCGATCGCTGCGGCGAGGCGTTCGATGATGATCCGCAAGATCGGCGGCGTGCGGTTGTTGTAGGGCCTGGGGGGCACCATGTCTGCGCGCCCGGGCAGGGCGACGACGGGTACGACCAGGGTGGCCACGACGAACGAGAGCAGGAATTTCATGTCACCTGAGACGCACGCGGCGGGCTGGTTTGAAAACTAGCGCCCACGACGTCGAGATGAACGCCTACTCCCTCACTTGCACCTCAACGTAGAGCGCACGGTCGCCCCGCTCACTCAGCGTCGTAGGTGAAGGCCAACGCCTGGCAACCCCACGTCCTGGTCCCGTCGGGTGACGGCGCCGGAGGCTCCGCGCCAGGTCCGATCACGCCCGCGAAGGCCATGTCCGACTCGACGTAGATGAGGGTCTCACACTTCTCCTCGTGGCCGTCGCCCCAGCCCGCATCGTCGGCCAGCGTGTGGTCGTAGCTGCAGCGCAGCGACAAGCCGGTCGCCCCGGCCAGGTCGACTGGCGGGTCGAGCACCCAGCCCAGCGTCGACGGCTCATATGGCCCGAGATCGACCAGCAACTGCCCATCGTTCGGGCCCCCGACGACCCGCACCTGGAACGCCGTCGTCGCCGGGTGGATATGCGGCAGGAAGCCACGCACCTTGAGGCTCAGCGGGCGGTCGTAGAGGTCCGAATAGGCCGTCGCGAGGTCACACGTAGCGGTGAAGGTGGACGGCGCATCGGTCGGGATCTCGAGGCCCGGGATGACCATCTGTGAGGGCGCCAGCCGGCTCGTCACATCAGCCGCAGCCGTCGTATAGAGCTTGGTCCGGAGCGAGGTCGTCACGGCCTGCGCGCCATCGTTCTTCAGGTGCATCGCGGCGATGATGCGTGAGTTCGGCGGGATACGCATGGCCACGCCTGCCGGGAACTGCTGCATCTCGCCGTCGACCTCGGTCGAGGTCGCGAGCAGCACTCCACCCGCGAGCGCCGCAGTCACCTCGTCGAAGCCGTTCTCGTAGCAGTCGACCCACCGATCGGTCGGCCAGTCGTTGAACGCTTCGGGGACATAGAAGAGGACCGAGTGATGGAAGCCACCGTCGCTCGCGACCTCGATGGCGTTGACGAACACGTCGGACGTGTTGCCGAGCACCCAGCTCTCGCAGACGCCCCGGTCTTCGCCACCGGCGGCGACCGTGAAGGGACCGAAGCTGTGCGTCATCGGTGTGGACCCAAAGGCCACACACTCGCCGTTGGGCAGTGTCGGGTGCTCGCCGGGAGGGCAGGCTTCGCAGCGAGCCGCGTCATCGGTGAACATGCAGCCTTCGTGACGCACGAGACACCCGGGTGCGGCCGAGGCGCAGCGCGGGTCATTGCCAGGGTCGACGGTGTCGTCGTCACCGCACCCGATGGCAAAGAGGCCCACGATTGCGACCGCCCCCAGTTTCACGGATGGACGGAAGCTCGATGGTTGGATTGGCGGGACGCGCTGTCGCGACATGTAAATGACTCCGTGGGAGCGCTGCTCGTTGTTCCCCATGCACTGACTGGAATACTAGGGGTATCCGGGACGACGTGCACAAATATGCAGCGTGAATCGCGTTGGTCACCCTCACCATGCACAAAACCATACGGTCGACGCGACCCCTCCGGGCGGCCCTGCCTCACCCTTTGTAACCGCGTCAAATTGGCGGGATCGTTGAATCCAGCGGCCCGGCCAGCCTCTCGGTTGCCTCGGAAACCCTTCGAAATCAACGCCCCGCCTAATGTTGACAAAACGATGGACCGTTGAAGACTCGGTGGACGGAGGAGGTCATCGGCATGACGCAAGCATGGAGTCCAGGGGCACCGAGATGGGTCCCCCCTGACGCAATCGCGTTCGTATCCGCCGACCCGCGCGGAACGGGCGGGCTATCTCGGCTGCTCCGCAGGGCGGTCGGCGAGGTCGCCGTGGTCGAGTCGCTGCAAGAGCTGCGAAGCGTCTCTGACTACGCCCTGGTCGCCATCGTCTACGAGGCCCTGAGCGCGGACGAGAAGACCGACATCGTCGCCGACTTCTCGGCGCGAACCGGTCGGCCGACCCTGCTCCTGCTCTCGGAGAAGAGTCTCGACCGCGACTTCGCGACCCTCTTCGGCTCTCGTGTCCTCACCAACGTCCTGGTGCTGGACGCTGAGGGCCCCGACATCAGCGACCTGCTGGTGACCGTGCAGAAGATCCGCCACCGCGACATCTTCGGCCTCGAAAAGTACTTCGTGTGGGGGGTCGAGCCACGCCACCTCACGCTGACCTCGTCGACCGAGAAGGGTGCCGCCCTTGCCGCCATCAACGACTTCGCGGTCGGTATAGGAGTTCCGACGCGGCTGCGCTCCCTCATCCGCACCGCCGCCGACGAGTTCATCTCCAACGCCATCTACAACGCTCCGGTCGGTGAGGACGGCAGCGCCCGCTACGCCCGCCAGCCGCGCACGGTGCCTGTCAACCTCGAGCCGCATGAACGCATCGAGGTTCGCTTCTGCTGCGACGGCCGGCGCTTTGGCCTGTCCACGACCGACCCCTTCGGCTCACTCGTCCCCGACATGCTGCAGGATTACCTCGCCCGGGCCATGCGCAAAGGCGAAGACCAGGTCTCAGACAGCCCTGGTGGAGCCGGTCTCGGCTTCTATCAAATCCTCGGCTCGCTCTCCCACTTCGTCGTCAACATCGACCCGGGTCGCCGGACCGAAGCCATCGGACTCATCGACGTCAGCGGCAGCTACCGGACGTTCGCGACCGGCGGAAAGTCGTTCAACATCTTCGTGACGGAGCGACCCCTATGACCATGCACTGGGTCGTCGAAAGCCTCGGCGAGGGGAGTCGTATCTTCCTGACGGGGGCCATCACCGAAGAGGCCGACTTCCAACCCCTCGTCGCGCTCGGGACCACCGGAAAGCTCATCCTCGACCTCGCAGACGTGGAGGAGATCAACTCCTGCGGCGTGCGCGAGTGGATCCACTTCGTGCGTAACCTGACGGAGCGCTCGCCCGGCTACGAGCTCGCACGCTGCTCGCCGGCTGTGGTGCGCCAGCTCAATGCGGTGTCGAACTTCCGCGGCAGCGGCAAGATCAGCTCCGTCATGCTGCCCTACTTCTGTTCGAGCTGCGGAGGCGAACAGTTCCGACTGCTCGTGCTCGGCGATGGCGAGGCGAGCCCCGTCATCACCGACCTCGTGCCGTGTGGGCAGTGCGGAGCCGAGGCCGAGTTCGACGACCTGCCCGACAGCTACCTCGGGTTTGCCGCTCCAAAGATGAACGGGCGAGGCAGCTGATGCACCTCGCACCGCTCGTCACGACGCTGGTAGACGCCTCGGTGGACGCGGCCGCAGTGGTCGATCGTAACCTCGAGCTCCTCTACTACAACGAGCGGTATCTCCGTCTGGCCGGCCTGCGTCGTCGTGAGCTCGACGGTCGCAGGGTGCGCGGCATGTGCCACCAGCACTTCGGGCTCGAAGCCTGCAACGAGCAATGCGTGTCATTGCGCGCCTTCGAGCTCGGTCGCACCGTGCGGGTGGACGAGGTCCAGTCGCACCGCATGCCGCTGCGCGTCATCGTGACCGCCATCCCGCTCACGAGTCATGAGGGTGAGGCCTACGCCGTCATCGAGCAGTATCGCGACGTGACCGCCGAGAGCCGCCTGCAGGAGAACTACAGAACGCTGCTCGAGAAGGAGCGCGCGCAAAAAGACATCCTCGCCAAGGAGGTCGCGCGCCAGACGGCCGAGCTCGAACGGGTCAACGAGTCGCTTCTCGCCGCCCTCTCCGAGGTCTCGCGTGTGGCCCGCACCGACGGCCTCACCGGGCTCGCCAACCGCCGCTCCTTCGACGAACAGCTCCGCGCTCAGCTCGCGCGCGCGCACCGTCGTGAGACCCCGGTCGCGCTCGTGCTCATCGACCTCGACCACTTCAAGGACGTCAACGACCGCTACGGGCACCCCGTAGGCGACCAGTTGCTCAAGGAGTTCGCATCCGTCCTGACCAACTCCGTCCGCGAAAACCACCTCGTCTCACGCGTGGGCGGCGAGGAGTTCGCGCTCATCCTCCCCGGCGCGTCGGGCGCTGACGCCCAGAGCGTCGCCGACCGCATCCGCGAGCAGGCCAAAGCAGCCCGCCTGCTCACGACGGGCAGCGCCGGGGTCGCCGTCTTCCCGGAGGATGGCGGCACGGTCAACGAGCTCCTGCGCGCCGCCGACTGGGCCCTCTACGCTGCCAAACGCACCGGCCGTGATCGGGTCATCTGTGCCGCAAACCTGCGCAACGAGCTGGCGGCCACCGTCCAGACCGACAACGAGGCTCAAAACGAGCCCACGGGAGTCGGCGATGCGCCATGAGACCCAGCCAGCGATCCCGGCCGCGAGTCAGCGAACCATCGGCGCCTACGAGCTCGGCGAGGAGCTCGGGCGGGGCGCCATGTCGGTCGTCTATCGCGCCTCCCACAATGGTCGCAACTTCGCCATCAAGGTCATGGCCGGCCGCGGCGACCCGATCGAGACCCGCCTCACCTTCCGCCGCGAAGCCGCCGCCATCGCGCGCCTCGACCACCCGGCTCTGGTCCGTGTCCTCGAAGTCGGAGAGACCGAAGGCCGCCCCTACCTGGTCATGGACGTCGCGGACGGCCAGGGCCTCGATCGCCGTCTGCGCCAGGCACCTCTCAGCGACGACCAGGTCGTGGCCCTCGCCATGTCCATCGCCTCGGCGCTCAACGAGGTCCATCGGCACGGGCTCGTCCATCGCGACATCAAGCCTGCCAACATCGTCGTGTCCGACTCGGGCGAGGCGCGCCTCATCGACTTTGGCCTCGTCTCGTCCGCGACCGAGACCGACGCCGTCGTCGGCACCCTGCACTATGCCGCCCCAGAACAGATGGGCATCCTCAATCGCCGCGTGGGCCCGGCGTCCGACCTCTTCGCGCTCGGCGTCACCCTCTTCGAGAGCCTGACCGGCCGCCTGCCCCTGCAGGCCGAGAACGAGACCGAGTTCCTGCACGCGCTCGCGACCACGCCGGCACCCGACCTGCGCGACATGCGCCCAGGCACCCGCCCGGCGCTGGCCGCCATCATCGGGCGGCTCTTGAAGAAGGACCCGGACGACCGCTATCAGAGCGCTCACGGGCTCGTCGCCGACCTCAACGTCATCGACCACTTCGACCAGGTCCTGCGCTCCGGGCGCCAGGTCACCCTCGGCGCCAACGACCGCATCATGTCGCTCGACAGCGACCTGCCACTCGTCGGCCGCGAGTCCGAGCTCCAGACGCTCAACCGCGCCTACGAGTCGTGCCGGCGCGGCCAGTTCGCCTCGGTCGTCATCGAGGGCGAGGGCGGCAGCGGCAAGACCCGCCTCGCGCGTGAGGTCATCCGCACCGCCGAAGCTCAGGGCTCACTCATCCTGTCGGGCAAGTGCAACGAGCTCGAGACCGTCCCCTTCGGCCCCCTGCGCGAGGCCGTCGACCAGCTCGCGGCGCGCATCGGACGCATGCCCGAGGACGAACGTGTTCTCGCCGTCGACCACATCAAACAAGCCGCCGGCGAATGGGCTCCGCTCGTGCGGCGACTCTCGCTCGGGCTCGCCCGCCTGCTCGGTCCGATGGCCGACATGCGCCCGCTCGAGCCCAACGCCGAGCAGCATCGCTTCTACGAAGCCCTGGCCGCATTCTTCCGCGGTCTCGGCTCGACGAACCGCCCCGTCGTCATGCTCATCGACGACGCCCAATGGCTTGACGAAGGCAGCCTTCGTGTCCTCGGTCGCCTCGGCAGCGACTCGAACCCGAGCCCATTTCTGCTGCTCGCCACCTCGCGCGACGGCGACGAGCACGCTGCCGCACTGACGCGGGTCGTCACGACGCTCGCCCCTCGATTGGCCGCGCGGCTCTCGCTGACACCGCTCAACTTCGAAGCCATCGACGCCCTCATCACGCTCTCGCTCGGCGGCTCTCCACTCGATCGCCCCACCGTCCAGCGGCTCGCCGCCCTGACCCATGGCAATCCGTTTGCCATCGGCCAGTACATGCGCACCCTGCTCGACCAGGGCGTCATCAAGCCGGCTGGTCGCCATTGGCGGGCCGACAGCGACGCCCTCGAGGCCGTCCAGCTCCCACGCGACGTGGTCGAGCTCGTCGTGCGCCGCCTCTATGGCCTCGGCGAACAGACCGCGCGCATTGCCGGCATGGCCGCCGTCATCGGGCAACGCTTCCGCGCCGACCTGCTCGCCGAGGTCGCCGGCCTCGCCGCGGCCGACCTCACCCGGACGCTCGACGAGCTCGTCGGCTCGGGCCTCGTCGAGCGCGCCTGGGGTGACCAGTTCGCGTTCGTGCACGACCGCGTGCGTGAGTCCTCGCTCGAGCGCCTCACCGACGAAGAGACCCGTCAGATCCACCAGCGGGCCGCCGAGGCCCTCGACTCACGGACCGACCGCTCGACGACGGACCTCTTCGCGCTCGCGCGCCACTACGCGCTCGGCCGCACCGAAGCAAACCCTGCACGCGCCGGCGAGATCAACCTCGAAGCCGGGCTTCGCGCCCTCGAAGACCACGCCAACGAAGAGGCCTTCGAGCTCCTCGACCGCGCCCACCTCTTCCTTGGCATGGCCTCCATCGATCGTCCGATGCGGCTGCTCGAAGGTCTCGGCCGCGCCTGCGCCATGACGGGTCGCCTCGACCTGGCCTTCCAACACCTCGAAGAAGCGCTCGTGCGTGCGCGTGAGAAGCAGGACCGCTTCCGACTCCAGCATCTCCTGACGCTCACCTATGCGAGCCAGGGGCGCAACACCGAGGCGCTTGCAGGCGTCTACAAGACCTTCGAAGTACTGGGGAAGTCGTTCCCGAAGTGGCGCTTCACCCAGATCCTGAGCCTGCTCGGATTCTGGATGCTGGCCCTCGTCATGCGCTGGACCGGCATCGGTTATGGCAAGGCCCAAGGCCTCGAACGTGAGCGTCGCAAGGTGCTCTCGCAGCTCCACTACACGGGCAGCATGGTGTCGCTCTTCCAGGGCGACCCTATCCTCATGGTGCAGTTCGTCGTCCGCGACTTCTACAACGTCCACTTCCTCGGCCCGACACCTGAGACGGCCGTCGCCTCTTCGCTCTACGGCGCGGTCATGGGGATGTTCTCGTTGAAGTCGGTCATGACGCGCTACACGGCGTTGGGCGTCCAGACCGCCGAGCAGCTCGGCGACCGAGCGGCTCTCGCCGTGGCCCATGCCTACCAGGCCGTCGGTCACAAGTGGGCAGGCGACCTCGTGAAGGGCAATGCGCTCCTCGAGCCGGCGCTCGAAGAGCTCCATCGCTACACGCCCGGCTCCTGGTATGCGGCCATGATGATCGCCGAGCAGGCCTACTCCTACCTGCACGCCGGCCATACGCTCGCGGCGATTGCCCACTGCAAGAAGAACGGCGGCCAGCTCGAGCGCACCAACAACCTCATGTACAAGTGGAATACGCTCTCGGTCCTCTACGCCGAGACCATGCTGACCGGCGACTCGGGCGCCGCCAGCGAGCTGCTCGCGCGCCTCGAGCCCGACTACGAGCCGCTCCAGAACACCATCTACGTGAAGCTCGCCAAGGTCATCGCCGACCTCGAGGTGATGACCGACCAGGAGGAGACGGGCCCGTCCGTCGACGCCACCATCGCGCTCTTCAGGAGCCTCGCGAGCGAGGACTATTACAGCAATGCCGGCCGCATGTTGGCCGGCTATGCGCGCCTCACCCAGTTCGAAAAGGCCGCGACCGAAGACCGCAAGGTCGCCCGCAAGCTCTTGAACCGAGCCATCTGGGCCCTGCGTATCCGCGCCCTCGTACCTGTCTTCAAGTGCCACCCGCTCATCTGGCGCGCCGCACTCGCCCGCACCGATGGCAAGTTCGACAAGGCGCGAAAGCTCCTCAACAAAGCCGAGAAGCTCGCGACCGTCTGCGAGTCGCGACGCGGCCTCTTCCACACCGCGCTCGAACGCGCACGCCTCGCTCGCGCCGAAGGCGATGGCGTCATGACCTACCACGCCGAGGCCGCCGTCCGCGTCGCACTCAGCGAGCAATGGCGCCGCCGCGCGCGTCGGGTCCGGGTCGAGTTCGACCTCGCCCAGAACCGCCAGGAGAGCGTCAACGCCGCGACCCGTGTCGCGACCCACGCCAACACCCGGTCGGCCGAACAGACCCAACGCTACGCCCACGCGCTCCTGCAGGTCAGCCTGGCATCGGTCTCGACCCTCGACGTCAAAGCGCTCGCCAAGAACGCCCTGACCGAGGTCGCGAAAGTGCTCGGCGCCGAGCGCGCCCTGTTCTTCACCATCGACGAAGAGACGAAGGAGCCGCAGCTCGAGGCGACCACCGGCCCACAAGCGCAGGCCATCAGCCAGTCGGTCGTCCGCCGCGTCGTCGAGACCCGCGCCCCCCTCGTCCTCACCGGCACGGACGACGGCGAAGCGCTGGCCTCGGAGTCCATCCTCGCCTACGGCCTGCGCAGCATCCTGGCCGCCCCGGTCATGTTGCGCGACCGTCTGCTCGGCGTCGTCTATCTCGACAGCCGGCTCGCCAAGGGCATCTTCACCCCCGACGACGTGGGCTTGTTGCTCGGCGTCTCGAACCACATCGCCATCGCGCTCGAGACGGCCCGCGTCGCCCGCAGCGAAGCCGAGCGCCTCGCGATGCAGCGCGACCTCGAGCTCGTCGGCGCGATGCAGACCCTGTTCATGCCGAAGAACGCGCGCTTCGCCATCCCCGGCCTCAACGGTGTCGGCTTCTATCAGCCCGCCTCGCAGTGCGGCGGCGACTGGTGGTGGTACGAGGCCCAGCCCGATGGCTCCTTGCTCTTGTTGCTCGGAGACGTCAGCGGACACGGCGCGGGCGCGGCCATGATCACGAGTGCGGTCGCCGGCTCGTTCCTGACGATGCGCCAATATCTCGGCGTCGCCGACCCCGAGGCCATCCTCGCCGAGCTCTCGCGCCGCCTGTTCGCCTTTGGCAACTGCAACATGACAATGGCCTTCGTCAAAGTCGACCCGCGCCGCCGCGAGCTCACACTCTGGAACGCCGCCTCGCCCGGCATCCTCGGCATCACCAATGGCACCTGCCGCTCCATCGTGGCGCCTGGAAAAGTGCTCGGCGACGCAGGTGGCATGGACATCGGCCGCTCGGTGGTGCGCATCGAGCCGGGCGACCGCTTCCTCATCAGCACCGACGGGCTCTATGAGCTCAAGGATCCACGCGGGCGCCAGCTCGGCCCGCGCCGCATTGCGGGCCTCATGCAGAGGCTCGCCGACGTCTCGCTCGACGACATCCCGGCCCATCTCGGGGCCGAGATACGGGACAACCTCAAGGACCGCTCTCAAGAGGATGACATCACATGTGTAGTGCTCGAAGTGTCGGACGCGTCCAGGTCCCAACGAATCGCCCATCACGACAGTCACCTCGCCCCGGCCCGGGCGGGATGATGGATACTGCGGTCCCCAACGACCTCGTTTCGCTGCTCGAGCAGCGAGCCAATCAGACCCCGCATCGCCCGGCCTTCCGCTATGTCGGCGCGACCTCTGGGCCCACGACCTGGACCTATCGCGGGCTCTGGGACGCTGCATCGATCGTCGCCAATGCGCTGCAAGCTCAAGGCGTTGCGCGCGGCGAACGCATCCTCATCCTCTTTCCCCCGGGTCTCGAGTTCATCCAGGCCTTCCTCGGCTCGGTCATGGCGGGTGCCATCGCCGTGCCCGCCCCGGCCCCAAACCCGCTCAAGCCCAAGCTGAGCCTGCAGAGGCTTCAATCCATCGTCGAGAGTGCCAAACCCTCGCACGTGCTGACGCTCGCCCCGGTGCTGGCCGCGCTCGAGCCGATCCTTCACGAGGTGCCGAGATTCGATGGCATCGGCTGGATCTGCATCGACCGCCTCGCCGCGCCGGAGACGCCGTTCGTCGCCGCCATCCCCGAGCCTTCTGACGTCGCCCTCATCCAGTACACGTCGGGCTCGACCTCTGACCCGAAGGGTGCCGCGCTGACCCACGCCAACCTGATGCACAACCTGCGCTACTTCGACGTGGGTTGGGATCACAGCCCCGACAGCGTGGTCGTCAACTGGCTGCCGGCCTTCCACGACCTCGGCCTCGTCTACGGCATCCTCGCTCCGATCTGGGGCGGCTTCCTGTCGATCCAGATGTCGCCCATCGACGTCATCCAGCAGCCGCTCGCGTGGCTACGCGCCATCTCGAACAACCGCGCTACGCACAGCTGCGGACCCAACTTCATCTACGAGCTCTGCGCCCGCAAGGTGAGCCCGGCCGAGGTCTCGAGCCTGGATCTGCGCAGCTGGCGCATGGCGCTCAACGCCGCCGAGCCGGTCCGCCCCGAGACGCTGCGCCGCTTCAACGCGCGCTTCTCACCTGCGGGCTTCAACCCGCGCGCCTTCTGCCCCGGCTATGGCCTCAGCGAAGCCACCTGCAAGGTCACGGCGGCCCCCTGGTTCGACGAGCCGACGCTGCTCCACATCCGGCTCGACCGCCTCGAGCACAACGAGATCGTGCTGGCGGAAGCGGCCGGCCCTGGCACCACCGAAGTCGTCGGCTGCGGTCGCCCCGAGTTCGGTGTGAGCATCGCCATCGTCGACTCGGCATCCCAGAAGTCGTTGCCGGCCGACCTGGTCGGCGAGATCTGGGTGGCCGGCCCGAGCATCGCGAAGAGCTACTGGGAGCAGCCCGAAGCGACGACCGAGTCGCTGCGCGCACACCTTCCGGGACGCGATGACATCTCGTTCCTGCGCACGGGCGACCTCGGCTTCCTGCACGAGGGCGAGCTCTTCATCACGGGCCGCATCAAGGACATGATCATCGTTCGCGGTGCCAATCACTACCCGCAGGACATCGAGTACACGATCCAGGACGCACATCCATCCATTCGCGCCGGATGTGTCGCCGCCTTCGCCCTCGAAGAGGAGGGCGAGGAGCAGCTCGTCGTCGTGGCCGAGGTCGACACCGGCAAGTCCAATGGTCGCTTCGACACCAGTGAGCCGACGACCGCCATCATCCGCTCGGTCTCCGAGGTACACGGGCTGCGGGTCGCTCGCGCCGTGCTCATCAAGCCCCACTCGATCCCGAAGACGACGAGCGGCAAGATCCAGCGCCACGCGACCCGGCAGAAGCTGTTGGCCGGCACGCTCGACGTCGTCTCCGAAGAGCGGCGCAGCACCTCCGCCCCGGCCGACGCGATGCGTGATCATCTGCGCGCCCGCCTGACCGACATCATCAGCGATGTCGGTGGGATCCCCTTTGAACGCCTGCGCCCCGACATCTCGTTACACGGCCTCGGGGTCGACTCGCTCGCGGGCGTGAACATCGCCTACGAGATCGGCCTCATGACCGGACGCGAAGTGCCGGCCGAGCTGCTCGACGAGTGTGACACCATCGAGCGCCTCGTCGACTACATCGTGGCGAGCGGGGGCGCACGATGAAGCTGCCCCGCCTACATGCACGTGTTTCGGTCCAGACGCGGGCGACCGTGTCTGTGAAGGGTGAGGCGCACAACTGCGAGGTCGCGAGCCTCTCGGTGTCGGGTGCGATGCTCGTCGGTGGGCCGCGCCTCGATCTCGGCCAGGAGCTGATGGTCGAGATCGACGTGCCGTCGCCTGCGGCCGAGCGCCAGACACTCTTTCTGCGCGCCTCGGTCATGCGACATCAGGATCTCGGCGCAGCCGGTCTCGGCGTCGGCGTGGCCTTCCAGGGCACCACACTCGAGACCGAGGGCCTCCTCGCACTGGCCGTGACCGAGGCCTACAAACAGCTCGGCGCGCGGGTCCTGGGACAGGTCCGAGGCGAGATGGCGCGCCGTGGGATCACCGACATCTCGGCGGTCGCCGACGAGCTGCAGCGCATCAAAGAAGAGCAGGCGCGGGCTCACCTGTTTGCCGCCGACCTCTTCACCGAGGAGGGCAGCAATGCCGTGGCCGACATCGTGTCGGGGACGACCGGCGAGAGCCGCGAGTGCATCATCTGGTCGCTCAACCTGTACCTCGGCCTGAACCGCAACCCGCGCGTGCTCGAGAAGGTCCGCGACGCCGTCACGCGGTACGGCACGGGGGCTGGCACTTCCCCTCCGTCCGGCGGCATGAGTCGCCTTCACCACACGCTCGAGACCCGCATCGCCACGATGGTAGGCAAGCAGAAAGCCCTCGTCTTCTCAACAGGATATGCCGCCAACCTCGGTGCTCTATCCGCGCTTCCGGGCCCCAAAGATCTCATCCTGCTCGACCGCGAATCCCACGCCAGCATGATCGATGGTGTGCGTTTGTCGGGTAAGAAGTGGCTCGTCTTTGGGCACAACGACGTGGCCGACCTCGAGCAGAAGCTCGAACGTTATGCGCCCCACCACGAGAACGTCTTCGTCGCCGTGGAAGGCGCCTATTCGATGAGCGGCGACCTGGCTCCGCTCAAAGAAATCGCGGCCCTGAAGCGCAAACACCGCTTCTTCTTGTACGTGGATGAGGCCCACACCTTCGGCTTCTACGGCGAGCGCGGCGCTGGCTGGTGCAAGGCCCAGGGCGTCACCGACGACGTCGACTTCATCATGTCGACCTTCTCGAAGTCGACGGCTTCGATCGGCGGCTTCGTCGCCTGCGAGGAGAAGTACGCGACGCTGCTCCAGGCGACCTCGACGCCCTACATCTTCCAGGCCTGCCTGCCGCCTCCCGACGCAGCTGCGATCCTGGCGAGCCTCGACGAGATCCAGAACGAGCCGAGACACGCCGAGGCTTTGCACGACAATAATCGTTACATGCGGCACGCACTGGCCGAGCGCGGCTTCGACCTCGGTCACAGCCAGAGTCCTGTGATCCCGGTCTATGTGCCTGACCTGGAAAAACTCTACCGCCTGTGTGCGCACATCTACCTCGAGGGCGTCTTCACGGTCCCGGTCGTGTACCCGGCGGTGGGCGCCAACGAAGGCCGACTACGCTTCATCGTCAACGCCCATCACAACCGCGAACAGATCGATCGCACCGTCGACGTACTAGTGCGACATGCCACTGCCCTGGGCATCCTGGGAGCGATGGACAAGGCCGCCTGATGCGTGCACGCTCCCATCTCACCCCGGTGCCTGGACGGCCGGAGCGATCAAGACTCGACCTGGTGCGCGACTCTTCGGAGCCGACCCCAGAGGCGCGCAGCCCGGCGCAGACCTTCGCCCCATCCCCCCAATCCTCTCCATCTCCGCAAAGAGGCACGTTCAACCCGATGCAGGGCGCATCCCAGCGGGTGCTCTACTTCGCCACCCCGGGCATCGAAGTCGCCGTCGCTTTGACCGACCTCGCTTCAGCACCTCGGCTCGTGGTCGAGATGGCCATCGACCGCGACGACCTGGAGTCACGCCTGGCGAAGACGGGGCTCAACGGGCTTGGCGCCTCGGCCATCGTCGTGGCCGGCGAGTATGCGGTCGACACGATGCTCGACGCCGCCCCACCGCTGCTGGACCAGTATCGTGAGCTCAGCATCATCGTGTTCTGCAATCGCGCGGAACAGGACTACGAGATCCCGTCGACCCCGCGGCTCGTGCTCATCGACATCGCGGACACCCCGGCGGAGCGTCGTCGCGCGCTCGCCTTCGCGCTCGGCCGCGACAACACCACGAGCCACTTGAGCGCTGAACCGCGACCTGCCGAGAGGCGCGGCCACGTCCCGGTCGACCTGCTTTTGCCGACGGCTCAGCAGAGCCCACGCCACATGTCACGCGACCCGCTCACCGGGCTGGCAGATCGGGCGACTCTCCACCAGCGGCTCGAGACGGAGATCGCCCATCTGCGTGGCGACCCGGGCTACCAGTTCGCGCTCCTCATCCTGAACATCAACCGCTTCAAGGTCATCAACGACAGCTTCGGCCACGATCAGGCCGACGGCCTGCTCATCGACGTCGGCCAGCGCCTCGCCGACGCGGTCCGCCAGACCGACCTCGTGGCGCGAATGGGCGCCGACGAGTTCGCCATCGTGCTCGGCCAATCGCAGGGGCACCTCAACGCACATGTCGTGGCCCAGCGCCTCTTCAAGAGCCCCATCACGCTGACGTCTTCGGACGGCCGCAGCCTCACCGTGACCGCGGCCATCGGTGGTGTCATCGCGAGCGGCGGCGCGCCCCACACGGTCGGCGACCTGTACCGCAAGGCGAGCCTGGCGCTCGCCAACGTGAAGGAGCGCGGCGGCAGCCAGGTCGAGTTCTTCCACCCCGAGGCCCACGCGCGCCACCTCTTCCAGCTCGACCTCGAGCCGCAGATCATGCGCGGCATCCGCGAGCAGGAGTTCAGCCTCTACCATCAGCCGGTCGTGTCGCTGCGCAATGGGCACATCGAGGGCTTCGAGGCGCTCTTGCGCTGGCATCACCCGACGCTCGGCCTGGTCGCCCCCGCGTCGTTCATCCCGATGCTCGAGACGAGCGGCCTCATCGAGCCGCTGGAACGTTGGATCGTCGCTCGCGCGTGCGCAGACCTCCTCGTGCTCGAGCAGAGCGTCGGCGGCCGCGACGTCTTCCTGAACCTGAACGTCTCACATCGCCAGCTGCGCCAACCGGACTTCGCCGCGGTGGTCGCCGACGAGGTGAGACGCAGCGGCGTCGACCCACAGCGCCTGGGGATCGAGCTCACCGAGACGACGATGATCGACAACTTCGAGGTCGTGACCTCGAACATCCGGGACATGCGCGCGGCCGGTCTGAAGATCTTCGTCGACGACTTCGGCGTGGGCTACAGCTCGCTGAGCTCGCTCAGCCGTTTGCCCGTCGATGTCTTGAAAATCGATCGATCCTTCATCAGCGAGATGGCGAAGAATGAGAGGTCTGCAGCCCTCGTCGCCAAGATTGTCGAGATAGGACACATCTTCGACCTGTTGATCGTCGCGGAGGGCATCGAGAACGAGGAAGAGCTCGAGGCCGTGAAGGCGGTCGGGTGCGACCTCGCCCAGGGCTTCCATCTGGCGCGGCCGGCGCCCCTCGACGAGGCCCGGATTCTGCTGCGCGAAGACGCGAACCGCCGATAGCGGGGCGTGGGCGTGGGCTTACCAACGGCAGGTCGAGACGCGTAGCGCCGCAGCCGGGGCCGTCGGGCCTCCGGAGGATGGCCCAGAGGCGACGGCGGAGGGCGGAGCGGCACGACCGATACGGCGTGGGCGTGGGCGCTTGCGTGGGCGTGGGCGCTCGCGTGGGCGTGGGCGCGGGCGTGGGCGTGGGCGCTTGCGTGGGCGTGGGCGTGGGCGTGGGCGCTCGCGTGGGCGTGGGCGCTTGCGTGGGCGTGGGCGTGGGCGTGGGCGTGGGCGCTTGCGTGGGCGTGGGCGCCTGCGTGGGCGTGGGCGCTTGCGTGGGCGTGGGCGCTTGCGTGGGCGTGGGCGCTCGCGTGGGCGTGGGCGTGGGCGCTTGCGTGGGCGTGGGCGTGGGCGCTTGCGTGGGCGTGGGCGTGGGCGCTTGCGTGGGCGTGGGCGCTAGGCTGGCCGGGTCGCCGTGGCGAGGAAGATGGAGTAGCGCCTTGTCTCCTTGTCGACCTCGCAGGCCGAGGTGAAGTTCACGTCGACGAAGCCGGCTGCTTGGAAGCGTGTGGCGAGCGAGGTGCGGTCGAAGCCGTGGTGGAAGATGCCCTCGGCCCCCGGGGGATGGAAGTCGCCGGCCTCGGTGTCGAGGTCGGCCAGGGCGACTCGGCCGCCGGGAGCGAGGTGTGCAAAGAGGGCACTCAGCAGGGCATTCGTGTCTTGCACGTGGTGCATCGCCATCGCGCTGACGATGAGGTCGACCGTCAAGTCGAGAGGCTCGACGAGGATGTCGCGATGAATGACCTCGGCCTTTCCAGCGAGCTCGGGCTTGGCGGCGAGCTGCGCGAGCATGGCCGCAGAGACGTCGACCGCGAGGATGTGCGCGACGTGCGGGGCGAGGCGTCCGGCGATGAGACCGGTGCCCGCGCCGAAGTCCATGACGCGGAGCTCGGGCGAGAGGTCGACGTTCGCCGCGATGGCGCGGAACACCCCTTCCGAGATCTGTTGGGGGACGGGGCGCTCGTCCCAGTCGGTGGCCTTGTCGGCGAAGAGGTCGGTCATGCGTGAGCCTCGTAGTCTTTCAGAAGGGCGCCCAAAACTTGAGAGCGCCGCCGGTCGGGTCAAGGCTCTCGCCGAACATCGGTGCGTTTACAAGCGCGAGCAATTCGCTGCAGCACGGCGCAGCCGGGGCGAGCCGCATCGAGCGGCGACAAGACACAAAGGTCCGGTGCCTGCGCAAACAGGCACCGTGCGAGCGAGACGCTCCGAAGTAGACGCCGCCGCACGAGCCTCGTATGGAGTCGGGACCAGGAGGTCTCATGAGGTCTTTCGGTCCACTCCTCACGCGGATGGCCATGTTCGCGGCCTTCGCCCTGTCCAACCTTGCCTCGCCCGCCGTGGCCGGGGACAGTCGCGTCCGCATCACCAACATGGTGCCCTTCGATGTCGCGGTCTGTCACCCGAACGCCACGGCCACCGGGTTCGCGCCGCACCTACCCGTGCGGCCATCGAAGAACCAGTTCCGCTTCGTGCTGCGGCTCGTCCACATGCACTCAGCCGACGCCGCTCGGGCGTCCGACCTCGTGCCGGAGACCGCGTTCGCCCAGGTCGACCTCGTGCGCAACCAGCGGTTCGCCGCCAGCCAGCGGCAGCTGATCGAGCGAACGCTGAGCGCGCGCGAATTCGACGGGCTTCTCACGAACTACCAGAAGACCAGGAAGGCTACACTCGTGCCGTCCCTCGATGCGAAGTGCAAGGCGCTCGTCGAGGCCGACGGGCGGTGGCTCGATGCGGCCAGGATGCTCCTCGAGCAGGAGACACGCATGGAGAAGGTGGCCATGGAGCTGGCCGCCAAGGCCCCCTCGTGGCAGGCGGCAGCTGACGCCCTGGTCGCCGCTCGCCAGGTCACCGCCGAGGAGGTCGGAAAGGCCGAGTCCACCCGGGAGAGCGATCGGAAGGCCTGCCCGAAGCTCAGCTACAAGTGAGGACCACAGACATCGACCTCGCATGGCAACCCGAGCCGAGCTCGTGGGTTGAACCCTCATGGCGGTCGGACCCGCGCTGGCGACCCGCTACCTGTCGGTGCAACCGGCCGACTCATGGCGGCGCTCACGAGCCACTGCGAACCCTCCCACGGTGAAGACAATGACCAACCCGATCACGGCGGTTGCCCTCCGCCCGATGCAGCCCCACGAGTTTGACGCTTGGCGCCAGAGCTTTCTCGCCGACTGGGCGTTGGACCTTGCGCGGGTCGAGACTCTGGACCCCGACAACGCCCTGCGTGAGGCCACGCGAAGGACGGACGGCGAGCTGAGCGACGGCCTCGCTACACCCGGCCACCACCTGTTCGTGTTCACCGTCGACGCGCGCCCCGTCGGCAGCGCCTGGGTCTCGATCGGCGCTCGCGGCGCCTTCCTCGACGACCTGACCATCGCGCACGAGCAGCGCGGGCGCGGCATCGGCCGAGCCGCCATGGCGTTGCTCGAGGCCGAGCTCAGACGACTTGGCCAGCGCCGACTCGACCTGCACGTCTACGCTGACAACCCCGCGGCTATCGCGCTCTATCAGGCCAGCGGTTTTCGCGCGACCGGCCTCAAGATGTGCAAGATCCTCTGAGCGCGGAGGGTGTCTGGCGCGGTGGCCGGGGTTGAGTGGGCGCTTGCGTGGGCGTGGGCGTGGGCGTGGGCGTGGGCGTGGGCGTGGGCGTGGGCGTGGGCGTGGGCGTGGGCGTGGGCGTGGGCGTTTGCGTGGGCGTGGGCGTGGGCGTGGGCGTGGGCGTGGGCGTGGGCGTGGGCGTGGGCGTGGGCGTGGGCGTGGGCGTGGGCGTGGGCGTGGGCGTGGGCGTTTGCGTGGGCGTGGGCGTGGGCGTGGGCGTGGGCGTGGGCGTGGGCGTTTGCGTGGGCGCTTGCGTGGGCGCTTGCGTGGGCGTGGGCGCGGGCGTGGGCGTGGGCGTGGGCGTGGGCGTGGGCGTGGGCGTGGGCGTGGGCGTGGGCGCTTGCGTGGGCGTGGGCGTGGGTGTTGGCGCGGGCGGGGGCGTGGGCGCTTGCGTGGGCGTGGGCGCGGGCGTTTGCGTGGGCGCTTGCGTGGGGGTTGCGATTGCGTGGGCGTGGGCGTGGGTTTTGGGCGCGAGGACCACTCGTGATGGCGTTCGCCAATGTAGGGGCAGGGCTTGCCCTGCCCGGCTTGTGGCGCGGGCGTTGTTCCCGCCGGAGGTGGGGGTGCTGCGGGGCTCTTCACTCTACTGGCGTGCTCGGCTGCTGCAAGGCCAAGCCGTCCTCGCCATCCTCCCCATGCTCGGCGCTATGCGCCTGCGCGTGGGTCCGGGTGGCTCCGGGCGGTCGCGGCATGGCCGCGAGCCTTGCAGCAGCCTGCGCGCGCCAGTGGTGGGGGGGTGAGACCCGGCACTCTCGCCGGGCCATCACCAAGAAGGTCACCATGTTGCGTATCTACTATGTCGCTCTCGAGGTCGCGAAGGACGCGGCGGTCATCGCCGATGCCATCGGGCGTCGTGACTCGGACCTGGCGCGTCAGCTGCGGCGGGCTGTCTGTTCCATCGCGCTCAACGTGGCGGAGGGCAGTGGCTCGGCCGGCGGGCACAGGCGCGCGCGGTACGCGACGGCTCTCGGCTCGGCGCGTGAGACGCGGGCCTGCGTCGATGTCGGGGTCGCGATGGGCTACATCGCGGCGCCTGGTGCGGAGGTGCTGGAACGGCTCGGCCAGGTCATCGGGACGCTGACACGCGTCGCGAAGTAGGTCGGATGACGGGACCCGCCTCGGGGCGCCGGAGCGGGTCTTTCCGTCGCGGGTGTCCAGGGACGCATATCTTGGCAATCGAGATAGCTTAGGGTGGGCGTTCGGCATACCAACGGCAGGTCGGTCCCGGAGCGCCGCAGCCAGGCCCGTCGGGCCTCCGGAGGATGGCCCAGAGGGTTCGGCGGAGGGCGGAGGGGACGACCGATACGGCGCTTGCGTGGGCGTGGACGCTTGCGCGGGCGTGGGCGCTTGCGTGGGCGTGGGCGTGGGCGCTTGCGTGGGCGCGGGCGTGGGCGCTCGCGTCCCCACGGATCCCAGTTGGAGCCCCCTCGTCCATGCGCTACGCTAACCCTGCCCTACCGATCCCGATGGAGCCCCGATGAGCGCCGCATCACCCCGCACCCAGCCCGGCCTGCCGTCGACCAATCCGCGCCTGCCTGCCGACCACGGGCTGCCCGCCCTTGGCATGCTCTGTCATGCGACGCTCAACCTCGCGACCATCATCCTCACCATGTTGTGGCTCGCCAACATCGCCACCCTCGCGCGGGCCGATGACCGCCTGCCCGCCATCGGTGTGCTCATCATCGGGTTCGTCCGCGCCAACTTCCACCGGCTCGCCGCCGAAGCGATGCTCGACCGCTCGCCGTCGGTTCCGCGCCTCGTCCGTAGGTACGGCGTCGCGGCTCTCGCCTCGACGGCTGCGATGGCGCTCATCATCCACCTCCTCGACGACAAACTGCCCCTGCCCTTCTACCTCGCCTTCGCCGTGGTCTCGCTCTACTGGCCGGCCACACTCTTCGTCCTCACTTCCCGACGCGATCTGAAGCGGACCTTCGAAGCCGCGGACACCTTCGACCTGCCGCTCATCCCGGCGGACCGATCGCTGGAAGGTATCGGCGTGCTCATGATCACCTTCTCGAGCCTGGGCCTTGGCGCCCTCGCGGTCGGAGCCGTCGCGCTCTCCGGGTCCTTCGAAGACTTCGACGACTCCAAGTCGCTCACCGCCGTCCTCATCGCGGCCGTCCTGCTTGCCGCGCGCGGCGTCTTCCATCTCGTCACGGGTATTGCGACGCTGGTCTCGCCCTCCGCCGACGCCTTCACCCGCTTCACTGGGCGCTTTTTCGTAGTCGCGTCACTGACGGTCGCCGCCTCCAGCGTGGCCCTCTTCCTCGTCAGCGGCGGCCACTTCTCCGCCGAGCTCCTCGCCGCGATGCTCCTCATGGGCTACCTCCTCCTCTTCTGGCCGCTCGCCCTCAGACGTTTCGCCCGACGCCTCCACGTCGCCCCCGAAGACAGGAGCCTCGACACCCATGAGCCCGGGCCCGCCCCCGACCGTGGCCTGACCGCCCTGGGCTACCTGCTCGTGAGCATCGGCGTGACCAGCGTCGCGCTCAACGTCGGCGAGCGTGTCGGCGCGTTCGGGCTTGGCGGCCTGCTGGGCGGAGCCGGCTTCGGCTTTGGTGTCGCCGACGTCCTCGACCTCGCCTACGCGGTCGCGGCGAGCTACGCCGGCCTCGCCCTCATCGGCATGACGCTCCAGCGCCGCCTGGCCGTCTACGCCTACATCGCGGTCGCCGTGGTCGTGCTCGTGGTCGGCCTCCTCCTCGTGGACAATCAGGTGGACCCAACGCGGCCAGAGCTCGGGACCCTCGTCGACATCGCTGCCGTGACGGTCGACCTCGTGCCACCGATCCTGGCCGCCATCCTCATCCACCGCCGCCTGCCACCTGCACTCGAGGCCACACCCCCACGTGGTACCCCGGCCATGCCCGACAACATCTAGACAACGCTTAGGTGAGCAGATCGGGCTTGCCCGACCCAGGCTTTTGCCTATGGTGTGGCGCCAAGACTCGCCGCCCCAACCTCGGAGCCATCCCGCAATGACCGCCCTCGACCCTGCCACGAAGTCCCGCCTCGACCGCGGCGAAATCCTCGTCACGACGGAGCCCGTCCCCGGCTCGACCACACCCGCCATCGTCGTACGCGCCGTCTTCGAGCACTCGCCGGAAGCCGTCTGGAAACACATCGACCAGTCGAACCGCTACGCCGAGTTCATGCCGCGCATCAAGCAGGCCGCCGAGCTCTCGCGGGTGGGACAGGACATCCGCACCCGAATGACGGTCGAGATGCCATTTCCCCTGAAGAACCTGACGGCGACGACGCAAGCCAAGCACACGATCGAGCCGGGGGTTCGCTACGTGCGCGAGTGGAAGCTCGAGGAAGGCGACTACCACAAGAACGAAGGGAGCTGGACCCTCACCCCCTTCGAGGGCAACCCGAACCGCGCGTATGCGCACTACCGCGTGCACGTGATCCCGAAGATCCCGATCCCCAAGGCGATTCAGTCCGCCGTCCAGGAGAAGGCCATGCCCAAGCTCATCGAAGCGCTGCGCGAACGGACCCGCACGGTCCGCTGAGACGCCAGCAGGAATTGTCTGCTCGGGCGACCGCCATGCTCCCGCGGCAGGGGCTTGAAGGCTCGCCCGCTCGCCCCACTTCGACGCCCCTGGACCACCGCGATGCCATATCTCGATTTCCAAGATAGCCGCTTGTTCTACACGCTCGATGGTGAACGCGGGACCCCGGTCATCCTGCTGACGGGGTTCGCGGTCGGCGGCAGCGTCTGGGAGTATCAGGTCGCGGTGCTGGCCCAGAGCCATCGCGTCGTGTGTCTCGACAATCGAGGCGGCGGGCTCACCGAAGCCCCCGTGCGCCCCTGGACCATCGCCGACATGGCGCGCGACGTGTTGGCGCTGATGGACCACCTCGGCTTTGACCGTGCCCACATCGTCGGCTGCTCGATGGGCGGCATGGTCGCGCAAGAGGTGGCGTTGATGGCGCGCCACCGGGTCATGACCCTGTGCCTCATCGCAACCCACGCCGGCCGCCTGCGGGATCGCCGCCCGCGACTCGAGACCCTGCGCGGCTTCCTGCGTTCGAACATGGGCTCACGTGAATCGCGCCGCAAAGCCGTCGAGGGCCTGCTCTTCCCGGAAGACTACCTCGAGCACGGCCCCCGCGACCGCATCGACCACGCGTTGGAGCGCGACTTCCTCACCCAGCCGCCGCTGGCCGCGCGCCTGGCCCAGCTCGGCGCCATCCTGCGCCACGACACGAGCCGCCGCCTCCACACCCTGGTCGGCATCCCGACCCTGGTGATGGTCGCCGGCTCCGACCGCCTGCTCCCACCCGAGGGTTGTGAGGCGCTGGCCCAGCTCATCCCGAACGCGACCCTGGTGCACATTCCCGAAGGCGGACACGGGGTCATCGGTCAGTGTTCGGATCGGGTGAACAACGAGCTGTTGAAGCACCTGACGCCCTGATTCGGGCGCTGGCGCTGGCGTCGGCATGGGCGCTGGCGTTGGCATGGGCGCTGGCGCGGGCGTGGGCGTGGGCGTGGGCGCGGGCGCTTGCGTGGGCGCGGGCGTGGGCGTGGGCGCTTGCGTGCGCGTGGGCGTGGGCGTGGGCGCGGGCGTTCGCGTTTGCGTGGGCGCGGGCGTTTGCGTGGGCGTGGGCATACCAACGGCAGGTCGGTCCCGAAGCGCCGGAGCCAGGCCCGTCGGGCCTCCGGAGGATGGCCCAGAGGGTTCGGCGGAGGGCGAAGGGGACGACCGATACGGCGTGGGCGTGGGCATACCAACGGCAGGTCGAGACGCGTAGCGCCGCAGCCGGGGCCGTCGGGCCTCCGGAGGATGGCCCAGAGGCAACGGCGGAGGGCGAAGCGGCGCGACCGATACGGCGTGGGCGTGGGCATACCAACGGCAGGTCGAGACGCGTAGCGCCGCAGCCGGGGCCGTCGGGCCTCCGGAGGATGGCCCAGAGGCAACGGCGGAGGGCGAAGCGGCGCGACCGATACGGCGGGCGCGGGCACAGGCCTGGTTTCACCGAGGTGACCAGCCGCGCGCCTTTGCCATTGGCAGCCGGGCGGCGCTCATATAGATACATAGGCTGGTTTGGAGAGGCACTGCGGAAGCCTCGGCCCAACAACGTTCCCAAACGTCCCCGCCTGCCTCGTCTGCAGGCCCGGAGGTCCGATGTGCTCTCGACTCGGCGCCGTCTTGCTAGTGTTCTCCCTGTCGGCGGGTTGCGCGCGTGAACCCCGGCTGGCCGATGACGGCGCAAGGCTGCAGATCTCGGTCGCTCCCCTGCGCCTGTCCTCCATCGCCGACGCCGACTACACGCTGTCGGTGACGAACGGGCCTGGCGGCAGCGGGGCCGTGGTCTGGACCCGCGAGGTGAAGTCCTCGGTCTACGGCGACGCCAGGGGCTCGATCACCTACGTCGGTCCGTGCGACGCCTCGACCGGCACCAACAGTGTGACGCTCACGCTCGATGACCTCTACGACGACGAAGACATCGTCGACCCGTCGACCTACCAGAACCCGACGCCGCTCACGCTCGACGTCCTTTGTCTCGAAAATCGAGACGTCCCCGTGACCTTCGACATCACCGTCCTGCGCGAAGCCAACCAGGGTTTCTTCGATGTCGCGGTCGAGTTCGACGACATCTTCTGCTCGGCCAAGCTCGACTGCATCGACGCGACGACCGGCGGCGACCTCGAGCTCCTCCACAACCCGGCGACCGACCGCCGCGACATGACCGCGGTCCTCGGCTTTGCCTGCACCGGCTCGCCCACGGGCTCGACCTTCCTCTACCTGAACGACCCGGTCATCACCTGCACCGGGCTCGCTCCCAACACCGTACACTTCGATGTGGCCGGGCTCGGCAATGTCGACCTGGCCGCCCCCGGCAACGACAACCCCGGCGCCTACCTCTTCGGGGCAAGTGTGTACCGCGGTCGCGAGAGCATCGGCCAGAAGGGCTATTGGAACCTGGCCTTCGGCTTGAACGAGTCGAGCTTCGCCACTGCCGGGACCTGCACTTTGACGACCCGCGGGACCGCCTCGGAGGAGCCTTTCCCACGGGTGCCCGGTGGCTTCACCTTGCCCGAGCGGCGCGTCTACCCGGTCATCGACTGGTCGGTGGAGCTCAGCTCGGCGGCGGGACGAAGCTGCGGCGAACATCCAGTCAACGCCGCCGGCAGCAAGGTCGAGACCACCTATGTCGGCTATCTCGGCGCACCCAATGCGCTCGTGTGGTCGGCCGAGCCGATCATCATGCGCCATCGCTTCGACCCGTCGAACTTGACGGTCGAGACCGGGTGCGCGCTCGAGTGCCCGAGCGGCCAGTGCGAAGCCGACGGGTCCTGCGCCGCGCCGACCTGCAGCGACTTCATGGTCAACGGCGACGAGACCGGGCTCGACTGCGGTGGCTCATGCGCATCCTGCCCCGCCGGCCAGACCTGCGCCGGCCCGAACGACTGCCAGAGCGGGGTCTGCGACGACAACCTGTGCGCCCAACCGTCCTGCACCGACAGCGTCATCAACGGCACCGAGACGGCCGTCGACTGCGGTGGTGCGTGCGACCCGTGCGCCGACGGACAGGCCTGCACCCTGGGCTCCGACTGCGGCAGCGGGGTGTGCGACGCGGACCTCTGCGCGACCCCGACCTGCATCGATGGCGTCACCAACGGCAACGAGACCGGGCTCGACTGCGGCGGGACATGTGGTGGGTGCGACACTGGCGGCGCGTGTGCGACGGTCGACGACTGCCAGAGCCGGGTCTGTGAGGCCAACGTCTGTGCCGCACCGAGCTGCACGGACACCGTCGTCAATGGCACCGAGACCGCAGTCGACTGCGGTGGTGGGTGCGACCCGTGCGACGACGGCCTGGCATGTGTGCAGGCCAGCGACTGTACCAGCGGTGTCTGCGACGCCGACCTCTGCGCGGCACCGACCTGCGCGGATGCGGTCACCAACGGCGACGAGACCGGGCTCGACTGCGGCGGGACGTGTGGCGGCTGCGAAGCCGGCGGCGCATGTGCAACGGCCGACGACTGCCTGAGCGACGTATGCGAAACCAACGTCTGTTCGGCGCCGACCTGCACGGACGCGGTCACCAACGGCACCGAGACCGCGGTCGACTGCGGTGGTGGATGCGCCCCGTGCGCCGACGGACAGGCCTGCATTCAGGCAACCGACTGCGACAGCGGGGTGTGCAACACGAACCTGTGCGCGGCGCCGACCTGCTCGGATCTGGTCAAGAACGGCGACGAGACCGGGCTCGACTGCGGCGGGACGTGCGGCGGGTGCGGCACAGGTGGAGCCTGCGGCGATGCGGACGACTGCCAGAGCGCCGTGTGTCAGACCAATGTCTGCGCGGCACCGAGCTGCACGGACGCGGTCGTCAACGGCACCGAGACCGGGCTCGACTGCGGTGGCTCGTGCTCGGATTGCCCGGATGGCGAGGCGTGTCTGTTCCCGAGCGACTGCGAGAGCGGGGTCTGCGTCGAAGGCGTCTGCCAGTCGCCGACGTGCGGCGATGGCGTGTCCAACGGGTCGGAGCTGGGCGTCGACTGCGGCGGTCCGAGCTGCGGCGGCTGCGCCAACGGGGTCGTCTGCCTCGGGCCGACCGACTGCGCGAGCGGGGTCTGCGGCCCCGGCATCGATGGGTCGTGCCGCACCGCGGTGTGCGCGGCCGGTGCCTCTGACGGCAACGGTGCCGTGCGCTCTTGTGTGATCGAGGGCGCGACCACTTACGAAGTCCGGACCTTCCGAACGATCGGCAACTCGACCTTCGTTTCACCCGCGGGTGTCAGCCAGGTGTCGGCCCTCGTCGTCGCGGGTGGCGGTGGTGCGGGCGGCAGCGCGCATGCGCTCGGTGGCGGCGGAGGCGGAGGAGCGGGCGGGCTGCGCACCATTCCATCGCAGAGCGTCACGGCGGGCCAGTCCTATCAGGTCGTTGTGGGACGCGGTGGCAACGGCGGCAGCGGCGGGCCGGGTGCGGTCGGCAACGCGTCGTCGATCTTTGGTGTCACCTCCAGCGGCGGAGGAGGAGGAGGCAGCGGCAACACGGGCGGAGTCGCGAGCTCGGGCGGCTCGGGCGGTGGAGCCGGCTACAACGGGTACAACGCGTTGGGCGGGGCCGCTGGCACGTCGGGCCAGGGCAACGCGGGAGGCTCGAACCTCTGCTCCAACTATGCAGCCGGCGGCGGTGGCGCGGGCGCGGGCGGCGAGAACCAGGGCAACTACGAAGCATGCGGCGTTGCCTACGGCCGCAACGTGCTCGGCGGGCTTGGCGGGGTCGGTCTCGCAAACACGATCACGGGCGTGTCGATGGTGTATGCCACGGGCGGAAACGGCTCCATCGGCGGCGGAACCGATGGCACGGCCGGGACGCCGAACACGGGCAACGGCGGCCACGGAACGTACGCGGCGTCGAACGGCGGCACGGGTGGCGCGGGCGGAAGCGGCGTGGTCATCGTGCGCTTCGTAGTGCCCTGAGAGAGAGAGCGGGCGCGGGCGCTTGCGTGGGCGTGGGCGCTTGCGTGGGCGCGGGCGCTTGCGTGGGCGTTTGCGTGGGCGCTTGCGTGGGCGTGGGCATACCAACGGCAGGTCGGTCCCGGAGCGCCGCAGCCGGGCCCGTCGGGCCTCCGGAGGATGGCCCAGAGGGTTCGGCGGAGGGCGGAGGGGACGACCGATACGGCGTGGGCGCCTGCGCGGGCGTGGGCGCGGGCGCTTGCGTGGGCGCTTGCGTGGGCGTGGGCATACCAACGGCAGGTCGGTCCCGGAGCGCCGCAGCCGGGCCCGTCGGGCCTCCGGAGGATGGCCCAGAGGGTTCGGCGGAGGGCGGAGGGGACGACCGATACGGCGCGGGCGCCGCCGTTCGCGTGGGCGCGCCTTAGATCCGATGCAGCTTGATGGTGTTCGTGCCCGACGACGAGGGCCACCCGAGCACCAGGCAGAACTCGTCGTTGATCTTGCAGATCCCCTCGCGCAGCAACAGCCCGGTCGCGACCCGGATCGCCTCGGGCAGGTTGTCTGACGGTACCTCGACGCGTGGGATCACGCCCCAGTCGAGTGCCAACTGGTTGGCGGTCTTTCGGTCCTGCGTGAGCGCCACGATGGGTGCACGCGGCCGATACTCCGAGAGCAGGTTGGCCGTGCGACCATCGCGTGTGTAGACGACGATGGCCTCGAGGGGCAGCGCGAAGGACATCAGCGCAGCCGCCTTCGCAGCGGCGTCGGCGAACGCCCACTCCGAGGCGAACTCGACCATCTCGCGTGAGGCCGATGCGGTGCTGAGCCAGTCGCGTTCCACCTCGCGGATGATCTTGTCCATCATCTGAACGGCCAGCGTGGGATGCCGGCCCGACGCCGTCTCGCCCGAGAGCATGACCGCGTCCGTCCCATCGAGGATGGCGTTGGCCACGTCGGCTGCCTCGGCGCGTGTGGGCGTCGGGTTCCGGATCATCGAGTCGAGCATCTGGGTCGCAGTGATGACGACCTTGCGGCGGTCGTTCACCATCTTGATGATCTTCTTCTGGAGCAGCGGCACCTTCTCGGCGCCGCACTCGACCCCCAGATCACCACGCGCGACCATCGCCCCGTCCGCCGCATCGAGGATGGCGGCGAGGTTGGTGATGGCGTCGGGCTTCTCGATCTTGGCGATGATGGGTGTGCCCTTGGCGAGCGCCTTGGCCTCGAGCACGTCGGCCGCCGTGCGCACGAACGACAATGCGATGTACTCGACCCCGATGGTCTCGACCGCGAACTGCAGGTCCCGCTTGTCTTTTTCGGTCACGGCCGGCGTGGACAGGGCGCGACCCGGGACGTTGATGCCCTTCTTGTCGGACAGCGTGCCGCCGACCTCGACGATGGTGCGGATGATGGCCGGGGTGTCGCCGTCACGAGGCACGACGCTCTCGACGCGGAGCTGCATGAGCCCGTCGTCGAGGAGCAGCTTGTCGCCGGTCTCGACGTCGTCCGCGAGCTGCAGGTAGCTCGCGCCGACGCCCGTGACATCGCCTGGATGGTTGTCGTCCATGTGGAGCTCGAACGAAGCCCCTTCCACGAGCTCGATGGGGCCGCCGGGGAAACGACCGACGCGGATCTTGGGGCCACACAGGTCGGCGAGGATGGCCAGCGGCCTACCAGCGCGGACCGAGGCCGCGCGAACCATGGCGGCCGACTTGGCGTGACTCTCGTGGTTACCGTGTGAAAAATTGAGTCGGGCACAGTCCATGCCAGCTGCGACGAGCGCGTCGATGGCTGTTTCGGTGTTTGTCGAGGGTCCCAGGGTGCAGACGATCTTGGCGCGGCGCATGGGGAGGTTGTACCCTGTCGGCCCACGCGGGGGAAGCAAGCCGCAGATGGATCAGCCTCGGATGCGCTTTTCTTTCCCCGCCCTAGCTCCGCCATGGCGGACGAACAGGTATAGATGCTCGTCATCATCGTAGGAGACGACCAGGCGCTCCGCCTGCAGATCGCTCGCGCGCTCGGTCCCGGGCGCTTCGAGCTCCTGTGCGCGGTGCCCAGCGCCGACGTCGTCCCACCCGTCGAAGACAACGAGCGGGTCGCGGCCCTCCTGGTCCACAAGACGACGACCACCATGCGCGCCGACGGTGAGCGCCTGCGCAAACGCCTGGGCGACCGGGTGGCGCTCATCGCCATCGCGAGCCCCGATGGCAAAGAGCTCGAAGGCCTCATCGGCGATGTGGATGACTTCGTCGCCTGGGCGCTCGGCCCGGCATTCCTGCAAGCCCGCCTCAACATCGTCGCCAAGCGGCTCGCGGCGACGAAAACCGCGCGCAACGTGCGACCGATCCGCAGCGTCGTCGAAGACCTCCTCCGGGTGGCGCTCGGCTCTGGCCGCGACCACCTCTATGTATGGGACCTCGCCTCGGGACGGATGGACTGGCCCTTCGACACCAACGTCGCAGGCCTCCCAAAGGACCGCGACGCCTACGAGGAGAGCATCCACCCCGACGACCGCACGAGCTTCGAGCTCGCGCTCGAGCGCCACATCGCCGCCCACACCCCGTTGTCGATGGCGCTGCGCCGCGGTGACCCGGACAACGGCTACCGGCTGTGCCTCGACCGCGGGACACTCGTCGGCTCGCGCCGCGACGGACGCATCATCGGCCTCATCACCGACATCGAAGGCGACTTCCAGGGCGAGCTCAACCGCCGCCTCGAGACCCGTCGAACCGGCATCGCCGAGGTCGCGGGCGCGCTCGCCGAAGAGCTCTCGAAGAGTCTCCTGACCGCTTTCACCAACCTCGACTCGGCCATCGGCAACCCGGGGGCCCTGCCCGTGCGGCGTGACCTCGAGGACGCGCGTGGCGGCCTGCAGGTCGCCTTCGACTGGACCCGGCGTTTGATGGCGCTGGGACGCCGCCAACCGCCCCAGCCGGAATATCTTGGTCTTCAAGATCTGGTCAGCGACCTCGTCGACACCCTGGCGCGTCGACTCGGCAGCCACATCGCGCTCGAGGTCGTCTCCCGTGACCTGAGCGGCGTCGTGCTGGCCGACCCGATCCACCTCGAGACGGTCTTGACCATCCTGTGCGACCGCGCCGGCAAAGCCATGCCAGAGGGCGGAAGGGTGCAGCTCGGGCTGAGCTCGGTGCTGCTGCGCGACGAGGTCGGGGCACTGCCGACCCGCATCACCGAAGGGCGCTGGGGCAAGGTCCGCATCGAGGACCAGGGTCCGCCCTTGCCCGAGGCGATGGTGCACGGGCTCTTCGACCCGATGAGCCACGGCCTGGCCGAAGGTCTGCGCTGGACCATCGCGCTCGCGACCGTGCGCTCCATCGTGTTGCAGCATGAGGGCTTCATCCGCGCGCTGAACGTGGTCGAGGTCGTCGAGCCAGCCGAGTCCGGCGGTGTCGAGTCCACGCGCCACAAGGGTGTCGCCTTCGAGGTCTTCCTGCCGCTCGTGACCCGACCACCAGCCCGCCTGCGCCGCCCCGACACGGGAAGCCACGTCCCGCTCGGCCACGGGCAGCTCGTGCTCGTGGCCGACGACGACGAGCTCGTGCGCCGCATGATGGAGCGCCTGTTGCGCGGCGCTGGCTACGAAGTGCTCCTGGCCGACGACGGGCGCGAAGCCGTACGCCTCTTCAACGAGCACCAGGCCAACATCGCGCTCGCCATCCTCGACATCGTCATGCCCGAGATGGGTGGCCGCGTCGCGAGCGAACGAATGCAGGCGGCGGGGTCGAAGATCCCGTTCCTCTTCGTGAGCGGCTACACGATGACCATCGCCGACACCGAGTTCGTGCAGGACCCGAGCCGTCGCTTCCTGCCCAAACCCTTCAACGCGGGTCAGCTGTTGCGCGAGGTCCACGTCGCGCTCAACCCCTGAGGTCCCTCGTGGGGGACTCGTCGGGGCGAGCGTGCGACGCGAACGAGCCGCGATGCGACTTCAGGGGCAGGGCTCGTCGTGGCGCCACTGCGGCTCTTTCGGGTCGAGCGTGACGTTGCGGAGCAGGACGAAGTCGCGACCACGCTTCTCGTGGACACGCAGTTCGTAGGTACCAGCCTTGAGGCGAACACCCGGCGCCGACTTGCCCGGGTCGAGCGTGATGGCGTTGCCGATCATCTCGGTGCCCTGCCAGATCTCGAAGCGCAGCGTCTTCCTCTGGGCCACAACCTTACAGGTGAGCCGGTCGTTCTTGATCGTGCCCTCGTAGCCGCGGTGCACGTAACGGGCCTTGAGGTCGACGGTGACCTTCATGCCGCGCGGCACGTCGACGGACTCGCTCCACTCTGCTCCGCGAGGGTCTTTGACCTTCAAGACGATGCGGTGGTCTTTGTCGCCGAGCTCGAAGGTGGCGATGGCGGGACCGTTCTCCTCGACGACCGAGTGGGCCTTCTGCGCGAGGGTCCCGTCGATCTCGGCGCTCGACACGTAGCCCTTCTCGCCGTTGACGACGAGCAGCGTCTTGCCGTTGCCGGAGATCCCCAGGATGTTGGCCGTCCACCCCTGGTGGATCCAGGAGTCGTCGACGGGTGAGGGCTTCGTCTGGAGCGGGGCGTCCGGGACAGGCGGCTCAGCGGGGCCCTGAGCTGACGCGTCGGAAGCGGCGAGGACGCCGAACAGGCACACGGTGACGGTGCGCGCGATGAAGGAAAGGCGTTTCATGACGAAGACTCCTTGCGTGGAGCGAATGACGATGGCGCTGGTGGGACTGCAGCGGGGGACGTTGCGTAGTTTGACTAGGCCGAGGCCCGCGAAGGTGTCAAGCATGGCGCACGCCATGGCCGCAGGGCATCGGCGTGTCCTGTCGGCAACCGGCGTGTTTCGTAGCCGCCTCCAAACCGTGCCATCTCGGCAACGGCGATCCATGGCGTGACCTCTGTGCCACTTTCCGGTAAGCCGCGCCGCGAGTCACGCAACTCTCCACGAGGCGCTCATGACCGACCGCATCCTCATCATCGAAGACGAGACCGACCTCGCGGCCACCCTGGCCTACAACCTCTCACGAGAGGGCTTCGAGGCCACGACGGCCGCGACCGGCGGCGCCGGCTTGACGGCTGCGCTGAACCCGGCGGTGGCCCCACCGGACCTCATCCTGCTCGACCTGATGCTGCCCGATATGCCAGGCACGGAAGTCTGCCGACGGCTTCGCGCCGAGAACCGGACACGCAACGTCCCCATCGTGATGGTCACGGCGAAGGCTGACGAGATCGACCGCGTCGTCGGCTTCGAGGTCGGGGCCGATGACTACGTCGTGAAGCCGTTCAGCGTGCGTGAGCTGCTCTTGCGCATCCGTGCGGTCCTGCGCCGCGCACGCCCAGGCGAGGCCGAAGCGAAGAAGGATGCCACCAACGAGCCGTCGCCCGAGGCCTTCGACGTCGGCCGGCTGCGCATCGACATCGCGGCGCACAAGGCCTTCATCGACAACAAGCAGGTCTACCTGACGGCGCTGGAGTTCAAGCTCTTGCAGACCTTCGTCGAGCGACAGGGGCGCGTACAGACACGTGACCATCTCTTGAACGACGTCTGGGGGATCGAGGCGGACATCACGACCCGCACCGTCGACACCCACGTCAAACGCCTTCGCGACAAACTCGGACCGGCGGGCACCTACGTCGAGACGATCCGCGGCGTCGGCTACCGCTTCCAGGTCGAGTCCGAGGAGACCTGAACAGCCCATGCGGCTCGACCTGCGCAAGAAGTTCATCCTGCTCATCCTCGGGCTGGTGGCGCTATTGATCGGCGGCATGGCCATCGGCCTCGAGCTGGCGCTCGACGGTGCCGTGCCCGAACAGTCCAAGGTCTACAAAGACGTCGAGTTCATCATCGTCGTGACCACGCTGGCAGCCGTTCTGCTCGCGGTCGGCGCGGCCTTCCTCGCAGTGCGCCAGGTGCGCAATACACTAGCCGGGGTTTCACACGCCATCGACCGGGGCGGTGCCAGCGACGCTGCCTTTCCCGACGAGCTCTTGAGCGAGCTGGCCGGGACCTATCGCCGCCTCGCGAGTGACCTCGTGCGTGTCGACTCGAGCCTCGCCGAAGAGCACAGCCGATTCCAGGCGGTCTTGAACGGCATGGACGCGGGCGTGTTCGCCATCGACGCGGAAGGGCTCATCACGCTGACGAACCCGGCCTTCGTCGAGATGTTCGAGGTCAACGCGCCGCTGGGGCGCAACTATCGAGAGGTCCTCCCCCTGCCCCAGCTCCACGACGCTCTCGAGGAGGCGCAGCGTGGGCGGCTGGTCCGGGTCGAGCTGCGGGTGCCAGGGCCGCAGTCGCGCACCTTCATCGCCAACGCGAGCCCTCAAGGGACCGGGGCCGGTGCGGCCGTGGTCTTGCGCGACGTGACCGCCGTGCGCCACCTGGAACGTGTGCGCCGCGACTTCGTGGCCAACATCTCACACGAGCTGAGAACGCCGGTCTCGGTCATCCAGACCGCAGCCGAGACGCTGCTCGACGGGGCGCTCGAAGACCCGAAGTTCGGGCGCGAGTTCGTCGAGCGGATCGAGCGGCACGCCTCACGAATGACACAGATCATCGAGGGGCTCCTCGATCTCGCGCGCCTCGAAGCGGGCCAGCAGAGCCTCGCCAAGGAGTCGGTGGCGTTGAGGGCCTCGGCCGAGCGTGCACTCGATCTGGCCCAGGCCCTGGTGCGCGAGAAGAACCTCGACATCCAGCTGCGAGTGTCCGACGACCTGACCGTCCACGCCGACCAGAAGGGTGTCGACCAGGTCATCGCGAACCTCGTCGTCAATGCCGTGAAGTACTCGGACCAGAGGGGCAGCATCGTGCTGGATGCGACGGCGAAGAAGGGCTGGGTCAGGCTCGAGATCGCCGACGACGGACCGGGCATCGGACCCGAACATCGCGAGCGGGTCTTCGAACGTTTCTACCGCATCGACAAAGGCCGCTCACGTGAGACCGGCGGCACGGGCCTGGGTCTGGCCATCGTGAAGCACCTGACACTGGCCATGGGCGGAACGGTCGGCATCGAGCCGCGTGAACCGCGGGGCGCAATCTTCTGGGTCCGCCTGCCGGCCGGACGAGAGGCACCCGCCGCAGCCTCGTGATACGGTTGAAGGATGAGTCGACGAATCATCCGTAAGTGGGCACTTGGTCTGGTGGTGGGGCTGGGACAGGTCGGGGTGCCGCACCTGGGGTCGGTCCAGGTCGTGCGGGCCGAGACCAAGCTGACGCCACACGACCCCGACGAAGAGGCCAAGACGGCCAAGGCGGCCGCCGACAAGGTCCTCGCCCTGCTCGGCGAAGCGACCAACCACTATCGCGCCAGTCGCTTCGACGAGGCCCGCGCCCTCTCGGTCGAAGCGCTCGCGCTGAGCGAACGGGCGCTGGGCAAAGACCATCCCATCACGGCGTATGCGCTCAACAACCTCGGGGCGGTCGACTTGGCGCGACAGGACCCGGCAGCCGCAGCTCGTAGCTTTGCCCGTGCGCTCACCATCCTCGAAGCGAACGAAGGACCACAGTCGCAGGCCGTCCAGCAGGTCGCGGAGTTCCTGGCCATCGCGCTGCAAGCAGCCGGCGATCTGAACGCCGCGCGACCGGCCTTTGAACGTGTCGTCGCCGACCGCCAGCGCAGTGTCGGCGAAGGGGCAGAGCTGGCGTCTGACCTCGTCTCTCTGGGTGAGGTCTGCCACGAGCTCGGCGACTTCGGTGCCGCCCGCTCCCACTTCGAACGTGCCCTCGCCATCCGCGAAAGGGCCTTGGGCGCCGACCACCCCGAGACCGCCAAGGCCCTGTATCTTCTAGGAAATGCGCTGCGCGCGGGCGCCGACCTCAGGGCCGCGAGGCCCGCCTTCGAGCGACTCCTGTCGCTCTACGAGAAGGTCTTGGGCAAGGACCATCCGATCACACTCACGGTGGCGACGACACTCGCACTCGTCGAGCTCGGGCTCGGCGACTTCAAGGTCGCGCGTCCCCGTTTCGAATATGTGCTCGTGACCCGCAAGCGTGTGCTCGGCCCAGACCACACCGACACCGCGCAGGCCTACAACAACCTCGGCCTCTGCATGCACCAGATGGGCGACCTCGAGCGCGCGCTCGACGCCTACGAACGGGGACTCGAAATCCGCGAGAAGCTCCTTGGCAAGGACAGCCCCGAGCTGGTGCCCAACCTCTCCAACCTCGGCTCGTTGAGGTACGCGCGCGGCGAGCTGCGCCAGGCGCTCGCACTCTTCGAAAACGCGCTCGCCATCCTCCAGCGGGTCCCCACACCACACGACCGCCAATACGCCCAGTTGGTGGCGACGACGCTCAACAATCTGGGCACCGTCCATCAGGCGCTCGGCGACCGGATCGCAGCCCGCAAGAGCCTCGAGCAGGCGGCCAAGCTGCGCGTCGACGCTCTCGGCAAGGACCACCCGGAGACGGCCCAGGGCTTCGCCAACCTCGGGGCATTCTTGCAGGCCAACGGTGACGCCAAGGGGGCCAAACCCTTCTTCGAACGCGCGCTCGTCATCTATGAAAAGGCGCTGGGCAAAGACCACCCCGACACCGCGACGGCGCTCGACAACCTCGGGACCATCGAGCTCGAGCTCGGCAACCTCAAACCCGCGGCGGATCGACTGTCTTCAGCCCTTGCCATCCGCGAATCGAAGCTGGGCCTCGACCACCCCGACACCGCGCTGAGCTACAACAACCTGGCGATGGCGATGCAACGGACGGGCAAGCTGAACGATGCACGCGCGCTCTTTTCGAAGTCGCTCGCCATCACCGACAAGCGGCTGGGCAAAACGCATCCAGACTCGGCACGCACGCTCAACAACCTGGGCGTGGTGTCGATGGCGGCCGGCGACACCAAGGCGGCTATCGGCTACCTGACACGCGCCGCCGACATCGAAGAGAAGGTCCTGGCCAGCGTGCTGCTCGGCGGGACCGAAGCCCAGAAACGCAGCTTCGCCGCGACCGTCGAAGCGTCGACCCACGCCTGGATTTCGCTTGGGCTCACGGCCGGCGACAAGGCCGCCATCGAGCTCGCCTTCGAGACCGTCGCGCGCCGAAAGGGCCGCGTCCTCGAAGCCGCCGCCGACCAGCAGGCCCAGCTCAGGCTGAAGCTGCCCGAGAACCAACGCGGCCTCTTCGACGCTCTCGCCGAAGCGCGGCGCACGCAGGCGTCGCTCACTCTGAATCCGCCGAGCGAGCTTGCTCCCGAGATAGCCGCGACGCTCGCCGACGAAGCCGCGCGTGAAGGCGACCGACTCGAAGCCGAGCTGGCGCGTGCGAGCGAGGCCTTTGCCGACGTCCAGAAGCCCGTCGACCTGGGTCGTATCACGGCTGCTCGCAAGAAGGGCACGACGCTCGTCGAGCTCATCGTCCACTACCCCTTCGACCCGAAGACCGGTGGCTGGGCGGCCCCGCGTTATGCCGCCTTCGTGCTGAGCGACAAGGGGTTGAACGCCGTCGACCTCGGCCCTGTCGAGCCCATCGAAAAGCTCGCGAGCGAGCTGCGCCGTGAGATCGCTGCGCGAAAAAATGCCTCGAACATCAAGGCAATGGCGAACCTCAACAAGGTCAAGCGGCTGGGTGCTTCGCTTTATCAGGCGCTCTTCGGGTCGAGCTTCGGGTCGCTCGAAGCTGCGCTCACAGGCTCTCGTGAGCTCGTGGTGTCCGCCGACGGCGAGCTCACCCAGGTCCCCTTCGAGGCCCTCGTCGATGCCGAGGGGCGTTGGCTCATCGAGCGCTTCGGGGTGAGCTACCTGACGAGTGCACGTAGTCTCGTCGATATGACCTCGAATTCGGGCACGAAGCGAGTCGCGGCTCGCTCCGGCGCGGTGGTGCTCGGCGGCGTGGACTACGATGGTGATGCGACCACCCAGGTTGCCCAGGTTGCATCACGCCCCGATGTGAACGCGACACGTTCGGCCGATCAGAGCTTCGCCGAGCTGCGCTGGAAGTACCTGCCAGGAACGGTCGCCGAGCTCGAAGGACTCAGGGGTGTGGCGGCGTTTTCGGGGGCAGTGGCACTCCAGGGCAAAGCCGCCGACGAGGCCGCGCTGCGAGCGTTGCGTGGGCCCAAGGTCCTGCACGTCGCGACCCACGGCTTCTTCTTGCCCGACATGCCTGCAGCCCCGGAGCTGTCAGGCCCTGTTCGCTCGGGTGAGGCCTTCTCGAGACCGCTCACCGAGAGCCCGCTCCTGCGGTCGGGGATTGCGCTCGCCGGCGCGAACCTGCGCGACAAGAAGCCCGGCGACGACGACGGCGTCTTGACCGCCCTCGAAGCGAGCGGGCTCGATCTGCAGGGAACCGAGCTCGTCGTGCTCTCGGCATGTGAGACCGGCGTCGGCGACGTGCGGCTCGGCGATGGGGTCGTCGGCCTCGCGCGAGCGCTGGTCCTGGCGGGTGCCCAGACCCAGGTCATGAGCCTCTGGCAGGTCGACGACGACGCCACCCGCGCGCTCATGATCGCCTATTACCAACGCCTCGCACGTGGCGAGGGCAAAGCCGAAGCGATGCGCCAGGTGCGGCTCGCCATGCTGCGCGGTGGGGCCAACGCCGAGACGCTGAGCGGTGACACACCCGCCGCACCCGGCCCCTGGAGCCACCCCTTCTACTGGGCAGCCTTCCTCGTCCACGGCGACACCGGCCCCCTGCGCTGAGCCTCGTCTCGAGGACACCCCACGCCGGCCTGTGCTTCTGAGCGAGAAGCTCGCCGACCTGCATCGAGCCGCAGCACGATTCTTCCCACCCGGCCTTTTGTGTGTTTCAGTGTCGGAACATCCATCGTGTTCACGCTGAGCCAACACCCATCTTTGACGGGAAGGGCTCGCCGCATTGTCCCTGCAGGAGAGCCGTATGTGGAAACCAATCCAGGCTGTGTTCGTTGTCCTTTCGTGCCTGATGGCGGTGAGCGCGTGTGGCGGAGGTGGCGGCGACACCTTCGACTTCGCCAACTCGCCTCAGTTCTCACAACTCCAAACCTTGAGCGCCTATCCTGCCACCAAGCGCCCCGACGGCTCGTGGGAACGTGTCTGTGGCGCGAGCGCGGCCGAACATCTCATCGTCAACGTCGTTTTCCAGTCGACGACACGCCGCGCCGACCCGACTTCGCCCGACATCGACAATGACCACTCGATTCGCCCAGGGGACGTGCTCAATAAAGGTGTGGTCGATGGTGTGTCGACCAAGACCGTCGGCTTGTCGAATCCCGACAACGTGTCCCTCGCCCTCCGCTGCATTGAACCGGCCGCTGGGAGGGAAACCTGTAGGGGCAACGAGCCTAGCGGTACCCTCGAACGCGTCGCCTACCAGGCGAGCACCGCTGACCGCGGCGCTAGCCACAACGTCATGGTGCTCATCGACCAGTCCGGCTCGATGAGCGGCCTGGTTCGCGACAGCACGAGCCCCACCGACCCGGGGGGCTTCAAGGAAGAGCGCGACCCTCCATCATTTCCGCCGAACTTCCGGGACGCCGCCTCGGACCCAGACAACCTCCGCTTCGACGTCGCCAAACGCCTGCTCCGCTCACTCAACGCCGCCGACCAGGTCGGCGTCATCGCCTTCGGCGAACAGAGCGGCCTCGAGGTCCCCTGCACCGCGTCCGCCGGTGACCCGCAGACCGACCTCGAGTCATGCTTTGGCGCGCAAAGCCGTTAGATCTGGTTCGACCCGAACGAAGGAATCGACGCCCTGGTCAACAGCACCGGCGGACGGTCGAACCTGTGGCTGGCGGTCAAGACCGCCTACGACTTCCTTCGCGCGAAGAACGACCACCAGCGCAGCAACCACATCATCGTCCTGACCGATGGCCCCGACACCTGCGCCGGCGAAGGCCGAGGGAGCTGCCAGCCCCCCTGCACGACGAGTGACTTTTCTGCCTTCTCCGAGCAGGTCGAGGCCGACCGCGATGACCCCGCCCGCCCGAAAATCCAGGTCCACTTCGTCCAGTTCGAATCCCTCGGCTACCCCGGGCGGGATGCGCGCCAAGTCGAGCTCTCCTGCGTCTCGGGTGGACACTACCAGTTCATCAACTCGAACGGGTTTTCGCGTGTCCAGTCACAGGTCTTCCAGACCGCGCTCGACCGGACCGTCGTCAATATCCGCCATGCCCTCATGGGCCACTGGGAGCTCGTCAGCAGCGTGCCCCTCTACACGAACCGTTCCCGCGTGCCGGCTGGCCACCTCTACGGACTCGGGGGTGAGGTCATCATCAAACCTTCGGCAAACCTCACCGAACACGGCGGCTTCGATCTCGCCTACCCGTTTTACTACGGCATCGGTCCAAACCCAGGCGAGTCCGCCCGCGATTGGGACCGCCGACTGACCGTGCGAAAGCCCTGCAGCGGATTCGCCGCTTGTGGTGCGAGCGACGCCCCAGGCGCTTGTGAGGTGGTCTGCTCGCCCGAGACGCTCACGTGTGTATCCGGCTCGACCCCCGTCACCCAGCCCGACCTCGCGGACTGCTCCACCTCGGAGGGCGCCACCGGCTTCTGCTGCGGCGGGTCGTGCCAGACCGACGGCACCTGCGCGGCCTGCTCGTTGTGACCGAACCGATGAGCCGGCCTTCACGAATCTAGTCGCACGCTCCACCCTTCGCCCGTCCTGGCGCCAGCGGCAAGACGCTGGAGCACCGCGCTACGGAGCCTCGAGCGTGATGGTCACCTCGCAGGTGCCGTCAGGGGCGAAGGGGCCATCGCCCCAGCCCATCCACAAGGCCCAGGTGTCGCTCGGGCCGGCAGAGCTGTGAGGGTGATAGGTGACGGGGAAGTTGCAGTCGCCGCCGTCGCCTTTGGGTTGCATCCACGAGACGGTCCGGTTGCAGGTGGCGTAGCCGAAGCCCGAGAAGACGGCGGTGTAGTTGATGGCGTCTTCGAACTTCGGCACGAGGTAGGCGTGGTAGTTGCCGACGCCGCAGGCCAGCGGGTCGTCGCAGGGGAAGACGCCGCCGCCGGGCCGCAACACGATCTCACGCGTCCCGGCCTTGACCTCGAGCTCGACGCTGACCGGCAAGACCCGAACGGGCTCACGGTTGGGCGCCACCACGGTCGCGGACACCGTGAACTCGGCCACGCCTGCGCTCTCGCCGGTGTGGAAGCGCTGCGTGTTGTCCATGCGTTTGCTGCGGTCCACGATCTCGAGTGAGCCAGCACCTGCATGCTGCCAGCTCCAGGTGACCTGGCTGTCGACGGGGATGGCGGCGCCGCCCGTGCCGGGTGTGAGGCGTGCGGTGACGCCGAGGGCCGTGTCGGTCGGCACGGACGAGGGCAACGAGACGAACTCGATGTCGAACTCGGACTCGCAGATGTCGGTGCCTTTGGGCATGCAGCGCCCGGTGGCCGGCCCGCACTCGTCGCTTTCACTCTTACAAGGGGTGTCGCTCTTGCAGCACGGCATCCCGGTGATCCCACACAACTCCTCGAGCGAGCACAGGCACTCGTGCAGCACGCAGCGCTCGTCACCCGCGCCGGAGTTCACGCAGTAGCCGGTGACCGCCTTGCCATCCACGACCCGGCCTCCCGAGCGGTGGCACCAGTCGGTGCACTGCTGCGGGTCACACGGGTCGTCCGGCTCTTTGCAGACCTCGGCCCAGCGTCGCGCGGCCATTTCGATCACCGGCACGCTGGCCTCGACCGCCTTCCCGATGAAGTCCTCGCCGCCATGGCGCGCGTACAGCTCGCCCTCGCAATATTGGAACTCGTCGGTCGCGGACTGGTTGTCGCTCGGCGGGCCGGCGCACTCGATCGTCTTCTCTCGCTCGAGGCGGCAGTGGTGTCGCAGCGTGCGCTCGAGGCCCATACAGACCACTGGGGGAGTGGCTGATGACGCCGTTCTCGAGCCCACACGCGGTCGCCAGGAAGAGCATGGTGGTGTTGAGCTCGCGGCGCGTGGGAAGGGCCGGGTCCAAAGCGGCCACGACCTGGTCATCGCAGGTGAAGTTCGAGTTGTTCCGGGTGACCTCCTCCAGCGTGTCCGTCAGCCACCTCATGCAGACCCGGTTCTCGCTGAAACGATGGAGCGGGTTCAACTGGAGCCGGGTGGCAAACGTGGTGTTGCCGCAGACGAGGTTGCCCTCGGCGTGGTGCTCGCTCGCCTGGTCCTGGGTGTAGTGCAGCGCGTTGCCGATGCGCGCGTAGTAGGTCTCCCAGGTCTTGCTGTCACAGGCGAGGCCGTCGCCCGCGCCAAAGGCCTCGAGCCTCTTTGGGATCTCTTCGGCGTATTCCATGACGAGCTCGTGCGCGCTCTTGGCGTCACGATTCCGGGCGAAGTCGAGAGCGCTGTTCGAGTCGAAGTGGTTCCAGTTGCAGACCATGGCGACCTGATGGATCCCGATGCTCTTCAGCGCGGTCGCGACGACGCTCGAGACCGGTGCGACACGACCGTTGGCGAGGTTCATCCTGGGTGGCTGGCGATCGTCGAGGCACGCCCAGTCGTCCGGCTCGTTGATGGAGAGGCCGTTGATGCTGATGTAGGGGCACCCGTCGCCAAAGCCGTTGGAGCTCTCGTAGGGGCAGTCGTCGCGGCCGTCGGTGCGGATGAAGAACTTGCCGACCTGGGGGACACCGTTCAGCAGCGGGGCGCCGACGCCGTTCTTGAACTCGTCGGAGAGGCCCACGATGTTGGCGGCTTTGATCATGGCGCCGGCGTGTGCGGTCGGGTCACCGGCGCGGGCAGGCGACACGAGCAGGCCAAGGATTACGAGAGGGAGGAGGCGGGTGGTGTTCACGGCTGGCCTCCCTTGGTGAGCGTCCACACGATGCAGCGGAACTCACCGCTCCTGGGCATGCCCCAACCCACGACGAGGCCATTGGGCGTGACCTGGGCGACGTGCGCGCTGATGAAGAGCTCACCCTGTTCGTCCTTCGGCATGATGTCGAGGTAGTCGCCACGCGCGAAGACCACGGGCCGGGATGTCCCGTCGGCGTAGAGCGCATTGCCGACGATGCGGTTCTTGTCGTCGATGCCGCGGGCGTTGGTGCCGATGGCGTCTTCGGGGCGGCCGAGGTCGGTGAGCGACTCAGCGTCGACCAGCCGCATGAAGGCATGAGCGGCCCCGTCCGCGGTCTCGGAGACACCGACGATGATGCCAGCGCGGTTCATACCGAGCGGCGCTGAAGTGGCGCCTCCCAAGGTGCCCAACGCCTCGAACGAGCCATCGAGCGTCGCTGCGAAGGCATGGGTCTCTTCGTCTTCGGTCTCGTAGATCCCGGCGACCTTGCCATGACCGATGAGGTAGCCGGCGCTCGAGCCGGACGGGAGAGGCAGCGCAACGACCTTGCCGTCGACGACTGCGAACGCGGTGGGCCCGGTCGGGCTGGCGCTGACCCCGACGATCTCGCCGTCTGGGCCGACCGCCAGCGCGTTGCCCCATCCGTCGGTGAGTGTTTGCCACACGCCGTCTCTGTGAACCGCGGCGACCTGGCCGTGGTCCAGGCTGTGCGTGTATCCGACCACGCTGCCGTCATCACCGATGGCGAGGCCAACGGGTGGTTCGCCGTCGTGGTCGGGGAGCACCGTGCGTGTCCCGTCGGAGTCGACGACGAAGGTGCGATCGCCGTCGAGGCCGACGGCCCGGCCTGACTCGTTGACGCCCAGGCAGCGGCCGGGACCGAGATCGATGGCGCGGTAGCCGAGCGAGATTGGGGATGAACGCTCGGAGCAGGCAGCGACCAGGAGTGCCACGCCGATGGGCACGAGGCCCGTTCTCCAGGTTCCCATAGAGGCTCCTCGGTGACGGATTGGACGTCTTGTTTACAACGCTTCGGGTCCATCAACCAAGCTCGCGGCCGACGACCAGGTCCAGGCCGTCATCCGAACGGCACAAACCTGCCTTCAAGTCGTCGCAAGTGTGGGGTAACCTCTGGACATGAAAGTTCTGTTGGTGACGTGTCTGGTGGTGTTGGCAGGGTGCGGATCGGACGAGAAGAGCGATGTGGCGAGCCCTGGCTCGGACGTCTCGGACGTCTCCGACGTGGCCGACACCGCAGTCGCAGACATCGAGACATCACCCGATGTCACCTCCGACGTATCCACCGACATCGCCCCAGACATGTCGCCAGACATTTCGGAAGTCACCGACGACATCGCGGCCGACCTGGACACCGACACCGAGGAGCCCATCGAGTCCAAGTGCGACGACCTGAACGACGACGACTTCGACGGTCGCACCGACTGCGACGACAGCGACTGCGAGGGCGTCGCGGCCTGCGTCGGCGGCGACCTCGAGTTGCACGCCCCCTGCACGTCGACGTCGGAGTGCGCCGGCCCCACTCCGGTCTGTCTCGGCGAAGCGACCGCCGGCCACCCCGGTGGCGAGTGCCGGCGCTGGTGTGACCCCCTCGAAGAAGGGGCGTGTGGCGCCGACTTCTTCTGCCTCGAGCAGGGCGACCGCGGCCAGTGTGTGCCGCGCTGCTCGACCTCGACCAGCGCTCCGTGTCGCGACGCCTATCGGTGCTCGCCGTTTCAGATCTTCGAAGGGGGCCAGATCGTCGACATCGGCATCTGTGTCCCGGGCTGCCGCAACGACGGCGACTGCCCCGTGCTCGGCGACTGCTACGACGTCCCCGGCGTCTCGCAGAGCGGGCTCTGCGTCGCACCCGAAGACTGCATCACCCCGGGCGACGAGGACGAGGACGGGCGCTTCGACTGCGAAGACGACGACTGCGCAGGCCTGCCCTCCTGCGACGTCGCCCCCCTCTGCGCCGCCCCGGTCTCGACCCTGACCGTCACCGACACCGAGGTCGTCGTCTTTGGCGACACGACCGGCGCCACCTCGCTGGTCGCCGCGACCTGCACCGGACAAGCGGGCGGGCAGGAGCGCCTCTACACCGTCACCGCCGGCCTCGCCAATCAGACCGGCACGCTCGAGCTCCAGCTCGGCGGCGGGCCCGACCTCGGCGTCTATGTGCGCGAACAGTGCAACGACGCCTCGAGCGAGCTCGGGTGTGCCGACAACGCCTCGTCCGAAGAGACGGAGTTCACCTCGTTCGCGGTCCCCGGCGGTGTGCCGCTCTCCCTGTTCGTCGACGCCATCGGCGACGACGCTGGCGCCTTCGAGCTGCGCCTCTCGTTCGTGCCCGACGTCTGCGGCGACGGACAGGTCACCGGCCTCGAGGGCTGCGACGACGCGCAGACGCCGCCTGTCTCGGGCGACGGCTGTTCGAGCATCTGCCAACCCGAGCTCGACGTCCTGTGCGCGGCTGCAACTCCACTCACCGAAGGCTCGTCCCAGGGTGACCCACGCACCTCCGACAGCCAGTACTTCGAAGGCTCGTGCCTCCTCTTTGGCAACCAGTCCAAGGAAGACCTCTGGACCTTCGTCGCCCCCGCCTCGGGCCGCGCGACAGTGCGGGTCATCCCCGATGGCGACAGCGCCGACCTCGCCGTCTACGTGCGCACCTCCTGCCAGGACACCGCCTCCGAAGTCGCCTGCGCCGACGACACCCGCGTGCGCGGCGTCGAGACCGTCAGCTTCGGGGTCGAGGCAGAGACCCGCTACTTCGTCTTTGTCGACGGCTTCTTGTCGGACTTCGACCTCGGTCCCTACCGCATCGAGCTCGAGCTACCGTGACAATCTCTTTGTGTTGCCCAGGTCTTGATTTGCCCTACCAATCCCACTGAGCGGCGCCTTGCGGAGGCGTCGCGCGCGGTCCTGATTCGGGGGTCGTGATGTCGCGATTCTTGCGCCTTTCGCCTCGGTGGCGACGGCACTCGCCGCGTCCTCTCGGTTGCACCTGACGCCTCCAGCGCCGACGTCATGCCCGTCGTCGCGCTGAATCCCTTCAACGAGGGGAGCCTCTTCACCGTGCTCGACGGCTACCTCGACTTCTTCGCGGCAGGCGGCCGCGTGTGGCGCGCCAACAGCACCGCCGTCGGGACCACCGAAGTCGGGCCACAGACCATGGTCAGCGTCGAATGGCCAGCCGTCGCGGGTGGGGTCATCCTGTTCACGGGCTATCGCAGCGAGACCGACAAGGACCTCGAGGTGATCGACGGGTCGGGTCCGTCCGAGCGTGTGGCGGCCGGCCCCTTCAACTTCGCCACGGCACACGATGACCAGGTCTTCACCCTCTCGGCCTTCGACACACTCGTGACCTGGAGCGCGGGCGGCGTCGACGTCGCCCAGGACGGCGCGCAGCTCTGGCGCCCCAAGGGCTACCTCGGCACTCCGTACGTGGCGGTGAGCGACGTCCTCGGCGACAGCACCGAGCTCGTGTGTGTCGACGCTAGCGGCACTCTCCCAGGGCGGCGCGTCGGGTCTTCACGACACCGGTCACGGGGACCGACGCCGTGCGCGAGCTCGTCCAGGTGCGCGGCCTCCAGCAGTGACCCAGGAGAGGCAAGCGGACCAGCGTCAGGGTCACCGATGCCGCTGCGTCTCCGCCCCGGCTCACGAGTCCCAGAAGTAGCCGCCGCGCAGGACAAAGAGGCGGCCGGCCGACGGGTAATAGGCCAGCACGATGACCTGCCACTCGTGGCAGTTCTGGCAATTGACCTCGACCTCGCCGACCCAATAACGCGCCTCGAACGACCCAGCGTAGGCGCCGAGTGTGCTCAGGAGCTCACCGGCGGCACCGCTGGCCATCGAGAACGGGCTCACCTGCAAGATCTCCTCGAGGCTGCCGTCTTCGAGGACGGGCCAGTACTCGCCTTGGCGGTCCTCCATCGAGAGGACCATGGTCGCGAGCCCGTTGACGTCGGGCAGGGCTTCGAGGCACTCGGGCAGGCGATACAACGTCGCCCGGTCGAGCCCGCACTCCGAGCCGCCGCGCGGGCAGGCCGCGGTAAACGCCGCGAGGTTCGCCGAGACGTCGATAGGCACTTCGAAGAGCTCGAGGTCAGGCGAGTCCTCGCCGCAGATCGGGCCTGCCTGCAGGCAGACACGCACGTCGCGGTAGACGCCGCAGGCGCCCAGGTCGTCGCTGCCGTTCGCTGCGACGATGCAGGCGCGTGTCGCGTCGGAGCAGGTGGGCTGGACCACCAGGTCGTCGTACGGGTCGCCGCTGGTGATGGCGAGCTTGCTCACCATCGGGAAGAGACGAGCGGCCTTCGACGCTGTGCGGCCGCTCTCGAAGAAGGCGCTGAAGGTGACCGGGTCGGTCGTGGGCGTCATCGACAGACCGAGGTTCGTCGGCGTCCAGTCGAACGTGTAGCGCGTGTCATCCTCACGCAGGATGGTCGGCTCGCTGTCGTCGTCGTTGCTGACCGAGAACCCGGTCGAGGTGCCGTTGACGGTCGCGAGGCCACGAAAGCGCAGGTTGGTCGCGCCGTCGCGCACGAAGATCGGCAGCACCGCATCACGCACGAAGATGGCGCTCGAACCCTTGAACTCCGCGAAGCGGGGCTCGACCGCGAAGCGCACGTTGTAGTTGCGGGGCGTGCCGGTCGTGCTGGTCAGGGAGAGGAAGACAGGCGAGCCCGAGAGCACCGTGTTGAGCTCGTGGGGCTCGTCGAAGACGACCTGGAACTTACGTTTGGTGTTCATGACGACCTCACCAAATGCATCGTCCGGGATCCAGCTCATGGCGTCGGCGAGGTCACGGCTCGCGCGACCTTCGATGATGAGGCGGGAGCCGGTCTGGCCCTCGTGGTCGGTCCGCCCGCGGACCTTGAGCCACACGGTCAGGTCGCCCGTGCGCACGCGCAGCTCACCCGTGTTCGGCGAGTCGGCCTTGTCGTCCAGCGCAGCGACGCCGGTCTCCGCGCCGAGCTGGTCATCGTCCACCGGGTCCAGCGACGAGGCGTCGGCACAACCGATGAGGAGCTGGAGGGGCAGGAGGGGCAGAACCGCAAAGGCAAAGAGCTGGCGCATGGTCGACCTCCGAGTCGATGCCCCGAAGGCAGAACCCAGGGGCGCGGGGCGTCTACATAAGCGCGGAGCCCGGCGCAAGCTATGGCGTGCAACATCTTCGCGACGGCCGCTGGTCGGCCCCGGGGACGTCACCGCCCTGACGCGCTCCGCGACGCACCGCGAGCAGGTTCAGGACGAATACCGAGTCACCCATGGCTCGTCGTCGGCCATGAAGCGCTCGAGCGCCTGCATGCCGTCGGACTTCGGGCCATGGCCGCCTAGCGACATGATCTTCTCGGCGGGGTGAGCTTTCCAGTAGGCGTCGATGGCCTTCTGCCTGGTGTCACGCCAAGCCTGACTGACGGCCTGGGTGTAGGTCGCGGCTGGATTGAAGGTCTGGATGAAGGTCTGGACCGCCGCCGGACCCTCGGCCTGCTCGAGCTGCTTCAAGTAGTCCAGAGCGGCGCCGCCTCCGTTCGTCGGTGCGTAGCTCTTGCCGGCGAGGGTGTTCACGAAGTCATGCCCGTACCGGTGCATGTCGATGGCCGCACGCTTGGCGGTGTCCCGGCCTTCGAGGACGTTGTCCATCGAGGCGAGCCGGACGAGGGAAGAACCCACGGAGAGCAGGCCGCCCACGAGCAGCGCCGAGGGGATACCGGCCCCGCCGACGACCCAGGCCGCGCACTTCTCGGCGAACCACAGCTCGTTGGGGTCGAACGTCAGGACCCCCTTGGGCACGACCTCGACGGCGACCTTGGCCCCCTTCATCTGGCCCTTGGTGCAGGTGTACTCGAACCTGCCGGACTTGGCCTCGATCCCGGCCTCGAAGACACCGACCTTGATGCCCTTGCCCTGCTCGTACTTCACCAGGCTGAACTCACCGGTGAGCGAGACGGGCATCTTGCCGAGCATGAACTCGAGCTCCAGGGCTGTCGCGAGCTTGCCCTCCTTCTTGCCGCCGGGGCTGACCTGCGCCTCACCGACTGCTTTCATGGCGGCCTTGATTCCAAACGCCCTCCCGATCTCGTCTTTCGCCTCGGCCGCGAGCCCGTGCTTGCCGTTCGACCCGTTGGCGGCGCCGACCGTACGCTCGGGAGCGTCCGGGTCCTTGCTCGGGGGCTTGGTGGGTGTGCCAAAGAAGGGCAGGTAGCTCCAACCGCTGTCGCCATCGGGGTCGCTCAAGAACTTGTAGACGACGTCTATCGCGAACTTGCCCGAGATCTTGCCGGCAGGATGGTTGCACCAGACCTTCTCTTCCATCTCCGTGGTGAACTTGTTGCCGAGCCCGACCACCGACTCCTTCTGGGTCTGGGCCTTGGACTCGTTCAACACGGCCTCCGGGCCGTACTTCTTGGCGAGCGCCTTCACCTCCTCCCACTTGTCACCGGCCAGCTGCTTCAGCTCGGCCCAGGCTCCGCCGACCTCGTCGGCCAGCTCGCCACCGGCCTTCTTGGCACCTTCCCAGGCTCCGTCCACGGCCTCCTTCGCGCCATCCCAGGCCCCACCCGCGGCCTCCTTCGCGCCATCCCAGGCCCCACCCGCGGCCTCTTTCGCCCCATCCCAGGCCCCACCCGCGGCCTCTTTCGCCCCATCCCAGGCGCCACCCGCGGCCTCTTTCGCCCCATCCCAGGCGCCACCCGCGGCCTCTTTCGCCCCATCCCAGGCGCCACCCGCGGCCTCTTTCGCCCCGTCCCAGGCCTGGCCCGCTTTGCTCTTCGCCTGGTCCATCCAGCCGCCGCCCTGGTCTCCCTGGTCTTCACCTTCTTCGTCGTCGCCGAAGCCGAACAACCCCTGCACGGCCGCCTGCTCTTCGCCTCCACTCGGGCCCGCTTCGAGCAAACCTTCGGCCGATTGCCCAGACACGACCGCGTCCGCCACAGCGTCGGCGTGCTGCTCGTATGGATCCCCGCTGCGACCAACGCCGCCGCTCAACGCCACACCACGCTTCTGCTGCACGACGTGGGCAGCTTCGTGCGCGACCGTGTGTAGGTCGGGTGCGCCCCCAAAGGCCACGTCGTTTCCGGTGGCAAAAGCCGCTGCACCCATCGCGCTCGTCGCCTTCTGCGCATGCGCGCCACCGTGCGCTCTGACACCGCTGACGTCGTGGTGGCCGAAGGCCGCCTGCACCGTGTCGAGGTGTGGCAAGGGACCTCCCGCCCCCGACACCCCTTCGGCAGCCAGCTGTTGGATGTTCTCGTCGCCAGCCGCGAGCCGCGCCTCCCCTTCCGCGAACGACACGGTCCTCAGACCCTGCTTGAGCTGCGTCGTGCGGCGAGACGTGCTCGACGCCTGACCGCTGCTCGAGGGTTGGGCGTCGGTCTTGCTGTCCACGCTGCGCTGCATGGTCACGGGCGGCTCCTCATTCAGGTTGAAGTGCCGTCCTAGAGCGCCTCTCCCTGAGTCGGCAACGCTCAGCCACCGCCCCTCGCTAAAAGTACTATCTCATCCGAAGAGATCCGGCCGAAGTCGGGCCGGATGTCGTCTTGCCCGACGAAGGCTCGAGCCCTAAGGTCGGCCGATGAGGGTTGTCCTACCCGAGCTCACGCGCGCGCTGCGCGCCGTCGAACACCCGACCCACGATCGCTGGCTCGCCCACATCCTGGACGCACTGCGCCCGAGCTGCCGCGGCGCGCTCGTGATGATCCAACAGCCCGTTCTCCGCCCTGGCGCGACCGACGTGATGCTCTCCGATGACACGCTTCTCGCCGCGAAGATTCGTGACACGAGCCAACGCTTGCCAGAGGTCGCGACGACGGCATCGACCCACATGGTCTTTGCTGGCCGATTGCGGGGGCTCACTGCGGCCCTGCCAGCGAGCTCGCGCCGCGAGCTGCTCGGCGAGCTGGGCGAGTGGGGCGTGAGCGACCTCGGAGGCATTCTGGCGAACTACGGTGCGCCGTCCTCCCTCACGACCCTTTCGATCTTGTGGCCCATCAGCAAGGGGCGCAACCCGCCCGAGGCCGAGGGTCTACGTTTCATGCTCCCGGAGCTCTGGCACGGCCTTGGGCTGCGCGAACGCGCCGCGCGCGCCCAAAGCGCAGGTGGCCAGGGCAACACCTTGTGGGACTACATCCTCCACGGAGAGGCCAGCGTGGTCGGTCGCACCGGCGAGGGTGGGCAGAGCGCCTGGCTCGTCGGGCACCGTCCCGAGCCGGGCCTCCTTACCGTGCGCGAACGATTCATCACCGAGCGTGTCTCGCGGGGCTCAAGCAACAAGGAGATCGCCTTCGAGCTCGGTGTCACGGTCGGCTCCGTTGGAAGCCACCTCACACGCGGGCTGCTCAAGCTCGACGTGCAGAGCCGCGCCGAGCTGTGCGCACTTGCGGCTGCCGCCTCCACGACTCCTTCCAACCCGGAGGCAGTCTCGCGAGGCCCGGTCGTACTGCCGCGGGTCGCCTATACGAGCGCCCTGCGTTCGTCCCAACAGCGCCTGCTCATGCATGTCGCCCACGGTCTGAGCAACCTCGAGATCGCCACCATGGAAGGTATCTCGCCCCACACCGTGCGTAATCGCCTCGACCTGCTGATGCGCCGCTTCGGTGCCCGCTCGCGCGGTGAGCTCGTGATCCGGGCCAGGGACGTTTGACGTCACGATGCGTTCCCCGACACAGAGGACGGAGACCACGGCCTCGAGCGCGGTCGAAGAGGACACGGGCGAAGCGGTCGAAGGGCGATCCGCACCGCCTTGACAGCGCGGTCTGGGACGGAGGATCTTTCGTCGTATGGTGGAACACGTCGACAGAGCCGCGCTCGACACGGGTATCCGCAGCGCCGCAGAGGCGGGCGACATGGACGCCGCGGCGACGCGCGCGATCGAGGGCTACGGCCCCGAGATCTATCGTTTCCTCGTGGCCTTCCACCGCGACGAGACACACGCTGACGAGGTCTTCGCGCTCTGGTGTGGCCAGGTGTGGGAGAAGCTCGCGGGCTTCAGGTGGCAGGCGAGCTTTCGAACCTGGGCCTTCTCGGTCGCGCGCCACGCGGCCCTGCACCATCGGCGCGGCGACCAGAACCAGGCTCGGCGCGCGCGCCCGCTCGACGACGCGGGACCGGCCTCGGCGCTCGCCGAGGTCGTGCGCAGTCGGACACGCCCGTATCTCCGCACCGAGGTGAAAGACCGCTTCGCCGAGCTGCGCGCCGAGCTGCCCGACGAGGACCGGCTGCTGCTCGGGCTGCGGCTCGATCGTGAGCTGCCATGGCGAGACGTCGCCGAGATCATGGCGCCCGACGAGTGCGCGACGGACAGCGGGGTCAAGCTGGTGGCCGCGCGCCTGCGTAAACGTTTCGAGACCGTCAAAGAGCGGCTGGCGGCGAGGATGCGTGAGGTCGGCCTCGGCGACGACGAGCCCTGAGCAGTGGTCCGCACCGGAATGATCGATAGCGACGAGAAGACGCCGCCGGTGTCCGCCGACGGCGACACCTCGTTCGACCTCGACGCACCGCCGTCTGACTCCCCTTCGCTCGAGCTCATGCGCCGCGTCGCCATGGGGGACCACTCACGCGCGGCGCCCGAGGCGAAAGACCTCACCGGCCAATGGCTCGGGCCTCCTATCGGCGGGCACCCCGGTCGCTTCGAGCTCTTGTCTCGCCTGGGCGGCGGCGGCTTCGGCACGGTCTATCGGGCGGCCGACCAAGCGCTGCATAGCCACGTCGCGCTCAAGGTCCTGAGCGGCCACAGCGCTCGTGACCTCTTCCTCTTCAAGCAGGAGTTTCGCGGCCTCGCCGAGCTGCGCCACGAACACCTCATCCGCCTTCACGAGCTCCACCAGTCGAGCGACCTCTGGTTCTTCACGATGGAGCTCGTCGACGGGGTCGGCTTCGACCGCTTCGTCCGACCCGGCGGCGCCCTCGACGCCCAAAGCCTGCGTGACGCGCTCCGCCAGCTCCTGCGCGCGCTCCATCACCTCCACGCCGCTGGTCGTGTGCACCGCGACGTCAAGCCCCAGAACGTGCTCGTCGAGCCGCACGGGCGGCTCGTGCTCTTGGACTTCGGCCTCGCCGTCGCGGCCGAGGCGGTCGGCAAGGGGCTCGTCCCCGGCCATGGGGCCGGCACCCGTCGTTTCCTCGCGCCCGAGAACCTGACCGGTGCGCCGCTCGGACCGGCGGCCGACCTCTGGGCCGTCGGCGTGATGCTCATCGATGCGCTCGCGGGCCGCGCCGTGCCCATCGCACCCGCCGTCCCAGCCGTGCCCACCGCGCCGGCCGGGCCAGACGCCTTCGACCCCGACGCCCTCGCGCCTGAGCTCGCCGCAACCCTCGCGGACGTCGCCGACGTCCCCGCCCTCGCCGACCTGGCCGACCTCGCAGCCGCGCTGCTCGCCTACGACCCGGCTTCCCGCCCGACCGCCGCCGCGGCACTCGCGTCGCTCGGGCGCCGCGCGACCGCACTGGGTTTTGGCGCGGCCGGGCGGCAAACCGTCGGCACCCTGGGCCGCGACGCCGAGCTCGCTCGCCTGCAGACGGCGTGGGCCGCACGCGCCGACGGACGCGCCCGCTTCGTGTTGGTCGAGGGGCGCTCCGGCGTCGGCAAGAGCGCGCTCGTCGACCTCTTCGCCGCGACACTCAAGAGCCGCGAGGGCCCGGCCCCCTGGGTCGTGCGTGGCCGTTGTCATGCCGGGGAAGCCGTACCGTTCAAGCTCGTCGACGGCCTCGTGGACGAGCTCGCGAGCCTCATCGCGACCCTCCCGCCGGCCGCCCGGGCCGCCGCGCGCCCAGTCGAGGTCGCGGCCCTGGTGCACCTCTTCCCGGTCCTCGGCGCCGCCTTCCCGGGCGTCTCTGGGCTGTCGGCCGCTGTGACCGACCCGCGTGAGCTCGCCACCAGGGGGCTCCGTGCGCTGCTCGATCATGTCGCGGCCGAGCGGCCCGTGGCGCTGGTGATCGACGACCTGCAGTGGGGGGACGCCGACGGCGCCGCCGTCCTGACGGCCCTTCTGACGTCGCCACCCCCTGCCCGCGCACCTGGCCTCTTCCTCGTGGCGACGGCGCGCCCCGCCGACGAAGGCCCTTTCAACGCCGACCAGGCGACATGGCAAGACCGGTTCTTGTCACTGGTCGGGCGCCGCCGGAGCCGGGTGGCGGTCGAGACGATAAAGCTCGGCCCGCTCACGAACGAGGCTGCGACCCACCTGGCATTGGCCCTGCTCACGGCGGACGGCGGGCGCGCCGACGTCACACACGCAGACCTCATCGCGACGGCCTCGGGCGGGGTACCGCTCTTCATCCGTGAGCTCGTACGCTGGTCTCGTTCGGGCGCGTCGCATGACGACGTCCCGAGCCTCGAGCTCATGCTCGACCGCCGCTGCGGGGCTCTGTCACCGCCCGCGCTCCGCCTTCTTTCGGTCGTGGCACTCGCCGGTCGCCCGGTCGCACGACGCGCCGCAGCACTCGCCGCCGAGGTCGACGACGAGCCCGCGGCACTCGCCGAGCTCGCGCGTGCGCACCTGGCCCACGCCGATGACGTCGGCGAGCGCGCCCGCCTCACACCCGTCCATGACCGTGTCCGCCAGGCCGCCCTGGCCCGGCTCCCGACCGAAGTGCGAAGAGACCTCTTCACACGGCTCGCACCTGCCGCCGAGGCCGAAGGCGGCGTCGACCCGGCCGTGCTCGCAGCCTGGTACCGCGGCGCTGGAGACGAGGCGCGTGAGCTCGCGTGTAGTATCACCGCCGGCCTGCGCGCGGCCGACCTGCGCTCACTCGAACACGCCGCCACCTTGCTCCAGCGCGCGCTCGAGTTGTTGCCACCCGGCGACCCTCGCACGAGCACCGTCGCCGCCCGTCTGGGCGCAGTCCATGGCCTCGCCGGCCACCCACGCGAAGGGGCGGCCGCCTACGCGCTCGCGGCCAGCCACCTCGAAGGCGATGAGGCCCGCGAGCTCGCGCGCCTGGGCTTCGACCTCATCGGTCAGAGCGGCGACGTCGAGCGCGCCCAGCCTCTCGCCTCGGCCCTCCTCGCCCAGCTCGGCGTCCGCGCACCGCGCACCGCCCCTGGCGCGCTCTGGGGCTGGCTCATGGCGCGCCGTCGGGTCAGGCGTCGTGGGCTCTCACTCGAGCCGCGTCCCGTCGACCCCCGGCGCCGCCTCGTCCTCGATGCGCGGCTCACGGCCGGCTTTCTCTGGTCGCAGACCCACTTCTTGCGCTCGTGGTGTGTGCTCACGGACGGCCTTTACGACGCGCTCGAGTCGGGCGACGCCGAGCGCGCCGCGAGCTTCTTGTGTGTCGAGCTCGGCCTCGCGGCGATGCGCGCGATGGAAGCGCGCAGCCCGTGGGAGGACACCGTGCTCGCGGCGTTGAAGCCACTCGTCGACGCGTTCCCCGAGGTCCGCGGGCGCTACGAGACGGCGCTCGCGATGAACGGCTTCTTGCACGGCGACTTCGAGCGCGCGGCCGACTTCGCGCAGCGCGCCGAGGCGAGCCTCGCGACGCGCCACGACGCTGGCATCGACGTGCACCTCGCGCGTATCTTCGGGCTCGAAGCCCTCTACCTGTCGGGCCGCTGGCGCCTGCTCGCCGACCGGCTCGGCGCCGTCGAGGCCGCCTACGCGACCCACTCGAGCGGCTTCTTCGCAGGCATCGTCGACCTGCAGACCGGCTGGATGGCGGACCTCATCGCCGACCGCCCCGACCTTGGCCGAGCCCGCGTCGCCCGCGGCTCGAACGTCGTGTACGAGAGCGACCGCACGGCCCACATCGGCCGCCTCATCGCGCTCACCGAGCTCGCGCTCTACGAGTCGAACGGGCGTGGACCACTCGCGCGGGCGGCGCTGGACGAGACCTGGGGCCCGCTCATGCGCTCGGGCCTCACCCGCATCTTCCCGCTCGTGAGGCTCCAGGTCGAGACCGTGCGGCTCCGGGTCGCGATGGCCGACGGCGACACCCGCGCGGCGGTGCGGGCCGGCCGCCGTCTCGCCCGCTCCAAGACCCGGCTCGGGGCGGCCTGGGCGCCGGTCGCATCAGCGTTCTCGGCGCGCTCGCCCGCAGCTGTGGAGGCAGCGCTCACCGACGCTGAGGCTCGCCTTCGACGCGCGTGGCATGCCGCTGCACGCGGCCGCAGCGCGTTGGCGGCGAGGGCGCCTGCTGGGCGGCGAGCACGGTCGTGCACGGGTCGTGAGCGCGGAGGCCGTCATCGCCGCCGAGGTGTCGCTCCCGCCCGAGCGCGTCGTGTCACTGCTGTTGCCAGGCGTCTGGCCCGAGTCGATGTGACCCTTCGACGTGCGAGCGAATGGCCTTTCTGGACGTTCGGTTCGGGGTCGATGACGGCGTCCTGGGCGAGGATGTCGCCGAGCCGGACAGGCTCGGGACGAGCACCTCCGGGTGGCCAAGTTGTGGCGGGCGTGCGATGGTCGGACCCATGCGGTGTCTCATTTTGCTGGTCATGGTGGCGACGGGGTGTGGGGACTCGACCGACGAGACACGTGATGCGGTGACCTCTCCCGAGACCGTCGCCGACATCGAGTCCGAGACCGTCGCCGACATCGAGTCCGAGACCGTCGCCGATATCGTCGCTGACACCGGGCCCGAGACCGTCACCGACATCGAGTCCGAGACCGTCGCCGACATCGAGCCCGAGACCGTCGCCGACATCGAGCCCGAGACCGTCGCCTGCACCTGCGTCGGCAGCGAGGTCTGCGTGAACGGCGCCTGCACCTGCCCCACGCTCACGTTGGTCAAGACCGAGCCCACGCGCAACGCGATCTCCGCCCAGCCGCATGCGCCGCTTGCGCTCACCTTCTCGTGCCGGGTCTCGTTGCCGACAACCATCGCGCTCCCGGTCGTGTCGTCGCAACGTGGCCGCGCGGCTGGAACCTGGAGCCATGGTCCCAGCGAAGATGTGACCGTTTTCACACCGACCCGCGGCTTCCTCGCCGGCGAGCGTGTCGACGTCACCATCACCGACGGAGCGGTCGTCAGCGTCGTGCCCGAGCACGTCAACGCGCGCCCCCACGCGTTCGCCTTCACTATCGCTACCGCGCCCGCGTCGGGGTTGTTCGTCGCGCATCCGAGCACGCTGCCGGGCTTTCGCGACTCGGCCACGCTCGGTGACCTCGACGGCGATGGCGACCTCGACATCCTCAGCAGCGGTGGCGTCGGGCTCACGACCCCACTGAGCGTGTGGCTCGGCGCGACCGATGCGTCCGGCTTCGCGCTCACCCCGACCGAGCAGACCTCGGCGCCCGACTACAGCTACGGCGCAGCCCTCGGCGACATCGACGGCGACGGCGACAACGACGCTTTGGCGTTGCGACACACCATCCACCCACCGCAGCCGGCCCAGCGGATCCTGCGCAACGACGGCAGCGGCGCATTCACGGTCGAGACCGACGGCCTGCCAGCCATGGCCGGCTACGCCGTCGCGATTATGGACATCGAGCGCGACGGCGACCTCGACTTCATCGCCGCCACCTACCAGCAGATCCAGGTCCTCGTGAACGACGGCAGCGGCCACTTCACGAGCGGCGCGACCGTCGCGACCGAGTTCACGTTCCATCTCGCGGTCGGCGACTTCGACGACGACGGGATCAACGACTTCGCATTCACGTCCTTCATGAGCTCGCTCGACCTCTACATCGCATACGGCGACGGGCTCGGTGGCTTCACACGTTCGCCGAGCCTCCAGCACAGCGCGAGCATCAACTCCCAGGAAATCGGGATCGGCGACGTCGACGGCGACGGCGACCTCGACCTGGTGCTCCCGACGCTGACCCACGGAGACGAGCCGCTGCTCCTGCGGAACGACGGCCAACGCACGTTCACGCCTATTGCGGGCGCGTTCGACGGCACGAGCACGCTCCTGCTGCGGCCCGAGATTTCGCTCCTCGACCTCGACGGGGACGGCGACCTCGACGCCTACGGTCGCGCCGCCAACGTCAGCCCGCAGGACGACGAGCTCTGGGTCAATGATGGGACCGGCCACTTCACCCTGCGCGACGACCCGAGCACGAGCTACACCGTGTACGACGCCTACCCGGGCGACCTCGACGGCGACGGCGACCTCGACCTCTTCGAGGTCTCCACGACCGCCGGCCGCTTCCTCATGAACCAGCCCGCAGCACTACCCCGCTGAGTACGGCGCCATGCGTTTTCACACCTCGTACGACTCGGTCAAGGTCTACACGACCGCGCGAGACACTACGCTCCGGCTGTCGCTGACCGACACGCTCACGTTCGAGCCGATGGGGCAGCCCATGGAGAGCGAGGTGGCGGTCTTCGTGGACCCACAGAAGAAGTTCCAGGTCTTCTTCGGGATCGGTGCGGCACTCACCGACGCGGCGGCCGAGACGTTCTACAAGCTCCCGGAGAAGGTCCAAAAAGACTTTCTCCGCGCCTACTTCGACAAGCAGCAAGGCATCGGCTACACGCTCGCACGCACGAACATCAACAGCTGCGACTTCAGCAGCGCGAGCTATACTTATGTCGACGACGGGGACAAGACACTCGCGTCGTTCGACATCGGCTGCGACCGAAAGCACAAGATCCCGTTCATCAAGGCCGCGACGAAAGCCGCCGGTGGACATCTGACGCTCTACGCGAGCCCGTGGAGCCCTCCCGCCTGGATGAAGAGCAACAACGACGTGCTGCAAGGCGGCACGCTCCTCCCCGAGTACAACGACACCTGGGCCCTCTACTTCGCGAAGTTCATCAAGGCGTACGAGAAGGCCGGCATCCCCATCTGGGGCGTGACCGTCCAGAACGAGCCCATGGCGAAGCAGCGCTGGGAGAGCTGCCTCTACACGGCCGAGCAGGAGCGTGACTTCATCAAGCTCCACCTCGGCCCGACGCTCACGAAGGAAGGGCTTGCCGACAAGAAGATCATCGCGTGGGATCACAACCGCGACCTCATCTTGCAACGTGCGCAGACCTACCTCGATGACCCGGAGGCCGCGCGTCACATCTGGGGCATCGGCTTCCACTGGTACGAGGACTGGAGCGGAGGCCTGCCGATGTATGACAACATCAGGCGTGTGCACGAAGCCTACCCTGATACGAATCTCCTCTTCACCGAGGGCGCCATCGAAGACTTCGACCCGGAGCGGCTGAACGCGTGGGAGCTCGGCGAAGAGTACGGGCGCAGCATGATCAACGACTTCAACAACGGCGCCGTGGGTTTCACCGACTGGAATATCCTGCTGGACGAGACCGGAGGACCCAATCACGTCCAGAACTTCTGCTTCGCGTCGAGCCACGGCGACACCAGAACCGGGACGCTCTTCCACACGAACATCTACTATTATATCGGCCACTTCTCGAAGTTCATCCAGCCGCGCGCGCGGCGGGTGACGAGCTCCGCGTCGCGCAGTCAGCTCCTCACGACGGCGTTCGCCAACCCCGATGGCACCACCGCAGTCATCGTGATGAACCAGAGCGATATCGAGACACCCTTTTCCCTGTGGGTGAAGGGCCAGGCCGTCTCCGTCCGGGCGCCGCCGCGCTCGATTACGACGCTGGTCTTCTAGGGGCTTGCAGGGGTCTTTGCGCCCTTGCTCGGGCCCGCCGGAGACGGCGACCTCGACCGTATCGAGTGCTCTACGCCCCGTCACTCGGGCTGCGAGAGGATAGCTTCGCGGACGTTGTTGTCGGGGTCCTTGGCGGCGACCTCGGCGAGGATCTCGCCAAGCTCGGGCTGCGTCGTGACGAGCGCCTTCAGCAGGCCGACGATGGCCACACGCAGGGCGCTGTCGGTCTCGCGGCCGAGGCGCTCGAGCAGAACGGCCTCGAACGGCAGGACCGAGCGGTGGCCGATAGCCGTCAGCGCGGCGCGGCGCACCAGCGGGTGGGCGTGGCCGAGCATGAAGGCCAGCACCGGGTCGACCGACGCGGGCATCAGGCGGAGCGCCATGACCGCCGTCGCGACGACCTCGGCCTCGGGCGCACCGAAAGCGGACTGGATAGCCGGCAGAGCGCGGCCGTCGCCGGTGTTCCCGAGCGCCTCGAGAAAGGCCATACGCTCGGTCGGCGTGCTCGCCTGCTCGAAGCCTTCGATGAGGGCCGTCATCGCGTCGTCCGTCGACACGTCGCCCTGCGTATTGGCGCGGTTCACCGCCGAGCCGGCGCCGAGCAGTGCTGCCTCGCGGACCTTCGGATCCACGTCGGCCTCAGGGCCGGTCGCGGTCTTCACGAGGACATCGACGCTGTCGGCGTCGACCTCGCGGGCGTTGCCGAGATAGACAGCGGCCGCAGCCCGGCGGTCGGACTCGACCCCGTCGTCGGCGAGCAGGTCGGCGAGCTCGCCGCGGGCGGTGGGCGTCCCGGCGTCGCCAAGGGCCGCGACCAGCGCCGCCGCCTCGTCGAAGGAGCCGGCCGTGCGGGCGGCCAGGGCCGCGTTTGTTGCCGCCTTCGGGTCGAGGCGGATGAGGGCGCCGAGACGTGCGGCGACCTTCGGGTAGGCCTTCGAGCGCAGGCCGCCGTCGGCCATGGCGCGGCCGAGCTCGCCATGCAGCGCATGGAAGTCGGCGCCGTTCACGCGGTCGGCGTCGATCTTGTGGCGAACATCGGCGAACGTCGCGGCGCGCGCGCTCTCACGGGTGATGAGCCCGTCCCATGAAGCCTCGAACGCGGCGCGGTCGATGTTCACGCGGTCGGCGCCGACGAGCTTGGCCTTGGTGGTGGCCGACGAGTCGATGTCGATCCCACCCTCCCCCGACGTCGACGCGCTGACGCGCTCGGTAGCTTCGAGGGCGTGTGGCCAGCCGTCGGCGCCGAGGTCGAAGCGCTCGTTCGAACGCACATCGTAATCGGCGACCTCGTTGCTCGGGCGCAGGCCCTCGAGCGTGACGAGCCGAACATAGGCGAGCCGCGATTTCTGGATCTGCTTTGCGCTACCACCTTCACGCACATAAGCCGCGCGATACTCGCCGGCGGCGTCATCCTCGAGGGTCTCCCAGCTGGCTGCAGTGTCGTCTTCGGGGGCCACGAGCTGGAGGCTCGCGACCGCACTCGTGAGCAGGTTCGCGGCCGCCGCCGGGGTGCCCTTGGCGAAGTGGAGAGCGGCGACGCGGCCCGTCGGCTCGAGGCTCACGACAAACGGAACCGACAACGCGTCGCGGGCGGGGCCGGACTCGGCGAGGCCCCAGGCGCGTGCGTCGTCCAAACGCATCACGACGTGGACGAGGTCGTCGTCGACCTGCGCGACGACGAAGCTGAGACGGCCGGCCAGCCCGTAACGGGTCTCACGCGCGGCCGCCTTCGCGCCGCTGGTCGTCATGGTGAGGGTGCGGTGCGACTCGAACTCGTAGACGCGGCGCACACCGACGGCGAGGTCGCGTGCCGGAAGCGGGGCGAGGGCGGCCGCGACGACGCGTGGGGTGTCCGAGCTGCGAGGCGTGTCGGCGGTCGGCGAAGGCGCTTGTTCGAGGACCGTGTGCAGGGTGGTCGGCGCGGACGGTGCGGACGTAGCGGAGGTGTCATCGCCGCCGAGGGCGAAGACGGCGGTGCAGCTGAGGGCGACGGTGGCAAGGACGAGGCGGAGCGAGAAGAGCTTCATCTTGGGTTCTCCAGCGGAGGTTCGCCGGGTGGATGCAGCCGCTCGCCGATGTGAGCGCCGGGAGGACAAAAAAGTGAGAGAGGGGCAAAAAAAGACCGCGAGCGTGCTGCCCCCAAACGCCGAAAGGCCGCCCGCGTGTGCGGACGACCTCTCGATTACATTCACAGTTCTGATGAGTTGGGCGCTCAGAGGGTGAAGGTCCCGTCCTTGTGGTTCAGGTCCCAGCTGCGGTCGTAGTAGCTGTCCCAGCTGCAGAGCGTGAGCGTCGCAATCTCCTCACCCAGGAGCTGCACCACCAGCGCGATGCTGCCGTCGAGCGACGCGATGTCGAGGTGCGTGTCCATCTCGTAGTGGACCTGGCCGTGGTTGCCCATCGTGAGCGAGGCCCGAGCCGGGACCTCGATGTCGATGAGGTTGAGCGAGCCGCGGATCCCGACCGACGCCAGGTCATTGCCCACACCCGCTCCCACTTCGATCTCGGCGCCGGCATACGGCGTGCCGTTGAGCACGACACCAGCCGAGGTCAGCGTGGCGTCGAGGTTCACACCCAGCGAGCCGTAAATCCCTGCCTCCGCGTAGATAGGCACCGGGCCCGCCATGAACTTCGCCTCGGCGCTGATGCTCGGCACCGGCATCACCAGCGGCAGCTCGTAAGACGAGTAGAAAGTGACACCCGCGATGCGCTGACCCAGCGAGTAGAGCCCCATGCCGACCTGCGGCGACACCGCGTCGACCCGGGCCCAGGCGCGCATCCCTGCCACCTGGACCCGTTTCGAGAAGAGCTTCGCGTCGGCGTTGGCCGAGCCCATCACCTCGAGAAAAAGCGCGTTCGAGTTGACCTTGCAGTAGCTGTCGACCAGCGAGTTCATCGCCAGATTGCAGACGAACTTGAAGGTGCTCGGCATCGTCTGGCACTGCGCGGAGGCGTCACGGGCGTCGGCGCAGAGCTCGCCGTAGGTGGTCGCGGTCGCCGACGTGTTCATGTCCAGATAGGCGCCGAAGTTCTCGTTGGCTTTTTTCCAGGTCCAGCCCTGAGAATCCGAGTCCGCGTGGGCGGCACCGGTTGAAATGGCGAGAAGCAGGGTCGGGACGGCGGCGATGAGGGCGATGCGGTTCATGGTCATTCTCCAGGGGCGTTGTGAGCCGGCACATTCACCGGCGTCTCTTGCGCCGGGTGGATGCACCCCCCTGGAGATGTGAGCGGGAGCCGAACACTTTCTTCCGACTATCCGGTCTCAAACCACGAGACCGCTCGGCGCACGCTCGATGCCTTCACTTCGCAGAGCCAACGGGAGCTCCCTCCGAGCGCGAGCCCCCCGGTCTGAGCAGGCAGCTCAGGCCGTTCAGGAGGCTCGTCGCGCGGAGTGACGACCTCAGCAGGGGCAGTCGAAGTCGGGCTTGGCGACCTTGCGCGTCGGGCGCCACGAGGCCCCGACCGGCTGGACCAACGTCCCCCCGTCGGTGAGCTCGGGCTTGCCGTCGCCGTCCGCGTCGAAGGCCGCCATCGGCACGATGGGGTCGCCCGGGTTGTCGCCGTCGCTGAGCAGCGTCCACTCGCCCGCCTGGGTCACTCGCCAGAGCCCCCAGGTCGCGCCACCAAAGGTCCCGCAGCCCGTGCCCGCGCTCACCGAGAGCGAGACCCAGGTCGTGCCGTCGGGCCCGGCGAACGCCGAGGCCGACAGCGAGGACTCCCACTCGTCCCAGCGGCCCTTGGTGCCTTCGATGGTCTCGTCGGCCTCGAAGGCCTTCTGGGTCTGTTTCCAGCTCCCCGTCTTGCGCAGCTCGTCGCGAACCCGCTCCGCGAAGGGGGTCGCGTCGACCGCCGCGAAGACGACCGCCGCAGCGTCGACCTTCTGGCGTGCCCAGAGCGCGCCCTTGCACGCCACGGCGTCGACCTTCGCGACCTCGTGCACACCTTCGCCGGCGAGGTCGAGGACCTCACGCGCGACAGTCGCGTCGTCGACCTTGTCTTTCGACGGGTCGAGCCCATCGAAGGTCCCGTCCCAGGTCTGGACCTGGCCGAAATGGAAACGCGCGTTGGCGAAGAGGCCGCGCTCGGTCGCGGTCACCTCGCAGACCTTACCCGTAGCCCCGAACATCTCGTAGGTCCCTTCACCACCCCCGACCTTGGCCCACGCGGCGTGGCCACGCTCGAGCGAGACCGCCGCTTCGTGGGGCACTTTGGCCACATCCACACTCGGCTGGAGCACGACGCCCATGAAGCCGTCTGCCGACACGACCGGGAGGAACTGGTTCGCGGCGAGTACCGGTGCATTCGCCGACGCGCCGGCGATGGTCGACGCGAGCATCTCTTCACGCGCGATGCGCAGGGCCGTGCCCTCGTTCACCAGCACGAGCTGCTTCGGGCCGACGTCTTTGAAGGTGCCCGACTCCCAGGTCTGCGTGAAGGACACGATGGCGCCACCGCGTGTGGCCTCGACCATGAGATCGGAGGCCTCGACCTTCATGGCGCGGGTGAACATGCGCTGCCGGTCCACGAGCCACTTCTTGCGGTCGAGCCGGCTCGTGCGGTCGCCCGCGCGTTTGATGCCCGTGAAGCGAGCCGCATAGAGCCCCTCGTAAGCGGCGAAATCGCCGTTGTTCTGCGCCGCGAGCCACCCCTGCACCAGCGCCTGCGCGGGCGCCTCTGCGAGTCCCGGCTCGGCCGCACCTGGCTCGGTGTCTGCTGCGGTGTTGGCGACTGACGCGTCAGCCGCGGTGTCCGGGCCTGCTGCCGCGAGCGCGTCCTGCTCGATGGCCGCGGTGTCCGCTTCCTTGGCGGCGACCTGGGCATCGACGGGCGCCTCTGCAGTCGTATCACCCCCTGCGGGCTTCGCCTCAGCAGGCGCGACCTCGGCCGCGGGCGGCGCGACGGGGGCCGGCTCCTTCTTGGAACAACCGAAAGACAGACTCGCACACGCACCTAGCACCAGGGAGACCCGCTTCATCGCACACCTCGAAACCAACGGAGGCCGGCATCGCGCCGACCCCCGTCCTATTCCACAAAGGCGTGTCGAACGGAAGACCTGCTCAGGACATGAGAGCGCATCGATACATGTACGATTTCAACCAACTGTCCGGCGAGCACGTCGGGCTGCTGCTCGGGTCCAGGTGATAGCGGCTCGAGGAGTCGACGCTGTCCGCTTCGAGCGCCCGGGACTCGGGCGTTCCTCGGCGTCCTAACCCTGGAGCGCGTCGCCCTTCTTGAAGCTCTCGGCCGCTTCGTTGAAGTCGCGTGGGGCCGATTGGGCTGCGTACCAGTAACGCTGGAGGCCCTTCAGGTCGGTGGACTTCAGCGCCTGGACCGCCGCCTGCCAGGAGCGCTCGGCCGCGCCGAAGAGCGCATATCCCTGATTGTAGGGCCCGAGCGCCGCCTTCGACACCCGGTCCCAATTGCCGGTCGACGTCAGCATGTTGCACTTGCCCTTGGCCTGCGTCGCCGCCGCCCGCGCCGCGGCGACGAGCGGCTCCTGCTTCTTGTAGTTCGTGTCGTAGATCGGGCGCAGTCGCTCGTACTCCTGCTTGTCCCAGGCCGCCTGCTCGGCACTCGACCGCTTGCCGAAGTACGACCCGTCGGCGTTCTTCTGCATGCCTGCCGTCACGGCCAACGACTCGCTCAGCGCCTTGCCTGCGTTCACGTTCGACTCCGTCGCCTGCTTCTCGCCGACGTCCGCCTCGTGCTGCGCTGTCGTGGCCTCGGCGCTGTTCGGGTTCTTGCCGGCATACGCGAACTGCAGCTTCACCTTGTCGGGTTTCCACCCTCGGAACGTCTCGCCGACGAAGGTGAAGCCGTACTGGTTCGCGAGGCGAATCATCTCGTTGTACTGCGGCTCCCAGAGCTTCGCGTTGGCGCGCAGCTCGTTGACCATCTTGACGTTCTCGGGCTCGGAGTGGTTGCCCATCATACCTTCGTGGTTGGCCGCGATCTTCTCGAAGAGCCGCGCCTCCTGCCGCGCGAGCTCACGGCACACCTCCGCCAGCCGATTGAACTCGGTCGTGTCCCGCAGGCGATCGATCGACTCCGGGCTCACGTCCTTGTCGTCCGCGTTCGCCGCCAACACGCTCCCACGCACACGCAGCTCGCCCTCACGCTTGCCCGCCCGCGTCACCATCTCGCCGTAGACATTGGCGTTGTCGAACTCCCCACGCTTGTTCTGCAGGTCGGTGAGCAGCTTCCAACACTGGTCGGCGAGCGCCGTCGCGAGCTGAGCCGCATCGGCGACATGCCCCCCGAAGAGGAGCTTCTCGACCTCGTCCATCGGGCTGCCGACGACGAGCTTCAGGTAGAGCGGCTTCAGATCCCCAGCCCCGTCCGGGAACTCGTAGCGGTCGCCGCCACCGCCGCTGTGCACCCCGAGCAGCTCCTCGAGGTTCTTGTTGCGCCCGTGCTCCCCGCCGCCGCCCCATCGCTTCAGAGCCGCGGCGACGAGGTTCTTGTCGCCTCCGGCCGCGTTGATCTCCGAACGCAGCGTGTTCCAGTCCTCCATGTTGGCGACCCGCGAGAAGCCCTTGCTCCACTTCGCAGGGTCTTTGGCCTTGTCGATGATGGTCTGGAAGTCGCTGTCATCGAGGAAGAATCCGGCGACCTCGGTCTTGTCCTTCTTCGCCAGGATCGGCGACTTGCCGGTCAAGTTCTCGACCGTCTTGTCGCCGAGCTTGCTGATGTTCGTAATCGTACCGTCGAGGTCGTAGCCGCTCTCCGTATCGGTGTCGCTGACGTCGGCCTGGGCACTCTGATTACCATTCTTGTCCGTGCGCACCGACGCGACGACCTGCTCCTTCGAGTTCGAACCGATGGCCAGCGGACCGAGCGCGAGCTTGCCGCCGATGTGGCTCTCGCCCGTGTGCTTCTCGGTCGTCGCGATGACGTTGCCGTCCTTGTCATACTCCTCGCCGCGCTCGCTCTCCTGCGAGCCACCGGCCGTCAGCGTGGCACTCCCCGGGCCGACGCCGAGACCCACATCGAGGTCCTTGCCGCTGCCATCGGTGACCGCTTTGCCACTCACGAGCTTGGGATGCCTACGCGCGAAGTCGTCGAGCTCCTCCTGGGTGACGAGCTGCTCGGCCTCGAGCCGCACGGCCGCCGCGTCCGGATAGTCATCGGGCACCTTGAAGGTGTAGCCGGTGCCCTTCTTGCTCGTGAGCTTGCCGCCGATGCTCATGGAGGCGACACCCATGCCGCCCTTGACGTTGCCCGAGAGCGCGTCGTCATCGGTCACCTTGCGCTCGGTCGTCGTGGTGTCGCCGTCGCGCCGCACGTTTCCTTCGACGACGCGTCCCTTGTCATAGCCGGCGCCCGCGCCGAACGAGCCGCCGCCGCCCTTGGCGCTCGCGTCGACATTCGCCCCACCGCGGGCTTCGAGTGACAGGCCCCGCGACTCGCCGTCCTGCAGCGTCTTGGTGACTCCCTCGCCGCTCTTCATGCCGTCGTAGACTCGACGAGCCTGCGACCAACCCTCACGCACGCCGGTCGCGATGAGGTTGAACGGATGCCCGCCGCTGCCGTTGCCAGCCTCTGCCTGAGCGAGCTGCTCTTTCCAGCGTGCCACCCCGGCCGCATCGAGCTTCTGGCCGAAGGTGGCCACGACCTTGGCCGACGCGTTGGCGCCGACGCTCGCCGAGCCCGTGGTCGCGTCGTCCTTCTTGTATTCGTACCCGCCACCCCCGCTGACCGAGGCGTCCAACGTGAGTGTGCCTCTGAGCTCGTACTGCGTCGGATCGGTCCCGAGGATCGGCTCGATGCTGTAGACACACTTGCCGCCTGCCGCCGCTTTCCCTTTGACCGACAGGCCATTGGCGAACTTCTTGTCGCCGCTCGTCTCGGCGTTGCCAAAGGCGCCCAGGCTGTTCTTGTCCGCGATGATGCCGCCCGAGGTCGTGGTCGAACTGCTCGAGCCCGAGCCATCGCCGTTCTCGACCGAGTTGCTCTTTGTGTTCGACACGCCGAGCTTGCCGTCGCCCCGCACCACGCTGTCGGAGTTGGCCGTCGTCGCCTTGTCCTTGCCCTTGGTCTCGGTCGTCGAGGTGCTGCTCGTGATGCCGCCGGGCCCGAGCTCGAGCCCCTTCGTCGTCGACGTACCGGTCTTGCCCGACCCGTCGAGCTTGGACGCGTCGTCACTCGACGTCGCCCCGGTCGTGCTGTGGCTGAAGTTGCCCTTCGTGAGATCGAGCGCGCTGGTCGTGCTCGAGCTGTTGGTCGTCGTCTTGTCGCCGCTGACGACCTTCTTCTCGTCCGAGGTCTTGTGTGACCCTCCGGTCAGCCCGACCTCGGTACTCGTCGCGTGGGTGCTGGTCGCGGACGCTCCGTCCTGCGTCATCTCGTTGGCGACGGTGGTCGTCGTCCGGGTGACACCTTTGTCGTCCACCGCAGTCTTCGACGCCGTATCGGACGTCGCGCCCGCCGACACCGTGGTTTGTCGCCGCGCCAGCATGTCGTTCATCGCGAGCGGCGTGACCTCGGGCCCCTTTGCGAGCAGCTCGAGGTCCTTGTACGCCTGCTCGACCTTGGCGTCGGCGGCCGTGAGCTTGGTCTTCAGCGTCTTCTTCGCCGCCTCGAGCTCGGCCTTTTCGGCCCCGGTCGCGGTCTTCAGCTTCTCGTCGAGCGCTTCGATGGCAGGCGCCAGCTCGGTCGCGGTGCGCTGGTTGTCCGCCTGCTCGAGCTCCAGGTCACGCTTCAGGGCGTCGATACGCGCCGCGTTCAACGTCGCCGGATCAGCCGTCGACTCCGGCGCCGCTTCGTCTTGCACCGGGCTCGGCGCGCCCGGCCCCTCCATCATCTGCACCGGCCTCAGCGCCTGCTCGCCTTCGGCAAAGCTCATGCCCCGGAGCTCACGTTTGTTCGGCGCTTGGCCGGCGCCGACGGTGGCCTCGGGGCTCGGGACCGCACTGGGCAAAGGGGTGGTGCGCGCCTGGGTCGTCAACATGGGGTAGGCCTCTCAGAGTCCGAGGAGCTCGCTCAGCGGCTTGCCACTGACCTCGAGGTCGGGGTTCGCGGCGACGGCTTCGCGGATCGCGTCGCCGAGCTTCTTTTCGAGCTCATGTTTCGCGAGGCCGGGCACCAGCGTCGCTTCGCTCTCGCGCGCGACGTCGACCGCCGGCACCCCTGTACCGCTCGTCCCGCTCGTCGCCACCGCCGACACCGCGCGCAGGAACGACTCCCAGTCGGCCTTGTCCTTGGCCGAGCCGAGGAGGTCGAACTGCTTCAACGAGACCTTGCCCCCAGGCTCGAAGTCGACGAACCTGATACGCATCACGTCCTCGCCCTTCACACGCACCATGGCCCCGCTCAGACCGAGGTTGGCCCGCTTCATCGACACCAGATTGCCGTCGGTCGGCGTCCCGCCGGACGCGAGCGTGAGGGTGACGGTGCTGCTCGGCAGGACGACGAGCCCCGTGCCCGTGGCATCGAGCTGGTCGACACCTTTGGGGAGCTTCAGCTGCGCGCCCGCATAGACGTTCGAGATGTCCTTGCCCGCCACCTTGTCGTCGTCGGGCTCGGAGGGCTTCGCGGCGAGGTTCTTCTGGAAGGCGTCGAACCGCTGCGCCAGGAACTGGTCGGCGTACGGATCGTAGCCGGCCTTCTCGAAGCCCGACCCCGCGAGCATCTTGTAGAGGGTCGTGCGCATCGTCTCCTGCACCGTGCCGCTCAAGGGGCCCTTCGCGTCGACCATGACCGCGCCCGACACGAAGAGCAGCGACACGCTCGAGACGTCGGTGAGGGTCGGCGCACCGAGTGGACCTTTGGCCTCGAGCGGGGCGTTGAACGTCACATGCAGGCGACTGCGCGAGAGCCGGATGAGGACCCCACTGCCTTGCGCACCGGTCTCGAGCCCGTCGGCGATGGTCTTGTCCGCCGCGATGTGGAAGCCCGCGAACAGGCTCTCCAGCTTGACGTCGCCCGGCGTCATGCTGTCGACCGAGGCAGGGATATGTTTGGCCAGCGTGGCGCGCGCGGCCTCCGCTTCGAACTGGGTCGCGCGCACCTCGTCGGTCCCGATGCGCACGAGCCACTCGCCGCCCGTGGCGTGTTCGGACGCCGCCGCGATCGCATCGGACAGCGTCATCATCTGTGGGTAGTCGCCAGCACGGATGGCCGCCTGGACACGCGCCTCGAGGCTGGCGCCGGTCTCGGCGGGAGTCTCGCCCAGCAGCTCGAGCTCACGACCGTGCGCCGCTTCGCGCAGGTCAGCCGCCTCACTCGCGCTCACCGGATAGCCGACGCAGTCGTACGTGATCAGGCTCGAGCCGTCGGCCTGTGGCGCTGCATCTTCGATCGCGTACTTGAGGTCGCGCACGAGGTCGACGTCCGTCGTCTCGCCGAGCATCCGCCGGAGCGCCGGGGCACCGCTCTCGGTGGACTGCCGCTGGACCGGCGCCGCGGCGGGCGGCGGGGCCTGCGCACCGGCCTCATGTTTGACCGGCTGGTCCACCGCAAGCGCCCGCTCGCCCTCGGCGTAGCTCATGCCGCGCAGTGCCGCCTTCAATGGCGACCTCGAGTCTGTCGACGCCCCCGGGCGCACCTGCTGTGGCGACGGGCTTGGCGCAATCTGCGTGGAGTTCATGTCGTTGCCTCGCTCGCAGCGTGACGCCCGGCCACGCAGACGTCACCCCATGCTCATGGGGTGACGGGAAAGGCCTCGATTTGACCTCACTTGTGCCGCGTTCAGGCGTGTGCGAGCGTGCCTTTCGATGACGAGCGACAACTCCAGGTCCGTGCCGCCGGCGAACCCGGGATTCACGAACGACCCGTCCGGCGCTCAGCGCACGTTCGGCATCTTCGGCATCGTCGTGGTCGTAGGGGTCACGCTGCCGCTTCTCGGGCTCCTCACACCGACACGAGTCCACTTCGGCATCGATGAGGTGACGCTCTTCGGCGCCTGCTCGCTCGTGATCGTCGCCGGGCTCGTAGCGACCGCGGCCTATCGTCGCTACGGCCCCACCCATCCCATCATGCGCGCGCTCGACCTCGTCGAGACCGTCACCATCCAGCTCGCATGCCAGGGGCTCGTGTTCTTCTCCACCCTCGAGGTCTCGCCGCTCTGGTTCCTCATGATGGCGCATGTGGGCTTCGTCGTCTCGGCCATCGGCACCTCGAACCTGGCCATCAGCATGCGGCTCATCCTCGGCATCACGGCGCTGCACTTCCTGTTGCAGCTGACGGTGCGGGGGTCGCTGGTCGGCGCCGCGGTGACGCTCCTGGTACTGGCGTTGACGTGGGCCGTCTCGCGGCTCTTCGTCGAGATCGAGCGGCGCCTGCAAGCGGCCGAGCTGGCCAAGATCGAAGCCGAGCGCAGCCTCGCCGAGGCCCAGCTGCAAGAGAGCCGGGCGCGCATCGCGCGGGATCTCCACGACACGGTGGGCGCCGATCTGGCCGCCATCATCTGGTCGAGCGTCGCCATCAAAGACCGGTCCGAACCCGGGTCCCAGCCCGCCCTCGAAGCGCTCGGGTTGATCGCATCACGCGCGGTCGACGACATGCGCACTGCCGTGTGGGCCCTGCGTGAGCCGGCTCGCACCTGGGTCGAGCTCGTCGCCTACACGAAGAGCCGCTGCAGCGAGCTCGCGCAGCACGGGCCGGAGCTCGTCTGGAACGAGGGCACCGCCGTCGACCTCGAGGTCTCCGTCGAACGCGCGGCCCATGTCGTGCGTGCAGCGCTCGAGGCGGTGAGAAACGCCGTGCAGCACGCGAAGGCCAGTCGTATCACCGTCTCGCTCGTGCCCCTGCCGCGGCTCGAGCTCACCGTCGCCGACGACGGCCACGGCTTCACCTCCTCGCCCGCGAGCGATGGCCAGGGCCTGGCCTCGCTCCGCAAGCGTGCCATCGCCCTTGGCGGCGAGCTGGACATCCGCACCGGTCCCACCGGAACAACCGTCACCATCGACGCGCCAGCCTGACCACCCACGGCCTGTCCGGCCGCTGCTCTCTGCTCTTTAGAGGAGCCCCAGCTTGGTCGCGATCATCGCCGCCTCGGCCTTCGAAGTGACCTCGAGCTTCGTATAGACCTCGCGCACGTACCCTTGCACCGTACCCAGCGCGACATTCAACAGGCGCGCGATCTCCGGGTAGGTCGCACCTTTCGACACCAGCAGGAGGACCTCACGCTCACGCGCCGTGAGCCGCGCCAAAGAGGCCCGCTCGGGCGCGAGATCGGCGATCGCCGGGACCGCGAGCAGCGCCTCGACGACGCGCCGCGCCACGCTCGGCGACATCGGCGCCCCACCGTCCAACGCTTCCATGACGGCGGCTGCCAGACGTTGCGGGTGGGTCGACTTCAGCAGGTAGCCGCGGGCGCCGGCGCGCAGCGCTTCGAAGATCACCTCGGCGTCGTCGAGCGCGGTGAACGCGACGGCGACCAGGTGCGGATGGGTGCGGCGCATGGACCGGATGAGCTCGATGCCGGAGCCATCGGGCAGCCCCAGGTCGACGATGGCGACATCCGCCTCGAGGCCTTCATCGAGCGCTACCAGGGTCGGGCGTACCGCGCCGAATGCGCCCACGAGCGTGAACGCGCCATCCGCGGTCAACATGTGGGCCACCGCATCACGAACGGCGACGTGGTCTTCGACCAGCAGCAGTCTGCGCCGTTCGATGTGGGCCGCACTCAGGGTCATGCAGGTACGAAGGCCATAACGAGGCGGGCTGTCAAGGGTGCGGGAAACGTATGGCCAACCTCACTCCTCACTCCTCGTTCAAGAACCGGTCGTAGACCTCGACCACGCCGCGCAGGTAGCGCCCGATCACCGCCTGCTCCTTCGCCGAATGGCTCTGATCATGTTGTTCGAGCAGCGCAAAGAGCGGGGCCAGCACGCCGAACACCTCTGCCTGGGCATGCGGCGTGACCTCGAGCGTACGACGTCGACCGTCGCTGGCATGCGGCTTTCGCACGAGGTGGCCCGCGCTCACGAGGCGGTCCAGCAGCACCGACGTCGAGGCTGACGTTATCCCCAGGCGCTGCGCGAGCTCCACCGGTCCGAGCGTCGGCTCCTGCATGAGGTGTTCGAGCGCCGACACGTCGGTCGGCGGCAGCGACAGCCGTGAGGCGACCGCACGCACGACGTCGCGGTGGCGCGTCTGGACCGCGCGTAAGGCCCAGCCCACCTCGGCGCCTGCCCCCGTCACGGGCGCGACCAGCTCGCGCTCCTGTTGTTCTCGCGCCTCGGCGCGGGTGCGCGCCCCCTTCTTGTCTCTGCTCGTCACTTGACACCTCTGGGCCACATAGCTAGACAAACTAACTACTAGACAAGCTAGCTACTAGACAGACTAGCTACCAATACATCAGCGGTGGCTCGCTGATCCGTCCCGGAGACACAAGCATGCACTTCCCGAACTTCGCAAACGTGTGGACCCCGGTCGCCTTCACGAGCGAGCTCGTGGGCGACGGACCGCTCGGCGTCACGGTCGCTGCAACCAAGGTGGTGATCTTCCGCAGCGGGGGCCGGCTCGCAGCCCTCCTGGATCGCTGCCCGCATCGCGGCGTGGCTCTCTCGCTCGGCCGGGTGCGGGAGGGCTGCCTCGAGTGCCCATTCCACGGCTGGCGCTTCGACGCGGATGGCGCCTGCGCACACGTGCCCTGGAACCCCGATGCGAAACGCGACCCGCTCGGCGCCACCAGCGTGCCCGTCCGAGAGCTGGGCGGGCTCTTGTGGATCTACACACGAGTGGGCCCGGAAGCGCCCTCCGAGCCGTCCCTACCCGATGAGCTCTTGCGCCAGGGCGTGCGCCTGAGTGGGCAGGCCTTCACCTGGACGGCCCACTGGACTCGCGCCGTCGAGAACATGCTCGACGACGCCCACCTGCCCTTCGTGCACCCGAAGACCATCGGCCGGTCTCCGCAACCAAAGCGTGATTCGCGGATGGACCATCAGGTCGAGACCCACCCATGGGGGTGGTCCTGGACCACGTCGATCGACGGCGAGCTGCAGGGGCAGTCGGCCGAGTTCCGGTGGCCCAACACGATGCTCCTGCGTATCCCGGTGCCCGGCAAGCTGCTCGCCATCCACTTCACGGCAATCCCCGTGAGCGCGACCGAGGTGCGGATCCTCCAGCTCTCGGTCCGGAGCTTTCTGCGCTGGAGGTTGTTCGACGGCATCTTCCACCGCATCAACCGGCGGGTGCTGATGGAGGATCGCGCGGTCGTCGAGTCGTCACCCTCCGAGGTGCCGCCGCCGCATGAGGAGCGGTCGGTGCGCACCGACGCGCACACGCTCGCCTTTCGGAAACGTTTTCGGCGCGAGCTCGCCGGCGCGCCATCCTCGCCCGACGAGTAGCCCACGCGAAGCCCACAATCCGTCCGGGTCAATCTTCGTCGGGAGGCGCTTGCATCGGAACTGGTCGGGCCGAGGTCGCGGCGTTCGAGCCCGCTCCAGAGGTTCGAGCTCCGCTCACTTGTGGCGCGCCCAGGCGTTTCCCCGGCCGCCTCGTGACCACTGTGTCCGCCCTGCCCACTCACCTGCTCACGGCCGTTCAGCGACCGGGCGCGAGGACCGAGCAGGGCAGGCCCACGGCCCGTTCGCAGGCCTCGACCGATGGGTACGCGGCCTCGCAGTCGCGGCCTTCGCAGCGGCAACCCGACACGCTGCGGCAGCGCACGCCGTCCCAGAAGACGCCGATCACCATCTCGCAGTCGCCGACACCCGCCGCCTCCTGGGGGCGGCAGTCGTAGCATAGGCTCACCGTGTCATCCTCGAGCGGGTCGGGCACGAGGCACAAGAGGCCGAGCGCGCAGGCGATGTAGTACTCGTCGAACTGATTGGTGCAGCCCTCGCCGAGCTCGGCGGGTGGTCGGCAATAACGGCGCTCGGTGCCATCGGCGTAACCATCACGCGCACAGACGTCGCCGGGTGTTTCGCAGGCATTGACGCAGCGCTGGCCGTAGTCGCACGCGCAAACGAACGCCGTCGTGTCGGCCGGGGCGGCGGTGTCCGCGGCGTCCAAAGCGGCATCTTCGCCGGTGTCGACCGGGTCGACCGTGTCTGCGACATCCACCGTGTCGGCCATCGTGTCAGCGCTGCCGGCCTTGTCATCGAGGCAGCCCGACAGTGCTGCGCACCCGCCGAAGAACCCCATCGCCAGCCGCCAAGGCCCAGACCACATCGCCAACCTCCGTCAAAGCCGCGGCACCATGCCCGGTCCCGTCGCCCAGGGCAACACCACCTCCGGCACATGGTCGCCCGCCGATCTCTGTCGCGCCCGACTCGAGCGCTGTCCCGGGTAGGTCTCCTTGCGTTTCCATCTTTGTGGCGCAGAAACGTATGGAGACGTCGACCGTGGCGACGAGTCGACCCTCGGCTGAGGCGGCGCATGGTGCTCGCGCGCGAAGTCACGGCCGATCGGGGTCGCGGCGGTCGTCTGCCAGGGGTCGCTCGGCTCGCTCAGATCGCTCAGATCGCTCAGATCGATGTCGAGGCGATCCCGCCCGGACAACAGTCGACCAAGACACGCACACGGTCATTTGCCGCGGCGCGCCGGCTGATGTCGTCGGACAGCTCGAGGCGGGTGTTCCCGGTGCGATACCTCGCGCGGGACATCTGACCGCCTTGAGTCGCAGGCCGGCCCATTGCCAAGGTCGTGACCTTCTGGGATGGTGTCGCGCCGCGGGTCGGACCTCCCCGGCGCCAGGCGCCATTGTGATGGACTGACGTGAGCCCCCTTCGGTCGAATCGGACGATGACATGAACACAGACGGCCCTGACAAGCCTCCCGAGACGCTCCCCGAGTCGTCCCCAACGACGTCGAAAGTCGACCAGCCTGATGTCGCCACGGACCCGACCATCGCGAGTGCCGATCCGGCGGTCTCGGCGGCGTCGGGCGCCGAGGCCGGTGCGACCGAGACCCCTTCGACGCCTTCGCCCGCGACTGAACCGTCTCCGCAGTCTCCGCAGTCTCCGCCTTCTCCACCTTCTCCACCTTCTCCAATCGACGAGCTGCGTGAGCGTGTCACCGAAGCAACCTCCAGCTTCCTCAAGAACCGGCTCGGCCTCGAAGAAGGCGCGGACGGCGCCCTGCACCTGCCCGATCGTGGCGTCTTCGAGAACGTCGGCCAGCGCGCCGAACAGTTCATCCGCGGCTTCCTGAAAGGTGTCGTCGAGCGCACCCCCGAAGAGCGCGAGGTCGACGCCGGGGTCCGCGCCAAGAACGACGTCCCCAACACCACGGAGATCATCGGGCGCCTGCTTTCCAAGGCCAGCGGCGCCGTCTCCACGAGCTTCCACCAGTACCTGAAGGACCACGTGCCGGCGGCCGAGACCTCCGAGCCGGTCGTTGTCGACGGACGCTTCCTGCTGCAGCACGGGGCACCGCTGCTCGCGACCTTCGCACAAGCGCTGGGCTCACAGTTCGCGGACAAGTCCGACCCCACCCAGAACACCGCGGCGCCCGCGCCGGAACCGGTCGCCGACCTCGACGAGAAGACGAGCCCGAAGGTCGACTATCGTGTGGACCTGCCCTCGCTCTTCACCTCGCTGTTCGTGCGGCCACGTGAAGACGACAAACACGGCGGTGACGGATCATGATGAACCGCGACGACGACACCAAGGGCCCCGCCAACCCGGACGACCCGACCGAGACCGCCCCCCAGGACGGCGCAAAGCTCGAGCCGGCTGACAACGAAACCAGGCCTCTGCCGAACAACGTCATCGCGTTTCCGGGGACCCTCAGACCCGCCCCGGTCGAGCCCGCGGCAGAGCCCGAGTTCCCGACCGTCGACGAGGTCATGCCGCTCGAAGAAGAGTCGGGCATGACGCTCGACGCCTTCGAGCGCGCCGTCCGTAATGCGGTCGCCGACAAGCTCGGCGACGATGTCCCCGGCTCACCGCCGCGGGGCGCTGACGAGCTCGTGGCGCAGGTCTTCTCGGCGCTCACGGGCAAGGACGCGAAGTCGGCGCTCTCGGAAGTGCGGGCCCGCCTCGCCGAGCCGAGCGCCTTTGTCGATACCCGCGGCGACGCCTCGGTCATCGACCTGTCGGCCGTGCGTGAAGCCCGCCAGAAGCAGAGCCTCGAGGCCGCCTCCAAGCTCGGCGGTGCGCTCAAGGACACGTTCGCACAGTTCCTCGGGAACCTCGCGCAACGACCCGGCCAGTCGGGCGAGATCACGCTCGACGCCAACTTCTTCAAGCAGCATGGGCCCTCGCTGCTCGGCAACATCTTCCAGAGCCTCGCCTCGGCCTTCATGCAACAGGCGCGGCAAGGGGCACAACCCGAGACCGCCTCGTCCCCGGAGGCAGCAGCGCCCGCGTCGCCGCCTCCCACCGCGGCGACCCAGACGCCCCAGTCGACCCAGACGACCGACACGACCGCGACCGCCCAGCCAGCGAGCGGCGACGCACCGGCCGCCACCCCGCCGCCCGGCAACCCTCCGGTCCAGGTCAAGCTCGACCTCGGCAGCCTCCTGTCCGGCCTCTTCCGCCGCATGGTCACGAAGCCTCCCGATCCGGCGCCCCCCACGCCCCCGACCACAACGACGACTCCGACGCCGCCCACAAACGAACCGAACTGATATCGCGGACGGGTCGGCGCCCACCCACATCCACCGCCGGGCCCGCATGGCTCTATGGTTTGACTACGCCTCCGATGAGGCGGAGAGTCCACCGACTCGACCCGATTGCGAGGTCGGGTGGAGGCCGCGATGAACCCTTTTCGAGCCGACACGCAGAGCGACCGCACGCCCGAGCCGGCGACGGTCGTGGTCTTTGGCGCCAGCGGCGACCTGACCCAGCGCAAGCTCATCCCGGCGCTCTACAACCTCCTGGCCGAGCGCCACCTCTCACGTGTCGCCATCGTCGGAACCGCCCGCACGCCTATGTCCGACGAGGCCTTTCGTGACCTCGCGCTCACCGGCATCAACACCCACTCGCGCCAGCGCCCAGCCGACGAGCATGTGTGGGCGACCCTCTCGCGCAGCATCCACTATCACGCCGGCTCGTACGATGACCCTGCCTCCTTCGTGAGCCTGCGCGAGAAGCTCGAGGCCATCGAGCAGCTCCACCACCTCCCACCCAATCGCCTGTTCTACCTGTCGACCCCGCCGTCGGCCTTCGCTCCCATCATCCGCAACCTCGGGGCCTCCGGGCTCGTCCCGCCAGGTGTGTCCCCGTTCTCGCGTGTCATCATCGAGAAGCCCTTCGGCATCGACCTCGACTCGGCCATCGCGCTCAACCGCGACGTCCATGAGGTCCTTCAAGAGAGCCAGATCTTCCGCATCGACCACTACCTGGGCAAAGAGACCGTCCAGAACCTGCTCGTCTTCCGATTTGCCAATGGCATTTTCGAGCCGCTCTGGAACAACAAGTACATCGACCACGTCCAGATCACCGGCGCCGAGACGCTCGGCGTCGAAGGGCGCGGCGCCTACTTCGACCACGCCGGCAGCCTACGAGACATGGTGCAGAATCACCTCTTCCAGGTGCTCTGCCTCGCGGCGCTCGAGCCGCCGAGCTCGTTTCGCGCCAACGCCGTCCGCGACGAAAAGCTCAAGGTCCTCGACGCCTTGCGCCCGGTCGACCTGGACCGACTCGAGACGCGTGTCATCCGCGGCCAGTACCGCACAGGCAGCGTGCTCGGCAAAGAGGTCCCAGGCTACATCGACGAGCCGGGGGTCGCAAAGGACAGCCAGACCGAGACCTTTGTCGCGCTGAAGCTCTTCATCGACAACTGGCGATGGGGTGGCGTGCCATTCTATCTGCGTAGCGCCAAGCGGATGCCCAAACGGGTGACCGAGATCGCCATCCACTTCAAGAACGTCCCCCATCGGCTCTTCGCAGGCACCGACGGCGGCGGCAATGTGCTCGCGATTCGTATCCAGCCCGACGAGGGCATCAGCATGAGCATCGGCTCGAAAGTGCCAGGTCAGGCACTCGAGATCGCCCCCGTCACGATGGAGTTCCGCTATGCCTCGAGCTTTGGCGTCGAGGCCCCTGAAGCCTACGAGCGCCTCCTGCTCGATGCCCATTCCGGCGACGGAACGCTGTTCACCCGCGGCGACGAGGTCGAAGCGAGCTGGCGCTTCATCACCCCCATCCACGAGGCGTGGCGCAACGGAGATATTCCTATCCACGCCTACGAGGCCGGCTCGTGGGGCCCCGACGCGGCCATGGAGCTGCTGACGAGAGACGGTCGTCGCTGGAGGCGACCATGAGTGCCACCCTGCCACTCGAGCGCTTCTCGGCGGGCGACTGCTTCGCCATCGACCCCGACGCCATCGAACGCGAGCTGACGGCCCTCTGGCGTGAAGCCGGCAAGACCACGGACAACGCGCACCCGGTGACCCGGGCCTGCCTCTGGAACGTCGCCTTCCACATCGAAGAGCGCAACGACCACCCCGGCCATGGCGGCGCCACACGCCAGCTCGAGGTCGTCGCGGAGCTACCGCGTTTCCTCGCGGCGCGTGCGCTCGTGCTCCGCACCCTGGAGGCGTCCCCGGACAAGCCCGAGCTCGAGAGCTGGATCTCCGCCAACTGCCTCCTCGCAGGGGACGGCAGCAAGCTCGTCTGCTCCGAAGAGATCACCTTCACCTCGCGCGGCGATGGCGCACGCCACCTGCCGAGCCTCGTGCGCGCCCTGCTCGTCCCCGCGGTGCCGACGGCCGTCGTCTTCGCGGGAGTGCCAACGCTCGAATCACCGCTCGTCCAGGGCCTCGTCGGCGCGTCGGATCGTGTCATCGTGCGCGCCGACTTTGCCACCTGCAAAGACCCGCTGAGTGACATCTTGAGCCTGCTCGATCGACCCGGGCTGAGCGTCATGGACCTCGGTTGGATCAACACCTCGGCGTGGCGACGCGAGGTCGCGGCCCTCTTCGACTCGCCGCTGTCGATGGGCGAGGCCGACAAGATCACCCGCGCCGAAGTGCGCGCAGGCACTGGCCACCGCATGACCGCACGCCTCATGCTGGGCTGGGTCGGGAGCTGTCTGTCGTCGGGCCGGATCGAGCAGGTCTCACCCGTCGCCTGGCGCCTGAATCGACCCGAAGGCGCCCCCCTCGAGCTCGTGCTGAGCATTGGCGACGGGCACTGCCTCGGCCTCGACCTCAGCGGCCCGGACCTCGCAGCCCCACTTACGATCGAGGCACATCGGGACACCGAAAGCCTCGATATTCGAGGTATCGAAGGCCACATGGACCGAAAGCCGCTGACCCAACGACACGGCGCTGCGATCCTGGCGCGCGCGTTGTCCACCCACACCCATGACGCGTCTTTCTTGCGAGCCCTACGACTCGCGGCGGAGCTGAAGTGACAAACGCGAACGTCGAGCTGCTGGTGGCCAGTGACCCGGATGAGCAAGCGGCATGGGCCGCGAAGGTGGTGCTCGAGGCGGCGAGAGAGACGGTCGGTGGCTTCAGCCTGGCGCTCTCGGGTGGGAGCACACCGCGGCTATTTCACCAGCAGCTCGCTCACCTCGACCGCGAGACCATGCCGTGGGAACGCGTCATCATCTTCTTCTCCGACGAACGCGCGGTCGGCCCCGACCACCCCGACTCGAACTACCGTATGGCGCGTGAGACGCTGCTGTCCGCTGCCCCCATCGCACCGAACCACATCCATCGGATCGTTGCTGACAAGCCCGACCTCGAAGAGGCCGCCCGCGACTACGAAGCCACGCTGAAGCATCGCACCAACGGCTCGGGCGAGGTCGACCTCATCGTGCTGGGCATGGGTTCGGATGGCCACACCGCGAGCCTCTTTCCAAAGCATCCGCAGCCGCCTCCAGGTCGCCTCGTCGTGGCTGTCCCGATGTCGCCGACGGCCCCGCTGACAGCGCGCGTCACGATGACCTACGAGACGATAGCCAAGGCCCGACGTGTGCTCTTCCTGGTCTCCGGGGCCGACAAAGCCACGCGCCTCGAGGAGGTCTTGCAGCACCCGGGTGACCTGCCCGTTCAGCGCGTACTGAGCGACCGCACCCGCCCCACCATCATCATCGCTGACGCACTCGCAGCCGCCACACTCACCAACCGGAGGCAATCATCATGATCACGTCCAGCCCCGCCGACTTCGGCCTCATCGGCGTCGGAGTCATGGGCAGCAACATCGCCCTCAACATCGAGCAGCGCGGCTTTTCCGTGGCGCTCTACAACCGCCACCCTGCCGCGACCGAGCTGCTCGTCGCCGCGAACCCCGGCCTGCGCCTCGTCGCGACGACCAGCATCGAGGCGCTCGTGGATGCGCTTTCGTCACCGCGCCGGATCCTCATGATGGTCCCGGCCGGTGCGCCGGTGGACCAGGCCATCGAGGCGCTCTTGCCACACCTCGCGCCCGGCGACATCCTCATCGACGGCGGCAACGAGTTCTTCGAGCACACCCAGCGCCGCGCCAAAGCCTTGGCCGCGGTGGGCATCGAGTACGTCGGCATGGGGGTCAGCGGCGGCTCCGAGGGCGCCCGCCACGGGCCGAGCCTCATGCCCGGTTGCAGCGCTCAGGCCTACGAACACCTCTATCCCATCCTGTCGTCCATCGCGGCCCAGGTCGCCGACGGGCCGTGTGTGACCCGCATCGGACCGGGCGGCTCCGGCCACTACGTCAAGATGGTCCACAACGGCATCGAGTACGGCGACATGCAGCTCATCGCCGAGACCTACGACATCCTGAAGCATGTCGGCGGCCTCACGAACGCCGAGCTGGCAGAGACCTTCGCCGCCTGGAACGAGGGCGAGCTCGAGAGCTATCTCATCGAGATCACAGCCAAGATCTTCGTGACCCGCGACCCCGAATCAGGCGGCGAGCTCGTCGACCAGATCCTCGACACCGCCCAGATGAAAGGCACCGGGAGCTGGACCGTCATGGAAGGCGCCGAGCTCGGAGCCCCCATCCCGACCATCGCGAGCTCGGTGGATGCACGCCTCATGAGCGCCATGAAGCCGCTTCGCCTCGAAGGAGCGAAACGGCTGTCGGGGCCTGTCCCCAAGCCGTCGACGGACCCCAAAGCGGACATCATCGCCGACGCGCGAGCCGCCCTCTATGCAGCGAAGATGTGCAGCTATGCGCAGGGACTCGGCCTCTTGGCACGCGCCTCAGCGACCCACAGCTGGGCGCTCGACCTGGCCGAGATCGCGCGCATCTGGAAGGCCGGCTGCATCATCCGCGCGGCCTTCCTCGGGCGTGTCCAGGACGCCTTCAACCGCGACAGCCAGCTCGCCAACCTGCTCTTCGACGAGACCTTCGCCGCCGAGCTCACACGCCTGCAGGACGGTTGGCGCAACACCATCGCGCGCGCCGTCCACGCGGGTCTCCCGGTCGCCACCCTCACGGCGTCCTTGTCGTATTACGACGCGCTCCGCCGCGACCGCCTGCCGGCCAACCTGACACAGGCCCAGCGCGACTTCTTCGGCGCCCACACCTTCGAGCGCCTCGACCGCCCGGGCAAGTTCCACCACGACTGGGGCGCCGCCACCGAGTAGAGCCAGAAGACTCTCATCAGATGGCGACCTCGGCTGCGAGTTGGCTCAGTTGGAAACCCCTCGCTCGTCTCACTCACCTCCCCTTCGACTGGCACAAGATCTCACCGAGGTCGCCGCGACGAGCTCGCCAACACATGCCGGCGCCAGCCGTGGTGGCCATCAACCCGTGAGTGTCTGCACCACCACGGGCCTCTCGTCGTGCATCGTGAAGCCGAGGTACACCGTTGGGGCGCGAGGTGTAAGAGCCAGCGCGCCTTCGGCCACGAGGCGGGCGATGACACGCACAAAGAGGACACGCAGAGTCCCATCAGCCCAGGACAGACGACCCGGGCGCTCGGCTTCGGGTGCGTCTGCGCTGCCGGCGAAGCGCTCGTATTTGGGTAGCTTCACCTCGGCGACATAGTGGTCCGAGAAGAGGCCCGCCTCGAAACGGTCGGCCCATTGTCCGCCGCCCGCGGCGAGTGCCCAGGCGCCATATTCAAGGCGCGCGCCGCTGGCTGCCAGCTCGGCGTCTTGAGCCGCGATGGTCGCCGCGTGGTTGTCGGCCGAGTCGAAGCAGATCCCGACATTGCCGTGCGGCGGCGTCCCATCAAAAGAGAGCTGAGCCAGCTGGGCGCCCGGGTTGGCCTTCGTCCACGCCTTCAGCGCCTTTGTGGTCCGTTCGAAGAGCAGGGTCTCCATCGGCGCCATGTCCGGGGGCGCCGCGGGCTTCTTCTTCGCCGCTTTCTTCGAAGCGGGTGTGGTTGTCATGGTTTCGCGGATACGCGGATCGAAGTGGGCAGCCTGGGTATAAAGCGCGTGCGAGAGGCTCCAGCCAAAGCGTGTCCGCGAGCCGTAGTCCAGCGCCTCAGCGTCGAGCGCCAGGGTCGGATAGACACGCTGCGCGAGAGAGATGGCCTCGGCGGTCCGCGCCTTCAGGTCAGCCGGGTCAAAGCCGTCCTCGAGAGTCAGCGGCAGCACGAGCAACGCGCGCTCAGCGCCGACGAGACCGGTCCAGCCAAGGAGATAGGCCGGCCCGTAGAGCGCGACCCAGAGGGCGTTCGGGTCGTCGTCATCGGGGCCATCGTCGTCGCACATGGAGCAGTGCATCGACACATGATGCGGCGCGAGCGGGCCCTCGATGGCATGCAGACGCTTGGCGCGGCTGGCGCGCTGCAGAGTGTCGTCATCAAGGGCCGCGAGGTGCCGCAGGGCGTTGAGCAGGTCGACCTTGGTCGCGTCGGAGCCGAGGTAGAGGTCATGCAGCTTACGAAACAGCACGCCGACGTCGCCGCCCAGCTTGTGCTCGCCGACGAGCGTCGAAAAGACCACCAGGATCTGGTTGGTCGTCACCTCGGCGTTGGCGAGACACGAGGCAATCATGGTGCGATAGCGAAGCAGGTCCATGCCCCGAACGTATCCGAACATGCTCGGGTGCGCGAACCCACCCGAGCATGTTCGGCCGGATGCGGCCGCGTCGACGAAGCTGGGTGGCGAGGCCTCGAGGCTGTTGCGTTTTGGGGCCGGTATGGGGCCGACCCCTACCTGTCGACCTTGGTGGCCGGCTCGAGGACCTCCGGGTACTTGGCCGCGATGTCGAGGTCCGCGGTCGCCGCGTCGAGCAGCACTCCACCAGGACCTCGCGCGGGTTCTCGGCCTTCGGGGCGCGCCTGGCGGCGGCGAGCGCGAGCTCGACGTATCGCGGAGCCCGGAAGTGGGCGTTTGCGACCCGGTCCCAAGCGGGTATCATCGGGGTGAGCTGGCCCCGGCGCATGCCTCAACGACCGATCCCCTCCGAGGTTCCCATGAGACTCTGGTGCTTTCCGATCGTCTTTGCCGCTCTCGCCGCCTGTGCGAGCACACGACCCGCGGTCACCGTCGACGAGACCGATCCGAGCTGGCCTGGCCCGCCACCTGAGGCCTCGGGCACTCTGGCGGAGGACGAGATCACCGAGGCCTGTGCGGCCGCCAGGCTCGAGCTGAACTGCCAGGTCACGACCTCGGCGGAGGGCGACCACTTCAGCTCTTGTGAGTGCAGCGCGTTCGGCAACGCGGTTGGGCAGGGGCGGCTCACGGTCACGGGCAGCGCCGAAGGCGGCGGTACCGTGGATGCCGACTTCGAGCTCACCGACGGCGACAACGGCTGGGAGCTGGGCAAGCTCCTCGAAAATCGAGGTATCGGTATCGATTGAGGACGCCGATCCGGCGGGGATCCGGCGGTCCAATTGAGGCCCGATTTCGTCGGGAAGCTGGCTCGCGGCGAGTAGGGGCAGGCTCGCGTCACTTGGGATCGGGCGTGTCGAGCACTTGGGCCAGGTGGCAATCGACCGAGCGCATCGGCGACTCTGACCTTCTCGCGCAGCGCTCGCACCAGCCCGATTGAGCGAAAGGACTTCAGCAACGACAAACGGGTTCGGCGTTGCAAGGCAGAGGTCGCAGAGGGCGCTGGCGGCCCACACCATCATCAGAAGGTCGGCCCAGCTCGTGCGCCCGACTCTTGGATGCGACGGGTACACCGCAACGGCGGGAGGGCGGCAAGCCCGGGGGTGTCGGAACCATGACGGAACGACTTCGGCGCGGGACGACGCTCCTTGGGTTCGTTCGGGCTCAGGGCCCGCGCAAGCTCCGTCGGTGGGGCCTCGGCGCACCCTGACAGGACTGGCTCCTCATCCGAGTCGTCATCCTCGTTCCGGGTCGCACGCCAGCGGCCAAGGACCCGTGTGAGCCGTCGCTCGAACTGGAGACCTCCGAATAGAAGCGGACGACGCTGTTCGACAGGCGACCGAGGGTCGGGAGGTTGGCGAAGCCACGAGGCCGCGAGGCGGACAGAGCCGGCCTCCCGACCTCGGGAGCAAAATCGTTCAGGGCGTCGTCACCGGCGTGAGATAGCAGGGCCGCGCGCAGAAGAACTGCTCGGCGCCCGTCTCAGGGTCCTCGAGGCGCTGGCACTGCCAACCCGACGGGCAGCGGTCGATGGGGTCGTCCTTACACGGCACGAGGCAGTGGTCGCCAAGCGGCTGCTCGTTCTCGTCCTGGAAGCTCACACAGATATTGGGCGACGGGCAGGCAGGGTCGTTCTCCGCCTGCGGGTCACACACCGCGCAATAAGGCTCGCTGGTCGGGTACGGCACACACTGGCCATCGGCCTTGTTGCAGACCTGGCCAAAACCACACTCGAAGTTGTGCTGGCAGCCCTTGTCGACACACGCATTGGCCTCGCAGATCTTGCCCGCATTCTTGCAGTCCGCGTCGACCTGGCAGCCGCCCACACACTGGCCCGACACGCGGTCACAATAGGTCTCGGGCGTCGGGCAGTCGACGGCTGCCTCACACGCGCCGGGGATCTTGCACTTGCCGCCCTGGCAGGTCGCCGGCGACACGCAGTCCCCGTCCCCGCCGCACGGCGGCACGCAGCGCGCCTGGACACACACCGTCCCCTGCTGGCACTGGCCATCCTCGGTGCAGCCCGGCCCACAGATCCGGCTCTGCGCGTTGCACACCTCACCCAGCGGGCACTCCGCGTCGGTCGCACACAGACCGAGGTCCACACACGTCCCGGAGTTCGCCACACACTGGCCTCCGGCCCCCGCCACCTCGAGGCACGAATACCCCGTCGGACACCCGGCACTCGTCACACAGGCGAGCCCACAGAAATTGCCACCCGACGCATACGGCAGGCACTCTCCGAGGTCTTTGCACCCCCGCCCGAGCGTGCAGCTGTCACACAGCTCCGCCTGCGGCTCGCAGTGATTGGTGCACGGATTACACCAGTTGGGGACGCCGCAGTTGCGGTCCTCCGTGCAGACCTTGCCGCTCGGAACCACACACAACCCCTGGCAGTCGCAGATCTCGCCGGTGCCATCGCAGTCGGAGTCCGCCAGACAGAAGTCGGTCGCGACCCCGTCGGGTCCGACCGCCGTGTCGGGCACGACGTCGCCCGTCGGGGTCGTGTCGGCCTGCGACGTGTCGGCGACCGTGTCACCACCACCCTTGGAGTCGCTGCCACACGCGACCATCAGCGACAAGGGCAGCGAGAGAAGCACGCATCGAGCCAGCATCGGCAGGTCTCCAGTTGTCTTGACTATCAAGATAGGCCTCCCGTTGCCTTGACGATCAAGGTATATATTTTGGGTTCAGTACAGCCCGAGCGAGTAGGCCTGGCCGCTATTGCCGACGAGGTAGATGGCCCCGTGCGCCACATCCGGGGTGCCGCGCACGCCGCGTCCATCGTCCCAACGAAGGAGCTGCCGCCCCGAAACGCGATCGAGCAGCGTCAATCCCTCGCCGATCGGCGCGATGACATACTTGCGGCTCACGACCGGCGTACCGACCCAGCCCGTGTCGAACTGGCTGGCCCACAGGACCTTGCCGTCGGCGGCGTCGATGGCCCAGAGGTGCCCGTCGGATTGCGGCGCGTAGACGACCCCGTCGAGCACGGCCGGCGTCATGAAGGCCTCACCCGTTTGTGTCCACTGCACGATGCCGTCGTCGAGCCCGACCCCGAAGAGACCGCGCGAGAACGAACCCGCGACGACCACGTGGCCGCCCTCGACCTTCACGACCCTGGGCGTCGTGTCGACGTCGACGAACTGCTTCTTGTCACCCTTGAGGTCGGTGCTCCACACGATGGCGCCGTCGACCTGGGCGAAGGCAACCAGGGTTCCGTCCGAGAACCCGGTGATGACCACGTCCTTTGCGGCCGTCGCCCCCGCCTGGCCCGTCACCGTCAGCTCGGCATCGAAAACCCGCTCGTAGTCCCAGAGCTTGCTGCCGTTCTCGAGCGAGAGCGCCGTGATGCGGTTGTCGAGGCTCGTCACGTAGACGTGCCCCTTGCCCTCACCGAGCAGCCCGACACTCGGGGTCGACGTAATCGCCGCTGTGGCCGGGTTCGTGCTGACCCAGGTGGTCCGCCCGTTGCGCTGCGAGAGCCGGTGCACCCGTCCGTCCATCGAGGCGACGAGCACCTCGCCAGGAACCCCATAGGGTCCGAGGTCGAGCGGACGCGAACCATTGGGTCCGAGCGTCGGGACCTCCCAGATCACGCGCCCCGTCGCCGCGTCGAGCCCGCGCACCTTTCGATCCTTCGAAGGTACGATGACGAGCCCGCTCTCGGGCGTGTTGTCGGAGTGGACGAAGAGCGGCTGCGTCTCGTCCACGGGGTGGTAGGCGAAGGTCTCGAGCTCGTAGAGCTTGGTCGCCCACTCGAGCGAGAGACGTCGTGGCTCTTCCCGCTCGATAGGCGGGAACAAGCTGCACGCCGTGAGCGGAACCAGGGCCGCCGTCGACAACGCGCCGACGAGCCGCGACACCATGCTCACGGCAAGAACCCGAGGCGGTTCTCGAGATGGCCACGGATACCCGGCTTGCCGGTGATCGACGAGAGCTGGCTGTCGTCGGCGACCTCGGGCGGGAGGGCCGCGAGCGCCGCGTTGTAGGCGTTCTTGGCGAGCGTCGCGTCGCCGGCACCCTCGTTGAGAACGGGGTTCTGCAGATCGCCGATCCGGGTCAGGACTTCAGCCTTGAGGAGGCCGGTCACCGTCTTGGACAGGCCATCGAGGGTCGCGATCGCGGCGTCGCGCTGCCCGGCCGCGACTTGTGCGCGGGCCTTGAGCTCGAGGACGAGCGGCATGGCCGGCGAGTCGTTGTGCGCGGCGATCCAGGCTTCGACATCGGCCAGCGCGCCAGCGGCGTCACCCTTGTTGAGCTTGTTGTTGGCCAGGGCGACCTTGGCGAGCTCAGCCGCGCTGTCGCTGCCACGCTCGGTCACGTACTTCGTGAGCTGCTCGTTCGCGGCGGCGACACGGGCCGCCTCGTTCTCGAAGCGGGGCGGGCGCGGCAGCTTGGCGATACGCGGGTCGACCGGCTCTTCCGGCCCGACCTCGGCACCGACCGCGCGGCCAGCTTCGTAGAGGGCGAGTGCGTTGTCCTGACGGCCCGAGCGCCCCGAGGCGCCGATGATCCAGACCGCGAGGCCGATCGCGACCAGCGCGCCGACGCCGACGAGGATGAACATGCGGTAATTGTAGAGCTTCTCCCAGAAGCCGCGCAGTACGACCTCGACCTCGTCGGGGGCCCGCAGCTCTTCTTTCGTCATCTCGTGTTTCTTGGCCTTGGCCATGATTCTACCCTCACCATAGAGACAAGCCGGCGATGTCTATACACACGGGGCAGGCCTGTCAACGATGACCACGCCGCCAGCGGGCGCTGCAGGTCTGCCGGTTGACGGGCACGGCCTGACCTGTCAAGCACACCAACGTGATCCCCAAGTGCCCCGGCCTGTTGTTCGCCCTCGTCCCAATGCTCGCCGCAGCCCCGTCGGGTACGGCCCGGGCCGAAGCCGACGAGTGGGCATTGTCATTAGGGGCTGGCCTGCGTGGCCTCGTCGAAGCCCCAACCGACGACGCCGAGTCGAACTCGCGTTATGCCGTCGGCCTCACCTCTCGCCTCCGCTACGGGATCGACGACTTCTGGCAGGCCGGCCTGTCCGTCGACCTCGGGCTCAACGTCGACGACGCCGCGTTCGTCGGCAGCATCCTGGCCGAGGCGCACTACATCATCGATATCGTGAGCTGGGTGCCCTATCTGACGATCGGCGTCGGCGCCCTCGTCCGCGACGGCACGCCATCGAGCGCTGGCCCCGTCTTGCGCACCGACCTCGTCGTGGCTATCGGAGGCGGCGTGGAGTACCGACCCGAACGCGACTTCGCCATCGGCCTGTCGGGCCGCTACGAGCTCGTCCCCACGGACTATTCGCGGGTGGACGGCTTCCAGGTCGCGCTCAGCTACGTCCTCTTCTTCGAATGAACCGACTCCGACACCCAACACTGCGCAAGGAAACGCCATGTCCCTCCTCGACACGCTCAAGTCCCACCTCGAAGGTGATGCGCTGAAGAACCTCGCGGCCAAGGTCGGCGTGGACCCAGAGCAGGCCAAGGCTGCGATTGCGTCGGCGCTCCCGGCGATCCTCGGCGGCCTCGCCAAGAACAGCCAGAAGGCCGAAGGCGCCGACAAGCTCGACAAGGCGCTCGACAAACACCAGGCCGGGCCGCTGGCGAAGCTCACCGCGGCCGGCCCCGAGCTCATGGCCGAGGGCAAGAAGATCATGGGTCATATCTTCGGCAACAAGCAGGACCAGGCGACCGGCGCCGTCGCCAGGTCGAGCGGGCTCGACCTCTCGAAGGTCACCGACCTCCTCGCGGGCATCGCCCCTATGGTGCTGGGCGTGCTCGGCCAGAAGAAGAAGGACGAGAACCTCGACGCCTCGGGCGTCGCCAAGGCGCTTCAAGAGGACAGCGGGAAGGTCAAGGCCACCGGCATTCTCGGCTTCCTCGACACCGACGGCGATGGTGAGATCATGGACGACGTCATCGAGAAGGGCAAAGGCCTCCTGTCCGGCGGTATGGACTCGCTCGGTGGTCTCTTTGGCAAGTCGGACGCGGGCAAGAAAGATGAACCCAAGGCGGGCGCCGCGCCCGAGCCCGACAAGTCCTGAGCCATGGCACCCTCACTCGAAGCGTCCTCCCCTGCCCCGTCCCACCGAACCTCTGTCGGTGCCCACGAGCTCGCCTACGAGCTGCACGGTGTGAGCCCAACCGACCCGCACAAGTTGCCGGTCATCCTCGTCATGGGTTTTTCGTTGCCGGGTCGCGGGTGGCGCTTCGTGTGGCCGACGCTATCTGCTGACCGCCTGGTGCTCAGCTTCGACAACCGGGGTGCCGGCGACTCCGACAAGCCACCTGGTCCGTACTCGATGGCCGACTTTGCCGCCGACACGCTGGCACTTGCGGACCGGCTGGGCTTTTCGCGTTTCCATCTGGTCGGTGTCTCGATGGGCGGCATGATCGCCCAACACCTCGCCATCACCGCCAGAGATCGCCTGGCCTCCTTGACCCTCATCGCGACCCAGCCCGGCGGTATGCTCGCCCGAATCCCGCGGTTGAAGGGCATCAAGACCTTCGTGACGGCCAACCTGACCAAGGACACGACGAAGCGTTATGTCTCGATTTCCGAGATGTTGTTTCCGAAGGCCTTCATCGAGAAGGTCGGACAACACGCGCTGCTCGACGTGCTGCGGGTCGACTTCGAGCCGCCGATCCCCAAACACGCTCGCCGCGCCCAGCTCGCCGCGGTCTTCGGCCATGACGCCCGCAAACGCCTCGGCACGCTCGCGGACCTGCCGACGCTCATCATCAAGCCAGAGCTCGATGTGCTCATCCATCCGAAGCACTCCGAAGAGCTCCACCGACTCATCCCGGGCTCACGTATCGAGCGCATCACGGACGCAGGACATGGCCTCATCCGTCAGATGGGGCCCGAGGTCGCGGCGATGATCCGCACCCACATTGCGTCCGTGGAAACGTCCGCCCGCCGCTGAGCTTTGCGCACGGCGCGAGCCGTAGCGTGCACGAGCGACCGCCTGCGTGAGGCGGCCGCCCGCGCGGCTCACTCCTCTTCGTCGCCGAGCTCTTCCCAGGTGGACGACACCCAGTCGTCGTCGCCGGCCACCGGGGGCTTCCAGTCGTCGCGGTCGGCGACTTCCTCGGGCGCGACATCGAAGTCCTCGACGCCGTCCCACTCCTCGTCCTCACCGATGAGGCCACCGAGCTCGAGCATCTCCTCGTCGAACTCGCCCATGGCGGCCGCCTCGGCCTCACGCGACCGGCCGATGAGCTCTTCCGGCACGGCCGTGCGACGGGTGCGCGCTCTCACGTGCAGCTTGATGGGTGTGCCCTCGAAGTCCCAGTTCAGCCGGAAGCGGTTCACGAGGAAACGCTGGTAGCTGAAGTGCACACCCTCGGGGTCGTTGCACCAGATGACGAAGCGGGGCGGCTTGATGGCCACCTGCGTCACGTAATACATCTTGAGGCGCCGGCCCTTCACGACGGGCGGCTGATGGACGTGCAGGATCTGGTCGAAGACGCGGTTGAGCTCGCCGGTCGGGATGCGGCTCGTGTAGGTCTTGTAGGCCGCGTCGACGAGATCCATGATCTTGTGCGTGCGCTGCCCCTTGAGCCCCGAAATCGTGAGGATCGGCGCCCACTTCATGAACTCGAGCTCGTCTTGCAGCTTGCGCAGTTGCTCGCCGAAGGTCGCGTTGTCCTTCTTGCCCAGCGCGTCCCACTTGTTGAGCAGGATGACACACGCCTTGCCCTTCTCGGAGATGAGCCCGGCGAGCCGCTGGTCCTGCTCGGTGACACCCGTCTCGACGTCGAGGATGAAGAGGCAGACCTCGGCCCGGTCGATGGCCTTGAAGGTCCGCACGACGCTGATCTTCTCGACAGTCGTCTTGACCCACTTACGCCGCCGCACACCCGCGGTGTCGACGAGCAGGTACTTCTGGACGGTGCCATCAGGGCGCTTGCGCTGGTACGGCGTGTCGATTGAATCACGCGTCGTGCCGGCTACATCGGATACGATCATGCGGTCGTGGCCGATGAGGCGATTGAGCAGCGTCGACTTGCCGACGTTGGGCCGACCGATGATAGCGACGCGGATGGTGCCCTCTTCGACGGGCTCCTCCATGTCCTTCTCGGGGGGCAACGCTGCCTCGACCGCCTCGAGCAGGTCGAGCGTCCCGCCCGTGTGCTGCGCCGAGATCGGGAAGAGCGGCCCCACGCCGAGCTCGTAGAACTCGCCGACGAGGAGCTGGTGCTTGGGCCCGTCGATCTTGTTGACGACCCAGAAGACCGGCTTCTTCGTGCGCTGCAACAGGCGCACGACGTCCTGGTCCTGGGGCGTGGCACCCTGCTGTCCGTCGAAGACACACAGGATGGCGTCGGCCTCCTCGATGGCGATCTCGGCCTGCTCACGCATCGACTTGACGAGCCCGGCCTCGGTCTTGGGGACCTCGGAGTCGATGCCGCCGGTGTCGACGACGATGACCTTGCGGCCGAAGAGCTCCGCCTCGCCGTATTGGCGATCACGCGTAACGCCTGGCATGTCCTCGACAATCGCATGCCGCGCTTCGGTGATGCGGTTGAAGAGGGTCGACTTTCCGACGTTGGGGCGGCCGACAATGGCGAGGATAGGGATTCCCATAGCGCGGCCCCATACCCGAGGCTTGCATCGCGGAGCAAGCTCTTATACGTCGCAGCCTTGCCGTCGCACACGAGAGCCCGCCATGCACCACGCCAAGTCGCTCATCCACCGCCCCATCTGGCCACTCCTCGCTCTCTTGTTGTCATCGGGCTGCAGCGATCCGACCGAGTCCGGCGGCCTGGGTGCCCTCGGCATCACCGGGGCCAGCTGCCTCCGCACCCCTGACTGCCAGCCGCCGCTACAGTGCATCGCCAATGTCTGCACCGACCTGTCGGGTAACCTCGACACAAGCGACGCGACCGACACGGGCGACGCCAACCCCGAGCTGCCCGACACCGCGCTCGCCGACTCCAATCCGTTCTACGACGGCCCACCGCCCGACGTCGTGACGGACTACGACGCGTCCGACTGGGAGTTCTTCGACGCCCCGCCGCCGTCGGACTCGACGACCAACATCCCCGACAGCACGTTCGGCGGCTGCGCCGAGCTCGGCGTGAGCGACACCTGGAGCGGCAACTTCCTTGGCGCCGTGGAGTACAACGTCACACCCAACCCACTCACGCCGAGCGTGGGAGTCCTGCCGGTCGAGGGCGACCTCGAGTTCGAGATCCGCTGCATCGAGAGCAAGCTCGTCGTGCGCGGCACCATGGACGGCATCGCCACCGTCGAAGACCAGGGCGACTTCCCGTTCACGATGAAGCTCGACGGTGTCTACGACCCCGAGACCAAACGTATGCAGGCCCGCATGGTCGACGCGCAGGTCAACCTCTACGAGCTCATCATCGTCTACTTCGAGGGCACCTTCCTGGGCCAGATCGGCGCCGACGACCGCTTCACCGGCACCTGGGAAGGCGAGTCGACCGGCACCAACCAGCCCCTCATCACGGGCACCGCGTCAGGCGAAGGGCTATGGGGCGCCGGCCCCCAGTAAAGGGCGACCGGCGTCGATGACCCGCGCGAGCTTGCCAACCGCGAGCCCGTCAGCCCGCGAGACAGCTCAACCCATCTCGTCGTAGCCGAGCGCCTTGAGCTTGTCTGGTCGCTCGGTCCAGTCCTCGTCGACCTTCACGCGCAGGTCGAGGTAGACCTTACGCTCGATGAGCTTCTCGATACGCTCACGCGACTTCTCGCCGATGACCTTGATCTGCGAGCCGCCCTTGCCGACCACGATGGGCTTGTGGCTCTTACGCGCGACGTGGACGTTGGCGTGGATGACGACGAGCCCGTCGCCCTTCTCCTCCCAGTTGAGGATGTCGACGGCGACGCTGTAGGGGAGCTCCTGGCCGAGCGTCATGAAGAGCTGCTCGCGGATGATCTCCTTGGCGATGTAGCGCATCGGCCGGTCGGTGAGCTCGTCCGCGTCGAACATCGGCTGCCCTTCAGGCAGGTGTGAACGTGTGACTTCCAACAGGCGGTCGACGTTGACCCCCGACTTCGCCGAGACGGGCACGACCTCGGTGAACGGGTACAAGGCCGCGAAGCTCTCGATGAGCCCAAACAGCATTCCCTTGTCGGGCACCTTGTCGACCTTGTTGGGAATCAGGAAGGCCTTCTTGTTGCCCGACTCGAGGTGGGTCACGATGCGCTTGGTCTCGTCGAGGATCTTCTCGGGCCGCTCGAGCGCCTTGGGCGCGTCGATGAGCACGTAGGCGATGTCGACCTCGTTCATGGTCGCGACCGCGAGCTCGACCATGTAGCGGTTGAGCTTCGTCTGCGCCTCGTGGATGCCGGGCGTATCGACCCAGACGACCTGCCAGTCCTCGAAGGTGCGGATGCCCTTGATGCGGTCGCGTGTGGTCTGCGGTTTGGGGGTCGCGATGGCCAGCTTCTGACCGAGAACGCGGTTCAAAAGCGTGCTCTTGCCGACGTTGGGGCGGCCGACAATACCAACAATTCCGAAACGATGGGGCTGATTGCTCATAACGTGGCGAAGACCTCGTCGACGTGACGCACCATCGCGTCGTCGACATCGAGATGGGTGACGAGCCGGGCCGTGGAGGGTCCGGTCGGAAAGAAGACGACGCCGCGCTGGATGCATTGCGAGACGAGTGAGAGCGAGGTGCCGAAGCGGGGGTTCACGGCGAACTGGACGATGTTGGTCTCGACCGGGTGCAGCGGTGTCCCGACCTCGTGTTTGATGAGCAGCTCGGCCAGTGTGGTCGCCCGGGCATGGTCGTCGGCGAGGCGGTCGACATGGTGTTCGAGCGCATAGAGGCCAGCCGCCGCAAGAAGGCCAGCTTGCCGCCACCCACCACCGAGGCGCTGACGCCAACGATCGAGCTCGCCGATGAGCGCTTTGGGCGCCGCGAGACAGGTCCCGACCGGGGCCCCGAGTCCCTTGGACAGGCACAGGCTGACGGTCGTGAAGCCCTTGGCCAGAGCGGCCGCGGACTCACCCGTGGCGATGGCCGCGTTCATGAGGCGCGCCCCATCGAGGTGCAGGAACATGCCGTTCGCTCGGGCCCAGGTCGTCACCTCGGAGAGCCGCGCCGACGTATAGGCGCGACCACCCGCCCAGTTGTGGGTGTTCTCGAGCGAGACCCCACGCACCCGCGGCGCCTTGGGGTGGACCCCATAATGATGGGCCTCGAAGGCCGGCACGCTGGGCAGCCCCGACTCGCCCGGGATATGCACCGCGAAGGCCCCGGAGATAGCCGCGAGCCCCGCACCTTCCCAACGCGCCACGTGTGAGAAGGCCGGCATCAAGACCGCATCGCCGGGCGAGGTCTGGGCGGCCAACGCCACCTGGTTGCTCATGGTGCCGGTCGGGACGAACATCGCCGCTTCGAAGCCGAGCCGCTCGGCGACGACGGCTTCCAACCGGTTCACGGTCGGGTCATCGTTGAAGACGACGTCGCCCACCTCGGCTTCGGCCATGGCTTTGCGCATGGCCGGCCCGGGGCGGCTGACGGTGTCGGAGCGAAGGTCGACTCTCATGCGCCGTCCCCACTGCGGCCACCAAAGGTGCGGGAGAATGCTGCGCCGAGCCCACCGAACACCGACGGTCGCGACGCGAGCCGCTTGTCGATGAGGCGCTGTACGGCGTGGCGCAGGTCCTCGTTCAGACGGTTCATCGCGACGCGGTCGTGGATGAGCGCCTCGGGGTCGTCGGGCACCGGGATAGGCTCACCGAAGTCGATGTACCACTTGGTCGGCAGCGGGATGAGGCCGAGCGGACCGAACCACGGCAGCGTCGGCGTGATGGGGATGTACGGCAGGCCGAGCGGGCGTGCGAGCCAGCTGACCTTACTCAGGAGCGGCATCGACTCTTCGGCACCGACGATGGACACCGGGATCATCGGTGAGCCGGTCACCGCCGCGAGCCGCACGGCCCCACCGCGACCGAAGCGCTGCAGGCGATAACGCTTGCTGTAGAGCTTGCCGATGCCCTTGACGCCCTCGGGAAAGACGAGCGTCGCGTGGTCGTTCTCGAGCAGGCGCTGCGCGTTCTCCTGGCAGGCCCGCACGGCCCCGACGCGGCTCATGAACATGCCGAGAAACGGCAGGTGATAGATGAAGTCCTCGACGAGCGGGCGCACCCGGCGCTGCGAAGGATGCTGGTAACGTACCGCGGTGACGACCATGGTCGCGTCATACGGCAGCGTGCCCGAGTGATTTGCGACGAGCAGGCAACGCCCCGTGTCCGGCACGTTCTCGAGCCCTTCGGATTCGACCCGGAAGTAGTTGTCGTGAAACCACTTTCCGATGGGTTCGAGCGGCGTCAGGAAGGCCTCGTCGAGCCCGAACTCGTCGATGACGCGGTCCTTCCGAGACGCGAGCATTCGCTGGAACGCCGACTGGAGTCGCTCGATGCCGAGTCGCGAGAAGAGCTCGGCCGCGGCCTTGAGCGGGGGCAGCCCCTTCACCTTGTCGAGGGCTTCGAGGACCTCCTCGAGGCTCAGGATGTCGGTCTTGCTCTCGAAGACCCCGTCGGAGATAGGGTTGCGGTCGAAGAGCACATCCATCTGCCGGTCGCGGTGCTCGTGGCGGCGGGACTTCCCAATGTCGGGGATGTCGCCGATGTCGGCATCGGCGCGTGCGACGTCTTGCACGGTCGGCTCGGCGGGCTTGGCGGGCTCGTGCTCCGAACCGTGTCCCCTCTCGGTGGCGGGCTCAGACATGGGGGACTCCAGGGAGGGGGGCTTCGGAGTGCGACGCCTCACGACTCGGGTTGGCCTGTGAGTCGAAGAAGGCGAGCAGCGCGCCACGCGAGGTGTACTGCGGGGCAAACCCGAAGGCGTCGCGCATCTTGCGCGCATCCGCGACCCAGGCATAGCGGAAGTAATCGAGGAAGGCGCCGGGCACCACTGAAAGCTGCACGTTGAAGAGCGCGTTGGCCGCGGGGTAACCGAGGAAGTGTGGCACGGGCAGGCTCAGCTTGCCGCCGAGCCGGATGACGTCCGAAAAATAGAGCGTGCCATCGCCGACGATGTTGTAGGCGCCGGGGTGATCCTCGCGCACGGCTTTGAGCAGCGCTGCTACGGCGTCGTCCTCGTGCAGGTACTGCATGAGGGGATCGTAGCCCATGACGGCCGGGACGACCTGGGGAGTCAGGAGCTTTGTATAGAAGTTCCGGATGGTTGGGCCGACAGTCATCCCGAAACGAAGCGACGTCGTGAGGATCTTTGGGCAGTCCTTCTTGAGACGCGCGAGCTCCTTCTCGACGGCGACGCGGTCGGTCACCCAGCGGCTTCCACGGGCTCCACGCAGCGGCGCGTCTTCCGACAGGAAGGCCGGGTTGCTCGGCGAGGCACCGTAGACCGCGGTCGTCGACGGGAGGACGACCTTTCGCACGTTGCTGTCGGCAGCCGCGTTCATCACGTAGAGCGAGCCGATGGCCTCGAGCTCGTGGGCCCAGCTCCGCGAATGCGACGGATACGCGAGGAAGGCCATATGCACGAGCGTATCGATGCCGTCGTCCTTGAGGAGCTTGGCCATCTGCTCGTCCGACGCCGGGTCGGTCAGGTCGACGCGTGAAAAGCGGGTCTTGGTACGGCCCGAGACCGGCGGGCGGATGTCGAGCGCGAGGATGTGCTCACACGTCGGGTCGTCTTCGAGGGCCCGGATGAGGTGGTCACCCAGAAAGGTGCGCACGCCGGTGAGGGCGACGCGGAGACGCGGCGGGGCGGTGGTCATGGCGCGCGAATCTCGCGAAGCCGCCTGGGGAAGTCAAGCGTAGGGGCAGCCCGCGTCCAGGCTGTACCCGCTGACCCGTCCACTTGTAGGGGCAGACCTCAGCCTGCCCTCAGTTCACCAACGGCTTCGGCGTCGGCGAGGTGCGGGTCTTGTTCTGCGTCGTCGTGACCTTGAGCTCGGTCTTCTCGTTGGCCGAACGTGTCGTCGTCAACGCGGTCACCACCTCGAACGCGACCTTCTTCGACAACGCCTCCTGGGCGGTCAGGACGCGTCCACCCTGGGCTTCGATGCTGGCCTGGAGGGCGGGCCCCTTCTCGTTCAGGCGCTTGCCGACGGCCGCCCAGAAGCGGTCGAGATAGTCCTTTCGCACCGACTGCATGAACGCATCGGCCTTCGACACTTCCTTCTTGGGCTCCTCGGGTTTCGTGTCAGCCTTCGCGTCAGGCTTGGCGTCACTCTTCGGTTCCGGCGGGCGCGCGACACCTTCGTAGTCGACCTCGGTGAAGACGAGCTGGGCGCTCGGCAACATCACGAGGCGGTCCGCGAAGAGCGCCAACGTGGCCGTGGCCCCGTTCACCGGCGACATGACCACCGCGACGACCGGCGCCTCGATGGAGCGGATCGCGTCCGACACCATCATGACGCCCTGAGCCGAGCCGCCCGAGCCGTTCACGATGAGATAGATGGGCGAGTTGCTGACCTCGTCGAGCTTCATGAGGTCGGTCACGAGCTTCATGCCGACCTTCGTGTCGACGCCGCCCGACACCTCGAGCCGGCGCCCGTTGACCTCGAGCGCCTGGGCCGAAGTCGTGAACAGTGCGGCGCATACGATAGCGAGCGGGAACAAACGCGGCATAAGAGTTCCGAGGCAGGAGGGGTTCCGCGGGGTCTCGCGGCGCGTTGCAAGATGCACCCGCTGCCGACCCGAGGCAAGACCCACCAACACAGATGTCACCGCCGGCCCACGGCCTGACGTCCCTACACGTTTCCCGCACCACATAGAATCGAAACGCATGCGACGTGATCCGAGCGCTCGGGCGAGCCTTCCCGCCCCTTGCGCGTCAGCGGGGCGGTCGCCCGGGCAGACATCTCACTTGGTCAGCTTCTGGCGCAGCGCCGCGAACCGATCGAGCTGCTCCGCTTTCGCCGTCGGCTCGTTCGGGTCGGGACCCTTCACACGATCCACGTCCTCGCGGTGCGCTTGTGGCACCTCGCGCAAGAACCGCGACTGCCGCGACGGCTCGGCCCCGTGCAGGCTCATCTTCACCTTCGCGAGCGTGAGATAGCAGTTGCGCCGTGCCCGCGTGATCCCGACGTAGAAGAGCCGCCGCTCCTCGGTGATGTCGCCGTCGTCGGACTCGAGCGTGCGTTGATGCGGGATGATTCCCTCCTGGCACCCGACGACGAAGCAGACCGGCCACTCGAGCCCCTTGGCCGCGTGCAGCGTCAGCATCACCACCGCGTCCTCCTGCGGTTCATCGCCGGCGTCCTTCGCGTCGAGCGCCACCGACCGCAGCCAGTCCCGGATGTCCCCGCGCGGATTACGGTTTTCCCAACCGCGCAAGAGCTTGACGAGCGCCTCGACGTTGCGCCAGCGGCGGTCTCCACCGGGCCCTTCGGTCGGGTCGCGGATCCACGCCTCACGCGCACCGAGCTCGTCGATGAGCCACCCGACCAGGTCCGACAGCCGCTTCTGCCCCGCCGTGAAGCCGCCGAGCTGTTGCAGGACCCGCCCCAGGGTCAGGAGGTTCCCCTTCTGCTCGCGGTTGAGCTCGGGCACGAGGTCGGCGTGCTCGACCGCATCCAACAAGCCCCGACCCCGCTCATGCGCGAACTCGTGCAGCGCCTCGATCGCCTTGGGACCGATCGCCCGATTCGGGAAGTTGATGATGCGGAGCAGGCTCACCTCGTCGCGTGGGTTCACCGCGAGCTTGAGGTAGCTGAGCACGTCCTTGATCTCTTTGCGTTCGAAGAACTCGTAGGCCCCGACCAGCCTGAACGGCACGGCCGCGAGCCGGAAAGCTTCTTCCAGCGCGCGGGTCTGGGCGCCGGTCCGAAACAGGATCCCGAACTCCTTGAAGGGTCGGTTCTCGCGGCTGCGGATGCGCATGATCTCGCCCGCCACGAAGCTCGCCTCGCCGCTCGGGTCCTTACACGTCACGACCTTGACCGGCTGGCCCGCACCGACATCGGTCCACAACGACTTTGCGCGCCGCTTCTTGTTGTGGCCGATGACCGCGTTCGCCGCCGCCAGGATGTGCCCGGTCGACCGATAGTTCTGGGTCAGCGCCAGTGCCGTCGCGTCGGGAAAGAATTTCTCGAATTCCAAGATATTCCTGACATCCGCGCCGCGCCACCCATAGATGCTCTGGTCGTCGTCGCCGACCACACACAGCTGGCGATGCTCGTCTGCCAGCGACTTGACCATCTTGAGCTGCGCCAGGTTCGTGTCCTGATACTCGTCGACGAGGATGGTCTGGAACTTCTGGCGCCACTTCGCGAGCACCTCAGGGTGCTCCTCGAAGAGCTGGTTGGCCCTCAGGATGAGGTCGTCGAAGTCGAAGGCCTGATAGGCCATGAGCCACTCGAGGTAGGCCTTGTAGACTTTCCCGAAAATCTGCCGCCCAGGCGTCTCGAGAAACTCCTCGGGCGGCTCCCCGGCATTACGCGCGTTCGAGATCGTCATCAGAAAGGCGCGTGGGTCGTGGCGCTTGGGGTCGATCCGAAGCTGCTTGAGGCAATTGCGCACGGCCGTCGCCTGGTCCGCCGCGTCGAGCAGCGTCAACCCACGCTTGAACCCGAGCTTCTTGATGTCGCGCTCGAGGATCTGCATGCCGAGCGAGTGGAACGTGCCGACGGTCATCGCCGCGGCCGCTTCTTTCCCGAGAAAGTGGCCGATCCGCTCGCCCATCTCGCCCGCAGCTTTGTTCGTGAACGTCAGCGCCAGCACGTTCTCCGGCTCGATGCCGTCATTCGCCACCAGATGCGAGATGCGCACCGTGATGACCCGCGTCTTGCCCGTCCCTGCCCCCGCCAACACCAGCACCGGCCCACCGCGATGCAGCACGGCCGCGCGCTGCTCGGGGTTCAGCTCGTCGACCAGGCTCTTCACGAGCCCCTTCTTCGGGTGCGGCGTCGGGATCACACCCCCTCGTTAACAGACCCCGACACCAAACGATAGCCCGCTGGACTTGGCACGCCGCTGCCGCCATCCTCGCCGTATGCGCCCTGCCCTTCGCCCCCTCCTATTCGCGGCTCTGACCCTGTGGCCCACCCTGGCGGGCGGCAAAGCCCTCCCGTGCTCGCTCGCTGAAAACCCGGAGCCCGGCTTCCTCACCGCCGAGGGCACGACCACCGGCCCCCTGCCTCTCTTTCTCAGCCAGGTCACGAGCTCACCGCAGCTCATTCGAGTCGACGACCCGACCGCCACGCCGATTGCGCTCGAGACCGTCGAAGACCTCGCCGGCATGTTCGTGCGCTTCGAGCTCACCCGTGTCTGGCGCCCGACCGCCCCTTTGACCTCAGGCGAGTACCAGGCCGTCGGAATCATGGACACGGCCTCCCAGAACGAGGTCATCTTCTTCGTCGACGACACCCTCGTCGCGACACCCCCGACCCTCAGCGATGTCACCCTCACCGTGACCATCGACGACCCCGAGGAGGGCGGCTGCGGCAGCTTCACGAGTTGCGACGGCGTCGACTTCACCCGGCTCGACCTGACGCTCCCCGCCGACGCCTCGACCGACATCTTCCGCTTCGAGATCAAGAATCCCAAGACGGGTCTGCGCCGCATCGAGCTCATCCGCACACCGGAGTTCAGCGGCGACGCGACCATCATCGTGTTCAACAACGCCAACCGCTTCCCAGGCTCCTTCAAACGCGACCGCCTCTGCCTCACCCTCACGCCGATCGCCGAAGAGGGCTTCATCGGCGAACCCTTCGACGTCGGCTGCTTCGACCCGGACGGCGACGACCCACGCGTCACCGACGAACGCGGCTGCTCGACCGGCCAATCGGGCCACAGCTCGATGCTCATCTGGCTCCTGGCACTCCTGCTCGCTCATCGGGCGACACGTCGCGCCCCCGCCTCCTGAGCACCCGAAAGGTGGGTCGCCGACACGCGACTTGCGGGCCCCGTCGCACTCGGCTAAGCGAGGTTCACCACAGCACGGACGCCGTCGTCCGATCGGATCCGGTTGACCGCTTCCCCCCCGCGGCCCTCCCCGACCAGCAAGCGTCACAGCTTGCTTGGCCGCGCCTTGCTGGCGACGATTCCGCCGATCCTCATCCTTGGCGGCATCACAACGGCCGTCGTCGGCATCGTCGTGGCAGAGGTGGTCAGCGACACGATCTCTGCCTCCGCCCGCGCCGAGCTCCATAGCCAGACCGATCGACTCGAACGTTTTCTCGGTGAACGCCGCGCCTACCTCGAGATCATCGCGCGCTCGGGCGAGCTCACCTCGGGTGACCTGCTCCGAATCAAGGCCCACCTCCCGCGAGAGCAGGCGGCCCTGAGCCACGCCTTCGAGAGCCTCAACTTCGATGAGCTCGACGGCACGGTCCACCCCGCCAACGGCCCGACCTTCAACGTCGCGGACCGCGCCTACTGGCCCCGGGTCCTGCGCGGCGAAGTCGTCCTGGGCGAGCTCGTCGTGTCGCGCGCCACCCACCGCCGCATCGCGCTCATCATCGTGCCTGTCCGCTCCGACGACGGCCGGCTCATCGGCGCTCTCGCCGGCACCGCCCTCATCGATGAGACCCTCGCATCCATTGCGAGCTCGACGCTGGCACTCGACAGTATCAGCGGCGTCGTCTCCTCGCGCGGCGAATTGCTCGCAGGCAACCCTATCACGGCCGCTCTCGCACGCACCGAGAGCGAATGGACCCAACGCTCGGACGACTCGGAGTCGCGCCGCATCGAGCTGGCCGACGGCAACTACATCGCCTGGGCGTCCACCGTACGAGGCCCTGACTGGCGCTACATCATCGCCTGGCCCGAGGACTCGCTCTTTGGCCCGAGCCGCACTCTGCGACTCATCGTGCTCACGCTGGTCCTGCTCGCCGTCATCGGCGCGCTCGTCGCAGCATCATCCCTGCGCCGAGGCCTCGCACGCCCCGTCAACGAGATCGCCAACGCCTTGAACCGCTACGCCGAAGACCCGCGTGTCCGCTCGCCCGCCAACGGCCCGACCGAGCTCGCGCGCCTCGCCGACACCTTCAACGCCGTGGCCGACCGCCTCGAGGCCGAAACCCGCACCCGCCAGAAGCTCGAAGCCGAGCTCGCCCAGCACCAGCGCCTCGAGAGCATCGGCCGCCTCGCCGGTGGCATCGCCCACGACTTCAACAACCTGCTCACCATCATCTTGACGCTCATCGAGCTCGTGAAGTCCCAGGTGCAAGACGAGGACATCCGCGCCGACCTCGACGCCATGAACGAGGCGGGCCAGCAGGCCGCGGGCCTCACGGCACAGCTCTTGGCCTTTGCCCGGCGGGGCCACCGCCAGAGCCAGGTCATCGTCATCGACGACCTCATCACGAGCCTGACCGGCGTCTTGCGCCGACTCCTTCCAGGGTCCGTCACGCTCGACATCCGCACCTCGGCTCCCGGCAGGAAGGTCGACCTCGACCCGACCGAGCTCATGCAGGTCCTCATCAACCTGTGCATCAACGCGCGCGACGCCATGCCCAACGGCGGCCCCGTGACGATCACCACATCGCTCGAAAATCAAACCATCGTGCTCGCAGTCAGCGACCAGGGCACCGGCATTCCAGCTCAGACCCTGCCGCACATCTTCGAGCCCTTCTTCACCACCAAGGAGCTCGGCCGAGGCACCGGGCTCGGGCTCGCGACCTGCTTTGGCATCGTGACCCGCGCGGGCGGGACCATCCACGCCGAGAGCACCATCGGGACGGGCACCACCTTCATCGTGCGCCTGCCCATGACGGACCGCGCGCCCTCGGCCGTGGTCGCCGCGACGCCGTCTCAGGCCGCCGCCAAACGACACATCCTGCTCGTGGAAGACGAGCCGCTGGTGCGTGAGACGACCCGTCTCCTGCTCGAACGCGCGGGGCACACCGTGGTCGCGACAGATTCGGCCGCAACCGCGCGCACGACGCTGAACGAGACCTTCGACCTCGTGCTCACCGACCTGAAGATGCCTGGCGAGAGCGGCGCCTCACTCGCTGCGTGGGCGGTCACGACCTACCCACGACTACGCGTCGTGATGATGAGCGGCTTCTTCGACGCCGAGGATCTGTCGTCCCTCCAGGCCGACCCACGCGTCGCCTTCATCGCGAAGCCGTTCGAGCCCAATGCCCTGCTCAGCCTGCTCAACAAAGACCTGGGCTGACCTCAGCGACCGTCGCCCGAGAACCACACGACCGATCGTTCGATGGCCTCCGCGAGTGGTCGCGGTCGATACCCGAGCTCGCTCTCCGCGCGCGCCGTCGAGAACCACAACCAGCGTCCCGTCAGGTAAGCGACCGAGCGCTCCGTCATCATCGGTGGCTTCTTCGAGACCTGGGTGGACCACCATTCCATCGCTGCCCCAGCCCGTCGGATGAGGCCGGTCGGAGCGGTGAAGCGCGGTGGCGCCCGATGCGCGATGCCAGCGACCAGGGTCGCGAACTCGCGATAGCCGACGTTGTGCCCGCCGAGGATGTAGCGTCGCCCACTCGCCCCGAACATGGCCCCGAGCAGATGCCCCTCGGCCACGTCGCGCACGTCGACCGCGTTGAAGCCGCCCTCGACGACGAACGGCATACGCCCGGCCAGCGTGTCCTTGACCATCTTGCCCGTCGGCGTCGGTCCGGTGTCGTCGGCGCCAAATGGAAAGGCCGGGTTGACGCTGACGACGTCGAAGTCGGGAGCACAAAACGCCAGCGCCTCGAGCTCGGACACGTACTTCGACAACACGTAGTCGTCGGCGATGTCCCAGTCATTGAACCCGACCTCCTCGTCGGCGACCTCTTGTCCTGGACGCGACCCGATGGCCGCGATGGACGAGGTGTGGACGACCCGACGAATGCCCGCCGCACGCGCCGCGCGCATGATGTGGCGTGTGCCTTCGACGTTGACCTCCCACATGAGCGCCGGTCGCGGCAGCCAGATGGCGTAGATGGCCGCGAGGTGGATGACCAGGTTGGCGCCTTCCATCTGGCGCGTGAGCCGACCGACGTCGGACAGGTCACCATCGACACGGGTCACCCGTCGTTTGATCGCCTCGGGCAGCGCCAACAACGCGCGCCCCGGGTCGTTTGCAAGCACCAGGGCCGTGACCTCGCAGCCCTCCTCGGCCAGCCGCCGCACGACATGGCTGCCGATGAAGCCGGCCGCCCCGGTGACGAAGACCTTCGGGAAACGCTCGGCAATTCCAGCGACACTTCGGTGGCTCATGCGACCTCAGAACCCATAGCAGGACAACACACGCCCATCGGCGGTGATACGCACGAGGATGTGATCGTCACCGTGCTCGGTCCCCGAGCCCTTGATGTCGTCGCGGTTCTCCGTCGAGAGCAGGTGGTTTGGCGACAACACCTCGGTCAGGTTGCCCAGCGTCTGCTCGGTCGGCAGCGTGGTGCCACCAAAGCTGCGGCGGCCGGACGAGATGACGGCCCAGTTGTCATCGGATTTGTTCGGAAAAACCCGCGCTAGGAACGGCCGTGTAGACGAGCTGGAAGAGCCGTGATGAGCGACCTTCAGCACACTGGAGACGAGCGATATCGCGCCCGCATCGCTCGCCGCGATGAGCTGCGACTCGACCTCGTTCTCGAGGTCAGCCATGAGAAGCGCCTGCCGATTGTTGAACCGGATCGCGAAGGCCACCGAGGTGTTGTTGATGTCGGTCCCGCCCGGGTTGGCCGTATTGCCGCTAGGCGGGGTCTCCGTGCCCCACAGGACGTCCGTGCTCACGTAGTCCCCGAACAGGGTCGTCTGAGAGTAGAGGCGCGGCACGAGCTCCGGCACGACCGGGGACGAGACCGCACCATTGAGACGCCTCACCTCCGCCTCGGCGGCTGACCGGGTACTGACGAACCCGGTCGAGTTGGCGTCGTAGCCGGAGTCCACATAACGCTCGATCTCGAACGTGGAGAGCACCTGTGGCAGCCCGCCGTAGTGGTCTTCGTGTGCATGGGTGAGAACGACCGCGTGGATCCGACCACCGACGTCGACGCCATTGCGCAGCATGTAGTCCACGACGACCGCCCCACCAGGCGAGGTCCCCGGCACGTTGCCCGACGGCCCCGCGTCGATGAGGACGTTTCGCGACTCGAGGAACTGCGACGTGAAGTAGGGCGTCTGCACCCAGATGGCGTCGCCCTGGCCGACATCGATGAGGTGGATCCTCAGCTCCTCGGGCGGGAAATACGCCAGGGTCTCGGGCGAGCAGAAGGGCCCATCCGTGCGGCCCTCGCCGAGCTCACGCGACAGATCGGGCACCGACGTATCGACACACCCCGGACCGACCGAGGCCCCGAATGCGGCGCCGAGCAGCGGGCTCACGATCAAGCCGAACATAGAGGCCATGCCCCGCGAGAGGCCGGGCGACAACGGATTCGATCGTCTGGTGCACCACATCGCGGGCTTGATACCATAAAGGACTCGCGCTAGACCACCGAAGCGGCCGGGAATGCGCCCCGCCGGGGTGCGGTTCCGGCCGCCTGGGGTCTACACGGCCCCTCTGGTCCTTCCGGTCAGGTCCCCGACGACCTGCCTCCCGGTGCCCGCGCGGAGACTTCATGCGCCCTGCCCTCATCGCCTTCCTCCTCGCTGTCAGCGGCTGCGGCACGAGCTACATCGCGAACACCCAGATCCCCGACACCAAAGACAACCGGTCGGTCTGGGATCGTGTCATGCTCTACCGCAAAGCGGTCGAGACCCGCGACGCCGAGTCCCTGCTCGCGATGGTCAGCCGCAAGTACTACGAGAACGCGGAGACCACCGACGACCCGACGGACGACTACGGCTACGACGAGCTGCGCGACATCGTCATCGCCGACTTCCGCGACAACGTCCTCGACGTGCAATACCGCCTGCTCATGCGGCGTATCGACATCGACGGCGACCGCGCACACGCCGACTTCGAGTATTACTACAACTTCAAGTACGTCGAAGGCGGGGTCACCGCCTGGCGCCCGAAGAACGACTACAACCGCCTCGAGTTCGCGCTGGAAAACGGCGTATGGATGATCGTTGGCGGCCTGTGACGCCATGCGCGGCAACCCTCGCGCCCTCGGTCGCATCATTGGGCTCTGCCTCACGCTGACGCCGTTCGTCACGAATCGCACCGTCGCCGCCCCGCCTCCCGAGACGGGGTCCGACCGCGCCACGGCCATCCGGACCTCACTCGAGACCTGGGACCTCACAGGCGCCGAGGCGGCGCTCAAGACCTACAACGGCGATGACGCCGTCGTGCTCAGGGCACGCGCCGACCTCATGCGCGGGCGCTTCGAAGACGCCCGGAAACGCCTCGCGCCGACGGTCGATCGCCTCGACTACGAGGCGCGTGTGTTGCTCGGCATCGCCTTGCAATCGCTCGGTCGTAGAGAGGAAGCCTTCCAGGTGCTGGACGCCATGGCCGACGACTACAACGACGACCGCGTGACGACAGCGCGCGACCTGATGTGGCTCGGCATGGGCCTGATGATGACCGACTACCCGAAGAACGCGCACCGCGTCTTCAAAGAGTCGGTCTCGCTCGAGCCATCCGACGACGCAAAGCTGGCATGGGCCGAGCTCTACCTCAGCAAGTACGACTACCGGGCGGCCAACCCGCTCTTCAAAGAGGTGTTGGCAAAGACCCCGACCAACCTGCGCGCCGCGGTCGGCCTCGCGCGAGTCGCCATCGAGAGCGACCGCGCCTTCTCCGAGGCCTCGGACCTTCTTGTGGCCCGCGTCGAGAAACACCCCGAGTGTGTCCCCTGCCAGAACGTGCTGGCCCTCGTGGACCTCCACAACGAGCGCGCCGAAGCCGCGAGGACACGGCTCGAGTCGACCTCGCTCAAGACCGCGCCAACCGACCCCGAAGCGCTCGCCCTGCTGGGCGCGACCTACTACCTGATGGACGATGTGGTCGGCTATCGCGCGGCCGAGAAACGTGCCCTCGCAGTCAACCCTCGCGCGGCCTCGTTCTACACCACGGTCGCCGACCACGCCGAACGTGAACATCGTTATGTCGAGGCCATCGAGCTGCTCGAGAAGGCCTTGTCGCTCGACCCCGACAACTCGGCTGCGCTCTCGATGCTCGGCACCGGCTACTCACGCACGGGCGCCGACGACAAGGCGAAGACGACGCTGGCACTCGCCTTCGAGGCCGACCCGTTCAACGTGCGCACCTACAACCTGCTGACGCACTTCTACGACAAGGTCGACAAGCTCTTCACCTGGGTCGATGCGTCGCCGATGCGGGTGCGTGTCGACAAACGTGAGGCGCCGGTGCTCGGCGCGGTCGTGCCGCCGCTGCTCATCGAGGCCGAAAAGGCGTTGTCCAAGAAGTACGGCTTCTCGCCGCGACTGCCGATGCACATCGAGATCTTCGCCGACACGCAGACCTTTGCGGTGCGCTCGACCGGCCTGCCAGGGCTCGCTGCCCACGGCATCTGTTTTGGCCACGTCATCACCGCACGCTCGCCGTCGGCCGGCAACTTCAACTGGGCCGAGGTCCTCTGGCACGAGCTGGCCCACGTCTATCACATCCAGCTGTCGCGCGGCCGGGTGCCCCGCTGGTTCACCGAGGGCATGGCCGTCTACGAGTCGACCGAGGGTCGCCCGAGCTGGGAACGCGAGCAGGACCGCGAGCTCTTGTCCGCCCTGCGCGCCAAAAAGCTTCGCGGTGTCGAGGACTTCAACCTGGCCTTCACGCAGGCTCGGACCATCGGGGACATCCTCGTCGCCTACTACCACGCCTTCTATGTGGCGCGTTTCATCCACGTCGAGTGGGACTTCGCGCGTGCCCGCCGCATGGTCGCCTTGTGGGGCGACAAGAAGAAGACCCCAGAGGTGTTCGCGACCGCGCTCGACGTAACGCCTGCCGAGTTCGACACCCGCTTCTTCAAGTGGCTCGAAGACGAGCTCGGCTACCTCGAACGCGCCTACCCCTGGGAGCTGAGCGCCGACCACATCACGCGCGCAGACGCCATGCTGGCCGCCCCCGACGGCCTGTCCGCGCCCGACAAGGCGGCCGCCGCAATGCTCCTGTTTTCACGTGGCGACCACGCGGGCGCGGAGAAGCTCGCAACCGCCGCCCTCGAGAGCGGCGACCTCCCGCTGGCCCGCCACGTACGCGGCATGGCCAATCTCGCCAAGGCCCGTGGCACCAAAGACGACGGGGCGCTCGCCGCCGCGAAAGCCGACTTCGAGCACCTCCGTAAAGCCAGCCGCGCCGGCGTCGAGGACCTTTCGGCGCTCGCCCACATCGCCGAGCGCGAAGGCGACCTGCGGCGCGCCTCGAGCTTCCTGTCGGAGGCCGTGGCGCTCGACCCGAAGGACGAACGAACGCACCGCAACCTGGTCGCGATGTTCGACAAGCTGGAGCTCGACGAGGAGGCCTATCGCGCCCGCATCGCGCTCATGCGGGTCGACCAGATGGACGCGGGCCTGGTCATCAAGACGCTGGCCCTCGCGACGAAGCTCGGCAAGACCGATGCGAAGGAGCTCGCTCGTATTGCGGAGCAGGCAGTCCACATCGCGCCGTTCTCGCTCGACGCGCACCTCGCGGCGGCCCGCGCCTTCGTTTCGGTCGACAAGAAGGCGGCTCGACGCTGGGCCGAGCTCGCCCTGCTCGTCGACCCGAACAGCGCCGACGCCAAGGCGCTCGCAGCGCCCTGAGTCCACTCACCTCACGGCGTGAGGAAACTCACTTCGACAGGCCGTGAACCTTCGAGAGGATCTCACGCATGATCTCGGAGGTGCCGCCGCCGATGGTGATGAGGCGCGTGTCGCGCCAAGCGCGTGAGACCTCGTACTCAGCCATGTAGCCAGCCCCGCCGTGGAGCTGCAGGCAGCGGTCGACGACCTTGTTCGCGAGCTCGCCACCGATGAGCTTGGCCATCGTGATTTCACGCATCGCGTTCTGCTTGCGATTCACGAGATCGACCGCGCGATAGCAGAGCTGACGCGCCGCCTCGAGCTCGGCCTCGAGCTGGACGATCTGGTGGCGCACCGTCTGGAAGCCCACGAGATTACGCCCGAAAGCCTTGCGATCACCGCAGAACTCGACCGTCTGATCGAGCACACGTTGTGCCCCCGCGACGCTCGAGAGGGCGCCCACGAGGCGCTCACCCTGGAAGTTCTGCATGATGTAGTAGAAGCCAGCGTTCTCGTGGCCGAGCAGGTTCTTCGCGGGAATGCGGCAGTCCTCGAAGAAGAGCTCCGCCGTGTCCGAGCTGTGGTTGCCGAGCTTCTCGAGCTTCTTGGTGACCTTGAAGCCCTTGGTGTCGGTCGGGAAGAGCATGAGCGAGATGCCCTTGAACCCGTCACCACCGGTCCGGACCGCGAGCGTGATGAAGTCCGCGCGGGTGCCGTTGGTGATGTAGGTCTTGGCACCGTTGATGACGTAGTCGTCGCCGACACGTTTGGCGGTCGTGCGGATGTTGGCCACGTCCGAGCCGACATCGGGCTCAGACACGCCGAGCGCGGCGATGGCCTCACCCTTCACTGCCGGGGCGAGGTAATTGGCCTTGTGATAGTCCGTCCCGATCTCGTGGATGATGGGCGTCGCCATGTCGCTCTGCACGAGCAGCGCCATCGTGAGGCCAGCCATGCCGCAGCTCACCATCTCTTCGGCGTAGCAGGTCGTGTACCACCAATCGAGGCCCATCCCGCCCCACTCCTCGGGGACACGGATGCCCAACAATCCCAGCTCGCCCGCGCGATTGAAGACCTCACGCGGAAAGAGCCGCGCTTCTTCCCAGGCGTCGGCATGCGGCTTGAGCTCGGCCGTGCACCAGTCGCGCACGGTCTTTCGGAGCAGCTCGTGCTCGCTCGTGAACTGGGGGTAGCTGCGATAACGGATCGAGTGCTGGGACGACGCGGCCATCTGGGACACCTCCGAAGACCGGCGCACCATAGCCCAGGCCTGACCACCCGCAAAGTGCCCGCCGGGTTCGTGAGTCGCGACTCCTCGCCGGGTTCTCCACGCCCGCGCACAACGACCCAAAACCACGCGAGATCCGAGCGATCCCAACGGGGTTCCACACAGGTTATCCACAGGCAGGCGGATAACGCTCAGCGATCGTCTGAGCCGCGTTTGAAGCCATCCTGCGAAGGTCGTCCAGTTTGGTTTCCCACCCCGGCCAGGAGGCCTGTGGAAAACTCGTGGACTGTCCCCGAGCCGTTAGCGAGGCGGGTTTGTAGCCGCCTCGTCACACGGGGTCAAGGCGAATCCCGTCAAGTTTTCTGCCCCCTCGAAACGGCAGAAAAAAGGGCGCTACCGAACGGGCGACGACGACGACGAACAGCGCCCGCTCACAGGACATCCCCATGCCTTTCGGCGCCACAAAGGATGAAAGGCATGGGGACGCGATCGGATCGCTCGCCAGGCTACGGCCGCTAAGCCGAAGGCCTGCGACCTGGCGAGCAGACGTTTCAAAGGACATCGCGTCGGTCGAGCAGCGGCCGCGACCTTTCCTGACCGGCCGGCGCGAGCATCGCCAGCAGCAGTCGTTCGAACGCGAGCCGCGCCTGCAGGTTGAAGGTGCGCGTCAACACACGTGTGTCTTCGACCAGCTCGAGGCGATGCAGGATACCCTCGATGTTCAGCGCCGTGGCCCACGAAGCGAGCCCCTCTCGTTGCTGCGCATGAAAGATCGTCTGGCCCCCGGAACCCGTGGCGTCGGCCGCGGCCCCCGACCTCAAGAGCAACAGATCACGCAGCAGGAACCCCAGCCGATCGAATAGCGCGTCGCGTTCGTTCACCTCGGCGAGCGCCGCCGCGAGCTCGTGGATCGGTGCCAACGAAGGCGCCCTGACTTCGCTCGTCGCCACCGCGATGATCCGCTCAGCAAGCGGCCCCCAGAGCTTCACGACGGGGTCATTCGCAAGCCCAATCGCCAGCTTCGCGCTGCCTCCGGCGAGCGGCAGGATCTCATCGAAGAGCGTCGGGTCGACCGAGCTGCGGCTCAGCACCGTCCTCAGCTCGCCCTCGGACAAACGTGAAAACGACACCCGCTGGCAGCGCGAACGAATGGTCACGAGCAGGTTGCTCGGCTGGCTCGACAACACGATGAAACGTGTGCGGCTCGGCGGCTCTTCGAGCGTCTTCAACAAGGCGTTGGCCGCCTCGTCGTTCATCGCGTGGGCCTCGTCGATGACCACGACCCGCAGCTCTCCTTCGACGGGCTGGAACGGGATGACTCGCAGCGCCTCACGCACTTGCGAAATCTTGATGAAGTTGCCGTGGGCCACCAGCGTGAGCACGTCGGGGTGCCGCGGGGCCAGCTCGGGCGCGTCATCCTTCGACGTGAAGACCCCCTTGGTGTCGTACCAGGCGGGCGTCTCGAAGATACGTTTGCACTGCCGACACACCCCACACGCTTCGCCGGACGGCTCACGCGACCGGCACATCATGCGCGCGATGAAGGCAAACGCCACACGCCGCTTGCCGATGCCATCGGGCCCGGTGAAGAGGTAGGCGTGATGCACACGGTCGCGCTCGATCGCATTGGCGAGCGTCTGCTTCTGAGCCTCGTGGCCGACGATGTCCGGAAAACGCATCGCCGTTTGCCTACTACGGCAATCGCCCGAGCGCCACGCGAAGCTTGCCTAAGGCCATCGCCAGCGGCTCTGCACCCAGCCGCGACACGGTCGCAATCCACCGCGCCCCAAGCCGTCCGACGAGCCGTGACCGTCCCGTGGGATCGACCACACCTAGCACTTCGTCGAGCGGCACACGCGGGTCACACCAGCCTACTGCGTCGCCCTTCGTGACCACACCCTGGTCCTCGACCGCGACCACCCGATGCAGGACGAGCCCACCGCCGAGCATGACCAACACCACGTCGCCGACGTCGACACTGCGTGTCCGTGGGCGGACCTCGACCGTCTCGCCGTCGCGGATCAGCGGCCACATGGACTGGCCTCGGACCTTCGTCACGAGCACTCGGCCTGCGGCGAGATGCTCACGCGCGAGCGCCTCCCACGGCCCGCCTGGCGAAAGGTCGGCGGCGATGTCAGCCGCCCGGGCCTCCGTTTCGTGCCCCCGCTCGTTCACACGCCGCTCACGAGACTTCCGGACCTGGCGCGGCCCGCACCAAGAAACGTGGCTTCGAGACGCCTACCAACCCTGCCGGCATGGGCGGTTCGGGCAACCCCGCGAGCGCCGCTTTGGCCAGCGTCTTGGCCCGCGTCTTGCGGCACGCGTTCTCGATGGCCGCGTTCGAGTCACCGGTCTCGATCCAGCTCTGGCCCGCGCAGAAGTCGCAGTCGTCGCGCACCTCACAACGCGCACACACCTCACGCGCTCCACTGCGGGTCTCACGAATCTTCAAGAGCCCCGCGGCCCCTCCCCAGAGATCCGCCAACCTATCGCCGCGGTTCAGGTTTCCAACCGGCATCGGCCACATGATGCACGGCGTGACGTCGCCTTCGGGCGACACATAGAGGCTCGTGTGACCGGCGCCGCAGTTCTTCTGTGACTCCCACGGCACATCGGCCGCGTTGTCGGCCGGCGTGCACTCGCCTTGCACCTTTTCGAGGTGATAACGCTCGAGCGCCACCGCCTCGTGCATGTCGACCGCGAGCTCTTTGGGGAAGCTGGCCCCCGACAACGCGCTCAGGAGATGCCCGTCGATCGAGACAAAGACACCCATCGACTCGCACTGCGCGACGACGCCGCGCCAGGTGTCCTGGTTACGCTTCATCACCACACACGAGGCGACCGTGAGAATCCCAGCCCGCGAGAGATGTTGCAGCGCTGCGAGTGTCTTGCCGTGTGAGCCCGGCTTACGTGTGATGGCGTCGTGGACTTCCGGATCGGCCGAATAATAGCTGAGCCACACCGAGGTCACGCCGAGCTCGGCCAGCCGCTCGGCAACAGCTCGATCGATGTAGCCGCCATGCGACTTCAGGTTCACGAACAGGCCAAGTCCACGCGCATGCGCCACGAGCTCGAGGATGTCCTTACGTAGGAAGACCTCACCACCGCTCATGATGATCGAGAACACGCCCAGCTCCGCAGCCTGGTCGAGCACTCCCTTCCAGAACTCGGTCGGCAGGATCCTGGTCTTCTTGTCGTCGAGGTAGCAGTGCTCGCAGTCGAGGTCACACTGATAGAGCACGTCGAGGTGCAGCTTGAAGAGCATGCCCGCTCGCCCATACGCCTTCATCGCCTCGCGGTGCAGTCCTCCGAACATCAGCCCTCCGCCCGTGGATCATCCGCGCGCACGACGAGCTCGCGCAACATCGAGGCCACCTCGTGTTCGAGGCCCGACCTCAAGACATACGCCGGCGTCTCCGCAGCGAGCCCCAAGGCAAGCGACAATACACGCTCATCCGGGTCGGCGTGAAACAACACCCGGGGCATGACCGAGGCCAGGGCCGCCGCTGCCGACAAGGGCTCGAGCTCGAGCTCGACCGCGCCCTTCTCGAGCATGACGAGCCCGGCCAGGGGCACACGCCCGACCATGCGCGGCGCCCGCTCCTTGCCGGGCAGCATCGTGCCCGTCGCGTGCCAGCGCCCCGCCTCACGCCACACCAACACCGCGTCGTCCGCGAGCAACGACCACCCGGCAAGCCGGCTCTCCATGGTCGACTTGCCCTGCCCGCTCGCACCGAGAAACACCAGCGCCCCGCCATCCGACACGAGCCCGGCCGCATGCAGCAATAGCCCGTCCACCATCGGCGCCGCGAGCCCAAGGCTCACACGCAGGGCGGCCGCCACGTTGAGTCGGCGCAGCGTCGGCGCAACCGTCGCACCGAAAGCCTCCACGTCCACCAGCCCGAAATTACAACAGATTTCGTCCGTCTCGACGATCTCCGCCTCCCACCCCTCGGACGAGTCGCAGAGCCCAGCCCCTGTCGCCCTTCTGAAATGGGGCACCCTTGGCAGGCCCCTGCGGCTTCCAGAAATCGTCTGGAGGTGCACCATCACGCGCCTGCGTCCGAGGCCGTTCACGCTCGACGTGACCGGCTCACGCGCGGCTGAGACAGGCTCGGCGGGCGACACCCCGCGTAACAACCCCGCGACACAATCCATGATCGCCCCGTCCGCGTGCACGAAGACGTCCATGGGTCCGACCGACAGACCCACGACGCTTTCCGAAGCGGATGCGGGCGCCGTCGCCCCCACCGGCTCAGCCGCAGGGCGGGTCACAATCGAGCGGGTCGAAGAAGGCGCAGCCGCTCTGCAACTGGACCCGCTCGAAGGCCGCGCCGCTATCGCAACGTGGAGCTTCGTAGGGGCGACGCGGACGAGCGACCTCGACTGGGGTCGTGTGTTCCGCTTCGGCGATGGTTTCGTGGTCCGACATCAGTGTTGTGTGTTGTCCGGGTATCAATGGATGATCAGAATTTCGCCGGTCCGGGCCCCTGTCAAGAAGTCCGGCAGCCCATCACCCGTGAGGTCGACTCCCCCGTCGACCCACTCGCCCAGGCTGTTATCTGCGGCACTATAGGGGCTCGCAAGCTCTCCGTCCACTACGGGGAACTGCCCTTCCGAGATCGAAAGACCCGGACGTTCATGGTTGAGCCGCACTGAAACCCGGTTACCAAGCCGATTGCCAATGGCGATGTCGATCGTCGGAGCAGCCGGGTCGCCCGCGCCCCAACCGTCGAAGTCACCGATAGCTCGCGCCGCGAAGGGCTGGCCGTTCACGCTGGAGCGCAAGACCCAGCCGTTGGTCCCGACCCACCCCTGCTCGAACGCGACGGCCGTCGACCCGACACGCACGTCATTGCCGAGCTGCGTCGCCAGGCGCGCCCCGTCGAAGACGAAGATGCTCTTGCCATCGGGCAACGAGCAGACCGCCGCGGTCGGGAAGTCGGGCGAACGCGAGGGATGGGTCACCATGAGGTCTTCGACTCCGTCGCCGGTCAGGTCGACGCCGCCCTGCAAACCGCCGCCAAAGCCCGTGCAGAGCTTGTCGTTGTCCTGGCGCAGTCGCACCGAACGCTGGTCTTCGGCCGTGACCACGTTGGCCGGGCTCTCGACACAACCCGCCGCGACACACTCGGTCACCTGGACGACCGTGCCGGCCGTGAACTCCCGGCCCGGGAAGACGAAGACACGGGCGTCGAGGCTGCCCGACTGATAGACGAACAAGTCACCCTTGGCACCCGTCCCGAGCCCCGCGGGCGTCGGCAGGAGGTCGCCAGCCGAGCCGCAGCGCAGGCCAAACACCGGCGGGCTACCGCCGGGTGCGGAGCCGGTGATGCCCCAGACACCCGTCGTCTCGATGGTCATCGCGCCGTTGTCGACGAGCGCCGTCCCCGACGGGGTCGGGAAGGTCGGCGCCAGGTTGAGCTGGAGGTTGGTCGCGCTGTTCCACGTCCCGCGGCCTGGGATCACGTGGACCCGGCTGGCGAAGGGCTCACCAAAGGCGATGTCGTCGGTCAGTGCGCCGCCCACGGCCACACCATCAAAGTCGCCCGGGCTGCAAACGCCGATGTACTCGTTGCCAGCCGTGAGCGAGCGGATGCCGCGAATCCGGATATTCGGCGCGAGCAGGTCGGGGAGCTGACCAGCACGACCGAAGTACACCATCACGTAAGCCTCGCTGGCAGCGTTTGCGGCACCGTTGGTGACCTTGCCGGCGACCGAGAAGTCCTCGACCCCGTCGCCGTTCACGTCACCCATCGGCCGCACGAAGTGGCCGGTCTGGGTCGAACCGACGAACAGAGCGCCCATCTGGGTGCCCAGCAGGCAGGTGTGGTTGGGCCCGCTGAGGGTGTCGACCACGACGTCAGCAGGCTGGTTGTCGAGCCCGAGGAAGACGCACAGGGCCTGGGCGTTCGCCGAGTAGGCCGCCCAATCCGCGCGACCGTCGTCGTTGATGTCGCCGATGACGCTGCCGCGGCGCGACAAGAGCGAGATGTTGGTCGCCCCGAAGGCATTGTTTACGTTGCTGAATCGGACCCGGCTGATCCGGTTCTCGATCTCGCCCCGCGTAACGATACGAAGGCTCTGCGACCCGAGAGTCGACAGGTTGCCGACTTCGTCGATGGCCCGGATACCCATGTAGATCGTGGGCGTGGAGGCTGCCTGCCCGTCGGCGAAGATGAGCTCGAACTTGCATGGGTCGGTGAACGGTCGCGTGTCGGGTGCGCCAAAGCTGGCCGACATCGACTGGCCGACCGCCGCCGGGGCTGGGATGACGTCCGACCCGTAGATCGCGCTCGAATCACAAGCCGTGCCCCAGTTGTCTTCGGTAAGCTCGAAAGTGGAGTAACGGACCTCGTAGCCAGCCGGGAGGTTGTTCGCCCCGTCATCGCCCACGGCAGTCCACGTCAACGACACCAGCGGTCGGCGCGGGTCGACGGTCGCCGAGGTGATCTCGACGGTGTCCGGCCGCGACGCATCGGCGGTCGCAGTGAACGACGACGAGTCGGTGTTGCCGGCCTCATCGCGCACCGTCACGAGCACCGTCTGGAGCTCGCCGTCCGGCAGCGTGAGGTCGAAGAGCGACTGGGTCAGGGGTGAAGTGCCCGAAAGCGTGAACGGGATGTTGCCGTTGCTCGGCGTTAGGGCCACCGGTGCGCCGCTGCCCGTGGCCGTCAGCACCGTGATGGCGCCGCCGTCGACGTTCGTGTCGAGGACCTGCACGGCCGCGTTGAACTGCATGCCCGAGGCATTGATGTCGGCGTCGTCCTCGGCCGTCCAGAGGACGTCGTCGCCCTCGGCCGGGGTCGTGAAGCCACCGACCGTGGCGGCGACAAAGTCCACCACCGGGGGCACGAGATCCACACCGACCCCGACGATGCCCGTCGAACCGAGCTCGGCGGCCCCGTTGAAGGCCTTGGACTCCAAGCTGAGCGGCACGCCGTCGAAGATGGTGAACGGGAACGTTACGTTCAGCCCCGGATTGTTGATGGTCGCAACCTCCACGCCCTGGTCGTACAGCACGATGCGGTTGGCGCCGCACGAGCGCACGAACCCGACCTGGAGCGTGAGGTCGACCGTGGCGCACGAGCTCGGCCCGCCGCACGCACTGGCATTGTACCAGCCGTTGGCCGGCACGTTGCGGAACGACAAGGCGCAGCTCACGACGAGGATCTGCACGCCGACCTCGGCCGTGTGCACGTTGCCGACCTCGTCGACCGTCTGCAGAATGATCTTCTGCTGCGTCAGGACGGAGTCGAGGTCGAGGTCCACATTGACCAGCGGCTCTTCGCCGCCCGCGTTCGTGACCGCGCCACTCGCGCGCTGCACGGGCGCCTGGCAGTTCTGGAAGAGCACATTGCAGCCCTTGGCCGTCCAGAGGCTCCACGAGATCGCGCCATTGGTCGTCGAGTATCGGACGGCCACCTGGAAGCCGGGCGTGGCCGGCGCCGAGTCGTCGGTATCGAGGAACTGCGTCGTCCCCGACGGTTCGATGATCACGCCGAGCGGAAGGGCTGTGTCGACCTCGACCGTGGCAGGCGTGGTCGCAGCCGAGCTCGGGTTGCCAGCCGCGTCGCTCACGGTCGCCGTCAACGTGTGAGAGCCGTCGCTCAGCACGCCGAACACCCCATGCGCGAACGTGGCCACACCCGATGTCACCACCGTCGTGCCGACTTCGACGCCAGCGTCGAAGAGCGTCACGGTCCGTCCTTCGGCGTCACTCGCGAGCACTACGTCGAGGTTGTCCCCGCTGCGCAGCGGCGAGGCATTGGGTCGCGTGAACGCCACCGTCGGCGCTGTCACGTCGACCACCGGCTGATAGGTCGTCGCGCCGAGCCCAGGACTCGCCGCAGAACGGTTTCCTGCCGCGTCCGTGACGACGACCCACACCTGCGGGTTGCCTTCGGGCAGCGTCACGTCGAGCGTCGTCGCACCTACGTTCACGTTGCGCGTATCGACCACGGCAGCGTTGACATGCAGCTCGGCGCGCCCGGCCTCCAGCGTCTCGTAGCGGATCTCGAAGACCCGCGGCGTGGACTTCTGTTCGGCAGCGTTGAGCGTCCCTTCGGGCGCCAACACATCGGACGGGCTCGACACCGATGCGACGACCGGAGGATCGAGGTCGACGAAGATGCGGCGCTCACGCTCGCTCACGGTGGTGGCAGCGGCACTCGATACCCAGCCGCCGCCAGCCAGAGGCTGAACCTCGACCACGATCCGGTGGTAGCCGTTGTCGAGGGTCGTGCTCACGTCGAGCACGTTGATACCGTTGATGGCCGAGCTGACGGCCACCTGTCGGAATGGGCCGCTGCCGCTCGGCGCAGTGTCGCACTCGACCGCGCCGGGGACGTCCAGGGCCGGGTCATCGCTGCACACGCGGATGTTGTTGGAGGTCGTCTCGAGGCCAGCCGCGACCGCGATGAACGAACGCGAGGAGTTGACGCCCCAGGCGAGCCAGCAGGTCCCGACATTACACACCGCACCTGCCGCGCAGAACGAGCCGCACACGTCGGCCACGGCCGTCGTCGGCCCCGTGATACGCACGGTCGCCTCGCCCAGCACCGACACACTGCGGGTCCCCGACCCGACATTGCCGGCGCTGTCGCTGACCGAAACCGTAACGACGACGACACCTTCTGGCCAAGTCACGAGCCCGGTGCCAGCGACGTCCTCGAAGCCGACCGAGACACTCGAGCCGTCGGGCACAGCGGCCGCGACCGCCGTCGTGAGCTGTCGTGTCTCGGCGCCCCCATTCCAGGTCAGGACGGCCGTCACCAGGGCACCCGCGGGCACTCCGCCGACATTGGCCCTGAGCGCTGCCTGGATCCCGTCCGTCCCGGGGTCGGCATCATTGCTCGTCAAGAGGGCCCCGCTCGGGGCCACCACGGTCACGACCGGACGCGTGCGGTCGATGACGACCGAAGCACCGGGTCCGATCACCGTCTGCGAGGCCAGGTCGACCACGGTCGGAACGATGATGCAGGTCGTGTTGTTCGTAAGCGTCACGTCGATCTCGGCCTGGTCGTCGGCGACCGTGCCCGTATACGACTGGGTCGCAGCGCCGCAGGTCACCTCGAGGGTCACGGCACTCCCGTCCTCGGCGTTCGCCGTCTGGAGGATGACCGTCCCGAGGCAATCGGGGCCCGGGCTCCCGCAGAAGCCAGATGCCAGGTTGAGGACCGTGCCGTCACCGGGCGACAAGACCGAGATCGACGGGGCGACCGCCTTCTGGGTCACGAAGCGCGTGTTGGAGTTCCCGATCGCCGCGAAGTCCACCGCGATGGCCACATAGGACGCCGTCGTTCCGGCCACCAGCGGCACCGCTGCAAAGGTGTAGGTCCCGTCGTTGTTGTCGACTGCCGTCACCGCCACGGGCGAGCCATCGCGATACAGCGTGACGTCGAGGCCGTTGAGCGGGGCGCCGTTCTCCGGGTCCGCCACCGAGACCTGGAAGTCGACCGTGGCCTGGGTCGTGACGAGGTCGTTCGCGGGGATGACGATCGTCACGATGGGGCTCTCGCCGAGCAAGAGGACGTCGTTCTGGACCGTCGCCGAAGCGTTGTCACAGCCATCGGTCCCGCTGGCCTCGAGCAGGTTGGGCCCCGGCTGCAGCGTCACCGCAGGGAAGATAACCGTGGCGCTGGTGGCCGTCGTGCAGCCGAGCGCCGCACCGTCGAGGGTGAGACACACCTCGCCACCTGTCGCTCCGGCGTCCTGGATCTGCACCTCGACTGCGACCTGAACGCCCGGGGCGACGAGGTCGACGTCTTCGGCTTCGTCAACCGCTCCCAGCGGCGAGACAAAGCTCAGGACAGGCGCCGTGCGGTCGACCGAGATGGCCACCACCGGCGGGGTGCCGTCCGACAGCGCGTTGCCAAAGGCATCGGTCGCCGCGACCGTGAGGTTGTGGTTGCCGTCCACGACCGAACCGAGCTCGATGAAGGTCGACCAGGCGCCGGCCGCAACCGAGGTCTGTGCAGTCGCCAGCGTCGCCCCTGCCCCGTCGACGAGGTTGGCCGCGATGGTGCGCCCATCGAGCCCCGTGGCCGAGCCGGACACAGCGAAGTCGTCGTTGACACAGGTGCCGGCGACCGGGCTCGCAATGAGCGCCGAAGGTGCCGGCAGGCCGACCGTGAGCGCGATGACGTCGGACGCCGACGAGCTCGGCAGGTTTACGAGCGCCCGGCACTCGATGCTCGTCCCGAGGGTCGCCGTGTTCAACGCGACCGGCACATCGTAGCGCCCGTCGACCGCCACTGCGGCAATGGTCCGGTTGCCGACGGGAACGAAACCCTGGTCGGGCGCAGAGCGGCACTCGACCACGAAAGTGGCGTTGCTCGCAGCCTCCAAGGCTTCGACTACAAACGTCATTTCATACACCAACGGAGTTGCTGCATTTCCGTCATCGCGCGCCAGCAGCGTCGTCGCCGCGGCGGGCGACACGATGGTGAGCTCGTTGTCGTAGGTGAGCGACACCACGCGGGTGAGCGACGGCGCCGCGTTGCCGCAACCATCGCGCCCGGTCACGTTGAGGGTGTTGGCGCCGGTCACGAGCGTCACGCCCGCAAACGACACCTCGGCCGCCATCGGCACACACGCGAACGACGCCCCATTCACCGTGAGGCACACCTCGCCGGCGTCGGGGCTCGTGTCCTCGACGACCGTGACGACGACGGTCGTCTGATAACCCGCCGCGGCTGCGTCCTCGTCGACAACGTCGGAGGCGTTGAGCACCGGGCCTGGCGTCACGACGCTGAAGCCGGGCGGCAACCGGTCGACCGTCACGGCCACCGGTGCGGCCGCGATCGGATTGCCGAAGTTATCGACCGACGAGACCTCGAACGAGTAGGCCCCGTCCGCGGTCGGCGCGTAGGTCCCGGTCCACTGGCCGGCATCGGGGTCGGCTGCGACCGTCGCGACCGCGACAGCCTCGAGCGAACCATCGGGTCCTGTCCCAGACAACGTCACGACCTCGCCCTCGGACTGGATGGCTGTGCCCGCGAACGTGACGACCGGCGTCGTGATGCACACGTCCGCAACCGGGCTCGTCACCTCGATCGTGCCGGCCGGGATCCCGAACGTCACAAGGACGACCTCGGAGACCACTGCGGTCGGGACATCGACCATCGCCCGGCATTCCTTGGCGGCACCATCCGCCACGTCCACCACGACCGCGACCTGATACGTCCCATCGGGCGAGACCTCGCCAGCGGCGACGAGCTCCGAACCGACCACCACCCAGCCGTCATCCGGCCCCACCGTCCCGACGAGGCGGCACTCGACCGTCACGGTCGTGCCCACCTCGACCGCGGTCGAGAGCACCTCGAACACCGTCTCGTAGAGGGTCGTCGTGCCGACATCCCCGTCGGCCGCAGCCAGCAGCACCGCGTCCGCCACCGGCGCCGTGATGACCACCTGCGCGTCGTCGGCCAGCACCAGCACCTCGCGCTCGACGTTCGCAGCGTTCTCACACCCGTCGGTCGCGGTCACTCGGAAGGTCACGAGCCCATTCTCGGTCAGCGTCACCGCCGGGAACGTCACGGCCCCACCCTCGGTGGCGGTCACCTCGACCGCCGGGGCATCGCCCACCACGAGCGAGAGCGTCACACTCTCACCCACCTCGAGGACGACCTCGGCGACCGCCTCGAACTGCAGTCCGTTGGACGGGTCGTTATCGGCGTCATCGTTCAAGGTGATCGACGTCCCCTCGGCCGGCGTCACCAGCTCGACCCCGGGCGCCACCGCATCGAATCGACCGGTAGCCGTTTCCTGACCGCGCAGCGTCTCGCCCTCGAAGGCCTCGACCTCGACCTCGATGACGCCTTCCTCGAGCCCCTCGGGGACGACGAGCTCGAAGAAGAGCTCGCCAGCCTCATCGAAGTCCTTGGCCGCGAGCTCCACCGTCTCGCCACCCACGACCGCGGTCCCGCTTGCCGAGTCACAGGCCCCGCTCTCGCGGGTCACGAAGACCGTCGCACCGAACGCCCCGACTTCCACGCAACCATTGTCGCCGAGCCGCAGCTCGACCAGCAACTCGCAGTCGTTCGCCTCGAACCCGACCGTCTTCTCGGCCACGAGGTCAGCGCCCTCGAGGTCGGTCGTCTCGACCCGCACGACCACGGGCGAGCCCGTGTCCGGAATGCTCACGGACGAGAACCGCACGGTCCCGACACCTTCGGTGACGCTTACATTGCCGACCGTGGCCAACGTGCCGTCCACGAACAGCCGCACGTCTTCGGACGCTGCGACCCCGGCCGCTTCCACGTCGATGTCGATCTGGAAGCCCGGGAACGCAAGGTAGGCCTCGGGCTCGTCGCCCGCCGCCAGCGTTACGGCCGCCTCACCCCGTCCGATGTCGCCGCCCCGGCCCAGGAACCAGAAGTCGAGCGCGGGCTCGATCGGGCCAACATCCGTCTCCGTGTCCTGGTCGACATCCGGGACCGCGTCTTTATCCAGCAGACGCCGGACCTCGGACCCTTCGCAGGCAACGAGGGCGCCTGCGAATGCGCAGGACAGGGCGACCATGGTCGTTCTCATCGTACTTTCCCCTTGGATTCCGGACTTTTCCGGTCCGGATTCCGAAGCTCGCAACAGCGGGCAGAGCCTAGGTGGACCCTCCCGACAAGTCAATCGCCGCCTGGAACCTGGCTAGCGGGCCCGAGCACCCCCCGCTCGGAGAGGTGTGCGACGAACCCTAGGACATCCGGCAAGGCTTCGTCCGAATCGACTTCAAATTCAAGCGCCAACGCGAAAGCGAGCTCACGAGGCGTCCTTCCGGCTCCCCCGGCCCGCACGAGCTCGTCCCAGAGATGGCGGGCCGTAGCGTTCTTCAGCCAGTGCATCTGGCTGTCGCGGGTCAAGACGAAGACCTCCTCGCCGACGATGCGGTGAAAGGGTTCGTTCTGGAGGGCCAGACGCTGGTCGGGCCGCATGGGGTCACTCACGGTTGCTCACTTCGGATTGTCCAGTCTCAGTGGCCCTGGCCAGAGACCGCGGCGCAAAACCAGGTCTCGAGTGCCGCAGGACGCGCGCGACGGTCAGGGTCGGCTTGTCCACGGGCGCGTTGGTTGCCCGCGCCGTGGCCGCTAGATCACACACAACTGCGATCATCCGGTCCTGAAAAACGGCGGGGGGTCGGCGGAGCGCTGTAACTCGTCGAAAAGACGTCATTGTCGGGACAAATCCGGGGATTGGATTGGGAATCGTCCAGGCCCCCGCTAAGGTGGCTCCGTGCCACCGCCCCTTCGTTTTCAGTGCTTCCTTGCCTCGCTGGCGATGGCGATGGCTCTGCTCGCGCCGGGCTGCTCCTCCCCACCGAGCCAGGGCATACCCGACAGCGCCACCGACGTCCCGACGAACCGCGACGCTGACGCCTTCGAGCCCGAGCTGCCCGAGCCGAGCGACGACTCGACCGACGGTCCCGACCTGACCGGAGCCGACCAGCTCGACCAGCTCGACCAGGCCGACCCATCACAAGACCTCGCGGTCCCCGACGGCACCGGCCCCACCGATGCCGACGACTCGGCCGCGCCTGACGACTCGGCTTCGGACGACTCCGACTCCCCCGACCCGGACGACACGGGGCCTGATTCCGCCGACGTCGACGCCGGCACGACCTGTCCCGAAGCCGCCCTCTGCACCCTCCAAGGCTACATTCCGCCGTGTTTCGAGGGGCGCTGCAACGCCCGCAACACCTGTGTCGCCACCCGCATCCCCGAATGCTGCACCTTCGACGCGGACTGCCCCCAGACCGGCGGGCTCTCCGCCTGTGAAGCCGTCCGCTGCGTGGCTCGCGTTTGCACCGCCCTGCCCGTCCCGGGTTGTTGCACCTCCGACCTCGCTTGTGACGACGGCCTCCCACAGACCGTCGACCAGTGCCTCCCCGATGCGGCCCGCTGCCGCCATTGCGCCCCCGCTTGCCCGAATCGTGCCCCCACCTTCGAGCGCCGCTTCGACACCGACGAGCCGCTCCCAGCCCAGGGCTTCACGACCATCGATCCCCAACCCAACGACCAGGTCACCTGGGTGCGCTCGACCCGCCGCGCGGCCTCTGGCACGGGCGCGCTCTACCTCGGCAACCCCCGCTGCCACACCTATTACGGCGGCTCACTCGGGCTCGACTGCACACCCGGCTCGGCCGAACAGCAGGACAGCCAACGTGTGTCACCGACGCTTGCGACCGCCTACTTCAACCTGCCCGCCGACACGCCGACGGTCGCGACCTTCATGGTCTGGTCGCAGGTCGAACCGCTCCTCGGCCGCGGCGACGCCGAGCCCGACATTCTCCGTGTCCTGGTCGAGCCCGTCGCGAGCCCGACCTGGCGGCTGGCCTCCACGCTCAGCCTCGGCAAGTCCACCGAATGGGCACCGCTCGCGGTCGACCTCGCCCCGTGGCGCGGCCAGACCATCCGCCTGCGCTTCGAGTTCGACACCTTCGATGGTCAGAACAACGTGTACGAAGGGGTCTGGATCGACGAGCTCGTCGTAGCCCCCGCCTGCGCAGGAGGCGGCTGCTGCGAGTCCGACGCCACCTGTCCACCGGTATCCGGCTGCGCGACCTCGCTCTGTCTGCGGTTCGCCGACGGCGATGCCCGCGTCTGCGCATCGCTACCGCTCACCCCCGGCGAGCCCTGCAGGGCCTGCACACATGTCGCCGAATGTAACGACGAAAACCCATGCACGACAGACACTTGCATGACCTCGCCCGCTGGGCCTGGCAGCTGCGGGAACGTCGCTTTCTGCTGCCTCGAGCGCGACGTGTTCACCGCCGACTTCGACACGAACCTCCTGCCATTCGCCCCCACCTCGATCTCCCCCGACCCCACCGATCCTGCGGTCCGCTGGCAGCTCCGCGATGGTCGGGCCTGGTTTGGTGACGTCGTGACCTCGACCTATGCCTCGCCCATCGACCTACGCGTCGCCGGCACCATTGCGAGCCCGCCGATAGCCCTCCCCACGGCCATCACCCCCGGCCAGACCCTGGCGCTCACGCTCACGCTCAGGCTCTCGACCGAGTGGGACCCGACCCCACCCGCCACCTTCGACAACCCTTCCGCCCTCGATCGGCTCGTCATCGAGGTCGTCGACGGCGCCCTCGTCACCCCTCTCTGGAGCTCCGACCAGATCGCCGGCAGCACACGCGGGTCGACCCTCCCCCTGGCCTTCGACCTCTCGCGTTGGATCGGGCGCAACGTCATCGTCCGCTTCCACTTCGACAGCGGCGACGGTGAAGCGAACCACTTCGAAGGGCCGCTCATCGACGATGTCGCCGTCGGGCTCCGCTGCCGGTGACCTCATGCACGACTAGCCGGGCACCCCAGACCCACGCCCGCAACTTCCAGGATCCGACGAGAAACCGAGATAGCGCCGTAGTTCCAACCACTACGCTGCGTGCCGCCGCGCCTCATGAACTCTGTCTGTTTACTTTTGGCGGTCGTTTGGTCATGGCTCCCGTTCGCGACGCCTCCGGTCGGGTCGCCCCCGGTGCCAGCTCAACTCCTCGCAGCCACCCGCGCTCGGAGTCGCACCGCCCCAACAGCCAACAGGTTCCTGCCATGCGACGCCTCCTCTTTCTCGCCCTCCCGCTCCTCGTCATCGGCTGCGACTCCCCTGGCGGAGGCGGTGGAGGCGGCGTAGTCGACTGCTCCGTGACCCCGAACCTGCCGATCTGCAGGCCCGACACCACCTCACCCGACGTCGCCGACACGATCACCAACGTGGACGTGGTCGACACCGACACCAACGTCGGCCCGGGAGACACGACCCAGCCCGACACCAATGTCGGACCTGATGACACGATCCAGCCGGACACCAACGTCCAACCCGACACGATCACCCCCGAGTGCACGCTCTCCCAGACCCGTTGCGCCGGCGACGAAGTCCAGGCCTGCAGCGCTGGCAGCTGGGTCACCGTCGCCATCTGCGATGATGGAACGACCTGCCAGAACGGCGTCTGCGTCCCGACCGCAGTCTGCTCCAACGGCACCCGCCGCTGCAGCGGGAGCAACGTCGAGATCTGCTCAGGTGGCCAGTGGACCACAGAGCAGAGCTGCACCAATGGCTGCTCCAACAACCAGTGCAACGCCGCCCCCGCCGGCCTCGTCTGCAACGAAATCATCCAGTGCGTCGTCGACGCCGGGTGCTTCGACGATCTCCCGACGGCTCCGTCCTCGGCCTGTTTGAATCCTTGCCTCAACCAGGGCACGGCCACCGGCAAGACAGAGATGAACGCCCTGCTCTCCTGCTACGCGTCTTGCAGCTATGATGACGCCTGCATCATCAACACCTGCTACCAGCAGCGGTCGAACTGCTTCTTCGACACGTCGGGCAGCCTCAGCTGCCAGGCGATCGACACCTGCATCGGCGATTGCACGACCGGCGGCGAGTGCGTGATCTCCTGCTACGAGCAGGGCTCCAACACGGCACAAGGCCAGTACCTTCGCATGAGCGAGTGCCTCGACGGCTATTGCGGCCAAGACCAGACCTGCTGGGGCGAGGTCATCTCGTCAGGCGGCCCTTGCGAGCAGGCCTTCGGAATCTGCTTCCCATGACGTCTCGATGCGTTTCAGCACCACAAAGGATGAAACGCATCGAGACCGATCGGATCGCTCGGGCGAGCCTTCCCGCCCCTTCCGCGGGAGCGGGGCGGTCGCCCGAGCAGACGTTTCCACTGACCATCAGGGACCCGATCGCGGGCAACCGCGTCGAGCTATGACAAGAGAAGGGTGGGCGTCCTCGCGACGCGCCACCCTTTTTGTTGGCCCGCCCCGAGACTCAGCGGGTGAACGACAAGCCGCCGTCGGCGTACTCAGATACAACCGCGCGATGCAGGTCGGCTGCGATCTGCAACGCCGCCTCGTCGATCTCGAAGCGTGGTGAGTGGTGCGGCTCGACGAGCCCGCGGCTCGCATTGGCGCTCCCGACCAGCGCGAAACACCCCGGGATCAAACGCAGAATCTCGCCGAAATCCTCGCCAGCCATGGTGCGGTAGTCGGTCAAAACGGTCTCGATCCCGGTCATCCGCTCGAGCGCCGCATGTCTCGCCATCTCCGCGACCCGCGCGTGGTTCACGGTGGGTCGCGTCGACAGCTTCCAGTGCACGTCGATCTTGGTGCCGGTCTGTACCTCGACACCGGCGGCGATGGTCTTCACCGCCTCCTCGATGTCCGCGATGATGGCCTCCGAGAAGCCCCGCACCGTCCCGCGCAGCTCGACCGTGTGGGGGATCACGTTGAACGCGTCGCCGCCATGGATCGACCCGATGCTCACCACGACCGGCTCGACCGGGGCAAAGCGCCGACTGGCTATGGTCTGAAGCGCCATGATGAGCTGAGCGCTCGCGACCACCGGGTCCCGTGTCCGATGAGGGATGGCCCCATGCCCGCCCTGGCCGTGCACCGTGATGCCGAGCTCGACGACACCAGCCATGATGCCGCCGTGCGTCAACGCCACCGTTCCGAGCGGCAGCTCGTTCCACACATGGATACCAAACGCCACGTCGATGCCGTCGAGCACACCCTCGTCGATGCAGGCGCGTGCGCCTCCGCCGCCCTCTTCGGCCGGCTGGAAGAGCAACCGAATCGCCACCCCTTCGGGCGGCGCCTCCGACAAGAGACGCCCCGCAACCGCCAGCACCGCCATGTGCGCGTCATGCCCACACGCGTGCATCCGCCCTGGCATCGTCGACGCGTACGAGAGCCCCGTGTCCTCCTGGATCGGCAAGGCGTCCATGTCCGCCCGCAGCAGGATCCGGCGCGGCGCATTCACCATGTCGCCAAGGTCCACCCAGAACCCGGTGTTCGCCACCGTCCGGATGTTGGGCGCCCATCGCTGGAGGTTCGCCCGCAGGAGCTCGCTCGTCGCATGCTCCCTGAACGACAGCTCCGGGATACGATGCAGCGCTCGCCGCAACACCACGAGCTCCGTGAGGTCGGGGTCGACGAAGCGCTCTTCCTGACCTTCGCTCATCTCCGTCATGACCAGTCCTTAGGCGCCATTTGGATGTGGGTCGATTCCGGTTGAGGCGGGTATCAGCCCGCTTCGGACCGGGTCGAAGTGAGCTCGGCTTCGCGATCGGCGTCGGCCTGTTTGGCCCTCACCGGGTTCGTATCCGGGTCGTGCTTCCAGATGGGCCCGCTGAAATCGTCTTTGATCTCACGGCAGAAATAGCGCTCCCACTGCATCACCTCGGTGAAGCGGTGGCGCCACGCCAGCTCTTTCCTGACGTGGTCTACGCCGAGGTCTTCGAGCAGCGCGGGTTTACGATGCAGCTCGGCGATGTGCGCCCGCGCGTCGATGTCCATCTTGGCGACCTCGATCGCGTGCCGCTTGAACTCGAGAGGGTCGTCCTTGTTCACCGTCTTCACGAAGCGAGCGAGGTTCCGGAGGATGAACTGACGTTCGAGGTCGGTCTTCATCCGATCGTCGAGGTCGTCCGTGAACTCCTCCTTCTTCTTGATGCGCGGCTCCTTCGTGAAGGCTGCGAGCGGTCTCCCGAACTTCGTCAGGTCGAGGATCTTGTCCGCCCGCACGTCGATGGGCTCACGAAACGAGTCCAGGAAGACGAACAGCCTCGAGTCGAGGCGACCGTAGATGACCTTGTGCGCAAACAGCCGATGCCGCTTGAACGGGTTCATCGTGATGGCCGCGATCACCTCGGGCGAGAGCACACCCAGCTCGGCGAGCTCGCCGTCGAGTGAGCCCTTCTGGCTGGGATCAGCCGTTGCCACTGCCGCTGCCGACCTCGATGGTCTGGTCTTCCTTCTGGAAGTACTCGCTCGTCATGGTGCGCTCGCCCACGAGCCCGAGTGCCTCTTCGATCTCCTTGGTGAGCTTCATACAGTCCTCACCAGGAGCGCCCTTCACCTCGATCTTCACTTCGCCGTTTTCGTCGATGGTGAAGAAAATGTCTTTCTTGGTCGCCACGTTGACGCTCCTCAGCTCCAGGTGCGGACATGAAGGTGAATCTGTTCGCCCTGCTCTTCTTCCTCGAGCGTCCAGCCCTTCTTCTCAATCTCTTGTTTGACCATGTGATAGCTGTAGCGCCGCGTCACGGCCTTCAAGAACTCCTCCTCGGTCACGCCGCGGGTCGTCTCGACGCCCCACCAGTCCGCGAAGAACTCCATGGTCCCGTCCGCCGCCACCTTGACGCCGATGTCGTAGGTCTTGGATGCCTTGATGGCGAGGATACCATCGGCCTTCTGGCCCTGATAACCACGCACCTGGACGAACTGGTGCTCGGCCGCTTCGTTGACCTCGTAGCCGAGGTCCTTGAGCGCCCGGACAAGGCAGATCTGATTCTTGATCTTCGTCTTCACCGACGTGAAATGCGACACGATGTCCTCGCTTGGTAGGGGCCCGACCGGACGACAGACACTAGCAACCCAGCCGACCAACGGCAACCCGCCCAACTGTCTAGATTGGCCAGGTTGCCCCAGGAAACCCTCGGGAGCCCCGAACCGGAGCACCCCGAGGGGGGGTGCGACTTCAGATCTCGAGTTTACGCGGCCCGGTGTCTTCGCGACCCTCGGCATCGAGTGTCGAGGCCCGCCGAGCGCGGCTCTTGGCCCACTCGCGCATGCCGTCGATCATCTCTTTCATCGTGTAGGCGAGCGGCACGATCTCCTCGACCGACTTCAAGAGTCGGTCGGTCGACAGCTCCGCCTTGCCGTCTTCATACGCATCGAAGAGCGCCGAGATGACCGCCTGTTCGATCTCCGCGCCGACGAACTGCTGGCTCGCCGAGACGAGCGTCGGCACATCGATCGCCGACACGTCGCGGCGCTTCTTGCCGATGTGGATCTTGAAGATCTCCTCGCGCTCCTTCGGGCTCGGCAAATCCACAAAGAAGATCTCGTCGAAGCGCCCTTTACGCAGGAGCTCGGGCGGGAGCGCCTGGACGTTGTTGGCCGTCGCGATGACGAATACGCTCGACTGCTTCTCCTGCAGCCACGTGATGAACGTACCGAACACACGGCTCGTCGTGCCGCCGTCGGTCTGGCCCGAGCTCGCGGTTCCCGAGAAGCCCTTCTCGAGCTCGTCGAGCCAGAGGATCGACGGGGCGACCGCCTCGGCCGTCTTGATGGCCTTACGCATGTTCTCTTCGGAGCTACCGACGAGGCTGCCGAAGATCTTGCCGACGTCGAGGCGCAAGAGCGGCATGTGCCACATCGCGCCGATGGCCTTGGCGGTCAGCGACTTACCGCAGCCCGGCACACCGATGAGCAGGAGCCCCTTGGGCGAGGGCAGACCGAAGTCACGCGCGTCGCGCGAGAAGCTCGACTTACGCTTTTTCAGCCAGCCCTTGAGAACATCGAGACCACCGACGTCCGAGAAGCGCTGGTCCGTCTCGTAGAACTCGAGGATGCCGGACTTGCGGATGATGCCCTTCTTCTCCGCCATGATGGTGTCGATATCGAAGTCCTTCTTCTTGACGAGGGACTTCGCGAACACGCTCTTGGCTTCGTCGGCCGTCAGCCCGAGCGCCGCCTCGACCACCGTCTCGCGCAGCTCCGGGTCGCTCTTCACGGCGAGGTGCACGCTGTCGGGAACGCTCTGCGCCACCTGCCACACGATCTCTTCCAGCTCTTCACGCTCGGGCAGGTCGTAGTCGACCACCGCGATCTCTTTCTCGACCTCGGCCGGGGCCCCGTAGGTCGCCGCGAGCAGCACGAGATGCAGGTTGTAGTCGCTCTCCTTGAAGAGGCGCGCGCAGTCGCGGATCTTCCGGACGATCGACGGGTCCTTCATGAAGGGATGGAAGTCGCGCAGGATGACGATGGCGTCGTCCTCGAACTTGGTGATGAAGTCGAGCGCGCGCAGCGGGTCGCGCACGTCGGAGTAGCTCGAGCCGCCGTCGAGCGACTCGAAGCCGTTGGTGATGGACCACGCCATCACCTTGCGCTGCCGCCGGCCGCCGATCTCCTTGATGGCGCGCTCGACGCGCTCCTCCTCCGGAGACACCACGTAGATGAGGCCGTAGCGGGCCTGGATGAGGTATTCGAGCTCACGCTTGCTGGGGATCTTTTCGGCTGGCATCGCAGTTTCGCCCTTTGGACTTTCCCGGCTGTCCCCTCGCCGCCTCTCATGACGAAGGCGAAGGCGAGGCCGAGGCCGGATTTGGTGGTGGCGCCTGAGGAATCCTGTTTCCCCGCAGGCTGCAAGCGCGACGCCGGACCTTCACCCGGGTTCGCGCCATTCATCCCTCGGACGACCCTGGTGAGGCCAGCGCCGCCGCGAGGGTCTGTCTCATCCCTTCTCGATCGAGGTGCGGAGCGTCTTCAGCTCGTTGCGCATGTCGTCTGCATCGGCCTCGATGCTGTTCAAAGTCTGCCCGATGCCGTCGACCGCGTCCTGGATGGCCTTGGCGTTGCCCTTGGCGCCCTCGATGTCCTCGCCGTAGGTCTTCAGGACCCCGAGGTTCGAGCTCCACGAGCGATACAGGTCCATGATGGTGTCGATGGCGTCGAGCGCTCCGTCCTTGTCGAAGCTGACGGCCTTGGCGGCCGGTGCTGGCTTCGATGCCGCATGCTCGGCTTCGAGCTTCCACTTCTCGACGTCCTGACGCGCCTTTCGCAGGTCGAGCGAGAGCTCGTCGACCTTGTCCTCGAGCGAGGCGATTTGCTTCTTCAGCGCAGTGTCCCCGTCGCCCGAGCTCGCCGCCGCCGACTTCGCGTCTTTCTTCGCCTGCGTCAGGTCCTCTTCCAGCTCGTCGATCTTCGCTTCGAGGGCCGTGATCTTGCGCTTGGCCTGGCCGAGCTCGGCATCGCTCGCGCCCTTGGTCGACGCGCTTGCCTCCGCCTCCTCGACCTTGTCCTCGAGCTGCTGATTCTTCTTCTTCAGCGACGCGACCTCGCTCTCGAGCTTGGCCTTGGTCTCGGGGGTGAAGCTCTGCAGCTTCTCCTGCAGGCGGTCGACCTTCTCCTGCGCCTCTTCGAAGTCTGCCTGGAGGCGCGTGATCTCGCGGTCTTTCCGCTTCACGTCGGGATGGTTCGCGATGTCCTTCGATTCGGCCGCCGAGGTCTTCGCGTCCGCGAGCTCGCCCTGGACGCTCTTGAGTTGCTGCTCCGCCTTGGCGAGCTTCTCCCGCATCTCGTTGGTCTCTTTGTCCTTGGCGAAGTACTTCTCCATCATCTCGTTCTTGGCCTGCTGCAGGTCCTTCACGCCAGTGCCGAGCTTGAGGTCGTAGATCTCCTTCTCGCGGTCCTCGATCTCGATCTGCAAGCTCTTGATGTGATTCTCCTTTTCGTGAATCACTTCGCGCAGGAGCGACAGCTCGCGCTCGAGCTTGCGGGTCTCGGTGTTCTCGAAGTTCATCGAGTTCTGCACCGACTCGAGCTCGTCGCGCGCATTGCGCAGGTCGAACTCCATCATGTCGAGCTCGCGCTGCAGCTCGTCGATACGCCGGTCCTTCTGGACGACCTTCGACTTCAGCTCGGTCAGCGTGTCGGTGGTCTCCTCCTTGGTGGCTTCGAACTGCTTCAGCTGGCTCTCGAGCTCGGCGACCTCCTTCTCGAAGGTCTCGATCGACTCCTCGTGTTCTTTGATCTCTTCACGCGAACGCTCGAGCAGGTCCTGGACGTGGTCGGTCTGCTCACGCGCCTTGTCGTAGCGCTCCTGCCAGTCGCGCAGCTCCTCGTCGTGGCGGGCGTCGCGGGCCTCGAGGTCCTCGATGCGCCGCAGCGCCTCGTCGTACTTGGACTTCTGCTCACGCAGCTGGTCCTCGAGCTTGTTGGCCTTGTCCTGAGCGGCCCGGAACTCGGCCGGGTCGACGCCCACCGCCGCCGGTTTACGCGCCTCGGGCGCGGCTCGCCGCAGGTCTTCAGCTTCAACCCGTTGTGCGCGTGCAGGCGGCGCCGGCTCGGGCTCGGGCTCACGCCGACGCGGCGCTGGGGCCGGTTCGGGCTCGGGTGCGGCCGACGGGCGCGGACGGCGACCTGCCGCAGGCTCGGGCTCGGGCGCGGGCTCGGCAGACGGCCTCGGGCGACGACCTGCCGCCGGCTCGGGCTCGGGTTCGGGTGCCGCCGACGGCCTCGGGCGACGACCCGCCGCAGGCTCAGGCTCGGGCGTAGGCGCAGGTGCGGGCTCGGCCGAGGGCCGCGAACGACGGCTCGGCGTCGGCTCGGGTTCGGGCTCCGGCTCGCGGGCACGGCCGGGCTTGGCAGCCACTGGCGCCGGCGCGGGCTCGGGCTCGGCCGAGGGGCGTGGACGGCGCGACCCTGCGGCCGGCTCGGGGGCGCGAACCGGCTCAGGCTCGGGCTCGGGCGCGCGTTTGCGGCCGGGCTTCGCCGGGTCGGGCTGCGACTCGACTTTCACGGAGAAGTCGCCAAACCGGATCACATCCCCTTCTTGGATGTAGGTGATCTCGATCTGCTCCCCGTTGAGGAAGGTGTGGTTGGAGCTGCCAACGTCGCGCACGCACCAGTTGCCGTCGTCCGCCTCGTAGAACTCCGCGTGTGCGCGGCTCACCGAGGCGTGTCGAATCCGCACCGGCGATTCGGCACCGCGCCCCACGCCGAAGACCTGGCCTGGCTCGAGGGGGTGGACGACTTTCTCTCCAGCTTCGTTCTTATAGGTGACCGTCAGCACGACAACCTGTCCAGTGGGGGCATGGTTAGGGGGAGACGGCAGCCTCCCGATAAGACCGCGCGAGTGTATGCTGGCGCGCCTGCCTCGTAAAGCGCACCCAGCCACAACCTCGAAGGCCCGGAGGTTCCCGAGTCTGGAACCGGACCTGCCTCAAAGAATACGACACCTTGATGTCGCATTCAAGTGTCGTGTTAGCTCGACCGTCCGACGTACCCACCTCCCGACCGGTTGGTAGCCTCGCGTAGCCGTGTTACGGTGCTCTCCGCTTCGAGCTCTACACGACCGCGCGACACTGCGCGGACCACGGGGCTTCGAGCCCATCGGGCGAACGGATCACAAAGGCAGAAGGCGATGAGCGACAACCTGGTCAAGTCGGCGATCGAAGTGGCGGCGCGTATGCAGGAAGGGACTCTGCAGGGCGTGCTGGTGTCCGAGGTCGACCTCTCCAAGAACGGGATCGCTGGTGCCCATGCGGCCGACGCGACCTTCCGCCGCATCGCTCTGCACGATGCAGACGCGAGCAACGCCCTATTCTCGCGCAGCAAGTTCACGGAAGCGAGCTGCCGCAAGGCCCGTTTCGATCGCAGCGTCTTTCGCGGCTCGAGCTTCTTCAACTGCGAGCTCATCGAGGCCCGCTTCAACGACGGCATGATCCAGGGGACGAGCTTCTTCTCGTCGCGCCTTGGCAACGCCGACTTCTCGGGCTGCCGCATCCAGAGCTCGACCTTCAACAGCTGCGAGCTCTTTGGCGCCCGCTTCCCACGCGCCCTCATCATGAACACCAAGTTCGAAGCGCAGGAGCGGGGCAACGTCACGCTCGACCGCGCCGACTTCAGCAACTCGGTCATCATCGACTGCGACCTCATGGGCGCGAACCTGTTCGGCGCGAACTTCCAGAACGCGCTGCTCGTGAAGGTCGACCTGCGCCACGCCAACATCGCGCAGGCCAACTTCGAAGGCGCCCACCTCGTCGACGTGCAGGTGGACATGACCCAGCTCGAGCCGAGCGAGCGCCGCATGCTCGAGCGCGCCAAGCTCGACGACCCCTGGCGCAGCCACGGCTTCATGAAGGATATCCTCGCGCCCTACGCGAACGAGGAGCTCGCGGCGATGTTCGAGTACCTGCTCCGCACCTACGTCATCGAGACGGCGGAGCCGACCAACGACGCCGACAGCTTTGTCGGCCTCATCCAGACCGTGAAGGCGCGGCACGACTTCCCCGAGCTCGAGCACATCCGGATCCGCAACGGTATCATCCAGGTTCGCATGGGCGTCGGCTGGCACGAGCTCGGACAGGCCATCGAGGGCCTCGAAGACAGCGACGAGGACGGCCCGCCGCGCCCGCGCGCACCGATGGTGGCAGCGCAGCCAGCGGAAGCTTCGGCCAAACGAGAGCGTGGGCCTCACACGGTTCCCGACGAACCCCGCGCCGCCGCTCGCAAAGAGCAGGGGCCGCCGCCCAAGGTCACGACGAGCAAACGTTTCCGTAAGCTCGAGCTCGACTGAACGTCGCTCGGCTAGCGCCTTGGCATGAGGTGGGCCGTGACTTCGCTGCGGTTGTGGAACAGGTGGCGCGCACGCACGACGTAGCGCTGGGAAAGGATCTCCAGCGCCGCGTCCAGTACCGGCACGAGCCCTCGCTCGGGCAGCTTCAGCGTCGTGATGATGCTCCCGCCCGGCTTGAGCATCCCGGCCGCAGACACCAGCATACGTGCGGCGTCTCGCGCGTCCATCCGCATGTCGCTCGTCAGGAGATCGGCCGCTTCGCCAGACCTGCCGAAGAAGCGTTCGGCCGTTCCGCGAAAGTGGGTGAGCCGGTCGCTCACGAGCCGCGGGTCCAGGTCGGCCGGGTCGACAGCGACGACCGAAAACCCTTTCTCTAGAAGGAATTGGGTCCACCCACCGGGGGCCGCTCCGAGGTCGATGGCGAGCCGGCCGGCCCCCACCCTCTTGGGGTCGAGGTCCAGGTCGAAGACGTCGACCGCCTCCATCAGCTTCTTTTTGGCCCGCGACAACGCATCGTCGCCGCCGGTGTATCGCGCCATTCCTCCCGGCCAGCTCGACAGGTTGGCGCGGGTCTCCGAGGTGCCGGCGAAGGCGCTCGTCGGGGTCAGACTGACCGAGATGACCAGCTCAGGCGCCTTACGATCGTGGCGCGCGGACCGCTGCGAAAGGCCGCTCTCGACCGCGGCGACCAGGGCATCGTTGACGTCGTAGGCCTTCATGCCGGCCCACGCCGAGCCGATGAAACGCGTCTGTACGGACCATGTGCGCCCGTCGCCGACGCGCTCGGCCAGGGGCGCGAGCTCTTCGACCACCACGCCCAACCCGTTGCGCGTCGGCTCCGAGACGTCCGTCTCGAGCTGGACCGGATGAAGGTGCCGCAAAGAGATCGGCGGCTTGCCGGCCAGGGCAGCCAGCAGCCGCTCCGCCTGAGGGTCATCACGAGCCGGCAGCACCTGCCACACCCCCGCTTCGAGCGACCTGTGGAGGACCGCACGCGAGTCGGCGGCGTGCACTTCGCGCTCGACCAGCGGCTCCATCCCTGGCTGGAACGTCACCAGCAGTCCCGACATCGAATCCCCTCTGCCAGGCTCGTACCCACGCGGCCAACGAGCAATCTGGGACGAGACCCTACGCCAAGGCACTACAATCCGCGACGGCTTTTCCGCACGGGTAGGCCTACTCAATCGGCGCACCCACGGTGTCCGTTGAGCCAGCGCGTGAGCGGGAGGCCCGCCCCGCGACCCGATGCTGTGAGGTCGTGCTCGGGGTGCATGCGTCGGGCTCGGTCAGACCTCGATGTGCGGGTGGTCGCGGCGCACGGTCCGCGCTGCGGCGCGGATGGCGGCCGGTGAGCGCGCGGGCGTACGCGGCGTGGGGCACCAGCCGGACCTTGACATTCGCGGAGGAACGCGGGTACTCCCGGGCCTTCCCAGCGATGCCCAACGGCTCGCGGAGCACGGTTCGGAGGCGGTTTTGGACAGCGGCAACACCTCGGTGGTCACCCCCGGCATGATCGTGAACGGCACCGTGCGCGGCAAAGGTCCGCTGCTCGTCCAGGGCCGCATCGACGGCCGCGTCATCATCGACGGTGAGGTCCATGTGGCCGCCAAAGCCAACATCGGCGCCGACGTCGAAGCCGACATCGTCGAGGTCAAGGGTATCGTGAAGGGCCCCATCAAGGGCCGCACGAGCGTCAGCCTCGAAGCCGGCGCGCAGGTCGAGGGACAGATCGAGGCCCCGCGCATCGAGATCGACCCGGCCGCACGCGTGAAGGGTCGCCTCGTCATGCCGCTGCAGCTGCCGCGCGGTATCAAGGCCCCGACCCAGACCCGCGACCCCTGGGCCACCTGAGCCCGAGTCGGACAACACTCCAAGTGAGGCGCTCACCAGCGGCCCCTCGCACCCCACCCGCTCCCAGTAGAAGAGAAGGAAAGACGCGCCATGGCGGAATCAGTCATCGGTCCCAGCATCCAGATCGAAGGCGACATCACCGGTAGCGACGCCCTCACCGTGCTCGGCACGGTCCGCGGCGGCCGCATCTCGGTCAAGGAAGCCCTCATCGTGAGCGCCTCTGGCCGCATCGAAGGCGACGTCGAGAGCTCGGCCATCGAGATCGCGGGCGTCGTCCAGGGCAATGTCGCCGCGAGCGACAAGGTCGAGATCAAGTCGGGCGGCAAGCTCGTCGGTGACGTGAAGTCCCCGCGTATCCTCATCGCTGATGGTGCCTCCTTCAAGGGCAACATCAACATGGGGGGCTGAAGTGAGCGACATCTCGGTCATCGCCGCCAACCACAAGGTCACCGGCACCATCTCTGCAGCTGAGGACCTGCTGGTCCAGGGCCGCGTCGAGGGACGTATCCTTTCGGACGCAACGCTCGTCATCGACGCCTCCGCAATCGTCGAGGGTGAAATCCTCGCCCGCCACGTCATCGTGCGCGGCGTGGTCGTGGGCGACATCAGCGCCGTCGAACAGATCGAAGTCGCCGCGAGTGGCCAAGTGCTGGGCGACCTGCGCACGCGCCGCCTCGCGCTCAAGTCGGGCGGCCGCATCTCTGGTCTCGTGCACACCGGCATCGAAGTCGCTGCCCACAGCGGTCAGGCCGGCGCCCGCGCCCAGACCAACTGGCGCGCCTCGAGCCCGGCCCGCCCCGTGGCCGCATCCGCGCCTGTCTCGGCGCCGAGCCGCACCTGGTCGGAAGAGGTCGTCGAGACGGGGCCACGCGCCACGTCCAGCGCCGTCGACGTGAAGAAGACGAAGAAAGAGCCCTCACGCGAGGCGATGTGATGTGAGGCGGTCGAGCACCCATTTCGGCGCTCGCCGCCTACTTGTGCTCACCGCACTCGTGACCCTCGTATTCGGGCTCCTCACCGCGGGCTGCGGGTCGAGCCGCTACGAAAAGGTCCGCGACGCCTGGACCCGGGACTATCAGTCGTACGAAGACCTGCACGCGCGCGCCTTCGCGACGGTCACGCTCAAGGTCGAACCGTTCCGGCGGGCCTTCGTCGATGAATACGGCCGCCTCTTCGCCCTCACTCCCGAGCAGAAGCTGACCCTGCTCGAGAGCGAGCTCGAAGAGGACAAGAAGGACCTCGTCGCCATCATCTCGTTCTATACGCCGGTGCCGGCATGGAACGACCTGAACCCGGCGCGGGGGATCTGGGAAGTCCGCCTCGAAAGCGACCGCGGCGACATCGTTCAGCCCTACCGGGTGACCCGGCTAGACCGCCGTAATCCGACTTGGCGCACGCTTTATCCGTATGTGGACCCCTACCACATCCTGTACGAGCTCCGTTTCGAGCGGCAGCTCCCCGACGGGCGGCCCATCGCTCGCACAGGTGAGCGCATCGCGCTCGTCATCGCAGGCGCGCCGACACGAATGCGCCTCAACTGGGTCATGCCCTGACGCCCCGATGAGCACCCCCTCGGTCCCGACCCATCAGATCCGCGTGGCCGACGGCACACGACTGGCCTATCGCCTGTTTGGCCCGTCTACGCGTCCACCCGACAACGGGGTCGAACGTGCTTCGACTCCGCGCCGCATCGCGCTCTGCGACGGCATCTCGTGCGACGGCTATATCTGGCGCGACCTGCTGCCGGTGCTCGCGAAAGACCACGACATCCTGCACCTCAACTACCGCGGGCACGGCCGTTCCGGGCTCCCGCGCGAGCCGCACCTCGTGACGCTGCCCGACCTCGCGGGCGACCTCGCCTTCGTCCTGCGCCGCCTCGGTTGGACGGATGTCACGCTCATCGGCCACTCGATGGGGGTCCAGGTCTCGCTCGAGTGCGCTATCCGTTACCCGCATGAAGTCGGCGCACTCGTCTTGTGTAACGGCTCGTACGGGCGGGTCCTCGACACCTTCAGGAACACCGACTTCGGCGCCCGTCTGCTGCCGATCATCGACGCGGTGACCTACACTTGGCGCGACGCGGTGTCGGGGCTCGTGCGTGCGGTCCTGCCCTCGCCGCTCTCCTATACGCTCGCGGCGCTGACCGAGATCAAAGCCGAGCACATCAAGCCGCGCGACCTGCAGCCTTACCTCGACCACTTCGCGCGGATGCCGCTCGACCTCTTCACGGGCTTGCTGACGGACGCAGCGGAGCGAACCGCCCTGCCCTTCCTTCCTCAGATCTCGCAGAAGACCCTGGTCATTGCAGGTGAGGACGACGGATTCACGCCGCTCGCAACGAGCCACCGCCTGGTCGACACCCTGCCGGACGCGAAGCTGCTAGTGGTCCCGAAGACGAGTCACACGGCCCCACTAGAAGCCCCCGAGGCCTTCGAAGCCGCCATCATGGACTTCCTCGACACCGTGGCCAGAACCGAGCGCCGCCCCGCCCTCTCGCACGGTCGCACCCTCTTCTGAGTCTCCGTACGGCGTTGCGCCAAAAGCGTATGGCGACCTCGTTGGCGCAAAGCTCGCTCTGAACGGCTCCAGAACACGGCTCGCTCTGATCGGCTCAAGGGACACGGCTCGCTCTGCCCGGCAAGCTGTAGGGGCACAGCTTGCTGTGCCCAGCGTTCGTGTCAGCCCTCGACTCGGAACAGCTGCTGCCCGGCCAACACCAACGTCCCCTTCTTGACCTGCGCTGGTCGCGTCAGCCGCAGATAGGTCCCGTTCGAGCTGCCGAGGTCCTTGAGAAAGCAGCGTCCGGTACGCTGCGAGATCTGCGCATGGAGCCCTGACACGAAGCCGTCGCCGGGGAACGTGATGTCGCCCCGTTCGCGCCCGAGGTAGACCTCCGAGCCGCCCAGGAGGTACACGGACCCCATCGTCTCGGGGGCGATGAGCTGGCCCAGGCGCCCCCACGCCCCCTCGGGAATGGGGCTACCGAGTGGGATGGCCTGGCCGCGTGGTTCGGCCTCGAGCTCCGAGGCCACCACCGCCAGGATCTCGAAGTTCAGGAGCTGCTGCCCGATGCGGAAGACGTCGCCGTTGTCGAGCTCCACCTCCTGATGGACCTGGACGAAGACGCCGTTGGTCGACTCCAGGGGCCGCAGGTGTAAGCCCCCGCCTTCATAATAGAATTCGGCGTGGTGGCGAGCCAGGAAGTCGTCGTGGGGGAAGTTGATGTCGGCGCCTTCGCGGCCGATGATCGTCGTCTCCGGGCTCAAGTCCAGGACCGAACCGTCGGTGCCGTCTTCGAGGATGACCACGAGGCGCGCTTTGCTCCCCGGCCGCACCGTCTGACGTGACTCGGCCTTCGACACCGAGCGGAACTCGACGGGCCGTGGCTGGGTGTCGGGCTCGCCTGGCAGCTTTTCCGCCGACCTCGCTGCAACCTTGTCGGGTCCGCGGTCTGCCCTGGCGACCGGCGGAGCGAGCTCAGGCCCGCTGCCAGCGCGTTTGGTCGGGCCCTCGGCCTTCTCGCCCTTGGGCGCCGACATGCCTACCGGCTGCTTCTTTGCGAGGTCGAGCTGCGCCTGGCCAACCGCGTGCACCTCGGGGCTTGCGATCTTGGCCTGCTTGCCGGAGTCGAAGGTCTTGGCTCGGTCGCCGGCGCCCCGGGCTGGCAGTTCGGCCGCTTTGGGCGGTTGTGGAACCACACCCGAGGTCCGTGCGCCCTTGCTGGCGGCCGAAGCCCGCACCTCGTTCGGGCGCGGACCCTTTGGCGTGGGCAGGGCGGGCGCCACAGCATCACGACCCTGAGCCGCCTCGGCCAACATCTCGGGCGTGATGGGCGGAAGGTCCATCACCGTATCCGAGGAACTGGCCGCCTTGGCCGGTGCCGGCTTCTCGACGGCCTCTGCCACTTCGTCAACGGTCCCGACAGCCTCGTCGAGGTCTGCGCCACAGCCGAGGCAGAAGCGGAAGAAGGCTTCATTTTCCGTGCTGCAGAACGGGCAGGTCCTCACTCGCGCCTCCTCACCGACCACTCGGTCCAAACGGACCGCCCCCACATTGGAGCGTCGAGCCGACCGCGTCGCAACGACGGACCAGGAACGCGCCCTCCAGGGAATCGCGCGACAGGTTACTGCCGCCGCCCTTGCTGGTCAATCGTGTCTCCGACCCGCCTGCCCGGCCCGTCGCCGCCAATTCACGTCCACAAGCGCAGCTCACTCGCGGATGCCCAGCGCGCGCATCTTCTTGTAGAGATGGCTGCGCTCGAGCCCGAGCGAGGCCGCCGTCTGCGTCACGTGGCCGCTGTGATGGGTCAAGGCCTGCAAGATGATGTCGCGCTCGGCCTCGGCGATGAGGTCCTTCATCGGCACACCCGGCCGATAGAGCTTGTCCTCCTTGGCCTTGCCCTCCTGGCCGAAGAGGCGTCGCACCGCCTCGACGCCGATGGTCGCAGCTGGCGTCAAAATCGCCAGTCGCTCACAAGCGTTACGCAGCTCGCGCACGTTGCCCGGCCAGTCGTGTTTCATCAACTGCTTCATCGCCTCGGCCTCGACCGGCTTTGGCTTGACCCCGTTCTCTTCGGAGACCCGCGCGATGAGCGCCACCACCAGCTCGGGCAGGTCCTCGCGGTGCTCGCGCAGGGCCGGAGCCCTGACCGGCACGACGTTGAGGCGGTAATACAGGTCCTCACGAAACTCACCGGCAGCGATGGCCTGCGTCAGATCTTTATTCGTCGCGGCGACGACACGCACGTCGACCGAGACCGGCCGTGATCCGCCGACACGCTCGATCTCACCCTCCTGCAAGGCGCGCAGGAGCTTGGCCTGCACCTCCATCCGCATGTCGCCGATCTCATCGAGGAACAGCGTTCCGCCGTGGGCCAGCTCGAACTTGCCCTTACGCGCCTGGTGCGCGCCCGTGAACGCTCCACGTTCGTGGCCGAAGAGCTCGCTTTCGATGAGCTCGCTCGGGATGGCAGCGCAGTTGACCTTGACGAAGGGCTTCTCGCTGCGGGTGCTCTGGAAGTGGATGGCGCGCGCGATGAGCTCCTTGCCGGTACCGCTCTCGCCCGTGATCAAGACGCGTCCACGCGAAGGCGCCGCCATCGAGATGAGCGCCCGTAGCTCACTCATGCCGACCGAGCTGCCGATGAGCTCGGTCTCGTTCGACGCTTTGGCGCGCAGGGTCTGCAGCTCGCGGCGCTGCCCCGCGAGCTCGAGCGCGTGTCGGAGGACGATGAGGATCTTGTCGATCGACAACGGCTTTTCGACGAAGTCGTGGGCCCCCTTGCGGGTCGCCTCGAGCGCCATCTCGATGGTGCCATGCCCACTCATGATGATGACGGGCACCTCGGGGCGCATCCGCTTCCAGTGGACGAGCACGTCGAGCCCGTTGCCATCGGGAAGCTGCACGTCGAGCAAGGCGATGTCGTAGCTCTGGGCCTGGAACGCGTCGAGAGCACGCGCCGCGTCTTCGACCGTGTCGCAGCGATAGCCCTCGAGCTCCAGCGATCGCTGCAGCGTGGTGCGGATGTTCTTTTCGTCGTCCACGACGAGGACGGAAGCGCTCACGAGGACTCCGCGGTCGTTCGGGGTCGAAAACCGGCAATGTGCACCCGAGCGGACGCCCTGGCTCACGCTCAGGCTGTATCCCACGACTGGCGCGCGGCGCAAGGCTGCCGGCCGGTATGCCTTGACAATCCAAGGGGCAGCGACGTAGAGCCGGGCTCTTGGTTTCACAGGGGTCGACCGCGCTTTCGAGCGGCCATCCCCGCACACAGCAGCCCATGGGAGCACACCATGCAACAGCTACTCGCGGTCGATTCTTCGCACGCCACCGTCACCTCGAAACCCGCCTTCCGCGGGAAGCTCGTCCTCGCGGTCGCGGCACTCTTCGTAGCCTTGGCACTGTCGGCCTGTTCCAAGTCGTACCCGAACTGCGATGACGACTCGACCTGCCGCTCCCGCCAGGAGGTCTGTGTCGACGGCATGTGCCGCCAGTGCGGCAACAACAGCCACTGCACGGCCATCGACGCCTGCCTCACGTGTTCGGCCAACGAGTGTGTGAAGCGCACCGGCTGCTGCAAGTCGGACGTGGACTGCCCGTCGGGCAAGTGCTGGCGCGCCGAAGGCGAGACGACCGGCCAGTGTGGCGGGGCCTGCCAGACCAACGACCACTGCCCCGCGGGTCAGCGCTGCGCCAATGGCGCGTGTGTCCCCGAGGGTTGCTCGGGTGACGCGTCCTGCCCCTCGGGCCAGCGCTGCCAGGACGGCAAGTGTGTCGCCCAGTGCACGCTCGAGCCGGTCTTCTTCGACTTCAACGAGTCGGCCATCCGCCTCGACCAGGAGCGCGTCGCTTCGGCCAACGCCGAGTGCATCCGCTCGAGCCAGTACGAGGTCAAGGTCGAGGGCCACTGCGACGAGCGCGGCTCGGACGAGTACAACATGGCGCTCGGACAGCGCCGCGCAAACTCGCTCGGCGGCCAGTACAAGACGCTCGGGGTGCCGGCGGGCCTCATGAAGGGCACCATCTCCTACGGTGAGGAGAAGCCCGTCTGCAGCGACAACGACGAGAGCTGCTGGCAGAAGAACCGCCGCGCCGAGACCGCTCGCCAGTGAAGGCACGGAAGCCAGCGATGAGCGCCTGGAAGCGGACCGCCTGCGTCAGCCTCGTGCTCGCGACGTCTTTGTCGGCGTGCGCCACGACGTCGGACGTCGACAAGCTCTCGAATCGTATCGAGGATCTCGAGCGTGAGCGCGAGCTCTTGAAGGCCAAGCTCGGCGATGACTACAGCAAGCTCGAGCGTCTCCACGCCATGATTACCGAGGCCGAGGTGACGCTTCGCGAGAGCGGGGCGGACCTCGGTGTGCGGATGGCCCGGGTCGAGCAGGATGTGCCGAAGCTCAAGGGCACGACCGAGGCGCTCGACTTCCGCTTCAACCAGCTCGCCAAGGACCTCGACGTCATCAAGCAGGAGCTGGCGAGCCGGCTTGGCTGGACGGTGGTCTACCTGCCGAGCGACCTGCCCAAGGACAAGGACGGGATCTGGAAGGTCGCTCAAGAGCGCGGTGCGGCTGACAAGCTGCTCGAGGCCAAGGCTGTCTACGAGCTCTTCGAAGCGAGCTTTCCGGAAGACCCACGCGCGCCGCTGGCGCTCGTCGAGGTCGGCCGCCTCTACGAGAAGTCAGGCGACCTCGAGAGCGCCATCAAGAGCTACCAGGCCGTCTATGAGCGGCACGAGAAGAGCCCACAAGCCGCCTCGTCGACCTTTCGAATCGCCGAGCTCTTCGTGATTCGCAACAACTGCGAGCGCGCCAAGGCGATCTTCCAGTTCGTCGAGAAGCAGTTCAAGAACGCGCCCGAAGCGGCCCAGGCCAAGGCACGCCTGCGCACGCTCAACACCGACTGCAAAAAGACCAACTGAGCGCCACCATGGCCCCCTCAATGTCGCGCACCTGGGACGTCATCGTCGTCGGCGCCGGGCACGCCGGACTCGAGGCGGCGCTTGCCGCGAGCCGACTCGGGGCGGACGTGCTGGTCTTGACCCAGAACGTCGACCGCATCGGCTGGATGAGCTGCAACCCGGCCGTCGGTGGGCTTGGCAAGGGCCACCTCGTCAAGGAGATCGACGCGCTCGGTGGCCTCATGGGTCGCGCCATCGACGAGGCGGGCATCCAGTTCCGGCGCCTCAACGCGAGCAAGGGCCCGGCCGTGCGTGGGTCCCGCGCGCAGGCCGACAAGGTCGAGTACGCCAAGGTCGTGCGTGAGGCGCTCGAGTCGGCGCCGCGTGTTACCATCAAACAGGCCACCGTCGAAGACCTCGTCGTCGATGCCGCGGGCACTCCCGAGGCCGTCGTCCGCGGGGTCGTGACCAACCTCGGCCTCACGTTTCTCGCAACCTCGGTCGTCCTCACGACCGGCACCTTCTTGAGCGGCCTGCTCCACTACGGCGAGCGCAAGGTCCATGGCGGGCGGGCAGGCGACGAGGCCGCCTATGGCCTGTCGGCAGGGCTCAAGCGCCTTGGTTTTCCGCTCGGACGGCTCAAGACCGGCACCGTGCCGCGCCTCGACGGCCGCACCATCGACTTCGCTGGGCTCGAGTCGCAGCCAGGCGACGAACCGCCCGCGATGTTCTCGTTCTTCGGTCGCACGACACCCAGGCTTTCGCAGGTCCCCTGCCACCTCACCTGGACGACGCCAGAAACCCACGAAATTATTCGACGAAACCTGCACCGCTCGCCCATGTACAGCGGCGACATCACGGGCACTGGGCCACGCTACTGCCCGTCGATCGAAGACAAGATCGTGCGCTTCGCCGACAAGTCGAGCCACCAGATCTTCCTCGAGCCCGAAGGGCTCTCGACGACCGAGATCTACCCCAACGGCATCTCGACGAGCCTGCCCATCGACGTGCAGCTCGAGCTCGTGCGCAGCATCCCCGGCCTCGAGCGGGCCGAGATCACGCGCCCAGGCTATGCGGTCGAATACGACTTCGTCGACCCGCGTGCGCTTCACCTCACACTCGAAACGAAGGCCATCTCAGGCCTGTTCTTCGCCGGCCAACTGAACGGCACGACCGGCTACGAAGAAGCCGCGGCCCAGGGCCTCATCGCCGGCATCAACGCGGCCTTGCTCGCGCGTGACCCACACGGCGAACGATTCGTCGTCGACCGCAGCGAGGGCTATGTCGGTGTCATGATCGACGACCTGACCCGACGCGGCGTCGACGAGCCCTACCGCATGTTCACTTCGCGCGCCGAGTACCGCCTGCACCTGCGCGAGGACAACGCCGACGAACGACTCCTGCCACGCGCGGCCTCTCTGGGCCTGGTCGACGCCTCCATCAAGACCCGCTTCGAGACGCGGCTATCGCAAGTGGACGCGCTGACGCGAGCCATGCAGGCGACCCGCATCGTCCCGGACATCGCTACGAACCAGCTCCTGGTCGAGCTCGGCTTGCACCCCATCCAGCAACCCGCCCAGTTGTCCGACCTCGTGCGCCGGCCCGATGTCGGCCTCGCCGCCGTGCTGCCATTGCTGGCCAGGACCGAGCCCGCCCTGCTCGAATCGGCCAGCGACCCGGTCGTGCTCGACAAGGTCGAAATCCGTTTGAAATACGAGGGGTATCTCGAACGCCAGGAGCGCCAGATCGAACGTTTCCGCGAGCTCGAACACGTGACGCTGCCCACCGACCTGCCCTATCGCCAGATCGCCGGCCTCACCACCGAGGCCCGTGAGAAACTCACCCGCGCGCAACCGACGAGCCTTGGTCAGGTGAGCCGTATTCCGGGCCTCACCCCCGCCGCCATCAGCGCGATTCTCATCCACCTGCGAACCCGCACCGCTGGCTGACCCACAAGCGTCTCTGGTGGGTCACGGCGCGGCTTACGAAGCTCAGGTGATGACGAGCCACGGCAGGCTCTCTTCGAGGGCGTGCAGCTCCTCGTCGTCGTCGCGCCGAAAGAGCAACTTCAGCAGTCGCCGGTACTCGGCGTAGTGCGGCACCACTCGCTCGAGCTCGCGACGCATCTGGCGGCGCTTCATCTCGAAGGTGCGATGCGAGGTGTCGGTCAGGTGCATGGCTTCGAGGAAGTAGTTCGCCTCGGTCTGGATCTGCACCTCGAAGATCTGCCCACCCCAGCGATACACGTTTTTGATCGCCTCCCAGCCGGTGCGTTTCTTCTGGTCGGGCGGTAGGCTCAAATAGTCTTTGCGTTCGAGTGTTTCGAGCCGCATCAGCCCGGGATCTGGAGCCAACTCGAGCTCGTGCAGCTGACGTTGGGTCCAGGTGATGACATCGAGGATCTCGTCGACACGATAGCTGTCGGCGCGGCGCGGCGTCAGCACCTTCACGCCGAAGACGTCCTTGATGTACTTCGAGCCCGAGTTCAGGATCTTGTCGCGCGCCACGAGCGAGTCGATGGCGAAGAGCGCATCGCAGACCTTGTTCCAGATCTGATCGTTGGTCTTTACACGCGTCAGCACACGGGTCGCGGGCGCATCTTCCTCCGAGTCGAGCGGCCACAGCTCGAGGAAGCTGGCGCGCGGATAGAGGACACCAAAGGGCTGGTCGTGGCTCGCGCGATACCGATAACGGCGCGCGATGCGCTGGGCCAGGCTGTAGTCGGTGACCTTCTTCAGGTTGGAGCGCGTGATGTGCTCTTCGATGACGATACGCGTCGAGCCCGGGGCCTCCTCTTCCTCCTTCTGCCCCATGACGACACGGGCCACGAGCTGGATGTTGCGCGAGCCCGTCAACGCCTGGGCGACCACGGTCGCGAAGTCGTAGAGGCGGTGCTCGCCGCCCAACACGCCCCGCTCCCAGGTTGCGCGGCAGTTCTCGATGTCGTCGCGCGAGATGGTCAGAACCGGCGGCGCGAGCTGCTTTGCACCCGCGTCGCGCAGCGCTTCGAGGTGGCGAGCAAGGCTTCCGAGCAGGCGGTTGGTGCGCTGGTCGAGGATGAGCATCGCCAGCGGCGAGTCGCGCTCGGCGGCGGCGCGCAGCGCTTTGCCGAGATCCTCGGGGAGGTCGGCGAGCTCGGGCAGGGCGGACGAGGTCCGAAACCGTTCGTCGTCTGCTTGTGCTGCTGGCGCCTCGGTCACAGCGCCCGCTGACCCGGCAACGCGGGGATTCGGATGGCTCGAGCCCGCAAGGTTCCCATGACCGACGGGAGGTTCGCCGTGAGCTCCCTCAGGTCCACCGCTCGCCCGAACTGGGTCGCTATCCGGCTCTGGGCCATGGGCCAGAATCGTGTCGAATCGCTCGACATCCCTGACACCTTGAACTCCCGTTGTGTGATTGACCACGAGTCCCCCCTGCGCGTGAGGCGATACCGCCAGACAAAGCCCTTCGCGTCTCCCCTGGGGTGGCTGTCGACCCAGAGATGCGGCCCGGTCCTGGATGTGACAGAGCGCTGCATCGGCTTGCCGACGAACCGCTCGAGATGAGCTACTGAGGTGTCCTCGAACATCCCGCGCGTGAGCGCTTCGAGGTCGTCCTGGTCGGCGCGCGACCCGGCCCGCCAGACGTCGCCCAACACCTCGTCGAGGCGGTAGCGGTAGTCCACGAGCGCGTGTGCGGCTTGCCAGTCGCGCGCCGCGATGGCCCGCTCGATGGCGTCGATAGCGAAGAGCGCCGCGTCGGGCGGGACTTCCCGACCGCGTGGGGCGCATCCGACGAGAACGCCGGTGACCACGACCAACAGCAGGCGGCGGTTGAGTCGCAGGTCGAGTCGCTGAAGAGGTTCATGCGCGAGTTCGAACATCGGGTGATAACATACGCGTGAGTGCTTCTGAGGGCCAGCAAACTAGTGCTGGGGCCGGAGCGCTTCGATCCGGTCGCAGCACTAGCAGCGACGCGAAGCGGCGCGGGGGTCGAAGGGGGTGCAACCCCCTGTCAAATCGGGCTAGAGCCGGGACGCGCGAAGCGCCCGACGTCCGAAGGACGGCGGCGAGGCATGAGTCATCATGCATCGGTCACGGCACTAGAGGCGGACGGACCCCGCAGAGTCGCGCGCGGCCCAACGCATTCCCGTCCGGGCGGGTCACGGCGCCCTCCGAGCCTCATCAAAGAGGCATGAAAGACCCGGTTGGTGCGGGTCTCCGGCCTTGGACGGGAAGTTTTTTTGAACATCGGGTACAGAGGGTCCGTCGTGGGATGGGCGACGCGGTGGGGAAAGCACCGCAGCCGGTCGAACTGGTCGCCGGCAATTGCTACGGGAGCACGGGACATGAACGTCAAGCACTTGATTGGTTTGGGAATCGCGGTTGGCGCGATGTCGCTGTCAGGGTGTTACATCGAAGGTGGTGTCTACACCTGCTTCGACGACTGGGATTGCCCGGGCGGTACCTACTGCGGCGTCGACGGCATCTGCTACGAACCCGTCGTTCCGGCCCCCGGGTGCTATGACGACTGGGATTGCGCCGGCGGCTACTATTGCGGCGGCGACGGCGTCTGCTACCTCGACACCGAGTGCGTGACCAACTCGCAGTGCGGAGCCGGCAACTACTGCGGCGTCGACGGCTTCTGCTACGCCTACCCGGGTTGCACCTCGAACCGCGACTGCGCGGGCGGCTACTACTGCGGCGGCGACGGCGTCTGCTACCTCGAGCCGAGCTGCAACTCGGACGCCCAATGCGGCGGCGGAGAGTACTGCGGTACCGATGGCCGCTGCTACGACCTTCCCTACTGCCAGAGCCACTCGCAGTGCCCCGCTGGCACCTACTGCGCGGTGGATGGCCAGTGCTGGGTCGGCGACCTCTGCAACAGCGACTTCGACTGCACCCCTGGCGAGTATTGCTCGAACGAGGGCCTCTGCGAGGTCGGCGCGGGCTGCTACTCGGACCGCGACTGCGCCGCGGGCAGCTTCTGCGAGGCCGACGGGGTCTGCTACGCGGCCGACTGCTACACCGACAGGGACTGCCCGGTCGGTAGCTTCTGCACCAACGACGGCTTCTGCGCCGCCTACTGACCTGCTGAGATGAAGCCAGGTTCCCTCCTCGCCGGATTGCGGCGAGGGGGCTCCTGACGAAGAGCCAAGACCAGCTTTCCCAGTTTCCCCAAAGGGCCGGTTCGAGAGGATCGGCCCTTCCTTCGTTAAGCGGCCGGCTCGCGGATGCCGGAGGCGGCGCGATGCCGTCCCAGAAGACCCGCCCGAAGGGTGTGACTCAGCGGCAGCGCTCGAGGAGGGCCGAGCCCGCGAGCGCCTTGCCCAGCGCATCCGCCGGGACACGATCACCGAGGCGCCCAAGCGCGAGACAGGGGTCGAAGGCTTCCCCGTCGGAGGTCGCGAGGCGCTCGATGAGCGGCAGGGCTTCCACGGGCTTGCCCTGGGCGGTGAGGCAGAACAGGGTCACACGGTCGGTGGCCGGCGACACGACGCGGCCTTTCTGGCCGGCCATCCAGTCGCGGCAGGCGGTGGTCCTCAGACCGTCAGGAGCGCGCTCGAGGCGGGCGAGCTCGGCGATGGCGAGCGCCTCGTCGCGAGTGGCCGCACGGGCTGGGACCGCGGTGGGAGCGGTCTGTGCGGGGGCGAAGGGGGGCGCTGACGCCGCCTTCACGAGGTCCACCGCGCGCCGGATTCGCGCCGGGGTGAACCCGCGGGGACCCTGGTAATCAGGGTGGGCCTCGAGCAGCATCGACCAACGCGTGGTGATGGCGTCCCGAAAGGGTTGGCGCGAGGTGTCGCTGGGATCGATGAAGGCGTCACGGCGGTCGGAGCCGCCGACCTGCGAGAACGGGACATACCCCTGTAGAAAGAGGCTATGCGGCGAGCGCGGGGCTTTGTCCGAGAGCGCCATCGCCAGGTCGAGCGCCTTCTGGGTGTGGCGCTCGGCCGTCTGGTCCTGGCCTTCATCGGTCTCTGCCAGCGCGAGATGAAGGATGGCGAGACGCTGGAGGAGCAGGGCGTCCTTCTCGGACAGGGCCGCTTCAGAGGCCGTAGCAGCGTCGGCCAGCATGGTGAGCGCCGTCATGAGGGCCTGCGGAGCGCGGCGCTCGAGGTAACGGTCTTCCAGCGCATCGAAGTCGGCCTGGGTCTCCAGCTCGGCGGGCGCGAGCACGACGCGGGGCGCCGGGGCGCTCGAGGGCCGCGTCAGGTCGAGGCGCGGAATCGGCGCAGGAGCGCGTTCCGGACAGCCGCTCAACAAGGCCACGGAGCCCAGGGTGGCAGTGGACAGGACCGAGACGAGGAGCGGCGAAAGAATGAGGCGCACCGTGGTCGGATAGCAGCAACGGCGCGTTCGAGAAAGCGGATTGGGCGGCGCGGTCTCTGTAAAGTCAAGTGAATGGCGTCGAGGAGCCCGAGGGTGGAGACACGAGGGCATCGAGGTGTTCTCGCACGGTGCGCCCGGTCGTCGGATGGACGAGACCAGGGTCGATGGCGTCGAGCGGGCGCAGGACGAACTCGCGCAGGTGGACACGAGGGTGAGGCACCATGAGCCGTGGGTGGGATATGATGCGCTGGCCGGTCGGGCCGCGGTGGGATGCGACGAAGAGCAGGTCGAGGTCGAGCTTGCGCGCACCCCATCGGACTTCGTTGGCGCCTCGCACCCGGCCGGCCGCGCGTTCGAGGACCAGCAGGGCGTCCATGAGCTGCAGCGGCGCCAGTGCAGTCTCGAGGCGGGCGACGGCGTTGAGGTAGTCGGGTTGCGGCGGCCCGACAGGGGCCGTGACCAGGAACGGCGAGACGGCGGAGAGCTTGGTGTGGGGTAATGAGTCGAGCCAGGTGAGGGCACGTGTCAGCTGGGTGCGGCGATCGCCGAGGTTGCTTCCGAGCGCGACCCAGGCCCAGCCCATGCGGTTCAGGGGAACGGGCGCGATGTCGTTGGATTGGACCACGGACGCGTGATAGGGACCGTGGCTCGATTCGGAGGCTCGCATGCAGAAACGACACCCGACCGGACTCCAGACGACCCAGGCAGTGCAGCCTGCACCGTGGACGCGCGGACGCCTCCGGCTTGCGAGCGTCGCGGTCCTCATGCTGACGCAGTGCGTCTGCCAGAGCAACAACCGTCAGACCGAGCCGGGGCCGAGTGCGGTGGTGCCGGCGGCCGCGGCTGCTAACCCCGTCGCCCCGTCTGACGATACGGTCGTCGCGACCAGCGTGGACGCCACCGCAGGCGCATCCGCGAAGGAGACGACCAAGGTCGAGCTACCTGCCAGTGTCGACCCGAAGGACCTCGATGAGAGCGAGCGGGCGCTGCTCTACGAGATCCTCGACGAGCAATACGACCCATGCGGCAAGTCTCGAAATTTCCTGGAGAGTCTGCGCGACCCGAAGACCTGCGCAGAGGCCGGCAAGCTTGCGGCGCTGGCGGTCGATAAGATCGCCGACGGGTTGTCGAAGCGACAGGTGATTCAGGAACTCCTGAAGGAGCAGTCGCGGTGGGCCAAGAAGGTGGAATTCGACCTCGAAGGCAGCCCGTCCTTCGGCGACGCGGCGACCGCGAAAAAGGTCGTCGTCGAGTTCTTCGACTACCAGTGCCCACACTGCAAACACGCGGCCAAGCCAGCGAAAGAGTTGGCGAAAAAGCACGGCGCAGCAATTTATTACAAGATGTTGCCACTCAAACACAACCTGGCTGCGAAGGACGCCGCACTCGTGGCTTTGGCGGCCCATCGCCAGGGCCGGTTCGAGGTGCTGCACGAGCTGCTCTTCGAGAACCAGGATCGCCTCGACGCCAAGGTCGTGCGCGAGCTCGCCAAGGAGGCCGGCCTCGACATGAAGCGGCTCGAGGCGGACCTGGCCGCAACCGGCGAAGGTAGCGTGTCGGCGCTGCTCGAGCGGGACATGGCCGAGTCGGACCGCTTCAAGGTCGGCGGAACCCCGACGTTCTACGTCGATGGGATCGAGGTCGAGTTCGACCAGCTCGGACCGGCCCTGGAATAGGCTCTGGGCGTGTGACCTGGCTCGGTACACGCTGGTTGAATTGCGGTATCCGGGACATTGTTGACTCCTTTAGTCAACATTAGCTATGGCTCGGACGTGGAACGATTCGACCAGAGCCGCAAGACGGTCGCCGTGGTTGGCGCGGGTGGGCTCGGGTGTCCCGCCTCAGTGAGCCTCGTCGAGGCTGGCGTGCGCCTCGTTCTCATCGATGACGACCGGGTCGAGCTGTCGAACCTTCAGCGTCAGACCTTGTTCGCGACGACCGACCTCGGGCGCGACAAGCTGGCGGCCGCGCGCGACGAGCTCGTCCGGCGCTTTCCCGAGGCCGTCGGCGCATCGGACATCGAGCTCCGGCCGGGCCGCCTGACCAACGACAACGCCGACCGCCTGCTCGAGGGCGCCGACCTCGTCCTCGACGCGACCGACGACCCGGATTGCCGCTTCATCGTAAACGCCTGGACCCTCGCCAGGGGGCTTCCGGCGGTCATCGGTGGGGTCCACCGGTTTCGCGGCCAGGTCTTCGCGCATATCGGCGAGGGACCGTGTTTTCGATGTCTTTTCGAGGAGTCCGGCCCCGATATCGAGACGTGTGAGCAGGCCGGAGTCATCGGAGCGCTCGCCGGAATGGTCGGCCACCTGCAGGCAGAGCGCGCCCTCGAGCTCTTGCGGGGCGACCGGGCCGGGGTCGGGCTCGTGACCATGATCGACGCCTTGACCGGGCGAACCCGCCATCTTCGGCTGACGCGTGACCCCGCCTGCCCGGCGTGCGGCGCGCATTCTTCCACGCCATCGGAGTCCTGAGAATGGCCATCCAGATCGAGCTCCCTCCGGCCCTCGAGGCCCTCACCAACGGCATCGGCAGGGTAGCCGTCGAAGGGGACGACGTACGTTCCGCGCTCGACGCGCTCGACCGACGCTTCCCCGGCACGAAGTCTATGGTCTGCGACGTGTCGGGCAACGTGCGACGCTTCATCCACATCTACGCGAACGCGTCCGACATCCGCTTTCTCGACAACCTCGAGACCCGTCTGGTCGACGGCGCCGAGCTGCGCATCACTCCCGCCACACGAAGCGGCCTGTATTGAACGACCAGGAGCGATACCGGCGCCACCTGGTGCTACGCGAGGTGGGCGCCATCGGCCAGGCCCGGATCCGGGCAGGCGCCGCGCGTGTAATCGGTGTCGGTCCCGCCGCCGAAGAAGCCGCCTTCTACCTGGTGGCAGCTGGCGTTGGGCGGGTCTTGCTCGAGGCAGCGCTGACCGCGCGACACGGTGAACGACTCTCTGAGCTGAATCCGGGCGTGGAGCTCGCCACGAGCGCCATTGATGCCATCGAGGTGGCGCCTCAGGACGGGCTCCGGCGATCCGACGGTGCGCGGGCGGCGCTCGTGGCGCTGCTCAGGATGACTGGGGCAACTAGCATCGACGCCTGGCGAGACGATTCGCCTCCAACCGAGGCGGTATGAACGCCGTAGTTGCAGGCGACGCCACCATCCAAGCTCTCGGCGCGTTCCTGTCGGAAAACGAGACCTTGCGACGCATCGACGCGCACGTTCGCGCATGGTTCCCGCGTGAGGCGTGTGCGCTCATCTTCCAGCGCGGCCCGGGCGGCGAGTGCATGACGCTCGAGCTCGTAGACAACCTCGCTGACGACTTTCATGCGGCCGATCCCGAGGCCTTTCCACGGTCGGCCACCACGGCCTTCATCCTCGATGCCCGGGCCATCGCGCGGGCCGAACGCGAAGGGCGGGCGCTCGTCGCCATCGTCCACTCTCATACAGATGGCTCGGTCGCCTTCAGCTCCGAGGACCGCCGACTCGCGTCGACACCCGACGGTCGATTCCCGCTCTATCCCGAGGTCTTCCACCTCGTCCTCGCAGCGGAGCGCGGCGGCATCGAGGCGCTGGCCACCTATGTCTGGTCCGCGAAGGCCGCGGACTTCGTGGCCGTCTCCATCGGGCCTGACACTGGCGGCGCGAGATCGTTTGAAATCGTGCGTTGAATCCGGGGCCGGCTCGTGTAACAGTCGCGGCCCGTCGCCGGGCATGGGCGGCATTTAATACAGTTGTTACGTGCACTTGGACGACATTTCCAGGGCACGCGGAGAGGAGAAGGTCATGGCCTACGTCGTCACGGAAGCGTGCATCAAGTGCAAGTTCACCGACTGCGTCGCGGTCTGCCCCGTGGACTGCTTCTACGAGGGCGAGAACATGCTCGTCATCAACCCCGATGAGTGCATCGACTGCGGCGCGTGTGAGCCCGAGTGCCCGGTGAACGCCATCTTCGAAGAGGACGACGTGCCCGCCCAGTACAAGGACTACGTGGCCCTCAACGAGAAGCTCGCTGGCGAGTGGCCGAACATCACGGCCCAGCAGAGCCCGCTGGCGACCGCTGAGGACTTCCGCAACGTGAAGGACAAGAAGGCCCTCTTGTCGACGGCGCCCGGCAAGCGCTGAGACCCGCAGCGAGCGCGGGCTCGGGGCTCAACCCTGGTCGAACGACCAGCCCGCCTCGAGCCGCGCGAGCATCTCCGGGGTCGCCGGCAGGCCTGCGCCAAGCGCCATGAAGCCCTGCCCAACGACGAGCGGACGCCCGAAAAGACGTGCAGTCGCAGACATCGCCTGGGGCGAAGGGCGACCGGTGGTCTTGGTGTCGGTGTTCTCGATTCGCTGCGGTTGCATGAGGCCCTCCTTACAGAGCGCCTCCGTCTTCCGCGCCACTCGCCACATCGTCAACTTTTTGGGCCCCTCTCGCCTTTGGCTCCCAGCCCCCCGACTGCCCCCTCTGGTGGTGGGAGGGCTGATCGCGCCGAAAGCAAAGACTTCCAGGACGACTCAGGGGGAGACGCGGCGCGTCTTCCACGCCGCCCACTCGGCGAGGTCCCGGTACCGCTCTGCATCCCCTTCGTACGGTGTCAGGGCTGCGACGCGTAGATAGGCGGCCTCCGCGTCGACCCACCGCTTCATCTGCCAATAGCACTCGGCGAGCAACCTCGCCGTCTCACGCGTGACCCAGGGCAACCACAGCTCCTCGGGGCGTGTCGGAGGCGGCACCGCTTCGAGGCGTTCGAGCACGGCCGACAAGGCATCGAGCGCCTCGGGAAGACGTTTGTCCTGATAGATGCGGCGCGCTTCGAGGTAGCCCACCATGAGGTCGTCTGGCAGGGCGGCGACCGCCTTCTCGAGCGTCGAAGCACGGCCATCGAGGATGTAGGGCAGCGCCAAAGCCGCGCGTGTGGGCTCGCTCGCGAGGCCGAGCTTCACCAGCGTGGAGCGCTTCTTGTCTTCGGGCTGCGGGGTGTCGGCGAGCGAACGGTAGAGCTCCAGCGCGGACGCCAGGTCCCCCGCGCGAGCCCGCGCATCGGCGAGCAGCTCGGTCGCCTCCGCGTCGCTCACGACGTTACGATTGCCCTGGACCCCGAGATAGTCCGCGTACGCCTTCTCCACGGCGGCGAGGTCATTGCTCTGGACGGCCAGCCGCAACAGCGGAAGGCGCTTCTGAGCGTCCTCTGGGATCCACGCCACGACCTGCTCATAGCGCTCACGCGCCGCGCGCCGGCTCTCCGCATCGGTCTGCGCAGCGAGGTTTCGCGCCTCCTGCTCGACCCGCGCCACGTCGAGCCCGCACGGCCTGAACTGGATCGCCGCGACGTTGAAGCGGCCAGTCGCCAATCCGGCCGCATCGTCAGGCACCTCGAGCCCGTCGACGAAGGCCTCCCATTCGGTCACCAACGTGTCCACCGGCTGACCGTAGACGCCTTCGAAGTCGCCGTCGGCATAGACTTCGTGCAGGAGCGGCATGCCGTAGCGGTCGACGAGGTGGCGCACGAAGCTGCCGACCAACGTGTAGGCCTTGTCGGAGCCCTGCCCGAGAAAGCCCGACGGGCTCAGGAGGCCACGCAGATCGACGGCCTTCTCGGCGGCGCGCATCGCGTGAGCCCATTGATGTGGAGTCAACGCGCCCGTGTCCCACTCGAAGGTCTCGGCCGCGCCCTCGACGAGCGCCATGTGTGGAAAAACACACATGCGCGTCGGAATGTGGAACGGCGGGGCTGCGAACAAGCCCAGCACGACGTGGGCGAGCTCGTGGCGAATGACCGGTTGGCCGGGCGGGACCCGGTTCAGGTGGATCTCGTCTAGCCACGGCTTGGCGATGTAGACCTGCCCCGCACCCATCATGAGGCGCTTCTGGGCCGGCGAGCCGTATACGTAGCTGCCGATCTTCCGTGGGAACACAGCGCCGAGCTGGTGTTCGATCTGGTCCAGGCGGAAACGATGGGCTTCGAGCAGCGCCTCGGCTTCCGGCAACGCAATGCTCGCGCGGTCGTAATAGAGGATGATCCGCTCGTCTTCGAGCCGCCCACCAAGGCGGCTCTGCACCTCGGCGCGAGAGACCTCGTAGCCGATGGAGCCGCGCATCGCGAAGAACACAAGCGCAATGGCGCCGAGCAGGAGCGCGCCGAAAACCCTGCCGAGGGGGCGTCGGCTGAGCGTTGCAAAGGACGCGCGGGCCCGGGTCGCGTCCCAGCAGAGCCGCGTCACGACCAGGATGAACGCCAGCTGCACGGCGTTGTTGAGCCGGTAGAGCAGGATTCGTGAGTCGATGTCGACGACCGAGTCGTACATCGCCCCCTGCAGGTAGCCGACGAACGGGTTGAAGATGAAGATCGCTGGGTTGTTGTAGATGTGGAGCACATCCCAGATCGCCCAGGCGAGGAACACCCCGAAGAACCCGAGAACACCGACGAGCCGGCGCCGCCGGACCGGCGCCCAACACGCAAGCGCCGCCCCCAGCAGAGCGGCCCAGAGCGTCGAGAAGACGGGGCCGATGAAGAGGAAGCCGATCCCGGCCGCGACGTCGCACTGACGCACCCGGAACCCATTGAGAAGCAACAGTAAAAGCGGCAGCAGTGCCGGGATTGCGACGGCCCGGAGCGCCGCCCTGAACGGGCTCTGGTGGGCCACGACTGCACGCGTCGCGGCAAAGACCGCGGCGGGCCCCGCGATCAGAGCCACAAGCGGCGCCATCAGCAGCGCCGCGTGATAGTTCGGCGCGTCGAGACCGGGCAGGAAACAGAAGACCATGCCGACGAGAACAGCGAGCACGGTGGCCGTGATCGAGGTATCTCGTAGCAACGATCGGAGTGACCCGACGAAGTCGATTCGACGCCCGGGGGCGTGCTCTGGACCGCCCGATCCGGCCGCTCTCATAGGAGAGATTCCGGGGGGCGGATCAGGACTTTGACCAGCGAGACGCTGGCCAAGATCAGCGTCGTGCGAGCTGAGACTCGAGCCGGCTCTTCAGCCGCGACGCGCGCTGCTTGGGGATCACACCCTTCACGGCGATATGGTCGATCCAGCTCACGGCCTTCTTGACGGTCTCGGCCGCTGCGTCAACGCCACCTACGATCGAGGTGCGCGCCGACTTGAGGAGGTTCTTGAGGGTCGCCTCGTAGTAGCTGTTGCGCTCGTTGCGCTTGAGCGACTGGCGGTGACGCTTCTCGGCTTGTTTGTGGGTCGCCACGTTCTTGACTCCAATCGGGTCTCGGCTCGGGGATCGACTGATTCCGTTTGCCGTGTGTCTGACCGCCGATGCGGCGGGCGCAGGTGGGTAACAAAGGCGTATCGCGGCGTCAAGCCTTCGTCGCGTCCGGGGTCAACAACCGCCGCCCGATGCGACGCGGCCGGTCACGGTCGCTCGAACAACACGCTGACACCCTGCCCCACGCCCACACACAAGGTCGCAAGCCCTCGCTTCACGCCCCGGCTCTGCATCGCGTGGGTCAGCGTTGCCGCGATGCGAACGCCCGACATGCCGAGTGGATGGCCAAGCGCGATGGCGCCGCCGTGGACATTGACGCGCTCCGGATCGAGCCCGAGCTCGCGAATGACCGCAAGCGACTGGGCTGCGAAGGCCTCGTTGAGCTCGATCAGATCGAGGTCACCCACCGACCAGCCCGCACGCTTCATGGCTTTCTGGGTCGCCGGGACCGGACCGATCCCCATGACACGCGGATCGACCGCGCCTTCGCCGGCTGCGACGATGCGCGCGATCGGGGTCAGGCCGTGGCGCTCGATCGCTGCCCTCGACGCAACGATGAGCGCCGCGGCACCGTCGTTGAGGGTTGAGCTGTTGCCCGCCGTGACCGTGCCACCCTTACGGAATGCGGGGCCGAGCTTGGCCAGGGCCGCGAGCGTGGTGTCCGAGCGGGGGCCCTCGTCCTGGCTCACGACGGTGAGCTCGCCCTTCTTGCCGGGGATCTTCACGGGCGTGACCTCGGCGTCGAAGGCGCCGGATGCCGCCGCAGCGACGGCCTTCTGGTGGCTGGCAAGCGCGAAGGCATCCTGGTCTTCGCGTGTAATTCCGTAGCGTTCAACGAGATTCTCGGCGGTCTCACCCATCGCCTCGAGTGGGAAGCGGGCCTCGTGTTTCGGGTTCGGATAACGCCAGCCAAGGGCCGTGTCATAGGCGACGAGATTGCCGCTCATGGGTTTGCCGCTGGCATTCTTGGGCAGGCTGTAGGGGGCACGCGACATCGACTCGACCCCGCCGACGAGGACGAGCTCGTGGTCACCGACGGCCACCTGGCGGAAGGCGGTCGCAAGCGCCGTCAGACCCGACGCACACAGGCGATTCACCGTGAAGCCCGGGACCTCGAACGGCAGGCCCGCAGCGAGCCAGGCCATGCGCGCCACATTACGATTGTCCTCACCGGCCTGGTTGGCGCAGCCCGCGATGACCTCGTCTATGGCGAGCGGGTCGAGGCCCGTCCTGGCGAGTACGTCCGCGAAGACCGACGCGAGCAGGTCGTCCGGGCGGACTGCGGATAGTGCGCCCCCGAGCTTGCCGATGGGGGTCCGGAGCGGAGAGACGACGTAGACCTCGGTTGTCACGGTGCTGTCCTGGCGCTGACCTTCACCAGCGGCAGCGCGCCTCGTGATTAGGCGCGCGAGGCGCCGAGGTCAATCGCCGCGAACGTCATGCGGCAGCCCGCTCATCGCTGGCGACGAAGGAGCGCAACATCGTGATGGAGCCCGGCACGAGAACGCGATAAGGCGCACCTTCGGGAGGGGCAACATGACACAGCGACTGACCATCCAGAACATCCGTGACCTCAAGGCCAAGGGCGAGAAGTCCGCCATGGTCACGGCCTACGACGCCACCTTCGCGCGTCACTTCGATCAGGCGGGCGCCGACATGCTGCTCGTCGGCGATTCGCTCGGCATGGTGTTCCAAGGCCGTGATTCGACCCTGCCCGTGACAATGGATCATATGGTCTACCACACGCAGGCGGTCGTTCGCGGGTCGAGTCGGGCGCTGGTCGTGGCCGACATGCCCTTCATGAGCTACCAACCCTCGGTCGAGCTCGCGATGAAGAACGCGGGGCGCCTGATGGCCCAGGGCGGGGCTGGCTGCGTGAAGGTCGAAGGCGGCGAGCGCATCGCCCCGGCCGTGCGCGCGCTGGTCGAGGCCGGCATTCCGGTCATGGGCCACCTCGGCCTGACCCCGCAGAGCGTTCACGCGTTATCGGGATTCCGGGTGCAGGGGCGCGGCGACAAGCAGGCGGCGCGGATCATCGAAGACGCCATGCTGCTCGAAGACGCGGGCGCCTTCGCCATCGTGCTCGAGACCATCCCGCTCGAGCTCGCCAAGGAGATCACGTCCCGCCTCAAGATCCCGACCATCGGCATCGGGGCCGGCCCGCACTGCGATGGCCAGGTGCTCGTGTGTTACGATCTGCTCGGTTTGTACGACCAGATGGCTCCCAAGTTCGTCAAGCGTTACGATGACTTGGCGACCCGGACGCGCGACGCCACGCGCAACTTTATTCAGGAGGTAAAGGGCGGCACCTTCCCCTCCGAAGAGCACAGCTTCCGCTGAGAGGACAGTCGCGATGGAGGTCTTCACCGACAAAGAGCTGATGCGGCGCTGGTCACGCTCGGTGCGCGCGGCCGGCGAGACGGTGGCACTCGTGCCGACGATGGGCGCTTTGCACGAAGGTCACCTGCGTCTGGTCGAGTTGGCGGCCGCAGAGGCCGACCGCGTAGTCGTGTCGATCTACGTCAACCCGACCCAGTTCGACCGCGCCGAGGACCTTCAGCGGTACCCGCGCACATTGCACTCCGACCTGAAGGCGCTCGAAGGGACACGCTGCCGTGCTGTCTTCGCGCCGACGGAAATGTACCTGCCAGGCAACACGACCTGGGTCAGCGTCGATGGCCTGACAGACCACCTCTGCGGCCGCACCCGCCCCGGGCACTTTCGCGGCGTCACGACCATCGTGAGCAAGCTCCTGCACGTGGTCGAGCCCGACGTGGCCATCTTCGGCAACAAGGACTACCAGCAGCGCCGGGTCCTCGAGCAGATGGTGCGTGATCAGGACCTGGCCATCGGCGTCATCGCTGCGCCCACCGTGCGTGAGCCCGATGGCCTGGCGATGTCGTCGCGAAACGCCCGGCTCTCGACCTCGGCGCGGGCCGACGCGGTCGCCATCCCCAAGGCGCTCGACTTCGCCACAGCTCGGTTTGCAGCCGGGGAACGCAACGTCGGTGCGCTGATCGGCCCGGCTCGGGCCGCGCTCGAAGCGGCCGGCGGGGTCGTCGACTACGTCGAGATCGCGGACGACGCGACACTCGCCCCACACGCCCTGGACGAGGTCCTGAGCGCCCCGGCTGTGCTCGCTGTGGCGGTCTTCTTTGGCGGGATCCGCCTCATCGACAACGCCGCGCTGGGCTGAGAGGGCGCTCCCCCAACCGCATCGGGGGAACGCCGCCTGACACTGCTCAGCCCCAGAGCCGCCTCACAGCATCTTCTCCAGCGACTCGAGGTCGTCCATGAACTTGCGCTGGGGCGCAGGCATCGGGCTCGCGGGCGACTTGCCCTTGGCGAAGAGGTCGGTCGGATACTCGATGGTGTATTCGATACGCCAGCTCTGCTTCTTGCGCGCACCCAGCGTGGCACTCCACTTCACGACACCGCTCGCGTCGCGTTTGGAGCCGTCGGGGACCTTGACGTCATCGATCTCGATGTCGGAGAGCTGGGCTACTGGGACGCGGTCGCCGAGCTCGAGAATCGTGGGTACATCCGAGAGGTTCTCGGCGGTGATGACGTAGCTCACGACGAGCTTCGTGCGTTTGCCCTTCCTGCTCACCGAGCTCTTCTTGCGGTCGATCGTGCGCTCGAGCTTCACGCGGTCGTGGACACCGAGGAAGGTGGAGAACGTCTCGCCTGGCGCGACGAACGGGAACTCGCTCGTCCCGACGAAGGCGCCCTCCGCGAACAACGCGACCTTGCCCGGCAGGATCGGCTGGTCGGCCGTATTCTTGAGCTCGGCCGTGCGAACCGCGTTGAGCGAGACCTCCGGTACGGCCACGACACGCAGGATGGCCGAGAAGTCGCTGGTCGCGATCGGCACCCGGGCGGCCTTGCCGTCGGCGCGGATGACCCGCGGCGAGAGCGCCGAGAAGTGGGCGGTCGTTCCGCGTCTGGCGAGCTCGCCAAAGGTGCGTGTCACACGCGCCTCGATCTGCTCCTGGTTCGATACGCTGGCGGCCCAGTCGGCGCGGCCCTGCGACACGATCTCGTTGCGGTTCGAGTAGCTCTGGCGCGCGCGGCTGAAGGACTCGTCCATCTTCTGGACGACGTCACCAAGGCCCGCCCCATCGCCCAGGAGAAGCGCCTGCACCTGCGGGATGGCCAGCGTCTGATCGGGACGCTGCGTCGCGAACGACAGGTCGGCCCCCTCCCAGTCCTCGCCGGTCGTCTGCACGACCGAGGCATATTGGACGAGCGAGACCGCGCTGCCGCCCTGGGTCACACGCAGCTCTCCGACCGGCTCCCACGTGGCGCCCGGCGTGAGGTAGGTGATGGTCAGGGTCGCGCGCCCTTCGCCCTTGAGCTCGACGAAGACCGTCGACTCTTCGAGCTGCGCCTTGGCCTGCAGCTCGTTCTGAGCCAGCTGGCGGGCGCGCAGCTCCGGCTCCAGCGTCCGCTTCTGCTTCTGTATGTCGCGCTGCTGCTTACGATTCTTGCGCAGCGCGGCAGTCACGAAGTCGACGGTCTCCGAAAACGTCTTCACCTTGATGTCGCGGGTGGCCATGTCGCGCGGCAGCTTCTCGAGCGAGAAGGCACGAATGGCTTCGAGCTGATTGATCTCGGCCTGCAGCACGCGCTCCTCGTCGGCAAGGGCGGCGATCTCGTCGGCGATCTCACGCACGCGCCCTTCGGCGAGGCGAACCGACTCCTCGGGCGAGCTGACGAGCAGGTTACGTTCAACCGCGACGTCGAGGATCCGCCCGGCCGAGGCGGGCGTAAGGGTCGCTCGTACCGACTCGCCGTCGAGCCAACCCGGCAGCTTCGCGACTGCAAATCGACTGCCGCCAGACGGTAGCTCGACGGAGACGGAGCGCGTCACCTGGGCGCGGTCGGCGTAGACGGTCACGGCAGTGATCCGCGTCGTGAGTGACCGCGGCTCCTGGGCGGAGGCTGACGTCGCGAGCCCTAAGAGGGTCAACGTCAGGATCGGGAGAATGGGGAGGATGGGGCTTGGGACCGAGGTGGGGCGCATGGGTGGCTCCGCGCGAACGAGTGAGGGTTCCGTTGTGCCAGACACTGCCGAGCACCGGCGTAAACCTTGTGTAAGGGGCTGGTAAACGCCTCTCACGTGACCGCGACACGACGAGCCATCGCCCGGCGTGTCTCCAGCTGCAGGACAACTCGCCATATAGCTTACAATATCAGCCCGTTACGCCCACTCGCGACCCGGCGCCCAACGTCAGGGTGTGGGCTTCGCGGGCTCCGGTAGGGGCTTGGTATCGGCTGGTTTGGGCTGCGCCTTCGCCAGTGCCTTGGCGAGCTCGTCGCGAGCCGCTTTGACCCGCGCTGACTCGCCCTCGACCTTCACCAGCTCACTCAGCGTGCGCTGCGCGTCCGTCAAGGCTCCTGCCGCCATTTGCTGACCCAGGGTCGACCAGAGGCGCTCGGGGGTGGGAGGTGCGGGGGAAGTCGGGGCCGCAGGTTTGTCGGGCTTCGCGGCCACCTCCGTCTTCATGGGCGGCGCCGACGGCACATCCTTGGCCAGCCCGTCGATGTCACCCCGGTTGGTCTTGTTGGCGGTTGCCTTGGACTTCTGCGTGTCGGTCGGAGACGATTGCGGCGCGACTTCGGAGTCTCGTTCCCGCTCGGTGCGGTTCGCCGCCACATCTGCGACCTTCTCTTCCGCCTTGCCTTCTTCCGCAGCCTTCTTGGTCCCGGCGAATTTCACGGACTCGTCGTCTGTGGTGCCCCCCGACCCCGACTGGCCCCTCGGCGCTGGATCGGCCGGAGACGCCTTCGGAGCCTCGGCCACCTGCGGCGCACGGCGAGCGTCGGCCACCGCGGGCGGCTCAGACTGCTGACCTGGCCCTCCGGGGTCGCGACCCATGTCACCTGTCGCCGCCCCAACCTGCCAGCTTGGTGCAGCGTCATAATCGGCCTTGGGCGACCCCGTGGCGACCGTCGCGGTCCCAGCTCTGGTCGCTGGCCTGGTCTCGCGTTCTTTATAGCGCCCTTCCACTTCGGCGAGCCGATCTTCCAATGAAGCCGTCACCGGGTCCGGCTGAGCAGCAACGCCCTTGTCCAGGCCGGATCCGCCCGTGTTCCGCCGGTAGTCGAGCAATCCTGACGAGTCTGTCGGTTCACTCGGAGACGGCGCGGGCAGGTCGAGGCTCGCTTCTGCATTACGCAGGTAGCCCTGTGCCAGCTGGTCAGCGGAAGCCGCGGCCGGCTCCTCGAGCCGCAGGTTCGGTTTCGCCGCCGCGGCCACCTCGGTCTGAGCTTCCTCATTCTTGGCGCGCTCGCCCCCAGCCGACTTTTCATCCGCCGCTGGCGCCATCGCAACCGGAGGCAACCGCTGAACGTCCGTAGGCGGCCCCATGCCGGGCATGTCTTTGGGGTCGCGCGAGGAGTAGAGCGCGATCCCTCCGACGAGCAGGAAGATGAGCCCCATCGCGAAGGCCGGCTGGAAAGCCAGCCCTTTGAGACCTTCGACCAGGCGCTGCCACCATCCGGCTCTGGGCGCCTTGCTGGTCGCGAATGTCGTCGCCTGCGCATCGGCCGCCTGGAGCACGTTGTCGAGCAGCCCCGTTGGCATCGTGTCCGTCAATAGGCGAGCGAAGCTCTGCCGGGTCCGTCGATGCTCTTCGACCTCACGCATGAGTGCCGGGTCGGCGCGCATGTCGCGCTCGAAGGCGTCTCGGTCGGCCTCGTCGAGCTCGTCGTAGAGGTAGTCGAGCAGACGGTCGTCGGTGATGCCCGAATGGGGCGCCGCGAGAGCCTGTCTCTCCTCTGTACCTCCCGCTGGAGGGTCCTGGTGCCTGTCTTTCACGCGTGCATCATACGCACCCCGACCACCTTCGATCTACCGCGGACGGAACATTCGCCTCAGGTTTGAACCGGCGCGTCCACCTGCACCTCGGGGCGGGCGCGCAGGAATGCGGGCAAAGCTTCGGCCTCTGCCGAGACACGGCGCAGGGTCGGATAAGGAGACAGATCCACCTGGAAACGGTTGGCGTTGTAGACCTGGGGCACGATGAAACAATCGGCCAGCGTGACCTCGTCTCCGAACGCAAAGCGACCCGCGCTCTGCTCCAGAAGCTTCTCGAGTGCCTCGAACCCACCCGCAATCCAGTGACGGGTCCAGGCGTTACGCGCTGACTCGTCCTGTTGCATGGCGCGCCCGAGGTACTTGAGGACGGACAGGTTCGCGATCGGCTGGATGCCGCTGTTGATGACTTCGACGAGCTGACGGACACGCGCCCGTTCGCGCGCCGAGGACGGCAGCAGGGCCGGCGCGGGGAAGGTCTCGTCCAGGAACTCGAGGATGGCCACGGACTGCGCGATCACCAAAGGCTCACCATCGCCTGACGTCCCCACGAGCGGACGCCCTGCACCAAGGATGGAAGCGCCCGTGGGGCCGCCCGCCGTATCGGTCGCGCCCGCTCCGGCCTGCGCCGGCACCTCTGGGCCAAGTTCCGCAGGCCCGCCGGCGCCGGCTCCGGCGCTACGCGAACACGACCTGCCGTTTTCACCTGAAACGACGAGGGTCGGGACCTGGGCGCTCGGGTTCTTGGCGCGATAATCCTCGTTGAACTGCTGGCCGCCGCCTTCGAGGAGGTGGACGGCGGCGTAGGTATAGGCAAGTCCCTTCAGCTCGAGCGCGATGCGTACCCGGTAGCTCGAGCTCGAGCGCCAGTATCCATGGAGGGTGAGCTCCATCACGCGTGACCCTGGCCTGTGGCGCCGCGTCCCTGCACGACCTTTTGCACGACCTTTTGCACGACCTTTTGATCGATGACCCCGAAGACCGAGCGGCCTCCATCCTGAACCTCGATCCGCACCCGATCACCAAAGCGCATGAACGGTGTCGTAGGCTTGCCGTCGGCGATGATCTCGAGGGTCCGCTGCTCGGCGATGCAGCACGAGCCGACACCCGGCTCGTCGTTCGAGACGGTGCCCGAGCCGACGATGGTGCCGGCCCCGAGCGGGCGTGTCTTGGCGATGTGCGCGAGGAGCTCGTGAAAGCCGAACTGCATACCGATGCCGGCGTCGGGGTGGCCAAAGGGCTCGCCATTCAAGGCGACCTGGACCCGCAGGTGGACACGACCGTCGCGTAAGGCCGAGCCGAGCTCGTCCGGGGTGACTGCGAACGGGGCAAAGGCCGTCGGCGGCTTGGAGTTGAAGAAGCCGAACTGCTTGGCGAGCTCGGCGGGGATGAGGTTTCTCAGCGATACGTCGTTGAGCAGGACGAAGAGCTTGATGTGTTTGTGGGCGTCCTCGGCTTGGACCCCATAAGGAACGTCGTCGGTCACGATGCCGATCTCCGCCTCGAAGTCGATCCCGAAGTCCTCAGAAGCATGGGCGATATCGTCGACCGGGCCGAGCATGTGGTCGGAGCCGCCCTGGTAGACAAGGGGGTCTTCGAGGAAGCTCGGAGGCATCTCGGCCCCACGCGCTTTGCGGACGAGACGCACATGGTGGAGGTAGGCGGAGCCGTCGACCCACTGGTAGGCCCGCGGGAGGGGCGCGCGGAGCCGACGGTCGGCGAGCGCGAAGCCGGCCGAGGGAGAGACGAGCTCGGCCGCCACCGCGCGCAACGTCGGCTCGACCTCGGCCCAGTGGTCGAGCGCCGACTGCATGGTCCGAAGACGCGGATCGCCCGGATGCTTGCAGTCGGCGAAGTCCCCGCGGAGGCCGTCTGGGGAAGCGACGACGAGCCGGCCGTCCCGGGTGGTGTCGTCGATGGTGGCAAGCCTCATGGCGGGATCCTGTTCGGGAAGTGATGCGGACATCGCTTGGCGCGCGGTCGGGAGCGTCGGTCCGCGCCCCAGATGCGCCCCGAGGACATATGCTCGCACGCCCAGACGTTCAAGCCATGTGGTGAATCGTCGGCTCGGGCGGCCGCCGCGCCCCCGTGGTGTGGGGCGGGAAGGCTCGCCGCTGAACGATCCAATGCGCCCCGATGCGCCCGCAGCGCCCCGGCCCTTGAAGAGGGGCGTCCGAAAGCCTAGGTTCCGAGGTCCATGCCACTCTCTCCGCCCAAGCTCCCGAAGACCGATCACCCAAACAAGCCAGCTCGTGATCGTTTCCGGCGCTGGCCCATCGTCGGCGCTGCCCTGGCCGGCCTCCTGATCCCCGGCGTGTTGTTCGCACAGAACGCCGGCGACGTGTCGCGTTCGTCCGATGGCAAGGTCATCCACCGCCGCCCACCCGAGCCGAGCGCAGCCGCTAGCGCCGAGGCCGCGGCGGAGACGCCGGTCTTCATATACGACCCGGGCAGAGCGACCGGCCTCCCGAGCGACATGCAGCGCGACGGCCGCACGATCGCGAAACCCACCGACTCGCTGGAGCCGAGCCCGAACGAACCGCTTCACACGGCCGAGGGTTTGAAACCCGCGGACGCACCCGAGGCCACACCAGAGCCCCCGCCTGGCCCGCTGTCGCCAGCTCCCACACGTCCGGGTGGGCCGACGGCGCCGCGCCCTGGCGAGGTTGACCCGAACCTCCCACCGGAGCCTACGCCCGAAGCGCGCGACGATGTGTCGGACGGGCCACCAGCGCCTTCTGATGATGGAGCCTTCGACCCGACCGCACCGACGGATCCGAACGCCGACCCCAACGCACCTGACGCTGAGCCTCCAGACCCGCGCGACGACGGCGCCGACCCGCTGGCTCCCCCTGAGCCGCCGGCCGGGCCGGGCGAGACGGCTTCGGACCCGCGTTCGGGCCTGGGCGACGAGGCGCTGCCCGACCGCCGCACCGAGCGCGAGGGCCGCCTGGAATACACCGAGGTCTTCGACCCCTCGGTGGTGCCGTTCAAACGGAATCGCGCGCTCGATCAGATAGGTCCAGACTTCGGGCTTCGCCTCGGTGAGCGCCGCTACGACAAGCTCGAGCCCGTGGGCAATCTGCTCGAGCGTGGGCGCGAGGTCTTCTGGGGGTCGCTCCTGCTCGAGGGCCCGGCCGGCTCACGTATCCCCATCCCGTCGGTCTCGCCCGAGGGCCGCATCCTGAGCTACGAGGCGAGCCCGCAGCAGGCCGTCACCTTCTTGCGCGACCAGGCCGGCAACTTCTACGCCGTGCCTGAGCGCGACGGGCGCCTGCGGCTGGTCTTCGTGACCGATGCGCCGGGCCACTGGTTCTCGCGTAAGCTCCCGCGAAACGTGAGGTTTTCGGACATTCCGCGCGCGCTGAGGCCCGTCGTCCCAAGGCGCGTGGCGACCGAAGCGATCGAGGTGGCCGACCGGCTCGGGTTCTCGACCGACCTCGGGTTCACGCCTCTGCTCGAGAAGATGGTGGCCTATTTCCGTGGGTTCGAGCCGGGCGAGCCCCCACCGTCGAGCGGCAACGTGTATCGCGACATAGCGCTCGGCCAGAAGGGCATCTGCCGCCATCGCTCACACGCCTTCGTGGTCACAGCGCAGGCCCTGGGCTACGCCGCGCGCTACACCTTCAACGAGGCGCACGTCTTCGTCGAGGTGTTCATCCCCGGCGACCGACCGGGCTGGCTGCGCATCGACCTGGGCGGCGGGGCCGACGAGCTGCGGGTGCACAACGCCGAGAACAAGGGGATGCACACTCCGCCCGGCGACGACCCATTCGAGCAGCCACCTGGCTTTGGAGACATGGCGGGTGCCATGCGCGCGACCGGCCTGCCCGAGCCCGAGCCGAGCGGTGCCTCCGGGACCGAGCGTGGCCCTGGCATGGCGGCAGAGGGGATGCCCAGTGTCGTCCCCAGAGCCTCGCCGATTCCCGGCCAGGTCCCGACCCAGACCACGCTTGCGGTGGCAGATCATCTGGTATTTCGCGGGGATGGCCTACGCGTGAGCGGCGAGGTGAAGGCGCGCGACGGGAGCCGCGTCGACAGCGGGGTCGTACAGATCCTGCTCGTGCGGCAGGCCGACGGGGTCGCGCTGGCGTTGCTCGGCACGGCCGGCGTGCGTGCGGGCCGCTACGTCGGCGACGTCACCATCCCGGAGGCCCAGCCAACCGGCGACTACGAGCTGGTGGTCGAGTTCCTCGGCAACGGGATCCACGGACCGTCCGTCGGCGAATGACCGGCGCCCCAGGCTCCCGAGAGGCTGCTGGATTTCGCCATCGAAACCAGACGTTACCGCCCGAACTCGCACACAGCTTGACCGCGCTTTTGAGAATGACTATCAGGTTGAGGAAAGGTTTTGGGCCGCGCGAGTTCCCTGTCTAGAGGCCAAGATGATTGTCTGCGTGTGCGAAGGCGTGTCCGACCGGGAGATTGCCGCGAACATCCAAGCCGGTGCGAGCTCGCTGAACGAGCTTGGCCGCCGCTGCAAAGCTGGGCTAGACTGCGGCCGCTGTCGCGAGATGATTCGCGACATGCTCGGTGAGCGTCGTCGCCCGTGTGCGACGGAATCGAAGGGGACGGTCGGGTCGCACTGAGGCGAGCCGAAGTGCTCCCTCGAGCTCGAGGTCGACCCGAGGCGTCGACAGCTGGCAAGACCTCCCAGGTCGGCCCATCAGTCGGAGTTGAACGGGGCGGTCGACAGCGCTCGCCGTGTCTATAGTCGAAGCCCAACAGGCGCGACCTGACACCGAGAACCACATGCCGAAGAACCCTGACAAGGCGACGATCCACCTCCTCAACGAAGTGCTGACGGGCGAGCTGACGGCCGTCAACCAGTACTTCTGTCACGCGCGGATGTGCGCGAACTGGGGCTACGCGCGCCTCGCGTCGTACATCCAGAAGGAGTCGATCGACGAGATGAAACACGCGCAGGCGCTCATCGACCGGATCCTCTACCTGGGCGGCGTGCCGAACCTGCAGCGGCTCGGCAAGGTCAACATCGGCGAGACCGTGAAAGAACAGTTCACCGTCGACCTCGCGCTCGAGAACGAGGCCCTCCCCCGCCTCAACGCCGGCATCGAGCAGCTCCGGTCGAGCGGCGACAACGGCACACGTATCCTGCTCGAGGGCATCCTCACGAGCGAGGAGAACCATGTCGACTGGCTGGAGGCGCAGCTCGAGCTCATGGCGCAGCTCGGCGAGTCGACCTACCTCGCCCAGCAGATCAACCCGGGCTGATGCCTCGCTGAAGCGACATCGCAACGCTCTTCATGAGGTGCATGGTTGGACTCCGCCGAGCCCGAAAGCGAAACGGTAGACATCCTGCGCGCGGTCTTCCGGCTCGAAGCCGAACGCACCATGCAGCTCGCTCGGCTCGGGCGGGCTCTGGGCGCCGAAGAAGCCCTCGACGACGTCGACCAGCGGCTGGCGCGCGCCATGATGGCGCTCGATAATCGCGGCATCGCCTACCCGCTGCACGCCATCGCTCGGCGCTACCGGCTCTCTCAGGAGGACTACCTCGTTCTGCAGCTCTCGCTCCTGTCGCGCCATGGCCCCGATGTCGTGCGCGTCACGACGGAGTCACTTGGCGAGCCGGCGCTCCGCCCCCACCTGTCACACGCGTTGGCCCTCATCGCCGAGGGCTTCGACGACTGGGCCGCGGCGCGTGCCGAGCTCGAGACTTTTCCGGTCTTGCGCGAGAAGCTTGTATCGCTCCAGCCGCCGCAAGCCGAGGACCCGGAGATCCATCCAAGTCTCGCCATCCTCGAGTTGCTCGGGCTGGAGTAGTCGGCGCGAGCCACGATCGGACCGCGACCACGAGAATCGGGGCTGCGCGGCTTGCTGCGACCGAAGTCCCACGTCGGGGTTGAGCGTCTCTACCCGCTCTGGTAGAGCCTGAGCCCGCTGCGAAGAGCGCAGACGTTTGCAGGAGCTCCTCCATGAAAAAACCTATTCGCGTCGCGGTCACCGGTGCCGCCGGCAACATCGGCTACAGCCTCGTCTTCCCAATCGCCGCGGGCGAGATGCTCGGCAAGGACCAGCCTGTCATCCTCCAGCTCGTCGAGCTGCCGCACGCGGTCCAGTCCGCCCATGGCGTGGCACTCGAGCTCGACGACTGCGCGTATCCCTTGCTCGCGGGCGTCGAAGTCGCTGACAACGCCGCTGCCGGCTTCAAGGACGCCGACGTCGTCATGCTCGTCGGCGCCAAGCCGCGTGGACCTGGTCAGACCCGCGCCGACCTCATCCGCGACAACGGCCCCATCTTCACGGGCCAGGGCGACGCCATCGACCAGTTCGCGGCAGACGACGTCAAGCTCATCGTGGTCGGCAACCCCTGCAACACGAACGCGCTCATCGCCGCCTCACGCGCCAAGCGCACCCACAAGAAGAACTTCACGGCCATGACGCGGCTCGACCAGAACCGCGCCGTCGGCCAGCTCGCCAAGAAGCTCGGTGTGGTCCCCGGCGCCATCAAGGACGTCTTTATCTGGGGCAACCATTCCGACACAATGGTTCCCGATGTCTCGCTCGGCTACAGCCTCGTCGGCGGCGAGAAGAAGCCCATCACGGCCTCGGTCGACGGCGCCTGGCTGTCGGGCGACTTCGACAAGACCGTCCGCACCCGCGGCAAGGCCATCATCGACGCGCGTGGCAAGTCGTCCGCAGCATCGGCGGCCCAGGCGGCCATCGACCACATCCACGACTGGTACCTCGGCACGGGCGACAACACCGTCGTCTCGATGGCCGTGCCGTCCGACGGCAGCTACGGCATCCCCGAGGGACTCATCTACTCGTTCCCGTGCCGCATCACCGGCCCGTGGAGCTACGAGATCGTGCAGGGGCTCGAAGTCTCGGCCGCGACGCAGGCTCGCATCGACGGCTCGACCAACGAGCTGCTCGCCGAGCGTGAGGCCGTCAAAGACCTCCTCTGAGGTCACCGCCCGGCGCTCATAACGTCTCCATGCGTTTCGGTACCACATTGGGATGAAAACGCGTGGAGACGTGATCGGATCGCTCGCCAGGCTACGGCCCGCTCCGCCGCGGGCCTGCGACCTGGCGAGCAGACGTTTGCCCCTGCAGCCGGGCGAATCGCGGACATGAAAAAGCCCGGGGCAATCGCTCCGGGCTTCTTCGTTTCAGAGGCCCCGAGGGCCCTGTTCATCAGAACGGGAAGGTGCCCTCGATGAGGCAGAAGCGCTGCGAGTACATGGTGCCCGACGAAGCGCCGCCCGAGTTGTTCTTGCACTCGGTGCCGGTCGCGCTGGACTGGTGGTGGGCCATGCCAGCCGTGCCGCAGCGGGTGTAGCCGCTGAAGAGGTCCTTGCAGTCATCGAGGTCCGCACAGCCCTTCACGTAGAACTGCTCGCGCTGGGACTGCGGCGTACCGCCGAAGCAAGCGCTGGGGAGCGCGGGCGCGTAGTACCCGTTGGCGGGGGTGAGGCCGAGCTGCGTTCCACCGGCCGACGGGAGCTGCGTGCAGAACGAGAAGCCCGGCAGGAAGTAGGGAACGTTGACGCACTCGAGGCCGAGCGCCTGGTCACACTGGCAGCCCATGGTGCAAGCGGCCGACACGTCGCGGTCGGGGTTGGCCTCGTTGGTGCAATCGCCGAACGGCAAGCGCTGGAGCGTGCCAGTATTGGCCTGGGTCACCGTGGTGTCGGGTTGAACCGTGGTGTCCTGGGGCGTGGTGCCGTCGGGCGTCGTGGTGTCCGGCTGGACCGTGGTGTCCGGCTGGGTCGAGGTGTCGCCGGTCACGTCGGGGCTGGCCGTGTCGTTGGTCGCCGGAACACAGACCCCATTCTGGAGGACCGTGCCGGTCCCACACTGGCTCGTGCCGTCGTCATCACCGCATCCGGCGCCGAGCAGCATCAGTGAACCGATGAGACCAAGTCCAAAAGTCGTCGTTTTCATTACAAACACCTCCATGTTCGACGGGCATGGTGCCACGCGGGCGGACGCCTTACAAGTCGACCCACCCAATCTCCGTCCGGTCTCTGCGGCGCTTGTGGCCGAGCCTGCCAATGGAGTGACTTCGCCCGCCGTGGCACTTCCCACATGTCCTTGCCGAGACGACGCATTTGACAGTCCGGGACTGTACAGGCGGTTTGGTGTATGAAAGATGCGCCCATCGCCGCAGACGGACCGAACGTTCTCACGACGGAATCGGCCCGGTGGTGACCCTAAAGGAGCGAACGCGATGTCCTCGGATGCCTATCTGCGCAAAGACCACGGAACCTCCAGCCCAACGAGCCCCTACATCGATTGGGGTCCGGATCTGCCGGCGCACTACCCTGGTGGCCGCGCGCGTTTGCTCGTCGCGAACCCCACGGCGCTCTACGTGGTCTGGGAGTCCGACCTCGCGGCTCCGGCCCGCTGGCGGCTCGAGCTGACGGTCCAGGGCGCACTCCTCGAGGCGGTCGACCTGCCCGGCGGCTTCATGGACACCTGGCTGCAGGCGCCGGCCGCGACGCGCGGCGAAGTGCACCTGTTCCGGGACGGCGAACGTGTCGCCACCCTGCCCTTCTCTACGCCACCCGCTGGCCCCTCCGACTTCGCGGTCGAGCCCGAGGAACGCTGGGGCGCCATCGAAGACGGCGTCCTCGTGGACGCGTCGCGAATCGCCGGCTACGCACTCGAAGACGTGAGTGGCCCGACGTCTGCCACCTCGCCCTCGAATCCCTCGTCCAGCCCGCGATGACCGCGACGCAGACCGATGTTCAGGCGGAACATCCAGACCCGGCTGACCTGGCAGTTGCGGATGTGCCGATGGCGCCCGAGGCGTGTGAACCACACGTGTTGACGCCCTTCGAGTCGGAGGAGATCGAGATGGGAAACGCGACGAATGAGCCTGTGGGCTCCATGGCGCTCGTGCTGCACGCACACCTTCCTTATGTGCGCCACCCCGAGTACCCGCACTTCCTCGAGGAGGACTGGTTCTACGAGGCACTCTCCGAGACCTACATCCCGCTGCTCGGCATGATGGATCGTCTCGAAAATGAAGGTATTCCCTTCGCGCTCACGATGTCCATCACGCCGCCGCTATGCGAAATGCTTGCGGACGACCTGCTGCGCGACCGCTACGAGGCACGGCTCGACAGCCTCGTGACCCTGGCCGAGGCCCTCTGCGAAACGCACCTCGGGACGCCCTATCAGGACGCAAGCCTGCACGCCTACGCCGAGTTCGTCGCGGTCCGCGACACGTGGCGGGCGCATCAACGCAACCTCATCTCGGGCTTCCGCCACCACCAGGACCGCGGGTCGCTGACCATCGTGACCTGCGGCGCGACCCATGGCCTGCTGGCTCTCACCGGCACCTACGAAGGCAGACGAGCGCAGATCCAGGTCGCCCGCCACAACTACAACAAACACTTCGGGCGTGATCCCGACGGCATCTGGCTCGGCGAGTGCGCCTACCAGGACGGGCTCGACGAGCTCCTCTCCGAGCAGGGCATCCGGTTTGTCTTCCTCGAGACCCACGGCGTGACCTACGCCACCCCACGACCCCGCTTCGGGCACTATCGGCCCATCTTCACGGCCGCGGGCGTGGCTGCGTTCGGGCGCGACCCGGCTTGTTCGCGCCAGGTGTGGTCGGCCGACGAGGGTTATCCAGGCGACCCGAGCTACCGCGAGTTCTACCGCGACGCCGGTTGGGACGCTCCGGCCGAGCTGCTGACGGGGCTCCTGGGCGACCAACCGCGAAAGAACGTCGGGCTCAAGCTGCACCGCATCACGGGCAAGGTCGCGCTCCACCAGAAGGAGCCGTATGTGCCGGCCTGGGCGTCGGAGAAGGCGCAGGCCCACGCGCGCCACTTCCTCGAGCATCGCGTGCAGCAGGTGCGCGCGCTGCGCGACCAGATGGGCATCGAGCCGCTGCTGATGGCGCCCTACGACGCCGAGCTCTTCGGACACTGGTGGTACGAAGGGCCCCAGTTCATCGAAGCGCTGTTCCGCCAGGCTCATGACTTTCCCGAGCTCGGGCTGACGACACCGCGCGCCTGGCTCGTGAGGCACCCCAAGGCGCAGGTCGCGCGCCCTGCCCCCTCTTCATGGGGGGACAAGGGCTACTGGGACGTCTGGCTGAACGGCGAAAACGCCTGGATGTACAGGCACTTGCACCACGCGGAAGAGCGCATGGTCGAGCTCGCGAGCCGCGCCAGGAACCCGAACGAGCTCGAGACCCGTGTCTTGAAGCAGCTCGGGCGCGAGCTCTTGCTGGCGCAGTCGTCGGACTGGGCTTTCATCGTCACGATGAAGACGACCGTGCCCTACGCGGTGAAGCGCACGCGTCTCCACCTGTCGAACTTCGAGAAGCTGCAGAAGGGGCTCGTAGAAGGAGCCATCGATGTGGCCTTCCTCGAGTCGCTCGAGTTCCACTCGCCCATCTTCAGCGAGATCGACTGGCAGGCCTGGAAGGGTCCCGAGACCACACCAGCCCAGATCTCGCTGGCCGGTGTCGCGAGCAACGCCATCCCCTGAGCCGTAGCCATTCGGCGGGGCCTGCCGACCGTGCGACGGCGACCCCGAGCGGGTCGCCGACAACGCATTTTCTCAGGCCTGCGGCTCCAGCAACATCGCGAGCAGCTCGTGTGAGCTCATGCCAGGGGTGTAGCGCGAGAGCAGCTCGTCGGCTGGGCTCATACCGCGATTTATCAGCGAGCCCAGCGGCTCGAGGTAGATGGCCTCGGACTCGTGGCCGGACTCGCGCGCCTGGGCATCCAGGCTCGTCCGCGCGATGGCGAACAGCTCACGAGCGAGGTCTGCGGTCTTGCCTTTCGAGCCGGGGATCGGCGCATCGAGCGCGTGTTTGACGATGGCGGAGCGATGCTCCCAGCGCTCCGACAAGGTCCAGCGCTTCACCAGGTCCCACGAGGCGTCGAGGGCCCCGTCGTTATAGAGGATGGCCTTCCACAGCGCGGGCAGGGCCAGGATGTAACGCGGCGGGACACAATCGGCCGTGCGGGTCTCAAGATAGGTCTTGATGCGCGCATCCGGGAAGAGCGTCGAGAGGTGCAGCTCCCAGTCCTCCATCGTGGGATGGATGGCGCGGTTGGCGTGGAAGCCGCGGTCCCAGAAGTCGCGGAAGGTCTGGCCGTTCGCCGGCAGGTACTCGCCACCGCGCACGATGAAGAACATCGGCACATCCAGCGCCCAGCGCGCGTACTGCTCGTAGCTCGGCGCATCGTCGAATGCGAAGGCGAGCAGGCCTTGCCGATCGGGGTCCGTCGCCGACCAGACGGATGACCGGAACGACTTCAAACCGTTGGGTTTTCCACGCGAGAACGGCGAGTTGGCGAAGCACGCTCCGACGACCGAGCCGAGCCCCATCGCCACGCGCAGCTTGCGCCCCATGTCGCGCTCCGAGGCGTAGTCGAGGTTGGCTTGCACGGTCGAGGTCGCCTGCATCATGTGCTCGGCGAGGTCGCCACGCGTCGGCAGATAGCTGCGCATCACGGCGTAGCGCCGCTTGGGCATCCATCCGAGCTCGCTCGGCTCATGGACCGGATGGGCGCCAATCCACATCCAGCGGACCGGCATATCTTCGGACAAGGTGTTCAACTCGACCACGTGCCGGTTGAGCTCGTCGCGGGTCTCGTGAATCGTGGAGCGCGCGCTTCCCGACAGCTCGACCTGACCTCCCGGCTCGAGCGCGATGCTCCCTTCCGGCGAAACGAGCGCGATGAGCTCGCCGTGATCGACCGACGGCTGCCAGCCGGAGTGCTGTTGCATTCCCTCGAGAATGTTGAGAACTCCCGGCGCCTTACCCGCGCCGCGGTACTTCAGGGGGTTCAGGTCGGGCCAGGTCAGCGCGAACTTCTCGTGCTCGGTGCCGACGCGCCAACTGCCGCGCGGCTTCTCGCCACGAGCGTGGTGCTCGACGAGCTGCTCGATGCCCGTGACTGGGGTCGCGTTGCCAGAACCTTCGTGACTACTCAAGGGGCCTCCAGACTCTCCTGCGACTGCCCCGCGTCGCGGTACAGCCCGGCCTTTTTTCGTCGAGGCCAGAGAGCTCTGCCCCTTCCGAGTCCAGTCCTCCGGCGGACATACGATGCGCCTTCAGCCGGACGTGGTTCCAGGGATGAAGCCCTTTCGCCACTCGCCCGCTGGCTCACGAGACGACGCCTCGACTCCGTGAGCGGAATCGACGCAGGGCCCCGCGGGATGCGGACCGGCCGACTATAGGACCGGGCGCGCGTGGTTCAAGCGGGGCCTGCATTCGAAGGCTTGGAGCGTGATGGATTGGCTGGGGCGCGCAGCTCCGCCCAAAGGCAGCCGGCACCTATCAGCCCAGAGCACCGCGCCACCAGTCGACCTCAGGCACGCTTCTTCTTGCTCGACTTGCGCGACTTACGCGCTGGTTTGGCCTCGGCGCCGTCTTCGCTTGGCGCCGTCGCGGCGTCGATGTCCTCGTCTGTGATCGCGGCGATCATCATCGTCGACTCGTTGGGCTCGGCGAACGCAGGCGCTGCCTCCTCAGGCTCCGCTTCGGGCTCCGGCTCGACGGCCGGCGAAGCAGCCAGAAGCTCGTCCTCGTCGTCGGGGAAAGCGGCGATCATGGTCGTGCGGCCCTCATCGGCCTCAGGCTCGGCGACCAGCGGCGACGTGATGAACGGGCTCGACTGGTCGGAAGGGTGGTGGGCCGAGAAGTCGACCTCCTCGAACATCGACGACTTGCCGTCGAGCGCGGCCTCTCCCTGAGCCTGCAGGCGCGCGAAGAAGTCGTCCGCGTCGTCTTCGACCGCGCTCGCCGACCCCTCGAGAGTCGCAAACGGGTCATCCTCCCCCAACTCGCCCGCGTCGTTCGCACCCACAGCCAGAGGCTCGTGGTCTTCGGCAACTTCGGGCTCGGCCGCTTCTTCGTAGAAAGCGTCCAACTCTTCCGGCTCGGCAAACGCCGCTTCGAGCTCGGCCTCGTCGGCCGACTCTGCGGCAGCCCCCGTTGCGGCGTCCCACTGGAGGTCCGGCAGCGCCTCTTCCTGGGTGACGAACACCGGGGCATGCCCGAGATCGATCGGGCGCATGCTCGGAAGCGTCGGCGGCTGGAAGGGCGTGCGTCCCTTCTTGCCGACCGGCTTGACCGGCTCGGGCTCGGGCTCCGGCTGGGCCGCGAGTGCCACATGGCGCGCCTGCGACTCGACGTAATGTGCCGCGAAGGTGAGCAGGATGTCCTCGCGATCGGGCAACGTCGGGTGGGCCGCGAGCAGCGCGATGGCGACCGGCGCGATGACCTCGCTCGCCTTGGATTCCGCAGGTGTCGTCACCTTGCTGGTCTCGGACTTCGGGGCCTTGTCGGCCTTGGTCGTCTTACGTTTGCTGCCCATGGTGCCCGTCGTCGTCTTCTTGCGCGTCATGTCGTCTTCCCTTCGTCGCGACGTCTCTTGTCTTCCAACCCGGAACGTTCAACTTGTTTTCAAATGGTTACGGGCGACCTTTCCTCGGTCCACCGGCTGACCTGCGCCTTCTCGGGGTCGGACAGGTTCAACAGCTCGATGCCCATTCCCGGGACACCGCCCGAGTCGCCACGCTGGCGACGCCAGGCAACAATTCCCGTTGCTTCGAGGAACTTGCCGCCGCGACCGACCCGGATTCGGACTTCGCGACCGACCTTCAGCAGGTTCGGAGTGGCGATGAAAAGCCCTGGGAGGTCGTCCTCGCCGTCGTTCTCGTAGCGGAAGAAGTGGTGCGGCTCGGTCGTCTCGAGGTGCGCCTCGAGCGTGATCTTGAACTGGTTGGTCCGCACCCGCGCACGCGCATTGGCGCGTTTACGCGTGGCCTTGTCTTCGGCGCGCGACACCCCACCGATGCCGTCGTCTTCTTCGGAGTCGGTGGCGCCGCTCTCGCCCAGGACGGACTCGCTGGCAGCGACCGAAGGCGACTCTGCGCGGGCCGCAGCCGGTGTAAACATTTGTGTCGATTCGACACGCGGTGCCGTGTTCGGGCGCCCAAAAGCCGAGGTGGAGACCGGGCCTGGCGCCTCTGCGGGTGCACGGGCCTGACGGGGTGCGCTGGCTCCGTAGTCGCTCAAGTCGTAGCCCGCTGGGTCCCCCTCCTCATCGTCCTCATCCAGGAGCGTGGAGCTGGAGGAAAACACCTGGCGAGCGGTCTCCGAAACCGAGGATTCGCGGCGCACGAGCTTCTGCTCGAGGTCGCTCACCTGCGACTCGGCGCGGTCGAGGGTGTCGGTTCGCGCGGCGTAGAGGGCTTCGCGTTCTTCGATGAGCGCCATCCGCTGCGAGAGCTGGTCACGCCGCTTGTGCAGCAGTGACTGGCGCTCGCTCAGCCGCCCCAGATCGAGGTCGGCCGGGCCCGCCTTGGCGTCACCCTCGTTGAGCAGCTTCTCGGCCAGAGCCAAAGCTTTGGGCCCCATCGCCTCGGCGCGCCGAAGCAGGCTCGACTCCTGCTCCTTGACGTAGCTGGCAAGGTTGACGAGCGCCCGGTTCTTCTTCTGGAAGGCCCGCTCCATCTGAGCGACGCCCTGCTCCTGCGCGTGGAGCTGCGCCTCCATCTGAACGAGCCCCTGTTCCTGCTCGTAGAGCGCCTGTTCCTCGACCAGCAACGCGTTCTTGTCCGTCATCGCTCAATCCCCTGTCGATGTGTGAGGCGCGCTAGCGGCCCCACCAGGTACTTCTCAATCGCTGATTCGGGGCCGCTCGTGGAGAGGGCCCCCCGTGATCGGTCATCGCAGCTTGGCGACCTGCTGGGCGCGTCGGTCGACGAGCGGGTTGTCGGCCCCGTGTCGGACTACGAGGTCTTTCAAGAGGGCCTCGGCTTCGGTCGTGAGGCCGTTGCCGATGTAGAAGTCGAGCTCCCTCAGATCCTCTTGCAGGGCGCCTTGTCCTGCGTCCGGGGCGGGCGGAGCCTCGGCGCCGAGCTGCAGCCCGATGCCCGTGTCGCCGCGGAGGTCATCCGGGAGGAACGCATCGTCGACGATGGTGTTCTCGGCGGTGCCGCCAAAGCCGACCTCCTCGCCGTCGAAGTCGTCGAAGTCGTCGAACTCGGCCGTGCGGGCCGCTTCGGTCTTGGCCTTCGGCTCGGGCGGCTTGGGGCCGGGGAGCGGGGCCTGGTGGTAGGGGACCTCGAAGGTCTGGCCCACGCTTTCGGGCGACGAATTCCCAAGCACTTCGCGCGCTTGTGGGTCGTTTGGATCAAGTGCCAGCACCTTGGTCCAGCACTCGTCACGCTCGTGGACGAGGCCGCCCTGGTCATAGAGGCGCGCCATCTCTTTCAAGACGGCGACGGACTTGTGGACCTGGCCGAGCTGGCCAAAGGTGTCGGCGAGCAGCGAGAGGACCTCGAGGTCTTCTGGCCTCGCTTCGTAGGCCTTCTTGAGCTTGGGCAGAGCGCGCTGCGGCTCGTCGGCGGCGACATAGACAGCAGCGAGGCGCTTGGCGACCACGGCGTCGTCGGGCTGATGATACAGAAGGCGCTCGGCTACACGGGGGTAGTCGAGGTCGCCGGCCTTGTGCTCGAGGAAGTCGGCGACCTTGCGCAGCTCGCGGGCCGCTTCCTGCAGCTTGCCCTGGGCCGAGAAGGCCTCGGCGAGGCGCAGGCGGTCGGCGATGTTATCGGGGTCGAGGTCGAGGATGGCCTCGATGGCGAAGAGGCGCGCAGCCTCGTCCGCCGAGCTGGCGAGCGCCTGGCCGAAGGCTTTGGACGCCTCGGAGTAGAGGCCGTGCTCGGTGTAGTGACGCCCGAGCGCGAGAGCCGCGTCGCGGTTCTGCGGCGAGAGGCGCATCACCTGGAGATAGCAGCCCATGGCCTTGAGCCCGAAGCCGTCTTTCTCGTAGCGACGTGCGACCTGCAAGAGCTGGTCGACGGCGCGCGGCGTCTCCTGGCAGCGACCATAGAGGTCTGCGAGCTCGAGCTTCAGACGTATGTCGTTAGGCTCGATACTCACGAGGCGCTCAAGCTCGGGCACGGCCTTCTTGTGTTGGCCGGACCGAACGTAGCGCGCAACTTGGACGGCGATCTTCTCCTTCTCCACGGGAGATAGGTAACACGGCTCCCGGGGCCGCGCCACCCGACATGGAATCAGAGTCAGGCGGTCTGGGCACTGGCCTCGGGGGCGTCGGCCTCGCGGAGGTAACGCATCTGCAGGAGCCCAATCCCGTGGCAGATCAGGGCGGCGGTCGTGACGAGGCTCGAGCCGAGCACGGTCAGCGCGAAGACCTTGAGGTTCTCGCGCAGCGCGAACTTGAGCCCGATGGCCATGATGAGGACCGACACGTAATAGAGCCAGCTCGAGGCGGTGAGGACGCCGAGCTTCTGGTGGCCACGCGAGTTGTTCTGGTTGGCGATGGCGGCGAAGAGGCCAAAGAGGAAGGCCGTCCCGACCGATGAGGCGAGGGCGACGATGAAGCCGTCGCGGCCCGAGTTGAAGTCCAGCAACATCGGGACGAGCAGCGTGCCGGCGGCACCGATCCCAGCCAGGATGGCGAAGACGCCTGCCGTGATCTGGTTGCCGCCGTAGGGCTTGGACGCAGCGAAACAGCCGACCGACAGCAGGATGGCCGACACCAGGCCAAGGCCCGAGTAGGCGTACAGCATGCCCTCGGTGGCGAGGCCGCCACGAGGCATGCCGAACATGAGGGCGAGCACGAGTGAGCAGAGGGCGAAGAGGAAAGCGCCGACGGCGCCGGTCGTGAGGGCGCCGCGTGAGACGGTGAGCGACATGGCTGAGACTCCGGTTGGGGTGATGCGCTGGCCGGCGGATGGACCGGTCGGCGGCGCGGAGTAAACCCCGACGTCAGGGTCGTCACGAACCGAGTTGGAGGGAGCTCGACTCAGCGGGGGCTCGAGGCCATTTCGTGAATGATGTTCACGATTTTGGGCGAATCAGATAGGAGACGAGTGCACGAAGGCCAAGCCGATAGGAGTCGGGGCCGAGTCCCGTGATCTGACCGAGGCAGATGTCGGCGATGAGGCTCGTGTGCCGAAACGGCTCACGTTTGTAGACGTTCGAAAGGTGGACCTCGATGGCGGGGCGCTCGCAGAAGGTCAGGGCGTCGCGGATCGCGATCGAGGTGTGGGTGTAGGCGGCAGCGTTGATGACCAGGCCGTCGGTCCCGTCGTCGCGGGTCTGTTGGATCCGGTCGACGAGCGTGCCTTCGCTGTTCGACTGGAAGGTCTCGATCGCCGCGCCCAGAGACGTGCCCAGCGCCAAGAGGTCAGCGTCGAGCTCGGCCAGCGTGAGCGAGCCATAGAGGTGGGGCTCTCGGCGACCGAGCAGGTTCAGGTTGGGGCCGTGAAGGACGAGGAGCTTCATGACGGGGCCTCGGGCGTGGGGTTGGTAAAGGACTGGCGCGGCGGGCGAGCGTGGCGATGCTGGAATCTGGCCGACTCAGGCCTTCTTGCGGCGGCTGGTGATGCGGTGCAAGAGCACCTCCAGGCGCAGGATGCGGGGCGACTTCAGCGGGGGCTCCGGGAATACGCCGTCGCGCAGGTTCTCGAGCTCTTTGAGGCGTCGGGGGAGCGACTCGTCGGCGGGGCTCTTGGCGACGAGCTCACGATAGATCTCGACCGCTTGGACGAACTCGCCCTGGCGCGCCAGGATCTCGGCATAGGTCCGGGTCTTCATCATCGGGTGGCCTCGATGTTAGGGGCGAGTGCGGCGTGGATCTCGGCCCAGGTCAGGCGGCGGACGGTGGGTCTGCCGAGCTCCTCGAGCAGGACGAAGCGGACGGTGGCGCCGAGCGCCTTCTTGTCGCCACGGGCCGCGTCGATGAGGTCGGCGAGTGTGGGCAGGTCGTGGGCCACAGAGTGGTCCGGGATGTGTGGGAGGCCGAGCGCCTGGAGCGTTGTCGTGACGGTCGCTTCGAGGCCGGGGGCCGCGACGTGTAGTCGTTCGGACAGGCGGCTTGCTAACACCATGCCGAGTGCCACCGCCTCGCCATGCGTGAAGTGGCCGTAACCCATGAGCTTTTCGAAGGCATGCCCGAAGGTGTGGCCGAAGTTGAGGATGGCGCGGCGACCGTTCTCGGGGTCCTCACGTTCGTCGTCGGCGACGACCTCGGCTTTGATCCGGCAGCAGGCGTGAACGAGGTCGGAAGTGGCGGCTGGATCCAGTGCGCGGATGGCGTCGGCGTTGGAGAGGATCGACGTCACGAGGTCGGGGTCGGCGAGGAAAGCGTGTTTGATGGCCTCGGCCAGGCCACAGCGGACCTCACGTACGGGGAGCGTCGTGAGGACACGTTGGCTCGCGACGACGCCGATGGGCTGCCAGAATGCGCCGACGAGGTTCTTGCCGGAGACGTGGTTGACGCCGGTCTTGCCACCGACGGACGAATCGACCTGGGCGAGTAACGTCGTCGGGACCTGGAGGAAACGTAGGCCGCGCAGGGTGATCGCGGCGGCAAAGCCGGTCAGGTCGCCGATGACGCCGCCGCCCAGGGCGACGAGCGCGTCGAGCCGGTTGAGCTTGGCGTTCAAGGCTGCGTCGACGATGGCGGAGACCGTCTCGAGGGTCTTGTGTGACTCGCCCGCTGGAACGGTGTGCAGGGTGGTGTGGAAGCCGGCGGAGGTCAGGGCGGAGATGACGCCCTCGGCATAAAGCGGGGCCACGTTGGTGTCGGTGACGACGAAAAGTCGGGTGGGTCGGGGGCTGAGGTCCGACAGCAGGGATACAGCGGCAGGACCAGGCAGATCGTGTGTGATGACAATAGGATAACTGTGTGCTGGAGCTGCCGGCAGGTTGACGTCGAGGGTGGCGGATGGCGGCATGGGGGGCGATCCGGGTGTTGTCACGAGGAAGGTCGCGGCGTGGTCGAGCTGGGCGGCGAGCGGGAGCGTCGTGTCGAGGCGGAGGTCGGCCTGAGCGTAGAAGGGTCGGCGGACCTCGAGCAGGCGTTGCAGGGTAGCGGTCGCAGCGGCCAGGTCGAAGTGGGAGGTCGCAAGCAGCGGGCGGATGTGGCCACGTTCGTGGTCGGCGGCGGCGCGTTGGGCCAGGACACCCGGCGGGGCGTCGAGCCAGAGGGTTGCGCCGTGGCGACGCATGAGGTCCATGAGGCCGGGTTGGCAGGCCGTGCCGCCCCCTGTCGCCAGCACGAGTGCGGCGTTTGAGGTCAGCAGCTCGGCGAGGATGTCGCGTTCGAGGGCGCGAAATGCGGCCTCACCGGATTGTTCGAAAATCGAGGCAATTGAGCGACCGGCGCGGGACTCGATGATGGTGTCGAGGTCCAGCGCGACGACCTCCGGACCGAGGCGGGCGGCGAGCGCGCGGGCGAGTGTGGACTTGCCAGCACCCATGAGACCGACGAGGCAGACCTTCGCCACCGGCATCAGCGGCATCAGCGGCCTCCGAGGGCGGACTTCGTGAAGCGGACGAGCTCGTCGGAGAAGAAGAGCCACTCGAGGGCGGCGAGCACGAGGAAGGGGCCGAACGGGACGTGGAGGCGACCGAAAGGGGTGGGTTCGGGTGGTCCTGTGGTGGGAGGCGCCGTCGGAGGCGTAACCGGTTCGGCTTCGTCTGGCGCCGCGAAAGCGGGAGGCAGGGGTGGTGGGGTCTCGAGGGCGAAGGTCTTTCGGAACAGGACCGCGGCGAGTAGCCCCTGGACGGCGGCCGCGACGAAGATGAACGGGATGGCCGAGGGGCCGAGCCAGGCGCCGAGCGCGAGCAGGAGCTTCCAGTCGCCGCCGCCCAGGCCGGCGCGGCCGGTGAGGGCGCCGTAGACAAGGCCGATGACGAGCGGGATGCCGCCGCCGAGCAGGGCGCCGAAAGTTGCGTCCTGGAGCGTCACGCCGGTTGCGCGATGGGCCGCAAGCGAGGTGAGGAGGCCGAGCAGGGCCAGTGGCAACGTGATCTTGTTCGGCAGCAGGAACCAGTCCAGATCGATGAGCGCGAGCGCGAGCAGAGTCATCGCGAAGCTCAGGTGCAGGACGAACGGGATGATGACCTGGGGCACGAGGAGGTCAGGGGTCGGCGGCAGGATCCCAGGGCCCGAGTGGAGGAGCCAGATGGCCATGGCGATGAGGCCGGCCGTCAGCTCGACGAGCGGATACCGAAATGAAATCGGAACCTTGCAGCTGCGACAAGCGCCGCCGGCCAACATATATCCGAGCACAGGCGTGAGCGCCCAGCCGGAGATAGCGGCGCCACAGCTCGGGCAGGTGCTCGGCGGGCGGATGAGCGAGATGCCCAGCGGGACCCGCCAGGCCACGACGTTGACGAAGCTTCCGAGCGAAGCGCCGAGGATGAAGACGAGCCCGAGGAAGGCCGCCTGCGCCATCACTTCACCCGGACGGTGCCGATGCCGAGCCGGTTGCCGCCATCGTGGCGAGCGTTGATCTTGTCCCAGTCACGAACGACCGCGCGCGTGTCGGGGCCCGGCTGGTAGAGGCCAAACCAGATCATGTACTCGCCCGTGTTGCCCTCGGGGATTTCGATCTCGTAGCTGTCGGCCACGATGTCGCCGACGAGCCAGTGGTCGGTGCGATAGCAGCCGTTGCAGTTCTTGTTCTCTTCGGTGTGGCGCGTCGGATTGAGCGGCCAGTGGTCGCCCTGGATTCGGCTGCCGCCGCCCGTTTTGTCCATATGGATGAAGAGCTTGAGCGACTTCTTCACGAGCTTCAGGGTCTTGAAGTAGAGCGTCAGGCGCAGCTTGCTGCCCGTGCCGACGATGTCCTTGTCGGTCGAGTAGCCGACGAGCTGGATGGTGTCGTCGAAGGTGCCCCAGACACGTTTGATGCTTGGGTCGTCCAGAGCCGCGAAGCTCTTGTCGTCGTAGGTCGCTTTGGCCAGGCGGTTCTCCTGCGGTTCGTTGTCTTCGAGCCACGAGGTGGTGAGCAGCACGCGGTAGCTGGACCCATCGAGAACCGGCAGGTGGCGGCCACCCGAGAGCTGACGCCACGCGAAGTTGAGGTCCGAGAGCTGGTCGGCGGGGAGCAGCACGGCGCGGCGGACCTTGACCTCGGCGGTGGCCTTGGGGTTGTTGCCGGCGGCGTCGATGACGTAGAAGGCGCGTGACCTCGGCAGCAGCGCGAAGCTGAGGCGCTCACCCGCGGAGACGGTCACAGACGTTGCGTCGTTGGCGACGATGGACCAGGTGCGGCCCGACGCGTCGGCGAGCGACTTGCCGACGAGTGAGTTGACGGGCCACGACTTGGTGACGTCGGTGAGGGTGTCGGGCGAGATGGCGGTCGCGAAGCCCGTGATGGCAGCGGAGTCGCGACGATTGTCGCCGTTCTTGTCGTTGAGCGGCGAGAAGCCGGGGACGTGGCGGGTCTCGGTGCCGTGGGGGGTCTCGACGTCGAGGACCTGGTCCTCTTGCGCGAGCAGCACCTTGAGAGCCGCCTGGCGGTCGCGGATCTCGGGGATGTCGGCGGTGTAGAAGTTCGAGTCCTTCTTGCCCTGGCCGGCCGCGAACGAGCCGTGTTTGTACATCGAGTCCGCGCCGTGGGTGGTGTCGCCAAACCACGTGTCGAGGATGTGTTTCTGGCTGACGTTGACGGCGATGGCGGGCTCGAGCTTGAAGAGGTGGGTGAGGGCACCGACGAGCGCCAGAACGGTCAGCGCGCCCACGACGAGGTAGCGGTGTTGGAGCCAGCGCACGATGGACTCGGCGAGGTTGCTGAGCCAGGTTGATAGGTGGGCTGCACGCTCCGGCGTCTTGGCCAGGACTGGGATGAGGCGTGAGAGGGCCCAGTTGAAGATGAGGATGAGCGGCAGGATAGGGATGATGAAGACGACGAGCGGGCGGGCCGCGGACGAAGCGGACATGGTGCCGGCGGCGACCTCCGTCGCGTAGACGATCTCGGCTACCTGTACGCCACGGTCGACGAGGACGGCGATATAGGAGAGCGCGATGAGGGTCAGCGCCATGCAGATCGCAAAGATGAAGTGATCGACGCGAACGAGCAGAGTCGGCAAGAGGGCGAAGGCGCCGGCGATGACGCCGAGTGCGACGAGCGCCGCGATGATGGCGCTCGTGAGCGAGGCGTCACGGACAAGCTGCGTCGTGACGATGAGAGCCAGGACGGCAACCGCGCCCAGGGCAGCATCGATCCAGTTTCCAAAAGCGAGGCGCAGGAGAGCGGCGACGATGCCTGTAGCGGCAACGGCAAGGAGGCCGGTGCTGCTGAGCGCGAGCTCGCTGATATAGCCGCTGGGAGCGGCGACGGTGAAGACCGCCACGAGCAATGCCGAAAGCCACAAGCCTGCGAAAACAGAAAGAAAAACACGCCGAAGATCGGTGAGAGGTCTTTCGAGGGTGGACACGGCCCGGCGCAAGACCGGGAACATCCAGCGCACGAGCACCACGAGCAGAAGAACGACGCCGAGCCCCACCGAGACGATGATCAGCGGGTCGGTAATGTTGGCGATTCGGCCGGCCAGCGCGCGCTGCGTCGCTTGGATGGTGTCAGTGTAGGCCGACCCCATGCCAATACCGTGGATGAGACCCGAGGAGATGAGCGCAATCAGCGTGACCAGCAGCGCCATGATGCCTGTGACGATGAGGAACGGCCCGGGGCGGCGGAGCCAGCGCAAGGCGGCGAGGAGCAGCGCGGCGACGCGGCCGAAGTGGGTGAAGACCACGAGCGCCGTGATGATGAAGAGGAACTTGTAGGTGCCATCGAACGCGACCGTCTCGGGGAAACGCAGGTTGCCTTCGCGGGCGAACGGCGGGTCGTACGCGAGGAAGCCGACGAGCGGCTCGGGGCTCGGCTTCAGCTCACGACGGAGCAGGTAGAACATGATGAGGAGTGCGAGCGCGAGGAAGTACTTGGGCGGGATGCCTGGGGCCGCGTCTTCCGGGTGAGCGGTGGCAGGCTCGGTCGATGGCGCGAAGAGGCGATCGACGAAGAGGCCGGTGCCGATAGCGGCGGCGCCGACACCCGCGAAGAGGAAGTGGTTGCCGGTCTTCATGCTCGCCATGACGGCGACGATTGGGAGGAAGAACCAGGCGCAGACCACGAGGCCACGAGGGTCGCGCGATCCGAGCGCGGAGAATACGAGTAGGCCCATCGAGACGGCAATGATCGGGCTCCACGGAGCCATTCCGAAGCCGAGGTCGCGGATGATCAGATCGAAGGTCTTGGAATACAGCGCTGGACCGTCGGAGAACAGGTCCACACGGAAGTCGAGCCCGCCCCAGAAGGACCCTGGTGAGGCCGAGCTGGCGATGAGCTGGACGAGCAGACCCGCGACGAGAAACATCGCCGCTGGCGCCCACTCGAGCGGGCGCTTCGAGGCGCGGACGAGGGGGAGCGTGAGCGCGATGAACGCGAAGAGGAAGAGCGCGTAGGAACCCTTGCCGAGGGCGCCGATGATGAGGCCCGAGACGAGGAAGGCCCAGTGCAGGCGGCGCGGGAACGGGTCGAGCGTCGCGACGAGGAAGCCGCAGGCGACGAGCGTCGTCGCGAGGATGAGCGAGGGCTCGCCCGAGATGATACGCGCCTGGCCAAAGAAGAGCGGCATCGTGGCGAGGACCAGGCCCGAGATGAGCGCGACGCGTGGGGTCCAGACGTTGCGCACAGTGGAGATCAGAACCCAGAAAGCCAAGAAGCAGAGGAGGACGCCGGGCAGGCGGGTCGAGAACTCGGTCGCACCGAGGACCTCGTAGGATAGGGCGCGAAGCCAGCTTTCGAGGGGGGCGACGGTCTTGAGCTCGCCTTTGTCCTTGAAAGCGACCCGCATCGAGATGGCGGATGCGCCATCATCGAAAGCAGCGGCGAGTGCTGCAGCATCACCCGACTCGATGACGATGAGGTCTGGCTCGGGCGATTCGGCGGCCACGGCGGCGAGCGCTTCTTGCAGGGCCGTGGTGTCCCAGACGGCGGCCAGGTTCCAGGTGGTCGCTGCCGATTCCCAGGAATCCCGGGCGCGCTCGAGTGCCAGTCGGCTCTGCAGCTCAGCGGCGGGCGGGGCACTGGCGCGGCGCAGCAGGATGACCTTGCCCCCGGCGGCGTATCGGAGGGCCTCGTCGCTGAGCTTGCCGGCCTGGCGCCAGAGGTCGTCGCGCGCTGCGTCGGGAAGGAGCAGGTCGGTGTCGATGACGATGGTCGAGACGATGCGGACGCGCGCCAGGTCGAGCGTCGCGCGAAGGGCGGTCGCCGCGGCTTCGTCGGGGCGCTTGAGAGCCACCTTGGAGGCCTGGGCCGCGCTCATGAGGGTCGCTACCTCGGCCTCCGACGTCGCATTGCCGAGCGCCATGACGGCTTCGGGTGGGTTCGACAGCGTGCGCGCCAGGTCGGCGCGGTCCATCTCCCACGGTTCCCAGAGGCCATTCTTGCCCAAGCCGACGAACAGCGTCAGGGCGCCGAGTGCCAGGGCCAGGAACGTTCCCCAGCGGTTGACGAAGGCCGTCAGTTTGTTGGGCCATCCGCCCGGGCCGCTCGATGTGCGCGCCATGTCGTTCTGTCGCCCTTCTGAGAGTCGCGTCGTGCCTACCGTCGGCGGACGGGGGAATCTGTACCGCGACGGCGCGCAGCGCAAGACCTTAGGTGCAGGAGTATATCGCGATGGAGCTTGCCGAGGGGCCCCGAGTGCTCCACCTTGCCGCCCATGGCCAACCCAACCTACGACCTGCCTCGGCGTGAATCCGATATCGACCTCGAAAATGGCAACGATCGACGCGAGTTGACCGTGGCCGAGAAGGCGAGCTTCGAGGTCCCGGCCGAGATTCGCGCCGCCTCGGGGATGAAGAAGCTCGACTGGGTCTTCAACCTGCCCTCGGTCGAGCGCTTCGTGACCGGCCTGGCGCCTCAGGAACTCTATCGCTGGCTGCGCGACATCGGCAAGGAGGACGCGTATCCGTTGCTCGAGTACGCCGAGCCCGGCCAGATCCAGGCGCTCATCGACATCGACGCGTGGACCCGCAACGAGCTGGCCATCCCTCGCTGGCTCGAGTGGCTGGACCTGGCGCTGGCGGTCGACATCGACACGGGTGTGCGCTTCATGGCGGCCCAGGACGACACCACCTACGAGTGGCTTTTCACCGGTGATATCCAGGTGTTGCCGGCCGACACCGACATCGACATGATCCCCGACGAGCTGGCCTTCTTCAATACGCCGGACGGGGCCTACGTCGTGACCGTCCCGCGTGAGCACCCGCTCGAAGACCGCATGCCGCACCTGTTGCGGCTCTTGTGGGCGGCCGACATGGAGCGGGCTCAGGTCCTGTTTCAGCAGGCGCAGTTCGAGCTGCACGAGTCGTGCTCGGAAGAGATGGAGCGCTTCCGGAACGCCCGCCTCCTCGACATGGGCTTCGAGCCGCCGAGCGAGGCGATCGGCGTCTTCGAGGTCGTCGAGATCGGCAAGCTGAAAGAGGCGCTGCTCGCGTCGATGGACGGCGAACCGGAAGAAGAGATCGCAGTCGTTGAGAACCGGCCCGTCGCGTTCGAGATGACGCTGAGCGAGGCGCAGGCGCCGGATCTGCTGACCGGGGCTGTGAAAACCCTCGGGGCGCGCGACCTGGGCGAGTTCTCGCGTGGCTTCGCGTACCTGGCGAACAAGGTCTTCATGGCCGAGACCGGCGACCTGTCGCGCCTCGACGACCTGCCGGACTACGCGCGTTATGCGGCGGCGGTGTGCAATATCGGCTTGAGCTGGCTCAGCTCGGAGAGCCCGGACCTGGCCGCGCGCATCGTGCCGCGTGTGTCGCCCGAGACGTTCTTCAAGGCTGGCTGGACGCAGCTCTTCGCGATGGCGAAGAAGGCGCGAAAGGTCTGTAAGCGGGCGGGTGTCGAGCAGGGCTTCGGGCTCTTCGGGACGCCGACGGACGAGACGTTGTATGCGGCACAGCTCGTGCGGCCGCTGTACGCGGAGGTCCTCGACGGTGAGGGGCAGGACAAGCTCGGCCACCGACCGATCGCGACGCTCGAGGACCTGGCCAAGATCGAGGCGCACATCGCGCATGCGACCGACCTGCTCGACGCCTTCGAACACCGCTTCGGCGTGACGATCGATGCGCTGCAACATGCCGAATCGCTGGCGCTTTCCAAAGATGCCCGGCGGCGGATCCGGCTCACGACGCTGATCCGGACGGGGCTCGCGAATACACTGCTCAGCGACGGCTTCAGCTTCGCGCCGCTCGACCGCGAGGGCATTGCGGCTTTCGGGCGGGCGGCCTTCGGGCCGGGCGGGGGCTTGTCCGAGACGATGTCACGGCTCGTGAGCGGGCTGCTCGCGGGTAAGGACGAGGCATCGCGTGAAGGGGCGGCGTTGGCGCGCCTCGTCGAGCGGGCCATGGACGAGCTCGTCGAGGGCTTGGGCCCGGTCGAGGAGCGCGACGTCGACCTGCGTTATGCGGGCGAGCTGTTCCTCGTCGCGAGCTGAGAGCTGTCGGGCCCCGGGAGGAAGAACACGACCGCGGACAGGTGAGCGGCCGCAATGAACAGGCCCAGGAACGTCCACAGGTTGGAGTCGAATGACAAGACACCGAACATGGTGAGCTGTTCGAAGGTGACTAAACCTGCCGCGATGAAGTGTAGGGCGACTGCGACGCGCAGCCGCACGGTGAGCCGTGGCCAACCCCCGAGTGAGCGGACACCGTGCAGGCCAGCGGCCATGAAGTAGGTCACCTGGCCAAAGCCCATGACCGTGAGCGCGATCATCCAGAACCCGATGAAGGTCAGTAGCCAGGTGCCGGCGTAGATGGCCAGGCCCAGCGCTGCGAAGCGAGCGATGCGATGGCCGCCCTTTGCCAGGCCAAACCAGCCGACCGCTGCGAGCCCGAGTCCAAGGAGTGTGAGGAGGCTCACGCCACCGCGGACACCGCTTTGAAGGATCCCGAGTAGCATGAGGATGCCACACATGGCCGAGCCGATGACGCCCAGGGTGCCATTCGTCGAGCGCTTCGGTGTGTCGGCAAACCTCAGCTTGAGTCGGGCGTGAGAGGTCTCATGCGGTGTGTCACTGCGTCGGTGTGGAGGCTCGGCGGGAGTGATGGCGGGCGAAACGATAGGCGCGACCACGGGTTGCGGCTTGCGCGCCTGGGCGAGGAGCCGACGGGAATCGCGGGCGGACGACGGGCGCTCGCTGATGACCAGCGCGGTCATCTGGCGAAGCCAGGCAACGATCGGCTCGGGGGCGCTCACCGCGCGCTCCCATTGGACCTCGTGGCGATCGTCGACGAGCGACGCGGGTTCCCTCCCCGAGAACAGAAAGACCCCGACCATGCCGACCGCATAGAGGTCGCTGGCAGGACTGGCCTGGCCGCGGAGCTGCTCGGGCGCCATGTAGCCGACGGTTCCGACGAGGCTCATCCCAGGGTCGAACGACGCGTGGACGGCGTCTTTTACGGCGCCGAAATCGATGAGCACGAGCTGACCGTCGCGGCGGCGCATGATGTTCTTCGGCTTGATGTCGCGATGGACGACGGGCGGGGCCAGCGAGTGGAGGTGCTCGAGGACGGAGAGCAGCTCGTCGAGGGTCGAGAGTACCTCGTCGGTCGTTGGGCGGCGGTTGGACACCTCGGTCGCGAGGTCGACGCCGTCGATGAGCTCCTGGACCAGATAGAGCGCGAAGTTGCGCCCGCTACCAGCCGTGAAGTCATCGTAATACTTTGGGATCTGGTGATGGCGGAGCTGGCGGAGAACGTTGGTCTCACGCTTGAAGATGCGCTCGGCGTCAAAGCTCGTCATGCCGCGAAACGAAAGGGCTTTGATGCATACACGTTGCCCGTCGATGAGGCGCACCGCGTCGAACGTCACGCCCGAGGCGCCTTCGCCCAGCCGACGCTCGAGGCGATAGCTGTCGGTCTGGCTTCGCAACAGCACGGGTTGCCCGCAGTGCTGGCAGGCCGTGGCGTCGGCGGTGGACTCCCAGCAGTGGCCGCAGAGGACGGTTTTCGTAGGGGCTGAGGCGGTCATGGACGGGCTCCTGCGGACTGGGAGCGCACCCTAACCGGCGAAGCGCCGCTGCGAAAGTGGGCTGGGAAGGGGCGCCCAGAAATGGAAAAAGCCGCCCCCCGTCACGCGGGAGGCGGCTTTCCGAAGGATCGCACCGAGGAAGGTGATTACTTGCCGAAGGAGCCGCTGAACACGAACGCGATGACGAGCGCGTAGATGACGAGCGACTCGATGAGCGCGAGGCCGAGGATCATCGGGGTGAAGATTTTGTCGGAAGCGCCGGGGTTGCGGGCGATGCCCTCGAGGGCGGCGGCGGCGGTACGGCCCTGCGCCATGGCGCCACCGAAAGCCGCGATGCCAAGGCCGAGGCCGGCTGCGAGCGCGATGAACGAGCCCTGGGTGAAGGCGTTGTCGGCTGCGCCGTCAGCGGCCATGGCGACCGGGGCGACGATGCAGATGAAGAGCAGGGTCAGGAAAGCAGTGCTGAGCGACTTCATGTGATTCTCCTCGAGGTGTTTAGGGTCGGTTCGACCCTTCTGGGGTTTGGCGCCAAGGCGCCGTAGGCGTCGGAGCCGCCGTCACGGCGTCCGTCGTTTGGGTTTGGGACGAGCTCAGTGCGCGGCGGCGGTCGCATGGCCGTGGCCGCCGTGGGCGTGACCTTCGGCGTGGTCGCCATGGTCGTCATGTGCGTGCTCTTCGACCGCGAGGGCCAGGTACACGATGAAGAGCAGCGTGAACACCACGGTCTGGACGATGCAGACGAGCATGCCGAGCGCCATGATCGGGAGCGGGATGAGCGGCAGGCCGAAGCTCATGAAGATGAAGAGCACCTGATGGTCGCCGAACATGTTGCCCATGAGGCGGAGGCCGAGCGAGAGCGGGCGAACGCAGTGCGAGATGAGCTCGATGGCGAGCATCAACGGGGCAAGTGCGAGCATCGGGCCCATGAAGTGCTTGAGGTACTTGAGCAGGCCGTGCGTCCGGATGCCGTGGTAGTTGTAATAGAGGAAGGCAATCGAGCCGAGCGCGAGCGTGGTGTTGAAGCTCTGGGTCGGCGGAACGAAGCCGGGGACGAGCCCGAGCAGGTTCGACAGCAGGATGAAGATGGCCGCGGCGGTCACGAGCGGCAGGAAACGAAGCGCTTTCTCACGCGGCATCATCGACGTCATCAGGCCGAGGATGGCTTCCATCAGAAGGTCGAAGAAGGCGGCGGCGCCCCATTTGTTGGGCGGCAGGACCTGGCCCGTGATCTTGCGGCGCGCAGAGAGCGCCATCAGGATCCCGATGAGGAAGATGAGCACTCCAAAGAAGATGTGCGCGACGTTGAGCTTGGCCGGGGCGTCCTTGTCGATGAACGACGGGCCGATCATCTCGGCGACCTGGTTGCGCAACCCGATGGGGAAGATCTCCTGGCCGATCCACCAGTGTTTGTCCTCGGGCGCGTCGTGGCGAGCCTTGTCGCTGTGCGCGCCATCGCCGTGCGCACCGTCGCTGTGCGCGCCACCGGCATCGAGGAGGACGCTGGCCGACACAACGGCTGCACGCTCGAGCGGCGTGGCCGAGGCGGGCGACGCGAGCGTCGAGAGGGCAAAGGTGCACGCGAGTGCGGCGATGACGAGGCGGAGGTTGCTCACAGTCTACGCTCTCCGTGGGATGGGGCAGAGCCACGCGCCGGGGTGACCGGGGTCGTGCGCTCGAGGGTACGGATGAAGGTCGCGACGAGTGCCGCAGGCAGCAGCGTCGAGAACCCGATGAGAAATCCAAGCGAATCGAGAGGAAGCGTCGCGAGGACGAGCCAGACGATGCCACACAGGAGGACGAGCTTGGTCGCGAACAGAAGGCCCCAGACGTGCCGTTTGCCCGGCCCGGAGGTCAAGAGTCGCCGCCCGAGGAAGACCATGGCGCGCAGGTTCAAGATGCCGATGACGGCCCCGACGAGCGTTCCCCAGAGCATCGGACCGGCCCCAGCGAACACATGCACGGCGACAATCGCGAGCGCACAAAGAGCGGCGTTGGTAAGCTCGAGCGTGCGAATGAAACGCTCACCGTCGGTGAGCGGCTTCTTGTCGGGAGCTGCGAGGGCCTCGCTCATCGGAGCCCCCCTTCGCGGTTGGCCCTGTCCATTGCGTCCGCGACGACCTCGCCCGGCTCTTTCTTGGCCATGACCTTCTTGGCCTGCGTGTAGAAACGCATGATGGCCTTGGCCGCCGCCCCCATCCCCGCGACCACGAAGAACACGGTGCCCCAGGGGGCCGTCTCGAAGTGACCATCGAAGAGGTAGCCGATGTAGTAGCCGAGGCCGACGGACGCGGCCATCTCGATGCCGAGTGACACCCCGTCGGCGCGGTCCCTGATCGTACGCCAGTCCTTGCCGCGTGCGGCTGGGGGAACTGGGCTGATGTGGGACTGGGCCATCGTTTGGAAGTGTCCTGCGGAGGTTCGGTGCCGGGCGGACGAGAACGAAATAAATCGGTCTGTCGGCAGCCCTGGCAGGCGCGGCGCTCGCTAACACGCAGTCCGGGGTGCGTCAACCCAGATCTGACCCGCTCCGGACCGCATGGAATCAGGGGGTTCGGCTCGGTTATCCGGTCGCGCGACCGGGCGGTGAGGCTACTTGACGCGCTGCGTCGCAACGCGCGGGACGACCGGGTGGATGCGGCTCACGATCTCGTAGTTGATGGTCCCGCACCACCTGGCGAGGTCCTCGGCCGAGATTCGTTCGTCGCCGTCGGCGCCGAGCAGGGTGACGACATCGCCGACCTTCGCATCCGCATGGTCCGTCACGTCGATCATCGCCATGTTCATGCACACCCGACCGCGGATGGGGGCGCGCACCCCGCCGACCAGGGCATGGCCGAGGTTGGACAGGCGGCGGTCGTAGCCCTCGTGGTAACCCACTGGAATTACGGCGATCCGTGTCGCGTGGGTGCAGCGATAGGTGCGGCCGTAGCCGACCCATGCGCCCGCGGGGACGTCCTTGACCTGCACGATGCGCGCACGCCAGCTCAACGCCGGGACGAGGTCCGGCAGGAATCCCCCCCTGCCCTCCCGCTGCTCGGGCAACGCGAGTGCCGCCGCATAGGTCTCGGTCGAAGGCCACAACCCATAAGCGGCGAGCCCGACGCGCACGACCGCGCCGTGGGTGCGAGGCCAGAGAATCGTCGCCGCGGAGTTGGCGGTGTTGGTCATCGGCACCGGGAAGCCGGCCGCCCGGAAGGCCGCTACCGCCGCCTCGAAGCGCTCGACCTGCAGCATGGCGAAGCGGTGGTCGGTGGTATCTTCGATGTCGGCATAGTGGGTCGAAACCCCCTCGATTTCGATACCTTTCAGGTTATCATCCACGTAGCGGGCCAGCGCCAGGGCGTCATCGAGCGGCAACCCCTGACGCTGGTTGCCCGTCTCGATCTTGATATGGACCCGAGCGATCCGGTTCATGTCTTGCGCCGCCTGGCTCAACGCCAGGGCAACCTCGCCGTCGTACAGGACGACCCGCAAGTCGTGCTCTACGGCAAGCCGCGCCTGGAACGCCGGCACGTTTCCCACGACGTAGATCGGCGCGTCGATCCCCGCCTCACGCAGCGACACCGCCTCGTGGATGGCGTTGACGACCAGCCAGTCGGCGCCCCCACGCAGGAAAGCCCGGGCGGCAAGTAGGAGCCCATGTCCGTAAGCCTCGGCCTTGACGACCACGCCCAGCCGACCGTCGCCCACCCTCGACTTGAAGGCCCGAGCATTCCCTTCGAGCGCGGCCGTCGACACCTCGCACCACGACAGCTCATGCTGAGGTGCTTCGCCTTCTCGATGGACTTCGTGTCCTGGCATCACGGACCGTGCTGTCGGTGGCGCGTGACGAGCTCCGCCGGCAGATCCACCGCCACCAGGAAGATGAGCGTGAAGAGGCGACGGGCAAGCTTCATATCGATGTGCTCCAGGTGTGGTCGTAGGACCTTACGCAACCTGTGCCCAGCATCGTCGTGAACGAGCTTCTTCGCGTAGTCGAGACTCTCCCAGTCACGCATCCCAAAGGACCCACCGTCGGCCCGCGCCAACCGCTGGATGATCTCGCGGTAGTCGCGGAACGGGTCTCGCAGAAGGTCGAAAGACAAGGCGACCGGGGTTGCAGTCTCGCCCTCGGCGCGCTCGATCTGAAGCGTCGCGCCACCGTCGGCCGCTCTGTCCAACGTCAAGATCGGCGGGTGTCCGTCGTGCTCCAGATTCAGGTCGAGGAGCGCATCCTGCCACTCACGCTCCCGGTCGGGACGCGTTCCATCCCACAGAGGATCGGCGATACGGAATCTCATCGAAGCCCCCGAACGGGCAACTCAACCATCTGATTTCTCCGAGCCAGGGTGAGGCTGCATGAGCACCGTAGCGACCCTCTGTGCGTGGCCATTGTCGGCCGTGGTCGGCGAGGTCTGGGGCATCGCCTGAGGCGCCTCCGGAGCGGCAGCGAACACCACCGTCGGGGTCCTCTCCGATGAGGCCTTGGCTGCCACGGCGGCGAGCGTAGCCAGGTTCGACGCCACCGACGGCATGGTCGCGGCCTGCATCTGGTGATGTCGGGGTGCGACGCCGACCCCGGACGCCGGAACTGGGACGTTGAGCGCCGACACGGAGTCCGCCACCTCTAGCGTTCGGATAGGATTTGGGATCTCGATACCCACCTCGCGCAAGCGCCGATGCAGGCGGCGCAAGTACGCGTCACGCAGTCCGAAGTGGGCATCCCAGCTCTTGGCGCAGAGCCAGGTCCGGAGCTCGGCATAGCCGGGCCGGAAGGCCTCGATGAACCCCACCGCGCGGAACGACGGCACCGCGCGTGGGTCTTCTTTCTGGATGATCTCACCGACTTCGGATGCGATTCGGACCGCAAGGTCGAGATCCTTGGCGTAGCCGACCATCGCTATGGCGTGAAAGCGGCAGTCCTCACGCGGCCGACTCGTGTTGACGAACATGGCCGCGGACAGCTTGGAGTTCGGCACGATGACGTGCATGTCGAAGCGCGTGAGGATGCGGGTTGCGCGCCAGCCGATGGTCAGGACCCAACCCTGGTGCTCCTCGTCGACGACGATGAAGTCACCGACGGACAGCGGTTGGTCCGCCGCGATCAGGAGCCCGGCGAGGAAGTCCTCGAGCGTGCCCTTGAGGGCGAAGCCTGCCGCGGCAGACCCGATGCCGAGGGTCGCGAGCACGGGCGTCACGTCGAGCCCGATAGCCGACAGCGCCATCAGAACACCGATGATATAGAAGAGGACCCGTGCCGTGGTGCGCAGGACGACGCCAGAAGTCTTCAGTACCTTTGACTTTTCGGACCGCGCAATCATCCACCCCTGAACGAGCCCGTCGGCGAACAGGATGATCAGGACGACGACGATGGTCTGGCTCGCCTTGGCGACGTAGGTCTGGAAGACGGGCGGAATCGGCGCAATCGACGCCCAGATGTTGAGCGCGAGCAGGACAAGCGCCACGTAGAGCGGCCGGTTCAAGGCCTCGATGAGGGCGTCATCGAGCGAGGTCTCGGTCTGGGCCGCCCGTGACTCGAGCCAGAGCATGCCCTTGCGCACCATGTAGAAGCCGAAGGCCAGGAACGCCGCGACCAGGATCGTGGCGAGCACCCAGGGCTCGGCCGAGTCCCGCACCCACGACCGGGCGCTCGGCTCGAGTGGCACCGCGAGCAACCACAAGAACAGACCCGCAAGCCAGACCCCGAGCACCAGAACACGCGACAGGTTCACAACGAAGCGGTCGCTTACCTTCAGCGTAACAGACCGGAATCGTTTACCGATCCAGCCACGCCAGCGGCGAACACCCCAGGTCGCGACGGCCACCCCGACCACCAGCGCGAGTGTGGGCCAGACCCAGGGCCACGCCTGCTCCCACAGCTCGCCGATGTCGACCGATCCGACGGTGCCGATGGTTCCGACGGTTGAGAGTGTTCCGATGGTTGCGAGGGCCACGGCCGGGGAGGTTCGCAAACGAAACCCGTCGCGACAAGGGGATTGTTTCGCGGGGACATGCGGTGTAGGCGTTGCCGCCCCGGTGGTCGGACCATGTTGTTGGTGATGGCGGGCACCCGGGCCAGCACGCAAGAAACGAGGTGGTCATGAGCCAGACGGTCGATACGCAAACGGGCCAGACGCGGCTTTGGAGCGGCCGCTTCAAGCGCGCGCTCGTCATCGAGAACCCGAGCGAGCTCCTCGACTCCGAGCTACAGCGCCAGGGTATCGAGGTTCAGCGCCTGAAGGAGGCCCCGAACGAGGACGAGCTGGTGCGTATCCTCGAAGAGGGTCAGCATCACTTGATTTTCAAACGATCGGTGGTGGAGGTGAACGACCGCGTCGTGCGCGCCTCGAAGAACCTCGCGGCCGTCATGCTGTGCTGCATCGGCGACGACTCGGTCGACAAGGAGGCCTGCGCCCGCCACGGCGTCATGGTCATGAATGACCCCGTCTCCAACGGTCGCTCGGTGGCCGAGCTCGTCATCGGCGAGCTCATCGCACTGTCGCGCCGCGTGTTCGACTCCGTCATCGAGATGAACGAGTCGGTCTGGCGCAAGAACTCCACCGCCCGCTACGAGGTCCTCGGCAAGACCATCGGCATCATCGGGCTTGGCAACATCGGCCGCCAGGTTGCAGCCCTCGCCCGCGCGCTCGGCATCGACGTGTGCTTCTACGACTCGGCCCCCATCGCCCGCGAGATCGGCATCGCCATGGGGTATCGCGCGTGCGACTCGCTGCGCGACCTCTTTGCGCAGTCCGACTTCGTGACGGTCCACGTCTCGGCGACCGACGTCCACGGCGCGAGCAATCGCGACTTCTTCAACTACGAGACCTTCAAGCTCTGGGGCCAGCGCCCGAGCTCGAGCCCGCGTATCTTCCTCAACCTCGCGCGCGGCTTCGTGGTCGCGCCCGACGACATCAAACGGGCCATCACCGACGGCTTCGTCAACTACGTCATGACGGACGTCTTCCCCGACGAACCGCGCGTGTCAGACACCCGCACCTGGGTGAACCCCTACCAGGGCGAGCCGCGTGTCTTTGCGACCCCCCACATCGGCGCCGCCACCAACGAAGCGCAGCCCCGCATCGCCCGCTACGTCGCGCGCACGACCGAATTGTTCAATCGTTACGGCATGATTCGCGACTGCGTCTTCCGCCCCCGCGCCAAGATCGAGTTCGAAGCGCCCGACGGCCAGCAGATCCTCGCCGTCGTGCACACCGACAAACGTGGCACCAAAAAGGCCGTCGACGACGCCATCTACGAGGCTGGCGCGAGCAACCTTCGATCGGCCCACGTCGACTTCCCGGAGTACGGGATCGCCTACGACGTGTCGGTGCTGGATCGTGTCCTGACCGAAGCCCAATCCGCGTCCCTCATCGAGATGGCCCACCGTATCACGGGCCAACCCGACGCGATCCGGTGGCTCAGGACCTTCGCGGCCGAGTAGTGCTGCAAACGGAGCGCTGCGCTCAGGTCGCAGCGCTACTGCGAGGCGAAGCGGCGCAGGGGTCGAAGGGGGCGGCAGCCCCCTGTCGAATCGGGCTAGAGCCGGGACACGCGAAGCGGGCGACGTCCGAAGGCGGCGGAGAGGTGTGGCTCACCACACCTCGGTCACGGCACTAGCCAGGGCGCGGCCTTGAATTATCGCCGGGTCCGGCGCAAGCTGGGCGCCCCCCGCGGCGGGGACGCTCGGTTTGCTCCGGGCGATAGCTCGACCCAGGCGAACCCATGAGCAGCGTCCCCAACGACCGGAACCTCCAGACCCTCATCGAGGGCGTCGCGAATGTCGCGGGCCTGCTCGCGGGCGAGATGAAGGGTGACGCGCGGCGGGAGGCCGAGGCCGCCTGGATGCGCTGGGAGTTGAACCTGCGCTCGCTTTCCGAGTCGCGTGGTCACGACGATGTGCCGCTGGCAGACCTCATCAGCCGCTTCCGCATCAACTCGTTCGAGCTGCGCTGCCTCATCCTGTCGCTGGCGAGCCACATCGAGCCGCGTATGGCGGCGCTCGTCAACAGCGCCAGCAAGGATACCTTTGCGCGTGGCGTGACGATCCGACTCGCGATGGAACGCTTCTGTCTGACGGCTTCCGAGCGGGTGACGGCCCGCCAGTCGTTCCTTCCATCCTCGCCGCTCATCCGTCATCACTTGATAGCACTCGGTCGCACCGAGGTCGGCTCGAGCGAAGGCCTGCTCTCGCGACGCATGGAGCTCACGACACCGACCCTGCGCTTCCTCCTGAAGGAGAACGAGCTCACCGAGTCGCTCGCGCGGGTGGCCCGCCTCGAGTTTCCCGAGGTCTCGCTGCTGAACGTGATTCTAGAGACCTCGCAGATGACGCAGGTCCGCCAGCTCGTCGAGAACCATCGCGACTATCGACGCGCCATCACCGCCTGGGGTTTCGACAAGGTCCTCCCCTATGGGCGTGGCCTGACATTCTTGTTCTCGGGCCCGCCGGGCACGGGAAAGACGCTGCTGGCGCATGCGCTCGCGGCCCATGTGAAGCGCCCGATCCTGTCCTTGTCTGCGGCCGACATCCCCGAGAAGGAAGCGGTCGAGAAGCTGCTCGACGATCTGCTCACCGAGGCCTCAATGCGGGATGCGCTCGTGCTCATCGACGAGTGCGAGGCGCTGCTCGGCAAGGGTGACAAGCGTAAGGCCACCGCCTTCAAGGCGGTCGAGGACTTCGAGGGCATCCTCGTCCTCATCACCAATCACCCGCATTCGCTCGACGAGGGCCTCGAGCGCCGCATCATGTACAACCTGCCCTTCGAGGTCCCCGACGCCGAGATCCGTCGCCAGATCTGGGAAGTGCATATTCCACCGGAAGTGCCACTCGAAGGCGATATCGACCTCGACGTCTTGGCAAACACTTACGACTTCAGCGGTGGCACTATCAAGAATGCCATCCTGTTCGCTGTCAATCTCGCGCTCGCGAAGAACCCCAAGCGACCACGCCTCACCATGGAGCTGCTCGAGGACGGCTGCCGCGCGCAGCTCCAATACGCCCTCGAGGACCTGACGGTCCGTACCCACTCGAAGCTGCGGATGAAAGACATCATCCTGCCGGATAAACCCAACCGCAAGGTGCGCGAGATCGTCGCGGCCTGCCGCAATCAGGCCCATGTCTTGAACGCCTGGGGATTCGGCAAGAAGCTCGTCACAGGCAAAGGCATCACCTGTCTCTTCGACGGTCCTCCCGGTACCGGTAAGACGTTGTGCGCCGAGATCATCAGCGGCGAGCTCGGGCGGCCGCTTTATCGCATCAACATTCCGGAGGTCGTCTCGAAGTGGGTCGGTGAGACCGAGAAGAACATCAAGGCCATCTTCCAGCAGGCACGAATCTCCCACGCGATGCTTCTCTTCGATGAGGCCGACTCGCTCTTCGCGGCTCGTGTGGCCGAGGCCAAGTCGTCGACCGACCGCTACGCCAACATGGAAGTGAACCTCCTCCTTCAGGAGATCGAACGTTTCCCCGGCATCGTCATCCTGACGACCAACTTCTTTGGCAGTCTCGACAAGGCCCTCATCCGACGTATCCAGTTCCGCGTCACCTTCGAAGAGCCCGACGAGCAGGGTCGGGCCAACATCTGGCGCGCACTCTGCCCACCAGAGGCGCCGCTGCACGAGGACGTCAACTTCGAGAAGCTCGGCAAACACTTCGAGATGACAGGCGGTATGATCAAGAACGCCATCGTCCGCGCGGCCTACTTGAGCTGCGAGGTCGGCGAGCCCATCAACCAGAAACGCCTCGAGGAGAGCTGCCTCGACGAGTACCAGGCCGTCGGCAAGGTCGCACGCGACCCAAGCGCGTTGCCGCCCGCACGCATGGTCATTCCAGAAGGGGCCGTCGAGCTGCCACCCGATTGGCAGGAGCGCGGGATTCCTCAAGAGCTGCTCGTCCGGGCAGGCGTGGGCGATGCGGATCTCAGCAAGAACATGAAGAACGCGCTCCGCAGCGGTGCTCCGGCGGGTCCGATGCCGCCAGGCAACGGGCAGGCCGAGCCGCCACGCCCAAAGACGCGCCCGATCCCGGGGCTCGACGACTACCCGGTCATGGACCGCCCACCCCGTCCGGGGTCGGGTGAGTGAAACACGCAGCGTCACCAGGTTCGTTCCAGGGGCGTGCGTTTTCACCCATTCGTGGCGGCACGATCATTGCGTAGAACCCCAGAGTCAGGTTCCGCCGCCCTTCCAGTCGAGGTCGGGCGGTGACGGAAGCCAGGGGAAATCGATGGCAAGCGCTCGAAATAATAGAGCAAAACCCATCTGGGGACAGCCGGAACGGGTGGGGTCGCAAAACCCCACTTGCCTGTTCCCGGCAGACCCCACCCGGGCTACCATGCCGACGGTCCTGACTAGCCCGACGATTCACGGAACGACCTGACCCCACTCAGGTGACGCCAGCTCGAGGTGACCCTTGGTCGCACGTAACAAGAACGAAAACGAAGTCGGAATGGACGCCCGCCTGAGCGATCGCCGCCGTCGGGACCTCGCCCTCGAGATCCAGCGCGACGTCCAGAAGCAGTTCCTGCTCGACCAGCTCGAGGAGCTCTCGGCCGACTTCGCCGGCAACCCCGAGCAGATCGGGGTCTACCTCGCCGACCTCGAAGCCTCCGGGATGCTCACGCCCGCCGACAAGGGCATGGTCTTCCGGCGCCTCTGGGAGACGATGGGCCCATCATTTGCGGACCGCGCCTTCGGCATGACGGACCGCGCGCTCTCCTCGAGCGAAGACCTCGCCTCCGACATCGCCAACGACGCCTACGTCAATGTCGTCGGCGACCGGGCTGTGTTCTCGGACGAGGGCGAGTTCGCCCGCGCTCGTGAGGCCACCGTCGCTCTCGAGGCCCTTGCCAGCGCGCTCGGCCTGAAGCTCGATGTGCCCCGCCCGGAGCTGCGCAAGCGCCCACAATTCGACAACATCTCGGACGCCGACAGCGAGCGCGCCCAGAAGACGCACGAGGTTCTCGACAGCCTCGGCCGTGGACTCGGTGTGGACGCTTCGCGCGTGGATGTGCGCGTCGACGAGACCGCGTCCCAGCGCACCGCCGACGCGGGCATCTGGGGCCTCATGACCGACGGCACGGTCTATCTCGACCCCGAGATCTACGACCCCGAGACGAGCGAAGGCAAACACCTGCTCGCCCATGAAATGATCCACGTCGCGCAGCTCGAGAATCGCCTGCGTGGCGCCAACGACGCCCCCGACTTGTTCGCGGCCGAGGCCGAGGCGGACACGTTGTCGGCAACGTTCGCCGAGACCGGCAGCGTTCAGGCCCCGCTCGCGACGCTCGCCAGCTACGACCAGGCCGCCTGCGGCCCGCGCGAGATGACGACCCCGAAAGAACCGCGCAAAGAGGTCGAGCGCGAGCCAGGCACCGAAGAGACCAAGGAGAACGTCGAGGAGATCCGCCTCGAGGGCAGCATCTACTTCGCGGTCGACAAAGACACGCTCGCCGGCTCGCAGACGGGCAAACGGCCACAGAACGAGCAGGTCATCGCGCGCGTCACCGAGACGATGAAGAAGTACCCGGAGATCAAGCTGGTCGACGTCCGAGGGCACACCTCGACGACAGCGACGGCTGCTTACAATCGCGCCCTCTCGGTCCGCCGCGCCACCAACATGAAGGCCGAGGTCGTCAAGGGCAAGGTGGCCGCGGGTCGCCTCAATCCCCTCTTCTTCGGCGAGGACGAGCATCGGGGCGCTACGGGCATCACAGACGACAAGACCCAGGTCGAGGATGGCGCCTTCCGCCGCGTCGACTTCAAGATCGCGCAGGCTGACGGGGACTTCGACCCCGCCACAGGCGTCATCCGCAAGGTGACCAAAGAGGTCATCAAGAAGCCCGGCCGGACGATCATCAAATACTACGACGCCGAGGGTAAGCTCGAGCGGACCGAGGTGATCGTCGACGGTGAAGACAACCCCGAGGTCATCCAGAACGACCCGCAAGCGACGCCTCCCTCGACGGCCACACCCACGCCGTCGACCACGACCACGAGTGAGGAGGTCGAGCACACCGGCACCACGCCCGGCGGAACCAGCGGCCCCACCAATCCCGGCACAGTCCCCGTGCCGCAGCGACCGGCGGCGACCGATTCGCTCCGCTTCCGCACCAAGGTCAAGCCGAACAAACGTAAGGGTGCGCGCGCGCCGCGTCGCTTCGCCGAGAACTCACTGCGGACCGTGGCACAGCCCAAGGCGGCACCGGGTGGTCTGACCTCGACGCAGATCGACCAGACGACGCGGACTTCTGGCGGTGGCGAGCCTATCCCCGACTCGGTGCGAGGCCGCTTCGAGCAGGCGTTCGGTCAGGACTTCGGTGACGTCCGCATCCACCGCGGGTCGACCCAGGCGACCGGCATCGGCGCTACGGCTTTCGCACGTGGCACCGACATCCACTTTGCGCCCGGCCGCTTCGACGCCGACTCGTCGAGTGGGCTCGCGGTGCTCGGCCATGAGCTGACCCATATCGTTCAGCAGCGCGCAGGCCGCGTCTCCGTGCCCCAGGGCATGGGCACCCACGTGAACGTCGAGCGCGCACTCGAAGCCGAAGCGGATATCCTCGGCTCACGCGCGGCACGTGGCGAGAGTGTCAGCGTCCAGGGCTCCTCGGCGGCGCTCTACTCGCGCGCGGCGCGGGGCGGGGCAGACACGATTCAGTACGAAGGCGGCGAAGGCGCGACCGAGGGCAGCGGCGGCACGCGACCGACCCACTGCGAGCTTCGAATCGGCGGCCAGCGCATCCGTGCCCGTATGCCTGCCTCCCCGGCGGCCGCAGGTGAAGTGCGGGTCGACTTCAGCGAGGCGGTGTCGATACCCGGCCTGCAGCTCAAGACGGCGCGTGTCACGTTCAACTCCAACTGGGAGATCGAGAGCGGCAGCATCGTCGCCAGCGTCGCGGTCGGCGAGTATGTCAAGGCCGATGACGTCACTCTCAGCATCGAGAAGAAGGAAGACGCGACCGGCAAATACGCGGAGGTCGCAGCCGAGGTGCGCGGCGCTCAATTCAAGATCGACGGGCTCTTCGATTCGACGATCGACCTGCGACTCTCCAATCGCGGTGTGACCGGGCGCGCCTCCATCGAGGCGACCGCACCGATTACGCTGGGCGAAGGTATCACGCTGACCGGGGGCTCGCTCGTTCTCGAGCTGAGGGAAGGCGGAGCAATCTCCGCGTCCGGTCGCCTGCTCGGCGATGTCAGTGCCGGCGGGGTCAACCTCGGAATCGAGATCACGGCCGACGCGATGACCGAAGGCCACGTGGGCGGCAGCGCTACCATTCGTCTGCAGAACCCCGTGCCGGTCCCCGGCGTCGAGGGTGTCACCATCAAGAGCGGCAACATCACCGGCCGCTACGTGCACGGCCAGTCCTGGACCCTCGAAGGCGGGCTCACCGTCAACGTGCGCGACTGGGTCGAGGCCAGCATCACCGGCAAGTACACCCAGAACGTCGGCGGCGGCGAAGGTGGCGGCGGTGCTGCCAGCTCGTGGGAGCTCACCGGCTCGCTGCGGCAATTGCAGCCCTACACCGTCCCCGGCACCGAAGCCGATCCGATCACGCTCAGCAACGGTGAGCTCGATCTGCACTTCAAGGACGGCCAATTCCTCAAGGTCGATGCGAAGGCGAGCTGGGACACGACCAACTTCAAGGGCGACATCACTGGCACATTCGATGTGCCAAATACCAAGCTCGATGCCGTCGGCACGGTCGACCTGAAGCCCGCGGAGTTGCCGATAGGCGACACAGGGGCCAAGTTCACAGCCATCAAAGCCGCAGTCATCCTCAAAGCCAACGAGCTCGAGAAGATCACCGGCAATGTGACGGTCGTCTTCCCGTACCAGGACCAGCCGACCTTCAAGCTCGAAGGCACCGACATCTTCTACATGGTCAAAGACCAGAAGGTGACGGGTACAGCGACGGTCACGACACTAAGAGCGTTGGAATTCGGGGATAAAGCTGCCTACAACGCGAGCGTCAAAGAAGGCGCGACCGGCCAGCTCTCCGTGGCTGACAACAAGCTGCTCGGAATCACCGGCGGGCTCGCCTTCGACGTCAACTTCGGGGCGTCGAAGATAGGTGATGGCACCCTCGATGTGAACTTCGAGGGTGAGACGAGCAAGCTCAACGCGACGGCCAAGTTCACGCTGACAGCCGAGGAGGGTTTCGGCGTACCGGACCGTGTCGCCGGCCCCGTGATGCTCCTGCCGGGCGGACAATTCCAGCTGACCATCGAAGGCAGCGAGCTCGGCGAAGCAAGCATTCGCGGTGTCAAGTTCGAGGTCAAGCAGGCGGGCGAAGGCGCGACAGGCAAGATCGCAGGCGAGCTCAATGGCAATTACAGCTTCAAGACGAGCAAGCTGACGGCGACCGGCAATGCCGAGCTGAAGGGCAACTGGCCGCTCACGCCGGTCCAGGGCGTCACGCTGACCTTCAAGGAAGGTGGCAGGCTCGACGTGGCGGTGACAGACAGCGTTCTTACACGGGTCAACGGCGAGTTCCAATACGAGGCTCATATCGCGCCGCAGGGGTCGATCCCCGAGATCAAGCTCGAGGGAACACTCAACGGCGACTATTCGGACGAGACCAAGAAGTTCGGCGGTGAGCTGACCGGCGAGCTGAAGAGCGACGTCAACATCCCGGTCAACGCAGACCAGATCACCGTCAAGTCCGGCTCGAAGTTCGGCGCCACTGTGGTCGACTCGGCGCCTGGCAAGTTCACGGTCAGCTTCGACGCAGACTACACTCGCAAGGGCGAGCTGTTCCTATCGGGCCACGTCGAGAATGCCACCTATGACTTTACGAAGGGGCACTTCGGATTCCAGGCCGATCTGACGCTGAAGGCGCTGATCGAAAAGCAGACCGAAGACGGCAAGTGGAAGTTCGTCGTCCAGCCGAATACGCAGGTCGGGGTCAAGGTCGAGGAGAGCAAGCTCAAGATGCTCACCGGCCGGATCCTCTTCCAGATTCACGACTCCGAGGGCGCTCTGCTCGATGGAGCGCTGACGGATGCGGAGGTGGACGTCGAGAAGCTCGAGTTCTCCGGCAAGCTCGACGTGTCGCTGGCGCGTGACATCAAGTACCCGCGGTCCCCCAGTGGCGGCGAGCAGGCTCCGGAGGGTTCGCCCCCGGTCCAGGCGGTCGCTCGGAAATCGACATCCAAGGTCTGGGGTGTCGTGACGAAGAACCAGTTCGCCGAGATAGGTGCCAAGCTGGACTTCGGCATCAACCTGGCTGGAACCGAATATGGCGCGGGCGAGCTGACCGGCACGCTCGACATGAAGCAGTTCGAGTTCGACGGGACCGGCAAGATCACGCTGGTCAAGGACTTCATCCTGGGCGGCGACGAGCGCAACGCCGAAGGCGACCCCATCGCCTCGTGGTTCCTGTGCTTCCCGGCCGGTCAGGGCCTCGACATGAAGGTCACGAAGAACCAGCTCGATGAAGCCAACATCAACCTGAACGGCAAGCTATTACACAACCTGGAAGAGGTCGCGAACGGCGCCGTCACCGGGGCGTACAAGCTCGGTGACACCAAGGGCTTCAACGGCTCCATCACCGCCAACGTCATCAAGGACCTCGACTGGAGCAAGGACGACCGCTTCCACTACTGGATCGAGACCGGGACGACCTTCAAGGCCGAGCTCGAGTCGAACGCCATCAAGGGCGCCAACGGCAACTTCAAGCTGCGGCTCGACGAGTTCTCGGGCGGCACCGGACAGGTCAAGGTGGCCGCGACCGCCGACTACCGACCCGGGGTCGGGATCGATGGTGGCGGCTCGGTCAAGGTGACCCAGGCGCTGTGTGTCAAAGAGGGCGGCGAGTGGAAGCTGTTCATCGACGCTGGCTCGGGAGGCGAGGCTACCGTCAAGGCGTCTCGTGTGACGGAGCTCGGTGGCACACTCAAGCTGAATGTGACAAAGAACGCGGACCAGTTCGCCACAGGTGACTTCTCCGCGAGCTACAAGCTCGCCGACGGGCGCAATGCCATCGTGGACGCGACGGGCTCGGTCAGCCTGCTCGGGCGCCAGGAGGTGACACCTCCCGGTGCGGGCGAGTTCAAGGTGTACCTCACCGGAGGCACAGGCATCGCAGCCTCGGTCAAGAACAGCGAGCTCGAGTGGATCGACGGCCAGGTGAAGGGTGACCTCCACTGGAAGGGTGCGGAGCTCGCAGTCTTCGACCTGACCGCGAAGTATGTCGCCACAGGCACTCCCGACCTCACGGGTTCCGGCAAGTTCGCGACGACCAAGGCGGTACAGGTCACCGAGTTCCAGGGCTACAAGCTCTTCCTCGGGGTCGGCGCGAATGTGACAGGTAGTGTCAAGGCGTTCGCGCTCGACGAGCTTACGGCGGGCATCCCGCTCGAGCTACACAAGACAGCGGGCACACCGCTGGTAAAGGCAGAGCTGACGGGCCGATATACCCACGCGGACAAGAAGTTCGACGGTACGGGTACGGCCGAGGTCGTCAAGCGTATGACGATCGCCGAGGGCGTCGGCAGCAAGGGCTACAGTTTCTATCTGGAGCCGAGCACGGGCGTCACGGCGAACATCAAAGCGAACGCGCTCGATCAGATCAAGGGTACCCTGGTCGTCATCGTGAGCGACTCGCCGAGCCCCGATACCGCCTTCCTCAAAGCGACGGCGACCGCCACCTACACCGGCGGTGAGGCCCCGAGTGTGGATGCGGACGGCAAGCTCGAGGTCACACGTCCCAAGGAGATGCTGACGAGCGCCAACGGCTTCAAGCTCTTGCTCCAGAAGGGCAGTAACGCGACCATCAATGTCGCGAAGAACGAGCTGAAGTCCATCGGCGGCACCATCGAGACGGAGGTCGTCAAGGACGGCACCTTCGCCAAGATCTCGCTGACAGGCACGTACACCCCGGAGGCTGGATTCAGCGGCAAGGGCACCGCTGAGCTATGTCAGGAGTGGGAGGTCAACTCGACCAAGATCGGTGAGGACACCTACTCGGTCTGGGTGGTGAAGGGCACGGGCGCCGAGATCACGCTGGCCAACAGCGACATCAAACACATCGGCGGCACGGTCAAAGGCATGATCCGGGATGCACCCAACTCGGGTGGCAATTTCATCCAGGTCGAAGCGACCGCCAACTACGACTACCCGGGCAAGAACTTCAGCGGCGAGGGGTCCATCACGGTCCTCAAGCCCAAGAAACTCGCGACCTTCTCGGGCGAGGAGCTGTGGCTGGCCGAGGGCTCGGGCGCGACCGGCTCGGTGGCAAACAACAACCTGCAGCGGGTCGGTGGCAATCTCAACCTGCACCTGAAAGACGCGACCATCGGTCACTGGCTGACGTGTGCGCTGACAGGCGGCTTCGACGCGGAGGGTGGCACCGGCTTCTCGGGCAAGGGCACGGTCACGGTCCACAAGGACAAGAAGCTGGCCGAGCTGGCGGGCTACAAGTTCGTCTTGGCGGAAGGTGCCGGCGCGAGCGCGACCATCGCCAAGAACCAGCTCACCGAGGTGACTGGACAAGTGCCCTTCAAGGTCTACGATGAGAAAGCCGAACCGCTGCTCCAGGGCAGAGCGGAAGGGCGTTACGACTCCACGACCAAGAAGTTCAGCGGTACAGGTGAGGTCTACCTCGGGCGTGACGTCGAGTTCCCGATCGGTGGCGGCAAGCTCGTCTTCAAGACTGGCTCTGGTGGCAGCGGCAAGGTCGTCGACAACGAGCTCAACGAGCTATCCGGCACACTCAAGGTAGAGGTCCACGACAGCACCGGTCCGATGATCGGGCTCGAGGCGAACGGCAAGTTCAACGCGGTGACCAAGACCCTCGAGAGGGTGGAGGGTTCGGCCAAGCTCTTGCGCCCGATCAGCATCGGCGGCGAAGGAGAGAATGCGTTCATCCGCATCGACGCGCTTCAGGGCTCAGCACTCGTAGAGAACAACGAGTTGAAGAAGCTAGAGGGCAGTCTCGACATCACGCTGCCCAAGCTGAACAACATGAAGGGCCACTTCGAAGGTGGCTGGCAGAAGACGGCGAGCGAAGACCTCTTCTGGGGCAAGGGCTCGATCGAGTTCACCCTGTTCAAGGACGAGGCCAAGGGCCGCTCGGTGTCCGGTACTGTCGAGGGCGAGTATCGCAAGGACAAGACCTTCACCGTGAAGGGTGAGGTGAAGTACCAGCTCAACGACATGATCGGAGGCAAGCTCGGGGTCGAGGTGGATCAGACCCTGGATCCCAAGCTGTCCGGTACGCTGGATGTGAAAAACGTCACACTTGTACAGGGACGAGACCTGTTCAAGTGGTCCAAAGACTTCAGCCTGCTGAGAACACAAATCCAGGCAGGCCCTGTACCCATCGCGATGCAGGGCGGCGTCGGAGTCGGGCTCGGCCTGAGCATGCGACCGCTGACCTTCAATGCGAGCATAGGAATCTCGAACTTCAAACCGCTGAGTGCGGGCACACAGGTGCCTGACTTCTCGGCCCGAGCCGAGATGAACACGGGGCTGCGCTTCGCAGCGTCGCTCAAGCCCTGGTTCTCGGTGGGTGTCGGCGTCGCGGGTGTGGCCAGTGCTGGCCTTGCCCTCCAGGGCGAGGCGGGCGTGAATGTCGATGTGAATGTGTCGCCGTACGCCGAGCTCAAGGGTATCGGCGGCGTCTACAGCGGCAATCTCGGCATCGGGCTCGAGATCGTCGGCAGCGGCTTCCTGCAGCTCACGCCGCAGATCTACGCCGAGCTCATCGGCAAGAAGTGGCCGTACGACCTGGCGACGATCAGGCACGAGCTCGGCAATCTGTTCTCGTACAGCTACAACTTCGGCGTTCCGTTCGGCGACTCTCCCGGCGCTCCGGCGGAGGGAGGTGGCGGAGCGGCGAAGCAGACCGCTGCAGCTGCACAAACAACAAAGATAGCAGGCCACAAGACACCACCGGCCAAGGATCCGGCGACGACCGGCGCTCCCAACCGACCGGGCCCCGTCAAGGGCGGCCCGGACCTGAACGCAGCGAACTCCGACAGCAAGGAGAGCGCAAAGCGCGATGGGCCGATGGGCGAGCTGATGGGCAAGATCGACCAGGTACAGGACTGGGCGGCCAAGGTCGGCGCCATCGCCAATGTCGGTGGCACACTGGTCAGCGCGCTGATGTTCATGGTGACGATACCACCACCCTTCGGGTTCGCGGTGGCCGGCGCTTACCTGGCCTACAAGATCCTCAGCGGCAGCCTGACGTGGGAGATGATCACGACAGCGGCCAAGACGGTGTGGGAGCTCATCTCCAGCATCGACCTGTCCGCCATCACCAAGCTGCTGCCTGAGTGGCTCGTCAACCTGTGGAACAACATCAAGGGCAAGAGCTGGGATCAGGTCCTCACGGACATGATCGACACGATGTCCGATTGGCTGACAGACACATTCCCGAGTGCGGGGCGTGTCATCCGGGCTCTGGCCAACGTGGCGAAGACGGTCATCCAGACCATCGCCAGGGTCATCCGGAGCATCATGTCCGGCAGCTTCGGGCTCGACGACTTCCTCGACATCTGCCGCTCGGTCGGTGGTGCCGTGCTCGAGGCCGTGCTCGCGCTCGTCGGTGATGCCATCGTCGAGGGCGTGCAGAACGTCGGGCGCGCTGTCGGCGACTTCGTCAGCAACCTGTGGTGATAGCTGCGTAGGTGGGTGACCTGGGAGACCGGGTCGCCCACCTCACGTCTTTGCTCGAGAGCCCTGCTGCCTCGATCGTAAGGGGTCCTGGGCGCGTTGACGACTTCGGTCCGCGAACGGCTCGCGACCAGGCGGCTTCGTCTCAGCGGTATGTAGGCCCTTCGCAGGTCGGAGCGAAGCGACGGCTTGTCCGCGACTCGTCAGCGACCTTGAGGCTTTTGCCCGTGGCGTCCGGTGCGTTGATGGCGCCGGCGGAACTGGTCGAGATCGATGACGTTTTCGGGGAGGATGCGGCGCTTCGACGTGTCCACAGGGTCAAGACCGTCCTTCGACAAACGACCGCCGAGCCACCACACAAGTGGCCAGATGATCATGAAGCTGACGAGCTCGACCAGAAACACCCAGGGAGCCTAGGCACCTTCGGGGTCCCGTCCAGCGCCACCCTCCCCTTTGGATGGCCTGGGCTCGAGGCCGAAACGACTCTCTGATAGCCCGAGCGCATCGGCCTCGGCACGTGCCTGCTCCCAAACGGTCGTGTCACCGGTCAGCACGGCGGCGACCAGATCAGCGAAGGCGACAGCGCGGGGCTCGTCGACTGCGGCGCCAGCTTCACGCGCGGCGACGACACGTTCTTGAGCGTCCTCATCCTCACCAAAGAAGGCATCGAGACGGGCTTCATACGCGATGACCAGGCTGGCGAGCCTCCGATCCTCGAGCTGCTCCGCGAGCGCGGATGCATGTTCGACATGGGCGACCCTCCAGTCGACGCGTGGAGCTACTTCGGCGAGGCCAAGGTGGCAGTGCGCGAGGTCGCGAGCAAGTCCGCGACGGGCGTGGTCTTTCGCCAGGTCTTCCAGGGCGGGGTAGGTGCCCACGGGGATTTCGATGGGAGTCGGGCCGCGATCCAGCACGAGCTTCACCGCGGCGATGAGGCCCGGGTCGGTGAGCTGGTTTGCGAGGGTGCGCAGGGGTCGCAGGGCACCGACCACCAACCAGACCCGCGCGAGACAGTCGGGGCGCAGCGTTTCGGGCAGGGACTCGATGGCGTCGAGGGCTTCCGCACATTCGCGTTCCGAAAGCAGGCGGGTGATGTCGGCGGCGACGCCGGTTCCCGGATCGCTGAGAGGTGTCTGGACCATGCTCTCGCCCTTACCCCGTCACTTGGCTCGTCGACAAGCCAGCAGCCTCTCGGCCAGCGTCGGCGTTGAGAACGCGGCCCACGGCGCTCCGCCAAAGACCTTTCCGCCGTTGCCGAGGTCGTGCATCATCCCGCGCCATGAACGATGCCCCAATCGACCCAAGCCCAGCCCCGATCCGCCTCGATGGCGACCCTCCGACCGTCTTCATCAGCGTCGACCCCTCGTCGGGTAAGGAGCTCCAGCGCTACCCGACCCTCGACGAGGAGGGCATCGAAGCCGTCGTCGCGCGAGCCGTGGCAGAGCAGGAGCGCTGGAGTAGAACGGCCCTGTCCGAGCGGGCCAGGGTGCTGTACGAGCTCGCACGCCACCTCGAGCTCGACGCTCGAGACTACGCCGCCATCATGTCGCGAGAGATGGGCAAGCCGTTTCGCGAGGCGATGGCGGAGGTTCGAAAGTGTGCGCTGACAGCCCGCCACTTCGCCGAGCATGGACCGGCATTGCTAGCGGAGGAGCGCGTCACGACCGACGCCGAGACCAGCTTCGTGCGCCACGTCCCCCTCGGCGTGGTGCTTGCGATCATGCCGTGGAACTTCCCGTTCTGGCAGGTCTTTCGCTTCGGCATCCCGGCCATCCTCGCGGGCAATACCGTGCTCTTGAAACACGCCCCATCCACCATGGGGAGTGCCCTGGCCATCGAGTCCGTCTTGCGAAAGGCCGGCGCCCCGCGCGGTCTGTTGCAGAACCTGGCGGTCGAGGTCGGCCGGATTCCGGGGCTCATCGCGGACCCACGGATCGCAGCGGTGACGCTCACGGGCTCGACGGTCGCCGGACGCTCGGTGGCGGCCCTGGCCGGCGCGGCCCTGAAGCCGCTGGTGCTCGAGCTCGGCGGGAGCGACCCGTTCATCGTGATGCCGAGCGCCGATCTGGAGACCGTCGTGCGCGAAGCGGTGCGAGCGCGTGTCCAGAACAACGGACAATCGTGCATCGCCGCCAAACGGTTCATCGTGCACGAGACTGTCTACGCGGAGTTCAAGCGGCGCTTCGTGGCCGCGATGGAGGCGCTGCGGGTGGGCGACCCGATGGACGAGTCGGTCGACATCGGCCCCCTCGCGTCGCAGGCGGCGCGGACACGTCTGCAGTCGCAGGTCGACCGCGCGGTGGCGGATGGGGGCCGGCTCCTGCTCGGCGGTAAAGAAGCGCCTGGCCGCGGCTTCTACTACCCGCCGACCGTGATCGACGAGCTGCCTCCGACGTCGGCCGTGGCACGCGAGGAGTTGTTCGGGCCGGTCGCCATCCTGTCCAGTGTGCGCGACCTCGAAGCGGCGCTCACGCTCGCAAACGCGACGCCCTATGGGTTGTCGGCCTCCATCTGGACGCGGGTCGATGAGGAGGCCGAGCGCGCTACATCGATGCTCGATGCCGGCAGCGTGTTCGTCAACGGCATCCCACGCTCCGACCCACGACTCCCGTTTGGCGGCGTCAAGGAATCGGGCTATGGGCGCGAGCTTGGACGCGCGGGACTGTTGGCCTTCACGTCCGCACGAGCCATCTGGAAGCGGTGAGCGCCATGTCGATTCGTTTGGAAATCGAGACATCTCGGGTCACGACCCCGTCGGGTCAACTGGCCCGAGCCTGGCCAATTCGGCGGCCATTGCTGAGGAACATCGCCATTGCGTTCGTCTTGCTCGTCCTGCCGCTCTCAGGAGCCGCCGGTGCGCAGATACCGTATCCGCTGCCGGGGTCGAGCAAGCCAGCCGAACCGGCGAAGAAGGTGCCCGTCGAGCGAAGCAGCGCACGCGCCACCATGCGAACCTTCCTCGACTCGGCTGTGGCGGCATCCAAGGACTCGAATGTGGCCCTGCTCGATGCGGCCGCGGCGTGCCTCGACCTGAGTGGGCTGCCGGCTAGCACCCGCGAGCGCAGCGGTCGGGAGCTCTCCATCAAGCTGAAGGAGGTCATCGATCGGATCCAGTTCGTCGTCTACGAGCAGGTGCCTGACGACCCGGCCGGCCCACCATGGACCTTCCACCATGAGCCCGCGATCGCCGCGGACATCACGATCGCTCCCAACGCCGACGGGGAGTGGCTCTTCACGGCAGCCACGGTCGACCGGATCGAAGACCTCTACCTCTACTTCGAGGCCAGGCCCAAGGTCGCGGGCGTCGGCGGTTCGGCGATGCACATCTCGCCGACCTTGTGGCTTCGCTCGAAGATGCCGCCTGAGCTGCGGGAACGCGGCTTCCTGCTCGAACACTGGCAGTGGCTTGGCCTCCTCGCCCTCGTCATCGCGGGCTGGCTCACCGCCCGCATCGCGCGCATCGTACTGCACGGCCCCGTGCAACGCCTGCTCGAGCGCCGAGACTGGCGGGTGCCACGCGACCTGGTCTGGCGGCTCCTGCAGCCCACCGGGCTCGTCGCGACCGGGCTCCTGTGGGTCGTCGGCCTCAACTGGATAGGCCTTCCGGCAGGGGCCCACGTCGTCGCCATCCTCGTCGTGAAGTTGATCATGGCCTTCGGCCTGGTGCGCGGCTCGTTCCGATTCATCGACATCCTGACCTGGGTCCTCAAGCAGAAGGCCTCGAAAACACCCAGCAAGTTCGATGACCTCGTGGTGCCCTTCTTCGAAAAGACGGCCAAGGTCTTCATCGTCTGCCTGAGCATCGTCTTCATCGCCGACGTGCTCGGGGTCTCGCCGACGTCCCTTTTGGCGGGTCTCGGCATCGGCGGTCTCGCGCTCGCGCTGGCCGCCCAGGACACGGTCAAGAACCTGTTCGGCTCGTTCACCGTCATCCTCGACCGCCCCTTCGAGATCGGCGACGACATCAAGATCAGCAACGACATCATGGGCACGGTCGAGGAGGTCGGGTTCCGCTCGACCCGCATCCGCACCTACGAGAACACGCTCATCACAGTGCCCAACGGCAACCTCATCTCAGCCCACGTGGACAACCTCGGAAAGCGGACCTACTGGCGCTATCGCACCATGTTGAGCCTCGAGTACGGGACGCCGCCAGACAAGATCCACGCCTTCTGCGAGGGCCTGGTGGAGCTCGCCGCGAGCCATCCGCACACACGCAAGGAGGTCATCCGGGCCGGCCTGCACGAGTTCTCCGCGAGCTCGCTCGACGTGCTCTTCATCTGCCACTTCGCGGTCCCCGACCCGGCCAACAACATCCGCGCCCGCCACCTGTTGTTGCTCGACATCATCACGCTCGCCAATCGCCTCGGCATCGGGTTCGCGTTCCCGACCCAGACGCTGCACATCGTGCCAAGCGACCCAACGAAGCCTTCGTCGCGACTGGCGATTTCGGACGGCTCGCTGCTGGCGGAGGCAGAGCGGATCGGCCGCGCGGAGGCCGCCGCGATTACCCAGCACCTCGCGCCGAAGGCTTCGCGAGAGTCGGCGGACTGAGGCTCTTTCGCGCGCTCACAGATCGGCTGTGTGCGTCGGCGACCCGCCAAGGGGCTTCGCGGTGTTCGGGATCGGCGTAGTCGATGCCGACGCGAGGGCCGAACACGAGTGCCGGCTGCGGTGCCTGCGGCGCATGGATCTCGAGACCGCCTCGTCGATAGAGGGGGTGGTGGTTCAGGGCCGTGCCCAGGTCGAGCGCTTGACCAACCTTGCCAGGGCCAGCCAGGAGCTCGTCTTGCTTACGGCGGGTCATGGCGGAGAGCGCCGGGGCCTCTCGGCTCGCAAAGCGTCGGGCGAGGACGATGTCGTGGCCTGCGACGACCTCGGCGGATCGCACGAGCACAGCGGCGCCCACCCCGGCCTCGTCGGTGACGAGATTCAGCATCCAGTGGAGGCCGTAGCAGAGGTAGATGTAGGCGTGGCCGGGCGGGCCGAACATGGCGGCGTTCCGGGCGGTGAGACCCAAACGGCAGTGGTTGGCCGTGTCGCCGTTGGCGCGGTAGGCCTCGACCTCGGTGATCCGCAGGGTGACCGGGCCATGGACGAGCAAGGCGCCAACGACGTCATGGGCGACGTCGAGCGCATCGCGGCGGAAAAAGTCCTGGTCGAGCCTCATCGCTGAACACTCCGGTCGGTCAGACTTCCGTCGACCCGCCGTAAGCGGGTGCGCCGCGCCAGACGGTCAGAGGTTGCGATCGCAGGTGCCCGCAAAGCCGTTGACGGTGGCCAAACGATCGACGAGAAGGTGCGCCGGACTGAACGCCTGTGAGGTATCCGATGGACAGCACGACCGACGCGATGGGAACGACGGAAGCAACAGTGGAGCCGGCTACAACGGTCGTGGGGACCGAAACCCATGGGACCCGGCCGGTGGTCCCGCCCGAGGCTCTGCGTCTCGCGTTCGAGGCGAACTTCGCCGCGATCCTCGGGGCGCCCGCGATGGGCTCGGCGACCCTCGACGCTGGTTACGGGGCGGAACGTGCGCTCGAGCTGGCGGCCATCGCGAAGCGGCAGGACGTGGCGACGCGGCTCGGCCTGCTCCCCGATGTGATCTTCGGAGCCGGTCAGGTCGTGCTGATGGAGTCGTTGGCCCACGCGACGCTCTATGCAGACGAGCTCGTCCAAAAACAATCCCAGGCTTCAGACGACAAGGTCCCCGACGCCATCCTCGAGGAGGCGGAGGCTGTACGCGCGACGCTCTACAAGCTCATCGACTACCACTTCGGCGACGATCCGGCGGTGACGGCCGAGCTCGCCGAGTTCCGCGGCCGGCGCGGCTCCTTTCGGGTCGCAGCGACACTCGCACGCCTCGCGGCGCTCGCCCGTGATCGCGCCGACACCTTGTCCAAGGACGCGAAGTACTGGCGCGACGATCTGCTCGCGGATGCCGACCGCCTCGCACGCGCCGTCCAGAGCCAGATCGGAGCGATCAGCGACAAGGACGCGCTCGAGCTCAAGCGCCGCGCATACGGGCTGTTGGAAGCGGCCTTTAATGATGTCCGGGTTGCGATCAGCTTTGTGATGCGGCACGAGCTCGCCGTGGTCGAGCCGCTCCCGGTCATGAAGAAGCCCGCGATCCGCAAGGCCCGGGGCGAAGCCGCTCCGGCCGCGACGGCCTGAATCAACGTGTGTAGGGGCTACGACAACGCAGCTTATCCGACCCTTGACATCGCGCGGATGACCCTCTAGGTTCCGCGCCCCTACGCGTGGCAGGTATGCCGCGCGAACCGAACTCCTTGCAAACCCTGGTCGCCAGGCGGCTGTCAGGGTTCCAAGATCGGCGCTGAACACCAGCGCCCCATCCGGAGACGACTCACATGGCAATCACCCTTCGACTCGCGCGCTATGGCACGAAGAAGCGGCCTTTCTACCGCATCGTCGCGGCCGACACCCGCGCCCGTCGCGACGGGCGTTTCCTCGAGCAGGTCGGCACCTACGACCCGACGGCTGAGCCGCCGGCCGTGGCGCTCGACCGCGAGCGGATCAAGCACTGGCGCGATGTCGGCGCAGTCCCGTCCGATACGGTTCGCGGCCTCCTCAACCGCTTCATGAACGCGAGCGACACGGCCTTCCGCCCGAGCCGCAAGAAGAAGGCGACCTCGCTCCAGACCGAGCCGCAGTCCTGATGGAAGCGCTGCTCGAGTTCCTCGGGAAGGGCCTCGTGTCCCACCCCGAGTCGTTCCAGGTCGAGAAGAAGTCAGACGGCGAGCTCGATCAGTACATGCTGACCGTTCACGAAGAAGACTTCGGCCAGATCATCGGTCGTCAGGGTCGCACCGCAAGGGCGCTCCGGGCGGTTGCGAAGGCCGGAGCGGCGCGTACTGGACGCCGCGCGGCAGTCGAAATCGTCGAGTGACGACCAAGGTCGTGCCTGGAAAGCCGGCCCGCAACGACGCACGACCGGAGCCTGAAGAGCTCCTGCTCGTAGGCGTCGTGGTGCGCGCCCATGCGCTCAAAGGCGAGCTCGTCGTGCACCCGTTCAACCAGGCCTCACCGGTCTGGAAGGCGGGGCAACGCCTCTCTGTATTGACCCCCGAGCCCGGGCTTGCCCGCTCGACGGGGGTCATCACGGACACCGTGAAGGAGACCCCGCTGAGCGAGGTGTCCCTCACAGTTGTGCGTCCGATCCCGGACGAGCGCTTCATCGTGTGCTTCGAGGGCGTGAACACGCGCGATGGGTCCGAGGCCCTCGTGGGTCGACGCCTCGGCGTGCCGCTGACGAGCCTGCCCCCGAGCGAAGACGAGTCCTACTACCACCATGAGCTGAAGGGTCTCGCCGTAGTCACGGTCGAAGGCCAGTCGCTCGGTGTGGTTGTCGGGGTCTTCCCCGGACCCGCTCAGGATCTGCTCGAAGTGTTGCCCCCGGGCAAAGACGCCGACACGTTCTTCATCCCGTTCGTGGATGCGATCGTGAAGACTGTCGACCGGGCCAACGGCCGCGTCATCGTGGACCCTCCCGAAGGCCTCGTCCCGTGACGACGCCGTATCGCTTCGACGTCATCACGCTCTTCGAGCCGCTCTGCGAGCCCTATCTCGCTGGCGCGATGCTCGGGCGGGCCCGCAAGAACGGGATCATCGACGTCGGCTATACAGACCCGCGCACCTTCACCGAGGACACGCATCGCACCGTCGACGACGCCCCATTCGGGGGTGGAGCTGGCATGGTGATGCTGCCCGAGCCGCTCTTTCGGGCCATCGAGCACGTCCGTGAGACTCGCTCGCCGAAGCGCACCGTGCTGCTCTCGCCTTCTGGTCGGCCGTTTGATCAGTCGGTCGCCAAAGAGTACGCCGCGCTCGGTAGCCTCTGCCTCGTGTGTGGTCGCTACGAAGGTGTCGACCAGCGCATCGCCGACTTCGTCGTCGACGAGGAGCTGTCGCTCGGCGACTTCGTCCTGACCGGCGGCGAGCTGGCGGCCATGACTGTCATCGACGCCGTCTCGCGCCTCCTTCCGGGTGTCCTCGGACACGCCGAGAGCGCCATCAACGAGTCGTTCAGCGATGAGCAGCTGCTCGAATACCCGCACTACACCCGCCCCCGGGTGTGGCGCGACCACGAGGCGCCCGAGGTCCTCCTCTCGGGCAACCACGCCAAGATCGACGCCTGGCGCAAGAACGAACGGGTCTTGAGGACCGAACGTCTGCGACCCGACCTCCTCGGACGCCCGACGCGCTCGCGTCCCTCCGGCTGATCCGGTCCCCAACCACTTCCCGCTTGCGCTTTTCAAACAGATGGATATCTATCTCGCCCTCGTCCACCACCCGGTGATGAACCGGAAGGGGGACGTCGTGACCACCTCGGTCACGAATCTCGACATCCATGACCTCGCCCGAACCGCGAGGACCTACGGGGTCCTCGGCTATTTCGTGGTGACACCGATAAGCGAACAGCGTGAGCTCGTGAGCACCATCGTGTCCCACTGGATAGAAGGAGAAGGGCGAACCTCGAACCCGAACCGCTCCGAAGCGTTCACCCGGGTCGAGGTGGTCCCGAGCCTCGACGCCGCGATCGACCAGATTCGCGAACGACAGGCCGCCCAGCCTGGGGAACCCGCTTCCCCGCTGGTCATCGGGACTTCGGCCAGACAAGACCGTGCGACGGTCGGTTTCGACGCCATGCGCGACCGACTTGCGAACGAGACCGGCGCCGCACTCCTCGTGTTCGGCACCGGGTGGGGGTTGGCTCCCGAAGCGCTCGCCAAGTGCGAGACGATGTTGCCACCCATCGAAGCCATACCAGCCCGCGCGGGCTACAATCATCTTCCCGTGCGCGGCGCCTGTGCCATCATCCTCGACCGCCTCCTTGGCGCTCGTTGACGGAGTCTTCATCATGAGCATTACGCCAGCCATCGCCAAGATCCAGGAGCTCCAGCTCCGCCTGGACATCCCCGCGTTCGACCCCGGCGACACCCTTCGGGTCCATGTCCGTATCCGCGAAGGCGAGAAGGATCGTGTCCAGGTCTTCGAGGGCATCTGCATCGCCCGCCACTCGGCCGGCCTCGGGTCGACCTTCACGGTCCGCAAGGAGAGCTACGGTGTCGGCGTCGAGCGCTGCTTCCCGCTCCACAGCCCCCGCATCGAGAAGGTCGAGATCAAGGACCGCGGTCGGGTGCGGCGCGCCAAGCTCTTCTACCTGCGCGACCTCACGGGCAAGGCGGCCAAGATCCGCTCGCTGCGCGACATCCGCGAGTGAGTCCGCGGCGGCGCGCCGACCCTGGTCCCCCCACCCTTGTCGGGCTCGAGGCGGACCCCGGGTCGGCCCATCCGCCACCCGCTTCGCCACCTCACTTGTCCAGCAAGGACGGTGCGTTGCAGAACTTTGAGGGGGGCGCCGGCAGTGGCGCCCCGTCTCTGCCAGGCCTGTTTGTTCAGGCCGTGGCGAAGCCGTCCAAGCGAATGCCCTCTCGGGCACGCGCCGATGCTCCGGCGTTCGTCGCGGCACACGACGACGGCCTCCCGAAAAAGCTCGCTCCTGAGGTTGACCTCGTCTGCGGCGAAGCCGAGCTCTGGGCGGCTGCACGCGGGTTATGGCCTCTCATCGGCATCGACGAAGCTGGCCGTGGGCCGCTCGCAGGGCCAGTCGTCGTAGCCGCTTGCGCCATGCCGTGGCCGTGCCCAATCGTCGGTATCGACGACTCGAAGAAGCTCACCGAGGCCGAACGAGACGCGCTCTACGAGCCGATCATGGCGCAGGCCCTCGCCGTCGGTGTAGCGGTCATCGGTCCCGAGGTCATCGACGAGATGAACATCCTGCGCGCCTCGTTGCACGGGATGGCGGTGGCCCATAAAGCGCTCGTCAAGGCTCACCCGAAGTTGAAGACCGCACTCGTGCTCATCGATGGGCGCGACCTCGCCCCACTACCGAAGGGTATCGTGCAGAGGCCCCTCATCAAGGGCGACTCGCGCAGCATCAACATCGCCGCGGCCTCCATCATCGCCAAGGTCACCCGTGATCGCCTCATGGTGGAAGCCCATGAACGCTGGCCGGTCTACGGGTTCGATCGCCACAAGGGCTATCCAACCCCGGTCCACCGCCAGGCCGTCATCGAGTATGGCCCCTGCCCCATCCACCGTCGCAGCTTCGGGATCGTTGCTGAGTCGCTGGCGAGCCGTAACGCCCCGACCGAGTGATCCAATGGCCGGCCTCGAGCCGCGCGCGAGGGCGATGGAAAGGCTATAGTCCGGGGCATGAGCGCCGACTCCAAGAAGCCGACACGCCCTGCGCCAAGCCCCCGGCAAGAGCTCGGTGGCCGTGGTGAAGCCAAGGCGCTGAGCCACCTCGAAGCCCAGGGGCTGACGCTCGTCGCACGAAACTGGAAGGTCCCGCCGCGTCCCGGCTTCGGAGGGCATGGCGGCGAGCTCGACCTGGTCATGCGGGATGGCGACGTGCTGGTCATCGTCGAGGTCCGCTCGGCCTCTACAAAGTTCGCTGGCGACGTGGCCTACACGGTCGGTCCTGCCAAACGCCAGAAGCTCGCAATACTTGCGCAGCTCTTCCTCGCACGGCTCCCATGGCGACCGAGAGCGACCCGGTTCGACGTCGTCACGCTGAAGCGCGGCCTGCTCAGCTGGGACATCCGCTGGTACCGGAACGCCTTTGAGTGCTGAGCGGGTGGCCGAATGCGACGCCCACGCGGGCAGTTCCGGGCGGGAACTCGCGCCCGATCAGAGCCAGGTGAGAGCCCGATAATGGCCGGTCAGAGCCCGAGCTGGCCCGCCGGGGGACGCTCGTTCGGGACACACACGCTAATGTCGATGCCCTGCAGGTAGGGCAGGCAGACCGAGTCCGGCGGGCAATCGCTCGTGAGCTCGCAGGTACGTGAGCAGAAGCTGCCGCTGCCCTCCCACGCCGCACACACGCGCTCGTCGCACATCGGGTGCTCGGTCACCACACACGTGAGGTCGGTGTTCGGCTGGTCCTCGCGGCAGACCTCTATGATGGACGAGGACAGGGGACAGGAGCGGAAGAACTCCAGCTCGTCGTCGCAACCACCCGCGAGAGCGGCAGCGATAGCGAACCCAATCAGCGTCTTGACCGTGCTCAGCTGTTTCATCCGCGACCCCAGGTCTCCATTCGAAGGCGGCTGGATTGTGGTCGGCCTCGGGCCGCATGTCAATGCACGCAGGCATGACCTGACCACAGCGTTCTCGAGCTCCGGTCGCCGGCGGCCCAAGGCTCGGTCGACCGACATCGCTCCTGGCCTCAGTTCGGCACCACGACGAGCGTCGTCAGGTGGGTCAGGGTCGCACCGGGCTGTAGGACCAGATCGCCATTCGCCGCGCCGACGAGGATGCCGGCCTCCTCGAGCTCACCGGTCGTCGAGTGGGCCGCATAGAGCGTGTAGAGTGCGTTCGCGGTCGCGCCGGCGTCCTTGATGGTGAGGTCGACGCTCTTCGAGGCGGTCAGCGGAAACGGGTTGATCACGAAGGCCATCGACTTCGACTCTTTGCCCTTCCACGGCTCGGTATCGTAGGGCACGAGGTTGCGCACCGGGACTTCGACTGCCTCGGCAAGCATCTCCTGCTCCGGCGTCCCGACCAGGTAGCGAAGGGTCCCAGGCTCCGCATCGAACAACAACTTGCCCTCGGCCAGCGCGACCTCCCCGCCATCGGCGGGTAGCCACGCGACGGCAGCGTTCGTCTGGCGCGGGAGGATGAGTGTGCGTGAGGCACGTGCGAGCTCGCCCGGCGTCACGTCCTGGAAGAACGCGAGCGTCATGAAGCCCTTCATGGCTCCAAAGACCTCGACCTTGTGGGGCTCGACCGGCAGCCGTTGCACGTTGTAGGTGCCGTCGTCCTCGGTCGTACCGATGATGCAGGTCTCCGAGGTGCACGCCGCAATCTTCACCTTGGCGACAGGCTCACCGTCCTCGCTCGTCACCGCCCCAGCGATACACGCATACGGCCGACCGCGCTCGTCGGCAGCTGGTTCGCAGGCCTGCGCTTGCTGCGCCGGCTCCGACTCGTCGCCGCACCCGGTCAGCACGCCCGCCGATGTCAGGACGGTGGCGATTGCGACACCACCGAGGCGGCGCGAGAGAGACATCGTGGTTCTGGACGTTGGTGCGCTCATCGGACTCTCCTGCGAAAACAAATCGTCGGGCGGTGACGAAGAAAAGCTCTCGAACTCCGCCCTCAGCACGTGTGTACCTATCACGGCCCCGCCGAGCCCGGCCACCTTGACCGTTTCCGGCCCCCTGCGCTAGAACCAAGCCCACTTTGCGTCGGCCTCCACCGGAGTGATGCCGTGAGCCGTACCTTGTTCCAAGCTTTCTTTCGTCGCCTCTCCGTCCCGTGCCTGCCCATCGCGGCGGCCTTCGCGCTCGCGACGGTCCCCGGCGAAGCGCACGCGGACGAACCCCTCGTCCTCGAAGAGGAGACGACCATCACGGATGGCGCCCTTCGTGGCTGGCTGTCCGAGGGTGTCGCCCAACTCGAGCGCGAGGATTATCTCGGCGCCGCGCTGAAGTTCAACGAGATCGTCCGCCAGGGCGATAAGGCCAACCCGCTCGTACAGGAGGCGCAGTATCTGCTCGGCGCCACGCTGTACGAGCTCGGCCTGTACCAGTCGTCCTTCACACGCTTCGAAGAGATCGTCGACCAGGGCCAGCCGCATCCGAAGTACGAGAAAACGCTCGGCTATCTACTCAAGATTGCGCGCGCGACCGGCAACGATCCGTCGGTGCTGCTCAAGATCTCGGAGTACCCGCCCGAGGTCTACCCGCCGTCGGACGCCGACGAGCTCCACTTCCTCGTGGGCCAGTACTTCTACGGCGAGGAATCGCTCGGCGAAGCTTTGACGCGCTTCCAGGCCGTCTCGCGCAAGAACCCGAGCCTCTTCTCGCGTTCGAAGTACCTCGAGGGTGTCATCCATGTCGCCCAGTCGGGCCTCGGCACGGACAAGACCCTCAACGCCGACAAGCTCATGCAGGCCGCCGACGCATTCAAGACCGTGCTCCGCATCCAGCGTGACACGGGCGGGTCGGAGACGATCGACAAGGTCGCCGCGGACGCCATGCTCGCGCTCGGTCGACTGTTCTACTCGACGCGCCAGTACGACGTCGCGGTCGACTATTACGCCGAGGTCGATGAGGACAACCCGAACTGGCTCGCGGCGATCTACGAGGTCTCCTGGGTCCACTTCCAGCTCAAGAACTACCCGAAAGCGCTGGGAAATCTCCACACCATCAACTCGCCCTACTTCGCCTCGCAGTACTTTCCCGAGTCGCGTGTGCTCCAGGCGCTCATCCTGTTCTACAACTGCCGCTACGACGACGCCGACGCGATCGTGGCCGAGTTCGTCAACGACTATTACCCGCTGATGAGCCAGTTCCGGGCCGAGATCAATCAGTTCGCCGACCCCAACGCGTTCTACTTCTGGCTCGCACGCCTCGCCCGGGCAGGTGCGGGCGGCGAGGAGTACTCGCTGCGCTTCAAACGTATCTTCAACGCCGCGCTCGAAGACAAAAAGCTGCGGCGCAAGTTCGAGTTCGTCGCCAAGCTCAACGACGAGGTGAACAAGTTGGAGTCGTTGGCGGGCAAGGGTGCGGAGCGCGGCCTCATCGGCCAGCTCAAGGGCGACGTCGAGGCCTACCGCAGCCTCGTCATCGGCGAAGCCGGGGCGCTTGCTCAGGGACGGCTCGTCCGAATCGTGCGCGACCTGCAGCGCCACCTCGGCTCGGCCCTGAAGATCAAGGGCGAGACCCTTCGCGCCCGACGCGGCGATATCTCCAATGCGGCCGCTCAAGAGCAGGCGTCTGCCTCCGCAGCCTATCGAGAGATCGTCATCGACGAGGAACACATCGAGTGGCCCTTCGAAGGGGAATACTGGCGCGACGAGCTGGGCTCCTATCTCTACGATATCCGCAGTAAATGCGTCGCCAACGAAGCGGCCGAAGACGCCACCCCGCAGCCGTGACCCACACCCATTCATCCACACAGGCATCCCCCCAGGCTCGCCGCCAAGCACCCTCGCGCGTGACAAGACGCGCAGCTTGGTTTCCTATGCAGGCGATCACGGCTGGGGACCGTGTCGTGCCCGGCCGACCTCGCAGAACCGACTTCCCGACGGTTCGAGAGGTCTCGGGCTCTCCGTGTTTCATCTCAGGACGGACCATGAACAGATTCTCGACCTGGCTCATCGCGCTCGTGGCGATCCTCATGGCCAGCCCATCCTTCGCGGGCGATCCGCCTAACAAGGCGTCCGGCCCCTCGCTCGGCAAGCAGACACGAACGCGTGAGAAGCGGCTCGACGCCCGCGCGACCGAGAAGTCGATCAAGGACTCCATCAAGAACCAGGAGCAGATCCTCGACCTCGAGGACAAGAACTCCGCGGGCTTTCCGAAGCAGTCGATGGCGCTCGCGGATTTCTACTGGGATCTCGCCGAGTTCTATAGTCTCCGTATCAACTCCGAGGAAATCGAGAAGCCGCTCTTCGAGGCCCAGCAGAAGAAGGACCAGAAGGGCATCGAGAAGTGGACACGTGAGCAGCAGCGCCTGACCGACCTGAAGCGCAAGTTCCAGGAGGAGACGATCAAGCGTTACCGCGACATCACCAAGCGCTTCTCGAAGTCCGACAACATCGACGAGATCCGCTACTTCCTCGCCTACAACCTGACGGAGATGGGTCGCGGTGACGAGGGCATCGAGGAGTACACCCGCATCATCGGCGAGCATCCGACCTCCCCCTACGTCCCGGACGCGCTCGTCAACATTGGCGACTACTACTTCGAGCTCAACGACTTCGGGAACGCCGTCAAGCTGTACGAGAAGGCCGAGACCTACACCGAGGCGAACATCTACGGGTACTCGATCTACAAGCAGGCGTGGTGCCTCTACAACCTCGTCGACTACAAGAAGTCGCTCGCCCGCTTCATCGACGTCATCAAGCTCGCCGACCAGCAGGTCCTGGAAGGCAAACGCGGCGCCATCGCGCTCAAGCGTGAGTCGCAGAACGAGCTCATCCTCCCCTACTCGAAGGTGGGGCGCCCCGCCGACGCGGTGAAGTTCATCATCGAGCAGGCGCGCGCGGGCGACCGCTACCTCTCGCTCGCAGGCCGGCTCGCGACCATCTACACCGAGCAGAACGAGTTCGAGCGGTCGTCCGAGCTGCTGCGCATCCTGATGGTCGAGGCGAAGAAGGCCGCCATCGACGGCAAGGACCAGAGCTACATGGTCGTCCAGTTCCAGCGCCAGATCGTGAACAACGCGGTGCTACGCGCCGACAAGAAGGCGACCGTCGACGAGCTCTCGAACCTCATCCGCCTCTACGAGACCGAGCTCGTCAACGCGCCAGAGGACTTCCAACAGACCGAGAAAGACGAGACCAAGCGCATGATCCTCGAGACGGCGCAGGCTTATCACAACGAGTACAACAAAACGAAAGATATCAGGACGTTGGAATACACGCAGCGCCTGTACGACGAGTACCTCCGCGTCTTCCGCAAGGACGAGAACGCCTACCAGATCTCGATGAACAACGCGCTCCTCATGCTCACGACCGAGAAGTACGAGGAGGCCGCGGCCGAATTCGAAGCCGTCATCGCGATGAACCCCGACGGCGAGTTCGCCGACGCCGCGGCCGAGCGTTCGGTGCTCGCCTACCTGAAGGTGGTGCAGTTCAAGAACCAGCGCATCAAGAGCGAGGCCGAAGACGACCTGCGCCCCGCCGAGCTTCCCCAGGAAGACCGTCGCTTCGTGACGGCCATCGACCGCTGGATGGCCATCGTCGCCAAGAAGGGCGAGAACCCTGAGACGAAGGAGAACGTCCCGACCGCGCGCTTCGCCGCGGCCAAGGTCTTCTACAACTACAACCAGTTCGGCGAGTCGGCCAAACGCTTCGCCGCCTTCCTCGACACCCACGCCGGCCACCCCCTCGAGAACGACGCGCGTCGACACATCCTGTCGGCCTACAACCTCTCGGCCGATATCGACAATCTCCGCCTCTACGCCAACAAGTTCGACAGCATCACGACGCTGCCGCCAGACCTCCGCGAGGACATCCAGAAGGTCAAGAACGCCTTCAACTTCCAGGAGTGCCAGAAGACGGCGACCCGGCACGAGCACCTCGCCGCGGCTGAGTGCTTCGAGCAGTACGCGCGTGAGTTCCCGCAGGAGCCCCGCGCCGCCGACGCGGTCTACAACGCGGCCATCAACTACTTCGAGGCCAAGCAGGTCGAGAAGGCGCTGACCACGCAGCTCGCGCTCTACGAGAAGTTCAACAAGCGGGCGGAGCTGGCACCCAAGGCCCTCTACGCCATCGCCGAGATGTACCGCCAGACCACGGTCTATGACGAGGCCTCCAAGTTCTACGAATTCTTCGTCAAGAACCACCCGAACCACTCGTTGACGGAGCCCGCGCTCCGCTACGCCTCGATCTTTCGCAAGACGCTCGGCCACTACAAAGAGGCCATCGCGAACCTTCAGAATTACCTGAAGAAATTCCCGGAGAACGCCAACGCCCCCCGTGTCGACCTCGACATCATCTTCATCCTGGCCAAGCAGGAGAAGTGGCCGCAGGTCGTGGCCGCCGTGACCAAACACATCAAGCGTTACGACAAGGAGCCCGCGACCGTGCGCTTGCAGGCCCTCAACCAGGCCGGCCTGGCGCTGTTGAAGCAGCGCAAGGCGCGCGACGCGAACCAGGCCTTCGAGCAGACGGTGAGCACGTTCACGGCGCTGGACGAACGCTTCAAGCGTGACCTCGACATGATGGGGATCTCGGCCGTCGCCGAGAGCCACTTCCAGCTCGGCGAAATCGAGCTGCAGCGGGCGCGCGCCATCAAGCTCGAAGGGCGCACCGACAAGCAGATCAAAGAAGCCGTCGGCGAGAAGCTGGGCATCATGGCCAAGGTCAAGGACGCCTACGAGCGCGTCATCGCGTACGGCCACCCCGGCTGGGTCATCGCCGCCTCGGCGCAGCTCGGCCTCGCCTACCAGGACCTCGCGGACGCCATCGAGAACGCGCCGATGCCGACCGCGCTGCGCGGCTTTCCAGAGGCCGAGGACGCTCACCGCCAGAACATGGCGGACCAGTCCAACCAGATCCGCGAGACCGCGCTGGTCAACTATCGGCGAGCGCTCAACACCGCGCGTGAGAGCCGCTGGTTCAACGATTACTCCGAGCGTGCGGAGCGGGCGATTGCCCAGCTCGACCTCGAGGACAAGTCGGTCAAAGAGTTCCGGCTCCGCCCGGTTCAGCTCACTCCGAACGGCGGCCGCCCGCAGTTCATGCTCCCCGATCTGGGCGTCGCGAAACAGTCGAACGACGCCATGCGAGGCAACTGATGCGACGCTTCGTCCTCTCGCTCATCCTGTCCGCGGCGGTCATGTCGCCGCTCGCAGCGCGCGCCGACGGCTACGATGACGCCCTGCGTATCCTGTCGGACCCGCAGCTCATCGCCACGCGTGGCCTCGAAGCCGAGCGCCTCCTGCGCGGCGTATCTTCGAGCCACAAGAACGCCAAGGAGGCCGCCTACAACCTCGGTCTCCTGCTCGAACAACGCGGCGACCTCGCCGGCGCTCGCGAAGCCTGGAACAAGGCGCTCTCGATCGCCCCGCATGCCCCGAGCAGGGCACGCCTGGCAGGTCTCGAGCTGGCCTCTACCGCTTCGTCGGCAGCGGCGGTGGCCACCCTCGAAGAGATCATCAAGGAGGACCGGTTCCAGCAGGATGCGCGAAACCTGCTCGCCGCCTATGAGATCGAACGCGGCACGGCCCTCCTCGGCAAGACGGACAAGGCCTCGAAGGAAGAGTCCAAGAAGGCTTTCGAATCGGCCATCCGCCACGGGCGCAACGTCCTGCTCGGCGACCCCGAGAACATCCACGCCTTCTTGAACGTGGCCATCGCCTATATGCGCCAGGGGCTGAACGATCAGGCCGGGCTCATCGCGACGAGCGCGTTGGAGAAGCACCCCAACGCGGCCGCGCTCCACAACGTCATGGGGCTCGTCTACCTCTCGCAGGACAACTCGCGCTCCGCGACTGAGAGCTTCATCGCTGCGCTGAAGGCCGACCCAGAGAACGACGACGCGCGCTTGAACCTGGCGGCCCTCGAGCTGGCCTACGGCAACTTCGACTCGGCGCTCAAACGTTTCGACGAGGTGTTGAAGCATCGATCGGGCGACTCGGACATCTTGATGTCCCGCGCCGTGGCGCTGCGTGGGCTTGGTCGCTTCGAAGAAGCGGAGAAGGGGTATCTCGCCGCGCTCGAGAAGAACAAGGAGAGCCCGGAGATCGACTACAACCTCTGCGTTCTGCATCAGCAGTACACACAGAAATACGAGCTCGCCAAGCAGTGGTGCGAGGCCTACCTCGTCCACCTCGACAAGACCCACCCGAAGTTCGCCGAGGTCCAACGTCGTGTGCGTTCTGTGGACGCGACCTTGAAGGCCCTGAAGAAAGTACCGTAAGATGCGCCCTGCGGTCGGCGTCGATGACGTTGGCCGCGCGAATCGATGCTCAGGCGATCTGGTGAAACCAGGCCCCGGCTGTGCAGACCCTGGGCGACTGGGGATGAGGGTCGACAGCAGTCGGCCGGGACGAGGAGGAAGCGATGAAGACCGCCTACAAGCTGGGGATGACGGCGCTCTTGGCCGGGATGTTGGTTGGGGCTTCGACCCCATCGGCGACGTATGCGGCTGAACCCGCACCCGCCGACGCCAAGCCGGTGAAGAAGAAGTTCAACTTCGAGGGCGACACCATCTCCACGGACTACCTGAAGCCTGGGACGATGCTCATCGAAGGTGTGTCGCGCGGACGGCGCTCGAGCCTCATCGAGGTGCGACTCGACTTCGTGAACGAGATTCTCCGCTCGGCCGATGACATCTAGTCGACACTCCGGCAAAGACCTCCTGGCGATCCCACGCCTCCCCTCGGTGCCGATCCTGATGTCGCGGCACGAGGGAACTTTCGGCGCTCGAAGGCGTCTCAGCCAACTGGGACTCGTCGAACCCGGAAGAGACCCGAACTCACTCGCGGAAGCGCTCCGCACGGCGGCATGACATGGCCAAGAGCACAATCGGCTTCAGCGTTTACCTGAACGGTAAGCTCATCAGTGAGGTCAAGTTCGACCGCCCCATCATCAACGTGGGTAAGCTGTCGACCTCGACCCTGCGCATCGACGACGTCAACGTCTCGCGCAAGCACGCCGTCATCGAACAACGCGAAGACGGCAAGTGGCGCATCACGGACCTCGGTTCGACCAACGGCACAGTCCTGCGCGGCGAGCGAATCGTCCAGGCCGAGCTGAAAGACGGCGACCGGCTGGTGCTCGGGACAACCACGCTCGTCGCCCACATCGCCGAGGGAGCGGCCGCACGCGCGGTCGAAGTCAGCGCGAGCGCTGTCGTCAGCGGCACGGCTGGGTCGCCAGCGCCCCTTGGTGAAGGCGAGGTCGCGACCGGCTCGGACGACTTCGGGGTGGCAGCGGCCGCATCTGTCGGACCTGCCGACGACATCGAGAAGGGGTCGTACAAACCCGAAGAGATCCGCGGCCTTGGCAGCGAGTCGTTCTACAAGAAGAAGGCCAGTACCGAGGGCGCCGTCTGGGCGCTCGACGTGGCCGTCCTCTGGGGCGAGACGGTGCTCAGCTCGAAGAGCTTCCGAAAGGGCCAGGGCGCCACCTTCGGCGAAGGCCCGCACTGCGACTTCGCGATTCCGCCCGAGGTCATCGGCGGCTCCGAGTTCGCATTGGTCAAGCCTCGGCCGGACGGCTTCGGTCTCGATCTGAGCAACCCCAACGTGACCGGCGACGTCCTCATCGGCGACACCGTGAAGTCCGTGGCCGAGCTGGCCGAGGACAGCAAGGTCTACGAGATTCGTGGCCCGATGCGGGCACGGCTCAAGGTCGGTGACTTCACGGTGCTCGTATCGCACACGCCGGTCGTGACCGCTGCGGCCATCAAGACGATCAGCGACAAGGAGCCATGGCTCTTCGTCCTCGCCTCCGCCATCGTGCAGATCGCCCTCCTCATCGCCGCCAAGGGCGCGCCCGACGACCTGCTGATGACGACCCGCGACCCACGCGCCGATCGCGAGAAGGTCCTGCAAGCGCTGAAGATCACTCCCGAAGAGCTCGAGATCCGCAAGAAGGTCGAGGAGGCCAAGGAGGTCGAGCTCCAGAAGACCAAGAGCGACCAGGTGGCCGACGACCTGAAGATCGATCCGGCCGAGGTCACCCCGATCGCGGAGCTCGACAGGCCCAAGGAGCGACGTAATCCGCTGGTGGACAAGATGCAGCGCAAGCCGCAGCAGGACATCGCGAAGCTCTCGCCCGACCAGCGCCAGCAGCGCGCCAAGGACCTCGCTCAGAGCACCGCGCTGAACCAGGCCCTGCGCGACAACCCGATGCTGAGCGACCTGCTCCAGACCAACCCCGACCTCGACGCCAAGCCGACCAACTTCAAGGCGCTGGGCAACAACGACCCCAACGCTCCCGGCTCGTTCGCAGACAGCGGTGCGCTCGACCCGTTTGGCGGCTCGTTCACGGGCGGACCGGGCGGCTTCGCGGCGTCCGATGGTGGCATCCCGACCGGTGGGCCCGACGGAGGACCGCTCGTCGCGGACATGGGCCGCCCGACCGGGCGCGACCTCAACGACCTGCGTTTCGCCGACAAGCCGCTCGACCCGCGCGTGATGGAGCTTCCGCCCCGCCTCTCGGGTGAGCTCGACGAGAAGACCGTGCAGCAGTACATCCGGCGCTTCTTGTCAGGCATCAAGTGGTGCTACCAGGACCGCCTGCAGAGCAACCGTAAGCTCGGCGGCAAGGTCACGCTGGCGTTCACCATCCTCCCCAACGGGAGTGTGCTCGACCCGCGGACCGTGAACAGCTCGCTCGGCGACGCCACGCTCGAGCAGTGCATCGCCACGAAGATGGCGCGCTGGCGCTTCCCGTCGCCCAAGGACGGCGGCGTCGTCGAAGTCGCCTACCCGCTCATCCTCAAGGCCCAGTGATCCAGCCGTCTCCGGGGCCCTCCCGGAGACGCGCCGAGTCCGCCTCTCACCGGAAGTGCTCATGCGCGTAGCCGCCCTCTGTTTTGCCCTTGCCCTCACGTCGTCCGGCTTGCTTTCGGGTTGCGACAAAGAGCGCGCCGAGAGCATCAAGCTCATCAACGAAGCCGTTCAGAAGCAGGGGCTCGGCAACGTCGAAGTCGCCTACGCGCTCTTCGCGCGGGCCATCGCCATCGACCCGACGAACCACCGCGCCCATTACGAGATGGCGCTCATCGACCTCTACGACAAGAAGCAGACCGACAAGGGCCGCGACCGCCTGCTCGAGGCCGAGAAGCTCGTGGCCGACGATCGCGACGTGCTCTACCAGCTCGGCCGCTACTACATCGAGAACGAGAAGCCGGACGCCGACAAGGCGCTCAGCTACCTCGACCGCGCGCTCGCTGCCGACCCGAACTACGCCCCGGCGATGTACTGGAAGGGCTACGCCCTGATGGCGAAGGACGACGGGCCGGGCGCCGACAAGGCCTTGCGTGAGGCCATCGCACTCGACCCGAAGTACGCGCCGGCGTGGCGTGATCTCGGCGAGCTCTACGAGCGTTTCGACCAGCTCGCGGCGGCCTCCGAGGTCTACAAACGCGGCCTCGAGTTCGCCGATGATACGACCGAAATCCTCAATGCTCTCGGCCACCTCGCAATGAATGAGGGTCGTCCCAAGGACGCCATCATCCACTTCGAGAAGGCCATGCAGCAGAACGGCCAGCGCGACGACGTCGTCTTCAACCTCGCCATGGCGTTCGTGGCCGCCGATGACGTGCGCAATGCGTTCCGCTTCCTCGGCGACTACATCAACCGCGCCGACGGCAAGAATCCGGAGAACGTGAAGGTCGCCAACCTGCTGCGCAACAACATGCTGGAGCGGCTCGAGAAGGAGAAGCGCGAGAAGGACTCCCCCGCACCCTGAGTCGGCTCTCGAGTCGCCGCGCAAGGGCGACCTTGACAAAGGGGCGCCGACCCGGTGTGACGTGTGCTGAGTGGAGAACTGGTACCGCATCCAGGCCGCACTTCTGGCCGCCGTCGTCTGCCTCGCCCTGGGCGTCGCGGTGCTCTTGCGCAATCGGCCCGCCGTCCCGCCGTCGCGCTACGCCGCGCTCGCGCTGAACCTGTTCGCGTGGTTCGTGGTGGACGCCATCGTGCTCGCCGAGCTGATGGGGCCGCGCAGCGGGATGGCTCTGCGCGGCATCACCGCGGGCTTCTTGCCGATGATGTTGACCGGGTTCTTCGCCGCCTTCTCGGCCGAAGACGACCGCTTCAGCAACGCCGCCGTCCTCCTGGGTCGTGTGCTGAGCGGGCTGTGTGTGGCGACCGGTATCATCCTGTGGGCCACATCGACCCTCTTCGCCGACCCGGGCTCGCACCTCATGGCGCTCCAGGGCCTCGACCGCGCGGTCCTCACCTCCATCGTCGTGCAGCTCGGGATGTCGATAGTCCTGATGGTGCGGCGAACCCAGCAGGTAGAGCTTCGCTCCGAGCGTACGCGCCTCGTCTCGCTCACGGCCGCGAGCGGCGGCGTTTTCAGCCTGGCCATCGCGGCCTATGCCCTCGACATGGGCGTCGCTTGGCTCGGCAACATGCTGCCCGCCGTCTACATGTTCTTCATCTACCAGGTCATCACGCTGCGGCGGATCCTCGACGTCTACGAGTTCGTCGGGCGCGTGCTGGTGCTCGGGACCTTCGCGGTGGTGCTCTCGATCATCTATGCGCTGCTGGTCGCCTGGTGGCGCCACGACTTCGGCCTCTTTCTCTTCAACACCATCATCGCGACGATCGTCATCCTCATCCTCCTCGACCCGCTCCGGACCTTCGTCGAAGCGCGGCTCCTGGAGCTGGTCTTCCGCGAGCGCTTCGAGTTCACCAAACAGGCTGAAGTCATTCGGAAATCGCTCGCCAATGTGATCGACATCGGCGGCATGACCGACCTCCTCATGAGCCGGCTCGAGGCCTCGCGCCAGGTCACCCATGCCAGCGTCTGGCTACGCGACGAGGAGGGGCTGGCCATGAAGCGGCTCGGCTTCGTCGGGACAGCACCGCCGCCGTTGCTCGACGCCATCAAGGCGCGCCCGTTTCTCACGCGGCTCCTGCAGCAGAAGGTGATGACCATCGAGAACCTGGAGACGGAACGCGATACCTTGAAAACCGAGAGAAGCGAGCGGCTCGCCGCCGGTCCGGAGGCGCTCGAGGTCGAAGCGGAGAGCCAGGCCAAGATCGAGGTCATCGAGTCGATGATCACGACCATGGTGGAGCTGGAAGCGCAGCTCGTGACCGCGCTCGTCAGCGCGAGCAGCGCCCGCTCGATGGGCGACGCGCTGGAGCTCGAGTCGCAGTCCGAGCTGCTGGGCTTTCTCTGCATCAAAAACGAGCGCCTGCGTGAGGCGTGGTCCGCGGACGAGACCCGCGCGCTGGTGGCGCTGTCGGCCCAGGCGACGATCATCATCGAGAACTCGCGCCTCTTCGACCGCATCCGTGAGCGGGACCGCCTGGCGGCGATTGGCCAGATGGCGGCGGGACTCGCGCATGAGATCCGTAATCCGCTGGGCGCCATCAAGGGGTCGGCACAGCTCCTGGCGGAGGTCGAGCCCGAGCAACGCGCCACCTTCCTGCAGATCATCCAGGAGGAGGTCAATCGCCTCGACTCGGTCGTGAGCCAGTTCCTGACCTATGCGCGCCCGCTCAAGGGCAAGCGTGATCTCGTCGACATCAATCAGGTCCTCGAGCGCACGCTGACGCTCATCCTGGCCGAGCCCCACGCCTCCAAGGTCGAATTTGCGCCTGCGCCCAACCTGCAGTCGATCCGCTCGGACCCGGAGCTCATCCGGCAGGTGACGCTCAACCTGAGCCGCAACGCCATCGAGGCAATGGCGCCGCAGGGCGGCGGCCTGCTGAGAATCAGCACGGCCATCTCCTGGCGATCAGGCAGCGAGCGGTCGAGCGGCTACTCGAGCGGCACGGCCGAGCCCGGCTCCTACCTGCGGATCCGCTTCGAAGACGAAGGGCCGGGCATCCCGCCCGAGGTGATGGAGCGCCTCTTCATCCCGTTCTACACGACCAAGCAGACCGGAACGGGTCTCGGGCTCGCCATCTGTCAACGCATCGTCGAGAGCCTGGGCGGCACCATCGAGGTGCAGAGCCGGGTCGGTCGCGGCGCGGTCTTCAGCGTGTTCCTGCCGGTCGCAGATGCGTCGACACGGGCGACCATCGCCTGAGGTCATTGCGGCTCGAAGACTCAGCGACTCGAAGGCTCAGCGACTCGAGGCTCGGCTCAGCGGTCGGCGCCGAGAATGAGGGCCGTGCGGCGCGAATCGCCGGTGTTGGAGAGGATACGCTCGGCGACGCGGCACGCGGAGTCGGCAGCGGCGCAGGTCGAATTCGCCTGGCCGGGTCCCTGGGAGTCCCGCAGCTCGCGGCGGATGAGGCCGCTGATGAGCCGCATCGGAGGATGGCCGGGGCGCGGCCAGGCGTCAGCCTCGAGGCCGTTGACGAGCATCGACGGAGTCCCGAGGATCTCGATGTCGCGGGCGCGCTCACGCTCGGCGATGACGGCGCTCTCGAGGTCCGGGTCATCGACGTCGCGTGCAAAAGCCGCCGCGTCGAGCTTGCAGCGGGGTACCAGGACGTCGGCGACAAAAGCTCGAAAACCAAACAAATCGAGATCGGTCCAGACGGCGCGGGTCTTGATGATAGCCGTGTGCATACACATGAAGCGCCCCTGGCGATGGGCAGCCTGGGCCGCGATGGCGGCGGGGATCGCGAGTGGGTGCATGTTGAGCGGCAGGTGGCGGAACTGGACCTGGACCGTGTCGGGCCAGCGATCGACCAGGCGCTGCGCGACGTCGTGCGCGCGACGGCAGTTGGGGCACTGATAGTCGGTGAAGAGCGAGACGATGACCTGCGGACTCGTGGCACCGATGGCCGGGATCGCCATGCCATCGAGGCCGGCCGGGGAGTCCACGGTGACCGGGCTCGAGACACGTCCGTTGGCGTAGGCCTGGGTGGTGCTCTGGAGGACCGAGGGGGACACACGATCGGCGCAGCCGGCGAACAGGACCGCGGCGATGAGGAGTCCGGTCCATCGATCCAGATTGACGCGGGCGAGGAAGACGCGGGCGGTAGTCGGCGTTCGTTGGGCGCTCATGCCGCGTTGCTACCAGGGGTGACCCTCGAGTGCCAGCGCGCTGTGGTGCACACGGACGTTTCACCGGACCTGACGCTAGCGACCGGGGAACACAGCGCGACTCGACAAGACCTTGCCGCGGGAGCGACGGTGATTCCCCGGTTCCAGATGTGATGCCCGCCCGGGTCGGGATGAAGCGACGCCCCGAGGCGATGGGAGACCTTCAATGAAGTCGATGATGTCTGAGTCCATGATGCCCGCCGCCAGAGCCTCCGCTTCCTTCGTGCTCGCGTTGGTGCTGCTGAGCGCCATGCCGTCGTTGGCCGCCCCACCGCCTGAACGGCTCTGGAACGAACGCACGTATGCAAAGCCTCTGGATCCCGATGCGCCCGTCTCGATGCGCGCATTTTCGAGCCTCGCGCGCGAGCTGTCGCCGGCGGTCGTCAACATCAACGTCAAGAAGAAGCAGCGCCAGCAGGCCTTGCCGTTCCTGCCGGCTCCTGATGGGCAGGGGCTCGGCACGGGTTTCATCATCCACGAACGGGGGCTCGTGCTGACGAACCACCACGTCATCGACGGGGCCGAGGAGATCGTCGTCCGGCTCTCGAACGACCAGGAATACGAGGCCAAGGTCGTCGGCGCCTACCCGCCGCTCGACGTGGCGCTGCTCTCATTCGCACCGAAGGAGAGGCTCGTGGCAGCGCCGCTCGGCGACTCGGAGCGGGTCGAGATCGGCGAGTGGGTCATCGCCATCGGCAACCCCTTTGGCCTCAACCACACCGTGACCGCGGGCATCGTGTCCGCCAAAGGGCGCCGCGACATCTCGCCCGGCAGCGAGCCCAACCTGGCGCGCTTCATCCAGACGGATGCCTCCATCAATCCCGGCAACTCCGGCGGCCCGCTCATCAACATCCGCGGCGAGGTCATCGGCATCAACACCGCCATCAACCCGGCAGGTCAAGGCATCGGCTTTGCCGTGCCGATCGACATGATCAAGACCGTCCTGCCGCAGCTCGCCACCGGCAAGGTCCTGCGCAGCTACCTCGGTGTGGTCGTCGGCCCGGTCGCGCGTGAGCTCGCCAACCAGAGCGGGCGTGGACGCGGCGGCGCGTACGTGAGCTCGGTTCGCGAGGACGGACCGGCGGCACGGGCGGGGGTCGCAGCCGGGGACATCATCACGCACATCGATGGCAAGGTGGTCGAGCATTGGGAGGACCTGCCCTGGTACGCCTCCATCGCTGGCGTGGCGCGCTCGGTGCCCGTGACCGTCCATCGTAAAGGCAAGGTCCACGAGCTCAGCGTGACCCTTACGCCGTTCCCGGAGAACGCGTCCGTCACCATGCCGGGCGTCGGGCCAAATCCGGGTGGCCGCCCGAACGATGCGGGTCCGGAGCTCGGCCTCACCGTCGAACGTCTGGCGGATGCGCGCGCCAAGGAGCTCGGACTCGAGGCGGGACAAGGGGTCGTGGTGAAGTTGGTCGACCCACGGAGCCTCGGCGCTCAGCTCGGGATCCGGAGCGGGGATGTGGTCACACACGTCAACGAGCAGGTCGTCGCAGGCGTCGATGGCTTCGCGGCTCAGGTCGCCGGTGGCGGCCGCGGCGAGAGGCTCTCGCTTGCGATGCGGCGTGGCAAGATGCTGATCTTCAAAACGATTCAGAGATGATGCCGAGGGCCAGAATCAAGTTCGAAGGCAATGGTGATCTTGTTGTCCGACTGCTTCCTCTTGCGTCTCTGACCCAGCCGACCACCCGTCAAACCGAGCGGATGCTCGCCCGCGTTGCCCGCCGTTCATTCCCGATTCGCTGAAATTCGTTGGATCCGATGGGGCCGCTCCCTATAATCCCGCGTTCGCCGCGGCCGGAGCCAAAGTCGCGGACGAGATCGAACCTCAGATGAAGGTGGATGGCGATGAGCGAGCAGTTGCGTGGTGCCGCGGTGAATCTGATCGGAGGTGTGACCCCGGTCGCACGAGTGACGCGACTGTCGAGGGTCTTGTGGGTCGCCTTTGCGGTCATCGCAGCGGGGACTGTCGCCTCGGGCTGTGGCGAAGATGATACGAGCGCGACGTCGTGCACGGCGGACAGCCAGTGCCCGTCGGGCTACATCTGTGGCGCCGCGGGAACCTGCGCGCAGCTGCCATGCGGGTCGGTCGCCGACTGTCTCAACGGTGACCAGGGCTGCATCGCCGTGGGTGGCGAGAACTTCTGCAGCGCGGTCGAGTGCGGTTGCACGAACTGCGGGCCATGCCCGGTCGGCGAGACCTGCAGCAACGGCACCTGCGGCGGCGCGGCCGTCTGCTCGGAAGCCAACCCCTGCACAGGCACGGACGTCTGCGATGCGGGCGCATGTCGCCCCTGCGCAGGTGCCGAGTGTGGTGTCAGCGACTGCACCGTGACGGGCTGCACGAGCGGCAACCAGTGCAACCCCACGACCAAGGTGTGTGAGCCGATCACGGGCCCCACCGCAGAGGGCTGCGACACCTGCACGGCGGCCACGGTCGCGACCGACTGCGGCACCGGCTGGAAGTGCGCGCCGCTCCCGACCGGCAGCGCGTGCCTGCCCCCATGCGGGAGCGGGGACGACTGCGAGACCGGCTGGATCTGCCAGACCGGCAACTGCACGCCGGCGTCTTTCCGCTGCGACGGCTGCGTGACGGCCGGCTGCGACGGCGGCCAGACGTGCAACCCCGGCAACAACACCTGTGTCGCGGCGGCGCCCGCCTGCGGCGCGTGTGGAAACGACTGGGAGTGCGGCGAGGGCAAGGCCTGCAACGCCGAGGGTGCCTGTGTGACCCGCTGCAACAACGGGACGTGCGCGGCAGGTGGCGCGTGCGAAGCCAACGCGCGAGGCATCGAGGTGTGCGACACGAACTGTGCGGCGGCATGCACGCCGGCCTGCTCGGGTGCGACGCCCATCTGCAACAACGGCAGCTGCGTGCAGTGCCGCGTCAACGGCGACTGCCAGAACGGCCAGACCTGCGACACCGGGAGCGGCCTTTGCACGGGTGGCGGTCAGTGCTCCGCGCCGACCCCCGTCCTGTGGCAGGGCCAGTGTGTTCAGTGCGTGACCAACAACGACTGCAATGGCCAGTTCTGCAACACCTCGACCAACACCTGTACGTCGAGCCAGTGCGCCTCGTGCGCGGCCCCCTACCCCGCTTGCGTGACCATCGGGACTGACAGCTACTGCGTTCAGTGCGCGGTCGACGCGGATTGCGGGCTCGGCGGCACGTGCAACACGACGAACTACGCGTGTGAGGGTGGCACGGTGACCCCGACCGAGAAGTGCACGAGCGACGCCGACTGCGATCCGGGCGCGTCGGGCTACACCCTGCGCTGCGATATCCCGTCGGGCTACTGCTACGACGTGGGCGGAAGCTGCGACAACGTCACTGCCTACTGCGTGGGAACCGACGGCAAGGTCGAGAATTGTGTGAGCATTCTCGAGCTGTTCGGCAGCGGGCTGGGCGGCGGCGCTCTTCCGCCCGAGTTCACGGGCGGCGGCACGATTCCTGGTTTCTGCGGCTGCACCTACCCGATCCCCGGCGTGCCCATCGGTGGCAACTGCCAGACCGGTACTTGCCTCGACCTCGCCGGGCTGCTCCAGCTCCTCAGCGGTGGCGCGCCGCCGGCCAACTCGCCGTCCGCGGTGTGCTTCCCGGCGTTCTGAGCTCTTCGTCCTATGATTGCTGATTGAGGTCTCGAGGCGACTCGCCTCGAGCGGCTCGAAAGAGGCGGCCCCCACCCAGGGGCCGCTTTTTTTTGGCCTCGACCAGGACGCCGGCCCATCCATTTGACCCGAAACCCACTGAACACCTGAACACCCGAACAACCTTTCAGGCGATCACGACCACCGACTTGGCTACATTCATGGGAAACCGATCCACCCAATGATCGCGCTATATCTAGTGGACATCAATTCGGGCGGGCACAAGCGGCTGTAATGTGCCGAGCGGGCGCTTCGAGGCAGCAGAAGGCGCGTGGGAAGCGCATGCGCTTATTTGACAACCAGCCTTGACGGTCTCAAAGGGGGCCATTTATCTTCCGCGCGGTGGTACAAAGTGGATCGTTCTCCCAGGCAGGGACGACCACACGACGTGGCCCTCCACCTGGCCGGACCCGAATGCGGTCCCGGCCAGGGCCATTGACCTCACGATCCACTCCTTGGAGCCAACGCGGTGTTTGCGGGACGTTTCGATCATGCCCTCGACGAGAAGGGCCGCACGATGATGCCCAAGCGGTTTCGCGACCGCCTGGCCGTCGCGCAGGATCGGACCGTCTGGATGGCGAACCCGCTCGATGGCACGCGCCACCTCGAAGTCCGCCCCAACACGTCCTTCCAGGCCTACTTCGAGCGTATCTCGAAGCTCAAGCCGACCAAGCAGGTGCAGGACTTCAAACGCTTCTATTTTGGCTCGGCGCTCGAGGTGGAAGTCGACGCTGCGGGGCGCTTGCTCGTGCCCGCGTCGCTGCGCACCCGCCTGGAGCTGACGGACAAGATCACGTTCGTAGGCGCGGATGCGCACTACTTCGAGATCTGGCACCCCGACACGCTCGAGCAGCGCTACGCCGAGGTCCAGACGCTCAGCGACGACATCGCCGACCAACTCGCGGAGCTCGGACTGTGAGCGGCTATCACGTCCCAGTCATGGTCGAGCCCGTGCTGCGGTTCGTCCTCGAAGCGCCACCAGGCGCTTTTGTCGATGGCACGCTCGGCGGTGGGGGGCACACCTTCGCAGTCGCGCAGGCCCTGGCCGAGCGGGGCCAGCGCCGCGTCCTCGTCGGTATCGACCGCGACCCCGATGCGCTCGCACATGCGACGGCTCGGCTCGCCGATGTGGCCGACTTCCGCGCGGTCTCGGGCAACTTCCGCGACATGGCTCAACACGTCGCGACGGCGCTTGCGGGCGAGCCGGTCGCCGCCATCCTGCTCGACCTCGGTGTGTCGAGTCACCAGCTCGATGCGGGCCCGCGGGGCTTTGCGATCAAGCACCCCGATGCGGCGCTCGACATGCGTATGGACCCACGCGTCGGTATGTCCGCACGTGAGCTCATCGCCGCTTCTGACGAGGTCGAGCTCACCGCAATCCTGCGTGATCTCGGCGAGGTACGCGACGCGCGGCGCTTCGCTGGGCGTATCAAGGAAGCCGACCTGGCGGGCAAGCTCCACACGACCGGCGACCTCGCGCGCCTCATCGAGTCGGCGACCCCGTGGGCTCAGCGCAAACACGGCGTCCACCCCGCGACGCTCGTCTTCCAGGCGCTTCGTATCGCGGTCAACGACGAGCTCGGGGCGCTGGATGAAGCGCTCGCGAGCGCGCCGTCGGTGCTCATGCCGGGTGGGCGACTGCTCGTCATGAGCTACCACTCGCTCGAAGATCGTAGGGTCAAGCAGGCCTTCGCCGAAGGCGAGCGCGGCCCCGAGCGCCCTGCCCGACTGCCGCCGCCGTCCGATTGGCGACCGACCTGGCAGACGCTTACCCGCGGTGTCGTCACGGCCGACGAGGCCGAGGTCGCCGCCAACCCTCGCGCCCGCAGCGCCAAGCTCCGTGTGGCCGAAATGGTGCGTGGTCTCACCGCACAGAAGGACCCGCACGCTTCAAAGGGCTCAGCGTCCTACAAGCGGTCGGCCGGCAAGTCGCTCAGTCCCGCGCGAGGTGTGGCATGAAGCTACGCCGCATCGGACAGAGCTGGGGCCTTGGCCGCTTCATCTTCCTCATCGGGTTCACGGTGGTGATGACGGGCCTTGGGATCTGGCAGGTCAAGCGCCAGTACCAGGTGGTCGAAGAGGGCTATGCCATCGACCGCAACCTGTTCGAGTACCGCCGCCTGCTCGAGCGGGAGAAGCGCCTGAACCTGCTGCTCTCGGCGTACAAGGACCCGAGTGCCTTGCAGGTCTTCGCCGAGGAGGAGCTCGGAATGCGCCGCGCTGGCCGCGAGGATGTGCTGTATATCCCCGACCCACGCGAGACGACCCAGCTCACGACGACCCGCCCCGCGATGTCGGGCACGCTGCCGGACGCCCCGTCCGTGCCGGGCGCGCCGGGCGCGAATCCGACGCCTGACCGCGCACCCATGGCTCCAGAGGGCGTTGAAGACGACGCCGACCCCACCGAAGGGGAGGCGCCATGAATCGCACCGAAGCCGAGCTCCAGCCGCTGCCGCCCGTCGCTACGACCGTCATCCGCACGCGTATGATCGTCATCGCGGTCGGCCTTGGCCTGGCCCTGCTCGTCGCCACGGGCCGCGCCGTCATGCTGCAGACGGTCGAGGGCCCGGTCATGCGCCGCGAGGCCGCCAAGAACTACATGCGCACGGAGACGCTCGACGACTGGCGCGGCGACATCGTCGACCGCAACGGGCGCCTGCTCGCGGTCACCGTGCACCGCTGGGCGCTGACGGTCGACCCGAAGAAGATCGCCGACCCGCTCCGCACCGCGCGAGTACTGGCGCCCGTCACCGGCATGACCGAGGGCGAGATCCTCCAGAAGATCGACCCCATGTCGACCGACCTCGACGAGGACGCGCAGGTCAACCCGGCCAGCGCGCTCGCCCGTGAGCTGACGTCACCCATGGTGCGCTCGCTCGCTCAGGGCTTCGGCATCCAGCGCAACCACTTCGACCGTCGCCTCGACATCATCGAACGTTTCTTCCAGCTCGAGCAGCTCCGCTCGCCTGCCATCTTCCCGCTCGTCGACGAGCTCGCGCAGGCCGCCGAGAATACGGCGACGGCGCTCATGGCCGACGTCGACAAGCTCCGCTTCGTGCCGACCCGCGGCCGCCGTTTCGCTTATGTTGCCCATGGCTTGGACGACTCGGCGGTCAAGCTCCTGGCCGACGCCCGCGACGAGGAAGCCCGCCGTTGCCGCGCCGCGCGTGAGGTCGGAGAGACCTGCAAGAATGCCTTGTCGGCTGTGTTCTCGAAGCCCGAGAGCCGCCGCTACTACCCCAAACGTGAGCTCGCGGCCCAGGTCGTGGGGCTCGTCGGGCGCGACGACAAAGGCCTGTCTGGCATCGAGTCGGCGATGAACGCGTTCCTGTCCGGCGGGCTCCATCGTGTGAGCGCCATCAAAGATGTGCGCGGCCACCGGTTCTTCCTCGATGGGATCCCGAGCGACGCGACGATGGTCGGCAACACCGTCGAGCTGGCGCTCGATCAACAGATCCAGGCCTGGGCCGAACAAGAGCTGAGCCGCGCCTGCCTCGCATCGGGCGCACGTGCGGGCTACGTCGTCGTGACGCGCCCGAAGACCGGCGAGGTACTGGCCGTCGCCAACTTCCCCAACTACAACCCGAACACTTTCCAGGACTGGTTCCGCGAGCAGCTCCCGCTGAAGAACGAACGCGCCGCCCTGGCCCAACGCCGCTCGGACCTCGCCTGGGCCGCCGGCTTCAAGGTGAGCCAGAAGGCCTTTGGTGACCGCGCCGAGTCGACCCGCAAGGAGCTCGCAACCGGGCTGGACCAGGAGATCGACGCCTTCGTCGAGTTCCAGCACACACACCCGAACGCGTCCCGCAACATGGCCATGCTCGACGTCTACGAGCCGGGCTCCATCATGAAGGTCTTCACGGCCGCGGCCGCGCTCGAAGAGAAGGTCGTCGACCTCGACACGGTCTTCGATCTGGAGAACGGCGACTGGGAGATCGATGACGTCGAAGGCAACGTCATCCACGACATCGCGCGCCTCGACGAGGGCAACCTCGGCCTCATCCTCAAGAAGAGCTCGAACATCGGGGCTTCCAAGATCGCGTTCCTGCTCGGCGCCCCCAAACTCGAGGAATACCTTCGGGGTTTCGGCTTCGGTGCCCCGACCCGCAGCGGCTTCCCGGGTGAGCCGAAAGGCCTCCTGCGCCCGTCCGAGAGCTGGGTCCCGGTCGAGCTCGCGAACGTCTCGTTCGGTCAGGGCATGGCCGTCTCCGGCATCCAGCTCGCCATGGCGCTCGGCGCGCTCGCCAACGAGGGCAAGCTCATGCAGCCGCTGCTCGTCAAGCGCGTGCTCGACGGCGAAGGCCGCATCGTCAAGGAGTGGGCCCCCACGGAGGTGCGCCAGGTCGTGTCCCCGGCGACGGCGCGCACGACGCTGGACCTCATGGCGACCGTGGTCGAGCCCGACGGTACGGGGCGCCGCGCCTTCATCCCGGAGTGGCCCGTCGCGGGCAAGACCGGCACCGGCCAGAAGCCGCATCTGCGCCGCCGCGGCTACTCGGAGGAGATGTGGGTCAACACCTTCTTTGGTGTCGCCCCGGTCGACAACCCCGAGCTGGCCATCGTCATCCTAATCGACGAGCCCAAGGGCAAGCGCCACGGCGGCGGTCTCATCGCGGCCCCGGCCTTCCGCCGCATCATGGAGAAGTCGCTCGCTTATCTCGGCGTGGCCTCGCCCTATTCGACGAGCAAGCGCCAGGTCTGGCTCGACCCGAAGGCACTCGCCGACCGCCGCGCCGTCGAGAACGAGCCCCCGTCGGTCGACCCGCTCGAGTCGCTCGCCCCGCTCGTCGCCGCAAGCGATGGCCTCGTCCCGGTCCCCGACTTCAAGGGGCTCACGATGAGCGCCGCAGCCCGCCTCGCAGCCCGCGCAGGCCTCGTCGTCCGCTTCGAAGGTCAGGGCATCGCCTCCTCGCAGAGCGTCAAGGCCGACGAGCTCGTGAGCGCCACGGACGGCATCATCGTCTACTTCGCCTCGCGCCTGCCCGACGCCCGCACACGCTCGGGTGAGGCGACGCCCGTCCTGCCGGGTGGCCCCGACCTCGGGCCCGAGGGCCCGCCGCTCCCGCCCCAGCCCGATGAGATGTCAGAGCTCGGTTCGGACGTGCCGCCCGCCGAGGCCCCGCCCGAGCCGTTCGTGCGTGGTCAGGGAGGTGCGCCATGACGCAGCCCCTGGTCCCCCAGCTGCCAATGACGACGCGCTCGGCGACGTCTCCTTCGCACCACCTGACGGCGCTGCTCGCGCGTTTCCCGAGCGACCGTATGACGCTGCAGGGCGACGACCGTATGGTCGACCACGCGACGCAGGACTCGCGTGAGATCGGCCCTGGCGGCATCTTCTGCGCCACCCGCGGCTCGACCTGGGACGGCCACGTCTTCATCAACAAGGCCCTCGCGGCCGGGGCCTCGGTCATCATCGCCGAGCGTCCGCCGACATCCGAAGACGGGTTCGATGCGACTTGTGCCACCTGGGTGACGGTCGACGACGCCCTCTTCGCGCTCGCCCACGTCTCGGCCGCCTGGTACGGCCATCCAGGCCGTGAGGTCCGCGTGCTCGCGACCACCGGCACCAACGGCAAGACGACGACCAGCTATCTCCTGCGCCAGGTCTGCGACGCACTCGCCATCAAGTCCGGGCTTATCTCGACCGTCGAGATTCTTGTTGATCAAGACAAGTCCCCGACCATCTTCACGACCCCGCCCTCACCCGAGTTCCAGCGCCTGCTCGGCGAGATGCGTGAACGCGGCTGCACCCACGCCATCGTCGAAGCGTCGAGCCACGGCCTGCATCAGCACCGTATCGCGGCCTTCGATGTCGCGGTCGGCGGGTTCACGAATCTCTCCCGCGATCACCTCGACTACCACCCCTCGATGGAGGACTACGAGGCCGCCAAGGCCATCCTCTTCGACACGCTGGCCGAGACCGCCGCCATCAACATCGACGCCGAAGCCGGCACACGTATGGCGGAACGTTTCGCTCGCCGCGCCCCGAGCCGGCTGGTCACCGTGTCGCCCACCGGCAAGGACGCCGCCCTCTCGGCGCGCGCCGCGACCTCGACGCTCGCTGGCTTGCGCGCCACCGTCACCATCGCTGCCGGCTCGACGGGCCTTCGTGAACCCCGCAGCGTCGAGCTCGTCTCGCCGCTCATCGGGCGTCACAACCTCGAGAACCTGCTCGTGGCGCTCGGCATGTCGCTGCTCGCCGGATTCCCAGTCGAAGGTGTGCTTGCGGCCCTGGCCACGGCGACTGGCGCGCCCGGCCGCATGGAGCCGGTTCGAGCTCCGACCGACGCCGCCCTGCCCGCGGTCTTCGTCGACTACGCCCACACACCCGACGCGCTCGACAACGCCTTGTCCGCCCTGCGCCCACTCGTCACCGGCCGGCTCGTCTGTGTCTTTGGCGCCGGTGGTGATCGCGACCGCGGCAAGCGCCCCGAGATGGCCCGTGCGGCCGAGCGTTGGGCCGACGCCGTCATCATCACGAGCGACAACCCGCGCACCGAGGACGCCGAACGGATCCTCGACGACATCGCGGCCGGCTTCGGTGCGCTGCACTTCACCCGCATCGCCGATCGTAAGGCCGCCATCGCCGCCGCCATCCAGGCAGCCGGCCCGGGCGACGCCATCCTCATCGCCGGCAAGGGCCACGAGGACTACCAGATCATCGGGACGACCAAACACCCCTTCGATGACCGCGTCGTCGCCCGCGATGCACTGCTCCTTCGCGCCGGGTCGGAGGTGAGCTCATGAAGCCGCTCACCCTGCGCCAGCTCGCCCACATCATGCGCGCCGAGACCCGGCTCAACAGCGACCGCATCGTCACGGCCATCGGCACCGACAGCCGCACGGTGCCGTCCAATGCGCTCTTCTTCGCGTTGTCCGGCGAACACTTCGACGGCCACGACTTCGCGCTCGCGACGCTGGAGCGCCAGGCGATCCCGGTTGTCGCGCGCACCCACGGCGTCGCGGACCCGGCTACCATGCTGCTCGTCGACGACCCGCAGCTCGCGCTCGAGCGCCTCGCCTCGGCCCTGCGCACACTGCACGCAGGCCGCGTCGTCGCCATCACCGGCTCGGTCGGCAAGACCACCGTCAAAGACATGGTCGCGGCCGCCCTCTCCGGCTTCGGCACGGTCGCCCGCACCATCGGAAACTTCAACAACCACATCGGGTTGCCGCTCACGTTGGCGGCGACGACCGGCGTCGAGAACTTCCTCGTCCTCGAGCTCGGCATGTCCGCCCCAGGTGAGATAGCCCACCTCACCCACATCGCGCGCCCCGATGTGGCGCTCGTGACCTGTGCCGCCGCCGCCCACCTCGCCTTCTTCGAAAGCGTCGACGCCATCGCCGACGCCAAGGGTGAGCTCTACGAGCACGTCGCCCCTTCGACCCCACTCGTCGCCAACGCCGACGACCCGCGGATGCTGGCCCGCGCCTTCCACCACGGCCGCCCAATCACATTCGGACTCGCCGAGTCCGCCGACGTGCGTGTCCTCGACTCGCGCCACACCCACGGTCACCTCGTAGTCACGCTGTCGGTCCGCGGCACCCCACTCGGCTTGCGGCTCGCTGCCCTGGGCCACCACCAGGCCACCAACGCCGCCGCCGCCATCGCGGTCGTCGTCGCCCTTGGCCTCGACCCCATCATCGCCGCCGACGCGCTCAGCGACCACTTCCATACCCCGAAGCGCCGCCTCGAGATCGTCCAACATGGGACACTCACCGTGCTCGACGACTGCTACAACGCCAACCCCAGCTCGATGCGCGCGGCTCTGGCGACGTTCGCCGAGCTGGCGACGACCAGTCCCCGCGGGGCGGTGCTGGGATCCATGCTGGAGCTCGGCCCGAGTGCCGACGCCATGCATCACGAGGTCGCAGTACTCACGCACGGCCTCGACGCCGTCTTCTGTACGGGCCCGCACGCCGACGCGCTCGGCGCGGGAGCAGCGCAGGCCGGTGTGCCCCGCATCCATGCCGCCGAAGACGTCAGCGCGCTGGAACCGCAGCTCCGCGATTTCTGCGACGGCGCCGCCTGGCTGCTCCTGAAGGGTTCACGCGGCATGCGCCTCGAGCGTGTTCACTCGATGGTCGAGTATCTCAATGGTCGAACCATTGCGCCCAACGCCGGAGGGAACACCTGATGTTCTACTGGCTCTGGGAAGTGACTCAGGATTCGCCCGGCTTCTTCCGGCTCTTCGGCTCGCCGATCTTCCGGACCATCGCTGCGCTCGCGACCGCGCTGTTCATCTGTCTCCTGCTCTATCCGTGGCTCATCCGCCGCCTGCAGGTGAAGCAGATCGGACAGGTCGTCCGCGCCGATGGCCCCGAGAGCCATTTCTCCAAGCGCGGCACACCGACCATGGGCGGGACGCTGCTTGTCCTCGCACTGCTCATGTCGTGTCTCTTGTGGTGCAACCTCGCGAACCCGTTCGTGTGGCTCACCCTCGCGGTGCTGCTGGCCTATGCGGTCATCGGCTTCCTCGATGACTACTGGAAGATCCGCGACAAAAGCTCTGGCGGCATGCCCGAGAAGGGCAAGCTCATCTCGCAGCTCGCAACCGTCGCCATCGTCTGCGGCATCTTCTTCTTCGAGATCGCGCCGACCGTCGGCTACTCGCTCGAGGTCCACCTCCCGTTCGTGAAGCCTCAGCTCTTCACCATCCCGCTGCCCGACTGGGGCTACGCCATCTTCGCGGCACTGGTCATCTTTGCGACCTCGACCGCGGTCAACCTCACCGACGGCCTCGACGGGCTCGCCATCGGCCCCACCATCGTGTCGGCCGCCACCTTCGGCATCCTCGCCTACCTCTCGGGCGCCTCGCTCTTCGGCTACTCGCTCGCCGACTGGCTCCTGCTCCCGAAGGTCCATGGCGTCGACGAGCTCGCGGTCGTCTGCGCGGCCATGGCCGGGGCCTCCATCGGCTTCCTCTGGTACAACACCTACCCCGCCCAGGTCTTCATGGGCGACGTCGGTGCGCTGCCGCTCGGCGGCGCGCTCGGCGCCATCGCGGTCTTCACGAAGCACGAGTTCCTCTCGGTCATCGTGCACGGCATCTTCGTCATCGAGTTCCTCTCGGTCATCATCCAGCGCTACTCGTTCCGCTGGACCGGCAAGCGGGTCTTCGCCATGGCGCCTATCCACCACCACTTCGAAAAGAAGGGCTGGCCGGAGTCGCGCGTCACGGTCCGCTTCTGGATCATCTCGATCATCCTGGCGCTCGTCGCCATCGCCAGCCTGAAGGTGCGGTGATGGCCGTCAATACCGACATGCATCCGCCGCTCAATCCGACGGAGCCCGAGACGACGCCGTCGGCCGCAACACCCGAGCTCTCGCACGAGCTCAGGAGTGAGATCCGCCGGGTCGCCCCGTTCGACTTCCCGCTGCTCGCGGCCGTCATCCTGCTCATGGGGCTTGGCGCCGTGATGGTCTACTCGGCGACCATCAACGAGATGACGCAGCTCCAGGGTAACGGCTCGCAGAAGCTGGAGACCCACCTCATGCACATGGGCATCGGCATCGCCGTCATGCTCGTGGCCACGTTCACGCCCTACACCAGGCTGCGCCCCCTCACCTACCCCGCGCTGATGGTGACGGTGCTGCTCCTCGCGATGGTCATCGTCGTCGGTGTCGAGGCCGGCAACGCCCGCCGCTGGCTCGCCCTGCCCGGCTTCAACTTCCAGCCGGCCGAGCTTGCCAAGGTCGTCTTCATCCTCTTCCTCGCGCACTCGATCACCAAGAAAGCCGGCAACATCCGGCGCTTCATGGTGGCCTTCATCCCACACTTCATGGTGTGCGCGATGCTCATCCTGCTGTGCCTGTTCCAGCCCGACTTCGGCACCTCGGTGTTGCTCGTCGTCATCATGTTCACGATGCTCTTCATCGCGGGCACGCGGCTCTCGTACGTGGCGCTCTTCTTGTTCGTCGGCGGCTTCCTCGCCTTCCAGGCGGTCGCCTCGAACGACATGCGCCTTGGCCGTGTGCTCGCGACCATCGACCCGTGGGCCCATCGCGACGACCGTGGTCACCAGATGGTGAACTCGCAGATCGCCATCGGCTCGGGCGAGGTCACCGGCCAGGGTCTGGGCTTCGGCGGTCAGACGCTGACCGGCAACCTGCCCGAGGGTGAGACCGACTTCGTGCTCTCGGTCCTGGCCGAGCAGCTCGGTGCGATGGGGGTCGTCTTCGTGGCGATCTGCATCGGCATCATCCTGGTGCGTGGGATGCGCATCGCGCTACGAACCGAGGAACCGTTTGGACGTGTGTTGGCCTTCGGGCTGACTCTGCTGCTGGTGTTGGAAGGCGTCGTCAACATGCTCGTGGCCGTGGCCTTGATCCCGACCAAGGGCCTGACCCTGCCGTTCGTCAGCTACGGCGGATCGTCGATGCTCGTGTCGTGCGCTGCCATCGGTGTGCTGCTCAACATCAGCCGCGCGGTCGACTGGAATCGTGCCCGCCAGTTCATGCCGGTCATCGATGAGATCAACCAGATCAACGAGCTGAACGCGATGGCCGCCCGCGATGGCGAGCCGGTCGCGCGCCCGATTCGGCGTCAGGTCGAGACCAGCGGCTGGACCCGGTTCAGCCACCGCTTCCTCAAACGCGCCCCGAAGCAGAGCGTGGACGACGTCATCGGCGCGCAGCTCCCCGGCGGTCGAAAGGAGGACGAGCAATGAGCCCGCTCCTCCTCAGCTCGGCCTTGCAGAGGGCCACCGGCACACGTCCTCTGGCTGCCATCGTCATCGCTGGCGGCGGCACCGGCGGCCACGTCTTCCCGGGCATCGCCATCGCCGACGAGGTCAAGCGCCGCAACCCCGAGGCGCGCATCGTCTTCATCGGAACGACTCGCGGCCTCGAAGCCCGCCTCGTCCCGCAGGCCGGCTACGAGCTCGCGCCCATCACCGTGTCGCGCCTCAAGGGCGGCGGCTTCATGGGTAAGCTGAAGGGCATCTTCCGCTTGCCGATTGCACTTTTCCAGAGCTGGCGGATCCTGCGTCGGGTCAAGCCCGATGTGGTCATCGGGGTCGGCGGCTATGCCTCGGGACCGGCCGTGTTCGCTGGCTGGATGACGTTCCGGCGCACCGCCATCCAGGAGCAGAACGCCACGCCGGGCATGACGAACCGCCTGCTCGGCAAGGTCGTCAAACGGGTCTTCACGGGCTTTGGCGCCACCGGCTCGTTCTCGGCGAAGAAGATGGTCCACACTGGCAATCCGATCCGGCAGGCCTTCGTCGATCGTCTCGAGAATCGAGACATCGCGGCGACGAACCCGGCGACTGGAGCGACGCGGTCGCTTCGAGTCCTCGTCTTTGGCGGTTCGCAGGGCGCAACCTTCCTGAACGAGAACATCCCACCTCTGCTCGCGGCTCTGGGCAGCAAGCTCGGCCAGCCCGTGGCCGTGACGCATCAGACCGGCGAGAAGGACCTGCAGGCGACACGTGAGCGTTATGCAGCCGCGAGTCTCGCCGCCGACGTCGTCGCGTTCATCGATGACATGCCGGCTGCCTACGGCAAGTCGGACCTGGCGATCTGCCGCTCGGGCGCCTTGACCATCGCCGAGCTCACCGCCGTCGGCTTGCCGAGCGTGCTCGTGCCCTTCCCGTTCGCGGCCGACAACCACCAGGAAGCCAACGCGCGTGTCCTCGAGAAAGCCGGCGCGGCTATCGTCGCGACCCAGGCGAGCTGGGATGCCGCCGCTCTGCTGGCTCAGGTCGAAGGCCTCGCCGCCGACCGCAAGTCGCTCGCCACCATGTCCGACGCCGCTCGCTCGCTGGGACGCGCCGACGCCGCCAAGACCATCGTCGACCACCTGGAGGGCCTCGCCAAATGAGCCAGCCCTCGACCAATAACCAAACGCTCGACGCGCTCTATGAGGCGCTCGCCGCGACCCCTCACACGATGGTCACGCGTGACGTCGTGCTCGCGGCATACACGACCTGGAAGATCGGTGGCTCCGCCGACCTCTTCATCGAGGTCTCCGACGCCAGGGCCGCGGCCACCGTGCTGTCCCTCCTGGGCAACCACGGCGTCGAGTGGGTGGTGCTGGGCAACGGCTCGAACGTGCTGGTCGCCGATGACGGTTATCGCGGCGCGGTGATCTGGCTCGGCGGAGAGCTGTCCGGCGTGACGCTCACCCGCGACGCCTTTGGGCAAGGCCGTCACCGGGTCGACGCGGGCGCGGGCCTGTCGTTGACGAGGCTCTTGCGGCTCGCCAAGGACGAGAACCTGTCGGGCCTGTGGGTGCTCGGTGGGATTCCCGGCACGGTCGGTGGTGCCGTCCGCATGAACGCGGGGACCCGGTGGGGCGAGGTGAAGGACACCCTGCACACCGTCCAGGTCGCGACCAGGGATGGGCTCGTGGACCTCGGTGCGAGTGAGCTCGGCCTTGGCTATCGCCACTCGCAGCTCCCGTTCGGCGCCATCGTCACACGTGCGACCTTCGCGGTCCGCGACGCCGATGCGTCGATGCGTAAGAAGCTCGACGACGTGCTCACCCACAGGAAGTCGACCCAGCCGCTCCAGCATCCCAGCTGCGGCAGCGTGTTTGCGAACCCTCCGGGCGACTCCGCCGGCAGGCTCATCGAGGCCGTCGGGCTCAAGGGCCATCGCGAAGGCGACCTCGAGTTCTCCGACCAGCACGCCAACTGGATCATCAACACGGGGCGCGGCACCGCGAAGGACGCGCTCGCCCTCATCAACCTTGCCCAGAAGCGTGTCGCCGACACCTTCGGCATCCTGCTGCGCCCCGAGGTCATCCGCATCGGCAACCTCGAACCCCGCGACCTCGAGACCGAAGCGGGAGGCAGCGTATGAACCGTCGCCGCGGGATGCCCGCCTTCAAAGTCACGCTCGCCTCGGCGCTCGATCACACCCGCGCACTGGGCCGTAAGGTCTCGCAGATGCGTGTGTTCCGCCTGGTCGGCCTGGGCGGACTCGGCCGCAAGAACAAACGAAAGCTGTCGCTCTCGCGGGTCTTTGATACGACGCCGACGAACGCGCCCGGCTCTAACGACTCACACGACGCGCCCGATTCGCAGAACCCTGACGGCCAGCTCGATTCGAACGCGACGACCGCAGTAGCGACCAGGGGCTCGGGACGCCTGCAGAAGGTCGGGCTCCTGCTCTTGTGGGCCATGCCGCTCGTCGCCGCAGCCATCGCCTTTGCGGTGCCGCTCATCGGGGTGCGCGCCTACGAGTACGTCATGACGAGCGCCTATTTCCACGTGCGCGAGGTCATCGTCGACCAGTCGAGCACCCGCATGACGATGGGCTCGGGCCAGCCCTATGTGCCCTATCTCTCGAAGAACGAGATTCTCGAGATTGCAGGTATCGGTCCCGGAACCCACCTGCTCGAGGCCGACATGGACGCCATGACGGCTCGCCTCGCCGCGCACCCCTGGATCCGCTGGGCCAAGGTCGTCAAAGACCTGCCCGATGTGCTTGTAATCCATGTGGTCGAGCATATCCCGTCGGCCTTCGTGTCGCCCTTCGTCGACAACGCAGCCGGCCTGCCGACGACCACCGCGACGACGCCTGGCCTCTTCCTCGTCGACGAGCTGGGCCAGGTCTTCGCACCCGCACCGGCCGACCGTGTCCTCGCCCTGCCCGTCATCACCGGCCTGTCGCTCGCGCGACTCGAGGACGTAGGCGCGGCCGCCGCCGTCCGCCAGGAGCTCGAAGCGGGCCTCAACGTGCTGCGCCTCTGGGAGAGCCACGGGCTCTCGCGGCGCTATCCGGTGGGCGAGCTGAGGCTCATGCCGGGCGCGACCTTTGGGCTCGTCCTCGAGATCGCCGACACCTCCCACTCCGGCCGGGGCGGCGCCACCGAGGTGGTGCTCGGGCGCGGACCCTTCCGCGAGAAGCTCTTGCGGCTCGAGTGGATCCTCGAGCACCTCTACGCGGACGGAAAGACCGCGGAGTACATCCTCCTCGACGTCGTCGACGCGCTCGACCCACGCGCCATCGCCATGGGCGGGGCCCGCGTCGTCGTCAAAGCCGACCTCGCACGAGACACGGTCGAGGCACTCGACGAAATGGTGCGCCGCGCCCCCGTGGCTCCGGCTCCAGAAGCGCCCGAGGCGCCCGAGCGTCGGGTCGCGCGGCCGCCCGAGCCGGCCGCGGTCGAGCCCGAACCGGCGCCAGACGCCGTCATTGAACCCGCCGCGGAGCCCGAGCCCTTCGAGCCCCCGGCAGAGAACCCCCACGCATTGGAAGCCGACACGCCGAGCGAGGTCGCCCCCCTTACGGGTGGCCGCCCCGCCGAGGACTTCGGAGAGGAGTGAGCATGGCCAGGACATCCGAAATCGTCGCAGGCCTCGACCTAGGGTCGAGCAAGGTCGCATGTGTCATCGCCGAGGGCGCCGCCAGCGAGCGGAGCATCATCGGCGTCTCGATGGTGAACTCGCACGGCGGGCTGCGCGATGGCCAGGTCGTCTCGATCGAGAAGACCACCGAGGCCATCCGGACCGCGGTCGATGAGGCATCCAAGATGGCGGGCTGCCAGATCTCGACCGTCCGGTTGGGCTTTGGTGGCGCGACCACGATGGGCTTCAACTCGGACGGGACGGTCGCCGTGCGCGGCGGTCGTGTCACCCAGCTCGACGTCGACCGCGTCCTCGAATCGGCCCGCGCCGTGGCGCTCCCGGCCGACCGACAGATCCTGCATGCCCTCCCGCAGGAGTACATCATCGACGGACACGACCGTATCCGCACGCCCGTCGGCATGAACGGGGTCCGCCTCGAGGCGCGGGTCCACGTCGTGACGACCGCGCGGACGGCGCTCGTGAACGCGATCGAATGCGCGTCGAAGGCCAACCTCCAGGTCGAACGGGTCATGTTCGGCGGGCTCGCCGCTTCGGCGTCGGTGCTCACCCGCGAAGAGCGTGAGCTCGGCTGCGTGTTGGTCGATGTCGGCGGCGGCACGACCGACGTCGCGGTGTGGTACGACCACGCGCTCGTTCACACGGTGTCGCTCGACTGGGGCGGCGACGAGCTGACACGGCAAATCGCGCGTGGCCTGCGCACGCCAATCAAGGACGCCGAGAACATCAAGCAGCGCTACGGTTCGGCGCTGGCCGCGATGGTCAACGAAGGCGAGACCATGGAGGTCCCGAGCGTCGGCGGCCGTGAGGCGCAGGTCCGCCAGCGGCACCTCCTGTGCGAGATCCTCGAGCCCGGGCTCGAAGACCTCTTCTCGCGGATCAGCAACGAGATCGACGTCGCGGGCTGCCGCGAGCTGCTCGCCGCAGGCGTCGTCCTGACGGGCGGCACCGCCAGCCTGCAGTCCATCGCCGAGCTGGGCGAGGACATCCTCGTCGGCATGCCGGTTCGCATCGGCAACCCGAAGGGGCTCGGCGGCCTCGGCGACGTCTTCGACGACCCTCGTTATGCGAGCTCCGTCGGACTGTGCCTCGACATGTTCGAGGGCGGCAATCCACTGGTCGCGCCTCGCAAGGGTGCAGGCAAGACCGGTATCTGGGGCGGCATGAAGCGGCTCTTCGAAGCTTGGTTCTAAAAGGTTGGTCGACGTCATCTCGACCATCGAGTATCTTGATTTCCTAGTTTTCAGTGCATCTCGGGGACGCTGTGTCGGCGGAACCGAGGAACATCATACGTCCGGGTGTGCGTGCGTCGGGTCCTGCGCACATCCGGTTCTGTTCGGGGAGGAACAATAGCCATGATCGAATTCGACGAGCCTGTCATCACAGGTGCAAATATCAAAGTGGTCGGTGTCGGCGGTGCCGGCGGCAATGCGCTCAACAACATGGTGCGCAATCACCTGCACGGCGTGAGCTTCATTGCTTGCAACACCGACATCCAGGCGCTCGACAAGAACCTCGCGCCCCACAAGATCCAGATCGGCGGCAAGCTGACCAAGGGTCTGGGCGCTGGTGCCAACCCCGAAAAGGGTTGGAAGGCAGCGATGGAGGACACCAACCGGCTCGCCGAGTTCCTGCAGGGCGCGGACATGGTCTTCGTCACGGCCGGCCTCGGCGGTGGCACGGGCACGGGGGCCGCTCCGGTCGTGGCGCAGGTCGCGCGTGAGCTCGGCGCGCTGACCGTCGGCGTCGTGACCAAACCCTTCGAATTCGAGGGGCGCCCGCGCATGAAGAACGCGCACAACGGGCTCGAGGCGCTGCGCAAGTGCGTCGACACGCTCATCGTCATCCCGAACCAGCGCCTGCTGGCGATCGCCAACGAGAACATGAGCCTCCTCCAGGCGTTCCGCGAAGCGGACAACGTCCTCTACAACGCGGTGAAGGGCATCTCGGACCTCATCACGGTGCCCGGCCTCGTGAACGTCGACTTCGCCGACGTGCGCACCATCATGGCCGAGCAGGGCATGGCGCTCATGGGCGCCGGTGCCGCTCACGGTCGCGACCGCGCAGGTGTCGCGGCCCGTCAGGCCATCAGCTCGCCGCTGCTCGAGGACACCTCGATCGACGGCGCTCAGGGCATCCTCGTCAACGTCACCGGTGGCGACAACCTGACGCTGCTCGAGATGAACGAGGCCATCACGCTCATCCAGAGCGCGGCGCACCCGGACGCCAACATCATCTTCGGCGCGGTCATCGACGAGTCGCTCGGCGACGAGATCCGCATCACCGTCGTGGCCACCGGCTTCGACCAGGTCCGCGAGGACAGCGTCGACCACTCGCACGAGATGGAGCAGCGCTCGGTCCCCGTGTCCCAGCAGAAGGTCCAGTTCGCGCCGCCCGAGCCGCCGCCGCCGCTGCCGGACTTCGACCTCGACGAGCGCCAGAGCCCGTTCGTGCAGGTCGGCTCGCCGCAGCGACGCCTCAACGAGATCGGTGCGTCCTTTGCGCCGACCGATCGCCACAACCGCCCCGAGGGTCCCAAGCCCTGGGTGGGTGGGGGCCGCACGCTGGCCGACCTGACCTCGGGTCGGAAGCCGACGACACGCACGAACCCGTTCTCGGCCACCGACAGCGAGTTCGGGTCGAACGGATATCCTCGTAAACGCTGAGAAATGAGGCAGGCGACGACGCGGCCTTCCGTTGTCGTCGACCACCCCAACCGCCTGGTTGCTCCGCACTTCCAGGTCTTCAGCCGAAGCGGTCGCCTCCTCAGAATGCCTGGGAGCGACCGCTTCACTTTTTGTGGGTTTGGGATCGTCTGAGGCCTCCGGAGTCATCGCAAAGACGACGGGTGACGACGGGTGTCGTTCGTAGTCGCGACGAATCTGCACCCGGGTCCGGGATTGGTTTTTCTTGGACGGAATCGACACGCGTGGCAAAGCGTTTGGCGGGTCCCAGGCCTTGCGTCGACGGGCCGAACTGGATGAAGGAAGACCCCACATGAATCGAATTGCTCGAGTGAACCGCCTCATGCGTGTCCCAGTGCTGCTGCTTGCGCTGACGCTTGCAACGCCCGCCATGGCGGAGACGCCGAACGACAAATGCCCGGCCACGTCCAAAGACCCGGTCATCTACGGCATCGGTGGGTCGACCATGGGCTCGGTGCTCGGGCCGATGCTGGCCAAGGTGCTGAAGAAGCACGGCATCAAGTTCTCACGCTGGGGCAAGGCGAGCTCCGGGCTCGCGCGGCCCGACTTCCACGACTGGCCCGAAGAGGCGCCGCGGCTGATGAAAAAGCACAGCCCGGACATCGTCGTGGTCTCGCTCGGCACGAACGACTACCAGCCGCTGTGGGAGAAGGGTAACTGGGTCCTGCAAGACGACGCCAAGTGGGAGACCATGTACGGCGAGCGCGTCGACGCGCTGCTGCATGCGGCTGCGGGCAAGCAGAAGCAGCGCCTCGTCATTCTGGAGCGGGCCCTACGCCTTCGAAGGCAAGAACGCCGTCGTGCGCGCCCCTATCGTGAACCGAATCATGCGGGAGCGGGTCGAAGCCTTCATCGCTGATGGTGGTCGCGCCATCTTCCACGACGCGTATGGGCCGACGTCTCACGACGGCAAGCCCCTGAAGACGGCGAAGCTCGGCGGCAAGACCGCCGTCGAAATTCGCCAGGACGATGGCGTCCATCTGACCGAGGACGCGGTTGAATTCCTGCTCGTGAACCCCATCGTCGAGATGGTCCTGCCGTGCTTCCCGAAGACGGAGACGAAGGACACGAAGAAGGCCGCGGGGAACTGAATCGGGTTCGCGGACGCGAGGCTCGCCGATGTGGCGGGCCGTTCGCGGCGCGCTGTCCCTAGCTCGTGAGCGAGGCGTTGATCGCCTCGAAAAGACGGGCGAATCGGTCGACGGTGCCGGGTGGCAGAGGTGAGCCGGCGCGGCGGATGAGCATCTCGGCGACGCGTAGTCGGTCGAGGCGCTCGCCGCTTCCTTCGAGCCCTTTGTGGGTGCGCGCGATGATGCCGCCGTCGTGGCCGAGCTCGTCCTCGGACATAGGCGGCGAGAGCTTGTGGCCCTCGGTCACGAGCGAAAGCCACAGCGGCACGTCGAACAGGTCCTCGAGCGTGTCGGCAGGTGACTCGCCCGCCGAGAACGGCGCCAACGAAACGATCTTGAGGCCCGTCACGAGCTTGCTCTGGGCGAGCTTGAGGAGGAACGCTGGTGAGAGGGGCGCGCCTGGCTCGGTGTCGTGCAGCAGAATGAGACCATCGAGGCCGTCGCGCTTGCGACTGGTCGCGATGACGTAGGGGATGAGGCCGGTCATGCCGCCGAGCGGGACGATCTGGATACGCGGGTCGAGGCCAGGTTTGCCGCGGCGCTCGGTCTCGGAGCTCATGGCGCGAAGCCAGACCATGTCGGAAGGCTCGCGTACACAGAGCGTCGGGCCGGTCGGTGCGAGCTTGCCGACGAAGGCCGCGCCGACTGCGGCTCGTAGGGGCAGGAGCGTGTGGTCGTCGACGAGGCCGAGGTCGGCGAAGACACGGGTGCCCTTGTTCGGGACCATGCTGACGCCGCGTGCGCGGTCGAGGCGCAGGGCGTCGAGCATGTAGGGCGAGTGGGTCGTGTAGAGGACCTGGTGGCCGGGGCCGAGGCGCTCTTCGAGGAAACGCAGGAAGTCGCCCTGGGCGCCGGCGTGGAGCGAGAGGCCGGGCTCGTCGAGCAGGAGTACGAGCGGTGAGGCGTACTCGCCGAGCTGGCAGAGGCGCACGAGGAAAGAGAAGAACCAGGCGAAGCCGCGGCTGCGTTCGCCAAGCGGCAGTGAAGTCCGTCGGCGACGGCTGCCGACACGGATCCGAAGGACGGGCGTATTGGGCTTGAAGCCGGGGTCACGCGGGCCAGCCGGGGCCACATCGATGGTGACCTCGAGGTCCTTGTCGTGGCTCCAATAGGTGACGAGCTCGTCGGTGACGCTGAGCGCGGAGGCTTCGATGCGGGCCTTGAGCTCTTCGTAGGATTGGGCGCCAGGCAAGAGCTCGGCGGGCTCGACGCCTGCGAGGTCGAGCAGTGCCAACACGGTGGCGACCCCGGGGCGGTTCCTTTGCGCAGGGTCGGTGAGCGACTCGATGGCGATGGCGCCCGGCATGACGTCGGCTTCACCAAACGAGATGAAGCGTGGGAGGCGGGTCGCCAGCGACTCGTTCCAGATACGTCGGTCGAGCGGGTTGGCCTGGAGCTGTTGGGCGACTTGATAAAGCACACCCGCGCCACGGCTGTCAGCGATGTGTGGCTCGAGGCGGGTCAAGAGGTCCCGAAAGCTCTGGGCGGCGTCGGCTGCGACCTTGGCCTCGCCGTCGAGGTCCTGTCGTTTGGCGACGAGCTGGGCCACGACCATGGGCTCGTTGACTGACAGGTCGACCGCGAGCTGCCCTTTGTAGTCGCGGCGGACCCGCACCTCACGGGCGCTGAGAATGTCTTTGCCGAAGCGCCGCTCGACCTCACGAACGTCGTCGTCAGCGAGCTCGAAACGCGCGGTGACGACCGTGTCGGGGGACTTCTCGTGGCGGCGGCGATAGGCGGCGAGCTGGTTGCGCGGGTAGTCGGTGACCACGTCGAGGCGGGCGCCGTCGGCCGGGTTGATGCGTCGGACCGCTTCGAGGAAGGCGGTCTTGCCCGACTCGTTGCGACCGATCAGCGCCGTGATGTCGGCCTCGATCGGGACGTCGGTGGAGTCCTCGATACATCGGTACTTGGTGACACGCGCGTGCGTCAGCTTCATCAGGTTGCCTTGCAGGATGGTCGTGCCGGTCCGGGTCGCTGGCCCCGGTCGGATCACGAAGTCCGCACGTTAACCCGATCACGCAGCCCCTGCCACCCACGCCTTTGTGAAGTTACCGAGGCGCTCGAAGATGTATGGCTCGAGCGTCTGGTGCAGTGCATCGACCTCGAGACTACGGGTTTGGGGCGGGATGAAGGACGCAGCCGCCGAGCACCTCGCCCTGCCACTTGGCGCGCATGGCCTCGCGGTAGTCGGCGAGCGCGTAGCGGTGAGAGACCCTGGGCACGAGCAGGCCGGCCTCGACCCATTCGAGGATCTGTCTGCGACGGGGTGGCCCGATGCTCGGGTCTTCGAAGGTGGCGAGCGCGACTGGACTGCCGAGGACCTCGAGCGACTTCATCATGATGAGGTTGGTCGGGAGCTGGTTGGCATTGGGTGCCCCACGCTCGCCGCGGCCCTTGGCGACATTGGGTGTCGATGCCCAGCCGATGACGAGATAACGGCCACCGAAGCGGAGACTGCGCAGGCTTTCCAGGCCGACTGCCCCGCCGACGCCGTCATAGACGAGGTCCGCGCCACGACCGCTGGTGAGCGCTTTGATGTCGTCGCGAAAACGCCGCACGCCCGATGAAGCCGGGTCGTCGCTGAGGTCGCGGATGTTGACGACGTGGTCGGCGCCTTCGGCTTTGACCTGGGCGAGCTTGTCGTCGGAGCGGCCAGTGGCGATGACGGTAGCCCCGATCACCTTGGCGATGTGGACAGCGGCGAGCCCGGTCGAGCCCGAGGCGCCGTGGATGACGACCGTGTCGTTCGGCGTCAGGCGGCCACGTGTGATGAGGCCGTGATAGGCGGTCTCGTAGTTGCCAAAGACGCTGCTGGCCTGGTCGAAGTCGAGGTTGGTCGGCTTCTTGACGACGGCGTAGGCCGGGGCGACGGCCCAGGTGGCGAACCCGCCCCAGCGTTGGTAATTGCCCTTCGAGCGGGGCCCGGCGTGGAAGCCGTCGGCGATGACGGCGTCGCCGACTGCGACCTCGCTGACGCCTGACCCGACCCAGGCGACCGTGCCGGCGTACTCGAGGCCGGGCGTGTAGGGCGGGGTCAAGAGGTGTTGGTATTGGCCGCTGGCCATGATGAGGTCGACCCAGCCGACGGCCGCGCTCTTTACCGCGATGACGACGTCGTGGGCGGCCAGCGAGGTGGTATCGGGGAAGTCCATCGGCTCGAGGCGAAACGTGTCGCCGGCGATGGCCTGGTCGGCGCTTTCGGCAAGTGTCGTGACGATGACGCGGTGTCCCGTGCTGTTCATGGTGAAGCCGAGGGGGTGACGGGGTGGTCCGGGCGTGCGAGCCCGATGAGGAAGGCGATGTGACCGACGATGCTGGCGGCGAGCGCGACGAAGAGCGTTTCACCTCCCAGAGCCAGCGCGAGCAATCCGACGAGGAGTGCCGTCACGTTGGCCGCGAACCCCGTCCAACCTGCGGCATTGGCCGTGCGGGTGAGGCCGAGTGAAGCGAGGAGCTGGGCCGTGACGAGGCAGATCGCGACCACACCCAGAGCGAAGATGAGGGCGGCGAGCTTGCCCCATTCGCGACCGCTGGGGACGAGGGCGTAGACGAGCAGCGCGAGTGCAATGCCGCCGAGCAGGACCCAGCCCGCCGCGGTGCCGAGCGTGGCGAGACGCGGGCGCAGTCGGAAAAAGCCGATGCCACTCAGGATCAGCCCGACCCCACCGCCGATGCTCAAGGGGAGCAGAGCCACGTCGGAATCGCCCAGCAATGCTGCGGCAATGACGGCGAACCAGGCACAGAGGATGAGGACCTGACCGACGATGGTGATCGTCCGGCCCTGCTCGGTGTGGGGCATTTGATTCGACATGGAGATACGCTAGCCGAGCGGTCGCCGACTGTCGAACGCCGTCAATGGGGGGCCGGTGAGGTGAGGTGCACGCGACCAGACGGCGAGGTTTGTGGAGCGAACTCGACGAATGGGCCGGGCGTGGACTAACGTCGGGACATGCCGCTCCTCGTCAACGATGCAGATATCCAGAGGGCCCTCGAAACCTCGCCGACAGTCGCCGTTCTCGGAGCCCATGACGACCCGTTCCGCCCGGCCCATTATGTGCCGGACTACTTGTTTCGAAAGGGTTATCGAATTCTACCCGTGAACCCGACAAAGGTCGGCAAGGTACTGTGGGGCGAGCCCGTCCGCGCCACACTCGCTGGGGTCGGCGTGGTCGACATGGTCGACGTGTTCCGTCGTTCCGAGGATCTGCCCCAGCATCTCGAAGAGCTTTTGGCGCTCGCGCCGAAGTACGTCTGGTTGCAGCTCGGGATCCGCAACGCCGCGGTTGTGTCGGCCCTGGTCCAAGCCGGCATCGGGGTCGTCGAAGACCGCTGCACGCTGCAGGACCACCGGCACTTCGGACTCGGGCGCCCGGTGGCGCGGGACTGAAATCACGAGTGATGACGATGCCCTGGGGTGGCCTGTCGCGGGTCTGACCGGCGTGATAAGGTTCGCGCGCTGGAGCGATCCAGCGACTGAACTGGCGACCCGGTGTAAACGATGCGCGAAGCCACGGCCCCGATCCCCTACGCCTCGGTTGAGGTGGACGACAATCCTCCGACGCGGCTCATGCAGCCGATGCCGATGACGCTGGGCGAGCTCGAGCGTTTCGCCCAGGAGGACGAAGACTTCCTGCCGCCACACTGGGTCCGGATGAGGCTCGCGGAGGACCCTGAGGTCGGTGCCGCATGGCTCGACAGCCTGCGCGCGTTGGCACCGCTGGTGGCGCCGGGCGACAAGGCCGCGGAGGACGCTCTCAAAGTGCTCATCCCCGACTCGCACCGCGAGGGTATTGCGGGTTTCGCCGCGCAGATGGTCGAGACCGAGCAGCCGGGTGCGGCTGCGGACCACCTCTTCGCGCTGGCGTCGAGTGGGCGCGGCGAGCGCTTCAACCGCGTATTCGAGCGCATGGACGTGCCAGTATCGGCCCACCTGCTGAGGCTCTCGTCGCTGCGTGACCACGGGGGCATGGCCTGGTCCGACTCGTTCGAGACGCGGGTGTTTGCGGCCATCGGGTCGTTGCCGCGCGAGGCCCAGGCCTGGACGGTGAGGCTCATCGCCGAGCTCAAGGCGCCGGCGGCGCGGGCCTTTCTCGTGCGTCTCGAGGCCGCGGTGTCCGGAGCGTCGCTCGGGGCGGAGATTCGGCGTTTCCTCGCCGAGCCCCCGACCTTCGAGCTGCCCGCCTACGAAGAGGACCCCCTGCCCGAGGACATCGAGGCCCTCGAGCTGCTCGCACTCGACCCGCGCAAGCCGGAGCGGCGTGTGCTGGCGCTGGGCGCGATGGCTGACCGCGACTGGCCGCGGGCGCGTCGCCTGGCGTCATCCATCGCGTCGGACGAGTGGCGGCTCGACGAGGTGGTCGGGGCGTTGCTCATCCATCCGTCGCGGAGCGTGATGCTCGAAGACTTCGAGCGCCGCGGGCTCATCGGCGACAAGTCCATCGCGCACCCGAAGTTTCGGCCGTCGGCACGTGAGCTGATGCGCCGGCACGGGCGGGTCGTGCGCTTCGACACGGCCTCGCAGGAAGGGCTTGATGGGATCGTGGACCACGATGCTCTGGCCTATCGCCTCGCGCGTATCGCGCCGGTCACCTTCGACGGTGTGGACTTTCTGGAAGAGCTCGACAACGGCGAGAGCATCGCGCTCGAGGCGTGGGTCGACGGGCGGCACTACCGGGTCGAGCTCGATACGCGGCGCTCGGTCATCGATCCGTATGGCCTCCTCGGTCTGCTGAACGTCATCGCGCGTGACCGCAAACGGCCCGAACGATTCATGCTGGCCGCAGCCGACAAGGCCGTCGCCGACGTGGTCGTGGCCCCCGAGAAGGAGCTGAGGAGCCTCGTCGACGCAGGGTTGTTGTGGATCCGCGCCGGCTTCAAGTGGTGATCGAGAGGTCCGTGGAGACTGGTAAGGCGCCGCAAGAGTAGCGCCGCAGGTCACATGCTGCCTGGTGTCGCCTCACTCCCGAAGGTGTCCCATCGATGGGACACTTTGGGACGGTTTGGGACACTTGGGACACCTGATGGGACACTCGTAAGCCTGCGAGGACGGCCTGTGGCGCGGACTTCGACGTTGGCCCGGGCCTTGCGTTGGTGGCCGGCACCGCTGGCTCGACCCCGCCTCCACCATCAGGTGGTCGGTGTGGCTTGCCCAATGCCCTCGCAGGAGTCTCATGAAACCGCCTTCGCACCGCCTCCAACACGGCACCTGGACCGTCGGCCGTATGTCCGTTCGACCGCCGTGCAACTCGGACGCATGGGTCGTCGATTACGTCCTCGGAACCTCGGGTGAGCTGCGCGCGGTGACGCGTTGCCGGCCCGGCCGGGGGAGTCGCCCCGCCATCCATCGGGTCCTCGAGGAGGCGATCACCTCGCCGCGTAAGGGACGCCCGCACCTGCCGAAACGCCTCGAGCTGTCGCGGCCGGAGATCATGCGCGAGGTCGGAGAGCTACCGCTGCCGGTCGAGCTGGGCATGAGCAGCGAGGAGCGCAAGACGCTCGATACGCGGGTCCTCGACGCCATCAGCACCCACGGTGAGTACATCGAGTCGGATGGTCGCTGGTACTGGCTCCAGCCGGGCGTCGAAGCTTCGTTCATGAACCGGATGTTCGACGCGAGCTTTCTCCTCGCCACGAGCTTCGCCTGGTACACGCTGACCGGGCAGGAGGCCATCGCGGTCCACTTCCCCGAGCGACGGCAGACGCGCTGGCTCAGGCTCGCGACGCGGATGCGCATCGACCACCAGCTCGAGATCGCGCTGCACATCGCGCCGAATGAAGCGACGTTCGAGGCCTGGAAACTGGGTGAGCTCGGGACCGACACGATTGTCATCGCGTGCGTCGATCAGGACGACCTGCCGGTTCGGGCTTGGGAGGAATGTTGCCGGATGGGCCGCCAGGGCTCCAACTTCTGTCCTGCCGTGACCGTCGGCGCGAAGCGTCGGATGCCGAGTCCATCCGAGATGCAACAAGCGCTCGAGGGCCTCCATGCGTTCAACTCCATCTACGCGAGCGCGGAGCCGCTGGGGTCAGGACTGCAGCTCCGCACGCTGCCGAATGGGGAGGACATCCGACTCGAACACCTCGAGCCCGAGCTCACGAAGTTCCCACACAACGATGGGGGTATCCGCGTCATCAAACACGACGAGCTCTCCGAGCGTAACGAAGACCGCGAGTTCGTCGAGCAGTTCTTCCTAGGCACCTTCATGGTGGGCGGACCCAACGGCGACGTGGTCGTCGAGGATGTCACGCTCGACGACCTGTTTGTCCACTGAGGCAGGTCACCACCTGCGGCGGGCGAGAAACCAGCCGGGGACGACGCCCTGAAGCACGCCCGACACGGTGAGCGCGATGAAGAAGCCGGTGACCCCGAACCACTCGGGGTCGCCGAGCAGGAACGCGAGCCCGCCCTGAACGACGACCAGGATGCCGAGGTCCCACCATAGAGGCCGCGTCATGTCGCCGGCGCCGTTGAAAGCAAAGCCGACGCAGATTCCAAACGCCATGAATGGATACACGGGCGCGATGTGGTGGAGCAGCGACACCGAGTCGGCGATGGCGAGCGCCTCATCCGGGATGAAGGCGGAGACGAGCGTCTCCGCGAGGAGCAGGACGGCGGCCGTATTGAAGAGGGCTGCGACGGCGGCCACGCGGGCGCCGGCCCAGGCGGCTTTGCGCGCGCGGTCCTTCTGCTGGGCCCCCAGAGCCATACCAACGATGGGCGAGGTCCCACCACCCCAGGCGTACGCGAGCATGATCATCGGGATGTCGATCTTGGACCAGACGGTGAGCGCGACGAAGAGCGAGGTGGATTCGCCGGCGCCGAGCTTGACGGCCGACAACGCGATGAGCGCCAACATGCCGAGCACGCGGATGCTCTGCTGGAGCGCCGACATGAGCCCGAGGCTGACCTGCTCGCGCAGGACCCGGCGGTCGAGGAAACTCTGCCCAATGCCGGGGCGCAACGGCAGCGTGCGGTTGATCATCCAGAGCCCCCAGGCCCCGGTGAAGCCGCGCAGGATGACGGTGACCCATGCGCAAGGGACGATGCCAGACGGGTCGAGTCCCCACCACCCGAGCACGAACGCCATCTCGAGGACGAGCGTCGCGATGGACACACACGCGATGAGGATGAGGGGGCGAATCGAGTCGCCACGGGCACGCAGGATGCCGATCGACACCACCATGAAGACGGTGCCAAAGCCACCGAGCCCCATGATGCGGAGGAACGCCGTGCCTTGCTCGCGGGAGGCGGGTGACATGAACGCTTCGCCAAGAGGCGTCGCCAAGAGCCCGACGAGGACCGACCCGAGCGACAGGAGGAGGCCCACCAGGATGGCCTGGCGCGCCGCGACCCGGGCACGATTCTCGTCACCGGCACCGGTCGCGGCCGAGATCTGCGCCACCGCGGCGTTGCCAAGCCCGCTAGCGAGCAGCGCAAACAGCGCGGTGATCATGTCCGAGACGGCGGCCCCGGCGAGCGAGGCGCCGCCATCGCCGACCTGGCCGAAGGCCCAGACCTCGGTCAGGTTGAAGCCGGCCTGGAAGAACGAAGCGAGCGCGAGTGGCAGGCCAAGCGCGATGACCGCACGGGTGGGCGAGCGCGTGATGAGCGAGAGCGTCGTGGTTGGCGCGTCTTCGAGCGCGTTCATGGCGGGGCTCCGGCGGGGTGAGCGTGCGGAACCCCGGAGCAGGTGTGCGAAGCCGACGCGCTTTCGGACCGGAAGGAGCAGCGGGAGACGATCGCCTCGAGGTTCCGAGCGTCAGGGGCGCAAAGCCTCGAAAATCGAGTTGTCAGAAAATCGAGCATCTTGGTCCGAGTGCGAGCTCGTGCCGCGAAAACGCGGTGGTTTCGATGGAGGGGACGCGGTCTCAGATCGTGTCGATGAAGACTTCGCGCGGACGGCTCGTACCATCGGATGGCCCGATGATGCCATTCTCTTCCATCTGCTCGATGATGCGGGCGGAGCGGTTGTAGCCGATCTTGAGCTTGCGCTGGAGGTAGGACGTCGAGATGTAGCGCGCTTCGACGGCGATCCGGACGGCCTGGTTGTAGAGATCGTCACCGTCGGCATCGGCGGCCGCGCTCGTGCTGCTGGAGTCGTCGTCGTCCTCGGACACGAGGATGCCCATGTCGTACTCGGGGCTCCCCTGCTCCTTGAGATGGGCGACGACTGCATGGACCTCCTCCTCGGAGACGTAGCAGCCGTGGACGCGCTGGAGCCCGGAGCCGGGCGGCAGGAACAACATGTCGCCCATGCCGAGGAGGGCTTCCGCGCCCTTCTGGTCGAGGATGGTGCGCGAGTCGATCTGCGAGGCCACACGAAACGAGATACGGGTCGGGAAGTTGGCCTTGATGAGGCCGGTGATGACGTCGACCGAGGGGCGTTGGGTAGCGAGGATGAGATGGATTCCGGCGGCACGGGCCATCTGCGCGAGGCGCGCGATGCAGTGCTCGACCTCTTTACTCGCGACCATCATGAGGTCGGCGAGCTCGTCGATGATGACGACGATCGACGGCAGGCGCTCGACCTGCTTGCCATCGCCATCGAGGATGGATCCCTTCGGGTCGGGCTCGCCCTTCGCCTCACGCTTCAGGCGCGCGAGGCGGAGACGCTCGGGCAGACGCTGGGTCGGATCCTCGAGGAGCTGGGCCACCTTCTGGTTGTAGCCGACGAGGTTTCGAACCCCCATGTCCGCGAGCAGCTTGTAGCGGCGCTCCATCTCCTTGACGGCCCACTTCAGTGCGGTTGCGGCCTGCTTCGGATCGGTCACGACGGGGAGCAGCAGATGCGGGATGCCCTCGTAGATCGAGAGCTCGAGCATCTTCGGGTCGACCATGATGACACGAACGTCGGAGGGCTCGGCCTTGAAGAGGAGCGACACCACGAAGCTGTTGATGGCGACGGACTTGCCTGCGCCCGTAGCACCAGCGACGAGGAGATGCGGGGCCTTGGCCAGGTCCATACATGTCGGGTTGCCGACGATGTCCTTGCCGAGTGCGAGGGTGAGCTTCGACTTGGCGCGCGAGTAGCTCGTGTCGCTCAGGATCTCTTTCAACCACACGGTCTCCCGCGCGGCGTTGGGGATCTCGATGCCGACCACGTTCTTGCCAGGGATGGGCGCGACGATACGAATCGAGATGGCGGAGAGCGCCATGGCGAGGTCGTTGGCGAGGTTGGCGATGGCCGAGACCTTCACACCCGGGGCGGGCATGAACTCGTACATGGTGATGACGGGGCCAGGGTGGATCTCGACGACCTTCCCCTTCACCTTGTAGTCGAGCAGCTTGGTCTCGAGGATCTGTGCGTTCCGCTTCAGGAGCTCGCGGTCGTAGGACGTCGTCTCGGGCGGCCGATAGTCGAGCATCGAGAGGCTCGGCAGGACGAAGGGCTTCTCGACCTGCACCACGGGGAGGGCGATTTGCGCCGCCGTCATGGCCTCGATGGCGTCGGGAGAGAGCTCGCGGGTGCGCTTCATCGCGGCCGACTCGACGATCTTGATGTCGCCGCCTCCTGCCTCGGATTCGCCATCCTCGGATGGATCGCTCTCGCCGTCCCAGCCGTCGTCGGTCTCGTCGCCGTCCTCGCCTTCCTCCTCCTCGTCGCCATTGCCGAGGCTCGTCGTCCGACCAGGCCTCGTCGATGAGGTCCTCGCCGTCGTCGGCCTCGTCTTCGTCGACCTCGTCGGCGCTGACGGTGGATGCCGCCTGGAGCCCGGGCGGATTGTTGCGTCGCGGCTCCGCGATGCGCGGACCCTCGTCGACCTCCGGGACCACGACGGCCTCGGCAGACACGACCTTCGTCGCCCTTGCCTTCGGAATGCCGGTCGGAACGGGAGCAACGCCAGTGCTGACCGGCCCTGCGACCGGTGGCACCGCTTTCGGCGCGTCGCCCCCCACCTCGGTGCGAGTCCCCTTCGCAGCCGCGGCGACCTTGTCGAGCCGTTCGCTGCTCGACTTGTCGGCCTTGTCGAACTGTTGGCCCTTGTCGTTGCGATCACCCTCGGACCGACGAGCGGATGCGGTCTCGCCCTTGTCCCGCCGGCCCACGACGATGTCGCCCTCGCCCATCTTGATGGCCTTGGCGATGACCCCGCCCGTCTTCTTCGAGAACCGCCCGACCCCACCCGCGAGGTCGAAGATGCTCATCCGGGTGAGCAACACGAGCGATACGACCCCGACCGCGCAGAATACGAGGAAAGTGCCTGGCCCCGACAGGAGGCTCGACGAGACCTCGCCGATGAGAGAGCCGAGCTTTCCACCCGGGGCGTGCTCGAGCAGTCGCATGGGCGTCGCGATGACGTGGGCGAGGACCGTGAGCGAGACGAGTCCGCAGAGCGCGCCGAGCACGTCGAGTCGCTGCATCCGGCCGCGCCGCCCGACGAGGTAGCTGAAGCCGAGCCATCCAAAAACGATGGCAATACCAAAGCTTCCAACGCCGATGGTGGCGAGGAACATGTCGGCGATGTGGGCCCCGACAGGTCCGAGCAGGTTGCCGGTGCGCCCTGCTCGTGGCCCTCCACCGACGTCCGTTGCATCGAAGCTCAGGAGCGCGAGAGTGAGCGCCACCGCAAAGCTCAGGACGAGGATCCCGTAGATCTCGAGCCTGATGATGGGGTCGCGCTCCCGCGTGGTGTCATCCGCGTCCCGAGGGTCGCGAGAACGGGTCGAGCGGTCATTGCGGAGGGTCGTTGTAGTCGAGGGTGCCACGTCCGGGACCCTAGCCCCGAGCCCCGCGATGCGCAAAGAAATCCCCTGAACAGAGGTTCAGTCGCGATGCACTTCGGGCGCTTGTGGGACAAGGCCCCCGAAGCCGCGCACCTACTTGCCGCGTTTGTAGTCGAGGGCCGCGCCGATGAACGCCGCGAAGAGCGGGTGTGGCGAAAGCGGACGCGACTTGTACTCGGGGTGGAACTGCACGCCGACAAACCACGGGTGGTCGATGACCTCGATGACCTCGACCAGGTCGAGGTCAGGGTTCAGGCCGGTGAACAGCAGGCCCTGCTCGGCGAGGCGCTCGCGGTAGGTGTTGTTGAACTCGTAGCGATGGCGATGGCGCTCGCTGATGAGTCGTTTGCCGTACGCCTTGAAAGCCTTCGAGTCGGCCTGGAGCGTGCACGGATAGGCGCCGAGACGCATGGACGCGCCCTTGCCCTCGACCGCCTTCTGCGCCTCCATCAGGTGGATCACCGGGTGGGGTGTCTCCTTGTCGAACTCGGTCGAGTTGGCGCGAGGGCAATCCGCTTTGGCGCGGGCGAACTCGATGACTGCGCACTGCATGCCGAGGCAGATGCCAAAGAACGGGATCCGCGCCTCACGCGCAAAGCCCGCAGCCGCGACTTTGCCTTCGATCCCACGGTGGCCAAAGCCGCCCGGGACGAGCACACCATCGGCGTTGCCGAGAGCCACCCGCAAGGCCTCGGGGTCATCTTCGAACTTCTCGGAGTCGAGATAGTCGAGCTGCACCCGGGTCTCGTTGGCGATGCCGCCGTGCTTCAGCGCTTCGTTGAGCGACTTGTAGCTCTCGACGAGGTCCGTGTACTTGCCGACGATGGCGATGCGCACCTCGTCCGACGGGCGCAGCGTGCCGTTTACGACGCGCTCCCAGGCGGACAGGTCCGGCTTCTTCGCCCAGATGTGCAGACGCTCCACGACCTGGTCGTCGAGCCCCTCTGCGTGGAGGGCCAGCGGCAGGTTGTAGATCGTCTTCTCGTCTTCGGCCGTGATGACACGCGAGGTCCGCACGTTGCAGAAGAGGCTGATCTTCTTCTTCACGTCGCTCGGCAGCGGCCTGTCCGTGCGACACACGATGATATCCGGCTTGATGCCGATCTCGAGCAGCGACTTGACCGAGTGCTGGGTCGGCTTGGTCTTCAGCTCACCAGCAGCGGCGATGAACGGCACGAAGGTCAGATGGAGGAAACACGCGTTCTCCTCACCGACGTCGAACGAGAGCTGGCGCACGGCCTCGAGGAAGGGCAACGACTCGATATCGCCTACCGTCCCGCCGACCTCCACGAGCGCGATGTCGCGCCCTTCGGCGGCCGCAACGATGCGTTCTTTGATCTCATTGGTGATATGCGGAATCACCTGCACCGTGCCGCCCAGATAGTCGCCGCGGCGCTCTTTCTTGATGACGGCGTCGTAGATCTGACCGCTCGTGAAGTTGTTCTTGCGGGTCGTCGTGATGTCGAGGAACCGCTCGTAGTGACCGAGGTCGAGGTCCGTCTCGGCCCCGTCATCGGTGACGAACACCTCGCCATGCTGGAACGGGTTCATCGTCCCGGGGTCGACGTTGATGTACGGGTCCATTTTCAGGACCGTCACGTTCAGACCACGCGCCTCGAGGAGCGCACCGAGCGCCGCCGCCGTCAGGCCTTTGCCGAGCGAGCTCGCGACTCCGCCCGTGACGAAAATGAACTTCGTGTGCTTGTAAGCCATGCCACTACCCGCTTTCCAATGCGATTTCCGCTTCAGGTCTGCGTAGATAGACCGCGTCCAGCGCTGGGGCCTGGCTGGGATCCCGCCTGCTCGCGCTCCATTCGTGTGCTGCGAGCCAGGCGACCATTACGCCGCAGGCCACGTGGGCCCCCGGCGGAAGTGCCGAGGCGACACCGTACGCCACCGATCCGGAACCGAGCACGACCGGCGTCGCACCCGCCCCAAAGACCTCGATCGTGGTCGAAGCCGCCAGGGCGGTGACCGCTTCGCACGTCCCCAACCGGGGTGCAAGCAAGACCTCCGGGGCGCCGTTACCAAGCCGAAACAGGGCGCCATAGACCTCGCCCTTTCGTGCATCGAGCAGCGCCAGGACGGGTCGGTCGGGAGCGTTTGCGTTGAGTGCCAATGCGCCCAGTGAACACACGGGCCAGGCTGCAACCCCGCTGCCCAGGCTCAGCCCGAGGGCCACGGACAGCCCGACGCGGATGCCCGTGAAGCTCCCAGGCCCCCGCCCGACGGCGATCAAGACCAGGTCCGAAGGCACCTTCCCATGTCGCGCCAACACCGCGTCGATCGAGCGTAGCACGCTGTCCTCGCGGGGATCCTCGCGCCGCATGGTGAGCGCGTCGAGGACCACCGCACCATCGAGACCAGCCCCCGGCACGAGTCCCAGGAGACCTATCGAGATGTGCTCGCTGCCCGTCTCGATGCCCAGAACCAGCTCGTGCTTCGTGCGTGGCGCCTTCATCACCAGCAGCGTTCGAGGTCGTAGCGGAACACGATGACCATCAGGATGATGACGAAGGCCAGCCCGCTGTAGGTCGCAATCATCCGGACCCGCAGCGACACCGGTTTGCGCCGGATGCCCTCGATGGCGAGGAACAGGATCTGCCCACCGTCGAGAATCGGGATCGGCAACAGGTTCAAGAGCCCGAGGCTGACCGAGAAGCCCGCCATGAGCGCGAAGAAATAGCCCCAGCCATACTCGGTCGTCTTCGACGCGAGCTGCCCCATGAGGACCGGTCCGCCGAGCCCGTCCTTGATGGCCACCCGACCCGAGAACAGACCGCCCAGGATGGACAGGGTCTGCCCCATGGCGTCGCCGATCCCCTTGGACATGTTGTACCAGGCGTAGGCGAGCCGCGACTCGTTCTCGACGAACTCCATCGATGCTCGCTCGGTCAGGACCTCGATGCCATGGACACCGATCGTGTGCTCTTTGCTGAGCTCGTGAGGCCAAGCGAACTTGGCCACCGAGAGCGAGCCTCGAAGGATCTCCGCGCCCCGTTTCCACACCAATTCACCACCGACCGGACCAGCCGCTCGGATGCGCTGGTTGAAGAACTCCCAGCTCGCGCACTCCGACTCCGCGAAGCTCACGATCCGATCGCCGCGACGCACACCGACCTTTTCGGCCGGCGACCCCGGGACCACCCGCGCAACGACACACTCGCCCGAGAACAGACCGCGATCACCCGCCCCAGGGCTCGGCTCGATTACGACCTTCTTCACCTGCGCGAGCCCGAGCGCCATAGGGGGCGCGACCGCCTCCACGTACGCCAGGGCCGTGACCTCGACTGCCTTGTCCGCCCGCTTGCCCACGCGGTCGAGCGCGACCGAGAGCTGGTCCACCCGCTCGCCGTCCACAGCGATGATGCGGTCCCAGGTCCGAAGCCCGGCCTTGTGCGCAAGCGACCCCTGTTCGACCCCCATGATTGGCAGCACGTGGTCGCTGGTCACCCCGAGCTGACCTCGCTTGGTCACCAACACACCAGGCAGGTTCGGCACCCGGTCGATCGCGACGCCATCGGTATCGAAGGTCTTTGTGACGACCTGACCGTGGTGGCGCCAGGTGAGCTCGATGGGCTGACCGACGACCTTCGACTCCCCGGTCGTCGGGTCTTCGACCTCGGCATACTTGGCCGAGACCTCGTCCTGCACCTGCCAGAAGTACGCGATCTCATCGCCGTCGATGGCGATGATCTCGTCGCCGGGCCGAAGCCCCGCCTTCCACGCAGCGCCATTCGAATCGACGACCCCGACGCGGCTCGACGGCAGCTTCGACTCGAAGAGGCCCGCGCAGAAGTAGATGACCAGTGCGAGCAGGATGTTGAACGCCGGCCCCGCGATCATCACGAGGAAGCGACGCCAGACCGGTCGCGCGTTGAACGACACCGCTTCGATCTCGGGCGGCACCACTTCATGCGGGTCGGTACCAAGCATCTTCACGAAGCCGCCAAATGGCAACGCGCCGATCGTGTACTCGGTCGGCGGCAGGTCGGGCCGTCGCTGTTTTCCTTTCTTGACCCATATCTTGGGGCCAACGCCGATGGCGAACTCCACGACGTGGACCCCCATCCATCGGGCGACGATGTAGTGGCCGAACTCGTGGACCAGGATGAGGCCACCGATCATCAGGATGACGTATAAGATACCCACGACGCTCTCTTATCAGAGGGGGCCGCTCGCGTCAGCGTGTAAAGCTCGTGCTCCCCGCGACGCTCCTCCCCCACCGACGAACTCGATCGCGAAGAGCCCCATGCCCGGCACACCGACTCGACCAACCTCGCGAACCTCGGCACCCGGTCGCGCTTGACAAGCGCACACGCCCCCACGCAACGTCGCGCGCGGCCAGGCATCGCGCTTTGGCCGCTGGGAGCACACCATGGCCGCGGCCCCACCGACCTGTTCGATCTGCGACAACCCTCTGCCGACCGACGGACCCGAGCTCCGACATCGCCCGTTCTGCTCGTCGCGTTGCAAGCTCGTCGACCTCTCGCGTTGGCTTGGCGAAGAGTATCGTGTCGCTGGCCCGCGCGCCGGCGACGGCGCGGAGCTCGACCCCGAAACCGCCGAAGCTCTTGAAGGTTTCGATCTCATGGCCGCCCTGAACGAGGAGGACCTCTCGTGAACCGCCCTGCCCTCCCTCTCGAATCCCTCATGATGGGCCTTGGCCTTGCACTCCTCACCACCGCCTGCGCGAGCGTCCCAACGCCCGAGCCGACGCCCCCCGAGCGCTCCCCACACCGCGTCATCGCGGCCGCCGGCTCCTTCCGCCCAGCCGTCACCACACACCGCCTCGACAACGGCCTGGAAGTCCACTTCCTCCCCGACGCGAGCGCCCCTCTCGTCAGCGTCCAGGTCTGGGTCAAGGTCGGCTCCGTCGACGAAAACGAAGCCGCCCCCGGCGAGCTGCACGGCACGACTGGCCTCTCGCACTTCTTCGAACACCTCATGTTCCAGGGCACTGAACGCTACCCGAACTACGACCTCGCGCTCGCCCCGCTCGGCGCCAAGAACAACGCCTTCACCTTCCACGACGCGACCGTCTATTGGGCCTACACCCCCAAAGAACACCTGCGCACCATCCTCGACATCGAAGCCGACCGCTTCGCCCACATGAAGGTCGACTTCATCCACCTCGAGCCCGAACGCGAGGTCGTCAAGAGCGAGCGACGCCAACGTGTCGACGCCGACCCGACCGAGCTCGCCGAGGAACGCGCAGTCCGTAACTCCTTCGATCGATTCCCTTATCGCTGGGGTCCCATCGGCTGGATGCGCGACCTCGACAGCGTCCCACTCGAGACCGCCCAGCTCTACCACGCCCGACACTACCGCCCCGACAACGCCTTCCTCGTCATCGCGGGCGACTTCGACCCTGCCACGACACTCGCCTGGGTCAACGAGCTCTGGGGCCCACTGAAGGGCGCGGCCGTTCAAACGACCTTCGCCCAACGCAGCGAAGTCCAGGCCATCACCGAGTCCTGGACCGGCCCTCGCAGCGACCATCTGTTCCTTCAGACCGCCCAGACGTCCGTCGTCTGGAGCTATCGCGCTCCTGCCCCATCGGGCGCGACGACCCGCGACTACGCGGCTCTCGAGCTCATCGACTGGGCACTGACAGGCGGCAAGTCCGGCCGCCTCGCCAAGCGCCTCATGTATGCCGACACCCCCAAGGTCTCGAGCCTCGGCGCGAGCCTCACGCCGCTTCATTTCCCCTACGCCTACGTCTGGCGCGCCGACCTCCTCCCGGGCGTCACGGTCCACGACATCGAGCTCGCACTCGACGACGAAACGGCCCGCATCGCCACCGAAGGGCTGCCTTCCGACGAGCTCGCCGAAGCCGTCGCCAGCCTTCGCTCCGACCTCATCCGCCAGAACCTCTCGAACAGCGACAAGGGTGAGTCCATCGGCTTCGCCATCTCCAGCACCGGCTCGCCGCTGGCCTTCCACGAGCGCCTCGAGCTCTTCGCCAAGCTGACCTCGGACGACCTCGCCGCAGCGGCCCGCCGCTGGCTCGTCAAGTCCCAGCGCAGCCGCGTCGTCGTGATCTCGCCCGACCGCCTGGTCGAGCTCGTCACCCTCGCGGCCCACGACTCACCGTTCGCCCCGCTCGCCCAGACCTCGGCCGAAATCTTCAAAGCAACGCTCGAGCTCCAGGCGCGCCGAGGCGAGCTCGAACGTGAACGCCGCGCGATAGCCCTCCTCAAGCAACGCGCCGACCTCGCGATGCGCTCTGCCTCCGCCGCGGAGAAGACCGCCATCACAAAATACATGCGCGACAACGAGATGGGCGACGTCAAACGCAAGGCCCGCGCAGCCCTTCAGGACAAGGAGCTCACAACCGCCTCGCGTGAGCTCGAGGCCGCCCGCAAGGCCCACCTCGCAACCCTGAAGAAAGCCTCGAAGAACCCGACGCCGGACACCGCGACGCTAGCGCTCACCCGCCTGTCCGAGATCCTTGCCCTCCCCTTTGCAGCCGACCTCACCATCCCCGCTCCGCCCACGACTTTGCCGCCCGGTCGCGACGGTGCGCTCGCGCTCGCATTGCAGACCTCGATCGCGTTCGCCCTCGAGGCACGCGGCCTCGACAAGAGCGCTCAAGCCGTCCGCGAGTGGGTCATGACCAACGCCGCTGCCGTCCTCGCCGACGCTCCCACCGAATCCGTCACTGCCCCCGACCACCTCACCATCGTCGATCGCGCCCTCGACCTGGCCCGTGACGCCGCGGTCGAAAACCTGCCGCTCGCCGACCGCCCCATCTCGACCCTGCGCCCGACCCACGGAGGCCCGCAATGAGCTCGACCCCGCGCACCTCACGTCTGCCCGTCGCCGCCCTCGCCCTGGCCCTCACCCTCGGTCTCACGACCCTATCCCACGCTACCCCGACGCCACTCACCCCGATCCCCGACGGCCTCCCGAAGGCCATCCACTTCGTGCTGCCCAACGGCCTCGAGGTCATCCTCGTCCCCAATGCCATCAACCCGATCCTCGAGCTCCACCTCGGCTTTCGCACCGGCTCGGGCGCCGACGTCCTCTCCAAAGAAGGCACCGCCAGCCTGCTCGGCCGCATGACCACCGCCGGCCTGGTTGACCTCCCCGAACAGGCCCTCGCCAAGGAGCTCGCTCGCCTCGGTGCCTGGATCTCCGCGGACGTCGACGCCGAGTCTTTCTCCATCGGCGGCCAGGTCCCGACCTTCGACAACACCGAGGTCTTACGTTTCCTCGACCTGTTCTTTCGTGTCGCTCTCGACAACCCGCTCTCGGCCGACCTCCTCGAACGTGAGAAGACCCTGCGCCTCGGCGCCCTCTCTCGCGCCCTCGACAACGCCGACGCCCTGGCCGAGGTCGCCGCCACCATGGTCGCTCAGGCCGGCCCCGCCGGGCGCCCGGGCTTTGGCACCTTCGCCTCGGTTCCAACCATCACCCGCGACGACCTCGTCACCTTCCGCGACCGGGTCTTCGCCCCGAAGAACGGCGTCCTCGTCATCGGCGGGGCGTTGGACGAAGGGGGCCTCATCAACTGGCTCACCGAGCGCCTCGCAACCTGGAACCCCGCCGTCACCATCGAAGCCGGCCCCCTGCCCGGCCGGCCCAGGCGCCTCTGTCTCGACAACGGCTGCCTCGACAACCACGTCGCGATGCCCAACACCGCCACGGTCGCGGCCGACACGCTGCTCATCACCATCGATGACCCGAACCTGTCACAAATCCCCTTCCGCCTCGTCGGCAAGAACCCCATCACCATGCTCGACCCACGCTGGTCGGCCTTTCGGCTTGGCACCTTCATCCTCGGCGGCGACTTCACCTCACGCCTCATGCAGACCCTCCGCGTCCGCGAGGGCCTGACCTATGGCGCCTACTTCTCACCCGATTTCGGCGGCCACGAATCGGGTGCCATGATGGTCTCGACCGACGCCACCCCGGACGCTCTGACCAAGGCCATAACGCTCGCCAAGGCCGAGCTCACGATTATGATCGAAACGCCTATCCCGAGCGACGAGCTCGAGCGCTCGCGCCTCATGCTCGTCGAAGCATTTGCCTTCAAATTCGAGACAATTTCCAAGACCCTCGAACAATACACGAGCCATGCGCTCGCCTCGATCCCACTCAGCTGGCTCGCCGACTGGAAGAAGAGCCTCGCAGCTCCGACGGCGGACGACGTCGCGAAGACCATGGCCCCCATCGCCCCTGACCAGCTTGCGCTCATCGTGGCCGGCCCCGCCTCGCTCGAGACCCAGCTCAAGGCCGTCGGGCACGGCAAGCTGCGTATCATCTCGGCACGCGACCTCCTCACCCGCGGCCTGCAGTGACAACTCCTGAGGAGATTCTCACCTGCATCGTCCATCGTGAGCCCGGCTTCCTCGTCGTCGACAAACCACCGGGCCTCGTCTCCGCCGGCCCGCCCCACCAGATCCACGGCGAGCCCGCCCCGCGCCAATCGGTCGAGTCGCTGCTCGTCGCGGCACTCCACCGCCAGGTCTGGGCGGTTCACCAGCTCGACCGGATGACCTCGGGCCTGAATGTCTTCGCCCTCAAACCTTCGCTCGTGGCCCCCCTCGCCGAGCGCCTCAAGACCCCGGGCGCCAAACGTTATCTCGCCATCGTGCACGGCCACCCGAGCGCCCCGCAGACGATCGCGGCGCCGCTCACGATGGCGCTCGATAGTGCCACCGGCAAGCTGAACCCGGCCGTCGCGCCCACCTCGCCCAAGCCTCAATCCAAACCGGGCGACCAGCCGATTCGCACCGCTCTGACCCACCTGCTGCAGTCGACCCCGAACGCCGGAGTCCCCGCTGACTTCGCCCTCGTCGAGGTCGCGCTCGAGACCGGTCGCCAACACCAGGTGCGCCTGCACCTGGCCCACATCGGCCACCCCCTCGTCGGCGAATCGATGCACCACAATCCACCGTGCACCCTGCATCCGCGGCACGCCCTGCACGCCTTCCGCCTGACGCTACCAGCGACTCCTTCGATGACCGCGATTGACCTCATGGCCCCGCTGCCCGAAGACCTGGTCGCGCTCGCGGCCCGGCTCGGCATCGCGCTGACCTCTTCGGCCTGAGGGCGCGTGCATGGGCGCGGGCGTCGGCGCGGGCGCAAGCGTGGGCGTGGGCGTGGGCGTGGGCGTGGGCGTGGGCGTGGGAGTGGGCGCGGGCGCAAGCGTGGGCGTGGGCGTGGGCGCGGGCGCGTGCATGGGCGCGGGCGTGGGCGTGGGCGTGGGCGTCGGCGCGGGCGGCGGCGCGAGCGTGGGCGCGGGCGCGGGCGTGGGCGCGGGCGTGGGCGTGGGCGTGGGCGTGGGCGCAGGCACAGGCGCGTCCCTCTTTTTCTGGCCGCCCGCCTATGCTACCTCCCGACGGTCATTCGACCCCTTACGGAGACCACGACCATGGACGTCCAGAACACAGTAGCCCTCGTCACCGGCGGAGCCTCCGGGCTCGGCCTCGCCACCGCCAAGCGCCTCCTCCGCCTGGGCGCCAAGGTCGTCATCGCCGACCTCCCGAAGAGCAACGGCGCCGCCGAAGCCGAGGCACTGGGCGCCAACGCCCGCTTCGCCCCGACCGACGTCACCTCCGAGACCGACGTCCAGGCCGCCATCGACCTCGCCTACACCGCCTTCGGCCCGCTCAACCTGGTCGTCAACTGCGCCGGCATCGCCATCGCGCTGCGCACCCTCACCAAGGAAGGCCCCCATGCGCTCGACCTCTTCCAGCGCGTCATCAACGTCAACATCGCGGGCACCTTCAACGTCATCCGCCTCGCCTCGCAGCGTATGCAGTCGAACGACCCGAACCCCGGCGGCGAGCGCGGCGTCATCGTCAACACGGCCTCGGTCGCGGCCTATGACGGGCAGATCGGCCAGGCCGCCTACTCCGCCAGCAAGGGCGGAGTCGTCGGCATGACCCTGCCCATCGCGCGTGACCTCTCGCGTGTCGGCATTCGCGTCTGCACCATCGCGCCTGGCCTCTTCAAGACGCCGATGCTCGCCGGCCTGCCCGAGGTCGTCCAGAACCAGCTCGCCCAGACCGTGCCCTTCCCCAATCGCCTCGGCGACCCGGACGAGTACGGCCAGCTCGTCGTCTCGATCCTCGAGAACGCGATGCTCAACGGCGAGGTCATCCGCCTCGACGGCGCCCTCCGTATGCCCCCGAAGTGAACCGGTTCCATCAGGAATGGTGCGCCGTGACCCCGCGTTCGAACTCCGGTTTTGGGCGCGGGGCGTCAATCCGTCTCCTCGACTCAGGTCGCCCCACCCTGGAGACACCATGAACCTCACGCGCACCCTGCTCCTGACCCTCGCCCTCGCCTCGACCCCTCTCGCAGCACCCGCGCTCGCCGACATCGGCCCGCCGCGTGTCCGCCCGTCCCGCCCCTACAAACCCGTGGTCCCTGACCTGCTCGTGACCTGGCTTGCCAAGTCGGTCGCCGCGATGCGTGAGGGTTCGGTCGAGGTCGCACGAACGCTTTGCGATGAACGTGGCTTCGAGCAGAACCTCGTGGGCTCGAGCGGCACGACGCTCGCCAGCCTGTTCGCCCAGGGCCATCGCAAGAAGTGGCACCTGGAGGTCGACGCGGCCAAGGTCGAGAAGTCCCACCGCGACAGCTTCATCGCCAGGGTTCACGTCGTCGACAACACCGACGCCAAGCGGCTCGACACGCTGCATATCTTCTTTGTCCCCGATGCCACCGGCGCCTTGCGCGCTCTGGGCGCCAGCGAAGACCGCGACGACATCGAGGCGCTCGCCAGTCGTTGGCGCAAGAACCAGGATCTCGCACCTCCCCCGTCCAAAGGCGACTGAGCTTTGACTCTCTCCACCGGGTCGCGCGCGGCCACCCTTGCTCTTGTCCTCCTCCTCGCCGTGAGCCCGACGCTCGCGCCGAGCGAGGCCAATGCAAAGCCGCGCGTCACGTGGCGGGCCGTCCCCGGCATCGACATCACACCCGAGCTACGCCGCCACATCGACGTCGTGGCCGAGTTGTACTTCGCCAAGACCAAGCGGCCGCTGGAGATCACCAGCGGCTACCGCAGCCCGCGCCGCCAGGCCGACGCGATGTACACAAAGCTCGCCGTCGGCGGCTCACTGGCCCTCTACAAGAACCAGGCCCTGACCGTACCGCTCGCCAAGGCCTACCGCGAAGGGCGCAAGAAGCGCTGGAAACGCGACCGCATCGTCGCGGCCATGGCCGACGTCCTCGAGGCCCAGGTCGCTCGTGGCCAGTACCTCTCGCGCCACATGCGGGGTCTCGCCTTCGATATCCGCTCGACCGGTATGACGGCACGCCAGCGCCAACACCTCATCGCGGCGATCCGCGAGGTCGGCCAGATGCGGGTCATCCTCGAGCGCCGGCCACCTCACTTCCACGTCGAGATCATGAAGCCCAAGGCCGCGAGCCCGGGAACCCCAGACTCCCCGCCCGACCGGCCCGACGCGCCCAGGAGCCCCGACAGCTCCGACGACAACACCCCACGCCCTCCCGAGCCTCGCCCCGAAGACGAGCCCTCCGAGATCCCGGACGACGCCCCGACGCCATAGGCTTCAGCCGCGGCTCTCTACCAGACTCTCCGCCATGACCTCGACGATGAGCTCTCCCTCGGCCGGTCGGCTACAGAAGTGTGGCGCCAACCGAAGGCGCCCGTCCGGAATCGTCAACGCCACACCCCGGCGCATCAGCGCCGACTGCAAGGCGCGCAGCGACACCCCGGCCGGAGGCAGGAACGACAAGGTCCCGGAGCGCGACTCCGGCCGAGCAGCGCGCTGCGACACGAACCCGAGCTCGACGAGCCGCCCCTCGACGAGGTCGTGTAGCCCCTGAACCCAAGCCAGCGTCTTCGCTGGATCCGCCCGTCGGCACAGCCTCACACCTTGCAGCAATGCACACACTGCCGCAGTCGACGTCGAGCCCGACTCGAGGACCCGCGGCTGCGAGAGCATCGCGCGTTCATGCCCCAACCGGTCGGGCTCGAAGAGGAAGTCGATGGCCCCCTCTACCGAGAGCCAGCCAGCCATCGCAGACCCCAGCGCGTCCTTGCCCCGCTCCGAGGCGTAGACCCAACCGGCCCCATCCACCCCGAGCAGCCACTTGTGCCCGCCGCCGTAGGCGAAGTCCGCGCCCACGTCCGCCAGGTTCAGCGGCATCACGCCGGCAGCCTGGATGGCGTCGACCGAGACCAGCGCCCCGGCCGCATGCGCCGCCTCGCTGATGGCCCGCACCGGCATGCTGAGCCCGCTCTGGAATTCGACGGCGGAGAGCGCGACCAGCTGCACTTTCTTGGCCTTCAAGATACTCGACAATCGAGACATACCGAGGTCGCAATCGCCGAAGTCAGCGCTCTCGATGAGCTCGATCTCGAGGCCGAAGTCTCGGGCCGCCTGTTGCCAGGGCAACACATTGGTGGGGAACTCGCCGCCGAAGATGACGATGGTCTCACCCGCTCGCCATCGAAGCGAACGGGCCACCGACACGATCCCGGCGGTCGTACCTTGGGTCAGCGCGTAGTCGCGCTCGTCACCACCCAATAGACCCGCGAGCTCCCGCCGGAGCTCGTCGCGCGCAGCAACGGCGAGCCCAAAGCCGGCCATCCCCTGACGCGCCAAAGTGTCGTGCCAACGCTCGATCGCGGCCTTCGCCGGGGCCGACAAGGGCGAGATGGCAGCGAAGCTCCAATAGCTGCGCGCTTCGAGGTCGGGAAACAAGATGGCTCGGTCGAGGTCGACGTTCATGGCTTCCCTTACACCGAGTCCGGCCTCCCAAGCGAGGCAGTAGGCCCCCTCCCTCGCTTCGCTCCCACAACCCCAACGCCTCCGGCTTGACGCACGCGCGTTGAGCGGCAAGACTCCCGACCCTCTGGAGGCGCCATTGTCCGCTCTCACCCGCTGGCTCATCGCCGTGACGTTGCCGCTCACCGCATCGCTCGGGTGTGGGGACAAGACCGCTGCGGAGCTTGCGGCCGAACGCCGCGCCTCCGTGTACGCCACCCTCGAGAGCCGCCTCGATCACGAGGAAGCGATGCTCTCGCTGCTCGAGCGCCACCAGGACCAACCCGACACCGCCGTCCGACTCATCGCCGACTACACGGCGCTGAACGCCGACGCTCTGGATGCCCTGTGCGCTCAGCGACGGCTGCTCGAGACTGAGCCCGATGCGCTCGCTGCGGCGATGTCGGCGCTCCACGCCCGCTCGACAGCTGTTTTCAGCAGCCGAAGAAGACTCTACGACTCGGCCCCGTCCCTCATGGAACGCGCCGAGATCAAACGCGCGCTGGGGACCCTCGACGCCCTCTGAGCAGGCTTTCCGCGTTCAGCTCGTGCGACGGCTGCGCCCACGAAGGATCTGCGGCAGGGCCAAGGCCAACAGTCCGAGGAGCCCCGAAACCGGACCGCCGTTGCAACCGCCTCCGCCGTCCCCATCCTCGGAACCGCGCTCGGGCACGTTGGTGTAGAGCGCGCAAACACCTGTGACATCATCCGCGTCGAGCGTGCGTGCGTCGGTGACGTCGCCCGCAACCTGGGAGTAGGTCGCGAACATGGTCGCCGTGTTGATGAGCGAGTGGTCGAGGCCATAGAAGTGGCCGACCTCGTGGATGAGCATCGAGAGGAAGTCGACCTCGCCCTGGGTCGGAGTTCCGTCGAGCGAGAACGTGTAGCCGCCGTCGTTGATCTCGATGTCGGCGTCGACGATTTCACCCGAGGTCTGGTCGTGGGCGATCTTGGTGATCGCGATCCAGCTCGCCGAGTTGCCCGACCGTGTCCACTCGGAGCTCGAACGGATGAAGACCACGACGTTGTCAGGCTCGGCCTTGGCCGTCGCGGGCGGGGTCGCGCGGGTTGCGTCGCTCGTACCGGCGAAGGTGACGACCGGCACGAGACCGTTGGGCGATGGGGTCGAAGCGCAGTCGGCGTCGATCCACGCGTCGAACGACGTCTCGACGAGCGCACGGACCTCCGACAAGGCGAACTCGCCGGGCGTGATCTGAGCCAGGCTGAACGCGGTCTCGCGCCGCCACCACCGCAGCGGCTGCGGGCAGAAATCTTCGTCCCCGGCCTCGCACTTGGCGTCGTTCCCATCCGTCAGATAGAGCGTGTAGCCCTGTGACTCGGTGGTGAAGAGGGTGCTGACGAGGAGAACGAGGGGGAGCAGGGCAAAGCGACGTACCATGAGGGGACGATACCCTGTTCGGCGCGAGGTTTCCACGCTTCAAGTCGCGTCCGTTTCATCGACGCCATCGCGGGCTCGCCGCGAGCACATGGCGCATCGCAGCCAAGCCGCTCTGAGACACGCCGCTAGGTCGCCCCGACGTTCGGCTGGCCCCGCGCGTCGCACTCACTCGGGCAGAACGACGCCCTCGAGCATGCTCTGGCATCCACGGAACCCCTGGAGGATCGTGGTCACCTCGGCGTCGAGCACGCTCAGCGTGTTGCAGCTGGTCGCCCCGGTCGGCGCATAACTCGCGACCGCCTCGGCACGCCGCGCGATCTCGCGCAGCGACAGACCAGCACAACTGCCCGTGGTGCGCACCAGGTCGCCAAAGGGCACGCTCCCGGGCGCGGGCAGGGCCCCGACGTCGGAGAGTCGAATCGACAGGTCGAGCGCGAAGGCGCGGCCAACGAACGGCGATGCAGTCGTCGCGAGCGGATTGCAGAGGTCGGTCAGCGTCGTCCCACTGCCCACGGTCGGCAGGAAGAGGTCGATGCGGTTCGCAGTGAGGAAGCCCCAGCGTCGATACCCCGTGAAGCCAAACGCGACGCCGCGTTGCGTACTGCTGCAGAAAGTCCGCTCGAGGGCGATGGCTGAGAAGTTCTGCGCGAGCACACAGCCGGCCGTCGTCGGGTCTGTCCCACACGCCGTCCCGAAGTCGCGGTCGTCGTAAGTGCAGTAGTCGCCAACCGCGATGTCCCTGCACTCCGTGCTCTCGGTGCCGCCCACACAGGCGCCGGCGGAGCAAACGTCGGACTGGTCGCAGAACTCACGAATCAGGTCGAGCCGGATGACCCCGGAGCCCGAACGGGTCCCGCGCGTCCAGCGGATCGGCATCGCCGCGCCATAGCCGAGATTGCGCCCATTGGCCCGCAAGCCGACCTGGAACGGAAGGGACTGCAGCGTCGCATCCGGCGAAATCGCAGCCGAGTCCGCCCCACCGCTGACCCGGGTCAGGCCTGCGCCACTTCCGAGCGTCCAGTACTCCCAGTGGTCGGTGAAGCTCGTCGACTGGATTGTGGTCGGCAGCTCGTAGAAGGGCGTCCCGCCCTGGCCGGCCCGACCGACGCCGCGGAACGCGAAGTTCATCGACACCGACCACAGCTCGTTGCCCGAGAGCCCATCGACCTTCAGATTCCCGCGAAGTGTCGCGGAACCATTGGGAAGAACAAGGAATCGCGTACCCGACTGGGCGGAGAATTGCGCCTTGCCGGTCCCGGGTCCGAGGAACGAGTCGAGCTCGAAAGCGACCGCCACGACGCCTGACCACAGGCTCGGATCGGGCTGGGCGTCACGGGCATGGAAACCCCGACGCACGCTGGACTCGGGCCACGGGCAGCCCGTACATGCCTCGCCATCGTCGCAGGTGAGGCCGCTCGAGATGACCGCGTACTGACACAAGCCCGTCGCGGGCAGGCACGCGTCGGAGGTACACGAGTTGCCGTCGTCGCAGTTCTTGGCGTCGCCTCCCTGACAGAGGCCGGCGCTGCAGACGTCTCCGAGGGTGCACGGGTTGCCGTCGCTGCAACCACCCGCAGCGGGGGTGTAGACGCAGCCCTGGGCCCCGCAGGTGTCGAGAGTGCACGGGTTGTTGTCGTTGCAGTCGAGCGCGACGCCCGCCACGCATTGGCCCTGTACACATCGGTCGTCGACCGTGCATGCGTTGGCGTCGCTGCATGGCACATCGTTACGCGGCACGTTCTGGCAACCGAGCCCGGCCACGCAGGCGTCGGCGGTGCAGGCGTTGCCATCGTCACACGAGATCGGTGTCCCCGGCGTGCACGTACCGGTTCGGCAGGTGCCAGGCCCCGTGCATGCATTGCCATCGTCGCAAGGCCCGCTGATCTGCGTCTGGACACACCCCATGACCGCATCGCAGGTGCCCGCGGTGCAGGGGTTGCCGTCTTCACACGAGATCGGCGTGCCCGCCTGGCACTGCCCGGCGACACACGCACCAGCGCCGGTGCAGAGGTTGCCATCGTCGCAAGAACCGACCGAGACCGGCAGGTATTGGCATCCCAGCGCCGGGTCGCAAACGTCCTGCGTGCAGGCGTTGCCATCGTCGCAGGTCACCGCGGCGCCGGCCACACAGCTCGTGCCCGAGCAAACGTCGGGTCCGGTGCACGCGTTGCCGTCCTGGCAGGACCCAGACCTCGGCAAATGGACACAGCCTTCGCCGGGAACGCAGGCGGAGGTCGTGCACTGGTTGCCGTCGTCACAATCGACGAGGGCCGTCGCGAGACAGGTCCCCTGCTGGCAGGTCTCGCCGGTGCTGCAGGTGTCTCCGTCGTCACATCCAGTTCCGTTGGCGACCACGATGTTGCGGCAGCCGAGCACCGCATCGCAGCTGTCGACCGTGCACGGATTGCCGTCGTCACAGTCGCGCACCTGCGTTCCGCGGCACTGTCCCTCGATGCAGGCGGACGCCGTCGTGCAGGCTGAGCCATCATCGCAGGGCCCGGTGCGCGGAGCGTTGAAGCACCCGAGCTCGGCGTCGCAGCCGTCGTTGGTGCAAGCGTTGCCGTCATTGCAGTTGGCGGGCGCACCCGCGACACACGCGCCGCCGGCGCACTGGTCACCGACCGTGCACGCGCTACCGTCAGAGCACGGCGAGCTGTTCGCGACCGGCGCATAGACGCAGCCGAGCATCGGCACACAGGCGTCGCTCGTGCATGCATTGTTGTCTGCAGCGCAGGTTCGAGGCGAGCCGGCCAGGCATCCGCCGCCGCCGCAACGGTCGCCGACCGTGCACGGGTCGCCGTCATCGCAGCTGCCCGCCCCGCCCGCGATCGGGGCGTTGACGCATTGCCCGTCGACCCCGCAGAAGTCTTGTGTGCACGCGTTGCCGTCGTCGCACGAGACCGCAGCACCGCTAACGCAGATGCCTTCCATACAGATGTCGTCGATGGTGCAGAGATTGCCGTCTTCGCAGCGAGCGCGGTTGGGCTTCACGACCCGCACGCATCCGGCGTCGGGGTCGCAGAACTCGTCGGTGCAGGGGTTGTCGTCGTCCGTGCACGGAGCCGCGGGACCGCCACCCGTGCACACGCCGCTGACACACATCTCGCCGGTCGTGCACGCGTTGCCGTCGTCGCAGGCGCCTTCGTACGGCGTGTGGATGCAACCCTGCCCGACCGCGCAGGTGTCGGTCGTGCACGGATCATCGTCGTTGCATGAGGCGAGCTGGGTCGCCGAGCACTGATGCGCAGAGCAGATGATCTGCGACACAGCGGTCGACGAGACGCGCCCGCGACTATCTTGAAAATCGAGCGTTCCGGTGTTGGTGATGAAGCCCGTGCAGGTCGTCGCGCCGCCGCAATCGACGATGTCGCCGCAGCTCACGTTGCCCTTCACACTGAGGGTGCTCTCGGTTCCGGGGCTGCCGCTGGCAGTGACCTGGAAGGTGACCGGGTCACCGCCGGGCATGACACCGAAGAGGTCGGGCGGCGTGATGAGCTCGCTCAGCGAACGGGCGCGAAAGCCGGTGAGAACGACCCAGGGGTTGCTCGGTGCGGCGAGGGCTTCTTCGAGCGTGACGGTGGCAGAACGCGGCTGCGCGTAGGTCTCGAAGTCGAAGCCGCGGCAGGCGCGAACGCTCCGCACGGCACCTCCGGAGTCGAAGCAGCCGGAGATGTCGGCCTCGTCGGCCGCGGCGTACTGGACACACGCCTGGATACGCACGCTGTCGCCCGGCAGCACGATGCCCGCCGACAAGTCGTAGACGGCGTCGAGCTGGACCATGACACGCTCGCCGTAGGCCAGCATCTCGATGACGTTGTCTTCGCCGGTATTGATGGTGTTGCCGAGCGTGTCGCGCAGCGTGACCGTGAGGCCGCCGGCCTGCGAGGGCGAGACGTAGGGGCAGCCGCAGCTCGGGTCGGTGTCGCCGATGACAGCGCTCGCGACCGTCGTGTGGCGGGGCTGCGAGAGCGGGTCGAGCGGGTCGTAGTTGGGATCGTTGGGGTCGGCCTTCTGCAGGTTGACGACGATGCCGCGGACCTGGGTGCCCTCGGGAATGAGCCCGTCCAGCGTGACGATCGAGGTCATGCCCAGGACGTAACGCGTGAGCCCTTCGATGACGCGGATCGTGTAGCCGATGGCGCGTCGCGTGGGCTGCTCGGCGAGCGGCGTATCGACCGTCTTCTCGATCGACCAGTCGGTGATGACATCGCAGTACGAGCTCTGCTCACCGAGCAGGGTCTGGCAGATCCCGAGGAGGCGCGGCCCCGTGGTCACGGGCTCGGCACGCACGTCTTGCGGGCCGGACGCGATGGCGCTGGCGGCAAGGGTGAGGGCGAGGACGAAACCGGTGCGGTGACGGAGCAATGAGCCTCAGGGAATGAGCGGCGTGGGAGCGCCGCAGGTGACGATGGGGCGAGCGGGCTGGGTTGTCGTCCACGACGCCTCACAGCGCGCGACGCTCTCGGCGAGCCCGATGTCCGCGCGACCGAGGTTGAGCTTCACGGCGGCGGCGCCGTCGCGGCGGACGTCGATGACCTTCATGCCGGGGTAGAGTCCGACACCTTCGACGGGCACATCACAGCGACCAAACCTGGTCTGCCAGGTGATACGGGCGCCGAGACCGACCTGCTCGACCAGGAACAGGAGCTTTGGCGACGGTTGGCCAGCGACCTCGGGCGCAAGCGTGAGCTCGGCCGCATGTTCGTACATGAGCGGCGCGTTCTCGCGGCGGACGTTCGCACCGGAGCGGCGCTCGAGGTAGGCGCGTGAAGCCGACACCCCTGACCAGACGGTGACGAAGCCGAGCGCGTCGGTGAGCGTCGGGTCGGCCTGCAACATCTGGAACACGTCGAGGGCAATGACCCCGAAGGTCCACGCGCCATCGCGGTCAGGGACCGGGAAGAACGCGTTGGCCATCGTGCCTGAGACGGTCCAGTCGGCCTGGTCGCCGCAGAGCCAGTAGGTCGGCTCCTCGGCCTGGATCGTCTTGCATTCATTGGCGAAAAGGAAAACCTCGTCGGAGCGGCCACACGTAGCCTGGGGACAAACTCCCATGTAGCCGTCGTATTTCCGATCGACCTTGCCCGAACAGAGCGTGCCCGCGACGAGCAGGTCGAGGTCGGCGAATCCGCCATCGAGGGGTACGATGACGTTGAGGACCACGTTGACGAGCACGTCCGCGTTGCGCACGCACGAGTAGACACCCGAGGCGGCGGCGTCGAACGGGGTCGTCGCGCCGCGGACCCAGATCTTGGCGACCACGTCGACCTGGTTGAGGCCTTCGCCGCTCGGGCCGGTCCGGCACGGCAGGATCGCGACCAGCTCGCCGCGGTTCATGACGGAGGTGAACGTCTTCTCTATGGTCGGTGTCGGAGGCGTGGACTCTAGAAACGTGAAGCGGACCGTGTAGTCGACGCGTTCGATGTAAGAGCCGTTGGGGATGTCGAGCGCGATGTTCGCGTAGCCCAGCGCTTCACTGTCGACGGGTGCCTCGTCCTGGCTGCACGCCGACGATGAACCGAGCGATGCGAGGACACACAGCGCCAGCGCCGTGTCTCGGACGCGACGCGCCATCCACTTCGACTCTTCGAAGCGGCTCTTGGCGCTGCTGTCGCTCACTCGTTCTGTCACTGGATTCCTCGCCAATGATCCCTGACCGGTGTCGTTGACGGACACACGCGGCCGGCCTTGTGAACTGGTATAACTGACCGCCGAAGCGGTGCTGGGTCTGCACGATACGGCTATTGCACCGGCCTGCGAAAGAGCAGGCCAACGTTCGAGGTCGTGGCGCCCGCACGCCAACTCACCTCTCGGTTAGGATTAGACCCTACACCAAAGGTCAACCCCGAGGGAAGCGGGAAGACCCCACCGTGTCAGAGCGCGGTCCGAGGCCGCAAGACGGGCCGCTCACGGCGATGACTTCGGTTTTGAGAGCAGCAGCAACCACTCGCGGTTGCCAGCTGGTCCTGCAAGCGGCGACTCGACGGCGCCCACGGAGGAGTAGCCGAGCTCGACGGCTCGGTTCGTGACGGCATCGAGCGCCTCTTGTCGCAACACATCGTCGCGAACGACGCCGCCCTTTCCGACCTTCTCACGACCGACCTCGAACTGGGGCTTCACCAGAACCAGGAACAAGCCACCGGGCGCGAGCTCACGAAACACGACGTCGAGGAAGAGGCGCACGCTGATGAACGAGGCGTCGCAGACGGCCAGGTCCGGGACGTAGGGCAGATCGCCTGGAACCACGGCCCTGATGTTGGTGCGGTCCATGATCACGACGCGTGGATCCTGCCGCAGACGTTCATGGAGTTGGCCATAGCCCACGTCGAGCGCGATGACGCGGTTGGCGCCATGGCGGAGCAGTACGTCCGTGAAGCCGCCGGTCGACGCGCCGACATCCAGGCAGTCGGCGCCAGAGATCCGGTCGCGCAGCTCGCTGAAGGCGGCGATGGCGCCGAGTAGCTTATGGCTGCCACGCGATGCCCAGCCATCGTCCGAATCGACCTCGAGAGGGGTGGATGGATCGATGGCGGTGCCAGCCTTGTCGATCCGACGTCCGTCGATGCGCACCCGGCCGGCAAGAATGAGGGCTTGAGCGCGGGCGCGCGACTCGACGAGGCCGCGCTCGACGAGGAGCTGATCGAGGCGGACCTTGGCCATCAGTCTTCGTCGTCGAGCGGTGGGGATACGCGGCGGTCGGTGGAATGGGTCGAGAGCGGCCCGCTGCTTTCGCCATCGAGGTCGAAGGGGACCTCTCCAACCTCGCCCGGCCCGGTCTCGATTAGCCGGGTAAGGCGGCCCTCGGCGCGCTCGAGAAGGCGCTGCGCTTCCTGGGCGAGATGGGTGGCGCGTTCGAAGGAGGCGAGCGACTGCTCGAGCGGCAGATCGCCCCGTTCGAGGAGGGCGGTTATCCGTTCCACCTCTGCCAGCATGGCTTCAAAGGTGACCGGGGCGTCGGCCGCGACGGGCGAGGCGTCGGCGCTGGATGTTGATGGTGGTGCGACCTGGCGTCGGCTCATGCGGAGCCAATACGGGGCGCGTCGCGGGTTGTAAAGCGGCACGCATGGGCGGCGGGCCGAAGTGACTGGATCGGGGAACGGCTGGACTCGGCAGCGGTGGTGCACAAGTCTCCTCCTGGACATGCGCAGGTGTGCGCATCCATAATGAGGCGACGATGTCGATGGCGACTCCAGAGGGGAGCTTGAACCGGGACCCGGGGCGCGACCTGCTGGCGTGGTACCGACCGTCGATTCGCGGCCGCGTCTACAGAGCCTGGGCGCAGGCCTTCGGTTTCGTCATGACAGGGGCGGTCGTGCTCGGCGGGCTCCGAGTCGAGCGGGTCGACTTTGGTAGCCCGTGGTTGCCTGTCTATATCGTTGGGATCCTGCTGGTCATGTCCGGCCCCCTCTGGCTTGCGACCCGATTGTCTCGAATGATGCGAAGCGAGCGGGTTCTGTCGTTACGACGCGACGGGCTGACGTGGATGGAGGGTGAGGCCGTGACGACGGCGTTCCTCTGGCGCGAGATCGACAAGGTCGAGCTCGGTGACGACACGATCGTCGTGCAGGGCGAACACACCCGGCTCGAGCTCCCCCTGCAATTCGAGGATATTTCGCCGTCGGCGCTCGTGCAGGTGATTCAAGATCTGCGGCGCAGATCGCTTCTCGGGATGCCGATGCGGCTCGACGCGACCCGTTGAAGCCCCGCGCGGCGGCCTCGGATCGCACGTGATATCAAGCGATTAGAGTACCGCTGCACCGAAAGGCCACACAAAGGCGTGCCTTTGATGGCTCTGGGGATTTCATGTGGAAAACCCGGGAAAGTGCCATTGAGCATGGCCGGCCCGAAACGCGCCGGAAATATGTTTGGAAAGCACTTGCGCACCGGGGTGGGTGTGGGGCACAAGCAATCCCGGATGGCGACGAAGGGCGCGTCCACGGGGACCGACGGTGACCCCTGCACCCCAAAGCGAAAGCAGCGGAGTGCGGAACTGACGCAAGTCAGAGGTTGCTGAAGTCGGACGAAGACCCCAGGGAGGGATTTCTGGTGACACCAGGATGACCGACCGGATCTCTGACACTCTGAAGAGCGCACGCATTACGGGGCCGAGGTAAAGACGAGTCGCAAGACTCGAGGTAGCCGAAGCTTGATGATGCGATTGAAGCCCAGGAGAGGAGCTTTGTGGAAGCACAAGGCGAGTCCGGAAAACGGATGTGACGGGGGACGCAAGAAGCCCGAAACTGAAGCGAATGTGAACCACCAGCGTAAGCAGGAAGGCACATCGGAAAAACCTCGAAGGGGGGGAACAACCAAGAGAGGAGCGACCGCTGAACTGCGTGAATAACGCAAACCCGCGAGAACGCTACCGTCTGGGAGTCCAGGAAACGAAGACCGAAAGGTCTACGGCGAATGGTTCCCGATGCTGAAATCCTCGAAGTCGGTCCAACGCAAGACGGATAACGGCAAGGAGGAATGCTCGACCCGAGAGGGTCCGGCGGCGAGGACGGAGAGAAACCTCTGAAGGGAGGAAGCCCAAGGACGAACCGACCTGAAAAACGGTTGGAAGGTGAGCTCGGAATCGAGACAACGCTTCGGCGTAAGGCGATTCTACGGTGGGTGAGGCAAGCCCACTTGATGTGGAACAGGGGACTCGCAAGAGGACTCTGAGAAGCAACCGAAAGAGCGAGCTGTGAGGCGTCGAAGGGTTCCGAAAGTCCAGGAAGGTATCCCGCGACCGCAAGGTCGATGGGAAGCATTGTTTGAGTGGAGCTGAGCGAGCAATCGCAAAGCAACACAACGGCGCAGATGACCCCGAACCGCGAGGTTCGACTAATGCTGCGACGCAGGGGCACAAGGAACGGATGACCAGTCGTCGGTCGCGCAAGCGATTCGAAGACGAGCAAGACCGGCCACGTGACCTGGGAAAGACTCCGAACGCGAAGCCAAGTACATGAGAGGATGGTGCAGATTAAACCCTTGCACCACCCAGTCATTGACCACGAGGATTGCACCGAAACAGTGAGCTGGAAACGGCGTGCTGCGAGGGTGAAGATCGAGGTGGTCGCGTCAAACCAGTAAGGCGCACGATGACTGGGATTGATACTCTGGAGTACAACTAACGCGAAGGGAGGAGCGAGCTGATAGACAGCCACGCTACCCGACAATGTACATCTTCGAGGGACCGCCCCCGTGGGAATGCGCGCTCAAGGAGCCATCCAAAACCCGAAGTGGGAAACCGCTTCGGGTTTTTTTTTGCCCTCGCGACGGGCCCAGGACGCCGCCCGACGCTGCGTGAGCCAGTGCCTCTCGCCAAGGGGTGCCGCCCGGTCCCCGCTGTAGGGGCAGGGCTTGCCTTGCCCGGGGTGTCGTCGGGGTCGGTGCTTTCCGCACGAGAATTGCCTTGTGGCGGGTCGTGGGATACCTATCCCTGGCGCATGCGGGCCGTCTTTCCGCTTGCGCGGAGGGAACATGCGACTTTTCAGAATCAGCTCGGCGCTCCTCGTCCCCCTGACATGTGGCCTGCTCTGGGCCTGCAGCGACGACGACAAGCCGGCCGACACGACCGACACCACCGTGCCGGACACCGACTCGACCGCGCCGGACACCGAGACGGCCGACGCCCCCGACTCGGCTGAAGACACCACCCTCCCCTACGACAAGCCGGACCACTTCCCCGACAAGACGAACGCCGACGAGGTGCTCACCCTCCCCGGCCTGACCGACCACGTGCGTGTGGTCTATGACGACCGCGGCATCCCACACATCTACGGCAAGACCGACGCCGACGTGTACTTCGCCCAGGGCTTCGTCACGGCCCGCGACCGCATCTTCCAGATGCACACGCTGCGCTCCGCGTCGAAAGGCCGGCTCGCCGAATACGCCGGCGTCGGCAGCCTCTCGGGCGACGTCTTCCTGCGTATGCTCAAGCTCGGGCGTGTCGCCGAGCAGATGGCCGCCGCGGCCGCGACGGACGACCCGACGCTCAATGCGGCGATGAACGCGTTCACCTCCGGCGCCAACGCCTACCTCGCGCGCCTTCGTGAAGGGCTCGAGGAGAAGCCACCCGAGGTCGCCGTCTTCGGCACTGACCTCCTCTACGATTGGTCCAACACCGACACGATGGCGGTCGTTCGGTTGCAGACCTGGGACCTCGGATTTGGCGGCATCGTCGACGAGCTGACCCTGTGGGAGGTCTTGACCGACCTGCGCGAGAAGTACGCGGGCACCTCGCTCGAGGGTATCGAGCTCGACGCGGCCAACTTCGCCCCGGCCGACCCGACGGCAACGCTCGAGCCGGCTGGCGGCGCGAACACAACCGGGACCTTCGACCTCGCGGAGGTGCTCGACCAACCCTTCTTCTCGAACAAATCGCGGCGCGGCTGGCCGGCTGCAATCCGCAAGGGTTTCGAAGACCTGGAGAACATCCCACACCGGTATTTCGCGGCCGGCAAAGAAGGCCCCTTCGGCTCGAACAACTGGGTCGTCTCCGGCGCCCATACGGCGAGCGGACGTCCCATCGTCGCCAACGACACCCACCTGTCGCTGCGAAACCCGGCCATCTTCTACCACGTGCATGTGTCGACGAAGCTCGCCGGTGGTGACCTCAACGCGGGCGGCGTCAACTTCGCGGGCGCTCCGGGCATTGTGCTCGGACACAATGACCACGCGGCCTGGGGCGCGACGGTGTTCTACTCCGACGTGACCGACATGTACGTCGAGACCCTCAACGAGGACCGGACGGCGGTCTACTTCAAGGGTGAGTGGGTCGACCTCGTGAAGCGGGTCGAGACCTTCAAGTTCCCGCGCCCCGACACCGGCGAGTGTGTGGACGCCGCGCCGAGCTACGTGAAGAACCTCGAGTACACGCAGGAGACGGTCGGCTTCGTCTGCACCCTGAACGTCACGGTTCTCGATGTGCCGCATCACGGTCCGATCATCCCGTGGTCCTTCCGGATGGAAGGCGAGCAGGAGTACGCGGTGTCGTGGAAGTGGACGGGCTTCGAGCCGACCGAGGACCTCGGGGCCATCGCCCGACTCAACAAGGTCACGACCTTCGACACCTTCAAGACCGCTCTCAACAAGTTCGCGGTCGGCGCGCAGAACTGGATCTACGGCGGAACCAACGGCGACATCGGCTGGTATCCCAGCCATAAGCTCCCGATTCGTAAACACATTGCGGCGGGCAATACGACCTACCCGCCGTTCCTCCCGATGCCGGGCGACACGGGCGACAACGAGTGGGATGGCTTCATTGCGCGGGGCGATCTGCCGCAAGGGTACAACCCGGCCAAGGGCTACCTCATCACTGCGAACGCCGACCCGACCGGTACGAGCTTCGACAACGACGCGTTCAACGATGGCAACTACATCGGCTACACCTGGGACCTGGGCTACCGCGCAGGGCAGATCACGCGCCGCATCAAGGCCAAGATCGACGCGGGTGAGAAGCTCTCGATGGACGACATGAAGGCCATCCAGGGCGACCACCGCAGCAACCTCGGGGCGGACTTGACGCCGGTCATCCTCTCGGCCCTGGCCATCGCCAAGGATACCAGCCAGCCACGCGCGGCGGCTTTCATCGATGCGGACACCGACAAGGCCATTGCCCTGCTAGCGGAGTGGTCGACGACGAACTACCTCGCAGCCGAGGGCACGGGCGCGGCCAACGGCAGCGACATCGCGAAGGCGTCGGCGGCGACCGCGGTCTTCAACAGCTTCTTGTCGTTCCTGCTCCCGAACCTGGCGGGCGACGAGGGCGGGCTGGGTATCAACCGGCTCGGCAACTCGATGGTCGGCCGCTTCCTCTGGCGCCTCTTCACGAAGCCCGAGACCATGGCGAGCTACGACGCCGTGGCGGGCACACACCCGGCGTGGGACGACGTCACGACGACCGACGTGGTCGAGACACGTGAGGAGATCATCGCCAAGAGCATGCGCCAGGCGGTCGACTTCCTGAAGAACCCGGCGAAGGTCGGCCCGCTCCAGCAGGGTGGTTTTGGCACGGCGGACACCAACGCGTGGCGCTGGGGCCAGCTGCACACGGTGACGCTGCGGCACAACGTCGCCGCCGGCTACAACATCCCGAGCCCGGACCTGTTGCCGGGCGGCTTCCCGCGCGGTGGCGACAACTTCACCGTGGATGCGAGCAACCCGGGCTTCTACGACACGAACTATACGTTCGCGAGTGGTGCGGCGATCCGCAACGTGTACGACCTGACCGACACCGTGCTCTTCCATGGGGTCATCCCGGGCGGCCAGCAGGAGAGCCCGTTTGGTGTGCACTACAAGGACGAGGCGGAGCTCTGGAGCAAGAACCTGGCGCCCAAGGTGGTGTTCACGGTCGAGGACGTGCTCGCGGCCAAACGTAAGACGGTCGACTTCGTAAAGGCTCCGTGAGAGCCCGCATGGACCTGCACAAACGGCTCCTCGTCTCGTTGGTCGGGCTCTGTGCCGTCGGCTGTGGGGGTGATGCTACGCCCGGGTCGGATACGACCGCGGGCGACATCGCCGACACGAGCGACGTTGTGCCGCCTGACGTTGCGCCGGAAACGGACACGTCAGACGTGCCCGAGGTGCCTGACGTCGGGCAACCCGACACCGCGAACGACGCCGACGATGCGGTCGCGCCGAAGGTGATTGCCGCGACGCCGGGGGCTCGATGTGAGCCCGCCGACCGGGTCGGCCTCGTGCAGATCGAAGACCAGGGTGTTCTCTACGCGTCGGCCTGGGTCTACGACCGGACCAACCCGGTCTATGGACCGCCGGAGAGCACCGCTGGGGTCTGCGCGTTCTATCGTTTCGTTCCCGGGGCGGCGGGCTGCCCGGCTTGTGAGGATGACGAGACCTGTGGCCGCTCGGGCCAGTGCGAGCCGTTACCAAACGTGCGACGCGACGTGGCGCTGGTCCTGACCGCCGGAGACGATGCGCAACGCTTCGAAAGTAGCGGCGACTACGGCGAACTGTGGGGCGAGGTGACACTCGGCGGCACCTTGTCGGTGTCGCTGTCGTTCGGTGGCCTCGAGGTGACGCTCGGCTCGACGACCGTGCCGGCCGCTCTGGAGGGGGTGGAGGGAACCCTGGACGGAGACGAGAGCAACCCGGAAGGAGTCGAGGTGACCTGGACCCCGGTGACGGGTGACACCCAGGTCTTCACACACGTGCCGATGAACCATCACGTGGCCGAGCCCAGCTTCACCGAGTGTGTGGCGGGTGCTTCGAGCGGCGCCTTGAGCATTGGCGGCGGCATGCTGAAGCCGCTTTCGGTTTCGACCGGACTCGAGTTCCAGGGGATCGAACACGTGCGTTTCGCGGCCGCCGATACCGAGCTGGGCTGCGTCGAGATCCGATTCATGGTCCGCGCTTACGTCCCCTTGTTCTAGAGGGCCGCTCGTACACCGTTGGCTCGTTCCGACGCCCTTCCCCTGCATCTGGGGCGCGTCCAAAACGCATTTTATTTCAATCACTTGAGATGATTGTGTATCGAATAGCATTGGCCTTGTTGGTGGCGGGTCTCGGCGGCTGTGGGAACGACGACCGGCCCTCGGCCCGGGACTCGGCGAATGATGTGATCCAGGATTCCGATGCCGGCGACACGCCTGGTCTGGACGTGCCGGACGCAACCCTCGGTCCCGACCTGTCCGAGCCGGACGCCGTTATGGATGGTGGCGGAGACGCTCCAGAGGCGATTGGCCCGGGCGACGGGAGCGATGGGAGCGACGCGACCGACGGGGGCGACACGTTCGGACCGGTCACGGCCGTGGCGACGCCCGGAGCTCGATGTGCGCCCCACACACAGGTCGGCGAGATCTCGGTGACCGAGGGGTGGAGCGAACGCCCAGCGCTCCAGGCCTCCGTCTGGGTGTCGCACCACCGAAATCCACTCGTTGGCCCCGCCACGGTGACGGATGGCGCCTGCGCACTCCATGGGGACACCCGCGATCTCGCAGCGTGTGGGGTCTGCGCAGACGACTCGCTCTGCGGCCAGGGCGGGCGATGTGAACCCCTGCCCATGCCGAGGACCGACGTGACCCTCACGTTGATGGTCGGAGAGCAATCGCAGCGCTTTCCGACCATGAGGCCGGATATCACGCTTCCGGGACGCACCTTCGCGGGGCGGATCGAGGTCGGCGAGGACGTCATCACATTCGCCGAAATCGAATTGCCGCGGCCGCTCGAGGAGCTCGAGGGTGTCGTCATCGGTGGGACGGAGTCTCCCGAAGGCGTGACGATCACCTGGTCACCCGAAGCTTCCGACAGCACCGTTTCGACGCAGGTGCCGATGAACCACCACGTGGAAGACGAGAGCTTCACGTCATGCGCGGTGCCCGCGTCGGCGGGGCGACTCGACATTCCGGGCGCGCTGGTTCGCCCCCTCGCGATAGACACCGGACTCGAGATGCAGGGGGTCTATCACGCGCGCTACGCCGCCGCCGAGATGCCGTGGGGGTGCGTCCAGATCCGCTTCTACGTGTTCCAGCGCCCGACCGGATTCTAGCAGCGTGCGCCGCTCAGCGAGCTCGGCGACGCCGCAGAGACTCGCAGCAGCTCTTCCCGGCATGCTGCCAGGGCGCCGTCCGATACGGCGTGAGCGCCAGGGCTCATGCGGAAGGTGAGCTCAGTTCCTTTTGGACCGCGTTCGTTTCCGATGGGGTGGCGATGGCCTCGACGCTGCGCCACCAAGGGTTGGCGGCTTCGACGCGGCCCGGGACGAAGGGCTCGCCGATGCGCGGCGTCGCGATGCGTTGACCTGTGGCGGCGGCGGCCGTGAGCAGCGTCTCGGCCGGCTCGTCCCAGTCGTGCAGAGCGAGGTTGAAGGTGCCCCAATGGACCGGCAACAAGAGCTCGCCGCGCAGCATGGCGTGGGCTTTGAGCGCGTTATCGGGACCCATGTGGATCCCGCCCCAGCTCGGGTGGAAGGCGCCGACTTCGAGCATGACGAGGTCGAAAGGCCCGTAGCGATCGCCGATCTCGGCGAACAACGGCGTGAGCCCGCTGTCGCCTGAAAAGAAGACGCGGTAGTCGGCCGACGCGATGACCCACGAGGCCCAGAGCGTCTTGTTGCGGTCGGTCAGCCCGCGGCCCGAGAAGTGTTGGGCGGGCGTGGCCGTGATGTGGACGCCACGGAGTGAGAACGACTCGTGCCAGTCGAGCTCGGTGATGAGGGCAGGATTCCAGCCCAGGCGCTCTAGGTGCCGACCGACACCAAGGGCCGTGACGATGGGGATTTGACGCGTCGCGAGCCGCTCGAGGGTCGACCTGCAGAGGTGATCGTAGTGGTCGTGTGAGAGCAGGACGAGGTCGAGGTCGGGCATCGCATCGAGCGCAACCGGGACCGGATGGAATCGTTTGGGCCCCATGAAGGACAGCGGCGAGACGCGGTTGCCGAAGACCGGGTCGGTGAGGATCCGCAAGCCGTCGAGCTCGAGCAGGACCGTGCTGTGGCCGAGCCACGTCGCGCGCAGGTCGCGCTCGGGACTTTGGCGCCAGGTTGGCTGCGGGTCGACCAGCGGCAAGACACCGCGAGGAACACGACGGCCCCGTCGGGTGAAGAACTCCCACATGGTGCCGGCTGTTGGCCGCATGCTCTTCGGGTCGAACGAGGGCGGGTTGTGGAAACGGCCGTCGGAGAACTGCGGCGAGGCCAGCGTTCGCTCCTGGCGGAGGCCGGCTGAGTGATGCTTTTCGGGGGGCTGGTTTGGCTGTCTCGTGCTCAAGGCGAGGACTCCGGCGACGAAGAGGAAGCAATCGCCACCGGGCCAGAGCGGGTCAACCCGGACGTTTGGCGGGGCTGCTGCTACTGACGTCTCCATGCGTTTCGGCACCACAAAGGGATGAAACGCATGGAGACCGATCGGATCGCTCGGGCGAGCCTTCCCGCCCCTTCCGCGGGAGCGGGGCGGTCGACCGAGCAGACGTTTCCCCTGACCCCAAACGGGGTCGCTCGTCCCCAGGCGGCGACGCTGCGTGGGGAACCCCGGCATCAGCGACGGGTCGCGCGCGCTCGATTGTAAAAAAGTTAGAATGAACGATTCGCTTCGTGTGTAGATGGCGCTCGAGTCGTCGTTGACCTCGAAGGAGTCGCGCTATGTCAGATCCGTCCCCAACCCGAGTGCTCCCCACCCGCCAGGGCCAAGCGCAACATCCGAGTATGCAGCAGGGTTCGAGTGCTGCGACCAAGCCGGCCGGCGAGACGGCCCTCAAGGCCGAGGTGCGCAAGACCGAAGGGGTAGGTGCCAAGGAAGCGCTCCTCTCCACCTCGGCGGGTGGCAAGACCGCAGCTCCGGCCGCGTGCGACCAGCAGGGTCCCCACACAGAGACGGAGCGGCGCGAGATCGACCTCACCATCAACTTGGTGATGAATGCCATCGTCGGCGATAGCGGCATCTTCGGCGTGCGCAAGTCCGCGGTTGGAGGGCTCATCAACGGTCTCGAGCCCGTCTCGGACGACTCGAACCTGTTGATCGAGCTCATCGCTGGCGCGCTCGGCATCGCAACTGGGGGCATCGTCGGACTCGTCACGTCGAGGCTTCTCACCGCTTTCGGTGCGCTCGCGACCGTAGCCCCCCACAACGCGATTGGACCTGCCCCCAAGGCCGACGTCGGCTCCCGCAACGTGACGACCGTCGCGAGCTCGCTCCAAGGGATCTTGAAAGGGGAGGCGAAGAGTGCTGCGACCTCCGCGGTCGGAACGATGCTGCAAACACCTGGCGAAAAGCCGTCCGTACTCGCCTTCGTCAACGGACAGATCGATGCTTTGGAAGCTCTGTCTCGCGAGCGCCAGGCCAGCCTCCCGGCGGAGTTGGCCCCTCTTTCAACGGCTCTGCATGCGACCCCTGGCGGTCTCGAGATGGCGAGGGCACTGTTGAGGACGCTGATGGCTGCCGCCGCGGATGCCAAGATGATCCAGACCGTGACCACACTCGCGCAGTGGTCCAGTCAAGCGCATCACAGCCGCTGCGCGCGACTCGACATAGCGCGCGCCCCGTCTACCGGAACGTTCCGGCTCGTTGGAGCTGCGTTGGATGGCTGCAATCCAGCGGTGCTTGGGGTACTGGGTCAGCGCGGGGCGACGGTGAAGGACGTCCTACACCCGCAACACGGCTTCTGGGGCCTGGTCGGGGTGGATGGACAGTGGAGCTTCACGATCAACAAGGCCAACAAGAACTACAAGGCTGAGCTGCAGCTCACCCACATCGATCGCCCGTACCTGGCGAACCACGGAAAGGACTTCTACGGCATGGGCTTTGGGGCCGACCCGCAGCTCGTCGCGGACATCGCCGTGCATCGGGACCTCCTCGGTGCGAAGCTTGGAGGCTGACCATGAACACGAAACAACTGCCCCGATGGGCCCGGGTTGTCTTCGCCGTTCCCGGGTTGATCATTCTCTACATCATCATCGGTGCGCTCGATTCGCGGCTGTCGCCAGCGCGACGCGGCATGGTGAAGGCCTGCCAGATTGACGGCCGAGGAATCGTCGCCCCGCCGATGCCGCCGCTTCCGCCGACCAAGCTCTACCATCCGACGATTCATATCGACCCGGCTAATATCAACGCGTCGTACGGGCCCCGTTGCCTTGTGGAGTGGGAGCTCTGGGCCTTCTGGTCGCCTTGTCGCAATATCCTGCCCCACACCCGCGTAACCGGTACTCCGGTCGCAGACGGGGCTTGCCTCGAGGTGGAAGGGAACGGGTTCCTCGTGCACGACTCAGCGGGCAACTACGTGCGCACCGACCTCTACTTTCAGCGGACCGATGCGCTGACCTGGCTCGAGCGCCTGACGATGCGCGGCGGGGACGAGCCGCTCAAAGCGACGGTGTTGTTGGTCGCGCTGCTCGCAGCGTGCATCCTGCCCTGGCGACGCAGGTGGAGCGGGTGGATGGCGCTCTACCCGGTGGTCGCCATCTGGGGCTTCTGGGTCGTCGGCCCGTTCGCATCCGTCTTGTGAGGTCATCTGCGGCGCGAGAGCCGACGTGTTCGTTCCGGCCGAGCCGCACAGGGGCGAGGCGTGGTAAGCGTGCGACGACGCGTCGGGAAGTGTGACTCCGAGGCGCAGGAGTGACGACATGGCGACATTGCTCATCGCGGGGGCCACCGGGCTCGTGGGGCGGCAGGTGCTCGAGCTGGCGCTGGCCGATACACGCTGGTCGCGGATCGTCGCGCCGACGCGGCGCGCCTTGGCTGGGTCGACGGGTGCAGAATCAAATCCGGGGCTCGACCAGGCTCTCTCGAGCGGTCGCCTCGTCAACCCGGTCGTCGACTTCGCCGCCCTGCCCTCTTCGCTCTTCGATGGCGTGGGCGCGGTGGCCTGTGCGCTCGGCACGACAATGAAGGTCGCGGGCAGCAAAGAGAAGTTCAAAGCCATCGACCACGGGCTCGTCGTGGCGCTGGCGGCGGCCGCAAAGGCCGCTGGTGTCGGGCGTTTCGGCTACGTGTCGTCGGTCGGCGCGAAGCTCGACGGGGCGTCCTTCTACCTGCGCGTCAAAGCCGAGATCGAACGTGACCTCGGCGCACTTGGGTTCGGGTCGCTGCTCATCCTGAGGCCGTCTTTTCTCGGCGGTGATCGGCCCGAGAGCCGGCCGATGGAGCGCATCGGACTCGGCTTGTTCGCAGCGCTCAAGCCGCTCATCCCCAAACGATATCGGGTCGTCGGCGCCGAACGCGTCGCGAAGGCCCTGCTCGACGGATTGGCCCACGGGCGTCCAGGCGTCGCCGTCCTCGAGTCGGAGCAGATCCAGCTCGCCTGAGCGACCTCAGGGAGTCCGCTCGAGCGCGTCCGCCACGATGACGCCGTAGAGCGCGAGCGAGGCGATGTCGTGGATATCGCGGTCGAAGAGCCTGACCGCCACGACCCGGTCGCCGTCGCCGCGCGACCCGAAACGCTGCCGCACCTCGGCCACCCGGAGCGCATCGACCCGCGACAGGATGTGCCAGTCGCGGACGGCCTCCTCGGCGACCCGGGCGACGTGTTCCAACGCCGAATGGTCACCGACCTTCGGCGCGACCGCGAGCAGGTGGTCACCAAGCCCGTCGATGTCCGCTTCGCTCAGGTGGAGGTCGCGCACCCGGTTGACCAACACCGCGCCAAACGGCATGCCGCCGCTCTTGAGTTGGTCGTGGAAGTAGACCGCCTCGTCGATAGCCGCGCTGTCGGTCGAGGTCACGATGAGGAAGGCGACGTCGGGTGAGCGCAGGATCTCCTTCACGCGCTGGGCTCGGGCCTTGAAGCCTGCGTACATTTCGTGGAAACTCTGAATGAATTCCAAGAGATTCAGAAACATGTCGGCACCGACGAACTTGTTCAGGCCGCGCATGATGAAGGTGTTGACCTTGAGGAAGCCAAGCCCGAATCGGCCTGCGGCCTTGGCGCCCTGAACGAGGACCTTGGCCGTCTGGCTGCCGAGGAAGTCCTCGAGACGGTCGGCCGCACGAAGGAAGTCGAGCGCGTTCGAGGTCGGCGGCGTGTCGAGGACAATCAGGTCGTAATCGCGGGTCTCACGAATCTCGTAGAGCTTCTCCATCGCCATGTACTCCTGCGAGCCGGCGAGCGCGGAGCTGCCCTGTTCGTAGAAGGCGTTGGTTAGGATCTTGCGCCTGATCTCCTCGTTGGGGGCGTAGCGGTTGATGAGTGCGTCGAAGGTCGACTTCACGTCGAGCATCATCCCGAAGAGGCGACCGCGAAGGCCAGTGACTTCGTTCGGAGTGAGCGGGATGCCGGCCTCTTCGAAGAGGCGCGGGTCGATCTCGACCTCCTGGTTGCCGAGCTCCTTGAGGCCGAGTGAGTTGGCGAGGCGGCGAGCCGGATCAACAGTCAGGACGAGGACCTTCTTGCCCTGGCGCGCCGCGTGGACGGCAATCGCGGCCGACGTGGTCGTCTTTCCGACGCCGCCGGGACCGACCACGATGAGGGTCTTTTTGTCCTCGAGAATTCTGCTCATGCGGAGGGTCTTGCCTCGCTGGGTGACTCGTCGACATCGGGTGTTGGCGGTGCTGGGGACCGCTTGCCCAGGCGCGGATAGCCCTCGAAATGCACTTTCGTCAAGGTAAGGCCGCGCGCAGGTGCGGTCATCCCCGAACGTGTACGGTCGAGTCCTTCGAGGACGTCTTGTACCCAGGTCGGTGGGTGACGCGAGAGGCCGACTTCGACGAGCGTGCCGGCGAGGATACGCACCATGTTGCGCAGAAACGCGTTGCCGGTCACGACGAGCGCGACGAGGCCGGTCGCGTCCGGGCCATCGACGTCGAGCGAGTGGATGTGACGCCGCGTCGTGTGGGCGTCGCACTGGGCCGAGCGGAAGGCGGCGAAGTCGTGCTCGCCTATGAGGTGGGTGGCGGCCTCGCGCATGGCGTCGAGGTCGATCCGGTCGCGCTTCACAGCCCAAGCGAAGCGGTCGGTCAGGGCGCGGCGCGGGCCGAGCTGCACGCGGTAGGTGTAGGTCTTGGCGACCGCCATCTCGCGTGAGCGCCACCCGAGCGGGAGCTCACGCGCCTCGACGACAGACAGGTCTCCAGGGAGAAAAGTGTTCAAACCCTTGAGAAAATTTTCGGCCGGGATGGGGCGGGTGGTCTCGAAGTTGACCGGCATCCCTTCGGCATGGACGCCCGAGTCGGTGCGTGAGCTCGCGAACAGGGTGACCGGGTGGTGGACCATACGTTCGACGGCCGCAGTGAGCTCGCTCTGCACGGTGCGAGCACCGGCCTGCTGCTGCCAGCCGCAGAAGTCCGTCCCGTCCCACTGTGCAAGCACCAGGATGTTGCGCCGCGGTGCGGTCGCCTCTGGGTCGGCTTCGTCCACGCGTTGGCTCTCAGAACTCGAAGGCGAGCCCGAAGGAGAGCGCATTGTCGGACAGGACCAGTGAGTCCGCGGAGCCGAAGTCGTCGATCGACGTGTAGAGGTACTCGACGAAGAGGTACGAGTTGTTGACGCCTGCTTCGTTGTCGAAGCCGGCCGCCATGCTGGCGGAGAAGACGTCGAGGAGGAACATGACACCGCCGCCGACGTGCCAGCCGAGCGTGAGGCCGCTGCCCTCTCGAGCGTTGCCCTCTGCGTCGCGGGTGTTGGAGATCGAGTCCTTGGCGTCGGTGGCCCACCAGAAGGCGCCGGTCAGGCCGACCTTGAAGTATGGGACGAACGGGACGCTGTGGTTGATGGCGGCCCAGTCCCAGCGATACACGACCGAGAGGGTGAGCGGGACGAGGTTGAAGCCGACTTCGTCTTCGGTGGCCTCGCCATCTTCGTCGCGCGCCTTGCCGTCGATCCAGCCGTAGCCCATGCCCGCGCCGATCGCGAGCGAACCGAAGTCCTGCCAGAACTGATAGTCGAGGTGGAGGCGCAGCATCGTCATCGAGCTGGAGCCGAAGGTGTCGGCCCAGGGCGTGGCGCCGGTGAGCGCGGAGTCGACGTCGGGGGAATAGCCGCCGCCGTGGAGCTCGAGCATCATCGAACGCGGCGTCTCGGCGAGGGCGGGCGAGGCCGCGGTCGCGGTCAGGACAAGTGCCAGGGTCGTGAGCCAGGGCCTGGACAGGCGAAACGCGAGCGTCATGAACGACCTTCCGGCAGGGTGACGAGGTGGGGAACGGCCAGGGCGAGGCGTCGACGAAGAAGGGTCAGGCCGCCGAGCCCGGCGAGCATGAACGCGAAGGCCCCTACCGGGCCGGCCCAGAGCACGAGCTCCGCAAACCAGACGAGCGGCACGAGCATCACCCGGACCACCGCCTTCAGCGCGGGCTTGTCGGCGATCCAGGCCGCGAGGAAGCGGCCGTGGGTGTAGTATTCGCCGACCATCCAGCGGCCGGCCGCGCTGTCCATGAGGATGTTGTCGCGGAAGGCCCTGAGCGTCCCGAGCTCGCTCGCCATAGAACCGGGACTGCCCTGAGCCACGGTCGCGATGAAGCAGAAGCCGCCGGTTTCGCCGCCGCCGCTGCCGACGTAGGCCTCCCAGAAGTCGGTGGTCGAGGCGGGGATGACCTCGAGCTGGTTTGACAGGGCGGATTCGTTTTCGGCCTCGTCCATGGCTGTCACGGAGACGTAGTAGGTGATGTCGTTGGACACACCACTCTCGATGGCGACCGTCTTGGCGGACAGGCTGTCGCGTGAGTCGACGTCGGCGAGGTCGTCTTCACCAAACGGCGCGTCGCTCCAGTAGACGCTGTAGGTCGTGTCGTCGGGGTCGTTCTCGTCATCGGTCCAACGCGCCTGGAAGCGCGCGTCGCCGCTGGACAGGGTGTCGAGGGTCGGGGCTGTCGGGGCGCGCAAGTCGACCGTGAAGATGATGCGCTCGAACTCGACGCGCGACAGCGAGGACTCCTGCAGGATGATGTAGACCGAGGCGTCGCCTTCCGTGACGGTGTCGCAGGACGAGCCGATGAGGTCGTCCAAGCGCACGTTGAAGGTGATGGTGGTCGAGTTGAGCTCGCGCTGGGCGGCGGGCACGATGCATGTGCCGGCGACCGCTTCGGGATTGGCGTTCGTCGTCGAACAGGTCTTGCCGGGAGGAGCGTACGCTGCAGCGTATTGCCAGTTGCCGGTCGGGAGCGGGTCGATGCGGACGGTGACCTCCATCTCGCCGCCCAGGTAGCGCTCGCAGTCCTCGATGTTGATGAAGTGCTCGGTGCTGTTGAGCGTCGTGCCGAGCCGGTCGTCGAGCTGGCCGTTGAGCTCGGCGATGCCTTCGAGACCGACGAAGGTGAAGTTGGAGATCTCCGCATGCGCCCCGGTCGCCGCGAAGACGAGTGGCGTGGAGAGCAGGAGGGCGAAGATGGACCGGAGCGGAGGCACAGTCATGGGGCGGCATCCAAGCAATCCATGTGCCACACGTCAAGCCCGGTATCAGGGGACTCGAACGATGGGCGCGATGGGTGGTACGACGGCCAACGACGCGGGCCCGAAAGCGGCGAGCGGGATTGGCGGTGGTGTCAAATTGTCAGGGGGTCGGGCGGGCCTCGAGGTGTTGTGACAAATTGGCAGACCAAGGCGGCGAAGCAGGCTTGGCGAGGCCGCATCGAGAGATGGAGGACCCGCGCTCAGTCAGCGTCGAGGACGGCCATCCACTTCATGAGGATCGTCGCGGCCGCCTGGGCCGTGCGCTCGATCGGATCCGCCATCAAGACCACACGGACCGAGCCGTCCGCCCCGAAGAGGGGAGTCGACACACGGACATCATGGCGCTCGAGCACACCGCGCAGGCTGAGCACGTCCTCGGGCATCGGGGGCTCGACCTCGGTTGGGGCCTCGCCGGGCTCGTCGAGGTCGCCCGCATCATCAGAGTCGTCTGGGTCGTCGGCGGGGGCCTCGATGGGCATGCCGAAGGCGAGCTCGGGATGGGCGGCGAGCACGCGTTGGAAGACGCCTGGGTCGACGGGGGCATCGAAGCGCAGCGAGACTGAGGCGCAGATGCCAGAAAACGAAGGAATCCAGATGGGTTGCAGCTCGATCCGCGCGTCGCCCAGGCCTGGACAGAGGCGCCGCAACTCGCTCGTGGCGCGGGCCTCGAAGAGCACCGTGTCGTCCGTGGAGGGGCCGATGACGTTGAAGGCGAGCGCGGTCGGGAAGGGGCGCGGGTCGAGGACCGGGCGGTAGTTGAGCAAGCCCACGGCCTGGCGCGAGAGCGCTTCGACACCCGTGCGACCAGCGCTCGAGGCGGCCAGCAACACGGTCGCGTCGACCCCGGAGAGGCGCGGGAGAGCGCCGCCGGCGTGGGCGACGAGGATGGCGTCGATGAGCGGTGCGAGGGTCGAGACCGCCGCTGATGGCAAAGCGAGCGCGGTCTCGTCTTCGAGGTCGACGCTGGCGAAGTTCGACATCCCAGGCCACGCGAGGGGTGCCGGGTGTGGCAGGGCGCGCGGGACTGGAGGGCTGCCAAGGGTGCCTGAAGCATCGATGAGGCGTGCGCCCGCTTCGAGGAGGCGGCCGGCTTCGCGCGCGACGGCGTCGCTGGGGATGGCGAGAATGGCGAAGTCGACGGTCGAAGGGTCGACCTCGGCCGGGCTCAGTACCGTCGGCGAGGCGCCACGCCAGCGGGTCTGGACCCCAGCGGAGTGTGTACCGGCGATGGGGAAGAAGCGGGCGATCCCCTCGTGCTCGACCTCGAGAGCCGAGAGCACTTCGCGGCCAAGTGCACCGGTGATGCCGTAGAGCGCCACGTCGTGGCCGCTGGTCTCGTGTTCGGATTGAGCCTTGGCTCCGGTCATGGTCGTCTCCGATTGGGGGGCGCCGGTCCGGTGTGAGTCGGCGAGCGCAGGTCCCTATGCAGCACCGCCCCGCGCGGGGCAACCCCGATGCTGAAGTTGACCGGATGAAGTTCGTGTTTCCAAGCGTGAGGCCGCGTGCAGGGGAATCGGAGCGGCGGGTGTGTACGTTTCCCGCTGGTCGCGGCCACGCCGAGGTTTCTCGTGGTGGCGACGGTTGGGAACGACCGGTTGCGAACGAGTTGGCGACTCAATCGGCGCCGAGCTACCCCGAGGGGACTCCGGGTGTTAGTGTCCGGGCCACGGGTGGTTCGCGCCCACCTGGGACGCTCAGCAAGCTCGGCGAGCCGGAACGAACAGCGGGCTGAAGGGCTCGCCACGGACGAGAGACGGCGCAGTGACGCCGCCAGATTTGGGAGGATGGGACGCTGAAATCGTTGTGGACCCGGTTACGGCTCTCATTGATGCGCGTTCGGCTGCTGGTCATGCCGAATGATGCGCTCGTGAGGGTGCGTCGGGGCGAGCTGCTCCACGATCTGGGCAAGCCCAATGAGGCCTGGCTCGAGCTCGTGCGGGCCGAGGAGCTGGCCCCCGACGACGCGCGGGTTCACTTCGCGCTGGGGTCGACGCTGGCGACTCTGGGCTGCCTTCCCGAGGCGCGTGTCGCCTTCGCGCGTGCACGGCGGATGAGCCCGGGCAACCCCGACTTCGCCTTCGCGCTCGGCAATATCTACTTCGAATGCCAGGACATCGACCTCGCGGTGCGCGCCTACGAGGCCGCGATTCGGCTGCGTCCAGACCATGCCCGCGCCTACTTCAACCTCGGCCACGCCTTCAAAGAGAAGGGGCTGCTCTTGCAGGCCTCCGCCGCTTTCCGCCGGGCGCTCGCGGTCGAGCCGCGCTTCTTCAAGGCCCGGTTCATGTTGGCCTATGTCTACGCGCTCATGGACCTGAACCAGGAGGCCATCGAGCAGTACCGCCTGACGATCGCCGCGTCCCCGACCTATGTAAAGGCTTATTACAACCTCGGGAACTGCTACCTGAAGCGGGGCCAGACGGCTCAGGCGCTCGAGGCCTACACGTCGATCCTGGAGCTCGAGCCGCAGCACTCACGAGCCCACTTCGCGATCGGCCAGACCCATGCGCGCCGCGGCCATCTGGCCGATGCGCTGCAGAGCTTCCAGCAGGCGCTGGCGCTGAAGTACGACTTCCCGGAGTGTCACCTCGCCTACGCCAGGGCGCTGGAGGCCGTCGGGCGCGTGCGGGCGGCTCTGCATCACTATCGGGTGTACGTGAACGACCCGGCCGCCGAAGAGCATCGCGACGAGGTGAAGGCTCATATCATGCTCCTGACGCAGGCGCTGCCGCGGCCGACGACGTCCGAAGTGCGCGCGGTCCAGGCAGCGGAGCCGCGTGCGCTCGGCGAGCCGACGCTCAAGCACTGAACCGAAACCCAAGTTTCCGGGGCGGGTCTTTGCGACTTGACGAACGGTGGCCAGTACCGCAACTCTCGCGCCCCGTATGGACCCCAACCCCAAGTGTCTGGTCGTCGGAATCGCGGGCGGGACCGGGTCGGGAAAGAGCACGCTCGCTCGACGCCTGGCCCGGCGGATGGGCGAGAGCCGGTGCGCGCTGGTCTCGCAGGACAACTACTACCGCGACCTCGCACACCTGTCGGTGGCGGCCCGAGGGCGGGTGAACTTCGACCACCCTGACTCCATCGACTCGGCGCTGCTCGTGTCGGATGTGCGGGCGCTCAAGCGCGGCGAGACTGTCACCATCCCGCGTTACGACTTCGCGCGGCACTCGAGGGCACCAGACGGAATCGAGGTCGCTGCGCGTGAAGTGATCCTCATCGAGGGGATCCTCGTCCTGACCTGGCCTGAGCTGGTGGCCGAGATGGACATCAAGATCTTCGTCGACACCCCGGACGACATCCGGCTCTTGCGGCGGATGCGACGCGACATCGCGGACCGTGGGCGCGACATGGACGGGGTGTTGGGGCAGTACCAGGACACGGTGCGGCCGATGCACGATGTGTTCGTGCGGCCATCGCGTGACAGGGCTGACCTGGTGGTGCCTGGCGAGGGCGACAACCAGGTGGTCGTACGTTTCTTGTCCACGGCCATGAAGTCGTTCCTGGCTGAGCCGCCGTGAGCACGGACTGCAACGATCGGAATGGGCGGAATGGGCGCAATCCGCGGAAGCCGCTGTGAATCAGCGGCTCGCGCTGGTGACGGGCGGTGGGATCCGGGTCGGTCGCGCCATCGCGCTTGGGCTCGCCAACGCGGGATTCGCGGTCGCTGTGGGCTATGGGCGCAGCGCCGACGCGGCGCGTGAGGTCGTCGCGATGATCCGCGCCGACGGTGGGCGGGCAGAAGCGTTCGGCTGCGATCTGGCGAACGACGCGGACAGGCTCGTGCCAGCGGTGCGGGCGGCGATGGGGCCACTCGATGTGATCGTGAACAACGCCGCGAGCTTCGAAGTCGATGGGCTCGATGCGTTTTCGCGTGAACGCTTCGAGCGCCAGATGGCGGTAAACGTCGTCGCACCGGCCCTCATCGCGCAGGCGGCGAAGGACGACCTCGCGAGGGATGGTTGTGGCCGCATCATCAACATCGCCGACTTGTCGGCGGAGAGGCCGTTTCCGGGTCAGCTCATCCACTCGATGACCAAGAGCGCGCTCGTGAACCTGACGCGGTCTCTGGCGCTCGAGCTGGCGCCCAGGGTCCAGGTCCATGGCGTGATTCCCGGGCCGGTCGCCATGCCCGAGCACTGGACCGCCGAGATGATCGCGGCCGAGATCGCGGCAACGCCAGCGGGTCGGGTCGGGTCACCGGATGACGTCGCGGCGGCCGTCGTCTGGCTCGCGACGTGCCCACCATTCATGACCGGCACCTTCGTCCACGTGACAGGTGGCTTACACCTCTGAGGAGGTTTTCTAGGCGCCCCAGGCGAGGAGTCCGGTTGGCCGCGTGGAAGGGTCACGGCGAACCGCGCCGGACTGCAGGGTGAACGCGATTTCGGTGCGAACCCGCGGGGTTATCTGCACGATGAGGCGATCGACGAGGCCAAAGACACGTGCGAAGCCAAGGCCCGCACCGCCGGGTTTTTCCGAAAAGTCGCCGCGCAGCCCCATCGCGAGGTAGCGGCGGACGGTCGCTACGTCGAGGCTGCCGTGGGGGTCGGTCATGACCGCGGCGATGGTCTTGCCTTCGACTGCGAGGTCGAGCCGGGGTCTTGCGCCCGATGGCAGGAAGACGGCGTTGCGACGGTCCACGTCGGCATAGAGGCGGCGTCCGCCCGAGTCGGTCGGGGCGTCGTAGATGGCGTTGGTGATGAGCTCTTCGATGGCGTTCTGCGCCAGGTCGGCCATACGTGGGCGAACCTCGTGCTCGAGCATGAAGGCACGGGCGGCCTCGAGCAGCTCTTCGCGATCGACGCTCGAAGCGAGCTCGCGTGATAGGATGGGGCTATCAGCAGCGACGAGGCGGGCGACGCCAAACGTAGGGCCCTTCACGACGAGGTTCAGGGCATCGTCGAGCTCGCGGTCACGCTCATGGGTGTCGCGGCCGACAACGCCAGCGACCGTCGGGACCTCGACGAAGGAGGCGAGGAGGGCTCGCTCCTGCGGGCCCGACATCAGCAGGACCGGCGTGCGGGGGTAAGCCAGCGATGCGCGCTGAACCCGCCCGAGGGCGTCGGTCCCGCCCATCGCGTCCGGGTCGACGAAGGCGAGTGCCGGGGCGACACCGGCCGTGGGTTGCTGGACCGGGCGCATTCCCAGGGCGATGATGGACCGCTCGAGAGCGTCGCGCTCGGCGTCGCGAACTCGAAGCAGCACCTCGGGTGGGGTCGCGCTCATCGGTGGTTCAGCTCCCGGGGGTTTCTCGGATGCGGGTCTTGGGGAAAAGCGCGCCTGGGCTGGCAGGGGTCGCGGAGGTAGTCAGTCGGGCTCGGCCAGAGTCGGGACGCCGAGCGGGACGGGCACCAGGTCGACGCCTGGAACCTTGCCACGAGCGCGTAGCCGAATCGGCGGTGGGACCGGGCGCTGGTCGACGCCACCCGTGAGCAGGGCGGGCGAGGACGTCACGCGCGGAGCGCCACGGGCAGAGCGCGCAAGGCTCAGAGCGTTGCCGCCGCCCGCGGAGAGGGTGCCCAGAGCGCCGACGGAAATGCCGGATAGCGCTGGCCCGAGCTTGTCGCGCAACGGGTCTACGCGGGCCTTGTTGGTGACGATTACCACGGCGACAGGGTAGGCGCCGCCCTGCGCGATGACCTTGAGTCCTGCCCCCGCCGGGTGATTGGCGTGCGCGAAGGCGGCGGCGACAGCCTTGGATTTCACGGCGTTTAGCGCGGTCGCCGAGTCTTTGAAAGCGCGCACTTCGGCGAAGAACCGTTCGGCGACGAGCTCGCCCCCGAGGACCGTGTTCGAGTAGAAGGCGGCCTCGCTGTTGCCGACCTCCGCCGCGCCGACGACCTTGCCTTCGAGGGCACCGACGTTGGCCGCGTCGAGCGTATAGAGGGCCACGGGCGGGGCGAGGGAGGCGTGCGCGATGGCCTCACCGGGCTGCGTCACGGCGAAGAGGCCATCGGTGACGAGCAGGTCGACGCGGCTGGCGAAGGCCATGGCGTCCTCGCGTCGGGCGAAGACCTGGGCGCGCACAGTGAAGGCGCCGCCCGACTTCGCGGTGAGGTCGGCGGCCAGCTTGTCGGCCCAGGCGCTCCGGTCGGCGTTGGTCGCGAACGAGGCTTGGGGCAGATAGACGCCGAGCGAGAGGTCCTGGGCTGCGGCCGGCGTGGCGATGGCGACGAGGCTCAGTGCGAGAACGAGGGCCCTGCCGGTCATTGGACACCTCCGAACCCAAAGAGGCGGGCCTTCGTTTCGGCGCGTTCGCGGGCGCGATCCGCCTGGGGGCCACCGGACTGACCGTAGCGCTGCAGGAGATCCCACGATGCGCGGTGTTCGCCCTTACGCGCGAGCGCGTTGCCGAGGTTGTAGAGCGCTTCGACGGGTGTGCCCGCGTCGGCGAGCGGGCGCCAGATCGCCTCGGCTTCATTGGTCTTTCCTGCCATGAAGCGGGCTGCACCCAGGTTGTTCTTGAGAGCTGGGTCGGCCTGCGGATTGCGCATGACCATGGCGGCCCAAAGGCGTTCGGCGGTGGCGAAGTCGTTGGCCTGGAACGCTCGCCGGGCTTCGACGTCGTCGGCTGCCGACAAGATCGATTCGTAGGCGACCCCGAGCGCTGCGCGGTCCCGCACCTTCTCGAGCGCCTTGCGGGCCTCTACCGCGTTGTTTGCGCGTAGCCAGCCGTACGCGACATAGCCCTGGCCGATGTCGCGGACTCGAGCCCACTGAGCCCCGGCGAAGCGCTGACCCTGGAGCTGCCCGGCAAGCGTCTTGGCGGCCGCCTCGGCGTTCTCGGCGCCGAGCACGGCGAGGACCGTCTGCGCGAACTCGAGGGTCTGCCGGTCCTCTGCGTCGAAGCGGACCGAGAAGCGTTGGGCGCGCGTGAACATGTCTCGGGCGCCCCCGGCATCGCCACGACCGAGGCGTTCGAGCCCCAGCTCGAGCTGGCTCAGCGCCCGGGCGAGCTCTACGTTGGGCGACGAGACAGTCGTCTGTGCCTCTTCGAATGCCCGCACGGCTTCTTCCCAATCGCCTCGGCGCGCCGCGAGCTGGCCCTGCACCTGTGCGGTGACGACGACGAGCGAGGTCTGGCCGTCACGCGCCGCTTTGGCGAGACGCCCTGCCTCGTCCAGCGCGCCCTCCTGGAGGCGCACCAGGGAAAGCGCTGCCTGGAGTTCGGGATGTTCATTGCCTTTCGGGGCCTCGGCGAGCAGGCGCGAAGCCTCGGCCAACTTGCCGCGCGCTACGAGCACGACTGCGAGGTTGGCCCGCGCCGTGTGCATGGACGACAAGGCAGCGACGGCCTCAGCGAGATGGGTCTCCGCCAGCTCCATGTCGCCGACCTTCCAGGCCTCAGCGCCCAGCGCTGCTCGGTTGGCGGCGATGCCCGCGTTGACTCCGCCGAGCTCGGGCTCGAGGGTGCGCGCCTTCTCGAACGCGGCGAGGCTGTCGGCATAGCGCACGAGGGCCCAGAGGTCGTGGCCGCGCTCGAGGTGATAGGCTGCGACGTCGCCGGCCTGCTTGATGGCTTTGTCGTGCCAGGTCAGCGCGTCGGCCGGGCGTTTCGCTTTACGATGGACTGACCCGAGCCAGTTGGCGAGCTCGGCCTCCGTCGGTGCGAGCGCCACGGCTTGTGACGCGTGCTCGGTGGCCTGGTTCAGCTCGCCTTTGCGCAAAGCCACCCGCGACAAACCGTACCAGACCCAGGGGTTGTTGCTCTGGCCGTCGACGCCCGCGCGCTCGAAGGCCAAACGGGCGTCTTCGTAACGCTCCAGGCGCAGGAGACAGTCGGCCCGGAAATAAAGCGCCGGACCGTTCTTGGGCTCGTTGACGAGGAAACGGTCGAGCAGCGTGAGAGCCTCGGTGCAGCGGTCCTGCTTGATACGTACTGATGCGAGATTGTAGAGGAATCGCGACTTGTCGGGCTGGTCCGCCAGGAGGCGCTCGTACTCGGCGCCCGCCTTGTCGACCTGGCCGCTCCGAAAGAGGGCATTGGCGCGGTTGATACGCGCTGACACGTTGTCTGGGACCGCGGCGAGATAACGGTCGAGCGTGGCGATGGCCCGGTCGTACTGCTCGGCTTTGAGGAAATAGGTGCCGATGAGGGCGAGCGCCTCGGTGTCGTCGGGGCGCGCCTTCAAGTAGCGCTCGGCGTGCGCAATGCCGGCCTGCCAGTTGGCCTGGCGATAGTAGTGCTGCAGCAGGAGCCAGCTCGCGTCGAAGCGGCGCTCGTCCTTGGCGACGGTCTCCAACAAGGGCACGGCCGGGCCCTGCTCGCCCGAACGGTAGAGGTGGATGCCGAGCTGGTGGGTCACATCCAGGTCGTCGGGGGACCGGTCGTGGAAGGGGCGCATGAGCGCCACACCCTCCTCGTATCGGCGCTCGAGGAAGAGGACTGCGGACAGACCGACCGCAGCGTCGCGACTCTCCGGGTTCATCCGCAGGATGTCGCGGTAGATGGCCTCGGCTTCGTCGAGGCGGCGCTGGGAGGCCTTCTGATCCCCACGCGAGAGCAGCGTACGCGCCGAGTCCATCGCGTCCGTGGCCTCCTGCATCCGCCGCTGGATCTCTTGTGGAGAGCCCGCGAGGAAGACGAGGCACACGAACAACCCGAGCGACGCGCGGAACCGTCGGGCCAACGACGAACGCTGCGTCATGCGACCTTCCCGACCACCAGGGTCAAGTCGTCGAGAAGGGGCGTGCCATTTCGGAAACGATTCACGTCGTCGACGATCCGATTGACGACCTGCTCCGGACTCATCTCCGGGTCGAGGTGGCCCAGCAGGTTGAGGAGCTGTCGCGCCGTGTATTGACGGCCTTCGTCATTGACGGCATCGACCAGGCCATCGGTATACCACACCAGCAGGTCGTCCTTGGCGACCCGGATCCGTTTCGCCTCGAATCCGGCCGCGTCGCCGTCGCCGAGGCGATTGCCGCGCGCCACGAGGCGCGACACCTTCACGCCGCTCTCGGTCCAACGGATGAGGAGACCCGGCGGGTGGGCCGCAGCGGAGAAGTAGAGGGCGTTCTCGGTCGCATCGAGGACGACAGCGGTCGCCGTCATGAAGAAGGCGCCGTGCCCTGCATCGTGGATGACCCGGTCCAGAACACGCATGGTTTCAGCCACTTGCATGTCGCCACCGTGAACGTGGCGCAGCGTGTCGAGGCACCCCTTGGCGGTCGCGGTCAAAATGGCAGCCGGCACGCCGTGGCCGGTGACATCGCCGATGAGCAGCGCCGTGCGTCCACGCGGCAACGCCGACAGGTCCCAGAAGTCGCCGCCGACGTTGAAGGCCGGCTCGTAGTGGCCTGCGACCTCGATGCCAGGCGCCATGTGGGTCCCCGGCCGAGGCACCAGCACCGACTGGATCTCGCGGGCGAGCGAGAGCTCGTGTTCGAGCTCCGCCTTGGCGACCGACTCCTTCAGGAGAACCTGGATCCGGTCCGCCATGTGGTTGAACTGGTGGCCGAGCGCGCCGATCTCGTCGGCCTGCTTGACGACGACGCGCGCCCCGAGGTCGCCCTGGGCGATGCGTGAGGTCGTCTGGGTCAGGCGGCGGATCGGGCGGGCGTAGCGGACACCCTGCAGGAGCGACAGGAGGGCCCCGAGCACGAGGGCTATCAACCCGAACTTCAGCGTGAAGCCGAGCGAGCCGCTCACTGCCTCCTTACGTTGGGCTTCGATTTGCGCGAGCTGAGCCGCCAGCGGCGACAGGTCGTAGACGAAGTCGACCACACCGATGGGGCGCCCGACGGCTCCGCCCTCCGCGTTCTGGGTCGGCACGAGGATCGGCCGCCGAAGCGTCAGAGCGCGTTTGCCCGCCTCGTCGCGCTGCGATTGGGCTGGGGTGAACCAATCCTTCTCGCCGCCGGGGAGCTTTTCCAGCTTCATGGCGTCGACACGTTTGTTGGAATCCGCGAGCACGTCGCCGACCTGGTTCGCGATGCGCACCGAGAGGACACGCGCGTCGCGCTTGACGAGCTGACGCGCCACCAGGTCGAGCGGCTCGAGCTCGGTGCCTTGCAGGTGCTCTGACACCGCTACGGCGAGCAGGTTTGTCGCCGACTCCGCGAGCTCGATGACCTGCGCCTCATATCCCTTGGAACGCTCTTGGGCCCAGTGGTCGTGCTCGTCGCGGATGGAGTCGGCGTTGATGTAGCCGAGGAACGCCACGACGATGGCGACGAGCAGGGTCGAGGTGAGTGTCAGTTTGACGCCGAGTGAAACGCGCATGACGGTCACTCCAGCGTTAGGATGAGGTAGACGAGGACACCAAGGACCGCCACCATGGCGATCATGGCCGCGACGAAGAGCCAGTCGCCGCGCCCCGCGGGCGCCGCCTCCGTCGCTTCAGTCGTCGTCGTAGGTAGCGCAGTCGCGACGGGCTGCGGGTGCATGGCGCGCTGGCCGAGCTGTTCCAGCGGCTGGAGACGCGTCGCCGATGCCTGTTGGCCCGCACCGAGCTCTGTGCGCGCGATGGGCTGCGCGGACGCCACCGCCGTCCTCGCGAGCGCCGTCAGCTGCATCAGTCGTGCGGGGTCGGGCGCCTCGGGCAGGGACTCGAGGAAGCCGAAGTAGCTCTCCTCGTCGTCGTCGATGGCGTTCTCGCAAACCGGCTTGCCACAGGCGAAGTTTGGAAGCTTGACGCGGCCACCGACGCGCAGCCCGGCCGTCTCGAAGATCCGGGATTCCTCCTTGTTGCAGAGTGGGCAGAAGAGCGGCACCGCGAACGTCGTGATGTGCGCGCCTTCGGCGAAATTCTTGATGAAATTCAACTCGTTCATCACGGGCGGCGGACAATCGAAGAGCACCAACTGCTTCCAGCGCGGCTTGAGCGCGCGAAGCCAGTTCACCCAGTCGCGAACGCCGACCGAGTTGAGCCGCTTGATGCCGCCCAGGTCGACGAGCAGGGTCGCCCCCGTGCCGACCGGGTCGAGCAGGGCCGAGAGCTCGTTGTGCTCATCGATGACCCCGTCGAGCCGCACGACCGTGAAGCCATCGCCCAGGGCGATGCGGCCCTTGAGCTTCGACAGGTTCTTGCCCGGCTCGGTTCCCCCAGAGTTCATCGCGGCGACCATAAACCCGATGTCGTTCCGCTCGCAAGGTGACCTTGGCGAGTCGCGCGCGTCGGTCCGCGCTTCCCGGCTGGCCCCATCTGGTGCAGACTCCGCGCGCCATGCTGACCCGCATCCTGACCGGCGTCCTCCTAGCCCCCCTCGTCATCCTCCTGTTCCTCTGGGGACCCGAGTGGGCGCGAGCCAGTGTCCTCATCGTCGCCGCCGGCTTGTGCCTGGCCGAGCTCTACACGATGGCCATGCCCGACCGACCAGTCGAGCGCTGGCTCGGCATCGTGCTCGGCGTCGCTGTCCTGGTCTCGATGTGGCGTGCCCCCGAAGCGGTCGACGGCGACTGGCTCGCCATCCTCGTATTGCCGGCCCTTCTCGTGGTGCTGCGCCCCGACCCGATCGACCGCGCGGGCCTGCGCCTCTTCACGCTCTGGGCGGGCTTCATCTATATCGTCATGCCCTTCAAGTACGCCCTCGCGATCGACGCGGCCGACCAACCCTGGATCCTCTACGTCCTGGGCGTCGTGTGGGCCGGCGACACTGGCGCCTACTTCGCGGGGCGCGCGTTTGGCCGCCACAAGCTCCACCCGAAGGTGTCGCCCAAGAAGACCATCGAGGGCTCGGTTGGCGGCATCATCGCTTCCGTCGGCGGCGGCTTCCTCATGGTGGCCATCCTCGACCTGCCGCTCGATGCCTGGAAGGTCGCCGTATTCTCGGCGGTGGGCGGCGCGCTCGGTCAGCTTGGAGACCTCGCGGAGTCGCTCGTCAAGCGGGCCTGCGGAGTGAAGGACTCGGGCGCCATCCTGCCGGGACACGGCGGGATGCTCGACCGCGTCGACGGCGTCATCTTCGCCTTCCCGTTCTTCGCACTGGCGCTGCCGCTCTACTGAGCGCTACGAAGTCCGACCTACTCCGCGGCGAGTGACTGCGCCACGAGCTGGCGCACGGTCTCGACGAGCTCGTCGATGTCGAAGGGCTTGTCGAGGTGGGCGTCGGCCCCGTAGAGCGGCGCGGTGAGCGCGTTCATACGCTCGCCGATGCCGGTCAGCATCAGGATGGGGGTTCCAGCCCAGTCCGGCTTCGACCGGATATACTTGCAGATCTCCCAGCCGGTGAGCCCAGGCATCATCACGTCCAACAAGATGATGTCCGGCTGCTCCGACAAGATCAGCTCGAGACCGCTCTCGCCGTCATTGGCGACCAGGATCTCCCAGCCCTCGTCGGCCAGAGCGTCGCTGACCATACGCGTGAGCTCGAGGTCATCGTCCACGTAGGCGATGCGCACGGGCTCTTCCCCGAGGTCACCCTTGGGAGCCTTCTTCGGCGCAGTTGCTTTCAGTTTCGAGGGCTTGCTGCTCTTGACCATGTCGCTGGACTCCGCTGCATCGCTACCGGGACACTCGACCAGAAACGGCCGGGCGTACCAGGGACCGCTACGCCTGTAGCATGCGCTACAGACGACGGGAAGGCCGGCCCATCGCCACCAGGTCCGGCCCAAGGCCACACGTTCCGATTCCGGGGTCGCGGCGTAACCCGTGGACTGATAGACTCCGGACATGCGTGAGACGAGGACGTCGGCACAAGCCATCGACGGGAACGCGGGAAACGCGACGGAGACCCCGGATGGGGCCGTTGCTGACTCGCGCGTCCAGGCTTCGACGCCCCCACCCTCTCCCTCATACGCCGCTCCTCCGCCCCGCGCGCCCGATCCCAGTCGCCCGAGAGCCGTCTCGACCCCAACCCAGAAGGGTATGCCGGCGCTGGCCACGCCGACCGCACGCTCGGCCCGCCCAACCTCGCCGCCGCCGCCCCCCGTCTCGAAGACCACCGCCCGGCCCACCGTGGCATTGCCCCCGACCGTCCCGAGCGCTGCCGGCAAGACGTCCTCCTGGCAGTCCAACCCGACCTCGCTGCAGCTCGCGCTGCGCCTGCGTCAGGGCCCTGGCCCGTCACTCCCGCAGATGCCACCCGAGCCGCCGGAAGCGCCGGAGCCCCCGCCGAATCGGCCAGACGACCCACGCGCTCCCAACAGTGGCGTTGACTGGTTCCTCGGGACTTCCGGGGACGAGGTCCCCGAGATTACCGCGGCCACGCGCCACTTACAGCCCGCCCCCGAGCGACGACCCGCAGGGCTCGATGACGCCGTGGCGCTTTTGCATCCGCCAGCGGTAGCGCCCTTTGTCGAGCCCATTTCGTCGGTGTCCCCTCAGCCCTTGGACCCCTACCCCCCGTCGACGGCCTCCACGGCGCCTGGCATGCCGACGTCGCTGGCAGAATCTCACCTGCCGCCCGACCTCGACCTGCGCACCGAGCGTGTAGTCGCCCCCTCGCCCCATTCGAGCGAGACACTGCACACCGACGAGCTCTGGGTCCCGAGCAGCGCCAGGTTCGGCCGCCCCACGGCGATGGCGCTACCCCTCGTCCGCGCCCAGCGGCAGCCCCTGGAGACCGCCAAGCTCATCGCCATGCTCTTGATCGGCTTCGCCTTTCTCCTCCCGACGGCCGCTGGCCCCCCGTGGTCGCTCCTGCTCGCCCCGGCTGACGTCACCTTCGTCGCCTTCGTCTCGCTATTGTCCATGGGTGTCGTCCACCTCCTCCCCTTACGACCTGCGACCCTCCATAAGCTCAACCTCGGCCTGGCCTTTTTGCTGGTCCCGTTCGCCGTGCTCTGCATCTACGACTCGGTCGCCGCCGATCATTTCGACGGTCAGCCGTTCATTACCCACCTGGGTCATGCACCTGCACTCGCCGCAGCACTGCTGGTGGGCGCCGCCTCACTCGTCGCTGGCCTCACCCTGGCGTCGACCCAGAACAACATGAGCTACCGCCTCACAATCGGCTTGGGGCTCGCCCTCCTCATGACCGTCGCGCTCGCGCCGATGGCCTCACCAGACGCCGGATCTGATGCAATCCCACTCGTCTCCGCCTTTGCCAGCTTGGGTGATGGCCCCATCATCGGTGACCGCATCGCCGCCTTCGCTCTCATGCTGACCCTTGGCGCCGCCTGCGTCGCCATCGTCGTCGCGATCGGGCCGCTGCGACGTTTCGGCGCCTCGATCGGGCTTACCGCCTGGATGGCTCTCACCCTGCCGCTCATCGTGTTGTCGGTCTTCGCGTTCCGCGCGACGGGCTGGCTCGACGCCCTCGCCCCACTCAAGATAACCCTTTATCTGGCAGGGCTTGTGCTCTTTCTCGCGGCCGCTCTCGGCGCCGTTCTCGACCGCTCGACCATCCGCGTGCGGCGCGATCCGGCATGAACCCGGGCTCGCTCCCGCTCGCAGACCAACAAACCCAGCCGTCGCAGCCTCGTGGCGTTTTGACACTGCGAACCGGTCCGTGCTAGGGCCACCCGCCGCCGTGGCTACGCGGACTCTCTTCGTGCCCTCATCGTGCCCTCTTCTCGAAGGATTCGCATGACGCTCTGGACACTCCCATCGACGCTCGCCGCGGTCACGGCCGACAAGACCGACGTCTTCGGCCAGGTCTTCGAGTCGCGAGGCATGGTGCTCGCGGTCCTCATCGTCCTCATCGCGCTCTCGCTCGTGTGCTGGTTCATCATCGGTGCCAAGACGCTGGCCATCGCCAAGGCCACCGCCAACACCCGTCGCTTCATCCAGACCTTCCGCTCCGCCACACGCCTGGCCGAGCTCTACCAGGTCTCGCAGTCCATGCCGGCTTCACCCGCGCGTGAGATGTTCCGCGCTGGCTACGAGGAGCTCGACCTCATCCTGCGCGAGCGCGAAGGCCGCGCCGCCCGTCCGCGTGGTGATGGCCCCGCGGCTGCCCCCGAAAGCAACGCTGCGGCGTTTGAGAACATCGAACGGTCGCTCAACCAGGCCGCTCAGATGGCCACTTCACGCCTCGAGAAGACGGTCGGCTTCCTGGCCACCGTCGGCTCGTCCGCCCCCTTCATCGGCCTCTTCGGCACGGTCTGGGGCATCATGAACGCCTTTGGCGACATCGACCCGAACCTGCCCATCCTCCAGACGGTCACGCCCCACATCGCGGAAGCCCTCGTCGCCACCGCCATCGGCCTTCTCGCCGCCATCCCCGCAGTCATGGCCTACAACTTCCTCATCGGCCGCATGAAGCAGCTCGAGATCCACCTCGACGACTTCTCGACGGACTACCTCAACATCCTGCGCCGGCATTTCTTCAGCTGACCTGGAGTTCGATTTCCCTATGGGCATGTCCTCTCCCCAGAAGTCCGGCAAGAAGGGCAAGAACAGCCGCTCGCCGCTCTCGGAGATCAACGTCACGCCGCTCGTCGACGTCATGCTCGTCCTGCTCATCATCTTCATGGTGGCAGCCGGCGTGCAGACGGTCGAAATGCAGAGCGAACGCCAGCAGATCCAGCAGCTCGCCGAGGAGAAGCTCGCCGAAGCCGAAGACCTGTTGGCCGAGCTCGAAAAGCAGAAGCAGCAACACACGCAGGTCCCCATCGACCTGCCGCGGGTCGACTCCGAGCCCGTCAAGCTCGCAGAAGTCCAGAAGCTGAAGCTGCTGGTCGACGACAAGCTCAAGTTCTCCATCGACAAGACGACGCTCGTCGATTGCCTCGCCATCTCGCCGGACATGAAGGGATTTCTCGGCAAGGACCGCGTCTCCAACGACCCCGACGCCGAGCAGCGCGCCTTCGAGCCCTGCCTCAAGGCGCTGGGCGAGAAGCTCGTCGACAACCAGAAGCTCCAGGAAGACAAGGAGCTCTACGTCCTCGCCTCCCGCAACCTCCACTACGGCCAGGTCCTACGTGTCATGGCGGCCGTTCGCCAGGCGGGTGTGACCAAGTTCGGGCTCGTCGCCGAAGCCGACATCCTCGGCGGGGCGACCGTCGAAAAGACGCCCCCACCGATCCCCTGAAACGCCTCCCCGCTTCTCCAAGGACGGCACCAACCCGATGCTCCACCGCCATCCCGAAAACAGCGCCAGCAGACCCGAACGCCGCCTGGTGCGTTCATTCACGGGTCCGTGGCTTTCGGGTGATGCGATGTGGGCGAGGGGTGACCAATGAACACCAAGGGGCTCTCGATCATCGTCGGCGTGGTCATGACCATCGTCATGCACGGCGCGCTGGCCTGGGGCTACATGGCTTATCGCGACGCCGAGAGCCTACGCGTCAAAGCGAAGCTCGGCTCCGCCTCCGATCGCCCGGCCCAGAAGGAAGGTCCCCTGCTCTGCGGCGGCATCCGCTGCCACCGGGTCGAGACCCGCAACAAGCGGCGCGACATCGAGCCGACGCCGGTCAAGACGCCGGAGATCCTCGACGCGACGCTAATCCCGGCGATCGGCGGCATCATGCCGGACGCCCGAAAGCTACCTGAAATCGAGACCTTCGAGCGACCAGAAATCTTCGAAGACGCGGTCAACCTCGATGGCCCACCGACCGCCCTCGACAAGCTCATCAAGGCTCCCGAAAAGCAGGAGGCCCTGAAAGATCCGAAGAACAAGGACACCCTCAAAGACCTCCTCTCGGACGAGCCACTCGACCCGCGCGCCAAGGCCAAGGACCTCTCGAGGCTCACCGGCTTCAAGGAGGGCGAGGTCGGTGGCACGGGCACCGAGCTCCGCCTCGGATCGGTCTACTCGAACAAGGTCAGCAAAGAGATCGAGAAGGTCTTCCGCGTCCCGCCCTTCCTCGACGAGGCGACGCTGAAAACGCTCAAGCTCCGTATCCAGATAAGCCGCATGACCTTCGATGGCGCCATCGAGGAGTACCGCGTGCTCTCGAAGAGCAACGACAAGAGCTTCGATGACGCCGGCCTCGCCGCGATCAAGCAGTTCGTCCCACGCGAAGGCGGCTCCAAGCGCCTGCCTCCTCCCGACCCCGAGGTCTTACGCTTCATCAACGCCAAGGGCCTGACCATCACCCTCGATGGAAGGCTCGCGCGCCGATGAGCATGACCTCCAAGGTTTCCCGCGCGCTCATCGCCCCGAGCCTCTTGTCCGCCGATTTCCTGAGGTTGGGCGAGGAGATCCGCGAGGTCGAAGACGGCGGCGCCGACCTGCTCCACGTCGACGTCATGGACGGCCACTTCGTGCCGAACCTGACCTTTGGCCCACCGGTCATCACAAAGATCCACGCCGCAGCGCGTGTGCCGCTCGACGTCCACCTCATGATCGAAGAACCGGAGCGCTGGATCGATCGCTATGTCGAGGCCGGCGCCGCCTGGCTCACGGTGCACGTCGAGACCTCGCCGCATCTTCACCGCACGTTGCAGCAGATCCGTGAGGCAGGCGCAAAACCTGGTGTGGTCCTGAACCCTTCGACCCCGCCCGAGACCCTCGACTGGGTCCTCGAGGACTGCCACCACGTCCTCGTCATGTCGGTGAACCCCGGTTTTGGTGGCCAGCGTTTCATCCCCAGCGCGCTGCGAAAGGTCGAGGCCATCGCCGAGCGTATCGCCCGTCGCAACCTGGACGTCGCCATCGAGATCGACGGCGGCATCGGAATCGACACCATCCGCTCCGCCTGGGACGCGGGCGCCACGGTCTTCGTGGCGGGGAACGCGGTCTTTGGCGCGCCCGACCGCAAGGCCCGCATCGCCGCTCTGCGCGCGCTCACCAACGCCTCCACCTAGAGCCGGCGCCAGTCGGTCCGCTCAGGTCGCGACGGCTGCGACGATGACCACGAGCAGTGTCCCGATGAGCACGAGCCGCAACATGGCGGGGCTCGCTTTGATCGCGAAGCGCACTGCCAACTGCGCCCCGACGACGGACCCGACGCCGACAACGAGGCCACCCGCCCAGTCGATGGGTGCATCGAGCCCGAGGATCGGCAACGCCACGACCGTGAAGATGAGGACAAGCGCGACCTTGATAGCGTTGCCCGAGGCCAGATCGCGCCCAAGCACGCCGGCGAAGACCGCGAGCAGAAGATAGCCGACCCCCGCCTGGATGAAGCCCGCGTACACCCCGACGAGGAAGAGCAGTGGGTGGACGATGGGACGCTGGCGCACCTCGTAGGCGACCTCGGGCCGCGTGAACTTCGGGATGAAGAGCATCGCGAGCCCGACCCCGACCAGCAGGGTGACCGCGACGGGCTCGAAGACGGTCGCGTCGACGACGTGGGTGAGCAGCGCGCCTGCGAGCGCACCGAGCGTCGACGGGATCGCCAGCACCAACGCGTCCCGCCACGGGAAACGCTCCTGTCGGTAGAAGCCCCAGACCGCGGACACGGATTGCATGAGGACAGCGACCCGGCTCGTGGCGTTGGCGCTCTCCCACGAGAGGCCCGTCATCACGAAGAGAGGCAAGGTCAGGAGCGAGCCGCCGCCCGCCAACGTATTGAGGAAGCCTGCGATGCCGCCGGCGATGAGGAGCAACACGAAATTCGTCATTGACACAGTGGGGAGCCTCCTCTAGAACGCGCAGCACATCAAGCGCCGGGGTGTAGCGCAGCCTGGTAGCGTACTTGCTTCGGGAGCAAGGGGTCGCTGGTTCGAATCCAGTCACCCCGACCAGCGTAGATGGGAGGGTCGTTCGGGAAACCGACGACCCTTTTTGTTTTTGGCCTCCCGCACGAGGCCCCCCCTGCCTCCAGCGCCGACAGAACGGGCTTCCGATTCTCGCAACTGGCGCAAAACCCATCGAAATCACGATGAAATCTCGACCCGTCCGGGCTTGACGCCAGAGGTGGGGCGATGCTAGCTTTGGTCTCCACTTTGGACGGGTTCACCCGCCGAGTGGCACCAGCGAGCGACGATATACGGACAGCGCGGCGACCGGGCGACCAGGCTGGCGACGCACACGAGAAGTCGAGCAGGCACCTCAGCGCGAAGGCTTCGGAGGCAGCAACCATGCACACAGCTCACCCTCACGGCGGCAATACCGCTGATGTCGCTTCGCGACCCGGTTGGCGCCTGCGGTCTCTTGCTGCACTCGCGCTGGCAGCGCTGGCAGCGTTCACCGGATGCGGCAGCCACCCCGAGGAGAACTCGGGCGGTGACGCGTACCGCAGCGAGGCGCAGCCCATGCCGATGGACGAGTGGGTCACGGGAGAGCTCGACCTCGACAGCGGCGACACCACCGATTGGAAGGCCATCGCGCTCGAAGACTCCGGCAAGCTCACCATCGAGCTCAAGGCGGACAAGAAGGGCGCCAAGATCCTGGTCGGGGTTTACGACAAACACGGAATGTCCATCGGCGTTGGCAGCAGCAAGTCCGGCGAGGAGAGCGTGGCGGTCCCCGTCAAGGCTTCGAGCCCCGGCAAGCTGTTCGTCAAGATCGAGCACCGCGGCGGGTCCAAGACCGCGTACTCTGTGCGCGCGACGATGGATGGTGGCGGCGGCGGCGGCGGACCGGATCTCTGACGGACAAGGGCGGATTTCAGACCATGCGTAAGCTCACCTGGGCAGGCCTCACGGATGTTGGCCGCAAGCGTACCGAGAACGAGGACGCCTACGTTGTTGATCCGGAGCTCGGAATCTACGTCGTGTGCGACGGCATGGGCGGTCACGCCTCAGGTGAAGTCGCTAGCGCGATGACCACCGAAGAGATGCACGCATTCTTCGTGAACCGTCTGAACGGCGACCTCTCGCTCCCCTACCCGGGTGAGCCTGGCGCTACGATCGGCGAGCTCACGCTGAGCAACGCGGTGCAGCACGCGAATGACAAGGTCTACGTCGCAGCGATGCGCGACACCAAGCTCGAAGGCATGGGTACGACCGTCGTCTCGCTCATCGAGCACGAGGACGTCTTCATCCTCGCGCATGTCGGCGACTCGCGTATCTATCGGTTCCGCGACAACCGCCTCGAGCAGGTCACGCGTGACCACAGCCTCCTCAATCACAAGATCGATCTCGGCGAGCTCAGCACCCAGGAGGAGATCGACAACTTCAAGCACGGCAACGTGATCGTGCGCGCCATCGGCCTGAAGGACTACGTTCGGCCCGAGACCGCCGTCCACGAACGTGTGGTCGGCGACATCTATCTGCTGTGCTCGGACGGCTTGTCGGACATGGTCGACGACTGGTCGCTCGAGAACGTGCTCGAAGCCAACCAGGACGACCTCGACGAGGCGACCCGGATCCTCGTTCGTATGGCCAACGACCGCGGTGGCAAGGACAACATCACGGTCGTGCTCGTGCGCGTCGACGACGAGTCCGAAGACAACTACGGCGACGAGGCCGACTACGAATACGAAGAGGGCGAGGCCGAAGGCGACTATGAGGAGGAGCCGGCACCGCCTGCGCGCCTCCGCGAGGAGTCCACGCAGCCTGCCCGCCGCGCCTTCGTCGAAGACGATACCCAGGAGGCCCCGGCCGTTTCTTCGGGCTCTTTCAAAGAGTTCACCGAAGAGGACAACGACCGCACGGCCCCACACTCCCCGGTCTTCGCCTGGGACGACGAGGAAGAGGAAGAGGTCGAGCCGCAGCAGCACGCCGCGACACGCCCGGCGCCTCGCCCGCAGCCTCCGGCACCCCGTCCGCAGCCACCGCAGGACTTGCGGCGCAGGACCGCACCGACCGAGGACCTGCCGTCGATCATCGTCGATGACGATGACGATGAGCCGACCTATCGTAAGCGCTGAGAGGCCACCAAGGCCGGGGATGGGACGTTCAGCCGCTGGGCGTCACCTTCCTCCATCGCTGATTCCTGCTCGGCTTTCGGCGTACCCACGTTTCGGGTAGTGTCTCGCAGCTGTTCGATTCCAATCGTCCGGCTCGCAGACCGTTTGGTGGGCTCGGGTAACGAGTGGAAACGTGGAGGATCGCGATGCGCATGACCCGTCCAGTGTTCGTCCCCGTCGGGTTCACGGCCCTCCTCCTCGCCCACCTGCTCGGCGGGTGTGAGACCTCGGAAGCCGCCAAGGCCGACACCTCTAGCGACTCGGTCGCCCCAGCTGACGGCAACGAGACCGACACGGTCGAGTCTGACTCCGGCCCATCTGAAGAGGTGGACACCAGCGTCGAGCCACCGCACCCGGCCCTCGAGGGCACCGAGCCAGCGACGTTCACCGTGCGCCCCGGCGTCGAGATCGTCACGGTCTTCGACGCCACCCCGGGCAACCCGGTGACCCTCTACGACCGCGACGGGACACGGCTCTTGTCGGTCATCGCCGACGCTTTCGGACAGGCCCACTTCGCCTACCTGCCGCCGACCCACGAGACCATCGACCCGACCCAGGCCGTCTCGGGCGAGATCGTCAAGCGCGGCCGCACCGTGGCCCCTGGGCCCGGCTACCTCGTACGCGACGACTCGGTGACCCCACCGCGCGCGTCGACAGCCTTCAGGGTGCTCGCCGTCAGCGATGTCGCCCCGACCGCGCACTACGACAAACAGTCGCTCGAAGGCATCGTCTACGGTGTGCTCGGCCCCGCCGACGGCGTCGACGTCCAGGAGGGCCTCAACTACATCGAGATGCGCGACGGGGTCCGGCTCTCGGCCATGGTGCGCTTCCCTGACCCGCTCTTGTGGGGCGAAGGCCCCTACCCCACCGTCGTCGAGTACTCCGGCTACTCTCCGTCGGACCCTGGCGCCCCCGACCCGGGCTCACGCATCGCGACCCTGCTCGGCTACGCGACAGTCGGCGTCAACATGCGCGGCACGGGGTGCTCGGGTGGCGTCTTCGACATCTTCTCGCCGGCCCAACACGCCGACGGCTACGACATCGTCGAGGTCGTCGCGCGCCAGTCCTGGGTGCTCCACAACCACGTCGGCATGGTCGGCCTGTCCTACCCTGGTATCTCGCAGCTCTACGTCGCCTACACCAACCCGCCCTCGCTCGCGGCGGTGACCCCGCTCTCGGTGCTCGCCGACCCCTGGCAGGAGCTGCGCCCCGGCGGCATCTACAACGACGGGTTCACACGCCAATGGCTCGAGCAACGCGACGCGGAAGCCTCGCCCAACGGACAGAGCTGGACCGACGCGCGTATCGCCTGGGGCGACACGGCCTGCGCCGAGCACCAGGAATTACGCAATCAAAACCTGGAGTTCGAGGTCATCTTCCAAGAGCTCGAGTTCTACCCTGCCGACGCAGCGGCGCGCAGCCTGCCCAACCTCGTGAGCGAGATCGAGTGCCCCGTCTACCTGACCGGCGCCTTCCAGGACGAGCAGACCGGCCCCCAGTTCGCCGACATGCTCAACCACTTCGACAACGCCGCCGTGCGCCGCTTCACCCTCTATAACGGCCGCCACCCCGACGGCTACAGCCCGCTCGTGCTCCTGCGCTGGTGGGAGTTCCTCGAGCTCTACGTCGCCAAGCGTGTACCGCGCCTCCCAGGGTGGGTGCGTTCGCTCGGCGCCGCCGAGTTCTCCAAGGAGTACGACTCGACGGACCTCACCTTCGAGCCCGACCGCTTCGACGCCTTCACCGACGACGACTATGCGGGCGCCCTGGCCTTCTACGAGGCCGAGCCCGACGTGCGAGTGCTCTTCGAGAGCGGAGGTGGAGAGGACCAGCCGGGCGCCCCGGTCGCGCGGTTCGAGACCTCGCTCACGAGCTGGCCGCCGCCCGACGCGGCGACTCAGACCTTCTTCCTCGACGCCGAGGAGCGCCTCGTCGCGACCGCCCCAGCAGCCGGTGGGGTCGACACCTTCGAGTACGACCCGGCCGCCGGCGCCAAGACCTTCTTTGGGACCCGCGGCTATTGGGCTCAGCAGATGACCCGACTCTGGGAGGTCGACTGGACCGACTTCGCCGAGGGCAAGGTGTTGTCCTACCTGACCGAACCGCTCGCAACTACGCTGGTTTCGGCCGGCCCGGCCTACGTCGAGGTCCACCTTACGAGCGACGTGGGCGACGTGGTCCTGCAGGCCACCATCAGCGAGGTGCGGCCCGACGGCAACGAGTACCTCGTCACCTCGGGGTGGCTACGCGCGGGCCATCGTGAGCGCGACGACGTGTTCTCCTACGGCAACCACGTCGCCTACACCTTCGCAGAAGACACCTTCGAGCCGCTCGACGCCGGCGAGGAGGTCGTCGCCCGCATTCCTATCCCCTCGTTTGCGCACACATTTCGTGCCGGCTCACGCCTGCGGCTGACCATTGCCACGCCGGGCCGCAACCACGGCACCTGGGAGTTCCTCGCCCCGTCCTACGGGCAGGCCGTACCCTCGCACCGCATCGCGCGCGGCGGCGCGAAGTCCTCGGCTCTCGTGCTGACGACCTTCGCCGACCCCGACACGCTCGGCATTCCTGCGGCCTACCCTGCTTGCCCAGGACTTCGCGGCCAGCCGTGCCGGCCATTCGTGCCCAAGGTCAACCTCGAGGCCGTCACGACCGAGTAACGCCTCCAGGTCACCTGATGCGGTAGTGGAGCTCGACGAGCCCCATGCCGAAGACCTCGGTCCCGACGAGCTCGAGCCGAGAGGTGGCGACCGGCAACACCGGGACACCGCGCTCGAGGAAGAGCGGGACCACCCCGAGCCGGAGCTCGTCGAGTCGCCCGTGGTCGTGGAACTGCGCGGCCAGGCGGCCACCCCCGACCATCCAGATGTCCTTGCCACCGGCGGCCGCGACCATCTCGGCGTGGGCTGTTTCGACATCGGTTGCGACCCGCAGGTCGGCGCCTGGGATCGACGGCAAGGGGCGCGTCGTGAAGACCCAGGTCGGTAGCCCCTGATACGCCCACGGGTGCCCCGTGCGGACGACGAAGTCGAGTGTGTCGCGCCCCATGACGAGCGCGCCGAGGCTCGCGGCGAAGCGCTCGTAGTGCTCCTTGACGCCCGCGGCGCTATCGAAGGCGAAGAGCCAATCGAGGCGGCCTTCCGCGTCGGCTATGAACCCATCGAGACTTGCTGCGACGTAGTAGATCGTTCGTGCCATGAGGAGACCCTGACGCCACTCCGTGACAGCCGGATGTCAGGTTTGTACGGGCGGCTGCTCGAGGATGGACAGGACCGAGTCTTCGACGCGGCTCCGGTGGACGAGGCGATGCATGGTGTCGATGACATGCAGCGGCGCGTGCTCGAGCGCGAGCCAACGGGCAAACGGCTTGGCGTGCCAGGTCGCAAGGACCCGCTCGAGCTTCTTCGAGCCATACGGCGGGTCGCAGACGGCGATGTCGTAGGCGTAAGGGGACAGCGACTCGACGAACGGGATGGCGTCCTTGAAGAAGACCCGGATAGGGTCCTTGAACGGCTTTGAAGGTGGCGGAACGTCGACCGCGGGGGGCTCGACCGCCGGACTGTGCTTCGACCGTGTCGACGGCTTCGACGACGCCGCCACTGCCAGCAGACGCACCTCTTCGCGCGCCGCGGCCAGCGCAATCTTCTTCAGGCGCGCCCGCGCCGAGGCCGTGTTCGCCTTCAGCGAGTGCATGGCCGAGGTGCCATTCTCGATGAAGTCGCACGAGGCCGCGCCGTTGCTGAGAAGCTCGAGCCCGAGCGCGCCGGTGCCAGCGAACAGGTCGACGACGCGCACACCGGTGAGCCGTCCCTCGAAGAAACGTGCGCAGGCGTCGCGAAGCCGCTCCATCGAGGGGCGCACACGCTCACCCGGTGAGAGCAACTCCAAGCCCGCCAACTGACCACCAAAGACGCGCATCGAGAGCCTCCAAGGCGGTCGCGTACCGCGGAATGGCCACCCCTGCCAAGCTCTGCGAGGACGGCGCTCGTCAGGAGCGCGGTGTCGACCTCAGGCGGCGCCGATGAGCTCGGCCAGGGCATGCTCGGCTTCGGGCATCAGCTCGTCGGCAAGGTCGAGCAGTGACAGCAGCTCCTCGTCGTTCTCGAGCGCGAGCAGGTCGACGACCTGCTGACAGAGCACGGCACGGATGTCGTCCCGCAACGGTCGACTGACGATCAGCGCCAGCGAGGCCGCGGCTGCGACATGCTGCAGATGGAGGACATCATCGCCCGAGGACTCGAGCGTTGGAACACCCAGGCGGTGGTCGCCGAGCACCAGCGCGAAGATCGGCGGAAGGTCCCAGCTCGAAGCCAGGCGACGACCGATGTCGGTCGCCGGCATGAGCGCCAGAGCCAGCTCGGCCTCTTCGTGCAGGCACCTGTAATCATTGGCGTAATTGACGATACGAAGCTGGGCATCCGGCTCGGTTGAGAGCCGCGCGAGCGCCCCCAGGTCATGCAAGAGCCCCAGCGTCCAGCTGGTGATGGGGGCGAGCCAGCGCGCGAACCGTCGGGTCAGCGCCTGGGCGATGAGCGCCGTGAGGGTGGCGTGACGCCAGAACGGGCGGAGCGCCGCGTGGCGGGTCGGCCCGAAGGCCTGCAGAATCGACGCCGTGACGACCACCCGCAAGACCTCGGAGAGGCCCAGATACGCCACCGCCGCGGTCGGCCGGGTGATGCGCTGGGGCAACCCGTAATAGGGTGAGTTGACCAGGCGGAGCACGGTCGCGAGCAGGCCCGGGTCGGACTGCAAGATAGCCGCAACCTGTGGGGCGCCGGCGTTCTCCTGGCGAATCGCCGCCTGCACCTGCACGAGCACCGTGGGGCTCATCGGCAGGCGCAGGTCTTCGTGCTCCGGACGGGGGCGCGCTCGCCGCCAGGTATCGCCTCTTCCCCCCTGCGCCACAGCCGCCTCGCCCTTGGGTTCTACTCAGGAGTCTGGATACGGATGTATCCACAAGGAGGATACGGTAGGTCGCCGTCGGAACGTTAGGGCTGATGCCGACTGTTTGACGATGGCCTCTGCAACCGCTCGGGTCCACAAACGACCACTTGTGCCACGAAAGTCGGAATCGTTCGCGAACGCCACCCGTTCGACCCGACCCAGGGCCGTGATCCAACCTCGCGAACGCGCGTAGGGCGGTGATCAAAGCCTGATGGCGTTTGACACCGGCCATCATCCCAGCTAGGCACCGCACTCCTTCGAGCCCCATTCAACAAGGTACCTCATGACGACGATTCACAACATCCAGACGCAGTCCGCAGCTTCACGCAGATCGCTCCTGGCTTGCGTCGCCGGCGCCTTGGTCGCCCTCGCACTTCTTTCGAGCGGCTGCTCCAAGTCCTATCCGAACTGCGACGACGACAAGGTGTGCCTCGAGAAGGGCGAGGTCTGCGTCGACGGCCTCTGCCGCCAGTGCCGCAATGACTCGCAGTGCTCGAAGATCGACTCGTGCCTGACCTGCTCGGCCAACGAGTGTGTGAAGGTCGCCAACTGCTGCAAGTCGGACGTCGACTGCCCCAACGGCCGCTGCGTCGATGGCCGCTGCGGTGCCCCGCAGTGCACCGTCAACTCCGACTGCCCCGACGGCGAGCGCTGCAAGGATGGCAAGTGCACGACCGCGACCGGGTGCAGCGCCGACAGCGACTGCCCCAACGGGCTGCGCTGCAAAGACGGCGAGTGCACGACCGCCTGCGAGCTCGAGGCCGTCTACTTCGACTTCAACGAGCACGCCATCCGGCTCGACCAGGAGTCACCCGTCCGTAAGAACGCCGACTGCCTCAAGGGCGGCGCCCAGTCGGCCGTCACGGTCGAAGGCCACACGGACGAGCGCGGCGCAGACGAGTACAACCTCGCGCTCGGCGAGCGTCGTGCCAAGAGCGTCGCCTCGCAGTACACCATCCTGGGCGTCAAAGGTGTCGGCCGCGTGGTGAGCTTTGGCGAAGAGAAGCCGACCTGCACGAGCGGCAACGAGTCGTGCTGGGGCAAGAACCGCCGCGCCGAGACCAAGGTCCGCTGAGACGTCAGGTCTCTTGTCCTCGGGGGCGGCACGGCGCTGAGGCGCCTGGTCGCCCCCGAGGGCCGGGGCGACACAACGCCCCGTAATGAAGTCGGCTGTGGTATGCAGCGCGTATGTCGGAAATGCGCTTTTCCAACCATGACCTACCTCTCCGCGACGATGTCCGTTCCTTGGGCAGCCTGCTCGGTGAGGTGCTCCAGGACCAGGGCGGCAAGACCCTCTTCGACCGCGTCGAGCGGATCCGGACGACCGCGCGGCAACGCCGAGCCGAGCCCTCTGCGGCCGACGACGCGTTGCTCGACGAGCTGCTCACGGGGCTCTCGCCGCGTGAGGCCCTGCTCGTCATCCGGGCGTTTTCGACGCTGTGCGCGCTGACCAACCTGGCCGAGCGCGTCCACCGCCTGCGACGGCGACGTGAGATGTCCTTCGTCGAGGCCGCACCGACGCCTGGAACCTTCGAGCACGCGCTGCGGCAGCTCGCAGGTGTCCTGCCCGTCGACAAGGTACAGCGGCTCGTGGACCGCCTGACGGTGACGCCGGTGTTGACCGCGCACCCGACCGAGGCGACGCGCCGAACGGTGCTGAGCAAGGAGCTGCGGATCGCCGAGACCCTGCTCACAAGAGCCCGCGCGGCGCGCCTCACGCGGCGCGAGGAGCACGACCTCATGCGGGCGGTGCAACGCGAGATCGCGACCACCTGGCAGACCGAGGAGCACCTGGCCGAAAAACCGACCGTGGCCGACGAGGTCGAGCACGCCCTTTTCTACCTGGCCAACGGCATGACGCCCGCCATATCCGAGCTCGCGCAGAGCTTCGACGATGCCGTGGCACGGGTCTACGGCTACAAGGCCGTGACCCTTCGCCAGCCCATGGTCCGCTTCGCATCGTGGGTGGGCGGCGACATGGACGGCAACCCCAACGTCGGCGCCAAGACCATTCGCGAGACGCTCGAGCGCCATCGCGACCTGGCCCTCTCGATGTGGCAACGCGAGGTGCGCGCGTTGTTCTCGCACCTGTCGCAGTCGCTCTCGCGTATCGCCGTCGAGCCGGCCATCCTCGAGCGGATTGCGGCCTACAAGGCGCTGCTTCCGGCCGCGGCCCGGACCATTCCGCGGCGCTACTCCGAGATGCCTTATCGAGTCCTGCTCTGGCTCATGTGGGCGCGGCTGGGCGGCGGCCAGAACGAGGGCGGCTCGTCCGTCACGTCCGTTACATCGGCCGCAGATGTGGCAGAGGTCGCAGACGATGTGAGCGGTCTCTATAGCGAGCCCTCGAGTCTCTTGTCCGACCTGCGCCTCATCGCCGACAGCCTGCGCCTGAATCGCGGTGAGCGCGCCGGTCTCGACCTCGTCGAGCGCCTCATCGGGCTGGTCGAGGTCATGGGTTTCCATATCGCGACCCTCGACGTCCGCCAGGACGCGCTCGTGCATCGCGCGGCGCTTGCGACGCTGCTCGGTGACCCGTCGTTCATGGACAAGTCGGGGGAAGCGCGGACCGCGGTCCTGGCGGACCTCCTGGCCAAAGGGGGCGAGAGGCCAGCCTCGGTCGAGGTACCGGACGGAGAGCTGGGTCGCAGCCTCGACGTGTTTTCGGCGCTGGGTGACGCGCGCCGCAGGCACGGTCAGCGTGCGGTCGGACTCTTCATCATCAGCATGACGCATGGGCCCGACGATGTGCTGGCGGTGCTGGCCCTCGCTCGCGCCGCCACCATGGTCGAGGCCCACGAACCAATCCCGCTCGACGTGGCGCCGCTCTTCGAGACGGTCGACGACCTTGCCCACGCCGGGCTCGTCCTCACTCAGATGCTCGCCGAGCCGGCCTACCGCGCGCACCTCAAGGCCCGCGGCGACGAGCAGATCATCATGCTCGGCTATAGCGACTCCAACAAGGACGCCGGCCTGGCCTCCGCCCGCTGGGCCTTGCAGCATGCTCAGGCCGCGCTCGTCGCCGCGTCCGCGGCCGCCCGGGTCAAGCTGACGTTGTTCCATGGGCGCGGCGGGACGGTGTCGCGTGGCGGCGGTTCCCCTCGCGCAGGTGTGCTCGGAGCCCCGCCCGGCAGCGTCCAGGGGCGCATGCGGGTAACCGAGCAGGGCGAGATCGTGCACGCCAAGTACGGCATCCCAGAGCTCGCCGCGTGGACGCTCGAGAACATGGCGGCGTCGGTCCTCGAAGCCACCGGGCGCGACATGAGCGGCCCAGCGGCGCCGATCGACCCTGCCTGGACGCAGGCCATGGACGTCATCGCCACCGAGAGCCGCAAGGCCTACCGACGCCTCATCGAGGACCCGCAGTTCATCCCCTACTTCCGAACCGCGACCCCTATCGACCTCATCGAGCGGATGACGCTCGGCTCGCGGCCGGCACGCCGCCGGACCGGGACACCTTCGTTGAGCGACCTGCGCGCCATCCCGTGGGTCTTCGCGTGGACCCAATCGCGCCAGATCGTGCCTGGCTACTTCGGGGTCGGCGCCGGGCTGAAGGCCGCCCGCGAGCGCTTTGGCCTCGAGCGGCTGCAGACCATGGCGCGCGACTGGCCGTTCTTCTTCTCGTTGCTCTCGGATGTCGAGATGGTGCTGGCCAAGGTCGACCTCGATGTGGGGGCGCGTTATGCGGCGCTCGCCGGTAGCGAGGGCGCGCCCATCTACGAATCCATCAGCGCCGAACACGCATCGACGCTGGCGGAGGTCCTCGCTGCACGCGACAGCACGGCCTTGCTGTCGCACGACCAGGACCTGTTACGCGCCATCCGGCTGCGCAACCCTTACACCGACCCGCTGAGCCTCCTGCAGGTGGACCTGCTCGCGCGGTGGCGCGAAACGGACCGCACGGACACCCACCTCGAGCAGGCTCTCATCGCCAGCGTCATCGGGGTGGCGCGCGGCATGCAGAATACGGGATGAACAAAAAAGGGCTCCTGTTTCCAGGAGCCCTCGACTCGAGTCGGCTTGGTTCATGGATTCACGAACGGCCGAGAATACGACGAGCGGCCCCCGGAGGAGCCGCCTCAACAGGTCACGGCGTGGCGAGGGTCTTGGCCAGGGCGAGCGCCTCGGCGTGCTCGGGGGCCGAGCTCGGGAGTAGGCGCAACGCCTTGATGACCAGGCCGGCGGCCTTGTCCGGGGTCGCTTCGGCGGCAGCCTTGGCCTCTGCGACGAGGGGCTTGGCTGCCTCCAGGACCTTGTCGAGCGCTGCCTTGGCGTCGGCCTGGGCCGGGTCGATGGCGAGCGCCACGCGGGCCTTGAGGCTCGCGAACTCGAGCTCGCCCTTGTCTGCAGCCTGCTTCGCCTGGAAGCCAGCGGCCTTGGCGTAGACCGCGTCCACTGCCGCCTTCTGGCCAAGCCCCATGATGGCGTCGGCGCGGCGGGCCGAGCGCATGTAGCCAACGGCCTCCTCCGGCTTGTCTTTGAGGGTCGCAACGACCTTCATCGTCTCGTCGAAGGTGAAGCTCGCGGCCGAGAAGACCTTCGCCTTGCCGACGTCGGCCTTGGAGGCGTTGGGCTCGTATTCGATGCCGGCGAACTTGTCGGCGGCCCCGGTGTAGTCGCCCTTCTTGTAGGCCTCGAGGCCGGGGGTCAGGTCGGACGGGGTCGCGTCCTGGGTCGGGTCGGACTCACGCTTGTTGGCCTCGGCGCTCAGGCCGCGGTCCACGGCGTCCTTGAGGGCCGCACCTTCGGCGTACTCCGGTCCAGCGAGCTCGAGGGCTGCCTTGATCGGATCCTTCGCGCCCTTGTAGTCGCCCTTCATCATGAGCTCGCTCGTCTTGGCGATGAGGTCGACGATGAGGTCTTCCTTGGCGGTCTCGACGAGCTGGGCCACGACCGGACGGTAGACCGAGAACTCGGGAATCTCCTCGAATTTCTTGTGCATGTCGAAGAAGGCGCGCGTCTCGACCATGGCCAGCGCTTCGACGAGGGGACCGAGCGAGGCCACCTGCTTCTGGACGTTGGCGAGGCCCTCCTCTCCACCCTCGACGAGCTCTTCCATGGCGATTGCGGCTTTGTAGCCACGGGCCGCCTCGATGAAACGTTTGTCTTTGGCGGCCTCGTCGGCCTTGGCTACGAGCGCCTTGGCGTCGCCCTTGGCAGCATCCGCCGGCGGCTTGTCGCCGTCGGCCGCGGCTTTGTTCGGGTCGACCTTGTCCCCGTTTTCGACGGCCTCGTCGGGCTCCACGGCCTCCTTCACGGGCTCCTTGGGCTTGTCGGAATCCGCAGCCTTTTCGGGCTCTTTGGGCTTGTCGGCCTCGGTGGGTTTGACGACCGTCGCAGCCTTCGGAAAGATGATTCCCAGGCCTGCGAACTTGTCGGCGGCCACGAAGCCACCACCCAGCACCGCGACGAGCGCCGCGGCGATGGCGATCTTCTTGCCTTTGCCACTGCCCGACGGCGCCTCCACCTCCTCCTCGACCGCCTCGGCCGCAGCCGGCGCAGCCCCCGAAGGGACGCCATCGCGCCGCTGCTTCAGGCGGCGGGCTTCCCACTCCGGGTCGATCTCGAGCGCGGCGATGTCGCCAAACGTCGTCTTCTCCGGCGGCTCATCATCGGAACCCATGGACTTCGCGCCCAGCTTGGACTTGGGCTTGTCGTCGTCGAGGTCGGCGAGCTTCTCGAGCCGCGAGGGGTCCCGTTTACGCTCGAGCCCCTGCTTGGGCTTGTCTTCCTCGGCCGGCACGCGGCGCGAAGGCTTGGCCTCCTCGTTGGGCGGCGAGAGTGTCGGAGAGCGCCCCGGCGGATGTGCACTCGCCTTCGCCGGTCCGGCGCTGGCAGGCGTCTCCATCATCCACTCGAGGGTCGTGCCACCGGCTTCGATCTTCATCCCCGCGAGGAGCGTTATCTCGCTGACCCGGTTGCCATCGACCTTGGTGCCGTTGCCCGACCCGAGGTCCACAAGCTTCCAGCCGTGCAAAGTACGAACGATATTGAAGTGTTTACGGGAGGCCGAGGCATCGTTGATGACGCAGTCGGCGTCGACCCCACGACCGATGAGCGTGAGGTCTTTGGTGAGCGGGTAGACGCGGCCCTTGTCGGGGCCCGCTACGACCAGGAGCTTGGGCTCGGGTTCGATGACGCCGCTGCCCGAACGGCTCGGTGCGGCCGCCTCGACCCTGCCCTGGAGCGCAGCCGGGACCCGTTTGGGCTCGGGCGCCTTCACGACGGGCACATCCTCGTCGTCGACGAGGAACGTCTTGTCCGCCGCCGCCGGTTCATGCTTGCCACCCGACTTCATGGCCTTGAGCTTGGCGAGCGCCGCCGGGCGCGCGGCTTCGATGTCGTCCATCGACACCGCCATCGTCCGGTCGACCGAGGGCTCCTCTTCGACCTTCTTCGGGACGGGGCGCGCCGCGGGAGCCGGGGCCTCACGCTTGGGCGGCTCTACCTTGGGGGCCGCGCGGGGCGCCGGTGCGGCGACCTCGGGCTGCTTGGTCGAGAGCGTCCGAGGCACAGGTGCCGCCGCTGCCGGAGGTGCCTTGGCGGCGGCGAGCTTGGCCCGAGCCGCAGCGACGACTTCTTCGCGGTTGAGGTCGGCGAGGTTGACGGCCGACGTCTTCTCTTCGCCTTCGTCGTCAGGCGGCGGGGCAGCCCGTGAAGGTGCCGGCGCGGGGGCGCGACCTGGTGGCTTGGCCGGTGCGGGGGCAGCACTCGGGGCCGGACGGGACGAAGGCTGCGGACGCGCCGCTGCAGCCGGACGCGAGGGCTCGTCGTCGTCGTCGTCGAGGTTCATGTTGGCGAGGTTGATGGCGTTGGTCGCCTCATTGTCGTCGTCGCCGAAGTCACGCGCACCTAGCTTCTTGCCTTGCAGGGGCTTGCTCGGCATGGCGTCGATCTCGTCGAGGTCCACATCCGCGAGGTTGATGGCAGACGTCTTCTCCTCCGCCTCTTCATCGGGGGCCGGGCGACCGGCAGACCTGGGAGCGGGACGAGCCGAGGGGGGGGCGGGGCGCCGCGCGCCACCATCTCCGCGATTCACCATGGAAACCTCGCTGTCGTATTCGTGCCCGGAGGTCCGGCTGAGTCGGCGGGCCTGCGGACGTGGATCACCGTGTTGCGGTGGGGCTCGCGTCGTTTTGCGAGCCGGGGGATTCTGAGGTGAGGCCAGGCCATTGTCAACGCTCGAAGCGGTGCCTGACGAGCAGGCGCGGAACCGGAGAGATGCCCAACCCCAACGCGGTCGGGGGTCTGCCTGCCACCTGGGTGTTCAGACCCCGAGTCGACTGATTCGTCCGCGATCCAATGCCTTTGCGCCGAGGTCGGCGAGCGCGCTCACGGCGTGGCCGAGGCTTGCGAAACGAGGGTCCTTCGTCTTGCCTTCGACGAAGCGTCGGTAGATCTGCTGACCGACGACGGCTATCTTGAAGAGACCAAAGACAAAATAGAACACGGGCGAGGTGACTGGGCGGCCCGTGATGGACTCGTAGTGCGAAACGACGCCTTCGCGGTCGAGGCCGCCGGCCTCCCACGTCGGCCCCATGGCCAGGATCTTCATGAGCGGCGGGTCGGTCGCCTCGACCCAGTAGCCGAGTGTGGTCCCGAGATCCATCCACGGACAACCGACGGTCGCCATCTCCCAGTCGAGGACCGCGATGACACGCTCGAATGACGGGTCGAGGACGAGGTTGTCGTACTTCAGGTCGTTGTGGACGAGGACCGCGCCGGCGTCGTTGGGGACCGTCGCCTGGAGCTCACGCATGAGTCGGTCCATCATCGGGACCTCGTCGGTCTTGGCCAGCTCCCAGCGCTTCGCCCAGCCTTCGACCTGACGGCGCGCATAACCCTCGCCCCGGTGCAGCTCGCGCAGCCCGAGGGCGTCGACGTCTTTCGAGTGGAGGTCGGCCATGGTCTGGACGAGCAGCTCCGAGAGGCGTTTATAGGTCTCGGGTGGGACTTTGTGGCCAAGCGTCTTACGCACGATGACGCCCTGCACCTCGTCCATGGCGTAGAACGGCACCCCGAGTGTGTGCTCATCGTAGCCCAGCGGGCGCGGCACGGGAAAGGCACCATGGAGCGCGGAGAGCAGGCGGTACTCACGCGACATGTCGTGGCCCGACTTGACCTGTGCGCCGACAGGTGGGCGACGGATGACCAGGTCCCGGTCGGGGGTGTGTATACGATAGCTGAGGTTGGAGTGACCCGCCGGATACTGAAGAATTTCCAGCGATTCTGGGGTCGCCGTCGGTGAGATACCCGTATCGACGAGCCAGCGGGAGAGCCCCGCCGCGTCGAGGTCCTCGCCGGCGCGTGGTGGCCGGGGCGCGTCGCTCATGAACGCGCCGTGGGCTTGGGCATCCCCGCCAGCCCAAGCAGATCACGGGCGATGAGCTGCTCGTGGACCTCGTCGGGGCCGTCGTAGATACGGGCGGCGCGCTCGTGCCGATACCAGAAGGCGAGCGGCGTGAGGTCGGTCATGCCGAGCGACCCGTGGACCTGAATGGCGCGGTCGACGATGGTCTGTAACAGATTGGCGACGACGAGCTTGATGCCCGAGACGTGGAGGCGAGCGCTCTTCGCGCCTTCAGCCTCGACCTTACGAGCGCACTCCCGCACGAAGAGGCGCGCCGACTCGAGCTCGGCCCAGCTGCGGCCAATCCAGCTCTGGACGGTGTCCTTGTGGCCGAGCATCACGCCTGGCCCGAGGCTGCGGGTGGCGGCGCGCTCGACCATGAGCTCCAACGAACGTTCGGCGATGCCGATCCAGCGCATGGCATGGTGGATGCGGCCTGGACCCAGGCGCTCTTGCGCCATGGTGAAGCCGCCGCCCACCGGGCCGAGGCGGTACTCGTCGGGCACTTCCACCCCGCGATAGACGACCTCCGCGTGTGAGGCCCAGCCGGCCTGCCCGACGGCGTGCGCCTCGCCCATGACCGGCAGGTTCTGCACGATCTCGAAGCCGGAGGTGTCGGTCGGCACGAGGAAGAAGGTCGCGCGTTCGTGGGGTCGTGCATCAGGCGCGGTGACGGCCATGACGATGGCAAACGAGGCGCCGTCCGCGGAGCTCGTGAACCACTTGTGGCCGTCGATACGCCACGAGCCCGAGGACGTCTGGACCGCTGTGGTCGACATGATGACGGGGTTGCTGCCGGCGTGCTGCGGCTCGGTCATCGAGAAGCAGGAGCGGACCTTGCCAGCCGCGAGTGGGGCGTAGAAACGCTCCTTCTGAAGCGGGGTCGCGAAGCGATGGAGGAGCTCCATGTTCGAGACGTCGGGCGCCTGCATGTGAAGCGAGAAGTGGCCGAGTGGCGTGCGGCCGAGCACCCGCGACACCTCGCCGACAGCCGTCAGCGGGAGCGCCAGACCGCCGTCTTCGACGGGCAGGTGGGGTGCAAAGATCCCGAGCTCACGAGCGACGTTGCGGGCCAGCTCCAGGTCGGTTGCGACGGCCGCGAAGCCCTCGAGGAGGAAGCGCCGTTCGAGCGGGAGGACGTGCGCGTCGACGAAGCGACGAGAGCAGCTGTTCGAGGTCATCGCGCATCGGTTCTTCCTGTAGCTTCCTGTGGTCGGGAGTCGCGGAGCGACGGCCCTGCGTTCACGCCTGGCTCAGAGGTACCAGGTCACCTGGATGAGGCCGACGGCCGCGCCCAGGACGGCACCGGCGATGATGAGCTTCCACTCGTCCTGCTTGAAGGCCGGGCGCAGGACGTTCTCGTAGCCCTCGGGCTCCATGACCGCCATACGCTCCTGCAACATCTCGCGGATTTTCTCGGACTTGTTGATGAACTGCTGAACAAGGCTGTTCGGGCGGAACATCTCGGCCTCGACATCACGAAGCACGTCGCGCTTGAGCTCGGCGGCCAGCTCCGGCTTCATGACCATCGCGGCCATGGGGTGCTTCTGGTACTTCGCGATGAGGATGTCGGCCTTCTCCGAGACGATGGAGAGGAGCTTCTTGCGCGGCTCCCCGCTCGAGATCTCGTTGAACAGGTTCTCGGAATTGAAGACACGCTGGGCCACGATCTCGCCGAATTCTTTGGCGATTTCCTTCTGGCGACGGTGGAAGAGGCCCTGGTACGGGATGCCGAGGAACTTCTTGGGCGTCTTGGGCTCGAAGATGAGGTAGAGCGCGAGCCAGTTGGTGGCGTAGCCGACGATGAAGCCGAAGAGGGGAAGGGTCCAGTTGGCCGGGAAGATGAGCCACAGGACAAGCTGGGGGACGCCGAAGACGAGGCCGAACCAGAAGCCCGAGACCTCGATGAAGCCGAACTCCTTCTTGCCCACCTTGAGGAACGTATCGTTCATCAGGCGTTTGTCCTTCTTGACCGCCTCGGTCACGATGCGGCGCACGTCGACGAGGCTCTCGATTTGCAGCGCGGCTTCCTTGAAGACCTCGACGGACATGGCCTTGACCTCGTCCTCGGCGATCTGGAAGACCTGTTCTTTGATCTGGGGCGACAACGCGTTCCACATCTGCGGAAACTGTGCGATCGCTTTTTCTTCCAGGGCCTTACGAACGAGCAGGCGGAGGTTTGCGGTCTCCTGCTCGACCAGCGCCTTGGCGTCGAAGTCTTCGAAGAGCTGAGGCACCTTCAGGATCGAGGAGGTCACGAGCTCGAGACCGGTGCGCGCCAGGCGGACGGCGTTGGCGGGGATGATGCCCTGCCAGCCCAGATAGGGCGGAATGCCAACGAAGTCCACGGGATGGAACATCATCTTGATGGCGACCCAGTTGGTGAACCAACCGATGATGGCGGCCACCAGCGGGATCGTGAGCTGCCAATAGTCTTGGGCGAGGGTGTCGAACATGCGGTGAGCCGTGAGCGTGGGCGAGCCGTGCGGCGCTTCGAGCAGGTGGCGATGCGGCGCAGCGGCCCCTGGGGGTGGCCAGAGGGGATACCGCGATGGCGTTCGGCGAGAAGCGACATCGACGGGGTCGGTAGAAGACAAGAGAATCGGTCCGTTGGCAATCGAACGTGAATCGGGTCGCCCAGGCTGGCCAGGAGGGGTGATGGAGGTCGAAGCAAATAGTCCAATTGAAACAGAGAGATCTGGCCCAGTCTGGACGGTGGTTCTCAACCGGGTGGCGCGAAAGAATGCCGTCGACCGGGCGACGGCGGAGCGGCTCTACGCGGCGGTGAAGGCGTTCGAAGCCGACCCGGAGGCGCGGGTGCTCGTGGTCTGGGGGGCGGGCGGGACCTTCTGCGCCGGAGCGGACCTGAAGGCGGTGGCAGACGGCGGGATGAACCCGCTCGAACCAATGACGGGCGAAGCGGCGGGCGGCGGCCCTGCCGAGTCAGTCGGGCCGATGGGGCCGACGCGGATCGCAACGACGAAGCCGACGATCGCCGCGATATCGGGATATGCGGTGGCCGGAGGCCTGGAGCTGGCGCTGTGGTGTGACCTGCGGGTGGTCGAAGTCGGCAGCGTCCTCGGGGTGTTCTGCCGGCGATTCGGGGTGCCGCTGATCGACGGCGGAACGGTCCGCTTGCCGCGGATCGTCGGGCTGGGCCGGGCGCTCGACCTGATCCTGACCGGGCGCGCGGTCGGTGCCGAGGAGGCGTTGGCGATGGGGCTCGTGAACCGGGTGGTCGACCGTGGGCAAGCCCGCGAGGCGGCGGAAGCGCTGGCACACACGCTGGCCGCCCTGCCCTGGCGATGCCTCACGAGCGACCGCCGCGCGACCTATGACGGGCTCGACCTGGGCGAACGAGACGCGTTGGCGCGTGAGTTCGAGCTCGGCCTGGCGACGCTGAGGTCGGGCGAGAGCTTGACCGGGGCGAGACGGTTCGCCGGGGGCGCCGGCCGGCACGGGGTGACGGCGAGCGATGAGGTTGAATGAAAAATCGACTCGGCGGCGGTGACACGGGTTCGGGCCCGCGGTGTTCGAGAGGCCCGGAGGTCACATGCTGAAGTTCGGTAGGTCTGGGATGTTGGTGATGTCGATGGTGCTGGTGACGACGGGACGGGCGATGGCGAGCCCACCCGAGGGGGTGACGGCGGCGGTCGAAGAGCCGCGGGGCGAGCTCGGGATCTCGGCCCACTACAGCCAATGGGAGGGGCCCTACTCGAGTCATGGGGCCGGTGGGCGGTTCCGATGGGAGCCGCTGACGTGGCTTGGCGTCGAGGGCACACTCGAGGTCTTGATGACCGAAGAGGGCGGGCAGCGGCGCATCGATGTGCCACTGGGATCGAGAGCTTACGCGTTCTGGGAGCCGACGGGCGGCGTGCGGCTCGTGGGCTCGCTCGGGCTGTGCGCGATGTTCTCGATGAGCGACTCGACGGGGGCCAACACGGCCGCTGCCGACGACCTGCTGTTGGGCTTCCGGCTGAGCGCGGGGACCGAGGTCGCGCTCACGGACCGACTTTCGCTGTTCGGGGACGTCGGTTGGCAGCGCTACCTCGGACACTCGAGACAGGTCTCGGTGTGGTCCGATGCGCTCGACGGCGAGCTGCGCCCGGTCGACCAGGTAGCCGTGGCGTTGGGGCTCCTGATCTGGCTCTGAATCTCGCCGTTCGAGGCCCGGTGTTCAGCTCGCCGAGGCGGCTGCGATCTTGTTCGCGGGGGTCCGGGTCGACAGACCGCCTAGCCCGCTCGCATCCCGGCTCTCCACCCAGAGAACGGCCCGCCGCAACAACTCGGGCAGACTGACGCCGCCGAGCTTCACCTGGATGTTGGAGCGATGAGACGCGATGGTCTTCACGCTCAGCCCAAGTGTCTGTGCGACCTCGCGGCTCGAGCGCCCGGAGCCCAGGTGCTCGAAGACCTGCAGCTCGCGGTCGCTCAGGAGATCCAGCGGGTCATCGAGGGAGACGACGCGCCGCCCCGTCACGGCCGACATGACCCGCTCCGTGAGGGCGGCGGGCGCATAGATCCGGCCTGCGAGGACCTCACGCAGGGCGTACTGCAGGACCTCGACCGATGCGTCTTTGCAGACGTAGCCCAGGGCTCCCGCACGCAGGGCGCGCTCGCCAAAGACGGCCGGGTCGCGGCTCGACAGGACGAGGACGCGGATTGCCGGGTGGCTGTGCCGTAGCCACGAGACCAACTCGAGGCCATCGTCGGCGGCCAGCTCGAGCGTGGTCACGACCAGGTCCGGCGAGTGCTGGGCAATGACCGTCTGCGCCTCCCGGCGGGACGCGGCCTCACCAACGACCTGGAGCGACGGGTCGGTGGTGGCTGCGACCACTTGACCAAAGCCGATGCGGGTCACGGGATGCGGATGAACCACGACCACAGAGCGAACCTCTTGGCTCCGTCGGCTATCCAGGGAATTGAGCTGCTTGCGGTTCACGGGGCCTCGTGTCTTGGCGTGGGAAGCGGCGCCAAAAGGGGCGCTCAGACCCTTCAGACGAAGCGGCCGCGAGCGGGTAGCGCGGGCAGGACATCGAGGGCGGAGTGCAGGTGTGAGTCGACTGAAGAAGAACGCCGTTTCGCGGATTCGGTCAAATCCCGAGCCGGATGCAGAAAGCCCGTCGAAGGCTGGATGAAAATGCTACAATTTCAACAACTCAGGACCGCATCCCAGCACCATCGATTACATCAATTACCGAACAGCCCCGCAGGCTTCATCACAAGTGCCTAGGGGCGGGTAGGGATACCCATGGCTCGCTCAGACTTTCACTGATTCGCCCTCGTCCTGCCGACGATGGAAGTGCGACAAATCCCGAGCCTCGGGCGCGCCGCATTCCCAACCCAGCTGAGACTCCACTCGGGTTCTTCGGACGGGACGCGATGGACCGAGCCCCCCACCCGGCTCGCGCTGGTTGTGGCCCGCCGCGGATTCGTGCGATGTGCGGCCCGTGGGAAACGTGGACCCCTCACTGCGCGGAACGAACGACTGATGGACGCGGCTCAGAAGACGGCGCTCTGGCGGAACTTCCAGGCCGGGACGACCACGGCCGTCGTCATCATCCCACAGGGCATGGCGTACTCGCTGGTCGCGGGGCTCGAGCCCATCCACGGTCTCTATGCGGCCCTGCTGCCGCTCGTGGTCTACACGCTCATCGGGCGTTCGCGGGAGCTCGCGGTCGGACCGGGAGCGCTCGACACACTGCTCGTCGGAGCGGCTTTGTCGACGATGGCCTTCGTCACGCCCGAGACACACGCGGGCTTCGCCGCCCTGCTCGCGCTCGAGGTCGCGGTCATCCAGCTCGTGCTCGGGTCCTTACGTGCAGGCTTCCTCGTCAACTTCCTGTCAGCGCCCGTGCTCAGCGGCTGGACCTCGGCGGCAGCCATCGTCATCGCGCTGAGTCAGGTCGGTAATCTGCTGGGCTTCAAGCTCGAAGCGACGCCGTTCTTTCATGAGCTCGTTGTCGACCTCGGCGGCAAGCTGGGCGCGATTCACCCGCTTACGGCGGTGCTCGGCGTCGTCAGCGTCGTCTTGTTGGTGCTGGGTAAACGCCACATCCCCAAGGCCCCGTATGCGTTGGGGGTGGTCGTGCTGGCGACCGTCGTCTCGACCGTGGCTGGGGCGCCCGACGCCGGGGTGTCGGTCGTCGGCTCGATTCCATCTGGGTTTCCGAGCATCGCCCTCCCCGACCTGAGCTGGGACGCCGTCGTCGCCCTGTTTCCGACCGCGCTGACCATCGCGTTCGTCGGCTACCTCACGATGATCACCATCGCCAAGCTCTTCGCGGAGAAGAACCGCTACGAGATAAGCCCCGACCGCGAGCTCATCGGGGCGGGCGCCGCCAACCTCCTGGCCGGCTTGACGCAAGGCTTCCCGGTGAGTGCCAGCTTCTCCCGTTCGGCGGTCCACGCGCAGGCCGGGGCCACATCGCGCTTTGCCTTGCTCGTCGTGGCGGGCTGGGTAGCGTTGACGTTGTTGTTCTTGACCGGGCTCATCCACGACCTGCCGAAAGCCACGCTGGCGGCTATCATCATCACGGCCGTCTACGGGCTCATCGATGTCAAGACGCCGAGACGCCTTCGTAAGGTCAAGCCCATCGATGCGCTCGTGCTCGGCGCCACGTTCGTCGCCACACTCGCGGTCGGCATCGAGACCGGCATCCTCATCGGCATCGGGGCGTCGATAGGTGTTTTTCTGTTCGAGTCGACGCGCCCACACGCGGCGGTCCTGGGGCGCCTCGGCGAGGGTCCCGACTTCCGGAATGTGCGCAACCGGCCCGACGCAACGACGTACCCTGGGCTCATCATCGTGCGCATCGACGCGCAGTTCTACTTCGGTAACGTCACGTTCCTGAAGGAGTTTTTGAAGCGGGTCGAGCGGGAGTCGACGGCGCCTGTGGCCGCCATCGTGCTCGAGGCGTGTAGCTTCACGCAGCTCGACAGCAGCGCCGAGTCAGCCCTCTCAGGCATCGTCGACGACTACCGGAAACGCGGCGTGCGCTTCATGGTCGCAAGCGTGAAGGTGCCGGTCATGAACGTGATGAAGGCGTCGGGGCTTTATCAGAAGCTTGGGCCAGACAACTTCTTCCTCAACGTCGACGATGCCGTGAATGCGTGGCTCGCGGGCCAACCCAAGGCCTGAGGGCCAGGCGTCTCAGGGCGTCTTCGGTCGTCTTCTGACTCTGTGGGACGGGTCAGGCGGCGATGGAGATGACCCACGAGAGGCCGACCCAGGCGCCGATGGCTGACCCGAGGGTGGCGGCGACGGTCACGATGAGCGTGCGGGTGAACGGGTTCTTGAAGAAGCCGCGGATGCTCTGGACGTCGCGGTGGATGTTCTCGAGGTCGGCGACCGTCGGGCGGCGCGCCCAGGCCTCCACCGGGCCGACGATCATGCCCGAGGCGACGAGCGGATGGATGGTTGTGATGGGCGAACAGAGCAGCGCCGTCAGGATCGACTGCCAGCGGCCGCCGACGAGCAGCGTCGCGACGCCGGAGAAGAGCGCCGTGGGCAGGATCCAGGCCTTGAGCATGTCGCCGAGCGCCTGGCCACCGGTGTTGTAGAGGCCCAGAAAGAACGTCCCGATGAGAATCGCCGGGATGAGCCACTTCAGGATGGCCGACCACCACTTGGGCTTCGGCAGCTCGTCGAGCAACTTGCGGTCGACCGGCGTCTCGAGGTGTTTTTCCATGCCGGCGACGTGGCCCGCGCCGACGACCGCCACGATGGTGTCGCCGGGGGCCTCACGCACGGCCGAGATGAGGTAGAGGTCGCGTTCGTCGATGAGGGGGACTTTGACCTCGGGCAGGGCGCGCGCGAATTCCTGCATCATCTCCGACAGGTTGGCCTTGTCTTTGAGGTCCTCGACGGTCGCCGCGGTGACCGACTCTCCGTGGGCTTTTTCCGGGGCGCGTTCGAAGAGCGAGGCCATGATGGCCGAGAAGAGCTGCGACTTCTTCCAGAGCGACAGGTTGCCCCAGGTGCGCTTGAGCGTGATGTTGACCTCGCGGTCGGCGAGAACGACCTCAGCGCCGACCTTCTTGGCAGCCTCGATGCCGGTCAGGAGCTCCTGGCCGGGCATCACGCCGAGCTCCTGGCCAAGCCGCCGCTGGTAGGCGCCGACGGCCAGATTCCCGAGCAGGAAGAGGGACTTGCCTTCTTTGAAGACCTTGAAGATGTCGAGCTTCTTCCAACGCTCGACGTCGGTCAGCGCGGCATAACGCGAGTCGCAGAGCTCGACACACACGGTGTCTGGTTTGACCTCGTCGATGAGGCGCTCGACCTCCTCGACGCTCTTCTTCGAGACGTGGGCCGTCCCGAGGATGTGCAACGTCTTACCCTGGTAGGACAGGGTCGTGACGTTGGGGGAGGCGAGCGCCGACGGGATTGTGGGGCTGTCGGCAGCGCTGGCTGCGTCGGGGTGCGAGGCGATGGCAGGCTCGGACATCGGGCGCCCTTAGCACGCAGCGAAGAAGACGTTGAGCGAGGAGTTGAGCAAATCGCACAGCCGCGAAGTCGGACCCGCGGCCTGTGCGAGTGCACGTCGTTACTGCATGAGGCCGGCGAGATCCTGGGCGGCCAGCCCGAAATCGGGCTCCTCTTTGACGACGGCCTGGAGCTCCTTCTTGGCCGCTTCCTTCTCGCCCTTGTCGATGTGGTCGAGCGCTTTGCCGTAACGTGCCGCGGTCTTGGTCTTGATGCGCTGGGGGGCTTTCGGATGGTTGATGCCGGCGGGCGGGCGGGTCGTCGTCAGGCCCTCGAGGATGGTCGTCAGCCCCTTGGCGAGCTCCTGCTCGAGGCTCAGGAAGTCGTCACCCTTGCCGGTCACGCCGATGCCCTTGATGAGCTCGCCGGTCTCGACCCGGACGACGCGGACGTCGACTCGCAGGGCGCCGCGGAACTCGAAGTAGCCGCCCATGACGAGGTACTCGGCGCCGAGCAGCTTGCCGATCTTCGAAGCCGTCGCGGGGTCGATCTTCTTGCTCTGGTTGAGCTCGAGCTCGTCGATGACCGACTGGAGCGCGATACGTTCGACGAGCTTGAAGCCGGTCGATGCGGAGAGATCCGAGATCAACATCTGCGCGAGCCCCTTACGCAGGTCGAAGAGCTCGGCGTCGTCGCCTGCATAGTCGAGGTAGAGCACCGCGGCGGTCGGCAGCTTGGGGTCGGCGGCGAGCACCGGGCGGGACACCAGGGTGGAGACGGCCAGCACGGCGAGGGCGGCGAGCGGGAGCGCGTTTCGGAACGAGAGCATCGTGGACCTCTGGGTGTGCGTCGCGAGAACAAAGACCGGCCGGGTCTGCAAAGTCAACTCTGAGAAAGGGAGAAAGGGAGACAGGCCGGGTTGGATCGGTAGGCCCGGCAGGCTGGCTGTCGGGGCCGAAGGGCGACGGAGCGCACCGACGTGTGGTGCGTGGGATTTGTTCGAACCCGGTTACGGGCAGTGGGTCGCGGCGGCGCTCGAACCGAGCTCCTTGGCCTTGCAGTAGGCCTCTTTGGCGGCGTCGGCGAGCTTCTGGGCGCGGCGCGACTCACCCAGCATGAACCAGGCCTGCTCGCGGGTGGGCGTCAGCTCGGTTGCGCGGAGGGCGTCGGCCTCGGCCAGCGGGTAGTTCTTCTTGTCGCCCGAACCCAGGCGGGCCTGGGCGCGCAGGAGGTGGGCGTTGGGCCACTCGGGGTGGTCGGTCAAGAGCCGGTCCAGCACAGTGATCGCCGCCTTGGGTTGGCGGGCGCCGAGCTCGACGAGCGCCAGGTTGAAGCGCGGGACACCCCAGGCCGGTAGCAGAGTCGACGCGCTGGTGTAGGCGCGGCGGGCATCATCGAAGCTCGTCATGGCCTGGTGCACGTTGCCGAGCACGTTGTGGGCATAGGCCCAATCCGGGCAGAGCTCGACGGCTTTCTTGGCGGGCGGGAGGGCCTCGGCCGGGAGCGAGACGTTGCGGAGCAGGGCGCGTGCGAAGAAGGCCTGGGCCTCGGCCGAGGCGCCAAACGGCTCCGGTAAAGCCTCGGAGTAGGCGCGTAAGCCCTCGAAGGCTTTGAAGTCTTCCTCATTGGCCTGGCCCTGCGGGCGGCGTGCGAGCTGTTCCGCGGCGGTCACGAGCAGGGTCAGGATTGCCGGGTCCTGGGTGCGGCAGCTCTCGGGTGGCTCGGGCTCGCCGGTCGAGGTGTAGACGGCTTCCAGCGCGACTCGGGGATGTGCGAGCGTCGGCGTGGTGTCGGTGGCCGCGGCGTCGGGGTCGCCCGGAACGAGAGCTGCGATGGCGGCGTCGCCGGAGACCTCGGGCGCGGTGTCGCCGGAGACCTCGGGCGCGACGTCGGTTGGGTCGGCATCGGTCGGAGCCGCGTCGGCCATGGCGTCGTTGGCCGGCCCGGCGTCGGTTGCGGCCTCGGCGTCAGGGACGACCTCGGCGCCCGGTTGCGCATCGGAAGCAGTGGTCGCGGCGAGCACCGAGTCGGACGCGGCGTCGGCTTCGGGAGGCGCGTCCTTTGTGTCTGCGGCGGCGATGGGCGGGGTCACGGTGACCGGGCCGGGGGACGGCTGCGTGAGCACGATGGCCAGGACGACGCCGATCGCGACGAGCGCCAGCAGGGCCAGGATCAGCGGCAGCTTCGAACGCTTTTTCGGGGGCGGCGCGCTCTCGCCGACGGCGTTCCAGTACGCCTCGTCGCCCGGTTGGTTCTTGCGGGTCTCGGCCGCGAGTGAGCCGGCGGCCCCTTTGGGGGCGACGAGCGCGTCGAGCGCGGTCAGGATCCGGTCAGCCGAGGCGGGCCGGTCGGCCGGGTCCTTGGCGAGGCACTGCAGGATGAGCTTTTCCAGCGCCGGCAGGACGGGCGCGACCTCGGACGGGCGCGGCGGGGCCTCCTGCACGTGTTTGACCATGAGGCTCACGGTCGTGGGCGCGGAGAACGGGATGCTGCCGGTCGCCATCTCGAACAGGATGACGCCGAACGCGTACATGTCGGTCGCGGGGCCAACCGCATGTCCGGTCGCTTGTTCCGGCGACATGTAGGCGGGGGTGCCGACGACGGCCCCTTCGGCGGTCAGGCGTTGGCTCTCGAGGTCGTCTTCGGCGAAGCGCGCGATGCCGAAGTCGAGCACCTTGACGACGTCTTTCTCGCCATAGCGGTCGAGGAGCATGACGTTGTCGGGCTTGAGGTCGCGGTGCACGATCCCCTCGCCGTGGGCGGCCTTCATCGCGGTGGCGATCTGGCGGGCGATGTGGACGATGCGCTCGAGCGGGAGGCCCTTTCGGATGATCTGTTCGCCGTCTTCGAGGGGGCGCCCGGTGTCAGCGGAGACACGCGGCTGGGCCCCGAGCAGCTCGCTCAGCGTCTTGCCGGGGACGAGCTCCATCGCGAGGTAGAGCTGGCCGTCCTCGGTCTCGCCGAAGTCGTAGACGCGGACGGTGTTGGGGTGCTCGAGCCGCGAGGTGACCTGCATCTCGCGGTGGAACCGCGCCACCGCGTGGCGGTTCTGCGCGAACTGCGGGTGCAGGACCTTGAGGGCGACCTCGCGGTTCATGGCGATCTGGCGCGCGCGCAGAACGACACCCATGCCGCCGGCGCCGAGCTCTTTGACGACCTCGTAGCGGCCGGCGATGACGGTGCCGATCATGCTCTGGCGACCGGAAAGCGTGGGGTTGCGGGGTGGCTCGGTCATGCGGCGCCTATAACACGGAGGCGTGCCTTTGGCGCAAGTGGTGCCGCGCGCTGGGGGTTGGGGTAGCCTGGCCGCCTCAGCGGGCGGGCATGAACAGCGCCGAGCCGACCTTGACCGAAACGGCCCAGCCTTCCGCCGGGATGTCCTCGTCGCCGAGCTCGGGCGCGCCGATCCACTGGAACCCGAGGCCAAAGCCAAGCCCGCCGCCGGGCGAGAGGTGGAGGTCGACGGCCAGCGGCGAGAAGATTTCGCGTTCGTTGGAGGCGAAGAGCTGGACCGGGGTGACGCGTAGGAGCCAGCCGAACGTGTGCTCGTCAGCCGGCGGCATGCCGAGGATAGCGGTGGCGGACAGGCTCGAGTTGAGCGTGAGCGGGCCAGAGAGGCCGGTCCAGCCGGCGGTGAGGCCGAAGACGAAGTCCTTGCCGAAGCCAAAGCCGAACTCGAAGGCGGCTTCGAGGCGCTGCGCCCCCCAGCGCGCGGCGCCGGTGGAGTCGGTGCCGAAGAGCGAGCCCCAGTCGGTGACGTAGGCCAGCGTCGTGCGGCCGAGGAAGCCGTCGATGAGGTAGATGTAGTCCATCGAGAGGCCGGGGCCGATGAGGCGACCGGGTGGGTGGGTGGCCTCGTCGCGCGAGCCGGTGTCGCGGTGCGAGTAGACGAGCTCGCTGCCGAACTGACCGAAGAGGAAGCCGTCGGTGATGCCCGCCGATGGATTGGATTGGCCCGGGTTGCTGGAGCGCGGTGGCGGCGCTGGGAGGCGCTTGAGAGTGGCGGCGATGGAATCGAGGATGGGCGAAAAACGTGAGAGGTCGCCAAGCCTTGTGCCGGCGGTGAGGCGCACCACGAGGACGCGGTCGGCTTCCTGGCGGCAGAGCCAGGCCTCGTGAAAGCGCCCGTTCTGCTGGGTGACGAGGTCGCCCTGCCAGGTGCCCACGGCGGCGGGGCCCACGCGTGTTCCGGTGGTGCGGCCCCAGGGGTTGTCGCAGCTACCGCGCCCGAGGTGGCCGAGCTCGATGCCGACGTCGGCGGCCGAGGGGAACATGGTGGCGATGAAGTCGCCGCGCGCACGCTCGGCCAGCGACGGGTCGTGGACCCAGACGAAGCCGTCGGTGGGTGGGGTGAGGTCGACGGCGAGGCGGGCGAGGCGCAGTGGTGCCGGGTAGGCGCGCGAGCCCTGGCGAGGCGACACGTCGTTGCGGCCGATGGCGGGATCGACCCTGACGTTGTTGGATTTATAGGCCAGCACGATGCGCTCGGGGATGGTGGCGCGGCTGGCCTCGGTGCGGAGCTGGTCGTGGGTCGCGGCGGAGCTGATGAGGTTCATCGCCACGATGAGGCTCTCGCCGCCCAGCGTCGCGCAGAACGTGACGCGGTGAGGTGCGAGCTCGGACATGGCGACGCCGCTGACGCCGTACATGGTCAGTGGGGTCAGCTCGGCGTCGGTTGGCTTTTCGCGCCCGAGGAAGGCGCTGCAGTCATCGGCCAGCTTGCCGTGGCGGACCTCATAGCGTTCGAGCCAGTTGCCCCACTCGTCCCAGTCGTCCCAGAGCTCGATGATGTCGATGGCGAAGTAGTTGCCGCCTTCGCCGAGCTTGTAGTCGCCCGTGATGGTGTAGGTCCCGTCGACCGAGGCCGGCAGGTCGACGACGAAGCCTGACAAGGGCAGGACGGCTTCGCCCGAGTTGAGGTTCGAGGCGTGCGCGTCGGGGTGGACGGCTACGAGGGCGGTGAGGGAGGTGACGGAGGCGAGGGAGGTGAGGAAGGTGAGGGAGGTGAGAACCGGGGCTGCAAGCGGGCGCGTGGGAGACATGGTCTAGCGGCCCTTGAAGGCCGGCTCACGTTTGTCGAAGAGCGCGGCCATGCCTTCTTTGAAGTCCTCAGTCGTGACGGTGGCGGCCTGGGCGAAGGCTTCGCGGCGGGCGGCTTCGCGGATCTCGTGGGCAAGCCCGCCCATGAGGGTGCGTTTGGTCTGGCGGACGGCGAGCGGGGCGCTGGCGGCGATGGCGGCGGCGATTTCCCAGGCGGCTGGAAGTACATCTTCCGAGGGCACGGCGCGCGACAGGATGCCTAGGCGCTCGGCCTCGTCGCCGGTCACGAGGCGACCGGTGTAGAGCAGCTCAGAGGCGCGTGGCAGGCCGATGAGGCGCGGCAGGGTGTAGGTGATGGCCATGCCCGGGTGGAGGCCGAGGCGGGTGAAGTTGGCGCCGTAGCGGGCGGAGAGGCTGCCGACGCGGACGTCGCACAGAAGGGCCAGGCCAAAGCCGCCGCCGACGGTGTGGCCGTTGAGGGCGCCGACGACCGGGACCTCGACATCCAGGAGGCCTAGGAACGAGGTGTACATCGCGAAGGACGCTTCGTGAGGGAAGCGGAAGGTCTCGGATGTGCGTTGGATTTGGGCTTTGAGGTCGGCGCCGGCCGAGAAGCACGAGCCCGAGCCGGTGAGCACGAGGCAGCGCAGATTGGGGTCTTTGTGCACATCGACGAGGCGGGCGGCGAACGCGTCGAGCAGCTCGGCCGTCATGGAGTTGCGGCCGTCGGGGCGGTTCAGGCGGAGGATGCCGATGCCAGCGTGCGCGGTGTCGACGGGGGCGGGTTCGTAGAGGACGGCATCGGTCGACATGGGGACTCCGGGGGAGCGGGGCAAGATCTGGCGCGGCAAGTTACCTCATCGGGGCCGCGCGGCAAGGGTGTCGTTTGGCGCGGGGGCCGATGAGACGCTCGAGCTGAGGCCGACTCGCGCCCCCAGGTTCGCCTGGACCTGAACATACAGGCCCAAGCCGCGCACCGCGGGGTGCGTTCGGACGATATCCTGGGATAAGCGCAGGCAGAACCCGATATCGCGACGACCGAAGCGTTGAGTGGTGCGGGTTATCGGGGGCGCTTGAAGATGCACTCGTAGGCGGCGCTCTCTTCGGGGCCTGAGCCCATGGCGCGCCGACAGGTGACGACCTCCCACCCGTCGGTGCCGAGCTGGTTCATGTCGACGTCGAACATGCGGTCGTTGGGTGCCGGAATCCTGTAGTCCCAGCGGGGGACACGAAGCGCGAGGACGAGAAGAGCTGAGAGAGCGAGGGTGGTCAGGGTGGACATGACGAGTAGCGCGCGGTTCATGGAGGCCTCCTTCGGATGGGGCCTTTGTGTGTCACGGCGGGCGCGCGGGACGACGTACTGAACCGATGGGTAGCGCGTGTCGCAGGCATCGGCGGGGTCGGGAGGCTTGACCCGGGGGCTGGGCTGGTGTGGGGTTCGGCGAACACTTGGGAGTCGGCTGGAGGGCGCACGATGAGCCTCGAGAGACCGGTCGCATTGATGGCCGTAGCGGTCGCGCTGTTGGTTCAGGCGTGTGGGGCGGAGTCCAAACCCATCGCTCCGAAGCTGAGCCTCGGGATGACGGCGAAGGAGTTGGAGCGGGAGTTTCCGGGGATCAAGCGAACCTCGGCCATCAGCGACGGATGGGAGGGGATGGTCTCGTCGGTGACGGTGCGGGACCACCACAACAACGAGGTACTCCTCGATGAGAAAACCGCCGAGGTCATGGTCGACATCTCGACTCCGGGTGGGGCCAGCATCCACATCCGGCCGCAGTCGAGGAGACCGCTGCGCGACGTGATCGCGTTCCTGGACAAGGAGATCCCAGCGTTGCTCAGCCATCGGGGGTGGAAGGAACACACACCGTTTGCGGACCACTGGTACTCGACCTACGAGAACAAGTGCGCCCCGGCCGACAACTACAAGCTCGTGCGGTGGGATCTCGAGGTCGTACACGAGTTCGCGCCCGACATGCTCGAGTTCGCGATCGACTGCGACTCCCTCGACCTGGACTCGCCAGCGAGCTGGTTCGTTACCATCCGGTCGGGCGGTGGGCTGCTCAAGACGCAGCCGGCGGTTCGGGGGCGGTGACGTCGCGAGCGGATTGTGGGTGTCGTTGGGCGGGCGGGCATGACGACCCCGACACCAACGGCACTGACGAAGAGGCCGGGGCTTTGGGGTCGGTTCATGGAAGCCGCCTTTGGACGGGGCCTCCCGGTGTCACAAGTGGCGTGCTCGTCGGCGTGTTGAACCGATGGGCAACGTGGGAGTCATGGCGGCAGAGGGCTGGGCGGCTTGACCGGGGCGCCGGGCTGGTGTGGGGTTGGGCGAACACTTGGAAGTCGGCTGGAGGGCCCCGTATGAGCCTCGAGAGACCGGTCGGATTGATGGCCGTAGCGCTGGCGCTGTTGGTTCAGGGGTGTGGGTCGAGGGCCAAACCCATGGCTCCGAAGCTGAACCTGGGAATGACCAGGGCGGAGCTGGCGCGGGAGTTCCCGGACCTCGAGGGAACCTCGGACATCAGCGTCGGCTGGAAGGGGATGGTGTCGTCCGTGACGGTGCGCGACCACCACAACAAGGATCTGCTCTTCGATGAGAAGAGGTCGGAGGTCGTGGTTCACGTCGCGGGCGGAGCCGTCATCCGCATCCGGCCGCAGGCGAAGAGACCGCTGCGCGATGTGATCGCGTTCCTGGACAAAGAGATCCCCGCGCTGCTCCGCGAACGCGGGTGGAGGGAACACACACCCTTCGCGGCTCACTGGGACCAGATGTCCGCCAACAAGTGTGTCCCTACAGAGTCCAACGTTCTGGTCCGATGGGAGCTCGACGTCGAGCGAGAGATCTTGCCCGACAGCCTCGAGTTCGGACTGAAGTGCGACTCCCTCCACCTCGACTCGCCAGCGAGCTGGTTCGTCACCATCCGGTCCGGCGGTGGCCCCATGGAGGCGCAGCCTTCGGTTCGTGGGCGGTGATGTCGCGAGCGGGCGGCGAGGGAGCACTTCGGCAGGGGTGCGGTGGGTCGAACGACCGCAGCTCTGACCCCGACGACCACGGCACCAACGAAAAAGCCCCGGGGTTTCCGGGGCTTTCGTTTGGTGGGCGATGCAGGATTTGAACCTGCGACTTCATCCGTGTGAAGGATGCACTCTACCGCTGAGTTAATCGCCCATGATGCTGTGAGGCGCGGTGCCGTGAGGCGGACAGCGGGGTATCCGAACGACGACGGGCTGTCAAGCGCTACGAACGGGTGGAATCGGTGTCGGCGGTGTGCGGCGGATGGAGACGATGGCGGCGCCGACAATGACCAGCAGCGCCCCGGCCGCCGACAACAGGGTCAGCGCCTCGCCGAAGAAGAGCGCGCCAAAGGCGAAGGCGAAGACGACCTGGGTATAGCCGACCGCCGTGACGCGGCCTGCGGCTTCGCGATGCAAAGCGCGGGTCATGAGCAGCTGCGCAATCTGCACGGTGATGCCGATTCCGACGAGCACAAGCAGGTCGTAGGCCGACGGCAGGACCGGGTCGGCCAGCACTGCCGGAAACGAGAGCGGGGTCGCGACGAGCGCGAACCAGAAGACGACGATGAGCGGGTCGTCGGTCCGGCGGAGCGCACGCACGGACACGTAGGCGAAGGCCGACATCAGGGCCGCGAGTAGTGCCAGGACCGGTCCCGCCCAGTGCAGGGCCGGGGTCGCGCCTGCCCCGAAGAGGACCTCGGGGCGGGCGACGAGCACCACGCCCGTCAACGAGACCAGGGTCGCGAGCCAGATGCGGCGGTTGGTCGGCTCGGCGAGGAAGATGGCTGCAAAGATCGTCGTCCAGATGGGCTGGGTCTGGTGCAGCACGGTCGCGTCCGACAGCGGCATCAGCGAGAGCGAGCCGAAGTTGCAGACCAGCGCCAGGAACCCGAAAAGCCCCCGAAGCCCCAGCAGCTTCGGGCGGTTGCCGAGCCAGTGGAGCTTGGCGCGACGGATGAGTGCGTACGACAGGATGAGCCCGATGAGCGAGCGCGCGAACACGGCGTGTTGGACCGGCAGCCGGCTGTCGACCTCTTTGACGAGCACCCCCATGAGCGCGAAGAAGAACGACGCGAACATCATGTCGCGCAGGCCGGGCGCAATGTGGAAGCGGCCGATCGGGCGCGGCGCGGCAGCGGCACCGGGTTCCGGCGACGCAACGATGGAAGGCGCAAGGGCTTCGGGAGTGGGGTTGCCAGGCGGCGGGGTCGTCACGGCGGCGGACCATGCGCGCGCCCGACAGGCAACGCAAGCGCGTTCGCTGGCGAGGTTGCGGTTGCGGTGTGACCCGGCGTGCGAGGCCGGTAGAGGCGCTTGTGTGCTGCCTGAACCCCGGTTTTCGGAATATTGAACGGCAAGTCGGATGACACTCGAGGTTCTGTCGTTCACCGTCTGGTCGACATCGCCTGATGCCGCCTCGGCGGCAACGCCACCCGCAGGCTTGTGTTCGTCGTCGGCGCCCGCTGACCGCGAAGGCCCCTCCCCCCTCACACGGAGAACATCATGCAGCCTTCCAAGTTCACCAGGACGCTCGGTGCCATGTCGCTGGCCGGTCTCATCGCATGCGATGGTGGCACGGCGAGCGACCCCGCCGCCGCCCTGCCGCCCCCTGCCCCGCTCGAGCCCGGGCCGGCCTGCCTCGTGTCCAGCGCTGATAGCCTCGACTTCGGGGTGGTGCTCGCGGGCAATCAGCAGACGGCCTTCGTGACCATCGCGAGCTGTGACGCGGAGCCGGTCATGGTCACCGGGCTCGGCGTGCCGGACGACGGCGACATGTTGCTGCAGGCGCGGGTCTATCGCCCCGATGGCACGACGATTACGCCGCTGCTGCCATACGCGCTGCAGCCCGACGAGGATCTGGTCGTCGCCGTGAGCTATCGGGCGCGCGCCTCGGCCAGGGATCACGCGGTCGTTCGGACCCTGCGATTCGACGCCGATTCGCGCGAGGTGCCCGAGCTTCCGGGGCGCCTGGACGTCGGTCTCGCGGGGCAGCCCGTGACGGCCTGCCCGGATGACGCGTGTGGTGGACCGCCGGACGCGCAGGTCGGCTGGCCCGTCGAGCCCACCTGGGTGGTCTATGGCGGAAACGACACGAACGACGACTCGATCCCGCTCGACAAGCGCTGAGCTCGGCCACCCGGCGCATCGGGCTCAGGCGTCGGCGCGTGGGATGACCTTACGACCGGAGACGCGGACCTCTTCGCGACCGGCCGGGTCGAGCGCACGAACCAATCGATAGGTCGTGTTGCCTTCGGCGCGGGCGACCTCGGGTGCGGCGATCATGAGCTGCAGTTCGAGGCGTTCACAGAGCTCGAATAGAATGCCGAGGTTGTCCTGAGAAAGCCGTGTCGCCTCGTCGAGGAAGAGGAGCCTGAGCGTGCCGGCGAGCTGGCGCGGACGCAGCAGATTCGCGTCGTGTTCCCAGGCCTTGAGCGTCGTCATCATGACGGCCGCGCCGACGCCGATGGCCTCGCCGGTCGAGAGCCGTGTCGGGTTTGCGACCTCCCAGGCGTCGCTACCGCGGCGTCGAATTTCAACTTGAAGGTCAAGATATTCGCGGTAGTCGAGCACACGGTCGCCACCGGTCCGACCGCCGCCGTAGCGTCGGAAGAGCTCGTCCATCGCGTCTTCGATGGGCAGGTTCGGCTCGAACAGGAGCTGCTGGGCAGCACCCTCACGGAGTGCACGTAGCACCGCCTCCATCCGGGCCGCCGCGCGAGCGCGGATCTGCATGCCCTCGATGGCCCCGAAGCGCACACCTTCGAGGTCGCCGTTGAGGCGGGTGACCTGGTTCTTGGCGCGTCGGATCTGCGCGTCGATGTTACGCGCGACGTCGCCCGACTGACCACGAAGCCCCTTCTCCTGGGCGGCGAGGCGCTCTTCGAGGCGCATGAGGTGTTCGCGTAGCCGGCTCAGCGCTTCGAGCGGGTCGTCGACCTCGGCGATCTGCGGGGGCACCCGACGTCGGAGCCAGTCGCGTGCCTCGGCCCAGCGAGCCAGCCAACGCTCGATCGGGGGGACACCGACGGGCTTGTTGTTGCCGATACGGTCGACGCGCTCGCCCCGCTCGGAACGCTCACCTCTATCACCCCTGTCTCCAAGGTCGAACTCGTCGAGCATGACCCGCACGCTCGCCGCCAGCTCGGCCCCGTCGCTGGCCCGCGAGACACGTTCGGCAAGCACGGTCGCCTTGCTCTTCGCGCGGCTCCACAGCTCACGTGAGGTCATCGCGTCGAGCCCGTCGGCCTGCGCGCGCGGACCGTAAGCGGCCGCCAACAGCCCCTGCGTCGAGGCCTCCTCACGAAGGCGCGCCCAACGTGTCTGGGTCGGCACGAAGAGGCGCTCTTCTTCGGCCAGGCGCCACGCTTCTTCGGTCGCTTTTTCGGCCGCCTGGCGATGGCGCTCTTCGGTGCGCACGAGCTCACCGCGCGCCTCACGTTCGTCCTGCTCGAGCCGGTCGGCCTCACCTTCGAGCCGCGACAGGAGCGCCTCTTCGGCTTCGACCGCCTCCATGCCGAGCGGCTTCTGCTCGGAGAAGCCGTGAGCCCCGAGGCTCTGGCCGATTTCACCCAGCTCTTTCTTGAGGCTGTCGAGCTGCTGGTCGGCCGAGATCACCTGGCCGGCCGCCCGTGCTGCCGCTTCGGCCGTCGCACGTGCGCGGGTCTCGGCGTCTTTGACCCGGACCTCGGCCGCCTTGGCGTCGCTCTCGGCCGTCGCGAGCTGCGCCTCGAGGGCCGGCCGCAGCTGCTCACGCTGAGCCAACGACGGCTCGGCGTCCTTCCAGTCGAGTGCCGCGGAGTGCTCACCCAACCAGCGCCAGCGCTGAAGTGTCTCCTGCAGGCGGTCCCGGATCCGCACCGCTTCGTCGCGTTTGGCTTTGATCGCCAGCACTTCAGACTCGCCTGGCGGCACGGACCTGAGCGAGTCGATGGCCCCTTCCAACATGCGGCGGTCGGCCGCGGAAGACACGAGCTTCGTCTCGGATGCACGCGCTTTGTCGAGTCGCTGCTCCAGCTCCTTGGCTTTGTTCTTCTGGTCCTCCAGGTCGAGCAGATGCGCGTCGGGCAGCAGCTTTCTCAGCGCCGCGCGACGGCGCTTCATCGCCTCGAGATCTTGTGCCAGCCGGGTCTGCTCGGTGAGCGCCGAGGCTCGTGAAGCCTGGTGTTCCGCCACGTCACGACGGGCCGCTTCGAGCTCCAGCGACGGGTCGGCGAGGTCAAAGATGTGGAGCTGCGGCACGAGCTGGTCGAGCTCGATGAGCCCGAGCTCGAGCGCGCGCTGGCGCTCACGTGAGCCGTCGAGCTGCGCCACCAGCACGGTCTTCCTGGCTTCCAGGTCGGCCTTCTTGCGGTCACGCGCCCGTTTGCCGAGCCGCGGCTCGTCGGGCAGGCGTGTCAGCCGCACGACGCCGTTCATCTCGAGCAGGACCGAGTCCGTCACACGTTCGGCGTAAGGCGTCCCGTCGTCGTCGAGCGGGAGTGCCGCGAGCGGCCCCACGAGCCAGACCTCGTCCGGACGATCGCCAGAGGCTGCGAGCTTCTTGCCTGCCTTGACCGGGTCGTCGACCGCGATGGCGTTAGCCAGGGGCCCAAGCGCCGCTTCGGCAAGGGCCGCGTCCGCGAGCTCGAGGTCCTCGAAGCGATGCATCAGCAGCTCGCCGCCCACCGCATCGCGGCTCGCGAGCAGCCGATCGTCGAGGCCCTGGGCGCTGCCGTGAAGCCCCATCAGCGCGCGTTCGAGCGCCTCGAGCTCGGCTTCCAGCGCATCACGAATCTTGAGGTGCGCCTTCTGCTCGGACTCGATCCGCTTCTTCAGCGCCAGCAGGTCGGCCGAGGTCGAGACCGGCTTGCTCAACAAATCCGCGTGCTTGGCGACCCGGTCGGCGACCTTGGTGCGTAGCGAACGCCACCGCTCCGCGAGTGGCTCGAGCTTTTTCAGCTCGGCCTCACGCTCTTTGGACAAACGTGCGTGGTCGTCGGCCGTGACCCGCGCTTTACGCTGCGCCTCGGCCGCCGAGCTCTCCGCGAGCTCCGCGTCTTCGAGTGCGCGCACGACGTCCGCCGAGCTTGCGAGGGCCCCGAGCTGGCGCGCCGCTTCACGCACCTCGGCCTGTTTACGCGACAGGCGATTGGCTTCGTCCCAGGCCTTTTGTAAGCCCGACAAGCCCTTGAGCTCGGTCTCCTGGCGAACCAGGTCTGCCAGGATTTCACGCGCCTTCTCGTGCGCTTTGTCCGACAGGACCGGGAAGCCCGAGAGCCGTTCGAGCGCCATGTACGCGCGGTCATAATCGCCGCGCATCAACGTCGCCTGGGAGATGGTCCGCTCGGCGACGAGGATCTCATCGTCGAGCCGCGCGATGTGCCCGGTCAGCCGTCGTGTGATCGAGCCCTGCACCTTCACGAGCTCGGCGTGGGTCGCGCCGATGTCTTCGTCGGGCAACGCGACCCGTACTTGTTCCAGCCGCTCGAGCGCGATGCGATGCTCGGCCGCGCGCCGCTCCAGCTCTTCCAGGCCCGCCTTCAGGTCGGCGACCCCACGCGACGCCGCGGACAACGCCTCACGCGCCCGGTCCCACGCCGAACGCGCACCCTCACGCTCGGCCTGCGACTGCGCATCGGCCCGCTCGCGTTGCTCACGCTCGCCCTCGAGCCCGTCGCGTTCACGCCCGAGCCGCGCCAGCTTTCGCGCGACTTCCCAGCCACGTTTCTTCTTCTCGAGGCGCCCCTTGCTCTCGGTCGCCTCGCCGCGCACGGCCACACGCCGCGCCATGATGTCTTCGACGCGTACCCGTTTCACGGCCAACGCGCGTTCGATCTCGAGCCGCGTCTCGGTCGCGTCTTCGGACCGCTTCGACGCGTCCGCGAGCGCCACCTGCCGCTCCTCGGCCTCCTTCTTCACCGCGTTCAACACGGCGGAGAACATGGCCTGGCCGACCTCCCACACGCCGTGGATCTCGCCCTCGAGCTTACGCGCCTCTTCGACCTCGCGGCGGGTGCGCCGACAAGCCTCGAGGTTGCCGCGCATACGCCTGAGAACTTCCGCGAGCCCGCCTTCTTCGCGCAGGAGGAACTCACGCATGCCGCCGGTCAGCGCCCGCGAGATGCCGCCGACCATGCTCGTGCGCAGCATCTCGTTCAGCTTGTTCTTCTCCTCGTCGAGCTGCATACGCAGCGGCAACACGCCCCGGTCGAACAGCTCGGCGAAGTAGTCCTTGGCGGTCCCGAAGACCTTGGCCTTGCCACCCGCAGCGGCGCACAGCGCTTTGACCCGGTCGAGCTCGGGCACACTCTCGAAGGCGCCGTCTTTTTCCAGGAACAGCTCGGACAGCTTCACGTCCCAGCTCAGCCCGTGCACCACGAACGGCGTCGGCTCGACCGTCGGCTCGGCCTTCTTCTCGAGCTGAACACCCGCCAACATACGGCTGCCATCGCCGAGCTCGAGGTCGAGGATGGTGTAGCTCGGACGGCTGCCGTCGCCGAGCCGCCCCCAGATCCCGCGGTCGCCACCGGTCGCACTCGTCTCGCCGAGGTTGGTGAAACGCAGCCGCGTCATGTCGGGCAGCATCACCATGTAGGCGGCGATCATGACGGTCGTCTTGCCCGCGCCGTTGGTGCCCTCGAAGGCCGTCACCTGCGGGTCGAGGCTGTAGTTCATGTAGAAGACGCCGCGCCAGTTGACGAGCGTCAGCCCGCGGGCCTTGGTGCGCTTGGGCGCCGCCTTTTCGACTGCCTTCATGCCTCGACCTCTTCCTCGTTCAGGTCACCCAGCGCCGCACGGCCCTTGGCCACGAGCCTGGCCAGCGCCTCGGTCGGCGACTCGAGCCCCTGGACCGGCTCCGCGAAGCGCAGCACAGGCGCGCGCAGACGGATCTTCTCGTCGTCGACGAGGTCACAAAAGCCCATCGCCGCGAGGCTTCGCAACGACTTGTCGACCTCGCGCCGCACCGACTCCTGCGCGATTCGCTCGTCGAGCCGACGGCGCCGCGGGTGAAGCTCCAGATAGAGGCGCCCCTCGCCGACCAGATGCGCCAAGAGCTCGACCACCTGGCTGCGCGTCGCACTGCCGGCCGTCTCGAGCGTCGTCGGGTCGAGGTAGATGAGGGCCAGGGCCTGGCCGACCAGCATCTCCGCCGTGGACAGGTGACGGCGCGGGAGGCGCTCACCGTGGGGCACGAGGAAGAAGTAGCCGGCCGGCGACCGCACGAGCTCCCAGCCGTAACGCTGATAGAAGCCTTCGAGCAGCGCTTGCGCCTCGGCCAGCAGCTCGAAACGCGCGCCTTCTTCGACGTCGATGTGGCGCCCACCGCGCAGCGACAGGTCGATCTCGGGGAAGAGCTCGTCGCCGATGACCTCTTCGAGGCTCGTAAACGATACCGTCATGACCTCTCCTTACGTTTCTTCAGCGGCTTGCTCCAATCGAAGCGCCACTCCTCGACCAGCAGGGAGTGCCGCTCGCCGATCCGCTCGACCGCGACCCACGGGCGCTCGTGCTCGCGGCCGATGCGCGTATCGACGGCACAGATAGCGGTGATACGACCGACCGTGCGGTAGCGGTCCGCGTCCGGCATGAGGCCGACGATCTCGCGGATGACGTCGGACAGACCGTCGGGCTTTTTGGCCAACAGTTCCCGTGCCTTGGCGTCCACTTCGAGGGGCGCTACGTCGGCGACCACCTCTTCCAAGGGCTGGTCGTGCAGGCCCGCGGGTCTCGTGACAGGCGGTCGCTCGGCCCGCATGTCCGGCACCCGCAAGAGCGGCAGCGGCATCGGCGCCGCCGCGATGAAGGCGAAGTTGCCACCGGTCTGCTCGCCCGGTCCGGCCTCGGGCAGGAACGTGCGCAGCTGGTCGCGCAAGCGCTGACTCAACGCGCGCCCGGGGTCGAGCCGCACGACGTCGCGCAGGAAGCGCTGGACGTAGCGGTAATAGTCGCTCCAGGCGCGTTGCCGCGAAGCACCCCAGGCGGCCACCCGGTCGACCTGGTCGGCGAGCTGCTGGGTTGCTCGGTTGGCCTCGATGGCACCCGCGTCACGCGCGACCTCGGCGATGTCCTGCAGAAGCGACTGCAGGGTCGCCGTGTCCTTGAGCAGGATGTCGTTGAGCTCACGCAGCGTGCCGGCCGTCTCCTCGAGCAGCGCCTCACAGGCCTCGATGGCGGCAAACCAGTCCTCACGCAGCAGCGTCGCGATCTTCTCGCGGATGTGTTCCTGCGACAGGTCGAGCCCTCGCTGACGCCGCTCGATCCCCCCGAGCAGGTCACCCGCCGTGATGCGCAGCGGCTGCACGACACGTAGCCGCCACTCGTCCGGAGTCAGGCGTCCCTTGGCTGCGGACGTTTTGATTTCGGTGAGCTGCAGGGTCAGCGTGTTCGTGAGGATCGACAGAGACTCACGTGTGAGTGTCTCTTCCGTCAGGAAGAACTCGGCCAGCGCGTCGGCGAGCCGCGTCAACGCGAACTCGCCCGCGCGCACCATGCCGGCCCCGTCGATGCGGGTCAGGAGCCGCTGTTCACGCAGACGCCGGATGGCCGACGTCGCGCGCAGCCTTGGCGCCTCGGCCGTCGGCTCGACCAGGTTCAGGACCTGATGGAAGACGTCGACGAGCGCCTCCTCCTCGAAGGCCGTCGTGCCGCTCTGGTCGGCGCGCGCACGCAGCGCCACGACGAAACAAAGGTCGGTCGGCCCGAGCTGGAGACCCACCTGGGAGTGGGCGAGCTCGGTGAGAGTGGTTTGAAGCTCGGGCACGGTTCTCGCTCGGCGATCGCGCCCCTTGGCCTGCTCCACGGCGGCGAGTCGCCCGACCCGAGCCGCCCACGGGGCAGACATGTCCCCGTCAGAAATCTGACGCAAGAGGCGCGTGGCTTCTAACCGAAGCGCGGGCCCTCGAAAAGCCGAAACCTCGCGCGCCGCCTTTCAGACCATCGCTGCGTCCGCGAGTCGACCTCAGAGGAATTGGTAGCCGTGCACGACGCCGACGAAGCGGCGGTCGAGCGCGCTGGCGTCGACGTTACCGCTGTGGGGTTTGCGGAGGTAGAAGGGGCCAAACGCGTCGGCCCGCGCCGCGAGCTCTCCCGGCTCGAAGTCGATGTCGGTCGTCAAACCGAGCAGGAGTGCAACCGTCTGCCAGGCGGCAAAGCCCTGTGGGTCGAGCTCAGCGGTGCCGCCGATGCCGTCTTCGATAGTTACGCCGTCGGCCTTGCGCAGAATCGCCGCGGTCTCGGCATCGACCTCGGATGCGGGAACCACATAGAAGGAGTAGCCGTCCTCGATGGTCACGCCCCAGGCGATGAACCAGGCTTCGTCGGCCTGCGACAACGCCTCGGCTGGAAGCGACTCGCCCTCCACGACTACACCAGCGCCCTCGATGGCGCGCCGTATGGCGTTGCGTGTGGCGGCGTGGTCGGCCCCGGGAACGGGCAGCTCGCGGCCGACAATCTCATAGATGTCCAGGTGCGTTGACATGGCGCGGCTCCGCGTCGACTCGGCCGGCTCAGGCGGTCGCCGTCTTCTTGCGGGAGCGCTTGGGGGCCTTCGACGGCTGCTCCTCTGGAGTGGACTCTGTCACCTCTTTCGGCGGCCCGTCGGGGACCTTCTTCGTGGAGGTCTTCCCCTTCTTCGAGGACGCGGCCGTCTTCTTGGACGAGCCGGACGCCTTCTTCGACGACCCCGAGCTCTTTCGCGATGGGCCGTCGGTGTCGGGCCGCGACGCGGAGGGTTTGCCGCGACGGGTCGGAGGGGGTTCCTTGGCCGGCTTCAGCGGACGCGGCGGGAGCAACTCCGGCTGGCGGTCGATGCGCTGCGCAAGGAAGATGGCGGCGTCGAGCTTGAAGAAGTTGCGCTTGCGGTAGAACTGGAGCGCTTCCTCATTGTTTTCGGCCACTTCGAGCACCAGATGGGTGCAGCCGCGGAGCGAGCCGATGTGGCGCAACTGCTCGAGCATGAAGCCGCCGACGCCGCGTCCCTGGTAGTCGGGGCTCACGGCGAGCTCTTCCACGAAGAGCGGCCGGATGTCGCGTGCGTCGAACCAGCGCCAGTTGACCCAGTTGTCGGCACCCGTGACCTCGAACGTGCTCTCCGCGTAGCCGACGATGGCGCCGTCGATCTCGAAGATGAGCTGCTCGATGCCCTCGTTGTCGTAGCTCTCTTCGAAGGAGCGGCGGCTGCGTGGACGCTGCAGCTCGACGGTCTTCTGGTTCACGTCGCGAAACACGCGCAGCAGGAACTCCCAGACACGTTTGATGTCGCGTCGGTGCATACGCCGCACGCGAATGACCTCGGACTCGCCCTCGCCCGGGTGGGGCTGGTCGGGGTCGTGGTCCGGCTCGTAGTTCTGATCGTGCTCGGGGTTGTCGAACGAGTCGATCTGATGGGCGACGAGCGACTTGCGAGACGAGGGTCTCGAGGTCTTGCTGCGCGTCGTCGACGTTGCTTCCTTGGGGCGTGCCATGGGCGCCTTTCTACGACTGCGCGCGCCGTCATGCAACGCGCTAGTTTCCCGACCCGAACGACTCGAAACGAATCAGATGTGACGATTGTAGCCGACCAGGACGGCGCCGGCGGGACCATCGATGACGAGGTCGAAGAGGTCCAGGCCACGCGTCGGCGGGCCGAGGTTGACGAGGGCCGTGACGACGCCCTGCGCCTTGGCCTGGCGCACGAACCGCAGCCCCGAGTAGACCGCGAGTGAGGTGCCGACGACGAGCAGCGCCTCGGCGCGTTCGACCGCCGCCCGTGCCGCGAAGACACGTTCGCCCGGGACGGCCTCGCCAAAGAAGACGACGTCGGGCTTCAAGACGCCGCCGCAGCCCGCGCAGCCCGGGACCTCGAAGTCGGCGCCCGCCCCGTCGAGCAGGTCCGCGTCCCCGTCGGGGGCGACCTCGAAGGCTTCCAGGCGCCGGAGCTCGGGGTTTCTCGCGGCCAGCTCGGCTTGCAGAAGGTCGCGGTCGACCCTGGCACGACACCCGAGGCAGACGACGTCGGCGAGCGCACCATGCAGCTCGGTCACCGCGCGGCTCCCGGCTTTGTTGTGCAGGCGGTCGACGTTCTGCGTGATGAGGTGCTCGAGGCGCCCCTTGGACTCGAGCGCGGCCAGCACCTCGTGGGCGGCGTTGGGTTTTGCGTCGCGAATCCGCGGCCAGCCGACAAAGCTGCGCGACCAGTAGCGTCGACGCGCGTCGGGGTCGCCGATGAACCCTCTGTATTGAATCGGATTCTTCGCCCTTCGGGCCGTCTCGGGGCCGCGGTAATCGGGGATCCCCGACTCGGTACTGCAGCCCGCCCCGGTCAGCGCCACTACACGCCGCTCGCCGAGGAGGTTGGCGAGGCGTTCGACCTGAGCGGCGATGTCCTGGGGCGCGTGTGGCAACATGGTTTGCACGCGGTCACCATGGCCACCGCCGAACACACGAGCAAGGGCTCTCGGCGGAGCCCGGGCCATACGAACGGGTGAGCGATGGTGGCGGCCAGACCGGATGTTCCAGCGGCTGTTCGATCTGAGAGCTATCTGACTTCGCATTGACAGTCGTGACGATACCCACTCACCCTGGCTCCGGGTAGCTGGATAGAGGTCTCCGGAGGTCGACATGCGGGTGTACGTCATTGGGCTGGGGTGTATCGCGGGTCTTTCGGCGGGATGTGATGCACCCGTCGAGGTCAACCAGCATTCGAGACAGACGGTGAGTGTGAGCCCGCTACCGCTACCGCCCCTGCACGGTCGAATCGACTACAACCTCGGCCTGCGCGTGGTCGGTCCGGTCGGCCAACGGGTCATGGACACCAGCGATCTCGAAGCATCGAGGTACGGCGACGGGGCAGGTTCGGTCGCCTACGTCGGCACCTGCGCCCCTGGCGACAATCGGGTCGGCATCGACGTCCACGACGTCGGCGTTGGGGGAGGAGGCGCTCCCGAGGGCCTCGTCGAGCCAGCCATGGTGAGTGTCGCCGTCGCCTGCGAAGAGGACCAGGATGTCAGACTCGACTATGCGTTCGAGCTGGCCACGATGACGAAGGAGGACGCAGGCAGGACAGCGCTGGCGTTCTCGGACATCCGGTGCGAGACGCGTCGCACGTGTAGCGATGGCGGCGTCGGTTTCGAGGTCGCCTGTGAGCGGGTCACGGACGCTGGGGGCGTCGTCCTCGGGGTTGACGGAGCCCGTGTGGTCTGCGGCGGACTCGAGCTGCCGGTGGAGCCTGTCGGCCAGAGCGACGCCCTCGATGCACAGTTCAATGGGACGGCCGAGGTGCAGGGAGGTTCGAGCCGTTGGGCGATGGAGGTCGCAGCCGCAGGGCTCTCCGGATGCCGCTTCGAGGCCTCGCTTATCGCCGCGCCCGAGCTCGTGGGGGGCTTCGGTCCACCATGTCGGGGTTGGCCTGTCCTCGGCGTAGCGCTCCCGTTTTCGGCCTCCGAGTGTGAGGCCACACACGCGGTCGAAGTCGCCTATCGCGACGGCGGCGGCTTCGCCTCCGAGCTCGTCATCGATGAGCGTGGGGCCTACGCACCGACGCCGGCCGTCGGGTGGCTGCCGGCCTGCCGCGCCGCCGCCGATGTCTGGGGCGATGTATGGGAAGACGACGGGGGGTCAGCGCAACCGGTCGTTGTGACTGACCGTCCTCAGGGGTACATCGACTTCGCGGTGACCGTCTCGCTGCCATAGTGGGTCTTCTGGTCCTACCTGAAACGGCTCGGGTAGGCTGGCGTGCCGCGCGGCTTTGGGGCACAGTGCGTCGCCATGATGAGCCGTCCGCGTCCCCCCGGCGCAGCACCCCCACACCCATCGGACCCGCTCCAGAAGGAGCCGCCAGGCCTCGTGCCTCGCGCGCTCGTAGCGGTCACGCGCATCTTCGATGCCGCTGGGGCCGCCGTGTTTGCTTACGACCGCACGGGGCGGATCCGCTACGCCAATGAGCTGGGCGTGACCAACCTGAGGACCCGCCCCAACGCTCCGACCGGTGTCGTCGGCGCGTCAGTCCACGAATTCTACGGGCCCAAAGACGCCGACCCATTCATCGTGCAGCTCAACGAGGTGCTCGACATCAACGAGGATCGGGTCATCGAGTACACGACCGAGTTCGGCGGAGTGCCGCGGACTTTCGTGACGACCATGGTGCCCAACCCCGACGCCGAGGGGATACGAGAGCTCGACCTCGTGCTCGTCATCGCGCGCGAGGTCACGGTCGAGCGAGAGCTCGTGGATGATCGATCACGGCTGCTCGACCTGCTCCCGGATGTGCTCGTCGAGTTCGATGAAGGGGGCCAGGTCAGCTCGGCCCACGCCCCGGTCGGACGCCTCGTCTTCGGGCGAACTGCGAGTCAGGCGGTGGGCATAACGCTGACCGAGCTGGTCGGCTCGGAGAACACGGCGACGCTGATGGGGCTCGCTGCCAAGTCATCTACGGACAAGACACATCACGCGATGATCCTGCGGTGGCCGATGCCGCACCTGGCGCCGACGTCGACGATTCGCGAATACGAAGTCCGCGTGGCGGCGAAGGCGACCGGCAAGGCGCTCGCCATCATCCGGGACATCTCGGACCGGACCCGCCTGGAGGCGCAGCTCCACCTGGCCGAGCGACTCGCTTCACTGGGGCGGATTGCGGCAGGCGTCGTTCACGAGGTCTCGAACCCGCTGACATATATCCACGGCAATATCGAGATCGCGCTCGAAGAGCTGGCTCTGCTCGAACGTGATCGTCCCGAGCTGGTCGCCTCCTTCGAGGGTATCACCGAGCTCTTGCGCGAGGCACGTGAGGGCGGCAACAGGCTGCGCAGCATCATCGAGGACATCGGGCTCCTCGCGCGGCCCGACTCGACGGTACCGCAGCGGGTCGACCTCAAGAGCGTCGTGCGGTCGGTCGTGCGAATGCTCGGGACGTCGATTCGGAAGCGGGCGAGCCTGGTCGTGAAAGAGGAGCAGGTCCCGTTCGTGCTCGGCTCGGCGCCGCGAATGACCCAGGTGCTGACCAATCTGCTGGTCAATGCGCTGCACGCCCTGCCCGAGAGCCGGGAGCTCTCGGAGAACGAGATCGTCCTCGATGTCACCGGGCGTGACGGCCTCGTCACGATCGTGGTGGCCGACAACGGCGTCGGCATCGCGCCCGAAGACCTCGCGCGGATCTTCGAGCCCTTCTTCACCACGAAGCCCGTCGGCCAGGGAATGGGACTCGGGTTGCCTATCAGCCACGGCATCGTCACAGCGATGGGCGGTACGATGGTCATCGAATCCCGCCCGTCCGGGGGCACCGTCGTGAAGGTGCGGCTACCCGCCATCGACAACGAGCTGAAGCTCTGACCGTGCCACTCGAGTCGTTCACGACGTTTGCGACGCGCACGACATCGACACGAACTCCAACCTCTACTCTGACTCTAATAGATGAAGAGGTCGTCGCCGTTGGTCACCGTCACCAATAGAATGGTGTCCGCGCGTGTCGCCGCCGGAAGGGCTTCCCAGGCGGTCCGCACCGACTCGACGTGCTGGTCCGAGTAGGCCAGGACCGACAAGATCTGCTTCACCCAGCGGTGCTCGTCCGAGACGTTCGCGGTGCTCTGGAGGATGTCGCTGAGCTTACGTTCGATGATGGTCGTCGCCTGCTCGACCGTATAGGGATCGTCCTTGGGGAAGCCGACAGCCCGAACGACGCTCACGCCGACCCTCTCACCATCGATCTGGACGAGGATGTCGGTGATCTTGCCGTCGACGTCGTAGAGGATCTCGGTCTCCGAAGCGATGAGCGACGCGAGCTCGCAACGCGCGAGGACCTCCATCGCGAAGACCTCTGAGTACAGCGAGCTGCCACCCGCATTGCCGTCCAGGATCATCTCCTGGCCGTGTGGGGTGAGTAGCTCGAAGTCTTCGACATCATACGGATTCTGGGCAAAATCCAGCGCGTTGACGAAGAAGCTCGGGTTCGCGTCGAAGAGCTCCTCGTCGAGGATTCCGCACGGCCCTGTGATGGTACCGAAGCCCTCGAGCGGGAGGGTCTGAGCGACGTCGGTCTCACTGGTGTGGCTGTCGCCGTCGCCGGGTTCGACGGTGTCGTCGTCGACTTCCGCCGGGTCGACTGCGTCGGCTGTGTCAGACGGGTTCGCGGTGTCAGCGTCGGCGCTGCTGTCGGTGGCGTCGGGTGACGTTTCGCCAGGTTCGGTGTCGAGGTCGACCTGGGTGTCCGATGCGTCGGGACCGTTGTCCGCCACGTCCACGGTCGTGTCGCCCGAGGCGTCGGTCGGCGGTGCGTCGTCGCCGCAGGCGGTGAAAAGAGCCGCGACGACCAGGGGTCCGCAGAGAAGTCGTTTCATGGTTGCCTCACTCGACGCTCATGCCGGGGCCGGCCTCGGGCGACCGAGCTGCGGCTTCGCGGCGCTCACACACGAGCGGGTCGTCGGGGTTGAGCGCATAGGCGAGGTCGATGAGCTCGGCCGGGAAGTCGATGAAGGTCACCGAGCCGTCCTCGTTGATGATGAACTCGAACTTCTGGAGCTGCTCGGCGGTGAGCTTCTCGAGCGCCGCCTCGAGGTCGACTTCGTCATCGGCCCCGGCCGTCTGTGGTGCGTCTGCCATCATGCCTCCTCACCGGACTCTGGCAGAAGGCGCTGACCGAGGGAAGGGTGTCGATGCGATCCGCAGCCCAGCGGAGCCGCAGGCGCGAACGGTTACGCGTCAAGCTCGGGCGGCGGCAGGCACGGGTCGCTGCCGAAGAGCCCCCACATCCGGCACCCGGCGTAGAGGGCGCCCGCGCTCACGCGTGGCCAGGCCGCAATGTGGACCGACCGCCACGTTGGATCGAACTTCGACTTGAAGTGCACGAGGCTTCGGAACCGGAAGAGGCGGTTCATCATCCGGCTGCGGTAGATCGCTCTGAAGACGCGCAGGAGCAGGCGATGGCGAAGGCTGGAAGCGGGCACTGCCGCTCCGACCGACATCGGGCAGGCCCCGAGCGAAAAGTGTGTCGCGCCCTCCGCGGTGAGTGTCGTCATCGCGTGGTGGACCAGGAGCTCCATCGCCCCGGCGGGTGCGCCGGGTGCGCGCGCCATGACGTCGAGGCCGGCGCCTTTTCCATTCCAGCCCGGGGTGACCGTGATCAGCGCGACGGCGTCGGCCGAGTCGGGCGCGAAGCAGGCGAAGTAGCGCCGATGTGCGGGTCGATCGAAACAGGCGGAGCCGACGAGGAGACGCATGCGGCTGTGCAGCGGGCGGCTCGCGAGCCAACGCGCGACGGTCGAGGTGGCGGCCGCTTCGGCTTCGCTCGCGCTCAGCTCGGCCACGGTCAGCCGATACCGCTTCGCGGCGCGGTTCAGCATCTGACGGAGGTCCGCGTGGCGCCGACCGTTGAGGTCGTACGTGCTCAAGTCGATGTGCGCCTCGGCACCCACTTGGAGCGTGTCGAAGCCGGCCTGGTGCACTGCCCGCAGCTCGATGTCATCGACGGGAAAGAGCAATGCGCGGCGATATCCCGCGGCCTCAGCCGACGACCGAAAGGCGGAGAGCAGCTCGATCGTGGCGGCCTCCACCTGAACGTCGCCGAGCCGAACCGCGGGGTCGAGGTGAATGCCCCCCACCGCGAACGCGTGGCGCCTTGTCGTCGCAACCGCGAGCAACCCCTCGCCGACCTTGAGCGGAACGAGCCCGCGTTCGAGCGACAGGTACGCGTTCGCGCGTGGCGAGGCAGCCACCGTCGTGAGCGAGTCGGCGTGTAGCAGGTCGACCTCGGGTGAGCGAGGGAACGGGCGGGCGGAACCACCGAGCGCGTCGAGGATTGCGCCAGGCACATCGAGGGCACGCGCCAGAAGCGGCTGACCGCTCAACGGTGAGCCCCGCGTGAATGGCACGCATCACTCTGCGTCGGGGCCCGCTCTGCCGTCGCAGGGTCTCGGCGGGAAGAGATTGGCCGGGCCACCCGCAGCGCAGACCTCTTGAATTTCGAGATAACGGTCAGAACAGGACCGTGAGCGGGAAGTCGCGGTCGGGGCCGTGTGGGACCTTGCCCTCGAAGTAGTCCTTGTCGAAGCCGTACACGTCCGCGAGGAAGTTGATGCGGCCCTGGTCATCGATGGTGGTCGTCACGTAGTCGGTCGAGATGGCGATGCGCGGGTTGACGGCGAAGTGGCGCTCTTCCTTGGCGGCGAGGACCTCGTCGAACTGCTCGTCGGTGAGCTCCTTGTCGATCTCGACGAGGATCCATCGCGCGAGGTCGAGCGGGTTCTCGGTGCGCATACAGCCATGCGAGAACGCGCGCACGGGGCGCTCGAAGAGCTTCTTCTTCGGGGTGTCGTGCATGTAGATCGCGAACTGGTTTGGGAACAGGAACTTCACGAGGCCAAGCGCGTTGCCGGAGCCCCCTTGCTGCACGACCCGCTCGGTGCCGTCGGGGTTCAGGATGACCTTGAAGTTGTGCTTTTCGTAGTAGTCGGGCTCGTCCATGAGCAGGAGATCCAGCTCCTGCTCCTTGATGCGCTTGGGCACGTTCCACACCGGGTTCAGCACGATCGTCTGCATCTCGGCCGTGAAGAGGCGTGTCTGGTTGAGCTTGCCGCGCTTGCCGGTCGTGGCGTCGGTCTCGGTGTCGTTGTTGCCGACGACCACACGATGGGTCTTGCCGAGCTCGGTGCCGACGTAGAAACGCGCCTCCATCGCTGGGATGTTGATGCGGGCCCGGACCTGCGAGGTCGGCGAGCCGTTCTTGTCGCTGGCCGTACCGATCTCACCAAAGCGATGCCCGCTCTGGTGGAGGTCGCTCTCGCGGTAACGCATCAGCGAGAGCGAGAGCTGGTCCGCGCGGTCGGCGAAGGTGCGGTTGAGCGAGAGTCGGGTGGCCCGATCCATCTTGCCGATCGGCTTCATCTGGTGGGTCTCCTGGTAGAGGTTCAGGGCCTCGACAAGAGCGTCGCCGAACTTCCCGGTCGCCGGACCGGCCAGGTACTCTTCTTGGATGAGGCGCTCCTCGAGCTGCTTCACGACGTCGCCCGACTTGCCCTTGGCCAGCTTGTCGGCCGCCGCCGGCAGCTCGATGTGCTGGGGGTATTTCTCGGCGTAGCCGCGATAACGGAGAAAGGCCTGGCGTGTCGGCTCGTAGTCGGGGAACCGGGGAACGGCGGCCTGCAAGGCGGCCGCGGCCGTGCTCGGGTTCTTCCAGTCGAGGCCCGCAAAGACCTCGATCTCTTTCGCTGTGCGCTTGAGCGCGTCGGCCTCGCTCTTGTCGGCGAGGAAGGGGTGGGCCTTCTTGATGAAGCGCTGGTCGAAGATCCAACGATGCACCCCATGGACGAGCAACACGTCGAGCTCGGCCAGGACCTGGTTCAACTCCTTTCGTTGAGCGAGGACCGCGTCGAGGTGCGCGCGTGTCATCTTGAGGCGGAGCACATCGGCGTCCGTGAAGCCCTTTTCGCGAGAGACCTCGGCCAGCAGCTCCACCGAGGGTTCACCGGAGGTCGGCCGGGTCTCGACGAGCAGCTTCCAGAGGGCGCGCTCGTCTTCGCTCATGTTGGGAGTGCCGCGGCCGACGGCGAAGTCGCCGAGCTTCTGGACCACCCCGTTGAGGTCTTCGAGTTGATAACGTTTGGGGTCGAGGCCGTGGTCGGCGACGAGCAGGATCGTCTCGAGCAGGCTGTCGGCTTCAGTGGTGAGCTGACCCGCGCGGCTGAAGATCGGCTCGCCGACCACAGCGCCCTCGCGGGTGTAGGCGGCACGCACGAGCGACGCGAAGGGACCGGTCTTGTCGAAGGCCTTCTCGAGGTGGCGCGGAAACTCTGCGAGCAACGACGCTTCTTCAGCTGACCAGACACGGTGCAGGCTCGCGAGCTCGCTTGCGAAGGCGGTGGAAGCGCCTTCGGCGGGTGCGCGACCCTGGGAACCGGAGCCGGAGGGGTCTTCACCCGGGCGCGTGGCACCGGGCCGGGACCGTCCGGGTGGGCTCGATCCGATGGTGGGCGGCACCGCCGACGGGTCGTCGGGGATGATCGCGCGCTCACCATTGGTGTTCGTCGCAACCGCCCCTTTGTCGTCACAACCTGCGAACAGGCCGGCCAGGGACACGGCGCTGGCGGCGCAGAAGGCCGTCACACCCCAACGGCGGAAGGTCCGCGGACGTGGGTCGTGCGAGGCGAAGGAAAGGGGCTCGGCGTTGGAAAGCAGGGTCATCATGTTCTCCCAGGGCCGCAAACGCTCGGGGTGGGCTGGTTCATCCCATCGGGACGGCGGTGAGTCTACACCGAGGTCTGGCGGGGCTCGAAAAATGGACACCTCGAAGGGCCGGGGTAGTCTGTTCGACGCTCGCGCCCGAGGTGCGAAGCCGCTGGAGAAAGACCATGAGCAACATCCTTTCCGACTCGCTGCGCAGGCTCATCAACAAGTCGCCGCTGGGCTCGACCGAGTCTTCGTCGTCCCGGCCTGCTGGTCTGCTCCCGGGCCTGGCCAGCGGTCGTCGATCCGCCGAAGAGCCGCGCCCCGAGCTGCGGCGAGGCCCGTACGAGGCCGAGGTGATCGCGGTCTGCGCGCAGAAGGGCGGCGTCGGCAAGACGACCACCAGCGTGAACCTGGCGGCAGGCCTGGCGATGCTCAAGGGTAAGAAGGTGTTGCTCGTCGACATGGATCCGCAGGGCCACTGCGCGCTCGCGTTGCATGCAGAAGTTCCGGAAGAGCATCGAGGCTCTAAGCCCAGCCGCAACCTGTCGGATGTGCTCGTCAAAAAATCGTTCGATATCCATGACATCGCGTTCGACACGGCGCTGCCGAACCTGCGTCTGTGCCCTTCGGACAAAGAGCTCGCGCAGAGCGAGGCCGTCTTGTCGGGGCGCATCGGTAAAGAGTTCCTGCTGCGTAAGGCGCTCGAGCGGGCTCGGACGTGGGCCGAGGTGATCGTCATCGACTGCCCTCCAAACCTCGGCACGCTGACCCTCAACGCGCTGCTCGCGGCCGATTGGTTGTTGGCGCCGTGCGATATGTCGACGCTGTCGGTCGAAGGGGTCGGCGACATCTTCGAGACCGTCGAGACCGTGCGCGACACCCTCGGCCATCACCTGAGCGTGCTCGGTGTCGTTCGCACGCGCCACGACACGAAGAACAAGAAGGTCAACGAGGCGGTCGAGCACACACTCGAGCAGTGGGCGCGCCACCTCGTCAAGACCCGGATCCCCGTCAACACCGCGCTGGCCCAGGCGCAGCTCGCGGGCACGCCGATCTTCAAACACGATGCGGCCTGCCGCGGCTCCAAGGCCTACGCCGAGGTGGTCGACGAGGTCTGCCGACGCATCGGCATGGCTACTTCCAACTGAGCCCAGCTCGCGGGCGAGATGGCTAGGGCCGGAGCGCGGGGAGCGGTCCCGAGTCGGCTCGTGGGTCGAGGTCGGTGACGCGGAAGGTGTCGCCGTCGTCGCCCTCGTAGGGTCGATCGTCGACCGTCAGGACGAGCGTGAGTGCGCCTGCCGGGACATCCGTGAGGTCCCATTGGACGCGGTGGATCTGCCCTTCGTCGAGAGCGAGGCCGAGCTCGGTCGGCAGCGCCGTGAGAGGTGCGCTGCCGGGTGCCAGGACGAGGTCGCCCTTCTGGTTGCCGACCTCCCAGCGGATCGCCACGTCGACCGCCTCGCCCTCGGCGTCTTTGACCCACAGCGTGAGCGCGCTCGTGTTCGCGTCGATCGGCGTGGTCTCGACCCAGGTGACGCTCGGGCGGCCGTTCTTCAGGACGAGATCACCGTCACAGGCGATGGCGAAGGTCGACAGGGCGAGCGCGGACAGGAGGCGAGCGGACAGCGGAGGCATTGGGCTCCAGGGGATTTCGCCGGGTGACGCGGGGGTGCGCCTCTGCGGAGAAGGGCGGAGAAGTGGGCATTGGTGTGTGTGGACGCACGCCGCACGAGGGTTTGGCGGGGCGTGCCGGGCCAGGAATCGCTCGGGGTGCGCTTGACGCGCCGGGCACGGTGCTGATAACCCCGGGACCGCACGGAATCAAGCGCCTAGGGGCGTTGACCAGCGTTGGGGTCCGGGGTCACCCAGTCAAAGAGACTGCAAGAGGAGCGACGAGCATGGAGCACGATCTGATCGAAGGGTATCTCGTCCGGGCTGGCGTCGCTTACGACGTCGTCGGTGAGGGGATCTGGGTAGTGCACGACGATGTCGAGCACGTCGACAACATCGTCATCACGCTCGCGCAGCCGGTGGTGCTCTTCCGCGTCAAGCTGATGGAGATCCCGAAGGACCCCGTCCACGTCGCCAAGCTGTGCCAGCGCCTGCTGGAGCTCAACGCGACGTCGATGGTCGCGGGCGCCTACGCCATCGAAGGCACCGCCATCATTGCGCTCGAGACGCTGCAATCGGAGAATCTCGACTACAACGAGTTCCAGGCCGCCATCGATGGCCTGACACTCGCCATCACCGAGCACTACGACGAGCTCAAGCAGTATCACCATCACGTGGCTGCGGCCTGACCTGAGGAGATTGCGATATGGGTATCTGGGCACGCATCTCGACCCTCGTGAAGTCGAACATCAACTCGATGATCAGCAAGGCGGAGGATCCCGAGAAGATCCTGAACCAGCTCATCATCGACATGCGCGAGCAGTTTCTCGAAGCGCGTAAGCAGGTCGCTGTCTCTATCGCCGACGAGAAGCGCCTGAAGCAGCAGTACGAGGCCGAGCTCGAGAAAGCGCAAGAGTGGGAAAAGAAGGCGATGATCGCCGTCAAGGCCGGTCGTGACGACCTGGCCGCCCAGGCTCTCGCGCGTAAGCAGGAGCACGACCGCCTCTCGGAAGAGTGGCAGCAGCAATGGATGGCGCAGAAGCAGGCGGCCGACCAGCTGCGCGATGCGCTCGCGCGGCTGAACGCCAAGATCCAGGAGGCCAGCCGCAAGAAGAACCTGCTCATCGCGCGCGCCAAGCGGGCCGAGGCGCAGAAGAAGATCCAGGACACCATGTCCGGGCTCGGCGACAACGGCGCCTTCGACACCTTCGCTCGTATGGAAGAGAAGGTCATGCAGCAGGAGGCCGAGGCTCAAGCCGCGGTCGAGCTGTCGGGCGAGATCGACGGGGACAAGCTCGCGAGCGAGTTCAAGTCGCTCGAGTCGAGCTCGGCGACGCAGAGCGATGCGCTCGCGGCCCTCAAGGCCAAGATGGGCGTCGCACCGGCACCGGCGGCACGTCCGGCAGCGGCGACCCAGACGCAGGCGGCCGACTCGGTCGAGGCGGAGCTGGAAGCGCTGCTTCGGGACTGAGTTGGCTTCTTGAGTCAGCGGGACCCATTGATTGGACCCGCTCAGGTCATCGTCAGGCGCTTGTTATCCGCAAGCGCGCGATGGGGGCCGGAGCGGGTTCTGCCGTTCTGGGGCGATGGTGGGCGGGGCGATCACGCCGCTGCCTCTGGGTTTGCGCCTGGTCGCCACCTCATCGCGGCCATGCCGTCCGAGGTCCTGCGTGTGACCCTCGACGAGCTGCGTGAGGTCACACTCGAGACCTGGCTGGGTCGCGCTCTTGGAGATGTCGACACGACCTCTCGTGTGCCCCTGCGGGTAGTCGGTCTCGCATACGAGGCGGGCTATGCAGGACGCACGCTCGCAGCCGGCCTGGACGCCGACGGAGGACGCGACCCGAAGGCAGTCGTTGCGACAGTGGCGACCTATCCGGGCTATCTGGTCGCCGAGGCCGAGGACGGCCCCTGGGAGTGGGTGGGCGACGTCTCGGCGCTGCAGCAGGCGCTCGCATTTCACGAGAGCGCGCCCCCGCCCTGCCCTGCCGTCACGCTTTCGGACAGCCGAGGCTTCGAGCCCTACCGCGAAGGTGTCGAGGCGGTGTTGGACGGGATCGCGTCGGGCGACTTCTACCAGGTCAACCTGGCGCGACGCCTCGAAGCCCCCTTTCCGGTGGAGGCCGGGCCCGGCCTCTTCATGGCCATGCGCGAGGCGCAGCCCGCGGCCTTTGCGGCGTTGTGGTCGCTTGGCGATGGCTGGCTCGTGTCGGGCTCACCCGAGTGCCTCCTGCGGTGGGACGGGGCGCAACGACGGGCCCATACCTTCCCCATCAAGGGGACCATCGAGCGGGGCGAAGGCGCGGCCGACGACCAGGCGCTCGCCGACGAGCTCGCGCGGTCTGAGAAGAACCTGGCCGAGCACGTCATGATCGTCGACCTGGCGCGAAATGACCTGGGACGGCTGGCAGAGGTCGGCAGCGTCGCGGTTCACGCGCTCTACGGCCACCTCGAGCTCAAGACGTTGAGGCACCTCGTGTCGGACATCGGCGCGACGATTCGCAAAGACGTCGGGCTCGCTGAAGTGGTTGGCGCCCTGTTCCCTGGGGGCTCCATCACCGGGGCGCCCAAGATCGCGGCCATGAAGGCGATTTCTCGGCACGAGCCGTTTGCCCGCGGGTTCTATTGCGGCAGCCTCGGCGTCGTGCTCGGCGGCGCCGAGGCCGTCTTTTCGATTCTGATCCGGACCGCCGTGGTGGCGGATGGGCGGCTCGTGTATCTGACGGGGGGTGGGCTCGTTTCGGACTCCGAGGCACACTCGGAGTGGCGCGAGACCGAGCTCAAGGCGAGCGCCATCGAGAACGCGCTCACACACGGAGGACACGTGGTGATGGGGACGACGAGCGAAACGATGAACGACAGCGAGATGAAGCCGATGATCGACGCGGTGATCCCGATCCTCGCGGTGGAGCGGATCGAGGACTCCCTGCCCTTCTGGGTCGGGCGCCTGGGCTTTGTGAACGTGGCCGAGGTGCCACACGGCGACGCGCTCGGCTTCGTCATGCTGAAGCTCGGCGACCTCACGGTCGAGCTGCAGTCACGCGCCTCCATCGCGGCCGACGTGCCCGAGCTCGCGCCCCTCGCCGGGGTCGCATCGGTCTACCTGAAGGTCCCGGACATCGGCGCCATCGAGTCGGCGCTGGTCGGCTACGAGCCCATCATCACGCGCCGCGACACATTCTACGGGGCGCGTGAGGTCGTCGTGCGCGAGCCCAGCGGACACTTCGTCTTCTTCGCCCAGATGATCGGCTGAACGATCGTACCCCGACGTCGGAGCCGGACGTCGGGCGCAGTGTCTGAGCCTGCAAAGCCTGGTGCCACCAGGCTTTGCCCATCGCCAGCGCGATGGCGCTCACGACTCACTTCTTGTTCTTCAGGTCGCGCATCTTGATGAGCTCGCCAGCGTCGATCCAGCCCGCGAGCTGCGAGCCCTGAGCGGACCCGAGGTCGTTCGCGGCGTTGTACTTGGTGAACACCATCAGGTCCTTCTTGCGGATGCGGATCTCGTTGGTCTCCGCGAGCTCGCCGCCACCTTCGGTGACCTGCCAGGTCTCGTACTCGGCGTCGTCCTTGATGAGGCCCATGAAGACCGCGATGTGTTTGAAGCTGCCCGCGGCGAGGAACTTCTCGCTGCCCGGCTTGCCGTACATCTTGCCCTCGGGCCCCTGCGCCAGGATGATGAACTCGCCCGCCTTGGGACGGCTGCCGAGGCCGGGCTCGGCCTTGATCATGGCTTTGTTTGCGGAGTCGAGGTCTTCTGCCTTCTTGAGCGCGGTCTCGACCAGCTTGTTGTTCCGGTCGACTTCCTTCTGCATCTTGTTCACGACCGAGTCGTAGGCCCGCGCGTTGGCATCGTAGGCCGTCGCTTGCGACGAGCGCTGCTTGTACTGCGCGTCGCTCTCGCCTTCCTTGCGTTCGCGAATCTCCGCGGCCTTCGTGCGCGCGGCCTCGGCCTTTGCCTTGAACTCATCGACCTTGGCCTGGAACTTCGCCGCGTAGCCCTGGTAGTTGCGCGCCTTGGTCCGCTCGCCTTGCGCAGTCTCCCAGGCGACCTTGGCGTCGCTCATCGCGGCGCCCGTGGCCTGCGCCTTCAGGGCGTCGCCCTCGTACATCGCGGCGCTGCCCTCGGACATGGTGCTGCGCGCGAACTCGATGCAGGTCGTGAAGTTCGCCATGCCGGCGACCTTCTTGCCGTCCTTGTCGGTCCCGCCCTCGATGATCTTCTTCTTCTGCTCCGGGTCCATGACCGCTTTGCCGCTCTTGTCCTTGGCCCGGTTCGCGATGGTCTCCCTCAGCTGGTCCGCCTCGCTCTTCTGCGCGCCGTCTTCCGCGGGCTGTGCGTCCGCAGCGGGTGGCTGGGTCGTGTCCTGCTCGGCCACGGGCGCCTTGTCTTCTGGAGCGGGGGGAGCGGGCGTTGGGGCCTTGGCCTCGACAGGGGCCTGCGCCTGTTGGCCCGGCGGCGGCGCAGCGTTGTCCGGCGACAGCATCTGCACCTGCTCGTCATAAGGCTTGCCCTTGAGCTCGCTCTTGAGCGCGGCATTGCTGGTGTCCCCGACGGGGGGTGCACCAGCCTTCTTCTGTACACTCTGCGGCTTCTCGACCAATCCAGTGCGCATGGCTTCCTCCTCCGACCGAACCCCTGTAACCGAACCGAATGCCTGCGAGGTCACGCGATTGGCGGCAGGCTGTCAAGGTCCAGACCGACAAGCCGCCTGCACCCGCGGTGGGCGCGGCTCAGAGGGTTCACGGACCGTCGCAGTGTCGGCGTTGGATTGCGTTACAATTCCGGTTAAGCGTAGGCAGCCTGGCGCATGACCTCGACAGGCGGCGCGGCCGGTGCAGTGCGAGAAGGCGAGAGCGGCCTGGTGGATGAGCATCGCGAGCCGCTCGAGATGAAACGCAAGGCGACGCGGTCGGAGCTCTCCCCAGGCCACGGCCTCATCCGCCGCGGGCCTGCGGCCTGACGAGCAGACGTTTCAACGGACTTGGTCAGCGTTGATCGTCGAGCTTCGTCTGGGCGGGTCCGATCTCGATACGTTCACACCGCATGGCGGGCCCACCACAACAGAGCGCGACCTCCACGGAGGCGGTATCGTCGGCGTAGACGTAGCGCAGTCCCTCACCTTTCCACTCCACTCGGCCCGGTGCGGGGAGGCGTGCCTTCGCCTCGAGAATACCCGCACCGAGGACCTCGAACATCCCGCCCTTCACCCCGCGTTGGGCCAGCCAGTCGCGAAGGGCCGCGACCCCCTTACGCCCGTCGAAAGTCATGACACCCGCGCGGGGATCGAAACGCACCGCGCCCGCCCGCCAGGACCGCTCCGCCGTGGGGCGGGTCGGCCGGTCGCTCGGACCAAGCGCAGCAGTACCTGCTTCGAGGCGTCTGAGGCTCAACCCGTTGACCAACGCGCTGAGCGGCGTCGCGAAGGAGCGGACCGCGAGCTCGTCGAAGTGCCCATCGCCGAACACGCTCTGTGCGCTGACCTCGAGCTCGCTAGAGGTCTCGCCATCGAGCACCGGAAATATCCACCCGAGCGTCCCCGGAGCCTCGAAAGAAGGCGGGCCGAACCGCTCGACCCAGGTCGCTCTCGGCTCGCCGAGCGTCGCCAAGGCGGGCACGCTCGCGAGCTGGGCTCGAAGCGCTGGGGCGGCGAGGCTACGAGTCCGCCAGCCAACCGGGTCCCGCGTACCATCCAATGCCTGCACCTTCCCCACGCGAGCCTCGAGACACCTGAGCCAGGTCTCCTGGGCCCCTGCGTTGGGCAGTCCCTCGAGCAGCCTCGAGCCCCGTGTGTCACCTGCAATGGGCATCATCGCGCCGGCGCGCGCTCGCCCATCGAGCGGCAGCTCGAGGTCGCACTGCCTCGTGGGGGTCCAGGACCAGCGCTGCTCGGCGTCGGGGCGGAGGTGGATCTCGACGACGCCCGCAGGCCCCTCGTAGCGCCATGACCATTCCCGGTCGAGCCGCGCGGTCGGCACACCGAGCCGCGCCACCTGCTCGGGCAAGGAGAGCCGCGCGTTCATCGGAAGCGCGAGCAGGTGCGCCGCTATCCTCGATTTAAGGGCGAGACCCGAGACCCGGCCCGCGACGAAATCGACGGTCAGACCAGGATAAGTCCAGGACTCCACGAGCGTGGCATCGAGCGGCACCCCGAGCCGCTTCATGACCGCGGCCTGCGAGTCGCCCGGCCTCACCGCCGCAGGCCAGAGGTCTTCGATGAGGTAGCTGTTGCTCGAGGAAACGGCCCCGGTCCGAGCTCGGAGCGCGAAGCGATCATGCGGCATCGGGCCCGTCGCGGGGTCCGGATTCTCGATGAACGGCGGGTCGGTCCACAGCCAGCTCGCACCGTCCTGGACGCGGAGGGTGGAGTCGACCGACACGTTCACCCGGAGGCTCTCGGTGGGTCCGATCATGATCCATTTGTAAAAGTCCACGCCCGCTTCGCTGGGCGGCCCGAGCGTCGAAAACACGTCGGAGAGCGTTGAGCCAGAAACGAACGCTTCGAAAAAGAGCGACCGCGGTCGGTCCAGGAAACCGACCTGCCTCTTCATCGCCGCGACGTCTTTGGCACTCATCGCCGCCACGAGCGGTAGCGGCATACGCGAAAGTCTTGCGGAGCGAGCCCGGTCATCGGGCCGCCACTCCATATCGAGGCGCAGCAGGGTGGCGACCCTCGACCCATCGGGTGACGCCCCCTCTTCGACCTCGAGCCACGCCCAGGTGTCCTGGCCCTTCATCGGAGGACCGAGCGCGGCCGTGAGAGCGGCCCTGGTCCACCGCTCACGGGCGAAGAAGGCGGGATCAACGGTTGCGGGTGGGGCGTGCGCGGTCCAGCTGACATCGGCCGGCGGCAGGAATGATACCGGTTCGGCGAGGGCCGGGCGAGACGAGACGAGGAACACACCAAGGATCGCCAAGGTCATGACGTCCGCCCTCATTCGTCTCCCTCCTGCTCTTCGGTCGTGGGGTTCGGGTCGTACATGAGGAACACGGCGCGCAATGGTTCACCTCCAAAGACCACAACGAGTGTGTCCCCTCGTTGGCCGCGCCACCTCAAGGTGAGGTGGTCCACCTCGACGTCGACCTCCGGCTCGCCGAAGGCCGCGACGAAGCTGGCAGTCGGAGCTCCGAGGAGGTCGATGGCGGGTCCGCGCAGACCGCGTTGGCGCGCGGCTGTGCGAGCCTTGAGCCCGAACTCGATGGCACCTTCCGGTGGCACCTGGAAGAAGGGCTTTGGGGGCCGACGGGCCTTCGTTGCCACCACCCCGCCATCGGCGGTTCGGTCGGGGCTCGGGGCGGCTGCCGGAGGCGGCGAAGAGAAGCTCAAGAGAGAAGGCCGTGACGACCATGGGATGTTTCTGCGGACGAAGACCTCGTAGCCCCTCGAAAGGTGGTGCCACGTGAGCCTCTCACCACCGACCCAAGTGTCCGTCGCCTCTCCCCACGCTGCCGGCGCGCTGCCGGCAAGGTAGCTCCGATCAGCCTCGTCGAAGAAAAACGGTTTGAACGCCTCAGGGGACGGGGCGCCGAAATCGAGGGGTTGTTGGATCGAGAGCCGGGAGACGGCGCCCTTGTCGTCGACGGTAAGGCCCACGCCGGGGTTCCAAAAGAGAAAGCAGTCAGGTTGCGGCGCGTCGACACAGTAGGCGGACGTGGCGGGACCCCACCGCTGCAACAAGGTTCCGACCCCCATCCCGGCGACGACGCCAAATGGCCAGTGTTGCGCGTCGGCGGCGGGCGCGCGCAGACGACGTGAGGCGGCGACGAGCTCGCGGAGGTCCTGGTTGCGAACCCAACCGAGCCTGACCGATGCGACCTCGTCACCGGCACAGGTGAGCTGGACCGCGCTCAGGGTCCACGGCATCTGGCGGCCCTCGAGGTGCCAGAAGAGGTCGCCATCGCTGCGGCGACCATGCGGTTGTCCAAGGGTTTGGACGACCTTGGCGCATGTCCTGCCGACTTCGTGGATCAGCGCTTCGATGGCAGGGCTGAGCGCGATCTCGGGCGCCGTGTGGCGAGGCCCTCGGGTCACCAGCAGCGTGAGGTGGTTCGTCGAGCTGAGGCCGGCGAGGCTCAGCTCGCCACGACGCCAGAGCGATGATCTGAGCTCACTTGTGAGGCTCCCCTCGGTCAGTGCGAGCGGAGGGGGGACAAGGGCGAGCTCCGAGAGCCTCGGCGAGCCGACACCGAGATCGCGGTAGGGCGAGGGAGCCCCCGCATTCGCGGGGCTCAGGCCGAGAAGGAGGCTCGCGATGGAGGCAGCAGCAAAGAAATGCATCAGGCCTCCGAGCGAGGACCGCGCACGAGGCGCACAGGTGGTGTTCGGGGCGAACGTCCCACGGGCGGACGACGACGAAGAAAGGTTGGAAACGCCGGTGTGACGTCGCCGTATCGGTCGCCAGATACGCCCCGCTACGCCGCGGGCCTGCGGCAGGCGACCTGCCGTTTCCTAAGAACGGAACGGGGACGCTGACAGATGACGGGCTTGCTGTCGAGCGACGGCTCCCGCCGTTGATGGTGGGCGACGCGGGCGCGTCCGATAAGATGGTCCTGCGCCCGGACGTTTCGTTCCGGCTCGAGGAGCGTCCGCTGATGGCCCGATCAAAGGCCGAGTGCGGCGTAGGCGGCCTGGCGCATGACCTCGACCGGTGGCGTGTGTCCCGTCCAGTGGGAGAAGGCCAGGGCCGCCTGGTGGATGAGCATCGCGAGTCCGTCGTCGGCTTCGCGGCCGAGCTCGTTCGCGGCAGCCACCCAGGGCGTCGGGCGCGGCTGATAGACGAGGTCGACGAACCGCGCGTCGTGGGCCGTGGGAGCGAGCGCTGCCTTGGCGTAGGCCATGGTGTCGCGATAGGTCTGGCCCGACTCGCCCATACCGAGCGTCGTCGCGTGCACGACGAGCGAAGCCTTGCTCGTCGCCTGCTCGAGATCGGTCACGACGATGCCCTGCCCCGTCACCGATACGAGCGTGTGCGCGGCGTTGGTCGACCGGTTCCACACCCGGATCTCGCGGTAGCCGAGCTCATGCGCCGCCATCACCGCCGAGTAGGCCGCCCCACCCGCCCCGATCACACACGCGCGACCCTTGGGGTCCACCTCGGCGCGGGTGACGAGCTCGGGCCAGCGCTCACGGATGGCCGCGACCAGTCCGCCCACGTCGGTGTTGTGGCCCTGGATCAACGTCGGCTCGAGCATGTCCCCATGCGCCTTCAAGACGACCGTGTTGACGACGTTCAGGCGGGCCGCAGCCCCGACGAGCTGGCCGCCGTGCTCGATGCAGAGGCGGGCGGCCTCGAGCTTCCAGGGCAGGGTCACGTTGAAGCCGCTGAGCGTCCCGGCTTTCAGCGCCAGGAACGCACGCTCGAGGTCTTCGAGTCGAGGCGCATCGAAGCGGCGATACGAACCCCTGAGCCCAAAGTGCGCCATCGCCGCGTCGTGCATGACGGGCGAGAGGCTCTTGTCGATGGGGAAGCCCACGAGCCCGAGGTTCAGTGAGCCCGGCAGCACTGGGAGGCGCATGGTCTTGGGCTCGAAACGAAGCGACCGGCGAGGGACGTCCGGGGGCGTGCTCACGCCTCGTCGTCCTCGTCGGCTGCGTCGACGGGGGCGGCCCCTTTGGCGACCTTCTTGATGCCGAGGATCTTGCGGGCCTCGACCGCGTCTCGACGAAGCTGGTTCTTCAACGCTTCCACGTCGCCAAAGGCGACCTCGCTGCGAAGGCGAGCGCGTGGGGCGACCCGCAGCTCCTGGCCGTAGAGGTTGCCATCGAAGTTGAAGAGGTGGGCCTCAATCGACAACGATTCACCACCAAAGGTCGGGCGCATCCCGATGTTCAGCATGCAGCCGTGTTTGGTGCCGTCCTCGAGCATGGCGTGACCGACATAGACGCCGTTGGGCGGCAGACAGATGCCCTCGTCCTGGATGTTCGCGGTCGGGAATCCGAGCTCGCGCCCCCGTCGATAACCCCTTAGAACCGTTCCGGTAATGACGTGGTCACGGCCGAGGAGGCGATTAGCGGACTCGATGTCACCCTTCGAGACGAGGTCGCGGATCCCGGAGCTCGACACGCGGCGATAGCCGATGACCAGAGGGTCGACGAGGCCGACATGGAAGCCGAGCCGGCGGCCTTCCGAGGAGAGGAATCGGAAGTCACCGATGCGGTCTTTGCCGAACGCGCAGTCGGGTCCTACGAACATCGAGCGCACACGAAGCGGCTCCCACAGGATCTCTTCCACGAACTCGGTCGCGGTCATCTCGGAGATGCCCTCGGAGAATGGCAGCACCAGCACGTGCTGGATGCCCTGCTCGTAGAAGCGGCGCAGCTTTTCCGTCGTGGTCATGAGCGGACGGAAGTCGTCGTTGGGCCGCAGGACCTTACGTGTATGGGGCTGGAACGTGACGACCATCGTCTCCGTGTTGTTGCGCTCGGCCTCCTGCTTGAGCTGGCTCAGGATGACCTGGTGACCGCGGTGGACACCATCGAGGTTGCCGAGCGTGGCGATGGGCTCGATAGGCGTCTCGGGCAGTTGGTCGATGCTGAAGTAGACCTTCAAGGTGTCCCCCGGTCGCGGATGGCGAGCCGCTACGTTCCGATATGTGTTGGCGCGGCGGCAAGCGCGCCTTCTCTGGTAGCCGATGGACGCTGCGACCGCAACCGGACGCCCAGGTGGAGCTCCGAGTCCTCCAGCGTCGACAGCAATCGAGCGCAGCCGGGGCGCCTACGCCTCGGGGTCGTCGTCTCGAAAGCGCATCGAAACCGTTGTTTCGACTGCGCTTTCGGCGAACGCCGCGAGGCGCTCCAACGACTCAGGCGCGCATGACCGGCGGCCGTGGCTTGCCGCTGGACAGCAGGACCTGAAGCTCTTGCTCCCGCCCCTCGTGGCACTTCTTGAACTTCTTGCCGCTGCCGCACGGGCAGTCGTCGTTGCGGCCGACCTTGGCGACCGTGCGCACGAACGTGCCGCCCTGGTGGACGACCTGGTTCTGTGGCTGAGCGGCCTGTTGAGGAGCCTGCGCTGGTGGACGCTCGGCCCCCGGCTCGCCCTGACGCCCGAGGATGATCTTCTGCTCCTCCTCTTCGCGCCGCTTGCGGATGTTGATGATCTCCTCCTCGGAGGGGCCCTGAGCGCGGAAGAGCGTCTCTGTGACGTTCTCTTTGATCTTGTCGACCATCATCTCGAACAGGGCGAAACCCTGCTTCTTGTATTCGATCTTCGGGTCCTTCTGGGCATACGACTCGAGGTGGATGCCTTCGCGCAGGCTCTCCATGATCTTGAGGTGATGCTTCCAGAGGCTGTCGACCGAGCGGAGGTAACGCTCACGCTCGAAGAAGCGCCAGCGCTCGAGTGCGGCCGCGTCGTCGATGGGCTGCCCGTGTGCCTCGGCCGCGCTCTTCAGGGCCGCAATGATGCCCTGCTCGCGAACGACATAGGCCGCGTTGATCTTCTCGCCGAGGTCCTTTGCGACCTCATCGAACACGGTCCCGTGGGACGGGTCGTATTTCACGTCGAGCTGGAAGTGCGCGCTCAAGGCCTTCTCGAGCTCGGCCGGCTCGAACTCGCCCTCGGTCGCGTTGTCCGGCATGTGCTCGTCGACGATCTTGTGGACCGCGTCGGTGATGGCTTCGATGACGAGCGTGTGGCTCTCGGGGCCACCAAAGAGGATCTTGTCGCGCAGCGCGTAGACCGCCTTGCGCTGCAGGTTCATCACGTCGTCGTAGTCGAGCACGTTCTTGCGGATGCCGAAGTTGCGCTGCTCGACCCGCTTCTGGGCCTTCTCGATGGCGTTGCTCACCATCTTGTGTTCGATCGGCTCGTTGTCGGGGACCTTCAGGAACTCCATCACCTTGCGGATCCGGTCGGCCCCGAAGAGGCGCATCAGCTCGTCGTCGAGCGAGAGGTAGAAGCGGCTCTCGCCGGGGTCGCCCTGACGGCCTGCACGGCCGCGCAGCTGGTTGTCGACGCGTCGGCTCTCGTGGCGCTCGGTGCCGATGACGTAGAGGCCACCGGCCGCGAGGACCTCATCGCGCTCGGATGCGCAGAAGCGCCTGAAGTGCTCCAGCGTGGCGGCGTAGTCAGGCGAATCTTCGCTGCCGATCTGCGCCTTCGCCAGGAACTCGGGATTGCCGCCGAGCAGGATGTCGGTGCCGCGGCCGGCCATGTTGGTCGCGATGGTGACCGAGCCCTTACGCCCAGCCTGGGCCACGAAGGTGGCCTCCTTCTCGTGCTGCTTTGCGTTGAGCACGTTGTGGCCGATGCTCATCTTGTTGAGCACGCTGGCGAGGTACTCGGACTTCTCGACCGAGGTCGTGCCGACGAGGACCGGCTGACCCTTGTCGTGGGCCTTGCTGATCTCGTTGGCGACGGCCTTCCACTTCTCTTCTTCGGTCTTGAAGATCTGGTCGTTGTTGTCTTTTCGCTGGATGGGCTTGTTCGTCGGGATGACGACGGTGTCGAGCTTGTAGATCTCGGCGAACTCACCCGCTTCCGTCTCGGCCGTGCCGGTCATGCCGGACAGCTTCTTGTAGAGGCGGAAGTAGTTCTGGAAGGTGATGGTCGCGAGTGTCTCGTTCTCTTCCTCGATGCCGACGCCCTCTTTCGCCTCGATGGCCTGGTGCAGGCCGTCTGACCAGCGCCGACCCGGCATCTTGCGACCGGTGAACTCATCGACGATGACGACCTTGCCGCCCTCGATGACGTACTTCTCGTCGCGCTTGTAGAGGGTGTGGGCCTTCAGCGCCTGGTGGACGTGGTGAAGGATCTCGATGTTTTCGATATCGTAGAGGTTCTTCAGCTTGAGCCGAGCCTCGACCTTGTCGACGCCGGCCTCCGTCAGAGACGCTGAATGCGACTTCTCGTCGACCGTGAAGTCCTCGTCCCGCTTCAGGAACGGGATGACCGCGTTGATGCGGTAGTACCAGTCCGAGCTCTTGTCGGCAGGGCCCGAGATGATGAGCGGGGTGCGCGCCTCGTCGATGAGGATGGAGTCGACCTCGTCCACGATGCCGTAGAACAGGCCGCGCTGGACCCGGCGGTCCACCGAGAACTTCATGTTGTCGCGCAGGTAGTCGAACCCGAACTCGTTGTTCGTGCCGTAGGTGATGTCGTAGCCGTAGTTCTGCTTACGCTCGAAGTCGGACAGGCCGTGCACGATGACGCCGGTCTGTAGACCGAGCCAGCCGTAGAGCTGCCCCATCCACTCGGCGTCGCGCTTGGCCAGGTAGTCGTTGACCGTGACGACGTGTGCGCCCTTGCCAGCCAGCGCGTTGAGGTAGACGGGGGCCGTGGCCACGAGCGTCTTGCCTTCGCCGGTTCGCATCTCGGCGATCTTGCCCTGGTGGAGCACGATGCCGCCGATCATCTGGACGTCGTAGTGGCGCATGTTGAGGCGGCGCTTGCTCGCCTCACGTACGACGGCGAAGACCGACGGCAACAGCTCGTCGAGGTCCGCGCCCTGGTCGATCTTCTCTCGGAACTCGGCGGTCTTGGCCTGGAGCTTGGCGTCGTCGAGCTTGGCGGTTTTCTCCTCCAGCTCATTGATCTTGACGACCAGCGGTTTCAGCCGCTTGATTGTGCGCTCGTTGGCGGTCCCGAAGACCTTGGTCAACCACTTGAACATGCTCGTCGCCCACTACATGAGGAGTGCGTCCTGGTCGCCCAGGGAGACGCTCGGCAGGGGCGTCAGCGGGGCGATGAGGCGGGCTGGCAGGATGACGCCGACCCGGTCTTTCGTGGGGCCTGCCCCGCCAAAAGACGCAAGACGATAGCAGAGAATGGGCACTTGCCAACAACATTCAAGGCGGCACCGGGCCGCAGGCGGCAGGCGTGGAAGACAAGGCCGTAAAGAAGGCCAGAAAGGCTCAGGCGACCGCACAACGAATCATCGTCGGGCCGGTCGCCCCTGGTGTCCTGAAGCTGGGGATCCCGTTGGCGCTCGCGATGGCGCTGCAATCGACGTTCAACCTCATCGACATGCTCATCGTGAGCGACCTGCCCGACGGCAAGGAAGCCGTGGCGGCGCTGGCCATCTGCGACCTCGTCGCCATGGTCCCGACCATCCTGGCCAACGGCATCTCGAACGCGTCGGCGGCGCTCATCGCGCGGCGGGCGGGCGAGAAGGATGAACGCGCGGTCTCCTTCTTCACGTGGCAGTCGCTCGCACTCGTCACGTGGCTGTCGTTTATCGCAGGGGTCATCGGGATCTTTTTCGCCGATTCACTGACGACCGATGTCTTCGAGGCCAAGGGCCAGATGCGTGTCCTCACCATCGAGTACATGCAGATCATCGTCGGCGGCGCCTTCTCGATCCTTCTCTTGCTGCAGATGTGCGCCATCATGCGGGCGCTCGGCGATGGCAAGACACCGCTCTTCCTGTTGGTCGGCAGCAACGTCGTGAACCTGTTCTGGACCATCGTCATGGTCTGGGGCGATGGGCCGGCGCCGGCTGCCCTGAGCTGGGCGAAACCGGTCGCCGAGGTCTTCGGCATCGAGCCGATGGGCGTCGCCGGAGCGGCCTGGTCGACCATCGGGTCGCGCTGCCTGGCACTCGTCATCGGCGCGTTCATCCTGGCCCGTCACCACGGCATGGTGAAGTTCCGCTGGTCAGACCTCATGCTGACGAAACGGGCGGTGACGCAGCTCATGAAGATCGCCTGGCCCAACTCGGCGCAGTTCGTCCTGCGTATCGGCGTCGTGCTCTTCTTCGCGGCCATCATCACCCGCTTCTTCACGACCGCCGCCGACTCCAGCACGGCCACGGCCTACGCCATCTGCACGCGGCTCGAGACGCTCATCCTTTTCATGTCGATGGGTTGGGGCGCCGCGGCGAGCACCTATGTCGGCCAGAACCTCGGGGCCGGGCAGATGCAACGCGGGCTCAGCTCGGGGTGGTGGGCCTCGATCTACAACCTGTTGTTTACAGGTGGGATTCTGCTCGCCTTCCTGTTCTTCGCGGACGACATCATCGGCATCTTCAACTCGAGCCCGAGCGTCATCGAGGTGGGCAAGAACTACCTGCGCATCGTGGGGGCGAGCTACCTCCTCTTCGGCGTCGCGGTGGTGCTGTCGCAGGCGATGACCGGCGCGGGCGCGACCATGATCGGCTTCACCATCGACGGCCTCGTGCTGCTGGGTGCGGTGGTCCCGGCGACGCTGCTCGTCATCGCGGTGACCGACATCACCCAGACCATGACCTGGTTCATCGTGGCGGCCGGCAATGTGTTGTCGGGACTCGCCTACGTGTTCTATTTCAGGCGCGGGACCTGGGCGAGTAAGCAGATCTGAGTACACCAACGGCACGGCGCGGACGCGAGGCCTGCATCGGCTTATCGCGGCGGCGACGGGAGCTCGTCGCGGGCGACCTGGACCAGCGTCGCGAGCACCAGCGTCGCGGTCTCGGCGCGTAGAATTCGGGGGCCGAGCCAGTGTGGGACCCAGCCAAGCGAGACGAGGCGCTCGGCCTCGACGTTCGTGAGCCCACCCTCGGGGCCTGACAGGACCCGGCCTGTCAGCACGTGAGGAGCTCCGTTGGTGGCGTCGTCTGGGAGGACACCCTCGAAGGGGACCTCCCAGAGGAAGAGGCCTGGACCCACGGTCGGCAGGTGGTCGACCGGGACGGCGACGGTCGGTTGGTCCGAGCGGCCGCACTGCTGACAGCTCTCGTCGGCGATGGCCTGCAGGCGCGTCTGGCGCTCGAGGGCCTTCTTCTTGTCGAGGCGGACGACCGAGTTCTGAGACGAGAAGGGAACGATACGGGTCGCGCCGAGCTCGATGAGCGGGCGGATGAGGTCGTCGGTCTTGCCGCCTTTGAGGAGCGGCAGCCACACTTCCAGCGGGTGGCGCGGGTTGGCTGACGATGAGCCGAGCACGGCCGTGACCTCGACCAGCGGTGGGGTGGCCGAAACACAGGTCGCGGCGTAACGCGCCCCGGTCGCGTCGGCCAGCGTCAGGACGTCACCGACCGCGAGGCGCAAGACCCTGCCGAAGCGATGCGGGTCGAGCGGCAGGACCGCGCCCGGGACGAGTGCGGGACCCGCGAGCTCGGGCGCGTCTTTGGCGAGCACGCGGTCGAGGCGAAAGAGGCGCATCGTTAGACCTCGAGACCTGGAGACCTGGGGCGGCCCTCAGGCGCGGATGAAGTCGACGCGGACCCAGCCGTTCTTGTCGGTGGTGCCGGTGTGGGTGAGGCCCTCGGACGAGAAGGCGGCGACGATGTCGGGCGCCTGGTCGAGCAAGATGCCCGACAACATGAGGTGGCCGTTGGGCGCGACCCGGGCCGCGATGTCGGCTTTCAGCAGGATGAGGGTCGGCGTGAGGATGTTGGCGATGACGAGGTCGAACGTCTCGGTCAGGTCGCCGACGGGTGTGCCTTCGAACTCGATGTCATGGTCCACGAGCGCCGGGTTGAGGCGCAGGTTGTCGCGCGCGGCGAGGACCGCGTTGGGGTCGTTGTCGACGCCGAGCACGTGGTCAGCGCCGAGCAGGCTCGCGGCGATGCCGAGGATGCCCGTGCCCGCGCCGACATCGATGACCGTCGCGAGGTTGTTGCCGTGCGTCGGGGCGACGTCGCGATAGAGCGCGTCGACACGCTCGAGGCACAGCGCGGTCGTCTCGTGTTGGGCCGTGCCAAAGGCCATGGCCGGCTCGATGACGATGACGTGGCCGCCTTCCGGGGCGGTCGCTTCTTCCCATGGCGGGGCCACGACGAAGCGCGGTGAGGCGCGCAGCGGCTTGAAGTATTGCTTCCAGCGCTCGCGCCAGCCGTCGGCCAGCGGGGCGATGGCGAGCGTCGCGGTCGGCCAGCGGGCGATGGCAGCTTCGAGCGCGATGCGGGCGGGCTCGATGACGTGCTCGCCCACGTAGACGAGGTAGCGCACCCAGCCCATCGGGACCGGCTCACGTTCGCCGGGGAGCGGCGGCGCGTCCCAGGCCTCGACCGCGAAGCCGCCGGGGGTGACGGCGAGGATGTCGCCCTCGAGGGACTCGAGCTCGAGCGTGTCGCTCTCGGGGACGAGGAGTGACACTTCCATCCAGTGCAGGGTTTCGCCGTCCATGTAGATACCTTGGTCTTCGAGATGCTTGATCGTCGAACAAAAATTGGCTTCGGCACTCGAAGCCCCAGAAAAGGCAAAGGGCGCAAACCTCGCGGCTGCGCCCTTTTCCGAACGGTCCTGGAACCGTCGCTCAGTCGGCGACGACCCACACCTTGACGGTCGCCGAGACATCGCGGTGAAGCTTGACCGCAACCTCGTAGACACCCAGCGACTTGAGCGGGGTGTCGAGGACGATCATCTTCTTGTCGATGTTGTGACCCTCGTTGCGGAGAGCGTCGGCCACGTCCTGGGCCGTCACCGACCCGAAGATCTTGTCCTTCTCGTCGGCCGCAACGATACGCGTGAGCGTGACGCTGATGCCCGAGAGCTTCTTGGCGAACTCGGCCGCCTTGGTCTTCTCGCGAGCCACGGCCGCTTCGATCTTGCGACGCTCGTGGGCGACCTGGCGCTGGTTGTTCACGGTGGCGAGCACCGCGAGACCGCGTGGGATGAGGAAGTTGGCGCCGTAGCCGGGCTTGACCGAGACGGTCTCGCCAGCGTGGCCCAAGTCACCGAGGTCTTTGGTAAGAATGACCTGCATATCAGACCCCCTTCGCCGCATACGGGAGGAGACCGATCGCCCGGGCGCGCTTGATCTGCACCGCGAGGCGGCGCTGATAGAACGCTGAGACGCCCGAGATGCGGCGCGGCACGATGCGGCCGCGGTCCGTCACGAAGCGCTTGAGGAGATCGGGGTTCTTGTAGTCCAGCTCGGCCGCAAGCTGCGGGTCCGAAGCGAAGGGACATGACTTCTTTTTGCCGGCAGATTTCTTGGACATCAGGCGCTGACCTCTTTCCGGGCGTCGGCCTTGGCCTTGGCGCGTTTCGCGAGCTCGCTGAGATTCTTCCGCTCTTTTTCGAACTCGAACTGAGCGGGGTCGACGCGATCCTCGAGGAAGACCGTCTGGAACTTGATGACGGCTTCGGTGATCTTGAGGAGGCGCTCGATCTCGGCGACGGACGTGTTGCTTCCAAGGTACAGGAGGCAGAGGTAGTGCGCGCGACGATTGCCGTTGAGCTCGTAGGCGATGCGCTTGACGCCCCAATCCTCGAGCCGGATCTCTTTGCCGCTGGTGCTCGCAAGGCCGTCACGCATACGCGTGAGGGTCTTGGTGACGGCCTCTTCCCCGAGCTCGGGGTTGATGAGCGCGACCGTCTCATACTTACGAAGGAACATGGTTCACCCTTTGGACTTTCGGCCCCCGATCGACATGACCGGGAGCAGGGTCGGGCCGACACTTTCGTGTCGCCCTGCTGAGGCCGCTTCCGAAGCGGGTCTCAGTCCCGAAGTGTCGGGCCCGGACAGGGGCCGGCACACCGGGGCGGAGGATCTGCCGCGAGTCGGGCCGGAATGCAAGGGGAAATCATATTGCGGGCTGCGAGCGCGTCAGCCCCCAGAAGGGTAGCACTCGCTCTGCCAGCGGGCCTTCACGCAGGTGTTGCCAAAGCAGGTCTGGCACAGCCACCGGTCACCGTCACCACACGGCCCTTCGCTGCCCGTTCGACACCCTGAGCCCCCTCGCTGGCAATCCCGCTCGACCTCCTCCCAGTAGTGGGAGGACAGCTCGTATCCGGCTTGTAATGGTAGGTAGGTCGCGGTCGGGTGCGGTTTGCACTGCCCTGCGTACTCGGCCCGAGACTCGTCGGTCATGCCCACGAGGTCCGCGACCTCGATGACGACCGGCTCGCGCGGCTCCGAGCCGAGCGGGGTCAGCGTGGCGAAGAGCTCGATCGAGAGCGTCGTCCGCGGCCCTGAATGCGTGACCCGAACCCGGCCCGTGGGGCGGGGGTCATCGGGGAAGTGACGCGCCCAGAAGACTGGGTCGTGGGTCATGTATTCGATGCCGAAGACTTCGCATGTGGCCCCACCGACCTGGAAGATCCCGTCTTGAATGGCCGCTCCTTCGAGGCGCAGGCCCACCCTCACCCGAAACGAAGATGGGCTCCGTTCGTCCGGAGAGGGGCGAAAGCCAGACCATTCGATCTCGACGTAGAGGTCGTCGGCCACGCTACGAGCGATGACCGAGGTCGCCGTCTTGAAATCTGTGTTGCTCGGTACGACCTCGCGCCCATCCAGGAGTAGCCGCTGTTCGTCGGGCCATTCGTCGGTGCATGCGGTCAGGACGGCGAGCAGCATGAGCAGGGCGAGGATTCGGGCTTCAGGGCGCATATGGAGGACAGTGTCGAATCGTTGGGGCCGATGCAAGACCAGCACCGCACCGCTGGGCGTGGGTTCAGGTGAAAGCCTCGGAGAGGTCGGGGCGGAAGCGGATGGCTTTCTGGATGCCCGAGAGCGTGAAGAGGAAGAAGACAAGCGTCGTGACGGCGAGGGCGAGCAGCAGCACGAGGAGGAGGACGGCTCCGTCGCCCCGACCGACACCGCCGAGTAGCGCGAAAAGCACGAGGCCGCCGGTGATGAGGCCGAGCACCAGCGTGCGTGTCGCGGTCGCTGCGACATCGGGCCGCTTCACGTGCAGGGCGGCCGTGCGCGCCGACAGCAGAAAGCCGATGACCTGCAGCATGCTGCCGACGATGGCGATGAGCGCGAAGGCGAGGAGCCAGGGCTTGAGGCTTCGCGTCGAGGTGAACACGCCGCCGACGGCCATGAGGGTGATGACGAGGCCAAAGCCAGCACCGATGAGGTTGATGAGGCTGCCGGCGAACCCGATGTTGGCAAGCCCGGTGGCGCCACTGGCCGGTGGGATGGCGCGCCACTTGTTGAGCGCCAACATGGTGAAGGTCGCGAGGATGACCGAGACGACGACCTCGGTGACGGCGATGGCGATGTTGCCGCCGAAGAACTTGAAGATCATCGAGCTCAAGACGGAGACGATGATGGTGAGGCGAAGCATATCGATGCCGTCGTCGGCGACGTTCCACGAATGGGTGCGGGACGGGGCATAACGGTCGTTGCGGTCGTTGGGAACCATGGGGCGATACTCCGGTTGGCGATGGGCTCGACCACGTGAGACGGGGTCGGCATCGCGGATTCAAGACCGTTTGGAGCATGCCCTGGACGAGGGACTACTGGGCGACCCGGAGGATTCGTACGCTTCGGGGCTCGAGGGTGAGTGAGCCGCCGGGCACGGTGGCGCCGGTCAGGGTGTCGACATAGCCGGCGTCGGGCAGGCCGACCGGCGTGGCGGTGGCGCCTCGGTTGAGGGCGACGAGCACGTCGGGGGCGACTTCGCCGCAACCACCCATCTTATAGACCCAGGTGTCGGCCGCGACGGAGACCGTCGTGCGGACGCCGCGTGAGAGGGCCTTGTCGGTGGCGCGGGCGCGAGCCAGGGCGCGGACCTGGGCGCGAAGGTCCTTCTGGTGGTCGTTGAGGGTCGTGTCGTCCCAGGGCATGGGGCGGCGGTTGTTCGGGTCGCCACCGCCCGCGAGCCCGATCTCGTCTCCATAATAGATGAGGGGGACGCCGGGGCTCGTCATCATGACGGCGAAGGCGAGGCCCAGGAGCTCGTAGGGTTCAGGTTCGGCGGGCTGCAGGTAGGTGTTGGTCCAGCCGTTCGACGCGTCGCTGCCGCGACCGCAGTCGGTGATCTGGCGCGAGGCGAAGTGGATGGCGCGAGGGACATCGTGGTTGCCGATCCAGGTCGTCATGATGGAGCGTTTGGACGCGGATTCGACGTCGTAGAAGCCGTCGTTGCCGTCCATCCAGGTCGAGAAGGCAGTCAGGCCGGCCGTGCCGAAGAGCGACTCGCAAAGCCGCTTCTTGAAAGGGAAATCGAACTGACCATCGAGCATGGTGTCGGGGTCGATGTAGCTCTTGAGGAGGTCGCGGTTGTCGTAGTCGAAGGTCTCGCCGACGAGGTAGAAGCGGTCGCCCGACGGGGCGCCGAGCTCGTCCTCGATGCGGGCGCGGAGCTCGGTGAGCCACTCGAAGGGGACGTGTTTGATGGCGTCGAGACGGTAGCCGTCGATGCCGAGGTGTTTGGCCCACCACATGGCGTCGTTGACCGACCAGCGGCGTGGGGCCTCCTGCCAGAAGTCGAAGGCGGGCAGGTACGGCGCGAAGGCGCAGCGTGTCTTCCAGTAGGGGTCGTTCCACCAGTTGTTGGGCTGGCAGAGCGGGATCTCACCCTCGTCGTCGGTGGTGAACCAGGTCGGGTTCTCGAGGAAGAGGGGGGACTCGTCGTCGACGTGGTTCATGACGTAGTCCAAGAGCACCTTGATACCGTGGCCGTCGGCGCTGGTGGCGGAGTGAGCGCTGGTGATGAGCGCCTGCAGATCGGTCATGGTGCCGATGCGGTCCTCGACCTGGGGCATCGGGGTCGGGGCGTCGGGGTCCGTGTAGTCGATGTTCGGGGGCGAGGGCCAATAGCCGTGATAGGCCGAGTAGAAGCGTGGGTCGCTGATGCCGCGGCCGCGGGTATCTCGATTTTCGAACGGTGCGGAGAGCCACAAGGCCGTCACGCCGAGGTCGGCGAGATAACCCATCTTGGCGGTCACGCCGGGCAGGTCGCCGCCTTCGTATTGGCCGGAAGACCCGCCCTCGGTCATGCCGGTGACACCTTCGACGGGGGTGTTTTCGCCGTCGGAGTCGTTGAAGCGGTCGACGAGCGCGAAGTACATGACCGCGTCGCGCCAGTCGAAGGCAGCTGCATCGCCGCATTGGGCCACCCCTGGCGTCACGCACTGGTCGCCGACGGCGACGAAGCCGGTGTTGCAGGTGTCGCAGGTCGTGCCGGTATAGGCCGGCTCGCAAGTGCAGATGAGGTCGGCGCCGCTCTCGGCGCAGGTGCCGTTGCCGCAGGAATCCGGCAAGCAGACGGCGTCGTCGTCGCAGGTGAGGCCTTCGGCGTGATAGCCCGGCTCACACTCGCAGGTCGCGGCCTTGCCGGACGTGACGCAGGTGCCGCGGCCGCAGTCGACGTCCTGACACGGGTCGGGGTCGGAGTCGCCGCACGCGGTGACGGACAGGGTGGGCGCGACGCAGAGGATGAGAGCGAGTCGGAGCGGTCTCAGGGTGGTCGGCTTGACGTTCATGGCGCACCTGGCGGCGGGGCCACCGATGGAAGGATGGCCTCGGCGGTGGACACTATACGGACAGTCGGGGGCGACGCCAATCCGCGGACACGCGCAAGTTGTGATGTCACATCAGAAGTCGTCGGCTGCGGCCGGGGGGTACGACACGAGGTGCACGATCCCGCCGGACGCGACGTTGCGGGCCTCGGCGTAGAACAGGTGATAGGCGTCGTCGATGTGGTCGATGTGGTCGATGCGGACGGTGGTCGGGGCCGTGGCCGAGACGGTGGCCTCGACGACCGGGTTGAAGGGGTAACGCGAGAAGGTGAGGCCGTCGTGTGAGGCGGCGAAGCCGAGCGAGGTCGTGCTGGACGTGCGGCCGGCATAGAAGACACGCAGCAGTGGGCGGCCGGTGGGTGAGGTCGCGAGGCGGACCTCGGCGTCGGCGATAGCGGTCTCGTCCCAACAGGGTTCGGGTTCGCCGTCGAGGTCGACGCAGTCGACGCCGGGGGTCAGGACGGTGACCTCGGATGAGAAGGCGAAGTCGAGGTCCGCGGTCTGGCGGACCAGCGAGTTGGTGGCCACGGCGACCGCGTAGAGCGAGACGGGGGACGTGGTCGGGGTTGAGGACGATGAGGCGGGGGAGGCGGGGGAGGCCGGGGAGGTCGGCGCGGAGAGGACGAGGCTCGGGGAGGCGCGGGCGTCGGTGGGGAGGCCGGTCGCGGGTTGGTCGGTGAAGGTGAGGCCGTCGGTGCTGGTGGCCAGCCTGACGAGCGACGACGCGTCGAGGTAGGCCATGAGGTATCGACCGTCGTCGAGGCGGACGACCGACGGGTCCTTGGCGTCGTCGAGGACAAGTGTCGGGGCGTCGAAGGTGAACGTTGCGGGTGGGGTGGTTTCCGCGGTGTCGGGCGAGGTCGGCGCGGGCGGTAGCGGCGTCGGGACTTGCGGGGCCGAAGTGCGGTGGATGGAGAAGGTGCCGTCCGTGTCGCGTTGGTGAAACCAGAGGACGAGGCGCGAGGTCGTCGGGTCGACGAGGGCGGACGGGCCACCGAGGGCGGGGCCGTCGACGCTGCCGAGTGTGTAGGGGGCGGTCGCGGTCGCGGTGGGGAGCCAGCCGGAGATCCCGCGGTCGGGGAGGTTGTCGGCGCCTCCGTCTTCGCCACCGAGGGCGGCGCATGCCGGGAGCGATGCGATGGCCAGCGCGCCGGGGATCACGAGGATCACGAGGATCACGAAGATCAGGAGCAGGTGTTGGGAACGGGGTTGGGCGCTCAAAACTCGAACCTCAAGCTACTTGAAAATCCAACAAAGTGGCCGCCGGAGGTGTAGTCGCCGGTCGGGTCGGCGGGGTCGACCTTGTCATGGGTGCGCTCGAGCATGGCGATATAGGAGACGCCGAGGTCGAGCCAGAAGGGGCGTGGGAAGGCGTCGGAGAGGTCGCGGAAGCCGAGCGCCAGACCGAAGCCAAAGCCGACCTTGTCGCCGTCGACGAAGTTGGTGACGCCGGTCTGGGTCGGGGCCGGCGACGGTTCGTAGTAGGCGCCGGCGCGGACGAAGAGGTCGAGGTTGGGGAGTGCCAGGACCTGCTGTTCGTAGCCGATGCGGGGGATGAGGATGTCGTGGAAGCCGGGCGCCGTCGGCTCGGGGTTGGGCGGAATGGAGAGGGGCAGAGAGCCCGCGTCGAGCGAGGTCGTGAGCAGGGCCGTCGGGCTCTTCATGCGGGACCACTGATACCAGCCGACCTCGGCGGTGACTGAGAAGCAGGGGCGATCACCTGGTGAGGTCGGGTCGCCCGTCCAGGCGACGCCGAAGACGAGTTGGCGTGGCGAGAAGAGGTTGGTGTTGCGGGAGCTGACCTCGAGGCGGGCGCCTTCGACGAGAGGTGTTGGTGTGGTCGCCCCGTTGGTGACGATGTCGCCGGTGACGACGACGCCGATGTCGAGCGTGAGGTCGAACTCGTCGCGGAAGGCGAGGCCGAAGCGCAGGTTCGGGGTGGGCTTGAAGAGGAGGCCGGCGGACGGATAGCGGACGGCCGAGAAGTCGACGTCGACGGCGGAGACGAGCTCGGTGCCGGCGGCGTCGAGGAGGTCTACTTCACCGGTGACGTCGAGGCGGCCGCGGGTGTCCGACAAGTAGGTGAGGCCGACGCCGACGGACAGGATGTCGGGGACGAGCTCGAACGCGACCGACGTCGTCAGCACCAGGCGCTGCGGGTGGTTGTCGTACAGCGCGAAGCGGGGCTGGGATTCGGGCAGGGCGCGCAGACGGGTGACCCGTTCGTCGGGGAGGTGGACGCCGAGCGAGACGGCGAGGCGGTGGCCAAAGATATCGCCTGGCACGAGCAGGCCGCCCTGGAAGCCGCGGACGCCGTCGACGCCGAGGTCATTGCCGTTGAGGGTGAGCGTCGGGTCGATGAGCGTGTAGCCGATCTGGAGTTGGAGGGCGTCGCGGTCGGCGAGGCCTGCCGGGTTGTAATAGTTGGCGGTGATGTCGTCGGCGAGGGCGACCTGGGCCGAGCCCATGGAGAGACCGCGAGGGCCGAAGCCGAAGTAGTCGAGCGGGTTGGCGCGGGCCGAAGGGGTGACGGCGGCGAGCGTGAGGGCCGCGGCGAAAGTGAGGGCCGCGGCGAGAAGCGTCGCGCGGATGGGGTGCTTGGGGCGGGCGTCGTGTGAGGTGAGGCGGTTCATAGCGACACCCCCATCTCGACGGCGATGAAGAGGATGTGGCCGGTGTGGGTGACCGACGGGAAGGCCGGGTTGGTGTCGGGGGTGTCGGCGGACTTCGTGTGGGTGCGCTCGGCGAGGTCGTGGAGCTGGCCCGCGAGGTCGAGGCGGAACTGGTTCCAGCGGAAGCCGAAGCCGGCGGCGAAGATCATACGGTCACTGTCGAGGTGGTTGTGGAAGCCGGTCTGCTCCGGGGCGGGCGACGGGTTGTAGGCGAAGCCGAGGCGGGGGCGGACGGTGAGGCGGTCGTCGGCCGAGACGGTGAAGTCGCCTTCGATGCCGAGCTTCAGGCTGACGACATCGGAGAAGTCGGGCTGGGGCTGGGGGATGGTGGCCTCGCGCGTCGCCGAGTAGGCGAGTGGGAGCGGGAAGGCGGACCACAGGTCGAGCGATGCGCCGGCGTGGATAGTTAGAAAATCAAGCGTATTGAGGCGGAGGCGAGCGGCGACCTCGAGGGCGATCTCGGCCGGGTCGTATTGGGCGGTGCCGTTCACGACGAGCTCGGGGATGGGGATGCCGAAGTCGGGGCCGAGGTCGGCGTTGATGGGCAGGTTGAAGTCGGCGCGGGACTCGCCGCGGTAGGTGAGCGCGATATGCAGGGCGTGGCGTTGGGGTTGTGGGAGCGGGCCGACGCCTGGGGCGGTGCTGGTGGGCGTGTGGCCTGCGGGAGTTGGGGAGGCCGTGAGGTCGGTGGGCTCGGTGGGCGCGGCTGTATCGAAGGGAAAGAGGCGCAGCATGAGGCCGGCGACGAGCGCGTAATCGGCGATGAGCTCGTCTTTGACCTTCGAGCCGATGCGACCCGAAGCGTTGGGCTCGACACGGATTTCGCCGTCGAGCTCGGCCAGAGCGAGGGTGCCGATGCCGAGCGCCAGCCAGTCGGTGATGCGGACGCCGAGGGCGGCCTGGATGCTGACGGTCTGGGCGCGGTTTTCGACGAGGATGAAGCTCGGGTCGGACGGACGGGCGATGTCGGCGATGAGGATGGAGGTCTGGGGGATGGTGAAGCCGAGCCCGATGGACAGGCGGTCAGCGAGTACGCCGCCGAACGGGATTGGGACACCAAAGCCGATGGAGAGGGCCGGGGCGTCGAGCGCGTCGCGGGGGGCGCCATCGAGGGTGAGCTCGAAGGAGCCGAGCTGGTAGCCCAGGGCAAAGGTGGGACGGCGGTCGAAGGCGAGCCCGGCGGGGTTGTAATAGACGGACTCGAAGCCTTCGGCGTCGGCGCCGACAGCGCCTGCGAGGCCCTGGCCGCGGGCTCCGAAACCGAAGAGGTCGACGGGGCTGGCGAGGGCGGGCGTGGCGGCGAGCGCGAGCGCTGGTGCGAGGAGGTTGAGTAGTGCGAGACGGCGCATGGCGGCGGGACGTTACAACGGGTCCGGGTGGTGCGCCAGCGGGCAGGAGTGTCGCGACGCTGGCTTCATCGGTGGTCAATTTTGCGAGTCAAAGCAGACACTTGACGGAGGTGTCGAATACGTCGCAAGGACTCGCACCGATGAACGAACGCGACCTCAGTGTCCTCAATCTCGTAGTCATGAGTGACCGCGATGCGCTGCGAGAGACCTTGTGCGGGTGGGGCTATCGTGTGGTCGAGCTGCGGGGCGAGGAGGTCGTCGACAAGGCCAGCCTGTTCGCGCGTGCGGCGAGCGCCCTGCCGTCGCTCGCAAACGTCTGCTCGGGTCCGCGGAGCGCCGAAGCCGGGGGCGTCGGGCCTGCGGCCTATCCAAACGTCGGCCCAGAGGCCACGGCGGAGGGCGGAGGGGCCCGAGCGATCCGATCACGTCGTCTTGCGATTCCATCCTGTTTGGTGCCGAAGCGCATGACGACGTCACTCGAAGAGGGCGCCCCGACCAACTGGAGCAGCTTCGGGGACGGACTGACGAGTATGGTCTTCGAGCTCGAGCACCCGAAGGTCGCGTTGATGTGGACGTCGGCTCACCGGATGCTGGAGTCGGGGCTCGCGGACCTGCTGGTCGCGACGGACGTGCTGGTCGGCAACTCGCGGCTGACCTATGCGCAGGACATTACGTTCTTGACCTTCCTGTTGGGCGACGGACCCAACTTTCCGCGGATGCAGGGCGCGGGCTGAGGTCACGGGCGGCTGTTTCAATCGTGTCACAGCCTGCCCACGACACGAAGCATCGTATTTCATGAGAAAACTTGCAGGCGATGCTTCTTTGCGAAACGGCATTGCGACAATCGTGTGACTGTCGGCATACTCGGCGACCCAGGCGGAAAAACGCCTGGAAATCGTAGACGTAACCCCCAGCCCTAGAAACACGAAAGGGACACGAAGTGGCCGAGGCCCTCCGCATCGAACGACGCGAGTACAAGTACATCATCGGCGATGCCGAGGTGTGCCGCGTCCGCGACGCGATCCGGCCGTTCTGCTCGCTCGACCCCTACGCCGCGAAGATGGACGGCCACCGCTACACCATCGAGAGCCTGTACTTCGACACGCCCGACCTGGCGCTCTACCGCGCCAACGACATCGAGCTCGTCGACCGCTTCAAGCTGCGTGTCCGACGCTACCCCGACGCCGCGGCGAGCCCCTTCTTCCTCGAGCTCAAGTCGCGCTATCACGACACCATCATCAAGTCGCGAGCGCTCGTCGGCCCGAACTGGGCAGACCTCGTGAAGGACCCCTTCGTCCCGAAACACAAGCTCGGCACGGGGCCCGCGGCCGAGCGCTTCGTGACCCACCTGCACCTCATCGGCGCCCGCCCGACCGTCGTCGTCCGCTACAAACGTGAGGCGTGGGCCAGTGTCGTCGACGACTACGCGCGCGTGACGTTCGACACACGGATCTGCGGCCAGCTGACAGAGCCCGATGGCTGGCACTTCGACCTCGACCCGGGTGCCTTCCGGCGCTGCGACGACGCCACCGGTGTGCGCGACGTGACGAGCCGCACCGTGCTCGAGCTGAAGTTCACAGCCCACGCCCCGCGCTGGATGATGTCGCTCGTCGAGCGCCTGGGGCTCATGCGCCGCGCCTATTCGAAGTACGGCCGCGCGCTCGAGGCGACCCTCATCCCCGAGGAAATCCGCACCCCGCGCCGCGCCTGGATCGAAAGGTCCATCGCGTCGAGACCGGCCAAAAGCAGGCCCGCATGAATGACCTCTTGACCTTGTTCTCGGGCCCCGAGAACCCGACCACCCCCGAGACCGCGTTGCTCTCGCTGCTGACAGCGCTGGCACTTGGCCAGGCCATCGGCGCAACCTACATGTGGACCTTCCGCGGCCTGTCGTACACACGCTCGTTCGTGTTCGCGATGGTCACCGGCTCGGTCGTCACCTGCGGCCTCATGATGGCCATCGGCAACAGCCTCGCCGCGGGCATCGGGCTCGCTGGCGGCCTCGCCCTCATCCGATTTAGAACGGCCCTTCGTGACCCACGCGACCTCATCTTCATCCTGGCCTCACTCGCCGCCGGGATCGGCTGCGGCCTGAAAGCCTGGGGCCCCGCCATCATCGGCGCAGCGGTCTTCATGCTGGCGGCCGTACTCTTCACCTTCACCGACTTCGGCGCCCGCGAACGCGCCGATGGCTTGCTCCGCCTCGAGCTCGCGCCGACCCCCGAAGCCGAGCGAAAGCTCGCCGACCTGCTCGCCCGCCACACCCGCTCGTTCGCGCTCGTGACGCTGCGCGAGGCGGCGCAGGGCGAGACCATGCAACACGCCTATCAGGTCCGCCTGAAATCTGCGCAGGACCGCACGCCGCTCTTGCGCGCCCTGGAACGCCTCGACGGTAGCCGCGACGTGTCACTGCTCCTGCAAGAACCCACGGTCGAGATCTGACGTCCATGGACACCCACGCAATGACCGACACCTTCCGCCGCCGCGCCCTGCCCTGGATCATCTGGGTCGCGCTGGCCGCGGGCGCCTTCTTCGCGTGGCGCTCGATGGGGCTTGGCACGACCGTGCGCGGCTTTGCCGAGTCCCTGCCCTATCGCCTGACCACCGTCGAGCCAAGCCGCGTCGAGTCGGTCCTGGTCAAGGTCGGCGACCGCGTCAGCGCCGGGCAGGTCGTCGCGGTCCTCGATGCACGCGCGATAGAGGGCGAGCTGAAGGCGGTCCTCGCGGGGCGCGCCAGCATGCTCGCCGAGATCGCCAAGGCCGAGATGGACGCCCGCAAGTCGTTCCTCGATGCCACCCGCGGCGCCACATCGACGGCCGCCACCGCCGAACGAATCCTGCGCGAAGCCCAGACCCGGCACGAAACCGCCAAGGCTGAGCTGGCCGCCGTCAAAGCCGAGCTTGCCACCCGCAAACGCGCTGTCGCCGATGGGGCCATGCGGGCCTCGGACCTCACCGAATTCGAAATCCGCCAGGCGGCACTCAAGCGCACCGTCGCCGAGGAGGCCGCCGCGGTCGCGTTGTACACGGCGCGTTCACAGGCGGACGAACCGGTCGTGCCGACCCTCGATGAGTGGGTGCAGAGCGCGCGTGCGCCGCTCGAACGCCAGCTCGAGGTCTTCGATGGCCAGGCCCGATCACTCGAGGCACGCCGCGACCAGCTCGTCCTGCGCGCCCCGGTGGACGGCCAGGTCATCGCGGTGCACGGCCAGGTCGACTCGGTCGCCGTGCCCGACCTGCCCTTCATCGAGATCGTCACCGACGCCCCCGGCCGCATCGTCGCGTGTGTCAACGAGGAGCTACACGCGCCGGTCGCCGTAGGCATGCGCGCCACCGCTCGTTCACGCAGCCAGCAGAGCACGGTCTTCGCAGGCTCGACGGTCAGCGTGACGTCGGTCGTCGAGCTGCCGACCCGGTGTTGGCGCACACCCCAGATCCCGACCTGGGGCCGCCTCGTCACGGTCGAGCTCAGCCCGAAAGTGACACTCATCCCCGGCGAGACGTTCGACGTGTTGTTCGTGCCCGACGAGACCTGAGGATGTGGCCTGCATCCTGCCTCATGTGCGTGAGCGCGCTCACGGTCCTGTCTTCGGCCTGCTACTCGCCGCAGCCCCGACTCGACTCGCCCGACCAGCAGCTCGATTGGGCGCGGGCGCGTCTGCCCACGTCCGAGGTCGCCGCCAAAGCCCAACCCTCGGCTGATTGTCTGAGCACCGAAGCGGACGCAGTCGCTCTCGCCATCGCCCGCCACCCCGAGGTCGCGCGACGCCAATCACGCGCCCGCGCCCTGGCCGCCGAGTCGAGTGTGTCGCGAGCGGATGCGCCGCAGCTGCGGCTGTCGGACATGCGGCTCAATCGTTGGATCGACGGCCCTGCGCAGGCCGAGCTCGAGCTGAGGGTCCCCATCGCGAGACCTGGGACACTCGCTGCCGAGGCCGACGGGCTGTTGCTCGAAGCCGAGGTCGAACACGCGAGAGCTGCCATCGAAGCTCGCACCGCATCGCTCGACGTGCGTGTGGCCTGGGCCAAACGCGCCCACTGGGATGAACGCGCCCGGCTGGCCGAAGCCGAGGCGACGCTCCTTCGCACGTCCCACGCCCGCTACACGGACCATGCAAAGTCGGCCCAGGTGAGTGGGCTCGAGGTCCTCGAAAGCGAGACGGCACTCGCCCGCGCAGACGGCGAGGCACTCGCCACACGCAGCGAAATCGCCAGGTGGGACGCCTACATCCAGACCGCGACCGGCGCCGCCGTGTGCCCGGCAACCTCCCCTTCTCCGACCGACGACCTCACCCGTCTCGCCGCCGACCAGGGCCTCGTCGACAAGGCCCTCGGCCGCCGCCCCGAGGTCGCCGCCTTGATGTCCGAACGCGCCCTCACCGAGGTCGAGACTGCCCTCGCCGAGCGCTCCGCCTGGCCCTGGCTCGAGTGGGTGCAGCTCGGCTACCACTTCGAGGACGCGTGGTCCGCCACCACCTGGGGCTTCGCGCTCAGCATCGAGCTCCCGTTTTCACGCTGGGACGGCGCCGCTACAGACGCCGCCCGCACCCGCGGCCGCGGTGTCGACGAACATGCGCGCCGCGTCGTCGAACACATCCGTGCCGAGGTAAAGGCCGCCCAGGTCGAGCTCACCCAACGCCTCGCAGCGCTGACCGCAATCGAGGCGCTGGTCGCGCGACACACCCCCGAACGTATCGAGGCCCTGCGCACCCAGGGCCGCGGCGAAGTGACCTCAGGCGACCTCGTCGGCCTCGAGCGCGACCGCCTTCGCCTGACCCGCCTCGTCCTCGAGGCAAGGCTCGCCGTGGCCGAAGCACGCGCCCACCTGCTCGCCGCGATCGGCGAGTAGGAACTCACTCCGCTCTCCGTCGCCCGCATCGACGTCCCGAAGCGCGCCCCCGGCTTGCGGTCGCACACCCGCATCGCCTAACCTCCGCCCGACTCTGTCCCCGTGGTGCCGATGTCCGCTCCGCGTCTCCGTCTCGTCATCGTAGTCGTCGCTTGCGCCCTTGCGTTCAGCGCGATGTCCTCGGCCTGTGACGACGCCGCGTCGCCCGACGCACAAGACACGCAACACACGCAAGACACGCAACACACGCAAGACACGAACGAAGCCGACACGACCGACGCCGCCGACACCTCGTCGCCGCTCCTCGCCACCCCCTTCGACGAGCCCGGCCCGTTCAACGTCGGCTTCCGCACGCTCACCCACACCTACACCCCACCCAACTCCACGACCCCACGCTCGTTCACGCTCCACCTCTGGTACCCGACCGACGCGACCACCGGCTCACCCGTCCTCTACGAAGGCCTCTTTCCCGACCCGGCCGCCCTGGGCGACGCGCCACCCGCGGCCCCGCTCGTCTCGTCCGGAATGCCTGTCCACGTCCACTCGCACGGCCACCTCGGCTTTGGCGCGACCTCGGCCTTCCTCATGCGCCACTTCGCCTCCCACGGCTGGGTCGCCATCGCGCCCAGCCACACGGGCAACACGCTGGCCGACAACATCGACCCGCGCCCGGCGGCGATCTACCACCTGCGCTCGTCGGACATCACCGCCGCCCTCGACGCCGCCGAGACGCTGCCCACCTCGGACCCGCTCGCCGGCCTTCTCGACACCACACGAATCCTGCTCAGCGGCCACAGCTTTGGCTCCCACACCACCTGGATGTCCGCCGGCGCCACCTTCGACCCCGACCTCATCGCCGCCGCCTGCGCCGAAGGCGGCGACCTCTTCCCCTGCACCCCGGCCGACCGCGCGACCTTTGCCACCTTCGCACAAGGCCTCCGCGACCCCCGCGTCGTCGCCATCATCCCGATGGCCGGCACGCTGCGTCGCGAGCTCGTCGGTCCGTCCGGCCACCTCCCGGTGACGCTGCCCATCCTCGCCATGAGCGGCAGCGAAGACCCCGTCGGCGCGGACGCCCAATACACCTCGACCGCGGGCCTCGACCTCACCTGGATCGACATCGCCGGCGCTTGCCACCAATCGTTCGCGCTCGGCGGCTGCGCGACCCTGGACGACGCCGAGGCTTTCACTATCGTGTCGGCCTGGGCCATGGCCTTCGCTCGCCGCCACGTCTTGAACGACTCTGCCACCCGCACCCTCGACCTGCTGTCCGGCACGGTCCCCCTCAGCGACAAGGTGACCTTCATGGGACCGCTCCGATGACGCCGCTCTCCACCAACCGCTGCGCCTTCGCTATCGCCGCAAGCACGGCGCTGGCCGCCGCCTTCGCCCTCCTCACATCGGCCTGCACCGTCGCCGAACCGATCACCCCAACCGCCGACACCGTCCCCGACACCTCGGCCACACCCGACACCCTCGCCCCCGACACCCTTGCCGACACCACCGACGTCGCCCCCGACACCGACACTACCGTCGACATCGACATCGCACTCGAAGCACCACCCCCGGTCCTGGTCCGCCTCACCCAACGCCAGCTCAAACACGCGCTGGACGACCTCTTTGGCCCGGGCCTCGCCCTGCCCTCGACGCTCGAACCCGACGCCCCGGCCGACGGCCTGCTCACCGCCGGCGGCTCCGTCAACTCGGTGTCGAACCGCGGCGTCGAGCTCTACGAAGACCTCGCCCTCTCCATCGGCGAACAAGCCCTCGCCACGCCCGAGCGCCGCGCCCGCATCGTCCCCTGCACAACGACCGACGCCGCCTGCCGCGAGGCTTTCACGCGCTCGTTCGGCCGCCTCGCCTGGCGCCGCCCCCTGACCGAAGCCGAGGTCACCCAGCTCACCAACATCGGCGCCCAGGCCGAGACCGCACTCGCATCTTTCGACGCCGGCCTCTCCTGGGTCATCGCCGCCCTCCTGCAATCGCCCCACTTCCTCTACCGCTTCGAAGCCGGCGAGCCCGCCCCGCCCTCACCAAACGGCAGCCCAGCCCCCTACCGCTACACGTCCATCGAGATGGCCTCACGCCTCGCCTTCTTCTTCTGGGCCTCACCACCCGACGACAACCTCATCACCGCCGGAGTCAACGGCGACCTCGTCGACGACGCCCTGCTCGCCACCCACATCGACCGCCTGCTCGCCGACCCGAAAGCACGCCGCTCCATCCGCGGCTTCTTCTCCGAGTGGCTCCACCTCCACGACCTGTCGCGCCTCAACAAAGACCCGACCATCTTCAAACACTTCAGCGCCGACCTCGGCGACCTCGCTGCCGAAGAGACCCTGCGCCTGGCCGAGCACCTCTTCGTCGACGAGTCCGCCGACCTTCGTGACCTGCTCTTGACCCGCACGACCTTCATCGAGCGCCGCCTGGCTTCCATCTATAATGTGCCGGCCCCCGCACTCGAAGGCTTCGCCAGGACCGAGCTCCCGCCCAACGGCGAGCGCCGCGGGCTGCTAGGCCAGGTGAGCTTCCTCGCCCTGCACTCCCACCCGACCTCCTCGTCGGCGACCCTGCGCGGCTTGTTCCTACGCGAGACCCTGCTCTGCGACTTCGTCCCCGACCCGCCATCCGACCTCAACACGGCTATCCCCGAACCCAGCCCAGACCTCCCGACCCTGCGCGACCGCCTGGCCGCCCATCGCGAGATCCCGACCTGCGCTTCGTGTCACACCAAGACCGACGTCCCCGGCCTCGGCTTCGAGTTCTTCGATGGGATCGGGCGCTTCCGGCTCACCGAGAACGACGCCCCGATCAACGCGTCCGGCCGTATGGACGGCATCAATTTCGCCGGGCCCTCGGAGCTCGCCGACGTCATCGCCAACAGCCCCGACTTCACCACGTGTGCCGTCCAGAAGCTCTACACCTACGCCGTCGCCCGCCCCACCACCGACGGCGAAGACGGCCAGCTGATGGCGCTGACCGACGCCTTCATCACAGACGGTCGCCGCATCGACAACCTCATGAAAGCCATCGCGCTCAGCCCCGGCTTCCGACACGTCGGAGGAGTCACCCCATGACAAGACCCGGGACCCCATCCGGCACCACCCGCAAACGTCTCGAAAATCGAGGCATCACCCGCCGCACCCTCCTCAAAGGTCTGCTAGGCGGAACCGTCGTGACGCTCGGCCTGCCCGCCCTCGAGGTCTTCCTCAACGAGCACGGCACGGCCCTCGCCGAGGACGGCCCGGGCGACACCGGCTTCCCCCGACGCTTTGGCCTCTTCTTCTGGGGCAACGGCATCCTGCCCGACCGCTGGGTCCCGACCGGCACCGGCCGCGACTGGACATTGAGCGACCAGCTCGCCCCCCTCGCCGCCCTCAAAGACGTCGTCTCGGTCGTCTCCGGCATGAAGCTCGGCGTTCCGAACACCCGCCCCCACTTCGCCGGCCTCGCCGGGGTCCTGAGTGGCGCCCCGGTCCAAGACGCCTACGGCCAGGACACCTTCGCCCTGCCGTCCATCGACCAGGTCATCGCCAAGGGCCTCGGCGACGTGACCCGCTTCGCCTCACTCGAGTTCGGCGCCGCCCCTCAATCGGGCGTCTCCTTCAACGGCCCCAACAGCAAGAACCCACCCGAATCGTCTCCCCAGCGGCTCTTCGAACGCATCTTCACCGGCGGCTTCCAGCTCCCCGGCAGCGAGCCCATCGTCGACCCCAAGCTCGCTCTGCGTCGCAGCGTCCTCGACGCCGTCGGCCGCGACATCACCGGCCTGAAGTCCCGCGTCGGCGCCGCCGACAAGCTCCGCCTCGACCAGCACCTCGAAGGTGTCCGCAGCATCGAGCGCCGCCTCGCCCGCCTCGAAGAGGACCCGCCGAACCTCGCCGCCTGCGCCCTCCCAAACCGCCCCCTGGCAGACTACCCGGACCTCGAAGGTCGCCCCCAACTCCAGGAGAAGAACGCCGCCTTCGCCGAGATCATCGCCATGGCGCTCGCCTGCGACCAGACACGGGTTTTTTCGAACTGCTTCTCGTTCCCCGTGTCCAACCTGCTCTTTCGCGACGCCCCCGCCGGCCACCACCAGCTCACCCACGACGAGCCCGACCCGCAGCCCGAGGTCCACAAGATCGTCCTGCAATGCATCGAGGCCTACGCCGTCCAGGTCGCCGCCCTGCGCAATGTCGCGGAAGGCGCTGGCACTCTGCTCGACTCGTGCGCGGTGCTGGGCACGAGCGACATCAGCCTTGGCAAGACCCACGCACTCGACGAGTTCCCGCTCCTCATCGCGGGCCACTGCAACAACCGCCTGGCCCAGGGCATCCACTACCGCTCGGCCGCCGAGAACGCGTCCCGCGCCATGCTGTCGATCATCCGCGCCGTCGGCGTCAACGCCCCGTCCTACGGCGCCGAAGGCGGCTACGTGACCGACGGCCTCTCAGCCATCGAGGTCTGACCGATGCACAACCGCACACCCACTCACGGGCCGACGCCCACGCAAGCGCCCGCGCCCGCGCCCACGCCCACGCACGCGCCCACGCCCACGCACGCGCCCGCGCTGTCCGCCATCGCCCTCGCCTTCGCCCTCGCGCTCGCCGCCTGCGACTACCCCGCCCAGCGCACCGACCGCGCCGACGGACCACCCCGACCCGACGCCTCCGCCGACACCACTCTCGCCCCCGACTCCACCAACCCTGACACCACCACTCCCACACCCGAAGTCCCACCCTCCTTCCTCGCCGTCATCGACACGATGGGATTCACGCGCGTCGCCGACGACAACACGGTGCTGGGCTTCGACCTCGACGGCCGCAACAGCGACATCGCGGACCGCCTCGGCTGCGGCCACGCCGACCTCACGACCCCGGACGGCGCCACCGGAATCGACAACCAGCTCGCGACGCTGGTGCCCCTCTTCGAGCTCGCCGGAATCGGCGCCGCCGAAGGCCTCATCCAGGACGCCATCAAAGACGGCGGCCTCATCCTGATGTTCCAGGTCGACGACGTCGACGACCTCCAGAACGACCCCGAAGTGACACTCATGATCCGGGCCGGCACCGGCGTCCCACTGCTCGGCACCGATGGCATTCTCCTCGCTGGCCAGACCTTCGCGGTCCACCCCGAGTCGCCTGACTCCCGCGCCCCCGTCGCCAACATCACCGACGGCGTGCTCACCGCCGGCCCGTTTTACGCCCGCCTACCGGTCTCGGTCTTCGGCGTCTCGTACGTGCTCAACTTCTTCGACGCCAAAATCACCGCTCGCCTCACCGAAGACGGAGGCCTCACCGACGGCCTCATCGGCGGCGCCGTCCCGTTCTCGGACCTCATCGCCGTTGGCAATCTCGCCGCCATGGACGACCCGTCGGTCCTCTCGGCCATCGAGCTCGTCTTCAGCAACGCGCTCGACCTCTACCCCGACGAAGCCGGCCTCTGCACATCCATCAGCGCGACCTTCCGCTACACCGCCGTCTCGGGCTTCCTCTATTGAGGCACGCAAGGACACCCGCACGATGACCATCGAACCTATCGCCGAGCGCATCGCGGCGCACCTCGAGGTCTAGGCCGAGCTGTACGTTGGGAGCACCGGCCGCCACGTCTCGCACTGCCTGACGGGCAATCTGGCATTCGGACTGCGGCCTCAATCCTCGGGGGCGAATGCGCGGCGCAAGGCTTCAAAAGCTGCAGCAGCAGGGTCGGCTACGGTCGGCGGCCGGGTTGCGTCGGAGTGCCTGTCTCTGGGGGCACCCGTCAAGGTGGGCCTGCGCACAGTCACGAAGGGCACCTTCCAAGCGGACCCGCGCATGATCAGCCCCGCCGCGCCAAGGCGCTCGGGTAGCGCAACGGCCAGCCCATTGCCGGCCGCAGCGGTCGCCGTGGCGAGGTCGTCGGTCTCCATGACAACGGTGCGTGGCTGCTCGATGGGCCAGCCATCCCAGCCTGCGAGCGATACCGAAGGAATCGGCGTTGACGTGTTGTCGCCGAGGGCGCTGGCCTCGAATCCCTGAGGCGCAAAGATGCCCCATTTCAAAGACCCGATGACGGTGATCTCGAGGTCCTTGTGGGGCACCACCGTGGCCTCCGGCACAATGGCCAAATCGATGGTACCTTGCAGGATGGCCGAGGCGACGCTCATGCCAAGCGGGTGCGTGCGGATGAGCAATCCGTCTGGATGATGGGTCCACAACGCTCCAAGGAGGGGAGCCACCGACGGCAGCGTCGCGATGCGCAGTCCTACCGGTTGACGCTCGATGGCGTCGTCGATGGCGCGCATCGAGCGGCGAAGCACGATCAAGAGAGCGCGACCACGTTCGGTCAAGCGCAAGCGACGTGCCTCGCGATGAAAGAGCGGATAGCCGACCGCGTCTTCGAGCAAGCGGAGCGTGCGCGACAGAGCTGGTGGCGAGAGCGCCAGATATCGTGCGGCACGCCGGAGATGCTCAGTCTCGGCCACCGCACGAAACGCCGGAAGCCAGTTCCAGAGAGCGGCAATGCGCGCCATGGGGAGTTCATCGGAAGTAGGTCGTTTCATCGGAGTGGAGGGTCGCATGTTGTTCCGTTTCTTGGAACACCATCAGCCGTTCTGTGGAACATCATCGGGTAACCGTTTCGTCTCGGGGCGCTCACTAGTTGGCTGCGGGCGGCTGTGTCGTCGACCAGCCGCAGCAGATTCGGTCTCCCTCAGACGCATGTCGCGTCACGCCAAGTTCTGGGAGACCCGGAGTGTACGATGCGATGGAAACCCACCCCCTGGAGCCTGCTGGTCGGCGTCGCCTTTGGCGGAGCCCTGGCGGGTGCTGCGTGTGGAGACGACAAAGACAAGGACAAGGGCGCGACAGACACCAAGGCCGACACCCAGGACGGCGCTGATGCAGGCTGTCCTGCAGGCTGTCCCGCAGGGTGCCCAACCGACGTGAGCCCAGACGCTGGTTGTCCCGCGGGCTGTCCCGCAGGGTGCCCAACCGACGTCGGTACGGATGCCGGCTGTCCCGCGGGCTGTCCAACCGACGCCGGTACGGATGCCGGCTGTCCCGCGGGCTGTCCAACCGATGCCGCTGAGATGGGCGAGGAATGAGGCGTGGGCGTCTCGAGGGCGTAGGCATTGGGCTCCGGCAAGAGCACTGGGCTCAGCTCCCCGTAGTCGAGCGCCCGCTGGATTGGCTCGAGATCGTGCCTGAAAACTTCATCGCGAGCGGCGGGCGCACCGGCCAGGTGCTGGACCAATGCCTCGAACGTTGGCCGGTCGGGGTGCACGGCGTGAGCCTGTCGTTGGGTGGGCCCGACCCGCTCGACGATGACCTCTTGAGCGGCCTCGGCAGGCTGCTCGATCACATCGGCGCCGACGTCATGACCGAACACGCTTGCTGGAGCAGCGCCCACGGGCGTCACTTTCACGACCTCCTACCTCTGCCGATGACACAAGCTGCCGCCGACCATCTGGGTGCACGCGCGCGTCGCGCGAGGCGTGTGCTTGGACGACCGCTTCTGCTCGAAAACATCACCTATTATGCCGCGATGCCCACGGGCGCGGAGGCGCGCTTGGAGGAAGGCCCATGGCTCTCGCAGGTGCTCGAAGAGGCCGACGCGGGCCTGCTGCTCGATGTGAACAACGTGTTTGTCAATGCGACCAACCACGGGCTTGACCCTCGGGCCTTGTTGTTGTCGTTGCCGCTCGAACGGACAGGTCGCATCCACATCGCGGGACACGTGCAGCGCGAGGGCATGTTGATCGACAATCATGGCGCTCCGGTGGCCGACGGAGTCTGGGAGCTCTTTCGGCTGGCACTGTCGCGCACGGGTCCAGTGCCAGTGCTTCTCGAGTGGGATCTCGAAATCCCTTCGCTCGATCGTGTCCTCGATGAGGCCGACAAGGCGCGCGCCATACAAGCCGAGGTCCTCTCGGCGCTGTCACGCGAGGCGTCATGATTCAAGATCTCGCGGTTGGCAGCGTCGAAGGCCCTCGAGCAGCTCTCGGAGGCGGAGCTCCTGGTCGCGGAGGCGGAGATCAGGGCGCGCCAACCGACGCCCCCGAGAGCGACGCTGACGATGCGCGCCTCGAGCCATCGATCGCTGCCTTCTTCGATGCAGCGGCGCCGTTCATGAGCGGGGCCATCACTCATTCAGAGTTCGCACTGAGGTTGGGGCCTGGTCCGTCGCCGGACCACCGAACCCTCTTCTACCAACGGCTCATGGCTGCCAACGTGCGGCGGATTCTGCGCGCGCTCTTCCCGGTCCTGTATGCGATCTTCAAGGAACCCGCGCGGGCTGGATTGGACGCGTTGCCGACGTGGGCAGAGCTTTGCGCAGACTTCGTGGCGACGCTGCCAAGTCGGCACTGGTCGCCAAACGCGCTCGGTGATGCGCTACCTGGCTATCTCGAAGCCCACCAGGAGATCGGCGCAGGAGGCTTGGCGGAGCCGGGCGTCTCGCGGATGCAGTGGCCACAAGGCCTCGATGCTATCGCCGGCTGGAGTCTGCAGCGCCTGCGCGCGGGTCGCGAAGCCGAGGGGGTTGGGCGGGTGATGCCCGGTGTCTCGGCGGGGACCTACGCATTTGATGTGGCTCATTGGATGGGGCTCTTCGAGTCGAATGGCGAAGCCTCCCTTCGGCTCGCGCTGGGTGGGCCGAAGGTGGTCCTGGTCGCCTACCGCGATCCGACCCATCAAACCGTCCGCGTCCTTCGACCCGAGCCGCTTGGCCTTCTCGCGTTGGGGATCGCGTCTGGCCAGGTCGCGAGGCCGTCGCAACACGCGCAACATGTGCAAGACGCGGTTGCCACCAAGCGGCTCGAGCAGGCCGAAGCCCAGCTCATCGCACTTGGGTTGATCGCGAAACCCGCAGTCGCGACCTCGACGGCAAGCGAGGCCTCATGAGGGCCGTCGAGCCAGCCGCCAAAGCGGTCAGGGCCCTGCTGCGTGCAACGCGCGCCATGGCACACGTGGGTGGGGCCCCTAGTGGCGGCTTGGTTGGCGTGTTGATCGTGGCGTTGGTTGGCGTCTTGGGTGGGGCATGCGACCGGCCCCCGGATGGGGTTGAAAGCGTGCGCCGATCCGCCATGGAGATGGTCGATGCCGACCACAATGACCTCCGATTTGCGCTCGTTCCTCCCGTGCGACTTCCGGTCCAGAAGGGCGATAGGTCGCGCACTCGAATCTGGGTCGAATTGCCTCGGGGCGGGCTCATCGACAGCGCCAATACGTTTGATTCGAATGGCGAGCTCGTCGGCCCGCTCGAGCTGGTATTCCCGACGGGGACCATCCTCGAGCGCGTCGAAGAGGTCGCACATGCGGGGTCATGGCGGGTGGCCGATGTGCGCGGCTCCACCTTGACCGTCGAAGGACAACGATTTCATCTGTTGCGACCCGACGACACGAGCAGCGAGCCGATGTTGTGGGGCTACACCTGGCCGGCCCTGAGCGTGGACCTGGATCGGTGGGTCCATGGGGCGATCGCCGATGGGCTGGCTGATGGACGTGGACTCGGGGCGATGGCTCCGCCCCGCCGTCTCGAAATCGCAGAGGGTGTGCGTGAACGCGGGAATTGTATGCGCTGCCACCAGGCGAGTCGGTCTGAAGACCTCGACCCGAAGTCGATTGTGCATCGTGGCACAGACGCTTCGGGGTTCCATGTGCCGCGCAGCATCTTCAGCGGCGACAGCGCGCTCGAGCGTTATCGAGCACACGATCCGAATGCGCCAAACGAGTTTCTGCGTGCGGATTGCGATGGCGTGCCGGCGCGCGTTGTCGACCGCGGCGGAGCACGCCGCTGGACCTGTGACGATGGCCGAGTTCCAGTGGCGTACTTCGACGTCGCAACGGCCTACAGGGCGGGTGACACCCATGCGCGCGAGGTCTGCGCAGGCCGTCGGAAGCTCGCGCAACATATGACTGATCGTGCGCTCAAAGCGGTCGCACGATCGCTGGCTGAATGTGACTTGGAAGGAGTGGACTGATGAAAAGCAGGGCGTTTGATTATGGCGGTGTTGGAGTTGTTGGAGCTGTTGGAGCTGTCTTCGTGCTCTTTGCCGCTTGCGACAGCAGCATGGAGGATACCAAGGTCACGCCATTCGTGCCATTCGAGATCGATGCGCAGGCCCTCGCAGAGGCGGCCGTGAACTTCGACGATGGGCAGCTCGTGCAGATCTCTGCCGAGGCCATCACGAGTCAACACGCAGCGAGTCAGGTAAAAGTCTGGATATCCAAAGGCGCCGAGGCGCCCTATCGCGCCATCGATCCCGCCGGCACGACGGCTCCCGCGTTCCCCGAAGGGACCATCATCGTGAAGGAGCAACGCAAGCTCGATGGGTCGATCGATGCCTTCACGCTCATGGCCAAGGGACCCGCAGGCTATGCGCCCGCCACCAACGACTGGCATTGGCAACGGGTCGCAGCGGACGGGGCCATCACGCACCAGGGCCAGGTCGACTTCTGCGTCGACTGCCATACCCCAAGGGCGGGCGCGGACTGGGTCTTCGGCGTTCCGACCACCAACCAGACGCCGTAGGCATGGACCTGAACGGATGACCTTCAATCGAGCTCCACTGCCGCAACGACGTGGGGGCCTGAAGCGGTGGACAGGGCGGTTCCTTCTGTGATCCCTTGGAGTTGCTTAGGCACCGAGGCACGGAGGAAGCCGTCCTGAACACCGAGATCCCCTCTTTGCCAACGTGAGTGAGCCAGCGCCTTGCCCCCTTCACTGAGACGGGCGTGAGGATCATGAAGCTCCCCCGTTTTGGTGGACAGTCGGACTATGGGGTCATCTTGCGGGGTCCGTCGATCTCGGACTTCAGCCCGAACTCGATTGGGCTCGGGTAATTGAGAGCGGAGTGGCGCCGAGGCACTAGACCACGTCGGCGGAAGTGGTGATCCGGTCCTCACGCTTGGAGTGGTCGAGGATCAAGGTCCCATGACGCCTTCGAGCTCGAAGCGCTCGAACGAGCCGGGTCGCAGAGGCTTCGTCGGCTGGGCCCGCGCGAGCGCCTCCATGCCAGTCTTCTCGTCTGTGCACGTGACCCGCTTGCCGTTGGAAACGAGCGCTGGTGGCAGCTTGTCTCGAGCATCTGTCAGCATCCAAGAAAGTAAAGGCCATGGCACTTTCGCCCTTGACGCGATCCAGAGAGAGGCCGGGTAAAAAGTCTCGGTCGCCCTCAAAGATGGCTGCGGTGGCGGTGTCTCGATCCAGGGAGGGGCCTGATCTGGAAGTGACGGCTTTTGTCTTCCGAAAGGCATTGGGACGGGCTTCATGGGCCTCCTGCAGCAGGCAAGAACCTGCATGCTAGGGTGTTGGTCATGGCGACCTTACGACCCGAACGACCCGAACGACCCGAACGACCCGAACGACCCGAACGACCCGAACGACCCGAACGACCCGAACGACCTGACCCTGGCCTGGGGCTGCATCACGAGCTCGTACGTTTGACCCGCGGGATAGGAGGGCTGCGGCTCGCCATCGCTGACGGCGTCGAGAGGCTCGAGGTCCTCGGCGGTGTGCAGTGGCTCGGGTTTCCGGGTGTGGATGCGTATACGCGTGAGCGGCTCGGGCGGTCGGGACGCTGGGTGGGGGATGCGCGCACTTTGGCGCGGCGGCTCGCGGGGTTGCCGCTGCTGCGGGAGGCGTATCTCTCGGGGAGGTTGTCGACCTCGAAGGTGGAGCTGCTGGCGCGGCATCTCGTGCGAGTCGACCGGAGTGACACGCTCGATGAAGAGGAGACCATCACCTTGGCCGCGAGCCTGACAGTGCGTGAGCTCAGGCGGCGGCTCGGCGGGCATGAGAGCGATGCGTGTGATGCATCTAACGGCGAGCGCCGGCGACGTGTGAAGCTCACGCGCCACGTCGATAGGGTTGATGCGGTCGCATTCGAAGGTGTGATTCGGCTGATGGAGGCGCTGGGCGAGACGACACGAAGTGCTGCGATCGAGGGTCTGCTCGCCGAGGGCCTGACGACGCTCTTGAACCGGGCCGAGCTGGCGCCGGACCTCGTGAGTCGTATCGCCGGTCCGCCGCCGGGTTGCGTCGCCCCTCACGAGAGTGCGACCCAGGACATCGCGACCGCGGAGCCGGACACGGACGTCGGACCCGCGAGCAAACAGTCATTGATGGAACCGCCGACCATCGACCCCACGATTGTCGATGTCGGCCTGCTCGACCTCGAGCTGCGCGCCCTCTCGGCCGAGCTCATGCGCCGAGACCTGCGCCTGGGCGAGCTCGCGCTCGAAGCGGAGTGCAGTCGAGTCCCCTTTACGCACGGACATCGGACCTTCGACGACTACTGCCGCGAAGCGCTCGGGGTCGCCCAATCCAGCATGGCCGCGCGTGTCGCGCTCGCCCGCCGGGTCCGCCGCCTGCCTCGTCTAAAGACCGCGATAGAGGCCGGGGCCGTCGGCTTCGAGACCGCGACTCTGCTCGCCCGGGTCGCCTCGCCCTCGACCGAGGCGGCCTGGCTCGCGCTCGCCGATATCTCGACGACCAAGATATTTCGGGAGCACGTCGACGCGGCGGAGCTTCACGCCCGAGCCAACGGCTTGCCGCTCGATGCGCTCCGACCCCCGACCCATGAGCAGCTCGACGAAGCTCGCGACCTCGAGCGGAAGGTCCTGACTATGGTCTTTGCTGACGCCGCTGATTCCAACGACGTAGCCGAAGCGACCGACGCAGGGCCAGACCCCGAGCCGGGTCCGATGTCCGTGTCTGGTTCGCCCAACGAGGCGACACTCGGCACTGTGCCTCTGCGCCTGACGCTGCCCGACGACCTGGCGGCGTTCTGGTGTGACCTCGAGGTCCTACACGCCGACGCCGGTTCCCCGGCTGACTCGTTCGTCGCGTTCCTGGTCGCCTCGACGCTCGACACCGCGCTGGGCATGACGAAGCTCCCAGCCTACGGCGACATCTACCTGCGCGACCGCTTCCGCTGCCAGAGCCCTATCTGCCGAAGCCGAAACTGCACTCCTCACCATATTGTCTTCCGCTCGCGCGGCGGCGGCGAGGAGCCCTCGAACCTGGTCTCGCTCTGTGACCGGTGCCACCTGTCGCTCGTGCATGGAGGTCACCTCACCGTGACCGGCCTCGCGCCCCACGCCCTGGAGTGGTCGGCCCGCGCCTACTGCGGCTAGTGCCTCGGCGTCAACACAGACCAAGGTCTTGCCCCCTTCCAAGACCAGAACGATACGGGTCCTCCATCGATGTCCTCGCGGGGCGCTGCACTCGTGGGTCCGGTCCCCTGGGAGACTTCCGCCCTTGGTGCAAGCGACCAGCATCGACCACACAAAGCACTATCTTTGGCCCTGGGGCGGGAACCCTCATGCTACAGGGTCTCTCCGTCGAGCGATCATGGAGGCACCGGTGACCGAATCCAATATCATCGTCCACGACCGCGAGCAGCTCGCCGAGTTGCTCACCGAAGCCGTCGAGGTCGAACACAACCTCATGTGTTGCTACCTGTTCGCCGCCTGGTCCCTGAAGCGGCCCGGTGACGAAGGGCTGACCGCCGCACAGGCTGCGGCCGTCCAGCGATGGCGTATGGCGTTGGTGCACGTCGCGATCGACGAGATGACGCACTTCGCCAACGCGAACAACCTGCTGGTGGCGATCGGCGGCCAGGCGCACCTGGGCCGGCCCAACTTCCCCGTGGCCCCGGGCTACCACCCCGCTGGCGTCGTCGTGGAGCTGCGTCCGTTCGATGCGGCGACCCTCGATCACTTCGTGTTCCTCGAGCGTCCCGAAGGAGTCGACGTCCCCGACGGTGCGGGCTTCGAGTTCCCGGCGAACTACATCCGCGGTGCGGGCACGGACCTGCTGATGCCCACCGCACAGGACTACGCGACCGTCGGACACCTGTACCGCGGCATCCGCGCTGGGTTCGAGGCCGTCGCGACCCAGATCGGCGAGGCGGCGTTGTTCATCGGGAATCCGTCGAGCCAGGTGGACCCCGGCACCGTGCAGCTCGACGGGCTGCAGGCGGTCACGGACCTCGCGACTGCCCTTAGGGCCATCGACAACATCGTCGAGCAGGGAGAAGGCAACGCGGACAACCCCGAGGACTCGCACTACCGACGCTTCTGCGGCGTCCGAGACGAGCTCGCAGCGCTGCTCGCCGACGACCCGGACTTCGAGCCAGCGCGGCCGGTCGTGCGCAGCCCCGTGCAGCGCCGTCCCCCCGTGCCGGCCGGCAAGACCTGGATTGGGGAGCCCAGGGCTGCGGGCGTGCTGGATCTCGCCAACGCCACCTACAACCACATGCTCCGGATGCTGGGGGTCGCGTGGAGTCCGGTTCCCGATGCGGTGCGCGCCGGCATGGTGAACGAAGCAATCGGCCTGATGAAGCTGCTCGTCCCGCTGAACGAGGTCCTCACCCGGCTTCCTCCGGTGGCCGAGACCCCCGAGCTCGCAGCGGGCATGTCGTTCGCGGTGACCCGGGAGATCCGTGTTCCCGCGGTGGGCTCTGTCGGGATCCTGGTCGAGCGGACACGCCTCTTGGCCGCCGGCGCTGCCAGGCGCAGTGCCGCGGATCCCGCGCTCGCCTCTATCGCATCGCTCGCATCGGTCGCCAGCGAGCTCGAGGCCATGGCAGACCGGTTGGCGCGCCTCCCCCTGGATGCCTTGCCCGATGCCCGGGGCGCCGCAACCGACGTCCCTGCGAACGCGGCTCTGATGCCCGGACGCGTCGTCGGCGACCTGGAGTACTCGACGGATCCCTCGATCCCGCCGCGCCGGATCGTCGACGGCACGGAGATCGTCGAGGGTCAGGCACTGCAGTTGCGGTTCGATGGAACCCGCTGCATCCATGCGCGGCTCTGTGTGTTGGGCGCGCCCGAGGTCTTCGTGCCGAACGTCGTGGGACCCTGGATTCGCCCCGATGCCATCGACGTCGAAGCGCTCGCTTCCATCGCCCACCGCTGTCCGTCGGGAGCCATCACCTACACCCGCAAGGACGGTCGCCCAGACGAGGCGCCCCCGACGGTGAACACGCTCTACGTTCGCGAGGCCGGCCCCAATGCCCTCCACGGCGACCTGCACATCGAAGGCGAGGCGCCGCGTACCCGCGCGGTGCTGTGCCGGTGTGGAGCCTCCAAGAGCAAGCCGTACTGCGATGGCTCCCACCACGACGCAGGCTTCGACGCCACCGGAGAACCTCCGACCGGTGACACCACGGCCCTGGCGATCCGCAACGGCCGAGTGGACATCCAACCCACCAAAGACGGCCCGCTCCTGGTGCGTGGCAACCTCGAGCTGGTGTCGGGTACCGGGCGCACCATCGCGAAGCAGACGAAGTGTGCGCTGTGCCGTTGCGGCGGGTCTGCGAACAAGCCGTACTGCGATGGGACCCACCGTACGAACGGGTTCCGCAGCTGACCCACGCGTTCGCCCCCGCACGATGACATCGAACACATCGCCGAACGACACGAGCGACACGAGCGACACAAGCGACACGAGCGATATGAACGAAGCGAACGACACGCACGACACGCAGGACACGCACGATATGATCGAAGCGAGGTCGCACATCGAGGCCGCCTACGCCTGTGACCGGGTCGGCGACGAAGCGCAGGCGGCTGTCCACTATGAAGCGGCGTGGCGGCTCGGCTTGCCCCCCGACGTCGACCGAGCCGGCTTCCTCTTGGGATTCGGGTCCACCCTAAAAAACGTCGGACGCCTCGACGAGTCCGAGGCCATCCTGCGGCAAGCGATTGCCTTTGCGCCCGAGAACCTCGCGCTCGAGCTCTTCCTCGCCCTCACGCTCGAGAAGCGAGGCAAGGGCGCCGAAGCGTTGGCTCGAGCTATCGAGGTGTGCCTCGTCATGACCACCCGACCGGCGCCCGAGGTCGCCCGGTACGCGCGGGCACTCGCCGAATATGTCGAGGAACTCCGCCGCGAGCCATGAGCCCGGCTAACGCCCATCGGCGATTCTCCTAGCCTCAACTTCGATAGCGAAGACCGAGCCCTCCATGGAGCCGCAGTCGTCTCGACCGCGGTGCACGCCGTCGGCGCTGGCTGCGGTCCATCAAGACCTCCGCGCCGGGCGAACGGTGTGACTGCCATTGGCATATTGGCGACTGCCCACACAAACACCTTTGTGTGCACACACAGTCGGCCACCAGCCCTTGCGCACTCCGTCGACGTGAGGCAGCATTCGAGGGCTTCTCACATCGCCGCAGGTCGCGGCAAACCGTCGCAGGGGGCCTGGCGAAGCCAGCTTTCCTGCGCGGACATCTATCTATCGCAGGTATTCGCAGGCGGGTCCGAACTCAATGGCCCTCGCCTCGCGACTTCATGGAGGGTCTATGGGCGAAGTGATCTCGAGGAAGGCCGATCGCAACACCATCATGGGTGACGTCAAGGTGACGCTGACGGCCGCAAACGCAAAGGCAAACGGACCCGACGGGGCCGTGTGGGCCGTGGCCCAAACGCGGCTCGGCGGTGTCGCGGCGCTGTGGGACACCACGAGCACCAAGGCGCAAGACGCCCGCGCGGTCTACGCGCCGCTGGCCGCGAACGTGGCGGTGCTCAACGAGCAGAGCGACGACGTCATCAAGTCGCAAGCCGACCAGGTCTGGAACGAGCTCGGCCGGCCGGCAAACGACCCTGTGTTCGAGCTGATCTACCCGGGCGGCTCCGGCTTCTATGCGGACGCCAATGTGGAGGATCAGCCGAACCTGATGCTGCTTCTGGCCGAGCTGCACGAGTCGAACCTGTCACCCAAGCTCTCGGCCAACGCGGCTTCCAGGGCGGCGGCTCTGCGCGAGTCGGCGAACAACCTCGGCGCGGCGGTCGATGCGGCGAGGAAGCCCCGCGCGGCGGTCAAGCTCTACGAGAGGATGCTGACGGCCATCGCGCGCTCGGCCCACGTCGAGCTCGCGCGGCTCAAGCGTTACTGGAAGTCCGAGGGCATCTCGGAGTCGGACATCCACGCGGTGATCCCCGACCGCCCGCGCAACTACGGCGTCGCGAAGACGCCCGCGACGCCGACGCCGGACGACCCCACCGCGGAATGAGGTCTTGGCCGGAGCCCAGCGGCGACCGCGATCGACCAACGCGTCCGCTCGGGCTCCGACTTCATTAGGTTTTCACGGAGACTCGGCACTCTCCACAGGTGGAGGTCGCCTATCGGGCGCGGGAACAGCCTTCCCGCGACCCGATGAACGAGCCTTCGAGCGCGGGAAAGCCATGTTCCACACGTCGACACCGGCCTTCCAGCGGGGGTCGGCCCGTCTCCCGTGGGATTTGACACCATCACGCACGCACCGAAGCCCGTTGCAGCGTGTGGAAGCCGCCCTCCCCGGGCTCCTCGTTCGGTCTCCACATCGGGAGCCTGCCCTGCGCCAACTCGCCACTCACTCGCCAACCCGAGTACCAGAAGTTTGTTCAGTACACTGTCCGGCACCACCCGCCGTTTACGTTACCCCTACGGCGCCTCGCCCGAAGCGCCACCCCACCGACCCCATGGCCATGGAGAATCATGACCGCCGATCCGAACACCGTCGACCTGTCCTTCCCGCTCCAGGGTGCCGCCACGGCGCTGCCCAGCGAGCACAGTGTTGGGCTCGCGAGCGCCTCGGTAGAGGTCGCCACACCCACAAGGCGACTGCAGGTTTGTTCAGTACGCCGCTGGCGTGGGCGCGCCGGGTATCACAGGTCACAGGACACCCGCAGACAGATGGAGAACCGATGAAGGGACCGCTCACCGCGCCGTGGGGCAAGCTTCAAGGCCGCGTTGGCGACGACACGTTCGAGTGGCACCCGCTTCGGGACCACTGTGTGGACGTCGCCGTGTGCTGCGAGGTGCTCCTCGAGCACAGCCTGCTCGGCTCGCGGCTCGCACGTCTCGGCGGCCTCACCCACCTGTCGGAGGTCCATCGGGCACGCCTGGTGGTGCTGGCGTTCCTGCATGATCTCGGCAAGACGAATCGCGGCTTTCAGAACAAGGCCTGGCCCGGCCGGACGCTCGTCAATGGCCATGTCCAGGAGCTGGTCTACATCCTCGACAAGGAGGCCTGGCTCGCTAACCTGAGCGAGACCCTCGCGCCGATCTTCGTGTGGACGCCCGATGATCAGGAAGCGCTATGCCGTCTCTGGTTGGCCTCGGTCTGCCATCACGGGCGCCCCGTCGGCCCCGAAGCTAAGGGGGCCGACGCACCTTGGGAGCCACGCGACGGCTACGATCCGTTCCGCGAGATGCGCGCGCTCGTCGCCCACGCGCGTCAGTGCTTCCCGCGCGCCTGGGACCCTGAGCCGGTGCCGCTGCCGACGTCGGCGTCCTTCCAGCACGCCTTCTCGGGGCTCGTCATGCTGGCCGATTGGCTCGGCTCGGACCGCCGGATCTTCCCCTACAGCGATGCCCTCGACACCGACCGCCTGAGCTTCGCGCGCCACGCCGCGCTCGATCAGATCCGCGCCATGGGGCTCGATCCCAATCCCGCCCGTCGTGCCCTCGCGGCCCCTCTGACCTTTCAAACGGCGATGGGCTTCGAGCCGCGCCTGGCGCAGGAGGTCATCGCCGGGCTTCCGATCGATACCGACGTTCCAACGACCGTCGTGCTAGAAGCCGAGACCGGTGCCGGCAAGACCGAAGCGGCGCTCTTTCACTACCTGCGTCTGTTCCAGGCGGGGGCCGTCGACGGACTCTACTTCGCGTTGCCGACGCGGACCGCGGCGACGCAGATCGACGAACGTGTCGAACAGGCCATCGCGCGGGTCTTTCCGGACCCGTCGACCCGACCGCCAGTCGTGCTCGCCGTCCCCGGCTACCTACGCGTCGATGACACCGAGGGTGTCCGGCTACCGGGGTTCGAGGTCCTCTGGAACGACGTCGACGCCCAACGCTTCCGCGCCCGCTCGTGGGCCGCCGAGAACGCCAAGCGTTACCTCGCGGGCGCCATCGTGGTCGGCACCATCGATCAGGTCCTCATGTCGACCCTGACGGTCGGTCACGCACACCTTCGCAGCACGGCGCTCATGCGCTTGCTGCTCGTCGTCGACGAGGTCCACGCGTCCGACACCTATATGACGCGTCTGCTCGAAGCCGTCCTCGATCGCCATCGCGCAGCCGGGGGACACACGCTCTTGATGTCGGCCACGTTGGGGACCTACACGGCCACGCGTCTCCTCGGCGACCGGGCGGACCCGGCACTGCCACCCGCGACCGATCTCGCCTACCCGCTCGTCACGCACCGCGTCGGCTCGGTCGCTCCGCAACGGCATCCAGTCGCGGGCGTCGACCGCATCAAACGCGTCGAGCGCGCGTTGTGTCCATGGCTCACCGACGCCGACGGCGAGGCCGACCTCGAAGCTTTGACGCGGCTCGTCGCCCGAGCCATCGACGCGGCGAAGGTCGGCGCCAAGGTCCTGATCCTACGAAACACGGTGAAGGCGGCGCTCGCCACCCAATCGGCGCTCGAACGTGCGGCGCCGTCGGCCTTGCTGTTCCGCTGCGGTGGTCAGGTCTCGATCCATCACTCCCGTTTCGCGCGCGACGATCGAAAGGCGCTCGACCACGCCATCGAACAGGCGCTCGGCAAAGACGCGGCACGCGACGCGGACTCACCTGGGTGCATCGTGGTGGCGACACAGACCGTTCAGCAATCGCTCGATCTGAACGCCGACCTCTTGATGACCGACCTCTGCCCGATGGACGTCCTGCTGCAGCGCCTCGGTCGTCTTCATCGACATGATACGACTCGGCCACCTGGGTTCGAGCGGGCACGCGTCGAGGTCCTGGTCCCCAGCGATCGGGACCTGGGCGCACGGGTCATGCCCAAGGGGGCGGTGCGCGCGCTCCACGGGTTGGGCACGGTCTACGAGGACCTCCGAGTCATCGAGGCCACCTGGCGTCTGCTCGAGACCCACAGCGAGCTGGTCATCCCCGAGATGAACCGCGCCCTCGTGGAGGCGACGACGGCACCCTCCGCGCTCGAGGCCATCACGGCGTCGAACCCTGCGCTCGCCCCCCACGACCTCCTGATTCGGGGCCTGTATTTTGCGGGTCGTCAGACCGCGAAGGCGAACCTCGTGGACTGGACCATCCCCTTTGGCGATGCGCAGTTCCCAAGCGGCGACCTGGACCGTCGGATCACGACGCGGCTCGGAGACGAGGACCACCGCGTCGTGTTCGCCGCCCGGGTCCCGAGCCCATTTGGCAACTCCATCGCCGAGCTCACGGTGCCCCACTTCATGGTGCGCGACTGGCGCGGCGACGGCGCCCCGGTCGAGGCCACGACCAACGCGCAGGGGTTCACCTTTGCGCTCGGAGACACCCGCTTCACCTACGACCGGCTCGGGTTGAGGCCCGCCGGATCGAACCACAACGAGGAGCTCGACCATGTCGGAGCCTGATGACCTGCTCCATGATCCAATCTTTGGCCTGCGGGTCGGTGTGCACCGCCGGACCGCCAGTCTGCCGGAGGTGTTGGCTTTGCTCTCGGCCGACGAGCCGGTCGAGCCGACAGCCCTGCAACCCCACCAACACCACGCGTGGCATGCCTTTCTGGTGCAGCTCGCAGCCCAGGCGAGCCACCACGCGCAGCTCCGCGGGTTGCCGACGGACTCGGCCCCATGGCGTGCGGCGCTACTCGGGCTGAGCGCCGGTGAGCGCGAAGCATGGAGGCTGGTGGTCGAAGATGTGTCGAAGCCGGGGTTTCAGCAGCCGCCGATCCCGGAAGGTCAGCTCGACCGCAAGCGCTGGTCCGAGCTCGTGACGCCCGACGCACTCGACATCCTCGTCACGGCGAAGAACCACGACATCAAGCAGACGCGAATCCGCGCCCCGCGCGCCGAGCACTGGGTCTATGCGCTCGTGAACCTGCAGACGATGCAGGGCTTTCTCGGGGCGGGAAACTACGGCGTCGCGCGGATGAATGGTGGGTTTGGCAATCGTTCGGCGCTCGCGGCCGCGCCGAGCTTGCGCTGGAACGATCGGTTCAAGCACGACGTCGGGGTCTGGCTCGAGCAGCGGCCGAACCTCATCGAGAGTCACGGCTATCGTGATCAGGATGGCGTCGGCCTCGTGTGGCTCAAGGCCTGGAATGGCCTCGACGCGCTGCCGAGCCTGGGCCTCGACCCGTTCTTCATCGAGACCTGTCGACGCGTTCGGTTCACCCGAGGCGCCAGCGGCCCGACCGCCTGGATGTTGCCGACCAAAACGGCGCGTCTGTCGTTTCCCGTCGCCGGTGGCAACACAGGCGACATCTGGACGCCCATCGATACGAAGCGAGGGGTCGCGCTCTCGCTGGCGGGGGCGGGCTTCCACTATAGCAAGCTCGCGGACCTGCTCTTCTCCGGGGATTGGTCCAAGCCTCCCGCCCTGGTCGGCGATGAGCACGCGGCGACCCAGCTCCATGCCTGGGCGATGGTGAGGGGCCAGGGCAAGACCGAGGGGCTGCACGAGGCGACGCTGACGCTCGGGCCGAAGGCGCGCAAGATGTTGTTCGCGGCCTCGAAGAGCCCGGACGCCTCGGAGAAGCTCGCACAGCGTTCCAAGGACCGGGTGAATCTGGCGGACACCGTGCGCCTCAGGGTGTTCCGAGCGGCGTTGCTCGTGCTGGCACAAGGGGGGCCCGACGGGGACATCGACTTCCAGGACAAGCGCGTCGATTCACTCGTTGCGCGCTTCGATGCCGACATCGATGCGGCGTTCTTCCAGCATCTGCTGGGTTCGATCGAGAGCCCAGCTCAAGGCGACCCCGACGGGCTTCGCGCCTGGCGGTCGTTGCTGTGGGGGACTGCGAAGCGCCACTTCGAAGCCTCCCTCGATGCCCTCCCCTACCCGAGCGAGCGACGATGGCGCGCCATCGCCCGCGGTCGCGCGATGCTGTTTGGCGCCGCGCACAAACACCTTCCCGATGTGTTCGAAAAACAGCCCACTTCAGACCAGGACCCAGGAGAGACCGATGTCGAACAGCCCACCCCCTGAGACGGCCCCGTTGCCGAGCGGCACCGAGGGCGCCCCGCAGTCCGTCCAGCAAAGGCGAAACGCCGGAGTCAGACAGATCGCGCGGTTCCTGGCCCAGAAAGACGAGCCCGCGATCACCAACGGTGATCTCGCCGCACTCCGCCGGATGCGCGATGGCAGCGCGCCGCCCGCGGCGTTTTGGCGCATCGTGGTCGACGCGCTCGAGCCACGCGGGCTCGTGACGACGCTTGGGGACGAGCGCAAGTGGACCCACATCGTGCGCTTGATGGCCGAGGCCGCTGGCTTGCACGTCAACGAGCTGCCGCTGGGCAAGGCTCTTTCGGACGCCAAGGTGGCCGAGACGCGAGTGCTTCGTGTGCTCAACGCGCAGGGCGACCAGCTCATCGATGCCCTTCGGTATGCGCTCCGACCGCTCGTGGTCGGGGGTGTCAGATTCGATCAGCGCGCCATCGCCGAGCTGATCCTCAGCGATGGCCACCAGGACGCTTCCGACCGTGCGCGTAACAACGTCGCGCGGTCCTTCTTCAGCGCCGAGCACACCAAGTCCAAACCGGATTCCCAATAAGACGAGGAGACCCTCCGATGCCTACGATTCCAAGATTTGTTCAGATCCACGCCCTCACCTCCTACCCCGGCGCGCTGCTCAATCGCGACGATGTCGGCTTTGCCAAGCGCCTGCCGTTTGGCGGAGCGACGCGCACGCGGATCTCGTCGCAGTGCCTGAAGCGGCACTGGCGCACGAGCGACGCGTCGGGGGCGCTGTCGGAGATCGTCGCCAAGGACGGCTCCAAGGTCGAGATGTCGCTGCGCTCGCGGCGATCCTTCCAGGTGGAGGTCGTGGCCCCCCTAGTGGAAGAAGGGCTCGACCAGGCCAAGGTGCACGAGGCGACCGAGAAGCTGATGACGAAGGTGCTCGGCCAGAGCAGCAAAGCCGAGAAGGCCAAGTCCGAGGCCAAGTCCGAAGCCGAGGCCGGCGGCAAACCCGATGGAAAGAAGCCCAAGGGCAAAGGCAAGGTCGACGATAGCGGCGTGCCGGAGCTCACGACCGGGCAGGTGACCGTGCTCGGGAGGCCCGAGCTTCGTTACTGCAAAGAGCTCGTGCGCGGCGTCGTGAAGAGCGGCGCGAGCGACATCGCTAAGGCCGTCGATGACGCGCTGAAGGACGCCAAGAAGAACATCGATGCGATGAAGCGGGCCAGCGGGCTGGATGCGGCGTTGTTCGGGCGCATGGTCACGAGCTCGATCCTCGCGCGTGGGGACGCAGCGGTCCATGTGGCGCACGCGTTCACGGTGCACCGTGAGGCGGCCGAGAGCGACTACTTCTCGGCCGTGGATGACCTGCTCGGCGAGGGTGACGACGCAAAGCTCGGCAGCGGGCACATCGGCTCAGTCGAGCTGACGAGTGGCCTGTACTACACCTATGTGGTCGTCGATGTGCCGCTGCTCGTGTCGAACCTCGAGGGGTGTGACCGCAAGTCGTGGTTGTCGGCCGACCGCACGCTCGCGGCCGAGGTCGTGTCGCGACTGCTCAAGATCATCGCCACGGTGTCTCCGGGCGCGAAGGTCGGCTCGACGGCACCATACGCATACGCGGAGGCGATGTTGGTCGAGGTCGGGGACAGCCAGCCGCGCACCCTGGCGAACGCGTTCCGCGACGCCGTCGAGCCGGGGAGCCGTGGGCTCATGGGCAACACGCTGACTGCCCTGGAGGGGTTCTTGACGAGCCACGACGCGGCCTACGGCAAGAACGAAGGGCGGCGCCTGATGGCGATCGCTGCCGAGCCGAGCCTGAGAGGGGTCGTGGATGGGCGCGCGAATCTCGCCGAGCTGGCGAGCTGGGTGGGCGACGCCATCCGAGGGGGCTGACATGGAGGTGTTGGTGTTGAGGTTCGATGCGCCGCTGATGAGTTTTGGCGGTGCAGCGATCGATGACCAGCGGGTGACACGAGAGTTCCCGGCGGTCTCGATGATCGCTGGGCTCGTGGCCAACGCGCTCGGATGGGACCATGCGGACGCGGCGGCGACGCAGCGCCTGCAGGACCGGTTGCGGGTGGCGGCGCGGCAGGACCTGGCGGGCGTGCGGATGGTGGACTACCAGACAGTGGACCTGGGGCAGGACTTTCTCGATGGGACCGGGTGGACCACCTGGGGTGAGGTCGAGACGCGGGGCGGAGCGTCGGGAACCGGGACACACATCCGGCACCGGCACTACCTGGCGAATGCCATCTACACGGTGGCTTTGAGGCTCGAGCCCGCGAACGAGGCGCCTGAGTTGGCGGCGGTCGAAGCGGCGCTCGAGAGGCCCGAGCGGCCGCTGTTTCTCGGGCGCAAGGCGTGCCTTCCAGCGGAGCGGCTGGTGCTCGGGCGGGTCGAGGCGACGGGGCTCGTGCAGGCGTTGCGAGGCGTGCCGATGGCAAAGGTGGCCGCGAGGGCGCATGGGGCGAGCGAGGCAATGCTGGCGCAGTGGCCGGCGGAGGAGCCGGAGCCGGAGACCGGGCGCGAGGTGTATCTGACCGACGAGCGCGACTGGGAGAACCAGATTCACGTGGGGCGGCGGATCGTGCGCGAGGGGTTGCTACGAGCAGGTGGGCCGGGAGGTGAGCCATGACGGAGGCGTTGTTTCTGGTGCAGATGGACTTCGATGTGGGGGCCGCGATGCGGTCCATGCAGAGGGTGCCGCGGGACCTGGACGTCGGCTATCTGGCGCATTGCCATTTGACTGGCGTGTTCGGAAAGGAGGCGCCCAAACCGTTCGCGTTGCAGGTGGAGCACGATGGCGGCGTCCGTCGCCTGCTGGCCTATTCGGAGCGGGGACGCGAGGAGCTGATGGCGATGGCTCGCGAGGCGATGCCGGCGCCGAGGTTCGAGGCGATGCGGTGGGACGGGTTGGCGGCAAAGAAGATGCCGGCGCAGATCCCAACGGGCACGCGGCTCGGCTTCGAGGTGCGGGTGTGTCCGGTGGTGCGGCTCGCGAAGGCGAGAGAGGTCGCGCGTGGTGACGAGCGTGAGGTGGTGAGAAAGGGGAGCGAGCGCGACGTGTATCAGCGGGAGGCGTGGGAGGCGGAGCGCAACGGCGAGGTGTTCCTGAAGGGGCGCGAGGAGGTCTACCGCGAGTGGTTGAAGCGGCAGTTGGCGGGGGCGGCCGAGGTCGAGAGTGCTGGGCTCGTGCGGTTCACGCAACGCGAGCGGCTGTTTCGGCAGACGCAGGGCGACGTGCGCAAAGAGCGGGTGCTCGAGAGGCCGGATGTTGTGTTGCGGGGAACGCTGCGCGTGGATGACGCGGCGGGCTTCCGGCAGATCTTGCGGCGAGGTGTTGGGCGTCACCGGGCCTTTGGGTTTGGGATGCTGCTGGTGCGGCCGCCGGAGCCGGAATGCTGAAGGGGCGACTCGGTCTCGAGACGGCGCGGGTGCCCCATGCGGACCGGCATGGGGTAATCTGGCTCGGGCGCGGGAATCTCATTGTCGAGGCCGGGACACTGAGGTTCGTTGCGGCAGGCGATGCCGGGCTCCAGCCGGGGGACTATGCGATCCCGGTGCAGAGCGTGTCGTGCATCGCGCTGCAGCCTGGAACGACGGTGAGCCACGACGCGCTGCGGATCTGCGCCAACCAGGGGACGGGCCTGGTGGTGGTTGGCGAGGGAGGGGTGCGCCTGTATGCGAGTCTGCCGCACGGGCCGGACGAGTCGGCGCGAGCGCGGCGGCACGCGAGGTTGTGGGCGGACGAGGGGGCGCGGCTGCAAGTGGCGCGACGGATGTATGCGTGGCGCCTGGGTGAGGTGGTGCCGGCGGCGGACATCGCGGTACTGCGGGGGATCGAGGGGGCGCGGGTCAAGGCCCGTTATGCAGCAATCGCGAAGGACTTTGGGATTGCGTGGGGCGGGCGGCGTTATGACCGGATGAATCCGGAGGCGGCGGACGAGGCGAACCAGGCGCTGAACCACGCAGCGACGGCAGTGGAGGCGGCGGCGGCGGTGGCGGTGGCGGCGGTTGGGGCGATACGGCAGCTGGGGTTCATCCACGAGGACTCGGGGAATGCGTTCGTGCTGGATGTGGCCGACCTGTATCGGGAGTCGCACACGGTGCCGATTGCCTTCGGGGCGGCGCGGGAGCGGGAACGGGGAAGCAAGGAGACGGTGGAGCGCATCGCGCGCAAGCTGGCCGGGTCGGTGTTCAGGCGGGACAAGCTGGTGGCGCGAATGATCGACAAGGTGAAGGAGATCTTCGATGCCGATGACGTTGGTGGTAGCGCGTAACGTGCCGGAGCGGGTGCGGGGGTTCTTGGCATCGATGTCGGTGGAGGTCGCACCGACGGTGTACACGGCACCGGACATGACAAAGGGTGTTCGTGAGCGGATGATTGCCGCGCTCATCGAGCTGTTCGAGCCTGCGCCCGACCGATCGATATTGATTACGTGGCCGGAGAAGGGGGCGCCGGGTGGGCAGGCCTTCCGGGTCATCGGGGCCGAGCTGACGAAGCTCGTCGAGTATGAGGGTGTGTGGTTGGCGCGCCGGGCAGCCGGCTCGTAGTTGGCGCTTTGGCAAGTGAAGACGCAGGTGGTGTCTAGCACCCGGCAGGTGTATAGACGCTTTCCAGAGGCTCCCCCGCACACGCGGGGATAGACCCGGCCTTTCGTCGTCCGTCCGTCCAAGGGTCTCGGCTCCCCCGCACACGCGGGGATAGACCCGTCGCTGCAGACCTGGCAAAGCAGATGCTCCCGGCTCCCCCGCACACGCGGGGATAGACCTTGCCCTCCGCGTAGGGCGCGCGAACCGCTCGGCGGGCTCCCCCGCACACGCGGGGATAGACCCGGAGCTTGATGATCAGGTCTCGGGTAATCGGGGGCTCCCCCGCACACGCGGGGATAGACCTTGCCGCCGCCCATCGAAGGGGGGAGCTTGAAGGGCTCCCCCGCACACGCGGGGATAGACCGTCTGAGCTTAGCTTGACTTTGCGCTTGAACGTGGCTCCCCCGCACACGCGGGGATAGACCCGGTGGCTTCGTCCTTCAACGGCACGGATTTCAGGCTCCCCCGCACACGCGGGGATAGACCCTCGTCCTCGGCCCACACGACGTCTTCGAGGGTGGCTCCCCCGCACACGCGGGGATAGACCCGCCAGTCGCTCATCCCAAACACGGCAGTGCTCGGCTCCCCCGCACACGCGGGGATAGACCCATGCGATACTCGAGCGCGCCGGACTCGGTCTCGGCTCCCCCGCACACGCGGGGATAGACCCTACGTCACGACCTCGTTTGTGCAGGTCATTGAGGCTCCCCCGCACACGCGGGGATAGACCTCGCTCGACGAGCTTGGGGGCCTTCTCGACGGCGGCTCCCCCGCACACGCGGGGATAGACCCGGCCAATGGAAGCGCCATGACCTCGCTTCCGTGGCTCCCCCGCACACGCGGGGATAGACCCCGTCCAGGTCTCGCCATCGGTGGTGTATTGGGGGCTCCCCCGCACACGCGGGTATAGACCGTGATAGTTGCCCTCGGACCCGCCTTAGCCTCGCGGCTCCCCCGCACACGCGGGGATAGACCCGTCGCGTTTGACCTCGCCGGATGGTCCGAGGTGGCTCCCCCGCACACGCGGGGATAGACCCTCAGCGATCTTCGCGTCGCACTGCTCCACCGTGGCTCCCCCGCACACGCGGGGATAGACCCTTGTTGGTCGCGATGGTGGTCTGCACGTAGTTGGCTCCCCCGCACACGCGGGGATAGACCCTGCGCCGACGGGTCCGCGCCCGATGGCGCGTCGGCTCCCCCGCACACGCGGGGATAGACCCCCCACGCCCCAAAAGGCCAGATACCGACTTATGGCTCCCCCGCACACGCGGGGATAGACCCCTTCGCCGTATCGGTCCAGGGCGACCATGCTGGGCTCCCCCGCACACGCGGGGATAGACCGTGCTCGCGATTGGCGACGCCGCCACCGTGATGGGCTCCCCCGCACACGCGGGGATAGACCCGCCATTCACGGAGGAAAGTGTTTGCACCTTGAGGCTCCCCCGCACACGCGGGGATAGACCCGTCGTAGCTGGCCGTCGTCCTGTTGTTCCACCGGCTCCCCCGCACACGCGGGGATAGACCCGCCATCGTCTGGGAGGACGTCGAGGTCAAGCGGGCTCCCCCGCACACGCGGGGATAGACCCGGTATAGGTATCAAGAACATCCGTGCCCGTGGGGCTCCCCCGCACACGCGGGGATAGACCCGGTCGGGACATCGTGATCAGCGAGGGGAAGGTGGCTCCCCCGCATACGCGGGGATAGACCCCAAGGGCCTGGAGCAGCTCACGGTTGCACAGTGGCTCCCCCGCACACGCGGGGATAGACCCTACCCCCAGCCATCGACGCCGTGGTCCGCACCGGCTCCCCCGCACACGCGGGGATAGACCCCAGCCGCCTCGCCTCATCGTCGCCAAGCCTCAGGCTCCCCCGCACACGCGGGGATAGACCCTTGGTAAGGTTGATGACGCCCCGTCCCGTTTCGGCTCCCCCGCACACGCGGGGATAGACCTCTCGTAGATGCGCCTCATGGCCTCGCGGAGGTGGCTCCCCCGCACACGCGGGGATAGACCCGCTCACGGCAGGCGCATAAACGGTCGCGTTGCGGCTCCCCCGCACACGCGGGGATAGACCTCTGTTCGCACGTGCCCGGCTCCTTTATTTGTGGGCTCCCCCGCACACGCGGGGATAGACCTCTTGTAGCGCTCGTGATCCCACCCCCGCAGCCGGCTCCCCCGCACACGCGGGGATAGACCTCCAGTAAGACGAGCGTTTTCCGCTCGGCTCCTGGCTCCCCCGCACACGCGGGGATAGACCGCGATGCAAGTCGCGCGTGGAATATGAATTCGAGGCTCCCCCGCACACGCGGGGATAGACCCCACGCCGTAACGATACGCCAGCGCCTTCGCCCGGCTCCCCCGCACACGCGGGGATAGACCCACCATCACGGGCACGTTCGCGGGACGCTTCTAGGCTCCCCCGCACACGCGGGGATAGACCCGAGGCCATCGCATCGCACCGCAAGGCCTTCGAGGCTCCCCCGCACACGCGGGGATAGACCGCATATCAAACGGCTTGTCGACGAGATGAAGCGGGCTCCCCCGCACACGCGGGGATAGACCCGAGTCACAGTCGAAGACGCCGGCATACGTGTCGGCTCCCCCGCACACGCGGGGATAGACCTCTTCGCGCGGGCTTCCTCGCTCTCGCGGTCAAGGCTCCCCCGCACACGCGGGGATAGACCTCAGCCTGTCCATCTGCGACGTGAAGTTGCCTAGGCTCCCCCGCACACGCGGGGATAGACCGCTCCGGGTCTAGTTTTGCGGGTTTGGTAAGGCGGCTCCCCCGCACACGCGGGGATAGACCCGGGTTCCGCATATTGGTGAGCGACACGCTATCGGCTCCCCCGCACACGCGGGGATAGACCCGTACCGGCCGCCAGAGCCAGGTTGATCGTCAGGGCTCCCCCGCACACGCGGGGATAGACCCGATTCGTTCACCACACGGGTATTGGCCTGATAGGCTCCCCCGCACACGCGGGGATAGACCTTGAACGACGATGCCGCCGCCGCCGCCGCCGCCGGGCTCCCCCGCACACGCGGGGATAGACCCTTTTGCATGAACGCCTGCAGTACGGGGAGCAGGGCTCCCCCGCACACGCGGGGATAGACCCACCCCGTCTTGCTCAGAGGTCGCCAAGCGGTCGGCTCCCCCGCACACGCGGGGATAGACCCCCGCGTTCACCGGCTCGTGAGCACTGGTCTGGGGCTCCCCCGCACACGCGGGGATAGACCTCGCGCTATCAGCGCAAAGGTGATTCCCATGACGGCTCCCCCGCACACGCGGGGATAGACCCGCCCAAACCATAGACACGAGCGGGAACATGCCGGCTCCCCCGCACACGCGGGGATAGACCCAGTGATAGTTCCGCGCACTGTAGTGTGCAAGCGGCTCCCCCGCACACGCGGGGATAGACCCATGATCGTGCTTTGGTTTTCAATAGTTAGCGCGGCTCCCCCGCACACGCGGGGATAGACCCGCGTCGACTGATAGCGGGTTCGCTGCTAGCTGGGCTCCCCCGCACACGCGGGGATAGACCCCTTACGGTTTCACCGACACACGCTCCGCCGTCGGCTCCCCCGCACACGCGGGGATAGACCCGCTCCCTTGCCGATTGTTCTGTTAGAAATCTAGGCTCCCCCGCACACGCGGGGATAGACCCCCGAGCGTCTCGATGACGCCAGAAGCCTCGGTGGCTCCCCCGCACACGCGGGGATAGACCCGGTTGGTCATGCGGCACCGTCCATGTCGTGCTGGCTCCCCCGCACACGCGGGGATAGACCTGGCATTTCCGCGTTGATGGGAGGGGCCGCGTCGGCTCCCCCGCACACGCGGGGATAGACCTCAGACGCGGCTCAGGCTGGTACACGCTGAACAGGCTCCCCCGCACACGCGGGGATAGACCGTCGATGCGCTCGCGGATCTGCGCGGGGTTCGCGGCTCCCCCGCACACGCGGGGATAGACCTGCGAGCTCGTCGAGTGCCGCTTGGAACTCAGCGGCTCCCCCGCACACGCGGGGATAGACCCGCCATCTCGCGGCTCGAGAGTTTGCGGAAGACGGCTCCCCCGCACACGCGGGGATAGACCTGTTGGCGGATTCTTATTCATGCGACACTCCCAGGCTCCCCCGCACACGCAGGGATAGACCCATGCCCTAGATCACCAATCGCGGCCGGTCGTGGGCTCCCCCGCACACGCGGGGATAGACCCGATGCGACCGCGCACCATGCTTCCCGAGCTTCGGCTCCCCCGCACACGCGGGGATAGACCTTGGCTCGCGTTCGAGCGAACCGATGGCGCCAAGGCTCCCCCGCACACGCGGGGATAGACCCCTTGTAGGAGTACACAGGCAGCGGCTTGTACAGGCTCCCCCGCACACGCGGGGATAGACCGTGCCCAAGGCCCTGAAGGACGAGCACCGCCGCGGCTCCCCCGCACACGCGGGGATAGACCTCCTCGAGACTTCAGCTTTGCAATCTGGGCCGCGGCTCCCCCGCACACGCGGGGATAGACCCGGAACCTCCCCAGCGGTCGAGCTGGTGTGACTGGCTCCCCCGCACACGCGGGGATAGACCCAGCAGACCAGCAGCCGACCGGGCCCGCTCCTTGGCTCCCCCGCACACGCGGGGATAGACCCGAGAGAGCGAGAGTGAAAACGAGCGTAAAGACGGCTCCCCCGCACACGCGGGGATAGACCCCAAGTTCCACACGAGAGGCGAGGTCGGTTCGACGGCTCCCCCGCACACGCGGGGATAGACCTGCGTGAGCGGGAGCGAGCCCGACACGGAGCGCGGCTCCCCCGCACACGCGGGGATAGACCCTGCGCGGTCACAATCTCGCGCAAAGCCTTCCAGGCTCCCCCGCACACGCGGGGATAGACCCCATGCCGCGACCTCGAAGACCTCCCCGAGCTTGGCTCCCCCGCACACGCGGGGATAGACCCGCCAGGGTCGTGTGGGCTCGAGGGATTACGCGGGCTCCCCCGCACACGCGGGGATAGACCCTTCGAGCGGGACGTGTGGCGAGGTCGCGACGGGGCTCCCCCGCACACGCGGGGATAGACCCATCGGGGCTCGCACGTCCTCGTGACTGCGAGCGGCTCCCCCGCACACGCGGGGATAGACCTCGTGATCTGGTCGCACACCGACTTGAAGACCTGGCTCCCCCGCACACGCGGGGATAGACCCGTGCTCAACAAGCTCGGTCGGTGCCGGGTCATGGCTCCCCCGCACACGCGGGGATAGACCCCGATGTCTTTGGTTTGGAGCAATGCCTTCACAGGCTCCCCCGCACACGCGGGGATAGACCCGCGGCGATCGCGATTGCATAGGCGATGGCGCCGGCTCCCCCGCACACGCGGGGATAGACCCACATGACGGTACAGGGCCGCGCCCACCGTGCCGGCTCCCCCGCACACGCGGGGATAGACCCCCATGTGAATCTCCGTCGAGCGCATGTCTAGCGGCTCCCCCGCACACGCGGGGATAGACCCAGGTCGTATACGCTCAGGATTCTGAGAGGCTAGGCTCCCCCGCACACGCGGGGATAGACCTCCGATGAGGTCTTGCAGAAGGTCGGGGCCAGAGGCTCCCCCGCACACGCGGGGATAGACCTCACATGGCTCAGGTTGTGCACGACGAGGTGATGGCTCCCCCGCACACGCGGGGATAGACCTGAGCCGCCGACACGTATGCCGGCGTCTTCGACGGCTCCCCCGCACACGCGGGGATAGACCCACAAAAGGCCCCTTCGATGAACACCACTTGGGGGCTCCCCCGCACACGCGGGGATAGACCCTACGTCACGACCTCGTTTGTTCAGGTCATTGAGGCTCCCCCGCACACGCGGGGATAGACCTCTCGAGCAAGCGCTTGTTCGTCGTCTGCTGGCGGCTCCCCCGCACACGCGGGGATAGACCCGTCGTGTTCGGCTTCGACTACGGGCGGATTGCGGCTCCCCCGCACACGCGGGGATAGACCCCTGATTGACGTTCGCGTGGAAGAAGTCCACGAGGCTCCCCCGCACACGCGGGGATAGACCCTGAGTCGTCGCCTTCACCGTCACCCGAGCCGCGGCTCCCCCGCACACGCGGGGATAGACCCGTGCTGAGCCTGGTGTCTGGCTTACAGGGCTAGGCTCCCCCGCACACGCGGGGATAGACCCCGTTCCGACCAACGGGCAACGGACCTTCTGGTGGCTCCCCCGCACACGCGGGGATAGACCTGGCCCGGCGTGTTCCGTGCGCTCGCCATCTCGGGCTCCCCCGCACACGCGGGGATAGACCCAGTTTGCGGTTGTTGCCCACCTCGACATCCGCGGCTCCCCCGCACACGCGGGGATAGACCCGGACAGCCCTCCGACCCCTGCGACCCTCAACTGGCTCCCCCGCACACGCGGGGATAGACCCTCCAGGGCGATGACTTCTGGCCTGAGTTTGTCGGCTCCCCCGCACACGCGGGGATAGACCTCGCGCACTACCTGGCACTTCCACCCCCGCACCGGCTCCCCCGCACACGCGGGGATAGACCCCCCACGGCGGGCGCTCGGGCTATCGGCGAGCTGGCTCCCCCGCACACGCGGGGATAGACCCGCCTTCGCGAAGCCAGCCGCGTCCTTGCCGAGGGCTCCCCCGCACACGCGGGGATAGACCTGGTCGTCGTCGCAGTACCAGCGCCGGAATTCGGGCTCCCCCGCACACGCGGGGATAGACCCGTGCGCAAGTCCAACGCGATCCTGGCCAAGGCGGCTCCCCCGCACACGCGGGGATAGACCCTGCAGGTTCTGCAGGACAGCCCCAGCACCATCGGCTCCCCCGCACACGCGGGGATAGACCGTGGCTCGTCCTTGCCTTCGGTCTCGTTGTCGCGGCTCCCCCGCACACGCGGGGATAGACCCGTTGCGGTGATGAGAAATGCGGGCCGCTCAAAGGCTCCCCCGCACACGCGGGGATAGACCCCGGACATCGCCTTGACCGGGTCCACGCTGTCAGGCTCCCCCGCACACGCGGGGATAGACCGTGGCCCTTGCCCTCTCGCAACGCAAGCGCCCGGGCTCCCCCGCACACGCGGGGATAGACCCCCACCGACTCGACCAAACAGCACGGGAGGATCGGCTCCCCCGCACCCGACACCTCACTTGCCACCACGGCAACTACCGACTACCCTCGGCTTGGTGAAGGCGTCGACCGCGGCACGACATCTGTCCAATGCCATTCGAGGCGGCACGCTTCGATACACATCACATGCGCTGGAGATGATCGAGCTCGCCGAACTCGCGCTCCCATTCGTCAACAGAGACCTCGCCTATGCAGCCTCAGGTGATTCCGTACCTGACCGAAACCATCCGGGAAGATTCGTCGCACACGGCAGAGCCTTGGTCTTCGTCTACGAGGTCATCTCACCGAACGCCGTCATTGTGACCACCTTCAGAAAGGAGTGAGCCATGAAGTGTCCAACTTGCGCCCTGGCCAAGGTCCCGCTCACGCGTGACGTCCGAACCTACGACAGCTCATTGCCCGATATCATCGTCGACGGACTCGAGTGTGGCTCGTGTCCGAACTGCGGCGAGTTCGTCCTCGGGATCCCTCGCAGCGAAGAGCTCGATTCCCTCATCCTGCAGGCCCTTCTCACCAAACCATCTTCGCTGGCTGGCAATGAGATCAGATTCCTCCGTCGTTCGCTCGGGCTCAAGGCCGTCGAGCTCGGAAACTCTCTCGCCGTCAACGAACAGCAGATCAGTCGATGGGAGACGGGGAAGCGCCCGATGCCCCCAGCGGCAGACCGCCTCCTCAGGCTGCTCATCGCGGTCGAGTACGCCCTCCCCGCCCCAGACCTCACCATGATTTCCCACACTCAGCACCCGGCCCCTCTCGTGCTTCGCATTGAGCTTGGTAGACGCGGATGGAAGACGAAGCCCTCTGAGAAGGTCGTCGAGGCCGCATAGCAAGTGCGGCGCGCCTATCCGCCTATCCGCCTATCCGGCGACGAACGCTCCCCGCGCACACACGCCCGACTCTCCTTCACTCCCTCCACGAGTTCGGGCCGTCCCTCATAGCTCGATTTTCGAGATGCACGACCATCCCCATCCCTCACGAAGCCCGACCGGGGCAGCCTTCCAATCGGCCCGGACAGGTCTCAGACCTGTGGTCCACCGGGCGTGCACAACAAGCGGCTGGACCTCACAAACGCCAATCGCTTCGACGCCCGACCGGACGCCGAAACGATTGACCGCGTTTGCAGCTCAGCTCCCCGCGGGGATAGACCCAGCCCACGCACTCGGCCGGGACTGGCAGCCTCGGCTCCCCCGCACACGCGGGGATAGACCTGGCAAAGGCGGAGAGCGCGCGCTTCCGTGAGAGGCTCCCCCGCACACGCGGGGAAGGACCCTTGACCTCGGTCCGCCACACCGACGCGACGACGGCTCCCCCGCACACGCGGGGATAACCCTGAACAAGTTCATCTGTCGGTCCTGTCGGCCATCGAGCTCGTCTTCAGCAACGCGCTCGATGTCAAGCCGGACGAGGCCGGCCTCTGCCCTTCCCTCAGCGCAACCTTCCGGTATGCCGCCGTCTCGGGCAACCATTCTGAGCAGACCGCGCCGACCCGCCCCCGTTCATCTCGAGAATCAAGATGCCCTCACGGGATGTCGAGGTTGAACTCGCCGCGCGCCTCGTGGTTCGTGTCCTTGAAGTGGAAGCGTCCGCAGATCTTCGTCTTCGTCCGGGCGACGACCTCGACCTTCACCTCCGACCCGGTCCAGACGAGCCCCTCGGCCCCGCCTTCGTCCTCGTCGATGACCGCGATCTCGATGCCCTCCCCAGCCTCTGCCGCGGGCTTGATGCCGCCCACGAGCCGCGCATCGAGCACCATCGGCGGGTGGTCCGCCTTGACGTAGGTGCCACTCGTCACCTCCTGCCCCTCGGCCGCGATGAGCCCGACGTCGAGCCGCACGGCCCCCTCACCCGGATTGGCCTGGGTGAGCTCGGTGGTCTCGGTGCTGCCGAAGCGCAGCTCGATTCGACCCGGCCGCTCGACCAATGCCAGCGACCGCTTCACCTCGGCGAACACCACCTTCGAGTCCTTCGCCGCCGTATACGTCACACTCGTCGTCGCCGGGCACTGGACGACCTTCGCCTCCTCGCCCGCGAGCGACTCGCCCCCGAGCACATCGGACACCCCGCCCACCACGAGCTTTGCACACGCATCGGTGAGCTGTGCGAAGAGCGCCGGGTTCGGCTCGAAGACCTCGGTCATGCACTGCACCGTCATCGGAGTCTCACCCGGGACCACCCACTCGACGACGGCCTCGGAAGTCCCGGAGTTGGACCTCTCGCGCACGACGATCCCGACGCCCGACTTCAACAGCTCGCGCCGCAGAACCTTGAATCGTTTCGACTCGGGCGCGGGCTCGGCCCAGCGCTTGTCGAAGGCTTCCAACGTGCAATCACCCTCACACACCCCGCCGCTGACCAGCATGTGGGGCCGCTTGTCCGAGGTCCCCGGGGCCGCTACCTGGAACATCCCACCCGAGCCATCCATGACCTTGTTGTCGCCCTCACTCCGCACGACTGCCCAGCCCTTCGGCGCGGCCATCATGAAGTCCACCCGGACCAGTCGCCGATCGGCCGCCGCAACGAAGCTGCCCTTTCGCTCCTCGAGCTCGACGGGCGTTTCGGCAGCGACCACTGCAGCCGCCGCCGCATCCGCAACAGCGGGAGCCGGGGTCCGGGCTGCCACGACATCCGCAGACGCCGCAACGGGTGCTTGGCTCTTGCCACAGCCCACAAGACACGACGCGACGATGACGACGACGAACGAGAGATCCGTGTTTAGTTTCAGCATGCTGGCAACCTATCCCAGCTCGCCGGACACGGCAAACGGCGACCGCGCGTCCAGTCGCCCTACCTCGCCGAGCTAAACCGTTCGCAGCGGAAGCTCGCGCAGCCGCTTCCCCGTCAGCGCCGCAAGTGCGTTCGCAATCGCGGGTGCGACCGGAGGCACGCCCGGCTCACCGACACCCGCGGGCTTTTCAGTCGACGCGATGATGTCGACGTGAATCGCGCGTGGGCACTCGTCCATCCGAACGATGGGATAGTCGCGATAGCTGCTCTGCTCGACGACGCCGCCCTTCATGGTGATGGCTCCGTGCAGACCCAGGCTCATGCCGAAGAAGACCGCGCCCTCCATCTGCGAGCGCACCCGCTCGGCGTTCACGACCTGCCCCGCGTCGATGACGATCCACACCTCGTCCACGTGTGGCTTGCCGTCCCTCAGCTCGACCGCGGCCACACATGCGACCGCCGCGAGAAAGCTCCGATGCACCCCCAGGCCGAACGCCCTGCCGCTGCCATCACCCTTGGGTCGCGGTCGATTCGCCCACCCGCTGATCGCGGTCACACGTTCGATGACATGGCGGAGACGTCCGACATCGATGGGATGCGCGTCGAGCGACGCCCCATAATTGTCGATCTTGGCGACCCCAAGCTCTCGCGCCGATGCCATCCGCGCTGGCCCCACGAGCTCGAGCCACATGTCCTTCGCATCTATCCCACGCGCCACCGCCAGCTCGTCGACGAAGCTCGACAACCCGAAGCCGTGGAAGATGTTGCACACCGACCGCAGCCAGCCGATCCGCACATGAGCCGACGCCCGGCCGGCCTCCACCCGCACATTGGGCACCATCAATGGCACATCCGTGACACCCTGGCCGAGCTCACCCGTCGACGGCTCGTCGCTCGATGCATTGAAAGTCGAGGGAATCGGTGGAAACGCCGTGCGCATCTTCCACGCCACGACCTTGCCCGCCGCATCGAGCCCGGCTTCATATCGCTGCGCCGAAACGGCATGAAAGTACCCATTTCGCAGGTCGTCTGCCCGCGTCCACTGCACCCGCACGGGCGCCTTCATCGCCTTCGAAATGAGCGCCGCCTCCGCCACGAAATCGGGCTTCGACTTCCGACCGAAGCCCGCACCCGCGAGCGTCACATTCACCGTCACGACGGCTTCATCGACACCCAACACCTGCGCCACAATCGCTCGCGCAGCCTGCGGATTCTGCGTCGGCGCCCACACCTCGCAGCCCGCATCGGTGAACCTTGCGACCGCGACCGGCGGCTCCATCGGCGCATGCGCGAGGTGCGGCACATAGTACTCCGCGACGACCGTCTTCGTCGCCGACGCAAGTGCCATGTCCACATCGCCGACCTCACGCGCGACCCGACCCGGCTTACGCACGCTCTCGAACAACCGCTCGCGATAAACCACCGAGTCATAGCTCGCGTTCGGCCCGAGGTCCCACTCGACCTCGAGCAACTTTGCGCCGCGCATCGCCGCCCAGGTGTCCCGAGCCACGACCGCGACCCCACCCAGCGGCTTGAAAAATGCGGGCGGCTTCAGCTCCGGCAGCATCACAATCCCGACCACCCCGGGCACCGCCCGCGCCGCCTTGTCATCGACTCTGGCGACCTTGCCAAAGACCGTCGGCGGCCGCACCACGACCGCCGTCAGCATGCCGTCGAGCCGCACGTCCGCCCCATAGATCGCCGCCCCGGTTGCGATGTCCTGCCCATCGTGCAGTGGGCGCGACGGCGCACCAACACCGATACGCTTGAGCTCGCCGACAGGGCGCGGCTTCGCGTTCTTCGGCACGGGCAGCTTGGCGGCCGCATCGACCAAAGCACCAAAACCCAAGGCTCGCCCCGACTTCGTATGGGTCACGCGATGGTCCGCCGCGACACACTCGCCGACCGGCACTCGCCACTGACCCGCCGCCGCCGAGACCAGCATCTCTCGCGCCGTCGCACCCAGCACACGCAGCTTGTCCCAGTCTTGTCGGATGCTGCGTGAGCCGTCCGTGTTCTGGTCGCCGTAGCGCTTGTCGCCGACCGCCTGGACCACCGTCACACGCTCCGGGTCGGCGCCGAGCTCCTCACCGATCAGCAGCGGAATCGAGCTGCGCACCCCCTGACCGATCTCGGTGCGATGGCAGATGATCTCGACCCGCCCATCGCCAAACACCGTGACGAACACATTCGGCGCCAGCGACCCCGCCGGCACAGCCGCCCCCGCGCGCCGCACGGCACCACCAAAGACACCGAGCGACAGGCCGAGCGCACCCGCCCCGACCGTGCCGAGAAACCCTCGCCGCGAAACCCCAGCGGAAAGCGCGGACGGCACGCCCTGTACAGTCGACTTCGGGTCACGTCCCGTCACGGCATCACCTCCGCGGCCTTCTTGATGGCGTCACGAATCCGATTGTAGGTGCCGCAGCGACACAGGTGGCCCGACATCGACTGCGCGATCTGCGCATCATCGGGTCGCGGGACCTTCTTCAAGAGCGCCGCCGCCCCCATGATCTGCCCCGCCTGGCAGAACCCACACTGCGGCACGCCGAGCTCCACCCACGCCTTCTGCAGCGGGTGCGACCCGTCCGGCGACAACCCCTCGATGGTCGTGACCGCGCGCCCACGCACGTCGGCAAGCGTGATGACACACGAGCGCACGGCCTCACCATCGAGGTGCATCGTGCACGCGCCACACTGCGCTTCGCCGCACCCGTACTTCGACCCCGTGAGCCCGAGCACGTCGCGCACGACCCACAGGAGCGGCATGTCGCCCGGCGCATCGACCTCGACGCTGCGGCCATTGAGCATCAACTGGATGTTGTGGATGTCGTGCATGTTCACTCCGGCTTCTGGTGCGACGTCGGCGGGCAGATGGCACCGGTCTCGACCCACGCGGCGAGCAGCGCCGCGAACTGCTGCTGGGTCCCCGGCGCGGGTTCACGACCGGTCCCCGGCGCCCAACCCCACGCGACGAGCGGGTCGTTCGCGCTGTGGTCGACGACCTGTTGCAGCGTCCTGCCGCCGTTGCGGTCCTTGTCCTTCAGCTGCTCACAGATCTCGCCGAGCCCAACACCCGCCCACGCCATCGAGCGCGGCGCGAGGTGCCACGTCGGCGCCCCCGGCACACGCGCGAGCTCGGCGTTCTTCGACGTGTGACACGACGCGCACTCGAGGACGGCGACACCATGACCGTCGGGCCCACGGTAGACCGGTGGCACGTGGGGCTCGAAGTTGCGCTGCGTCGGGCTGTCGCCGCTCGGGTGGCAGTTGGAGCACCGCGGATGCTTGATGACCTTGCCGGCCTCCACGAACAACGCGACCGAGCGCGCACGCACGTCCTCGATGTCCGCGAATGCGGCGACGTTTCGCAGCTCACTCGGCGCGCCCCCAGGCGAAGCGCTCGCCCCAACCTGCGGCACCGGCCTGGGCTCGGAGCACGCAACCAACAAGAGCCCCATGACCAGGATCTGCGGGATACCCATCGTCGTCCTTTCGCGGCGCGTGGCCTCCACGGCCAACCACCCCATAAGGCCCATGAGGCACGACACCTCGCAGGGTCAAGTTCCAAGCCCCCAACGACCTGGCCTGAGACCTACAAAGTCCCCATCCTCCGCTTCACAACCGTCTCAGGTTTCGTGTACCTTTCATTCCAAACTGTGTCTGCGCGACCTTCGTGGTCACCACCAAAACACGAGCACTCCCATTGGCGTCCACCCTCTTCGACGAACGACTCTCGGCCCGCGTCGACACGATTCTCACAGCCACAGCCGCAGTCGTCCTCGCGCTCATCGAGGTCGCCCGACTCGTGAGCAGCTCACGCGCCGACGCCCTGATCATGTTCGCGCTGGTGGCCACCGTATGCCTCGCCTGGCCGCTCGCGCGCCGTTATCACCGACGCCCCATCGTGGGCGCGATAGTGGCCCTGACAGCCATCGCTTTGACGCTCGACATCGGCTGGTTGCGCGCCAAGGTCCCCGAGTTCCTGGTGCCGAGTCTACAAGGGCTCGTCGCCTGCGCGTTCATCGTTTCGGCCCGCCTTCCCCGCATCGCGGCCGTCGCCATGTTCGCGCTGGTGCTCGCATTCACCGCTGTGCGATTCGTGGACCTCGGGCTCCTGGGCCCCATGGCGGTCCACGGACAACGCTCCGACGTCTACGCATGGGCGGCCGCCGGCCCGATCGGCCTGTGGCTCCTCGTCGCCCTCTCGGCTCGGCCCAGGCCTTTCACGACACCTGCTCTTCACCCAGCGTCCGAACAGACAATCGACCACGCGACCGACTCCATGCCCCTGGCGCCGTTATGGGCGAACCGTCCCCATACCTGGTGGCGCTACTACCGCATCGCCCTCATTGCGCACGTGCTCACCAGTGTGTCCTTCGCGCTGTTCAGGCCGCTGAACGTCGCCTACGACAGCGTGATCTTCCGCTCCATCAGCCTCCTTGCGGGCGTGACAAGTCTTGGGTTTCTCGCCTCCCGCCTGCTGCTCCTGCGTCTCATCGAAGGTCGCTCCCGCACCTCCTTCTGGAGCGCCCAGGACATCATCGCCAAGACCCTGCTTGTGCTCGTCATCCTGCTGCTCAGCGTCCAGACCTACGACCTGGCCGCGAACGACGGTCGGTGGCAGCCCTACATCCTCGCCGTGGCCAGCCTCACCATCACCACATCGATTACCCTCTCCGCTTCCATCGCGCTCCTCTTCCTGTTCCTTGCCGGGAGCCAGCACACACCTTCCTCGAAGGCTCGAGACAAACGCCCACGCCGCATGTGGGCCTACCTCGTCTTGTCGGATGCGTTCCTCCTGGGTCCCGCCGCCGGTCTTATCGCGGTCGCTGGACTCGACCGGACCAGCGCGCTCTCGGCGGCAATCTCCATCTTCACCAGCGTCTTCGGAACCATCGCGGTGTGGGGCCTCATGCACACCTTGCACCGGGACATCGAACACGCCGCCATGGCCGTGACCTTCTCTTCCGACGAGACACCTTGATCTCCGAGACATCCCGTCGCGAGCAAGAACGCTCGCCGCAAACGTCCCGACAATCACCCGACCTGAAGGAGCCGCCATGCTGACAACCCTCGTCGCGCTCGCCGTTCTCACTTCGCCTGCACCGCCCTCCCCTTGCGCGACCCCAGCCGCAAACCTCGTCCACGCCCACCTCACGGCCGTCGAGGGCGAGCTCGTCGCCGCCGACACGACGCACCTCACCCCGGCCCTGCGCGCCCGCCGCGCGGCGTTCGTCAAGACACTCGCGACCTATCGCGACCGCTGTGAGTTTCCTCAAAACACACTCGCCCCCGATCGGCTCGTCACCGTCTTCGTCGACAAAACCAACGGCCAGGACATCCACTGCGCGGTCGGCTTCCTGATGGCGACGGACGGCCACTCCGACCTCGTCGAGCGTATCCACAACACGCGCAACACGGCCACGATCTGGGAGCTCGCAAACGACCCCGAGGTCGCCGCCTGGGTCGCCGGCTCCGGCCTCTCACTCCACGAAGCCGCACGTATCCAACCGGCCTACTGTTCAGATCGCGGCGGCACCTGCCTCTGTATGGGATCCTGGTTCGCGACCGGCGTCGCCGAGGGTACCATCACCATACTTGGCCCCGATGACGAGGTCACCGTCACCATCACCAACGTTCACGGAACGGGCGCCACCGTCGGCGGCGTTCGAACGGCGTTCCGGACGGGCGACGACACGGTCGGGCGGCGCGTCATGATCGTGCTCGGGAAGGACGAACCAGTCGGACGCGCCCTGAACTTCGTCGGCAACACCGACAACGTGACCTGTCTCAGCGGCGCCGGTTTCGACCCGCACTACGAGGCCACCGTTCCCAAAGACGTCTACGTCTCGGCCCTGCTCTCCGAGGACTGCATCGCGAGCCTCGAGGCCCACGACCCCGACCTTGGTATCTCGGTGTGTGACATCGAAGCACCTTCAGCGGCCGGCGGCTCGGGTTGCAGCACGACCCCTCTCGCATCCTGGGCTCTGTCGACCACCCTGTTACTGCTCACCCTGCTCTCGCTCCGCCGTCACGCGCGTTGACGCTATCGTGCACAGATACCATAGCGCTCCACGGTCCCGTTCCCGACCCTCATGGGGCTCCCGTAGAAGCCACCCCGGCCGCTCATCTCCCGACCTCCGCCGCCTCCCGCACCACGAGCCCCGACATTGCCCCCAACCCTCTTCGACGAACGACTCTCGGCCCGCGTCGACACCATCCTCACAGCCACCGCCGCCATCCTCCTCATGCTCATCGAGGTCGTCGGACTGGCCAACGGCTCACGTGTCGACGCTCCCTACATGTTCGCGCTGGTAGCACTCGGCTGCCTCTCGTGGACGCTCGCGCGCCGATTTCACAGACTCCCACTGGTCGCGTTCCCCCTCGTCCTCGCCGCCATCTGCATGGTCCTCGACCTCGGCTGGTTGCGCTCCCACCTCCCCGGGTTCCTGCAGCCAACCCTCCACGCGTTCATCACCTGCGCGTTCATCTTCTCTGCCCGCCTCCCCCGCTTCGCTGCCATCGCCCTGGTCACGCTTGCACTCGGGCTCACCGCCGCTCGCTTCTTCGACCTCGGGCTCTTTGGCCACATGGTGGTCTACGGACAACCCTCGGACCTCCACGTGTTCGCCGTCGCCAGCCCACTCGTCCTCTGGCTCCTCATCGCCATCTCGGCGCGCCCACGACCGCTCGCCACCCAGACGGCTTATGCGCAGTCCGACCCGATGCCTCACCCTCGACCGACCGCCACTCCAACGCCAAGACCGCTCTGGTCCAATCGCCCCCACACCTGGTGGCGCTATTATCGCGTCGCGATCCTCGCGCATATGCTCCTCGGCCTGACCTGGGCGACGTTCAGGTTCACGGGCGTCCCCTACGAGGACCTCGCCTTCTCAACCGTCTTCGTCCTTGCGGGCTGTGCCAGCCTTGCCCTGCTGAGCTCGCGCCTGCTGCTCTTGCGCCTCATCGAAGGACGACCCGGCACCTCCTTCTGGGGCGCCCAGGACATCATCGCCAAGACCCTGCTTCTCGTCGTTGCCCTGCTCCTCGCCGTCCAGACCTACGACCTGGTCACAAACGAGGGGCAATGGCAGGCTCCTATCCTCGGCGTGACGCGGCCTATCTTCCAGACGTCCACAGCCCTCTCGGCGTCCATCGCCCTCCTCTTTCTCCTTCAACCTGCGCCCCGGGCCACGTCCCCCGAAAGACCTCGTCCGGTCGACCACCGCCGGACATGGGCTCATCTCGGCCTCGGTAGCATGTTCTTCGTGGCCGCTGCCTACGCCCTCATCGCGGCGGCCGAGCTCACGACAACCAGCACGACCATGTGGCTCCTCACCATCCTCAGCGGCACCATCGGGGTGGTCGCCGAGTGGGGCGTCTTGCGCACCCTGCACCACGACATCGAACAAGCCGCTATGGCCGAGACCTTTTCGGCAGATTGAATCCCTCGACTATCGAGACATCTCGTCTCCCGTCACCATCTCGCCCATAGCCTTCCGACAATCACCCGACCCGCCCGACCCGAAGGACCCCACATGCTGACAACCCTCACCGCGCTCGCCGTCCTCACCTCGCCCGCACCGCCCTCCCCTTGCGACAGCCCGGCCGCCGACCTCGTGCACGCGCATCTCACCGCCGTCGAAGCCGAGCTCCTCGCCGCCGACACGACACACCTGACCCCGGCCCTGCACGCCCGCCGCGCGGCCTTCATCAATACGCTCGCGACCTATCGCGACCGATGCGAGTTCCCTCAAAACACCCTCGCCCCCGACCGGCTCGTCACCGTCTTCGTCGACAAGACCGACGGCCGCGACACCCACTGCGCGGTCGGCTACCTCATGGCGACGGACGGTCACACCGACCTCGTCGAGCGTATCCACACCACACGCAATACAGCCACGATCTGGGAGCTCGCGGACGACCCCGAGGTCGCCGCCTGGGTCGCCGGCTCCGGCCTCTCGCTCTACGAGGCCGCGCGAATCCAACCGACCTACTGCTTCTATCGCGGCGGCAGTTGTCTCTGCGGGTTCTCCTCGCGTCAGACAGGCGTGGCCGAAGGCACCATCACCGCGCTCGAGCCCGAGGGCGAGGTCACCGTCACCCTCACCGCCGTTCACGGCACCGGCGCCATCATCGGCGACGCGCGTAGGGCCACACGCCTCAGCGACGACACCGTCGGCCGGCGCGTATTGATCGTACTCGGCGAGACCGCTCCAGCCAGCCGTGGCCCCACCTTCGTCGGCAACACCGACGACGTGACCTGTGTCAGCGGCTCCATCGATGGGACCTACACGGCTACCGTCCCCAAAGACGTCTACGTCTCGGCGCTCCTCTCGGAGGACTGCATCGAGAGCCTCGAGGCCCACGACCCCGACCTCGGCCGCTCCGTCTGTGACCTCGACTCCTCCGCCGCCGGCTCGGGTTGCAGCACGACCCCGCTCGCCCCCTGGGCGCTCTCCGCCTGCCTCCTGCTCCTCACCCTGCTCTCGCACCGCCGTCACGCGCGCTGACATTCCGTCCCCTCGTTCGCCCGATTGACGAACGGGCAGGAAGCTCGGGACATCGAGGGGTTGGGCAGAGAACGAGGGCCATTGGTCGTGACCTTATGCGCTGGCCATCGCATTTCGCATTGCGAAGCAAACGCATTCTGGTTATGCCCTGCCCCCTTCGCGCGCCATCGAAGCATTCATCGAACGCCGGGTGTCTGCTGGTGCGAATTCCCGTCATTGGAATCAACCTTGAGCTCTACCACCAAGCTTCGAGTCGCAGTCGTCCTCGGGACCGTCCTGCTCATCGCCTGCGGCAAGGACGCCACGCCGCCCGCCGAGCCGCCCGCCGACGGCGCAACCGCCGAGCCTGTGCCCACGAAACCCGCACCCGATCGGTCCCATCTCGCAGAGAAAGGGACCATCTTGACGGCGGGCGCCACCCCCGAAGAGCTCGTCGCCGCCCGCGCAGCCTGGCAGCCGACGCTCCCGCCCGACAAGCTCGACGTCGTCCCGGCGCCCGGGGTCGACGTCATGGACGCGGACAAACAGAACAAGGTCGTCGTAAGTGCGGGCGAGCTGCGCTTCAAAGCCGCCGAGCACCCCGACGTAGCCACCTGGGAGAAGGGCCGAGTCCTCGTCTCGGGTCCGGCCGACCCGGGCTCCGCGGGCAAGAATCCGTTCGGATTCGCGCGTAAGGTCGAGCGGGTGGAGCAGGTCGGCGACGAGCTCGTGGTCACCACACGCGCCGCGGCCCTCGAAGAGATCCTGCATGGCGAGCTCCAGCTCGAGTTCGACCCGGACACCGCCCGCGAGGTCGAGTGGAAGGACTTCGAGCAGAGCGCCGAGTGGGCCGCCGGCAACCTCTACACGAACAGCATGCCGAGCACCGACCACTTCCCGAATCGGCTCCGAGACGACGCGCCACCCGCGGCCGCACCTGCGCCGAGCGACCCGGGCGGTGACCCATGGGGATGTTGTGTCCCCTCGTTCATCTCCGACGCGGCCAGCTTCGTGGGCGACAAGGTCGGGTCCGCGGCCAACAAGGTCGCCAATACGGCCAAGAAGGTCGGTGGGGCCGTGGTCAGCGGCGCCAAGGCGGCCGGGGGAGCCGTGGTCACCGCCGCCAAGACGGCCGGAAGCGCCATCGTCGAGGCCGGCAAGGTCATCGGCCGGGCCGTCAGCTCGGCCGCTTCGCAAACGGCTCGCACCGTGACCACGATCGGGGGCGCCATCGCCGAGGCCGCCAAGACGCTCTACGAGTTCATCATGCCCAAGAGCTTCGAAGGTGAAGCGACCCTCGACCCCGAGTTCGAGTTCAACGGCATCGACCTGTCCATCGTGAAGTACGACCTCAAGAAGGTCTTCAACCAGTCCGGCGACTTCCCGATGGAGGCGGCGTTCTCGGCCGACTCGAACCTGCGGGGCAACATCAACTTCTCGCCGAAGCTCTCGATCGGGGCCGAGATCCCCAACCCCCTGGCGATCGGCGAGATCCCGCCGCTCAGAATCTGGCTCGACGTCTCGGCCGCGCTCACCGCCAAGCTGACGCTCGACCTCCTGCTCAAGGCCTCGCTGACCTCGGCGGGCGGCAAGGCGGGCTCGCAGCTCGAGGCGGCGCTCGGCCAGCTCACCGACTTCGCGGGGCCGCTCCTCAACACCTTCCGCAAAGAGGTACTGGGCAACAAGGACGTCAAGCCGGCCGGCAACTGGAAGAAGACCGTTTTCCTCAGCAAGCCGAAGGTGAAGGTCATCCCGCTCGGCAAGTTCCCGGTCGTCCTGACCGGCACCTTCCAGGTCGACATCGACTGCGGCTTCGAGCTCAAGGCCGAGCTGAACGCCGAGGCCACACTCACGTCGGTCCATACGTTCACGTACCGCGCCGAGTACGTCCAGGGCGCCGGCATCACCCAGAAGAAGCCCGCGTATAACCACACGCCGCGCACCGAGGTGTGGGTGCTCGGCGGGGGCGAGGCCTCGGTGACCTGCAGCGTCGTCCCACGCGTCAACGTCTTCCTCTATGATACCATCGGACTCAACGCCGGGTTCCGTGGCTCGCTCATCGCCAGCGCCGAGTACGAGTCGACGTGCTCGGCCAACAAGACCAAGCCCGACGGCGAGGTCACGCTCTCGCTGAAGGCGGGGATCGGCGTGCCGGTCGGCGCCCGCCTGCAGGCCCCCGGCTCGAGCTGGGGCGGCAAGGATGCGCTCGATTCGGGGGCCGAGTTCGGGCCGCTCGAGATCTGGAACACCGAGTTCGACATCCTCGAGAAGTCCTGGGACGTGCCAGGCCTTGGCTACTGCACGCCGACCTGCACCAACGGGCGCAAAGGCGACAAGGAGAAGGAGACCGACATCGACTGCGGCGGCGAGTGCCCCACCGGTTGCGACAAGGGCAAGACCTGCAAGGTCAACAGCGACTGCGCGAGCGACCTCTTTTGTGTCGCCGGGGTCTGCGCGGACAGCCACTGCGGGGACGGGGTGCTCTCGGGTGACGAGAGCGACGTCGACTGCGGGGGAGAGACTTGCGACAAGTGCCAGGACGGGCGCTTCTGCGATGACGCGGGCGACTGCAACTCGCGTAGCTGCAAGCCCGGGACTTACGCGGTATCTTTCGTCAAGATCGAGCTGCCCGGCGTCTGTCAGGCCGACGCGTGCACCGATGGCAAACGTTCCGATGGCGAGTGTGGTGTCGACTGCGGCGGCAAGTGCCCGCTCTGCCCCATCGGGGCCCAATGCAGCGATGCGAGTCAGTGTGCCACGGGCCAGAGCAACCGCTACCAGTGCACGGACGCCTGCGCGAACCTGAAGGTCGATGGCGGCGAGACCGACCTCGACTGTGGCGGCGCGACGGCGTGTGACCGCTGCGGGTCCGGCAAACGGTGCAATGGCGCGAGCGACTGTATGGCCTGGGCGCCGCTGTGCACCGACGGCAGATGCAGCGCACCACCCGCGAGCTGCGGCGCGTTCGGCGAGGCCTGCTGCGCGGGCAACGCGTGTGGGAATGGCCTCATGTGTAACGGCAAGACGTGCCAGTGCCCGGCCGACCGGGGCATCGCCTGTGGCAATTCCTGTTGTGCGGCGGGCCAGATGTGTGACGGCGGCCAGTGTGTGGACCCGGCACCGACCTGCCTGGCGTTCCCGACCGAGGTGCGCGAGACCTGCGCACCGGGCGCGTGTCTCCCGAGCTGTCGGGCGATCCTCGCGGCCAGGCCCGGGGCACAGAGCGGGATCTACATGATTCAACCCAACGCGGGGCAGCCCCCATTCGAAGCGCGTTGCGACATGAGCCTCGATGGCGGCGGCTGGACGCTCGTCGGCTTCGAGCCTGCCGGGGCGCCTGAGGCGAAGGCGACCGGGGTGATGGCATCGCTGTTTACCGAGTCGGGGACGGCCGACGCGATCGCAAAGGGGACGGGGCCTGGCCTCATCGGGTCGCGCTTTGGTTTTGCACGCGGCCACTACAGCCACCTGCGCCTCAACTGGTGTGACCCGTCGGCGCCGAAGAACCTCTATCAGCTCTTCCGCACCACTGAGGAGATCTTCGCCGACGGGGCGCGGGCCGCAAACGGGACGATTGCGCTGAGCGAATTCCAGAGCAACGACGCGACATTGAACCAGCAGATCCCGACGCCGGACTCGGCGCGGTTCTGCCGGGCACGCACGAGCACAGCACTGCCAGGCGACACGAGCTGGGGCATCAAAGGGGCGGACGAGCAGAACTTCGGCTGCGGCTGCAACAGCGGTGGCTGGAAGGGCGTCGGGTCCTATTACGGCGGCACCGGGGCGCAGTGCACGGTGTGCAATTGTTTCGGCGGCGGCTGGGCCGGGACGGCGGGCCACGGCGTGCCCAAGGGTGGCATCAACCGGCACGCGTTGTACGTCTGGATCCGCTGACGCCCGACACGCAGAGTGCCGCGTCCGGGTTGCCATTCGCCGGGTCGGCTTCGCTTCGCTGCGAATCGACCCCGCGAGTGGCCCAACGATTCCGGAGGGCGCATGGGTGAGCGCGTCATCGTCGTGTGTGCGCCGCGTGAGGCCCGCTGTGACGGGCTCGGGCCTGCCTCGCCCGAGCGGGTGAGCGCGGTGTCTGCGCGCTTGGATGAAGCGAAGGCCCTGCTCGAGCCCGTGGGCCTCTGGGCGACGGAGCCGATCGTGGCGCTCGACGCGCGGCTCGCTGGGACGGTGGCGACGACCTTCGACGACGCGGCGAAGGAGGGGCTCGAGGCCTACCCGGGTCGCCCGGTGATCTTCTTCGACACACGGGCTCAGGCGGTCCCCGACCTCGACCTCGTGCTGCACGAGCTGACCCACGTGTGGATGCGGACCGCAGGCGCCAAAGACACGCGTTGGCGGGTCCTCGATGGGCGCGCCGACCATGAGAGCGCGCTCGTTCACGAGGGGCTCGCGGACTTCGTCGCGGCGGCGCTGACGGGCGACCCGATCTTGGGCGAGGGGCTCGGTCGGGCGACGTCGTTGCGTGTCGAAGTGAAGTGCCCCGAAGGACTGACCGGGTCGCCGCACGCGGACGCGCTCGTCGTGTCGGGGGCGCTGTGGGAGCTCGCGGGGGCAGGCCGCAATGCGGCAGAAATCAACGAGGTGCTGTCGGCCGTCCGGGCGACCGCGGTCGATGGAAGTCGCGGCGTGTCGTCCCTGGTGGACGCGCTGGGGGCGGCGCTGTCCGCACGGTCGACGCCCGGCTCGCCTGCTGGGGTCGGCACGGCTGATGCGACCTCGCTCGGAGCGCGCTGGGCCGCGCTGGTCGAGCAGCGCGGCCTGAGGCGGTGCGGCGAGCCGATCGTGGTCGGGCCTGAGCGGGTGTCGGCGCGGACCGGGGAGTTCCTCGCGGTCGGGACCGCGCGCTTCGCGGGCAACGGTCCGGCTCGAACCATCGGCGGGCCGCTCGCCTTCACCGCCCGCGTCAGCGGTGAGGGGGCTGCGAAGGTCATGGCACGGAGCAGCGAGCCCGGCTCGCTCTCCATCGACTGGAGCGCGTTTGGAGCGGGCGGCGAGGCGCTGGGCGCCGGGCGTGCGCCGCTCGAGGGCTGGCCCGCACAATGGGCCACGATCACGCTGCCGACCGGGAGTCACACCCTGGACTTCGTCTTCACGTCATCCGCGCCGCATGACCTCGCCTACAACGACGTCCGGGTCGCCCTCTCCGGCAGCAGGACCGCACAGGACATCGCACAGGACACCGCACAGATCGCGGCGCCCACGCCCCCACCTGGCTCTGGCTGCACCGTCGGCAGTGCGCTCGGGCTACTGGACCTCGGACTGCCGCTCTGCTTCGCCTGGCTCGCGCGGCGTCGAACTCGTCGCTGAGGGCTCGCCCCCCACAACGATACGCTTGGCCAACCTGTTGACCCATGCATACCCGCAACGCCATAGTTGCATCGCATGGAATCATCAGACTTCGGCCTCCTCGTCTCCCTCGACGCCCTCCTCCAGGAGAGCAGCGTGACCGGCGCCGCCCGCCGTGTCGGCCTCTCGACCCCAGCGATGAGCCACGCGCTCGCCCGGATTCGTGAGCGACTCGGCGACCCGATCCTCGTGCGCTCCGGGCGCGGCATGCTCTTGACCCCGCGGGCCCTGGCCCTCAAGGCGCAGGTCCACAGCGTGGTCAACGAGGCACGACGCACACTCGAACCGGAGCGCCCCTTCGTCCCGCGCGAGCTGCAACAGACGTTCGTGGTACACGCGTCCGACTACGTCCTGACAATCCTCGGATCCGCGGTCGACCGTATCCTGCGGGACGAAGCACCAAATGTCTGCGTCCGTTTCGTGCCCAACACCCCCGACGACCCGGCCCTCTTGCGCGACCACGGCTCGGATCTCGCGGTCGGGATCTACGGCGACCTCCCGCAAGAGATGCTGAGCCGCCAGCTCCTGACCGACCGCTTCGTCTGCGCCGTGCGCAAGGGTCATCGGGCCATCAAGAAACGTTTTACGCTCGAACAGTTCGTCCTTCTCCCGCACATCCAGGTCGCCCCTCGGGGCAAGCCCGGCGGCTACATCGACGATGTGCTGCGCGAACGCGGCCTCACCCGCAAGGTCGCGCGCGCTGTTCCCTTCTTCGTGACCGCGCTCCAGCTCACCTCGCAGACCGACTACATCGTCACCATCTCGGAGCGAATCGCCAAACGCTTCGCCGAGCCGCTGTCGCTGCACCTCCTCGAGATCCCGCTGAAGCTCCGCCCCTACGCGCTGAGCCTGGTCTGGCACCCGCGCGTCGACGCCGACCCGGCCCAGCGTTTCCTGCGCGACGCCTTCCTACGCGCCTCGAAGGAGGCGGCCAGCGACCGCCACGAGAAGCCGCGTACCCGCCTCGACCCGACCGACCCGACGTCCGGCCAGACCAGGAAGCGTGCCCGCCGGCTTCCCGCCTGACGCCGCCTGATTCCAACAGTTGCATACGATGCAAGTGTAGCTTCGATTCTCTTGCGTTGTTTGCACACACCTCGGGCTCGATAGTCATCCTCGTCTGGACACGACGTCCATCACGCGGAGCAAACGACATGAGCCTCAGAGACCCGAACCCATCGAACAAGAACACACCGAAGCGGGTCGCGATCGTCATCGCCAACCCTGCGACCTCCACCACCACCGGCTGGCCTGTCGGCTTCTGGTGGTCAGAGCTGACGCACCCAATCTACGCATTCCACGAGGTCGGCTATGAGGTCGAGGTCTTCAGCCCCGCAGGGGGCCGCTGCGAAGCCGATGGCATGAGCGACCCGCGCGACGCCAGCGGATACTCGGCTTCCAACCTCATCAGCATGGGCTTCATCAACACCCCGAGCCTCGCCAATCTCGTCAACAACACGAAGCCCGTCTCAGAGATCGACGTCTCCCGCTTCGACGCCATCGTCGTCGCTGGCGGTCAGGCCCCGATGTTCAGCTTCGAGTCGGCGACTGACCTGCATTCGAAGTTCGTCGCCTTCTATGAGGCCGGCAAGGTCGCCGCCGCGCTCTGCCACGGTGTCGCGGTCCTGCGTTACGCCAGGCTCTCGAACGGCGAGCTGCTGGCGAAAGGCAAGACCGTCACCGGCTTCGCCAACGTCGAGGAGGACTTTGCCGATAACGCCGTCTGGAGCATGGGCGCCCTGCCGACGGACAAGCACCTCATGCCGTGGCGGATCGAAGACGAGCTGAAGTCGCTCGGCGCCAACTTCGTGCAGGCGGGCTTGTGGCGTGGATTCGCCGTGCGCGACGGCAACCTCGTCACCGGCCAGCAGAACTTCTCGGGCACCGAGACGGCGAACCTCATCATCGAGACCCTCGGCCGCTGACCTCGGCGCAGTCTTCAGGAGCCCGCCGATGACTCACAGCACCGCCCACCGAGCCTTCATCGACGCCTACTTCGCCGGCTGGAACGCTCACGACCCCAGTGCCGTCCTCGGCTCATTCGGGCCTGACGGCACCTACACAGGGCCGTCGACCTCCCGCCCGGTGCCCCGCGCGGACCTCGAGAACGTCGTCGCCCCGCTGTGCTCGGCATTCCCGGACCTCGCCTTCGAGTACTCCGAGCCCGTCGGTGCGGAAGGGCGCTATGCGGTCGAGTGGGTCATGCGCGGGCACAACCGCGCAGCCTTCCAACCTGGCATCAACCCCACGGGAAAGCCCGTCACGCTGCCGGGCGTCGATGTCTTCGAGGTCGACGACGAAGGCATCCGCGCGGTCCGCAGCTACTTCGACCAGAAGGCCTTTGTCGAAAGCTTCGGCCTGATGGCGCTCGTTCAACCCTTCGAGCAGGGCGCTGCCATATACGGCTACTCGATGCGCGTACCATCCGGCAACCCGAAGCCCCCGGGCGTGATCGCGCTGACCTGGATCCAAGGTGCCAACGAAGCCGAAAAGGAACGTATCCGGGCCCACTCGCGCGAGAACGTGAAAGACTTCATGGCCGAGCCCGGCTTCATCTCGATCGTGACCGGCTTCACGGGCCTGCGCGGCTTCACCGTCACCGCGTGGGAGGACGAGGCGGCGATGAAACGCGCGCTCGGCAAGCACCACACGATCGCCATGAAAGAGCTCTTCGGCGAGAACTTCGTCGCGGCCGTCTGGACGAGCGTCTGGACCCCGACACGTATGAATCGGATCTGGGTGCGCTGCCCGACCTGCGGCTCGCTCGAAGACGTCTCCGACGATCACCGCCTGTGCACCAGTTGCCACGCCCCCATGCCCGTTCGCCCCGCCTTCTGGTGACCCGCCGTGGACGGCCACACCGCGCCGCGACCGACATGTCTCCGCCCTGGTGGCGAGCCACCGACCGCCGCACATCTCGATAATCGAGATATCTGAGGATTCAGCCGGCTTGGGCTTTCGACTCACCATGGCCCTCGCGAGCGAGCCGGCGCCTGACCTCGATCACGACCAACGCCAGCCCCCATGGCAAAGGCCCCCCGCCCGCGCAACCGTCGTCCTTGGGCTTTGAAGTCGTGTCGCCGGGCTCGACCACTTCGCTGTCCACCACCTCGCCGTCCGCTGGGTCTTGCGCCTCTTCGACGGTCCCCTCCGCTGCGTCAGGCCCGTCAGGCTCGGGCCCCGGCTCGACCCCTTCGACCACCTCGGGTCCCGGCTCGACCACCGTCGGGTCCGAGAAGCCATAATAGCCACGCAGGAACGCCAGCTCCTCGTCACACGTCGCCGTCGTGCCCTCGCAGCGCCGCGCCCGCGCGACCCCATCATAGAATGGCATCACCGCCGAAAACGTCGCGCCCCGGTCGTCGCTCACCCCGAGTGCGAACCCGTCCTGCCAAGGCACACCACACGCCCACAGCCGCCCGTTCCAGCTGAGACACCCACCATACGGGCTGCCGATGACCTCCTCGAAGGTATCCCCCACCCGCTTCAAGACACCGACCTGCGGGCTCTGCAGCCACACATCCCCACCACCGGCCGCGAATCCGAACACCCGCCCGACGACGAATCCGACCTCGACCAACGTCGCCCCGAAGTCGCCACTTGCGTAGATGCGGTCACCCGTCTCGCCGCGCTTGGTCAGATAGACGTCGACGCCGCCCGACCTCGGCGCGACCCCGAGCGGGACCAGCGTCTCGCCGCTCGCCAGGCTCACTGGGACGCGTACGGCCTCATCACCGACGAATCGCACGACCTCGGCGCTCGCGCTCCCCGAGAACACCGCGACCCGCTCGCCCGCTCCGACCACGACGCCGGTCGCCTTCGCACCGACCGCGAGCACCGCGACCCCGCTCTTGTCCCCACGCATCACGACGCCTTCGTCGGCGCAGCCGGCACAGCTCTCGCGCTGTCCCGACAAGAGGAAGAACGCGCCATCATCTGCGAGACCCGACGGCAAGACGCCTTCTGTCCCTGCGACGAGCACGAACCCACACCCGTCGGTCGCCGACAGGTACACCCCACGCATGAAGTCGCCGCTCGTCGCGACCGCGGCGACGCTCCCGTCCGCCAGCACCCGCCAGGCGTCGATGGCCTGCTGAGTGCCGGTGACCGAGGTCTCACACACGAACTCGTCGCCACCCACAACCTGGTGGATGCCACCGAAGTTGGTCCCGAGAAAGATGCTCCCGTCAGGCAGGAAGCAGATCGAGTTGCTCCCCGGGATGGTGCCGTGTCCAAACGCGACCCCGCCCGTCATCGCGAAAGCGACCGTCGACCAAATTACCAATTTCGTCAGCATGCCGGTCGCTCGTTTTGATGGCACATTCATGGTGCGAGGTATTCCAGTAGATCCGCGAGCTCTTCATCGCTCATCCGCTCGAGGGGATACAGCGGCATATTGCCACCCACCCCGAAGAACTGCCCATGCCGCACTTTCTCGGTGAGCACGAGCCTCAACGGCACATTGTTGTCGCGCGCGAACTCCTCGCTCGCCTCAGGAATCACGACCACATTGGGCCCAAGCCGCCCGACCCCCGTCGACTTCTCGCCATGGCAAACCGCGCACGCGCGCTCGTAGACCTCGGCCCCGGCCTCGGCATCACCCGCGATCCCTCCGCCGTTCTCCTCTGGTTCGCCCGGCGCCGTCGGGTCATACACCGCCTCGACCACCGTCATCGGACGCGTCGGCAAAGCAGCCCCACTCGACAGGGTCGCCAGGTACTCGTAGAGCGCGCGCCCGTCCTCGCTGGTCGCATCGAGCTTCGGAAAGCCGCGCATGAAGTACACGTAGCAGAAGTCGACGGCCTCGCTGAGGCTCGCCATCGAACCACCCCACCAGCTCTCGCGGTCGACGGCCCCATACAATGTCGAAGCCACCCCACCGTCATCGGCAGCGGTCGTGGTGTGGCACGTCGTACACGCGAACACGTTGAACTCGCTCCCCGAAAAGTCCGGGTCATTCACGAGCGCTCGCCCGTGAACCTCGGCCGGCAGCATGACCGCCTGTCCGTCGTCGCACGCGACGACAGCAACCCCCAGACCAGCGCCCCATAACGATCCGACACCCAACAGCGAAGCCCACCTCACGGCGCACCCCGCTTCGGCACCTTGACGGGCACAATCGCGAGATCGTCCGGGTACCGCCCGAGCTCGATGACCTCTTCGATCCCACCCTGCAGGTCCATGACGACCATCGTCCCCGGCTCCACGCGGTCCCCTTCGCACACCATGAACAGTCGCTCACCGACCTGCTTCACGATGTGTGGCATCCGGCAGTCCGCAGGTGCAAACCGCACCTCGGCGATGACCTCGGCCGTCGTCGGATTCATAAAGAAGAGCCCGTCCCGCGCCTGCGCCGGCAACACCAGCCGCCCATCGGCCAGCTCCTCGCCAAACAGCACCGACCCGCCGAGGTCGGCCACCCGCCCCGACACCATCGCCCCGGTCTCGGTCGAGAATGCCCGCGCCTGCCCACTCTCGAAACACCCTACCCAGACCAGCTCGCCGTCACGGCTCGGCGTCAGCGCATACGGCTGACACTGGGGCGAGACGATGGTCCCCGGGATCGGCAACACATCGACCGTCGTCGACGCATAGTCGGCGCTCGTCAGGTCGACCACGGCCACCCTGTCGTCCCAACACGCGACGAACGCCTGCGTCCCATCCGGGTCGACGACCACCCCATGCGCCGCCGGACACACCGGCACGAGCGCCACACGTGTCCGCGTCTCGGTGTCGATGACCGCGAGCCGGCTGAACAACGCGTCGTCGTCGGCCCCGGGCTCGGCCCCCGTGATACGCAGCAGGTCGAAGTGGGTCACGAGGATCGTCGACCCGTCGGGGGTCACCCGGATATCACCCGGGTTCTTGTCGACCCGAACCCGCGCGAGCTCCGCCCCGTCGCTCACCCGATAGGCCTGCGCATAACCCGACGACGCGCCGGTCCCGTGAGCACCATGCGGACCACCACCCGAATTTGGTACGAAATTCGAGATACCTACCCAGACCACCTCGCCGCCCGGCTCGACCACCAGGTGGTGTGGACCCTCCCGCTCGACCGGGCTCAAACCTACGGGAATACGCGCGATTTCGCGCACCGGCGACACCCCCAGGTCGACATAGCTCACGGTGTCGTCGTAGTTGTTGGTCACCAGCGCCAACGGCCCGACGGCGGACGCTGGCACCTTTCGCTCGGTCCAGCTCTCTGCGGGGGAACGCGAAAAGACGAGCTCCGGCGCGGGCGCCGCCGAATCACATGCCGCCCCTGACAGCACGCTCGACGCTGAGGCCAGCAGCGTCATCAGAGTGCTCCTCTTCATCTGACCTCGAAGGTGGTCGTGGTGCGGAACGGGCCCTCGGTGATTCGGTTCTCTTCCAGATAGGCGCTCGTCACGATGAGGTTGAGCACCCCCTTGCCGCGCATCTCCTCCCACTCGGTGAGAGCTGGGCGCCAGGTCTCGGTCGTGGTCAAGGTCCTGATCGGGCACTCACGTCCGGCCACCACCACCTCTACATAATGAACGTCTCCCGAGATGGGCGGCAGGTGTGCCCGCGCCGGACTGCTCAACCACGCAGCCGACCCGCTGGCCAGCAACGGCAACTGGAACCCACCGAGCGGACCGCATCGCCCGGGGCAATCGAGCATCGCGAGCGGCGAGGTCCACGCGAAGGTGACGGGTGTCTCGCCGCTCAAGACCTCGCCTGCCGAGGGGATCGTCACGACCGCCGCATCCTGGTGACCCGATATCGCCAGCTCGTACCCATCGGACATCGACATCCACGCCTCGTCGGTCGCCTCGCCGCCATAGGACGGCTCGCCGCATGGGTCGTCGACGGCCTCGTGGTCGTGGTCCCCACATCCCGCCAGGGCCACGACTCCGCCGACCACCAACCCACCCCATCCCCAACCCAACGTCCGTCTCATCGCCGCCACCCCATTGCCTCGGTTGCCTGCTCGCCTCATCGACCTCAACGACCTCTTCGAGCTCATCGACTTCTTCGAGCTCATCGACCTCAACGACCTCAACGACCTCAACGACCTCATCGAGTCGACCGGCAGGCTCGCGTCATTACGAAGAACTCACAATGCCCGTCACACACGGGCAAGGCAGAACGCCCTTGGACAAAGGCATACCGCAAAGCCGGCCCTCATCCGATGTCCACGAACGCGCCACCGATGACAGCCTCGCCACGCGCCGTGACGAAGCCCGTTCGTTTTGAAGACCTCTTGCCGCACCCGGTTCGACGTTCCGTAATTCGTAACCTCCCGCCCCCTGGTCCCGTCGGCCTCTGGTGTCTGGTCGGGAAGTGTGCGCATTCTGTTCCAGATCGGTCACAAGTCGCGGTTGCGTCGACCGATTCGAGTCGACGAGTCAGCAAGTCAGCAAGTCAGAACGATGCGATGGTCGCGGCCCTCATTTGGCGGGGGCACCGGCCGCCTGGGGGATGAAGACATGAGCCGGTCCCACTTGAATCCAGACAGCCCGAATGCTGCGGCGACGGTCGCACCACAAACGATGCGACTCTTGTTGGAACGGGCCGGCTATTGTTTTGTGCTTCGTGAAGCCGGTTGGCACGAGTGCCTTGTGAGCGCTGAACGCGAACGATGGATAGGGCGCGGCGTAACAGCCGACGATGCCTTGTCCGATGCCTTCAACCAGTTGCTCCCTTCGAATCTCGCACGGTTCCTCCTCACCCAGACCGTGCTCAGCGCCCAGCCGCTCGTTGGGCTCACGCCGGCCCCCACCCATCAAGTCCTCCCGCCTCACACTTCGGCGTTCGCCCCCTCGACCTTCGCCCCCGCCCAGCACGCGCCTCCGCGCGAACCGACGCGCCTTCCCGAGGCCGCACCGGTGTCCCACGCTGCACACGCCTGGACGACCCAGTTCACCGCGCCCACCCAGCAGGCTCACGCGGCCCCATCGGCGACCGGGGCCGACCCTACGCTGCTGAGCGATTCGCTCTCGCCGGTGCCGCCGGGCTCGCTGCCGCCAGGGCTCGCTGCCGTCATCCCCATCGCCGGCGCGCTCGTGTCCTCGACCAACCCGAACCTCGGCGCCGTCATCACCGGCCGCATCGTCGGTCCGACCGTGCCTCACCGCCCGCTGGCCGAGGGCGCGGTCTCGACCCAACCACGGCTCAAAACCTCGGCCGCACCTCCGGCCCCTGCGGTGTCGAGCCGGCGCACCGACGAGGACATCGCCGAGCTCGAGGTCCTCGACGATCGGCTCAAGGCGCTGCTCCCCGACCTGGCCGGATTCTCGCGCGACCTGCAGCGCCTGGGCTTCATCGCCTTCATCGCGCGGGCCCGACACATCGGTTTCCGCACCGCTGACGCGCGCGTCGACCAGCTCGTGCGCCGCATCGCAGGTCGGCTCGGCGAGCTGGCCCAACAGTTCTGGCCGGGCTCCGTGCGCGCTTTGCAGATCCGCGCCACACCACTTCAGGCCGGCGCCGACATGGGCCTGCCCGAAGGGGGCAAGCTGCACGACTGGGCCGAGGCCGCCGAAGCCGCCGAACGCCTCGTCGAAGAGCGCCGCGCGACCCTCGAGGACGAGCGGCTGGATGAGGCGGGCTGGGCCGATTATGACCGCTGCTTCCCAGGGCCCAACGACCCCGAGGCCCGCCTCGAGATGGTCCGCAACGCCATGGAGAAGCTCTTCGGAAAGCTCGACCATCCCTCCTCGACCGAGGCCGACCGCGAGCTCCAGACGGCCGGCGACAAACACGTCGGCGAGCTCGTCCGGTGGGCACGCGAGCTGCGGTGGCTGCGCCCCCATGTCGAAGACCGGGTCCGCTGGGGCCAGGCCATCGGGCGCCTCCGCTGGGCGTCGACGCGGCTGCCGCGTGACCACCGCATGCAACTCGAGACGGCCCTGGATGAGCAGCATCGGCCCCACAAGATCTGGGCGGCCGAGCTCGGTGAGGACCCGGTCGCCAAACAGAAGAAGAAGCTGCGCAAGGCGCTCCTCCAGAAGAAGCCCGAGGGCGACAAGGCCACCCCCGAGGCGGTCTCCGACTGGCTGGCCGAGGCGTTCGAGCTCGGTGACGCGTTCACCACCTCCGAGATCGCCGAGCGGATCCCCGACTGGAACGCGACCGTGCTCGCCCTGCCGACGGACGAGGCGCCCGACAGGGACCGCAAGTACCGGCGCCGCCTGAAGCTGCTCCAAGACGAGGTCGATCGGCGCGAACGCGGCGTGACCAACCCGACGGAGGCGACCGACGAGCCCATCGAGCTCGTCCTGGGCCTCGACCATGACGAGGGAGATCTCGCCTTCCGTCGCCTGCTCGAGCGTGTGCGCGAGAAGGTCTCGGGGAAGAACGCGTTGTTCGTCAGCAACCGGGCCGACCCGCTCTTGAAGGAGAAGCTCGAGCGTGAGCTCGGCATCGACATCGAGTGGGCCGAGATCGACCCGCGGCGCCTCCAGGCCCGAATCGAGTCGGTCAGACAACGCACCTTCGACATGGTGTTGTCCGCCACCGGCTTCCAGGGCCACTCGGTCGACGCCACGCTCGGTCGTGAGACCAAGGCCTGTGGCCTCCCCTACGTGCGGGTCAACCGCGGTCGCCTGACGACCTGCGTGCGCGCCATCGCTCGCCAATTCGGGCTGCTCGAAGCCGCTTGAGTCGGCCCGGCGGTTACACCGTCGCGACGAATCGGACGAAAGCCACACGATATCGACCACTTGCCGAGGTGTGCCTCTCCCCTTCCCGTTCACGGGTTTTTTGGGCATGGTGCGCCCGCCGCGACGACGCGACGACAAGGAGCCACCGATGTCCCAGCCCGAAACTCCCACTGACCTCACCAACGACCCCGAGACCCTCGAGGAGTCGCTGATCGAGGCCCGTCAGATCCTCGAAGACGTGCTCGACCAGGTCGCCGAGGCGGCCTTCTGCATCGGCTCGGTGCGCGGGCTCCTTCCGACCACCGAAGAGGGCGACGTCGAGTTCGACGAGGAAGACCTCAAGAAGACCAACCACCCGACCCTCATCGCCATCGCGTCCATCGCCGAGGCGATCTACGCCGCGCTCGAGACCCTCCCCGAGGATCCCGAGGCCGACGACGACGACGAAGAGGGCGAGGAAGACTGAGTCTTTCGAGCATGCCCCGGCACGCCCCGAGCAGAATCGCTCGGAGTGTGAATGAGCATTTCGTGATCAGACTCGACCGGAATAGATGACCCTGGTGTCACTCATTCGCGGTTCTCCACCCGAGCCCCTCGGACCTGCTAAGCGAACCGCATAGCAGTTTCGAGGGGCTCCTGTGTTTCCGGCGCCCCCTGGGGGAGTCGCCGATGGCCCGGCTCGCGGTCCTCCCGAGGCGGCCTCCGCTGGGCTTCGGCGCGGCAGGTCGGTTCGTCCCCGCGGTCCACCGTCCACAAGCGGAAGAATCGTTTGATCGGGCCGGTGGGGCCGGGTAACCATCGTCGCCGGAGGAACCCTATCCATGCTCGAACCCCAATCGCCGGCAGCACGAACCTCTGCCACCCCCGGCAGTCCCATCGCTTTGGCGTTGCAGCTGCTGGTCCCGGTCTGCCTGGCTCTGTCCGCGCTGACCGCGTGCGGTGACGACCCGGCCGCCCCGACGGCTGACACTGCGGCGCCTTCCGACACGAGCGACACATCCGTCGAGGTGAACGAGCCGGACACGTCGACGCCGGCCGGCCTGACCCTCACCCAGGTCCTCCCGGCCGAAGGCAAGACCACGGGCCTCGAAGAAGTGAGCCTCGTCGGTCGTGGCCTCTCGAAGGTCGTGCAGGTCTACTTCGGCGACTCGGTCGGCGTCGACCCCTTCCCGGTGAGCGACTCGCTGCTCGTCGTCCTGAGCCCGCCCCAGGCCCGCGGCCTCGTCGACGTCACGGTCGTCGACGACCTCGGCGCCCGCGCAACCCTGCCCATGGCGTTCACCTACGTCGAGACGGTCCAGGTCATCGCCGTCGAGCCAACCAGTGGCGACATCTTCGGCGGCGAGCGAATCCTCATCTATGGCGCCGGATTCTCTCGCGAATCCGTGGTCCTCATCGGTGGCCGCAAGGCCGTCTCCACTCGCTTCATCGACGTCAACACCCTCGAAGTCGTCACGCCCGAAGGTGAGGCCGGCAAGGCCGACGTCAACGTCTCGACGCCCGACGGGTCGGGCCGCCTGCGCCGCGGCTTCGAGTACCTCCCGGTCGACTTGCCCGTCGGCTCACTGCGCGTCGACCAGGTGTCCCCCGCGGCAGGCCCCGCGACCGGCGGGACACGAGTCACCATCGATGGCAGCGGCTTCACCCAGGGCCTCGCAGTCCGTATCGGCGCCCTTCAGGCGACCTCGGTCTCCGTCGAGAGCGCCACCCGCATCGTCGCCACGACCGCCGCTGGCAGCCCCGGTCGCGCCTCCGTGCGGGTCATCGGCAGCGGCAACGCAGCGGCTCTCCCCAACGCCTTTCTCTACGAGAGCGAGCCCGCCCTGTGGGTGGTCGACCCGCCGACCGGCTCGGTCTCGGGCGGGGCTCGGGTACGCCTCCATGGCGCGGGCTTCCCCGACCGCGTCGAGGTCTTCTTCCAGGGCAAACCCGCAAGGGACATCGTCGTGGTGTCGGAGACCGAAATCCTCGTGACGACGCCTTCCAACGAGGTCGGCCCCGTCGAGGTCGAGGTCCGTTCGACCTCGCTCGCAGCACCGCTCTCGGCCCCCGGCGCCTACGTCTACTTCGACCCGGCCGCCAACCCCGGCACCTGGGGCGAGCCCATCGATGGGACCGTCAACATCACGGTCCTCGATGCGCGCTCCGGCGGTCGTGTCAAAGGCGCCTTCGTGATGCTCGGCGCCTCGACCAGCACCACCTATCGCGGCTACGCCAACGACAACGGACAGATCACGTTCTCGGGTCCCGACCTCGTCGGTGACCAGACCGTGACCGCCTCGTTCACCGGCTACCAGGGCTTCCAGCTCGCGGGCTTCGACGCCGAGAACGTCACCATCCCGCTCGAGAAGGCCGCCACCTGCGCCGACATCGCGGACATGCCGTGCGACTCCGTGACCGAGCCCCCGCCGGTCGCGACCGTCGTACTCGAGATCGTCGGGTCCGCGAAGGGACCGACCATGCCCTTTGGCGCCTGCTCCGACTGGACCGACGCGCCCGAAGGCCTCTGCTCCGCTTGCGCCTCCGACGCCGAATGCGGCGATGGCGCCATCTGCCGCGAGCTGGGAGCCGAAGGCACCTTTTGTAGCACCGCCTGCACGACCGACGTCGACTGCGGCAGCGGCTTTGTGTGCCTCGACCCGACCGGGATGGAGCTCGAGAAACGTTGTGTCCCGCCGCCGGGAACGCCAGCGACCTACTGCGACCTGACCGAGGGCAGCCTCTTCGATCAGGTCCGGATCCACTACCCGGGTGTGTGGGTGCCGCCCAGCAATCGGGTCCAGATCACGAGCCGACTCGGCGACTTCGCGGCTTTCTGTTGGGATGGCACCGAGGTGCGCGGCAACTTCCGCCCACACTCGCTCGGCGTGACACGCGGCCTTGGGGCCTACCGCGACGGCGAGCTCGTCGAGGCTGAGGTGCGCATCGACATCCCGCTCGGGCGCGTCGTCACCATCGAGGTCGACCGCCCCACGCTGAGCCAGCTCCGCAACGAGCTCGCGAGCCTTCGTGTCGGCCTCAACCTCGGCGGTGATGGCACGATCGAGTTCCCGCCCCAGCTCGCCTTCACGCCGCGCTCGTTCTTCCTGAACCTGCCGTCTGTGAGCTCGGCCGAGCTCTATGACGCTCGCTGGGAGCTCTACGCCGAGGTCACCGTCGCATCACTCAATGGCGGCTCGGCCGCACACGAGCAGGGGCTCACGCACATCGACCAGGAGCTCGACTACCTGCACACGGAAGGTGAGTGGGCCCCGATGGTGAGCCCGATGAACGTGACACGCGGGCTTGCGACCTGGCAGGACGGCGATGGCAACGAGACGGTCGTCGCCGTGGGCGAGGCCGGCAAGATCCTCAAGCGGTTCGGCACCACCTGGGCCCGCATGCCGACCGACCTGCCCGGCACCTCCGCACGCGAGCTCGTGTCGATAGCCGTTGCCAGGACCTCGGGTAACGAGGCCACCTCGGACGCCATCGTCGGCGGGGTCGCCGGCCTGGCCCTCCACTGGAACGGCCTGCGCTGGGTGACGGAGCCGACGGGCGTCGTGGCGCCGGTCTCGGCCATCGACTTTGGCGACGGCAAGGTCGCCTGGGCGGTTGCCGGCCGCAGCGTTTTGCGCTGGGACGGCGACGTGTGGACACGTGTTCTGGAGGCCGACACGTCCCTCTTCGCGGTGTCGGCGACCTCGGCCACCGAGGCCTGGGTAGCCGGTGAGGCGGGCACTCTCGGGCTCGTCACCTACGACGAGACCAACCCGCAGCTCGTCTCTTTCACGAGTGGGGACAAGACCTTCCGCGCCCTGTGGCGCGATGGCCAGCGCCTGCTCGCGGTCGGCGACGGGGGCGCGGCCGCGTCGTTCGATGGAGCGACCTGGACCTCGGAGAGCACGGGCACGGAGTACGACCTCTTGGCCCTGGGCGGCGACGGCGTCGACCTGTGGGCGGTCGGCTCACGCGCCACCATGCTGCGACGCGACGCATCGGGCGTCTGGTCGGACGAGACCCACGGCCAGACCAAGGGCACCCTTCGCGCCATCGGCGGGGCTGAGGGCGAGGTCCTTGCGATGGGCTCTCACGAGTTCGTCATGGGCCCGCTGCTCGGCATCCCCGAGAACCTCACGCCGCCGCCCGGCAGCCTCTTGTCGCGCCTCACGTGGGAGTCCAAGACCGGCCTCGACGCCGACTTCACGGTCATCGAGTTCGGCGCCGAGACGGGCCCCTGCTCGGCCTGCGGCATGCTCTTCATGATTCCGTACATCGGCTGGCGCACGGTGCTCGACGGCGACCTCTTCGCCGCCGACTTCCCGAACCTGCGCGGCATCGCGAACACGGCCTCGGCCATCACGGGCTTCAGCGCGATGACCATGTACCGGGTGCGCACCGAGGACGGCTTCGACTTCGACCACACCGCGTCGACCGGCTTCTTCGGCGGCCTGTGGAAGGCCTGGTCCTGGCGCAGCGAAGCCTTCATCCGCTGAGCCCGCGGCCTGCGCCTACGCCGTTATCGGGGCGAAGCCTGCTTCGCCCACGCCTACGCCCGGGCCCACGCCCACGCCACCCCCCGGGCCCGCACCAACCCCCGGGGCCACGCCCACGCCCGCGCCAACCCCCGGGGCCACGCCCGCGCCCGGGCCCACGCCCGCGCCTACGCCCGGGCCCACGCCCACGCCAACCCCCGCGCCTACGCCCGGGCCCACGCCCACGCCAACCCCCGCGCCCGCGCCAACGCACGGGGCCACGCCAACGCCCGGGCCCACGCCCGCGCCAACCCCCGCGCCCGCGCCAACCTCCGCGCCCGGGCCCGCGCCGACGCCCGGGTCGGCGCCACCCCTCACTCGCGCATGAAGTGGCAGGTATACCCATCCGGGTTCCGCTGCAGGTAGTCCTGGTGATACTCCTCGGCCGGCGTGAACGGCCCGGCGGCTGCGACCTCGGTCACGATAGGCTTCTTCCAGAAACCTGACGCGTCGATCTTCGTGATGACCTCGTGGGCCACACGCCGCTGTGACTCGTTCACGAAGAAGATGGCTGACCGGTACTGGGTCCCGATGTCGTTGCCCTGGCGGTTCTTCGTCGTCGGGTCGTGCATCTTGAAGAACCACTCCTCGAGCAGCTTCGCGTACGTGATCTTCTTCGGGTCGAAGGTCACCCGGATGGACTCCGCGTGCCCCGTCTTGCCGCTGGACACCTGCTCGTACGTCGGGTTCGAGATGTTGCCACCGGCATAGCCGACCTCCGTCTCGAGGACGCCGTCCACCTTACGCAGGATCTCCTCCATGCCCCAGAAGCAACCACCCGCGAAGACAGCCGTCTCGAACGTCGCCGAGCATCCGCCCATAGCTCCGGGCGCGCACTCGCTGGGCGCCGGCGGGGCCGCAATCGTCGTCTTGACGCCCACGAACAGCCCCTTCCACGCGCCATACCCTTCGGCTTCGAGCGCCCCCACCGGCACGAACCGGAGCGAGGCCGAGTTGATGCAGTAACGAAGTCCGTCGGGCGCCGGGCCGTCGTTGAAGACATGGCCGAGGTGTGAGTCCGCGGACTTGCTGCGCACCTCGGTGCGGGTCATGCCATGCGCCGAGTCGACCTTGGTCGTGACCCTCTGCGGGTCGACGGGCTTGGTGAAGCTCGGCCAGCCCGTGCCCGAGTCGAACTTGTCACGCGACGAGAAGAGCGGCTCGCCGCTCACGATGTCGACATAGAGCCCGTCGGCCTTGTGGTCCCACAACGTGTTCTGGAACGAGGGCTCGGTCGCATCGTTCTGCGTGACCTCGTACTGCAACGGAGTCAGCCGCTGCTTCAGTTCTGCCGTGCTCGGCTTGACCCACCGCCCCTCGACGAACGGCGCATTGCGCGCGCTGCGCATCGGGTCCTTGCCCCCATCGGCGTTGTCGCGCGGCGGCGCGGACTCGGCCGGCTGGCTGCAGGCCGCCGCTATGAGGGTCCCCACCAGCGCGCTCGCGAAGATGCTGAAACGAGTCGAAATCACGTCACCAACCCCTTGAAAACAGGTCACTTCGAGTCCGGGCCGCGGTCGCACCCGCCAGAGCCTCGAACCTCTTTCCCTACGGTGGTCGACCCCCGACGGTTTCATCACGCGCAAATCAGCGGAGCACCAATCCACCTGCGAGCAGGTGGCGCCCAGGCCCAAGCCCTGCTAATCCGGGCGTATGGGACAACTCGCCCGTCAAAGCGCCCGCCTGCTCGTGACCTGCCCCGACACCTCGGGCATCGTCGCGACCGTCACCACCTTCCTCTACAACCACGGCGTCAACGTCACCCACCTCGACCAGCACACGACCCGGGCCCATGGCGGGGTCTTCTTCATGCGCGTCGAGTTCGTCGGGACGGTCAGCCCACGCGCTCTCGAGAACGCGTTCTCCGAGGTCGTCGCCAAGCGCTACGGCATGCAGTGGCGCCTGTCGTGGGAACGCGACGTGAAGCGGGTCGCCCTCTTCGTGAGCAAACACGACCACGCGCTCATGGAGCTCCTGTGGCGCTGGCGGCGCGGCGAGCTACCCTGCTCGATCGCGATGATCGTGTCGAACCACCTCGACTCCGAGCAGGCAGCGAAAGACTTCGGGTTGCCCTTCCACCACGTGCCCTACGACCGATCGGATCGCTCGGGCGAGCCTTCCCGCCCCTACCGCGGGAGCGGGAAGGCCGCCCGAGCAGACGTTTCGAGCGACGATGCCAGCCTCGCCGAAGCCCGCATCCTGGAGCTCGTCAAGGACCTCGACCTGCTCGTGCTGGCGCGTTTCATGCGCATCCTTTCGCCGGGTCTCGTCGACCTCTTCCCCTCGCGTATCATCAACATCCACCACTCGTTCCTGCCGGCCTTCGCAGGCGCCAAGCCCTACCACCAGGCCTGGGACCGCGGGGTCAAGATCATCGGCGCCACGGCCCACTACGTGACGGCCGAGCTCGACCAGGGCCCCATCATCGAACAGGACACGCTGCGTGTGACGCATCGCCACCGGGCCGACGAGCTCGTGTCACTCGGGCGCGACGTGGAGCGCCAGGTCCTCGCCCGCGCCGTGAAGTGGCACCTCGAAGACCGCATCATCGTCCACGAAGGCAAGACCGTCGTCTTCGAGTGATGACGTCTGGCCTCGGCTTGACGATCTGGCCCTGCATGGGTCAACTTCGCCCACAAGGTCGGTCCCGTGCAGAGCGCGCGGTGAATCGACCCTTCAGACACCGGACGAGGATCTCAGAGGAACGATGTCGCAGCTCTTGCCCGCCGAAGTCTGGCATCGCATCTATGTCGGTCTTTTGCGTCACCGGGACCTGATGATGGAACGGACGGCCCTGGTGCCGCTCGTGCCTGCTCTCGAAGCCGTCAATGCAGAGCTGACCGAGGTCCTGGCACCTCCCGACGTCGGTGACCCGGACATCGTCGCGCTCAAGAACTCCGCGCGCGCGCTCGACCACTCACACGACGACGCCCACCAGGCGCTGCGCGATGTCGTAAGGGCCGTGGCCATCCACGTCGGCGATGGCGAAGGCATCATCGAGCGCGGGCTCGGCGCCCTCTACCCCGACGGCTTCGGCTTCCTGCACGAGGCGTGGGCGGCCGAGGTCATCCACACCGCCGCGTTCGTGAGCCGGCTCGACCTGCCACCGGTCAAGACGATGCTGGCGCTCGTGCGTACCAAGATCCCCAACATCGACGACTGGGTGCGCGACTGCATCAAACACGGCGAGCAGCTCGGCGTGGTGCTCGACCAGATCGAAGAACGTTCGGGGGAGCTCGGCGGCTCGAACAAGGCCCGCATCTTCGAGACGCGGATGAAGGCGCGCGCCGAATGGAACTACCTCGTCGTGACCCTCGACCTGCGCTACCCCGCGGGCGACGACGATAATGATGCCTTGCGGGCCAAGCTGCTCGCAGGTTGGGAGCGGGCGTCGGCCACCTGGCAGATCGACGAGGTCGACGCCGGCGCCGAAGAAGGCGGCTGACGGTTGGCGCGCGGCGGCCCACGTGCTGAGCGCCGAGACCGCGCGAGCGACGCCCCGAAGAAGCGACGACGTCCCATCACCTCCGAGGAGGCGCTGAAGGACCTGGCGCTGAGCTACGCGATTCGCTACCCGGGCACCGTCGAGAAGATGCGGCGCTACCTCGGTCAGAAGATGCGAGACGCGGTGGCAGCGAACGAATGCCCGGAGTCGAATACACGCCCCTGGATCGACGCGGTCATCGCGACCCTGCTCCGCATCAAGGTGCTCGACGACAGCTTGTTCGCGGGCATTCGTGCCCACTCACTGCAGCGCCGCGGGCGCTCGTTGTCGACCATCGCGCGTGACCTCAAACACAAAGAGACGGCGCCGGCCGCCATCGAAGGCGCCATCGACGAGCTTCGCGCCGAGTCCGACAACCCGGACTGGACCGCGGCGTTGTCGCTGGCGCGCAAGAAGCGCCTCGGCCCGTTCGGCTCGGGGCTCCAGACAACCGACCGCACGGCGCGTATGAAGTCACGACAGAAGCAGCTCGCGACCCTGGGGCGGGCCGGCTTCGGCTTCGACATCGCGCGCCGGATCGTGGACGCCCCCGACCTGACGGCGCTCGAGGACGAAGACGAGGATCGTTAGGCCAGGATCGCTTCAGCGGCCTGTCGACCCGAGCTCAGCGCCCCCTCGATGCTGCGGTCGGCGATGCCGTCGCCCGCCAGATAGAGGCGGTCGTTCAGGACTCGGAACGGGTCCGAACGCTTCGAGTCGGGCCAGGCCGGCAGGGCGTGAGCGACGGGCGTGATGGCCAAGAGCCGCCACCGTGTGTCGGGAAACCAACGCCTGAGCTCGGCGGTGATGGCCGGCTCGAGCCCCGCGTCGGCGACACCGTCGTGCGAGACCGAGATGAGGTGGCGACGTGCAGGCGCCAGGGTCGGCGAGACGGTCGAGAGGGGAGCGATGTGATGGATGGGGCTGTTCTTGGGGCCGACCGCGTTCAGGACGAGCGTCGGCGTGTCCAGCGGGGTTGGCAGCGCGCCGTCCCCATCCACCGTGTAGTAGCAGGTCGTCGTCGCGTGCCAACGGGTCGGCTGGGGGGACGAGCCGCCGGTCAGCGCCGCCGCCGCGTCCGGGTCGGTGCAGACGATGACCTTGTCGGCCTCGATGACCTCGCCCGTTCCAAGGGTGACCCGGCCACCGACGATGGACGTGACCCGGCTCCCGCATGCTATCCGGGTCGGGTCCAGGGGTCCCGCCAGGGCTGCGGGAAGGCGCCCCATGCCGTGCGCCGGGATGGCCGCATCGCCCCGCGAGAAGTACCCGAAGAGGCGCCGCATGAAGGTCGCGGGTGCACCCAGTCCCCGGTCGAGGAGTACACCTCCGAAGAAGGGGCGAAAGAACCGGTCCATGGCCGTCTGGGAGAAACCTCGATTCTCGAGATACTCGACGGTCGAGACACCACGGGCCGCATCGTCCTCACGATGAATCGTCCCACGGAGCCGCGCCAGCTTCATGGCGTCGCGCAGCGGGAGGACGTGGCGCCAGTCGAGCGCGAGCGCGTCGAGCGGGCGGCGCCACGGGTCGATGGCGCGATGGAAGGCGGACCTGCCGCCCTGGTCGACGCGGACCCACGCACCGGGGGTGAACCGCCCAAGGGCCAGCTCGTCCAGGTGGTCCGACAACGACGGGTAGGCCGTGAGGAGCACCTGGAAGCCGCGGTCGATCGCGAAGCCTTCGACGGTGTCGGTGGCGACGCGCCCGCCGAGCCGGTCCGAGCCTTCGACGAGTCGCCAATCGACCCCACGCGATTGCGCGACCCTGGCGGCGGCCAGACCAGCCAACCCGCCCCCGACCACCAGGAGCCCGACCCTGCGCGCGCTGCTCATGCTGCTTACCGCTCCTGACGTCCCACGGGCGGACGCCCACCAGAAAGTATGGAAACGCCCGTGGGACGTCGCCGTATCGGTCGCCTGCTACGGCCCGCTCCGCCGCGGGCCTGCGGCAGGCGACCTGCCGTTTCGATCTGACGCCCCGTCCAGGTGGGCGCCAAATATGAAATATGAAATGTCCCGACCCCTGCTGGGAGCTCGGGGGGCGCACCGTTGGCCGGCCAAATATGAAATATGAAATGTCCCGACCCCTGCTGGGAAGCTCAGGCGGGCAGCTTGAGGGTGGAGAGGCCGCCGTCCACGGTGATGACCTGGCCCGTCACCCAAGAGTTCGCCGGGTCGAGCAACCATGCGACCGCGGCGGCCACGTCGCGCGGCTCGCCGATGCGGCCGATGGGGTGCATCTTCACGCTCGCTTCGACCATCCGGGGGTCCGACGCGAGCGCCCCGGCCAGCGGGGTCCGGGTGAGGCCCGGCGCCACGGCGTTGAAGCGGATGCCTTTACGCGCATAGGTCGCCGACGCGCTCAACACGAGCCCGCCGATCCCGGCCTTCGTGGCCGCCACCGCCTCGTGGTTCTGGAGCCCGATCTGCGACGCCGCGGTCGACATCAGGACGACAGACGCCATGGGGAGCTCGGGCTGGGAAGTGCTTCGACCGAGGTGCATGCCCGCGGCACGCACGGTCGCGAACGCCGTCGTCAGGTTCTGTGCCACCATGTCGCCCCAATCGCTCGCGCTCGTCCGGTGCGCCGGCTTGAGCATGATGGCGCCCGCCAGATTCACGAGCCCCGTCAGCGGCCCTCCGGCCGTCGCTTCGCCCACCGCCTCCATGGTCGCGTCGAAGTCACGCGCATCGAGGACCCGCGTCGAGAACAACGTCGACGCTACCTCGCACTCGACCTGAGCGAGCCGCTCCGCGTTGCGACCCACGCCCACCACTGAGGCACCACGCGCCATCAAGGCATCGACCAGCGCCCTTCCGATGCCGCTCGATGCGCCGATGACCATCACCCGTTCAGCCGATCTTGAAACGTCCATAACGTTCAGCATGGGGACGGACCCGACGACCGTCAAGGATCGAATCCCACCCGCTGAAACCGTCTCGTGCCGTTATCCAGTTCCGCGGAACCGCGGGGATAGCAGCCCGTGCTCAGGGCTCGGCCGTGCCCCCGACCGTGGCTCGGGTCGTCACAACCTGGGCGAAGAAACATGCATTTCGCGCTTCCTCGTCCGGGGCCTCGACCTCAATCCGGAGCGTGAACGGTTCCTTCACCCCCGTCTTGGCGACGAGGTCGAGGAGCCTCCGCTCACGCTGGGGCCGAAACCGCAGGCTCACCTCGTCGACGAGGCTCTCGTTCACGAAGACCCGAAAGCTCGTCGCCCGCGACGGCAAGCTCTCATGCATCGAACGGGACCCGACCAGCAGCGACAGCTCGCCCGGTGGAACATCCTTGAAGGTCGCCGATGCCCTGGTCGTGCCTTCGGGTTCCAGCTTGATGCAGGTCGCGTGTTCGAACTCAGCGAAGACCGCCGGCGTCCGGGCGACCTCGAAGCGCGGGTCCTTCCCGCGGCACAGGAATCGATCGAGGACGAAGCGACAGGGCACGTCGCCGAGCTTCACCTCGGCCTCGTCGAGCTCGCTCGCCGCGTCCCACAGGACCGCGGTCACCTCGCGTTCCGCAGCCGCCTTGGGCGCCAGCTCACGCGCGAACTCGAGCGACCCGAGGACGAGCAGCCCAACTGACGCGGCGGCCAGCAGGACCACGACGCCCACCGTGCCGAGCGACAACCCGAACACCTGGCGTGGCGGCCGTTCGTCTCCAGACCGAGGTCCCGACCAGTCGACCACAAGCCCCACGTGGCGCAGCACGGGCCAGGTCGAGAGGCGGCGCACCTGGCTCAATACAACGAGCGCAACCAGCACCAACCCGAGGATGGTCGATGCGAACCCGACCCGATCGAGGGTCGACAACGCGAACTCGAAGTGGACCCGCCCACTGACCAGCGGCACTGCCATGAACCCGGTCCCCGGATGCCCTTCGAGCGGCACCGTGGTGATGTCGACCGGCCGCCCATCCTGCGTCGCATTCCAGCGTGGGAAGGCCGACACGTTGATGCGCAAGAGGGCGTCCTTCGGCATCTTCGGCGGGATGTTGGAGACCTCGAAGGTCATCGACTCTCGCGTGAACCCGACCATCCGCACCTGCGTCGCCGACGCCACCTCACGCAGCTCACCCGAGGTCGGCTCCCGCCCCATGACGCGCCACAGCCGCGGATCGAATTGCCTGAACCGATAGAGACGAAGCGGACCGAACGACTCGATCGGCTCCCAGTCCATCGGCGGCAGCGTCCGGTCAGAGAACGCATAGGCGACGTTGATGGCTGTGAGCGCGGCCGTCGACTGTGCGCGGATCTTGTAGAGGTAGTTCGAGACCGGCGTGAAGCCCGGCTTGTAGAGCGGGCGGCCGATGAGAGGCCCGAGGTCCGACAGGTAGCGGTCCGACATCCCCGTCAGGTTGGCGACCCGGAAGAAGCCTGGCGCATCAGGCCCCTGCGCGCCCTTGCCAACACGCAACGCAGTTGGGTCCACCTGGCCAATCGGCGCCAGCTCACGAATGCGACGAACCAACGCCTCACGCTCCGTAGCGTTCGGCATTTCGTAGAGGACCCGCGAGTCCCGATCGAGCTCGCCGACCCACCACGCGGTGGCGACTCCGCCGCCTATCGGGGCCAACACCGTCCCCAGCGCGAACGCCCAGATGGCGCGGGTCGACGCTGGTACGGCGGCCGTCCGAGCCGTCATCGCCCTTGCGAAAGCGACCAGCGCAGACGCCGCCAGGACGAAGTAGAACGGCTTGCCGAGCTCGACGATGCGATACCAGATGACGTGTCGGAAGGGGTCGGCCGCATCGAGCAGGTCGAGCTCTCCGAGCGTGCTCGAATGGCTGCCGACGATGGCCACGATCGCGTAGAAGGTCGCAAAGACCGCGAGCATGCCGGGTTTGCGGACGAGGGTGAGCGCGGCACCAGCGATGGCACCAATTGCAATGATCGGCAACTCGCCGATGATGGAAGCCCGACTCAAAAGCGCCTCGCCCAACGTGTAGCTCGTCGCCCAGAAGTTCCCACGTTCGTCAGTGAGCTCACGGGTGTCGAGGAACGGCAGCATGAACGACGCCGCGATCAAGAACGCCAACCCGGCCACGAGCAGGAGCCGCCAGGCGACGCCTCCGACACGCGGCGATACACCGTCCGCGCTCTTCGGACGCGGCCCCCAGAGCCAGGTCAGGACCAGCGCCACGACACCGATGAGGCCCGCCAGGATACTCGCCTGGTGCCCGAGCAACGACAGCCCCAGCAACAAGGCACACATCGCGAGCGCCCGCCGGCTACGTCCCACCACGACGTCATCCAGCCGGGAGACGGCGATCAAGAAGAAGGCCATCGCCAACCACTGCGGCCACACCCCCGAGCGGATGATGTACTCCCACCCGCCCGCATGTGGCAGCCCGCCGGTCGTAAGGTAGGCGACCGCCCCGACGACCCCGACCGAGCGTGAAAAGGCGCGTTTGCCAAAGGCATAGACCGAGAGGCCGAGCACCACCCAGAAGGCCCAGATCCCGACACCATACGCGACCTCGGAGGTGAGCCCGAGGACCCGCTCGAACATCAGGAGCCAGAGGTCCGGAAGAAACGGGTACTGATACCCCATCGGATGGCCCGCATAGAGGTCGTGGCTCCACCCGAGGAGCCGCCCCGTGTCGCCGAGCAACGACTGGGCCTCGAGGAACTTGGCGAAGTGCACCGTGTGGTCGCCCGAGACCGGCCGCCCATCGAGCGCGCCACCCAACATGATGGTCGCGACGAGCACGACCAGCCCCACCGAGAGCACCTCGAGAACCCAACCGCGCCAGGCACTTCCATCGCCGGGCAGGCGCGCGACGATCCACCGCCAGCCGCCGCCCATCGGTGCGACGATCAGCGTGGCGCCCGCGACCATCAGCCCGACGCCGAGCCACCAGGCAGGCGCACCCGCTCCGAGTCCCAGGGCCCCAACGACCAGCAGGACCGAGGCGAGCAGCACTCGAAGCCAGTGGCTGCGCGCGCCGCCGGGCCCGAGCCCAGCGAGGGGTCCTTTGACACCGGTCCCATCGCCGCCGCGACCTTCGTCACCGCTACGATCACCAGCGCGACCTTCGTCATCGTTAGGGAAACCCGCTTCCATGGCGCCGTACATAACCTCGTTGAGGCCGCGTGGGAACAGGCGCTATCCGCGGTTGTCACACGACTGTCACACAGCCTCCACACGAGATGTTGCCGAACCGCCATGACCCCGTCATCGGGCGGTGCCACGTTCCGCGCGTCTGGCCCGGCGGGCCCGACAGGAAGGCAACCATGGCAACACGAGTCACCCTCAGCCCGGCAGCGTTCCTGCTCGGCGTCCACCTTCTAGCCGCCTGCGGCGGCGGCTCACACAAGACCGTCGCTGGCGACGGGTCGAGCACCGTCTTCTTGATCAGCGAAGCCGTGGCCGAAGAGTTCCGCAAAGTCGACTCCAGCGTCCGCGTCACGGTCGGTGTGAGCGGCACGGGCGGCGGCTTCAAGAAGTTCTGCTCGGGCGAGACCGACTTCCAGGACGCTTCACGCCCCATCAAGCCCTCCGAAGTCGAGCTCTGCGCGAAGAACGGCGTCACCTGGATCGAGCTCCCCATCGCCTATGACGGCATCGCGGTCGTGGTCCACCCGGAGAACACCTTCGTCGACACGCTGACACGGGAAGAGCTCAAGACCATGTGGGCACCCGAGGCCCAGCAGACCATCAAGCGCTGGAGCCAGATCCGCGCAGGCTGGCCCGACACCGAGTTCAAGCTCTACGGGGCCGGCGTCGACTCGGGCACCTACGACTACTGGACCGAGGCCATCGTCGGCAAAGAGCACGCCTCACGCGGCGACTACACCTCCAGCGAAGACGACAACGCGCTCGTGCGCGGGGTCGCCTCCGACAAGAACGGGCTCGCCTTCTTCGGCTTCGCCTACTACGAGGAGAACAAGGAACGCCTCAAGGTCGTCCCGGTCGACGGCGGTCGCGGCGCAGGCCCGGTCACACCTACGCTCGAGACCATCGGCGACGGCTCCTACTTCCCGCTGAGCCGCCCCCTCTTCGTCTACTTCTCGGTGAAGTCGCTCGAGCGCCCGGAGGTGAAAGCCTTCGTCGACTTCTACCTCGAGAAGGCAGCCGCTCTTTCGAGGGAGGTCGGCTACATTCCGCTTCCCGCCGAGGCCTACCCGCTCGCCAAGGCCCGCGTCGACACCAGGAAGACCGGCTCCCTCTTCCAGGGCAAGGGCTCTCAGGTCGGTGTCTCGATCAAGGACCTGCTCGCCAAAGAGCAAGCCAACTGACCATGACGGCCACCACCCCGGACACGCTGAGCACGAACGCCTCAGGCGGCGGGTCGCCCCTGCATGCACCTGTCGATCTGAAGATCCCGCGCTCTCTCAAGGAACGCCTCATCGAAAGGCTCTTCGGCTCGTTCGCGATGGTCTCGATCCTGACCGCCGCCGGCATCGTCGTCGTCCTCTTTGGCGAGTCCATCTCGTTCTTCCAGCAGGTCTCGTTCGGCCAGTTCTTCGGCGACACCCAGTGGACTCCGCTCTTCTCCGAGCCCCACTTCGGCATCTGGCCGCTCATCACCGGCACCCTGCTCACGACGCTCATCGCCATCTCGGTGGCCCTGCCGCTCGGCCTCTTCGCCGCCATCTATCTCTCCGAGTTCGCCTCGCCTCGTGTCCGTAAGACTGCCAAGCCCGCACTGGAATTGCTCGCCGGCATCCCGACCGTCGTCTACGGCTACTTCGCCCTGTCGTTCATCACGCCCGCCATCCAGTCGTTCATCCCGGGCATCTCGGGCGCCAACGCACTCGCCGCCGGCCTCGTGATGGGGCTCATGATCACCCCCATCATCGCCTCACTCTCAGAGGACGCCATCTACGCCGTCCCTCGCAGCCTGCGTGAAGGCGCCTCCGCTCTGGGCGGCACCAAGGTCCGCACCATCTTCCGCGTGGTCCTGCCAGCTGCTGCTTCGGGCATCACGGCCTCGGTGATTCTCGGCCTCTCACGCGCCATCGGCGAGACGATGATCGTCGCCATCGCCGCCGGCATGGAGCCCAACCTCACGCTCGACCCCCGCGAGCCGGTCCAGACCATGACCGCCTTCATCGTCCAGGTCAGCCTCGGCGACACGCCCGCCGGTTCTCTTGGTTTTCAAACCATCTTCGCCGTCGGCCTGATGCTGTTCCTGACGACGCTCGTCTTCAACGTCATCTCGTTCAAGCTCCGTTCGCGCCTGAATCGCGGGGGGCACGCATGACCACACGCACCTCCCATGGCTCGGGCCACGGCGCTCCGCTCCTCATCCTGCCGTCGGGAAAGGTCGGCGAGAAGACGCTCAAGCTCATCGGGATGCTGGCCATCATCCTGCCGTTGGCGCTGCTCGCCATCCTCATCGGGACGACCTTCATCCAGGGTGCCGAGCGCCTCTCGGGCGACTTCCTCACCGACCTCCCGTCGCGCCGCGCAGCGTCTGCCGGCATCGGGCCCGCGCTCGCCGGCACCGGCATGCTCATGGTCCTCACGGCGGCCATCGCCCTGCCGCTCGGCATCGGCGCAGCCCTCTGGCTCGAGGAGTACGCCCACCCGTCGCGCTTCACCCGCTTCGTCGAGCTCATCATCTCGACCCTCGCCGGTGTCCCCTCCATCGTCTATGCGCTGCTCGCGCTCGAGGTCTTCGTCCGCACGCTGGGCATGGGCCGCAGCATCCTGGCCGGTGCTGCCACGCTGGCGCTGCTCGTCCTGCCGATGATCATCATGGCCTCACGCGAGGCCCTGCGCACCGTGCCGCACGGGCTACGCGAAGCGAGCTATGGGCTCGGTGGCGACCGTTGGATCACCTTGCGCACCATCGTGCTGCCGCTCGCCCTGCCCGGCATCCTGACCGGCGTCATCCTGGCGCTCGCCCGCGCCATCGGAGAGACGGCGCCCCTCATCACGATCGGCGCGCTGACCTATGTCGCCTTCGTCCCAGACTCCTTGAGCTCGGCCTTCACCGCGCTCCCGATCCAGATCTTCAACTGGGTCTCGCGCCCGTCGGCTGACTTCCACGTCACCGCCGCCGCCGCGATTATCGTCCTCCTCACGGTGATGCTCGTCATGAACGGGCTCGCCATCTGGCTCCGCTCGCGTCTGCAGACGCGGATCGAAGGGTGAAACCATGGTCGCCTCCAAGAAAGTCTCCGCCCTCCCCGACCCGAGCCCCGCGATGACAGGTCACGCCCACGCGCCTATGCGCGCCCCGCTCTTCGTCCTCCCCGATGTCGCCGACTCCAACGAGCCCGCCCCGGCTTCGCGGATGCACGCCGAAGAGCTCTTCGCCTATTACGGCAAGAACGAAGCTATCAAGGGCATCACGCTGCCGATCCCCGATCGCCGCGTGACTGCCATCATCGGGCCCTCGGGCTGCGGCAAGTCGACGTTCCTGCGTTGCTTGAACCGCATGCATGAGCTGACACCGTCGGCCAGCGTCAAGGGCTACGTCTTCCTCGACGACGAGAACATCTACGGCCCGAACATCAACCCGGTGCGCCTCCGCCGCCACGTGGGCATGGTCTTCCAGAAGCCCAACCCGTTCCCGTCGATGTCGATCAAAGACAACGTGCTCGCCGGCTTCAAGCTGAACGGCATGAAGGTGCCGCGTCCCGACGAGGTCGCCGAGAAGGCGCTGCGACAGGCGGCCCTCTGGGACGAGGTCAAAGACCACCTGAACCGCTCCGGGTCGAGCCTCTCCGGGGGGCAGCAGCAGCGGCTCTGCATCGCGCGTAGCCTGGCGCTCGAGCCCGAAGTGCTCCTCATGGACGAGCCCTGCTCGGCGCTCGACCCCATCGCGACGGCCCGGATCGAGGAGCTCATCCGCGAGCTCCGAAACCGCCTGACCATCGTCATCGTCACACACAACATGCAGCAGGCCGCGCGTGTCTCCGACTACACGGCGTTCCTCTACCAGGGCAACCTGGTCGAGCACGGCACCACCCGCAGCGTGTTCTCGAACCCCGCCCAGAAGCAGACCGAGGACTACGTCGCCGGCCGCTTCGGCTGAGCACGAGTGCCTCGGCGCCACCATTTTGATTCGTCTATCGCCGCGCCGAGGCGCTAGGCCCGCCAAGGGCGGGCGGGGCTTGGGGCGCAGCCCCAATCCGATCGTCTAGTCCGCGGCTCGCCGAAGGCGACCGGCGCGAAGCGACGGGCAGACGTAGGTCACTACGTCTGCGCCGCAGCACTAGCGACGTTGGGCGCCCCGCAAAACGGGAGCGCCCAACATCAACTCTCAGGTCACTTCGGCGTGCAGACGTTGCGCACACACTCGACGTTGCGGCGCACCGGCCCGCAGTCGCTCTGAGCGGCGCACTTCATGCCGATGGACGACGCACAGGCGCCGTTGATGCAGGCCTGGTCGGGCACTGACGAGCACTCGTTGGTCGAGTTGCAGCTGCCCGCCGATCCGCCGGTGGTGGTCACCGGACCGAGCACCGCCGGCCCGTCCTTCCAGGGCGAGAACTTCAGCGTGCCCCAGTCGTTGAGGTTCTTCGAGTTGGCCCATTGGCCGGTCGGACGGTCCGTGTCCCACCACACCTGAGCCAGCCCCTTGCCGCCCTGGTTGTTGCTCCACGAGCAGTTGAAGCGGCTCTTGCCGTTCCACTCACAGTCCATCTTGCCACCCATGTCGAAGGTGGCGGTGGCGGTCTCACCGTTCTGGGAGAAACGCAGCGGGTCACCCCAGTTGGATGTCCAGGGGCCATCGATGTTGGGGACTTCGGTCGGGGCATCGTCGTCCATCGGGAAGCCCTTCGTGCTGCGCGCGGGCGCCTTGGCCGCCTCTTCCGCACCGGCCGGGGCGGCGATGCCCTCGGACTCGAACATCTTTGCGACGCCGCCGGACCCACATCCGCCGAGCCCTACGACCAACGCCACACTGCACAGACCCATGACTCGATTCATGACCGACCTCCTGAAGAATCGTTTGATTTTCGAGCGTTCATCCCGAACCCCAGTGTTCGGGAGTCATCGCTCCGCGAAAGCAGGCGCTACAGGTGTAATGGGGGCCTGCACCGCTGCTCGGGTGGGCCGTCTCCGACTTCACCCGGCGAGCCTGCCGGTCGGGCCGGCTGGATTCGCGTTCACGAGGCGACATATTAGCCGTTCCCCGACCGCTGTCAAACGCAGCACACCATCCCAACCAACCGGAATATCGACACTTCGCATCAGCTCTCAGCCGGGCGTCGCAGGGCCGTCCGTTGCCTGCTATAGACCGCTCATGCGAATCGTCACCTGGAACATCAACTCCATCAATGCCCGCAAAGACCTGACGGCCCTCTTCCTCGACAAGGAGCAGCCCGACGTCCTCGCCATGCAGGAGCTCAAGCTCGAGACCGACAAGGTCCCACGCGACCTGTTCGAGTCGCGCGGCTACCACGTCGCCATCCTCGGCCAGAAGAGCTGGAACGGCGTCCTCATCGCCAGCAAGACGCCGCTCACCGACGTCCAGACCAACCTCGAGAGCGACAACGGCGAGTCGCGCTACATCGCCGCCACCACCGCGGGCCTGCGCATCATCAACCTGTACTGCCCCCAGGGGCAGTCCGTCGACTCCGAAAAGTTCCCCTACAAGCTCGGCTTCTACGACGCACTCATCCATCGCCTCCACACCGACCACCGCCCAGACGAGCCCCTCATCGTGATGGGTGACCTCAACGTGGCCCCCGGTCCCGACGACGTCTGGGATGTCTCGAAGTTCGAGGGAATTCCGAGCTACCATCCGCTCGAACATCAGCGCTGGAAACGCCTGGTCGAGTTCGGCCTCCAAGACCTCGTACTGCCACACGTCCCGCCCCGGACCTTCAGCTTCTGGGACTATCGCGGCGGCGACTTCCGCTTCAACCATGGCATGCGCATCGACCACCTGCTCGGCACAGCCGTCGTCGCCGCACGTGTCACCAAGGCCGAGGTCTTGCGCGACTGGCGCAAGAAGAAGGACGAGCTCACGCCGAGCGACCACGCCCCGGTTGCCATCGAGCTCGCCTCCTGATCCTCCTGATGCTGCGGGCGCTCGCCCGTTGCCCCTCGACTCAATCCGACGCCCCCATCCAACCAAGGTCCCCGCCATGCGCGCAGCCCGAATCACCGCCTATGGCGGACCCGAGGTCTTCTCGATCGACGATGCCCCCGAGCCGAGTCCCGGCAAGGGCCAGGTGCTCGTCGCCGTCCACGCCTCGAGTGTGAATCCTATCGACTGCAAGATCCGCGGGGGCGCGCTGCGAGCCGCCTTGCGCTACGACCTGCCGCGCACGCTCGGCATGGACCTGTCCGGCGTGGTGGTCGCCGTCGGCGAAGGTGTCACCCGCTGGGCGCCCGGCGACGAGGTCATCGCCTCACCCAACCCGAAGACACCCGGCACCTACGCCGAGTCGACCGTCGTCGAGGAAGACGAGCTCGGGCGTAAGCCGAAGAACCTGACACACAACGAGGCCGCGAGCCTGCCGCTCGCCTTCCTCACGGCGTGGCAAGCCCTGGTCGATAAGAGCAAGCTAAAGGCCGGCGAGCGTCTGTTGGTCCAGGCAGGGGCCGGCGGCGTCGGCACACTCGCGATTCAGATCGGCAAGCACCTCGGCGCCCACGTCATCACGACGTGTAGTGCCAAGAACGCCGACTTCGTCAGAGCGCTCGGGGCCGATGAGGTCATCGACTATCGCACTGTCGCCTGGGACGAGGTCACTCGAGACGTCGACGTGGTCCTCGATGCGTTGAGCCTCCGTGAAGCCAGAAAGGCCCGCAAGGTCCTGCGCAAAGGCGGCCGTATTGTCGGTATCTCGACCGGCCTGCCTGAACGCGTGAAGAAGGCCGGCCCGGTCTTCGGTCTCCTCGGGACCGGCGTCGCGATGGCCTGCAACATCGTCGGCTCACGCCTCCAGGGCGTCCCGAGTCGCTTCATCACGCGGCGGTCAGACGGCAAGCAGCTCGATATGTTGGCCGACCTCTGCGAGAGCGGCGCCATCCGCCCGGTCATCGACACGGTCTATCCGTTGGAGCAGATTGCGGATGCCCACCGCCACAGCGACTCGGGCCGTGCCCGCGGCAAGCTCGTCATCGCCATCCGCTGATCCGTCCAGGAACCTCATGAAACGTTTTTGTTTTTCCGCTCGCTCCCCCCTCGTTGGCGGGGCCGCGGCCCTCCTCATCGTGGTCGCTCCTGGCATTGGTTGCTCAGATGACAACGCGGCCGCAGACACGACCGTGGACACGACGGTCACCGACACTGCAGTCACTCCCGACACGTCGGGCGACGCGGCAAGCGATGTGACACCCGACACGACGCCTGGAGTCACCGACTTCACGAACGCCATCTTCCTCGAGACCAGCGGCGATTGCGGTGACTACGCCAAGGAGTACGCGGCCTCGGTGAAAGACCTCCAGAGCAATACACCGTGGGCGTCGTCGGTCGCCATCACGACCAACGGCACGACGTGCTCGCTGACCTCGAACAACATCCCCAACCACGACTTCAACCAGACCGGGCGCTTCGCGACGCCCGTCAAAGAGGTCGAGCGCACCTTCGTCTTCAAGCGCCTGCCGACACTCGCGGCGAGCTCGACGGCACTGTCGCAGCGCACCTACAACGCCGTCATGTTGAACGGCGTCCCGCTCGACCTGCTCTCGGCGGGTTGTTATCGGCCCAATAGCCCGGGTGCCGACGCGAACGGCAACGTCGCCATCGGCTGCACCGCCAACGAGCCGTGGCTCCTCGACCCGCTGGGTGCGAACAACAGCTTCGGGACCGATGAGCACAACGCGCACACGCAGCCCGACGGCACCTATCATTATCATGGCAACCCCAACGCGATGTTCGAGGACGAGGCCGGCGACGTGCGCTCACCCGTCATCGGCTTCGCGGCCGACGGCTTCCCCATCTATGGCTCGTACTTTCCCGACCCGGTCACCGGGGTCGTGCGAAAGGCCGTCTCGGGCTTCACACTCAAGGCCGGCACACGCCCTTCGAGTGCCACCGACCCGGGCGGCAGCTACGACGGAACCTACGTCGCCGACTGGGAGTTCACGGCCGCGGGCGACCTCGACGCATGCAACGGCATGACCGTCGACGGCCAGTACGGCTACTACGTCACCGACGCCTATCCGTGGGTCATGGGCTGCCTGTCAGGCGCGGCCGACGCGTCATTCAACAAGGGCGGCCCCTGAGCGTGCGGTCGGGTTCTATCGCTTGGCTCTATGGTGCCGAGGTACCCTCGTCGCCGAGGCCTTCGGTCCATACAAGGAGCCTTGAGCATCGCCACCGCGGCAAGCAAGGCACGAGCACGGAGGTCCAGGCCACCACTTCAGGTGCGACGCGTCGATGGCCAACGCAACCGCCCGGTCACTCGACGCAGAGCCTCAGAGGCCCACGGGGCGCTTGGCGAAGCCGACCTTCTCACGCACACGACCGACGACCTCCTGAGCGACGCCGCGCGCCTTGGCGGCCCCGACGCGCAAGATCTCTTCGAGCTCGCCCGGGTTGGCCATGAGCCGGTCATACGTCGCGCGTTTGTCGCCGAGCTGCCGCTCGATGGCCTCGTAGAGCGCCACCTTGGCGTGCCCGTAGCCGTAGTTGCCCGCGCGGTATTTCGCTTTCATATCGGCGAGCTCGTCGGGCGTCGCGAAGTACTTGTAGAGCGCCACGACGTTGCAGGTTTCGGGGTCTTTGGGGGCTTCGAGCGGTGTCGAGTCGGTGACGATCTGCATGACCCGCTGCTTGAGCTTCTTCGCCGGAAGGAAGACCTCGATACCGTTGTCATACGACTTGCTCATCTTGCGGCCATCGATGCCCGGGATGGTCATGACGTCTTCGCGCACGAGGCCTTCTGGCACGCGAAAGGTCTCGCCGAAGTGGTAGTTGAAGCGCAGCGCCATGTCGCGGGTCATCTCGATGTGCTGAATCTGGTCCTTGCCGACCGGCACCACATGCGAGTCGTAGATCAGGATGTCGGCCGCCATCAGCACGGGATAGGCGAACAGGCCATGCAGCGCACGACCGGCCTCACCCTCGTCCTTCTTGGCTTTGTAGGCGTGGCCGCGCTCGAGCTCACCCATCGTGACGACACACGACAGGTACCACGCGAGCTCCGTCACCTCGGGCACGTCGGACTGCCGGAAGAAGGCCGCGCGGTTCGGGTCGAGGCCACACGCGATGAAGGTCGCGGTGATCTCATAGGTCTGCTGGCGCATCGCGACCGGGTCACGCTCACTCGTCAGGGCATGCAGGTCGGCGACGAAGTAGTACGCCTCGTGCGTGTCCTGGAGCGCAATCGCCGGCCGGATCATGCCGAGGTAATTGCCCAGGTGCGGGTGCCCGGTCGACTTGATGCCCGACAACGACCGCTTCGGCCCGCTCACTTTCGTCTCACCCTCGCCCATCGCGCCCTCGTTTTCGCCTCGGCGCTACACTTCCGGGCGCCGGGCGGCGGAACATGCCGCGACCTCGAAGGTTGGACAAGCCCTGTCTTTCCCAGCTCGCGCACAATCCGCAACAGAGCCGCGACCGACGCGACCATTTCGGCCCGACGCAGCCCCTACGTGCTCGGCCACGAGTGGCCCGGGCGATTCAGGGGAGCGCTGTCCCGTCGCAGCAGGGGTTGACGCAGCAGCTCGCCTGGCCGCCGATGAAGGCGCCCGCGGGCAAGGTGTAGGACGGCGAGCGGATGCCGCCGACGCTGACGCTGACACCTTCCGGCGTGGGCACGGCCACGGCCTGGGTGCCGCCCGAGAAGACGCCGTCGCAGACGAGGCGCTTGTCGACCGGGTCGGTCTCCGGGTCGCACTCCCACTCGTGCGCAAACGACGCGCCCGTCGGTGGGGTGTAGTCGGTCGTGACACCGCTCGTCGGGTCGTCGAGCCCGTTGTTGTCGCAAATGAGGTTGCCGCCGAGGTCGGTGAGCATCACGTCGAAGTTCACATATGGATAGACCGAGCCATTGGGCGAGACCCCCGTCGGGCTGAACGAAGCGTGGCTCGCCGTGGCCTGGGCCCGCAACCGGCAGTTCGGCGCCGCGCCGACACGAACGCCGAAGGCCGAGTTCCAATAACACTTGTCGAGGCCCGGCAGGTCCTCCTGGCCGCGATAGGTGGCCGTCTGGAAGAAGCTCGGCAGCGGGCCGAGCGGGCCATGCTGGCCGGGGCTCGCGGTCGGGTCGAAGTAGAGCGGCGGCTGACCGTCGCACTCCAGCACGATGTCCGTCATGTGCAGCCAGGTCGGCTGAGCCGCGTCATCGGCCGAGCCGGCCGTACAAGCAAAGGCGAAGACGGCCGTCGGGCCGCGCTCGGCACCGTCGTGCAGGAGGTCATCGGTGCAGTCGACCTTGGCCGAACAGAAGATGTCTTCGAAGTTCACGGCCACATCGAAGAAGCCCTGCTCGGCGTCGCGCATGATCGTCAGGTTGAAGACGACCGGGACATCGCGGTTCTCCTCACAGGTGACCTCGAGGGTCACCGGGGCGGTCGCGGGTGCGGGGTTGCGGAAGGAGTCGGGGGCGACCGGCGTGCCGTCGGGCTCGGCGAGGCTCTCGAGGACGAGCTCGACCACGTGTGGATTTCGGCTCGCGTCGCATGGGCCGACGTAGCTTATCGCCCCGCGACCGTCGCCGAACTGGTCCGAGGTGATGGCCGTCTTCGACCATACGACGTTGTCAGGGGCCGGGTCGGCGTTGCGGACGGTGATGGTATAGCTGGCATTGCCGATGGCGCCGAGCGTCAGCGGTTGGGCCGAGATCGACAGCTTGCTCGGGTAGGCGCTGTCGGTGTCACTTCCACACGCGGCGAGCGGAAGGAGGAGGCCAGTGGCCAGACATGTCTTGAAAATCAAGTAACGGTTCACGGGGCCACTCCTTCGCAGAGGAGCGCGGGATTGACCACGAGCTCCGTGCTATTCGGTTTCGTATCGCAGACGACGGGCGTGTTGGGTGCGCCGAGATCCTGGAAGCAGCGGACGCTGCCGATCGGCTCGCCGACGGCATTGGTCACGACCAGGTAGATGGCGTTGAGGCCGGTCGAACCCGAACCACAGGTGGTGTCGGGGATGCCCGACCAGAGCGGGTCGCAGGTGGTGCCCAGGACACCGCCAACGCAGCTGGTCAGGCCCTGACTGACGCCGCAGGCGCCAGACCCGCAGCTCACCGAGGCGGCGATGAAGTCCTCGTCGGTGTCGCCATCGCAGTCATCGTCGTCGCCATTGCAGATGTCGGCGATGGCCTCGGCGAGCACACACTCGCCGCTCTGCACGGCGGCGCCGTCGAGGCAGACGACGCTCATCACGCCAGCGCATCCGCCATCGAGCGTACAGGACTCCGACGTCGCGAGCAGGTCTTCGTCGATGAAGCCATCGCAGTCGTCGTCGTCGCCGTTGCAGGTCTCGATACCAGCCGCTGCGTCGGGGTCGCAGTCGTCGCCGCCCCAGTCGCCATTGGTGCAGGTCTCCGTGCCGACCGTGCCGGCACAGGCGCCGACACCACACGTCGTCTCACGGGTGAGCTCCTCGTCGATGGCATTGTCACAGTCGTCGTCTTCGCCGTTGCAGGTCTCGGTGCCGGGCTCACCGGGCGTGCAGGTGCCGGTTGCGACACCACCGAGGCAGATGACGGGAGCGGTCGCGGCGCAGGCACCGTCGCCGCAGGTGAGCAGGTCGATGACGGTGCCATCGAGGGCCGCAGTCGTGACACATCCCTCGTTCGGGACGGCGATGCTCAACTCACAGAGACCTTCGTCGCAGGGCTCCACGGCGACGCCGAAGACGTCGTTGCTGAGCTGCGGCACGCCGCTCGAGGTGAGGTTCGCGCGCTCGACGACGAACGGTCCGGCGCTGTCGGCGGTCACCGTGAAGGTGACATTGCCGGTCGCTCCCGACACGAGGTCGCCGAGACCCCAGGTGAGTGTGGAGCCATCGAGAGTGCCCGACCCCGGGTTCACAACGGTGAGCGCGTCGCCGACCGATTGGCGCAGCATCGCATTGCTCACCGCGGGGCCGTGGTTGATATAGCTGATGGTCACCGCGAGCGACTCACCCACGAGGATCCACTCGGCCCCGGTGGTCGTGACCAGGGTCGGCAGTGCCTCGTTACGAGCGACGACCGGCGCGATATTGCCGTCGGTCGGAAGGAACGCCGCGTCATCGGCGGGGGCCGTGGTCGCGAAGTGGAGCGTGCGGGTCTCGCCGTTGCCGAGCGGGAACGACCACGACAGCTCGGGCGCAGAGACAGCGCTTGCACCCGGGCCGCTGATCGAGCCGGCCACGTAGCTCGTACCGGCGGGCACGAGGTCGGAGAGGGCGACGGTGGTCTCGGCCCCGTCATTGTGGACGAGGACGGTCCACTGGAGCTGGCCGACGGTGGCGCCACCGCCGACGTGGAGCCGGTCGACGCTGGCACTCACGTGCACGCCGCTGTTGACGGGTACGGTCGTGCTCGCGCCTGCAGGCTGGGCGAGCGCGGCACTCAGGGTCGCGGCCGCCGCGAGGCTCGTACCGACACCGGTCAGAGCGAAGCTGACGCCACCATTGTGACCCACCGGGAAGTCGCCGAGCGCCCAGGTCAGGGTGTGCGCCGTCGGGTCATAGGTGCCAGTCGAGCTGTCGGCGATGTAGGCACCCGGCGGCAGGTTCACGACGAGGGTCGAGCCGGACGCCGCGGACTGCCCCTGGTTCTCGAAGAGGACCGCGAAGCCCACGCGGTCGCCGGGTCCGACCGAGCCATGGTCGGCATGGATGGACACCGCGAGCAGGCCCCCGGCGTCGGTGAACGACGTCGTGGCAAAGGCCAGGTCGTCGCCGCCGAGCACGTCGCCGCTGACGACGATGTTGGCGCTGGTCGTGGCGCTCTGGCCGTTGAGCGTCGGGCTCGCGACGACCATCACGGTGGCGGTGTCGGAGTCGCCCGCATCGAGCTCCGGCACGACGAGGGTCCCGTCATTGGCGTCGACGAACGAGAGGCCGGGTGGGAGCTGGAGGTCGATCGTGCCCTCGGTCGTAGAGACGGCCCCGTCATTGCCGTAGTGCACGGTGAGGGCGAACGGAACACCGATGAGGGCGGTTGGCGGACCTTCGAGCTCGACCCATACGTTTGGCATATTCGAGACGATGGTCGCTGCACTCGCGCCGTCATTGTCCGGGTCGCAGTCGGCGGTCGACGCTGACACTTCGAGCACGGCGTTGATGACCGTGCCATCGGCTCCGACGTCGATCACATGGGTGAAGGGAAGGCTCTGGGTCGCGCCGAGGCTCAAGGCGCCGAGTGGAACATCGACGAAGGTGCCGTCGGGCTGGGTGAAGCGAGCGTTGACGCCGGTCGCGGTGGCCGGCCCGAGGTTGATGATGGTCGCCGTGTAGGTGACCGTCGTGCCGACCGGGGCGACCGCATGTGAGGCCGTCAGGGTCGCGTTGAGCTCGGCCCGTTCGAAGGCGATGGAGGCCTCGTCGACGTCATTCGAGGTGTCGCTGTCCGGGTCAACTGTGGACGCCGTCGTCTCGCCTTCGAGGGTCGAGAGGCAGGTGTCGCCGAGCACCTCGGTGCGGAACGAATAGGATGGTGGGGTGCCTGTGCGGTAGCCGACGGAGAAGCCGGAGAAGCTGGCGTCCGACGCCATCCAGCAACCATACGCGAGGCGCTGCGCCCAGTTGCTATAGACGAAGAGGTCGGCGTTGGCGGCCGCGAGTATGTCAGCCCTGTTGCCCGAATAGCCTGGTGGATAGGGGTCGACGATGACGTCGCCGTTCGCGCGCGGGACCCAGAGCAGGGTCTGGTTGCTCTGATTACGAACCGGATAGGCCTTCTTGTTCGGGGCGTAATAGTAGTTGGAGGACCACATCCAGGTGTACGTCCCAGACGGGTCGATGAGGTGTTCAGTGACGGTGTCGTCCGGATGGATCTGCCAACGGGTCAAGCGGTCGACGCCAGCGGTGCGGCGTGTGCCAATGACCATGCCATCGTCGAAGTAGCCGTTCTGAGCGTAGGGCGTCGCGAGTGTGCCGAGCGCGCTGTCGTAGGTCTGGGCGATGTCGATCCGTTTGAAGTCGGTCTCGCCCGGGCGTGGTGGACGCGCCGCGACGAGGGTCGAGTTGCCATTGGCATTCAAGACGGCGAGGACGAAGTTGTCGAGGCTGGCGATGCGCTGAGCGTCGTAGCCAATGGAGAATCCGAAGGGGTAGAGGTGCCAGACACCGTCGCGCTTCTGGGCGAACCCGTTCTTCCCGGTTGCCGAGTCGTAATAGACGATCGACTCGTCATCCATCACGAGGTTTGCGTAGGTGCCGGCGTGGGCAATCTGCTCCTGGACCCAGGTGCCATCGACACGGGTCCAGACCGTCGCACGGGGCTGGCCATTCCCGTCATTCGTGTAGCCCGCGACAATGGGCTTACGGCTATGCGCGGCTTCCGCCCAGCCCTCACCAGGCAGACAATCGGCCGTGAGGGTGTCCCCCGAGTAGTACAGGACGATGCCGCAGGTCGGCTGTCCATTGCGAGCCCCGCCCGTCACGAACATCGGGACACCCGTGTCGTACTGCGGGGTGAAGAAGCCATTGGTGGACCAGCTCATCCCAAACGATGGATCCGACTGGTAACGATACCAATCCAGGAGGCGCACACCGGTGGCCGACGTCGCATCGTAGTAGAGAAAGCCTTGATAGGTCTTCAAGACGGGGAAGGCTGCGTCCGAGCGACTCGGGTAATAGGCCCCCTGCACGCCGTCGACGCCTGTGCTGTGGATCTCGTGCACCGTCCATTCGCCGGCCTCTTTGGTCCAGCTCACGAGCATGCTCCCGCTCTGGCCGACCACGGTGGTCGGGTCTTCGTGGTTCATGCCCAGGACCACATTCTGGCTGGTGTTGCCGGGTAGCTGCGGCAGAAGAGTAGGACTCCAGCCATCGGTCCCGTCGCCCGTGGGCGCCCAGAGCGCAGCATGCTGCGTGCTCGTACTCAGGTCCGTGTAGATGCTGCCGCCAACCCAGGACCCGACACCCACGCGCCCAAAGACCTCGTTCGGGCGACGCACACCGGGCTCGAAGAAGCTCGCCACGATCTGACTGTTGCGGTCGTAGGTCACGGACGCGAAGCCCTGGACGTCGCCCGTCCGGGTGGTGAGTCCGACAAAGAGCCCCTCACGCAACTGACGGACCTCGATCATTGGAGCCCAGCCCGCTGGCAACATGGATGTCGTGGCGCCGACCCCGGCCGTGCTCATGTCGATGGCGACGAAGCCCGTCGCGTTGTCGAGGTAGACGACGCCCTGGGCATCGAGACCGTAGACCTTGACCGCATCGGAGGCGACGAGGTGCCGGGTGTAGGTGCCTGCATCGCTCGTCCAGACGTAGGCGTTGGTGCCTTCGACGCCGAGGATCCAGGCGCGTTCGGCGCCATTGCCACCTGCGCGTTCGACGATCGTCGTGCCGCTCGACGCGGGCAGCGCAGTCGTTACGCCCGTGGTCGCATCGAAGATGGCGTAGTCGGCGTCGACCTCGATCGTGAACAGCCCGGCTCCGAGCGGTGCGCCGCAGCCGCCGCTGACGGTACCGACGGGAAGCGGCACGGCCGTGGCGACGCCCTGGGCCGTGACATGATAGGCGACGCGACCGGTCGGTAACATGAAGTCGACACAGGCTTCTGCCGTGTCGAGCCCGGAGCGCACACGCGGGTCCCCGATGGCGTCGAGGGGGCGTTCGATAGCCGTCGCCGACCATGTCCCATTGACGCGCGACCAGGCGATGGCGCGACCATTCCGCTCGCGGCCGAAGACCGCATCGTCGACCCGATAGCTCTGGCCGTCGAAGTCATGGACAGCGTCGGCGTCGAGCACGGGCAGCGCCTCGGTGCTGGCGGTCGCGCCTGTGAACCTGAGCAGGTAGGGCAGCGCTTTGCGCAGGAAACCTGGCCCCGGATCGAGGTCCGGACCTGGGACCATCGAGGTGGCGACCAGGGACTCGCCGAGCTGGTTCCAATGGGTGGGATAGGTCGTCGAACCCGGGATGTGCCAATCGGCTTCGATGGGCGTCCAAAAGTTCGTGGTGAGCCACGGGAATTGAATCGTGGGGTAGCCGGTCACGCCAATCGTCCATCCGGTGAGTCTGATGACGCCGATGGGAAAGTTTGGATACTCGACATAGGAAGCCGCGTAGTGGGTGTCCGATGTGACCTGGACGTTCGCGCCGGGTGCGGGACTGACTGGCGTCCAGGTTCCACCTGACTCGCGGTACACGACGAACTGGCCGTCTCGAATGGCGGGCATCGACGACTGCTGAAGAGCGATCCCGGTGTCGTGGAACGCAGTCCGGAACGGGCTCGTGCCGCCATTGGCGTCGATGGTGACGCCGCGGCCGGCCGCGAGGTCACACACGGGGCTCGCGCCACTGAGGGTGACCTGGAACTGCAAGGCGTCGTGGGTCGCCGGGTCGAGGCCGCTGATGTCGATCGTCGAGGAGGCGTCGACGGGCACGTTCTCGTAGCCGGCGATGGGTACCCCGTTGCCGTCGAGGACGGTCACGAACATCGGGTCATCGCCCTGGCGGTCGGCGAAGCTCACGCGGGTCCACTGTGCGAGGTCGGCGGCGCTGATGATCTCCGAGGTCCAGGTGTCGCCGTCGTCGGTCGTCGCTGAAACGCGACCATCGGCGAAGCGGCTGTTGCCCGTGGTGCCGGCCGCGAGTGCCGTGGCTGACGCGACATAGGAAGGGTTGAGCGGGGTCGCGAGGTCCGACCCGGTCATGCGCACGGCGCGGACCGCCGGGTCGATGGTCCCGTCGGCGCTGGTCGGCGTGTAGCCCCAGCCGCTGGGTCCGAGGTACTCGATGGCGAAGCCGGCCGGGGCGTCGGTGATCGAGCCGACAACAAACGCGGTGCCGCTGGCGACGGTCGAGATCAAGGTTGTGTCGGCCGCTGCGATGTCGCCGACATTGTTGTAGGCGACCGTCCAGATCACCCACTCGCCGCGTGCGACCGGGTCGGTCGCGCCGGCCTCGTCGGTCGCGCTCATGGCGACGACGATGTCGGGGCGATAAGCGGTGACGGTGGCGACGGCGACGTTGTCGGTCGCGAGCTCGGGGTCGGCGTTGGGGTTGTGGTCGTAGGCGTAGTCGCTGCCGACCGTGAAGGTGGCGGCGAAGTTCGTGCCGCTGGTCGTGCCGTCGGGCACCGTGCCCGTGAAGACGAGCGTCAGGCTGCCGTTCGGGCGCATGCCGATATTTCGATAATCAAGAGGATCGGACGCGCCACCGTTGGTGCCGATGAGGATACGATTGCCATCGACCGTGAGCGGGATTCGCTCGGTGAGCGACGCGCCGTTCGGGCCGATGGCCGAGATGTCGGCGTAGGTCGGCAGGGTGCTCGTGTCCGTCAGGGCGCCGCGGTCGAAGGTGAAGAAGGTGCCGAAGCTGGCGGCGAGGCCGGTGTTCGTGACGGTCGCGGTGTGCGTTACCGCGCCACCGACGACGACACCGGGGTAGGTGCCGGAAGGTGAGGCGCTGAGCGTCGCGGTGAGGTTCAGGCCCGGGACGTCGATGGTGGTGTTGGCCTCGTTGTCGCTCGGGTCACCGTCGCTGCCGGAGGTGATGACCGCGTGTACTTCGTGGTGCGTACCGCCGCTGACGAGGTCGCCGTCGGGGCTCACGAAGCGGGTCTCGAGCGTGACGTCGTGGGAGGTGTTGCCGGGGATCCCAGGGGCGACGATGCCGACGTGGGTGACTGCGGCGCTTGGGGCGGTGGTCCAGCCGTTGTTGGTCGGGTCGGCGGGCAGGGTCAGCGCGGCGCCCGGTGTGCCGACGAAGTAGTACAGCGTCTCGCCGTGGGTCGCGGTTGCACGCACGAACGTGTTCGGGGTGACATCGCTCGGGACGGTGACGACGATGGTCGACGGGCCGGCGGGCTGGCGGGTGTCGTTGCCGTAGCGCACGGTCACGGCCGCGGTATCGCCGGGCTTCACGGCCGTCGGGGCAATGAGGTGCACGTTCGGGTCGGCCTCCGGGGTGCGAGCGGTGAAGGTCGCAGTGTCGTTCTCGGTCGCGCCGCCCTGCCCGGTCGAGGTCGCGGCCGTGAGTGTGACGGGGAGGTCGGTGCCCGGCGGGGTGCCGAGAGCGACGTCGAGCTCCAGGTTGATGGTGATCGGGCCCGAGTCGCCGAGCACACGGCCGATCGGTTGGCCGGTGCGGGTGAGGTCGGTCCAGATGAGATCATAGGCGACGGTCTCGGCACCCTCGAGGATGGGGACCACGGTGGGCTCGCCGAGGTCGTAGCCGGTGACGCGGGTCGAGCCCGAGACGTAGCCGAGGCTCGCTGGGACTCGCAGGGTGAAGCCAGTGCCATCGGCGAAGTGCTCGCCTTGATTGGTGATGACGAGGGTCGCGGAGAGTCGGTCGCCGGCGATCGGGTCCTCGCGGTCGAGGGTGACGGCCGCGACGAGGTCGGCCGTGCTGACACGCACGATGCTGCTCGAGGCGACGGTCGAGCCGGTCGGGTTGGCGGGGTTGGTGATGGTCGCGGTCGAGGTGAAGGGCAACGCGTCGCCGGTCTCGAGGTCGGAATCGGCGCGCACGGTGATGGTCGCGGTACCGCCCTGCAACGAGCCGACGTTGGCGCCGAGGTCCCAGGTCAACGTGGATCCGACGATGGTGGGTGTGAGGACTGGCCCGCTGGAGACTGCGTTCCAGGCAAACGTCGAGCCGACGTAGGTGACGCCAGGTGGGAGGGACTCGGCGAGCGTCAGCGAGGTGGCCGTCACGGTGCCGGTGTTGGCGATTGCGACGGTGTAGGTGAAGACCTCGTCGCTCACGACGACGGTTGGCATGGTGCGGGTGATGCGGGCGGTCGGAGCGCCGCTGACGAGGGTGCGGCCAACCCGGCTCACGGCGGCGTTGACGATGTCGGCGTCGACGGCGGCGCGGTTGTTGATGACGCTCTGAGCGGGGAGCTCATCGATGGTCGCGATGATCTGCACGGTCGCCTCGCGCCCGGACGGGAGGCGCGGCGGGGTGAGGCTCAGGTCGTCGAGCTCGATGGCGACCCAGGTGGTGTTCGTCAGCGGCGAGATCCACGACCCGTCGCCCTGCAGGAGCGCGGGCACGAAGTGGGTGTCGACGAGTGAGCGACCGAGCTCGGCGAGGTTCGTGTAGTTGGCGGGCAGGACCGGCGGCAACGCGTTCGACACGTAGACGATGCCTCCGAGGCCGGTACCGATGACGCGGTCGAGGGCGAGACCAGAAGGGAGGCGATCGAAGACGAGGGGGTTGGTCGCTGCGCCGTCGCCGTCGTTGGTGGCGGTGATCGTGTAAGTGACGAACGAGCCCGGGGTTGCGGCATCGAGGTCGACGACCTTGTCGACGGTGAGTGCGGGGCGCACGAGCAGGGTCGTGGTCGCAGCACCCGAAGCGAAGCGCGGTGAGCAGACATCGTCTTGAACCGTGAGGTTCGCGCGCAGCTCGGCGGTCGCGCCGTCGATGCTCCCGGCGGGCCAGTCGAGGACGAGGCCTACATCGCGTGAGCTGCGCGCAGGCAGTGTCGCCCAGCGAACGGTGACCTTGCCGTTGGCGAGGTCGGACGTGTCGGCGATGCCGTCGCGCGGGTTGACAGAGACGAGTGGCAGGTAGCCGGGACCGTCGACGAGCTCGACGCGGGGCAGGTCGATGACGAGCACGGCGTTGCGGCCGAGGTCGATGCTGTCGATGCTGCTGCCGTCGTTGGCGACGCGAATCGAATAGGTGATGGGGCCGGCGCCCACGCGCTGGCCGACGTCGCGAGCGACCTGGAAGTCGTGGATGCGGGGCTGCGAAGGGGCGGTCCGGACGAGCTCGTTGTCGGTGACCGACCCACCGTGAGGAACCGGTGTCGTCTCGCCGACGGGTGTGTAGGCGGTTGCGCTGAACAGGGCGACAGCGTCGTACACGGCGGGCTCACAGCCGCCTCCGACGCTCGACTCGACGACGTCGATGTCGACGGTCATGGAGGTCGGGCCAGAGGCACCGAAGTAGGCCGAGGCGAGCGTGGCGCGGGCGGCGACCCAGCGGGGCGGGCCGACGAGCTCGCTCGGGTCCGCGACCCAGCTCGGGCCGAGCATGCCAGCGATGACGTCGGGGGCGGTGCTGCCGATGGGGGCGTCGTTGAAGAAGATGTCGGCATGGTCCGGGGCGGCGACGTCGAGGAGGTCGAGGCCGTCTGGGATCGGCAGGTACATGTAGACATCGTCGAGCGAGGACAGACCGTTGTTCTGGCCATGCAGGACGTAGGTGAAGGCGGAGCCGCTCGGGATGACGAGGCTGCCGAGGTCGTCGCGCAGAGCGTTGACCTCGGACTGGCCGAGGTATTTCTGACCGATCGCGAAGTTGCCATTGGGCTGGTCGGGGAGGCCGACGGTTATGCCGCCGACGTGTTGAGCGGCGGTGCCATCGAAGGTGGAGACGACGTAGGCGCGGCGAGTGGGCGTGGCGCCGTCGGCGAGGTTGCCATTCGACTCGAGGGTGAGTCGGTAGGAGCGCTCGACGAAGGCGTGGGGGAGGAGGGTGTCGAGGGTCCAGACGACGGCGGGCCCGTTGACAGCGCGTCCGAGGAAGGTGGAGGTGGTGTTGGCGGCGACGTAGACGCCGTCATGGCTGATCGCAGAGGGCGGCGGGATGTAGGCAGGTCCCGTCCCGACGAAGGTGTCGAGCTGGTCGACGATCAAGAGGTCGTGGAGCGTCTGGCCACACGGTGTGCCGCGGGCGTTGTCGACGCGCACGTGTGCGGTGATAGTCTCGTCCTGGTTGGCGAAGACCGTGTCGTTGGCGGTGTAGACAGTCGTGTGCCCTACGGTGATGCGGGCCTCGGGGGTGGCGTCGGCCGTGAGGACGAGGTCATTCGAGGTGGTGAGGGCGGCGTTGGTCGCGTCGGCCCAGGCGCGGGTCGTGAACCGGGTGCCGTTGTCGATGCCACCGGGCACCCGGTAGGTGACGGAGAGCACGAGCGACGTGCCGGCTGCGACCGGGCCGTTGAAGGTCCAGAAGACGTCGCCCGAATCGATACGAAGGGCATCGAAGAAGCGGGTGGTGTTGGCGACTCGGCCGGGGTTGGTGGGGCTCTGGGCATGGGACACTGAGATGACTTCGAGGTCGCCGATCGGGTGGGTATTGTTGGTCGCGACGGGCTTGTCGACCTTCACGCCCAGGCCATCGGCGCGCACGAAGCTGACCGAGACCGGCACGTCGATCGTGAACGTGTCGCCGGCGCACACCGAGGCGCGACTGACGGCGCCGAGGTCGAGGCGGGCAACCGGGGACCAGGTGACGAGGAGGTCATCGAGGGTGGGTGCGAAGGGGGCGCCCACGCCATCGAGGGTGATCGCGAAACGCAGGTTTGGATGGGTCGTAAGGTCGAAGCTGGACAGGTCGGCTTCGGCCCTGAAGCCGGGTTGCGAGGTCGGCGTGAGCGGGACGGCGCTGATGAAGACGCCGTCTGCATCATGGATGGCCAGAGCGATGTCGTTGGCGGCGGCCGCCGTATACGACAGATAGACCTTCTTCCAGGCGCTCGCGGAGAGAGGCTCGTAGGGCTGGGTCAGGATCGAGCCAAGCGTGTTCACGTTCGTGAGGCGCACGAGGGTCGCGGCGCTGTCGTTGGCCACGCCTGTCGTCTCGGGTGCGAGCAGGTCGACGCCGGCGAAGTCGCGGAACGCGTCTCGTGCCTGGCCGCGCTGGTCATCGAACACAGGGGCCGCGGCGGCCTCGTGGGTGAACAAAACGATGGCGCACGCGATGGGTATCCAGCGCATAGGATGGGTCCTTGCTGTGACGGATGGTCGAGCCCGAGCTCGAAGCTGCAGCTGTCCGTCTGCGCTTCGCGAGCGCGGCTGGACGTCCTGGGCTTCTTGCATCTGCGGGTTCGACGCGCCGTTTGCAACGCGGCAGATGACCGACTCAGATGTCGCTCAGGGGTCGCCACACCACCGTCGGGCGTGACACGCTGTCAGGGCGCGGGCACCACGGCGCAGCGTAGCCCTTCGTAGCTCACACCCCAGCACGTCGCCGAGACGCCATCGGCGACACGGGCGACGGCGAGACGCGAGGTGCTCACAATCTGGTCCGATTGTAGGGCGCCAGCGGGTGAGACACGCGCAAGGACGAGGCTGTCGAGAGCGCTGTTCGTGTAGAACGAGACCCACAAAGAGGTGACACGACCGTCGACCGAGTCGTGGCCGACGAGGGTCGCGAGTGAGCCGAAGTCGGTGTCGGCGCGACCGGTGGAGCCGACTGTCGACAACGCGCCCGCCTGGTCGAGGCGCCCGACGTAGAGCTCGAGGCGCTCACGTGGGTCGGGTGCTCCGTCGCGCACGATCGAGGTCCAGACCACGAGTGTGCCCGACCCGTCCGGCACGAGGCCGAGCATGGCGGGGAACTCGAGGCCGACCTGGGCGTCGAGTGGATTGGAGATGGTGGCACCGACGGGCTCGGCGTCCGCGCTGTAGGAAGTGGTGTCGAGCGCAGCTCCGATGGGTGGGAACCACACGGCGCGAAAGCCCGAGGGGAGTGCGGTCGCGGCGAGGGTCGGGCGGTTCCAGTCGAAGAGCGGCGACGCTTCGAGCCAGCGGACCGATGAGTCGGCGAAGTCGGTCCCGGTCGAGACAGTTCCGGCGACGGCGGACTGGCCCCCATGGATGGTGTTCTGAAAGAGCAGCATGTGGCCACCCACGTCCCAGGCGGCGAGGTTGGCCGCCTCCTGGTTCCAGGTGGCGTCGACCGTTGGACCGAGGGATAGCGTTGGCAGGACCTCGGCGACCTTGGCCCCGAGGCCGACTGCGCTCCAATAGAGGAAGGTGCGACCGCCGGAAACCACGAGCACTGCGTCGTGGGAGACATGCTCGAAGACGCGTGGCGTGCCGACCGGACCGTTGGTGTCGAATGCGGCCAGCCCGAGGACACGTTGCTCACTGATGGTCGTACCAAAGGCGGCGAGGCCGGCCTCACCGTCAAAGATGAGGCTGTCGATGTTGATGCCGTCGCTGGCCTGGGCGACCTGCAGGTCGAAGGTCGTCGGGTCGATGGTGACCTCTTCACATCGGACGTCGGCGCCGACGGCCTGGCATTCGGCGAAACGATTGCAGCGCTCCTCGACGATCCAGATGGGGCAGGCCACGGGCGCGGCGAGCTCTGCGCACTGGAGGATCCGGTCGTCATCACAACGGCGCTCACCGAATGTACAGTCGTCGCACACGAGGCCGTCGCTGGGACCGGCGGTGTCGCCGGACGTGTCAGCATCCGTCGCGTCAGGCGTGGCGTCCTCGACCTCGAGGGTGTCCTGCTCGAGTGGCTGGCGGTCCGAATCAGAGCAGGCTGATACGAAGACGGCGATGAGAAGGAGGCGAAGGGGCATGAGGTTTCCGAGGTCGGGGCCGCTTCGACCGAAGACCCGGTGCGCGTCGTTGGTCAACCTCGAAAAGGTGACGCACTGGACAAACCATAGGCCGTGAAGAGTATGTGTCGTGCGCTGATGGGCGAACCGGGGGAGGTTTTAGACGATGTCCAAAGAGCACCTGCCCACCAAGACCTGCCCCGTCTGCCTACGCCCCTTCCAATGGCGGAAGCGTTGGCGCAACACCTGGCCCACCGTCATCTATTGTAGTGAGCGATGCCAACGGAACCGCAAGCAGCCCAACACGTCCGGCTAATCCTCGGCGACCAGCTCAATGCAGCCCACAGCTGGTTTCAGCGGGTCGACCCCGGCGTTCTCTATGTCATGATGGAGGTCCGCCAGGAGACCGACTATGCCTGGCACCACGTCCAGAAGGTGTTGGCCTTCTTTGGCGCCATGCGTCGTTTCGCCGACGTTTTGCGGGGAAAGGGACACCGGGTCCTGTATGTCGCGCTCGACGATAGTCGGAACACCCAGGATGTGACCGGCAACCTGCGCCGGATTCTCAAGAGCACCACGGCCACGACGCTTGGATATCAGCTCCCCGATGAGGTGCGCCTCGACGAGCAGCTCAACGCGTTCGCGACCTCGGCTTCGAAGGCCGGATGCAAAGTCGAGGTGGCCGACACCGAACACTTCATCACCCGGCGCGACGAGCTCGGCCGACTCTTCAGCGGCAAGAAGCAGTACCTGATGGAGCGTTTCTATCGGGTCATGCGCGAGCGCACGGGCCTCTTGATGGACGGTCCCGAGCCCGAGGGTGGGCAGTGGAACTTCGATAAGGACAACCGCGGTCGGCCACCCAAAGGACACGTGGCGCCGGCCCCGCTGCTCTTCGATCACGACCTGAGCGCGCTTCAGACGCTCATCGAGAGCGCCGGCGTCAAGACCATCGGCAACGTCGACAGCGCGCACTTCACCTGGCCGCTCGACCGCGCCGAGAGCCTGCAACTCTTGGCCAATTTCTGTAGTCACCTGCTGCCGCTGTTCGGCACTTACCAAGATGCGATGATGCCCGACCAGTGGGCGCTCTATCACGCTCGCCTCAGCTTCAGCATGAACGTCAAGCTCATCTCGCCGCTGGAGGTGTGCCAGGCGGTGGAGGCCGCGTGGCGGGCGGATCCCAAGCGTATCACCTTGAGTCAGGCGGAGGGCTTCATCCGCCAGATCATCGGCTGGCGCGAGTACATGCGGGGCATCTATTGGGCGCAGATGCCGGGCTTCGCGACGACCAACTTCTTTGGCCACGAACGCCCCCTGCCCTCCTGGTACTGGACCGGCGAGACACGGATGGCGTGTATGCGTGAGGCTATCGGCGGCAGCCTGCAGAACGCTTACGCGCACCATATCCAGCGCCTGATGGTCACCGGCAACTTCGCGCTGCTGGCAGGCGTGCACCCGGACGAAGTCGACCGCTGGTATCTGGGCATCTACATCGACGCCATCGAGTGGGTCGAGATCACCAATACCCGCGGCATGAGCCAGTTCGCCGACGGCGGCATCGTGGGCACCAAGCCATATGTCAGCAGCGGGGCTTACATCAACAAGATGAGCCACCACTGCGGCACGTGTCACTACGACGTGAAGGACCGCACGGGCGCCAGGGCCTGCCCGTTCAATGCACTCTATTGGCACTTTCACGCGCGCAACCGGGAGCGACTCGAGAGTGACGAGGCGCGCCCCGGGACGATGGTGCGAATGGCGATGACCTACCGCACCTGGGAGAAGATGGACGCCACGACGCAACATGCGCTCCTTCGGAAGGGCGACGAGCTGCTGGCGACCCTCGACGACCTGTGAGTGCGGGGCACGTCGATTTTTCTCCTGCAGAACAACGCGGGTCGCTCGACCGCCGGGACGTCAGAACGATTTTCCCAGCGAAAAAGCGAAGTTACGACCCCGCCTGCTGGCCGTGAGCGTCTCTTTGCCCTGGGTGACTCTCGCATCGGGGTCGAGCAGGTTTTGAGCCTTGAGACCGAGGTCCCAGGACCCGAGCTTCTGCTGCCACACGAGGTCGAGCTGGTGCAGGGGCTCCTCGTAGGTATCCGGCGCGCCGAGCGCCCCGACCTCGACGATGCGTGGGCCAAAGACATTCCAGAGCAGGACGAGGTTGGTCCCGAGGTCGACGTCTTCCCAGCCGACCTGCAGATTCACGACCCACGGCGACTGCCCCTGGAGGGCACGCTCTTTTGTCGTCTGGATCGTCCCGCTCGGGTCGAGGCGAATGCTCGAGTCGATGAGCGCGAGATTGCCAGCGACGAACAGGTCTCGGAAGGCAGGCCCGATGAAGTCGAGGCTCTTTCGGAGCTCGAGCTCGAAGCCCAGGTTGTCGGCCGTCTCGGCATTGGCGAACGTCACCGAGAGCTGGGCCGACGGCACGACGACGACCTCGATGGGGTTCTCGAAATGTTTGTAGAAGAGCCCGACACTGACCAGGTCACGCTCACTCGGATACCACTCCCAGCGCAGGTCCGCGTGGGTCAGCAAAGCACGCTTCAGGTCGGGATTGCCAAAGTACTGCCGACCGCCGGTCACGTCATTGTAGGTCGCTGGCGAAAGCTCGCGGAAGTCCGGACGCGAGACCGTCCGGGCCAGTCCGCCACGCACGAAGTGGCCTTCGACGGGCTCCCACGACACGACGAGCGAGGGCAGGACGTCGAGTGTCGAGAGCTCGGCACCGATCGACTCGGCCGTCGGCGAGAAAGGCACAAACGTCCCTACCTCTTGTGATGAGCTCTCGAGCCTGACACCCAACACGACATCGAGGCGCTCGGCGATATCCAGCTCGCCCATCGCGAAGACCGCCCAGATGAGCTGGTCGGCCGTGTAGTTGTCGGTCTCGAGCGTGGTCTCGGTCAGCATGAAGCCGTCGCCGCCGATGTACTCGGGGCTGAAGATCTGCTCGCCCGGCAGGCTCAAGACCGTGACATCACGCGAGAGCGCGCCTTGATGTTGGAAACGATATCGCCGCGTGTCGACGCGCCGCGACTTGGTCAGCAGGGCCGCGCCGACCTTGAGGTGCAGGTCGAGGTCGCTGGTATCGAGGATGTCGATCCGGCCAGAGAGTCCGAGGTCGTGTGCGAGGTCATCGAGGTCAGAGAAGACCCGACGGTTGCCCTCGGGCCGGTCGGACAGACGCCAGACCACATCGCTGTCTTCGAGGTCATATCGTGTCTGCCGCCGATCGGGCTCGACACGGGTCGCAAGTGACAAGGCATAATGCCACTCGAGGAGGAGGCCTGGCGACTCAGGGTCGCCGAGCAATCGATGGACGCCGCGGAGCTGATTGGCGACCAGCATCTGCTCGACCCATTGCAGGCGTGTGACCCTGATCCGGGTGCCGACGTCACGGTTATTGCCCTGATAAATCCGCGCGTTGTCGCTCGAGATGCGATTGACGAGCGATGTGAGCCGGAGGTCATGGCGCTTCAATTCGAGGCCAGTGACGAGCATCCCCGACAGGTTCACTTTGTGGTCGAGCTCGTCGAAACGATAGGTGTGTGCGAGCTCGAGCGCGCCGGCTCCACCGACGGTGAAATAACGCGCGAGCTCTTCGTTGAGCGACCATGATGAGCCGTAGCCCAACGCCGCGAAGAGGCCGACGCGGTCGTCGCCACCGAGGTCGGCGCTGGTGCCGATCGAGAATTGTAGGCCGAGATCTGGAGGCACGAGCTCGCGGCTCGGGGTCCAGTCGGTCGTCATCGATTCACCGAACCCGACGAGCTCCTCCTCGGTGTAGCCGCGCTCGGAGAACATGTCGCGCTCGAGCAACGGCGCCTTCGACGAGGCTGCCGCGACGTCGTCTGGCAACGCGCGATGGCCACCATCGAAGCCGAGGAAGTCGGTCGGCCCACCCTCACCCATGAGGCCCTTCTCGAAGGTTGTCCCGAGCCTGACACCGGTCGAGACCTGCGCGCGAATCGTCGGCTCGGCGGGGAAGTCGCGTGTTCGGATCTGCACCACGCCGCCGCCGAACTCGCCCGGCATGTCGGCAGTCCATCCCTTCTGGATGGCGATGCCTTCGAGCAGCGCGCTCGGGAACATGTCGAGCGGCACGACCCGTCGCTCGGGCTCGGGACTCGGGAGCTGAGCCCCGTCGAGGAGCGCCGATGCGTAGCGCTCGCCGAGCCCACGCACGTAGACGAAGCGCCCATCGATGACCGTGACACCCGTCACACGACGCAGCGCTGCGGCCGCGGTGGTGTCGCCGCTCTTGGAGATCTGCTCCGCGCCGAGCACCTCACCGACGGCTGTCGTAGCGCGTCGCTCGACCAGGGTGTCCAGCGTCGAGCCCACAATCCGGGGTGCCGACACGACGAAGCTGTCGAGCTCGGCCGCCGCTGGGTCGAGTGTGACGGTCACCTCGGTCGACGCGTCGGCGTTGACCTCGATATCGCGGGTCGTCTTCGCCGAGAAGCTCGGATGCACGACCGTGAAGTCGACCCGCCCGGCGACGACCTCGACCGAGAAGCGTCCCTCGTTGTCGGTGGCCACCTCGCCGGCGAGGCCGCGAACGAAGACCCGAGCACCTCGAATCGGTTGACCTTTTGTATCCTCGACGCGCCCCGTCAGGCGGCCCTTGGGACCATCGAGCTCGGCCGTCACGACGACGGGCTTGGGCACCTCGGCGATCAGCGACAGCGAGTCGGACGCGGTCGCGACGACCTCCGTGATGTGGCCTGCCACGACGCCGACCGGCCCGGCTTCGAGCCAGGTGTCGCCCCGCCTGAGGCGCACCACGACGTCGCCTTCGGGCATGACGACCCGCACTGCGCCGCGTCGGTCGGTCTTCAGTGTTCGACTCGCTGTCTCGCCGCTGACGACGACCTCGGCGTCGGCGACGACCTGACCCGAACGATCGAAGACCACCATATAGAGTAGCCCATCGCCCTTGACCTCGGGGCTCGCCACGAGGACGAGGGCGGTGATCACAGACAAGAGCGCGCTCATTCACACCTCGCCTGACCCGAACGACAGAGGGCCATCGAGGCGCGTAGGGCGGATGCACGTTCGAAGAGATCCGCGCTCCGGATTCGGTCGAGCCAGCGCGCGGCCTCATCGAAACGGCCGGTCCGAAACGCCGCGTACGCAAGGGCATACACAAGGTCGTCGGTGGCCACCTCCAGACGCAGGACCCGCTCGCCCATCGCGACCACCTCCTCGAAGCGCTCGAGGTCCAGCAGAATCCCAAGCCGCTGCCTCACCTTACTCGGCTGGTCGAGCACCATGGCGTTGAGCCAGAGCGCCCGCTCCGCACGTCCGGCCCGCCGATAGAGCTCGGCCGCATCCAGCGCAAAGGTCGGGTCGATGAGCGCCGCCCGGGCCAGGAGCTCGGCCCCCGCCAGCGGTCGATTCGCGTCGGCCAGCGTCTTGGCGAAGGTACGCAGCACTCGCCCGTCCTGGGGATAGAGCAGAGCGAGCCGCTCGAGCTGTGCCAGCGCCTCGGGGAAAGCCCTGCCCCGACGCAGGCTCTCGGCGAGTGTGAGCTGGTCATCCATTGTCGCCGACCCGGTCGACACCCAGCGCTCCCCCGCTTCGGCCGCGCTCTTGTAGAGCTCGAGCTCGACCAGCAGGTAGACGAAGAGGCGACTCGCTTGAGCGAGCTCCGGTCGCTCGGCGACGAGGCTCGAGAGAATCGTATAAGCCCGCTGCTTGTCGCCGACCTCCATAGACGCTCGAGCCTCGAGCAGCAACAGCTCCGGGCTCGCAGCCTTCTCTTCGGCGTCCACCAACTGAAGCGCGGCGATGACCTCGGGCCACTGGCCGAGCTCCGCACGACATCGGGCGAGCAGGGCTTCCAGGCTCGGTCGGCTAACTGATACCTCGATGGTCGAGCTATTGCGTGCGCGTTCGATGGCATCGGCAGCGTCCGACCACTGGCCTGCACCCGCCTCGCTGCGCTGGATATAGATGATGGCGCGCAGCGTCCAGAGGCGCCGCAGGTCGAGCCCCGGCAGACCCAGGTCGATGGCGTCGAGCTCGGCCATCGCGCGGTCGAGGTGTCCGTCGCTGACCAGCAGTGACGCGAGCCCGAGCCGGTCGACCTCGTTGTCGTCTGCGACCTCGGCCTTGCGTTCAGTCCGGTCTGCAGGGCGCCCCTCATGGACTGCAACGAGGACGGAAGCCGCGCACACGACGCCGATAAACAAGCCCCTCATAGCAGCACGAAGGGCATACGTTGGCGTGCCCACGCCTTCACCGGAGCCCCCGCATAGGTCGCTGGCTCGAACCGCCACTGGCGTACCGCCTCGAGGGCGGCCTCATCGAAGACGCCGGGCGGCTGGGATTCAATGACCTTTGCTTTCTCGACGTTGCCCGACACGTCGACGAGCAGCGACAGGACGACGTGCCCCTCGACGCTGTCGGCGCGCGCCCTCGGTGGATAGCGCGGCGAAGTCCGCGAGAGCGGTCGTGGTGGACTGTCGACCGAGGACTCCGTCATGACGAGCTTCTTGGTATCGGTCCCACCCGCGAGATCGGCGACCCGCGTGGGCCCGACCCCGAGGTCGAGTCCACCGAGCGACAGGTCGACTCCGGCAAGCGCGGCCCCACCGACAGACGGCGGCGGCGGGCTCGCCTTCTGGGTCCTGGCCTGGACCGGCTGTGGGGGCGCCTTGGGTACGGGCGCCTTCTTGGGCGCCTTACGTGTGACCTCCATCGCGACCGGGTTCGACTCGGTGGTCTTGGCGCGGGGTGGCACGGGGCTGTTCATCGCGAGCACGAGGATGAGCACGCCGCCCGTCCCGATGACTGCGACGACCAGCGCCAATATGTGCCTGAGCAGCGTCATCCGGCCTCCGCCACGGTCGCGACCCCGACGTGCTCGGCCCCGCCCAGCCGACACTGGTCGACGACCTCGACGAGCCGCTGGCTGGACACATCCCCATCGACCACGACCAGCACATGCTTCTGGCCCGACTGCGCGAGCAGGTCCCGCACGCGGCTCTGCAGCATCCACACCTTGACCGGGGCCTCGGCGATGTAGACCTCGCCGCGTTTGTCGACATGCACCCGCACGACCCGCGAGGACGCCAGCGTGCTCGTCTGCGCGCTCGGCCGCTCGAGGTCGAGCTGCATATCCTTGATGAAGGACGAGCTCACCATGAAGAAGATGAGCAGGATGAAGACCATGTCGATGAGCGGCGAGATGTCGAGCGCGGCCTCGGGCTCGGTCTTGTGGATACGCGACTTCATACGGGCTCCTCGGCATTGTGGACTCGGGACTTCATGCTGGCTCCTCGCAGATCCGAACCTTCATGGCCTCGATGGTGTCACGCAGGCGGCGCTCGCGGCGGTCGAGCAGGTGGCCCAGAAAGAGCCCGGGCAACGCCACGGCGAGCCCCATCTGGGTCGTGAGCAGGGCCTCGGAAACACCGGCCGCGATGCCACCGCCCTGCACGTAGAGCGCCCCCTCGCCGAGCGAGCCGAAGGTCTCCATCATGCCGGTGACCGTGCCGAGCAGACCCAGCAGCGGGGCCGCGACCACGAAGGCCCGAAGCGCCACCCGAAAACGCCCGAGCCGGTCTTCGAGCTTGGCCAGCCCGAGGTCGACGACCCACCGCCGCGCCTCCCGTCGCTCATCATCATCAACGCGTAAGAGCGCCTCGCCGCGCACCGAGAGCGCGGACACTGCCAGCGTCTCGGCCGAATGGACGATGCGTGGGCTCAGCAGAAGCAGCCGATAGCCGAGCGCGTACCAGACGATGAGCGCCGACAATACGAGCGGCACCATGACCAGGCCGCCGCTCTCGATGTAGCTCAGGACTCGTTCGACGAGGGCATCCATTCGGGTGTGACTCCTTGGAGGGCCGTCGCTTGCGGGGCATTCGCCTCGCTCTTCTTGACTGTCGCAGTCGAGGTGCGGGGGTTCACGCGCGCGGCCTCGACCTCACGTTTGCTCAGCGGCGTTATCTTGACGTTCGAGCTATCCGGTCCGAGCCCGGCCACCAGGATCTCGACCGCAATCCGTTCGAGTCGGGTCTTGAGGATGTTGGCGCGCGCCGAGAGCAAGGTCCCCATCAGCAGCACCGGGATAGCGACCATGAGCCCGTACTCGGTCGTGATGAGGGCCTCCGAGATGCCGCCCGAGAGCAGCTTCGGGTCGCTGTTGCCGTACTCGGTGATGATGTCGAAGGTCGCGATCATGCCCGTGACGGTCCCCAACAAACCGAGGAGCGGCGCAATCGCGGCCAGCACGGTGATGATCGTCTGCAGCCGGTCGAGACGTGGCGCCTCACGAAGCAAGACGCCGTTGATGCGCTCTTCGAGCAGGGTCGGCTCGACGGCCCCTCCGGACTCGGGGGTCACGAGGCGCTGGATCTCGGCGCGGGTCCGCCGCAGGCGACCGCCGATTCCGAACCAGGCGAGCATGAGGGCGCGAGCCAGAACCGCCAGCAAGGCCAACGCGCCGACGCCGACGATCACCCAGGCGATTTCCCCTCCCGCCGTCGTGTACTGAACGAAGTCCCGCTCCTTTCGCGGCTCCATCCGTTTGTCCGCCTTCTCCCAGAACAACACGTCGAGCAGCGCCGGTGTCCCCGAGCCACCCATGAGCGCCTTGGCCGTCGCGTCAGCCGGCTTGTTCCAGAGGGACAACTGTCCGCCTCCAGCCGGTGCGAGCGCGCCCGAACCGCCCGGCGAGACCCCCCAGGCCGCGACCTCACCGAGCCTGACGACCGTTCCCTCGATCTTCGAACCATCGGGAAGAAAGAAGCTGCCCGGCTCCGATTCGAGTCGGCGCTGGCGTTCCAGTCGTGTGCGCGTCACCTCCATCAGGCCGGCTATCGCTTGCGAGGTGGTCTCGGTTGGCGCGCCCTCGAGTCCGAGGCTGGCCTGTGCCCGCTCGATGAGCTCGGGCAGCGCGTCCACCTTGGTTGCCGCCGCACCCGACTCACGCTCGAGGCGCGCCAGCTCCTCTTCGAGCAGGTTGGCCTCGACTCGGAGTGCTGCCGTCTGCCGATCGAGCTCGGTCACGGCTGCCTCGGCGCGAGCGATCTCCGCGCTCGACTCGCTCCTGGTTCGACCGAGCCGCTTGTCGAGCTCGGCGCGCTCCGCCTCGAGGAAGGCGTACTCACGTTTGTAGGCTTCGAGCAGGTCGGGCACCTCTGCCCGTGCGCTCGAGGCAGCAAAGACCACCGTCACGAATACCCACAGGTTCGTCGCGACTCTCATCGGAGGCCTCCAGGCAGAAGTGGCAACGAAAAGAAGCCCGACGTGACGCGCCGCTCGAAGCTCGCAAAGACCTCGGTCAGGCGCTCCCGTTCGGGCTCGTTCGGGAACACTTCGAAGACCCACTTGCCGTCGCGCTGGACCGCCTGTCCCAGCCGCCCATCAGGGGTCTTGAAGTAGAGGAGGACCATGCCGATGCGCAGGACGTCGACCAGACGCTCACCATCGGCGAGGCTTGCGACCTGCCGGTCGAGCGCGACCTCACGGCCGAGTCGGAGCTCGTCCTCGGCGAGCTCCCAGAGGCGGCCAAAGACCTGTGACGGAATCGCCGTCTTGTTGGTCAGGCTCTGGCCGAGGGTCTCCACTGCGGCGAGACGGTCGGCCAAACGATAGGGAAGAGACGCAGCGATGGCACTCTGGAGAACGACGATGGCATCCCGCACGGCCGGCTCGAGAGCGCTCTCGCGCTGGCTCAGCTCGGCGAGGTTCTTCTTCTGGCTCGCGACGCGCGCCAGCAGCTCGTCACGCCGCTGGGCCTCACGCCGCCGCTCGCCTTCGGCCACGCTCTGTTGTTCGGCGAGACCCCTCAGCCGGATGCGGCGGTCGTCGAGCTCACGCCCGATCCGTTCAGATAGCGTCTCCGTCTCGGCGCGTAGCCGTGAAAGCTCACGCGCCAGGTTCTCCGCAGGCTCTGCCTGGGCCGAATGCGACCAGAGCACTACCAGCGCGACAACGAAAATGGACCTCGACATGGGTGCCTCGTCGAACCTTCGGGTTCACGGCTGCTGAGTCCGAAAGACGCATGAACGAAGGCGAGTCCCACCGGTCGATTCGATCGCAGTGGGAGCTCGCCAGCACACTCAATTGCGGGCGGACGTGGTCCAGCCCTGCGTCCAGTCGTCGTTCGGATCGATGCCGCCGATGAAGTCGACGTCGTCGAAGAACGCGTCAGCAGGCTTCACGGCACCGGTCAGCGCGGGTGAGCCGACCTTCGGGAGAAGTCCGGGGGTAACCGTGTCGAGCGGCGCCGAGAGCATCGGGTCGGCCGTGCGGTTGCCGGTGTTCTTCTCGAGGATGAAGGTCTCGAGCGACCACGGGTCGGCGATGGGCATGTCGGCCTCGTCGACCTCGTCGTTCTCCTTGAAGTTGGTGGCGCACGAGAAGATCGAGTTGGTGATGACGATGCCCGTCGGGTTGCCACTCGTGTCCGCGGCGTTCGTAAAGGTCGCTGCGTGGTCGATGTTCATGCAGGTGCGCTCCCAGCCCATGATGATGCTGTTGTGGATGCGGGCGCCCGTGCCCTCACGCAGCAGGATCCCATCGTCGGAGCTGGTGGCCGTCGGGACACCGATGAGCGTGAGGTTCGACAGCTCCGGGCTCGACCGCGGCAAGGCGTCGTTGTTGTCGCCGTTGTTGTCGGCCTCGACCCCGTTGTCGCCCGTGTCTTCATACTGTTGAGCCACGAAGAACTGGCCCTTGCCGATCCAGCCGTCGGTCCAGTCGAGGTTGTCGTCGGAGATCCCAGTCGTCAGCACGAACTTGAAGCTGGCGGTGCCGCCGAAGAACTCCATGCCGTCGTCGGCCGCCATGTGGACCTGGATGTGGTCGATGGTCGTTCCGCTGCCGACGCCCTGGAAGGCGATGCCGTTGAGCTCGTTTTCCTCGGTGATGGGGAAGCCCGCGAACTCGACACGAACGTAGCGCAGAGTGCCGCTCGAGTCGGCCGCGTCACTGCCGCCGTACTTCCCGGTGCCGCCTTCGCCTTCGGGCTGGCAGGGGGCGGTGTCGCAGCCGTTGACGGGCGCACGACCGTTGATGACGAGACCGCCCCAGTCGCCGCGGGCACGGCTGCCGGCAGACTTGGAAGATGTGAAGACGATAGGCTTTTCGACCGTACCGATGGCGTTGATCTTCGAGCCGCGGCGGATGGTGATGAAGGCCTTCGAGCTGGTCTCACCATAGATGGTGGTGCCTTCGTCGATGGTCAGAACCGTCTCGGCGGTGTCGTCGCCGATGAAGACGCCGCCCTTGAGGAGCCAGCGCTTGTCCGCGGTCATGCGGAAGGACTGGGTGATGGGGTTGTTCGGCGGGGCCTCGATCGAGCAGGTGTCGCCGCTGCAGGTCACCTGCGAGGGAAGCGTGACGGTCGCATCGGGCGCCGTGTCGCTGGTGTCGGGTGAGCTGGTGTCGCTCGTGTCCGTGGTGTTCTTGGTCGATTCGTCGGAGTCGCAGCCAGCGCCGGCCGTGAAGGCCAACACCAGGAGGGTGGAGAGTCGCGCGAAGAGCTTCATGGGTTTCTCCCTGTCGGCGTGTCTGCCTGACGGGGGCCTTGTACGAGTCTCGGGTGGCGCGGTGATGACCTCGCAGCGACTGTCGGTGACACTTTCGCGAACCTGAGCCCTGGCGCGAAGCCGAAAGTGACGACGGCGCGTCGACGTCACGGGCCCCAGGTTGCCGACGCGGTTGTCTTCGTGACTCGGTTGCAAGGCGCCACCCTCGCGATGCAAACGGCGCCAAATGGCAACATCCCGGCTACGGCCGAGTCACGTCCGCCCTTCATTCAAGTGATTTGCGCCTGGAGAACAAGGCCGGCTCACGAAATGCCACGGCTGGCTCTGCCCATGGGCCGCATCGAGCCGAGCGTCGATTTCGAGAACGTCGGGCCGGTGCCGTGCAAGGTGAGGAACCCGTCGCTGCTGCTCGGCGTCCGCGACCTACGAGGCTCCGCCAACATGTCTGGGCGAGCTTCCGGAGGCCCGACGTCCTCGACTCCGATCATCGTGGCCACCCCCATTCGGCTCGCCTACCCGCGCTTCGCCCGGCGTGTGCCTGGGGACACGGCGATGCCTTCGTTGTCGGCCTGCTCGCTCAGCAGGTCGGCCAGCGCCGACACCTTGAGCGGTACGAAGCGCCGGCTCGGAAGCACCACGTGGATGGGCCGAGTGAAGGCGACCGCCCCGCCGAAGAGGGTGACCAGCTCCCCGCGCGCCGACAATGGCGCGTGGACAAGTGCTGGGACACGACCTACGCCGAGCCCGCTCGCCGCGAGCTGACACACGACCTCGAGATCGTTGACGACCACCTTGGGCTCGACCTCGAGCGTCGTCCCTCGGAAGCTCCAAACCTCGCGCGGCTGCATCCCGAGGGTGGGCACCTTCGCCAGCTCGGCGAAGCGCAAGCGTGGGTGCGCGGCGATGAACGCTGGGCTCGCGACATAATGGACGAGCCCTTCGCCGAGCCGCCTCACGACGAGGCCCTGCCCCTTCACCTCGCCCACACGAATCGCGAGGTCGAAGCCCTCGGCCACGAGATCGACCTGATGGTCTGCGAGCGAGATCTCCACCGAGACCTCGGCGAATCGCTCGGCGAAGCGCCCGAGCGCAGGTGCCAGGAAGCGACGTCCAAAGGCGACGGGGACGGAGGCGCGTACGCGACCGGTCGGCGTCCGGGCGTCCTCGTCGACGAGCCGGTTCGCGTCTTCGATCTGGGCCGCAAGGGCGCGGCACTCCACGTGATAGCGGGCCCCGAGATCGGTCGGCCGCAGCGAGCGCGTGGTCCGCTCGAGGAGTCTCGCGCCGAGCGCCTCCTCGAGACGCGCCATTCGCTCCGACACCGTCTGTTTGGTCAGGCCGAGCGCCCGTGCCGCTGCCGTGAAGGAGCCGGCGTCCACGACGCGGGCGAAGAGCACCATGAGGTTCGGGTCGATTGCGCGTTTCATCGGTCCTCCGGACCTCGGCACGGTCGCGGTGGACCATCGCATTGTCAAGCCAAGCCTGACGATGTGTCCGATTGAATGCCTATTGTCGGAGGCAACTGGCGACCCGATGATGCATGCAAGCGAGCCGACTCGCCCCCAACCAAGGAGCAGACGATGTCAAACGCACAACGCCTCGAACCCGCCGATGAGCTCGAGATCCGAAACCTCGCCGCCCGCTACAGCCTCACCACGGACAACGCCGACGCCGACGGCTTCATGAAGTGCTGGGTAGAACCGTCGCAGTTCGGCGGCTACGACAGCGGCGCCTTCGGCAAGATGGACACCTGGGAGAGCCTCTACGAATTCGAGAAGCACCACGTCGGCCCTGGCGGCATGGCCAACGGCAAACGCCACATCGTCCTGAACCTGCACGTGGACTTCGTGGACCGCGACACGGCGCATGTCACCCACGACATGCTCGTCGTCGAGGTCGCCGCCTCACCCCGACTCATCGCGAGCGGCCGCTACGATCGGAGCGTGGTCGTCAGGACCGCACAAGGCTGGCGCTTCAAGAGCCGGCATCTGCATATCGACCCCGGCTTCTTCGCCCTGATGGCCGAGCTCGGCCTCGCCTCGGGGCAGTGAAGACGTCGCCATACGTTCATCGACTCGCTATGCCGAAGCGATGGGCGCCGTCTTGTCACGAGGCGAACGGCGGTGGTCTCGTCACTTCATGAAGAGGCTCGCCAATGGGAAACGGCATGTCTCCTGCCGCTGGCCCGGACGAGAATCCCGCTGGCCTATGCGAGCCCGAGCCGCGGGCCTGCGACATGGCGAGTCGTTGACTGGCCTGATGTCGCAGGCGCCTACTTGACCCACATGGTCTGCCACTGATGGACCGCGCCGGCCTCGGGGTAGCCGTCGTAGTAGCCGGGGTGAGCCGGATACTGGGTGTTCGGGACCATCTGCATGCCCCAGCATCCGGCCAGGTCGGTGCTGTCCGCGTCGGTCGTGAACATGAAGCTCTGGACGGCGTTGTGCAACCCGTTGAACCCGCCGCAGGTGGTCGGGGTGGTGCCACTGATGAACGTGTAGCCCGAGCCGTTGGTGCTCTGGGTGAAGGGGTCGTGGCATTGCCGCCAGACGGTCTCGAACTCGGCCGTCGACTGCCAGGTCCCGGTGTCAGCGACCTGCACGCGCCAGGTCGTGCAGCCGCCACTCGCGAACAACGCCCGCCGCGTCAGCATCGAGAAGTTGGTCGCCAAGGGGGTATCGATGGCGAGGCTCGTCCAGTTGGCGCCGTTGAAGAAGAACGGGTATTGCGCGCCCTGGAGGCGGGTCCAGCCGACCGTCTCGGTCATGTCGCAATAGGCAAGGAACGCGTCGCTGTTGGAGCCTCCATTAGGGTCGATCCAGTAGGTGCCGTCCTCGTCGAGCCCTGCCTGGCGAAGCGCGTCGCAGGTGAGCCCCGGCTCACCGCGCGCCTTGCCGAGGCCGGCCGAACGGATCCAGAACGACTGCCAGGTGTGGAAGTTGCCGGCACCGCCGTAGCCCTCGAGGTAGCCCGGAAACTCGGCAGGGGTGCGGTACTGGACCTTGGGGACGATCTGCATCCACCAGCAGTTGATCTCGTCGTTCAGGTCCGGGTCGCTCGTGTAGCTGCTGCCGATGTACTTGTGGTGGAGGCCGTTGAAGCCGCCGCATGTCGTCGACACCTCCCCGCTCATATAGATGTAATCAAAGCCGTTGGTCGAGGCCGTGAACGGATCGTGGCACTGGCGCCAGATGGTCTCGTGGCTCTGCGCCGAGGTCCAGTTGCCGGCGTCGCCGACCTGCAGGCGCAGGTCGTAGCAGCCACCGACGTCGGCGAGGCTCTGGCGTTTGTCGAGCACCGAGTAGTTGTTGGCGAGCGGGGTCGCCGCGTTGTGGGAGTTCCAGTTCGCGTCGGTGAACCAGAACGGGTAGCTCGCGCTCTCGACCTTCATCCAGCCGCCGCCGTCGGTCGTCATGTCGCAATACGCCTGGAACGCGTCGCTGGTGTCGCCGCCCGTGGTGTCGATCCAATAGGTGGTATCGCCGCAGGCATCACCCGCGTCGAGGATGGCCACACACGAGCCGGCAGCGTTCGCCGACGTGCCGCCGAGGCGGTCACCCGCCGTATCGCTGACCCCGCAGCCGCAGACTCCGGCTGCAATCTTGAGCGGGTCGAGAGGGCAACCATCTTGACAATCGAGCGTTCCGTCGTTGTCGCCATCGACGTCCGCCACGCCACAGCCACAGACTCCGGCAGCGATCTTGAGCGGGTCGCCCGGACAGTTGTCTTGACAATCGAGCGTTCCATCGTTGTCGCCATCGACGTCCGCCACACCGCAGCCGCAGACCCCGGCCGCGGTCTTGAGCGGGTCAGCGGGGCAACCATCTTGACAATCGAGTGATCCGTCGTTGTCGCCATCGACGTCCGCCACACCGCAGCCACAGACCCCGTCTGCAATCTTGAGCGGGTCGGCAGGGCAACCATCTTGACAATCGAGCGTTCCGTCGTTGTCGCCGTCGACGTCCGCCACACCGCAGCCGCAGACTCCGGCCGAGACCTTGAGCGGGTCGGCGGGACAGTTGTCTTGACAATCAAACGTTCCGTCGTTGTCGCCATCGACGTCCACCACACCGCACCCGCAGACCCCGGGCACCACCTTGAGCAAGTCGAAGTCGCATGCGTCCACGCAGTCGGCCGCGTCGTCGAGATCCGTGTCGACGTCGCTCACCCCGCACCCACATGCCCCGGCCAACACCTTGAGCGGGTCGTCAGCACACGCGTCGAAGCAGTCCGCGGTGCCGTCGAGGTCCGAATCGGTGTCGTCCACCCCGCAGCCACAGACACCGGCCACAACCTTGAAAGGGTCGCCCGGACAGCCGTCATCGCAGTCGGCCGTGCCGTCTTCATCGCCATCCGCGTCACTCGTGCCACAGCCGCAGATGCCCGGCTCCACCTTGAGTGGGTCGGACAGGCAACCATCTTGACAATCGAGCGTTTCGTCGCCGTCGCTGTCGAGGTCCACGACACCGCAACCGCAGACTCCGACCGCGATCTTGAGCGGATCGCCGGGGCAGGCGTCTTGACAATCGAAGGTTCCATCGAAGTCGCCGTCGATGTCCGCAGTCCCGCACCCACAAACACCCGGCACCACCTTGAGCGGGTCGCCGGCACACTCGTCAAAGCAGTCGGCTGTGCCGTCGCTGTCCGTGTCGTCATCGACGAAGCCGCAGCCACAGACGCCGGAAACGACCTTGAACGGGTCGCTGGGACATGCGTCGAGGCAGTCGGCCGTGCCGTCTTCATCGCCGTCGATGTCGCTCACGTCGCAACCACAATCGCCGACGACCACCTTGGTCGGGTCGGCGTCACAAGCGTCGATGCAGTCCGGGCTGCCATCGCTATCCGCATCGGCGTCGCTCACGCCGCAACCGCATAGCCCTGGCAAGGTCTTGTCGGGGTCGTTCGGGCAGCCGTCGGAGCAGTCGGCGCCGACCACCGGCCCAGCCACACCACCGTCGTACGAGCTGCACATGACGGGCGGCGCGCCCACACCGCCAAGCGTCCCGCGATAGACCGTTCGCACGACCCCACCGTCGTCGAGCGCGTGGCGCTGGCAGGTGGCTGGGGCCAGGGTCGCCCCGACCTCGATATAGGGGTAGGTCACGCCTGCTCCAACCGGGAGGCCCGCGGCGAATCCACCCCCGCCGTCCGTCGCCGTCGCACCAAAGGCGAGGCTACACGTCCCGAGCCCTGCGAGGTCGTCGAGCGAGATGGCGATGTTCCAGTAGACCTTCTGGCAACGCTCGACCTCGACGGTCCCGACGACGTCGCAGGTGAGGTCCTCGGTGCCACGGTAGACCCCGTAGCGCAGCGTCCGGTCGCCCGCAGTCACGTCGTTGTTGCCAGGCACACCGACCGGATTGATTGGAAAGGCCACCGCGGTCGGGCCGCTCCCGCAGACCACCGCGAGGTCGCCGTAGTGCAGCGTCGTGTTCGCGGCGTCGGCACCAGCCGAGCATGCAAACCCGAAGACCGCCGTCCAGTCGCGCTCGCCGTCGGCCCCGAAGAGGAGCTCCATCTTCTTGTCGCCCTCGTAGCAGGTGTCGAGCTTGGCCGAGCAGAAGATGTCCTCGAAGCTCACGGCCACGTCGAAGAAGCCTTGCTTGGCGTTGCGCATGACCGTGAAGTCGAAGGTCGCGCGCGCGTCGGCGTTCTCTTCACACAGCACATCGAGTGTGCAGCCGTTGGGGCACGGGTCGCGCCAGCCGTCCGGTCCATCGGGCACCAGGTAGCCGTCGTCCTCGTCGTAGAGGCCATCGAACCAGACGGTGAGGCTGTTGATACGCTCGCCGCCCGGGGTGCCGTCGAGCTCGCCGCTCGCATCGCATGGGCCGACGTAGCTGACCTCGCCGCCGGCTCCAAAGGTGTCCGCGCAGATGGCACCCGTGTCGCCCGTGCCCCCGTTGAGCCCAGGTGCACCACGCGCCCACACGACCTGGCCGCTGCCCGCCGCGCCGTTCGTGAGGCGCAGGTCATAGCAGGCGTTACCGATGCCTGGCAGTTCCAGGGCTGCGATGGCGACGTTGACGCCCCGCACCTCGCCCGGAGGCGATTCACCGCAACCGACCCCGAGAAGGGTCAGGACGACTGCCGCCACGAGGCTTACGCGGCCAAGTTCAGATGGGCGCTTCATGCTGGTCCACCCGGTGGTACTAAACCTGTCGGAGGTGACGGTCCTGCCGGGGCCGCCTCCGCATCGTGGGGCCCGTCGAGTTCCAATCCGGAATGGTCTCGCAATTCGTGGGCGGCGGCAAGCCTGTGCTTCTATGGGTCGTAACGCCTTGCACGGTCGAGGTGACCAGGCTGCCTCCGTCGGCCTACAGGGCCGTGTGGGTGTCTTGCGACGGAGTGTGACATTCGAGGCGGCAGGGTCCGGAGACGGAGCGATGATGGAAGCAGCGACGACCAGGGGTTTGGAACGAGATGCGCTCATCGAGCGCTTCCTCGCGGTGCGGGAGCTTACTGAGAGGCTGGCCGCGCCGCTGTCCGCGGAAGACCAGTTGATGCAGTCCATGCCGAGCGCGAGCCCGACCAAGTGGCATCGGGCTCACACGACCTGGTTCTTCGAGACCTTCGTGTTGAGACCGCTCGGGGTCGCGGCGGTGGATCTACACAACGACTACCTGTGGAACTCGTATTACGAGGCCGTTGGCGCGCGGCATCCGAGGCTCCAGCGGGGACTCTTGTCGCGGCCCAGCCTCGATGAGGTGGCGGCTTATCGACGTGAGGTCGATGGGCGTGTGGAGTCGGCGTTGGCGCGGCTCTCCGACGCGCAGCTCGAGGTCGTGAGACCGGTCATGCTGCTCGGACTCGCGCACGAGGAGCAGCACCAGGAGCTGATCCTGACCGACATCCTGCATGCGTTGTCTCTCAGCCCGCTGAGCCCGGCCTATCGTAAGCCGCTCCCGATGCCGCCTGGGAACGCGACGCCTGGGGAAGCGGCAAACGATGCCCGTTTCGTGTCGTATGGAGGCGGCCTGGTCGAAGTGGGGCATGTCGCCGACGGCGGGTTCTCGTTCGACAATGAGGGGCCGCGCCACCGGGTCTGGCTCGAACCCTTCCAGCTCGCGGACCGACCCGTGACCGTCGGCGAGGTCCGAGGCTTCATGGATGAAGGCGGGTACTCCACGCCGTCGCTGTGGTTGTCCGAAGGGTGGGACTGGGTTCGTCGCGAAGCCATCACCGCGCCGCTCTATTGGCGCCTACGCGATGGGCAGGTGCGCGACTTTACCCTCGAAGGGGAGCGCGACCTCGACGACGCGGAGCCAGCGAGCCACCTGAGCTATTTCGAAGCGGACGCGGTCGCACGCTTTCTCGGCGCGCGCTTGCCGACCGAATTCGAGTGGGAGCATGCCGTCGGCGATGCGGCGCAGGGGCAGTTCCTGGACCTCGATCGACCTATGCGACCGACGGTTTGGGACGGTGCCGCTCCGATGGGAGCGGTGTGGGTCTGGACACGCTCCGCCTATGCGCCCTATCCGGGATATGCCGCCGGCGCAGGGGCGCTCGGCGAGTACAATGGCAAGTTCATGGTGAACCAGTTGGTCTTGCGCGGTGGCTCGTGCTTCACGCCGCCGGGGCACGCCCGACCGAGCTATCGCAACTTCTGGTACCCGGACACACGCTTTCAGATGACGGGGCTCAGGCTCGCGCGTGACGCGTGATGAGGTTCCTGATTCAGGCCGGTCGATGGCGGCACAGCACGTGCTGGCGTGTAATGATCCGACCTCGCGTTGGACTGCCCGCTCGCGCGGCATCCGGTGAGCGCCGTGCAGAGGTGAAATGATGAAGGCCGCAGAGGTGGGTGGAACGCGGGCGATGACGTCGCTCGCGCGGGTCGTCGCCGAGGGGCTCGCAGCGAAGCACAAGCGTCTGCCCCCATGGTTGTTCTACGACGCGGAGGGGTCGGCGCTGTATGAGCAGATCACCGAGCTCGACGAGTACTATCCGACGCGGACCGAGAAGAAGATCTTTGAGCACTACGCCGAGGCGATGGCCGAGACGATGGGCGGCATCGAGCCCGTGACGGTGGTCGAGCTCGGGGCCGGGACGGCGCAGAAGACGATCGTTCTGTTGCGGGCACTATCACGGCGGGTGGTGACGACGTTCGTGCCCGTGGACGTGAGCCCGTCGGCGCTGGCCGTGGCGAAGACGCGGGTGGGGCTCGAGCTGCCGAGCGTGAAGGTGCACACGCTCGAGGCGACCCACGAACAGGCGTTCGGGGAGCTCCGGCGGCTGCCGCAGCGCAAGGTCGTCCTGTTCATCGGGAGCTCGATCGGCAACTTCGAGGATGACGACGCCATCCACCTCTTGTCAGGGGTCCAACGCTCATTGGGGCGCGAGGGGGTGTTCATCCTCGGGACCGACCTGAAGAAGTCGCCGGCGCGGCTCGTGCCGGCCTACGACGACAACCGTGGGGTGACGGCACGCTTCAATCTGAACGTCCTGGCGCGCATCAACCGTGAGCTCGGTGGGTGTTTCGAGCTGGACCGATTCCGGCATGTGGCGCTCTGGAACGAAGCCGAGTCGCGCATCGAGATGCACCTCGAAAGCCGCGTGGCGCAGCAGGTCTGGGTGCAGTCGCTCGGCATGAGCTTCGGGTTCACCGCGGGCGAGCGGATCCACACCGAGTCCTCGATCAAGTACGACCTCGTCCACGTCGACCGACTGCTGGCGGCCTCGGGGCTCAGCCGGCTACGCACCTTCGAGGACGAGGAGCGACTATTCGCAGTCCACCTCATCAAGGCCATCCGACCAGGCGAGGCGCTTCGAGGATGAGTGGCCGGACGCCCACGACCTGTGGCATGGATGGCGGGTCGGGCGTCACCGGGAATCTGCGGCGAGGCGCACGACCCGATGACGAGATTGCGAAATTGCGAGACGAAGACAATCCGAGAAGTGGAGGCGCGAGCCCCTTGAAGCACCACCTCAACCCGATGCTGCTGTCGCTGGCGGCGCTCATTGCGGCGACCGTGAGCTGCAGTCGCCCGACGCCGAGCGCCATCACCAACACCCGCCTGCTCGTCGACGCCGAGGCGCCGCGCGAGGCGGCGGAGCCCCTGGAGGTCCGCAAGGTCGAGCTGGACCCGGGTTCGGACGACGACGCCGGGCCACGGGACTGGGTCGTTTGCGACGGAGGCGTCATCCTGGTCGGCGACCAGCGTGTAGACGTCTGTCGTGGGGACGACCGCGCCTGGGTCGACCCCGAGCTCGACGAGGTGACGCTGAACATCGACGCGAGCAACGCCATCCTCGTGCGCGCCAGGGTCGGCAAGACGGTGTTCGAAGCCCCGGTCATCCAGGGGCGGGCGCGTGTGAAGCTGAGCCTGAGACCCGCCATGGCGGAGCTCGATGCGACTCGACTCGCGGCCGAGACCACGCTCGTCGTGGCTCTCGAAATCGAGCATGAGGACGGCATCGCCCGCGGCGAGGTCGGCCTTCGCACCCCGCGTGTGATGAGCCTCATGGCCAGCGTCGCGACCGGAGCCGTGCGTTTCGAAGACGAGGTCGACAAGGGCACGACACGCGACCACGTGCTTCTGGTCGGTCCAGAGCCGGACCTCTACCCCAAGCGACCCGCCGTCCCTCTCAGCGACGTGGATGTCGTGGTCGTCGACGACGGCGAGCCTATCACCGTCCTCCCCTGCCCTCTGGGCGACACGCAGCCGACTGCCATCGTCTCAGCGTTCCGCGCTGGGCGAACCGTTCGCGCGCCTCGGCTCACCGCCTATGACCGCCGCTCGGGCGAGCAGCTCGGCCAGCACACGTTTCGATTGGATTTGCCACCCTGCCCTGGCGGAGACAGCCGCGGTCAGGACCCGGTCACGGTCGACGTCATGGCCGAGACGGTCGCCCACCTTGTCGCGGGCCGCCCCGTACCTCTGCCGCCGGAGCCCGCACGCCTGGACCTCTCGGATGTCCCGCTCGGCGACCCCAACACCATCTTGAAGTTCAAGACATTTCTCGGCCTGTCGGCGGCGTCGACCGAAGCAGACGTCGTGGCCAAGCTCGGTGCCGTGCGCCTTCCCGAGACGGCGCAGACTCGCGAAGCCAAGGTCATCGCGTTGTCGGTGAGCCGGTCGGTCGGGGCACTCATCGACGCGACGACTGGCAAGCTGGTGGAGGTCTGGATCGATGACAGCAGCGGCGACTTCCACCTCGACCTTATCCCCTTGATGGCCAAGAATCTCGACCCTCGAGATATCGCACTCCTCGACCTCGTCGATCGGGTGGTCGTGGACGCCCTGAAACTGCTCGGGCGGCCGACCAGACCGTTCGGAACCGGTGTCGGCTTCTACGCCTGGACGGTGGACGAAGCCGGCCTGACGGTGTTCGTGGAGCTGCGCTACACCGACAGTCCGCCCTATCTCTGCAAGGGCCTGCACGTGGGCTGGCTCACCGGCGCCGACCCGCACGATGGCGGCGACATCCCTGGCGCCAAACAAATCCACGACAGCCACCGGGACCCGGCACCGCAAGACCACGACCAGGACCCTGCACATGACCATGGCGATGTGACCGCGCCCCCGCGCGCCCATCTCGAGGATGCCCCATGAGCCACCACCACCACGGCCTCGACTGCGACCACGGACCCGCCGACCAGATCGAGGTCCTCGACCCCTACACCTTCGGTCGCACCCAGACGTGTTTTGGCTGCGGTCCCCACAACGAGCACGGCTTACGAATGCGCTTCGAGCGTGAGGGCGATGTGGTGCGAAGCCGCCTCAACCTCGGCCCGGGCTACGATGGTCCGCCTGGGATCCTGCATGGTGGGCTTCAGGCCATGATCGCCGATGAGGTCGCAGGCTGGACGCTGGTCGGCCTGCGCGGCCGTATCGGACTCACGACCTCGCTGCAGATCCGCTACATCGGCAGCCTGCGGCTGGGCCAGGAGATCGTCGCCGAAGGCCGGATCTCGAGTGAGGTCGAGGGCTACACGACCGTCCAGGTCGTCATCAAGCAAGGCGACAAGACCGGCGCCATGGCGCGGGCCACCTTCGGTCTCGCCGACGTCTCGAAAATGGAAGAGGTCCTCCAGGGTCCACTGCCCGAGGGCTGGGCCCGCTTCTTCGGCGGCTGAGAAACGAACCCCGAACCGCTGCACGCGCCACACGCGTGGTTGGCGGACCGGGCGTTTTCTGGAGACGACCGAGCTGAGTGAGCGGGCTTCTGTGAATCGACCTGCGAAGACGCCGGTGGGTTCGCCCCCTGCTCCATGAACGAGACCTACGAACATCGTAGCAGCGCAGCCCGGCCCCGACGCTTGACAGGCCGACCGGCTTCCTCTCTGCTGCGGGCATGCACAAGACCTCGATATCGTTCGCGTTGGCCTTCGTCTCTGTCGTATCCGCCGCGAGGGTCGAGGCCGTGCCCACTGGCGCGCCAACGGCCACGCTCGGCGCCGACGAATGCCGACCTGGCTCCACCGTGCCGGCGTGCCGCGCGCGGCCGTTCGTGCGCACCGCCGACCTCGCCTGGTCGGGCAACGGCTTCGCACGGCCAGCGGTGGCCAAGAACACCATCGCTGGCTTCGCAATCCACAAGGATGGGCACATCAACGACGGCTATTACGGCAATGGCGCGAGCTGGGTGAGCGCCAGCGCCGACGCGTGGGTGAAGATCGACCTCGGCCGGGTCGTGCGCGTCGACGGCATCCGCCTCGGCCGCGATCGCACCGGTGCGTTCAGCGATCGCGGGACCGGCGGCTTCTTCGTAGCGCTCGCCTCCACCGACGCCGAGGGGACCGGCGTCGCCACCGACGACGACACCGAGTACACGAAGGTGTTCGAGGCGAGCGCCGCCGAGGTCGCGAGCGCGCCCGCCGGCACCACCTACGTTGTCGCCTTCACCCCGACGCTTGCCCGATTCGTGAAGGTGCAGCTGAAGGCGAGCGGCGCGGCGCTCGACGAGATCGAGGTCTCCGGCGTCGTGGTGGTCGAGAACGACGCGTGTCTCACGAGCCCGTGCGCCCCGACCATGGCGTGCGCCGATCTGCCCGGCGCCGACACGAGCCCGGCGGGTCGTACCTGCGAGTGCCGGACCGGCTATGCTGCGGGCGTCAACGGCACCTGCATCGACGTGGACGAATGCGCCGCAGGGACCGACGGCTGCGTCGAGGGGTGCACGAACAAGATCGGCACGTTCACCTGCATCAACGATCCGGCCTGGCTCTCGGACGGCGAGACCGGGTTCCCGCAGGTCGCCAACATCGGCTACCTCACCGTGGCCGCGACCACGACTCTCGCCGCGGTACGGCTGCCCTCGAGCGCGCTCGGGGGACCGTCGCGGCTCGTCGTCAACGCGGTCCCTTCGGCGAGCTCGCCGGCGGTGACCGTCGCGGTCGGCGCCACGGTGACTCCGGGCGACGGGGCACACACCGTGCTGCCATTGCCCTACACCCTGTTCCCGGGCCGGCTCTACCAGATCACGCTCGAGACCGGCGGCGCGAAGGTGAACCTCGTCACGGGTGTGCCGCTCGCCCGCACCTCGTTCCAGACCGCGCCCAGCAGCCGGCTCGCGCTGGCGCCAACGACCAACCGCGAGCGCACGGCCATCGGCGGCGTGAGGTCGCGCGGGTACCTGGTCAAGGTGAACGCTGAGACCCACATCGCCGCCGTCGGATGGATCGTGATGCCGTGCTTCGGGCGGCGGCTCGAGGCCCGGATCTGGGACGAGCAGGGCGCCGTCCTCGCGCGCGGGCTCCCGGTCGCCGGCCCGGACAGGACAGGGCCGATCGCCTCGCCGCTCACGTTCACCTTCGAGGTCGGCCGCACGTATATCGTCGGCTTCTACGACGAGAGCGGGTTCGTGGACTTCCCGTTCAAGGACGTGGGACCCGACGCCGTCGGGCTCTCCACGGCCACGCCTGTCTACACGGCTGGTGGCCTGACGGTCATGGCCGTGCGTTCGTCGCGACCCGCCGACCAGGAGCAGGGGCCGCTGGTCGACAACACCTTCGCCCCCTTGCTCGAGCTGGTGCTCACCTCCGGGGCCTGCGCCGAGGGCACCTGCCACTGACGTGTGTTTCCCGCACCACAAAGGGCGGAAACGATGGGTCGGGGCGGTCGGCTCTCCGGTTGGGATTCAACCGCCGCCCCGATCGACGTCAGACGTGAGAACGCTTGGCGACCTCGTCGAGCATCTGCACTGCAAGGTCGTCGACACTCATGGCGCCGAGATCACCCTGGTGGCGTCGACGCACACCGACCGTGCCCGACTCGGCTTCTTTGCCACCGACCACGAGCTGGTAGCAGACCTTCTCGAGCTCGGCCTTTCGGATCTTGTAGCCGAGCTTCTCGTCGCTCGTGTCGAGCTTGGCCCGCAGCCCCTTCGCCTTGAGCTTGGCCACGACCTCTTCGCCGTATGCCAGGAACTTCTCGGAGATGGGCAGGACCTTCGCCTGCACGGGCGCGAGCCACAGCGGGAAGTCGCCCGCATAGTGCTCGATGAGGATACCAAAGAACCGCTCGAGCGAGCCGAGCAGCGCGCGATGCACCATGAACGGGCGGTGCTGCGCGTTGTCGGCGCCGATGTAGTGCAGGTCGAAACGCTCGGGCAGGTTGAAGTCGAGCTGGACCGTCGTGAGCTGCCACACCCGCCCGATGGCGTCGACGACCTTCACGTCGATCTTCGGACCGTAGAAGGCGGCCTCGCCCTCCATACGCTTGTAGGGGATGCCGCGGCTGTCGAGCACCTTGGTCAGCGAGCTCTCTGCCAGGTCCCAGTCGGCATCGCTGCCCATGAACTTGGTCTTGTTCTTCGAGTCGCGCACCGACAGCTCGACCTTGTACTCGGGGAACCCGAAGGTCGAGTACATGAGCTGCGCGAAGTCGATGCAGCCGGAGATCTCAGCCTCGAGCTGTTCACGCGTGCAGAAGATGTGGGCGTCGTCCTGAGTGAAGCCGCGCACACGCATGAGCCCGTGCAGGGCGCCCGAGCGCTCGTAGCGATACACGGTGCCGAGCTCCGCGAAGCGCACCGGCAGGTCGCGATAGCTCTTCTGGCGGTTCTTGTAGACGCCGATGTGGAAGGGGCAGTTCATCGGCTTGAGCTGATGGGGCTGACCCTCGACCTCCATCGGGGCAAACATGGAATCGCGGTAATGCGAGTTGTGGCCGGAGCGGTCCCACAAGGTCAGCGGCGCGACGTGCGGCGTGAACAGGATCTCGTAGCCGTTGGCCAGGTGCTGCTCGCGCCAGAAGTCTTCGATCTGCTTGCGGATGAACGCGCCATTGGGCAGCCACATGACAAGCCCGCCGCCGTACTCCTGCGTGATGGAGAACAGGTCGAGGTCCTTGCCGAGCCGGCGATGGTCACGCCGCGCCGCCTCTTCGAGCAGCTTGAGATGCGCCTCGAGCTCTTCCTTCGTCTCGAAGGCGAGCCCGTAGACACGGGTCAGCATCGCGTTCTTCTCATCGCCGCGCCAGTAGGCACCCGCGATGGTCGTCAGCTTGAAATGTTTGATTTTCGAGGAATAGTTGACGTGCGGGCCGGCGCACATGTCGACGAACCCGCCATGCTTGTAGAAGCTGACGTCGGGGGTCGTGAAGCCGTCGATGAGCTCGGCTTTGTAGATCTGTCCGTTGTCCTCGGCCCACTTCTTCGCGTCCTCACGCGACAGGGCGTAGCGCTCGAACTTGTGGTTTCCCTTGGCGATTTCGCGCATCTTTTCTTCGATGCGCGGCAGGTCGGCCTCGGTCAGCGGCGTCGGCAGGTCCATGTCGTAATAGAAGCCGTGCTCGACGTGAGGGCCGATGGCGAACTTCGTTCCGGGGAAGAGCACATCGATGGCCGAGGCCATGAGATGGGCGGTGGAGTGTCGCAGCGTCTCCACAGGGGAGAGCTGGCGGGCCTGAAACTGCTCCGCTTCGAGCGAGAGCTCTTCGGCTTCAATCATCGTAGTCACTCCTTCGGTTGCGGGCGTCTGCGCTACGAAGACAGGCGCCACTGAGGAGGCGACACAATAGAGGTATCCAGGGGCCGGTCAAGCTCAATCTCGGCGGCCCGGCGGGCCTGGCGACGACAGGAGTTCCAATCCCCCCAACGGGTTGCCGCCTCTGTGGAACCATGGCACTTGAGGGACCCGAAACCATCCGCGGAGCGAGATCCATGTCAGACTTCACCCCTTTCCTCGACCGGATGCGCGCCGATGGTCAGCCCGAGCTCGCCGTCGCCGTCTTTCGCCACTACTTCGAGGCCCTCGCCAGCGGCGCGACCGGCCTCATGCCGGAGTCCGACCTCGAGCCGGTCGCCTCCCTGCCCGACATCGCGGAGCTCGACGGGTTCGCGCCACGCGGCGAACGTGAGCTCGACCGCCTCGTGGTCATCAAGCTCAACGGCGGGCTCGGCACATCGATGGGCATGGAGCGCGCCAAGTCGCTGCTACCGGTGAAGGGTGGCAAACGTTTCATCGACCTCATCGCCGACCAGCTCGTCCACCTGCGAAAGACCCTCTCAGCCCGCCTCCCGCTCGTGCTCATGGACAGCTTTCGCACGCAGTCCGACTCGCTCGAAGCCCTCGCCGGCCACCCGGTCCTCGACCAGCCCGTCCCGAGCTCGTTCCTCCAGCATCGTGTTCCCAAGGTCGTCGCGAGCGACCTCACGCCAGCCTCACACGCCGACGATGAGCTCAACTGGTGCCCACCCGGGCACGGCGACCTCTACCCGGCACTCGCGACCTCGGGGCTGCTCGACCAGTTGCTCTCGCAGGGCTTCACCCACGCCTTCGTCAGCAACGCGGATAACCTCGGGGCCACCCCGTCGCCGGCCCTTCTGGGCTGGATGCTCGAGCGCGACCTGCCCTTCGTCATGGAGTGCGCCGACCGCACCGCCGCCGACAAGAAGGGTGGCCACCTCGCGCGCAAAGCGAACGGTGGCCTCGTCCTGCGTGAGGTCGCCCAGTGCCCTGACGCCGACCTCGACGCCTTCCAGGACACCCAACGCCACCGCTACTTCAACTCGAACAACCTGTGGGTAGACCTGCGCCAGGTCCGCCGCCTCATCGACGATAGCCATGGCGCACTGGGCCTGCCGCTCATCCGCAACAAGAAGCCGCTCGACCCGACCAATCCCACGGGCGACGGTGCGACCGTCGTCTACCAACTAGAGACAGCCATGGGCTCGGCCATTGCACTCTTCGAAGGGGCGGACGCGGTGCGTGTCGGGCGCGACCGCTTCATGCCGGTGAAGACGACCAATGACCTCCTGCTCATGGCATCGGACGTCTACGCGGTGACTCCGAGCGGCCAGCTCAGCGCGCTGGTCACCACCCTCCCGACCGTCGACCTGGACTCGCGATTCTTCAAGACGATCCAGGACTTCGAGGCGCGTATCGCGGCCCCCTTGTCGCTCGTCGGGGCGCGCTCGCTGACCGTGCGCGGCGATGTCCGCTTCGGGTCGGGAGTGGTCATCAAGGGCGACGTCATGATCGACCACACCGGGAAGGAGCCGCTCGTCTTGAGCGACGTCACCCTCGAGGGGTGAGTCGAGCGTGTATGGATTCGTGGGCGCGGGCGCTCGCGTGGGCGTGGGCGTGGGCGCTCGCGTGGGCGTGGGCGCTCGCGTGGGCGTGGGCGTGGGCGTGGGCGTGGGCGCTCGCGTGGGCGTGGGCGCTCGCGTGGGCGTGGGCGTGGGCGCTCGCGTGGGCGCGGGCGCTTGCGTGGGCGCAGGCGCTTGCGTGTCGCACCACGCCCCTCCCGGGCCTCACTTCCCGCTGAGCTCGTTCACGAGCCGGTCGACTTTGTAGACCTTCTCGAGCGCATGCAGGATGGCTCTGCTGTCGACTGCGACGGCCCGATTCAGGGTGTCGTCGAAGCCGTAGTCGCCGCCGAGCGAGTGGATATTGCCATCGAAGATGAGCCCGACGATCTCGGCGTTGCGGTTGAAGACGGGCGAGCCCGAGTTGCCCCCGATGATGTCGTTCGTCGTCACGAAGTTCATCGGCGTTGCGAGGTCGACCTGCGCCTGCGCGGCGAGCCAGCTCTTTGGCAACGCGAACGGGTCGGCCCCGCTGTGGCGCTCGAAGGCGGACCCGAAGGTCGTGTACGGGGCGACGGTCTTGCCGTCCTCGACCCAGCCCTTCACGTTGCCAAACGACAGGCGCGGCGAGAAGGTCGCGTCGGGGTAGGTGTTGGTCCCCTGGACCTTGAAGCGCGCCGCCGCGATGAGCTCGTGGTTCTTCCGTGTCACGGACTCGACCTCGTCCTCCATCTGCTTACGCAGCGCCCGGCTCGGCGCATCGACGAGCAGCGCCAGCTTGATCATCGGGTCGTTGCTCTTCGCGATGGCGTCGGCCCCGCCGTCGAAGAGTTGTTTGCGCACCTTCGGGTCACCGAGCTTGCTGCCCTTGACGAGCCTGGCCGCGAACTGGTCGGGCGACTCCTTGCCCAGCACGTCTTTCACGATCGGGTCGTCTGCGCCGAGCAGCTCACGCATCTTCGTGAGCCCAAATGCCAACCGGAAGATCTCGAACTCGGCATAGACCGGAGCCGGCGAAAAGAGCCGCTGCTGCAGCCCCGGAAGACGCCCATCGGTGAACTCACGCAGCCGGTCCGAGTTGGGCTTCTTCAGCTCGGTGGCCGCCCGCACGAGCGTCCGCGCGAAGCCGAAGAGGTCGCTCCTGAAGGCCTGCCCGCCTTCGAGCAGACCGTGCCGCTTCATCATCGGGCGCGCCTTGAGGACCGCCGCCGCGATGTTGTCCCAGGCCACCCCGTGAGAGCCTGCGAGTACCTTGTCGGCCTTCACCTGGGCGCGCAGCGCGTCTTCGTTCTTCTTGAGGCCCTCGATGAAGCCAGGCGAGAACAAGGCGTCGGCCTCACCCCGGTACGCCTTGAGCCCGTTCTCGACCGAGAACAGGAGCGACATCGAGTGGCGCGCCTGCTCCTTGCCGCGGCGCGCATACTCGATGAGCATTCCCCGCAGCTCCGACAGGTACATGAGGCGTGAGACGAGCGACGTGTCCCGGTAGGCGAGGGTCTCGACCACCGTGTCGAGGCGGCTGGTCGAGCCGGGGTTGCCCGCCACGAACGTCAGCTCTCCGTCATACGTGCCGGCCTTGCTCCACTTGAAGTAGTGCTCGACGGAGGCCGGCTTGCCATCCTCGTAGACCCGCACGAACGACGCATCGAGCGCGTGGCGCGGGAACATGAAGTTGTCGGGGTCACCACCGAAGAACGCGATGGCGAGCTCGGGCGCCCAGACGAGGCGGACGTCCTGGTGCCGACGGTACTGATAGAGGTCGTAGACGCCACCATTGTAGAGCGTCACGACTTCGCAGCGCAGCTTGTCGCTGGTCGCGCACTCCTTCTCGATGGCGGACATCTCCGCCTTCTTCTTGTCGTTCGCCGCGGCGTCCGCGAGCCCTTCGGCGGCCTTCATCACACGTGCGGTCACGTCGGTGATCTGCACGAGCTGGTTCACCTCGAGGTCCGGGCACTTCAGCTCGTCGGCCTGAGCCTTGGCCCAGAAGCCGTTCGCGATGAGGTTCTTCTTGGGCGTCGACAGCTCCTCGACACACGAGTGGACGCAGTGATGGTTGGTCATCACGAGTCCATTGGGCGAGACGAAGCTGGCCGAGCACCCCTGCGCGAGTCGCACCGACGCAAGCCGGACGTGGTCGAGCCAGGCGCCATCGGGCGCGAAACCGTAGGCCTTCTGCACGCGCTCCACCGGGAAGCGGTTGAAGGTCCACATGCCCTCTTCGGCGCGGACCTGGCTTGAGACAGCCAGAAGGATGAGCAGAGGTGCGGCGGTCAACAGACGTTTCATGGTGGCTCCACGCCCCGGTATCTCGACCAGGACGTGTTGGCCTACCGCACTCTCAACCGCGCCCGCAACGCGATTCACCCAGACCTCATCGGATCGCTCGGGTGAGCTTTCTCCCACACACCGCGGCAGCGGGGCGGCCGCCGGGGGTTCAACCGGGCGACGCCGAAGTACATCGACCTCGGCGTCACCCCGTCGCAGAATCTCAGAACGATTGGCCGAAGTCACCGCCGCGCGCGGCCGACAGGCAGCTCTCGAGCTCGGCGCTCATCGTCCAGCCACATCCGCTGCCGAGATCTTCGCACACGCCGTGCTCCTGATAGCAGGCGTACTCGGGGCGCATCTCGCAGGTGGTGATCATGGGCTCGGCATCGGCCGAAGCGCAGACCTGTCCGGAGCATCCGCCGATTTGGCAGCCCGGCCCGACGCGGCACTCGCCCGGCGTTCCGAAGCCGACGCCCGCCATCTGGCGCATGCAGTCGTTGCCGTAGGTCATGCCGTCGCAACCGCAGACCGGGGCGTATTCCTTGGTGCAGACCTCGGGCGTGACCTGGCAGGTGCCAGCGCCGTCGGCCATGCCGCACCACTTGTCGGGGAACTCGCAGTGGAGACCGGCCGGGCACTGCTGAAGACCGCGCCCACCGCACGCCTGGCCGACGTCCTGGCTCGTGACGACGCGGGTGTAGAACTGCGAGGCCACCATGGTCTTGGCCGTGCCGCCAGGGCCGGTCGTATTCTTGAGGGACCCGACGAGCACGATGGCGTCTGAGCGCATCTTCTCCCAGGCGTCGTTGATCTGGTCGTCGGTCGCACCAGCGGCGGTCAGGTCGACGCCGGCCACACGCGTCAACGGGTTGGCATTACGGTTGAGGCGGGTCAGGTCGGTCGAGAGGCACGGCCAGGTGATGCACATGATCCCGAGGTCGTGTGCACGATAGAAGATGCCCTTGGGCGCCTTGTCGGTCGAAGCCTTCCACGCCTCGGTCACGGCGAAGACGGGCACTTCCGGGAAGTCGGGGTTCGAGCTCCCGACGATCTCGCCGCGAACGACGAGCTGGCCGCCGCGGGCCAGTTGGTTGAGCGCGATCTCCTGCTCGCCTTCGATGCCCATAGGGGCGAAGTCGAACTCGGAGACGTAGCAGTCCTTGGCCCACTCGCCGCCGATGCAGCGGGTCTTGGGCTGGTTGGTCCGCGCCACGAAGACGCCGCCGCACACGGGGGACATGCAGCGGCGGAAGTCCTGGCGGAGCGCGCGGAAGAACGTCCAGTTGTCGTGGTCGACGCCATCGGCCTTGCCGGCTTCGAAAGCGGCGGGCTCCTCGCCAGGCGCCGTGTCGGCGACGTCGGCGCAGGCGCCGAAGGCGGGAATACAAATGGTGAGCGCGAGCGCAAAAATACGCGTCGTGGTGGTCATAACTGGCTCCGTGTGGGTTTCCCCGAAGGGGGCGGCCCTCTATCAGAGCTCAAACCGACGGCGCAAGAAATTTCCGTGACCTGCACGTCGCAACGTCGCAAAGCGGCTCTCTGAGCCGCGCACCCGAGCTATCTACGGCGTGTTCACCGCCCGAGAAAACTCAGGCGGTGGCCCGGCTGAGCCACTTCTGGGCACGCGCCCGAACGCGGTCGGGGTGGCCGTGCTCACGCTCGGCCGCGATTTCCACGGCCTCTTCGGTCTCGGGGGCGTCGGGGAAGTGCTCGGCGAGCTGCACCAGGATCTGATCGACATCGTAGGCCGAGTGGGCGCTCGCGAGCCGCTCGAGGAGCTCGCCCGGGGCGTGGCTACGAAGCGCACGAACCTCGGAGATGATCGGCAGTCGGTTGGCGATGGTCACGAGGTTCTCGGACAGGCCGGGCTCACGCGGGACCGTGCCGAGGACGCGGTCCTTGAGCTTGGCGCTCTTCTCGTTCGCGGCCGGCTCGACCGTGATGGCCAGCTCGGCCATGCGGTGCTTGAGGTCCTCAGACGCGAAGCGCTCGACCAGCTCCGAGTAGCGGATGATCGCGGGCGGGAGCACGGCGCTATAGAAGATGTCGTGGTGACCGAGCTCGAGCTCGATGTGCATCCCCTGGTACGTGCCCGACGCGTGCTCGTCGTCTTTGGCTGCGGCCCCCTCGAGGAAACCAGAGACCTCCGCCAGAAGCGTCGCGCGCGCCTTCTCACGGGCCGCCTCTTGCGCTCCCGCCATGAGTGCGAGGGCAACGAGGACAACCGCCGACGAGATGAGAAAGGCCGCAAGGATCATATCGAGCACCTCCAGCTGGCGCCTATATCCGCACCAACAAGGCCGCGCAACCCCGATGAGGGTGACCGTGCATTTCATTTTCGCGCCGGGCCGACTTCGGCACGCCGCAGATCTGGCGCCAAAGCGCGTCCAATCGCCTAGGTTGGTTTGCGCTGAGCGGCCTTGCATGCGACTGTCCTCTGGCTCGGTGGGCCCGCTGTCAATCCGTTGCTGGCGTCGACGTCGTCCACCAGCGCCCCGTCCCGTGACACGACATCCCCGCCTCTGTCCGTCCGTCTCCGCATGGACCCGAGGCGCGCCGAAGGAGGCCCTTCCTATGCCGTTTCCGCCGCGCTCCCCGTCCCCCGGTCTCCGTTCCCGGCTCGCCGGTCTCTCGTGTATCGCCGCCCTGGCCGTCACCACACTTGCGGCTCAGGCTCGCGCGAACGACCTGCCGCCGACTCCCGAGTCGCAGATCTTCTACTCGAACCTCACCGTCGTGCGCCTGAACCCGCTCGGCCTGCAGAACGCGTTCGAGCTCGACTTCCGTAAGCGCCTCTACGACCCGGGTGACTCTCTCATCCTCTCGCAGAACTACGCCGCTCTGACGCTCGCGCCGATTCTCTCGCCCGGCCTCATGCGCCTCGGAGTGGCCGCGAAGCTGCAGCCCCTGGCTATCTTGAAGCTCGAGGTAAAATGGGAATATCTCAATTACTTCGGAAACTTCAACCTCGTCCAATCCTACAAGAGCGCCAACGCGGACTTCTCCGACACGGCCATCGAGGACGGCGGCGATGCCGGCCTGAACTATGCGACCGACGGGTGGCAGCTGACGCTGGACGCCGAGGCGCGCGCCCGCATCGGCCCGCTCATCATTCGCAACCGCTTCAAGGCCGGCTACCTCGACGTGGCCCTCCAGAACAACGACACGGTCTTCTACGAGCAGTACTTCGACCTGCTCCTCCCACGTGAGGGTTGGTTCTTCACCAACGACCTCGACCTCCTCTTCCAGGTCAACTCGAACTTCATCGTCGGCGTCCGCCACGCCTTCATGGGCGTCAACTACCCCGACAACGCCTTCCCCGTCGGCGAGACCAAGTCCACCGACAGTGCGCCAACCCATCGTGTCGGCCCGCTCGTCGCCTACACCTTCAGCGACGTGCCGGGCGAGGCCTTCAACCGCCCGACCATCCTGCTGCTCGTCAACTGGTACGTGGACCACCGCTTCCGCACGGGCCAGGACGTGAGCCAGGCCTTTCCGTACATCGTGCTCGGCTTCGCCTTCACGGGCGACCTCGTCGACTGGCGCAAGTAGACGCGTACTGCTGGCGCCGCGGTCTCGATGGCACCCGCCGTCGAAACGCGGCGGAATCGTTGCTGAACCGTCGCGAACACAAAACTGGCGCGTCACCGCTGGGGTGTTAGCCTCGCTCCATGTGGATCTTCCTCCGGCTCGCCCTGACGCGGTTGTTGCACGGCCGTCCCCGCGGCGGACCGATGGCGCGTGTGCCGGCACAGACCGTCGAGCTGAACATCATCCCCGGTCGCCGCCGAGTGCGCGTCGGGGCCTTCGACCTCGACCTGCACCCGGTCACCAACGCCGACTGGCTCGCCTTCTGTCAGGCGACCGGTCACAGCCACGCCCCCTGGATGTTCAAACCCGGCTTCTCCGAACCCGATCAGCCCGTCGTCGGCGTCACCACAATCGAAGCCCGGGCCTACGCGCGATGGGCTCGTAAACGCCTGCCGACCGAGGCCGAGTGGCTCGCCGCGGCCGGCCCCCACTCCTATCCGTGGGGCACCAACCCGGCCACCCCGGCACGCGCACTCTTCAGGTCCGGACTCCTGCCATCGAGGCTCGCCGAGACCGGCTCAGCCAGAAGCGGCGCCCCGGGTTTCGCGACCGTCCGCAGCGAGCGACGACCTGCCCCCGGACTCGACGCTTCGTTGATAGGTCCGCGCCCAGACGGGGTCGGACCACACGGCCACCACGACCTCGTCGGCCTCGTCTGGGAACACCTCGAAAGACTCGACGGGCAACCGGGCACCGTCGCCCGCGGCGGGTTCTGGGGCTCGCCGGACCCACGCACCGACCTGCGACTCACGATTGGGGAGAGCGAACGCACGACGGGCATCGGCTTTCGCTGCGCCCGCTGACCGTGGCCCACCCAGTGTGATCGTACTTACCCACGGATCTCGGCCTTAACCTGCAGGTGCATTGACCCGTGATCCCTGTCGTGGTCGCTACGTCCCCGCATTCATCCGGTGCATTTTCCAGCACCTCCTCGCACTCAGATGGGCCAGAGGCGCCATGCCGTCCTCGCGGCATCAACCCGAGGCGCCCTCTTCGCGTGATGACGCGGGAGTGGCAACCGGACCCGGCTGAGGATGAGGCTGAAGGGCTCGGTCTCGACGGATGCGCCTTGAAGTCCGAAGGCGGCAGGTCCCAGGACATCCGGGCTGGTTGGCTGGTCGTTTCGAGCCTGGCAGACACCTGCGCCCCGCCGGCGACGGGCCCACGATATCTCGAAATCCGAGGCAATCCGACGGAGGCCCTCGCGGCCGCGAGCGCTGCCCTCGAAGAGCTCGAGCGTATTCGCCCTCGCATCAGTGTGTTCGAAGGCGACGACATCTGCGAAGAGCTCGGGCAGCTCCTGCAACACGAACGCAGCCACCAGCGCATGGGGCTCGTCACCGTGATCGCAGCGCTCTGTCTCGCTACCGCGGCGCTCGTGATGTCGATGCACCCGGTCGGTGCCCCACCGATGACCAGCGCCAACGAGATGGACAACGTCGGTGGTCGCTCGCGGGACCCGTGACGTCGCTACCTTCACCCCACGGGCGCCGCACTCGACCTCACGCCGAGCGCCCCCTCGGAAAGCTCAGGCGTCGATACCGAATCCCGCGCGCATGATCCGCGAGGCGATCTCGTCGTAGGTCCCGCCCGCATCGAGGGCCTCGAACAGGGTCACGGCCTGGTCCCGGTCATAGACCGTGAGGACCGCCTGACCAAAGACGAGCTGCCCTTCCTCAGGTTGCCAGGCCAGGGTCGAGAATTGTCCAGCCCCGCCGAACAATGCGCCGACGACCGCGCCATCGCGGGTGACGCGATGGGGGCCCGACTCGATTTCGAAGAGCTCGCCCGAGTTGTTCAGCAGGTCGTAGCCACCCGCGACGAGCCGCCCGCAGAAGTCGTCGAAGTCGGCGCTCTCGGCGACCATGCCGCGCAGGCGGTGTTCATGCGTCGGGTCGCGCGATATGGCGTGTAGCCAGGGATGGGTGGCCAGCGGCCCAGAGGGCGCGGCCATCGAGATGAGGTTGCCCGCCCGATCCTCGATCTCCATGACGCAGCGACCACCCGAAAACACGAAGAAGCCGCGAACGTCGCGCGCGCCGGTTGGCGTCATGAGGTCCATCGATTACTTCTCCTGGATGAAGCCCATCGCGCCTTCGGTGGTCGGCGGCGTGTCTTTCTTGGTCGTGGGCTTGGGGGCCGAGGTGGTCGGCGGCGGCGGGCTCGTTCCGGTCGTCGGCGCGGTCCCGGTGGTCGTGGTGACCGGGGTCTTCTTCTTGTCGTCCTGGGCTTTGCGGGCGGTCGTCGGGTTGATGTTCTTGAGCTCCGAGTTCGAGCAGATCCGCGACAGGAGGCCGGCCAACCCCGGCTCGTTGGCCGTGACCCAGCTCTGCCCGTTGTTGCGGTCGCAGCCCGTGTACGGGTCGGTGCCGGTATTCGTGCCCTGGAAGGCGCAGCCGGTCTGCGCGAAGTACTCGTAGAGGGTCGACGAGGCGTAGTTTTCCGACGGGGTCGTGCCGTCGGGCATCATGCGCGGGCCGTCGGCCCACTGGGTGGTCTTCGGCAGCGACTTCTTGGCGTTGAACTCGGTCTCGATGAGCTTGTTGTCCGTCTTGTTCAACCCGAACATGTGGATGGTGTGGAAGAACTCGTGGTTCGTCGTCGAGTAGCCTTCGCAGTAGACGCCGGGGTTGTTGACGACCGCGTCGCTGTCGACGGGGCCGTCTTTGCCGGCCTCGTTCGGGGCGACGGTGCCATTCTTGATGGCGTCGTCCATCGACTTCTGGTCCTTCCAGCCTTTACGCGAGGTGCTCGAGTCGAGCTCCGTGATGCCGAGCAGGTTCTCCTCGGTGATGGCGGTGTTCTGCCCGCCGAGCCCACGGACGGTGTCCCACGGGCGCCCATCGAAGGTGTACGTGCCCTTCTGCGCGGCGAACTCGGGCAGGTCCGTCATGAGCTTGTTGGCCGGCACGATGACGACCCGGACCTCGGCCGCGAGAAGGCGCTGGATGATGCTCTTGTCGCGGAGCTGACTCGACATGATGCGGATGGCTTCGGCCCGCGATGCGCCCTTCTCGACGACGGCGCCCGGCGTGCGAAGGATGAGGCGGACCGCGATCTGCGCGGTCTTCTCGACATCGAAGCCGATGGCGTAGCCGACGAAGCCCTTGTCCTTGCCGAGCGATTCGACGTGCGTCTGCGGGCGCGAGTCGAGGTAGGAGATGCAGTCGTCGTAGGTGAGCTTGGTGATGTCGGTCACCGGCAGGAGGATACTGGGATCCGTCTTCCAGGCCGGCTCGGTCGGCGACGGCGTGGTCGTCGGTGCCGTGGTCGTGGTTGGCGTCGTGACCGTCGGCGTTGTGATAGGGGCCGTGGTCGGAGCCGTCGTGGTAGGCGGCGTCGTCGTCGGAGCGGTTGTCGTGGTCGTCGGCGGCGTCGTGGTCGTCGTCGGCGGCGTCGTGGTCGTCGTCGGCGGCGTCGTGGTCGTCGTCGGCGGCGTCGTGGTCGTCGTCGGCGGCGTCGTGGTCGTCGTCGGCGGCGTCGTGGTCGTCGTCGGCGGCGTCGTGGTCGTCGTCGGCGGCGTCGTGGTCGTCGTCGGCGGCGTCGTGGTCGTCGGCGGCGTCGTGGTCGTCGTCGGTGCCGTGGTCGAGCCGGGGCCTGCACCTGTCTGCAGCGCTTCCTGGGTCTTCGGCCCTGGGATGCCATCGGCCTTGAGGCCGGTCGCCCGCTGGAAGCTCATGATGGCCGAACGGGTCTTTGGCCCCATCCTACCGTCGGCCTTACCGCAGTCGTAGCCGAGCGCGTTGAGCTTCTCCTGGATCTGGGCCGTGGACATGGGCTGAACGGGCCGCGGCGTCGGCTCGGGTGTGGTGGTCGGGGTCGGCGTCTCGCTCGTCGTCGGCGCGGTCGTCTCGCTCGTCGTCGGCGTGGAGGTGGACTCGGGAGCGCTCGGCCCCTCGGTCGAAGGCGTCGAAGGCGGCGCGTGCAGCTTCGAGACGACCTCTTCGAGTAGCGCCAACACTTCGGGCTTACGGCTGTCGTCGTCGTCCTTGCGGTTGGCCCACTCGGCCAGGGCGGACTCGAGCTGCTGCAGCAGCGCCTGCTCCTCACCCTTCTTCTTGGCCTTCTGCACCTTCGTGTATAGGCTGTGAACCTTCGCGTAGGTCGACTGCAGGAGCCGACTCTTCAGATTCGGCTTGGGCAGGCCACGGGTCAGCTTGGTCTGGACCGGCGCGCCGCTCGGGGCACCCTCGCTGGGCGCTTGGCGGTCCTGCGCCTCGCCCGGCTGGAGCCACTTGGCGCCCGACTGGTAGTCGAGCCCACGCAGCCCCGACTTCGACCCGCCAGAATCCTGGCCTTTGGGCGTCTGCCCGGAGGGAGCCTTCGAGTCTTTGGAGCCGCGCTTCAGCGATGATTGCATGACCACTTCCTATGGCGGAACCCGGGCGCCCATCTCGTGACCACACGCAACGCGGCCCCGAGACCTTCCCGAGTCTCCGACCGACCGACCGGCAAGGTCCACGTCCTGCCCGGCGGAGTCAAGGATAAGCAACATGGCTCAGCAATGACCGCTTCGTCCCACGAAATCGCGACCAGACAGCCGCCCTATGAAGCCCGACTCGCGACGGGTCGAAGGCGTTGTGACGCCCAAGGTTGCGCTATCGCTTTGCGGAAACCGTGAGTATCGTGGGCGCCATGTCGAAACCGGTCGACCCTTCCCGTGTCCCGCGCCCTCCTGCGTCCCTCCTCACGTCGGATCGCGAACGTACGATCGCTCGACTCCAGGACGCCGTCGCGGCCGATCAGCTCGACCTCGACGAGCTGGATGAGCGCCTCGACCTCGCGATGCGCGCCCGCACAGGGGCCGAGCTCGACGTGCTCATCGCCGACCTCCCCGCCCTGCAAAGCCAGTTGGTCGTCGCGCCTGGGACATCCAATCTGCCCGCCGTGGTCACCCCACCGGTCGCGACGCTCCCGTCACACAACCCGGTCGTCAGCGCTCTGTTCTCGAGCGCCGTGAAGCGCGGACGTCGCAACGTCCCGCGCGAGATGCGCGCCAAAGCCGTGTTCGGAAGCGTCGTCATCGACCTGCGCGAAGCCACCTTCGAGCCGGGCATCACGACCCTCACCTGCAAGTCCGTCTTCGGCAGCGTCGAGGTCTTCGTCCCGCGCCACGTCCGCATCGACGTCGACGGGTCGGGGATCTTTGGTTCCTTCGAAGAGCACGGTGACAACTCGCTCGCCGAAAGCTCGCCCGACGCTCCGGTCTTGCGCATCCTGGGCAAGGCCGTCTTCGGCTCCGTCGAGGCGCGCGTCGGCCGCACCAAGGCCGAAGCCCAACGCGACAAGAAGCGCCTGGGGACCTCATGAACCGCACTCGCGCCGCCACCCCACCCGCTCGCGCGGACACGCCGATCGCGGCGCTCGACGCGGCTCGACGCGCTGCTCTCGCCCTGCCCCGGATCCTGTTCTTCGCAGCCCTCGTCGAGGTCGTGGCAGCGACGCTGCGCCCCTTCTTCGAGCCTTCGGCGACTCCGGTCGTGCTGTCGGACATCGCTGCCGTCTCGCGGTTCGGGGTGGCTCTTTGCGCAGCGCTGGCCGTCAATCGCCTGCGCCCGCTCGCGGCCTTTCACCGCATCGGCCCGCTCGCTGGCTTCGCCGTCGTCCTCTACACACTCGCCGCCATCGTCCCGCTGCTGCGCTTCTTCGCCATCGTGCCGAGCAACATCACCGAGCCGCTCTGGGACTCGGTCCTCATCGCAGTCTACGGGGCGCTGCTCGTGTTTGCGACCGTCACGGCGCTCTGGCTCGGCCGCCTCCTGGCACTCCAACGCCGCTACGTGTTCGCCGCGCGCCGTTTTGCAACCGCCTTCATTCCCCTGGTCGTCGTGCTTCCCGTCGGCCTGTCGGCCATCGACCCGTCGCTCATGCCCCACCCGGCCATCGCCCCCGCCCTGGCACTCGTGACCCCATGGCTGCTCGTCCCCGGTCGCGGCTCCCTCATACGCTGGGACATCGCCGCCTGGTTGACACTCCTGCTGTTGACGGCCGGCCGCCTCGTCACCCTGCCCGATACCACCCTCGCCTTGCCGGGCCTCGCCATCGCGGCCGTCGCATTCGTCGCGGCGCTCGCCATCGCAAGGCCTATGCACGAGCTCGGCGATCAGCTCTCCGGCCGCGAGATCGACGGTCCTTCAGCGACCTTCTTGCGGCGCCTCGTCGCTGGCACCATGGGTGGGGCGGCGTCCTCGCGGCTCGGCGACCTCCCGGAACAGAGCCAACTGCCAAGCGAAAGCAACTCCGACGAGAGCCTTGCGCTGGCCTATCGCGAGCTCGGCATCGAGCCACAGCCCCGCACCGCTCCCCCACAGGCAAAGGCTCCGACCGGCGAGTCGATGAGCGCTCCTGGCGACGGCCCACCCGCCCTGCCGCCCGCCCCTTCGAACGTCGTGCCCTTCATCCCGAAGAGCCGGCAGCAGAGCCGCCCCGAGCCCGAACCAACGACGCCCTCCCACGACTGGACCCCGACCCGCACGGGCCTGCACGATGTCTTCGTCTACACGCTCGCGCTCACCCTGATCGTGTCGTTCGGCTTGCTCGCGGGCCTGAGCCCGTTGGCTTCGATCCCGGTCGCGCAGACCCTCTTCGACATCGTCCTCGCGCTGACATCGCTCCTCGCCCTGCGCGGCGTGTCGGCGATGCTGGCCAATCACCCGGCGTCCACAGCAACCCCTTATGCCACGCCACTCCAAGCCGCACGCGCCGCTTTCGGCATCGTGTTCCTCCTCGAGGTGGTGAGCGCCATCTCCCAGCTCGCCTTCCCCGACCAGGTCCCGCTGCGCTTCATCGCGAGCCTGCTCGGACTCGTCGCGCTGATGGCCGTGCTCGTCGCCATCACCCGCATTGCAAGCCCCTTCGACGAGTCTCGCCTGGCCGTTCGTGCACGCACGGGCATCGCCCTCATCGCCTCGCTCATCGCGCTCCTGGCCTCACGCCACGTCTTGTCGGGCCTCGACGCGAGCGACCTGCAGTGGCTCGCCTGGCCACTGGGACTCGCGAGCACCGGTGTCTTCATCGGGCTCGCAATCGTACTCCTCTGGCTCTTCCGCGACGCCGAGGACGCCGCCGACCGCGCCGTTGCGCGCCGCTTTGGCGCTCTCGCCCCACGCCCTCCCACGGGCGCCCCGGCCGCCTGACGACCGCTCAAGGCGCTCGCCACCAGCACCGCATTGGCCCTTCCAAAGCGCTACGATCCTCTGGTAAAGGCCCGACGCTTCAACAAAACACGGAGGTCCCGTGAAGCGCTGGTCCCTTGAAGAGCTGGCACGAGAGCCGCGCTGGCCGCTCGAACGCACGATGGCGCTGCCCGGCCAGGTGCGCGGCAATGCGCTGCGCTCGTGGGGCGTGCACGTCCGAAACCGTTTTGGTGCGACCGCCGCCGACAAGGTGCGCGATCGCCTCGGCCTGAACGCGACCGAGCTGCCCGACACACCGACGAAGAAGCACTGGTACCCGCTGCACGTGCAGATCCGAATGGTCCAGTGCATCGTCGACGACTTCCTCGGCGGCGACGCCAAAGCCTTCGAGTCCGTCTTCGAGGAGACCACCGGCACGGCCGAGAAGGCGCTCGTCCTGGCGGGACGTATGACCGGGCCAGGCCTGGTGTTGCGTATGGCCGGCACCTACCACGAGAGCGTCTGCGACGTCGGCCGCTGCCTCCCCGACGTCTCGTCGGGCAAAGCAACGCTGGAGTTCGTCGACGCCGAGGCCTTCGCCGACCCGACCTGGCGCTTCGCCCAGACCATCGGCCTCTACACGATGTTCACCTCGCTCAAGCGTAAGCTCACCCTCATCGAGGGTGAAGACCGCGGCGACCGCGGCTACCTCGTGCGCATGGTCTGGTGATGGCGCAGACACCTCGCGCCACCACGGCTGAGCGCGGGCTCGGGCCCGACCTCGAGCTGTTGGCCGACTCGACGCGGGTGCGCATGTTGGCGCTCCTCGAAGCCGACGAGCTCTCGGTGGGCGAGCTGGCGCGGGGCCTCTCGACGCCGCAGCCCACCATCTCGCGCCACCTCAAAGCGCTCACCCAGGACGACTGGGTCACCCGCCGCGCCGACGGCCCGACCTCGTATCTCAGGCTCGCCCCGCTCGACCAGCAGCGACAAGCCCTGTGGTCGCTCGTGAAAGCCGACCCCACACGTGAACGCGAGCTCACCTCGGACCGCGAACGAATGGCCGTCATCCTGGCGGAGCGGACCGACGGGCGCGCGTTCTTCACGCGTATGGCCGACGGCTGGGACGTGCTGCGCGACCAGCTCTTCGGGCGCCGCTTCCTCGTCCCGACGATGGCCGCGATGTTGCCGCCCGACCAGACCGTCGTCGACCTCGGCTGCGGCACGGGAGAGCTCCTGAGCCACCTGGCCCCATCCGTCGCTGCGGCCATCGGCATCGACCGCGAACCGTCCATGCTCGACATCGCGCGTCGCCGCCTGGCCGAGCACACCCACGTCCGCATCGTCGAGGCCGCTCTGGAGTCGGTCCCGCTGGCCGACACGTCGACCGATCTCGCGCTCATCGTGCTCGTGCTGCACCACGTCCCCGAGCCGGCAAGGGTGTTGGCCGAGGCCGCGCGTATCCTGCATACCAACGGCCGCCTCGTGCTCGTCGACATGCAGCCACACGACGCGACCGCGTGGCGCGCCTTTGGGCACGTCCACCAGGGGTTCTCGCGCGACCAGGTGGAGACCCTCGCGGGCTCCGCCTCGTTGGTCCTGACCCGGCATCAGATCCTGCCACCCGATCCGGACGTGCAGGGTCCGCCGCTCTTCCTGGCGACGTTGTCACCAAAGCCGCGGCGCTTGGGCAAGCGCTGAGCCACTTTGCCAGGGGTCAGAAAAAATTTGCGACCGGCCCCTTGCTTCGCCCGAAGTGAGCCTATATTCGTCCATCCGCATAAACGGATGAAGCCTATACGGGGCGCATCCGAAGGAGCAATTCGATGACCGCAGCTTCCGTCCCGCAGATCCCCGCCTTCCTCGACACGAGGCTTCCGCTCTTCGCCGACCTTCCCTACAAGGTGAAGGACATGTCGGCCGACACGGTCCGCTTTGGCCGCAAAGAGATGGAGCTCGCCCTCTACGAGATGCCCGGTCTCGCTTCGCTCCGCGAGGAGTTCGGCTCGAGCCAGCCGCTCAAGGGCGCCCGCATCATGGGCTCGCTCCACATGACCATCCAGACCGCCGTCCTCATCGAGACGCTGACCGCGCTCGGCGCCGAGGTCCGCTGGGTCACGTGCAACATCTTCTCGACCCAGGACCACGCCGCCGCTGGCGTCGCCGTCGGCCCGACCGGCACCGCCGCGAAGCCCGCCGGCATCCCCGTCTTCGCCTGGAAGGGCGAGACGCTGGCCGAGTACTGGTGGTGCACGCTCCAGGCGATCGACTGGCCGGGCGCCAAGAACGGCGGCCCGAACATGATCCTCGATGACGGCGGCGACGCGACCCTGCTCGTCCACCTCGGCTACGAGCACGAGAAGGCCGGCACGCTCCCGAACGTCGACGCCGGGACCTCGGAGGAAGAGAAGATCATCCTCCAGCTCATCTGCGACATCCGCCGCGCCAAGGGCGACAAGTACTGGACGAAGATGATCGAGGTCGACGGCGGCATCCGCGGCGTCACCGAAGAGACCACGACCGGCGTGCACCGCCTCTACAAGCGCCAGGAAGAGGGCACGCTCCTCTTCCCGGGCATCAACGTCAACGACTCGGTCACCAAGAGCAAGTTCGACAACAACTACGGTTGCCGCCACTCGCTCGTCGACGCCATCATGCGTGCCACCGACGTGCTCATCTCGGGCAAGAAGGCGCTCGTCATGGGCTTCGGCGACGTCGGCAAGGGCTCCGTGGAGTCGCTGCGCGGCCAGTCGGCCCGCGTCGCCATCACCGAGGTCGACCCGATCTGCGCCCTGCAGGCCTGCATGCGCGGTCTCGACGTCATCACCATCGAGGATGCGCTCGCCCAGTCGTTCGACATCTACGTCACGGCGACCGGCAACAAGGACATCATCACCGCCGGCCATATGTCGAAGATGCGTCACAACGCCATCGTCTGCAATATCGGCCACTTCGACAACGAGATCGACATGGCCGGCCTCGAGGCGATGGCCCGCGACGGCCTCGTCGAGAAGATCGAGATCAAGGCCCAGGTCCACGAGTGGAAGTTCAAGAACACCACGCATGGTCCGAGCGGCAAGGGTCACTCGATCATCGTCCTGGCTGAGGGGCGGCTCGTGAACCTCGGCTGCGCGACCGGGCATCCCAGCCTCGTCATGTCGGCCTCGTTCACCAACCAGACCCTGGCCCAGATCGAGCTGTTCCGCGACGCCGAGAAGTACGGCAAGACCGTCACCGTGCTCCCGAAGCACCTCGACGAGAAGGTCGCGATGCTCCACCTCGACAAGTTCGGCGTGAAGCTGACCACGCTCACCAAGGACCAGGCGGACTACATCGGCGTGCCGGTCAACGGTCCCTTCAAGGGCGACGCGTACCGCTATTGATCGCCATTTGGTAGCCCTGCCCTGAGAGGGGCTCGAGGTTGATGAAGGGGTGGCTCCGCGAGGGGTCACCCCTTTGTTTTTGATGGGCTTCATGAGATCTCTGGCGAGCGCGTTGGAGCGCCCGGACACACGATCTCATGGCACAGCGATGGACACGCAGAGAGGTGCTGACGACCTTGTCGTCGTTGTTCGCGGCGCCGCTGCTGTTGGGGTGTGGGACCGCTCGGACGCCGAGCCGGTTGACACCCGGGACGCGTGTCATCGTGGTCGGCGCGGGCTTCGCCGGACTCGCTGCAGCAAGGCGTCTCACCGAGCGTGGTGGCGAGGTGCTGGTCCTCGAGGCGCGCGACCGCATCGGTGGGCGTGTCCACTCGGTGACTCGCGGCGGCCTGACCTACGACATGGGCGCCTCTTGGATCCACGGCCTCACCGGCAACCCGATGACGGCGCTCACGGACGAGCTCGGGCTCGTGCGCACGACGACCGACTACGAGGCGCGACAGGACTTCGCGGCCGACGGCAGCGAGCTCACGGGGGCCGCGCTCGAAGCGCCCTTCGAGCTGCTCGAGACGATCCTGGCGGGCGTCGCCGAGGACGTGGGCCCTGACCGCTCGCTCGCCGATGCGGTCGAAGCGGTCGTCGTGACGGCGAACCTCACCACAGCTCAGCGTGCGGACCTGACCTACGCGCTGCACGTGGTGGTCGAGCATGAGTTCGCAGCGTCGACGACACGCCTGTCGGCCCGCTGCTATGACGAAGGGGCCGAGCAACGCGGCGGGGACGCCATCGTGGGTCAGGGGCTCATGCGCATCGCCGAGGACCTGGGCGACGGGCTCGATGTCCGACTATCGCGTCTCGTCACACGTATCGAAGTGGGCGACGACGGGGTCCAGGTGCACAGCGGCGGCGAGGTCCACGAGGCCGACCACGTCATCGTCACGGTCCCGCTGGGAGTGCTCAAAGCGGGAGGTCTGGTGTTCTCGCCGACCTTGTCGGAGGCCAAGCGGGAGGCGCTCGACAAGCTCGCGATGGGGCTCCTCCACAAGACCTGGCTGCGCTTCGAGACGGCGTTCTGGCGCGATGTGCTCGACGACCCCTTCATGGGTTTTCGCGACCCGCAGGGGCGCTTTGCCGAGTGGCTCAACCTGGACGCGTTGCTGGGTGTGCCGGTCTTGTGTGGCTTCAATGCGGGCGCCGAAGGCGACAGGCTCGAAAGGCTCTCCGACGATGCGGTCGTGTCCGAAGCGCTGACGGCGCTGCGCACGATCTTCGGCCGCCAGGGCATGAACGTGCCCGAGCCTGCCGACACGCTGGTCTCGCGTTGGGGTGTCGACCCGTACACGCTCGGCGCCTACTCCTACCTGCCGGTCGGGGCCTGCGAGGAGGACCGCGCCGAGCTCGCGCGGGTCGAACACGGGCGGGTCCACTTCGCGGGCGAGCACACCTCGACGGCTTCACCCGCGACGATCCACGGCGCCTACCTTTCGGGGCGCCGCGCGGCCGAAGAGGTCTGAGCAAAGCGCGACGACCATGCGGGCGATGGCTGTCACAGTCGGCTGGGTGGGGCGCAGCACCGCCTGGCATCGACGTGTGGTCAGGCCAGGCCGGGGTGTCACCGACCGAAGGTCGGGTTTCAGCAGAAACGCGCGATTCGTGCGCACTCGCTGGTCAATTTGATTGACGGTGCCACGAAAGCCATTGACTACAGGCAATACGTGTGGCCCAACGCGCCCATGATTCGTTCAAATCGTCCATCATGGGTGCTGTGTTTGTCTCTCGGGGTCGGCGCGGCCGCCTGTGACGAGGCGTCTTCGCGCAAGGTGTGTGACCTCGAGTGGCTCGCGCTGCAGCCGCAGAGCCGAGTGTCGCTCGGAGAGACCTACTGGTTGCCGGCCCCGACGGGCGAGTGTGAGACGCTGAGCTGGACCGTGACCTCGCGTCCGACCGGGGCGCTGGCCGACGTCGTCGTGGGTGCCGACTCGTTGTGGCGCCTCACGCCCGATGGCGCCGGCGAGTGGCGGGTCGAGCTCGAAGGAGCGACCGCAGAGCTCACCTTCACCGTGGCACCGAAGCCCGCGACGGCCTTCGAACACTTCAATTACTACCCCAGCACCTCGCTTGCCGAAGTCGCCGGAGACGTCTGGGTCGCCAACCCCTTCGACGCCTCGGTCACACCGATCGAAAACGGACAAGCTGGGGTCGCCATCAAGGTCGGGCCCTGGCCGGTCGCGCTCGCCTGGCGCGAAGGCATGACCCATGCGCTCGTGGCCCACCGCGGCAATGACACCGTCGGCTTCGTCGAGGTCGCCAGCGGTCGCCTCACCGACGCGGTCTGGGTCGGTGACGAGCCCGCGAACCTCGTCCTCTCGGCCGACGGCACCAAGGCCTACGTCGCACTTGCGACCGAAGACGCGGTGGCCGTCCTCGATGTCGCGACCCGCTCGGTGACTGCGCGTGTACCCGTCGTCAAAGACCCGCTCGCCATGGCGCTCGATGGCAACACGCTCTGGGTCGCGTCGTTCCGCTCGGGCCAGCCCGACCGCGCCCCGTTCGGCGCCGACCCGGTCTCGGACGAGCGTGATCTCGCCGCCATCGACCTCGACACACTCGAGGTCCGCTATCTCCTCGATGTCGGCCACACCATCACGGCGATCCTGCCCGCCTCTGCGGGCCGCCTCTATGTGGCCCACACCCGCGGCGACCCCTTCGCCGACTTCGTCAATCCCCCGGCGGGGCGCGCGGCCTTCCGCCACGAGGTCATGCTGGTCGATACGACGACCGGGGCCATCGCGGCCTCGGCCGACCTCGGACGCCAGACCTCGAGCAGCGGGCCCGTGGTCGGACTTCGCGACCTGGCGCTCTTCGACGGCCGCCTCTGGGTGACCAGCGAAGGCACCGACGAGGTCCTGGCGCTCGACCCCAATGACCTCTCCGAGCTCGACCGCATCGAGGCCGATGGCCGCCCGCGCGACTTGCTCGTGTCGGGTGACCGGCTGCTCGTCCACGGTGCGCAGAGCCAGGTCGTGACGGTCGTGGGCGGCGAGACGAACACCCGCATCACGACCGGCGCGGAGTCGCGCCCGGCACTCGTCGCCGAAGGCCAGCGCTTCTTCACCGGCGCCGGCAAGACCTATGGTGTCCACTGGAGCTGCAACACCTGTCACGCCGACGGTGGCTCCGACACGCTGGTCTGGAAGGCCGGCCCCTTCGAGTCACGCCACTCGCCGCGCCCGCTCTTCTGGCTCGAGGCCACCATGCCGCTCGGCTGGGACGGCTATAGCGCCTCGGCCCGGAACTTCGCCCACACAGGCCCGGTCAATATCGGCGTCAAAGCGACGACCGAAGAGGCGACCGCACTTGCCGCCTACCTCGAGGCCCTCATGCCACCGCCGCCGGCCAATGGGCTGACCCTTCGCGACGGGTCCATGTCGGCCACGGCCATGGCCGGTGAAGCGGTCTTTGAAGATGCGGGCTGCACCGTCTGCCACGGCGGGACACTCACGACGAATCGCGCGCTGCTCGACGAGGGCATCACCGAGGGCCTCTCCGATGTGCCGTCGCTCATCGGCGCCTACCGGCACGTCGCCTGGCTCAAACACGGCGATGCCAACACGCTCGGCGCCGCAGTCGAGGCCGCGGTCGATGCCTTCGCTTTGGCGCCACTCGCCGACACCGAGCTCGAGCTGCTCACCCGCTATGTCGCCGAGCTCACCGCACGCGACTTCGCGGTGCTGACCAGCACCCCGGAGCGAGGCGACCGTGCGGCCGCGACCAACCGGCCCCTGCGGCTTGTGTTTTCGGCCCCGGTCCACGACTCGGCCGACAACCTCGCGCGCATCACATTGCGCGATGAAGCCGGCGCCGTGGTCATGGCGGAGGTGCGCTCCGAAGGCCGCTACGCCTTTATCACCCCGACTGCACCGCTGGCACATGCGGCCCGCTACACGATCGAGGTCGCCGAGGGATTCGAGAGTCACGATGAGCGCCGGACTGCCGCGACGAGCCTCCGCTTCGACACCGCCACGGCCCCGACCCTGTCGATGTCGGGCGAGTACCGCTGGGTGGTCGATGTGCCGTTTCCGGACTTCGCCGCCGGTCGTTTCGACAACTCGCGCACGGTGGCCGTGACGACCCCGGTCGTCGCGATCGCCGTTGGGGCCAACACCGAGCTCGTATTCGACTTCGGCGATGGCCTCACCTACACGGCCGACGCCGTGATCTCGGGGTCGCGCCTCATCGCACCGGGGGTGCCGGTGCCTGCGGGTACCGCCCTTGGTGACTCGCGTGGGTTCGAGGGCGAGCTCGCCGACCTCGACGCCGATGGTGTGGCCGACGAGATGACCGGGACGCTGACGCTGACCGGCCCCGGCTTCGTGGTCGAGGGCGTCACCTTCAAGCTCGTGAGACCTCCGACTACGACCGGCTGCACCGAGGGGCCTGGCGGCGATGTGCCCGTGACCGTGACCTTCGAGGGTGGCACTCCGGTCATCGCGTGGGACACCGCCGAGGGCAACGCACTGGCCGTCTACGTCACCGACCCCGGAGCCACTCTGCCCCTTCTGCCGGGCTCGGTGGTCACCGATGGCGCCGCTTACTGGGCCGTCCAGACGACCGCCTTCCCGGCTGGTTTCGCAGGCCCGGTCACCTACGGCCAGATCCCTGCCGACGCCTCGGACGCGAGTGTCGCGCAGGGTGCTCCAGCCGGCGGCGCGGTCCTCGAGTCCGGCCGATGCTACCAGTTCAGCGTGACGAGCAACGCGTTCCAGACGGGCTGGGTCGTCCTGCGCCTCGACTGAGGTCGTCTTGTTCGCCGAGAGCTGAGCGAGCTCTTTGGAAAGAATGGACCGATGCAGCGGACCCGTCCGCTCGGGGCGACGCACAGCCGAAGAGGTCTGATCACATAGTGACGACCACACTGCCAAACCGCCCAGAGGTGTCGGCGCGTGTGTGGGCGCTGGCTATGTCGTGCAGCGGGAACACCGAGTCGATGACCGGCCGGTAGTGGCCCCGAACGGCGAGGTCGGCCAGCAGCGCGAGGTCGGCTGCGCGCTCGGGAGTCACGCCGGCCATAGACTTCTTTCGGCGCAGCGGGTTGAACATCGTGCCGAGCATCGCGGGCAGGTCGGCCGCCGCCATGAGGAGACGACCCGATGCGGTGAGAACTGGGCGGGCATGACGAATCGAGGTCATGCCGACGGTGTCGAGGATGAGGTCGTAGCGCGCGCCGAGACCGCTGAGGTCGGCGCCTTGGATACGTCGATCGAAGACCTGATGGGCGCCGAGCGACTTCACACGTTCGGCGTGGTGTACGGCACAAGTAGCGTCGACCTCGGCGCCGAAGTGGCGCGCGAGCTGGACCGCAGCCGAGCCCACCACGCCCGTGGCACCGATGACCAGGACCCGCTGGCCGGCCGACAATCGCCCGAGATCTCTGAGGAAATGAAGCGCTGTCGTGCCGCCGAATGCGAGCGCCGCGGCCGTGTGGTCGTCGAGTCCGGGCGGACGAAGGATCATCGCGCCCGCTTCGGGAAGTGCCACGAGCTCGGCATGCGCGCCGAGCCGCGCGCCAGTCTGGGCGATGACCTCGTCGCCGACCTGCCAGCGTCTGACCTTTGCTCCGACCCCCACCACCACACCCGTGAGCTCGGTGCCGAGCACCTCCTTACGAGGGCGGGAGAGGCCGAATGCGAGGCGCGCCGGGATAGCGAAGCCGCGTGGGAACGAAGCCGCCCGGATACGCCTGTCGGCGGCACTCACCGTCGTCGCCGTGACCCGGACGAGGACCTGGTGAGGGCCCGGCTGTGGCTCGGAGACCTCGGCGAGGCCGACCACCGACGGGGCACCATAACGCTGGAAGACCGCTGCTCTCATCATCACCTCGACTCGGCCCTATCCCGCCAGGTGACAGACCATTTCATGGACTACACGAGATGTGGTCGCCTCGAGCCGCTTGGCGCTTGAAGTGGGGTGGCCCGCGGGCTAAGCCAGCGGGATGTCGAAGCCTCTCGCCGCCATCGGTTCGTTCGTTGTCGCCCTCGCCCTCTCCGCCTGCGCGTCGGCACCGTCGCCAGCTCCCGGGTCGACGCCGGTGACCGACCTGTCGTTGCCGAAGACGGTCGCGCGCCCGCTCACCTTCGAGCGGATCGCCGCCGACCCGCCGCTGGAAGGTCGTGCTCCGACGGCCCTGGCCTTGTCGCCAGACGGAGCGTTTCTGACCTGGCTGCAGCCCAACGCGGACGACAGCGAGGTGCTCGATCTGTGGGGCATGCGCCTGCCGTCGGGCAAGGCCGAGGCCCTCGTGGCGACCGCCGACCTGCTCGCCGGAGCGACTCAGAAGCTGACGGATTCCGAGCGCATGGCGCTCGAACGAAAACGTATCACCAAGCGTGGGATCACTGCCTACGAGTGGTGCGGCAAGGAGGCCCACGCGCTTGTCTTCCCGCTGTCCGGCGACCTGTATCTGGCGCGCCTGGCAGAGGGCGCTGGCACACGCCCGACGGTCACACGCCTCACGACCGATGACGACGCCCCCGAGATCAACCCGACCTGCTCGCCCGACGGCAAGCAGATCGCCTTCGTCAAAGGCCACGACGTCGTCGCCCTCGACCTCGCGACGAACAAGTCGACGCCCGTCACGCGCGGCGGTGGGGGCACCCGAAGCTTTGGGTTGGCCGAGTTTGTCGCCGAGGAGGAGATGGGGCGCCACGAGGGATTCTGGTGGTCGCCCAACGGTGACCGACTCATCGTCTTCGAGGTCGACGAGAGCACCGTGGGTGTCAAACGACGTGCCCAGATCCACGCCGACCACACGGCTATCATCGACCAGCGTTACCCCGCGGCGGGCGAGGCCAACGCGCGGGTCACGGCCTGGATCTATCCGATCACCAAAGGGAAAGCTGGCAAGCGTGTCGCCGTCGCCACGCCGCCAGAGGACGGCTACCTGCCACGCGCGGGCTTCTTCGCCGACGGAACGCCGTGGGTCCAGTGGCAGAGTCGCGACCAGAAGACACTCCTGCTGCTCGAGGTGGGCGCCGACGGAAAGACCCGTGAGATTGTGCGCGAGACCGACGCCGCCTGGGTCGAGCTGCACGACGACCTCGCGGCCCTCGAGGGTCAGCGCTCGTTCCTGTGGTCGACCGAGCGCAGCGGGCGGCGGCAGCTCGTCAAGGTCGACCGCGACACGCTCGTGGTGAGTGACTTGACCACCGAACCCGAGCCGGTCTCGGCCCTGCTGGCCGTGAATCAAGAGGCAGGCACGGTCTTCTATTCGGCCTTCCGCGAGCGCGGAAAGGAGCTGCATGTGTTCTCGATGCCGCTGGCCGGCGGACCCGCGACACGACTCACGACCGAGCCTGGCTGGCACGCCGCGACGTTCTCGCGTTCGGGTCGCTTCTTCATCGACCGGCGGTCGGATGTCTTGGTGCCGATCAAGACGACGCTGCGCGACGCGGCCGGGACCATCCAGCACGTCATCGACGACAACCCCGCGACCGAGCTCGCGAGCTATGACCTGCCAAAGCCGCAGTGGATGGACGTGACCGCGACCGACGGCGCGGTGATGAACGCTGTCCTCTTCGAACCCGCGATACGGCAGCCCGGCGTTCGTTACCCGGTCATCGTCTTCGTCTACGGCGGACCCGGCGCCCAGACCGTGCGACGCGGCTGGCAGAAGAGCTGGCTTGCCATCACCGCCTGGACCCATCGCGGCTACGGGGTCTTCATGCTCGACAACCGCGGCATGGCAGGACGCGACCGTGACTTTGCGCGCGGCCATCACAACCGCTTCGGTGAGGTCGAGATGGAGGACCAGCGCCGCGGCTACGAGGCGCTCACCGCCATCGACTGGGTCGATGACAAACGGGTCGGCATCTTCGGCTGGAGCTATGGTGGCTATCTGTCGGCCCGCGCCGTCCTCGAAGAGAAGAGCCCCTTTGCGGCCGCAGCCGCCGTCGCCCCGGTGAGCGACTGGACGCTGTACGACACCCACTATACCGAGCGCTATATCGGCCTACCGAGCCGCGACGCGACCGGCGCCTTGACGGCCGGCAGCTCGTACGCGCGCGCCGACCTGGTCACACGCGCGGGCCTGCTGGACCGCCCACTCCTGCTCGTCCACGGCACGGCCGACGACAACGTCCTCTTCGACAATACGCTGAAGCTGGCCGAAGCCCTGCAGACCGCTGGCAAGCCGTTCGACCTCATGATCTATCCGGGCAAAGCCCACGGCATCGCCGGCCGTACCGCACAGCGCCACGTCTGGGAGACGCTCACCGCCTTCTTCGATAGGCATCTAACCATCGTACGCTGACGCTTGCGTGGGCGTGGGCGTGGGCGCGGGCGTGGGCGCTTGCGTGGGCGTGGGCGCTTGCGTGGGCGCGGGCGCTTGCGTGGGCGCGGGCGTGGGCGCGGGCGCGGGCGCGGGCGCGGGCACGGGCGCTTGCGTGGGCGCGGGCGCTTGCTTGGGCGCCGTCGTGGCCGCGGCTACGCAACCCACGTCGAGCCAAGCGTTCAGCGTCGGCGTCGGCTGAACCAATAGCCGCCGCCACCGAAGAAGAAAATTACGAGTAGGATGATGATGAGCGTGGTGGTGTTCATATACGTTTCTCGGCCACATTCGAGGGAAAGGTGCGCCAGCCATCTGTAGACCCGTCGGGCGGGACGATGCTGACGGAGAAGGCTGAAGCAGCTTTCGGGCCAGGGTTGGGAAGCGCTCAAGAGCTCGGTAATCAAGGGGATGGGCCCGCTCCAGTGCGGACAGTGGCAATCAGGATGACGGCACACCATCGTTCTGAAAATGGTGCCACAGGTCAGGTTCGAAGGGCCGGTCAGCGTCGAGAAAACGATACACACGACCGCGTCAATCTCCCTGAGATCGACCGCGCGGCGTGCTCACCTTTGGCCTATGGAACAGACCGGCACCCAGACGACGGCCTCCCTATCGGTGGATGAGACCAGCCAGGCCTCCCTGGATGCCGGCGCGCTCCTCGCGGGGCGCTACCGACTCGAACGTGTGCTCGGACGCGGCGGCATGGCTGTGACCTGGCAGGCCCACGACCTGCGCACCGGCACGAGCGTCGCGGTGAAGGTGTTGTCGCTACGGTCGGTCGATCACTGGAAGGCGGTCGAGCTCTTCGAGCGTGAAGCCCGCGTGCTGAAGAACCTCGACCATCCGCAGATCCCCAAGTACCTCGACTTCATCGCACCGGCCCAAGGGTCCGATCGGTTCGTGCTCGTGCAAGCCCTGGCGCCAGGCCGCTCGCTCGCCGAGTGGGTGAAGAGCGGCTGGCGCCCTACCGAGGCCGAGGCGCGTGAGCTCGCGGAGCAGATGTTGGCCATCTTCGAACACCTGCACGGGCGGTCGCCGCCGGTCATTCACCGCGACATCAAACCTGCGAATATCATGCGCGACGAGAGTGGCCGCTTGTCGCTCATCGACTTCGGCTCGGTGCGTGACCGCCTGCAGAGCGCGTCGGACTACGCGTCGACCGCGGGCACCTTCGGCTATATGGCGCCGGAACAGCTCACGGGTCGGGCCACGCCGGCTTCGGACCTCTATGGGCTCGGCGCCACACTCGTGAATCTGCTCTCGCATCAAGCGCCCGACGAGCTCCCACAACACGAATTGCGTGTCGACTTCCGCGGCGCGGTGAACGTGTCGGCGAGCTTCGAGCGCTTCTTGACGCGGCTCCTCGCGCCCGTACCAGAGCAACGCTTCGTGTCGGCGCACGCGGCTCGCATGGCACTTGCGCGTGGGATGCGTGACGAGGGTCAACGGCTCGGGAGCTTCGCGGCCGAGCGGCTCGTAGCCACGGTCGAGCCCGACGCGCTGACCGTCGAGATCACCGGCAAGCGTTACTGGTTCAGCGTCGTCCTGGCGCTCGGCGCACTCGCCGCGACCATCGCGTTCCTGGTCGGCGGGCTCAGCGGCGACGTCAGCATCTTCCAGCTCTTCATGGCCGTAGTGACGGGACTCATGACCTGGAGCATCGGCGCGCGCGCGGTGCGCGGGTTCACCGACACACGGCTGCGCATCGATCCCGAAGGCGCCACGGTCCAGCGGCACATCCGCAAGCTCAAGGTGCACGAGCGTAAGATCCGTCGTGGCGAGCCGCTGGCCATCGCCACCCGGGGCATGTTCTTCAAACGTGACCTGGTGCTGCACAGCCGCGACGGCAGCGAGGCGCTGGGCTCCGGGCTCGACAAGCGAGCGGTCGGCGCCATCGAGGCACGGATTCGCCAGGTCGAGGCCGACCTGGCTTGAGGTAGAAATGGGTTTCCCCCGCGGCGGAGGGAAACCCCTGGTCGAAGGCGACGCCGATGCGCCCGACGACACCCGCCTGCGGGTCACTCAGCGGCTCCACGCGGAGCGCGTACGAACGCCCCCCGAGGTTGAGCGTGGACTGTGTCCACCGCCTCTCGCAGCACCGCCTGAAGCGAACGTCCCCCTTCGAAGGTGGAGGGCACCGCCGCCGAAGGTGGAGGGCACCGCCGCGACCTCGACGTCCACCGCCGTCCCGTCGGCTCGGCGGAGTCGTCGGATCGCTCGCCCGGCGAAGGTAAGCTCACGCCGCAGGCCTGCGACCGGGCGAGCAGACGTCTCACACTGACGCCGGATAGATTGGCAGGATGGGCACGGGCGTTTATCAGCGTGAGCGCCGGAGAAACCTGCGCCGTCAGGGTCATCGCAGAGTCGAAGGACTCACCGCGGTCGGGACGACTGCTCGAGGGGTGCGGGCGACTGAAGTGGAGCTCTTATCGTTCCGAGCTGAGCCCGACGTGACCCTCGAGCCTGTCTGGGTCTATGATGCGCCCCATGGCGCTTGCCGACCCGAGCGTGAGACACGACGAATGTGGAGAGTGTGGAGAGTGTGGACCATGAATGACCAACCAAACGCCCTCTTCGTGTTGTTCGCGCGGCGTCGCACAGCCCTCGTCCTGCTCGGGGTCGTGACAGTCTTCTGCGCTCTCTCGCAGCACGTCTTCTCCATCGCTCTGCCCGTATCGTACTCGCCGTCGCTGGTGGTCGGGGCCATCGCCCTGTCGGTCTGGATCGGCGCGTCCTGGCACCGACGCGAAACCGCCGGGCGCGCACTCGAGCTCGTGTCCACCACACGACTCGCGGCGCGCACCGCCTTCCGCGACACGGTCACGGCGTTCCTCGTACCCACCCGCCCGGACGACGAGCCGGAGGCCGAGGCGCTCCGGGACGGACTGCTGCGCCGCCACAGCGCCCTGCTCGCAGCCCTCGATGCAATGGCCGACGGCGTCCCACCCGAGTCCGCGCCAGAAGTCATCGCTCAAACGAGCGCGCACGAACGCGCCGACCGCTCGGGCTCGAGGCTCCTCGAACGCTTGACCTCGCTGCAACGCGAAGCTCTGGCCGCCTCACAGCGCCTGGGATTCCTGGGCGAATATCGCACGACCCAGCTCGACCAGCAGCTCCAGATCCTCTCACGCCCGATGCGGCGCGAAGCCCACCAGCCGCAAACGCTGCTCACACTCGCGACGACGGCTTACGCCCTCATGCTGCCCCTCGTGTCCGCACATCGCATCGCCACGGCACTGGTCGCAGCCGCCTGCGCCCTCATTCTCATCGCCTTCGAGGCGACCGCCACGAGCCCCCCGAAGTCCTGACGAGACACACGACCCGGCCCTCTGAACTGGCTCCCAACTCGCGAGCTCGAGTGGGATCGATCCGGTCACCGGAGCCACATCTCGATGCAGGTGTAGTTCTCCGCTGAACAGCTGGCGCTCGATCCGAAGACCTCGACCATGAGGTTCACGACGTCGTGAACTGCATCGACCCAACCCCGAACCGCCACATGAGCTCCGTGCCGACCTCCGCCTGGAATGGCACCGGGGTTCGAGACGCTGACCTCGAGCTCAATTCGAATGACCACGACATGCCGAGAGGCACTCGCTTCGTTTGCCCGTTGGCGGTGTTCGCGAGCCTCCTCGCACAGAAACGCCGCCCCGACGGAAGACCCGTAGGCTCCCGCCGGGGCGTCGTTCGGCGAAGTGGCTGTTGTCGACTACGCAAGACGGCCTCGGAGCCGGGCGGCCAGAGCGGCCGCCAGGCCACTCACCTCGAGGCGTCGAGGCTGCCCTGCGTAGATGCGCGGCAACCAGCGGGGTGCCGCCGATTCATGACGGCGCCTGGTATCGGCCGAGGCTCCATCAGGGAGTGAACTGGCAGACGTAGCCGAAGTCTACTTCCAAATTGCAGGGACCGTCGTTCCAGCCGCTGCAATTGCCCCCACACTGCCAGTTATTGATGTTCACCGAGTTGATCGGCCAGAGCTGGACGCAAATGCCGGGGCCGGGGGAGTTCGGCTCATTGGTATTGGTTCTCCACTTGGTGTAGCCCCACACGCTGCCGTCGGTCCAGGTGTTGTCGTTCGTCAAATTGCCGACGGTGCCGAAGCCGTTCGGCCCGCTGACGGCGCCGATCCACGCCGTGATGTTGCCAGCGCCGGTCGGGTCGATCTCCAGGCCCACGTGGTTGTATTCTGCATCGCTGTTGACCGATGCGAGGTGGCCGCCAGTGTACGTCGCCGCGCATAGGGCCTCGGCCTCGTAGGCCGTCGTGCAAGTCGTGTTGCCGCCCTGCGTGCAGGTCGGCGCATGGTACACGTAGCAGGTACCCTGGAAGGACGTCCCACCGACCGTGGCGCACGGGTCGGACGCCGGCGGCGTCTGGCAGCTGGTGCCCGTGTAGCCCGGCTGGCAGTCGCAGCTGTAGGTGTTGACGCCGTCGGTGCAGGTGCCGCCATTCTGGCACGGGTTCGGGCTGCACTCGTCGATGTTCGTCGCACACAGCGCGCCGCCGTAGCCGGCCGCGCAGACGCAGCTGAAGCCGTCGACGCCGTCGACGCATACGCCCCCGTTCTCGCAGAGGTGAGACACGCAGTCGTCGATGTTCACCTCGCAGTTGTCGCCCGTGTAGCCCGCCGCGCAGGCACAGGTGTAGCCGTTGACGCCGTCGTCGCACGTCCCGCCGTTCTGGCAGGGCGCCCCCGCGCACTCGTCGATGTCGTCCTCGCAGTTCGTGCCGCTGAAGCCCGCCGCGCAGCTGCAGGCGTAGCTGTTCACGCCGTCGGAGCACGCACCTCCATTCTGGCAGGGCGACCCCACGCAGTCGTCGTTGTTGACCTCGCAGTTGGGGCCGCTGAAGCCGGTCGGGCACGCGCATGTGTAGGTCCCGGGCCCGTTCGTGCAGGTGCCGTCGTTCAGACACGGCTCGGAGACACAGTTGTCGACGAGCGTCTCGCAGTTCGCGCCGGTGTAGCCGATGGCGCACTCGCAGCTGTAGGCGTTCACGCCGTCGGTGCAGACGCCCCCGAACAAGCATGGGTTCGGGGTGCACTCGTCGAGGTTCGTCTCGCAGTTATCGCCCGCGTATCCTGCCGCGCACCCGCAGGTGTAGCCGAGGACGTCGTCGGTGCAGGAGCCGCCGTTCAGGCAAGGGTCGGCGACGCAGTCATCGATGTCCGTCTCGCAAGTCGTGCCGGTGAAGCCGGGCGCGCACGAACACGTGAAGCCGCTCCAGCCGTTCGTACACGAGCCGCCGTTCTGACACGGGTTCGGCGCGCAGTGCTCGTCGGGCGTCGAGTAGCTGATCGTCAGCAACGGGCGCAGGGAGACGCGCGAGTTCTCGCTCGAGGCAAAGGCCCAGCGCTTGCGGGACGTCGTGCGCAGGACGATGCCATGGTTCGCGCGAGCGCCGCCGACCCAGGCCTGCACTGCTGCCTTGAGGTCGATCGACTTGTACGTGTTCTTGCCCGCCGGAAGCAGGATGCCGGCGACCGCGTGGTCGAACGCCTGGTCGAACTTCGCGAAGGTGACCCTGCTCTCGGCCCAGCCCGCGTTCGCGAGGTGGATCTTGACCGGCACGGCCGAGAAACCTCCACGGTCCTCGTCGCGCGAGTCGCGCTCGCAGTCGTCCTCATCGCCGTCGTCGTGGCCATGCATGTAGAGCGTCAGTGTGGCGCTGTGGATGACCGCCGAGGGCGGGATGGCGCTAACGTCGAAGCGCAGGAGCGATTCGTTCTTCTTGCTCACGATGAGCTTCCGATCGTCACCGTAGTTCTGCCTCATGCGCTGCGCGTTGATGGTTGCGTCTACGACCGCGCCGCCAGCACCCCTTCTGATCGTCGTCGACGCCGTCAGCGCCGCGTGCGCGACGCCGAGCTGCTGCTCGCCGATGAGGGTATCGTTGCTGTCGGAGCATGCGGAGAGCCCGCCGATCGACAGCACCAAGACGAACGACTTCCACCGAGCCTGTTGCTCACACTTCATGACGGACCTCTTCATTGGATTGCGTGGGAACGCCGGCACCCGCATCACGCTGTCGTCACGGCCCGGCTAGCAGCTGGATAGCAAGGGCCGATCCAGGGCTGCGCCGCCGACGTCGCGACGCGATTCCGGGCCGTCCGCCATTCCCGACAGCGCCGATTTCTGGCAAACAGGAACGTGCAGCTCTGGAAACCCAGAAAGCATCCGTGCCGACGCTCGCGCCACCGCGCGCACCGGCCGGCATCAGCCCCTCGTCAGCCCCTGATCGGGCCCTCATCAGGCCTCATCAGGCTTGGCCCGCGCATTGCTTCGTGGCGACGACAGGCGAGGTACGTTCGATCCGACGAGGTGCGCGCAATGCTGGGTAGAGTGCTCGTTCTGGACGACAACGAAGCGATCAGGACGTCGGTCGCGATGTACCTCGACGACGCGGGCTACAACGCCCAGCCGGCCGCAACCCTTGGCGCCGCCGTGCGTGCGCTCGAAGACAGGCCCTTCGACCTGGCCGTTGCCGACTACATGCTGCCGGACGGCACCGCGCTCGACCTGCTCGCTCGCTTGCGCGAGTCGGGCAATCCGATGCCGGTCATCGTGCTGACCGGCCACGGGTCGATCGATCTCGCGGTGCGCGCGGTGCGCGCTGGCGCCGAGCAGTTCCTGACGAAGCCCCTCGAGCTGCCGGCGCTGCTCGAGGTCGTGCGGCGCACCCACGGCGGCCGACGCGCGCAGCGTCACGAAGCGGCGACGCGCTCTCGTACACGCCGCGACGCGCTCGACCCATTCGTCGGCACGAGCGCCCAGGTGCGACGCCTGGCAGACGAAGCGCGGCGCGTCGCCGGCTCCGACATGCCGGTCTTGCTCACCGGCGAGACGGGCAGCGGCAAGGGCATCCTCGCCGCGTGGCTCCATGCCCAGAGCCCGCGCGCGTCGGAGTCCCTCGTCGACATCAACTGCGCCGGTCTCGCAGCACCTCTGCTCGAGAGCGAGCTCTTCGGTCACGAGCGCGGGGCCTTCACCGGCGCCCACGCGTCCAAGCCCGGACTCCTCGAGATCGCCGACCGCGGCACCCTCTTCCTCGACGAGATGGGCGACCTCGACCTCATGGTCCAACCCAAGCTCCTCAAGGTGCTCGAGGAGCGACGTTTTCGACGTCTCGGCAGCGTGCGTGATCACGCCGTCGACGTGCGCGTCATCGCCGCGACACACCTCGATCTCGCGCAGGCCGTCGCCGATCGTCGCTTCCGCGGCGATCTCTACTACCGCATCAACACGCTCGTCTTGCGCGTCCCGGCGCTGCGCGAGCGACCCGAGGACATCCCGGCTCTCGCCGCCTGCATCTTCGAGCGCCAGAGTCGCGGCGCGGTCCCGCCCGAGCTCTCACCCGAGGCGCTGCGCGCGCTCCAGGCCTACAGCTGGCCAGGCAACGTGCGCGAGCTGCGCAACGTCCTCGAGCGCGCGGTGCTCCTTTCGGACAAGCGTGTGCTCGACGCTGCGGACCTGCGCCTCGCTCCGGTCAGCGAGCCGACGGCGAGTGTCTCGTCGTGGCCGTTTCAGGTCGTCTCGCTCGAGGAGAACGAGCGCCGCTACCTCTTGCGGGTCCTCGACGCCAAGGGCGGTCGGGTGGACGACATGGCCACGGCGTTGGGCATCCCGCTGTCGTCCTTGTACCAGCGCCTCAAGCGCCTCGGCATCACGCTCGGTCGGCAGCGGTGATCAACCCACGCTTGAGCCGCGGCGTCCGCGACGTCGCCATCGCGCTCGCCTGGGGTGCAGCCGCATGGCTGCTCACGTTGGTGCGCATCGAGCTGCCAGGCCCGATGGCCTTCCACACCGACCTCACCGAGGTCGCGCTCCTGGGCAGCGCGCTCTTCCTCCGCAGCCCCTGGCTGACGCTCATCGTGTGCGCCGTCCAAGCGCTCCACCTGGTGCCACCGTCGACGCTGGAGCTGTCGTTCCAGACCACGTTCGTCATGCACGCCGTCGGGGTGCCGTGCGCCTGGTTCGCGCACCGCGCCATCCAGCGACGGGAGCCAAGCCAGCTCGTGCTCGGCCTCGCGTGGTGTGGCTTCGTCGTCGTCTACTACTTCGTCGTGCTCATCCCGCTGCTCTTGATCACGGCCGAGCTCTTCTTCCCGCCCTGGATCGCGGCGCCGGGCAGCCTCGGCGGGCTCTTCGAGGGCTACGCCCGCGTCGCACAGGCCGTGCCCTACGAGGTGCTCTTCACCGCCGGGGTGACGGCGCTGACCTTCGTGACCAAGGAGGAGCTCCGTCGACGGCGCCATGCGCAGGAGGCGTTGCGTGCCGCGCTCGAGGCCCAGCGCGCCCTCGTCATCTCGGCGCCCCTGGCCGTCTTCACGGTGGGCTCGGAGGGTCTCGTGTCCTCGTGGAATCCCGCGGCCGAGCGCCTTTTCGGGACCACAAACGAGGGCGCCATCGGGGCCGCCGCTCCGAGGCTCATCCAGCGGCCACGCGTTGGCGACGGGGAGTCGCTCGTACCTCGGGTGCTCGGCGGGCAGGCTGTCTTCGGCGTCGAGGCCGAGGCCGAGGTCCAGGTCGCCGGCGGCCTTGCGGTCCCGGTGTCCGTCTTCGGCGCGCCGCTCGTCGAGGGCAACGCCGGCGCGGTCTTCCTCGTCGAGGACCTGCGCGAGCAGCTCGCGCTGCGCGCCGAGGTGCAGCGCAGCGTCACGATGAGCGCGTTGGGCGAGCTCGTCGGTGGCATGTCCCACGAGCTGCGCAACCCGCTCTTCGGCATCAGCGCGACGCTGGATGCGTTCGGCCCGCACCTCGCCGGCAACCCGCGCCTCGAGCTGATGGACCGCACGCTGCGCGGGCAGGTCACGCAGCTCACCGCGTTGGCCGTCGACCTGCTCGACTATGGCAAGTCCGGCGCCGGCGACGAGTGGGTCGTCACACGTCTCGACCTGCCGCTCAGGCACGCGCTCGCCGACTGTGCCGCCCAGGCCACCGCTGCCGGCACGACCATCGAGCTCGACGTGCCCCCGGATCTGCCGACGCTACGGATGGACACGGCGCGCCTCGGCCGCGCCTTTCGCAACCTCATTCAGAACGCCATCGCGTGGTCGCCCCCGGGCGGCGTCGTGCGCATCGAGGCGCGCACCGACGCGAGCTGCGTGCGGGTCGAGGTACTCGATCGCGGCCGCGGCTTCCTCACCGAGGATCTGGCGCGCACCTTCGAGCCCTTCTTCAGCCGTCGCAGCGGCGGCACCGGCCTTGGCCTCTCGATCGTCCGCCGCATCGTCGAGCACCACGGCGGCGCTGTCGACGCCGCGAACCGCGACGGCGGTGGCGCGAGACTCATCGTCCGACTGCCGACCGTGGACGCTGATGTCGGCCTCCTCGGCCCCGACGAATGACACTCGTGGTCGCGGGGTCGTCGGCTCGCCGACGGCCGCTCAGGTCAATCAGAAACAGGGCCGAGTCTGCCTCGACACCATCAACACGTGACGTCTCCATGCGTTTCGGCACCACAAAGGGATGAAACGCATGGAGACCGATCGGATCGCTCGGGCGAGCCTTCGCGCCCCTTCCGCGGGAGCGGGGCGGTCGACCGAGCAGACGTTTCCCGTGACGCTCGAAGCTCGGGCGAGCCTTGGTTCGCCCGAGTGGGGATGATAGGTTGCGGGGCGAAAGGCTCGCTCACTGGAGTTCAAATGCGTCATTCGGGTCTGTTGCTCTGCGTTCTATTCGTCGCGTGTTCGGGAAAGCGGGGCACGACCGGCCCCGAAGGCCCGGCTGGGCAAATGGGGGCGGCCGGTGCGACGGGGGCGACCGGCGGCAAGGGCGACCCGGGCGAGATCGGGCCCGAAGGCCCGAAGGGCGACCAAGGTCCTGCCGGTCCGGCAGGTGCGGCCGGTGAGGCAGGTGCGGTCGGTCCGGCAGGACCAGCCTTCGACCTCGTGCGGGACGCCGACGAGGACGGCTTCCCCGACTGGATCGAGGTAGCCCTCGGCCTCGACCCCGATGACGAGACCTCGGCCCCCGCGGACCTCGACAACGATGGGCTCGCCGATGGACTGCGCGGTCCTGAGGGCGAGCGTGGCATCCAGGGTGAGGCCGGCTCACAAGGCCTGACGGGACCGCAGGGTGAGCGTGGAATCCAGGGCCTCGCCGGACCCCAGGGACCCATCGGTCTCACGGGCCTACAAGGTGAGCGTGGACTTCAGGGCGAGACGGGCCCCCAAGGCGCCGTCGGCGAGACCGGCCCCACAGGGCCACAGGGTGATGTCGGACCGCAGGGGCCTATTGGCCTGACCGGTCTGACCGGACTCATGGGGCCACAAGGTGAACGTGGCAGCCAGGGCCTCGTTGGACCGACCGGAGCCATCGGCCCGACCGGAGCGACCGGAGCCATCGGCCTGACTGGAGCGACCGGAGCCACCGGCCCGACCGGAGCGACCGGGCCACAAGGTGAACGTGGCAGCCAGGGCGACATCGGACCGCAGGGCCCTGTTGGACTGACCGGGGCGACCGGGCCTATCGGACCGACGGGCCTGACCGGAGCGACGGGAGCGACCGGGCCTATCGGGCCTATCGGGCCCACGGGCCTGACCGGAGAGACGGGAGCGACCGGGCCCATCGGGCCTATCGGGCCCACGGGCCTGACCGGAGAGACGGGAGCGACCGGGCCCATCGGGCCTATCGGGCCCACGGGCCTGACCGGAGAGACCGGTCCCATCGGGCCTATCGGGCCCACGGGCTTGACCGGAGCCACTGGCCTGACCGGGGCCATGGGGCCAATCGGGCTCACCGGGCTCACCGGGCTGACCGGGGCGATTGGTCCCATCGGACCGGCCGGCCCCATCGGCCCCGCAGGGCCTCAAGGCGAAACGGGAGCACAAGGACCGGCGGGCCCACTGCTCGTGGGCTACTCGGCGAGCACGGCCGCTTCGACATGCCTCGAGATCCACGACGACGACCTGAGCGCGGGTGACGGCTTCTACTGGATCGACCCTGACGGCCCGGGCGTCGGGCTTCGCCCGTTCCAGGTCTATTGTGACCTCAGCAACGGCGGCTGGACCCGCATCGACGAAACGACGGAGTACGCGTTCGGGCTCCTCACCGAGGCTGCATATCCGCAGAGCTATCGGTACGGCCTCAGCACCCTGCAGATTGCCGCAATCCGCGCGGTTTCGACCGAGGCGCGCCAGGCCTGGGAGTGCCGCACCCTGGCGGTGGGCAACGCCTATCCCGTGACGACCTGGCGTGAAACGACGATCAGCTTCGCCGCGTGCTGGGACACCGCGAACACGGCGTTCCGATCCAGCTCGGGGACCTATACGGTCTTCGCCGACATCCCCTTCAAGAGCTGGACCTCCGGCGACTGTGGGGACGCGTCCGAGGCATGTGAGCACGACGTCGACCACGCCTTCTTCCGCTGAGCAGCCCGACTCTCAGGGGGCAACGGTCGCCCGCTCCCCCTTGGAGTCCCCCGCAGTCGTGATCAGATCGACAGCCGCAGATTCAGACCGAAGAGCACGGCCGAGGCGGGCACCGAGAAGGCCTCGATATCGGCATCCAATCCGCTCAAGCTCGATGGGATATCGGGTACGTCGAAAGCGAACCGGAACTCGCCGCCACGGGTGCCGAAGTTCCCTTGCACATAGGTCTCGAGCCGCAGCTTCGTGTGCACAGTCTGCGACACGTCGAGGCGCGCAACGAAGCTCGTGTCGGAGAGATTACCGAGGGCCGAAAAGGTGAAGCTCGTGTCCTGCCAACTGCCAGGCTGCGGCACGAGCCAGACGAGTCCGAGGTAGTGCTGGCCGGCGTAGAACGGCTCCAGGTCACCCTGAAGGAGGAGCCAGGGGTAGAGGTCCTTGTCAGAGACGCCGAGCGGGTTCCAGAAGTACTCGAGCCCGAGGTACATGACGTCGTCGTCGTTGGGCTTGAAGGCATACTGGAAGCCTGCCGAGACGCGGGCCATCCAGGCATCCCGCTTCGTCGCCGTCGGTAGCTCGAAGATCCCTTCGTCGAGCTTCGAGATATCGAAGTTGCCCGAGTACTCCAGGGTGTCGGTCTCGTCCGAGAGCGAGACCTCGGCGGTGAAGTCGACGGGCCCGAGCGCGGTCGAGATGTCGAATCCGAACGAGGTCTTACGCGCCTTGCCGGCGACGCCCGAGAGGGCCATCTCGGTCGAGTCGAAGGCGCCTTCGAAGCGGAAGGCTACCCCCGGCTCGTCGAACCTGTCGGCGTCACCGACCAGCCCGATGACGTAGAAGTTGAAGGTCTCGACCGGGATATGGACCTTCAGCATCGGGACACCCGTGCGCTCATCGAAGAGCGTCAGCGGGTCGCGACGGCGTGCATTCACGAAGTCGTTGGGATTCCAGAGGCGGCTCGGGCCCCACTTGATACGCTCCTGGCCCAGCGTCAGATAGACCCGTCGTTCGATGTCGGTCTTGATCCAGAGCTGGTCCAACACGACGCGGGTCGACTCTCGACTCTGGCCGAACGAATCGGTGGAGCCGTCGGTGACCGTCGGGTCGTAGGACAGGCGGCCGGAGAAGAACCCACGCACACGCTCTTCCGGGCGCGCGTCGAGATAGATGTCGAGCAGGTTCGGCATCGACAGGAGCTGTTCGCCGGGCTTGCCGCGGTCGTAGATGGTGGCTGCCAGCCGCATGTAGAGCTGGCCACCGATAGCGAGCGGGTCGTCGCGCACCGTGTCGAAGACCCCGCCGTCGGACGAGTCGCCGTCGCCCGAGAAGACATCGTCGTCGCCGCCTTTCGAATTGCCACCCGGGTCGGCCTCACCGTCCTTGGACGGCTCGGCCGGCTCGGCCGGAGATCCAAAGATGGCATCCTCCTCTTTGGTGCTCGGCGTCTGGGGTGGCGTCGGCACCGGCTCGGGCTCAGCGGCCCGAACACCACCGAGAGGGATGATCGAAATGGCAATGAGGCCAACAGCGAGGCGGTGCATACGGAGTCCCCATGAACGGAACGCGACCCGGCGAAGGCCGGGCGTTACAGCTAACGACTCTTCGACTCGAGCCACGCCTTGGTGAACATGTTGGCTGGCAGCGTGGTCAGGTCGACGGCCTTGATACGGACAAGCGACTCGTTGCCCTTCTCGACCTCGTCGTAGAAGTAGATCTGCTCGGCGTACCAGACCTCTTTGCCCTTCGGGTCGGTGATCTTGAGCCACTTGGGATAGAGCGTCCGGCGCATCAGCTTGTCGGTTCCGGCGAAGTCGAGGCGGCGCAGCACGTTGCCCGACTCCTGGTCGATGTCGAGCTCGACGATGGACCACGCCACGTCCTTGCCCGACTTGCTGTTGAGCTTCAGGCGATGGGTCTTGTACTTGCCGAGCGTGCCCTCGCCCAGATAGGTCGGGTCGTACTCATCTGCCAGCCGTGACTCGTCGAAGTCCTGGCGGCGGCCGTCGGTCCCGAGGATCCGGTCACGTTCGGTCAGCCGCTCCCACTTGCCGGTCCGCGGCGAGTAGAGCCACAGGTTGTCGTCGATTCGCAGGTAGCCCTGACCCGCTTCGGTCTTCGGTGCGAGCACCAGGAACATGAACTTGTTGTCCGCGCCCCGGCGATAGAAGAGCGACTCGTACAGGACGTCCTCTTTGCCCTTCTCCTTGCGCTGGATGAAGGCGTGCGCCTTGAAGTCGCCAAGCGCCTGCTGGCGGCTGTCCAGATCCTTCAACATGGCGACCATCTCGTCGTTCGACTTCGCGAGCGCGGAAGACGTCGCGGCGACGACCATGAGCAAGGCAGCGGCGATGATTGGTTTGATCTTCAAGATGCTTCTCCGTTGGAGGCTGGTCGGCCGTGGCCCGACACCCTACTAACCCGCGTGGCTCATCGCCGTTCCCGGCTGGATCTTCGTCGCGCGGTGGGCCGGCCACAGGGCCGCCAAAGCCGCGAAACCCGAGATGAAGATGACCGCCGTCAGGACCCGGCCGAACTCGACCGAGAAGTTCAGCTTGTCGCTCATCAGGATGAACTGCAGCGTCGGCTCGTTCACCTCGACCTGGATGAGGTTGAGGATGGCGACCGTGATGCCGGCGATGATGGCGCCCGCGGCCGCTGCCATCAATGCCAGGAACCAGGCTTCGGCGACGAACATCAACCGGACTTTGCCACGCGACATTCCGATGGCGCGCAGCGCTCCGATCTCAGGGGTTCGCTCACGCACGGCCATGAGCAGCGTGTTCCAGAGGCCGATGGCGATGATGAGCAAGAGGATGAAGGTGAGGGTGACGCTGACCGCGTCGAGCGCGTCGGCGATGTTGGCGAGCTCGCCGAGCTCATCGCGCCAGGTCGACACATCGAGCCGCTGACCCGTCCAGTCCTCACGCTCGACAAACTGCCGTTTCTGCCAGAAGGGCTTCATCTCCGGCTCCATGACCTCGTAGCCGGCGTCTTTGAGCGCCGTGCGCAAGAGCGGCGCTACCTCGTCTGCTTTGCGGGCGTCGTCGAGATAGATCATGAGCACACCCGTGTTCTCGGGACGGTACTCGTAGAGCTGGTTGACCGACTTCTCGGCGACGAAGGTCATGATCTGCGACAGGCCGCCCATGTCCTTGGCGATGGCCGCGACCTTCACGTCGACACGGTTGCGCACACCACGCGCCGTCAGGCCCGAGATGGTGACCGAGTCGCCGACCTCGACCCCGAGCTCGTCGGCCTGACGCTTGAACATGAGCACCGTGCCGGTTTCCTTCAGGGCGCCAAAGTCGCCGCCGAGCAACGTCAGGCGGCGAGAGAGCTGCTGGTCGTCGACGAAGTCGATGCCCGCAATGGCGTTCATCAGTGACGTCTTCGTCGAGGTGATCCGATCGAAGTTGCCACGCGCGCGATGCTCGACCGAGGCGATGTTCGGCACGGCTTTGCGGACGACCTCTTCCACCTTGGCGTAGTCGATGACCGACGGCTGCGCGACGCTGACCGAGGCTTTGTAGAAGCCGCCGACATTGACGTGGCCCGACGCGAGGGTCGTCGCCGAGTCGATCATACCGTCGCGAATGGCGCTCGAGAACGCGAAGGCCGCGACCAGAAGGAAGGTCACAAAGCCGATCGCCGAGCCGAGCAGGATGCTGCGGCGTCGGTGCGCGAAGATATTACGAAAGGCCACGAGCAGGATTTGCCTCATGCGATTATTCCTTGGCCTGCATGGCGGCGATGGGCGGGATGCGTGAGGCGACGATGGCCGGGATGAGGCTCGCGAACAGGGTCACGACGCCGATGACGAGGACCGCCACACCGAGGTGGGTCACATCCAGCACCGGGTTGAGGGTCTTGCCACCGAAGACGAAGAACAGGACCTCGGACGTGGCCGGCACACCGTTCGCACCGAGTGCCAGGACGATAGCCGCGCCGAGCGCCATGCCAGCGGTGCCGAAGATGACCGTCATGGCACCCGCCTCGATGGCAAACATCTTCACGACGTAGCTGCGCTGGGCGCCCATGGCGCGGATGGTGCCGATCTCCTGTACCCGTTCCATCGTGCTCATGAGGAGTGAGTTCACGATGACGATGAGCGCGACGAGGAAGATGATGCCGACTAGCACGAAGAAGAAGATGGTGATGCCCGACGACAACGAGCTCACGAGAGTGCCACGCGCCTCGGTCCACGGGACGACCTTGATGGGGAGCCCTGACTTCTCGAGTGCCGCCGCGACACGGGCCTGGATGTCCTCGATGTTCTCCAGTGCGTTGGCCGGATCCTTGAGGAAGATGGCGGCGTTGACGACCGGTCCCGCCTCGAGCTCGGCCTGTGTGAACGGGCGGTCCTGGGCTTCCTGGGCTGCCCGTCGGAGGCCGCTGATGTCGTTGCCGGCGAGCGCGTCGAAGGCGGTATTGTCGACCTCGGCCACGAGGTCCGAGTCGCCACCGAAGAGCTCGTCTTCGGCCTTCTCACGATCGATCGTCTTGATGCCCGCACGGTCCCGGATGGCCTGGAGCTCTTCGGGGCGGATGGGGTCACTCATCCCATTGAGGTCCCGAAAGCTCATGAGATCCATGAGGTTGTAGACACCAGCCAGGCCCGACTTCTCGAGCCCGTCGTAGCGAAAGACGCCCCACACCTTCACGTTGACGGCGCGTGGATAGCCCGACTTCGTCTGCCCATAGAGCGAGATGGTGTCGCCGACCATGTAGGCGTACAGGCGAATCTGCGGCGCGATGATACGATAGAAGGCCTCGTAGCGGGCGTCGAAGTTCTCGTCGGTGGTCTCGAGGAACTCGGCCACGAGCTTGTTGAGGTCATTCTCGGACGAGCCGAGCTCCTTCTGGAGCGCGGCTTTGACCAGTTGCCCACGCTCGGCATCGAGCTGGTCGGTGATTTGACTCACCTGCTGGAGGTTACGCTCGACCTGGCGCTGGAGGTCCGAGTTGTCGGCGATGGTGGCACCCGCGAGCGTACGCGCCTCTTTGATCTCGTCGAGGCGGCGGGCCGTGCGGTTCTTGACGAACTTCTCGTAGTAGAAGCTGTTGAAGAGGAAGCCGCGTTGCCCTTCCGGGACCATCTGGCCCGACTCGATGCGGAAGAGGCCGAAGTTCTTGCCGTAGGACTGCAGGTCCGTCCCGACGTAGTTGAAGAAGTAGAAGCCGGTCTGCAGGCCGAGCGGTGCGATGCGGTTGTCGAGAAACTCGAGCGCGTCAGCGGGGTCCTTTTCGAACTCGGCCCAGAAAGCGTCCGAGTTGGCGCGGTTGACGTCCGCCTTCTGCTGTTCGGCTTCTTTGGAGTCGGCCGCGACTTTGGCGAGCTTGTCGAGGTCACCGACGAGTGTCCCGCAGAGCAGACGAATGTGGGCGACGAGCGAGGGCACACGGTCGCGGGGGCCATCAGTGATGGCGCGCCTGAGCTCGACGAGCTTGGTCTCGAGCGTGCTTTCGCCCCAGACGATGGAGCGGCCGAGTCCCATGGGGATGACGGCGTCGACCTCGGGAACGGTGGTGAGCGCGTCTCTCACCTTGGCGAAGTCGTCGACCTGGTCGAGGTCCGGGACCGCGAGGGCCGCGCTCTGGTAGAGCTCGAGCTCGTCCTTGGCGTTGGACGAGTAGATCTGCAGGTGGCCCGACAAGGTGTCGACGACGCTCTTGCGGACACCCGCCTGGATGGCGTCGAGCGCCCCCTGGCCGACGACGACGAGGCAGGTGCCAGCGCCGAGCAGAAAGCCGACGATCATCGTCCGCACCCAGTGGAGGCGGAGATTTCTCAATGCGATGCGGAGCAGCATGATGGCCTCAGTGCGCCGCGGCCGCGGAGTGTACGTCTTGGGTCGTGGGCTTATTGCCGTGGCCGTCGTCGGCGATCTTGCCGTCGAAGATGCGGATGACCCGGCGCGCGACGCTCATGACCTGGGGGTCGTGGGTCGAGAACAGGAAGGTCGTGCCGTCGCGATTCATCTCGCGCATGAGGTCGAGGATGGACTGGCCCGTGGCCGAGTCGAGGTTGGCCGTCGGCTCGTCCGCGAGCACGATGGCGGGGCGCGTGACGAGCGCGCGCGCGATGGCGACGCGTTGGCGCTGGCCGCCCGAGAGCTCGCCTGGGCGCTGCTTCATCTGCTTGGTGAGGCCGACGCGCTCGATGAGCTCCAGCGCGCGGCGTTTTCGCTCGGTTTTCGAGATATCGTTGCGCAGGAGCAGCGGGAACTCGACGTTCTGATAGAGGTCGAGCACCGGGATGAGGTTGAAGGACTGGAAGATGAAGCCCAGCGTGTGGAGCCGCAGGTTGGTGCGGGCCGACTCGGAGAGGACCTTCGTGTCCTGGCCGGCGATGCGGACTTGTCCGGTGGTCGCCACGTCGACGCAGCCGATGAGGTTCAAGACCGTCGTCTTGCCGCTGCCCGATGGGCCCGCGAGCACGGCGAACTCGCCCTTGTCGAGCGCGATGTCGACGCCGCGGAGCGCGTGCACCGTGGTCTTGCCCAGCGGGTAGTCCTTGGTCACGTTCTCGAGGGCCACGATGTGGTTCGAGGACGACGGTTTCTGGGTCATGGGTGCTGTTCCTGTGAGCGACGAGCGAGGGCCGGGCGCGGTGGGCCCGTTCGAGTCGATGTCGGCGGCGTCAGTCGTCGCGGCCGAGCCCCGACTGGAAGATGAGGTAGACGAGGGTGGCGATGGCCGACACGGCGCCAGCCACATAGGTCATGGCGGCGGCGTTCAAAACCTTGGAGACACCGACGCCATCGGTGCCGGCGGTGACACCCATCTCCGGCAGGAGCGCTTTGGCGCGGTTGGAGGCGTCGAACTCGACCGGGAGCGTGATGAGCGTGAAGGCGACCATGAGAGCGAAGAGCAGGATGCCGAGCGTGGCCATGCCGGTCGCTCCGACGGCGAGCCCGATGCCAAAGACGATCATCGAGATGTTGCCGCCAAAGCTCGCTGCGGGGGCGAGATAGCTGCGGACCTGGAGCGGCCAGTAGGCCTTGTTGTGCTGCAGGGCGTGGCCGACCTCGTGCGCAGCGACGCCGGCGGCGGCGACCGAGGTGCCGTCAAAGACGTCGGGCGAGAGGCGCAGCGTCTTCGAACGCGGGTCGTAGTGGTCGGATAGGAAGCCGCTGACGCGTTCGACCTCGACGTCGTGGATGCCCGAGCGGGCAAGGATGGTGCGCGCAACCTCGGCCCCGGTCATGCCGCTGGACGCGGGGACGGCGGACCACTTGCGGAAGGCGGACTTGACGCGGAACGAGGCCCAGAAGCCCAGGCCCGCGGTTGCGATCATGATGACGATGTAGAGAGGGTCGAAGAACAAGGCAGGTCCTCCGGTGTTTTGCAGGTTCTGCAGAGGGTGGCTACGGGTGATCCAGAGCGGTGGTCACATCTGCGTCGCGGAAGCGGAGTCTACACCCGCCCCGCGGTAGGTCCAGCCACCCGCGTGCGCGCTCAAGTAGGCACGCGGACGGGGGTCGGCAAGACGCATGTGGACAAGTGACAGCCTTGTCACAGAGCAAATAACTCAAGTCATGGCGACCACTTACGGGGTCGGCTTGCTTGGGCACCTATGCTGGAGGCGTGAGCTTGCGGGCGAAGAAGTCGGCGACGAGCTGGTTCAGGCGGTCGGGGAACTCGACCGGGATGTAGTGGGTCCCGCCCTCGAGGGTGATGAGCTCGGCGTCGGGCATGGTGTCGGCGATCTGTCGCGACAGTGCCGACGGGGTCATGACGTCGCGGGTACCGGCGATGATGAGGGTCGGGACGTCGAGCGTCGCGAGCAGGTCGGTCGCGTCGTGCGCGGCGAGCGACATGAGGATGGTGTTATAGACCTCGAAGTCCTGGCGCATGTAGGAGTCGACGACCAGCCTCGCGAGGTCGGTGTCGAGGGTCGGCGCGACGATGCCGACGCCCTTGGCGAACTGCAAAGCGAGCGGGCTGCCCATCATCTTCGAGAGCGTCGGGGCGAAGCGTTCGGCCGCAAAGCGGAACGAGTCCATGACGGTCGGGATGACGGCGAGGCCGGCTTTGCCAAAGACGGTCGTGGTGATGGACTTGCCTGCGGCGCCGCAGATCTGGACGAGGCCGGCCATGGTGGCGCGGCGTGTGCGGGCGAGCTCGAAGTTGAGCTGCACACCCATGGACCAGCCAAAGAAGACGGCGCGGTCGATGCCGAGGTGGTCGAGCACTGCGATGGCGTCACGGGTGTGCGTCGGCAGGTCGACCTTCAGGTCGCCGCTGCGGTAACGCGCCTTCATGGCGGGCGTGAAGGCCGACTCGTAGAGGCCGCGATAGTCCCAGGTGACGACCTGGTGGGTGTCGCGGAAGTGTTCGACCAGGTGTTTCCAGGTGACGAGGTTGCCGCCGAGCCCGTTGCTGAGGAAGAGCGTCGGAAAGCGGGTGCGGTCCCAGTCGGCTGGGGTGTGGACGAAGACGGCGAGGTCGACCCCGTCGTCGGTCGTGAGCGTCGACCGGGTGAAGCCGAGTGCCATCGTCAGAGGCCCGTGGTGGTCGAGGGGCAGGCGTTGCCCTGGCTCGAGAAGTCGAGTGCCAGCGACACTGCGATCTGCAGGTCGTCGAGGGCTGCCGGGACGGTCGCGATGACGCGCACGCTGAGCGATGGGGTGGTCGACAAGACGGTCTGGGCGATGCGCGAGAGGCCGTCGGGGGTCATCGTGACACGCGCGTTGTCGAGGCTTATGCGGTCGCCCTCGACGATGGAGCCGTTGAACCGGAACAGCTCGACGAAGTTGTCGCTGCCCCGGGTCGCGACCTCGACACGATAGTCGACGACCGTGGCGCCGGCGCCGACATCGAGGCTCTCGACCTCGATGTAGGAGGCGGCAGCGTCGAGCGCGCCGCAATTGAGACGGTCCACGACATCGGCGTAGCGCGGCTCGTTGCGGAGGTCGTCGAGGTCGACCTGGGCCGATTCGGCGACGCCACCTTCCATGGTGTCGAACGTTACGGGGATGGTCTCGAGCACGGTGAGCTCGACGATGGGGTCGGCGTCGTCACCGCAGGCCGTGCCAGAGATGGAGCTGACCGCGAGGGCGAAGGTTGCCGCGAGGAGGGCGGATTTGCGTGTCTTCATGGCGTGCTCGTCGGACTCGGGTGGGACGTCTTGACGTTGGAGCAAGGAGGCTCGCGAAGGGAAAACCGGCGCCCCTCAGGGGGTGAAGACCTCGGCACCGCGAACGACTCCGAGACCTCCGGCGGTGGGCGCGTCGGGCGCACCTGGGAGGGCGAGGCCGCCGGCGAAGAGCACGCGGCCCATCAGCGGGCCAGCGCCGATGACGGCAGCCTGACCTGCGAAGCGGGCGCGGCCGAGCGGGGCCGGTTGGACGTCGAAGCGGGCCGAGCCGACCTGGACGATACGGCCGTTGAAGCCGGTCGCGTCGAGACCGCCAGCGACGAGGCAGTTCGAGCTGGAGCCAGACGTCGGCGAGGCCTGGGCGACAACCGAGAGGTAGCTCGTCGCTGGGGCGCCAGCGAGCGGGTTGCCCTCGAGGCCGGCCTCGTCGAGCTTCAAACGCGACGCGATGGTCGGGTTGGCCTGGTTGAAGTCGAGGCTGCCAGACACGATGTCGAGGCCGCACAGGATCGGGTTGAAGAGGCGCTCGGGGAGGCCTTTGGTGGTGAGCGCGGTGGTCTTGGAGAGTGCCAGGTCGAGGACCTCGGCGAGCTTGCCGCCCGAGTTTCCGCCGAGCACGAGGATGCGGTCACACGCGGCGTCGAGGCATGAGGCGGCAGGGGCCTGGCGCGCGGTGTCGAGCTGGGGTCCGGGCTGGCAGGTGGTCGTGAGGTCGGCGTCGACCTCGCACAGGAGCGTGGTCTTGCGAACATCAGCACCAAGGCCGGCGGGCGAGATGCCGCCGATGGCGAGGAAACGATCGACCGAGAGTGGGACGACGGTGGCGCGGGCCTGGCCCTGGCCAAGCGGCGAGAGCTTGCCGCGACCGGTCGCGAGGTCCCACACGATGATCTGGCCGAGCAGGTCCTGGCTCCAGGTGGCCTGGATGTCGAGGCCAGCCGACGGGCTCCAACCCATCTGGGCGCGGGCCAGGCCACCGACGGCGACAAACCGGTCGTTGCCGAGCGCGGCGAATCCGAAGGCGCCGCCGGGCGAGCCTTCGAGGCCGGTCACGGAGAGCTCGGCGAAGAGGCCGGTCTTGGCGTCGAAGCGCTCGAGCGGGAACGAGGTCCCGATGAAGCTCGCGGTCGGACCGGAAGAGGCAGTGCCCTCACGCTTGAGCCCACCGAAGAATGCGACGTCGCCGTTGTCGAGAGTCGCGGCTTGTCCGAAGGCGCGAGCCTCGCTGAGGTTGAGCGGGAACGGGCTCATCAGCATGCACCAACCAGCCGCCGTGTCGCACGTGGCGCGAGGATGCAAGGACGCGCAATCGGCCGTGCTGACACAGGTCGGCACACACCAGAAGGCGGGTGCGGCCTCGTCGTAGCAGAGGTTCTTCGGGCCGCAGTCGGTGTCGACCGCGCAGCTGTCGACGGAGCGGGCGTTCGAGGCCGAGAGGTTCAGGTCCTCGGGAAGGGTCGCGATGCCGCCGGTCGGGTAGATCTGCACGTGGTAATAGGGCTGGTCGTCCTCGGTGATGGCGACGCCGCCGCGAAAGCCGACGGCGAGGCGGTCGTTGGACGCGCAGCTCGCGGTCGGGAATCCCTCGTAGACGACGGCATAGCCCTCGCCGACGGGGATGTTGGTGAGCTCGTAGGTGCGCGACTGCTGGGTGATGCAGCCGGTATCGAAGAGCGTCTTGCCACCGAGCGAGGCGTCGGGCGCCGTCGGAAAGATGCGCAGGCGGAAGAAGGACGCATCCACTTCGAGAGCGAACGATACGCGGCCGACAGGTGCGCCCTGGTCACAGGCGGCGAGCGCCAGGAGCAGGCCAGGGACGAGGCTGGAGGCGACCCGGGAGAAGCGAGTGCGAGAAGGAAAGATAGGCAGGCCGAGGCGACGTGTCATTTCCGTCCTCCGAGGGTGGCCGGGTCGCGCCAGGCGCCGGCCGGGTCGATGCCGAGGACGGCCGGGCCGCGGACCGTGGTGTCGTCGCTGCCCTGCGTGAGGGCGATGGCCGCGATGGTGCCACCCACGACGGCGGCCCCGATGACGACCCAGAGGACCCAACCGGAGCCGGAGTCTGCCTCGTCGGGGTCTGCCTTCTTCGGAGGGACGACGGCGATGGCGGTGAGCTGGACACGCTCGGTCGTGGTCTCGGCCGAGTTCACGTGGACCTTGCGGATGACCTCTTCGGAGCCAGCGTTGGTGATGCGAATTGTGTAGTCGCCAGGCTCGAGCTCGACGGTGGCGGTGCCGGTGCCGATCTGCTCCTGACCGAGGAAGATGGCCGCGTACGGGGACGCGACTTCGACCACGAGGGTGCCTTTGGCCGCGACGACGGGAACGGGACCGAAGGCGGCCTCGATGCCGCTGTCGATTAGCGCCGTCAGGGCGGCGAGGTCTTTGGCCTCGTCGGTCTTGTCGATGACGACTGCGCTATCGGCCGCGATGATGCGCAGGTGCAGGACGAGGTTCTTGCCCTTCTTCGAGACGTCGGCGTGGACGACGCGAGCGGCCTGGTACTTGGTTGCCAGCTTGCCGAGGCACTGGGCGTCGAGGTCGATGCACTCGAGGTCGATCATCTGATCGGTGATGTCGCCGTCGGGGGCCTTGACGATGGTGAGGTGGGGGTAGGCCGCGAGCTTTGTCTTGATGGCGGTCAAGAGGGTGGCGCGGTCGGCGTCGGCGAGCTTGGAGCCGTCGACGTTGAGGGCCAGGACCTGGGCCGGGTCCGCCGCGCGGGCTTGCGGGGCGGCGAGGGCCGCGAAAGCCGCGACTGCGAGTGCACCGACGAGGGCGCGCAAGAGCCGCGTCGTCGGGTGTGCGGCGGATGGGAGAGGAGTTCGTCATGGTCAAGCCTGGCCTCCAGCCGGGGGATCGTCCGCGCGTGATCTAGCAGAGGTCGCGGTCCGGGGCCAGTCGATCGACGAAACGGAGTGCCGAGGCCGGTGGGGAGGTACGGCGAATGCCCGCGCGCCCGTGCCCACGCCCGCGCAAACGCAAGCGCCAGGGCCCGCGCAGACGCAAGCGCCCGTGCCCGCGCAAACGCAAGCGCCCGTGCCCACGCCCGCGCAAACGCAAGCGCCCGCGCAAGCGCCCAAGCCCACGTCCGCGCCATACGCCCGTCGTCAGGTCGTGATGAACGGCAGGAGGTCGCTCGCGTGGGACTCGACGTGGGCGCCGTAGGCCTCGGGGCGGCGGTTGTGGAGGAGGCCGTAGCCCTTGAGGCCGTCGCGTTCGAACTCGGTCGGTGGGACACCCATGGCCTGCAGCACGGTGGCGAGCCACTGGTTCCAGAGCAGGCCGGGGCGGCGCAAAAGATCCGCGTAGAGCTCGACCCAGTTGGGGACGAGCGTCATCGAGTCGCGGCGGCGATAGTCGAAGTAGTGGCCGGTCCGGAAGAAGCCGTTGGCACTTCCTGCCGCGACGATGGGCATCGCGTCGCTCTCGTGTGTGGTGACGCCGCTCTCCTGGGTCCACCAGACGAGTGAGGCGTCGAGCAGCGTGCCGCTCTCGGTCGGGACGGCTGCCAGTTTTTCGACGAGGTCGAGCCAGACGTTCTCGAAGAACCACTGCTTGGAGCGCCAGAGCTTCTCTTGTTTGGCGGCGTCGTCGTTGGCGACGTGGGCGACGTTCTGGTGCCAGGCGTTGTAGTTGCAGCTCGTGGAGAAGGTCTCGGTGCCGTGGATGGTGACGATGCGGCTCGTGTCACACATGAAGGCAGCGACGATGACGTCGTTGAAGAGTGAGTAGAAACGGCGGGTCGCGGCGAGGTCGCAGGTGACGGCGTCCTCGTTGACGGCGTCCTCGGTCCAGCCGCCATAACCCGCATCCCAGATGTGGGCGTTGTCGGTCGGGGGCGTGACGTCGCCACAGGTGGCCTCGGTGACCGACAGTCGGCGCTCGAGCTCGTCGAGGCGCCCCATGTAGCCGGACAGGCGTTGGCGGTCGTCGTACGACAGGCGATTGGCCGCGCCAAACGAGCCGCTGGTGAGGCGGCGATACTGTTCGAGCACGAGGTCGACGACGGGGCGGCGGGGCTCGCTCGGCGAGACGTTGGGCACGAAGATGTCGTCGAAGAGGGCGCGCGAGCTGGCTGCTGTGGGCACGTTCTGGATGGGGCCGGACGCGGCGCTGGGGTTGGAGTGGCCCCACGAGATGCCGGAGTTGCCGCTGCGCCCGATGTGCATCGACCTTAGCTTGATGGTCGAGATATTCGGGTAGAAGGAGGGCGACCAGGCCATGACCTGATCGATGGTCGGACGCATCGGGAGGTTCTGGCCCTCTTCGCTGTTGCCGTCGTTACGCGCGTAGTTGCCCAGATACCCGCCCGTATGGTGGCCGATGTAGAACGGCACGTCGCAGCCCCGAACGAGCATCATGCGGTCGACGAGGCCTGCTGTCAGGCGCGAGGCTTGGGCTGTCAGGACGGGCGATAGGGAAGCGTTGTTGCCGTCGACGTGGCGGACGAGCGGGCCCCAGTGCATCGTGTGGCCGTTGCCGTAAGGGGCCGCGGAGTTCTGCAGGGCGACCTCGGACGGGTACATATGTTCGGGCCAGACGCCGCCGTGATTCGTGGTCATGACGACCATTCGTTTCGGGGTGTCGGGGTCGGCGGCGCGAGCGGTGCGGACGAGCGAGGGCAAGAACGGGATGGCGATGAGGCCACCCGCGGCGGTGCGCAGGAAGTTGCGGCGCGACGTCATGGTGAGACCTCTTCGTCAGGGGCGGTTTGGGCGCCGACGCGTACCAGCTTGAACTCGGGGGTGAGGGCGAGCGACATGAAGACGTCGCGCAGTGGTTGACCTGCTGCGAGGGCGGCGCGGAGTTGTTCGAGCAGGCAGCCGTCGAGAGACGAGTCCTCCATGCGGCCCAAAGCGAAGCGGACGTAATAGCGGGCGACGCAGGCGTGGGGTTTGCCGGACTCGACCAGGAGCTGGCTCGCTTCGATGGCGTCTTTGGCGGGGCGTGGGTCACCGCGGTCGGCGCGTGGGACGGTGTTCGTGTCGACGGGCAACCAGTCGCTGGTGGCGGTCGCCTCGTCGAAGGTGAGCTCGTATTCGCGGGTGCGGCCAAGGGCGTCGTAGCCTTCGGTCGCGAACCCGATGGGGTTCATCCACGAGTGGCAACCGATACACGAGGTGCCGTCGCGCATGGTGAGCTCCTCGGCATATTGGCGCTGGGTGTAGGGGGCTGGGAGGTCGACGGTGGCACCCTGAGCGCCCTCGGGCGGGGTGCCCATGGTGTCGCACAAGATGCGGCGCCGGATGACGACACCTTTGTGGATAGGCAGCGTGTGCCAGGTGCCGCTGACGAGCAGGGCGGCACGCGTGAGGAGGCCGGAGCGTTCGCCCGGGGTGAAGCGTGGTGGAGTGGACTGGCCGTCCCAGACGGCGACGTCGTAGATCGACGCGAGGTCAGGGGTGGTCGCGAAAGAGTGGTCCGTGAGGAAGAGGTCGTCGAGGGTCCCATCGACCGTCCACGTGTGGTAACGGGCGAGGTCCAAGACCTCCTGGGCCATGCGGCGAGCCAGGTTGGGGCTCGGGCTGTCGTCGCCAGCGAAGGTGTCGAAGGGTTCGGTGCCGACCTCGTCCGCGGGTTGTGGCAGGCGGTCGAAGTCGAGCCATTGCCAGATGAACGAGTCGAGGGTGGTGGCCGTGCGCGGGTCGTTGAAGATACGTTCGACCTGGGTGCGATAGCCGGCCTCGGTCATGAGGGTGCCGTCGGCGGCGGCAGCGATGAGTGTGTCATCGGGAGGGCCTTGCCAGAAGAGGTAGGACAGGCGTGAGGCCAGCTCGTGGGACGATAATGGGTAGACGTCGGGGTTGGCATTGGGGCCGGCGGCGCCCGTGGCTGGAGGCGTACCGAGCTCGAGGTGGAAGACGACCGATGGCGCCATGAGCATCGTGTGGATGAGGTCGCGTAGCGGGGTGCGTGTGATGGTCGGGGCGTCGAAGGCCTCGGTGAGAAAGAAGGCCAGTTCGTCGGCATCGAGTGGGCGACGCAGGGCACGGGCGCCGAATCGATCGATGAAGGCCGTGATGCAGGCCAGGTCGTTGGCCGGGTCGTCGTCGGTGGCGCACGGGCCGACGAGGCGGGTGATGGTCGCGGCGTCGCGGGTCAGGGCGTCGGCGACGGCGGCCGCTGAGTCGTAGTGGCCCTCGACCAGGGCCTGGGCGATGTCGTGGTTCGTGCCTTCGAGGCGGGTGTCGTCGGCGGGGATCTGGGCGAGCGGGATTGTGAGCTCTTCCAGGATGGCGTTGGTGGACGCTTCGGGGCCGAGCGCCCAGCGCACGAGGTCGTTGAGCGTGTGGGTGTATTGCAGGCGGGTGAGTCGGCGGAGCGGTGAGACGTTGGGTGCGGCGCCCGGGACGCAGGTGAACGTCGGTTGGGTCGGCACGTAGGTGGACGTGTCCGGGGGTGAGGGGGTCACGTCTGCGTCAGGAGGGTCGGCGACGTTTGCGTCGGGTGTGCCGCCCGGTGGAGCCGTCGGCTGCGAGTCACAGGCCGTGAACATCGCGGCCACAATCATGTAGGCCAGAGCTCGCATGGTTTCCCCCCTTCCCTTTCACCGATGCGCAAGGAGAAGCCTAGTGGAGTCGGGCCTCGGGACTCAAGCTGCGAGGCGGTGATTCTGGGGTTTCTGCGAATGAAGGCGGGTGAGCGCGACTTTGACCCGGAGGTGAATACCCCCGGGGGTGAAAGCCGGCTCATCGATATGGACGATGGACGCGACGGACGCGACGGACGCGGAAGGTGCTCCGTGAGGGTGAGGTGCGGTCCTCTCAGTCGTAGGACTCGACGCGGAGGTCGTCGACGCGCAGATAGTGGCCGGTGAACCAACCGTAGCTGGAGAAGTAGATGAGCACCTTGCCGGTGGGTAGGAACTGCGTCTGCATCGGGAAGTGTGCGGGGAAGGTCTCGCCGCCGAGGCTTCCCGAGACGATGCCGGTCTCGGTATCGATGGTTATCTGGTAGTCGAACCAGCTGCCGAAGCGGCTGACCGAGTCGAGTGCGATCGTTGGGCTGACCTCTTCGGAAGGAGGGTTGGCGCGATAGCGGTTGAACCGCACCTGCCCGCCGAGCCAGGAGCGATAGGACTCCCAGGGGCTCCCGAAGGACAGGAACTTCCAGGAGTTTTCGGTCGGAAAGAAGAAGATACCACCGGTGTATTGGTCGTTCGCTTTGTACTGGAAGAGGCGGGCGGTGAGCTTGAGGAAACGTTTTCCCTCGGTGTCGTAGGGAAGGTAGAAGGCCGGGTAGTCGTCGGTACTGGTCATGGTGATCTGGAGATAACCGTTGGCCTCGGACACCTGGTGGGGTTTGCTGTTGAGGTAGTTGGGGGCCAGCGTGTTGTCCTGGAAGTCGTCGACGAAAGTGCCGGTCGTCCAGGCATGGGCGACGGTGGTGGGGACGCCGACATTGACGAAGTCGAGGACGGTGTTGTCGGGGCCGAGGGCCTCGATCCGGTAGGCGTAGGTGACGGACGCGTCATAGGTCCGCGCGGTCGTGTTCGTGACCGGCTCGCGCGCATAGTTCGCGCCGTTGTAGCGCGAGATCCGGTAGGTCGAGGCACCGACGAGGTACTTCCACGAGAGGGTACCGATGGTCTTCGCCTCGTTGAGGGCGACAACCCGGGGCTCGGTGTCTTTGGTCCAGCCCGTGGTGTATTCGGCCTCCGAGTATTGGCAGAGGTCGCCAAAGTGGCCGGTGCCGGTGCAATCGCATTCGTCGGTGGCGATACATGTGCCGCCGTTCTGGCAGGCTGGAATGCACTGCACATAGGGTGGGGCATTGCCGTCGGCGTCGGTGCGAATGACGACGAGGTCTGCGCCGCCGGCACCCCACGAGCTGGTCGTGCCGCCGATCAGGAATCCTCCGTCGGCCATCTGCAGAATGGAGACGCCCTGGTCACTTGCGGTGCCGCCGAAGGTGCGTTGCCACTCGAGAGTGCCATCGGCGGTGGTCTTGATGAGGTAGATATCGTCGCTTCCGGCGCCGAAGGAGTTGGTCCAGCCGACGATGGCAAAACCCCCGTCGCTGGTTGCGACGAGACCCGAGCCATACTCGTTGCCGGTACCGCCGTAGGTCTTGAACCAGGCCGAGGTGCCATCGGCCGCGTACTTCTGGAGAAAGACGCTGCGCACACCGCTGATGACGGTGGAGCCGGTAGCGGCGAAGCCGTTGTCGGCGGTCTCGATGGCCTGGCGCATCTGGTGCCAGCTGTTCTGGTTGCTGGTCGAACAGCCGCCATAGGTGCGGTCCCAGATCTTGGTGCCAGCATCGTCGATTCTGATTGCGTAGTATTGCTGGCAATTGGACCAGCCGCCGGTGAAGCCACTCAGGAGGTAGCTTCCATCGCTGAAGGCGAGGACGTTCAAGGCGGTGTCGTCCTGGGAGCGGGCGAAGTACTTCTTCCAGAGCTCGGCGCCGGCAGCGTCGTGTTTGCGGACCACGATGTCGAGCCAGACGTCGGTGTCGGTCGTGTTGCCGGCGGTGATGAAGGTGTTGGCGGACGCCGGCGTGAGATCGAAGACATTCGTGACGTCATTGCCGCCGTAGGCGTTGGCAGAGGTCGAGGCGAGGTCTGCGGCGAGATTGACACAATAGCCTTTGCTGCGGCTGGCGCCGAACGAGCGCGAGCTGCCGCAGGATACATAGCCCGAGCCGAGCGCGGTGATGCCATGGAAGCTGTCCGAGAGTGTGCCGCCGTAGGTGCGGGTGTCGAGCAGGTCGCCGTCGCCGTCGACCTTGATGAGGTAGGCGTCGCCGTCGGAGTCGGTCGAGTTGGTGCTGCCGACGGCGAGGTAGTGGCCGTCGTGGGAGCGGATGAGCATGCTGCTCTGGCCGCCGTAGTCCTGGCCGGCAGTCCCGAAAGTGCGGATCCACGAGACGGAGTCTGGGGTGCTGCAGGTCGGTCCGGTGTAGCCCGGGTCACACTCGCAGACGTCGGGGGCAGCGCAGGTGCCCTGGTCGCAGGGCGGGTTGCAGACGGGGGTCGAACACAGGTCGTCCTCGTAGCCGGGGTCGCAGTCACACATGTCGGGGGCGATACAGGTGCCCTGGTCGCAGGCGGGGTCGCAGACAGGCGTCGAGCAGAGGTCGTCTTCGTAGCCGGGGTCGCAGGTGCAGGTGTCGGGTGCGGTGCAGGCGCCCTGATCGCACGCGGGGTCGCAGACCGGCGTCGAGCAGGTGGGGTCGGAGTAGCCGGAGTCGCATTCGCACACGTCTGGGGCGATGCAGCTGCCGTGGTCGCAGGGCGGGTCGCAGATGGGGGTCGAGCAGAGGTCGTCTTCGTAGCCGGGGTCGCAGGTGCAGGTGTCTGGAGCGGTGCAGGCGCCCTGGTCGCAGGCGGGGTTGCAGATAGGCGTCGAGCAGGTGTCGTCCTCGTAGCCGGGGTCGCAGTCACACATGTCGGGGGCGATGCAGCTACCTTGGTCGCAGGGCGGGTCGCAGATGGGCGTAGAGCACAGGTCGTCCTCGTAGCCGAGGTCGCAGGTGCAGGTGTCTGGAGCGGTGCAGGCGCCCTGGTCGCAAGCGGGGTTGCAGATGGGCGTCGAGCAGGTGTCGTCCTCGTAGCCGGGGTCGCAGTCACACATGTCGGGGGCGATGCAGCTGCCCTGGTCGCAGGGCGGGTCGCAGATGGGCGTGGAGCACAGGTCGTCCTCGTAGCCGAGGTCGCAGGTGCAGGTGTCTGGAGCGGTGCAGGCGCCCTGGTCGCAGGCGGGATTGCAGACCGGCGTCGAGCACGTCGGGCCGGTGTAGCCGGTCGTGCCGCAGGTGCAGGTGTCGGGGGCCGTGCACGAGCCGTTCGCACATGGAGGGTCGCAGACAGGCGTCGAGCAGGTCGGGCCGGTGTAGCCGGTAGTGCCGCAGTCGCAGGTGTCGGGGGCAGTGCATGAGCCGTTGGCACATGGAGGGTCGCAGACGGGCGTCGAACACGTCGGGCCGGTGTAGCCGGTAGCGCCGCAGTCGCAGGTGTCGGGGGCAGTGCACGAGCCGTTGGCGCACGGTGGGTCGCAGACCGGCGTCGAACACGTCGGACCGGTGTAGCCGGTGGTGCCGCAGTCGCAGGTGTCGGGGGCAGTGCACGAGCCGTTGGCGCACGGTGGGTCGCAAACGGGCGCCGAACAGGTCGGGCCGGTGTAGCCGGTAGTGCCGCAGTCGCAGGTGTCGGGGGCAGTGCACGAGCCGTTGGCGCACGGTGGGTCGCAGACCGGCGTCGAGCACGTCGGGCCGGTGTAGCCGGTCGTGCCGCAGGTACAGGTGTCGGGTGCAGTGCATGAGCCGTTGGCACATGGAGGGTCGCAGATGGGCGTCGAACAGGTCGGGCCGGTATACCCTGTCGCCCCGCAAGAGCAGGTGTCGGGGGCAGTGCATGAGCCGTTGGCACATGGAGGGTCGCAAACGGGCGTCGAACAGGTCGGGCCGGTGTAGCCGGTAGTGCCGCAGTCGCAGGTGTCGGGGGCAGTGCACAAGCCGTTGGCGCACGGTGGGTCGCAGACGGGCGTCGAGCAGGTCGGGCCGGTGTAGCCGGTTGTGCCGCAGTCGCAGGTGTCGGGGGCAGTGCACGAGCCGTTGGCGCACGGTGGGTCGCATACAGGCGTCGAGCAGGTCGGGCCGGTGTAGCCGGTTGCGCCGCAGTCGCAGGTGTCCGGAGCAGTACACGTTCCATTCGCACACGGCGGGTCACACACCGGTGTCGAGCAGGTCGGTCCCGTGTACCCAGTCGACCCACAGCTACAGGTGTCCGGTGCGGTGCAAGAGCCGTTGGCACATGGAGGATCGCAGACAGGCGTCGAGCAGGTCGGACCGGTGTAGCCGGTTGAACCGCAGTCGCAGGTGTCGGGTGCAGTGCACGTCCCATTCGCGCACGGCGGGTCACACACCGGCGTCGAACACGTCGGTCCCGTGTACCCAGTCGAGCCACAGCTGCAGGTGTCAGGTGCAGTGCATGTCCCGTTCGCGCAGGGAGGATCGCAGACCGGGGTCGAGCAGGTCGGGCCGTTGTAGCCGGTTGCGCCGCAAGAGCAGGTGTCGGGTGCGGTGCACGAACCGTTGGCACATGGCGGATCGCAGACCGGAGTCGAACACGTCGGTCCCGTGTACCCAGTCGAGCCACAGCTGCAGGTGTCCGGGGCAGTGCATGTCCCATTCGCGCAGGGAGGGTCACACACCGGAGTCGAACACGTCGGTCCCGTGTACCCAGTCGACCCACAGCTACAGGTGTCCGGGGCAGTACATGTCCCATTCGCACACGGCGGGTCACACACCGGCGTCGAACACGTCGGTCCCGTGTACCCAGTCGAGCCACAGCTACAGGTGTCCGGGGCAGTGCATGTCCCATTCGCGCACGGCGGGTCGCATACAGGCGTCGAGCAGGTCGGGCCGGTGTAGCCGGTTGCGCCGCAGTCGCAGGTGTCCGGAGCAGTACACGTTCCATTCGCGCAGGGAGGGTCACACACCGGAGTCGAACACGTCGGCCCAGTGTACCCTGTCGACCCGCAGCTACAGGTGTCCGGGGCAGTACACGTTCCATTCGCACACGGCGGGTCACACACCGGAGTCGAGCAAGTCGGTCCGGTATACCCTGTCGAGCCACAGCTACAGGTGTCCGGGGCAGTACACGTTCCATTCGCACACGGCGGGTCACACACCGGAGTCGAACACGTCGGTCCCGTGTACCCAGTCGACCCACAGCTACAGGTGTCCGGCGCAGTGCACGTTCCATTCGCACACGGCGGGTCACACACCGGCGTCGAACACGTCGGACCAGTGTATCCCGTCGAACCGCAGTCGCACATGTCCGGAGCAGTACACGTCCCGTTCGCGCAAGGCGGGTCACACACCGGAGTCGAACACGTCGGGCCGGTATACCCTGTCGCCCCGCAAGAGCAGGTGTCGGGTGCAGTACACGTCCCATTCGCACATGGCGGATCGCAGACCGGTGTCGAACACGTCGGCCCAGTGTACCCTGTCGACCCGCAGCTACAGGTGTCCGGAGCAGTACACGTTCCATTCGCACACGGCGGGTCACACACCGGCGTTGAACACGTCGGTCCCGTGTACCCAGTCGAGCCACAGCTACAGGTGTCCGGAGCAGTACACGTTCCATTCGCACACGGCGGGTCACACACCGGAGTCGAACACGTCGGTCCCGTGTACCCCGTCGAGCCACAGCTACAGGTGTCCGGAGCAGTACACGTTCCATTCGCACACGGCGGGTCACACACCGGTGTCGAACACGTCGGTCCCGTGTACCCCGTCGAGCCACAGCTACAGGTGTCCGGAGCAGTACACGTCCCATTCGCACACGGCGGGTCACACACCGGAGTCGAACACGTCGGTCCCGTGTACCCAGTCGAGCCACAGCTACAGGTGTCCGGCGCTACGCACGTCCCATTGGCACACGGCGGGTCACACACCGGCGTCGCACACGTCGGACCAGTGTATCCCGTCGAACTGCAGTCGCACATATCCGGAGCAGTACACGTCCCGTTCGCGCAAGGCGGGTCACACACCGGAGTCGTACACGTCGGTCCCGTATACCCAGTCGACCCGCAGTCGCACGTATCGTCGGCGACACACTCACCACCGTTTGCGCACGGCACCGTACAGACCACGGGCGGACACCCGGCATCCCCGGGGCAGACACACGCGCGTGTCGCGACACAGCTGCCCGCGAGGCATTCCCCCGGCACGTCACACGCCGCGTCCGGGTCACAGGACACTCCGTTCACCGCCGCATGATGAACTGTCCCGCCGTCGCAATAGTCGTCCGTGCAGACGTTGCCATCGTCGACCTCGAGCGCAGTCCCCTCACACGCCCCACCCCCGCTGAGCGTGTCGACGCACTGGTCATTGGTGGTGCACGGATTGTTGTCGTTGCACGACAAGCCCAACAGCAACGCCCCCTTCCGGCACCCCTTCGTCGGCTCACAGACATACGACCAGCACGGGTTCGCCGCCACCTCGTCGGCACATACATCCACCTCGCCGGTCCCTTCGCACGCCCCGGCCCCATCGCAGAACTCGCTCGTGCACTCGTTCGCATCGACGTCACAGCTCGCCCCTTCGGGCATCGGCACCTCACGAGTGCACAACCCCGTCGTCGGCTCGCACAAGACTGCCATCACACACGGGCTCGTCGATGGTTCGCAGACGACCTCCGTCCCGGGCGTCACCTCGCACTCGCCGCCCCGACACGCTCCGGCGCCAGCGCACAACGAACCACACGCCTCGCCGCCGTCGAGCTCGACCACGACGCACCCGACCGCAGGGTCGCAGCGCCCCACCTTGCACGACTCCACGTCTTCACATTGCAGGTTCTCGCTGCCGACACACGCCCCGGCCAGGCACCTGTCACCTTGGGTACAAGCGTTCCCATCGTCACATACCGCACCATCGGTGGCGCCGTCGCAGTCGGCCACACCCGCATCACCTTCGACGTCGGGTTGCGGGGCAACCGCCACATCCAACGAGTCCGCGCTCGGCGTATCGGTGCTCGTCCCATCATCACCTGCTCCACACGCGTTCTGTTGAGCCACCAGCAACGACAACAGAACAGACAGAACGAGACGGGCCATTCTTCCCTCGGGTTCGCGACGGATCGCGATGACACCACGTTTCCGCCGCCGTCCGCAACCGCAAGGCCCAATTTTCAGGAAGGTTTCCAATGACTAAGGAGCCACGCTTTGAAGCTGGGACTTGTGCACAAGGCGTCCGACGCGCCCTCTCGCCGTGTGCGTTACATCGTGGGTGACGATTCGAAAGGCGAGACCACGGCTCACCAGCTGGGGCGCCGCGCCGTCGAACATCGACCGCTATCGCCCCCCGTCGCGTTCACGCCCCAGGCACCCAGGCCGACCGATTCGGCGATGCGTTGACGCCGTATGGCTGTGCCGCGCCTCTCTGGAAGTGCCCATACACACATGGCGAGACCGCTTCGAGTGGCCCCGGCCCAGCTGCCTTCCACCCTCGTGTCAATGCGCCCACCCAGATCGGGCCGGCGACCAGAACCCGACGTCGCACGTGTTGCCCCGGGCCTGGCACCGACAAGTCGAGACACGATACAAATGTGCCACGTTGGATGTCGTGTCATTCGCGGTGCAGTAGTCGAACCGTGTGCGGAGCGGCACCGAGTGCCAGACTCGTGTGCACGCCCCACCGTTCTCACCGATGTCGCCGCCCAGGTTCGCCAGGATGTCGGTGTCCAGGTCGACCCCGAACTGCCTGCCATATTCTCATGCGCAGACGATGTCCCCGTCATCGCCATGAGCGCGAGAATCAAAAACTCAGGCTTCGTTTCGGCCGCGGAAGACCCGCGCATAAAGCGCTGGCAGCACCACCAGCGTAAGTGCCGTGGCCGTCACCAGGCCGCCGATGACGACGATCGCCAGCGGTCGCTGCACCTCGGCCCCGACCCCGGTCGCAATCGCCATCGGCACGAAGCCGATCCCCGCGACCGCCGCCGTCGTCAGCACCGGACGAAAGCGCTCACGTGCACCTGACAACGCCGCCTGTCGCGCCCCGAGCCGAGGCGTAAGCTCGGTCAGCCGCGTCATCAAGACGACACCGTTCATGACCGCGACGCCGAACAACGCGATGCACCCGACGATGGCGCTCATCGATAGCGGCAGGCCGACGAGCCACAGCGTGAAGAGCCCACCGCTCACCGCCACCGGCACGTTCAAGAAGATGAGCAGGGCCGCGCGCCAGTTCCTGAACACGACGTACAGGATGCCGAGAATCGCAAACAGCACCGCGGGCACGAGGATCGCCATCCGCTCACCGGCCACCGCCAGCTGCTCGAACTTGCCCTTCCATGCCAGCCGATACCCGGTCGGAAGCTCGAGGTCGGCCAGCACCCGCTTCGCCTCCTCGACGAACGACCCCATGTCGCGCCCACGCACGTTCGTCGTCACGATGACGCGCCGACTCGCCTCGAGCCGATGGATCACCGACGGAATCTCGATGGTCTCGAGCGACGCCAGCTCGCTCAGCGGAAGCGCCGGCGGAAACGTCCCATCGGCCCGCGCCGGCAACACGATCGGCAGGTCCGAGAGCCGCGCCTCTGGCGGCACGTCGAGCCTCAGGACCACCTCGTCGAGGAACCCTCCGCGCGGCACCCGACCGACCACACGCCCACGCCTGAGCGCCGACACGAAGTCCAGGATCACCTCCGGGCTCAACCCGAAACGCGCCACCTGCCCCGCATCCACCTTCGCCTCGATCTGCGGGATGCCCTCCACCGCCGGCGCCACCGTGTCCGCGGACCCGGCCACACGTTCGAGCCTGCTTGCGACCTCCTGGCCCAGGCCCAGCAACACGTCCAGGTCTGGCCCGAAGATCTGCACACCGACGTCCGCGGTGATCCCCTCGAGCAACTCCGAGAATCGCATCTCGATGGGCTGCGTGAAGTTCAGCTCGGGGCCCGGCGCAAATGTCTCGATGTTCGAGTTGATCTCTTTGACCAGCTCCTCGCGCCCAAAGCCCTCACGCCAATCGTCACGCGGCGCCAGGTGCACCAGCACGTCTCCCTCCTCCAAGCCCATCGGGTCGGTCGCGACGGCAGGCGACCCGACACGCGTCGCGATGGACAGGACCTCGGGCGAGCGCATGATGGCTGCCTCGACCCGCGTCGCTTCGACCAGCGCGGTCGACGGGCTCAGCGATGGCAGGCGCTTCGTCTGCACCACCATGTCGCCCTCTTCCAGGCGCGGCACGAACTCGACGCCCATGCCGAGCGCCAGAACGACGGCTCCCGCGATGGCGCCGACCGACACGAGCGCCGCTGCCAGTGGCCGCTTCACCGCCCCATCGAGCATCGGCCGATGCACCCGCTGCGCGAACCGGATGACCGCCGTCGTGTGGTCACCTTTGGGCCGGATCATGAGCGAGGCCAACGCCGGCACATACGTGAACGTGAGGAACAATGCGGTCCCGAGCGCGAACAACACGGTCAGCGCCATGGGTCGGAAGAGCTTGCCCTCGGTCCCCCACAGCAACAGGATGGGCACATAGACGAGTCCCAGGATGAACACTGCGAACAGCACCGGGCGCGCCACCCGCGCCGTGTTCAAAGCGATCCGCCGCGCGAACGCCTCGCGCCCGTCGGGCCCTGGCACCCCACCCTTCGCGAGCACGGTGAGGCCAACGAGGCTCTCGATGACGACGATGGTTCCGTCCACGACGAGCCCGAAGTCGATGGCCCCGAGCGACATGAGGTTGCCGCTATAACCAAAGATGCGCAGCCCGAGAAAGGCCCCGAGCAACGACAGCGGGATGACACTCGCGACGAGCAGGCCTGCCCGCAGGTCGCCGAGCAGGATGAACAGGATGATGATGACGAGCAGCGCACCCTCGGCCAACGACTTTGCGACTGTCGTGAGTGTGCTCGTGACGAGCTTCTCGCGGTCATAGACCATGATGAGCTCGATGCCCGATTCGAGGGTACCCTCGATCTCGGCGAGCCTCTCGCGCACCCCTGCGACCGTGCTCCGCGCGTCCGCATCCGCCAGCAGCTGCACCATCACGAAGAGCCCCTCGCCACGCGCGTCGGCCGTCCCGAGCCCGACCGTCAGCGCCCCACCCTCGACCACTTTGGCAACATCAGAGAGCACCACTCCGGGCGCAATCACGACCTCGCCGAGCGCCGCTGTGTCACGCGGATAGGACACGGCACGCACCTGGGACTGCTCGTAACCACTGGCCATTCCGCCGCCCGGCGCGAGCCCGAGGGCCTGGCCGATCGCACGCTGCACCTCCGCCAAAGCGAGGTCTCGCGCCGCGAGCGCGAAGGGGTCGACCCGCACCTCGAGCTGTGGGGCCCCACCACCCCAGGCGTTGACCTCGACGACCCCATTGACGGTCTTCAGGCGCGGCGCGATGTCGCGCTCGAACAACCGGTACAGGGCAGGCATCTCGTGGTGGTCGCTGATGACCGCGAACTGGTAGACCTCACCGAGGCCCGTCGTCGGAGGCGCAATCTCCGGGGTCCCTGCCCCTTCGGGAATACTCGCCCGGGCGCTGTCGAGCCGCTCACGCACGAGCTGTCGCGCATGCCACCGGTCGGTCCCATCGGCGAACACGACGGTCACCGCCGACACCCCGTTGCGCGACAAGCTGCGCACCTCGACGAGGCCCGGCAGCCCACCCATCGCGCGCTCGACGGGTGCCGTCACGAGCTCCTCGACCTCGCGCGACCCGAGCCCGGGTGTCGCCGTCAGGACCTGCACCTGGATGTTGGTCAGGTCGGGGAAGGCATCGAAGCGCATCGTCGAAAACGCATAGAGCCCGACGCCTGCGAATACCAGGGCCCCAATGAGGACGAAGAGCCGGTTCTCGACCGAGAGCCGGATCACGTGCCCGATGAGCCCGTACTTGTCGGGCTTGTCGGATTGGCCTGCCTGGCCCGCTTCGCCGTGTACGCCCGCACCCTCGTCCACCTCGGGCTCGAACCCGCTCGGCGTGCTCACGGTGCCTCCTCATCGCCAGCCTCGCTCGCGAGTACATGCCGACTCTTGAGCCTGAAGAGCCCCGCGACCGCGACCTCGGTGATGACCTCGCCGCCCTCGGCCACCCGCACGACGGCGTTCTGCCCGTCGCGCCCGAGTCGTTCGACCTTGACGGGCGATGCCGTCTCACCTCGTTTGGCAAAGACCACCTCGTGGCCATCGAGCCGCGTCATCGCGGCCTCCGGCACACTGAGCCCACCTCGCGCGGGCGCCGTGAGCGACGCGCGTCCACTCCGCCCAGACTGCAAGAGTGCCGCCGCCGTGAAGTCCACCGCGACGGTCCGGCTCTGCTCGTCGAGTCGTGGTGCCCGCCTCACCTCCGTCAGTTCTCGGGCCTCGGTCTCACCCGCGAGCACCAGCTCCGCTCCCATCGACTCGCCGACCGACCACCGCGAAACCCACCGCTCTGGCACATGCACCCTCACGACCGCGCGCTGCGGGTCGATGACGACGAGGCAGCCGCTATCCGGCCTGGCCACCTGCCCGGGCGGACACTCGATACGCTCGACGATGCCGTTGGACGCGCTCTTCCAGGTCCACCCCTTGTCGTCCCCATCTGCCCGCATCGCCTTTCGTCGGACGTCCAGCTGCCCCACCAACGCATCGCGCCGGGCCCGCGCCTCGGCCACCGCGTTGTCGAGTGCGGCCACCTCCGTGGCACTCGTCAGCCCCTGGCTCGCCGCCCGTCTCTCCAAGGCCAGCGTCCGCTCACGCGCCGAGAGCACCCGCTTGCTCTCCTCGATCGAGGCCTGCAGGTCTCCCACATCGAGCAGCTCGATACGCGCCAGCGGCGTGTCGACCTCGACGCTCGCGCCGACCACCACCAGCCACTCGACGATCCGCCCTTCGAGCGGTGGTGCCACGACCATGCGCGCCTCTGGCGGCAGGACGACTTCGGCCGGCAGGATCCCAACGGTCATCGCAGTCGCGGCCTGCACTTGCGCAAAGCGCACACTCGAGGTCGGGGCTTCGTGTTTCGTGGTCTCCGGCGCACCGTCGCGACTCACCCGCTCGGGCCCCGCCGATGTCCCATCCTCGCCGCCACACCCCACCACGACCGGCGCAAGCACCATCAAACACACACTTTTCCAAACCCTCACGGCCTATCCCCCTGCGTCACCTTTGTTCCTGCGAGCTCGTTCGCGAACGCTTCGGACTCCAGAGCGCTCACCGCGAGGAGTCCGATGAGCCGCACCTCGTCATGGTGCAGCTCGATGAGGTCTCGCCTCGCCATCACCAGCGCCTCGGCGCTTGCCCGACCTAGCGCCACGGCCGCAGCCGTCTTCTCCACCCGCGAAGCCAGCCTCGGCTCGGCCTCTTTACGCACGAACTCGAGCTCACGTGCCCACGCCGCATGTTGTCGCTCGCGTTGCCTGATCTCGAGTACGAGTGCCTGTTGTCGTGCCTCCCGCTCGAAGCCCTTGGCCAACGCGTGGCCCCTCAGCCGCTCCGCCTCGGCCGCGCCCGCTCGTGCGAGCGGCACCTTCAACACCACTGCGACACCGCCGAAGGTCGTCGTTCCCTCGGGCTCGGCCACCTGCCTGACCGTGGCCGCCACCGACAGCCGCGCATCATCGCCGCGCCCGACGACCTCGGCCAACGCGCTATCGGTCGCCCCCTCGGCCTCCATCCGCAAGAGCTCCGGGTGCGCCCTCACCTCCGTGAGCCCACCCCAACGAGCCGTCACGCCATCGCTCGGCAACGCACCCCAGGTCGCCGGGGCCACCTCGCGTCCGAGGAACGACGCGAGCCCGGCCGCCGCCACCTCGACCTCGGTGAGCGCCGCCTCACGAGCCATCGCGAGCCTCACCACCTCGACCTCGAGGCCGTCCACGATGAGCTCTGGCAAGAGCTTCTGCTTCACCGCTTCACGCAATGGCGCCATGCCCTCTTGCACCTCTGAGAGGTGCTCACCCAGGTGACTCGCCTGCAACGACGCCATGAGCCAGGCCGCATAATGAACGATGGCCCCGCGCACGAAGCTTGCCTTCCGAGCGGCAGAGTCGGCTCGCGCCAGGAGCCTTCGGCTTGCCGCCTCACGACCCAGAAAACCTGTACCCATGACCCGGAGCTCCAGCCCCGCCGCTACGGCGACCTCACCGCGAAGCGACGCACCCGGCGACACCTCGGGCGATACTTCGAAAATCAAGCTTTCCATCGCACCTGCGACACGCCCCTCCGCGCGAACCGCCGCCTGCACGACCGAGTCCGCCGCACGTCCGAGCCCGTGCTCCCAGCTCGTCTCGACCTCCGACATCAGACGTTGCCACGCTCCTGGTGACTCGGCCCTGGCGCCCCCGCCCAACCATGCCAGGTCACCGAAGACGACCAGCGCCACGATCACGGCCAGGCGAGCTCTTGCTGTCTCAGCCCCGATTATCATTCTCAAAACCCCCATCGTGCCCGACGGCTCGGTCGGTCCCATCGTGTCCTCTAGCCGGCCCTGAGCCGGGGAGGCGTGATGCCGACCGAACACGACAACCGCTATCCGTCAGGCGCCCTACGGTGTGATCCCCAAGTGCCATGCGCCTCTGCCCGACCCGCAGGACGGCCTATGCGACGGATGACCTATGCCGACGTTGCCTGCCGACAGGCTTGAAACCGGCGGTTGTGCTTCCGCTGCGCCGCGTAGTGACGCATCATGAATCCATGACACCCACGAATGAGACCAACCAGACCTCAGACCCCTCGGACGGCGTGGTCGACGCCTCCAGGTCCTGGTGGCGGTCGGTCCTGATCTTTGCGATCGTCGCGACGCTCATCGCCATCGACATCGTGTACGACCTGCTCGAGCACGCCGACCTCGGCCACGTCCTGCTCGAGCTCATCATCGCCCTCCTCGCCGTCGGCGGCATCGTGCACTACGCCCGCCTTGCCCTGCGTGAACGGGACCAACGCCGAGCGCTCTCGGCCGACCTGGTCCGCGCGGAAGGCGAGCAGAAGCGGCTCCGGGCCGAAGCCGACGCCTGGCGAAAGGAGGCGCGCGACGCCGTCAATGGACTCTCGGATGCCATCGACCGACAGTTTGTCCGCTGGGGTCTGACCAACGCCGAACGCGAGGTTGCCCTCCTTCTATTAAAGGGGCTCTCCCACAAAGAAGCCGCCAACGCCCGCGGCACGAGCGAGCGCACGGTGCGCCAACAGTCGCTCACCATCTATAAGAAGGCAGGCGTCACCGGGCGGGCCGAGCTCTCAGCCTTCTTCCTCGAAGACCTGCTCGCCCCGAGGACCGAGTCGGACGCCCCGCGAAGCATTCCCGCACCTCAGGGCGAGGGCGCCATGAGCACATAGAACTGGTCGATGCCGAACTCGCCAAAGCCGCGCGCATAACCGATCCGGAAGTCGTTCAGGATCCCATAGAAGAGCTCGAGCCTGAAGCGCACCTCGACCCCGAAACCGGCGCGTATGTTCTCGGTCAGGTCCGCCTCGTAGCTCGCCGTTCCGATGTCCGAGAAGACCGCCACGCTCAGATCCTCGATGAAGACCGGCAGCGTCTCGATTCCGGCCCGCGCGCGTAGCAGCGGAAACCGCCACTCGGTCGTCACCAGACCAAACCGGGTGCCGCTGAGATGCCCTTCCGGGAAGCCTCTGAGCCACACGGAACCGGCCGCGGTCTGGTTCAGCAGGTCGGTCAGGAGCTCCTGCTTGGGCACACCGCCGAGCGAGAATACCGAGCGATACCCCGGCTCGCCGCCCGACAATCCACCGCCCAGTCGGAACGCGAGCACATGGCCCTCGGGACCGGGCAAATCGAGGAACGCGCGCGACACGAACGAGAAGGTCATGACCGACGCCTGGGAGCCGATCGCCGGGTCGCGCAGGCTGAGGTTGAAGGACGCGGACAGGCCCTCGGACGGCGAGACGTCGAGGCTGTGCTGGCGCGAATCGAAGACCCCGAAGAACAGGTTCGCGGACGTCCCGAAACCCTCGCGGGGAATGAACGGCATGTTCTGGTCGGGTGTCTGCAGGAGTCTGCCAAATGACGCACCTCGCACGAGGTCACCCGAAAACCCGATACCCCACGACAGCCCCGCGAACACATCGGGGACCGGCAGGCTCACCGAGGCGTTGGCATAGACGACCTCCTCTATATAGGGCTCCTCGAGGTCGCCGACGCGGCTCGAGCGGTCCCAGGTGTAGCGCCCGAGCTGCAGGGTCAGGTCGGGAAAACCGCCGCGCCAACCGAACGACGTGAACGCCCCCCAGTCCTCACGAACCAGGTTCCAATCGACAGACAAGACGAGGCCGAAACGCCCACTCGCGTCGGTCGATTCGAAGGCGAGCCCCAGCGTCGAGAGCCCCGTCGAGTCGGCCGTATAGGAAGGGAACCAGCTCCGCGGCAGCATCGTCGGCAAGGCGTGATAGTCGTGGGTCTCGATGGGTGTCACTGGGTCGACTGTCGGCGTCGCTGCGTGTTGGTGAGGCGGCTTGACGACCGGCGCGAACGGGTCGACGACGACGCCTTCGCCCTCCCGAAACGGCAACGCACGAAGCTCACCACCGGCGACGCTCCAACGTCGATAGATGAGCGTCGAACCATCGGGCGACAAGGTCGGCATCGTCGCCGAGGTGAGCGTCTGGGTCAGTCGTCGATGCACCCCGGTCTCGAGCTCGAGGACGTAGACGTCTTGCACCCCACTGCGATCGGACGCGTAGAACAGAAGGCGTCCGTCGGACGACAGGTGTGGGTCCTGCTCCATCGAGCCGCCGCCCGTGAGGCGATGGAACTCCCGCGTGGCGAGGTCGACACGATACAGGTTGCGCTCGCCGCGGGTGTGCAGCGACACCCACAACGAGGTCCCGTCGGGGCTCACCTGCGGGTCGTCGAAGCGTGGCCAGGAGTCCTTCGATGTCAGCGCTGCGGGCACCGGGAGATGCTCGAGCACCTCACCTGTCGACACGTCGACACGCACCAGCTCGCCGACACCCCAGCGGGTCCGAGCGGCCCATAGCCCCCTGCCATCAGCCGTCGGCTCCGGGTCATAAGTGCGTCGGGTGTCGGTGAGCACCCGCGGCGTGCGACGCCCGAGCCCGGCCTGCAGCGGGACCTCGGCCAGATGGTTGTAGAACATCGAGACCTTGTGATGACGACCCGATGTGAGAAAGAGGCGCTCCCCGTCGCGGCTCGGCCGGATACGTCCACAGCCACCCTCGCAGCGCAGCACCACCTCGACGTCCTGAGCGTCGATCGCGCCGATCGCATCGGTCGCATGGGGGGCGTCGGCTCGACGTCGTACGATGCGGGCCGCCTCGTAGCCATCCGACTCGACCCACAAGAGCCACTTCCCGTCGGGCGTGAAGACGGGCGCGTCGATGATCTCTCGCGCCGATCGCACGAGCTTTCCGGGCACTTCGACCCGCACATTCCGTGTCGCTTCGGCGCGGGCGGCGATGCCCTCACGCACCTCCGCGAACCACTGCACAAACGTCTTGCCGGTCGCCTTCTTCGCGAGTGTGTTGAGCCCGAACGGGATCGGGTGGCTGCCGTATTCGGCCGCGAATCGTCGAATGGCATCGGGCCCGACGGCCCGGTCGATGTGGTCGAAGATGGCCCCACCGTAGATGTACCAGCTCGACCCGCGTGGCATCTCGAGCGGATAGCCCGTCAGGTCTGACAGCTCGGGCAGGCGACCGGCCAGCGCCGATGTCCGAAAATATGTTTCGGACAAAGGACTTCCAACCCGCCCACGCCCCGTGAGCTTCGACTCGATGTAGACCGCGATGCCCTCGGTGACCCAACGCGGCAGCGCGTTGTTCGGCTTCCAGATGCGCCCGAAGATGGCATCGACCCACGTCGGGATCCCACCCGACACATCGAGATGAACGATGTGGGTGTACTCGTGGAAGACGAGCAGCCGCACCCAGTCGACGTAGTGGCCGAGCTCGCTCTCGGGCGACGGCGGGTGGGCCCAGATGGTCATCGCCGGATAGGGGATGACGCCGGCAAACCCGTTGGCCGCATCGAAGTCATCGACCACAACGACATGCACGCGCTCCTTGGGGTACCACTCGAAGAGCGCCCCCACCTCGCGGTAGGCCTCCTCGCAGTACTCGCCGACGGCACGCGCAAAGTCCACGCCGTCGTCGTGGCTGTGGATAGCGAAGTGAGGCGTGGTCAGCGTGAACCACTTGCGGTCGGGGTCGGTTGCGGCGTGCGACACCGAAGGCACGAGTAGCGAGCCTACAAAGCAGACGAACAATGCTAGCCACGGAACGCCCCGCGCGCCCCACTTTCGCGGGGTCGCACACGTCCGTCGCTTGTCGTTGTCCACCAACACGCGCGGGACGCTATCAGAATCAGAGGTCCACGACGATGGGCGGTTGAATGGGTCGATAACGCAGGTCGCAGCTCGACGCGTTGACACACAGCGTTGGCCCACGTTGCCGCTTACCGTAGCCCTCGTGGATGTGACCTGCCACGTGGAGCTTCGGTCCGATCCGATCGATAGCGGCGAGCAGGTCGGGGCAGCCGACCTCGCGCCCGTCGAAGCAACGGTCGCCTACCCCGAACGGGGGCCCGTGTGTCACGAGCACGTCGGTGCCTTGCGGGATGAGGTCCCATTTCTCGCGTAGCTTCGCACCGAGCGGCAGGTTGAAGGCCCAGCTCAGGAACTCTGGCTGCCAGGGAGCGCCCCAGAAGCGGATACCATCGATGGTGACACCGGCATCCTGAAGGTAGGTCGCGTGGGCCAGCGCCGCCCGCGCGGCCTCGGGCTCCCGTTGGAAACACCAGTCGTGATTGCCAGCGATGACGACCTTGTGTCGGTGTGGCAGCGTCGCCAGAAACGTGTCGAAGCGCTCGACCTCGGCGATAGTCCCATGTCCACACAGGTCGCCCGCATGCACGAGCACGTCCCCGTCCGGGATGACGAGCTTGTCGTGGAACATGTGGGTGTCGCTGATACAGACGATGCGCATGGTCGCCCCTCCGAAGCAGGACTCTGCCCCGAGCCACATCACTTGTCACCGTTGCACCTCACTCTCTCATGGGCTCGCGACTTGCTTCGAGCATTTTGTTGCGGTCTACGTGTGAGCTCAGTGACGGAACGAACCTCGGCGCACCAAACACTACCGTTCGTCCGCTTGCCAAGAGGACCCGTATGCGCGCTTTGACCCCGTTCGCCCTGGTCGTCCTTGGGACCCTGGTGGCCCTGACCCACGCCGGCTGCCTCGAGTCGCGGTCGGGTTCCTCGGTTGACCCGGATAGCGACACCGACACCAGCGACACCAACCCGAGCGACACGGACGGCGCCTCCGACGACCAGGCCGACGGACCGTCGACCCTCTTCGACACAGCTGAGCGCGACACGTCGGACGACGACACATCGGACCTCGCAGACTCACAGACCCAATCCGACACCGACTCCACGGTCGATGTCGGCCCCGACCTGTCCCAGGACATCCGCGTCGACGCCGACTGTCCGACCGCCGTCATCGGTGTGTCCCCTGGGCTCGAGGTCACCCCTGCGACAACACTGCAGCTTACGGGTTCCCAGAGCGTAGGTGACGGCGTCGAGATCGTCTCCTACCGCTGGGAGGTCGCCCAGCCCATCGGCTCGGTGTCGATGTTCACGCCGTCGTCCTATGTCGCCAACCCGCGCTTCGACGCCAACGTCGCCGGCGTCTACACCTTCCGTCTCTTCGTGACCGACGCCTACGGCAACGAGAGCTGTGTTCCAGCTATTGAGACGGTGTTCGCCAATCCGGTCAGCGGGATCCACATCGAGCTGATGTGGGATACCCCTGGGGACCTCGACCAGACCGATACCGGCAACGACGCGGGCAGCGACTTCGACCTGCACCTGCAGCATCCCCTGGCGGTCGGCGGCTTCGATGGTGACGGCGATGGCATCATGGATGGCTGGTTCGACGACCCCTTCGACGTCTTCTGGGACAACCCCGCGCCCAACTGGGGCTACATCGACCCTGGCATCAACGACAACCCGAAGCTCACGATGGACGACACCGACGGCGCCGGCCCCGAGCTCATCGACTTCGCCAACCCGGAGCTCGACCGGAGCTACACGGTCGGCGTCCACTACTGGTACGACCGCGGCCTGGGCAACAGCTTCGCGACGCTGCGTATCTACTTCTACGGCAACCTCGTCTTCGAGCTATCCAGCGTGGAGCTCACCCACGGCGAGATGTGGCCCGCCGCGCGTATCCACTGGACGGAGTCCCCGTGGGTCGAGCTCATTAAGCGGTGCGAAGGCACCGGCCTCACATGCTCCACGTCTGCCGACTGCGGCGCGTCGGATTGCGGCCTGTACACTATCCCGAACTACCGCCACCCCTTTTACCCCGCACAATGACGCAACCCTACAAGCTCCCGCATCGCGGTTGGCCCGAGACCTCATGTTGGCTTCTCGTACGCTCGTGGCTCCTGCCCTTGGCACTGGTCGCCTGCTCTGACCCGACCCACCACTTCGGCTCGTCGGCGGACGGGGCCGAACACGACGCCGAGCCCCTGGACGACACCCAGGCAACAAGCGACACGCAAGAATTTGATACCACTGGTGAAATCAACACCTCACCCGACGCCACCCAACCCTCGGACGACGCGCGCGACGGTGCATCCGTCGGGTGTCCGACCGCGGTCATCGGCGTGGCCCCCGGCCTCGAGGTCGCACCACAGACCAATATCCACCTCACCGGCTCACAGAGCTCTGGCAACGGTGCCCAGATCGTCGAGTACCGCTGGGAGGTCGACCAACCCACCCAATCGCACTCGGTCTTCAGACCGTCACCCACCGCCCCCGACCCGACCTTCGAGGCCAACGTCGCCGGCATCTACACGTTCAGTCTCGTCGTGTTCGACGCCCTGGGCAACGAGAGCTGCGTCGCGGCACGCCAACAGGTCTTCGTCCTGCCGACTGCCGCGGCGATCCAAGTCTCCCTCACCTGGGACACCCCACACGACCCCGACCAGAACAATACCGGCAACAATGCCGGCGCCGACCTCGACCTCCACCTGCAATCGCCCGGCTCCAACAACGGTGTCGACTTCGATGGGGATGGCCTCCATGACGGTTGGTTCGACCTCGACTACGACACGTTCTGGGACAACCCCTTTCCAAGACGTACGACCTCCGATCCGACCGGCGAACGCGGCCCGACGATGACACGCGACGACACCGACGGGTTCGGTCCCGAGGACATCAGCTTCGCCGAGCCCGACAACGACACGACCTACACTGTCGGAGTCCACTACTGGGACGACCACGGCTTTGGCCCGAGCTTCGCGACGGTCCAGATCTACTTCGGCAGCAACCTGCGCTTCGAGCTCTCCGGAATCGAGCTCTCCCACCGCGCGATGTGGCCCGTCGCCCGGATCCACTGGGGCACCAACCCCACCATCGAGCTCATCGAGTACTGCGCTGGCACCCATACCGCATGCGCCACCGATGCTGACTGCAGCGGCGCCGTCTGTGGCCTTCGCATCATCCCCGACTACAACCACCCCGAATACCTGGTGCCTTGAAATTCGAGATATCGACCCTCTGCAACCCACTGACGTGGCCATACGTTTCCCGCACCACAAAAGACGAAAACCATAGCCAAAGTCAGATAATCGTCCCCTCGACCGCCAGGGCAGGCGAGCGAAGCGAGCGAGGGGTTTCCTACTGAACGGCCGCTGTGCGTTTTGCCCTCATCACCGGCGCCCCTCACTCGATGACCTCGCTGTGCCCGGGTCTCCGCGCCGTGGACCCGAAAAAAGAACCGCAGGCAGGTGCCGGATTTGCACTGGTTCCGGTAAGGACTCGCTCGGCTTTTCGCGACGCCCAGGTGGGCCCACGAAACCCGAGTCGAGCCCCCCGGAGCAGACATGCGTCGCTGGCACAAAGCCCTTCATCACACGCTGGTCGCCGGTCTCCTGACCGCAGCGGCGCCTGCGCTGTCGACCCCACCCTCCTCGTCACCCTCCGCTCTGCAGAGCCGGGAGGCGAACCTGCGCGCGCGTTTCGGCGACGCGACCATCGCCCGCTTCACCCCCGGCTCCGCGGACACCTCAGTCCCCCGCTCGCTCACCGGGCTCAGCGTCGCAACCTCTGGCACCACGCTCCGCGACCGTGCCGAACGTTTCCTCCGTGCCAACGCCGACCTCTTCGCGTTGTCCGCCGGCACCGACGTCAAGGCCACCGACCACACCTCGTTCGCCCGCGCCCCCGGCCCCATGGCCAAGCGCCCGGGCCACGTCGTGCGGCTTCGTCAGACGTACGCCGGCCTCCCGGTCGAGGGCCGTGACGTCGTCGTCTCGCTCGACGCCGACCACCGCGTCACGTCCGTCCAGAGCGACCTGGGACCGCTGGTCGTACCGACGCCTACGCGCTCCATCACCGCCGAAGAGGCGACGCGGATCTGCCTGTCGACCTTCGTCATCGCCGCCACCGGCGCCCCGCAGAAGGTCGTCCTAGCCAATGGGACAGCCGGCCGCATCGCCTGGCGTGTGCCCGTCTCGTTGCTACCGCTCAACGGCTTCCACACCGTCTGGGTGGACGTCGAAGACGGTCGGATTCTCCGTGAAGCCAAGGTCGGACACGACCACGGGCTCGCCACCCTGCCCCGCCAGCCCCATGCCGTGGAGGCAGAGTGATGCGTCTCCTGAAGCTCCTACCCATCCCGCTCTTCGCCCTCACCGCCTGCTCGGACGACCCGAAGTCAGCGACCACGCCTGACACGACCGACACGACCGACACGACGGACACCATCGACAATGACCTCAGCGCCGACGCCGAACCCGAGGTCGACCCCGGTCCGCCCGGCCCCCGCGCCTTTGTCTACCCGGTCGCGCCCGAGGTGAGCGACGAGCTCGTCGAGGTGACCCTCGCCCACCTGCCCGAAGACTACTCGGTCCTCACCGGCGCCTTCGCCCGTGTCCGCAGCTGCACACCCGATGCGGACCGCGGCAAACGCACCGAGCTGTCCTTCGGACAGGAGACCTTCGAGGTCGTCTCGTGTGTGCCCGAGTCGCTGGCCCTCCCCGGCGAGGACGGCACCTATCGCCACATCCTCCCGCCGGCGACCCCGGCCGAGGATGACGGGCGCTTTGCCGAAGTCATGATGTACCACCACATGCAGGTCATCCACGACTTCTACAAGGACCTCTACGGCCTCACGAACCGCGACCATCCGCTCGAAGCGCTCACCAATGTGCAAACCCTGATGAGCTTCTGCGAGGGCTGGAGCGGGATCGCCAACGCCGCCTTCGTCCCCTACGAGGCGCTCAACTACTTCGTGACCGGGCTCGACTTCGGTCAGATGTCGGGCGACGCCATCGTGTTCTCGGGCACCAGCGAGAAGAACTTCGCCTTCGACGCCTCGGTCATCTACCACGAGTACACCCACGCCATCCTCGGCGCGACCCGGCTCAACGCGACGTTCATCGACGCCCAGGGCATCAACAACCTGCCGGGCGCTCTGAACGAGGCCTATGCCGACTACTTCGCCGCGACCCAGACAGGCGAGCCGACGGTCGGCGCTTATGCCTTGAACGACCTCGCGGCGTCGGACTTCTGCGGCGTCACCGCCGAAGAGGACGAAGGCGAGAACTACGCCCGTGACCTCACCGCCGACCGCCGCTGCCCGGACGACCTCGTCGCCGAAGTGCACATCGACTCCGAGGTCTTCTCGTCGGCGCTGTGGCAGATTCGTGAGGCACTTGGCAAATACGAAGCCGACAACATCATCATGTACGCGGTCGTGCAGCTCATCCAGACGAGCGACTTCAACTCGGCCGCCGCGACCACCATCCAGGCGGCCCTCGAGGTCTACGGCGAGGCGGCGCGTGACACGGTGCAGGGCATCTTCGAGTCGAAGAACCTCGTCGACTGCGCCCGCACGGTGCCCATCGAGAAGGTCGGTCTACGCGGGGTGGAGCTTCGCCACGAAGGCACCCGCGCCTTCGACCCGAACCCGTTCCCGGGCTGGGTGCCGGGCTACCTGCAGTACAAGGTCGAGGTCCCCGCCAACACCCGTAAGGTGACACTCACGCTCGACGCCCGCTCGGGCGGCGGCGGTGGCGCCACCATCGAGATGGACGCTGTCTTCAAGCAGGGCGGCGCGCCCATCAACTACACGATGGGCCTGGGCGCGGGTGCTGGCCGCCACGATGGCACACTGACCATCCCGGTCACCAACAGGACCATCGTGCTCGAGGCCGGCCTGGATGAGACGCTCACGCCCGGCACCTGGGTGTTCGCCCTCCACAACAAGGCGCGGCGCACCGTCCGCTTGAACGGCGTCACCGCAACCTACGAGTGACATCGCCGCCTACGTTTCGCGCACGGTCTGTGCCGAAACGTAGGCGCGGTTGCCTCACCCGAACCTCACTCGCCCGTCGGTCGACGCACGACCACCTCGTCGTCGAACGCGTGCATGATGTCGAGGACCGGCATCCCCACGAGCTGGTGCGGCTTCTTCAGCTTGGGGTGATTGCCGGTCGCCTTGGTGATGCGCACACGCCCCTTGTCGAGGACCTCGACCTCACGCTTCCAGTGGCTGCGGCCCTCCTTGCCATGCACGTCTTTGTCGAGCTTGGGCCCCGTCTTGTCGATGCGTGACACGTCCTCGTCGAGGTAGCGCTGCACCTCGAGGACACGCAGCTCGCCCTGGTGGACGAAGGCGAAGATGATGCCGCCGGTCTTACGCTTCACCTGTGCATTCTCGGCGATGTTCTTGAAGAGCCCTTCGGTCTCGTAGTCGCAGGTGAGGACCGTACCGAAGTTCTCGACCGAATAGCTCATCCAGAATCGTTTGATCTCACCCGTGCCTTCGGACCCATCGGGCATCTGCGAGAACTGGTTGAAGATGGCCCCATAGTCCTTCCACTGGCCGTTGGTCTTGATGATGAGGTGGTAGGCGGCGAGGTGTCCTTCCGGATGCGCCACCCGCATGACCTGGGCCACCTCGAGCAGCTTGTCCTGCTCGGACGAGGCACCGTTCTCGGCCGTGCAGACACAGGTCTCGGCCATACAGACGCCGACCGTCGTCAGACGGTCGCAGAGCGGCTGGAGCTCGGCCGGAATGGGTACGCCCGCGCGTGCGGGGGAAGACAGGACGAAGGCCGCGGCAAGCGGCAGCATGAGGCTACGCATGAGTCGATGTACTCCGAAGGGAGGAAGGCGTGAGCACGAAGGCGGACTGTGACCGAAGGGGGCGGATGGGATTGGCGAGTGTTGTGCTGCCGCGGGGCCAGCGTCGAGAGGCTAACGCACGAACGGCGACTCCATGCACTGAGATGGCACCGATGTAAGACCGGAGTGAGACGAGGTCGCGTCGCCATCTCGTGGTTACAGGAATGCGCGCGCGTGATAGGATCACACGGCCAGCGCAGCGGCGAACGGCGGAGAACGGCTTGAAGCAGAAAGGCGGAAAGACGGACCAGGACGAAGGTGGCACCAACGCGGGCGTCGACACGAGCCCGTTCGCGGCTCTGGCGGCGCTCCGAGCGAGCCTGCCCGAGGGCCCCAAGCCGGCGGACAAACCTGCCGCCAAGGCGACGCCGGCCGCCAAGAAAGGGCCGGCCAAGGCCGTCGTGCGGCTCGAGCGTAAGGGACGCGGCGGCAAGGATGTGACCGTGGTCGAGCAGCTCGGCCTCCCGCCGACAGAGCTCGAGCTGTGGCTCAAAGCCCTGAAGGGGTCGCTGGGTTGCGGCGGTACGGTCGAGGGCGAGACGCTCGTCCTGCAGGGCGATTTGAGGAAGCGCATCGGGCCGTTGCTCGAGGCGCGTGGGGTGCGACAAGTTCGAATCGGGTGAGCTTATGACGGTCGTTCTGACGTTTCGCAACGCGGCGGATGTGAAGGCTTCGAGCGAGGACCAGCTGGTCGTCCTCGGCGCCCGGGGGGCGCTGACACGAGCCGATGTGGCGGCTCTCCTACCCGAGGAGGTGGGAGCGGTCTGGCGGTCCATGGTCAACTCGCTGAGCCCTGGCGACCACTTCGCCGCGACCTCGACCTGGCTACCAAGACACGTCGCGCCGGCGACGGACGCCCCGACCGGAGACGAGTCGCCAAAGGCGGCAGCCCTTCGGGTCCATGTCGTCGCCATCTCGGATCGGGCGTCGCGCCACAACGCGGCGTGTCGCCCGGACGCCGTCTCAGCGGCCCTCAAGGGGCGCTTCGGAAAAGGTGCCGGTCGCCTCGTGCTGGTGCTTGCGCGGGCCTCCGACCTGTTCGCACTTGCAGGCGCCATCGGGCGCGCATTCCCGCTCTATCAAAGGAAGGGCAAGACCTCAGACAGCAGTGTCATCGAGGTCCATGTGGTCTCGCCCGAGCCGCTGGCCGATGACGCGATCAATCGTGCACAGGGACTCTGTGATGCGGTGCGCGATGCGGGTCGACTGACCGATATGCCCCCGTCCGAGCTGCACACCGACGCCTTCGTCGATGAGGTCAGAACGTGGGTTGCCGAGAACGCTGGCCCGCAGGTCACCCTGCGTGTCGAACGTATCGAAGCCTTGCGTGAGCGCGGTATGGGCGGCCTCGTCGGGGTCGGTCAGGCGGCGAGCCGCGAGCCTGCACTCGTGCATGTGCGCTGGGAGCCCGAGGTGAGCACACTCGAGCCGATGGCGTGGGTCGGCAAGGGCATCGTCTTCGACACCGGTGGCCTGTCGATCAAAGGCAAATCGGATATGCCAGGCATGAAGGCCGACATGGGCGGAGCCGCGGCCGTGTGGTCGGCCTTCAAGCTCGCCGTCGCGACGAAGGTGCCACGTCGGATCGACGCCATCCTGTGCCTGGCCGAGAACAGCGTCGGCCCGCTGTCGATGCGTCCCGACGACATCATCACGCTGTACTCGGGCAAGACCATCGAGGTGAACAACACCGATGCGGAAGGCCGCCTCGTGTTGTCCGATGGCATCGCCTACGCATTGCGCGACTGCAGCGCGACCATCGTCATCGATCTGGCGACGCTGACCGGCGCGCAGCTCATCGCGACCGGCAAGCTGCACGCGGCCATCGTCAGCAACGACGAATCGTTGGAGGACCACGCGGTCGCGGCGGGCCAGGTCAGCGGCGACCTGTGTTTCCCCCTGCCCTTCGCGCCCGAGCTCTTCCGCGCCGAGTTCTCGAGCCCGGTCGCCGACCTTCGCAACTCGGTCAAAGACCGCATGAACGCGCAGTCCTCGTGCGCCGCCCAGTTCATCGCCGAGTCACTCACGGCCTCGACGCCAGAAGGCGCCAACATCCGCTGGCTGCATGTCGACATGGCCGGCCCCGCCGTGAGCCGTGACCGCGGCACGGGCTTTGGCGTCGGCCTCCTCATGGCCATGTGTGAGAAGGTCGAGACGGTCGGGACGACAAGCATACCGCCCCCGGCCGCCTGATCGACCTGACCGCAGAACGCAAGTCACAACGGGCCCGAGCCCGGGTGGAAGTCCTTCACGAGCACCGTCCGGCCGCCGTGCCGTCTCTCTTCCGTGACTCGTAGCGGATGTTGGTCGCCGCATCGCCGCATCGCCGCTTCGCCGCATAAGGCGCCCGCTCGAGGCGGTGCTCTGCTTGCGAGGCGCTCCAACCTGTGGTGCTATGTTCGGAGCGTCGCTGCGCAGCGGGTCGGCGTCGACATGGGCAGTCAAATCGACCTGTTACGACGTCCCCGCGCCACCGGATGCACCGCTCCTCAGCCCGTCGAGTCGAGCCCCGTCACCTCCTCAGGACCGTCCATGAGCACGACCCTCTCCATGTGGCTCGGAATATCGTTTCTCCTCCTCGGGATCATCGCGACGGTCCTGCAGGGGTGGCTCTGGCGCTTTCCCATGATGCCCGATCCGGGGGGCCCTGACCCCAACGGCAAGTCCTCGGCGCCGCGCCTCTGGACCAACGTTCATCGCCTCGTGGGCGCGCTCTTCGTGCTCATCTACCTGGTGATGATGTGGCAGATGGTGCCTCGACTCTGGGAGTATCAGGTCGAGCTGCCCGCTCGGACCATCCTGCACGCCGTGATGGGCATCACCATCGGCTTCCTCTTGATTACCAAGATAGCCATCATCCGCTGGTTTCAGCACTTCGGAAAGGCGCTGCCGCAGATCGGCGCCCTCATCATGCTGTGCACGCTCATCCTGTCGTTCTTGTCCGTTCCGTACGCGTTGCGGGCCCAGGACTTCGGGTCCGCGACCACACCGGAGGGTCTCGCCCGGGTCGAGAGGTTGGTGGCCGACATCGACCTCGGGAGCACGCCCGCCGAGCTCGCGACGGCCGAGGTCATGTCGCATGGTCGCGAGGTCCTCACGCTCAAGTGTGTAGTCTGTCATGACCTGCGAACGATTCTGCGGCGACCCTATACGCCGCAAGGATGGCGCGACGTCGTGTGGCGCATGGCGGAGAAGCCCCAGATCGATCGGCCCATGTTCGAAGAAGACCTCGCACCTGTCACCGCCTACCTCATCGCGATCACGCCGGACATCCAGCAGTCCGTGAAGATGAAGCGGGACTCGGAGGTCGAGCGACTCGACACCGAGGAGCCGCTCGCCGAGGAGACCGCGCCAGAAGCACCAGTCGATGCGCCGGTCGGTACGCCGCCAAATACACCAATCGATGCACCGGTCGCGACCAAGGTCGCAGTCGTCGTCCTCGACGGCGGCGAGGCGAAGGTCGGCGCGATGGGCGATGCGAAGGGCGATGCGCCGCCGACGGACCCGGTGCCCGTCCCCGCGGACGTCGTCGCTCCAGGCGCCGTGGCGCCAGTCAACCCGCTCCATCCAGAGGCCGCGCTCGCTCCCGGCGCGGAAGCCGTGACTCCACCGGCAACCCCGGCCATCGCTCCTGACGCGGCCCCGGCAGTTGCCCAGCCGCCAGCCGTCGCTCCCTCGCCTCCCAAGCCCAAGAAACGCGGGATCGACCTCGATGCCCCTGGCGCCATGGCGAGGGCGAAGGCTGTCTACGTCAAGCAGTGCTCGTCCTGTCACGACCTCTCGGACACAGAGAGCTATGGTCGTCAGACCGAAGGAGCCTGGCGGGCGCTGGTCAAGCGGATGAACACGGAGAACGACGCAGGCATCAAGGCCTACGACGCGGCCATGATCGTGGCCTACCTGACTCGGACCCAAGGCAAGACCAAGTAGCTGGTTATCGTGAAACGTCCGTCTTCGCGACGGGCGAGCCGCACGCGGCCATGGTCAGCAACGACGAGTAGTTGGAGGACCATGCGGTCGCGGCGGGCCAGGTCAGCGGCGCCCTGTGTTTCCCCCTGCCCTTCGCGCCCGAGTTTTTCGCGCCGAGTTCTCGAGCCCGGTCGCCGGCAGTCCGCCAACCGATCTAGCCACAAATGCCAGATCACCCACCGGCTACCACTTGTGGCCCCAGAATGGGCGACGCGCCCAAAGGGCTGCGAGCAATGCGAAAGCGAGCCCCACATCGAGGCTGCCAGGGCCATCAGCGAGGGCGCCGCCACAGCCGCGCGTATCGGCCGGACCAACAGCGCCGACCGAGGTTGCCGAGCCCACCAAACGGGTCGCCGGTACCGCCTCGACCATGGCGGCTGGCGCGAGCTCGACTTTGAGGTCGGCATAACCCACATCGTTTTGCGCGTGTGAGACCAGACGGAAGACGAGGCCCGTGGCACCCTTCGGGATGCCGATCGATGCGACGACGCTGGGGCCTCCCACGAGCGCGCTCTCGCCCGAGACGTCCACGCCGACCGCGCGCCATGCGATGGACAACGACTCGCGCGGAGCTCTCACGCGCAGGCTGAGAGTGGCATGCGCCGGAGCCGCACCGACGGCGAGCTCGAAGCTCTGCGGAGCACCGACCGCCGAGCTTGCAGAGCTCTTCGCCGGCTCCCCGCCGGCCGCATATTGGAGGGAACCGGGGATGACAAAGTCGTCGCGATAGGCCGAACGAACCACTCCGGGTTCGAGCACAATCGGCTCGTCGCATCGGAGCAGTCCCGTCTGGGTCTCGATCTCCGACCAGGCCCGGGCCGCCTCGGGAGATTGTTCGCCAAGAACCAGACCGAGCGACCGACTCAGGTCGGCGATGTGTTGTGTATGGCCGGGCGCCGCCTTTGCGACGGCGGCCAGGACCTGGTCGGTGCCAAGGACCCGGCGGGCCTTCCACAGAGCGCTCGCCAGGACGAGCCCATCCGCATGCGCCTGCCCCGTGTGTGCATCGGGACAGCGCACCGAAGCCTCGAGCGAGGCGGCACGCGGGTTGGTGCGGTGACCGACGATGGCATCGCCACTACGTGCCGCCGCGACGAAGTCGGCGAGTCCCTCCTGGATGATGCTCGCCTCGAGGTCGGCATGACCATCCCTCACGACCACCCGCGGCTCGTTCGCCCCCGCGCGCCGAAGCCACACGTGCACCAGCTCGTGGGTGATCAGGTCGTTGTCGACGCCGGTCGACCTGCCCTCGATTGCGCCAAAGAGCACCCCCATACGACCCGACCAGGTGGGTCCGAGCCACACCCCGAGGTCGGGCACGGTGAGGGCGCCCGAGATGTCGGCGTCGCTCACCAGGACGAGTGGCCCCGACACTCCCCCATCGCGCCAGAGGCCGTGTGTGACCAGGAACTGCCGAGCGTCTTCGGCGCGCAGGCCAAGCGTATGACTCGAGGACACCTGGGCACCGCCGGCTCGCGCGGTGGCCCAGGCTACGACCTCGAAGTGTTCGGAGGGCGGCGCCACGTCAAGGCAACGCCACGGTCATCAGACGCCGGTCCGTTCCATCGGAGGCGACCACAAAGAGTCGTCTCGTGGGGGCGTGGAAGAACACGGCGCCCGGTGCGGAGCCCCCGAGCGGATTGAGATCGAACGCTACCACGGTGCCGGCTTCGGTGCCGTCGCTACGCCAGATCTCCGCGCCGTTCACCCCATCGTCGGCAGCGAAATAGAGCGCGCCTTCAATGACAGTGAGCGACGACACCTGCCCCGCCGTGCTGCCCGGCCCGATGTCTTTCACCATGACCGTGCCCGCCTCCGTACCATCGGTCTTCCAGAGCTCGCGGCCCGAGGTGCCATTGGCCGCGACAAAGAATACCGTAGAGCCAAGGGCCACAAACCGTGCATCTTCGCGAATGAAGCCCGAGCCCGCGCCCGGGTTGATGTCTTTGACCAGTACGGTCCCGTCGGTCGTGCCATCGGTCTTCCAGAGCTCGTAGCCGATGTTGGTCGCCGCATCGAGCCGGCCGTTCGAGACAAAGTACCAGGTCGAGCCGATGACGGTGCCACCGTAGATGTCGACGCCTCCAAACGAGTCGGGACGAAGGTTTTTCAAGAGCGTCGTGCCCGCCGCGGTGCCGTCCGAGACGTAGATCTCACGCTCGATGGAGTTGCTCTCGACCGCCGTATAGAAACACCTGCCCCCCATCGCGAAGAGCGGACGCGCGCTCGACCCCGTGCTGCCGGAGCGGAGGTCCCTGGCCATCACCGTCCCCGCCGCCGTGCCATCGGAGGCCCAGGGCTCGAGACCATTGACCCCATCATTGGCCACGAAACACAACCGTGTGCCATCGCCGACCACCCCATCGACCTCATCGCTCTGTCCGGCACGGATGTCCTTCACGGTAGTCGTGCCTACCAACGTGCCGTCGCTTTTGCTGAGCTCACCAGCGCTGGGGAAATAGTAGAGGCCATCCTTGGCCGCACCGCCCCAGCGAGGCTGGCCATCGGCGAGCTGGACAGTGCCAGCGGCGCTACCATCGGTCGCCCAGAAACCTGTGCTCTGTAGAAAGAGAAAGAGTTTACCGCCCAGCAGCGTCGCGACACCGCCCGAGCGCGTAAAACCTGCGAAGCCGACCGGCACCACGGCCTCCTTGATGAGCGAGGTGCCTGATTGTGTACCGTCGCTCTTCCACAGGTCGTTGGAGACCGGGCCGGAGAAGACAAAGGTATTGCCGAGGAAAGCGCCGACCCCCAGCTCGCGATCCGGACTGGTTGCGGCGGGATTGATGTCGAGTAACTGCGAGGTGCCAGCCACGGTGCCATCGGTCTGCCAGAGCTCCTGAGAGGCGCCGCCTGCGAAGAACACCTTGTCGCCATTGGCCGCCGGATAGGGCCGCGCGAGCAGTTGGATGCTGGCGAACGGACTCGTGTCCGAGATTCGGACCGTGCCGGACGCGGTGCCGTCCGTCGCATAGAAGCCGTCTTTGTTGCCGTTCAAAGAGTCCGTGGCCCGGAAGTAGACGTGTGAGCCCACGGCCATCAGCTCAGTCGGTGCCAGGCCATTGCCCGCGCCCGGATTCCGATCGAGGACACTCGTTCCAGCGGCAGTGCCGTCGGTGACACACAGGTCATTGCCGGTCGCGGCGCTCAGACACCCGAAGGCGAGCCTCTGACCGAGCCGGGCGAAGTTGCTGAAGACCCGCACGGCCGCCACCTGAACGGTCCCGGCCGGCGTGCCGTCGCTCTTCCACAGTGTGATGGCCGAACCATCGTTGGCACCAAAGTACACACTGCTCCCGATGACTCCGAAGTTGGCGATGTCCGATCCAGGGGCACCCGGGTTGATGTCTTTCACCATCACGGTGGCCGCTGCGCTTCCGTCACTGGTCCAGAGCTCCAGACCATTGACACCATTGCTGGCCCCGAAAAACGCGTTGGCGCCGATGACGACCGGGGCGGTGATCTGGCTGCTCGAACTGCCAGGAGTGACATCTTTCACCATGACGGTGCCCGCGGACGTCCCGTCCGACTTCCAGAGCTCCTGGCCATTGGTGCCGTCGTTGGCCACGAAGTAGAACCCGCCCGGTCGGACGGTCAGGTAGAAGGGACCGGAGCTTCCACCGGGATTGATATCCTTCAGCAACGTCGTTCCTGCGGCGGTGCCGTCTGACACGAACAATTCGGTGCCTGAGACGGCGGACTCCTGGGCCACGAAGTAGAGCTTGCCTGCAAACGCGATGGGCGGGCTGGTCGAGCCGACGCTGATGCTCAGGAAGGCCTTGACCAGCGTCGTGCCGGCCGTCGTGCCGTCCGTCTTCCAGAGCTCCGGGCCCTTCGTGACATAGATCGTGCTACCCACCGCGACGAGCGGCGGCACAAAGGCCCCGGTGCTCAGGGTCGTCGTGCCCGTCGCGGTCCCATCGGTCTTCAGCAGCACCGCCACCGAGCCCGTGTCGGCGATGAGGTAGGTGAAGCCACCCAAGGTCAACATGCCGCGTGGGGCCGACGCGGCCGACGGGAAGGTGAGCCCGGTCGACACGGGTCCACACGCGTTCGGACACGGGCCACCACAGTCGACGCCCTCCTCGGTGCCATTGTCGACACCATCGTCACAGGTCGCCGCGGCGCAGAGCTGGTCGAGGCCACACACACCGTCGACACAGTCGCTTGGCGCGGCGCAGCCCTCACCGACCTCACACGCCTGAGCAAAGTCGACCTGGCAACTGCCACCGCAGTCGATGTCACTCTCGTCACCGTTGAGCCGTGCATCGTCGCAGCTCGGCGCGACACATACACCCGCCTGACAGCTCGAGGAGTCGCAGTCGGTGTCTTCGTGACAACTGGCGTCAACCTCACACTTCACCGAGCAGGTGCCGCCGCAATCGACGTCGCTCTCATCGCCGCTGATGATCTGGTCGGTGCAAGACGCCTCGACACACGCGCCACCGATACAGGTATCGGTGACACAGTCGGTGGCGGTATTGCAGAGCTGGAGCTTGGCACACTTGTCAGCGCAGGTACCGCCGCAGTCGCGGTCACTCTCGGACCCGTTGGTGAGACCATCGTCGCAGCTCGGCGCGACACATGTGCCGTCATTGCCACAGACCTTGCTCGCACAATCTCGCGCCCGCACACAGGCCTCCCCCGGGTCACAGCCGCCACAGCTCGGCCCACCGCAGTCGAGGTCGCTCTCGCCCTGGTTGAGGACATTATCGGCACAGCTCGCGACCTGGCAGACTCCACCCTGGCAGTTGCCGGAGACACAATCGCCGTGGCCGACACAGACCTTGCCATCGGCGCAGGCGCGGCTGCAGCTACCGCCGCAGTCGATGTCGCTCTCTGCGCCGTTTTTGACGCGATCGTAACAGTCGATGGCCACACACACACCCGCGGTGCAGATGTCCGACTCGCAGTCCGCCGCGAAGTTGCAGGTGTCGGTGAGATCACACTTGTCGGGGCAGCCCTTGCCGCAGTCGACATCGCCCTCGAGGCGTGACTTCCAGCCGTCGTTGCACGTCGGCGCTTCACACGTCCTGGCACCCTGACCATCGAGGTGACAGTCGAGACCCAGCGCGCAGTCGGCGAATGTCGTGCAGTCGTCGCCGACCTGGCACTTGGTCTCGCAGGTGCCACCACAGTCGATGTCACTCTCGGATGGCTCACGGGTGCCGTTGAGGCACTGCGCCAGGCTGCAGGTCCCCGTGTCGGGGTCACACACCGGTGCCGCCTGGGAACAGTCGCTGTCGAAACTGCACCGCTTGCCCGGAGCGCAGCGGTTGCACAACACGCTGCCACCACAGTCGATATCGCTCTCGCTGCCGTCCTTTTCCAGATTGGCGCAGGTCCCGAGCGAACAGGCGTAGCCGTTACTGATTCCGCTGGTGCAGAGGGCATCGATGGCACAGGCCGCACCGACCGCGCATAGCGAGGTGCAGGTGCCGCCGCCGCAGTCGACCCCACACTCGCCAGCCGACTTGCGATTGTCGAAACACGCGTCGTTGGTGCAGCGGCCGAGATCCGTGTCGGGCGCATATCCCGCACCGGCTCGGCAGATACCACTCGCGCAATCGCTCTCCAGGCGACACGACTTGTCGACCGGACACGGTCCACACCGACTGCCGCCGCAGTCGATGTCGGTCTCGGTCCCGGAGAGGACACCATCGGCACAGTGGTTGGTGGTGCAGGAACCCGCAGTGCAATAGCCACCTGAGACACAGTCGCGGTTGATCCTGCAGTGCTTGTCGAGCGCGCAACCCGTGGCACACTCCCCACCGCAGTCGAGGTCGGTCTCGGCTTCGGCCGAAGAGGTCGTGAAGTTGGTGCAGGTCGGTGTGCAGTACCCAAGTCCTGGCACATCCCAGGTGCGCTCGATGATGGGCCACTCGCGGGTCCAGATCTCATAGGGGCCGACGTCGAAGCCCAGGTCATCGCCGGCCGTGCCCATGTAGCTCGCCCCAGGCACCTGGACACGACCGCCGAACTGGATGCCGAGGTTGGCATACAGGCCAAGCGACACCTCGCCATCGGGGCGGGTGCTGTTGGCGGCACACGTGGACTCGAAAGCGGCTCTGACGACCCCCGAGCCGCGGATGCCGAGGTTGATGCCGACGGCGTCGTAGACGAAGGCGTTGACACGCGGGATGAGGCCACAGGAAAGCGTGGCTTCGCCGCCGCCGAGGACCGAGATCGTCTGCTGTACTTCGTTGTCGAGCGACGGTCCTTCGATGGAGCCCGAGCCCGATTCATAGGACGCCTTGAACTTGAAGGTGCGGACCGACTTGTAGTCGATGTTGGCCTTGAGGTTCGCCCTCACCTCGAAACCACACTCGAGGTCGAGCTGGAAGGTCTGCGTAAAGACGACCGGCACGGGGCCCGCAAAGATGGTCTGGGTCGAGGGCTTGGAGATATAGAGGACCTTTTTCCAACCTCCTACCGGCTTGGCGTCGGGGTCGCCCATTGTCTTCGCTTCGAAGTAGGTGAGCGCCCGGCGCGCGAACTCTTCGTTCTCTGCGATCTCCTCGGCGAGCTCGTCATCAGAGGCCCCCTCGACCGAGTGCAGACTCGCCTGGAGCAGGAGGTCGATGTTGATGTTGGTCCTGAGATAGGCGTCGATGTCGAGCGCGATGCGGAAGGGGTCCGGATTGACGGCCAGGATGTTGGGAATTCGCACCGACAACGAGGTGCGCGGGTTGAACGCGAGCTCGCCCGCGAACTTCCCCTCGCCGTAGAAAGACGCGGCGATGCCCGGCTCGTTGGGTTCGGCGAACTCCTTGGTGAAGCGGTAGCTGAGGACGCCCGTTCTGGCGCTGCCGCCGATCTCACGGTCGAGCCTCAGATTGCCCGAAAAACTCTTGGGAACGATGGCCTCATAAGCGGCGACGATGCCGTCCACGACGGCATCGATGGCGTTGCTGATCCAGTCGCCGATGCCGCAGCACGGGTCGCCGGCGGCCGGCGCGGCAGGCGGGTTGCGTCGGCCTGGAGTGTCGTCGAGCAGAGGCTCGGGCAGGCTGCCCGTAAAGAGGCCGAGGTTGCTGTAGAGGTGTTTGGCCGCCCACTCGTGGTCGAACTGGTCCCACTCGACGACCGTCGCCGTGGTCGGGTCGAACTCCTGCTGAATCTCGCCCGACATGATCTCTTCGAGGGCGGGGATGACGGTCGTGACCACGATGGTGTTGCCGTTGACGGCGACCGACTGGACCTTACGCATGAAGCCGAACGGGTTCTTGCCGTTCTCACCCGGGCCCGCGACCACGACCCGTCCGGGCTCCCACGCGAGGACCTCGGGATTGGTCGCCGCATCGAAGCTCAGCGTCTCGGGGTCGACGATGGCGTTGGTCGCCTGCGACGGCGTCGCGACGGCGACACCCGGCTGCGGCACCAGCTCGTTGCGGTCGGGCGGCAAGGTGGGCCGCCAGTTGTCGAAGACCGCCTGCATCTCGGCGTCCGTCGCGCCACCGCTCGCGACCTGTCCCGTCGCGAGTGATGCGAGCTCTGTACAGCCCGCGATACCATCTCCACCAAAACCCGCCGGGCACAGACCACAGGTGCGGCCGCCCACCGTATTGGTGCAGCGGGTGAAGGGGTCACAGCCACCGTTGGTGACCGGGTCGGCACACTCGTCGATGTCGGTGCAACCGGTCAGACCGTTGCCAGCATAACCGCTCGGGCACGCGCCGCAGGTACGCCCACCGCCGATGTTGGTGCACGTGGTGCGGGCGTCACAGCCGCCGTTGAACACGAGGCACTCGTTGATGTCGTTACAGCCACTCAGGCCATTGCCGGTGTAGCCGCTCGGGCAGGCGCCGCAGGTGCGCGAACCGGGGGTGTTGGTGCAGATCGTGAGGAGATCGCAGCCGCCGTTGTTGGCCTGGCACTCGTCGAGGTCGTTACAGGTCCGGCCATCGCCGGCCAACGTGAAACCCGCTCCGCATCGGCACGAGAACGAGCCGATGCTGTTGGTGCAGGTCTGGCTGCAGCCGCCGTTGTTGGTCGCGCACTCGTCGATGTCGCCGCAGGTCCGGCCATCGGGCCTGAGGCCAAAGCCCGGATCGCACTGGCACACGTAGGACCCGGGGGTGTTGCTGCAACCATCCGAACAGCCACCGTTGTTCGCCTCGCACTCGTTCACGTCGGAGCAACTGCGGCCGTCTGGCCCAAGCGCAAAACCCGGCTGGCAGCGGCAGGTGTAGGCGCCGACGTCGTTGACGCAGAGCTGGGTGCAGCCACCATTTGCGAACTGGCACTCGTCGCGGTCGGCGCAGCCCGCGCGGCCGGTTCCGACAAAGCCCGCGGGGCAGGCCGAGCAGGCGAACGAGCCGGTGTTGTTGCTGCACGTCGTCAACGGGTCACAACCGCCCTGGTCGATGAGACACTCGTCGACGTCGATGCAGCCGGTGCTGCCACCTCCGGTGTAGCCCTCGGGGCAGTCGCCGCATGTGAAAGAGCCCTGCGTGTTCTCACAACCGGCGAGCGGGTCGCAGCCGCCATTGCCGACCACACACTCGTCGATATCGAGGCAGTCCTCGCCATCCCCACGGAAGCCCGCGCGGCACGCGCAGACCACCTGGTCGTTCGTCTCGGCGCCCGAGCTGCATGTCGCGTCGACGTGGCAGTTGTCGAGTACGTCGCAGTCGCATGCGTCGGGCAGAGCATCCTCGTCGGCATCGAGCCGGTCGTCGCCGCCGACGCAGCGCTCGCAGCCGTCGGCCACCCCGTCGTCGTCGTCGTCGGCCTCGTCATCAAAGCCGGGGCAGCGGTCGCACCCGTCGGGCATGCCATCGCCATCCTGGTCGACGTCGTCGTCGAAGCCAGGACAGCGGTCGTCGCCGTCACACACCTCGTCGCCATCGGCGTCGGCGCAGGCGACCTCGGTCTCGGTCAACGACGTATCGGACGTGTCCTCGTCCGAGTCGGAAGTGTCGTCCATCGTGTCGACGTCGGCCGCGATATCGCTCGTGTCGACAGCGGTATCGGCGATGTCGGGCGAGATCGCTTCGGTGTCCTCGGTGACCTCCGAGTCGGCGACATCGGGAGCCGTGTCGACGGAAGTGTCGGAGGTGGCGTCCAGAACGTCGGGCAGGACATCGGGCGTTTGGGCATCGGTGCCGCAGCCGTATTGGAAGACGCCCACACAAGACGATACGGCAAGGCCGCACAGGAAACTCAACTTCATGGGAACTCCGTCCGAAGTATCGGGACGGCGAGTCTCTATCTTGGAACGTCGGCCCCTGGAGCGGGCTGGGACACGATGTCCCACCCCGACATAATAAAGTCCCAGGACGACAGAAAGGACGCCTCAGGATTGTCATACTTCGATACAGGACGTTTCATGATGGAATTACCACTGACGTGGCCATGCGTTTCCACCACCACAAAGGATGGAAACCCATGGGCAAAGTCAGATCATCGTCCCCTCGACCGCCAGGGCGGTCGAAGGGGAGGCGAGCGAAGCGAGCGAGGGGTTTCCTAGAGACGTGCTCATGGGTTTCCACCACCACAAAGGATGGAAACCCATGGGCAAAGTCAGTTCATCGCCCCCTCGACCGCCAGGGCGGTCGAAGGGGAGGCGAGCGAAGCGAGCGAGGGGTTTCCTAGAGACGTCTTCATGCGTTTCGGCACCACCAGGGATGAAACGCATGCGACATGAGTCGGATCGCTCGCGCACGCCTTCGCGCCCCTTCCGAGGAAGCGGGGCGGTCGTCCGAGCAGACGTTTCCCCCGACCGGAGCCGTTCGAAGAGATACACAGCGCCGTCAGCGATGACGGCCGAGGTCTTCCGAGGGCGGATGCCCGTGCCACACGGTGTAGAGGCGCGAGAAGTAGGCTGGGCTCAGGCCGACGGCGGCGGCGACCTCTCCAACCGTGTCGCGCGCCCCTGCGACGAAGAGCTCGAGGGCGCGCTCCATACGACGGCGCCGCAGATAGTCGGAGGGCGACTCACCGGTCAGACGTCGGACCTCGCGCTGCAACTGGCGCCGGCTCGAGCCCAGAGCCGCAGCGAGCTCGATGACCCCGAAGGCCTCGTCGGCCATGCGTTCGTCGATGAGCGCATCGAGGCGCGTCCGCAGACGCAGGCTCGCCGGGTCGGTCGCCGGCGTCAGGGTGAGCTCCACGTGCTCGTCTTCCGAATTGAGGGCCGGGTCTGCATCGTTAATAGGTTCGTCGTGGGGCGGACTTCCAGGGTCGCGAGACGGCGACTCGGTCAAGGAGGTCGGAGGCTCGTCAGGACGGGGCGGAATGCCAGGCGTAGACGGCACACCTTCGGGAAAGAGGGAGGTCAGGACGACTTCGCTGGTCGGCCGGCGTCTCGCTGCCGTTGGTTGGGGCGTGGGTTGCGTGTGGTCGGTCGACCGCGTCGCGGCCTCTGGCCCAGCTGCTGACGACACTCGCACCGCTTTGCCCGCACCTGCGCCTATCAGGCGCTTCAGCCGGGCCACCAGCTCGCGCGGCCGCACGGGCTTTGTGAGATAGTCGTCGGCGACCTCGAGGCCCGCCACACGGTCTGCTTCCCCGGCCTTGGCAGACACAAGAAGGATGGGGATCTCGGCCGTCGGCACCATCTCTTTGAGCCGCTTCGTCAGCGCGATCCCGTCGAGGCCGGGCATCATGACATCGCTGACAACGGCCGATGGCAACGCATCTTTGCGATGACCGGCCTGCCGGATGATCTGCAGCGCCACCTCCCCACCCTCGGCCTCCACCACCGTGAAGTGTTCCCGCAGATGCATCGCCAGGTAGGCGCGCATTTCGCGTTGGTCCTCCACGAGCAGGACCCACGGAAGCCCCGTCGTTCGCTGAGTCGGGAGGGACTCGAAGGCACTGACCTCGGATGGGATGAGTCCGGCGTCGTAGGGCCCGGGCGTCCGCAGGTCGATCTCGTCCACCGCCACGTGGGCCGCACCCAGCGGCAACGTGAACCAGAAGCTCGCGCCGGCCCCGACCTCGCTCTCGACGCCGACCTCGCCGCCATGCAGCGCGACCAGATCCCTCACCAGCGCAAGCCCGATACCGACACCCTCGAAGCGTCGCGCGTCGCCGCGGTCGACTTGATAGAAGCGGGTGAAGATCGCCTGGTGACGGGTCAGGTCAATGCCGATTCCGCTGTCCTTGATCCGCACTGTGACAAACCCATCGTCGCGGCAGTCGGCCCGCTCAACGGTCACGACCACACCGCCTCGTTCAGTGAACTTGAGCGCGTTCGCGAGCAGGTTGGTGACGACCTTGTCGAGCAGGTCCCCGTCGAAATAGACGATCGGGCCTTCATCACGAACCTCGAAGCGCACCGAGAGCCCTCGTTTCGAGAAGGCCGGCGAGAAGCGTGCGACGATCGCGCCGAGGAAGGTCCCGAGCGCATAGCGGCGGACCTTCAGGGGGATTGCACCACCTTCGAGACGAGCCACGTCGAGGAGCTGATCCGCCAACACCTCGAGGCGCGCGATATTGGACCGCATGAGCTCGAGGCGCGGGCTTTGCGCTTCGCGGACCTCCGGTGGGAGGCCGGCGACCAGGTCCTCGATAGGGCCAGCGACCAGCGAGAGCGGCGTCCTGAGCTCGTGCGAGAGGTCGGCAACGAAGCGTTGGCGCAGTTCATTGACCTCGCCCAGGCGAACGGCCTGGCGCTCGACCTCGGCGGTCTTGCTCGCCAGCGACGCATTCGCCGCCGAAAGGTCCTCGGTGCGCCGCTTCACTTCGGCCTTGAGCGTCGCCCTCACATTGCGCTGACGCGCCAACCAGAGGGTGACTGCCAACCCACCCAGAAGCGCCACCGTCCCACCCACCGCGAGTGGAAACCAGATCGTCTCGACGAACCGCGGCTGACGTTGGACCGTGAGCTTCAGCGTCTCTGTGCTCCATTGACCGCCGAGGCCGGCCTGGACTTCGATGGTCGACACCCCCGCGGGCAGCGAAGCCCAGCTCGCACTCCTGCTCCGTGTCGGTTGGCTCCAACGCTCGCCGCCGAGCCGATGGCGGAAACGCAGGTCACCGACGTGGGCGAAGAGAGGTGCCGTCCATGCGACCTCGAGCGTGTCGCCATGGTCGAGCACGACCGCGCGCCCGGGTCCGACTCCGAGGCCGTTCACGTTGATGGTGGACAGCCTCGTGGTCGGCGGTTGCAGGAGCGGCGCGAGCCGCGGGTCGACAATCGCTACGCCCCCCTGGGTCGCCACGTAGAGGTGCTGGCCGTCGCTCAGCGCGGCATTGGGCAGAATGCCGTTGCCTTCGCGATGTGGCATGCCGTCGCGGGTGTCGAGCGTCACGGCGAGGACGTCACTCTCACGCCCATCCATGACCTGCTCGACCGCCTCGATGCGCACCCAGGTCAGCCCCCGGTTTCCGGAGAGCCACAACCGGTTCATCGTGTCGGGGAGAATCGCGTGAACGGCATCGTCGGGGAGGCCCTCGTCGATGCCGACACATCGGACCGAGCCATCGGTCGGGCGATACCGACAAAGACCCGCGTCCTCAGTGCCGATCCAGACCTGGTGGCGCGGGTCGACATAGAGGCTGCGCAGGTGATCGGTCGAGAGCCCATCGGCTGTCGTCAGCGACCTGACGTTCCTTCCGTCGCCGAGCACGACGAGCCCTTGGTCCGCGGTCGCGACGTAGACAGTGCCGTCTTCCCCCGGCGCGGCGCGGCGTGCATGTCTGATCGACGTACCATCGGGGAGCTTCAGCGCCGACCAGCGCTCGTTCCCTTCTCGATCGCGCAGATAGAGCTCGCGCTCGCCTCGGACCCAAGGGCCGAGCCCACCGAAGTAGGTGTGTCCGCGGTGGGACGGGTCGATGAGCAGCGGGACCACAACATCTCCCACGCTCCCCGAAGCCCCGAGGCGGCGCTCGGGCGACGGCTCACATCGGCCGGCGCCAGGTGAGATGGTGCAGACCTGCGCCTGGGTTCCAACCTCGAGCGTCCCGTCACCGTGTTCGACCATCGAGAGGACCATCGGCCTTCGCCCTTCCGCGGTGGACATCGGAAAGACCACCGCGAGCGGCGGATCGATACGCGCGAGCCCCTCACCGAGGGAACCTACCCAAAGCCCACGATGGTGATCGAGGTGCACGATGTCGACTCCGGGCTTGACCCAGGAGGCCGGCTTCGGGACCGCTCGGACGGGCCGCGGATGAAGTCGCGCAAGCCCATCACCCTGCGTTGCGACCCAGACCCCACCGTCGGATGTGGGCAGGATGGCCATGATCGGTTGTGCCGACGCGTGAGCCAACGTGTCTCCCCGCAGCACCTGTCGCCCTGCAATTCGCCAAGGCCATGGAGGCTGGATCGCGGCATCACAGAAGCCGACATCGGCGGGCACGACGAGCGCCGCACTCCCATCTGTGGAGACCCGCCACCAGCCGCGGAGATCACGCACCTCGACCGTCCCATCCGGTCGCGAAACGAGAGCGCAGATGCCGTCGAAAGCCGAGCCGTCGACGGGTCGGAAGGAGACGGCGTTGCCACCAGTTCCGGGCGAAAACCGGTGAAGAGCGCGACCGCCGACCCACAGATCGCCCCGCTCGTCGACCGCGAGAAGGTCGGCGGCGGTGGCCGAGAGGACGCGTCTCGGTGACGGCCCGACCTGGAACAGGCCGGTCGGGTCGGTGACCCACATCGAGCCATCACCGGTCAGCACCACCCCGGTCGGTGCAGCGAGCCAGTCCGGCGCGGGGTCGAAGATGGCTTTCCAGGGACCGTTCAAACTCCCCGGCCCACCGAGCTCGAGCGGTCCGACCGACGACAGAGCCCAGAGGGTCCCTTTGGAGCTGGTGAAACGCGATACCGGTCCGGGCAGAACATCGCCGGCGAAGACTTCCAGCCCAGCGCTACTGATCCGCACGAGCTCCCCGGACTCGGCCCGGGCCCACACGGCGTCGACCGAGCTCGCGATGTGGGTGAAACGATTGGTCGGAAGGCGCGGCTCATTGGCGCGGCGCAAGGTGTCGAAGCTGCGCCCGTCGAACCGGACGAGCCCGTCGTAGGTCGCAATCCAGAGCGCCCCGTCATCGGCCAGCGCCAACCCGTTCAAGTGGTCGAGCGGCAATCCGTCGTCTACGGTCCAACGCGTGACGAGGAGGTCGTCGACGAGCGCCGGGATCGTGTCGCCGGCGGTCGCGGTTGGGGCCCAGAGAGCGACGAGGAGCAAGGCAGCGAAGGCAAAGAGAAGACGCATCGTTTCGAGAGTCCCCCCTGGAGCACGAACCGCCATGGTAAGCTGACGGGAGGTATCCGTTCTCGAACTATACGGCAATGTTTCACGATACTCCGCCCCCGAAACCGTCCGCCACCAGCTCGAAGGCCGATAACCAAACGCAGAGGGTGAGTTTCGGAGCAGGACCGATGGCGCCCAGGAGGCCAACCTCGACCACGATGCATCGTGTATCCCTGAAAACGCCGAGCCGGTCGACCTGGACGTTGCGGCCCATCGGCACCCGGCCCTGGAGCTCCGTTCCTTGCGTTTCGTACACCGTGGCGGTTCCGGTTGCGGACGAGCCCGAGTCCGATAAAAGTTCCGCCGATGCGGAACGTCCTCAGGCTCTTGCAAGGATTGGCTGCGCCGCGCGCTGACGCGATCGTCATCGTGCTGGCGACCCTGCTGTTGCTGCCGTCTCTCACGACCGGCTACGCGGCCGACGACCACCTGCATCGCATCATCCTGCAAGACGACACTCCCATCGCGGGGTTCACGCCGAGCAAGCTCGACCTGTTCGACTTCGCCAGCGGTGATCCCGCGAACATGCGACAGTTGATGGATAGCGGCGTCTTCCCGTGGACCACCGACCCAAACCTGCGGCTGCGCTTCATGCGCCCGCTCAGCGCGGTCACGCATGTGGTCGACGACGCGTTGTGGCCCGAGACCCCGGCGCTCGCGCACGCACAGAACCTCGCCTGGTTCGTGTTGTTGTTGGTCGTGGTGGCACGTCTCTATCGCCGCATCCAGGTCGAGCCGTGGGTCGCCGGGTTGGCCTTATTGCTCTATGCGCTCGACGACGCCCATGGACCCACGGTCGGCTGGATCGCCAATCGTCAGGCGATCATAGCGGCGGTCTTCGGTTTCGCAGCACTGCTCGCACATCGCTCACGCGCAACGTCGGCAGCCTCACGAGTGGTCGCGCCGCTGTTGTTGGCGCTGTCGCTGCTGGCAGGCGAGTCGGGCATCGCGAGCGTCGGCTATCTCTTCGCGTATGCCGTGGCGCTCGACCAACAGGCCGATCGGTGGCGCGCGTTGATCCCGCACGGTGTCGTCGTGCTGGCGTGGGGTGTCACCTATGTCCTGCTGCGCTACGGCGCCAAGGGATCGGGCCTGTACATCGAGCCACTCGCGGACCCGCTGGGCTTCGCGCAGGCAACTGCTGCGCACCTGCCGGTGTTGGTCACGGGTCAGTTCGCGGGCATCTGGTCCGAGCTATACGCGGCGCTCATGGGCACAGCCGCGACCCTCTTCGTCGTGGGCTGCATCGTCTATGTCCTGCTGCTGCTCGATATCTTGAAGGTCACGCTGAAGGTCTCGCCCGAGGCGCGCTTCTGGGCCCTCGGCATGTTCTTCTCGCTCGTTCCGATCTGCGGCACCATCCCGTCCGACCGGCTTCTCATCTTCGTCGGCGTCGGCGCGATGGGGCTCGTCGCGTGCTTCATCCGCGCCCCTGAGGGCGAACCTGGCGTGGCCTCCCCGTCGCGACTACGCCGCGTCAGCGTCAACCTCTGGCTCTACGGCATTTTGCTCGCGCATGTCGTCATCGCGCCGCTCATGCTGCCGATTCGGTCCCTCTCCATGCAGACCGTCGGCGACGCCATACGTCGCGCCGATGACTCGATCCCCAGCGACCCGGGCATCACCGACAAGACCGTCGTCGCCATCAACCCGCCGGGCGACCTGTTCATCGCGTTCATGCCGGTCATGCGTGCCTCGCTCCGCCGCCCTGTCCCACGCGCCGTACGCTGGCTGGCGGTCGGCCAGACCCCGGTCGTGGTGACACGCGAGTCCGACCACACGTTGCGCGTCGGCCCGGAGGGCGGCTACCTCCAGATGGCCCCCGAGCAGCTCGTGCGCGACCCGGACAATCGCTTCACGGTCGGCCAGAAGGTCATACTCGCAGGCGTCACGATCGAGGTCATCGCGTTGACCGACGATGGGCGTCCGGCTTCCACCCGGTGGACGTTCGACCGCCCACTCGAAGACCCGAGCTTCGTGTGGCTGCAGTGGTCCGACGACCCCATCGGCTTCGTGCCGTATGTGCCGCCGCCCGTCGGCACGACCACCACCATCGCGGCGATCGACGCGCTGCGCGCATTCATGGGCGACTGATACGCGCGATGCTTCACGGCGCTCGACTTCGTGTTCGACGTGCGAACATCGTCAGCCGCGCCTGGTCCGATGCTGGAAAGACTCGATCCTCGAGACTCTCGAAGATCGAGACGTCTGGTCGCGCGATGTCGACGGTTTCGAAAGTCGTCGCCGAGTCAGCGCCGTGACCGAGGTCTAGACGATGATCCTGTGCCGACGATCCGGCAGCGCGCAGCGGGTGCTCTCCCCGCCCGGTCCGCGATCAGCCAGCGTTCAGAACGACCAGCCGATGTTCAGGTTCAACAAGGGGATGAAGGACTTCTCGGACGAGCTGCTGCTCGAGCTCTCGGCGCGCGCCACGACGTACTCCACCCCGAGCTGCGCCATGAACGTGAAGCCGAAGTCGGTCGCGAGCTTGTAGCCGACGAAAGGCCCGACGGCCAGGCCGACCGCAGTGGTCCCGCTGGTCTCGACGTCGTCGCCGCTGAGTCCGAGGTAGAGCACCTCGGCGCCGAGCTGCATGCCGTGGTCGAAGTTCCCGACGAGGTAGTAGGCGAACTGTCCGCCGACCTCGAACACCGTCGCCGAGATGCCATCGCTGCTGACCGAGCCGACGCCCAGGATCGCCGCCAGGCTGATCTTCGGTGCCACGGCGAACTCGCCTGTCACCTCGAACACCGGCAGGATGAGGTGGATGGGAGAGAAGGTGAGACTGACGGCGTGCTCGACGGCGGCGCGCCCCCCTTCACCGGGGTCATCCTGTGCGAGGGCCGACGTGGTGGTGAGGGCGGCGAGGGCGGCGAAGACGACGGCGAGCAGGGTGGACTTCACGATCTTGGCTCCGGGAGAGAGGCTGTTTGTCCGCGAGGCGGTTGCGGAGCATGCCACAGCATTCGGCTCCCCACCTCTGGAAACGCGCCCCCGAGGCTCGGCGGTCGAACGGGAGGCGGGCGACGCGAGCGAGGGGTCTTCGAACCGACCTTCACTCCGGGCACGTCGGACCTGCCAATCATGAACGACCGAGCGCGGCGACGACGATGCGGCGCTTTGACCTTGCCCCGGCCTGGGAGATCGTCTACATCACCGCCCCCAAACCTCTCCTGAGGGAAACGAACGTGGCGAATACAAAGAACATCAAGGACAACACTGCTCGCAAGGCTGCGAAGCGCGCTCTCCGGACCGCTTTCAAGGCCGTGTTCACCAAGCTCACCAAGGAGCAGAAGCGCCGCTTCCGCAACGGTGAGACCAAGGGCCTGCGCAAGTTCGTCGCCGAGTCGGCGACCGCTTCGGCGTAAGTCCTGCGCCCGGTTCGTCCGGGCGTGATCCTGGCCGTCTCGGGTCACACCGGTGCAGCCAGCCAGAGCAGCTCGATCCACGTAGCATCGAGGCGACGACGCAGACCACCGTCTGCTCGCCGTGCTCGAGCGCGGCGTGACCACCACGTCTGTGTCGGCCCCTCAGGCCTTCAAGACACGAAACGCGTGGAAGACGGCGATCACGATCACGAGCGAGGCGAGGACACTCGTCGCCGCGTAGGTGATCGCGTGCATCGTTGCGCCCGCGCGAACCAGCATCACGAGCTCCACGGCCACCGTGGAGAACGTCGTGAGCGCGCCGCAGAACCCCGTACCCACGAGGAGCTGCGTCTCGGTCGCGACCTCGCGCCCACTCAGCACGAGCGCGGTGAGTAGCGCCAGGATGGCCGTGCCGACCAGGTTGACCGTCAGCGTCCCCCAGGGGAACTCGCCACGCCCTGCCGTGCCCGCCATCCAGAGCACCACCAGGTAGCGAAGCGACGCGCCGATCGCTCCGCCGAGGGCCACCATCGCAAGCGTCTTGGCCGTCATGAGCACCGCCATCGAAAGTGTGTTCTGGGTGGATTGCACGCCAAGGGTCAGGTCCGTTATGGTGTCCCCGTCGGAGGGTCGGCCCCACGGTTTCCACCGTCTTTCCACCGAAACAAAAAACAATGAGCGCGCGCCGTGCTTCGAGGGGAAACACCCCGTTACCGCCCCAGGCACGGTGAGCGTCAGCGGGGGCGCGACGCCCTGAAGTTCTCAGCTTGGCCCCGCGAGGGCAAGGAGTCTGTGAGATGAAGCGATACATGCCCTGGGTGGTGATGCCCTTCCTTACGCTGCTCGGATGCGACAGCGACGACAGCAACCCGAGCGACACGACGGGCGGCGACACGACCGACACGACGGGCGGCGACACCGTCCCCGACACGGTGACCCCGGGCGTCAGCGCGCTCACGGGCGTCAACACCAACGTGACCGTCACCGAGCCGACCCCGAACGCAGGCTGTGCGGCGAGCGAGGTCGACAACGGCGATCACGGGGCGAGCTACCCGTGGGGCGGTCTCACCGCGGCCGGCACGAGCTACACCTGCAACAAGTGCCCGTCGGGTCTGCAGGACTTCCAGGGCATGTTCCGCGCCCACGGCTTCGCCGCGGACGAGACGACCCCCGACTATGACAAGGGCGCCGACGCTTCGTCCGACGACGCAGAGCTCCTCTACATCGACGGCAACACCTTCTACTTCAAGCTCTACGACAAGCAGACCAACACCACCGACGAGGCGCGTGGTTGGTTCTTCTGCTCGCAGAAGCCCGAGAACAACGGCGAGCACCTCTTCTGGGTGGTCACCGACGGCATCCAGGGCGCGCCCCAGGATGGCGACATCAACCGCACCGACGTGATCCTGTCGCAGGGCGCGGACCGCAAGCTCATCTCGTACTTCGATGAGCTCACGGGCCAGACCAACGTGCAGATCGGCTACTGCAAGATCGGCACTTCGTCGGGCGGCAAGACCTGCAACAACCCCTTCGAGTGAGTCCTGCACCCGGCCTCGCCGGGGGTCGCTGAACCCACATGAGAGAGCCGGTCCTTCGGGGCCGGCTTTTTCGTTTTCAGCACCACTTGATGATGCCCCTGAACCTGGATGCCCGGACAAGACCGATGCGCCGAGTCCACATCGAGACCAAGTCGCTCACCTCCGTCGAGGCCGTGGACCGCTTGCGAGCCGCGCTTGCTGGCCGGGCGGGGACCGCGATCACGACGGCCGACGCAGCGGTCGCCACGGGCCTGCCGCTAGCCGACGCCGAGCAGGCCCTGCTTGCGCTGACCACCCGACATCCCTGCCGGGTCAACGTCACCGATGACGGGGTCCTCGTGGTCCGCTTCTCGGACCTCTCCGTGAGGCGTGAGCGCGGCCCGCTCGGGCGCTTCGTCGACAAGGCGCGGGCCTGGTTGTCCAGGCACCGCGACCGGGTGCTGGCGGCCTTCGCGGTGACCATCTTCCCGGTGCTGGCCCTCTTGGGATTGATCGGCGCCTTCGGCCTGGCCAAGGGCATCGAGGCGGGTGGGCTCGACAACCACGAATGGGCGACCATCCCGCTGACGGTGCTCGGTGGGGGCGCCGGACTCTTCTGGCTCGTGGGCATCCTCGCCGTCGTCTTCGTCGCCATGCTGACCTATATTGCCGTCGCCCTTCTGCTGAGCCCGATCTGGTTCTTCGGGCGCCCCCTCTTCGACGCGGCCTATGCCGCCGACTTCGAGCTCGGCACCCACCTCCTCGTGAGCACCGTCGGCTCGGTCTTCACGTTCGCCATCGGCTTTGTGGCCGCGGGTCATCTTGTCGGCTATTGGCGCAAGGTCTTTGCTGGCGAGTCGGTCAAGTGGGCACCGCGATTCTGGCGTGCGCTGGGCGGCTTCCTCTTTGGACCACCGAGAGATAGGCCCGATACCCTTGCCGATGAGCGATTGATGCTCGCGCGGATTCAGGAGCTCGGCGGGGTCGTGACAACGGCTGACCTGATGGGGCTCTTCGGATGGGACCCCGGTCACGCCGACTCCCAGATCGTGCGCGTGATGATGGACTACGGCGGGGACGTGATGGTCACCGACAAGGGCGCGGTCCTGTGGGTCTTTCCGGCCATCGCCCAGCAGAGCCTCGGCCCGACCGACACCCGCAGCACCGCCGGGCAGGGTGTCTTTCGCGTCCCGATAGTACGAAAATCGAGATTCTTTGGCTGCCGCCTCTGGGTCGCCATCGTGTCCGTCATCCTGCTCGTGCCGGCCATCCTGGGCCCACTCGTCCACCCGTGGCTCGTGTTTCTGCCGACCCCGTCGGAGATGTTCGTCTGGCACGGTCCGTTCGACCGCTCCGACCCGGGGATGCAGGCGCTCGGGGCCTGGCCGGCACTCCTCATCCTGGCGGGCCTGCTGGCGCGTGTCCCTGCGTGGGTCCGCAGACGCTGGGCTGAACGCTCGGATGTGCGCGAGCTCGCGTTCATCCAGATGGCCTGCGACTCTCCGGAAGGTGCCTGGACTGTGCTCGCGAAGGGTGACACGGCCATCATCGCGCGCCTCGATGGCGATCTCTCCGACAGCCGCACCGTCGATGCACGCACCGAACACCTGGTTGTCTTTCCGAAGGTGGCGGCGGCCTTTGCCGAGGCCGAAATCGTGCGTAGAGGTGGCGCTTCTGCGCTCGCAGCGACGGAGCTCTGATGGGGTCAGGACACAAAAGCGGACATCTGGAAGTGCCCCGAGAGCGGGGTCTACTGAGCTGGGTCGAGCAACGGGTCGAGGCGACTCGAAGACGTCGCGGGTGGCATCTGTTCGCCGCCATGCTGCGGATCTTCCTCGGCTTTGCACTCCTGCCCTCGGGCCTGAAAAAGGTCATCGGCGAGCCGTTCACGGACCCGGCCAACGTCGGCCCCTTTCACGACTTCCTCGACGCCTTCCACGCGACCGGGTTCTTCTATCCATTCGTCGGCACGATGCAGGTCGTCACGGCCCTCCTATTGATGAGCCAGCGCTTCGCCCTCGTCGGCGCGCTCATGATGCTGCCCATCATCACGACCATCCTCGTCTTCTGCTGGAGCACCGCGGTGTATCCGACCGCGAGCGTCGTCACGCTCATGTGGTTCGGTACGCTGGGGCTCGTGCTCTGGGACATCGCGCGCTGGCGTGGAATCTTTGTCCCGAGCAGCGACTCACGACCGGAGACCGAGGAAAACGACCGGCTCGGGACCCGCCTGTGGGAGCGCTGCGGGCTCGCCATCTTCGGCATCTACCTCGTGGTGACCGCCCTCAATGGGGAGGTCTACCGGCCGCGTGGGATGGAGCTCGACAAGCCGGGCTTCTACCTGTTTCCGGTGCTGCTCGTGCTGCTCATCGCGACGTGGGTGCTCGACCGCCGGGCATGGAAGGCCCGTTCTCGAGGGGCGCGTTGACCCACCCCTTGGTGGCAAATTGCACTTCGGAGATTGGGCGCGGGAGTCGCACGATAACCCGCACCTGCAAGCCGCTTCGGCCTGCCCCGATAGCCTCTGGTAAACACGACAAGTATCCCCGTAAGCGCATGACTTCAGGATGCTTTTCAGCTTCCCCGCGACAGGCGATCGGACCTGTCACCGAACGGTCGAATCCCGGATAAATCTCTCACATGAAATGGGGGGCAGGCCGATGGCTAGAGTGTCACCAACTCGGTGAACAAAACACCAGGAGCTCGTCATGAAACGCGTCACCATCATCGTCACCACAGCACTTCTCGGCCTCGGTGGAATCGCTCTGGGCTTTGGCCTCACGGGCAATGATGGAGAGGGCGTACCGGTCCAGGGTACCCAGGCAGCCGACGACCCGTGCGCCGAGTACGTCGCCCAGGGTATCGCGTGCGAGTACATCGCCTTCCCCGACATGGAGATTCGCCCCGAGCTGGGCAACGAAGTCGCCCACCGCTAAGTCTTCGGTGGCGCTGACACGACCTCCATGTAGACCCGATTCTTCCCGCTCCGCTTGGCCCGATACATCAACGCATCTGCATCGTGTATCGCCTCTCTGAGCGAGACAGGCGCTCTCTCGAAAGCGAGGGCGCCTACGCTCACGGTGACGGGCCAACCCCGTTCGTTCATCGCCTCGGCGAGCGAGACCCGGATACGGTCCAGCAGCGCCGTCACGGACGATGGGCTCGTCCCGAGCAGCAACAATGCGAACTCGTCCCCGCCTAGCCGGGCCGCGATGTCGGTCGTGCGGCTGTTCCGTTTGAGGACCTCCGCCACCTGCCTCAGGGCCTCGTCGCCGGACTCGTGTCCGTGCGCGTCGTTGACGGCTTTGAAGTTGTCGAGGTCGATGTAGGCGAGCGCGATTGGCAGGTCCTGACGCCTGGCGATGGCCAGGACGAGCTCGGACTTCTCGTGGAAGTAGCGGCTGTTCGCCAGTCCCGTCAGCGGGTCGAGGCGGCTCAAGAGGCGCTCTTGATAGAGTCGACGGCGCAGCTCCGCGATGAGGACTCCGACGAGGCCGAACGCGGTGAGCTGGGCGAGCGCGTTGAGCGACCAGACGAGCGGTGACAGGGAGGCCGAGTCCAACGTGCTGTTCGCCGTGAACCAGGCTCCGGTCGACACCAGCGCCAGGACCACAGCCGAGCGCCGTGAGAGACGCCAGGCCCCATAGGCGATGGGCGCGAAGTAGAGCGGGTAGGTCCGGACCTCGAGCCCCGTGACGTGGTCGACGAAGCCGATCACGCTGATGGCAGCAACACATGCGGCGATGATGCCCACAGTGCGGCCGCTGCCCACGCTGCGCCCAATCGCGGGACTCGGCCGCGACGCGGATTGCAGTGGGAGTGAGCCTGACGGAGCCGGGGGGGTTACGCTCATCTCTATTGATCATGGCTACCGGAGATGCAGGCCAGCGGCAAGATCACTGCGGCGTCTGGAGGCGGGAGGGAGGATTTGGCGCCGAGGCCGCCAGCGTGAAACCCGAGGATTGTGTGCTTGTGCGGAGCGCGAGTGGGCCCTAAGCTCTCAGAAGCTTTGGGAGCACGGGACAGGTGACGAATGAAGTGGCGCATGTGGGTCGTTGGATTCGTGTCGCTGAGCGCATGCGGCGGCTCGGAAGGGGCCGTGGCCGACGGCGATGTGACTGACCTGGAGGCGTCGGTCGCCGACGTGGATGACGTGGAAGACGCAGACGCCGAGTCCGACCTTGCACCGGAGGTCGAGAACGACGGCGAGGTCAGGCCGGACGCCGAGCCCGACACCAACCCGGACGGCGAGCTCGATGCCGCTCAGGACCTCGACGCCGAAACGAGTCCGCCCGTCGGGCTCATCTTGAACGAGTTCGACTGCGGGGCCGAGTGGGTCGAGGTCGTCAACACCGGGACCTCGACGATCACCCTGACCGGGTGGGCCGTGACGGACGACGCGACGAGCCGGAACAACCGGGTCGAGCTGAGCGGCGAGCTGGTTGCGGGTGGTCGCACCACAATCGACCTCGTCGGGTTCGGGCTGGCCTGCGGCGAAGAAGGGCCGGCGCTGTTGTGGGACGAGGGCCTCGTCGAGGAAGCGCCACCCGGCAACGCGCCGGGCGGGTACACCTTCGGGCGTTTGCCGGATACGACCGGCGAGTGGGTGGTCACGGCGCCGACGCGTGGGGAGGTCAATCGACTGCCCGAGGTTGACCCCTTCGACCCGGCGGCTGGCATCTTCGGGTGGCTGCGCCCGGTCGCGACCGTCGCCCTGACGTTGCCGACCTCGACGGTGGATTCGCTCTGGCAGGACCCTTATGCGTGGGTGCCGGCGACGTTCGCGTGGCGCGAGCCGGGTGCCGACATCGGGCCGCAGCAGCCAGTTGCGGTGCGGGTCAAGGGGCGCATCGGCAGCTATCGAGACCTCAACGGCAAGACCGCCTTCAAGCTCGACTTCAGCCGGTTCTGGCCCGGCGGCGAGTTCAGCGGGCTCGACGAGATGACGCTCAACAACATGGTGCAGGACTACAACCACGTGAACGAGGTCCTGGCCTATGACCTGTTCAAGCGGATGGGAGTGCCGGTCCCGCGCATGAGCTACGTCTGGCTCACGGTCAACGGTGAGCCGTTCGGTCTGTACCTGAACCTCGAGGCGCTCGATGGGCGCTGGCGGGCGAGGCACTTCGAATCCACCCTCGGCATGTTCGAGGGCGCCTATGGTGAGGACCTGTTTCCGGGGTCGGCCTTTCGTTTCGACCTCGATGGCGGGCTCGAGGCCGCGCGCCTGGCGCTCGACGCGCTGGTGGTCGCCGTGGAGCAAGCTCCAGAAGTCGGCTTCATGGCGAGCCTCGATGCGCTCGTAGACTGGGACGAGGTCCTCGCGATGATGGCGACCGAGGTCTTCATCGGGCACTGGGATGGGTACGCCTCGACGCGTAACAACTACTTCCTGCACTTCGACGCGAGCGGGGTCTTGCGTCTCGTGCCGTGGGGGCTCGACCAGACCTTCGGTGGTCAACTTCCGCTTTTCGATGGGCAGGGCCTGCTCCTGCAAGGCTGTGTTCGTGACCCGGCGTGTCGCACCGCGTACGAGGACAAGCTCGCTCGGGTGGCCAGCATCGTGCGCGAGCCGGGCTATCTCGGTTGGGCCGACGCGTTGGCCGAACACATCCAGCCGCTCATCGATGAAGAGCCGCGTGAGGATGGGGGCGACGCTCGGGCGGGCCTCGACTATGCGTGGGATTATCTCGAAAATCGAGCGACCGAGGTCGAGGAGAGCCTGGCCTGTTCACGCTCGCCGGACTCGGACCGCGACGGTGACGGCAGGAGCTGTGACCAGGACTGCGACGAGGAGGACCCGCTCCGCTTCGTGGGTGCACCCGACCTCTGTGAGGATGGCATCGACCAGGACTGCAATGGTCGCGCGGACGACGGTGAGGGCTGCCCCGATTGCGCCGAGGTCGAGCTCGCAGGCTTTGGACGCTACAGCTTCTGTTGGCTCGGCCGTAGCTTCGTCGACGCTGCCTCGGAATGCGAGAGCGGTGGCGGACGGCTGGTCGTCTTCGAGTCCGACGAGGAGCTGGCCGCCGTGCTTGAAGAGCTGAACAATCGTGGGATCGGTTCGGCCTGGGCCGGGCTCACGGACCTCGAAGAAGAAGGTGTCTTCCGTTGGGTCGACGGGACCGTGTGGGACGGGGCGGTCGGTGGCTGGCTCGACGGGCAACCGGACAACTGGCAGGACGGCGAGGACTGCACGGAGATCGTCTCGTGGGGCGGCGAGCGCCCGTGGAATGACCTGTTCTGCGACTGGCAGATTGCGGCGGTGTGCGAGCAGGTCCGCTGACGCGTCGACCGCACGATCCTCGGGCGCTGACCGGTTCGACCGTGGGTCGGAGCGCCGACCTCAGGGTGTGGTGACCCGGCGGCGATGATCGGCGAGGAGGTCGACCACGACCTTGCGGTGGGTCACGGGCGCCATGTGGCCGATGCCAGGCGCATCGACCAGCGTCGCGTGTGGGTTGAGCCGGTGTAGCAACGCGACCATGGCGCGGGCCTCGAGCGGTGAGCGTTCGCCCATGACGAGGGTCGTCCGGGCGGGCAACGGAGGCAACGGGCGGTCGGGTGCGCCGGTCAGGTCGAAGAAGGCGCCGCGGACCTCCTGGTACATCTTCCAGCCGACCGCGCGGATAGGCTCGCGCATGGCGTCGGGCATCCGGGCCCACGAGCCGGGGCGGTTCCAGTAATCGATGAAGTGTTCGAGCCAAGGCTCGGTGCCACCGAGCTCGTCGTCGAAGAAGCCGGGCTGGGCGACCAGCTCGAGGGCGCGTGAGGCCTCTTCGGAGCCGGGCATGAGGTGGACGAGGGCGCCGAAGATGACGGGCTCGAAGAGGAAGACCGAACGCACGCGGTCGCCCAGGGCAGGCAGCATCCGGAGGATGACGAGGCCGCCATAGGAGTGGCCGACGAGGTCAATGGGGCCCTCGGCTGGCAGCTTTCCGAGCAGGACCTTGGCGTCGTCGCTCGCGTAGGTCTCGGTGCCGCGTGGAATCGGCGGATTGGGTGGGTAGCCGAGGTTGGCGGGGGCAAAGGCGTAGGTGTCGCCCAGGACCTCTTTGGGCATGGCCTGCCACATCGAGGGAAAGGTGCCGGTCGAATGAACAAAGAGGGTGGTCGCGGTCACGGTCTCTCGCTCCAGGGGCTGAGGCGAGGAGAGCCTTACACTCAATCGAAGCGGATGACGACCATGGCGCGAGGGGCGTCGTCGGGTGGGCGGCCGCAGGCCTTGCCGAGGCGCACACACTCGAGTCCGACCCAGCCGTTGACCTGCACGGTGCCGCCCGGGGTGGAGCTTGGGAGGGGCTCGGCCGCGACCTGCTGCCAGGACGCGCGGAGCTCGTCGAGGGACTTGATCTGGCGGATCCGGGTGTCTTCACGCGTGGCGGTGGCCGGCTCGATCTCGAGGACACGACCGCCGCGAAGGTGCAGCTCGAGGGCGCCGCTGCTGGTCAGGAGCACGTCATCGGGGTCGGTCTGCGTCGAGGCGGTCGGGCGTTGTTCGGCGCTGGCACAAGCCGCGAGTGAGGTCACGAACACGATGCCGAAGATGAAGCCGAGGAGCTTTGAGCGGTGGGTCGGATTGGACATGGGGTCCTCCATACGAAGGGTCATCCAAGACTCGTGCCGTGGACGTCCGAGTCGGCGTCGTGTGCCTTTGGGTGTTGCCGGAGTGCGGTGTCGGCAGACGTTCCACCTGTCGCTGAGTGCTGGTATAGGGGGCGGCCACCCGCGCGGTGTGTCCTATTTCACACCGATGGCGCCTGGCTTCGAGGACGACGTGAGCACCCTGTGTCTGGCCTGCGGGCTCTGTTGTGATGGCACCATTTTCGATGTGGTGCCGCTGACGGCGAACGAGCGTATCACCGTGACGCGGCTCGGGTTGCCCATCATCGAAAGAGCCTCCGGGCCGGCCATGGTCCAGCCGTGTGAGGCCCTCGATGGGCTCGAGTGCCAGGTCTATGTCGCGCGTCCGGGGCCGTGCAGGGCCTTTCGATGTGCGCTGCTAGACGCGCTGGCCGCAGATGAGGTGGACCTGTCGGAGTGCCTGGGCCAGGTGCGGGAGGCGCGGCGGTTGCTCAGCGATCTGGCGAAGGCTATCGGCGAGGTGAGCACACTCGAGCCATGGCGCCCTCCCCTGCCCGGGCAGCCGGTCGATGGCGACGCTGATCTCGACAGCTCGGCGGGGCCGATCCAAGGCGCGCGGCGATTACAAAAGCGGCGCTTCGATGCGGCCATCGATCGCGCTTTGACCGCCGTCGAGGCCCACCTCGATACCCATTTCCGCGGGCGGGGCCGCGGATGAACCGCAGGTGGGGCAGGTTTCGGCGCGTTTGTGACGCACAAAAAGAGATGTCGCTCAGATCGATGGATGAGCAACTTGGAGTGCGCGAAGCGCGAGCTGAGGTAGACTGACGACATGGTGTTCTGGTCTGCCTTCCTTGCGACGTTCATCGCTGCCGAGCCGCCTCCCCGGGTCGCCCCCGATGTGGTCATGCCGGCCTCCGGGGTCACGGTCTCGGGGCTGCCCGGTGAGCTCCGGTGGGAGGTCGAAGGCACCGTCGTCGTGGCGGAGCGAGGCCAGCGCGCGATCGATCGATTGTCGGCCTGGTCGGACGCGGAGCGACGAGAGCTGACGGTCGAGATTTCGAAGACGAAGTGCCCCGAGCTGACGCCGCAGGAGACGTCGCCGTGGCCGAAGCTGGGATATCAGGCCCTGCGGGTGCCGGTCCCGGAGCAGCTCGCGGTGCGTAGCTGCAAGGCACCTGACCTCTTGATCGTATTACGGTTTCCGGCCGGAACCTCGAAGGACGAGGTATTGTTGTTGGAGGTGGCGGACGAGTTCGAGCCGGTCGTCGCGGCGCTTCACGAGGCCTACTCGAATCGCCGGGTGGACCTGGCCCGAGCGCTCGGCAATCGCGACCGCCTCGCCTTCGAACAGGACGACGATGCGCCGGACGGGCTGCTCGCGAGCTTGAGCCTGCCGATGAGCATTCGTGTGGGGACGAGCTCGAAGACACGCGGGAACCTCGTGGTCGACCGGGCTGCCGACCGGTTGCCATGGACGCTGCGGACCATCGGCAGTCACGACTTTCTCGAGCTCGTCGCGCCGACCGGGGCCGGGGTGTCGTTCCAGCTCATCCCGTTTGATCCGAAGGCGACCTGCGAGACGGCGCTCGACTATGCGGTGGCGGGGCAGCCCAAGGCGCCGGCCAACGCGTTCGTGAATCGATTGCCACCGGGTTGGGAGGCGTCACGCCCGGTCGGGGCCGAGAACGCGGCCTTCTGTATCCACTCGACGAAGAACGGCGGGCTGGTCGCGATCGGCGGCGGGCGAGTGCCGCGCGATAGCTGGTTGCCAATCGCCATGCCCATCCTCGGGCGTATCGGCGAGGCGCTTCAGCGCCGCTGAATCGAGCTCGCGCGCTCACGAGATCACGAGATCACGAGATCACGAGATCAAACGATGCGCGAGTAACGGGCGAGAGACGCGGCTGCGTTCGGGCCGACAGCCTTGGCGTCGAAACACATGGCGACGCGGCGTGGGAACAGCGCGCCGACTGGCGTGAGCTCGACACCGACGGTGTGGTCGCCGTCGCGGAGCAGGGTCACGAGGCCTTCGGCTTCGAGGTGTACGAGCTCGGCCACCGCGCCGGGGAAGTCGTTTTCGAGGTCGACGCCGAGGTGCTCGACTTCGGCCGCTGGCAGGCCCACATGGGTCATGATGCGCTCGATGACGTGGCGGCGACGGAGGTCGTCGGGGCTCGCGGTGTGCCCACGCTCGACGGGGAGGGTCGCGGCCACGAGCGAACGTTCGTAGGTGGCGACGTCCTTGTCGTTCTGGAAGTAAGCGCCGCCGAGGTCACTCACGGCGGAGAGGCCAAGGCCGAGGACCTCGAGCGGGGCGTCCGCGGACTGCCCGACGGGGGCCACGGTGTAGCCCTGGAAGTTGCGGCGTAGGCGCCCAGAGGACTCGGCGGTGGCGAGCGAATCGTCGGGCAGGGCGAAGTGATCCATGCCGATCGTCAGATAGCCGGCGGCCGTCAGGCGTTCACGTGCGAGCACGAGCATCTGGGCTTTGAGCTGGGCTTGCGGGAGCTCGGCGGCGTCGATGCCGCGTTGGTTGGCGCGTTGCTCGGGCAGGTAGGCGAACGAGAAGAGCGCGATGCGGTCGGGGCGGGTCTCGATGAGGCGGGTGACGGTCTGGTCGAAGCGTTCGAGGGTCTGGCGGGGGAGGCCGTAGACCATGTCGATGTTGACGCTCGAGAAGCCGGCCCGGCGCGCGAACTCGACGGCGGCGAGCGTCGTCTGGGCGCTCTGGTGGCGGCCGATGGCGCGTTGCACGTCGAGGTCGAAGTCCTGGACCCCGAACGAGAGGCGGTTCATGCCGATGGCGGCGAGCTGGATGAGCTGGTCGGCCGTGGCGTAGCGCGGGTCGATCTCGATGGCGAGCTCGGCGGTGGGCTCGGGGATGAAGTGTCCGGTCACGGCGTCGACGATGCGCGCGAGGTCGGCGACGGCGTAGCTGTTGGGGGTGCCCCCGCCGAAGTGGAACTGGCCAAGCCGTCTGCGATTCGGCATGAGCGCGCGGGCGAGCTCGAGCTCAGCGAGCACGAGGTCGACATAGCTCGTGCGGCGTGAAGCGCTCTTGGTGGGGACCACGTTGCAGGCGCAATAGCCGCACAGTCGGGCGCAGTGCGGCATGTGGATATAGACCGAGAGCGGCGTGTTGGATTGGTCGGCGCGGCGCAGCGCGGCCTCCGCGTGGGCGGGGGTGAACGCGTCGGTGAAGCGGTCGGCCGGTGGGTAGCTCGTATAGCGGGGACCGGGCCGGTCGAGGCGCAATATGAGGTCGGCCAGGTCGGCGAGGCCCGATGGACTTCGGAGGTCGGGCGCGTTGGGGCGGTCGGACTGACCGGGCTTGCCGGACTGAACAGGCTGAGCCGGCTGGCCGGCGGTCTTTGGGTGGGCGGCAAGGACAGGGGCTTGGATAGGACGCGCGTTCATGGACGATGTCCGAGGCAAGGGGTGTGCCACGTCACACGACAGGGTCTTTTTCCTTGAAAATTGAGTAATTCAGGCACGGTCCAGCGTCGCCCGACGGGCGGGCCAGGGGCTTTGCACCCAGCCCTTGCCGGAGAAAGAGTGATTTCACCCACCCTGGAGGTCGAGCGCGCCCGTGCTGTCCGCACCGAAGGTGGTGACGGGGACGCCGACCGCGCCCAGCATGGCGAGGAACAGGTTGGCCATAGGCTGGTCGCTGCGGCGGATGTGGCGACCTGGGGTAACGGTGCCGCCGCCCTTTCCGAGGAGCAGGACCGGGAGGTCGCGGTGGCCGTGCATGTTGCCGTCCGAGATCTCGCTCGACAGGTAGATGAGGCTCTGGTCGAGCAGGCTGTCGCCCTCGTCGTCGACCACTGCATGGAGCTTGCGAGCGAGCGAGGCGGCTTTTCTGACCTCCCAGCGGTTGATGATCTCGAGCTTACGGAAGTTCTCGGGGTCGTCCTGGTGGTGCGAGATGTCGTGGTGGCCGCCGACCACCGACGGGTCGAGCCAGGTGAAGTTGCGACCGCTGCCGGCATTGGCGAGCATGAAGGTCGACACCCGCGAGAGGTCACACTTGAAGGCGATGACGAGCAGGTCGGCCATGAGCTCGAAGTGTTGGTCGACGTCGTAGGCCGTCGGTGGGGCAGCCGGAGCCTCACATGTGGGGCCGTCGACGACGAGGCGAGACTCGACCTCACGAACACCGGTGAGGTACTCGTCGAGCTTCTGGCGGTCGCTGGCTGAAGCGCGGCTCGACAGGGTGGTGGCGTCTTTGCGGACCCAGTCGAGGATGCTCTTGCGTTGGCGGAGGCGGCGGTCTCGGACCTCGGCCGTGATGCTCGGGTCGTAGCCGGCGAAGAGGCGATCGAAGACGACACGTGGGTTGACGATCTTGGGGAGCGGGGTCTTTTCGCCGGTCCACGCGATGTTGCGGGTGTAGGCGCAGGAGTAGCCGGAGTCGCAGCCGCCGAGCCCTGCCCCGCCCTCGAGGCCGAGCTCGATCGACTTGTAGCGGTTGTCTCGACCGAGGACGGGAGCGGCGACTTGATCGACGGAGATGCCGCTCTTGATGTCGTCGCCCTCGGTCTTCAAGACCTTGGTGCAGGTCAGGTAGGCGCCCGTGCCGGCCCCGTGATCACCAGCGCCGTCGGGCTGGCCCGGCAGGTTGCGCAAGCCCGAGATGACGAGCGACTGGGCCTTCATGTCGCCGAGGTCATCGAGCGTCGGGCTCGACCAGGTGGTGCCGGTCGCGGCCGGCGTCCAGCTCGGCATGTGCATGCCGTTGGGGGTGTAGAGGAAGACGAGGCGTTTGGGTTTGGTCGCGGTGTCGGCGCGGCTCGTGCGAGACAGGGGGCCGAGGCTCACGAGCGTCGGTAGGGCCAGGGCGACGCCGGCGCCGCCGAGAAAGAGTCGCCGTGAAAAACGGGTGGTCATTGGGCGGCCTCCTCGGTGCTATGGGCGCGGTGGGTGAAGGCTTCGCTCGTGGCGATGAGCTCGACCAGCGCCGTGAACCGGTGGCCACGCGCGGCGAAGTCGGTGACGAGGCGGTCGAGCAAGGGCTGGTCTTCGCCGCGGAGGCCACGGCCGACGGCGTAGATGATGACCTTGTCGACGAAGCAGGCGGGGAGGCGCGCGTCGTTCGCGATGACGTTGGCGAGCTCGACGGCGCCGTCGTAGTTGTTGCCACGCAGCACGCCGGTGGCGTCGATGGGGTGGCCGTTCTCGTCGTCGCGCCAGGCGCCGATGCCGTCGAAGTGTTCGAGCGCAAAGCCGATGCCGTCCATCGCGACGTGGCAGTTCTTGCAGCGCTCCTCGGTCTTGTGGGCCTCCATCTTTTCGCGCAGGGTCTTGAACTCGTTGGGCCCTCCGTTGGGGTTGGCCTCGAGCAGTCCTTCGACGCCGGGCGGAGGCGGCGAGGGCTCGGAGCAGAGGAGCTGGCCGAGCGTCCACTTGCCGCGGCGCACGACCGAGGTGCGAAACGGGGTCGAGAGCGCTGTCAGCAGGCCGGCTTGCGACAGCAGGCCGCGGCGTTTGTCGCCGGTGGACATACGCACCCAGGTGGTGTCGTCGGTGGGGGCGTTGGGCTCATCGTCGACCTGGTAGTGCTCGGCGAGGCGGCGGTTCATCCAGGTCTCGGTCGCGGTCAACATCTCGATCATCGAGCGATCCTCGTCGATGAACGAGCGGAAGAAGCGCCGCATCTCCTCGGTCATGGAGTCGCGCAAGAGCTCGTCGAACTCGGGGAAGAGCCACGGGTCGGGGAAGACGTTGTCGATATCTCGAATATAGAGCCATTGGCCGGCGAAGTTGTCGACGAGCGCCTGGGCTTTCGGGTCGCCGAGCATACGTCGGACCTCGTCGGCGATGCCGGCCGTGGTGTCGAGCTTGCCGGTGCGCGCTGCTTCGAACAGGGCCGTGTCGGGCATCGTGGACCACAGGAAGTACGCGAGGCGGGTTGCGATCTCGAAGCCGTCGAGGCGGGTCTGGTTGGGTTTCTCGGCCTCGACCTTGAAGAGGAAACGCGGGCTCAGAAGGACCGCCTGGAGGGTGAGCGCGAGCGCTTCGTGCGGCGACGTGCCTTCGAGGGTGGCGGCGTCGAAGAGCTCCATCAGGCGGTCGCGGTCGGCGGCGTCGACGGGGCGGCGCCAGGCGCGTTCGGCGAGCTTCGTCACGGTGGCGGCGGCGCAGGTGCGCTCGAGCGCGGCGGGGCGGCACTGCACGATGCGACTCCAGACGGAGGCGTCGTAGTCTTCGAGGTCGAGCGGGCCGACGAGGCCGAATCGATCGATGATGGCGTTGCGGTCCGCCGGCGGGTCGAAGCTGGCGTCCCAGAAGTCGTTGATGAACTCGACGGCGACGGCGTGGCGGCCGGCCTCGAGGGCGACTTCAATGGTGTAGGTCTGGGCGGCGGGGACGAGCTCGACGACGCCGACCATGGCGCCCGAGACCCAGACGGCGAGCTTGGCGCCCTCGTCGCCGGCGGGGACCTCCCAGGCGCGGACCTCGAAGCGGTAGCGGCCGTCTGCGGGGAGCTCGACGTAGCCCGTGAGCTCGCCCCCGCTCCACATGTAGAAGGAGTCGGCCTGCGGACTGCCGTACTCGGCGTTGAACTCGGCGGTCTCGGCTTCGACGATGAAGGGGAGCGACTCGGTGATGGGCGGGCGTGTGGCCTCCTCCGTAAGGAGGCGAGAGGCGCGTTCGTAGAGCTCGAGGTGGAGCGGCGAGAGGGTCAAGACGCTGGCGATGTTGTCGAAGCCGTAGCCGAGGTCGTCGGCGGGCAGGTCGACGCCGGGGTCGAGGTCGCTGCCGAAGAGGTCGCGCAACGTGTTGCGGTATTCGGTGCGGTTCAAGCGGCGCCAGACGACTCGACCTGGGTCGATGGGACCGGTCGGCGCGACCGTGTCGGGGGTGGTGGTGTCCGACGTGTCGACGCTGCTCGTCCCGTCCGGCGGGTTGGTGGCATCGGGCACGACAACGTCGGATGGTTCGACGGTGTCGGCGACGGGTGTCGTGTCGGCGGGTGCTTGGGTCTGGCTGCTGTCGCAGCCCGAAATGGCAGCGGCGACGGCAAACGCGCCGATGACCAGGACCCTGAGTCTGCGATGCAGCATGTCTTCCCCCTCTTTCGACCGGACCTCGAGGCGGATTCAGGGCGCACGAACGAGGCCGCGCGCAACGATGGACCAGGTCGAGCCGATGCGGAGAGTGACGAAAAATGTGGCCAAAGGCAAGGTCGGGAACGAGGAGCAGGGCGGTTGTGTGCACCGCACGGTGTAGGGTGGTAGGGTCTGGGCCATGACGCAGAGCAGACACGGCTTTCGGCTCAAGCCCATCGGGCATGACGTGGTGCAGCATCGGCATGAACGGCGCGGTTTCGTTCATGTGCCGCTCGACCCGCATGATCCGCGAAGCGGTCGTATCGATGTGTTCTATCGGCTGCTGCCCCGATACGGGGTGCCGGTCGACCAGGACGACAGTCCAATCGTCGCGGTCATCAATGGAGGCCCGGGAATCCCGTCGAGCTTCTATCGGTCGCTCGACTTCGACTACGAACGAGCCGCGACGGGCGAGCCCCAGGGTGGCGGGCTCGACCGGTTCAAGTATCTCTTGAAGACCCATCGCGTTCTGCTGATGGACCAGCGGGGGACGGACGGGCACTCGGCACCCGTCGACATGAACGATGAGTCGCTCGACCCCAACGCGGTGGCGCGGTTGTTCTCGGCGGACGCGCATGCACGCGACACGCTGGCGGTGATCGAGCACGTCGTCCCGGCGGATACGCCGTTCTACGTCATCGCGCAGAGCTACGGTGGCCTGCCCGGCATGCACTACCTCGCGCTGCCAGACGTGCGGCGGCCACGAGGTATCGTCTTCTCCTCCTCGGCGCTCCCGTTCGAGGACCCCGTCGAGTCGATGCGGCATCGGCGACGCGAGCAGCTGCGGCTGAACCTGCATCTGAGAGGTGTCTATCCGGACGTCGAGGTGCGGCTCGCGAAGACCCGCGCACATCTCGTGAGCCTCGGGCTCGATGCTGCTCTGATACACGGCCTGTATGTGCACCTGGGCAAGGATGTTGTGGGGGTGTGGGAGCCGGCGTTCGTGCGGCGGCTCGAGGCGATGAATGGGCAGGGGAAGGACGAGATCACGCTGGCGATGGAGGCGGCGGGAGAGACACCGAGCCTCTTGAACTACATCCTGTCGGCGGCGAACTTCAGCGAGGGGCACACCGACCGGACGCTGGCCGCTCTGGGGTCAGCCGAGATCCCGTTCGAGCCATGGATGATCGACGAGCATGTGCTCTTGATGCGAACCGGGCAGGACGGGTCCTGGCGGCAGGCGCTCGTGGAGCGGATGGATGATGCACCGCCGCCGTTCGTGCACACGCCTTCGTTGGACAGGTTGCGCGAGGCGATTACGAAAAACCAGGTGCTGTTCACGGCCGCCGACAACGATGCGTTCGTGCCGCGAGGCGCTTATGAAGCGGCGGTCGCGCAGTTCATGGTGGAGGGCCACACCGAGCTCAGGTTCCTGCCGGGTGGGCACCACGCGATCTTCCTGGAGGCCGGGTACGAGGCCTTCATCGACTGGTCGGCCGGGCTGCCGGAGTGATGCATCGGTCGAGAGTGGACATGAACGGGAGAAAGCGGCCCGCTGTCCGAGAGGTGGACGGCGGGCGGCTTCGCTGTCGAGGGCTACTCTGAGATGGCGCGGAAGGGTTTGGGGATCCAGACCCAGCGACTGTTGACGTGGGCGAGGCCATCGAAGGCCATGCCCAGCGTTTCGCCGGGCTTGACGTATTTCCAGGCGTACCAGATCACGCCGGGCTTGAGCTTGGGAGCGAGGCGCGCGTAGCCGCCGGGGAACTTCTTGGCGGCGTCGGTCGCGTTGAGGAAGTCCTCGGTGGCGGCCATGTTGAAGAGAACCTCCGTCTGCTCGGGCTTCATGCCGATGTCGCCAATGCTGCCGTAGACCTTGTCGACATAGGCGGCCATCGTCTCGACCGCCGAAGGGTCGAAGAGGACTTCGAGGTCCGCCTTGGTCGGCTTCAACTTGGCGACCATGCCGGGTTTGTCAGATGACTTCATGAGCTCTTCGACGAGCTTCTTGCCGCCGACGGGTCCGGTCGGAAAGTCGAGGCCATCACCTGCGCCACCTGCACCGCCTGCACCGCCGCAGGCGATGAGCGCCCACATCCCGAGTACCACCAGACCGAGTCCATGACGCTTGCACATGTTCGTTCTCCTTTCGGTCGGGGACGGCCCGACGCCGGTGATCAATGGGCCGAGTGAGGGCAGATGTCAAAGGCGCCAGTGCCCACGCCAGCGCCCGCGCCCGCGCCCACGCAAACGCCCGCGCCCGCGCCCACGCCCACGCAAACGCCCGCGCCCGCGCAAACGCACGCGCCCGCGCAAACGCACGCGCCCGCGCAAACGCCCGCGCCCACGCAAACGCCCACGCAAACGACGCGTCTACTGGAAGCCGCCGTCGAGGACGTCGTCCAGCGCCAGACCCCACCGCTTCTCGACCAGCGGAATCCACTCGCTCGCGGGGCGGTCGAGCACACCGAGCGAACGGAGACGCACCGTCCAGTCCCAGCTCCCCGTGGCGAGGACCTCGTTCGACAAGAATGCAACCACCGAGGTGCGTTGATCGTGGTCGCGGAAGACCGCGCGAAGGCGTTGGGTGGAGCGCTCCCAGAGCCATGTCGAGCCGTCGCGCGCACCACCCGCGACGAAGCGGCCGTCGGGCGACATCGAGTTGGAGATGAATGCGGTCCCACGTGAAGGGAAGACCCTCACGAGGATGGATGTGTCGGCGAGATCCCACTCGGTGAGGGCGTCCATCTCGGCGGCGATGAGGGTCCTCCCATCGTCGGCGAGGTAGATGTTCGTCGCATCACGATTGTGGACGACCTTACGAGGGACGTGTGCGACGTGTGTGTCGAGTGCATAGATGGCGCCCTCGTTGGCATCGTACATGGCGAGGAAACGACCGTTTGGAGAACGGGCGATGTCGTTGACTGGCGGGCAGCCGTATGGCGCAAGCAGGTCGGTGGCATTTGCGTCGCCCTCGAAGAAGGCTTTCGCGCCACATGAATGTGACGCGGCGATCCAATAACGTGGCATATCCGGTGGACTGACGACAGTCGCCTCGCGCACTGCGAAGTCGTTCTCGAAGGCCTGGTCGAACAGCGACCAGTCGCTCGTGTCGAAGCGCGCCAGTCGCCTGGATTGGCCGGCGGTCGCGACGTAGGCCGAGCCATCGTCGGTGAACGCGCCGCCCTTGACGACGGTGTCGTGCCAACTGCCATCGAAGAGGCGAAAGCCGTCGGGTGTGGTCACGGTCAGGCCCTTGCCGCGGGTCACTGCGAGTGTCTTTTGATCCGGGGATAGCGCAATGGACGTGACACCATCGGCGACCCCCAGGCGGCTGACGGGACCGGTCGGGAGTCGCCACACCCGGAGCTCGTCGCCGAGCGTCGCGAGATCGCTGCCGCCATTCTCGATGAAGCGTATGGAGCGGACATCGATGTCCGGCAGACTGCCGCGAAAGTCACCTGTCTCGAGGTCCCAGATCCGCACACCGGAGCGGTCTCCCAGGATGACTGCCAGACGCCCATCCGGACTGGTTGCGATGTGACGCGGCATCGCCACACCCGAGTCCATCGTGCGCACCATCACCTCGGCTTCGAGGTCGTAGAGCGCCACGGCGCCTACGGTATTGCCCATCAGGAGGCGCTTGCCATCGCGGGTGAAGGCGAGCACCGCCGCGGGTGCGCGGCCCTTTTCCGCCCTGGGTGCCGTGCGAATGTGGATCTCGCCTTCGACCACACCGAAGCCGGTCTCGGCCACCATGACCGGTCCGCCGATGGGACCGTGAATGACCGAACCATCGCGGCACGAGAGCGCCCAGAGCTCACCCGTCGAGTCGACCGTGCCGGCCGTTTCCTCACCGCTGCGGCAGAGCTTGAGCTCGTGAGCCCTACCGTCCTTCACGGCGACGAGTGCGCCCCCACCAGCGACCCAACCGGTCTTGCCGTTGTCGCTCGACCTCACGTTGAGTCCGCAGCAGGTCATGGGCGGCGACAGCTGTTTGACGCCGTCGTCGATGGCCAGCAATGCCATATGGTCTTGGGCCGTTCCGGTGGCCACGCGACCGACGCCCGCCAGGATGGCCACCCCGCGGCTCTCGAGCCGGGTATACCAGAGCCGTTGCAACGACGGCCTCATGGACGCCCCGAGCGGCTCGGAGAGACGGTGAAGCGAGATGCCGGCGCGCTCGCGGCATCCCAACAACCGGCCATCCGGGGACAGATCCAGATCGACACACTCCTCCGGACGAGGGAGCCTCGACAACAGCGTTGGCGCCGCCATCGTGTCCCAGGACGCGAGCACACCCATGGCCAGCGGCGAGTCGCCGAGCGAGATCGCGTGGGCCGCCAGCACCTCCGCTTCGGGGCGAGCATCGAGCATCGAGCGACCGATGGCCTCGTCGGTGAGTGCGCGGCTGAGCGAAGAGTCGGAGTCGGCGAGTGCCCCGCGGACACGGTCCTCGGCGCGGCGCGAGGAGTCCGCCGCGCGAAGGGCTCGGGCCTCGGCATCGAGCGCCCGGTTGCGCTCGGCGTCGATCTCCGTGAAGGCGATGAGGACGAAGACGACGAGCGCGACCAGCGCCACGCCCGCAACGATGAGCTGCTTCTTCCACGCCCTGGCGAGGCGCACGACCAGCTCCCAGGTGGTGTAGACGTGAGCGCTCACGCGCTGGCCATCGAGGAAGTTGGACAGGTCGCGCGACAGCGCCTTGGCGTCTTCGTAGCGGCGAGAGGGGTCGGGCTGCAGCGCTCGCCTGACGATGGCGAGGAGCTCGGGCGGGAGGTCTGGGGCTGCGCGCTCGAGGTCGATCGTCTGGCCGCGTTTGACCCGCGCGATGACCTCTTCGCTCGAGCCTTCGCTGACGGCGGCGATGCCTGCGATGACCTCGTAGAGGACACACCCGAGGCTCCACACGTCCGAGCGCGGGGTGGCAGGCAGCCCTGTGGCCTGCTCCGGGCTCATGTAGCGAGGGGTTCCGAGGATGGCGCCGACCTGGGTGAGTGCCGCGTCTTCCGGGTTGGTTTCGACGGGGACGCTGGAGAGTGGAGAGGGGTCGGCGTTGGCCTGGGTCGTGTCGGCGAGGGCCGGGGACTCGATGAGAGCGGCGAGGCCCCAGTCGACGACCTGGGTCTCGCCGAACTCGCCGACCATGATGTTGGCGGGCTTCAGGTCGCGGTGGATGACGCCGTGCCGGTGCGCCCAGGCGACCGCATTGCAGGCGTCGAGCACGTGGCGCAGGAGGTGCCGGCGCTGGTCGGCGGTTGCGGCCCCCTTGATGGCGGCGGCGAGCGAGGTGCCGCGCACGATGCGCATCGCATAGTAGAGATTGCCGTCGGGGAGACGCCCCGCGTCGTGCACGGGGACGATGCCCGGGTGGTCGAGGCGGGCCGTGATGGACGCCTCACGCACGAGCCGACGTTCGCGGTCGTCGCCGTCGGAGCCGGCCCCGGTGCGGGTGACTTCTTTGAGGGCGACCTCACGTGAGAGGCGGCGGTCGAAGGCCTGGACGACCCGGCCCATGCCGCCGATCCCGATGACGTGAGCGCGAACATAGCGGCCCGACTCGGGGAGGTCGAAGGGCACTGCGGCGGCTGAATCGCCAGACACGACGGGGCCTTCGGGGGTGACGCCATCGCTGCTCCAAGCGGCGAGGCTCCCTCCGTCGAGGTCGAAGTGACGGGCGCGTGTGTCGGTCACATCTCGTGGTCGACGATGTCGCCCGGATACAGGAGCAGCTCGAAGTTGCCCGCGCCGTCGGCGCGAATCAGGTCGGCGCGGATCCGGTTCTCGCGCAGCTTCTGGCGGAGGCGGGCGAGGCTCGCGTCCCACTTGCGGCGCATGGCGATGTGGTCGTTCTCATCGGGCCAGATCTCCTTTCCGAGGGCTTCCCATGAGAGCGGCTGGGCGACGTCCGCGAGGCTCGCTCAGGATGCGGGCGGAGATGCCGCCGAGTGCCAGCGGCTGGTCGCCTTCGCGGTGGATGTGGGCGTTGTCGTAACGCAGGATGAGCTTGAGCGGGGACTGGACCGAGCCCACGGCCACGGTCGTCAGGTGTCCAGCCAGCTCGAGGGCTACCGAGGTCGCGCGGAAGGTGCGGCCCGCGACCTGGAAGCTGTCGCCGGCGACGAGCGGGAGGTCGAGCGACGAGCCCGGGTCGGCGACGAAGTCCGAGTCCGCGGGGTCCTGGAGGACGCGGATGACCCAGCCGAGCCCGTCGTGCCAGAGGGTCGCGTCGGCCTCGGGGACGAGCCCGGGGAGCAGGGTCGGGCGGGGTTCGACCCGAAGCGAACAGACATTGCTGAGGATGTGGGAGGCGAGGCCGTCGCCTTCGAGAGCGAGGACCTCGGCGGGGAGCGAGACGGAGGCGACCTCGATGCGGAGGTCGTTCGTCAGCCAGATGGCCAGGCCGACGCGGAGGCTCGACCTCGTTGACGGGGCGGTCTTCGACAGCGAAGCGGCCGCGCAGCGCGAGCAGCTTGAGAGCGCTCCCGCGCAGGCTGACCATCGCGTGGGCTTCGGAGATGCGCGGGTCGGAGAGGCGCCAGGCGGCGTTCCAGGAGCGACCGATGAAGTCCCCGGAGCGGAGCTGGACAAGGTTGCCATCCGCAGTTCTGAAGGTGACGAGCGCCTGCATCGAGGTCCTGAATGGGAGTCTTGCTTGGGGTGGAACGGGGCTGACCGTGACCCGACACTCTTTGTTAACAGCGCGGCCGTATCCAGTCCAGCGGGTTGATGTGCGGGCGCATGCGCACTCCAGGCACGCAACGGCTCGTGTCTCCGCAGGTGAGCATGGCCACGCCGAAGCAGGGGCTGGGCAGGAGCAGGTCGGCAGCCTCGAGGACCGCGACGCGGTGCAGCGGCCGCGTGTGATCGCGACGGCGGCGGGTGAAGGCGCGGCGCTGGTGCTCGGCACCGATCTGGTGAAGAGCCCGTGCACGATGCTGCCAGCGTACGACGACCACCTGGGCGTGGTCGCCGACTTCGACAAGAACATGCTCGCATGCTTCAATCGTCAGCTCGGCGGGCGCTTCGACGTCGACCGCTCACAGCACGCCACGAGCTGGAACGACGAGAAGTCCCGCGAACCGAAGTCGCTCGTGCCGTGAGCCTCGGCTATGAGCTCAGGGGACGTCGATCCCAGTGAAGGCGAAGACCTCGTCAGCCCCGTACGAGTCGGGGTCCCCAGCGCTGGTGTAGTAGCTGCCGAACCCGTTGATCGAGGCGCGCACGAGCCAGGAGCCGGGTGGCAGGGTGCGCACGATGCTCGCGGTGCCGTTCAGCTGGGTCGAGGCCATGACGCTGGTCGGCTCGTCTTCACCGAAGAACTCGAATCGTACGAAGTGCCCCCACGGGAACGGCGTGTCACCGGGCACGTTGGTCAGCCGCGCCGAGATGGTCTGCTCGCTGCCAGGCGCGCCGTCGACCGTCAGCTGGATGTCCACCTTCTGGAAGACTTCGACGAGGATGGGGTCGCTGTTGTTGTTGGTGGGATACAGGGTGGAGTTGCCCGCGAACGAGAGCCTGAGCTCGTAGCGCCCGCGTTGGGTCGGGGCGTTGAAGCTCACGCTCGCGAACCCGTTGTTGTCAGTCGTGATCGACTGTGTTTGCTCCTCGCCCGATTGCACGTGCCTGAGGACCATGTCGACCTGCGCCCCGCTCGCCCATTCGGCCCACACGGTGTTGATGAGCCCCGCCTGGAACGCGAGCGGTTCTCCGACCAGGCGGTAGATCGTCGGCGACTCGAAGTAGAACGCGGTCGGCGCCCGCATGACGAACAGCGAGTCGCGCGCGGTCGTCGCGACCGCAGGCAGCGTTCCGGCCTCGTTGGTGAAGAAGGACCCGGGCCCGAACGACGCGCCAACGGAGTAGCTGTTCGAGCTCGCGAAGTTCGTGACGAGCGTCGCCGTGCCGCTCTCGTCGGTGAACGCGCTGTCGTTTGCGGCGGCGCCACCGAGGTCGAAGGCGACTTGATAGCCGACGAGCGGCGCGTTGTCCGGCACCGTTCTCAGCGTCGCGCTCACGGCCATGGTCTGACCGGCGTAGACGGTCGGCAGTGTGAGGGCGAGGCTCGTGCGCTGGAAGACGCTGAACTCGGCGGACGACGACGATGACCCGGCCACACCGGGGCTACCCATGAACTGGGCGGTCACCGTGTGCGCGCCACGCTCAGTCAGCGGGAAGGTCACCGTCGCGATGCCGTTGGCGTCGGTCTGCCCGGTCATCGTGCCGTTGCCGGGGCCGCTGAAGTTGAAGTCGACCGACGCGCCCGCAATCGGCTGGCCGCCCGCGGTGGTCAGGGTCGTGCTCGTCGTGAGGCTGTTGCCCACGAGCACCTGCGCCGTGACGGTCGGGGTCGTGAGCTGGCTCGCCGGGCTCGACACCGTCAGCGTCCCGAAGGCGAGCTCCGGTTCGAACCCACCGGTGCTGTTGGCGTAGTAGCCGCTCCCGCCGTCGTGATAGGCCCCGATGTCGGTCGTGACCTCGTTCGCGACGGTGATCGTGATCGAGGCGACGCCCGCGGCGTCGGTGACCGCGGTCTGGTCCGGCGCTATGCCGTTGAGCAGGAACGTGACGGCGCGGCCGGCGATCGGCAAGCCGCCCAGCAGCGTGGTCAGGGTCGCGGACACGGTGATCGGCGACCCGGCGTCGCCCGACGCCGGCGCGAGTGTGAGCGCGGTGCGCTCGAGGACCGTGACCGCGGAGGAGGAGCTGACCGACGAGAGCGCGTCGGTGCCGTTGAAGTCCGCCTGCAGGAAGTAGGCGCCGCGCGTCGTGAGCGCGAACGAGGCGCTCGCGATGCCACTGCCGCTGGTCACGGTCGTGAGCGTGCTCGGGCTGCCGGTACCGTAGAGCGTGAACGAGACGTTCTGACCGCCGAGCAGGGCGGCCGGGGGGGTGGTGCGCTGGAGCACCACGCTCGCCGCGAGGTTGTCGCCGACGTACGCGATCGTAGGCATGTCGGGGTCCGACAGGCTCGCCGTCACGGCGCTGGTCGTCACCTGGCCGTAGACCGTCGTCGGGACCGCGACGCCCGCGGCGTCGACGTAGAAGCCGGCGAGGTTCGAGAAGCTCGCCGTAACCGGGTAGGTCATGGCGCTCGGGAACGTCACCGTGACGGTCGCGACGCCGGAGCCGTCGGTGATCGCGCTCTGGTTCTGCGCGAGGCCGGAGAAGTCGAAGGCGACCTGCTGGTTCGCGATCCCCTGACCGCCGGGGACCGCAGTCAGGGTCGCGCTCACCGCGACCGGGTCGCCAGCGCTGCCGGTGACGGCCGGCAGTGCGAGCGAGGTGCGCTGGCTGACAGTGATCGAGGCGCCGCCCGAGGTGGCCGGCAGGAGGGTAGCGCCGCCAGCGAAGGCCGCGGTGACCGTGTAGTCGCCGGGGTTGGGCAGCGCGGGGAAGGTCACTGTCGTGTCGCCGGACCCGCTGGTGGTGCCGGACTGCTGGGTCGAGCCCGCCGGGCCAGTCAGGGTGAAGGCCACGAGCCCATTGCTGACGTTACCGGCGGGCGGGGTGACGCGGGTGAGAACGCTGCTGACGCTGAGCGTCTCGCCGACGAAGCGCGATGACGGCGCGTTGGGGGTCGAGAGCGAGGTCGCGGCGGGCGGCTCCACGACGATGCCGCCGCAGGCGCCGTTGGCGACCGGGGTGTCGCTGCCGTCGTAGCTGAAGCAGGCTTGCAGAGAGGCGTTGGTGGCCAGGAACGTCGACGCGTAGGCGGTCGTGACCTCGCTGCCGTCCGCGTCGAGCGGGTGCTGCTGGCACGCAGAGACGTCGGCGATCTGGTAGTCGACGTACGGGTAGTTGCTGCCGGGCCTGGTCAGCGTACCGCCGACGAGCGGCGCGCCGTCGGCGTGGGTCGCGGTCGCCTGTGCCGCGAGCGAGCAGGTGAAGCCGGCGGGGATGTCCTCGAGGTCGATGGCGACGTTGAGGTAGATCTTGTTGCAAGGCAGGCCATCGCAGTCGAGGTCCTCGTAGCCGAAGTACGTCGCATACTGGAGTGGCGCCGAGCCGGTCGGGGCGCCCCAGTCGACGATCACGTCATGATTGCCGCCCGGCAGCGCGAGCGGCAGCGCGATTTCGGGCAGGGTGGTCGTGCCGTTGCCGCAGGACAGCGTGACGTCGCTGTAGTGCAGCGTGGTCGACAGGTCCTGGCCGGGCCCGTTGCCAGCGGCGGCTACGTCGGGGCCGGCGGTGCACGCGAGCGCGAGCACGCCGGTGCGGTCACGGCCACCTCCGTCGATGGGCGTCGAAGAAGTCGCGTCGTCGCCGTGCAGGAGCTCGATCCAGCGCTCGGCGCCGGGCGTGACGTCGTAGCAGGTGTCGAACTTCGCCGAGCAGAAGATGTCCTCGAAGTTCACCGCGACGTCGAAGAAGCCCTGGTCCGCGTCGGCCATCACGGTGAGGTTGAACACGACGGGCACGTCGGCGTTTACCTCGCACTCGAACGACAACACGCAGCCGCCCGGCGCCGGGCACGGGTTCATGAAGTCGGCGTCGCCGTCGCCCGAGGTCACGACCGTGATTTGATCGTCGAGCACGTTCGCCAGTTCGATAGGGCCGGCGGGCAGGCTGCCTTGACCCGCGCCGACCTCGATCGTCTCGAGCACGAGGCGCACGTAGTTGAGGTCGTCAGCGACGGCCGGCGTGTCGGCGTCGCATGGACCGACGTAGGCGACGTCGCCGCCGCCGTCGTTGCCGTACTGCGCCGCGCACACGCCCGCCCGGCTCCAGACGGTGTCGCCCTCGCCCATCGCCGGGGCGTTGAAGACCGTGAGGCCGTAGCAGACGTCGACCACCGACGGCAGCGTCAGGGGCGCTATCGCCAGCTCGACGTTGGCGCCGCCGGGAGGGACGTCGTGCTCTGCGCACGTAGCGAGGATCGACACCGACCACAGCGCGATCGCGCGGGACGTCTTGGCGTTCATGGTGTTCCTGTGACGGGAGCGGACAAAGGCGAAGCTTCGAGCCGCTCTCGAAGACAGTCACTGCAGGAGCGACGAACGCGGTCGGGCTGTCAAGGGCCAAGCCGAAGAGAGCGCTGGGCGCCGCTCAGCGGTTGCTCGGGCGTTATAGAGGTTCGCAGAAGTGTTTGTGTTCTTCGGGTCGGACGAAGCCGATGGCGACGGGGGCTCTGAGTGTTCGGGAGCTGCCCCCCGCGCCCCGCATCGAGCTCCCACCGACGCTGTGCGCGATGTTCCGGACTTCACCGCCATGTCCGAGGGACCCGGCGGAGCCGCATGTGCGGCTGTTGTCCCTGCACGGTGGGGCCACAAGTCTGAGAGCCCGTCCGTGGCGCCTGGAAGGCGGCCCTGGACCTGCCCTTCGGAAGCACGAGGCGGTCGTGAATCTCGAGAATCGAGATATGCGGGGTGGCCCGCCTCCACGCCAAGCGAGCCTGAACAGATCGGGCGCCCGCCAACGCCATTGAAACGGAGCACCAACGCGCGTATTGAACAGCCGGACAATTCATGGAGCTGCGATGCACGCGTTGGTGTCGTTGGTGATCGTGCTGGGGGTCGTGGGTGTGGGGGTCGGGCACACGAGAGAGCTCGACCCGAACGAGTGGCAGTCGACCGAGATGGGTGAGTTCCACGACGTAAAAGTGGCGCCCGATGGGCAGACCGTGGTGCTCAGGTCCGAGACCCGGGCCATTCGGAGCGTCGATGGCGGCAAGACGTTCGCCGAGATCCTCAAAGGCCCAGGTGAGGCAACGGCGCTCGAGCTCGACCGTCAGGGGCGCGTGTGGGTCGTGCGCGATGGGATGCTGGGGCGACTCGATGCCAGTGGCGAGACCTGGCGGCCGATCGGCGTCGCGAGCTCAGTCGGACAGGTCGCCGTCGACGGCGATGTCATCGTGATCGCGGGACAAGACACCGATCCGAAGCACGCTGGCGACTTCGGGATGTTCGTGTCCAAGGACGGTGGCAAGACGTTTGCGCCGCGTCGCCAATGGTCCATCTCCGACACCCTCGAGTTCGTCGTGCGCGACGGGGTCATCAGCTACGTCACCGGGCCCGAGGACCTCGATGATACCTACCAACGACACCACTACGGCAACGTCGACGCAGCGCAGCTGCCCGAAGGCACGCTCGAGAACGGAACGCCCGTGCACGATGGCGCCATCGAGATCGGCGCCTGCGGCGGCGCGCCCGGAGTCAAGACGATGTGCCTTGTCTCGGACAAGACCACGGTCTTGAAGGGTGCACCGAAGATCGTGTCCAGCAACGCCTGGGTCGCGGTTGCGGAGGCCGGGGCGAGCCGCTTCGTCAAAGTCGGCAGCAAGTTCTTCAAGCTCAAAGGCGGCAAGCTGACACGCGTCGCCGAGCGCCGCATCGAGTTGCGGTATCAGTTCGGATTTGCGGCGGCCGAGGACGGGACTCTCTGGGTGGTCGATACTGGCACACTGTTCCGCTTCAACAAGGGCTGGAAGCGCGTCGAGCCGTCATTGCGTAAGTAGGCGCGCGCAGAGAATACGCGCGTCGTTTGCGCTGGAAGCGAAGGCGCGCACCTGCCTATCCGCCCGCGGCTGCTCACGAGCCGAATCAAAGAAGACGCATGGTCACCCATTCCATGGCCGACAAGAGGGGATGGAGAGGACGGAAACGACGTGAATCTTGAGAATCAAGATATGCGGAATTGCCTGCCCTCACCGCGGGGTGGGCGAGGTTCGCGTGCCGGATGTCCTTGGTATCGAACGTCGAGGTCGCGGGGTGTGCGTTGTGAGCGGAGGCCTTTGCGGATCACGCGGGGCACGGGCAGTCGAGCGGTGGCCGGATTGCAGGTCGAGTACCCCTGACGTCTCCATGCGTTTCGGCACCACATGGGGATGAAAACGCATGGAGACCGATCGGATCGCTCGGGCGAGCCTTCCCGCCCCAATCGTATGAGCGGGGCGACCGGGCGAGCAGACGTTTGCCCCTGACGCCCACGCTTGCCAAGGCAAACATCGTATGGCTTACCTCGCCGCGCGCCGCCCCTTGGAGCACTGCATGTCACGCCAACGCACCCGTCGACCCGCCTTCGGTCCTGATGCCCATGTCATCGATTTACCGAGCCCGTCGCGCGGCGGCAACCCATCGACCGCCGGCCGTTTCCTGGCGCTGTTGCTTGCCGTCGGTGCGGCGGGCGGCGCGTGGGCAGTCCTGTCGCGCCCCGAACCATCTGCTTTGGGGCTGTTCCTCCTGGCGCTGGCGGCGTTGATGCTGATCGGTGCTCTGTTCGGGGATCGTGTGTCGAGCGCGACGCCGAAACGGGTCATCGTCGACCCAGCGCGCAGCGCGGTCATCATCGAGCGTTCGGACGGTCGCAGCTCCACGCTTCCACGAAGCAGCATCGAAGACGTCAGAATCGCATCGACACAACAGACCTGGACGACGGGTGACGGAAGAGATCGGGTGGTACACACGCGGCCCGCATACCAATTGGAAATGGGTAAGGCCGGCGGATCCGGATTTCTCGCCCTGAAGCTCTCCGGCAAGGTTGCCGACGCGGCCAAACTGAATGCGCCCCTGGCGGTCCTTTCGGCCGCTCTGGAGGCGGTCCCGTCGGTCGCGCAGGGGGAGAGCGACCTGGTCGCGGATTCGTGGCTCATGCTGCAGCATGCGTCGGGGCTACGCGTCGAAGGTCCGGCGCCTTCAAGCGGATGGGACCCGCAGAACGAGCCCCTGACGATTCACTTCTTGCCCGACACGCGGCCGGGCCGGCTGATACAGGCCTTTGGGCTTTTCGGCGTCGGTTCGACGTGCCTTTTCACGTTCCTGGTCATGGCCACGAGCCTGGGAGAGGCGGCGCCGACGTGGTTCAATACCGCGACACTCGGCGTGTTGCTGACGGGGGGGATCTTCGGGATCCTCTGGGGGTTGCGCGACCGCTTCAAACACATACGATTCAGAATCGATGGTGTCTGCGCAACGCACACGGTCGCCGTCGGCAAACGCGAAGTGGCATATCGTCGCTGGCCGCTGGAGCTGGTCGATTCGGTTGAGTTGATCCCGAACGACACGGGCGACAAGGCCGGCCTGACGGTGTCGAGCGGGCCCGTCGTCGTTTCGAGTGAGGCGGGGAATCGGGTTGCGAAGTTTGGGGGCAGCGCGTCGACGCAGGGCGCGGCGGGCTTTGTGGTCAGCGTGGGCAAGATTCTCGGCAATCGGATCGGGTCGGCCGATTTGCCCATCGACGATGCGACGCGACTCGAGATCCTGCTGAACGCTGCCATCCGCAACGCGCGCGAGGCTTTGCCTGGGTAGCGGTGCCAGGGTCGTTGCTTTCGATGGGTGTCGCTATGGTTTCGTGCTCGGACTCGGGGACGAGCCACGTTTCGTGCATGGTCGTCGTTCCATGGGCGGCCGTCAGAAGCCAACATCTGCTCGCGCCACGTCGCAGGCCCGCGATGAAGAGGACCGTAGCGTTCGCGAGCGATCCGATCACGTCGTCTTGCGTTTCATCCTTTGTGGTGCAGAAACGCATGACGATGTCAGTGGTTGCGAAAGCAACGACGACGCGCGGCGGATCGGAACGAGATCAGATGGGCGCCGTTGCCGCAGTTGAGCCGTCCGTGATGGACGATGCCTTGACCATCACACTGTTCGTAAATCAAGTATCTCGATGCTCGAGCTATCTGGGTTCGTGGGCGACGACCCGGATCGCGTTGGTCTCGATCCAGCGGTAGGTCGACTCGGAGAGCGCTGCGGCAGGGCCCAGTGAGCCTGCGAGGTGATGCGGGGTCATGAGGACCTCGAGCTGGTAGGCGCCGGGTTCGACGTCGAAGGAGCGCCATGTGCCCTTTTCGGACCAGCGTGCGACCTCGTGGATACCGGTATCGTCGGTGCGCCAGAGGATGGTCGTGATGGCCGAGGCGTCGCCGTCAGTCCAGTCGGCAAACGGGGGTGAGCGCGGGTTTCCGGGTGAGCGCGCCCAGAGGGTCTGACCCGCGGAGAGGGTCACCGTCTGGCCCAGATCCACGAGTCGTGAGGTCTCTTCAGCGCTGGGATCTACGAGGACCAGCGCGTAGTCGGTGCTCTCGCCCAGGACTTCGAAGATGACCGACACGCGCCCCGCGAAGAAGGCGTCCTCGACTACGAGCGGGTCGGCGGCGATGGCGGCTGGCACGTGAACCCGGTTGTTGCTCCAGCGGAAGACCCGCGCATACCCATCGAGGCGTTCGCCATCCGACTGCCACAAGGGGCCACCGACTTTCAGGTACTCGACGAGGTTGGGGTACATTTCGGCGAGGCCGTCGCAGATGTTGCCTTCGCAGGCCGCCGGGAACGAGACGTTCTCGTGGACGTCGGCGCCGGCAAAAGCGGTGATGGGCCGTTTCCAGGAGACCTCGCGCCACTTGTTCAGGGCGGCCTCGGGGTAGGCACCAAACAGGATGAGCGCGGTCAGGTCGGGATCTGGCAGGTCGGTCTCGGGGTCGACGAAGTGTTCGAGCGTGAAGAGCGCATCGCCGAGTCCGTTGCCGAGGACCTCGTTGAAGTTGGCGTGAAAGTTATAGAGCTCCATCGCGGAGACGTCATGCGCAGCGATGGTCTCGGCCGACAGGTCGTCCTGTTCGGAGTGTGCGATCGCGACGTGGCCGCCCGCGTCACGAATGGCCTGTGTTGCTGCCGCCAGCGTCTCGTACGAGGCCACATCTTCGAAGGAATGGTGCTTTTCCCAGTCGACATGGCGCCGAAGCCCGAGCGGCATCGTGTGGGTGCCTTCGTAGCCGACGAGCAGCGTGACCTTCTGGTCGGGGCCACCTTCACCTTCGTCGCATGCAAAACGCACGGCCCAGGGCGTGCCGTCCTGGCTCAGCACGACGTCGTCGCTGGGGGGCTCGGCGTAGAGCAGGTCGAGCCATGGCTGGTCACGCATGTTCGATGGGTGGTCGGTCATGTAGGCAAACCCGATGCGCTCGCTGCACAGGGCGCGCTTCAGGCGCGCGATACACTCGAGGTTGGGGTTGCCTTCTTCGTCGAGACCTTTCTCATCGCAGCCGTCGTGGCTGTAGGCCGAGTGGAGATGGGCGATGAGGCGAACCTCGATGTACCCGCGGTCGGTGAGGCTGGGCGGACCAACTGGGCCGGTGTCGATGTCAGGCTCGGTGTCGGGCTGGGCGTCGGCCGAGGTGTCGGTCGACGTGTCCTCCGAGGGTTTGGCGTTGTCCTCGCTGCAGGCCAAGAGGGCGAGCGCGGCGATGAAGGTGTGGCGCATGGCTCAGGCCTTTCGAGGTGAATCATGGATGACGATGTTGGGGTCGGCCTTCACCGGGATGCGATAAACCGCGTCGTGGCGCACGAGGTGATGGCGCTGGTTGGCAGTCGCAGCACCTGTGATAGGTGCCGCGAGCGAGGTGCCGCGAGCGATGCGCGTCGCATAGTCGAGATTGCCATCGGGGAGCCGGCCGGCGTCGTGCACGGGGACGATGCCGGGGTGTTCGAGGCGGGCCCTGATGGACGCCTCACGCACGAGGCGGTGTTCGCGGTCGTCGCTGTCGGAGCCGGCGCTGGTGCGGGTGACTTCTGTGCGGGCGACATCGCGTGAGAGGCGGCGGTCGAAGGCCTGGGCGACTCGTCCCATGCCGCCGATCCCGATGACGTGAGCGCAGACATAGCGGCCGGATTCGGGCAGGTCGAACGGGAAGGTGACGAGCGCCTGCATCGAGTTCCTGAGCCAGGTGGCACGGGCGGCCCGTGAGCCGGATGGCATAGCTAACAGGCTCGCCACGAGCCGTCCAGAGGCTCGTTTCGTCCCGCGGCCGCGGGGATGCGACCAGCACGGACAGGGGGCCGCCTGGTCGCTCGACTCGTCCTCGGATGAGATGAGCGGAGCGTCGGGCCAGCCTGTGTCCAGCGGGTGCGCCCGAGCCAGCAGGAAGACCCGTGAACGCGCTCCGCGCCGTAAGATCCTGTAATTGACGGGTTCAGCCAAACACTGTAGCCCAGAAGGTGGACTGCGGGTCCCCGTCTACTCCCTTTCCCGAAATCGGTGGCACCATGAAGAAGCGCGCGCTCTTGCTCTTCGCTGCTGGCCTTACGGCCTGCTCCGGACAATCTCCAACCGTCACCGGCCCGGGTCTCCAGATCCAGGTCGCACCGTTGACCCTGCCCGGGGTCGCCGATGCCTGCTACAACCTGGCTGTCTACAACGTTGGCAGCGGGGCTATCGCGCCATCCGCGCTCGTCTGGTCCGAGGACGACGTATGCGCCGACCAGTACGGCGATGGCCGCGGCGCCGTCACCTACATCGGGACCTGCGACGCCTCACCGTCGGGTCGCGTCCACACGGTGAGCCTCGTCCTCAACGGTCTCTGCTCCGCCAACGACTGTGACGTGGCCGATGACGAGGACTCGCGCACCATCCCGAGCACGACCTACCAGAACCCGTGTCCGTCGACCGATCCCTGCCTGCTCGAGCGCCCCTGCACGGAGAACGCCGACACCCTCGTCGAGTTCAACCTCACCATCATGCGCGACGCCAACCAGGGCTTCTTCGACGTCGCCGTGAACTTCGAAGACGTCTTCTGCTCGGCCAAGCTCGACTGTGTGGACCAACTGCTCCACCGCCCGGGTGGGGCCCGCGACCTGACGGCGGTGCTCGGCTTCGCCTGCACCTCTGGCGCCGACGAGACCTGCCTCTACGCGACGGCCATCACCCTGGACTGCGGTGGTACGAACGTCTGGACGATCGACCCGTCGCAGGGCCCGGGCAACATCACCGAGAACAGCCCGCTCCTCTACGGCGCCGCCGTGTACGAAGGCGACGAGGCCTTCACCGCCTTCCAGAAGTCCTACTGGAACGTCGCGCTCGGCCTCGACGAGACACAGTTCGCGACCTTCCAGGACTGCACCCTCAGCTGGAGCACGACCGCCTCCGAAGGGGCGCTCGCGGGAAGCGGCCCGTTCACGACGCCCGCCGACAGCACCTACCCGGTCATCGAGTGGGAGCGCGACATCATCGTCAACGGCCAGCTCGCCTGCTCGGCCCACCCGCTCAACGTCACGCTGCCGGGTGAAGAGGAAGACGGGCCGTCAGTCGCGACCGACTACACGGAGGTCACCACCCCCGGGAGCTTCGCCTACACGAACTGCGAGGTCGACACGAGCTGCGTGTGCCCCGACGGCTTCACCGCCAACCCGGCCGGCGACGGCTGCTCGAGCCTGACCACCACGCAGGCGACAGCGCCAACGACGACCTTCACGGTGTGTGCGGGCGGCACGGACACGGCCTACTCGCTTCACGGGACCCGCTTCTCGACGAGCCTCAACCCCGGGACCTTCGAGATTCCAGAGAGCGGTAGCACCACAGCGACCTGCACCGACCCTGCGGTGTGCGTCACCGCGCCGACCGAGGGCATCGGGTATCTCTCAGAGGTCGGCGTCTGGGCCTGTAGTGGCGGTCCTCTCAACACCTTCATCGGCTTCTCCCAGTGCATCACCATCCCGGACAGCGGCACCTACCTCGTCGGTATCGCCGGCGACAACCACGTGCGCCTCGAGCTCGACGGCGACCTGGTCTACCAGTCGGCCAGCGATCTCAACTTCCGAACCTGGAACGTCCTGCGATTGCCGCTCACGAGCGGCCAGCACATCCTCGAGCTCTTCGGCTTGAACGAGGGCAGCGCGGTGGCCTTCGGCGCCGAGATCTGGGGGCCGTTCGCTGCGGCCGAGGTCGCGACGCCGGCGCTCATGCGGACAGCCTACAACGCCGCCCTCGCGGCCCCCGGCCAGCCGTTGCGCGTCTTCTCGACGCGGCCGATGCGCACGGCCGATCCGTCCGAGACCTTCGACACCTCGCTCAACGGGTCGAGCGGCTACACCTGCCCCGATGGCGCCGCCCTCAACCTCTGCGGGACGGCCCCGAGCTGCACCGTGTTCCAGACCGCGAGCTGCCAGCCCGCTCCACTGTGACCTTCACCAGGTGAAGGTCATCAACGATGCTATCCCGATCACGGCGGGGCGGCACTGCTGACAGGACGTGCCACCTCGCGAGTCGGTGGTGCTCCGGGTCGGACGCTGCGCTTCGTAGGGGGACTGACCTGGGTCGTGGACGGCAGATGATTGCTGCGATGATCTCGCGCCACATATAGCGCGAGATCATCGCGGGACCAGTCCTCCTGCGCGCAAACCTGGCACTCGGTTCGAGCCGCCGCGACTCTGATCACCTGGATGTCAGGGCGCCCATCGGCTCTCGTCTCCGCAGGTGAGCATGGCGGCGCCGAAGTAGGGGTTGCGCAGGCTCGGCTCCTTCTGGATCCACTTCTGGTAACCCCTGGCCATCGGGCACTCGAAGACGAAGCGCCCCTCCCGCAGCGGGGCCGAGGCGCTGACGAGCGCGACGAGCGACTTCGACAGCTCGCCGTAGGTGAGGCGTATCGCCTCGATGTCGCCCTCGCCGAGCTTGCGCCCCTTGGTCTCGAGGTCGGACAAGACGGCGGCCAGCGTCTCGTCGCGGATGAGCGGACGGGCGGCGAGCGCCGACTCGGCCATGGCGACGCCACTCGTGGTGATGCCGTCGGTCTTGTCGGTGGTGAGTGCCAGGTGGACCTGGTCGTAGTGCGTCAGGAGTACGACGAGCGACGCGATGGCTTCGGGCGAGAGCTCGACCTGGCGGACCTCGGGAGGTGCCGCGGCTAGGACGGCGGGCGCGGCGGGCGCGGCCGGGGCGGCGACGGGTACCGAAGGGGGATCGGGTGGTGCGGGCGTGGGGACGACACGCGGCCAGGGTGCTTCCGAGCAGGCCAGCGGGGTCGCCGCGAAGACGAGCAGCAGCGGGAGGAGTGCAAGTCGCAGAATGTGGGATGCTGGCCTCATGTCGCCTCGTGTGGGAGTGCCAAGAGCTCGCCGCGTGCCTCGCCTGAATTGTGGTAGCCTTTCCAGATGGCGAAGATCGCCGGATAGACGGTGAGCTCAAGGAGGAAGCTCGTGATGACGCCGCCAAAAAGCGGCACCGCGATACGCTTCATCACGTCCGACCCGATGCCGTCGCTCCAGAGGACGGGCGCGAGCCCGATGATGTTGACGAGGATGGTCATGAGCTTGGGGCGGATACGTTTGGCAGCGCCCTCGACGATGGCCTCGAGCAGGTCGCTATGCGTGTTCAGACGTCCCTCTTCCTTGCGGCGTTTGTGGCTCAGCGTGAGGTAGAGCAGCATCACGACGCCCGTCTCGGCGTCGAGGCCCGCGAGCGCGATGAGGCCGACCATGACCGCGACCGAGATGTTGTAGTCGAGGAGATAGAGCGCCCAGATGGCGCCGATGAGCGAGAACGGCACGGCCAGCATGACGATACCGGTCTCGACCCATGAGCGGGTATTCCAATAGATGAGGACGAGGATGAGCAGGAGCGTCAGCGGCACCACGAGGCCCAGCCGTTCACTTGCGCGCTCCCAGCTCTGGAACTGGCCGGCCCACTCGAGTCGCACGCCAGCGGGAAGGGGCACCTCGCGGTCGACGACGGCTTTCGCTTCGTCGACGTAGTCCGCGATGCCCCGTTCCTCGGACACGTCCACGAAGACGAAGCCGACGAGCTGGCCGGCCTCGCTGCGCACCATCATGGGCCCGGTGACACTCTCGAACCGGGCCAGCTCGCCGAGTGGCACGGCGCGCCCGCTCATCGTTGGGACGAGCACCCGCGACAGCGCATCGGGGTCGTCGCGGTACTCACGCGCGTAGCGGACCGACACGGGGAACCGCCGGCGACCCTCGACCGTCTCGGTGATGGGCATGCCGGCGATGGCGGTCTCGATGACCATCTGCACCTGTTGGACCGACAGACCCCAGCGCGCCGCCGCCAGACGGTCCACTTGGAAATCGAGATAAAAGCCGCCGGCCTCACGTTCGGCGAAAGCGCGACGGGTGCCACCGATAGGGCCAAGCGCGGCCTCGATGGCGACCGAGGTGCGCTCGATGGTCTGCTGGTCGGGGCCGAAGACCTTGATGCCGAGGTTCGACCGGATCCCGGTCGCGAGCATCTCGGTGCGGGTCTGGACCGGCATCCAGAAGAGGTTGGGCATGCCGGGGAAGGTCAGGACCTCATCGAGCTCACTCTTGAGCTGCGCCATGGTCATGCCTTCGCGCCACTGGTCGCGAGGCTTCAGCCGGATGACGGTCTCGAACATCGAGAGCGGGGCCGGGTCGGTGGCGGTCTCGGCGCGGCCGGCCTTGCCGTAGACGGACGCCACCTCGGGGAAGCCCATGATGAGGTCGTCCATGGTCTGCAGCGTCCGGATGGCGACGGACTCGGACATGCCGGGCGGGGAGGTCGGCATATAGAGGAGGTCGGTCTCTTCGAGCGGCGGCATGAACTCGGAGTCGAGGCGCAAGAGCGCGGGCACGGTCGCGACCATGGCGAGGACAGCCGCGATGACGACCATGAAGCGGTGGCGGACGCAGAAGCGCACGACCGGGGTGTAGGTGAGGATGAGGAGGCGGTTCAGCAGGTTGCGGTTCTCGGGGAGGATTTGTCCGCGCACCACGAGGGCCACGAGCGCGGGCGTGACGGTGATGGCGAGGACGGCGGCGAAGGCCATCGACCAGGTCTTGGTCCAGGCGAGCGGACCGAAGAGGCGACCCTCGGTCTCCTGCAGTGTGAGGACAGGGATGAAGGCCACCGTGAGGACGAGCAGAGAGCCGAAGATGGCTGGACCGACCTCCTTCATGGCGGCGATGACGACCTCGCGACGCGGACCGGGCCGACCTTCTTTCTCCCATTGTTCCAGGCGCTTATGGACATTCTCGACGATGATGATCGAGCCGTCGACCATATCGCCGATGGCGACGACGATGCCGGCGAGCGACATGATGTTCGCGCCGAGCCCCTGGTAGAGCATCGGAATGAAGGCTGCGAGCACCGCGAGCGGCAGCGTGATGATGGGGACGAGCGCGCTGCGCACATGCAACAAGAAGAGGAGAATGACGAGCGAGACGACGAGCATCTCCTCGACCAGCGCCTTCTTGAGGGTGCCGATGGCCTCTTCGATGAAGGCGCTGCGGTCGTAGACGACCTCGATGCGGACACCGGGTGGCAGGCTGCGTTCGACCTCGGTGAGCCGCTCTTTCACACGTTCGATGACGGCGAGCGCGTTCTCGCCATGGCGCATCACGACGACCGCGCCGACCGCCTCGCCTTCGCCGTTCAGCTCGCCGATTCCCCGACGTGGGGCGGCGACCTCGCTTACATCGCCGAGGTGTCTCACGAGGACCGGGACACCGTGCTCGCCAACGGACACGACGACGTCTTCGAGGTCTTTGACGGTGCGCAGGAAGCCGCGCCCACGCACCATCTGTTCGTGCTCGGCGACTTCGAGTGTCTCGCCGCCGGTGTCCTGGTTCGAGGCGCGCACCGCTTCGACCACACGCTCGAGCGGGATGTCACGGGCGACCAGCGCGTCGGGGTGGAGCGCGACCTGATACTGTTTGACGAAGCCACCGACGGAGGCGACCTCGGCGACGCCCGGAACGGCTTCGAGCGAATAACGGATCTGCCAGTCCTGCAGCGCTCGCAGGTCGGCGAGCGAGGTGTTGCCGGTGCGGTCGACCAGCGCATATTGGAAGACCCAGCCGACGGCCGACGCGTCGGGGCCGAGGATCGGTTCGACCCCTGCGGGGAGCTGCGAGCGCGCCTCGATGACCTGTTCGAGCACCCGTGAGCGGGCCCAATAGAGGTCGGTGTTGTCCTCGAAGATGACGTACACGAACGAGATGCCGAAGAACGACTGGCCGCGGACGGCTTTGACCTTCGGCGAGGCGAGGAAGGCGCTCGAGAGCGGGAAGGTCACCTGCGCTTCGACCAGGTCGGGGCTTCGGCCTGGCCACTCGGCGGTGACGATGACCTGCGTCTCGGACAGGTCGGGCGTCGCGTCGAGTGGGATCGACAGGAGCGAGCGATAACCCCAGAAGCCCAGCAGTGCAGCCAGCGCCAGCACGGTCAGCGGCGAGCGCGCGGACCAGGCGATGAGGCGGGCTACCACGCGCCGACCGCAGAGCGCAGGCGGCTCTCGGCGCCGATGAGGAAGTTGCCCGAGGTCACTACGCGAAGGCCAGCGACGACACCTTTGCGCACTTCGTAGCCGTCGTCACCGCGCGCTCCGAGCTCGACTTCGACCGGGCGCATACGTCCGCCGCCCTCGTCGACAAAGACGAGCTTGCGGGGACCGGCGAAGACGACCGCCTCGTGTGGGATGACGAGCCGGTCGGGTAGCGTCACGGTGAGCCTGGCTTCGGCGAACATGCCGGGACGGACTTCGCCATCGGCATTGGGCAGGACGATGCGGACCTGGACGGTGCGTGTGCCCTCGTCGAGCGACGGCTCGATGAAGGTGACCGTGCCGCGGCGCGGCTCGCCGGTGAGATATGGGAAGCTGACCAGGGCCTCGAGGCCGGGGTGGACGAGCGCCATGTCCTGCTCGTAGACGTGGACGAGGACCCAGATCGGGTCGAGCGAAGCGAGCCTCAAGATCGGCTGGTTGGCCATGACCGGGCTGCCACGCTTGACCATCTTCTCGGCGACGAGCCCATCGGCCGGGGCGACGAGCGTGATGGCGGCCTCGGGGCGGCCGGTGCGCAAGACGCGGCGCAGGTCATCGTCGCTGACACCGAGCAGGCGCAGCTTGTCGCGAGCGGCCTGGTGGAGCTCGTTGGAGCTCGTTTCGAGCAATGTGCCAGCGGCGGCGCGATGGCCACGCGCTGCGGCGATGAGCTCGAGCTGGGCGGCGCGGATCTCGGGCACATAGATCGCGGCGAGCGGGTCGCCGGCCTTGACGGGCTTGCCGGTGAAGTCGGCGAAGAGCTCTTCGACCCAGCCGTCGGCGCGCGCGGTGACATCGATGAGGCGCGTCTCGTCCCAGGTCGCGATGCCGGTCGATCGGACGGTGATGGTCAGCGGGCGCGCGGCAAGAGTGGCGGTGGTCACACCGATGAGCTGGCGGCGGCGGGCGTCGATGCGGACCGTGCCGGTCGTTATCTCCTCGTGGGTGACGGCGACGAGATCCATGGCGCAGATGGGGCAGGTGCTCATCGCGGGGGCGCGAATCGAGGGGTGCATGGGACAGGTGTAGAAGGCGACGCCGTCGACGGCGCCCTCGCGGGCGACGCCGTTGCGGCGCGCTTCGAGGATGGCGGTGGTGTGACCATCGCCGAGCTCGGGGTCGACGATGTGGAGGTGGACCGGGACGGGGCCGGACTCGGGCAGGGTGACGGTGACCTTGAACTGGCCGTCGCCGCCGAGCTCGACGGGGACGGGCTCGCCGTTGACTTCGGCCGTGACGAAGGCCTTGGGACGGAGAGTGCCAAGTCGATTACCGACGCCGATGAAGAGGTCGTTGTCGCCGGGAAACGGGGTGGCCGGGCGGACGACGGCGCCGACACGAAAAGCGCCAGCGTCGAGCGTCTGGGTCGATGACGCCGCACCATCGAAGACGGGGCGGCCGGCAAACCAGTTGGCGATGGGGCGCTGGAAGACGACGGCGAGGATGACGACGACGGCGATGGTGACGAGCGCGGGGAGGTAGGGCCGTATGTGGTGGGCGTGGCGCGCGTGGTCGACGTGGTGGAGAGGTGACCTTGGTGGTCCCGGCGCGGGGTCGGGCGGTGGTGCCTGAGGTGATTCGGATGGGCCGATTGGCGGGTTCATGGGGTGGCTCCGGCCGTGAGGCGACCGATAGCGAGGTCGAGTTGGGTCGCGGCGGAGAGCGCGCGTAGCTTCGTCTCGACGCGCTCGAGGCGGGCCTCGGTCAGAGCGGTCGCGGCCATGATCACGGCGTCGAAGTCCTCCTGGCCGGCGCCATAGGCTGCGACCGAAAAGGCGAGCCGTTGATCGAGTGCCGGCAGGAGCCGAGTAGTAATCGTCAGATGGGAGGCGAGCGCCTCGACCAGGTCGGCGTGGCGCTCGGAGACCTCACCCTCGAGCTCACGTTCGAGCGCATCGCGCGTGTGTTGCTCCTGCCGGTGGCGGGCGCGGGCCTCGTCCTCCATCGCGTCGCGGCGGGTCGTCGCCAGCGGCAACTCGACCATGAACATGAGCATCGGCCACATCATCCAGTCGTCGGCCATGGTCGACACCTCGACCCCGAAGCCGAGCATCGGCTTGTTCATTCGCTCGGTCGACTCGATGGCCGCCGCCCTTGATCTGACCCGGGCCTCCGCCGCGGCGAGCTCGGGCCGATTCGTCTTGGCGTGCGCGTGCAGAGTGGCGAGCTCGGGTGGCGCCGGCGGCACGGAAGCGGGCCAGGTGGCGGTCCCGAGCGGGGCCTCGGGCGGGCGATGCATCAGCACATTGAGGCGCGCTTGCGCCTGGCGTTCCATACGGTCGACGACGAGGATCTGCTGGTCGGCCATGATGAGCTCGGCCTCGGCGCGCATGACATCCTGAGGTCGGGAGCGACCCGCGGAGAAGCGCCCAAGCAGCCCCTGCCGCAGCGTCTCGACGAGCTGATGGTGTTCGTGCCAAAGGGCACACAGCTCGGCTATCGCGCCCAGCTCCCAGTAGGACATGTGGGCCATCGCGACCAACATGCGCTGCATCGTCTCGAGGTCCTGCTCCATCGCGAGAGCGTCTTCGAGCGCCACCCTGCCACGCGCGCCGAGCGTTCCAGGCCAGGGTAGCGGCTGACGATAGGACACTCGCTGGCCACGCCCGGTGTGGACGACCAGGGGTGCAATGCCCACCTCGAGCGTGGGGTCGGGCATCGACATCACTTGCGGACCCATGTGGACCATTGCGCGCAAAGTGTCACGCATCGCTTCGATTCGACGGTTGTTCGTGACGACTGCGGTGGTGACCTGCTCGACGGTCAGCGGTCCCACCGGCTCGGGGTCGCCTGTCGCGAGACCCGATGCGGTCCCGGCGTCGGTGCGAAGGGTGGCCTCGGTGCGCGATTCGAGGGCGCGCCATGCGGTGTCGTCTCGTGTCGAAGCGCACGATGCCGAGAGCATCGCGGCGACGGCAAGCAACGTTCGGAAGGGCCACGCCATGAAAGGTTCTTACGCCCCCGATGACAGCATGTCAAGCATAGCCGAGGCCCCGGACCGGGGTATAGGAGAGCATGGGGTCAATTTGCATCAAAGCCCGCGCTGGACGACGAGGTCTTCGGTCCTTAGTGGAAGCTGATGCCCGGGAGCGATGACGTGGGGTGAGGTCCTTCTCGCCCGCTCGAGGCCCATGTGGATGTGGCCGCGCCTGGGCTGAGGATCCCTATGTTCGGCCCGACTCCTTTCATGCGCCCATCGCCCGCCATCCGCCCTTCGCCCGAGCCAACGAAGGCGCGAGGGCAGACCGGTCTGCGCGCGGTCATCTTCGATCTAGCGGGCACTCTCGTCGACTTCGGGTCGCTCGCGCCGACCTCGGCCTTCATGGAGTTGTTCGAGCGACGGGGTATCGACATCACAATGACCGATGTGCGCGCGGACATGGGCCTTGGCAAACGCGACCACCTGGCGGCACTGCTGAAGCGGCCGAGCATCTCGACGGCGTGGGAGGCGCAGACGGGGAGACCACCGAGCGCGAGCGACATCGACGCGCTCTACGCGGAATTCGCCCCAATCCTCCTGCACGAGCTGGCGGGGCGACGTGAGCTGGTCCCGGGTGCGCTCGAGACACTCGCCTGGTGCAGGGCGCACGGCCTGCTGGTCGGGACCACGACCGGCTACGCGCGAGAGATGCAAGCGGTGGTCGCGGCGGCACTCGAAGACCAGGGGTTCCGACCCGACACGATGGTGTGTGTCGATGATGTCCCTGCCGGTCGACCGGCCCCGTGGATGTGCCTCGAGGCGGCCAAGCGGCTGGGCGTCTATCCGCTCGGGCGGGTCGTGAAGGTCGGCGACACTCCGGCCGACATTGCTGAAGGGATTGCGGCCCACATGCTGACGGTCGGCGTCGCCACCTCGGGCAACGAGGTCGGGCTCGAGAAGGCGGCGTGGGCGGCGCTGCTACCTTCGGAGCAGGACGGGCTCAGGCTGGCTGCGACGGCGAGGCTCTACGAGGCCGGCGCGGACCTGGTTATCGATGGCGTCTGGGCATTGCCCGACGCGCTCGCGACCTTCGACGAGTCGCTGGGCGAGGACACAACTGCGCCGCGTTGAGTGTGCCATAGGCGCGGATAGACACGCGCCGAGGCTCATCTCTTCGGAGGCCCCGAAACGCTTTACTGGCAGCAGCCTGGCGTGCAGCAGGCGTCGCCGACCGAGTAGCCCGCGGGAAGTTGGAAGGTGCGCGCCGGGATGGACCCGTCGACGCTGGACAGGGTCAGACCGTCCGTCGTCGGGGCGACGCTGAGCGCGCCGGCCCCCGTCGCACATGCCAATTCGGCGGGGGCACCGCACTGCATGCGGGCCGTCAGCCGAGGCAGGTCGTCGACCGGCGTGTCGTTGAGCGCGTAGCGTGTGACCACGGCCTGGCCGCTCGCGTTGAGCGCGTAGTTGTCACACAGTGCGCCGCCCGCCGAGAGCACCTGGGCCGACCACTCGATGTAGGGATACGAGCCCGTGCGTGGCAGCGTGTAGCCGTTGGGCCCGGTCGCCAGGGGCGACTCGCTCGCGGTGCCGGTCGCCGAAAGGGTACATGACTTGCCCTCGAGCGCCCCGAGGTCGAGGCCGACCGCGTGGTTCCAGAAACACTTCTCGATGTCACTCTCGCCGGCCGCGTCGAGGAACTCGCGCCCCTGATAGACCGCCCACTGAAAAACATCGGCGCTCTGGGTGCCCTGTTGGCCGGTCGCCTGCGGGGTCACGTCGAGGACGGTCGTGGTCGTCGTCGCGCCGTCGGTGCAGGTCAGCGTGAGGTCGGAAAGGTAGAGGTTGGTCGGCTCGCCAGTGCCCGATGCGCACGCGAAGGCGAGGATGGCCGTGGCGCTGCGCTCGTCGCCATCGTGGAGGAGGCGTGGGTTGCAGTCGAGCTTGGCCGAACAGAAGATGTCGTCGAACTCGACAGCGAAGTCGAAGAAGCCCTGACGCGCGGACCGCATGATGGTCAGCGAGATGGGCACGAGCGTGTCGGCGTTGGCCTGGCACTCGACGCCGCGGACGACCACGGGCACGACCGAGCCGTCGGAGCGCTGCGTGGGATTGACGTAGTCCTCGGGTGAGTCGAGCGGCCCGGTGGTGTCCGTCAAGGACAGCAGGACGAGCTCGATTGTGTGTAAGCCTCCGCTCGCGTCGCAAGGACCGACGTAGCTGAGAGCGCCCTGGCCGTCGCCGTATTGCACCGACGAGAGGGGCCCGCGGGTCCACACCGTCTCACCCACGGCGTTCTTCACGGTGAGCTGATAGGTGGCGTCGACGATGCCGGGTAGCGCCAAGGGCGCGACCTCGACCGCGAGCCCGGGTCCCGAGTCGACATCGGGTCCGCGCTCGGAGCCGCAGCCGCCGACAACCGCCGCCATGAACGATATGCAGGTCAGTGCTGTGCGCATTTCCCGTCTCCCAGTCACGGCATGCCGCAGAAGCCGACGCCAAAATTGGCCATCAGCGTATCTGCGTCGATGAGGTCGATGACGCCGTCGTTGTCGTTGTCCTCACAGCGGAACTCGGCCGATGTCGCCGGCGGCGTGCCGGAGCCTGCAGGCACCACGCGGCAGAGCGCGTACATCCCGGAGACCGGCCCATCGAGCCCGATGACGAAGACCGCGCCGCCGTCGTCACAGACGTCCTGGGCGTCGAACCCGCAGCCACATGCGGCGCCGCCGACCGTCATCGTGACGACGTCGTCGTCGGCCCGGGCGCCCGCGCCCTGGGCGATGACCTGGACCTCGTAGCTGCCCGCTGACATGGCCGACGCATCGAAGGTGTAGGAAACGCCCGTGCCGACCACCGCGTTGTTGACGCGCCACTCGTAGCTGAAGGGGCCGAACTGCGCGCCCGACGTGATGGACGCCGTGAAGGCCCGCGTGCCCTCGCACAAGACCCCGCCCGACTGGTCGATCTCGACGGTGATGCCGAGCAGACCGCCATCGATGGTCGTCGAGATGCCCGGGTTCGTGGCGACGCCCGAGTGGTAGCCGATAGTGCGCAGCGTGCGCCCGTTGGTCTGGACACCAAAAGGCGCCTGGCCGGTGGTGGAGTCGTTCGCGAGCCCCGTGAGCGTGTTCGGCTCGGTGGTGAGCGGGTGGCCCGCATCGAGGGGGAAGCTGCCGCCGAAGTTGCCCACGAAGGGCCCGAAACCGAGGAGCTCGTTGAGCCGGTTGATGCCGAGGTTGGCGTACTCGTTGTGGTCGGTGGCGAGCACGAGCCCGCCGCCGCGGATGTCGAGATTGTAGAAGTAGTTCGCGGTCAGTGCGCGACCTTCGGTGGTGGAGCGGCCCGCCCAGAACGACGACAAGAAGCGGCCATCGCAGATCACCTCTTTGACTGGCGCCTGTTGGTACCACGCGACGATAGCGGCGTAGTCCGTCGGGTAGTCGTCGGCGCCCGTGGACAGGTCGTAGATCCAGATCTGCTCATAGGTGTGCTGCGCGAGCTGGGTTGCGACCCGGCCGTCGGCGTTGAGCACGACGTGGTCGACGAGGCCATCGGTGTAGTCCGCGGACACACGCGCATTCAGCTCGGCGAGCATATTGAGCCCGTCGGCGTTGTAGCCGCCGTCGATCGTCACGAAGAGCGCCTTCTTGGCGGCCGCTTCGGCCCGGTCCCCGGCAAGAGAAAGCAGGACCAGCGCCAGGACAGGGATGGTCCAGTAGCGCGACGCGCGGCTGGGCATAGTTATGCTCCGGGAGAGATGAACGGCGAGGCGTCTTCCGCAAAGACCACGAGACGATAGACCTCGCCGCCAAGCGCCGTCAAGGACCGACGCCGCGCACGCGTCGGGCAGCGTGCAGTTACTCCGACTCAGCGGCAGTGAGCACCCACGGCTTCACATCGGCACACGGTACGACCACCGACACAACATGCAACGTTGTCCACGAGGAACCTGCTCGCGCCCACACACGACGGCCGGTTCAGCGACCGAGCAGGCGCTGGACGGCAGGCCGGTCGAGGAAGGTCACGACTTTGCGGGCCAATGCTGGAGCGATGCGACTGATCGCGTAGAAGACGTGCGCCTCGGGAGCGACGGGGACGATGTCCTTCTTGTGGAGGACGGCGTCGACGATGGCCTCGGCGACAACCTCGGGCCGGGTCCCGCGGCGTTCGAAGAAGCCGGCCACGTCTTTGCGGTCGCCGTCCGACTCGAAGCGCGCGTTGGCGATGATACTGGTGCGGATGAGGCCCGGGCAGATGGTCGCGACGTGGAGGCCCTTGGCTTCGAGCTCGACCCGCAGCGCTTCGGACATGCCGAAGACGCCGAACTTGCTGGTGGCGTAGGCGAGGACACGTGAGCCCGCGACGAAGCCGTAGGTCGAGCTCACGTTGACGATCGAGCCGCGACCGCGCTGGACCATCCTGGGCCCGAAGAAGTGGCAGCCGTGGACGACCCCGAAGAGGTTGATGCCGATGAGCCAGTCCCAGTCCTCGAGGCGTGTGTCGAGGAGGCCGCCGTGGACCGCGACGCCAGCGTTGTTCACCAGGACGTCGAGGGCAGGCACCAGACCGTGGACCTCGTCGGCGAAGGCGCGCATGGCTTCGCGGTCGGAGACGTCGACTACCTTGGAGATCAAGATGCTTGAACCCAGAGAGATCACGAGCTCGTCGAGGCCCTGCTGGTTCACGTCGCACACGATGAGCTTGGCGCCGCGCCTTGCGAAGGCATCTGCCGTCGCGCGACCGATGCCCGAGGCCGCGCCGGTGATGAGGACGATGGAAGCTTCGAGGCGGTGCGAGGACGAGCTGGCCATGGGACCTCCGCTGGGAGGTGCAGCCTAACCCAGGCGATGGCCAGCGGCCAGCCCGCTGTCCATGCCAGGGCGCTGGCGAGGTGGCGGAGCTCGGGTGAGGTTGCGCCACCCCGGGTGGAGGTCCGGTCGTGATCAGCCGATGGTCGGGCGCCGGGTCGTGAAGAAGAGAGCGCTCGGACACCAACGTCGATGCACAGAGAAAGTTATGATGACCACCAGACACTCAGGGTCAGTGGACACATCCAGGGGTGGGCCATGTGCCAATAAACCCGCGCCCAGACTCGACTATTTGTGACTCTTGTATTCGGCTGCACGGTGCCTGAAACCGTATGCCGACGGGCATTTAACCTCGCAGTCGTTTCGCGTCGGGCGTAGCGTTTCCTCGCGTTGCACGGCAGGCCGCCTCTTTGCGAGAGCCCGGCTTGATCCGCGTAAACAGCACCTCTGCAACCTCTCTTCAGAGGTGCCCGGCGCAAACAACCACAGCCACGTGGGAGAATCGCCATGACTCGGCAACTCGCTCAATGTCTTTCCTCAGGCCTTCGCTCGTCTCGCACCAGGCCGCGAAGATTCCGTTCCTTTCAGCTACTGCTGCCTCTGCTGGCCGGTCTCGGGGTGGCCGGCTGTACCTCTGATGTCCCGTCTGACGCCCCGCCTGACGAGCCGGAGCTGGTCATCATGAGCTCGGCGCTCTCTGCCGACCAGTGCAACTATGCGCCGTTCCTGGACCGAAAAGGTAAGCTCGAGATCTGTCATTATGGCGCGACGAAGCTGAAAGCGAAACGCGGCTGCGGTACGCCGAGCTACTCGTACATCCTGGCCAAGGTGACGCCTGCCGAGTGCCAGGTGCACGTGGCCGAGACCGTCATCAATGGCCAACCCGACTTCGTCGCCGTAGGGGACAAGAACTGCAGCGGCAACGGTTGCCTGCCCATGAACGCGCCGTGCGACGCGACTGTGCCGTGCTGTGACGGACTGACCTGCGACGGCGGGACCTGTGTCGATGTCGACGCATGCGAGAACAACCCGTGCGGTGCCAACGAGGACTGCGTGGATCTGCCATGGCCTGAAGGTGACGACGCCGATGGCCGGGTCTGCGAGTGTGCGCTTGGCTTCGTGCGGGAACAACCGGTCGACGATGACGACCACGACGGTGACCACGACGACGGCGACCATGACGACGGTGACCACGACGACGGTGACCACGACGATGGTGACCACGACGATGGTGACCACCACGGTGATGGCGACGACGACCACTGGGACTACGGATGGGGTGACGACTCACACGGGGATCGGGACGACTCCGACTCACACCACCGTTGCCGCTACGGCCACGGGGAAGACGAACACCACAGCGGCGGCGCGGGGGCCTGCGTCGATGTCGACGAGTGCGCAACGGCCAGCGCCGGCTGCCAGAGCACCTGCACCAATACACCGGGCAGCTACGTCTGCTCGTGTCCCGCCGGTAGTGTCCTCAACAGTGATGGTCACTCGTGTGATCAGTGCCCGGCTGGCACCTTCGACAATGGCACAGGAGTCTGCGCGAGCTGCGAGCCCGGCACCTACCAGGACGAAGCGGGGCAGACAGCGTGTGAGTCGTGCAACGAAGACGACGACGACGTCTGCACCGACGACAGCTGCGACCCGATCGAGGGGGCGAGCCACACGAACAACACCGCGCCCTGTGACGACGCGACCGTGTGTAACGGCCGTGAGGTCTGTGGTGGCGGCACGTGTAATCCAGGCACGGAGCTCATCGTCGAGGACGACAACGTCTGCACCGACGACAGCTGCGACCCGATCGCCGGCGTCATCCATATGAACAACACCGCGCCGTGTGACGACATGACCGTGTGCAACGGCCGTGAGGTCTGTGGTGGCGGCACGTGTAATCCCGGCACGGAGCTCATCGTCGAAGACGGCAACGTCTGCACCGACGACAGCTGCGACCCGGTCGCCGGCGTCATCCATTTGAACAACACCGCGCCGTGTGATGACATGACCGTGTGCAACGGCCGTGAGGTCTGTGGTGGCGGCACGTGTAATCCAGGCACGGAGCTCATCGTCGAAGACGGCAACGTCTGCACCGACGATAGCTGCGACCCGACCGAAGGCGTCATCCATACGAACAACACAGCCCCCTGTGACGACGCGACCGTGTGCAACGGTCGTGAAGTCTGTGGTGGCGGCTCGTGCAACGCCGGCACCCAACTGGTCGTAAGTGACGGCAACGTCTGCACCGACGACAGCTGCGACCCGACCGAAGGCGTGATCCATACGAACAACACAGCCCCCTGTGACGACGCGACCGTGTGCAACGGCCGTGAAGTCTGCGGTGGCGGGTCGTGCAACGCCGGCACGCAGCTGGTCGTGAATGACAACAACGCGTGCACCAACGACAGCTGCCATCCGTCGACAGGCGTGGTCCATGTCTACGTATCTATCGACGACGGCGACACCTGCACCACCGACAGCTGCGACCCGACGACCGGTGTAATCGACCATACGAACACGTGTATCACCTGTCCCATCGGCACGGTCGTGCTGGCCGAGGAATGCGCCTCACTGTGTGACCCGGATGTGCTGCCCTACATCGCGACCTCCAGCGCGGACACCGTGTCGTACTGCGCTGCACTGACGTCCACGAGCGGCGCCGACAACGTCACCGACTGCCCCAACAACGAGATGCGATATGACGGCGGCGGCAACGGCGACACCGTGCGCGGCGGCAACCTGAACGACATCATCTGCGGTGCGTCGGGCAACGACTTCCTCTATGGCGACGAAGGCGACGACTGGCTCTTTGGGCAGTCGGACACCGACCAGCTCCACGGCGGCGATGGCAATGACTGGCTCTTTGGCGGTAATCCCTCCTCGTCGCAGCTGATATGGGGCGATGCTGGCGACGACGTCATCTTCACCGAAGGCGCCGGCAAGGCGGACGGTGGTGCGGGCGCGGACATCATCGCCCTCAACGCCACGGGAGAATCGCTCGGGAGCGCGGTCCTGGTCTTCAACTTCGTGCTTGGCGTGGATCACCTGGGCGTCGCGGGCACTCTGACCTGCGGTGGCTGGGCGCAGACCTTCAGCGGCTCGAGCGGCTGCCGGAGCGTCTCCGGTTGCGGCAGCCCGATGGTCAACAGCAACGTCACGGCCGGCACGGGTTGCCCCCTCAGGTTCAGGGTTGGCGGGTCGGATTGGTACAACGTCACCCTCTGCGGAAACTACAGCGACGCGCAGATTCAAGCCCAGCTCGCCAACGGTGGCGCGGGCCTGTGCACGGAGCTCTAGCGCCATGATGGAGGCATGATGGACCTTGCCTCGTCGTTGCCCTTCGGACGTCGCCAGACGTCGTCCGTGAGGGCGACGGCGTCGTGAAGCTGGTCGTCGCGGCGCGGACATGTCATGCCGACCGCATGGTGTTGTCCCTGCCGCTGCGCACCCGTGTCTTCGAGCTCATCATGCGCCCGCTCGACAAGCTCCGTCCCAAGACGGTCGGCCGCGCGCACGGGCGTGTGCTCGAGGTCGGCGTCGCGACCGGGCTGAACCTCGCGCACTACCCGCCGGTGGAGCGCCTCGTCGGCATCGACCCGGATGACGACAAGCTCACCATCGCACGCCAACGGGCCGCCGCCCTGGGTCTCACCGTCGAGCTCGTGTGCGCGGGCGCCGAGACGCTGCCGTTCCCCGACGCGAGCTTCGACGTGGTCATCGTCACCTGGGTGCTGTGCTCCATCCCGGAGCTCGCGCCGAGCCTGCGTGAGATCAACCGTGTGCTGGTGCCTGGCGGCGAGCTCGCGTGGGTCGAGCACGGCCGCTCGCCGCATCGCCTGACACACCTTGGCCAGCGGCTCGCGGGCCCCGTCTGGACCGGCCTCACCGGCTGCCACCTGACGCGTGAGCCGCGCCGCCTGGTCGCGGAGGCCGGCTTCGAGGAGGTGCAGTACGTCGTCATCGGGGCTGGTCCCTTGAACCCGTTCCCGATGTACGCCGGGCTCGCGCGCCGCGCCGAGGCCGAACCCATTGCGACATCAATCGGGGACGGTGCGGGCGAGTCGGAAGCCACCATACCTACGAGATGATGCCTGTACAAACAGGGCCACTGCCCTCGAGTAGCTGCAGGTGGATTCGAGCGTCTCACGAAAACTCCCGCCCCTCACCGTAACAGCGGATGGGGCTTCTGGGTCCTCGTCTGGGCGGTCGTAGAGAAGCGTGTCGAAGCCGGGGTCGACCTCGAGCGGCGGCGGCGCAGAACCGGAATCGCCCCGATGCCACCGCGCATACAGGCTGCCGGTGTGCTCGAAGACGTTGCCGAGCATGCCGCGAATCCCGAACGTATTCGGCGCGAACTCTCCGACAGGACCGGGGCCGGCACAGGTGGGTCCATATTGCGCTGCGAGATTGACACATCCGGGGAAGGTGACCGCGGCGTTTCCGCAGTGCCTGACCTGAGCGTTTTGAAGGGGCGGCTGCGAGCAGTAGGGGCCATGAGAAGGCCGCATGGGCTCGAAGGAGTTGCCCGGGATACAATCGCCGGTGCCAACGCCAGCGGCCAATTCCCACTCGGCCTCCGAGGGCAGTCGGTAGCCCTCGCAATCGGGTCCGACAAATGTCGCACGCGCGCAGTCGAGGCTGGACTCGACGACCTCACATCCCTCGAGCGTGTAGCAGGGCTCGAGGCCGTCGGACTCCGATCGGCGATTGGCATATTCGAGGATGTCGAAGACGGACATCCCAAAGACCGGGTGGTCGAAGTCCCGAAGGTAGTCCATCGGGGTCGGGTCGTGACCCATGACGGACACCCACTCGGACACTGTCGTCTCATCCTTCTGGATCTGGAACGCGCGGGTCAGCCGAACTGGGCGCCGAGGTGGGTCGCCGAGGTTGCGGTTGAAGTCCGACGGACCCATGACGAAGGTCGCAGCCGGAATGCGGCACCAGGCGTCGGTGCAGTCGCGTTTCGGCTCGAGGCAGCTTTCGTCCGGGTGGCTGCACAGCGTGTGGCCATCTTCGCAACCCCAGAGTTCACCATCGATGACACCGCACTCGGGCGCGTCGGGGGTTGCGTCGGCCGTGTCGGGGTCGGGGTCCGCGGAGTTGGCGTGGCACGCGAGGAGGGTCATCGCGGCGAGGGCCGTGGCTGCGAAACCGAGCGGGATGTGTATGGGTGGAGGCATTCGTTTGTGTCTACCAGTGAATGGTCACGGGTTGAAGACTCGGGCTGTGCTTGACCGGTTCGGGTTGCAGGACGCGAGCGCGTGTGGGCCTGTGAGCGTGTACTCGCCCGAGCCTGTGCCCACGCAAGCGCCTGCGCCCACGCAAGCGCAAGCGCCCGCGCCTGGGCCCACGCAAGCGCCTGCGCCCGCGCCCACGCACTCGCACTCGCCCGCGCCCGCGCCTGGGCCCACGCAAGCGCCTGCGCCCGCGCCCACGCACTCGCACTCGCCCGCGCCCGCGCCTGGGCCCACGCAAGCGCCTGCGCCCGCGCCCACGCAAGCGCCCACGCCCGCGCCTTCGCAAGCGCCCGCGCCCACGCCTTCGCAAGCGCACTCGCCCACGCAAGCGCACTCGCCCGCGCCCACGCAAGCGCACTCGCCCACGCAAGCGCCCGCGCCCACGCACGCGCCCGCGATTCGGACACAAAAAAGGGAGGCGCCGACGATGACGCCTCCCTCGATTATCGAGCTAATCCTTCAGACGCGTGTGCGGCGGCGCCGAGCCACGGCCCCGAGGCCGACGAGCACGAGCAACAACGGCGACAGCGAGAGCGGTCCACCGCCGCAGCCGCCCGAGCCTTCTGCCGTCAGGTTCTCGTAGGGGACCTCGTCGCAGAGGTCGCCGATGCCGTCGCCGTCGGTGTCCATCTGGTCGTCGTTCGCCACCACCGGGCAGTTGTCGTCCGCGTCGAGGATCCCGTCGTCGTCCTTGTCCGAGCAGACGTCGCCGATCCCGTCGCCATCGGTGTCGACCTGGTCAACGTTCGAGATGCTCGGGCAGACGTCGCAGCTATCGCCGAGGCCGTCCTCGTCGAGGTCGCCCTGGCCCTCGTTGCTGGTCGTGAGGCAGTTGTCGCAGACGTCGCCGACACCGTCGTCGTCGCCGTCGGCCTGGTCCTCGTTCGTGGTCGCCGCACAGTTGTCGCAGACGTCGCCGAGCCCGTCGTCGTCGGTGTCGAGCTGGTCGGTGTTGGCGATGTCGATGCAGTTGTCGGCCTCGTCGAGGATCCCATCGCTGTCGCGGTCGGCCGTGTAGACGAGCTCGCAGTCGCCGTTGCCGACGTTGCCTGCATCGTCCGTGGCGCGGGCCACCCAGTTGAGCTTCAGCGCGCCGGTCGGCAGCCGTCCGGTGATGCGGAGCGCGTCACCCACGACCTCGATCGGGCAGTCGACCAATGCGATCGGCGTCTCGGTGGCGCCATCGACCATGGTGCAGGTGACCTCTTCGAGGACCACCGTCGCACCGCAGGCGTCGGTAGCCGCCGCGCGGATGACGACCGGCACCGCGCCGACGGGCTCGCCGCACACGACGGTCGGGGCCGTCACGTCGCGAACCGTCAGCATGGTCGTGCACTCGGCGAGATTGCCGGCTTCATCGGTCGTGGTGAAGTCGACCGGCGATTCGCCGACCGGGTAGGTTCCCTCGACCTCGAGGACCGCGATGTCGACCGCGCAGTTGTCGACGGCCTCGGCGAAGACGTCGCCCGTCCACTCACACTTGTCGGCGTCGGCGTCGACCTCGAGCGACTCGCTGCAGGTCAGGCGCATCGGCTCGTCGTCGGTGACCGTGACCTTCTGGACACAGACACCTTCGTTGCCCGAGGCGTCGATGACGCGGTGGGTGACCAGCGTCTCGCCGACCTGGAAGAAGGCAGGCTGGTCACGGATGACGAGCAGGCCCGCGTCGCCCTGGCAGGCGTCGAGGCCGGTCGCGTCGTCGAGGACGGCGGCCGCCCCGCAGAGGGTCTCTTCGTTGGTGAGCGCAACGTCCGCCGGGCAGGTCGGGACCGGTGCGGTCGAGTCGAGGACCGTGACCTCGGTCACACACGAGCTGACGTTCGCGTTGCCGTCCTGCGCGATGTAGACGACCGGGTTGGTGCCAAGCCCGACGAGGTTGCTCGACGCGGTCCAGACCGTGACCGGCATACACGCGTCGGTGGCGGTCGGGGCGAGCGCCTCGAGGTCGAGGTCGGCGCCGCCGTCCACACACTCGAGGACGGTGCCCGCTTTGCACAGGAGCGTCGGGGCCGTGCGGTCGTTCGGGCAGGTCGACTCGGTGACCTCCCAGCTCCAGGTGGCCGGCGTCGGGTCACACTGGACGTCGACGGGCTTCGTATAGTCGCAGGTGCGAACCTGGAAGGCGTGGGGGCCGACGGCGAGATCCTCGGAGGTGAAGGCCGTGACACCACCGTCACAACGCGCCCACTCGCCGCTGTCGAGGCGGCACTCGAAGGTCCGGACGTTCGGGTCGGTCGGGTCCTCGTAAGTGAAATCGGCCGGCGTGCCGTAGGCGCTGAGCGGGGTCGGGCCAGTCAGGATGGCCGTCTCCGGGAAGCGTGTGTCGATGACCCAGCTGAAGGTCGCAGGCGTCGGGTCGCTGTTGCCGGCGGTGTCGGTCGCAAACACCCAGATGGTGTGCTCGCCGTCTTCGAGGTCTTCGAAGATCGTCGTGACATCACACGCGGTGAAGGACTCGGCGTCGGGGCCGAGCTCGTCGTCGAAACCTTCGGCGGTCGTGTCGGGGTCGAGCACACAGTTGTAGCTGACCGGGCTCTCATCGCTGGCAAAGCCGAACAATGCCGATGGGTTCTGCGACGGATCGTCCGGGTGGACCGGGATGAAGGTGTCGGGCGGACGGGTGTCGATGGTCCAGGTGTAGCGGGCCGGGGTCGGGTCACGGACGCCGTTCGAGTCGACCGAGCGCACCTCGAAGAGGTGGTCGCCGTGGGTCAGCCCGGTGAGCTCGTGGTTGCCGCCGGGGCATGCGAACCACTCGCCGCCATCGACTCGACATTCGAACATCTCGATTTCCGAGTCATTCGGGTCTTCATAAGCAAACGGGGCGGTGGTTGACGAGGTCACCTTGGCGGGGCTCGAGGTGATGACCGTGTCCGGGGCTGTGGTGTCGATGAGCCAGGTGTGGCTCGCCGGGGTCGGGTCGGCGACGCCGCGCGAGTCGATGACATAGACCCACATGGTGTGGAGCCCGTCGGCGAGGTCGGCGTAGTCGGTCACCGTCGCGCAGACCTCGTACTCGGAGAGCTGCGGCGGGCTGGCCACCGGGTCGAGGACACACATGTAGTGGTCGGGGTCGGCGACGTTGGTGCCGAACACGATGGAGCCGTCGGGCGACTGCGACGGGTCGTCAGGGGCCACGACGAAGAAGGTGTCCGGAACGCTGGTGTCGACCGTCCACTGGTAGAAGGCGGGCGTGGGGTCACGCGAACCGTCGCCGCCGAGCGCACGCACCAGCAGCACGTGGCTGCCGGAGATGACATTCGGGAGGTTGAGCGTGCCGCCTGTGCAATCGACCCAGGCGCCGCCGTCGACCGAGCACTCGAAGTCGAGGTTGGTCGGGTCTTCGGGGTTGACGAAGGTGAATGCAGCCGTCGTCTGCGCGGTGTTACGCGGCGGGCCGGACGTGATCTCGGTCTCGAGCACGGGGCAGATCGACACACCCGGGAAGCTCGGGTTGTTGTCGACGAGACCATCGCAGTCGTTGTCGCGGCCATCGCAGAAGTCGGGGTTGGCGGGCAGCGGGTCGACGCTGCAGCGCATGCCGCGGGTCAACACATCGCAGATGTTGATGCCGGTCTGGGTGCACTCGCCACGTCCGACGGTGCAGGCGTCGCCGAGCGGGAAGATCTCGTCCACAGACCCGTCGCAGTTGTCGTCGAGGTCGTTGCAGAGCTCGTCCGATGGCGTGCCGGGGACCGCGTCGCAGATGATGTCGGTCTTGTTCGAGGCGCACACGAGGCGACCCGGACGTGTGCATTCGCCACGTCCATTGGTGCACTCACCGCCGGTCGCGAAGCCTTCGTCGATCTGCGTATTGCAGTTGTTGTCGAGCAGGTCACAGACCTCGGCGGCGCCGGGGTTCACCGCGACGTTGGTGTCGTTGCAGTCGCCGCAGCCACCCTGGCAGGTGGGTGCGAGGTTCTGCGGGTCGCACACCATGGTCGCGTCGCACCAGTCGTCGTTGTCGTCGTCGCAGCCCTCGTCGGTCTGGCCGTTGCAGTTGTCGTCGATGCCGTTGCAGATCTCGGTGCGGCCGGGGTTGCGGTTGCCGTCGGTGTCGATGCAGTCGCCGCAGCCATTGGCGCAGACCTGGACCACGAGACCGCTGACGCAGCCCATCTGACCATCGCAATAGTCGTCCGCGTCGTCGTCGCAGCCCTCGTCGATCTGTTCGTTGCAGTTGTTGTCGATGTTGTCGCAGATCTCGACGGCGCTGGTGCCAGCGTCGTCGTTGCAGACGAGGCCCATGCCGTTGCCGGAGCAGGTCCAGATCCCGTCCTCACACTGGTCGGCGTCGTCGCCATCGCAGCCGGTGCCCTTGAGCGCGAAGTTCTCGTCGGTGGTTCCATCGCAGTCGTCGTCGCGGTCGTTGCAGAGCTCGGCTGCCGAGCCGGCGAGCGGGTCGCAGGAGTCGACGACCTGGCCGGCCGAACACGTGCGCGTACCGGCATTGTCGGCGCACTCGCCGACGCCGCAGGAGGTCGGCTGGGAGACGTAGCCGTTGTCGACCACGCCGGAGCAATCGTTGTCGCGATTGTCGCAGGTCGTGTCGGTCGTGCTGTAGTGCGGGAAGGCATGGCCGGCGTAGAGGCTGTCGGTGCACGGGCGGAAGCTGCCGCCGACGCAGAGCTCACGTGTCTTCATCGAGCCGACACATACGCCGTTCTGCTTCTCGCAGGCGACGAGGACGAGGTTGGGGTCGGCGCCGTCGAGCTGACCGTCGCAGTCGTTGTCCTTGTTGTCGCAGAGCTCGGCGGCCGGGGCCCCTGCCTGGCAGGTGTTGACGACCAGGCCGGCGGTGCACTCGGTGCGACCGGTCCTGGCACATTCGCCGACACCGCAGTTGGTGGTCTGCGAGGCGAAGTCGTCGTTCAGGACGTTGTCGCAGTTGTTGTCGAAGTTGTCGCACAGGTCGTTGAGCGAGTAGTTCGGGGAGTGTGCGGCGTAGACGGCGTCGGGGCAGGAGACCCAGTCGCCGAGCACACACAAGTTGGCCGGGCGGATGGCGCCGTTGCACACGCCGAACTGCTTGTCGCAGGCGATGCGGACCATGTTGGGGTCGGCGGCGTCGACGAGCCCGTCGCAGTCGTTGTCGCGGTTGTCGCAGACTTCACCGGTGCCGGTTCCGGGGCGGCACGAGTCGCTGACCGCGCCGTTGGTGCATTGCAGCGCGCCGGTCGAACCGCAATCGCCGATGCCACACGTGGTCGGGGCGTTGACGAAGTCGTCGTCGGCGTCGCCATCGCAGTCGTCGTCGACGTTGTCGCAGGTCGTGTCCGTCGCGGAGAGAATCGGCTTCTCGCGGCAGGTGTCGCGGATGTCGCCGTTCTCGCAGACCTCGCGGCCGGTGCTGGCGCAGACGCCGTCGCCGCAGGCCGTGACGGCGCCTACGAACTCCTCGTCGGTGAGCCCGTCGCAGTCGTCGTCGACACCGTTACACGTGGTGTCGCTCGCGCCGATGATGGGGGTCAGAACATTCATGCAGCCGCCCAGCGGCGAGCAGGTGTCGAAGGTGCAGGAGTTGCCGTCGTCACAGCTGAGCATGACGCCCGAGACCAGGTTCGAGGTCTGGGTGGGTGCGTTGTTGGCGGTCGCGACGGCCTTGTTCATGTGGATGCCGCCGGCCTTGGTGCCCGAGAGCGAGAGGTCGAAGGACACCGTGCGTGAGGCGCCGACGGGCAGCTCGGAGCCGGCCGCCAGCAGCGTCCAGGTGACCTGGTTCGTGAGCCCGTTGCAGGTGCCGGTGCCGAGGTTCGAGACGCGGGCGCAGGACGGGACCCAGTCATGGACCAGGATGTTGGCAAGCGCAGCTTGACCGCGGTTGGTGACGGTCAGGTTGACCTTCACCGAGTCGGTTGCATTTCCGTCGGCGGGCGTCGTGTCGAGCACCGCGCAGGCGCCATTCCAGGACTTCTGGATGTCCATATGACCCATGCAGTCGACGCGCAGCGCGGCCGGGTTGGAGGTCGCGATGATGGCGGCGTTCTGTTCCACGTGGGCGGAGTTGGTGACGAGCTGGCCGTCGCTCGCGGGCGACAGGGTCTCATAGGAGAAGGTCAGGCCCTGGCCTCCGGCGAGGCTGCCGATGTTCCAGGTGAGGGTCGGGTTGCCAGCGTCGTTGGCGCCGCGCCCAGCGATGGAGCCGCCCGCGTAGACGAGGCCGGCAGGCAGGGTGTCGACGAGCACGAGGTTGGACTGAAGCGAGCTGTGGGTGTTGGTGACGGTGATGTCCCACTTGACGCGACCCGAGCCGCAGACGGCGTTGGTGTCGGCGGTCTTCACGACGCGGATGCCGCCCGTCGGGGCGAAGGCGACAGCCGCCGAGGTGGCGCCGGTCTCGCAGATGTTGTCGCCTTCCACACGCGCGGTCGCCGTCCACGGGGCCGACTGGCCGGACAGGGTCCTGGCGACGACGATGACGGAGCCCTGGGCCTGCGAGGGGAGGTCGCCGAGTGGCCAGTTGGCAAGACCATTGGTGTAGGTGGCGCTGGTGGCCCCGGTCGTCACGGTCGCCGATTGGATCTCGAGGCCGCCGGTCGGGAAGAGGGCTTCGAGCGTCGCATTGGGGATGGTCTCCGAGCCGTCGTTGCGGAAGTAGATCGTCCAGTTCACGGCGTCGCCGACCTCGACCGTGGAGCGGCTTGGCACCATGCCGACCGACATGCGGGCGGACGGAGCGAGGATGGCGGTCGAGCCGAGCGAGTTGTTGTCGGCGAGGTTGACGTCGATGTCCGCGCTGATGGTGGCGCGAGCCTGGCGGGAGGAACCGGCAGCGGAGCAGTCGTCGAGCTGGGCGACGACCTCGAACGATTGCGGATCACCCTCGTCGAGGGTCCCGTCGTTGATGGTGCAGACCGCTGGATTCGCAGCGCTGCAGCTGACCTCACCGGAGTCGATGACGGTGAAGCCCGGGGGCAACGTGAAGACGAGCTGCACGCCGGTGGCCTCGGTGTTGCCGTTGTTGCCATACTCGACGCGCCAGGTGGCAGGCGCAAAGAGGTTGGCGGTCGCGGGCGGGACGAGGCGGACCCACACGTTCGGGTTGTTGCCCGTGACGATAGTGGCGGAGGCGGAGTTGTTCGACTTGACGCAGTCGATGGAGGGGTGCGCCGCGACGGCCGAGCCCGTGAGTGGGATCTGTTGGCCGCTCTCGTTGACGGTCGCGGTGCGGGTGAAGGTGCGCACGGCGTTACGATTGAGGGTCGCGATGCTCCAGGTCTGGGTCGGGGCGGGAGGGGTCGCACTGCTGCCGCCGAGCTGGGGCGGGAGCAGAAGCGAGACGTTGATGTTCTTGCCGACGCCGGGCCCGAGGTTGGTGACCGTGACGGTGTAGGTGACCTGCTCGCCGTTGACGACGGAGCCCTTGTCGGTCGTCAGCTCGACCTTGATGTCGACGGTGTCGACGCCGATGGTGGCGCTGCTCGAGTTGTTGGAGCTCGAGATTTCCGGGGTGCTGGTCGAGATGGAGGCCGAGTTCGTGATGGAGGGCTGGCAGAGGTCCTGCACCTCGAGCTGGAAGTCGACCTGCGGGTTGCGGTCGGTGCGGTAGAGCACGGCCCACTCGTCGAGCGTCGAGGATTCGAGAGGCTGGCAGCCCCACAGGACGATCTTGCCTTCATTGCCGGTGACGTCACCGCCATCGCTGGAGCCGTTGAAGTTGGCTTCACGGAACTCGCCACCACCGTTGTTGCTGCTGTCTGTCACGCTCCAGCATTCGGTGCCGGAGATGAGGTTGGCGACGGGGCACCGGCTCGAGCTCGTGAGGCTGTTCCCCTCGTTGCAGGAATAGAAGAAGTCGTTGAAGTCGATAGCCCCGCCGATGGCCTCGGCGCGGAAGCCGGTCGGCTCAGCGGCATCGGGGATCATGGCGAACTGCTCGACATTGTTATTGCTCGGACCGATCACGTAGAGCATGAAGACGCCGCTCGGCGACACTGCGTTGATACGGTCGTCGAAGTCGGCGCCGTAGTACGAACGCGCTTCGCGGTAGCCCGAAGGAGTGACGTTCAGGTACGAGAGGCTGCCATCTTCTCCGAAGCTCGTGAGACCGAGGACCGTCTCGCCCTCGGACGAGTCGTTGTAGGCGACGAAGTAGCGGTCGTAGCTGTAGGCGCCCCAGAGCTGGGGACTGTTGCCGGGCTCACCCACCGCGACTGTCGCAACCTGCCAGCCGTCCGGCGTCTGGGTCCAAACGATGAGCCCGTAGGTGGAGACGTCGGTGTCTTCGTCATAGGAGTGGTATGTGCCAACGATGCGCTCGGGTACGGACTGCGGGCGCTTGCGGTCCATCGACTCGAGATGGTCTTCATCGAACCAGACGTCGGTGACATCGGCGGGGAGGGCGAGCGGCGTGGGTTCGGAATAGCCTTCGGCGTCGAGAGTCGCCACGGTCGGGGGGAAGCTCTCGAAGAGGAGAGTGCCGCTGCCGAGGATGTAGTCGTAGGAGCCCTCGTCACTCAGCGGCATCTCGACGAGCTCCCATTCGGAGCCGTTCTTGCGCCAGAGCACGGGATAGGAACCAGCGTCTGCGGTTTCGATGTCACCAGTGAGAAGGCCGGAGGTCGTCGCCTCATTGAAGTAGGAGGAGTGTCCGTCGGATGGGAGCGGAGTCGGTGAGTAGCCGTCGACGCTCTCGCCGGTCCATCCCCAGACGGCTACGCGCTGTGTTCCTTCGGCGTCGCTGACCCAACCGAGGCGGTTCGACGCATAGACACCGTGTTGGCCGTTGCCGGTGTACCCCGACTCATTGTCGTTCTGAAGCCAGATGGCAAACCCGGGGTCCACCGCTGGCTCGGGTGTCCAGTAGCCATTGAGCTGGTTGAGATTGCCATACAAGGGGCCCCAGAAGCCGTCGTTCTGCCGATAGTCGGCGCGCGAGTTGGTGCGCTCGAGCCGCGAGGGTTCTTCGATACGATAACCGCTCGGCTGAGTGACGTCGGGCACCCAGCTGCGGAGCTGCCAGGTCGAACCGAGCTCGGGCTCGTTGCCGTAGGTGTTGGCGACGATGACGCCGGCCTCGGAGACCGAGAACGGATACACACGTGACCAGGGGCGGTTCTCGTCGCCAGGAAGGACGCTGGGGCTGTAGCCGCTCGGGTCGCTTGCATCGGGATTCCACACGGTGAGCAGCGTCTGCCCGCCCTCTACACGTGAGGTTCCGACGAGCCGGCCATCGCGGAGCGACATCGAGAAGGTCGAGTCATCGACGAGCGGGGTCGGCAGCCTCGTTTGTTCGAGCCTGGACCCGTCTTCGAGCGATACACGGGTAGCAAGCGCGGGCTCGTTGTAGCATTCGTTGTCACATGTCTGAAAGTAGCCGTAGGCAGTTGCGTTATCGCCATCCGCGCCTTGCCAGCCGAAGTAGCGATTGTTTTCATCCCGCAGCGGGTGACGCGAGTAGGTGGCGCCATTGCGGAACCAGACCGCATTGTCTTGTCCGTGATACCCGAACATGGCGCTGCCGTAGGTTCCGTTGTTGATGTAGGAGTTCGCGTCCCCGGCGCTCACGTCGGTGGCGACCATAGCACCCGCGACGAGACGCCAGATGAAGGCGACGTTCCCGTTGGGTCGGTTCTGGTAGCCACCGACGTCGCCGTTCGTGGATGGGTAGTAGGCCCAGTTGCTCGTGAAGCCTTCGCTGAGGGCGATGGGGAGCCACTTCACCCGATTGACCGCGGACCCATCCGGGACGAGGAGGCCACGATGCGAGGTCGAGTTGAGGTTGGCCTCGACCACCATGTAGGGATTCGAGCGTGCAGCGCGGGTCCGGCCCTGATTCTCCCCGTAGTTGTAGTTCCCGAAGAGCTCGGGGATCTCAGGGATGACATGCTCGGTCCAGACCGTGCGCGCGGCATTCGGGACGAAGATCGTGAAATAGCTCCGGTTTTGATTCGACACCAGGCGCTGTGCATACGAGTAGACGACGCCGTCATCACGAATCATGCGAGGGTCGGAGTAGGTGGTGGTCTGGAGGTAGTCCATTCCCGCCGGGTTCCAGACGTCGCCCTCGCGCACCCAGACCTGCGTCCGCCAATTGTCGCCACGTATGACACGGCCCGTGATGACATCGTCCGTGGTGATACGATAGAGATACATGCCCGACGTGTTCTCGGGCTGGACGACGTTGGCCGGCAGCCAGCTTCCGTCGGACTGGCGCGTCAACACCCCCTGGCTTCCGTTGTCGGTGAGGATGGTGTTCCGGTTGGCGTCGGTGATGTTGTAGTAGCCGGAGGCGAGCGACACGCTCGTCCAGGTGCCATCCGCCTCGCGCGTCCCAACCCAGCTCGCGTAGCCGGTGTCGCCATAGGCCGAGTAGACGACCATGTCGTCGGCGCCCTGGACGAAGTTGTTGCTGTAGCGCGACTCGAAGTCCGGATCGGAGATCGGCGTGTACTTCCATCCGCCTTCAGCCGTGGGATCGGGCTGCCACACGACCGCCATCTCGTTGCTGCTGCCATGGTGGCCGCTGTTGTTCCGGCTCAATTCGATACGGCCGAAGTACTCACCGAAGGAGTTGTGGAGCTCGACGTAGCCGGTCGTCGGGCGCTTGGCGGGCGAGCTCAGGTAGCTGTAGCCCTGTTCTCCCGGGTCACCGGAGCCGGCGCCGCCCTGGAAGCGGGCGCGCAGTCGGATGTTCGGATGCTGGGACGGGTCGAGCTCGGAGATGTCGACGGTCTCGCCGCCGAGGATCGAGATGTCCGTGAAGCCCTCGATGGGTTGACCGGTCGTGGCGTCGATGACGTCCATGAACAGGTCGAGGCCTTCGCCGCCGGAGGTGCCCGTGGCGACGACGCGGTCCCAGGTAACGATGTTGCCTTCGTTCGGGCCGGGGATGTCGAGCGTCGTGAAGCTCGGCATCTGACCGGGGACGCCGCCGCTGCCGCCGCTCGTGACGCCGCCGTCGGTCATCTCGGGGGTGGTCACCTTGGTGCCGGCGAATGTGCCAGTGGCAAAATCGAGGGCAGTGACCTGGCTGAAATAGTTGTTGGTCGGGGCACGGACGGGATCGTCCCAGACGAGGCGGAACGCGGAGATGGCCGGGTCGGACTGGCCGACGGTGCGCGTCGAGACATAACCCCAGGCGCCACTCTGGTCGGCATATTCGACCTGCACCGAGTCTGGCACATTCGCGAGTGAGCCGACGACGAAGGCGGTGCCGGTCGGGAGCACGTCCTCGATCATGACCTGGTCGGCGAGCGCCTGGCCGATGTTGTTGTACTGGATCGAGTACTGGATCTTGTCCTTGTTGCCGACGGGGCCGGGGCCGCCGCTGAGGTCGGCGGCGAACTTGAGGACGATCGGGTCGGGGCGGAAGACGGTGGTGCCGCAGCTCGCGGCATTGTTGACGAGGTTCTCTTCGACGGGGTTTCCGGTGACCCAATCCTCACGGTACTGGGTGACGGCGGTCGCGGTGTTCTCGACGGCGATGTTGTTGCCGACGTTCAGGGCGACCGTGCCGAGCACGGCGATGCGGGTCGACTGGCCGGCGCCGAGGCCGACGCGGCGGAAATAGTAGGGGCTGTTGGTGTCGGGCACGCCGAGCATCCAGCCGTCGGCGGTGCGCGTCCACGGGACCGGGTCGTTGATGGGCTGACCCTGGAAGTCGATGGGGTTGGCGGGGCTGCCGGCGGCGTCGAGGACGGTGACGGACTGGGCGTCGTCATTGACGTACTCGAACCACGAAGGGAGCGTGTTGCGGATCGTCAGACCGTGGGCGGGCTGGGTGCCGCTGTTCGTGAGGGTGAGATAGAGGCGCAGCTCGGCGCCGGGGCGGACACCGGGGAAACCACCCTTCGGGTCGCAGTCGTGGGCGAGCGTGATGTCGATGCCAGGCGTGCGGGTGTCGACGCACGCGCTGTTGTTGGTCGTGTCGTCGTCCGGCGGCGGGTTCGGGCCGGCTGCGAGCACGGTGGCGCAGTTGCGGATGGTGGAGGCCGGAAGCGGGGTCGCCTGCGTCGTCGGGTTGCGCAGCTCGACGTCGATGAAGACGGAGCGCGGCGGTTGGTTGGAGGTCATGTTGCCGACACGCACGGCGATCCAACTGACGGGACCGGTGAGCTCGGCGGCGCTGCGGCGCCAGCCCGGTGGGTTGGCGAGGTCGAAGTTGAAGGCCGGGGGGTTCGCGCCGATGAGGGCGTCGGAGAAGAAGACCTCTTCGCCGCTGCTCGCCGTGACGCCGAGGAACTTGACGTCGGGGCGGCCGTCCGGGGCGGGGAGCGGGTCGTCGTAGAGCGAATCGAAGAGGACGACGCGGGTCGCCGGCATACGCGAGTCGTTGCCGTAGCGCAGGCGGTAGGACACGGTGCCGCCTGGCTGGGCGAGGGCCGGGGCGACCTTCTGGATGTAGGGGTCGGGCTGAGGCGTGCGGACGTCGGTGCACGCGGAGTTGTCGTAATTGGCATCTTCGACGCTGCCGTCTTCGAGGCGGGTGGCGGCGCAGACGGTGAGGGTCTGGTTGGCGGGTGTATTGGCGGCGACTTTGGCGCGGAGCGTGATGGAGACGTCGCCCGAGTTGCCGGGCATGTAGCCCGGGTCGCGACCGGTGCGGGTGAGAGCGTTGTTGGCGGGCACCGACCAGCGCAGGATGTTGCCGGAGATCTGCGGGGCGGACGTCGGGGTGAAGGACCAGCCGCCCGTGGTGATGAGGACGCTGCCCGGGACGTAGGTCATGAGGCCCGGCAGGGTGACCTCGAAGACGAGGTCTTCGCCGTCGTTGAGACCCTGGTTCGACAGGAGCGAGGTGTAGGTGACCTCCTCGTTGGGGAGCGGGGCCGGTTGGTCGGCGAAGATGCGGAGCCAGAGGTCGGGGTTCTCGACGGGCAGGACACACTGCGAGAAGACCGACACGCCCTGCGGGAGCGAGGCGTTGGTGGCGAGGCCGAGCCCGCGGAACTGGAGCTGCGTGCCGGAGTCGACGGCGACGGTGGCGCCGAGGATACGGATCGAAGAGGCCTCGAGCGAGGCCATCGGGCGACCGAGCTGACTCGCGGTGCCGGTGGGGCGGGCAAGCGTCCAGGTGAGGACACGGGTGCCGTCTTCGGCGACGGGGCCCAGCGCCACGTGGGTGAGGTCGGTCGTGGTCTGACCGGCGGCGGTGATCTGGGCGCCGCTGAAGACGAAGCCGGCGGGCAGGGTCTCGGTGACGGTGACGCTGTCGTTCTGGTTCGACGAGTTGTTGGTGTAGGTGACGAGGATGCCGAAGTCCTCGCCGTTGGCGACGACGTCGGGGCAGATGCGGGCGGCGGCCAGTGACGGGTTGGGCGAGACGATGGTCAGCGCCTGGTTCGAGATGGCGGGCACGAGCTGGTTCGAGAAGATGGCGGCTTCATTCGAGAGGGTCGAGCCGTTCTGGGCCTGATTGGAGATCTGCACGCGGAAGTCGAGGCTCGTCGGGACGCCGGTCTCGGTGGTCGGGAGCTGCTCGGGCGTGAGGTTCTTGTTGTCGATTTTGAGAGCGACCCAGGTGACGGTGTCGTTGAGTCCGAACGGAGAGACGATGCGCCCGCCGGAGGTCGCGCCGACCGTCCATTGGCCTGAGGTGCGAATCCAGTTGTCGAGGTTGGTCGGGGTCGGGTGGTTCGCGTAGAAGTCGTCGCGGACCGAGCCGGGGACGACGGGTGGGAGCGACTTCGAGAAGTACCAGGTCTCCCCGCGCTGGGGGATGCCGGCCGAGACGAAGCGGGCGCCAGCCGGGATGTGGTCGATGACCCAGGTGCCGGTCGAGGCGCCGTCGCCTGCGTTGAGATAGCTCAGGTTATAGATGAGCTCGGAGCCGATGGCGGCGATGGCGAGGTTCACCGACTTGCTGACCTGGAGGTAGGGGTTGACGCGCACGGTGGCAGTGGCGGACGTCGCGCCGGTGACGTTGCCGCAGACGTCATCGCGGCCGACGACGGTGGCCGAGGCGCGGACCTGGGTGTTGTCGATGAGACCCTTGGGGACCTTGACGCGCACGCGGACCTGGCGCGACTGGTTGGGGGCGATGGTGGCCCAGGTGACCTTGAGGGTGCCGTTCGCGAGCTGGCTCAGGTCGGGGGTGCCGCCGGCGAGGTCGTAGTTGACGAGGTCGAGGTAGCGGGTGGTGCCGCCGACGTTGGCCGAGGGGAGCGTGATGGTGGCGACGACGTCGAGCGCCGTGTCGGTCTCGGAGCCGCCCGGGAGCTGGTTGGGGAAGTTGAAGTAGAAGTCGATGTCACGTGCACCCGTGACGACGCTGGGGCTGGCGGACGCGCTCGTGAACTGGAGCGAGGGGACGAGTGGCTTGACGTTCGTGTACTCGATGTCGCTGACGCGGCCGAGTCCCGACGCGAAGTTGCCGTCCGGAGTCGAGTAGCCGAAGGTCTGGAAGTAGCCGGTGTTGGTGAGTGTGGTCTCGGCGCAGCCGCTGGTCGGGGGGTTGACGGTGGCGGTGAACTCGGCGGTGACACTGGTCGGAACGTTGAGCTCCGAGAAGTAGGGCGAGGCGAGGCGAGGCACACAGAAGGCGACCCACTTCACGGCGGCGGGGTTGGCGGGCGGGTTTTCGGTGGACCATGCGGCGCCCGGGTTGCCAAGGCAGTCGGTCGAGGTGAGCGGGAAGGCCGGTGGGTCGTTGGCGGCGTTGGTCTGGCTGCCAAAGAAGACGCGGCCGTTGGCGCCACCGGGGAGGAAGGCGGAGCTGAAGGTCGTGCCGTCCGGGACGCGGTCGATCATCCAGGTGCCGGTGAGCGCCGAGGCGCCGTTGTTGTTCGCGTAGAGCAGGTAGGTGACGGGGTCGCCGTAGCCGAGGTTGAGGTTGGCGACGTCGTTGTTGCCGGCGGAGACGCCGCCCGAGCCGCGGATACGGTCGCCCTTGGCGTAGTTGCCGGTCGGCTCGAAGGGGATGCCGATGCGGACGTTGAACTCGGAGGTCGACGTCGCGTCCTGCGGCCTGTAGCCGGAGTCGACGCGGGCGGTGTTGCGGAGCAGGGTGCGGCCGGCGCGGTCACCGGTGGCGATGAGCGGCGGGGCCTGTGCGAGCTCGAGCGAGAACGAGAAGTTCTGGCTGGCGCCGGCGGCGATGGTGTCGACGACCCAGTAGATGGAGTTGGCGGGCACGGTGACGGGCTGCAGCGTGCCGTCGCCCCCCTGGTTGTGCAGCGTCACGGCGTTGGCGGTGTAGACGCCGTTGCCCGAGATGCCGGTCGGCGAGCCGACGAAGCCCTTGCCGCCGCTTGCGAGGTTGAAGCCGGCGAGCTCGTCCCACACGACCACCCGTTTCCAGTCCTCGGTGCAGGTGGAGTTGGCCTGGTTCCAGACGTTGACGTTGTAGTTGAGGATGGTCGGGGCGCCGGGGCGCGACGCGTTGGCCCAGCGCTCACCGAAGAGGCTGTAGATCGGCGAGGCCGACTTGGAGATCTGGCGGTTGACGGAGTTGCCGGCGATGGTCGTGACCTGGGCCAGGCTCTCGGAGACGTTCGAGTTGGCGGAGCGTCCGGCGGCGCGGGTCGTGTAGGTCGTGGTGTTGAGGATGCCCGACGGGGTGCGGGTGTTGAACGAGAGGATGAAGGTGTTGCCGGACTTGCGGTTGCCAAGGCGCCAATAGACGGAGTTCGCCGGGACGGAGATGCCGTCGATGACGGTTGCGGTACCGGTGAAGATGCCGCTGTCGGACGCATCGATGAACTCGAGGCGCGTGGTGGCGGAGTTGAGGTTGGGCGCGAGCACGCCCTCGGGGAGCGGGACCCAGACGACCAGGTTGGTGGCGTCGACGTGTGAGACGGAGACGCGGACGCGGTTGGCGATGGTGGCGCGCGTGCAGGAGGTCGTGGGCTGCTCGTAGGTGACCTTGACGACGGAGAGCGGGACCCAGTCGACGCGGAGCGCTTGCAGGGTCGGGGCGACGGCGCCTGCCTGGGTGCCCTTGGTGAGCTGGATCTTGACGCGGGCGCGGGCGGCCTGGGCGGCGGTGATGTTGGAGAGGTCGACGCGGCCGCTCCAGTCGGCGAGGTCGCTGGCGGCGGGCGTGACGAGAGCCGTCAGCGGCGCGCCGTTCTCGTCGAGGAGCTGGACCTGGACGTCCTCGGGGCGCTGGGCCGTGAAGCGCACGTAGATCGCGCTCCAGTTCGTGAACGAGGCGGGCTGGATGGCGCGGGTCGTGAAGTGGCCGCTGTTGGCGGTCGACTGCAGGACCATCGCCTGGCCGGCGGCGTCGTGGATGATGGTCGACGTGGTCTTGGGCGTCGTGTCCGGCCAGGACGAGTAGTCGACGCCGAGGTTGTCCGGGTAGCTGTCGAGCCATGTCCCTGTGTTGTCGTTCGACGTGGGTTCGGCGTGAGCGACCGAAACGAAGCACGCGAGTGAGAGCGCACAGGAGATGAAGCGGGGGAGATTCGACATGATTGCCCTCGATGAGAGGTCAGGGACAAACGACTGGACACCCAGGCGTCCGCTCAGCGAAGCAACGGCCCAAACGCGGTGGTCGTTGCAGTGACGAGGTCACGGTCGGGTCCATCGTTGGCGATGGATGACTGCCTGCGGACAGGTGTGATGACGGACAACACGGAACGAAGCGTAGCGCGAAACCCGCACCGGATGCCAGCCATTATCGGAGTGCTGCGTGGGCTGGAGCCCGAGCAGGCGACAGGGACCCGGCTGGTGCTCGAAAACGTTTGGCGCTCGCCGGGCGGACCGCTTGGTAACCGAAGTCGGCGAGCGTTTCCGCACCACAGGGGGCGACGGGGGAGCTTCGTGGGCGGATCAAGAGGTAGGATTGCGGTAGGCCCAGCTCGCACACCCCGGCGGTCGAGGGCTCGCCGACGGTCGATGCAGGCGCCGACCGCGAAGCGATTGTGGTCATGCGTGTTCCGCTGAAGATCCAATCGTCGTCTGGCCCGCGGCCGGTCCTTGCGGTGGACGACCGAAGGCCCCTACTATCGACGGCGTGTGGCCGTCTTTCGTCTCAGTCAGCGCGGGTCTCGCTCGGCTGTGCATCCTCCTACCCGGGTGGTGCGCCATCCCAAGTGGATGCGGCTCGGACCCTCGAGATGTTGCCGATGGCGACGCAGTGTCGCCCGATGTCCCGCTCGAGCGCGACCTCCTCCTCGTCGACCCGTCGGCCCTGACGCCCGGCCTCAGTGGACTCATCGGCCCGCGTGGACACGAGCTCACGCTGGTAGACCCCGGCGTGGACGCCGAGCTCGTCCTCCTCCCCGACCGCATCCTGGGCCGCCTCGACGCCCCCGTACGCATCGACCCCGTCGCGTTGGGGCTCGTCGACGGTGACACCTTCGAGCTCGCCGCACGCCTCGTTGGCACCACCCAGCTCGGCCCCACCCTCCCCTTCGAAGTCGACCTGGCGCCACCCGAGCTGCTGAGTCACGCCCCAGTCGGCCCGGTCACCACTCTGACCTCCGTGTCCCTACGATTCGGCGATCGCAGCGGCCTCGACCCGTCGACGTCGCTCGCCTTCGCGCTCGACGAGACCCCCGTCTTCCCGCTCGACATGACCCGGTCCGAAGCCGACACCGAGCTCACCGTCACCCTGCCTCCCCTCCCCGACGGCACCCTTCGTATCGAGGTCCGCCCGATCGACCCACTCGGCAACGCGGCCGCGCCCTCCATCGTCGCCATCAACATCGACACCGCGCCACCCGCGCTCGCCGTGACCACACGACCCGAGACCGTCGTCACCTCCGAGCTCACGGTCTCGCTCGACGCCCCCGACGCGACGTCCGCGACCGTCACCCTCACGGACCCACTCGGCACGACCCGCGACGCGACCCTCGCCCCACCCCTCACACACACGTTCCCCGACTCCGACCTCATCGGCCTGGCCGAAGGCCCCCTCACCCTCGTCGTGACCGCCAGCGACGCCCTTGGCAACACCGCGACGACCGCGACGACGCTCGTTCTCGACACCACCCCGCCGCTCGTCGTCGACTTCTCGCCTGCCCCCGGGACCTCGCTCCGCCCCCCATTCGTTCTGATGGTCCGCGCCTTCGACGCCGGCGCCGGCCTCGTGTCCCTCGAAGCCGAAGGTCAATCCGCCCCGTTCTCGGACGACGGCCTCGCCCAGCTCACGCTCGACACCGTCCCGACCTCGTTCGTGCTCCGCGACGGCGCTGACCGCACCACGACCGTCCGCCCAGGCCTACGCCTCGATCTCGCCCCGCCGACCACGGCCTTCACGCCCGACCCGACGCCCCCCGACGACGGCGCCCCGCGCCCGCTCCTCACCGACCTCACGCTTTCGCTCGCCGACACCGGCTGCCTCCCCAACACCGTCGCCACGGCCGCCACCCTCACCGTCACCCGCGAGAACGCCCCGACCCCGTTCGCAACGTCGCTCACGGCGACGACCATCGCCATCACCCTCGAGGCCCCAGGCAGCGGCGCCTGGTCCGTCAGCGCCACCCCGACCGACCGCTGCGGCAACACCGGCGCACCCGCCGTCGCCTTCTACTTCGTCGACGCCGAGCCCCCTGACCTCGACATCGCCGCGACTTTGGCACGCCCGCCTTTCGCCCCGGCGATGCTGCCCGTCACGGCCACCGCCTACGATCAAAATGGCCTCGCCGGCCTGACCTTCCAGGCCACCTCCACATCTTCCACATCCTCCACATCTTCATCTTCCGCCGCGCCCGCCGCGCCCGCCGCGCCCACCCAAACCCCCTCGACACAGGTGACGCCGGTCACGCCCGCGACCGAACCCTTCACCCTCCTCGACCTCGGCGCCCTCCCCGATGGCCCCTTCACCGTCGTCGCCATCGCGACCGACCGCGCCACCAACACCACCACCGCGACCCTGGACCTCATCCTCGATCGCCAACCTCCCAGCGTCGTCGCCTCGCTCCCCGCCTGGGTCTCCCCGACCTTCGTCCTGCCGGTGACCGCCTCGGACACGCTTGCCGGCCTCGAGTCGCTCGACATCCACCGCGGGCCCACCCACCTGCTCTCAGTCCCACTCGACGGCACCGACGTGGACCTCGCCCTCGACCTCGCGTTGTCACCCACTCTCGGCCCTGCAACGCTCACCCTCGCCGTCACCGATCGCGCCGGCAACCCGACCACAACGACCCTCACGACCACCGTCGACCCGACCCCACCACACGTCGCCGCTGCCCCCGCCGACGCAGTCGTGGAAGCCCTCCCACCCCTGACCTTCATCCTCGCCGACGCCGACTCCGGCCCCGCCCCGCTCACATCTCTCATCGCCGTGACCCACGACGGCGACTCGCTGCCCGACATCGCCTTCGCCACCACCTCCGACTCGCTCACCCTGCTGCCCACCGCCGCCCCGGGCCGCTGGCGCTTCACCGTCACCCCCCGCGATCTCGCCGGCCAGCTCGGCCCTCCTCACACCACCGCCATCGACGTCGACCACACGCCGCCGACAATCGCCCTGTCCGGCGCCACCGGCTGGTCGAGCGGCGACTCCGCCCCCATCCAGCTCGACGTCGCCGACGACACCGCCGTGGCCAAGGTCGACCTCGTCTTGCGCGACGTCTCAGACCAGGTCGTGACCGCAACCATCACCGGCCCACCCTGGGCCACATCGCTGCCGCTCGCCACGCTCGACGACGGCGAGCTCACCCTGCTCGCAATCGCCACCGACCTCGCCGGACGCGAAGCCTCCGTGACCGACGTCCTACGCGTCGACAACCTCCCACCCGACCTCACCGCCACCGCCCCGGTCGCCCGCGTCGGCGCCCACTTCGAGCTCCCCTTCGTCGCCTTCGACGACGGCGCCGGCCTCGACCGCATCGACGTCTTCGACGGCGACACCCTCGTGGGCGCCCGTCTCCTCAATGGCCTCCCCTCCGCCAGCTCGACCGTCGCTGTCACGCTCACCGCCTCGGGCCTCATCGACCTGACCCTCGTCGCCATCGACCGCGTCGGTCGCGAGACCACCCTGCCGCTCACCCTCAGCGTCGACGCCGACGCCCCCACCCTGCGCTCGGCCCCAACCGACACCACCATCACCACCGCCCCCATCGCGCTCGTCTTCGACGACCTCGACGTCGGCGTCGACCCTGTGGCCACCGCCGCGACCCTCGTCGCCACCGTCGACGACACGCCCATCACCGCCTCCACATCGACCTCCAACATGGCCGACGGCTCCGCCACCCTCACCCTTGCGCTGCCCACCAACCTCCAGGGCACCCTTCGGATCTCGCTGCACGCGACCGACCTGCTCGGCAACGCCCGCCCCATCACGCTGGACTACCGCGTCGACAATCGCCGCCCTCGCCTCGCCTCCTCGAGCCCCGTCGACGACGCCACCGCCGTGTCCCCCATGACGTCTGTCACGCTCACCTTCAACGAGCCCATCGTCGCCGCACCCGACGCCATCACCCTCTCCGGCATCTCACTACCCAACCGCTCGATTCCCTTCACAAGAACCGCCACCCCAACGACCCTCACCCTCACCCCGCAGACCCCGCTCCGCTCGAACGAGACCGTGCTGGTGACCTTCGCCGCCGACGCCCTCACCGACCTCGCCGGCAACCCGCTCGAGCCCACCGACCCACTCACCTTTCGCGCCGAGACGTTCGCATTCATCGACCTCGCGACCTCACTCGGCCTCGTTACCTACCGCGGCGGCACGGGCGAGTCGGGCGAGAACCATGGCCCCGGCGGGGTGTTCGCCGACCTCGACAACGATGGTTTCCCCGAGCTCATCCTGCCTCCCGCTCCAGGCGTACCGCTCGTCGTCCACCTCAACCGCCCGGCCTCCAACCCCAGCGCTCGCCCAGCGCGCGCGCTCGTCCCGCTCGAGCTCAGCCCCGGTCGCGAGGCCGGTGCCGCCGGCCTCCTCGCAGCCGATATCGACAACGATGGCGACACAGACCTCTACGCCGTGTTCTGGAACGCACCCAACGTGCTCTTCCGCAACCTGCTCGCCGACACCGGCGCGCTCGCCTTCGAGGACGCCACCGACACCACCGTCCCCGTCGGCGACGACCCCGATCAGCTCGGCCTCGCCCTCTCCCGACACGAAGGCCAGAGACTCGAGCTCTCGATGACCGCGGCCTTCGCCGACGTCAATCGCGACGGCCTGCTCGACCTCTACGTGGGGAACCACAACGGCCACTGGAACGCCCCGCAGGTCGGCTCCCGCACTGGCCAGCGCGACACCCTCTACGTGCAGAACGCCGACCACACCTTCACCGACGTCACGATGGCCGCCAACTGCCCCGGATGGCTCAGTCCTCAGGGCCGGTACGTCGAGCCCTACCAGAGCTTCAGCTCGTCCAACGCCGTCATCTTCGCCGACCTGGACGACGACTCCTGGCCCGACCTCATCGTCACCAACAAGACCCGCCACCCGTCCGACCGCGACATGCTCTATCGTAACCTCGGCCCCGACGAGGACGGCCTGTGGCAAGGCTTTGCACCCATCAACTCGGACTTCGAGCCGCCCTGGGGCGCGACCAACCCGCTGGCCATGGGCATCGACGCGGCCGACGTCGACGGCGACGGGGACCTCGACTTCTACATCACCGACTGGGCCGCTCAAGGCGTGGTCCCCGGACCCAACGAGCTGTGGCTGAACCAGCTCGCCGAGACCGGCACCTTCTCGCTCGTGAAGTCCGCCGAAGCGACCGGTGTGTACTCGTGGGGTGCCCAGTTCCAGGACTTCGACAACGACGCCCGCCTGGACCTGCACATCGCGACGAACGCAAACGAGTGGGACCGCCTCTACATGCGCCGGCCCAACACCAATATGGCCTGGGTCTTCACCGACGAGGCCCAGCTCGCCAACATCAGGCAACGCCAGAACTCACGCGGCTCGATGACCGCCGACCTCGATCGCGACGGCTTCGTCGACCTCGTCGTCATCAACCTCGATGCCCCGCCACGCGTCTACTGGAACCGCTACGCCCCCAGCGCCAACCGCTGGCTCTCGGTCCGACTCGTCGGTGACCCGAACCTACCAGGCCCCTACCGCTCCAGCCGCGACGCCATCGGCGCAAAGCTCATCGTCCGAGCGGACGTTCGCGACGATGGCACCCTCACCCAACAGACCCGCCACGTCATGTCGGGGTCGTCCAACGCCACGTCGACCTCCAGCCTGGATCTCGAGTTGGGCCTCGGCGCAGCACTCACCGCCACCCTGGAAGTACGCTGGCCATCTGGTCGAATTTCTCATTTCGCGGACGTCCCGACCAACCAACACCTCACGCTCTACGAGACCCTGGCGCCGCCACCACGTTGAACTGGACGCCCAGTGCGATTTGACACTATCAACGCTTTTGCAAAGCCTTGGAGCAGTGTCCGCTCGCGCAGCCATCCCTCCTCGCACCAAAGGTCAGGCCTTCGACCCAGCGAGCTTGACCGCAGCGTATGACGTCCGGCATCGTCCAAAGGCCAGGTCCGTCAGTAGTTCCTGGACACCTCGAACATCACTCCAGTGACCTTCTGGCCTTCCGGAGTGATGGCCCCTCGCGCCGCCGACGACGGGTTCTCGTCCTTCATCTTGTCGGAGCCTCCGATGACGCCCCCCCTCAAGAACGCCGTCCTCGCCCTCGTCATGACGGTCTCGGCCCTGACCTCGACATCCGTTGTCGCGGCACCCGTGACCGACCCGAACCTCGGGACCTGGGTCGACCCATACGACGACTCGGCTGGGATCGCCCCGGTCGCAGCCACCTTTGGCACCACCGCCATCGTCGGCCAGAACGCGATCGTGCGTGACCCGCAGGGGCGCTTCGTCACGATGGCGCCCGTCAACCCAGCGCTGCCGGGCCACTGGTGGTTCACCTCCGAGGTCGCCCCGGCCTCGTTCTCCTCATGGGGCTCGCTCTACCTCGACCTCACCTCGTCGGCCGCGAACCAGGTCCAGGTCGAAGTCTGGAACACCACCGCCGGCAACGCGTCGGCGACCCGGCTGCTCGGCCCCGTCTCGCCCGTGGCCTCCGACGACCCCGCCTACACCGGCCGCGTCTCGCTCGCCTCTATCCCCACATCGGCCGGCCGCCTCCGCTTCCGCATCATCCTGGCCGACCAGGGCGCCGCCATCAAACCCACCGTGAGCGCCCTGAAAGCCACGTTCGTCCCGACCTCGGTCATCAACGCCGGCCTCGAGGCCCCCGCCGCCCGCAACGCCGGCGACGCCATCCAGCTCCGGATGCCGGTCTCCGTCAGCTTCGTGAACGCCACGAGCTACGTCGCCTTCCTGACCGTCGGCAATGTCAGCGACGACCGCTACACCCAGACCCCGCAGCTCGGCTTCGAGTCGGCCACACTCGGCGGCCTCTGGCACCCGGGCCCCGGCCCGCTCGTCGTCCAGGGCGTCACCGTCCCGGCCCGCTCCGTCTACTGGTCCGCCGCCGTCCAGAACGCCGGCACGACCTACGCCTATTACGCCACCTTCCGCGCCCCCAACGGGCTCGTGCGCGGCCTTGGCTTCAACTTCGTCGGCAACGTCTACGCCTCCAACTCGCAGTCGACCCCGAACCCCATCGCGACCCCGACCCGCCTCACCCGCATCGAGTCCGCCCCGAACACGGGCCTTCAGAAGAACGCGTCAGGCACCTTCGTCATCGGCGGCGAACACTACGCCGCGCGCACCGCCAACATCACCCTCACGGTGAGCCCCCACAACTGGTGGAACCAAGGCATCCCGTTTGGCGCACAAAACTACTTCAGCCCCATCGTGTGGGACAGCTTCCAGGACTTCATCACCAAGGGCGTCATCGCCAACGGCAACGCGGTCACCATCCCCGCCGGCGCGGGAAAAACAGGTACTGTCGCCGAGACCCACAATGGTGTCCTCGTCCCCGCCAACAGCGTCTACTGGGACTTGAACGACCTGTCGCTCGGCCAACGTCTCGATCTGTCCTACCAGATCCAGCTCGCGGCCCCCGCCAACATGCCCAACGACACCGTCGTCAACGCATGCTCCACCGCGCAAGCCGTCCTCGCCACCGCCCAGGAATCCGTAGCCGGCGTCAACGCCTGCAGCGGCACGGCCTGTGCCCCACGCACGGCCTGCCTCCCCATCAAGATCGGCGTCAACGAGGGGGCCGTCTGGGGCTTCGCCAAGGGCGACCAGGTCAACGGCTCGGCGGCCATCCGCGTCAACTACGATGACAACCCCGGCCGCTTCATCACCTGGGGCCAGCCCATCACCTACAAGCTCTTCGTGAGCAACGGCGGCGTCTCGTCGCTCGACAACGTCGTCGTCTACGACCGCGTCCCCGTCGACACCACCTTCGTGTCGGCGTCCATCCCGGCGTCCGTCGGCAAGGTCTGGTATTACACCGCCGCGTCGCCGACCCAGCCCGAGCTCTACGTCGCCAACACGACCACCATCGCCGCGAACTGGTCCAGCGCCCGCCCCGCCACGGTCGAATGGGTCGCCTTCGAGATCACCCGTATCCGCTCGTCCTACTGCACGGGCGCCGCCCCGACCATCAACTGCGCCGGCACCGAGCCGACCGCCGTCACCATGGACTTCACGGTCCAGACCCCCGCCGCTGGCGCCTCGGCCTGCGCCGAAAAACCCGCCCGCGCGACCTGCATCGCCAACGAGCCCTGCACGACCAACCTGGCCACCGCCAAGGTCTACCGCTACACCCCGCTGAACAACGTCACCGTCGCTGTCCCCGGCGGCCCGGCCACCGTATCCGACTGGGAAGACGTTGCCATCCGCCCGCTCGTCCCCGACCTGTCGACCTCGTATGCCACCGGCACCGGCTCGGTCGAGCCTGGCCAGACGGCGACCCACACGGTCTACGTCCAGAACCGCAGCAACCTCGGCAACCCGCTCGACACCGCGACCAACATCGTCACCACCATCGACATCCCGAAGGTCGTCGCCAACGGCGTCGAGCGTTACCTCGACCTCGTCCTCGTCAACTCGGGCGGCGGCACCATCACCTATGACCTCCCGGCCCGCGTCACCGTCACCTGGCCGACCATCCTCCCCAACCAGACCCGCGCGGTCGAGCTCCGCTATCAGCTCCCCCTCGGCATTCGAAACAACTCGACCTTCAGCACGGTCGCCGACGTCGTCGCCGACGACGACTGTGTGCCCGTCCGAGCCCGCCCGACCTACCAGACCTCCATCGCCTCGAGCCCCGTCTTCGCCCTCAACAAGGACGTCGACTACCGCGTCGTCGGCTCCAACATCCCGGTCACCTACAGCCTGACCTATCGCAACAACGGCACCGCCCCCTCGACCCAGACCTGGGTCATCGACCGCCTCGCCGACGTGCTGACCCTGACCCGCGTCAAGGCCCCCGTGGGCAGCCCCGTCTGGTTCTCCGACAAGGTGCCGCCCTTCTTCCCGAACAACCCGACGACCGGTGGCCTGCCGCCCGCCCTCACCCCCGACTTCCAGTTCTCGGACGCCGTCGTGCGCGCCCACTTCACACCGGGCCCTGCCCCCGACGCCAACGGCTGGGTCACCGCTCCGGCCGGCGCCCGCTGGGTCGCCATCCTCGCGGACGACCAGACCCTCAACCCGCCGCTCTTCCCGAGCGGCCAGCCCCAGACCGCCTTCATCGAGGTCATGGTCACCGGCACCAACCTCGCAGGCCAGCTCGTCACCAACGAGGGCGCCATCGTCTCGGCCGAGCTCTTCCAATCGATCAGCCCACGCGTCTCGTTCCTGCTGTCGGACGAGCCCGGCCTCGACCTTGCCAAGACCTGCGACGAGGTCGCCTCGGTCGGCGAAGAGATCGTCTATACGATCCACTTCCGCAACGACACGACCAACCCCGACGACGCCGTCGTCATCAGCGACACGCTCCCGGCTCAGCTCATCGTCGACCCGGCCGACATCGCGTTCATGCCCGCCCCGACCTCCACCGTCGTCGCGACCGTCAACGGCCGCACACGTTACACCTGGACCTTCCCACCGCTCGGCTCGCTCGACGAGGGCACCATCACCATCGCCGGCACCGTCCGCAACGGCATCCAGTCGGGCACCTTCATCACCAACGAGGTCATCGGCACCGCCACCAACGAGTTCGGCGAAGCGAGCATCTATGACGACTGCACGACGCTGGTCGAGAACGCCGACCTCTTCATGCGCAAGCTCGTCGACAACCCGCAGCCCCGCTCGGGCGACGAGGTCACCTACACCCTCACGGTCAGCAACGAGAACCGTAAGACCGCAACCGACGTCACCGTCGTCGACATCCTGCCGGCCGGCATGACCTACGTCGCGCCGTCCGCCCGCGTCTTGACCCCCGGCTACACGCTGGCCTCCGCCGAGCCCAACGACCAGGCCGGCCTGGCCGTCTTCCGCCTGAAGCCGACCAACCTCGACGCGGGTGTCCTGCCTGGCCCCTCGGGCCCCGTGACGCTCACCTTCCGCGCGCGAGTGCTGCAGACGGTCAACCCCGGTACGACGCTCACCAATCGCGCCGAGGCCTTCACCGAGACCGGCGAGGACACCGTCTTCACCAACGTCGCAGAGGTCTCCGTCACGACGCCGCTACCCGACCCCTACGTCACCGTCAGTGTCCCGACCCTGGTCAAGCCCGGCGAGACCACGACCTTCACCCTGCTCTACGGCAACGAGGACCCCGAGGACGGCCAGAACACCGTCGTCTTCTTCGCGTTCCCCGACGGCCCGGTCCCCAACAACCAGGCCGACTTCTCGCTCGCCGGCCTCATCGCCCCGCCCGGCACCGGCATCTACTATTCCGCTGCTGCGCTCGGCCCGACCCCGACCTTCTCGCCCGCCAACCCGACGCTTCCCGCCAACGGCTGGACCTCGGTCGCCGGCGCCACCGTCAACCACATCGCGTTCGTCGTCTCCCACTGCGCGACCGCGCCTTGTAATCCGGGCGACCTCGACCGCCTCACCGGCCCCTTCGAGATCCGCATCGCAACGACCGCTCGTGCACCCGGCGGCGCCCTTCCGTTCACCGGCCAGCCCTTCACCGCGACGGCCTCCATCGCCATGATCGGCAACTCCTTCGCCGACGCCGACCTGACCAACAACACCGCCACCGCCACCGTGCGCACCCCCGGCGTCGACCTCGAGGTCCAGACGGTCTGCAGCCCGTCGGGCGTCCTGCCCGGCCTGCCTCCCGGCGAGACCGCGACCTTCACCGTCGACCTCGCCAACACCGGCACCACCCCGGCCTACGGCATCCGCTTCGTCGCCGCACTCGACCCGAGCCTCGAGTACCTCTTCGACGACTCCGCGACCCTCAATCTCGTCGATGACCGCGGCGAGTCCGTCTACCCCATCGACGAGTCCGGCCGCCGCGTCACCATGCCCGTCGCCTGGACCCGCTCGGGCACGACCTTCACGCTCGGCCAGACGACCAACGTCAACGCCGCCGACTACTACCTCAAGATCGGCTTCGCCGCCGGCGACGCCGCCCGCGTCACCATCAGCGCCAAGGTCGGCCTCCAGGTCGCCGACTCGACCGCCTTCACCAGCACCGCGACGGGCACCGTCATCGGCCGCGACGGCGACGACGACGAGGAGTACTTCGACAACAACCAGGCCGCCTGCGGTGCCACCGTCTATCGGTCCGATGTCTTTGTCATCAAGACAATGACCAACGCCACCGACCCGACCAAGTCGTACGCCGACGGCGGCGACCGCGTCCGCGTGACGGTCGAATACGGCAACGCCGGCCGCTTCCCCGCGAGCGACGTCTCCATGTCGGACACACTCGTCGACGGCCTCATCTACGTCGCCAATTCGCAGCGCAATATCCCCATCGGCGCCACCCTCGAGCTCGACGACGGCACCGGCTCCTGGACCGCGCAAGCCGGCCCCAACGTCCGCTCCGTGCGGGTGCGCTACGACGACGCCATGCCCGCCCCAGCGACCGGCACCTTCTCGCAGTCGAGCGTCGCCGAGTTCGACGAGGGCACCTACGATGGCACCGAGGCGAGCGAAGAGCTCCAGGCCGTCGTGGTCGCCGGCGGCGGGGAAGTGGACGCGTGCGCCACCGCGAACGAGTGCCCGAAGCAGACCTCCGAGTGCAGCTATTACGGCGGCGCCTACGTCCCCGAGGGGGCCTGCTGCCAGAGCTGCTGCCCGCTGCGCGACTTCGAGTGTGAGTCCCAGTTCGAGAACGACCTGTCCAACTGGAACAACTGCCAGGCGACCGGCGGCAACTGCGGCCCCGAGCCCGTCAACACCTGCAGCCCGCCCGGCTGCGACGGCACCTGCTACGGCAGCCTGCCGACCCCATCCAAGTGCTTCGGCACCGGGGTCTACTTCCCCGGCGGCCAGTGCAACCAGTCCTGCTGCCCGCCCGCCGACACCACCTCACTGACCTACCAGCGGTGGCGCGAGCAGTGCATCTCCCGCCACAACAACGCCATGGAGGGCTGGAACAACTGTATGAGCTCCGGCGGCTCGGGCTACGGCACCGACACCCCCGACTGCGGCCCCGAGCCCGAGTTCACCTGCGACGGCATCCCGACCGCCTGCGACTTCGGCGGCGGCGTGGGCAACGGCAGCTACACCTCGCCCGTCCTGCCGCGCCCCGATGATGGTCGTGTCCTGTCCTGGGGCGCCTTGAGCGTCGACGCCACCTTCGGCGGCTCGCCCGACGAGGCCATGTCCATCGAGGTCTTCAGCACCGACGGCGACGGCGAAGAGACCGTGCTCGCCAGCCACGACATCGACCCCGACGGCGACAACGCCTTCGACCTCACCGGCATCGACCCGGCCGACCACCCGAACCTCCAGGTGCGCGCCTTCATCACCGGCGAGTCCGGCACCTGCATGAAGGACATCGTCCCGGATGACGACAACTTCTGGGGCTTCCCGACCGCGCTGAACGAAGCCGGCCTCATCGTCGGCATCCAGGAGGGCAACGTCACCTGGTTCCAAGGCGGCGAGGACCGCAACATGACCGCCTGGGCCTGGAGCGAGAACGGCAACGGCACCGCGTGGCGTATCCACGACGTGCTGCCCATCAGTGCTGAAGCGGCCTACGCCGGCTACTACTGGACCAACAGCAACCCGAGCGACATCAACGACAACAGCACCATCGTCGGCTGGGCCTCCTACGACATCTTCAACACCTGGGCCATCGACCCGAGCTGCGAGCCCGACGTCAACTACAGCTTCGGCGACCCGGCCGACTACCAGATCCAACCGAACATCGTCTGGACCCCGGCCACCCCGGGCACCGACGGCATCCCCTACACCGCGCGGTGCCTCCCTCGCCCCAACAGCGAAGTCTCGAATTTCGAGACACCGCGCGCCATGCCCGACCTCCCCATCGAAGCCCGCACCTACATCAACGAGGCAGGCCTCATCGCCGGTACCTTCAACGCGCGCCGCAGCTACCTTCGGGTTGGCGAGCTCTCGTCCTTCACGAAGTTCGGCACCCCGACGGTCTGGTGTCCGGTCTCCGATGGCTACCTCGCAAGGCCCATCCGCGTCTTCGAGCAGGAGAACGACCTCGCCCCCGCGTCCGTCGTGACCGGGCTCGGCGAGGACGGCTCCGTCATCGGCGTGTCCGCCACTCCCAGCGCCAACGGCTACGACTACCGCGCCATGCTCTGGCGCCCCGTCGACGCCTCCGCCTGCCCCTCTTCGTGGCATGCCATCGACCTCTCGGATGCCCTCTCGGACGCGCTCGCCATCAGCGTCGCGAGCCTCGGCTTCGTCGCCCCCCTCCAGCTCGACGAATCCGGTGACACGCTGCGCATCGTCGGCAGCCGCAACCTGCAGACCCGCGACCTCGACTTCCGCACCATCGTGTGGACCGACGTCGGCGACGGCTTCCTCGCGGAACAGCTCCTCACACCCGATGACGCCCCACGCACCGTGCTCTCGACGGGCTTCGACTTCGACGGCCTATACCTGCGGCAGGCCTTCGGGACCTCGACCTCCGCCGACAACGGCCACGTCGCGCTCTTCTCGGTGCCCGGCGACAACAGCGCCAACGCCTGGTTCTACGACAACAACAACTACACCCAGCTCGACAGCGGCTTTGGCGCATTCGACATCACGACCGGCCTCGTCGGCGACCGTGTGCTCGGCTACGGCGTCATCGACGGGCAGTTCCGCGGCTCCGCCTGGACCTGGGACGCCGGCCGCTTCCGCAACCTCGGTCAGCTCTTCCCCGACGGCGCCCACTTCCCGACGCTGGGCAACGCATCCGGGCTCGTCGTTGGCTCGGCCTCGGTCAATGTCAACGAGGAGAGCCTCGCCCGTGTCTTCTACTGGCGCGCCTGTGGCGGCGAGACCCCGCGGCTCGACGGCTGGTCGGTCAGCTACCAGACCGACAAGAACCCGAGCTTCTCCTTCGAGGTCGAGCTCGCCGACATCTGCACGACCAACATCTCGAACACGGCGGACATCACGACCTCGACACCCGAGATCACGTTGTCCAACAACACCTCGACCGCGAACCTCAGCGTGAACACCGCCGACCTCGCGCTCACCATGGACGTCGACCAGGGCGTCGTCGCCCCCGGCCTCTTCCTCGACTACGAGATGGTCGCCGTCAACGATGGCCCCGGCATCGCCCGCGACGTGACCCTCACCGTGACCGCCCCGTTCGGCTGCATCGACCTCGATGTCCAAGTCGACACCGACCTCGTGGTCACCAATGACGCCTACGACGCCGCCACCAACACCTACACGATGCTCGTCGCCGAGATGCCGCTGCAGTCCGAGGTCTATCTGCTGGCGACCTGCCAGAACGCCATCGAAGTGGCAGGCACGGTGCTCGTCGGCAGCTTCGCCGCCGAGTCGCCCACCATCGACTGCAACGCCGCCAACAACGACCCGGACGTCGTCTCGATCGTCGGCAACTTCCCCAACCTCTGGGTGACCATCGACGGCCCGACCAGCGTCCCGGTCGGCACCCCCGCGACCTACACCGTCGACTTCGGCAACAACGGCAACACCCCCATCACGGGCGCCATCTTCGTCTATCTGCCGACCGGCGCCACCGCGACCCTGCCGACCAACAGCCCACACACGATCAACTACAGCCCGGCCTCACACACGCTGTCGATCAACCCCTACGGCACCGGCAACAACGCCGCCGGCTCGACCGGCTCCGCGACCTTCGACCTCGTCTGGTCGGGCTGCGCCAGCGCCGCTCAGAGCGCCGTCGTCCGCGCCGACTTCCAGGGCCAGGCCCCCGAGTCCGACATCGCCGACAACCAGGCCTCGGCCTCGACGCTGGTCACCGCGCCCGCCGGCACCTTCGAGCTCGTCACCGAGGTCGCCCCGGTCACCGTCGCGTCCGGCCAGGAGGTCCTCTACACGGTCCACTTCGCCAACACCGGCGCACAGGCCATCCAGAGCCCGACGCTCTCGGTCGCTCTCACGAACCTGTCGGGCGTCGTCGCCCCCGGCGGCACCATCGCCGCCAACACGGTCACCTTCACCCCAGGCGAAATCGTCAGTGGCTCACGCACCCTGCGCGCCGGCTCACGCGGCGCCGTCGTGATCCGCGGCACCCCGACCGGCATCGCGTCGGGCACGGTCACCGCATCGGGCACCGGCGCCTGCCCGGCCACGACTTCGCTCCCGACCGCGACACCCAACAACGACGCCCTCCAGGTCGTCGTCGCCCCATCGGTCGGCTCGCAGTGCGACACCGACAAGACACCCGTCCGATGGAACCTCACGGTCACCAACCCGAGCACCACTGCCAAGGCCGGCGTCACGGTTCCCTTCACGCTGCCTGCCGGCATGACCTACGTCGCCGGGTCCATCAACGGACCGGGGGCCAACGCCGTCGGCGCACCGACGTTCGGATGGACCTTCGACCTCCCGGCCCGGGGCGTCGTCAACCTGTCCGTCGATGCGGTGATCGCGACCCCTGCCCGCTTCTATACCGGCCGCTCCAACGCCGCGACCGGGACGCTCGTGGGTGACTGCAGTGACCGCCTGACGCTGTCGAAGAACTGGAGCCTCGGCTGCGGTGTCGACGGCCAGACCTTCCTCGTGACACTCACCGCGACGAACAACGGCAAGACCGTCGTGCGCAACGCGACGCTGGCCGACCCCATCGGCGAGGGTGTGACCCCGACCGTGACGGCCGGCTGGACCCTGACCAACGGCACCCTGTCGACCACCCTGCCCGAGCTGGCACCCGGCCAGACCCTCGTGCGCACCTATGATGCGACCGTCACCGCGGCAGCCGGCCAGGCGCTCGTGAACCGCGCGACGCTCACCGCCAGCAACGCCATCACCGTCGCTTCGAACCTCGTCGGTGGCGGCATCGCCAACTGCGATGACGGTGTCTTCTGCACGGTCGACACGTGTACCGCGTTCGTCGGTTGCCAGAACACCTTCACCGCCCGCCCGGGTGTCCCCGAGACCTGCAACGGCACCGACGACGACTGCGACACGCTGCTCGATGCCGCCGACGAGGACCTCGTCTCCATCGCGTGCTCGCTCCAGTCCGGCGCCTGCGAAGACTCGATGCGACCGAGCCGCCTGTGTGTCGCCGGCGCCTGGTCGGCCTGCGACACCGCCGCCTACGAGGCCCACAACCCGCGCTACGACACGGTCGACACGACGTGTGACGGGTTCGACGACGACTGCCTCGCTGGCAACGACGACGACTACGTCTCGCTCGACACGACCTGTGGTGTCGGCGCGTGCGCCGCGACCGGCGACACCTCGTGTGTCGCGGGCCAGGTCGTCGACTCGTGTGTCACCGGCACCCCGACCGCCGAGCGTTGCAACAACGCCGACGACGACTGCGATGGGCTCCTCGATGCGCAGGACCTCGACCTCGTGCTCGTCCCCTGCACCCTTCAGAACGGTGTGTGCGCCGGCTCCATGACGACGCGTAACCTCTGTGTCGCAGGCACCTGGCAGTCGTGTACGCCGCAGATCTACGGCGCCAACGCCTTCCCCCGCACCTACCAGGTCGTCGAAGACCTGTGCGACGCCGAGAACAACGACTGCGATGCCCAGACCGACGAGAACTTCCAGAGCCGACAGACCCAATGCGGCGTCGGCGAGTGCGCTGGCAACGCGGGCATGACCCAGTGTTCGGCCGGCGAGGTCCGCGACACGTGCAACCCGCTCGCGGGTGCGGTCGCCGAGCTCTGCGACGCCAAGGACAACGACTGCGATGGCGACATCGACGAGGACTTCACGCAGCTCGGGACCGCCTGCGACCCGACGCCTGGCGACGGAAACGCGTGTCAGAACGGTGTCTTCCAGTGCGCGGCGGGCGGCGGCGTGAGCTGCGTTCAGACCACGGCTTCGCAGGTCGAGATCTGCGACAACGTCGACAACGACTGCAACAGCCAGACCGACGAGGGCTGCGACGACGACACGGACGACTTCTGCGACGTCACCATGGGCTGCCTCACCGGCACCGTGGTCACCGTCTGCCCGAACGGCTGCGGCGACTGCAACGACGCCAACGCCGCGCTCAACCCGGGTCGCATCGAGATCTGCAACAACCTCGACGACAACTGCAACGGCCAGACCGACGAGGGCTGCGACGACGACGGCGACGACTGGTGCGACGCGGCCATGGGCTGCATCGCTGGCGCCACCGTGTGCCCCAATGGTTGTGGCGACTGCCAGGACACCAACGCCGCCATCAACCCGGGCGCCACCGAGACCTGCAACAACGTCGACGACAACTGCAATACGCAGGTCGACGAGGGCTTCGCGACCGGCGTCGAGTGCACCAACGGCGAAGGCCTGTGCGAGCGACCGGGCTTCACGGTCTGTACGTCCGATGGCACCGGCGTCATCTGCGATGCCGTCCCGGGTGAGGGGGCGGCCGAGACCTGCGACGCCGTCGACAACGACTGCGACGGCGAGACCGACGAGGACTTTGTACTCGGCCTCGAGTGTGTCGTGGGCCTCGGAGAGTGCCGCCAGGTGGGCTTGCGGATCTGCCGCGAGGACCGCAGCTCGTGGCGCTGCAGCGTAGCCCCGCTGAACCCGGGCCTCGAGATCTGCGACGCCAAGGACAACGACTGCGACGATCGGATCGACGAGGACCCGCTCGACCCCGAGGGCACCGTGTGTGCGAACCTCGACACGACGATCACCAGCGGCCCGCCGCTCGTGACCGCGGCGACGACGGCCAGCTTCACCTTCATCGACCCGGTGACCGCGACCAATACACGCTTCGAGTGCAGCCTCGATGGCGGCGCCTGGGTGCGCTGCGACGGGCCTATCCCGTCGACCGGCGGCGGCGGTGTGTTCACGACCGGCACGCTGGTCGCCGGCTCACACACGCTCCTCGTTCGCGCCATCGGCCCCGACGGCGGCGTCGACCCGAGCCCGGCCGTCTACACCTGGCTCATCGACACGACGGTGCCAGACACCTTCATCGACGCGGGCCCGCAGAACCCGGCCCAGACCTCGACCGCGACGTTTGTCTTCTCGGCGAGCATCCCCGAGTCCGAGGTCGCTACCTACTTCTGCACGCTCGACCCCGACGTCGTCCCACCGGCCCTCCCGGGCCTCGAAGACTATGACGACTGCGGCCGCACCATTACGTTCGCGGAGCTCGACGACGGTGTGCATGTGCTCCATGTCTACGTCGTGAACGTCGCTGGCACGCCCGACCCGACGCCCGCCGTCTACACGTGGACCATCGACACGAGCCTGCCCGACACGGTCATCACGACGGCACCCGACTCGCCGACCTCGTCGTCGTCCGCGACCTTCACGTATGCCGACCCGGAGAGCCCCGAGACGCTCACCTTCAACTGCCGTATCGATGGCGGGACCTGGGTGCGCTGCGACGGTAAGACGGTGTCTTACGACGAGCTCCCCGAGGGCGAGCACACCTTCGAGGTCGCGACCATCGGCCCCGGCGGCAACATCGACCCGACGCCCGCCATCCACATCTGGGTCGTCGACGACACCCCGCCGGACACCTTCATCCCGGTCCACCCGACCGACCCGTCGCAGAACCCGACCGCTATCTTCGGCTTCGGCTCGGACGAGGACCCGGTCACCTACCGGTGTGTCATCGACCCTGCGACCACCCCGCCGGCTCTGGTGGCCTATGTGGCGTGTGACGCGACGGAGACCTTCACGGGCCTCAGCGACGGCACCCACACGATCTACGTGTACGCCACCGACGTGGCGGGCAACGTCGACCCGACCCCTGCGACCTACACCTGGCTCATCGACACGACCTTCCCCGAGACGGAGATCACCGACGGCCCGCCGACCTTGACGAGCCCGACCGAAGGCGCGGCCTTCGACTTCATCGACCCGGTGACGCCTACCCACACCGAGTTCGAGTGCCGACTCGACGGCGGCGAGTGGACCCGATGCGACGGCGGCTCGACCGACTACGAGGCCGACGAGCTGACGCTGGGCGGCCACGAGTTCCAGGTCCGCGCATGTCGCTACGAGCCGGTCGTCAAGTGTGACCCGACGCCCGCTATCTGGACCTGGGAGGTCTCGACCGCCACCTGCCCGCTCGACCTCGAGGCCCCTGCCCTGACGTGCGCCGGGACGCAGACGGCCGAGTGCATCGGCGGCGTCGCCACGCTCGACCCGAACAACTTCCTACCGGTCGCCGTCGACCCGTGCGGCGTCGAGCTGTCGGTCGCCTATGAAGGCACGACCTTCCCGCTGGGCATCACGCCGGTCGTCTTCGGTGCCACCGACGGCAACGCCAACACGTCGACCTGCGCGACGGAGGTCGTCGTCACCGACACCACGGCGCCGACGGCCACCTGCGCCGAAGACGTCAGGGCTTCGACGCTGCCGACGGCGTGTATCGCTATGGTCGAGCTCGGTGCTCCGACCATCGCCGACTCGTGCTTTGCGACCGAGGCGCTCGTCACCTACAGCGACGCCCCGGAGACCTTCCCGGTCGGTGTCTCGACGGTGACCTGGACGGTGGTCGACCCGGCCGGCAATCTGGCGACCTGCACCCACGAGGTCGAGGTCATCGACGACGTGCCACTGGTCATCACCTGCCCCGAGTCGCTGACCCAGGATGCCGCCGCCGACGCCTGCGCCTGGACCGGCACGGTGCCCGCGAGCGCCACCGACAACTGCGCCATCGACGAGGCCGTCATCGACCAGACCAAGGACTGGCCGGTCGGCGAGACCTCGGTGGTGTTCACGGCCGAGGACGCCTCGGGCAATACCGGCACGTGCACGACCGCGCTCACGGTCAACGACGTGACCCTGCCCGTGGCGGTCTGCGGTGTGCCGACGGCGGCCATCTCGGGTGTGCCGGACATCATCCGCGCCTCGGCGACGGACGCATGCACGGCGGTCGCGACCATCTCGACGTTCAGCTGCGCGACGCTCGACGAGGCCGGGGCCGCTACCCCGCTCGACCCGGCGGACTGCCCGGTGAGCACATCGGGCGCCGACCTCACGGTGGACGGCCGCACGCTCGACGGTGTCCTGCGGATCACCTACACGGTGACCGCCACCGACCCGAGCGACAACGTCGGGACAATTGACTGCGTGCTCGACTACGACCCGGACCGCGACGCCGACGGCGTCGTCAACGGCGAGGACAACTGCGCCGACGTGCCCAACGCGGACCAGACCGACACCGACGACGATGGGATCGGCAATGCGTGTGACAACTGCCCGACGACCTCCAACGTCGACCAGGTCGACGCCGACGACGACGGTGTGGGCGACGCATGTGACAACTGCGCCGAGACCACCAACGCCGACCAGGCCGACACTGACGGCGACGGCGTGGGCAACACCTGCGACGTGTGCCCGACCGTGAGCGACGCCGAGCAGACCGACAGCGACGACAACGGGATCGGCGACATGTGCCAGGACACGGACGCCGACGGGATCCTCGATGGCACCGACAACTGCCTGACGACCCCGAACGAGGACCAGGAAGACACCGACGACGACGGCGTCGGCGACCTCTGCGACGAGACCCCGTACGACGGCCTCACGGCCAGCGGCGACGGCGCCTGCTCGAGCGGAACGGTTGGCACGACGATGCTCGGCCTTGTCCTTGGGCTCCTTGCGCTCGTCCTCATGCGCCGCCGCGCGACCTACGTCCGATGATTGCGGTTGGGGGCAGGCCGCGTGCCTGCCCTCATCGTAATCGCTCGATTGTCGAGATATCGATGTAGGGGCAAGGCCTCGTGCCTGCCCACGCAAGCGCCCACGCCCACGCGAGCGCCCGGGCCCGCGCCCACGCAAACGCCCGCGCCCGCGCCCACGCAAGCGCCCGCGCCCACGCAAACGCCCGCGCCCGCGCCCGAGCATGCGCCCGCGCCCGAGCATGCGCCCGCGCCCACGCAAGCGCCCGCGCCCACGCAAGCGCCTGCGCCCGCGCAAGCGCGCGCGTTGCTCCGTTCGGAGGTTGAGTCGTTCGTGCGCCTCTTCATTCTCGCCGCGTGCTCGGCCGCCGCAAGGCCGAGCCGTCCTCACTCGCTTCGCGAGCTACCTGGGGCCCCTGCCCCAGTCGGGCCGGCGTCGCTTCGCTCCACCGGCATCCTCCCCGCGCTCGCCGCGAAACGCGGCTGCGCGCGTCATTGCGCCTCCACGGCGATCGCAGCCGATTCAACCTCGACCTCATTGCTGATCGGCGTCCAAACGTCGACGTCGACGCCTTCGAGCTCGATCCCAACGATGAGGCTGTATGCCACTCCGTGTTCGCTCCGGTCTCGATTGGGTTGGTCTTTCCACCAGCCACTCGCCGGCACGATTGCGATGGCGCTGCGTGAACCGAGCTCCGCCGCGGAGCCAGTCCAGACGTCGGAGTGGACGGAGCCCTTTCTCTGCAGCTCTGCGCCGAGAAACCACCCGTCGCCGTCCGAGTCGCTCTTCGGGCGGCGTTCGTCCCCGTCGAGAGCCGCCAGGTTGAGCCGCTTCCGAAGCTCATCCAACGTCTCCGTCGGCCGCTTCACCACAAACCGAAGCCCATGCGACGCGTAGCGATGTCTTGTGCGCCAACCCGTGCGACTCGGGTTCGGCTCGACGAAATAAGACAAGGTCACCCGCATCCTGGCTGTGCTCGACCCGAGCGATTGCAACACGCTCTCGGGCCAGGGCAGCTCATGCACCTGGAGCTCACGCATCTTGCCATCGCGAAACGGTCTGATTACACCCTCGATGATGAGAGTCGCCGAGTTCGTCGCGCTGCGGGTCGCGCGCATCAGGTCGGGCTGGCCATATCCATAACGACGCAGAAGTGGGACCCGGTCGCGCTTCCCCTTGCTCCGCAGGCTTGTCGTCATTCTGGTCGTCCACCGCGCGGAGTGAACGATGAGACCCCGGACCGTCTCGGGTCTGAGCTGGGGATACTCGGCCCAGATCATCGCGGCCATTCGTGAGACCTGCGCCGTCGCAGCGCTAGTGGCCCACGACATAGCAAACGCGCGCTCGGCCGGTCGCGCGTGGGTCGTCAGCAACGAGAGCTCGTCCACACCTCGCAGGATCTCACCAGACCCGCTCGCCAGGACATTACCGCCCTCGAAGACGACCTCGGGCTTGATGGGCCAACTCGACTCGAAGCCCACCGACGTCGTGCTGTAGGGTGACAGATCACCCGGCAGCGCCACCGGACTCCAGCCAGACAACGACGGGTCCTGGACGACCGCGAGCTCGGTGCACGCCCCAACGGTCAGCGCGTTCCAGGCCTGCGCCGGATCCTGCACGATCTCGATATCGCTCCGTTCGAGGTGGCTACGCTCGAGCTTCTCGTCAGGCACATTGCCCGCGCTCACGACGAACAGCTTCGACCTTGCGACGCCATCGACCCACTTGAGCTCCTTCGTCGTCGGCTCCCAGTCGCGCCCAGCCGCCAAGGCGTCGACCGAGGACGACCAAGAGGTGGGCTGTCCACGCTCGCCCTGGTCCGGCGACGTCACCGCCATCGAAAATACTCGGCGTCTCTCGATGCGGCCTGCGAGCCGGGTCGCCTCGGCGGTGACGGCTCCGTAGAGATCGGGCTCGTTCTGCAGCCCACCCGGCGGGAGGATCTTCACCGACTCCACCCGATGCCGCAGCTGGACCGGAGCCGATGAAGCCAAGACGGGCGTCAGGTCCCCATACACTGCGAGGCCGGCCATCTCTGTCCCGTGACCGTGGTGGTCGCTCGTTCCCCAGGAGGTCACTACCGCGTGGCTGTCAGCCTGATTGAGCGAGTCCGACAAGAGTGGATGGCCGCGGTTGATCCCGGTGTCCAAGACACACACCGCTGGCGCGTTGGGCGGCGCGAACTCGAGTCTGGCGCGCAGCTCTTCGACCCACTCGGCTTGTTCCTCTGGGCTGGCTTCGATTAGGTCGGCTCCCGAGAGCTTTGGGAGACGAAGCTCGGCAAGGTCGTCCATGACGTCGATCGAGGTCGCGAGATCGCGCGCGCAGCCCTTCAGAAGAACGATGATCCGCTCGTCGAACTGGAGTCGGTGCGGATGCAGGTCCATGCCGAAGTGGCCGGTGAGGCTCCCGACCCGCGCGAGCTCATGCCCATCTGTGCGGCGTAGCCAGACCTCCCACCAGACGACCTCGTCATCGTCGGGGAACCGATCTGGGTCATCGGTCCAGAGCGCTCGAAGGGTTGCCAGAAGCAAATCGCGCACCGGGTCGAGCAACCCCTCGTAGCGCCGTTCTCGGAACCTCTTGGCCGTAGGTTTCGCATAGGCCGCGAACCTCTTGAGGAAGTAGCCTACTTGGCCTTCCGGAACGACCACAGTGGCATATTCGACATCGGCCCGTCGGCGCACGTTGGCGACTTCGATCCCGCGCGTCGGGTCGCCTAGGCCGTCGACCTCGAGCGCCACCCCAGGCCTGCTCGCAAACTCGATATAGATCGACCGATGCGCACCTGGGATATCGACGTTCGCGGCTTGGCGGCGCTGACTGGCCAATCCCTGGGCCTGCTGGAGCGCTGCGGTGAGGTGTGCCCCCTGCCCAGGCCGATCCTTGACGTCGATTGGCTTCTTGTCGATGCGCGGCGGATGCGGCCGGTAAGTCTCGACACGAGCAGGCCGTTTCACTCGCAGGTGAGGGCGATCGCGCAGGGTCATCACGATGGTCCTGTTTGCCGATTAGCGGGCGCCCGGACGCCCGGCCTGCCGGTCGATCAGGGCGCGCATGATGTCATCGGTCGCGAGCGGTCGACCCCCGTCGAGGATCGCATCCTTCGCGGCCTGGTCGCAGGCACGCGCAATGTCAGCGGCGCTGAGGCCGCGAGCATGCGGCAACACGGCGTTCCAGTCCACCTTCGCCGTCCCCATCAACGCCAGCCGGTTCTTCAACACCTGGAGTGCGAGCGCTTCGGAGGGGAGCCCGAACTCGAGCACGAGGTCGAAACGCCGGAACAAGGCCTCGTCGAGGAGCTTGGGATGGTTCGTCGCGGCGATGACCAGGGCGTCCGAGTCGTCGGTCTCGACAAACTGGAGAAACGACGAGAGCACCCGCCGAATCTCACCCACGTCGTTCTTCGAGCTGCGTTCGCTTCCAAGGGCATCGAACTCGTCGAACAAATACACGCCACGGGTGCTTCGTATCGCGTCGAACACAAGCCGGAGCTTGGCGGAGGTCTCTCCGAGGTACTTTGTGATGAGACCATCGAGCTGCACCGTGAAGAGCGGCAACGAGAGCTCACCGGCCAGCGCACGGGCGGTCATGGTCTTGCCGGTTCCCGGCGGCCCGGCAAGCAGGAGCTTCCGCAGCGGAGAGAACCCGTGGTCGCGGATGTGCTCGCGCTGTCGCTGTTCGAGTACCGTGCGATGCAGCCTCGCCATCAGCGATGACTCGAGGACAACCTCTGAGAGCCTTGTCGTCGGGTAGTCGACCGACAAGATGCCCGCGAGCTCACCGCGCGGCTGTGCGAGCGGTACCGGCCGGGCGCTGGTCGGCGTGGGTGACACCTTGCCAGCCCGCTCGCGGAGCTCGTCCACGAGCTCCTTCAGCTCCTGGGCGAGCTTGCTCTTGCCGCTCCGGGCAGCGCCCGCGGCCATCTGCAGGGCGACCGCATAGAAGCGGGATTCGTCGCCTTCCGCGTGACTCTTGAGGAGGGCCTTGATCTGGTCGTTGCTCGCCATGGTCTGCTCAGCATGCCTCGGTTTGTAGGCTCATCACCGCTTCCGCGTGAGTCCTTCCTAGACTTCATGGTACCACTTCCGACTGCCCGGAGCGATGGCGCCCGCCAGCGGCTCTTCGTCACAGATATGCAGGCTGGGATGGTCTGGCCACCAACTTGCTCGCGAGTGCGCCCGGAACCCGTATCGGGCTGGGTTACTGCCCCTTCTTCGGCTTGGCGTCACGCTTGAGACGAAGGGGCCTGTCAGACAGCGCCACCGATGGTTCCGGTTGCTTGATTTCGGCGTTGGTCATCTCTATCTGCGCTTGGGTAACGTAGTTGCGCTGAGGCTTCCACGCGGCGAGCAGTTGCGCGAGCACAACAGCTCCTGTGAAGCCCCATGCGACATGGTGTAGCGAGCCATAGGAATCGCTGAACAAGGCCCCCACTGAGGCACCTATCATGACGCCCAGAGTCGATTTCACGCCCCGTCGCGCCCAGGTAGAGACCCAACGCTTTCGACGCTCCCTGGCTCCGAAGTCTCTGACCAAGGACTCAGCATCGAGATGTTGGGTGCGTCGTCGACTCACGTACCGCTCGAGTCGATCGAGCTGGTCTGGCTCCAGCCGCTCGGCGAACTTTCGCAGCTGTGTCGAAATTGGCTCCGCGATCTTTCCGAAGATGTCGTCGACCCGCTTCTGCGCCTCCTGCCACCACCGCGAAGGGCCGCCATCATCATTCACGTACTTGCTTCTCAGCGCGGGGTCCCCATAGACGCGGCTAGCGACTCCTCGAAGCGGCACGATGACAAGCTGGCAAATCGCCAGTCCAGGCTTCACTCGAATCGCGACCGAGTTGTGATTCACCAGTTGCAAGGCGATGTGGCCCGAGAAGCCTGGATTGAGGAAGTCCGCTGTGCAGTGGACCGAAAGTCCAAGTCGCGCGAGAGAGCTCCGACCTTCCAGCTTGGCCGCGAAGCTGTTTGGAATGGTCACCTGCTCGAGGGTTCGAGCCAGCACGAGCCCACCTGGCGGAACCGAAAAGGTCCTGCCACTGGCAGCGTCTTCTCGGCGCCACTTCCGTCGGTGCGCTTCACGGCTCCCCTCACCTGACGGAGTCGTGAGGTCGAGATGCCTCCTCCGCCAAGGCAACCACACCGCCTTCTTCGGCGTCCAGAAAACCGAATCCAATCTGAGGTCTATCGAGGCCGGCTGAATCTGGGATGCGGCCTCGAACGGTACCATCCCCGGACGCGTTCTAATGTCGAGTTGGGGAAGGATGGCGCGGAGGCGGCTATCTGCGAGGTACATTGATGTGTTCGCTCAGGACCCGAGGGTTTCGTTCTTGAGGAGGCCGGAGAGGATACGGGCGGCCGAGGCCTCTTCGGGGTGGGACTTGTCACGACGGTCGGCGACGAAGTCGGTCAGCTCCAGAGATCGGGGCGGCGGCTGTAATAGCCGCCTACGTTGTCGCGGAGGTGGTGGCGGACCTCGTCGGGGAAACGTCGATCCGGAGCTCCATGAGAGCTAGCGGGTGTGGGGTGCAGGCGTCGCGGACGGTCTTGACCATCGGGCCTTCCAGCGTGGTGGATGCGGGTTGGGGGCGGCGGGCTTGGCGCCGGGGGGCGGATGCAAGCACGTTTCGGGATCGAGGTCTTACTGAACATGCGTGAAGTGCCGTTCAAGCGGGTCGGGTCAGGGGGGCGCGGGCTTGCGGGCGGCAGCGGGGGCGGCGGCGACGCGGGCTCCGGGGTGGGAGCGCGGGGTTGGGATGGGCGAAGGGCCGGGTGCCTTCCGGGAAGGCGCGGGTTGGAACGGGCGAAGGACCGGGTGCCGTCGGGGAAGGCGCGGGTTGGAACTGGCGAAGGGCCGGGTGCCGTGGCAGAGGCCGTTGGTGGGGCCAGCCGAAGGAGCGGGTTCCGTGGCGGACCCCGCCCCTTCGGCCCGAGATTGCGGGGCCCGTCAGGTCGGGGCGTCGTCTTCGCCATCGTCCTCCAGGCCCGGGTCCAGCGGGTCGGGCGTGGGGGCGTCGGCGTCGGTGCCGGGCGTCTTCTTGCCCTTGCGCTCGAACCAGGGGCGGGTGATGGCGGAGACGAGGTCGTCCCGGCCGGGGAAGGCAGTCAGAATGGCGGCCTCGGTGGTGGCGATGAGGTGGTTCAGGTCGGCGATGAGGACTTTCTTGACGCGGCGGGGGCCAAAGAGCGCGTCCTTGGCGGCCTCGACGCCGGTAGCAGCGGCCTGGAGTCGCGCCGTGGTGGCATCGAGCTGGTCGAGCTGGGGGACGAGGTTCGGGACCTCGAGGCGGCGTCCGTCCTTGACGATCCGGCGGCCGGCCTCGGCGGCGCGCACGATGCCGAAGGCCTTGACGCGTTTGGCGTCGTCCTTGCCGAAGAGCTCGTCGTAGGGCGTGGCCTTGGCGTCTTTGCCGGCGGCGAGGAACGCGTGGGACGACACGCTGCCGAGGTCGACGTCGAACTGCGCGTCCTCGACGCGGCCGAGTGTGCTGGCCTCGAGCACGGCATCATCGGCGAGCTCGCGGAGCTGCCGCTCATGGATGATGCGCGCCTTGAAGGTGGTCCAGGCGTCGACCTGGCCGGCGAGCTCTTTACGGGCTTTAAGGCCCCCGATGACCTGCGCGGTGTAGCGCCGCGCGCGCCCATAGCTGGTGTTTTCGCTGAACGAATAGGCCATGAAGCCCCTCCACGATGAGTCCTCGCGCCCACGACACGGGTTCCCAGTGAACCTGTGGGTGGCACGAACTGTTTTGCGTTGACGCAAAGCTGCGACAGGACATGTTTCGTGTCAATGCGAGCTCGGGGAGCAAACGCCCGCGCCCATGCAAGCGCCCGCGCCCGTGCCCATGCAAGCGCCCGCGCCCGTGCCCATGCAAGCGCCCGCCCCCGAGCAGGCGCCCACGCAAGCGGCCGAGCAGGCGCCCGTTGCTCCGTTCGGTGCTTGAGTCGTTCGTGCGCCTGCTCTCGGGTCCAGGGCGGCAACCGGCGGCAGCGGTATCTGACCGCGCTCGGTTCGGCTCGGGAAACGATTGCGTGCTTCGACGTCGCGGTCTCGATGGACTACGTCGCGCCGCTCGATGACTTCGCGAGGGGACCGGCAGGACAAGGTCATCGCGACGCTGGTTCGCGTCAGTCGGTGACCAGCGGTCGACGCCCTCTGGAATGTGTTCCGGGACCGTCGATGCGTCGCCCAGGGCAGCGCCCGCGCACTCGCAAACTCAACAGCCCGCGCTGCTGGCCTCGACCGAGCGAGGGTAGGCTGAGACCTTGTGCCGGTCGCGGCGCAATCCTCGAGCACATGCGCGCCTTCGCTGAAGCGCAGACAGATTCCGCAATTGGCCAACAGCCTGTTGGACAATTGCCGTTGGGCCACTATGCGGCGCTCAGCGCCCCCGAGCGAGCTCTTCGAGGGTGAGACCCCAGGCCTCGGTCGCCACATTACCCCCCTTGGAGGTCGCCTCGACCAGCTCCGTGTGGATGACAACCCTCGGTTCAATCGCCCGCAATCAACAGCTGGCCACCAAACTCGGACGACTCTACACCGGCATCCGCGGCTTCGAGCGACGAAACCTCTTTCGGATTCGGCAGTTCTACGAAGCCTACCGGGCCAACACAAAAGTCTCACTACTGGTGAGACTTTTGCCGTGGACCCACCACCTCATCATCCTGAGCCAGGCGAAGCCGGTCGAGACGACAGCGAGCTCGGCCCGCACCGCTCACCATCCCGCTACCTCCATGGGCCGGAGGCGGCATCGCCGTATCCGACGGAGCAACCCTCCATCGAATTGTACGCCGCGATTTCCAGCTCAGCAGAAGCTTGCGCCTACGCATGCGCCCGGGCCCACGCAAGCGCCCGTGCCCGAGCATGCGCCCGCGCCCGCGCCCGAGCATGCGCCAGCGCCCACGCATGCGGCCGGGCCCACGCAAGCGCCAGCGCCCACGCCCGAGCATGCGCCAGCGCCCACGCACGCGCCTGGGCCCGAGCGGGCGGGCGCGTTGCTCCGTACGGAGGCTGAGTCGTTCGTGCGCCTCTTCATTCTCGCCGCGTGCTCGGCCGCCGCAAGGCCGAGCCGTCCTCGGCATCCTCACTCGCTTCGCGAGCTACCTGGGGCCCCTGCCCCAGTCGGGCGGCGTCGCTTCGCTCCACCGCCATCCTCGCCGCGATGCGCGGCTGCGGGTGGCTCCGGGTGCCTGCGGGCGGTCGCGGCTTTGCCGCGAGCCTTGCGGCGGCCTGCGCGCGCGGCGGGGTGGTTGGGGCTCCCGGAACCGACCGGGACCTCATTCTAGGATTGCCACATGTTGAACATCTACTCGGATACCATCGCTATCGCGCGTGACGCCGGCCTCGCTTCGCGCGTCATCGCCAACCACGATTCGGACCTGGCACGACAGCTGCGGCGGGCGGCGACGTCCATCGCTCTCAACGTCGCTGAGGGCTCTGGGGTCCAGGGCGGCAACCGGCGGCAGCGCTATCTGACCGCGCTGGGCTCGGCTCGGGAAACGATGGCCTGCTTCGATGTCGCGGTCGCGATGGACTACGTCGCACCGCTCGATGACGTCGCGGTCGACCGGCTCGACAAGGTCATCGCGACGCTTGTTCGCGTCAGTCGGTGACCAGCGGTCGACGGCCTCGGGAACACTTTCCGGGGCCGTCGATGCCCGCGCCCACGCCCACGCCCACGCAAGCGCCCGAGCAAGCGCCCGCGCCCACGCAAGCGCCCGCGCCCACGCCCACGCCCACGCAAGCGCCCACGCCCACGCAAGCTCCCACGCCCACGCAAGCGCCCACGCCCACGCAAGCGCCCACGCAAGCGCCCGCGCCCACGCAAGCGCCACGCCCGCGCCCACGCAACCGCCCGCGCCCGCCCCCGAGCCCACGCAAGCGCCCGCGCCTACGCAAGCGCCCGCGGCTACGCAGCATCGGGGCGTACCACTTACCTTGACGATCAAGGTATCATTCGTCACCGAAGCCCGCCCCGGCGCACCGAGGCGGGTTCCGTCAGCCAATCTACTTCGCGACCCGCGTCAGCGTCCCGATGACCTGGCCGAGCCGCTCGAGCACATCCGCACTCGGCGCCGCGATGTAGCCCATCGCGACGCCGACATCGAAGCAGGCCCGCGTCTCGCGAGCCGAGCCCAGAGCCGTCGCATACCGCGCGCGACGGTTCCCGCCAGCGGAGCCGCTTCCCTCGGCCACATTCAGCGCGATAGAGCAGACAGCCCGGCGCAGCTGACGAGCGAGATCCGAGTCATGACGAGCGATGGCATTGGCGACAACCGCCGCGTCCTTCGCGACCTCGAGAGCGACATAGTAGATACGCAACATAGACAACCTCCAGGTGATGGCCCGGCAGGGCGCCGGGTCGCCCACCCCCACACTGGCGCGCGCAGGCGGGTGCAAGGCTCGCTGCGCTCGGCGCAGCGACCGCCCGCAGCCACCCGGACCCACGCGCAGGCGCATCGCGCCGAGCATGGGGAGGATGGCGGAGGGCGGCTCGGCCTTGCACCCGCCGAGCACGACAGTAGAATGACGAGACCCGCAGCCCACCCACCTCCGAACGGAGCAACGCCCGCGCCCACGCCCACGCAAGCGCCCACGCCCACGCCCACGCAAGCGCCCGCGCCCACGCCCGCGCCGGCGCCCACGCGAGCGCCCGCGCCCGAGCAAGCGCCCACGCCCACGCCCACGCCCGCCCCCACGCCCACGCAAGCGTCTCTCACTCACCTCGACCGGACCAGCTCCTCGAGGGTCAGACCCCACGCCTCGCTCGCCGCCGTCGCCTCCTCGGCCGTCGCCCCCACGAGCTCGGTGTCGATGAACAACACGCGCCCGTTCCAGTCGCCCGCCATCAACCACCGACCGTCGGACGAGATGGCGAGCTCGTCGACGCGGCGCTCGTGGTCTCGCACGACTGCAATGGGCTCGGCCTGGCCGCGACGCCAGACGTGGACCGACCCGTTCCGCGAGCCTGCCGCAATCACGCTCGGTGAGACCGCCAACGAGCCCAGCTCGCTGCCGTCGCCTCGATACCGAACTGCAGCAATACCCTCTGAACCGACCGCGAGCTCGGTGACGCCGTCGCGGTCGAGCGCGAACACATACGCCCCGTCGAAGCATGCGACTTTGCGTGCGCCGACCGCGGTCGCCACGAGCTGCATTGCCTCACCGGGCGTCCAGTCGCTGGCCACCCACACCTTCTGGTCGACATCCAGGACCACCAGGTGTCGACCATCCGGGCTCGTGTGGTGGTCCTCGCACAACATCGGTGGGCCGGCGACGAACGGCCCGCTACCCATCACCAAGAGACGGCGACCGAAGTCCGAAAGCATCACCGTCTCACCCTCGAGGGCGACGACCTTCCGCGCGTAGCGACCCAAGGGTGCCGTGGTCATAGTACCGCTCGCATCGAAGCGATGGAGCCCTTCGACTCCCAGCGTGCCGACGAACAGCGGGGGCCTTGTACCCTTTGAGGCCCCATCAACCGGTGCGAAGGCCAGGGTGCGGACGAGCTCCGGTTGCCATGTATCGACGGACGAGACACTGCGTGTGGCGACATCGACAATGCTCAGCGAGGCCCCGTGACCGACGGCCAGGGTCTTGCCATCCGCTGCCAATGCGAGGTCGGTGATACCTTCGACAAACGTCAGCACGCGAACGGGGACCGCCCCGAAGTCCCATCGCTCCAGGCGTCCGCTGCTGCTCGCGAAGACGTCGCCGTCGGGCGTGAAGCCGGCCGTGTGGTAGCCCACGCCGGGCCGCGGTGGCAATCGACCGAGCGAGGCCCAGCTCGGCAGATGGACCAGATAGATCGGTCCGTCTTCGAAACGAACCAGAGCGCGGCGCCGGTCGGGCGACACGTGGATGTCGCGCAACAGCGCCGGATGCAGGACGAGGCGGCGACGTCTCTCGGGCCGCTCGAGCTCGATGAGGCTCAGCCCACCATCCGAGTCGCCGACGAGCACACTCCGGTCGTCGACCACAGCCAGCGCTGTCGCCAGAGGGCGAGCCGGCGACACGGGCAGGCGCGTGTCGATACGTCTCAGGGTCGATGGCTCCGACTCGCCAACACCGCCAACCTCACCGCCGACCTCACCGCCAACCGGCGCAACGATGAGACTGCCATCACCACACGCGCCGACCCACTGTTGCCCGTCGGCGCTGACATTCGAGATGCGTAGGACACCATCCACACATCCGGAGACCGGCAATGCGACTTCCGACGTCGCCCCCACCAGCACGGAACACTCGTGGTGCTGGATGTGGCCCTGGCGCAGGTCAGGCGTGGGCATGAGCCGCGAGAAGGCGCACGGTGCCGTGAGGCCGCCGCGCGACGCACCTGTCTTTGTATCGAGACGCTCGAGGCGACTCCCATCGTGTTGGACGAGGACGAGCTCGCCCTGCGCAATGAAGACGGCTGCCCGAGCCACGAGCGCGCGCTCCCACAAGGTCGTGGCACCCTGACGAACGGCGATCCCACTCGTGTCGTGACACAGCACCAAGGGTGCCGCTCGGGATGGAGTCCCACCACCGGGCCACACCGCATCGACGACTTTGCAGCCAGCCATCGGAAGCTCTGTCCGAATCGGGCGCGCCCGAGGCGACGCCAACAGCACCCCACGAGCCTCCGGGAAATCGCCTCGCAACAGCGCTGCCCGAGCGAGCACTTCCGCCGCCCCACGATCGTCCTCGTGCAGGGCCGACCTGGCTTTATCGACGAGCGTACGACCCAGCGTCTGCTCCGACGCATCGCGCTCATCCGCCACTCTCGCGAATGCAAATACGAGCGTCGCCACCACGACCAACGACGCCACGAGGCCGAGCAGGATCGGCACGCGCCACAGCTTCAAGAGGCGCGTGAACAGCTCTCGCGAAGTGTAGGTGTGGGCGCTTACGCGGCGGCCTTCGAGGTAGTGCGCAAGGTCGTCGGCGAAAGCTTTGGCATCGGGATATCGCCGCTCACGAGACGGGTGGGTGGCACATCCGATGATGGCGCGAAGCTCGGGCGGAATTGACATCTCAGTCGACGGGAGCACGGGCACCCGGTCCTCGGAGAGTGCCACGAGGATCGTGTCACGCGACATCGACGACGGAAATGGCGAACGCCGACAGACGGCCTCAAAGAGGATCATGCCGAGCGCATACACGTCGCAACGCGCATCGAGCGGCTCACGCCGCGCCTGCTCGGGGCTCATCGCGGCGGCCGTCCCAGCGCGGCCCGGGTCGGGGCTCTCGACGCCCGCGGCGATGGCCAGACCCCAGTCGATGACCTGCGTCTCACCAAATGGCCCGACCATGATGTTGGCCGGCTTCAGGTCGCGATGGATGACCCCGTGAGCGTGCGCATATCCCACCGCCTCGGCCGCTGCCAGCACGTGCCGCAAGAGCGGGGTCACCGGGTGCTCGGCGCTCGCGGAATCGGCGAAGGCCTCGGCCAGCGAACGCCCCCTGACCAGGCGCATTGCGAACCACGGCTCACCGGTCGCGGAACGACCCGCGTCGAAGACCGACACGATGCCGGGGTGGTCGAGGCTGGCCGTGACACGGGCTTCGAACAACAGGCGTGCAGCGTCCTGTTCGCTGCTCGGGACCTTTACGGCGATGTCGCGGTCGAGCCACCGGTCGTGCACGATGGTGACGACGCCCATCCCACCCTCGGCCAGCTCACCGCGCCGCTCCCAGCGCGTCGCGTCGTCGAGAAGGAGCTCCGGCCTTGGCGGCGCGACTCCGAGCGGGTCTATTGCGCTTTGTGCACTGGGGGCCACGGACGCAGGCGCGCTGGGCGGCCAGAGAGCGCTCGACGAGGGCGACGAGGGCGACGAGGGCGACGAGGGCGACGAGGGCGACGAGGGCGACGAGACCAGCGGCGGCCGTGCCTTCAAGTGTCGTCTCGGACCCGGTCGGCCGGCCCGAGCAACAACTCGAAGCGACCTCCTCCGTCGGTGCGCACGAGGTCCTTACGCACGCCGAGCTCGACCAGGCGCTTTCGTAGTCGTGTCATGGTCCGATCGATCCGCGCGCGGAGGATGGAGTCGTCCTCTTCCCCGGGCCAGAGCATATGCGCGAGTGTGCGCCACTCGACCGGCACCCCGATGAGGGCGAGCTCGGTCACGATTCGCGCCGGCATGCCGTCGATGGAGGCCACCGTCGCGCCGCGGTGGATGTGGACCGAGTCGTAGCGGACGACAAGGCTCAGCGCGGCGTCGAGGTCGTCGCGTTGGGTCGCGGCGACCTGCGCCGAGGTCAGCGGGATCGCGACGAAGCGCAGCTCGACGCCGCGAATGGAGACCTGCGCGCCGACATCGACCCTGCGTTCGCCGAGCTCGCGTGAGCGGATGAAGAAGCCATCGCCGCCACTCCAGATGAGGGCGTCGGCATCCGCCTGGAACCCCGGGACGAGCTCGGGGCTGGTGCCCGACAGCCGCACCGAGGTGACGGGGGAGAGGACCTGACGCGGGACCAGGTCCCCTTCGATGCCGAGCACGACCTCGGGCAGGACCGCCTCGACCACCGTCAGCGAGAGCTCGGGGGCGAGCTGGATGGTAGTGCCGACCTCGAGCGCGACCTCGTTCGTCGGGACACCGTCGACGGCGAACCGGCCGCGCAGTGCCAACAGGCGCAACGTACGGACACGCAGACTGACGAGCGCGTGCGCTTCGGAGATACGCGGGTCGTTCAAGCGGATGGCGGCCGACGGGAGGCGGCCCACGAAGTCGCCGGGGCGGGCTTCGACCAGCTGTCCATCGGGGAGTCGCAGGCGTGCGAACGCATCCATGGCGCAACGCTACGCGATGTGGAGGGCGGCGGAAAGGGCCAGCTCCAATCGGACGCAGATCGGACATCCGAAGACTGCGCGTTGACCCGCAACAGTACTGCGGAGGACGATGTCGCGGTCGGTCCAGCGCGCTGCTCAACGAGCATCGTCAGGAGAGTCACGTGACCCAGAACCAGAACACCACGCGCCCGACCACGAACCAGACCCAGACCCCGGGCCAGGCGACCAACCAGTCCAACCAGAGCGGCGGCTCGACGTCTCAGCTCCGCGGCATGGGTCTCGAAGACCAGGACGCGGCTCTCGCGCCGCCGTCGGCCGGCCCACCGAACATCAAGTTCGCCTACAACCAGGCGACGCTCGCACAGATGGCGGCAGGCGACGAGGTGGCGGCGGCGGTGTTCGAGAAGTATCGCCAGTTCGAGGATTCCAGCACGAAGGAAGGCATCAAGCTCAGCCCGCAGGAGAAGCTGGCGTTGTCGGTGCAGGTCATGAACGAGCTCGGCGTGTCGATGCAGGACCAGAAGATCTTCCTGACGCGGGTGTTCTTCGGGCACGCCTCGCGTAGCCAGTTCGGCACCGACCAGATCTGGATCATCGAATCATCCGGGGGTGGCGTGACCCTGCGCTTCTCCGGCAATCGCGGCACCATCGAACCCATGGTCTTCGGCGCGCCGCCGGTCTACACGGGCAAGGACGACAACCTGCGTGGGCGCCGGGTCGAGGCCGCCAAGAACGGCTACGCCGACCCCGTGACCGGCCAGGAATGGGCCGTCGAAAAGGACTCGGTGATCTTCGACCAGGCCACCCAGATCGAGCAGCGCTTCCTGCTCACCCAGGGCGTCGAGTTCGCCCAGATGACTGACGCGGAGCGGGCAGCCTCTCCCGCCTTCAAAGAAGCCTTCACCGCATACAAGTCGCTGCTCATGAAGGACTACGTCGCCAAGGTCTCGAACGCGCTGGGCGGGACCCTGGCGGGGTGGGTATCGGACCAGGGCCCAACGGTCACGGCGGCCGCCATCGTGCAGCAGGCTATCCGCCTGACGCTGCGCACCCCGATGCCTGATTACTTCCGCCTGGCACACGCCGACATGCGTGTCGAAGACGAGGCCATCATCGAGGAGATGCTGGCCCAGGTGAAGATCCTGGCCAACGTCAACTCGGACGACTTCAACGACATGTCGAAGGTCGTCGACCAGCGTCCACGCCCCCAGGTCGTCCAGACCCCGACCACCGAAGAGGCCGACAAGGTCGCGACTGTGGACCCCGAGACGACCAGCGGCGAGAAGCTCCCCCAGACCAACATGCTCATCAAGCACCTCGAGGCCATGGAGAGCCGTTCGAGCGGGCTCAGCGTCGAGGCCGACAGCAACTTCTACAAGGGGCTTGGCGCTGCGGGGCAGGCGATTTGGAACGAGCGCGGCTTTGGCGCCGCACCGTGTGTGCACAACGGGATGATCTCGACCAAGTCACTCGCGACCTTCGTGCCTCTCATGCACGCCTGGCGGACCTGGGAAGACGCCAAGCTCAATGGTGGTGACGTGGAGAAGGCGCTCGCCGCCTTCGATGCGGCCGCCGAAGCGTTCCTTGGCGCACCCGCCCACAGCGGCGTGACCATCGGTGGCTGACCGGACGCGGTCAACCCACGCAGGACTTCCGGTAGTCGCGTGGGGACATGCCAAAGGCCAGACGGAAGCGGCGCGAGAAGTGTGAGAAGCTCTCGAAGCCGCCGTCGAGAGCTATTTCGGAAATCGAGACATGTGCGGACGTGACCTCTCTGGTTAGGTGCAGTCAGTGTGAGAGTCTTGGTTGAAGTGGATTCTGAAGTGTTCGGCCTTCTCTGCCACATCGGGCAGGCTTCAGAACAGGGTGGTGTCGAGGAACTCCGCCCTGATTCGACCGTTGTTGCTCTCGCAGATGGCGTAGTCGACAGGCTTGCCTGGCCGAACTGAAGACGCCTTCGACGCCATGCTCTTCGCGCCACGTAGCGAGTTCTTGGGCGATGAACTCCGGTCCGTTGTCGGAGCGATGCTTGCTGGGCGCCCGCCTGTACTCGCGTCGCACTTCATTGAGAACGTGAACCACGTCGCCTGCGGCGAAGGAGCGTGCTGCACGGAGTGCGATGAGCTCCCTCGTGAACTCGTCGATGATGACCAGCAGACGGAACCGCTGGCGGTTCTCCAGCTGGTCGCTCATGAAGTCGATGGCCCAGATGTCGTGCGGGCGCTCGGCCTGAATCGGGCATATGGCGGGAGTCGGGCGGGCCCGTCGAGGAGATTTGCGTCTTCGATGGCCGAGTCGGTGGTCCGTGTAGAGCGTGTGGAAGTGGCGCTTGCTGACTTTCACACCGCGGGCCCGGACCTCCGCAAATACTCGACGATATCCCCACGCCGGGTGGGCCAGGGCGACCTCGAGCATCGGCATGATTGCCGGGTGCTGTGTGAACTTTCGACAGGTGTAGCGCACCGACGTGCGTGCCCAACCCACCGCCGCACAGACAGCGCGCTCAGAGACGCCAGCATGACTCTCCATGACCTCGCCCCACACCATTCGCCAGGTCGTGGGCGTCACCGTTTTCCCAGGCGCTCGTTCACCTCCTTGAGAATCTCGTTGGCCAGCATCGTGTCCGCTAGCAGCTTCTTGAGCCGAGCGTTCTCTTCCTCGAGCTCACGCCGACGCGCCAAAGTCGTCTTGTCCACATCGGCGAACTCGGCCCGCCATCGGTGGAAGGTCGGCTCCGAGACTCCGTGCTTGCGGCAGGTCTCGGTGATGGATGCGCCACCGTCGACCTCGGCGAGCACCGCCAAAATCTTGTCATCGCAAAACTTCTTTCTCTTCACTGGTGCCTCCGTCGGAGACTCTCTACCAGCTGGATCAGCTAAGGGGGATCACGTCCTCCTGACGATCGATATCCCTGAGCGTCAGCTCATCTGCCTCCTGGTTTTCCCAGCGGCGGCGACTGTGCGCCCGCGACTGCAGGAGCGCCTCATAGCGCACTTGAGTCATCTTCCAGGTGGTGTTGCCAAACCGCTCAAAGGCGCGCCCATCATAGGCGAATGGGACCGAGTCCGTGGTGCCACGGACCTTGAGGACCAGCACCCTGCGGTCGGTCCCAACGTCGATGAGTTCGACATCGAAGACCAGGGGCGGCTCGAATCGCTCCCTGGCGGCGGCAAGCTCATGAAGCGTCTGTTCGCTCACCTGTTGACCCACCAACTGCCCATCCGGCTTGGCACCGATCACGACACTGCCACCCTCGCCATTGGCGAAGGCGCAGATCGTCTGCATGGCCTCACGAAGCTCACCCGTCGAGCGTTTCAGCTCGAGCGTCTTGGACTCGCCAGCAGCCACGAGCCGTTGCAACTCATCCTTCACGTTCCACCTCGACTCCGAAGCGAAGCGCACAGGGCAAGCGCGAGTAACGACCGTTGCTGAGGGTGCAGGTGGTCGTTGCAGCGCTCGCCAAGGACATCGTCGAGCTCCTCGTCGGTGGCTTCCACGATCCGTGTCCGCTCCTCCACCGTCGAATCGACGTCCGCATGAAGGGCCGGGCTCCGCAGCCAATCGGCGAGAAACGCCGGATTCCTCTCGAAGCTACCGTCCTCTGTCATCAACGAGAGGACGAGCTCTTGATACTGCGTGCGACCCTGTTCGTTCTGCCAGCGACATCGCCCGACCGCGAGGGCACGACCAGGAAGGCCGCCAATAGCGGCGTTCTGGCCCCCAAAGTCGGGTCGCCGCGCAACCCCCAGGAGCCGCTGAACGATGGCGCTCTCGAAGTCTGTCAGTTGGACGCCACCCTTGGCGCGCTCGCGCTCGACGCTGTAGCGCAGCTTCTCGCCCGGCATTTTGAGCTCCTTCTTCAGCGCATCGGACAGCACCGCTTCCATGACGGTCCCGTCCTTCCGATGCAGCGAGATCGTGCCACCCAGCGTGGCCAGCATGCCGCTCACGAACGACAAAACATGGTCCTTGCCAAGTCGCAGCTCGGCCTGGAACTCGGAAGCCGAGAACGAGCGAGCGGAGACAAGCATCTTGTCCTGCAACTGCTTCGCATCACGAGCGCTCCTCAAGGCTTTGTCGATCTCTTCGGTCGTGCGCTCCATGGGCCTGGTTCTGGCCTGTTCGATGATCGTCTCGAGGTCGGCGAGTGCCACGATATCGCCAAAGATCTCAGACCTCATGCCAGGGGCGTAGTCGGCACCGAGTCCGCAGAGGTCCTGAACGACCTGGTCGATCCGCTGATAGATGGTCTGCACCACGTTGCTGTCCAAGGTGCTCGTGGCGCACATGTTGTACACTTCCACGGTCTTGGTCTGGCCGTAGCGATAGACGCGACCGACGCGCTGCACAAGGCGCATCGGGTTCCAGGGGAGGTCGTAGTTCAAGACCGTGTGGCATCGGACATGAAGGTTGATGCCTTCGCCTCCCGCTTCGGTCGAGATGAGAAAGCGGGCCGTCCCCTCGGTGAACTCCTGAACGGCCTCGAGTCGCTGCTCGAGGCTCATACTGCCGTGAATCTGGACCAGGCTCGAGGGGCCATGTCGCTCCGAAATCGCCACACTCAGGTCATTGAGGGTCCCCTTGAACTCGGTGAAGATCAGGAGCCGCTCATCGTTCGTCAGGATTTCGGGGATGAACCGGTTCAGCAGATAGGACCGCTTGGTGTCGCTCAGGACGGCCGCTTTGGCGCACTCCACGACATCACTGAGGACCGTGATCTCTTCATCGAAGAACGGGGCTGCTGACTCCCCAACCCCAGCGAAGCGCTCGGCCGCCTCGCCCTCGAATCGATCATCTTGCTCACTCTGGGCCTCACCATCGACAACCACCGGTCGGCCGTCGTCATCGAAGCGCACTTCGACTCCGGCCGCGGCGGCAAAGTTGAGAATCCTCGCGAGTCGCCTCATCAGCGCGTCGCGAAGCGCCGCAGGGCTGGACGCCGACAGCTTCCGATACGTTGTCAGCACGAACCCGATCGCGCGTCCCCGACCGCCCAGAGTCTCTGCCACCGCGTAGGCCTGAGTCAGGTACTTTCTCAGCTCTGCATCGAGCTTCCGCTCAGTCTCGGAGCTGGGGATGTCGAGGGCGTGAGTTCGCTGGCCTCGAAAGATGAACTCGCCGTCGATGTCGGTCACCTGAGACTTACGGTTCCGATAGATGACGTCCCGGATGACCTCGGGGTTGTCGCCAAGCTCCTGGATGAGGGACTTCCACTCCGGCCGCAGCAGCTCCAGCAACGCCTCGAACATGTCCGGCTTGCCCTGATGCGGTGTTGCCGTCAGCAACATGAGGCTGTCCGTGTGACGGCGCAGCTCGGCAGCGAGCTTGAAGCGCTCGGAGGAGCGATAGCCGCGCCCCGTCTCGACTCGGGTGAGCCGATGCCCTTCGTCGAAGACGATGAGGTCCCAGAAGCCACTGTCTCTTATCTTGGCGAGGTGGTCGCCCGTCTTGAGCCGGTCGAGCGATGCGATGGCCCTTGGATAGAGAGCCCACTCTCTGGCTTCGTCGATGCGGAAATCGTCCCCATAGATCCTGAAACCCTCGAGCCCAAATCGTCCCGTTAGCTCGTCCTTCCACTGCCGAGTGAGCCCCGCCGGCACCACGACGAGGAACCGCTCGTGCCCCCGTCCTGCAGTGAGCGCGGTCAGCAGCATGCCGACCTCGATGGTCTTTCCGAGCCCGACGTCATCGGCGATCAGCCAGTTCAGAGTCCCTGATGCGAGGATGTCGTGAACGAGCCGGATCTGGTGGGGAAGGGGGTCGATATCGAGCCTGGCAAGCGCACCCGTATTCGCCTGCCACTGGGTCAGGGCGTACGCCAAAGTGCGGAGTCGGAATCGTTCTGCATCTCGAGGTTCGCGTTGTTGATGGCAGAACTTCGAGCGGGTGTCCCAGACGTGGCGCAGCGTCTCGAACGGGAACCACGAGCGCTGTCCGCTTTCCAGGAGCTCCACGAGCACCTGTTCGCGGCCCGCGAGGACCCGTGTCGCGACCACCTCACCCTCGCCAAGCGACCGCCGGACACGCGAGCGCGGCACGTCATACACCGCCATGCCGCGCGCGAAACCCGACCGTAGCAAAGTGGCCGAGACCACCTTCGACGGACCGGCGCGCTCTGCCCGCACAAGCTCGACGCCTCCGTCGTCCAAGGTCGACTTCACGCTGTAGAGGTCGAGCGAGTCGGCCAGCTTGACGAGGCAACCGTCGACAAACGGCACGGTCTTCTTGCTCACTCCCGACCTCGCAGTGCGTGAAGGTTCCGGTGTTGGTCGTGCAACCGCTCGACCAGGTATTGAACGAAGTACCTTTGAGGCGGATCGATCGGCATCTGCCAGCCTCGGAGCGCCTCGAAGAACTCCGACCAAGCATCGACCCACTCCTCGTGCAAGTCGGTGATAATGGCCGCAAGCTCGTCGAGAGTCGGGATGGACTGGAAGGTGTCGAGGATGCGCATGGCATCCTCCCATCCAAGCGGGACATCGACCGCCCGATTGATGGCTGGCTCGCCAGAATAGCGACCCATGATCTCGCCGCAATCGAGGTCGTGTCGCCAGGCTTCTTTGAGCTGCCATGCAATCACGAGCTCATCGAAAGTCCGACCCGACTCGATCAGTGAGTGGATCCTCGCGATGCGGGCCTTGGGGTTCCGGCATGCCGCCAGGATCTCCTCCGCGAATGACCGAGCCACCGCGCCCTTGCGCCCGAGAACCTCGAGTGCGGCGTTGACGTAACCGCGAAAGAGGCGGCGGCGCGACTTGGTCTTGACGTCGACTTCGCCGACGAGCGCGCGAGCGGCCGGATCGAACTCGTGTCGGGGTAACGGTGCGGGATTGCGCTCCTCCGCACCCTTGGCATCCATGACGCCAATGGGCGCATCGACCTGGAGCCGAGCTGGTGGGACCCATTCATCCTCATCCTCGGCCCAGAGGTCCTCGACCGCCGCCGAGCGCTCATCGCTCAGCGCGTCCTCTCCGGTCTCCCCCATCCCATCGGACAAGGGTGCTCCGCTGACTTCCATCCCATCTTCCGTTGGCGCCGGCTCGACTCCGGCGAACGACACGATCTCGACCTCAACGACGCCCTCCTTCTCCAGAACGGTCGGCGCGGACGTCCCAGGATGACCGACCACGCGGCCTTGGCGCCAATCCCAGGCGACATCCGCCTCGGTGTCGCCAAACGGTGAGTAGGTCCTCCTGTTGGCTGTCATGGGGTGCACCTCGGCATTCAGTCATAGAATCGTGGTCTTGCGGGTCAGGACTCGCCGGCCGCGTCTCGGTGGCTCGACTACCTCGGAGCTGCGGCTGGTCTTCAGCGGTGCTTCTTCGTCTGGAGATGCGGGGTCACCAGGCCAATCACCACGCTGCGGGTCGCGGGCAGCGGCTCGAAGTAGATCCGCCAGCCGTCAGCCAGCTTGGTGTGCCAGCTGAAGATGTGCGAGGACCCGTCCGGCAGGATGGCCGTGCGCTGCTCACCAAATTGTTTGAGCGTGGTCTCGCCCTCAGGGCTGCAGTTGAGCGGTAGCTCTACGGCGTACGATCGCCCCACCTCCCACTTGTGGGCGTGAGCATTCAATGCCTGGAGGTGGCGCTTGATGGTGGGATAGACCGGTTCGCCCCCTGATAGCGATTGAATCTGTTCGCGCGCCACCGATGTCAGGGTCAGACGAGGGAGTACCTCTGCCAGATTCGCCAGCATCAGCGGACCGCTCGCGAGGCGCGCATCGGCGAGCGACTTCGCGAACTCGTCGAACCAAGACGTTCGTTCAGCCAGAGTCTGGTTCGAGTGGAAGTTGACGTACTCGTGGCTCGTCGTCTCGATGTCCTCTGACAAGGCAGAGATCCGCTGAATCTCCACAGCCAGCGGATCGACCGCCCATGGGCCCGTCGACAGCGAGATCACCGCCCGGTCCTCGAACCACGCGTGGGTCAGCCCAACGCCTCGCTGCCCCCCGCAACACGCGTCGATGCTGTCGGCCTCACGTTCATGGTCGGCGACGAGCTCCTCGCAGAATGGCCCCTTGGTGAGCTCGCTCCGCAGGCTGCGCTGCAGCTCACGATCGATGCCGCTCTGAGACAACCATTGCGCGACCGATACCGACGTCGCGACCTCCAGCGAGGCGAGTGTTCGCGCTGTGCGCAGGACCGGATTCGACCAATTCCGAAGCCCACGCAACGTCGCGTCGAAGCCCTTCATCAACGCCGTTGCGCTGCTGATATCAGGCGCAGGTGGGACGAGGCTGAGCTCGTTGAAAGGGACCTGAAGGGTCGGCTTCATGCGTCACCCCCGGCCCGCGAGCAGTCGGTCCAGCGCCTTGTCCCACTCATCGAAGAAGCCCTCGGGCCACCGGTCGATGCGGCCGTCCTGGTCGATGTTGGGGGAGACCAGCAGTGGCGGTCCCCACACCCCGTCGTGCTGCTCTCGTGCGAAGAAGTGGAGCGCGACCTGCGTTGGCTCGATCTCGCCCGACACGACGGCCAGCCTCACCCCGTTGAGGACGTGGTCGCTGTGCGTCTCCGCGATCACCTGGATTCCGGCCCGGGCCGCGAGCGCGAGCAGGCGTCCCATCTGCGCCTGACCCCGCGGATGCAGATGAGCCTCGGGGTTCTCGAGCACGACGATGTCGCCCGGCGAGGCGGCGAGCAGGGCCACCAGGACCGGCAACGTGTAGGAGAGGCCGAAGCCGACATTGGTCGCGCGGAACTCGTCGGTCACCGCATTGCCCAGCTCGAAGCTGTAGCGCAGCGTGACCACATCGAGCGCGCTCTCGGCGCGCACATGGACACGCGTGCCTGGCGTGATCTCGCCGGTCCACGCCTCGACCTGGTCTTTCAACTGTGACGAGAGCGCCTTCGGGTGGCGCAGGAGCTCGGTGACCTTCTGGTCGGAGAAGCGCGCCAGGAAGTCGAGCGCGAACTCACCGATGCGTCCGATCTGCATTCGCTCTCGGACCCCATAGTCACTGCGGGGATACGAGGTCCTCGGACCGATCCGCTCGGCCGAGAGATAGACGAACCGCTGCGACCCGAAGATCTTCGAGCTCCGTTTGGGCGCCCCTACCTCGGACGCTTCGAGCACGTCGCGATCGCGCTCGTACCTGAAGGCCCATGACTCGGTGTAGCCTTCGTCATCGGACAGGCCGAGCGTGATGACCTCGTCTTCTGCGTCCTGGAAGAGAGCATCCTTCGCAGTGCCGAGCGTGACGAGCTCGCCGTTGAGCGCGAGCCGACCCTTGGCCAGGAGGCCCTGATCCGAAGACTGCCACAGTGCGAGCAGGGCCTGAATCGCGGACGACTTGCCCGCGCTGTTGACCCCGGTCAGCAGCGTGAGCGCGCGCAGCGGTATCCGTATGCTATTGAAACACTTGAAGTTGCTGACCGAGAGCTCACGAAGCTGCGTCATCTTGGACCTCCCTTGATTCCTCGGAAGCCACGCGTTTCACCAGCTCCTCGATACTCTTGAAGCGCTCCCGAACGCGGGATGGGTCACCGGTCGAAGCGGACACGGCGTCATCGAAGCCTTTGCGCTTCATGAGGTCCGCGAAGCCAGCGAGGAGGTCCCCCTTACGCTCCTCGAGGCGAGCAAGCTCCTCATCAGTGCGGCGGTCGAAGGCGACCATCCACACCTCGAAGAGCGCCTTGCTCAACGGCCTCCGTCGCGTCTCCTCGATGCGATAGACCTTCCGAAAGGCCTGCTTCCCAAGAATCCTGGTCGACGCCTTCAGCGCGCGACTGCAGCGCTCCGCGAGGCGGGTTCGCTCGACCTCGCTCAGTCCATTGATGCGCTTCAGCTCGACATTGAGGAAGTAGTCGAAGCTGGGTGCGCTGTAGTGCTCCCACCCCGTGGCAGCAAAGGCGAGGAAGCGGAGCACACACTCGCGATCGTTCATGCGCTGTTCGTGTTTGAACGAGCCGGCCGTCGCTTTCGCGAAGTCTCCGCTCTCGGCCAGCTCCTCGAGCAGCCGCACCGCGGGCCCCTGGTTGAGCGCGTGACGGATCTCCTGAAGGGAGAGCGGCAGCCCCCCGGTGTTGATGCGCTTGAAGATGTTGAACTTGAGCTCGGGCGGGGTGCCCGGCTCGAGGGTATAGATGACGAGCTGCGTCTCCTCGATTCGCCGCTGCATCGCCCGCGGGAGCTCGGCGAAGGACTTGCCCTCGAGATCGGTCAGGAACTCCAGGTTGGTCAGTCGAAGCTCGCCCTTGACGATGAATCGCGACAGCGCGGTCATGCGCTGGAGTCCGTCGACGATGACCCACTTGGCCGACTCGCTCTCGTCCGACGCGTCGATGTAGAAGGCCGGGATCGGGATCCGGATCAGCAACGACTCGACGAGGCGGCTCTGCTCGCGGTCCTTCCAGATTCCACCTTTTCGTTGAAAGGCCGGCGCGAGATCGATCTCGTCGTGCTTGAGCCGCCTCACGATGAGGTCGACGTTCATCGACTTCTGCTCGACGCGAACCCGCTTCGGGTCAAAGGGCTCGGTCAGCTCGACCGCGGCCGTGTCCTCGGGCTCGATGCCCTCGGCTCCGTCCTCATCGACGAGATCCTCGACATGGTCATTGCTCATAGGGTGGCATCCTCGATAGCGGTGGCCTGGACGGCCTGTTTCACGTGCTCGTAGTAGCCCAATCGACCCATTTTGTTGTGCCTTGCATCATAGGTTTCGCTAGCCATATTGTACGGTGAGCTCTTGGAGAGGAAGACCAAGTTGCCTCCGAGGATTCGTGCCTTTCGCTCACAGCCTTCTGGCTTGGGGACGAAGTCATCATCAACGTACTCGCCGCCGGCATCCATGTAGGTTGGAGGACGCAGCTCTCCGTCCGGGCGGACGATGTACTCCTCGATCAGACCACGAGCGTCTGTGCCATCGAGACCGGTGCCATCGAGGGTATCGAGCTCGAGAAAGAAGTAGCTCCACTCGTAGGCTAGGGGCCAGATGACCAGCTCGAGTCGCACAGGTCTGCACAGGTGAGGAATGCCGAAGTCGAGGGACAACAGGTCTGGTTCCGTCAACGTCACGGACATCAGATCCTGACCACCGCCATCGGGAAAGAATGCGTGATTGAGGGAGGAGGTGTGGGTCAGGATATCGAGGACATCCCTAATCGACTCGGGCGTAGTCCACTCGACACGGTGTGGCTGGCGCGTCGGAAACAGGCGTTTGACGGTGTACTCCCACTCGAGCCGATTCGATCGGTCGAACTCGTCATGTACCTCGAGCCACTCGTTAAAGACTCGGGACACTTCGTTCATGGTCGGTCGCTGGGTAGGATCATAGGCCGTCGCGGCATGGAGCAGGAACTCAATCTGCGCCAGGTATCGTGAGGGAAACAACCTTGTAAGCGAGAGGCTTGGATTGTCGCTCTCAAATCGGCCATCGAACCCGGTCATGTCGCCGGTCAGCAGCATCCAGACGGTCTTCGCGAACTCGTACACGTCTGCTGGGCCACCCTCTGCTGTGATGGCCGTTCGCCTCATCTCCGGGGGCATGTTGAAGTACGGACCGATCTTCTCCCCCTCGGTGGTCACCTCGGTCGCTTCGGGGAACTCGGCGAGACCGAAATCGGCGAAGCACCATCGCCCGTCGATCTTCAGGAGATTCTCTGGCTTGATGTCCCGGTGGAAGATGCCTTGCGCGTGCAGAGCCGCAAGGGTCGACGCGAGCTCGGCGATGGCCTGCATGGCGGGAAGGAGCGAAGTCTCGAATGCTTGGGTGGCAGGTTGGCCGAGGGGCATCGCATAGAAGAAGGGAGCTGCGTCGGTCGATGAATCGAGGAGGGGGACCACGCCCGCTGTCTGCTTCATGGTCAGGTCGCGCATCAGCATGACCTCGTTCTTGAACCTGGTAAGTCGCTTCGTGCTCGGGGTCTTCGTGAGCAGTTTGAGGGCGCAATCCTTCATGCTGACATCCTCGCACCGCCACACATCCCCATTGCCGCCCGCGCCGAGGTGGGCGATGGCTGAATATCCCTCAATCTTTGGTTTGCGGTTCGGTGGCTCTGACGGCGCGCTGCCTGCGCGAAATCGGCGCTCGGGCAACATATCGGGAACGCGGATGGGTTGGTTCACCACCTGCACGCCTCTGGACTTGCCGGATGGGAGAGGGGTTGTGAGGAGTTTCGGATACTGACATTCCACAGCCTCCGTACCCAGGTGCAGGTACTGTCCGAGGTTGCGACGCTTCTCGACAAGGCAGCGGATGACATCCTCACGCCGAAAAGGGGCGAGACTCTCCCTGTGTCCGAGCACGTCGAGACAGCGATCCCGCCCGCAGTACATGACCGCCTGGAGATTTGCCAACGTCTCGAGGTCGAGAGAGTCGAGATACGACTCGAGCGGTTGACGCTCTGCCTGTTCCCGAGAAATGGCACCGAACGCTCTGGCCATGTCCTCGCTGGAATCGAAGCTTATGCTCATGCCTCGAGGACGGTCGTTGCCGGAGTGGGCCAGCCGAGTGACCTCAGCTATGACGTCACGAAACTCCTGCACTGGGTCAGTCGATGCACTGCCGCCGTCGACGTTCTCAGGTTTGCCTATCATACTGGGCCGCCTCCCGGCCGTGGAAGGAGCTGGCATCGACGCACGAACCCGGAGGTGGTGCGGTCGTAGACGTGGATCGTGGGGTCGGCCTTGGGGAGAAGGCGGCGACCGCACTCGATTGCGACGCTATTGGGGATAGCAGGGAAGAGGTGGACCTCGACGTCGGGGCCGTAGGTCGCGCGGATGTCGTGGAGGGCCTGGCGCCAGAGGGTGCCGACGGCCTCTAGCTGGGCGTAGGTGCGGACGACGTCGACCTCGGCGCGGGATGCTCTGAGTTCCCAACGGTCGACAGTAGCGTTGTCCAGGGCATGTTCGATCTCATTGGCATGAACGGCGCCGCTTATCGATAGGGCCAACACGACGGCGGGGAGCGTCGGCGTGATCGTCGACGGGCGATCGAGGGAGAAGGTGACGTCGTCGGAGGCCGAGTCTTGCCAATGCCAGGTGTCGGGGTTGCGAAGCTTCTGGTGGACGCTGACCGTCCTGATGTCGCCGAGCGCCTGGCCGAGCAGCATGAGCAGCGGAATCGGGGCCAGGGCGAAGACGGAGAGCGCGTGCCAGTCGGGCTCGCCGTGCGCCCTGCTCAAGCGATAGTCGACCTGTCGTTGTATCTCGCCTGGGAGAAGGGCCCAGAAGGTCGGGTCGTCGTCTCGATACGTCAGGTTCGTCAGGTCAATGACTGCGTGCTCCGGTATGGGGTAACGAAGCGCCACCGAGCGACGAGCGGCGTCGATATCGATGGCCGGTAGCCGCATCCCAATGGGGGCCGCGAGGAACAAGAGCTTGGTTCGGTGTGAAACGTCGATCGATAGCAGGTGGCGGATGCGCTCCTCATGTTCCAACTTGAACGCCAAGAGCAACGACTCCGGGTGTGCGGCAACATCATCCGAGTCGATGAGGCGATGATGATCGAAGCAGAGGAACATCAGGTTCTCGAGCTTGTCACCAAGGTATCTGGAGCGAACCTTGTCGCCCCGAGGGCCTCTCTCGCTGTCGGCCACGATGTGGGCGAAGTGCGAGAAGTTGCCGCTCTTGCCGGTAAGGTCTTCAGTGTGTAGCACCTTGCCGCAGCCGCGATACTGGCATTGCCCGGCGGCCCTGGCCACGAGTTGGAGCTTCACCTTATCTGGGATCGACGTCTTCGACATGGTGTCAGTAAGCCGGAAAGGCAGGGCCGAAGACCGCTCGCAGCGACTGGCAGGCCTGCTGCTCGGTCTGCCGAACCGCGAAGTCCAAGCTGGATTTGAGCTTGGCGAGCTCGTCTTTGAAGGTGCGCATTTGGTGGTCCGACATCCTTTCGAAGAGGTCGTTGCCGGGCGGAACGGGGAGACTGGCTGAGAGCCGGGACTGATAGAGACATGCGTTGTACATGCTGTTGACCATGCCCAGCAGGGCTTCGAGGTCCGAGTAGACGTAGCGGGCCGAGCCCAGCGTCCAGTCGTAAGTCTTGCCCGGGCTGAACCACTTCAGGGCAGACGCGGTGATGGCAATGCCTCGCGGTGCGGCGTTGCCATCCTTGGAGAACCTCTCCGAGGCCCAGCGTTTGAGCGCGCGAATCACCCGACGAAACTGCTCGCGGTCGTCCCCTTGGTACTTGTTCTCGACAAGCTCGAGGAGGCGTCTCGGGTCGACCTCTTGCCACTTGCGCTCGGAGAGGGCGGAGCCCTGTTTGCCAACGGACAGATGGATTCGGTCGTAGGCGTCGCGGGTGTAGACCGCGAGGTCGACGTGGAACTTCGGCTCGCCGTACTGCTGATAGTAGACGGTGATGCAGTTGCGGCGAAAACGAACGTCGGTGGTGTGCCCCTGGACGGCGTTGTACACCCAGGTCTTGGCGGTGATCGGGTCGGTCGAGTTGGGCGAGACGTTGAGGACGACACCTACATCGATGTCGTAGTCCCCATCGGCCGGCTCGATACCGGTGCCCATGTCGTAGCTGCCCTGGTTGAAGTAGTCGAAGGACATCTGCAGGTTGTTGCGCAAACGCGTGAGTACCCGGTCTCGCTTCTCGCGCAGCTCGCTGCTCTGGCCGTGGTAGCGGAGCTTGATGGCCTGGTCGAAACGGCTGAATTGGGATTGGAGATGGGCCATGGTTACTCCTCTTGGGGCGAGCCTGGGCGAGGAAGTAGAGTGGTTCCGACAAGCGGGACAGGCGAGGTCAAGCCAAGTTCGGATACCTTGATGAGGAACAAATCGCGCTTGTCGGGGTGGGTACTGAAGTACTCAGCGAGCCGAGCCCGTACGTCACGCGGATACGGCTCAACTGTGAAGTAGCGCCAGAGCGCCTTCACAACTTGCTCGCTCGTCAGGTCCCCTTCAACGAGCCACTGAAGCAGGTCGGCGTTGCGATTGGCCCAAGCGAATTGGCTGATCTTGCCATCGTCAAAGGCGTACTTGCGCAAGGCCTTCAGGAACCCTGAGCTATTGAGGGTTCGGTGCGCGGGTTCGGAGGGGATGTCGTTGTTGAGCTTGGGCACGATTGTGTCGTTGAGCTCGTCCTGCTGATCCGCCGGAATGAGACCGTGAGCAAGGAGGCCGGCCACGACTTCTAGGTCTTGATGGCCGTTCGAGAAGAGCTGGCTCTTCCAGACGGCACGAACGACCTCGGGCTTCCCTTTGAAGGCTGGTATCGAGCGCGCATCGTGACGCATTGCCTCCGCCGTATCCTTCTCGGACTTGACGAGCATGTCACGAGCCGCCGACTTGACCCCGTCAGTTCCATGTACGAGGCAGCCAACCAGAAACTCGATCTCGCGCTGGGCCCTCGAACCGGACTTCAAGAGAGACAGTGTGAGAGGCCTCGGAAGGAGTCGGCCAACCTCATCTAGGAAGGCTGCGATGTCGTTTCGTTCGATGACTTTCGGGATCTCGTCGATGAGCGGCTTGATGTCGGCTGACGGTGGGGTGTAGTTGGGGTCGAAGTGCTGGACCACTCTGGTCCTGAGGTCTTCTGCACTGCCCGGCACGGCCATCTTCGGCAGGTTGGACCGTACGAACGCCCAGAATGACTCTACATGGGCCGCGATGATCTCGTTGTCCTTGTAGTGTGCGCAGTCATTCCGCCGGTCCCGCCAGTAGGCGATCTCTTTGCGGAGCTGTGGCGCCACATCGAAGTACCGGACGGTCTCGTTCTGGGTCGAGTCGAAGGTGTTGTCGTCCCACGTATGGTCCTTCTTCAGCTTGCCTTGAAGGTCTTTCCAAGCCCCTTCGAGCACCTTCGCCGGACGGCTTGCCGAGAGCAGGCGATGGCGCAAAGCAAGACTCCAACCGACCCAACTGAACAGGAGTGCGGCGCGGTTCGCACCGGTTTTGTAGCAGACGAAGGCCTCACGCCAGGCCGTGATTGACTCCCAAGGCACTTGCTGATCGTCGAGCCAGTTCTCCATCGGTAGTTTCATCGGTGGCCTCGGGGTTTGGCTTGGGGAGTGCCGAAGAGGTCGGGTTGGAGGGGGGCGGCGAAGGGGAAGGTGGTTTGGCCTTCGGGGTCGGTGGTGGCGGATGGTTGGGCTGAGGGGGTGGAGGGGGGGTTGTGGGCGTTGGTGAGGGGGCAGGGAACTGGGCGCCGCCGGCGCAGAGGAGGTTCTCGATGAGGGTGGCGTGGGCCTCGCACTCGGCCCAGCTCTCCAAGACCTCCAGGGCATGGGCCTCGACGCCTTCCTCGCCCAGAACAACGGCGAGGGCTGGATGCTCCCCGACACCCTACGCCTCGGGCGTGGTGGGATCTTCGAGGCCTTCGAGGAGGCGAAACCAGGAGTCGGCAAACGCGACGGGGCACGAGAGCAGGCGTTTCTCGAAGGCGTTGAGCGCGAAGCGACCGGCGAGCTGACCCTTCTTGGGGCGGCGCGCAAGCTCCTTGGTGAAGGCCTTTTTGAACTTGCGGAAGGCGACCGAGAGGGCCTGTTCCTTGGAGGTGAACAAGACGGAAAGGGCATCGACGCAGCGGCGACCAATGCGAGGCACGCGGCCGAGCTTTGCGTCGTGGGCGCTGATCTCGCGCTTCAAGCGGCGGACGAGCACGTCCTCGAGGCGCTTCTTGTCGCCGGCGGTGAACTCGTCGGATTTGGAGAAACGCACGGGATCGAGCAGCTCGGCCGCTCAGCGGCGTGTGCGGTGTGGCGGTAGGCGCCGGAAATGGCGGGGTCGGAGGGGCTGTCATTGCTGTTCCGGCTATCGTTATTACGAATCTTGACTTTGGACGGCGGGCGCGGTGGCGTCAAGTGGTGCATGGCTGTAGCTGGCCGCCCGATCTGATGAGGAGGGTCCGGCACATGAAAGGTTCGTCAAGCAAGGCGGTTGAGAACCACCCTCGCGGGCGGCAACCAGACAGGCACGATAACAACGGCGGCGACGCGACGGGCGTACTGAACGGATGGACAGCCATCGAACGGACAACGCTGTGACCGCGGCGGAGACTACAACAGTACTTGCCGCTCAATGTCGGCAGTCGACTGGTGGCGGGAGCAACAGATTCGGGTGGCCGAGGACCCGAACGGATCCATCCTTCGAAGAAGTTCAGGAATATCGAGAAGGGAAGGAAGTAGATTTCCGAAAGCGCTGACCGCGGCTGACCCCAGAACAGCTCAACCCACACAGGACTTGCGGTAGTCACGTGGGGACATGCCAAAGGCCAGACGGAAGCGGCGCGAGAAGTGTGAGAAGCTCTCGAAGCCGCCATCGATAGCTATCTCGGAAATCGAGACATGTGCCAGCGAGGCGTCGCTCAGCGCGGCCCGACAGAGCTCGAGACGGCGCTGGATGATGTAGTCGCGAACCGTCTCACCCGTGGCCGAGAAGAGCTTGTGCAGATATCGCGGTGAGATCCCGAAGTGCGCGGCGATCTCCGCCGGCCCGAGCCCGGGGTCCGACACCCGGGTGTCGATGAAGCGGGTGATGGCCACCAGGCGAGCGGAGCCCACCGCGGCGGCGTCGGCGGGGTCCTTGTCGGCCAGGACGGGGCGCTTCTCACCGAGTGACAACGCGAGGAGTCGTCCGACGTGGTCGGCGAATGCCTGGCCGTGGGCGACCTGCGTCTCGAAGGGTAGCGCCTCGACGGCGTCGAGGTAGCTGCGAACGAGCCCCGTGAGTGGCCCCCCGAGCTTTGCCACTGCGGGCACGGCGTTGTCGACGAGGCTCGCCGCGACGGCCGCATGCGGCAGTCTGACGGAGAGGGTTTCGCAGGTGCCGCGCACGATGTCCGCCGAGTTGGGACGCGTCAGGTCGACCATGACCAGGTCGTCTCGCCGCGCACAGAACTCGCCGCTCTCGTGGCCGTAGCGCACGACCCCCGCGCGGTGCCGGACGATGAGCACGTGGGCGTCGCGGGTGCGGGCGATCTCCCGCGCCCCGAAGTCGATGCCATAGGCGGCGGCGCTCTGCCGCAACAGGATCGAGTCGCCCAGGGGCGACGCGTCGACATCGGCATGAAACGCCCCGTCGCTCCGGTCGGCCGGCACAAAACACCAGCCGCCGTTGGCCATCGTCTCTTCGGCCCAATACGAGAACCGCTCACGCGGCCGAACGGTCGCCGTCGACAGGACACGAATCATGACCCACTCCGCGCTGTATCCATGAAGACTCTTTGCACATGACGGGTGCACCCACAGGCCAATCGGCGGTTCGCTGACGAGCAAGCGCCTGGCCCCAACATGTCACAGACTCTACGATATGAGCCAGTCGACGTCACACGCCCAACGTCCCCCCTCCCCTTCGAAGAACCATGCGCCGGCCCCGTCTCGCGAGCCGACACGTTTGTCCTCCATCGGTCGGGCCACCGCGCAAGAGGGCGACTTCGCCTCGCAGGAGGCGGCGTTGAGGCCGGGTGGAGCGGTGCAACGTCGGCTCGCGCCGCCTGCCCCATCCAAGAACGGAGCCGCGACGTCTGGCGCAGGACCCGCGACGTCGCACAACCCTCTCTTCACCGGCGGGCACAGTACGAAGAAGGACATCGTCGGCTCTAAGGACCAGTGGAGCGCAAACCCCACCCTATCCTTCGGGATGTCGACCAACGGCGGATACGACTTCGGTGACCTCGACGCTCGCCTCGAACGCGGCAAGGACGGCGCCAAGCCAGGACAGACCTACGGCTCGACCGGGTCGCTCGAAGATGGCAACGGGCTCTTTGCCGGGGCCAAGGCCGAGGGCGGCGCTTCGGTCTCGACGCGAAAGGGGTTCGTCGGCCCGGACGGCCGCACCCACACGGCCTACAGCGGCGACGCGGAGATCGCCGGCAACGCCCAGGCCGGCGTCGGGCTCGAAGCCGACGGCATGGTGTCCGACGAAGCCGCCTGGCTGCGCGGCGAAAAGATGGGCGCGGCAGGTCGCGTCGAGGTCAAGGCCGGCGCTGAGGCGGAAGTCGACGGCTCGGCGCGCTTCGGGCTCGGGCCCAACGTGGGTGAGATCGACCCGGTGACCGGCAAGCGCCGTGAGCTGCTCGAGCTCGAGGCCAGCGGCAACGCTTCCGGCTTCATCGGGGCGCGGGGCGGGGCCAAGGGCGAGGCCTACGTCGAAGGGTTGTCGGTCGGTGCGGCCGGCAAAGCCGACGCGGAAGTCGCGGCGCGCGCACAGGCCGGCGGAGACCTCGCGGCGAGCGTCAACGTCGGTGGTCTCGAGGTCGGTGTCGGCGTCGGTGGCTCGGCCAAGGCCGAGGCGACGGCCGGCGGGAAAGCCGAGGGCGAGGTCAAGGCGGGTCTTGCGTCCGGGCTCTACGGCAAAGGCTCGGCCGAAGCCGAGGCGATGGCGCGTGTGTCCGGTGAGGCGCACGCCGAAGGCAGCCTATTCGGCACCAACAAGGTGAGCGTGTCGGGCAACGCCGAAGCTGGCGCCAAGGCCGGTGTCAGCGGGGTGGCAGCGTTTGGCCCCGGTTCTATCGGGGCGGGCGGCTCGGCGAACGCCTTCGCGGGTGCACGCGCCTCAGGCCAGCTCTCGGGCAGCTATGGCATGTTCGGCGTCGACATCATCACGCTCGGCGTCAACGGCAGCATCGCGGCCGGTGCGGGCGCCGGGATCAGTGGAGGGCTCCTCATCAAGGATGGTGTCCTGACCATCAGCGGCGAGCTGCTCGCGGCGGCGGGTGTCGGCGGCAGCGTCGGCGGCACGGTGTCCATCGACCTGCTCGCGCCCTTCAAGATGGCGCTCCACCTGCTCGAAGCCAACGGCGTCTTCCAGGCCGAGAACCCGGACGCCTGGGTCGCCGACATCATCGGGCTCGCACTCGGCGGCAAGGACGCTTGGGTCGACCGGATGGCCGGCCAGCCCGACGCCGAGGACTTCGGCACGACCCGCACCACCACGGGCAAGGCCATGGCGGGCGCGGGCCGACACGGCGCGACGAGTCAATCGGAGTCGAACACCAGTGAGCCCGTCCAGAAGATGGCGACGCTGGGTGGCGGCCCAGGCTTCGGTGGCGGAGCCGCGGCTCGCAGAGGGCCCGAGGTGAAGGGCGGGATCACGGCCAGCGAGGCCGGACAGGACCTCGCCGCCGCCCACGCCACGGCGACCGACGCGGGTATGCTCGCGCAGCAGGCCATCATCGACGCGATGAACGACCTGAAGAACGGGCTCGCGAACCCGGCCGCAGCCCTTGCGGCTCTCGTGAAGGGCGCCGTCTCGATGATCGGCGGCCTCATCAAAGAAGGCATCTCGGTCGCGGGCCAGGCCGCAGGCCACATCGGGCAAGCCGCGGGCCAGGCCATCTCGGCGCTCATCAAGCTCATCTTCGGCATCGTCAAGGCGCTCTTGTCGGGCAAGACCCCCGACTTCTCGGGCGGCTACGACCAGCAGTCCCAGTCGCTCGGCGGGCGTTTCCTGCGCGACATGGCGCTGGCCAAAGAGCGCATCACCCAGGTGAAGACGATTCGCCTCGATGGGGCCAAGAACGTCATCATGAGCTCGCTCGTGTCGGTCGCCTCCGGGTTCGCCGAGTCGAGCGGCAAGGGGCTCGGCAAGGCGCGGGACAAAGCAGCGAAGGCCCGCACCAAGGTCGACGAGCTGGCGAAGAAGCCCATCATCCCCGACGGCGGCGGGCCTCCGACGAAGCTCGACCCGCGGGCCAGCCAAGAGGTCGGCGAGGTCGAGACTGCCATCGGCTCGCTCACCTCCGCCCCCAAACAGACGCAGTCCGCGGTCGTGACCGGGGCGGGCGACGGCCTCTCGAAGATGGCCAAGGACGCTGGCTCGGCGGTCGTCGGACCAGCCATGAACGAGGTCGCGCAGAAGGGCGAACGCGCCTTCAAAGGTCCCAAGATGGCCAACGACCAGGCCGTCGGCGCGCAGAAGGCCAAAGCGAAGGCGGCCTGGGACAAGGTCAAACGCTGAGGCTATGAGCGAGGCGGCGCTGGCGCCTGCACGACCCGAGCTGCGCGGAGAATCTGGGCAGAGTCATCGATGATGGGCTGGGCCACCAGGTCTTCGCGGCATCCACGGATGAAGCGCTCGGCGCCGGAGGTCGACACGATGGCCGATACGCGCGGGTCTGTCATGTCGGCCTCATGAGCCTTTGCGGGCTTCGAGGTTCAAGCTCACCGGAAACGTGATGCCGTCCCACTCCAGGTTCCGGCCGGACCAATCGGGCAACGAACGGTAAGGCCCGTCGCCGTGCTGCCACCGCTTCACATCGACGAAACCCGCGGCCGCCAGGCATTCGCGCAGGCTCGACTCCGTGAAGCAGGTGTAGTGGAAGTTGGCGGGGTGGTTCTGTCCCCCCATCAACGGTTGTATGATCGATTCGATGCGGTGGCCGCTCGCGGCATAGATCACACAGAGCAGATCGAAATCGGGCACCGAGATCCGCACCAGGCCGCCGGGTCGCAACACACGAAACCACTCCGCGAGCACAGCTGCCACCTTGTGGTGAGAGACATGCTCGAGGCAGTGGGATGCGTATACGAGTTCCGCAGATCCGGTGGCGAACCCGGACAGATCCTCGATGCGCATGACGTGATGGACATTCGGTCCGGGGCGGGCGTCGACGTTCACAAACCCCGGAACATCGATATCTCCGCAACCCAGATGCAGTCGCAGCGGTCGGTCGCGCGGGTAGGTCGGGCGGGTCACGCGCCACCTGAACCAACGCAGCCCGTCGTGCGCCCGTGTGGCCGCCGCAGACAAGACGGGTCGATTGACGAGCCACTCTTGGATGATGGACTGGGTCAATCAAGACTCCTTCGCGCCACGCGGCCCGTGGCAGCATCGGTCTGTGGGACCACCGACTCCCACCGCACTGCACAAGTGTACGAGACGATTAGCCACTTCAGGTCCGCAGTGGAACGGGGTCTCATCGGGATGTCAAGCGGACGGTCAGGCGGCTGGGGGCGCAGACGTGCCGGTTGGTGATCTCCGGGTCGGAAGACGCTGAGGCTCTTCGCTCACTGGGTGCCTCCGAGAAAGTCGAAGGCGATCTTCTTCTGGTGTTGCCGATGAATCCGAGCGGGGGGCGGTGCGCGATGGCGTTCTGCGCGAGGTGGCCAAAGAAGGATCTCGAGGCGGCGTTATGCCAGGTCCTTCCGACGACGCTCGCTGAAGCGCGCCTGCGAAGTCCGCGCCCGAGATGTTTGCCCAGCTCTTTGCCCTCGCATGTGAGCTTCCGCGGACAGTGGCCTGCCTATTGCCTTGCGACGCTCAGGGGTCCGGCACGAATATGCCAGCGACCGCCTTCTTCGCGGCACTTGTGATCAGCTCGCCGTCGTAGTTGGCATTTGTGATCTGTGCCCACACGCCGCCAAAACGTCCGCCACCGAGTGCTGCGAATGACGTGCGATTCGCTGAACACTGGACCCCGGGCTGCAGGCAGTAGCCGGCGATGACGTCCGCGCTGTAGTCGCGCAAGAGGGGCTCGCCGACCCACGGCAGATAGGCGAGCCTCAGCGTCGCGGCGAACGACTCCGACACGAAGACTCCTTCGTCATCGGCCGTGATGTCGGTCGGCTGCGCGAAACCACTGCCCCAGGGGAGCGAGGTCACGCGGTGGTTTTTCACGGCGCCGGTCGCGCCGTCGAAACGCGCGATGAAGTACGCTGTCGGGTTGTCCCCGGTCGCGCCCTCATAGGTCGTGCCGCCGATCTGGTAGGTCGGACCGATCTCGGTTGCGACGACGAGGTCGCCGTCGACCACGGTCCAGGCGAGCCTCGGCGTCCGCTGCGCAATGAGCGTCCAGTCGACCACACCGTCGAGGCCGACCTTACGCCAAGCGCTCTGTGATGAGTTCCCCACGAACGTCGGCGCCACACCCTTGTCCTCACGATCGAACGCGACCAGGCCGTCGCCGAGCGCCGCGAGCTCCTGGGTCTCCCAGACCGGCGAGACGACCGGGGCCGTCGCGCCGGCCTCGGTGTGCTCTGCGAAGACCAGGTCCGGGCCTTCGTAACGGAAGCCGATGAACCCGTCATCGGTCAGCACGTAGCCGCGAATGCCATCGGGAAACGGGACCTCGCCCACGAGCTCGAGGTCGGGCGATACGATCCCCACCCCGTTCGCCGTGAGCGTCGGTGCCGTCAGCGACAAGACGAAGCCGCCCGCCTGACGCGCGCGCACACGCGTCGCATCGTTCCCGCTGAGCTCGACTTCGTCGACCACCTCGCCGCCTTCGATCTTCGAGAGCACGACACCGGCGAACTGGCGCGTGACCGCGAAGCCACCCGGATAGGCGACGGCCGTGCCCGCACTCGACTGGACCTCGTCGACCCCCAGCGCCACCGGGTCCATCCGCCTGAGCGTCGTCTCGACCCGCAGCTCGGTCGGGCCCGCATCGTAGGCCACCTCGGTATTGACCTGGATCGCATAGCTGTCCTTCGTCGGGGTCTGGTGTCCGCCGACCAACAGCGACGCCGAGCTCTCGTCTGGCACCTCGACCACCGCCGGAAAGAGCGCCGACGTGGGGGCCGCGAACGAACATGCCTCCTCGCAGCGGATGCCCAGCGTCGGAAAGACCACTGCGGCGTCGGTCTCGGTCTTGAAGGTCACGACGACCTCGTTCCAGAGGTAGGTTTCGCCCGGCTTCTCCGCATTCGGCCGCCGCCACACGGCGTTCAGGACTGCCATGAACACCTCGCCGTTGGGGCCGAAGAGCGCACCCGCAGCGGTGTTGCGGGGCGTCACCGCGTTGATCGAGCCGGTGAAGCTGAGCTGGTACTCCTGACTCCACACGTTCTCGGCGAAGCGCGGCAACCTCGACCACGCCATCGGACCGAGTCCCTGGACATCGAGCGAACCGACGACGTCGATGACCCCGTCCTCGACATGTATCGCGATGGGATAACCCTGTCCGGCGGTGACCCGTTGCCACTCGTCTCCGACCTTCTTGCCGACGATGATGGCCGGGTAGCCGTAGGTCTCGCTCCACGCGGCGTAGAGCGTGGTGCCGTCGTACGCGAACACCGACGCAAACGGGCCGCCTTCTGCGACCCGCTCCGCCGACCAGCGCTCATACGCGCCATCGACATAACGCAGGCCTTCACGATTGTTGCCTTCGCGGATCACCCACGAGCCATCGGGCAGGTGGGTGATGGTGAGGAGGCCGGGCGTGAACGTCGACGAGGTCGACAACGAGAGCGTGGTCTCACCGGCATCAGTCACCGCGAAGAGCTGCGAGGCGTAGGCGTAGAAGATGGTGAGCACGCCGTCGATCTCGATCGAGCGCAGCGGTGGCGGGTCGTTCGCGGGGGTGCTCGCCGCGGGGTAGATCTTGCGCGACGACTCGAGCGTGTCGCGTGTCCACGGCTTGGCCGGCACGGTCGTCACGGTGATCTCGCCCGGCAAAGCGCCGCTGCGCGCATAGTTGAGCAGGCGCACGTCGCCGTTGTCGGCGATGTCGATGGTCGCCGCGGCGATACGCATCTCGGGCATGGTGACGACGCAGCGACCGGGCGCGACCCAGCCGTAGGCCGCGCGGTCTCCCGCAATCGCGATGAGGTGCAGTCCACCGAACTGGTCCCACGCCGCATCGTTGACCTGAGCGTCGGCGCTCATCCAGAAGCCCGGACCGGCACAGTCGCTCTGGCGCGTCAGCGTGACCGTCTCGCCGCCATAACGCGCGACCATGGTGTCCCGTGTGAGGCTCTCGATTTCCAATGTGCCCGACCAATCGGCGGCGTCGAGCTGGAGCGTCGAGCCGGTGAGCTCGTAAGTCGCGACCTGGCCTTTGCCGTCGAAAAGCACGGTCTCGGCAGCGCGTGTCACACCCTCGGGGAGCTCGCCCGGGTACGGCGTGAAGCCGATATGGAGGAGGCCAGGGCGCGGCCCCCAGGGCGCGGGCGATGACACGACCCAATAGCCGTCGAGGTTGCCGAGTGTGACCTCGACCGGCTCGGAGCCGGATTCGTCGCCGCAGGCCGTGAGGAGGAGCATGACGATGAGCGTTGCACGTAGCATTTGGACCTCAGGGCTCCAGCGGGGCGTTCGAGCGATAGACGTTGCCGGCGATGACCCAGAGCCGTTCGCGATAGTCGAGCTTGGCGCTGGAAGGCGGCTGGAAGACACCAACGGCGATGAGCTTCTGGGAGCCGAAGTACATGTCGTTGTTGCCATAGACGATGATCGGGGTCGGCCGCTCGGTGTGTGTGAGGGTGATCGAGCGCGGTGCCGTGAAGGCGACCGCGACCTCATCGTCGAGCCACGAGTCGTTGCCGAAGAAGTCGTAGTTCACGCGGTAATAGGGCTGCCACGAGTTGGTGCCTCCCCAGCGCCGAAAGAGGACATGAAGCCACGGGCCGTGCATCGCGACCGCGTGGTAGCCTTGCGTGAAGCGGGCCTGCGGGTCGGACTCGAGGCGTGAGGGGTTGATCTCGAAGAGGTTGTTGCCGTCGTCGTCGAGGCCCGCGCTGTAGAGGAGCATGCCATCGGTGTCCTCGTCGTTGGCGGTAGCGACGAGGAAGATCGACTCGGTGCCATTGGCGACCCAGGTCGCCTGGCGGATGGTGTCTTTGCTGAGCCCGAGGTTTCGCTCAGCGATGAGCGAAAGGTCGTCGCCATTGAAGAGCCAGAAGCGGCCGAGTGTGGAGCCAGCGACGATACGCGAGCCGTCGGGCTTGATGGCGATGGCCGTGAAGCGGGTGTCGAACTGCGCCGAGCGACGCCAGGTCCTGCCGTCGTCGTCGCTCACGAAGACCTGCTTCTCGCCGAGCACTGCGATTCGCCCTCCGGTGCTGAACGCGATGTCGCGAAAGTTGGCGTACCCGAGCGGTGGCAGGTTGCCGCCATCCTCGAAGGCCCAGGCCGTGGCGTCGGCGGCGAGGCGTAAGAACCCGCTGGCGTCGGCGCCGACGAGCTCGTCACCCAGGGTGGCCCAGCTCCAGAAGCCGACGGTGACGCCTTCGTAGCGGGGCGCGCGGGCCTCCCACGTGACACCGTCATCGTGGCTCACGTCGACCGCGAGGTAGTTGTCGATACGGAGGATATCCGCACCGTTCTGCAGGAAGGTGAAGCCCCGGTTCTCGGCGCCGAGGTCGACCCACTCGGCGCTGTCCGCGGCTTTGCGCACATAGCGGGTGCGGTTGTCGCTGTAGGTCTGAACGAACAGCGTGCCAGCGGACGAGATCCAGAGGCCATTGACGATGCCACCGGGGTCGACCCGCTCCCAGTCGATGGGCCCGGTCAAAGACGTACGGTGGAGCTGTTGTGAGCCGAGGAGGTAGACGTCGCCATCGGGACCGATCCGCAGCGAGGGCCGGTCGACCACCCCTTGTGGGGTCGCGACGATCTCGAAGGTGACGCCGTGGTCGAGAGAACGTGCGAGCTCGACCTTGTCCTCCATGTTCGCGACCGCGATGACGTCGGTGGCGAGCCACCAGGCGTCGGCGTTGACGGCGCTCGCCGCGAGCACGACCTGGTTCTGGTTTGGCTGGATGTCGAACGGGTCGTCGAAACGCTGCCAGGTCGCGGCCCCGTCCTCGGACACGAAGAGATCGCTGGCCGCCAGCCTGTAGAAGCGTCCCGCGCCGTCCGAAGCGAGCCCGCGGTCGCCCGGGAGCACGCCCAACGACGCCCAGGTGCGGCCTCCGTCGTTCGAGCGCACGAGCTCGGTCCCGGCCTGCGCATAGAGGTAGACACCCTCGCTGAAGAGGTCCGTGTAGCCCGCCTGCGCCGCGCCGACCTGGGTGAAGGCGACGGTGCGTTCGGTCGGCAAGACGTTGCCGTCTGGTGTCGTGTCGGCTGTCGTGTCGGCTGTCGTGTCGGGTGTCGTGTCGGCAGCACTATCGGCGTCACCGGTGGTGATCGGATCGGCGGCGTCACATGCGGTGAACACGCCGAGTGCAAGCATGACGAAGGACAATCTCATGGGGCCTCCGGGCCGACGAGGAACGCCGACCGCCCGAGCCGACTCGGCTCGGTACCTTCGAAGAGTTTGGCGATGACGAGCCACCGAGGGGCACCCGCGTCGCTTTCGAGCTTGGTGATCGTATACGGCACGACGGTCGTCGGCACGGCGAGGGAGAACCCGAGGTCGAACGGTGCAAACGTCTTCCAGTCGCTCGAGCGTTGGACCGTGCCGTCGAGCATCACCGCGTAGAGGTCGGCCCCGTTTTGGTAGATGGACCGGACGGACGGCAACGTCGTCCAGCTCGGCGTGCCATTGAAGTCGGCGAGCTGCAGCGTCTGGGTACTGGAGAACCACAGCGCGACCTTGCCCTCGTGCTGTGCTGGCTGGAGCGACGACCGGAACACCGGGTCCTGCGACAGCGTCGGCTCTGGCAGCGGCGAGAGCACATCACTCGTGAATGTGCCATCGAGTGCGATGGTGTGGAACGCAACGCCTGGCCCGGCGTACTCGACCGCGAGGACGAGGAAGAAAGGAGTCGCCGTCTCGACGAGCAGCGGCTCACGCAGGACCGTTGGAGTCGGCGCGTCGAACGATACAAACGTCGCTGCTCCATCCGTCGAGATTTGATAGCTGCCGCCGTTGGCTCCGCGACCCACCGTCAAGACGGTCTGACCGAGCGCCGCCACGCCGCGAGTCTCGGTCGGCAAGTTCATACGAGGCGCGGCCGCATATACAGGCCGCCACCCGAAGAGCGTCGACTCCCAGTTCTCGAGAAAACGCAGGCTCCACGGGTTGTTCGAGTTCTCCGCGAAGCGGCTCGCCGTCCACGCCGCATCGCCCTCTGGCACATTACGCCAGAAATCGGGCACGCCGCGTTCGTTGCCACCGCCAAAGAAGATCCGCGGGTCGACACCTTCGATGATGGCACGTTCACCCTGGAGCCTCGCCACACGCCCTTGCTGGGTCTCGACCATGAGCCCCGCGATGTCGGCCAGGCGCGGCCCGGCGCCGTCAGCTATCGGGTGCTCGGCCACGGGTTGCCAGAGGCTCGGGTCGGCCGAGCGGTCCTCGGCGTGGATACGGATTGAGCGGGTCGCCCCGCCCGCGTGCAGCGTGAAGTCGCCCGACGCCGCGGGCGATGCCCCACTCGAGAGGTAGGCGTATTCGTCGCCGACGGGCACGAACCCCGAATCCTCGAGCGCGACGTCGCCGAGGTCGAGCATGTTGATCCCCTGCCCGACCGAGATTTCACTCGTGGTCATGCCGCTGAATGGCGTCGTGATGAGCGCGCTCAAGCCGACGTGGAACTCACGATAACCCGAGGTGCCATTGCCGTTGGACACCGCGACCACACCGCCGGCCGGTGAGATCGGCGACATTGGCATTCGGAAGCGGATCTGGTTCGCCGTCCAGCTCGTCGTCTCGACTTCGACCCCACCGAGGGTCAACGTGCCGCTCGTGCCGAAGTGCGCACCGAACACGACGACCTCGGCGCCGGGCCACGCCGCCGTGCGCGACACACCGGTCACCGCCGGGGCTTCGCCGTCGTGTGCGGGCTTCACGCCGCCGCCCATGAGGCCAATCGGCGTGCCCTGCGAGAGCTGCGGAAAACACGTCGCCTTGCCACCCTTACGATCATAGAAGCAGTGCTGCCCGCCTTCGTTCGGGTTCGTGGCGTAGCGGCGGAAGCCATACAACCATCGGCCGTCTGGCGTCAGCGTATCGAAGCCACGAAAGTGTGTCTCGCGGCCGTCGACGTAGCCGACGAGATGCGGCTCCTGGCCGTTGTCTTTCGGGGTCCACCCGGCCACGAGCCAGTCGTCGCCGACGAGGTCGTAGACCTGCGTCGTCAGCCGGACGAACGACTCGTCCTCCATGAGCGGCGAGGTGATGAACCCGCGCGACACACCCTCGCGTGTGACCTCGACGACGCTCATGTCGCTTTCGACGTACTCGGGTGGGAAGCCGGTCACCACCTGCGTCGTGACGCGGAAGACGACCGCACGCCCATTGTCCTGGAGCGTGAGCGCCTGGATCGACGCCGCGTCGCCCTCGTGCAGGAACGGGTCGAGCGCCTCGATCATGAGCCAGCGATCTGCAGGGCTGCGGGCCCACACACGCGACGTGTAGATCGCCGGCAGGTCGTAGACATAGCCATCATCGGCGACGCCGCCGCCGGGCGGGACCAGGGTCTTGCCGTCGGGTAGCCGCAGGTGCGGGATGTCGCCGCGGTTCCAGGTGATGTCCGTGACGAGCTCGTCCTCGCGGCGGGCCGCGCTCAGCTGGTGCACGTCGAGCCCGTAGAGCTGGCCGTCCGCCGTCTGGATGGTGTCGCCGTAGCCCGCATGACCGACGAACGCGCCATCATCATAGAGGTTCAGGCCGTCGGGACAGATGTAGCGATAGCCTCCCGGGAAGAACGGCAGTGTCTCGTTCAGGACCACCGGGTCCCCCGCCGGGTCATCGTCGGGGCAGGTCTTGATGTCGTCGGTCGCCGGGTCGATCACAGCGAACGTGGTGACGAGCCGGTCCCCGTCGGGCGACCACTTCACGCCCTGCGTCGTGACGTCAGGGTACTCCTTGATGACCTCGAGCACCGGCTCACCATCGACGACCTTGGCGACGCCGACCACGACCGAGCCGAGCTCTCTCACCCAGGCGATGTGCTGGCCGTCCGGGGAGATAGCGAAGCCGTCGTCGATAGCACTCACAGGCGAGCTGTAATAGAGCGGCTGGCTCGCCGAGGCCTTGCCGGTGGCCGGGTCGACGATGTGGATCCCCGACGTGTGGCGCATCACGATGAACGTGTCGACCGCGACCCCGTCGGCGACCACGGGCGGCGCGTTCGGGCCAGCCGGGTCGTCGGAGCCACACGCGATGAGGAGCAGTGCAAGATACGGGTAGCGCATAGTCGACTCTTGCGGACGGAGGCGCTGACGAGACGTACGAGCTCGGTCAGGTCGAAATCCGGTGCCATCGATACCGGAACGGAGAGTCTTGGGGTACCGCCTGGGCCGACGTCTCGCAAGGGCGACACCACTCGAACCCGCTGCGAGCCTTCTTCTGAGTACCTTCTGAGTACCTTCCGAGTATCGCCTGAGTATCGCCCGAGGCCTGCGCTTGTGCGTCAAAGCGCGGATGTCGGTACCCACCCACCTCGCCGAACACGTGCCGCACCAGGGCTCGTGCCCCGTCTTTCGGGGCCGGCGGTGGCGCCTTATCGGACCGGCAGCGCGGCGCAATCGCCTGGCTCGCCCACCACCACCCCAACGTTCATGCGCGCCTCTCGCTCAGCGCGCTCGCAGGCCAGCTCCGAGGAGCCCAATCCGTAGCCATCGTCATCGGGCGCCGACCGATGACGAGCGACTTAGACAAGACCGGCCAGGAGCACCCCACCCAACCCCAAACCTGGGCGATTCCGCTCGAACCGCTAGTGCCTCGGCGCCACCATTTTGATTCGTCTATCGCCGCGCCGAGGCACTAGGCCCGCCAAGGGCGGGCGGGGCTTGGGGCGCAGCCCCAATCCGATCGTCTAGTCCGCGGCTCGCCGAAGGCGACCGGCGCGAAGCGACGGGCAGACGTAGGTCACTACGTCTGCGCCGCAGCACTAGGTGTGTTGTGGCCCGCAGTGTGCGGAAATCACTGGCTCATTTGGCCCGAACCCTCCTCGTCGCGGCGACCACTCAGGCGGCCGCACCCGCAAGGGCCGCATCGTTGCTCGGTCTTCGTTTCGGTGCCGGAAGGTGGCTCGGCGCTTGCTGGTCATCCGCTGGTCGCGGGGACCGTTCTTCCGCGCCAATCGAAACTTGGAGGAAGCGATGAGGATTCTACTGGTGACTGGCGGCTTGTGCCTTCTACTCGGGGCCACCACCGCATGCGATGGCGCCGATGGCGCAGACGGACAAGACGGCGCCAAGGGGGAGGCCGGTGCCAAGGGCGATCCCGGCGAAGCGGGCGCGACTGGCGCGACTGGCGCAACAGGGGCGACAGGGGCGGCAGGGGCGACAGGCGCGGCCGGTGCCCAGGGCGAGAAGGGAGACCCAGGCGCTCCGGGTGAACAGGGCGAGCCCGGCATGGACTGGCCCGGCCCCGTGCCCGCCGAGTACGCGGCAGCCGACGGGATCCGCGGCGGCGCAGCCTATAGCGAGTGGTTCGTCGCCTCGGGTGGCGGCGAAGGGACCCTCGCTGCCTACGGCGTGACCAGCGGCGCTGAGTTCACCCGATGCAAGTCGTGTCACGCCTGGGACGGTCTCGGCAACGCCGGCTCCTACGCAGACCGGACAGGCATCAGCTCGGGCACCGCCACGCGGCCCGATGTTTCGAGCGCCAACCTGCGCGCAGCGATCGCCACGAACACCTACCAGGAGCTCTTCGATCTCATCGCCTCACCGTGGGGCCGGCCCATGAACTCGGCGTCCGACAGCCGTCACCCCGACTACACGGGCTATCTCGAAGACAGCCAGGTGTGGGACCTCGTCAAGTTCATGCGTGAAGAGTGGATCCACCCCAACGAGCTCTACGACCTCGCGGTCTCCGGCAAGCCGATGGGCTACGAAGACGTCGCTGGCACCTGGACGCTCGTCAAGCCGACCCTGACCTACACGAACGTGGGCAAGGATGGCGACGCCACCGCCGGCAACACCGTCTACACGGCCAAGTGCGCCGGCTGCCACGGCGCCGACGGCAAGCAGGTGCTGCTCGGTGGGATCTCGCTCGGCAAGTTCACACGCACGAAGCCTCACGAGACCTGGTTCAAGATCAAGTTCGGTCAGCCCTCGGGCGGCATGGTGCCGGGCCTCGTCAGCTCGACCCAGGACCTGAAGAACCTCTACAAGGCGATGGCCGACACGACGGCTTTCCCCGATTGACGTGGCCGTGGGTTTCCCCTCCACAACGGACGGGAAACCCCCTGCGTGACGTCGCCGACCTGCTCGAAGACCTCGTTCGGGCCTTCCATCGTGTGCGCCAGAGCAGCATCGACGACGAGCTGTTCGACGTGATCGCCGGCGCCGAAGCCTTCACCGCTCGGCGGCAAATAGCATGACGATGCGGGTCGGCGCACTTGACCGCACGGCCCAAAGGTCATGCCGCAGCCATCGCCTCGATCGACACCGCTGACGCTTCGGGCCTCGACGGCGGCAATCGTCGGTTGCCCCGAGAGAGCGACGAGCCCAACAGCTTCTGAAGGCATGCTGTTCGAACGTCGATGGCGAGGACGATTCGAAAATCAAGACGATGAGGTGACCCACCGAAATCTCGAACTTCGAGATATCACACCAGTTCAGCGACGGAACAAGATGCGCCCCGCGAAGAGGCCGAGCACGGCGAGGAGCAGTGCCGGCAATACATGACCGAGCAGCAGGTGCCCCGCGTGCCCCACCGGACAATAGAGGTCGAGGAGTGCCCAGGCCGACACACCGGCCGCCATACCGAGGGCGGCCCCCAGGGTGCCCGGATGGTGAGGGGCCGTATGGCGTTGTAGCCACAGGAACACGGACATCGGGCCCAACGCGATGGCGAGACTCCAGCCGAGACAACGGAAGCCCGGTCGCTCGTCGACCCAGAGGTCCATCCCTGGCGTTAGCAGGCTCAGGACGGCCTTCCAGGTGAAGAGGAGGATCGGGATTGCCAGGATCCCGAGGGCCAGCATGCGCCAGGGTCGTCCCAGCATCGAGCGACCAAGTCCCAGCGCGAGCCAGAGCGCCAGAAGCGATAGCGTCAACGCGCCGCCAAAGGTCGCGATTACGAGCGGAGCCGGGCGGGTGTCGAGGTTGACTCCGGCGAGGAGAAGGACCCCGAGCATCATGGCCAGCGCCAGGCCACCTGCGATGATACGGGTGCGCTGGACGACGGCGCGGGTCGGCGATGGCGCCTGCTCGATGTCGGCGAGCAGCCGCTCACGCAGCACGTCGAGGCCGGGGTCGACAGGCGTCGACGGTGGCAGGGGGCGTTCGGGGGTCAGTGTGTTCACAAGCCTCCCTTCCTATTACTCCGCAGAGGGGCCGAAGTTTCGTCGAAAGATGGGCCACCGCGATAAGACTTTTCGCGCGTTGGCCGCTCGTGCTCTCGAATCACCTCGCGCAGGGCTTCATAGGCCCTATGCGCGCGCAGCTTGACCGCGGTCTCGGTCACGCCCAGGACCTCGGCCGCTTCGGCCAGCGTCAGCCCGTCGATCTTGAGAAGCACGAAGGCCTCCCGAACCGCCTCCGAGAGCTGGGCGAGACCAGCCTCGAGCGCACGGGCAAGCTCACCGGCCTCGACCCACCGGTCGGGCGCCGCCTCTGGGGCGACCGCCGAAAACATGGCCGCCTCGTCATAGACGGCCTGAACCCCGCGCCGCTTGCCGCGGACCTCGTTGGACAGGAGTCGACTCGCAATGGTGAAGGCCCACGGAAAGACGGCCGCCCCAGGCACGAACGCGCCGCGCGCACGATGAATCTGGAGGAAGGTCTTCTGCAGGAGGTCGTCGACCAACGCGCGGTCGCGGACACGCCGCATGAGGACCCCGTGGAGACGTGGCGCGAGCGCATCATAGAGTGTCCCGAACGCACGCGTGTCACCGCGCGCGTAGCGCTCCATCGCCTCATCGGCTGTGGCGCAAGACTCCACCATCGCCTCCTCGCCCCCCTGAACATGCATCGGACCTTCGTTCCGACAGGCTGCCCCGGGCCGCTGGGTTTGTGCTTGCCCTTCGGCATGGTGCGGTCGCTCCCGCGGGTCAGCCGACCGTCGGAGATTATCAAGAAGACAACTGCTTTCCAACTTTCCAAGTTGGGGCGCCTCGATAGTGGGGCGCACGCTTTTTTCGAAAGTCGCGAAACCCACCGGCGCCCCCGGGGTATCCACCCATGTCACTCGACGTCGCGACGCCTCTTTGGCCCTTTCCAACCGTGGGCCACGGCGTCGTGCGCCACACGCAACGAGGTATGTCCATGGGCATAGGGATCATCGAGCGGGTCAAGAAGACCTTCGACAAGAAGCGGACTCAGGAGTCCCCGGCGACGTCGAAGACACAGCGTGACAGCGTGCTGGCAGAGATGACCTTCGAACAGGCCACCGCCATGGTCGCCCCCGATGGACCGTTGGACCGGGCTCGACGACCGGACGAGGCCGCTGCCAAGAAAGCCCCCGACCTCAATCAGGCGCTGAACAGAGCCGTGGCCCTTGCCCACTTGAAGTCGGCCGATGGTGCGGCAAGAAAAGATGCACCGCGGGTGCCGGCGACGAACAACTACCTGGCTAGCCCTGCACCTGCCAAAGTAGCGCCTGCGAAACAAGACAATCCCTACCTGGCTAGCCCAGAACCTGCCAAAGTAGCGCCTGCGAAACGCGACAACCCCTACCTGGCTAGCCCTGCACCTGCCAAAGTAGCGCCTGCGAAACAGGACAACCCGTACCTCAAGAGTGCCGCACCCGGGTCGACCACCGACACGCTGGTCGTCGGCCAGGCCCAGTCGTCCCCGGCGGACTCGCGCACAACCGATGAGGTCGTCTACTCGAATGACCCGACGCTGAACGGCACGAGCGAAAACACCGCTGGGACACCCGGTCCGGCGGAGGCCGAGCTCTATATGAATGCCGGCAACGAGTCTCGCGACGAGATCCTCGAAGAGGCCGAAGAGCTCTACCAGAACGACTCGGATATCGCCCCGAGCAGGCACACTGCAGCCCGCGCCGAGTCGCATGCGGAGGTGCATGGTATGGAGGCGCACGCTGCGCCGCAACACGGCGGCCAGCGAAAGGCCCTGTCGGACAAAGACGAAGCGCACATCGCCAACATCGCGCTGGCGCCCAATGCGCTCGAGACCCTACGCGACGCCGCGATTCCTGGTGAGGATGGACCCGATCGTGTGGCGCTCACCGAGCGCGAACAACAGCAGAAGGGCTGGGCGCTGCTGCCCATGATGGAGTCACAGAGACACATGGACCAGACGGTCTTCACGACCAATTACCGCTACGAGGACGAGGACGACCTCGCGGAGAATCCGGGGGGCACCACCCAGACAACCGATCGGGCGGAGACGATCGTCGAGCTGTCCAACGGGCGCTTCGTCTTTGCAGCGAGCGGCCAGGAGCTCGACTCGAAGGACCTGGCCCTGCCGGGTTTCATGATTCGGAATATGGTCCAAGCGCGCAAAGCGAAGCTCAAACGTGACCTCACGCAGGAAGAAAGCGTCGCGCTTGGCGATGAGCTCAAGGCCGCAGGTGGGCGATTCATCTTCGTCATGGACTCGCGCGGCACAATCTATGCGGGCGAGAGCCTCCACGGGGTGCAGCACCATTCGAGCTTCATGGGCGGTGGAGCCGTCGCGGCGGCCGGCGAAATGGTGTTGAGCGGCGGCAAGCTGAAGCTCATCTCGAACCAGTCGGGGCATTACCAGCCCGGCCCGGGCTTCTTGTGGCAAGCGATCTCGCAGATGGTGAGCCAGGGTGTCGACATGTCGGGAGTCACTGCCGAAATCCTAGGCGTGGGCTCGATGAGTGCCGCCATCTTCCATCGCTACTTCAATCCCGTGTCCGACCCCGAGCTCATGAAGGCCGACTACGCCACGAAAGCGTTGAAACGCTACCTGGGCAACGATGGCCAGGACGTGACATACGGTGCCGAAGGCAAGCAGGAGGAAAACCATGTCTGAGTCGAATGCCGCACGTTGGCAGCTCACCCTGGAAGAGCTCGCTCGAGGCGTCGAAGTCGACGAAGCGACCATCTTGGCGTTCGTTCGGGGCGACCTCGTGGAGGGGCGTGCACGACAGGTCGAAGACCTCGTGAGCTACGGCGAGGCGTGGGACACACTGCTCGAGCGCGCCCACGGTCTGACGCCGCAAGGGACTGAAACGCTCCTTGGACTTGCGGCCAGTGTGCCACCCGGTGACCCCATGCGCGGGCTCGTCGCGCTCTTGCGAGCGGCGCTGCCGGGGCCGTCACTCGAGGCCAGGGTCAAAGGTCTCCTCGCCTCTTCTGAGCCGCACCTCCAGAGGGGAGGCCAGGCTCTACGCTACGGACTCCAGATGGTCTAGACGGACGGGTGCTCGAGGGGAACCTGCACGACAACACCGGCGTCGAGCCCTTCGTGCGGTTCGACCTGATGTCCACCTGGTGCTTCGCCGTCGACCGCTCCGTGCCCGCCACGCGGCTTGGCCCTGCAGCGTTGTGTGAGGCAAGCGGGCGGTGCGAGGGCCTCTGCGACGATGGCTGCGTTCTTTGGCGTCTGGACGCACGAGTGACGGACCGGCCTCGAGCCGCTCTACGTTCTCGCCTCCCGCCCGCGCTGTGTGGCGCGGGCGGAAGGCTCGCAGCGATCGGCTGCAATCGGACCGACATCCGGTTGGCCTGGTAGGTGTCTCACGCGATGGAGCCACCCCACCGCCCCACCGACCCCTACTCCTCGATCGCTTTGCTCGCCGCGCTCCACGCCTCGGTGAGCTGCTTCAGGTTGTAGGACATCCGCTCCGAGTTGGACACCTTGCCATCATCGTTCAGGTCCGCCGGGTCGTCGGTCTGCGACGACTCGCTCGCGCCCGAACCACTGTCCGTCTTGCCCGCGCCGCCCGGCGCGCCACCCGGCGCTCCCCCCGGAGGCGGTCCCCCCGCAGGCGGGCCGCCGCTCGGAGGCTTCATGCTGTCGGCCAGCTTGGTGAGCTCCTCGGTCGACAACGACTCGTTGCCGTCGAGGTCTGCGCTGCTGAAGAGCTCTTCCGCGGACGGCGCGCTCTGCGATGCGGAGCTCGGTGCGCCGGCACGCATCCGCTTGTCATTCTGCACGAACTCGTTCTTGGAGACGGCCCCATTGCCGTCCGCGTCCATATCCTTCTGCATCCGCGCGACCATCTTCTCACGCATCGCACTCATCTGTGCTGCCGACTGGCTCGCGCCGCTTCCACCGATACCCGAGACTCCCATATCGCCCTCCCGTGGGTGCGCGTCCGACCTTGGACATCCACCTCGGTAATCATGTCGGTCGACCGGACCATCTTCTCAACCGGGTCTGTCGTCCAATTGCCATTTGGCCACAAATCTCAAGGTAGCGCACGTCACAAACCAAACTGACCGACTTCAGGACAACAACCGCGGACCCTCCCCAATGGCGGCTCACAGCGAGCTCGACGCCCGCTTAACCACATTGCGCGGCATTTTCCAGAAGACCACTCTCACCCGTGACGGGTGTCACTCGGATCGTTGCCCACAGGAGCAATCGAGCCGGTGATGATCGGCCAGGTCGTGTGGACGGAAGCTCCCTTCTGCGCGGACTCCTCGATCCAGATCCGACCGCCATGGCGCTGGACGATGCGTCGCGCAATCGCAAGCCCGAGGCCGGTCCCGCTCCTGCCGGAACCATCGTTCTTCCCGAGCCGAACGAAGGGCTCCAGCACACGATCCCGGTCGGCTGGTGGAATCCCTTCGCCATCGTCGCTGACCGAGACGCGTAGCCACTCCTCTACGCGTGTGACCTCGACGACGACCTGGGTACGCGCATGGCGCCACGCGTTGCGAAGGATGTTATCGAACACCCGCTCGAACTGGCGCGGGTCCGCATCGATCGTCGATGCGACCACCTCGGGCGCGACGACCAGGCAGAGCCGCTTGCCACCCGAATCGGGCGAGGCTCCCCACGCGTCGACTGCCGCCTCGATGAGCGTACAGGCCTCGACGGCGCGAGACGTATGGTGTCCTGCATCGGCTTCGACCCACGAGACGAGCTCGCTTGCCAGCTGGTCGAGCTCGTCGAGCTCGGCCTGAAGAGCGCCCGCGTACTCTGAGCGTCGCTCGGGGCTCGAATGCTCGAGCAGGTCTAGCTGAAAACGCATTCGCGCGAGAGGTGTCCCGATTTCGTGAGACACCGCCTGCAAGAGCTCTTCGCGGTCACGAAGGCTCCGTGTGACACGCTCGGCCATGCCGTTCACCGTGCGCGCCAGGTCCGCGAGGACGTCCCGACCGCGCTCCGAAAGCGGCTCGGTGGCACGCCCCTCGCCGATCGCGCGGATCCCTCGCTGGAGCTTGCGGATCCGACGCGTGAGTGGCCAGGCCGTGAGCCCGACTGCCGTGACGACGAGCGCCCCGAGCGACAACACAAGCCCGATGACGGGTTTGGGTGGCGGCGGCGGCCCGCGGGTCGGTGGCGCTACGACGAGCCAGGAATCGCCCCCATCGAGCGGCAGGAAGATTCTGTCTCCCGGGGTGTGGGGCTTTCGCAGGGGCAATCGGTCGCCAGCCAACGCCTCGGCCTCCACACGCGAGAGCAACGAGAGTCCCTCGAACGAGCGTGCGGCTGCAGTCACCATGGCCGGTCGGGAGGTGTCGGGCACCGCCTCCAACACGTCTTTCAGCGCGCGCAGGCCTGGGGACCCGCGTCCGTCATCGCCGAAAGGGAAACGTTCCCCAGGCGATGTGAGCGCGTGATCGAGCATCACCACCAGGACCGCTACAGCGATCCCGGCCAGCACTCCCGCTGCGAGCTTGAGCGTCAGTCCACTCATCAAATGCGGACCATCCGATAGCCCTCGCCCCTCACCGACTGAATCGCCACGTCATTGAAGCCGACGCTGTGGAGCTTGCGTCGGATTCTCGAGATGTGCGCGTCGAGCCCCCGATCGAGTGCAATCCAGCGCGTGCCGAGCGCTTTGGTATGCATCGCCTCCCGCGACACGGGATACCCCGCGTTCTCTATCAGGAGCCACAAGATACCGAACTCGGCGCCGGTGAGCTCGAGACGTGAATCGCCCACCTTCACCAGGCGCAGCTCACGGTCGACCACAAGCGCGCCAATCGTAATCCGACTGCGCGGCCCGCTTCGATCCTTGTCGCGGCCGACCCGGCGCACGAGGCTCTGCACTCGCGCCAACAAGATGCGTGGGTCGATCGGCTTGGTGACAAAGTCGTCCGCGCCGAGCTCGAGGCCCGTAATATGATCGGACTCGGTCTTGCTCGCGGTGAGCATCAATATCGCACCACGAAAGGGCTCGCGCACTCGCCGACAGACCTCGAAGCCGGAGGCGCGAGGAAGCATGAGGTCGAGGACGACGACATCCGGCTCGGACGAGAGAATGGCTTCGATCGCCGCCTCACCGTCGCGCTCGAGGGTGACGTCGAAGCCATGGCCGGCGAGGTAGTCGACGAGGAGCGCTGCGAGGCGTGAATCGTCCTCGACGATGAGCACCCTCGCCGGCCGCATGGCATCGATGGGCAATTCGGTTGCGATAACGACCCTCGCCTACGAGCAGAATGAATGACCGCCGGAAGCCGAACCACGTCCTCGTGGGGGCGAGGCGGGTGGCCCAGCCGGGGTCGCTAATCAAAGCGCCCGGCGCTGGCATCAGAGGTACAGCCCCGATCGATTCGTGTCACCCAGGGAAGTGTTGACTTTGCTTGCACGGAGCTCGGGCCAACCTGGCCCAGCCAATCCCAGAATGATTCTCAAGGTCCCACGGTGCCGAATGGCGTTAGGTCTCCTTCCCACGGCCAGGGCGCACCTGGACCACGGCTGCGTTTCGCCCCGGCGGGCGCGACCATCGCACTCCGGGACATCAGACGCTGAGGAGCTCTGGACATGAGGGAGACTCTGGAGATGAGGCGGACCCGATATGGCGGCAAGGCCTCGCGGAAGTTGTCGCAGCTCTCGGTGCTCACGCTGATCGCCCTCGCCCCCGGTGCCTGCGGCGACTCAGACGAGGCAGGCGCGGACGTATCCGATGTATCCGATGTATCCAACGTCGAATTGGACGGTGTCGCCGAGTCCGGTCCCGAGGTCGCGCTGCCCACGGCCTGCATTCTCTCCGAGGGCGCGGCGCCTCCCGCCTCGCTGGGGCAGATCGGTTGTCGCGGCGACTTCGACGCACTTGCCTCCGCCCCGATGGACACAAGCATTCCTGGCGGCCGCTCGGTCAAGGTCGTCTTCGACCGCCAAGGGGGCGACGCGCTCTACTTCATCGACAGCGCGCGCTATCCGATGCACCACGACTTCGTAGCCGCCAGGCTCTCCGGTGGTGGTCTGCCGCTCGTGGGCTCGCTCGCAGACTTCAACGCGACCGAATATTTCGTGCCCGACCGCCGCTTCCTCCTCGCTTCGATCACATATTACGATGGCCCCGACGCCTGGGCGCTCGAGATTGCGCCCTACGACACCGCCTCGCCCGCAATGATCACGACGTTGATCGAAGCGGTGAGCGCAAACACGTACTTCGGCGGTTTGCTCGTCTTCCATCCGACGTCCGAGGCCGTGACGCTCACCGCAAGCTCACTGCCGTCGTCGATTGGGCTCATCACGACCGACCAGATCTACGCCGGCATCGACTATCAGCCGCTCAACCTCGCGAACGCGATTGGACGCCTGCGCTTCATGTCGGCCGCCGAGCTCACGACGACCTACGTCAGCTACCGCGACATCGTCGTTCTCGACGCGATCCCGAACGACATCTCAGTCGTCGTGGGCATCATCACCCAGGCCTTCCAGACACCACTTTCGCACATCAACATCCTGTCCCAGAACCGTAAGACACCCAACATGGCCCTGCGCGACGCGATGACGAACAGCGAACTGCGCGCGCTCGACGGCAAGTGGGTCGAGCTCGTCGTCGGCGCCGAGGACTGGTACGTGCGTGAGGCGACGAGCGACGAGGCCGACGCATGGTGGGAGACGCATCGCCCGACGCCCATCGTCCTGCCAGACCCTGACCTCGAAACGCGTGACCTGCGCGATATTGCCGACGTCACGCCCGAGCTGGCGGGGCAGTCACTGCGCGATGCCATCAAGGCCGCGATCCGCACTTACGGCGGCAAAGCCGCACACTATTCGATCCTCTACAAGACGCCGGGCCTGCCCGTGCGGCCGGCGTTTGCAATCCCGGGGTACTATTACGCGCAGTTCATGACCGACAACGGCCTGTACGACGCGCTCGCGGCGATGCAGGCCGATCCGTCCTTCCAGGACGACCCCGCCGTGCGCGACCTTAAGCTCTCCGAGCTACGCGACGACATGATGGCGGCGCCGGTCGACGCCGGTTTCCAGGCGTTGCTCAAAGCCAGGATGGAAGCCGATTTCCCAGGCCAGTCGCTGCGTTTCCGCAGCAGCACCAACAGTGAGGATCTCGACGGCTTCCCCTGCGCTGGCTGCTACGAGTCGCACACCGGCAAGGCCGGCGATTGGAACGACGTGCTCGACGCCATCCGCGAGACGTGGTCGTCGATCTTCCTGTTTCGCACCTATGAGGAGCGCAGCTACAACGGCGTCGATCACTTCTCGGTGGTCATGCCGCTGCTCGTGCACCGCAACTTCCCGGACGAGGAAGCCAATGGCGTGGCACTCACGGCGAACCCGTTCGACTCGACCGGACTGCAGCCGGGGTTCTATATTAACGTGCAGCGGGACGGCGACAACGAGGTCGTGCACCCCGAGGCCGGCACGACCAGTGACGAGCTCGTCTACCAATACGACCAGCCTGGGCAGCCGGCCTCATACCTCACACACTCGTCGCTCGTCCCCGACGGCACGACGGTTCTGTCGACCTCGCAGCTCTACGAGCTCGGCACGGCGCTGTCGCTGATCCATTCGCGCTTCTCGCCGGCGTACGGCCCGGCGAACGGTAATGAAGGCTGGTACGCGATGGACGTCGAGTTCAAGTTCGACGACGACGGCACTGGCGGTGTACCGACCCTGTGGGTGAAACAAGCACGCCCGCACCCGGGGCGCGGACAATGAGCGCACGCTCTCTCATCGCAGCGGCGGGCCTCGCCCTTGTCGCGTGTGGCAGCGAGGACCCGAGCACCACGAACGACACGAACGGCGCGGACACGACCACCGAAGACCTCGTCGACGCCCGTGTCTGGCCCGAGGTCGTACCGGGCGATCCCGATGTGCTCATCGGCACGTTCACCGTCTCGCTCAGACCTCCGGTGGAGAGCGAGGACCCCTCGGTTGCGACCGCCGGGTCGACCGGCGTTCTCGGCAAGATCTACGACGGCCCCTATCCATCGGCAGTGCGCTTTGCGGTCGAGGCCTCGGCCGATGGATGCGAGCTATGGGTGAACGACCTGCCATTCTGCCCTACGTCGTGCGCTCCCGCGGCCTGTGTCGACGATGACACCTGCCAACCGTACCCGAGCGCAATCGACGCCGGCCTCGTCACGGTGACCGGAATAGACGACGGCTCGGGCGCGACCTCGTTTACGATGAAGCTGGTCGCGGGGAACTATCAGCCGACCAGGACGCCGCCGTTCCCGGCGTTCTCCGAGGGCGACGCGATCAGCGTCGCGACCGGCGGGTTCGATGTGCCTCCGTTCTCACTCACGACGACTGCCATCGCCGAGCTCGAAGTGTTGAGCGACGACGTGTGGGTCGTCGAAGGCGAACCGATAGCACTGGCCTGGAACCCGCCCGGTGCGGCGGGTCCCGCCACACGCATCGAGGTGAAGCTCGATATCAGCCATCACGGTGGCGCACGTGGCTTCATCCACTGCGAGCTCGACGACGACGGCGCCCACACCATCCCGGTCGACCTCGTCGATGCGCTGCTGGACCTCGGCGTGGCCGGGCTGCCGACGATCGTTCTGACGCGCGAGATCACTGGCTCGACCGTGATCGCGGCTGGGCGCGTCGACCTCGTCGTGTCGTCCGCGGTCGAGCTGCCGGTGAGCATCCCGGGGCTCGTCTCGTGCACCCATTCGAGCCAGTGCCCAGAAGGCACGACCTGCCAGGACGACCTAAGCTGCCGCTAGCAAGCCGTTTCCCGACCTCGGAGAGAACCCATGAAATCGATCGTATCCATCCACTCGCTTGCCACGCTGACCGCGTTCGTATCGCTCGCTGCGTGCGACGACGGCGCCGCGGGCAATGGCGCAGTCACCCCCGTCGATACGTCAATTGCAGACACCGACGACGCCACCAGCGCGGTCGAGGACACAGGGATTCCGTCCGCGCAGGATTTGCAGGATACGGTCGATGCCGCGCAAGAGACGACGGCCGAGGCAACGGCGCCACTCGAAAAGTTCAGCTTCTTCATGACGAGCCTGCGCGCGCTGCAAGAGCTCTCGGGCAATGACCAGGGCTTCGGCGGCGACCTGCGCTTCGGCGAGACCGGACCGGGTGCTGGCTTGCGCGGTGCCGACAAGATCTGCGCGACGATCGCCGAGCGCAGCATGCCGGGGTCTGCGGCGAAGGGTTGGCGCGCGTTCCTGTCGGCTGCTGACGGCGGCGACGGCAACCAGGTCGACGCCATCGATCGGATCGGTGAAGGGCCCTGGTACGATCGTATCGGACGGGTGTTCGCATTGAAGAAGGCCGACCTCCTCGGTGATCGCCCATCGAGCGCCGACGCGGCGATCAAGAACGACTTCCCGAACGAGGACGGTGTCCCCAACCACGCCCCGGACGCTGATGGCGAGGAGGTCGACAACCACGACACGCTCACCGGATCGAACGCGGAAGGGCGCCTCTACGATTCGACCGCGCACTGTGTCAATTGGACGGGCGGAACCGGTGCGGCTTCCGAAGGCAAGCCGCGCGTCGGGCATTCGTGGCCGCGCGGAATCGGGCCCGGAGGCGGGCCCGGTGGCGGACCGGGGGGCGGGCCCGGGGGCGGGCCCGGAGGCGACGACATGGATATGGACAACTGGATGTCGGCGCTGACCGAATCCGGCTGCGCCCCCGGCATCAACCTGCGTGAGACCGGCGGACCCGATCGGAACTCCAACACGGTGGGCTCGGGCGGGGGCTACGGCGGCTTCTATTGCTTCGCTTTGAGTCCCTGAGTCGGCCCCACCTCCGTGTTCCTTCAGCCGGCGGGCGGCGTCAGGCGTTCGGCGACGATGGCCGCGTTCTTCGCCTCTGCACGCAGAAGTGCCGGGCGGGTCGCAAGCCGCTCCGCGTAAGCCACGAAGGCAGGTCGCGCCTCGATCATCTTGAAGCCGAGCATGTAGCGCAGCGTGCCGCCAAAGATGACGTCTGCCATCGAGAACATGTCACCGAGCAGGTAGTCGCCCTGGCTCACGGCCGCCTCCATCGCGACCAGCATGGCCTCGTGGTTGCCCCAGCCCGCCTGCCCTTCCTTGTAGGTCCAGCCTGCCATCTTCGCCATGAGCCCCGGCTCGATGACGGCCGGCGCGAAGCAGGACCAGCGCAGGTAGGTGCCGCGGCGCGGGTCGTCGAGCGTGGGTGCCAAGCGGCCTGACGCATAGCGGTCGGCCAGATAGAGGCCGATGGCCGCACCCTCGGTCACGACCACGCCGTCGTCGACCAGGGTGGGCAGCTTGCCCATGGGGTTCATGGCGAGGAACTCAGGCGACTTCTGCTGGCCGGCCATGATGTCGACGAAGCTCAGCTCGTAGGGACAGCCGACCTCCTCGAGCATCCAGACGGCAGTCGCGGCGCGGGTATACGGATGGTGATACAGGGTGATGGTCATCGTTGGGTCTCCTCGTCTCCGCCATGAACGGTCGGCGCCATCCAATACCATTGGGCGGGCGCGGCTTCAACCGGCGGGCGAGGCCAGGCTATCGTCTTGATAGCCCATCTTCTTGGCCATCAAGCTATCTTGGCGATGGCCAACTGTCGAACCGATGGTTCGCGATGCGACACCCTCTATTGGAACCCGCTCATTGACGCACGAGCATTCCCATCTCGCGGCACTCATCGCGGGCAGCCCGTGTCAACAAGGTCTGGTCGATGGACATCTGGGACTCGGCCGCGAGCACCGCCGCGCGCAAGATGGCATTCTTGATGTGTCCGCCCGAAAGCTCGTAGTCCTCGCCCAACGCGTCCCAATCGATGCCCTTGTCCATCGGCGCTCGCGGCGGTGCGAGCTTTCGCCACAGCTCCGCGCGCCGCGCCGAGTCCGGCATCGGGACCTCGATGCGAAAGCGCAGGCGCCGCTTGAACGCCTCGTCGAGCGAGGTCACGAGGTTCGTCGTGAGGATGCTGACACCCTGGTAGGCTTCGAGCCGCTGGAGCAGGAAATTGACCTCGAGATTGGCATAGCGGTCATTGCTCGATTTGACGTCGGTGCGCTTGGCAAACAGACTGTCCGCCTCATCGAAGAGCAACACTGCCTGCGCCTTGTCCGCCTCGTCGAAGACACGCCCGAGGTTCTTCTCGGTCTCGCCGATGTACTTGTCGACGATGCGCGACAGGTCCACCCGATACAACACCCGCCCGAGCTCACCCGCGAGCACCGTCGCCAGCAGCGTCTTGCCCGTCCCCGGCGGCCCGCTGAACAGAACCCCGAGCCCACGACCGTCCGGGCTCTTCTCGGAAAAGCCCCACGTCGAGTGAACCGTGTCCGAGTGGCGGGCGTAGGCGATGACCTCCCGCACCCGCGACTCCACCTCGGGCGGCAGGACCACATCAGCCAGCGTCATGCTCGTCGCCACGACGTCCGCGAGCGCCCCGAGCTGGTGGTCACTGCCCCGTCGCGCTTCCCGCAAGAGCTCATACGCGTTGAGCTTCGCGCTGACCGCACGCCCATGTCCCGCCGCCTCGACCACCCGCTGCACGGCCCGGTCCATCTCGGCCGGGGTCAGGCGTTGGCGCGAGGCGACCTCACGCGCCACCTCGGCCGCGCGCTCGACACCCAGCCAGCCCTCGAGTCGGGCCCGCCACAGGCGCTCCTGCGCCGCCGGACCCGGCACCCCGAGCACCACCGTGCGACACCCCGGCACGAGCTCTCGCACCCATCGCGCCCGCGCGTCGCCTGGCGACACCAGGACGACGACCGGCCCTGCGAAGTGCGCGAGCAACTTTCCGAGCTCGACCCACGAGACGTCAGGAGGCGTGCCATCGAGGTCGAGCACGAGCAGGGCCTGTTGCACCTGTGCTTCACGCGCGACCTCGACGAGCAGCGACTCCGGTCGGGTCGACTCGGCACGCCCGGCCAGGACCGACTCGAGCCGCACCTCGAGCACCGCCCGGTCGGCCATCACCGCGCGCACCAGGGCCCGGCGTCCGACGCCGCTCGGCCCCGCGAGCACGAGCCGCACGGGCAAGGTCGCCGGCTTGAGCAGGGCCTCCAGCACCGTCTGGCGGTGCGGCTCTTCGACCACGACTTCGTCCAGACGCGGCGCATCGTGACGCCCATGCAGCGTCATGCCGTGCACAAGCCCGGCGTCGGGCGCGACCCCACGGACGAGGCTCGAGATCCGCTCGGGCACTTCGAGGATGGCGTGCACGAGTGGCGTGTCCATCGACCAGGCCGCGCTCGGCTGCACCTTCAAGAGCCGCCAACGCACGAGCGGCGCATCCGCCTCGACATGCGCCAGGACGGTCGCCGGGGTCTCGCCGTGCGCCAGAGCGACCAGCTCGCAGAGAAACCAACACGGCGCCTGCTTCACCGCGAAGTCGGCCCAGGCCACCGGATAGAGCCGCGACAACTCCAACGCCAACCGCGGTGCGACGGTCGCAAAGAAGAGGTCGAACGCTATGGGCGACAACCCGAATCCATCGCGGAGCGCGACCAGCGGCAGCTTCGCTCCGTTCGCGCGCGCTTGCGCTTCGATCGCGGCGATTCTGTGTTCGAGCGCCACCATCTGGTCGACCAGGTCCGGCGCCTCGGGCACTCCGATGTGGTCGACCCAGCTCGGCTCGGCCGTGTCCGAGTCCGCGCGTTGCCCCAACAAGACCCGCAGCTCGCCGCGCCCCACCGCCCGGTCGGTGTAATGTTCGCGCCCGTCCACGAGGCGTGTCGCATAGGCACGCATGTGGCGCTGAACGAGCACGACGATGCGCTCGAGGTGAAGTCCCAGGTGGCGCCGCGCCCATTCGTTCGAGAGTGTCATACCGCCACCCCGGCCTTATTGAAGTTGTCGCGGATGGTATTGCCCCAACCGCCGACCCACCCCGACCAATAGGTCTGGAGGATCCGCTTCGCGACAGCCTTGACTTGGCTCTCACTCTTGCCCAGGGCCTTCATCATGAAGTCCTTCCAGACCACGATTTCTTCGACTTTCGCCTGTTTCCAGAACTGGTTCATGTTGCCGCTCGTGGCGACAAACGATGTCAGGAGCGCATCGTGGCCCGACTCGTCGCAATTGAGCGTCTCCCACACGGTGCACCCTTCTAGGGGTTGGAGCTTCGTCAGCACCGGCGCCACCGCACAGTGCATCATCAAATGAGCGAACTTCACCGTCGCGACTCGCTCCTCCGGGTTGCTGCCCGTCGCCGCTTTGCGAACATCCTCTTTGATGGCGGGGGTCATCTGATTGGTCAGTCGCTTGCTCTGTATTTTCTCGCCTGCGCGCTGCTCCTTGTCTTTGTTCGAGCTGTAGATGAGACCGGCTCCGACCCCTGCTAGGGCAAAGATCCCAAAAGCCAAGAGTTTGCCAGTGGTATCGTCGCCGCTCTCGGTCGTGCCCAGGACCCCCAGACCGGCGCCTGCAAGAAGCCCTGTGGCGAGGGCACCGTTCATGCCCGACGTCGCCTCCTTCTCGGAATGCTTGTCCTCCTCGAGGGTCTCGCTCTGGTGTTTCCGGATCTGCTCGAGCTCCGCGATGAGCCCCTCATACCGATCGAGCTTCGGGACCTTCTCGAGGCTTTCGGAATCGTCGACCGCGCGTTTGGCCTCCGTCGTGTTGAAGCCGAAACACTCCCCGACCCAGGCGGCCGTGCGCTCGATAGCGAAGCGCGCTTCTTCGATCTTGCCCAGGGCCAGCTTCTTGAGCTGCGTGCCGATAGCACTCAGCGCGTCATAGGCCGACGCGATGAAGTCGCGCAGATCGGTCACCTTGTTGACGAGCGCCTTTCGCGCGTCGTCGAGGCTGAAGAGCCCCTTGTGCGCGGCCAGGTCGGTGTCGCCCGCCTTGCCCGCAATCGAACGCTCGTCGGCGCTGAACTTCTCGGGCGCCTTCTTCTTGTCCGAGACGTCGATCTCGGCGCCCTTCGGCATGACACTCGTGCGTGGGCCGGCGAGCGGATTGGTCGGTACGAGCCCTTCGAGGCTCTGCGGCGAGCCGGGTTTGCTGAGCGCACCGACGCCGAGCTGGAGGTTCATGATCTGGCGCGGCTCCATCAAGACCATCTCGTCGAGCTGCCCCTTCACGTCCTTCTTGAGTCGCCCACCAAAGAGCCCGACCTCGGCTGAGACGGTCGGGATCCCGACGGCCGACATGATGACCGGGAACTCGAGCGAGGCCCCACCCGTGAGCTCGCCACCCTTACGATAGTTCAGCATGCCGTCGACCCGCGGGTTCATCCGCGCGCGCCCACCGACCATGAAGCCGACCGTGCCTTTGGCATAGGCCGCCCAACCGCCGAGCACACCCGCCATTAGCCCGAACGACGGGCCGCCGACGAGGTCGACCACGAGGCCACCGGTGATCGACGGTGCGAGCGCGAATGACTCGAAGTCGCCGGTCGACAAGTCGAGCCCGAGCACTCGCCCCGAGCCCGTGAGGTCGATGTTCTTGAGGTCATAGACGAGCTTGGCTTCGGCCGCTGCCGTGCCATACAGGTCGAGGAGGCCGGGCAAGATCGGCAGGACGAGGAAGCTCAGCGGCCCGAGCCCAGGCAAGCCGACCTCTTTGGCGCCGCCACCCGTGAACAGGGTCTTCATGACGGTCGCCTCGGCCGACAACCGCTTACCGCCGCCCTTGCCGGCCGCATAGACGAGTGCCAAAGAGGCCTCGAGCCCGCCGACCTGGAGGCCACCGCGACCGCTCATGGCGAGCCCGCCGACGCTCGTATAGGACACCGCCAAGTCGCGCGCCCAGAAGCGGTCGCCGGGGGCGCCGACCTGGATGTTCTGGCCGGCAATGCCAAAGCCCGAGTCGTCGATCGTCGCGGCCAGGTCTGCCTTGACCCCGCCGACCTCGAGACCTACCGCACCCGCGGCGCTGAACTTGCCCGTGCGGTCGAGGTGCCCCGAGAGTGCCACGAGGTGTGCGATGCTGCCTTCGGTCTTCTTGCCCTCCACGAACGACAGCTTGCCCTCGGGGACACCCGCCTTGTACGCCCCTTCGAAGGCGAGCTGTGCGCCTTCGCCTACGCCCGGAGCCTGAAGCTCGAGACCGGTCCCCGACACGGTGCCGTCGACCCCGGTGTGGCTATAGGTGAGCCCTCCGCTGAGCGTCCCTTTGACGACCGGGCTCTTTGCGTTGGGCAGGGCGACCTGCGAGTTCTTGAATCGCAGGCCCGCGCTCTGAACGAAGGGTGCCGTCGGGTCGCTCGCATGACCGAGGGCCGCTTCACCGGACACCTCGCCGACCATCGGCAGATGGCCCGAGATCCGAAGCCGCCCAGCAAAGGCGCCGGTCTTACGATCGTAGAGCAGCTCCTCGATCGAGCCGTTGAGCGTGCTGTCGCCGAGCTTCAGCTTGAGGACGTCCTGCTTCGCGTCAACCTTGACGCGCACCTTCTCGGTCCCGACCTCGAGCTCACCATCGAAGGGCTCGAGGCCCGGTGGTGTGAACTTGCCCTTGCCGCCGAGCGTGACCTTGCCGGCATTGTATTCGAAGGCCAACGAGCCGGTCATGAGGTCGTTGGTCATGGGGACTTCGGCCCCGGCCGTGAACCCCACACCTTGGGCATAGCCGAGCGTCGCCCCTTGGAGTTTGCCAAGGTGTGGCAAATCGACGTCGAAAGTGCCACGCGCCGAGAACGCGCCCTCGGGCGTGAGCGCCGACTCGAAGGCCTTCATCTGCCCATAGTCGCCGAGCTTCATGCGTGCGAGCACGCTCGGATCGACCGTCGCCTCGAAGGCCGGTTTCCACGCGTCGCCAACCTTGGCAAAGCGCACGCCAAACGTGCCGACGGGCTCCATGGCCTGCCCCGTCTGGACCGACATCGCGACTCCGACGTTGGCCTTCTCGAAGCCACCATCGTCGATGAGGAGGCTTCCCTGCAGGTTGCCGGCGACGACCTCGTTGCCCTCGGGGAACCCGAATCGCGGGCGCTCGAAAGCGAGCTCCGCGTGTTTGATCCGATTGTCGACGATCTCGACATTGCCACCGGCTTTGCCGAGCGTGGCAATCTCCATGTAGACGACACCCTTGGCCGAGACCCCGAGCTCGCTGACGCTGTAGTCGTCTAGCTTGGCCGTGAATTGCCCGCCCGTCAGCGGCACGGACACACCATTGGCAGCCGTCAGAGACCAGGCCGCATCGCGCTTGACGAAGCCGACCTTGGTGGGTGGCGCCTCGAGCTTCACCCCACCGATCGACGGCGGCATTCCGACCGTCGACTCCTGCTGGAGGTCGACCCGCCCGACACTACCGGCACTCATCGTCAATTGGCCCGACACGGCGCCCGGCAGGACCACACTCGCCGAGCTCAGCTTCTCGCCGGCTGTGAACGCAGAGTCCTTGAACGAGGTGGCCACCTGGAGGCTCGAGTCGATGTCGAAGAGCAGCTTCGCGAAGCCGCCCCATCCCCCGAGTGCGAGCTTGGCCGCAAGTGTCCCGCCCGTGACATGATGGCGCTCGTCGAGCGACAGGCGCGACTCCTCCTGGTCGAGCGTCAGGTCGCCGTGAAATGGACTGTGGACGAGCAGGACACGGCCGGGGGTGGCGGCCTGTTTGACACGCACGGTCGCGAGTCCGAAGCGCAGCTCGTGGACGCGGTCGGAGTCGAGCGTGACCTCGGCCGAGTCCTCGGTGACCCCGGCCTTGGTGTGCATCGTTCCGTCTTCACGACCGAAGACGACGCGTGACAGAGCCTGGATGAGCCCCATCTTGCCGGCCTTGCCATCGGGGCGCTTGAAGTTCGAGAAGAAGCGCTCGTCGAGCGCCTTCAAATCGATGTATTCTTTGAGAAAATCGAGCGCCTGCTGCAGCTCCGTCTCGCTGATCTTGAGCGCCTCGGACACCCACTTGACGAAGTCGAGCGCCGTCTCGGCAGCCTTGAACCAGGGTTCACTGCCGTAGGCCTTCTGTAGGCCGGTCCAGGCTGTCTCACCAAAGGAGCCGGTCGGGTCGCCGCCCGCTTCGGACTTTTCCGTCGGGACCGGAACCGGGGGAATGGTCTGCATCTCGGGCGGTGGGACGTGGACCGAGCCGTCGGCCTTCGCCAGGGTGAAGTCGAGCCCCTCGTCGGCGGTCTTGGGTTTGTCGATCGCTCCAAAGCTGAGGTCGAGCTCCGCGACCTGCTGCTCTTCGAAGAGGGTGACACTCGCCAGCGGCGACATCTTGCCGCTGCGCGCAATAGCACCACCGAAGACCGAGAGGTCGTAATAGGGGATCGCCGAGGCCGACAACCCGAAGAACAGTCGCGGGTTGACGGCCCCCTTGGCCTGCAGCTTTCCACCCGTCCAATCGAGCGCGACGCTGCCGGGCAACGAGCCGTGAAGGACCGACGGCACATCGATTTGCAGGCCGCCCGAGAGCCGCGCGATGCGCTCGTCACCGATGAAGGCGCCGATGCCGAGCACCGGGCGACCGGTGAGGCGACCCGTGAGCCCACCCTGGATATGGGCCGCGAGTGCCACCGTTTCAGGTGTGAGCGTGCTCAGGTTCAGGTTCGAGATCCGGCCGCTGATGTCGGCCAGGATCGGGTCGGCAGCGATGGAGAAGTCGAGCTGCGCTCCGGCCTCGGCGAAGATCCCACCAATGGGAAAACGCATGAGCGTGAAACGTTTGCGCTCGATGTCGACGAGGCGGCGCTGCAGCGTCTTTCCCTCCATGAGCTTGAAGCCCGAGGCGGCCAGCTCGTAGCTCGCACCACCGCGTCCGAGGAGGGCGGCGGCAGGCACGAGCAACTTGCCTGCGACCCCGTCCACACGATTGTTCGCACCGAGATGAATGGCGCCTTCGAGGAAGGGGCCGCGCGTCGTCGAGAAGCCCGCTTCGAGCTGATAGGCGAAGGCGTCCTGGCCCGGCTTGGGTGCCAGCACCGAGCGCTCGGAGGCCTTCGATTGGATCGGCATCGGCACAACCACCGAGCTGCTTGCAATGTCGTGGAACTCGAAGTCGAGGTTGCCGCCGAGCCCCGAGACCTCGTCATAGGCGAGCTGTCCGCCCGAGACGGACAGGTGTTTCGACAACCGAATTGCCGACTTCATCGCGGCGGCGAGCGAGAGGTGGCCTCCAGCGTCGATGGCCAGGACGAGGTCGAAGATGTCGGGCAGCGTCTCGGCCCCGAGGTTGAGCGACATCGGAAGACGCGCGTCGAGCTGCTTGAAGCTCGTGCCTTCGAAGAGCAGGGTCGAGTCGAGGGTGCCGCTGAGGAGCGGATTGCCGTCCGGCAAGCCCAGCTTCTTCTTGATATTGAGGCGCGTCTGCTGGAGCTGGCTATTTGCCACCGACGTCGTCGCGGTGACCGTGCCCAGATAGGGCAGCTTCGCTTCGAGCATGGCCTCGTTGGTCGCGAAACCGAGGCCGGCATTGGCGAGGACGAGGCGCTTCGCGTGGCCGGAAACCTCGATGTCGCCCACCTTTGGAAGCTTCATGCCGATGTGGTCGACACTGACCCGAGCGAGCTTTTGACGCGAGTAGGCCTCGAAGGTGGCGCGTGACGTCTCGAAGCCGGGCAGCCCTTCCACACGAGCGGTGCCGACGCCCGAGATGCTGGTGTCCGTCATGTCGACGTCGATGTCGAAGGACTCGAGGGTGACGTACTCGTGGAGCTTCTTCTCGCCGGCCAGGGCGGCCTTGATGGCGTCCAGCCCGCTCGGCCCGAGGTCGAGGCTGAGGGTGACGTCGAGGGTCTCGGCGAAACCTGGGATGGTGACTGTGCCCTTGCCGCCGAGACGCGTGACCGACCACGCGCCGTCGACGATGTCGATGCCACCCTCGAGCTTGCCCTTGAACCAGCCCGAGCTGAGCTCGGCGCTCTGGAGGTCGAGGTGGCCGCTCATGGCGGAGCCGACGATGCGCAGGTCTTTGCCGACGACGGAGCCGAGGATGTGATGTGTGCCCTCACAAGTGCCCGAGCTCGCGTCGACGGTGCCGCGCTCGAGGTCGATGCGGACGCCGTGGAAGGTCGCACTGCCGCCCTCGAAACCGGCCGGCAAGCGCATCTGGCCAGCGATGGTGGAGACGTCGGCGACGGCTTCACCGTTGGCGCCGATGGTCGCGGTGATGTCGACGCCGGACTCACCCGGATCGAAGAGCCCGATGGTCCTCAAGACGCCGCGTCCGATGAGGTGCGCTTCACCGCCCGAGGCGCGCAAGGTCACCTGGGCCGTCCTGAAACAATCGGTGAGCCCGTGTGAGCCGTAGGCCGTGACCGTCCAGTCCTCGCCGCTCTGTTGCGCCGTCACCGTGCAGGCCCGCCCCGACAACGAGCCGAGTCCCGCGAACACAGCCGTGCCGCTATAGGTCTCGCCCGACTTCGTGAGCGATAGCTCTGCGAGCTTTCCGCGCGCGGCGGCGGTGATGAGCCCGCGCACTTCGTCCGAGCTCTGGCCCTCGGGCTTGTCCGGCTCGTCTTCGGGTTTGTCCTCGACCTCGAACTCGTTGAGTTGGCGGCCGCGTTCGGACTCGAGCTCGAACCCCTTGGTCGTGACGAGCTGTTTGCGATGGTAAGGACGACCCATGCGGGCGGCAGTGTTGAGGAGCATGGTGAAAGCCTTGACGGGCGGCCGGAACGGGGCGGCCTGCAAGCTTCACGTCAAGCACAGGCCAAGACCGCAATCGACGTAACATAATCTTTCGTGATGTGCATAAAATCCAGCAGTTAGGGGCGTAAGTCCGCAACTTCAGGCGCCGTTCTCCACCCCGTCCGGAGGGTTGCGCTGCTCATTCCGATGCACGACGTCCGCGTCTGGATGCCGCCGCCGCTCCGCCCTTCACGCCCCCCCTATGGGGATGGAGCCGCATCGGGACCGAACGGAGCGCTCGGCCGGCCCCGGGCCGCTGCACCGCCGGCCATGACCTTGCGTGTCTTCAAGCCACGCCTCGCCGCTTGCGCAACCACGTCTCGAAGCTCATCGGGGACAAGCCGTAGCTGCGAGCGATCTCCGGCCGCGCGAGGATCGGGGAGACGTTCAGATAGGCCAGGCCGTGAGCGACGCCAGGGTGTACGCCCGCGGCAATCGCTTCTTCGGTCGTGCCAGCCTGAACGAGGTAAGGCTTGTCGTCGAGGCGTGCGAGGATCGCGACGACCTGAGGCAACGTGAGCAGGTCGCCCGCGAGCTGGAGAGTCACTCGGTCGAACTTCACCGGGTCGAGAATCGCGGCCGCGGCCGCGCTGCCGATGTCTTCTGGTGCGATGAGCGAAATGGGGCGGGAGGTTCGAAGCACCGTGACCATTCTCAGGCCATCGACGAAGCCGGCTGGGTCGAACATCACGTGGTCCATGAAGGTCGCGGGCAAGATCACGGTCCAATGGAGAAAGCCCGCGTTGCGCACGAGCTCGCAGGTCGCGAGCTTGTTCTCCCAGTATGGCGCTTGCGACTTCCAGCGCCCCTGTGCCCAGCCATCGACATCGCGATGGTCGCCGACACCCGACGTAGCGGTATGTACGAAGGTCTCGACGCCTGCCGCGAGCGCGGCCTCGACCAGGTTCCTGCCTTGTCCGACCTCCTTGCTGAAGTCGACGTCGTCCGCGCGGACGATCGGCGCTTGCATCGAGAAAACCGCACGCGCACCGACGCAGGCTGTACGAAGGGAGGTCGGGTCGTCCAGGTCGCCGACGGCCAGCTCGGCACCCGCAGCGGCCTGGAGCAGGCGCTGCGTGTGGTCCACGCGGACCTCGCAAAGACCTGGACGGTCGCGGAGATGGCGCGGGCGGCCGGACTCTCGCGATCGAGCTTCGCGGCCGCCTTCACCTTGGCGGTCGGACAATCGCCCCTCGACTATGTGACCCAGTGGCGCATCTATCGCGCAAAAGTGCTGCTGGCATCGACCGACGCGTCTCTAGCCGAGGTGGCTACCAAGGTCGGCTACGAGTCTGACACGGCGCTGAGCCGCGCCTTCAAGCGAAAGGTTGGTGTGCCTCCTGGGCGCTTTCGGCGCACGATGCGATGACATCGGCTCAGGCGCCGACCTCGACCTCCACCTGGTGTTGCTGCCGGTCGTCCCTGAGCGGGATCGTCGCGTCGCCCTGGACCACCCCGTCGCACACCACACGCACCACCCGATGGCCACCACCCAGGTTCTTCACCTGGATATGGTAGGGGGTTTCGCGGTGGCGATAATCGGCTTCGAAGCCCGGCCAACTGGCTGGCATCTTCGGCGCGAAACGCAGGCGGTCGACCTCCAGGTGGAGTCCGAGCAGGCTCTCGACGATGAGCCGATACATCCATCCAGCGGACCCGGTGTACCAGGTCCAGCCGCCGCGCCCGGCGTGCTGCGGATTGACGTAGACGTCGGCCGCAACGACATAGGGCTCGACCTTGTAGCGCGCGATGTTGGCCGCGTTGTCGCCGTGATGGATCGGGTTGATGAGGCGCAAGAGCTCCCAGGCCTTCTCGACCTCACCGGCCTCGGCAAACGCCATGACGGTCCACACCGCGGCATGGGTGTACTGCCCACCATTCTCGCGCACGCCGGGGACGTAGCCCTTGACGTAGCCAGGGTCGAGCTCGCCATCGTCGAACGGCGGCTCGAAGAGGGCGATGAGCCCAAGGTCGCGCCGCACGAGCCGCTTGTCGACCGATGCCAGCGCCAGCTTCACCCGCGACGGCTCGCCCGCCCCTGAGAGCTGAGCCCAGCTCTGAGGGATGGCGTCGATCTGGCACTCGGCATTCTGCGCCGAGCCGAGCGGCGCACCGCTGTCGAAGTACGCGCGCCGGTACCAATCGCCGTCCCAGCCGTGCAGTTCGAGGTTCGAACGAAGCCGCTCCGCATCGGCAGAACAGCTCTGCGCAAACGGCATATCGCCGCGGCGCGCCGCCAGCGCCGCAAAACGCACGAGCACATCGTAGAGGAAGAAGCCGAGCCAGATGCTCTCGCCCTGACCATCGCGCCCGACGAGGTTCATGCCGTCGTTCCAGTCGCCACCTCCCATGAGTGGCAAGCCGTGTGCCCCGAAACGCAGGCCGTTCTTCACGGCGCGAACCGCGTGCTCGTAAAGGGTGCCGACGTCCTCGGAGCGCACCGGCAGGTCGTAATAACTGTCCTCGTTGCGCTGGACCGGTCGGCCATCGAGGAACGGAACGCGCTCATCGAGGACACCCGTGTCGCCGATAGCCGCGACATAGCGACAGAGCGCGTGCGGCAACCATAGATAGTCGTCCGAGATGATCGTGCGGACGCCGCGTCCGCGTGGCGGGTGCCACCAGTGCTGAACGTCACCCTCACGAAACTGATGGGCGGCGGCCCTCAGGAGCTGCTCACGCAGGATGATGGGCTCGGCATGGACGAGCGCCATCGCATCCTGGAGCTGGTCGCGGAAGCCAAAGGCGCCACCCGACTGATAGAAGCCGCTGCGCCCCCAGAGCCTGGCCGCCATGACCTGATAGACGAGCCAGCCGTTGGCCAACATATCGAGCGCGGGGTCGGGCGTCTTGACGTGGACCGCCCCCAAAGCATGGTTCCAGTGCGCCCACACGCCTTCGAGTGCTGTACGCGCAGGACCGGTCCCTCGGAAACGTGAGATGAGCACACGCGCGTCGGCGAGATCCCGGCCAGAGCCGAACGTGAAGACGACCTCGCGCTCTTGACCGTCGACGAGCTCGAGGCTCACCTGCATGGCAAGGCACGGGTCGTGCGCCGCGCCGACCCGACCGGAGAGCTTCGCGCGACGCATGGCGGCTGGATTCGAAGGGGTCCCATTGCGACCGAGGAACTCCGTGCGATCACCACTCACGACGCGACGCGTCTCGCTGCAGTCGAGAAAGGCCACACGCTCGCTGAAGTCGACGCTGTAAGCGTTGCGCGCCGTGAGCGCCGAGGTCTTGAGGTCGAGCTCGGTCACCACGTGTGGGGCCTGGGTCGCGCGGTGGTCGCCCAGCACCAGCTCGAAGTAGCCGGTCAGCGTGAGGCGACGTGTGCGCCCCGAGCGGTTCGTGACACGCAGGACCATGAACTTCACGGGCGCGTCGGTGGCAACATAGGTGGTCATCGTCGACGCAACGCCGCGCTCGACACACTCGAAGATGCTGTAGCCAAAGCCGTGCCGCGAGGTGAAGGTCGTGTCCGGGCCGGCGGGCATCGGGGTCGGCGACCAGAAGCGGCCGTCGTCCTCATCGCGAAGGTAGAAGGCTTCGCCGGTGGGATCGGTGACCGGGTCGTTGCTCCATGGGGTGAGGCGATAGCTGTGCGCGTTCTCGCACCAGGTGTAAGCGCTGCCGCTCTCGCTGATGACGGTCCCGAAGAACGGGTTGGCGATGACGTTCACCCACGGGGCCGCGGTCTTGTGGTCGCGATCGGTGACGATGATGTACTCGCGTCCGTCGGGCGTGAAGCCGCCGAGACCATTGAAGGCATGGAGGTCAGGGCGCTCACGACCCGAAGGGACACGAGGCGGAAGGGACCTTGGAGGTCGGACCTCGGTCAGCGACGTGCTGTGTGTGTGGCCAAAGCCCAGCTCGGCTCCCAGTACCGGGTCGGCCCTTTGCAGAACCGGGAGACGCTCCATCTGCTCGGCCAGGGTGCCCGCGCCGTCGCTCACGAGAACGCGCGCAAGGGTCGACATGAGGATCTTGTCGGGCTCGGAGATCTGTTCGCTGCGGCGCACGAAGATGCCACCCGGCTTGTCGAGCCAGGCCGTCTCGGACACGGCCCCGATGAGCGCGACGATCTCGTCCATGAGGGTCTGACGATAACTCGAAGGGTCCTCGATCCAGATGACGAGCTCGGCGCTGAGACCTTTGTAGCGCCAATAGGCATGTGCCTTGACGAGCTGCTGGACGAGCTCGAGGCGTTCGAAGTCGGCGATGCGCACGAGCATGATGGGGAGGTCGCCCGAGATGCCGTAGGCCCAGAGGCCCGACTGGCCGCCACGATTTCGCGCGATGAGCCCGGCGGGAGCGCGCATGGTCGGGTTCGAGAACAGGATGTGGGTCGCGAGCCGCTCGTAGGTCTGGATGTCGAGGTCGGTCGCGGCGAGGCGGCGTTGGACCACCTGGCTGTGGGTCCACGAGAGCTCGAGCACACGTGTGGCGGCATGGCGGTCACGGAACTTCTCGAGCAACGCCAGGGCGCCCGCGCGGGTCTCGGCGACACCCGTGACGATGTGGAAGTAGGCGGTCTCCTGCGGTTCGAGGACGACGGCGGTGCGGATGGCGACGATGGGATCGAGCACCGCCCCCTGGCTGTCGCCGAGCGCCGTGTTGTGCATCGCGATGGGGTCGGCAGGCGTGCGGCCGCGACCGAGGAAGGCCACACGTGCGGTCTCGAACGAGGTCGTGCCAAAGGCAGTGCCGTGAGCCGTGACGTGGTGGAACATCCAAGGAGGGTGCTCGTCTTTGGAACGCGGCCGCCGCGTGACCAGGATCGCCTGCTGGTCGGCGAGGATCTCGGTCTGCACGAAGAGGTTGCTGAAGGCGGGATGTGCGGTATCGGAGGACGCGACTGCGAGGACGACCTCGGCGTAGCTGGTCAGCTCGAGGGTGCGGCGAATGCGTCCACGATTGTTGAGACCGACGCGGCGCAGCTCGATGTCGTCTTCGGGCGAGACGCTGATCTCGACATGGGTATAGACGTCGCCGTCGAGGCGGCGGAACTCGGCGCGGCCCGGCGAGAAGATGGCCTCATAGGAGGCGGCGAGGCGGAGCGTCGGCTGGTGGGCGATGGACCAGAAGGAGCCCGTGCCCAGGTCGCGCAAGTAGCCAAAGGCCCCCCAGCAGTCGCGGGTCGTGTCCTCGCGCCAGCGCGTGATGGCGAGGTCGCGCCAGCGGCTATAGCCACCGCCCGAGTTGGTGACGACGACGTGGTAGGCGCCGTTGCTGAGCAGGTGGACCTCGGGCGCGAAGGTCGCAGCCGTGGTGTAGACGCGGAGGCGGTCGGCACCGGAGTCGGTGTCGTTGACCGGGGCCGAGAGAGCGGGTGGTCGCGGCAGCACGGTGGTCGTACGCGGCACACGTTCTTGAAGGAGGAGGTTCGTGGCGCGGAAGGCCGGGTCGTCATCGAAGCGGCGCTGCATGGGTCGGTCGCAGAGCAGGTGGACGAGCGACAGGAAGACCATGCCCTGGTGATGGGCCATGTACGATTGGATGGTGACATGGTTGCGCCCCGGGGGCAGCCGCGAGTGTGTGTAGTCCTTCGCCTCATAGAAGCCGTAAGCGCCGAGCTGGTGCTCCCCCGCGAGGCGGCGCAGGTTGTGGGTGGCCGCCTCGGGCGAGACCATGAGCGCCAGCGCGCTCGCATACGGGGTGATGACACGATCGTCGGCGAGCCCCCGCTTGAAGCCGAGGCCAGGGACACCAAAGGCGCGGTACTGGTAGTTGAGCGACGTGTCGACCTTGTTGTAGCCGGACTCGGACACACCCCACGGCAGGTCGAGCTCGCGGCCGTAGCCGATCTGGCGCGAGACGACGGCGCGATTCGTCTCGTCGAGCAGCGTGTGCTCGTAGCTCGGCATGACGAGCATCGGCATGAGGTACTCGAACATCGAGCCGCTCCACGAGACGAGCGTCGGGCGACCACCCGAAAGCGTCAGCTGGCGGCCGAGCGAGAACCAGTGTTCCTGGGGGAGCTTCCCCATGGCGATGGCGACGAAGCTGGCTAGTCGGGCCTCCGACGCGAGGAGGTCATAGAAGCTGAGGTCGGTGCGTTGATCTTCGACATGATAGCCGATCGACAGCAGCTTACGTGTGCGGTCATAGAGGAAGTCGCACTCGAAATCGGCGAGTGCACGACAACGAGCGGCGAGCTGCTGGAGCTGTGAGACGGCGAGGGCCGCCTCGGTAGCGCCGAGGACGACTGCGCGTTGCACGGCGTGAGCGTAACCCGTGGAGTCGGCGAGCCGCGCGTGCGCCGTCAACGAGATCTCCTGGTTGAGCTCATCGGGGACGTTGCCGGCGTCGAGCCAGGGTGTGAAGGATGCCACCGCGGCGCCTGCCGAAGCGCAGGCAGACTCGAAGGAGGTCGCCCAATCGAGCGGCTCGGAGGGGGATTCGCAGCGCGCCCGGACGGCGAGCGTGAGCTCGTGTGCTCCACGCATGAGCTCGAGAATATGGATGCGACGAGCGGCCAGGCCAACCGCCGAGCCCGCGCGGTCGAGCTCGGCCTCGAGACCGGAGATGATGAGCTTCACGGGGGGCCATTGGGCGAGCTGGCTCACCTGGGCCAGCGTATCGGTGAGACCGGCGAAGATCTGGCGTCCGAGTGCTGGGCGGGCCATGAGCTCATCGAGCCCGGACGCGAGCGTCAAGAGGTGGCCCGACAGGTTCCCACTGTCGACCGTGGAGACGTACATCGGCTTGAGCGGGACCAGCGTGGACGTGTCATACCAGTTGAGGAAGTGGCCGCGATGACGGGTCAGCCGGTCCATGGTGTCGAGCGCCGGTGTGAGGCGAGCGATGAGATGGGTGGTCGTGAGGTAGCCGAGGTCGTGCGCGGCCAGATTGGCGATGAGGGCGAGCCCCATGTTGGTCGGCGAGGTGCGATGGGCGATACCGACGGGTGGCTCTTCCTGGAAGTTGTCCGGTGGCAGGTGGTTGTCGCGCGGGCCCACGAAGGTCTCGAAGAAGCGCCAGGTACGGCGCGCAACGCCGCGCAGGAAGATGACGTCGGCGGCGGTGAGGCGGGCTGCAGAGGTGACCAGAGGACGGCTCATCCACCAGACGATGACCGGCGAAATGAGCCAGGCGACGATGATCGGCCCCGCCCACGGCAACGCATCGGGGTTCCAGATGACGAGCGCGGAGGCGACGACGAACGCGAAGACCGGCACGACCCACATGGTGGTGAAGGTCCCGAGGAGGTCGATGCGGGCACCGCGCTGAGCGTCGCTGGCGGTGCGCCATACGAGGAGGTGGCGGTGCGTGAAGGTAAGGCGCCCCAGGGTGCGCAAGATGGCGACGAGTGCCAGGATCGCATCGTATGGCAGGGTCGCCAGGCCAAACGCCTCGCGTATGACCTGCCGGGAGGCGCTGCGCACGAGCCCGCGCAGGTGTGTGCCACGCCGTTGCTCGTCGGGGCGACGCATCAGAGCGGTCGCTGCCACCAGCAGTCCGGGTACGAGCAGGATGACGGCCGCAGCCAACGTCCCAAAGGCGGCGCCATCGGGCATGAACCAGCCACCAAGGACGAGAGTCAACAGTGCGATGGGCGTGACGCTGCGTCGGAGGTTGTCGAAGATCTTCCACCGCGACAACGCGCCTGTCGGGTTGGGAATGGAGCCGCCCGGCGCTGGCACATTCGGCAAGAGCCAGGACGCAATCTGCCAGTCGCCGCGAATCCAGCGTGTGCGTCGAGCGACTTCGGCGGCGTGGGAGCTCGGAAAGTCTTCGACCAGCTCGACGTCGCTGACGAGCCCCGCACGGGCATAAGCGCCCTCGAGGAGGTCGTGACTCAGCACCCGGTTGTCGGGCAGGCGACCCGCGAGCGCCGTCTGCACCATGTCGACGTCGTAGATCCCCTTGCCGATGAACGACCCCTCGGAGAAGACATCCTGATACACGTCGGAGACGGCGCGGGTGTAAGGGTCGATGCCGGGCTCGCCTGCGAAGAGTCGCGCGAAGCGGGTCTTGGAGGTGCTCGCCATGCTGACGCCGACGCGCGGTTGTAGGACTGCATAGCCGCTGGTGACACGCCCCAGGGCCGCATCGAAGACTGGGTGATTGAGCGGGTGGGCCAGGGTCGATGCCAATAGGCGGGCCGCGTCACGCGGGAGCTCGGTGTCGCTGTCGAGGACGATGACGTAGCGGAAGGCGAGGTCGGCGACCGAGCCGACAAGGCAGCTGAAGCGACCGGAAGTGCCGCGCAGGAGCGCGTTGAAGTCCTCGAGCTTGCCGCGTTTGCGTTCCCATCCCATCCACACACCCTCCGCCGGATTCCAGGTGCGGGCGCGATGAGCGAGGAAGAACGGCGGCGCGGTCTGCGATGAGGCAGGGCTCGAGTACTTGAGGTTGAGGGCGTTGATGGCATCGACGGCATGTTGCAGGAGGAAGGCGTCGTTGGACGTGGTCTCGGTCTTTGCGTCGCGGAAGTCGGTCAAGAGCGCGAAGGCGAGGTGTATGTCGCGGTTCGCGAGGAAGCGGACCTCGAGGCTCTCCATGAGATCGTCGATGTCAGGGACGCTCGTGAGCATGGAGGGCACGGCGACGATGGTGCGAGAGCCGAGCGGAATGCCCTCCGAGAAGTCGAGACGAGGCAGGAGCTTCGGGCCGACCATCAGCGTCGCTGACATGTGGACGATGGCGAGGGCGACCATGCTCGCGCAGAGCGTCAAGGCGAGCCACCACGGGGCGAGTGCCCAGGGGTCTGGAGCGGTTGGAGCGACGACGCCGAGCGTCAGTGCGATGAGCCCCGTCAGCGCCAGGATCGACCCGGCATAGACGGTCGCATGTGCACGGTCCATGAGGGATCGGGCGCGGCTCCACAACGAGCGACGCATGCCGACCGCCTCCCTCAAGACGCGCGATTCGTCGGTGACGAGCAGGACGCCGACATGGAGGTTGCGTTCGCGGGCGAGGCGGATAGCGGTGCGGGCGACGTCCTCTTCGGAGGTGTCGCTGTTCTTGGCGATGAGCTCGATGGCGTGGCGATAGCGGTCGCGGGTCGCGAAGTCCATGCGGGCGTACGTCTCGGACGGATCGCCCCGGAGGATACGCTCCACGATGCTCGAGGACTCGACGAAGATGCGCCAGTCGGTGGCGCCGAGGAGGCGAAGGCTGCCGATGCTGTTGCTGACCGAGACCTGGTCGGCGGCCTGGTTCTGGGCGACCAGATGGACCGCGTGTTCAATGGTCTGCGAACGCTCGGCAAGGCGTTGTTCGAGCCAGGACATCGCGAGCGCGGTCTCGGTGCCGCGGCTCTGGAGTCGGGACGCGAGCTCGGCCACGAAGGCGTCCGTCATGGCCGGCGCCTCGGCAACCAGGCGTGCGAGCACGACGACGAGGTGGTCGGGTTGGGCACCTTTCGAGGCACCGACGGTCCGGCTCTCGGACGAGGCCAGCTCCGAGACCCAGAGGGCCGCGCGCTCACGCTCACGGCGGTCCGAGGCGACCGACGCGATGACGCGACGGAGGTTCTCCAGCAGCGCCAGGCGGAGCATGATGGGGATGGCCCAGAGCTCGCCGAGGCGTAGTGGTTGCAGCGACTGATAGGCTTCCACGAATGCGAGCAGGCCGAGCTGGTCGACGCGTCCGTGCGAATGCGAGATGAGCTCGATGGCCAACTCGTAGACGCGTGGGGTGCCGGGGACGAGTGCGTTGACGAGCCGCGGCAGCTCGCGATGATAAGCCTTGGGAAGGTGTCGGCGGGCAGTCTGGATCTGGTCTTCGATGAGGTGATGGTTATCGATGAACCACTCGGCGGCGGGGCTCACCTGGCTGCCTCGCTCTACGGCCTCGGTCAAGAGGGCATAGACATCGCCGAAGAGTGTCTCGTTTTCGCCGAGCCGCTCCAGCAGACGTGGGCGACTTGGGCGCGAGAGCGAGATCTCGTGTTGGGCGGCGAGTGTCTTGGCGTGCCGCTCGAGCTGGCTCACACTGAAGAGCTCGGCCCGCAAAGCCTGGCCATCCCCGCCCAGCGAGGTGCCGTGCGAGTCACTCGGCGTCCATCGTCGGGATGGCGCTCTTACCAGGTCGGCATTCAACATCGAGGAGGTCCTTGGGTCATGGGGTCGCCCTGGCCCTCGGAGTTGCCGTATAGCTCGCACGCCGCGCGGACCTGCGACAGGGCTCACCTGGCCCTGCTGCAAGTCACGAAATTCGAGTGTTGGGTTCAGCCCCGAGGAGGACTCTCAGCCGATTCGAATCTGCCCGGTGAGGAGCAGGACGACCGCGACGAGCAAGATGATGAAGGCGGGAGACCAGCTCCAACCGCCATATCGGGACCGTCCGAAACCACCGCCCGCAATGGCAAAAACGAATAGGACAACGAGAATGATGACGAGCATGGGTGGGGTCCTCATATGACAGCAGCGCCGTTCCCGGGCCTGCCCGGGCAACGGACTACAGGTGCGCCATTGGCGCAGGTGGCAGATTCCAAGTAAAAGGGTGGCCGAGCACGTCGCCACGCCACAGCCCATGGAGCGGCAGACGTGCTCGGCCAATGACCTCAGGTTCCTGAGGGCAGATGGTTTGTGTTGGCTTCGATGGGCATGGGGCGCCCACCCTTGCGGGGACTGGCGAGGGCGCCCTGGTCGCGCTCGGCCTTTGCGTCTTCATACGGTGACGCGACCGGCTTTCCATCGCTGGTCAGCTCGCGTGCACCATCGCTTCCGGTCTTCTTGAGGCCGCCCACGAACGTCATGATTCGACGCCGCAGCTCCTTGCCGTTCACCGGCGTGATCAGGGCACCGACCGCGAGACCACCGACAAAGGCGGCCACGAGCGGCAGCGCGATACTGCGACGGTGCTTGACGAGCTCGAGTCCGACCGACCCGAGGAGGCTGTTGAGGTCGACCTTCTCGAGCCGCCCAGCGACCTGCCCACCCACACGATTCATGAGGCTGTCCATGGTCTTGTTGAATTTCATCGTCTGTCGTCCTTGGGGGTTTGTGGTCTTCGCGAGGTGGCCCCGCATATGTCGTCCACGATTGTCGAAGCACGAGGTTGCGCGGGCGCGCGAGTCGTGGCCACCTGGTTCTGGTTTGGTGGCACGACACATCGCTCCCGGGGACCGACCTGCCGCACCAGCTGGGAACTATGGATTTGCGCCCGCAGGCTCGCGTGAGCGGGCCTCGGGGGTGATGGACGCAGTCGGACCGAGCCCGAGTGCTGTCAGGATTTCTACGGAATTTCCGTACGTCGCGAGACTCTTGAAGCGCAACGTCGGCGGATCGAAACGCACCACATCGAGCGTGTGGGTGACCACCTTCTGCTCGTTCGCGGCGACTCCCACGAAGCCGCCTCGATAGACATAATCGTGAGTGACGAAAGCTACGAAGAACTCGCCCGCACCCAGCATCGCCTCGACCTTCGTGCCGACGATGTCGAAGCTGCCGACCCGCTCGCCGAAGTAGGCGAGCATCGCCTCGGAGCCCTTGATGAGCTGACCCGAGCGGAGGTTCACGACCCCGAAGTCGTCGGTAGTCTGCTCGGCGAGTGCCTTCATATAGACGTCGCGACCCATGCGCGAAGCGAAAGTGCCATAACTCGAAGCGATGGCAGAATCCAGTGATCCCATGATGACGTCGGTGGACTCCGGGAAGGGGGTCGCGACGAAGTCGGAGGGCAGGCCGGCCGCAAGGCCGAGCTGTTGTGCCACATGGGGCCAATCCTGGAAGACCCAGACACGGTCGATGCGGCCGTCCACCTGATAGTGCACGAGCATGGCCCCCGGCATTGTGACCATCTTGTCCGTTGCGGCGGTGCCGTCGGTGAGGTTCCCGGTGTGGCGAGCTGACCAGACGAACTCGACCGCCTGATAATCGGCGGAATCAATGATGCGTCGGGCGCGCAGACGAAAGTCGGACAACCCGACTCGCGCTCGGCGCTGATAGTCGACGACTTCGGCGACGGTGCCGAGCTCACCAGTGGGTCGACCGATCTCGGTCCACACGATGGCACCATCGAGATGTTGGAAGGCATCCTCGAAGTGCCCCGACTCCATCTTCGACAGCATCATCTTGATTGAATCGACGCGGTCGGTCGGGGCGCGGCGGTCGGCCTCCGAGGGCGACTCCCGGTCGTGGTCCACTGCAGTCGGGAGGGTCGGATTGGAGACCTCGCCCTCGACCGATCGGCCCATCTCCGCGACCGGCGGCGCTGCGGGACCGTCTTTGTTGCAGGCCACGGTCGCAAAGCCGCTCATGGCGGTGATCACGAACACGCTGATTGGGAGTCGCATGAGGAGTTCCTCGGGTCGGAGACCCGACGTAAGCAGGGGGTGGAGGGCTGGCTTGCCCGTACCGATCAGATTGGAGTGCAAGACGGGAGCCACGTTCGAATGCGTCGAGTCGTGCCCCTGGAGGAGGGAGGGCGGACACACCGACTCGTGTCTGACACGAGCCGATGCACCCCATCACTGTCACATCGGGGGAGGCGTCCGAACGGTGTCCCTGTCATCCATCGCCTTCTTCAGGCCGCTGATCACGTCATGGCTCTTGAGCTGCTTGTCGAGCAGCCGCTGGATGAAGGGGCGCTCCGCGGGCTCGGCGTTCTCGAGCTCCTTCTTGTAGGCGTCGCGGCCGTGGTCCTCGCCTTCCTCGAGCGCGGCAATGGCCGACTTGTCGCCGAACAGGGCGCCGCCGCCCTCGACGAGCTTGGCGAATGTGCCCCACAATCCGGAACCCTTGTCGGGAGTGCCACCGTGTTTGATGATCTCCTCACGAAGGCTACGCGCGCGCACCTCATGAGACACGAGGTTGTCCCGCAGAGCCGCGATGTAGGAAGCCTTCGAGAGCTTCTCAATCGCCATCTGGTGAGTTTCGACGGCGGAGATTTCGCCGCGGAGAAAGGAGTTGAGCCGGTCAATCGTCTTTGACATCTGAACCTCACTTGAGTCTGTCGTGTGCTGCCTCACGACTCTGGGCGCAGCCCGCCTCCGACGCGTCGGTCGCGCCGTCTTCGAGTGCGCCGATGGGCCTATTCGATGAGCGTCGGCCCGAAGCCGAAGTCCACTCCGATGGTCAGGACCTGCCCATCTTCCTGGTCCGCGACGGTCGCATCGGGGCTCAGGATGTACCCATAACGGACCACCGCGCCGACCGAGAGCCATGGCGAGAGGAGGAAGTCGTAGCCGACCCCGACGTCGAATCCGAAAGTGTCGTCGTCACCCATTCGGACGAAGCCAGCGTTGGCATCGATGAAGAGCCCGCCGAGCTCGTCGACGTCCGGACGGGACGCGGCAAACGGCCTCACGCGCAGACCGCCGTAGACGAGATGCCCGGTGCTGTCCGCCGAATGGTCGTGGGTCGCGGGTGTATAGAGGATGGCGTAGGACAACTGCACATCGAAGGCAGGCGCGAGCGAAAGCGTGGGCCGCACCGCAAAGTGCAAACCAGAAGCGAAGCGGTCGGCATGGGACGCGTCGAGCCACAGCGCAACGGACGGCTCGAGGTGGAGTCGCAGCTCCGCCCCTGCGGCGCCGCTGGGAACGAGTCCCAAGAGCGCGACGAATATCGCAGCGGTGCGCTTGACGCGAATGAGGACAGAGCCTGGCGTGAAGCCAGCGGCCACACCCGACGAGGGGCTGGCGGTCTGTGTCCGGTGCAGCGTGTCGTGGGCTGCAGCACGTTCTGATTGATGAGGCATCGACGTTCCTGGGTGTTACCGCAGCAACGTCAGCAAGCGTCGGGCCAGTCTTGTAAAGTCATGGTTCGCGACGAGTTACCCCTGGTGAGCTGGCACGACAGGAGCACCACCCATCGAATCGACGCCATCAAGCAGGTGAACCCGACCTGCGAGGCGCGAGTGATGCGGCGCCGCGAACGACGCCAGCACCTCACATCATTACTTGGACATCGAGCGCGGGTAGAAGGGGGTCTGGCGAGTCGTGCCGGGTGAACGAGACGCGCGCGGGCCGGCCTCGACATCGAGCTCCTGGGCCTTGCGTCCCGGAGGCGGGCGAGGCTTGGCCGCAGCCGCCTTCTTGGCCGCGATCCGCGCCTTGATGGCAGCCTGGATGGGCGACAACGGCGGCTCGGCAGCCGGCGGCGTGTTGGCATTGGATGCGAAGGAGACGTTGGACTTCAAAGACATAGGGACCTCTCGGCGGTGGACAGCGCAGTAAGACTCGCGTCGAGCGGGGCTCGCTACCGACCTGTGGACCGCAGCCGAGCAACACTTTTCAGGGTGTGGCGTGCGAGGTGGACAGAGCGCGCTCACGCGGTGGCGTTGTCGACGCCAGGGACGTGTACCCAGCCGAGGGATAGTACGCTTCGCGCGCCGATATGCAAGTGATGGGCCTTCAATGGCTTCTGACCCGCTTCGGGTGGGCGGGAGGTCTCACCCGCGGACGACGGCCTGTCTGTGAGGCTCCAAGAGACCTGCGGTCAGAATCGTGCTGAGACGGCATCATTCTGGTGAACTGCTACCGTCGCCTCAGGCGTGGCTCGGGATGACCTCATCGATAGCGTGGTGGAGGTTGGTGGATCGGAACTTGCTCCGTGGCCCGGTATGTCGAGGTCCGCAACGTTCGTCGTGTTCGTCTCAGTGTGGATCTCCGTTGGCTGTGTGGACGCGGAGCAGCGGCTCAGCCCGGCATCGGTGAATCGCGACGTCGAGCGGCGTGAAGCCAACCCCACGGACACCTGGGTTCCATATGACAGCTCTGACGGTTCCGTCATCGGACCGCTCGACGACCTGGTCGCGACACCTGACGTCGTCGCGGACCTGACCTCGGACCTCGCTCTCGACCTCACCTCGGACCTCGCTCTCGACCTCACCTCGGACCTCGCGACCAATGACCTCCTGGTAGAGATCATCGACGTGGTGGTCCCCGGGGACGTCGGCCCCGTCGACGCGGCGGACGCCGACACGGTCGCGCCAACCTGTATCGACGACGACGGGTGCAATGGCGACTGCAACCTCGGCTGCAGCTCGGCCTGCTCCTGTGCGCTCGACTGTCGGGACAACAACGGCACGTGCAACGTGACGTGTGCTGGCGCCTCCAGCTGCGCCGTCGACTGCAATGGCGCCAACAATTGCGAGGTCATGTGCAAGAACTCGAGCACCTGCACGATCGATTGCCGCGACTCCAACAACTGCAAGCCACTGCACTGCACGGACGACGCGCGCTGCGACATCGACTGCCGCGGCGCCAACAACTGCGACGACTTCAAGTGCGAGAAACGCGCCCAGTGCTACCTCAGATGCACGAGCGAGCAGGACTGCGGTTGCCGCGGCGCCGTCTCCTGCGGCGGAGGCCTCATCGCCTGCAATGGCGCCCCCTGCCCCTGATCAGCCTGCGCCGGTAGCCAGGTCACACCAAGGCGATCAAGTCTCACGCGTCCCGTCACCTCGGCACAGCGCAGTCATCCTCTCGGGTCCGCGCGATCATCCCCTGGCAGGGCCAGGTCGGGCCGGCCACGTGTGGGCAGCCGCAGGGTGAAGGTCGTTCCGCGCCCGACCTCACTCTCGAAGTCGAGCTGGCCGCCGTGTTGCTGGACCACCGTGTGACGGCTGAGCGCGAGCCCCTGGCCCGTCCCGCGCCCGACTTCCTTGGTGGTGAAGAATGGCTCGAAGACCCGGTCCCGGATGGCCAGGGGAATGCCCGTCCCGGTGTCCTCCACCGTGAGCACGACCCAGTCCGGCTCGGCCAAGGTCGTCAGAACGACGCGTCCACGCTGCCCCACGTTTCCAAGGTCGGCGATGGCGTGAGCTGCGTTGCCGATTAGCGCGAGGACGACCTGCCCGATGGCCGCGGGTTGAGCGTGCACCTCGGGAAGGTCGTTCGCCAGCCTGACCTCGACGTCAGCCAGCGGGTCGAGCTCATGTCTGGACAAGGCGAGAGCGGTTCGCACGAGGTGGTTCAGGTCCAATTGCTCGGGCGTGTCACCTTCGGGGCGGGCCAGCTCGCGCATGGCCGAGATGATCCGTGCAATACGATCGAGCCCCTCACGCGCGCGGTTGTGGGCACGCGGTAGAGCCTCGAGGAGGAAGGGCAGGTCCAGGTCCGCGTGCAACGCCGAGACCTTCAATGTCGCACTCGATGGGGGCGCTGATGCGAGCACGTGCTGGCAACTTTCGACCAACATCAGGAGGTCACGATCGGCCTCGGCCGCAAACGCCAGGGAGTCGCTCACGTATTGTAGCGGCGTGTTGATCTCGTGCGCGACGCCGGCTGCGAGCCGACCCACCGCCTGGAGCTTCTGCGCCGAGCGCAGCTCGAGCCCCAGGCGCCGCTGCTCACGCGCGTCCTCCGCGATCTGGTCACGTGCGACCTCGAGCTCGCGCGCGCGTTGCTGCGCCTCGTCGCGGGCCACCACCAGCGAGTCGAAGGTCATCGAGCGCTGCGACTCATAGCTGGACGCCATCATCGCCGCGAGCACGAGGAGTCCTGCCTGCGCGAGCAGCGACAGGAGGTGGTTCAGGCGCTCTGGGATCTCGCTTGGCGGGAGGAGTCCGGCCAGGTCCGACACCCCGAACACAACGGCGCAGACCAGGACGATGGCCCCCCAGATGAAGCCGACCGTCCGTCCTCCGAGCATCGTCGCCGCCCACGGACCGAGCGCGAACCAGCCCAAGGCCGGCGACTCGAGGCCGCCGTGGGCGAAGATGATGATGCCCAGGCCGAGCATCCCGCCGATCATGAAGGTGCTCGTGCCCGCGCTGACCGTCCCCCGCCTCATGACAAAGGGGCTGGCTCCGATGAGCACGAAGGCGACGAAGGTACCGACCGCCGACAACGACAAGCCGGTCGCGAGATAGAAGCTCGCGAAGGCCAGGATACTCGGCAACACCACCATGACGAAGGTCATGAGGATGCGCCCACGGCGCTGGTCGTCTTCGTCGAGTCCCCGCGGGAGTGCCCACTCGACGACACGATTCAGCAGCGGACGCGACGTATCGGTCATGGAGGACCCAGCCGTCATGGCGTCTCCGGAGCAAAGGGTTGGGGGGTTCGAACCTGGCTCCCCATACCTGTACGCGCCTGACCCGCCAGTCCGCAAGTCGATCCGCAGGGCCGACTCCGATGCATTGAGACCGAAGCTTTCACAGTTCGACAGCTGTGCGCGTTGATCGCCCTGCCCTGCGATAGCCTGGTCAGAGCCGCGGCAGGCCCATCCACTGGCGAAACCGTATTCGAACCCGCTCGCGTGAGTCCGCGTCGCGGGTGGAGGCGGCTTCGATGGCCTCTGGAATCTCGGCGCTGCGCGGAAAATGGGTCGCCAGGTCGCGCAGGAGTCCGTCGACTTCATGCGTCGACCTGGCCGATTCGATCGCCAGGACGAGCTCGGCGGGCACATGCTGTCTCAGCGCAAGCACCTCGGCAGCGACTGGAATCCGTTGTTCCAGGGTGACGAGGCTCTCGGCCAGGCCGTTCTCCCGCGGCACACGGCCGACGAGCACATCGCGGACGACCTCGAGCTCCAGCTCCTTCATTCGAGAACGGAGCTGGGCGCTCCCGTAGCGGCGCAGGAGGTCCTCGTAAGGCACCACCGCGAACGGGAGGATGACCCTGTAGTCGATGGCATGGAGGCTCAGTTCGATGGTGACCGGCATCTCCTTCCACGCCCCCTGGATCACATCACGCACTGGGCTCGTGACGTCGTCGAGGAAGCCTGACAGCTCGAGCATCATCGCCTCTCGCCCCCGTTCGTACGTCGCTCGGTTGAGCCGCTGCAGGACGGCGAGAAGGACCAGCATGCTACCAGACGCAATGACGAAACTGGCGAGTACCATCTCGGCCTCCGAAGGACGAAGCCACGCCCCGGCTTCGAAGACCGAAGTCGAGACGTCGCCGTGGACACGAGGAATTCAGTTCGTTCAGACCGACTGGGACGGAGTGACCGCGGCTCGCCCGGACACGCGCAGGAGCCTGACCATGAGCTCATGGCTCCTGGCCTGTTTCGCCAGCAGGTCGCGGATGACGAAGCGAATCGGCGGAACGGAGACCTCGTACTCGCGCTTGTAGGCGCCCCGCCCGATGTCCTCTCCGTCCTCGAGCGTGGCGATGGCCGCCCTCTCATGGATGACGGCCGAGGGATTGAGGAGGAGGCGGTTGAAGGTGCCCCAGACGCCAGCATCTTCCGTCGGCTTGCCCCCGTGGCGGATGATCTCCGCACGCAGGATGTCCACCCGGACCTGATGCGCGAGCAGGTTCTCGCGCAGGCTCTCGACGTAGGGCTCATCCGACAGCCTGTCGATCGCGTACCGGTGCGTCTCGATGGCCGTGTTCTCGTTCCGCAGAAAGGAGTTGAGCAACTGAACGGTCTCGCTCATGGTGGAACCTCGCGTGACGGGTCCTGGTCGGACGGTGAGACCAGATCGCAGAGCAAGCGGCGATCCAGAGTGATCGACCACCACGCGCGGCCTCACGCCTCACTCCCGCCGCTCGACCGCGTCCGCATCCATCGCCTTGACGCCATCAAATCGCTCGATGGCACACACAGCCTGGGAGCCGAGACAGGTCTTCCCGCGCCCGATAACAGGCTAAATCTGGACGGGGTCTGGGTGCCATCGGCCGACGGCACTCGGCGGGTGCAACGACCTCTCTCGAGAAGCAAACGCTGCGCTCTTTGGATGGGGCGAGACGACGGCGACGGTCCACTCATCCGGACGAGCGCCCGTCCTCACCAACGAGCCGATAGTAACTACGGAGCGCGACCAGTATCGCGAGACCAGTATCGTCTTATTGACTCACCGAATGTGCCAACATGGACAGCGGCTTTCTCCGGGGTCGAAGCTACCATCCAATTACCATCACATGACGTTTCAGGCACCTCGTGGCACGAGCCCTTGCTCGGGCATGGCACGCTCCCAAACGAAGACAAATCCCGCCTGGAGCACCGAACAGCTTACCGGCGACGTATCGACGCGGCGACGCGGGCATGAATCACCTCGAGATTGACGAGCGCTGCTGTCCGTCGCAGGTCGAACATGTTCTTCCGCACGCCCATGTACCTCGCACGTGGTCCTCACTTGCGCGCGTGGTGGGCCAGCCGATGCTCGACCGCGACCCGGCGACATAGTTGAGCGCGGCCGGCACATGGTCCCTGGAGCCGGCGATAGCCCTGCTGAGCCGCTTCGTCTTTGCTGATGCTGCCGGATGAGCGCACGTCTCTCACGAAGTCGCTCGGCACGTGGGCACGGTCGACCGAGAGCTCCACGATGGACCTGTCGAATCGTCGAAGGTCGTCGGCCAATGCGAGCGTCGCCTCCTCTTCAGGGCGATTCGCAGGCGTTACCGCACAGGCCAGAATCAGGCCCGAGTCCAGAAGTGACTGGCACTTCAGCCACTGCTCGAGTCGCGCCACAGACGTGAGCAGCTTGCTCGAGTCCCTGAGATTTCTGGTCGGGGTCGCTCCAATCGACGTCGAGGAAGGCCTTCACGCTGGTGACGAGAAGGTTGGGTATGTGGGTCTCGCGATAGATGTCCGCCGCAGGACTTTCGAGGACCTGGGCCGAGAGCTCGATGAGTTTCCGGACCGCGTGTCCCAGCAGATTGAAGACATCCTCCGCGCGTCCGGCCCCTCCAAATGGGCGCGAGTCGATTTCGATCCGAAGCTCCTTGGACAGCTTCTTTCAGTCGAGTCCCTCGGTCGCCCGAGCAACCTCCACAATGCGCTCGAGCCGGCGGCGGTCCGTGCCATGCTTGATGAGCCGCCCACGAAAGGCATGAAGCGCCCCCCCTGCGAGAACGGCGAGTCGTCGGAACCGAGACAGCCCAGCACCATCGACCAGCGCGCATCCATGATGGACAGCTCCATCGCCTCGGCGTCCGACGTGCGGAAGTAGGCTTGGAGCACCACCAGGCACAGCCTGGCGGGTGGCACCGGAGCGTCGCCTGCCCCCGTTTGCCGATACATCCCGGCGAGCTCGTCCTGAAAGCTCTCATCGAATATCTCATGGCGATGAAGCCGCAGAAACTTGAAGCGTTTCCGTGTACGGCCCGGCCGCTTCAAGATGGCCTGCTCTCGCTTGTTGAGTTCGATGTCCGGGTTCCAGCGCTGCATGTGTACCTCCGTGAGTGGACTCGCTGTCCGTCTCGAAGAGGATCACTGTTCAGCTCGCCGACGGTCGCCGGGGCCGCGGCTCCCATCCTCGCACGCGACCCGAGCCTCACCGCCGACGAGCTCGAAGACGCTCGAGGTCTCGGACGCCGACGGAGCGACTAGTCGCGCCGTCGTCCCGATCACGGTCACCGCGGCTGTGGTCGTGCCACCCACTCCGCTGGGCTCGGCACTCGCCAGCGATACCTTCGTCAGTACGAGCGCGACCGGCGGAAGTGGATGGTCCGGGGCTTGGGCCTTTACCGGATATGCCCTGGCGACGTCACTTGCGGCCCCCTCGAGCGCCCCTTTCCACCTTCGCCTCCGCTCCAGCTCGGGCCGCGCCCAACGCTCCATCGCGACCGGCGCTGCGTCTTCGCTGCGCCGGTCCTTTCGTGCGAAGGTCAGCGACTTCGAGGCGGGTGACACCGCTGTCGTCAAGGTGAGCAAAGACAACGGTGCAAGCTGGATCACGGTCCAGACCTTCACCTCCGCCCACTCCGACGAAGTCTCTCGTTCGTTCGACCTCGACCTCGCCCCGTTCGGAGTCGGCTCCGCCTCGGCGCTGCGCATCGCCTTCGACGCCAACATGAGCTCGAGCACCGACTACTTCTACAGCGACAACGTTTCGGTTCACGGCACTCGCTGACGTGGCCATGCGTTTCCCGCACCACAAAGGGCGGAAACCATGGCCAGAGTCAGATAATCGTCCCCTCGACCGCCAGGGCGGTCGAAGGGGAGGCGAGCGAAGCGAGCGAGGGGTTTCCTACTGGCGTGAACGAGGTCGCCCGGTCGGAACCTCCCAACACGGCCCGCTGCACGAGTCGAAGCCCACATTGTGACGTGTGTCGGTGCCGACGTCGCCACGCGGGGAGTGCGGGATCCGGACGCGTCACCGGGTGGATTGTCTCGGGTAGTGCGGCCCTCCAAGCGTCGTGCCCTTGACGCGGATGGCTGGCCCGACCGGCTCGGCGTCGACCTCCTGGGCCTTGCGCCCGGCGGGTGGCCGGGGGGTCGCGGCGGCGATCTTCTTCGCCAGGACCCGCGCAGCAATCGCTGCCCGCACTCCTGTCGTCGGCTCACCCGAAGCGGGGGAATCAGGTCCATCAAAATGTTGTGGCGCGCGCAGGCTCGATTGCATCGACATGATGGGGTCTCCCTCTTACCGGTCTTGGCGGCCACGCTCCTGGCGGCCTGTAATGCGCCCGAGCCCGATGGCGCGGCACGCATACCGGAAGGTGATGCAAGAGTCGGGCGAGGCCCGCGTATCTATAAGTGTTCGACCTCCGTGTACCAAAGAGGCCGTGTTCACATCGCTCGGTCGATCCGATGCTCTTGCGAACACGGCCTGCTCTCGCCACTGCGCTGGTTCACTCAGTCGGCGGCACGAAGTCCGACGGCGGCACAGGCTCTTCGGTCGTGCAGCTGTGGTCCACATTCTTGTCTTGCGGGCCGGGCGTCCAACCGACGACGTGCACCGGGAAGGTCAGGTCTGTGAACAGACCGTGCTCATCCATCACGGTGAGTCGGAGCTGATAGGTGCCGGTCACGGTGGCCACGAAGCTCGCCCAGCCGGGTTTGCCGAACAGCCCGTAGTGCGGCGAAGGCCCCGACACGACGTCCCACCTGTAGCTGATGTGGTCGTCCTCGCGGTCGACGGCGAGGGCGCTGAAGAACACTGGCATACACGGATAGGTGAACTTCGACGGGAAGTAGTTGAGCGCCTTGATGATCGGCGGCCGGTTGAGCCAGCCGTAGATGTCGATGGCGCCCGGACCGGTCAGATCACAGCTGAGCTCGGCGGCGAACTCGCTCGTTTGCCCTTCGGTCACGGTGAGCTCGGCGGCATATTCCTCGGTACAGCACTCGAGGACCTGGCCCTCGTTACCGATGACCTCGAGCTCGGTCACGGTCCATTGGCCCGGCTCGACGACGAAGAAGCAGTCGGCGACGTGATGGATGCCTTGATCCGGAACTGACGTGTAGGGCTCGCTCACGAGCGGCAGTGACCACGGCGAGTTGCATACCATCGTTTCGCCGTTGCCGTTCTCGATGACGATGTGGATGCCCGCGGCCTCACCGCAGGCGGTCATGGTGTCCTGCATGTCGAACGAGAGGGCGAGCTCGACGCTGCCGATGGGATCGACGTTGGTAGGGTCGTCGACCGTCGAGGTCGACTCACACGCGAACAGCGCCGTCGCCGCGATGGCCAACAGCGCCAGGACGAAAGTCTCGATGCGTTTCATGGTGATTCTCCTTCAAGTGGAGCCGCACCGACCGGGGCGGTCTCCTCGAGCAGTCCCGCGCCCGGCGTGTCCAGACGCGGGCGGGTGTGGCCTACCTCCCCGATTCCCTTTCGAGGAGGCAGACACGAGACATCGCAAGACCCGAGGTGGGCCAGTCGCCACTCGCAGTCAGGGGGTCGAACGATGTCGAATTCGGCATGTTGATTCAGCATGCGCCATGCCAGCAACGCGAGGCTCAGCATCACGGCCATCCGCTTGGCTCAGAGCGATCCTGGCCGCAGCGCACGATGTTGGAAAAGCCACGCACAACTTCGGCCGCCACCGCTGAGCGACATGATTGATGCGGCTCGAACCGTTCCGGGTTGGCGGGCACAAGAGTGTCGCAGCGACCGGTTCCGAAACCGGGTCCGCGCCAAACGCTTCCCAAGTCGCCGCTCGCGTGCCAGAGAGCCGGCGCGATGGATGAGACGAACCTTGTGACTGCCTCGCCGCGCGCGCTCTCCGAGCACCTCGGGAGCCGCGCCGCCAACGACCGGCCGGCTGCCCCCGCGGCGCTGGTCGGCCTCGAAGGCGGCTACCTCGCCTACTTTCTGGCTGCCCTCGCCCACGACCTGCGGGCCCCGCTCGTCATCGTCATGCCCGACGCGCAACGCGCGGGTCTGCTGGAGGACGGGCTCGCTTTCTTCCTCGGCCGCGGCGAAGGGGTCCGCCTCTTCCCCGCGCATGACCACCTTCCGTTCTCGGGTATGTCGCCCGCGCGAACACAGACGCTCCTGCGGATGGGTGCGCTCGCTCGCCTGGGCGAAGCAAGTCCAGGCTCGCCTGCCTCCAATGCCCCCGCCGACGTCATCATCGTCCCCGCTTCTGCCCTGCTCGACCAACTGCCGCCGACCCACCACATCACCGGCAACCGCCTCTCACTCGAGCCAGGCGACCTCATCAACCGCGAGAGCCTCGTCGCCTTCCTGGTCACGACCGGCTACCACCGCGTGCCGTCGGTCGAGGACATGGGCAGCTTCGCCGTCCGCGGCGAGCTCATCGACATCTGGCCCGTGCTGTCGGACGAACCGATCCGCGTCGAGCTCTTCGACGACGAGATCGAGCGCCTCCGCCCCTTCGACCCGGCCACCCAACAGTCCGCGGGCGCCCCGCTCCCACGCCTCGTCATCACGCCTGCACGTGAGGTCGCGCTCACCGCCGACACGCTGGCACTCGCCAGAGCGCGCCTGACCACCCTCGCCGACGAGCGCCACGTCCCGAGCTCACGCCTGCGCGCGCTGCTTTCGGACCTCGAGCACCAGATCCTCCCCGTCGGCCTCGAAGAGCTCCTACCCGCCTTCCACGCCGAGCTGCACACGCTTTTCGACCACGTTCCGGCCAAAGCACACTGGCTCGTCGTCGACCCGCCGGCCGTCCACGCCGCCATCCTCGACCGCTACATCGACCTTGGCCAACGCCATGGGCGCGCCGACTCCAAGGAAGGCGACCTCGTCTTCCCGCTCGCCTCGCTCTACGGCACCGACGAGTCCACCACCGCCGCGCTCGACGTCCGAACCGCCGCGCGCTTCCAACCGTTCTTCCTCGCCGGCGACCGCACCGGCCCGCGCTTCATCGCCAACGCCACCTCGATGGCCGACCTGCGAAAGGACCTCACCCACGCCGTCGAACAGGGCGAGACCAACGTGCTCCGCCCGCTCTTGTCGCGTATCTCCGCCTGGCGCAACGATGGCGCCGCGGTCGTCCTGGCAGCTCACACCGCCGGCGGCCTCGAGCGCCTCGACACCCTGCTCGCCCCGTACGGCCTCACACCGACCCGCGTCACCGACGTCGCCCCGCACAAGCTCGCGAGCCTTCGCGCCTCGTCCGTCCCGCTGCATGTCGTCATCGGCACCCCGGGCGAAGGCTTCTGCGCCATCGACGAGGGCCTCGTCCTCATCGATGAGGCGGAGATCCTGGGCCGCCCCGCGCGCCCGCGTCGCCGCCAGAAGAAGAGCCAGACCGACAACATCCTCAAGAGCTATCGCGACCTGAAGATCGGCGACCTCGTCGTGCACCTGACCCACGGCGTCGGTCGTTACCGCGGGCTACGTGAGCTCGAGGTCGGCGAGAACCTCGTCTCCGAAGTGCTCGAGATCGAATACGCCGACAAGAACACGCTGCTCGTCCCGGTCGACAAGCTGCACCTCGTCAGCCGCCACCAGGGCGGGGACGGAGCCCCGTCGCTCGACAAGCTCGGTGGCCAGGGTCAGGCCGCGTGGAACAAGACCAAGTCACGCGTCAAGAAGGCCGTCCGCGACATCGCCGACCACCTGCTGAAACTCTACGCCGAACGTGAAGCCAGCAAGGGTTATGCGTTCTCGCAACCCGACGAGCTGTACCACCGCTTCGAAGCCGCCTTCCCCTTCGAAGAGACCCCGGATCAGATCGCCGCCATCGAAGAGACCATCCACGACATGACGCGCCAGCGTCCGATGGACCGCCTCGTCTGCGGCGACGTCGGATTTGGCAAGACCGAGGTCGCCATCCGCGCCGCCATGAAGTGTGTGGCCGACGGCAAACAGGTCGCGGTGCTGGTCCCGACCCAGGTCCTGGCCGAACAACATCGCATCTCTTTCACGCGTCGTTTCGAGAGCTTCCCGGTCACGATCGAGTCGCTCTCCGCCATGCGGAGTGCCGCCAAACAGAAGGAGATCGTCGCCGCCACCGGCATCGGCAACGTCGATATCCTCATCGGCACCCACCGCCTCTTGTCGAAAGACTTGAAGTTCAAGAATCTTGGCCTTCTAATCATCGACGAGGAGCACCGCTTCGGTGTCGCCCAGAAAGAACACGTCAAACGCTACAAAGCGAATGTCGATGTGCTGACCCTGACCGCGACCCCGATTCCCAGAACCCTGCACATGTCGATGCTCGGCCTGCGCGACATCTCGCTCATCCAGACGCCTCCCGTCGACCGCCTGCCCGTCCAGACGTTCGTGTCGCAACCCTCGGAAGAGGTCATCACCGAGGCCATCCGCCGCGAGCTCGCCCGCGGAGGCCAGGTCTTCTTCATCCACCACCGCGTCTTCGATATCGAAAAGCAGGCCGAGCTCATCAACGCGCTCGTGCCCGAAGCACGCATCGCGGTCGGCCACGGCCAGATGCCCGAAGGCCAGCTCGAAAAGGTGATGATGCGCTTCGTCTCGGGCGAGGCCAACGTGCTCGTCGCGACGACCATCGTCGAGAGCGGCATCGACATCCCCAACGCCAATACGATCCTCATCAATCGCGCCGACTGCTTTGGCCTGGCCCAGCTCTACCAGCTCCGCGGCCGCGTCGGGCGCTCGGCCACCCGCGCCTTCTGCTTTCTGCTCGTGCCCTCGCCCCACGCTCTCGCCGGCGACGCCGCCGACCGGCTGGCCGCCATCCAACGTTTCTCCGAGCTCGGCAGCGGCTACTCCGTCGCGAGCCACGACCTCGATATCCGAGGTGCTGGCGACCTGCTCGGCGCGGACCAGGCCGGCAACATCGACGCGGTCGGCTACGACGCCTTCATGGAGCTCTTGCAACAAGCCATCGGCGAGGTCCGCTCCGAAAAGACAGGCGAGCCCCCGCCCACCGACATCGACTGCGAGATCAAGATCCCGGTCGACGCGCGAATCCCCGAGACCTGGCTGCCCGACACCGCCCTTCGCCTGCGGCTCTATCGCGCCTTCGCGGGCGCCAAGACCCACGACGAGCTGGCGCAGATCCTCGGCGTGGCCGTCGACCGCTATGGCGCCCCTCCGGCCCCGGTCAAACACCTCGCCGCGATCATGGCCGTCAAGCTCGACGCCAAGGCGCTCGCGCTGACCTCGATTTCAATCGGCAAGGACAAGCTCGTTATTGGCCTATCGGGCGAGGGCAAGCTCCAACCCATCATCGCCGCCGCCTTCATCGCCGAACGCGCACGTACTTCGCGCAACGCCCAGACCTACCGCATGACCCCCGATGGCAAGCTCCACCTCCCCGCACCGCTCGTGAACGGCACCAACGCCGGCCCCGACTTCGTGCGCGAGACCCTGCGCACCCTCACCGACTTCGCCGAAGCCTACGGCAAGAATCCGCCGCCAACGCTGGTATCGACCTCCTCCAGCAGTGTGTCCCTGCCCCCGCCGCCACCCGCTCGAACACCCGGCGCACGCCCTCCCGAGCCGCCCCGTCGCGAAGGCCCACCGACCCGCCGCGTCTTCATCCCGGGCCCCCGCCGCCGCTGATTCGACAATTCCGTCGCATCCTACGAGTATCCGAACGGACCCCACCCAAAGGACCAAAACGATGAACGCCATCCGCCGCGTTTGCGCCCTCTGGACCGTCGCGCTCTGCACCGCGACACTCGCCTTCGTGACCACCACCCACGCAGCGGATGGTCCACCGGTCTTCCATCACGGCATCGCCGGCGACACGCTCGCCGTCGACGACACCCACCTCTGGTTTGCGGACGAGACGTATCGCCTCGTGAAGCTGAAGAGGTCAGGCGGCGCCCCCGAGGTCGTCGCTCAGCTCGCGGGCGAGGCCCAGAAGATCGCCCTCGCTGACGGCTTCATCTACGTCATGGTCTCGAGCGACGCCTGGAGTCGCACCCTCTACCGAGTTTCCAAACGCGGTGGCGTACCGGCCCAGATCGAGAGCGGCGTCGAGTCCTTCGCGGTCACCCAGGCGGGTGTGGCAATCCTCACCTCGTACAGCCTCGTCCGCTTGGCACACACCGGCGAAGTGCTCGGCTCCACGCCCGCAAAGACACCCGAACAACTACCCAATCTCCGCGACGCCGCCATACTCATCGCCCCCAGATGATCGGCCGTGTCGGCCGCGTCGGCACCCCCGACGGCAAACCACCGAGCTATGCCTGGAACCAGCTCGGCAAGTGGCGCGAGCTCACCGTCGGCCGCGACGCCATCTTCCTCGTGAACGGCAGCCGCATCGCCAAGGTCGCCCGCGACGCGACCTTCATGCCCACAGTACTCGGCGCCGAGTGTGCCGACAGCCTCGCCTGTGTCTCATCCGCCGCATGCATCGACAACCGCTGCGTAGACCTCGAAGCCGCAGCAGTGGCCGAGCTGACCCGCTCCATCGACATCATCGCAGCGGCTCCAAACCAGGCCGCGCTCGACAAGGCCCTCACGGCCGATGCCAAGGCCAGGGCCGAACAACGCAACGCCATCGCACACGCGGCCGACCTCTTTTTTGGTCGTGCCGAAGAAGGCTGGGCGCAGGCCGCGGCGAGCGCCGAAGTCTCCCGCTTCGAGGCACTCATCAAGGCGCGACCGGACCTCCTCACCGAGAGGATGAGCCAGCTCATCGAGTATTCGATCAGCAGCGCCGTGATGCTACCGAAGCCCGCCGATCCGCTCGCTATCATCATCGAGCTCGGCGAGTCCCTCATCGGTGCCATCGAGCCGCACCTCGCCGCAGACGACCTGATCAAACGCGCACAAGACCTCGTTTCAACGCATAAACCGACCATCGACGCGCTGCGGCCGCGCCTTCGTACGCTCGATGCCGAGGCCCGCAAAGTCCCCGAGGTGGGCCTCGCCATCAGCCGACGCCACGAGCTCGGGATCACGAACCTCCGAGCGCGCTGGCGAAGCCTCGCCGCAATCCACCCGATCGTGTACTCCGCGCGTGAGCTGCGCGCCCTCGACCTCGTCGCGAGCGTCATCGCCATCGACGGCCCGGGCCTCCTGCTCCAGCCTCAGGTGCAGGACATGCACCGCCCGCTCAGCGGCCTGAGTGCCTCGCCTGAGACCCGACGCCCCGCCGACATCAGCATGGCCCTCGAGACATCGCTGGCCAACGGCACCGCGCGACGCCGCGAGTTCTACGTGATGGCCAAGGGCGACCTCGTCATGGAGACCTTCCCGGGCGACGCCCCGCTGCCCCTTCCACGCGTCACCACGTGGGAGAGCAACGACGGGCCCTTCACCGCACGCATCGACTTCGACGGCAAACCCGCGACCTGGCTCGGCTCGGACCTGAAAGCCGTCCGCGGCCTTCCCAACAAGAAGCTACCCGGCTTGCAGGCCATCATCCGCGAGCTCACCCACCCCCTGCCTCCCGCCTTTCGCGACGGCTGGACCCTCGAGTCCCATCCGAAGGGCTTCACGGTCGAAGTCCCGAGCGCGACCTCGGTCCAAACGATGAACGATGGCGACGTGCGCCACGTGACCATGATCTACGGGTGTGAGCTCTGGTACTCGGTCATCGACGTACCCGCGGGCAAAGCACCCAAGGTCTTCGAGGCGCTCCGTGCACCCGAGAACTGGAGCGACTCGGGAGCCACCCTCGCGCGCACCATGCCTGGACCACGGCCAGCCGTCCTCGACATCGAGGTCGAGGCCAAGGGAGAGGTCATCGCCTTCCGCTACGTCGCGCATGGCGACGTCCTCGCGGTGCTGGGGATCACCAACAGCCCGAGCTGCCGCTTCATACGCGAACACTTCTTCGGCTCGCACCGCGTCACAAAGCCCTGAGACCGGTCCCGCCAAAGCCCCGTTCGGAAGTGCGGCAGGGCCATGGAAACATTGCGGCAGGACCACGAGTTTGCTAGTCCCTTCGACCGGACTGCGCTCACCCGCAGCCGCTATGTGGAGACGGCTCATGCGACTCACCTTCCGACCGCTGCTCATCGCACTCACGGTCTCGTCCCTGGCCCCGCTGACCGCGGGCTGTGACAAGAAGCCCGAGACCTCGGCCGCCCCGCAGGCGAGCGCCCCGGCCACGCCCGAGCCAGCCAAACCCACCGCGCCTGCACCCGCCCCGGCCGAGGCCGGCCCCGGTCCAACGGCCAACGTCGCACCGGCCGAGCCCGAAGGACCGTTCGCCATCGCAACCTTTGCAGACGGCCGCAAGATCGTTTCGACCCAGGTCGAGGCCGCCCTTGCCAAGGTGACGGCCGGCTCGCCGCGCGCGACCGGGCTCATCGACTACCAGCTCGTGCGCGACACGATCGAAGACCTCATCGACAACATGCTGCTCGCCTCCGAGGCGCGCGCCTCGAACTTCACCTTCGAGGGCGACCCGAACGACGACCAGAAGCTCGGTGAGGCCTGGGCCCGCTCGAGCTTCCTCGAGAAGGCGCGCACCGCCGTCACCGACGCCGACCTGGCCGTCTGGTTTGCCGAGCGCCGCGGCGTCGCCCGCATCTGGGTCCGCACCGAGCAGCAGGCCAAAGACCTGCGCGCCCAGCTCATGGACTCGTTCAGGAACACGCCCGACAAGAAGCGTGACCTCTTCCAGGAGCTCAAACGAAAGGTCGGAGGTCGCCCGGACCGCATCCCCGACGGAGCACTCGTCGACGGCGAAGGCCGCGGCGAGGTCGGCGACGCGCTCGTTCCGGTCGAGGTCGCTCGTGCCCTCTTCGCGCTCGAGGCCGATGACGAGGTCTCGGAGCCCGTCGCCAGCGGCGGCGGCTTCGCTGTCGTCCAGCGCGTGGGTCTACGCCCCGCCACCCCGGTCGAGAAGGTCCCCGCCAACGAGCGTATGGCCGCAACCGAGAAGCTCGCGGCCGCACGCGCGATGGCTCTGGTCGAGGAACACGCCGCGCGTTTGCGAGCCGAACAAAAGGTCAGCATCGACGAGGAGGCGGTCGCCAAGCTCGCGACGAAGCTCGGCGCTGGCAAGGTCCGGCACAACAAGATGGCGCTGGGCGTGCGCAAGATGCAGCTCGAGCGACTCCGCGGTACCCTTCAGGGGACACCAGAGTTCCGCGACCCGAGCTTCGTCCCGGCCGGGGCCCCGGCGGCCGAACGCGCCAAGTACGAGAAGATCCGCGAGAAGATGAAGCCGCGCAACCAGAGGGAGTCCACGCCGTGACGAAGCCCATGCACCAGTTGTTATGGACGTTGCGCAAGTTGTGGATGTCGCGTTTGACGTCGGCCGTAGGGCGGCGCGGTGTGGCGACGGCGGTCGGGGCGGCCGTGCTCGGCCTCTCTGGCATTTGCGCCAGCCCGGCGCTGGCCGCGGAAGCGTGGCCCCCCGAGTCGGCGCGTATCGTCGACCGGCTCGTGGCCATCGTGAACAGCGAGCCCGTGACCCTGTTCGAGCTCCAACGCGCCGCGGCCCCGATGGTGCAGCAGGTGTTGCGCACGACGCGGGACCCGGCCGAACGCGACAAGGCGCTCAAGGCCGCCATCGATGAGGCGCTCGACAGCCTCGTCGACGACATCCTCGTCTACGCGCAGGCCCAACAGATGAGCCTCACGATCGCGCCCGATCGTGTCGACGCCCATATCGCGAAGATTCGTGACGCCAATGGCTGGACCGACGACGAGCTCGCGGCCGAGCTGACCAAGCTCGGCTTCGCATCGCTCTCCGACTACCGGCGCCACACCGAGCGCGAGATGCTGAAGTCTCAGGTCATCGGCATCAAGGTCGCCTCACGCGTGAAGCTCGACGAGGCCGACGTCGAGGCCGAGTTCAAGCGACAGACCGGCCAGTCGGGGACCATCGAAGAACGACGAGCAGCCCATATCCTTATAAGGCTGCCCGAGTCGGCTTCCGTCGAAGCCGAGGCCAAAGCCCGCGCTCTGCTCATGGAAGCGCGCGCGCAGATCACCTCGGGCGCCACGACTTTTGGCGACGCCGCCCGGCGTATGTCCGAAGACGGCACACGCGGCGCAGGTGGCGACCTCGGGTGGTTCGTCCGCGGTGACTATCACCCCGACTTCGAACGCGTCGCCTTCGACACCGACATCGGCGCCGTCTCCGAGCCGTTCCGCACCCCGTTCGGCCTGCACATCGTGACCACGGTCGAGACCCGCGAGAAGAAGGTCGCGAACGAGGAAGACGCCGAGACGGTGAAGCGCCAGATCCGCTTCACGCTGCGTGAGAAGCAGCTCGAGAAGGTCTATCGCCAATGGGTCAAGAGCCTGCGCACCGACGTCTTCGTGGAGATCAAAGACCTCGGTTTGGACTCGTGACACATCTGACCCATCGATTCGGCGGGACCCAGGCGCTCACCCTATGGGTGATAGCTGCAGGATCCAGGCCGAAAACATTACGATGCCGACGCCGGTCGGCGGGTGCCGCCTGAAGGCGTTGAAATCTTGGCGTTTGGTGCGCCGGTCAAAGCGATGGGCGAAAGGTCGCGTTGACACCGTTTTTCGGCGCGTGCTAACCCCCTCGGGTCGTTCAGCGACGGGCTCGCTCACCCAGGCAAGCCCTTGCGAAGATGATAATCGCCGCCCGGGGTCGACTCGATTTGCGGCGAAACGAAGTTGGCCAGGTCAGCACGGCCAACATCCACGGAGGCTCAGGCCTCACGAGAGAAACTCGCGCTGATGTACCTCGACAAACCCATCCCGCTTCGAAGCTCCTTCCGGCCCGCCCGGCGCCGAGGGGGTCCACGTCCGCGCGGAGGCTCGTTCATCGTCGTGGCCGCGCTGTTGCTCGTCAACTATTTCGCTTTTTTCCGTGGCGACGCCCCGGTGACCAGCGAGGAGCTCGCAGCTCAGGGCGGCGTGTCCGCCAGCGCGCGCTCGGCCTCCGCGAACGGGCCCGGTGCCGATGGCGGGATGAACGGTGTCGATGTCGGTGTGACGGTCGGCGCAGGCGTCGATGACTTCGGCGAGCCGGTCGGGCGTAAGCTCACGGGTGAGATCAAGCGCGGCCAGACCATCATCGCGGCCTTGCGCGCGGTCGGTATCGACAGCCACTCGGCCCAACCCCTGGTGCAGGCGATGTCGACCGTCTTCGACTTCCGCAAGGCCCAGGTCGGCGACAGCTTTGTGGCCCACGTCGACGACGACGGGCAGGTCACCTGGTTCTCCTACACGCAGTCGCCGCTCGACATCTACGAGGTCCTGCGCGACGAGGCCGGCCAGTACGAGGCCAAGAAGAAGAAGGTCCCGACCCGCGTCGACGTCGCCCACATCGGGTGCGCCATCAAGTCGAGCTTCTACGAGTCGATGGCCCGCTGCGGCGAAGGCGCCGAGCTCGCAGGCCTCCTCATCGACCTCTTCGCGTGGGACATGGACTTCTTCCAGGATGTCCGCGAGAACGACGAGTTCAAGGTCATCGTCGAGAAGCTCTCGGTCGACGGGCGCTTCCTGCGCTACGGCCGTGTCCTCGCCGCCGAGTACAAGGGCAAGCTCGCCAACCAGCGCATCATCTCGTACCTCGACCCCGAAGGGCGCGACGGCTTCTACAAGGCCGACGGCCACGCGGTCCGCAAAGAGTTCATCAAGAGCCCGCTCAAGTACACCAAGGTGTCGGCGGACGGTCAGATGGGTGTTCGCGCCAGCGTGAAGACCGCCTCACCCGTCATCTACTCGGCCCGCGCCAACACGCCCGTCTGGGCCGTGGCGAGCGGCACGGTCGTGGTCGCCGGCGACAACGGTGGCAGCCTCGGCAAGACGGTCACCATCCGCCACGACAACGGCTTCACCTCGACCTACGCGCACCTCGGCAACATCGCCACCGGCATCAAGCCCGGCGCGCTCGTGAAGCAGAAGACCGTGCTCGGCAAGGTCGGCAAGACCGGCGACGCGGACTCGCCTCAGCTCCTCTTCTCGCTCCGCAAGGACGGCAAGCTCGTCAACCCGCTGAAGCTCAGCTACGCCGAGGGTGAGCCGGTCTCGACCGAGCACCTCGAGCACTTCCAGAACGAAGTGAAGCAGCTGCTTGGCGACCTCGAGCAGACTCCCGTCATCGGCGTCAACGAGCGCCGCTCCTGAACGAAGCCAGCGGCTTCTTTCAGCGCCGAGGCAGGTCGCTCCTCGCCATCGCGAGCGGGCTCCTCGTCTTCGTCCTGACGGCCGCCTGGATGCGACACGCCGTCCCTCCCGACGTCGCCTTCTTCGAGGTCCACTCAGGCCGCGTCGGGCCTTCCGCATCGCCGGCCGGCACCGGGTCAGCGCCGGCCCGCCCCCTCGTCGTCCGTGTCGGCAGCCGCACTGAGCCAAGCCGCAAGACGCAGCCGGTCCGGGTCGAGGCGGTCGAGTCCGGCGGCACCCGACTTCGCTTCGAGTCCGAAGGCGACAGCCCTGCTGTCATGGAGATCGCACAACCGACGAGCTGGCCCGTGAGCCTCATCGTCGCACTCCCTCATCACGCGCGGCTGGTGCTCGACGCTGCTCAACAGACACCGACCGCGCCCTCCCCGCGCGCAGCTCGTCCCCCGACCCGCCTTGGCGCCCACCACCTCGACCTCATTCCCGAGGCGGGAGACCTCGTCGCAGGCCTCGACAACCGCCTCTTCGTGCGCCTCCTCGACGTAGACCAGCGCCCGCTCGCCAACACGCCGCTCGCCGTCCTGCACCCACGCCTGCCAAACCGTCGTGTGGTGCTCACGACCGACGCGCAAGGCCTCGCCGAGCTGCGAGTGAAGGCCGACCGCCCGACCCTCGAGGTGCGCGTCGAGCTCACGGCGAATGGCACCACCGTCACCCACCCGGTCCAGCTCGTCGCGGTCGGGCGTGAGCTGACGCTCTGGGCCGAGCCCGAGGTCGCGGCCGGGGCGAAGACCCGAGCCCGTGTCCAGACGCTGCGCCTGCGGGGCACCTTGTCGTGTGAGCTCCTCGAAGGCGAGACGTGGGTCTGGGCAAAGGCCTTCCCGCTCGACGGCCGGCCCGAGCTCAGCTTCGACGTGCCCGTCCCAGAGGCCCCGACCGGACATCGCTTCGACCTGCAGTGCGCCCTTTCGGCGACCGGCCCCGGCCTCGCCTGGGCCTCGCGCCCCCTCTTCGTGGCGCCCCCTGGGACGACGAGGGGCCTCGCAGCGTCGCTGATGGCGACGGCGACCTCACGTCCCTGGCAGCCTCCGCGCCTCGTGGTGAGCACACGCGACGCCGACCTCGCATCGGCCATGGCGAACTGGGAGGGTGCGCGCAGGCTCTTGCTCCTGGCCCTGCTGTCGGTCCTCTCGACCATCTTCCTCACGGGGGCTTTCGTGCTCATCCTTCACATCCGTAGGAACAAGCGCGGCATCACCGACGCCCTCGAGGGTGAGCCGGTCGATGCAGCGGCACTCCGGACGATCACCCGCACGCGCGGCATCTTCTTTCTCGTGATTGCGGCGGCTCTGGCGATCGGGTGGGTGGCCGCAGTGGGAGCGCTGCTGTCGTAGCAGCACGTTTCGAAAACGGCCAAAACGTTCACCAAGCTTGCCTCGGCGGCCTGGAGGCGCTAAGAGCCCGCAACAGGAAGGGAGTCACGCAACGGTCAACCCCTGTGGTGCGGCTTGTGCGTGACCGGGAAAGGAGGACGAGATGGGCAGTCGCGCCATTGTCATCGGTTCGGGGTTCGGCGGGCTCGCCGCAGCGGTTCGCTTGAGGGCGCTGGGCTACGAGGTCACCGTCCTCGAAGCGCTGGACCAGCCGGGGGGACGCGCGGCCGTCTTCACGCGCGACGGACACACCTTCGACGCCGGCCCGACGGTCGTCACGGCCCCCTACCTGTTCGAAGAGCTCTTCGCGCTCTTTGGCAGGTCGAGTCGCGACTACTACGAGCTCGTGCCGGTCGACCCGTTCTACCACGTCATGTACGACGACGGCTCCGACTTCAACTACGTCGGCGAGGAGGAGCGCATCCTCGCCGAGGTCGGGCGCCTCTCGCCGGGCGACGTCGATGGCTACAGGAAGATGGCCGACCACTCGCGTCGCATCTTCGAGACCGGCTACACCAAGCTCGCCGACGTGCCGTTCTCGAGCCCGCTCGACATGCTCAAAGCCGTGCCCTCGATGCTGCGCCTCGAGAGCCACCTCACGGTCTACCAGCTCGTCAGCCGCTACATGAAGGACGAGCGCCTGCGCCAGGCCTTCTCGTTCCAGCCCCTGCTGGTCGGCGGCAATCCCTTCAAGACCAGCTCGATCTATATGCTCATCCACTGGCTCGAGCGCACCTGGGGCGTGTGGTTCGCCAAGGGCGGAACGACCTCGATGGTGCACGGGCTCGTGCGCTTCTTGAACGACATCGGGGTCGAGGTCCGGCTCAACTCGCCGGTCTCCGAGATCATCGTCGACAAGGGACGTGCCGTCGGTGTGCTCACCGAGACGGGTGAGCGGATCGCGGCCGACGTGGTCGTCTCCAACGCCGACCCGAGCTTCGTCTACCAGCGCATGATCGACCCGCGCTGGCGCAAGACCCACACCGAGAGCAAGGTCGCGCGTAAGAAGCAGTCGATGAGCCTGTTCGTCGCCTACTTCGGGACCGACCGCCTCTACCCCGACGTCAAGCACCACACCATCGTGCTCGGGCCGCGCTACCGCGAGCTGCTCCACGACATCTTCACCAAGAAGATCCTGGCCGACGACTTCTCGCTCTACCTGCATCGCCCGACCGCGACCGACCCCTCGTTGGCGCCGCCCGGCCGCGAGTCGTTCTATGTGTTGTCGCCGGTTCCCAACAACGAGAGTGGCATCGACTGGAACAGCGAAGGTCCCCGCTACCTCGAAAAGGTCTACGCCGAGCTCGAGCGCCGCTGCCTGCCGAACCTCCGGAAACACCTGACGACCAGCTTCTACGTCACGCCCGACTACTTCCAGGGCAAGCTGCGATCGACCTCGGGCGCCGCCTTCGGGCCCGAGCCGCTGCTCACCCAGTCGGCCTACTTCCGCTACCACAATGTGTCGGAAGACGTGAACGGCCTCTACTTCGTCGGCGCCGGCACGCACCCGGGGGCGGGTCTCCCGGGCGTGCTCAGCACAGCGAAGGTGCTCGACCGCGTCGTCCCGCGGGTCGAGGGTGCTCGCCCCATCATCGCCGGGGTGCGCGCCGCATGAGGGCGTGGAACCCGCTCGGACGTTTCCAACGCGACGCCAGAGGCGGTACCGCGATGGATTGGGCACACGGTTTTCGTGCGACCGCGTCCCGATACCTCGATGGTGGAGATACTCGTTCTTCGAGAGATAGTGCGAATCGGACGCACTCCCAGGGCTCGGGGGCAGATGTGTCCCAGCCCCAGATGGGCGATGTGGGGTCGGCCGGCCAATTGGGACCAGCGTCACAGACGGGGCAGAACGTCCCAACGGTCGAGGTCGACCCCGCCCTGCTGGCCGAGTGCCACGCCATCATGCGGCGACACGCCAAGAGCTTCTCCCGTGCGGCCAGATTCCTACCCCGTCGGCTTCACGACCCGGTGGCCGTGCTCTACGCCTTCTGCCGGATCGCCGACGATTCGGTCGACCTTGCCGAGACGCCAGCCGCTGCCCAGGCCGCAGCCGACCTGCTCATCGCCGAGCTCGACGACGGATGTCCAGCTCGCCCCGTCGTCCGCGCCTTCAAGCGCTGGGTCGACACCCGCCCGCTGGCCAGGCGCGCGGCGCACGAGCTGGTCCGCGGGATCGCCAGCGACGTCGGGCGCGTGCGAATGGACACCGATGCCGACCTGCTCCGCTACGCCTATCGTGTGGCTGGGACCGTCGGCCTCATGATGTGTTCGGTCTTCGGGGTCGACGATGCCGACGCCCAGGCCTTCGCGATCGACCTCGGGATCGCGATGCAGCTCACCAACATCTGCCGCGACGTCAAGGAGGACGCCGCCAACGACCGGGTCTACTTGCCGCGTGAACGCCTCGAAAAGGTCGGCACGAGCCCTGACGCGCTGGTCGAAGGCCGGGCCGCGGCGACCGCCATCGCGCCGGTGGTGCTGGATCTGTTGGCCATGGCCGACCACTATTACGCATCCGCCGAGCGCGGCATGCCGTATCTGCCGACCGAGGCGCGCACAGCGATCCTGGCGGCGAGCAGGCTCTACCAGGCGATTGGCTTCGAGCTGCGGCTCATCGGCGGCGACACGCTGCGAGGGCGCGCCGTGGTGCCAAGGGGCATGAAGGCCTGGCACGTCGCACGTGCCTTGCGCACGGCGGCTATGATCGCCGTCGACCCGACGCCGCGCGGCGAGCACGACCGCTCGTTGCATACACACCTCGTCGGCTTGCCGGGGATCGCCGTTCGCGCTGGCGGCTGAGGCTCGACGTTCGCGCTGGCGGCTGAGGCTCGACGCTCGACGTGCGAGGTCAGCTACTGCAGGACAGAGCCGACGCGCCGGGTTGATGGCGTGCCCACTCCGGGCGTTTGGCGGCGAGCGTCTTGTCGAACGCCGCTTCGGAGAACGGCGAACGAGCCGCTTCGAGCAGGCGATGGACACCCGCGAAGTCGCCGTTCGTCGCCTCCGAGATAGCTTGATGAACAAGATAATTGCGCGGGATGAACCACGGGTTGATGGCGTTCATCGCGGCGCGTCGAGCCTCGGGGTCGCGGCCTTCGGCGTTGACCTTGGCGGAGAGTCGGGACAACCAGGCCTCGAAGTCGGCCCGGACCTCGTCGGTGGGCGGCGTGTAGAAGGCCGCGTCGAGCGCTTTCAGGTCAGCGGTCGGAGAGGTGTCGGTCGCGACGTCGGCCAGGCTCCGGAAGAAGAGGGTCCAGTCGGTCTCGACACGGGTCATCAGCGCGAGCAGGTCGCCGAGCAGGTCGTCGTCAGGAGTCGAGAGGCCGAGCTTCTGCGTCATGAGACCGCTCCAGGCGGTCTGGACGGTGGCGCGATAGGTCTCGAGCCCGAGCTCGATGTCGGCCTCGGAGAGCACGCAGAGCAGCGACTCGCCGAGCCGGGTCAGGTTCCACAAGCCCACCCCGGCCTGGCGCGCGTACGCATAGCGGCGATGGGAGTAGTCGGTGGTGTTGGGGGTGAAGGCCGGGTCGTAGTGGTCGAGCCAGCCGTAGGGACCGTAGTCGATGGTGAGGCCGAGGATCGAGAGGTTGTCGGTGTTCATGACGCCGTGAACGAAGCCGACCGCCATCCACTGCGCAATGGTGGTAGCGGTTCGGCGACAGAGCTCGACGAAGAAGGCCGCGCGTTGTGCTTTGCTGGTGGGGACGAGCGCGTCCTCGGGTGAGGTCGCGGACGGCGAGCCGCTCGTGCCAGCGATGCCGGGGTAATGGACGCGGATGACCCAGTCCAACAATCGCTCGATGCTCGAGATATCGTCGCGGCTTGCGAAGAGCTCGAAGTTGCCGAGCCGCACGAAGGTCGGCGCGACGCGGGTGACGATGGCCCCGGGCTCACGCGCCGGGTGACCGTCGTAGAACATGTCGCGCATGACGCTGTCGCCAGTCAGCGTCAGAGCCAGAGCGCGGGTCGTGGGCACGCCCAGGTGGTGCATCGCTTCGCTGCAGAGGAGCTCGCGGATGGAGCTGCGCAGCACGGCGCGACCGTCGCCCTGGCGGCTATAAGGCGTGCGCCCTGCCCCCTTGAGCTGGACCTCCCAGCGAAGGCCCGAGTGGACGACCTCGCCCAGCGTCATGGCGCGTCCGTCGCCGAGCTGGCCGGCCCAATGGCCGAACTGGTGGCCACCATAGGCCATGGCATAGGGGCGCGAGCCAGGGGCGACGTGGTTGCCCGAGAGGATGTCTGCGAAAGCGGCCGAATCGACGAGGGTCGTCGGCCACCCCAGGAGGTGTGCCACCTCGGGCACCCAGATCGGGATGGTCGGGGCTGGAACCGGAGTCGCGCGAGCGGTCGACCAGTGGGCCCGATAGACCTGGCGCGGGGTCGTTGGAGGTCCGTCGTCGCCGGGAAGCGAACGCACGAAGAGGTCGTCGAAGCGCAGCTCGGGTTGGCCGGGCTGGCTCGGGAGGTCTGAGGTCGTCGTCATGCGACAGGGCTTCTCATGAGACGGCTCGGGTGGCACCAGGAGAAGTCGTTTGGGCGGCGAAAACAGAGCAGCGAAAACGAGATGCTGGAGCTCAGAGCGGCCACCCGATGAAACCAGCCGACGGGAAGGAACAGCGCGTCGCCCGGGTCGAGGACGATCTCGTAGATGGCTTCCGGGGGGACGGCCAGGAGGTCGTCGCGCACGTAGAAACCATCGAGCCGGAAGAGGAGGCCCGACCAGTCAGGTGAGACGAGCCAGAATCGTTTCTGCCCGACGAGCTGCACGAACAGGATGTTGGTCGTGTCGTAGTGCAGTGGGGTCAACGTGCCGGCCGGCCCAATCCAGAGCGATGAGCCGCCGGCGAGGTGGCGGTTGTCGAAGTGGTCGGGGTCGACGACGATGTCCTGCAATAGCGAGCTGAGTGCTCGTTCGAGGTTCTTGTTACGCGCGATGCAATAGTGGTCGTTGCTCGGGCCCGCCTGCACGTCGGCGATGAACGCCGACAACGGCCGTTCGACCCAGCGGCCTTCGAAGTGACGACTGGGGTTGCGCTCGACCTCGACCTCGACAACGGCGTCGGGGAAGCGTGCGGCGAGGCCATCGAGGGTCCAGCGTCGCGCCGGCCAGGCTTCTGCATGGCTGCGCAGGACGAGCGGGCGGTTCTGCTCCCAGTGGTCAGACCAGAAGGTCGAGGGAAGCGCGCCATGGACTTCTTTCAGGCTCGGGCCGGCGAGCTCACGACGGAGCTGGGAGGCGAGCGAGAGGCGAGCCGCAGAAGCGAGGCTGGCGACCTCAGGTCGGGCGATGTCAGCGGGGGCGCCCGCCGCGATGAGGCGCTCGACGATGGCGGCTGGCTCGAGGCCATGGGCCAGGTGCTCATAGACCCAGGCGCGCCAGGCCGGCGACAACGACGGGGTCGCGTCATCCATGGTGGTCGACATGATGGGCGGTCAGCGCTCGCGCGGTGGCGGCTGCGGAGGGGGCTGCGGCGGGATGGCGTCGTGCTCTTCGACGTCGTCGGGGCCCTCGGTGTCCTGCGGCGGAGGCTGCGGCGGGATGGCATCGAGCTCGGTGGAGTCGTCGAGATTCTCGGTGTCCTGCGGCGGAGGCTGCGGCGGGATGGCATCGAACTCGGTGGAGTCGTCCAGGTTCTCGGTGTCCTGCGGCGGAGGCTGCGGCGGAATGGCATCGAACTCGGAGGAGTCGTCCTGCGGCTCCTCGGTGTCGCGCGGCGGAGGCTGCGGAGGGGGCTGCGGCGAGACGTCGAGGCCATCGAGGTCGTCGGCGTCGGGAGGCGGCTGCGGCGGGATCACGTCGGGGCCTGCGTCCGTGTCCGGTGGCGGCTGCGGCGGGATGAAGGTGTCGTCAGAGTCGGGGGAGTCCGAGTCCTGCACCTCGGACGCATCGGCGTCCGTGGACGGTTCCTCGGCGTCGCTGTCGCACCCCATCGAGAGGGCGGCAGCGAACATGCCGGCTTTCAAGGAGCCGACCAGTGGGGCGACCGAGGGCGCGGGGGAGAAGAACGGGGCGAAACGTCGTTTCATGGGCGCAAGCTAGTCCGGGGTCGAGGTCGAATCCACACCAAATGATTGGAGGTAGGGGGGGCTTTCCTACTGCTGAGTGTCCCGCCTTCGATCAGTCGTCCGGATAGGGGTCCAGTCGCTTGTAAGCGAGCAGCCGCTTCCGATTGGCAAAGCCCCAGCCAAAGCCGACGATGGCGTACACCGCGATGTTGAACGCGAGGTACTCGGGGAAGAGCCGGAAGAGGCCACACACGTAGATGCCGACGCCGCTGATGACCTGGATGACGTTGATCCACTTCTCTTTGCGCATCGCCGCTTTGGGCAGCGGGAGGTTGCTCACCATGAGGGCGCCGAACAGGACCGCGAAAAGGGGCATCGCGTCGAGGAGCCAGGCGACCTGGTACTTGTCTGCGAGGATGTACATGAGCGCGATGGCGCCACCCGAGAAGGTCGTCGGCATGCCGTAAAAGACCTTCGGCGCGTCGGGCGGCAGGTCTTCTTGCAGGACATTGAACTTCGCTAGCCGGATACATGCGCACAAGACGAGTGTCGCGCAGGCCGCACCCAACAACCAGAGGCCAACCTCGCCCTGCCAAAGGTCGGTCGTGCCGCTCTTGTTGGCATTCAGGCCGGCGGCGAACAACATCGTGCCGGGAGCGATGCCGAAGGTCACGAAGTCGGCGAACGAGTCGAGCTGCATGCCGATGTCGGATGTGGCACGGAGCGCGCGTGCCGCCGTCCCGTCGAGCTTGTCGAGGAGGACCGAGAGGACCACGAGCCAGGCCGCGTCCGTGTAGCCACCGACGACGAAGGCGAGCGCGACGGCGGCGAGCCCGACCAGGAGCGACGCGCAGGTGATGGCGTTGGGTACGACATAGCGCCAGCGCGCCGTCTTCTTGAGAACGGGCTTCGGCGCCTTGGGAGTGGCTTTGTTGTTGGGGTCGGAGACCATCGTCGCGGACGTTAGGTGGTTTCCCGGCGCTCCGCAAGCGCCCAGCGATTGATGGCAGACGCAATATGTGCGGCCCTCGACTTGGACTTCGTGAGCGGCCAGCGCTACGTTCGATGGTGCAGCCTCGCTACTGGCTCCCCTCGCCCACCTATCCAGGTCGTGAGTCAATGCGCACCGTCATCGCGCTCTTGTGCTTCAGCCTCCTCGCGTGCAGCGATGACCAGCCCGGCGGCGCCGGGTCCGACGGCGCACCGGGTGGGGGCGACGCCAGCGACGGGACCGGCGCGACCGACCCCATCGGTCAGATCGATGGTGAGGACGGGGCCCCAGGAGACGCCGAGGTCGTTCAATTCGATATCCCCACGGCACTCGACACGGTCCCGGATGGCGCGAGCGAGGTCGACGCGGCTCCAGTCGAAGGTGGTTTTGGCGCGGCGTGCCAAGGCAATGTCGACTGCACCTCGGGGTGGTGTGTCGAAGGCACCAGCGGCTACATCTGCACCAGCGAGTGCGCCGAGACATGTCCCGCCGGGTTCGACTGCAAGTCCGTCCAGAGCGGCTCGGGCGACGTCGTGTTCCTGTGTGTCCCGCGGGTCCTGAAGCTCTGCACCCCATGTATCGAAGACTTCCAGTGCAACGGCGGGGCGTGCCTGCGGCTCGATGGAAGTGCAGGGAACGGGGGCAACGGTGGTAACGGGGGGAACGGGGGGAGCGGGGAAAACGAAGGGAACGGGGAGAGCCGGCAGTGCGCGTCGTTCTGCACGGATGAGGGCGACTGCCCGACGGGCTACACGTGTGCCGAGAACGACGGGCGGGTCGGGCGCTTCTGTCAGCCCCGGTCCGGGTCGTGTGACTGCTCGCCGCCGTTCGCCGGCAGCGCTCGGACGTGTAGTCGCAGCAACGAGGTGGGGACATGCCTCGGGGTCGAGACGTGTGACCCCGAGGTCGGCTGGGTCGGGTGCTCGGCCAGGGACGCCGCGGTCGAGGTGTGCGACTACGTCGACAACGACTGCGATGGCGACATCGACGAGACGTTCAAGACCGACGGGGTCTATGCGGCGGCTCAGAGCTGCGGGAGCTGCACGACCGACTGCGACGCGTCCATCACGAACGCGGCTGCGACGACGTGCGATGTGGAGTCGGGCAATGCGCGCTGCCAGGTCGTGGAATGCGAAGTCGGCTACACGCAAGCCAACCCGTTCGTGTGTATCGCCGACGCGGCCAACGCATGCCAGCCGTGCACATCGGCGAACGAGTGCCTGGGGGTCGGCGCCGCGTGTACGACGCTGACCGACGGGACCTTCTGTACACGGGCGTGTGCAACCGAAGGCGACTGCGCCGAGGGCTTCACCTGTGAAGCGACGCCCGATGGCAACCAGTGTGTGCCCGAGTCGGGCTCGTGCACATGTGATGGGTCGAACACCGACCTGGCCCGGAGCTGCTCGGTGACCTTTGTACCGCCCAATCCGGACGAACCCGCCGTGACGTGTCGCGGGCTCGAGCGTTGCACGGGCGAAGGCTGGGGAGTCTGCGAGTTGCCGAGTGAGGCCTGCGACGGCATCGACAACGATTGCAACGGGGTCGTCGACGACGCGTTCAAGACGGGCGACCGCTACACGACGCTCGAACATTGTGGGGCCTGCGGGGTGTCGTGCCTGGCATTGTCCAGACCCGATGCGGCTCCCACGTGCGAGCTGGATTCAGCAGTCCCGACATGTGGTTATGCGTGCGTCGGCGGGGCCGTCGATGTGAACGGGCGCAGCGACGACGGCTGTGAGTGTCTCCCGGTCGTGGGGCCTGATCTGGCGGGCGACTCGGTCGACACCAACTGCGATGGCGTCGACGGCGAGGTCGACAACGCCATCTTCGTGTCGCGCGACGGCGTGGACACGAACCCCGGCACCCGTGAGCTGCCGGTCCAGCGGGTCCAGGTCGGGATCGACAAGGCCGCGGCGGGCGGCAAACGCGATGTCTACACGGCGACAGGGGTCTACTCGGAGAGCATCCTACTCGCCAATGGGGTCGGTCTGTTTGGTGGCTACTCGCCAGCCTTCGATGAGCACGATGTCTTGCTTTTCGAGACAGCGCTCATCGGGGTCGCCCCGACGCCGGAGCGCCCGGGCACCGTCAATGCGGTCGGAGTCGGCGCGAGCACGGCATTGCGCGATACGGTCCTCGACGGGTTCACGATCTTCGGCACGAACGCTGCCAACGCGGTCGGGCAGACGAGCTATGGAATCTACCTGAACGACGCCGGCGCGAAAGCGCGCGTGTCGAACAACCGCATCTTCGCGGGGCCGGGCGGCAATGGACAAGGTGGGGCGCGCGGCGACAACGGGACGGCCGGCGCCAACGGGAGTGGCGGGACGGACGCAAAGGACACGACTGGGTGCCCGCCGGCCTCGGGGTCCAATGGTGGCGGCGGGGGTTCACGCACATGTGGCGGAACCAACGTGAGCGGCGGCGGCGGGGGACGCGCGGACTGCCCCACCTATGAAGAGGTGCCGGTCGCGGCCAATGCAGGGTCCAGTGGCTTCGGGGTCGCCGCGGGCGGTGGCGGGGTGGCGGGCTGGGATCTGGTCATCTGCGCGGGCGGAGGCAGCGAGTGCGCGGGCGTCGCGGTGCTGTGTGGGACCTGCTACCTGCCGCCGAACAACAACCGGACGACGGCCAGCACCGGCGGGGCCGGGACTGCAGGAGGGCATGGGAGCGCGGGCTCGGGTGGCGCAGACGGGATCGGGGTGGTCGCGGCGGGGGGCTGGGCCGGGCGCCCGGGGGCCGGAGGTGGCACGGGGAGCCCGGGGTCGGGTGGCGGCGGGGGCGGCGCGGGAGGAGGCGTCGAGCTGAACGGCAACGGGTGCGCGGCGAGTGTCTATGGCAACGATGACGTGGCTGGGTCCGGCGGCGGCGGCGGCAGCGGCGGGTGCGCGGCGACGGGCGGTGCTGGCGGCACGCCGGGCGGCGGGTCGTTCGGGGTCTTCGTTGTGCAGAGCACGAGCGGGCCGAGCGCGACCCTGGTCGGCAACACGATCCAGGGCGGGCGCGGCGGCGATGGTGGCAACGGTGGCCCGGGTGGAGTCGGTGGCATCGGCGGGCTCGGCGGGCTCGGCGGACAGCCGGGCGATGTGTCGGGCGGGGAGACCAAGCGCTGCGCGGCCGGCGGTGGTGCGGGCGGGCCGGGCGGAGACGGAGGGCATGGCGGAGGTGGTGGCGGTGGCGCTGGTGGCGCGGCCTACGGGATCTTTGCGGCCATCCCGGGCGAGGCGCCCGCGGGCTGGAAGACGCAGAATACGTTTATCAATGCGGGCCAAGGTGGAGCCGGCGGGCTCGGCGGTGTATCGCTCCAAACGAACCGGTCGGGCGCCAACGGCCCTGCCGGCAACGCGGCGGCTACCAACTTCTGAGTCGGGGACGCCTCCCACCACGGACGACTGCGGGGCGAGACCATGAGCGGATCACACAACCACGGGCCCATGCAGGCGATGGGGTGGGTCGTCGGGATCAACCTCGCCTTCGTCATCGCCGAAGGCATCGGCGGCTGGTTGGCACAGTCGACGGCGTTGTGGGCCGACGCGATCCACAACCTGAGCGACGTCGCCGGACTGGCGCTCGCCTGGGGGGCCACCCGCCTGGCGCGAATGCCGCGCACACCCCATCGCACCTTCGGGCTTCGGAAGACCACGCTGCTCGCGGCGCTCGCGAATGCCGTCCTCATCATCGTCGCGGTCGTCGGGGTCGTCGTCGAGGCCGTCGGTCGCTTCGGCGAGACGGTGAGCCCGAGCGGCCCGCTGACGATCGGGTTCGCGCTGGTTGGAGTGGCCCTCAACGGCGGCTCGGCGGCGGTGTTCGCCAAGCGCCGCAAGCACGACCTCAACGCGCGCGGCATCTTCCTGCACCTGATGGCAGACGCCGCGGTCTCTCTGGCCGTGGTCATCAGCGGTGTACTCATCACGCTGACCGGCACCTCAGAGATCGACCCGGTCACGAGCCTGCTCGTCTCGGTCGCAATCCTGTATGCCACCTGGGGCCTCTTGCGCGAGAGCCTCGACCTGGTCCTCGACGCGGTCCCGCATGGCATCGACGTGCCCAGCGTGCAGCGATTCCTAGTATCCCAGCCGGGTGTCCAGGCGGCACATGACCTCCACATCTGGGCCATGAGCTCGACCGAGGTCGCGCTCACCGCCCACCTGGTGATGTCGTTGTCCGAATACCCGGCAGCGCTCGGCAAGGCACTCGAGAGTGAGCTGAAGGAACGCTTCGGGGTAGCTCACGTGACGATTCAGATCGACTACGTGGACGCTGGCTCAGGTGTGCCGGACTGCGAGGGCGGATGCGACTCCCCTGCGGCCAGCAAGGTGGAGTCGTCGAGCGCGGCACATTCAGATCATCATGACCACACCGGTCACTGACCCGATGGGGCAGCTGCCGCGTGGCGAGCCCAGGCAGTCATTCTACGCGGGTGGGACCGATGCCGGTTCCACCTTTGATTCCATCGTTCAGTCCCCGAGCAGGGGCTGGATCCACGAGTCGACGGCAACGGTCGACGGCATGCCGAGCGTCGAAGCCGCCAGTGCCACGACCTGCTCGACGGTTGCCCGATCCACACCCATGGCCAGGGCTTTTCGAACGTTGCTGCGGACGGCTCCTTCACGCATGGCGCCGATAGCGATGGCCAGCTTCACGAGGCGTTTGTCGCGCTCGCTCAGCGGGCCTGCCGAGCCGGCGTCATTGATGGTTTCCCAGGCTTCGCCGAGCTTGGGGTAACGGCCGACGAAGGCCGTGTAGGCTTTGGGAGGGGTCGGTTGGTCGCTCATGGGTTCTCCGGTCGAAGCGTCTGACGGCATCTTACCCCCCTGGCAGTCGAGGTCGAGGGGGATGACACGGCGATTCGTGATGGGGCCACCACATGATCAGGCCTCGCGCGACACCCGTGCGAAGTTGGTCCTTGCATAGGCTTGTTTGCGGTCTTATCGTCTATCGGCGATGAACGATTGCACCCCTGAAGTCTGTGTTCCCGAGCCAGCGTCGAGACTCCCCATTGAGCCTGTTTCGCTCTCGGACACGACCGATGACGAGCTCGCGTCCTTCGCCAAGGCGCTCGGGCATCCCGTGCGTGTCAAGCTGGTGCGGCTCCTCGCCGAACGCACGACCTGCGTCTACGGCGAGCTCCTCGACGTGCTCCCGCTGGCGCAGTCGACCGTGTCTCAGCACCTCAAGGTGTTGAAGGACGCCGGGCTCATCCGCGGCACGATCTCCGGGCCGCGCACCTGCTATTGCATCGAACCAACGGCGCTCACGCGCATGAAATCGCTCATGCTCGGCATCGGGTCATAACTCTCGATCTTCGAGGTATCTCTATGTCCACCATCCACGTCTTCGACCCGGCCATGTGTTGCTCGACCGGGATATGCGGGCCGTCGGTCGACCCGAAGCTCGTGCGTTTCGCCGCCGACCTCGACTGGCTCAAGTCCAATGGCACCAACGTCCAGCGCTTCAACCTCTCGCAGGAGCCGGGCGCCTTCGTCGCGATGCCAGAAGTGAAATCGGCCCTCGAGGCACGTGGCGAAGAGGCGCTCCCGGTCATCGTCGTCGACGGCGAAGTCAAGAGCGTCGGCCTCTACCCGAGCCGCGACGAGCTCGCGAGCTGGACTCACACCACAGCCCAGACGACGCCCACCGCCCACCCCGACGTGGACTTCGCCGGCACTCCGCCGACACCGACCTTCAAGACCCGCGGCGCCCCAACGAAGTGCTGCTGAGGATTAGACCATGATCCCCGACCCGACCCGTATCCTGTTCTTCACGGGCAAGGGCGGCGTCGGTAAGACCTCTGCCGCCTGCGCCACCGCCATCGGATTCGTCGAGGCCGGACGACGCGTCCTGCTCGTCTCGACCGACCCCGCCTCCAACCTCGACGAGGTGCTGGGCGTGACACTCGATGGCACGCCCCACCCGGTCCCGGGCGTCGTCGGGCTCGACGCGCTGAACATCGACCCCGAAGAAGCCGCGCGACTGTATCGCGAGCGCGTCGTCGGCCCGTACCGCGGCCTGCTCCCGGCCTCCGCCATCAAGAGCATGGAAGAACAACTGTCGGGCGCCTGCACCGTCGAGATCGCCGCCTTCGACGAGTTCTCGAAGCTGCTCGGCGACGAGCAGGCCACGGCCACCTACGACCACATCATCTTCGACACCGCCCCGACCGGCCACACGCTCCGCCTGCTCGAGCTGCCCGCCGCCTGGAACGACTTCATCGATACCAACGTGGGCGGCACCTCGTGCCTCGGCCCGCTGTCGGGACTCGCCGCACAAAAGGCCCTGTACGCCGCGTCCAATGCGGCCCTGCGGGACTCACACAAGACGACGCTGGTGCTGGTCGCCCGCCCCGAGAAGAGCTCGCTCACCGAAGCCGAGCGCACGCGCCACGAGCTCGCACAGCTCGGCATGGTCAACGTCGTCCTCGTCCTCAACGGCATCTTCGCCGCGACCGACACGGCCGACCCGATCGCCCTCGCCATGGAGGCTCGCGCGAAGACGGCGCTGGCCCATCTGCCCGATGGCCTCGCTTCATTGCCCCACCGCGAGGTCCCGCTCCTACCGTTCGGCCTCGTCGGACTCGACGCCCTACGCGCCATGGCTCGACCGGAGCTCCGAATCGCGTCGGCCTCATCTCCGGACACAGAAGCTCCCCATGCCCCGCTCGACGCAACTCCGTTCGCCGCGCTCGTCGACGCCATCGCAGCTCACGGCGCGGGCGTTGTGATGACCATGGGCAAGGGCGGCGTCGGCAAGACCACGGTCGCGGTGAACATCGCCCTCGAGCTGGCCCGCCGGGGCTTTGACACCACGCTCACGACGACCGACCCGGCCGCCCACGTCGAGGCCGCCCTACGTGAGATTGGGGAGGTCGGCGAGCACGGCTCCACCGGTTCCCGACTACGGGTGACCCGCATCGACCCGGCCGCCGAGACACGCCGCTACTCGGACGAGGTCATGACGACCGCGGGCAAGGACCTCGACGCTCAGGGCAAAGCCCTCCTCGCCGAGGACCTGCGAAGCCCCTGCACCGAAGAGATCGCTGTCTTCCGCGCCTTCTCCGACACGGTGGCCGAGGGCCAGAGCCGCTTCGTCGTCATCGACACGGCGCCAACCGGCCATACACTGCTGCTTCTCGACTCGGCCGAAGCCTACCACCGCGAGGTGCTGAAGAAGCCGAGCGGCAACACCGACGCCGTGCAGAGCCTCCTGCCGCGACTGCGCGACCGGGACTTCACCCACGTCCTGCTCGTGACCCTGCCGGAGGCGACGCCGATCCACGAGGCCATGCAGCTCGAGCGTGACCTGCGACGGGCCGACATCCACCCCTTCGCCTGGGTCGTGAACCAGAGCCTGACCCCGCTCGCCGTGACCGACCCGGTCCTCGTCTCACGCCGCCAACACGAGGCCCCCTACCTCGCCGAGCTCGCCGCACACACCGACAAGCTGGCCATCATCCCCTGGCGCAACAACCTCGACGCCGCCTCGCTCCAACCGTCGATGTCGGCCCATGACTCGCAGGTGCTCATATGACCGGACGGTCCAAGCTCCTCATCCTCGGGCTCGTCGCCGCCGGCATCGTCACGGCCCTCGTGCTCCGACAACACGACAACGACGACGCACCGACAGCGGCGCTCGTCTCCGCCGGGCCGCAGGCCGCCGCCACAACCGTCGCCACGGGTGTGAACACGCCGGCTATGACCTCGCGGCCCAGGCTCATCGAATTGGGCTCCTCGAAGTGTGCCAGCTGCAAGGCCATGCACGAAGAGCTCGGCGAGCTGCGAAAGGAGTGCCCCGACGGCCTCGAGATCGAGATCATCGACGTCTTCCGCGACGAGGCCAAAGCCAAGCCGTTCGACGTCGATGTCATACCAACCCAGGTCTTCCTCGACGGTGACGGCAAGGAGATCGATCGACACATCGGATTCCTCGCACGCGCCGACATCCGTGAGCGGTTCGCCAAGGTCGGGCTGGTGTGTCCATGAGTGGCCTCTTCGAAGCGGTGACGGCGACACTCGCCGGCTCGCCCATCGAAGGCCTCGGCGCCGCGGCCGCGCTCGGTGCTCTGAGCGTGGTCATCAGCCCGTGTCACCTCGCAGGGATCCCACTCGTCATTGGCGTCGTCCAGAACCAACACCAGGGCCAGCGCGCTTCCGGGATCGCGCTCCGATTCGGGCTCGGTGTCCTCGTGTCGTTCGCCATCGTCGGCGCCCTGACGCTGGCACTCGGCCGCGTCGCAGGGGACCTCGGCATCGTCGGCAACCTCATCGGCGCCACCATCTTCATCGCCTTTGGCCTGCAGCTCCTCGAGGTCATCGACATCCCCTGGTTCAAGTCGTTGACCTCTCGTGCGAGCACCACCGACAAGTCTCGCGTCATGCGACCCGCGGTCGTCGGCCTGCTCTTTGGCGCGAGCCTCGGCCCCTGCACCTTCTCGTTCATGGCCCCCGTCATCGGAGTCGCCATGGGCCTCAGCGCGACCGCCCCGGTCCAAGCGGGCGGGCTGCTCCTGAGCTTCGCCATCGCGCACACGGCCATCGTCGTCCTCGCCGGGATCTTCGGCGGCGCCACCGAACGTTTCCTCGAGTCTCGCGGCGCCTCTCGCGCGGTGTCGATCTTCCGCAAGGTGACAGGCGTGCTGCTGATCCTCGGAGGCCTCTACTTCATCTACACCATCAGGTGACCATGAGCTCACACACCATCAAGATCCTCGGAAAGAACTGCGGCAGTTGTCAGTGGACCGAGCGCCTCGTCCGCGACACCATCGCCGAGCGTGGGCTCGGGCCTGATGTCGTCGTGCTCGAGAAGGTCACCAGCACGAGCGTCATGATCGGCTACGGCGTCATGTCGACCCCGGCCGTCGTCATCGACGAACGAGTCGTCCACGTCGGTGGGATCCCGAAGAAGGGCGACGTCGAGCACTGGCTAAGCGCTCTCACCGCCTGAACTTTCAGCCCGCACCGCCGACCCGACAGGCCCCGCTAAGGACCCAGCCGATGAGCACCACGACCAGCATCATCAGGAAGCTGTCCTTCCTCGACCGCTACCTCACACTCTGGATCTTCCTCGCCATGGGGCTTGGGATCCTGCTCGGCATGGTCGCACCCGTGGTCGCCGAGACCCTCGAAGGGATGAGCGTCGGCAAGACGTCCATCCCCATCGCCATCGGCCTCATCCTCATGATGTACCCGCCGCTCGCGAAGGTCCGCTACGAGGAGCTGCGACAAGTCTTTCGAGACAAACGGATCCTGACACTGTCGCTCGTCCAGAACTGGATCATCGGCCCGCTCCTGATGTTCGGCCTGGCCGTCATCTTCCTGCGCGACGAACCCCAGTACATGGTCGGCCTCATCATCATCGGGCTCGCGCGGTGTATCGCGATGGTCATCGTCTGGAACGACCTGGCCAAAGGTGACCGCGAATATGCCGCGGGCCTCGTCGCGCTCAACTCGATCTTCCAGGTCCTCTTCTTCTCCGTCTACGCCTTCTTCTTTGCGACCCTGCTCCCGTCGTGGCTCGGGCTGCAGAGTGCGGACGTCCACATCTCGATGGGCGAGGTCGCCGAGAGTGTCGGCCTGTATCTGGGCGTCCCGTTTGCCGCGGGCTACCTCTCGCGCCGACTCCTCGTCGCGAAGCTCGGACGCGACTGGTACGAGCACCGCTTCATCCCGAAGATCAGCCCCATCACGCTCGTGGCACTCCTCTTCACCATCATCGTCATGTTCTCGCTCCAGGGCGACAACATCGTCGCCCACCCCCTCGACGTGCTGCGCATCGCTGTCCCGCTGCTCATCTATTTCGTCATCATGTTCGCAGTCTCGTTCTGGCTCAGCCGGCGTTTTGGCGCCGACTATCCAAAGACCGCGACCCTGTCGTTCACCGCCGCGTCCAACAACTTCGAGCTCGCGCTCGCCGTCGCCATCGCCAGCTTCGGCATCGACAGCAAGGTCGCCTTCGCCGCGGTCATCGGCCCCCTGGTCGAGGTCCCGGTCCTCATCGGGCTCGTCAATGTCGCGCTCTGGGCCCAGCGTCGCTACTTCCCCGACACCCCGGTCGAGGTCGTCGCCCCACCCTGCGCCACGCCCGACGAGACAGCCACAACCACCCCTCCGACGAGCTGAAACCCGATGAAGATCGACTCATCTATTCTCTTTCTGTGCGTCGCCAACTCAGCCCGCAGCCAGATGGCCGAGGGACTCGCACGCCACCTCCTGGGAAGTCGCGTCACGGTCCAGAGCGCGGGCAGCAAGCCGACGCGGGTCAACCCCTATGCTATCGAGGTCATGGCCGAGCTCGGGATCTCGCTCGACTCCCATTCATCGAAGGCCGTTGCCGAGGTCGACCCGAGCACCGTCGGTCTCGTCATCACGCTCTGCGCCGAAGAGGTCTGTCCCCTCTTCCTCGGCTCCGCCAAACGACTCCATTGGCCCATCGCCGACCCGGCCAGCGACGACCCGAGCCTATCGCGCGACGAGCTGTTGACGCGCTTTCGCACCGCGCGCGACCAGATCCGTCGCCGCCTCGAAGTGCTTGCGGCCCTTATCGATTTGCCCTCAGGCCCGGACCCGCTCGAGTTCCACGCAAGCATCCGCGTGCCCGACCTCGCGCAGTCCACTCGCTTCTACGCCTGGCTCCTCGGCGTCGAGCCGAAGGAGTGGACCCACCGATATGCCACGTTCGTCAGCGAGCGACTCAAGACCAACTTCGTCTTGCTGGTGTCGGACGGCAAAGAGCTCCACCAGGACACACTCTACCACCTGGGCATCGACGTCGGCTCACGTGAGGCCGTCATCCGGGCACAGCAACTGGCCGAAGCCGCGGGCTTCGAGGTGAGGAAGCCCGCGCGCACGACCTGGCGCGGCACCCCGCTGCACGAGCTGTGGCTCGTAGACCCGGGCGGCAACCTGGTGGAGATCTACGCGCGCCTCGACGAGGACGAGCTGGGCGCCATGCCTGCCGACATGGAGCCGGTCTTCATCGGTGAGACATCGAGGTAGGAACCGGCACGGCCCGCGTGTGCCCGCGCAGGACCGGGTCGGTGACTGTTCTGGGTCCGCCAGGTCTCAAGTGCCAGGGTCTGACACCACTTGGATACCCCACGCCCCTTCAGAGCACGTGGACGAGCTGCGACGTCACTGCACGGTGAACAGGATACGTGCGAAGCCGTTGTTGTAGTTGCCCGTGCACGTGGTGTTGTACCAGATCGGGCGGGCGCCGAGGTTGTAGAATGAGCTCCAGCCGCCCGACCAGGTGTTCATAGGGTTCTGACCACACTGGATGGCCTCGGGGAAGACGAGGCCATAATCGAGCTCGGACCACGTATCACCTTCGCTATCGTTCGGCGCGTTCTCGGCGACGGTCATCGCCGGGGTGGCGGCGGTGACGAAGAAGCCCGGGGAGTTCTGCGTGGCGCCATCGACCGAGATGGTCGCGATGAAGCCGCTGACCACACGCGCAGTGTCGACGGTGTGGATACCGACGACGTGACAGCCGGTCGTCACATCCGGGATGGTGTCGGTGAGGATGGTGGACCAGCCCGGGCTACCCGTGTTGTCGTTGATGAGCTGACCGTCGAAGTAGAGGCTGCAGCGATCATCGCACGCATAGGTCACGGTGACGGAGTGGGTCTCGCCATCCGGGACGACAGTCGAGACACAGCCGCTCGGCGCGCCATTGGGGAGAACGACCTCGGTGGGACCTGAGGGCGTGGTGCACGGCGTGTCGGTGCTGTCAGCCTCGAACGCGGTGAAGTCGCCGGTCATCGTGTTGTCGAAGCACAGGGTCTGGTCGATGGGATCGTAGACGGTCGTGACGCAGGGGATGACGGTTGGCAGGCCGTCATTGTCGACGCTCACGCAGTAGCCATCGCCGACGGTGTCGAGCGGGTTCTCACCACAGGTGAGGCCGAGACTCGGCGAGATCGTGAGGTTGCCGGCGTCCCCGGTGGCGACGAGGTTCAGCGGGACGTCCCAGCTGATGTAGGGGGTGGTCGCGTTGAGGTCGGTGAGCGCGCCCTCGGAGGCGGTCGCCGTCGCACGGAGCCAGCAGTAGCGGTCGGCTTCGGGGTCCGCGTCCGTCTGGGCGAGCTCGGCGATGTCGATACCGACTGCAACATTCCAATAGAGCTTGCGCATGTCGGCCCCGACATTCAGGCGCTCGACACCTTCGTAGGTCGCGTACTGCCAGACGCCGTCGCCGGGAGTGGGGTCGTTGGTGACCGGGCGATAGACGTTGCCGGGGCCGGCCGCAGGATCAAGCGTGGCTACGCGGATGGCCGACCCCTGGGTATCGCCACACCAGATGCCGAGCTCGCTCATCGAGAGCTGTGTGTCCGCGCCGGGGCCGGCGGTGCAGGCCAGCGCCATCACGACGGTCGGGCCACGGCTGCCGTCGGGGTGAAAGAGGAGGCCACCGTCGCCCGCGCCGCAGTCGGCCTTGGCCGAGCAGAAGATGTCCGAGAAGTTCACGGCGATGTCGAAGAAGCCCTGATTGGCAGCGCGCATGACCGTGAGGTTGAACTCGACCAGGGCGTCTGTGTTCTCGGCACAGTCGACCTCGAGGGTGCAGCCGTTGACGCATGGGTCTCGCCACGCGCCGATGTCGGCGGTGCCGCCCGCGTTGTAGAGGCCGTCCACCCAGAGGGTGACGGAGTTCTTGCGGACGCCCTCGGTAGCGTCGGCATCGCACGTACCGATATAGGTTATGTCGCCGCCGGAACCGTTGCCGAAGGTATTCGAGCAGACGGTGTCGCTGTCTGCAGAGCCGGGCGTCGGCGGGTTCGCAGCCGTGTCGGTGGGGTCGGTGTTCTGGTCCTGGCCGAGCCGGGTGAAAGCGGGATCACCCCTACGCCAGACGACGTCGCCGGTGCCACCTGGGCCGTTGTTGACGCGGAGGTCGTAGCAGGCGAAGCCGACTCCCGGGAGGGACAAGGGGGCGACAGCGATCGAGAGGCCATCGGCCGGGGGCGATGTGTCGGCCATGTCAGCGCATGCGGCGAGGGCAATGACGGACGGGACCATGAGCACGGTGCGTCGAGTGAGCACGAGGGACCTCGCAGATGCGACGATGGATTCGAGACGGGTTGAGCCTTCCGCTAGTAGGCGTCGTGCGCAGGGTAGGCGTAACGTCGCAGGGCGTCAACCATCGGTTCAATCGCGTCAGAAAGGCGTCAGGTCTGTGTCGTCACAAACCGAACTTGAGGGCGCCGCCAAACCCACCCCACCCCTCGCTGACACCCTCCACGTCGACGAGGGCGACGAAGTTCACGCCCATCGAGAGCTTGGCAAAGTCCGTGACCGGCACATCGAAACCCACCTGGAAACGAATACCAAAGGTCGCGAGCGGCGAGTCCTCGCTCGGGGAGTCTACCTCGTCGGTGGTGTCGACCGTGCGTGCCACGATGGGCAGGCTCATGAGGCCCGTCATGCTCACGTAGGGGACGAAGTAGGGGTTGTCATAACCCGCGCCGATGGTGACCTCGGGCGACACGTAGATACCACCCGCATAGGCACCGCCGCCAAGTCCTGCCCCCCACCAACCATGTCGGAAGTCCTTGGCGAGTCGTCCGCGTGCACCACCGCGCAGCGCACCCCAGATGCGGCTCGCGGTGCTCGCGAAGTCGTCATCGAGGTGCACGAGGCTCGCCTCGCCCGACCACTCGGTGGTGCCGACGCCATGGCGCACACGCAGGCTACCGCCGTAGGCCGAGGGTCCAAACATCTGGCCGCCTCCGCCGCCCTCGAAGTCGAGCCAGGTGTCGTCTGGCGCGGCCACGCCCAGTCCATCGAGGGCCTGGAAGCGGGCGGGCGGCGAGAGGATCTGAGATGCGCAGCCGGCCCCGAAGAGCATCGAGCCGGTGACAAGGAAAGCGAGGGTGTGAAGTCGGGTCATGGTGTCCTCCCAGGGTGGTGTCATATGTCGGGCGAACCGAGACGTCGTCGCCGCGACAAGAGCATGAGCAACGGGCGTGCCATCCCCCACAGACCACAATGCATCAGCACCTTCGCGATGTGTCGCTGCGAACTGGAGTAGAGCCACACCACCCGGGTGGCGTGTAGTCCCCGACTCACCTCGACATGTCAGCTGCGCATCGGCCGAGAACACGTCGCTAGCCCGCAAGATCATTGATGTCGCGGTGTCAGCATCGTGGTATCTGCCCGACCCGATGGGAACGAGGTCATCATGGATACGATGATGCGGTGGGCCTGGGCCCTGGTGTTCGTCGGCGCGTGTTCGGGTCGCGATTCCGACCCGGGGGCTGCACCCGCTGCCGCGCAGTCGGCGGCCTCCAACGTCGGCCATCCAGCCGCCCTGCCGCTCCGGCCACACGACGTGTCGGTGTTGTTCCCGGCGACGGATGGTGCTGCCCTGTGGCCGGCGAGCATGCCCACCACGAGTGGACCGCTCCTGCCACGTGAGGCCTTCGATCTCAACGGTCGCTCGCTCGTGCGAGAGGTCGCGGACGACGCCGAGTACGACGCGCTACGGGTGGTCGGGATGCGTTTCGACCCGTGTTTCCAGTACTCCCTGGGCGGCGCATGTGAGCCGCAGGTGCGACTCGTCCTGCAGGTCCCGCTCCCCTCGACCGGGGGCAGCGTCGACTTCGCCGATGGTGCGGTCCACGCGCTCTACGCGTTGACGCCCGCGGCGTTCGAAGCGGCCATCGCCGGACTCGTGACTGCTGTCGCGGACACGTCGGCGGACGCAGCGTCTTCGGCCGCTACTCCGCTCGACGTCCATCCGACGCTGCTGCGCGAGGGTATTGGCGGCCCATTCGGGCGCGCCCTGGCAAACGTCGCGAAGACCCACCTCGGAGCGGCGACGCTGACGCGTATCACCTTCATGACGCGGACCTCGGCCGCCGCGGGCCAGTGGCAATTCTCGGGTTTCGAGATACTCGATGGCCGAGACAATTCGAACCCGACCCGCCTCGAAGGCGAGCGACTGGTCATCGCGGGAGTCGGCGTGACGATGCAGAACGTGACACGTGACCGCCACATCCCCGAGGCAGACCACATCTTTGTGTACACGGTGCATCCCCTCTTCGGGGACAAGGACGGCCGTCTCGGCGCCAGCGGCGTCTATCTCGCCAAGGCAAGCTCGGACGTACAACAACGCGTCCATGGCTGGGCACTCCGCCAGGAGTCGCCAGCGTCCCATGTGCCGGACACGACCGACTGCGCTTCCTGTCACATCGCCAATCATGTGGGCCGGCGGCTCGAATCGTTGGTCGCCGACCTCCCGCAAGAGGCCAACCGCCCGCCCCGCGCGACCTTCCCGGCAGAGACCGACGCCGACAACCTGAGGGCTTTTGGCTACTTCGGTCGTCATCCTCAGGTCGCCCAGCGCACGGCCAACGAGACCGCCGCTGTGCTGAGCCGTCTTGCTCGGCCAACCGACCGACGCTACCTCCCCTGAGCCGGCGAACTATCCCCGGTCGATGAGCCCTCGACGAGAAGGCTCAGAGGACGAGCCCGGTGATCTCGCCGTCGACGAGGTCGATGCCTTCGGCCTTGGGCACTGCAGGGAGCCCCGGCATCCGCACGATGTCGCCCGTGATGACGACGATGAAGCCAGCCCCAGACGCCACGTGCAGGCGCCTCACGGTCACTTCGAAGTCGCGTGGCTTGCCGCGACGCTTCGGGTCGTCGGACAAGGAGTTGGGGGTCTTCGCGATGCAGATCGGCAGCCCGGCGAACCCATGCTTTTCGATGAGCTTGAGGTCCTGACGCGCCTCCCGGCTGTACAGCACATCACGCGCGCCATACATCGTCTGGGCGACCCTGCAGATCTTGTCCGGAACGGCCGCGCTCCAATCGTAGAGCGGCTTGAACGGCGTGCCGTGAGCCGTCGCGGCGTACGCTTCGAGCTGGGCCGCAAGAGCGTCTGCACCGGGTCCACCACGCGCGAAGTGTTCGCAACGCGCCACCGGCACCTCGAGTCGCGCGGCATGCGCCTCGACCAACGCGTGCTCGTCATCGGTATCTGTCCCGAAACGGTTCATGGCGATGATGGGGTGCAGACCGAAGGCACGGATGTTCTCGACGTGTTTGTCGAGATTGCCCAGCCCACGTCGCACCGCATCGGCATCCGGTCTGTCGAGCTCGGTGAGCTTCGCGCCCCCGTGCATCTTGAGCGCTCGGACCGTGGCGACGAGCACGACGGCCGCGACATCGAGGCCGGCCGAGACACACTTGATGTCGAAGAACTTTTCGGCGCCGAGGTCGAAGCCGAAGCCCGCCTCGGTCACGACCCAGTCGGTCAGGGCCAACGCGGTCCGAGTCGCGATCACGCTGTTGCAGCCGTGCGCGATGTTGGCGAAAGGCCCGCCGTGGACGAAGGCGGGTGTGCCTTCGAGGGTCTGCACGAGGTTCACCCACATGGCGTCGCGGAGCAGAGCCAGCATCGCGCCTGTCACCCCGAGCTCGCCGGCCGTGACGGGACGGTCATCGTGCGTAAAGCCGATGAGCGTGCGGTCGATACGGTGCCGCAGGTCCTCTTCGGACTCGGCGAGGCAGAGCATCGCCATGACCTCGCTCGCGGCCGTGATGTCGAAGCCGCCCTCGCGTGGGACACCATCGTCGGGCCCACCGAGCCCGGTCGTGATGTTGCGCAGCGCGCGGTCGTTCATGTCCATGACCCGCCGCCACGACACACGACGCGGGTCGAGGCCGAGCGTATTGCCGCGGTGGATATGATTGTCGATGACGGCAGCGAGCAGGTTGTGCGCGGTGGTCACCGCGTGGAAGTCGCCGTTGAAGTGCAGGTTGATGTCGATGGCCGGATGGAGCTGCGCCTTGCCGCCGCCCGTTCCACCGCCCTTGCTGCCGAAACATGGACCGAGCGAAGGCTCGCGGAGCGCCACCGAGACGCTGTGGCCGCGCCGTCGCAAGGCGTCGCCAAGCCCGATCGTCGTTGTGGTCTTGCCCTCGCCGGCAGGCGTCGGCGTGATGGCGCTGACCAGGATGAGGCGCGAATCACCAGGACGGCGGCGACGTTCGCGCGACGATGGGGCGAGCTTGGCTTTGTCGCGACCGAACATGATGAGCTCGTCGGGGAGGAGCCCCAGCTCGGCGGCGATGTCCTGGAGCGGTCGGATGGTGGGGGTCGTCATCTCGAAATCCAAGATAATGGGGCGGGAACAAAGTGATGGGCTCAAGGGACGAGCGGATGGCTCTGTCCGGTGAAGAACACGAGGCAACTCTGGGTCGAAGGCAAGGCACCGCACAGGGCGAGGTCCAACAACCCCGCCAGCGATGCGGTCCCCGTCTCATCGGCACGAATCGCCGTCGTATTGGTGCCAAGCGCGTGGGCCGCGACGATCTCGGCCTCGTCGACGACGATGGGGTAGCCGCCCGTCTCGAGCATGGCCCGGGTGAGCGCCCACCAATCGTAGGTCTCGTCATCGCGGATCCCATGCGCGACGCTCGGCCCCATCGTCTCCCAGGACCACATGTAGTCCGAACGATGGCGGACCGCGTCGTCCATCATCGCCTGAAACGATGGGTTGGTGAACCCTCGGCGAAGGCGGTCGGCGCGGCGCCCGGCGAACCCGTGCCACTCACGTCGAGAACCACACGCGGGCTCGAGCTCGTCAAACCCGATGGCCTCGGCGAGACGCCTCGCGAGGTGCTCATAGGCCCGGGACAAAGGTGCGACCTGACGAATCTGGACCGCATGGATCTTGGGCGTCGCCGCCATCATGCCTTCGGCCCGCGCCTGGAGGAGGCCACGCGCGACGGCACTTCCGAGGGCACCACCGCCGACCTGGATGAAGACCCGGTCCACGCGGTCACCGTCTTGGGCGAGCTGGTTGGCGAGCTCCCAACCGAGCGTCTCGCCGCCTTCGATAGCGAGCCCGTTGTCACTGCCTTGGCAGGAGAATGAGATCGCCCCGCGTCCCAACGCCTCACGAAGCGCGTGCACCGTCGGATCGCCCGACACCCCGTCGCGTCGCTCACAGGTGACGACCTTCGCGCCGAGCTGGACGAGCCGACGCACGATGTACCGCTCGGCGTCGGTCGGTACGAAGACTGTCAGCGGTCGTTCGGCCGCGTTGGCGAGCACGGCCGCGGCGAGGGCGGCGTTGCCACAGCTCGCGATGGCAAGTGGCTGCGCCCTGTCGACCCCCAGCACCTCGAGCGCGAGCAGCGTCCCGAACAGATGCCGAGCCTTGTGTGAGCCCGCCACGTTCCCGGTCTCGTCCTTGATGAAGATCGGTGCCTCACGGGTGAGCATCGCTGCCAGGTCGTCGGCGCGCACCAGTGGCGTGACGACGAAGCGGCGATCGATACGCGCGATGGCTTCCTCCAGGCGACACACGAGCCCGATGAAAGCCTCATCCGACCAGCCGCCGGCCGCTGCGAGATGCCAGGCGTGGAGGCGATGACGCCAGCGCAGGAACGGGCGGTCATGCCACGCGGGGTCGCCTCGCAGGTCGAAGGGGAGGCGCGTGTCGTCGAGCTCACGCATGAGGACGTGGTCGCCCCCGTCACCGACGTTGGGGCAGGTCGGCGAAATCGCCACCGCGTCGACGACAGCGCCACACCCCCCGCAGGTTCGGACCGAGGCCAGCGTCATGATGCCCCGACCCGGGCGTTGAGCTCGGTGATGAGGGCGTCCCAGACCGGCAACGCTTCACGCAACCCCTTCCAGAAGCGCGGGTCACGTCGAGCCTCGAAGTCTTCGAGCGAGACTCCCTGTTGTTCGACCCAGGTGTAATAGCCGAGGTTGAAGATGCGGTTGCGGCTCACGTGGTCGAGCTCCATGACGTGGTCGACCGCGGCACCGAGCAGGAAGCGCCCGAAGATCTCGGCGGCATCGACCTCGTCGAAGTGCCCGCCGAGGCGGGTGCTCAGCGTGTGCGCGAGCTCGCTCGGATAGAGCGCGGCCCCATCGGTCGCGACCGTGACGATGACGTCGTCGGGTCCGAGGTCGAGGTATTTTGCGACCTTGATCGCGGCGAGCAGGTTGCAGACCGAAGACAGACCGAGGCTCCCGAGTCGGACCACGAGGTCGGCCGGGATACCTTTGCGGGCGATGAGATAGCGGCGGCCTGCCGAGGTCTGGAAGAGGACATCGACCAGGTCGGTCGCCACGTCCGAGACGCCGACCACGAAGTCGGTACCCATGACGTTGTGGATCAGCGGGATATGTTTGTCGCCGATGCCCTGGATGTTGTGAGCACCATAACCGTTCATCAGCATCGTCGGGCACTCGAGGGCTTCGACCGCGACCGTTCGAGAGCCGTGATGTTCGGCGAGCCAGTCGCCGGCAGCGATCGTCCCGGCCGAACCGGTTGCCGAGACGAAAGCCCTGAGTGTCGCGTTGGGATGCCGTGAAGCGAAGTCGTGAAAGACCCGGCCCAGAGCGGGGCCCGTCACCGCATAGTGCCCGAGGTGGTTCTCGAACTGACTGAATTGGTTGAGGATCTGGTTATCGGGGTCAGCGCCGAGCGTGTGGCAGGCGTCGTAGATCTCCTTGACGTTCGACTCGGTGCCGTGGGTGCGGATGATGTCCTCGGGGTGGCCCACCCATCGGCCGAGCCACTCGAAACGTTCGGCGCTCATACCCTCGGGTAGGACTGCGACACCTCGACAATCGAGGATTCGTGAGATGGCGACGCCGCCGCGGCAATAGTTGCCGGTCGACGGCCAGATGGCTCGATGGCGTGTCGGGTCGAAGCGCCCCGTGACGAGGCGCGGCACGAGGCAGGCATAGGCAGCGAGCACCTTGTGCGCGCCGATCATCGGGAACCGTTCGCCGAGCGCCAGCAGGATCTTCGCCTTCACGCCTGTCAGCGATCGCGGCAGCTCGAGGTAGGCAGGCACCTCCACCTGGGCGCACCGATCCGGGCCGTTGTGCCAGTGGACACGAAACAGGTTGAGGGGGTGCGCAGCATCCGGGTCGATGTCCAGAAGGCGTCTTTGAATCGCCTCCGGGATGGTCGCCGGGTCCGCGAGCTGGGCGAAAGTCGGCAGGACGATGCCGTCACGCTTGAACCGGGCGATGGTGCGTTCGCGGCTCTCGAGGTCGGTGATTTCAGTGGGAAGCGAGAGACTCATCGTTCACTCCAGGTGTCGCATACGCGCGACGAGCGCACCAGCCGACCGCTTGGCTTCGTCTTTCAGAGCGTCGAGGTCGTGGCCCATGAGGCGGCCGTCGCGAACGACGATGCGTCCGCCGACGACGACGTGAAGGGCAGCGTCTGGACCCATGGCGACGCGGTCTTCACGCACGGCCGACCCGAGGTGGGCCTCGGCGAGGTCGATGCCCGCCGACAATCGGGCCGCCGCCAGATCGGGCGGCTCGCCGTGGGGGACTCCGACCTCTTTGGCGACCCGAACCTCGTCCTCCATGTGGGATGGAAACCCGTCGGTGCCCAGTGCCACACGTGAGGTGAGGGCGAGCCGGCTCGGATAGCCGACCCCGTTGCCGCGGTTGGAGCGTGGGTTCTGGACGAACCAGGCGCCGCGTCGATCGGCCAGGACGACCTCGTCGGGCTCTAGCTGGATGCCGTGCGCGAGGATCGTCTTGGGGCCGAGTGCGAGGCACGCGTCGAGACGTTGGATGATGCCGGTATAGCCGCGCCGTTTGGCGTCGGTGCCGTCCTCGTCGCTCTCCGCTACATGGATGTGCAGGCCTACATCGAGGTCGTTCGCGAGGGCCACCGCGTCGCGCAGCGTGGCGTCCGAGACGGTGAAGCCCGCATGCAGTCCGACGACGCCGGCCACCCGCGGCTCGCGCCAGTCGGCGCGCGAACGAAGGCGGCGAACGAGGCGCTCGCTCTCGTCGAGGCCGGCGATGGCTTCGCCCCTGCCGAGGTTGCGCTCGGAGGCGCCATAACAGAGCACAGCCCGGACCCCGAATTGTTCACATTCCTCGGCCAGCACCACGAGCGAACCATCGATGAAGCCCGGCGACTCATGATGGTCGATGAGCGTCGTCGTTCCCCCGAGCAGCGCCTCGGCGATGCTGATACGGGCCGCAGCCCTCAGCGTCGCCTCGTCGAGCGCCCTGTCGACCCGCCACCAGAGCCGCTTCAGGATGCCGAGAAAGTCCTGTGGCCACGGCTGCGGCAGCGGCACCCCGAACGGCACGAGCCCACTGTAGAGGTGGGTGTGCGCGTTCACGAGTCCGTGCCGGATCTGCGCGTTTGGACACGGCAATGTCTCGACCTCATGGGTCGAGGACAGGACTGCATTGGGTGGGTCGCCGACCCCCTCCCACACCAGGTGTCCACCCGAATACACGACCACGTGCCCCACGCGGTCGGGTCCCATGACGATCATCGCACACCTCCTTTGTCCTCGTGGTGGTGGCCACGCGGGTGGTGGCCGACACTCATCGCGCGAGCAGCCGCCGAGTCACGCATCGGCAAGGCGTGGCGATCGATCCCGTCGAAGGCTCTCAGCGCACCGGCGACCGCGGCCGCCGTCGGCACGAGGCCGATCTCGCCGACCCCCTTTGCGCCGTAAGGCCCCTCGGGTTCGTTCTCCTCCACGAGCAGCACCTCGATGTCGGGCACGTCACTCGCGCGCAGGACTCCGAGGTCTCTCAGCTTCGAGGTCAGGGGCACGCCGTCCTCGAGCTCGAGGCTCTCGGAGAGCGCGTAGCCAAGCCCCATCGCCACCGCACCCTGCACCTGTCCGATGCAGTTGCTCGGGTTGAGCGCGCGACCGACATCGTGCGCGGCGATGACCTTCGAGACACGTCCGTCGGCGTCGAGCAGTACCATCTGCGTCGCGAAGCCGAAGGTGGTGTGGGTCTTCACGCGGCCACCCGGACCCCTTGAGCCAGGTGCCGTTGTGTCGTCGATGACGACCTCGCCCGCGAAGTCTTCGCCGATGAGGGCATCGAGGGCTTCGAGCGGAGCGCCGCCGACCTTGCGCAAGGCTTCGCCGAGACGGCTCGCCGCGACCTTCATGGCCCGCCCCGCAAGCAGTGTCCCGCGTGAGCCCGTGGTCTGCCCGCTGCCGAGCGGCCAGGTCGTGTCGACGCGCGACTCGATACGGTCGGCGGGCAGCCCGGTCTCCTCGACGACACACTGGGTGAGCACGGTCGAGAGCCCCTGCCCCATCTCGGTGAAGCCGTTGTAGGCGATGACGCGTGTCGGATTGGCGACCACGACCAGGCGCACTTTGCCGGTCTCGACTGCCCCATTGCCAAGCCCACTGTTCTTGAGCCCACACGCGATGCCGGCCGCAACCCCGCTGGCAATCGCTGCTTCCCAGTGGGGTCGGATGGCTTCCAGGGTCTGTTTCAGTCCGACCGACTTTTCGAGGACCTGGCCGGTCGAGTAGACGTCGCCGACGACGAGGGCGTTCCTCATCCGGATTTCGAATCGGTCGAGGTTCAGTTGTTCGGCGAGCTCATCGAGGCAGCCCTCGATGGCAAACGCGGTCTGGCAGACACCGAAGCCACGCATGGCACCGGACGGCGGATTGTTGGTGTAGGCGGCGCGGCTCTCGATGTCGATGGCGGGCACCCGGTAGGGGCCGCAGGCGTGTCCGGCCGCGCGTTCGAGGACCTTGCCGCCGACCGAGGCATAAGCCCCGCTGTCGCCGAGGATTCTCGCGCGCACCGCGGTCAGGTGGCCGTCGACGTCGCAGCCGACCTCGTAGTCCATGGTCATGGGGTGGCGCTTGGGGTGGAGGCGCACGGATTCGGCGCGATTGAGCGTCACGCGTACGGGATGTAGGGTTGCGTTCGCGAGCAGCGCCGCATGCGCCTGCACCGACAGGTCTTCCTTGCCGCCAAAGGCGCCACCCGCCGGGCTGAGCGTCACGTGGATGTGATCGACGGGCACGGCCAGGACCTCGGAGATGGCGCGTTGGTCATCGAAGATCCCCTGGCCTTGGGAGAATACCTTGAAGGTCGAGCTATCGTCGGAGGCCCGCTCTGGGATGACGAGACAGCTCTCGGGTTCGAGGAAGGCGTGTTCGATGCGTTGCGTCGTGAAGCGTCGTTTGACGACCTGGGCGCTCGTGCTCAGCGCGAGATCGACGTCTCCGCGGCGAAGCACTGTCTGGGACAAGAGATTCTCATGCCGTGGGTTCACCTGTCGGGCGCCATCGGCGAGGCTTTCCTCGGGAGAGTAGCACCCTGGGAGCGGCTCCAGGGTCAGGTCGATGAGCGCCGCGGCGCGTCTGGCCGTGTGCTCGTCGTCGGCCGCGACGATCGCCAGCACGTCGCCCGTGCAGCGGGTCTCCTCGCCGACCGCAACCATGACCGGCCAGTCCTTGTAGATGAGACCGGTGAAGCGGTCGCCGGGGATGTCGGCGGCGGTGAGGACCGCGTGTACGCCGGGGAGTGCAGACGCGCGCATCGTATCGATGCCAAGGACCTTCGCCCGTGGATGGGGCGACAGCACCACCACCCCATGGAGCAGACCCGGCGGCGCGAGGTCTGCGACGAACGGGCGCTCGCCGAGGATCCGCCCGCGGGCTTCCACGTGTGGCAGTGACGCGCCGACCCCCTGAGACGTTCCTACAGTCGCGGATGGCCCCGGCAGGTCCTCACCACGAGCGAGGGCCGCATACTTCTCGATGGCCTGCATGACCTTCTGATAGCCGGTGCAGCGGCACAGGTTCTGATCGAAGTGATGGTGGATCTCGTCACGCGTCGGAACCTCGTGATGGTCCACGAAGCTTGCCGTGTGGAGCGCTATGGCCGGTAGGCAGAAACCACATTGAACGGCGCCGACGCTCGAGAACGCGTGCACCAGGCGCTCGCGGACGGCGGGAGGGAGGCCTTCGAGGGTCACGACTTCATGACCTGCGACCTTCGTCGTCGGCTTGGAACAGGTCGTCTTCGCGGCCCCATCGACGAGTGCCAGGCACGACCCGCACTGCCCCTGACCGTTGCAGCCGTCCTTGACCGAGTGGATGCCCAAACGCTCGCGGAGAGTCTCGAGCAACATCTCGTCGCGACGCACGAGCAGCGCGACGTCTTGCCCGTTCAGGGTGAACCGCACCTCGACCGGCGTCTCGTTCATCACGTCCTCCCTGCGCCCGTTTCCCTGGCCTGGTGGGTGTGACTCGTGTGTGCTGCGGCGTCGACGTGGCCCACTTGGCCCACATAGACCGAAGGAAAACGCGCGATGAGCGCGATGGCGTGTTCGAGCTCGCGCAGGTCGACACACTCACCGATCTTGTGGGTGTTCTGCTCGATGCCCGCGCCGAAGCCGAACATCGCAGGGTGCTTCACGGCGCCCGACGTCACCCAGCGTTTGGCCGCGGGAACGGCGATGCCAGTGTGGTCGACGGGCACGGGGAAGCCGACTCCGTCGGTCGAGAAGATCCAGCGGTCGACCCGGGGCTCTCTTCGGACGATGCCCCCCGGCCGCCCTTTGTCATCGGGGACGACCGGGCTGATGACCCGTCGATAGGTCTCGACCGCGGCCTCGATGGCTGGGTGGTCGGCGGGTGTGACCCAGCCCGGATAGACCTGCGGGTTGTTCGCCCGAAAGCCTGTCCAGGTGCGTTCGGTATAGTCGGGCACCTTGATGACGACCTCGAGCCCGGCCTCACGCGCGGCTTTGACTGAGTCGAGTCGGTCGAGGTCGGCGACCGCACCTTCCGGGGTCTCGCCGATGGTGAGCCGACGGTCGAAGCGCACGGTGAAGCGCTCGGGGACTGCACAATCGCTTGGGGTCTTGAGGTCGCACCAGCTCGCTGTGCGGGTCCCGTGCCCGAGGAAGTCGTGGTCGAGGAAACCATCGCGCCGGTTGTACGCAGCGGCGGCCTCGGTGACGATGGCGCTACCGAACTCGAGCGGGTTTCGGCCCATCCACGGCATCGAGCCGTGACAGGATCGCCCGGTGACCGTCAGCTCGATCTGCATACGTCCACGCTGGCCGCGATAGATCCCGAGCGCCCCCTTGTTCGCATCACCTGTGCCTTCGGTCAGGATGACGACGTCGGGGATACGCTCGGGGCCAGCTCCTGGGAGCTCGTGGTCGACCAGGAAACGTGGACCGCCGCCGTCGTTGTCTTCCTCGGCGACGCTGGCATAGCTGTAGACGATGACCCCGCGCAGCGCGCCGAGCGGGATGAGCTCGAGCAGGATGCGGGTGGCGATGACCTGCGAGACCACGCCCGCGAGCTGGTCGGCCGAGCCGCGACCGAAGAGCAGGTGTCGCCACTCCTCACGCGGCGGGACCCAACCGAGCTCGCGCTGCAGCGCGTCGGCGTCGAGGGTATCTCGATCATCGAGACATCCGAGGTAGGGGTCGAGCTTGCCTCCGAACTTGGCGAGCCAGTCCTCGCGCAACGCGCGCACGGTGTCCGAGTGGCCATCGAGATAGATGACCTTCTTGTCGGCTGGCGCGATGCCGTCATCGGGGTCGCTGACGGTCCACACCAGATTGCCGAAGGCGTCTACTTCGACGTCGCCAGGGTCCGATACGGCCTGGTAGTCGATGATGGCGGCTCGCAGCACGGCCAGGCGCGGCCCCTCGTGGTTGGACAGACCGCAGAGCGGGTCGCCGCCGTCGTCGACGGGGCGGTCCACGAAGTCATCGGGGATCCTGATGGCTCGGGCGAGGATCTCGGCGGCCAGGGGGACGTCACGCTTGGCGAGCTCGATGATCTTCAGATCAAGAGCGTTGAGCCTGGTCTTCATGACTCACCCCCGGCGGTTGCGGCCAGCCCCATGAGGCGGCCTGCCAGTCCTTCCACCTTGGCGACCGCGAGCAGCGCCATGATGACGTAGAGCTTCTTCTGCGCCTCGTGGGCGACATCCATGCGGGCCTTGGCCATGACGCCAGCAGAGACCTCGGCGCCGATGTCGGCGGGCAGGCAGTGCATGTAGAGCGCCTTGCCGTTGCGGGTGAGCGCCATCCGTCGCTCGTCGCAGATCCAGTCCTTGTGGCTCGCGTTCATGGCGAGCGCCTGGCCTTCGATGACCTTCATGGCCTGAGCCTGACCTGCCACTTCGACGCGCGCATGCATGAGCGCCATCGGGCCCCAGCTCTTGGGATAGACGACGTCGGCATCGATGAAGGCCTCGTCCATCTCATGGGTGACTGCGAAGCGACCTTCGCTTCGGACGGTGTTGGCGCGCGCGCCTTTCATCGCCTCGTCGAGGAGCTCGTAGCCGGGCGGATGGGCGAGCGTGACGTCGGCGCCGAATCGGGTCAGCAGCATGATGAGACCCTGGGGCACCGAGAGTGGCTTGGCGTAGCTCGGCGAGTAGGCCCAGCTGATGGCGATCCGTTTGCCGCGCAGGTCCGGGCCGAGGCGCTCGCGGATCCACTGCAGGTCGGCCATGGTCTGGGTCGGGTGGTCGAGGTCACACTGGAGATTCACGAGCGGCACCCGACGGCTCTCGTCGCTCACCTCGAGGTACTCGTCGATGCCGGCCTTCATCTCGCGCATGAGCTTTCGCCCTTCGCCGAGGATGAGGTCGTGGCGAACACCCATCGCGTGGGCGTTCATGCCGAGCATGGCGCCGGTCTCCGCCGCGGTCTCGCCGTGAGCGATCTGGGTGGAGGACCCGTCGACGATGACGGGCTGCATGCCGAGGCGGGCCGCGGCCCCTGCCCAGGCACTCTTGGTGCGGGTGGAGTTGTCGAAGAAGAGCGCCCAGGCGAGCTCGTCGCGCAGCAGGTCGGCCTTGACGCCTGCGCGGTCGAGGCTCTCGAAGATACGAGCGACATCGAGCAGGGCGTCGAGCTCGCGGTCGGACCAGTCGAGCGTGCACAAGAGGCTTCGGCCGAGCAGCGCCTGTAGGACGTCGTGGTCGAGGTGGGGGAACTGGTTCAGGGTGTGGCTCATGTCAGACCTCTTGGATTTCGTTGTTCTCGATGCTCGAGATATTCGGGGTTGTGAGGAGCTGCCGAGCTAGGCGATGCGTGTGCCGGCGTCTCCCTCGAGGGCGGCTTCGAGGGCCTCGGGGTGGGTGATGATGACCTCGCGGCCGCCTCGCGCGAGGAAGTCGAGGGCGGCTTCGATCTTGGGCCCCATGCTGCCGGGCGGGAACTCGCCAGCGGCGAGGAGGAGGCTTAGCTCGTAGGGGGTGGTGGTGCGAAGGTCACGCGCATGGGGCTTGCGGTGGCCGACCTGAACACATGAGACACCGGTCGTGATGACCAGCCGCTCGGCGCCGAGCCCGGTCGCCAGCAGCGCTGAAGCGTGGTCCTTGTCGATGACGGCTTCGATGCCGCGCAGATGACCTTCGCCATCACGCATGATGGGAACGCCGCCACCGCCGCAGGTGATGACCGTCGCGCCATCCGCGACGAGCAGCTTGACGACATCGAGCTCGACGATCCGCAAAGGGCGAGGGGACGGGACCACACGGCGCCAGCCGCGCCCGGCGTCTTCGCGCATCCACCAGCCGCGCTCGGCCTGATGGCGGATGGCGGTAGCCTGGTCATAGAAGAGGCCGACCGGCTTTTCGGGGCGCTGGAAGGCCGGGTCGTTCGGGCTGACTTCGACCTCGGTGACGATGGTCGCGACCGGCAGGTCGAGGCCGCGCATGCTGAGCGCTTCACGAATGAGGCGCTGCAGCATGTAGCCGATGGCGCCTTGGGAGTCGGCGACGAGCGAGTCGAGCGGGACCTCATGGACCTCGGCGCGGGCGAGCTCGGAGCGTAACAACATCCAGCCCACCTGCGGGCCATTGCCATGTGTGATGACGAAGCGCTGGCCCTTGGCCATGAGTGCGACGACCGGGGCGATGGCGCGGCGGGTGACGGCGAACTGGTTCTCGACGGTCGGTGGCAGGCCGGGGTCGAGTAGGCTGTTGCCGCCCATGGCGAGGACGGTGAGGGGTTGGTTCATGGCGCTTTCACCGTGTCGTTGGCGGGCGTCGTGGGAAGTGAGGCCCAGATCCAGGTGCCGGGTCGGAGTGCACCTCGGGCGAGCGCCCTGAGCTCGACGGGTTGTTCGGGTGACGGTGCGTGGACGTTGCCCTCGAGCCTCCGGTCCCCTTGAGGGGTGGCGACGCGGCCGACGAGGTGCGGGGCTTCGCGTGAGCCGGCGAGGTGGAGTCCGGTGCGGCCGGGCTCTGCGTCGAAGCCGTCGCGGTAAAGGTGGAACCGGGGCTTGGTGAGGTTGGGGCCGCCGCTTTCGGGGCAGAAGACGTCGCAGTTGCCGCAGTCGTTGCAGGCGTCGGCGAGGATAGCGATTTGCAGGCTGGGGAAGCCGTTCAGCTCGACCTCGAGGCCGAAGATGGCGGCGTTTGGACACACAGGGATACACTTGTTGCAGTTGAGGCAATCGAAGAGCGTGAGCGTCGAGTCGAGCTTGCGCGGCGGGCGGGCGTTCTGTGCGGCGCTGTAGCGCGGGTCAGATGCGACGGCGGCGGCGTTTATGCCGACGTTGCGGGTGAGTGGGGAGATGGCTGGTGTCGTTGTCGAGTCGGGGTGGTTCCAACGGGCGATGAAGCTCGCCAGGTCGGGGGTTCGCATCGTGGACATCTGGGCGGCCAGCTCGGTGAGGTAGCCGTGCATCCGCCCGTAGCCGCCGGGCTGGAGGAGGTCGCTGCAGACGGTCACGGGGACGAAGCCGCAGGCGACGGTGTCGACGACGTTCTGCTTGTCGACGCCCGACGAAAACGAGATGGCGAGTGTGTCGCCGAAGGCCTCACGGAACCGGTTTGCGAGGCTCAGCGCGAAGACGTGGAGAGGCGCGCCCGACAGATACATGAGCGACTCTGTGGCGGGGAAGAACTGGCGGTGGTTTCGGACGACGAGGGTGTTGGTGAGCTTGATGCCGAAGCTACGGCCGAGGGTCTTTGCGTGGGCGGTGAGGCGGGTGACGATGCCTTGGATCTGGTCCCAGCTCGGGTCGTTGTCGAAGGCCGAGTCTGGCACCTCGATATCTCGATAGCCAAGACGATCGTGCAGTAGACTCGTGAGCTCGGACTTGCCGAGAAGGGTCGGATTGAGCTTGATGGTGACGTCGAGGTGGCGGACCTCCATGAGCCAGCGGGCGATGGCTTCGATCTCGTGGGGTGGGCAGCCATGGAAGGTCGACAGCGTCACCGTCGAACCGATGTGCCGCGGAAACGGCAAGTCGCGGAGGTGGGCGAGGTGCTCGGGGATTTGCCGTTTGAGCTCGTCGACGAGCGAGCCGGCGTCGTTCATCTGGTCGAGGAAACGGACGACGGGGCCCGACTGGATCCCAGCCAGGTCGTAGCCCACTGACAGGTCGAAGACCGTGGCACACGCGGATGGGGCGATGGCAAATGGCGCGGGAAGCTCGTGGCGGGCGATGACGATGAGCATCGCGGCCTTGACGTATTCGCGCGCGGACTCGTCGAGCCTCAGCTCCTGGGACCACTCGACGTTGTAGCCGACGGTCGCCATGTCGATGCAGGGACGCGGGATGACGAGGTCGTCTTTGACCTGGACGGTCTTGAGCTCGATGATGCGGGCACCAGCGAGCCAGCTCGCGACGATGTTTTGAGCGAGCTGCGTGTGCGGGCCGGCGGCAGGACCGAGCGGGTTGCTTGCGCGACGGCCATGGTGATGCGCGGTGAAGTCGAGGCCAGCGGGTGGACCGCGCCAGAGTTTGCGCGCGGGCAGCTCGTAGACGGAGCCTTCGCGGTCGGAGACGATGGCGTGAAGCTCGTGAACGAGCCTCTCGACCAGGGTCGAAAACGGTATCGGGTGCAGAGCCACGGCGCCTCCGTGTAGGATGAGTCTGCAAACCCTGAACCACCCAGGCTGGCCACGAGCAGCCTAAGGATCACTCCCGATTCGACGCATCGAGGCCGAAGTGTGTGTGTTCCTACAACGGAAGTGGTGCGCTGCCGCACACGCAACCCCGCGACTCCAGGGGGACATCACACACGAGCGGCGCTCGAAATGCGACCATCTTCAAGTTGGCTTGTCACCCACGGCGAGAAAGAGAGTGCCACCGTGCTTCTGCAGAGATGGCAAATCGATGCGGGAGAATCCGGTCGCAACACGCTCGAGGGGCTCCCATGAGCGACGTCGGATGTCGGCACGGGCGACGAGGTTCACCATCCGTCCCTGAAAGCCGAGTCGCTCGGTGAAGACGTCGACGACAACACACCGTCCGCCGGGTTTGAGTGTGGCCCACATACGTTCGAACGCCTCGTCGGGACGCGGAAAGGTGCTCATTCCAAGGAAGACATGGAGGCGGTCCACCTGGCCACCGAGGCTTTCGGGGGTCAACGTGTGGACATCGGATTCGAGCACATCGACGTTGGTCCAGCCGTTGCGACTCACGCGTTCATGGGCGCGGCGCAGCATCCCTTTGCTGAGGTCGACGGCCAGCACCCTGCCGGAGTCGCCGACGCTCGGAGCGAGGAGGTCGAGGCTCTGGCCGGTACCGGTCGGGAGGTCGAGGACCCGGAGGCCGGGTTTGAGTGCCAGGGCCTCGAGTGCGGAGCTTCTGGCGTCTCGATAGAGCTTCTCGAGAGAGGCATCGTAGAACCTGGAGAAGACGTCGTACCAAGCCATCGCTGTGTCCTTGGGCTGAGGGCTGCGGCCAGACAATAGACCTGTTGGATGCTGGCCGGAAGGGGCCTGGATGACATTGACGAGTGCGGTGAGACTGGCCTGACAGGCTGGGGTTGGGGGCGGCTGGGAGTGACTCGCCAATGACCACAGCCTTGTGCCGAGGTGTCGGACGTGGTTCCCTGAACACATGAGTGTAGCCTACGACATCGCAAAGCCCCCGACCCATGCCGACATCGAGCGCCTGCCAGAGCACCTCATCGGTGAGATCATCGACGGTGAGCTGGTCGTGTCGCCACGACCCGCTCCTCCTCACGCGCGCGCCGGAAGCGTCCTCGGCGCCCTGCTCAACGTCGCCTTTGATCTCGGCGTAGGCGGGCCCGGCGGTTGGTGGATCGTCGATGAACCCGAGCTGTCGCTTGGCGTCGACCCAAGGTACGACCCTGTCGTCCCGGACATCGCCGGGTGGCGTCGGGAGGCGATGCCCGGACTGCCCGTCACGGCCCAGTTCCACACCCGCCCCGACTGGGTCTGCGAGATCCTCTCACCCGGCACGCAGCGGCGCGACCGGGTCCTGAAGCTGCCGTTCTATGCTCGCGCCGGCATCGCGCACTGCTGGCTTGTCGACCCACTGGAGCAGACGCTCGAGGTCTTTCGATTGAACGACCAGCACTGGGTTCTGGCTCAGAGCTTCGGCGGCGACGAGACCGTGAGGGCCGAGCCCTTCGAGGCCGTCGAGCTGACGCTCGCTTCGCTCTGGGACCGGGGCCCGACCTGAATCAGCGTGTAAGTGACTGCCGTCCGAGGAACGCATGGATGAGCGGCTCGAGCGGCGTCTCGCCAGGTAGCTCGTCGAGGTCGTAGCGCACCTGGAGCACAGGTCGGCCTCTTGGGTCGGGCGCAATGGCGTTCAGGTCGATAGGGGTTCCCGACACGATGAGCTCGGCGTCGACCGCCCCGAGAGTGGCGGCGAGGTCTTGTCGTTGCTTTTCCGAGTATCCCACCGCAGGCACGAGCGGGCCGAGATTCGGATACTTGGCGAGTGTCTCACGCAGCGCGCCGATGAAGGACGGGCGCGGGTCGACGATGATGGCACCCGCCCGCTTTGCGAGCACGGTCGCTGCCCCGTAGGCCATGCCACCATGGGTGGTCGTCGGGCCATCTTCGACGACGACGACGCGTCGTCCACGCAGCATCGACTCGTCGGCATTCACCAGCGTGAGCCTGCTGTCGGTCGCGATGACCGTGGCACGAGGTGCGAGCTGGCTCACGAGTCGACGCTCGGCCTCGACGGCCGCGGGGTCGGCAGACCGACTCTTGGCGACCAATACGATATCGGCCAGATGAAGCTGCGCGCGACTCGGATAATAACGTGTGGTGTCGCCGGGTCGATGCGGGTCGGTCAGGACGATATAGAGGTCGGGGCGGATGAGCGGCAGGTCGTTGTTGCCTCCGTCCCAGAGAATGACGTCACACTCGGCTTCGGCACTTTCGAGAATCTGCCGGTAGTCGATGCCGGAATAGACCACATGACCACGGGCGACGTAGGGCTCGTACTCTTCACGCTCTTCGATGGTGCATCTCGCGGCGGTGAGGTCGTCGTAGGTCGCGAAGCGCTGGACGGCCTGGCTCTGCAAGTCGGGGTCGTAGGGCATGGGGTGGCGGATGGCGACGGCGCGAAGGCCGCGGCGTTCGAGCAACTCGAGGATGTGGCGTGTCGTCTGGCTCTTGCCGCAACCCGTGCGGACCGCGCCGACGCCGATGACGGGGCGCTGGCTCTTCAACATCGAGCGCGCACCAGGCAGGACGAAGTCGGCGCCGTGTGCCGTGACGAGGCCGGCGAGTGCCATGACGTGTGACTCTGTGACGTCGGAATAGGCGAAGACCACCTGCTCGACCTGGTGGCTATGGATGAGATCGGCGAGGCGAGACTCATCGTAGATCGGGATGCCGTCCGGGTAACATGGGCCGGCGAGCGAAGCCGGAAATCGGCGGTCGGTGATGTAGGGGATCTGGGTCGCCGTGAACGCCACGACGTCGACACTTGGGTCGTCGCGGTAGAGCACGAGGAAGTCGTGAAAGTCGCGCCCGGCCGCGCCGCAAATGATTGTTTTCATGACGCTATCACTCCAGGCCTGGCAACGCCGCCGAAGCCGACCAGGCGGTCCTCGACGAGCGCATAGAGGACGGCGACCGACGTGTGGAGTCGATTCTCGGCCTGGTCGAACACGATGGAGCGCGGGCCGTCGACGACCTCGGCCGTGACCTCTTCGCCGCGGTGGTCGGGCAGGCAATGCATGAAGAGGGCGTTGGGGCGGGCGAGCGACATGAGGTGCTCGTTTACCTGGTAATCGGCAAACGCTTCGAGCCGAGCTACGCGTTGCTCGGGCGGGTCGCCCATCGAGAGCCAGGTGTCGGTGTAGACGGCGTGGGCCCCCAGAACCGCTTCCTTCGGGTCGCGGACGAGCTCGATGGAGCCGCCGCGGTCCCGAGCCGTCGCGACGATGTCAGGGTGGGGCTCGTAGCCGACGGGACATGCCACCCGCATCGTGCCGCCGACGATAGCCATGGCTTCCATGAGGCTGTGGCAGACGTTGTTGCCGTCGCCGACCCAGGCGAGCTCGATGTGGCGTGGGTCGCCGAAGCGCTCGATGAGGGTCATGAGGTCGGCGAGGCTCTGCAGCGGGTGGTGCCCGTCGGTGAGCGCGTTGACGACCGGGATGGTGGCAGCGGCGGCGAAGCGGCGCACGTCTTCGTCTTTGAAGGTGCGGGCTATGAAGGCACGGGTGTACCGGCTCATGGTCTTCGCCGTGTCTTCGATGGTCTCGCCACGGCCGAGCTGCAGCTCGTCGGCGCCGACGACGATGGGGACACCACCCAGGCGGGCGACAGCGGTTGCGAGGCTGATGCGCGTGCGGGTGCTCGGCTTGTCGAAGAAGAGGACGACGGACTCGTTCTTGAGCTCGGAGCGGTGCTGATAAGGGCGCCGCTTGAAACGCAACGCGAGGTCGAGGAGGAGACCGAGGTCGTCCCGAGAGAGGTCAGCGGTTCGGAGCAGGTCTTTCATGACCGGATAAATGTGCAACGCTTGTGCCGAGATAGCGCACACATAAGGCTTCAACCGGACAGACTGGCGAGGTGACCTGCGACACTCTCGCGGTGCTTCTCACACGCCTGGTGTGTCATCGAACACGGATTTGGAACACGTGACACATCCGGCAGGACGTCTGAGGAACACCTCACGACGCGAGACGCTACACGTGGGGAATCACGGCTATGGCGCCGGGGCCGAGCCGAACGCGCTGCGGGTCGTGGACTCGCCGTCGGCCCCCTCGACGGAGGTGGTCACCATGGCGAGGCGCCCACTCGGCGAACGGAAGAGCATCGTCGACTCCGTATCGAGCACATCGAGCGCGAGTCGTGCCTTCGCCCAGCCGACCAGCGCGGCGTGAGTCGTGTCCTCAGGTTCGACCTTGATCCAGAGCAACATGCCGAGGTCGTTGAGTCGGCGATCGATGTCTACAATCGAGCCACGGAGTTGGCCTTTGACGACGCCGGTCTGACAATCGAAACGGTCATAGACTCCGGGCGCCTCGTCGACGCCTTCGGCCGCTTCCTCGAAGCGGAAGTTGCCGAGGCACAGGCGTTCATGAGGGTCGGACAAGGCCATCGGAAAACCGGACTCGATGACCTCGATCGGCTCACCCATATAGGCCGAACCGGGTGCGGCTACGGCCGTCAGCACAGCGAAGCGAGGCAGCTTTCGTAGGCCTTTGAGGTCGTTGTCTTTCGAGGCCACCGCGAGAGCGCTCAACGCGGCGTGCCCACCCGTTCGACTCAGGGATTCGAGGAGCGCCATCGCCTCCTTGGGCCGGTTGGCGAGGGCGTGTGCACACGCTGCATTGTAGCGCGCGAGGAAGTTGTTCGGGTTGATCTTGTACGCCTCGGCGAAGGCTTCGACCGCAGCATCGAATTGTTTGGTTTTCGAGAGATCGAGCCCACGCCTGTTCGCCTCGGCGGAGCGATCGATGTCCTCCCAGGAGACTGCCTTACGCGGCGACTCCGGCTCGAGCGGGCGTCCCCGAAGGACAAGCTTGGGAATGAAGTGCCGCGGTGGAAAGACCCGCTCCGCGTCGCTTCCCTCGACGATGCGGAAGAGGCCGCTCGGCCACACCTCGAGGGAGACCGCGGGTGACTTGGCGCGCGCGCTGAGCACGATCTTCTCACCGTTGCGGATGGCCGGCGGAACGACACCACCTTCGACCGAGACCCAGGTGAGGCCTTTGTCGCGGCTCTCCCAGACGATCCAGCTCTGCGGAGACGAGACATCTTCATCGGACTTATGACGGGCCATACGCAAATGGTCGAGAGTGCCATCGACGCTCCAGAGTCGGTCGACGCTGCCACCTGAATCGTCGCCCAGCAAGGTATCCAGTTCGAGGCGACTCCAGGTGCGCCCGCCGTCTCGCGTCTGATAGACCTGCCCCCCGAAGGGGTCTGAGAGATTGGCCTGACACACGGCCGTCCGGACCAGGAGCCGTTTGCCGTCGCGCGGGTCGACGATGATCTCCGAGACGGCCGTGGGCCATCGGTCGTTATCCTTGGCTCGCTCGAGCGCCACTGACTCGAAAGTGAGGCCGCGGTCTTTCGAGCGCCACACCGAGCCGGCTGAAGACGGGCTGTTCGCCAGCGCACACGGTCCCGCGTCGCCCAGCCAGACAACGCCATCACGCCCTTCGACGACGGAGGCGATGCCCACGTGGCCCTCCCAGGTGTGAGGGTTGTTTCGCTTCAGCGGGTCCTCGTAGTCGACGATCCATGGTGCGAGGTCGAAGCTGCCGTGACTGCCCACTGGTGGAGTTCCAACAAGGACCGAGAGGCCGCCCGCGACGAGCGACTCGGGGATGATCAGGCGTCGACTTACGCCGACGTCCTCTTCAAAGATGTCGGCCCACTTCGGGTCGAGCGGAGGGCGGTCGATGAGGTGTTCGATCCGTTTGTCGACGAGCGAGAGGCGCGACACACCTTGTTGGCTCCAGAAGATGAGAGACTCGCCATCTGGGGTCACGACCGAGTGGCCGAAGTCGGCGCCGCCTTCCACATGGAAACGTGTGGGAGGCTGGCGAGGTGCCTTGCAGTCCAGTCGCCAGAGGATGTGTGATGAGCCTGCCGCCGCGTCCGAGTAGTCGTGATGCGCGAGACCATGGCCGATACCGACAAGCAAGGTCCCGTCAGCGCGTGGGAGGTTGAAGACCCGCGTGTGCGCACCGAGCCCCTCGCCAAAGCTGTCGCCGACAAAGAAGACCGGCTGGCCTCCCTCGCGGTCGACTTCCATGTTCCCGTTCAGGACCTGTTTACGCCCCAGCCGAAACAAGCCGAGCTCGGTCTCCCAATGGAGCGAACAGTCGTCACCCACAAGTGGCTTCGCGTTTGCGAGCAAAGCCTTACGGTCTTCATCTTCGCCGACCCACTCGAGCTCGGCCTGACGTGCACGCTCTTCGTCCGAAAGTGGAGGCACTTGTGTGTTCGTGTCGTCGTTGGACGGGACGACGGCATCGGACTGTACGGACTGCGGAGACTCCGCGTCGGGCGCCAAAACCGGGGCAAAATCGGCAGAGGCGGGCAATGCCGTCGTGTCGGCGCTGGCCGGAGCAGAAGGCGGTGTCGACCGCTGGCAGGCAAACAAGACGCACGACAAGGCTACTGCGACGAGGTGACGAATATGCATTCACGAACCCTGAGCGCTACAAGGCGCATCTTCAACAAGACGAGGGCCAAAGACGGGTGAGCACGGCGCGAGATTCCCACGTGAGGTCCGACGCGACGACCAGCGAGTCAGGTTGGACCTCCGCTCACGAGGCGATAGGGACAGTAGGGGCGAAGCCAGCCGCCCTCGTCCTCGTCCATAGCTTCGACGGCGTCGTCCCAGCGGCCAAGGACCGCCTCGTAGAAGCTCGCGCCCTGGTCGAGGTGCATCACCAGCGTCGCGCCCAAAGCGTCCATCGGCGCCGTGACCCAGAGCGGAGCGTCGGTCGAGGGCGCGGCATTCGGGATCGAGACGAGGAGGTGGAGAGTCGTGCCGAGGCCGGGCGAGCCGAGCTCACAGATGAGCTGGTCGAGGCGTTGCGACGCGAGCCTCGAGCTGGGCTCGGAGTGACGTCGGAACGTTGCCGGCGACGGGCCATAGAGGCAACGGCCGCTGCTGTTGAAGACCGAGACCAGCGCTGCGCAGGCCGAGGCGTCGGGCCGGGTGAGGACAATGCACAGGCGCCCGTCCTCGCCTTGCCAGGTGCCAAACCAGGCATCGGGCGGCTGCGTGGAGATTTCCAACTTCCGGGCCTCCGGAGCTTCGTCAGCTATTTGGATTTGTCCGAGGCCACGACATCGACCTCGTCCTTCGGCGTCTTCGCGTTTCGCACCTTCGACGGCTTGAGGCTCTTGATGTCGACGATGCCATCGAGACCAAGGACGAGCGGACTTTCGGGGAAGTCGTAGCGCGACACCTTTCGCAGGTACTTGGTCGCCCAGTGGCGCGGGTCGGGATGCGGCACCCCCGGGTGGGTGAGCCGCAGCGGTTCGATCTTGGCGGCTGCGAGTGTGCCGCGTTTCGTGAGGTCGACCTTGAGGATGGCCGAGAGGTTGTTTGGCATCTTCAGGTCGAAAGGACCGTAGGTCAGGAAGTTGCCAAGAGCGTATGCGATGATCCGGCCCTCGTAGAGCTCCATCGCACGTGGCATATGCGAGCCGAACCCGACGACGAGGTCAGCGCCGCGGTCGACGAGGTGGTGGGCCAGCTTCATGATCTTGCCGCGATACTCACGGCCCGCGTACTCCTTGTTGGGGCGGACGTATTTGTACTCGCGGCCCTCGCCGCCACCGTGCACGAGCACCACGATGACGTCGGCCTTGCCGACCAGGGCTTCGACCTTCGCGCCCGCGAGCTCGATGTCGTGGTGGCTCTGGAAGTCGGGGTGGTACGGCTGCGTGAAGCCGATGACCGCCACACGGATCCCATTGATGCGACGCTTGTAGACCTCGTCGATACGGCCGACGTGGCCGATCTTGAGCGACTTCAACATCTCGAGGGTGTCGTCGTAGGCGACTTGCCCATAGTCGAGGATATGGTTGTTGGCCGTGAGCATCGCGTCGAAGTCGAGCGTCGACAAGATCGGTGCAAATCGTGGAGGTGTACGAAAGGCCCATCGGCGGTCGTTGTCGACCCCGAACTTACGGGTGCCGCGGGTCGAGATCGGGGCCGCGAGATTGCCGAGTCGCAGGTCGGCATCCGCCAACAGGGCGGCCACCTCGTCTACGAGACCGACACCATTGTTCGGTGGAAAATACGAGAGTCCAGTGAACGACTCGGTCGCGATGACGACGTGGCCGACGGCCGCGATTCGCACGACCTTCTCTTGCGCGGACGCAGAGGACTCGAACGAGAACGCGCCGAAGACAACGGCCGTGAGGGCTGCGATTCGGAGCCAGCGGGATCGATTGGATAGAGGTCGGACGACGCGTTCCATCCGGTTCGCATGACGTGGCTTCGACGATCGATCCAGAAACCGACCCCATTCGTCGGTGACTGGTTCTGACGGGGGCGTCCATGGCCGCCTGCGGGGATCAGTCAAACAAATGACGCCTTTCGCACATCGGCGTCAGGGATCGGACACCACCGTCGGAGCTTGCCCGGATCCAGTGTCGCCCGTACTGCGGGGCGCTGGATAGAGCGTCCAGACCGCCTCGAGATCGCGGCCTTCGGGGCCGGCTTTGGCGAGCAGGCGCCGCAGGTCGGCCGGGTTGATGACCGGGTCATCGCCGGGATGCCACTCGAAGTGGAACGGGTCGTAAGAGCTTCGCCAGGAGCCGCCCCAGACGAGCCCGAGCTCGGCCGCGATGGCACCCAGGACCTGCCATTGCGGGTCGTCGCTTGCGAAGTGGTTCTTGCCGTCCGTGATGCTCTTACGATCCGCGATGAGGATGTCGAAGGCCAACCCGAACTGGTGCCAGTTCGCCATGCCGCCTGGGCCCATCGCTTTTCGCGGCTTGTAGGTCGCATAGCCGTGGATGATGCGAAACGGGACGCCGGCCGCGATGGCCCGTCGATGCAGCTCGAGCCCGAGGTGGCGCAGATATGGATGCAGCTTGTCGAGGTGCTTCGCTCCTGGCGGCTCGGTTGCCGGCGCCAACGGCGATGGCGGCGACGGCGGCGCCGTTGGTGATGGCGATGGCACGACCGTGACATCGGCGACGGGGTCGCCCGGTCTCAGGATGGTCCCGTCGGCGGTCACGACGACGCCCGTATCGGGGAAGTCCTCGCGGGAGAGGCGGCCGACGATTGGCAGGACCGCGGCCTCTGGGTCGGGCACCGGACCGCCGAGCCCGAGCTGACGAAAAGGGATCGCCTTGCCAGACACAAACGCACCGTCAGGGTCGAGCCGCGCATCGAGAATGAAGCCGAGCCCGTTGGGACCCTCGAGATTGAAACGTTTCCAGGTCGCGAAGTTGCCGAGCGAGTACACGACGAGCCGCCCCTTGTAGACCTCGATGGCACGAGGCACATGCGGGCCGTGGCCGACGATGAGGTCGGCGCCAGCGTCGATCGCTGCGCGTGAGAACAACCGCAGGTCGCCGCGATTACGACCGAGGAAACGTTCGGGTCCGTGGGGGACACGCATGTAGTCGGGCCCCTCCCCGCCCGCGTGGATGCTGACCACGACGATGTCGGCTGATGCGGCCTCGGCGGCGATGACGGCTGTGGCTTCGGCGAGGTCGTTGAGATCGTAGGAGTGGTCGTAGACCGACATGCCTATGACCGAGACCCGCCGGCCCCCGACTACGAGCCGCGCGATGTTGCCGCGTTTGCCGGTATGGACGATGCCGAGTGAATCGAGGTGGCGTTGCGTCGCCTCACGCGCCTTCTCGCCGAAGTCGAGGATATGGTTGTTCGCGAGTGACATGACATCGAAGCCCGCGGCGACGAGTTGAGCGCCGAGCTCCGGCGGCATCCGGAACGCGAAACACCCCTTCGCCGCATGGTGGCACTTGGGGCGTGTGCCCGGCTCGTCATGGGCTGCAAGCACGCCTTCGAGGTTGCCAATCGTGAGGTCGGCCGACCGCAGAAGCTCGGCGAAAGGCTCCATGAGGCCCGCTGGCGACTCTATGACCGGGAGGTCACGCCCATCGATGTGGGGATAGGTCGACCCGAGCATGATATCGCCGACGGCCATCAGCCGGATGGTGCCGGGCGAGTCGGGGGTCTCGTTGTCGAGGGTGTCAGCGCTCTCGTCGTACTCGAGATCGAAGCCGGCATGAGGGTCGTCGGATGGGTCACTCGGGTGTGACGAGGCCGACGGTGCCGACGCACAGCCAACCATGAAGAGCACCGCGATGAAGCCTGTCCGCATCGGCGCAAAGCTGCATGGGGTGGGAGGGGTTGGCAAGTAAAGCCGACTTTTGGACGGCGCGGAAGTGCGCGCTCAGGATCCCATCGATTTGCAGCCGCGCCACGACGCGCGTAGTTTCGCCCGGTCCTTGGTGATGGGCGCATCGCCCTGGTGCCAGCAGCGCACCGCCAACCAGAGGGCACCCAGGGATCACCATGGTCATCCGCCGCCTACCCCGCCAGCTCCGAAGCTCGGCTCTCGCACTGCCGCTCGTCATGACCCTCGGTTGTTCGTCGACGTCCAACACGGGTGGCGGACAGTCGGGTCCCACGGTGTATCGAAACGCGGATGGCTGGTGCCTCGTCGCCTACGACATGCAGTGCCCGCCGGATGCGACCTGCAACCCACCACCGCCACAGCGGATCGATTGCCCGACCGACCTCGGCAAGCTCACGCACGATGGTTGGCAACCAGGTGTCGGGCGGGTCGCCGACGGCAGCTGTGTGACCATCGCGGCGCCCACCTGTACGATCGCGACCGACACCTGCACTGAGAACCTGGGCCAGGCGACCGCGTGTCCGGACGACCCGAAGACACTGCGCTTCGATCGTTACCAGCCGCCCGAACCGCCGAAGCCGAAGTACGCTGGACGAATCCTACGGCGCGCCGACGGGACCTGCACACTGCTGGCGAACCCACCGAAGTGCCCGCCGAATGTGACGTGCAACCCGCCACCGCCGCGGCCCATCGATTGCCCGGCGGATCCAGCGGAGATCCACACGGACCTCATGAAGCCGCCCGCCCCGAAGTGATACACAGGGCGAGCGTGTCAGGGCGTCGCCACCAACGCCTCGAGGGCATCAAGACAGGCCAGTGTCTGTGGTTCGAACCCGAGCGCGGTCAGGCGGGGGCGATACTCGCGACGGGTCGCCTCGGCCAGCGCGAGCGCGTACTCGTGGCCCGGCATGAGCCCCCACGCGCGATGAGTCGCAGGCATGTCGAGCTCGTCGGATAGCGAGCCATAACTCGCGGCGAGGCGCGCGACCATGGACGGCAACATGGCGTTGGCGAAGTCGCGGCAGAGCGCACCTTCGCGACTGGACAACAGGGCTTCAAAGAGGAGCCAGCCGAAGTCGCGGTGTTTGACCTCGTCAGCGAGGATCCGATCGAGGGCCGCGCGGGCGGGCGCCATTTCGGCGTGTTCGCGAAGACGTCTGAAGAGCGGAACGGCAACTGTCTCACCCAGACAGAAGGTCTCGAGGCAAGCCGCGGTGACGTCGAGGTCGAGGGGCTCCCACTCACGCAGATACATTAACGTAGCGCGGTCGACGTGTGGACTTGTGACCGCGGCGTCGCCGTTCGTGATGCGATGCGCGGCCCGGACGACCTCGGCGGACAGCTCGGCGTGGGTCAGCTCGTCAGCGGTGATCTCGAGCGCGAGTCGAACGAGGTCGTGTGAGAGCCCGGCCTGGAGCAGCCAATGCGCGAGGTGTGACGTGAGCGCGGCGGAGCGGTACTCGGCTTCGACGCGTCGCGACCACTCACTTGCGGCGGCCTGGGCGGCGGCGAGTTCCGGCGATGGGTGAATCGTCTGCTGGATCATGCGGCGACAGTGCCGAAGAGACACCTGTGGGGCAAGTACCATGCGGGTGCGAACGCATCAGGTGAGAAAAGTCGTGGGGGTCTGAAAATTGTCCTCATGTACTGGCCCACACAGGCCGATGTGGTCTGTGTAACGCCTTGGGGGAGGACCTGAGGGTGACTGAATCCACGAGCCAGACGCGCCCGACAAGGGCGTTGAGCTCGCGGGTTCCGGGGGATCTGCCCAGCGCGGCGGGGGAAGCCGCCTGGGTGTCGAGAGTGCTGTCGGGGGACGGCGAGATTGTGGGGAAGACAAGCGAAACGAGCGAGGGGGAGACAACGAGCTGGGGGAGTCCGACGGCTGCGCAGGATTTGGGAAGATCCGAGCGCGGTTCGAAGGACGTTTTGAGTGGGTCTCAACGGCACCGTGAACCCACGGTTCCGGACAGACCAGGGATGCGGGCGGTCGGTGGGGAAGCCGACCTGCCTCGCCTTGCCGATATTCGTTCGGGGCTATCCGAGGGCCCCACTGGCGGCCCCGCGGTTGACCCCCAAGGGGCTTCGTCATTTAACCGTGTCGCGGCGTCGCCCACCCCGGTCAGCCCCCGGGTCGAAGGCGCCGCGGCACCTCTCAACGCGGTCGCCCCGCCCTACAATGCCGCCGCTGAGCGGGGCATCGTTCCGCGTATCAAGTCGAACACCGACCTTGCCAAGGCTCGGCACTCGGGTCGACTCGACGCGCCGAACGGATTCGGTCCATCCGAGCTCGAGCGCCTTCGCGGCATACCGCGTCCAATCGCCGGAGACCGGGGTCAGACGCCGCTCGACCGAGGCCGTCGTCGGGTGGCCAAGGTGTCCGAGCGGCTGAAGGCGCGCGCAGCTGAAGAGCTCAGCCGCTTCCCGGTCGAGCAGGCCGTGGCATGGTTCCTCGCGGGAGTCGCCGTGGCACTCGGGTTGCTGATCGCGACGACCTGAGTGACCTCGAGCCGATAACAGGGTCCTCGAAACAGAATCGTCACCGAAACGATGACGGCCTGTTGCCTTCATACGCGTGTGGAACCACACTGCCCGGCTATGGCTTTGCTCGGTTCACCGTTTCGACGTTCGGCTCTTCTCACGATGGCTGCGATGGCCCTCTCGGCCGTGGCCTGCGACGACACACCCGAACGTACCCCGCCCGACACGGCGGACGATGCGGACCTCGACTCCGTGGAAGTGCCGTCCGATACGGAACCGGACGATGGAGGGCCAACCCTTCTGCCCGAGCTGGACCTCGATGAGGCCGTGCCACCCGGACGCGTCGTCGCTGGCGTCGCGACCGGCCCGGACACGCTCATCGCGGGCCCCAAGAGCGAAGGCAAGGCCGGCGACTTCCTCATCAAGAACAACAAGGCCGCCTTCGTCATCGAAGGGGCGCGCATCGGTGGCGGCTATCGTCATTTTGGTGGGACCGTGGTCGACGCGACCCGGGTCGACGAGGGCACCCTCGGCGAAGATCGTTTCGGCGAGATATGGTTCGCCTGGAACCTGAGGGCCTTCGCACCAGAGTCGGCGAGCGTCGTCTCGGACGGACGCGATGGTGTCTCCCACGTCCAGCTACGTGGTCGAACGCAGCGTTACGACTGGCCAGAGAGCTTCATCCGGCAGTTCCTGAACCCGGGGCCGGCCGACCTGGATGTCACGTACGATTATCGGATGGCGCCCGACGAAGCGCGTCTCGAGCTGAGCGTTACGCTGCACAACGATGGGGCGAATCGGGTCGAGATGGACTTCCCGCTCATCGCCCTCAACATGGGTGATGGGGTGAAGAGCTTCGCGCCTGGGGCGGGCTTCGCTGGAGCGGCCGGACAGGGCGGGCTCGGTTGGTTCGGAGCGGTCGGGCTGACGGCCAGCTATGCCATCGAGCTCGGCGGAGACATGACAGCGACGGGGCTGTTCTCGTACAACAACGTCGACCTGCTCTCGTTGCCGGGCTTCATCGTGCAACCCGGCGAGACGAAGCGCCTCGAGTTCGTCTACCTCGTGAGCGACGAGGGGACGAGCGGGCTCGAGCTGCGGAGGACACCTCAGGACTCGGTCGTGAGCGGGACCGTGGCAGGGCTCACGGAGCGTGTCCGTGGCCGAGGTGACGCCGAGCCCGAGCCCGCCTGGGTGGCGGCGACCGCGGCCGATGGCCAGGTCGTCGGCGTGGCGCCTATTCGCGACGACGGAACTTTCGAGCTGAATGTGCCGAGCGAGCAAGTGACGCTGCAGGCGTGGGCGTCAGGTCAGGGTGGCTCGGCGACGATGACGGTGACACCACCGGTCGATGACGTCGCGTTGGTGGTCCCCGCGCCGGGTGTGCTCGAGGTCACGGTGCGCGACCAGGATGGGGCTCTTGTGCCAGCGCAGTTGACGGTGTTTCGGCTGGCCGGGACGACGTCGCCGTTCGCTCCGTCAGAGGTCAGGCTCGGGCCCGACCCGGGCTCGGGTCGCAGTGCGCTGACCTACATCATCGAGGCCGAGACCCCCGTGAAGTTGCCGGCAGGGCGGTATCGGGCCGTGGCCTCACGCGGGTACAGCTATGAGCTCGCGGAGGCGACCTTCGACCTCGAAGCCGACGAGACCCGTCCACTCGAGATGATGGTCGAAAGAGTTGTCGATACGACCGGATGGCTCGCAGCGGACATGCACCTTCACGGCCGATGGAGCTCAGACAGCGACGTGCCCTATGACGCCCGTGTGCGGCAGGCGGCGGCCAACGACCTGGTGCTGCCGATGATGACCGAGCATGCGTACGTCGGGGACCTGTTGTCGGCGGCGAACGAGGCCGGGGTCGACGGCTGGGTGGCACCGATTCCAGCGCAGGAGGTCACGACCTTCGAGTACGGCCACTTCAATGCGTTCCCGCTCGTCTACGACCCGGGTCTGCCGTCGGGTGGTGGGGTCTACGAACACGGCCGGCCGGGCTCCGAGTTGTTCGAAGCAATGCGGCTACAACAACCCGAGCCGGTGGTGATCCAGGTGAATCACCCACGCAGCGGCGTGCCGTTCTTCGCGTACTTCGACTACGTCGGTCTGGACTCGGCGACCGGGCTCGCGGCGAACCCCGAACGATTCACGACGAACTGGGACCTCATCGAGGTCTTCAATGGTCGTTGTGTCGGATCGCCGAGCAACGACGAGGCACTCAACGACTGGATCCTACTGACGAATCTTGGCTGGCGCAAGACCTTGTCGTCGGGGTCGGACAGCCACTCCGAGGGGTCCGGGATCGGGCATCCGCGGGGCTGGATCGCACTCGAGAAGACCGCGCTCGAACTCGACGCGCAGGCCATCGTGGACCCGCTCTTGAAGCGGCGGACGTTTGTGTCGTGTGGGCCGTTCGTTCGGTTCTCGGCGAGCGATGGAACACAGATGGGCGAGCTGACCCAGGTCGACGAGGCGGGCGAAGTGAGCTTCGCCGTCGAGGTGTGGGCGCCGACCTGGATCGGCGTCACCGAAGTGCGCCTCTGGGAGAACGGGGTGCCCGTCGTGGTCGAGTCGTTCGACGATGCCAACCGTGGACCCGAGGTGGGCACACCTGCCAAGAGATTCGATGGGGTCATGCGGCATACACCGAGCGCCGATGCGTGGTATGTCGTCGAGGTCATCGGGACCGGGTCGCTCGCCCCTGTCGAGCTCGGGGATGTGCCATATGCGCTGACCAACCCGATCGAGGTCGATGTCGACCGCGATGGGGAGTGGACGCCGCCGGGCAACCCCCTACCCCGCTGAGCCGAGGCTCTGAGATTCGAGGGTGAGATGGGTGCGAGCGCGAAGAATACCGCGGACGACGGAGAGCAGCGTAAGGTCTTCAAACATTGGTTTGACCGGACGCTGGTCGAGGACATGGCGCGGACGCTGGTGGCGAGCGGTGGCAAGCGACGACTCGACGCCGAGTTGTTCATCCAGCGATGTGAGGGGCTCGATGCGCTCGAGATGAGTGGGCGGATAGGTCTCATCGCGGACGCCATGAAGGCGGCGATGGGACGGCTGAGCACGCGCGACGCGATGGCTGTCCTGGTCGGCTCGATGCCTCCGCTACCCAGAGATGCAGGGAAGGTTGCCAATGCCGAAGCCGACGAGACGACCATACTGCCGGAGTCGACGGGGTCGGGTTATCGGTATTGGCCCTATGGCGAGTTCATCGCTCGTTATGGGCTCGACGACGTGGACGCCAGTTTCGACGCGATGATCGAGCTCACACAACGGTTCACGTCGGAGTTCGCGGTGCGGCCATTCCTGGCGGCCGATGTGGATGGAATCCTCGGTCGACTCGAGGCGCTGGTCGACCACCCGAACGAACACGTGCGGCGTTGGCTCAGCGAGGGGACCCGGACACGACTGCCCTGGGGCAAGAAGGTGACGAGCCTGGGTGGTGCGACCGAGCGGCGCATCGCCTTGTTGTCGCGGCTACGACACGACGAGGCGCGGTACGTTCAGAGGTCCATCGCCAACCACCTTCAGGACATCTTGAAAGATGACCTGGAGCGCGGGCTCGAGGTGCTGAAGAGCTGGAGCAGCGAGGACCACGAAGGCGTGAAGTGGCTCGTCAAACATGCCGCTCGTGGGCTCCTCAAAGCGGGCCACCCGGAGGTGATGGCGCTCTTCGGGTTCGGCTCGCGCGACATGCATGTGGTGTCATTCTCGGTGAGTCCGAAGCGCTGTCGGATCGGCGACTCGGCGACTCTGAAGACGACCCTCGAGAACCGCGGCAAACACGACGTCGACTGTCGCGTCGACTTCGCGATGACGAGTCCGACGAAGACTCAGAAGGACTCACGTAAGGTCTTCAGGTGGGGCGACAGACGGCTCGCCCCCGGCGAGGTCATCACCCTCGAGACGCGCCACGCCTTCGTGCATCGGACCATCCGGACGGTGCACCCCGGCCGTCACCGCTTCGAGGTGCTCGTCAACGGGACCAGCGCCGGCGAGGGTGTGGTCGAGGTCGGCGCCTGAGGACGGACAGAGTGTAGAGCCTCACCGGCTCAAAAGGGAGCGCCGTTGGAGCGCAGCCCTGGCGAGGCGATGGCGTTGCCCGGGTGGGCGGTGAAGCCGGCCTTCTTGTCGCCATCGTTCGTGCGCACGAGGCTCTTGTCGCGGCCACCTTCGGCGCCATAGACGAAGCGGTCGACGACGACGCCCTTGTTGTTGCGGATGACGACCGTGTCGCCCGAGTTGGCGAGCTTGAGGCCAGCCGCGACGAAGCCCTTGGCGCCCGTGCCGCCCAGCGCGTCGGGGCTGCCGCCGCCGAAGACGACGACGGCTTTGCCCTTGGCGAGCTTGGTATTCGACGGGAAGGTGAAGCGTACTGCCGTGCCGTCGGAGACGGTCCAGCCGTCGAGGCGAAGCTCGATGGTCGAGGCATTGTAGAGCTCGACGAACTCGTCGGCGTCGGCGTCGGTCTCGCCGTCGCCGTTGAGGTCACCGTCGGGGCCGGACGGCGGGTCGGCCATGACCTCGTTGATGATGAGCTGGTTGTTCGGGGCGCTGCTGCCACCCTTACACGAGAACGAACGCGGCACACACGCGCTGCCCGTGATGCTGGCGTCCTGGGCGACTGCGGCGCAGGCATAGCCGTCGGGGCAGCCGTCGTCACCGGTGCAGGCGGCCGAGCAGACACGCCCCTCGGTCCCGAGGCTCACACAGAAGTTGCCCTCGGCCCCGCAGTCGGCGTCCTTGCTGCAGCTCGCGCAGAACTTCGCCGGGTCGGCGTAGGGATGCAGGTGCGGGGTGTCGTCGACGCCGTGCACGCCGTACATGGCTGCGTCCCAGGCGTTGTAGTCGAGTGCCAGCAAGAGCTCGGTCCAGAGCCACGGGACGTGTTTGTTGCGGTAGGTGCCGACGATGGCGTCGAGGAAGTCCTCGACCGGGTCGGCGTCCTCGGCGGTCGAGTACGTCGTGGTCGTGATGATGTCGAGGCTGTCTCTCTTGATTTTCGAGGGATTCGCGTAGAATGCCTCGCCCAGGGCGTAGGTCTCGCAGCCCTCGGCCAGGACGAGCTGGTAGAACTTCGGGAGTGCCAGCTTCTTCAGCTCGTTGTCCTCGAGCTCGCCCGCCTCGGTCTTGTTCCAGTTGCCCATCGAGAAACCCCAGAACGGCCCCGAATGCCCGCTATAGATGACGACCTCGCGGGTCTCGAGGCTCTTGATGAGGTCGTTTCGCAGGTTGGTCGCGCCGGCACTCGTGTCGGGATCCGTCGAGCCACCGGGTTTGCCCCAGTACATCCAGAGCTCGACCTTCACCTGCTTCTTGTTGGCGACGATGGTCTTCGTGAACGGCGCGCTCGTGCGGGTGAGGACGTCGTAGCTCTTGACGGGGGACTTGAAGCCCTTGTCCATGAGCCACTTGTAGAGCGCCTTCGAGCCCGAGATGTGTGAAGCCGAGTGATAGTCCCAGCCGAAGTGGACGCCGATGGTGACCTTGCCGTCGGCAAAGAGCGCAGGCGTGTCGAGCCAGCCGTCGAGCGAGCGCGGCTGCGGCGTGATGGTCAACATCATCTTCTCGAAGTCGGTCGCGGGCGTGACACGCGGGTCGAAGTTCTCCCATGGAGCCGAGCGGAACCATTCGGCACTGGCGGCGAGCTTCTGCATGTCGGTGTTGGAGATCCGGCCGACCGCGAGCTCGAAGGTGAGCTTGCCATTGGCGCGTGTGACCGGGAGCTGGTCGAGCAGATCGAGCGGGCCCGCGAGCTGCTGACGCGTCGTGAATGACCAGGTCAGGTCATCGACCTTGCGGATGTTCAGGTCCTCGAACGAGCCGTTCTTGGTCAGGGCCGAGAAGCCGCCATACCCGAAGTTCTTGTCGTCTTTGTCCTTGGGCGCAATCCAGGCGTTGAGGAACCAGGAGACGACGACCTGCTTGAACGGGATGAGGCGCTTGACCTTGAGCAGCTTGTCGGCGTCCGACAGGCTCGCGTCGGTAGCGTCGAGGACGATACGGGTCTCACCCTCGACCAGGTACTCCTGAGCGGACTTGGCGAGGAAGTTGTCCTCTTTGCCCTCGGGCACGACGAACGGCAGGCCGTCCTCGGGCGGGGCGTAGGCCTCGTCATCGCAGGCGACGAAGGCCAGGCTGGAGAGGACGGGGAGGATCGCGAGGGCCGTGACGACGGTGGACCGTGAGCGCATGGGCGGACCATCGCGCGGGCCAACCGGGACGGCAAGAGAATTGATTCAACAACAATGTTTAGCACTTGCCTCCGTCGTCGACACGACGCGAGGCCAAGATTGTCGCCGTCACCAGTCGGTGATGCGGTAGTCCTTGAGGAACTGGCCCCAGATGTGGCGCCCCGTCGACAGGCCATCGAAGATCGGGTCGACGATACGGGCCGCGCCATCGACGATGTCGAGCGGTGGGTGGAACCGGTGCTCGTCGCGTTTGCGCTGGGCGATGGCGGCCGGGTCTTCGTCGGTGACCCAGCCCGTATCGACGCTGTTCATGTGGATCCCACTCTCGATGTAGTCGAGAGCCGCGGTGCGGGTCATCATGTTGAGCGAAGCTTTGGCCATGTTTGTATGCGGGTGCCGGTCGCTCTTGTAGCTGCGATAGAACTGGCCCTCCATCGCGGACACGTTGACGATGTGTTTGTCAGCGGTGGGCACACGTTGCATCAGCGGCTTCAGGCGCGCGTTGATGATGAACGGTGCGACGGCGTTGACGACGTGGACCTCGACCAGCTCGACGGTCTCGACGTCGGCGAGCTTGAGGCGCCAGCTGTTCATCTCGCGCAGGTCGACCTGCTGCTGGTCGGCATCCAGCGCACCCGTCGGGAAGAGGTGCTCGCCGCGTTCGAGGTCGCTCGCAACGAGGGGGATCTGCGAGAGCTCGGCCGACAGGTGGGTCGGGATGGGTGAGGTCGCAAGTGCCCCGCTGAGGCGATTGGCGGTCAGCGCCATGGCGGCACTTTCGCTGTTGTCGGCGAAGCTTGCGTCGGGCTCGGCGAGCAGTGCCAGCTCGGTCGGGTTGTGCTCGTGGGCGATGCGCCGCTCGAGCCCCATGAGGTGGTCGTAGAAGCCGGGTGGGCGACGCACCGTCTGGCACGCGTTGTTGATGATGAAGTCCAGCCGCGGCAGCGTGTGCAGGAGGCGCTCGCAGAAGGCTTCGACGCTTGGGATATGGCGCAGGTCCAGCCCGTGGATCTGCAGGCGTTCCTTCCAGTCGCCGAAGTCGACTTCGGCCGCGAAACGACGGGCAGCATCGCGTGGAAAACGGGTCGTGACGATGACGTGGCAGCCGTTACGCAGGAGCATGATGGCGGCCTGAAAGCCGATCTTGACGCGTGAGCCGGTGATGACCGCGTAGCGCCCCGAGAGGTCCACGTGCGGGTCGCGTTTGCTGTAGTTGAAGTCGCCGCAGGTGGGACAGAGCTGGTCGTAGAACCAGTGGATCTCGCCGAAGTCTTCACGGCAGACGTAGCACTGGACACGCTCCTTGCGTGGGCGGGTCGAGGTCGGCGCGGCGTCATTCTGGTCGAGGTGGGTCTCGTGGCGCTCGGCCTCTTCGGGCTGCTGGGCCTGCACCGAGAATCCAGCGAGCTCGGCCTGGTCTGCGACGGGGACGAGTCGGGCCGGGTTGGAGTCCGGTCCGTCGAAGTGGCTCAGCGGCAGGGGTCGGGCGGCACCATTGTGTCCGGCGGCGAACTGCGCGAGGCGGCGCGGCGTCTCGAAGATCGGGTTCTCACGCAGCTTGCGGATCCCCGTCTGCGACAAGGTCGCGTCGGCATCATCGCGCTCGGCGATGCGGTTGATCTTTTCGCGCGCCTTGGAGAGTGCCTTACGCGCCGCCTTGTCGGGACGTGAGACACGACCGGCCGCGACGAGCAGGCGCTCGGAGGTCTCCTTGTCGACCTCGAGCAGCAGGCTCCGATCGGCGATCAGCGCTTCGAACAGCTCGACGGCATCCCGCAGCCGTTCGCCGACAGTGCGCGGGACGCCGTTCGAAAGGGCCGAGGGCTCGGGGTCTGGTGGGTTGGTTTCGTCAGGCATCGCGCCGCTCAGCTAACGCGGAGTCGGCCGCGAGGCCAGCACAACCCGCCAGGGGTCACTCGGGCGCGGGCGTTGGCGCGGGCGCGGGCGTTGGCTCGGGCGTTGGCGCGGGCGCGGGCGCGGGCGTTGGCTCGGGCGCGGGCGTTGGCTCGGGCGCGGGCGCGGGTGTGGCGTAGGTCAGTGTAGCGCACACGTCCTTGAGGACGGGCCACACGTGTTTCTCGTTGGCGGCGTCGGCCCGGCCTTCCATGACCAGGTAGTGGTCGTCGTCTTTGTTATGGACGTAGCAATTGATGAAGAGCCCGGTGACCGGGTGCGCCTTGTCGGCGGGCGGCTTGGGGTACGACGAGCGGTACGCCAGGAGGACGGCGCCGTTGGGGAGTGTCTCGTCGCCGAGGACCTCGACGGTTCCGGTCCAGAAGGGAGCATCCTCGGCCGAGATCCCCATCAGCGTGAGGTCGGGCTTGGTGACGCTCTCGGTGGCCTCAGTCTTGGCCTTGGCGATGTTGCCCGGGATGTCGTCCGCGCTGCACTGACCGTTGCAGGTGCGCTCGAACTTGACGCTCACCTTCATGGCGTCGGCGTCGGCAGACGGGACCCAAGACCCCTTGAAGAAGTCGTGCTCGATCCAGCTCTCGGGGAAGTCGAGGGTGACCTTGATCTCCGGGTCGTCGAACTTCGGCGGCACGCCGATCGTCTTCTTGACGAGCTTGGGAGCCGAGGCCTCGGCCTGTGGGGCCTCGCCTGTGGGAGCCCCTGCGGGAGTTGCCATTGTGTCGGACTTGCCACAGCCGACGAAGAAGACACCGACGACGGCGGTCTTGAGGACGAGGCGGAGCGAAGTGCGGGTACGCGAAAGGTTCATGTTGTCTCTCAAAGGGTTCGAAGGTGCCGGGACCATCGTGGATGGACCCGGCGAAGGTCTACCTTAATGGAGTCGAATCAGCCTGTCGTTCGTAATCCTGCGGCGATGGCGTTGACGGTGGCGAGCAGGTCGCGGCGCAGTTGGTCGTCGGTGCGGTCCGACTGGCGCCAGGCGGAGAGCAGGTCGATCTGCCGTCCGTGGATAGGTGCCAGCCCCGAAGAGCGGAGTGCGAGTAGTCGATAGTCGCGGTCACGACGCTCTTCGAGGGGGCCCCCGTAGCAACGCTCGAGCATCGTGCGGGTGAGGCGGAGCTCGGCTTCGATGGTGGTTGCGATGTGGTGATTTGGAGGCGTGTCCGCGGCGAGAGCTGCATAGCGACGGGCGACGTCGAGGTCGATTCCGAGCACGCTGACCGCGGCGTTGGCGACGAGGTAACGCAGCGGAGCCCAGACGAGTGCGGCGGCGATGAGGGCTTCGAAGGTGGTGGGGTCTTCGGCTTCCAAGGCTGCGAGGCCAGAACCAAGCCCATACCAACCCGTGATGGCCCAGCGCGATTGGGCCCACGCAAAGACCCACGGGATGGCGCGCAGGTCGGCGACCGAGGCCTGGCCGGTTCGGCGCGATGGGCGGGACCCGATCCCGCTCGTCTCGATGACGTCGATGGGTGTCGACTCACGAAAGAAGTTGATGAAGTCGGGCGACTGGGTGAGCGCCTCGTAGGCTTTACGAGACGCGGCCGTGACCTTGTCCATGGCGGCTGACAGCTGACTCGGTCTGGACGATTCGGGCGGGCCGGGCGGGCCGAGCGGGGCGGGCGAGGCGCGCGGATCGAGGATGTTGCGGCGCAGGGTGCCCGCGAGCAGGAGCTCGAGGTTGTAGGCGGCGGCGTCGGGGGTTCCGTACTTCTGGACGATGGTCTCGCCCTGCTCGGTCAGGCGAAGGCCGGCGTGCAACGCGTGGTCGGGCATGGCCGACAAGAAGCGGTGGGTCGGGCCAGCACCTCGTGAGAGAGTGCCACCACGTCCGTGGAAGAAACGAAGGCCGATGCCGCGTGCGGCGGCGGTCTCGAGCAGCGCGTGCTCGGCGCGATGGAGACCCCAGAGGCTGGCGGTGATCCCGCCGTCCTTGTTGCTGTCGGAGTAGCCGACCATAACGGTCTGGATCGGTTTGGCAAACGGGCGGCCAGACATGTGGCCAGACGTGTGGCCAGACGTGTGGCCAGACGGGCGAGCAGACGGGCGTTGCAGGGCCAGCGAGCGGGCGACGATAGGGGTGTCGAGGAAGGCCGCGAGGATCTCTGGCGCATGGGCGAGGTCGTCGATGGTCTCGAAGAGCGGGACGATCTGAAGCGGGCAGGCCGGGCCTTGGGCCGTGTCTACCAGCAGGCCGGCCTCACGGGCGAGCAGCAGCGGCACGAGCAGGTCCGACAACGAGCGCGTCATGCTGACGATGTAGAGACCCAGGGCGTCGTGGCCGTGGATGGCGGCGTGCTCTGCAAAAACTGCGAGCGCGTCGCGGATAGCCGCTGCCTGCGGACCAAGATTGGCGAGCGGCGAAGCGAAGGGGCGCAGCGAAGCGAGCTCTCCGTGGAGGAAGGTCAGGCGCCGGTCTTCGGGCCACGTGGAGAAGTCAGACGGGGCGAGCTTCGCTGCGACGAGGAGCTGGTCCAAGGCCTGGTCGTGGTTCGCGCTGTTCTGGCGGATGTCGAGCGACGCGCAGTGGAAGCCGAGGGCCTCGACGACACGGCGGACCGGGCGCGCGTCGGCGATGGCGAGGCGGTGGGCGCCGATGTCGTGCAACGAGGCCTCGAGGTCGGTGAGGTCAGCTGCGAGGTCCGAGCTCTGCTTGTAATGATAGGGGGCGGGCGTGAGGTCGTCGGGCAAACGCAGCGCGATGAGGTTGACGAGCGTCCGCCAGGGTTCGTCTGGATTGCGGGCGAGCGCGGGAGCGGCGGCGGCGCCGAGCAGCGTGACGAGCCGGTCGATTGCGTTCGTGAGACGAGGTGGCGGCGGCTGCCGCAGGCCCGATAGACCGAGGCGCGCACCGAGGTGGTTCAGCCTTTCGCGGTGGAGGTCGAGGGCAACCTGGCGATGGTGATGGAGGGTGTCACGCGTGACGTCTGCCGTGATGAGCGGGTGACCGTCGCGGTCGCCGCCGACCCAGGAGGTGAAGCGGAGGCGAGGCAGGGGGAGCGGGGGTAGGCCGTGGTGCGCCGCGGCGTGGTCGAGGTGGCCGTCGACGAGTGGGAGTGCGGTCGCCAGCGAGGAGCGGAGCACGTTGAGGACGACGGCGCGTTCGTCGGCGATCCCCGGTTTTCGGAGGCGGACTTCGCCTGCGAAGAAGAGGCGCTCGAGGGTGGTCATGATGTTGGTGCGGCACTCGGGGTCGAGGCTATCGAGCATTCGGTCCGCGGGGAGGAGCGCGTAGAGCTCACGATATTGCTCGATGGCCGAGATACGTCGGGCTTCCGTGGGGTGGGCCGTGAACACCACTTCGACGTCGACGTCGGGAAGCGAGGCGGCAAGTGTCGATGCCAGGTCGGCCGGTGTGAGGAGGCGGGCGGCCTCGGCGAGAACCGATTGGAAGAGCCCACTCTCGACCTGACCCAGGCGATGGGCCTCGTCGCGATGGCGTTCGGTCTCGCGTTGTTCGACGAGTGCCATGAGGTGGAATGCGATGGTGACGGCAAGCGTGGCGTCGTCATCGCGTGGGATGGTGTTGGTGCCGACGAGTGGCAGGGCTGCGGCGGCGGACGGGCGGCCGACATCGCGCAAGACTTCGGCGAAGAGCCCGAGCAGCGACCTGGCGTTGGCTTCGACCGCCTCGACATCGACGCGGGACCGGTTGGTGACATCTTGCATCGTTTCTATCGCCTCTCGCCTCTCGCCCCTTGCAGGCTCGTCGGTGGCGCCTCGCAGTGTCCTCGTCGTCAGGGCTCGGGTGCGCCGGTCCAGGCGATGGAGCGCTCCCACAAGGTCTTGGACAGGGTCTCGTCGTTGCCCAGGCCCTGCAGCGCCAGCTCACGCGACTCGGCGTAGTAGCGGCCGGTCTCGTGGCGCAGCGCTGGGTCGGTGGCGCAGCGGATCTGGGTCTTGGCGCCTTCCTCGTTGGTGACCATGAATCGTTTGATAATCGAGCGAAATGGCCATGGCACCTTACGCCAGATGTCCGAGGCGACGACCCCCGGATGGACGGCGTAGGTCGTGATGCCAGAGCCGGCGAGGCGGCGGCCGAGCTCACGCGAGAAGTAGACATTGGCGAGCTTGCTGACCCCGTACTCCGGGAAGCCCGTAGGCGAGGCGGTCGGGCGCTGGAGGGCCTCGAAGGAGAGGCGCTTCACACGTTTGTGAGCGCGCGACGCGACATTCACGATGCGGGCCTCGCCGGCCTGCCGCAACGACGGCAGGATGAGCAGCGTGAAGAGGAAGGGGCCGAGGTGGTTGACACCGAAGTGCCGCTCGAAGCCGTCGGGGGTGATGCCCTTCTGGCCCGCGAGGCCAGCATTGTTGATGAGGACGTGGAGCGGTTCGTTTCTCGCGAGCCAGGCCTCGGCCGAGGTTCGGACCGAGCTCAGGTCGGAGAGGTCGAGGGGGTGGAAGACGGCCTCGCCCCCGGCCTTCTGGATGGCATCGAGCACGGGTCGGGTGCGGTCTTCGGAGCGGTTGGCGAGGATGACCTTCGCGCCGCGTCGGGCGAGCTCTTCCGCGGTGACACGCCCAAGCCCGGTGTTGGAACCGGTCACGAGCACCGTTTTGCCTTTCATGTCTTTGGTGGTCATGGCGGGGGGCTAACACGCGCCCCCTGCCAAAGCCAGGGACGTGGACGGCGTGGGCGGAGTCGGCTCTTGCGTTCCGCAAGTCATGGGACACGAGCCGGGTTGGATCTCCTCGCAATCCGGAAGGGCCAAGCCCTCCCTACCATCCGATCCTTCAGCCTTGCGCAACGGGTGCGGCGTCTGTAGCAATGTCCGGGCCAAGTGGGACGGCGGTGGGGAGCGATTTCATCGGCTCTGATTTTCAAAGCTTTTTTGGGATCGAGTCGAAGCGCTGGCCGTTGACCAGTCCAGGATTCTGGACTGGCAAGGGTTCGGCGTCCGGAATCCTGGACGCGACCGCCAGGGTTGCCCCGGTAGCCATGGCATCTGCGGTGAGTCCCTGCTAAGTCGCTGGGCATGGAGCTGGCAGCCCTCGAACAGAGCCTGAAAACCGAAGGGGTCGCGCCGATCTGGCTCGTTCACGGCGAAGAGCTGTGGATGATCGAGCAGGCGACCAAGATGATTGTGAAAGCAGCGGTCGGAACACTCGACGACCCGATGCTCGTGACCCGCGTCGATCTGGCCGAAGGAAAGAAGGGCGCCAAGGACATCCTGTCGGCGTGCCGTTCCATCGGGCTCTTCACGAGCCGAATCGCGGTCATCGTCCGCGCCGCCGAGCTGCTCGACAAGAAGACCGAGGACAAGGAAGAGCTCGCGAAATACGCCGAGAAGCCGGTGCGCGAGGCGACGCTGGTGCTCAAGGCGAACGAGCCGCTCGACGGTCGGTCGGCCTTCGTCAAGCGTGTCCAGAAACACGGAAAGGTCCTCAACTACCCGTTACTCAAGGGTTGGCAGGCCGAGAAGTGGGTCGTCGAGCGGGCGCGCCAGATCGGCTCGCGCTGCGACCAGGCCACCGCCAAGCTCATCGTGGACCTCGTCGGATCGAGCCTCATGACGCTCGAGCAGACGCTGCAACAGTTGAGTCTGTACGCCGGCAAGGACAAGCCGCTGGTGCGGGCGGACGTCGAAGGGGCGCTCGCCGCGACCCGAAGCCATTCGATCTTCGAGCTGGTCGACGCGATATCGGCCAAGGACGCGCGCGGCGCCATTCGCCACGTCGACGCGATGCTCGAGCAGCGCGAGTATCCGCCGGTGATCCTCGGATCCATCGTCAGGCACTTCCGGCAGCTGGTGGAGGCCAAGGCGGTCGCCGACCGGGGCGGCGGCGCCCAGGAGATCCAGGCCAAGCTCAAGGTGCACGAGTTCGTCGCGAAGAAGCTCTCCGACCAGGTCGGGCGCTTCGAGGTGCCGTTCCTGCGCGAGAGCTTCGAGGAGTTCTTTCGCGCCGAGCTGGAGCTGAAGTCGACCCGCATCGACCCGGCCGTGCGCCTGGAAGCGCTGCTCATGAGGCTGTGCGCGCAGCCGGTTGGACGGCGCCGGGCATAGGCCGATTATCTCGGCGCTCGAGTATCTCGATCGCCAAGATTTCCTGGTGTGCGGCGCTCGGGTTCAGGGTGAGGTCGCGGCCTTGTCGAGCGCCTTCCAGCGGGCGTCACGTTTGTTGAGCCGGTTGAAGTCGGGCTCGCTCAGTGCCTGCAGCAGGATCTGGCGCGCCTTGCCGTGCTCGGCGACGGCCTTCTTGATGACGTCGAGGTGGATGAACGCCTGGGCGCTATCGCGGGCGTAGGCGGCTTCGCGGGCGGCCTCGTAACGCGCGGTGAGATCGTCGGGGGCGACGACGACGGCGCGGTCGAAGAAGGCGCGTGCACCCTTACGGTTCTTCTTGGCGCGCTCGGCGTAGCCCTGCTCGAGGTGGAGGTCGGCGCGGGCTTCCGCGGTCGGTTCGGGCGTTGCGGGCGACGGCTCGGGTGTAGCAGGGAGAGACGTCGGAGGCTCGGGCGTCGGCTCGGTTGGGAACGCAGGCGACGCAGGGCTGCTGATCGGCGCCGGGGTGGTCGGCCGCGTGGTCGTGGTGACCTGCGAGGTGTGCTGATCGACGAGGACGGCGACGCTCGCCCCCGTCACCAACATGCCGAGCGACAGCGCCTGCACGACGCGGCGCGCAGCATCGGGCGAGGCGGGGCGCGCTGGAGTCGGACTCGGCGAGCGCCTGGACGGTCGCTGCGGCCGCTGCGGCGTCGGCTTTGGTGCCGTCGCAGCGCTTTTGTGTGGCAGACCGTCGCAGACGATACGAAACGAGACATCGGGCTCACGCGCGTCGGGTACGGCGCGGTCGAAGACGTCGGGACGCGAAGGATTGCCGATGAGTCTTAGCCCGCCCGACAGGCGGCGTGGCGGTTTGGGCGCGGCGCCGCCGTTGGGCTCGGCCGTGCCCCAGAGCCATTCACGTGTGGCCGATGCGGTTCCCGAATTGCCGTCGGGGAGGCGCCATCCGTCGACGTCGGAGCCACGTCGCAGTGTCACGGCGTCGCCGCTGACGCGGTAGGCGGGCTTGCGGCCCTCGCGCCGGGACAGGGCGTTGCAGAACTCGACGGCTTCGTACCAGGACAGGTCGGTGACGGGCTCGTCGCCGCGGCCGACACTCGGGACCCAACCGACCACGGACTCGAAGATGACACGTGTGATGGGCTTCGTTTCGTAGCGGGGCGCGGCGCGATCGGGTCGGAAGGGATCGAAGCCGACGCTGCGGAGCCATTCGTGGCCGCCCGTGTTGGCGCGCTCGCGGCACGGGACACACAGGACGTGGGCGCGGCCGAGCGTGGCCCCACCCATGACCGTGTTGTTGCAGACCGCGCACAGGCGGGTCTTACGTTTGCCGGTGCCGCTGCGTTGAGCGAGCCATTCGGTGACTTCGACGCCGAGGGCTTCCACCGACGTGGCGCCAAAGACGATGTCGCTCTCGAGCTCGTGGGCTTCGAGCGCTTCCCAGTCGCCGTCGTCGAGGCGGACCGGGACCTCGTCGAGGCGTGGCAAGGACAACGAGGTGTCGGTCGAGAGTGAGCCTGTGGCATCGTCGAAGCCAAGCAGCGGGTCGTCCAGGGCTTGTGGCAGGCCATCGGAGTCGGCGAGCTCGGCCTTTTCGAGCAGGCGCTCGACCGCCTCGGGGACGGCGCTGAGCCCGCCTTCGAGCCCGTCGAGGTCGGCCACGAGGTGGCGCAGGTTGGTCTCGATCCCGGCGCAGAGGTTGTCGGGCTCGACCATCCAGCGGGCGAAGTCCTGGTCTTCAGCGAGCTCGCGGCCGATCTCGAAGGTGTGCTCATCGTGGACGAGCAACGTGCGTTGGGCGGCGAGCTGGCCTTCGCGATGGACGAGGCCGGCGAGGGTGCGCTTGACGAAGGCGCGGTAGCGCTGGAGGCGTAAGAGGATGAGGTGGGCGGCCTTGCCGATGGCGCGAATGCGGTCCGCGACCAGGGCGAGGTCACGCTCGAGCTGGGGGCCGACGCGGGTCGCGAGGTGGGCGGCGCGGTCGGCGATCTTCTGGCGCTCGGCGGCCTTCGCGAGGAGGTCGTCGACCTTCTGGCGTGAGCGTAGGGCAACGTGTTGGGTCGCGCGAACAAGCGCATCGTCGTAGATCGCGACGTGGTCGATGGCCGCATACACGATGGCTTCGTGCGCGGACAGGACGCGATGGGCGCGCAGGAAACGTAGGCGCACGCGGCGGTGCGCCTTACGAAACGGGTTGAGCAGCGGGTCGGTGAGGCTGTCGAGCCAGGTCGCGCCGAGCCGCAGTCGCATGCGGGCGGCCCGGTCGAGGCGCGACTTGAGGTCGAGCGATGGCAGGACGAAGCGCTCGCCGAGCACCTCGAAATTCCTCGCTCGTTTGCGCCAGAACACGATGCCCCTCCGAAACGGAACGAGGTTGTACCCCGTGAGGGCGGTGGGTGCCAAGGCGCTCGGCCACAGTCGAGGGGCGACGGGGCACGAGGTGGCACTGCTCGTGCTCTGGGCGGTCGGCTCGTTTGTTAAGCGCGAGGGACACCATGCTCCTTGGCCGGCCGTCTCAACACAAGTGATGAGATGCCGATCCTCGTGGTTCGCGATGGCTCTGGACAAGCTTCTGCGGATGCGGGGCCACGGCGACGTCCATGCCCTTTGAAATCGCCGACATAAAGACAATTGCTAATCAGATGTCGAAAAGTACTGCCTTTGAGCGGTCGCCTCACGTAGGTTTCCAGCGTCAATAACCTTTTAGTCGGTCTGCGCGGACAACGCCGCGCACAGAGGCATCCATGCTTCGTTTCGGTCATCGTGTCCTCGTGTCTGTCCTGACCATCTCGGCCTTGTCGCTCGGGGCCCTGGGGTGTTCCGACGGAGGGTCACAAGGTAACAAGCCGGACACGGCTGACGTCCCGCTCGACGAGACCACGGTGGACGTCGTGGAGCCAGCGCCAGAAACGACAGGCCCGGATGCGACCCTCGACGACACGACGGAGGGTGACGCCACCGTGCCCGACGGGGTGTCTTCAGAAACGACTGTGCCCGACGCGGTGGAGCCGGATGGGCAGCCGGGCGAAACGACCGATGCGACCGACCCGGATGGGACACCAGAAGAGACGACGGACACGACTGGTCCGGAGGTCGAGGTGGTCGAGCCGACTGGGGCGGAAGCGGAGATCGGTCCCAGCGGCGGCGAGCTGACGTTTGACGGAGCGCGCCTCGTGGTGCCGCCTGGAGCGCTCGAAGAGCCGGTCGTGCTGACGTTGACACGCACCGACGCGCCGGTGCCTTCGGGCTACACCGGGTACTCCGCGGTCTGGCGCTTCGAGCCGGCGGGGCTTGCGTTCGCAGTGCCCGCTCGGGTGGAGATCCCGTTTGTCGGCGACGCGTCACGCGCCACCGTGTTCTGGTCCAAGCCGTCGGGGTTGGGCTACACGTGGCACCCGACGACCCGGGACGGCAACGTCGCGATCGCGGACGTCGAACACTTCAGCGACGGCTTCGTCGGCGACGGCACAGGCTACGATGAGGCTGCGGACCCGACCTGTGTCGCGACCCGGGTCCTCCAGGGACGCAAGACGGCGCCGTCGGGGATCGCCCTCTTTTTCGGTGTGGAGGACTGCGAGGGGCGTCCGGTGAAGAACCTGACCGAGCGTGACTTCAAGGTGTTCGAGGCGAACGAGTCGCTCGGGGCCGAGGCGAACGCGACGCTCTTGCCCAAGCCAGGCGCCATGGCTCTCGTGACACTCGTCCTCGACCTCTCGGTGTCGAACGACCCACACCGCGTGCAGCTCATTGCCGCCGCCCGCAACTTCGTGACTACGCTGTACGACCGGATGCCGGGCCAGGTGTTGGTAGCCATTGACTACTTCGCCGCCATGGCCGGGTCGGTGCAGGCCCAGCGCCACTCCATCCTGGAGGACGATGTACTGGCACAGCTCGACGCGCTCGAGACCCTGGTGGTCTCCCAACCCAATGGCATCAACCTGCACGGGGCCATCATGAACGCGCTGAGCCGCCTCACGACCGCGCGCACCAACCTCGGCGAGCGAAGCGGCAGCGGGGCGCTCGCGACGAGCCACATCGTGGTCTTCACGAACAGCCGCGACACAACCAAGCTTCACACGGGCGCCCCGGGCGAGGTCGGCGATGCGGTTCGAGCGAGCCCGACCCACGTCGTCGGCGTCGGTCTACAAGGGCCTGACTACGACGGCGCCAAGCTTCGTTCGCTCGCACCCGATGGCCTGTACGAAGCGGTGAATGTCGCGGGCCTGCCACTCGCATTCTCGGCCGCCGCCAACCGGGTGATCGGTCACTTCGAGGGGACCTACTTCCTTGCCTACTGCACGCCGACTGTCGCTGGCACCCACTATGTCCACATCGGCGTCGACGGTGCCGAGCTGGCTTCCGAGCGTGGCTGGTCCTTTACCGGGACCGCGTCGGCTCCCGGCTGTTCGCGGTCCGCGTTCCTCGGGGCGTGTGAGGGCCGCGAGTGTGGGGGGCTCGCATGTGGGGTGTGCGACGACCGCGAGGAGTGGTGCGACGCGGCGTCAGGTCAGTGCTCATGGATTTGCGATGCCCAACAGAAGTGCGGCGATACACCCTTTACGAACGCCAACGGGTACGCCTACAGCTGCCCGGATACGGACACACGCGCGCGCTGCGAACCCGAGTGGTACAGCTGCACGAACATTCAGACCAGCGCGGCGCATTGCGGTGAGTGCGACAATCCATGTTCAACGAACGGGATCTGTGTCGGCGCCGAGTGTGGATGTCCCGCGGGGCAACTCGACTGTGCAGGCGCCTGTTTGCGTGTGCTCACGGACAGGAACAACTGCGGGCTCTGCAACAACGTCTGTGCCACTGGCGCATCCTGTGCCGAAGGGCGTTGCACCTGCCCCACAGGCCAGATCCCGTGCAGCGGCGCTTGTCGCACCACCGCGACGGATCGGAACAACTGCGGGACCTGTGGCAATGTGTGCCCGACCTCAGGGAGCTGCGTGAACTCGCGATGCACCTGCCCAAGCGGTTGGATCGTTTGCGACGGGGCGTGCAAGAACGTCACAAACGATAGGCTGATGTGCGGCTCCTGCACCAGGACATGCGTCCTCGGCTGTGACGCGAGCACCTGCCTCGAGTCTCGGGCGATCGAGCTCGGCTCCCAACACGCCTGTACCCTGACCAACCGCGGCACGTGGTGTTGGGGCCTCAACTCCCACTATCAGGGCGGTAACACGAGCTTCACACGAACCAGACCGACCAAAGGACCGACTAGCTTCGATTTCCTGGCACTTGGGAGCAATCACTCGTGCGGCGTCTCGGGCGGAGTCGTGCGGTGCTGGGGCTCAAACACGATGGGACAGCTCGGGCGGCCCAGCAACATCACGCGGGACGATGAATCAAGCCAGATCCCCGGCATCAGTCAGGTGGTTTCGATCGATGCGGGCGGAAACACGACGTGTACGGTGAGCACCGGCGCCAAGGTCTCTTGCTGGGGAGAGAACACTTATGGCCAGATCGGCGACGGCACGACTACGCTTCGTCGCTCAGGAACCGAGATCACAGCGTTGCAGGGGGCGACGCAGGTGGCCGTCGGATTGGACTTCGCCTGCGCCGTGATGGGTGACCTGACGGGCCGTTGCTGGGGACGGAACAACTTTGGGCAGCTTGGAGCCAACCTGGCCGTTGCGCAGGCCACGACTCCACAAGTCGTGGAGTCGTTGACGCGGCTGACGAAGATCGTGGTTGGAAGCCAGTTTGCGTGTGCCCTCAATGGGGGCCAGGTCTGGTGTTGGGGTAGGAACTTCCGCGGTCAACTCGGCAACGGCACTACGACCGACAGCGCATTCCCGGTCCTCGTCGAAGGGTTGGCAGATATCACTGACCTCGTCGCCGGCGAGAGCCACGTCTGTGGCGTCACGGCCAGCCGGCAGGTCTGGTGTTGGGGGATCCGTCCGCTCCACCCGATCGCCAATGCGACGTCCGAGACCACTCCCTATGAGCTGACCGGACTAGGCGAATGGGTAGAACTGAAGTCGGGGAAGGACTTCATGTGCTTGCGCCGCCCAAACGGCGAGCTCGCGTGCTGGGGGAACAACAACGTCGGCCAGCTGGCCACCGACAACAACACTATCGCCACTGAACCGACCGCGGTGGTGTGGCAATGAGTCGGGCAGGCGGGGCCCCATTCGGAGAAGCTGGCTGATACATAATGGCCCCCTGAACATCACCACCCTCCCCGCCGCAGCGATCATCTGCCACAGGAGGGTGGTGGGTGCGACCTGGACGAGACGTCTCAGACCGACGGCAGGTGGGGCTGGCGCGGGAAGTCGACCTCGGTCTGGGCCACGATGGCGACCGCGTTGGTCATCGCCTTGAGGGCGACGTGGGTGATGATCTCGATGATGGCGCCATCGGTCACGCCGGTCTCACGAAGGCCAGCGAGCTCGGTGCCGGCACCTGCTCCACCGGTCCGGACGATGCGGCGGCAGAAGGCCAGGATGGCGTCTTCACGTGGGCTCCTGCCGACACCCTTGCGGTAGTTCGCGATGTCGTCCGGGCTGAGCCCGCCGCCCTTGCCGATGGCCCCGTGCGCGGCGACGCAGTAGGCGCAGCCGTTGAGCTCGGAGACGTGAAGGTTGATGGCTTCGATTTCGGCCGCGGTGAGCTCTCCACGTGAGAGGGCGTCCATCGCGCCGAGCAGGCTCGAGAGAGCGGCCGGCGAATGCCCGATGGTCGCGAACAGGTTGGGGGCGCGGCCGAACTTCTGCGCGAGCGCCTCGATGAGCGGACGGCTGGCGGCGGGGGCGGTGGTGATGGTCGGGGTCTCGATGCGGCTCATGGTCGGCTCCTCTGTGGGTCCACCGCGGGTTGCGGCGACAAGGACACCCTAGGGCTGGCAGAGCCATTCCGGTAGACGCCTCGGACGCGATGATTCGTTGCGTCAAACGCAAAGCTGACCGACATTACAGTCATGCCTTCTTATGAACACCTCACGACGTTCTTGCGCATCGTGGACAGCGGCAGCCTGTCGGCAGCGGGACGTGCCATGGGCCTCAGCACGTCGGCTGTCAGTCGTCAGCTCATCTCGCTCGAAGACGAGCTCGGCTCAGCACTGCTTGTCCGGACGACCCGGCAGCTGGCGCTGACCGACGCCGGGCGGCGCTTCGAGTCCAAAGCCCGAGACGTCATGCGCGCCATGGACGAGGCACACTCGGTGGTCCATGACCAGCCGCTCGGCACGCTTGTCGTGTCTGTTCCCGTGACCTTTGGTCTCGCACGTATTGTCCCGATCATCGCAAAGCTGACGCGTGACCATCCAGGTCTACAAATCGACCTGCGGCTCGATGACCGTATCGTCGATCTCCTGTCGGAGGGCGTCGATGTCGCGGTCCGCGGGGGTGTCGACTCGCCTCGAATACCCGACCTCGTCGTCCATGACCTGTGTGTCTTCGAGCGCCTGCTGGTCGCGACGCCCGACCTTGTCAAACAACACCCCGAGCTTCGTCGAGGCGAGGACCCCGACGTCCTCACCCGGGTCCCGGTACTCGCGCAGGGACCTGTGGGGCGCGCATCGTGGAGTCTCACACGGACCGATTCCAAGCCGGCCGAGACGCGCCGTATCAAGGTCCACGGACCGCTCAGCAGCAACGCGCCGATGGTACTGCGGGATGCGTGTGAAGCGGGGCTTGGGGTGGCGATGCTGCCGGATTGGCTCGTCGAAGACGCGCTCAAGGCAAAGCGGCTGGTCCAGGTGCTCCAGCAATGGCGGGCGGCGCCGTCGGCCATGCGCGCCGTCTATCGGGTGGAGCTGCGACAGCTCGTCTCCATCCGGGCGCTGGTCACGGCCCTCGTCGCGGGCCTTTCGACGGGTACCAGAAAGAAGCGAAGTTGACCTGGCTTCAGGTGCCGGGTGTGTGCCCGAAGAGCCGGATGTGGAGCCGGTCGCAGAAGCGCCAACCGCGCTCGATGACCGCGGGCACGAGCCAGGTGGCGACGGCGTTGAGCTCGTCATTCGTGACCCCTTCAGGCATGACCAGGATGTTGCCGGGGTCGGCCCCGAGCTGGGTCGTGATCGAAGCGATTTCGTCGAGGTCGCTCGCGTGCCCGGCGACGAACTTGAGCTGGTAGTCGCCGGCCATCAACTGCTTCAATGCGGCGGGATTGAAGCGGGTCTGCTCGTGGCGGACGGCCCAGTCGATACCGTCCTCGTGGGTGGAGGTCGGGGTCGAGCTCGCGAGCTTCGGTGAGATCGACCACAAGTCGACGCCGGGCAGCGGCTTGTAGACGGTCCCCGCGGTCTCGATGGTGACGTGCAGGCCACGAGCCTTGAGGGCTGCGACGAGCGTCTCGATGCCCTTGGCGATCATCGGCTCGCCGCCAGTGACGACCGCGTGCCGCACGTTCGGATGGGCGTCGAACAGGGCGACCAGATCGGTGAGCTCACGGTGTTCGCCCGAGGCCTGCCACGACGTGTACGGCGTGTCGCAGAAGTGGCACCGCAGGTTGCAGCCGCTCGTGCGGATGAAGATCGATGGCACGCCCGAGAGCCTGCCCTCGCCCTGAACTGATACAAATGTTTCGGCGATCCAGAGGGTCGTCATGCGGCGCCTCTTTGCATGGAGCGGGTCAAAACGTAAGAAGAAATCCCTTGTCGCACAACGGCTCGAAACCGGCGCGAAGACAAGGCTACCCGATGGTGGTCAGTGAGCGAGGATCACAAGGCGGATCGGCGTGCTAAACCCCGGGGCATGCACACGACGAAAGACTGGATCGATCGAACACGCGCGACCGACGACCCGGCCGAGCGGGCCAGGTGCCTCCGCGAAGCCGAGGCGGTCGTGTCGTACCCCTCCGACTGGAACTCCATCGCCGAAGCTTGGTGTTTGCTCGGCCCCGTTGGCCACAGCGAGGTGCGTCGCTGCCTCGAGCAGGCGCTCACGCTCGCGGGCACCGATGTCTTCGTCTATCGCAACGCAGCCGAGGTCTTCATTCGCGAGCTGGCTGACCGGGAGTGGGCGCGGGTGGCGCTGGACCTCTGTCGCGATGCCTTCGTTGCCGACGCCACGACCCGCGTGAGCAGGTGGTGCCACCTCGGTGAGGTGTACGTCACGGTGTTCGCGGACCGCGTTGCGGGTAGGGAATGCCTCGACGCGGGCCTGGCGGCGGCGAGGGCAAAGGGGTTGTCCATCATCGACCTCTGTGACCTCGGCGGTGCCTTCGCATCCGCGCTCGGCGACCGCGCGACGGCCCTCACCCTCATCACCGAGGGCGTCCGGCGCGCCCACGCTCAAACGAGCGACCCGGACAGCGACGGTGAGTGGTGGACGCTGGCCAACGCGCACATGAACGCGCTCGACGATCGCGCGGGGGCGTGGCGCATGCTCGAGGTCGGTCTGGCCATGTCCGACACAGTGAAACGTTGCCTCCGGATGACGAATGCGGTCGCCTCACAGGCCGACCCCTCGCGCCGCCAGATGCTGCTGGAGTCCTTGGCCAAGGCCGAACTGCTCGCCAGCTCGGCCGAGGACTGGCTCGCGGTCGGCGAGGCGTCGCGGGAGTACGAGGCCGGGAAAGAGACGGTCCGCCGATGCCTCGAGCGTGCCCTCGCGGCGGACGTGGACGGCCGGGAACGAGCCCAAATCGCCCACGGCTTCCGACACTGGCTCGGCGACCCCGAGACCGCCGACCGCGTTGCGCCACGTGGCGTCTCACCCGCGGCCCTGGTCGTCATGCACCGACGCCTCGAAGGATGGGGCGCGGAGCCCGCCCGCCTACTCGACCTTTTGAGCGCGAGACTCGGAGCAAAGTCGGTCAAGGCGATCGCGGGCTGCGACTACGGCCACGACTACGACACACACCTGGCAACCCTGCAGGACATCCTGTCGACCGGGCTCATCCCGCAACCCTTGCGCTGGCATCCCCGCGAGGTCCTCGAGCTCACGCGTTGGACCGAGGGCGCAAAGACCGACCACGTCGCGCGCGCCTTCGCCTGTTGTGTCTTGTGCATCGACGGCGCCGGGCCCGACTACCACGACGGCCTCGAGCAGACGATCGCCGTGCTGATCGAGAGCTGCATCGAGCTCGGCGCCGAAGCACACGATGCAGCCATTGGCCTCATGGTCGTGTTGTGCGAAGCGATGGAGGACTATCGCGGCGAGCTCGTCTTTGCGTACCTCGGTCTGCTCGTGGCGGCCGCAGCAAAAGGCCCCGACGACCCGCGTCTCAGGGCCTTGGCAGAGCTGGTCATCACCACCGCCGACAGGCTCGGCGCCGACCGGTTGCCGCGTCCCGAGTGGGGCTGGCTGCTCGGGACGACGTACTTCGACCAACGCCATCGACTCTGGCGGCGGCTGGTGCGCGACACGCTCGTCGGGCCGCCCCACTTGTGTGAGATCGCGGCCCGGCTGGCGCCCACCTGAGGCTCGCGCTCGAACCTCACCGACCCTGCATCAGTCTTCGGGGGTGGGCGCGATGAGCGGGCGCCAGGCGTCCATCCACGGGCCGGCGACGAAGCCTGGAAACAAGGTCGACTGAATGCGCCAGCGGGTCGCGTCGGGGGTGAGGCCTGTATTGTCGTAATGGCGTTTCCAGAAGACCTGCCACCAGTCGAGCGGCTGATTCTTGTCGCCGTCGTACTCGGTCGGGCGACCGGTGTCGCCCTCGGTGACGAGGCTGCCGACGTACTCGCCGTCGTCGTAGACACGGTCGATCTGGCCCTTGATGGCTTTCAGGTCGGCGGCACTCACCTCGCCGTTCGAGGTCGCCTTGTAGAACTGCACGGTGACCCGAACCGGGAAACGTTCGTCGCGTTCGATGTCGAGGTCGTCGAGCTCCGTGAACGGGCCTTCGAGGGCGCCGTGTCCGATGACCGCGTTCTCGACATCGCTGCCTTGGCCGCCCCTGGCCTCCGTCGGGGCTGCCTCCGCCAAGGCATAGTCGCCCTCGGCATAGCCGAGGCGCATGGGCTGCTTCTGCTTCAGGGGCACCTGGATGAGCAGCACCATGTTGAGCCCTTCGTCAGGTGTCGCGGCATGGGTCGGGGTGCGCGGGTCAGGCGAGTCGGGGTTGGCGATTTTGAAGTCCGACAGGCGCTTGCCCGTGAGGCTCGCGCGCTGGCCATCCTTGTTGAAGAAGAGGCGCTGACCCCACGAGCCGCCTGCGTCAAAACCGTCGCGGGCGTTGTCGATGACCGTGACGCTCGTGCCCTGGCGGGTCACCAGAATCGTCAGGACCGCGGGGTCACCCTTGTAGGATTGGTAGTTGAAGAGCACCGGGTTGAAGGTCGCCTCGCCCGACTTCGGGATGGGCAGAAATGCGGCTTGGGCGGACACGAGGGCATGCGTATCGCGCTCGGCCAGCAGCGACTTGCGGCTGCCCTTCCACGAGTCGCCGTCATGCAGATAGTTGCGCAGGTTGCCGAGGAAGCGGCGCAGGGTGACCTTCTTGAGGCCGTTGCCCTTCTCATTGCCGACGAGCAGGTGGAAGTCGTCGAGCGGGACGTCGGCCGTCTTGTCCGAGAAGTTGGGGTGCCGGATGACGGGCATCAGGAAGGTCTGAACGTGGCCTGACTTCGGGTCTTTGTGTTGGACCTGGATGGTCATGTCGCTGATGTTCGGGCCGACCGAGGACCCTTTGTAGCGGCCCGTGTCCTCCCAGGTGACATTGACGATGTCGAGGCCGTGCTGGCTCGCGAGGCGGCGGGCGTCCTGGTCGTGGACCATCGAGACCGTGTCCTGGAGGACCTGGACGTATTGGGTCGTCGGGGTCGGCTTCGCGAAGGAGGGCGCGGCAATCGAGGACAGGGCGAGGGTCGAGGTGATGAGGAAGCGGCGGATGAACATGATGAGGTCTCCCAGTGTGGTGGCGTCGGCTGCGCGCCTGCCTCTGAACGCACTGGGCTGAGAATCGGTCTACGCACCCCCGGGCGTGGATGTCAGAAAAGTGTTCGTGCGGTGTCGAGGTCGTCGGGGCTCGGATAGCGATGGGCTCATGGAGTGCGGGGTGGGCCACACTACGGCGATGTCGGGACCGTCAAATCGGGGCGCTCGAGCCACACGAAGTCGAAGTCGACGCTCGCCGAGAAGCCGTCACAAACGCCGGGCGCGGCCGACACCGAAACGCTGCCTGCAACGCGCTTGGCGGCCGCATCGAACAGAGTCAGCGTCGTCTGGGCTCCGGCGCCCTCCTGACACGCGTCAGTGAGCCGCCAGAAGCGCACGAGCTGCGATCCAGCCGCCGACTGGCGTGTGGCGAAGTCCACCAGATCGAGGCGATACATCTTGTTGCCGGCGGTCGTGGACCACTCGAGAGTGCCATTGGCGATGAGCCGGCCGAAGCCTCCTTCGACCTCACCTTCGTACGTCGTCGTGACACCATCGAGCGTGAGTGTGACACGACCCGAGGTCTTCTCGAGCTCCGGCTCGGGCTCAATCGGGGTGGTCACCTCGGAGCAGTCCGCGGCGCACTCATCCCCGGCGTCGGTGTTGCCGTCGTCGCAGGCCTCGCCCTGCTCGCGGATGGTGTTGCCGCAATCCGCCGGCAGCGCGGCGCACACACGCTCGTCGACTTCGAGGAACTCGGAGTCCTTCGGCAGGATGCACTCGTAGCCGGCGGGGCACGGCGTCGTGTCGTCGCAGTCCATCGAGCAGTAAGCGAGGAAGCGTGTGACCCGGCTGTCGTAGAGACAAAGCGTCTCACAATCAGTGCGGCTCACGCAGGTCTCGAAGGTGCACCCGCCGAGATCACATAGCTCGCCGAGGTCGGTGGGCACCGTCGGTGCGAGCACCTCCGCAGCAGCGTCCGCGCCGAGCTCGCTCGTGTCACCCGTGTCGCCGGTCTGGCCTACGGGAGAGTCGTCCGAGCAGGCGGTGAACAAAGCGGACACGAGGACACCAAAGCTCAACAACGCGCGCATGGGATGCTCCTCACGGTGGAGCCTTTGCCTACGTCGGATTCACCGCCGCTTCCAAGAGCAGAGTGAACGGTGTTCGCAAACATTTTGTAAACGAGGGCAAGCGCTCTCTTCGGCGCAGCCACCGCTTCGAGCCCGAAGCGAAGTGCCCGAAGGGGACCGAGCGAGGCTGCACGCTCGCGGCTCCCGTTCCGAGCGGAGAGCGGCCCGGATGGCGGTCGTAAAATGAAATATGAAATGTCCCGACCCCTCTGAGGCGACCCTCTGAGGCCTCTGAGGCGAGCCCTCTGAGGCTGCCTCTCTGAGACGACCAGCCCCCTTTCAGGCGGCCCGGCCCCTCTGATGATGACCCTCTGAGGAGAGCGGTGAGAGTCGGTCCAGGGAGCCCCGGGCGGAAATGTCGGAAAAAGTGTTCGAGCCGTGTCGAAGTCGTCGGGGCTCGCGCGACATCGGGGTGCTGCGGCATGATGCCGGGGCGACAACGGAGAACAAATCCAATGCAGTATGTGATCATCATCAACGAGCCCCAGAGCGACTTCGACAAACGCACCAACGCCGAGGCGCCGGCCTATTGGGCGGCCTGGTCGGCCTATTCGAAGGCGCTGGCCGAGGCGGGGGTCATTCGTGGGGGCGCGGCCCTGCAGGGCCCAGAAACAGCGACGGTCGTGCGGCTCGAAGGTGGCAAGCGCCATGTCCAGGACGGGCCGTTCGCGGACTCGAAGGAGCAGCTCGGCGGCTTCATGATCATCGATGTGAAGGACCTCGATGAGGCGCTCCACTGGGCGGCGTTGTGCCCGGCGGCGAGCTCGGGTGCGGTCGAGGTGCGGCCCGTTCTCCCGATGGAGCCCATGGCTTGAACGAAGGGCGGCGGGCCATGGGCACGTCTGGTGGTCACTGGGTTGCGGAGGTCGCAAGCGTTTCCCACGGGAAGCTGCTCGCGTTCCTCGCGGCCCGGTGCCACGACCTTGCGGCGGTTGAAGACGCCCTGGCCGAGGCGTATCGGGCGGGGCTGTCCCAGTGGCCGGTCGGCGCGCCGGACGAGCCCGAGCGTTGGCTCCTGACGACTGCAAAGCGACGTCTGGTCGACGCGATGCGGCGTGAGTCGACGCGTCGCAACAAGTCGGACGCGGTGCGCGAGCTCATCGAGCTGGGCGCGGACGAGGGTGACCGGGGCGAGCCGTTGGGCGACGAGCGCCTGGCGCTGATGTTCGTGTGCGCCCATCCGGCCATCGATCCGGGCGTGCGCACGGCACTGATGCTGCAGGCGGTCTTGGGGCTCGACGCGGCGACGATCGCGTCGGCCTTTCTGGTGTCACCGGCCACCATGAGCCAGCGTTTGGTGCGTGCGAAGACGAAGATCCGCGACGCGGGGATCCCTTTTGAAGTGCCCGAGCGGGCGGGCTGGGGCGAGCGTCTGGACGCGGTGCTGGAGGCCATCTACGCGGCCTTCGGGACGGGTTGGGACGAGCCTGGGGCGGACGAACGACGGGCTGGATTGGCGGGTGAGGCCATCGACCTGGGGCGGCTCGTAACGCGACTCGTGCCCGACGAACCGGAGGCGTTTGGGTTGTTGGCGTTGATGTTGTTCTCGGACTCGCGGCGAAAGGCGAGGCGGGTCGAGGGCGAATACGTTTCTCTTGAAGATCAAGAGATCGCGCGCTGGGATTCGGGGGCGATTCACGAGGCCTTCGCGGCGCTGGAGGTGGGGTCGCGGCTGGGGCGATTGGGGCGCTTCCAGTTGGAGGCGCTCATCCAGGCGGCGCATGCGAGGCGCTTGTTTGGTGAGGCCGTGCAGTGGGAGCTGGTGGCAGACCTGTATGGGGCGCTCGTGGCGACATGGCCGACGATCGGCGCGCACATCGGGCACGCGGCTGCAAAGGCGCGGGTCGCCGGGCCGGAAGCTGGGTTGGTGATACTCGATTCGCTTCCGCCGGAGCGTGTCGCTGGCCATCAACCGTATTGGGCGACCCGGGCGGCGTTGCTCGCGTTGGCCGGGTCGGCCGAGGCCGACGCGGCGTTCACGCGGGCGCTTGGGCTGACCGAGGACCCGGCAATCCGGCGCTTCTTGTTGCAACGCCAGCGCGGCGGTGTTGCATAAGCGTTTCGACGTTTCGCCCGAGGGAGCGTCGAGACTCGAGATTGGCCGCGCGGGCACACCGCGGCGCGGGGGCCGAAGGGGGTGAACCCCCCTGTGCAATCGGGCTAGTGCCGGGACCCGCGAAGCGGTCGACGTCCGAAGGACGGCGGCGAGGCACGAGTCATCATGCCTCGGTCACTGCACTAGCGGTCGTCTTGCAGGGCGGTGGTTCAGTCGCTCCGCGACAGGTTGAAGCGCGTGCGCAGGACGACTCCCCACGACACCGTTTCATCTGGGGTCTCGATCGGCGGGGCGTCATAGCGCAGTGCATAGCCGCTGAGCGACGCGGCGAGGTAGCTCGTCGGCCACCACGTGAGGCCGACTGCCCCTCCTTGGGCCCCGCCGGACGTGACGCCCTCTGCCCCTCGACCGAGCCAGAGTCCGTCATAACGCAGGGCCAGCTCGAGGGCCGACCCAGCGGACGTGTCGGGTTGCTGGCCGGGTCGTCGCGCCTCACCCATGAGCGACACGACTGCCTCGACCGTGAGGCCATGACTCTGCGTGGAAGGCAGGTCGAGTCGCGGGGTCGCGGGGTTGCCGTCGTCGTCGCGCGAGCGTGACTCGTCCGACATCATGCCTTCCAACGTCAGGCGCCAACACCCGAGCCATGCGATGGCGTGCGCTTCGCCGACCAGGCGCCGCCCGGAGACGACCGCCGGGCGGTAGAAACGAAAGCCGAGCGGGGTGGTACCCGCGATGCCATCGCGGTCACGCGAGTCCTCGATGAAGCCGGCGAGCCCGAGGCGCAGACCGGTATCGGCAGTGCGATGGTGCCGCGATGCGTTGCCGAGCACGAGGTCGATGGCGAGGTAGCCGGCGGGTAAGGCGTTGTCGTTGCCCAGCGGGCTGCCGGTGCCGTTGCCGATACGCGCGCGCAGCTCGAGTGGGAGGTCGATGGGGGACAAACGCAGCTCGAGCCCGGCGTCGCGGCGGACCCGGAAGGCGTTGACGACGGGAGAGCGCTCGGAGAACGGCAGGGTGTGGGTCGGCTCGTGGGCGAACGATGCGACGAGTGGGGGCTTGCTATAGCCCACGATCACGTCGACCCCCGGAGCTGCGCGCAGGGTGATGGCCGCGTCGAGGATGGTCGCGTGCTCGAGGGCATACTCGACGATGGCGAGTGCCGAAACCCCATCGGTCGGTGTGACAGAGAGGCCCGAACGAAGGCGCGCGACCGAGAAGCCCGAGGCGCCCTCCTCGTCGCGTGGGAAGAGGCGGTAATCGAGGTCGACCAGCAGAAGCGGGTCGATGCGAAGCGCGGGTGAGGCTGGCGGGGGGTCGGTGATGGGCGCGGCGGAGTCCTCCGCGCGCGCAGTGTGTCCAAGTACGCCCGCTATAACGATGCCGATGGCGATTGTGGTGCGCATGGCTCAGTCGAGCGGCACGATGTGAAGCGAGTGGTCCGCGCCGATAAGGCCATGTCCCTCGTGCTCGGCCACGAAGAGGCGTCGCGCTTCGAGGTCGACCGCGACACCGCGCACGGTATCGTAGCCGGTCGTTACGACCGACGAGGTGCCGCTCGCCGCGACGCGATAGACCGCGCCACCCAGGCTTCCGAGGTAGAGGTCGCCAGCGGGGCCGAGGGTCAGGAGGTCGGGTCCTTCGAGGGCGGCGAGCACGGTGAAGGTGGACGGGGCGGCGATGGGCGCGCGGATGATCTGGTTCAGGTCCTGGTCCGTGATGATGAGGGCGTCGTCGACGGCCAGTACGCCGACGGGTTTCTTCAGGCCATCGAGCACGACGGTCTCGGTGCCAGCGAGGTCGAGCTCACCGACTGCACCGACGCGGTCGCCCGTCGAGAGGCGCACGAACCAGGTCACGAAGAGGCGGTCATCGGCGGTCCGGGTGAGGCCGATCCGGCGGCGCTCGGGATCGAGGTTGGGGACGATGGCCGCGGCCTGGCCCGGGCGAACGAAGACGACGTCGCCAGCGGTGCCGGAGCCGAAGCGCGTGACGACCAGCGTGCCGTCCGAGAGTCTGACGAGCTGGCCCAGGCCGGGCGAAGATGCGGTCGTCGGAGGCAGGTCGCTGACGAGCGACACGCCAGCTTCGTCGGTCCATGCGAGGATCCGATTGTTCTCGCTGTCGGCGATGAAGAGGGTGTTCGTCGCATCGTCCCAGAGGAGTCCGTTCGGGTCGGCCTCGATAGCGAAGACGCTGGGTCCGCGGTCGACGGGGTCGGTGGTGGTGGTGGTCTCGTCGGCGCAGGCCGAGGCGGCGAGGGCGACGGCCAGAAGGAGCAGGATTGGGGTAGGCTTTGTGTACATGGGGCGTCCTCCGTAGGGTGTGGTTGCGTCCTCGACTGTGCATGACATTAATACGCGACACCTGGAAGGCACTCTTTACACCCAAAAAGAGGAGGGACCGATGGCGGTCGCGAGGTGAACCACAAGAGGTCGTGACGTCGCTATGCGTTTCCCGCACCACAAATTGATGGAAACGCATGCGACGTGATCGGATCGCTCGGGCGAACCTTCCCGCCCCTTCCGCGGGAGCGGAGCGGTCGCCCGAGCAGACGTTTCACCTGACCCCTGGGGACCTGGTGCTGGGACCGGAGCGCTTCGGTCCGGGAAAGACATGTGCCTCTGGTGTCCGCTGCGGGGGTGTTGGGGTGTCCCTGGAGCAAGACGCACATGTTCGGTGGAGATTGCACCGTTCGGTCAAGCTGCTTCGCACCTGTTGACAGGCAGATGGGTCTGATTATCTTGAGGCCCTCCCCATGAGGCGGCGATGCCGCACCCACAACCAGCTAGGAGGATGCTCGTGAGAGCCAAGAAATCCCTGACGGACAAGAACTTCCAGGCCATTGGTCAGCGCTATGCGTCCGAGGACGTGGCGACCGAAACATCCGAAGCGAGTGCGCGCTGGGCGCGCGACGTGGAGGGTTTGGCACTCGCCGGATTCGGACCCGAGGCACTGGCCGAATTCGAGGCGCTGCGCAGCCAGCATGCGGCCCTCAGGACGGCTCGGCCCGCGGCGGTGGCGGCCAAGAAGAACGCCGTTCAGAACCGTGACCGGCACGTCTCGGCCGGATGGGCCTGGGTCGACCTGAGCAGTGGCATTCTCGGGCGAATCGCGCGCAGCGACGCGGCCGTGGCGACGGAGTTGGCCTCGGCGCTACCGAGCGACGACAGCGAGCTCGGCGACGGAATCGGGGCGATGGCAGCGCTTCTGACCCGATACCAGGACCGGGTCCCTGCATCCGCCAAGGTGGCCGACCGCATCGCCGAGAGCGCGGGCCTCATCGCGGCGCTCAGCGACGCGCCTGGTCAGCTCGCTGAAGCAAAGGCCGCCCCCGTTGCCGACACAGCAGAAATCGACGTGATCGATGGCAAGCTCTACATGACGACCCGCGACCTGTACGACGCCGGGCGCAAAGCCGCGCGAAACGGGCGCATCGCCAGCCGGCCGAGTGACTACACCTTCAAGCACCTCAATCAGGGCGGGCGCGCCGCTTCGCCGTCGGCCCCGAACGTCCCGCCGGACCCGATCGTCACTGCCTGATCAATGGACACTCGCGCTTGCCGGGGCGGTCGCGCCGTGCCCGGCAGGCCTGCAAGTCCATGATTTGTTTCCTCGAGCTGGCGAAAGACGACCTCGAGTGCCCGGAAGACGACCTCGAGTGCCCGGAAGACGACCACGACTTCCGGAAGGGAAGCTACGAGTTCGGGGAAGTTGACCACGAGCTCCGGGAACGGGGCCACGAGCTCCGGGAAGGCAGCTCCGAGCTCCGGGAAGTTGACCACGAGCTCCGGGAACGGGGCCCCGAGTGTCCGGAAAACGATTTCGAGCTCCCGCAAGTCGACCACGAACGTTCGCACATCGGGTCGGACTTTCGACAATTTGCCCCCGAGTCTGCGCCAGGCCACCACGAGTCTCCGCGAGACCACCGAAGGTCTCCGAAAGCCGGCTTCGAGGTGACGTCCCACGGGCGGACGCCCACAAAGCATGGAAACGTCCGTGGGACGTCGCCGTATCGGTCGCCTGCTACGGCCCGCTCCGCCGCGGGCCTGCGGCAGGCGACCTGCCGTTTCCTGATGACGTCGCTATGCGTTTCCCGCACCACATGGGGATGGAAACGCATGCGACGTGATCGGATCGCTCGGACCCTCTACGCCCTCCGCCGGGGCCTCTGGGCCGACGTTTGGATGGGCCGCAGGCCCGACGCCCCCGGCTCCGGCGCTCCGAGGAACCTCGCTGACGTTTCCAGATGACGGAGTCGAGCTCGAGTCCCCAAGACCTCATCGCCACCGGGCACGACGTGGTATGGTTCGAGCTGTCGCCCAGGAGTCATGATGAACCGTCCAGTCCTCGTCGGCGCCCTCGCCGGAGCGCTCGCCCTTCCATCCGTCGGCCGCGCGGATAGCGGCGATACCTACTACTCCTTGGGGCTGAACCTCGTGGCCCACTTCGGCAAGAAGGCGGAGCTCGGACTCGGGCTCGAGATGCGAGTGACGCACGTGCTGAACACGCTCGCGTTCGACGATGGATGCGGCCAACGCGACAGCTTTGTCGGCGCAGGCGGCTTTGGGCGGGTGACCTGGACCTTCCCCGACATCCAGATAGCCCTGGGCCCTCACTATGCGATCGAGTCCTCGGCCGACGGTTTCGTGACGGACTTCGACCTCGCCTGGACGTACATGGTCACGTGGACGCGGGACTACCAAGGGCTGCAGCTCGGGCTCTCGCTCAGCGACTTCCCGATTGACGTTCTCGGTCGAGCGGGCATCGTTTTCCCCGCCACCGGCACACGGATGGAGGGACAGGTCGGCCTGGGTGTGCGTTTTCCAGGCGTCTTTGGCGACTTCGGAAGCACCTGCATGATTGGAAGGCCGCTGCGCGTCGATGGTCAGCCGCAGCTCGCGGCGTACACGGCCGGACGGAGCCTGCCCGCGGCGAGGAACCTGGCACCCGAGACGTCGCGTGCGCTCGGGGCGAGCTGGCTCGAAGCCGCCCGTGCCGAGTCGGCATCCGTGCCCGCCTTTCTTGCGCTGGCGCGTGACCTACGAGGTATCGAGGCCCCGCCGGCGCTGGGGAGACGCGCAGTTCTGGCAGCCCGGGACGAGGTTCGCCACGCCCACCTATGCGAGGACCTCGCCTCGCGCGCGTCGGCTGTGTCGTTCGCGACCGTCAGGCCGCCGACGCCTCACGCGCGGCGCGAAGAACACACGGCGTTGTTGACCCGCCTGGCGCTGGAGAGCTGGCACGACGGCTGCCTTGGCGAAGGGACGGCCGCTGCACGAGCCAGGTTCGGCTTTCGGCGCTGCAAGGACCCCAGGGCCCGACACGCGCTGGGCCACATCGCGCGCGACGAAGAACGACATGCCGAGCTCGCGTGGTCGGTCTTGGAGTACGCCGTGAGCGCGGGCGGGAGGGCCGTGCGGGACGCCGTGGGTGAGGCGCTCGTTCTGCCGTCGCTGGCGCCCGGTGAAGATGCCGAGACGCGAGGCGCAGACGAGGTCGAGCGCGTGGAGTGGAGCGCGCTTGGGCGTTTGGATCACGCCGCTGTCCAGCAGGCACACGACGAGGTCTCGGCGAACGCGCGGCGACGGGCCGAGAGGTTGCTCGCGCACAGGGCGTGAAGGCCAGTTCGCCAGGCGGGGCCGAGGCCAGCGCGAGATGAGATGTGAAACGTCCCGAGTCCTCTGGGCGGACGACGAACCAGAGGTGCTTGGGTTGCTGGCGTTGATGTCGTTCTCGGACTCGCGGCGAAAGGCGAGGCGGGTCGAGGGTGAGCACGTTTTTCTTGAAGCTCAAGACATCGCGCGCTGAGATTCGGGGGCGATTCACGAGGCCTTCGCGGCGCTGGAGGTGGGGTCGCGGCTGGGGCGATTGGGGCGCTTCCAGTTGGAGGCGCTCATCCAGGCGGCGCATACGAGGCGCTTGTTTGGTGAGGCCGTGCAGTGGGAGCTGGTGACAGACCTGTATGGGGCGCTCGTGGCAGGCCTGTATTGGGCGCTGCAGGCCTGTATGAGGGCCCTGGTGGTAGACCTGAATGGGTCGCGGGTGGCGACGTGGCCGACGCTCGGTGCGCGCATCGGGCACGCGGCTGGTCGAGCGCGGGCCGGGTCGGGCGGCGCCGAGGCGGCGTTCACGCGGGCGCTTGGGCTGACCGAGGACCCGGCAATCCGGCGCTTCTTGTTGCAACGCCAGCGCAGCGGTGTTGCATAGGCGTTTCGGCGTTTCGCTGGAGGCGCGGCGCGGCGGGCTGCGGGTCGCCTGGACGCTGGAGACGGGTTGTTGGCATACGTGCTGCTATAGTCACTCGCGGAGGTGACCTATGGAAGCGGTAGCACAAGCGTCGTTCGATAGACGGATTGGTAAGGCGGAGGGACTCGTCCTGGTCGACTTCTGGGCCGAGTGGTGTGGCCCGTGTCGAACGTTGTCGCCCATCCTGGAGTCGGTCGAAAAGGAGTACACCGGGCGGGTGGACTTCCTGAAGGTGAACGCGGACCAGAATCAGGCGCTCGTGCAGGCCTTCGGGGTCCGGTCGTTGCCGACGGTGGTCGTGTTGCGGCCAAACCGGGACCGCGCGGGCGCCGAGGTGGTCGCGCACATGGTCGGCGTGAAGGCGGCCGACGGCGTGAGAGCCATGCTGAACAAAGCGCTCGACCCGCCCAAGCCGCTGATGCAGCGCCTGAAGGGGTTGTTCGGAGGCGGGGGCGACAAGCCCGTCGGTGAGTGAGCGGGTGGAGGTCACGATCGAAAGGCGGACGGGCGATGGGGCGCGCCGATGGCGGACGTAAAATGCAATATGAAATGTCCCGACCCCTCTGGTCCCTCTGGTCCGCCCTCACTGCCCACCCCTTCTGGCCGACCCCGTCTGTGCTTGAAGTGTCTCGCCCCCTCTGAGATGAGCACAACCCATGTCCGTCCCCACGCACCGCGCCATGGTCGAGAGCTTTGCGGACCTCGTGAGTCGTCCGTTCGGCGGCGGGGTGAACGCCCTGTGCTGGCCGCGCACCATCGAGGGCGACTTCGCCGAAGTGGCTAGGCTGCTCGCTCCACCCGAAGGTCTGGTGGTTGTTCGGGCGAGTACGCTGCGTGCGTTGTCCCTGAGCGCTGCGGGGCGCCTGGCTGCGGATGCCATGCTGGAGGACCTGCGCCGACTCGACGCGCTCGGCTACGACCCGGTGCTCAACTGCATCACGAGCTATCCGCGCGACGCGCGCGGGCTCGGGATGGCCACGGATGTCATGTCGTTTCACGCCGACCGGTCACCCATCGAAGTCGACACGTGGCTTTGCACCTATCACGGCAAGAGCAGCGAGGGACTCGGCAGCGGCGACGCGCGTAGGCTCATCGACTCGCCACAGATCCGGGCGGCCCTGTTGAGTGAGTACGGAGGTGCGGACGATGACGGCTTTGCCGAGTTCGTACGTGAGGGCAGCTTCGACCTCCACTACAGTCCCGCGGACCAGGCGCAGCCATTCTCGTTCGGCGTCGGCAACCTGTGGCGGATCGCGGTGGCGTGGCCGGGGTGTCCCGTGCCGCCGTGTGTGCACCGCGCGCCGGAGAGGGAAGCCGGCGACGAGCCACGGTTGCTGTTGATCTGCTGAGGTTCAGGGTGGCCGGTCATCCAACCGGGTCCGAAGGACTCCGGGCGGCCAGAATGGCGGGCCTAAAATGAAATATGAAATGTCCCGACCCCTCTTCTGCTGAGGCCGGGTTCGCTCGCTGGCCTTGGGTTTCCCCCCGGGGGGTCGAGCGTCGGAGGACGGCCAGAATGGCGGGTCTAAAATGAAATATGAAATGTCCCGACCCCTGTGGGGGGACTTTCAGGGGGTGTGGGGGCGGCGGCGCATGAGCTTGGTGCCGGCGTAGAGGGCGAGGACGGCGAAGGCGGTCATGACTGCGACCATGCCGCCGGCTTCGGCTTCACGGTTGGCGGAGACGGCGTCGTAGATGGCGAGAGAGCCGGTCTGGGTGAGACCTGGGATGTTGCCAGCCACCATGAGGGTCACGCCAAAGTCGCCGAGCGCGCGGGCGAAGCCAAGCGTCAGGCCGGCGAGGACGCCGTTGCGGCTGAGCGGTAAGACGATAGTAAGAAAGACCTTGAGCGGTGAGGCGCCGAGCGTGGAGGCGGCGCCGCTGAGGCGGGGGTCGATGTCCTCCATGGCGGCGCGGGCGGACTTCACGACGAAGGGGAAGGCGGCGATGGTGGCGGCTAGAATTGCGGCCGTCTTGGTGAAGACCAGCGGCGAGCCGAAGAGCGACTCCCAGGTTTGGCCAAGCCAACTGTCGCGCCCGATGAGGGTCAGGAGGTAGTAGCCGAGGACCGTCGGGGGCAGGACCATCGGTGCCGTGATCAGCGCGTCGAGCAGGTCGCGCCCGAAGAAGCGTGAGCGCGCCATGAGGCCGGCCATCGCGACACCTGTGACACCGGCGAGCAGCGTCGCGATGAGCGCCACCTCGAGCGAGAGGACGAGCGGCTCCCAGCTCATTTCGTGTCAGCAGGGAGCGGAAAGCTGTAGCCGTGGCGGCGCAAGACGGCGCGCCCGGCTTCGGACGCGACGAAGCGCGCGAAGGCGAGGCCACCCTCGTTGGCGCCACGACCACAGACGACGAGGGCCTGGTCGAGCGGGCGATGCAGGGACTCGTCGACGAGGGTGAAGGGGTTCTGCTGGTCGTCGACGACCAGCGAGAGTGCCACGAGGGCGACCTCGGCGTTGCCAGTCTGTGCGAACTGGAGTGCCTGCCGGATGTTCTCACCATAGACGAGGCGGGGCTTCAGGCGCTCCCAGAGGCCGGTGCTCTGCATCGCTTGTTGGGCGGCCTGGCCGTAAGGGGCGTGTTCGGGATTGGCGATGGCGATGTGGACGAACCGTTCGTCGGTGAGGTCCTCGATAGTGGTCGGAGGCGGGCCTTTGTCGGCCCGTGACCAGATGGCGAGGCGACCACGCGCGTAGTTGGCCTTCGTCGCTCCATCGCACACCGACGCCGACACGAGCGCATCCACGGTGGCGACGTCGGCTGACGCGAAGACATCGAAGGGGGCGCCTTCGCGGAGCTGTTTCGCGAGGAGCCCGGTCGAGCCGAAGCTGAAGACGACGGAGCGGCCGGTCGTGTGTTCGAAGTCCTGGCCGAGGACCTCGAAGGCGCTGGATAGACTGGCCGCGGCGGCGACCCGGATCGGCGTGTGGGTCGTTGCCTCCGGTTCGCGGCTACACGCGCCGAGCGACACAGGCCAGACTGGCACGAGTAGCACGACCAACAAGAGCAGGAAGAAGCGTCGACGGGTCACGCGGCCCTCACGTGGGCGACCTGGCGTCCGGCTTCAGCGACGTCGTAGCCGAGCGAGGTCAGTTCGTCGCGGGTCGTCTTCGAGGTCAGGAGGTCGAAGAAGCGTTCGATCCGCGGGTCGGTGAGCATCGCCTTGGCCACGACGAGGTCATAACGTTCGGTCGAGAGCGGGATGAAGCGGAGTCCAAACGCCATGGCGACATCGTGTGAGGTGACGCCGACATCGCCGACGCCTGCGGCCACGGCGCGGGCGACATCGAGGTGTCCCGGGGCGACGAGTGTGGGAGTGCGGCGAAGGCGGGCGGGCAGTCCGGCAGAGGCCAGCGCGGCGAGGAAGACCCGCTGGGCGCCCGAGCCGTCCTCGCGAGCGATGCGGCGAAGCTCCGGTCGGGCGAGGTCGGAGAAAGTGGTGATGCGCCGGTCGTCCTGGCGAACGGCCAGCCCTTGTTGCCATCGCGCGAGGGTCACCAGCGTGAAGGACTCGTTGGAGGCGGCCAGGCGTGTGGCGGCGATGTTGGCTTCACCCGTGTCGTCGAGGTGGACGCCGGCAACATGGGTCAGGCCGGCTTTGAGCGCTGACAATGCCGCCATGCTCGAGGTCGGTAGCCACAGGGTGCGTGGCCCGCGGCGTTGGCCGAGACGGTCGGCCAGCAGGCCAAGCCCGACGGCGCAGCCACTGACGACGAGGTTGTCCTGAGCGTCGTTCAGCGGGCCGGTTGGAGTGACCTTGGCGCGGGTCGGTGTGTGGCTCGAGACGAGCGCATCGGCCGCACGGTGGACGAGCTCACCGACGAGTGGGATCGAGACCCAGCGCCCCCGGATCTTGGCGAGGCCGACGCGCTCGGCAAAGGTATCGCTGGCGCGAATGGTGTCGAGCGTTGGGTCGGGGGTCGAGGTCCCAAAGAGCGCTTCGACCGAGGTGTCGAGCGCCGAGGCGAGCCGCAATGCGACGTCTACGCCAGGCGTGGAGCGACCGGCTTCGATGGCGTTGATGGTCTGGCGCGTGAGGCCGGCGAGCTCCGCGAGAGCGCCTTGCGAAAGGTCGAGCGACTCGCGGCGCGAACGAAGTCTGGAGCTGGAAGGGGTGTCCGACATTCCTCGTCATCGTTACACCATGACAAGTGGACTTTCCAGAGGGCACAGCAAGCTGTGCCCCTACACTCCCCAACCGAAGCAGCCCCACCCCAACCGAAGCAGCCCCACCCCAACCGAAGCAGCCCCACCCCAACCGAAGCAGCCCCACCCCAACCGAAGCAGCCCCACCCCAACCGAAGCAGCCCCACCCCAACCGAAGCAGCCCCACCCCAACCGAAGCAGCCCCACCCCCAACCGAAGCAGCCCCACCCCAACCGAAGCAGCCCCACCCCAACCGAAGCAGCCCCACCCCAACCGAAGCAGCCCCACCCCAACCGAAGCAGCCCCACCCCCAACCGAAGCACATCCCCGAGAGGGGACAGCAAGCCTCCCTATTTCAGGACCTTGGACATGAGCAGGCGTGGGTCGAAGTGGAAGTCGTTCTTGCGGTAGAGCCGCTGGGCGCGCGGGTTGTCCTGGCGCACGATGAGATGGATGGCTTTGACGCCGTTTTCGCGGGCGAAGGCCTCGACGCCGTGCACCAGGTCTTTGCCGATCTTCTGGCCGCGGTGGCGCGGGTGGACGAAGACCTCGGTCATGAAGGCCTCGCGGCCGCCGAACTCGAAGTCGAAGGCATAGGTCAGGATGGCGTACCCGACCGGGATCCCGCCGAGCTCGGCGATGAGGATGGAGCCCCACTCCGGGTGGGCGAGCAACGCGTCGAAGCTCTCGCCGAGGCGGTCGAGGCTGTAGTTGATGTACTCCTCCTGGTTGAAGGTCTCCATCATGCGCAGGATGGCGCTCTTATCGTCGGCGGTGACGGGGCGGAGGGTGTCGACGGCTTGCATTTCGAGATTCTCGATGGTCAAGGTAATGGGCTGAGCATGAGCCGAGGGTGCCGGCGGATGCTCTCAGTCGTGGGAGTCGTCGGAATGGTCGGATCGGGAGACGGACCTCAGTGGGAGGCGATCCAGGCGCGTAGGTCGGTGAGCTCTTCGGTGAAGCCTGACGACAGAATCGGGAATCGACACCAGGTCTTGGGGTCGAGGTTCTGGTCGTCGAGGTGGAAGCTCGGCGCGTAACGTTCACGTTTCCACTGGTTGCGACACCAGAGCAAAAAGAACCGTTCGACCCAGATCCCGAGCTGGGCCTTGTCGTGCTGCGGGAAGTAGAGCCGCATCAGCCGATACGTCTCGAGCGGGTCCTGTTTGTCGCGGATGGCCGCGCGCTCGATGGCGTCGAGCAGGTCGTAGGGCATGAGGTCCGACTCGTCGGTCTGGACCCGTTCGCTCGGGCGCAGCTCGGCCGTCGGCTGCTGGACGTTGACGGCGCGCACCGCTGGCAGGGGTGCGAATCCCATCGGCCCGTCGGCCTCGAGCCAGCGCAGCCAGCGGCGGATGTAGTTCTTGTCGATCCCGCCGATGGGGGCGAGCCCTCCCGCCGAGTCGCCGTCCATCGTCGTGTAGCCGACGGCCGCTTCCGACCGGTTGCTCGTCGTGAGCAGCAGCGCGCCGCGGATGTTGGCGAACATCCAGATGCTCGGGGCGCGCACACGGGCCTGGATGTTCTGCAGCGCGACGTCGTCGTCCTGCCAGTTCAGCTCGCGGCCGAGCGCGGCTTCGGCGAGGTGCACATAGCCCTGCACCATCGCGTCGACGTCGAGGTGGTGGAACTCGGCGCCGACCGCCTCGGCCACGACCCGCGCGGCGTTGGAGGTCGTGTCCGACGAGTTGCGGGTGGCCTGGTAGGCGCAGGTGAGCAGGAGTTTTGTCAGCTCGCGCGGGGTCGTGCAGGCGGCGAGTCGCTTGTCGTAGTCGAGGCGGCGCTTCACGCCTTCGAGGCCGAGCTCGGCGACGGCCCGTTCGACCATGAGCCAGACAAGTGCTGCACACAAAGTCGAGTCGGCGCCGCCGGACAGGGACACGACGAAGCCACGGGAACGCGAGCGGCGCATGTAGTCGAAGAGGCCAAGCGTGACGGCGCGCCAGAGCTCCTCTTCCTTGAGGTTCGGCGAGGCCTCCCAGCCGACGGACCTGGCTGTGCGGTCGAGCTCGGGCTCACGTTCGGGCCACAGGAAAGGCGCGCGCACACACTCGTCCGGGTCTTCTGAGAAGTTGGGACGGAAGCTCGAGGTCCAGCCCTGGAGCATACGGGTCTGCTCGACGTCGACGACCGCATGGGTGAGCTGCATCTCGGCCATGGAGAAACGTTCGCCCGCGGCGACGAGCCGCCCCTGGGTCGCGATCATGGCGCCGCCGTCGTAGATGATGCGGCCCTCCTCGCAGCCGAGCAGGTTCGAATAGACATAGGTCACGGCAAACGCGCGTGAGCCCTCGATGACAAAACGTTTGCGGGTCTCGAGCTTGCCGAACGCGAAGTGCGAGGCCGACGGATTGAGGATGATGTCGATCCCGCGGCCGGCCATGGACGAGCCGGGGCGCTGGGCGACCCACGCGTCCTCGCAGATCTCGAAGCCCACCTTGACGCCGCCGATGTCGAAGTAGAGGTCGCCGATGGGGTAGGCAACGCCGTCGACCTCGAGGACGTTCTGGACGCCGGTTGGCCAGGGCTTGAACCAGCGCGGCTCGTAGTGGACGCCATCGCCCGCGAGGAACCGCTTGCACACGAAGCCCAGGACCTTGCCGTTGGCCACGACCGCGACCGCGTTGAAGATGCTGTGGCGCCAGACGATGGGCAGGCCGACGGCCACCGCGATGTCCGACGTGTGCGGGGCGATGTCCTCGAACAGGACCTTCATCGCGTGGGAATGCACGCTGGGCGAGTGGAAGGCGTCCTGGCAGCCATAACCCGTGATGCACAGCTCGGGCAGGCATAGGAGGCGGATGTCCGCGGCCTTGGCCTCGTCGATGGCGGCGATGATGAGACGCGCGTTGTGTTTCCAGGCGAGCGGGGTCAGGTTCATGACCGCGGCACCGATGTGGACGTTCAGCATAGGTTGTCTCGGGAATCGAGTAGTTTGACGCTCAAGGGTTTCGTCGTGGACGGTGTCATGCCAGCCGTCAAGATGACTTGCTCTGCGCGGCGAGGACCAGCTCGTTGCGGCGGCGCCAGAGCTCGCTCTCGAGGCCGACCGGGTAGCGGTTCGGGTTCAAGAAGCGCCGCACATTGGCGGGGAGCTGTTTACGCTCGGCGGTGGCGCGTTCGCGGATCTCGGTGAGCGAGGGCGACGGGTTGAGGCGGGTGCCGTCGCGCATGACGGGGACGAGCAGGTCTTCGAAGGCGAGGTCGGAGAACGAGCGGCGATAGGTCGCGTCCATCGGGTCGATGAGCGTCGGGTGCTCGGGGCAGCCGATGGCCTCGTCGTAGATGACGTCGCCGAGCGGGATGCCGTCGGAAGTGTGCAGTCGGCGGACCTGGAGGAGGCCGGGCACGGAGACCTTGGCAGGTTGCTCGGAGAGCTTGACCTTGTAGTCCCAGCCTGACTCGGTCATGAGTGCCGCGAGCTTGTAGACGCCGCCCAGAGCGGGCTGGTCGTAGGCGGTGACGAGCTTGGTGCCGACGCCCCACATGCCGATCTTGGCGCCCTGGTGTTTGAGCGACTCGACCAGCGTCTCGTCGAGGTCGTTGCTGGCGACGACGACCGCGTTGGGAAAACCTGCGTCGTCGAGCAGCTGGCGCGCGGCGATGGAGAGCTCGGCGAGGTCCCCTGAGTCCAGGCGAATCCCGGCGAGCTCGTGGCCCTTTTCGCGTAGCTGTTTGCCAACGGCGATGGCGTTCTTCACGCCCTGCACGGTGTCGTAGGTGTCGACGAGGAAGACGCAGTTGTTGGGCATCGCGTCGGCGTAGGCGAGGAAGCTGTCGATCTCGTTTTCGAAGGTCATGACCCAGGAGTGCGCGTGGGTGCCGCGGACGGGAATGCCGTAGAGCTTGCCGGCCAACACGTTGCTGGTGGCGGAGCACCCGCCGAGATACGCGGCGCGGCTCGCGGCGAGAGCGCCGTCGACGCCCTGCGCGCGGCGGAGGCCGAACTCGAGGACGGGGTCGCCCTGGGCGGCGTCACACACGCGGGCGGCCTTGGTGGCGATGAGGGTCTGGAAGTTGATGATGTTCAAGAGCGCCGTCTCGACGAGCTGCGCTTCGATGAGCGGGCCGGTGACACGCACCAGCGGCTCCTGGGGGAAGACGATGCGGCCTTCTTCGATGGCGTCGACGTCACACGAGAAACGAATGCCGCTCAAGTAGGCGATGAACTCGGGTGGGAAGAGGCGCTTGTTGTCGCGGCCGACGAGGCTCTGCAGGTAGGCGAGGTCGTCGGGTGAGAACTTCAGGCCTTCGAGATAGTCGAGGGCTGGGCCAAGGCCGGCGGCGAGCGCGTAGCCGCCTGCAAACGGCAGCTTGCGGAAGGCGAGCTGGAAGACCGAGCGCCGCTGGTGCATGCCTTGGCGCCAATAGCCGTATGCCATCGTGAGCTGGTAGAGGTCGGTGAGCAGCGCGAGTGAGCGTTCCATGGCGGGCACCCTACCCCTTTGGCGGAACAACTACTACCGGGGGCGCGGGTTGCCGGGTGGGGGATACCGGGCGATTGACCGGGGGTGTCGGGGCTCAGCGGCGGGGCGGGTTTCGCGGCGGGCGGCTTTGGGGTTTGAGGTTGCCACGTTCGTTGGCTCTGTTCTGAAGCTTGGAGAGCGAGTCCTGGAACTTCGAGAGGCTGGCGCGCTGGCGGCCGTGTTTCTCGTCCAGGCGGGCGAGCTCCTTTCGGGTCTTGTCTTCGATACGCTTGCGCTGGCGGTCCTGGCTGTTCGTGACGAGGTGGGTCACGAGCTTGAAGGCGGCAGCGGCGACTGCGGCCAGCAGCGCAATGACGAGCCAGAAGATAACGGAGATGGGGTTGCCGGACGAATGTGGGCTGCGCGTGAAGTCCGAGCCGGACGGGGCCGTGGGCGCAGACGTGCTGCTCGGGGTGCGTAGCATCTGGCGGGCGACCGCCGCCGAGGCCGGGCGGAGGTCGGGGTCGGGCTCGGTCATGGCGGCGAGCGTCGACTTGAGCGGGCCGTCGGGGAGCAGGCGGTCGAGGTCGACTCGTAGCCCTTTACGCGGGAGGTTCTGGCCTTCGAGGCCGGCCGCGAGTGCTGCGAAGGCGACGCCGAGCGAGAAGAGGTCGGTCTTGGCGGTGGCCTCGCCGTGGAGTTGTTCGGGGGCGAGGTAGCCGAAGGTGCCGGCCATGGTCGAGCCGCCGTCGGCGCGAAACGCCGTGCGAACGCTGCCGAAGTCGACGATGGCGAGGCGGTCGTGGTCGGAGACGACGAGGTTGCTCGGCTTGAGGTCGCGGTGGATGACGGGTGGGGAGAGGCCATGCAGGTAGGCCAGGACGTCGAGGGCCTGGTCGAGCAGGTCCTGCGAGCGGTCGAGCGAGAGTGGCTGGCCGTGGCGGAGGCGGTCGGAGAGCGGTTGGCCGGCCATGAGCTGCATGGCGATCCAACGCTTGCCGTCGGTGGTGCCGGCGTCGAGGAAGTACGGGATACCGGGATGTGACAGGGCTTGGAGCGCGGCCTTTTCGCGGTCGAAGAGGTCGTAGGGTTTCCAGTCGGCGAGCTCCTGGACGTTGAGGATCTTCAGCGCCGCGATGGCGCCGGTCTCGACGTGGGTGGCGCGGTAGGTGCGGCCCTGAGCGCCTCGGCCAAGCGGTGTGTCGAGACGCCAGGGGCCCATCTGAGGTGAGGCGTTCGGAGCTGGGGCGACTGTAGAGGGGGCGACTGCAGAGGGGGCGACTGCAGAGCGGGCGACAGTCTCGGTGGCGGTGTCGGTGCCTGGGCCTGAGTCCGGGCCGTCGCCGACGGGCCTGGTCACGGGCAGCTCGCCGAGAAACGACATGCGTTGTCGACGCAGTCACCCGTGATGCAGGAGGCGCGGCTGCTGCACTCGGCGGCAATGCCGCAGCGGCGCGACAGGCAGCTCGACAACAGGCGCAGGTCGTCGACGAAGACGCCGCGGGTCGTGTTCTGGGCGCCATCGATGGTGTCGAAGACGAAGCGGAGCTGGACGACCTGGCCGCTGGCCCAGGAGAGGTCGACGCTCAGCTCCTGCCAGAGGTTGCGGGTGAGCTCGGCCTTGTCGATGAGCGGGACAACCGTGGCGCCACTGGCCAGGAGGGCTTCGACGCGGAAGAGGTCGCGGCCCTGGACGACCTCGACGTCGATGAGCAGGCTCAGGCTGAGGGTGAGCTCGACGCCGTCGGGCAGGCGGATGGGCGGGGTCGTGGCGGTGCCGGTGTTGCGGCCGCCCGACTCGTAGAAGTTGAGCGTTGGGTGTCCGTAATAGAGGATGCCCGTGCCCGATTGGGCCTGGGGGCTCGTCAGCAGACGCCAGCCGATGTTGTTGGCGGCGGGCGAGAGGGTCCAGCCGGTCAGCGGTGCGTCGAAGCGCTCGGTCAGGATGTCGGGGATGCAGCAGCCGGGGCTGTAGTCGAAGTCGTTCTTGCAGGTGCCGGCGTCGCACGCGTCGCGTGTGCAGGCGATGCCGTCATCGCAGTCGCGGTCGACCAGACAGCAGGACTGCGTGTAGCGGCATTGGCCGGAGGTGCAGGAGGCAAGCGTACACGGGTCGCCGTCGTCGCATTGCAGGTCGTTCGTGCAACAGAGCGGGGCGTTGATGCAGCGGCCCGGGCCGATCGGGGCGTCGGGGTCCGACGCGTCGGTGAGGTTCGGCGTGCAGCGGTCCTCGGTGCAGAGGTTGCCGTCGTTGCAGTCGGAGATCTGTTCGCAGCAGGCCGCAATCTGGGTCGTGCGGCAGGTGCCGCCGAGTGCGGGGTCGCCGTCGCAGGCGTCGAGAGTGCATGCGATGGCGTCGTCGCAGTCGACGTCGGAGAGGCAGCAGCCGGGGCGAGCGGTCGAGACACACTGGCCGTCGTTGCAGGCATCGAGTGTGCAGGCATTGCCGTCGTCGCAGTCTTCCGTGCGGTCACAACAAGGCGATGCGAGACGGATGGCGTCGAGGTAGAATCCCTCGAAACGATTGATGACTTCGTCGAGACTGTCGGCCTCGAAGGCGATGCGATCGCCCGGTCCTACACGTCCCAGCTCGACGGCGATGGGGAAGAACTCGCCGCGGGTCGTGCCCCCGATGAGGTCGGTCGTCCAGAGCTCGGTCGGGTCGCCCGATGCCGGGACGAGCAGGACTCGTAATCGGTCGAAGCCGGGGGTCTCTTCGGTGTCGGCCCAGAGCTGAAATGTGAGGACGAGGTCGAGGCCGTCTTCGGGCAGCTCGAGCGGGGCAATGTAGGCGGTGGCGGCGGCGCGCTCGCCGACGTCATAGGACAAGGTGGCCGGGTCTCCGAAGTAGAGGCTGCGGGCGCCGATGGCGGCGCGGCGGGTCGAGATGGTCCACGAGGCCGGCGAGGGGGTGAGCTTTTCGATGGTGAGGCGGCCAGCCCCGGTCTCGAAGCCTTCGGCGAAGGCCTCGGCCGAGAACGCGCCGATGGCGGCCGAGGGATTACAGAAGAAGCAGGTGGGGCGCAGCGGATCCGGGGCGCCGGGCTCGACGCAGACGGGTGCGTCGGCGCCAATGGCGCAGCCGCGGGCGAGCGGGTCAGCGCCAGCAAAGACGCAGCGGCCATCGTCGCAACGGCCGTCGGCACAGGGCAGCCGGCACTGCGAGTCGTCGGTGCAGGTCGGGGTCGCAGCGTCGGGCGAGGTGTCCGACGCGTCGCCGTCTGGGACGACGTCGGGAGCCACATCGTCGACGTCTGATGGAACGTCTGGAGTCGTGTCGCCGGTGACCTCGGGAGGGACGTCCGGGGTCGTGTCGAGCGACACATCGGGGCCGCTGTCACCGCCGCACGCGAGGAGCGCGAGGGTGAGCGCCAGCGCGTGACGGGCCCAGGTCATTTGTGGGGGTCCGCGACCGACAGGCGAGGGAGTGCAACCACGGCCGCGGGCAGGCCCGGGTGGTCGGGATGGTCGCTGTTGTGTTCGGGCGGGCGCGGCTCGGCACCCGGGAGCTCGAGGCAGATCGAGTGGCCCCCGTCGGGGTGGGCTTCGAGGCGGGCGAGGCCGCCGTGGCGCTCGGCTACCTTGGCGACGACGGCGAGCTGGACGCCCGTGCCGCCGGCAGCGCGTTCAAAGAGGTTGAGCGCGCGGGCGCGATGGCTCGGGGGGAGCGTGCGTTCGGCGAAGTCGCGCACGCGGATGGCCCAGCCCATGGTGGTCGGCTCGAGCGTGATCTCGGCCCCGACACCCTGGTCGTAGGCGTGTTCGACCATGTGTTTCACGGCGAGGCCGAGAGCGCGTGCGTCGCCGGGCACGCGGGCGCTGAGGTGCGCGACGTCGGGCGTGGCGATGCGCAGGCCGTCGTCTTCGGGGGCGACCTTACGCGTCCGGTGGGCGCGGATCTCGGCGACGACCTCGCCGACGAGCTCGCCGAGGTCGACATAGGCGCGTTCGAGCGGCTTACGCGACTGATGCAGCCAGTCGCCTACGTGGTCGACGTAACGATTGAGGCGCTCCGCCGAGGCGAGGATCCGGTTCAAGAAGTCGATGGTCTCGTCATCGGGTTGGCGCGTCGGACGTTCGATCTCGAGCAGCAGGGAGCCAAGCCCGATGACCGACTGGAGGTGGCCACGCATGTCGTGGCGCAGGCCGTCGCGAAGCCGTTCGATGTCGCGTGAGAGGGCGTCGCGTCGTTCGACGGAGGCCAGGAGCTGCTGGCGCGTGAGGGCTGCGGCTCGGACGTGCTGGGCGAGTGAGCCGGGGCGCATCGGGCGGCGCATGAGGACGTTCACGCCCGGGCCGACGAGGTCGGTGTCGTCGTCGACGAGCAGGAGCCCGACGAAGTCGAAGCGGTGGGCGGCGAGCTCCGAGAGGACCTCGTCGCCGGTCTGCGGGTCGAGCGAGTGGGGTGCCATCACCAGCGGGCAGATGAGGGAGCTCATGGCGGAGAGGGCGCCGCCCAGACCCTCGGCGAAGGCGACCGCGAACGACGGGCCGAGCTCGTCCTGGATGGCCTCCTGGCCGAAGTAGCCTTCGTCGACGATGACGAGCACAGGAACCGGGGACGCAGGGTTGGCGCCCAGTGGCAACGCGTCGGACGGGATGGGTGGAGGTAGCAGCATCGGGAAGACGATACTTCGAGAAGGCCAGTCACGCCAAGCTGGGAAGGAGCGCGGGGTGCGAGGGGTGGCCGCGGCGGGTTTCGGGCGTGCGACGCGGGGGGCGAAACGAGAGTCTCGACCGGTGACGCGGGTTGGGGTAGAGGAGCGCCCATGCCCGATATCATCATGAACATGGTCGGCCTCGAGAAGCGTCTCCCCAACGGGAAGGACCTCTTCAAGGGCATCTTTCTCTCCTTCTTCAAAGACGCCAAGATCGGCATCGTCGGCATCAACGGATCCGGCAAGTCGACGCTGCTCAAGCTCATCGCCGGGGTCGACAAGGAGTTCGGCGGCGAGCTCATCATCGCGCAGGGCACGACCATCGGCTACCTCGCGCAGGAGCCGGAGCTCGACCAGCGCTACGACGTGCGCGGCAACGTCGAGCTGGGTCTGAAGCATATCAAGGACCTGCTCGAGCGGTACGAGGCCATCAACGGCGAGTTCGCGGACCCCGACGCCGACATGGACAAGCTCATCGAGGAGCAGGCGACGCTGCAGGACCAGATCGAGGCGGCCGGCGGCTGGGAGCTGGACAACCGGGTCGAGGTCGCGATGCAGGCGCTGCGATGCCCGCCCCCGGATGCGAAGGTCGACAAGCTGTCAGGCGGCGAGAAGCGGCGTGTGGCGCTCACCCGGATCCTGCTCGAGCGGCCCGATATCCTGCTGCTCGACGAGCCCACCAACCATCTGGACGCGGACTCGGTGGCCTGGCTCGAGCGGCATCTGCGCGACTACGCGGGCCTCGTCATCATCGTGACCCACGATCGCTACTTCCTCGACAACATCTCGAACTGGGTCCTGGAGTTGGACTACGGCAAGGGCATCCCGTTCGAGGGCAACTACACGAACTGGCTCGAGCAGAAGCGCAAGCGCCTCGAGATGGAAGAGAAGGGCAACCTGCGTAAGAAGGAGATCCTCGACAAGGAGCTCGAGTGGGTCAGGCAGAGCTCGAAGGGGCGGCAGGCCAAGGGCAAGGCGCGTCTCGCGGCCTACGAGAAGCTGGCGTCCGAGGAAGATGCACGCCGCGATGCGCCGGTGTCGATCACCATGGCGCCCGGGCCGCGGCTCGGGACGCAGGTCATCGAGGCGAAGAACTTGAAGAAGGGATTCGGCGACAAGCTGCTCTTCGAAAAGCTCGACTTCTTGTTGCCGCGCGCTGGCATCGTGGGTGTGGTCGGGCCCAACGGCGCGGGCAAGTCGACGCTGCTCAAGATGTTCGTCGGGCGTGAGCAGCCGGACTCGGGTGAGCTCAAGCTCGGCGAGACGGTGAAGCTCGCCTTCGTCGACCAGGAGCGCTCGGCGCTCGACCCGAACAAGTCGATCTATCAGGAGATTTCGCAGGGCAAGGACACGATCGAGATCGGCAAGCGGTCGGTCAATGCGCGCGCCTACTGCGGCTTCTTCAACTTCAAGGGGACCGACCAGCAGAAGCTGGTGGGCGTGTTGTCCGGCGGCGAGCGCAACCGGGTGCATCTGGCGAAGCTGCTGATCGAAGGCGGCAACGTGGTGCTGCTCGACGAGCCGACGAACGACCTCGACATCGAGACGCTGCAGCAGCTCGAGACGGCCATCGCCGAGTTCTCGGGATGTGTCGTGCTGGTCACGCATGATCGCTGGTTCCTGGACCGCCTCGCGACGCACATCCTGGCCTTCGAGGGCGACTCGAACGTGGTGTGGTTCGAAGGCAACTGGCAGGCCTACGAGGCCGACCGCAAGCGCCGCCTCGGGATCGACGCGGACGTGCCCAAGCCCATCAAGTACCGCCCGCTCGCGCGCTGACGTGGGGATTCGCGGCCGGTCTCCGGACCTCGAGGCCATCCAAGAGCGCGGCGCGTTGTTTGCGACCTGGCCGCAGCTCGCGGGGGCCATTCCATGGAGGCGACTCGGGAACTGGCCATCGCCGCTGGAGTCGCACCGGGTCGTGTCCGAAGGGCGCGGGCTCGAGCTGCTGGTGAAACGTGAAGACCTGTCGGCCGACGGGTACGGGGGCAACAAGGTCAGGCCCCTCGAAATGGTCTTCGGCGCGATGGAGCACCAGGGGATCGGCGAGCTGTGGGCGACCGGCGCCTATGGCTCCAATCACGCGCTCGCGGCGGTGATCCACGCGCGGCGATTGGGACTGCAGTCCGGGGCGGTCCTGTGGCCGCAGCCCTGGTCGGCGACGGCGCAGGACAACCTGGTGGTGACGGCGAGCCTGGCCGACCGGCTCGAGTTCGTGGGGTCGGTCGCCCACATGGTGCCAAAGGCCCTGTGGGTGAGGCGGACACGGAAGGCGTGGGTCATGCCGCCGGGCGCCGCGACACCACTCGGGGCGCTCGGGCACGCCGGGGCAGCACTCGAGCTGGCGTATCAATTGAAGGAGCGCGGTGCGGAGATCGACACCATCGTGCTGCCGGTCGGGAGCACGTGCACGACGGTCGGGTTGCTGGTCGGGACAGCCTTGGCCCATGCCATCGGTGTGCTGCCGAAGATGCCGACGATCGTAGCCGTGAGGGTGACGCCGTGGCCCGTGACCGACGCGAATCGCATCGCGTGGATGGCGGTGAGGACCGCGGGGATGTTGCGCCAGCGGTTCTTGATGGCAGGGCTCGACGCGCAGCCGATGGGCGGCAGCGGCCAGATCGCCAAAGACTTCATCGCGTTCCGACGGCGCATCGAGGTGGTCGGAGACGAGCTCGGGCCTGGGTATGGGGTGCCGACTGTGGGCGCCTGGCGGGCGTTGTCGGACTTCCTGCATTGCGGCATCCGGCTCGACACGACCTATTCGGCCAAAGCCGCATCGCATCTATTCAAGCGGCGGGCGGAGCGGGTCGTGTTCTGGTCGACCAAGAGCAACGTGCCGTTGCCGCCGATCGACCCGGAGAGGCTCGCGGGCCTGCCCGGTGCGGTCCAGAGCTGGCTTGGGCTAGCCGGGGGGATGAGCGCACAATAAAGCAGGGAGCCTTCGTATCGAGCCTGCCCGTTGCATTCCCCGATTGCCTCTGTTAGTGGGGCGCCCGTTCCGCCGGCTACCCGGTCCCAGGTCGCAGATTCACTGCGGTAATTTGGGGCACCCCCACCAGGATGACCTGGGTCGTAGGGTGGCGTTCGGCGACACCGTGGGCTCGATATCAACCCGAGCACGGTCAAGTGGAGGACACGATTTATGCGTCTTTACGTTTCGATTCTGACTGTTGCCGGTCTTTCGATGAGCGCCTGTGGAAAGAAGGCCGAGGTCAAGCCCGAGCCGGCCAAGACCGAAGAGCCCGCCAAGGTCGAGGCCCCGAAGGACCCGGCCGCCGAGGCTCCCAAGGACCCCGTCGCCGAGGCCCCCAAGGACCAGGCAGCCGACACCGTCGCCGAGGCTCCCAAAGACCCGACGCCGGCCCCTGTTGCCGACCGCACCGAGGGCCTCCAGAAGGCGCTCGAGGCGTTGACCAATGGCGACCTCGAGGGTGCGTACAGCGCCTACGCCGATGACGTCGTGTTCTACAACGTCGGCAATCCGCAGATGGCCGAAGTCAAGGGCAAGGCCGCCATCATCGAGATGATGAAGTCGATGAAGGCCTCGACCACCGAGCTCAAGGTCAAGGCGTCGCGTATCATCGAGGCCGGCGAAGTCCAGATCGTCGAGTACGTGATCCACGGCCAGTTCAAGGTCCCCGGCGACGACGCCGCGGCCCCCAAGGTCGCCACCATCCCGGCCGCGATGGTCCTCGCCTACAACGCCGAGGGCAAGATCACGACGGCGTGGAACTTCCAGGACGACGCCAGCCTGCTCCAGCAGATCGGTGTGGTTCCGGGCCTCGTGGCCGACTTCAAGCCCGTCGCCTTCCCCGAGACGACCGAGGTCGTCAAGGGCGAGAAGAACGAGGCTCTCGCCGCGATCTACAAGGACTTCGGCACCAAGCTGATGAACCCCGAGACGATCGACTCCACCGCCGACCTCCTCGCCGAGGACTACGCGATGGTCGACTTCCACACGGGCAAGACCATCACCAAGGCCGACGCGGTCGCCTACAACAAGACCTGGATGGCGATGTTCGGCGACGTGACGAACACCACCGACAAGGAGTTCTCGGTCGGTGAGTTCTACATCACCGTCTCGACCATGAACGGCACCTACAAGGGCGGGATGGGCGACATCGCCGCGGCCGACCAGAAGGTCACCATCAACTCGCTCGACATCTCGCGCATCGTCGATGGCAAGTTCAAGAGCTGGACTGGCTACTCGAACGGCATGCAGCTCCTCGCGGGCCTCGGCGCTCTCGGTGGTGCGGCTGAGAAGCCGGCCGACGGCGCGGCCGCTGGCGGCGACATCGGCGTCGCCGAGTGCGACAACTACCTCAAGAACGTTCGTGAGTGCATGAGCAAGCTCCCCGCGGCCGCTCAGGGCCAGTTCGAGACCGGCATCAAGTCGGCCCTCGACTCGTGGAAGCAGCTCGCGGCCGGTGGCGACGAGGCGAAGACCGCCCTCGCCGCGGCGTGCAAGCAGGCCGTCGACGCCTCGAAGCAGGCGATGGCCAGCATGTGCCCCGACGTGAAGTGGGAGTAATGACATTCGGCTGAAGGCGACTTCAGCTGTGTGTTTCTCCAGGAAGGCCTTCGCGAAAGCGAGGGCCTTTCCCGTTTCTGGATAGGCCTTCGCGAGAGGGCCTTTCCCGTTTCTGGATAGGCCCTCGCGAGAGGGCCTTTCCCGTTTCTGGATAGGCCTTCGCGACAGGGCCGTTTCCGTTTCTGGATAGGCCTTCGCGAGAGGGCCTTTCCCGTTTCTGGATAGGCCTTCACGAGAGCGAGCGCCGTTGGAGACTTCAGGGCCTCACTTCAAGTGCAGGCCACACTCGCGTTTGGTGGCCTCTTCCCACCACCAGCGCCCCTCGCGCTCGTGTTGCCCGGGATGGACCGGACGCGTGCAGGGGGCGCAGCCGATGGAACGAAAACCCTGCAGGTGCAGAGGGTTGAACGGAACCTCGTGCTCGCGGAGCCAGGCCCAGACACGCGCCGCATCCCAGCGCGCCAGCGGGTTCACCTTGGTAAGCGTGCGCCCCGGCCCGGCGAACTTGGCGTCGTCCTCGACGACGGGTAGCTCGCCGCGGGTGGCCGGGCTCTGGTCGGGTCGGAGCCCCGTCATCCAGGCGCTCCGGGTCGCCAAGGCCCGGCGCAGCGGGGCGACCTTACGAATGCCGCAGCACTCGGTGTGGCCATCGACGAGAAAGCTCATCGTCCCTTTGGTTCGCACCAGCGCCTCGACCGCGGCTGATTCCGGGAAGAAGACCTCGATCACGATGCCATAGCGCTCACGCACGAGGTCGATGAAGGCCAGTGTCTCGGGATGTAGGCGCCCGGTGTCGAGGACGAACACGGAGAATGGCAGGCCCGTCTTGTGGGCGAGGTCGACGAGCACGACGTCTTCGGCGCCAGAGAACGCGATGGCGCAGTCCTTGCCCCAACGCGACAGGGCCCACCGCACGATCTCGAGGGGCTCGTCGCTGGTCGGGCCGACGAGCTCAGCTGGTTCAATCGAAGCGGCGACCTCGGACTCGGAGAACAGCCGCGCAAAGGCGACAGCGCTCGTCACGACCTGAGTGCCTTCATCGCTCTCGACGATGAAGAACGGCGCGACCTCGACGCCGTGTCGACGCGCCAACGCCCAACCAGGCGACGCAGGATCGGACTCGTCCGCCAGTACGACGCGGTCGATGTGTCGCGCGAGCCCACGAGAGTCGAGAAATGCCTGAACGTCCTGGCACTTACGACAGAGTTCACCGCTCATCAGCCGCTTCTTCACCATGGTCACGGTGCGCTTCATGCCGCCTCTCCTGCCTGCCCCCGATGGGCATCGGCCCGCGACCGTACACCATCGGCGACACACACCCCAAACGCCTCGCAACAGGGGTGGCTCAGTGGGGCCATTGCCGGCTCGCCGGCGGCACCAACGCCTAGAATGCCGCTACAAGCGCCGCGACCGAGCCGAACGCCTCGAGGTCCGACGGAGGTCCAAGCCCGCGGACGTCGCGCGGCCAGGCCGGAAGTCCTGCGTAGGCCGAGCGGTCCCACCCCTGTGCGTTGCACCAGCGGGACAACTCCAACAGTGAAGGAGCCGCGCGATCGCCCACCGCCGTGAAGCCCTCTCGCGGCTCCCCACCCTTCTGCGTGCAGCGCCACGGCGTCATGAAGTCGTCGCCGTAGACATGTGCGAGCCAGCGTTCGGGCGCTCGCAGCGCCGGGTATTCCTTGCCTCGCAGCGTGACAGTCGTGGTTCTTTCGACGAACCACGCGGGCATGCTGTTGCGCGCGCACCACCACACGTCGTTGGCGAAGTCGAAGTGGCGCAGGATGCCGTCATCGAAGAGCCACGGCGTATAGATGTCGCCTAGCGGGCGGTCGTCCTTCATGACGACGAGCGCGGCGGCATTGAAGCTGACGAGGTCCGCTGGATGGACCGCGAGGTTGGGCGAGACCGGCAGGACGGCGTACTTGATCGTATAGCCAGCTTCCGCCAACTCCTCAGAGAGATTGACGATCTGCTGGCGGTCGGCTGGCCGGGCAAAGATGTCGAAGTCGTGGTCCCACGCGATCAGGTCGCCGTCGCGGACGGCCCCGAGCAGGGTGCCAAAGCCGACGGCGTGCCAGATCCCATGCCGGGTCAGAAACTCCGAGGTCACGCGCAGAGCGTCGTAGACCTCGTCGATAGAGGCACTGGACTCGACAGATGGGCCGGACTCGACCGTGTCGTCGGGTGGCTCGGAGATGTCCGTCGAGACATCGTCGGGGCCGGCGATCGGCTGGTCCGGCGAGGTACCCGACCGGTGACTCACGAAGCCTTGGTCTTCTGCTTGGAAGCGACCTCGGAGGCCGTCACCGAGGCTTGCACCGACGCCAGCTCGGACGCCTGCTTGCTGGCCGCGGCCGTGACCGGCGTGCCCTGCTTCACGACCGGCGAGACCGGCCCGAGGAGCGAGCCCTGCTTGGACGCGACCTGCGAGCCCTGCTGCGAGGCGATGACCGAAGCCTGCTTGGACGCGACTTCCGACGCGACCTGCGAGGCCTGGCTCGAGCCGAGCTTCACGGTCACGGGTGTGAGCGCCGAGGCCTGCTCGGACGCCATCTTGGAAGCCTCGGCCGAGCCGACCACGCTGGCCAGCTTGCTGGTCATGACCGACTTCTGGACGGATGCGACCTCGGAAGCCTGCTTGGACGAAACGCCGAGCTTCTTTTCGAAGTCCGCGTCCCCGTTCCAGTCGCCCTTCTTCGGGGGTGCGAGCGCCTTGGATTGCGCGTCGTATCCTTCGGTCGCCCCGGCGATCGTCTTCGCCTGCGCGCCGTTGACGGAGGCCTGTTTCTCGGCGACGAGGTCGAGCTGCTTCTTCTTGTCGAAAATGACCGGTGCCATGGCTGTACTCCTTGAGACTCGGGCCGACCGCCGCTTGTGAGGGCACCAGTGTACCCGACCTCGCCCCTCGCGCGCAACGGGGCAGCCCTTACGTAAACCGTAACAGTCCGCCGGCCAGGTCGAGCGTTTCGAGTCGGCATGACCCGGCGACATTCCATATCGGCCGAACCCTGCACAGTGACCACGCCCGGCCCCGCCTCCCGGACGAGCACCGGTTGGCGCCGCGAGCTTGCGCCGCAGCAAGGATTCGGTCCCGAGAACGGGGCATCGTAAAACGAGTGTCTCCGAGCGACGAACCGGCCAGCTCGACCGTCAGGCGATTCTGGACACCGCAACCCCTGAGGAACTCATGCGCCCACCCGCCTTTGCCGCCCGCCTCGTCACAGTCATGGCTTTGCTGACCTTGACACTCGCCTCTGCCGAGGCGCGCCCCACGCCCAAGCCCTCCCCTGCCATCTTCACACGCTCCGTCCTCAAGTCACCCAACGGCCGCCCTGACAAGCGCGGCGAAGACTGGACGGTCGACCTCGTCGCCCGCAAAGACGGTACCTTCATGGCGGGCCGCGACGGCGAACGCATCGGCCGCCTCACCCCGGTCGAGCTCGCCACACTCCAGAAGGCCATCCGCAAGACCCGCTTCATCAAAGACACGCCGAACCGCCCCGTGTGCACCGGGATGCCGAACCGATCCATCCGCATCCGCACGACCCACGGCTCAGTCTCGTGGGCGGCACCCTGCGCCCGTGGCCCACACCGCTCGGTTGTCGAGCTCGAGCACCTCGTGGAGTCGATGGTCCGCACGAGCGTGACGAGCCCACCCGAGCCGCGACCTGAAACGCCCGAAGCGCCCGGTCTCGACCCGTCAGCCCTCCTGGTGACCGTGTCGATCAACTCGATGCGCGGGGTCGGCGAGTTCGAATCCCTGGCGGTCCACGCCGACGGGACCTGGCAGCGCGTAGACGCCAGGTTGGGCGGAACCGGGCGAGGCCAACTCACCGCAGGTCAGCTCGTCAACCTCCGGTCTCGCCTCGCCGCTGTCAGCCTCCACAACCCGGCCATCCCTCCCGCCTGCGCGGCCCGCCTCGACGGCCACGGCGAGGTCTCCATCCCGGGCGTCGGCTCCCACACCTGGAACATCCCCTGCTCGAACTTGTCACCGAGCCTGTCGAGTCTCCTCACCGAGCTCCGCCGCCTGACCGCCCCGACCCCCTGACCAAGGTACCAGACCCAGGGGTCGGGACATTTCATATTTCATTTTGCACCCGCCCCAGTCCTCACCCCCTCTGGGGTCGGGACATTTCATATTTCATTTTACACCCGCCTCAGTAGGAAACCCCTCGCTCGCTTCGCTCGCCTCCCCTTGGACCGCCCTGGCGGTCGAGGGGACGATTATCTGACTCTGGCCATGGTTTCCGCCCTTTGTGGTGCGGGAAACGCATGGCCACGTCAGTACTCGCTCTCGGCTCCACAACGCCCCCCTGGGCGCACACCGACCCATCGCGTCCCACCCGACGCAACCCCTCGCCATGCCATTGCGATGTGGGGCATTGACCGACTGGCAATTGTCCCCAAGACTCCGCAACGCCGGTCGCCCCCTCCACGCCCAGAATCAGGCGGGCACCGTCCCAGGCACATGTGAACCCGACGTCCATCGAAGTGCTCGCGACCGCCCTCTTCGGCATCGCGATCCTCCACACCTTCCTGGTCAAACGCTTCGAAACCATTGCCCACCGCTACCCACACGGGTCCATCGGTGAGAACGCATTCCACATGCTCGGCGAGGTCGAGGTCGTCTTCGGCTTCTGGGCCACCATCTTCCTCGTCTGCTTCGCCTTCATGGCCGGCGGCGACTCCGCCATCGGCTACCTCGAAAGCAAGTACACCCTCCCCGGCGCAACCAAGCCCATCGGCATCCACTTCACGGAGCCCCTCTTCGTCTTCGTCATCATGGCCATGGCCGCCACCCGCCCCGTGCTCGAGTTCGTCCGCGTCATCATCGAAGGCGCCGCCCGCGCCCTGCCCATCCCCGGCCCGGTCGCCTTCTACATCGCCTGCCTCATCATCGGCCCCCTGCTCGGCAGCTTCATCACGGAGCCCGCCGCCATGACCGTGACCGCCCTCCTCCTCAAGCGCCGCTACTACGACCGCGGCATCTCGAACCGCCTCAAGTACGCGACGCTCGGCCTCCTCTTCGTCAACATCTCCATCGGCGGCACCCTCACCCACTTCGCCGCCCCGCCCGTCGTCATGGTCGCTCAGACCTGGAACTACGACATCGTCTACATGATCACCCACTTCGGCTGGAAGGCGGCCATGGCCGTCATCCTCAGCACCGTCGCCGTCGCCATGCTCTTCCGCCGCGAGCTCGCCTCCCTCGACGACGCCCCCGAATCATTCGACGCCGAGCCCCAGAAGCCCGTCCCCTACTGGCTCATCGCCATCCACATCGCCCTCATCGCCGCCGTCGTCGGCACGAGCCACCACATCCCGGCCTTCTTCGGCATCTTCCTGCTCTTCCTCGGCATCACGACCGTCACCGTCGAATACCAGGAACCGCTCAAGCTCCGCGAAGCCCTGCTCGTCGCCTACTTCCTCATCGGCCTCGTCGTGCTCGGCGGCCTGCAGAGCTGGTGGCTCCAACCTACGCTGTCCTCGATGAGCGAGATCCCGCTCTACTTCGGCGCGACCGGCCTCACCGCGATCACCGACAACGCCGCCCTGACCTACCTCGGCTCACAGGTCCAGGGCCTCTCCGAAGCCAGCAAATACGCATTGGTCGCCGGCGCCGTGACAGGCGGTGGCCTCACCGTGATCGCCAACGCCCCCAACCCCGCTGGCTACGGCATCCTCAAGGGCAGCTTCGGCGCGACCGGCATCTCGCCGCTCGGCCTGCTGTACGCCGCCCTCCCGCCGACCGTCGTCGCCATCCTGGCCTTCCTGCTCCTGCCCAACCTGGCCTGAGCCCACACCAAGCGCGCGACCCCGCAGCCCGACCGCTCAGGGCGCCTTCTTGCCCGCCTCCCGCCCTCGGATCGCAATCAGCGCCTCGCCCGCGTGCTTCCTCACGCCCTCGTGAGCGTGCTTCTCCAGCGCCTCCAACGCGGCCACACTCACACCATCCGCCACGCTCCCGACCTCGCCCAGCGCCCACGCCATGGCACTCAGCGCCTCGGCATCCCGCTCACGCCCAGCCCGCTTCGCGATCTCACCGACCGCATCGGTCGCCTTCATCGTCCCGAGCGCCACCGCCGCATATCCTCGCACGATAGGCTTACGGTCATCCTTGAGCCGCGCGACCAACGTCGGCTTGGCCCGCGCATCCCCAATGTTTCCAAGCGCCTCACAGGCCGCACGGCGCACATCGTGGTCCGGGTCCGCCATCACCTCGATGAGCGGTTCCACCGCCCGCTTGTCCGGCACCCTCCCGAGCGCCGAAGCCGCCTCGAAGCGCACGTTCACGTCGCTATCGAACAGGGCCCCCAGCAGAGCCTCCACCACCTCGGGCGACCGCTGCGCGCCCAACGCAAAAGCTGCCGCCGCCCGAATGCGCACCGCCTTGTCGGCGAGCAGCGCGATCAAGTCCTTTCGGGCCTCGGCCACGGGCACCTCGGTCAGGACCCCGAGCGTCCAGAACCGCACCATCTCATCACGATGCGTGAGCCCCACCGCCAGCTCCGGCCAGATCGCCGGCCCACGCCCGACCAGCACGCGAATCGGCGCGCAGTCGATCTCGAGACACCCGTTCAGTTCCTCGACCAGGGCCGCGACCTTGCGCCCGTCGTCCTTCACACCTGGCACACCTTGGCCCTGCCCCGGGTCCACTTCAGGAGGCGGGCTCGCCACGACCAACAACGCCACAATCCAGTCCATGACCACCTCGCGCACACGTCACCCGGCCAGGAGACCACCAAACCGCCCCACCGCAAAGCCATTCCGCCCAGCCCCTGCCCGAACCAGGGTTCGCATTGACGCCGCCCACCCCGGCCGCTACGAGGCACCATGCGCTTCCCGCTCCCAGCCCGCACCCGCGTGGCTCTGCTCACGCTCTTACTCGCGCTCGGCGCCTTCACACCCGCCTGCACCGACGCCACCCGCCCCATCTGTGAACCAGGCATGCCGTGCCCTCACGCCTCCGAGGCCGCCTGCGCCGCCGGCCCCGAGGCAACCCTTTATGGCCGCGCCGCGTTTGCCAACGGCACCTGCATCGCCCGCGACGACGCCACCTGCCGCGCGTCGACCGTGACCTGCGCCTACTTCGGACAGTGTGCCTTTTCGCCCACCGCGCCCGCCACGACGTGCCAGGCCCGCACAGACCGCGACTTCCAAGCGTCCCGCGACCCCACTTGCACCGCCGGCACCTGCATCGCCGCCACCGACGCCGACTGCGCGGCCGCCGCCATCTGCCGCGAAGAGGGCCGCTGCACCGCCAGGAACAACATCTGCGTCGGCTCACCCGCCACCTGCAAGGATTCCACGCTGTGCCGCACGCTCGGCTGGTGCGCCCTACAACCCAACGGCCAATGCCGCCCCGCCTCGCCGACCGACTGTCAGGCCTCGGCCCGCTGCCAGAGCTTTGGCGACTGTGGCCTGCGCGGCGATACCTGCACCGCCTGCAACCGCTCGGACGCCTGCCGCACCGACGGGCTCTGTGCTGCGGTCGCCGGGATCTGCCGCGCCACAGACACCTCACACTGCCGTCCCTCGGAGGCCTGCAGGACGTCTGGCCGCTGCCGCGCGCTCCACGGCGCATGTGTCCGCTGAATCCCTCGGAACCCCCCGGAACCCCGCGGCGATGGCGGTTGACACGAAGGTCGCCCGGGTGCTACCCGGCTCCGACCGGCCGCCCCAGCGACCCTATTCCACGGAGGCACCGCGATGAGCCAGGACAGCCCTTCGAACGAGTCGCCGCGATTCGTCTACACCTTCGGTGACGGCCAGGCCGAGGGCCACGCCGGCCTCCGCACCCTGCTCGGCGGCAAGGGCGCCAACCTGGCTGAGATGACGCGCCTCGGCCTCCCCGTCCCTCCCGGCTTCACCATCACGACCGAGGCTTGCCGCACCTTCTGGTCCAACGGCGAGCGCCTCCCCGACGCCGCACGCGCCCAGGTCCTCGCCTCACTCGCACTGCTCGAATCGCGCATCGGCTTCAAGCTCGGCGACGCCAACGCCCCGCTCCTGGTCTCGGTCCGCTCCGGCTCGGCCGCGTCCATGCCTGGCATGATGGACACCGTCCTCAACCTCGGCCTCAACGACAAGACCGTGGTGGCCCTGGCCGAACGCACCCAGAACCCACGCTTCGCCTGGGACAGCTACCGCCGCCTGCTCGCCATGTTCTCCAATGTCGTGATGGGCCTCCAAAGCGACCACCTCGAGCAGCTCCTCGAACGCATGAAGGAAAAGGAGGACGTCCACAGCGACTCCTCGCTTTCGGTCGAGGCGCTCATCGAGCTCTGCGCCATCTTCAAGGACCGCATCTTCGACCTCTGCGGCCGCCCCTTCCCGCAGGACCCGGCCGAACAGCTCTGGGCCGCCATCAACGCGGTCTTCCGCTCCTGGAACAACCACCGCGCGGTCCACTACCGCAACGCCAACCAGATCCCGCATGACCTCGGCACCGCCGTCACCGTGCAGGCCATGGTCTTTGGCAACATGGGTAGCTCATCCGCAACCGGCGTGGCGTTCACGCGCGACCCCAACACCGGCGCCTCGACCTTCTTTGGAGAGTGGCTCCCCAACGCCCAGGGCGAAGACGTCGTCGCCGGCATGCGCACCCCGCAGGGCATCAACCGCAACTCCGGCGCGCTCACGAACGACGAGACGCTCGAGCACACGATGGCCGCCGCCTACGGCGAGCTCGTCCGTGTCAAAGACCTGCTCGAGCGCCACTACCGCGACATGCAGGACATCGAGTTCACGGTCCAGGAAGGCCGCCTCTGGGTCCTGCAGACCCGCTCGGGCAAACGCTCGCCGGCGGCAGAGGTCAAGATCGCCGTCGACATGGTCGCCGAGGGCCTCATCGAGCGCAGCGAAGCCATCCGCCGCGTCCGCACCGAGACCCTCGAAAAGCTCATGCACCCGCGCATCGACCCCGACGCGCCCCGCACGGTCATCGCCCAGGGCCTTGGCGCTTCACCCGGTGCCGCCACCGGTCGTATCGCCTTCACCGCGCAAGAAGCCGTCGAGCGCGCTGGCCGCGGCGAAGACGTCATCCTCGTCCGTCGTGAGACCTCGCCCGAAGACGTTCACGGCATGCTCCGCGCACGAGGCGTGCTGACCGCGCGCGGCGGCATGACGAGCCACGCAGCCGTCGTCGCCCGCGGTATGTCCAAGCCCTGCATCGTCGGCTGCCGCGACATCGAGGTCGACGCGAATGCCCGCACTCTGCGCGTCCGAGGCCGCGAGCTGAAGGAAGGCGAGGTCATCACCATCGACGGAGCCGAGGGCACCGTCATGCTCGGGGTGGTCGAGACCATCCAGCCGCGCACCTCGGACGAAGTCGCCCAATTGATGAGCTGGGTCGATGGCTTCCGCCGCCTGAAGGTCCGCACCAACGCCGACACCGCGCGTGAGTGCAAGGCAGCCCGCGACTTCGGCGCCGAGGGCGTCGGCCTCTGCCGCACCGAGCACATGTTCTTCGATGAAGGTCGAATCAACGCCGTGCGCGAGATGATCCTCGCCTCGGACGAGGCCGGCCGCCGCAAGGCGCTCGCCCAGCTGCTGCCCATGCAGCGCACCGACTTCGTCGACATCTTCCGCACGATGTCGGGCCTGCCGGTGACCATCCGGCTGCTCGACCCGCCGCTGCACGAGTTCCTCACGGAAAACCCCGGCGATATCGAGGCCATGGCCGAGCGCATGCAGATGCCCGTCGCCGACATCCGCGAGCGCTACCGCGAGCTGCACGAGGTCAACCCGATGCTCGGCCATCGCGGCTGCCGCCTTGGCCTGACCTTCCCCGAGATCTACGAGATGCAGGTTGCCGCCATCATCGAGGCTGCCTGCATCCTCAAGCGTGAAGGCCAGACCGTCGAGCCCGAGATCATGATCCCGCTCGTCGGCCACACTAAGGAGCTCGAGGTCCTGCGGATGCTGGTCAAGAACACGGCCGAGCTCGTCCAGCGCGACCACGGCCAGACCATCGAGTACCGCATCGGCACCATGATCGAGCTGCCGCGTGCCTGCCTCACGGCCGACCAGATCGCGCCGTCGGCCGACTTCTTCAGCTTTGGCACCAACGACCTCACGCAGACGACGTTCGGCATCAGCCGCGACGACTGCGGCCGCTTCCTGCCCCTCTACATCGACATGGGCCTCTTCCCCGGCGACCCCTTCGTCTCGATCGACCCCGCCGTCGGCGAGCTCGTGAAGATGGCCGTCGACCGCGGCCGCAGCGTCAAGCCCGACCTCAAGCTCGGCATCTGCGGCGAGCACGGGGGCGAGGCCACCACCATCCGCTTCTGCCACAACATCGGCCTGGACTACGTCTCGTGTAGCCCATTCCGAATCCCCATCGCCCGCCTGGCCGCCGCGCAAGCCGCACTCGCCGGGCTGGAGGACGCGTGAAGTCTAGCCCTCGCCTCTTGGCTCGCCCCCTGGCCCTCCGCTTGGCATTTGGCGCCCTCCTCGGCGCCAGCTTTGCCGGTTCAGCCTGCTCTGATGGTCTCTCGGGCGACGCCCACCCGACCGACCGCGTGAACTACCCGCTCAGCGTCACGGCTGACCCATCGGGCCGCCTGCTCTGGGTGGTCTCGGGCAACTTCGACCTGGGTTATCGCGGCGCCGCCGTGCTGGGCTACGACGTCGTCGACAACCGCTTCGTGCCCGAGGTCGCCTTCGAGATCGGCTCGTTCCCTGGCCCGTTCAAGCTCCTCGAGCGCGATGGCCAGGCCATCGCCGGCTTCATCGCGAGCCGCTCGGAAAACGCCCTCTACTCGGTCACCCTCTCGGGCGACGCGAGCGCCCCAACGGTCGCATGCGCCGATGGCGAACGCGCCGACCCGGACGGCATTCTGCGCTGCCGCAAATCGGGCGCCATCAGCACCCGCACGGTCTCCGACGAGGACGACTCGGTCGAGCTCACGGTCGGCGACGACCCGTACAACCTCGCGATTCGTAAATCGAAAAACGGCATCGACCCTGACCTCCTGCTGGTCGGTGGCATGGGCAACGGCCGCCTCGCTCAGCTCTCCATCAACCAGACCGGCGTGCCGACGCTCATCGGGCAGTTCGACCTCGGCGACGGCCTCTATGGCCTCGTCGAAAACCCCGCGACCGGCCGCGTCTATGCGTCGAGCAAGCTGTCCTCGGCGCTATCGGTCCTCGAGGTCGCGCGCCGCGAGAAAGCCGACGAGCCCGGCGTCCTCGAGCTCGCCAACCCCTACCTGCGACTCGTCGCCTCGGTCTCCATCCCCGAGCCCGCCGTCGTCCGCGACCGCGCCCGTGACCTGGCCATCTCGCGCGACGGCACACGCCTGTACGCGACCTATCGCACGCCCGACTCGTTCATCACGCTCGACATCGCCGACGACGGCCGCGGCAACCCACGCAACCGCGTCCTCAACAAGATCGCCATGGCCAACGACCCGACCGCCATGGCCATCCACGAGGTCGACGGCCAGGAGCTCGTCTACGTGAGCTGCTTCCGCGACGACCGCGTCGAGGTGGTCGACCCCATCGCCGGCCAGGTCATCGCCAGCATCAAGACGGGGGCAGGCCCCTCGGGTCTGACCGTCGTCGACCGCCCCGACCTGGGCGTGCGTCGCCTCTACGTCGCGCTCTTCACCGGCCAGGCCATCGGCGTCATCGACCTCGATCCCGAGTCCCCGTTCTATCACACTGAAATCGCGGAGATCCGCTGACATGCGTGCACCTTCGCTCCAGGCCTCTGCCCTGGCACTCGCCCTCGTCGCTTCGCTCACCGCATGCGACAGCGACGTTTCCATCCCGAGCTCCGCCTTCTCCTCACCCATCGACTTCGCCCACGCCTGCGAAGGCGACGGCAAGACGGTCGCCCCGCTGAACGACGAGACCGCGGCCTCGCTGAACCAGACCCGTATGTGCCCCGATCTGAACGGCACCCAGGGCGACCTCTTCGGGGTCGTGCTCGACCGCCAGCCGGCGAGCCTCGTGGTCCTCCAGCTCAACCCAGCATCGGGCGACCGCGAGTTCATCGACGCCGACTACTTCGTGCCGGGCGTCACGGGCATCCCCGTCGGGCTCGGTCCCGTGCGTGTGCTCACCGCACCCGACTGGTCGGCCTTCTACGTGCTCTCGGCCGGCGACCAGAGCGTCGATCGCGTCGTCATCGCGGGCTTCGCCAACGACGTCCTCGCGTGGTCCAAGACCTCGTTCGCGTTGCCGGGCGCGCCCACCGACGGTGCCATCATCGGCACTGACCTCGTCGTCGTGCCGCAGTCCGAAGCCGAGCTCTGGGTCTACGACCTCGCCGCCTCCACCGAAGCCCCGCCGATGCGCACCATCGCGCTGCCGGGCCGCCCCCTGCACGTCGAGCTCATCGGCGCCGCCGACCACTACCTGGTGACCTTCCGCGACCGCCCGACCGTGGCGGTCTTCCGCAACGACGGGACACTCCTCTCCGAGCAGGGCCTCGTCGCCGCCTGTCGCAACGGGCTCGACGACGATGAGGACGGGCTCGACGACGCCCTCGATCCCGACTGCCATGACCGCGACGATGACGACGAATCCGACGCGACTGGCGCCGCACGGGTCACCCGTCCCGCCTCGGTCCCCGCGTTCGACGGCCCGGCCCCCTGTGAAGACGGCATCGACAACGACGGCGATGGCCAGACCGACTTCCCGGCCGACATCGCCTGCACGAGCGCCGACGACAACGCCGAGCTGCTCCCGCAGTGCGACGATGGCATCGACAACGACAACGATGGGCAGTCCGACCTCGACGACGACAGCTGCTACTCGCCCTTCCAGTTGAGCGAGATCCAGAACCCGACCGAGGGCCCCTTCCACCCGACCTTCATCGACGGCGGCGACTTCGGTCGTTTCGTTTATGTCGCCGACGAGCGCACGGGTGAGATCGCGGTCTTCGCCTGGGATGGCTCGACCCTGTCGCGTGTCGCAGTCCACGCCACGGACGCCACCGCGCCGGTCCTGACCAGTGTGCCTTTCGACTCGTTCTCGAGCGAGCCGACCGAGACCGGCTCGGTGCCCGCGACCCGCTCCCCGGCGCTGCACCGCCAGGGCATCAAAAATATCTTGATTACCGAGACAAATGTCTCGGCGCTGTCTGCCGGTCGTCTCCGCGGCGAGCTCTGGGATCGTATCATCGCGGCCTCGGGCGACGCGTCGCCGACCGTCTCACTCACGCCCAACTCGGCCGAATGGAAACCCCAACGCTGCGCCCCGACACCGACCGACACCTGTGTCCAGCCCGCGCTCGACGACGCCACCTGGCTCGCCTTTGGGCCGAATCTCGATGGCCGCGTCCAGCTCATCGAGGCCATCCGCCGCGGCACGCCGGTCCACCGCCTCGCCCAGCGTACGACCGACCTCTCGCAGCGCACCCACGACCTCTCGACGCCGCGGCTGAGTGTGCGTGGCCGCCTCATCAACGCGCGTGGTGAGCCGCAGGTCGGCCTCCCCTTCATCGGTGCGGCGCTCGAAGAAGAGCTCGCGGCCCGCGTCGAGGACGAGTCGCCGGCCCGCTTCCGCCGCTTCGGTGTGTGGCCCCCAGCCGACTTCGAGACGGCTCTGAACGAGGCCTGGTCGGTGAGCTTCGAAGGCATCATCCCGCAGACCTCCGGCAGGCTCGGCGTCTTCGCCGACGCGGCTACGTTTGCTGACCCCAACGCACGCTTCTGTGAGCTCGGCGTGGCCTCCGGCGACTGGCTCCAGCTCACGGTCCCGGTCGCCGGCACCGACCCCGAGCTCGTGCATGCCGTGACATTGACGCTCGACGACGGGCGGACCTGCCCAACGGTCGCCGCCGAAACCGCGATCGTCGAGCTCTCCATCGCGGAGGTCGGCATGAGCACCCTCACGCTCGACACCACCACCATCCGCCTGCGACCGTCGCGGCCCGTCCTCGACACCGACGCCATCAGCGCCCAGGGCATCCCACGCCGCGCCTGCGAAGAAGCCCTCACGGCGCTGGACGACACGCTCGGCCTGCCCGAGAACCTGCGCCTCGTCACCGGCTTCGCGACAACGAAGCTCCCAGCCAGCCTGACCTACAATGTCCGGTCGGCCGACTGGATCGTCTTTGGTACCCGGTCGGGTTTCCTACACCGCCAGCGTTGGGATCGCACAACATCGACCTGTGTGGCGGATGACACCCTCGATTCTCGCATCGTCGGACGACTCTCGGAAGTTGTCGATGCGACTACGAAATACGCCACCTGCCCGCCGTCAACGGACGCTTTGGGCTACGCCTCGGTCGATCAAATCGCCGACCCCGACACGCGCTTCTTCAATCCATCGTTCGGTCTAGATATCTTCCCAGCCTGCACACGCGACGGCCAGACCACAACAGGACCGATTGTCGCGGTGCCCAGCCAACAGGACACGGTGTTTACCTTCACCGTGACCGGCCCCCAGACCGGCAGCGCGCTCAGCGTCTCCGATTCGTTACTTCTCATGCGCGTTCCGTTGCTCGACTTCCGCCGCCAGCAGGTGCAATTGGACGCCGCGGCCCGTAAAGCGAGCATTCTGCAGCTCCGACTCGGTGACCCGCGCGTCATCGCCACCTTCGAGTGAGACCATGAACAAATACCCCATCCCAGCCGCCTTCAGCTTCCTGGTAGCCGCCTTCGGCTTTGTCGCTTGCGACGGCAATGACGCGACCAACCCGACGGACACGATCCGGCCGGACACGACCGACACGTCAGACACGACCACGCCGGGCGACACGACCGACACCATTACACCGCCGGACACCATCGCCCCGCCCGACGTGCCCGACACGGTCGAGCAGCAGAACACGGTCAAGGCCGCCCAGGTCCTGGCCGAGGCGGTCACCTGTGACCCCGCCGGCTTCACCGACATCGAGCCGGCGTTCACGCTCGAGAACGTGGTCGTGACCTCGCCGCGCTTCGACTTCGGCCCGACGGCCGACCCCGGCTCGTTCGACGGCTACTTCGTCGCCGACCAGGATGGCGGCGCCTACTCCGGCATCGTCCTGCGTATCCCGGCGGCCAACCGCCCGGCCACGGCCCTTGTCCCCGGCGACGTCGTCGACGCGGCCGGCCAGCTCAAGGACGTCTTCTGCTGGACCCAGCTCGAGGCGAACACCATCACCGTCAAGACCCCGGTGACCGCCCCCTCGCCCGTGACCGTCGTGCCCGCGGGCGACGTCGGCCAGGAGGCCTACGAGTCCATGCTCGTCAAGGTGACCGACGTGGCCGTCGAGCCCGCCTCGGCCCAGGGCGGCCTCAAGTTCGGCAATGTCGGCATCGGCTTCTACAGCTCGTTCGACACCGGCTTCATCGGCCTGTCGGCCGGCTCGACCTACGACATCACCGGCGTCATCCGCATCAACTTCAACGCCTTCCAGATCGTCCCGCGCTACCCCTCGGACGTCGTCCTCAAGAGCGCCGCCGCCAACTCGATCGTCGGCATCCAGTCGGCCGACATCTCGAAGACCTGCCCGACGCCGGCCCCGCAGTTCCAGAACGGCGCTCGCGGCGTCCAGCTCGAGGGCACCGTCGCCGTCGGCAAGTTCAGCGTCACCGCGTCGCTCGACGGCTACTTCATCACCGACGGTAGCCAGAACCCGTACTCGGGCCTGCTCATCACCGTGGCCAAGACCCCGGCGACCGACTTCCAGGTCGGCGACCAGGTCCGCGTCATCGGCGACCACCAGGAGTTCTTCTGCAGCACCCAGTTCCGCGGCTCGACCATCGAGAAGATCGGCGGCCCGAACACGCCGCCGGCCGCTGTCGTCCTCGACAAGGCCATCTCGCTCGCGGACCTCGAGCAGTGGGAAGGCGTGCTCGTCGAGTTCGCCAACGTCACGGTCGTCGGCGACGACACCTTCGGCGCAGCGACGACCGACGGCGTCTTCCTCATCGACAAAGGTATCATGGGCTCGGGCTTCACCATGCCGGCGGCGGCCTCGGTCATCCCGACCCTGCGCGGCGTCGTGACCTACTCGTTCGACAAGTACCGCGTCTCGCCGCGCACCGCGGCCGACTACACGGTGTCTGTCCCCTGAAGATGATCCTTCACTGAATGTGGCGCGTCCGGCTCAGGCCGGATGACGCCCACATCGAGAACGGCCGAGCACTCCTCGGCCGTTTTTGTTTTTGGGTGGGAGATTGCCAGGCACCCGGACGTTTCCAACTGCCGCTTCAGGAGGGCTTACGCTTGGGCTTCTTCGCCTTGCTCGTGAGGCGTCCGAGCCCATCCGAAGCGACGAGAGTCCGCAGCGCGTGCTCCATACGGCGGGCAAAGATGAGCGCGACCGCATCGGTCCCGAGCGGACGCAACGTCGAGAACAAGGTGTCCGGATCCGAGAGCACGACCGACCCGTCGCCCACCGATTTGACAAAGGTCGCGACCAGCTCGTCGACGGCCTTGTCGAGGTGTTTGTAGGCGACCTTGCCGAGCTTCGTACCGACGTCGAGTGCAATGCCCGCGGCCTCGAAGCGGAGCGCAATCTGGAGCATCGACGGGCTCGGCACGAGATAGACTTCGCCCCGCTTCTGGACGAGGTGCGCCCTCACGAGCTCGGCGATGAGCCCCGGTCGATTCGTGCCGGCCACGGCATAGATGCCGGCCTCGTCCAAGGTCTGCGCCTGGTCGGATGCGGCCCACGGGGCCTGCACCTGTTGTTCGACCCCCAGCCATTGGGCGAGGTCGAGCTCATCACGATCAATACGCCCGACCAGGTCACGAATGGCCTCGATGCGCAGCCCCCGATCCTGGAGCTGCGCGATGAGCCGAAGTCGCTCCTGATGGAGCGACCCATAATAGGCAACCCGCCCCCGCAGCTCGGGCCGCATGAGCGCACCGCGCGCCTGGTAATAACGAATCGTCCGCGCCGGGACGCCGGTCTCGGCCGCAAACTCATCGAGGGTCCAACCCGTCTCTGGCGTATCGATCGTCATCGCGACGAACGCTACACCGGACGCACCCGACTCGGAAAGGACCTCGGGCGCAACCAACATCACGCGACCTCTCGCAGGATGCCGCGTGTGCCTTCCTTCTTGCCGAGCGACCGGATGTGGCCGAGCGCGCTCGAGAGCACGCGCCCCCACGCGCCCGTGCGGTAGGCAAAGCCGTGCTCCTGGGCAATGGCCCGAACCTCGGGGGCGATCTCGCGGAGGCGCTGAGGCGGCAGGGTCGGAAAGAGGTGGTGTTCGATCTGATAGTCGAGACCTCCACACAGGACCGACAGCACAGGTGGCACTTCGAAGTTGTTGGTCGCCTCGATCTGCATCGCGTACCAGGCGCCGCGACTGCCGGCTCTCGTTCCCTCGGGCCAGCTCGCGACCTCGGCACCGACATGCCCACACAGGATCGACGCGGCGGTATAGACGTCGCGCATCGTCTCGGCGAGCCAGTTGCCAAACATGACCTTGGGCCAAAGCGGCCCGGCCAGCGCCGGATAGAGCCCATAGTTCTTGGCGTAGTACGGGACATACTTGCGCAGCGCACGGCGTAACGCGAAGCGGACGCTCTGGGGCGAGCGGTCTTGCAGCACATCGAAGTGGTTCGAGTGGCCATTGTCTCGCAGGAGATCACTCACACCGGTGAAGTGCAGGTTCATCGCCGCCGTGAAGTTGGGCACGAGAAAGAGGAGCGTGCGCAGGAACTGCAGCCGATGCGTCGCCTCGTGTGGCGTGTGTGACGTGAGCCGGATAGGCCCGAAGTCGACGTCGGGGTCTTTGCCCGCGATGTTCGTGTGGCCGTGGTGTTTGAGGTTGTGGCCCGCGCGCCAGGACTCTTCGTCGATAGGCACATCCCAGGCGAATGTCTTGGACGCGAAGGCTTCGGCGTCGGCCAGCTTGTCGTAGGCGCCGTGCAGGGCGGTGTGCCCAATCTCGGTCGCCTGGAGCTGCTTGTGCAGCCAGAGGGCAGTGACGCCGGCGCCGAAGCTGACCGGGTCGAGGCTCACGTGGATGAGCGTGCGACCGACGACCTCGAGCGTCCGCGAGAGGCGGTCGAGCCGTTTGACATACTGCACGTCGTCCTCGCCGAGCTTGGCGAAGGTGCGCGCCTTGAGCGCGTCGAGGGCCTCGCCGAGCGCCTTCTGACGGGCTTCCAGGCTGCGTTCGAACACGGCTTCGAGCGGCGTCGTACGAGGTCCGTGGGATTCCACTCTCGCAGCGACGGGAGCAGATTTGACATCGAATGAGGGAGCGCATTGAGCGACCATGAGGCCTCCTTCTGGGAGCGGTCGGGTCGCACCATCGCGACACCATCCAGTGTCATGGTAGTAATCGCGACACCGTTTGGTGTCAACCATTGATGACAGCAAATGGTGTCATCGCCGATCCTCTCATCACTTGTGATGAGACCTCGCCCCCTCGTTCTGCCCCTCGCTTGACCTCCCAACAGAAGCCCCCCTACGCTCGCTGGCACTGGGTTGAGAGAGGGGAAGCAGCATGCAGTCGAGCCACACGGCGAGCGCAACCGCGCCGAGTCATGGGTCATCTACGACCAGTGGCTGCGATGGCCGACGAAGCGAAGTCAGCCATCGAGATGCGCCTCGCTCACGAGGGCCGCGACGCCATGTTCCTCGAAGAGCTCCGCCAAGCAGCGCTCTACTCGAACTCCAAGCCGGCGCTCGACGGCCTCAACAACTGGATCATCAGCCAGGTCCCCGCCCTGAGCCCGCCCGTCCACGACTTCACCCTCTACCAACAGCTGCTCGAGACCTGGGTCCTCCAACGCGCTGGCGACGAAGAGGATGCCAACAAACACGCCGACTCAACGGCCTACGAAGCCTCCCACAAGACACTCGCTCCCGACGGCAACCTCGCCCGACGTGACCTCTGCATCCGGAGACGGTGGCGCGCCACATGTCGGGGTCGAACCAGCTGGCTCAGACGGTCAACACGGGCGGATTGGCGCTCTCGTGTACGGTCGACCTCACCGGTGCGGATGGCGCCGTATTCGTCAATCGCTTCAACTACCGAGTACGGGGCACTCGCCACAAATCGAACGGCAGGCCGATCATCGAATGGCAGGCCGATCCATGAACAGGACTTCTGGATTAGAGGGAACGAATGGACCGACTCGCCAGATTGAGCTTGGCGCTCCTCTCTTCGGTCGCCATCGTCGGTTGTACCGGGCGAGAGAAGCTGCGAGCGGAGCCCTGCCTGGGGGTCGCAGAGGTGGAGCGGTTCTCAACGGGCTTCGACTCCGGTGACTACGACCTCTTCGACTTCGACGAGCGTAGCGCGGATCCCGCTGTCTGGGACCAGATCGAAGTCACCGATGGCTCGGCGACGCTTCTGTCTTTCGAGAAATCAGCCGCTACCATCACCATCTACAACGATGCTATCGCCGATGTATGGGTCCTGCCTTCCCGCTACTGGCCGCTAAGCCACATCTCCGCTCACCTCGAACCGACCATCGAGGTTCTGCTTGGAGCTGGCTTCGTGAACGTCGCTGGCGACCGAGCACGCTTCCTCTCCACCACCCGCGACGAAAGCTACCGTGCACTCGACTTTCGCAAAGGAGACTACGAGGTACGGCTCAGCATCCACCTCGACGACGCCGGCGAATTCTACAAGGCCAACCATATCTTCCGCAGCGTCGACACCTGTCGCTCGCCCGCCATCAAGGCCCGGATGGTCGAGTTGCCCCCTCCGACGTTGACGCCGTAGCCCCTCCCCTCGCGGCCACGCAAACGCTGAAGCCTTGACGCGCGACACCTGATGGACACCCTTCAAACTCAACATCTTGCCGCTCACGGCGGTGGCCTCATCCAGATACTTCGCGAGGAAGCGAATGATGTCGTGGGGCCGTCGAGCGGCACTCTCGGCGCAGTACACGGCGTCGATGTTGATCCGCCCGTACGCGTATCGCTTCTGGGAAACTCGGCATCCGTCCGACGGCGAAGCCATCGACAAGGCCTAGGACCACGGGCTACCGGAGCAAGAATGGTCCGAATCGCCCGATTGATGCGGGCCATATTCCTGGCGGCAACACTCATGGGCTGCGGCGGTCAGAAGAAGCTGTCGATCGAACCCTGCGCCCTGACGGCGGACGTCGCCCGTGCTTCCGTCGGGTTCGATCTCGACGACTACGACATGATCTACCTCGACGAGCATGACGCGTATCCCAGCGTCTGGAGTCGGATCGAAGTGACCGATGGCGCTACGGTGCTCGCAGGCTTCGACGACCTTCCCGTCGGTGTGAGCATCTATCGTGAGCGGATCGCCAACATCTGGGTTCTTCCACGCGGGCTCTCGTCGACGACCGAGCTAGCCAACCTCATGTCGCCGATGATTGAGAGACTTCGGCGCGCAGGTTTCGAGCTCGCGGAAGGCCACCCCGAGACCCTGCTCGACTCGAGCAGCGGCGACTTCGTCAAGCATGTCACCTTTCGACGCGGAGACTACGAAGCGCTCCTCCGGGTGGACCTCGACAGCTCGCGCCAATACTTCGAGGCGAACTTCGTGTTCAGCAGCGTCGACACCTGCCGCTCGCCCGCCATCAAGGCTCGGATGGCGGAGCTGCCAAGACGACGCCCCGCTGACACCCCCGCCCCGAACCCGCCACCACCCCCACCGCCGACTAATCCCTGACGCGTGTCACCTGATGGACACCCTTCAGGCTCTCCATCTTGCGGCTCACGACAGTCAGCTCATCCAGATGCTTCGCATGGAAGCGGAAGATGTTCTCCGCCCGCCCGTCGGCTGCCTCGGCGCAGTGCGCGGCGTCGATGTTGATCTTCAGGTCGGAGAAGATCTTGGTCATCTTCGTCAAGAGCCCCGGCGTGCCCGTCTCGGTCACGACCCGAATCGCCACCGGATAACCCGACCCCGTGCTGTCGCCCCACCGCACGTCGACCTCGCGGTCGCCGTCGACGGCCAGCGTGTTCACGCACCCTCGACGATGCACCGAGATGACATGCCCCGGCGTCACGAACCCGACGATGGCCTCGCCCGGCACCGGTGAGCAGCACTTCGCGATCGAGTGTGTCACGCCGTCGAGCCCGTCCACAACGATGCCGCCCGGCCGCCGCCTCACCTTGTCGAGCAGCTTGCCGATGACCGCCATCGTCGTCGGCTTGGGCTTCGCCTCGTCGCCCAGGGCCTGATGCGCGACCGTCTCGGGCGTGATGTTGCCCATGCCGACCTGCACGACCAGCTCTTCGACCGACTCGCAGTTGAAGTGTTTCGCGACGACCTCGAACTCCGCCGTCTTCCTCAACTTGATTAGTGACTTCGAGTACTTGCGCAGCTCCTTGTCGAGCAGTTGTTCGCCCAGCTCATAGCTGCGCTGCCGCTGCTCCTTCTTGATGAAGGCCTTGATGCGGTCCTTCGCGCGGGTCGTCCGCACGAACTTCAGCCAGTCCTTGTTCGGCTTCTGCGTCTTGCTGCGGATGACCTCGATGACGTCGCCGTTCTTGAGCTTGTACGTGAGCGGCTGGATGTGCCCGTTGATGATGGCGCCGCTGCACGTCGCCCCCACCTCGGAGTGCACGGCATACGCGAAGTCGACCGGCGTCGACCCACGCGGCAACACCTTCAGCTCACCCTTGGGCGTGAACGTGTAGACCTCGTCCGCGAACAGCTCGATCTTCACCGACTCCAGGAACTCGCTCGGGTCGTCGAACTCGCGCTGCCACTCCATGAGGCGCTTCAGCCACTCGAAGCGCTCCTCGTCCTTCTGCTCGAGCCGCCCGCTCTCCTTGTATTTCCAGTGCGCAGCGATCCCACCCTCGGCCACACGATGCATGCCGTGGGTCCGGATCTGCACTTCGATCGGCTGTCCATCGGGCCCGATGACCGATGTGTGCAGGCTCTGATACCGATTCGGTTTGGGCAGCGCGATGTAGTCCTTGAAGCGCCCCGGGATCGGCCGCCACTTGTCGTGGATCAAACCGAGCACGTGGTAGCACTCGCTCTGCTTGCTGACCAACACCCGAAAAGCTATGGAATCATAGACTTTTTCGACCGAGATGTCCTGGCGCTGCATCTTGCGGAAGATGCTCCAGAAGTGTTTGGGTCGCCCACTCACCTCGGCGTCGATCCCCTCGCGTTGTACGATGCCCTCGACCTCGGCGATGACCCGGTCGACGTAGCCCTTTCGCTCCGTGAGCCGCTGGTTCACAGCACTCTTCAGCTCCTGGAACTTGTCGGGATACAGGTAGCGGAAGCTCAGGTCCTCGAGCTCGATCTTCAGCGCCCCGAGCCCCAGCCGATTGGCCAGCGGCGCGAAGATGTCCATCGTCTCTTGCGCGATGACCGCCTGCTTCTCGGGTGCCAGGTGTTCGAGCGTCCGCATGTTGTGTGTGCGGTCCGCCAGCTTCACGAGGATGACCCGGATGTCCTGGCTCATCGCGATGAGCATCTTGCGGAAGTTCTCGGCCTGCTTCTCTTCTTTCGAGCGGAACCGGATCTTCGAGAGCTTCGTCACTCCGTCGACGAGGTGCGCGATGTCCGCGCCGAAACACGCGATCAGGTCATCGTGTGTGGCCGTCGTGTCCTCGACCGTGTCGTGCAACAAGGCCGCGCAGATGGTCCCCTCGTCGAGCTTCATGTCCGCCACGATGTGGGCGACGCTCACCGGATGCCCGACGTAAGGGTCACCATTCTTGCGGCGCTGCGGCCGATGGTGCTGCTCGGCGAAGACGAAGGCCCGTTGGATCAGGTTGAAGTCGGCCGTCGGGTGATACGACCGCACCTTCTGCAACAGCTCGACCACCGTCGGCTCACGCTCTGGTGCGGGTTTATTGCGGGTCTCGGGGGAGATGCTGGGGATTGCAACCATACCGAGCGGGATGGTAAGCGCCTCAGGCCTCCGGAGCAAACCATGAACCCGTACGAGCCCACCTCCCCACAACTCCAACGCCTCCTCGCCGACAACCGCGAGGCCGCGCTCCCACACACCACGCGGTTTGTCGCCCTTGGCGCCGGCGCCATCGACGCGCTCCCGGCCTTCTTCAAAGAAACCTTTAGCGGTCGTGACGCCCTCCTCATCGCCGACGAGCACACCCTCGAAGCCGCAGGCCACGCGACCGAAGCCGCCCTCCATGCCGCGGGCATCCCCGTCCGGCGCCTCGTCCTCGAGCCGCGCTCCTCTAATGATATGAGTGCGGGCGCCTCCTTCCAGGACGACCACCTCGTCGCCGAGGACGGCATCATCACCTCGGTCCAGACGCTGCTCGCCTCGACCGACGCCATCGTCGTCGCGGTCGGCGCCGGCACCGTCAACGACATCGGCAAGCTCTCGTCCTTCCGACTCGGCCGCGAGTACATCGCCGTCCCGACGGCCGCCTCGATGAACGGCTACACGTCCACCATCGCCGCGGTCCTGGTCGGCGGCGTCAAACGCACCCTCCCGTGTGGCCAGCCCATCGCCATCTTCGCCGACACCGGCGTGCTCATGCGCGCGCCCCCGCACCTCAACCTCGCGGGCTTTGGCGACCTCTTGAGCAAACCCGTCTCGCAGGGCGATTGGCTACTGTCCCACTTCGTGCGCGACGTCCCCTACGCGACCCGCCCCAACGAGATCCTCGAAGACCTCTTCCGCGAGCTCTTGGAACAAGCCACACCCATCGGCAAAGCCGACGAGTACGGCCTGCGTGTCCTCATGGAGGCCATCCTCGTGTCCGGCTTCTCGATGGCCGTCGCTGGCAGCTCGGCCCCGGCCTCCGGTGGCGAGCACCTCGTGTCGCACTACTGGGACATGGAGCAGCTCGACCAACACCTGCCGCTGCTCGGCCTGCACGGTACCCAGGTGGGCATCGCCACCCGGCTATCCGCGATGCTCTTCCAGCGGCTCCTGACCATCGACCCGGCGACCATCGACCCGGCCGCCCTGGCCGCGAAGAAGGCCGCACCGCCCTCCGATTTCGCCCATCGCCACCATACCTTGGGCTCCGGCGTCGTGGCCGAGATCGCCGTCCAGCTCAACCGTAAGCAGCGTTACGGCGCCGACCTCGAGCGTGAGCTGACGCTCGTCAAGGAGCGCTGGCCCGCTATCCTCGACCGCATCGGCCAGGTCATGTTGCCGGTCTCCACCATCGAGAAGGCGCTCCGCGACGCCGGCTGCCCGGACCGCCCCTCGCAGATCGGCTGCACCCGCGAACGCGCCATCCACGCCCTCATCGTGTGCCGCGACATGCGCGACCGCTACGTGGCGCTCGACCTCATGGACGACCTCGGTCTGCTGCAAGGCTGGGCTCATGACGCCGTAGCCGCGGCCGAGGCCTGAGCCGATGCCACCCCGCCTACCCTCACCCCTTCTCGGAGCGCGTCCATGGCCTTGATGAGCATGACCGGCTTTGGCGCCGCGACCTTCGCCGTCGATGGCCAGCACTGGCGCCTCGAGCTGAAGAGCGTGAACAACAAGGCGCTCGCCTTTCGTATGCACACCCCGCACGAGCTCTCGCGCCAGCCCGAGCTCGAGGCGCTCGCCTCGACGCAGATCCGCCACCACCTCCTGCGCGGCTCGGTCGAGCTGTCGCTCATCCTCGAGTCAGACCAGACCCCGGTCGAGGTCGTCCTCGATCGCCACGCTTTGTCTGCCCTCATGCGTGAGCTGCAGCACCTCGCTACGGAGCTGGGCGCCCCGCCGCCCACACTCGAGCTCGCCCTGCGCCAGGGCAACCTCATCTCGTTCCGCAAACGTGAGCATGACCAGGCGGCCCTGGTCGAGGCGTTCAGTGACGGCCTGCGGCGTGTCATCGATGCCCACGTCACGATGCGTGAGAACGAGGGCGCCTCCCTCGTCGCCGACCTGACGATGCGCATCGACGCTCTGGAGCGGATGCTCACCAGCGTCGAGACCGAGGGCCCCAAGGTCACGACCGCACTCATGGACCGGCTCCGCGCCCGCGTCGCCAAGGTCGAGAGCGACCTCGGGGTCGAGCTCGACCATGCGCGAATTCTCTCGGAAATCGTGGTATTTTCCGACCGCTCCGATGTCACCGAGGAGCTCGTGCGAGCCCGCGCTCACATCGAGCAATTCCGCCAGACGCTGGCCACGTCCGAACACATCGAGCGTGGCCGTCGCCTCGACTTCCTCACTCAGGAGCTCTTGCGAGAGCTGAACACACTTGGCTCGAAGTGCCGCGACGCCGGGGTCGCGAGTGCCGTCGTCGACGCCAAGGTCGAGCTGGAGAAGATCCGTGAGCAAGCCCAGAACATCGCCTGAGGACACCTCCGGGCTCCTCATCGTGCTCACCGGCCCATCGGGCAGCGGCAAGTCGACCATCCTGAAGGATGTGTTTGCGGCCGACCGCCGCCTGGCCTTCTCGGTCTCGTGCACGACGCGCCCTCCGCGCCCCGGCGAAGTCGAAGGCAAGGACTATTACTTCGTCTCCAACGACGACTTCGACGGTCTCGTCGCCGACGACGCCTTCGTCGAGTGGGCCCACGTCCACACCCGCCGCTACGGCACGAAGAAGACCGAGATCGACCGCCTGTTCTCGCTCGGCCACGACATCGTCTTCGACATCGACACCGTCGGTGCCTTCAACATCAAACGCGCCCACCCCGAGGCGCTGCTGGTCTTCATCCTGCCGCCGTCTCTCGCCATCCTCGAGTCGCGCCTGCGCGGCCGCAACACCGAGACCGACGCCATGATCGGGGTCCGCCTCGACAACGCCCGGAAAGAGATAGCGCAGGCCCACGCCTTCGACTACCTCGTCGTCAACGCGTCGGTCGAGGACGCCTCGGCGGCGCTGTCCGCCATCATCACGGCCGAGCGCCACAAGACCTCGCGCCTCCCGCCGCTCTATTCGCATCTGCTCGAAAATCGAGACATCTCATGACTGCGCTTGTCGACCCCGCTCGCCCCGTCCGCGTCCGCATCGCCCCCTCGCCGACCGGCGACCCGCATGTCGGCACGGCCTACATCGCGCTCTTCAACAAGGCCTTCGCCGACAAGAACGGCGGCACCTTCGTCCTGCGCATCGAGGACACCGACCAGACGCGCTCCACCCGCGAGTCCGAGGACGCCATCTTCCGGTCCCTGCGCTGGGTCGGCCTCGAGTGGGCCGAGGGCCCCGACGTAGGCGGCCCTTACGGTCCCTATCGCCAGTCCGAGCGGCTCGAGATCTACCGCGAGCACTCCGACATCCTGCTCGCCAACGGGTCTGCCTATCGCTGCTTTGCGACCGCCGAAGAGCTCGACGAGATGCGCCGGACCCAGAAGGAGCGCGGCGCCAAGCAGCCCTATGACCGCCGCTATCGCGACCTGCCCCAATCCGAGGTCGACCGCCTCATCGCCGAGGGGCGTCCCTACGTCGTGCGGCTCAAGATCCCGCTGGACGGCGAGACCATCGTCAACGACGCGCTGCGCGGCGAGATCCGGTTTGGCAACGAGGAGCTCGACGACCAGATCCTGCTCAAGTCCGACGGCTTCCCGACCTATCACCTCGCCAACGTCGTCGACGATCGGCTGATGAAGATAAGCCACGTCATCCGCGCCGAGGAGTGGATCCCATCGACCCCAAAACACGTCCGCCTCTATGAGGCGTTCGGCTGGGAGCCGCCCGTCTTCGTGCACATGCCGCTGTTGCGAAACAACGACAAGACCAAGATCTCCAAACGGAAAAACCCTGTCAGCCTCGAGTATTACGAGACCGCAGGCATCCTGCCCGAGGCGCTGGTGAACTTCCTCGGACGTATGGGCTACTCGATGCCCGACGAGCGCGAGAAGTTCACCTATGCCGAGATGGTCGAGACCTTCGACTTCGCCAGAATGCACCTGGGCGGCCCCATCTTCGACCTCGACAAGCTCGACTGGCTCAACGGTTTGTATCTGCGCGAGCTCACCCCCGAGGCACTCGTCGCCCGCCTGCGCGGCTGGCTGTTCTCGGACAGCTACCTCACGGCCGTGGTGCCGCTCGTGCGCGAGCGCATCACGCGCCTGTCGGACTTCATCCCGAAGACGAGCTGGCTCTTTGGTGAGCCGACGCTGCTCGCGAAAGAGGCCTACGTCCCCAAGGGCAAGACGCAGGCCGAGACCTTCGAGGTGCTGCAGCTCATCGCCGATGCCGCCGACAAACAGGTCAAGTGGCAGGTTGTAGACCTCGAAGCGACCTATCGCGCCCTGTGTGAGCAGACCGGCTGGAAGCCCAAGGACCTGTTCTCGATCCTGCGCCTCGTCGCGACTGCGTCGGGTGCTGCTCCCCCGCTCTTCGACTCGCTCGTCGCCATCGGCAAGGCGCGCACCCAGTCGCGTATCCGGGCCGTCCTGGCCTTGCTCAAACCCTAGCGCCCACGCACGAAGGAGACCATGGACCTCGAGGCCATCATCGAGACGCTTCGCGCCTGGCCTCCGGTCGTCGTCTATCTCCTGCTCTTTGGCAGCGCGCTCATCGAGTACCTCGTCCCGCCGCTGCCTGGTGACACCTTCGTCATCGCGGGCGCGGTGCTCGTCTCCGCCTTCGGTTGGCACTTCGTGCCGGTCCTCCTGGTGGTCACGGCCGGAGCGACCTTTGGCGCCTGGCTCGACTTCAAGATCGGCCAGTGGTTGGTCCGCACTGGACGCCTCGAGAAGTTCGGCGCGTCCGGCAAGGAGGCCATCAACGGCATCGTGCGCCAGATGCAGAAACACGGTCCGGTCTATCTCGCCGTCAACCGCTTCCTGCCCGGCATTCGCGCCTTCTTCTTCGTTGCAGCCGGCATCGCGGGTCTCAAGACCCACCAGGTGCTGCTCTGGTCGACGGTCTCGGCACTCGCCTGGAACTCGGGCCTCTTGGCGCTTGGCTATGCGCTGGGCAAGAACCTCGACTCACTCGGCGAGTTCCTGACCAACTACAGCATCGTCGTCTGGGTCCTCATCGGCGCCATCACCGTGTTCTTCATCGGCCGCATCTTCTGGAAAAGAAAGAAGAAGAAGCCGGATGTGGACGAAGAACCAAAGACACCCGAGCGCTGATCTCAGGTCGATCCGGGCATGAGCGATTCATAATAGAAGCGCGGCATACGCCCAAACGTGATGGCCCCGAAGAGGTTGATGATGATTCCCCACCAGATGAGGACCATCGCCTGACGCCCGAGCGGTCGACCGCCGATGGCGAGCAGTGCAAAGAGGTAAGGCATGAAGTCGAGCGCGAAGCGGTAGCCGAACTGGATCCAGCCCGTGTTCTGGTAGAAGAAGCCCGGGATCGCCGCACAGATGACGGCTGCCCACAGGGCCTTTCGCAGCGGCGCCTGCTCACGCGGCCACAACAGATAGGCGAGCAGCGGCGTCGTGAACAAGAGCCCGATGCCGTGATTCGAGATCATGATGAAGGGCGCTTCACTCGAAAATCGAGGCATCGCGAGCAGGCCCGAGAGCAGGTTGCGGTTCAGGTACGTGAAGCTGAACATGCCGTGGTCGCGCACGCGGTCATAGGCGCCACCCGTCAGATAGGAGTGGCCGAACTCACCGAGCTCACCGAAACGCGCCTGGTTGTAGAGGGCGAGCCCAGCCAGGACTGCAACCAGCGGAATCGCAAAGAGAGTTCCGACCCGCAAGACCTCGCGCCAGCGGCCCAGGAGCTCTTTCAGGTCGATTCGGTTGTTCGGAAAGAAGAGCTGCCAGGCGAAGAAGGCGACACAGAAGAGGACTGGCGTCCGCGTGCCGAATGCGAGCCCCAACAACAAGCCGGCGATCAGGGGATGCTTCAGGTCCAACGCCGCGAGCATGTACCCGATGTTGAGCGCGATGCCGAAGATGAGCGCCGAGAACCAGACCTCTCCCCGCACGGACGAGAAGAAGGCGACGGTGCCCAGCGCGAACGCGATGGCGAGCCAGGTGTTGTCGCGTGTCGACCGCTTCGAGTGGCCGCGGATGACGAGCAGCTGCAGAAACCAGAACATCAGGACGGCGTTCAGGCCGCCGCACAGGATGGTGATGATGACATCGTTGGTGTCGTAGCCGAAGGCGGCGACGAACGGCAGCATCAAGAGTGCCGGCACGGGCGGGAACGAGATATAATAGAGGCGCTCGTCGCAGGTCGTGCGCCCACTCTCGCCGCAGGTGCGGGCGAGGTCCTGGGGCACGACGATCTTCAGCTCTCGATTGTCGTTGGTGTGAAAGAGGTGTTTTCGCTCACCTGCGTCACCCTCCCACGCGAAGCGGCCGAGCACGACCTCGCCATCTTTGAGCGTGAGCTTGCGGATGACCGACCAGTCGTTCCAGCCGCCGGCCTTCTCGGTGCGCGCGATGGCCTCGCGATAGCCGTTCGGGTCGTCCTCACGGACGGTTGCCGAGCGCTCCGTCGGGGTCTTCGTGTCGAGGCGGCCATCGAGGATTGACTGCGCGAGGTCGACGAAGTGGAACTGGGGCGAGGGCTGGAGCAGCCGGTCCCAGGCGACCAGCGAATAGGCCGCCACGACGACTGCGAAGACGAGCAGGGTTGGCTTGCCGCCAAAGGTTCGGAGCGGTCCAATCATCACATCAACCAGGTCTATCAGATCAGCCCATGGCCGTTTGAGCCCCAGCAGGGCGAGCACATCGCGCCCCTCATTCGAGGGTCGTGTTGATACCGGCCGCTTCGAGCCCTGTCACGATCTCTTTGATGTGCTCATGGCCGCGCGCTTCGAGGGTCACCTCGACCAGGCTCACGCCCAGCGGCCCACGCGCAAAGGCGCGTTCATGGTTGATCTGCAGGATGTTGCCGCCGAGCTGCGCGATGAGCGCCGTGAGCTTGGCCAGCGCGCCCGGCGCGTCGACGACCCGGGCGGCGAGGCGCACCATACGACCATCTTTGACGAGGCCACGCTCGATGATGCGCGCCAGCATCGTCACGTCGATGTTGCCGCCCGTCAGCACGATGCCGACCTTCTTGTGCTCGACCGGCAGGTGACCATTCATGACGGCCGCGAGTGCCGCAGCCCCCGAGCCTTCGACGACGGTCTTCTCGACCTCGAGCAGGGTCAGGACGGCGGAGGCGATCTCCTCGTCGTCCACGGTCACGACATCGTCGACATAACGTTGGCAGAGCTGGAACGGGAGCTCGCCGACCCGCGAGACGGCGATGCCCTCGGCGAGCGTCCGCTGCGAGGGAACCTCGACGATGTGACCCGCCGCGAGGGAGGCTTGCATCGACGCCATGGCGACCGATTCGACTCCATATACCTTGATACGAGGGTTTGTCTCCTTCATGGCGAGCGCGATGCCGGCAATGAGGCCGCCGCCACCGACCGGCACGACGACCGCGTCGAGGTAGGGGTTCTGCTCGAGCAGCTCGAGACCGACGGTGCCCTGGCCAGCGATGATCCAGGGGTCGTCGAAGGGATGGATATAAGTCCGCTTTTCCTCGGCGGCGATACGATAGGACTCGGCCCGGGCCTCGGCGGCGGACTCACCGAAGAGGATGACTTTCGCGCCATATCGGCGCGTCGAGGTGACCTTCACGAGCGGTGTATAGAGCGGCATGACGATGGTCGCGTCGATGCCGAGTCGCTGAGCGTGATAAGCAACGCCTTGAGCATGATTGCCTGCCGAAAACGCGATGATTCCCTGGCGGGCTTCGTCCGCGGTGAGGCGCGCGAGCCGGTTGAGTGCGCCGCGTTCCTTGTAAGACCCGGTCATCTGGAGGTTTTCGAGCTTCAGATAGAGGCGCGTCCGCGTCATCGCGGACAGGGTCTGTGAATGGGCACACGGCGTTTCGTATACCCACGGGCGAATCAGACGCCTCGCATCCTCGATGTCTTCGAATGTGACGGCGAGGGGTGGTCGGTTCGACTGGGCGGCGTCAAAGCGTTCAATCATGCGGCCGCGACACTATCGACGCGATCGTCTGACGTCAATCGCGCCGAAGAAAACGTGCGACTCCGAAAAATGCAGCTTGCAGTGGACGCAGTGTCAATTTACGATCGCACCGAGATTCGATCTACCGGCCACCGGTCGCGAGTCTCCTCGGACGCAAGCCAGTTCGGCTTGGCCGATACGTGAATAAACTCCGGTGAATCCACGGACTTCGGTCCTGTTCGCCGGGTCGACTGGCGCGGTTGGATCCGGCACATGCGGCGGGCCGTATGGGCATCTGACGAGCGCAACAGGGAGAGAAACCAACAATGGCAAAGAACGACGGAAACTTGCGCCAAATCAGCGTGCAAGACGGGAGTGTCACGGTGACGCTCGGCATGGCCCACGCGACGATTCCCGGGGCCCAGCTCGACTCCTTCATTCGCGCTCTCGAAGCAGCGCGTCTGATGATTCAGGTCGATGTCGGCGGCCCTGCGGTCGCAACGACCCTGCCAGCCATGGTGGTCACGGCCGCAGTGGAGTCGGCGAAGGCTGCTCCCAAGGCCGAGGTCGCGCGCCGCGGCTACACCACCTACGAGCCCAAGGTCGAAGCGGCTCCGCCGGCCCCGAAGCGCCGCGGTGGCCGTCCCAAGGGCAGCGGCAAGGGTCCCGTTCGTCGCAGCCGCAAGCGTGTGGGTGATGCTCTGGCCGAGTGGCTCAGGGACAACCCCGGCTGGCACACGACGGAGGACCTTCTCTCTGTGGTGTCCGACAACCGGATGACCGACGCGAGCCCGAAGCGCGCTCTGATGATTGCCCTCGGCAAGCAGAAGGACAGCGTCTTCATCTCCGACGGCCAGGGCAGCTGGAAGCTCAGCGGCGACCCGACGCCGGCTCACGGCGCTCAGGTGAAAGAGAAGAAGAAGCCCGGTCGCAAGCCGGGCAGCGGCAAGGCGGCCAAGGCGGCCGAGAAGCCGACCCGCGCCAAGCGCGCCACTGGACGACCGCGCGGTCGTCCCCCGAAGTCGGCCTCGGCCGACAAGGAGGGATCCTCACTCCCGCAGGCGGAAATAACCCCTGGCAGACTCGTTCGTGTGAAGAAGGGACAGGACCGCAAAGAGGCGCTCCTCTCCCCGGCTGAAATCGAAGCGCGTAAGCAGGCCGCAACGGCCGTCGACACCATGCACTTCCGCTGGGATGTCGCGAGCCGGGCCGAGCGCGAGCGTATGCGCAAGAACCTTTTCGGTGACGGCGCCGGCAAGATAAACTGAGTGGGAAAGGGGCGTTTCGGCGCCCCTTTCGTGTTGATGTCCTCGGGAAATCCAGAGGTCATACAAATCACGGGGGCGCTTCGGCGCCCTTTCGTTTTGATTGTCTCGACCCTGACGTCTCGATGCGTTTCGGCACGACATAGGATGAAACGCATCGAGACCGAAAGGCTCGCGACAATCTGACCTTCAACGGCGACGATTCAGTCGGGCACGCTGGTGGTGCGTTGGTTGGTGACCGCCCGGAGGTCGACGGGATACGCTGCTGCATCGGTGTCCCAGCCAGAATCGAGGTGCATGACGAGCACCCCTTGCGCCATGTCCGGCGACACGAAGAGCTCCGCCGCGAAGCCGACGTAGATGCGGTCGAAGCGGTGCTCGGCGAGCACGACACCTTCGTGGATGAGTCGCCAGCCGTGATGCCGGCCGACATCGAATTCGAGGTCGAGGTGAGTGGCCCCGAGGCCGAGCTCGAGGGAGGTTTCCGAGGTGCGGCGCCACGGCGCGGGCTCGACGCGATAACCATGCTTTTCTGCGTGGGCCGCAACGTCTCCGCCGACCATCGTGCCAAAGCCTTCGAAGCGCCCGTCGAGCACCCGCCGATGCAGGCGCGACTGTTCCTTTCGGGTGGGTCCTTTGCCGCGACGGGCCCGGGTATAGGCAACGTAACGCGAGTCGGGTGACCAGCCATGGAAGACGATCTCCGACCCGGCTCGCACGGCGGCTGGAGCGGGCTTGTCAGCTGCGGGGGGCGACCCGGGCGGAGCGGCCGAGACGGTCGGGGTCCCGGCCAACAGCGCGAAGAACAGCGCCGCGAGAGGGGCCCTCATCTGAGACGACACCGCGCGGCGCTCAACTCGGCCCGTCGCCGCTCGACGAGCCCTTGTCCTTGCCGAGGAACAGATAGACGACGATGACGGCGAGCACACCGAGGGCGATGAACTTCATGGCGCTCATGGCGACCGAGAAGACGAAGCGGAGCACGATGAACGCGGCGATGGCGGCCGCCACATAGAGTGCGATGCGGGGGAGCGCGAGCTTGTTGGAGCTTTGGGGCATTCTGGACTCCTCTGACCTTTATCTGGGGGTGGCCGGTCGGCCTGCTCGTGGAGCCTGATGGACCCTGATCTGGTCTTTCAGGAAGGCGGAGGGTTGGTTCGGGGTTTCGTGTCGGCCGTGCCGCCTACGGGTGTCGTTGACATCGGGGTGCCTGAAAGGTACGCCACGGCGCTTGGAGTCTATGATGGTGCATTCGCAGCGTGAGTCAAGCAGGTGGTGGGCGGTGGTGATGTCGGGAGCCGCGTTGCTCGCGACCCTGCTGGCGACCAGCCCTGCGCACGCCCAGAACCGTGAGGACGGGGCCCCGGCCGAGAGCCTGGGCGCAGGCGACGCTGTCCGTGCGTCGGCCTGGGGTCCAGCCGCCATCTACTTCAATCCAGCCGGGCTCATGCGCGTGCCCGTCATCGTATTACAGGCGAATTACTCCTATCTCGATGGCATCGACGGACACAACGCGGGCGTCGCCATCGTCGATGCCCGAACCAACGAATATGCGGCGCTGGGGGTGTCCTACACGCTCATCTCGACCGCGCCCGACGGCATCGACCGCGACGGCCATCAGGTTCGCACGGCACTGGCCACCGGCTACCGGAGCGGTGATTTCGCGCTCTATGCCGGCATCGGCCTGCGCTGGCTCACGCTCACGCTGGGCGAAGAGGACAAGAAAGGTGGCGAATCCGACGACGTGGAGACGTGGACCGTCGACACGGGCCTGCTCTTCGATTTCGCCAACCGGATTCGTTTCGCGGTCGTGGGCCAGAATCTCATCGACACCGAAACCACCCAGGCACCGCGTATCCTCGGTTTCGGGTTTTCTTTTGTTTTTGAAACATTGGACGTGGGCGCCAATCTCGACCTCGACATCTCGGGGCGTGGGGACACGACGGTCACGACCTGGGGATTCGGAGCCGATTGGGGTCTCGCCGACGCGATTCACCTGCGCACCGGATTGACGCGCGACGAGCGGCTCGACCAGGAGAGGATGAGCTTCGGACTCGGCTGGTCCAACAACGAGGTCGCCTTCGACCTGGCTTACACGACCGCCCTCACGGACCCGACGCGGATGATGTTCGGCATCTCGGTGAAGTGGGTTCCGTGAGCCTGAGCTCAGCCACTCCGAAGGCAGGCACAAGTGCTGCCCCTACGTTTGGCGATCCGGCTACGGATCGTGCGTCATTGGCCCGGTGTGTGCGGTTGGAGATGCCTGGTGACGATGACGAGAAAGGTCCGTCGCCTCGGTCTTGACGCGGCCCCATCGACGCTATAAGACGCGCGCTCTTTGTGCGGAGGCCCGACCGGCCAGCACATAGGAATCAGATGGGCGACTCCCTTGGTGGTGCGGGTCGCAAGCAGGCTCTCGGCGAATCGTAAGGACAGGCCATGGCGCTCACAGACTTCCTCTTCACCTCCGAATCCGTCAGCGAAGGCCATCCGGACAAGCTCGCCGACCAGGTCTCGGACGCGGTCCTCGACGCCCTGCTGACCCACGATCCGATGTCGCGCGTCGCTTGCGAGACACTCACCACCACCGGTCTCGTGTGCATCGCGGGTGAGATCACGACCAACGCGATGATCGACTACCGCGACATCGTGCGCCGTACCGTGCAGGAGATCGGCTACACGCCCGAGGCCAACTGCGGCTTCGATGGCGAAAGCTGCGCCGTTCTCGTGTCGCTCGGCCGCCAGTCGCAGGACATCGCCGTCGGTGTCAACGAGGGCGAAGGCCTTTATAAGGAGCAGGGCGCAGGCGACCAGGGCCTCATGTTCGGCTTTGCCTGCACCGAGACGCCCGAGCTCATGCCCGCGCCAATCCAGTTCTCCCACCAGCTCGTCAAGAAGCTCGCCGACATCCGCAAGGCCAATGTCGTGAACTTCTTCCGCCCCGACTCGAAGTCGCAGGTGACGATCCAGTACGAGAACGGCAAGCCCAAGCGTATCGACGCGATCGTGGTGTCGTCCCAGCACACGCCCGAGGTCTCGCACAAGCAGATCGAGGAAGCGATCCGCGAGCTCGTGATCAAGCCGGTCATCCCGGCCCACCTGCTCGACGACAAGACCAAGTATTACGTCAACCCGACCGGTCGCTTCGTCATCGGCGGCCCTGTCGGCGACGCCGGCCTGACCGGCCGCAAGATCATCGTCGACACCTACGGCGGCTACGCCCGTCATGGCGGCGGTGCCTTCTCGGGCAAGGACGCCACCAAGGTCGACCGCTCGGCCGCCTATTACAGCCGCTACGTCGCGAAGAACATCGTGGCAGCCGGCCTCGCCGACAAGTGTGAGGTCCAGGTGGCCTACGCCATCGGTGTCGCCCAGCCCGTGAGTGTCCTCGTCGACACCTTCGGTACCGAGACGGTCGACAACGCCAAGATCGCTGCGGCCGTTCGTGAGGTCTTCGACTTCCGCCCGGCGGCCATGATCAGCCAGCTCGACCTGCGCCGCCCGATCTTCAAGGCGACCGCGGCCTATGGCCACTTCGGTCGCAACGAGTTCTCCTGGGAGAAGACCGACCGGGTCGACGCCCTCAAGTCCGCCATCTGACACGTCGCGGGTCGACTTCAAAAGCGCTTCCGATGGCGGCGCTTTGACGTTGACAGGCGAACAAGCAACCCCTATACCCTCGCGGCTCGCCGGCCTGGGGCGTGTGGCATCGATTGGAACATCGAGCCAGAACACCCTCGGGACCGACGACCGGACGCTCCAGACGAGCACCGGATGCGAGACGTCGCTCAGGACCAAAGACGATGAAAACGCTTTCCTTCAATCATACCAACGTCGACCGCAAGTGGGTCGTCGTCGACATGGCCGGGCAGACCCTCGGGCGCGTTGCCGCCCAGATTGCCTCGATCCTGCGCGGCAAGACCAAGCCGACCTTCACCCCGTTCGCGGACGTGGGCGACTTCGTCGTGGTCATCAACTCGGACAAGCTCGTGCTGACCGGGAACAAGTTCCAGCAGAAGATCTACTACAGCCACTCCGGTTTCCCCGGCGGCCTGAAAGAGATCGTCGCTGACAAGCTGCTCGCGAAGGACTCGCGAATCATGATCGAGCTCGCGGTCAAGGGCATGCTGCCCAAGGGCCCTCTCGGTCGCTCGATGCTCACCAAACTCAAGGTCTACAAGGGTGCTGAGCATCCCCACCAGGCCCAGCAGCCCACCACCGTGACCTTCTCCTGAGGGACCCCGTTATGTCGAAGATCAATCGCATTTACGCCACGGGGCGCCGTAAGGAAGCCACCGCACGCGTCTTCCTCTCGCCGGGCAACGGCAAAGTCACGATCAACCATCGCGAGGCTCCGGAGTACTTCCGCCGCGCGACGCTGCTCATGATTCTCAACCAGCCCTTCGAAGTGACCGAGACCGTCGGCAGCTACGATGTGTGGGCGACCGTCCGCGGTGGTGGCCTCTCGGGCCAGGCCGACGCGGTCAAGCACGGCATCTCCCGCGCTCTCAATCGCGAGAACGAAGAGAAGTACCGCCCGACGCTCAAGCGCGCTGGCTTCCTTACCCGCGACCCGCGTGTGGTCGAGCGTAAGAAGTACGGCCAGCCGGGCGCCCGTAAGCGCTTCCAGTTCTCGAAGCGCTGATCCGACCTCGGGTGTACGAGCCGATCGCGCGCTCACCCGAATCGAACCCGCCAAGAGCCATACATCCGAAAGGATGTGTGGCTTTTGTCGTTTCTGGCGTCCGACGTGCCGTACTTTGCACTTCGGCCTCGACTACTCGGAAACGTATCCGAACTCAGGGCTCGTTCAGAAGCTCGAGCAGTGAAGCGAACTCGGCTTGCTGCTTGGCGGTGAGTCTCGCAAGCCGGGCTCCGAAAGCCTCGGAGAAGACAGCCAGCCCCCTGGCCGCCACCTTGCGACCGCTGGGAGTCATGGTCAGGCGATGACGCCTGAGATCGTCGGGGTCGATCTCACGCTTGATGAAACCCGACGCCTCCAGCTGCTTCACGTACGCGGTGACCGACGGCTTCGGTATGACGAGGCGTTCGGCCAACGCCGCAGGGTGGGGATAGTCGTCGATCGCGGCGAGGACGAAGAGCTGCTTCACCTCGAGGCCGAGCGCGGCAATGTCGTCGCCAACGCTGGCGATAACGCCCGCAAGTAGCCGATAATTCAGGCTCCAGAGCAGTGCCGGGTCGGTCTTGTGCATGATTCGCTTCGCAGGGTCTTGAAAGCTGTTAGTTCCGAACTAAACTATCACCACTCGGAACGACCAATGTCTCGAACTGGTTGTCGAGCGTCTCGAGACCCTAACGCACGGAGAACCTCATGTCCCTCGATCACTACATTACACTCGGCCGCTCGGGCCTACGTGTGAGCCCGCTCTGCCTCGGCGCGATGACCTTTGGCGAAGACCTCGGATGGGGCTCCTCGGTCGAGGAATCCCAGCAGATCCTGGACCGCTACATCGAGCGCGGCGGCAACTTCGTCGACACGGCCAATTTCTACACCAAGAGCCATTCCGAGAAGATCATCGGCGACCACATCGGGCGCCATCCTTCGCGTCGTGACCGCCTCGTCATCGCGACCAAGTTCAGCGGTAATCTGTATCCGGGGGACCCCAACGGCGGCGGCTCGAGCCGCAAGTCCATCGTGCAGGCCTGTGAGGCCTCCCTGCGGCGCCTGCAGACCGACTACATCGACCTCTACTGGCTCCACAATTGGGACGTCCACACGCCCATCGACGAGACCATGTCGGCTCTCGAGGACCTCGTACGCGCAGGCAAGGTCCGCTATCTCGGCGTCTCCGACACGCCGGCGTGGAAGGTCGCGGAGGCCAACGTGACCGCGCGCTTCCGCGGTTGGTCGGCCTTCATCGGGCTGCAGATCGAGTACTCGCTGCTGGAGCGCAGCGTGGAGCAGGAGCTCGTGCCGATGGCCCTCGAGCTCGGGCTTGGCATCACCCCCTGGTCGCCGATCAAGGGCGGTCTCCTCTCGGGCAAATTCAACCGCGCCAACGGAGGCCAGGTGGACGGGGCACGGGGCGCCTACTACCAGGCCCACCTGAACGAGCACACCTGGACGCTGGTCGACGCGCTGCAACGCATCGCACAGGCTCACGACTCGACGGTGGCACGCGCCGCCCTCGCCTGGGTGCGCCAACAGGCGGGTGTCACTTCGACCATCATCGGGGCGCGACGGGTGGCCCAGCTCGAGGACAATCTCGCGTCGCTCGACCTGACGCTCAGCGCCGACGAGCTGGCCGAGCTCGCGGCCATTTCGAAGCCCACCTTTGGCTTCCCGCAGAGCATGCAGCCTATCTTTCCCTCGATCCACAACGGCGGCACGCGCGTGAACGGGGTCTGGGCGCCGATCTCGCCTTTCACCGTCCAAGCGGGCGACAAGCTCTACTGAAACACTGAGTACAGGGCCGACGAATCGTACACGGGCCGGAGCCTCGATTGAGGCCCCGCTCGTGTTCGGCTCAGCTCACTTGTGGAGCGCGCGTTTGGAGCAGTCGAGCGCGGCTTCGCGCACGATCTCCGACAGGGTCGGATGGGCGTGGCAGCTACGCGCGAGGTCCTCGGACGAGGCGCCGAACTCCATCGCGACCGCTACCTCGGCGATGAGGTCGCCGGCCCGGGCGCCAAAGATGTGGCAGCCGAGGATACGATCGGTGTCTTTGTGGGCGAGCATCTTCACGAGGCCGTCAGCCTCGCCCAGAGCCATCGCGCGGCCATTGGGACCGTAGCGGAAGCGCCCCTTCACGTAGGGAATGCCGGCCGCCTCGAGCTCTTCCTCGGTCTTGCCCACGCCGGCCACTTCGGGGTGCGTGTAGACGATCGAAGGAATGGCGTCGTAGTTGATGTGGCCGTGGCCGCCGGCGAGGATCTCGGCAACAGCGATGCCTTCGTCCTCGGCTTTGTGCGCCAGCATCGCGCCGCGGGTCACGTCGCCGATGGCGAAGATGCCGGGCACATTGGTCTGGAACTCGTCGTCGATAGCGACGCGGCCGCGGTTGTCGAGTGCCACGCCGACCGCGTCCAACCCGAGCCCGTCGGTGTAGGGCTTGCGGCCGACCGCGACGAGGACACGATCACCCACGACCTCATGGGTCTGGTCGTCGGCCGAGCGCCACTTCACGGTGACCTTGTCGCCGTCGCGGGTCGCCCCTTCGACGCGGGCGCCGAGGATGAACTCGAGGCCCTGTTTGGTGAGCACACGCTTGGCTTCTTTGGCGATCTCGCCGTCGACGCCGGGCAGGATCCGGTCGAGGTATTCCAGCACCGTGACCTTGGCACCAAGGCGCTTCCACACGCTGCCGAGCTCGAGGCCGATGACGCCTGCACCGATGAGGATGAGGTGCTCGGGAACGGCCGGAAACTCGAGCGCTCCCGTCGAGTCGACGATGCGGTCATGGTCGAGCGTAATCCCGCGGAGCGTCGAGACCGACGAGCCGGTGGCGATGACGACCGATGAGGTCACGTGCGTCGTCTCGGTGCCGTCGGCCGCTTTCACGACGACCGTGTGGTCGGCGCCTTCACCCTTGGCGATGCGACCAAACCCGTTGAGACGGGTGATCTTGTTCTTCTTGAAGAGCATGTCCACGCCGCCCGTGAGCTGGGCGACGATGGCTTTGCGGCGGTTGTGCATGGTGTCGAGGTCGAGCGAGACGCCGCTCACCTTGACGCCATGTTCGGCCATGCTGTGCTGCACGGCCTCGAAACGCTCGGAGCTCTCGAGCATGGCTTTGCTCGGGATGCAGCCGACGTTGAGGCAGGTCCCACCCAGCGTCTTGTCCTTCTCGACGCAGGCGACTTTCAGGCCGAGCTGCGCGCAGCGGATGGCGCAGACGTAGCCGCCCGGGCCCGAGCCGATGATGATGACGTCGAAACGATCGTTGCTCATGTGTTCAGCCTCGACTCAGAGCTCGAGCAGGATACGCGCCGGATCCTCGAGGCCCTGCTTGACCTTGACGAGGAAGGAGACGGCCTCACGACCGTCGATGATGCGGTGGTCGTACGACAGCGCCAGATACATCATCGGGCGAATCTCGACCTTGCCGGCGATGGCGACCGGGCGGTCTTCGATCTTGTGCAGACCGAGAATGCCGACCTGCGGCGGGTTGAGAATCGGCGTCGACAGAAGCGAGCCGTAGACACCACCATTCGAGATGGTGAAGGTGCCACCGGTCAGGTCCGGCATGGCGAGCGTGTTGTTCTTGGCCTTGTCGGCGAGAGCTGCGAGGCCCTTCTCGAACTCGGCGAACGACATCTGGTCGACGTTGCGCACGACGGGCACGACGAGGCCCTTGCCGCCGCCGACCGCGACCCCGATGTGGTAGTGGTGCTTGTAGACGATGGCGTCGCCGCGGACCTCGGCGTTGACGCTCGGGAAGGCTTTCAGGCCCTCGATGACGGCCTTGGCGAAGAAGCCCATGAAGCCGAGCTTCACGCCGTGGGCCTTCTCGAAGACGTCCTTGTACTGAGCGCGCAGGGCCATGACGGCGCTCATGTCGACCTCGTTGAAGGTCGTGAGAATCGCCGACGTGTGCTGGGCTTCGACGAGGCGGCGCGCGATGGTCTGGCGCAGCTTCGACATCTGGACGACCTCTTCGCGGTCACCCGAAGCCGAGGGCGTGACGACCGGTGCGGCCTTGGCCGCTGGAGCCGAGGCCAGCACCGGGGCGCTGTTCCGATTCGCGAGGTAGTTGAGCACGTCCTCTTTCAGGATACGCCCGCCCGGACCGGTGGCACGGACCTGCGAGGCCGAGAGGCCGTTCTCTTCGAGGAGACGGCGAACGGCCGGCATGAGCGCAACATCGTTGCCGACGGCGTGGTTGGCCTGAGCAGGGGCTGCCTGAGCAGCGGCCGGCGCGGTTGGCTGGGCAGGCGCGGTTTTGGCTGCGTCCTGACCCGCAGGCTGGACGGCCCCGGGAACCGCCGTCACCTGGGTGGCGGGCTTCGATGCATCCTGCGCAACGGGAGGAGCGGCGCTTGCCTGGCCAGCGGCAGACTCGTCGATACGCGCGAAGACGGCGCCGATCTCGACCTTGCCATCGACCTTGACGACCTGCTCGACGAGGCGCCCAGCGACAGGCGACGGCACATTGACGGTGATCTTGTCCGTCTCGAGGGCGACGAGCTCCTGGTCGACCTTGACGACGGTGCCGACTGGCACGAGCCACTCGACCACGATGGCCTCCGTAATCGACTCGCCGACCGGGGGAACTTTGACATCCGTTGCCATGAGGCCTCTCTCTGACGACTTTGCGCACGTTGCGGCGCGTGTGGAGCAGGGTCACAACCGTGACCCGCAAGATGCTAGTGGCTCGATTTTCGAGATAACGTGTTCGGGCGACCCGCGGGGCCGCGGCGGGTCAGCGGGCGAACGAGCGGTCGAGGAGATCGTTCTGCTCGATCGCATGCGCCTTGGGCGAGCCGGTGGCCGGCGAAGCCGACTCGGCCCGCGCCTCGTAGCGCACCTTGAGGGCCAGCTTGCCGTCGGGGCCGAAGGTCCTCGCGAAGAGCGGATGCAGGAAGGCGAAGGCACCCATGTTCTGGGGTTCCTCCTGGCACCAGATGAGCTCGCGCACGTTCGGCAGCTCGCGCAGCGCTTCCAGCAACATGGGCTCCGGGAAGGGGTAGAGCTGCTCGAGGCGGATGATGGCCGTCCGGTTGTCGCCGTTGGCCTCGCGCCGCTCGAGCAGGTCGTAGAAGACCTTACCCGAGCAGACGATGGCGCGGTCGACCGAGCCGAGGTCGTCGAGTTTCGTCTCGCCGATGACGCGCTGGAAGCGGCCCGACGTGAAGTCGGGGCGGTGGGAGACCGCCAGCTTGTGGCGCAGGAGGGACTTGGGCGACATCACGATGAGGGGCTTGCGCCAGGGGCGCACGATCTGGCGGCGCAGCGCGTGGAAGATCTGAGCCGGCGTCGTGAGGTTGACGACCTGCATGTTGTCCTCGGCGGCGAGCTGCAGGAAGCGCTCGAGGCGCGCGGAGCTGTGCTCGGGCCCCTGCCCTTCGAAGCCGTGCGGCAGAAGCAAGGTCACCGCCGAGAGGCGGTTCCACTTGTCCTCGGTGGCCGAGAGGAACTGGTCGATGATGACCTGCGCGCCGTTGGCGAAGTCGCCGAACTGCGCCTCCCATACGACGAGCGACTCGGGCGCCTCGAGGCCGTAGCCGTACTCGAAGCCGAGCACCGCGGCCTCGCTCAGCAGCGAGTTGTAGACCCAGAAGCGCCCGGCGTCGGGGCCGGCCTTCTGCAAGCTGCAGTGCAGGTTGCCATTCTCGACGTCGAAGAGGCCGGCGTGGCGGTGCGAGAACGTGCCGCGGGTGACGTCCTGGCCCGAGATGCGGACGTTGTTGCCGCCCAGCACGAGCGCGCCGTAAGCGAGCATCTCGCCGAGACCCCAGTCGATGGGCACGCTCGGGTCGAGCGCTTCGAGCCGGCGGTCGAGGACACGCTGCACCTTGGGGTTCACGTGGAAGCCGTCGGGCACACTCACGAGGTGTCGCAGGACACGCTCGAAGGTGGGTTCGTCGACGCAGGTGTCGACCATCGGGGTGTCGTTGTCGAAGCCGCCGCGGTAGGCCGCCCAGCGACCGCCGAAGGGCTCGGCGCCGTTCTTCTTCGTGCCTTTGCTCGACTCGAGGCGCGCCTCGAGCTTCTGGCGCTCGGCCTGGTCGATGGCCTCACACTCGGCCTCGGTCACGAGCCCACGCGTCACCAGGTTGGCGCGGTAGATCGAGTGCACGGGCGGGTGCTGGGCGATCTGCTTGTACATGAGCGGCTGCGTGAAGGTCGGCTCGTCGCTCTCGTTGTGGCCGTACTTGCGGTAGCAGTAGAGGTCGATGACGATGTCGCGCTTGAAGGTCTGGCGGAACTCGGCCGCGATACGAGCGACGTGTGCGACGGCCTCGGGATCTTCGCCGTTCACGTGGATGATCGGCGCCTGGATCATCTTGGCGACTTCGGTGCAGTAGTGCGCCGAGCGTGAGTCGCGCGGTTCGGTCGTGAAGCCGATCTGGTTGTTCACGACGATGTGGATGGTGCCGCCGGTCGTGTAGCCGTCGAGCGCCGCCATGTTGAGCGTCTCGGCGACGATGCCCTGGCCAGCGAAGGCCGCGTCGCCGTGGATGAGGAGCGGCAGGACCTTCGTCTTGCCGTCGAGCCCCTGGTCCTCCATGCGGTCCTGGGTCGCGCGGACCTTGCCCTCGACGACCGGGTTGATGAACTCGAGGTGGCTCGGGTTGAAGGTCAGCGCCATGCGGACCGGGTCGCCGAAGCGGGTCTCCCGCACGGACTCGTAGCCCATGTGGTATTTGACGTCGCCGCGGCCGAGCATGACCTCGGGGTTGTTGTCCTGGAACTCGGCGAAGATCTTGGCCGGGTCTTTGCCGAGCACATTGGCGAGCACGTTCAAGCGCCCGCGATGGGCCATGCCGAAGACGATCTCTTCGACACCGAGCTTGGCCGAGGTCTCGATGATGAGTGCCAGGATGGGCAGCAACGACTCGCCGCCTTCGAGCGAGAAACGTTTCGCGCCGCGGAACTTCGTGTGGATGAAGTCCTCGAAGAGCTCGGCCTTGCTGAGCTGCGAGTACAGGTAGATCTGGGTGTCGCGGTCGAACTCACTGCGGTTGCGGGTGCGCTCGAAGCGCTCCTGGAACCACTGCTTGATGCCGACATCGTGAATGTACATGAACTCGGCACCGATGGTGCGCGAGTAGGTGTCGAGCAGCCACGCGTGGAGGTCGCGCAGCGTCATGGTCTGCGGGCCGTAAAGCGGTGCCGTCGAAAAGACGCGGTCCTGGTCCTTTGGCGTCAGCCCCCAATAGGCCGGGTCGAGCTCCGGGTGCAGCGTCGGTGCCAGGAAGCCGAGCGGGTCGAGGCGCGCCTGCAGGTGGCCGCGCACGCGGAAAGCGTTGACGAGCTGCGAGATGCGGGCCTGAGCCTTGAGCACGTCGACGTCGGGTGAGCCGACGTTGGCATGTCCGTTCTTGGGCGCGTACAGGCTCGCGGGCTTCTCGGCCGGCCCGTCGAGCGGGCTCACGGCATCGACGAAGTCCTTGCCTGCACCCTCGAACCACGTCCGCCAGCTCGCGTCGACCGAGGCGGGGTCGCGGAGATAGCGGCGCACCAGGTCTTCGAGGTACCCGACGTTTTCGCTGTATAGCATGAGGCGCTCGTCCTTCTTAGCCGGCGCGGGGCCAGGCCACCGAGGGGACGGGGCTCGCCGGGAACGCGGGCGGCGGTAATCTAGGGGAGGAGCGCCTGCCGGGCAAGCAGGTTATGCGCGAGCCGTGTCTGGGACGAAGATGACGGTGCGTTGGACGACCGCAGTGGCGCTCTCGGGCGTCTTGCCGCCGTCGCGGACCTCGATCTTGACGCGGCCGATGGTGAGCACGTCGCCGTCTTCGAGCGGCCGGCGCGAGGTGGAAAGCGGCTTGCCGTTGAGCTCGGTGCCATTGGTGGAGCCGAGGTCGCGCACGAAGCGCAGTCCGTGGCCGAAGTTCTCGATCTCGAGGTGGCGTGACGAGACGCCGGGGTCATCCACGAGCACGTCGCCTTCCAGGCGGCCGATGACGGTGATGGAGCCTGCAACCGGGAGGTCGACGCGGATCTCGTCCTCGCCCCGGGTGAGGATGAGGCGCAACATACGCGGGGCCACGGTGACGGCCGACACGAAGCGGCCTTCGTAGGTGCCGAGCGCTACCTTGTCGCCATGCGAGAGGCGATGTTCTTCGATGGGGCGGCCATTCACACCGACCGCACGGACCCGCGACAAGCGGCGCAGGCGGCACCCGTTCTGCTCACGCTCGATGGCGGCGTGGATGGGGCCGACGGCATCGATGTCGATGACGACCCCACACGGAGAACGCGTCCCGATGGTCAGCGGTTGCTCGCCGACCTCGGTGCGGTTGAGCTCGCCTTCGGAATTGGACCAGAGGAAGTATCCGCTCACGTCATCACTCCTCGTCGTCGCCCCCCAGCGAGAAGCGTCGGCGCTTGTCGTCGGGGACCGCAGGGTTTCGTTTGTAGCGCTCGGGGTCGACCGCGACTTTGCCGGTCTTCGCGTCCACGAGGCTCGGGTCGATGGGCGCCAGGAACCAGTCCGTCTCGGAGAAGCCGCCGGTCACCTTACGCTTGCCGCCGCGAGGGCGTTCGGCCGCTGCCGCCTGCCTCGCGGGTACGGGGCTGGGGGCAGGCGCGGTCGTTGGGGCCTCGGGCTGCTCCGCTGGCGCCCGGTTCGCCTTCGCGACCGGGGGCTGGGTCGGACTCTTGGTGTTCACGACCGTCTGGTCTTTGGACTGTGCCTGGGCGGCGCGGGCGTTCTGCGCGTGCTGGGCGATGAGCTCGGCCGAGACGGCAGGGGTCATCAGGAGCGTCGGCGCGGTCCTCAGCTCATGGAGCGACGCAGGCGTGGGGGTCTCGGCGAGGGTCCGACCGGCGTCGACGCCGCGAGGACGCTCAGGTCGGGCCGCAGACCCGCCCTTCACGAGGCGCTGCGGGCGCTGCTCGACCTGGGGGACCACCGGTTGGTCCGTCGTCGGTCGGCCGTGGCGCCGGGTGGGCTCGGAGCGAGGCGCGACGAGCTCCTTCTTGATGGTCGGAACGGGCGCGGCTGTAGGTGTTGGGACCGCGCCGGCCGCACCTGCCCCACCCGGGCGAGCCTTGTCACGTGTTGTGGGCGTCGGAGCCGGAGTCGGCGCGAGGTTTTCCAGCCCGAGATCGGCGCCTGTGACAGGCGGCAGATCCATGAGACGTTCCGCTGACTTACGGCCTTTGGGGCGGGTGAGCGGTAGCTCTCCGCGAGGGTCGGCCGAGGCCGGGACCACGAGGAGCGGTGTGCCATCGTCCGGGCAGAATCGAAACGAGAGCGCCCACACCTTCTGGCAGGTCGGGCAGGTCTTGCTCTCGTTCTCCCCCATCGCCCCCAACGCCCCCATCTTGCGGTTTCCTCGTCGTAGCGTCCCCTGCTGCGAAGGCGGGGCGCGACTGCGAGTGCGCATATTCGGGGAGGCGGCCGCTGGCGTCAAGGGGTGCGGCGGTTCCCAAGAGCGAGCCAGAGTCCAGCGGCCCGGTCGTGCAGGGTGCGGCGCTCGGGATCGAGGATGGCCCACCACGCTCCGATGCCGGCCACGAGCATCAGCGGTACACGTACGAGCGACCAGCCGAGGAGGCGAGCGAGGGACGGGGCCACACCATTGGGGCCGACAAAGGTGAGGCCGAGTGCGCGGCGGCCCGGAGTGCGGCCTGCGAAGGCGAGTGGCCAGAGGACTTGCAGGGCGATGAAGACCAGGCCTGAGGCCCAGGTCCGGCCCGGTCGGTCGTGCAGATAGTCGACGATCTGGTCGATGAAGTTCCAGGGCGCGACGGGCGGGGGCTCGGGGTCGGAAGTGACGATGAGCCAGGTCGCCAGCGCCCAGAGCCCGAGCGGGACGATGAGGTCGATGAGGGTTGCGCTGGTGCGGCGCCAGAGCGGCGCGACGAGAATCGAGACGACCGGGAGGATAGGCTCGTGGGCGAGGTCGGGGTCGGAGCGGCTCCTCAGCGGAGCTGCAGGGTCGTGGGCGAGCGGCGAAGGGATTCCCGGGTCGTGGTTCATCGAGCGAAGACCCCCTCGCGGAGGCGCTCGATCTGGTCTCGGACGTGGGTCGCCTCGCGGCGGCAGAAGTCGTCGACGGCGGCGTGGAAACGAGGCTCGAAGAGGAGGTGGACCGAGTGGGTCGGTGTCGGCAGGAAGCCGCGCACGAGCTTGTGTTGCTCGCCGCCAGCGCCTGCCTCGAAGACCTTCACGCCGGTCCGGATGCAGTCCTCGATGGCGCCATAGGAACAGACCTCGAAGTGGAGCGAGTCGAGGTCGGCGGTGGTGCCCCAATAACGACCGAAGCGCCGCAGGCCGACGGGGTCGCCGCCCACCTGAACGTCTCCTGTCGTCGCGATGTCGCCCGAACCCGCCTCGAGCGTGGCCTGCAGGTTGATGGAGCCCCCGACGAGTGGGCCCGGTTCTGGTGTTTGGCCGCGTGCGCCTGTCGCGGAGCTTCCGTCGTCGACGTGGGCGAGGGTCAGCTGCAGGTCGTCGCGCATGTCGCGCCAGAGCAGGTCGAAGAACTGGCGGTTCAGGTAGCGGCGGCCCCAGACGTAGCGATCCACGGTCGCGCCGTAGAACTCGTAGGCCGGGCCGACCATTGAGTCTTGCACCTCGCGGCCGCGATACGACCTGATGACGATGCCCTGCTCCTTCACGCGCCTCCGCTCGCGCCGGATCTGGTTTCGGCGCTTGCTGTCGAAACGGCCGAGGAAGTCTTCGAAGTCCCGGTAGCCCTCGTTGGTCCAGTGGTACTGGCAGCCAAGGCGGTGAGCGAAGCCGACGGACGTCGCCAGATCGACCTCGCGTTGGGTGCAGAAGAGGACATGCACACCCGAGCAGCCGACCTCACGCGCATGGGCCACGGCACCCGTGATGAGGGCTTGTTTGATCGATTGGGCGTCGGCTGCACCAAGGCCAGGGGCGGTGTAGAGACGGCGCCCGGAGACCGGTGAGAACGGGGCGGCTACGATGAGCTTGGGATAATAAGAGATCCCGAGGCGTTGGGCGGCGTCGGCCCAGGCCCAGTCGTAGACGAACTCCCCCATCGAGTGGGCTTTCAGGAAGGCGGGTGCGAGGCCGACCGGGATCCCGGGGCGCGCCGCTTCGTAAGCGACGATGTGAAAGGGGATCCAGCCCGACGCTTCACCGACGCAGCCCGAGGTCTCGAGTGCAGCGAGGAAGGCGTGTTTGAGAAACGGCGACGCGCCAGCGATGAGCCCGTCCCAGGTCGCGGCGTCGATAGCCTTGACGGAGGTGATGGCGTGGACCTCGAGCGCTGTGTTGCTCATTCCAGTGCGAGCACCCGCTGGCGCAACATCTCGACCGTGACCTCGGCCATACGGGTCACGGAGCCGCGAACGGCGAGGCGTTCGCCTACGCGCGCGAGCACGGTCGGGACCTCGTAGCGCAGCTCGTAGGTGACGGTCGTCACGCGCTCGGCATCGGCCGAAAGCGTCACGGTTTCAAGAATTTGCGAGAGTTGCGCGTCGCCGATGGGGACGACGTTCCAAGCGAAGCGGGTGTTGGCGTCGAGACCGACGACCTCGAGCTCGGCCGGGACCTGATGGCGGTCTAGCGCGAGCGTCGCCCGATAACGCGAGCCGACGGCCGCTTCACCGCCGCGACCGATGGGCTCGGCGTCGGCCATCCACGGGCTCCACGAGCGACGGTTGCGGATGTCCATCACCTTGGCCCAGACCTCGGCGGCGGGCGCTTCGATACGCGCCTGAGCGGTGATGACGATGGTGGAGGGAGCCGCCGCGGCCCACATGAGGATGAGCGCGATGCCGCCGGTGACGAGCGAGAACAGGCCGCCAAGCACGATGACGGCGGGCCGCAGCGGAGGCGTCGACCCTGGCGCGGGGGCCGCATTGGCCTTCGCCGGATCGACGAACTCACGCGGCATCCGGGCGTGCCGAAGCGTCGCCGCAATGATGAAGGCGGGCACGATGGCCGGCAGCGCCCACAGGCTCGGGAACCCCCAGATGGCGGTCGGGAGGAGGACGAGCACGGCGAGCGCTATGGCGAAATACTTGAGCAAGAGGCGGGTCCGGTGCGTGAGGCGAAGGGCACCACGCGGGGGCAGCGATGGTTCAGAGGGTCAGGCCCGCCGCGACGATCTGCGGGAAGACGGTCGAGACAGCCTTCTCGACGTCTTCGGGGAAGTCGATTTCGGTCCAAGGGAAGTCGCCGCAGGTCTCGTAGCCGGCGACATACTCTTTCATGAAGCGGTCCAGGGCCGCCTCGTATTCGACGCGGTCGAGGCCGTCGGCGACCATCGCGTCCATGATGGCGACAAGACGCACCGAGTCCGACTTGTCGAGCCGGAAGAAGCCGACACCCTCGCCAGCGAAGTCCCAGCCCGTCTGGGTGGAGGCCTCACGTGAGCGGGCGATATGGAGCGCGCGGCCCTCGTTGACACACACCATCATCTCCTCGCCGGTCGGAACGCAGGTCTCGTCCACGAGGAAACAGTTCTTGTGGGGCGAGCGCACGAGGCGCTCCATCAATTCGCGCGGGTAGAGGACGTCGGCGTCCATGATGACCGTGTCGTGCTCGACCAGGTGGCGCGAGGCCGTGCGGAGCGAGAGGATGGAGCCCTTGCGGTACTCGGGGTTGACCTCGAAGTGGACCTGGAAGGGGCTGTTCGTCTGGGTCTTCCAGGCGGCCACGGCTTCGCGGATCTGGTCTTCCAGGTAGCCGACCACGATGACGATGTCTTCGATCTCGGGGATCTGGCTGAGGAGGTCGAGATGGTGCGCGAGCAGGGTGCGCTCGCCCACCTCGACCAGGCACTTGGGGTGGTTGTCGGTGAACGGGCGAAGGCGGTCGCCGACGCCGGCCGCGAGGAGGACGGCGCGAATGGAGTGGGTAGCAGCGGGGGTCGTCATCGGGAAACCTCGGGGCAGCGGAACGAGCGCGAGGGCGCCGTCACGGGCCGTCCCTAGCAAGGGGTTCGGGCGGGCGCAAGCACACGATGCACGTGGGTGGACCGGGCCTGGCCAAGTGCAACGAGCGACGTGAGTGAACGATTGGCGAGAGCGTGATCGGGCCGAAGTCGCCGACGACGCGGGCGTGCGAGCGCGCCCATCCGGGGTGACGTTCGAGTTTCGGAAATCTGGGCTTGGACGTTGCCAAGGCTGCGGGGCGGAGCTAGGTCGTTGGGCCGTCGAATGGGGAAGGCGTACCCGCAACAGCTCACGCGAAACGCTCAGGAGATGGACTCGATGAGACTTGGCGCATTGGTCTTGATGGTCAGCGGGCTCTTGTGGGTCGGCTGTGAAGAACCTGGGAAGCAGACGACGAACGAGCCCGCCCCGGCGGTTTCGACCATCGACGCCCCTATCGTAAACGGACAGCTCGAGACGGGTTACCCCCACATCGGCGCCCTCACCCAGTGGTGGGGTGGTCAGTACGGCGGGGCGTTCTGCACCGGGACGCTCATCACGGCCAACTGGGTCATCACCGCGGCCCACTGCGTCGAAGAGGTCACCGCCAGCCAGACCAGGTTCTATGTGGGCAACGACGCGCGCCACACGAACTCTGGCGCAGCACCGTCCAACGGCGCCTTCTACCGGGCTTCGCGCCTGATTGCGCACCCGAACTACAACCGCCGGACCCTCGACAATGACATCGCGCTTGTCGAGCTCCAGACGGCTGTGCCGGCCAACGTGGCGACGCCGATGGCGTACAGCACGACCAACCTCGCCCCATACCAGGGGCAGAACGCGTTCTACGTCGGCTTTGGCCAGACGACCGGACTCGACGCGAACACCTCGGGCGTGAAGCGCTCCACCAGCACCGCCATCACCCAGGTCTACTCGAACCAATTCCAGAGTAATTACAACGGATCGGGCACCTGCTTCGGTGATTCGGGCGGGCCGGCCATCGTATCCATCAATGGTGTGTCGAGCATCGTCGGTGTGACGAGCTCGGGCGAGGCCTGCAACGGCCCCAACTGCGACCCGTGCAAGACGGCCTCGTACTCGACGCGTGTCGACCGCTACGCGACGTGGATTTCTCAGACCATCGGCGCGCCGCCGCCCGACTGTCGGCAGGACGCGGGCCTCTGTGCGTGTGCCGAGGCGTGTGGGTCCAACGGGACCTGTAACGACTCGGTCTGCGCCATCGCGACCTGCGAGGAGACCTACGACTGTGCCATCGCATGTGACTCGGAAGTCTGCCTGACGAGCTGCTACGACCGCGCGACCCCGACTGCGGTGACGCAGCTCGACGCGATGTTCACGTGCCTCGAGAGCCGCTGCGGAACGCTCGAAGGAACTCAGTATCAAACGTGCGCCGAGACGCAGTGCGCGTCGCAGATCGATAGCTGCTTTGGCTTTGGCTCGGTGGCGACGACTGGAACCGACACCTGTGACGTCGTCTACGAGTGCATCGTCGATTGCACGAGCAGCTCGTGCCAGACCGACTGCTACGGTGATGGCACTTCACAGGCCCAGACCCAGGTCCTGAGCCTCTTCGAATGCCTCGAAACCTATTGCGCCAACGCTTCGTCGGCGAACTACGCGACGTGCGCCGAGACCAACTGCACGCCACAAATCGACGCCTGCTTCGGGCCGACGCTGTCGTGTAATCCGGTCGGCGGCGACTGCCCCGCGAACGAGGCGTGTTACCCCACGACGGGCGGCTCCTTCGCGTGCTTCCCGACCGCCAACAAGGGGCTCGGCACGACCTGCAACCCGAGCTCGAACGACCTCGAGTGTGTCGATGGCGGGGCCTGTCTCGGATTCCAGGGCGAGCCCAACGGCACGTGTATGTCGTTCTGCCGGACGACCGCGAATTGTGGTGGTGCCGTGTGTGACCTGAGCCTGACCGGCGTGACGGGGCTCGGCATCTGCGAGGAGATGCCCGTATGTGTCGACGCGGACCGCGACGGCGTGTGTAACGACCGCGACTGCAACGACAACGACGCCACGGTGCGGCCCGGCATCGACGAGACCTGCGCCAACAGCAAGGACGACAACTGCGTCGGCGGCGTCGACGAGGGCTGTGAGGGCTGCGTCGACTACGACCAGGACGGGTCATGCGCTGACGCGGACTGCAACGACAACGACCCGACCATCCTCCCGGGCGGGGCCGAACGTTGCGGCGACAACGCCGACAACAACTGCAACAGCCAGACCGATGAGGGATGTGCGACGTGTGTCGACACGGACCAGGACGGCTACTGCGCGGACGTCGACTGCAACGACGCGTCGGCCAGCATCAATCCGACGGTCATCGAGACCTGCGGCGACAATGTCGACAACAACTGCAACAACCAGACGGACGAGAACTGCTCGACCAATCCCGACCCCGACCCGACCAACCCGGACCCGGACCCGACCAACCCGGGCGTCGGTGGCTCGAGCCGGCCGAGCGGGTGCGCTGGTGGCGGCTTGATGCCGATGGCGCTTGTCGGGTTCGCCGGACTCGGGTTCATCCGGCGGCGCGCTCGCCGCTGAGCTGGAGAGCGAATCCGAAGTGATTGAGGGGGCGAATCCGCGAGGACCGCCCCCTTTTTCATTTGGTGGCAGGTGAGCCCAATAGGCTCGAAAGCCACGGCTTCAGTCCCAGCGCGAGGTGATCTCGAGGCCAAACGAGTGGAGCGTGCCGACCTGGCCGGAGCGCGAATCGACGACCTTCAGAGACCAGGTGCCGTTGACCGATTCGTCGTCCGAGAAGCCGCGCAGGGCCTGTCCCTTCAGGTAGATCTCGCCGTGCGGGGCGCTGCCCGTGGCGCCGTCGAAGACGAGCACCTCGTTGCCGGCCGGATTGGTGAGCATCACGCGGACGTCGGCGGGACGGGGATGGGCGATGTGGAGGTCAATCTTGACGTCCATGTCGACGGTGGCGAGGCCAAAGGCGAGGAGCTGGGCTGACACGCCGGCGGACTTGTTGTCGGGAATCAGGGCTGCCGGCTCGGAGGCGAAGCGGCTGCGCATCCAGGCCGGAAGACATATGCCCTGGCCCGAGATTGACGCGCCTGCGCACACCAGGCCAGAGCCGGCCGGGCAACCGAAGTCGACCGCGTCGACGCGGCAGGCGTCGGCCTCGGCCGGGTGGTTGTCGAGGGTTGGGTCGATGCAGCGGCCAAGGCGCGAGGCCTCGGAGCGACCAAGGCATTTGGTCGCTCCGAGGCAGTCGGTGTCCACCTCGCAGCGGCGGCGCTCATCGCCCCAGGTGACCATGCAGTCGTAGAAGTCGCCGTCGTTGATGGTGGCAACGACGTTGCTCGTGCCCTGTGCGAAGACCGCGCCGAACGAGTTGTCGCCGGCGCCGACCTCGAAGACGGTGAAGGCCTTGCGGTTGCTCGCATCCCAGAGCTCGGACAGGTGGACGAGGCCCTCGTCGACGGCGTCGAAGGCGTCTTCGATCGTGGCCACGTCATCGTGGGCGGTCGCGCGGACGGCCTGGATGACCTGGCTCTGCTGGAGTGCCGTGAGGGTGGAGTTGGCGGTGAAAGTGCGGTGGCCCAGCACGACCATGGCCTCGGCGCGGCCGAAGAGGTCGCCGTAGCGGTCGCCAAAGACGCAGGTCTGATCCAGCAGGGCGTGCAGCGCCTCGGTGCGGCAGGAGGTCAGGTAGTCGAGCGCGAAGCGCTCCATGTCGAGGGCGCAGAAGCTGTGTGAGGCGGCATCGCAGAGGTCGTCACGAACGGGGGCCATCGGCTCGACGTCGGCGCACTGCCAGGTGAGGTCCCAGGTCGAGGTCACCGACGAGTCGTAGTCGGCATCGTTCTGCCAGTCGGCGACACAGGAGCCGATGGCGGCGATGAAGGCCGGGTGGCAGGCGGACTCGGGCGCGGACTCGGGCTCGGGCTCGCAAGCGCCGTTCATGCAGCGGGTTTCAAGGCGGTAGCTGCCGCGCCCCCGGCCATTGCGGGTGCCGACCACGACCAGCAGGGTGCCGCCCTCGGGGGCGGTCATCCACTTGATGAGGCTGAGCTTGGCGTAGCCGGCGTCATCGTCGAAGGCGCGCGCGACCGAGCCAAAGGCGCCAGTCGTGTTCTTCGGGCCGTACACGTGGAGGGTCGTGTCGAGCCCACGGGTCGTGCCCTTCTGCGTGACCTCGAGGTGGACGTTGGCGCCCGGGCGAAGCGTGAGCTCGTAGCCGTGGAGCTCGAGGTCCTCGGTGAACGCACCGGATTTGGCGCCCGCGGCTTCGAGGCCGAGCGGCCCGCTGCGGGTGACCTTGTCGCCGGCGTCGGCTTTGCCCTGGGCGAAGTCGGGGGCGATGAGCTCGCCTCGGGTCTGGTCGTCCGCGCAGGCGGTGACGAGGGCAAGGGCAGTGACGAGTAGGGCTCTCATGGCGACCTCTGAAGGCGTCGTTGAGTCGGGGTTGGGTCGCATCGCGCGATGACGCACGAGCGACCGGGATTCCGCGAGCGCGGGACCTCTGTAAGGGGAGTACCCGGAAGTCCACGCCCTGATCCGTAATAAGTGTGTAGTGGCCGGGCGACGGCGAGTATAGCGGCGGCTAGCGAGTCGAAAGGCGGCAGGAGCGGACAGTTCGCGAAACCCGCATAGAAAGTCGCGCAGTGCGCGAATTGCCCCAAGACGGCGGTGGGCGGGGCCTGGGCAGAGCAAGCTCTGCCCCTACATTGGATTTGGCCGTGGGCGTGGGCGTGGGCGCGGGCGCGGGCGCGGGCGTGGGCGTGGGCGGCGGCGTGGGCGTGGGCGTGGGCGTGGGCGTGGGCGTGGGCGTGGGCGTGGGCGTGGGCGTGGGCGTGGGCGCGGGCGTTGTGCGTGGGCGTGGGCGCGGGCGGCGGCGTGGGCGCGGGCGTGGGCGTGGGCGTGGGCGCGGGCGGCGGCGCGGGCGTGGGCGTCGGCGTAGGCGCGCTTCTCAGGGAAGCGAGACGTCGCCCTCGAAGGCGAGCTCGGCCGGGCCCTCCATCCAGGCCGCGGCGAAGTCGGGGGCGACCGTGATGGCGAGTCGGCCCCCGGGCAGGTCGACCGCGACCGGGCCCCTGCCCGAGATGTACCCGGCGCGAATCGCGGCCGCCGTGGCCGCCGTGGCACCCGTGCCACAAGCGAAGGTCAGGCCGCAGCCGCGCTCCCAGACGGTGACCCGCAGGTGGTCGTCTTCGACGACCTCGGTGAACTCGATGTTGGCCCGGGCTGGAAACGCCGGGTTGAGCTCGAGCGGTGGTCCGTCGGCAAGCGCACGTGCGGGGGACGCATCACCAAAGACGACGAAGTGCGGGTTACCCGTATTGACCGGGACGCCGTCGATACGGCGGTCGCCGAGCGGCACGACGATGAACGGGGGAGCTTCGATGAGGTGGTCCGGGTCGACCGGTACCTCGTTCAGAGCGAAGCGGGGCCGGCCCATGGCGACCTTGACGGTGGCGACGACGCGGCCGGACTCCGTGTCGGGGTCGACGGAGTCGCCGCTGCCGAGCGTCCAGAAGCAGTCGAGGACACCCGCGGGGGTCTCGACACGCAGGGGGTTTGCGCGTTGGCCCATGCGGTCGACAGCGTGTTTGACGAGGCAGCGGATGCCGTTGCCACACATCTCGGGCAACGAGCCGTCGCTGTTGATGAGGTCCATACGGACGTCCGCAGCGACCCCGTCTGAAGGCCGGCTCACGAGCATGACCCCGTCGGCGCCGATGGAGAAGCCGCGGCGACAGAGCGCGATGGCCACGTCGGGCGTGAGGTCGAAGGCGGTGTTGGGGGACGGAACGAGCACGATGAAGTCGTTTCCGAGCCCGTGGTACTTGACGAACCGCAAGGTGGTCTCCAAGTGTGGCGGGCGCCCTCAGCGGAATGGTCGGGGGCGCGCGATACGTTGTGGCCCGGTCTATCACACGGGATGGGCCGCCTGCACTCATCGGGAACGCGTGGCGAGACCCACCGCGAAGCATCGAGGAACACGAGCATGAAGGCTGCTTTGACGGTTTGGTTGGGCGCGGGTCTGGTGTTGTTGACGGCGTCGGCGCGGGCCGAAGACGACAAGTCGGGGCGGCTCACGACCTGGACCCACACGGTCGATGGGAAGGTGGTCGCGAACGAGAGTCTGCGCACGGTCGACTCGGCGAGCGGGAGCTTCTTCGCGTCGGGCGAGTACAAGCAAAAGGCCGGCAAGAAGACCCACAAACGAAGCCACGTGCAACGCACGGGCGAGCGGCTAGTGCGTTACCAGCGGATGGATGGGGGCCCAAAGGCGCCAGGCGTCCGGATCTTCGAGTGGGAGGGGCAGCTCAGGCTGGCGCAGCTCAATGGGTCCGGCAAGCCGGTCGACCTCGGGACGCTGGCGACGACGCGTCTGTGGGACGGGGATCTCTTGCACCTGGTGGCGCTGTGGGGGCTGCCCGACGAGTGTAAGGCTGCGCGTTTGGGCTACTTCGATGTGAACAAGCAGGCGACCAGCGAGGCGAGCCTGTCGTGTACGGGCAAGAAGAAGGCCATCGACGACAAGAAGAACCCGGTCGATCTGAATGTGTTCTCGCTCAGCGGCGTGCCCGGCGACGAGGTCGAGCTGTGGGTCGATGGCCGCGGCGAGCTGGTCGGAGCGAAGCACGGCGGCAAGACGATGTTGCGTGCGAAGTTCGCGTTGGAGGGCCAGAAAGAGGTCGCCCCGGCGGACGACGGCGAGGACGAAGAGAAGAAGGCGATCAAGGAACGAGGGGTAGGCGAATGAGCGACACGAGCAGTGCGAATGACGCGGTGACCCACCTCTTCTTGATGGACCCCATCGAGACTGTACACGTCGACAAGGACTCGACTTTTGCGCTCATGCTCGAGTCGCAGCGGCGCGGGCACACGGTCCTGTACGCGCTGGTGACCGACCTCTACCTGCGCTCGGGCGAGGTCCGCGTCGTGGCGCGCACTGCGAAGGTCAAGCCCGTGCAGGGGCAACACGCGGAGCTCGGCGAGCCGCTCGACCTGTCGCTCGATGGCATCGACGTCGTGTGGATGCGAAAGGACCCGCCCTTCGACATGGGCTATATCTTCAACACCTACCTGCTCGGGCTCGCGGAGAGCCGTGGGACGCTGGTGTTGAACAAGCCTGAGGGGCTTCGTTCGATGAACGAGAAGGCGTGGGCGATGCGCTTCGCGGAGCTCGTGCCGACCTCGGTCATCACGCAGGACATCAAGCGGATTCGTGCGTTCGCCGAAGAGCTCGGGGCCATCGTCGTGAAGCCGCTCGACGGCAACGGCGGCGAAGGCGTCTTCATCGTGAAACGTGATGACCCGAATATCGGCGTCATCCTGGAGGCGTCGACCCAACACGGGCGGCGAAAAGTGCTGGCGCAACGGTACCTTCCAGAGGCGAAGGCCGGCGACAAACGTATCATCCTGGTCGAGGGCGAGCCGGTCGGGGCCATCATGCGGATACCCCAGGGCGTCGACCATCGCGGCAACATCCACGTCGGTGCGAAGGTCGAGAGCTCGACCCTGACCGAGCGCGAGCAGCAGATCTGCAAGACCATCGGGCCCTTCTTGAAGGAGTTCGGGCAGGTCTTCGTGGGCATCGACGTCATCGGCGACCAGCTCACCGAGGTGAACGTCACGAGCCCGACCGGGATCCACGAGATCCGCGCCTTCGACGGGACCGATGTGGCGGCGTTGGTGGTCGACGCGGCGATGGCGCGGCTGGCCCGACAGGCGCATGCGGCCCTGCCTTGACCCGAGCGGGGGGCGACCGCATCCTCGCCCGATGACGAATCGGTCTCGTACGGATCTCCGCGAAGGTGTCGCTCGTAGGCCACGGGCTCGTGTTGCGACGGTCGCGTTGGTCGGGCTCATGGCGGTTATCGTCGGTGGGGTGTTCGCGGCTGACGCTCGGGCGCAGCGGACCCCAGGCGAAGGACGCGATGGGCAGGTCGAAGCCGGTGCGAGCGAGCGCGACCGCCGACTGTCGGAGACCTACCGCCAGATGCTGGCGGAGGACCCGGCGCAGGACTATGCGTTCAGGCGGTTGTTGGAGACGGCCCATGCGGTCGGCGGGCTGGTCGGGCTCATCGAAATCTACGCCGATGAGGTCAAGAAGAACCCGAAGAGCTACGCGGCGTTGCTGGTGCTTGGGCAGCTGCAACGGGTGGCGGACAATCCCGAAGACGCCCTCGCGAGCTGGGACAAAGCGGCGAAGGTCAAACCCGATCGCGCTGAGCCACACCTCTTCGCTGCGGCCCTGCACCGCAACAAACGTCTGTGGGTCGAAGCTTTCGCGGCATATGACCGCGGCTTGACGCTGCTGAAGGACAAGACCCTGCGGCAGGACGCAATGCGAGAGGCGGCCGAAACGGCAGTCGAAGCCAAGCTGCTCGACAAGGCTCGCGACTACTTCGACCGGCTCATCAAGACCGAGCCCGGTAACGTCTTTCTGCGGATGCAGGAGGCGAGCACCTACGGCAAGATGGACCAGCCCGCGCTGGCGCTCGACCGGTGGCGCGAGGTCGAGAAGGCGGCGGGCGGGCAGATTCAGAACCTGGTCATCGCTTGGAGTGAGATTGCCGAGCTCGAGTCGCAGCTCGGCCGGTTTGCCGAGTCCGAGGCGACCTGGCGCCGAGCGCTCGCGAAGCTGCCGGCGGGCCACTACGAGCGCCGGACGTTTCTCGAAGGGTTGGTCGCGATTCATAGGCGGCAAGACAGGCTGCGCGACCTCGTCGGGGAGTTGGCGAAAGAGGCCGAACGCGATGTGGAGGCGCTCATCGTGCTGGCCCGGGTGCATGAGGAGCTGGCCGAGGATGCGCTGGCGTTGCAGCGATATCGTGAGGCGCAGCGGCGGCGGCCGGGCGACGAGGACATCCGGATGTCGGCGCTGCGGTTGTTGGAGCGCACAGGGACCCCCGAGGAGATCCTGCAGGCCTGGGTCGAGCTCGTGCGGGCCTTTCCACGGGAGCCGCGCTACGAGCTGAAGCTTGCCGAGCTGTACTTCCAGCTCGCCAAGGCGCGTGAGGCTGGAGAGCTCTTGAAGAGGGTATCACGTGGGCATCCGCAGGATCCGAGCGTGCACGTGCAGGTGGTCGACCTGTGGATGCGATACGGGGACAAGGCGACCAAGGTCGAGGTCGAGAGCGAGTACAAGATCCTCATGCGGCTCGAGCCCGAAGAGCCGAGTCACGTCATCAGCCTGGGCGAGTATTACTGGTCGATCGAAGACAAGCCGCGAGCGTTGGCGACGTGGCAACGCCTGCAGAAGATGGGGGCGAAGAAGGGCGAGGGGCGCTTTCTGTATGCGGAGGCGCTGGCCGACCACGAGCTGCCGCAAGAGGCGCTCGTCGAGCTGAAGGCGGCGTTGGATCTGGCTCCCGACAACGAACGTTATGTGCGTGCGCTGGCGCTGCTGCACGAGAAGATGGGGCGGCGACAGGATGCGCTCGCGGCGTGGCAGAAGCTGCTCGAGCGGCACGCGGGGGCCAAGCGGACGACGGCGGCGACGCGTGAAGCGCGTGAGCACATCATCGACCTCTGGGACAAGGATGAGAGGCTCGAGATCGAGATCGCAGCGCTTTCGAAGCGATTCACCAGTGACCCGCCGGAGATGGCGGCCGGGCGGTTCCTGGCGGTGGCGCTGCTGAGGGTCGGCCGGGTTTCGGAGGCTCGCGCGATCTACGAGCGCTTGGATGAGCTCGCGCCGGATGACCACGAGACGTTGACCGGCCTCGAGGAGGTCTACCAGCGGCAGAGCGACACGCCCCGCACGATGGCGACGTTGGAGAGGCTGGCCAAGGCGAGCCCACGGGCGGCCGTGGAGTACCTGCATCGGGCGGCCGAGCTGGCCTTGTCGTCAGGCGACGACGCAACAGCGCTCAAGCTTGCAAAACAAATCGTCGAGTTGGCGCCGGCCGAGGCGGCGGCCCATCATCGGGTCGGAGACCTGTATGCGCGGATGGGTTTCCGGCCGGAGGCGGCCGAGGCGTGGCGGCAGGCGCTGACGCTCGAGCCGCGCAACATGCCGGTGCGATTCAAGCTGGCGTCGTTGTATCGGGACCAGGGACAGTCGCTGCGCGAGGAGCAGATTCTCACCGAAATCGTGCGTGAGGCCAGCGACGCGGCCGAGCTCATGCGCGCGGGGCGGCGGCTCCTGCAGCTGGCGTTGTTGTCGGGTCGACTGACCGAGGTGGAGACGACCCTGCGGCCGCTCATCGAGAGTGTTTCGCGGCCCGAGTCGAGGGGGCGCGCAACCGCTCTGCGCCTGGTGGTGGACGTGTATGGGCATCTGGCGCAGGCGATACGCTACGGGCCGCCAGAGGTCCGCGAGAAGCAGCTCGCCGAGCTCGGGGAGCGAGCACAACGACCGCTCATCGAGGCGCTCGAGGACTCCGACGTGGGGATTCGTTCACGCGCCCTGGAGGTGCTCGAGTTGACGCATCCGGCGGCGGCGACGGCGGCCCTCGGGAGGCTTGCGCAGGACGGAGATCAGAGCGGGCAGCTCGAGGCAATCTCGGCGCTCGGGCGCATCGGCTCGAGTGGGGCGGTGCAGGTCCTGACGCGGCTGGCGGGGTCGACGCTGGCGACGACGCGTGAGCTCGCGCTGTGGGCGCTGGGGCTGTCGAGCTCGGCGACGGCGGGTCAGGTGCTGGCGGAGCGGGCGAGGCGAGGCCCCCCTCGGGAGCGGCTGATCGCGGCGATGGCGATTGGTTTTGGTCGGCATGTGGGCACGGAGGCGGTCGCGCTCGAGCTGGCGATGGACCGGGCGAGCGATGTGCGTGAGGCGGGGCTCTGGGCCGTGGGGCGGCTCGCGGTGGCGACGGCGGTGCCAGAACTGACGGCGCGCCTCTCGCGGGCGACGAGCTCTCGGGAGGCGCGGATCGCCGCGTCGGGGCTGGCCCATGTCGGCACCGAGCCGGCTCGGGAGGGGCTGGTCGCAGCGCTTTGGACGGGCAACGCGTACGTCACGGACGCGATCATCTGGGACGCATTGGCGAGCTGGGGCACCGCGAGACAGGAAGGTGCGTTCCAACGTGAGGCGATGGTCGCGGTCAATTACCGGGGCCTCGTGGCGTGGGATCGGGGGACGGTTGCCCCGGTCAAGCCGGCGCTCTACGTGGACGAGGCTGGGGCCGGAACACGTGAGCGAGGTGACGCGACTGAGGCGGCGCTGGTGGACAAGCGTGTGCGTGAGGTGCTGTCGAGTGTGGCTGTCGAGCCCAGACGAGCGTTGGCCAGAGCGGCGCTCGATGAGGTGGATGACGGGGCACAGACGCCTCTGGGCGAGGCCCTCAAGAGGGCGAGGACGAGCTCGTGGGGGCCCTTTGTGGCGGCGATGAGCGGCAACGATGATGTACGCGACGCATGGGCGCCGGTCATGGCCCAGTGGCTGGAGGCCGCACGGCGCGGGCTCGGGCCGGTCGTGGACGACGAGAGCCTGGTCGGCCTCGAGGCGTTGGCGCGGCAGGCGTTGGTGGACAGGGCGCGGCAGCCGGCGCGAGCGATCGGGGCGTTGGCGCTGACGGTAGAAGTGATGAGGACGACGCGGGGCAACGCTGGCCAGGTGAAGTGGGAGGTCGGGGACCTCGAACCCTACGCGCGGGCGCCATTGGCAGACGTGCGGGCGCTGGCGGCCAGGGCGCTGGCGTCGCTCGGAGCGGCGGGTGGTCCGAAGGGATTGGACCTGTTGATCCCGCTGCTGGGTGATCCGTCGCCGCTGGTGCGGATGGCGTGCGCTGTGGCGATTCGCGACGAGAAGCTCGTGTTGTCGAAGGCGAACGTCATGGTCCTGGTCGAGTCGACACGCGACCCGCTGCCCGAGGTCGGGCTGGCCGCGCTCGCTGCGTTGCAGGTGCAGTCGCCGAGCGGGTTGGCGGGGTTGCCGGCCGAGGTGGGTGAGGCGCTGAGAAAGAACGCGCCGCTACACATCGAACGCGCCATCGGTGCGAATCGCGCGCCGTAACGAAGACCTGCGACGGTTCGGGCTCGCGGGGTCATCGCTTGACGGAACGGGGCTCCGCGAGGAAAGTCCCCGTTCGGAAGGGAGCCTGGGTCCCGGGTCCAAGCGGCCCACCAGGACGAGCCAGTCGGTCGGATGAGGGGGTGTCGATGCGTGTTCCCAAGCTGATGCTTATCCGCGGCGATGGCCAGGACGGGACCACGTACACGTTGGACCGGCGGGAGGTGTCGCTCGGGCGGACACGATGTGACATCGTGTTTCCGGACGACCCGGCGATCTCGCCGCGCCACTGCACGTTTTATGTGAGTGAGGGGCGGGTTCATGTCCGCGACGACAACTCGACCAATGGGGTCTTCCTGCGTGTCCACGCGCCGACGGCGCTCTCGGATTCGCAGGTTTTCCTGTGTGGAGAGCAGGTGTTCCGCTTCGAGCGGTTCCGGCCGATCCCGGTCACCATCGGCATCGACGGTGCGGTCTTTGGCGGCACACCGATTTCGCCGTGGCGCTTCCGGGTGGTGCAGATGCTGACCGGCGGACACACGGGGCTCGCGTTTTGCGCGCGTAAGCGGTCGATGACGATCGGGCGTGAGGACTGCGACATCAACTTCTATCAGGACCCGTACATCAGCCACTACCACGCGCGTCTCGAGGAGCGCGGCGGCCAGTATGTGCTGACGGACCTCGACAGCCGCAACGGGACCTTCGTACGGATCCAGGACCAGGCCCTGCTCGAGCCGGGCGACCATGTGTTCGTCGGGCGGCAGCTTCTGCGCCTCGACGAGTGAGGCCGAGCCGGGGTTACTTTTCACGGCGCCAGCATGTGTTATGCTCTGAGCGGTCCAAGAGCGAGGAGCCCGGAACATCAATCAGAAGGCACCGACGAAAGCGTGCTGGAACTGCGGCAGCCCTGTCCCGGAGTCGCACCGTTTCTGTTTGACCTGTGGCACCGACACGACGAAGTCGGCGCAGTCGAAGGACACGCTCATCGGCAAGACGTTGGTGGGCAAGTACCTGATCCAGGACACGCTCGGGTCGGGGGCGATGGGGACGATCTTCAAGGCCGAGCAGACGGCGCTCGGCAAGACGGTCGTCATCAAGGTCCTGCACAAACACCTGCTGAGCGATCCGGAGCTCATCCAGCGTTTCCATCGTGAGGCGCGGGCGGCCAGTCGGCTGAACCATCCGAACTGCGTCCAGATCATGGACTTCGGAACGCTCGAGGACGGGGCGCTGTACATCGCGATGGAGTACATCCAGGGCATCGACCTGGCGACGTTGCTCGAACGTGAGTTCCCGCTCGACCATCGGCGGCTGCTCGCCATCATGAAGCAGGTGTGCACGGCTCTTGACGAGGCGCATGCCAACGGCGTGCTGCATCGGGACCTGAAGCCCGAGAACATCATGATCGAGGACCGGCGCACGGCGAAGGACCACGTGAAGGTGGTCGACTTCGGCATCGCCAAGCTCGAGGAGAACAATCCCAACAGCAAGCGCAGCTTTCAGACGCGGACGGGCATCGTGTGTGGCACGCCCGAGTACATGTCGCCCGAGCAGGCGCGGGGCCAGAAGCTCGACGCGCGCAGCGACCTGTATGCGATTGGTGTCATGCTGTTCCACATGGTCACTGACCGGCTGCCCTTCGAAGCGCCCTCCCCTATCGAGGTCGTGACCAAACACATCTCCGAGCCGCCCGTCGCGCCGAACACTTATCGCAAGGACCTGCCCGAGCCGCTCAATAGGCTGATCCTCACGTTGCTCGAGAAGGACCGCGAGAAGCGGCCAGCGTCGGCCATGGACGTGTACGCTGAGCTCGAACGAATCGATCGGGAGCTGGCGCTCGAGCGGCGTGAACGTATCGTCGAGAAGACGTCCGACGATGCGACGATGGTCGACATGCGGCCCATCTCGCAGCTCATCGAGGCCATCGACTCGATTGGCAAGCTCGACAAGCCCGACAAGCCCAACAAGAATGTCCAGGTCGGCGTCATCGACACGGGCAAGGCGGCGAAGAAGCCGCAGGAAGACACGACGTCGCAGACGCCGCGTGAGGTGCTCGCGAACAATCCGGGTGGCTCGTCGCTGCACGACACGATTCCGGAGCCGCAGGGACGAAAGCTCGCTCAGAAGCTCGCCGAGATGAACAAGCAGAGCGGGGTCAAGCAGGCTGCAACGAACCCGCGCAAGCCGTCCGATGCTGCGCATGGCGGCGCGGCGCGAAAGTCGTCGGATGCAGGCAAGGGTGACGCCAGACGGCGACCCGATGCGCCATTGTCGCGGGACAGCATCACGGTGAATGCGAAGCCGATGAGCGATGAGCTCGAGGTGGCGACCGTCGAGAACAGACCCCGCACGAGCAAGACGTGGGTGGTCTGGGTCATCGTCGGGTTGGTCGTGGCGGGTGGCGTGACGGCGGCCGTTCTCGTGATGTGACCATCGGGATTTGCGGAGTCGAACGTCGAGCCGCGAATTTGACCGGACGAGAGTGACAGCGAAACGACAAACAAAAAGGCCGGACCCTCGTGAGAGAGACCGGCCTTCTTGTTTCATGAGCGTGCGCCGTCAGCGGCGCGTCGGCTCAGAAGTAGAAGTGGAACGACGAGCCCCAGTGCGAGGCGTCGCCAAGCGAGAACACGAACTGGTCGCCGAGGTCGATACCGAGGCCGACGTGGCCACCGACCGAGAAGTGGTCGGTAAAGAAGTGCTCCACGCCGAGACGCACGGCGATGACGGTCGAGTCCGCGTCGATCAGGCCGAGGTTCACGCCCGCGCTGGCGAACATGTTGGTGTCGTTGGCGCGCGCGAAGTTGTAAAGGAGGTGGATGCCGAGGCCGAGGGCGGTCGTCCCGTCGTCGGCGCCGTCGGAGCTCTCGCCCGTCATGCGAAGGCCGAGGTTGGCCTCGAGACCGAGGTCGGAGATCCAGTAACGGAGGCTGAGCCCGGAAGGCGCGCCGTTTGCTCCGAACTCAGCTTGGCCGCCGAGGCCAAACTTGCCTCCGACGTCTTTGGCATTGGCGGTACCGGCGAAGGCGAGGGGAGCGACGGTCGCGAGAGCGAGAGCGTACTTTTTCATGGGGTACTCCTTAGTGATTCGTGCCGCGAGCGGTGCGCTCTTTTTGGTGCGGCGAGGCGGAACCTACCCGCGTTCCCGGGCCTGTCAAAAACTTCTGGGGCCCGCATCAAATAAGGCTCCGAGCGAACGTTCGTGCGGTGTAAAGCGAGTTTCGCGCATCGTCACTTCGATGTGTATTTGCGCCCTCGGACAGGCGCAACCGAGAATACGCGCCTGCGTTTCGACTTTGCCGCCACGGGGGCTTCGCGCATGACCGCTGAACGTGAATCCGATCACGCACCCGCACATGCCGTCGACAAGGCTCAGAAGTAGTAGTGGAAACCCGCACCCCAGGCCGCCGATCCGATGGAGCGCCGGGGGGAATCCGCGAACTCGATCGAGAAAGAGAGCTGGGCGGACACGGCGAAGTTGTCGCCGATGAAAAACTCGGGCGCGACGATGAGGTCGAGGAAGAGAGGATTCTCGCTCTCCTCCTTGCTGTCGCGGATGAAGGTCGCAAAGCCCACGCCCGCCACGAGATTCGTGAGTCGTGTGCGGGTGATGCTGTAGAGCAGACGCACGCCGATGCGGTACTCGCGAAAGCCGACTTCGGTCGTGGTCGAGTTCTTCGCTGTGAATCCGGCGAGGGCTTGTAGGCCGAGGTCCGACACCCAATACCGAAGCGAGAGGGTCGAACCGAGAAGCCCGCTCTCCGTCTGGCCGCCGATGCCGAGGCGCCCCTCCATCGGGCGGGCGTGAGCCCGGCAGGTCACGGCGACGAGACAGATGAGCGCGACATGTCGGAGCAAGCGCACCATTCTGGCGAATCGATGTGTGCGGCGGCGGCAAGAAGAAGAAGAAGGACAAGAACCGAGCAGAGCCATCATTTCACCGACCTGACGAGGCGGAACCCTAGATCGGAAGAGCGCGTCGATGGCGCCGCGCGATCGCGGGAAGCTGCGCGCATCGTGGAGGGGGGCGACAAGAACCCACCGCCCCGGATGACACGATCCCCCGAGCCACCAGGCCCCATGGGGTCGCGCGCCGGAGAGCGCGTCGGGTAGTCGCCATAGGCGTCGTGGACCCATTCGCGAACGTTGCCAAACAGGTCGTAGAGGCCGAACGCGTTGGCTGCCTTGCTGGCGACGGGATGTGTGCCACAGAAGGCCGGGAGCTCGCCGATCGGGCGGTCCGGACACGGGCGGATGCCGTTCTGGTCATCGGAGTTCGCGGCCGACCAGGCGACCTGTGCGAGGTCGGGCGGAGGACTCTGGGAGCGCGCGAGGTACTCCCATTCGGCCTCCGTCGGCAGGCGCCATCCGTCGCAGGCGACCCCGACGAAACGCGCGTCCTGGCACGAGAAGACTCCGTCACCCGGCGTGCCGCGACACCCGCCGATGTCGTAGCAGGACGAGCGCCCCTCACGCTCCGAGAGTTCGTTGGCGTACGCGACGGCGTCCCACCACGAGACGTTCTCGACCGGGCAGTGGTCGCCGCAGGCGGCATGGGTCGACGGTGAGGTGGAGAAGGCGGAGCGCCATCGGCCCTGCGTCACCTCGGTCGCCTCGACGATGAGCCCCTGGGTGAGGATGACCTCGTGCAGGACCTCGTCGGGGCGATAGGCTGGATCATGAGGGGCCGTGCCACGCGCAAAGCGCCCGTGGAGGACACGTACCGACGTGCCGGCCGCTGGTCGACGGGCCTTCGACTCGGATGAGCCAGGCTTCGAAACGCCGGGAGCGGCGCTCGTGGGAGCGTCGCTCGGCGAGATCGACAACATGACGACGAGGACGATGACGAGACCCAGCACGAGCCCGAAGAGCCAGAGCTTGAGACTGCGCGATCGGTGCCTGGGCCGGGTATGTGCGGCCGATGAGAACGAAGCAGGTGGCCGGCTCGACAGAGGAGCGCCGCGCTGGGTCGACTCCTCCGTCTGGGTCGGCGAGGTCGGCTCGCGGAGCTCGAAGACCTCGAAGCCAGGGGCGACCGAGACTTTGACCGTGCCATCGGCGTCGGCGTCGACAGCAGGTGGGTTGTCGTTCTTCGGGCGCGCCAGGCGGCGCGTCGGATCGGGCGGGGCCTCCGCTGGCATCGGAGGCGCACGGAGCTCGGTTGGCTCGACCAGCCGATTCAGAGGCACCATGTAAGGCGTTGTGTGCGCCTTCCTGAGGGCCTCGATCGCAAGGGCCAGGCCAGTACGCATCTGTTCGACATCGGCGAAGCGCGCTTCGGTCTCACGCGCGAGACAGTGCGCGAAGAAGACCCGTACCTCATGCGGGAGCCCGAGGTGCTCGACGCGTGACCACGGCTCGAAGTTGGGGTCGAGCTTGAACGCGAGGGTCTCCTGCACGTTCGCGCCGGGATACGGGCGATGGCCGGTGAGAAGCTCGAAGGCGACGACGCCGAGCGCGAAGACGTCGGTCCACGGGCCGAGCGGCCCACGCGTGAGCTGCTCTTGCGCCATGTAGGCCGGCGTACCGAGCAGCAGAGAGGTCGCCGTGCGATCGGCGGTGAACTTGGCGAGCCCGAAGTCGAGGATCTTGACGAAGAGACCGTGGCCCGACACGAGCTGCAGCATGATGTTCTCGGGCTTGATGTCCCGATGGACCATGCTGCGCGCATGGGCCGCCTCGAGTGCGGCGAGGACCTGCATGAGAATCGTCTCGATCTCGTCGAGCAGAAACGGCCGACCCGCCGCGGCCCGGGCCTCGATCTCGCCCCACAGGTTGGTGGCGTTCTCGACGAGCTCCATCGCCAGATAGGGCGCGCCGCGGTGGTGGCCGTAGTGGAAGAGGCGGACGATGTTCGGATGTGAGAGACGGGCCAACGCCTGCGCCTCCACCTCGAACTTGCTGAGCTTGATGTGGGCCATCCCCGCCGGCCCGTTCTCCATGTCGAGGACCTTGACCGCGGCTGGCATGCCGACCGGCAGCTGGATCGCGGTGTAGACCTTGCCGAAACCGCCGATCCCCAGGAGCCCGACCAGGAGATAGTCGCCAAGCCGCTGACCTACACCGGTGTCGATGACGCTTTCATCGTCGGCCGACAGCGTCGGGACCCGCTCGACCGGGATGAAGTGGTAGCCGCGCAGCGTACAGATACGCTCCTCGCATGGCTCGCCCAGCACACCGAGGGCGTGACAGCTCGGGCACATAGCAGGCGTCTGTGCATGCTCTCCGGTCATTCGAAACGGAGTCTACGCCCCACTCGGAACCTTGTCATGTTCAGCGGGCACACCGCGCAAGCCACGGTGAAGTCGACGGATCATCCACGGTCGGACGACGCCCCGATCAAGGCCGGGTTGACCGGGGGATGAGTTGGTGTCCCAGAACACGAAAAGCCCGAAGATGACTCTTCGGGCTCTTGCTCGACCATACAAGGTCGTGTCCGCCTGGGTCAGGCGGGCAGTGTTACTTCTTCTTGGCGACCGGCGCCGCGATCTTCTTCGAGACCTTCTGCTTACGCTCGAAGATGCGGACGATGCTGTTGGCGCCGCCCGGAACCGCACCGCTGATCAGAATGAGGTTCTGGTCGAGGTAGAGCCCGACGATCTTGAGGTTGCGGACGGTGGTGTTCTCGTCGCCCATGTGCCCGGCCATGCGCTTGTTCTTGAACACGTGGCCCGGCCAGCTGCCCTGGCCGATCGAGCCGCCGTGACGGCGGTACTCGTGCGTACCGTGGGTCGCTTCCTTGGCGCCCTTGAACTTGTGGCGCTTGATGACGCCGGCGAAGCCCTTGCCCTTCGAGACGCCCTTGACGTCGACGCGAGCACCTTCGACGAAGAACGAGCCGTCCACCAGGTCGCCCTGCTTGAACTGCGCGATCTCGGTGTCCGACAGGCGGAACTCGATGATGGTGCGCTTGGGCTCGACCCCGATGGCCTTGAAGACACCGAGCTCCGGGCGGGAGATGGTCTTGGCGCGAACGTCACCGACGGCGAGCTTCACGGCGTTGTAGCCGTCCTTGCCATTGGCCGTCTTGACCTGGAGGATCTGGTTGGGCGCCAGCTCGATCACGGTCACCGGCACTTGATTGCCGTCCTGGTCGAAGAGCTGGGTCATTCCGAGCTTTTTGCCGATCATGCCACGCATGGTCTTTTCCTTCAGTCCTCTACGCTCGATGTCCTGACAACCATCTGGACTCACGAGCTTCTTGGTTCGGTTCCGGCCACCTTTCAGGGCGACGGGAGGCGGGACCGTATCCAAACCCCCGTGCGCTGTCAACCGCAATGTGTTGCCCAGCAACCCCTTGGAACGGCGAGGCTTTTAGCATCGCCGTGCAACGACTTCAACGACTACGTGCGGATAAGAAGGGCAGGCGCCACGCGACCATGGCCGGGAAGAAGCGTCCCAGGGCGGCCCGGGCCTGCTCCCGCGTGAGGCCGCTCTCCTTTTCATAGTGGTGCCAGAAGTCGGACCACCACGCGTCGAGCGGCGGCTGGGTGTGGTCCCCGTCCCAGTCGGTCGGCCGCCCGGTTCGCCCATCGGTGACGAGGCTGCCCACGTAGTCGGCGTCCTTCATGACGCGTTTGATCTGCGACTGGATCTGCACCATGTCCGTGCGGGACACGACCCCGTTGGACGTGGCCTTGTAGAACTGCACGGTGACCCGCACCGGGAAGCGCGGGTCGCGTTCGATCGGCAGGCCGTCGATCTCGACGAAGGCACCCTCGACCTTGCCGTGCCCGATGACCGCCGCCTCCACGTCGGAGCCGCCGCCATCTCCGAGGGCCATGCCGCCGCCTCCCATCCCCGTGCCGCTGGTACCGACGCCGCCCAACGCCGAGTAGTAGCCGCGATGGTCGACCCGGTGCTTCAACGGCACCTGGATGAGCATCACCATGTTGAGGCCCGACTCGTCGCCCAGCGACACGGCGGCCTCGCCGACGTCGGTTGCTTCGGAAAGGCGCTTGCCCGTGAAGCTCGCACGTTCGCCCTTGGCGTTGAAAAAGAGCCGCTGGCCCCAGGCACCGCCCGAGTCGAACCCGTCGCGCGCATTGTCGATGATGGTCGCGCTCGTGCCCTCGCGGGTAGCGATGATCGCCAGCACTGCCGGGTTCTTGCGACCCGACTGGTAGTTGAACAGCACCGGATTGAACGTCGCCTCGCCCGTCTTCGGGATAGGCAGGAACGCCGCCTGCGCCGACACGAGCACATGGGTGTCGCGGTCCGCGAGCAGCGACTTCCCTTCGCCAGCCCACGACCCGGGCTTCGATAGATACTGCCGGAAATTGCCAAGGTATGTCCGGAGCGACACCGGCTTCAGCGGCTGCCCAAGCTCATTGCCAACGAGGATCGATAGCTTGTCCATCGAGACATCGCCGGTCTTGTCGGTGAAGTTCGGAAACCGGATGACCGGCATCAGCGTCTGCGCGCTGCGGGTCGTCGTCCCATCCTTCTTGAAGATGGGCCGCGACACTTGAATGGTCATGTCGCTGATGTTCGGCCCCACGCTCGAGTTCTCGTAGCGCCCAGTGTCCTCCCAGGTGACGTTGATGACGTCGAGGCCACGCACACGCGCGAAGCTGATGGCCTGCTCGTCCTCGACCATCTGTGAGACACGAGCGACGACTCGCGCATACGCGGCCCCATCCCGTCGCAGCTTTGCCGGGTCGGGGTCGTCGGCGATAGCCGGCGTGGTTGAAGTCGCGACGAGACAAAGCAAAGCCAGGCGTGCTGGGCGCAACGCATTCATGAGAACCTCCGGGTGGACGGGACAACGCTTCAGGCGTTTGGTTCCCGAATTCGTCACCGTGACCCCATCCCATCGCGTGATACGTGAAGCTCGAACGCGATGCTTGTGAGGCTTCGTCGCCGAGGCGTATGGTCGCCCCATGATCGACTCGCGTAGCACTCCCCCACGCCACGCCTCGACGCTGCTCGTCGCGGTCTGTCTCACACTCGCCGGGTGCGCATCCGAGGTCGACTCCGGCCCGACCGACACCGGACCCGAGATTCTGGTGCCCGATGTGGTGGCACCCGACACTGTGCCCGATTTCGACGCCGACACGCTCGACACCACCGGAGACATCCCGGAGACCGACTCCGACGCGGATGCACAGGACACTTCCGAGTCGACGTCGGACAGCGACGTGACCGACACATCGGACACCGCCGATACGGACACGGTCGACGTCGCCGACACGCGGGACACCTCGGACACCTCGGACACCTCGGACACTGCCGATACCCAAGTCGCCGACACCACGACACCCGGACCAGTGACCGTCTCACGCAAACACTGGCGCCTCACTTTCGAGGACGACTTCAAGGGTCCGCAGGGCGCCCCGAGCGACGATTATTGTTTCTCGGAATTGCCACCCCAATGTCATATCTGGCCCGGTGGAAGTCATCACTGCGACCAGTCCGACGTCGTGTTGGATGCCGGGGGCGAGGGCTTCTTTCCGCCGCTACGCACGAACCTTCTCCAGGCGCTTGGCCTCTTCTTCCCGGCCGGTGACCTCACTTCCAAGACCACCCCTGAGCTGCGTGAGCTCTACGGTCAGCTCATCCGCGACCGCCTCGCCGACCTCGATAAGTGTACGTGGACCCTCTATACAATGGTCAACTGGATGGCGACCGACTACCAGGGTCGCTGGTCCGCCCGCTTCGACGCCACCCAGGTCGCCGTCGACGCACGTGGCAAGGGCAGCCTCGACCTCTTCGCGACCCACGCTCCACTCGAAGCCTCCTGCATCTTCGGTGGTTCTGGGGGCGCCCCGAACTGCCAGATCGTCGGCTTCCCCGCCGGCCACCTGAAGGTCGGCGTGAGCTATTGGGTCGACCCGGACCCGCGTTGGGCCGGCGTCTATTACGCCCCGACCAACGGCACCTGTCCCCATGGCGGGACCTTCACGGGCGTCAACTGCATCGTCCACACCTTCGCCGCAAACCAGCTCGAGGCGCGTGGCGTCGCCTACTGGGCCGATGCCGACCCACGCTGGCCCGGCGTCTACTACGCCAACCAGAAGTTCGCCTGCCGCGACAACATCGACTACTCGCCTAGCCTCGGCTTTCGTAACCTCACCTGCCCCATCCTGAACGGCGGCATGATGAGCTATCTCACCGAGTCACGCCCCTATACCGGACCGGAAGGGACTCGCCTCCGCGGCTTCGAGCAGCATCGCGGCCGCTTCGAGGTGAAGGCGAAAATCCCCAAGGGCGTCGGTGCCTTTCCGGCGGCCTGGCTAATGCCCAAGTCCGGCAGCTGGCCCTACGACGGGGGCGAAATCGACATCGTCGAGGCGCGTGACAACGCCGACGAGGTCTACCAGACCTACCACCACGGGCGCTGTTATCTCGCGAGCACCGGCGCCGAGATCGACGCCACCGACTCCGGCGACTGTTCCTCCAAAGGCGGCGTCACGACCCACCTCTCGATGGGCTTCACGACCGACCCGCGAACAAACGACGAGCTCTGGAAACGCGACCACCTCTTCGCGGTCGAGTGGACCCAGACCGCGGCCGGCGACCGCCTCGACTACTACATCAACAACGTGCGCATCGGCACCGTCGAGCCCGGCACCGTCGGCCGTATCGACGCTGGCGCGCCAGCCCACCTCGCCACGTTCGCCGCCTCCAATTTTCCGACGACACCCTTCTATTGGATCCTCAACCACTCGACCTATGTGGCGCCCGACAAACAGGCGTCCTTCCAACAGCAGACGTTTCAGATCGACTACGTCAGGAACTTCGTCGAGTGCGGAACCGACCACACCGAATACTGCCCGGACGGAGGGACCTTCACCGAGGGGCTGGGCTGCCTGCGCGACGGCCTCTATCACCCGAGCCCATGCGAGCCAGCCGTGCGTGAGTGTGTCAACGGCGGCACCCGCGACGGGGCGCGCTGCCGCGTGTGGCGCTTCGAACCGGACCAGCTCGTCCCTGGTGTCAGCTACTGGGTCGACGCCGACCCGCGCTGGCCAGGCATCTTCTACAACAAGGTCAATGGCGGCTGCCCACACGGCGGTGCGGGCGAGGTCAATTGCCAGCTTCTGGGCTTCGCCGACGACCTGCTCGAGCCGGGTGTCATCTATGCGGTCGACGTTTCGAACGCGGGCGTCTACTACACCCCCGACTTCCGCTGAGCCACTCGCTCGCCTCGCCCGGAGCCCCTGTGAATCGTCTCTTGTTCGCGCTTGTCGCCCTTGGCCTCGTTTCCTTCGCCGCCTGCACCTCGGACAACGGCCCGTCCGCGTCCGACGCAATCGCCGACAGCGCCGACGCGACCGTCACCCCCGACACCGCGTCGCCCGACGCGACCTCGCCCGATACCCAGCTCGACGACACCTCGACGCCCGATGTGCCCGACTTGCCTGATCTGCCTGATACGGACGATGTCTCGATTTTCGAGACACACGACACCGACGATATCTCGACTGCCGAGACAAATGCCGACATCTCGTTCTCCGAGACAAGTGACAGCGTTGACACCGACGTCGTCGGCTGCCTCGTCGACTCCAAACCCGGCGAACGAATCCCCGTCGGCGATGCGTGCAACTTCTGCGTGTGTCAGTCCGACGGCTCGACCATCTGCACCAAACGCACCTGCCAGAACCACGAGCCCGCCTGCGAGTACGACGGTGTCACCCACCCCTTCGCCGCCACCTTCCCGGCGACCGACGGCTGCAATACCTGCGTCTGCGCCGCGAGCGGGCTCGCCTGCACACGTCGCTGCGAAGGCCTCCCCGAAGAAGGCGCCATCCTCGTCGAGTCCCTCGATACCCCGTGTGGCGAAGACCCGACCTTCACCGCACGCTCGGTCCTGGCCGACATCCCGACAACGGACGTGTCGGGCCCCTTCGCCTACAACCGCAACGGCCCCCTCTACCCGGAGTCTCGCGCCGACACGACGGGCCGCATCCGCGTCGTCTACGAGGGCGGCTTCATCGCCTGCCGCATCCCGTCCGTCGACCAACCCGCCTTCGACATCGAGGTCACCGTCGAGTGGATGACCGCCGACGGCGCCTTCGACGAAGGCATGCACACCTACCTGCGCAAGAATGGCACTGGCTTCGTCGACGCCTGGCTGCTGGGCGCGAGCTGGCCTCATGGCGCCCTGCATGGCGCCTACGACTCGACCTGCCTCGACCCCAGCGGCTACAGCTTCTCAGCGCAGATCGACCGCGACGGGACCGTCTCGTCGGGCACCTTCAAGACCTGCGAGACCGACATCGGCCTCCAGGTCGGCACCCTCACCACCACGGTTCCAACCGTCGATTGAGTCGAAGGCTCAGCCGTCGCCCGCGCCGTGCTGAGCCCGTCTCAACCGAGGGCGGCGGCGATGGCCTGCGTCAGCGGTGCATCGTCGGGCCGCACCCGGGACGCGAAACGCGCGGTCACCGCGCCGTCACGACCGACCACGAACTTCTCGAAGTTCCAGCGGATATCCTCACCCTCGCCGATGAGGTGGCGAAAGAGCGGCGACCGGTTCGCACCATTGACGTCCTGCTTCTCGAGCAGCGGAAACGTCACACCGAAGCGACTGTCGCAGAAGCTGGCGATCTCCTCCGCGGTCCCCGGCTCCTGTCCGCCGAACTGGTTGCAGGGGACTCCGACCACGACGATGTCGGGGTTCTCGGCAGCCAACATCTGAAGGCCGGCGTACTGCGAGGTGTACCCGCAGTGGCTTGCCACGTTCACAACGACCCACACCTTGCCATCGAGCTCGCCGCCGAGCGGATTTCCACCGAGGGTCGTCAGACCGAGCTCCGAATACCACGCCATTACAGTTCTCCTTCCGTTCCTGGCCCCCTATATCCTGTTTTCGGAATCCGGGCATCGGAAGGCTTCAGCTTCCACACCTCGAGCCATACGCGAGCGCCTCGCGTCCAGGCCCGGCGCGGCCGACGTCTGTCCCCGACCGACGCTCAGCCGACCTCGATGCGGTTTCGACCTGCGTTCTTGGCGCGGTAGAGCGCCTTGTCGGCGCGCTCGATGAGGGCCGTCGGGTCGTCGCCGAGCACCATGTCCACGACCCCGACCGAGATGGTGACCGTCGGGCCACCCTTGACCGCCGGGGCCGCCGAGATGGCCTGCGACACCTTGGTGAGCAGGCGCTTCGCGTCGGCTGCCGTAGTGTCCCGAAGCAGGACACAGAATTCGTCACCGCCGAAACGCGACACCAGGTCGTACTTGCGCAGGAACGTGCGCGAGAGCTGATCGGCCACGAACCTCAGGACCTGGTCGCCTGCGACGTGCCCCTGGGAGTCGTTGACCACCTTGAAGTTGTCGACATCGATGAGCGCGAGCGCCACCGGCTGGGCCGTGACCTGGCAGAGCTCGAGCAGCTCGTCGAGCACCGCTTCGAGCGTCCGGCGATTGGGCAGTCGCGTGAGCGAGTCGGTGCTCCCCTCCTTCTTGGCCTCTTCGAGTTGGCTCGTCAGCTCGCGGACCTTCTCGGCGAGCATCTGTGTAATCTCGAGCTCGCTCCGTTTGCGATTCTCGACGAAGACCTCGAGCTCACTTGCGACCGACATGATCTCGCGCCGCAGGTCGACCGGCGCCGACACGTCCACAGCCTTTCGTAGCCGATCGATCCCCGACTTCATCGAGTCGTCGGCGACACCCGAGATCTGCCGCAGCTTCGTCGCGGCTCGCATGAAAGAACGCACCGCCTCACGCAGGCCTGACACCGTCTCGGCCACGTGCTGGTTTTCGCGCCGACGGTGCTCCGTCACGAACCCGATGACGCCGGGCCAGTCGCGATCGACGTTGCGCGGTGCCTCCTCCTCGCGCTCGTCCTGGTCATCCGAGCCGCTGGGTTCGTCGCGGCCAGGCGGCCTCGACCGCACGAGGATATGCCGCGCCCAGGCGTCGAAGCGGCGCGCGGTCGATTCGGGCGAGGTCCCGTCGAGCGAGAAGGCAGTCTTGCCGATGGCCCTCAGGATCGAGCCGACCGCGTCGATGGCAGCCTCACCCGCATCGGGCCCGTCGGACCGGGCGGGTCGGGCGCCCCCCTCACCACGCGTGTCGGCGGGCTTGTCGCCCTTTTTCGACCAGAAGGCCATCACACGTCCTCTGCGACCGAAACGCGGCCGCCCGTCCCATCATCGGTCGGAGCGGCCATTTCCTCAAATGGTGGCAAATACTCGGCTTCCCCCATCGGCCCCTCCGGGGGGAGAACACCCGTCGCCCATCAGCTGAACGATGCGGCCAGGCCATCGATGATGGCGTTGAGGGTGGCGCTCGGGCGCAGTGCTATCGCGGCCTTGTCGTCATCGGGGTGGAAGTAGCCGCCGATGTCGGTCTCCTTGCCCTGGGCTGAGAGCAGCTCGGCGTTGATGGTCGCTTCCGCGTTGCCGAGCGCTTCGGCGATGGGAGCGAATCGGGCCGCGAGCCCGGCATCGTCGCCCTGGGCGGCGAGCGCCCGAGCCCAGTAGAGCGCGAGGTAGAAGTGTCCGCCGCGATTGTCGATCTGACCGACCTTGCGGGCCGGCGCCTTGTCGTTGAGCAGGTACTGCGTCGTCGCGAGGTCGAGCGTGTCGGCCAGGACCTTGGCGCCCTTGTGGCCGGTGCGCTCACCGATGTGCTCGAACGAGACGGCCAACGCCAGGAACTCGCCGACCGAGTCCCAACGGAGGCAACCCTCCTCCTGGAACTGCTGCACGTGTTTGGGCGCCGAACCGCCAGCCCCCGTCTCGAAGAGCCCGCCACCCGCCATGAGCGGCACGATGGACAACATCTTGGCCGAGGTCCCGACCTCGAGGATGGGGAAGAGGTCGGTCAGGTAGTCGCGCAGCACGTTGCCCGTCACCGAGATGGTGTCGAGACCCTGGCGGATTCGCTCGACGCTCATGAGCGTCGCGTCGACCGGGTTGGCGATGCGGATGTCGAGGCCTGCCGTGTCGTGGTCGGCCAGATAGGTCTTCACCTTGTTGATGATCTGCGCGTCGTGCGCCCGCTTCTCGTCGAGCCAGAAGATGGCCGGGACGCCGGTCGCCTTGGCGCGTGACACCGCGAGCTTGACCCAGTCGCGGATCGGCGCGTCCTTGGCCTGGCACATACGCCAGATGTCGCCAGCCTCGACCGCTTGCTCGAACAGCTTCTTGCCCGACTCGTCGATGACGACGACGGAACCCGCGCTCGCGATTTCAAACGTCTTGTCGTGCGAGCCGTACTCCTCGGCCTGCTGCGCCATGAGGCCGACGTTGCTGACCGAGCCCATCGTCTTCGGGTCGTAGGCCCCGTGCGCCTTGCAGTCCGCGAAGACCGCGGCATAGACGCCCGCATAGCTCGAGTCCGGGATGACACACTTGGTCTCCTGGAGCTTGCCCGCGGCGTTCCACATGCAGCCCGACGTGCGGATCATTGCCGGCATGGACGCGTCGATGATGACGTCGCTCGGGACATGCAGGTTGGTGATGCCCTTGTCGGAGTTCACCATCGCGATGGCAGGCCCCTTGGCGTAGAGGGCCGCGAGGTCGGCTTCGATCTCGGCGCGTTTGTCGGCGCTCACCTTGGAGAGCTTCGCCACGACGTCGCCAAAGCCGTTCTTCACGTCGACGCCGATCTCACGGAACGTCTCGCCATGCTTGGCAAAAAGCTCCTTGAAATAGGCATGCACGCCGTGGCCGAAGATGATGGGGTCGCTGACCTTCATCATCGTCGCCTTCATGTGCAGCGAGAACAGGACCCCGCTCTCACGTGCGTCGGCGACCTGCGCCTCGAGGAACTCCACGAGCGCCTTCTTCTGCATGACGGTCGCATCGATGACCTCACCCGCGATGAGCGCGAGCTTGGGCTTCAGCACCGTGACCGCGCCATCGGCCGCGTGGTGCTCGATGCGGATGGTCGTCGGCGCCTCGATCGTCAGCGACTTCTCGTTCGAGAAGAAGTCGCCCCCGCTCATGGTCGACACATGCGATTTCGAGTCGGCCTTCCAGGCGCCCATCGAGTGCGGGTTGGCGCGGGCGTACTCTTTGACGGCGCGCGGGGCCCGGCGGTCCGAGTTGCCCTCGCGCAGTACGGGGTTCACGGCACTGCCCTTGATCTTGTCGTAGCGCGCCTTGATGGCCTTCTCGGCGTCGTCCTTCGGGTCGTCTGGATAGTCCGGCAGCTTGTAGCCCTGGCCCTGCAGCTCGGCGATGGCGCCTTTCAACTGCGGCATCGACGCGCTGATGTTGGGCAGCTTGATGATGTTCGCTTCGGGCTTCAACGCGAGCTTGCCGAGCTCGGTGAGGTGGTCGCCGATGCGCTGGTCCTCGGAGAGGAACTCGGGGAAGACGGCGATGATGCGCCCGGCGAGCGAGATGTCGCGGATGTCGACGGCGACCCCTGCACTGGCCGCGAAGGCCCTCACGATCGGAAGAAGCGAGTAGGTCGCGAGCGCGGGGGCTTCGTCAGTCTTTGTGTAGATGATCGTAGGTTGCTGGCTCATCGCTGTTTACTCGCATTTCCAATGGGTTACGCCGCGCGCCGCGGCACGCGGTCTGTCTCCTAGCACGGATCGCCCCGAGGATGAAGCGGCGCGGCTTGCCGCCCTGCCGTGGACGGACCACCCGGGTTGAGGCACCATGGGCACGTTTTGGACCGTCCCGGAGTCAACATGAGCATCGACCTGCCCTTCCCCGTTCGCCTCGCCGACATGAGAGCTGCCGAAGACCGGTACTCCGCCGCGACCGACGACGAGAAGCGGGCCCTCAACGGCGCGCTGACGTTCTACGACCTGCTTACGATTGGCGAGAAGGCCGCCCTCGAGCGCCGCTTCCCCGAAGACCTCACGGAAGAGCCGACCCGCCCCACCGCCGCGCCCGAGCTGCGACAGCTCTGGGACACCCACGCGCGTAACCTCGTGTTGCGTATGCTCGACTTCGGCAACGAGGTCCTCGCGCGCCACATGGACCTCGTCGGACATGTCGCACCGGACGGCCACGGGGCCGTGCTCGCCCTGACCTCGACCGGCTCCGTCATCGAGCTCGGCCCGCCCGACGGTGACAACGCCCGCACCTACCACTATCGCCCCTCGCCGCGCGCCGACCGCGGCCCGTCCGATGGCACCGTGACGCTCACCGAGCCGGTCAACCTCGGCGACCGCATGGCGCTCGACGGCAAGGCCACGAGCGAGGTCATCGTGCTCGCGGCCGGACTCGGAGCGATCGATAAGTAATCGATAAGTAATCGACAAGTAGTTGTGTGAGGCGGGTGACTTCGCCGCTTGGAGTCACTCGCCTGCCAAGCGCATCGCCCCGGCCAGGCCCGTCACACGCCCCGCCGCGGGCTCCGCGAAGTGGGTGCCGATGACCAGCGTCCCCTCGGTCCTCGCGGCTTCGAGCAGCGCTTCACGTGTCGCTCTCGCCTGCTTGGCATCGCTGTCGGCAGGGCTCGTCCACTCGGGGTGGCCGACCTGACACGGGTGGTGAATCGTATCACCCGTGATGATGGCGGTGTGTCCACCCGAGGTGATCTTCACCGACACATGTCCCGGTGAGTGTCCCGGCGTCGGCACGAGTGACACCTCGTCGGTGACGGACCACCCGCCTTCGGAAGTGTCGACGAGGTCGACGAGCCCAGCCTCGAACAACGGCTTCAGCGAGTCTTCGACCACAAAGGCGTGCCCGGGTCGCTGACCCCAATGCTCCCACTCGCGCCGCGAGAACAGGTAACGCGCATTGGCAAAAGTCGGCAGCCAGCGCCCGTCGATCCAACGTGTATTCCAACCGACGTGGTCGAAGTGCAGGTGTGTGCACAAGACGATATCGATCGCACCGGGCTCGACCCCGACCTCGGAAAGCCGCTCCAGAAACGGCGTCTGCAGGCGATGGAAGTCCGGGTTCTTACGCTCCTTGTCGTTGCCCAGACACGTGTCGACGAGGATACGTCTACCACCGGACTCGACGAGAAAGCTCTGCGTGACGAAACGCATGTCGCCGTTTGAATCGACCCAATACGGCATCAACCAGGGCATCGCCAAGAGCCGTTCACGCGTCGCGTCGGGGATGACGTATCGCCTCAGGAAGTCTGGAGAAAACGCGACCTCGGACTCGACGATAGAGGTCACCCGGACCTCCCCGACCTGCCAGGAGCGCATCGACTCAACGCCCCGCTTTGGCCGTGGCGACGACCTTCTTCTGCGTCGACTCGCGCGTCATGGCGAAGTGTACGAGCCCAGGAAAGTGCCGCCCGAGGAAGCCGCCCAGCTTGCCATGCCCCGTGAAGACATACTCGCGTTTGCGCTTCCAGATGGCTGCCCACATGACCTCGGCCGCCTTGTCCGAGGTCCACATGAACTTCTTGGGTCGTTTGTCTTTGCGGCTCGGGTCGAAGACCCCGTCGAGGCCGACCTGGCCAATCTCGCTCTCGACGAAGCCCGGATAAAGCGTCGTGCACGACACCCCGGTGCCATGCAGCTCCTGCGCGAGTGTCAGCCCGATGGCGCGCACCGCGAACTTGCTCGCCGAATAGGGCGCCTGCGCAGGCATCGCAATCATGCCCATGACGCTCGACACGAGGACGAGCCGCCCACCCGTCTTGCGCAGCGCCGGCAGGCTCCACTTCGCGGTGTTCGCGACCCCGACGACGTTCACATCGAGCTGCCGCCGCCAGTCTTCGGCCGAGAGCTGCTCGATGCGCCCCGACACGCTGAAGCCCGCGTTCGCGATGGCTACATCGACGCGACCGAGCTCGACCTCGATGAGGGACACCGCCCTCTCGCAAGCCTTCTCATCGACGACGTCGCACTGGATCACCAACGACTTACGGCCCAGCGCCCTCACCTCGTTGGCGGTCTCCTCGAGCCTGTCGACCCGCCGACCCGACAAGGCGACATCGCCACCCTCGCGTGCGAACCTGAGCGCGAGCCCACGCCCGATGCCCGTCCCGCCCCCGGTAATCCACGCAACCTTTCCGTCGAAGCGCCCCATGCCGTCCTCCAGCCCTACCCGGCCCGACCGATGCGGCCAGCCCGGTGCAGATGTCATTGCCTGACCGTCGTTTCGTCGCATCCCTGGCAACCACCGTCCACCCACTTTTAGACACGTTCGACTTCGGGTATCGTGGGCGCCTCGACTCCAACCCGGAGATGGTCGTGCGCCGCATCGTTCTGTTGTCGACCCTTACCCCTGGCCGCTGCTTCACCCTCGCCGAGCCCGTCGCCGACTTCGACGAGAACGAGGTCGGCGATCGCTTGCTGGCGGCCCGTTCGATCCTCGTGCCCGAAGCCGCCTGGAAATATGTCCAGGTCATCGACGGCGAGGTCGAATCCGAGAACGCAATGGGCGACGTGCGCCGCTTCGCCCTGGGCTCCAAGGTGAGCGAGCTCCCACGCCAGGGCTGGGACCGCCTCTCCGAGCGGGTCCGCGGCGAGGCCTGAGGCATGACCAAGCCTCGTAGGGCGGTCCTACTCGTCGACGACGACGCCGATATCCGCTTCATCGCCGAGATCGCGCTCGCGCGTGTGGGTGGCCTCGACGTCACCCTCGCAGGCTCAGCGCAAGAGGCCCGCCAGGCCCTCGCCACTCGTGTCCCCGATGCCTTGCTGCTCGACGTGACCATGCCGGAGGTCGACGGCCCGACGTTCTTCGCCGAGCTCCGTCGACAACCGGAGTACGCTGCGCTGCCGGTCGTCTTCCTGACCGCTCGCACCACCATGGAGGACGTCCAGCACTACCTCGCTCTCGGTGCCGCTGGGGTCATGGCCAAGCCGTTTGACCCGATGACGATTGCGCGTCAGCTCGGTGAGATCCTCGGATGGTAGTTGGACGGACGATCCGCGGACGTCTGCGCCTCGGGCGTGTCCCGTTTGGCCTGGTCGCCCTCGCCGCATGTATCTTTGTCGGCGCTTGTGGTGACGACACACCTGAATCATCGGACACCTCCGACTCGACCCCACCGTCCGATAGCGATGTCACCGAAGCGAATGACGCCGACACGTCGACCGGCCTCGGGCCTCTCGCCGGTCCCCAGCCGCGTTTCGAGCTCGCGCGCACATCCTTCTACGATGGACCGGTCCCGGCCCCCGACCTGTTCGGTCCCGACGGTCACCCGGACCTGTCCGCGTTCCCACGCGAGCCCGACAGCTTCGTCGATGGGCTCGTCGCTCTGACGGAGACGACCGACGGTGCGTCGCTCGCCGGCTCGGTCTATTTCGCCCTCACCGCACCGTTGCCAGACGGTGTCGTCGAGCGCCTCGTCGGTGTCTATCACGACCTCGACACCCCGGCCGCGCCGCCCCTCCCTGCGCGGCTGAACTTCGAGCGCGATGGTGGGCCCCATGGCGCCCCCAACCTCTTGAGCGCGCAGCCGATTCAGGGCCTTGCACTCCTGCCAGGTCGCCGCTATGCGTTGACGATCACGCTGCCGGACGACCTGCGTGAGACGCTCGGTCGACCGGCACTGCTCGCCGACCTGCTCGCCGACCGTCCGACTCCGACCTTGACCGACCGACCGCTCTGGGACGAAGCGCGGGCTCTCGTCGTCAGCCGGTCGCCACTCACAACCGTCTTCGCCATGACGGTCTTCAGGACCCAGGACGCGACCTCCGAGCTCGCCGACTATGTCGCCGCCGCCCGCGCCATCGGCATCCCGACACCGACCCCGACGCTCGTCGAGACCCACGATCGCTTCTGCGTCTACAGCGCCGACATCGAGGTCCCCGACTACCAACACGGCGACCTCCCTTATGCCAGCTCGGGCGAGGGTGTCTGGCGCCGCCTGGCCGGCGAACCCGAGCTCGCGAAGTCGAGCCCATCGCGCCTCTTCATCACCATCCCGCGTAAGGCGTCGGGCAACCGCGGCTACCCGTTCGTCGTCTTCATCCGCACGGGTGGTGGTGGCGACCGCCCGCTCATCGACCGCGGCCCACGCGCGACCAACGGCGGGCCACCCATCGTCGCTGCAGGCACGGGGCCGGCCATGCACCTGGCCGAAGCCGGATGGGCCGGCCTCACCTGGGATGGCCCGCACGGCGGTCCTGGCCGCAACCCGTCGGGCGCCGACGAGCAGTTCCTGATGTTCAACGTGTTGAACCTCGCCGGCACTCGCGACAGCATCCGTCAGACCGCGCTCGAGGCGATCCTCATCCGTGACCTCGCCACAACCCTGACGTTGAATACGAGCGGCTGCGACGGCGCGTCCACAACGTCGAAGTTCGACACCGCGCTCCCCCGCCACAACGCCATCATGGGCCACTCCATGGGCGGCTGGATTGCACCCATCGCGCTCGCCCACGACCCAGGCTTCGGGACCGCCATCCTGTCGGGTGCGGGCGGCGGCTGGATGGCCAACATCGTCTATAAGAAGAGCCCCGTCGATGTGCGCCCTCTCGCCGAAGCCCTGCTCGGCTACACGGCCATCGACCGCACGCTCGGTATGCACGACCCGTCGCTGACATTGCTCCAATGGGCGGGCGAATCGGCCGACCCGCAGGTCTATGGTCACCTCGCGCGGCCAAATCGTAATATCTTGATGATCGAGGGAATCGTCGACACCTATATCCTGCCGCCGATCGCCCAGGGCACATCTCTCGCACTTCGACTCGACCTCGCCGGGCCGCCCGCCCCCTACGACACCGACCCACGTCTAGCCGACTTCGTGCCGCTGACCGACCTGCTCCCGCTGGCCGGCCTCGTGCAGGCCGATACCCCGGTGACCGACAATCGTAACGGCCACACCTCCGTCGTCGTCCAGGCCCCAGGCGACCTCATCGAGGACGGGCACGAGGCCGCCTTCCAGACACCCGGCCCCAAACACCAGTACCGCTGCTTCCTCGAGTCGCTCGCCAGGACCGGCGTCCCGACCGTGGTCACCCCCAGCACCGACGAATGGGCGAGCTGCCAATGACATCGCCCACTCAGCCAACGCTTCGTATCGACGCCTGGATTCAACACCCCACGCCGCGGCTGCTGGCTGACCCGATGCTCGCACCTCTCTTGCGCTGGCTCGGCGCCTCGATCCCCAAGGAGCTCCCGGCGGCCTTCACGATGGCCGCCCTCGACCTCGCCAAGCTCGACCACGCACTCGTGTCCGCCTGGTACGGACCTCAGGGCCCGCTCATCTCCAACGACGAGGTCGCTGCCTTCTGCAAGCTGGCGCCTCATCGCCTGACGGGTCTTTGCGGCGTGGATCTGCGCCGACCGATGGCGGCTCTGGCCGAGCTCGAGCGATGCACAGGCGAGCTCGGAATGAAGGGCCTACGACTCCTGCCGTGGCTCTGGGAATTGCCACCCGACGACCGGCGCCTCTATCCGCTCTATGCGCGCCTCTGCCAGCTGAAGCTGCCGCTCTGCCTGCAGGTCGGCCACACCGGCCCACTCGCCCCTTCGGAGTTCGGTCGGCCCATTCCGTACCTCGAACGTGTGGCACTCGACTTCCCCGAGCTCACCATCGTCGCGGGCCACATCGGCGCCCCATGGACCGACGAGATGATCTTCCTCGCGCGTAAGTTCGACAACATCCACATCGACACCTCGGCCTATCGCCCGAGTCGTTTTCCCGCGGCCCTCGTCGAGTTCATGAAGTCCAAACGCGGTCGCCACCGCGTGTTGTTCGCATCGAACCACCCGATGGTCATGCCCGCCTCATGCCTCTCCGAGCTCGGCCAGCTCGACCTCGATGACGAGACGGCCACACTCTACCTCGGCGAGAACGCCCGCCGGGTCTTCGGGTTGGCGACCTAAACGGATTTCGCGCTCACGCCCACGTGACTGTCACGTCACTCGCAGGCGCCAAAGGTAGCCATGGCAACGCTCGACTCCTCGCCCGTGCAGTCCCGATATCGATCGTCCGACAGCAGGTAGACCGCCTCGGTCGAGCTCATGATGAACGATGCCGCGTCGCCATCTCGGTGGATGCATCGCAGGTCCGCCGTGTGAGCGTCGGGCGCGTCCCAGCACCCGACCACGACTACCGTCCGACACTGCCGCACGGTGTCGACCCGTGGCGCCCTGAGCTCATCGCAACTTCCGGAACAGGAGTCGGCCACCGTCGGGCAGGTGGTGTCACAGGCCGGGCCAAGGAGCGCCGAAAGCATGAAGAATCGAAACATGGACATAGCCTGCCCGGACACGTCCTGCCTTGCAAGGGTACGCAAGATTTCGAGGAATCCGGCACTCGCGGTGCAAGCCCACCCACCCTACCATTACCGTCCCGACGCACTCGACGGCCCGAATGTCCGGGCGTAAAACCATGGCCATGAACGTCCGCGAACCACAGCCCGGCGAAGTCATCGGCCTCCACTACGTCATCGAGAAGGAGCTCGGTCGCGGCGGCTTCGGCGTCGTCTTCAAGGCGCGCCACATCGACATCGACCGCGTCGTCGCCATCAAGGTCATGCTCGCGACCTACGCCCAGAAGGACCCCACCGCCAAGGAACGCTTCAAACGCGAAGCCACCATCGCGGCGAGCCTCGACTACCCGAACACGCTTCGGGTCTTCGACTACGGTGAGACCGAGGAAGGTGTCTTCTACATCGTCATGGAGTTCCTCCAGGGGCAAGAGCTCGCCAAGCTCATCCGCCGCGAAGGACGCCTGCCGATCCCACGCGCCGTCCATGTCGTGCGCCAGGTCCTTCATGCGCTGATGGAAGCGCACTCACGCGGCATCGTGCATCGCGACATCAAGCCCGACAACGTCATGCTCGTGAGCCTGTCCTACGACCCCGACTACGTGAAGGTCATGGACTTCGGCATCGCCAAGATGGCCGACTCCGGCGACCAGATCACCCGCGTCGGCCTGACGCTCGGCACGCCCCGCTACATGCCCATCGAACAGCTCAAGGGCGAACGCCTCTCGCCCGCGACCGACCTCTACGCCGTCGGCCTCGTCTTGTACGAGATGCTCGTCGGCGTTCCCGCCTTCGAGGGCGGCACTGCCGTCGACACCGCCCTGTCCATCATGCGTGGTGGCCCAGTCAAGGTGCCATCCGAGGTCGCTCTCCCACCCGAGATCGTCACCATCATCGAGACCGCTTCTGCCCGCGAATCCGCCGACCGCTACCAGAGCGCGCGCGCCTTCCTCGAAGCCCTGAACACGCTCCCGCCCCACCTGCTCGACAGCGATGCCGCCGACCTCGAACGCTTCGCCACCCAGGGCTTCAGCTCGCGCCATGCCACCCGGGCAACGGTCCCGAAGATGTCGGCCGCACCCGCCATCGACCACACCCCAGGCACCCTCATGATGCCCGGCGTCGAGTCCGAGATCCCCGAAGGTGGTGACTTCGAAGACGCCATCAAGACCATGACGCTCGAAGCCATGAAGGCCAAGGCCGCCATGAACCGCGTCGAGCGCGAAGCCAAGACCGAGGCTATCGACGTCACCGAGCTCGCCGCCCAGACCGCCATCCCGGCGCGCCAACAACGCCCCGACGTCACGACCGGCCCCGAGCCGGCTCAGAGCTCGAACGAAACGCAAAGCGTCACCGCGCTCGCCACCTCGTTCGCCGACTTCAAGAAGCTCCTCGCGAAGCCGTCCGCCCCGACCTGGTTTGGCGCCCCGCCGATCCTCGTCGTGATGAACGCGGCTATCCTCGTCCTGTTGCTGCTCGTCCTGCTCGACGCCGCATGAGCCTCGTCAGCGACGCCGCTCGGTCAGCGCCATCTCGAGCTGCTCGAACGCCGTGAAGCGGCGCACGATGGGGCTCGCGAAGGTGTCGGTCGGCGGCAACCCGATCCACACCTCGGTCTTGTCGGGAAGCTGCTTGGCCATCGCGATGAGCCGCTCGCCCTCGTCCGGCCGCAGCGTGATGGCGACTGCGAGCAGGACCAACGACGGCTGCGCCCGACGTGCAGCCCATAAGAACTCGTCATACGGCAGGTCGACCCCGAGGTAGATCACCTCGAAGCCCCGCAACTGCGCGAGGAGTGCACCGATCATGATGCCGAACTCGTGGCGGTGCCCCTCGGGCGTGCCCGTGATGACACGCGGCGCACCCCGGTCGGCGGGATGCAGGTGCTGGTACGTCAAGAGCGCGCTGCGGACCTGCACTGTCGCGAGGTGCTCGTGCGCAATCCCGAGATTCCCGTGGCTCCAACGCGCGCCGATCTCACGCAGGACAGGCAGGGCGACCCGATAGACGAAGTCACGGGCGGGCAGGTGGGCGGCCGCCTGATGCAACAGCTCGACCCCGCGCCGCGCATCGAAACGACTCACAGCATCCAGGTAGTCGCTGCGCAGGGGCTCGAGACTATCGGCCGGATGATTGGCCCCCCGCGTCCGCTCGAGCGCGCGCAGCTGCTCGAGTGCTGGCGTCGGCAACGCCCCGACCTGGCCTATGGGGTGACCGAGGTCCACCACATCCTTCAAGAGGATGAGTCGCTCGATGTCCTCGTTGGTGAAGAGGCGGGTGTTACCCTCGGTCCGCGGCGGAGCGATGGCCCCATAACGCCTCTCCCACGCACGGATTGTGTCGGGGTTGAGCCCCGTCAGACGTGTGACGATGCGCATGGGGAACATGCCCTCGCGCACGACCTCTTCGTCTTCTCCGTCTTCGTTCTGTTTGTGCGACCCGGGCGCTAGAGCCATGCCGCCATTGGTTTCATGCGCCCGCGTTTTGCACAAGGCCCCTTGCATTACGAAGGGTCCTGATCCCTACTCATTCGAAACCGGGTGAACCCCGCGGAGCGCTCCTTCACCTCGATGACCATGCCCCTCCACCGGCGATTCCTGCGTCCCCTTCGCGACACCTTGTTCGGGGACACCCAGTTGGCTCCGTCCGCCGCGGAACGTTTCTCCCGTGAGGACGCGCGCTCCAACCACGGCCGTGTGCTGGCCGTTGTCCCGGTCGTCCTGGCGCTCCACCTCGTCCATGTCCTCGTCATGACGAGCCAGGCAAGCGACGGGCTCCCACCCGCCGAGGTCCGATGGCGCGAGCTCATCGCGGTGGCTCACGGCAGCACCGCCTTCACCTCGCTCCTCATCGGCCTCTTCGCGGTGTGGCTGCGTCGTCGCCCCGACGGCCCGACCACCGACCGCCTCATCGGTGCGGTCGGCACCCTCTTCGTCGGCAACTACCTGCTGTCGTCGGCGGTCATCGCGGGCATCGACCAGCTCGTCACCCCGAACATCACCCCATACCTGGTGGCGGTCTTCGCGACCGGCACGTTCCTGCCTATCCCGGTCGTGCCGCTGACCCTGTTGCACGTGATCTCGTTGGTCGTCTTCGGGTTCGCGATCAACGCCTTTGCTCCCGCAGGCCCGGCGGTGCTGTCGAACCTGTTGAACGGCCTCACCGTGGCGCTCGCCGGTTGGGCCATCGCGCGTGCTCTGCGCACTGCCCGCGCCAAGAACTCGGCCCAGGCAATGACCATCGAAGAGCAGAGATCGGTGCTCGCGACCATGAACGAAGACCTCCAGCGCCTGGCCCATCTCGATGCATTGACAGGCCTCCCCAATCGACGTTCGTTGCTCGAACGCTCCGAGCAGATGCGCGCCCATGCAGCGCGCCACAAAGAACCGCTCTCTCTGCTCATGATCGACGTCGACCACTTCAAGCAGGTCAACGACCAGCTCGGGCACGGCCGGGGCGACGAGGTCCTCATCCGCATCGTCGGTGCCTGCATGTCCCAGCTGCGCGCCGAAGACCTGCTCGGACGCATCGGCGGTGAGGAGTTCGCGGCCATCCTCCCCCAGTGCACAGCCGAGGGCGCACGCCTTGTCGCCGAACGGATGCGCCACAAGGTCGAGTCCCTGGCCCTGCCCCATCCCAACGGCGCGCACGTCACCGTCTGCGTCGGCGTGAGCCAGGTCGTCCCCGACGCCGCACGCGCCATCGACATCGCGCTGGAGGCCGCCGACAGCTCGCTCTACGAGGCGAAACGTTCGGGTCGCAACCGCGTCGGACCGATCGGGTGGGCCTGAACCAGGCCTGCGTGGGCGCCTGTAATCGGATGTCCGTGCGTCGGTCGACTCACACAGCCGGGCTACTGTTGCCATCGCCGAGACGCCTATAGAAACGTCGGATGGATCTGCGGAGGCACTTGGTACCGATACTCGCACGAGAGCTACGATGGCAATCCAGCCATGTGTCCGCCGTGTCCACTATGCCCGGAAGAGTGGGAACCCACGCCGGCGGCAGCGCTGGACACATCTGGAATGTGTACGCGGTGTGACTCTCACGAAGCGAGTCACGTGGCATCCCGACATGAGGGCGACCACTCCGTCGTTTGATGGAGACGCGTAGGAGCGAGGCGGGCACTGGGCGTGGGCGTGGGCTTGGGCTTGGGCGTGGGCGTTTGCGCGGGCGCGGGCGTTTGCGTGGGCGTGGGCGTGGGCGTGGGCGCTTGCGTTTGCGCGGGCGTGGGCGTGGGCGCTTGCGTGGGCGTGGGCGTGGGCGCGCGCGTTTGCGTGGGCGTGGGCGTGGGCGTTTGCGTGGGCGTGGGCGTGGGCGTGGGCGTGCGCGTTTGCGCGAACGCGGGCGTGGGCGCTCGCGTGGGAGTGGGCGCAACCGCCCAACCTGAGGTTGACCTCGTAGCCGCCTCGTGTTCTCAGGATCGGGATGCCGACTCCCACGCCTGCCTCCCACGTCACAGCCCTCCTCGACCGCCTCTCGGCGTTGACGCTTGCCACCAAGGGCACACCCGACGCCGATGCGTGTGCGCTGCTCGACACCCTCGCGCGGGCGGCGTGTGACCTCGACCTCGACACGCTCGAAGCCCTCCCCGAGGCGCACCGTCTGTCCCTTCTCGCGCGCATCCAGCGACAACGCGCACCGACCCCGGGCCTCGCAGCAATCGCTCGAAAATCGAACCTTTCTTCCCAGCCCGAGACACAGCCCGAAGACGCCTCTCTGCCGGCCTCCCAGCGCCTGGCACTCGCTCTCTGGAGCGGCCACACCGCCGACACCCTCGACCTCGCAGCGCTCCCCGCAGAGCTGCAGCTCGAGACGCTCGAGACCTTCATCACGCCGGCCTTTCCTCCGACCCTGGCGACGCTCGAGTCGGCGCTGACCAATGCCGCACAGACGCCACGTGATGCCGCCTTCATCGCCTGGTGTGAGCGCCGCCGCTTCCCGACCACCAGCCCCGATATCGATCAGAACGACGACGAGACCGACGCCGAGGTCGCCTTCTTCGAGTCGCTCTCGCCGACGGCCCGCCTCGTCTGCGCCACGACCATCCTCGCGCGGATGCCGTGTCCACGCGACGTCGCCGAGAGCTGGATACCACTCTGCGAGCCCGGCTGGGCGGCCCCCCGCGACAACGCTGGCCGGGCCCTGGCCGACGCCCGGCTGGCCGCCATCGTCGGCAGCGCCGGCGACACCGCGAGCGCCGAAGGCCTCTTGTTCCATGCCTCCGCAGGCCTCGACCGCGAGAACGACCCGCCCCTGCGCGCCGCCATCTATCGCGCCTTGTTCGAAGCATTTGCTATCCTCGCGACCGCCCCTCACGGCGGTCCCGGACCAACCCCGTGGTTCGCCACCGTCGAACGCCTGACCCGCGACCGCGTGACCTTGCGCCACCGCGACGCCTACTTCTCCGCGCGTAGGGCCGCCATCGCCACCCTGCCCCGCGCCGCCCTCGCCGGCCCACACGTCGCCGACCGCGGCCACGAATCTCTAAGAGACCTCATCCGTAAGCTGCCTGAAGGCTGGCTCGAGCTCTTCCACCTCGCCACCGTCAGCGCGGTCTGGAGCTCGCACCAACGCGACCCCGAGTCCCACCTCTCGACGCTCGGCGATGCCCTTCGCAAAGACGGACTGCCACCCGTCGACCCGCGGGTGGACCTGCCGACCATCACCTCACTACTCGCCCGCGCAGCGCCATCCCGACTCGCGCCGCTCGGCGATCGCCTGTCCCAACCGATGCATCGCGCCTGGTGGTGGAGCACGGCAGTCATGTCGCTCCAGCCTTGACCACGCCCCTCGTCGACGGCTGAAACGCGCAACACAACTATTTGTTGTCGTAAAGTGAACGGCGCTCACACGGCCTTGACACACTGCGTCAACGCGCTCAGGTTATCGGCTCGGCTGGCCATTCCAGGCTTTGACCGCCGCACGCCCCCCGGAGACCGATGACGATCGTCCCCTTCGCGCGCCCCCACGTCCCCACCAATGAGACCCTCCTCGCCGAGGGTCGCAAGAAGCTCCTCACCACCTTCCCCGACCGGCGCGGGCAGGAGCTCACAGGCGCCGAAATCATCTGGGAGTCGCTCGTACGCGAAGAGGTAGAGGTCGTCTTCGGCTACCCCGGCGGCGCCATCATGCCGGCCTACGACGCCATGATCGGCTACCCCATCCACCATGTGCTCGTGCGCCACGAACAGGGCGCCTCCCACATGGCCGACGGCTACGCCCGGGCGTCCGGCAAGGTCGGCGTGTGTGTCGCGACCTCGGGTCCCGGCGCCACGAACCTCGTCACGGGCATCGCCACGGCCATGCTCGACTCCATCCCGATGGTCGCCATCACGGGCCAGGTCCCATCCGGCCTGCTCGGCAGCGACGCCTTTCAGGAAGTCGACATCACGGGCGTCACCCTGCCCATCACCAAACACAACTTCCTCGTCACCGAGGCGGCCGACATCGCCAACGCCATCCGCGAGGCCTTCTATATCGCCCGCTCCGGGCGCCCCGGCCCGGTGCTGGTCGACATCTGCAAGGACGCGCAACAGGCCAAGTGCACCTTCGAATGGAAGGAGGGCACGGTCACCCTGCCCGGCTACCGGCCGACCTATGTCCCGCTCCAGCGCGACCTCGACAAGGCGCTGGCACTCATCGGCGCCGCCAAACGTCCGGTCATCCTGGCTGGCCAGGGCATCATCAAGTCGCAAGCGACTGACCTGCTCGTCCAGTTCGCCGAAACCGCCAACATCCCCGTGGCGCTCACGCTGCTGGGCCTCGGTGGCTTCCCCGCCTCACACCCGCTCAACCTCGGCATGATGGGCATGCACGGCGAGGCCTGGGTGAACAACGCCATCCAGGAGAGCGACCTCCTCATCGCCGTCGGTATGCGCTTCGACGACCGCGTCACCGGACGCATCGCGACCTATGCGCCCTACGCCAAGAAGATCCACATCGAGATGGATCCGAGTGAAATCAACAAGAACGTCAAGGTCGACGTGCCCATCGTCGGCGACGTCCGCACGGCCCTGGAAGCCCTGCTACCCCACGTCCATCCGGTCGACCGGGGTGCCTGGCACACACGTATCAACGAGTCCAAGGGCGACTCCGCGGTGCTCGACATCCAGCACTTGCCCGACAGCGGCAAGCTGCACGCGGCCCACGTGATCCACGATCTATGGCGCGCCACCGACGGCGAGGCGCTCGTCGTCAGCGACGTCGGCCAACACCAGATGTGGGAAGCCCAGTACTACAAACACGAGACCCCGCGCTCGCTGCTCACCTCGGGTGGGCTTGGCACGATGGGCTTCGCCCTGCCCGCCGCAATCGGGGCCCGCTTCGCGCGAAAGAACGCCGACGTGTGGGTCGTCGTCGGCGACGGTGGCTTCCAGATGACCGCGTGTGAGCTGTCGACGCTCGCGCAGGAGAACCTCAAGGTCAACGTCGCCATCATCAACAACGGCTTCCTCGGGATGGTGCGGCAGTGGCAGCAGTTCTTCTACGGCGGCCGCTACGTCGCGACCCCCATCAAGTCGCCCGACTTCGTGAAGCTCGCCGAGGCCCATGACCTGGTGGGGCGGCGCGTGACGTCGCGCTCCGAGGTGATGGACACGGTGAGGTGGGCGCGTGAGCAGCCAGGCACGGTCGTCATCGACTTCCGCGTCGAGCAGGAGGACGCCGTGTACCCGATGGTGCCAGCCGGCGCCGACCTCAACAACATGATCCGCCGCTCGAGCCAGACGGTGGACGGCAAGGCTGCGAACCACAACCCGATTTTCGAGACCGGAGAAGACCAGTGAGCGGCCCCAACGGTCATCGCACCGACATCCTCAGGACCTTTATCGTCTTCGTCGAAGACAAGCCCGGTGTCTTGAACCGCGCCGCGTCGCTCTTCCGTCGCCGCGCCTTCAACATCGAGTCGCTCAACGTCGGCCAGACCCACGTGCCCGGCGTCTCACGCATGACGGTCGTGGTCGAAGCCGACGAGGACACCGCGCGCCGCATCGAGCACAACCTCTATAAGCTCGTGAACGTGCTCGAGGTCCACGAGATCACCCACAGCCCACGCATCGAACGTGAGCTCGCCCTCATCAAGGTGACGGTCCCGCCCGAGAAACGTGCGGAGGTCATGCAGATCGCCGAGGTCTTCCACGCCCGCGTCGTCGACATGTCGAGCACGACCATGATCCTCGAGGTCACTGGTTCACACGACCTCATCGCCGGCCTCGCCGGCGTGCTCGCCGAGTACGGCATCGAAGAGATGGTCCAGACCGGCTCGGTCGCCATGAGCCGCGGCTTCACCCCCGCGATGGGCCACCTCGGCCAACAATCCGCAGCCGCTTCAACCGACGTCGCTTGAATCCCTTTATCTCGATCACCGAGATACTCGATCATCGAGAGGTCGACCTCGCCCGACCTCGAGAATTCCTCTGCCCCTCTCACCCCCAAGAGACCAGCGCACCATGACGACGATCCGCTACGACAAAGACGCCGACCTCGACCTCATCAAGACGAAGAAGGTCGCCATTATCGGCTACGGCTCGCAGGGCCACGCCCACTCGCTCAACCTCCGCGACTCGGGCGTCGACGTCCGCGTCGGCCTGCACGCGGGCTCCAAGAGCCGCGCCAAGGCAGAGGCCCAGGGACTGCGTGTGGTCGATGTCGCGACCGCGGCGGCCGAGGCCGACGTCATCATGATCCTCGCGCCGGACACCTCGCAGCCGGCCATTTATGAGAATCACATTCGGCCGCACCTCACGGCCGGCAAGACGCTCATGTTCGGCCACGGCTTCAACATCCGCTATGGCACCATCACCCCGCCGACCGACGTCGACGTCTCGATGGTCGCCCCGAAGAGCCCGGGCCACCGCGTGCGTGAGACCTACACCGAAGGCGGCGGCGTGCCGAGCCTCGTCGCGGTCCATCAGGACGCGAGCGGCAAGGCCGACGCGCAAGCGCTGAGCTATGCGTGTGCCATCGGCAGCGGCAAGGTCGGCATCCTGAACACCGACTTCACCGAAGAGACCGAGACCGATCTCTTCGGCGAGCAGGCCGTCATCTGCGGCGGCGTCTCACACCTCGTCAAAGCGGGCTTCGAGACCCTCATCGAGGCCGGCTATCAGCCCGAGGTCGCCTACTTCGAGTGCCTGCACGAGCTGAAGCTCATCGTGGACCTCATGTACCGCGGCGGGCTCAACTACATGCGTTATTCGATCTCGGACACCGCCGAGTACGGCGACTACGAGAGCGGCCCGCGCGTCGTCGGCCCCAACGCCAAAGACGAGATGCGAAAGATCCTGGCCGAGATCAAAGACGGCACCTTCGCCAACCGCTGGATCGCCGAGAACCAGAACGGACGCCCGAACTATCTCGCGCGTAAAGAGGCGGAGACGCACCACCCCATCGAGAAGGTCGGTCGTGAGCTGCGCAAGATGATGCCGTTCGTGAACCCCATCGAGGTCGACTGACCCAAACGTCTGCTCGGGCGGTCTCCAACCGTTTCAGCCCCTCTGGGTGCCGAATGGGTTGGAGACGTCACGGAGGGCTCCATGAGTGACGAGATGTCCGCACCCAATCCGGACTTCGCCTACATCAAGATCTTCGACACGACTCTGCGAGACGGCGAGCAGTCGCCGGGCGCAACGATGAGCTCGGGTGAGAAGGTCGAGGTCGCGCGCCAGCTCTCGCGGCTCGGCGTCGACATCATCGAAGCCGGATTCCCCTGCGCCTCGCCCGATGACTGGAAGGCCGTCAAAGCCATCGCCGACACGGTCGGGCGCGACTCGATGCCGGGCCGTCCGCAGGCGACGCCGCCGACCATCTGTGGGCTGGCGCGCGCACACGTCAACGACATCGAGCTGTGCTGGACGGCCGTCAAACACGCGGCCCACCCTCGTATCCACACGTTTCTGGCGACCTCGCCGATCCACCGCGAGCACAAGCTGCGGATGTCGAAGCAGCAGGTGCTGACGCGGATTCGCGACATGGTCGCGCACGCCAGGACCCGCTGCGAGGACGTCGAGTTCTCGTGTGAGGACGCCGCGCGCACCGAGCTCGACTTCCTCGTCGAGTCCGTCGCCGCGGCCATCGAGAGCGGTGCCACGACCATCAACATCCCGGACACGGTCGGCTTCACGACCCCCGACGAGTACACGGCCATCATCTCGCACCTGGTTGCGAATGTGCCCAATTGCGACAAGGTGACCTTGTCGGTCCATTGCCATAATGACCTTGGGCTCGCGACCTCGAATACCCTGGCAGGGCTTCGCGCAGGCGCTCGCCAGGCCGAGGTGACGATGAACGGCATCGGCGAGCGCGCTGGCAATACCGCGCTCGAAGAGATCGTCATGGCGCTCAAGGTGCGGCCCGACCTGTATCGGCTGCGCACGGGTGTCGACACGACGCAGATCATCCGCTCGTCGCGTTTCGTCTCGCAGACGACCGGCATGGTCGTGCAGCCGAACAAGGCCATCGTCGGCAGCAATGCGTTCGCGCATGAGGCCGGGATCCACCAGGACGGCGTGCTCAAACACGCGGCCACCTACGAGATCATGAAGCCAAGCATGGTCGGCCTCGAGCAGAGCAACCTCGTGCTCGGTAAACACTCGGGACGACACGCCTTTCAGGTCCGTGTCGAAGAGCTCGGCCACCCGCTCACGGGTGAGGCGCTCGACAAAGCGTTCCAGCGCTTCAAGGAGCTGGCCGACCGCAAGAAGACCGTCACGTCCGCCGACCTCTTGTCGCTCGTCGCATCCGAGTCTTCGGAAGGTGCGAGCTATTATCTGCTCGACGGCCTACAGGTCGCATGTGGGTCCATGGGTCTGCCGACCGCGACGGTGCGAATCATCGGACCCGACAAGCAGACCCACGTGCGCGCCTTCACGGGCACGGGCCCGGTGGACGCGACCTTCAAGGCCATCGACGATATCGTCGGCGCGCCGGCTCGCCTGCTCGAATACGTCGTCATGGGTGTGACCCAGGGCATCGACGCCATCGGCCACGTCACGGTGCGTATCGCGGGTGAGGTGCAGAACCCACGCATCAACGCGCAGACCGAGATCCACGGGACGATCTTCCATGGCTCGGGGTCGGACACCGACATCATCGTCGCGTCGGCCAAGGCTTATCTGTCCGCGCTGAACCGCCTTGTTCACGCCCGCGACGGCGGGCTCCAGCAGCACATCAGCCGCAAGAACGAGCAGCTCCAGGCGAGTGTATGACGCGTGCGCCAAGGACGCTCTTCGACAAGATCTGGGACTCACACGTCGTCTCGGAAGAGCCCGACTGTCCGGCCATCCTCTATATCGACCTGCACCTCGTCCACGAGGTCACGTCGCCGCAAGCCTTCGACGGCCTGCGCAAGAAGGGGCTCACCGTCCGTCGCCCGGACCGGACGCTGGCGACGATGGACCACATCACTCCGACCCGCGGCGGGCTCGCGGCTCTCGACGCGCCGAGCCTCAAGATGGTGACGGCCCTCGAGCGTGGTGCGGCCGAGTTCGGGATCCCGCTCTACCGGCTCGGTGAGTCGGGCAACGGCATCGTGCATGTCATCGGGCCCGAGCTCGGCGCGACCCGGCCGGGCATGACCATCGTGTGTGGCGACTCCCATACCTCGACGCATGGCGCGTTCGGCGCGCTCGCGTTCGGCATCGGCACCTCCGAGGTCGAACACGTGCTCGCGACCCAGTGCCTCCTCCAGAAGAAGGCTCGCCCCTTCGAGGTCCGCATCGACGGTCGGCTCGGCGACGGTGTCAGCGCCAAGGACATCATCCTCGCGGTCATTGCCAGGCTCGGCATCGGTGGCGGCACCGGCCTCGTCTTCGAGTACCGGGGTGAGGCCATCTCGAGCCTGTCGATGGACGGGCGTATGACCGTCTGCAACATGAGCATCGAGGCGGGTGCCAAGGCCGGCCTCATCGCCCCGGACGCGACCACCTGGCAGTATCTTTCGGGCCGACCGCTAGCACCGACCGGCGCGGACTTCGACGCTATGGTCGCGGCCGGGTCGACGCTCCGAACCGACGAAGGCGCGACCTTTGCCGGCTCACTTCATCTCGATGGTCGAGATATCGAGCCGATGATCACCTGGGGCACGAACCCCGGCATGGGCATGGGGATCAGCGGGCGAATCCCCGACCCCGACACGATGAGCGACGCGAGCCAGCGCGCCATGGCCGAAAAGGCGCTGCGCTACATGCAGTTGCGGCCCAACGATCCGATCGTCGGGACACCTGTCGACGTGGTCTTCGTCGGCTCGTGCACCAACTCGCGAATCTCGGACCTCGAAGCCGCGGCGTCGATCGTCAGCGGTCGCAAGGTCAAAGACGGCGTGCGTATGCTGGTCGTCCCGGGCAGTGTGGAAATCAAACGTGAGGCTGAAGCCCGCGGGCTCGACCGCATCTTCACCGACGCAGGCGCCGAGTGGCGTGATGCGGGCTGCAGTATGTGCATCGCCATGAACGGCGACCTCGTGCCGCCCGGCAAGCTTGCGGTCTCGACCTCGAACCGCAACTTCGAGGGGCGCCAGGGACCGGGCTCACGCACGCTGCTCGCCTCACCGCTCACGGCTGCGGCCTCGGCCATCGCTGGTGTCGTCGCCGACCCACGACCCATGCTCGGGGGTCGCTGATGGAGCGCGCCGACCAGATGAAGATATCTCGATTTTCGAGCCATGCCCTGTCGCTGCCGATGGACAACATCGACACCGACCAGATCATCCCAGCCCGTTTCCTGCGCATCACCGACAAGGATGGCCTGGCCGAAGCGTTGTTCTCCGACTGGCGTAAGTCCCCGGACTTCATCCTGAATCAGGACGGCGCCAAAGACGCGAAGGTACTCGTCGTCGGCGATAACTTCGGCTGTGGCAGCTCACGTGAACACGCCCCGTGGGCGCTCGTGGCGTTCGGCTTTCGTGCCGTCGTGTCGACGAGCTTTGCCGACATCTTCAAGAACAACGCGCTGAAAAACGGGCTCCTGCCCGTCGTCGTAAGCGCTGAAATCCTGGCACAGCTGCACCGTCGCGTCGTTGCCGAGCCAGGCTTCGAGCTGACCATCGACCTCGCGTCGCAACAGGTCAGCTTCGTTTCAGAGGGCGACCAGGGCAGCCACGTCTCGGCGACCTTCCCCATCGAGCCGTTCTCGAAGAAGTGCCTTCTCGAAGGCCTCGACGAGCTCGGCTACATCCTCTCCCATGACGCGGCCATCGCCGCATTCGAAACAGGACAGAAGGCGAACCGATGAAGGCGAGAATCGTTCTGCTGCCGGGTGACGGCATCGGCCCCGAGGTGACCTTTGCCGCACGCGACGCGCTCGCCGCGGTGGGCAGTCGTTTTGGCCACTACTTCGAGTTCGCCGAGCACGACGTCGGCGGGGTCGCCATCGACAAGACAGGTGACCCGCTGCCAGCCAGCACCTTCGAGGCCTGCCGCAGCTCGGATGCTGTCCTGCTCGGCGCCGTCGGCGGTCCGAAGTGGGACGACCCGCGGCTCAAGCGGCGTCCGGAGCAGGGGCTCCTGAACCTGCGCTCGGGCCTGCAGGTCTACGCGAACCTGCGGCCGGTAAAGGTCTTTCCCGCCCTGGCCGGGCTCTCCCCGCTCAAGGCCGAGCGCGTCGCAGGCGTCGACATGCTGGTCGTGCGTGAGCTGACGGGTGGCATCTACTTCGGCGCCCCGAAGTTCCGCGAGGCCCTGCCCGGCGGAGGCAGTCGCGCCGTCGACACGCTCGAGTACACGGACGGCGAAGTTCGCCGCATCGCGAAGATGGCATTTCAGCTCGCGCGTGGTCGGCGCCAGAAGGTGACGAGCGTCGACAAGGCCAACGTGCTCGAGAGCTCACGCCTCTGGCGGCAGGTCGTCGACGAGGTCTCGACGGGTTTTGCCGGCATCATCCTCGAGCACCGGCTCGTCGACTCGGCCGCGATGCGCCTCATCATGCAGGCCGACTCGTTCGACGTCATCGTGACCGAGAACATGTTCGGCGACATCCTCACCGACGAGGCGGCGGTGCTCGCGGGCTCACTCGGGCTCCTGCCCTCGGCGTCGCTGGGTGACTCGGGCCCCGGCCTGTATGAGCCCATTCACGGCTCGGCCCCCGACATCGCGGGTCAGGGAATCGCCAACCCCATCGGTGCCATCCTGTCAGCTGCCATGTTGTGCCGGCACAGCCTGCACCTCGTCGAAGAGGCGGACGCATTGGAACGCGCCGTTGAAGCGGCCATCAATGCAGGCGCACGCACCGCCGACCTCGGTGGCAAGACACGTACGTCGGAGATGGCGACGGCGATCATCGAGCGGCTCTGAGGCCCGGCCAGGTCTCCTCGACCTTGCGACCGGGTCACGCCGGGCGCATCATGTGAGACATGACCATCGCACACCGGGTTCGTGTCCCCATCGACAGCCAACGCCGCATCGTCGTCGAGCTCCCTGAGGAGTTCGACGGCACCGAGGCCGAGGTGATCGTGCTCGCCGAGCGCGTTCGCCCAGGCTTGCCTTTGCCGAGCGCGTCTGGCGACGGGACGGCAACGCCGCCACCCGAACGAAGCCTCGACGAATTCCTGAAACATATGAAGGAGTTCGGCCGCGGTGTTCCCGCAATCCCGCTCGAGTCGATGAGTCGAGACGTCCTCTATGGGGACGACGACTGATGGTGTTGGCGGATACGAATCTATTGCTTTACGCAGCCAATCCGCACGCACCCGCGAATCGGGCGGCGCTCGACGCGCTCAGGCGCTACGCAACCGAGCTGGTCATCGCGCCCCAGGCGATATACGAGTTCTGGGTCGTCGCGACCCGTCCCATCGACGTCAACGGCTTTGGGCGGTCGCCGCGTGAAGCCAGCCTCATGGTCTCGGAGCTCGTCCAACAGTTTCGGTTGCTGCCCGACCCTCCCGATGTGTTCGATCGGTGGCGCGCGGTGGTCGTTGACTACGAGGTCTCAGGTAAGCGCGCTCATGACGCAAGGCTTGTAGCGTTCATGCGCGGTCATGGGATCGAGCGTTTGATGACGTTCAATGCCAAGGACTTCCAGGCCTTCGACGGGCTCGAGGTCATCGTTCCGACCTGAGTCCCGGAGACCGACCGTCAGGCGACGGTGAGGGTCGTGCCGACCTTGAGGCGGGTCGGGTCCGAGATGTTGTTGGCGGTCGCGAGGTCGCGCCACTTCTGCGCGCTGCCGAGCAGCTTTTCGGCGATGGCCGAGAGTGTGTCGCCGGGCTTCACGACGTAGGTGCGAGGGGCGGCCTTCTTCTCGGCGCCTTCGCCAGCGCCGCCGCCAGGGATCTTGAGGACCTGGCCGACCTTCAGCGCGCGTGGGTCGGCGATGCCATTGGCTTCGGCGATGGAGCGCCAACCATTGCTGTTGCCGAGGTAACGGGTGGAGATGGCGACGAGTGTGTCACCTGGAGCGACGACGTGGGTCGCGGCCTTCGCGGTGCCGCCGTCGCCGCCGCCCTTCCAGCCTGGGATACGCAACTCCTGGCCGACACGAAGCTTTTCGGGGTCGATGATGCCGTTGGCTTTCGCGATATCGCGCCACCGATTGGCGTTGCCGAGCAGCTTCTCGGCGATGGCACCGAGCGTCTCGCCCGGCTTCACCTTGTAGATGCCACCGTCGCCGGAGGTCTTGCCGCCGCCAGGTGCCTGCTCGGCGCCGCCGCCTTCCTGTTCGAAAGTGGGCCCGCCGTGTAGCTCGGAGACCCGGGTCCAGACGTTCCGCATGCCGCCGTCGTTGTACCAGGCCTGAAGGGTCGCGAACTTGACGCCGCCGAGCTCGAAGTGGGGGCGATCGCCCCAGTGTCCGCCCCAGGCGAGCCCTGCGGCTTCGCCGGCTTCGCCGAGCTTGTCCCAGTCGTGATGCTCGCCGTAGGGCTTCGAGCCGTGAAAGACCACGTCCACTGCGGTGCCGTAGTTGTGGTAGCTCTGCCCACCCTTGGCGTTGGTGACCTTGTTGCCCGGCTCGGTGCGTCCCTGCGCATAGAGCTCGTTCTGACGCTCGAAGCTGCGCATGCCTTCTTGCAGCTTGATGTCCAGACCCTTGGCGCGGGCGTTGGCGATGAGCGACTCGATCTTCGCGGCCAATGCCGGATGGACACCATCCAGGATACCCTTGGGGTCGGCCACGCCGAAGGTCGCAGGCGCAGGGGCCTTCGCGGTCTGGGCGGCCGCCGCTGCTGCCTGGCCGACACCTTGCCCAGCCTTCTTTGCCTCGGCGCCGGGGGCGAGCATCTGGACGGCCTCGTCGTAGGAGGCACCCTTCAGGCCTGGTGCCGCTGGTGAACGGTCGGAACCACCGCCCTGCGTGGGGCCCTTCTTGTTGGCTTCGGTCTGGCTCTGAACACTCGACTGCACGACGACCTCTCAAGGCGAGACCCATGACCCCGCCGAGAAAATGCCACGGCTTCATGAGAGCACCAAGGCAAACTTTGATGACGCGCCGCGTCGTGAAGAAAAAGTCGTAGGTGTCGAAACCCGCGCCAGTAACCGGCTCGGACGAAGAAACCGTGGGGGCACAGTCTGGTTTGAGCCGATAGGTCGAACAGTGGCAGGAGGGCGCCGAGAATCTAAATGGTCTCGGCCACTTGAAAGAAAGTTTGCGGTGCCTTGTGACCGATTTGAACGGTTCCTCGTATCGGAAACGTTAGGGTCGAGGCGTGGGGCGTTGGGCCGCGCGCAGGCACCTCGGGAGGTCTCCGATGAAGTCATCCAAGAAGCAGCGCACGAAGCGTTCCGAGGAGAAGGGCGGAGATGGTTTCCAGGACAAGTTGCTCGGGATGCTCGAGTGGCTCGCGGACAAGGACCCGGTCAAGGCTGCGCGCCTGATCGGCGAGTACCTCGATGAGCTGGCCGTCGAGATGGACGGCAAGAAGAGCCCGGCCAAGGGCTGAGCCAGACTACGCAGGACGACCGACGTTGCCGCTCACGAAGCCGACGCGGCCGCCGAGCGGGAAACGGACGAGGTTGGGGCGATGCGGGTCGCCCCAGGCTTCGGCGAACAGAGCGATGAACGAGGCGCGTGGGTCGAGGCCAGTGCGCTCGCGATAGCGTTGCGCGGCCGACCAGGTCGCGAGGTAGCCAAGGAAGCCCTCGAGGTCGAGGTCGAGCGTCATCTCGAGGTCGGGGACAGCGACCTCGTCGAAGGGCCACGGCACGTTGAGGTAACGAGCGTCGACGAAGCGGCGCTCGGGCGGCCAATCGGCGCGCACGTGATCGATGTAGCGGGCGAGGACGGCGTCGACCGCCGGTGTGACAGTCGGGTGGAAGTAGGTCAAGGCAGCGACCACGCCGCCCGGGCGGACAACGCGGCGGCACTCGGCGAAGAAGGCCTCGAAGTCGAACCAGTGGAACGCCTGAGCGGCGAGGACGAGGTCGACGGTGGCGTCGGCGAGGCCGGAGTCCTCGGCGCGAGCGACACGATAGTCGACCCTGGGGTGTGGAGTCGCGGCGTCGACCTGTGCGGCGCTGGCGTCGGTAGCGAGGACGGCGTCAAAGTGGTCGGCGAGCTTGACGGCCGCTTGCCCGTTGCCGGTCCCGACGTCGAGGGCCATGGCACGGCTGGTCGTCAGCGACGCGAGCCACGCGAAGACCGCGTCCGGGTAGGTCGGGCGATAGCGACGGTAGAGCTCAGCGTGGCGCGAAAAGTGATCCTTGAAGCCCATGTCCCCTGCCCTTCGTGTCGACGGCGCGTTCCTGTTCGAGCAGCGCGCGTTTGCGCTCGAGCCCCCAGCGATAACCGGCGAGCGCGCCGTCGCTGCGTACCACACGATGGCAGGGGACGAGAACCGCGATGGGGTTCCTCGCGACGGCCTGACCCACGGCGCGAATCGAGGTGGGCGTGAGACCAAGACGTTCGGTGAGCGCGGCGTAGGTCGTGGTGTGACCGGGTCGGATGTCGAGGAGCGCCGACCAGACAAGGCGCTGGAAGTCGGTCCCTCGAAAATCGAGATATATGGGTGGGGCAGCCGAGAGTACAGGTGAGTCGGTGGAGTCGAGCGCCCTTGCCGAATCGATGCGGGCGATGACCGCGTCGAGCGTCGGGGCGAGGGTGGCGGCATCACGAACGGCGTCGGGGCAGGAGCGCGCGAGGTCGGCGCGGAGAGCGGCCTCGTCATCGGCGAGCGAGATTGCGCAGACGCCTCTGGTGGTGACGGCGACCAGGACCGGTCCGAGCGAGGTGGTGCCGATGTCGAAGCGGATAGGCTCTTTCATGGCCGCACCGTAGCCCCAGACCGGCGTCGATGCCAGGGTCACACGAAGCGATGGGTGTTGCCGTCTTGGGCTTGGCCTGGCTCGGATGATTTGTATGCAGTGTCGCGTGTTGGCCATTCGCTCGCCGCTGGGATAGATGATGGCTATGGTGACCATGATGCAGACGCTGATACTCGGACTCACCCTTGGTTTGTTGGGGTCCGACGCGATGTCGAGCCCACCCTCGAGCGCGCCGGTCCGCTGTGCGCGTGGGCTCGTGGTCGAGGTGGTGCCGAGCGGCACGACGGTCGAGCGGGGGTGCGTGAAGGTCGAGGGCGAGAGCCGGACCCGCGAGGGTCATTGGCGTGTGTTCAACGACGGGCGGCTCGACAACGAGGGGCCGTTCCGCGCCGGACGGAAGCACGGCTTGTGGCGGGGCTTCACCGCGGACGGCAAACGCGCCTGGACCGCCCAGTGGAAGGACGGCGTCGAGCATGGCGTGTGGCGGACGTGGTACTCGAACGGCAAGCTCGAGACCGAGATCACCTTCGCCGGCGGTAAGCTCGAAGGCCCCTGGAAGAGCTTCCACCCCAACGGCAAGGCGCGCGACGTACAGCGCTACGCGGCAGGTGTGCTCGATGGCAAGGTCATGAGCCGGGACGAGCTTGGGCGATTGCGGATCGAGGGCGCTTATCGGGCCGGGAAACGGCACGGGTGGTGGCGCGAGCTCTGCCCCGATGGCAAGCCCTTCGTAGCGGCGCGATGGGAAGACGGCGTGGCTGTCGAAGGCGACGTCAACGGCGTGCCGCCCGACAAGATCCCATGTGAGACGTGGCGCTGATCAGCCCGGGTTGGCCATGAACTCGCGGCGCGGGTAGGCCGGGTCGTCGTCCTGCGGGCGCAGCGATTCCACGACACGCATGAAGCCATTGGAAGGGGTCGCACCCGCCTGCGAGGCGGCGAAGAGGCGGTCCAGGCCGCCAAAGGGAGTTGACTGGAGGCCGTCGACGGTCGCGAGCTCGGCCGCGGCACGCTCGGTCTCGAGGTACTCGTCGAGCGAGAGTGTCCACACGTCGACCTCGGTGTCGCCCGGGTGCGAGAGTGTGAACGCGAGCTCCCAGCGATCGCGTGAGACCCCGGAGAGGCGCAGCCGGAAGCCGGGCCCGAACCGCTCACGCCGCGACTGATAGAGACGGAACTTGAGGCCCTCGAGCACCCGGTCGTCGAGGCCCGCGTCCCAGGCCCGAAGCTTCTCGGCGAGAGCGTCGAGACCGAAGACGAGGCGCACGACGAAGCGCTCGGCGAGGTCTTGTACAAGAGGTGAGGCGGCGACGCGCAGGTTGTGGTCGAACTCGGACAGGACGACGTCGGACCACGCAGCCCAGTCCCCGACGAGCCAGGGGGGCGCGACGGCGACCCAGTGGAAACGTTCGAAGTCGGTGTAGAGCGTCTTGGTGTGCACGACCGAGATCACGCCGCAGGCCGGGCAGGCGACGTTGTGGAAGGTCCCATCGAGGATCTGTGCACGCACGTCGGGGAGCCGCGAGATGTGGAGGCCGTCGGCGAGGTCGGCCTTTCTCAGGGTGCCGCAAGGGCAACGAACGGTGCGTGGGGTGAAGGTCGACATGTCCTGCTCCGCGTTGGGGAATCGAGTCTCGACGGGCGAGGCGGGTGGGGCGTGAGGTGGGTGGGGTGCGAGTGGGTCCGATCACGTGTCGCGTCTATCTTCGTTAGTGGGTGCGACAACGTTACGACGTCAGTCCTGCCGGACGATCTTTCCGATGGTGCGATATTCGGCATTACCGGCCTCGACGAGATGTGCCATCGAGACTGATTTCCCCTCTGATGCGGCTTGGATTGCGGCCTTCAAGATGGCGTTGCGGATGTGGCCGCCACTCATCTCGAAGCGACGTCCGAGCTCGGTCGGGTCGACCGTGCGGTCACGTGCCATCGCTTTGGGAAAGAGGGCCTGCCACAGGAGGCCGCGGTCGTCGGCGCTCGGCTGCGGGAACTCGATGCGGAAGGAGATACGTCGCAGGAAGGCGTCGTCGATCGATGCGCCGAAGTTCGTGGTGAGGATGGTGATGCCGCGGAAGTGGTCCATGCGTTGCAGCAGGAAGTTCACCTCGAGATTGGCGTGGCGATCGTTGCTCGACTGGACACTGGTGCGTTTGCCAAAGAGCGCGTCGGCCTCGTCGAAGAGCAGGATCGCATGGGCTTTTTCGGCTTCGTCGAAGATGGTCGCGAGGTTCTTCTCGGTCTCGCCCAGCCACTTCGAGACGATGCGCGACAGGTCGATCTGGAAGAGCTCGAGGTCGAACTCCTGCGCGATGACGCCAGCCGCCATCGTCTTGCCCGTTCCCGGGGGACCCTGGAAGAGCGCCGAGATCCCCTGCCCCGTCTTGAGGACCTGCTCGAAGCCCCACTCGACCATGAGCTTCGTGCGATGCCTGAAGTTCGCGGCGAGGCGCTGGAGCGGGATGAGTGTCTCGTCAGGCACGATGAGGTCGTCCCAATGGGCGCGCGCGGTGACGCGGGTCGCGAGCGTCGAGAGGTGGTGCTCGCTCTGTCCCGTGAGACGAGCCTGAAGCGCACCCATGAGGGCGTCAGGCGTGCGCTCTGCGGTCGCGAGCTCATCGAGCGACTTCACGATGGCCCCGCCCGTGATGCGGTATTTCGCTGCCAGGCCGTTGGCATACGAGACGGGGATGTCTCGGCGCGCGAGCTCACGATGCCAGATCTGCGCACGCTCGGCGTGACCGGGGATCGCACACTCCGCGCGGAGCTGGGTGCGACGGGTCGGCAGCACGGTCGGGGTGCGGGCCTCGAGGACCACGGGCAGACCCGAGTCGCGATCGAGCGCACGGCCCAGCTCCGCGAGCTCATCGGGCGTGCAGAGGTCGAGGCCATCGACGAGCAGCATCGCGCGCTGGAGCCGAGCCTCACGCACGATGCGTTGCCAGAGCGACTCGAGCGGGAGGTCCGCACTTCGCGGCAGGGTGGCGATGTCGATGCGCAGGGCGGTCTGAGAGACCTTCTGACAAATCGCCCATGCGAGGACCGACTTGCCGACGCCTGCGGGCCCGGTGAGGAGGACCACCGCAGGCTGCCCCTCACGCGCGGCCGCCCCGGCGCGCTCGACGAGCTCGGCTGAGCGGCGACCTTCTTCGGGAGAGAGGACGAGCCACTCGAGTGGGGATGTGCCGGGCGGGCAACGATCGATTCTCGCTGCGCGCCGGACCGTCGGGTCGGGCGCCTTGTCGCCGAGCAGGAAGTCGACGACGCGCCGAGAAGGACGAAGCGGCATCCGCAGGACGGTGCAGTCGTCGTTCAGGTGGTCACGCGGCAGGACGAGCAGGCCGTGACGAAAGAGGGGCGCGTCGGGGGCGAGCTCGCGCCGGGCGAGGACCCGTGCGCCGGGCCCTTCACAAAAGAGTCCGATGGCCAGCTCGAGGTCGGGGTAATGCCGCGTCAGGTCGTTCTGCAGGTAGCCGATGGACTGCCTGATACCCCCGTCGAGCTCGGCCGCCACGGCGAGCCACAACATGTCGACGGCGAGTGGCGAGAGGCCGAAGTCATCGACCAGTTGTCGCATCGGCAACGGCACCCCGACCGTGAGGGTACGCATCAGCCGCGCTTCGACTTCGCGGTCGGCCTCTTCGGTGGCCTGGCGCCAACGCAGTGGCTCGCCGCGTTGGAGTAGGACCAGCAGCCGCTCGTCGAGCTCGAGCGAGGCGTCGACCGCATCCCCGGTCACATAGCCGCGCTCGGACGCGTCGGCCCGAGTCGGGATCCGACCGAGCTCACGTTCCAGAGCGATGCGCGAGCGTAGCCTCACCCGCAGGCGATGGAGCTCGTCGAAGGCATGTGCGAGAGGCCCGTCGTAGTAGCCGTTGTCTGCCATGGGTCAGCCCGGGTTGAACGGACCCGCTGGCGTCGGACCACCCGGGGTGCGCGGGGTCTGGACGGCCGCAGGGTCGACGTGCAGACTCAAGGCGCCATCGCCATCGAGCTCAGCGAGCCAACGGGCAGTCCCGCCGTACATGTCGCGCGCCCAGAAGGCGTATAGACGCCTGTCTAGACCGTCCTCGACGCGTGGCCCGTGGAGCTTTGGAAGCAAGGGTCCTGGCTCGCCCTGTGGGTCGCCGGTCAACACGTCGCGAAGGCCGTGCGCGACGCCATCGGTCTGCACGACGACCATCGCGACATCGCGCGGGCGCACACCGGAGTCGGCCTTCAGCTCGGCGAGGAGGTCGCGCAACTGGGTGCGGACAAGAGGCACCGCTTCGAGGATGAGATGGTCGACGCGGGTCTCGGCCTCGGGCCCGACCCAGGCCCAGACGATGGGGCCAACGGGTTCGGGGTCGGCGCGTAGCACGGTGCACACACGCCACGCGCCGAGGAAGTAGTCGTCATTGGGATAGATGACGAACTTGCCGTCGGGAAAGCGTGTCTCACGAATGCGCGTCTCGAGCGCCGCGAGCTCCGCATCGTTGGGGAGCGGGGGCCGGGGAGGTGGTTGGTAGTCCATGCTGGGATCCCGTTAGTGGTTGACCCGCTGCCCGCGCGGCATGGGCGCGGCCCCGCCGCGGAGGTCGTGGGGCGAGCGGCCGCCGATGGTGTGCACGTTCGCGAGCATCCAGGTCTTCACCCAGCCCGGGCAGTTGCCGCCGAGCTTCGAGTCGTCGACGCCGTCGAACTCGCGGTAGAACTCGGCGTACATGTCGGCGAACCACTCGGCCGGCGAGAACATGCAGTAATCGCGTGGGGCGCTGGCTGCGGCGTTCGCGGTGCACTCCATGAAGCGCCGGTAATAGTAGTTGATGGAGAAGACCTTGCCGCCATCGTTGTAGGTGTCGGTGTACTTCATCGTGCCCGTGCCACGCGACAGGACGTTGACGACTTTGAGGGTCGGGAAACGTGTGAAGGGATGGTCGGCCGGAGCGAGGTCACGTGCACCGAGGCTGGGGCCCGCGATGGCGCCACCACCGGAGTGGAGGAGCTGCATGATGAGGTCTCGGATCTGCTGTTTTTCTGGGTCGGTCGGTGCCGTGCCACCGGCCTGGTTCCAGCCGTTGAACTGACCGATCCAGGCGTCGAGGCTGCTCGTGCCGTATTCCTTCCAGCCGGCCGTGTTGAAGACCAGGGGCGTGCGGCTGCCGAGCATGGCGTCGACGGCGTGACCGACCTCGTGGCGGACGGTGTGGTCGAAGTAGCGCTCGGTCACGGGAGCGGCGGTCCCGGCGTACATCTGCTCGGTCTGAGCGGTGTCGGTCTGGTCCATGTTGATGGTGTTGGTGGTGCTGCTGTAGGTGCCGCCGCCGCCGCTGCCACGATGGATGGTGAGGAGTCGCGGGTTGTTGGCGACCTGGGCAATCGGCAGGTTCTTGCAGTCGTCGTAGAGGCGCTTGATGTCGTCGAGGGTGGCAGCGGCCCACGGGCCCGTGAGGTTCACGTCGAAGCGCACCGAGAAGAGTGAACGCGCGAGCTGACCCTCGGTGGTGAGCGCGGTCATGATCGCGTCGCAGGCATCGCGCGCCTCGGCGGGGAGCCCGGTGCCCTTGGGAAGCGCGTTGATGAGCCCGTCCAGGACCGGCACCGTGATGAGGGGGATAGCAGGGGCGACATTGGCCGAAGCGCCGAGTGCCACGACGCTGTCGAGCGCGGTGCACTTTGCCAACTGCCACGTCCAGAAAGCCGCCTTCGCTGCGAGCGCGGGCCGAGCGACGACGAGGGACCTCATGGTCTGCAGCGGGCCGAGCGCGGACGAGGCCTGCACGAGCGCGGTGAGCGCGACGTCATCGAAGAGGGCGGACTGGTGCGGAAAGGTCGCCGCGTTGATCAGGAACTGCATGTCGGGCGCGGCTATGGCGCCACCCTTGTCCCGAAGCCAGGCGAGCTGGGTCACGAGGTCGACGCCGAGCATCACGACGAAACGGGCGAGCTGGGACATCGACAACAAGGCGATGATGCGCGCGCGGTTTGTGGTCGCGAAGGTGGTGCGTTCGGTCGGGCTCACCTCGTTGGCGAGCTGGGTCACACGCGTCGCATTCGCAGTCGCGCTGACGATCTCGGCGTCGAGCTCCTGGGCTTTGGTCAGCGGCGCGACCGGGGCAGTGGGAGCGGTCGGCGCCGGGCCGGTCGGGGCGGGGCCCGTCGGTGTGGCCGGCGTGGTCGGCGTGAGGACTTTTAGATTGAGGACCGACGCGACCGCTGGCACACCCGTGGCACGAGCGAGGTTTCCGACCGCCGTGATCTCACCGGGGAGAAGGGCCTGGCCGTCGGGGATCCGCGGGAGGAAGCTCCACGCCGAGGCGGCATCGAGCTTGGGCGCGAAGGCCTGCGCGAGGGCATCGGTGGCGCCGAGTGCCACGAGCAGCTCGGTCATCGAGGTGGCTTCGATGACCCACGTGCGCCAGGCCGTGTAGTCGAAGCTGTTGTGGTCGAGCGCGACCCCTGGATAGAAGAGCTGCAGCGGCTGAGTGGGGATGTCGCCGCGCACCATCGTCACGTTGGCGTCGTCGCGCAGGGCTTCGGCGCGTTGCGTGGCATTGGCGGCCCCGATGACCGATTGCAGGCGGGGGGCGTTGTGGCCCTTCTGGCGGAGCTGCGTGAGCTGGTCCTTGAGCGGCATCGCGAGGTCGACGAGCGCCTGATAGAAGCGCTCCTCGTCGAGGGTCGCGCGGATACGATCCATACGCGCCGTGTCGGCGATGACCGTGGCCTTCAGCGAGCCGAGCGCGCCGAGCATGCTGACGACCTCGCCCGCGGGCGGGGCTGGCAGGGCGAGCAGGGTGTCGAGGCGCTGCAGCGGGGTCTGGTAGACCTCGGGCGGGGTCGCCGCGGAAGTCTGGGTCTCGGTGCCGTCGTAGTTGGTGTCGGCGAACTTGGTTGTGATGGCCGTCTTGATGCCGGCCGCCGTGCACGACAGGCCGATGGCACGCAGGTCGAGCTCTTGCGGTGCGGAGATGGACACCTTGGCCGGGAGTGTGGTGCCGATCCAGGTCGCGATGGCGCCGGCGTTGGCGTCGAAACGCGCGCCGAGCCGCGTGACGTAGGAGCGGTCGGCGAGCAACGTCAGCTTCTCGGGCCAGGTCATGCTGGCGAGTGCCCAGACCCGATCGAAGAACGGGGTCGCTGCCATGAAGTCGCCCTTCTCGGCCGCCTGGACTGACAGCTCGACGAGCGGATTGGCGGTGAGAATGCCAAAGACGAACGTGGCTTTGGTTGCGTCGCTCATGACGGCGACGCGTTCGGCGGTGGTGCCTGTCTGCAGCAGCGCGCGCAGGGCCGCAGCCGACGGGGCCGGGGCAGCGGCCTGGACGGATGCGAAGGCCGTCGCGAAGGCAACGCCTGGGGTGGCGAGGCCTGCGGTCGCGTTGAGCGTGACGATCTTGGCCTGTGCGGGGGCGTTCGCCACCGGGTGCAGGGTCGTGAGGATGGCGCGCTCCTCAGGGGCCATGCCCGCGCCGTCGATGGTGTCGAGGAAGGACCACCCGGTGGCTGCCGCATTGAGCTTGCCCGCGAGTGTGGCCAGCTCTGGCGCTGGGGTGCCCTTGATGGCGCGCCAGATCTGGGCGGCCGAGGACTGCGTGACCATCGCGTTGACGAAGGTCGTCGAGGCGCAAGCGGCTGGGGTGAGCCCGGTCTGGAGTGCAGGGAGGAGCGTCAGGGGGTCCGAGCCGGCGCCTGCCAGCAGAGCAGTCAGGTCGTCGTTGGCCCTGGGGTCGAGGAGCTGGGCGAGGTCCGCGCTGGATGCGCCCGCGACGATGCCGAGATAGGTCGCCGCCGCGGGAGGCCCGGCACGCCGAGTATAGTGTATCCATGCCCAGACACGTGCGGAGCCGGGCGCCGGATGATTGAGGAGCTGCAGCGCGTGGAACATCTCCTCGCCGGTGAAGTTGTTCACCATCAGCGTCATCGTCGCGGCATTGTTGAAACAATCGCTTGGCCAGCCGGCGTGGCTGCGGACGAGCTGCGCAATCTGGTCAAAGACAGCCTGGGCGACGAACGGGGCTGCGTTGAGCGAGGTCGTGACGTCGGTCGTCGTCGAAGGCGCATCGGGCCCGGTACCCGGGGCGGCAGGCGCGCGGACCTCCTGACCGGGCGCTGGCCGCGCGGGGACCGGGCCACCGGGGGCTACGGGTTCGGTGGTCGGGCCAGTCTGTGCACCACCGGTGCGCGGTGCCTCGCGTTGCGTCGTCGTCGTCGCCACCATTGCTGTAACTCCGGGCCGGGTTGCCGGCGGATTTAGCGGCATTGCGCGTGGTTGTGTCAAGGTAACGCCCGGTCAAAGCGCCCCAGGGGCGGGTGGGCTGGGCGGCCTGGCCGCCATGGGGGCTGGGACTCTGAACATTAACATCTTGACATTCAAGATTCTTGTTGGGGCGCGGCACTTCGAAGGAAGGGCTGCACGGAGTCGACGCCGTTTCGGTTCACGGGGTTGGCGAAGGTTCAGGTGGAAACGGCAGGTCGCCTGTCGCAGGCCCGCGGCGGAGCGGGCCGTAGCAGGCGACCGATACGGCGACGTCCCACGGGCGTTTCCATCCTCTGTGGTGTGCGTCCGCCGGTGGGACGTCAGTCGGCTCTAGGAAGGATGGGTGAGTTGGGGATGCCTCAAAACTGGTTGTGAACCAGGGGCCCGGAGCGGGCCCAAGCAGGAGGTCATCCCCATGAGCAAGCGTATCTATCGTTCCACATCCGTCAACCTGCTGGACCTCGACAAGCTGGTTGAGGCCGTCAGGGGTCGCCAGGTCACGTTCGCCATCGACGTCGCCAAGCGGGACCTCAAGGCGGTCGTCATGGAGCGTCCGCAGACCGTGCTGGCGACGTTGGGCTGGCAGGCCCCCCAAGACACCGGTCGCCTGGTCTCGTTGGTGTCGGCGCTCGCTGCGGTGTCGGAGGTCGAGGTGGCACTCGAGCCGACGGGCACCTACGGTGACGTGGTGCGTGCGCTGCTCGGTGGGCTCGGATTGCCGGTGTTCCGAGTGAGCACCAAGCGGGCGCGGGATGCCGCGGAGATCTACGACGGCGTGCCGAGCCAGCACGACGCGAAGTGCGCGGCGATCGTGGGCTGGCTGCATGGGCAGGGGCGTAGCGAGCGGTGGCCGCAGGTGACCGACGAGCTGCGGGATCTGGCTGCGGCGGTCGAGCTGATGGTGATGTTCGACAAGCAGGAGCACGCCTGCGCCAACCGGCTCGAGTCCAAGCTCGCGCGCCACTTCCCGGAGCTCACCGAGGTACTGGAGCTCGGCTCGGCGACGATGCTCGCGCTGCTCGAGACCTATGGGACGCCTGAAGACATCGCGAAATCGGCGACCGAGGCGCGTGCTCTCATGGTTCGTGTGGGCGGGCCGCTGTTGTCGGCGGACAAGGTGGACCGCGTCATCGCAGCGGCGAGGGCAACGACCGGGACCAAGGCGAGCGGGGGTGAGCGAGCTCTGCTCATCGCGCTTGCGACCGAGACGAACCGTCAGCGCAAGCAGGCGGCCGCAGCCCGCAGGACGGTCGAGGAGCTGGGCGTCAAACACGACGGGGTGCAACGCGTAGGTGAGGTGCTGGGCAAGGCGAGCGCCGCGGTGCTGTTCGTCGAGTCGGGCGACCCCAGCCTCTACAGGTCCGCCGATGCCTACACCAAATCGCTGGGCCTCAACCTGAAGATCAAGAACAGCGGTAAACCCGCTGACCAGGGGCGCCTCAAAATCACCAAGCGCGGTGCGCCTCGGGCCCGCTTCACGCTGTACATGGCCGTGCTCAGGCTCATCCAGCACGAGCCACGCTTCAAGGCCTGGTACGGGCGCAAGGTCGAACGCGACAGCGGCAAGATGAAGCTCAAGGCGGTCGTCGCGCTGATGCGCAAGCTCGCCAAGGCGATATGGCACGTGAGCCGCGGCACGCCCTTCGACTCGTCCAAACTGTTCGACGACACCCGCCTCGGTCTGGCGGCGTAAGGACCTCGATATGATGCCCAAATACAAACCACCGTAGCGGCTCGCTCCGAGCCCGCGCGGCTCCCGAACCTGACGGGTGACCTCCATTTTCCCCCTCGGCGCTCGACGCCCGACGTCAGTCACGAGGCACCCTGACGGCCACCGGCCGGACGCAATATCCAAGGTAGCCGATCCGGCGCCACCCCGTGGACGCCCAAAGTGAGAGGTCTGGTTTACCCGTCCCGTGGTCGTCCAGTGTTCGACCCGCGCTCTCGCCTCAGCACGAACTCCGAAGATCTGGGAACGCCACTTTGGCCCGGCTTCGGATTCGTGCGCCCTCAGGCTCCCGAATTCGCCCAATCCGAATGTGCTTGCTTTCGATGAGAGGTGGAAACGTCGGCGAGGGTCCTCGTAGCGCCGGAGCCGGGGGCGTCGGGCCTGTGGAACATGGCCCAGAGGCCCCGGCGGAGGGCGGAGAGGGCCCGAGCGATCCGATCACGTCGCATGCGTTTCCATCTCTTTGTGGTGCGGGAAACGCATAGCGACGTCAGGGTAAGGCGGACATACACTCGGGGGCGAGGCCGTCGGGGTCGTAGAAGTGGGGTGGGACGTCGTAGGTGCCGATGGTGGATTGGCCCCAGACGAGGCTGACGTAGGGGTGGCCGAGGTCGGGTGAGGCGAGGAACCAGGTGCCGGTGGGTTGGTCGGCCGACGTCGTGAGGTGGCCTGGACCGTGGGCCGCGGTCCAGGGGTACTGGCCGCCGAGGGTGCCTGGGCCGAGATAGGTGCCGGGCGCGGAGAAGCTGAGCATGCCCTTGACCTGGATGCGCAGGTCGTCGCCTGAGGGGGTGCTGTCGACCCGGCGGTTGGCGCCGCCAAAGAGGTGGGGGATACGGGCGGCGTCATTGGCGGTCCAATCGTCGCCCGTAGGGGTCGTGTCGATACGGCCGTTGGGGCCGGGTGCGAGGATCTCGCCGGGGACGAGCGAGAGTGTGCCGTTGGGTTGAGCGGTGAGGCGCCAGACGGCGATACCTTCGAATTCCAGGTCAGGGTCGTGGGGGCCGCGGCGCCGGAGCTCGAAGAGGTAGAGGTCGTCGGACTTCGCGTCGCCGAGCACGATGGGCTCGTTGTTCGAGTCGCCCATTCGCGAGAGGTCGGTGAGCTGTGCGCAGGTGTTGGAAGTGACGCGGTCGAAGTAGCGGGGGTAGGCCCAGCCGAGCTGGATGCGGTGCCATGGGTCGAGCGCGACTAAGCGACCAAGGCACGACATGAGTGTGAGTCCCCGGCTGTCGCAGCTCATGTTGTAGAGGTCGGTGGGGCCGAGCGAGTGCATGAGCTCATGGGCGTGGACGTCGATGAGGCTGGCTTCGGTGGCGGAGCCGACGCGGCCCGGGCAAACGTCGACCTTGCTGCCGTCGGCGAGACCGACGCAGTTGGATGTGTAGCGGTTGGCGCCGCCTTTGGCGTTGGGGTCGTTCCAGGCCTCGACGATGTGGAGCTGGAGCTCGTCCTGGGTGACGCGGCCATCGGCGTTCAAGTCGAAGGGGCGAAAGTCGATGCCGTTGCGGACTGCGGCGCGGATGGCGTGGGTGCGCAAGAGAGCGCCTGATGCGTAGCCGGGGATGCTGCAGCGCTCGGCGACGATGCAGTTCCAGGTGGACTCGTCGGCGGGGGTCTCGGGGAGGTCGTGGGCGATGAAGCGGTGGACGCCGGCGTTGGTCCAGCGGAAATGACCGTTGGAGACGGCGAAGGTGTAGTCGCTGATGTTGGTCGGGTCGGGGCCGAAGAACATTGTCTCGAAATTCGTGGTTTTGGCAGATGCGGCGAAGGGGCGGTCGGAGAACTCGAGCATGATGACCATGAGGGGGCGTTCGCCGAAGGCGGGGACGCCGTTGACGTCGAGACGGGCGTAGCCGAGTCGGGTCTCGAAGTCGTTCGTGGGCTTGGTCGGCGGAGTGAGTGGGATCCAGTCTTCGAGGAGGGTAGTGGCCGGAGCGGGGGTCCAGGGCTCGGGCTTCGGGTCGTCGATGGGTTTCTTGGGGGCGGCGGCCTCGGGGTCGAAGACGAGCTCGTGGACGCCGGAGACGAGCGGGTCGGTGGGTTGGTCAGAGGCGGATGTGTCGCAGGCGACGAGGGCGAGGGCGAGGGCGAAGGCGGACGTGTGGAGTGTGTTCATCGGGGCTCGCGGGTGCAGGGTGGATGTCGCTGTATGTGGCGGGATGTGCGGGATGTGCGGGATGTCGCTGACGGTGGTCGATGTGGTCGATGTGGTGGATGTGGTCGATGTGGTCGATGTGGTCGATGTGGTGGATGTGTGGCGGACGAAACAGCCGAGGGCTGGTGCCCATGAGGCGTTTCAGTCGGGCAATGGGGTGTCGCCCATCTCGCCCGCGAGGCGGCCGCCGCGTCGGTAGGGGTCGGCGGCTGCGCCCATCGAGGTGACGCGCCGCGAGAGGTGGAGGAAGTCTACGTGTTCGAGCGCTTGGAGGGCGCCCGCGGCCATACGGTTCATGCCGGGCACCATGCCGGCGAGGCGCCCGACGGCGTTGATGTAGGAGGTCATCGCGACTGCGAAGGCGCGCTGGTTGCTGTCAGAGGGGTCATCGAGATAGCGGGCCTGGGCGTCGCGGGCCGAGTCGTGGAGGTGCACGAGGCGGGCGATGAGGCTCACGGTCTCGACGGCCTGATAGGTCTGGAGGCCGGCGCGGATGGTCGGATGGTCGAGCGCCTGTTGGACGACCTGGAGGCGATTGGCTTCGCTGTTGAGCGCATCGGAGGTGGCGGTCGCAGGATCGGTCGCAATGCCCCGGAACGCGCTCGCAAAGGAGAGCGACGTACTGCGAGCGGTCGAGACCGCGCCCTTGAGGTCGTTGAACCAGCTCGGGGCTTCGGTCGCGGGTGTGTCCATCGCCCCGGCGGCGGCCTGGCGATCACGTTGATCACGGTCCCATTGGCGATGTCCTATGACGGTGTCGATGGGGTGGCGAAGGCCGTCGCGGACCTGGCGCAGGTCGTCCGCGAAGCCGTTGAATTGCAGTGGGCGATACTGGACCGCGGTGCTTGTCGAGTTGCCCGCGTACGCGTCGAGGAGGTCTTCAGCGGACCTGCCCTGGACGACCCGCTCGGCGACGGCGTCGGCGTGGCGCTCGTAGCGATCGCCGGATTGGCCGATGCCGCCTTTGAGCTGAACGCCCGAGCGTTGTTGGACGATGTGGGCAGCTTCGTGGGCCGCTGTGTGGAGGTCGGGGCTCTGTCCAAAGGCGATGCTATTGCCGGTCGCGTAGGCAAGTGAACCCATCGATGTGTTTGCTTTTTTCGCAGCACCGTCGACATGAGCGGCGACGCTGGAGACGTCGTGTCGACCGAAGGATTGTTGGATTCGCGACGCGAACGGGAGTGTGCCACCGCTGCCTCGAAGACCATCTTCGGCAGCACTATGGATGTCCGTCTCGGTGGTGCGTTGACGGCGCATCTGGACGGGCGTCGAAGGTTGTGGGCTCGCTTCGCCGAGAGCGCGACCGACCTCGGCGCGACGCACTGCATTCTTGGTCTCCATGCTTTCCATGCGGACACGGTCGCGAGTGGAGGCCTGGTCGCGGAGGCTCCGGACTCGGCTCTGGGCGAAAGATCTGAGTTGGTTTTCGAGGCCGTACTCGTCGAGCTTCGCGATGACCGCATCGGGAGTCCAGCTCGGCAGCGTCCCGCGTTCACGCAGCGCGGTGCCCGGCTGACGGACGAGCTGGGTCATGCCGGACGTAGCCGATGTGTCGTCGGGGCGGGTGCGGGCGACGCCGGTCGCGCGTTGGACGCCGGCATCACCGGCCTGTCGCAGGCGCGAGGTGACCTGGCTCAGCGCTTGTTGGGCAACCCAGCGCGCGCCGCTGCGAGCGAGGTCCTGCGACAGACCACGGGCGAGTAGCATCTGCTCGGCGCGTTGCAGGATGGTGGCCGCGAGGCCCGAGGCGACGCGGGTTCCTGTGAGCGCCTGGATGGCGGCATCGAGCATGGCGTAGAGTGCTGCGGCTCCGACCTCGGGACCGCTGATGTCCTGGCGGAGGCCGTTGCCGACTTCGGCGGCCTGCTCGGCGACGTTGATGGTGGCACCTGCGGCCCCGGCCAGGGCGACGCCTGCGAGACCGCCGGTGGCCGTGATCGCGGCGGCGGCGAAGACGGCGAGCGAGGTGTTGCGGATGGTTCGGAGAGCCGTGCGGGCGACCTCGGCGCCGACGGTGTCGTCGATGATGTTCTCGGTGATGAAGGCGTTGACCTGGCTCGAGCTGGTGCCGGCCGCATCGAGGAGGTCTGGGAGGCGGCACCACGCGTCGGCGGTGCGCGAAGCGAGGAGGGCGCGCATCTCGGTGAGGCGGCGCTCGAGCTCGGCGACCTGTCGTTCGGCCGATGGGAAGTCGAAGGGGTTGGTGGAGTCCTGGTTGTTGCTTCGAAGCGAGCGGAGCGTCTCACGAAGGCCGATGATGTTCGCCTCGACGTGTCCGATGCGGGAGCGAAGCTCGGCCTCGACGCGACGGGCGCTCGCTTGGGCGGTTGCGCGCGGGAGGATTCGCGACTGGCCTTGTTCGTCGCGGATCGCGACCTGGTCACCCGTGCCGCCTGGCGGGAGGCGCAAGAGGTCGTCGATGGCGTTGCGGAGATTGGCGTGGGCGACGGCGCGTTGGAAGTTGGTGTTGACCTCGGGGCAGGCGCGACGTTGCGTTGGTGCGGCGGGGCGAGCGTAGGAGGCGTTGTCGCTGGCGGTGCCGCCTTCGGGGGTGGACAGGTTGGGAGCGGACACGGTGGCGGAGCTCGACGTGGCCGTGCTCGGAGTAGAGGCCGAGCTCGAACTGGCGGCCGAGCGCTGCATCTGGACTGGCGATGATTGGAGGCGTTGTGGGAGCGGGTCGCCCCAGACGGAGTGGTTGCCGATGGCGACGGCGTCGTGGAGGTCGCCGATGGCGCCATCGAAGGCGTCGACCTGGGAGGGCGGAGCGTCCATGGAGGTCGTCCAGTCTGAGATGGACGAACGCCGGCTCTGTTGGATGGTCTCGCGGTGGCGTGCGAGGGCGGGTGACCGGTTGAGGAGACGGCCACCGTTGCGGCGGGGTTCGTCGTCTTCGCGGCGCCCAGTCCGGTCGTTGCGGTCATCGTGTTGGTTTCGCGCGGCTCTTTGAACCATCGGTGTCCTCCTGCGGGACACAGTCGGTCGAAGTCCGAAAAAGCTGCGAAATCGTACCCTCAACTTCTCCTTATCGCGATATTATCTGAGTTGCGACAAGTGGTTAGCGCGTGGTGGCCGTGACCTCGATGTGTCGGATGTGGAGGTAGACCTCGAGGTTCGTGTAGCCGTTTACGCCGAGATGGGTGCGCGACAAGTCGAGCCCGTTGCCGTCCGAAACGTCGGCTGGGTCGAGGCCCTGGCTCTGCTCCCAGCCGTCGGGCATGCCGTCTTCGTCCGTGTCGGTGGGCGGCGTCGGGGCGGTCGACCATGACACCGTCAGGGCGTCGTTCGAGGGGTTCTCCGAAGAGGGTGACCGCGCGAAGGTACCGTCGAAGGGGTCGCGCATGAGGCGGGTGTCCATCGGGTCACGTGGGAACGCGCCGGCCTCACGGGCCAGTCGCTCGACGAGGGCGCGGCCGCTCGGGTCGTAGGTGATGGGTGGGAAGGGGTGGCGTGTGGAGCGGGCGAAGGGCGGCGGTGTGTCGTTCGAGGGCCAAGGCAGAGATTGGATTTCCGCGTCTTTGAAGTCGTTGCAGCAGTAGACGAGCTGCCAGTCGGAGCGGTCGGGAGTCAGGCTGTGGGTGTTGTCGTGCAGGTAGGCGGTCGATGATGCGGTCATCGTCATCGGCTGCGGGCCTAGCTCGATGGCGAGGAGCCCGTAGCTCTGCGCGAGCGCCGGGTCGGCCGAGATGGTGTTGCCGACAAGGTTCATCGCATAGTGGAGCGGCGCGTTGTTCTGCGGGTTCGCGGCAGCCAGGTAGATGGGGCGCTCGACATCATGGAGGACGTTGTTCGAGAGCTCGAGCTCCATGAGGCCGGCGTCGGGGACGTTCTCGCGGCTGAGCTCGGGCACACGCCCGACGATGCGGTTCCACATGACGTGGTGGATGGACAGGCGAGTCAGTGGGAACCCACGCGCCGGGTCCGAGTAGTTGATGAGCATGCCGCCGAACTCGGCGTGTGAGCCGACGGTCTCGGCGAGCAGCGACCACTGCAGGGTGATGTCGGACGCGAACGAGATCTGCACCGCCTCGTCCTCGGCGTTGCCGATGGAGATGTGGTCGAGGATTCCCCGGCGCGCGTGATGGAGCCGCAGACCGTCGCCTGCGCCGTTGGGATCGTCGATGCCAGCGGGACGGATACGCACATGGCGCACGATGAAGTTCTCGGGAAAGACGGTCGGCATCGGGCAACTCGGTGCTTCACAGACCTCGTCGCCCTGGATGAGGAGCCCTCGTAAGACGATGCCTCCGGGCGAGGTCTGACCCGCGATGGTCACGTCGCCGTGTTGCAGGATGGGCACGCCGTCGATCACGCCGCTGGTCTCGAAGACGATGGTTCGTGGGCCTGTCATGTCGAGCGCGGCTTGCAGCGTGCCGGGTCCGTTTGCGGCGAGAGTCGTGACCTTGACGACCCGGCCGCCCCGACCACCCGTCGCGATGGCACCGAAGCCTTCTGCGCCCGGGAAGGCTGGAAGGGTGAGCGTGGGCTGGGTGGTGGTGTCGTTCGACGTGTCGCTGGCGGTGTCGCCCGTGGTGTCTGGCGCGGTGTCGAGCGCGGCTAATGCGTCGTCGGGGTGGACCTCGGTCGTGTCGTCGGTTGGGGTGACCGGGGAGGTCGAGCGCGAGCAGGCTATCGTGCCGGCGATGAGGGTCGGCAGAACCAATGCTCGCGGCGTGAAAGCTCGGAGCAGGGATTTGTTTGAAAATCGAGGCATCGTCTATCCTCTATCGCGGTGGGAGTGTGGTGCCGGCAGGGGGCTCGCGAACCATCATGATGTCGGAGTGGACCTTCTTGAGCAGGTAGACGAAGCCGAGCGTGGGGTGGGCGGCGATGTCGAAGACGCCCCAGTTGGCGGGATCGGGTGGGACCTCGAGGGTGATCGGAGCGGGAAGGTCGAGGGTGAGGCCGAGCGGGACGGGCACGAGGCGAGGGGTGGTGCGCTCGTCGACGAGGACCCAGGCGAGATCGGGCTGGTCCGGGAGGAAGAGGGGCGCGGCTTCGTAGCTGCGGTGCGGCGAGAGGAGACGCGGCTCTGGCGGCGGCGCTGCGAGGTCAGAGCGGGAATCGAGCGGCTCGAGGTCGACGAGGTAGAGGCCGCTGGCTGACGATTCGAAGGGGGTGCCGGACAAGACGAGGTTGCTGCCGTCGGGGGTGAAGACCGGGGCCGAGAAGTGGCCGCGGGCGAGGAGGCGGGGCGGCTGGTCCTCGGGGCGGTCTTGGAGGATCTGGAGGGCGAGGCCTGGGGTGGCGCCGGCCTGGGCGAAGGCGAGTCTTCTGCCATCGGGGGAGAAGGCGGGGCGGACTTCGCGGACGTTTGAGGTGACGAGTGTGGTCCGACGTTGGGTCGTGAGGTCGACGAGGATGAGGGCGCCGCGCTCGACGAGGGCGACGTGAGTTTCATCGGGCGAGAGCGCCGGGACGGAGCCGCGACCGAGGCCGCGGGCGGTGAGTGGGAGGCGGCGAGCGGAGGTGTCCGGCGGTGGTGGGGTGGTGAGCGGCGTGAGCTCGAGGACGGCGGTGTCGTCGCCGGGCGATGGGCTATCGGCATCCCAGACCGCGAGCAGGTGGCCGACGGCGCCGAGCGCGAGGCCGAGAAACGAGGTGCGGGTGTCGAGGCGACGGGGGCTCTTGCCCTGCGGGTCGACGACGTAGAGGACCGACTCGTTGGTCTCGTGGGCGTAGACGAGCAGGCTGCCGTCGGCGGCGAGGTCCGGGTAGAGGTCGACGCCGGAGCCGAGGGTGAGCGGGTGGAGGGCTTCGTGGGCGACCGGGAGGGCGTAGAGGGGAGCGGCCCAGAGGGTGCGGCGACCGTTACGCGAGAGATCGAGGACGAGGTGGGAGCCGGATGGGGAGAAGGCGAGTGTGTGGACGTTGACCGGGGTCGCGAAGAGGCGGGTCGGGTGGCGGGTGGCGGCGGGTAGGAGGTAGGGGTCGGCGGCGGAGAGGAAGGCGAGGTCGCCGTTCGGCGAGAGGCGGAGGGTTTCCAGCGGGCCGGTCCATTCGTAGAGGGTGGTCGGTGGGCGGGAGTCGTCGAGGGGGGCGTCGATGAAGGCGACGGAGCCTTCGAGGCCGCCGCGCATGCAGACGAGGGAGGGCGCGGTGGGGTGGAGGTCGCCGAGGTTGCAGTCGGGGACTAGGAGGCGCTCGTCGCCGCCGAGTGGGGCGACACGCCAGACGGCGCAGCCGGGAGCGTGGGGGTTGGTGGTCTCGCAACGCGTGAAGGCGATGGAGCGGCCATCGGGGGCGACGCGGGGCGTGGTGTCTTCGCCGCGGGGTGGGCGGGTGATTTGCACTGGCTCGCCGCCGTCGAGGCGTTGGACCCAGAGGGCGTAGCGGCCGTCGGTGCCGCGGGTGGAAGCGAAGGCGAACCAGGTGAGGTCGGGTGCGAGGGAGGGCTCCTGGTCGCGTTCGGGGAGGCGCGTGAGGCGGGTGACGAGGCGGGTCGTCGGGTCGCCGCGGAGCGGGGATGAGGGTGTTGGAGAGGGTGATGGCGGGAGCGTTGGGGCGAGTGGGGATTGGGGCGGTGAGGAGGCGAGAGGTGGGGTGAGTGGGGACGGGGATGGGGGTGACTTGGAGGTGAGGGCGAGGGCGAGGGCGGCGGCGAGGGCGAGGAGGACGAGGAGAGCGAGGAGGAGGAGGCGCGAGGCGGGCGTGGGCGCGGGCGCGGGCGCGGGCGCGGGCGTGGGCGTGGGCGCGGGCGGGCGTGGGCGCGGGCGTGGGCGCGGGCGTTGGCGTGGGCGTTGGCGTGGGCGCGGGCGCGGGCGCGGGCGCGGGCGTGGGCGCGGGCGGAATATGAAATATGAAATGTCCCGACCCCTCTGGAGAGACCGGGGCCGGGGGCCGGGGGACCGCGGCGGGCGCGGGCGTAATATGAAATATGAAATGTTCCGACCCCTCTGGAGAGACCGACCCCTCTGGAGAGACCGGGGTGGGCGTGGGCGTGGGGTCAGGTTCGGATACCGCTGCAGGGCGGACTTCGGCTGTGAAGCGGAAGCCACGCTTCAGCACGGTGTGGAGGACCCGGGGTGCGCCTTCGGCTTCGCCGAGGACGCGGCGCAGCTTGTGGATGACCTGGGTGAGGGACGCTTCTTCGACGACGGTGTCGGGCCAGAGGGCGGTGAGGACCTCAAGCTTGGAGACGAGGCGGTCGGGGTTCCGGGCGAAGAAGACCAGCGCCTCGAAGACCTTGGGTTGAAGGTCGACTGGCTTGCCGCCCTTACGCAGGAGCCCCTCGCTGGGGAGCAGCTCATAGTCGAGGAAGGTGAGCGAGTCGGTCATACCGCAGGCGTTGTGTGCGTTGGGCCGGTTCAACGCAGGTCTGGGTCTTCACACAAAGGTGGGCGATTGGCCAGACGACCCGCGGATGTGGCTCAGGGCGGTCGAATGCGGACGAGGGCAGACCAAGGTCTGCCCCTACATCGTTCACGGTGGATGCGGCAGACCAAGGTCTGCTTTGAAATGCGCACGTTGTATTCGGGTCTCAGTCGAAGGCGGAGATCGGAGTCACGGCGTCGACGACGGCCCAGTTCACGGGCTCGACGAAGCCGGGGATGGTCACGACCCTGCCAACGATGTCCTTCGTAAACTCATCGTGCGGGTCTCTGCCACCTGCTCGTCGGGTCGGCTCGCCACTTACAGGCTCCCAGGCCCGCGCGAAGGCGAGGCGCCACCGTCGTGTGGCGTGCGCGAGCTCGTCCCACGTATAGCGGCCGGTCCCGCGAAACCACGCCAGCTCACCTCGACCACCCGAGAGCGTGACGCCGGTCGTGTCCGCGGAGACCTTGCGCTCCCAGGACGCCACATGTTTGCCATCGACCGCGAACTCGACGCCGCGCGCGAGCATGACCTGATGCTCCGTCGTGATGATCTCCGACCAGCGCCACGTCACCGTGGTACTGCCCCGAACGGTGCGTGAGAGGTCGACCTGGACGCCGCCGTCGAAGGCGTGGATCGCCGTCACCTCGAGCTCCTCGTTGACGAAACTCGCAAACCGGTTCGAGACCTCGCGGTACCGTCCAGCATCGAAGACGCCGATGGTCGGCACGGTGCGATTGATGAGCACCGTCGGCTTGTCGAGACCCAGCGATACCTGCGCGACAGCAGCCGCACTGTAACGCGAGAGAGTCTCGGTCAGCTTGCCGAGCGATTGAGGGCGGTCGACGGGATCCGTCTCGGAGGTGGGTGCACGTGGCGCGATGATCCAACGCGCCGGGAGCTCGAGACCGACCCGGTGGGCCTCGCGCAGTGGAAAGGATTCGGGTCCCGGAGCGAGCGGTGCAGCCGCGATGAGGCCAGCGGCATTGGTGCGAATCGCCGGAGCGACTTCGTCCCGTTCGGAACACGCGAGCGTTCCCGATCCGAAGACACCGATACGACACACCGTAACCGACCGACGGCGGTTGATGGTCGCCACGGCTTTGGGGTCATCCCAGATCTCATAGAGTCCTTCTGACACGACGACCTGGGCTTCGATGCGCACCGCGTCGGCATCGTGTTGGATGCCGATAGGAAACCAGAGTGTTGCGTGATTGCCGAGGACCTCGTCGTCGAGCGGCACCGCGCAGTCGCGCGCCGACTCGCCGAGCTGAATGGGCTCGAGCCACCCGCGCGATGTGCGGGTCGCCACAAACCACCTGCAATTGCGAGCATAGGACACCCCGAACACGGCCGCCTCGGTCAACGTATCCAGGGTGGGCCATTGGGACGGTGCGGGCGCCGAATCCGAGATGCGGTGGACGAGCAGCGACCTGGTCACCTTACATACGCCTCCCGAGCAGCCTTCATGAACCGCGCGGGTTTCGAGCATCGCCTCGAGGGTCGGATAGACCTCGGGCGCCACCTCGTGCCCATCGTCCTCGCGCCACGCGAACTGGCCGACGGCATCCGTGAAGCCCGCCACGATCGCCTCGTCGTCGTGCGGCCCGCGCTCGGCGAAGGATGGTCCCGCGAGATCCAGACGCGTGGACTCTGATGGGGCGAGCTCGTGGCGTGGCGTACATGCGCCCCAGAGGCAAGCGGAGTAGCAGACGAGGAGGCCGGTGAGCAGTCTGACGGGCATCGTGTGACTCCGGGTGGCAGGAACCGGGTCGAGCGAACGGACCATGGCAGCCGGCCATTCCGAACGGCGTTCCGTTCTATAGCCAGCGCAGGTTGGTCTTGCCGTATAGGCGGACGCGGCGGAGCAGGACGTCGGCCACGAGAAATCCAAGGGCCCATGGGAGGGGTTCGGGCCACATGGGTTTGCGGCTCTCGGTCTTGGCGTCGCCCACATCGAATAGGGTCGCCAGGTCGGGGTTCTTCTGGCCACCGGTCAGGGCGGCCAATCGTTCGAAAATCGAGAGGTCGGGGGAGCCGAGGAGGTGCTCGTCAGGGAAGGGCCAGGCGATGGTCGCGAAGCTTCTATAGGTGGGGGGAGCGTCGGCGCCGGGGACCTTCGGGGTGTGGCGACCGCGCAGCGTGTAGGGGCCGTAGGTCTCGAGCTCGAGCTTGCCTTCGTAGCGGCCGGCTGCCACCTGGGCGAGCGGAATAGGGATCTCCTTGCCGTTCGGGTCGGTCGCGATGACCTCGCTCGTGACGGCGTCGATGAAGCGGTCCTCTTCGTCGACGGCGTCGACACCGACCGTGAGCGTCGTGCCTTCGATGTCGGCGACCATGGCGTAGCTCGGGTCTTCGGTCTCGGTGCGTAGGCTGTCGCGCACGAGCTGGCGCCAGAACTTCGCGTAGCCAGGCCACGAGAGCCAGTAGTGGGCCCAGCGGTTCTTCACGTCCGAGGTCCACACCACGACTTTGCCGAGACCAAGGCGCCAGCGCGCCAGAATCGGCTCGCCGAGGTGAGACGTCATGAGGACCTCGGCGCGGGGTTTGGCGCGCGTCGACACGTAGCCGACGAGCGGTGGCACGGCGTCCATGTTCAGGCCGCGGAACATCTGCAGGTTCTTGAAACGTGGGTCGGTGCGGGGGCGGAACTTGTCCTCGACCAGGGCCTTGCGTGTGACCTCTGACGTCTCTTTGAGGAGCAGCTTGGGGATCGATTGAGGGCTGACGGTGACGTAGTGGTTGCCGCCGGCCGTGTCGGCGATGTCGCGCAGGAGTGTCTCGTCCGAGCCGTTGCCAACCGCGATGGTGGAGATGGTGATTCGCTCGAGGGCCGCCTGGGAGGCGAGCTCGACGATGCCGGCGCGCGGGCTCTGCCCGTCGGTCAAGACGATGATGTGTTTGATCTTGGCCTCGACCTTGGTGAGCTCGTTGTAGGCGAAGTCGATGGCGGCGAAGATGTTCGTGCCGCCACCGGAGCGCAGGCGTGAGACGGCCTCGGTGATCTTGAAACGGTTGGCGGCGCGCTGCAGCGAGACGAGCTCGCCGGGCTTGGTGTCAAAGGCACAGATCCCAATCAGGTCATCGGGTTGCAGTGCGCCAAGCGTCGCGATGGCGCCCTGTTTTGCGAGCTCGATCTTTGGTCCGGCCATGGAGCCCGAACGGTCGATGACGAGCATGAGTGCCAGGTTCGGGGTGTCCTGTTTACGTTGCACGTCGAGGCGAACGGGCAGGACCTCACGCTCGAGGAGCGTCTGGCCCCAGCCGCCCGGACCGAAGCTGTTCTCGCCACCCGCAAAGACAAGTCCCCCACCCTTCTTGGCGTACTGCTCGAGCACCCGCATCTGCGAGTTCGACAGGTTCTCGCCCCCGAGCTCTGCTGTGCGCGAGACATCGGACACGAAGATGAGGTCGTACTTCTCGGCTTCGGTGAGCGACTGCGGGACACCGCGTGCGCTGCGCAGCTCGACGTCGAAGTCCTGCTGCAGAGCCGCGGCCAGGTTCTTCTGGAAACGCGCCTCGCCCTCCACGTAGAGGACCTTGGGGCGCTCGGGGACCTTGAAGGGGAGCTCGAAGCGGTTGTTGGTGGCAAACCGGTCGGCGGTCGCGACGACCGGAGCACACGAGACCAGGATCTTCTTGTCGCCGCCTTCTTTGACGGTGAGCTCCCAGGTGAGCGTCGTGTCGCCGACGGGCAGCTCGTGTTCGTCGGTCTTCTCGACCAGTCCATCGAGCTGGACCTCGCACCTGGCGCGCATGGCGGCGTTGGTGCGGACCTTGGCGGTGGCGGTGAATGGGACCTTGCTGACGATGGCGTCGGGGATCTCCAGGCCGACGACCATGAGCTCACTCGGGCGCTCGAGGTCGCCCAGATCGAGGTAGTGGATCGGCACCCCGAACGACGACATGGCGTCGCCCTCGGAGGCCAGCGAGCCTTCGGTCTCGAGGCCGTCGCTGATGACGACGACGCGAGGCAAGAGGCCCTCGGGAAAGAGCGTCAGGCCCAGGCGGAGCGCGGCCTGGAGGTTCGTCGACGGCGCACCGCGGGGCGGCGCGATGCGGGTGAATGCTGGGAGTAGAGGCTTCTGGCCGGGCTCGACCGCAGGCAACACGAGCTCGTTGGCGAGGCCGGCGAAGGTCACGACGCGGAGCTCGGGGCGCTTGTCTTCAGGCAGGTCGAGCGTCGCGTGCCAGGTCGCTTCGACGGCCTTGCGTGCGCGTTCGAGGGCGGCGTCCGGCATCGACTCGGATACATCGACGACGTAGACCATCGCGGCGCGACGCGGCGTGTGGTCGATCTTCTGGATGTCGATCATGCTGACGGTCAGGAGCGCGATGAAGGCTGACTTCAGAGCGATGGAGAGCACCTGCTGGATGCGCGGGAGGTCCGAGAGGGTGTGGGCGCGGATGGCGATGAGGGCGGGGATGATGGCCAAAGCCCAGGCGAACTCGGGGCGAAGGACGGTGTAGCCTTCGGTGGCAAGAGCGGCGACCCAGGTCGGGCCGATGTCTCGAAGAACGAGATAACCGACCACGGCGATGAGCGCCGCGAAGGCGTATTGGAGCCCTATGAAGAGCAGGCGTTTGCGGGCGGGTGTCATACCGTCCACCGCCGATGCCAGGTGAACCACTCGATGAGCACGACGCCGAGTGCGATGAGCAGCAACACACGCCACAGCTCTGCCAGCCACTCGTTCTGGACCGGCGGCGTCCAGACCGGCGCGGACCAGGCCGGATACTCGCCGCGTGGGGCGATGCGGCTCTCTTCCGGGGACAGCAGGTTGATGGCGACCTCCAGCGGTTTGTCGACCTCGGAGGCGGCGCTGGGGTTTGTTGCCACTGCGGGGTCATTGGCGGGGACGGCGGGGTCGGTGCCGGCAGCGATCTGGCCGGGGAGGATCTGGAAGATTCCCAGGCGTGGGGCCGTGAAGTGGATACGCTCACCGATTCGGCGCGCGTTGACACTGTCGACGCCGCCCACCAGGTCTGTCGGCCCCTTCACGGTGAAGCTCGTGGCGGTGCCCTTGTAAGCGAGCGAGAGTGGCAAGCCGGCGCGATTGGGCTGGAGCAGGCCGTCGGCGTCCTGGGCGAACCAGGAGATGGCATTGACGACCAGGATGGGGAACGAATAGTTCATAGGAAGCAGTGACTTACGCACGTCGAAGCTGAGCACGACAGCGCGGCGACCGTCCGGGAACTTACGGGCGAACAATAGCGGGGCGCCGTTCTGCGCGGACGCGACGATCTCGTCCCCACGCACGGTCGTGTAGACCGGCATCTCCAAGATGTTGGCGTCGGCGAAGCCGAGGTGGCGCGAGAGCGGGTGCTTCTTGTCGACCTTCTGGACCAGAGGCTGCTCCATGCGGCCTTTTATCTGGATGGACTGGGAGGGCTCGACGCCTGCGGCGCTGGCAGGGGGCTCGATGAGGAAGTAGTTGCCAGGGCGGCTGATGTCGACGTCGACCGTGTCCACGACCGTCACGTCGAAGCCCTCGGGACCCTTGTATTCGGCGGGGGTCACGGCAGTCAGCGCGATGTTCTCGCGCAGGTAGAGCGCGGCGTGGACGAAGAGGTTGCCCTCGCTGACGAGCTGGACTTTGAGGACCTTACGTTCCGGCACGACGGCGAAGGCGAGGTCGTCGCGTGAGAACGCGTCGCGTGTCGGGTCGGCCGCGTCGACGACGACCTTGGCCATGAGGCGTGAGCCCTCGAACTTCAGCTCGGGGATATGGTTTCGCAGCGTGTCGTTGGGCGGGAGCACGAGTGGCTCGGTGTGGACGAGGCGGGCCGGGTCGTCGAAGTCGACCTCGGATGTGCCCTTCGGGTTCGCGTAGACGTAGAGGCTGGCTTTGACAGGTTGGGACGATTCGTTGCGGATGGCGTACCAGGCGACGTAGGTGACCGAGTCATCGAGGTAGGGCCGCACGTTGAAGGCTTCGATGCCGACGTTGTCGCTGGCGCCGCCAACCGGGACGACTCGAAAATCGAGAGACTCGAGCTTCGAGATATCGATAGGCTCGAAGGCGCGGTCGGTGACGAAGATCGCCTGGGCGCCTTCGCGTCCTCGCAGCGCATCGGTGGCGAGGCGCAACGCATCGTCGATGGCGGTGGGTGTGTCCAGCGCCTGGGCCGAGCCGTCGGCCGACGTGCGACCGTAGCGCGACAAAGCGGCGGTGAGGACCGCCGGGTCCGAGGTCCAGAGCGTGAGCGGACGGGTGGTCGCGTCGAGCTGGACCATCATCACCTTCTGGGTCGGGTGGATGGCCAGCTTGGAGATGACGTCGGCGGCCTCGTCGCGAGCGCGCTCGAGCCGCGTCTTGCCACCCTCGACGGTGGCCATCGACGCTGAGGCATCGAGGATGAGGAGCGCGTGGCGCGGTGGCGGTGGCTTCTCTTCTTCGTGGGTGCAGCCGGCGATGGAGCCGGCGCCGGCGACGTTCGGGTCACCAAGGGCGAGGACGACGAGGGCGATGATGGCCAGCTGGACGAGCAAAGAGCCGACACGTTTCAGGGCTTTGAAGAGGGATGAGCTCTGCTTCTCGACCACGACACGTGACCAGAGGGGCGAGAACGGCACCTGCACACGGCGGCGGCGCAGCTTGAGGATGTAGAGGACGAGCATTGCCCCGCCGAAGATGGCGAAGAGCTTGCCGAGCTCGGCGAGCGGCAGGCCGTCGAGCGAGACGCCCAGGAACATCGGGCCGGCATCAAACAATTCAAACAAGGAAGCCGCCCTCCCGGAGCATGGTCATGACCACCTCGTCGAAGGGCCGCTGCACGGGCGCCTGGTAGTACGGCACCTGGTGCGACTTACAGTAGGCCTCGAGCTCGCCACAGAACGCGGCGTGGGCCTCGCGGTACTTCTGTAGCAGTCGCGGGGTGAGGGTGATCTCCTTTTGGACCTTCGTCTCCGCGTCGATGAGCAGGATGTCGCCGCGCAAGTTGGGCTCGAGCTCGCGAAGGTCCGTGACCTGGATCACGACCGGCTCGAAGCGGTGATACCGCAGCAGGTTGAGGCCACCCTCCCAGCCGTCCTGGGCGTAGAAGTCCGACAGGACCACGACGAGGCCACGGCGTTTGGTGTCGTGGACGAAGCCCTTCATCGCCTCTTCGAAGGAGGTCATGCCGCCCGGCTCGACCTTGTTCAGGAACTCGAAGATGCGGAAGATCTGGCTCTTGCCGCGGACCGGGAGGAGGCGGGAGCCGAGCTTCTCCGAAAAGGTCGCGAGGCTCGAGCGGTCGAGGTTGGCGAGCGCAATGTAGGCGAGCGAGGCGCCGATCTTCTTGGCGTAGTCGAGCTTGGCGGACTCGCCGACGGACATCGAGAGCGACGCGTCGATGAGCACGTAGACGAAGAGGTCTTCTTCCTCCTCGTAGAGGCGCAGGAGCAGTTTCCCCAGGCGCGCGTAGACGTTCCAGTCGATGTTGCGGAAGTCGTCGCCGGGTGAGTAGCGGCGGTGGTCCGCGAACTCGAGGCCGGCGCCGAGCTTTTTGCTGCGGCGCTCGCCGCGGTTGAGCGCGGAGAACCGTTTGCGCGAGACGATCTCGAGGTACTCGAGGCGCTTGAGGAACGCGTCGTCGAAGAGGCCGGACCGGGCAGGACGTCCATCGGTTGGGGAACGAGCGGTCAAACGGTCTCCTTCGTGAGGCGGAGCACGTCGTCGAGGATGGAATCGGTCGAGACGCCTTCGGCCTCGCCCTCGAAGTTGCGGATGATGCGGTGGCGCAGGGCCGGGCGGGCGACGGCCTTGATGTCTTCGGCCGAGACCGCGAAGCGACCGTCGAGGATGGCGCGGACCTTGGCTGAGACGACCATGGCCTGGGCGCCTCGGGGTGAGGCGCCGACGCGGATGTAGCGGCGGGCGGCCTCGGGGGAGGTCTTCTGTTCGGGGTGGGTGCCGAGGACGATGCGGACGGCGTAGTCCTGGACGTGGCGGGCGATGGGGACGTCCATGGCGAGCTGGCGCAGCTGCAAGAGGCCGGCGCGGTCCATGACGGGCGAGATCTTGGGTTCGGTCCAGCCGGTCGTGCGGTCGAGGATGAGGTGGAGGTCATCTGGCGTCGGGAACTCGACGTGCAGCTTGAAGAGGAAGCGGTCGAGCTGGGCCTCGGGTAGCGGGTAGGTGCCGTCCATCTCGAGCGGGTTCTGGGTCGCGAGCACGAAGAAGGGGTCGCTCAGCTTGTAGGTGATGCGGCCGACCGTGACCGAGCGCTCCTGCATGGCCTCGAGCATGGCGGACTGGGTCCGTGGGGTGGCGCGGTTGATCTCGTCCGCGAGCACGATGTTCGAGAAGATGGGCCCCTTCTGGAAGTCGATGTTGGTGTGGCCGGAGTCGTCCTGGATGGCGACCTTGGTGCCCGTGATGTCGCTCGGCATGAGGTCGGGCGTGAACTGGATGCGCGAGAACTCGAGCTCGAGCGCGTTGGCGAGCGTGCGCACCATCGTCGTCTTGCCGAGCCCGGGGACGCCTTCGAGGAGCACGTGGCCGCCCGCGATGAGGGCCGTCATGATGCTGTCGACGACCTCGCGCTGGCCGACGATGACCTGCTGAATCTCGGTGCGGAGTCGGTCAGTGGCTCGCTTGAAGTGGGCGACGCGCTCGCGGGTGTCCATGCAGTGTTTCCTTGCGGCCTGAAGCCTTGAGAATCAAGATACTCGGTGGTCGAGATATTGGAGTCGTCAGCGCGGCCGGATGAGATCGAAGTAGCGGCGGACGTAGGTGCGCTTGCCGGGTGGGATCTTTTCTTTCTCGAGGTTGTCCTCGACGACGCCGGCATAGTCCTGGTGGACGTCCGCATAGGCGCGGGATGCGAAGCCGCGGCCGGCGGCGGCCATGATGACACGGGTCTGGGTCGGGCCGTCGGAAGGTTTGCCCTGGACGAGGTCGTCGACGGTCTTGACTTCCATGTCGGTCTTCTCACCCATGAGGTTCGGGTCGTGGCCGACGCCGATGCCCTCGCCGGGGCCGTCACTCGCCTGGCCGCCCATGCCCTTGCCGGGCATCTTGGCTCCGGGTTGGCCTTTGCCGCCGAGCAGCATCATGTCGCCGCCCTTGCCGCCGGGCTTCATGCCCGCCTGCCCGCCTTTACCATCCTTGCCGTCTTTCCCATCTTGCCCATCTTGGCCATCTTTCCCTTCCTGGCCTTCGCCCTGAGCGCTCTGCTCGAAGGACTCCTTACCGTCCTCCCCTTCGCCACCTTGTTGGGCGGCGCGGCGCAGCATCTCTTTCAGGTCGACCATACGGCCACCTGCGGCCCGCATCTGCTGGCGACCGGCTCCACGTTTGGCCATTCGTTTGAGCGCCTCCGCCGCACGGCGGAGCTCGTCGTCGGAGAGCTCGTCGCCCTCGCCTTCCTTTCCTTCTTTGCCTTCTTTCCCCTCCTGCCCTTCCTGGCCTTCCTGCCCTTGCTGATTCTCGCGTTCGCGGCGCGCGACGTCTTCAGGGCCCTCTTGGGATTGGGGTGAGTCCATCGGGCCCATCATCTCCGACAGGCGGCGCATGAGGTCTTCGGCGGCAGAGTCGAGGTCGTCGGACAGGCGCTCGAGCTCGCGCTGGGCCTCAGACGTCTGGGGGTTGTCTTGATCAAAACGTTCGAGCTGGCGCTCGACGTCTTTCAGGCGGTCCTTGTCCTTCTTGGCGAAGCGGTCCTTCTCCTTCTGCTCCTTCTCTTTGAGGCGATCCTTCTCTTTGGTGAGGCGCTCTTTCTCCTTCTGGCGCTGGGTCTTCAGGTTCTTCGCGAGCTCGGCGAGGTCCTTGGCGAGCTTCTCTTCGGCCTTCTTAGAAAGCTCCTTCTTGTCGACCTTGTCGGCAAGCTTCTCGAGCGCTTCGGCCGCCTCTTTGAGGGCCTGCTGGCGCATGGCTTCGAGAGCTTCGGCGAGTGAAGCCTCGGGCTTGGTGAGCTTCTTCGCGGCCTCTTCGAGTTGTTTCTCCATCGCCTCCTGCTGGGCGGCCTGTTCTTTGTAGTCCTCGAGCGCTTTGTCGAGCGCCGATAGCCGGGCGTGCGCTTCTTCCGGGGTGATGCGGCCTTCCTGTAGAGCGCGGATGAGCTCGTTGAGCTCGGCCAGGAAGTCTTTGACGATGGGGTCGGTTGCGTCGCGCTGCTCTTCGACGAGGTCTTCGGCCAGGGTCTCGAGCGTCTTCTTGTCGTCCTCGCGCATGAGGACGACCGTGCGCTGCATGGGCGGCGGGACGACGAGGCGCGACAGGGTGCCGGCCGTCGATGCGGGGACACGCGGGTCGAGCAGCACGAGCGTCGGGATGGTGATGGCAAGGGCCAGGACCAGGGCGACGAGGCCGACGACGAAGGTGCCCCAGAGCCAGGGGGAGGCGAGGCGGGGCTGCGCGCGGTCGAGTACGGACAGAGCGTCGTCCATGGCGAGACGCTGCATGGGCGAGGGGTTGGGGAGGCGGGAGAACGCGATGGCCGAGCCGAGGCGCGAGTGCAAGTGGCCGGCTGCGTCGAGCGAGGCGGCGAGGCGGATGTCGTCGAGGCGGCGGGTGAGTCCGATTGTCAGGCCGATGGCGGCGAGCGCGATGGCGATGGCGCCGCCGACCATCGGAGCGCTTGGGTCGATGACACGAAACCGGGTGAGCGCGATGGTGGTGGCGAAGACGACGAGCGCGAGCGCGCCAAAGAGGAGACCGTAACGGAGGGCGTTCTGGACGCGGACGCGCCATCTCAGGCGTGAGACGACCTTCTGGATCGCGTTCATGCTCGAAGGAGGCGGCGCGACACCGTCGGGTGTCTGGGACGGGCCGCCGCCTGGCGTGTGGTCGGCCTGTGTCATCGGAATCCCCATCGTCGCCTGCCTGAAGACCGTAGAATCCAACTGATGCTGGGCACATCGCGCCGCAGGATCAAGCCCACGAAGCGATCGAGACGAACATCGGGGGTGTGATTTTCAATCCCCATGTCGATGGACGCCGTGGATGGATCGGGGCGAGGGGACAGGCAGGCGCTCATTCCGTGGGTGCGGCGGCTGCGTCGGGGTGGCCGACAGGTCGAAGATCGAGGAGCAGCAACTCACCTTCATAGAGCCAAAGATATCGCGCGAAGGTCTGGGTGACGCTCTTCGCGTAGAGGTGGGCTTCGCGGTAGGGGATCCGCTCGACGAACTCGTCGACATCGACGTCGCCGAACTGGCGGCGCCACTTGCCGACCGCCCCGCCGCCCGCGTTGTAGCCGGCCGCTGCGAGCGGGAAGACCTTGTGCCGCTCGAGCAGCTTGGCGAGGTACTTGGTGCCGAGCTCGACGGCGATTGAAGGCCGCATGAGGTTCTCGCGGGTGGGAGCATAGGGCGTGTCGCGGACGAGTGACTTCGCGGTCGGCAGGATGATCTGCATGAGGCCAATGGCGTTGGCCCAGGAGACAGCCGTCGGTTCGAAGTTGGACTCGACCCGCATGACGCCCCAGATCCAGGAAGGTGGGATGCCGCGTTCGGTGGCCCATCGGACGATGTGCTCGGCGAAGGGCTGCGGGTAGGCGAGGCGCCAGGGGCGGGCGGCATCGCCGACGGGGAAGGGCATTGGATGGACTGCCTGAGACGTGCGGGCGAGACGCATCGAGCGCGACCAGGCGCCGCCGAGCTGTTGCACTTCGACGCGGAGCCAGGACCAGGCGGCCGGGTCGGGGCGCGCGGACCTGGGGACTGCGGCGAGCTCACGGTCGATGAAGCCTGCGAACGGCGAGGGTTCGTCGTAGCGACCGCCGGCGAGGCGGGCCCACTCGACGGCGCGGCGGAAGTGGGGGTTCTTCCAGAGGGCCGCGGGGATCGTCGAAGCCGGGGGAGGCGTAGGCGTTGCGGTCGACATCGGTAGCTCGGGCGCGGACTCGGGCGTGGGCGCGGACTCGGGCGTGGGCGTGGGCGTGGGTGCGGACTCGGGCGCGGGCGTGGGCGCGGGCGTGGGCGCGGGCGTGGGCGTGGGCATACCAACGGCAGGTCGGTCCCGTAGCGCCGCAGCCGGGCCCGCCGGGCCTCCAGAGGATGGCCCAGAGGGTTCGGCGGAGGGCGAAGGGGACGACCGATACGACTCGGGCGCAGCCTCGTCCGGGGCCTCGGCGTCGAGGTCGGCAGGGTCGCTCGGTTCGGCGCCGTCGGTGGATGGCGTATGACCGGCGGCTTCGGTGACGAGGTCGGCGACCGAGGCGGGGTTGTCTGCCTGCAGACGGGAGTAGGCGAGGATCGCGTACCAGGAGAGCGGGTGGCGCAGGAAGACCTCACGCCAGGCGACGCGTGCTTCGTCTTTGCGGTCGAGCTCCCAGAGGGCGCGGCCCCGCCAATAGCGGTAACGGCCGGCGTGGCGGCCGGGGATGTCGTTCGGGCTGAGGGCCAGGATCTGGTCGAGCAGGTCGAGCATGGGCGCCCAACGGCGCTTCTCCAGATGAGGAGCGATGAGGGCCCATGCGACCGAGTCGGCCATGTCGCCGGTCGGATAGCGGCGCAGCGTCTTGAGGAGCGACTTCGTGGCGGCCTTGTTCGAGGCCCGCTCCTCCTCCTGGGCCAGCAGGAGCTTGGCGTCATCGGCCGTGGACCGGGCGGGGAAGTCGGCGACGTGAGCGCTCAACAGTTTCTTTGCGAGCTTGGTATCGCCCTTGGCCAGACGGTTGCGACCACCGAGGAATGTCGCATCGGCGCGAGGCTCGCCCTCGCAGGCCAAGGCCTTTTCGTAGAAGGCGAAGGCGCGGTCGTTGACGGCTCTGTCCTTCTTCTTGCGGTTGGTCCGCTCGAGCGCCTTGCCCAGAAGTGTCCACGCTTCGCAGGCTTCGGGGGTGCGTTTGACAAAGCCTACGAGGAGGGTGCGCAGGGAGTCGTAGCGGTGGTTTTCGAACAAGGCGCGGCCAAGGACGAGCTTGTCGGACGCCGAGAGCCGCGAGCGATCCAGGATCTCGAGGGCGGCCTTTCCGAGCGGGTCGGCCGGGAAGCGATGGGCGAGCTCGAAGCGAGCGTGTTCCCGCTGCGCGGGGTCGACTCGGAGGTCGGCGAGGTGTTGCCAGGCAGATGCGGTGAGGGCCGCCGGGTTCTTCTTGGCGGCGGACTCGAGAAGTGCAAGGGCTGATGGGGACTGGCCCTGAGCGATGAGGAGGGCGGCTCGCAGCTCGAGCGCCTCGGCGCGGTGGATCGAGCCGGCCGACTCGGCGGTGAGGTTTTCGATACGTTCTAGGACGGTCAGCGCGGAGTCGAAGGAGCCACCGGCTTCGTAGAGGCGCGCGGCCTGCACGAGCGCGACGTCGGCCATGAGTGGCCAGGCGTCGGCGATGCCCTCGAAGCGGGCTGCCACCGCCACGCGGGCGATGGGATCCAAGGCACGCTCGCTCTCGATCCAGGCTGCCATGAAGCGGGCCGGAGCGGCGCGTGTGTCGTCGGGCTCGAGAGTCGTACCGAACACGTCGAGCGCTCTTGTGCGCGAGAGGTCGGCGTCCTCGGGGGTCGCGGCCATGGCGGCAGCGTGCCAGTCGGCCAGCGCGGCGGCGAACGGGGGCGTCGAGAACCATGGGCGGAGGGCATCGAGCGACGGGGGAGGCGAGTCTGGACCCGGCGTAGGCGTCGGTGGAGGCGGGGCCACGACGACCTCGGTCGCAGGGGTCTTTGCGTCGGACGAGGTCGCGTCGGCGGACGAGGTGGGCGCACGGCCTGACGGGGCGGAAGGTCCGGCGAGGTCGCGGGCGTCCTTCTGCGACGCACAGCCCGAGCACGAAGATACGAGCGCGAGGGGCACGAGAAGGAAGAAGGCGCTGAGTCGAGGCATGGCGAGATCCCAAGGGCAGACGCGGTCCGAGGACCGCTCATCGCGCGTCGCGATAACACGAATGAGGCGACAACGCCCAGCCCGGTCGACCTCGTCCACCCGGCGGTCGTAAAGTCGCCGGGAGGCACCACCTATCGGAAGACCACCGCCCCGAGCTGGTCTGAACCGCCGGAGCTCGGAGCGGACCCGGCCAGCCCATTACATGGCATCGAAGCGGCGCTGAAGCTCGTCGGGAGAGACGAGCTCCTTGCGGGTGTGCAGGGTCCAGGCGTGGCCCGATGGGTCGCGGATGCGCGCGATACGGTCGCCGTAGAACTGGTCGGCGGGTGCGGTCAGGACGGTAGCGCCGAGTGCGGCAGCGGTGGTCGTCGTGGCGTCGACGTCCGCCACGTAGAGCGTGAGCCCGATGGCCGATGGGGTGGCCGGGTCGGGCGGGTTGGCGCCGTACTCGGGATAGGGGTCGGCGAGCATGAGGCGGCCGGTGCCGACGTCGAGCTCGGCGTGTCCGATGCGGCCGTCGGTGGCGACGAGGCGGTAGACCTCGGTGGCGCCGAACGCTTCGACGTAGAAGGCGATGGCGGCGCGTGCGTCGGGGACGACGAGGTGGGGGACGAGGTGAGGGTGCTCGGTGGGAAGGTTGGACATTGGAACTGGCTCCTGGGGTTGTGGGTGCGGGCGCGGCGGCGAGATCGGGTTCCGCGGCCTGGGCTCAGAGTGCCTTTGAGCGTCGGGACTGGTCTTGAACAAATCCCACATCGACACCTGAGTCATCTGAATCATTAGATGTCTGGTCAACACCCAGGTGGGAACGGCGGAGCTCGGTCGGGGTCATGCCGGAGAGTCGTCGGACCTCACGCGTAAGGTGGGATTGGTCGGCGTATCCAAACGCGTGGGCGAGGTCGGACCAGCTCAGGTGTGGGTGGGTGCGCATGGCGGCGACGAGTCTTTCGAAGCGGTGGAGTCGGGCGACGACCTTGGGTGGGACACCGAAGTGGTCGGTAAACAGGCGCTCGAGGTGGGTGACGCTGAGGCCGACGGCGGCGGCGGCGGCCGAGACCTTGAAGTTCTGGTGGAGGAGGCTGAGTGCGTGTGTGACGCGGCGCTCGGCGGCGATGGGGACCCGCATGCGGCGAGTCAGGAGGTCGACGACGAGGGCGAGGCGGGAGGGCCAGTCACGAGCATTGTGGAGGCGTTCGGGGAGGTGTCGGTCTTCGCCGTCGAGGAGTTCGGTGACAGGGACGATGTCGCGCGCGAGCTCTGACAGCGGGCGGCGAAAGAGGCGGCGAGCGGCGCGAGGGGAGAGCTTGAGCTCGATGCCCGACTGGTGGAGGCCATTGTCGGTACGCGTCGGGATATCGTCGAGGCCGGCGACGAAGCCGCCTTCGTGGAAGCGTCGCGGGCCGGCACGGGTGTGAAGTGAGATGGGCGCAGACAGTTCGAAAATCAAGACAACGGAGCCGGTTGCGCGTTCGAGCCGACTCATCGGGGCGGAGGCGCGCTCGACGTAGCCGGAGCAGGAACCGACGAGCGGCGGAGCGTGGGTGTCAGCGGTCGTGAGCCAGGCCGGCAGAGAGGGCCAGTTGGGGTCGGACGGCGGGTGCGACGGCGAGGACTCCGACTCGATGCGGCCATCGACGAAGGTGTGGGTCTGCAGTGGGGTCATGCGGCCGAGATGGGGCATGGCGAAGTCACGCGCGGACGGGGGCGACCTTGATGGTGCGCGATTTCGGGACCGGGCCGGGGGCGGCGGCCCACCAGCGGCGGGCTCGTTCGGGGGTCCAGGGCGGGTCGAAGTGCAGGTCGGCGAGCGCGTTGTCGAGCGCCTCCATCGTGTGTGGGCGGGCAAGGGGGTTCTTCGCGAGGCATCGCAAGAGCAGCGCTTCGAAGTCGGGGTCGACGGGGCGGCCGAGCCGGACGGAAGGGGGTTCGGGGTCGACGGCGACGTGGGCGAACATGAGCTGCGAGTCCTCGGTGCCCTCGAAGACGGGCTGGCCCGTGAGGGCAAAGTAGGCGACGCAGGCGAGCGCATAGATGTCGGCGCGTTGGTCGATGCCGTCGCCGCCGATCTGTTCCGGGGACATGTAGCCCGGAGTGCCGAGCCGCACGTTCATCTGGGTGAGCTCGCGACCAGGCGCTTGGTCTTCCCCGCTCAGCGTGCCGCGGGCGGCGCCTTTGGTGAGTTGTTTGACGAGGCCGAAGTCGATGACCTTGACGAAGTCGTGGTCGCGGCCGGCGCGCGTGATGAGGATGTTTTCGGGCTTGAGGTCGCGATGGACGATGCCGCCTTCATGCGCCTCGATGAGGGAGTGGCACGCCTGACGAAGCAGGTAGACGACGCGGGCTTCTTCGAGCGGGCCGTAGGTCTCGACGAGCTGGCGCATGCTCATGCCGTCGAGGAGCTCCATGGCGAGATAGAGGGTGCCGCCCTCGATGCCGAAGTCGAAGAGGTCGACGGTGTGTGGCGAGGTGAGGCTGCTCGTGACCATGGCTTCGCGGCGGAAACGTTCGAGGCGTTCGCCGGTTGGCACCTTCTTGCCGGTCTGGGGCTTGATGATCTTGAGGGCCGCGGGGCGCAGCAGGGTGTCGTGGCTGGCGCGCCAGACCTCGCCCATGCCGCCGACGGCGAGGCGTTCTTCGAGGGTGTAGCGGCCGATTCGGAGGCCGGTATGATCGAGGGCATTGGTTGGGGTGGACGATGGACGGGCTGGGGTCTTGACGGTGGCGGCGTTGGCGGCGCCGGTTGTGTCGGGGGCGTGCACGAGGCCGGCGGCCGAAGTTGTGGGCGAGGCGCTGGGTGCGCGTCGCAACGCGAACACGAAGGTGAGAACGGAGAGCGCGAGCGCGACGCCGATGAGCACGGTCGTGAGGGCTCCGGTCTCGCTGAGGACGAACACGAGCGCGGCGGCGGAGGACGCTGCGGTGGCAAGGCTCGCGAGGATGACCCAGGGGTCTCGGCGCGAGCTGCTTCGGGTCTTGTCGTCGACCATGGTGGCACCTTCAGGTTCGAGGCGTGCCACGATGGGGCCTTCGATGCGAACACGCAAGGCCCGGTCGGTGCGGGCGATGGAGCCGGTGGGGCGATCGACCGGGCGTTGACGGGGCGGTCGTCGTAGGACCTTGCATGGAGCGCGTGGATCCACGATGCTCTCGCGCCATGCGCGTTGTCCTCCAAGCACTTGCGACCCTCGTCATCCTCACTGCACTGGTTGCGTGCGGTGACGATCCCGAGGTCGAGCGGGCCGAGGTCGAGCGCAGCAAGGACGGCTCGGCGCGACCTCTGGGGGAGTCCGATGGGGTCCTCGACACCGGGTCGGCTGATGCCGCAGACTCGTCCGGCGATGCCGCGGACACGGCGCAGACCGGGGACACGACCATCCCGGGTGACGGGGTCGATGGGCTGGATTCGGTCGACGCGGATATCTTCGATGCCGATGCGGTCGACGCGACTGATTCCGACACGCAGCCCCCGGCCGATGTGGACGTCACGAACGACGTCGGACCGACCGGTCCGGTCGACCTCGCGGTCCCTACGACGTTGGCGATTCCGTGGGTGGCTAAAGGCGCCGGACCATCGTCACTGACTGTCGACATCGACAATCGTGGGGTCTGGGTGGCCATCACCGTCGCGGTCCTCGACGCGGCCGACATCCGTGTGCAGGGCGCACCCGTGTCGGTCGGGGCGGGCGAATCACTGCAGTTCACGCTGCGCTTCGATGGCGCCGCCGCGGCGACCGTTCGACAGGCGCGACTCCGCATCGATGCCACCCCACAAGGTGCTGGCGCGATAGCGACGCGCTACGAGGCGACGGTCTTCGCGGTCGCTGGAAACGCGTTGCCCACCGCGTCCTGGACTGCCTTGGCTGCCGGCACGACCGCCTACGGCCGCTCTGCCACCGTGCGTCTGGCCAGCGCCCCGTTCCCCGACGACTCCGGGTCCTGGACCGACGACTCGGTCAACGTCTTCGTCCCGTCCGACTACATCGACCGCGGCCCGGTCCACTACGTCGTGCACTTCCACGGTCACGGCACGACGCTGACGTCCACCCTGCCCTATCACAAGTACCGCGAGCAGCTCTGGGCCTCGGGCGTCAACGCCGTGCTCGTCACCCCGCAGGGCCCCGTCAACGCAGCGTCGGGCAACTTCGGTAAGCTCATGCGTGAAGGCAACCTGGCCCTCCTGCTGCGCGACGTGACGTCGATCCTGTATCGCGACCGGCTCATACAGACGCCGCTCACGGGCGACGTCACGCTGACCGAACACTCGGGCGGCTACCAGGCGGTCGCAGCCAACCTGGACGCAGCCTTCGACGCCGGCCTGGTCCTCGCGGCCCATCTGTTCGACGGGCTCTATGCCAGCTCGGCTGCCTACGAAGCGTTCGCGCGGGTCGGCGGGTTCCTGCGCAGCAACCACACCGCAAGCGGCGGCACACGCAGCAACAACACGACGCTCCTGGCGGCGCTCGGCAACCTAGCGAGCGCGACGGCTACGGGCACGACCCTGCGCGACAAGACGGCCGTCATCTGGCCGACCATCGCCGCCCACAACGACGCGACCTGGTGGAACCAGGCCTTCTCGGAGGCCCTTCGCTGGGGTTCGTTCAGCGCGCGCCGCGGCCCACGTATCGAGCTGCGCACGGCCATCGCCAACGCGGGGACCGCGATGGTCACCTGGTTGTCGCCCGACGACGACTGGACCACGGCACACCTCGTCGAGACCTCGCTCGGTGGCACCGAGTGGACGGTCGTCGCCCGCGTCGACCCGGCGACCCAACGCGCCACCTTTGCCCTGCCCGGCGACACTGGCGTCTATGTCCGGGTGGTCCCCGAGGTCGAAGACGTCGCCGCCGAAGACGTCCTGCCGAGCCGCTCGGCCTACGTCCACAACGGCTCGCCGATCCTGGTCGTCGATGGCTTCGACCGCATCTTCGGCGGCTCGTGGACCGACCTGCGCCACGACCACGCCGCCCGTGTCGCACGTTTTGGACAGGCGGCGACCGCCAGCAACGAAGCCGTCGCCGAGGGCGAGGTCGACCTCACCGACTTCCCGGTGGTCATCTGGATGGTCGGCGACGAGTCGGTTTCAGACCAGACCTTCGACGCGACCGAACGGGCTATCGCGGCGGCCTACCTCGACGCAGGTGGCGCCCTCATCGTGTCGGGCTCCGAGGTCGCCTACGAGCTGCGCAATACGGGCGCCACATTCCTTACATCGCTCGGGGCGATCTACGCGGCCGACGACTCGAACCAGAACGCGGTGAAGGGTGTAGGGCCGCTCGGCGCGGTCGCCTCGTTCGCGTTCGGCACGTCTGCATCACCCTACATCGAAGACTTCCCGGACGTGCTCACCACCGCCTCGGGCGCCACCATCATCCTGCGCTACGGCAACGACATGGTCGCTGGCGTCGGTCGCGCCGGCAAGTCCGCGGTGCTCGGATTCCCGCTCGAGACCATCGAGTCCGACGTTGCGCTGACGACCCTCATCGACGCGCTCATCACCTTCGTAGCCCCCTGACGCGATGCTCCGCAACGCGACTGCCAGCCCCCCACGCATGCCCTTGCCCCTCATCAAAGCCCTCGCCCTCGCGACCATACTCATGGCCTCGCCAGCGGCGCGCGCGATCTGTGGCGACGGTGAAGCGACGGCGGGCGAGCCCTGCGACGACGGGCTCTTTGGAGCGCTGACCCCCTGGACCGAGCTCGCGCCGTCCGAGGACCTGCGAGGGCTCGCATCGTTGCCCGCCGCGACCCTGTTCACCGCTGACGACACGCTGTTCGTCGTGGCGCCGGGGGATGCGGCGCCGACCCCGCTGGCGAGCTTCTCGGGCGTCGTGCTCGGCGGGCTCCTGGTGGGCCCGGACGGCATCGTCTACACGACCGCGACCGGCAGCGATCGTATCGAGCGGGTCTCCGCCGCAACCGGCGCCAAGCTCGGCGCCTACCCATTGGGCGGCGTTCTCACCGAGCCCGAGGCCATCGCGAGCCTCGGCAACTTCTTGTACGTGGCTTCGGCGCGCACGAGCGACGGCGCCTTGCGTCCGATTCAGCGCATCTCACGCCTCAACGGCACCCACCTGGGCAACTTCGGGGCGGCCGTCGGCGAGCGCGCGCTGGCCTTCGAAGCGAGCGGCGAGCTCCTCACGATCCAAGGCGATACCATCGTCCGCTACTCCGGAAGCGGCGCCTTCGTCGGCGTCGTCGCCGCTACCGACGGTCCACTGCACACCCTGGTCATCGCCCCCGATGGCACCGTCTTCGCGCTCGGCCAGGTCGACGGCATCGACCTCCTATATAGATGGGACGACGATGGCACGCTGCTCGCGGTCACCGACCTGTCCTCCCGTCATCCTGGCCTCTCGCTCGCTGCCCCACCGTCCGCGCTGGCAGTCGCCGACAACTCCATCATCGTCCCGGTGCGCGACCCCTCCGGCCTGTCGCTCATGCGCCTCGACATCGGCAACTCCGACCACCTCGCAGACGCTTGCCGTTTGAACTGCACCTTGCCGACTTGCGGCGACGGCACACGCGACAGCGACGAGTCCTGCGACGACGGCAACGACTCGGGCGGCGATGGCTGCACGGGATGCCAACCCGACCCGGGCTACGTGTGTATCGCACGGCCGCAGACGAGCGACCTCTGCATCGCCAGCTGCGGCGACGGCGCCCGCGACCCGGGCGAGGTGTGCGACGATGGCGACGCGGTTTCCGGCGATGGGTGCTCGGCGAACTGCGAGGTCGAGGCCGGCTGGTTCTGCGTCGCGACCCCATCGACCTGTTTTGCCGAGGCCTGTGGCGATGGGTTGGTCGCAGGCACAGAAGAGTGCGACGACGGCCCCCACGGCGCGGGCGACTCGACCGGCGACGGGTGCTTCGGGTGCCGCATCGAGTCGGGGTGGTCGTGCGATACGAGCGGGTGCCGACGGACGTGTGGCGACGGCGAACGCGACCCTGGCGAGCTGTGTGACGACGGCAACCTCGAGGCCGGGGATGGATGCTCGGACGGATGTCGCGCCGAGTCGGGATGGGACTGTCCAGAAGGTGTGTGCGCCCCGACCTGTGGAGACGGGCGGGTACTGGGCGGCGAGGAGTGCGACCTCGTGTCGGATGGGTGCGTCGGCTGCCGCGTGGCGTCGGGCTGGGTATGCGTCGAGACCGGCTGCACCCGCACCTGTGGCGATGGCCTGCTCGACGCCAACGAGCTCTGCGACGATGGCAATACACGCGGCGGCGATGGCTGCGACTCGAGCTGCCGTGTCGAGGCGGGTTGGACTTGTTCCGAGGGTGATGCGTCGGTCTGCGGGGCGCTTGCTTGCGGCGACGGACGGGTCGCGGGCGTCGAGTCCTGCGACGATGGCGACGCGGATGGAGGCGATGGCTGCTCGTCCGGGTGCGAGCTCGAGGCGGGGTGGGTCTGCGACACAGCCGGTTGCCGAAACACTTGTAGTAACGGTGTGTTGGAGGCCGGAGAGGCGTGCGACGATGGCACATCATCGGGTGGCGATGGGTGTGACCCGAGCTGCCGACTCGAGCCGGGATGGAGCTGCCCACTCATCGGCGGCGCGTGTATCGCGGCGAGCTGCGGTGATGGGTATGTGGCTGGCGATGAACGGTGCGACGACGGCAACGCGGTGAGCGGCGACGGATGCGCTGCGTGCGGGGTCGAGCCAGGCTGGGTGTGTGACCTCGCGGGGTGCCGCGAGAGCTGCGGCAACCGACTCTATGAGGTCGGCGAGGGGTGCGACGATGGCAACCTGCGCGACGGTGACGGATGCTCATCGACCTGCAGCCGCGAACACGGCTGGGTGTGCCAACCGCTGGACCTCGGAGGGTGCACGACGATCTGCGGTGACCGGATCGTCGCTGGCGACGAGACCTGCGAAGACGGCGACGAGGACCTGGACGATGGGTGCGCGGGGTGCGCCTTGACGTCCGGGTGGGTCTGTCCCCCGCCCTCGGATGAAGAGCTCGTCTGCGCGGCCACGTGTGGCAACGGCGCACTCGACGCCAATGAACAATGCGACTTCGGCGACCTCGAGCCGAACGATGGATGCGACACGAGCTGCCGACACGAACCGGGCTGGTCGTGCGACGAGGACTTCTGCGTCGCGGTCTGCGGAGACGCACGAATCGTCGGTGACGAGAGCTGCGACGACGCGAACGTCGAGCCCTTCGACGGGTGTGACCGATGCAGCATCGAGCGTGGCTTCGTGTGCGATGACGGGCGTGGTGACCCGGCCTTTGCGGGGTGTCGTGAGAGCTGCGGCGACGAGGTCCTCGGCGAGGGCGAGGCGTGCGACGACGGCAACCTCGTGGTCGGCGACGGGTGCGACGACAACTGTAGGCTCGAGCCCGGCTGGGTGTGTGTGGACGGACCGTCGATCTGCGACGCAGCCGAATGTGGTGATGGGATCGTCGCGGGCTTCGAGGCTTGTGATGATGACAACGGGTCGGCAGGCGATGGCTGCAGCCCGACCTGCGCGGCCGAGCTCGGGTGGACCTGCGGACCGACCGGGTGCGCGGCTATCTGTGCCGACGGGCGGTGGCTCGGGGCCGAGGCCTGCGACGACGGCAACCAGCTCGCGGGCGACGGGTGCACCGCGTGTGGCATCGAGAGCGGCTGGACGTGCGTCGGGGCGACGGGCGAGCGCAGCGTGTGCACCCCCACCGAGGTGTGTGGCGATGGGCAACGTGGGGGGAGCGAGGGGTGCGACGACGACAACGACGCCGCGGGCGACGGCTGCTTCGAGTGCGAGCCGGAGGTCGGTTGGACCTGCGCGCTGAACGAGTGCGCTGAGCTCGATGACGATGGCGACGGGCTCTCGAACAACGAGGAGCTGTTGCGCAACACCCGACCCGACGACACCGACACCGACCGCGACGGGCTCGAAGATGGTGACGAGGTAGCGCGAGGCACCGACCCACTGAACCGGGACAGCGACGGCGACGGGATCGAGGACGGGCTCGAGGTCCTCATCGGGCTGGACCCGAGGGACCCGGACAGCGACGACGACACGACCACCGACGGAATCGACAATTGCCCGACCATCACGAATGCCGACCAGCGCGACTCCGACCGCGATGGCGTCGGGAGCGTGTGCGACCCCGATGAGGTCCCGCGCGGGGTGGTAGCCGGTGGTGACTGCTCGGGCGGCCCGGTCGGGCTCTCGCTCGCCGGCCTCGCACTCGCCTTCACGATTCGCCGGGCGCGCTCCCGCCGCTGAGGCGCCCCATCCAAAACAATCCATTGATTCATTGCATTAGGCGTGTCCAAAGGTCTTTCGAATCACGCCTTTCAACCACTTTGACTTTACGGTAAAGTCCTCGCTTCCGTTGCGCGGTCCAAGACCATTGGTTCCGCATAGCTGTCAGCGTCACTCCGCGAGGCCCCGTATGCTTCCGACCCGCCTGGGCACCACGTCGCTCCTCCGAGCCACCTTCTTCCGTCGGTCCGTCTCGCGCCTCGCCGCCGCCCTGACGCTGGCCTCGCTCGCGCACCCCGCACTCGCCGCCCCGGTGACCGACCAGAACAGCGGCACCTCGACGGACTCCTTCCAGGACAACGCGGGCATCGCTAATATCCCGGAATCGTTCGGCTATCGCCACGACCCCTTCGGCCAGCTCGTCACCGTCGCCAACGACGCGAGCATCGGGCAGGTCACGTCGCTCCTCGTGTCCCCCGTCTCGTTCGACGCCTGGGGCCGCATCTACCTCGACTACACCGCCACCCAGGCGAGCGACATCGAGGTGTACTTCCTCAGCGAGTCGGGGACCTTCTATCCCGACAACCCGACCAACCCCGATGACGGTTCGGGCTTTGTCCTCGGCGCCTCGGACGACACTTCCTATCGCGGCATGGCGAGCCTCTCGGGCGTCCCGGCCTCGGTCACCTCGGGTCGCGTCGTCATCAAGATGAAGGAGCGCGTCATCCCGGTGCCCGACGCCGACCCGATCCGGCTCAAGCCCGTCGTCTCGGCCTATCGCATCACCTGGACCCCGCGCTCGGTCGTGCGCGCCGCCCTCGAGGCCCCGACCTCGACCTGCTCGAACCAGACCTACACCTATCGTGTCCGCGTCTCCGTCTCGCTCGTCAACGCCACCAACGTGCTCGCCTGGCTGCCGCTCGACCTGCCGGCCGCCGACCCATTCGGCCGCCGCTATGCGCTCCAGTTCCGCGGCGCCTCGAACAACGGCACGCTCGTCACCGCCGAGACCGTCATCGACGGCGTCACCATCCCCGCGAACTCGGTCGTCTGGGAGCTCGGCAACGTCAACGCCGGCCACACCTTCGTCGTCACCGCCGACGTCGCACCGCCTGTCGGCGCGCTCGACACCACGACCTATCGCTCGACCGCCTTCGCGCGTGCGACCAACGCCAACCAGGTCACCTCGAGCCAGGTCGCCACGACCAACGCGTCCGCCCCGCAGCCCTTCCTGCGCAAGACCCCGACCGGCGCCTTCAACATCGGCGGCACCTGGTACATCGATGGCGGCCGCACGCTCGGCTACAACCTCTACCTCGGCAACTACGAGTTCCCGCCGCAGACCTGCACCGAGGCCTTCCACGAGACCGTCATCATCGATGACGTGACCGACCTCGTCGCCCCGACCGAGGGCTCGACCTTCGGCTCCGTCTTCGTCGGCTCGCCGGCCACCGCCTTCACCATCTCGGACGGCGGCCAGTTCACCGCGAACCAGATCACGCTCACCAACGGCGTCGTCGTTCCCGCCAACTCGATCTACTGGGACCTGTCCACCCTCGAGGTCGGCGACCGCCGAAACCTCACCTACAGCCTGCTGCTCAAGGCCGACGTCACGCAGGTGAACGGTGTCCTGCCGGCCAACCATCGCGTCGACAACGGCTCGCGCATCGTTAGCGGGTTCGCCCCCGAGTCCGCTTCGTCAGCGGTCTCCGTCTTCATCGACATCCCGAACACGCCGGTCGGAATCTACGCCAAGGGCGACAAGATCCGAGGGTCGTACGGTCTGTCGGCGGGTCAGGACAACTGGTGGCTCTCGGTCGGCTACGGCGAGCCCGTCACCTTCCTGCTCGGCACCAGCAACAACGGCGCGTCCCAGCTCGACAACACGCTCATGGTCGACAAGGTGCCCGCCGGCACGACCTTCAACTCGGCCTTCCTCCCGGCGTCCGTAGCCGGCACCATCTATTACAACACGACCGGAGCCGGGAACGCGGGCGATGCCCCACCCGGCGTCACACTCGCGACCGGCGTCCTCGATGGCACCTGGACGACCGCGCTCCCCGCCAATCCCGCGACCGTCCGGTGGGTCGCCTTCCGCGTGCCCAAGCTGGCCTCGCCCTACTTCCCGGTAGAGGGCCTGGCCGCGTCGACCACCGCCGAATTCACGGTCACCGTCGACAACCCGGTGAACGGCTGCCCCGTCTCCGCCGTGAACAACACGGGCCTCTTCCGCACCTACGCGTACACCGGTGTCGGCGAGACCCAGTCTCAGAACGTCACGGGCATCGCCTCGTGGGTCACCAACGCCGAGTCCGTCGACGTCAAGCCGGTCGTGCCGAGCTTCGAGTTCATGCAGGTCAACGCCAACCCGCAGGTCGTCAGCGGCACCGGCGACACGACCTTCAACATCTCGATTCCCAACCAACAATCGGGCGGCGTCGAGACCGACACGGCGCTCAACGTGGTCGTCGACGTCGTCATGCCGCGGCTCGCCATCAACGGCACGACCGGCCCCCTGCCCTTCGTGTCCGCGACCGCCCCCGGTGGCGTCGTCGAGCTCGGCGGCCTGCCCGACACGCTCCGTGTCCGCTACGCCTCGATTCCGCCGCTGCAGTCCCGCAACATCGCGGTTCGTGTCAACGTCCCCAAGGGCTACGTGTCTGGCTCGGGCTTCACACTCACTGCCAGCGCTGCAGGCAACGACGACGTCTGCGGTCCCGTCTCGCGCTCGGCCGCTCGCACCGTCACGGCCAACGGCAACCCCTACCTGCAGGTCGCCAAACGCGTCGACCTCGGCGTCGCCTCGCCCCAGACCGACCTGCGCTACACACTCACCTATCAGAACGTCGGCGATGCCGTCTCCACGCAGAGCTGGGTCCTCGACCGGCTTCCCGCGAACGCCCGCTTCGTCATCTCGGACGCGGTCCCCGGCAACGGTGAGCTCTGGTTCTCGGCCTCCACCCCGCCCGCCCTGCCCGCCGACCTGCGCGGCGACTTCAGCTTTACCGATAGCTACATCCGCTCGCAGTTCACCCGCGGCACGACGCTCCCCAACGGCACCATCGCGGCACCGGCCGGCATGACGCCGATCTGGGTCGCCTACCTCATCGACAACTCGGCCCTCACGCCCGCCCAGTTCCCGAGCGGCAACAGCGCCTCGGTGCGTTACACGGTGAAGGTCGCGAACACCGCGCCTGCCGGCTCGAACCTGCGCAACGAAGCCGCCATCCTCTCGCAGCAGCTCCTGCCCGCGGTCTCGAACGAGGTCACGACCATCGTCTCCTTCGACCCTTCGATCGAAGCTCTCCGCTCGTGCCCCGACGTGGTCGCCGCCGACAACCCGACCCTGCCGAGCAACGACTCGCTCTTCACGTGGACACTCGACTACGTGAACAACTCGACCAACGACGACTATGACGTCGTCATCACGGAGCAGGTCCCGGCCTTCATCACGCTGGTGTCGGCCACCCACACCTGGAACACGGCCGCCAACCAGACCTACAGCACCGTCAACGTGCCGGCCGTCATCAACGGCCAGACGGTCACGGTCGAGCCGACCAAAGCCATCGCTTCGAACAACGCCATCCCGCTCCGCTCGTTCGAGGGTGGCCGCATCACGTTCACGGGCCGCGTCGCCGCCGGCACCGCGTCGGGCACCTTCGCCGACCTCGGCGGCGTGGTCATCGCTACCGACATCACCCGTGTGCTCACGACCTCGGTCTTCACCGGTTGCCGCGTCCTCGTCGAGAACGCAGACCTCGCCATCCGCAAGGCCGTCGATGAAGCGGCCCCGGTCGCCGGCGAGGAGGTAACCTACACCCTCGTCGTCAGCAACCAGGGCGCCAACGTCGCGCGCGGCGTCGCCGTCGTCGACACCCTGCCGCTCGGTGTCACCTACGTGCCCGACTCGACCCTGCTCACGACCACCGGCTGGTCGTTCACGGGCTCGAGCGCGCCGACCATCACGACCGTCAACGGCGCCCAGCGCCTCACCTGGAGCGTCGCCACCGGCAACGCCCTGACCCGCGCCCCCAACCCGGCAGGCCTCTTCCCCGGCAGCTCGGGCGACGTCTCCATCAGCTTCCGCGCGCGCCTCGCCGACACGACCCCGCCGGCCACCACGCTGACGAACAATGTCGCAGTGTCAACGACTTCCGGCGAAGACGCGACCCACCCGAACACGGCTTCGGTCGACGTCCGCACCCCGCTCCCCGACCCCTACGTCATCAAGACAGGCGCGACCTTCTCGCAGCCGGGCCAGGTCGTGACCTACCGCCTTCGTTATGGCAACGCGAGCCGTCAGGCCTCGGGCCCCGTCCTCATCGTGGACAAGCTCTTCGACGGCCCGGCCGCCGACGGCCTCGTCGACGTGACCTACGTCGGACACGTCGCCAACAACGGCGAGACGGTCTACTTCAACGCGGCTCCGCTCAACGGTGCACAGCCCGCCTTCAACCCGGCCAACCCCGCCGCAACCGGCTGGCGCACGAGCGCGGCTGGCGGCGCCGTCAACTGGGTCGCCTTCTACCGCCCCAACCTCGCGGGCAACCTCGGGCCACTCTCGATCTTCATCGACGTCGCCCTGAAGAACCCGGCCACCGGCCTCGAGCCGCAGCCCGGCGCCCAGCTCTTGAACCTCGGCTCCATCGGCACCACCGGCCCGAACCCGCCGCCCGACGACGACCCGACCAACAACACCAGCTCGGTCACCACCCAGACCCCGGGCATCGACATCGGCGTGTCCGCCGTCTGCACTCCCGAAGGCGCCTTCCCCGGCACCATCCCCGGGGCCCCGGCGACGCTCGTCATCGAGCTCGTGAACAACGGCACGGTCACGGCCTTTGGCCTCAACGTCGGCTGGGCCATCCCGTCGTGGTTCACCTTCTCGGGCGACACCCGCTCGGAGGTCGTCGTCACCACCGCCTCGGGCGGTGCCGGCAACCTCGTGAGCACGACCGGTGCCGCCCTCTCGGGCCCCGTCGCATGGACGTTCAGCAACGGTGTCTATCGCCTCGGCTCTTCAGCCGCGGGCGACCCGCTCTGGTATCGCCGCGTCGGCCTGCCAGCCGGCAGCAAGGCGACCCTCACCATCGAGGGCTCGGTCTCCGACGCCGTCGCGAGCGAGACCGCCGTCACCCAGGCGGTCACCGCCTCGACCGACTACCGCTTCGACTTCAATCCGGCCGTCGATGACATCGAGCGGATCCTGACGAACAACGCCGCCTCATGTGGCACCACCATCTATCGGGCCGACCCGCTCGTCATCAAGACCGCCGCGTCGGGCGCCTTCGGGGCTGGCGATCGTGTCCGCTACGAGGTCGCCTACAACAACGCCGGCGCAGCCCCTGCAGGCGGTGTCGTCATCGAAGACTACCTGCCCGAGATCTCGCACTGGGTCGTCGGCAGTGAGGTCGACATCCCCGGCGAGGGCACGCTCGAGTTCGACAACGGCAGCGGCAGCTGGGGCTACACCCCGACCGGTGCGACCGGCTCGCTCGACCTCAACGTGAAGGCCCTGCGTATCCGCTTCGCCGGCAATGTCCCGGCCCCGGCTGGCGCCACCTTCTCGCAGAACACGACGCCTGACTTCGCGTCCGGCTTCTTTGCCGGCACGCTCGCATCCGATGACTCGGTGAGAATCGATTCCAAACGAGGCGCCAACGCTGGCACCTATCTCTCGCCCGTCATCCCCGGTGACGACGCCGGTAACGTGCTGTCCTGGGGTCGCGTCGTGGTCGAGGCCACCGCGATCGAAGGGGCCATGGTCCTCGTCGACGTACTCGATGCGACGTCTGGCGAAGTGCTCGTCGCCGGCCTCGACCCGACCGCCGACAACGCTTGGTCGCTCGTCGACATCGACCCGAACGCCCACCCGAAGATCCAGCTCCGCGCCTCGCTCGAGGGCTCCGGCTTTGCCTGCGACCCTCACAACGACGTCGTCTTCCAGCTCCCTTCGGAGTTTCCGACGCCGGCATCGGCCGTCGGATTCGGCTGCGCCGAAGATGGCCTCCTCTTTGGTCTGGAGCTCTTCGGTGACCCGCAATTCGGCTTCACCTACGTCGGCATCGCCTGGGAGCAGTCCGGTAACAACTATGCCCCCGTCACGCTCCCCACCCCGGCCGGGGTGTCCTATCCGGTGTTCGGCTTCCCAGGCGGCGGCCTCTTCGGACCAAACTTCAATGGCAGCAACTCGTACGGTTGGGCCCGCGGCGCTGATGGCCTATGGACAACGACGCTGCTCGGCGCGTTCGCCCCCACCTCGACCGACTACGCGCGAGGACTCGTCGGAGGCATCAGGGGCAACATCCCCGCAGCACTCAGCTTTGCCAACGGCATCTGGTCCGACATCTCGCTCCCGAGGCCCGAGGCGGACTCGCCCGTGAACGGTCAGGTCCTCACGAGCGGCGCGAGATTTGCGGCGGTTGTCTATCGGCAGGGGCTCGTTCGCTACGATACGCTGGTGTGGGAGCTCGACGGCGCCAGCTTTGTGCCGTCCGTTCTGCCTGCACCATCGGGCGTATCGGTGCCCGCCATCGTTGATTTCGCGGTCGATGGATCGCTGCTTCTCGGCCAGGGTAGTGAACAGATCTTCGCCTGGAGTCGGACAGGGCCGACCTGGCAGCTAGCGGCACTTCCTCGCGAGGCTTCCGACGGCGTCTCGCGTATCCTCGACGGCGATACCGTCGTCGGCTATCGCGTCGAGAACGGCGAACAGAAGCTGTTGGCTTGGATCCGTTCAGGCGACACGTGGACCCGCACGCCGATCGTGCATTCAGGTGCATTCCAGAACAATCCTATCCAGCTCGATCCCAACGGTCGCACGTTCTATGTGCGAGTCGGCAACCCCGAGTCGATGCTCGTCGTCGAGCGGAGCGGCTCGACATTCGATATCGCGACCGTCAGCACGACCGGCGCAAGCTTCCTCGTCCTGGCGTCGAAGGTCATCAGCAGCTTCGCCGGTGAGGTCATCGACCTTCGCCAGAGTGTCACCGAGCCAGTCCGCACCCAGCTCATCGTTGAAGGTTCGCAACAGCTGCAGGTCGGCCTCGGTGCGTTCACCAGCCAACAGTTCGACGCGCGCGGCATCATGGGCTGCGGCGACGCGGTCGGCTACGGCGCGAGCAACATCCAGGGTTCGCTTCGCTACACAGCCCATTTCTGGCCGATCACGCCGGAGGTCTCCTCGACATCCACCGTCCTCGAGGCGACTGGCCGGACGCGGGAGACCTCAATCCCGACTGCGGTCGAATACAACATCGCCTATGGCCGCTCGACCGACGAAGACGGCATCTACATCAACACCTTCTGGGACCTCACAGGTGGGGGCATCGAGCCGCAACCGCTCACCGACGCATCAGCGATCGTCGGTGTGACGCCGTACGGTCAGGTCATGGGCTACGGCAACATCACCCAGCTCAACTCCAACCAGACGGTCTATGCCTGGACCCTCGACACCGAAGGTGTCCTCCAGCGACAGCGCGTGGTGGCCGACGACAACACGACCGCCGTGCTTTTCGGCACCAGCGCGATCGAGCGCGAGAGGGCTCCGAACCGCTTCTACGGATACATCCAGAACGCGACGAACTTCAACTACGTGGCGTGGCTTGCAGACCCCGATGCTGAGAACGGCTTCGTGCGCACGGACGAAGTGTTCGGCCCCGACGCAAATCTCTCGTCGGACACAGGCCTCCCGGGCGGCCTGGACTTCACTTCCCTCTATGTCAACAAGCCGACAGGAAGCGGCTACTACGCCTTCGATGTGGCGACGAACCCCGCAACAGCCCACATCCTGACCACACCTGAGGGCCAGAACGCGACCTACCTCTGGGACGCTGGCGCGAACGGCACACTCACGGGCTACGTCTCGAACCTCAACAGCAACATCCACATCTGGTACCGCGCCGCCAACGGTTGGTCGTCCAAGCGCCTCGACAATACACACCCCTACCCCTACCTCGCCGACGTGACCTTTGCTCAGACCGGCCACCCACTCGCGGCCGCCGAGTCCTCAGGCAACTTCAGCGTCTGGGCTCCCGATGGGCTTGGCGAGTGGACACGTGTCGAATTCCCGAGCCCGGCCGGATACGGCAACTTCCGGCCCTTCCGTAGCCAGAGCTCGAGCGACTGGCCGTCGCCGGCCTACACCTTCGACCGGTCCGGCTTCGACGCCTTCGGCTTCGTCGGCGGCGCGGCCTCGGTGGATGGAAACACCTCGGTGTACGCCCCGGTGTACCAGCACCAGCGCGACGACGGCTCGTGGCTCCCACTCCTCGTGGCTCCCCTCGACGAGGGCGGCACAGTGCGTATCACGGCGGTCGGCGCGGGACCGGGTGGCGACGGCGTCGTCATCTACGGCGTCTCGCGCACCGCAGGCGACAACGCGGTCGAGGCCGTCACGGCCTGGACCTTCGAAGGTAATACCCTCGTCGCCCACGAGCTCATGCGGGGAGGCTTGAAGGTCCGCTTCGAAGCGGCGGCTCCCTCCGTTACGGCCCCCACCGAAGCCTGGGGCTCGCTCGCCTTGTTCGATCGCATCACCCCCGAAGGTCAGCGCCAGCTCTTCGTGGCGATCCCGACGAGCGACGGCTTCGATGTGCAGCCCGTCACCTCGATGACCTCGAGAGACACCCTGAAGATCCACATCTCGCCGAAGAACCCATGGATCATGCCCGTCGGCAACCGCGAGAGCAATTCGGCCCCGGTCGGCCTCTACGGCTGCGGCCTGGGCTCGGGTGTCTCGCTCGACTCGTGGCAGGTCCTCTTCCGCAGCGACAAGAACCCGTCCTTCTCCTATGAGCTCAGCGTCCCTGATGTCTGCCAGCAGCAGATGGTCAACACCGCGTCCATCCGCACGACGAGCCCGCAGATCACCACCGCCAACGACAGCTCGACCGCGACCGTCCCGGTCCAGACCGCCGACCTCGAGGTGACCCTCACCTCGAACCCGGGCGTCGCTCTGACCGGCGACGTCGTCACCTGGTCGTGGACCGTCACCAACAACGGCCCGGCCGCCGCAAAGGACGTCGCTCTGACCGTGGGCATCCCGTTTGGCGATGGCGCGGGCGGCGACTCCGACGTCTACGAGCTCGGCACCCTCGCGGTCGGCGCGACCCAATCGGGCACCTTCGACACCACCGTCACGACCGAGGCCTTCTCGGTGCCGCTCGTCGGCAACGCGACCCTCTCGAGCCCGACCATCGACTGCACGACGGCCAACGACTCCGCCTCGGCGACGACCTTCACGGGCAACCTGCCCAACGTGACGGTCAGCATCGACGCCCCGCCGGTCGCCGTCATCGGCACCCCGTTCGAGGTAGTCTACACCGCGACCAACAACGGCAACTCGACCGCGGGTGCGACGACCCTGGTTGTCGACCTGCCGACCGGCACCAGCGTCGTCTCCGTGACGACCGAAGGCGCCGTCGGCACCTGCGTCCCGACCACCGCGAGCCGCTACACCTGCACCATCCCGTCGCTCGCCGCCGAGCGCAACGAGGGCTCGCCGTTCATCTTGATTTTCGAGCTTCTGACGGCTGAATGCGCCGCCACTGGCACGACCGCCGGAACCTCGGCCAGCGTGTCGACCGCGCTCGAGTCCAACGCCGGCGACAACAACGCCAGCGACACCATCGGCATCGACGCCCCGGCCGGGCGCCTCGAGGTCACGGCCTTCGCGGGCCGCGCGACCGCCGAGCCGGGCGACGTCGTGACCTACACGGTCTTCTACCGCAACTCGGGCTCGGGCCCGATCACCGCGCCGACGCTGACAGCGACCGTCCCGACCGGCACGACGCTGGTCGCTGGTTCGGCCACGGCAGGTGCGACGCCGGTCGGTCAGACCCTGACGCTCGTCCTGCCCGACCTCGCTCCTGGCGCGCAGGGCGCACTCACCTTCAATGCGCTCGTCACCGCCAACATCGGTGCGACGCTGACGGGCTCGGCCTCGATGGTCGGTGCAAACGCCAGCGCCTGCCCGGCTTCGGCCCCTTACGACAACGTGCGTGTCACGGGACCCGGCCTCCACATCGTGAAGCAGGCCTCGGCCGGCCTCGTCTGCGGTGGCACACTCGACTGGACCATCACGGTCATGAACACGAGCCCCGACCTGCAGACGAACCTCGTCGTGACCGACCGGCTGCCGCCCCAGACCCAGTACATCGCCGGGTCGATCCAGGGCGTCGGGGCCAACGCCATCGCCGCTCCCACGCTGAGCTGGAACATCGGCATGTTGGCCGGCAACCGCTCGTTGTCGCTCGGCTATCGCACGCAGGCCCCGGCCTCGAGCGGTGTCGTGCCCGTCAACGTCGCGACCCTCGAGCAGGGCGGCCAGGCGGTCGGCAGCACGACGCGCATCCCCGTCCGCTCGGACTGCAACCACGGCGGCCTCACGGTCGACAAGGCCTGGAACGCGGCCTGCGCGCAGCCGGGTGAGGTCATCACCGTCGCCTTCACCGCCGTCAACACCTCGTCGCGCTCGCTCACCGGTGTGACACTCACCGACTCGTTGCCGGTCGGCCTCGAGTTCGTGGCGAGCCAGGGCTTCACCTACAACCCGACGACCCGCGTCGCCACGGCGACCATCGGGCAGATGGCTGCGGGGGGCCGCACGACGCTCGCCCTCTCGGCCACCGTGACCGTACTGGCGCTCAACGACCTCGTCTTCGACACCGCGCGCATCACGGCCGTCGGCCTGCAGCCTCAGGCTTCCAACCAGGTCATCGGCGCGGTCGTCTCGTGCAATGACGGCAACGTCTGCACCCGCGACATCTGCAATCCGTTCGTCGGCTGCGTGAACACGCTGACCCCGCTCCCGGGCGTCGCCGACAACACCTGCAACGGCATCGACGACAACTGCAACGCCCAGACCGACGAGGCCTGGGTCGTCACCGAGACCAGCTGCGGCGTCGGTGTTTGCGCAGCCACTGGCTCGAACACCTGCCCGCCGGGCTCCACCGCTCCTGTCGACACCTGCGTCGCGGGCAACCCGCTCAGCGAAGAGGACAACACCTGCGACAACCGCGACGACAACTGCAGCGGTGCCGCGGACGAGGACTACATCTCCTACACCTTCGAGTGCGGCGACTTCTGCGATGGCGTCGCGCCGACCTCGTGCGTGAACGGACAAGAGACCTGGGACTGCCAGCCGCGCGCCGCCGACACGGCCTGCGACGACGCCAACCAGTGCTCCGACCAGTCGACCTGCGACGGCGAGGGCAACTGCATCTCGCGCCGCTTCATCGCCTGCAATGACGGCAACGACTGCACCACCGACTCGTGCAGTCCGGTCGCCGGCTGTGTCTTCGCCAACGTCGAAAACGGCACGAGCTGCAACGACGACAACGAGTGCACGCTCAGCGACACCTGCACGGCCGGCCTCTGCGGCGGCACCGCGGTCAGCTGCGGCACCCCCGACGAGTGCCAGTTCCCAGGCGTCTGCAACCCGTCGACCGGCGTGTGCGACTACGAGATCCGACCCGGCAACACACCAGTTCCCATCGGGCTCACGGACCTCGGCACTCTGGGCGGGACGACCTCACGCGCGAACGCCATCGCCACCACCTCGGAAGGCTCGGCCGGCGGCCTCGCCGACCTCGTTGTCGGTCAGTCCACGACCGCAGGCGGCGACGTCCACGCCTTCGCCTGGACCACTGCCGGCATGGTCGACCTGACCCCGGGTCAGGGCATCACCTCTGCCGCCACCGGCGTCAACACGAGCGGGCTGGTCGTCGGCACACGCACCTCGGGTGAGACCTCGTCGGTCTTCTCGTGGACCTCGGCTGGCGGCCTCGCCACCTTGTTCAGCGGCGCCAACCCGTCGGCCCTGGCTCCCACCAGCACCAACCGCGTCGTCGGTGTTGCCGGCGGTCGCGCCTGGTACTCGGCCGATGGCCGTGCCGCCGCCACCGAGCTCGCCCCACCCACCGGGGGCAGCGATGTGACGCCGCGCGCCATCAACGATGCAGGCTTCGTCGTCGGCCAGTTCACCGCGGCCGGTGGTGCCAAACGCGCCTTCGTAGCGACCCCTGGCTTGCCGGCGGTGGCCGTCACGTTCGGTGACGAGAGCGACGCGCTCGCGGTCAACAACGGCGGTGAGGCCGTCGGCTGGGTCGCCATCGACAGCGTTCGCCGCGCCCACCTCTTCCGCTCCAGCGGCACGGGCCGCGACCTCGGCACGCTCGGCGGCGCCTCGTGGGCCGTGGCCATCAGCGACACGGGCTTCGTCATCGGCGCTTCGGAGAACGCCGACGGCGAGCTCCGGGCCATCGCCTGGACCGAAGAGTCGGGTCTCCTCGACCTCGGCGCGTTGGCCGGTGGCGAGAGCGAAGCACTCTTCGTCGTCGACGAGGGTCTCGCGGCCGGTACCTCGACGACCCTGCTGGGCACCACCGAGACGCTGCTCTGGTCCATCGCCGAGCCGCCGCTGCTCACGGCACTCGACCTCGTCGGCGCCAGCGTCGCGTCGCCGATCGGCCTCATCGGAAGCGGGCTCATCGCCGGCAACCTCGAGACCACGACCGGCACCCGCGCCTTCGTGTGGGAAGAGCACCGCGGGACCGAAGACATCGGAACCCTTGGCGGAACCACGGCTCGCGCCACGGCCGTCGCCGACAACGGACGTGTGGTCGGTGAAGCCGCGACCACGTCGGGCGACCTGCATGCGTTCGTCTCGGCCATCCCCGAGACGGCCTGCATCGTCTGCGATGAGGACACGACTCCGCCCGCTCTTGTCTGCCCGGTCGTACGCCGCGCCGTCGAGTGCACGGGCACGCCTGGCACGAGTGTCACGCTTGGCAATCCGTCCGTCAGCGACGCCTGCGGCCGCCCGGTCGATGTCACCAACGACGCTCCGGCGGTCTACCCGACGGGCTCCACGGTCGTGACTTACACGGCCACCGACAGCGAGGATAACGTCGCGACCTGCACCACGACGGTCCTCGTCGCCGACACGACCGCGCCGGTCATCAACTGCGCTCCGACCCTCGCGGTCGACGCGCCCGAAGGGGTTTGTGGCGCTGCGGTCACACTCACGGCGACGGCGACCGACGCATGCGACGGCAACACCGTCACGCTCATCGGCCCCAACGGGTCGCTCGACAACGCGGTCGTCTTCGGCCCCGGCGAGACCCGCGTCTCGATCACCGCCATCGACGCAGCCGGTAATCGTTCGACCTGCGAGACGCTCGTCACGGTCACCGGCCTCGACCCGTTCGAGATCGTCTGCGACGAGGACCTCACGGTGCAGGCACCGGCCGACTTCTGCGGCTACCCCGAGGCCATCACGGCGACCGTCCGCGACGTCTGCGCCGAGGACCTCACGGTCGAGAGCGCGTCGGACAGCTACCCGCTCGGGCTCACCAATGTGCTCTTCGAGGGCAGCAACGAGCGCGGCGACACCGACACCTGCACGACCCGACTGACGGTCGTCGATGTCACGCCGCCGACCATCGATTGTGGCGTCCCCGAAGCGCTCCGCGAGTTCCCGACCGCGTTCACGCCGGTCGCGACCGACGCCTGCTCGGCGACGTACGTCATCGAAGGTGTGCGCTGCGTCGCCATCGACGGCACGACCGAGACGGTGCTCACCGAGAGCTGTGATGTGGTGGTCCAGGACGGCGTCAGCGTCGTCGTTCGCCAGGTGCCGGCCTACGACGCCGCGGGTAAGGTCATTCCGGCCGACCGGCTCGAGGTCCGCTGGAGCGTGACGGCGACCGACCCGTCGGGCAACGCGACGGACGTCGACTGCGCCGCCGGCCTCGACCTCGATGACCGCGACCGCGACAACGACGGGATCCCCGACCTCCTCGACAACTGCCCCGACACGGCCAACACCGACCAGCTCGACACCGACGGCGACGGCATGGGCGACGTCTGCGACGATGAACCGCTCACCGGCCTCACGGCCGAGGGCAGCGGCGGTTGCGCCGGCGGTGGGCAGGCAGGTCTGCTCGGGCTCGCGCTCGGCCTCCTGGCACTGGCCGCGACCCGTCGTCTGTATCGGACACGCGGCTCGAACTGAGGCCCACACCACCCCTTCGCGATGAGTCGACCTCGTCGCGGAGGGGCGGTTGAGTCCCTCGCCAACCCAGCGTCTGGTCGAGTCGGCCGACACGAGGTTGCTGGACTCACATGCGTTCGGCGGCTACGAGTCTGTCTCGGCCCTCGCCCGGGATCGACCGATGCACTTCCGCCCTCATCGTTTCCTCGTCAATCCACACGCCCAGACGCTCTACGGGGCGCTCGTCCGACGCCCACCCCGCGTCAACTGGCGACACGAACCGGTCGAGCTCCCCGACGGTGACCAACTGGTCCTCGACCACGCTGGCCCGGATACCGGTCGCCGCGCCCTGCTCATCCACGGGCTCGGCGGCAGCAGTGACGCTCCTTATATACGCGGTCTCGCCGACGCCCTGCTCCAGGCCGGCTGGGCTGTCACCGCCATCAACCTGCGCGGCGCCAGCACACCGAACCGGCTCGCACGGACCTATCACGCCGGCGACACGGCTGACCTCGCCTTCGTCGCTCCACGTCTACGCGCCCTGTCGCCCGATGCCCCACTCGTCGCCTGCGGCTTCTCGCTCGGTGGCAACGCGCTGCTCAAGCTCACGGGCGAGACCGGCGCAAACGCGCCCTTCGACGTGGCCGTATCCGTGTGCGCTCCCTTGCGCCTCGACCTCACGGCCGAGCGCCTCAACCGCGGTCTGTCCAAGGCATATACGGCCTACCTGCTCGCCAAGCTGAAGCTGTCGCTGTGGCGCAAACGCGCGCTCGTGAAGCCCCACATCGACTTCGCCGCAGCCATGCGGTCCACCGACTTCCGCGCCTGGGACGAACGTGTCACCGCCCCTCTCAATGGCTTCGCCGGCGCCGACGATTATTACGCCCGGTCGAGCGCGCGCGGCTACTTGTCGACCATCGCGCGGCCAACCCTGATTCTGCACGCGCTGGACGACCCGTTCATGCCGTCGACCGTGCTGCCCGAGCCAAACGAGCTCTCGCCGTCGATCACGCTCGACGCATATCCGCACGGCGGTCATGTCGGCTTCGCAGCGCACACCGACGGCTCGTGGGCCCCGGCCTGGTTCGCCGAAGACCGGACAGTGGCGTTCTTCGCCGACTGGACTTCAGCCACGAAACGCCCCCTTCGTTGAAATTGTCGGCAACACGCGTACAAACGCGGAATGCAACGTTTCATCGTATCGCTCTCCGGGGCCGTGTCGTTCTGTCTTGTGGCGTGCCTCGATCCACGAGAAGGGACGGTGCTGCGAGACGCCTTCCTGGACGACGGGATCTGGGTCGACCCGACGCGTCCAGGTGGCGACACCGGGGGCACCGCTGGCGACAGCGGGCAAGTCGGCGACGGAACGACAAGCGATACATCCGGAACCTCGGACACTCCGTCGCCTTCCGACGTGCGCCCTCCGTTGGTCGAGGGTGCATGTGTGCAGTTCTGGTACTTTCAGGGCGTCGAGCCGGTCCGGTTCGCTGGAGTCACCGTCGGCGAAAGCAAGGATGTCGTGGTTCCGATCCGGAACTGCGGCAACGTCGCGATCGGCCCGCTCACGATTCGCGTCGGCGGCGAGCACGAAGCCGCATACAGCATCGTCCTCCCGCCACCGCCCGGCTCCGATGTCGTCGCGGGGACCGCGCCCACCTATGAGCTCGCGCTCCTCAACCCCGGCGAAACACTTCCCGTGACGGTGCGCTTCACTCCGCGGGACGAGACTTCGTCCTTCAACTGCTCGGACGAACAGGGTTACCCGATTCTCCCCTGGCGCGACCAACCTGGTTTCGACGTACCTCAGACCAAGGCCACGCTCGAGGTCTCCGCCGGCGTCGAGCCGAATCGCGTGAGCGATGCGGTCAACCTGGTTGGCGTGGGCCGCTTCGTAGACGAGGCAGGGTGCCAGGTCGGCCTGACAGTGCTCTCGTCTCTCCCAGCCGTTGCCACCCAGCCTGTCGACCTTCTCGTTTCAACCCATCCCCTCCTTTGTTACTCCAGTGCCGGACCTGGCACATGGAATTGGACACGCGGCGGAAGCCATGATCGTGTGGAGAGCGTCCGCTCCGACGCCGATCCACTCCGCTCGAGCTGGACGACCTACGAAGCTGGCCTCTACACGCTCGTCGGCACGGCCTGGACCAACGAACTTTGCCGCTCGCCGGTGGTCATGATCGAGGTCGACCCGTTCGATGGCTTCGCCGCGCGCCTGACCTGGACCCATGCCGGGGTCACCGTCCCAGAGCCCGGGGTCGACGCCCGGCTCGAGCTGCATGTCGCGCGCCTCGACCCGTTCCCGGCAGGTACGGCACCGCCCTGGCGCAGCAGCCAGTGGGCCACCTGGCCGGCCTTTCCTCACAAGGTGCATGACGGGGCCGAGGTCGACACCTGGCCCGGCGAGCCACTCAAAGCCATCGCCACCGTCGAGTTCGTGAAGCCCGGCCAACGCTTTGCCATCGGCGTCGCCGGCCTCAGCTGGCCCATCGGTCCTGGCGACGCGCGACCGACCTCGGCCGAGGCCCGGCTCGAGATCTGGGTTCGTGGTCGCCTCGAGCTGACACGCACCGTCACGATCGAGCCCGACAGCCTGCACGATCTGGCGCGTTTCGAGTGGCGCCCCACTTCCGGCGCGCTGTTCGAGCTCGTGAACGGCACCGACTGAAAAACCGCATTGGCCCCGCGACGCGAGCCCCTCCGCGCACGCGCCGACGAGTTCAGTCAACTGCGCGCTGGCTTCGCGGGTTGATTCGGCGCGCGTGGGCCCTATCATGACCACGGCTGTCCCCGCTTGCGGGGTCCGACCTCGCTCGTCCGATCACATCGGGTGCGGGCGACCGGACCCGCGGACGCAGCCCCGCGAGCTCACCCTCCGGCAACAACAACGACGATGCGCTCGACGCACCCAAGGACGCCCCATGACCACAGCTCGTAATGCCCCCAACCGCACAGCTCGCCGACGATCGGACACGATCACGGTGACCACCCAAGACCACGCGCGCTTGACCCAGCTGGTCGAACGCTTCGCCGAAGGCCGCTTCGCCGACCTGGCCGAGGCCCTCGACGACGAGCTCGCCCGGGCGCGCATCGTCCCCCAGAGCGCCATCCCGCCGGACATCGTGACCATGAACTCCACCTGTGTGTTCCGGTTCGCCGACACGGACGAGCGCCGCGAGGTGACGATCGTCTATCCCGACCAGGCGGACTTCGACGCCCAGAAGGTGTCGGTCCTGGCTCCTATCGGGGCGGCCCTGCTGGGGCTCGGCACCGGACAGACCATCCTCTGGCCGACGCCCGAGGGCGAACGCGAGCTCGAGGTGGTCGCCGTGACCTACCAACCCGAAGCTGCCGGACACCTTCACCTCTGAGCCCTTGCTCCCTGAGAAACCTCGATGACCGAGTATCTCGATTGTCGAGGTTTTGACTCTTCTCTCGGCTCGAGGCCAGGACGAGCCTGCCCCTGCATCGTCAATGGCGTTTGTCGGGGTGCGCAGCCGTTTTGGCCGGCCGCGGCTACACGCCGCTCAACGCAGTGTTTGACACCGCCCAAGCGTCGTGACCTATATCCGCCCCGGCGCGCCCCGAGCCCTCCAGAGTCGGGCCGCCCAGGCCAATCCATGCATCCCTGGCACGACCTCCCGAACAACCCCGACACCTGCGCCGAGAGCTTCAACGCTGTCGTCGAGATCCCCAAGGGCTCGAAGATCAAGTACGAGCTCGACAAGCCCACGGGGCTCCTGCGCGTCGACCGGATCCTGTACAGCTCGGTGATCTACCCCGCGAATTATGGGTTCATTCCTCGCAGCTATTGCGGGGACGGCGATCCCCTCGACGTGCTCGTCCTCGGCAACGAACCTGTCGTCCCGATGACCATCATGCGCGCCCGCGCCATCGGCGTCATGCACATGCTCGACCAGGGTCAGCCCGACGACAAGATCGTCGCGGTCCACGTCAACGACCCCGCGTTCTCGAGCTATCAGGACATCAAAGAGCTCCCGTCCCACATCGCCAAGGAGATGCGGCGCTTCTTCGAGGACTACAAGGCGCTCGAAGGCAAGGCCGTCACCGTCGAGGAGATGGTCGGTCGCGAGCAGGCCATCAAGGTCCTTCGCGAGGCGTTCCAGCTCTACCGCACCGATGAGTCCAAGCTCCGTGGCTGGGGCGGCTGAGACCGCGGACGGCACGTCGATCCCGCGCCGGAGTCAGCATCTGCTTGCCTCCACCGCCAACGCTTTCGCAGGGTAAGGCGAGCGCAGAGAAGGTCATCCTGGAGACGGGGTGACACCGGCACCGGACCGCACTACATTGCCCCGATGTCCGACGAAAACATCACCTGTCTCGAACCTGACTCCGACCTCATCGAGCTCGTCATCAACGCGCGCCCGAAGGACCTCGGCGGCTTCACCGTCCGGCGCGTGTTGCCCTTCCACAAGCGGCGCAACGTCGGGCCTTTCGTCTTCCTCGACCGCATGGGGCCTGCTGCCTTCCCGCCAGGTCAGGGCATCGACGTCCGCCCCCACCCTCACATCGGGCTCGCGACGCTCACCTACCTCTACGCCGGCGAGATCATGCATCGCGACAGCCTTGGCTCGGCCCTCGCGATCCTGCCAGGCGAGGTCAACTGGATGGTCGCCGGGCGCGGCATCGTCCACTCCGAACGCACGACCGAAGCCACGCGCCAATCGGGCCAACACCTCGATGGCCTTCAGGCATGGCTCGCCCTCCCGCTTTCGCACGAACACATCGATCCGAGCTTCGAGCACTACGACGCCGACGCGCTGCCGACGCTCGCCGGCCCCGGCTTCGCACTCACCATGGTCACGGGCTCGGGCTTTGGCCTGACCTCTCCCGTCACGACCCACTCGCCAACCCTCTATGCCGACCTGCGCCTCGATGCAGGTGCGACTTTCACCTTTGTCGCCGAGCATCACGAGCGCGCGGTCTACCTCGCTTCCGGGTCTATCGGGTGCGATGTCCACACGTTCTCCGACGGCGAGCTCATCGTGCTCAGACCCGGCCACGAGGTGGCCCTTCACGCCCCGACGGAGACCCGTCTCATGCTGCTCGGTGGCGCTCCGCTCGACGCCCGACGCCTCATGGAGTGGAACTTCGTCGCCAGCTCACAAGCGCTGCTCGACATTGCCCGCGCCGACTGGCGCAGGGACCACGACCACGACCACGGAACGAAGCCTCCTGATCGTATGCGACGCTTCCCGACGGTCCCGGGCGACGACCAAGAGTACATCCCGTACTGAGTCGGCCCCGAGACGCTGCTCCTTTCAAGCAGCCCGGCGCACCGCCTAAAATTGAACATGGCATCAATTTCGCGATCCGACCGCTGCGAGAATGAGATACGCTCGCTGAGCGATGCGGTTCCGTCTACCCCCGCCGCGCCTCGATGCCCATGACTCGACGCTCCATCGCCGTTTGCCTCATAGCCGTGACCTTCCCCGCATGTCTCGAGGACCAACGCGGAAGCCATGCCGACACGACGGGCCAGCCCGCTGACAGCGCCTCCGACACGTCCACCCCCGGCCAGCCCGACACGAACCTGCCCGGCCCGAGCGGCACTGTCCGACTGACCGCTCGGTTGCTCGGTGCCTTCCACACCGAGGCTTGTATCGACGTTGCCGTCGACAACGGAATCACGACCATCTGGCGCAAAGGCGACCCCACGACGACCCTTTCCGGCGGCGACCAACGCCTCGAGCCATGGCAACGCGTCGCCGGCCAGGGCGCGCTCGACACCGAGACCACCTGCCTCACGTCGATCGTCACAGGCGAGGCCGCCGTCTTCGAGCTCGATGCCCCGTGCGACGCCACGCGAGACACGGCACCGGACCGGGCCGGCATCCAGAACGAGCTCACCCTCTGGGTCGACGACCTGCGCCTCCTCGAACGAGACCGTACGTTGATGCCATGCCCCGACGGCTGCACCATGACTTTCGACTGCAACGTCGACACCAGGACCGCGCTGAGCTTCGATGGCGCCGTCGTCTTCCGGGACGCCGCGCAGGGCTTCGCCGAAACGGCAGACATCATCGACTCGGCCTGGTGTACGGCCAAGTACGATAGCTGCTTGAACCTGCTCTTCGACGAGGCGGGGAATCGGGTCGAGACCGGCGTCATGGCAGTGGCCTGTAGCGGCGGCACAGCAGCCACCGTCGTCGAGCTCGGCCGCGTGGCTTTCGTCTGCGACACCCATCGCTTCGACCTCCAGCCCACGAAGCTCGGACCCGCCGAGGCGACATCCAACGGCGCTCGACTGGGGTTTGCCACCTTTGCAGGCGCGGAACCCTTCTACGAAGGACTCGTCAAACAATACTTCAACCTCGCCTTCCGAATGCCCGACCTCGCCGCCCTCGGCGAGGACTGCCACGTCGAATGGACGGCCACGGTCCACGACGCGAGCCGCGCCCTCTTCGCCGCCGACCGTCCTGCCGCCGACTTCCTCGTCTACCCCTTCTTCACGATGAACGTCCCCGTGACCGAGCAGGGCGAGCTCGTCTGCGAGGTCTCGACGCTCGATGACCGCCGCTTCGTGGACGTCGAGCTCTTCGGCAACACGGGCGGTCACGATGCTTTTCCGCCACGCTGCTTCAGCGCACACGGCGAGACCCTCACCGCGACCAACGCCCCGGGTTGCGCCGAGTAGCCGCTCGAACAAGTCCCAAGCCCTGAGCAACGGGGCGGTCTGGGGGTCGTATGGCGGCCCTGCTTGACCGAGCGCGTCGCTTGGGGCTAGGTCTGCGCCTCCGGCGGGCTGAACGCGGCTTGGCATCGACTGCGAACAAGCCACTGCAGGCTCCGACGCCGCCAGGGTGACTCGCATGACTGAGATATCTTCACCGCCAAGCATCTCGAAGATCGAAGGTATCGCCTTTGAGGTCACCGGGCCGACCAACGCCCCGGCGATCGTCTTTGGTCACTCGCTCCTGTTCGATCACCGGATGTGGGCGCCCCAGGTCGCCGAGCTGTCGCGAGACTTCCGATGTATCGCCATCGACTTCAAGGGGCATGGCCACTCGGATGAGCCGAGAAGCGGCATGACCATGCTCGAGCACGCCGAGGCGTACGGCAAGGTCATGGACCACCTCGGCATCGAGTCGGCCATCCTCGTCGGCCTGTCGATGGGTGGCATGGCGGCGATGCCGTTCGCGCTCGCCCATCCGAGCCGGGTGCGCGCGTTGGTCCTACTCGACACCTCGGCCAAGCCCGAGCCTGGCGGGGCCCGAGCCAAGAACCAGGCCCTGGCCGTCACCGCTCGCCTCTTTGGCATCAGCGACTTCATCATGAAGCGTGTCAACGACCTGATGTGGAGCAGACGCTTCCAGCAGGAGCGGCCCGACATCGTCGCTGAGTGGTCGACGCGGGTGAAAGCGTTGCCTCGACGCGCGGTCTTTCGCGCCGTGGGGTCGGTCATGGGTCGCAAGAACATCGGTGCGCGGCTCGCCGACATCCGATGCCCAACGCTGGTGATCGTCGGAGATGAGGACAAGGCGACGTCACCCGCCACCAATCGCCATATCGCGGAAACGATCCCGGGCGCCGAGCTCAAGGTCCTGCCGCGTACGGGCCACATCGCCAACCTCGAGGAGCCCGAGCTGGTGACCAAGCTCATCCGCGCCTTCCTCGGGAAGCTGCCGTGACCATCCCGCACGAGGAAGAGACATGAGTCAGCACGGCGGCAAACGAGGCGACAATCGTTCGAGCCCCAAGGCCGGTGGTCGGTCCGGCCCGGGACACGAAGCCCGAGGGGGAGCCAAAGCGGCCGGACACGGGGGCCCCAAGGCGGGCGCACACGGCGGGCCAAAGGCCGAAGCACGACCGGCACCCAAAGCGGACAACCGCCCCAAGCAGGCCGAGGTGTCGGCGAAGCGTGGCGAGGTCGTGGTCGACGGCTATTCTGAGCGGTGGTTGCGACGCGCTTTCACCTGGGTCTACCCCAAAGAGGTCAAGTCAGGAGACCTGCGAGCCGGGGCCGAGGTCGTTGTGCGCTCGCTCGGCGGCGAGGTGTTGGGCCGGGGGATCGCCGACCGCGGCTGGCTCGCGGTGCGGGTCTTCCGCCACGACGAGGGGCCGCTCGATCTGGCCTTCTTCGCAGAGCGGGTGGCGCGTGCGCAGGCGCTGCGCGACACGCTCATCGATGCGAACACGAACGGCTATCGCGTCGTCAACGCCGAGAACGATGGGCTACCGGGCATTCGGATCGACAGGTGGGCCGACCACCTCGTCATCGCGCTCGACACCCCCGCCCTGGCGGGGCTCTTGCCGCTGCTGGTGCAGGTCCTGGTCGAGCGCTTCACACCGACGAGCATCCACTTCTGCTACCGCCCCGACGCGCGTGATTCGCTGAACGTCGAGAACCTGCAGCCGGCTCCCGGGCCTCGGTTTGGCAGCACACCCGAAGGCGCGGTCACCGTAGTCGAGCGCGGCCTGAAGTTCGGAATCCTGCCGGCCGATGGCCCCGACGTCGGTCTCTACGCCGACATGCGGACGACACGGACGTGGCTCGAGCCGCACTGGCGCGGCACGCGAGTGCTCAACACCTTCGCTTATACCGGGGCATTCTCGGTGGCGGCTGCGGCCCACGGCGCGACTCGCGTCGTGACGCTCGACCTGTCCGAAAAGTACCTGGCGCGGGCCAAGAACAACTTCGTTCTGAACGGGCTCGTGGTCGACGACGCCGACTTCATCGCCGAGGACGTGTTCAAGGCGCTCGACCGGATGCGCCGCAAGGGTGAACAATTCGACCGCGTCATCCTCGACCCGCCGAGCTTTTCGCACAGCGACGAGGGCATGTGGTCAGCCGACCGCGACTACCCGCGGCTCGTGTCGGCGGCGTGTCGGGTGCTGGCACCGGGCGGCTGGCTCATCGCGGCGAGCAACCTCGGCGAGCTCTCGCCGCACAAGTTCCGCGAGCCGATCGACGAGGGCATCCGCAAGGCCGAGCGCCAGGCCCAGGAGCTCTACTTCGGAAGCCAGAGCGCGGACTTTCCGGCGGCCATGTGGTTCCCCGAGGGGCGCTATCTCAAGGTCGGTGTCTGGCGCGTCATGTAAGAGCGGTGTGTCGCTACTCGAACAGACGCGGAAACACACGTGGAGCGCCGCGTTTACGCATGCAGCGTGTGCTCGCCGGGATGAGGCAGACAGACAACGCGCGCCGGGTGTGGGTCGTCGTATTGAGCCCCGAGGCGTGCCAGACGAGGTTGTGCAAAAGCACGACATCGCCGGCTTTGGCGGGGACCTCGATGACCGGGTAGCGGTCCAGTCGTTCGTTCACGAGCGAGTCGGGGACCTTGCCGCCCAGCGGGGTCGCGAGCCCGTCGACGTGGCTGCCGACGGCGAATCGCATACAGCCCGACGCGATAGGAGCGTCGTCGAGTGCGGTCCAGAGCTGCAGCTGTGGGTCGGCCGAGAGCCCCCACAGACGACCGCCGTCCTGGTGCCAGGGGAGGTCCGTTCCACCGACGGCGTGGTCGATGATATTTGGTTTGGTCATCAAGATAGTTCGATAGACGGCGACGGACTCGGGGATGGCCGTGCGCGCGATGAGCTCGAAGAGCGGGTTCGCAAGATAGGCCGCAAACACCTGATCACGCTCCAGTTTTTCGATCTTGCGGTAAGCCGGGGACGGCCCCACCCAGCCGAGCCCAAGTGGGGCGTCTTCGTAACGACCGGTCTCGGAGTCGTGCTGGAAGAAGAACGGCGAGTGGTCGATGGCGCCCGTCATGATGGCATGTGCGCGTTGGCGAAGGACCTCGAGGCCGGTGGGCGACACGACGCCTGGCAGGATGGCGAAGCCGTCGCGGCGCCAGGTCACGAGCGCCGATGCGAGGTCGTGTTCGCGCCAGCCTTCGTTCAGGAACGCCTCGCCGGAGAGCTCAGCGTGCATAGCTCGCGTCGGTCCCGACCTGGCGTCGGTAGATGGTGTCGATGGCGGCTCGGGTGTCGTCGTCGAGCACGATTTCGACAGCGTCGAGCGCGTCTCGCAAGTGGGCGACGCTGCCGGGACCGACGAGGATCGAGTCGACGTTCGGGTGGCGGGCGAGCCAGGCATAAGCCAGCGTCACGAGGGTCACGCCGTGCGCCGTTGCGATGGCCTCGAGCTCGTTTGCGGCGTCGAGGAAGACGTCGGAGAGGTAGCGTCTCTGGTAGAGCGAGTTCTTGTGGAAGCGGGTGCCTGCCGCCGGTGTAGCGTCCGCGGAAGCGACACGCTTCGGGGTCAGGAGTCCGCCGGCGAGCGGGTTGTAGACCGTCGTGTGCAGCGCGTATTTCCTGGCGAAGCGCCAGTACTCGAGGTCGAGCTGCCGGATGAGCAGGTTGTAGAGTTGTTGGCTCACGGCGGGTCTGGGAATGCCCATCCGGTCGCAGGCCGAAAACACTTCGAGGACCTGCCACGACGCGTAATTCGAGAGGCCGAAGCGTTTCGCCTTGCCACTGGCAAGGACGGCGGCGACGCCTTCGAGTGTGTCCTCGATGGGTGTCTCGTGGTCGGGGACATGCAGGTAATAGAGGTCGACGTGATCCATTCCGAGGCGGCCGAGGCTCTCGTCGAGCGACGCGATGACGCGGGCCTTCGAAAGGCCCTCACGTTTCCACCAGCCGACCTTGGTTGCGACGTGCACAGCATCACGTCGGCCGGCGAGTATGCGGCCCACGATACGCTCCGACTCGCCGTCGCCATAGGCATTGGCCGTGTCGAAGAGGCGAACGCCACGCTCGATTGCGAGGTCCGCAATGGCCCGCGCTTCCGCCTCCGGCGTGCGCTTGCCGAAGTTCATGCACCCGAGCGTAAGCGGCGCCACGGCGTCCTTGGGTTTGTACCATGCGTCCATTGCATCACCGTTGGTCGAGAGCCCGCTGTTCGCTTCGCGCGCGCCGTCGCGTGCGTCAAGCACTGCCTCGTTGGAAGCCCGTTGGGTCGATAGACGCAGCGACGAGGTGACTGCGTGGGCGCCTACTCATTAGTGGTTGGTCGCACGATTCGAACATCTCCTCGGACGGTTTCGTTGTATCCATGCGCCCGGAGGTAATTGGATGCCGGTTCCACGTGTCTCGTCCCTGCGGATCCATGCAGTCAACGACGAGAAGGTGCGCCCCGACGGGCGCTTCGTCCTGTACTGGATGATCGCCCAGCGTCGGACGCACTACAACTTCGGCCTGCAGCACGCGATGCACCAGGCCGCCCTCCTGAAGAAGCCGCTCATCGTGCTCGAGGCGCTGCGTATCGGCTACCAGTGGGCCTCGCCGCGGCTGCATCGCTTCGTTATGGACGGCATGGCGGACAACGCCAGGCGTTTCGCCGGCACGACCATCGCCTACCACCCCTACCTCGAGCCTTCCGCTGGCCACGGGTCGGGACTGCTCGAAGCCCTCGCAGGCGAGAGCGCGCTCGTGGTGACCGACGAGTTCCCATGCTTCTTTCTGCCGCGGATGGTCAAGGCCGCAGGTGCCAAGCTCGCGGACCTGGGCGTGCGCCTGGAAGAGGTCGATGGCAACGGTGCCCTTCCGCTGCGCGTGGCCGACAAGACCTTTTATGCAGCCAACCACTTCCGGCGTTTCCTCCAACGCGAGCTGCCACGGTTCCTCGAGGACGGCGCGTTCCCGGTCGGCGACCCGTTGATGCTGGCCGATGAGCTGCCTCGGGCCGCCGTGCCGGCCGCGGTCCTGACCCGCTGGCCGGCCGCCGACCCGGCGCTCCTCGATGGGGACGCCGCCGACTTCCTGGCGTCCTTGCCGCTCGATCACGAGGTGGAAACTGTCGACTATCGCGGCGGCCAGGTCGCGGCGACCGAGGTCATGAAGCGCTTCATGGAGGTGAAGCTCAAACGTTATGGCGAGGCGCGTAACGAGCCGGAGGAGGATGTGCCTTCGGGGCTTTCGCCGTACCTGCACTTTGGCCACATCGGCGTGCACGAGGTCTTGCGGCACTTGTTCGATCGCGACGGGTTCTCGGTCGAGAAGATCGCGCCCAAGCCACACGGCAGCCGCGAAGGCTTCTGGAACATCTCGCCCGAGGGCGAGGCCTTCTTCGACGAGCTCATCACCTGGCGCGAGATCGGCTACAACTTCGCGTTCCTGCGCGAAGACTACGACCAGTGGGAGTCGCTGCCCCTGTGGGCTCGCCAGACCCTCGAGACCCACGCCAACGATGAGCGTCAATACGTCTATTCGCGCGACGAGCTCGAGCGTGGAAAGACCCACGACCCGCTTTGGAATGCGGCCCAGATGCAGCTCCGAAAGGAGGGCCGAATCCACAACTATCTTCGAATGTTGTGGGCCAAGAAGATCATCGAATGGACGCCCGACCCGAAGACCGCCCTCCACCTCCTCATCGAGCTCAACAACCGGTGGAGCACCGACGGGCGGAACCCCAACAGCTATAGCGGCATCTTCTGGACGCTGGGCCGCTTCGACCGGCCCTGGGCCCCGGAGCGAAAAGTCTTTGGCACGATTCGCTACATGAGCTCCGACAACACAGCGAAGAAGGTGCGCGTCAAAGGCTACATCCAGCGTTATCTCGGACGCGGGCTGCTTTGACGCCGCCCGGCGGCACACGGGTCACCGACGCAAGGGCTGCCCTCACGTTGTGGGCGCGACGGAGAGCCGGCGGACCTATGCGGTGTCTGACGCTGCGCACTTCTTCGTCTCGATTCTGGTCGCGCCGTTGAGCACGCTCCTATAAGGTGTTGCGGGCATAATGCTGCAGCCCCTTACCCTCCTCGTCATCCCGATCGTCATCGTGTTGTCGTTCGCCGCTTCGCTGGTGCGCGCTGACGCCGTCATCTACGACGAGGCGCTCGCCGCCGGTTGGTCCAACTGGTCTTGGAGCGGCAGCTACGACTTCCAGGCGAGCACCCCGGGTGCGCCGTCGGGTCAGTTCACGCTCGCTGCGAGCTCACAAGCGTATGGTGCCCTGTCGCTTCAGCGCCCGAGCGGCATCGCGGCGTTGACGACTGGAACGGCACCGGTCTTGTCGTTCTGGTTCTCTGGGGACCCGGCGCCCATCCGAATCGAGTTGCGGTGGGGGCAGACGACCTCGACGCCGATTCCGCTCGCGGACCACGTGACTGCGACGGCGTCGTTCAGGCGTGTGGTGATCCCGCTATCGCTCTTTGGGGCCGCACCCGACCCGATGGGGTGGCAACGCATCACGTTCATGAACGGGCTCAACGCCGCGACGAGTTATCGTATCGACAGGCTCGAGCTGCTGAACCAGATGCCGGCGCTGGTCGGCTTCACGGCGGCCGAGGTCGTCTCGTCGCGCCACGTGATGGTCTTCGGTCGTGGCGACGCCGACTCCATCGAGGTGACGGTCGACGGAGCGCCGATCGAGGTCGAAGACACCATGGCGCTCGAGGGCCCGAATCGTGTGGTTCTGGTGCTGGGTGAGGACCTCGGGCCCGGGGTCGTCGCGGTCGTCACGCCCGACGAGACGTTCGTGCGCACGCTCGTCGGTGGGATTGCGACGATTTCGTCGAACACGACGCACACCATCTCGCCGCTCATCTACGGCATGGCCTTCCCCGACCTGGCGACTGCGCAGACGACTGGATTCGGACTCGCGCGTTGGGGCGGCAATCACACGAGCCCGTACAATCCGCTCCTCGACGTTACGAACGCGGGGCGCGACGACTACTACAAGAACCGTCCCTCGATATCGGCGACGACGTGGCTCGACGCGGTCGAAGAGGCGGGGCTGACCGGTTTCTTCTCGGTGCCGAGCCTGAGCTGGGTCGCCAAGGACGACGCGTCGTGGTCCTTCTCGGTCGCGAAGTACGGGGGCCAGAAAGAGGTCAGCTCGAGTGAGCCGGATGCTGGGCGAGGTCAGCGGCATGACAGTAGCTGGATCACCAACGACCCGACGGACAGCATGGTCCCGTGGAACGAAGCCGAGGCGGGCGAGTGGCTCGGGTCGCTCGTCGTACCGCCCCGGGTCGCGGCCGTGGGCAACGAGATGGACATCGCCCACGAGACACATCGCGATGTCCAGCCGACGGCGCTCGGGTACGAGGCGATGCTCGACAAGTATGTGCGGTATGCCGAGGCTATTCTGGAGGCGCTGCCCGAGACGGAGGTGGCGGCACCGTCGTCGTGCTGCTGGTGGTTCTACTGGAACTCCGGGGTAGGGTCAGGCGACAAGGCGGCACATGGCGGGGTCGACTTCCTGCCGTGGTTTCTTGGCCAGGTGGCGGCACATGATGGCATGCGGGGCGCGCGCAGCCTGAGTTACCTCGACGTGCATTATTACTCTGATGGGGTTTATAGCGAGACGGCGGGCGACGCCGCGATGAAGGCTCGGCGTCTCAGGAGCACTCGGTCCTTGTGGGACCCTGACTACATCGACGAGGGCTGGATCGGCAGCGACGCGTATGCCACAGCGACCCAGCCGCTGCGCAATGCGGTGATGCTGATTCCGCGGATGAAGGCGCTCATCGAGCAGCACTATCCGGGCACACGCCTGATGATCGGCGAGTGGAGCTTCGGGGCCGAGCGAGACCTGTCGGGTGGGCTCGCGACGGTCGATGCGCTGGGGATCTTCGGGCGCGAGGGTCTCGATGCGGCGGCCTTCTGGTCGACCCCGCCGACGGGGGCGGCGGTGCTGAACGCGTTCAAGCTGTTCAGGGATGCGGCGCTGCCCTTTGGGGCGAGGTCGTTGCCGGTGGCCCATGGAGAGCCCGATATGCTCGGGGTGTTTGCGGCGAGCGGCGAGGTGGGGGACCCCGACGAACATCTGGTGACGGTGGTGCTCGTAAACAAGGACCCGACCAACGACCGGTTGGTGGCGCTGACCGGGCTCGAGGGGGCGCGTGTGGTGCATGTGCGTCGTTATGGCGGGCACCTCGGGCCGAACCTGGCGGGCTCGCCGGAGCTGGTCGGGAGCGAGGCGATGACCGTCGGTGTCCCCGCCTATGGTGCGGTGCTCGTCGCGTTCGAGCGGTGCGCGGTCAATGAGGGCCCGGGCGCGGGCGCGGGCGAAGGCGACTGCGACGGCAACGGGTTGGCCGACCGTTGTGATGCGGACTGCGATGGCGACGGGGTGCCCGACAGCTGTGAGCTGGTGGGCGGGGCGGTCGACTGCGATGCGAGCGGGGTGCCGGATAGCTGTGAGCTGAGTGCAGTCACTGACTGCGATGGCAATGGGGTCCTCGATGGGTGTGATGTCGACTGCGACGACAACGGCGTGCCCGACAGCTGTGACTTGGCCGGCGGAGGCGCGGACTGCGACGGCGATGGGCTGCTGGATGTGTGTCAGATCGCGGGCGGCGGCGAGGACTGCGATGACGATGGGGTGCTCGATGTGTGCGCGGCTGACTGCGATGTCGACGGGTTGCCCGACGCGTGTGCAATAGCGGTCGGGGTCGACGCGGACTGCGATGCGGATGGGGTGCCCGACACGTGCGCGATTGTGCTCGGGGCGGCCGACTGTGATGCTGACGGCGTGCTGGATGAATGTGTGCTCGCGGCCGAGAATGACTGCGATGGCAACGCGGTCCTCGATGTGTGCCAGGCGGACTGTGACCACAGCCTGGTGGCCGATGCGTGTGAGCTCGATGCGGCGACGGACTGCGATGGCAACGAGGTGCTCGATACGTGTGAGGTCGGCGCGCGCGACTGCAACGGCGATGGGTGGCTCGATGTGTGTGTGGTGCCCATCGAGGTCTGCAACGGGGTCGATGACGACTGCGATGGCGCGACCGATGGGCATGACACGAGCATCGCAATGCCGTCGTGCGAGGTGGGTTGTGAGCGGTTGCCGGCGGACTGTGTAGGCGGGGTGTGGTTGGACTGCACCTGCCCCGACCCGGGGCCCGAGCCTGGGCCTGAGACATCGCCGGAGGTCGCGCCAGAGCCGGAGTCGGAAGCCGAGGCGGAGTCGGAAGCCGAGGCGGAGCTGGTGCCCGAGCCTGGCGTCGAGCCGGTGCCAGACGAGGGACCGTGGCCCGACCTCGAGCCCGAGCCGGGTCCCGAACCTGAAGTCGGTCCTGAACCGATGCCGGAGCCCGAAGCCGAGCTCGGGCCGGAGATCGGCCCGGAGCCGGAGCCGGAGGCGGCGCCCGAAGTCGGACCCGAGCCACCGCCGGAGCCCGAAGTCGAGCTCGTCCCCGAGCCTGGCCCGGAGCCGGAGCCAGAGGCGGGGCCGGAAGTCGCGCCCGAGCCTGCTCCCGAGTCCGAACCGGGGCCGGAGCTTGGGCCGGAGCCGACGCCCGAGCTGGAACCGGAGCTTGGGCCGGAGCCGACTCCGGAGCCTGGACCCGAGCCAACGCCCGAGCTGGAACCGGAGCCGACGCCCGAGCTGGAACCGGAGCCAGGCCCCGAGCCAGAGCCGATGCCTGAGCTTGGGCCCGAGCCGGACCCGATGCCGGAGCCTGGCCCCGAGTCGGACCCGATGCCGGAGCCTGGCCCCGAGTCGGAGCCTGCCCCCGACCCGGCGGCGGAGCCTATGCCGGATGTCGGGACCGAGGATGGAGTCGACGAGACGTCGCAGACCGAGGTCGAGACGAGCGATGTCGATGCGGACATCAGGGACACGAGCGATGCCGATGCGGAGGCCGGAGATGTGGGAGATGTGGGAGATGTAAGTGAGCCCGATGTCGCCGATACCTCGATCACCGAGATTCTTGATTCTCGTGATAGCGCCGAGACTACGACCAACCCGGCCGACACAGCCTCGAACCCGAGCGACGTCACGACGCCCCCTCGGCCCGATACCTCGACCGGTGTGCAGGTGGAGCTTGCGGAGTCCCGTCCGATCCCCGAGACCCCGGGGTGCGCGACCCTGCCGTCGCAGTCCTCCCATCTGGTGTGGACGCCGCTGCTCGGTGCGTTCGCGTGGCTTGTGTACCGGCGCCGGCAACGGGCGAAGCCCTGAAGCGGGCGGACAGCCGTCTCCACAGAAGTGATGATTGACCCCTGGGAAGCAGGTGATTACGGGCGGCGGCCAACGTAGAACCGGGGGAGACAGGTGACCAGACCGAAGAGGCGATTGCCGGGAACGGCGTATTTCTTGAGTCCGGTGTGTGACCGGAAGGAGTTTCGGCTCAAGCCGACCAACGAGACGAAAGCGGCGTTCGCGTTCACGCTGGTCGAGGCGGCGACGAAGCATGGGGTCGACATCATCGCGGTGATGCAGATGTCGAGCCACTACCATGCGGTGGTGTACGACCGACTCGGGACGCTGTCGGACTTCCTGCGGGACTTCCACGGGGTGATGGGGCGGTTCGGGAGCGCGCGGGACGAGGTCGAGAATACGAAGTTCTGGAGCGCGGAAGATAGCGAGACCAAAGAGATAGGCGACATGGAGACGATGGTCGACATGGTGGCCTATACGCTGGCCAACCCGACGAAGGACTTCATTGTCGAAAAGCCGGAGGACTGGGCGGGAGCGATGACGCCGGTCGATACGGTCGGGAGCGGGGTCGGCAAGGTGTACAAACGGCCCAAACGGTTCTTCGACCCGGAGGGGATGACGTCCGAGGCGGTGATGCTGGGGTCGGACTATCCGTGGGAGCTGGATGAGCTGATGCCGCTGGCCGAGTTCAGGGTGCGGGTGAAGGCGCGGGTCGACGCGTACGTGGCGGCGGCGAAGGCCGAGGTCGAGGCTGGGCGCAGGACGTTTTCCGGGCTCGAGGCGGCGAAGAAGCTGTCGGTGTGGCACTCGGCCGAACGGGCGGTCGGAGCGGAGAAGCGGCCCCCGGAGTCGGGGCGAAAGGCCAAACGGCGCGAGCGGGTGGCGGCTGCGACGCAGGGGCGGCTGAAGGCCATGCTGGAAAGCCTGCTCGCGTTCAGGGCGGCGCATCGCAAGGCGTGGAACGCGTTCAGGCGGGGCGTCCACGATGTGGTGTTCCCGGCCGGGTCGTGGATGGCGTGGCGCTTCTACGGCGCCAAGCGGGAGGCAGGGGTGAACACGACCCTCGAGGCGCCCAGCTGAGCTGAGCTCAGGCCGACCTCGCGCGAGCGACATGCGGCCGCCTTATCGCGTCCACCTCGACCAGTGCCCCCGACATCGTGCCCCCTATCCCAGGCCCGCGCCACCGGCCTCCGGCCCCCTATTGCCCTTCACCCACCGCCGTCCCCTCGCCCCTGACGGGGCAAGCCCCTTCCTCGAGAAGGGGATGGAGGGCGCTCGTCGCTTCATGAGGAGGGGGAGAAGGAGGAGGGCGAGGAACGGGAGGGGGCCGCCGTGGGCGCTGCAGCCGCTGGTGCGGCTGGCCTCGACGACCTCGGCGGCCGGGTCGTCATCAGGGTCCGGGTCCGCAGTCGGCTCGTCCCCTGCACACGCCCCATCAACGGCACGTGTCCCTGCCGGACAACACCCCACGCCGGATACACACCCACGGACACACGTCTCGAGCTCCTCGCCGACGACCCCACACGCCTCCATCCGCACCCACCGGCTTCCCACACAAATGGGCCCCGCCGGTGCCGCGCACTCACACGTCTCGCTCTCGGCCACACACACCTGCACCGTCTCGAGCTGCCCATCGCTCGAGAACGCCGTGCACCCGAAGCCCGCCGGACAGTCCCCCGCCACCTCGCACCGCGTCGCGCACGCGCTCCCGCCCGGATACGCCACACACACACCATCCCCCGGACATCCGACCCCAACCGCGCACGGCCGGCACAACACCGCCTCGCACTGCCCCTCCACACACGCCTTTCCCTCGACGCAGCTCGCCCCGCTCCGCGCGCAACAATCGACCACCTCCTCATGAGCGCACCCCGACGCCGCATCGCACCGGTCCATCGTGCACGCATCGCCGTCGTCGCACACCCTCTCCGTCGCCATACACTGCGTCCCACCGCCCTCCGCGCACGCAACCACCCCGGCCCCCGCACACGCCCCGCTCCCCGCGACGCACGCCGCTCCGACATTCAGCCCCTCATCGACCTCCCCGTCGCAGTCGTCGTCGACGCCATTACACGCCTCCGGCCCGCCCTCACCAGGCACCGCCGCACACGCCACCGCCGCCCCGTCACCCGCGCACCTCATCGTCCCGCTGCGCACACACGCCCCGAGCCCCGCGCTGCACACTTCACCCCGCCCGGCAAACCCCTCGTCGACCTCCCCATCGCAGTCGTCGTCGACGTCGTTGCAGATCTCGACCGCGACATCCCCACACCCGCCACATGCGTTCTGAACCCCCTCATCGACCGTCCCATCGCAGTCATCATCCACAAAGTTGCACGCCTCGACCGCCACCACCCCACACGCCCCACACGCGTTCCGAACCCCCTCATCCACCGACCCATCGCAGTCATCATCCACAAAATTGCACACCTCGACCGCGACCACCCCACACCCGCCACACGCGTTGCGAACCCCTTCGTCGACCGTCCCGTCGCAGTCATCATCCACAAAGTTGCACACCTCGACCGGCGCCACCCCACACCCACCACATGCGTTGCGAACACCTTCATCGACCGCCCCATCGCAGTCATCGTCGGCAAAATTGCACACCTCGACCGGCACCGGCCCGCACCCCGCACACGCGTTGCACCCCTGCCCCGCCGGACACGGCAGCGCACTCGCTCCGCCATCCGCCTCACACCGATACCGCCCATCCCCGATGCACACATTCCCCGCCCGCGGCACCCCGTTCGCCCCGACACACTGCTCGACGACACACCGCGGCGGCGTCCCACCCGCGGTCGAACACGCCAACCCGAACGCCCCACAATCTCCACGCTCGCACGCGCTGTTCACCATCACGGTCCCATCACACCTCGGCTCACACGCCGGCACCGTGCAGTGCGGCCCCACCCCGAAGTCGCCGCAGGTCACCCCGAAGGCACCACAATCGGCCACCGTGCAGTCGCTCATGATGATCGTGTCGCCATCGCACCGATGCGCACACGCCGCCGTCCCGCACTCGGGCGCCCCGAGCTCATCGACCACACACCCCAACCCGAACGCTCCACAATCACCACGCCCACACTCGGCATCGACGATGACATTGCCCTCGCAATGCGGCCGACAACCGACCTGGCACTGAGGCGTCAACACCCCTCCCTGTGTCACCAACTCACAGGTCGCACCGAACGCACCACAGTCCCCGCGCCCACAGTCGGCCCCCACGATGATATTGCCCTCGCAATGCGGCACACATCCCGACACACACGTCGGCGCCCCGTTCCGCACTTCACACGTCGCCCCAAACGCTGCGCAGTCACCGCGCCCACAATCGGCCCCCACGATGACGCTGCCTTCGCACCGCGGCGCACACCCCGCAGCCACACACCCCGGCGCCCCGTCGACCAGCCCACACGTCAGCCCGAATGCCGCACAGTTGCCGCGACTACAGTCCGCCCCGATGATCTCGTCGCCGTCGCACCGCGCCTGACACGACACCTCACAGGTCGGTGCCCCATTGCGGATGACACATGTCGCACCGAATGCCCCACAGTCCCCGCGACCGCAGTCCGCACCGACGATGACATCGCCGTCGCACCGCGCCTGGCACGCCACCTCACACGTCGGTGCTCCGTCGCGAATGACACATGTCGCACCGAACGCACCGCAGTCCCCACGCGCGCAATCAGCCCCGACGATGACATCGCCGTCACACCGAGCCTGACACGCCACCTCACAGGTCGGTGCCCCATTGCGCATGACACATGTCGCACCGAACGCCCCACAGTCCCCGCGGCCGCAGTCCGCCGCGACGATCACATCCCCATCGCAGCGAGCCACACACCCGCCCTCCGCGCACGCCGGACTCCCGCTTGCCATGGAGCAGGTCAGGCCGAACGCCCCACAGTCCCCACGCCCACACCCCGCGTCCACGATGACGGAGCCCTCACACCTGGCCGTGCATCCCGCACACGCCGTGTGGTCGACCGCCTGCAGCAGCGGAAACGGGTCGATGCCCTGCTCGTAGACTTCTGGATAGACCGAGAAGTGCAGGTGCGGAGATGTGCCGATGGCGTTGCCCGTATTCCCGACCGTCCCGACGACCTGTCCCGCCTCGACCCGCACATTCTGTACGATCCCCGGCGTGATGGTGTCGAGGTGCGCGAGGAAATAGTGCCACCCGCAATCGTCGCGGATCGTCACACGCAGCCCGGAGATCCCGGAGTACCCCGCCCTCACGACGACACCGGCCCGCGGCGCCACCAGCGGCGTACCACGCGCCGCAAAGATGTCGTTGCCCCAGTGGTCACCCGCCAGGAAGTCGGTGCCATCACGGCTCGATGCCGGGTGCGGCGGGCAGGTGTAGGTCAGCGCGTTCAGATCGTAGCCGCCGTTGTGCGGCCCTGCGACAGGATACCGATCGAGCCTCGCGGCACAGGTCACGGCCGCTCCCTTCGCCTCGAGCTCCGGGTCGACATGTTCATGCGCCTCGTCGCACCCGACGACCAACAGCGACACCACCACCACAAATCGCCGCATAGAAGAGCCCTCCCGAAGTGACGTCCCGAGACCTCCAGAGCACCTTGCACTGTTCTGCGAAGCGCGTCGAACCCGCGTACACCGAAGAACCCGGCTCACCCCACCCGGTGTCAGACAGGAGCGGCCGGGCAAGCGCTTGACGACCGGGCTGAGCCACCGCAGGCTAAGACGGCATTCCACCCGTGGAGCCCCAACGCTCCGACGCAAGCCTCACCCAAGGAGCCCCCATGAAGCTCGGTGCTTTCTCCGTCAGCCTCACCGTCGCCAACCTCGACGTCTCCAAAGCTTTCTACGAGAAGCTCGGCTTCGCCGTCACGGGCGGCAATCCCGACCACAACTACGTGATCGTGTCTAACGGCACGACCGTCATCGGCCTCTACAAGGGCATGTTCGAAAAGAACATCCTCACGTTCAACCCCGGCTGGAGTGGCCCCCACCGACTCGAGGACGAGTTCACCGACGTGCGCGACCTCGCAGCCCAATACGAAGCAGCCGGCCTGACCCTCACCTCGAAGTCGCTCCCCGAAGGCGGTGGCCCTGCCTACATCACGCTCGAGGACCCCGACGGCAACCCTATCCTCCTCGACCAGCACCGCTGAGCAACCCACCAATCCGCTAGTCCGCTCCGCAACCCCGCTGCGGAAACGCCCGGCGCGAGTCACCCCGGACCGAGCACTCCATCGAGGAACGTGTGCTGGTCACGCCAGGCGCGCCTCGCGAGCTGCGTCCACACCAACGCATGAAACGCGTGGATCCCACCCGGGTAGACCTCGAGGCGCACATCCACCCCGCGCTTCACCAACGCTTGTTCGAGCCGCACACTGTCAGCGAGGATCGGATCCCGGCTCCCCACCGCGATGAAGGTCGGCGGCAACGCACGCTCGAAGGCCCCCTCCCGCTCGAGCGTGACGACCACGTCGCAAAGGTCGAGCGAACCACCTCCTGTCCCAAGATACGCCTCGCTGATGGCGCCGATCCGCTCACCGACGACTCCACGCTCACCAAATCGGCCCGGGTCACTGACCTGCAAGAGCCCACACGCCGGCAACGACGCGACCAACCTCGGCGCCCGCTCGAACACCGCCCGCGCCCACGGCTCCGGCCGCCGCGAGCACGCCGCAATCGTCAGCGCCGTGACGAGATTCGCACCGGCCGACTCCCCAGCAAGCACCAACCGCCCTGCCGGAATCCCGAGTCTTTCCGCGTTATCCTGGGTCCACCCGAGGACCTCACATGCATCGATTACCGCCGCCGGAAACGGGTGTCGCGGCGCCAGCCGATAGTTGGGCACGAGCACCGCGAATCCCTTCCGCGCAAACGCCAGCGCCATCGCCCAGTGGGTCTCCTTCGAGAGAATCCGAAAGCCCCCGCCATGCAGGTAGAGCACCGTCGCCCGCGCCTCACGTCGCACCGGCCGGTAGAGGTCGAGCAGCCCGACCCGCGACCCGCTGCCCCCGTCCGCCCGCCATACGACATCGGTCACGACCTCGACGCCGTGACGCTTGGGATCAGCCGCCGGGTGCAGCCGAGCCAGCCGACTCAGGCCGCGTGTCCCCTTCTCGATGACAGCCCCGGAAGCGGCGCGCCGCAGCGCCCCAGCCAACCATATCTTCAACATCCGAATCCGCCTCCCCCGGGCCCCGCCACGCCACCGGGCCCCCGGTCGACACGACTCACTTCGCGGCACACACCTTGGCGTTGCCGAGGAAACCGCCGCAGTTGTCCCAGGCCACTGTAGCGTCCATCTGAACGTAGCGCACCATCGTGATCTCCGCCTCGTCCAAACGATAGGTCACATCCAGACGCACGTCGGTCAGCGTGTTCTCGCCGGGGTAGACGACCGAGAAGCCGTCCTTGCACCCAAACGCCTTCGTCGACCCCGCATCGACCGACACGGCCGACACCAACGTCTGCCGACCTGCGACAAACGAAGCGCCCTCCTCGACCGTCGACAGCTCGACCGCAATCACGTCGATGTCCGCGTCGCTGACGTTCTGCACGGCGAAGTCGACGTACAGCGCCAGGCTCGTCGGATTCGATTGATTGTTGCACGAGACGAGCGACACATCGGCTTCGACGATCAACACGTTCTCGGGCTCCGAGCACGAGCCGAGCCCCACACCCACCGCACTCCCCACGACCACCCACAGCTTCTTCATGGCGACCTCGGACCTCGATCAAGACGCGCGGACCCTAGCAGATAGCCCGCCGCCGACTCCAGACCCACCTCGAACGCCGCAAACAGCCAGCCGGCCCCTCCACCTCGGGAGCCAGCTCGCGATGCTCCGCGCTGGACGATCCTCGCAACACGAAGCGGACAGCCAACCGGCCCGACCCCGGGAGCCGGCCAGCGCTGAACCCTGAACCGCCAAATCTCAGTCGACCGGCCACGGGTCACCGGGCGGCTCGGGCGGCGGCTGGTTGATGTTGCCCAGCCGCTCGATGACCCCGAGCAGGTCCTGCATCAGCTCGATATCAAAACGGATATCCAGGTCGCCTTGCCCGTCATTGGCCGAGTCCTCGTAGTCTTGAGCCGCCGCGATGACACGGGCCAACACGTCGCGCGCAGCTTCCGGCTGACCACCGTGGAACCTGAGCGCCGCCTCCTCGATCGCGAAGTAGATGTTCAACACCACGAAGCTCTTCGTGACGATGGCGTTCTCGAAGAAGCCCGTCGGGACGACGTGGTCGGGCGAGTACGGGTAGTTCACGACGACCGTCTCCTCCAACACCGCATTGGTGCCGGGCTCGCGGTAGGTCAGGGTCACCTCGGCCACATCGGCGGCGTCGGGTGACAGCTCGCCATCCCACACCTTGGGCATGAGCTCGAGGACGAGCATCGATCCACCGCCGCGCCGACCCACCCCCTCCTCGCCTTCGAAGACGTCGTCGGGCGCCTTGCGATGGGCGAAGAACACGCTCGGCACCGAGAAGGTCCCGCCTCCATCGTCGATGACGAAGCGGCTCGAGCCGTTCGCACGAACCAGGCTGTAGAAGCTGCCCGACCGCACATCGAGGGTCACATCGAAGGCCACCGGCAACGTGAAGTACGCGAGCTCCTCGGTGAAGACCTCGTCGACCGCCGTCGAGTTCTCGAGGAAGTAGAAGTTGCCATCCGCCTGCTCGGCGAGCCCTTGCATCAGCTCGAGGTTGAAGTCGCTGCCGAGCCCGACGGTCGTGAGCCCGATACCATCGGAGTTGCGGGCGGCGCTCATCGCGATGATCTCCGCGGTGCTCGTGATCCCCGAGGTCGGCTGCCCATCCGACAACAGGATGACCCGGTTCTGTCGCCCGCTGTCGTACGCACTCGACACAGCGTCGTAGGCGGCCTGCAGGCCGTCGTGGAGGTTCGTCCCGCCGGTCGCCTGCAGCCCACGCACGATCGTCAGGATGCTGTTGCGGTTGCCACGGACCGGCTGCATCGCCCACACCGTCCGAGCCACGTTCTCGTAGGTGATGAGTGCCAACTGGTCATCGTCGTTCAGCGAGCTCACGAGGCGCTCCAGCCCCTGCCGCACGAAGCCGATCTTGTCGCCCGCCGACATCGAGCCCGACACGTCGATCGTCACCGCCAGGGTCAGCGGCGGCCGGTCGCTCGGGTCGACCACGATGGGCGAGTTCATCCCGAGCTGCAGCATCGTGCAGTTGTTGCCATTGATGAGGTTGCCCATGACACCGAGCATCGCCTGGACACACATGCTCTTTCCGCAGACCGGGTCGGGCAGCGGGGTCGAGTGCTCGGCGAAGAACCCGGCCGGGTCGAGGTCCGCCGGGCGCGGCACCCGCCCACCCTCGATGATGCTGCGCACGTAGCCGAAGTCCTGGGCGCCGCCAAAGCTGATGTTGGTATTGCCCGTGACATCGCTCGGCCCCGCCCCATCGTTCGGTCCCGCGGTATCGAACGTGGAGCTCGCGGCGCTGGGCGAGCTCCAGGTGTCGCCGCCCCAGGGCATCGATGTGTCGCCCCCCGACGAGCCCGAGGTGTCGCCACTCCCTCCACCGCTGCCTTCCCAGGTCGACTCCGACGCGAAGCCCGTGTTCTCGTCGTCCCCACACCCCGCGGCGGACATGCCGGACATCCCGACTCCGAGCACAGACAACAATACGAGGGTTCGACGCGACATGCAGACCTCCTGTGGGACAGGTGCCGACGAGACACCGACGTGTCTCCACCGCAAGGTGCATGCCACCTCCCTCACCCAACGCAGACCGCCTCGCGCCTCGACCAGCCGGCGCATGCGACGTCTCGCTTCGGGCTTCCGGCTAGTTCCTTTACACCGGTGACCACCTCCTGACCGGTATCGCCGGCTCCACGGAGCGCGACCTTCAGGGTTGGCCTACCCAGGCCCGTCCTTTTCCCGTAAATGCGTGAGCCATGGGACGCGCATGGGCTATCGATCTTGGGACAACGAATACAGGGGTCGCGACGTGGGACGAGGAGGCCCGCCGCCCGAAGTTCCTGATGCTCGAACACCTCGCCCGCCAACCCGAAGGTGACGAGGTCGACGAGCTCGAGGCCCCGCGCCTCATGCCGTCCTGCGTCCACCTCGTCCAGCCCAGGGGGTTCTGGGGCAAGCTCGGCACCTGGCCCCTCTTCAAGCGCCGCCTCTGGGGCCAGCACGGGCTCATCGGCCGTCCCGCCGTCGAGCTGAACCAGGGCACCCCACGCCCCGAGTTCGTCCCGACCTTCAAGGCCGCGCTCATGCGCTCGCCCATGAAGCCGCTCGCCCGCCTCGGCAAAGACGTCTACACCGCCCGCGACGTCGGGCGCATCTTCCTGCGTGAGCTCACCCGCGAAGTCGAAGCTGCCACCGAGGACCGCTGGGACGACCTCGTCATCACGACCCCGGTCGACGCCTACGAGACCTTCCGAGCCGAGCTCGTCGCCATCGCCAAGGACCTCGGCATCAAGCGCCTGCGTTTCCTCGACGAGCCGGTCGCGGCGGCCCTCGGCTACGGCGTCGGGATCGGCGGCAAGAAGACCGTCCTGGTCGTCGACATCGGCGGAGGCACCGCCCACGCCGCGGTCGTTTTGCTCGATCATCAAGGTATCCAGAAGGGCCTCTCGACAGTGCTTGCCAAGACCGGCCGTCAGCTCGGCGGCAACCTCGTCGACCGCTGGCTCGCTGAAGAGTTCTGCAAGCGCCTGCAGTTCCCGCTGCGCGACGACCGCCACGACGAGGAGCGGCGCTTCTGGTGGTTCATGCTGCTCGAAGAGGCGCGGCGCGTAAAAGAGGGTGTCTTCTTTCGCGACAAGGAAGCCTTCTACCTGACCCCACCCGAGGACATGCGCGCCTTCGATGCCCGCATCCGCGGCGACGCCAACCTGCTCGAGGTCACCAAGGACGACGTCAAGCAGGTCCTCGAGTCACACGGCTGGTACAACGACATCGAGCTCATGATCGACCAGGTCGTCGCCGACGCCGAGCAGCGGGGCGGAGGTCCCATCGACGAGGTGCTCATGGTCGGCGGCTCGACGCTCCTCCCAGACGTCTACCCGCGCATCGAGAGACGTTTCGGCCGCGACCGTGTGCGCGCATGGCAGCCCTTCGAAGCGGTCGCTTTCGGGGCCGCCGCCTTCGCGGCCAACGCCCTCTCGCAGAGCGACCTCATCGTGCACGACTATGCGTTTGTCACCTACGACCCCCGCACCAACGACGCGCAACACACGATCATCGTCCCGCGCGGCACCCGTGTCCCGACACCCAAGGACCTCTGGAAACGCCAGCTCGTGCCGACCTGCGCACTGGGTGAACCCGAAAAATTCTTCAAGCTGGTCATCGCCGAGATCGGCGAGTCCGAGCCGGACGAGCGCCGCTTCGCCTGGGACGAGACGGGTGCCCTGAAGAAGCTCGGCGGCCAACAGCAGGGTGGCCAGGTCCAGAAGGTCGTCGTACCGCTAAACGAGGCCAACCCGACACTGGGCGAGCTCGAGCCGCCCCACCAGCCCGGCGACAAGCGGCCACGCCTCGAGATCGCTTTTGGCGTGAACACCGAGCGCTGGCTCATCGCGACCGTGCGCGACCTGCGCAGCAACAAGCTGCTCATGGACGAGAAGGCCGTCGTGCGCTTGCTGTGAAGGCCCACCAGATTCGGGTTCGGATCGCTCGCACACGCTCCGGCCCGCTCCTTCGCGGGCCTGCGACGTGGCAAGCCGACGTTTCGAGATTGCTTCCCGGCCGCCGCTCGCCGACAATCGCTGGCGATGCGCCAGTCACTCGCCCTCGCTTTCCTACTCATCGCCGCCCCGCTCACCGCCTGCGAGGTCGCTGAGCTCCCATCGCGCGCCGAGTCGCGGGACACTCGGGACACGTCCAGCACGCCTGACACGAACGTCCGGCCCGACGCGGACGTCGCTCCGGATCTGGTCGAGAGCGATATCGCGCCCCCGTCTGACGCGGACGCGGGGGACGATGCGGGTGAGGATGCGGATGCGGGTGAGGACGCGGATGCGGGCGCGGGTGAGGACGCGGATGCGGGTGCGGGCGCGGATGCGGGTGAGGACGCGGATGCGGGCGCGGGCGCGGATGCGGGCGCGGGCGAAGACGCGGGCGCGGGAGAGGACGCGGATGCGGGGGCGGGTGAGGACGCGGATGCGGGCACGAGCGCGGACGGCGACGTGACCATGACCGACGATGCAGACGCCGAGCCCGACACCACGACCTGCACGGCCACCGTCAAGACACATCCAGTCGTCGCGTCGCCCCACGTCACGACCTGCTCGACCGTCGCCTACGACACCGACCCGCCGACCTCCGGGCCGCACTACCCTGTGTGGGCTGCGTTCAAGACCTACAGCGTCCCCATCAATCCGGGCTTCCTCGTCCACGCGCTCGAACACGGGGCCGTCGTCATCACCTATGCCTGCCCGGCCGGTTGTCCCGACGAGCTCGCGGCACTCACGACCTTCCTGGACGCCCGCCCGGTCGACCCGCTGTGTGTCGTCCCGGTGCGCAACCGCTACATCCTCGCGCCACGCCCCGACCAGGACACGATGCTCGCTGCCGCCGCTTGGGGCGCTTCACTCAAGGCCGACTGCTTCGACCTGAGCGCGCTCGGTACCTTCATCGACGACCACTACGCCCGAGGTCCCGAGAACTTCTGCAACCAGGGCGTCGACATCGAGACCATCCTCCCCGAGAACGCCTGGTACTGCCCACCCGCTCCGTAGTCTGAACGAAGCGAGCGAGGCGTCTCCTACCGTATGACCAGCACCGGCCGGGTCGCGCTCCGCACCACCGAGTAGGCCACCGTGCCCATCAAGAGGCGCTCGAGGCCACCCTTCTGGCCATGGGAGCCGATGATGATGAGGTCTGGCTCGTGCTGGTTGGCGAAGTCGACGATCTCAGGGCCGGGCGACCCGACCCGAACGTGGAGGTGCATACCCGTCGGGTCGATGCCGTTGGCGATGAGCTCACGATCGACACGCATACGGACGCCCTCGACCCGCACCTGGTCATCGGCGAGGTGTAGACCCGCGGCCCATGCGAGCCCGCTCGCGACCGGCAACACGTTGAGAAGATGGATCTTCTCGGGCGGTCCAATCGACAATGCCGTCCGGATCGAGACGAAGCTCAAGTCCGAGAAATCGATGGGCACCAGGACCCGCTCGAGGTTGTTCAGATCCATCCGCATCCTCCAACCCGTAAGGGACCACGACCCCGAAGCCCGCGCAAGGTCCGGCTCAACCGGTCCTGGCGAGCCGCTTCACGATGTCGAGCGCTTCACCGACGTGCGCCGTCGGACGAAGCTGGGAGTCGAAGACGTGCTGGACGACGCCCTGGCTGTCGATGACGAAGGTCGTGCGACCCGGCAGGATGCCGAGCGTCTTCTTCACACCAAATGCCTTACGCGCGTCACCCGAGGTGTCGGCGAGCAGGACGAAGGGCAGCCGATGATGGTCGGCGAACTTCGAGTGGCTAGTCGCGTCATCGCTGCTGACGCCAACGACCTCGGCCCCCGCGTCTTTGAAGGTCGAGTAGGCATCACGAAAGCCGCAGGCCTGCGCCGTGCAGCCTGGCGTCTCATCCTTCGGGTAGAAGTAGAGGACGACGGGGCCCTTGCCCCACAAGCCGGACAACGTCACACGTTGTCCCTTCTGGTCATCGAGGGTGAGGTCGGGGGCTTTCTGTCCAACGGCGATCATGTGCTGCTCCACGGTCAGGGCGAGACCGGCAACGTGAACCCGGATTGCACCGGGTCAAGGCGCATCCCAACATGAGGGCTGTGTCGCGTGCGACTCAGCGCGGGCGGCGTCGAGGGTCGGCCTCGATGCGGCCGAGCATTCGGAGCAGGCCATCGAGGATGGTGAGCGGATGAGGCGGGCAACCGGGGATGAAGAGGTCGACGGGGACGACACTCGCGGCGCCATCATGGGCCTCGGGATGACCGATATACGGGCCTCCCGAGATCGCACAAGCGCCGGTGGCTATGACGATCTTCGGCGTTGGGACCGCGTCCCAGGTCTTCTGCAGGGCGAGCCGCATGTTCCCGGTGACCGGACCTGTGATGAAGAGCCCGTCGGCATGCCGGGGCGACGCGACGAACTGGATTCCAAAGCGCCCGATGTCCCAACCGACGGTCCCGAGCACATTGGTATCGGCCTCGCAGCCGTTGCACCCGCCAGCGCTGACCTGACGCAGCTTCAGCGAGCGGCCGAACAGCCTCTGCATCTTCTCGGTGAGCATGGCGTGGGCCACTTCGATCGCCGCCGTCGGGTCGATGTGTAGCGCCAGCCGATCGTTGCTCGCCAGGCGATGGTCGACGTCATGGCTGATGGCACCGGTCGGACAGGCCTCGACGCAGTCGGTGCAGAAGAGGCACCGCCCCAGGTCGACCGATATGCGGCCGGCGGTCGGTCCTGTGCCTGCGACGGCCTCACTCGTCTGTGAGGGCCCGATGGTAATGGCGTCCGTCGGACACGCCTCGGCGCAGATACGACAGCCGGCCTCGCAGCGCGTCGGGTCGATGATGGGGCGACCACGGAACCGGCTCGGCAGCGGCGGCGGCGGGCCGTCGGGGTAGGCCATCGTGCGGTGGCCCTGCTGGAATCGGGCCCGGATTATGCGCCACATGAGTCACGCCTGGGAGCGATGGGGAGAAAGGCCGGTAGAAGTCGACGCATCACAGGTCGAAGCCACAATAGGACAGGTTGAAGCTCTTGTTGCAGAGGGGGAAGTCGGAGATCTGCTGGTCGCGTAGAGCGAGCGCGAGGCCGGTCCAGTTGTGGAACGATGGGTCGACGACCTTGTAGCGGGCAAACCGCCCGTCAGCGCCGGTGAGGGCGACATGGCAGAGCTCGCCGCGCCAGCCCTCGACGAGGCTGACCGCGAGGTGGTCGGGTCGAAGCGGACCTGGCGTGACCCGCACGGAACCCGGCGGCAACGAGGCGAGCTGTTCTTCGATGAAGGCGAGCGAGTGTTCGATCTCGAGCCAACGGACATAGGCTCGCGCGAAGACGTCGCCCGACTGCCACGTGGCCGTCGGGATGAACGAGAAGCGATAAATGTCGTGTGGGAAGTCCTTACGCACATCGCGCTCGACACCCGAGGCACGTGCGGCCGGACCGACGAGGCCGAGCTGGTCGCACAGGGTCCGGGCCAGGGGCCCCGTGTCCTGGAATCGCGCCATCACGGAAGGTGTGTCCCAGAGCAGGGCCACCGCTGCGGCGACGTCTTTGGCCGCGGCCCGGAGCCGCGCGACGAAGTCGGGAATGTTGGCAGTCTCGATGTCAAAACCAACGCCGCCCGGGCGGACCAGACCCCGGCCGAATCGATTGCCACAGAGCGCGGCCGTGAGGTTGAGGAAGTCGCCGCGGATACGACCACAAAAGGACGCGGTGGGCAGAAAGCCTACGTCGCCTGCCAGGGCACCGAGGTCTCCCGTGTGATTGGCGAGGCGCTCGAGCTCCAGCGCGATGCCTCGCAACACCTGCGCGCGGGCACTGACGTAGGTCTGGCCGAGAGCCTCGACGAGGTGGGCATAAGCGAGCGTGTGCCCGATGGTGGTGTCGCCACAGAGGGTCTCGGCATAGTGCAGGGAGCGCTTGTCTGGCCCGCCGACGAGGGCGCGCTCGACGCCACGGTGGGCATAACCGAGCGATATCTCGAGGTGGAAGACGTCCTCGCCGTGACATTGGAAGCGGAAGTGGCCAGGCTCGATGATGCCGGCGTGGACCGGTCCGACCGCGACCTCGTGGATGTCGTCGCCTTCGACCCGATAGAAGTCCGTGACGCCGATGAGCGGCGCTTCTTCGGGCGCCCGACCGAACCGGAACAGGCCAGCTCGCGAGTCGGGTCCTGACACCAACAGCGTTGGACCGCCGCCGTCGGGCTCGTGGAAACGAACAGGCTTGAGCCAGGGGTGTGAGGTCGGCTCTACGCCGAGCTGCTCGGCGATCTCGCGCTCGAAGAGATGGACCTCGGGCATTCGCGAGGTCATCGATTGGAAGGTCGGCTGAATCGCCGATTCCATCGAAGTGCCCACGAGGGCGAGTGTGCCGTCCCGGTCGTCGGCGAGGACCGCGATGAGCTCGACACAAGCCCCAGGGCGATGACCGAACAGAGCCGCGACCCGCCCACCCTCTTCGACCGCGCGTAGCAGCGTCTCACGAAAACGTGTCGGCGAGATCATCGGCAGCGACGAGCGCGGCAGTGCTCCGCCGTTGCGGATACGAGGCAGGTCGGCGCGTCTCATGGCGTCACCACCTCGAGGTAGGCGACGGCTTCGTCGAGGAGCGTTCGCAAAGGACCTGGAATCCAGAGGCCAAGCATGAGGACGAATGCCATGAGTGAGAGCATGGGTGCGGTCGTGAGAAAGGTCTCGCGATAGGGGCGTGTCCCTTCGATCGGAGGTGTGGGCAGGCCCTGGACGAGCGGCAGGACGGTGGAGCCCATGCCGATGAAGATCACCAACAGGAATAGGATGAACGGGACCGCCACGGCGATGTGCCCGGTCGAGAAGGCAGAGTTGATGATCCAGAACTCGCTGATGAAGGGACCGAACGGTGGCGAGCCCGTGACGGCGAGGAAGCCGGCGAGAAACAGCGCGCCCGTGATCGGCAGGCGCCTCATCACGCCGCTGACTTTGCTCGTGGACTTCGAGCCCCAGGCGCGGTGGATGTTGCCGGCCGCCATGAACATGACGCCTTTGGCGAGCCCGTTATTGACGAGGTGCAAGAGCGCGCCAAATGTCGCTGCTTTGCCGATCCCGAGCGCGATGGCGAGGATCCCCATGTGCTCGATCGACGAGTAGGCGAGCATACGTTTGAAGTCGCGCTGACGGAGCACGAAGACCGCTGCGACCCCCATCGACAAGAGCCCGAGCGCGATGAGCGACTGGCGCGGGAACTCGCCCGTACCGGCTGCATCACAAAGATGCAGCATGCGCACCAGCGTGAGGAAGGCGCAGCTCGTCATGCCGCCGGCGAAGAGGGCGCCCGCGAATCCGGGGGCCTCACCGTAGGCGTCCGGCTTCCAGGTGTGCATCGGCGCGAGCCCCATCTTGGTGCCATAGCCGACGAGCATCAGCACGAAGGCGGCGTTGAGCCACGCGCTCGACATGACGGGCCCGATGCGAATGAGGTCGTCATAGAAGAGTGAGGGCTCCGACCCACCGCTGAGCGCGGCATAGCCCAGGAAGAAGGTGCCGAGCAGTGCCAGCGCGATGCCGATGGAGCCCAGGATGAGGTACTTCCAGGTCGCCTCGAGCGAGCGCTGGTTGCGGTTGAAGTAGATGAGCGGCGCGCCGGCGAGTGTCGTCGCCTCGATGGCGACCCAGCCGAGTCCCAGGTGGCGCGACCAGGCGACGAGGCTCATGCCGGCGAGGAAGCTCAGGACACAGGAGACGAAGACACGGTTGTCGCGATTGTCGCGGTGGTGCAGGTAGCCGACGCCGTAGAACGACACGAAGAAGAAAAGGACGCTCACGAGCAGCAATACCACCCGGCCGGGTGGGTCGAGGGCGAGCCAGACACCGGGCTCGGGAAGCGTCGGATTCGCGACGGCGATGATCGTGAGAACGAGGTGGATGACCGCCGCCAGGGGGAGCAACAGAGGTCGCTTGAAGTTCGAGGGAACGAGGAACGCCAGCAGCGCCAGGCCGACCGGGATGAGGATCAAAGCGAAGGCCATCGCTCAATCCTCCCGCAGCGACGAGAGGCGCTCGGCCTTGTCCGAGGGAAACTCACGGCTGATGTGGTTGACGAGGATCCCCATGACGAAGATGGCGACGACGAGGTCGAGGAGGATGCCGAACTCGACGAGGAAGGGCATGGCCTCGATGAGCAGCATGCCGAAGACGAAGACGCCGTTCTCGAGCACGAGGTAGCCGACGATCTGGGTGACGGCCTTGAGCCGCGTGATCAGGAGCAGGAACCCGCAGAACACGGTCGAGAGCGAGGCGGCCACGACGAGATGGGCGTGCTGGGTTTGGGCGGCGGCAACGAGAGGCAGGCTGCGACCCACGGCCACGGCCAGCGCTGTCCCGACGGCCGCCAACATGAGCGAGGTCACGAGGCCGAGCAGCGGCTCGACCTCACGCTTGATCGGGAGCTGTCTCAAGGCGCGCAACAAGAGCACCGGAATGACGATGCCCTTGAGGACGACGGTGAGGGTCGACAACACGAACGGCGCGGTCGAGAGGTGCTCGTGCACGAGCAGCGGCATGATGCCGAGTAGCCCGCCCTGAAGCGACACGGCCTGCACGAGCGCGCGGATCCGGCTCGTGCCGAGGCAATAGAAGTTGAGCAGCATCACGACGACGAGCAGTGACTGGAAGAGCGACTGACTCATCACGCCACCCCGAGGAGGAAGCCGAAGCCCGAGAGCAGGCTCGCCGCGATGAGCAAGGCCGGTACCCGCGACATCCGAAGGCGCGCCATGAAGGACTCGACCAGGCCGACCAGGACGGCGATGACGAGGATGCCGACGACGAAGATGAGCCAGCCGAGCACGGGGTTGGCGACGGCGGGAAGAATGAGGCTCGCCACGAGGGTGCTGAGGATGAAGAGCTTCAGGCTGGCCGCATAGAGAATGACACCAAGGGCGGGACCGCTGTGGTCGAGGATCATGACCTCGTGGATCATCGTGAGCTCGAGGTGGGTGTTCGGATCATCGACCGGGATACGCGAGTTCTCGGCGAGCAGCAGCACCGACATACCGGCGACGACGAGGACGATGGGGGCCGTTGCGACGAGCTGCGCTTCGGCGTCGAGCGGGCCGAACATGCCGCTGAGCGAGGTCGAGTGTGACAGGTTGGCGAGTGCCAGCAGGCAGAAGAAGAGTGTCACTTCGGCGAAGCAGGCAAAGGTCACATCGCGGGCAGCGCCCATGCCCTCGAAAGGGGAGCCGGTGTCGAGCGCAGCGGAGGTCACAAAGAACCGGGCGAGCGCGAAGAAGTATGCAAATGCGATGAAGTCGCCGTTGAACTGAAGAGGTGCCGGGTGAGGTCCGATGGGCACGAGGAGGCCAGCCAGGAACATGGCGACGAGCGTGATTGGGGGCCCCGCGATGAAGACCCAGGTGGTCGTACGACTCGTGAGGCTGTCTTTGCGCATGAGCTTCGCGAGGTCGTAATAGCCCTGCAGCAATGGCGGCCCGACGCGGCCCGCGACCAGTGCCTTGGTCTTGTTGATGATGCCGAGCAACAGCGGCGGCAGCAAGAGCAGGACGAGGACCTGGAGGGTCTTCGTGAGGATATCGAGGAGCTCGGTCATAGGCCGAGCCCCAGGAACAGGCCGACGAGGGCGACGAGGACATACAGGATGTAGATCTGCAGGCGCCCCTGCTGCACGACCCGAAACCAGGCGAGGTGACTGCCGACCCAACGCCCGCTCGGAATGACGATGGTATCCAGCACGGTGTCGGGTACCTCACGTTCGAACGTCGAGGGTCTCGGATGCGGTCCGGTGATGTCGGGGCGGGTCTGTCTTGGGCGAATGAGCCACGGGAAGAGCTTGACGAGCGAGGCGCCAAAGGATGAGGCCGTGTACTGCATACGCGCGGTGGGGCGGGCATAGCCGCAGTCCCAGGTCGACTGGGTGCGAAACTGGGTGCGGCGGACACGGGCGCGTACGGCGAGGTAGGCGGCGGTCACGAGGGTGAGCAGCACGAGGCCCAGCGCGGTGAGCTCGTGGAGCGGAGCGAGGTCGCTGATTGTGGGGACGATCGGAGTGCCGGGCAGAGGCACGTGCGCGGCGAGCTGGCCGAAGCCGGCGACGACACGATCGAGCAGCGGCGTCACGAGCCAGGGCACGAGCCCGATGGCGGTGATGAGGACACCGAGAATGGTGGTCGGGACGAGCATCGAGCCAGGGCTCTCGTGAGAGTGTCTGGGCTCGTGCGTCGGCGTGGATGCCGACCCGGGAGACCGTGACGAGCCGAGGAAGACGACACCAAAGGCCCTGACGAAGGCCGCGAGCGCGAGCGCTCCGGTGAGGGCGAGGGCGACTGCCGCAATCGAAGCGAAAGCCGGACCATCGCCCTCGAGAGTGCCAAAGGCGCCGAGATAGATAAGTAGCTCGCTCGCGAAGCCTGCAAATGGCGGCAACGCACAGATGGCGACAGCGCCCAGGGCAAAGAGAATTGCGGTCCGCGGCATCGTCGCGAGTAGACCACCCATGCGGTCCATGAGGCGTGTCTTGGCCGCATGGATGACACCACCAGCCGCAAAAAACAGGAGCGGCTTGAAGAGGGAGTGGCCGAGCATGTGGAGGAGGGCGCCGCCAAGGCCGAGCGCCATGATGTCGAGTCGCCCCATCGACTTGCCGATCAACGCCAACCCGATCCCGATCACGATGACGCCGATGTTCTCGATGGTCGAGTAGGCGAGCATACGCTTGAGGTCGGCCTGGCCGAGCGCGAAGGCCATGGCACCTATGGCCGAGACGGAGCCGAACACGATGAGCGTGATGCCCCAGGCCAACGGCGGATCGGGCACGACGATCAGCGTGCGCACGAGCCCATAGATACCCATCTTGGTGACGACCCCGGAGAGGATCGCAGAGATGTGACTCGGTGCCGCGGCGTGTGCGGGTGGTAGCCACACGTGGAACGGCATGAGCCCAGCCTTGAGGCCAAAGCCAAGGAGTCCCAGGAGGAACAGTGAGGACGACTCGGCGGAGGTGATGGCGGACTGGATCGGCGCGAAGTCGGTGTCGCCGCGAACCGTGCCGAGGAGGGCGAAGAAGGCAATGAGGGCAAGCGTGCCGACGTGGGTCGCGACGAAGTAGATCCAGCCTGCGCGGCGGGTCTCGGGCGAGCGATCATCGCTCGTGACGAGGAAGAACGCGGACAGCGCCATGCCCTCCCACGCGAGCAGGAACAGGATGGTGTCACGCGCGACGACGAGCAGGACGAGAGACCCGGTGAGGACACCGTAGAAGAGGCGGATGCGGACGAACGTGGTCGGGGGCCAGTCGGCGGGGTGCGCCTCGAGGTAGCCGTGTCCGTAGACAAGGCCGAGCGCTGGCACGAGGCACACCGGGATGAGGAAGACTGCGGACAACGGGTCGACGCCGATGGCGAAGCGGCCGAGTGGCAAGGACCAGGCCTGCGACCAGAGCATGTCGGTCGGCTCCATGAGCGCGAGCACGGTGCCGATGAGGACGAGCGTCGCGGCCAGGATGAATGTCGTCGTCGCGACAGTGCGGCCTTTGGCCCCACGCCAGGCCAAGGCCGGGAGGCCGCTCAGGAACAGACCGATGATGCCAATCAGGAGCATGCGCGGGTGAACTAACCTTGTGAGGCGGGCCCATGCAAGCTCGCCTCTGTGTGTCTTATTGCACCCAGGACTTCGGCCACTGCGGCGATGCCGAACACCCAGCGAATCATCATGGAGTCAGCTCCTCGATGCTGCGACGAGCAATCGACGTGCCATCATGATCACACGCTGCCCGTTGGGTGCGGCCTTTCGGCTTTCCTCCAGTGACTTCGCGCGCGAACCCGCACGGGCGATCACATTCGTGTGTGCGCAGGAGCACGCTCCACGACGGGTGCACCGGAACGTCTGCCGCCGACGCACGGGATGAATGTGGCGCTGACGCCGATCTGGATCTGCGCGGGTGGACTAATCCCGCGAGGCCGGCCCACGCAAGCTCGCCTCTGTGTGGGATATTGCCCCGAGGACCTCGGCGGGCGGGGCGCGGCGGGCGAGGGCCGCGCGGACCGCTTCGTCGTGGACGACGAAGGCCAGCCTCGACACCATGACGAGGTGGGAGCGGACCGAAGGGGTGATGAGCGCGAAGAAGGCGTGGATGGGCGGCCCATCACCCAGGTCGATGGGGGTCGCGAGGAGACACAGCGTGACGGTCGGGGCGGCCACGTCGAGCACGACGGGATGGCGCACGTGAGGGATGGCGATCCCGAGGCCCGAGTTGGTCTTGCCAAATCCCTTCCTGGCAGCGAGCAGGTCATGGACGAGGGCGCGTTCGACGGGGTTCGTGATGGGGAGGCGCTCGACGATGGCCTCGAGTGCCTGGCTCGGGCTGGTCGATGGCACGTCGTAGTACAGGCCACCGCGCGCGAGGGCCTGCGAAATCGATTCGATGGGGGCGTCGTCAGCGGCTTCGAAGAGCTCCGGGGACGGACTGAGGTCGCGTGAGGTCGCCCACTCGAGCACCTCGGCCCGATGGAATCGGTGCTGATTCTCGACCTCATGGGCCGGCAGGCCGTCCTCTTCGACCCAGCGATAGACGGTCTTCTCGGCGACGTCGAAGAGCCGCGCCACTTCCCGTACATCGAGCCGCATAGGACCTCCTGGAGGGCCCGTCGACAAAGTGTCGGTCGGACCGCGGCGACTCTGCGCCCTCATGGGCCAGAGGTTCAAGGCCGAACTACACCGACTGGTGTCCTACCGGTCAACCGGGTCGGCGACTTGCGACGCCGCGCGGCGGTTGCAGCTCCGGGTTGCCATAGGCGGCGTCGGGCAATGGCGTGAGCAGCTCGACGCCCGACCGGTCTGGCTGCGGCGCCCAATCAATGCGACCCTCGACGGCCAAGGCGTGCGCCGATTGCTACGCCCGGTGTCCACAACACATCGTCGTTGTCGATGGACCGAGCCCATCATGAACGACGCCGATGCGGACCTCTTCAGAACCTCACGACCGCCGCGCTGGCGTTGACCTGCAACCGACCCGCGGCCTGTCGCCAGGTCCCCGGGGTGCCGAGCAGCAGAGCCTCGTCGGCGACCTCGGTGAGCGGCATCCCACCACTTGTGACGGCGCTCGGGCGTGAAGCCCACATCGACCAGACGACCCCACGATGCTCGGCCCCGGCTGTCGCTTCGAGACGAACCTCGTCGCCGTCCACCGACACTTCGAGCCTCGTCCCGTCCCACACGAGGAACGTCGCCGGCCCTGGCACGACCTCGACAAAGAGCGCTCCCCAATCGTCGGCCGCGCTGTCGACCCCATCGACTTCGACGGAGCTCGGTGCGAGCGTGTCGACCCCGGCTCGCAGCATAGGCACGACTCCGCCCGACCGTATCCAGAGCGGCACCCGCCCGACCGGCGCCGCCACGACCCGCGGCCCACACGCCTCCACATCGAGGACTTCACCGCTCCACCAGTCCACCCAGCGCCCTGCCGGAAAGACCACCGTGCGCTCGACGACACCTTCGGCCACGACCGGAGCCACCAACAACGCGTCGCCGAGCAGGTACTGGTCGCCAGGCTCGACCCCACACTCCGGATGGGCCAACCCCAACGGCCTCACCAGCGGCCGACCACCACCATCTACATCTGCACCGAGTCGCGCCGCCAAGGACCGCACGTAGGGATAGAGCCGGATATGCAGTCGCGCATGTTCGCGGTAGTCGTCGAGCAACCCGTCGCCCCAGCCGAAACGGTCCTGCTCCCAAGGCACCTGGTTGTCGCTGCCGCCGACCTGCATGACGGGCATCACCGACGTCAGCTCGAACCAGCGCCGATACGCCTCATCGCTCGGCGGACCATTGCGATAACCACCGGTATCCGCTGCGAAAAACGGATAGCCCGAGGCCGACGTGGACAACGCATAGGAGAGCGCCGCAGGCAACCCACCAACCCGGCCGTCCTCCCCGTGCACCGCGAAGTCCGCGTCCAGGTCGCCCGGCCACAAGACGTCGACCGCCGCGTGCCCACCCGCCCGACCGGCCCGCGCCAGGATGAAGCCACCACCCGCGACCTCGGGCTCAGGCGCACGTGCAAGCGCCTCTCGATAGGTCTCGTGATAGAGGCGCGTATAGTCGTGGGCCATCGTGCGCTCGTCCGAGCCATCGCCGAACCCCCAGCGATTGGTCCGAGCGCCCGGCAACCCGTGGACCACATCCTCGGCGAAATCGAGCTTGAAGCCCTCGATTCCCAGATCGATGTAGCGCATCAGGGCGTCGACCCAATAGGCTCGCACGGCCGCCCGCGTCAGGTCGATCGGCGTCGCGTCGAAGGTATTGAGCGAGATCCCCGACGGCACTGGAAATCCCTCGATCTCCGAGATATCGACAAAGATCTCGCCCGCCGCGGGGACTACATAAGGTGTGTGCCAAAGCGCCATACGAAAGCCATTCGCTTGCGCAAAGCGCAACATCGCTGCCGGGTCTGCGTAGTCGTCCGCCGCAAAGTCGAAGGTGTTGAGCGCCGTCGCATAGGGCCGATCGATCCAGTAGGCAGAGGTCGGCAGGTCGTGCGCGCGGATCGCCGCGAGGTCGTGTAACACCCCGGGATTGAACGCTGTATCGACGACCGCTTCGCCCTGCCCCGGCGTCTCGTCGCGCCAAATCCACGGCCCGAACGCCCACGGCGGCGGCACCCTTGGCACCCCGCTCAACGCGTAATACGCCCGATAAACGTCGAGCGGATGGGCCGCTGCGAACAGGTGCACCTTCACCTCGGACACCGGGCCACCGACCGTGACCTCGAGCCGTCCGTCCACCCTACGCCCGACATCCCAGCTCTGGGCCTGCGGCGACTCGACCCACATCCCCCAGCCTGCCGACGACACCACGAGCGGCACGGCCACATGCCGCTCGTTGTAGAACACCTCGAGCCCCGGCTCGGCTTCGAGCTGCATCGCCAGCCGCCGCCCGTTCAAGGTCGGTCCGTCGTGCAGGTTGCCACCTCCATAGAGGAGCTCTCCTGGCCCGACCTCGAGCGCGAAGCGCAGATAGGGCACGCTCTCTGCCTCGAACACCAACGTCACGGCGTCATCACGCACGACCATCGAGGTCTGCGACACCCCCTCGCCCGCCGCACCCCACTCGACCTCGGGTAACTCGATGAGCTTGACCAGCTCCGAGTCGGAGTCCAACCACCACGGGTCCCAGTTCCACGCGTCGAGGTCACCGTCGAAACGCGCGACCACGAACGAGTCAGATAAGAGAGAGACGAGGCCCTCGCCTTCACGCTCGAGGACCAGCCGCCCGTCACGCGGCACGAGGGCGACGGGTCGGGTGACCGCTCCGTCGGCCCCATCGGCCACATCGGCGACATCGGCCGGCTCGACCTCGGCCGCGTCGACCGCATTGTCCACCGCTTCGTTCGAGCCGCCACACGCAACGAGCGCGACCATCGCGCCGCACCACCATCGCATCATCATGGCCCGCAATCAGCGGTGCCGTTGCAGCGCCTCACCTCACCGGAGCTCCCCTGCGGACCCGCCGACCCGGCCGCGCCGTTGTCGGCCCGCGCTCCTCCCGCTCCGCCAGCGCCACCGAGATTGCTCGCCCCGCCCAACGAATTGCCCGCCCCGTTCGTGAAGTTGCCGGTCGTCCCACTCGTGGCCGCATACCACCACACGCCGAACGAGGGCCCACCAGCGCCGCCGCCACCACCACCCGAGTGTCCACCGTGACCGCCGTTGCCACCGCGCCCACCTGCAAACACGTTCGTTGCTGCGGCACCACCGCTGCCACCCGACCCGCCCGGCTGCCCGAAGGCTCCGGCACCGCCGCCCCCACCGGCTCCCCCGAGCGCCCGCGTGATGGCGACGTTGTTCGCGGTCACGAAGCTCTCGAACGAGAACACCGCGAAGCTGCCGCCGCCGCCTTGCGCGCCAGACCCGGCCGTGCCCGAACGGCAACCTCCCGCGCCGCCGCCGCCGCCGCCGGCGCCGCGTGTGTCCGTGCCATCGTCGCAAGCGCCGCTGCCGCCACCGCCACCGCCGCCTGAGCCGTGGTCGCCGAGCCCGCCGCTGCCGCCGCTGAGTGCGGCGAAGAAGCCCGAAGACAGGAAGCCAAACCCGTCGCTCGCACCCGCCCCCGCGGCCCCGTTGACCTGGCGCCCAGCCACCCCGCCTCCGGGCGGTTGGCTCCCGCAGGTTCCGCCGCCCCCGCCGCCCGTGCTGAAGCCGCTTCCGAAGACTGCCGCATTGCCACCGCCGAGCCCGTTCGACGCGTCGCAATTCGAGCAGACACCGGTCCACCCGCAGCTCTGGTCCATCTGACCGCTCTGGCCGCCGCCTCCAGCGTTCGCCGCTGAGCACGACCCGTTGGTCGCGCCGCCGCCGCCGCCGCTGCGACCGGTGTTGCAGGCCGAGTTGAACCTGTCGGCCGCGCCCCCCGTGCCGCCCGCCCCTGCCGGGGTCTGGGTCGCGCTGCTGCCCGCCGCCCCGTCGAGTCCGGGTGCACCCGCACCGGCCGTGACGCCGACCCGCCACAGGTCGAGATACGCATAGCTCGTGTAGAGCGCGTACGAGCTCTTGCCATAACCCGAACCGAGTGTGCCGCTCGCCGTCGGCCCGATGATGTCGAGCTCGCGCAGACGCACGGGCACATCGTTCGAACCGACCCGGCTCGCGGTGCTGGCCCCGACGACGCGCACCGTCATGAACTGGTTGCTCCACTGGTCGGCCGAGGTCAGCCGCGCCCGATACGACCCGTCGGTCCGGGGACCGCGCACCCAGTTGGTGTCGTAGCCGCCGTAGATCTGGAAGGCTCGTGTGATGTTCGCAATCCCGCTGTAGTCGCCCGCCCGCAGATAGATGTGGGTCTTGGCTGCATCGGTCACGGTCAAGGCATACGTCAGGGTGCACGGCGACGCCCTCGAACACGCTGTCCCGCTGCCGGTCGGACTGGCGAAGAGCGCCGCATTCACCGTGCCGTCGATATTGTCGCAGTTCTCGTCCACGGTCCCGCTGGCTGGCACATCGTTTGGCAATTCGAAAGTGCCATAGGTCGCCGGATAGCTGTCGAACCAGCCGCCGTTCGTACAAGCCTGGCGTGTCCCGGAACACACGCCGAACTGAACCGAGTGTAGCGGACCGTCGCCGACCGTGTCCGTCCCATCAGTCGTACCGTTGCAGTCGTTGTCGCGCAGGTCACACGCCGTCTCGGTCGCCTGATAGATCCGCCCCGCGGTCGACGAATAGTCCGACGAAGAGCAGGCCGCCCAGACACCGTTCGAGCAGTCCTGCCACTGAATCTGGCGCGACCCGGCGCACTCGCCGTCCTGGTCCGAACAGCTTGGGAACACGGTGATATCGGCGCCGTCGGTGAGCCCATCGCAGTCGTCGTCGAACGATGACGTCGTCAGGTCCGACCGACCGCAGACCTCGGCCACAGCCCTGTTCTCGGTCGAGCAAATGACCCCGTTGGCCGACCCGTTGCACACCGTCGTCCCGCCGCCGCAGCGACCAACGCCACAGCTCTCTCCGACCCCGCCGGACACCACGGCACCGCTCAGACCGACATGCACGAAGTCCTCGTCGGCGTCGCCATCGCAGTCGTTGTCGAGTGCATCGCAGCGCGTCTCGAGACCCGCCTGATAGTCGCCGCCATATCGAGCGACCGCGCAGCTCTGCCAATTGCCACCGACACACTCGGTCGCCACCCGCCGCTTGCCCGAACACACCCCAAGCGTCTTGTCGCACAGCGGCAAGACGATGCCGCCGCTCACTTCGGCCGCCGAGTCGGCCGCGTCGAGGAGCCCGTCGCAGTCGTTGTCGACCCCGTCGCACAGCTCGGCCGTCGCGTTCGCCTCGCTCGGACACACGATACCCGTCCCGCCCGCATTGCACTGTGTTGTACCACCCGAACAACTGCCGACACCACAGCTCTGCCCGATACCACTGACAGGTGTCCCGTTCTTCAACGTCACCGAGAAGTCCTCGTCGGTCTGTCCATTGCAGTCGTTGTCGCGCCCGTCGCAACGAGTCTCGAGCCCGCTCTGGAAGTGTGTCGCATTGGGCTGGCCCGCCGCCGCATAGTCCGCCGCGCCACAGGCCGCCCACCCGGTCACGCCGCCACACAGCGCCAGCGGCTTCTTCGCACCTGCACAGGCACCCGCCTGGTTCTCGCAGTTGGGCACGGTCATGCCCGGGTCGGCCGCATCGACGAGCCCGTCGCAGTCGTCATCGACGCCGTTGCACACCTCGGCCACCGCCTGTCCCGAGGTCGAACACACGAGCCCGGTGCCGGTCCCATTGCACACCGTGACACCGCCGCCGCAGCGCCCGAGACCACACGGCAGGCCTGCCCCGACGACCACCTGACCACCCGGTCCAGTGAACGTGAAGTCCTCGTCGGTGCTCCCGTTGCAGTCGTTGTCCTTCGCGTCACACCGCGACTCGCTGCCGGCCGAATAGTCGACCGAATGCGCCACATAGGCCGGCGCCCCACACGCCCCCCAGCCGCCCGCGCCGCACAGCCCGAGCGGCTTGACGCTGCCCGCGCACACACCGCGCTGCTCCTCGCAGGCGACCCGCACGAGGTCCGCGTCGGCCACATCCATGACCCCGTCGCAGTCGTCGTCGCTGCCGTTGCAGATCTCGGTCGTCGCGAGCGTCTCGGTCGGACACGAGATCCCCGAACCGCCCGCGCACGCCGTCACGCCCCCGCTGCAGCGCCCTGTCCCGCAGCTCTTGCCGACCCCGGTAAACGCCCGGCCATCGAGACCGACCATCGCAAAGTCCTCGTCGAAGACCCCGTCGCAGTCGTTGTCCGTGCCATCGCATGTCACTTCACGGGTCGCTTCGTAGCGTTCGTCGTGTGCCTCATAGACCGCGTCGCCACACGTCCCCCACTGGCCGGACACACACAGCCCGGCCGGCTTGTCCGACCCGCTGCAGACGCCGAGCTGCTTGTCGCAGAGCCTCAGGTCGTTGGTCAGCAGATCTCCGTCACTCGAATCGGTGATGCCGTCGCAGTCGTCGTCGAACCCGTTGCAGATCTCGGCGCTCGACGGGCCCGGCACACACGTATTCTCGGCGCCACTCGTGCAACGCGCGATGGTGCGTGTGCAGATCCCGAGCCCACACGTCACGTTGCCGAGGTTCAAGTTGGTGCACGCGCCGGGCACTGTCCCGTTACATGTCCCGCCGACCGGCTCCTGGCAGTTGTCGTCACAGCCGACCGGGCTCTCGAACCCGACATCGGGCTCGGCGCGGCACAAGAGGTCGCGGCTCTGGCACGCACCAGCACCGTTGCAAGACGCCTCTGCGTCCGACACCGCATCCTTGTAGTAGCACATATCGCCAATAAACCCGTAATGATAGCCAGTGCACTCGACGCCGCTGCATTCGTCATCCGGGTCGAGGCCCGAGCCGACGAACGTACACGTCCCATTTCCCGAGAGGTCACACCGTCGGCAACCTCCGGCACAGCTCGAGGTGCAACACACCCCGTCCACACAGGTGAGCCCGTTGGCACACTCGACGTTCGTCGCGCAGCTCCCTCCGGCCGACTGGTCTGGCCGACAGGTGCCATCGACGGCACAATAGGCGCCGACATCACAATCGCTCTGGCCGCTGCAACCACTGGCGCAGACGGGTGATCCCTGCGCCAGGGCCGACGTGCAGAAGGCCGACGGATAGGGGCCACACAGGTTCGCTTCGACCCCACCACAACCGCTGTCATCGTCGACGCGTGGACCGACATTACACACGTTCGAAACGCAGACCGGATCCTTGCGTCCACCCTGGCAGGTGCCCGTGTTCTCGCAGCTCGGGACCTCGGCATAGAGGTCGGACCGGCAGTCCGATGGGCTCCTGCAGCAGTCGCCGCCCGAACAGCAGATCCCGCCGCGGCAATGGCTGCTCTCACACTCGCCGTCGTCCTCGCAGCTCCCGCCGTCGGGCTCGTCGGCCACACAAGCGCCATTGCGACAATAGGCATTGCCGTCGCACTGACTATCGTTGGTACAGCCGGTCGCGCACTGCGGCTCGCTCTGGTTCACCCCGCCCGCGCACACGACCGCCGGGTACGGTCCACACAGCTTGCTCACGGTACCAGCTACACAGGCCGCGTCGTCGTTCACAGCAACCGTCGTCCCACACACGCTGCCCACACAGACCGCGACGTCTTTGGTCCCCTGACACGTCACCGTCGAGTCGCAGCTCGGGGCGCGTGTGTAGCTCGCGGGACAGTTGCCCGCCGCCGCGCAGCAGTCCCCGCCGGTGCAGCAGAAGCCGTTGGCGCAATACCCGCTGGCGCAATCGCTCGTCTCGTCGCAGCTCCCGCCGGCGACCACATCCAGGACACATGTCCCATCGCAGTGTGCATTGGTGTCGCACTCGACGTCCGACGTACACGAGGTCGGACAGGTCGGCGGTGTCTGGTTCGAGTTGCCGCTACACGTGATGCTGACATACAGGCCACACGCGTTCGCGGTGACTCCCGGGCCACACGCGCTGTCGTCGTCGACGGGCGAGGACCGACCACAGACGCTGCTCACACACGTCGCGTCGACACGGGTCCCCTGGCAGGTCGCGCCGACCCCACAGCTCGGGCTCGTGCGATAGCTCGCCGGGCAGTTGGCAGGCGCCGCGCAACAATCGCCGCCCGAACAACAGAACCCGTTGTTGCAATACCCGCTGGCGCAGTCGCTCCCCTCGTCGCAGACACCACCATCGACGACGTTGGGAAGACAGCTCCCATCGCAGTGGAATCCGGCGAGACAGCTCGCATCGTTGACACACACCGAGGGACAGCTCGGCGCCGTCTGGTTCGCGCCGCCGACACAATAGACGGGCACATAGGCCGGCGCACAGTCGAGCGCCAGCGTCGCCGCGGTGCACGCCCGGTCGTCGGCGACGGCCGCACCGATGGCGCAGACGTTGTCCTCACACACACGGTCACGTCGTGTGCCCTGGCAGGTCGCGCTCGTATCGCAGACCGCCGCGCGGTCATAGCTCGCCGGGCAATCGCCATTGGCCGCACAGCAGTCGCCGCCCGAACAACAGAAGCCATTGCCGCAGTAGCTGCTCGAGCAATCGGTCGCCTCGAGGCAGCGGTCGCCGTCGTCGAGGTCGGCCACACAACGGCCCACCCGTTCGTCGCAGTGAGCCGCCGACGCGCAGTCCGAGTCGGTCGCACACACACTCGCACAGACGGCCCCGGCGCAGGCATAGAGCCCACACCCGACCGCTGTCACCGGCACACAGTCGCCAGCCGCGCAGCCCTCGGTCACCCGCGCCGCGAATGTCCCATCCCCCAGCGCCTCGCAGCGCGCCCGCTCGCAGTCGACATACGCCTCGTCGACGCCACCATCGCAGTCCTCATCGCGGTTGTCGCACGTCTCGTTCGCGTTCGGGCGGATCCCCGCATCTCCATCATTACAGTCGCCGCCGCCGAGCCCACAGACCTCGGGTCGACCGAGCACCGCAAAGCCCGTGTCACAATAGTCGTCGCCGTCGTCATCACAACCGTCATCGACGACACCGTCGCAGTCCTGGTCGAGGCCATCGCAGATCTCTCCACCCGCGCTGACCGCCGTGGAGCAGGTCAGCGCCTGGCCCCCTGCCGCACACACCGTCGTGCCGCCGGCACAGAGACCACGACCACACGAGCCGCCCACGGTCGAGCTCTGGCCACCCGGGTCCACGAAAACAAAGTCCTCGTCCACGGCCCCGTTGCAGTCGTTGTCCACACCGTCGCAGCGCACCTCGACCGCGTTGTCGTAACGCGCATCATGCGCCGTATAGTCGAGGGCCAGACACGCCTGCCAGGCACCGCTGACACAACGCGCAGCCGGCCGCATGGCCCCGGCACAGGCGCCGCGTTGTTCGTCGCAGGCGACTCTGACCAGGTCGCCATCGGCCGCATCCACCCGACCGTCGCAGTCATCGTCCTGGCCGTTACACGCCTCGGCGACGATACTCGTCGTGCTCGGACACCAGGTCCCATTGCCGCCTGCATTACACGTCGTGACTCCGCCCGCGCAACGCCCGACGCCGCAGCTCGCACCGACCCCGACGACGACGGATCCGTCAGGCGTGGTGGTCGCGAAGTCCTCGTCGAAGATCCCATCGCAGTCGTTGTCGAGCCCGTCGCAGCTCACCTCGGAGCCCGCCTCGAAGCTGCTCGAGAAGGCTCCGTAGACCACGGCCCCACAGGCCGTCCAGGCGCCCGCGACACACAATGCCGGCGGCTTCGTCGCGTTCGCGCAGACACCATCCTGGCGTTCGCAGGGGACGACCTGCATGTCGGTGTCGACCGCGTCGAGGAAGCCGTCGCAGTCGTTGTCCTCGCCGTCGCAACGCTCACCACTCGCCGCCGCCTCGCCCGGACAGGTGACCCCGTTGCCGCTCGGAGCACACACCAGCGTGCCGCCCTCGCAATTGCCGACACCACATGCAGTGCCGACGCCCGACACGCTGCGACCGTCGCGTTGGGTGTACGCGAAGTCGTCGTCCGCCGCCCCGTCGCAATCGTTGTCGAGCCCGTCGCACGCGCCCTCGACGGGCCACTGATAGCGCCCATCGAAGGCCGCATAGACGTCGCTCGTGCAGGCCTGCCAGTTGCCATCCACACACAGGGATGCGGGCGAGGTCGCGCCTGCGCAGACGCCGTCCTGCTTGGAACAGGCGACCCTGACGAGCGACGCGTCGACCGCGTCGAGCCTTCCGTCGCAGTCGTTGTCGACCCCGTCGCAGACCTCGTTCGAGACCGCCACATGACTCGAGCAGACGAGACCAGACCCGGCCCCGTTGCACACCGCGACGCCGCCCGCACACACACCCGCACCACACGAAGTCCCGGCCCCTGTGACCGTCGCGCCGGTCAGGTCGACCAGAGAGAAGTCCTCGTCGAAACGGCCGTCGCAGTCGTTGTCGGCCCCGTCGCAGCGCGTCTCGGCCCCTGCCTCGAAGAGCTCCGAGTGGGCCAGATAGTCACCATCACCACAGGCGACGAAGCGGCCGTCGACACACATGGCCGGGGTCTTGGTCGCCGTCGCGCAGACGCCGTTCTGGTTCTCGCACAGCGGCAAAACCAGGCCGGAGTCCGCACCGTCGACGAGCCCATCGCAGTCGTTGTCGATACCATCGCAGACCTCGGTCGAGGTGTTCGTGTCGCCGGGACACACGGTCCCATTGCCGGCCGCATTGCAGACCGTGACCCCACCCGCGCACGCGCCGACGCCGCAGCTCCTGCCGACCCCATCGACCCCACCGACCGTGAAGTCCTCGTCCGAGGCGCCGTCGCAGTCATTGTCGACCCCATCGCAGCGGACCTCGGCCCCGTCGTCATAACGTTCGTCATGCGCTGCATAAGTCGTCGCCGTGCACGCGGCCCACGCCCCACCGACACACAAAGCTGCGGGTCTGCGCGCGCCATTGCAGGCCCCGCGCTGCTCCTCGCATCGCGGTCGCGTCATATCCGGGTCGTCGCTGTCGACGAGCCCATCGCAGTCGTTGTCCTCGCCGTCGCAGACCTCGGGGCTCGACAACACGCCGCTATCGCAGACGAGCCCATCGCCGCCCGCGTTACACACCGTGACGCCGCCCGTGCACGCCCCTTCGCCGCAGTTGCGATGGGCGCCGACCACGGTGACTCCACTCGGCAACACGATCGAGAAGTCGTCGTCGATCCGCCCGTCGCAGTCCTCGTCGACCCCGTCGCAACGGGCCTCCACCTGCGCGTACAGCTCCGAATGGGCCGCAAAGTCGGTCGCCCCGCAGGCCTGCCACGCGCCATCCACACAGCGATCGGGCAGTGCCTGGGCGCCGATGCAAACGCCCTCCTCGGTACCGCACTGCACCCGCACGAGGTCTGAGTCGAGGGCGTCGACCCGCCCGTCGCAGTCGTTGTCGACGTTGTCGCAGACCTCGGCCTGGACCGACCCGAGGCTCGAACATTCGACCGAGGCGCCATCCGCTGCACAGCGCAGAATGCCGCCCGCACACCCACCGACACCACAGCTCGCGCCGACCCCCGTGACCGTCGCGCCATCGGGCATGGCCAACGCGAAGTCCTCGTCGACACGCCCGTCGCAGTCGTTGTCGAAGCCGTCGCACGCGAGCTCGGTCGGATTGTGGGACGCGGCGTGGGCGCGATACTCGGTCACCGTGCACGACGCCCACTCGCCCGCCGTCACGGCGCCGCAGAGGCTCGCGGGTTTGCGCGCGCCGGTGCAGACACCGCGCTGCTCTTCGCACAGGGGGCGGGCGAGGTCCGGGTCCGCGTCGTCGGTGAGCCCGTCGCAGTCGTCGTCGAGCCCGTTGCACACCTCGGGTCGGGAGTTGCTCGCGGTCGTACAGACGAGCCCACGCTCGGGGAAGGCCGCGTTGCACTGCGCGACACCACCCGCGCACAAACCAGTCCCGCAGCTCGCCCCTACGAGCGCGACCTGCCCATCGGGCATGGTGATGTCGAAGTCCTCGTCGGTCCGCCCGTCGCAGTCGTTGTCGAGCGCGTCGCAGCTCAGCTCGGCGTCGGTCTCGTAAGTGTCCGCATGCAAGGCGTAATTGGCCGTGACGCAGCCCGCCCAGATCCCATCGATGCACAGGCTCGCGAGCTTGGTCGACCCGAGGCACACACCCTCCTGGTTTTCGCAGGTGGAGGTCAGGAGGTTCGAATCGAAGGTGTCGACGAGCCCATCGCAGTCGTCGTCGACGCCGTTGCAGCGCTCGGCCTGGACGAGCCCATCGGTCGAACAGACGAGCCCGGTGCCCGCGTCGTTGCACAGCGTGACGCCGCCCGCGCAGCCGCCGACACCACACGTCGAGCCGACCCCAGAGACGGTCTGATCGTCGCCGTCGACGAAGTGGAAGTCCTCGTCGGCCACCCCGTCGCAGTCGTTGTCGAAGCCATCGCAGCGGCTCTCCTCCCCCGCTTCGAACGAACCGGAGTGCGCCTCGTAGTGCTGGTTGTCACACGCGAGCCATACACCTTCGACGCAGAGCTCGGCCGGGCGTTGGGCTCCCTCGCAGACTCCGGCGACGACGTCGCAGGCCACACGCACGAGGTCCTGGTCGTCGGCGTCGATGAACCCGTCGCAGTCGTTGTCGGCCCCGTCGCACACCTCGATGTTGGGTGCACCACCCGCGTCGACACACACGAGGGACCCATCGAAACACGTGAGGACGTCGTCGTCGCACAGGTCCTCGTCGTCGCCGTCGCACGCCAGGCCCTGGTCGGGAAAGCTCTCGTCCTCCTGCCCGTCGCAGTCGTCATCAACCCCGTTGCAGACCTCTTCGGCGGCCTGCGGACCAAGGCAGGTCGACAGCCCGTCCGCGCCACAACGGCGAACACCGGCGCAGATACCGAAGTCGTTGCTGTTGATGCAGTCCGTCTCGGCCCCCGTGAGCGCTGCCCAGGGCGAGCACTCGCAGACACCCGAGACCGGCGCACAGAATCGCCCCTCATCGCTCTGGCCACACGTGTTGCCAGCCGGGCAGTCGCCGTCGGTCTGGCACGGGCTGGCGCAGAAACGTTCACGACCTTCGGCGTCCCCTTCGAGACAACGCACACGCCCGAACGGGTTCAGCGGGTCGACACAATCGCTGTCCTGGCGGCACGGCGCGCAATGGCTCAAGTGGTCGTAGAGGCAGAGGAAAACCGGGTCGCCGCCGCCCGTCGAGAGCGGCCGACAGCTCCAGTCGGTGGGGCAGGACTCGACGCACGTCTGGGTGCAGACCGACCCGTCCGGGCCGGGGACACAATAGCCCGAGTTGCACTGGGAGTTCGTCTCACAGGGGGCACCGAAACACCCGGGACAGGGTGGGCCGGTGTCGGGCTCGGCGTCGTCCGAGGCATCGGCGGTGTCGACCACCGAGGTGTCGGGGAAGCTGACGTCGAGCACCTCGTTGCCAGTCGTGTCGGGGGGCTCCTCGACGTCGATGCCGCTGCCACCGTCCTGACCGTCGCACGCGAAGAGCACGACAGCGGCGACGAGTGCGCGCCACACGAGGGACCACCGCGTCGAATGAGTCTGCGACATCCGCCTTCCCCGATCTCGCGGAACCGGGGTGAAGGTCCGGTCCCGGCTTGCCTCGATCTCGGCGGAAAACCCGTGCGCCCGCCAGAAAGCAACCTAGCCGGTCGCGGAACGCGATGCAAAGACCTTCGAGGTACACGCGCAACGTCGCAGGACCGCATGGTTGGACCATCTGGTCAGCGCGCGCAGGACTCCTAAAGGAGCGCCCGCCGCCGGGTGGCCGTGGACTCTTCGCACCAACCCGGAGCGGACGCGCGGAGGTTGGAGGGCACGACGGCACGGCAGCCACCCCGAAGCGCCGGCCCTCCAGAGCAGCCACCTGCGGTTGAAACCACAGGGTTTGCCACCCGGTCAGGAGCATCGCTACCCGTTGGCTTCGCGTCAATGCCTTGTCCGGTTTTTTTCGTGACAACTTGGAATGGCTGGCCCTGCGCGAGTTTGGTCGGGATAGGTGTGGACGGTGCCGGGGATCTGACTGAGCCGACTCGCGGCTGAGTGCGGCGCTCAGCGCTCGCGACGCGGGGCGGTTTGGACTAAGCATCTGACATGAACCCTGCCGTCCCGCCGCGCTCAGGCTCCTTGCTCATCACCCCCATCGACAAGACGGTCGCCGTCGATGGGGAGGCCGCCGAGCCGCAAGACCACCAGGCCCTCCTCGCCACGATGGCCGGCGAAGAGCCCGAGCTCGAGCTCAATGAGCAGGGCCTCGCCATCACGCGTGAACACCCCGGGCGATATCGGGGGCCCAGGCGACCCGGCGAGAAGCCGGCGCCGTTCCCGATCGAGCTCGGCCGCGGCGGGATCGGTCGGGTATTGATCGCGCACGACGAGCACCTCGGGCGCGAGGTCGCCGTCAAAGAGCTCCTGTCCCAGCCTAATGCGGTTGGTGGTAGCCAGCGGTCGACCAACCCGCGCAGCTCGATCCAGGCGGCGCGTTTTCTTCGCGAAGCGCGTCTGACCGGTCAGCTCGAGCACCCGAACATCGTGCCGGTCTACGAGCTCGGCCAGCGCGGCGACGGTACGCTCTACTACACGATGAAGGTCGTGCGGGGGAAGAACCTGGCCAACGCGCTCGACAAGGCCAAGAACCTGAGCGAGCGCCTGAAGCTGCTCGGTCACTACGCCGACCTGTGCGACGCCATCGCGTACGCTCACAGCCGCGGGGTCATCCACCGGGACATCAAGCCCGAGAACGTCATGGTCGGCGAGTTCGGCGAGACCGTCGTGCTGGACTGGGGGCTCGCCAAACCCAAGTACGAACACGAGCTCGACGAAGCCCACCAGGCCGAGCGCGCTGCGAATGCGGACGCACGACCCGCGGCAGCACCGGCCGGGCCCCAGGATCAGACCACGGTCGACAGTCCGAAGGGGCCGGGAGTATCGGCAGCGCGCCGTGTGAATCCGAGCTCGGATGGCGAGGGCAACATCGCCGCGACGGACGACGGGACGCTGCTCGGCACTCCTCTATATATGAGCCCCGAGCAGGCGCAGGGCGACCTCGCTTTCATCGACGAGCGCACCGATGTGTGGGCGCTCGGTGTGGTCCTGTACGAGCTGCTGACGGGCGAGCCGCCGTTCACCGCCAAGACCGCGCTCGACGTGCTCGTGCGCATCGTGAAGGGCGGGTACGAGCCGATCCGCGAGAAGTGTCCCGAGGCGCCGCCCGAGCTGGTAGCCATCGCAGAGAAGGCCTTGAGGCGAAACCGGCTCGAGCGTTATCCGGATGCACGCGCGATGACGGAGGAGATCCGCGCCTACCTGACGGGGGGCCGGGTCGCGGCGTACAATTACGGATTCTGGCAGCTCTTCAAACGTTGGGCAGCGCGTCACAAAGCGGTGCTCGTGACCGCGGGCGCGGCGGTGGTGGCGCTCGTGGCCCTGGGTGTCGTGTCATTCGTCGAGATCGCAGAGGAGCGCGACCGGGCGATGGCGGCCCATTCCGAAGCGGTCAAGGCGCGTGAGGTCGCCGAGGCCGAGATGCGGCGCGCGGAGCAGGCCGAGCTCGCGACGCGGACAGCGCGTGATGGGGCGGAGCAGCTCGTGCGCTACATGGTGTCCGAGCTCAAGGACAAGCTCGAGCCGCTCGGCCAGCTCGCGTTGCTCGACGAGGTGGGCACCGCAATTCATGAGTACTATCGGAACACGAATCTGGAGAGCGCCGAGGGCGACGCCAACGCGCGTGAGCGTAGAGCCGACCCGACGCGGCGGCGGAATCGCGCGGCGGTCCTGTCGCTGATGGGCGACATCCAGCGGGCGCGTGGCGACCTGGACGCGGCGACCGAATCGTATCGGCGCGCGAGCTCGATTCGACAGCGGCTGCTCGACCAGGCGCCCGATGACCTGGGGCTGCTGCTCGACCGCAGCGAGAGCCATCGGCAGGCGGGTCAGCTGGCGCGGATGCAGGGCGACCTCATCGCCGCGCGGACGGACCTGCAGGCGGCGCGTGACTCGCGGCGTGAGCTGGTGACGAAGGCGCCCACAGACCCGGCCTATACACGGGCGCTCATCGAGAGCGAGCTCGACATGGGTGACCTGTTCGTCCTGATGGGGGATCTCCGGCAAGGCGAGACCGCCTACAAGGGTGCGGTCGAGCTGGCGCGAAAGCTGGTGGCGGGCAACCCCGAGGACCACCGCGCGCAGTTCGAGCTGAGCCTGGCGCTCGACGCATTGGCAACCGCCCGACTCGACATGGGGCGACACGCGGACGCGCGGCCGACCTTCGAGGAGGCCAAGACACTGCGTGAGGCGTTGGTCGAACGTTTCCCCGGCAACCTCGAGTGGGTGCATCGGATGGCGGTGTCGTCGGCGCGATTGGCCGAGGTGGAAGAGGTCATGGGCAACTTCGAGCTGGCGCGTGAGGGTTGGGCCGAGGCGAGCGCCATCACCGCGCGCCTCGTGTTGCAGGATGCGAGTCAGGTGCGGTGGGCGCGTGACCTGGTGGTGTATCTCAATCGGTTGGGCGACCTCGACGTGCGTGAAGGTCGGGTCGAAGAAGCGCTCAAAGCGTATGAGCGGGCGCTCACCCAGATGGGTCAGCTCGTGGCGCGTGACCACTCGAACGCGGAGCTGCAGCGCGACCTCGAGGTGAGCCACAACCGGGTCGGCGACGCGATGATGGTGCTGGGGCGGCCGCTCGACGCCGAGAAGAGCTACGACGAGGCGCTGGCCATCGCCGAGGGTCTCGTGGTGCGAGACCTGACGAACGCGCGGTGGCGCCACGACCTCGGGTTGTCACTCGTACGGGTGGCACGCGCGAAGCTGGCGGGCATCGCGGCTTCGGGCATGACGGCCGAGGTCGCGAAGACCACCATCGGGCCGCTCATCGACAGGGCCCAGGTCGTGCTCGCAGACCTCGTCGCGCTCGACGAGACGAACGTCGGTTGGAAGGCCGACCTCGACGCCGCAAAGGGGCTGTCAGTGCACCTCGGCGAGGCCGTCGGCCAGCTCGACGGCACGCTGCCCGAGGGGCCCGACAAACAACCACAGGGGGTCGACCCGAAGCCACAACCACAGCGGCCCGCCATCGCGAAGCCGCAGCCCCAACGACCGGATCCCGAAGGTGTGCTCGACTCCAAAGACCTCAAACCACGGTTGCCTCCCGCTCCTCAACCGCAGCGTCCCTCACCGGGTCCAGAACCGGTGCCACCGCCTGACAAGTGACGAGCAGCGGGTGGACCGAAGCCTTGTTGCGTTGGGCGCAGCGCGGTTGAGCTCGGGTATGATGGTGGCCACGACAAGGACCGGATGTTGGGCGCGCGACGAGACGCTCACGGCATTCGAGCGGGAGCGCGCGTTCTCGTATGGGCTGCTGGGTGCGGGTGCGGTGTCGGCGAGCATTGGACTGGTCCTGTTGCTCCCTCCCGATGATATGCCGAGTGCCACGCATACGCCGCTCGCGGGTGGCGGATTGTTCAGCCCTTCTGAACAACTCTGAGAGCCGATCGCGTGGCGGTCTGGACTCAGGGGGACAGGATGGAACCGTCGCCTCGGGTCACGGGAAACGTCTGCTCACGTCCCCATTCGATTCATCCTATGTGGTGCCGAGACACATGGAGACGCCAGTGGGACGCGCCGTCGATCGAGACGCGGGTGCTCGCGCGGGCGTGGGCGCGGGCGTGGGCGTGGGCGTGGGCGCGGGCGCGGCGCGGGCGCTCGCGTGGGCGCGGGCGTGGGCGTGGGCGTGGGCGCGGGCGCGGGCGCTCGCGTGGGCGTGGGCGAGACCGGCTTGACGCTCCGCATACAAGCCTCGAATTTCGAGATACCCGTCGCGGTGTCGGCAGCCAACAACCTCCTCGGCGATGGGGTCGACCATCACGCCCAGGTCGCATCGCACGGTCCGGCCGGTGGTATCGTCGTATTGCTCCGCGAGCTGCCGGCGAATACCGCGTTGACGGTCTCATGGTGACGCCGAGCCCTTGGGGGCCCGGGTGACGTCCACGTCGGTTTCGCTCTGGGGCGTTGACCTTCGGCGGCGCGGTGCGCAGGATGCTGGGCAATGGATACCGTCGACACGCGCCCAATCGTCGCCGTGGCGGGCGCTGGCGGCTTCATTGGCCGGTCGCTCGCCCTGCAGCTCGGGACCGCCTCACATCTACGTGGCCTCTCGCGAAGCGCGCGGGCGGCTGGCAGCGGCGGATACGATTCCTGGGTCGGCTGCGACCTGTTCTCGCTCCTCGATGCCGAGGCGGCTCTGCGCGGCGCCCGGTCGGCCGTCTACCTCGTACACTCGATGATGCCTTCGGCGAGGCTCACGCAGGGGCGCTTCGAAGACCTGGACCTGGTCTGCGCCGACAACTTTGCGCGCGCAGCAAAGAGCGCCGGGCTCAAGCGTATCGTCTATCTCGGCGGGCTCCTACCACCCGTCGAGGTCTCGCTTTCGCGTCACCTGCAGAGTCGGCAGGAGGTCGAGGCGACGCTCGCCAGCCACGGCACGCCGCTCGTCACGTTGCGCGCTGGGCTGGTCATCGGGCCTGGCGGCTCGTCGTGGCAGATCCTCTCGAAGCTCGTGCGACGCCTGCCGTTCATGGCGTGCCCGCGTTGGACCCGCACGCTGACCCAACCCATCGGGCTCGACGACGTGGTGGCTCTGCTCGCGGCCTGTGTGTCACGCGCCGACATCGCGGCGGGGACCTATGACATCGGCGGACCGGACGTCCTGAGCTACCGCGACATGATGCAGGCGACCGCGCGTGCGATGGGCAAGAAGCGGCCGATGTTCAGCGTGCCGCTCTTGACGGTCGGGCTCTCACGACTGTGGGTGAGCACGGTGACAGGCGCCCCGAAGGAGCTCGTCGAGCCGCTCATCGAGAGCCTCGTTCACCCGATGGTGGCGCGAAATCGGGACCTGCAGGCGCGGCTCGGAATCCCTGGTCGCCCGCTGGCCGAGCTGCTCGCCGAGACGATTGAGATCGAGGCGAAGACGGCGCCGCCGGACGCCCCAAAGACGAAGAGCAAACACAAGAACAAGGTCAAGAAGCCAGCGCTCGTGCGCTCGGTGCAACGCCTCGTCTTGCCGCCCGGGTGCGATGCGGCCTGGGTCGCCGAGGAGTACATCCGGTGGCTTCCGACCTGGCTCATCGCGCGGATCCTGCGCATCGAGGTCGACGCGGCCAAACGTTGCAGGTTCTATGCGCCGTTCTCGAAAAAGCCGCTCCTCGAGCTGAGCCTGTCGCCCGACCGTTCGAGCCCGGATCGTGTGCTCTTCTATATCACCGGGGGCATGCTCGCGAAGCTCGGCGGACGGCCACGCCTCGAGTTCCGCGACGTGCTGGACAACGGCTTCGTCATCGCCGCGATTCACGACTTCGAGCCGCGCCTGCCTTGGTTCATCTACTCGTCGACACAGGCCGTGGTGCATCTCTGGGTGATGCGCGCCTTTGGCCGGCACCTCGCCCGGCTCGCGCGTGACACGCGCCGTGACAAGGTGTGACACCCGACGCGGTGAGCGCTCATGGCAGCGGCGTCGACAGATAGCCGGCCTCAAAATCGCTCATGGTCAAAGACTTACGCTGTCACGCTCACACGCCCCTGAGCTCATCGACATCCCTGAACGCGCTGGCATACGCCTTGCGATGGTCAGCTCGAGCCTCCGATGACGAGGCTCCTGACCTTTGGGGAGTGCGCGCGATAATGAGACGATTGAACGCATTGAAGACCTTTGGTTGTAGGGTGTCGTGGATCATCTGGTGGGCGTGCGACACACCGGCGGTGACCTTGTCGAGCACCGGCGGAGCACTGCGCGTTGCTCAACCGCAAGCCGACGACGACGGCGATTGTCGCGTCGTGACCAGCGTTGCCGACATCGATGTGCCGGAGGTCCGGATCACGGGGACCTTCACGTTGAACGGAGCGGCCCCGATGTGGCTCGCGTCGCACACGGGTCGCGTCGAGCTTCGCAGCGAGACGCTCGGCACGGTCAAGCTCGGCCACCTGCACAACCAGAACTACCAGCAGCTCCTCATCCCCGGTGTCCACGACGTGGTCTACCGCCACGTGGCGGGGACCCTCGCCCCGGCGAACACGGAGACGGTCGCTCATGGACGCTCGCGAATGGTGCACCACCCCAGTAGGTCACGGTCGTGTCGAGCCAGCCCGAGACAACGTCGACGTCGACATTACGAACACCCCGTCGTCGACTCGTCGGGAGTTGTCGCCCAGCACGCTTGTGGGCATCTACAGCCAAAACGACCAGCCGTTCCCAGGCATGAACTTTCAATATGCGAAGATGGCGCTGGTCGACGTCGTGTCCAAGGACCCCATCGACCTCGCCCGCACCTTCGAAGGTGGCTACGAGACACGCCTCCTCCCGGGCACCTACGACGTCCTCTAATCAGCGCCAGAGCGGTCCGACGTTCCCCAACAACAAAGGCGCTCGCCTGGGGTGCATTGAGGCAGAGGCCGCTGGCGGCGACGGCGATGAGGATCTACAAAACACGGGGGCAGGTGCACGGGCGACGACCTGACTCGTGACTTCGGAGGACCGATGAGACGTTCCTGGATGATGCTTTCGTGGTGGACCTTCAGCGGCTGCGTCGGGGCCCTTACGAGCGCTTGCAGCGGGGGATGCGGTTCGACTGCGGGACAGTCCACACCTACGGCGGCCGTGGTGGCGAAGGACGCTCGGCCGGCGACGCTGGGCTCCATCGACCTCCAATTCGAAGGCGGCGCGGCCGAGAACAATCGCCCGATTCACCCCGGTCGGGTGGTGGGACGCGGGGTGAGTTGTGAATGGGGCGAGGGGTTCAGCTTCAACCGTGACGACGTCCTTGGCCGCAGTGAAGATGCCGACTGGCAGTTTCGTATCGAGCCGGTGGAGTCCGACCCGAGCAAAGCCGAGATCGTCTTCGTCGGCCGTAATGGGCAAGCCGCCGTCGGCGGCGAGGATGCTGCCGAGGCCCCGAACACGGTGTTCAGGGTGGCGCTCCCGTGGTCCGACATCGCAGCCGAGAAGCGCGCCGGCAAACGCCATCGGTTCACCCTCGACCACACCCTGAAGTCGGACGACGACAAACGACTCGCGGTCAAAGGGAGCGTCACCTGCCCCGAGACGGGTGACCTCGGAGACCACGGCCCCGAGCAGCTCGCCCGCCTCGCGCGTCTCTCATCACGAACGCCCACCGAGCAGTGTGGCGTCGACTTCGGTCGTGAGCGGGTGCCCGGGTGTGTGTCGGTCCTGGTCCCCGACGACGAGCAAGCGGAGACGCTCGTCGCCAGGATCAGAGCCGACCTCGGGCCGGGTTGGGTCGTCTATCTCGGCACCACGAACTTCCTCGGCGACGAACCCAACCCGGGTCTCGTTGAGCTCGTCGTCGCCCCCGGTCGCGAAATCTGGGACATCCTCGTCACCGCAAAGACCAACGCCATCAACTACGGCCTCGACACCGCCGGCCTGATCCTGGCTCTTCAACCGCTTCATGCCGAGGTTGGATTCGAGATTCTCGGCGCCGAGACCGACAGCCTCCACGTCGCAATGACACGGTTGCCGAGCGACCCCAAGGCGTTCGCGAACAAGGTCTATGACCTCTGCCCGGACATCGTGGACCAGGGCGTGGGTTCGGTCGACGAGCTCGTGCGGGAGTTCACGAAGTCCCGCCAGCTCCATTTCTGGTGGGACTGACGACCACATCGATGTCGTCGGCTCCGGTCTCTTGTTCTTCGAGACAATTCCTGCAATCGAGGCGACGCGCCTCGGTGGCCAGATGCGGCCGGGACCTACGCATGCGGAAACGGCCCCCGCTCGTCAGGTGCTGACCCAGAAAGGTTGGGGTAGTCCGGTCAGGTCGGCTGCGGCTCGATAGCGGGGACCAGACGGCCCACGATGTGGGCCAACAGGTCTCGACGCCGTACGATACCGATGAAGACCCGGCGGTCGTCCACCACCGGGACGAAGCTGTGCACCAGAACCGGGGGAAGAAGCGCCTCCCACCAGGCAGCCTCATTCCGCGTAGTCGCGGGGCCATGCACACCGATCGGACACAGGCTCTGGTCCAGCACCAGGTCGAACAGCCTCACACGAGCGATCTGCGCCGCGTCGAGCGACGATTCGCCCACGCACGCCATGCTCCGAAGCAGAGCCGGCTCCTGCACGGTACCAGCATAGTGCCCATCACGCGCGACGACCGGAAGCGTCGAGTGACCACTTCTTTCCATCACCGCAATTGCTGTCTTCACGGTCTCATGCGCCGCGATCCAGGTGATCTCCGATTTCGGTACGAGCAATGACACGATGTTCATACGAGAGGTCCTTTGTTTCTGCTTCGTCGACCCAGGCAGGGTGCCCAATACGCGTTGGGTCGTGCGCGCTGATGGGCCCCTCGACGCCTTGAAGAGCCGCACTCGGACGATGCCTGGGATGAGTGCAGGTCGTGATGTCAGGGCCAGATTTCCGTTGGCTCACGCATGTCATAAGGCCGCCAGCGTCAAGGCGACATCACGATTGGCTGTCAGACCATCAAGAAGGCATCAACTCCCTGCATCGCAGGGAGACATCGACTTGCGGCACGGCCCATCAAGGTTTCGACGTCGGTCCGGCGGGCGCTTTGTTGGTCGAGAGCGCAGGTCGAGCTATCCGAGTGCCTGCACGAAACGGCTTTGACGCGTTCGATGGCCTCATCGAGATCATCCACTTCGATCGAGTTGTCTGGGACGGGCGTACCGGAGCCTCCCTCCGACTCGAGCCGGTCGAGAGCTTTCGTCCCGCTTGGGCGACCGCGTGGCATCGCAATGGTGCTGTCCCCCGAGATGCCCCGTTCACCGGGTCGCGGATTCTACACGACGTCGCATGCTCGTCTTCGAAATCAGACTTCGATTCCTGGTCCGAACGCGACGAACAAGAAGACCACTGCCGCTCCCCCGGCCAACAACCAAGGGCGGCTCCGGCGAACGTCCAGGCCTGGAGGCGCGAGCGTCGTGGGCGGGTCGACCGCGGACGGAATCCACACCACGAGGAAAGTCCCGCCAAGTGTCGCCAACGCAGACGTCACGGCATAGATCGGTCCCAGAGAATTCAGGAGCGCCGCACCTGTCATGGCGAGGCCACCCACCAGGAAATACGGCATCCAACAAAGCAACCGCGCTTGGCGTTTTCTTGCACCTTCAGTTGCACCGAGGAGCCTCTGGAAGGGAGCTCGCAGGAGAAAGAACGTCCCCAGCGAAATCGCAACGCCCAATCCCGCGAGCGCCAACCTCAGTGGCAAGTTCGGCTCGAGGCCATCGACGAACTGCCCCCAATCGCCGAACAGGAACAGCGGGTCCACCATCAGATAGCCCCCGCCCATCAACAGATTGACCGCGGCGGTGAGCCATACGAAGTAGAGTGTGACGCCAGCTCGAAAGGACCCGCGCACAACCGCGACGAGGGCTCCCGCACCCACGAGGAGATTCGCAAGGGTACCGGCCCCCTTCACCACACGCGTCGCCGCCTCCCTGAGCGGCTCCTTTTCGCAGTCGCACCACGACGACGAGAAGCCTTTGAGCTCGAAACCCATGAGCTCACACGCGAGTCCGTGGCCAATCGCCTCGTGGACGAGCTTTGCCAGAACATACACGACAAGACCGATGGCAAGGACGGTCGGCCAGTGGTGACGCCTCCAACCGGTTTCGCTCGTCAGCTCGACCATATGACCACGTGTACGATCGACTCCTGAACGAGTCCAGCGTTCGAGCCTTCGGGTCATCCAGGCCAGGCTCTATCGCAATTCGAGCGCACGCGTACTCGAGCTGCAGGATGTCCTCCTGGGAGGCCTTGCGTGACGACGCACCCGCCTTCGCGCCATCCAGCACAAGCCACACGCCGAGCCGCAGACAGACCGCGTGAGCCGCATCCCGTCACCGGCAGCGTTCACGCTGGCGTCCTGACCATCGCTTGACGCAACTCGGGTGATCCCGTACCCACTGAACAATGTCGTCTCATGGTGCGCCACAAAGCGCGGCGGAGCGTCTCCTCCAGGAGCGCGATCTCCTCGCGAGCCTCCTCGAGCTTGGGCACCACGAACAGCCCGAGCCGCTTCTCGACGAGGCCCTGGCACTCATTGTGCGCCTCAGTGGCGCGGCGCACGGGCATATCGAGCTGCACGACGGGAAGCTTACCCCCCTCGGGTTCTCCGCCACACGCGGCTCCCCCGAGACCGCAACCGTGCGTGAGCTCATCTCGTCTACCGTCATCCGCACCTCCCTCGAGCGCGGCGAGGTCATCGAAGCCAACGTGGCGGCGGACCCACGCTTCTCGGCAGCGGCGTCGGTCAGGCGTCAGCGCATCGACGCGGTCGTTTGTGTGCCCATCGGTAGCCCGCCCCTGGGAGTCCTTTACCTCCAGGGGGCTTCGGGCGGGGCCCGCTTCGATGCGCGTGTGGTCGACTGGTGCCGGCTCTTCGCGCGCCACCTCGCCCCGCTCGTGGCCCGCCTCATACGCCGCTCGCGCCCTCAGCATGAGGACCCGACCGCCGCCCCTCGCCTCAAGCTCGGCGGTGCCGTCCAATTCATCGGCCGCAGCCCCGCGCTCGCGGAGGTGCTCAGGGTCGCCGCCATGGTCGCCCCGCGCGATATCGGGCTCCTCATCAGCGGCCCCACCGGGAGCGGCAAGACCGCCCTCGCGCGGCTCATCGTCGAGAACAGCGCACGCCGTCACGAGCCCTTCGTCGAGCTCAACTGCGCCAACCTCCCGACCGAGCTCGTGGAGAGCGAGCTCTTCGGCGCAGCCCAGGGCAGCCATTCGACGGCGACGCGTAAAATTCCAGGCAAGGTGCTCGCCGCCGAGCGCGGCACATTATTTCTGGATGAGGTCGCCGAGCTCGGAGGCAACTCGCAGGCCAAGTTGCTGCAGCTCCTTCAAGATGGGACCTACTTCCCCCTTGGCGAAAACCGGGCTCGTAAGGCCAACGTTCGCATCATCGCGGCCACGCATGCAGATCTCCGGCAACGGGTGAAGGAGGGCCGCTTCCGAGAAGACCTCTTCTACCGTCTCGCGGTTTTCGATATCGCGATGCCTCCGCTCGAACACCGGCGCGGCGACATCGCGGCCCTCGCCGAGCGAGCCCTGCAGGACGCCGTCTCGCGATACGCCTTGCCGCCGACGCAGCTCTCCGATCGGGCGCTCCAGGCCTTGGAGTCCGCTGATTGGCCTGGGCAGGTGCGCGAGCTCCACAATACGATCCACGCTTCCGCGTTGCGCGCCCTGGCATGCGAAGTGACCGTCATCGAGCCCGAGCACCTCTTCGGCAAGCCCGCCGCAGAGCGGGGCACAACCCTGCACGACCTCATGAGGGAGCACCAGAGGCTGGTGGTCGAGCGGGCGCTCAATATCGAGGATCGGGATGTGACAGCAGCCGCACACCGTCTCGGGCTGGGTCGCTCCACACTCTATCAGCTGCTCAACGACCTGGGCATCGCCAAGCCCTGAGGCGCCGAGTCCATATGGAAGCCCACACGAAGCCACACGACCTTCATCAACGCCTCGAGCATGATCGGTACGAGCTCCTGCGGGTGCTTGGAAGCGGCAGCTCGGGCGTCGTCTACGAGGCGCTCGATCACCACACCGGAGCACGTGTCGCGCTCAAGCGCTTGCGTTTAGAATCGCCCGACGACTTCCTGCAACTCAAGAACGAGTTCCGTTCCGTCAGCGGGATCACCCACCCGAGCCTCGTCCAACTCGGCCGGCTCGTGTGTGACCACATCGACTGCTTCTTCACCATGCGCCATGTCGACGGCGTCACTTTTGACGTGGCACTCGCGCGGTGGCGCGGCGGAACGCGCTCACAAGCGTGGTTCACCCGACTCGCACTCGACATCGCCGAGGGAATCGCCGTTCTCCATGCGCATGGCATTCTGCATCGCGACATCAAGCCCAGCAATATCCTGATCGATCCCGAAGGTCGGGGCCGCCTCGTCGACTATGGCCTCGCCTCTCGAGCGGCGTCTCGGCTCTCGATGCAGAGCCGGAAGCTGGCGCGTGCCGGCACCCTTGCGTATATGGCCCCCGAGCAGCTCTCCGGCGGCGAGGTCTCGTTCCCAGCCGACTGGTTCTCCTTTGGCGTCCTGCTCTACGAAGCGCTCCACGGCAGATTGCCATTCGAGTCGTCGTTCCGGCCTATCGCCCCACTTCATGAGGTGAAGGTCGACCCGGAGATTGCCCCCGGAGCCCTGGGCGAACTGTGCCGGGCGCTGCTCGCCGCTCAGCCATCGGATCGACCCAGCGCCGATGAGGTGATCGAGCGGCTCCGACACCTGTCCGACGGCGATGGAACAGGCCACCACGAGGTCGTTCAGACGGGCTGGTCCGCACCTTTTGTCGGACGCCGCGACGCCTTGGCGCAGCTCGAGGCGGCGGTCAGCCCTACGCGTGGCCAGACCTCGGTGACGCTGGTCCACGGCCGCGCCGGGGTTGGCAAGACGCGACTCTGCCAGACCTTCCTGGCACATCGGGAGCGGATTGGGGCGCTCGTCTTGAGGAGTCGGTGCGCTCCGAATGAGAAGGTCCCGTTCAACGCATTGGACGCCGTCGTGGACGACTTGTCGCGGACGCTGGTTCACGCCGACGCCGAGCTCCGGCGCTTCGCGCTCGAAGGTCTTCACGAGCGCCTCATCGAGCTCTTCCCCGTCCTCGCGCGGGTCGCGGTGTTCGACGGGGTCGAGGTCTCGCGCCGCCCGCATGTGGCCAATATCTCGAGGGTCGTCGAAGCGGCCGACGCCCTTGGCGAGCTCCTCGGCCGACTCGCGCAGGCGCGAAGTGTCCTGCTCTTCCTGGATGACCTCCAGTTCTGCGATGACGAGAGCCTCGCAGTGCTGCAACGCTGGACGCGGATGGGAAAGGCTTCGAACGTGTGTGTCCTCGGCTGCCTTCGAACCGCTGAATCGTACGAGACGTCGGCGCTCTTTGGTGCCCTGGGCGAGGCGTGTGTGCGCCTGCCACTCGGGCCGCTGAGTGATCGTGATGTGGACGAGCTCTTCGCGACGCTTCCACCTGTCTGGCCCGTCGACGAAGAGAAGAAGAGACGTATCAGGTCTGAAGCCCAAGGTGACCCGCTCCTGCTGACGTCGCTGCTGCGGCTCGCCGGAACAGGCGCTGGTCTGGAGGGGCTCGGAGTCGGCCGCGTCGTCGATGCCGCGGTCGAAAGGCTTTCGAAGGAGGCCGCGCTTCTCCTGTCATGGCTCGGGGAGTCGGGTGGGCCACTGCCCGAGGTGATCGGCAAAGAGCTCTTGCCGCAAGACTACGAACGGGCTCGGGACGAGCTCGAGCTCGAGCACCTGGCTCAGCGGGTATCCGACCTGCGTGGAGTCGCGCTCGTGATGCAGCACCCCGCCGACGGCTGGGCGCCACACGAGGTCGACCCCGGGAGGAGCGCCGAGCTCGCGGTGGCCTACCGCCGGGTGTTCGACCTGAGTCGGCCTTTCGATCTCGTGCGTCACCTCGAGCGCGCACAGGCATTGGGCGAGGCCTCATCGGTGGCCCTCGCAGCCGCGTATGAAGCGGTCCGCCTGGACCGGTACGATCACGCTGCACGCCTCTTCGAGTCGAGCTTCCGGCTTTCGCCGGACGGGGCCAGCGCACCTGACCTGGAGTCATACGCGTCGGCGCTCCTGAGGTGTGGCCGCGGTCCTGACGCCGCGAAGATTTTCGAGACGGCCGCCCAGCAGCGGTCACGGCACACGCCTTCGGACCCCGAGGTGAAGCGACTCCTGCGCTCCGCCTCCGACATCTACCTGCGCAGCGGCGCTTACGATGACGGGCGCCCCATACTCAGGCAGCTCCTCGCCCAGGCGGGAGTGTCGTGGCCGGAGACCACCGCCGCCGCCCTGAGGACGATCATCTGGCGCCGTCTACGCGCCAGGCTCTCGCCCCGCCCAAGACCGGAACGCGTCGGGGCGACGGAACTCGAGCCCGCGCTTCGGTCTCGCCTGGACGTGCTCTGGACCGCCTGCGGCAGCGTCTCGCTCTACGATGCCCTCAGGTGCTTCGTCTTCCAGACGCATCACGCGGCGCTCGCACGTGCGGCATTGGACCCGGGCCACCTTGCGCTCGCGACCGCCACGGAGGCGCTCTTCCTCTTCTTCGAGCACGGCCTCGAGAAGGACGCCGAGGTGAGGCGGCTGCTCGCCATGGCCGAGCAATGGGCCGCCCGCGCGCCGACGCCCAAAGTGAACGCGTACCTCTATTTCATGCGTGTTTCGATCAGCTACGCGCGTGGCTCGTTTCGCTACGCCCTGGACGAGGCTCGAAGAGGTCTACAATTCTGTCGCGAGCACTATCCCGAAGGCGATTGGGAACGTGCCAACCTGCTGTGGCTCGAGTGTGTATCGCTCGCACAGCTCGGGGACTACCTCGAGCTCGAGCGACGGTCTGCGGCCCTCAGAGAGGAGGCGCGCGATACCAACAACAACTACCTGGCGACGTTGATCGGCCTGGACCTCGCGACGACAATCTACATGGTCCGGGACCAGGTCGAGCTCGGCCGCCAGGTGTCTCAGGACTCCCTCCGTCGAGCGGTGAGCAGCGCCTACCTCGAAGGTTCTTATGCCGTAGGGGCAGTGCCTCTCGCGCTGTACGCAAGCGGTCCGGCGGAGGCCCACGCGCTGCTCGAACACCACATCACCAAGCTGCGCAAGGCGGGCCTCTTCGGGCTGCGCAACGTGAAGCTCGAGTTCACCTTCCTGCGCGGAACCGTGGACCTCGCGCGAATCGTACAAGGTGGTGCACCGCGGTCGGCGTATGTGTCGGTGAGGCGAGCGGCGAGGCTCCTCACCTCTGCGCCCGAGCGGCCAGCGCGACACTGGGGTGAGCTCTTGAGTGCGCAGCTGCGGTTTTTGGGCGTGACCACGGGTGGACCTTCGGCCGCGCAGCTCGTGGGACTCGCCGTTCGGGGTCTCCAGGAGCTGGAAGCCGGAATGTTCCTCGGAGCGGCGCTGGTCCTCGCGGCGAAGATCGCGGGCGCCGAGCTCGAAGAGACGCTTTCGACTCTGAGGAACCAGGGCTGGGTGGATCCGGTCCGGGTCGCAGCGGTCTGGGCGCCTGCCGTGGCCGCCACACGATAGCCCGTCGTCGTGAACGGTCCATTCCGGATTGGACCGTGGAGAGCCACAGAACGGCCAGGTGTCCCTCTTGGGAGACAGCCTCGCCGGTGCTTCTGTTTCTTGCCGAGAGCGGGGCGGCCGCACGAGCGGATCGGCTATCTGACGTAGAGGATGAGGCCCTCGTCGGTGCTGACGGCGTGACACCCTTCGTGGCCCTGCTCATGCTGTGAGGCGCGCCGCGAATAGCCTGGGATCTTGTTGCATGGATTGCCGTTCTGGTCGCCGGGCGCGGTGTCGTCGATGACGAAGAGAACCGGTCCGGCGTCGACATGCCATGGGTCGGAGATGGTCGCTCGGTCATAGGCGAACATCGCCAGGTAGGTGTAGCCGCGGGGGAAGTCCGACGCGTTGAGCTCCGGGTAGAGGGCGAGTGTGTCCGCGGCGGTCAACGGGACCCAGAGCTGACGGCGGGTGGTGTAGACCTGTGTGCCGAAGTCGAGTTGGAAGCCCGCGAGCGGTCCTTCCGTGTAGAGGATCGACGACTGGTCAGCCATGAGTTGGCGCATCGGGCGACATGTGAGTGCGTCGGGCAGCGGACGACTGACCGGGTCGTCGGGGTTCATGCGGCGCTTGAGCATGATGGCCTCCGACGCGGCGAGGTCGGCGAAGGCGTAGGCCAGGTAGTCGGTGCTGGGTGAATACAGGCTGCCGGTCGTGTAGCGCTGCGCGTAGTAGGCGGGGCTCACGTTCCACCACGCGCTCGGCACCGAATTGCCGACGTGGACCGCAACCTGGGTCCAGCCGCCACCCGATGTGGTCATGTCGCAGGCCACGGCCTCGGGCGGGACGCCGCCTGCGCCATCAGCATCGATGGTGTAGCGGCCATCGGCACCGAAGAGGGTCGGGTCGTCGTCGAGTGCAGACAGGCAGCTCGTGGGGACTTCGCCATCGCGAACCCAGAGCGTGGTCGAGCCGGTCGTGAACGTGGTGGCGCTCGAGCGGGTGCCGTTATAGCCGTACGTCGTGGCGCCGAGGCCATATGCGCAGTCAGCCGTCTGTGACCAGATCATGGAGTCCGAGCCGAGCTCGGCGTATCCGATACGAGCGCGGCTGCGGGCGGTATTCCCCTGGGAGAGATAGGTGCGGTCGACGTTTAGCGAGAGTCCCTGGTAGGGGCGCTCGAGGTTGAGGCTGCTGCCGCAGATGTCGTACACGTTGTGGCTCGAGAGCAGATTCAGGGAGCCGGTGTCGTAGGTCTCGACGGCGACCGGGCGGTTGGCCGGAGCAGTCGCGATGGCGGAGCGCAAGGTCGCAGCCGAGAGTGCGCCGATGATGCGGCGGCCGGTCGTATCCTCGAGGCGCACCTCGTCGAGGGGGACCGCGTCGTAGGCGGCGAGCTTGGCGTCGATCGCGGTGCGGTCGAGGGAAGCTTCAGCGACGAGGCCTCCCATCTGAGTCCATCGCGGGGCATCGTGAAGCCAGGCGTCGCCGGCAGCGGTGGCCTTGGCGACGAGGGTCCAACCGCCGCCGTCGGTGCTCATGTCGCAGAGGGCCGGGAAGGGGCCGAGGCCGACACCGGCGCCGTCGGGATCGATCGTGACGATGTGGTCCGCGCCGGCGAGTGAGGGGGTGCGGCGCAGTGCGGAGGCGCATGACGGCGGGTCGACGCTGTCATCGAGGTCGCGGAGATAGATGGCGCGTGCGCTCGGGGGTGCGCTGGCCGAGGCAGTGTGGTGGTCGTAGAAGGCCGTCCGGGTCGGGTACGCGAAGCACGAGACGGCGGGCAACGGGCCGCTGACCCAGACCGAGGTGTTGTCATAGGCGTCGGGGCCGCAACCCGAGAGGCCGCGGCCGATCGCCAGCATGGCCAGGCCGTCGTAGGTGTTGGGGGCGTCGGAGTTGGGGATGGGACGGCGTGTCGAGAGCGCGGTGACGCGGTTGGATTGGGCGCCGTGGACGTGCCACTGGTCGGCTCGACCGCGGAGGCGATCGATGACGGGCGTGGCGAGCTTGAAGTGCGGGTCATACGGGGTGCCGATGGCGGGCTGGCCGTCGAGGGCGGCGTCGGCCGGGCCACGTGCGACCAGCAGGAGGGCTGCGCCGGGCACGAGGTCCATCTCGCAGAAGGCGGTGAAGGGGCCCTGGCCGCAGGGGGCGTCGGCATCGGGGGCGATGGTGTAGAAGCCGGATGGGGCGGTCGGGTCCGCGGCGAGATAGGTCGCGCAGGACGGGCCGACGTCTTCGGGGCGAGTCAGGTGGCAATAAGCCGCGAAGGGTGGGCGGCCGATGGCGAATCCGTCGACGTCGAGGTTGTAGACACCTGCTGCACCGAGGGTTGTGGGGTCGCGGGCGACGATGTCGTCGCAGCTCCTCGGGAGGTCGTAGATGGGGCCGCCACGGAGGTAGATGGCGGCGCCGGCGTCGTTCGCGATGCTGGCGGTGCCGGAGAAATCGAAGAAGTTTGAGGTGGTTGGGTAGGCCCAGCAGCTCGGGGTAGGGATGGTGCCGCCGGGGTCGAAGCCGGGGGTGCCCCACATGGCTGGGCCGCAGCCGTTGACTGCGGTGCCGATGATGGCGTGTTCGAGGTCTTCGTAGGCGGTCGATGGGCGCGGTGGGTCGCCGGCGGGGTTGACCGGAATGGCGGCGGCGGTGGTGATCGAGACCGTGCGACCGCTGGCGGCACCGTGGATGTACCAGGCGTCGGAGTGCGCGGTGAGGAGGGCTATCTGGTCGGAAGCGAGCTTGTAGTGGGGGTCGCCGATATTGCCGATCGAGTCGGCCGTGGTGACGAAGGCGCCGGCGGGGCGCAGCGCGACGAGTGTGAGGGCGAGGCCAGGGACACGGTCCATGTCGCAGCGGACTGAGAACGGGGCGGCCGGACCGAGGAGACCGTCTGGGTCGATTGGATAGGTGCCAGATTGAGCGTTGGGGGCGCGGCGCAAGACGTCCATGCAGCTCTCGGCGAGGACCGTGCAGTGGGGGGGCTGGCCGGGAGGGAGGTCGGCGCAGGAGACGAGGCGTGGGTCGCCGCAGCCGCCGTTGGAGACGGAGCACTCGTCGAAGTCTTCGGTGCAGAGTGGGCCGGTGAAGCCGCCGCTGCAGGCGCAGTCGAATCCGCCGGTGCCGTCGTCGGAGCACACACCTTCGTTGGCACACGGGGTGTCCCAACAGCCGTTGCTCGTGGTGCAGGTCGGGCCGGTCCAGTTGTTGGGGCAGGTGCAGGTGAAGCCACCGGCACCGTTGTCGGCACATGTCCCGTCGTTGTCGCACGGGTCGCCGTTACACCCGTTGCTCGTGCCGCAAGTCGGGCCGGTCCAGTTGCCGGGGCATGAACACGTGAAGCCACCGGCACCGTTGTCGGCACAGGTTCCGTCGTTGTCGCAGGGGTCACCGTTGCACCCGTTGCTGGTCTCGCAGGTCGGGCCGGTCCAGTTGCCGGGGCAGGTGCAGGTGAAGCCGCCGGAACCGTTGTCGGCACATGTTCCGTCGTTGTCGCAGGGGTCACCGTTGCAGCCGTTGCTGGTGGTGCAGGTCGGGCCAGTCCAGTTGCCGGGACAGGTGCAGGTGAAGCCACCGGCACCGTTGTCGGCACATGTCCCGTCATTGTCGCACGGGTCACCGTTACACCCGTTGCTGGTGGCGCAGGTCGGGCCAGTCCAGTTGTTGGGGCAGGTGCAGGTGAAGCCGCCGGAACCGTTGTCGGCGCACGTTCCATCGTTGGCGCATGGGTCACCGTTGCACCCGTTGCTCGTGCCGCAGGTCGGGCCGGTCCAGTTGCCAGGGCATGAACACGTGAAGCCACCTGCGCCGTTGTCGGCACAGGTTCCATCGTTGTCGCAGGGGTCGCCGTTACACCCGTTGCTCGTGGTGCAGGTCGCGCCCGTCCAGTTGCCGGGGCACGTGCAGGTGAAGCCGCCGGAGCCGTTGTCGGCACAGGTTCCATCGTTGTCGCAGGGGTCGCCGTTGCACCCGTTGCTGGTGCCGCAGGTCGGGCCGGTCCAATTGCCGGGGCAGGTGCAGGTGAAGCCGCCGGAACCGTTGTCGGCACATGTTCCGTCGTTGTCGCAGGGGTCACCGTTGCAGCCGTTGCTGGTGGTGCAAGTCGGGCCGGTCCAGTTGCTAGGGCACGTACAAGTGAAGCCACCGGCACCGTTGTCGGCACATGTCCCGTCATTGTCGCACGGGTCACCGTTACACCCGTTGCTGGTGTTGCAGGTCGGGCCCGTCCAGTTGCCGGGGCAGGAACAGGTGAAGCCACCGACGCCGTTGTCGGCACATGTCCCATCGTTGTCGCAAGGGTCACCGTTGCAGCCGTTGCTGATGGTGCAGGTCGGTCCCGTCCAGTTGCCGGGGCACGTGCAGGTGAAGCCACCGACGCCGTTGTCGGCACATGTCCCATCGTTGTCGCAGGGGTCGCCGTTGCACCCGTTGCTGGTGTTGCAAGTCGGGCCGGTCCAGTTGCTAGGGCACGTACAAGTGAAGCCACCGGCACCGTTGTCGGCACATGTCCCGTCATTGTCGCACGGGTCACCGTTACACCCGTTGCTGGTGTTGCAGGTCGGGCCCGTCCAGTTGCCGGGGCAGGAACAGGTGAAGCCACCGACGCCGTTGTCGGCACATGTTCCATCGTTGTCGCAGGGGTCACCGTTACAACCGTTGCTGGTGGCGCAGGTCGGGCCGGTCCAGTTGCCGGGGCAGGTGCAGGTGAAGCCGCCAGAACCGTTGTCGGCACAGGTCCCGTCGTTGTCGCAGGGGTCGCCGTTGCACCCGTTGCTCGTGGTGCAGGTCGGGCCGGTCCAGTTGCCGGGGCAGGTGCAGGTGAAGCCACCGACGCCGTTGTCGGCACAGGTCCCGTCGTTGTCGCAGGGGTCACCGTTGCAGCCGTTGCTGGTGCCGCAGGTCGGGCCGGTCCAGTTGCCGGGGCAGGTGCAGGTGAAGCCGCCAGAACCGTTGTCGGCACAGGTCCCGTCGTTGTCGCAGGGGTCGCCGTTGCACCCGTTGCTCGTGGTGCAGGTCGGGCCGGTCCAGTTGCCGGGGCAGGTGCAGGTGAAGCCACCGGCGCCGTTGTCGGCACAGGTTCCGTCGTTGTCGCAGGGGTCACCGTTGCAGCCGTTGCTCGTGCCGCAGGTCGGGCCGGTCCAGTTGCCAGGGCAGGTGCAGGTGAAGCCACCGGCACCGTTGTCGGCACAGGTCCCGTCGTTGTCGCACGGGTCGCCGTTACACCCGTTGCTGATGGCGCAGGTCGGTCCCGTCCAGTTGCCGGGGCATGAACACGTGAAGCCTCCGGTGCCATTGTCGGCACATGTTCCATCGTTGTCGCAGGGGTCACCGTTGCACCCGTTGCTCGTGGTGCAGGTCAGGCCGCTCCAGTTGCCGGGGCAGGTGCAGGTGAAGCCACCGGCACCGTTGTCGGCACAGGTCCCGTCGTTGTCGCAGGGGTCGCCGTTACACCCGTTGCTGATGGCGCAGGTCGGTCCCGTCCAGTTGCCGGGGCATGAACACGTGAAGCCTCCGGTGCCATTGTCGGCACATGTTCCATCGTTGTCGCAGGGGTCACCGTTGCACCCGTTGCTCGTGGTGCAGGTCAGGCCGCTCCAGTTGCCGGGGCACGTGCAGGTGAAGCCGCCCGAGCCATTGTCAGCACATGTTCCATCGTTGTCGCAGGGGTCGCCGTTACACCCGTTGCTCGTGGTGCAGGTCGGTCCAGTCCAGTTGCCGGGGCAGGTGCAGGTGAAGCCACCAGAGCCGTTGTCGGCACATGTCCCATCGTTGTCGCACGGGTCACCGTTGCAGCCGTTGCTGATGGTGCAGGTCGGTCCCGTCCAGTTGCCGGGGCACGTGCAGGTGAAGCCACCGACGCCGTTGTCGGCACAGGTCCCGCCGTTGTCGCAGGGGTCACCGTTGCAGCCGTTGCTCGTGTTGCAGGTCGGGCCGGACCAGTTGCCGGGGCACGTACAGGTGAAGCCACCGGCACCGTTGTCGGCACAGGTCCCGTCGTTGTCGCACGGGTCGCCGTTGCACCCGTTGCTGGTGTTGCAGGTCGCGCCCGTCCAGTTGCCAGGGCAGGTGCAGGTGAAGCCACCGGCACCGTTGTCGGCACAGGTCCCGTCGTTGTCGCACGGGTCACCGTTGCAGCCGTTGCTGGTGGTGCAAGTCGGGCCGGTCCAGTTGCTAGGGCACGTACAAGTGAAGCCACCGGCACCGTTGTCGGCACAGGTCCCATCGTTGTCGCAGGGGTCGCCGTTACACCCGTTGCTCGTGGTGCAGGTCGCGCCCGTCCAGTTGCCGGGGCAGGTGCAGGTGAAGCCACCGGCGCCGTTGTCGGCACAGGCCCCGTCGTTGTCGCAGGGGTCGCCATTACAGCCGTTGCTGGTGTTGCAGGTCGGGCCGGTCCAGTTGCCCGGGCACGTACAAGTGAAGCCACCGGCGCCATTGTCGGCACATGTTCCATCGTTGTCGCAGGGGTCACCGTTGCACCCGTTGCTCATGCCGCAAGTCGGGCCCGTCCAGTTGCCAGGGCACGTGCAGGTGAAGCCGCCGGACCCGTTGTCGGCACAGGTCCCGTCGTTGTCGCACGGGTCGCCGTTGCACCCGTTGCTGGTGTTGCAGGTCGGGCCGCTCCAGTTGTTGGGGCAGGTGCAGGTGAAGCCGCCAGAACCGTTGTCGGCACAGGTCCCATCGTTGTCGCAGGGGTCGCCGTTACACCCGTTGCTCGTGGTGCAGGTCGGGCCGGTCCAGTTGCCGGGGCAGGTGCAGGTGAAGCCACCGACGCCATTGTCGGCACATGTTCCATCGTTGTCGCACGGGTCGCCGTTGCACCCGTTGCTCGTGGTGCAGGTCGGGCCGGTCCAGTTGCCGGGGCAGGTGCAGGTGAAGCCACCGGCACCGTTGTCGGCACAGGTCCCGTCGTTGTCGCAGGGGTCGCCGTTACACCCGTTGCTCGTGGTGCAGGTCGCGCCCGTCCAGTTGCCGGGGCATGAACACGTGAAGCCACCGGCGCCGTTGTCGGCACAGGTCCCGTCGTTGTCGCAGGGGTCGCCGTTACACCCGTTGCTCGTGGTGCAGGTCGCGCCCGTCCAGTTGCCAGGGCAGGTGCAGGTGAAGCCGCCAGCGCCGTTGTCGGCACAGGTCCCGTCGTTGTCGCAGGGGTCGCCGTTGCACCCGTTGCTGGTCTCGCATGTGGCTCCCGCCCATCCATCCGAGCAGGCGCACTGATACCCGACTCCGTCGCCCCCCTCACACGTGCCGTTGACACAAGGCTCGGCGCAGCCGGCGGTCTCTGTTCCTTTTCCGTCACCGCAGCCGACGAACCCAAACAAAGCCACCAGGAAGAGGAATCCCGACTTCCAACCACGCATCGCCATTCCTCCAGCCTCAGGTTGTGATCGACCCGACATCAGAGCCCAGAGCACCGCACTCCGCACACACCAATCGAATCAAAAGGGTGCGCCGAAAGCTGACCGCTGTTCACGCTCTGACCCGTCGCGGGCCGACGTTCACGCCTTCATGAACAACCATGACTCGCATCCTGTCAAGGCGACGTCTCCACTTCGCCGGTTGCGATCCCGAAGCCAGACCAGACTGATCGGCTGCAAGACCCGAGGGGTAGGTGCCCGGAGCGACCGACGCCGACCGCCCGCGAGCCCCTGACTCCCCATGCCCTCCCGACGTTTCCACGCCTTTCGGCACACAAGAGACGAATCGCATGAGGGCCGATTGACCGCACGATACCTGAGAACCTGACCAGGATTTGGACGTGGAGTGCCGACGAGTTTGCCGCCTATCGCTCAGGATTGTGCCACCATGCGAACGCCACCACACGAACGCCCATCCTGCATAAGAGCCAGACGTGATTGGCGTCCCCGATCTGCAATGGCCCGCTCGCTGACCTCACGCTGGTCATGTCCTTCGATACCAGAGTGGCGAAACCCACAACGTCGTCGTCTCCGGCGCTCCAGGTGCCCGCCGGGCGACAAGAGTGTAGGCGGGAACACCGTCGTCGGAGCCGCGGTTGCCCTGGGTCAATCGCCTCGTTTGCGCTCGAACCAGCGGATGGTATCGTCGCGCCCCGTCCGTCACGACGTTGGAGTCCCAGCATGAGCTCGACTGCCGCCCACCCGCGCCTGCCCGTCTTCGTGAATCGCCGTCTTCCACGCTGGCTCATGCCCGCGCTGCTAGCCTGTACGAGCCTTTGGGCAAGTGGCGCGCGCGCCCAATCACAAGTCGTCATCGACAGTGCCACCGCGGCCACTGGTCCCGCCGTATTACGCGCAGACCTCCCCGCACCCAACGGCACCGCGCGGCCCTTCGACACAAGTGCCGACCTTGCCAGCCCAGCGAATGGGTTTGCCAAACCCGCGGTGGCCAAGGATGTCATCGACGGCCACGCCGCCATCCACGCGCCGGCCTACACGAATGACGGTCTCTACGGTAACGGCGCGAGCTGGATTGGCGCCAGCGTCGATGCCTGGGTGAAGATCGATCTCGGGCGCGTTGTGCTGGTCGACGGCGTGCGCTTTGGCCGCGACCGCACCGGTGGCTTCGATGACCGGGACCCTGGCCAGTTCGTCGTGGCACTCGCCATGGCCGACGACGTCTATGCCAACGGCAATGACCAGAACGACGCGGCCGAGTACACGGTCGTCTTCGACTCCGCGACCGCGGGCTTCTCCGGCCAGATCGCCGGCGCCCAGACCCTGCGCGCGAGCTTTGCGCCGCGGGCGGCGCGTTACGTTCGACTGCTCGTCGCCCAGGAAGGCGCGGCTATCGACGAGGTCGAGGTCTCTGGCCTGACCGAGGTCGACGCCTGTGTGTCGAGTCCCTGCGACGGGTACACCCTCTGCAATGACCTCCCAGGGCTCGACGCCACAGCCGCGGGTCGCACATGTGTGGCGGCCGGGCTGGTCACCATCAATCTCGGCACGACCGTGCCCACCGGCTCGATGACACACAACGCCTTGAAGTCCCTGGCGCAGCTCTTTTCGAAAGTCTCCGAAGGCAGGGTCCAGCTCAAGCTCTTCGTCGGGGGCACGATGGGCGATGAAGCTGCCATCGTAAAGAAGATGAGGCTCGGGACCGCGCAAGGGGCCATGCTCTCGACCTTCGGCCTGCAGCTCATCACACCCGGGGCGCTCGCGCTCAATGTGCCTGGTCTCGTGCGTACGGCAGCCGAGCGCGACCATGTCCTGCCGCAGATCGCTCCGGCGCTCGAGGCCGCGCTCGAGTCGCAGAGCCGAGTCGTCCTCACCTGGAGCGAGCTCGGCATGCAGCACATGTTCTCGTACGCGGCACAACCGACCCTCTCGACCATGAGACAAGCGAAGCTCTTTGCCCCTGAAGGCTTGATCGGATGGAAGGGCGCACTGCAGGAGCTGGGGCTGAAGCCCGTCGTGTTGTCGACGGTCGACATCATGCCGTCGCTTCAGACCGGTACCATCGATGCGATTCCCGTCACGCCTGCCGACGCTCTTGCCAAGGGGCTTCACCTCAAGGCGAAGTTCATGAGCGACCTCCCCTGGTCGAGGCTCGACCAGGCGCTGGTCATCGACAAGACGACCTGGAACAAGATCCCTGCCGCTGTCCGCGTGAAGCTCGTCACGGCCGCCAGGGACATAGGGACCAAGTTGGTGCGCGACAGCCGCGCGGATGAGGCACGTGCGCTCGCCAAGATGACGGCGCAGGGCCTGACCATCACCCCGTTCGCAGAGGTCGACACGTGGTACGCGGCGCTCACGGCGATCTATCCGACCAAGGTCCGTGGCCTGCTCGTGCCTTCAGAGACCTACGACGCCCTGCTGCAGCTGCTCTCGGACTTCCGACGGGGACTCGGACCTCGCTAGTGCCAAGGCCTGCCCATGAGCAGCGCGCGACACGGGGCGTCGGATGATCCGCTCGGCAACCCCGACGTTGATGAGCCAGGCGAGTGTCATGAGCAGCTCGTAAGGCAGGTGCGTCGGAATGCCGAAGGCGAGCGTCCACGGCAACATCACCACGACCTGGGTGCCCGCACCGAGTCCGAGCGCGTACGCCCGCATCATCCAAGCGCGATGACTGGCGACGTCGCCGCGACGGATGGTGGTGAATGCCAGCACGAGTGCCGCGAACATCCCGGCGCCGACGATCATCCTGACCGTGAAGAGTAGCGTGCCCTGCAGCGCGGGCGGGAACGGATAGAAGGCTGTCATCCACATGCCGGAGATAGCGACGACCATGCCCGCGAGAAGCACCACGCGGCCCGCGATGCGGTGCCAACGCGGCCAGCGGCGACGAACCTCCGCGGCAAACTGAAAGGCACCGACCATGCTGAAGAGCATCGCTGCGATGACGTGCACGATGACCGGCACCGGTGATGCGAAGAAGCGGGCGTTTTCGGGCGTGACGCTCGTCTCGGCGCCGAGGCCAGCGAGCCGGGCCGCACCGAAGACCGCGGGAACCGCCGACAGCGCGAGGAGCAGTGCTGGCACCTTCCACCACCGACTGGGCGACCGCGCCACCCGTCCACGCGCCGCCATCACCACAATCGCGATGAGGATCAACGCCGTCGCAACGGCGAATGTGACATGCATGCCGCCCGCGACGAACACGGCGCCCATGAGCGTCGTACCGCCGATGAGGCCGAGGTTGCGGGACAGATTGAGAGCGCCGGACACAACGCCCCGTCGGTCTGTGCCGACGTCGCGCATGACCTCGGTGTTGTTCGCTGCCTGGAAGATCGCGTAGCTCGCGGTGGTGGCAATGATGGGCACGAGGTAGCCCGGCACGCCGAGGGTTTCGGGAAGCAACGCGAGGAACGCGGCGCCGACGGCAATGCCGCCGAGGCCCAGCAGGATCATGCGTCGGGCGCCGAAGCGGTCGACCAGCCGGCCCGCCGGAACGCCGAGGAGGGCCGCCGCGATGGGGCCAATCGACATGACGATTCCGACGGCTGCTGCGTCGAGCGCGAGCGCATTGGAAAGGTAGAACGGGCCGACGACCAGCGTCGCCATCATCACCGCAGATACGAGCAGATTGGCAACGAGGCTCGCGCGCTGCTGACGGTCCCGCAAGGGTGCGAAGAGCGCGCTGACCTGGTCACGCAGCTTGCTTTCGGCCATCGATGTGGGCCTGGCGGCGGGTAGATGGCGACACACGAGCGCGGCCGCGACGAGCCCAAGAGGCACGTTCAGAAGGAAGACGCTCCGCCAGCCGAAGGCCTCGACGAGCAGCCCGCCGAGGGAAGGGCCGAGCGCGGTTCCGAGGGCCGACATCGACCCGAGAAGCCCCATCGCGCGTCCGGTCCGCTCCCTGGGGACGGTGTCGCCCACGAACGAGATCGTTATCGCCATGACGAGCCCCGCGCCGATGCCTTGTGCCGCGCGGGCCCCGACTACCAGCCACAGCGACGACGACGCGCTCCCGACGATCGAAGCCGCCGTGATGACGACGAGCCCGACGACGAGTAGCCGGCGACGCCCGAGGCGGTCGCCGATCCGGCCCGCAAACACCATCGTCATCGTCATCGTCATGAGATAGGCGAGGACGACCCATTGCACCTCAACAAATGACGTACTGAAGCTCGCCGCCAGGGTCGGCAACACGATGTTGGCGATGCTGGAGCCCAGCGAAGGCAACAGCGTGGCGAGCGCGAGGGTCAACAGCGCCCAGCGGATCGAGTGTGATTGGTGAACCATGAGATTGCTCCTTTCGTGGGTGACGGCCGCGAGGCCTGAGAGGAGCATGGCGATTGCGATGACATGGCGGAAGACGCACTGAATGCACTTCATTCGTGCGTTTGACGCCATGTCTCATCTGACGATAGGGTTCATGTATGTCGACGCCCGATCTGAACCTGCTCGTCGCCCTGGATGTCTTGCTCGAGGAGGTCAGCGTCGCCAGAGCGGCGCGGCGTCTACGCCTGAGTGCGTCGGCCATGAGCAGGACCCTGGCCCGCCTTCGCGAGACGACCGGTGATCCGCTGCTGGTGCGCGCCGGTCGGGGCCTCGTGCCGACGCCCCGCGCGCTCGAGCTGCGCAATCGCGTGAGCCCGCTCGTGCGAGATGCAGAAGCTGTGTTGCGCCCAGCGCAAGCCATCGATCCGGGTTCGCTCGAGCGCACGTTCACGCTCCGCACGAGCGAAGGATTCGTCGAGACCTTCGGCCCGGACCTCATCGCCCGCGTCGCCGCAGAGGCCCCGCGCGTGCGACTGCGCTTCCTCCAGAAACCAGACAAAGACAGCGCGCCGATGCGCGAAGGCGTCGTCGACCTCGAGACCGGCGTTGTCGACCGCACGACCGGACCCGAGGTGCGCACTCAGGCGTTGTTTCGCGACCGGCTCATCGGCGTCGTGCGTGCGCGCCACCCCCTCAGCAAGGTCCGGGTCACGCTCACTCGTTACGCCGACGGGCGGCATGTCGACGCGCGGCGCGGCCTCGAGATGGGGCCGATCGACCTGGCCCTGGAGACGCTAGGACGCACGCGTGACACCGCGGCGATCGTCGCCGGCTTCGCTACGGCGGTAGCCCTTGCGCGCGCCACCGACCTCATCGCGAGCGTGCCGGAAAGACACACGGCGGCGCTGCGCGCTGGCATGCACAGCTTCGAGCTGCCGTTCGCCATTCCCGACTTCACCGTGTCGCTGCTCTGGCATCCGCGGCTCGACGCCGACCCGGCACATCGGTGGCTACGCAGCTGCGTCCGCGAAGTGTGCGCCGGGGCTTGAAGTGGTAGTGCGCCATTTGACGGGAATTGTCTGATCGGCTAGCCAACGAGCTTCCTGTCACTCGAGGAGCCCAGCGCCATGCGAGCCGTCGTCTACACTTCTTATGGGCCTCCCGAGGTCCTTCGTATCCAGGAAGTCGACAAGCCAACGCCCAAGGATGACGAGGTGCTCGTGCGCATACGCGCTGCGTCGGTCGCCGCTGCTGATTGGCGGATGCGTAAGGCCGATCCGTTTCTGGCCCGTCTGTTCAACGGTCTGTTTCGCCCCAAGAAGGTCAATGTCCTCGGCTTCGAGTTGGCAGGTGACATCGAGGCGGTGGGGAGCCGTGTCTCCCGCTTCCGGGTCGGGGAGGCGGTGTTTGCCTTCACGGGCTTCGGTTTTGGCGCTCACGCGGAATACCGTTGTCTGCGGGACAGCGGCAAGCCGGGACGCGATGGGCTCATCGCCAAGAAGCCGACCAACCTGAGCTACGAAGAGGCGGCGGGATTGCCTTGCGGCGCGCTCACCGCTCATGCGTTCCTTCGCAAGGCGGGCCTGCAGCGCGGCGCGCGCCTGCTCGTCTACGGGGCGTCGGGAAGCGTGGGCACGGCCGCGGTGCAGCTCGGCCGTCACATGGGTGCCGAGGTTGCGGGGGTCTGCAGCGCGGCCAACGCCGAGCTCGTAGCCTCCCTCGGAGCCGGTCGTGTCTTCGACTATACGAAGGACGACCTCACGCAGGTCGACCCGAAGTTTGACGTCGTGTTCGACGCGGTCGGAAAGATCTCGGCGGCGCAGCGCCGTTCCGCCCTGGCACGAGGTGGCAGGTTCGTGTCAGTCAAGGGTTCCGCGAAGCTGCAGCCGGGTGACCTCGAGATGCTGAGAGAGCTGGCAGAAGCAGGCGAGGCTCAAGAGCGTGCTCGATCGGCGCTACCCACTGGAGGATATCGTGGAAGCGCACCGGTACGTCGAGGCAGGGCACAAGAAGGGCAATGTCGTGGTGCTCATTGGGGGCTGAACCACGACGCACGCTCACCGGCAGCCTGCAAAACAATCGGGTTTCCAACCGATCTTCGGCATTCCGGCCCCGCAGAAGATGAAACACAAGGCGGCTCAATCGGAGGGCTCGGGCCAGCCGTCCAACCCAAACGAGTCGATAAAACCGTGGACTGGAGCCTGGCCCTGGCGGACCTCGAGGCCCTTGTCGAACATCTGGCCGAGCGGGAAGTTGTCGTGGATCGTGGCGTAGACGCCGACGATGGTCACGGTGCCGCCACGCCGCACGGCACTGCAGCACAGGTCGATGACCTTCTTGGTACCGCGCTCCACATTGATGACGGCGCGCACTTCTCGAGCCTACCTTGGCGCTCGCACGCGCGAGTGCACCGAAGCAAGCGTGCCTGGGTATTGGACCGGCTTCTGCCGGCGACGCGCCTGCCGTGCCGATGAAGTCCCGTACCTGGCTACTTCTTCTTGGGCGCGAGCTTCTCTTCCTGGGCTTCGACGCCCTCGGCGCCGGCAACCATGTCCTTCTTCTTGCTGGCCGCTGCATCCTTCGCAGGTGCGGGGTTGGTCGCTGGGCCTTTGGCGCTGGCGTTGTCCTTCTTCGAGCTCATGCTGGGCATTGTGGTGTCCTCTTGTTGTTGTCGCGGGGATCCGGTCGAATCGCGGCGCGTCCTATCGGCTCGCTGCCTGTCGCTCGGAATTCGAACTGGGTCGTCTCGTCGACCATCATACGCATCTCGTTTGAGCCGCCAAGTGCCAGTCACGGAAGACGACCGTGGCCCCGGCAGTCGCCGTATCTGCGCTGACATGACTGAGCGGCTCCATCTCCTGCGGCTGAGCTCGTGGCCTCAAGACTCGAAGCCGAGGCTCACCAGCGCCTCGCCGATGCGTTGCACGGCGTCGACCTCGGTGCCAAAGGTCGCGAGCATTCGGCCGGGTCGAAATGGCGGATAGTCAGTCGCGAGGCGGCGGGCGTGTTCGAGCGCGCGAGCGTGGTCGCCGATGTGTTGGGCGCTCGCGGCGGCGAGCACACGCGCGAAGGTGTAGTGGGGGGCGAAGGATGCGGCGGTCTCGGCGTTCTCGAGCGCCTGGTCGTACTCACGACGCATGAAGTGCAGAAGCGCGAGCCCGGCCACGAATGCGCGTGGACCGAGGCGCAGCGCATGGCGCATTCGGGCGAGCCCGTCTTCGCTGCGCCCGGACAGGTGAAGCGCTTGAGCCAGGAGGGCGTGGCCAGGCGCGAAGCTCGGATTGCGGTTGATGGCCATCTCGAGGACGGGGACCGCACGTGTATGTTCGCCGCGTGTCTGGAACCAGCGCGCCTGGAGGAAGTAGCCCTCGGCGATGTGGGGAGCGATCTCGATACAGCGCGAGGCGGAGGCGATGAGGCGTTCGCGCGCGGCCTCAGGGGTCGTCCATTGGTTGAGGACATCGTCGTACGCGCTGAGTCCAAGGCCATAGTGGCCAAGCACCAGCAGCGGGTCGGTCTCGAGCGCGCGTGAGAGGCGGTCGGCCGCAGTGATGGCGGCTTTGGACTCACGACGCGCGACGAGCTGCATGCCCTGATGTGCCAGCTCCCAGGGGGCGATCTCGTTGGCGCGACCGGGGCCGCCGAGCTGGACACGGCTCATGAGGACGGGGTAGGCCGACGCCACGACGCGCTGGCAGACGTCGTCCTGCACCGCGAAGAGCTCGCTCGCGGCGAAGTCGTAGCGGTCGGTCCAGACCGTGTGACCGGTCTCGGCGTCGTCGATACGAACGAGCAGTCGCCAGGCTTCACCGTTCAGCCGCAACGAGCCGTCGACCAGGAAACGCGCGCCGAGTGCGCGGCCTATTGCCTGGGTCGAGCCGAGCGAACGCGCTTCGTCGGTCGCAGCCGACGCGATGACGGGGAACCAGGACCAGCATGAGAACAGGTTCGCGAGGTCATGGGCCACCGCGAGTCCGACGTTGCGTGTGCGAGGTCCGTCGTCGAGGGGCACGAGTGGTAAGACTGCGATGGCCGGTCGCGACATGACCTGTTCGACGGCAGTTGGCCCGACGGAGTTGTTCAAGAAGAGCGACACCGCCTCGGTGCGATTCGTGACGTCCAGCGCGTTCATGAGCGCGGTCATGTGGGCCTTCACGGTCGCGGTCGCGATGCCGAGGACACCCGCGATGTCCTCGTTGGTCAAGCCCTTGGCCAGGAGCTCGAGGACCTCGCGCTGGCGTGGTGAGAGGCGGTCTATCTCTGACGTGAAGGGCATGAACGCTCGACGTGGGGGGCATGTCCGCCCCAGCGATCATGGGTGAGCACACGGTCACGAGTCAAGGCGAGCACTTCGAACCCCGGCGCGTGGCGCCCAGGCTATCAGGTGTCCTTCTGCGAAGCAGAGGAGCTGCGTCCGTTCAGAAACCGCAGAAATAGCCGATGCCCACGTCGGGTCGACCGACACCACCGCCTCCCACCGGCCAGTACTTACAGCCCAGCCCCGGCTCCCCACCGCACTGCATGTCGTGATCGCACGCCTCGGCCCAGACGCGATTGGCCGGGGCGACACAGACGTTTCGCGCGACGTTGATGTCCCACGAATAGCGGCAGACACCGCCGCCCTGACACCAGGCGTCGTCCTCGCAGTAGTGGCGGACGTTGTTCGGGATGGTGAAGGCCACGGGGTTGCAGACGTGGCCGCGAGTCGTGCTGCAGCTATTGCTGGCGCAATGTCCGTTCAGGTTGCACGTCGCGTTGTAGCCCTGGGGGACGGGACTCCAGCAGATGTTGCGGTTGAGCCTCGGGCTCCAGTCGCAGCGGCCGCTCTGGCACCACCCGGCGGACTCGCAGTAGGGGGCGTTGTCGTCGGGCAGCTTCGGGTGGCACCGACCCTCCTGATTGTCCGCGAACCAAGTGCCCTCGTCGCAGTACCAGCCGGTACCGAAGTTGGCATGGCAATCGTTCTGCGAGGTGCAGCGGCACTTGCCGTTCCAACACTCGCCGCTCACACACTCCGAGTTTGCGGTGCACGCCTCCCAGTTGTTCTTGGAGGCCGGGACGACACACGTGTTGTTGCTGCACACGAGGCCGCCCTGACACCAGACGTTGTCCTCGCAATAGGCACCGGCGGGCTGTTTGGTCCCACACTTGCCGTCGGTCGTAGCCGCGGTCCAGATGCCAAGGTCGCAGAAGCCGCCCGGGCACTGGTCGTGGCGCTCACAGTGGCAGAGGTACTCGAAGCCATGCAGGATACACTGTTGTCCCTGGTTGCACTCGGCGCCGGTCTGGCAGACCTCCCAGTTCTGTTGGGTGCCAGGCGTGTAGCATTTGCCAAAGACAGGGGAGGTACAGGCCTTACCGGGGGCGCAGTCGGCGTTTTCGTCGCAGGGGTCGCCGTCGTTGCCAAGCCGGCAGGTACCGCCATAACAACGCAGGGCGCCGCAGTCGACGTCTGAGCAGCACTCCTGGCAGGTGTCGACGCAGCAGTGTCCGCTCTGGCATCGGCCATCCAGGGTGGCACATCCGACATAACCGTTGGGTTGTTTTGTACGGCAGAAGCCGCTGACACAATTGTCAGAGGCACACTCCTGGTTGTCGGCACAGGCCTCGCCTTCGCGACCCGGTCGGCACACACTGGCCAGGATGTTGCCGTCGCTGACATAGCAGCCGTCCTCCGGGTTGTCGCAGTCCGCCTTGGTGCAGCACCCGCCGCAGAACGACCCGATGCCCTTGAAGCAGCAGTGGTCGCTGCTGCAGACCCGGTCGCCGGTGCAAAGCACCCCGAGACCGGCCTCGGCGTGACAGGTGCCGTCGACGTCGCAGAAGTTGCCCGCCTGGCAGTTGTCGTCGGTGGCACCGATGAACGGACCCACGCCACACTTTCCGCCGGTCGGTGCGCGAGGGTGGCACTTGTAGTCGGGGGGCGTCGGCGACAGGAGGGAGAAGTTGTCGCACCATTCGTCGGCACCGCATTGCGAGTCGTCGGTGCACTCGGCACAATAGGAGCCTCCCCAGAAGGTGTCGAACTGGCACTTGTCGGATTGACAGGCCTCGTTGAGCAGGCAGAACGTGCCATAGGGCGCCTTGTCGCGGCACTCGAAGAGCTGGAAGCCGTCGCAATACTGGTGCGAGGGGCACTGGCCGGCTCCGGGCAGGCACGGCAGGCAGATGCCGGTCTCGTTCAGGAAGTCGATGTCTTTGAGGACGGCGATCTGTCGTAGCGGGGTAAAGCAGAGCGACGAGGCGCACTCGTCGTCTTCGGCGCAGGGGCGCCCGACGGGGAGCCCGCAGTCGGCCTCGCAGTTGAGGCTGTTTTCGCCAAAGGCGCAGATCCCATTGCCGCAGCGTTCACAGCGGCCGAGGTTGCAGCTCTCGCCCCCCGAGCAGTCGTTGGCGGTAAAGCAGTAGCCGCTGCAGCGGGGGGCGCCGCCTTCAAGAGACAGGGCGCCATTTCTGAGCGCCAGTGTCACATCGATGTCACAGAAGTCAGGGGCCCAGTACTCGAAGCCGACCACGGTGCTGACGGCTTTGTTGTAGCGCGCGGCGCCGCGGAACTCGATGCCGGTCGGCAGGAACTCGGCCGAGGCGACGAGGTCGATGTTGCCAAACGAACCGCCGGCGACGGTGAGATCGGTGCCGAAACGCAGGACGACGAGCGGGACCGACATCTTGAAGTTCGAGGCATTCGGGCCGGTGGCCGGTCGGCAGGCGACGGAGTTGGAGGCGCGGTCGAACTCCGCGTATTGCCCCATCGGACACATCTCGAGGAAGAGCTGGCTGTTGGTGGTGGGCAGGCCCGGCAGCGCAATCTGGACCTGCTCGTGGAGGCTGAAGGTGATGTCGATGTGAGGAGTCCGGAGCTCGAGGCACTTCTGTTCGAGGGCGACAAGGCCCCCAAACAGATTGAGGCTGCCACACAGGATGAGGTGGGTGTCCTCGCAGGCCTGGGCGACCGGGTCGCTGGGTCCCTGGCGCAGGACGTCACCGTTGCCGACACACATGTCGACGCTGCCGGTCATCTCGAAGAGGCTCGGGCCGCCATCCTTCGAGAAGAAGGCGAGTCTGGCCGGAGCGCCAGGCCGCGACAGGAGCTTCATGAAGTTGCCGGAGTCGAGGCCGGGGTACTTCGTGGCCTCACCGAAACACACGTCGGCCGAGACGGCGGCATCGAGGTCCAGCAGCTTGTAGGGGGCGCCGTAGGGGAGCTCGAGGTCGAGCGTCAGGTCACCTTCGGAGCAGACACGGAAGGGGCTGAACCGGCCGGTGACCTCGCCGGTGAAGGTGCCCATGGACGGCAGGTTGAAGTCGCCGATATTGACCTTGCCGAGATCGATAGCGCTTCGGATCTTGAACCCACACGAGGTCAAGAGCGCCGAGCCCATGAGCGTCTGGTTCATCACCTCGATCGAGCCGTCGACAAAGGTCCCAAAGCTCGGGTCGCCCGAGGGGCAGAGGTAGCTGCTCGTGAGGATCCAGTCGGGGGTCGGGTCGCCAAGCCCTGGCTTGTAGGTGACCGCGTTGCCACACACCTTGAAGAGGTGGGTCGGGTCGTTGGGTCCCGCAAAGGGCAGCGGCAGGTCGAGCTCGAGGCCGGTCGAGAGTGACAGGCGATAGTCGGCGGCCGAGTTGCAGGTCTGATTCGGTGGGCACTGCAACTCATAGCTCGCGAAGGCGAGGTCTTCGCGGGGGCTGAACGCCGACTCGACCGAGACCCGGGCCCCGGCCGAGAACGTGGGCAGAGGTTTGGCGTGCAGGTTGGTGCGCGCGTAGAAGCCGTCGTCGATGCCGTCATCGATGCCGTTGGGGCCATATCCCGAGACCATCAGCCGCCCAAGGCACATGCCGGTCGTGCAGAGGCCATCGTCGCGACAATAGCCCGGAATGGGCAGCCCGAAGAGGCTCGTCGTGCACTGGTCGTTGCGCGTGCAGGGTGTCGTCGAGGCGCCGCATTGGCCGAGCTCGAGCAGGTCGAAGGACTTCATGTAGAGCTCACCGCGGGCTTCGGTCGTGCCGGCAAGCAGGACGTCGACTCGCGCGCCGCCGTTCTTCAGGGCGTCGGGGACCGGCAACCAGTCGGGGACCGTGAAAGCGACACCGCCGCGGACGCCGAAGCCGCCGACCTTCAGGATGGCCGAGCTGAAGGGCACCTTCACCGAGAGATGCAGGTCGTCGGCACCGTTCATGAGGGTCACGCCGGGCGCATCGATGGCGGTCGCCCAGGTGGCGGCCTCACGATAGTGGGCGTGCAGCTTGTGGGCCGAGGTACGGTCGTAGTCCTTGCACGGGGTGCCGATGAGACCGCAAGTGTTGGTCGGCGGCAGGATCGGGGTCTCGACACAGTCGATGCCACCGTCGGCGGGGTCGCCGTAATAGCGGGTGTTCCAGGCACGATCGAGGCCCGACTGATAGCTGTCGAAGTCGAACTCGTAGCGGGCGATGAGGTTGTCATCGAAGGCGTAGCGCTGGGTCGGTGGGACATATCCGAGACAGGCGACTCCGCCGCAGTCGGAGTTCGTGCGACAGGTGCCCTTGGGGATCTGGCCGACACAGGTCGCGGGGGCCGTGCAGTCGAAGTCGTTGTCGCAGCTCTTGGTCGTGCCCGAGCAGGTGCCGGGGCCGGCGTTGCTGCAGTCGCCCATCTCTTCGGGGGTGGCGTCTTGAGGGAGGGCGGCGCGGGTCTCGGCGATCTGGTCCGCGGTCCGGCGGATGTTCCACAGCCGGACATCGTCGAGGCCGTCGACCCCTTCACCGAGCAGCACCTTCGCGCCGGCGCCGGGGGCTGGCCAGTGGCCGGCGGCCGAGGCGTTGGTGAGCCAGGTCGCCAGCTCGGTCTCGCAGCTCGAGCAGCTCGTCGCGACGGCGGCGCGGGCGAGCTCGGCGCTCAGGTCGGGGAAGAGCTCGGCTGCACAACCGGCACATGTCACGGACTCGGGGTCGCCAAGGCAGAGTGCATGGCAGCCGCAGGCGGCGCCGCATGAGGGGCGATTGGCCGTGTCGGTGGTCTCGATGGCGAGCCCATCGATATAGAGGTCGATGGCACCTGTCGGGTCGTCGAAGCTCACCGCGAGGTGGGTCCAACCATCGACTGGGATGAGTGCCGGGGTCTCGACGGTGCGGGTCACGGTGTTGTTGGTGAGGACGTCGACACGCAGGCGGGCGCTGTCATCGCAGCGCACGAAGTCGGCGATGCAGCCCGTGCAGAGTGCCGAGAGCGGGGACCCGGCCGTAGCCTGGACGGCGGCGCCGAAGTTGGCCGCGGCGCAGGTCTTACGATTGCCGGCGTCGGTGCAGGTGGCCGCACTCGAGGCAAGGGCCGTGTCGAGGTCGAGGCCGAGGGCCTTGGCCCGCGTGAGTGTCGCGGCGTCGGGGTTGGAGGCCCGATAGCCGACACAGGTCGAGGCCGAGTCCCCGGTGAGACCGACACATTCGGCGTCGCTGATACACGGCAGCTCGCAGTTGTCGGCACCCTCGGGGCAGGTCGAACACTGACCCTGAGCGCCATTGTCGGCGCAGGGCGGAGTCGTCGATATGGCGGGATTCTGGACTCCCTCGCAGGTCCACTTGGCACATTGACCAGAGTCGCAGCGCGAATATCGGGCGTCGCAGCGCGGGGTCAGGTCGCCGACCTGGACCGCATAACCGTTGCCGGCGAGGTCGATATGGCGCGCGACGGTCTGCCACTGGCCGGGGCTCGCGGAGTGTTTGACCCAGGTCTCGAAAGTGCCGGGGAGGGACTCCAGCGCCGGGGAGCTTGCGACTTCGAGGTGGCCAAGACGGGTGTCGGCGACCTTGGAGAAGGGGTCGCCCTTGATGGTGACGGTATCGAGGAAGCTGACGGGGCTCGCGCGGCCTTCGAGCGAGAGGCCGGTCGGGCCGAGGCCACCCGAGAGGTAGACCATACGTTTGCACGTGCCATTGTCGCAGGTCAGGCCGGCGGCACATGGGGTGATGGTGTTGCAGGTCGCGGCGCCGACCTCGGTCAGCTCGACATCGAGGTCGACGTTGACGCCGGGCGCGAACGTCGTTCCGAAGAGGTCGCGCTCGTGGGTCGACAGATAGAGGCGGGCGCGGTCGAGCGCGATGTTGAAGGGCAGGTCTTTGAAGATGTTGGGCAGCGGAGTGCTCGGGAAGATACACGAGAAGCTCTTGTCGAGAGTGCCATCGCCATCGAGGTCGACACAGGGCTCGAACGGCGAGAGTGCCGGCGAGACCCCCGGGAGTCGCAGCTCCATCCAGCGGAAGAGGTTACGCGCGCCGTCCTTGAGCTCGTCGACGGCAGGGATGATGTCGAGCGGGTCGAGGTTGTTGAACTCGCGGCGCACGATGAGGGTCGGCAGCGGGATGAGGATCCCACTTGGCGTCGGGTAGACGTCATAGAAGAGGGTGAGGCCGGCGCTCGCGAGGCTGGCTGGCACATCCGCCGGCTGGTACTGGCTGTCGATACACGCCGCGTCGGGATGGTCGGGGTCGGGTGACGAGCAGAGGTAGGGCCAGCTGTAGCGGCAGACGCCCGGCTGCGGCTCGCCGCCTGGGGCGGTCGGTGGGCGCACACACGAGGTCGGGCAGGCCCCGTTGGAACAGTCCCCAAACCCGGTGCAGTCCGAGTCGTTGTTGCAGGTGATGGGGTAGCTCGGCGAGGCGGAGGCGTCGTCGTAGTAGGGGCGTTTGGCAAAGACGTCGCCGTTGACGCCGAGGCTCGTGGGCACGGGGATCTGAACGCCGTAGGGGCCATCGATGAGGCGGATGTCGATAGTCAGGCCGGGGCTCGCGATGCCGACATTGGGGATCCAGAAGGGCTCGTACCACATGCCCTGGAGCGAAATCTCGCCGCCGAACTCTTTGGGCGGCCGATAGCGGAAGGACGCCGTGCCGCGCAGCGGGGCCTGCTGCGGAAGGTCGCGGAAGGGGACAGGTAGATCGAGACACTTGATTTTCGAGGGATCGAAGGCCTCGAACGGCGAGTCGTTGGACTCGAGTCCGGCCTCGATGAAGCTCTGGTAGTCCGGCAGGCAGTGGGCGGGCTCGAAGAGCGCGCTGCCGCTGAAGGTAAGCGTCGGGGCGGACGAGAGCAGGACTTCGAAGGCGACGTTCTCGAGCTGGAGCAGACGAATGGCAGGCATATTCCAGTCGGGGCGGATCACCTGCCAGGGGAGATTGAGTGCTCCTTTGAGGCGGAGACCGGAGGTGTCGATCCCGATCTCGGCGGTGATGGACGGGGCCGTGGGAAACAGCGGGGCCGAGGCCGGGCCATCGTCGTCGGCGGGCACGAGACCCAGCGGTGCCAACACGCCGCGCGGGGCCTTGATGTTGGTGACGAGGGTCAAGCCGCGGCGGATGGACGTGCCGGGCACGATCTCGATCTCGGGGTAGGCGCGGGTGGCCAGCGCTACGGCGACCGGCGGCTCATCGCACGGAGATGGCTGGCCGAACTCGAGCATCTCGAAGCCCGCGGGCAATAGTCCGGCGGGAATGTCGATGCCGCAGATCGCGCCCACGAGGTAGGCGCCGGTGCGGCGGCCGAGCTGGCCTCCACCTTCGACCTGGAGGCTGATCGGACCGACCCCGACCGGATCGGGAATGCTGATATTCGCACCACCCGCGAGCGTAAATGCGACTCCTGAAAGTGACGCCGAGACGGCCACCTCGAGGTAGGATATCTCGAAGGTGTTTTCGCCGATGAAGTCGCGCAGGGGCTCGAAGTCGGCCGACACTCCGCTGTCGCGATCCCCGATGGAGCCGGCGAGCGAGAGGCTCAAGCCCTGGCCGCCGCCCGCCTGGAAGTTGCCGGACACCATGACGGGGATCGGGCGCTGCCCAAAAGGCACGGTGAAGCGGCCCGAGATGCCGGCGGCGGCCATCGTGGTGGCACCGGCCGAGGCCTTCAACGACACAGCCAGCTCGTCGAGCGAGAGGCCGGGGACGGGCTCGGGGAGGGCGGACGCGTCGACGACCCCCAGGACCTCGAAGCCGACACTGCTACCGATAAAGGCCTTGCCTTGCAGGGTCGTGACCGAGAGCGCCGCCCACTCGCCGGGGAGTCCTGGGAGGAGGCCGCCGTTGAAGGGGTGCCAGGTGGTCGCGGGGCAGGACTCGCTCGAGCCCGCGCAGCAGACGCGGCCGGATTGGGTGTCGGTCGACGCGAGGCACAAGGTCGCTTCGACCTGGGTCGCGGCGCCGTCGAAGCCGGCGGTGGCGACGAGCTCGACAGGCTCGCCGACGAGGTTCGGGACCAGCGCATGCAGACGGACATCGAGCGATTCGAGTGAGCTGGAGGTGGCGCAGAGACCGGCCGAGAGGCCGCGGATTTCGGCGCCGAGCGGGAGCGTGACGGTGCCGGCGACGTCTCCTGCGAGACACAAGGTGCCACCTGTGTAGGAGCCCTCGGCGAAGAGGCGTTCGATGCCCAGGAACCCGTCGAGTCCGACGGTCGCGGTGAATGCGATGGCATCGATTCGACCCCCGACCACGGTGCCCGAGCCGGTCACCGCGATGGACTTGTTGTCGAAGGTGAGGGTGGTGGCAAAGGCGGCGCTGAGAGTCGCGGCGGTCGCCGGAGTGGCGAGTCGGTCGCAGGTCTGGCCGGCGGCGATGTAGGCGGCGCTGGCTTCGAAGTCGAGGTTCGAGAGCGCAACGAAGGCGGGACCAAAGGTGGCGCAGGTGACCTGGCCGTTATCGATGGTCAGTGAGCCCGAGAGGCCGAGCTCGGCCTGGGGGACGGCGAGTGAGAGCTCGTCGACGGCCAGGGTGAGTGAACGCGTCAGCGTCGTTCCCTGGGCGTTGTAGGTCGCGAGATAGTCGAGCGAGAGTGCCCCCGAGAGTGCCACGCCCTGGAGCGCGGCGTCGCCAGAAACAGCGAGCGAGAGGCTGGTGAGCCGGCCGGCCTGGAGAACGGAGTGGCCGGCGACGGAGAGAGTGCCAAGGCCCAGAATGGTCGCCTGGCCGTTGGAGACGGCAAAACGGATGGTGCTCGGTGGGGTGGCATCATAGAGGAACTCGAGGTCGCCGGCGATGGCGACACCGTTGAGGTCCAGGTTGCCGGATGCGGTGAGTGAGAAGCTCGCGAGGCGACCGTTGGTAATGGCGGTATTGCCGCTGACGAGGAAGCTGCCGAGGCCGACGACGGTCAGGCCGGCGTCGTTCACCGCGAAACGGAAGGTCGAGGTGACGGCGGTATAGGCGAGCGAGAGGCCACCGCTCAGACGCAGGCCCGCGAGGTCGACCGTGCTGTCGAGGTCCAGCGCGAAGCTCTGAAGGGTAGCCTCAGCGATGGCGATTTCGCCGGAGACGTCGAGGTTGCCAAAGGGGGCGATGGTGAGGCGGCCGTCGGTGAGTGCCAGGTGGAGTGAGGGGGTGAGGGTGATCGGGTCGACGCGTTGGAACTCGAGGGAGGCCTGGCCGGTGAGCGCGACGTTGGCGATGGAGAGTGCGCCCGAGGCGGCGAGGCTGAGCGAGTCGAGGACGCCGGAGACGAGGATGGCCTGGCCCGAGAGGGTCAGTGTGCCGAGGCCCGTGACGGTGGCGGAGGCCCCATCCACGGTGAGGATGAGGGTGGCCGGTGAGGCGGTATAGAGGAGTGAGGCGCCGCCCGAGACGGTGAGGTCTGCCAGCATGAGGTCGGTGGCGATGTCGAGGCTGAGCGTTTGAAGGGTGCCGTTGGCAAGCAGCGTACGACCCGAGATGTCGAGGTTGCCAAGGCCGGCGATGGCGATGTGGCCGCCTTCGATGAGGAGCTCCAACGAGCGGGGGTTGTTCTGGTAGTCGAGCGCGATGGTGTCGGCGCTGATGGCGGCGCCCGCGAGGGTGAGCTGGGTGCCGAGCTCGAGGCGCAGGGACTGGAGTGCGCCGTTGGCGATATTGGCGTTGGCGTCGACATCGAAGGTGCCAAGGGTATTGATGGCCAGGCGGCCGGCGAGGCCGAGCGTCAACGACTGCGAGGTGAGATTGTCGTCGGGGCCGAAGCTGGCCGTATAAGCGAGGGAGGCGAGTGGGGTGGCCGGACGTGGCGTGATGGCGAGACCGGCGAGGGCGACGTTGCCGGTGACGGCGAGATTGCCACTTGTCACTTTCCGATTGTCGATCGCCAGATCGCCCGTGACCGTCACGAGGTTGTCGCCCAGCCGGAGTGAGCCGTCGGTGACGGCGAGGCGGAAGGTCTCGGACGCGGTGGTGTCCCAGGCGCCGCAGGTGCGGTTCTGGGCCGCGTAATGGGCGGTCGCGGCGAAGGTGACACCCGCGAGGGCGACGTCGCCGTCGACCGCAAAGGTTGCGCAGGTGAGGCCAGTCGCCTGGTCGAGCTCGGCCTCGCCATTGAGGGTGATGGTATTGTCGCCGACACGCACCGCGCCGCGATCGAGGGCGACCTTGAGGGTGGCCGACTGCGGTGCGGCGGTGCTGGTTCCATCGGCCCAGGTGCAAGCGCGGTTGGCGGCCGAGTAGCGAGCGCCCGCGTCGAAAGTGACACCGGCGAGTGAGAGGTCGCCGTCGGCGGCGAGCTCGGCGCAGGCGATCTGTCCGTTGGCTATGAGACCGTTGCCCGAGAGTGCCAGGGTGTCTGCACCGACGGCGAGGTCGCCCGACAGGGACGCAAAGAGGGTGTCAGTCGTCGGGTTCGAGGTCGTGCCGTCATCCCAGGTGCAGGTGGCGTTCCGGGCGGCAAAACGGGCGGCCATGGCGACATCGAGGTTGCCGAGCGGGACGGTGACGTTGTTGGTCGCCGCAAAGTCGAGGCACTGCAGCCGGCGGTCGACGATGAGGCCGGAGCCGGAGATGGCGACCGAGCTCGGGCCGACCGCGAAGGTTCCATCCAGGTGGGCGGTCAGTGTCGCGGACGGTGATGCTGGCACATTGCCGCAGGCCGTGTTGGGGGCGGCCCAGGTGGCGGACGCGTCCAGGGTCAGGCCATCGAGGGTGGCGTCGATGGAGGTCTCGAAGTCGAGGCAGGTGAGGTTGCGACCCGTGATGGTCGTGGCGGCACTCAGCCGGGTGGTCGTGGCGCCGATGGTCGCATCACCGGAGAGGGCGAGCGTGAAGCTGCCGGTCTGGGTGGTGTTGTCGCTGAAGGTGCAGGTCGTGGCGGCGGCGGCGTAGTGGGCCTGGCCCGCCATGGCGATGCCTCCAAAGGCCTGAGAGGTATCGCCAGAGACGGCGAGCTCGGCGCAGGCGAGGCGGCCGTTGGTCAGGTCGGCGAAGCCCGAGAGGCTGGCCGTGGTGGTGCCGAGATTGAGGGCGGTGTCGAGACCGAGCTGGAGGCGCTCGGTGGCCTCGAGGTTCCAGCCGCAGGTCGAGCCCGCACCGGCATAACGGGCAGAGGCCGCGGCGGTGAGGCCACCCAGCGGAATCGAAGCCGAAGTCGTGAGTGTCGCACAGGTGAGGCGGGTGCCCTCGAGCTCGGCGTCGCCGGTGAAGCGGGCGGTCTGACCGTCGATGTCGAGGTCCCCGCTGAGCGCGAGCGTAAAGGTGTTCTCGGTCGGAGGTGTGGTGCGCCACGGGCAGGTCGCTTGAGCGGCAGCGTAGCGGGCGTCGACCTCGAAGTTGGTGTCGACGAGCTCGACGCTGAAGTCGCCAGCGGCTTCGAGCTGGGCACAGGTGAGAGTCGCATCTTCTACGGTGGCCGAGCCCGAGAGAGTGACAGACTGGTCACCGACCGTGAGCGCGCCGTTGGCGAGGAACGCGGTGAAGGTGGGGGTCGCCGAGGTGGTGGTGCTGGTGTCGTACCAGGTGCAGGTGGTGTTGGCGGCAGAGTAGCGGGCGCCGACCTCGAAGGTCAGGTCGGCAAAGCCGGTGATGTCCGAAGACGCGGCGAGCTCGAGGCAGTCGACACGCGCATTGGCGATCCGGGCCGAGCCCGACAGGGTGGCCGTGGCCGAGCCGACCGCGAGGGCGCCATTGTTCAATGCGAGGGTGAGTGTGCGGGCCGCGACCGGCGCCGTGTCCCAGGGGCATTGTTGTTGGGCATCGCTGAAGTGGACGGCGGCGTCGAAGTCGAGTCCTCCGAGCGGGAAGGCGGTGGCGACACGCGCGTCGAAACCCATACAGGGAACGGTGTAGCCGTTGTCGGAACGCTCGGCGACGGCCAGGCCGGTGAGGTGGAGGTCGGTCTCGCCAAGTGCCAGGGTGCCATCGTCGAGCACGACTTCGAGGCGGGCCGGGCCGGGTTCCGAGGTCGAGCCATCGGACCAGAGGCAGGTCTGGTCGGCACCTGCGAACCGGGCGTGGGCCTGGAACGCAACACCGGCGAGCGCGACGTCGCCGGTCGTCTCGAGCTCGACACAGGTCACGGTCGAACCCTGCAGCGAGCCGGCGCCCGACAGGGTCAGGACGTTGTCGCCGATGGTCAGCGTCGTGCGCATGTCGAGGCTCAGAGCCGGGGCGTCGACGGCGAGCGGGTCGCGCCAACCGCAGTGTTCACCCTGGGCGGCATAACGCGCGGTGCCACCAAAGCCGAGCCCGTCGGTCGTGCCGACCTGGCCCGCGGCGCTGAAGGTGGCACAGGTGATGCGGCCTCCGACGATGGTGCCCGTGCCGTTCACGGTGACCGACGAGCCGTCGGGCAGGGTGAGTGTGCCATTTCTGAGAGTGGCTTCGAAGGTGGCCGCGGCGGGTGCAGTGGTCGTCCAGGCGCAGGTCGCGCCGGCGGCGGTGTAGCGTGCGCCGACGTCGAAGGTGATGCCGGCGAGGTCGGCCGATGATGTGCCGGCTGCGTCCAGCGCGAGGCAATTCACCGAGCGCGTGGCCGTGTCGATCGTCGCCGTGCCCGCGAGTGAGAGCGTGGTGGCGCCCGCTTCGAGGCGGCCGTCCGCCAGGCTCAGGTCGAGGGTGTCGGTCGTCGCGCTGTACGTCGCGCGGGCGATGAACGAGACTCCCGAGAGCGCAATCGGTGTGGCGCGGGGATCGAGCGAGGTCGCGAGCGAGACGGTCAGGTCGGCGTTCGTGATGGAGTTGCCGGCGATGGCCGCCTGGCCCGAGAGTCGGAGTTGTTGGCCGGCGAGCGTGAACAGGCCGTCATGTAGAGCGAGGTCGAGCGCATACGTGGTGTCGGTGGTCGTGGACGTCCCGTCGGACCAGGTGCAGGTTTGTCCGGCGGAAGTGTAACGCGCGCCGGTTTCGAAAGTGACACCGCCGAGCTCGACGGTGGCGGCGCCGGTGTTTGCGAGCTCCGCGCAGGTGAGGGCGCCGCGTTCGAGGGTGGCATTGCCCGAGACGGTCATCGCCTGGCCGGCGATGGTGAGGGCGCCCGAGAGGCGGACGGCGAGGGTATTGGCGGTCGGCGCGCTGACGGTGCCATCGGACCAGGCGCAGAGGTGGTTGGCCGCGGCATACCGGGCTCCGACCGCAAAGGTCGTGTCGGCGAGCGAGATGGTGCTATCGCCATCGGCCTCGAGCTCCGCACAGGTGAGGGTCGAACCTTCGAGGGTGGCGGCGCCCGCGAGTGTGACACGCGTCGGGCCGATGGCGAGGAGACCGTTGGCGAGAGTGACCTCGAGGCGGTCGTCTGGAGAGGCGTTGGGGGCGAAGGGGCAGCTCTGGTTGGCGGCCGCAAAACGTGCGCCGAGGTCGAAAGAAACACCATCGAGCGTGGCGCGGGCCGGTGTGGCGAAAGACTGCGAGGCGCTGGCCGCGAACGTGACACACGACGCGCGTCCGTTGACCACGGCGGCCTGACCGGAGAGCCAGAGAGCCGTCGAGCCGACGTCGAGCGACCCATCCCGCAGTGTCATGACGAAGGTATCGCTGCGCGGTGTGGTGCTGGTGCCATCGCGCCAGGTGCAGGTCTCGTCCGCGTGGTTGAAGCGGGCGCCGCCTTCGAAGGCGAGACCCGCGAGCGACACATCGGCGGTTGCATCGAGCTCCGCACATACCAGGCGATTATTGGCGAGAGTCGCTGAGCCCGCGAGAGTGACACGGGTCGATCCGATATTGACTTCGCCCTCGTCGAGGGTGAGCCAGAGGCTTGCGGTGTCGCGCGGCACGCTGACGGAGCGGTCTGCAAACACACATGCCTGACGGGCGGCGGCATAGCGGGCGCCGACGCCAAATGACACATCGGCAAGGGCCAGGCGCGACGAGGCCGCGAGCTCGGCACAGGTGAGGCGATTTCCTTCCAGAGTCCCGGCGCCGGACAATGCGAAGGTGTTGGCACCGACGGTCAGGTCGCCGGCCAGAGTCAGCTCGAGGCGGGCGGCTGCGGGGGCGATGGGGCTCCAGGGGCAGGTGCTCTGTGCGGCGGTGTAGCGGGCGCCGGCGCTGAAGTTGACGCCGCCTACGGGGATGGTGCCCGAGGAGGTGAGCGATGCACACGTGAGGCGATTGTCGGCGACCTCGGCGGTGCCAGACAGCGAGATGGTCTGGCCCTCGACATCGAGGACACCGTCCTCGAGAGTGACAACCATCGTGTTTTCGGGAGTCGTTCCCCACGGGCAGGCCTGGTTTGCGCCGCTGTAGCGCGCGCCGATCTCGAAGGCGACCCCGGCGAGGCTGTGGCGTGCGGCGGTCGTCGAGGCGAGCTCGGCACACGCGAGGGTGTTGGCCAAAAGCGTCGCCGAGCCCGACAGGGTCACGGTCGCAACACCCAGCGAGAGCTGGCCATCGTGGAGTGCGAGGTCGAGGCGAGGGGCCGAGGCCGAAGCCGTGGTCCCATCGCGCCAGGTGCACGTCGAGTTGGTCGCGAGATACCGGGCTCCCGCAGCGAAAGTGACACCGGCCAGGTCGACAGTGCCGGAGGACTCGAGCTCGGCGCAGGTCAGGCGGCCGGCTTCGAGGTTGGCTGTGCCTGCGAGCGACAACGTGTTGGTACCGACCGACAAGGTGCCATTGCGCAAGGCGAGCATGAGCGCGCGAGGTCCGCCCGACCGTGTCGTGCCGTCGGCCCAGGTGCAGGAATGGCCCGCGCCGGCGTAGTGTGCGCCGGCGTCGAAAGACACACCGGCCAGATCGAGGTTGGCAGCACCCGCGGCGTCGAGCTCCGCGCAGGCGACCTGGCTGGCAAACAGGGTGGCCGAACCCGACAAGGTGAGTGTGGTCGGCCCCACCGTCAGGGTGCCGTTGCGCAGAGCGAGCATCAGCGCCGTGGCATCGGCGTCCGTCGTACTGCCATCGGCCCAGGTGCAGGTCGAGCCCGCGGTGGCGAAGCGCGCCCCGGCCGAGAAGGCGACGCCTGCGAGGTCGACTGTGGCGCCGCCGATGGCGTCGAGCTCGGCACACGTGAGCCGACCCGCGGCCACCTTGGCGGTGCCGGACAGATTGAGTGTGGCGGGACCAACCGCGAGTCGACCTTCGTCCAGCGTGAGCTCGAAGGTGGTCACAGGGGAGGTAACCCCGCCGCAGCTCGAGTTTGCCGCGGCATAACGCGCGCCCAATTGGAAAGTGACACCGCCGAGGCCGACCGTCGCTCCGCCGGCCGTCTGCAACGAGGCACACGCGAGTAGTCCATTTCCAATCGTCGCAAGACCCGACAAGCGGACCGACGCGTCGCCGACATCCAGGCCGCCGTCACGCAGCTCGAGCTCGAAAGTCGCGGCGGTGGGGACTCGCCCCGGCCAGCCACAGGTCTGTCCCGCTGCGGCATACCGCGCCCCACCATCGAACCGAATGCCACCGAGCTCGAGGTCTCCGGTGACGTCGAAGTTCGCACACGTGAGTGTCGCATTGGCGACCGTGGCTTTGCCGGACAATGTGACACTGGCCGGGCCGACCGAGACCGCGCCGTCGTACAGGACAAGGTCGAGCGTGCCGGCATCGGTGGTCGTGGTGGTCCCATCGCGCCAGGTGCAGGCGCGGCCGGCCGCCGAGTATCGCGCGCCCGCCGAGAAGCTCACGCCGCCAAGTGTCACCGAGCCGCTCGACGCGAGCTCCGCACACGTGAGCTGTCCGCCGGAGAGCGTCGCCGCCCCGGACAATCCGAGCGCGACAGGCCCGACCTGCAGCGTCCCGTTCATCAGCGCGAGCGTAAACGTCGTCGCGGCCGTGTCCGTTGTCGTCCCGTCGGCCCAGGTGCAGGTCGACCCTGCGTTCGAAAAGCGCGCGCCGACATCGAATGCGACCCCGGCGAGAGTGACATCGACACTCGAGCCCAGCTCGGCACACGTCACCCGACCGCCCTCGACCAGCCCGCGCCCGGTAAGCTCGATGGCGACCCCATTGGCAGGCACCGACGCCCCCGACAAGACCACTTCGAGCCGGTCATTCGCGACGGGCCCATCGGTCGAGTCGGTCCATTCACACGTCGCACCGGCCGCGGAGAAGCGCGCCCCGACCTCGAACGAGAGTCCCCCGAGCGTGGCCTGACCGGCGCCCTCGAACTCCACACAGGCGAGTTTCCGACCGACCACCTGCCCCACACCGCGCAGCGCGACCCGGTTCGACCCGACCGAGACCGAGCCATCGAGGACAACCTCCATCCGCTCGGCCGATGCATCCGACCAGCCGCAGCCCGACCCGGCCGCGGCGAACCGCGCCTTCCCTTCGAAGGCCACTCCACCCAGCTCGAGCGGCACATCCGTCATCACCGCCAGGTCCGCGCAGGTGAGCTGACCGTTGCTGATCTGCGCCGCCCCCGACAAGCGTGTGTCAACGCCCCCGACACTCAGGGCTCCCTCATTCAGAGTCAGTTCGAAGACACTCGCAGGCCTGGCCTCGGTCCACGGACACTCGAAGCCGGCAGCCGCATAGCGGGCCCCAGCCGAAAAGCTCAGCCCGGCCAGCTCGACCGAGGCCGCCCCCACCGCGTCGAGCGACGCACACGCCAGGACCCCGTCCTGCAGCGTCGCGACGCCCGACAGGTTCAAGGTCTGCCCGCCGACCGCCAGCGAGCCATCCTTCAGCGCGAGCATCAATGCCCCGCCCGTCCCGATCGCGCCCGTCGTCGACCCGTCCGCCCAGGTACACGTCTCGCCGGCCGCGACATAACGCGCGCCGAGGTCAAAGCTCACACCACCGACCGCCGCTGTCACGCCGCCGGCCGCCTCGAGCTCCGCGCAGCTCAACCGCCCACCGGTGACCCGCCCGGTACCACTGAGCGCCAGGTTCGCCGTCCCGACCCGCATCGATCCGTTCGCCAGCACGAGCTCGAACGTATTAGCCGTCGCAGGCTCGGCCGCCCCGGCACATCGCTGGCCGGCCGCGGCGAAGCGCCCCGTCACATCGAACGCGAGCCCACCGACCTCCGAACGCCCACTCGTCGTGAGCGTCGCGCAGACCAGTCGCCCACCGACCACGACACCACCGCCGGACAACACCACCGCCCCGGTCCCGACATCGACACTGCCATTTTCGAGTGTCACTTCGAGCCGGTTCGTCGTCCCATCCGACCAGCCGCAGTCCTCGCCCTGGGCCGCGAATCGTGCGCCCGCGGCAAAGGTCACGCCGCCAAATACCAGGTCCGCGTTCGAGGTCACCTCGAAGTCCGCACAGGTCAATCGCCCGGTCCCGATCTCCGCCGCCCCGCGCAACCCGACGGCCACTCCTCCAACCTCCACACTCCCATCATCAAGGGTCACCTGCAGGACATCACGAACCCCGTCGGACCACCCACACGCATGGCCCTCGGCCGCGAATCTTGCCCCGGCCGCAAACCTCACACCACCCACGTCCAGCCGCACTCCACCGCCGGCCGACAGGTCCGCACACGTCACCTGCCCGCCGCTGATCTCGGCCATCCCACTCAGCGTGAGCCGCACGTTCCCGACCATCAAGACACCGTCGCGTAGCGCCATCCGGAACGTGTCCGCCAGGGCACTCGTCGTGGTCCCGTCGCCCCACACACACGTCTCGCCCGCGGCCACGTGCCGCGCGCCGCCCATCTCGAAGCCGACACCACCCACCTCGAAGTCGAGGCTGCTCGATGCCTCGAGCTCCGCACACGCGAGCCGCCCGTTGCGAGCCACCGCCATACCGCTCAACCCCAATGTCACCCCGGCCACCGACACCGCCCCGTCGTCGAGATAGACCGCAAACGTGTCGCCAGAATTGGGCGCCGCGCTCGTCTCGGACCCGTCGCTCCACACACAGGTCTGGCCCGCGCCGACATACCGCCCACCCACCGTGAACGTCGTCCCGCCCAGCGCGACCTGGCCCGTCGAGGTCAGCTCCGCACACGCCACCGCGCCGCCCGCCATCCGCGCCGACCCACTCAGCGTGAACGTATTCGGCCCGATCGCCAACACCCCGTCCTCCAGCGTCAGCTCGAATCGCTGCTCCGCACCATCGGACCACCCACACCCCTGCCCCGCCGCCGCATAACGCGCCCCGACCCCAAAACTCACCCCGCCGAGCTCGACACCCGCCGCGGCCTCTCCACGCAGCGTCGCACACGTGACCCGTCCACCGCTCAGCTCGGCCTTGCCGCTGAGCAACACCGACGACGCCCCGAGCGCCACCGCTCCGTTCTTCAACGTCAGCTCGAGCTCCGTCCCGTCGGACCACCCGCAGCTCTCACCTTCGGCCGCATACCGCGCCCCGACCTCGAAGCTCACACCGCCGAGCTCGACCCCCACCGCACCGACCGCATCGAGCGTCGCACACGCGACCCGCCCGTCACGCAGCACGCCCTCGCCGGAGAGCACCAACGTCTGGCCACCCACCGACAGAGTCCCATTTCGCAGTATCGCCACAAACGTCGAAGCATCCTCCGCCGCAACGATACTGGTCGTCCCATCGGCCCACGTGCACGTCCGCCCGCCGCCGACATAGCGCCCGCCCACATCGAACGACACTCCCGCCAACGTGATCTCCGACCTCGCGTTCAGCTCCGCACACGCCAGCGCGCCATCCTCGACCCGCCCCAGACCATCCATATCGATGGCCCCCAATGAGGCCGACCCGGCACTCGCCACCAGCGTCAGCGCAAAGGTGTCTTCGCTCACCACACTGCCACCACAGTCGGCCCCAGCGCGCCCGTAGAAACCGCCGACCTCGACGCTCAGACCCGCCAACGCAGGTGCCTCACCCGTGGCCACAAAGGTCACACACTCGAGCGCTCCATCCACCACGGCTCCACTGCCGCTCAGCACCACCGTCGTGCCCGCGACCTCGACCCGCCCATCGCTCAGTGCAATCGACAGACCCACCGGGTCACCCTCACACGTCGCCCCGGCCGCAACGAAGCGACCACTTCCCTGAAACGGAATCCCGCCAAACGCGAGCCCGGTCGACTCGACACTGAGCGTCGCACACCGCACCGCCCCGTCTTCGATGCGCGCCGACCCCGCGAGGGTGAGGCTCGCCCCCGCGACCGCGACCGCCCCTTCATGCAGCGTCGCCTCGAGCGTATCGTCCACAGCGGGCAGCCCCTCACTCCATCCACAATCCCGCCCCGCCGCCGCGTATCGCGCCCCGGCACGAAAGCTCACACCGGCCACTTCGAACCCGGCACCGCCCTCTGCACGCAGCTCGGCACACGCCAGCTCCCCACCCTCGAGCTCGCCCGTCCCCGCCATCGTCAGCGAGACCCCACCGAGTACCAGCGTCCCGTTCGCCAGCGACGCCAACAAGGTCTGCTGATCCGGCGAAGTCTCCGTGCCATCACCCCACTCACAGCTCGACCCGGCCGCGGCATAGCGCACCCCAACATCGAAGCTCGCCTCGCCGATGGGCACGACCACCTCGCCGACTGCCCCCAGCTCGGCACACACGACCTCACCGCCGACCACCTTGCCGCTTCCGACAAAGGCACTCGCAGCCCCGGCGATGACCACGTCACCCGCCAGCGTCACCTCGAACAACGAGCTCTCGGCCGGCTCGTCCATCCACGCGCACTGGAACCCCGCCGCCGCCATCCGCGCCCCGACTTCGAGGACCGCGCCAGCGACGACCACCGCCCCTGACGTCGAACCGGATGTCGAGCCAGCTATCTCGAAAATCAAACAACCGACCTGTCCACCGACGACCTCGGCCTGTGCCTCCAGCGCAAAAGTCGTCCCGGCCATCACGATCTCGCCCCCGCCCAGCGTCAGCGAAAATGCCCCGGTCGCCGCGACATAGTCCGCCTGTACCGACATGCCCGCTGCGAGCCCCGGCAACACCAGCGCCGCCTCGCCCACAAACGACGCGCTGACCACCCGGCCACCACCCAGGACCGCCGCGCCGCTCAGCGACACCGCCTGTCCCGCGACCTGGACCACACCGCGTCGCAAGGTCAGCTCGAGCTCACCCGCCCCGACACCCCACTCACAGCTCCGCCCTGCTGCCGCGAAGCGCGCCCCCGCCGCAAAACTCACGCCGCCCACCGGCACCGCAGCGCCGCCCATGGCGTCCAACTCCGCACACGCGAGCACCCCTCCTTCGAGGGTCGCATGTCCCGCGAGTGTCAGCTCCGCCGGCCCCACCGACAGCCGTCCATCGCGCAGCGACACCAGCATCCTCGCCTCTTGACTGACCGTCGTCGTCCCGTCGCGCCACACACACGTCGTCCCGGCGCCCGCGTATTTCAGCCCCAGCTTGAACTCGATGCCCCCGAGCGCCGCCGTCGCCGCCGCGGCCGTCTCCAGCTCGCCACAGGTCAGTGCCCCACCTTCGATCACGATGTGTCCACCGACCACCAGCGTCGACCCGGCGACCACGACCTGCCCACCGTCGACGACCAGCTCCAACCGTCCGGCCGTGTACTCGACCCGCGCCTCACCCGCGAACACGACGGGCCCCAGCGCCACGTCCGTCCCGGCCGAGAACGACGCGCTCTCGACGGCCCCGTCGACGATCTGGACCTCACCGCTCAGCACCAGCTCGGCCCCCAGAACCGCATCCGCTGGGTCGGCTTCGCCTCCCTGGCGAATTGATAGCCGCGCACCACTGAGCCCAAGGCTCAGCGACTCCGACACCACACCGCCAAAGTCGTCATATTCGACACGATAATCCGCGCTCGCCGCCCCGGCAAACTCGAGCCCGGCGAATGACACATCGGTCCCTGCCGCAAAACTCCCCGACACGACCCGCCCGCCGCTGACCGCGAGCGACCCGCTCAGTATCACCTCTTGGCCACCTGGCAGGACGACCCGCCCTCCGCTCAGCGCGACCGACCAGCCCGACCCTTGAGCGCCCGACCAGCTCGCCGAGATCTCGCCGCCAAAGTCCACCCCGGCAATGCTGGCACTCCCGGCCCCGACAAAACTCGCATCGGCCAGCACACCGTCGGCCAGTGTCACCTCACCGCTGAGCCTCACATCAGCCCCACCCGGCAATCCGACGACACCGGCCGCGAGCCCGACAAAGAGCTCGTTATCCTCCCAGCTCACGACCGCGTCACCCGCGAACTGCACACCGGCCAGCACCATATCGGCGCCCGCCGTCAGCGCCCCGGCGACCACGACCCCGTCTTCGATCACGACCGTTCCGCCGACATCGAAGCTCGGACCCTCGGGCCCAAGCAGCCCCCCCGACAGCTCCAACCCAAAGCTCTGGTCCGCCGCCGACCAACGTACGGTTGCGTCACCTGCGAACTCGACGCCGGCAAACGTCACGCCTGCCCCCGCGTCGAACTCCGCCTCGGTCAACCGCCCGGCCACCACCTCGATGGCCCCGCTCAACATCAGCTCCGACCCACCCGGCAGCGTCATGACCCCATCTTCGAGCCCCAGCCGCCAGACTCCGCCAGCCAACGTCAACGCCGCTGCCCCCGCAAACGTCAGGCCCTTGACCTCCAGCCCGACACCCGCGTCCAGCCGCGCCGACACGAGCGCGCCATCAGCCCGCCCCGCTGTCTCCAAGGTCCCATCGAGTTCCACCTGTCCAATCCCGGCCAGCGTCACCTCACCGTCGAACGCGACCCCCGTCCTCGCCATCCCGAGCGACAACCGCCCACCAAACCGTGTCCCACCGAGCCTGAAGCTCGGCAGCGGTATCTCGATCTTCAAGGCAATCCCGTCCGCCCCCTGCCCCACGACCTCCGTCCCGACCGCCGCATCGACAAACGGATAGACCTCGCCCTCCATCGTCACGTTGCCGCTCAGCGACGAGGTCACGACCCCGTCCGCGCCACTACACGACTTGAGCGTCAGCCCGCTCAACGGCAGCGGCACGACCGGCGGCCCGAGGTCGGCGGGGTGCCCCGAGATACACCAGCCGTCATCCCCAATCCCACCGCCAGGCACACCCTCCAACACGACCGTCCCCAGCCCCGGCAGCTCGACCACCGCCGACACCACCGGCGCACCCACGACGTCCCCGTCTTCATCGAAACACGCGGTGACCGCCACGCTGCAGAACAGGTCCGCCGCACAGCTCGGCAGCGCCACTTCGGCGTCGCGATAACACCCATCGCCCAGCGCCTCGTCGAGGACCACGTCCCCCAACACGCCGACCGACACGCCGACCGTCCCGAGCCGGACCTCATCGCTCAGCGCCGCCGCCGACTGGGCCACCCCATCGCTTGCTACGACCCGGCACCGCAGCACATCACCGTCACCTGCCGCCTCTCCAGCCGCGTCGAAGAGCTCCAAAGACGGCACCACCGAAGCACCCGCCACCGCGTTCCAATGTCCATTCACCGACCAGCTCACGGCATAGCTCACCGTGTCGCCCTGGGCGTCCACCGACGCCGCGACGACCTCGCAGGTGAAGCGATGCCCGGCCTTCCCAAAGCTCGGCGACACCGCGACGCCCGGCATCGTCGGAGGCGTATTGCCGTTCGGGTCGGGCACCACGAATTCGTCCGCGGCGACGCCCACGCCCTCGTCCTCACCGTCGAACGGGACCACCTGACACCCGATGCGTGCCCCGGCCGCCATCCCCTCCGACTCGAGCCGACACGACTCTGTCGTCTCGCCACTTGTCTCGAAGATCGAGCCATCCACCGTCCAAACACATCGGTCCTCGACCGGGTCCGCTTCGTCCTCGTCCACGCGCTCATCGCACCCACAGACGAGCCTCCCCACTACCCCGGCATCGCCGATGATCGACGCCCCACCCACACACCGCGGCGCCGAGTTCGCGATGGTCACCTGCGCCACCCCGGGCGGCGTCTCGTCGACCCCGTTCGACACGACCCCAACCACCCGCCACGTCTCGCCCTTGGTCGTCTCGCTCGCCGCCACCCGCTCGCCCGCCACCACCGGGTCCGCGCCCCGAAACCACGACCACTGCACCGCCAGCCCGCCGGCACCCGCGTCGAGCTTCGGGTCGGTCACCTCGGCCAACAGCTCGTCCGTCGTCACAGGCGACGCCGGCACGACCCGAATGACGGGCGCCGCCCCATCGGCCACCACCTGCACGAGCACGGTCGCTCTGGCCTGGGCCCCCTCGCTGTCGACCGCGCTCAACGTCAACAGGTGAGCCCCGAGGACGAGGTCGGCGACCGAGAGCTCAACCCGCCCATCGACGTCCGGCGTGCCGACGAAGAACACCCCCTGGATCGGCGACGACCACTCGACGCTCACCGCGCTGGGAACATCGAAGTCGTCCGTGACGACGGCGCTGAACGCGACGCTCTCCTGCCATCCGAAGCTCGCCCCTTCGGTCGGCGCAACGACCTCGATGTTCGGCGGCAGGTTGAGCCCCACCGTCTCACCGTCGATGTCCGCAGGTCCATCGCCGTCGAGGAAGCTGTCGATGAGCTCCGACAGGTCGAACAGGTCGGCGAGCTCCGTGAGGTCCTCGAGGTCGGCCAGCTCTTCCTCGTGGTCGAGGTCGACCTCGGACGTGTCCCCGTCACCCTCGCCGCAGCCCGCTGATGATATCCCGACAACCACCACGACCAAAGCCAGCAACGCTCTCGCAAGGCCGTAGGACATGAGGGATGACGACTCGACACGGCGGATGATCTGCGCACGCATACGACACCTCGGGCGAGCTCGCTCGGACCTGCGTCAGAGCGCCTCTGGGACGGACGAGCCCATGATCGATCATGGATGCGCCCATCCCCCCTGGTGGCGGCGACGCGCAGAGCTCGGACCCGGAAGCTAGGCGATTCCGACGCGCGACTCCACTGCGCATTCGCCAAAAACCCGAGCATCTACGACAACATAGACCTTCGGCCTATACACCTAAGACCATGGTCTCGGTCCCGGCCCGGCAACCGAGACTTCAGAAGTGAATGAGGAAGACGCCACCCGCAGCCGAGAACATGTCCATCTTCTTCAGCATCGTCGTGAGCCACTTGATGAGCAGGCCATGCTCCACGTGCCGCGCAATCTGATAGAAGACCGCCACCGTGGACTTCTCCACCTCATCGATGAGGACCTTCTCGGCAGCCGCCTTGTCGCCCTCTTCAGCTCGCTCGAACGCGTCGACAAAACCCTGCAGGTGGCTCTGCGAGTAGAGCAGGAACTTCATCGCGGCCTGCTGTGTAAGCGTCCTCAGCGTGTAGGTCAGGATGTCGTTCTCTTCGGTCGGCATCCGATGGAACCACGTGTGCAGGCTGTAGTTGCGGAACATCTTGTCGATGCGGTCACCCACCGATGGAATCGCCCGCAGCCGATTGCGCCGCTTCGTGTACTCCTGCCACACCTCGAGCGTCGTCATGTACGCGGGCGACGCCGTGCCCTGGGCCGCGGCGGCCTCGGCGGCCTTGTCGTGTTCTTCGGGGTCATCGGAAGCGGGCAACACCTCGCGCAGTCGCACGTAGGTCCCGACCGCCCCGTTCACGAGGTCGTTCCACTTCGGGCGCACGATACCCTTGGTCTTGGGTCGCACGATGGCGCGCACCACCATCAGGACGAGCGCCGCCGGAGTCTCGAGCTCTTCGTATCGCTTGAGGATCTCGTGGCGCACCTTCGGATTCTTCAACAACGCAAACTCGCGCTCGATGACCGCCGTATCGGCTTTGGCCACACTCTTCGAGAGCACCTCGGTCGTGCGCTTCGAGAACCACAGCATCAAGAACTGGCGGTGGTCCCACCGCATCGTCTCGTCCTTCAAGAGGTCGAGGACGAATTGCCGCACCTCGACGAAGGTCCGAAAGAACGGCCGTGTATCGCGCGGGTCCATCCCGTCTTGTAGGACCTTGCGATGGATGCGCGAAAAGTCGATGGGCTCGAGCTCGACCCCGTCGTCGTGCAGGATGATCTGCCGCGTCACCTCCGGACATGAGCCCGTCGCCGTGAGCTCCATCGTGTCGCCAACCCACTTCAGCTTACGCGGGTAGAACGCACACACGTGTGGCAACGAGTCGTACCCGAAGGTCGCGTGCAGGTCGCACCAACCATCATCGAAGAGGCTGCACCCGCCGCCCTCGAACTGCTTGATGATGTAGCGCTCGTTCTCCTTCTTGTTCTTCTTCGGGATGACGATGAAGGTCGTGCTGAACTTGCGCGCGATGGGCTTGGCCGAGAACGCCGCCATCGCCATCAGCTTGTCGTAGTGGGCCTTGTCGACGTCGATGCGCCACCCATCCATGCAGCAATTCTCTTCGCACGCCGCTCCGATGCACCCGAAGCGGTTCATGTAGCGCATGGTCAGGCTCTTCTCGACGTCTTCGCTCATCTGCGCTCCCGCTTTCGGACGCCCCCGTCGCCAACTTTCCCGGATGGGCCGGATGGGCGGATAGGTCCGGAGGGCAGCATAGGCGAGGGCACAAAGCCCGGCAAACCCTGGACCCGACACACCCAGGACCGCCGCCCTGCTGCTCGACCAGCTCCTGATCGCCCGATCAGCACCAGGCCTCCATCCGGGCCGGCCAGCGCATCTCCAGAAAGCTCCGCATATAATGATGTGGTGATCTCACCCATCCGGCCGCTGGCCTCGAAGCGCTTCTGGACTCAACGTGACGCACTGCGTCGAAAGGACCGCGTCTGTCGCGGGTTTCCTGACTAGGTGGCCAAAAAAAGTGGAAATACGGGTTCTATTCCTTCCCAAGCCGGCTCGTTTTTTGTTTCTATGCGCGCCACGCGAGGCGGCGTAGGAGGTTCTCGTGACGCAACTGGTTCAGAAGGCGGGTTCTTGGGTAGCGGTTGCAGCGGTGCTCAGCATGGCGAGCGCCCTTGTGGCATGCGGCGATGACAAAGGCGGCATCCAGGGTGGTAAGGTGCCACGCCTAGAGGTCAGCGAAGGCAGCCGACCCGTCGTCGTAAACGGTACGGTTGCGGTATCGGCGACTGGCCAGACCACGATTCGTGTGGCCAACCGCGGCACCGGCTCGCTCCAAATCAAGGCCATTACCCTCACGAGCGAGTACCAGGGCGCGTTCGAGATCCTCTCGCTGCCCATGCCCTCCGAGGCGAGCCCTGTCACCATCGCGCCGGGCGGTCTCGATCACGAGTTTGCCATCGTCTTCAACGCCAGCGCCGTCCCAGAGGGCGCTCGCCCTCGCGCGACCGTGTCCATCACGACGAACCGCACCATCGACGACTTCGATGTCTTCACCTTCTACGCCGCACCCGACGCGGCCTCGGCCAAGCTGCTCCTCCAGCCGCCGGTCCTCGACTTCGGGCTCGTCCAGGATGCCACCAGCTCGACCAAGCCGCTGAGCGTCCTCAACTCGGGTGCCGCTACGCTCACCATCTCCAAGGTCTATTTCTCGGGCCACCTTGGCTACAAGATGCGCGCTGGCGGCGTCGAGTACGGCGTCACCGCTGAGAGCTCGTCGGCTGGCATCGTCCTCGACCCCGCGCTCACGCTCGCCCCCGGCACCACCCAGCAGGTCGACGTGACCTACACCGCGGCCGGCGCCGAAGCCGCCCAGGGCTCGATCATCTTCGTGTCCAACGACCCGAGCGCCCCCAACGGGACCGAGGCGAAGCTCTTCGCCAACCTCGAAGGCCCCTGCGTCCGCGTGAACCCCTCGCGTGTCGACTTCGGCGGGAAGCTCGTCGGCCAGCTGAGCGAGATCATGCTCGAGATCGAGAGCTGCGGTGACGTCGACCTCATCGTCAGCAACGTCGACGTCGTCGAGGACCCGGCCGGTGTCTTCGACATCGACAAGTCCCGCGTTGGCACCCTGCCGCTCACCATCGCCCCGAGCCAGAAGGTGCAGGTCCCCGTGACCTACTTCCCGTCGGCGCTGGCCACCCTTGGCGCGGACGGCCAGTTCAGCCGCGACCTCGGCCTCCTCCGCATCCAGTCGAACGCCTACCTCGCCAACTTCGACGTGGACCTCACGGGCTTTGGCACCGACGGCAGCTGCCCGACCGCGGTCATCAACGTCGCCCAGGGTGACGAGGTCCTCCCGCAGACCGTCCTCCAGCTCGACGCCTCGGGCTCGACCGCTTCACAGGGCGCGGTCACCGCGTGGGAGTGGTCGGTCGTCGCCCCGCAGGGCTCGACGACGGGCTTGCTTCCCAGCAAGTACGTGCGCAACCCCACGTTCGAAGCCAACATCATCGGCACCTACACCTTCCGCCTGAAGGTCTTCGACGCCCTTGGCACCGTGAGCTGCTCCGAAGCCGAGTACGTCGTCAACGTGACGTCGGACGACGCCATCCACGTCGAGCTGCTCTGGAACACCCCGGGCGACCCCGACCAGTCGGACACGGGCGGCGCAGCTGGCTTCTCGGCCGGCTCCGACGTCGACCTCCACTTCCTTCACCCGCGCGCCAACGGCCAGTACTTCGACTGGACCTACGACTGCAACTGGGAGTCGCCCACGCAGGAGTGGGGCTTCTTCGGGCCTTCGGACAATCCGCGCCTCGACCGTGACGACACCGATGGCGCCGGCCCCGAGAACCTGAACGTGGCCGTTCCCGAGCAGAACGTGCGCTTCCAGGTCGGCAGCCACTACTGGAACGACTGGAGCTACGGCTTCTCGCTCGCGACCGTCCGCGTCTACATCTATGGCATCCTTCGCGACCAGTGGTCGGATGTCCGCATCGTCAACGGCGACATGTGGGACAGCCACTACATCGACTGGCCGTCCGGCGTCGTGACCCGTATCACCGGGGCTGGCGGCGGGCCGCGCATCACCGCGCAGTACCCGGTCAACTCAGGCCTCCCGTTCTGACGTGACGACCTAGAAAGAACGATGAAGGGCAGTGGGGCGACTCACTGCCCTTTGTCATTTGGAGCGAACGAATGACCTCGATACGACGCATCACCTGCTTGTTTGGATGGATCGCTCTGGTGCTCGCAGGATGCGCCGATTCAGACGACCCGCAGCGATGCCTACCTGGCGCGACCCAGGCCTGCCTCTGCTCGGCCACCTCGAGCGGCGTCCAGACCTGCAGCGCGAGCGGGACGTCGGTTGGCGCCTGCGTCTGCGACCGTACGGACACCAGCGACACCTCCGAAGACACGTCGGACTACGGCGCTGGCCACACCGACGGTGACACACATTCGGAAGACACGGCGGGCCCCGATCCGGACGGAAGGCTGACGGACACCACGCCCACACCGGACTCGGCGGACGTCTCCAACCCCACCGATTGCCCGATCGCCGTCATCACCGTCGCCCAGGGGGACGAGGTCCTGCCGCAGACCGTCCTCCAGCTCGACGCCTCCGGCTCTATCGCAGCGGGCGAAGTCACCGCGTGGGAGTGGTCCGTCATCCAGCCCCAGGGCTCGACGGCGACGTTCATCCCCAGCCAGTACGTGCGCAACCCTAAGTTCGAGGCCAACATCATCGGCACCTACACCTTCCGCCTGACGGTCTACGACGCCCAGGGAAAGGCGAGCTGTATCCAGGCCGAGTACGTCGTCACATCCACCGTCGATGACGCGATCCAGGTCGAGCTCACCTGGCAGACCCCAGGCGACCCCAACGAGACCGACACGGGTGGTGGAGCGGGATTCTCGGCCGGCTCCGACCTCGACCTCCACTTCCTCCATCCACGCGCCAACGGCGCCTACTTCGACTTGACCTACGACTGCTACGCTGGGAACGGCCCACTCGAGTGGGGCTTCTTCGGCGCATCCGACAACCCCAGCCTCACCCGCGACGACACCGACGGCGCCGGCCCCGAAAACCTCGTCGTGAGCGTCCCCGAACAAAACGTTCGCTACCAGGTCGGCACCCATTACGCGAACGACTGGGGCTTCGGTCACGCGCTCGCGACGATTCGCGTCTACATCTACGGTGTCCTGCGGGACCAGTGGTCTGACGTCCGCCTCGACATGGGCGACATGTGGGACAGCCACTACATCGACTGGCCGTCCGGCGCCGTGACGCGCATCACGGGTGCGGGCGGCGGAACACGCATAACCCCAGACTACCCAGTGGACACGGGCAACCCGCCCAGGTGATTCGCATGCGCTCGTCGCACTCCCGCGCACAACGAACCATGAAGTGACGCCTCCCGAGTTCTTGTCTACCCTCCGGCCCCACGCCCCCACGCAAGAGGCCCCGGTATGAAGATCGCAGTGCTTGGTACAGGAATGGTCGGTCAGACCATCGCGACGAAGCTCGTCTCCCTCGGACACGAGGTCGCACTCGGCGCCCGCGAACCCAACAACCCCGCCGCCCGCACCTGGCTCGACCACCACCAGGGCCAGGCCTCAATCGGGGACTTCGCGACCGTCGCCGGCGGTGCCGAGGTCATCTTCAACTGCACCATGGGCCAGTTCTCCATCGAAGCCCTCCAGCGCGCCGGCGCCGAAAACCTGCGTGGCAAGGTCCTCGTCGACATCTCGAACCCGCTCGACTTCTCACGCGGCATGCCGCCCACCCTCTTCGTCTGCAACGACGACTCGCTCGGTGAACGTATCCAGCGCCACTTTCCCGAGGCGCGCGTCGTCAAGGCCCTCAACAGCGTCAACGCCGCCGTCATGGTCGACCCCGCCCGCGTCCCCGGCGACCACACCACGATGCTCTGCGGCAACGACCACGAGGCCAAGGTCATCGTGCGTGGCCTGCTCGAGTCCTTTGGTTGGAAGGACATCCTCGACGTCGGTGACATCACCGCCGCCCGCCCTCTCGAGATGTACGTCATGCTGTGGGTCCGCCTCTGGGGGGCGCTAGGCACAGCCGACTTCAACATCAAGCTGGCCCGCTGACTCACTCGACGCTCGAGATACTCGATCTCCAAGCTATCGCCTGGCAGGCTTGCTTCACCGCGCCCGGATCAACCCGATGGCCTCCACGTCGAAGCCAGCCGGCCCGAAAGTCGGCGTCGGGTCGTATACGGGATTCCCGAACGCATCGGCCATCGACCCGTCGCCAACAATGTCGACGACACTGACATAACGAATCGCCCCGAGCTCCACCCGCCCCGTCAGCACCTCGGGTGTCTGCGCCAGGTGCGCCAGGTCGAAGGTCGCACCAAACCCAGCTCGAAAACGACCCGCCACTCCAACGACCTCGGTCGGGTCCAACGTCCCGTAGGGCCCGACATCAGCAGTCTGCACGCTCAGGCTCGGAAACCGCACGAAGTCGACCCCGTTGCTCGACACCTCGATGAACGCGAGCTCGAGAAAGCGGTCCGAGAACCCATTCTCGAAAACCGCCAGCTCCGGCCCCGCCTGATCACCAAAGCCCTCCTCGAAGACGAACGTCATCACCCCACCGTTGCCCAACGACACCGCATCATCCGACGTCCCGGCGGCCGGGCCCAACGCGCGCGTCGCGTCCATCCAGCCCGGGTCCAGGGCGCTCCCCCACTGCACGTCGACGAACCCGACCGCCCACGCGACCAGCCTCGGGTCATCCATGCCGATGGCCGCCGACTCCGGCGCCGCGTCGACCCGCTCAACGACGTCATAGAACGCCCGGAACGACGCCCCACACCCGGCCGACTCCTTCCAGTAGGCCTCGACGAGGACCCGCCCCGGACGCTCGAGCAACAGGCCATGGCCGGCATCGAGCCCCACCGGCTCCTGCGGCCTCGCGGTCGCCCCGGCAGCCGCGACATAGACCTCTACTCCGGGTGACACCACGATGCGTGTCCCCACCGGCACACTCGAAAACTCCGGCACCGAGGGCGGCAGGCACACGACCTCACAGGCGTCCACGAAGCACCGCTCGTCTTCCGCACACGTCCCGCCGCACCCACCATCGCTCGGCATGACACAGCTCGACGGCGCCTCGCCGTCCACACACCACCCGCCGTCACAGGCCTCGGCCCCGTTGCACAGGTCGCCGTCCTGACAGTCACGCGCGACCTCACATTCGTCCCCCGGTGTGTCGCCCCCTGCCCCGCCATCGCAGGCCACTGCCAACACACCGAATACAAAACCGACTGAGCCGCCGAACCGGACCATGGACATCGCTGCCTCCCGACCTCCCTCCGAGGTCTAGATGAGGAGCTCACCCCGTACGCCGATCCAATACCGGACGTCCGAAGCGAACTGATTTGCGAGCCCTGCCGAGTATCCTGACTTCCGGTTCGCCCTCTCCCGCGGCCTTCCCACCGTCATGACGGCAGTGGCGTTGCATCCCATCCCGCTTAGGAGCGGGTTCGGGATGGCGGGGTCGTCCCCGGTAACAGTTGCGGGGGCAGTGGTCGTCTCACACGACCTTCCTCGTCCAGGGCCCACGCTATATTGCACTCCTCGAAGCGCGCCGTTTTCACAGACCCCTCGCGAAGCCGCCCGACCCTGCCCGCTGCCACGCCTGAGGTCAAGCCCGCAGACGAGACACCGGGCTTCGACGACTACAGGACCTGCGGCGCAACCTTGGCCAGCCTCGACGCCGAGGCCTCGAACATGCGCGCGAACCTCGGCGCCAACAACGGCTCGAGCGCGCTCGCCAGGACCCGCGGTTGGTAGGCGATGGTCCACCGCACACGTGTCCCGCCGGCCACCGGCTCGAATCGATAGTCTTCGACCATCCGCTTCAGAATCGGCACCGACGCCCGAACAATGGTGAACACGAAGCGCTCGCCCGGCTCCCACACGAGCACACGCTCATGTACGGCGATGGTCGTCAGCTTCACTTCACGCACCGAACCGACGCCATCGGGCGGGCTCGTCGTCCACCGCGCCGCCCGAAAGTCCGGCATCCACGTGTGCAGCGTCCCCGGCGTCGTCACGAGCTCGAACACATCACCGGGCGGGGCCGGAACCTTGAAGTCGTACGCGAAGTGTTTCTTCGAGCTCTCGGCAAACGTCACGTCGGACGCGCGGACTTTGAACCACATGGCGGCCTCCTGGGACGGGAGCATCACCCAGCCCTCTCCTCGCCGCAAGCTCTACCCAGATTGCACCCCAATGCGCTCTGACCTCCCGACATCCACCGTCGCCTTGACAGAGCTCGGTGGGTGCGTTGGGATATCGTGGTCCCCATGGCACCCCGTCCGATTCATTGGTGAGAGGCTGGACATGTCCGCGCACACCCGCAGGCTCGGAGCCGGCTCCTCGACACACCTTTGCGTACTGGTGCTGAGCCTGCTCGGCGTCGGCTGCGCCACCGACCTCCGCGAAGGCAACTTCGTGGTCCGCGGCGAGGACGACCTCGAGACACTCGCGCGCTATACGCAGGTGACGGGGACCATCGTCGTCAGCGGCACGTTCATCGGGGCGCTCGTCCTGCCGAAGCTCGAACGGGCCGGCGGTCTGGTCCTCGAGGAGAACGCGCCCCACCTTCGCACCGTCAGCCTGCCCGCTCTGCGCGAGGTCGAGCTCCTGGCGCTCAGAGACAACCCGTTCCTCGAGCGGCTCGAAGCTCCTCGGCTCACCACCCTAACGACGCTCGAGCTCAATGGCTGTGATGCACTCGAGGCGTTCGACCTGCCCAGAGTCGAGAGCCTCGTGCGCCTCGAAGTCGGGCGCAACCGTCACCTCAGGTCGCTGAACCTGCCTGTCCTCTCGAGGCTCGTCACCGCCCACTTCTACAGCAACAATTCGCTCGAGACGCTGGCTCTGCCCTCGCTCACCGCCGTCGAAAGCAGCCTGAGCGTATTCGGCCACGCCGCGCTTTCGGCGATCGTCTTGCCCTCGCTCACGAAGCTCGAGGGGCTCAGCGTCAGCCAGAATGGCGCCCTGCGCTCCATCCGCCTCGACGTCCTCAACGAGCTCGAAGACATCGAGCTCGAAGACAACCCTGTGTTGACACGTGTCCACACACCGGCCCTCCGCGTCCGCATCCCGCCACGAGCGTTCGAATCCAAGATGGCCTCGACCGAGGTCGCCGACCCCGAAGCCTTCTTCTCGCAACGCGGTGACCTCCGTCAGCTCGTGGTCACGCGAGCGGGCGACGAGCGGCGTCTGGTGCTCGGCTATCACCGTCAGGGGCGCGCGGTCTTCGCAGCGCGGGACGCGAGCTCCGGAGAGGTGATGTGGACGACCACGCTCGCCCCACCGGCCGACTCCAGGCGGGTCCCTCCGACGAGCTGGCCGACGACCATCGGAGGCTCCTCGGGCCCGGACCTCGTCACGGTGCACCTCGACGACGGGCACCTCCACGTCGTCGGGCTCGACCCTCGAACCGGAGCAGAGCTCTGGCGCAAGCATGGTTCGCGTTCGTGGGTGGTCGGCCGCGCGGTGGTCACCGACGGCGAGACACGCTCGGGCATCCGCACCTTTCCATCGTGGGAACCGAGCCCCGCCGACGCACGACCCGAATTGATGCTCAGGGTCCCAGATGGGCATGGCCTGTTCGGCATCCACAAGCTGGGAGACCTGCAGGCCGTGGCTCTGCGCCTGAACGACATCTTTCAAGTGGTCACCATCGACCCACAGGGCAGCGCCGTTCGCTTCGGGTTCAGAGACGAGCCGCTCATCGGGGCCAACGGTCAGCTGGTGATGCACTGTGACCGCCACCTCTCGCTGGAGGGCCATGACCTCCTGACAGCCCGATTCCAACCGTGTCCAGACCTCGCATCGCAGCAGGGTCCCATCCCGCCTCCCCTCGCACCGTCGGCGCGCGGCATTCTCGACCTCGAGCCGAGCGGTATGCGCTACCTCGCCGTGACCGATGGCCGCGCCGCGCCGAAGCCCCTACGGTGGGGTGGCGCGCTGATCGAGCCCGCCCACGAAGGGGTCGTGCCGGTCGCATTCACCGGGTCACGGCTCGCGTTCGTGGTCTACGACCAGGCCGAGCCACCCGTGCAAGACCACCTCTGGATCGCCTCGCTCGACGAGGCCGCGCCCTCGATGCCCTCGATGAGAGCGGTCGAGGGTCTCGACAACGTGCTCGTTTCGGGTCGCGCCACGGTCCTTGGTCGCCATCTCGCCTTCTTGACGAGGCACGGCGGTCAAGGCCAGAGGACGCTCCGCCTCGTCGGCCTCGAGTCCGCCGCCGTCGAGCTCTCGATGCCGCTCGAGCTCGTTGTCGAGAAAGGGAACCGCCCCGGTCTCGTGAGCAACGACGGGCTCATCGGATTCGACCTCGAGCTCGAGCTCATGGGCCGCGTGACGGTCTGGATCGAGGCTCCTGCACCACCTTCCGAGAGGCACGATGGACCGGCCGCTCGCCCCGTGGTGGTCGCCGCCTATCAGCTCCGCGACGCCGGGGACCGACACCGCGCGGTCGAGATCGACCTCACGCACGGGCCGGAGACCAGAGCGCTTGGAGAAGGCCTGCACGCCGTCCGCCTTCGAGTCGGCGCAGCCCAACAGCCGAACGAAGCATACGACCCTGACGGGTCGGGGCTCGGGGGCGAGCACAACCCGAAGCTCGTCATGCGCGACGTCCATGGCGGCGCCTTCATCGACGTACGTGCTCGCCGGCTGGTCTAGTGCCTTGGCGCCACCGTTTTGATTCGTCTATCGCCGCGCCGAGGCACTAGGCCCGCCAAGGGCGGGCGGGGCTTGGGGCGCGGCCCCAATCCGATCGTCTAGTCCGCGGCTCGCCGAAGGCGACCGGCGCGAAGCGACGGGCAGACGTAGGTCACTACGTCTGCGCCGCAGCACTGGTCCGACCTCGACACCCTGCGCCTCGTCGACTTCACCGAGGTCGTCCAGGAGCGCTGGGACAAGGCCTGGAGCGTCGCCGCCCCATAACGGCCCGCGGCGCTGTCGACGGGCTCAGCGCGCCTTGACCAGCGGTGACGAGCGCACGATCTGGCCCTGGTCGTCCGTGAGCGTCGTCGCGGTCGACTCGGTCACGTTGAAGTACATGAGATTGGCCTTGGCGCCGGTCTCGTCCTCGGCCGTATCGGCGATGTTGTCGACGATGCCGCCCAGCGACTCGCGTGTGTGGAAGAGGCCGAGGTAATGGCCGACCTCGTGGGCGAGGACCTCGGCCCACTCGATGGGGTAGGTGGGCTTGGCGAAGGTCGCAGCGAGGATGCCGGTCCGGGTCCCAAACGGCACGCCTGGGGCGCCGATGGACAAGGCCGCGATCTGCTGCCCTACGTCGATGATGCCGCCGAAACGCGGGCACGTGAAGTAGTCGAGAAAGACGACGTGGACGACGTCGCGTTCCGGGGCCGGGGCCTCGTCAAAGACGTTGGCGAGCGCGTCCGTCGTCGAGCAGGCCGGCTGCTTGAGCGGGATGATGCCCGCCGAGAGGACGACGTCGCGGTAGGTCACCTCACCGACGACCACGCCGACCTTGGCGAGCGCCTCGTCGAGGATGTCGAGCGAACGGGCGATGTCGTCGTCGGTTTGGGCCTCCGCCGCACTCAGTCCGCTCGACGGGTCGAACGAGAGCACCAGGTCGACAGCCCCGGTCGTAGGCACCGGAGTCGAGCGCAGGAGCACGCCGACCTCGAGCGCCGTCGGGTCGGGCGCGCGGTCCCAGGTCCCATCCTCGCGCTGCGTCACGTCGTAGGCGCCCGCGCGAAACGTCCACACACCCGGCTCGAGGGTGACCTGCGGAGTATTCGGGATGAGCGTCGTGCTGACGCGCGGGAGCGCGACGGTCTTGTTGTGCGACAAGATCCCGGGCCCAAAGCCGCTCGCGAGGTTGTCGGCGTCATCACGCGACACGCCCTGCGGCGGCTCGTCGACCACCACCCACTGGCCAGATGGCGCCCTCGCCCCGAGCAGGACCACGGTCGCGTCCGCGTCCGTCGCCGCGATGACATGCATCGTGACGGTCCCTTCGGGGACCTCGACCTCGAAGTCTTCGGTCTCACCGTCGAGGGTCGCGAGTGTGCCGAGTGCGATTAGAACAAAACCCTCCGGCACCTCGCTCGGGAAGCGGCCCGCGAGGGCTTCGGACGGCCCAGCATCGGCATCGTCCGAGGTGTCGGCCGTGTCGCCCAAGACACTGGAGTCGCTGGTATCGCTGATGTCGCTCGCGTCGCCGAAGTCCTGGGTATCCGAGTGAGTCGGGGTGTCGTCGCCGCAAGCCGTCACCAGCAGCGCAGAGAGTACGATCGAATAGAAACGCATGGGGTCTCCTGTATGGGCCACGCTCCCTATCGCTCGGCCCGGCGCCGCGTCCAGATGGTCTCAAAGAAAGTGGGGATATGTGGCGATAGGCGTAGCGGCGGTCGTCGCCGACCCTCAGTGGAGCTCGGAACGTCGAACGTGCCCCTGTGGCCTCACCTCCGATGTGTGCCTTGCACCCTGGATCCGGCTCGAATGTGTCTCCGCTTGCAAGGCGCTGGACCGCGCCCTTACACCTGCCGCATCACCCGTACCGCTGCGGCCTCAACCTCACGCCGAAGAGCTTGATGGCGAGGAAGAGCACCGCCAGAAAACCCAGCGTCGTCCCGCCCCCGATGAGCAGCGTGTCGCGTGTATTGTCGGCGATCTTCGCTTTCACATCCGCCTGACTCCGATGCACCACGAGCACCGCCCGCGTCCGGTTCTCCGGGTCTGGATTCTTGGGCCCGTACATGTTCGCATACGGGTTCTTGTCGGCCGCGCTCTCGGACACAGGCCCGTGGCAGAACTGGCATGTCGGCCCGTTCGGGATCGGCTTCAAAACCGTCAGGTGTGGGACCCCATCGATGTCGACCACCTCGGCCACGGCCTCGCGCTGCTTCAACAACTCCCGCCACTTCGTATCGTCGTACTGGAACTTCGGCGCGTCCTCGGCGAGCGACGCGTCGATGTTCGCGAACGCCACCGTCTCGAGCATCGCGATCTGCTTGTCGAAGCCCGGGTTCTTCGCCGCAATCAGCTTGCGCACCTCCGGGTCGATGAGCCGCTGCCCAATCGCCGCCCGCGTCGCATCGTCCATGTAGGCCAAGGTCTTGTCGGTCCGCACGACCTCGATCTTCGTGACCTTGGGGTCCTTTCGCAGCTTGTCGACGAGACTCCGCACGATGTCCGCCCGCCCCTCGACCATGTTCGCCACGATGGCCCGTTCCAACGTCGCGGCCTGGTCCCGCCCGGACTGCTCGTCCTGCGCCCACAACGTATCGGACGTCCGCGACAGGTTGAACGCCAACACCGTCCCGAACCCGACCGCCATGAAGACGAGCGTCACGACCGCCACCATCGCCAACGCGAACGCTGCCCGATTGCGCCGCAACAGCTTCTTCAAGCGTTCACCCGCCCCGACCGGCCGCGCCGACACCGGCTTGTCCGCGAGATAGCTCTCGAGGTCTTCGGCGAAAGCCCGCGCCGACTCGTATCGGTCCGACGCCCGCTTCTCCATCGCCTTTAGGATGATGGTCTCGAGGTCTTCCGGCAGGTCACGCCCGAGCGTCTTCTTCGCCACCCCTTTGGGCGGGTCAGGCAACTTCTGCAACACGGCAATCAGGATGGCGAGCGCGGTCGGCCCCTCGAACGGCGCACGCCCCGTCGCCAGGTGGTACAGCGTCGCCCCCAGTGAGTAGACATCAGCCGCCGGACCGATCCGATCCGCGATGTTGTTCGCCTGCTCGGGGGCCATGTAGGTCGGCGTCCCGACAATCGCCCCCGGCTGCGTAATGGAGATCTCACGCTGCACATTCTTGGCGATGCCGAAGTCAGTGACGTGAGGCTCGTCGTGCGCGTCGACGATGATGTTGTCGGGCTTGACGTCGCGATGGACGATCCCACGCCGATGCGCAAAGTCCAATGCGCGCGCTGACTTGGCGAGAATTCTCAACCCCCGCTCCAGGTGGAACTCGGCCCGCTCGCCTGCCTTCTTGGCCGTCGCCTGCGCGTCGATGATCGCCCCGAAACCCGTCCCCTCGACGAAGCCCATCACGAAGAACAGGTTCCCGTCGTGCTCCCCAGAGTCATAGACCGGCACGATGTGAGGGTGCTCGAGCCTCGCCGCCAGCATCGCCTCGTTCTGGAACCGCACGATCTCGGCCTCGGACGCGAAGCGCCCGGACGTCATCATCTTGACCGCGACCTGCCGACATAGCTTCAGCGAGTACGCGAGGAACACGACGCCCATCCCACCGCGCCCGAGCTCGCGTAGGATGTCGTAGGCCCCGATTCGCATCCTCACATCGTCTTTCGTATACGGCAGCTCGATGCCGCCCGCCCCCTCCTCGACATCGACCCCGTCGGCCGTCACGAACCCGCCGCCCTTGTAGCGTCGCAGCCCACCGACCACGGTCGCGACGCCCTCTTTGCGCTGCGTCGCGATGGCCTGCGGCCCCACCACCGACGTAACCAGCGGGTTTCCATCACGCCCCGCGTCCATCCGGGTCTTCTGTTCGCCCCGGGCCTGCTCGCCCGACGCTCGCATCGCCTCGATCAGGTCCTGGACACTCGCATCATGAACGGTGTCCGCTCCGCCTTCGAGGGCGAGCGTCGGCGCCGTCCGCGACGCGTCCATCGACCGACTGGCCCCACCGGCCCCGCCGGCCCCGCCGACCCCATCTAGCGCCAGCGTGGCCGCCGTCCGCGACGCATCGTGCACGCCGCCACTCGTCTCGTTGGGCCGCGGCACCCGCGAGACCGGAGCACCGCAGGCACCACAGCGCCCGGCCGCACGGGCATGTTCGTCAATCTCGGCCTTGCACTTCCAGCAGTTCGAAGTCGCCATGGTCCCACCATACGGAATGGCCGCTCAATCGCAAGTCGCGCGCCCGGTCAGCTCACGGCTCCCGCCGGCCCCCCGCCCGACTCCCACACGCGCGCTCTTCATCGGCCTTGAGGCAACCTCCCGGTTCGACTAGCATCGCGCCGTGTTCAACCCACGCCCATCGCCCCGCCTCCCGACACTCGCCGCCCTCGTGCTCGGCCTCCCACTCCTCTTGTCGCTCTTCGGCATGACCTGCGGACCGTCGGACCCCGACCCCTGCGAGCTCGACCGCCTCGGCTGCGAGCCAACCGAGGACCCCGACTTCTATCTGGCCTCGTGTCCCGCCGAGGTGACCGGCCCGCTCGAAGTGCAGGTCGGCACAGGCGAATCCGACTTCACAGCCTTCGCCGAAGGCGCTGGCCCAGTCGTCCACTACGGTCCTCAGGGCGGCCAACACGTCTTCCTCGGGCTACGCGTCAACAACGCGCGCCTCGACCTCTCACCCAAGCTGAAGGTCACCTTCTATGTCGGCCAGGGTGCCGACTGCGCTCCACCCGCCGACGGCGAAGAAGCCGCCTGCACCGTGCGACTCGGCACCCGCACACTCATCCTCGGCGCGCCCGGCTTCGAGCCCAACGTCAACACCGAGGGCGACGTAGAAGAGTCCGGCCTCGTCGTCTTTGTCGAAGCCCCCTCGCGCGAGGTGCCGAGCCTCGTCGGAGTGACCGTGGAAGACCCGTGCCGTCGCAAGGGCTCCGCCTACCAGGCCTGGACACGGTATTGAGCCCCGCACTGCAACCAGCCCCGAAGCTCCCCGGCTTCCTCGCGCGTGAGCTCGCCGGCTTCACACGATACACGATCCAGGTGGACTCGCCCGCGGGCCGACACCCGATGCACATCATGGAGCGTGGCACCGGCACGCCGGTCGTCATGCTGCACGGCAACCCAACCTGGTCCTACCTGTGGCGCAAGGTCGTTGCCCGCCTCGACCCCACACGTTTCCGCGTCATCCTGCCCGACCTCGTCGGCCTCGGCTTCTCCGGCCGACCCGGCCGCATGGGCGACCACTCGCTCGACCACCACATCGCCTGGTTTGGCGACCTCCTCGACAAGCTCGCGCTCGGCCGCTTCATGTTTGTCGGCCAGGACTGGGGCGGCCCCATCGGCTTTGGTGCGCTGTCGACTCGCAAGGCCCAGGTCGCCGGCCTCGTCGTCCTCAACACCGCCATCGGCCCACCGCGAAAAGACTTCAAGGCGTCAGCCTTCCACCGCTTCGCGCAGACCCCGGTCGTGTCGGACCTGGCCTTCCGGTTCGGCTGGTTCCCCCAGGCCTTCATGTTCACGGCCCAGGGCGACCGCAAGCTGGACCCGCGCACCATCGCCGCCTACGTGGCTCCGCTCATCGACCCACGCACGAACCTGGCCCCGCTCGCACTCGCCCGTATGGTGCCGGACTCACACGACCATCCGTCGATCCCCGCGCTGCAGGTCTCGCAGGACTTTGTCTCGAACTTCAAGGGACCTGCGGCCATCGTCTGGGGCAAACGCGACCCGGTCCTCGGCCGTATGCTGGGCTGGGTCGAAAAGAACCTCCCCCATGCCACCGTTACGAAGACCGGCGCCGGCCACTTCCTCCAGGAAGAGGTCCCCGACGAGATCGCCGCCGCCATCGAAGGGGTCGCCCGCGATGCCCAGACCCAAGGCTGAACCCAAGCCCCGCGCGCCCAAACGCAGCGCCGCGCCGAAGAACCCCCAAAGTCTCCATGATCTGGTCGACCCGGCCGACCTCGCCGACAAGGACGTGCGTGAGCCCCGCGTCATCGGCCCCGGCTTCCATGAAGACGTCTACGCCGTCGTGCGCCTCGTCCCACCTGGCTTCGTCACCACCTACGGCGACGTCGGCACGATGCTGGGCAGCGCCCGCATCGCGCGCCAGGTCGGCTGGGCGCTATCGAGCCTGCCGCCGACTCTCACCGACGTGCCTTGGCATCGTGTCATCAACGCACGCGGCACGGTCAGCTTTCGCGGCGACCTCGTGCGTGCGACCCATCAAGAAACCCTCTTGAAAACCGAGGGAATCGTTCTCGACGAGGAGGGCCGCCTCGACCTCGAGGCGCACCGCTTTCGTTATCCCGGGATCGCCGTGCCGTTCAAGTCACGGCGCCCAGAATCCGATTGAATCTCAGCCCTTGGCTGCCTCGTCCTTGGCCTTCGAAGCCACTGCATCAGCGCTCGGCGCAGCCAGCCGCGGCACCACCCGATGCGCCACCGCGAGCGGCTCGAAGCGCTCGTTGAGGTTCACACCCGGGTCGACGATCACCTGCGGCTTGAAGTCCGGCTTCGCCGCTCGTGTCAGCCACTCGGCGTACTCGGGCAGACGCTGCGTCATCTGGAAGCCCCACTTGTCCCGCACCTGCCGACAGTGGTTCAGGTCGACCTCGCTCACGATGAGCCCATCACGCGTGCGTGACAACCCGGGCGTCCGCGAGCCGTCGGGCGCCGTCACATAGCTCGACCCGTAGAAGTGCCCGAAGTCGTTGTGCGCCGCCTTGCCGTCGCCGGACGTGAACGCGTTGGGGAAGCTCTCGGTCCCGATGCGGTTGATGCCGACCGAGAAGTAGTTGTTGGCGATGGAAGCGCACCGCGCCTCGATGGGCCACAGCGGCTCGCTCAGGGCCCCGACCGTGGCCGATGGGTTGAAGACGATCTCCGCCCCGTTCAGCCCGAACATCAACCAGTTGAGCGGATGATGCCGCCCGTAGCAGATGTTGATGGCGACCTTGCCATACTGCGTGGCGAAGACCGGGTGGCCGGTGTTGCCCTCCATGTAATAGGTCGACTCGTTGAAGTCGCCGACCCGCGGGATGTGGTTCTTGCGGTGATAACCAATCACATTGCCGCGGTTGCCGATGACCACCGCGGTGTTGTGGATGGTCCCGCCGTGGGCCTCGTCACGCTCCAGGATGGGCGACACGATGACCATGTCGTAGGTCCGCGCGAGCCGCGCCAGGAACTGCGTCGACGGCCCATCGACGGGCTCGGCGAACTCGAGCCACGGATGTTTCTCACGGGTGCAGAAGGCGAACGGCATCGTCCACGCCTCTTGCAGGCCGAGCACGTTGACGCCCATCGCACCAGCCGCATGGATGAGCTGTTCGGTCCGATCACAGATGGCCTGGAACTGCGTCTCGACGGGCGCCGAGGTCGACTCGACGATCTGCGTCTGGATGGCTCCGACCCGCACCACACGCGGCGCGCGCCGCTGCTCGGGTGTGACCGCAAAACGATATGCAGCCACATCGAAGTCGTGTTGCGCGGCCAGCGCCTGCGCCTCGGCCGTGAGCGGCAGCTCGTCCGGCACACGCCCATAAAGAATGCGGAAGGCTTCGGCCTGGTCCTCGGCCGGGAGCTTTCGAAGCAGGCTTTCGAGGCTTTCGAGTTCGGTCTTGGTCGTCATGACGGTTTCTCCGTGAGGCCCCTGGGAAGGCCGAGCCGCGGGATTCTAAACCCACCGCAGCAGCCTGTCGATACACCTCCAACCCAGCCCAGACCACCCCGCCAAACGCCCCCATCCCTCGACCCACCCTTGTCAAACGCGTCTTCACCGCGCGATGCTCCACCCGCACCCGCGCCCAGGACCGCGTTGCCCACCTCCCCCCTCGAGCTCGTCTGCTCCACCGTGGCCCACCTCACCGGCCGACTGCCCGACTCCGTGCTCGCCCATCAACGCCTCATCGCCGACCTCGGCTTCGACTCGGTCCGCCTCGTCGAGCTCGTCCTCGAGCTCGAGCTCATCGGCCTCTCCACCTCGCTCGACCAGGTCCTCGCGCGCCCAGAGCTCGATATCCAAAGTCTTGCAGCCCTGGCCACACCGCAAGAGCCGGCCACCCACAGGACCCCATGACGCTGCTCGACCTCTTCGACGCTCGCGCCGACGCCTACCCATCGCGCCCACTCTTCGTCTTCCACGACGCCCGAGGCGCCCTCCTCCGAGCCCTCCCTTCACCCGCTTCCAACTCCTGCGAGCTCGACCATGGCGCGCTGGCCACCCTCTCGCGCCGCCTCGCCGTCGGCCTCCTGTCACGCGGTATCTCCCATGGCGACCGCGTCGCCCTGACCATCGACGCCCCCGCCGGCGACTTCGCCCCGGCCGCCCTCACCATCGCCGCCATCCTCGCGTGCTACCGGCTCGGCGCCACCCCCGCCGTCCTCAACACCGAGGTCCCCAAGGTCGCCCTCGACCGCCGTCTCGCAACACTCGGCCCCCACCTCCGGCTCGACACGGCACTCGCCAAGGGCCTCCTCGCCGCCGCCCCAGACCACCCCGACTCACTGCGCGACGCACTCGCCGCCACCACCCCGAGCACCCCGACGACGCCGGCGTTCCTCCAGCTCACCTCGGGCACCAGCGGCGAACCCAAAGCCGCGGTCATCACACACCAGAACCTCCTCGCTTCACTCACCGCATCCGAGCGCGCCGTCGGCATCGGCCCCTCGAACCCCGACGACATCCTCGTTGGCTGGGTCCCACTCCACCACGACCTGGGCCTCGTCCGCTTCGCCCTCACGCCGCTCTATGCCGGCACCCGCACCCATCTGTTGCCCCCTACCATCGCCAGCCTCGAAGCCTGGATCCGCCTCATCGCCGAACAATCGGCGACCGTCACCGGCGCACCCGACTTCGCCTACCGGCTCGCGACCCGGATCGTCCCCGCGCGCCCGCTTCCGTCCTTGCGCCTCGCGACCAACGGCGGCGAGCCCGTTCGCCACTCGACACTCACCCACTTCGAAGCCCGCTTCGGCTGCCCCGGCGCCGTTCGCCCCGGCTATGGCATGGCCGAGGCGACGCTCGGCATCACGGCCGTCCGACCCGGCGACATCGTCACCGTCGACGAACGCGGCGCCGTCAGCTGCGGCCTGCCGCTTCCCCACCTCGAGCTCCGCATCGTGCCGCTCACCTACACCCCGACCACAGACACCGAGCCCCCATCCGTCCCGACGGGCGAGCTCGGCCAGGTCGCCGTCGCCGGTCCCAACGTCTTCGCCGGCTACCTGAGCCCGACCTCATCAAACCTCGACCGCACGACCTTCGTTGGCCGCTGGCACCTCACAGGCGACACCGGCTACCTCGCCGCCGACGGCCGCCTCACGGTGCTCGGCCGCTCCCGCGTCATGCTCAAACGCGCCGGCGCCATGCTGGCCCCACGCGAGCTCGAGGAGGTCGCCGATCGCAGCGGTGCCCCACTCGGGGTCCGCTTCACGGCCGCCGTCGGCATCACCGGCCCCGTCAGCGACGACATCGCGCTCGTGGCCGAGGTCCGCCCCGGCCTCGACGACGCAGCGCTATCGAACATCCGTCAGGCGCTCGACGCCTCACTGCGCGAGGCCCTCGGCTTCTCGCCGCAGCGCATCGTCCTCGCTCCCCCCGGCACCATCCCGCTGACCCACAACGGCAAGATCCGGCATGCCGCCCTGCGCGACCTCATCGAGTCGAGCCCCGATTCCCCTACGCCTTTGGCGAACCCGTCAGGAACGACAAGCTGATCGGCCAAAGCTCACCGCGCGCACGGTCGATCCGTCGCTCGAGCTCGGCATACAACGCGTCGGTCCAGACCTCTTCGCCGGCCCGATCCAGAGGCGCCGCTAGCGGTCCATCAAACCTCACGCGGAAGGGTGTGCGCCCACCGACCCAGGTCGACTCCGCGACCACCGTCGACACCCCGGAGAGCCGCGCCAGAGCCGCTGGTCCGACCGTCGTCCCGATGACCCGCCCCAACATCGGGCGCGGCCTCTCTATCGGTCGCGCCGGGTTCTGGGCATCGAGGAACACGACCACCGTCTGGCCCTGCCTCAGTCGTTCCAGCGCCGTCGCAAAGGCCCTCGCCCGTTCGACGACCGTCCACCCTGTCGCGACCACCTCGAACCCACACACGCTCGGACCTATCTCGAACTTCAAGATGATTCCCGTCCGCCCCATCCCCTCGAGCGCCGCGAGCAACGGCCGCCCAAGCCCCGCATGCCAGGCCACCACGAGGAGTCCCCGACCCTCGACAAACCCGCCCCCATCTACGTCACACGTGGGAAACCCGACCGGACCCAGCCAACCCGCCTGCCCCACCCGCGACGCCCCAATCCCATCAAGGCGCCGCATGGCCTCACGCACGAAGCGTAGCCCTTCGATCCTCACAGCCACCCGCCGCCTCTCGCCCCCGCTCATGCCCGGCCACAACTCGGCGAGCGCACCAGACCACTGGCCTCTGACCGCCTCGGCCGCAACTCCTGCGGCATACGCCAGCTCGAGCAGCGCGCCGACCATTCTGGCCGAAACGCCCGACCTCACCGGACGCGGTGTCATGGCGCCATCAAGGCGCGCCCGCCCCATCGCAGTTGGTGCAGACGCCGATCATCATGCCGAGCGTCGCCTTGGTCGTCGCCCCGACTTCGTCCTGTTCGGTGTCGAAGTCCCCGAGCACCAACATCCGCCCCCCGGCCTGAACAAAGCCCACCGTCGCGAAGTCTCCGTCGGGCGCATCGACCTCGGCCATTCTCAGGTACGGCGTCTCGTCGACCTGGACCCGCAGCGCCAACGACGCCCCCTGCGCCGGCTCGTAGATGAGCTCACCATCGAAGGGCAACGTATACCGCGCGAGGTCCCCGGACAACGTCACGCCGGTGCCTGCCGCATCGAAGACAAGTGTCCCACGCGCCTCCGTCAAACCAAAGACCCCGACCTCTGCCCCGAGCTCTTGCCGATACAACCGATAACGTTTGCCCGCGAGCAGCCCCGTCGTCGGCTGGACCCGCTTCACCCCGATGAGCACCTGATGTCCGTAGGCCGCCGGCTCGTAATCGTAGATGGGCTCCACGCTGCCACGCGCGCTGCCGACCTCGGGCGTCGTCGATGCCAAGAGCATGAAGTCGCCGCGTGGCGCCACCGCCCCGACGAAGCTCTCTTCGCCCGTCTCGAACCTCACCTCTCCGCCCGCCCCGAAGACGACCGGCAACGGCGGCTCGCTCATGTACTCGTCCTCACCAACGAAGAGCCGTGAGTCATTGGGGCCATCGTATCCCTGGTCGACATGTCCCTCGAGACTCGCTGCGACCTGGAACGTCGCATCGCCCGAGCTCACGCCCTGCGCCAAGGACCCTGCGAAGGCCCCGATATTGTACTCGAGCTGCGCGTTTGGAGCGTCGGCGCGCACCAACAAACGCACGAAGCCCCAGTCGCCCACGGCCTGCGGCGCGACGTCAGACTGGGCCTGACGCATGACCACGAACAGGTTCAGCTCCTTGCCCGCAGTCGCCAGTCCATCACCTATGGCGATGCTGTACTCGCGCACGTTCTGCCCGATGAGGAGGTCCGCCCCATCCGGCGCCTCGGTCCCTCCGTACACCGTCGAGAAGACGATGGTCTGCGGCAGCTCCGTCTCCGAGAAGCCCAACGGATTATCGGTGGTCCCTCCTGGCGTCGTCACCGTGACGCTGCCCCCGACAATCGCAGCAGGCACATCGACATCTTCGACCAGACACCGGCTCACGGTGGTGAGACTGGACGTCTGACCATCGTTCGACTGCACGATGCCATCGACCACACACTCTTCGGTAAACCGGAAACCCGTGTCGTTGAACATCAGGTTCGACAGCACACGGTGACCCGGAATCAGGCTCGCCGAAACGATATTGTCCTCGAGCGCCCAATATGGATTCAGGACCACATAGGTCGCGCGAACCGGCTCCTCACACGTTAGCCCCTCATCGACCTGCGAATCGCAGTTGTTGTCCACGCCATCACACCCGGACTCGACCGCTTGATGACCCGTCACCCCTGACAAGTCACATCGCTCCGAGGCGGCCCCATCGGGACATACGATGGCCAGCCCAGCGCCATTGACGCCACATACCCCCGCCGTCGGACACAGCCGCCCAATCGCACCAGCGTCGCGGTTGTCCGCCGTGCCGTTGGTCGCGTCGCGCTGGTTGTCCACACAGTCGCCGTCATCATCGGCCAGCAGACTCTCGAGGATGTCGGCAACCCCGTCGCCATCCCCGTCTATCGCCTCGAGGTTCGCGCCAAGCTCATCGGAATCCGTCACCCCGTCGCCGTCGGTGTCCACATCCCGTGGGTTCGACGCCAACGCCCCCTCGAGCCCATTGATGATGCCGTCCTCGTCCTCGTCGCCGTTGGGATCGAGGCACTCGTTCATCAGGCACAGGCCGCTCGCGCACTCGTTCGACGCACCACAGGTCTCGCCGACCGGCAGCTTCGAGTCATCCCCGCAACCCATCAATCCAACAACACAAAACGACAGGGCGACACGCCCCATGGACCACACCGTCATACCCGCACTCCCACACATTCAGGCTCAGATCATCGTCGTCGCGAGCGCCTGCTCCATCTCCAGCAGCGACTCACCCGTGTACACCGCCAGCCGCTGCATCCTCGGTAACGAATCGCGGCACCCCGTGAACCCGAAGTTCAACGTCCCCGCATAGCTCTGGCACGTGATGTTGAGCGCCTGCCCATGGATAGGAATCGACAGCGGATAGGTCGCCTCGAGCCGCGCCCCCCTGAAGTAGAGCGCCTGGTCCGGCCCTGGCACATTCGAGATACACACATTGAACTGCGGTCGCACCCGCCCGAGAGTGCCCGTCACCGTCTGCATGCCGGACGGCGCCATCAACAACGCCGAGAGCTGCATCACTGCCGGCCGCGACAAGCTCTGCAGGACCTCTTTCGCGCGCCGTGTCGAGTGCATGATGGCCTCGAGCCGCGCCAGCGGGTCGGCCACATCCGTCGCCAAAGACACCAGCATCGCGCCTACCGCGTTGCCTCCGCCCGGGTCGTCCTTGGGCCGGATATTGACGGGCAGCATCGCCACCAGCGGCAGGTCGGGAAGCTCGTTCAGCTCCGACAGAAACCGCCTCAGTGCACCCGCCGAGAGTGCCAGAACAATGTCATTGAGCGTCCCACCGGAGCGCTTCGACAGGTCGCGGATCCGGTCCATCGTATATTGCTGGGTCGCGAAGCGGCGATTGCGCCCGATGCGCCCGTTCAGGATCGAGTTGGGCGCCTTCAGCCCCAACATGTTCGCATCACCGGCCTGCGACGCACGCCAGAAATCACGCATCGTATTGGCGACTTCACGCGCCGCATCGACCTGCTTACGCACCCCCGACAATGCCATCTCCCACGGGGTCTCGAGGCTCGCCTCACGAGGTGCTCGCTCGGGCTCGGGCGTCGCAAAGAACAGCGGCTTGGTCATATCCTCGGGGTCGGTCGCGAGGCTTCGCGCCAACATCCGATTGCCGGTGAAGCCATCGATGAGCGAGTGGTGCATCTTGGCATACAACGCGAAACGCCCACGCTCGAGCCCCTCGATGAGATGCACCTCCCACGGCGGTCGTGTGAAGTCGACGGGATGGCTGTGCAGTCGCGACACCAGCACACCCAGCTCGCGCTCGTCTCCGGGTGCGGGCAGCGCCGACCGCCGAACGTGATAGTCGAGGTCCGGGTCCGGGTCCTCGATCCACGCCGGAAACGGGTTCTTCAAGAAGCCCGGCGTCTTGAGCTTGAGGTTCCACGGCGACGTCACCGTCCGGCTCTGCCGGATCTCGGTCACGATGCGCCGCATATAGTCCGGCGGCGCGTCCGCAGGCGGCGTGAAGGGCAGGAGCCCGCCGACGTGCATCATCGTCTCGCGGGACTCACCCAGGAGAAACATCATGTCGTTTGGACTCAGACGCCTCATTCACGACCTCCGGGCGGGACTCTAGCACGCCCGACGGCCCCTGCAATCCGCACCCCGGGTGCGCCATCTGGGTTGGCCTTGTGCCTGCACTCGTCCCGTCCGGACAGGCCTCACGCCCGCCCAAACCCCGAATACTCTCATCGAATCGCCACCAACCTGAGCTGGTCGCTCCGCCCCCGGACCTCCGGGTCGTAGTAGGCAAAGGCCTCCGCCGGCCGCATCGCCACGTCGACCGCCGTCGTCGCCTCCACCTCGAGCGGCACCATCAGCGCCTGTTTCGACCCCACCTTGTCGAAGTACAAGTTCACGCGGTTGCCGAACACCTCGACCTGCTGCAGCCCGCCCGACCCGCGTTGCCGCAGCAGCGCCGCCTCGTTCACGGCGAACCCGGCCGGCACCTCGAGCGTCACCGTCGGCATCGCCACCCCGTTGTCGCCCGGGTTGCTCACCGCCACCTGCAACACGACCGCCTCGCCCACCTTGACCGCATGCTTTGGCGCATCCACATGCACCACCAGGCCCGAGCTCTGCCGGGTCGGCGCCTCGGCCTCGCGCCACACCATCTCGAGCTCCACGAACATGGGCGCCGGCACCGTCACCGCGAGCGCCCCACCCGCACCGACCGCCTCCAAAGTGCGCACCGGCAAAGCCGCCCCGCCAAGATCAAGCGCTTCGATTTCGTGACCCGCGAGCCGCAGCTCCATCTTCCCCTTGGGCGCCTCACCCCCGAGCTCACCCAGCGCCCGCAGCGCAAACACCGTCGCCTGCGTGGTCGACCAGTTGCCAGACGCTTGCCGCACCGCCATCAGCCCATCGACCCATCGCGACACGTCCACACCCGCCCGCAGCGCCACTCTCAGCTCGAGCGCCATCAGCTCGACCTCGGCGGCGGCACCTCCCGAGAACAACGTCGCCGAAGGACCTTCGACGACCTTCCCCGGCACCTCCGCACCAGCCAGTCGCCCGAGCAGCCGGACATACCGGGCATACGTCGGATCGGCCCCCGGCCTCGCCTTGCCGAGCGTCCGCCGCGCCTTGCCGAGCGCCACCTTCACGGCCTTCTCGGTATCCGCATCGAGGAGGCGCGCGACGACTCCGGGCTTGTCCACGACCTCCGGTTGGTGACGCGCGACCTCCTTGGAGTCCACGGCGAGCAACAGCTCGAGCAAGGCCCACGCCACATAGGCCGTGACCGCCCCCTCATCCGCCGACCGATGCCAACCCGCATCCACCCGGAAGTTCCCGTCCCCGCCCTGACGCCCGACCATCCAGCGCGCCGTCCGCCGAACCAAGGCCGGGTCGACCGACATGACGCGCGCCGTGTCGGCGAGCTGCACGAGCCCAAGCGCCGTCAGCACCGTCGAAGGTGTCTCCCCCGGGTACAATCCGAAGCCACCACCGCGGCCCTCGAAGGTCTTGATCCGTTCGTATCCGGCGGTCACGACCTCACGCGCCTTGGTGATGGCGTTGTTGTCGCTGCTCCCCGCAGCCACGCCGTCCTCGGTCAAGAGACGCATCACGAGCAGGTTGGGCCAGTTGGTCGCCGTCGTCTGCTCGAAGCAGCCGGTCGGCATCTTCAAGAGTCCCTCGAGGCTCGAACGCGCGACATCCATCACCCCGCGATGCGCCTTCACCACCGCGACGACCTCTTGCGCCCCGTCCGGGACCCGGGCATCGAGCTCGCCCGAGCCACTGATCCGCGCACGCCTGGCCACCCTCATCTCGGCCCCGATACCTTGAACGTCGAGCTTCTTGACGATCGAGTCAACCACCTTCCCGTCGCCGCGGTCCTGCAACGACAGCTCGAGCTCGGCCTTGCCGCTCTGGCTCGCCAGGAGTCCTATCGGAACCATACGACTCGTCCCCGGCTCCACCCGGCCGAGCGTCACGACCGCATCCGCCGCGACGATGCCACGCGCCGCGACGATCACATCGAGATCCATCGCCGTGCTACTTGTATTCACGACCAGGGCCTGCGCCTCGTAGCGGTCGCCGACGACCAGCGCACCGGGCAATCGAACGTCCACGGAGACCGGGAGCGACGCGACCACCGACCGTCGTGCATGACCGACCCGACCGTCGGTCGTCAGCGCCTCGACATCGACGCGCCAGGTCGTGATCGCGTCCGACAACGGCACCTCGAACTTGTGCCGCCCGCCGACCGTCACGCTCCCCGTCGACCAGAGCGCGGTTGTCTCGAAGTTCTGGCGTACGGTCCGCGCAGCCCCCTCGAGCATCAACGCCGGAGACCGTAGCGAGTGCATGGCGCTACCACCACCACCCACGCCCATTCCGGAGTAGCCCATGCCGCCAAACCCCTGCGAGAGCTGCTCCAGCATGCTCGTCGACCAGTGCGCATCGTCACTCGTTCCGAGCTCCCAGTCCGGTCCGGCGGAAACGAGGTCGAGGTATTCCCCGGCTTCGCGCACGACGAACGCCGTTCCGTAGGCGTCCACCTCGAGGTAACGCTTGAGGGTCACGACCTCGCGCAGAGGCTTCTCACCCTTGACCTTCACCCGCTTGATGAGCGGCAAGACGAGGAGCGCCCGACGCTCGGTGATCTCCTTGCCGATGGCCTCCGCTCGGAACGCCGGATGGATCGCCCCGATATCCTTCCAACGCCGCTCACGACCCCACGGGTCCTTCTGCAGGCTCTGGGCGACCACGGCCGCGACCGCGGTGTGAAGCGGTGGCGCGATGACACCGGTCACTGCGTCGACACGCAGGTCCGGCCGCTTCACAAGCCAGCTCTGGATCGCCCCCAGATGCGAGCTGGCCCAGTGCCGCTCGGCCGTCGTGCGAAGCGCCGCGGGGAAGTACGTGCGGCTCGCGGCACCGAGCCGCGGGACTGCCCCGATGAGACCATCCAGGAGTGCCAGCTCGGCATCGCCGGGTGATGGCAGCTCCAGCAGTCCGCGCACCAGATCCCTGTGCGAGTTCTGTGAAATCCTGACCGCCTCGACCATCGCGGCGCTCAGCGCACCCGCCAACGATGGCGCGTCGGCGACCTCGGGCGACAACGCCAACACCCTCTCGTCGACGACGGTCGACGTCAGCCCCGCATCGATCGGCTGCCCACCATCGCTGACCAACACCTCGAGGTCCGCCACGGCGCCGGGCCGGACCCGCTCGGGAATCGTGAGCCCCACCTCGAGCATCGCCGGTCGCACGAAGGCGTTCACGACCTGCGGCGGATTCCGGGTCGGGCCGGTCAGGCCGAACCTCTCATCGTCGCGCACCTCGACCGAAACGAGCCCGCTCAGACCCGAGGGCACCACGAGTGACGCCCGCCCCCCTGGCATCGGTTCCAGGGCCATGATGACGCCGTCGCGCGCCAGGATGGCGACTGGCGCCACCCAGGAGTCCAGGCGGCCCTGCAGCTGGACCGCTATCGTCCCACCTGGCTCGACGATACGGGGCGCCGCGCTCAACCCGAGCGCCTGGGGCGGGGTCGTGGTCAACTGCAGCCGCGCCGTCGGCTTTGCCTGGTCCGCCGCGCCGACTGCGAACGCCTGCACCTCGATCTGGGTCACGTCTTCGTAGCCGAGCTCCATTCTCTCGAAGATCGAGACATCGACCTCGACGCGCCCGGTCAGACCATCGAGCGACAGTCCCGCCAGGAGCTGTCCCAGACACAGGCTCTGGCTCAGCGTCGTACTGACTTCGAAGTCAGGGCGTTCGGCGTACGGCCGGACCACATGACCCTGCCGCCATTCGAACCCGCTCTTGTTGTCTGCCGTCGCGGTCCTGATCGGCGCGGTCTTGTCCGGCTCGGCCTTGACCGTCTCCAGCAGCACCGACACGCTGCCCCGCTCGAAACACGCGCTGGCGTCGAGCGCCGCGAGCTCGCTACGCAGCTTCAGCGGATTGCCGCCGGGCCCGACCTGTTCGACGTCGAGCTTCTTGATGTTCACGGCCGAATACCGGACTGGGCGGGCACGCGCGAGCGGCGGCACCATGAACGCGGCACTTGCGACGCCGCTCTCGCTCGTCGTGATCACACGCTCCGCGAGCGACTGCCCACCCGCCTCCAGGACCAGGCGCACGACCTGAGAGGTGGGCGTCGACCCCACGCGCGAGAGCACCGTCACGATGAAGTGTTCTCCCGCGATGGGGGCCTCGCCGGGGCCCACGAGCTCGACGGTCGGCGACACGATTGGCAGCCGCGCATGCCAGACCTCGACCACTTCGCCACGCGCGTCTGTGGCCTTGACGCGGACCGCCTCGGCGTCGCTCGACATCCGGAATCTGCCGCCCTGGTCGGTCACACCGCTGAGCGCGCTATCCTGCCCCTCCCAGGACGTCTCGACCTGCGCGCCCGACATCGGCGAGCCATCCGCATGACGGACGGTGATGGCGTAGTCCGTCATGCGCAGCTCGGGGCGGCTCGTCTGCTCGATGCCCACAAAGAAGGGTTGGGGTTCGAAGACCTTGACCGTGACCTCCGCCTCTTGTGCCACGACGGGCGTGCGGATTGTCTCGATTCTCAAGTGATACGCGCCGACCTGCACATGCGCCGGGATCGCGATGGTGCCGCTCGCGGAACCGAAGCGGTTGGTCTTGATACGCTCGTCGACCAGCGGTGACCCGCGTCGGTTGGTGAGCCTGACCCGCAGCTCGTCCTCGGCCAGTGGCCGCCGGTCGCGCCCGTCCACGAGCTGGGCCCGCCAGCCGAGCCGCCCACCCGGCGCGACGATCCCCGCATCGAGCCACACGAACAACATGGTCGTCTCGACCACCTCGACATGCAGCTCTGCGCGCCCCACCTTGCCATCGACCTTCGTCTCGAAGAGGAGCTTGCCATCGCCGACCGGCAGGTCACGCGGCACCTCGACCCACACCCCGCCAGCGGCCGGCAGGGTCTCGAGCTCACGCACGAGCTCGCCCTGTTCGAAACGCGCGGTCACTTCCGCTTGAACCTCGACCCGGGCGAGCCAGTCCAGCGCGCGAAAGACACGAGCTTCGAACAACGCCTTGCCGCCGCGCGGCAGCGTCGTCTGACCGATGACATCGAGGTCGATGATCGATGGACCCGCGACACCGTCTCCGTCGGCCGCGAGCCCGGCCGAGCCGGACACGAACAGCGACACGATGCACAGACAAAGAGCGACACGCGTCGGCGTAGACGGCATAGGAGTCTCCGACGTCGCTTGGCGAGGCGACGTGGCCCGAGCTGACAGCGAGCCACGGGGAAAAGTTCCCGTGACCTCACTCCTCTCTACACCGCCTGACCCGAGCCGTCCTCAAACGGCCCGGCACCGTCCACCCGTCATCGGCATTCAGCTCGGCGCGAGGATGACGTCGCACACCCCTTCGAGCACACCCTCACGATTCATCATGGCGACGATTCGGTCGGCGTCGCCGGACCCACACGTCCGACACGAGTCGTTGGGCGACAGATAGGGATCACCCTCGAAGTAGATCTGCGTGACGATGGTCCGGTACCCCGCCGCCGACACGCGGTAGTGGAGGTGGGCCGGTCTCAAACCGCTGGCCTGCGCGTAGCGACCGGGCATGATCGAGGTGAACCCGAAACGCCCGTCCGCATCGGCCGTGAGTGTCCCGCGCAGCCGGTCATCGTGATAGTCCCCACCGTCATCGGCTTGCCAGACCTCGACGACGGCGCCCACGATGGGTCGGCACTCGACATCGAGGACCTGCCCCACCATGGCGATGGGTGTCCCCGCTTCGGTCCCCGAGAGGTCGGTGATCGCCGGCGTGCCTTCTTCGTAGAACGGGCCCAAGGCATCGGGCCGCGTAGGTAGGCACTCGCGCGGCTCGACCACCTCGAGCCCAGCGTCCACCTCGAGCTCACTCACGTCGACCTCGGCGTCGCCACCGACCTCGGCATCACCCGCGCCGACCTCGACGTCACCGAAGGCATCGGCGCCCGCGTCGTCCGCGGCGTCCGAGGCGACGCGCCCGCGCTCATCGGTGCATCGCCCCAGCACCAGTCCCGCCGGAACCAACGCCACCCAACCCAGAAACCGTCGACGTGCGACCACCCAGACCTCCGTTGCGGCATCCTCACCGCTCCGCGGCTACAGAGCAAGGACCACGCCACCCGCAAGCCTTGCACCGACCGTCCCGAACCTGCTAACCATCCTTACACCCACACCATGTCTCCTTACACCGGTGGGGTGGTCCCTCCGTTCGCGGGCAGTGCAAGCCCTGCCCCTACAGCGGTGCCCTGCCCCTACGACGTTCCCTACGCCAACACAGCTCGCGGCAAGCAAGACCCCGATCGACGCACCCATGAAACAACCACCCTTCAAGCATCCGCGCTTCGCACTGCACGCCCCACTCGGCGAGGGCGGCATGGGCTCGGTCTTCCGCGCGCTCGACCGCCTTCACGACCGCGAGGTCGCCCTCAAGCTCGGCCACCCCAACGCCGACCGCCCCGACGCCGCGCGCATCGCCGACGAGTTCGCGCTGCTCTCGACCATCGACCACCCCAACCTCGTGCGTGTCCTCGACCTCGGCCGCGACAACGACCGCTGGTGGCTCACCTCCGAGCTCGTTGCCGGCCCGCGGCTGGACACCTGGGTCGACCGCCTCGACCGCCAGCGCCCGGCCGACCTGCCCCGCCTTCTGACCGCGCTGATCGCCGACCTGCTCGACGCCCTCGCCTGGCTTCACGCCCAGTCGCTCGTCCACGGCGACCTCAAGCCCGCCAACATCCTCGTTCGCGACGACACCCCGGTCCTCATCGACTTCGGCCTCGCCGGCTCCGGCGACACCCTGCTCGGCGGCACCCGGCACTACCTCGCCCCCGAGCTCACGGGCCCCCGCCCTGGCCGCCCCACGCCTGCGTCGGACCTCTTCGCGCTGGGTCAGACCGTCCTACGCCTGCTCGAACGCCCCACATCCGCGGCATCCGCCGCATCCACCACGTCCACCACATCCTCCACGTCGACCACATTTTCCACCTCGCCCGATTCCGCCAGGTCCGCGGCCCTCGCGACCCTCACCTCGCTGGCTGCCGCCCTCACCTCGCCCGACCCGGCCGACCGCCCGACCACCGATGAAGCCCTCGCCACGCTGGGACGCACCCGCCGCCACACGACCCCACGCCACCCGGCCTGGGCCGGCGCCATCGACCGCGCCACCGCCCAGCTCGCCACCGCCGACCACCTCCGACTCACCGTCGCCCCCGACCTCGCCCGCCCACTGCTCGCCGCCCTCGCCGCGCGCCTCATGCTCGCCGACACCCCCGCCTGGACACTCCCCGACGGCGACGGCCTCGCCCCGCTCGCCCAGCTCGCCGCCGCCCTCGGCCGTCCCGTCCCCGTCCCTGCGACCCGCGCCGACGACCAACGCGAGGTCCTCGACGCCTTCGCCGACGCCATGGTCGCTGCTCTCCGCGCGCACACCCCAGACACCACCCCGCTGCCGACCCTGCTCGTCGCCCACCCCGCGCGTCTGGGCCAGGCCGGTCGCTTCGTCCTCGCCCGCCTCGTCGAAGCCCGCCTCCTCCCACACCTCATCCTCGCCGGCCATGGCGCCGACCTCCCGCTCGAGCGCGGCCAGGACCGCCTCCTCACCACGCTCGAGGTCGCCTCCGCCGAAGCCTCGGGCCGCCGCTTCGCCGACGAGTGGGCCGCCCTCTCCGCCCCGGCCCAGGCCCTTGCACGCACCTTCGCCGCGCTCGGCAACACACTCGACCCCGACGCCGCCCTCGCCCTCACCAGCTCAGACGCAAACCGAGCTTACACCCTGCGCCGCGCCCTCGCCGAGCTCAACGAAACCAACCTGACCTCGCGTGGCCCGGCCGGCCGCACGACGCTCGACCCGGCCTTCGCCAGCGCCGTCTTCACCATCCTCGGCGCCGCCCCTATCACCGCCGACGAACACGACCGCCACCTCGCCTTCGTCGACCACACCACCCCGTTGGACGAGTCGCTCCTCGCCGCCGTCGCCACCCACGCCGACCGCTTCGCCCCTCGCCCCGACCTCTGGCAGGCCGCGGCCGTTCGCGCCGAGCTCGCCTTCGCCTGGTCCCGCGCCGCCGACCACCACACCGCCGCCGCCCGAGCAGACGTCCTGGCCGCCCCCGCCCGCGCCTTCGACGCCGCCGCCAACGCCCTGCGTTCGCTCCGCGCCGCCGGCCCATCGCCGACCACCGACCTCGCGCTCGCCGTCATGGCCCAAGCTGTCTCCCACCTGCCCCCCGACGACCTGCACCACCTGGAAGCCGAGCTCCACGCCGCCCGCGTCGCGTCCTCCCGCGGTGCCAACGCCGACGCCATCGCCCGCACCAGTAAGATCATTTTACACCCCGCGATCCCCATGTCGCTGCGCTTCGAAGCGCATCTCATCCGCGGGACCGCCGCCGCCCAGACCGAAGACAAAGCGCTCGGCGAGTCAGACCTCCGCCTTGCGACCAGCCTCGCCGAGTCGCTCGGCGACCTTCACGCCCTGGGCCGCACCGCCAACAACCTGGGACTTCTGGCCTTCCACCGAGGCGACCTCGCCGCCGCCGCCGACGCCTGGCGCCAGGCCGCCGACGCCAAACACAAGACCGCCGACCGCCGCGGTGAGCGCATCGGCCTCCACAACCTGGGCCTCGCCCTGCGCGAGCTCGGCCGCCTCCCCGAGGCCATCGCCTGCGCCACCCGCGCATCCGAGATCGCCGAGGCCATCGGCGACGAGGTCGGCCGCGCCACCACTGCGCTGGCGCGTGCCCAGCTCGCCATCGACGCCGACGATCCCGCCGCCGCCGCCAAGGCCCTCGCCGCCTTCAACGCGGTCGGCTGGAAACCCGCTCTGGTTCAAGCCGACGGCCACCTCGTCACGGCCCGCCTCGACCTCTTGAACGACAACCCCGACTCCGCCGCGACCACCGCCCGTATGGTGCTGGCGACCGCGCTCGAGCAGGGCCTCGAGCCCGTCGCCGCCGAGAGCTGGGCGCTCGCCGTCCTCGCCTCGGGCGAACCCATCCCCGTCCCCGACCTTGTCCAGGGCCCACTCACCCGGGCCGAGTCGACCCCTGCCGGCATCAACGCGCTGCTCCTCATCGCGTCTGCCTTCCAGCACGCCCAGCTCGGCGACTGGTCACTCGCCCGCCGCCACCTCGAACGTGTCCCGACCCCGCTTCCGCTCACCGCCCGTCCCGGTCGGGCCCGGGCGCTCGAGACCGCGCGACTGGTCGCCCCTGCCCTCGCGGCCGCCTTTGCCACCCCAGAACCCACGGCACACCTCATGCACTACTCCACCCCGGCCGCTATTCTAGCGGCTCCCACGGCCCATCCGCTGGAGCGCCTCGACGTGTTGCTTTCTTCCACCACCTCCGCCATGACCCAACTCGGCGCCTCGCTCGCCGAGCTCACGTCATGGCCAGGTGCACTGCGGCTCGCGACCTCGGCCAGCCGCTGCGAGCTCATCACACCCGACCTGACACTCGTCGACGACGACTCCGAGCCCCGCTTCACGACGCTCGGCAAACGTGTCATCGCCACCAGACGCCCGTTCACGGCCATGGCCGACGGGCGCATCCAGGCCTTCGCAGCCCCACTCATCCGGAACCACGAGACGCTGGACACCCTCGGGGCCGCGGTCTTCGCCTTCGACGACGGGCTCGCCATCACGCCGATGCCCGACCTCGGACCGGTCGGCGCGCTCATCGCGACCCTCATCCAGCACCGCCAGCTCGAAGCCAGGTCGACCCGACTCACGACCGAAAACCAACGCCTCGAAGCCGAGCTCGCCTCTCTCGACAAGCGCCTCGAGTCCGAGGTCACAGCCCTTCGTGACGCGCTCGAGCAGTCCCATTCCGCGCTCGCACTGCGTTACGATTACGGCGCCATCGTTCATCGCAGCCCGAAGATGCGGCGAGTGCTGGAGACCCTCGACAAGGTCACCGACCTCGACCTGCCGGTTCTGGTCCTGGGTGAGAGCGGTGTCGGCAAAGAGCTCCTCGCCCGCGCGCTCCACTTCAACGGCCCAAGAAAGAAGAAACGTTTCATCGCCGAGAACTGCGGCGCCATCCCCAAGGACCTCTTCGAGAGCCACTTCTTTGGGCACGTGCGCGGCGCCTTCACGGGTGCCACGAACGCACGTGAAGGCCTCTTCGAAGCGGCCGGCGGCGGCACCATTTTTCTCGATGAGGTCGGTGAGCTGCCGCTCGACATGCAGGTCAAGCTCTTGCGGGTCCTGCAGGATCGGAAGGTCCGGCCCGTCGGCTCGACACGTGAGATCCCGGTCGACTTCCGCCTCGTCTGCGCCACCAATCGTGACCTCGCTCAGATGGTCGCCGAAGGTCGTTTCCGCGAAGACCTCTTCTATCGGATCGCCGTCGTGCGCGTCGACGTCCCGCCGCTGCGCGAACGTCGAGACGACATCCTGCCCATCGCCCAGCACATGCTCGAGGTCCAGGGCGCCCGCCTTGGCCGTGTCCCCAAGCTCTCGCCGGACGCCGTGGACCGCCTGAGCGCGCACGCCTGGCCCGGCAACGTCCGCGAGCTCGAAAACGAAATCCTACGCGCCGTGGCACTCTGCGAAGGCCCCGAGATCAAGCCGCGCCACTTCTCGCCCGCCGTGTCTGGCCGCTCCGAACCGAAACGCGCTCGCGACCTCGACACCACGCCAACCGACGATCGCACCCTCGCCTCGGTCGTGAGCCGGCTGCCACCCGAGCCGCTCGAGAGCCTGTTCGCCAAAGTCGAGAAGGCCGCGCTCACCCGCGCGCTGGAAGAGACCCACGGCCAGAAGGCTGCCGCTGCTCGCCTTCTCGGCCTCTCGCGCCCCGGCCTCGACGCCAAGCTCCTACGCCACGGGCTCGACCCCAAAGCCATCGCCGCGAAACCGGCATCGAAGCCCCGCACTTGAGAAAGCCTGCGCGATCGGTCATCCCTGACCCCGCCACGGAGACACCATGAAGCGTTCGTCCAACAAACACTCAGCCGCCCTATGCGCGGCGACCCTCGCGCTCTTCATGCTGCCGAGCATTGCCTGCGACGGCTCGACCGTCGACGCCGACAACGACACGACTGCGCCCACCGACGAGGTCACGGACACCGTCGAGTCCAACCCGGACACCACCGACGTCGCGACCGACTCGACCCCGACACCCGACACCACCCCAGAAGAGACGACACCCGACACGACCCCCGATACCGTCGTCGACCCCAACCGCTTCGAGGTCGGCCCTCGCGCGTGTTGCCTCGCCATGGACGGCGACCGCGTCGTCTGGTCCGAGGACGGCGACCTCTGGGAGCTGGACCTCCAGAGCCGTCAGAAGCTACCGCTCATCGCCGCGCCCGGCCTCCAGCTGAACCCTGCCATCTCGGGCCAGACGCTCGTCTGGTCCGACTCGCGCGCCGGCGACCTCGACCTCTGGATCATGGATCTGGGCGACGCGGACGGCGTCGGCCGCACCCTGCCGACCCTGCTCCGCGGCGGCCCGGGTGACCAGGACCTGGCCGCCCTCGATGGCACCCGCCTCGTCTGGGTCGGCCGCGACGACGCCCCGCACACCGCCCGCGAGGCGGAGATCTGGACCCTCGACCTCACGGCCCCGCTCACCACCGAGCGCCGCATCACCCAGGACGCCTTCGAACAGACCCAGCCCGACGTCAGCGGTTCGAAGCTCGTGTGGGCCGACTTCGCCCACTCGATCGACGCCATCTACATCGACGTGAGCGACCCGCTGCGTAACAACGCCGACATCTACGGCTACGACCTGTCGACCGACACCCCCTTCATCGTGACCGACAACCCGTCCAAGCAGCTCCGCCCCGCAATCTCAGGGGACGCCGTCACCTGGCTCGACTGGCGCGACATCAACCCCGAACCCAAATACTCCGAGTTCCAGGTCTTCGCCCGACGCCTCGGCCCCGGCCTCGAGAACACCGAGCGCCGCCTCGCCTGGTCGAGCTGGTCCCGGCCCGAGCTCTGGCGCCGCCCCGCCATCCAGAACGACATCGTCGTCTTCATCGCCGAGCCGACCGCCCCCGGCACAGGCTTCCTCACCGGGCTCCTCGCGGTCCGCATCGATGGCGGCGCGCCATGGCTCGTCGCCGGCTCGACCAATGTCATCGACTCGGTCGTCGTGCGCGGTCTCACCGCGGCGTGGGTCGGGGGCGGCACGCTTGGCAAGGTCGAGATCCGCGCCCGCTGACGTCTCGCCTGAAGTCTCGACTATCGAGACATCGCTCAGCCCCACATCATCTCGACAATCGAGACATCGAGCGGACCCAGATCATCTCGACGTTCGAGACATCTATCGACCACCATCATCTCGAAGATCGAGACACAGATCGACTGGTCAGGCGACTCGCGGCAGGTACAGGCGAACGGTCGTGCCCCGGCCGACCTCGGACTCGACGTGGATGAAGCCGCCAGCACGTGATACCAGGTCCTTGACGATGGTCATGCCCAGGCCACCCTTGCCGTCCGGCTTCGTCGAGAAGAACGGCTCGAAGAGCTTACGCACCGACTCCTCGTCCATGCCGTGGCCCTCGTCCATGACGTCGACCCGGACCCAGCTCCCGGCCGTCGCGCCGTCGATGAGCGAGACGTCGCTCACCCGGAGTGAGACCTTGCCACCGTTGACCATCGCGTCGCACGCGTTGACGACGAGATTCATGATGACACGCTCGAGCTGACGCGGGTCGATGAGCGCCCGGCCGACACCTTCGACCTCGCATGTGACGGCGTGTGTTCGCCCGAGCCCGCGCGCCAGCCCACGCGCGAAGTTCTCGAGGTGGTTTCCGATCGTCACGAGCCGCGGCGAGCTCTTGCGGGTTCGGTCGAGCTCCATCAGGTCACGCGCGAGCGCCTTGCCGCGTCCGGCGGACCGCTGGATCTCGGCGATGATCGCCCGCGCATCCGGGGTCGGTGTGCCGACCTCTGCCAGCAGCTCGGCGTTGCCGGCGACGATGGTCAGGATGTTGTTGAGGTCATGAGCGATGCCAGCCGCCATCTTGCCGAGCAGCGCCAGGTTCTTGGTCTCCTCCTGGTGCGAGCGCATCGCCGCGAGCGCCGTCTCCGCCTCGGACCGCTCGGCCTCCGCAAGGCCCAACGCTATCGAGTCGGCCGACGCCATCGCGAGTCCCGTCTCGACGTCCGACCACGGTCGCGGGGTCCCCCGATGCTCGTGGCAGACCACTCCAACGACCTCGCCGTCCCTCAGGATGGGCACATCGAGGAGGGCGCCGATCCCAAGCGGCCGGAGGTAGACCTCGCGGAACTCGGCGGCGCGTGGGTCGGTGCCGATGTCGTCGATGCGGAGCGCCTTCCCCTCCGACAGGGCACGAAAATAGACTGGGAAGTCATCCTTTTCCAGGAAGGTCCCCTCGTAGCTCGCGGTGGACTCCGCGTCGTGCAGGTGGAAGATCGACAGCCGCCGGCGGTCGTCGACGAAGAACCACACACCGATACGCGCCACCCCGAGGACCGAGGCCATGTCGGTCGCCACCGCCGCCACGAGGTCCTTCAGGCCGACACCTCCGCGCATCCGCATCCGAGCCACGCGTAGACGAATCGCTTCGAAGGACGCAAGCGGGTTGGATTCGAGAGCCAGGGTGGGGCTTTGCATGGGCGATCGGAGGGAGGGCTGTGGGAGAATCGACCGAGGGCGCGCCGTGTCGCTGCGATGCCGTGCGACCTTGATGGGCGACCAGGCCGGGGCGCGTCTTCGAGTAGGAGCGCAGACATTAGTCCTCGCCGGGCCACGGGTAAAGGGCCGGCGATGTTTGAGATTGTTTCTCGGGTCAGGGGAAACGTCAGCGAGGGTCCTCGGAGCGCCGTAGCCGGGTCCGTCGGGCCTCCGCCCTATCTGGACGCGGCCCAGAGGACACGGCGGAGGCCGGAGAGGGCCCGAGCGATCCGATCACGTCGTATGCGTTTCAATCCCCATGTGGTGCCGAAACGCATAACGACGTCAGTGTGAAACGTCAGCGAGGGTCCTCGGAGCGCCGTAGCCGGGTCCGTCGGGCCTCCGCCCTATCTGGACGCGGCCCAGAGGACACGGCGGAGGCCGGAGAGGGCCCGAGCGATCCGATCACGTCGTATGCGTTTCAATCCCCATGTGGTGTTGAAACGCATAACGACGTCAGGGGGCCGCGCGGCGCATCTGCTCGGGATCCTTGCGGGGCCGCTGATCCGAGCGCTCGCGCCGGCGAGGTGCCGTACGCGGCGGGGGCGGCGAATCCTGGAACCGCAGGTTGAACTCGAGCCCGACATCGCCGGCGTCGCCCGCCCGCGCCAACAGAGAGAGGTAACGCGTGAACCGATATTCGAGCGAGCCGCTCTGCTGGTCCTCACCCTCTCGCGCTACGAGGTTCAGGTAGTAGTTGAGTGTGAGGTCCTCGGCGAGCCGCTTGCCCGCCGTGAGGCGTGTGTCGGTCGGGTTTGACGAGCGCGCTTCGATGCGCAGGACATCGAGGGCGAGACGCTGCTGGAAGTCGCGCGCGAATTGGAGCGTGGCCATGCCCATGACGGCCGTCAGGAGCTGGCTCTGCACCGCGTCGCCGAGCGCCTCGCCGCCGCCCGCGGGAACGCCGAGCGTGATGACCGACAAGATGTTGGTCTCGTCCATCGACGGAGTCGACGAGAACTCGAGGCGCGGCGCACTCGGCGAGCCGGTGACCCGCACCACGACCTCGCTGTCCTTGAGCGACGCAAGACCGATCGACGAGAGGTCGATATGCGCGATGTTGTACCGCGCCGTGAAGAAGAGCTGGGGGTCGGTCGCCATGTCGCCCGTGAAGACGAGGCGCGACTCGGGGTCGACGCTGAAGGTCTTGCCGTAGAGAAACACCGTCTCCTTGGGGACCTCGATGGTACCGACGAGTGACAGCTCGCCCGCGATCGTGCGGATGCGGACCGAGCCGGTGGGATAGAGCAGAGCGCGCACCTCGCCGAAGGGCTGGGTGAGGCTCGGTTCGACACGCACGACGTCCTTGGGAAGGATGACGTTGATGTCGAGGGCGAGCCCGGTCTTGTAGGGGTTTCGGGTGACGCGCACGGCGGGGGGCACCGGGTCGCCGCGAACCAGGGTCACATCCAGCGGTGTGCCGATGGGCCGCACCGACTTCGAAGCGAGCTCGGGCGCCAGCATCGCGTCGACCACGGTGAGCTCTCCGCGAATGGCAGGCGCGGCCACGGTCCCCGAGAGCTGGAGGCTGCCATCGATGCGCCCGGTCATGTCCTTCTTTCGCAGCAGCGGGTAGTCCTTCATCCCGATGCACCCTTCGAGCGTCATGAGGCGTGGCACAGGGCGTGGCATGTCGCCGCTCAGCGCGACCGTCAGGTAGGGATGGGACGTGTAGTCGACGGCCCCGATGGTCCTCGGCTTCACCCCGCAATAGTCGTCCTTGGTCCGCACCTTCTGGTCCATCGCGTAGAGCTCGGTGACCTCGAGCCGCCACCTGGTGCCTTCCTCGAAGTTGAGCGTGACGGTCGCGTTGTCGTGCTCGAGGCCGAGCGGGGCGACGATGAAGGGCGCGAATTGGGCGCGTAAACCCTTTTCGAATCGGGGAGATCCGAGCGTCCCCGAGACGAGGAGCTCGCCCGACAGGGACCCACCCGAGTTGCCGAGCACCGACTTGAAGACCCCGGCGAAGCCCTCGAGTCGGAACTCGCCGCCCTGGATCCGACCGACCTCGATCGGGATGTCGTCGAGCTTCCCATAGGAACCCGCCACCAGTTGCTGACCCGACACCCCCAGCACGACGTGCACACCCAGAGACGGGGTCAAAGCGCGTGTGTCCTGGGTCATGACCAGCGACATGGACGTCTTGTCTGCGATGGTCAGCGCGAGCCTCACGTCGTCGGCTGCATTGCGGCGCACCGCCGTCGGATCGTCGAGCGCAGGTGCGACATAGCCCGGTGGCGCCGTCGTGCGGACGCGGAGATAGACACCCGCGGTGAGCCCGTCCACACCACCCTTGGCGGAGGCGTTGAGCATTAGCCAACCGTCCGGGAAGAGCTGCGCGAAGAGGTCGCCGAGCCCCCCTTTGAGCTCCCAGAAGTCGATCGAACGGATCTCGCTCGAGAAGAGCTCGAAGGAGAGCTGAGGATCCTTCATCACCTCCGGCAATCGCTCCGGCGTCCTGAGGATGGTCGAGAGCTGCGGCAGGAAGAGGCTGCCCTCGAGCAACGTGTCGCCGCCCGGCCTCACGACCGCTAGCCGCGAATGCACGAGCCCGGTGTCCTCGGTCTCGACGTCGATGCGGAAACCGAGATCGATGGGCAGCGACTCGGGGGACTTGAGCGCCGCGTGTCCACGCACGACCGGGTCCTTGAAGGTCCCTCCGATGCGCATGTCCACATCAGCCGCGAGGTCCGCGAACTCTGGCGGAATCAGAGTCGCGAGCGGGGTCTCGTGGACGACGAAGGGCGGGATGGTGACTTCGACCAGGAACGGATTGTCGTCGAGGCGACCGCGCATCCAGGCGACGGGGTCAGCCTCACGAATGGCGCGTGGCACCGCGAAGGGCAGCTGGATGTCCACCTGCATCTGTGTCCGGTTCTGCGCGTCCACGACCTCCACGCGGAACCCCGACGCGTTGTCTCGTGAGCTCCCTTCAAGCGTGAGGCGTCCGTCCTTCCAGGTCGGCGAGAGGTCGAGATCGTCCATGAGCAGCGTGGTCGTGAGCCGCGGGTCCATCGCGGTACCCGTCACTCTCAAGAGGAAGTCGACGGAGCCGGCGATGCCTGGAGACCGGAAGCTCGGAAGGATGGTTTGTGCGATCGCGCGGGTGCGGTCGAGATCGGGTTCCTCGAGCCGGACCTCGAGCTCGAGCTGCTCGTCATCGGCCCAGGTGAGGCCAGGCGGCGAGAGCGAGAGCGTGGCCGGCAACGCGGCATGGACCGCAAACGAGCTGTTGGCGTGCCAGCGCACGCTCAGGTCGCCTTCGATGCGGCCAGCACTCGTGCGCGCAGAGAGGTCGAGAAAACCATCGCGGTGCTCTTTGTAGCGCAGCCCACCGACGCGCATCCGGACATTGAGCTCGGGGGCAGAGAGGGTCCCACGTGCATCCAGCGAGAGCGCCACCCGGCCCTCGACGTCCTTCGCGAAGTCTCCCAGCGGTGCCGCGTCGAGGTCGAGCCATTGGAAGACATCGCGCACCAGCGAACCCCAGCGCGCGAGCGAGAGGTCGTCCGCCTGGACCGAGAGCTCGATGGCCTCGTCCGTGGGGCGGAAGCGGCCCGAGACCTGAATGGCACCGGCCCTGCGCGCGCTGCGCAGCACCAGGCTCTCGAGCGTTATCCAGCCGCCGGCTTCATACGTGGTGCGCCCGATGACGAGGGTCGGCTCGAGGTCCCCCTGGCGGGTGACGACGAGGCTATTGAGCGTCGCCGCGAGAGCGCGACGGCGAGACGGGAGGACGACCTGACCCGAGAACTTTGCATCGAGGCTCGGGGTGTCGGTCTTGGAGGGCTCTTGGCTGGCGAAGCCGTCGAGCGCGATGACACCGCCTGGCTTCGCCACGGCTTTGACGTCGACGACGGCGAGGCGCTGCACCTTGCCGACCAGCTCGGATGTGCCGTCGACCGCGACGAATTGCCCTGTCTCGACAAGGACATCGCGCGCTTTGATGTCGGCCCGACCGGTGGCCTCCATGGTGCGTGTATCGAGCTCCGCATCGAGCTCGGCTTCGAGCCGCGCGACGGTCGCCCCTGGAATACGTAGACCGCCGGCCTTGACGGTCCCGACCGCTGCGATGCGCCCGGACAGTCCGTCTGGGCCGAGCGGTACGTCGACCACGAGGCCGATGAGCTCGACCGATTCGACGCGGTTTGCCCCTTGGCGGAGGCGAGCCACGGTCCCATCGATGCGGCCCGAGATCGGCCCGCCGACAGGCGCCTCGGCCGCCGGAGCGAGCCATACGTCGACCTTCAGGTCGGCCGACCCGACCGACGTCTGCGCGTCGACCCTCGCCTCACCGGTGACGACCGCCCCACGCACCCTGAGTCCGCCGCGCTCGGGTGCGACGGTGAGGTCACCGCTGGTGGACGCCACCGAGCGTGCCCCTGCACGCAGGTTGTTCGCGGTCCAACGCACACGTCCCGCCGGCAACTCGCCCCGCATGAGCTCATCGAGTCCGAGCGAGATGGGCACCTCGACCCGGCCGACGGACACATCCCCCCACGCCGCCTTTACCGCTGTCAGCGTACCGACCACCGACAGCTTGCCCCCGTCCTCGATGAGGTCGAAGCCCATGCTGACCGACTCCGCGGCGCCGATGTCGAACCCGAGACCCGTGCCTTCGAGGTCGAGTCGGCCCGTCGGCACGCCGACCCCTTCCCAACGGACCGACGCCCGCGCTTCGACATTCGAGGCCCGCAGTGCGACGGGCGGGTCCACCGCCCTCAAAGTACCGTCCACCGAGGTCTGGAACGATGCGAGCGCGGCGACCCGCGGCAGCCCGTCGGCAGGCAGCGCGATGCGCCCTTCCAGTTGCAGGTTTTTCACCTCACCGATGAGCGCCGGCTCGCCGACGAGCTCGAGCCACGGCTGCAGACCGAGCTCGGCCAGGTGCGTGCTCACGAGAAAGGTCGGCGCCTGGTCGCCAGGGTCGTCGGCCACCCTGTCGACGACGGTCGAGAGATAACCCTCACCTTCGACATCGATGGTCGTCTCGAACACCTCGAGCTCGACGTGGAGCCGACCGCCATCCCCACCGCGCCCGGGTGGGATGCGACGGCCATCGGCCTTCACGATGAGCTCCACACGCTTGCCACGAGCGCCCACCGGGAGCTGGTCGGCGATGCTGGAGGGCAGCAGACCATCGACCAGATGGAGCGAGGCGGCCCAGTCCCCGATCATCGTTTCCGCCGTCGCGGCGGCGAAGTCGATGTCACCCCCGACAGCCAGATTGACGAGGCCGAGCGGCAGGTCGAACCCGAGGTCCAAGCGCACGGCGCCGTTACGCGCAAGTGCCACGGCACCACTCCCCGAGAGGGTCCCTGACTTCGACTCGGGGTCGGCGATGCCTTGGGTCACGAGCCGTTCGCGAAGGCCAGCGGGAAGTCGCGAGAGGTCGATACGCAACGCGGAGATGTCGAGCTTGACCTCGACCGGAGCCGAGCCTGGCGGTGCCTCGCCGCCCAATCCGATGAACCCGTTGGCGTGAAGGCGGTGGCCTCCGACGTCGACCTCGAGCGCCTCGATACGCACCCCGCCATCCGAGATCCCGCCTCGCGTCGCGATGATCAGCTCGCCGCCGATGATCTCGGCGAGCTCGGAGTTGCCGGTAGGTGTGCCGCGAAGCGCCAGCAGCGGCCACTCGAGCCCCTCAGGTCCGAGCGCCAGCGTGAGGTCGAGGCGCAAGTCGGCGAGCGAGAGGTCCTGCGGACCCGGGAGTATTCGTTCGACCGTCCCCTGATCGAGGCGAATGCCTTCGAATGCGATGAGCCAGGGCGATGCCGTCGTGTCGGGGCTCGGATCACGCGGCTCGAAGGCCCGCAACAGCGCCAGGCTGTTGTCCTCGTCGAAGATCATGACCTCGGGGCGTTCGACTACGACGTTCGAGAGCCGGACCTTGTTGTCCAGGAGATCCCACGGGTGGAAGTCAGCCGTCACCGAGGCGACGCTCAACACCTTGCGACCATCGGGGTCGAACACACGAAAGCCCTCGACGCGGGCGTCGAAGGGCAGGAAGCCGCCGATACGGTCGACCTCGACGCGCCCCTTCAGGGCCCCATTGAGGACATCGACGGTGATGTCGCGCACGAGGTTGCGACCGGGCTCGGTCTGGAGAAACCCGAAGACGAGGAGCACCAGCACGATCAGCGAGACGATCGTCCAGAGTAATATCTTGAGAGCCAAGATAAATGGACGACGCCGACGCTTGGGTGGGGTGGCCCGCGCTTCTTTCTCGACTGGCGTCGCCGCCTGGTTCGCGCGCTCTGCGTCGGCCATCAGAAGGCCTGCCCGAGCGAGAAATGGAGCTCGGTTGCGCGTTGCTTGCCGAGGAGGAAACCGAGGTCGAGACGGATAGGACCGACCGGCAGATCGTAGCGCAGACCCGGCCCGATGGCGACATACAGTGGGTCTTTGCCGACGTCAGTACGACGGCTCCAGACGCGGCCGACATCGGCGAAGGCGACCAGTCCGAGCCCGTTGCGGAAGCGGACACGCACCTCGAAGTTGGACTCGATGAGGTAGTTGCCACCGACGTAGGTGCGCTGCGAGGAGCCTTCACCGCAGTCCGGGTTGTTGATGTAGTTGCCCGAGGCATCGGGCTCGGCGCAGACATAGTCGCCGATACGATCGGTCGCGAAGCCGCGCATGGTCGTGGCACCACCGGACCGGAAACGCGCGGGCTGGGGCGTCCCCTGGGCCTCGTCGACGAAGTTCCAGCCGATCTTGAAACGCGCTGCGAGCGTCAGCATCGGCAGGAAGCGTGGCGTCCAATAGCCGCGGACATCGCCCACGAGGCGTGTGTAGTCGACCTCGCTGCCGAGCGCCCCGTGGGCGAAGTTGGCGGACAAGGCGCTGTAGAAGCCGTTGCGCGAGTCCAGCGGGTTGTCGCGCAGGTCGAGGACGAGGGCCAGGTCGAGCCAGGCAAGCAGGTCCTGCGTCTTGAAGCGGAGCTCGGCTTGCGACAAAGCGTCTTCGGCCGAGAGCCCATCGAGGGCGCCCGTGCCGAAATAGTTGAAGAAGGCGAGGTTGTAGCCCAGTCGCGCCGTGAGCCCTTCGATGATGCGCCGTGAGAGACCGACCGACCCGCCGACCTCCTGGCTCTGCGTGTCCTGCGATGGGTCACGACGGTAGGTTGCGTCGATGGTGAAGCGCAGGTATTCCTCGAAAAACGAGGGAATGTCGATGGCGGCGCGGCTGTCGATGCCAAAGCCGGTCTTGTCGAGGCAGGCGTCGCCCGTGAAGCAGTCCGGGAACACGAGCGCGGGCTTGGCGCGGATGTCGAGTGCCACGAGCTCGTCGAACAGGTTGCGGTGGGTGAAGCGCGTCGGCAGCGCGATGTCGAGGCGCACGAAGTCGGTGACGAAGCTCGGGCCGATGGTCAGCTCCCAACGGGGTGCCTCGGCGACCTGGAGCTTCAAGGGCATGGACGACGCGAGCCGCGGTCTCGGGATTTCGGCCACCGCATCACCTTCGGCAACCTCGGTATCGGCGGGCGTCTCGGCGAGCTGTCGCTGGCTTCGGCCCTGGTCACGCACCGCCTGGGCCTGGACGGAGAAGAACGGACCGAGGTCGGCCACGCGCCGTTCGACACGACGCAGGAGCACGCTGTCGATGATGTCGCCAGGGACGATGTCGATGCGCCGTCGGATCCGAGCGAGCTTCACCCGCTGGGCGCCCTCGATGCGCACCTCACCGCGGACTCGCACGAGCGGGCCCGACGCGATCTGATAGGCGACCGCGGCCTTGTGCTGGTCGATGGAGACCCAGTTGTCACCCGTGACGCGTGCATGGATGAACCCTTCACTGCGGAAGGCGCGGGCCAGGGAGTCGAGACCGGACGCGTAGAGCTGCTCGTCCCAGAGGTCGCCGACCCGGATCTCGACCGTATCGATGGCGGCTTGGCAAAGCTCCTTGATACGCTTGCGCTCTTCGGCTTTCTGCTCGTCGGTTAGGCGAACGTTGGCCTCCGTCTCGGGCGACAGCTCGCTCTCGCAGGCACCGAGAAACTTGATTTCCGAGACAATCGTCTCCTGGTTCTCGGTCACCTCGAAGACGACCTTTGCGCGGTCGGTGCCCATGGGGATGAGCCTGTGACCTACCGAGCGAGCCCGGTAATAGCCGCGCGCCATGTAGATGCTCTCGAGGCGGCGGGCATCGGTGGCGATCTCACCGGCGTCGACGAGCGCGTCCTCGGCCGGCACGGAGAGCCCCTGGACCGAAGACGACATCTCGCTCTCGGCGGTCGACGAGGTGACGGCCGAGACGGGAGCGGTGGCGAGCGCAGCGATACCGGTCGCGTCCATCGCCGCCGCGAGCTCGCCTGGCGACACTCCTTCGCGGCGCGGGCGGACCTCGACCTCGACGAGCACACGCTCGCCCGGTGGCGGCTCGATGTCCCCTAGCCGGATGAGCGGAGCGCAGCCCTGCAGCAAAACGAGCATGAGCGTCGCGGCGAGGGTCCTTGCCCAGGGTCGGTTTGCGGGGCCAATCATCGGCGACACCATCGCGAAAACCGTTCAACTGGTAAAGATTCGCCTTGGGACCAGACGCATTTGGTTTGGCAGTCCATCGTTCTGACTTGATGGCTCTGGCTGATTTGGGCCGGTCCAGCCGCCTACCGGGGTCCGGGGCGGGTCATTGCCCCGGGGTCGATCCAGCGATCGAAGTCCTCCGAGCTGACGAAGCCAAGGGCGAGGGCGGCGGCCTTGAGGGTCGAACCGTCGTGATGCGCCTTCTTGGCTATCTGAGCGGCCTTGTCGTAGCCGATGTGGGGGTTGAGCGCGGTGACGAGCATGAGGGAGCTCGTCACGAGCGCCGCGATGCGGTCGCGGTCGGGCTCGATGCCGGCGGCGCAGTGCATACGAAACGAGTCACAGCCGTCAGCGATGAGCCGCACCGACTCGAGCAGGTTGTGGATCATCACGGGCTTGAAGACGTTGAGCTCGAAGTTGCCCTGTGAGGCGGCGAACGCGATGGCCGCGTCGTTGCCGTAGACCTGGCACACGACCATGGTCAGGGCCTCGGACTGGGTCGGGTTCACCTTGCCGGGCATGATGGACGAGCCGGGCTCGTTCTCCGGGATTCGCAGCTCGCCGAGTCCGGAGCGAGGCCCCGAAGCCAGCCAGCGCACGTCATTGGCGACCTTCATGAGGCTGCCCGCGAGCGTGCGCAAGGCGGCCGACGCAAAGGCCACGGCGTCGTTGGCAGCGAGGGCCGCAAACTTGTTCGGGGCTGTGACGAAGGGGAGTCCCGTCGCCTCGGCGATGGCCAGGGCAGCGCGGACCGCAAATTCCGGATGCGTGTTCAGCCCGGTCCCAACGGCGGTCCCGCCGAGCGCGAGCTCGTAGAGTCCAGGCAGGCAGGCCGCGACCCGGTCGAGCGCGTGGTCGAGCTGAGCGACCCAACCGGAGACCTCCTGGCCCAGCGTCAACGGGGTCGCGTCCTGCAGGTGGGTGCGGCCGATCTTGACGATGTCGGCGAAGGCCAGGGCCTTGCCGTGGAGCACGTCGCGCAGCGCCTTCACCGCAGGCATGAGGCGATGTACGAGCTCGTCTGCGGCCGCGATGTGCATGGCCGTCGGGAAGGCGTCATTGGACGACTGCGACGCGTTGACGTCGTCGTTGGGGTGGATCGGGGTCTTCGAGCCGAGCACCCCACCGGCCAGCTGGATGGCCCGGTTCGAGATGACCTCGTTGACGTTCATGTTGGTCTGGGTGCCCGACCCCGTCTGGAAGACGACGAGCGGAAAGTGCGCGTCGTGCTGGCCCGCGATGACCTCGTCCGCGACGCGCATGATGGCCGTCGCCTTGGCCTCAGACAGGACACCCAGGTCGCGATTGACGAGCGCGGCCGCCTTCTTCAGGACACCGAAGGCGCGAATCATGGGGCGGGTGAAACGGATGTCCCCAATCGCAAAGTTCTGCAGTGACCGCTGGGTCTGTGCACCCCAGAGCTTGTCGGCGGCGACCGCGACAGCGCCCATCGTGTCGGTCTCGAGTCGGGTCCCGGTCATGCACACCTCCAGACGTCTAGCCGATCGGATCGGTCCTGCGAGCCTTGCCGCCCCAATCGTACGAGCCGGGCGGCCGCCCGAGCAGACGTTTCAGACCAGCACCTCGGCGGGTTGGCCTCGCAGGCAATGGTCACTCGCCATCGAAGACCCATAACCACCGGCCGGCCACAGCGCCAGCAGCTCGCCCTCGACGACGTCTGGAAACTCGCGGTCACGCGCGAACACGTCGTTCGCCTCGTTGATGTTGCCACCGATGTTCACCCGCGTGGCCAAGGGCCGCAGCGGCTCGGCGACCGGGAAGAACACCATCGGGATGCCGTAGTGCGCCGCGAAGACGTTGACCGAATGGCCCGCATCGACGCCGATCCAGGTCCCGCTCTTGCGCGGCTCGACGGTCGTCACCTCGACCACGAGCACACCCGACGCGCTCGTGATGTAGGTGCCCGGCTCACACGCGATGCCGACCGACGGGTCGAGCCCGGCCAGCGACTCGCCGACGATCTCGGCCCAGGTCCCGAGCGGCAACGGGTCGTCGCTCGCCCGATGGCGCCAGCACAGACCACCGCCGACATTGACGGTCGTCACCGTGCCGATGGTCTTCGCCAGCTCCGCCAGCCGCGTGAACGCCCCCTTCACCGTGGCCGCAGCACTGCGCTGCAGCCCCCAACCGAGATGCATGTGGACCTCGTCGACCACGAGCCCGAGCGAGCGCGCATAGTCGGCCGCCTCGATGACCCGGTCCTGGTCGAAGCCGAACTTCGAGTTGCCGTACGCGAGCTTGGGCTCCTCGCCCCACCCGACGCTCACCTCGGGGTTGATGCGCAGGCCGATGTTCGACAGCTCACGCCCTGGCGTCTCGGCCCACCGCCGAATCACCGAGAACGTGTCGAGGTTCGGCTTCACGCCGTAACGCGCCACCGTCGCGAGGTCGCGCTGCGAGAGCATGCCCGCCGTGAGCGACAGCTCGTGAGGCTGGAATCCGTGGCTCAGCGCGCGCTCGACCTCACGCGGCGAGCAGGTGTCGACCTTCAGGGTCTTACGCTCGCGCACCAGATCCAACACCGGCCCGAAGCGATTCGACTTCATCGCGTAGCGGATTTCGAACCGTCGACCGGTCGTCGCGAGCGCCCTCTCGAGCTCGTCGAAGCGCCGCGCAAGCGTCTTGCGCCCATACACATAGAGCGGCGTCCCGAGCCGCTTGGCGAGCCTGCCGACATCGACCCCGTCGACCTCGAGCCCGCCCACACCATGGCTCAGCGCATCCCCGAGCAGCTCGCCCCGGATGTCGTTAGCCCCCGCCGTCACCGCCTGGACATTGCCCACGACCCACCCCCGTCGGGCGGCCCACCGGCCACCGACCCCGTCTCTCGCCGTCTCTGAGAGGTCCGCGGCCGGCACCCACCGTCAGCGTCATGCCCGCGTCGCCTCCGACGTCAAACGCCCTCGGACCTCGCGGTGCCCTCACAAGCGCCGCTATACGCGCACCCGATTCCGTTGAAAAGACCTCAGAAGACCGGCGGTATCGGGGCCGGCCGGAGGTCCGGCATCGGCGCATGGATGACCGGCAACGAGCGGTCGGCGACCAACGCTTCGAAGCCAGCGACCATGGGCAGTGAACGGTAGATGGCCGAGAGTCGCCACGCCGTCCAGAACCGCTCGAGCGAGACCTTGGCGGGCGTGCCATCGGCCGGGTCGTTGAACACCACCGAGCCCCCGTCGAGCCCGGTCACGACCACCCAGTGCAGCCCCGCCGCATCAAGTCCCCAGAGGGTCCGCGCCTCGGCCAGGACGACCATCGGCCGACGCTCGGCCAGCGCCTTCTTGAGGGTCACGATCGACCACACTTCGAGCGGCAGCCACGCATGCTCGACCGGGGCCCAACCAACCGTCGGCTCGAAGCGCTCCATCGAGGCCTTCATCATGTGGCGCGTCGTCATGCCCGCGTCGTAGCCGGGCAGTCGCATCTGCCGCATCGGGAACGCTTGCCACGTCCACTCGCCGATGGTGTCGCGCAACTCACGCACGAGCGGCGCCGACGCCTCGGCCCCACGGAACGCAACGACCGCCATGGCCGCCGCCGACGGCCCACAATTGGTCTTGTTGCCGACCTGCTTCACGAGCGGCACCGGCAGCTCGAAGCGCCACGTCGCGAGCGACTCTTCTTTCCGAATCGCCGGGACGATACGCGGCTTCTCCGTCGCGCCCCGGCCCTCCGACGCCTTGTCGACCACACCCATGATGGCGGCAGCGGCAGCGGCGACGGCCTCGTGCCGATCATCCTCGAGGCTTGCGGGGACTCCGCCTGGTTCGCCCGGAGCGCCGGTCGCTGCTGCACCCCCGGGTGTCGACTCCTGTGCCCTGACCCCAGACACGAAGACCACCGAAACGATCGAGGCCGCCAGCGCCAACCATCGAGACGCCCACCTCGGCGTCTTCTCTTCGATGGTCTCGCGACTGCAGGCCGTCATCTCGGGTACCTCGTCTTGCGGGGGATACAACCGTTCGCGACAGCGTCGGAATCGGCCACTCGAACATACTAACGGGAGAAACGGCTGGCCTCTTCATTTTCGCAGCCTGTTTTTCGAAACCGGTCAATTTGACATGTTTTTTAGACCTGTGACCGCTCTCTCGAGGGCGATCCCGACGCTTCGTGTTCCTCAGAAACGCCAGGCTCCCCCGGTCCGACCCTGACCGCGACGCCCTCGAGTCTCTTGGCTTTGCCCTTTCACGGGCTTGACTCGCTTGACACAGGGAGGTCGCTGCAAGACGCTGTCCGGGTCATGACCCGCCTCACAAAAGCCTCCTTTGCCGCGTCCATCTGCCTCTCGCTCCTCGGCTCATCAGGCGTTGTCCTGTCGGGCTGTGCCCCCTCGGTCGAGACCTTCATCGAGGCGCGGCGTCCACAATCGACCGCGCGCATCGCCAAAGTGCTCCAGGCTCGTGACCTGGCCAAAGCCGCCCCCGACGTCTTCGAAGACACGATGGTCGACCCGGGACCGATGTCGCTTTGTGACCTTATGATTCCCCCGTTTCGGGACAAGCCCTGCGACACCTGGGCCATCGACCTCGCCCAGCTCGACGCGCCCGACCGCTATCCCACGGTCGCGTCCGTCAACTTCGGCCAGGCGGAGTGGCTCGTCCTCACCAAGAGCCTGCTCGAGACCGGCCGCTACCCTCCCAACGAGAAGTACCCCGAAGGCGATGAGCCCGAGCGGGTCAACCGCATCATCGAGCACGGCTTCCGTTGGCTCGAGAACCTACGCTACGTCATCATCGTGGACCCCGACGAGCTCGTCGTGCCCGGCGTCACGCCCGACAACAAGGCCTACGTGGCCGGCAACTTCGAAGGCTCGGCCCACCTCTACGCCATCGAGCCCGAGGTTCGCGCGCTCGGCGCCGTCCGATTCGAGTTCGCCATGAGCGGCGACGTCAAGGTCCGCATGAAGCGTGGTCAGATCAACAAGGCCGAGCTAGTGGAGGCCTTCTCCAAAGCCGTGCGCGGCGCCCTGGCCGAGAAGCTCGCGACCCGCCTACGATCGCTCGAGCCCGCCGCACTCTGACACGAGCTTCACAAACGACGCCCACCCGCCACTCCTATGGCGTTTGGCCCCGAATCGGCGAGGCCGCGGCTATGGCGATTTAAGGTCGCGCCGTGGTGAGGGGATGGACAGCGCTCCATCCTCGGCACTATCGTCTTGCCGATCTTCCAACGCACCTCCACGCATCTGTCGGAGCGCCACATGCCGCCACCCACGCAAGACCCCAAGGCTGCCGACCCCGCCGATCCCCTGGTGGGTCAGGTCATCGCCGGCCAGTTCCACATCGAGAAGCTCCTCGGCGCGGGCGGCATGGGTGCCGTCTACCTCGCGGAGCAGACCGACATGGGCCGCAAGGTGGTCATCAAGGTGATGCACCCCGAGCTCACCGCGGGCAGCCCCCAGGCGGTCGAGCGCTTCAAACGTGAGGCGCGCGCCGTCGCCGCGCTCAACCACCCACACATCGTCCAGGTCTACGTCTTCGGTCAGGCCGACGATGGCCGCATGTACCTCGCGATGGAGTTCATCGAGGGCGCCGACCTCGGCCACGCCATCGCCGAGCACCCACTCGACCAGGCACGCGCCCTCCGTATCCTCGACCAGACCGCCTCGGCCCTCATCGAAGCCCACTCACGCGGGGTCGTCCATCGGGACCTGAAGCCCGAGAACATCATGCTCACCCACCGCCACGGCAACGAGGACTGGGTCAAGGTCCTCGACTTCGGCATCGCCAAGGTGGGCACCCAGGAAGGTGCGGCCGCTCTGACCCAGGCGGGCGCCATCTTTGGCACCCCGAAGTACATGGCCCCGGAACAGGTCCAAGGCGGCGAGGTCGACGCGCGCACCGACCTCTATGCGCTCGGTGTCATCCTCCATGAGATGCTGACAGGCGACCACCCGTTCCGCGCCAACAGCGCCATCGACTATCTCGTCAAACACGTCAACGAGGCCATCGTCCCACCCAGCCAGCGCAGCCCCGGGCTCGGCATCGTGCCCCGAGTCGAGGGAGTCCTGATGCGACTGCTCGCAAAGGACCCCGCCGACCGCTTCCAATCCGCAGCCGAGCTCCAACGCGAGGTCCGCGCCTCGCTCGCGGAGATCGGCGACCCACTGAGCCACACCCTGTCCTTGTCGCGCCAGGCCGTCGCGGCCGCCGTGCGTCAATCCGAGTACGCGGCCACCGTGACGTCCGCCCCCGAGGGAGCACCCCTCAAGCTGGCCAAGAAGAAGAGCGCCCTGCCCTGGGTCGTCGCCGGTGTGTTGTTGCTCGGCGGTGGGGCCGCAGCGGCGGTCGCCCTCGGTGGCTCGGCTGAACCCAACCCCCAGACCGTCTTGGCGGCTCAGGTCTCGCCCGAGGGTGGGGCCGTTGGAAACGCCCCTGCGCCGACCCCGGTCGAGCCCGCTGTCGTCCCCCGTAACGCGGATGACGCCGCTCACGCCGATGTCGTAATCGCCGCTGCGACCGCACCCGACACACTCGCTGCTGCGGCCGAAGACACGACGGCTCCGACCGACACCGAGCCGGCAGGATCAGACGATGCAGCCCTGGCTCGAGTCGAACCCACCGGCCCGCTCCACCGGGCCCTCCAGGACGTCGAAGGCTTCCCCGTCCCCGAAGGCACGACCGTGGTCGACGCGGGTGAGCTCTACCTGCGCCTGGAGTCGACGGCCCCCGCAACGGCCCTCATGGACTTCTATGAACAAGTCCTCCAGGGCCGGGTGAGCCGCGTCGCGAGCGGCTTCGACGTCACCGACCGGAAGTTCCCCTTCACGTCGATCCACCTCACGCCCGACGGCGAACGCGTCGGCATCCAGGTCGGCCGTCGCGCCGTCGCTGTCGCCAAACCCAAGGTCGTGGCCCCGCCGACTCCGACGCCCGAGCCTACTCCCGAGCCGGTCGTCACCCCCGAGCCGACACCCACGACGGACCCGACCGACCCGCTCACCAAGCGCCCGGGCCGACGACGCGTCCCCTTCCAGCCGACCACCACGACCGACCCGACCGTGACGGACCCGAGCGTCAACCCGACTACACCTGTCCCTGGCCGACGACGCCCGCCGCGGGTCCAGCCGACCGAGCTGACCGATCCTCCGCCGCGTGTGCGCAGGGTCCGACCCTGAAACGACCTCACGGCGAGCTCAGGGTTCGCCCGAGGCCCGTCCCGCTCCGTTTTGCATAAACCGCGCGACTGGATCCCAACCCCGCCGCGGGGTATACGGCGATGGTCTCTTGTCGACGTCGCTCCGATGCGGCGCCAGGACCGACTCGTGCAGAACCCGTTGCTCTTCGGCATCATCGGCGCCCTCGTCGCGCTCGCTATGCTCGTGACCGAGCTCCTGGGCCATCGCCTCTTCACGCTCCAGCTGACGTCGACCTGCGGCGTCCCGCTGTGGACCTTGTTCGGGACCTACGCCGCGTTGCAGCTCATCGTGTGGCGCTACTCGAACCGCCCGCTCGAGCTCACGAGCGCCGAGCTCGCCCGCTGGGGTCCGAAGCTCGAAGCCGCGACACCAGCCATCCTCACGATGTACGGCGATGAGCACAAAAGCGTGCGCGACATCGCGACCAGCCTCGAATCGAGCCACGGCATTCCGAAACACATCACCTTGCGTTATATCGTCGCGCTCGGACGACACCTTCGCGACCAGCGGTCCAGCGACGCGGTCGAACCCTCCACACAACTCCCCACGAACCCTCGGCACGAATCCCCCGACCAGGACAGCCGCCCGGTCGGTCACGATTCGTGAGCCCTCGCGAGACGCCCCCCTCGGACGCGCCGCCCAGTACCCCTGGAGCCTGACATGCCCAATCCCGAAACGACCTCCCCGCGCCGCATGGGCCCTCTCGCAGCCCCAATCAAGACGCTGCGTCTGCTGCCGCTGCTAAGCGCGCTCGCACTCCTCGGCTGTGATGGCACCAACGCCGTCCCCGCGGACGATGCGACCGGCGATGGCCAGGTCATCCCGCCCGAGCTCACTTTCGTCGAGACGACGCTTGGCCCGACCGTCATCGGTGCAGGGGAGTCGACGCTCGTCGCCTGCTCCGGCAAAGACCAATACGAAGCCGCCTTCACGCCCGAGCTTCCCTTCGAGTTCGACGTCTTCGACGCCAACAACAACCTCCCCGACGGCGTGACCATCGACAATTTCCGCATCACGGCGGCCCACGCCGGCGTCATCCGCGTTCGCTGCCGCTACCCGGGCACGCCGCCCCTGGTCGACCAGTCGCCCGTGTCGCTCACGGTGCAGTCGGGCCCGCCCATTGCCATCCGCACGACCATCCTGCGCACGAGTGTCACCGCGGGTGAACGTATCAACGTGGCCTGCTCGGCGCGCGACGCCCAGGACAACGCGACGAGCGCCGAGATGGTCGTCCAGGTGAGCCCGGACGACGGCGTGACCACGACCAACAACTCGGTCCGCTTCATCCGCGTCGGCACCTTCGAGGTCCGATGCGCGCTGCCGGACAACTCGCTCGTCGGCAACGCCATCAACGTCGACGTGAAGCCAGCAGCGCTATCGGTGCTCGAGACCGTCCTGTCGAAGAGCCTCATCGCGCCGCTCGAAGAGGTCATCGTGACCTGCCCCGGCCGCGACGAGTTCGGCAACGCCGTGAACCTCGACAAGGTCATCACCCTGCCGGTCACCGGCGTGAACGGGCTCGACATCGACCGCACCCGCATCACCTCGACACGCGCAGGCGTCTATCCCATTACCTGCGCCCCGAAGGAGAGCTGGGTCACGACCCAGACGGTACCCGCGAGCCTCACGGTCACCGCCGGCGCACCGACGACGATGACGCTCGACCTCTCCCCCGACCGCGCCGTCTATGGCCTCGGCACGCGCCCGATGGCCACCCCCAAGCTCTCGGATTCGTACGGCAATCCGGTCGCAGACACGTCAGAGATCGACATCGAGGTCCGACACAACGGCACCCTGCGCGAGACCATCGCGGGAGGCCAACGCACGACGCTGGACGCCGAAGGCACCTGGACCCTCACCGCCCTGACCGGCCCGCCCGCGAACCTGTCTGCTGCCCGGACGGTGCTCGTCGACGCCTCGGCCCCGACCATCGACGTCATCTATCCGACGCGTGGCCAGATGGTCGTCACGACGGGCGGCACCATCCGCCTGCGCGGTGAGATCCGCGACGCGACCGGCGGGCTCGCTTCGGTCAAGATCAACGGCGCCAATTTCGCCGTCACGGCCGGCCAGAACCTCTATGAGATCGACATGCCGCTGTCGCCCAAACACGGCATGAACACCCTCATCATCGAGGCCACCGACGTCCAGGGTCAGACCGTGAAGGTCATCCAGGGCTTCCTCGCAGCACCCGGCTACAAGACCGCGGCGCAGACCTTCGCCGACGGCATCATCGTCCACCTCTCGCGCCTCTTCATCGACGACGGCGACCGCACGGGCCGCCTCGATGACCTCGCCACCATCTTCGAACGTGTCATCTCGAGCTTCGACGTCAGCGACTTCATCCCGTCGCCCGTCGTGACCTATGCTGGCTATGACGTCTTCCTGCGCAACGTCGACTACGACGCGCCGCGCATCGCAATCACACCGGCCAAAGACAAGCTGGTCCTCGACCTCGACATCAACAACCTGAGCATCGACGTGTACGCCGACGGCTTCATCGACGTCGAGGGCACCGTCACGGCGAGCGCCATCCGGATCGACGCGGACCTCGGCATCACCATCATCGCGGGCACGCCACGTGTGACGGCGCAGGCCATCAACGTCGCGATCGACGACCTGAACATCGACGTGCACTGGTCCATCAACTGGCTCATCAGCCTGTTCGAGAACACCATCCGCGAGAGCATCGTCGAGAGCTTCAAGACCACCCTCCAGCAGGAGATCCCACCCGCCATCGAGGATGCGCTCGCCGGCTTCACCATCGACCAGACCTTCGAGGTCCCGGCGTTTCTACCCGGGATGACGCCACTCAATGTGCGGCTGCAGGCGAAGCCCGAGTTCAGCGTCATCAACGAGCGTGAGCTCGACCTGGCGCTCGGCACGCAGGTCTCGGCGGCCAAGCGGGTGCCGTGGGCGACCGCCGGCTCATTGATGCGCGGCGGCTGCTTTGCGGTCGACGGCGGGTTGCCGACCTGGAACGCCCAGAAGAAGCTCACCATGGCCCTGTCGACCGACGTGCTCAACCAGGTCTTGCATGCGGTCTGGCAGGGTGGCGCGCTCGAGGTCGCGGTGCCGGCCTCGGTGCTCTCGGGCGCTGACCTGAGCCAGTACGGCATCACCGACCTGGCCGTCGACATCTCGGCACGCCTGCCGCCCTTGCTGACCGACTGCGAGGACGGCCAGCTCCGAATCCAGCTCGGCGAGCTCAACGTCGACGCCTCGCTCAAGATGGGTGGCTCGCCTCTGGTCGTCAGCATGGTCGTGTACTTCCAGACCACGGCCGACGTGTCCGTCGACTCGAGCGGCGCCATCTCGCTCAGCATCGGGACCATCGCCCCCGAAGACATCCTCATCGACATCACCCGCATCGAGAGCGACCTCTTTGGCCCCGACCAGGAGGACATCCTCATCCAGCTCCTGCGTGACCAGCTCCTGACGAGCCTGCTCGAAGGGTTCGCGGGCGAGGGGCTCGCGGACTTCCCGCTGCCCGAGCTCGACCTCGGCTCTTTGAGCCCGACGCTCGCTGGCCAGGTGATCTCGCTGCAGAACATCGTGCTCGGGCGCAGCCGCGGCTACCTGCTCCTCGAAGGCTCACCCTGAGGCTTGTCAGGCGTCCAGCTGGCGTTCGGCAGACCTATGCGCACTCTCATCACCGGGGCCACGAGCAACCTCGGGCTCTCGCTCGCCCGACGGCTCATCGCCCGTGGCGACGAGGTCCATGTCGTCGCACGAGCGACCTCGAAGACCCAGGCACTCGAAGCGCTCGGAGCCAAGGTCCACGTTCTCGATGGCCGGCATTCGAGGGCGGTGGCCTTGCGTGAGATCGTCGGGCTCGCGGGTCCCGACGTCGCCTTCCACCTCGCCACCCACTATGTCCGACGCCACGTCGCAGACGATGTCGCCCCTATCGTCGACACGAACATCACCTTCGGCGTCGAGCTCGTCTCTGCACTCATCGCATCCGGACGAGGGGCGCTGGTCACGGCCAGCTCGTTCTTCCAGTTCGCGGGGCCCGACCACTCGCAACCCCTCAATCTCTATGCGGCCGCGAAGAGCGCCTTCGACTCCGTCGTGGCCCACCTGGCCAGCGTCCACGGGCTCGACATGGTCTCGCTCGTGCTCTACGACCTCTACGGCGAAACGGACCACCGCCGCCGTTTCGTGCGCGTCGCCGTCGAGTCTGCTGTGGCCGGCACCCAGATGAAGCTGGTTGGTGGCGCGCCACCGATCGACCTCGTCCACGTCGATGATGCGGCCGCAGCCTTCGTGCAAGCGGCTGACCTGCTCGTGGTGTCACCCGGCCTCGTGCGCAGTCGCCGCTTCGCAGTGTCCTCGGGCGAGCGCCACTCGCTCGAGGACCTCGTGCGCAGGGTCGGGTCGCTCGCCGGCCGGCCGATCGAGTACGCCTTCATCGATACATCGGCAGCTCACGCGCACGATGAGCCATCGCTGGAACCGCCGTGGTCAGGGCCACCGGTTCCGGGCTGGAAGCCGATGGTCTCGCTCGACGATGGTATTTGCCGAATGCTCGCGTCACTTCCCTCGAAGATCGAGACAATGCGCTGACCATTTGAGCGTTTGAGATTGTGAAGCGCTATCCGGAGAGATTTCACGCCTACGTCGGCGTCGGCGAAGTGGCTGATCTGGTGCGAGCGCCCCCGCGCATTCCGACAACACGGAAGAGCCCGACGCATACTACGGACTGTCTATCACCGAGCTGCCGACCGATGCTACCCAGGAGGGATAGCACCATCCCCAACCGAACGTGTTGGCTTCAGAGAATGAGAGACGAGGAGGTCGACGGTGGCGGTCACAGCTTGGACTCTTGGAAATCATTGGCCGTGGCGTGTCCAGATCCCGCGGTTGGTCATACACGTGTTCCATGAAGCACGACCTCGACGCCGAAGTCACCCCTGCCGCGCTCTACTTCAACCGCCGCGCTTTCATGCGCGCCGGGCTCGTCGCTGCGACAGCGGTCGGGACGGGGCTGGCATATCGCGCGCTGAACCGGGTGTCGGCCCAGACGATCGAGACCGCGCCCCTGACCAATCTGACCAGGCCGGTTGGCCCCGGCTTCCGCACCGACGAGACTCTGACGTCCTTCGAGGACATCACCCACTACAACAACTTCTACGAGTTCACGACCGACAAGGAAGGCGTCGCAGAGGCGGCGATGGGGTTCAACTCCACCGGTTGGAAGGTCTCGGTGGAGGGGCTGTGCGCGGCGCCGCGGGTGTTCGATCTCTCCGACCTCCTCGCCATCGCCCCACCCGAGGAGCGTATCTATAGGATGAGGTGCGTCGAGGCGTGGTCGATGGTGATTCCGTGGGCCGGGTTCCCGCTCTCGAAGCTGCTCGACCTGGTAAAGCCGCTCGGCATGGCGAAGTACGTCGCATTCGAGACGCTGCACGACCCTGAGCGCTTTCCCGGACAGAAGACCGGCGCGCTCGACTGGCCCTACGTCGAAGGGCTGCGCATGGACGAGGCGATGCACCCCCTGACGCTCTTGGCGAGCGGCCTCTACGGCAAGGCCATGCCGCCCCAGGACGGCGCGCCGATCCGGCTCGTGGTGCCGTGGAAGTACGGCTTCAAAGGGATCAAGTCGATCGTCAAGATCACGCTCACCGACAAGGAGCCGCCGACGACCTGGAACAGGCAGGCGCCGGGCGAGTACGGCTTCTACGCCAACGTGAATCCGGCCGTGCCCCATCCGCGGTGGAGCCAGGCAACCGAGCAGCGCATCGGCGCGTCAGGGCGCATGGAGACCCTGCTGTTCAACGGCTATGCCGAGCAGGTGGCAAGCCTCTATGCAGGGATGGACCTCCATGCAAACTTCTGAGGCACTCGCGCTCCCGCGCGCTGCTCCGTTCAAAATCGACGCCCGCCTCGCCAGATGGCTGGTGGTCGTCAATGGTCTCGTACCGATGGCGCTCCTGTTCTGGGACGCGCTCCATGGCGCGCTCGGCGCCAACGACGTCAACTTCGCCATCCGCACGACGGGCCTCGTGGGGCTGGTCATGTTGCTGCTCACGCTGAGCGTGACCCCGCTTCGTCAGCTCACCGGCTGGAACACGTTCATCGCGATACGGCGGCCGCTCGGGCTCCTCACGTTCTTCTACGTCGCCACCCACTTCGCCATCTTCTTCGTCTTCGACCGCGACGCGAGCGTCTCGAGCACGGTCGAGGAGATCCTGACACGCACCTATCTTCAGCTCGGCACCATCGCCCTTGTCCTGATGACCGCGCTCGCCGTGACCTCGACCGACCGCATGGTGATGCGGCTTGGAGCACGCCGCTGGAAGCTCCTGCATCGCCTCGTCTATGTCATCGCCATTCTCGGGGTGACGCATTTCCTGCTGTTGGTGAAGTCCGACCTGCGGGCGCCGCGCGCCTTCGCGATCGTGCTCGGGATGCTGCTCCTCTACCGCGTGGTCCATCACTACCTCGACCTGCGAAAGCGGGCGATGCACTCCGCAAGTCGAACGCGGTCCGACGCCGCGAAGCCGACGCAGGTCGCGGCAGCGGCGAAGAAGAAGCGCAACTGGTCGGGCGAGCTGGTGGTCGCGCGCATCTTCCAGGAGACCCACGACGTCAAGACGTTCCGCCTGGTGGCACCGGAAGGCGGACTGCCATTTGACCACCAGCCGGGGCAATATCTCAATATCGCGCTGACGATCGACGGCAAGCGTGTGAACCGCTCGTACACCATAGCCTCCTCGCCGAGCCGCAGCGCGCATTGCGAGATCACCGTCAAGCGAGTCCCCGGCGGCTACGCCTCACATCACCTGCACGACCAGGTGCGCGAGGGCGATCGCCTGCGCATCTCGGCGCCGGCCGGGCGCTTCGTCTTCACCGGCAGGGACTGCCAGCGCGTCGTACTGCTCGCAGGCGGCGTCGGCATCACGCCGCTGATGTCGGTCGCACGCTACCTGACCGACAGCGCCTGGCCAGGCACCATCTACTTCGTTGTCGCGGTGCGTACACGCGCCGACCTGATCTTCGAGGAGGAGCTGCGCTACCTCGAGCGTCGCTTCCCGAACCTGAAGCTGCGCATCGTGCTGAGCCAGCCCGACCCCGACTGGAGCGGACCGCGTGGCCACATCTCGGCCGCCCTGCTGACGGACTTCGTGCCCGCGCTGGCGACGAGCCGGGTCTATATCTGCGGTCCCGATCCGATGATGGAAGCGATGCGGAGATTGCTGGGCGAGCTCGGCGTGCCGCCCGACCACATCGCGACCGAGGCCTTCGTGTCGCCGCCAACGGCAACGGCAGCCGAAGGCGATACGACGGCAGCGCCAACGGCAGCCGAAGGCGACGCGCCGCCAACGGCAGCCGAAGGCGCGCCCAATATGAACCGGGTGCCAGCCGCGATGGCCGAGCCGGAGCCTGGTGCAGCGATTGCCACCGTGCGATTCGAACGCTCGGGCTCGAGCGCCGAGCTCTTTCCCGGGACGACGCTGCTCGAGGCGGCCGAGGAAGCCGGGATCAACCTGCCATTCGAGTGCCGCTCCGGGATCTGCGGGCAGTGCAAGACGCGCCTCCTTCGCGGTGCAGTAACGATGCCCGTCGAAGACGCGCTCAGCTCGAGCGACAAGGCCCGAGGCTTCATCCTCGCGTGTCAGGCCCACCCGCGCGGGGACATTGCGGTCGACGCTTGAGGTCTGCGACGGCTCGAAGCGAGTGAGAGGGTTGCGTGGGCGACCGTTGGTAATCTTCGGACGAAAGACTGCGATGCCGAAGGGCTGAGCCCGGTCTCGAGGCGTACCCCGGCCGTCTTTCGCGTCGTCGAGGTACGTGGGAGGCCCATGCGGCGGCGACTCAGGTGCCGGATGAGCCTTGGCTTGAACCGCCTTGGTCTGGGCCACCGGCTCCGGGCTGGAAGCCGTCGATTTCACTCGACGCAGGAACTCGCCGTGTGCTCCAAGTGCTGGCGGAAGCTCGTCCTCGATTTCCTTGATAGTCGAGACAACGCACCCACCTGCTGAGCTCCGTCGTCTTGCCAAGTCGCTCTCCCCGCCTCCTCGACCGTCACACCGAGGCCACATGCAGATCCACCTCACGGCCCTCCCTGGCCTCCTCGTATTCGAGCCGACCACTTACGACGACAGACGTGGCTCGGTGACGGAGGTCTGGCAAGCCGACCGCTACCGGGCCGCCGGCCTACCCGACTTCGTTCAGGACAACGTCTCACGTTCGTGTCGACTGGCGCTCCGTGGCTTGCACTATCAGCTCGGAAATCAAGGTAAGCTCATCACTGTTCTGAGCGGCTCGGCGTTCGACGTCGCGGTCGACCTGCGCAGCAACTCACCCACGTTTGGACGCTGGTTTGGCATCCACCTCCAAGGCGAGCACCTGCGCCAGCTCTGGATTCCGCCCGGCTTCGCTCATGGCCTGCTCGCGACGTCGACGCATATGGACGTCCACTACAAGCTCAGTGAGCGCCGCATCCCTGAGCTCGAACGTATCCTGCGATGGGATGACCCGACCGTCGCCATCGACTGGCCGCTCGCGGATGGCGAGCTGCCGATCCTGTCTGACCGCGACCGCGACGCTCCGATGCTCGACCAGGTCGAGCTGCCGAGTCGCCTGGAGTGACTCTCGAGGCAGAACCTGTCCGCGGCCGAGGGTCGGGTCTACCAGGCACCTAGCTGAGCTCTCGAACCAGGCGCTCACGCAGGTCCGAGGTCATGATCGGCGCCGAGCCGGCCCGCACATTCTGGCTCAGGTGGTGGGGCTTCGAGGTCGCGGGGATGACGCTGGTGACCGCCTCATGCCCGAGGATGAACGCGAGAAAGAGCTCGGCCCAACTCGTATACCCCGCGGCCATCGCCCACTCGGGCACCTCGCGCCCCTTGACGGCGGAGAACAGGTCGCCCTCCTCGAAAGGGCGCATCACGATGACAGCGGTCCTGGTGTCCCGCGCGGTAGGCAGCAGACGCTTCTCGGCGTCGCGCACCCTCACCGAGTACGGGAGCTGGATGAAGTCGAATATCTCGGTTTTCAAGAGACGCTCCATCTCCGGAAACCGCGACAAGGCGTAGTGGGTTATCCCGAGATGACGGATCTGGCCCGCGGCCTTCAGCTCGCGCAGGGTCGGAAGGTGGGCCTCGAGGTCCAGCAGGTTGTGGACCTGCATGAGGTCGAGCGGCCGTTTCCCCAGACGGAACCGCCGCATCGACTCGGCCATCTGGGTGCGCCCAGCGTCCTTGCCACTGGTCCAGACCTTGGTCGCGAAGAACGGGGTCGCCTTCTGCGCTTCGACGAGCTCACCAACGACGGACTCGGCCCGTCCATACATCGGCGACGAGTCGATGAGCCGCCCACCGGCCTCGAAGAAGAGACGCAAGATCTCGGCGAGCGGCGCCCTCTCGGTCAAAGACGTTCCGACATCAAAGGTCTGCCAGGTCCCGAGCCCGACCTCGGGGACGACCTCGCCGCTCTTTGGAATCAAACGTGTCCGCATGGTCACCCCCGTTGGCGCCGCGAGGGCGCTCAAACTCCGGGTCCAGGTCCCAGGTCCGGCGACTAGCCCACCCGACACTGCCATCGCCAGACCAGCGCACCGCGAAAGAAAGGTCCTGCGTTCCATCGTCGTGCTCTCCTCCGTCGCGAGTCGACGCCACCACCCCACCCTATGACGAACGGATCGCCGCGCGTCACGGGTCGCATTCGACGACGAGCACCGTACCCGGAACAGGGGTCCGCGGGCGATCGACGGTAAGCAGGAGATTGTGGTCGGTTGCCGGACAAGTGTCGCGAGACGCTTTGAGCTCGAAACAAGGGGTGTTGGCGCCCGTGCAGCGCTTGATCTCATTTCGCACCTCGCCGACACCACCCAGATCGACGACGTCGAAGACACGACACGACGCTGGCTCGCCGGCATAGGGAGCCAGGCAGGTCGGCCCACCCCCGAGGGCTGCGAGATCTTGACCGAGCTGCGCGAACTCGTCCTTGAAGTCGGCGCCGCATATCGAATAGCGGCGTGAACTCCCGGGGAAGTGGTCGAGGAAGGCCTGAAATCGAATGCCAGGGATCGCGTCAGAATTGAGCGCGCCACACACGTCGGCAATCCGGTAGCCGCCCGTCATCGGGTCTGGAACGACTTCCACCCCGCTTCCAGGCGCCACGATGGCCGCGACAAAGACACTGCCCTCCCCCTTGCGGTCAAGGAGGGTCTGCGCGTAGAGGCGCGGTTCTTCGAGATATGGGGACTCGGTCCAAACAACACACTCCTCGAACACACCAGGGCGTTGTTCGAGACTACGTCCATCACAACGAAGGCCAAACTCAGAGCACCGAAATGAACCCGGAGGTCCCAGTTCCGGGTCGTCTTGCCACTCGAAGAGGCGGCGGTCGGACGCCGAGCAATCATCCTCGTCCGCGAGGATGATCACCGCCAGCTTGGCGTCGGAGCGCAAGAATCCAGCGTTTCCGACATGGTCTGGCGAGGTGGCCCGCTCGATGGCAGCAAGGTGTTGTTCAAACCCGCAGCCCTGCGTGCCGAGCTGGCCGATGCAGGCGAAGGACTCTGCCAGAGTACCCTGGTAATTGGTCAGTCGGATATTGCCGCTTCTCGTATCTCGAATCCACGGTTCAGGAGACGGCGGCTGACAGCCTTCAATGCGTGGCGTGACTTGTAAAGCGCCTCCGTCGCCATGGCCCTGGCAGATGGGGATGGCACCATCGAATCCTCCAAGGTCGGGGCTGATGACGCCGACGTGTATGGACGGAAGTCCGAACGCCCCGAGTCGATCGAAGAAGTCCGGCAGGGCATCGGCCAGCGCTCTCTGCTCGTCGAGCATCGAAAAGGAGTTGTCGACCAGGAACAGGATGTCGAGGCTCGAGTGATCGAGTCGGGAGACTAGCAAGGTGAGTCGAGGTACGTCGGTCCCATCTCCCGTATCGGCTAAGGGTTCGAGCGTCTCGGGCGAGCCTTGTGTCTCGGCCACACCATCCGCTTGCTCGAGGGCCGGAGGAAAACACGATGACGCCACCAGCATCACCAGGGTCGTGGATTTGACACACAAAGGGCATCGCATCATGACTGTGGCTCCGTTCGAAGAACCGCAGGGTGCCACCATCTGGCAACCGATGCAATCGTTCACGAGCAGGTTCCGTCATGCAACGAGCGCGACGCACGCACCTAATTCAGGCAGTAGTTCCAGAAGTTGCGAGAGACGGTCCGAACGTTGCCCGCTGCGTCGGTGACGCGTAGGTCGAAGATCCAGGGCACACCCGCTCTGACGATTGCACCTGTGTAGGGGCTCGAACAAACAGAGTAGGCCGGAAGGGGACTGGTTCCCTCGCGGTAGATTCGGCACTGCCTCGTGACCGACGAAGCATCAGTCACAGTGAACGCGAATGTCACTGTCGTTCGCTCGGGGCAGAATACGTCGCCGTTGGCGGGTCCGCTCGTGATGGTAACGGTGGGGGCGACGGTGTCGACACTGAAGGAGCGGCTCTGTGAGGCGAGGTTGCCGACCGCGTCGTAGGCCCGGACGTAGAAGGTGTGGTTGCCCTGGGCCAGGGTGGCAGGCGTCCAGGGCGAGGTGCAGGAGACGAAGGCTGCGGTGTCGATGCGGCACTGGACGGTGGTGGCATCGGCGCCGCGGTTGAAGGAGAAGCTCGGGGTGGTGTCGTTGGTCGGGCCGGTGGGTCCGCCCGTGATGCTGAGGGTCGGTGCCACGGTGTCGATGGTGAAAGCTGCGGAGTCGACGCCGTAATTGCCGAGCGCGTCGGCGGCGCGGATCTCGAAGGTGTGCGCGCCCTGCGTCAGGGTGGCCGTCGTGTGGGGCGATGTGCAGGCCGCCCAGTTGCCCGTGTCGACCCGGCACTCGCGGCTCACGGTGTCGTTGCCGGTCGTGAAGCTGAAGCTCGGCGGGTTGTCGTTGGTCGTGATGCCGTTGGGCCCCTGCGTGATGGTGACCGTGGGTCCAACCGTGTCGACCGTGAAGTTGCGGCTCGCGGCGGTCTGATTGCCGAGCGCATCGGTCGCTCGGATGGTGAACGTGTGGCCGCCCTGCGAGAGGCGGAACGTCGTGAACGGGGAGGTGCAGGCCTCATAGGGGTCCTGGTCGAGGCGGCACTCGACGGTGACGGCGTCGTTGGCCACGGTGAATCCGAAGCTCGGTGAGTTGTCGCGGACAGGGCCGCTCGGGCCGCTCGTGATCGAGATGCTGGGGCCGACGGTGTCGACCGTGAACGAGCGGGTTCGCACCGCAACGTTGCCGACCGCGTCGAGCGCGTTGACCTCGAAGGTGTGGTTGCCCTGGGGCAGTCGGAAGGTGGTGAAGGGGGACGTGCAGTCAGCGAAGCTGTCGCTGTCGAGACGGCACCGGATGCTGGTTGCGTCGGCGCCGGCGGTGAAGCCGAAGCTCGGCGAGTCGTTGGCGACGGGCCCGGTCGGGCCGCTCGTGATGGTGAGGGTCGGGGCCACCGTGTCGGTGCTGAAGGAACGGCTGGCGCTGGCCTGGTTGCCGAGCGCATCCGCAACCCGCACATCGAATGTGTGCGCGCCTTGCGTCAGGACCGGCGTCGCGAAGGGCGTCGTACAGGCTGCATAGGCGTCGGTGTCGATACGGCATTCGACGGTCGTGGCGTCGGCGCCCGCCCCGAAGCGGAAGGCCGTCGGATTGTTGTTGGTCGGTCCGCTCGGGCCGCTGGTGATGGTGATCGTGGGCGCCACCGTGTCGATGCTGAAAGAGCGACTGGCGGTCGCTTGATTTCCGAGCGAATCGGCCACCCGCACTTCCATGGTGTGTGCCCCCTGGCCCAGCGTTGCCGGGACATAGGGCGAGGTGCAGGCCGCAAAGGCAGCGGTGTCGATGCGGCACTGGGTGGTAGTCGCGTCTGCGCCCGCGGTGAACGAGAACGACGGCGGGTTGACGTTGGTCGGACCCGTCGGGCCGCTGGTGATGGTGATGGTCGGCGGCACTGTGTCGATGCTGAACGAGCGGCTGGCAGTCGCTTGATTTCCGAGAGAATCGGCGACACGAACGTCGAAGGTGTGCGCCCCCTGGCCGAGCGCGGCCGGGGTGTAGGGGGATAGGCAGCTCGCGAAGGCTGCGGTGTCGATGCGGCATTGGACCGACGTCGCATCCGCACCCGCGGAGAACGAGAAGGTCGGAGTCGTGTCGTTGGACGGGCCCGTCGGGCCAGCTGTGATCAAAATGGAAGGCGCGACCGTGTCGATGTTGAAGCTGCGGCTCGCGGTGGCCTGGTTCCCGAGCGCGTCGCCGACCCGCACGTCGAAGGTGTGGTTGCCCTGGCCGAGGGAGGCGGTGGTGAAGGGTGAGGTGCAGTTGGCAAAGGCGGCCGCGCCGACCCGACACTGGATGCTGGAGGCATCGGCGCCTGCGGTGAAGTCGAACGATGGCGGGTTGGTGTTGGTGGGGCCGCTCGGACCACTGGTGATCGAGACCGTCGGGGCGACCGTGTCGATCGAGAAGGTCTGTGAGGCCGTGGACGCATTGCCCAGGGCGTCGGCGGCGCGCACCTCGAATGTGCGGTTGCCCTGGCCAAGGGATGTAGTGGTATGCGGCGAGGTGCAGGTGGCAAACGGGGACGTGTCGACGCGGCACTGGATCGTCGTGGCGCTGCCGCCGACCGTGAAGCCGAAGGTCGGGGGGTTGGTGTTGGTCGGGCCCGTGGGGCCGCTGGTGATGGATACCGGAGGGGAGACCGTATCGATCGTGAAGGACCTGCTGGCGGTCGCTTGATTTCCAAGAGAGTCCGCCACACGGACGTCGAAGGTGTGGGGCCCGTCGCCCAGGCTCGCGGTGGTGTAGGGCGTCGTGCAGGTGGCAAAGGCCCCCGTGTCGACGCGGCACTGGATGGTGGCGGCGTCGGCGCCCGCGGAGAACCCGAAGGTGGGCGGATTGATGTTGGTCGAGCCGTTGGGGCCGCTCGTGATGGAGATGGTCGGGGCAACGGTGTCGATGCTGAAGGCACGGCTCGTCGTGGCCTGGTTGCCGACCGCGTCGGTGACCCGGACTTCGAAGGTGCGGGTGCCCTGGGGCAGGCTGGTGGTGGTGTGGGGCGACGTGCAAGCGGCGAAGGCGCCCGTGTCGACGCGGCACTCGACCGTCGCCGCGTCAGCGCCGGCCGTGAAGCCGAAGGTCGGCGGGTTGGTGTTGGTCGGGCCATTGGGGCCGCTGGTGATGGTGATGGTCGGTGCCACCGTGTCGATGCTGAACGAGCGGCTGGCGGTTGTTTGATTTCCAAGCGAATCTGCCGCACGGACCTCCAGGGTCTGGGCGCCCTGGCCAAGGCTGGCCGGGGTGTAGGGCGAGGTGCAGGCGGCGAAGACGGCCGCGCCGATGCGGCACTGGACGGTGGCTGCGTCGGCACCGGCGGTGAAGGAGAACGTCGGCGGATTGACGTTGGTCGGGCCCGTCGGGCCGGCCGTGATGGTGAGCGTCGGGGCGACGGTGTCGATGCTGAAGCTGCGGGAGATGGTCTCGCTGTTGCCGACCGAGTCGGTCGCGCGGACCTCGACGGTGTGGTCGCCCTGGCCGAGGCTCGCCGGTGTATAGGGTGAGGTGCAGGTGGCGAAGGCCGCGGCGTCGACGCGGCACTGGATGGACGACGCGTCGGCACCTGGGCTGAATGCAAAGGTCGGTGGGTTGGTATTCGTCGGGCCGGTGGGGCCGCTCGTGAACGTGAGGGTCGGGGCGACGGTGTCGACCGTGAACGAGCGGCTGGCTGTGGCCTGGTTGCCGAGGGCGTCGCTGACCCGGACCTCGAAGGTGCGGGCGCCCTGGGGCAGGCTCGCAGTGGTGTGCGGCGAGGTGCATGCCGAGAACCCGCCGGTGTCGACGCGGCACTCGACCAGCGTCGCATCGACGCCGGTGGTGAAGGTGAAGGTCGGCGGGTTGACGTTGGTGCTGCCGCTCGGGCCGGTCAGGACCGAGACCGTCGGGGCGACCGTGTCGATACTGAAGGAGCGGCTCGCGGTCGTGACGTTGCCGACCGCGTCGGTCGCGCGGACGTCGAAGGTGCGGTTGCCCTGGGCCAGGCTCGCCGTGGTGTGGGGCGAGGTGCAAGGGGCAAAGGCCGCGGCGTCGACACGACAGGTGATGGTGGCGTCGGCGCCCGCGGTGAACTCGAAGGTCGGTGGGTTGGTATTGGTCGGGCCAGTCGGACCCGACGTCAGGGCCAGCGTCGGGGCGACGGTGTCGACCGAGAACGAGCGGCTGACGGTGTTTTGATTTCCGAGAGAATCGGCGACCCGAACATCTATGGTGTGGGGGCCATCGGGCAGCGTCGCAGTGGTGTACGGCGAGGTGCAGGGGACGAAGGCCGCGTCATCGATCCGGCACTCGACGGTGGTCGCGTCGGTCCCGGCGGTGAAGGTGAAGGCCGGCGTGGCATCGTTGGTGGGGGCCTCGGGACCGCCCGTCAGGCTGAGCGTCGGGGCGACGGTGTCGATGCTGAAGGCGCGCTGGGCGGACACGAGGTTGGAAGCGGCGTCGGACGCGCGGACCTCGAAGGTGTGGGCCCCCTGCGTCAGGGCCGCGGGGGTGTACTCGGCGATGCAGGGGACGAAGGGCTCGGCGTCGATGCGGCACTCGACGACGAGAGCGCCGTCGACGGAGAAGACGAAGATCGGCGGATTGACGTTGGTCGGGCCGCTAGGCCCGGAGACCAGGGTGAGAATCGGGTCGACGGTGTCGACGGTGAAGGCGCGGCTCTCGGTGGCGGTGGTGCCGGCCGCGTTGGCGACGCGGACCTCGAAGGTGTGGTCGCCGTCTGCGAGCGTCGATGTGGTGATAGGCGAGGTGCAGGCGGCCCAGGCTTCGGCGTCGATGCGGCACTCGATGGTGGTTGCAAGCGCGACCGCGAAGTTGAAGGTCGGGGTGTTGTCGTCGGTCGGCCCGAAAGGTCCAGCGACGATGGCGACGGACGGCAGGGTCGTGTCGACGATGAAGGTGCGGTCGTCGCCATCCACATTGCCCGCCGCGTCGGTGACCTGGACCTCGAAGGTGTGGTCACCGTCGGAGAGCGGCGGGGTCGTGAACGGGCTCGTGCAGTCGGCGAAGGGCTCGTCGTCGAGGCGGCACTCGATGAGCGTTGGCTCGCCCTCGGCGACGAAGGTGAAGGTCGGGGCGGCGATGCTGATGAAGCCCGAGGGCCCCTCCACGATCGTCACGGTGGGGGCGGTGAGGTCGACGGTCCAGGTCGCGAACGCGGGCGTCGGGTCGACGACGCCGACGAGGTTGACGGCGCGGACCTCGAAGGTGTGTTCACCCTCGGCGAGGTCGGTGAGCGCGACGGGTGACACGCAGGCGGTGAACGCGGCGGCGTCGAGTGAGCACTCGAAGGTGGCGCCCGGGGTGAGCTCGCTCGAGAAGGTCAGGTTCGCCGTGTTGACCCCGAGTGAGCCGGATGGGCTGGTGTCGAGCGTCGTGTCGGGCGTCGAGGTGTCGATGGTCCAGGTGTGGGAAGTGGCTGGATCTTCGAGGTTTCCGGCGTCGTCGGTGGCGCGGACCTCGGCCGTGTGGGGGCCGTCAGCGAGCGAGGTGATGGACCAGGGCGAGGTGCAGGCGGCAAACGGTTCGTCGTCGATGCGGCACTCGAAGGTGGCCGACTCGTCGGCGGCGAAGGTGAGGGTGACGTCGATGCTGTTGTCGTAGAGCGGCGGCGCTGCCGTGATGGTGGTGGTCGGTGCCGTGAGGTCGACGCGCCAGGTGAAGGTCGGCGGGTTGGGGTCGACGGTGCCGTCGGGCCAGCGCGCGATGATGGTGAGCGTGTGGTTGCCTTCGGTCGCGGTAACCTCGAGCGGGGACTCGCAGGGGGCGGGCTGGCCGCCGTCGATGATGCATTCGAAGGTGGCGCCGGCCGGCTCGGACACGAACTCGAAGCGGGCGACCGGGCCGTTGAAGACGGGTGGCGGTTGCACGGTGACGACGGCGACCGGGACGACCGAGATGTCGGGGATGTCCGAGGTGTCGCTGACCTCGCCGTCACCTGCGTCGGGAGACGTGTCGCCGATCCCGCTGGGGTCGACGCAGATGCCTTCGAGGCAGAGCCCGGATTCGCATTGTTCGCTGTCGGTGCAGGTGGCTCCGAGTGGGAGCTTGCCGTCGTCGGGGCAGCCGGTCAGCGAGAGGGCGAGGAGGGTGAAGACGAATGAAGCGCGACGGGCCTGTTGGCGCATGGTGCGTTCCCCGTGGTTGTGGCGCGACGAGGGGGCGAGGCCCTGAAGGTCGCGGCGAGCGTGGTGACTCTCCCTAGACCATCTCGAAGCGCCGAATCAACCAACGAGAATTCTTGACCTTGCGGTTGCACACCAAAGGCGGGTGGCGCGGTGGTCCCTGACCCTTGTGGCAACCCCTCGCGGCGTCATGCCAGGGGCGTGGGGTCACCAGGCGATGATGAGGCGGTCGCCGGGCTGCGGGGCGGCGGCCGGGGTGATGGCGAGGCCGGTAGGGCACTCGGCGGCGCCATCGATCTGAAGATAACCATCGGCGCCCTCGCCTAGCGTGAGCGGGGTCTCGACCTCGGCGCGGGTGCGCGTGACGGTCAGCCCGTCGAACGAGTCGATGGGGAGGCAGACGCGCTGGAGGCTGCGGCGAATCGCCTGGCCGGTACGGGCGAACATGGCCTCGAGCTCTTCGGGGCGACAAATGTTTTCCGAGTGGCCGTCGGGCCCGAAGGCGGCGACGAGCTCGAGGTAACGTGAGCCCCAATCGGCCGAGGAGTCGAGCGACTGGCAGATGGTCGTCTGTTGGTGGCATGTCTGGGAGTCGGACTTGGACGCAAGGTAAGCGGCGTTGTCGGCGGCGATGGTTGCCGCGTCGGTCGCGAGACTCGACCCGACGATGGCGGCGACATGGACCTGACCTTCGGGTTTGAGGCTGCGAAGGAAAGACACGTAGTTCGAGACCGGCTCGAGTGGTCCGCCGTTATTGGTGTCAGCGAGTAGGCCACATGCGGTGTAGTCGGCCTCGTCGAGCGGAGTCGAAGACGAGCAGTCGTCCTCGTCGCTCAGATAGACGACGGCGAGGGCGGCTCCGGCGCGAACGAAGCTTGCGGCCTGAGACGCGTTGGGTCCGGTCGGGTCGAGCGCGAGTCGGGAGGACTCGAGGCCTTGTTCGTAGTCGAAACAGGCATCTGTATTGAGAGGGGGCGTCACTGCGCAGGGGCTGAGCTCGAGGTCACCGCCAGACAGCACGGCGCCAAAGCTCGCGGGGCATTCCGACGTCGCGGGCGGAATCAGGCAGCCCCATTGTTGCTCGTTGGGCGAGGGTTGGTTGCAGATCGCGGTCGCATCCGAGAGGAAGTCCTGGCACTCCGCGTCGGTCGTGCAGAGGCGGCGACACGCGGTATTGACGCTTCCGTTCGGGTTCTCGATGCACTCCTCGGTGGTCGTTCGGCAAGCCCAGAGACCCGCTTCGTCGCAGGCCCCGAGCGCGTCGCAGGCGGCGACCTCGCAGTCCTCGTCCGTGCTGCATGTGGTGAAGAGGGCATACTGGGCGGGAGGGGTCCAGGCGGTCGCGGCGGCCGTGTTGAACACACCTTGTGAAGGGCGCTGGGGCGTGGGCTCACACTGCGCGTCGACCGTCGTCGCGGCGATGCGAACGTCGGTCATGCCCGACGCGTCGAGCGCATCGAGGAGCCCTGGCATCGAGGCCGCGACTCGATTGATTTCACTCGCCATCGAGGTCGATGCGTCGACCACGAACAACAGGTCGAGGGACTGCGGCACTCCTCCGTAGACGACCTCGAGCTGCGAGCCGGACTGAAGGGGGCTCGAGGTCGCGACGACCTGGCGACAGGTGTCGAGCTCGCCTTCGAGCCACTGCCCCTCGTCGCAGACCGAGATGGGGCGACGGCAGTCCTCATCGGCCCCGGCGAAGCAGAACCATCCGTCGTGCGCCTCGTTGCACTCGAGCGCGGCCTTGCGGCAGCCGATGCGCTCGGGCAGGAGGCAGGCCTGGCCACCCGCGTGGGCGAGGCACTCACCTTCGCCAAAGGCGTCGCAGCGTGTGTCGTCGGTACACTCGAGGGTGCAGAGATTGCCGATACACGACAGACCGTCGCCACACTCGGTCGAGCTCACACACCCCCGGAGCCACGCCTTCTGCCAGTGGGTCTCACCACCCGTGTCCCCAGACTTGCCGAGACAACCCGCCGCCAACAGTGCAATCAGAATGACCACCCATCCGTGCCTCATGCTTCGTCCTCCCCCATGTCCCTGTTGGTAATGTCAGTGTCGTTGTCGTTGTCGTTGTCGATGTCGATCGCCTCGGCCAGCGCGTTCTGACCACAATAGACGATGAATCGGGTCGTCTTCGCCGGCCGGGCTCGTGCAGCCTCGAACGCGTCGGCCTCGGTGCGGAGCTCGCTCAGCTCGGTGCGCATCCGGGTCAGTGTCTCGACCACCCGCGACCACGTCGGGTTGTCGGTGGCGATGTCGAAGGTGTAGGTGCTGCCGCCGATGGCCTTGTCGATCGGCTGCTTTCGGCCGCGGCGCTGGAGGCGGTGGCACAGGGCGCCGGTCACCGCCTTGAGGTGGTCGAAGACCGCGGCCTCGAAGCCCGACACGTCGTGAGGGGCGATGAGGCAGCTCTTGGTCTCGTAGAGCCGACCCAGCTCCGGGTCGTCGACGATGGTCGCGCGACCGTCGGTGACGAGGCGCTCGAGGTGGGTCGTGACGACGGTCGTGTCCACGGCGAGGCGCTCGGCTATCGAGGCCGCGCTCTCGGGACCGTCCGCGTGGAACAGCGTCACCAACACGAGCGAGCTCAGCGTGTCGCCCTCGGTGTGGTCGGGGGCCATGACCCGCTGGTAGGTCGCGCGTGACCCGCGACCGGTCACGGCGATGAGCCCGCTCGCCACGAGGTCGTGCAGCACGGCCTTGACGATGACCTCGTCGTCGTTGCGGAAGCGGGTCATGACCTCGTGTCTCGGGGCCGAGCCGCGCTGCACCACGAACGAGTGGACGGCCTCCCATAGGGAACGACCGCGCAGCGTCGCGCTCTCGGTCGCGCGCCGCACCCGATCATAGTAGGTGCGTAGCGCTAGCCCAAACATGTCGGCGATGACCTTGTGGCTGACGCTCTGCGCGGCGAGCTCGTCGACGAGCCCGCGGAAGACCCGCTCGGCGACGTCGGTCAGAGGCGCGCGCGCCCCGCCTTCCGTCGCGAGCTGCGCGATGAGCACCATGGTCTGCCGGACGACCTGGTCGATGAGGATGTTGCGGTTCACCCCTTCGTTATCGCCGGACTCCGGCGCGCTGGGGAGTGCACATTTCCGCACCACCCTCGAAGGACGGCAAGTCAATCGCCAGCGTCATCGGGTCCCGGCCCGAAACGCTTGTTGTGGCGGGCTGACGACCACGCGCTCGAGAGAGGATTATTGGGGCTCTTTGGGCATCACCGGGTGCGGGCGAGGACGACAGTCAGGGTCGGCATGGGTGAGTCGCGCGAGGGTCTGCTCACGACTGGCCTCAGGGTTCGTGGGCATGGTCGGGCAGGGACAGCGGCGGCTGCACTCGATTCGTGAGTAGCTCAGAGCCACGAACCCGCTCGGCAGGGATTCGACTCGGAGCTCGCCGAGGTATCGGTCGGCGCGATCAACCTCCTGGCGACTGTCACCGAGACGACCCAGTGAGCTCATTCCGGCATAACGATCGGCGCGGGAGAAGATGACCTCATGCGAGAAGAACTGCCCTCCTACAATGTTGGTCGTGACAAAGGCAGTCTCGACGCCGACCAGGTCCGGACCGAGGCGGTGGATGGCAATGGGTTTGTGTAAGAGGACCTGCCCTTGGCGCGAGTGAAGGAGCGCGCCGTCGGGTCCGAGGTGGACTTGCAGGAGATGATAGGTCGAGCCGTCGCGGTGCGCGCAGGCGCGAACCCCATCGTAGATGGAACGGTGGTCCCGGCGATAGACACACTCGGTGAATGGGGAGGTCGCGACGAGGCCAGCGACATGACGGGCTCCCTCCGGCGTGCGGTAGGTCGAGAAGTCCACAAAGGTCGGGGCGACGCCGATTGCGGTTTGGGCATTCAGGATGGCCTGTGCCTCTTCCGCGGCGAGCGAGGCGGCCGCGGCGAGCGCGGGCGCACGCGCGGCGAGGGCCTGCTCGCGGTTGGCTGCCGGGGTGCGGGCGGCGAGGTCGTCGTCGACGAGCCGCAGGTCGGCCTGCAGAGGAAGTGGGCGCTCGCTTGCCTGGCACTTGCCACCGAGCTTGCGGAGGCGCGCGAGGCTCTTCCTCATCGCTGCGATGCTCCTGGGCATGTCGCAACGACAGCCGTCCTCGCAAGACAGCTCCGTTACGAGGACACGGTGCTGCTCATGGTCGATGTTCAGCGAGGCGAGCGACTCGTAATTGATCGTGTAGTCGCCTCCGAGGGCGACGATGGCGAGGTCGTGTGTGACCGCGCTGCGACCATTCCAGAAGGCCAACGCATAGGAGAAGGCGGGAGGGGTTCGGTGGCCGCCGTAGTCAGTGGAAACGTCTGCTCGGGCGGCCGCCCCGCTCCCGCGGAAGGGGCGGGAAGGCTCGCCCGAGCGATCCGATCGGTCTCGATGCGTTTCATCCTTTGTGGTGCCGAAACGCATCGAGACGTCAGACGTAGCGGGGCTCAGATCGCTCGCTTCGACCAGCGCGATGCTGGCAGCGCCCGGGCTCGGCGCAAAGAGGTGGAGTACCATCGGTCGGGTGTGCTGAGTGCTGCCGTGGCCCGGGCCGGGTCGTGCAAACGGGGTGGTGTAGCCGGTGCGATTGATACGGCCATCGGCGGCCACCTGGATGAAGAGGAGGCTCACGCGAGGCGAGCCGGCCGAGCGACACTCCGAGGGCGAGCTGTAGCCGTCCAGGCGACACTCGAGCTCGGGGTCTACAAGGACGAGCGCAAAGAGGTTGCGGGTACCCTCCGGGCGCCGTTCGTCTCGAAATTCGAGGAAAACGGGCGCGAGCGGTGGTTCGAGGATCTGCGCGAAGACGGTCTCGGCCTGTTCGCGGGTGAGACCAGCGAAGGTCGCCAGGTCCGAGACGCGCCGAGAGAGGGCCTCGGCTTCGGTGCGCGGCCGGGGGTGCGGGCCCGAGGCCCACGCCACCAGCGGCAGGGCCAGGACCATGGCGACGATGAACGCAGGGAACGCGGGAAAGAGCCTCAGCGGATTCATGTGGCTCGGACCGGACCAGAGAGGAGATGGCCTCATGGGAGCGTCAAACTCCGCGGGCGTTCTGAGGGAGCACCAAGGCTCGCAACCGTTCAGGGCACCCAGGGGGGTGCCCTACGGCAGCCTGGCTTCAGATCGGCGGGCCCGAGACGGCCGGTTGGGCAATCAAGAAGGCTTTGACGAAGTCGTCGATCTCACCGTCGAGGACGGCGTTGACGTTCGACGTCTCGTGGTCGGTCCGCAGGTCCTTCACGAGCTGGTAGGGGTGAAGGACGTAGTTGCGGATCTGCGAGCCGAAGCTGATGTCCTGCTTCTGGTCCTCGACCACCTTCAGGACTGCCTGACGGGCCTGGACCTCGATGTCGTAGAGGCGCGCCTTCAGCATCTTCATCGCCTTGTCGCGATTCTTGTGCTGGCTGCGCTCGGCCTGGCACGCCACGACCACACCACTGGGGATGTGGGTCAGACGGACCGCTGACGAGGTCTTGTTGACGTGCTGACCACCCGCGCCTGACGCGCGGTAGACGTCCATCTTGATGTCGCTCTCGCTGATGTCGATCTTGATGTCTTCTTCGATGTCCGGATAGACGAAGACGGCCGCGAACGAGGTCTGGCGTCGCGCGTTCGAGTCGAACGGCGAGATGCGCACAAGCCGATGGACGCCCGACTCGGACTTGAGGAGACCGTAGGCGTAGTCGCCGGTGATCTCGAGCGTGACCGACTTGATGCCGGCGTCCTCGGCATCTTGACGATCGAGCTCCTCGACCTTGAAGCCATTACGCTCGGCGTAGCGCAGATACAGGCGCAGGAGCATGAGCGCCCAGTCCTGGCTCTCCGTGCCGCCGGCCCCGGCGTTGATGGTGATGATGGCCGGAGCCATGTCGCGCTCGCCCGAGAGCATCCGCGCGAACTCCATCCGGTCGAGCCCGTGCTCAGCCTGGTCGAGGACCGCGATGATGTCGACCTGGACGGAGTTGTCGCCCTCCATCTCGCCGAGCTCGATGAGCTCCGCCGCGTCTTCTACGAGCTTGATCGGCACCGCGAGACGCGCCATCTTGGTCTCGAGGTCCTTCTGTTCTTTGAGCAGCGTCTGAGCGCGCTCGGCGTCGTTCCACAGGTCCCCCACGGCCAGCACTTCTGCAAGCTCGGACAGGCGGGCGGTCATGTGGTCGACGTCAAAGATGCCTCCTCAACGCCTCTACGCGCTGACGGAGGTCCTTGAGTCGTTCCTTTTCAGGATCGAACATCTCGGTGCTCCACTAATCGTTGGGCGGGCTCTGTGCCGCGCCGCGGCGGACATTACGGATCGCGCGCGGAAAGGCAAGGGCCAAGCCGGCAACACGAGGCCTTGCGCGGTCGCGGGGGCGGTGCAGCGGAGTCGGCTCGGCCGGGCTCTCGTTGCAACGCCAACAGGAATCGGCTCAGCCGCGCAGCCGCTCGGGCGTGAAGAACTCACCAGGCTCGCGGCGCTTTCGAGCGGGTGGTGTCGCGTGGCTCGCGTCGACCACGAAGTAATCGGGGGCGAGGCCGCGCCGCTGCAGCGTCGTCCACAGCGACGCGACCGTCTCGATCGAGACCGCCGCGCGTGAGACCATGTCGGCGGCACTGCGCAACAACGACGGTGGCCGGCGCTGCAGCGTCACGACGAGCTGCTCGGCGACCGAGGCGACGCCCTCGATCCCGATGTGGCCGTCTTCGAAGAGCCGAAGTGCTGCCTGGAAGGCGTCGTGGCTCGGCACCAGGATGGGGCTGAAGCCCTCGAACCGATTGGGGTCTTTTCGGACCTCGAGGTTGATATAGATACCGTCTACGAGGTCTTTCTCGGGGAGGCCGTCGGCCAGCCCGGCGATGTAGAGCGCGTCCTCACGGCGGACCTGGTGTTTGAGCAGGGTCTTGATGAGGGCGTCGCCACGCATGCGCCCGGCGATGATGTCGCCGTAGATCGAATAGATGAGCGCGTCCGACTCCGAGTCGTCGCCAAAGAGGGTCTCGCTGCAGGTCCACGGGAGCTCGCGGCGGTTGAGAAGCAGCGCCGAGACCTTGTAGCCGATCTGCTCACGCAGCTTTCCGAACTGGCCGTGGGTGACGAGGTGCGCCTGGTCCTTGAAGGTGATGCCGTCGAACTCGACGCCGTCGATCAGCATCTTGCGCTGGATGACGCGGCGCAATTGTGGAGGCGAGGCCGACACGAAGTAGATCGGGTTGACCGCCGTGAGCCCGAAGTCGACCCGGCCGCGACGGAGAGCCCTTAGAAGAGCGCCCGTCCCTGCGACGTTACGTTTGTCGATGGCAAACTCGAAGGGGACGGCGAGCAGCGCCGAGAGCGAGTGGATCTCCGTCGCGAGGTAGGTCTTGTCGATGTCCCAGACGTAGATCCGCCCCGACCAGTCGGGCGGAAAAGTGCGGTCGTTCGTGCGGTCTAGCGGGTAGCTGTAGGGCTGCTTCGTGGAGCCGCCCGACCGGGTCAGAGCGCCGAGTGCACGCGACAAGACACCCATCCGTGTCACCATCCCCGATTACGGGCGGCGACCGACAGCGCCGTGTCCATGACCGAACCCTCGACCATTCGCGGTGCATCGATCGGCACCTCGGAGTGTTCGTAACGATTGGCGCGGGTCATGAGCTTCGTGAGTACATCCGCTGGCTTGTGACCCTCGAACAGGAGCGCATGGACGGCACGCGTGATAGGCATATCGACGCCCAATCGCGACGCGTGTTTGATGGCGGCATAGGTCGTGTTCACGCCTTCTGCGACCTTGATGGAGTCGGCCTGAGCCTCGGCCAGGGTCATGCCGGTCGCGAGCTTGCGCCCAAGTGTGTTGTTGCGCGAGAGCGGCGAGGCACACGTCGCGATGAGGTCGCCGAGACCCGCGAGGCCAAGAGCGGTCATGCGGTCGGCGCCGAGCGCTTCGCCGAAGCGGGAGAGCTCGGCGAGACCACGTGTGAGCAGCATCGCGAGTGAGTTCTGACCGTAATCCATGCCGACGCAGACGCCGGCCGCGATGGCGATGATGTTCTTCAGCGCCCCCATGACCTCGACGCCGACGAGGTCGTGGTTGCCATAGACTCGCAGGGTCGGGCCGGCGAGCAGGTTGCTTGCCTTCTCGATCACCTCGTCCATCGGGCTCGCGATGACGGTCGCCGTCGGGTGGTTGTCCATCACCTCGTCGGCGAGGTTCGGGCCGGAGATGGCGCCGACCTTACGACAGCAGGTCTCCTCGCGCAGGATTTGGGACATACGCGTGAGGTGCTCGGCCTCGAAGCCCTTGGTGGCCGAGATCAGGATCTGGTCGCCGCTGACGACCTCGCCGAGCTCGTAGGCGACGGCCCGGAAGTTGGACGACGGGATCGCGACGATGATGGTCTCGGCAAAGCTCGCCGCTTCTCGCAGGTCGGAGGTCGCCCTCACGTTCTCGTGTAGCGGCTTGCCCTTGAGGTAACGGCTGTTGGCGTGGTGCTCGTTGATCTCCTGGACACGCTCGTCGTTGCGCATCCAGAGGCGGACGTCCGCGCCCGAGACCGCCATCAGGTGCGCCAGGGCCGTGCCCCACGAGCCGCCGCCGAGGACCGCCGCGGTCTTCTTTTCGGATGAGCCTGACATCATGTCACCTCCTTCAGGGCGGGCTCGAGCTCTTTCTCGAGGCCATAGCCGCGCAGCCGATTCGAATAGAAGAGGAGCAGCTTCATGTCCTCACAGAAGACGCGGTCGCCACGGCGGACAATGACCGGGTGCGCGTGATAGGTGCCGAAGTGGCGCAGCGCCTGCTGCAGGATGGCGGCCGCGTCGCCGCTCTGGACGACGCCTTGTTCGAGGTGGAGCTCGCCGCGTTGTTCACGTTTACGCAGCGCTTCCCAGACCCGCAGGATGCGTTCGACCAGGGCGCCGACGGAGATCCCCGCCCCTTCGTCACCCGCGCGCAGGAGGCGGTAGGTGTCGAGCCCGCGGTTGCGGTGTTTGAGTGTCTCCCACAGGGTGAAGGCGACGAGCTGGGTCGTGACGATGACGTTGTGGCGGAGGAACTCACGCGCGACGGACTCGCCGGCTTCCTGGGTGTAGACGCGGTCGCGTTGCGGCAGGTGGACGGGGTCGCCGGCGCGGTCGGTGACGTACTTCTTGATGTCGATGGTGCGGCCGTGGCGGTCGAGCGAGCCACCCGTGTCGAGGTCGACGCGGTTGCCGAAGGGGTCGATGACGTCGCCGATCTGGACCGTGATGCGCGCCTCGAGGTTGATGAGGTTTTGTACGAAATTCAAGATTTTGCGGGGGCGCGACGACTCGTCCTCGAGCAGGATGTATTTGGATTTGCCCTCGCGCTGGAGGTGGTCCTCGATGAGGGACTCGGCCTCGAGCACGAGGTGGTAATTGAGCGTGCAGGGCACGATGTAGATGTTGGGATTCTGCTTCTTTTTCTGCAGGTTGTTGATGTAGGCGCGGAGCCCCGACGACATAAGGCCAAGCTTCAGGCGTTGCTCGACCTGGCCCGAGCGCATGCGGGTGCCGGCCGGGAAGAAGAGGTTGGGCTGGCCGAGCTCGAGCGAGACCGTGGCATATTCCTTGAGGACGTCTTTGTAGAGCGGGGCGGTCTTGCCGCGGTCGACACGATAGGCCCCGAGGTTTCGCATGAAGAGCGACATGACGGGGTTCGAGAACAGGTTGAGGCCGGCGCCGTAAGTGAAGGCGGGGAGGCCCATGGCATAGATGGCCCAGCCGATGACGGGCGAGTCGAGGTTGCTGCAGTGGGTCGGGGTGAGGATGACCGTGCCGCGCTCGTTGGCCTTCTTGAGAGCGTCGACGTTGCCCTGGATACGGATGGTCTCGGAGATGTCGGGGATCCCACGCGAGAACAGGCGCTTGGGGCTCATGGCGTTGAGCAGGACCGGCAAGGCCTTGGGCATGACCTTGGTGGCGACGCCGTAGAGGAAGGGGTTGAAGTTGCCGCGGATCTCTTCGGTGAAGCGGCCAATGACTGTCTGCAGGATGTCGCGCACCTCATCGGGCGAGGAGCGGCCGAGCCGATGTTTGATGCCGTCCCAATAGGCAAAATCCTCGGCGCGCGTCGGGCTCTTGCGGTCGGTCTCGAGGCGCTTTCGTTCGTGGTGCAGCGTGTCGTTGATGAGCACGTCGAGCGGCATCCCGCTCGGCAGTTGGCTCTGCATGAGGCAGGCTTCGAGGACACGACTGCGGACTTCGACGAGGGCGGCATCCCTGAGCGTGTTCTGCATGGGGGCTCCGATGATATGGGCGCACGATGCTGCACCGGGCGGCTTGGCGCGCGGGCGCCGGGACGATACACCGGGTCGGGGCGGCCGGGAAGACGCGGCGAAGCGAGGCGTGAGGCGGTTCTGGAGCCAGGGCAGGGCAAGCCCTGCCTCTACAGCAAGCCCAGCCCCTACAAGTTGGCGCAGGCGGCCTTGGGGTAGGAGGCGGCGGCATAGCATTGGACGCGTTGGACGGCGCGACGCAGCGATACCGTGCTGGTGTCGGTGCGGAGGCGCTCGAAGTCGGCGGCGAGTGGGGCGCGGTCGAAGCGTTCGGTGCCTGGGCCGTTGGTTTCGATGTGGGCGAGGGCGCCTTGGACAAGGTGTTGGGCGGCGGCGAGGTCGATCTCGGGGCGCTCGTCCCGGTCTTCGAAGCGTGGGCGGGTGGGGTTGGTGAGGAGTCGGTCGACGAGGGCGACGAGCCAGTCGGTCTGGAGGCCGAGCTTCTTCAGGTCGAGGGTGTCGAAGTCGTCGGTGGGGCGGTGGTAGTGGTGGCCCTGTCCGTTCGAAAGGAAGAGGACGGGGACACGGTTCGCGCGAAAGGCGTGGTAGTCGCTCCAGCTCTGGCGGTGGCCGTTTGCGCCCATGGCGACGATGGCTTCGACGAGGTGCAGGCTGGCCTGGACGGTGTCGAGACCAGGCGGTGAGGGTGTGGTCGAGACGGCCGTTTCGAGCGCGCTGGAGGTCTCGGCGCCGAGCGCGATGTGCGCCGGGAAGCCAGGCCAGAGTCCGTGGCCGACGAGGTCGAGGACGATGGAGACGTCGATATTGTCGAGTGGGATCGTCGGGTTGGCGACGAAGAAGGCCGAGCCCATGTCCGGGGTCATGAAGTACGGCGGCTCTTCGGTGTCCCAGAAGGCGACGACGAGGCTCGCGTGGCGGGTCGCTGATTGGGCGGCGGGGGCTTCGGGGGTGTTCGAGGTGGTGGCCGATGTCTCGATCTTCGAGATACGGCAGGCGAGCTCGATGACAGAGCCGACGGCCGCCGCGTTGTCGTCGGCACCGTTCATGACCTCGCCGTCGATGATGCCGAGGTGGTCGTAGTGGGCCGAGACGAGGACACGCCGGGAACGCTGGGGGACATCGCGTTGGACGGCGATGAGGTTGATGCCGGGGCCCGAGGTCTTCTGCTCGCTGACCTCGTAGTTGCAGCCTTCCAGCGCGGTTCGGATGAGTGTTCGCGTGCGAACGGCGGCGTGCGTGCCGGGCTTGCGGCCGGCGAGCTCGTCGGAGCTCAAGGTGCGAACGAGGCCCCAACGATCGGACTCAGTCGTGGTACTTGGCGCGGTGTGTCGCGTGACGCCGACGTCGGACGCGGGCTCAGCGGAGGTCCGGCAGGCCGCGACGAACAACAATGACGCGACGGATACGAACCTCAAGACGGCTCCTCAGGAGCCGGTACGCGCGAGCAGGAAGAAGTTCGAGGTGCGCTTGCCACGCATCCAGGCGCGCCCGATGGTCACGCCGTCCGAGACCTTACGCATGTAGTCGATCATCTTGGCGTAGATGAAGAACTGGAGGCCGACCTCGTTCTTGCGCACCGCCGGCCAGGTGGACGGGAGCGGCGCGTGGCTCGGCGGGACGTCGTAATAGTCGAGCCCGAAGTGGTCTTCGCCGGGGCGGGTGTGGCCAAGGAAGTAGCCCGGGCCAGCCGTCGTCCAGTTGAGGTTCGTGTGGTTGTAGCCGTAGACGACGCCGGGGCGGCCGTCGGCGGGCGTGAATCGTTTCTCGAACTGCGAGAAGACGGGCAACGAGTTCTGGCCCTTGTGGATGACCTCGGCCCCGATGCGGGTGCCCGGCGGGACGAAGTCGTCAGCGGTCACCTCGCGGCCAGCGGTCGCGTCCCAGAGGCGGAGCATGTCGCCCTTCCGCAGGCTACGGACAAACCCGACACGGCCGGCCTCGTCCAGGGCTTCGAGGCGAAGCGCCAGGGTCTGGATGTCGATGGGACCATAGCCGAGCAGCTCACGCGTGCTGGTATTGGTGGTCGTCGTTCCCAGAGCGCCCGCGATGTTACTGAGGTTCAAAGCCATGGCGAGGTCATGCACCGATCGGCCACCGACCGTCAACGCCCGGGTGAATGCGGCGGCGTTTCAGAACTGCAGGCGCATAGCAAAGGTCGCAATGAGCGCCGACTGGGTCTGGGAATTGCGGGCGTTCTCGTTGAAGAGGAAGTCCTCGTCGCTGAGGTCGAAGCTGTTGGCTGCTTCGGCGACGTCGGTGTTGATCTCGTCCTTGCCCATGATCGCCAGGTCGAGCTGAGCCGTGAAGGCGAACATGCCGACGACGACGTCGAAGCCGACGTGGGGGCGCAGGGTCCACATCGCGGGCTCGGTCGAGTACAGAGCGACGCGGTCCTCGTAGACGACGGGGTCCTCGTTGACGGGCTGCCCGTCGACTCGGTCGATCGTAGCCTGCGCTTTCACGCTGAGCTGATCGCCGACCTCGCCAAAGGTGAGGCCGAGACCGATGCCGACGAACGGGCGGAAGACGTTGCCGATGTCCCAGGCGAGGCGGACCTCAGGCGAGAACTGGAAGAGGTCCCAGCTCACGCCAGGGGCTGTGTCGATGCGGACGCGGCCCTCCACCGTGCGACCTTCGATGGTCTCCGTGTAGGCCTCTTCGAAGCCGGCGCCGACCTCGAAGGAGCCTGTATAATAGGATCCGCCAAGGCCGACGATGAAGGCCGGGAGCGCGCCATCGGCCTTGTTGACGCGCCAGCGGAAGGTGGCGGCACCAGAGAACAAAAAGGCTTTGAGATTCACGCCTTCGGCGGCGATGTCCATGTCGGGGATGAACTGCACGTCGAAGCCGAGCTCGAGACCGTCGCCGAGCCCGATGCCGAAGACGACACCGAGCTGGGGCCAGGGCATGAGCGACGGCAGGACCGGCTGGAGGTCGATGAGCTCGAGGTTGCGCCCGATGTCATCGAGGTTGTTGAAGAGGCCGAGCCGCGTGAGGATGCCGAGCTTGAAGCCGCCCGAGTCATCGTCGATCCCAGAGCCTGCGCCAAGGCCGACCGGCGCCATGACCGCAGGCAGGTGCTGGGCCATCCAGACCGGCAGGTTTACGCCCAGCGCGGTCATGTCGTTGCCGAGCATCTGGCGCAGGTCGTCCTCGGTGGACTGGGCGCGCGTGGGTGTCGCGAGCATGAGACCGAGGCCGAGCGAGGTGAGGAACGCGGCGTGGAACTTCGTCATGGCGGTCATGTCTGGCCCTTTGGGTCGTGGCGGAGGGTGTGGACTCGCGGCGACTCTGCTCAGGGTATCAACGCGTGTGGCTCGGGGAAAGGGCACGGACAGCGGCGACGAAGGCGGCGGCCCGAATGGGGTCGACGGGGGACAAGACCTTGCCGTCGACCTTGATCGACGAGCCGACGATGAGGCCGTCGCAGTGGGGGAGCAGGTGGTGGAGCTGGTCCAGCGCCGCGCCCGAGCCGACCAGCACCGGGCAGTCGACGGACTCACGGACGATACGCAGGCGCTCGGGATCGGTGGCGCCGCCCGTCTTGTGGCCGCTCACGATGAGGGCGTCGGCTTCGCCGCGCTCACGCAGCTCCTCGGCCTCTTCGGTGAGAGGGCGTTCGGCCAGCGGGGCCGCGTGTTTGACGCGGACGTCGGCCAGGATCCGGGTGTTCGGGCAGAGGTCGCGGCGCATACGCACGGTGTCGTGGGCCTGACCGTGGATGAGCCCCTGGTCGGTGACGGCCGAGCCGATGTGGACGTTGACGCGGATCATGGCGGCGTCCGTGGCAGCCGCGATGGCGAGTGCGGAGCGGGCGTCGTTGCGCAGCACGTTGACACCGACGGGCAGGTCGCCGACCACTCGGCGAACCGCGAGGATGAGGCGGGTCATGGCGGCGACGGTGTGGGTCGGGACACGATCGGGATAGAATGGTCGATCTCCGAAATTCTCGACCATCAAGGCATCGAAGCCGGCGGCGACGAGTCGCTCGGCGTCGCGGCAGGCAGCCGACTCGACGTCGGCGAGCGAGACGCCGCGTTCGAGCAGGGGCCCGAGGTGGACCATGCCGATGAGGGTGTGGGACGAGTCGGGCGACGCGCGGAGCAGTGAACGTACCATTATAGGAGCCTCAGCGGATGAGCGTCGCGAACAAAGTGGGCCGGCTGGGCCGGGTGGGCGAGTCTCAGCAGGCGGTCGGGGCGCGGCCAAGCAGGCGCTCGCGCTGGGCGAAGGCGAGCTGGTCGACGATCTGGGCCGAGACGATGTCGCGGCGGCGCGCGGGGCAACGCTCGGTGAGCAGGCGGGCCCGAGAGAGCGGGTCCTCGATGACGGCGCTGCCGATCCGATAGACAAGCCCGATGTCGTCGATGGGCTGGTCGTTGGCTGGCAGCTCGGAGGCGGCGAGCCCAAAGCAGTCGTAGAGCGAGAACAACGACTGGATGAGCGCGGTCGTCGAGCGGCGGGCCGAGTTGAGCGGCTCGGGGCGGTCGACGAGGTGGCGGACGCGGGCCATGCGGTAGGGCAGGCTCAGGTCGGCCATGCCGATGGGGCCCGACTCGAGGCGGCAGGCACTGCGACCCTCGATGACAATGATGAACTCACCGCCCGCAAGCGGAGTCGCGACGGTCAGGAGGCCCAGGGCTGCGACTTCGGATTCGTCGTCGTCGGCCAGCCGGATAGGCAGGCGTGGTGGGACGGCGACCCAGCGCTCCGCGAAGGGCTTGTCGAGGAGGTCCTCGACGAGCTTCTTGTGGCGGAAGTCGGTGACGCGAAACGGCGTCGCCGAGGCTGGCAAGAGCACGTGGCCGTCGAGGGGGAGGACGGCGACGGCCTGGGGGAGACGGGTTTCGAGGGTGAAGTTCATATCAGTGTGCGTGTCGGATAGGAGCCGAGGACCCTGAGAAAGCTCGTGTTGCGCTGGATGGTGGACAGCGCCTGGGCAACCCGCGGCTCGCTCGGGTCACCTTCGATATCGACGTAGAAGATATAGCTCCAGGGGGTGCGTCGGTCGGGACGCGATTCGATCTTGGTCAGCGAGACGTCGCGCACGGCAAACTCGGCGAGCGCAGCGTAGAGGCTGCCGGGTTGGTGGCGGGTCGCGAAGACGATAGATGTCTTGACCTTCGAGACATCGGCGAAGCCGGGGGCGAAGGCGCCGCTGACGAAGGCGGCGCGTGGCACGAGCAACAAGAAGCGGGTGAAGTTCTCGGGCACGTCCTGGATCGTGTGGGCGAGGACCTCGAGACCGTAACGCTGGGCCGCGACCGTGCTGGCGATGGCGGCGATGTTGGGGTTCTTGTTTTCCGAGACACGACGCGCGGAGCCGGCGGTGTCGGAGCCGGGCTCGGCGATCCAGCCGTGTTGCAGGATCCAACCCTCACACTGGGTGAGGGCCTGGGGGTGGGACATGACCGTGGTGATGTCCTTGAGCGTGGCGCCGGGCAGGCCGAGCAGCGCGTGACGAACCGGGAGGATCACCTCGCCGACGACCTGGAGGTCATGGGCCAGCAGCAGATCCCAGACCTCGTGGATGGAGCCCGTGGTCGAGTTCTCGACCGGGAGCAGAGCAGACCTGGCGCGCCCCTGGTGGACGGCTTCGAAGGCGGCGCGGAACGAAGGTGCCGGGACACACGTGGCGTCGGAGCCGAGGAGTCCGAAGATGGCCTCTTGCGAGTAGGCGCCCGGCTCGCCCTGGAAGGCGATAGGGGTCAGGCTCAGCGGGGACGTCGACCGTGGGGTCGCGGGTGAGGTTGATGCGGCTGCAGGAAGCGGGGTCGGGGCGGGCTCGGGGCGGGCGTGGGCGGCGGCCTCGCGGAGCGGGTCCTCGGGAGCGGCGATCGAGGCGGCAGGACCCGTGAGAGGCGGGATGGCCCAGTCGGGGCGGAGCACACGTGAGCCACGAAGGTAGGCGTGGCGGACCTCGTGCGCGGTCTTGTCCGAGTTCCAGTGGATGAGCACACGGATGCAGCGCGGGACCGAGCTAGGGGCGTCGACCTCGTGGGTGCAGAGCATCGGGACTTCGAGCCAGCCGAGCCGTCGAGCGGCGCGGGCGGGGAAGGTCGACCGGAGATCCTGAGTGGTGGAAAAGAGAATGGATGCGAGGTCTTCGGAAGCAAATCCGTTGAGCTCTTGAAGGCGCACAAGCAGGTCTTGGGTCGCGTCGAGGATTTCCTCGAGCGAGTCCGCTTCGACCGTGGTGGCACCACGTATGCCGACGACGCGGGTCATGCGGCGACGAATAGGGGCGAATCGATGGGCACGCCAGAAAAGCGACCACTTCGATTTGATGGGGTCGCTCCTGGCGGGCCGATCGATGCGAACGAGAGGTCGAGCCGGGTGAGAGGGCAGCGCACCACCGATTCCCGTGTAACCACCAAATCTTTGCAGGCGGTGTGGGATTGCCCTAGATGTGACGGTCTATGCCCAAGAAGCCGTTCGCCGCGCGCTATGAGCTCCACCCCGATCGCCGCCTGCTCGAAGAGGTCTTCGAGGGCAGTGTCACGCTGGTCGACCTCATCGGGTTCGTAGGTACGATCTATGCGGACCCCGGCTACGACCCGGCGTTTGATGGGCTCGCGGACTTCACCCATGCCTCCATCGACATGACGTTCGACGAGATGTGGATGCTCGTCGAACAGATGCGTCAGTCCGGTTCGGCGAGCCGGGGTCGATGGGCCTTTGTCGTGCCGAGCGCACTCAACCTCGGCATGAGCCGCATGTACGAGACGCTTTCGACCGACCTGCAGAGCTCCGTCCGGATGTTCATGGATCGGGAGGAGGCGTTGAAGTGGGTCGACCGGAGACACGACGGCGAGAGGCGCGTCAGTTCACCTCAGTGAAGCGCTGTCCCGCGACTCTGTCGGTGCCGATGATTGGGGCGGACAAGTGAACGAGCCAATCGGGTGGAGGAAACGACATGAGCGACACGACGGCGGGTGATATGACTGCGGGGCGCGAACGGTTCGAGGCGGCACTCGGGTCGACGCCGATCGGCAAGTCCGAGTCGGGCCAGGACCTCGTGCAGTGGGTGCTCGGTGAGGCGAAGGCCCTGCCGAAGGCCGACGTGTTGGTGACGGTGGACGGGGCGCTGAGCGAGCTGCGGGCGACGATCGGCGGGACGACCGGGACCATGATGGCGGCACTCAGCGAGCACCTCGGAATGGTGGAGGCTGGCGAAGAGGACGTGGCGCGGGTGCGTGAGCTCGGGCAGACCGTCAAGCCCGCGTCGCTGGGTCTATGGGTGGAGGCGCGGCCCGGGGGGCTCGCGGCCGGATGGAGCTTTCATGGCCAGCTCGGGGCCGGGGCGGTGTTGGCGGCGATGCCCGACAACGAAGTGCACAAGGCCCTGGTCGAGGTGGTCGAGGGACTCGGGCTCGAGACGATGTTCGAGCTGAAGGCGTCGGTTGCGACCGAGATGGGTGGGACCTTCTGCCGGTTCCAGGTCGACAAGGCCGCCGTCAAAGTGGTGCGCGCGATTGCGGAGACCCTTGGGGTCGAGCCATTCGCCGACGAGGCCGTCGCGTTGCTCGGCGAGACGGTCGAGGTCATCGTCGGGCTCAACGATGAAGGTGTGTGCGGCTTCGGTGTGTCGGCCGATGCGGTGTCGGCGTCGACGGTCGTCAAGCTGGCCGCCGCGGTCGGCGGTGATGCGACGGCGCTGGCGGCCTTCGAAGGAAAGCTCGGGGTGAACCAGCGCGACGCGATGGTGTGGCTCGACGCCGTGGGGGTCCGGGCGCTGTACACGTATGGCGTGCACTTCGAGAGCTGAGCCCGGGTGGCGGGGACCGCGGTAGCGAACCCCGGATTCGAAGGCGGGAAACCCCAGGCGGTTGGGCTTGTCGCGCGGTGTCGAGTCGGGCATGTCGATGGACCTGAGAGGTTCATCATGACGACGTGGACGGGTTGGTTGTGTGGCTTTGGGGTCGCGGTGTTGGGGCTTTTGGCGGCGAGCTGCGGCGAGGACGAGCCGGGCCGGCCCGATGCGACCGATGTGTCCGATGTCCAAGACGGGGTGGATGAGGTCGACGGGGTCGACGGGGTCGACTCAGATAGCTTGGGGATCGAGATATCTGACGACGATGTCGACGTCGGAAACGATGGTGTCGATGATGGCGACGTCGGCGAGGATGGGGTCGACGCGCAGGTCGGGTTCGCCTTCGAGCAGGTCGAGGTCTCGGGCGGGACCGCGGTATGGGGTGCCGTCGCGGTCGGTGGGTGGCTCATCGGGGGCGTGAACAACGGCCAGACGGTGATCAGCGACATCGCTGCCGCGACGTTGGAAGATGGGATCCTGACGGTCGTGAAGGCTGGCGAGGCTCAATGTGCCGCGTTACTGCCAGTGCGCGATGTTCGATGCGGCGCGGGGCGAGCTGGTGGTCGTCGGTGGGCGTGGTCGGACGTTTGGGGATGTGGCGAGCGCGGTGGTCGTCGACACGACCAGCTGGAGTGTGACACCGCTCGCGAGCAACACGGCGGATGACTTTCCGGTCGGCTGCACTGCCTTCTTCTCGGCCGCGAACGACCGGGGTTATGTCTTCGGGGGACTCAGCTCGAGCAGGCGCGAGTTCACGGGTCTGACCCATCGCTGGGAGCCGGAGTCGCGGACCTTCGAGACGCTGGATGTGGCTGGTCCGGAGCCCAGATACGACCCGGCAGTGCATGTGTTGGACGACGGGGACGCGTTGCTCGTGAGCGGCATGGGGAGCGCGGGTGCGGTCGTGTTCTACCAGGACGTGTGGCGCTTCGATTCGCTGCTCGAGACCTGGACCGAGCTCGAGCCGACGACGGCGATCGTGCCGCCCGGGCGACGGTTGGCGTGGACGGCCGTGGCACCGGACGAGTCGTTGCTGGTCTTTGGTTATGGGTCGGACGCGCCCAACGGTAGCACCGTGTTGGCGGACCTGTGGACCTTCGACCTGGTGACGCGGGTATGGGCGCCGCTGGAGGTCGAGGGTGAGTGGCCAAGCGCGCGGGGGTTCGCGCCGAACTGGCAGCTGCCGGGGTTCGATGCGGCGGACAACGACATCGTCGGGCTGCTCGGCTTTGGGACCGACGCGGCGCTGCGGGTGACTGACGACGTGTTTGTCCTGAGGGCGCCCGATGCGTTGCGGGGGCGCTGGCACTGAACGTTGGAACGGGCACCCACTGGGGGTGCCCCTTCGGGACCGTGCAGGTCAGCCAGGGGCGACCCAGGTGACCGTGCCGCGGGTCGCGAGATGGACGGTCTGGCCGGGCTCGGGAAGTGGGGTCGTCGGGTCGAGGACGGGGAGGCGTACGGCGAGTGAGTGGCCGGCGAGGTCGACCCAGAGCTCGATGTCGGCGCCCGTGTAGTCGCGCCCGGTGACCGTGGCGAGGGGGCCCGAGTCGGTGAGGGTGAGCTGTTCGGGGCGGAGGATCACTAGCACCTCGCCGTCGGGACCGTGGCCCGCGACGGGGCCGAGCGGTGTCTCCACGAGGCCCGATGTTGCGCGGCCTGGGAGGGTCACGACCTGGCCGGTGGCGCGGGCGACAGCGAGTGAAGCCGGGTGGCTGTAGATGCGGTCGGGTCGGTCGCACTGGGCGATGAGGCCGCGGTCGAGGACGGCGACACGGTCGGCGAGCGAGAGCGCTTCGTCCTGGTCGTGGGTGACGAAGATGGTGGCGATACCGATCTGTCGAAGTGTCTGCCGCAGCTCGACGCGGAGGCGGCGACGGAGCGACGTGTCGAGGTTCGAGAACGGCTCGTCCATGAGCAGGACACGGGGTTTTGGGGCCAGCGCGCGGGCGAGTGCGACGCGTTGTTGTTGGCCGCCGGAGAGCTCGTGAGGATAGCGGCGCGCGAAGGTGGCCAAGCCGAAACGGGAGAGCGCTTCGTCGATGACGGCCGGGCGTGCTGGGCGCGGCAGGTGGGCGAGGCCAAAGCCGACGTTGTCGTGGACGGTCAGGTGGGGGAACAAGGCGAAGTCCTGGAAGACCAGGCCGATGTTACGTTTTTCGGGTGGGATGTGGGTCGATTGTGACGCCATCAGGGCGCCTGCGAGGTGGACCTCGCCGCGGTTGGGTCGCTCGAGGCCGGCCAGGATTCGGAGCAGCGTCGTCTTGCCACAACCCGAGGGGCCGAGCAGCGCGACGACTTCGGAGGGGGCGACTTCGAGCGAGACGTCGGTGAGGACAGGCGTCGGGCCGAACGACTTCGAGACGTGGGAGACGGAGATCACGATGGGCTCTCCGAGGTGGGGGCCGGGGAAGGGGAAGGGGATGGGGATGGGGATGACTTGGGGCGACGATGGCGTCGGGCGACGATGAAGACCATGGGCAGGACACCGAGCACGATGAGGGCGATGGCGCGTGAGGCGGCCTCACCGTAATAGCCTTCGTTGGTGAGGTCCCAGAGCTCGGTGGCGAGGGTGTCCCAGCCGGCGGGGCGCATGACGAGCGTCGCGGGGAGCTCTTTGAGGGTCGTCAGGAAGACGAGCGCGCCGCCTGCGAGGAGGCCTGGGAGGGCGAGCGGCAGGACGATGCGCAAGAAGGTTCGGCGGCGGGTGGCGCCCAGCGTCTGGCCGGCTTCTTCGAGGCTCGGGGGGATCTTTTCCATGGCCGGGCGCAGGCTGTCGGAGACCTGCGGGATGAAGCGGATGACACATGCGAGCACGAGCAACGGCAGGGTCTGGTAGAGGCTTGGGACCCAACGGGTGCCAACGAAGACCAGCGCAAGGGCGATGACGACGCCGGGGATGGCGAAGCCGGCGTAGAGGATTCGATCCGGGAGGTGGCCGAGAAATGATCGGGCGCGGGTGGCCAGGCGCGCGACGGGCAGGACGAGCAGCATCGCAGTGATGGCCGTGAGTGCGGCGACCAGCAGGGTGTTGGCGGACAACGTTTGTAGCGGGGTGCAGTACTCGCAGACGTTGCCGCGTTTGATGGCCCACCAGGCGATGACGAGGACGGGGGCGCCAAGGCTGACGAAGGCGATGAGGGTCGCGAAGCCGAGTGCGGGCCATTTCCAGCGGCCGAGCGGGATGCGTGGGGCAGTCTGGTTGGTGCGACCCTGGCGTGAAGCGAGGCGCTTGTTGCGGTTACGGAAGCGGAACTCGAGGACGAGGATGACGGTCGTGACGAGCACGAGGACGAGGGCCAGGGCCGCGGCGCCGGGGCGGTTGAAGGCGTCGTGCTGCGTGTAGATGACACGTGTGAAGGTGTCGAGCTGGAGCATCGAGACGGCGCCGAAGTCGGATAGCGCGTAGAGCGACGTCATGAGCATGCCGCCGATGAGGGCGGGGCGGGCGAGCGGGAGGCTCACCGAGAAGAACGTGCGCAGTGGGCTGCGACCGAGCGTGCGGGCGGACTCTTCGAGGCGTGGGTCGAGGCCTTCGAGGGCGGCTTGTAGCGGCAGCAGCACGTAGGGGAAACCGAGCAGCGTGAGAGCGACGGTGGCGCCGACGAAGCCATAGAGGTCGGGGCGGATCCCGAGCAGGTCGGCGACGGGGCCGCCTGTGCCGAAGGCCGAGAGCAGGGCGAAGGCGCCGACGTAGGAAGGCAGGGCGAGCGGCAGCGCGAAGAGGACCGTGAACGTTCGCTTGAGGGGGAGGTCGGTGCGGGTCGTGAGCCAGGCCAGCGGCAAGGCGATGAGGACCGAGCCGAGGGTGACGGTCAGGGCGAGGCCGAGCGAACGGACGAGCAGCGGCAGGAGGCCGGTCGAGAGCTCTGTCGTGAGTGCGGCGAGCCCGCGGTCGGACTCGGTCGCGCGGAGGATGAGCCAGAGCGGGATGACCAGGACGAAGAGCGCCGGTAGCCACGCGAGCGCGGTCGTGAGCGGCGAGGTCGCCGGCAGCGGACGCGCGGGTTCCGAAGATGCGGGAACTGGTGCGCTCAGGGCAGCGCCTTGGTGTCGCGCAGCAGCTTGAGGGTCGCCTCGAGGTCGTGGAGAGCGCCGAGCTCGACTTCGGGGAGCTTCAGGTCGGCGACCGGTGGGATGCCGGGTGAAGGCGCGACACCAGCGGCGAGGGGGTACTCGAAGTTCTCGTCCGAGAAGACCTTCTGGGCGGCTTCAGACAGGAGGAACTGGACCAGGCGCTCGGCCGAGGGGGCCTTCTTCGAGGTGGTGAGGACACCGACACCGGCGACGTTCATCATGCCGCCCAGGTCGCCGGGCGGGTAGAAGTTGGCGGCCGGGAACGGGGCGTCGCCGGCTTCTTTCTTCTGGATGTAGAGGTAATAGTGATTGACGAAGGCCACGTCGACCTCGCCCGCGGCGACGGCTTTCACGGCCGGGCCGTTCTTCGGGTAGACGCGGGGTTCGTTGGCGACGATGCCGCGCAGCCAGGTCGCCGTTGCTTCGTCGCCCTTGGCCAGCCGCATGGCGGAGACGAAGGCCTGGAACGAGGCGTTGCTCGGGGGCCAGCCGATGCGACCCTTCCAGGCCGGGTCGGTGAAGCCCTCGATCGAGGCTGGGAGGTCTTCGGGCTTGAGCTTGTCGGTGTTGTAGACGACGACGCGGGCGCGGCCGCTGGTGCCGACCCAGGTGGCGTCGGGGGCGGCGAAACGTTTGTCGACCGACGAGACGATGGCGGCCGGCAGGGTGGTGAGGCGTTTCGCGTCGCGAAGCGCTCCCAGGGCGCCGGCGTCCTGGGCGAAGAAGAGGTCGGCGGGAGAGTTGTCGCCTTCTTCGAGGATGGTGTTGGCCAGCGCGGTCGTGTCGCCGTAGCGGACGTCGAGCGCGATGCCCGTCTCTTTCGTGAACGCGTCGAAGAGGCCCTGGACCATGGCCTTGCTGCGGCCGCAGTAGACGGTCAGGCGTTCGTCGGTGGTAGGTGTGGGCGCAGGGGCGGGCGCGTCGGCGGACGGTGCGGGGGCGGACGCGTCGGCCGAAGGGGCTGGCGCGGGTGTGGGGGAAGAGCCGTCCGGGGTCTGGGGCTCGGACTTGCCGCAGGCCGAGGCGAGGAGGGCGAGGGCGAGGACCGGGAGGAAGGGCGGTGAGTGCTTCGACTTCATGTGGCTTCGATAGGTGAATCGGCGAGGCTCCGCAAGGGTCGTGGCGGGGTCAGGCAGGTGGCGGCGCATTGACACGGGTTGGGAACTCCGCAAGAGATCGCCGATATGAAACAAGATTGTCGGCGCGGCGGATTCGGCGGGAGGCGGCGATGAGTGTCGGGGACAAACCGGACTTCGGTGAGCACGGGCTGACTGCGGTGGGGCTGCTCGGTGAGAACCGGTCCGCGGGCCGATCGACCTGGCTTTGTCGGCTGCAAGACGGGCGACACGTCGTGGTGAAGCGGTTCTCGTTCGCGTCGCCCGGGGCGAGCTGGGACGCCTATCGTGAACACGAGCGTGAGATCGCGGTGCTGCGTGAGCTCGATCACCCTGGGATTCCACGTTTTGTCGCCGCCCATCCGACGGCCGACGGGTTCCTCCTGGTGCAAGAGTGGATCGATGCGCGCCCGTTGTCGGCGCGGATGTCGTTTGCGCGCGGTGAGGTCGAGGGTCTGGCTCGTAAGGTGCTCGACGTGTTGGTGTACCTGCAGGAGCGGACGCCGGCCGTGGTGCATCGCGACCTGAAGCCGGACAATATCCTGCTGGGCGACGACGGGCGGGTCTATCTGGTGGATTTTGGATTGGCGCGGTCGGTCCATGAGTCGACGTCGACGATTGCGGTCGGCACGCCAGGGTTCATGCCGCCTGAGCAGATGTTGGGGCACAGGCTCGGGCCGGCGAGTGACCTCTATGGGCTCGGGGCGACGCTCATCGCTTGTTTGACCGGGGCGCGTGGGCACGGGGTGCGCGAGCTGGTGGATTCGATGTTCAGGTTCGACTTGTCGGGGCTGCCGGGCCACGTTGATGAGGGGTTTGTCCGGTGGCTCGAGCGGCTGGTGGAGCCGGACCTGAAGCGGCGGTTCGAGGACGCGAGGACGGCGTTGGCGGCGCTGGATCTGGAGGAGATGAGACCTGGAATCGGGGCGATGTCGGAGGGGTCCGGGGCTCGGGATATGCCGGTCGTGCAGGACATGCATTCGGCGAGCTGGACGCCGCCGGCGTCTCCTTTCGACACCGTCGATGTCGCGCAGTTCGAGCGGCAGGCGAAGCTGAAGCTCGTGGTCGGGTTCGGAAGCGCCTTGCTGATCGCGGTGGCGGCGTTGGCGTGGATGTTGGGTACACGCGAGGAGAACTCCGTGCGGCACAACCAGGTGGCTGGAGAGATCGAGGACTTCGCCCCCGCTGAATCGGTGCCGGAGAAGGTGGCCCTGCCGCCAGCGCCACCGACCTTTCCCACAACTTGCTCGACAACCATGATTCTCGAGGATCAAGACTTCTCACCCGGAACCCATGAGATACCTCTGGCGGCGGAGTCGGGTTGCGACCTCACGCTGCGCAGGGTCAGAATCGACGCGCTGTCGAGCGTCCTGCGGGTCCGTTCGGGAGCCAGGGTAAGGCTCGAGAACACTGCGATAACAGTCGGACGGGGGCCGGCGGTGTCGGTGAGCGGCAAGAGAAGCGAGCTGACCGTGGTGTCCACGTCTATACAAACGACCGAGGGGCCCGCACTCGAAGCGTTGTTGGGCGGAAGGGCGTCGCTCGTCGATAGCGTCGTCAAGGGGCCCATAGCGATTCGCGCCGGGCGGGATACACGGGTCGAGGTCGCTACGACGCAGGTCGATGGTGAGGTGGTCGAGGAAGAGGGCTATGTCTTCGGGTTGGACGCGATGAAGGACGAGGCCGCGCGGCGCCAGATCCGAGCCGACGAATACGGGCATGCAGGGTGTTCTGGAATCGCAGGCTGCCTGAGCGAGAGCGGGTATCGCGGGCGGGTGGACCTGGACGTGTTTGCGCGTACGAGCGATGGCACCATCGATGCGGTCCGGATTCAGGCGGGACGCGGCGTCGAGGTCAGCAACGATGCGGCGGCGTGCATCGAGCGTGAGGTCAAGAGTCGCCCCATCGAAGGTTGGGACGGGTCGGAGCTCGGCTATCGCTACTGCCAGATGAGCGGCGAGATCCATGGCGGGACCCAGATGTTGTCGAACGCCGAGGGCTTCCTCTTCGCTGCGGACAAGCCGGAGAACGCGGCCAAGCTCGAGGCGTTGTTCAAGTAGCCGGACCTGGGCCTTGGCCCGCAGCTGTCCGGAACGGCAGGACGGCCGGGGTGCTCAGAGTTACAGGGCGGCGTGGCGGATGACGTACGGCCTAAAGCATCGGCGGGTAGCGGCCGATGAGTGTTCGTGTCGTCGTAAGGTCTGCGCCCAAACGGTGTGATCGGCGGCGCCTGCGCCCTCGGTCTCGTGTCGCCCGCTCCGCCAAAGTGGGCAGACGCGCGATGGAGGGCGTCGTCGTGGGGGAGGAACGAGTGCTCGCAGCGCGCAAGTCAGCGTCGTCGCGGTGCGTGGAGGTCGAGTCGTGAGTCGCCTGGTCGTCTTGATGTCGTTGCTGATGGCGTGTGACTCGGCAGACCCGGTGCGGGTCGGCCTGACCGGCTATGGTGCCGACGGCTTGTCGACGGACGGTTTTGACCGACCCCAGATCGGTCCAGACGCTGTCGGGGCCGAGGACGACACCGTCGAAGCCGACAACGACACTGCGCAGGCCCCCGACGACGCCGTCGAAGCCGACAACGACACGGCAGAAGTCACCAACGACACCGTCGAGGTCGACAACGACACTGCAGAAGTCACCAACGACACCGTCGAGGTCGACAACGACACTGCAGAAGTCACCAACGACACCGTCGAGGTCGACAACGACACTGCACAGGTCACCAACGACACCGTCGAAGAGGCTATGGCCGAAGAGCCGCCCGTCGAGGAGCCCGTTGTCGAAGAGCCCATCGTCGAAGAGCCCGTCGTCGAAGAGCCCGTCGTCGAAGAGCCCATCGTCGAAGAGCCCGTCGTCGAAGAGCCCGTCGTCGAAGAGCCCGTCGTCGAAGAGCCCGAGGTCGACAACGGCATCGACGAGTGTGCCAGCTCGTATGTCGACGCGCCGCTCATCATCACCGCGGTCTTCGATGGCCCGCTCGGCGGCAACCCGAAGGTCGTGGAGCTCTACGCCATCGAGCCCATCGCCGACCTGTCCGCGTTCGGTCTCGGCAGCGCCACCAACGGCGGCGGCTCCGACGGCGTCGAGCTCACCTTCCCGCAGCACGCAGTCACGGCCGGCACCTACCTCTATGTGACCTCCAACCTCTCGGCTTTCCAGAGCTACTTCGGCTTCGCCGCCGACCACACGAGCAGCGCTGTCAACGTCAACGGCGACGACGGCATCGAGCTGTTCTGGAACGGCGAGCTCGTCGACGCCTTCGGCGACCCGACCCACAACGGCACCGCACTAACCTGGAACTACACCGACGGCTGGGCCACCCGCCGCGCCGGCACCTCCCCTACCCCAGACTTCGACCTCGCCGACTGGACGCTCAGCGGCCTCGACGCCACCGACGGCTGCATCAACGACGCCACCTGCCGCTCACGTGCACCGTTTGGGACCTACACCGCACCAACCAATCCGTGTGGGCTCGGCCGCTGCATCGACACCCCCTCGACCTTCACCTGCGAGTGCCCGACCGGCATGGTCTTCGATCGGTCACGCGGCTCCACCTGCGTCGCCTGCGACGCGCTCCCCAACTGTGCCTCGACCGCATGCTCCGCGACCGGCGCCACCTGTCTCGTGTGTGACCCCGGCTTCACCCAGGACCCCACGAACCCCAGCGGCGCCTGCCAGCCGGACGCCTGCGCTGCCTTCCCGTGCCAAGGCCTCGACGAGGTCTGCGTCGACCTCCCGAACCCGGCCCCCGTCGCCGCCAATGGCCGCCGCTGCGACGGTCCCTTCGACGACCTCGAGGGCCTCTCCGACGACGCCCTCGCCTTCGAGCTGCACACCCGCATCGACGACCACGTCGCCTACGGCTACTACCCCGGCACCGCGCGCCAGGCGCTCTACAGCATCGTCGATGTCTTCGGCGGACGCGTCGAGTGTATCTACACCGGACGCACGGTGGCCGCCGAGAACCCCGACGCGACACCCATCGGCGACGACGCGACGCTGCCTCCGGTCGACACCACCCCTGAGCGCGACTGCCGCTTCGCCGACGGCACGCCGACCACCTGCGCGTTCAGCACCGAGCACTCGTGGCCCCAATCACGCGGCGCCGAGGAAGAGCCTGCGCGCAGCGACATGCACCACCTCTTCCCGACCGAGAGCCTGGCCAACACCATGCGCAGCAACAACCTCTACGGCGAGACTGTCTGCTCGGGAGCGGGCTGCTTGTGGTCTGTCGGCGGCTCGGAGCTCGGCCACCGCGTCGATGGAGTCAAGGTCTTCGAGGTGCGGCCGAACTTCCGCGGCGACGTCGCGCGGGCCCAGTTCTACTTCGCCATACGCTACGGCTACACCATCGATCCGTTCGTCGAGAGCACACTCCGAGGCTGGCACGAAGCAGACCCCGTCGACGAGCGTGAGCGTATCCGCAACGAACGGATCCGGGTGCTCCAAGACAACCGCAATCCGTTCGTGGACCGCCCCGACTTCGTCGACGGGATCGAAGACTTCTGAGACGACTCTCGCGTCGAGCTCAGTTCGCGAAGGCGAGCTTGAAGCGTTTCACCGAGCCCGTGTCCCGCTCCGAGGTGTCGACGGCCACGAGCGACCAGGTGCCCTTGCCGTCGGTCGCACCGAGCTCGGTCGTCGTGAACGAACGGGTGAGCGCGAGGTTCTGCTGCGAGCCGCCCTCCCCGTCCTGGAGCACTGCGACCTTCTGGCCGTCTTTGTGGAGTTCCAAGCGCAGGTCGCCGACCCACGTGTGCTCGATCTCGACCGAGACCGTGAGCAGCTTGAACGGCATCGCCTCGGCCACGGCGAGGTCGACCTTCGCGCCTGTGTCACTCGCATCGGGGATGGCGACCGTAGTCGTCGACTCGAAGACCTTCTCGTCGCCGGTAGGGACCTCGGGACTCGCATCCTCGAACGAGAGGTTCAAGAGCATCTGGATCTTGTCGAGTGCCACGTGCGGATTGCGGCCCTGGCTCGACGTGGCGACGCGGATAGGCGCCCACAGGAAGTCCGGGTGTTTGCTCTCGGAGTCGGTGCAGTAACGGCCACCGATGATCTTGCCGCGCGCCCCCACCTCGAGGATGTAATGATACGCGTCGAAGCGTGTGTAGTCGTCCATGCCGAGGGCCGTGCGGCTGGCGCTCCCCTCGACCAGGTACTCCACGCTGATCGTCACCTCGTAGAGGTCGACCGCGTCCTTGTTGAACGTCCACTCGCCGCTCTCGACGCCGACACACTTGTTGGCCGCCTTGACCTCGACCTTCTCCTGCTGGGTGATGTCGTACGCGATGATGGGCTGGTTCCAGACCTCGAAGGAGGCCGTCTTGTCCATGGCCAACGCGCTGTCGTTGAGGCCGATGAAGTTCGTGACGACGACGTGCAGGGCACCCGGGTTGGAGTCGGAGCAGGCCTCGTTCGCGCTGGTGGTGTTGTCGGGGTCGAACGTCTTGGCGTTGCAGCGACCGCCGAGCATCATGGCCTCGTTGCGGTCATACACGGTCTGGATGAGCGCCTTCAGGTCCCCGACCTCGAATGTGACACCCTTGTAGGTCACGGCCTTTTGCGGCTCGGGCTCGAGCAGTGAGGCGGGCGTCCACGCGTGGCACAATCCCCACCAACCCTGCGCGCCCTCGTCGTCGCGGCTGTCACATTCGTCGGTCTGGCCGTCGGTGTCGTTGTCGATGCCGTCGACCTGCTGGTAGACCGACTGGAAGCTCTCGATCTGCCAACGGGCCGCGGGACCCGAGCACTCGAAGTACTTGTCCCACTCCGTCTTGGCGCCTTCGCCACACAGCGACTCGGGCTGGACCTCGCAACCGGCCTTGCCATTAAACGCGGCGTCGTACTTCTCGAGCGGCGACTGGACCGCCGAACCCTGCCAGCGGTTGTTCGACGAGCCCTCGGCAGTGGGCCAATAGGTGTCGGCCCAGGCGACCGGCGCCTTGCCCACGGCCTTGGGGTAGCGGTCCCGCCACACCGGGCTGTCGAGCCGACCGACGCGCGGCAGCTTGGCGAGGCTGTACTCGAGGCGCTGCGACAACCGCGCCGGGTCGTTGCGGTAGTCCCAGCCGTCGGCTTTGCCGCCGGGGTCGTCCGTGTTGAGATCGATGTCGCCGGGAAGCGAGGCCTCGGGGTCGGTCGTCGGATCGGTCGACGGGTCGGAGGTAGCGCCATCGCAAGCGACGGGGACACTCAAGAGCAATGCGGCGGAGACGGTGCGCAGGTTGATCACGGACCCTCGGGGGGTGACGGGTGGGAGGCCGAGCTAGGTCACGGCACCTGATTTGTCAATGTTAGCGCAGCACTATGCGCTTTGCCGGCCCGGAGAGCCACCCTGTCTCGACCGCGCAGGCTTCACCGCCGAGTACACACGACGTCGTCGATTTGGAGGTGGTCGGCGGCGGCGACGGTGTTGCTCGCGTAGAAGACGAGCACACACCACGAGGCGGCGGGCGAGAGCTGGAAACGCACCTGTGTCCACGCGTCGGAGTCCACCGAGGCGAACTGTGTGTCGGGAGCCCACGCCGCGCAGTACGAGCGCTGGCGGTAGGTGCCCTGGCCGCGAACCCAATAGGCACAATCGTAGGTCGCATTTGGCGCCACTGTGAAGGGCTCGGTCGTGAAGCGGTCCGCTGGGATGGACGTGTCGACGAGCTGGCAGGCGGCCTCGCCCCCGTGGGTCGAGGTCGTGTAGCGACGCACGTTGGAGGCGGTGATCTCGGTCTCGGGGAAGGTGCGCCCCGAGCCGGCTTCGAGCCCATACCAGAAGTCGGGCAACAGGAACGTCGAGGCGCCGCCGAACGAGACCTCGCTCCAGAGCTCGAAGCCGCCGTTCGGGACGACGTTGATCGGGTCATCGATGGCCACGCAACTGTGGGTCACGCGGTCGCACACGGGGCCCTCGCCGGCGTCGTCGCCGCAGTCGGCGAGCGACTCGCATCGCCCTTCCGAAGTTGTGCAGGTCGAGTCGGTGGGGTCGCACACTTCCCATTCGTCGCAGGTGACATTTGCGCATGGGTCGCCAGCGACACAGGTGTGGGTCGACAGGTCACACACGGGTGACGGGGCGGCGCAGTCGGCTGTGACCTCACAGAAGCCGGGCGCGAGCTCGCAGCGGTGCTCGGCGTTGCAGAGCTCGTGGGGCTCGCAGTCGACAGCGTCGGCGCAGAAGTCAGGCGCCGTGATGCAGGCCGCGGTCTGGGGGTCGCACTGCTGCCAGGCCTCGCACGTGACGGCGTCGCAGGACTCGGTGGTGCGGGTGCAGACGACGTCGTCGAGCGACAGGTGGCCCGATGCAGCAACGGTGTTCCGAATCGAGAAGACGAGCTCGAAGTCGGGCGTGGCGGCGGCGAGGTTGAAGGTGTAGGTCACGGGCTGCCAGTCGTCGCCGTCGATGAACGTGTAGCCGGAGTAGCTCGAGTAGTCGCCGTCGAAGCGGGCATTGCGGATTTCGCCCTCGCCACGCGCCCAGTAGGTGCAGGTGTAGCGGCCGGCTGCGACCGCGAGTGGGGCGCTCGACATGCGGCGATGGGTGCTCGAAGCGTTGACGAGACCACATGCGCGCACACCGTCGTGGCCTTCCCGAGCGTCTTCGTGGACGTCGCTCGTCGAGAGGTTCGACGCCTCGCCGTACCAACCGATGGGCAGGCCGTCCTGCCAGCGCTCGAAGCTGCCGTCGGCGAAGATGTTGTCGCCCTGGGGTGGGCCGACGTCGGGGGTGGTGTCCGGGGTCGAGTCCGGGGTGGTGTCCGAGGTCGAGTCCGGGGTGGTGTCGGCGACCGCATCTGGGACCGCGTCCGGCAGCGATGAGTCTGCGTCGCCTGCGGCGTCGAGCGTGTCGGCGATGGTGTCTGGTGTCGACGTATCGAGGCTGGTGTCTGGGCCCGTGTCCGGAAGGGTCGTGTCAGGAAGCGTCGTATCGAGTGGCGTCGTATCGGGGACGACCTCAGGGGTCGTGTCCGTCAACGCATCGGCGACGCTGTCGGTCGCGGCATCACCATTGGCGACCTGGCTCTCGTCGCCGCAGGCCAGGAGTCCCAGACACCCGAGCATCATCGTTACGGTCGCATAGCGTCGCATCTGTCGTCCCTCCAGGCTCGCCGACGTGGGTCGGCCGGCGGGCCATAGCATCGGGGCGAGGTGGTGACGAGACCCTATCGAAGGGGGCGCGAAACCCAGTCCTACGGCTGATTCCTCAGCGCACACACGCGTCGTCGACGACGATTCCCCGGACGTCGATGTGCATCGTGTGCGGGGCCTTCTCGTCGCCGCCGAAGTAGGCCGTGCGCAGGAGCCAGGTCGAGACCGGGACCCAGCCCGCGACGCCCAGGTCGCCGCGCACGGACTTCTCGATGCCGTTGACGCTGAGCGACATGCCGCCGTCGTCGAAGCGGATCGTCACGTCGGCCCACTCGCCGGTCGGCACACTGGTGAGGCGCGCCATCGTGCGCTGACCGTCGAGGTAGCCGTAATAGCCGAGGTCTATCTTCTGGGTGTTCGGGTTCCAGGCCCAGCCCAGCCGGATCGAGTTCTTGTGGATACGATTGGTGGTGAAGCCGAGGAGCTTGCCCCAGTCGCCCTGATTGCGCGGGTCGGACGTGGTGTAGCGGGTGTCGTCGCCAAAGCGCACCTGGAAGTGGAGCTGGCGCGAGAACGACTTCTTGAGCTGCAGCTTACGCACACCCTTGGGGCGTGAGTTGTGTTTGTTCTTGGGGATCCTGAAGTTCACGTCGTTGAGGTCGGTGTTCGTGCACGGGTCGGCCGCGAACGAAGCGCCGGGGGAAACGACGAAGACCAGCGCCAGGAGGAGTGCGGCGAGGTGATGACTCGAAAACCAAGATACTCGAAACATGAGCGACCTCATCGGATGCGGTAGCGCGCGCCGAGGTTGATGTCGCGGAGCATCGCCCCGCAGCGGTCACCTGGGCGGTCGCAGCGATTGTCGATACACGAGAGCGCGCCGCACTCGGCGTCGGCGTCGCAGGCGGCCAGTGGCGCCTTGAAGGTCTGGCACTCACCGACGGGGCCGAGCTCGCTCGTTTGATGCGGCGCGCAGTAGCCAAAGCCACACGCGTCAGGCTGGTTCGGGTCGCAGGCGTCACCGACGAGCGGCTCGAGCTCGCAGAGGCCGGCGTCACACATGAGGCCGGTGCCGACGCCGCAGGGGGAGTCCGCCTCGACGCAGGTGCCGCCGACGTCGGGTGTGTGCGCGATGCAGCGCGAGGTCACCTCGTCGCAGGTGAGTCCGGCGGCGCAGCCGCCGATGAGCGGCTCGCAGGTGGCGCCAGCGGCGAGCATGGTAGCACAGGTGCCCGTCTCCAGACCGAGCTCGTCGGCGAGGATGCTGAGCTGGCAGAAGCCGGTCTGACAGGCGTCGTCGTCCTCGCACACCTTGCCGTTGGCGAGCCGCTGGGCGCAGTAGCCGCCGTCATCGGGGTCGAGGCAGTAGGCGTTCGGGGCGCACTGCGCGGTCGTGACGCAGGCAGCTCCGAGCGCCACGCGGGAAGGTGCGCAACGGCCCGCCTCACACGAGAGGCCTGGGCCGCAGGGCTCGAGCTCGGCGTTGCAGTAGGAGCCGAGCTCGCGAGGGGGCAGGCACTGGCCGGGGCAGCTCCCGTCGGGCGTCATACAGAGGAGGCCGGGGCTGCAGTCCCCCGCGTCCTGGCATGCCGCGCCGCGGTCGAGGCGGCCGACGAGGACCTTGTCGCAGGCGGTTCCGATGGCAGCCTGCATCTCGCCCGGGGAGGCGCATTCGACGGTCGCGAGCGTCTGTAGGCAGCGGTTCAGAGCGTTGCGGTCGAAGCGCAGGCGGCCGTCGGCGATGCGGGCTTCGAGGCGCGGGCGCTCGTATTCGCAAACCGCGCGCATGTGGTCTTCGCAGGCGCTCATGGCCCCGCCGTCGGAGCCGACCCTGCAGCCGAGGTGGACCCGGCAGGTCGCGCTCACGAGCGAGAACGCGCCTTCGACATCGCCGTTCGTGCCGCAGAGCGTCGACAGCTCGACGGGAGGCGGGGTGAGGGGGTCGATGGCGAGCTCGGAGTCGACCGGCGCGACGACCGGCGGCTTGGCCGGCGCGGCGGGGCGAGCAGACTGGGAGGTCAGGCGGCGTTCGACCTCGTGCTCCAGGGAGGTCGGACTCGTGTCGCAGGCCGCGAGCACAAGCGTTGCAGCTGTAATGACGACGACCTTCACGATGCCCTCCCGAACCGATGACGAGGGCTCCTACAACGGACGGCGCGTAGGGCGCAACGAATTGTGCGGGCGATGAATTTTGGTTGGAGGGGCCGTCGGAAAATGAAATATGAAATGTCCCGACCCCTAATGGAGAGGCTCAGGGCGTTGATAGCGCTGGGTGGAAAATGAAATATGAAATGTCCCGACCCCTCGGGAGGAGACTCCGGAGGCAGGGGTGGAAAATGAAATATGAAATGTCCCGACCCCAGGAGGGAGACTTGAAATGGCACGTCCCCCATGAATCGAGCTGGTGGAGGGAAGGCTGGCGATGTGCGCGTGGACACGGAGCTTCATGCGACGTAGGAGCAATGCACTGTAGCGGAGACCACGACTCACTGTCTTGCAGCCGCCCAAAGGACCGGACCCAACCATGAGAGCTCGTTCCACCTCGTCGACCCTGGCCACCGTGCTCGCCACCGCATCGCTCTCTATTGCTGCTTGTGATCCGAAGCCTGAGAGCCCGGCCGGGTCGTTGGCACCGACTCAGACTACAACTTCGCCGTCGGACCCGCCGCCGGCCCCTGCCACACCAGAGGACGAGCCGGTCCCCAGCAGCAAGGTGCCCGAGATTCAGGGGGTGTCGTTCACCCTCAAGCTCGGCGACAAGACGGCGACGCTCGAGTTGTCGAAGGCGATCCACGCAGCGCGTGGCGAGGGTCCCCTCGCGACGTGGGACTGCACCGCGGTGGTCGGCTCCGTCGGGATCGTCGACTTCGCCATCGGCGACGACCCGGCTCGAAAGGGCGACCTGTTCGTGGTCCGGGTCGAGCGCAGCGGATTCTCCCGGTTCGTGCCTGGCAAGGCGGAGAAAGCGCGGATTCAGATTCGACACGCAGGCGAGTCCACAGTCACCGGCATCGATGCCACAGCCACCTGGAACGCCGACCTGCTGAGCGGCGTCGCCAGCGGTCAGACGTCTGACGGCCTTGAGGTCGAAGCGCGCTGGACCTGTACCCCACTCGCTGCACCTTGAAGAGGTCCGGTCGGTAGGCTCAACCGGAAGCGAGCGCGACAGCTATGCGGTGGCGCGTGTCGGGGCGGTCCCAGGTGCCAAAGGACCACTCGGAGTCCGGTCGATCGGCGAGCGCAGCGTCGACGGCGACGGACAGCGGAGGCGACTCGAAGCGGTCGAAGGCGAAGCCGCCTAGCGAGAGTGCAAGCCCGAGCCCACGCGCCTTGATGTAGGCTTCCTTGAGGGTCCAGAGGTCGAAGAAGCGGTCGCGTTGGGCGGTCCCGGCCAAAGCGAGAAGCGACCCTGTCTCGGTCCGGGCGAAGTAGCGGTCGGCGAGCTCGACGGTGCGGCCGGTCCGGTCGAGCCACTCGACGTCGACGCCGACCGGTTGACGGGCGACGGCCAGCACGACGAGGCCGTCGGTGTGCGAGAGGTTGAAGCACAGGTCGGTCTGGTGGTGCGTGGAGTCGAGGCTGAGGGCGCCCCGGGCCGACTCGGTGATGATGACGTCGGCGGGCTCGATGCCGAGCAGGTGGCCGAGCGTCGTCCGGATCATGAACCGACCGGCGACGAACTCTGCGAGTGCGCGAGGGTGTTGGACCTGAGCCAGCCGCGATTGCTCGGAAATCGAGAGAATCGGCTCGGTTCGTGGGCGGTCGCGATCCGCATTCGGGACGTGCAGAACGAGGGACACGCCGCCACTCGGAATGGCGACAGGGAGCGCGGTCTGTCGGGTCCCTGTGTCCGGGTTGGCTTCGTCGAGCCACGACACCACGGCCGGAAACGGAGCCGGGTGTCGTGGGACGAGGGCTTGCATCAGGCTTTGGCCGGCTTCTTCGGGGCCTCGGCGCGGATCTGATCAAGCGTGCGCTTGATGGCGTCGGCCGTGTAGACGAGCTGCTCTTCGGTGTGGAGGCTCGTCATGAAGAAGCGCAGGCGGGCTGCATCGTTGGCCACCGCCGGGAAGATGATGGGCTTGGCGTTGATGCCGGGGCCGGACTCGCCGGCGGCGATAGACGCCTGCGAGTGGCCGAGGTCGAGCAGTCGCTCCGACAGCTTGAGTGCCCACATCGAGTCGCCCGTGATGACCGGGATGACCGGCGACTCACCGGCCGACGGGCCGGTGTCGATGTCACGCTCGCGCAAGAGCTGATAGAAACGTTTCGAGTTCTTCTGGAGCTGGGCCACACGCTCGGGCTCCTTGATCATGTAGCGCAGCGACGACAGCGCCGCCTGACCAAGGGCTGGCGGGATGCCGGCCGCGAAGACGAAGCCCGGCGTCGTGTAGCGCAGGTAGGTCATGAGCTCCTTTCGGCCCGCGACCCAGCCGCCCATCGAGCTGAGCGACTTGCTCATGGTGCCCATCCAGATGTCGACGTCGCGGCGTTCGAGCCCGTAGGTCTTGCGCTCGGCGCTGTCCGGGTCGTCCATGCCGAAGTGCTCGCCGACACCAAAGCCGCGGCGACCGACGGTGCCAAAGCTGTGGGCCTCGTCCACCATCAGCATACACGCGTACTTCTTCTTCAGGCGCACGTACTCGGGCAGGTTGGTGATGTCGCCGTCCATCGAGTAGACGCCTTCGACGAGGATCAGGACCTTCTCGTAGTGGCGGCGGAGCTCTTTCAACTGGCGCTCGAGGTCGACCGCGTCCTCGTGTTTGAAGCTACGGCGGGCGGCCCCGGACAGCTTGATGCCCTGGATGCAGCTGTCGTGGATGAGCTCATCGTGGAGGATGAGGTCCTTGTTGTTGAAGATGTGGCCGATAGTGTTGACGTTGGTCGCATGCCCACCCGCCATGACGAGTGCGTCGTCGCAGCCGTGGGCCTTTGCGAGCTCGGCCTCGAGGTCGCGGTGGAAGGGCCGCTCGCCAGAGGCCACGCGGGAGGCCGAGACGGACGTCCCGTACTTCTGGATGGCGACGAAGACCTCGTCGATGACACGCTGGTCACCCGACAAGCCGATGTAATTGTAGGAGCTGAAGTTGATGACTTCGCGTCCCTCGATCTTCGAGGTATTTCTCGCGGTGCCCTCGTGGACGTCGAAGTAGGGGTTTTTCAGCCCGATGGCGGTGACGGCGTGGAGCCGCATCGCGAGGTCCTTGTAGCCCTTCCACTTGCTCGGGTCGGTCCACTCGGCCTTGGGGACGAACTCGGGCTCGGCCGTCTTGACTGGCTCGGCCTCGACCTTTTCGACCTTCTTCATGTCGGCGGCGACGCCGAAGGCGAGCGCGATGGGGGCGTTGGTCGCCGGGTCGCGGAAGACGAGGTCGGCTTCGAGGCGGTCGGTGTCGGCCGCGGGGAAACGGGCCTCGGCGATGACCTCGCCGGTCGGCCACGGGGCGAGCTGCACCCAACGCGCAAAGCCGACGGGCGTGCCGGCGCGGCCGTAACGCACGTAGGCGACGTAGGCGGCGAGCTGCATCGCGGAGTCGAAGGCGAGCGGGTCGATGGCCCAGGCCGACTGGCCCAAGACTGCCGAGGCGGCGAGCCAGTTGGCGGGCTTGCTGGTCTTGACGCGGCCGTAGACGAAGTCGGGGCCGACGCCGGAGATCTGCGTGATGCCCTGGAGCAGCGGGCCGTGGAAGGTGAGGCCACCGTAGAACCGGGCGAGCGGGAGCGTCGGGGCGTCGCCACCCGTGAGAGGCGCGGGGATGGCGTCGTTACCCGTGAGAGGCCCGACCTTGGCCTGGTAGCTGAGCGTGCGTTTGTCGCCCTGGCGGATCTCGGCCTTGTCGCCGTTGATGATGCACTCGATGGCGAGCGACGTGTCTTTTGAGGTGATCGCGATACCCTGGAACAGGGTCAGGCCGGAGACCTCGAATGGGGCGGAGACGTTGGCGGTCTCGGCGATGAAGCTGGCGGCCGACGCGATGGGGAAGACGGGGATCGGACCCTTGTCGCTCGGCACCGCGTGGTCGGCGAGGAACGGGTGGCTCGCCACCGAGAGCGAGGTCGAACGACGACCCGAGCGCACCACCGAGGGCACGATGCGGCCGCGGATGATGGTGCCGGTGGACGGCTGGCCGAGGTCTTCGAGCAGCGCGTTCAGGCCCGCGGCATCGCCGACGAAGTCGACACCTTCGGCCCGCATGGCGGCTTGGATGGCGGCGGGGATGGAGCGCACCATGTCGGACTCGGCCCAGGGGCCGAACTCGGAGGTCGTCGCGGTGATGCGGGCAGGCAGGGCGTTGATGACCGCAGCCATGGACGCGTTGGCCGCGGCGTAGTGCGACTGGGCACGATTGCCAAAACGGCCGGCCCACGAGCCGAGTGCCAGCACACGCGTGAGCGTCGGGCCACAAGCCGTGATGGCGTTGATGAGGCCGTCGACCTTGACCTTACGGGCGGCCGCACCGACGCGGCCGTCGACCGTGCCCAGCGCACCGTCGGCCAGCAGCCCCGCCGAGTGGATGAGCACCGTTGGGCTGAGGCCGGCGAGGGCGCTCCGCATGGCCTCGCGGTCGGTGACGTCGGCAGCGACGAAGCTGAGGTTGTCGCCGAGCGTGTCGGGAGCCGAACGGCCGACGAGGATGACCTTGGCGCCCTGAGCGGCGAGGCGCTCACCGAGCTTCTTGCCGATGCCGCGGGTGCCACCCGAGATGACGACGGTGTCCGAAGCCGTGGCGGCCCAGGCGTCGCGGGCGGCGACGGGGGTCGTGCCGGCGATGTGGCGGGCGCCGTCCTTGTAGAGGACGTCGGCGCTGCGGTCGAAGGCCGCTAGCTCGGAAATCGAGATATCGCTCGTGAGCGGGACGTCGGAGCGGACGATCTTGACGACACGGTCGGTCCACTCGCGGGCGGCCGAGCGGACGACACCTGCCAGGCCTTCGGCCCAGGGGTCGGAGCCCGATGCAAGGGTTGCGAGCACGAGGACATGCGCCCCGCGTGGGTTGTGCAGCGCCTGGGTGTCGAGGAGTGCGATGAGGTCGCCCGCCAGGTCGGGGGCAGAGACCTCGCCGGCGAGGACCGCGGAGACCGGGACGGACTGCGCGGTGGCGCCATAGACGATGAGGTCGGCCGCTTCGTCGGCGGCGACTTCGGTGTGGCCCGCGGCCTTCAGGGCTTCGATGATGTTCGTGAGACCCTCGCCGCGCGCGATGAAGCGGCCGGCTGCAAGCGAGGCGTGGCCGTAGGGGGCGAGCGGGGCCGCGACCCAGGTCGGGGCGAAGGCCGCGAGCGGGGCGTCGTCGTCGATGGCGGCGACCGCGGCGGTGGCAGCCGGCGACTTCGCGAAGGTGGCGATGTCGTCGATGGTCGGCGCGTTGATGAGCAGCTCTTGGGGGATACCCGTGAAGCCGGGGATGTTCTTACGCAGCTCCTCGGCCAGGTCGGCCACCATCATCGAGTCGAAGCCGAGGTCGTCGCCGAGCTTCATGGTCGCGCGCAGGGCGGCGCGGGGGTAGGCCGAGGCCTTGGCGACGGCTGCGTAGACGATGTCCGAAATCTTGTCGGTGGCGTCGGTGGCGTCGGGCTTCCTCGTCTCGGCCTCGACCTTCTGCTCGACGGGCTTCGGTGCCGTGTGGACGCCTGCCGCGGACGGCTCGTTCTTGACCTTGCCGCCGCCCTTCGCGATGAGCTGAACCGGGTCGACAGGCCGTTCGCCGATCACCCAGTAGCGCTCACGCGGCAGGATCACCGGGGGCACGCTGGCGAGTACCGACTCGCCCGTGATGGCGAGCGGGTCCACCTCGACGCCATGGACGAAGAGCTGGCCGAGCCCTTCGAGGAGCGAGGCACCACCGTCGTCGTCGTCTTTGCCCGCGAGCGAGATGGCGGGGACACCGGGCAACGTCCCGCGCACGAACGAGAGCAGTGGTCCGCCGGCGCCGACCTGGAGGAAGACCTCGGCCCCGGCCTCTTTGCAGCGGGCGAGCGCGTCGGTCCAGAGCACCGGCGAGCGGGCGTGTTTGCCATAGACGTCAGCGGCCGTGGCGCCATCGCTATACGCGTGGTCGGCGATGCACGAGGCGACCGGCACTTGACCGTCGAGAAACTCGATCTTCGAGATATCGGCGCCGAGATCCATCGTGTGGAAAACGGGCGAGTGGAAGGCGTGTGAGACACGCAGCTCGGTGACCTCGATGCCGGCCGCGCGGGCGCGTTTGCACGACTCGGCGACGGCCTCGGTGGCGCCGGAGATGACGACTTGGCGCGGGTGGTTGACGTTGGCGATGACGGCGCCCGGGGCGAGGTGTGGCTCGGCCGTCTTCTTGTCGGCGACCATGGCCGCCATGGCGCCCTTGTCCCCACCGCCGCCGATATGGCGCTGCATGCCCTGACCGCGCTTCGCACACCAGATGAGCCCGTCGGCGGGGCTGGTGATGCCGGCGGCGGCGGCGGCGGTGAACTCGCCGACGGAGTGCCCAGCGACCACGGTCGGGTGGACACCGACCGCGCGCAACACTTCGGTCAGCGCGTGGCCGACGGCGAAGAGTGCTGGCTGCGTGATGTGGGTCTCGGTGAGCTCGGCGAGGGCCGCGTCGGCATCGACCGTGCGCGCGGAGGTCTCGGGATAGAGGTAGTGGCTGACCGGGCGATCCATGACCCCATGACTCGCCTGGTCCATCTCTGACAGGGCGCGGGCGGCGGCGGCGAAGCGGTCGCGGATCCCACGGATCATACCGACGCGTTGAGCCCCCTGTCCGGGGTACAGGAAGGCGACCTTCGGGGCGTGCTCGGGGGCGATGCCCATGGCTGCACCCTTGGGGAAGCCGCCGTCGGCGATGGCCGTGAGCTTGTCGATGAGGTCGGCCTTCGAGGTCGCGACGATGGCCAGGCGCTGGGCCTGACGGCGCTTCTTGGCCCACGCGCGGGCGACACCGGCGAGGGTGGCGTGGACATCGCCGGCGATGGCACGAGCCGTCGCACCGGCCAGGTGGCGCAGCGTCGTCTCGTCAGGGGCCGACATGAGCACGAGCTCGGCCTGGACGTTTGTTTGGTTCTCGAGCTTCTTGATCTTCGAGTGATCTGCCGCAGCGGCCGGAACACTCGCGAGGTTGCCGAGCACGACGTGGAAGTTCGTACCGCCAAAGCCGAAGCTGGAGACACAGGCCAGTTTCTGATCGTCGTTCCAGGCCGTGGGCTCTTTGGGGATGTAGAAGGGCGATCCCGCGAGCGGCAGGTCCGGCTTGGGCGACTCGAAGCCGGCCATGGGCGGGACGACGCTGTGGTGCATCGCGAGGACAGCGCGGATGACGCCGCAGACGCCAGCCGCCGACATGGTGTGGCCGAAGTTGGCCTTGCTCGAGCCAAGCCCTGCGCGGGCGCCGTTCATCTTCGAGGCGAGCGCCTCGGTCAGGCCGTCGAACTCGGTGTGGTCACCGACGAGTGTGCCAGTGCCGTGGGTCTCGACGTAGCCCAGTGCCACGGGCGAGATGCCGGCGTCGGCCCAGGCCTTCTGAACGACCTCGACCTGGCCTTCTTTGACGGGGGCCATCGGGCCGTTGCCGCCGCCGTCGTTGTTCGAGCCCATGCCGTGGATGACGGCGTAGATACGATTGCCGTCGCGCTGGGCGTCGGCCAATCGTTTGAGCATCAAGATACCGCAGCCGTCGCCCTGGACGAAGCCGTCGGCGCGACTGTCGAAGGGACGGCAGACGCCCGACTTCGAGATGGCGCCGATGCGCGAGAAGGCGACATGGTGCTCGGGTGTGACGCAGAGGTAGACGCCGCCGGCCAACGCCGTGTCGATGCTGCCATCGCGCAGGGCTTTCACGGCCGCGTCGATGGCGACGAGCGAGCTCGCGCAGGCCGCGTCGGTGGTGAAGGCCGGGCCGCGCAGGCTCAGCTCCTGGGCGATGGTGGCGGCGACCATGTTGGCGAGCACGCCGGGCGCCGAGTAGGGGCGCGCGGCGACGAGGTTCTCGACGGACGCGGCGATGGCTTTCAAGACCGCCGGGTCTTCCGGGGCGCGGCCAAAAGCGCCCGACGTCATCATCTGCGCCATCACGCGAGCGGCCGCGAGGATGCGGTACTCGACCGCGGTGACGCCCATGTAGACGCCCGTCGAGCGCGGGAGCTCGGCAGGCGTCAGGCCCGCGTCCTCGATGGCGGCGTGCGCGATTTCGAGCGAGAGCCGCTGCTGCGGGTCCATGACCTCGGCGCGGCGCGGCGGCATCTGGAGCGCGATGGCGGGGAAGGTCTGGACGTCGTCGATCCAGGCGCCCGTCGGAGCATAGCTCTTGTCGCGGCTGCGCGGGTTGGCGTCGAAGAAGGCCGCGTTCTCCCAGCGGTCGGGCGGCACGGGCGCGAAGGCGTCCTGACCCGCGAGCGACTTGTCCCAGAACTCCTGCAGGTTCCTGGCCTCGGCGAAGCGGGCCCCGATACCGACAATGGCGATTGGTGAGCTGGGCATCTGGAACATTCTCCTGCGTCGCCTCCGCACGACAGCGAAGGGGACCTACACAGCGACTACTTCGAACGGGCTGGCCCGTTGAGGGCCGCGCTCGCGGCAAGACACCGCGAACCCGGACCCACCGGCCCTCGAATACGAAAGGCGCGACCTGCGCCGCGCCTTTGTGTGGCCCCTCACGAGGTCGAGCGCGTCGACCCCACGGGGCTTGATTGACCGCGTCGGCGCCAGCGGCGCAAGACGAGGTCGGCTCGTCGACCCTGTCGCCCTCGTCGGGCGACGAGGTGAATCAGGCCGCGACTTTCTTGATGAGCGAGATCATGTCCCCGACCTTGTTGATCTGGGCGAGATCCTCGTCGGCGAACTGGCACTCGCAGCGCTCTTCGATGATGCCGACCATCTCCATGATCTGCACCGAGTCGACGGCGAGGTCCTTGAACTTGACGCTGGCGCTGAAGTCCTTGACGTCCTTGCCCCACCCGGGGGCGACCTGGTCGAGGCTCGACTTCATGAGAGCAAGGATTTCGTTTTCGGTCATGGGGTATCTCTCGCTTGGGGTCGACGAAGACGTCGAATCTGGGAGCAGGGTTCCTTGGGCGCGACCTTCAGTGCTGGTGGCACTCAGGGTGCGCGGTCAACGTCCTCGTGGCGCCCGGTCGCCGGGCCCGCGGGTCTCTACTAAGGAGAGCCCCGAGGGTCAAGCGCTTGCGGTGCGTCAGAGGACCGAGCAGATGCTCAGGAGCGGAAGCGGTTGAAGCGGTTCAGGAGCGGAATCCGGTTGAGGATGACGTTGGTACGGCGTGCGACCTCGTGGCGGACGCGGTTGAGGGTCGAGCGGGCGACGTGTTTGGCGAGCGTCATCTTGGTGCCCTTCTCGCCCATGGTGCGGACACCTTCGACGCCGAGAGTGCCCTCGATGTACTGGGCGCGCGCCTTCTGGCGCTGGAGCTTGCCTGAGGTCGTCTTGGGCAATGCACCAGCCGGCAGGAGCACGATGTCGGCCGGGTTCATCGCGTGGTTCTCGCGGATGGCTTCCCGAATCTGGGTCGCCAGCGCCTGGAGGTCCTGCTTGTCCTTGGTCTCGGCGACGACGACGAGCTCCTCGGTGTTGTTGCCGGGGCGCGAGAAGGCGATGACGTTGCCCTGACGGACGCCGGGGATCTCGGCGATGACCCACTCGATGGACTGGGGGTCGTAGTTGCGGCCGTTGAGGATGATGAGGTCCTTCTTGCGGCCGGTCACGAAGACCTCGCCATCGACCATGTAGCCGAGGTCGCCGGTCCGCAGCCCGTCGGGGCGGAAGGACTTGGCCGTAGCCTCTCGATTTTCGAAGTATCCGGCGGCGACCGACGGACCCGAGAAGACGATCTCGCCGACCTTGCGGTCGGGGAGGACCTTGTCGTTCTCGTCGAGGATCTTGACCTGGTGGTCTGGCCAGACCCAGCCGCACGAGACGAACTCGACCGTGGTGCGACCCTCGCGTTGGTCCGCGGGCAGCGGGTGGGCGCGGCCCTCGGTGGCGTAGATTTCGCCGTCGAGGACCTCCACGCGCATCGGCTCGTCCAGGTGCGAGAACGTCATCGCCAGCGTCGCCTCGGCCATGCCGTAGACGGGGAGCATGGCTTCGGGTTTGAGGCCGGCAGGCGCGAAGTGGTCGAGGAAGCCCTGGAGCGTGGCCGGATTGTTCGGCTCGGCGCCGGCACCCAGCAGACGCAGCCGCGACAGGTCGAGGTTCTTGACCTTCTCCGGGGCGGTGCGCTTGGCGGCCAGGCCGTAAGCGAAGTTCGGGGCGAAGGTGATGGTCGCCTTGTGTTTGCTCGCGAGCTCCATCCAGCACGAGGGGCGCTTGATGAAGTTCAGGGTCGGGATGAAGCAGGTCTCGAGGCCGGCCGTGAGCGGCGAGATGACGAAGCCGATGAGGCCCATGTCGTGGTAGAGCGGCAGCCAGCTCATGGCGAGGTCGTTCTCGATGTCGACCTCGAGCCCGTTCTGCATGATGTGGTAGCCGTTCGCGCCGAGCGAGCGGTGGGTGACGACGACGCCCTTCGGGGCGGCGGTCGAGCCGGACGTGAACTGCAGGAAGCACACGTCGTCGGGGTCGACGATGGCGGGCTCGGGGGCGTTCGCGGGCGGCGGTCCGTCGAAGCGTTCCACGCAGACGAGGTCCTTGAGCGTCGGGACCTTGCCGACGAGCGACCATAGGATGGGCTCGACCTTCTTCTGGGTGACGAGCATCTTCACCTTGGCGATTTCGAGCGTCTTCGCGGTGTCGCGAACGTAGGCGTCGAGCTTGCCAAAACCCATCGGCGGGTAGAGCGGGATGGGGACGATGCCGGTGTAGGTCGCGCCGAGGAAGGTGAGGACGAACTCGAGCGGGCCGGGGATGATGAAGGCGACGTGGTCGCCCTTCTGGAGGCCGAGCGAGAGCAGCCAACGGGCGCGACGATTGACCTCGTTCTCGAGCTCTACGAAGGTGAACTTCTTCTCCGAGCCGTCCTCGAGGATGAAGCGCATTCCGGCGTCTGGCCGGGTGTTGACGGTCTTGGCGACCTCGACGCCCTTACGAACAGTCCAGCTGGGGTCGTAGGGCTTGGGTTGATGGCCGATGTCCACCTTTCGCATCGCTTTGACTCCGTATTCGTCGTGTCCGTCGCGGGGCCGGCCCGCGTCGTGATGTGGCGACCTCGAGGCTGTCGAGGCTTTCCGCACAAAGCCGTTCGCAGGGCTGTCCCCGTTTGGGGAGCCGCGCATGTACGCGCCGTGATCGCGCGAGTCAACCTGCAGACCAGTAATCGCAAAGCCGCATGAATGGCCGCGATCAAGAACGATCGCTCGGTCGGCGAAGGCGATGGTTCGGGAGGCCGTAGAGACGCGGGGAAGCGCGTTGGGCCGCGGGTTACCGCACAGGTCGTAAACGAGCGTTCGCTCGGATGCGCGAAGCGGGCTGCGCATTGGCGCGAAACGGATCGGACACCTCAGGGCGGGCCGAGTCCCCCCTGCATCGGCGGCACACCCTTTTGATGCTCGGGCGGTCATTCCGACGCGTGGCGTGTTCGTGCATCGCTCGTCGGGAACTCCGGATGGAATCCGGGGGCGCCCGCGATCGGAAATCGAGAAGGTCCCGGGGGTGGTCCCTGGGAGTGGGTGACAACCGAAGAGGGTAACGGTTGCGAGCGGGTGCGGCGATTCGGCGCGGCCGATCGCAGATCGAGGTTACAGCGTGCGGAAGGCTGACGTGATGGTTGCCGGTAGGCGGGTCGATGTTTGGATTGCCTAGGGCCAGCGGCCCACCGCAAAAGCGGTTTCGGCACATCTCACCCCTCGATTTTCAAGGAAACTACCATGCTCCTTCGCACCCTCCGTCTGCCTGCCATCCTCGCCTCCACTTCACTGACCGGCGCTCTCCTCTTGAGCGCTCCCACTCATGCCGGAGCAGCCGCCGAGAACCTCGACGTGACCGCCACGGTCGTCGCCAACTGCACCATCTCGACGGCCGCCGTCGGGTTTGGTGATTACGACTCCATCGTGACCAACAAGAGCGCGCCGCTCGACGCCACCGGCACCGTGACCGTCACGTGCACCAACGGCTCGGCCGTGACCGTGACCCTCGACCAGGGCGAGAGCGCCGACGCCGGCTCGACCGACGCGGCCCCCGATCGCCGCATGGTGAGCGGCCTCAACTTCCTCGACTACGCACTCTTCTCGGACGCGGGCCGGACCGCGGTCTGGGGCGCCACGGCCGAGACCGACGTCGGCCACACTGGTACCGGCGCTGCCGCCAACCTGACGGTCTACGGCCGCGTGGCCCCCGACCAGCAGGTCCCGATCGGCGCCTACGCCGACACGGTCGTCGCCGAAGTCACGTTCTGATTCGACTCGCGCGGTAGTGGCCCTCCGGGACCACAGCCGTCTGCTTCTTCCACGAGGCCCCCATGCGCACCCTCCTCCTCGCCGCCGCGCTCGCTTTCATGTCACTTGCGGGGGCCTCCTCAGTCAGGGCCGGCGATTTCCAGGCCAGCCCCGTTCGCGTCTTTCTAGAAGATGGGGCGAAGTCCGGCATGCTCGCGCTGACCAATCGCGGCGACACCGTCGTGCGACTTCAGCTCTCCGGGTATGCCTGGGACGAAGGAAAAACGGGCGCGCCCAGGCTCACGCCGACGGACGCGCTCGTCCTGTTCCCAAGCCTGCTCGAGCTCGACCCTGGCCAGACGCGGCGGGTTCGGGTGGGCGTCAGCACGAAGGGTAACGCTCGCGAAGAGACCTACCGGGTCATTGTCGAGGAGCTACCCGACCACGGGGCTCCAAAGAAGAACGGCATCGCCATCCGCATGCGTATGAGCATCCCGGTCTTCGTCGACCCGAGCGGGACCCTGGCCCGCGGCGAGGTCGACAGCGCACGAGTGGAGGTGAGCGGCGGACGCCAGCTTATCTTCACGCTCAAGAATCTTGGCAATCAACATTTCAAGGCCGGCGAGATCACTCTGAAGCTCGACGTCAAGGGCCGCAAAGAGCCTCTGCTGGCAAAGATCAGCGGCTGGTACGTCCTGGCGGGTGGCGTTCGCGAACACATGGTCGCACTTCCACCAGAGGCCAGGTGCGTGACGCGCGTGTCGGTCGATGTCGAAACGGACTTCGCGGGTACGCTCGAGCGCGAGCTGGCCGTATCGGACCCGGCGTGCAAACGCTAGGATCAGATGCCAACGGGCCGATGCGCGGCTCGTTGCGTGTGTGCATCCTGATGGGCGCGATGATGGCGTTCGCGGCCTGCAGCCCAGGACTCTTCGAGCCGGTCGTCTTCGTCGAAGACCCCCAGGATGTGGCCGCTACGGACACCGAGTGGGGTCGCTGGACCGGGTTCGACGTCGCCGAGGCGATTGCCGTTACCGCCCCCAAACGGATTCGGCGTGAAGCCGAACAGGAGTCGGTGCTCGCCCGCCGACCCGCCCAGGTACGACGAATCGAACAGCGCAGAGACGAGATGCAGGTGCACTATCTGTTGCGCGATGAGGACTTTCTCGGGCCGGCCGAGAATGCGCGTTTCGAGCGCCGCCGAGTCGAGGTCGCCGAGGTCTCTGAGTCGCGGGCGCCTCAACGGCAGGCCGACCAGGAGCGAGGCCACCTGCTCGTCATCGGGATAGCACGACTCGAGGCGGCGAAGCTGCCGGCGATCAAGACCATCGATGAGGTGGCGCAGCGCGGTCTCCAACGCGCGATCGTTGGACTCGTCATCAACGGGCGCGACTTCGGCGAGAGCATCGTCGTGATCGATGGCAAGGACATCATCGTGCCACTCGAGGTGCTGCGGCGCGGTGGCATCATCGCCCAGGTCCCGGTCGAGCGCGACGTGGACGGGACCGAGCGTGTGTCGCTGAGTCGGCTCGGCGAGACCGTGCGTTTCCATATCGATGACGAGACCGTGAAGCTCATCATCGATGCGCGTGCCGAGCTCTTCGACGCGAGCTACATCAGCCTCGCCCCACGGCGTCCCATCGGCATCATCTATACCGACGACACGAGCGCGTTCTTGAACTACGGCGTTCGAGGCAACTCGGACGGCGCCGTCGGGCTCGCCACCGAGCTCGGCGTACACATCGGTGAGGCGCTCATGCTGGTCACGGCGGACCTGAACGATGCCCACGGCCTCGTGCGCGGCTTGTCGCAGGTCGTCGTGGACGATGTCGACGCGCTCCACCGCTGGACCGTGGGAGACACCTTCGCGACCAACGGAGCGCTTGGCGGGTCGACGTTCCTGGCCGGGATCGCGCTGGAGAAGACGTTCGCGCTCGACCCGTATCAGGCGCTGACGCCAAGCCTGTCTTTCGATGGAGCGGTGACCACGCCGAGCTCACTCGAGGTGTGGGTCGACGGGGTCTTCGTGAAGCGGGTCGACCTCGAGCCCGGTACGTTCCGCGTTGCCGACCTGCCGGCCCCGACCATGTCGGGCAACGCGACCTACATCGTGCGCGACGCGATGGGTCGGACCCAGAGCTTCAATCAGCCGTACAACATGAGCGCCGGGCTGCTGGCGCCGGGTGTCCACGAGTATGCATTCAGCGCGGGATTCGAGCGCAGGGGCATGGGATTGCAGAGCTTCGACTATCGCACGCCGGTGGTGCTCGCGCGGCATCGCTTCGGTGTGGCACACGACATCACGGTCGGCTGGACCGCAGAGTCGGCGCCGCTCGACGGCCTGGTCGGAGCGAGCGCGAAGGCGACCTTCGCGTCTCCGATTGGGCGCTTCGAGGTTGGGGCCGCGGCGAGCCACAAGGATGGTCTGAGCGGCGCAGCCTTGACCGGGAGTTGGGACTTCGCGACGCGCGGCTTTGGCATCGCGACCTATGCGGTCGCTCGCACCCGGGACTTCGCGGTGATTGGCGGCGAGGAGGGCTTTCATCCTCCGACGCTCGAGCTGGGTGGGCGTGTGACCGTGTCCGATCGGCTCTGGCGCTTCGGCGTCGATGGGCGCTACCAACACACGGTTGACGGGCTCGTCGTCACCCGTGCCAGCGCGAGCCTTGCAGTGATGCCTGTTTCGGGGCTCAATTTCGGAGTGCGCGGTGGTGTCGAGCACGGACGCGAGCCGGGTCTCGACTGGCAGATGCTGGCCACCGTGAGCGTGTCGCCCGGCGCGTTCACAGCGACGGCTTCGCAACGAGTCGAATCGGATTCGGCCGAGACGGCCCTCAACGTGAGTGTGCCGATCCGAGACGAGTATGGCTTTGGCACCCAGGCGAGTGCCAGCTTTGGCGAGACCGCCCGGGTGAGGGCGACCCAGGAGGCGCGAACCGCGTACGGACGGATGCGCGGAGACCTGAGCTACGACGCGACGGGGTTCTCTTATGGGGGCGAGTTCGCGGGTGGTCTGGCGTTCGTCGAGGGCGCGGGCCTCCACGCCACGCGGCCCATCAACGGCGGATTCGCCATCGTGGAGCTGCCCACCGGAGTGGACGCCATAGTGATGCGGGAGAATCGGGTGGTGGGGTCGACGAGCAGCGGCTACCTCGTCGTGCCCGACTTGCTGGCCTATTACGGCAATCGCCTGAGCATGGTGTTGGGTGACCTGCCGATGGACTTTGAAGTGGGGGAGACCGAGCGCATCGTGGCGCCGCCCTATCGCGGCGGGGCGCGGGTGGCGTTCTCGCTCACCCGCACTTCGTACGTGCGTGGCTTTGTGCGGCGCGTTGAAGGGACCCTCGCGTATGGCACGCTCATCATGAAGCTCGGGGACGAGACGAGGCGGTCGCCACTCGGTGCGACGGGTGAGTTCGAGCTTCAGGGGGCGAGGCCTGGCAAGTGGGTCGGCGTGGTCGAGCACCGCGATGGTCGGTGCGAGGTCGAGATCGAGATCCCGGACACCAGCGACCCGGTCCTTCAGCTCGGTGTCTTCATGTGCCGTGTCTTCATGCCCGCCCCGGACGAGGCTCCCGCGGGGTCGTTGCCACTTGCCCAGGGTGGCGCTGGCGCTGTGGGAGGTTTGCGATGAAGCGACGTGGGGCGTCGATGATGTTCGCGCTGATGATCGTATGTGGGCTCCTGTGGTCGCCCACGAGTCATGCCGCAACCTGTTCGATCGTGCGCGTCGACGCCGTCAACTTCGGCGCCTACGAACCGCTCTATGGGGGCAATGTGGACGCGACGGGGACCGTGGTGTTCCGCTGTGTGGACGTCGGAGGCAGCGAAACGGTGGTCATCGAGATCGACCGGGGAGGCGCGAGCAGCTTCGCGCGACGCATGCTCGGGGGCGCATGGAACCTGGCCTACAACCTGTTCCTGGATGCTGCACACACGGTCGTGTGGGGCGACGGCACGGGCGGGACCGGGCGTTATGGGCCGATGACGCCACCCGAGGACGCGGACGTGTCGGTGACGATCTACGGACGGATCCCGAGCGGGCAGAACGTCGGTGCGACGACCTACAGCGACGACCTGGTGGTGACCATCACGTATTGATGGGGCATGCGTCTCGCTTGCCGTGAAGGCAGGGGCGCGAGTCGACTTCAGTCTGCGACGCTCTTGCAGGCGGGGTCCGAATAGACCTCGATGTCGTCGATGGCGAGGGTGTGGTCGCCGCAGGTCTGGAGACCGATGCGGACAAAACCCATGAAGCCGTCGATGTTTCCATTGGTGCAGGCGGACCATGGGGTCCAGGTCGCTGCGTGGGGAAACGTGGTCGAAGTGGTGCCGACGAACCCGGTCGGGGCTCCGGTCGTCTTGTAGACGAAACGAACCGCAGGCCCCGACTCGGCCGTGCGCTGCGGCCAGCGCGTGGCGACATCGACCCAGGCTTCGGCGTAGTTGTTGGGCGGACAGGGGAGTGCCGTGATCTGAAGGGACCGATCGTCGAAGGCGTCGGGGGCGGTCAGCGTCGTGCGTTTGACGCCGTTGATCATGTGGTTGGCAGCGATGAGCGGGCCCAGGCGAGAGAAGCTCGAGTCCGACACGAGGGCCTCGGGGTCGCAGGATGGGTCGTCGATGAGCTCGACGTCGTCGACCGCGGCGAGACCGTCGTAGCCAGGTGTGCAGACCGTGCCCCCGGTCACGTGAATGGGGACGAAGGTCAGCGGCATGACGGTGCCGAGCTCGAAGTGGGTGAAGCAGAAGCTGACCGTCTGGGTGGCGCCGTCGGTCTGGACCGAGGCGGATACTGGATAGCGGTCGCGCAGCTCGACGCCGAGGGTCGTGTTGGGGCGGACCTTGGCCTTGAAACGAACGGCGTTGACGCCATCGAGTGGCACCGAGATGAGCTGGGTCGCGCGGGCCGGCGTGCAGGGATTGTCGATCGGCAGCTCGATGCCGGGGTTGCCGGCCGAGACGGCGCCGGAGACGATGGTCGCGCCGTCCTCGAGACGCCAGGCCCCGTTGTCATTGGGGTCATCGGTGTCATCGAAGTCACCGTTGAGCAGGACACCGGGGTCGGGGCAGGTCTCGTCGGTGACGAGGGTGATGCGGTCCACGGTCACGAAACGTGTGGCGAGTGAGAACAACGTGGCGTCGCCATAGCCTGCTTCGCCAAGGCATTGGCGAACCGGAATCCGAGCGTCGAAGCCTGGACGGGGTAAGGCTACCCAGCGGTCCTGGGTGCCGAGCTCCCAGGCGCCAGACTCGAAGAAGTTCTTCCCGTAGACGTCCACGGCGAGCTTGGGAACAGAGCCGAAGGGCGGCGTGTCGAGGGTCTGGGTGAGCAAGCCGTAGAAGAATCGCCACGAGCCGGGGTCGACGTCTCCGGTGGTGAGGTGTTCGGCATTGGTGCCGGTGGTGGTCCAGGCGTTGGCCGGGTCGAGGTCGAGGTCGGGGTCGATAAAGTCGAGCAGATAACAGCGGTTACCGACCAGGCGCATGGTGTCCGGGGCGTCGCACACACAGCCGACGAGTGGGTCGGCACAGCTCGCGAGGGGGCCGCAGGTCGGGCAGGTCAGTACGTCGGGCGAGGCGTCCGGCGAGCTTGGGATGTCGGGTGTGAGGTCGGGCTCGTCGGTGTCGGGGAGCGTGTCCGGGACGGCGTCGGGGAGCGTGTCGACAACGGTGTCGGGGAAGGTGTCGGGGACTGCGACGTCGAACGTATCGAGTGCGATGTGTGTGTCGGTGCGAGCGGTGGAGTCGTCGCCGCTGCAGGCCAGGAGCACGAGCACCAGGCCGAGCGGATAGGCGGCGCAGGGGAGAAGTGGGTCGAGTCGGAATCGGAGCATGAGACGGTTTAGCCGACACGGCGGAACGGTATCAAGAGGGCTCCGGCATTGGTCGCGCGGTCAAATTCGCGGCGCACGGTAGGTTCGCGTCAGAGCCGATTGAGGCGCGTTGGGTCTGGGCTCGACGAAGCGACGGTCGGAGCCCGGGAGCTGCAGCCGACTCCATGCGTGTCGGCGGGCGCGCCCCCCGGAGCCGCAGCGATGTTGCGAGAAATGTCGGAACACCTTCTCTTCAAAGAACGAGTTGGGTAGCTTCGGTCGCTCATGTCCAGGCCCGAGCCCTACGCGCACTCCCCAGAGGCCGTACGGCGGCCCGTCCCGCACCCCGGAGCGACCATGCGCCATACACTTGCCCTGCTCCTCTTCTGCTGGCCGCTCGCTGGGTGTCCAAACGACCCGGCTTCGGGCGAGACCGATGACGTCCTCGACGACGCGATGGATACCTCTCCGTCACCCAGCGAGGTCATCGGCGACGGTCTGCTGACGGGCTCACACCTCGTTGCGACGACGACACGCTGGGCGTCGACGCTCGATCTCTGTGTGCGGTCGCCGAACTCGGTGAGCATCGAAGATGCACGCGCCTACAAAGCGCGAATCACGCTCCCGCCCCAGGTGCGAGGCGCGCTCACGTTGGACGCCCTCGAAGATGCGACCGTCGTCGCCACCGTCGTCGAGCGCTCTCCGTTCAGCGCCGACCACCACCGACCCACGGCCACCTCGTCGGTCACCCAGTGGGAGCTCCGTCGCTACGCGGACCACGACACGCTGGTGGCGGCCATCGATCACACCTTCGAGGGGCTCGGCACGGTCACCGAGTCCTATGAGGTGACGCGGCGCGCGGACCAACCGAGCGAAGTGGTTGTCGACGAAGCGTCCGTCGAGGTCGCCTTCTCCTGGAGGCCCGCAGGTCGGGACGAAGGCCATGCTCTGGTGCGGTGCGCCGGGTCCGACGAGGGTGAGCTGACCATCGACGTCGTCGGTGTGGCGAACGAAGATCACTCGAACGTGCTCATCCGGGTTCACCAGGCATTGTCCGGGGCCGACGGCTCGCTCACCAACGATGTCCGGCACGCTGTGACGCTGTGGCAAGGTGGGTACCACTACCTGTGGTCGATTCCCGCAAGCGGCTATTGGGCTCACTCGCAAGGCAAACACCACGACGGAAGGGACGTCACAGAGGTCGACCGCGCGCACGACCTGGCCGCGTGGCAGCTCGTGTACAAGCTACGCGCTGCTGGGGACGAGACCACGCCCGAGATTATCTCGAAGGTCAAATATCTCGAGGGGCGAGATGACTTGCCGGGCACCATCGAGGTCACCCGCCTCAACAGCGACGGCACGACTTCGAAGACCAGGTCGGACACCATGACCCGACCTCGTCGTATCGACGCTCCTTATCTCGCGCGCGAATACGCGGACTGCGCGTCCCCCACCATCGGTTCCTTGTGGAGCGATCACGTGCCGATGCTCCAGGTCGCCTTCTGCCCGTCCGTATCGGGACCTCGAGGACTTACGCTCGCGGCACTGGTCCCGATAGGTCAGATTTTTCCCCCGCAGTTCGTGGGTCAGGTATTCGCGGGCACGGCTATCGTGAACCTCCCCGACGGGTCGGGGTGGACGGTCAGGGTGGGTGCTCACCGCGTGGTGGTAGTCCTTCGAGACGATGGGCGCCTGGACGTCGACGTCCTGACTGACGCGGATATGAGCGTGGTCGATCCGATTGGACCGCTAAGTCCCTTGAGGCCGGTTGCGGGAGAAGACGATCGGCTCCATGTCATTTCCCCCGACGACGACGTCGAGCTCGTGATCGAGCGCTCCCGCCTGATGTCACGGGGAGTTGCCTCGATCATCTACGCCCCGTCCGAGGTCGTCTTTCGGTGGGGGGAGCGGCAACATCGTATTCGCGCCTGGGACGCGCTCGACTATACGAACACCCACCACAACTGGGACGACTCCCTCCGAGCGACGACCCCAGAAGGGGACATCATCCATTGGCGATACGAGTACTACGACCGCGTGACGGCCGTGTATGACGTCCACCGCGTCTGGGTCACCGATGCGGGTGGTGAGACCCTCTTGCCGGAGACGATCGTCTACCCGGCTTCGAGTGAGCCGTGACTCAGGTCGTGAGCTCGTGGCGGTGCAAGACGGTGCCGCCGGGCCCGACGTGTTCGAGGGTGAGGCGCGGTGGAGTGGTCGTCGGGTCGCAGATGAGGCGGCCGTAATTGCGCTCGCCCGTGAGGTAGCTGAACTGGGCTTTGTCGCCGGTGAGCTCGACGATGGACATGGCTGGGTTCAAGTGGGCGACGGGGCCGACGAGCATCTCGGTCATGGCGTGGAATGGCTCGTTCGGAGGGTCGAGGCGGGCGATGGCGCCGAAGTGGAAGTCGCCTGCGACCCATACGACGCCAGGCACGTCGGCGATGCCCGAGAGGACGGCGTTGCGTTGGTCTTTGTAGCCCTGCCAACGGTCGTCACCGCCGACGTAGAGCGGCGGCCACTTCGTGATGGGCACGGTGTTGGCGATGAGCTTGAAGACACACGGCGACTGGGCAACGCCTTCGATGAGCCAGTCGCGCTGCGCGTGTGAGATGTAGATCGGGTCGTTGGAGGTGCGGGTGGACGGGCGGCGCTCGCCGCGGCAATCGAGGACGAAGACCTCGACGGTTTGGCCAAAACGAAGGCTTCGCCAGATCCGGGTCGGGTCCGGTGTGCGTGGGTTGGTGTGCTCGAAGAAGCACTGGCGCGCGGCCGCGAGTCGCGGGCCGTCGACGGTCTCGGGGTTCCAGTTGTTGTCGACCTCGTGGTCGTCCCAGGTGGCAATGGTGGGGGTCGACGGACGTAGCTTGCGGTAGCCGTCGAGAGCGAGGTTGCGTTGCCAGTTGCCGCGGTACTGATCGAGGGTGCGTGCATCGTCCGCGTAGGTCGTGTCGCCGAGCAGGATGAAGGCGTCGAGGTCGTGTTCCGACGCGCGTTCGAGGACCTGGAAGGGGCGAAATGTGTAGCTCGCACAAGAGCTTGCGCCGAGTCGCACGATAGGTTTGGAGGTCGCCGCGGGCGGGGTCTTGAAGTGGCCGATGGGTGAGCGGCGGTCGCCGGAGACGAAGATGAACGCGTGACGTGTCGACGCGGCGAGTGGGGTCTCGTCAGAGCGGAGGTCGAAGACGACGAAGCCGCCGTCGCCGAGGTCGCCGACGTCTATTGTCTGGCGGAGGACGAGCGGGCCGGTCGGGCGGTCGGGGGACTGGTCGGGCGCGGGTGCGAAGACGATGAGCTCGATAGGGCCGTCGCTCGGATTGGAGAGGAAGCGGGTAGCGAGTGTGATGGCGAGCGCACCGTCGTCGTCGCTGGTCGGGTCGGACGACCAGACGCCGATCGGGAAGAGCGAGGTCGACGCTTCGGGGTAGGCGCCGGGGTCGAAGTGGGGGAGCTCCACGACGGGGGTGTCGCTCGTGTCGGTGTCCTCGCCGACTTCGGGGGTGAGGTCGCCTGGATCGTACTGTTCGGTCTCCGCGGCAGCGTCCTGCCCTTCGGAGTCCGGCGAGATGTCGGGTAGTGCGGTGTCGTCGCCGGTGTCGGCCGCGTCGCCCGTGTCGGCGCCGGCGTCGAGGTCGGTCGCGGCGCTGAGCGGATCATCCGCGCAGGCCGCGAGGGCGACGCCCAGCGAGCTCACGAGAAAGCCACGGCGGGTGATGTGACCGGATCGTTCGTCTTTCACCGGGGTGTCGTAGCGCATGGTAGGCATCGACGCCAACCCCGGACGTTGCAAACGGAATGCTCACCGATGAGTCCCGCGGCTTGGAGACGTCTGAGCCTGGTGACATAGGAGTTCGGAGATCACGCTTGCAGCGAGTCGTCGGGGTGCCTATCCAGGGCGCCGCGTGCGCAGGACGCTTCCGGGATTGCCGTGGCGTAGAGTGCGAGCGACTCACCCGATTCGGAGCATCATATAATGGTACGCGTAGATGGGCGAACGGCGTTCGCGAAGCATGCGGTGCGCAGCTGGCCAGCCGTGGCGACAATGCTATTGCTGTCAGTGGGTTGCGCCAAAGAGGCCGACGCTCCAGGCGGTCCACCGCCGGCGATGCCGCCCCAAGAAGTGTCGGTTGTGACGGTAACTCCCGAGCGGGTGGCGCTCACGAAGGAGCTCCCGGGACGGGTCGCTTCGTTCCTCACCGCCGAAGTGCGACCGCAGGTCGGCGGGCTTCTGTTGAAGCGGAACTTCGAAGAGGGCGCGGACGTCGAGGAGGGGCAGGTCCTCTATGAGATCGACCGGGCCAGCTACGAGGTCCAGCTGCAGCAGGCGAAGGCGGCGATGGCGCGGGCCGAGGCGCAGCTCGCCCTGGTGAGCAAGCGGAGCAAGCGGGTCGATGTCCTGGTCGCGCAAGATGTCGTGAGCCAGCAGGACAAGGACGACGCGAGCGGCAATGTGCGGTCGGCCCGGGCCGAGGTGCTGGCGGCGCGGGCGATGATGGACGCGGCGAAGCTGGATCTCGAGCGCACGTCGGTGGTGTCGCCGATCCGTGGGCGGGTCGCGCGCAACGCTGCGATGCCAGGCGGGCTCGCGGTGCCGTTCCAGACCTCGCTCGCGATGGTGACGCAGCTCGACCCGGTCTACGTGGACCTCGTGCGGTCGGCGACAGAGCTCCTGCAGCTCCGGCGGGACCTGGCCGCGGGGCGCATGAAGTCAGACGGCGACACTGTCACGGTCAAGCTCGTATTCGAAGACGGGACGCCCTATGCGCACGAGGGCAAGCTCGCGTTTGCCGACGCGACGGTGGACCCGGCGACCAACGCGGTCACGTTGCGGGTCGTGTTCCCCAACCCCAAGAAGGAACTGTTACCGGGCATGTACGTGCGGGCGGTCATCGAGGAGGGCGTCATGGAGAACGCCTTGCTCGCGCCTCAGCAGGGGGTCACGCGCACGCCGCGCGGTGAACCGATGGCGATGGTGGTCGGGGCGGACGACAAGGTCGAGCCGCGGATCCTGACGGTCGCACGGACGGTTGGCGACAAGTGGTTGGTGACGGGTGGGCTCGAGCCGGGTGCGCGTGTCATCGTCGAGGGGCTGCAGAAGGCGCAGCCGGGTCAGGTCGTGAAGCCGGTGCCGTATGTGCCGGGTGCGGCGCCAGGTGGGGCCCCAGGTTCTCCGGGTGCGCCGGGTGCTGGTGGACCACCTGGTGGTGCGGCTCCGGAAGCTCCTGCGCCTGCAGGCGGGGACAAGCAGGGTGAGCCGGACAAGAAGGCTGCCGCCCCGGCTGCTCCCGCTGACGCGACCAAGCCGACGGCGACGGAGTAAACGATCATGGCTCGTTTCTTCATCGACCGACCCATCTTCGCGTGGGTCATCGCCATTGTGTTGATGCTTGCGGGTGGGGCTTCGTTGCTCAGCCTGCCGGTATCGCAATACCCCGACGTCGCGCCGACGGCGATCAGCATCAACGCGTTCTATCCGGGCGCGTCAGCCAAGACCGTCGAAGACAGCGTCACGCAGGTCATCGAGCAGAAGCTGAAGGGACTCGACGGCCTCATCTACATGAGCGGCTCGAGCGACTCGAGCGGTGGCGTCGCGCTGACCCTGACCTTCGCGCCGGGCGTCGACCCGGACATCGCGCAGGTGCAGGTGCAGAACAAGCTGCAGCTCGCCGTGCCGCTGTTGCCGCAGGAAGTTCAGCGGCAGGGCATCCAGGTCAACAAGAGCTCGTCGGGCTTCCTCATGGTCATCGGGTTCACCTCCGAGGATGGGAGCATGGACGCGACCGACCTGGCCGACTATGTCGCGACCAACGTCGCTGACAGCCTGTCGCGTGTGGACGGGGTCGGCAACGTGCAGCCGTTCGGCGGCGCCTACGCGATGCGGATCTGGCTCGACCCTGACCGGCTCGAAGCTTACCGGTTGACGCCGGGCGACTTGTCGGCGGCAGTGTCCGCGCAGAACGCGCAGGTCTCGGCAGGGCAGCTCGGCGGTACCCCGTCGGTGAAGGGCCAGCAGCTCAACGCGACCATCACGGCGCAGACGCGTCTGTCCACACCCGAGCAGTTCCGCAACATCGTCTTGCGCACCGAGGCCGACGGGTCGATCGTGCGGCTTGGCGACGTGGCCAAGGTCGAGCTCGGAGCGGAAAGCTATGACACCGTGAGCCGCTTCAACGGCAAGCCGGCGACGGGGCTCGCGATCATCATGGCGACCGGTGCGAACGCGCTCTCGACGGCCAAGGCGGTCAAGGAGCGTCTCTCGGAAATCGAGACATTCTTGCCGGCCGGTATGAAGGCGGTCGTTCCGTATGACGTGACGCCGTTCGTCGAGGTGTCGATCGATGGTGTCATCGCGACGTTGTTCGAGGCGGTCGGACTCGTGTTCCTGGTGATGCTCATCTTCCTGCAGAGCTTCCGGGCGACGCTGATCCCGACCATCGCGGTGCCGGTCGTGTTGCTCGGGACCTTCGCCATCCTCAATGCCTTTGGCTACAGCGTGAACACGCTGACGATGTTCGCGATGGTCCTGGCGATTGGACTTCTGGTCGACGACGCCATCGTGGTCGTCGAGAACGTCGAACGCATCATGCGTGAAGAGGGACTGTCGCCGCGTGAGGCGACGAAGAAGTCGATGGACCAGATCACCGGAGCGCTGATCGGCATCACCCTCGTCTTGTCGGCGGTGTTCGTGCCGATGGCCTTCTTCGGGGGCTCCGTCGGTGTCATCTACCAGCAGTTCTCGATCACCATCGTGTCGGCCATGGTGCTGAGCGTGGTGGTGGCCCTCGTCTTGACGCCTGCCCTTTGTGCGACGCTGCTGAAGCACAAGGCGGGGCATGGGACGCGGGGCTTTGCGGGCTGGTTCAACCGCGGCTTCGACCGGCTCACGGGCTGGTCCAAGGCGCTCGTCGGGCACACGATCCGGCGCGCCTTCTACTACGTGGTGCTCTTCGCTGGGATCACCGCGGCGACGGGGTGGTTCTATACGAAGCTGCCGACGAGCTTCCTGCCGAGCGAGGACCAGGGATTCCTCATCTCGCTCGTGCAAGGGCCGGTGGGCGCAACGCAGGAGCGGACGCTCAAGGTGGTGGAGCAGCTCGAGCGGCACTTCATGGAGGGCGAAAAGGAGGCCTTCAAGTCCATCTTCACGGTGCAGGGCTTCAGCTTTGGCGGCGCCGGACAGAACACGGCCATCGGCTTCGTGATGTTCAAGGACTGGTCGGAGCGGCAGCGTGAGGACCTGAAGGTGCCGGCCCTTGCGGGGCGCGCGGGTGGTGCTCTGTGGGGCATCAAGGACGCGATGGTCTTCGCGTTCCAGCCGCCACCGATCATGGAGCTCGGCAATGCGGCCGGCTGGACGATCCAGCTGCAGGACCGGGCCGGACTCGGGGCAGAGCGCCTGCTCGAGGCGCGCAACATGTTCCTCGGCCTTGCGGCGACGGCGGGGCTCGACGGCCGGCCGGTGGCGGAAGGGCAGACGCCCGTGCTGATGGGTGTGCGACCCAACGGTATGGAGAACGCGCCGCAATTGCAGCTCGACATCGACCACGAGAAGGCGGGTGCGTTCGGGGTCAGTGTCTTCGACATCAACTCGACGCTGGCGGCGGCGTGGGGTGGCGCCTACATCAACGACTTCATCCAGCGTGGGCGCGTGAAGCGGGTGTATATGCAGGCCGAGGCCCCGTTCCGCATGGTGCCCGAAGACCTGTCGCGCTGGTACGTGCGAAATGCGCGCGGCGAGATGGTGAGCTTCGCGTCGTTCGCGAAGAGCCACTGGACGTATGGGCCGCCGCGGCTCGAGCGCTTCAACGGGTTGCCGAGCTTCGAGCTGACAGGGCAGGCAGCGCCCGGGGTGAGCTCGGGTGACGCGATGGCGACGGTCGAGAAGCTCATGGCCCAGTTGCCGCGTGGGGTGGGCTACGAGTGGAGCGGGCTCTCTTATCAGGAGAAGCAGTCCGGTGATCAGGCGCTGCTCCTGTATGTGCTGAGCCTGCTCGTCGTGTTCCTCTCGCTCGCGGCGCTCTACGAGAGCTGGTCGATTCCGTTCGCGGTGCTGCTCGTGGTGCCGCTTGGAGTCATCGGGGCCGTGCTGGCGGCCGATTGGCGCGATCTCGCCAACGACGTGTACTTCCAGGTCGGCCTGCTGACGACGGTGGGTCTGTCGGCGAAGAACGCGATCCTCATCGTGGAGTTCGCCAAGGACCAGGTCGACCGTGGGGGCGAGCTGGTGGCGTCGACGCTCGAGGCGGTGCGGTTGCGGCTGCGTCCGATCCTCATGACGTCGCTGGCGTTCGGTCTCGGTGTGTTGCCGTTGGCCATCAGCACGGGTGCGGGCTCGGGCAGTCGTAACGCGGTCGGCACGAGCGTGCTCGGCGGCATGATCACGGCGACCATCCTGGGCGTGTTCTTCGTGCCGCTTTTCTTCGTGGTGATCCGGAAGATCTTCCGCGGCCGTAAGCCGGCCGATGTGGGGCAGGCGGGGCACGCGGGACATGGCGACCACCCGGTGAGCGCCGAGGGGCAGGCGTGAAAGCCAAGCGGGCGCGGGCTGCCGAGGCCGCCGAGCCAGCCGGGTCGGAAGGTCAGACGGGCGGCGCCATAGGCTCTGTCGGCTCTATCGAGGATGATGTGGGGAGCGAGCTCGACCTGACGGTCGGGCCGCTCATCGTGGACCTCGAGGACCTGCACGCGGACGAGGCGGAAGGGGGTGCAGCAGGCTCATGGGAGAGTGAGCTGTTGCGCAGTCCACCCGTCATCCGTGAGATCGTGCGTGAGGTGTTGTCGGCGATCCAGGAAGCCGTGCCCGGTGCCTTCGAGCACTGGATCGGCGCCTGGAAGGTCTTCACCATCAAGACCCCTCCGCCCAAGCCGCGCATGTTCGCGTACGTGTCGACGCTGGTCGACCGCGTGCGGATCGGCATCGAGAGCGGGGTCGAGGACCCCCACGGGTTGTTCGTCCCGGTCAGGGATCGCCGCTATAATCAGCGCGATATCAAAGACTTGAGAGACGTTCGGGTCAAGGGATTCGCCGAGCTCATGCGGACAGCGGGGGCCTACATCCCGCCCAAGAAGGGCAAGCGCGGCGGCTGATTCGGCCGCTTTCCACTAGAAAAGCCGCCTTGGCAGGTTTAGGGTCCGCGCCCGATACGCTGGCGAGGACAGGGCGATGCTCGAACAATTGGAAACACTTCGGGTCGAGGCGACGGCCGTCATCGGCGCGGCCCCCGACGAAGCGGCGCTGCGCGACCTCGAGGTGAAGTACCTCGGCAAGAAGGGCCCCATCACCGAGCTGATGAAGGGCATGAAAGACGTGCCGGCGGCCGACAAGCCGCGCGTCGGTGGGCGCGTCAACGAAGTGCGCGACGAGCTGACGAAGGCCGTCGAGGACCGACGGGCGGCGTTGGATAGCGAGCGCATCGCCAGGCTGTGCGCGGACCCGACCTTCGACGCGACGTTGCCGCTGAAGAAGCCGATGCAGGTCGGAGCGCTACACCCGCTGACGCTGGTGACGCGCCACATCGAGGACGTGTTCCGGGCGATGGGCTTCATGCTGCTCGACTACCCGGAGGTGGAGAGCGAGTTCCACAACTTCGACGCGCTCAACATCCCGGCGACGCACCCGGCGCGCGACATGCAGGACACCTTCTGGGTCGAGACCGAGCCGGGCGCACCGAAGATGCTCCTGCGCACCCACACGTCGACCGGACAAGTGCGCACGATGCGCAACTATCCCGCGCCGTTCCGGGCGATTTTCCCTGGGCGCGTCTTCCGCTACGAGGCGGTCGATGCCTCGCATGAGCACACGTTTCACCAGGTCGAAGGGCTCATGGTCGACAAGAAGTTGTCGGTCGCGAACCTCATCCACTCGATGAAGACGCTGCTGTCGGAGATCTTCGAACGCGACGTGACGATTCGGCTGCGCCCGGGCTTCTTCCCGTTCGTCGAGCCGGGCTTCGAGCTCGACATCCAGTGCCAGGTCTGCGGCGGCAAGGGCTGCTCGGTGTGCAAACACTCGGGCTGGGTCGAGCTGTTGCCGTGTGGGCTCGTGCATCCGGCCGTGTTGCGGCACGGCGGGCTCGACCCGAGCGAGTGGCAGGGGTGGGCCTTTGGGCTCGGGCTCTCGCGGCTCGTCATGATGAAGTACCAGATCGAGGACATCCGCCACCTGCTCGGCGGGGACCTGCGCTTCGTGCAGCAGTTCCGCCAGGGTTGAGCCCAAGGGCCCCCACCCTGTCTTGGGGGCCCGCCTCACCCCGCTCTGGGGGTGCAATCGCCGCCGGCCGGCCGGATGCAATCAGTTCGAGTGGAGAATGAGCGATGCGAGTTTCGTGCAATTGGCTCTCCCGTCATGTGGACCTCTCGGGCGTCGACCTCGATGAGCTCGGGCGTCGCTTCACCATGGCTGTCGCCGAGCTCGATGGGATCGAGAAGGTCGGCGGCGATCTGGACAAGGTGGTCGTCGGCCACGTGCTCGAGGTCACGCAGCTCGAGGGCAAGAAGGTCCGCCTGACGTCGGTCGACTGCGGTCCCGAGCACGGCGTGCGAGCCATCATCTGCGGCGCGCCGAACGTGGCTGTGGGCCAGCGGGTGGCCGTCGCGTTGCCCGGTCAGAAGCTAGGCGACATGGAGATCGCCATTGCGGCGGTGGCGGGGATCGAGTCGTTCGGGATGATCTGCTCCGAGCGGGAGCTCGGGTTCTCGGACGAGCACGCCGGGATCATGACGCTCGAAAATCGAGACATTCCGCTCGGGACTCCGATCGCCGTCGCCTACCCCGAGATCGCCGATACGATCTTTGTCATCGACAACAAGTCGCTGACGCATCGCCCGGATTGTTGGGGTCATCGCGGTATCGCGCGTGAGGTGGCGGCACTCTTGAGGCGTCCGCTGAAAACTCTCGATTTTCGAGTGAAGTTCACAGACGACAAGCCGCTTGCCCTCGAAGTGCGGGACGCCGTGAGCTGCCCGCGATACTCGGCGACCACCATGAGCGGGGTGTCGGTTGCGACCTCGCCGCTGTGGCTTCGGCTGCTCTTGAGCCGCACCGGGATGCGCCCCATCAACAACCTCGTCGACGCGACCAACTTCGCGATGCTCGACCTCGGCAACCCGCTGCACGCCTTTGACCGGCGCCAGATCGCCGGCGGGAAGATCATCGTTCGCCGGGCCGAAGACGGCGAGCGCTTCACGACGCTCGACGGGGCAGTGCGGGTCCTTGGCCAATCCGACCTGGTGATCGCCGACGCTCAGCGGGCCGTTGCGCTCGCGGGAGTCATGGGTGGCCAGGATTCGGAGATCAAGGACGACACCACCGAGCTCGTGTTGGAAGCCGCGAACTTCGACCCGGGTCGGGTGCGCACGACGGCGCAGCGCCTGGGGCTCCGGACGGAGAGCTCGTCGCGCTTCGAGAAGTCGCTCGACCCGCGGCTGGTCACCGACGGGGCGGCTTGTTTCTTGTCGCTGGTTTCCGAGCTGTGCCCGGGTGCGACGGTGACGTCGGCGTTCATGGACGTCGCGGCCCCCTACCCCGAGCCGACTGTGATCACCACGAGCGTCGGCTACATCGAGGAGCGGCTGGGCCACCCGGTCGGGCGCGACAAGGTGCTGGAAGTCCTGGCGGGTCTCGCCTTCGAAGTCGTCGAAGCGGCGGGTGGGGCGCTGACGGTGACGGTGCCGTCGTGGCGCGCGACCAAGGACATCGGCATCGCGGACGACCTCGTCGAAGAGGTCGGGCGGGTCTTTGGCTACGACAACATCCCGCCCCAGTCGCCGCTCGTGACGGTGGCGCGGCCCGAGAAGAACGCGAAAAAGAAGCTCGAGAACGCGGTGCGAAACCACCTCGCGCTGGCGGTGGCTCTGGACGAGCTGCAGACCTACTCGTTCGATGACGATGCGTTCCTCGGCCGTATGGGTGTCGTGCCTGGCGACCGTGTGCGACTTCGTAACGCCATCTCGTCGGACGAGCCGTGTATGCGGACTCACATCGCGCCGCAGCTCGTCAAAGCGCTCGAGAAGAACTCACGTGGCTACGCGGACGTCGGCCTCTTCGAGCTCGGCCGCGTCTTCCTCAACCGCGCGCCCGAGCTGCCGAGCCAGCCGACGACGCTGGGGGTGCTGGTCGCGACGAAGCAGTCGCCGACGCCGGAGCAGGCGGGCTTCCAGTGGGGCAAGGCCATCATCCACAGCCTGGCCAAGGCCATCGAGCGGCCCATGCCGACGCTTGTGCCCGGTGCGGCCAAGGTCGCGTGGGCGCACCCGGTGCGACAGGCGGCGCTGACGCTGACGACGGCGCGCGGCGAAGTGACGCTGGGTTATCTGGCTGAGCTGCACCCGGGCGTCCTGCACAAGCTCGGGCTCGAACATGTGGGCTTCGTCTTCGAGATCGATCTGGACGCCTGGCGCGAGGCGACCATCGCGCCCACGAAGTACCGCGCCTTGCCGCGTTTCCCGTCCGTCTATCGCGACTTCGCGGTGGTCGTGCCGAGTACCTTGCCGGCGGCGGCGATGCAGTCGGCCATCGCGGCGGCGGACCCCGAGCTCATCGTGGCCGTCGACTTCGAGAGCGTCTACACGGGCGCGGGCATCGCAGAAGGCGACAAGTCGGTGGCGTGGTCGGTGACCTTCCGGCACCCGGACCGCACGCTGGCGGACGCCGAGGTGCGGGCGGCCGAGACGAAGATCTGGGCGGCTCTCACTGCGGTCGGCGGGAGGGCACGCGCGTGAAAGCTCTGCTCCTCGTCTGTCTTCTCGGCGCAACGCTGGTCTTCGGCTGCGACAAGCAGGCGACGACTGCATCGAATGGCCTTGTGGCGCGCCATGCGACCGAAGGGCAGACACCCGAGGGCACGCTGCGGCTCTTCCTCGAAGCGTGCATCGAGGCCGGCCAGGCCGACGAAGCGAGAGCCAAAGCGGCGATGGCTGCGATCGGTGAGCTCGCGGCACCGATTCGCGGCGATGCCAACTGGGCGACGCGGCACTCCAACCGCACCTTCGCCGAACGCCTGAAGACCCATCCCTGGGTGTTCAGGTCTTATGCGCCCGGTGCCACACCCGACAACGGTTATGCCGCGACCCCTGGTTTCGCACCTGTTGTTGTCTCGAGAATCGAGGAATCTGACGGGCTCAAGCTGATGGTGCGTTCGGGCGGCGCTGACTCGCCCAGACCTGTGCGCATGAAGCAGGTCGACGGTCGGTGGTACGTACAGGAGTGGTCGAGCCTCTACCTGGAAGTAAGGGCCCCAAAGAAGCCATGACCTCGTCACGGCCGGACGCGAGCGCGCATCGGCCGTGGCTCGCCGAGCACCTCGTCGACGAGAGACAGGCACGGGGCCTGGTCGCAACCGTTGCGCCCGAGCTTGCAGGCCGCGACTTCAGGTCGCTTGGCAACGGCTGGGACAACACCGCCTGGCTCGTCGACGAGACCTGGGTCTTCCGGTTTCCGCGCCGACAGGTCGCGGTCGGTTGCCTCGAGAACGAGCTGCTGGCGCTGCCCCACCTGAGCGGGTTGCTTCCATGTCCAGTCACACGCCCCCTCTTCTCGGGGCGCATGACTGGCCCGGCGTCGGTGGACTGGCCGTTTGCCGGCTATCGGTATCTGCGGGGTGCGGTGCTCGCTGAGACATCCGAGCGGAGTGCAGCACTCGGGCGTCAGGCCGGGGCGCTCCTGGCCGCCCTGCATAAGGTCGACACCCGGCCGCTCAGCGCGCTCGGGCTACCCACGGACCCCATCGCCAGGTTGGATATCGCGCGGCGATGGGACACTACGATGAGCTCGCTGAAGGCGTTTGCCGAGGCGACGGGCGGGTCGCTCGCGCCTATCGAAACGGTGCTCGTCGCCGCGCGTGGAGTCGATACCAGGCATTGGGCCGACGTCGTCTGTCACGGCGACCTCGATGGGCGTCATGTCCTCGTTGGACCCGATGGAGACCTCGCCGGTGTCATCGACTGGGGCGACGTGTGTCTCGGGTCAGCGGCGATGGACCTCGGCCTCGCGTTCTCGGACTTCGATGGCGAGGCGCGCGCAGCCTTCTTCGACGCCTACGGCCCCATCGACGAGAACGTCGGCGAGGTCGAGACGGTGGCCCGCGCGAGGGCCATCATGACCGCCGCCCGGGTCTACGTGTGGGCCGCGGACATCGGCGAGCGCCGGCTCCTCGAACACGCCGCGAGCGCCCTGGGTCGCGCAACCCGATAGGTCCTGTGGTCTGCCCCCGAGCGGACCAACGATGGCAGACGCCTTTTCCGGCCGTGTTCTTGTGCCATTTTCATGTTTATGGTCTGCTCATGAAATGAAGCGCAAGGCCGAGTCTGCCCCTATATCGAACGAACCGCGGGCCTACACCCAACGGGTGCGGGCCGAGCGGGCGGAGGAGGCGAGCGCGCGGATCTTCGAAGTGGCCGAGCGCCTCTTCAGCCGCGAGCCCCTGGATCGCGTGACACTCGATGCGATCGCACGGGAGGCCGGCGTGAGCGTGCCGACGCTGCAGCGACGCCACGGCTCGAAGGAAGGGATCTTCTGGGCGGTCGCCGAACGTGTGAGGGAGCGGGTCGCGTCGCAGCGGGCGAAGCCGGTGCCAGGAGAGGTCGACGCGAACCTGGCTCAGCTCGTCGCCCACTATGAGCTGGAGGGGCGGACCGTCTGGCACCTCCTGCGGCAAGAACAGGACAGCCCGATGCTGGCCTCGGCCCTGACCGACGGCCGGACGCTCCATCGCCGTTGGGTGGAGGCGGCCTTTGGCAAGGGTTCACGTGAGCGGACCGACGCGCTGGTGGCGGCCACCGACCTCTTCCTCTGGAAGTTGCTCCGGCTCGACCTGGGGCGCAGTCAGCGCGCGGTGACCGCGGTCATGCGGCGGTTGGTCGATGGGGTCCTGAGCGGCGACGATCCGTGAAGGTCCTCATCTATACGACGCCTGCCGCCGGCCACCTCTATCCCGTGATGGGCGGCGCCCTCGAGCTCGCGCGACGGGGCCACGGCGTGCACGTCGTGACGCTCGCCCGTGAGGTCGAGCGGGTCCGGCAGGCGGGTCTCGAAGCGAGCGCCATCGATGAACGAATCGAGCGCCGCGAGCTCGACGATCACGTTGGCAAGAACCCCGTGGCGTCGGTCCGGCGCGCCATCAAGACCTTCCTCGACCGCGCAGAGGTCGAGCTCGAGGACCTGCCGCACCATGTCGACGCGTATCGGCCGGACATCCTGCTCGTCGACACCAACGCGTGGGGCGCGCAGGCCGTCGCCGATGCGCGCGGACTGCCCTGGGCGACGTGGCACCCGTACCCGCTCGTCTTTCCCTCGCGCGACGCCCCACCCTTCGGGCCTGGGTTTGCACCTGCCCGCGGTGCATTCGGGCGGCTGCGTGATCACCTCGTGCGGCCTCTGACCCTTCGGCCCATCGAGGCATTTTTGCCGCGGGTTCGCGCACTACGCGAGCGGGCTGGGGCCCCTGCGGTGACGAGCGTGCTGGCGCATCTCCTACGGCCGCCACTTATCGTCACGCTCACGGCCGAACCCTTCGAGTACCCGCGGCGCGACTGGCCCGACAACGTCCGGCTCGTCGGCCCGGGGCTCTGGTCACCGCCAGACACATCCAAGGACGCCGGCCCGGTGACGGATCGGCCGGTCCTGCTCGTGACCTGCTCGACGGAGTACCAGGGCGATGCGGCGCTCGCGCGCGACGCGGTCACTGCCTTCGGAGACGACCCGCGGTTCACGTTGGTGGTGACGACGGGTGGCGTCGACCCGGCCCAGGTGCCGGCGCCGCCTGGGGTGGTCGTCACACGCTTCATGCCGCATCGACCTCTGCTCGAGCGTGCGGCCGCGGTGATCTGCCATGGCGGCATGGGGATCACCCAGCGTGCGCTGGCCGCTGGTGTACCCGTCTGCGCGGTGCCGTGGGGTCGCGACCAGCTCGAGGTCGCGCGCCGCGTCGAGGTCGCCGGGGCGGGTGCGCGGCTGCCCAGACGTCGCCTCACGCCTACGAATCTGCGCGCCGCGGTCGAGGTCACCTTGTCTCGCCGGAGCGGTGCCGAAGCGATGAGACGCGCGTTCGCCGAAGCAGGCGGCGACACACGCTTTGCCGACTTGATCGAGCGGCTGGAGCGCTAAACAGGGACGCATTGAGCCGGAGCCAAGATGCGAGGCAAGGAACGAAGGAGCGAGCGCGGAGGTGTACTGGACGTACTCGGGATCTGCGACCCCGCGCCCCGCGATGAGCGACGAAGTGACGCCGCATCGCGCTTGGATCCGAGCCAAGGCGTTTCTGTTTAGTTGTTCGCCCGTCGCATGCCTCACGCTCACCTCACGGCGCGCAGAAGGTGTCCGAGAGATCGAGGCGCGAGGTCGTGACGACGGACGGAGTCGTGCCATCGCGCCATCGCTCGAAGACGTCGAAGAGGGTGAGGTCTTGTCCAGCTGTGGTGACGGTCGTGCGGTAGACCTCGCCATCGTCGTGGAGCGTGTCGTGTTTCGTGCAAGCGGGGGCGAAGACGCCGGGCGGCTGGAGCATCGCGGGCCCTTCCTCGGCCATGGTCGGGAGGTCCCCGAAGGCCGCGAGCTCACGTCGCAGCACCTGCGCGAAGATCGCAGGCGTGAACGCGCCGAGCTGTGGGTCGCGATAACCGGACTCGATGTAGTTGGAGGAGATGAGCTGGTCGAGCAGCGCCATCCGCACGAAGAAGGGCGTGGTCACATGGTGGCGCAGGACGTGGGTGTCGTCGAGGCAGGCCTCCGGCCCGGGGACCCGATTGCGGTGCCACTCCTGACAGCTGGTGTCGCGATTCGTGCCGTGGTTCACACCCCGGACCGCAGCTACAAAGGTCAGGTAGTCCGCCCAGGTGGAGCCGCCTAGCTCGGCGAGGAAGGACTCGCTCAGGTCGAGGGGCTCGATCTCGGGGCCGACCACCGCATCGATGAGGCCGCGCACGATCAGGGGACACGACGCGCCCTGGCAGGCACCGTTGTGCTCGCGCAAGAGGTCCGTCACGCGGTCGAGGTTGCCGATGACCCCTGCCCCACCGGCCGAGTCGCCTGACAGGATGACCTCCGCCGCGTCGTCGAGGTCGGGCAGCGCAGCTGCGGCGCCGCTGAGTGTGTAGGTCGGGGTCGCCCCACCCTCGCGCCGGAGAATCGTAAGGACCGCGTCGAGGATGCGGCTGCCGAGGAAGTGGATCGAGAAGTCGACCTCGACACCGGTCTTCGGGTGCGGTGCCATGAGGGGGACCGCGCGGCGGACACCCGTCCAGGTGTCCGAGCTGCAATAGACGACGCGGACCTGGTTGTAGTTGCCGATCGGGTTGGGACGCGCTGCGTCGCCACGAAGGAAGATGCCGCCGTCGCCGATGCGGGCGCGGTTGTCGCCGTCCATGTTGCCCATCGAGAAGTTGGTCGTGGTCTCGGCGAAGGGGCACCCATCCGGCCCACCGGTCGAGCGGCACCAGCACCAGCGTGTGGCGCATGACGGTCCGCTGGCGCACCCGCCGCCTCCGTTGAGGTTGATGAGCCACTTGTCGCGGCTGCCGTCGGCGGCTGGGCGGAAGTAGAAGACGGCTGCATCGCCGTTGTTGCAGAGGGCGTCTGGGAACAGGTCCGTGTCGACCTCGTAGCGTTGGAGGTCGCCCTGGTTGCCTGCACCGGTGGGTGGGCCGGCGCCGCAGTCGAGTGCCTCGGAGATGTTGGGCAGGGCGGGTGTGACGGTGTCGGGCGTCACATCCGGCGCCGTGTCGGCGGCGTCGGCGGGGCTCGAGCTGTCGTCGCTGACCTCGGGCGTGGTGTCGACAGCCGTATCGGTTACGGCCACATCGTCGACGGCCGCATCGTCGGTGACCTCGGCCGAAGTGTCGGCTCGCTGAGCGCCCTCGCCGTCGCAAGCGAGGAGCGAGACGAGGAGGACTGGAACGACGGTGAGACAGAGTCGGATTGTTTTCATGTGCACAACGTGAACGCGAAACTTTCGTATGTCAATGACACGGCACCGAGGGCCGTGAAGTCCAAGGACATCGGACTGACGATGGCGTCATGTGCAGTCAAGACGACCGCGATTCGAAGCCTGGGCTCAGTCGAGCGTGCGGCCGGTGACCTTGTGGCGAGCGAGCTCTTTCAGATCTGTCAGGCCACACTTGAGGCCGTCGAGGACCGCAAGCGCCTTGTTGGCCCGCGCGTCGGGCCCCTTCTGCCGATCGACGAGCGCGATGAGGCCGCGTTGCCGGCCCGGCGTCAGGCCTGAAAAGATGCGGGCGCCGACGCGGTCGATCACGAGGGCCTCCTCGAGCTCGGCGGGGACGGGGAGCCCGATCTCGCTCTCGTCCGGGGTCAGCTCGAGGGTGACGATTTCGCCGACCTCGACCCCACCTCCAGTGCGAACCTTGCCGGTCATCATCACGAAGCCGCCGTCCTGCTGCGGCATGACCGCGGCATGGAACGTGTAGCCGTTGAGCGCAGCGATGACACGTATCGGGCCTTTGTCGCGGCGGAGCGCGAGCACGACGTCACGCGGCACCTGGATGCGTGGGATGCCCGACAGGTGAGGCTCGATGGGACCCGTCACGCGGTGCGCGACGGGTTTGGACGAGGGGGGAGCGGTCTTCCTGGGCATGGAGTGACGATTCGCGTTTGGGAGTGGCCCCACACGGGGAGGGCACCTGCGGGCAAGCGACGAACACCAAGGACAGAGGTGGTTCGGCTGTAGAGCGGTTGAGCCGCATACGTTGGCGCAGCACTCGCCGCGGGCGCCGCACCAGGGTCCTGTGGAGAGGCAGAGCGCCGAACCGACTACTGTTGGAAGCAGAAGAGCGGCTTGCCCTCGCTGCAGTAGGCGACACGCGAGCCGTAGGTCGACCAGTAGTTGTCCGTGCGGCTCGTCTGGCCCACCGAGCCCTGGTGGATGCCGCCGCTGTCGGTGCCGTCGGTCCAGCCAGAGCAGTCCCCGACGCTCTCCGCCGAGCCATCGGAGCCGGTCGCCGTCCACACCTGATCGTGCCCCCTGGCATCGCCCTGCGCGGTGGTGTCGAGGGTCGCGAGCAGGCTCCCGTCGGTGAGGTCGGCCCAGTCGTTCGCGACGCGCACCAGAGTGGTGCCCGAGAGCTTTTCGTAGGGGCCCGGGTGCTGGGTGAAGCGGCTCGCCGCGCTTACGAGCGGCGTCGAGAGCCAGGCCTTGAAGGTCCCCGTGAGGCCCGCAGAATCGGCCTCGGCCTGGCACTTCGCATCGGCCCCGACGAGGCCTCCGAGGTCACCCGAGAACACCGCCGCCGTGCGGAAGACCCGCTTTGCGGTCGTGACCGGCGGGGTCTCACACCGAGGTCCGGTGAAGCCGTCGACGCAGGTGCAGGTTCCCGGCTCGAAGCAAGTGCTGCCATTCATGCATGCGGGCGCGCAGACAGGGCCCGGAGTCACGCCGCCGAGCAGCGCGTAGTCGAAGGTGGTCGGGCTGTCTGCCGAGAGCGAGGTGTAGCCGATCGTGACCGGCGCGTCCGGGTCGTTGGGGGTGAGGGGCTCCGCACCACAGGTGCCGAGGTCGACCTGCCAGGTCAGGACGGGGTAGACCTCACCGGCAGGGACGAGGCCCGAGAGCCCGTCGGCCGCAGCCGCAGCCGTTGCGCGCGTGCGGAGGCGGCAGCCCGCAATGGCTGGCTTCACCCCGAAGGCGAGGTTCCAGTAGACACCGTTGGCCGACACGCCGCCCGAGCTGAGCGCCTGGGCGCCGCGATAGGTCGCGACCTGGAAGAGGACGGTGTCGGCGTCGAAGCCTGGGGCCTCCATGACGAACGGGTCACACGTGGACATCCCGTCGCTGCCTGCCGTGCACTGGTTGCCCGCCGGGCTCCCGGAGGGATCGATGGTCAAGTCCGCCTCGAAGAGCGGGCCGTCCTTGGGGTTGTGGCAATCGAGCTCGACGCGGTCCATGTAGAGATCTGTGCGTTGCCCGTTGCCGACGCCTGCGGTGCAGGTGAGTCCGAGGACGAAGGTCCGCTCACGATCGCCCGCTTCGTCGAAGAGCAGGTCTAGGTCGCCCGAGCACACGCCATCGCTCTCTCGGCAACAGTCGAACTTGGCCGAACAGAAGACGTCCTCGAACTCGACCGCGATGTCGAAGAAGCCTTGTTGCGCCGGACGCATGACCGTCACGTCGAACACGACGGGGGTGTCGGCGTTGGGGGCGCAAAGGGCGCTCCGCGTGAGGGGGCCGGTCCGCGTCGGGTTCTGGAACGCCAATGGGGTGCCAGTCACGGCGCCTGGGCCGGTCGCCGCGCCCGCGTTGAACTCGCCGACGCCTGATGGGGCGACGTCCTCGTCGTAGAGGCCGACGAGCCACACGTGTACCTCGTGGTCGGCGCTCGTGGGGGTCGCGTCACACGGACCGACGTAGGTCACCGAGCCGACCCCATCGCCAAAGCGGCTCGCCGAGACGCGGCGCTGCCAGACGACTTCGCGCGGAGTCGCCCCGTTGAGGACCTCGATGTCCCACAACGCGTCGCCGACGCCCTCGAGGTCGAGGGCAGCGACCTCGATCGAGAGCGAGGGACCGCCCGTAGGGGTGTTGGCAAGGTCCTCGGCGCAGTGGGTGAGGCACAACAGGGCCAGGGCGAGGGGGCGGTGCATGAGAGGACTCCTTGGTGGGCCTGACGTGTCCCCTCGACCCCGAGTGTGGACGGAGGGGAGGCTCGCAAAGCGAGCGAGGGGTTTCCTGGTGAAGGTGGCACGAGGTGCCTGAGGGCGGGTATCGACGGGGCCGCTGCTCGTTGGTCTCAAATAGCATATCCGTGCAGACAGCGTGAGCTCGGGGCGTCGATGTCTACAAGATGCCAAGGGGTTAGGGCGGGCATCCCCATCCGGGGAGCGCAGCGAAGAAGCTGTCCGGTCGTCCAGAAGGCGTCGCCGTTGGAGACGAAGTCCGAAACGGTCTCGCGGCCCCTCGTCGGAGACGTTCGTGGCCTTCCGCCCGCTCCTGCTCATCGCCGCCTTCTGCGCCGCAAACCTCACCCTCGTCGGATGTGGCAACGACGTTTCCGCCGTCGACACCAGCGTCCCGCTCGACACCGAGGACACGTCTGCCGATACGACCGGGGACACCGCTGAGCCGATGGACATCGCGCAGGACGTCGGCACGGACACCGCGCAAGACGTTGGCACAGGTGACACCGCGCAGGACGTCGCCGCGGACACCGCACAGGACTCCGACACCGCACCGACCGTGGTCGCCGTGCGTGTCGCGCCCGAGGACGCCAGTGTGCCCGCCGGTCTGACACGTGTGTATCAGGCCCACGCCGCCTACTCCGACGACAACGAGCTCGAGGTGACCACCACCGCAACCTGGGTGATCGGCGATGAGGCCATCGCCACCATCGACGCGACCGGGCTCGCCACGGGAGTCGCCAGCGGCGTCAGGTCGGTCACCGCGACCTTCGCCGGCCTGTCCGACGAGGCCGAGCTCGTCGTCACCCCACCCCGGCTCGACCGCATCGACATCGTCGAGGGCGATGCCCTCACCACCCCGGGCACGACCCGCCAATACACGGCACGCGGCCACTACAGCGACGGCTCTTCCGGCTCCGTCGTGGGCACGCTTGCCTGGTCCACCGGCGACGCCTCCGTCGCCACCATCGATGGAGGTACCGGCCTCGCCACCATCACCGGCGCCGCGGGCGACACCACGACCGTGACCGTCGACCTCATCGACAGCGACCTCACCGACAGCGTGGACCTCCACGTCGACCGCTTCGTGTACGCGGCCACCCTCCGCCGCGGCGACGACGCGTCCGCGATCACCGCCTACCGCGCCCACGACATTACCGGGGTCCCGACCGCGATCGACACCGATCCCACCACCGCCGGTAATCGCGCGCGCGGCCTCGCCGTCCACCCGACAGGGCGCTTTGTCTATGCCGCCACCGCCGGTGCCATCACCGCCACTGGCAGCGAGTCGGGCGCCATCGACATCTTCGCGGTCGACCTCACGAACGGCGGCCTGTCACCCCAGGTCGCGACGCCCCTCTTCTGCGGCGGCCGCTAACTGGCACTCAACCCGAGTGGTACCTGGCTCTTCGCAACGACCGCCGGTGGCAGCCCCTCGACGGCTCCCTCTTCCGCCCGGGCGACAACAACAATTTCGTCGGCGGGATCGCCCTTTCACATTCGGTGTCGCCACGAACCCGTGAGGTGGCTGCAGCTCGACGAGTACGGACACGGCGACATCAACCAGGGCGACGGCGGCACGCTGGCCTACCGGCATCACACCTGAGGACCTAGCCGCGGGACGGTTCGATCGGGTGCACTTCCAGCGTCATGACCTGACTCGGGTCCGGTCACTCGAGGCGGCTCGTGCAGCCATGCACAGGCCGCCCCTGGACGCGTCTGCGGCACTACCCAGCAGGTCTCTTGCGGTCCACTCGCCGGCACCGCCGAAGGACCCGCGGGTGACTCAATAGTAGTCGTCGCAGCAGTTCTCACACGTGCGCCACTTGCCAGCGCACGAGATGCCCCGGTTGTTCGCAGCCATGTCGGCGCCATCCCAGCCGCCGCAGGCCGAGACCGGCTGCAACAGGTTCTTCAGCCACTGCGGGCCATGCTGGCAGAGCGAGTCGAGGAGCTCCTTGAGGATGGCCGCCGAGAACGCGCTGCCAACGCCACACCAGCGGGCGGTGCGGCAGCTCGCCACGCAGTGTTTCATCTTGTCGCTGCCGGCGATCTTACGGGCCGAGGCCCAGGTCGTCGCGATGCAGATGGTGACCGCCGTGAGCACGATGACGACGATGGCCTTCTTGACCGGCTCACCGTTGATGACCGGAACGGTCTCGCTGCCGGCGAACTCGCCGCCGACGAAGACGTGGGATGTCATCGAGACGACACCCTCAGGGACGGTCTCGAGCTCGAAGTGACCGTCGGCATCCGTGGCGAGCTCGACGGACTCGATCTCGGAGCCATCGGCCGCGGTGAGCTCGACGATGACCTGGGCCGCCGCGACCGGTGCGAAGTCGTCGCTGTCGAGGACCACCTGACCGATGAACTTCGGCTGGATCGGCGCGCGGGCGGGTGTGTGCGCGATGGTCTCTACGGGCGACTCATGGACGACGCCATCGCAGGCCGAGGCCAACACGAACGACGCGATGAGAGCGGAATGAAGCAGCGGGAAGCGCGACATGGTCATCCTCCGGGCGTTTGGTGACGGTGGAAACAGGGAGCCGCGCATCCCATCCGAGGAGACCTTTCCTCGCGTGGTTTGCAACGACTGTCCTGTGAACCGGTTTCGCAGAACCCGTTGGAGACCGCAAATCAGCACACCCGCGCAGAGCCGCATGCCTGCTCGGCCGATCTGATTCGGGTCTGAAGGCCCGGTCGTTTTGTCACGACCTCAGGCACATCAAACACGTCTTGAAAATCGAGCTGTTGAGCGCGTTCGCGCGGGCGGCTCGAAGTGGTCGCGGCTCATGCCGGTTCGAGGATGCCCGAGCGAGGTCGCTGAATCAGCCGGGGTAGTTGCGGACGCCTTCGGTCTTCTCCAGGAAACGCGCGTACTTGCCCTTCTCCTGCAGACGCGTCTGGATGCCGAGCTTGGCGCAGAGCTCTTCGATGTGGGTCTTGGCGACGTCGGGCCAGATCGTCTCACACTCGATCTCGACCTCCTTCGAGCCATCGGGGAACTTCGTGAAGTCCACCTCGAGCACGAAGACGTCGCTGCGCACCTTGTAGCGCTCGTTGACGGTCTGGCCGAGGACCTTCAGGTCGCCGTGGTCGACCTGCGACTTCAGCCAGCGAAAGACGTGGCCTTTCGTATCGAGCGGCGCGCGCCCGAAGGCGAAGTCGGTCCACTCGTCAAAGGGCATGACCTGCTCGTGCTCTTCGGAGATGAAGACCCCTCGGTCGGATGACCGACGGCGTTTGGCGGTGATGGTGACCGGCGGCTTGCCGAGTCCCTTCGCAGCGCCGACCGGGAACTTGATCTCACGCGCGCGCAACATGATGTGTGCCCCGCGCAACGAGCGACGGTCATCGTCGAGGTACGAGTTGAACTGGGTGAAGTTGGCTTCGGGTGTGCTCATGGAGCGCAGGAGCTTCTCGTAGTCGCGCCACTCGACGAGCGCGACCTTGACCTCGATCTCGGTATTGGACGTGCCTTCCATCGCTCTACTCCCTCGGCCTCAATTCGATGTTCGTGCGGCGGCTCGCCGGCGGGTCACGGCGTTGTCGGGTTTTGCGCGACCGCGCCCCGGTCCGCGGGTGTCGCACCCGCTCGGAAACCCGAGGCGGGGGCATCCTCTAACGAGAGCGGGTTCTTGTCCAACGGTGCGGAGATCTCGACCTCATCAGCAGGGCGATCAGCCGCCGATGAGCGCACGCGCCTGCTCGACCCACTGCTCACGTTTGATCTTGTCGAGCGAGATCTTGAGCAGGTCGGCGACCTGGTCGAGGTCGTTGTCCGAGAGCTGCGACATCTGCGCCCAGGTGCGGATCCCGGCGCTGTTGAGGCGCTTTGCGGTCGCGGGCCCCACGCCGCGAATCCGCTGCAGGTCGTCACTCGCACCGTCGGGAGCGGGTGCCACGTCGAGCTTGAGGTTCGTGAAGTCGGGCTCGTCTTCGACCGCCGCGATGAGGTCGGCAAGCGAGATGGCGACCGTCGACTCACCGCTGTCGAGCTCGATCGGAGGAGGCGCCTTGACCGGGGCGGGCGCAGCGGCCGGGGCAGGCGCAGCGGTCGGGGCAGGCGCAGTCATCGGCTTGGACGGCGAGGCCTCGATCTGAGCGACCAGGGCGTCGAGCGAGATCGCCACCGTCGACTCGTTGAGGTCAGGAGGAGCCGGAGCGGGAGCCGGAGCCGGAGCCGGCTTGGGCGTGGGCTTCGCACTGCTCGAGTCGATCTTGGCGACCAGGTCGTCGAGCGAGAGTGCCACCGTCGACTCGTTCAGGTCGGGAGCCTCGGGAGCCGGCGGCGGAGCGACGACCGGCGCGGACACAGGTGGTGCGGGCTTCTTGTCGATCTGCGCGACGAGGTCGTCGAGCGACAGAGCGACCGTCGACTCGTTGAGATCCGGAGCGACCGGCATGGGCGGCACAGCCAGAACAGGCGTGACAGGCAGAAAAGGAGCGGCCGGAGCTGGTGCCGGTTTCTTGTCGATCTGCGCGACGAGGTCATCGAGCGACAAGGCGACCGTCGACTCGTTCAGATCAGGAGCCACGGGAGCCGGCGGCGGAGCGACGACCGGCGCCGCGGGGCTCGCGTCGATCTGGGAAACGAGCGCATCGAGCGAGATGGCGACCGTCGACTCGTTCGCGTCGAGCGCCTGGGGCGCGGCGGGGGCCGAGGGTGCCGACGAAACCAGCGGGGCCGCGTCGATCTGGGACACGAGCGCATCGAGCGAAATGGCCACCGTCGACTCGCTGGCGTCGAGGGCCGTCGGCGGTGCCGGGGGCTTGGCGGCCGGGAGCGCAGGCGACGGTGTCGACGCTGCCGGTTGTGTGACCTTGGGCGCGGCCGCGCCACCGCGATGCGGTGCCGGTCGACTCGGCGGAGCCTCCACCGGGCTCGGTCCATTCGCGCCATTCGCGGCCTGGTTCATCTTCTGTTGGGTCGACTGCAGGTCACGCGTCAGCTTGTCGATGGCCGCATCCTGCTCCTCGAGTGCCTGCTCGGCCGCTTCGTAGGCGGCTCGGAGGCCCGTGACCTCCTCGTTGAGGCGCGCGATGATCTGGTCTTTCTCCTCGGTCGTGGTCGGCGCGGCACCAGCCGTCACCACGAGCGTCGTGCGCAGCTCGGCATTCTCACGCTCGAGCTGCTGGATACGCGTGGTGTCGGGCTTGATCGCCTTGGCCTCCTCGAGCTCGGCCTGAAGGCGTGCAACCTCAGCCTCATGCTCGGCGAGCTTCGCCGCCAGCTCGGGGTCCGACGCGTGCGCGGTGACCGCATCGTCAGCGGCGGGCGCCGACGCTCCGGCCGCGATCTGGGCTTCGAGCTCGGCGATGCGAACCTCGCGCACGCTGACCTCGGACGCCGTCTCGACGCGGTACTTCGCCTGGTCGTCGAGCTGATGCATGAGCTCGGCGATCTTGGTGTCGCGGTCCTGCAGACGCTCGGTGAAGTTGGTCTCGCGCGCCTCGAGCTCGAGGATGCGGCCCTCGGCCCGCTTGCGTTGATCCCGCTCCGCCTTGATGTCTCCGTCGACCCTGGGCGTCGCGGCTGGTGCCGCCGCCTTGCTCCTGCCGAGTCCGAAGAGGGCCCAGCCGATGACCAGGCCCAGAACGGCGGCTCCGGCGAGGAGAACGATGATTTCAATCGCCAGGTACCCCATGATCACTCCACCGTGATGTTGAATTCGACGCGCTGATTGAGGACCCGCTTGGCCCCACCACCGTAGCGCATGTTGCGATATCCGAGCCCGACGTAGCGGAAACGTTTCTCCGGCATGCCCTGGTCGACGAACCTCTTGTGCGTGTTGTAGGCGCGCACCTGGGTCAGCGTCTTGAGCTTGTCGGGGTCGCCGTAGTCGTCGTGGTAGGCCTCGATGGTGCCCTTGGCGTCGGGGCAGCGTTTGAGGATGGCCCACACCTCGTCGAGCTTTTTCTCACCCTCGGGCGTGAACTTGCCGGACATGCCCACGAAGGTGATCCGTTTGTCGCCTTCGATGGCGGCCTGGACCGCCTCCTTGCATTGCGCGGCGGTGAGAGTGCCCGTTGGCTCCGGGGCCACGGCCGTGTCGGTTGGGCCCTCGGGGGCCTTGGCCTCGGCGTCGGTCGTGGCAGTCGCGTCGACCGTGGTCGCGTCGGCGGCGGGCTCATCGGGCTCGAGGGCCTCCATCTCGAGGACGTTGGAGGCATCCGGCTTATCAGCGACCACGTCGGGAGCGTTGGCGGCCGCGGCATCGGCGGCGTCGGGGCTCTGCGTATCGGGCGACGGGGTCGGAGGGTCGATGGGGTTCGGTGCCGGGGCCCCGCCATCGGCCCGTACGACCACTTCGTTCACGACGGACTTCACGCCGGAGAGCTCTTTGGCGAGGATCTCCGCCGCTGTCCGCTCGGCATCGGTCGCGACCGCGCCCGTGAGCACCAGATCACGCTGACTCGCGCGCACGACGACGTTCGGCACTCGGCTCGCCAAGGCGGTCTGAGCCTGCAGCTGAAGATCGGCTTCGATCCGCCCCGGGAACTTCCGCACGGCGTACCAGCCCAGCAGAAGGAGGCAGATCAGCGCGAGCGATACGATGATGGTACGCCACATAAGCAGCTGGTCCGGAGATGGTTCTTGAGGAGGGCCGATGAGCCGCAGGCCAAGCGACGTTCCCGCGATGACTTCGACACCGAGACACGCACGCAGCGAGACGTACGCCTCGACTATTAGTGGGGGAGACCGGGCTGCTTGTCCAGCGCACCCGAGCCAGGCTGGGCCCGACCGTTTGAAACGACGGGTGATGGTCGTCCGCGACCGGGGGCGAGCGCAAGGCACGACGCCGCGCCAGCTGCCTCAAGGGACTGGCGCGGCGCGGCGCACTCGCCAGAGGCTCATCTCACGGCCGGGTCGCGAGTCGTGCGCGACCGCTTCGGTGAGGCGCGGCGCAAGCCACGGGATGGGGGTCCCGACCACGAGCGCGAGGTCGGCCTCGTCGATCTCACCAAAGCTGAGGTTGGCCTCGAGGTCGACACGCGCGGCGTCGAAGGCCGGTGCAAACCAGGCTGGATACGGAGACGGGTAAATCGTCGCGCCCGGGACCAACTGTGCGGCCGTCTCGAGGAGGCCGAGCGGGACCGGGAAACGGAGCTCGCCGCCACTGCTGCGCGCGAGCCCCACCGCTGTGCCACGGGCCGACTGCAGGATGGGCCCGGTGAGAAAGAGGAGGGCAATGACCCACGCCAGGCGTCGCCCGGTGAGGGCTCGCGGCCACTTGGGGATTCGTTCGGCGCGGCGCACGAGGAAGGCCACTGCACCGACCGCGCCATCGGCGGCGGTGACGAGCGTCGGTATCCACAGGAGGGCGAGCAACGAGAGGCGCGCGCCAAAGAGGCTGCCGTCGAACGAGCCCATCAATAGAAGGGTGAACCCGATGACGAGCGGCGACCAGAGGCCATCGCGGCCAAGGGCGACGGCGCGCGCAAGGCCCGCACCCCACAGCGCGAGGATGGGGAGCGGGGTCCACGCAACCCACTGTAGGATGGCGGTCCAGGCCTGGCCAGCTCGACCGGAGGCCTGGTCGAAGGCGAGGCCGGCGACCTCGTGCGGCATGGTCCGGGTCGAGCCGAAGTCGAGTAGCCAGGCACCGAGGCGCTTACCTGTGTCGTTCCAGAGGGTGGGCCAGACGGCGATGAGGACGACGAGGGCCACGATGGGGATGAGGAATAGTCCGATGGGGGCGCTCGGCAGCGCGAGGAGACCGGAGCGTTCGACGTGGGTCGGGCCGCGGCGACGGATGGCCCAGATGGCGAAGACCGCAGCCACGAGGGCCAGGCACAGCGGGTGGACGGCGAGGCACAGACCGAGTGAGACGCCGACCCAGATGGAGCCGCGGCCCGAAGTGAGGAGGCGTTCGAGCGAGGCGATGAGCAACGTCATCACCAGTACGCTCGAGGCTGCGTAGCCGGCCGACGCACCGGCATCGACAAAGCCGTTGAGCCCGAACGCGCCAGCTACGGCAAACCCGCAGAAGAGAAAGCCGCGGCGACGGAAGACCCAGGTGAGCAGGGCGAGCGACAGCGCGAGGGCGAGGCTCGAAGCGACGGCCGCGCGACCCAGATTGGGTGTCGCTTCGGAGACGGGCAGGACACCGATGCCGAGTGCCGCGAGCCAACGCGGCAGCGGAGCCTCGATGGCGGCGCGGCGCGGGGCGCTGTCGGGGAGGTCGGCGAGCCGTGGGTTGTCGGTGGTCTTGAAGCCGGCGCGGAGCCGGTTTCTGACCCCGTGGCCGGCCTCGAGCCGCGGGTCGTCCTCGGGCGAGGTCAGGATGTCGACGAGCAGGCGACCGCCGCGCACCGTGTCGGCCTCATCCGCGGTGAGCAGCCGAGGGGCTGCGAGGGAGACGCGCAGAACGAGGAAGACGAGTACGAGGACGCCGAAGTGAGGCGCGAGGCGACGCCAGAGTGGGCGTGCAGCCGGGTCACGGGCGAGCGTGGGTGGCTCGGCCTGGGACGGGGACGAAGTCGGCGGCGCGCCGTCGGGGACGCCGCCCTGGTCGAGGTCGGTCACGGGCGGACCCTGACACGCGTGTTCGTGGCGGACAAGTGAGACCTGCCTCGACACGCCTTTCGCCATCGGACGTCGAGACGCGTCGCCCACTTCGCGCCAGGTGGTGCGGGGAACACATGACGACGTCAGCACGGGTGGAAGCGGCGCGGGACCCGATAGAAACTCGTTGCTGTCGTGTGGGTTGACAACTCACGGTAACGACGGATACGGTCCCACCGACCGCGCGGGGGTTCCGCCGGTCGCGCGACGCTGGATTTGCGTCGCAGGCTCGAGCGACCTCCGGGGACCCACGACCCCTGGACCGCCAAGAGACCAAACCCTTGCGAATGCCCCAAGCGGCTTCCGCATCTTGCTCCACCGGACCACCCCGCTTCTTGTCGCTACGCACCCCCACCACGCACCGCCAGGCATCGCGACGCCTACCGAACTCGGACCCATTCTGGGCGCGCTTCGGAATCGTCGGCTTGATGAACGTCGGTGTCGCCCTGTTGATCCAGGGTGGCTGTGGTGATCAGGTCGAGTGCCCACGCGGGATGTCCGGAGATCCCTGTCGCTTCACCGGCGACATCGGCACGGCGCCGACAGCCCCACCGCTCTCCGCGGAGGCCGACACGTCGACCGAGACCACTGGTGAAGGCGACTCTTCCGTCCCTCAGACGGATGCCCCACAAGACGATGGGGACCAGCCCGACGGCACCGGCGATGCCGGCCCCGAGGTCGAGTCGAGCGATGGCCGCTCGGACGAAAGACGCGCTGGTTTCCAACTCGCATTGCGCAGTCTGTCGGGCGAGTGCCTGACCTTCTGCGCATCCCACCCGCCCATCCCCTGGCAGGTCCAGGGCGACGGCGACCCGACCGAGACACCGAACGCTCACATCGCAGCCGGGCTTACCCATCTTTATGATGGGGGCCCCGCCCGCCCACTATTCGCGAGAGGTCCGCGCGGTTTGTTCCGCGACTGGACCGGGAACGCAGACGCAGCCGCCCGCCTAGCCGCGGGCCTTTGTGTGGCTTTCCCAAGCGAAGCCTGAGGAACGAGCCCGGCTCAGCCCACGCGCTCGGGGTCTCATGGAGACCTCAGTACATGGCCGACAAACTGCTCATCAACGTTGCTCACGAGGAAACTCGTGTGGCCCTGGTCGAGTCCGGACGACTCGCCAACTTCGAAATCATCACGTCGCGCGCCGACAACAACAAAGGCAACATCTACAAGGGCATCGTTCACCGCGTGAACACGTCCCTGCAGGCGGCCTTCGTTGACTACGGCGCCGACAAACAGGGGTTTTTGCCCGTGCCCGAAATCCACGAGCGCTTCTACCCGAAGCACCTCGTGGGCAAGAAGGTCAGCATCCAGGACGTGTTGCACCAGGGTCAGGAGATCATGGTCCAGGTCGTCAAGGACGAGATCGGCCAGAAGGGCGCCGGGCTCACGACCTTCATCTCGGTCGCCGGTCGCTCGCTAGCGATCGAGGCCAACTCGGACAAGGCAGGCATCTCGCGCCGCGTGTCCGACGACGAGCGTAAACGCCTCAAGAAGGTCATGAACACGCTCGACGTGCCCGAGGGCCACGGCGCCATCATGCGCACGGCGGCTGCCGACCAGACCGACGACGCCATCCAGGACAACCACAAGTACCTGATGATGGTGTTGAACAAGCTCAACGAGCGGTTCGCGGCGATGAAGGGCCCCGGGCTCGTGCATCAAGAGCGCGGGCTGGCCGTGCGCTTCATCCGCGACTACGTGCCGAGCAACATCGACGAGGTGTTGATCGACGAGCGTGAGGCCTGGGAAGAGGTCAAGAACTTCTGCAACGTGCTGGCGCCCGAGCTGGTGAGCCGGGTCAAGCTGTACGACGACCCGCGCCCGTTGTTCTCGCGTTACCAGGTCGAAGACCAGATCGACGACATCTTCGCGCGCCGCATCGACCTGCCGTCGGGCGGCTCCATCGTCATCGACCAGACCGAGGCGCTCGTCGCCATCGACGTCAACTCGGGGCGCGTCAAGACGGACGACATCGAGGACACGGCCCTCAAGACCAACCTCGAAGCGGCGGCCGAAGTGGCGCGCCAGCTCAAGATCCGGGACCGCGGCGGTCTCATCGTCGTCGACTTCATCGACATGCGCGACAAGGACAACATCCGCAAGGTCGAAGACGCCGTGCGCGATGGGTTCCGCTCGGACAAGGCTAAGGTAAAGTTCTCCAAAATCAGCGAGTTCGGGCTGATGGAGATCAGCCGCCAGCGCCTGCAGGGCTCGGTCATGCGTGGGTCGTTCACCCCGTGTGGCACTTGCGGCGGGACGGGTCAGGTGCGCTCGGTCGAGTCGAGTGCGCTCTATCTCCTGCGGCGCATGAAAGAGACGCTGATTCGCGGCAACTACCAGCACCTCGATGCGCAGATGCCGGTCGCCATCGCGAACTACCTGCTCAACCGCAAACGTAAGGAGCTCGTCGACCTCGAGAAGCAGACGGGCACCTCGATCGAAGTGCGCGCCGAGGCTTCCGTCCCGGCGATGCAGAGCTACTTCGAGCTCATCTCGCGCTCGAGCAACCAGGCGCGGCGCCCGAAGCGGATCCTGCAGCAGATCGATCTCGTGCGCAGCGAGGTCGAGAAGCGTGAGCTCGAAGAGGGCGAAGAGATTCGGATCGAAGGCGAGAGCGGCAGCGAGGAGGCCGAGGTGTCGGTCTTCGCGGCGGCTCGTGAGAAGCTCGAGGCCGAGTCGAAGTCGATGGAAGCCGAGCTGGCGCGTGCCAAAGAGCTCGAGCGGGCGCAGAAGGAAGCCGACGAGTCGCTGCGACGTGAGGCCGAGCTTCGCGCCCAGAAAGAGGTCCTGCTCGCCGAGGCCGAGCGTATCCGCGCGATGGAAGATGCGCGCTGGAAGGGCCTGTCGATCTGGAGTCGGCTCAAGGTGTGGTTTGGTGGCGGATTGCCGCCGCTCTCGATGCACGGCGAGGTCGAAGGCGACGAGCGAACGGACCGGGTCAAGCTGCGTGAGCGCCGCGAGGACCGGGACGAGCGGCGGCGCAAACGTTCCGAGCGCGATGATGACAGAGGCGAGAAGGGCGAGCGACCGGCCGACAAAGGCGACAAGGGCGAACGACCGGCCGACAAGGCCGACAAGGGCGAGCGACCGGGCGAGCGACCAGCCGACAAGGCCGACAAGGGCGAGCGGGGCGAGCGACGGGACGACCGGGGCGACCGCAAGGACCGCGACCGTCGGGGCCGTGACCGTGACCGTGACCGCAAAGACAAAGACAAGGACAAGGAGAAGGAGGGCGAGCGCCCGAGCCTGCTGATGGACGCCGGTGGAGCGGCCGCAGCAGCGGCGGCCCTGGCCAACGAGAACGGCAAGAAGAAGCGTCGGCGTCGGCGTCGCGGCAAGAACGGCGAGGAGATCGAGGACGGCGCCGAGGGCGAGTTCTTCGAGGGTGACGAGCCCCGCGCGGCGGTCGCCAAGCCGCCCGAGGTGCGCGACGCCAAACGTGATGGCCGGGACGGGCGAGACAGCCGTGACGGACGCGATGGGCGCAGCGGTCAGGGTGACCGTAGTCGCGACGGGCGACCGGCGTCGGCCGAGCGCAATGAGCGCAACGACCGCAACGAGCGCCCCGACATCCGGCCCCGGGCCCCTGAGGCGGGCGCACCTGCAGCCATGGTCCCGGCCGCTGTGATCGTACCGGCAACGATGGTGGTAGCGACTCCGGCCGCGCCGGCAGTGCCGCTGAAGTTCCCCAAGTTCGGGGCCATCGACCTGCGCGGCGGAACCCCGAAGGTCGTGCCGGCCAGCGAGCTCGCAGCGACGGTCCCTGCGGCGAAGACGGGCTCGTCGGCGAGGCCGCTCACCGAAGCTCCGGCGATGAAGACCGGCGAGCACACGCCCCTTCCCAAGGCATTCGGGGCCATCGACCTGCGCGCCGGTTCAAAGCCTGCCGAGCCGAAGGCCGAGACGCCGCCGGCCATCCCGGCACCTCCGGCGGTGGTCGCTCAGAAGGTCGAGGCCGCACCAGCGCCTGAGGTCCTCGAAGAGCCGTTGGCAGAGGTCGAGGTTGCCGTCGCACCCGCGGTCGAGGTCGTCGAGGCACCCAAGCCCGAAGCCGCCACAGCCAAGCCGACAGCAAGCCCCAGGCCGGCCGCGGCACCCCGCGTGTCGGCCGCACAGAAAGCCGAGAACAAGGTCACCGCCGACGCCGCAGCCGCGGATACCGCTGCAAAGGCCGAGGCAACCCCAGCGGAGCCCAAGCCGCGTGAGACCACGGCAAAGACTGCGCGGCCGGCGGCGAAAGCGCCAGTCGAGGCGAAGCCTGTCGAAGAGGCCGAGGCAGCCGAAGGCGAGGGCGACGACGCGGCCGAAGGCGACGAGTCCGACGATGCCGACGCCAAGAAGCGTCGTGGTCGTGGGCGGCGCGGTGGGCGCGGGCGTGGCAAGAAGGGCGAGGGCGACGAGACCGCCGCCGAGCCGTCCATGGCCGACGCGAAGGAGTGAGCGATGCATGACCGCAAGTGGCTCCTCGAAAACCCCGAGGAAGCGAACCAGCGTCTGAAGAAGCGGCACCCCGACCTGTCGTTCGACGAGCTCTCGGCGCTCGACAAGCAGCTCAGGGCGTCCATCACGAAGAGCGAGATCGCCAACGCGACGCTCAACTTCGTGTCGAGCACCTTTCAGCCCAAGGCGACCGACGAGACGAAGGCCGAGGCGCTCGAGCGCGCCAAACGTTTCTCCGACACCTACATGCCGGCCGTGCCGCCCCCGACCGAGTTCGACAAGGCCGCCTTGCAGGCCTGGAACAAGGAGCTCAAGACCATCGTCGCCAGTGCGGGCGACGAGCGGAAGGTCATCGAGAACGCCATCGAGTCCTGGCTCATGACGGTCCCGAACCTGCCTCAGATGAACGTTCCCGACGGACGCAGCGAGGACGACAACGTCGTCGTGCGCACCTGGGGCACACCGACCGAGCATACGTTTACGCCCATCGAACACGACGACCTCGGCGAGAAGCTGAAGATCCTCGACTTCGAAGCGGCGGCCCGCCTCTCGGGCAACGGCTTCGCGGTCTACCGCGGGCTGGGCGCGCGCCTCGAACGTGCGCTCCAGTGTTTCTTTCTCGACTCGCACACCGACAAACACGGCTACGAGGAGATCCTGGCCCCCTTCATCGTGCGTCGCGAGAGCATGATGGGCACCGGCCAGCTGCCGAAGTTCGAAGCCGACGCGTACCGCATCGAGCCCGACGACCTCTTCCTGATCCCGACGGCCGAGGTCTCGATCACCAACCTCTTCCAGGGGCAGATGCTCGATGCGACCGACCTGCCAAAGAGGCTGTGCGGCTTCTCGCCGTGCTTCCGCCGCGAGGCTGGCTCACACGGTCGCCAGGTCCGCGGGCTCACACGGGTCCACCAGTTCCAGAAGGTCGAGCTCGTCCACCTCTGCGCACCGGAAGACTCGGTGAAGGTCCACGAGCAGCTCGTGAGCCACGCCGAGGCCATGCTCCAGGCGCTCGAACTGCCTTATCGGGTCATCGAGCTCTGTGGCGGCGACCTCGGCTTTGGCGCGAGCAAGTGCTACGATCTCGAGGTCTGGCTCCCCGTCCAGAAGCGTTGGCGCGAGATCTCGTCCTGCTCCAATTTCCTCGATTTTCAAGCGAGGCGCGCGGACATCCGCTACCGCCCCGAGCCCGGCGCGAAGCCCCGCTTCGTCCACACGCTCAACGGCAGCGGGCTCGCCATCGGCCGCACGGTCATGGCCATCCTCGAGGTCTACCAGACCGCCGAAGGCAAGGTCCGTGTCCCCGAAGTCCTGCGCCCCTACATGCGCACCGACCTCATCGGCTGACCTCACAATCAACCGGCCGTGCCTATCGGTACCGGCCGCGTTGTCTCGACAATCGAGATATTGGGACCAGCGCACCAAAGGCTCCGGCCCTGAAGCACGCAACGATTCCGCTCCCCAGGCGGCGTCGTTGCTGCTAGTCCTGCCGCCGTGCCGACCCCCTCCCCGCTGAAGCGTCCCTTCGTTCGCGCCTTCATGGTCGGCCGCACGTTTGGTGTCCTCGGCTCGCAGGTCGTCTCGACGACCGCCGGTTGGCAGCTCTACGAGCGCACGGGCGACCCCTGGTATCTCGGGCTCGTCGGCCTGGTCGAGCTCTTGCCCGTCCTCGTCCTCATCCTGCCTGCCGGCCAGCTCGCGGACCGTAAGCCGCGCCGCGACATCGCGGTTCTGGCCCACCTGAGCCTCACCTTCACGGCCCTGGGCCTGGCCCTGGTCTCAGCGCTGAACGGCCCCGACGCCGCCATCTACGCATTGTTGGCCAGCATCGGCGCCGCCCGCGCCTTTGCCGCCCCATCCGTCGGCACCATCATGCCGCAGCTCCTCCCCCCGGATGAGTACGCTCAGGCCAACGCCTGGCTCTCATCGAGCCTGAAGATCGCCACCGTGTCAGGCCCCGCCGTCGGTGGCCTCCTCATCGAGCTCGGCGGCCCGACGCTCGCCTACGTCGTCGCCACCACCGGCCACCTCGTCTTCTGCACACTCTTGCTCATCTTCGTCCCACGCCGCGTCCCGACCACGGCACTCATCCAGAAGGGAACGCCACGCCAGCTGCTCGCGGGCCTGCGCTTCATCCGCCGAAACCGGATGTTCCTCGGCGCCATCACGCTCGACCTGTTTGCAGTCCTGCTCGGCGGCGCCACCGCCCTGCTGCCGGTCTTTGCCAAGGACGTCCTGCACGTCGGCCCCGCCGGCCTCGGTTGGCTACGCGCCGCACCCGGTCTCGGGGCCGCGGTCATGGCCGTCATCATCGCCCGCAGCCGCCCCTATCTCCGCCCCGGCCGCGTCATGTTCATCGCCGTCATCGGCTTCGGGCTCGCCACCATCGGCTTTGGCCTGTCCGAGAACTTCGCCCTCAGCTTCGTCTGCCTCTTCTTCACCGGTGTCTTCGACGAGATCAGCGTGCTGATCCGCCAGACCCTGGAACAGATCATCACCCCCGACCGCCTGCGGGGCCGCGTGTCGTCGGTCAACCACATCTTCATCGGCTTCTCGAACCAGCTCGGCGCCTTCGAGAGCGGTGCCGTCGCGGCCCTCATCGGGTCGGTCGGCTCGGTCGTCGTCGGCGGCATCGGCTCGGTCCTCGTGGCCCTCACCATCATGCGCCTCTTCCCCGAGCTCGTTCGCCTCGGCCCGCTCGAGTCGCTCAAACCCGACGAGGACTCGGTCCCCGACCCCGCGCTGAGCTCCGTGACACAGCCGGCCAGCCCGCCGTAGAGTCCCGACATGCCGCCTGCCACGCCGCGCCCCGCCACGCCTATGACCTGCCAATGACGCTCGCCGCCATCATCACCGCCGCCGGCCAATCGCGTCGTATGGGGCAATCCAAAGCCTTACTCCCGTGGGGTGACACGACGCTCATCGCCCACCAGGTCACGACGCTCGCGGCCTTCCCGTTCACCCGCATCGTGGTCGTCACCGGCTACGAAGCGGCCGCCCTCACATCCCACCTGTCGCCACTCGTCGCCGCCCTCCCCGCCCTACGAATCACCCACAATCCACGCTGGGAGACCGGTCGCTCCAGCTCCTTCGAGACCGCCGCCGCGGAGCTCGCCGACCTGATGCCGACACGAGCGCTGGTCACCGCTGTCGATCAGCCGCTGTCCCCAGCCGTCATCGCGACACTCCTCTCACACCCGGACCACGAAGCGACCCTCGTCCCGACCTTCGAAGGTCGCCGCGGCCATCCTATCCTGCTGTCCCCGCTCGTCGTCGCCGCCCTGTCCACCGCGTCGGATCACCCCAACGGCCTACGCGACCTGCTCCAACTCGACCAGACGACCGCGATCCCCGTCGACTCGCCGTCGATCCACCTCGACCTCAACACCCCCGAAGCCTACGCCGCCGCGCAGCGATGACGGCGTTCAGCGACCGTGCACTTCGCCACTTCCGCGGTGCCAAATCCACCGACCGTCACTTCCGCTTCGGGCTGTCATTCCGATGCATCCGGGGCGTCGCCCGTGCACTTGCCGCAGCCATCAGCTCGTCAGCGTTCATGACCACCGTCGACCCGGAGTGCTCGTGCGCCGGGGCCGCGTCCTCCCCGTCCTCGGTCTCCTCGTAGAGCTCTCGCCGCGTCTTCACGGGGGGCGACGGCTCATCGACGATCACAGCCACCTGCTGCGTTGGCATCGCCGGCGCCTCGCGTCGCTCACGCCACTGCTTGGGCTCGACCGGCCTCATCTGCGTAGGCTCGACCGGCCTCATCTGCGTAGGCTCGACCGGCCTCATCTGCGTCGGTTCGACCGCCGCAGGGTCGCCACCCGCCTCCAGGACCGTCAACACCTCCAGCAGCTCGCCGCAGAAGGCCTCGCACGTGAAGCGTTCATTCGCATCATACGCGAGCGCCTTTCGAAAGAACGCCGCGACCCTCGCCGGCACTTTCTGATGAACCGCGGCCATCGGGTCCCAGTCGGCGTGCTGCTTCATCCATGACAATCGCTCGGGCTCGCCGCCCGGAAACGGGTCCTGCCCCAACACCAACCGGAACGCGATGGCCGCCACCGCATAAGCGTCGGTCGTCGCGCCCGTGGTGTGGTGCAGCACCTGCTCAGGCGCCCGCCACACCAGGTCATGCGCCGTACCGGCCGCTTCGTCGACCTCGGCAATGCGCACGAACCCGCCGAGCTTCACAAACGCGGTATGTCCAATCGGGGCCGACACCCACACGTTCTCCGGGCGGATCTCCCCATGCACGAGACCCAGCGACGCAAGCGCCCCAAGCGCCGCCGCCAGCGGCTGGAGGAAGAGCCTCGCGGCCCCGACCTCGACGGCCTTGTGCCCGTGCGAGTCGAACAAGTCGGCCAGCGTGCGAGCCTCGCGCTGCGACTCGAAGGCCAGGTAGGTACCAAAGTCCTCGGCCGCAAACGAGACGAGCCGCGCGATGTTCGGATGATGGCTGAGGCGTCCCAACGCGAGCGCCTGGCGATACAGGTTGCGATGCACCTCCTCGTCGCGGTCGAGGCCCGCAATAGCAAGCTCCACCTCGAGCAGCGCGGGTATCTGCAGCGCCCGGTACACCGTCGCGATACCGTGCCGGACCACACGCTCAATGACGAGATACCGCCCCACCATCTGCCCGAGCAACGCGTCGTGCGGCCGCCCCGACTTCGGCACCAGCGCCTCCGGGATGCAGTGCAACCCCTCGTGTGCGCAGGCCCCATGGGTACACACGTGACCGACACGCCCTTTGCGGCGACACCCAGGACACGCACCGTCGATGAGCAGGCTTTCGACCATGGCACCGATATCCGCAGCATATCCCATGCCAGCGGGACCCCAGACCCCACCCCCGCGGCGCTCCATTCGAATGCTGGACACCCGTAACCGTTTACGAATGCTCCCCATAGGACCCGAGGCACTTCACCACTGGGAGCCCTATGCGCCGACCCTTCATCGCCATCGCATCTCTCGTCCTCGCTGCCCCTCTGGTTGCGTGTGGCGACGACCAGGACCCCGCCGGCGCCCGCGAGCTCCTCGACCGTGTCCGCGCGGAAGACTACAAGAGCTGGTCACGCGCCCCCGGCTACGAGACGCGCCGCAGCTCGAACGCCCCACACTCCGACGCGGTCGAGATCTTCATCAACGAACCCATCGTCGCCGCCCTCGAGACCACCCCGACCGTGACCGAGTGGCCCGTCGGCTCGATCATCGTCAAGGAGGGCTGGGACGGTAACGACCGCGAGCTCATCGCCCTGATGGAGAAACGTGAGGGAGGCTGGTTCTGGGCCGAGTTCTTCGGCTCCGACTCGAAGTACAGCGGCGAGCCCGACCTGTGTATCGACTGCCACCGCAGCGGCGACGACTTCGTCCGCGCATTCGACTTCGACGCCCTGCGTTGACCCCGCCGCCTCGCGATCATCTTGATCATCGAGAAATCTGAAAAGCTCGATCATCGAGATATCGAGTCTTCGGCCAGCCGTCAGCGTTGCTTCGTCGATCGTTTCGCGTCGCGTTTGCTCGCCCGGTCGAGCGCCGCCGGCTTCCTCAGGTCTCGCAGCGCGTCCTTGCCGATCCAACGCCGGGGCGCCTCTTTCGAGGCAGCCAATCGCTGGGCCAGCTCGATACACCTCGCATGCATCACCAGGCTGCGGCGGCCGATCCCACGTAAGGCCCAGCTCACACCCTTCTTGACGAAGTTGCGCCCGTCACCGGCCTGGTCCTCGATGTAGCCGAGCCCCGCCTCGAAGACCTCGTCGCCGGCCTTCTTGTCGTGCAGGGCGAGGCTCGCGAGCAGGGTGAAGGCCGCCCGCTTGACGAGCTCCTCTTCGCGGTCGTGCCACGCCTGCGCCATGGCGAACGCGAACGGCGTCTTGTCGAAGAGGTGGAAACAGGTGGTGTCGCAGTCGGCCCAGTTCTCGAACGACGACGCCCAACGCTCCATCTGTTCGACCGTCACCCGCTTCGGCTCGTCCACAAAGGCCGCCAGCATTCGCGCCTCGTACCAGCCCGTCGCCCACAAGGCCTCCGCGAGCTCGTGGCTCCTGCCGATGAGCTTCGCCTTCTCGCGCAGCGCGGCGACCGACACCCCGAAGATCTTTCGCGCTACGATCCCGTAACGCTTCATACCCTCGCGGTTGTGCTCGGTCCCTTCCGACTCGAGCCATTCGAGAACCTGGACCACGGTCTGGTCGACGTCGACCGCTGCCTTCGCTGTGCCGACCTTCCGCGACATCGCCGACTCAGCCTTCCCCGTCCTTGCCGACCTTGGCGTCTTTTCCGACCAGGCCGACCAGGCCGGGCGGCGCAGGTGGTGCCGGAGGAGCCGGAGGCGCTGGTGGCAACGGCGGTCGCGCAGGTGCCGCAGGGGGCGCAGCCGGCCGAGCGGGCGCCGTCGGCGGACGTGGGGGGACCGGCGGCTTGGGCAGGACCGGAGACACCGGGGACGCTGGGGCTGGGGGAGCGATCGGAGCTGGGGGAGTTGGGAGAGCGACCGGAGCTGGCGGAGCAACCGGAGCGGCCGGAGCGCCCTGAGCGACGGGAGCAGCATGAGCTGCCGAAGCAACCGGAGCTGCCGGAGGTTTCGGGATCGCCGTCGCCGGCCGCGGTGGCAGCGGCGCCGGGGGCTTGGGCAAGCTCGGCGAAGCCAACGTCGGTGGGCGCGGAAGCGGCGGCTTGGCCGGCAATGGGAGTGGCGCCGGAGGTTTGGGCAATGTGGGCTTCGGGATCGGACTCGAAGCCGCGGCGACCTTGGGAGGCTGCGGGCTCGCCGGTGCCACTACGACACTCGGCAGAGCAGCCGGCGTGGGTGCTTCGGTCGGCGCGGCCGGCGCCTCAGATGGGACCTCGGGCGCGGATGCGGCCGGCTCCACCGTGACGGCGACGTTCACCGCTGCGGCCACGGGACGCGGCGACGGAGCCGTCGGGGCCCGCGGCGAGACCGGCCTCGGCATCCCCGCAACGGTCACCGGTGACACCGACACCCCTTCGGGGGTCTCAGAGTCGAGCTCCAGCTGGTCAGTCTCTGCAGAGACGACCGAGGCGTCGCCGTTGGCCGGGCCTGTTGCTGACTGGGCCGCTTCGACTGGAGCCGGCGGCGCAGGTTTCTTCGGCGGCCTCACCCATTGGTTCGCACCACCGGGCGAGTCACCCCAGATGCTCGACGGGGCCTCGGCGACAGGCGCCTGCACGACGGGCGCCGGCGCAGAGCCGAGCGCCGCGGCCTCGATGGCAGCCCTCAACTCTGGGTCCAGATCGTCGAGCACGTCGCGTTCGGATTCGACCCTGGGGGGCACCGACCCGACCGCGTTGGCCGCCTCGAGCGCCGCGCGTAGAGCCGGATCCAGGTCGTCGAGCACATCCCTCTCGGACTCGGGTGAAGGAGGGGCCGACCCGATACCGTTGGCCGCTTCGAGCGCCGCCCGCAGAGCCGGGTCCAGATCTGCAAGCGGGTCCTCTTCCTCTTCCGCCTCGGCCTCGACTTCCGCTTCGGCCTCCGCCTCCGCTCCGACCTCCGCCTCCGCTTCGACCTCCGCCTCCGCTCCGACCTCCGCCTCCGCTTCGACCTCCGCCTCCGCCTCCGCTTCGACCTCCGCCTCCGCCTCGACCTCCGCCTCCGCCTCGACCTCCGCCTCCGCCTCCGCCTCGACCTCCGCCTCCGCTTCGGCCTCGTACTCCGCCTCCGCTTCGGCCTCCGCCTCGTACTCCACCTCCTCTTCGTACTCGACCTCAGGCTCGTACTCGGGCTCGACAGCGACCGGGGCCTGCACCACCTCGGCCACTTCTTCCTCGAAGCCAGCGCGTTTGAACTCCAGCGGCGTGAGCTGGAACAGCTTCTCGATGCTGCGTATCACCCCTTCGGGGCTCGCCCGCCAGATGCCCGGGGTTACACGGACCATCGTCCACCCGAGCCGCTGCCAGAACCGCCGCGCATACACATCGCGCATCGCCGAGTCCGGCTCTTTCAGAAACCGGCTCGTCTGGATCCCGACCCGCGGCACACCCTTGGGTGTCGGCGCCAGCGTCATGTCCGGGGGCACCGGAAAGAGCTTCATGCGGCCCGGCAGGGGTCCCGTCCCGAGCCCCGTCCGCACGGCACCGATCGAGACCGCCGACGCCCGCGGCGGCTCCACCGACACACCGAGCCCACGCTCGATGAGCGGCTCCGCGAGCTCGTCGCGCACGAAGTCACCGACCATCGGGCGCGATGGGTCGACCGGCGGCTCGAGCTTCACCTCGACCCCGGTCACCGCTTTCAGCGCTTCGAACCCCTCGTCCATGAGGCGTTCGTCTTTCATGTGCGCGCCGCGCACGAACACCATGAAGGCGTGCAAGAGCCGCGGTCCCGATGCCTCGGTCCGCTGCACATCGATCGCCGCCTCCGTGAACGAGGTCACGATGGTGAGCCCGCAGCGCGCCCGCGAGACGATCCCCATGAGGAACCCCTCGCCGTCGAATCGTTCGAGCAGCCCAAACTCGAGCGGGATCTTCCGGCTGCCTTCGACCGGCCCGAAGGTCAGCGACATGATCTGGATATCGCGTGTGTCGGGCGGGCACTCGAACAGGTCACCGATGACGAGCTGCTCGACCTCTGGCCGCGCCCGATCACTCTCGATGAGCTCACGAAAGACCTCGTCACGCGCGATGCGTCGGTCCATCCGCTCACGGATGAGGTCGGCCTGCTCTCGTGTCATCGCGGTCACGCCAACGCTTGGATACCGCTCCCCTTCGAGCGGCTCGGTCAGCGCCTGGTGGATGAGATCCACGACCTTCTCGGCCTCGATCCGGTTGCACCGATCCTTCCACTTGCCGTCGACCCGCACCCAGTTGAGGCCCTCGCTCTTGCCGCGTGTCCGCCGCTCGGCGTTCGGTCCGACGAGCACCGCCCCGGCGTACGCGGCATGATTTGGGAAGGCCCACGTCTCTTCGTTACGCGCCCCCCAACACCACCAGAGGCCGGTGCTCGGGAACGCGCCACGCGCCAGCGACAGCACCGGATAATCCCAGTCGTCCCGCGGCGGTGCCTGGCTCATGTCGCCCAGCACGACCACCCGCCGCGCCCTCAAGAGAGCCGGCAATGCCCGCCACAGACCGGCGCTCTGCGCCTCGTCGATGACCACCAGATCGAACGCGTCGCGGTCGCGTGGGAACACCGACGCCACCGCGTCGAGGTGCGCAAACCAGATCGGCCGCAACACGTTGAGCCCACGTTTCCAGTAGCGCTCGACGAGCTGCTTCAGCCCCGCCCGCAAACGTTTACGCGACGTCTCCTGCACGAGCTTGAGCAGGTCCTGTCGCTGCGAATCGAGCTCTCCCAGAGCCGCGACCCGCCGCCGCCACTCCACCTGGATGAACTCGGCCCGCGCCTTCTGCAGCTCGTTGAAGCCCTCGTTCAGCGCCTTCAATTCGCGTGGGTCGACGAGCGCCGCATCCACATTGGTCCCGCCCCAGGCGTTGAGCCGGAGCTTGCGCCAGCTCTCTTCGACCGCGCGACGACAGGCCGCAGCGGCGTACTTTACGTTGCCCGAGTAGACCCTGAGGAAACGCCCGATGAAGACCGGCAGCTTCGAGGTCGCCCGGTCGAGCCTCCACACCTTGGGCCCGTCCTCGGCCGTCGCCGCGATGGGGGCCAGCATGCGCTCCGCCTCGAGCGGCTTGTCCCGTGCGAGCTCACGCAGGGTATCCGTCCAGCGCGCATCGAAGCGCCCATCGAGCGGCTCGAGCGCGGCGACCACCGCACCATAGGCGGCCGAACGCGCGACCTCCTGGGTGATGCCGTTGAGGAACGCCGAGTCGGTCGACCGCTTCGGGGGGTTGTTTGCCCAGTCCGGCGGCTTGGGAAACGAGGACCCGATGGACCTGACGAACAGGTCTTCGGCGACCGCCTCCTCGAAGGCCGCCTCGCAGCGCGTGACGATCTGCGCGATGAGGTCCGGGATCCCGACCTCCGCCAGGGCGAAACAGGGCAGGTCCGGCATCATCGCCAGGACCTCTTGCCAGTGCTGCGCGTCCTTATGCAGACGCAGGAGCCCTTCGGCGCTCTTGTCGAGGCCCGGCGTGTCGTCGGGCAGGCTGGCGATGATCTTCTCCGGGAGTTTTTTCAACGCCCAGAAGGCTGGCGAGAAAGCGCGCAGCCCACTTGTCTCGATCTTCAAGAGTTTTTCGAGATTGGTGATCCGGTCGGCGATCTCTTCAGGCGGCAGCTTCACCACCTCGGGCAGGATCTCCGGCAGGGACTCGGCCTCACGCCGCAGGGTCCGGATGAGCTCGCGCTGGGACGTGCTCGGGACACCGTGGTCACCCTCGGACGCCATCCACTCGCGCACCTTGGCGTGCGCCGAGAGCCGCGCCGGCTCGTCGCCCATGGCGAGGGCCACGAGCGGTCGAACCTGCGAGAGGATCCCACGATGCCGCTCGAGCTCACGCGCCGAGAGCGGACCCGGCAACGGCGCAAAGGTCCGAAGCGCCTTTCGCAGCTGGTCGATGGCCCGATACAGCTCACCGACCTGCTTCTCGCTCATGGGCGACCAGTCGGTCCTGAGCTGCAGCGGATGCGGAGCGATGAACGGTGCCGCGTCGACGGCGAGTACGGCGATCTCGATGAGCGCCTTGTCCATTTCCTTGACCGTCAAGCTATCGACGCAGTCGGTCAGGTCGGGGAGCGTGTCGATCCGGAGCTTCTTCAACACCGGGTCGGCGAGCATATGTTCGTCGAGCTCGGCCACACCCGGGAAGCGTCCGTCCGACCCCACGAGCACGTCCCAGCTCTGGTCGGCGGCATCGACCCGCGCGAACAGGGTGCGCTCGAGCGCCTTCATACGCTTCTGGAAGGGGACGATGTCGGCGGCGTCGAAGCGCCCGTTGTCGACGAAGGGCTGAAGGGTCTCGGTCAGGCTCTGCGAGACGGGTCCACGGTCACGCCAAGGGTCGTGGACGACCGCGAGCGGCTCGCCCAGCCCCACCTCGACCAGGTGTTCGATGACGTCATCGAGCGCCGCTCGGCGGGTGCTCGTGACGAGGACCTTCTCGCCCTTGGCCAGCGCCGCCGCGATGATGTTGGTGACGACCTGCGACTTGCCGGTGCCGGGCGCGCCCGTGATGGTGATGCCGCCCTCTTTGGTGGCCTCGAGCCCGCGCAGGGCCTCGTCCTGCCAGATGTCGCTCGGGACGACCTGCCAACGCCGGACCGCCCCCATGAGGCCCAGGTCCTCGCCTTCGGGTGCCGGCAACCGGCCGTAGACGCCCGGGTCATCGTAGTCGAGCTCGGTGAGCGGCCCGCCGGCCGACAAGGCGTAGCTGTCGATGCCGTTGGTCGGGGTGACGCCGTGCAGGGTGAGGTCGTAGTCGCCGGCGATGCCTGCCGCCAGCATCGGGAAGCGGCCGAGCGCCACCTGGAACTTGAGCTTGAACTGGCCGGCCGGGATCTTGGCCAGGGTCTCGGACGACTCGGTCGTGAAGGCTTCGGGTTTGTCGGGGAAGGTCTTGGCGGTGTCGGCGAGCGTGATGCCGGCCCGGTTGAGTGTCTTGAGCACCCCCTGCCAGGTCGAGTCGTCGGCTTTGAAGAGCCCGTCCTCGTCGTGCGCGAGGAAGTCCTCGTAGGTGAGGCGGACCCGGGTATAGCGGCGGAACAGCGCGCAGAGCGGCTCGTTGAGCCAGGGCGCGCCCGAGATGGCCAAGGCCCAGACCGGCCCGAGCTTGGCGGTGGAGGCCGGCTCGAGGTTGGCCGGGTACAAGAAGAGCGGCGCCCGGATCTCGACCGAGCCGCCGTGGCCATCGGGGATACGACCTTCAATCCACGGGAAGCCGACCGCAAGGTCGTCGTCGCCAGCCGCGAGTCGCTCGGTCCGGACCGCGTGCGCGATGGCTGCGAGGGCATCGGAGGCCTTGGCCCCATCCCCGATTCGCGCGACCGTCACCGGCTTGCTCTCGGCGGCACCGAGCGCTGCGATGATGGCGCTGACCGCTTTAGCGGCGCCCTCCTCGGTGAGGCGAGCGAGGTCGAAGGTCTCCGCGCGCGCTTCGCCATAGCAACGCAGAGAGGCACTCGCGAGCGCCTGATCCTGGAAACGATCTCGCGCCGCTTGAAGGCGCTGCATGCGGTCGACGGGGCACATCGTTGACGAGACTAGCAGGGGTTGCCCAATCCCGCCACCTGCCCATCATACGTAGGCGTGTGGAAATCGTGGTTGCGTGAACGTCGGGCGGCCGACCCGATCCGCGAGTCAGCGAGCGGCGTTGCGCCGGGCGACGGCCGCACGGATGACGACCGCGATGGCGACCCCGAGGATGACCGTCGCGACGATGGTCGTGCCGTGCACGGGCTCGCCCGCGAGCAGGGCCCCGATGAAGACGGCGATGACCGGGTTCACGTAGCTGTAGGACAAGGCCAGGCTCGGGCGGGTGTTGTTCAGGAGCCAGGTGAACGCCGTGAAGCCGATGAGCGAGCCGAAGACGACGAGGTAGGCGAAGATGGCCCAGGTCTCGCCCGATACCGAGGTCGGGAGCGCTTCGCCCGCGAGGAGGGCGGCGATGCCCATGCCGATACCACCTGCCAACATCTGCATCGAGGGCCCGGCGAAGCCCGGGGCCTGGGACGTGCGCCGCGACAGGATGGAGCCCAACGCCCAGCCGACCGGGGCCAGGAGCAGGATGGCGATCATGAGCGGGTCGCCGCCGAGCTCGGCGTTGACGGCCAGGACGACGACGCCCAGCGTGCCAAGGCCAACACCCAACCACTCGGCCGGGCGCGCGCGTTCGCCAAAGAGCGGACCGAGCAGAGCCGCCCAGAGCGGGGTGGTCGACGCGACGATGGAGGCCACGCCGCTCGTGACGTCCTTCTGGGCGATGGCGATGAAGCCGTTGCCCGCGAGGAAGAGCAGGATCCCGACCGGGAGCGCTGCGAGGATCTCGGCCCGGGTCGGCCGACGACCGCCCCGCATGGCGTGGAAACCATAGAGGATGAGACCCGCCAGGATGAAGCGGAAGGCGCCGAGCGTCATGGGTCCGAAGGTCTGGAGGACAACCTTCATCCCCAAGTAGGTCGAGCTCCAGATGAGGTACACGGCCGCGAGTGCGAGGACGAGTCGGGGCCCGTGGGCGCCGCTCGACAGGCCTTGTCCGAACTGGACGGTGCGATGGCGCAGCGAGCGTGATCCAGCGGGAGGCGGGGATGGCATTGGGCCGGGAGGACTGATGGACGTGGCGCTCACGCGGGCCACCATGCTCACGACGGCCCGCCGAAGAAAGGGGAAAGAAGGGTGGTGGCCGCACGCAGGCGGACGGTGCGCGGGACACCTCGGCCATCCAGGCCGGGTCCAGGGGTAACCGGCTGGCTGTGGTGTCGCTTCGAGGTTCGAGCTGTCATGGTCACGTGCGTACTGGCGGCCAACTGTCATGGTCGACTGCCATGCCCGGCAGTTGCGTTGCGAAACGAGCCGGAGGTCCTGCGAATGACCGACGCTGCCGAGCGATCGAACGAGCGAACGAGCGTGTCGGAGCTTCGGAATGGCGGCCGACTCGTTGCACGGTCCACGGCCTCGAGCGCACGTTTGCTAGTCCGGGGTCCGCAGGTGACGCGGCGTGCAGAACGGGTCGGAGATGTCGCTGACGCGCCAGTCGGGCGTGCTCATGACCGCGCGATCGAAGAGCTCCTCGTAGTCGTTGCCGTCGGGCGTTCGCACGGGCGGTATCGCGAAATCATGGCCGCGCGACAACGCGTGCAGGTTCAAGAGCGGCTCGGGCGCGTCGCCGCGCAGGAAGAAGTGCTGCGGTTTGGGGCCTGGGGCCCAGGCTCGGTGTAGCTTCCAACCGTCGGCCGCGCGGATGAAGACAGCAGCGAGACGCTGCGTCGGGGCACCGCCGTCGGCCTCGTCGGCGAGGTCGCGCCAGGCTATCGCCAATGCGGGTGCATCAGCGGTCGGTGGGTCGAAGCGGCGGATGGTCGTGGGCGCGTCGCCGCTGGCGTCCCATGAACCGAGGTTCGGCTCGTCCGGGTAGGACCCGAGGTAGTCGCTCTGGGCGGCCTTCCACCAGCCGGTCGCACGAAATGCTTTCAGCACCTCCGAGTCCTTTTCGCGGTCCCGCGGGAGCGGCTTGTACATCTGGACCGTGCCGGGCTTCGTGGTCGCGAGCACACCCTTGCACAGGCGCCCGCTGGTCGCCTTCAGGGCACCGATGATGAAGGTGCCACCGTTGCAGACATCGGCCGGTGCACGCTCGGGGAAGATGCAGACGTCGGCGTCATCGGTGGTGCCGTAATCGTAGGCGAGGCAACGCGCGCGCAACGACGTGACCTTGGCGTTGCACGTCGCGCCGTCGGCCGCGTAGAGGGTCAGCGTGCTGCCGACGAGGCCGCGCATCGCGGGCGGCAGCTTGTCGAGATGCAGGTCGCGTGGGATCGACAGCAGGTTCGACGGCAGGCGCTTGGCCGCTTGCGGCGCGCCGACCCAGCTCGCGTCGATGTTCGGGTCCCACGCGACGACGAGCTCGCCCTCATCGACGTAATATAGCGTGTCTTGGTCCGGAACGGGCGCAGCGAGCACCGTGAGCAGGGTCAACGTAAGCCACATGAGCAGACTCCTGCGGCAGAGACGTGAGGTCGGCCACCGATTGAATCCCGCACGACGCCAGGGCGTTACCAGCTTTCCCGCCGCTGATGCGGGAGCGGGCCGGTCGTGAAGGGACATTCACCTTGACTGCGATGGCCAGACGGCTCTCAGCTGAACGGTGTGCGTCCCGCGAAGGCCCGGGTCAGCGTGTGGTCGTCGAGGTACTCGAGCTCGCCGCCCATCGGGATTCCGGTCGCGATACGCGAGAGCCGAATGCCGAGCGGAGACAGTCGCTTCGCGAGGTAGAGGCCCGTGGCTTCACCTTCGACATCGGCCGACGTCGCAACGATGACCTCGGTGACACCGTCGTCGACGATGCGTTGTTCGAGGTTGTTGAGCTTGAGCTGGGCTGGGCCGACACCCTTGAGCGGTGCGAGGGCGCCGTGCAGGACGTGATAACGACCACGAAAGGAGCCCGTGCGCTCGAGGGCGAGCAGGTCGGGGACGCTCTCGACGATGCAGAGCTGGGTCGTGTCGCGGGACGGGTCGCTGCAGATCGAGCACGTCTCCGTCTCGGCCAGGTGATGGCAGGCGCTACAGAAGTGGACGTGCTGGAGCAGGTCGGCGAGCGCCTGGCTCAGCCCCTGCGCGAACGCAGGCGGCTCGTTCATGATGAAGAAGGCCCAGCGCATGGCGGTGCGCTTGCCCACCCCCGGGAGCCGCGAGAGCATGGTGGCGACCTTGTCGAGCGCGGGCGGCATCATGGTCGGCTCAGAGTCCGCCGATCCCGGCGTTCTTCATGAGGCCAGCGAGCGGGCCCATCTCGGCGGCGACGGCTTCCTTGGCCTTCTTCAGGGCGTCGTTGGTCGCGGCCGTGACGAGGTCCTGCAGCATCTCGACGTCGGTGACGGTGATGGGGTCGAGCTCGACCTTGACGATGGTGAGCGCGCCGGTCGCGGTGACCTTGACGAGCCCGCCGCCGGCCTCGCCGACGACCTCGCGCCGGGTGGCGCGTTCCTGTGCTTCGGCCATCTGCTTCTGGAGCTGCTGGGCCTGAGCCATGAGGTTCTGGAGGTTGCCGCCAGAGAAGAGGTCATCCATGGAGTGTCTCCCGTGATCAGGAATCGTTGGTGGTCTCGTAGAGCTCGATGGGGCCGAGCGTAGCACCGAATCGTTCGAGCAGCTCGACGACGAGCGGGTGGCGCTCGACGTCGCGTCGACGTTGTTCTTGCGCCTGGAACAGTCGTTCCGACTTTCGAAGGTGTGGTGTGTTGGCGATGGCATCGACCTTGCCGACACGAATCCGCCGGATATCGGGGCGCTGGGCCGTGACGAGCGACTCGATGACGTCGAGCTTGGCGACGAGGCGCCGCTCGGTGATTTCGCCCGACACCTCGAGCGTGAGTGTCCCGTCGGAGAAGCCGGCCACCCGAGCATGGTCGAGGATACCCGCAAGCACGGCATCGCCCGGGCGGATGAGGTCGACGATGAGCTCCCACAGGTCGGAGTCGACCTCACCGATCGGGGCCTGAGCGGCCTGGAGCGGGGCGTCGGACTTGGCTTTGGACTTGCCACGTCCCTTTTTGGCGGGGGCGGGCGCGGGCGTGGGTTCGGGCGCGGGCGCGGGCGTGGGCGTGGGCGTGGGTTCCGGCGCGGGCGTGGGCGTGGGTTCCGGCGCGGGCGTGGGCTCTGGCGCGGGCGCGGGCGTGGGCTCTGGCGCGGGCGTGGGCGCGGGCGCGGGGGCGGGCGTGGGCGTGGGCGCGGGCTCGGGCGTGGGCTCTGGCGCGGGCGTGGGCGTGGGCGTGGGCGTGGGCGTGGGCGTGGGTTCGGGCGCTGGCGCGGGCTCAGGCGCGGGCGGGGGCGCGGGCGTGGGCTCAGGCATGGGCGCCGGCATGGGCTCAGGCGTGGCCTCGGCCTCCGCTACACGCGCAAGCGCACCTGTGTCAAAAGGCGCAATTTCCGCCTCCGGAGGGTGTCCAGACCTGCCGGAAGGCGGAATTTCCGCTTCCGGAGGGTGTCCAGACCTGCCGGAAGGCGGAATTTCCGCTTCCGGAGGGGTCTCAGCCTTGACCGGAGGCGGAATTTCCGCCTCCGGCTTCGGAGGCGTGGAAATTGGCACAAGTGCCGGCGGCGATGGGGGTGGGCCCAGGCGCGGGGCCTGGGCCTCAGGTTTTGGGAGCGGCGCGAGCTCCGGGCTGACCTGCCGCAAAGGCGGCAGCGGCGTGCCCGACTCGAGCCGACGTTCGATCCCCTCGAGCCTCGTCAGCAACACGTCGAGCGGCTGCAGCGGCCGCAGCCGACACATCCGGATCACCGCCATCTCGACTTCGAGGCGCGGGAAGCTCGCCTGGACGAGCCGCTCGGCAGTCTCGGTCCAGAGCCTGACGAGGCGCTGCATGTCTTCGGGCGCGATGCGTTGGCCGAGCACGATGAGCGAGTCGCGCTCTTCCTTCGACAGGTCGGTGGGCGCCTGCTCACCAGCCACCTGGAGGATCGCCGCGTCGCGCAGGTGATGCACGAAGTCGCTGGCGAACTTCTTCAGGTCGAGCCCGTAATCGAAGGCCTCGGCGACGACCGCGAGCGCGCTCGGGATGTCCTTGTCGAGGGCCGCCGACACGAGCTTCTGAAGCCACGCCCGATCGGCCACACCGAGCACACTCGCGACGGCTTCATAGCTGGCCGTCATGCCGGCAAAGCTGATGACCCGATCGAGCAACGAGAGCGCATCTCGCATGGAGCCCTCGCTCTCACGAGCGACGAGCCTGAGACCCGCCGGGTCCATGGTGACACCCTCGGCGACGAGGATCTCTTGAAGGCGCTGCGCCATCATCGGCAACGCGATGCGTTTGAAGTCGAAGCGCTGGCAGCGCGACAGGATCGTGACCGGGATCTTGTGGGGCTCGGTCGTGGCGAAGATGAACTTGACGTGGGCCGGTGGCTCTTCGAGCGTCTTCAGGAGCGCGTTGAACGCCTCCGTCGTGAGCATGTGGACTTCGTCGATGATGTAGACCTTGTAGCGGTCCCGCTGCGGCGAGTAGGCGATGCCATCGCGCAGCTCGCGGATCTCACCGATGCCACGGTTCGAGGCACCATCGATCTCGTAGACGTCGACACAGGTGCCGGCCGAGATCTCGGTGCAAGCCGCGCACTCACCACAGGGGTCCGTCGTCGGGTTGGCGCTCTTCTGGCAGTTGAGCGCGCGCGCCAGAACACGAGCCGCCGAGGTCTTGCCAACACCTCGCGCCCCGCAGAACAGGAAGGCGTGATGCACGCGGTCCTGCACGATCGCGTTCTTCAACGTGCGGGTGACGTGCTCCTGTCCCGTGATGGCATCGAAGCCGCGCGGCCGCCATTTCCGTGCCAGAACGAGATACGCCACCGTCAACCTCCGGAGGGGCTCATAGCAGATGAACCCCCGCGGCGAAACCCTGCGTTGGCCCGGGCGGAGAGGGCGCCATCGAATCCGTCAGCCGGGACCCGCTGGTCGGGGTGGCCGCCCCGCTTCGCTCGCTTCCCCTGCGACCGCCGACCACGCTCGTGTCCGAGGGGACCCCACGTGAGCTCGGGCGGCCGTCCCTCCCGCGTGAACGGTTTGAAAGGCTCGCCCGAGCGATGACGATGCGCACTGCGTTTCGCCACCTGTGGTGCGCGAAACGTAAGCGACTTCAGTTCTTGACCCACTTCACGGGCACCCACACGAAGGGCACGATGTTGGCGTTGTAGCAGTAGCCGACGATGGTCTCGGCGGAGTCGATGTCGTGCGCGATGCAGTGGTTGGTGCCCGGCGCGGTCGGCAGGGCGATGGCGCTGTTGAGGTTGAGCCACGTGGTCGCCTTGATGACGCCGCTCTTGAGGCTGGTCCAGCCGACCATGCGGCCGGTGCTGCCGATGGCGGTCGCGATCGAGGCCTTGGTCTGCAGGAGCTTCTCGAGCCGCTTGGGCACGCCGTCGGTCCAGCGCGTCGCCGCAAAGTTGCTGCTGATGTACGAGTAGCCGACGACGCGGCCGGAGTCGTCGAGGTCATAAGCGTTCGATGCAGTGGCGGTGCTGAGCATGCCAAGCACGAGCGGCGTCGAGCCGATCCACACGACGGCACGTGACCCGTTGTTCATGTTGCAGTAGCCGATGATGTCGCCAGCGTCGTTGATCGCAGCGCCCTGGCAGGTGCTCGCGCCGTTCGGGCGCGGCAGCTCGACGGGGCCTGACGGCATCCAACGGATCGCGTACCCGCCGGTCGGACCCGAGCCGGTTCCCCAGCCCGCGATCTCACCAGCGGCGTTGATGTCCTCGGCCTTTGCGATGTCACCATTGGGGAGGAACGGCAGCTGCGTCGGAACGCCGGCATTCCAGACCGTCGGGAGGCCGAATCCGTCTTCGCCGACCACGTCGCCCGCGTCGTTGATGGCTTTCGCGACATACGAGACGGATCCGGGAGGAACCGCCAACGGGGTCGGCGGGCCGCTGGGCGGGGTCCACTTCACGGCCTCGTAGCCAAGACCGGTCTTGAGCGCGCCGACGATGACCCCGAGGTCATTGATGCCGGTGGCGCTGCCCTCGGTACCCGGAAGGACCTGCACGGACCAGGATTGCGCCAGGGCTCCACCGGATGGAGCCACGATGAAGAGAGACGTGACGATGAATGCGAGGCGATGCATGAGACCCTCCGATACGAGCCGCACGATTTGCGAGCGGCGTTCGCGGACCTTATGCATGGGTTAGCGGTCGCGGGGCCTGCCAGGTTTTTATCGGCCCGGGCCAGATGATTTCCACGACGCCGCGACAACCCGCGTCGGACCCGAGGTGGACCTGCATCTCGCGTGATCGACGCTGGTCAGGTCGACCCGCGCTCGCCGTTGATCAAGCGCAACATCGCGCGTCGTTGGGCGAGCGACCCGGCGCACAGCCACGCGACGCCCGAACGATCCGGGGTCCCGGCGAACGCGTAGAGCCCCGCCCCGTCGGGGCGACCCGACGGAAAACGAGGCTCAGTGCGTGTAACACCGAACGAGAATCAACAGCAGGATGTGGGAGGGCCGGGACCCACACATGAGGAAGTCGTTACCGTTGCTTCCTCCCGGACCTGGCGGGTTCACGAACGCCCCATCGCAGGTCCCGACCACAAAGAAGTGAACATCGCTGTCCACTTCGGGTGGGCTCACTCGCGTGAACCCGACTCGTCGGCGCAGGCTTCGACCAGCGTGCTGGAGAGTGTTCCTGCAAGCTGTTGGCGAAGCGCCGCGCATCGTTCTGGCGGAGAGAGAGGGATTTGAACCCTCGGTGGAGCTTTTGACCCCACACACGATTTCCAGTCGTGCACCTTCAACCACTCGGTCATCTCTCCATCGGACTTGGCCAAGGGACTCGGCCAAGGATGAACCTCGGACCGACCGCGGTGCGGAGGGAGACCGGGTTCGGAAAAGTGCAGAGGTCGTCATCCACGTGGTGAGACGTGGACGCCGACCTCTGCTCTGGCGGAGAGGGAGGGATTCGAACCCCCGGTACGGGTCGCGTACACTTGATTTCGAGTCAAGCGCCTTAAACCAACTCGGCCACCTCTCCCCAAGACTAGGGCCTGGCTCGGAGCCCCTCGAAGAAGTCTGCGAGGAGGTGGGCCGAGCGTTCGGCCAATTCATGTTGCTGTTCGACGCGTGTGTGGGACCCTTCGAAGAGCCTGTGCACGCTCTGGTGAGCGCCCATCTTCGGCTCGGCCGCCGCATAGACGACCCGGCCGACCCTGGCCTGGACGATGGCACCTGCGCACATGGCGCAAGGCTCGAGCGTCACGTAGAGCGTGACGTCATCGAGTCGCCAGCGACCGAGTCGCTGAGCCGCCTCGCGTAAGGCGAGCAGCTCGGCGTGGGCCGTCGGGTCCTGAAGGGTTTCCCTCAGGTTGCCGGCACTGGCGATGAGGACACCGCCATGCATGACCGAAGCGCCGACCGGGACATTGCCCGAGCGCCCGACCTGCTCAGCTAGAGCAAAGGCCTGCGCAAAGGCGTCGCGGTCGACTGCGGTAGACGTTTCGCTCTTCAGCTCTGTCGAGGTGGGAGCCACGTCGCGTCGATTCTCGTTCTTGGTGTTGCCAGAGAGCGGGTTGCCATTGCTCGTCGGCTTCGTCGGCTTGGCCGCCTTGCAATGGCGCTTCGCGGTGACGCGGCCTTCAGAGGGCCGGCGACGTTGCACTGGGCACACCCGGGGAAGGGAGTGCACTGGAAAGGACTCGAACCTTTAACCTTCGGTTCCGTAGACCGATGCTCTATCCAATTGAGCTACCAGTGCAGCGGGGGCGGACATTAGGGGCGGCTTTGGCACCTGTCAACAGCGTTTTTCAGCCACCGACAGAAACTTCCGTGGTCGTCTCCCGTGACCATTTTCTGGCCGGCGGGGGTGCAGGAACGCAAGGCCCGACGACCCGAGCCCTCTTGCGAGGACCCGGGTCGAGGGCGCTGGCGGAGACAGAGGGATTTGAACCCTCGATACAGCTTTTGACCGTATACACGCTTAGCAGGCGCGCGCCTTCAGCCACTCGGCCATGTCTCCATCTGTGCACCAGACCTGTGAGGTCGAGCGTCCTGTCTCCGCATTGCGGCAAGCGACGTCTCGGCCCGAACCCACACCCTGTTATCTCGATTTTCAAGCCAACCGTACGAGGTTGGTGTCCGCCGTGAGGAGGGGCCACGGAGGAGGAGGGATTCGAACCCCCGAGACTCTCGTCTGGCGGTTTTCAAGACCGCTGCCTTCAACCACTCGGCCACTCCTCCACCCAAAACAGCCTGGCGACGGGTCGCTTGGCGGCTCTGAGGCTCTGCAGTCGGACGGGCCGGCCGAAGAGCGGGGCGGACCCTAAACCACGGGTCCTGAGAACGCAAGCGCTCGCTTCGGCTGCGCGACAATCCACCAATCCGTTATTGTTCTCCAACGCTTATGGGCCCCTGCCAAGCCCTGCGCGAACGTCGCTCAGCCCGCCAACAGCCCCCGCAACACGTCGACGACCGGGGTCTCGCGCTTCAGCTGACGACCGACCCCATGGAAGCGGACGCGGCCGTCGATGATGGCTTCGGTCAGCTCCTGATACAGCTCGGAGATCGACGCCGGCATGCCGTACCCGATCAGGGTCGAGGCCATGGCCGAGGCCGGATGCACGACCACCTGCGGGCGTGTGCCCGTGATGGTTCCGATCACATCCGCGATGTCGTTCGCGGAGACACCCGGCCCTCCGAGCTCGACCACGGAGGTCGCCTTCGCCCCTTCGAGCAGCAGCGACGCCGCGACCCGACCGATGTCCCGGGTCGTGATCATGTCGATCTTCAGGTCGGCCGGGAAGAAGGTCGCGTAGATCCCCTGGCCCAGCGCTCCAAGCGAGCCAGCGACATTCTCGAGGAAGTAGCCGGCGCGCACGAAGGTGCTCACCGTGCCCGTCGCTTCAGCCGCCCTGAGTGCGGCTTCCGCAGGGTTGAGCCCGGCGACCGGACCCGTGCCGCTAGCGTGCTCGGCTCCGACCGAGGACAAGAAGACGACGTGAGGCACCTTGGCAGCCTTCACGGCCGCCCCGATCGCCGTGGACACCTCCGCTTGATAGGCGCGGAAGTCGGGCGCCGCGGCGTTCGGCGGGATCAGCAGGTAGGCGCCGCTGACCCCTTCGAGCGCCCGGCTCAGGGCGTCAGCATCAGCCAGGTCGGCGACCGCCACCTGCGCCCCACGCGCCGCAAACGGCTCACCCTTCTTGGCGTCGCGCACGATGACCCGCACCGGCACCCCTGCTTCCAGAAGGGTGTCGGCGACGATCTTTCCAGTGTTTCCGGTGACTCCAGCGATTGCGTACATGATGCGCTCCAGATGTTGGACGGCGTCGGGTCACCCCCTGGTGCCCGCTCGCCGTCGTGCTCGAGGAACTTGCGCTCGCGCTGGCCATTCAGGAAATGCATTGGTATCACCACGACCATGCACAAAGCGCATACCGATCCCAAGCCCCTGATCGCGCAGCCGATCTCGGCACGAGCCGACGTCCCCTCGTTGACCGGGCTCGACCTCAACCTGCTGGTCGTCCTCGATGCGCTCCTACGCAAGCGCCACGTGACTCTGGCCGGCCGCGAGGTCGGCCTCTCGCAGTCGGCGACGAGCCATGCGCTCGGACGCCTGCGTGCCCACTTCGACGACCCCCTGCTCGTGCGCGACGGCAATACACTCGTCCCCACGAGCCGTGCCGACTCACTCGCCGAGCCGCTCGCCCAGGCGCTTGGAACGCTCGCCTCGGCCATCGCCGCCCCCCTGCCCTTCGACCCGCAGACGGCCAGGCGTACCTTCGCGCTGGCCGCTGCCGACTACGGCCAGTTCGTCGTATTGCCGCCGCTCATCGAAAGGCTCGCGCGGCTCGCACCAGGGATCGACCTCGTCGTCAGAGACACCAACCTCACCGCGACCAAGGCCCTGGGCGAAGGCCAATTCGATCTCTGGCTGGGACCGCCGGTCGGCGGAGTCCGCATCGGCGAAGCCCGCGCCATCGAAGCCCGCACCATCGAGACAGGGCTCTACGCCCGCGCGCTCTTCGACGAACGCTTCGTCTGTATCGTGCGACGCGACCACCCCGAGGTCGGCGACACGCTCGACCTCGACACGTTCATCGCGCTGCCCCATGCGTTTGTCGCGCCCCGCGGCACCCCGGGCGGCATCGTCGACGACGTGCTCGCCGAGCGCGGGCTCACCCGACGCGTCGCCGTCACGGTGCAACACTTCCTCGTGGCACCCTGGCTCATCGCGGGGTCGAACATGGTCATCACGCTGGCCGAACGCATCGCCCGAGCCTTTGTGATGCAGCTACCGCTGAAGGTCCTGGAGCCGCCGCTGCCCCTGCCCCGCTTCACGATGCAGCTCACCTGGCACGAGCGGCGCCATCAAGACCCCGGTCATCAATGGCTCCGCAACCAGATCATGGACGTGAGCAAGAACGTCTGAAGCTCCGACGGCGCTGGCTCCGGCGCTCCGAGGTCCCGAGCAGACGTTTCCCATGACAAACGCCGGTCGGGCCACCTCAGCCGCTCACTCCTCGTCGGGCGACGCGCGTTTCCACTCGCCCTGATCGCTGCCGCCGAGCCACTCCTTCAAGACCTCGACGTCGGGCAGCTCTTCGCTCTCCGAGATGACCTGCGTCGACTCCGAGCGGCTCTCGTCGGTGAGGTAGTCAAAGCACTGGGCGGCCTTCTTGTCGCCCGCCTCCGACTTCATGCGCGCGTCCTCACGATTCGTGTAGAGGAGCCGGCATTCTTCCGTGAGCTTCTCGCGCTCCTTCGCTTTCTTCTTCGCGGCCGCCGACGTCAACCCGGTGCTGAGCGTCTGGATACGCTGCGTCGAGTTGTAGGTCAGCCACATGAGGAAGTGGATCGGGTGGAAGTAGTCGAGGATGCCGCGCCAGTTCGAGACGTCGATGCCGATATGCTCGGCCACGTCCTTGCTGAGCCAGATGAAGGGCAGGACGGTCGAGATCGCGTCGTTGGCGATGGACGTGCCCTTCAAGATCTTCTTGAAGTCCGCGACCTTGCCGTACCAGTCGTCGGCCTCGGACAGGCTCGAGACCCAGTCCACCCGGTCGCTCCACTCGGACACGTGGCGCACGACGACCTTACGCAGGTACGACTTCTCTTCCGTGTACTCGGTATCGAGCGTCCAGAAGCTCTCGATGGTCGCCTGGTCGAGGACCCGCGATGGCAGGAGCGACGTGGTGCGGCGAGGTGTACCAAAGAGCGAGAGGATGTCGCGGTTCTCGACGAAGAGGTCAGGACCGACGTCGTCGTCGAGCTCGATGAGGAAGCGGCCGTGGATACCGATGTCGACGGCGTCCTTCCACCCGGTGTCTGCGAAGACCTCGATGTGGACCTGGGACTTCCATTCGCCCTCGGGCCCGAACATGCCGACGGTTCCGATGACCTCGCTGGCGAGCACGTTGATGGGGTTCTTCTTCCAGGCGACCTTCGAGACGAAGCCGCGGTCGATGACCTTCTCGCCGTGTTCACCGACCTCGAGCCAGACGTCCTCATCGAGGGAGTCCGCGGCGTCGGCGTCGACCTCTTCGGGCTCCTCGCCGTCTTCCTTCGGCTCGCCGTCCTCGTTGGTGGCGGGCGGAGGCGGCTCATCCTCGGCCGGCTTGTCTTCCGGGTCGCCCTTCTTGAGGCGGTAGAGCTCCTTGACCCAGTTGGGGGTCGTCTCACCCACGGTCATCACGTCGATCGGCTCGAGGTGCATGTAGAGCGAGTAGAAGATGAACTTCTTGGGCTCGACCGTCTTGTCCTTGCCGGGCACCGGGACCATGTGGCGCAGCAGGATGAAGTTGTTGTGGCCGAGCTTGGTCGGGTTCTTTCCGAAACGCGCCGCGACGAGCACACCGTCGGTCATCGCCATGACGGGTGAGCCACGAGGGGCCGCCAGATGCACGCCGTTGTGCCAGGTCTGATTGATACCCATCGGGTACCAGCCGTTCGTCTGCGTCTCGTTGTTCTTGTAGTACTGCTCGGCGTACTCCTTCACCAGGGTCGGCTGTAGCAAGCTCTTGATGTTCTTGCCCTTTTCGAGCTCGACCGGGAACGAGTTGTGCTCGTTGCCAAGCGCATGGAAGACACGTTGCCAGTCGAAGCCCGGCCCCGGATCCCAGCGCTGCGCCTCCCAGTGCCAGTGCGCCATGAAGCCCGCGAAGCCGAGCGGCTCGTCCAGCGTCCGCGGCACCACGTCGCCCTTCGGGTCGACCGGGTACTGCGCCTTGATCTCCGGGAAGACCTTGGTGCAGCGCTTCAGGAGCTCGATGAGGGCCATGTACTGGCCGTCGGTGTAGCCGTAGCTGCGCACCTTGGCGCCGTTGACCTCCATACGCTCGGAGCGCGGGCGTTTGTGTTTCTTGTCGGGCTCGATCTCGCTGAAGCGGCTGTAGCTCGGCTCGTAGGCCTTCGCGTCGGGCTCACGCTCGAGGTTGGGGAGCCGCCCGTTCATGTCGAGGCCGATGGCCTTCTGGTTGCCTTCACCCGCGTGGTACCCGCAGTCCATCGGGTCGAGCGGCTGGTACATGACGCCGTCCCAGTCGATGAGGAAGTGGGACGACAACGACCGACCGACGAGCGCTCTGAAGCAGGATGCCGAGTCGTTCGTGAGGTCGGTGTGGATGATGACCTGGTTGAGGTGCTTGATGAGCTGCTCCCAGGCCGTGATCTTCAGGCCCGGCTTCTCGTAGCGCGGCCCGTAGGTCGGCATGCCGTCGGGGCCAGCGTCGGTCGTATAGAAGCTCATCGCGCCGGGCAGGTCGTAGGTGACGACCGTGACGGCCCCCTGAAGGGGGAACCGCTGCCCCATGAGCAGGATCTCGTTGGTCACACCCTCGGTGGGCGGCGTTACGGGAAAGGTCGGGATTGCCATCGCTCTCAGCCCTTGTTCTGCTTGGCTATGGCCTTCTTCTGGGCCTCTTTCGCCTTCTTCGCTTGCTCGATGGCCTTGGCTTTGGCCTTGGCCGCGGCCTCCGCCTGCTTGCCCTTGACCGCCCCCTGAGCCCCCTTGGCGCCCTTGGCCGCCGCGTCCTTGCCCTTGCCGAAGATGGCCTTGATGAGCTTGTACAGGATGACGAGGAGCAGGAGACCAACGCCGGCCAGGGCCGCCATGAAGCCACCCTTGCCGAGCTTCTTCTCACCAAAGCCCTTCACCTCGTTGACCGTCGAGCGCTCGATGGCGGCCGGCACGATCGCGGTGAACGGTGCCGACATCGCGTCGCCGGCGGAGTCACGGTTGCCGATGAGGCCCTCGGCCTTCATCACGTAGGACACCTCGGAGGTGGGGGTGGCCTCCTCGTCGGTGAAGGTGATGACGAGCTGGTTGTTGAGCTCGGCGATGACGAGCTCGTGCAGGTCGACGACCTCGTTGGCGTCGCGCGCGAAACGCGCCGTGCCGCCCGTGCGCCAGGCGAGAACCTCGAGCCGCTCACGGGTGTGGGGCGAGGCGGTCGGGTGGATGACGCTGTAGATGCGGATGTTGGCGGCCTTGGCGAGGCCAAGCCAGGTCGGCAGTTTTTCCAGGAAGCTGCCCTGCTCGACCGCGATGTCACCCTTGAGCTTGCCGCTGATGCAGGCGTTCAGAGCGTCGCGCTGCTCACGGCCCTTCTTGTCGGTGACCGTCGGGTCGGTCTGGCACTCGAGGCTGTACTTCGCGCGGCAGTCTGAGACCGCGTCCGTGTAGCCGTCGCGCCCATCGCTCGTGAGGATGAGGATCTTGGGCATGCCGGGGTCGGGGTGCTTCGCGAGCATCTCGAGCGCCGTCTGGAAAGCATTGATGCGCTTGCCGGGAGCGTCGCCTTCGCCACCACCGATGCCCGTGCGTTTGATCTCGTGCTGCGGCGTGACACAGAGGCGCTGCTGTAGACCGAAGAGCTGCGGCCAGAAGCCGTCATAGCTCAACTTCGTGAAATACTTACCGAATTCGCCGTACTCCTTGGTGAGTCCGCAGTGGGCTTCGCCGGGCTTGAAGCCCGTGCCAGCCGTCGGGTCGAGCTCGGCGAGCTCTTCCGGAGAGAGGCCCCGGAACTTGAGGGAGTCGCGTTCCCACTTGGCGCACTTGTCGAGCTCGGCGTCGAGCTTCGACATGCCGCCCGAGCGCTCCTGCGAGTGCACGTAGCTGAAGATGAAGTCGTTGTACCAGATGGCGTTCATCAGGTTGTTCTTGCCGAGCTTCTTGAAGAAGAGGCCGGCGGCTGCGCGCGAACGCTCGCCAAGGGTCCCTTCACGATACTCGGGGTCCTGGAAGCCAGGCACGATGACGACGATGGCCTGGCCCTGGTCGAGCTCGGCCGCGAGCGCCAGCTCAGGAGCCATCTTGGCTTCGCGGGCGACCTTCTCTTCGTCCGACAAGCTCTTCGGGAGGGTCAGGACACCCTTCTCGAAGCCGAAGAGCTCGACCGGGCTCTGCCCGTCGGGCTTACGGAAGAGCGTGACCTTCTCGATCTCTTTGTCGCCGGGCGGGCGGAAGTTGTACTTCGCGACCGAGGCCCAGATCCTGATCTTCGGGGCCTGGCTCGTATCGACGAAGTTGATCTTGAGCTGGGGGAAGTCGGCGCGCGCTTCGCTGACGGTGAGCGACCCGAGGAGGGCGACCGGCAGGAGGGCGAGCAACGTCCTGAATGGACGCAGCGGGCGCAGCGACCCGAGTGGGCGCGAGGTGGTGGTGTGGCGCGTTTTCATCAGGTTGTTCACGAAAACCAGTAGAACTTGCGCACCGCGAAGGTCGCGGGGGCCTCGGTGACGATGCGCTCGCCGGCGCATGAGACCTCGACGTGGTAGTTGTAGGCCCCGGGGACACGGTCCTCGTAGGGGTAGGCGAGCGTCGCCTCGATGTGGGCGATGCCGCGGCGGAAGGCGACCGCCGGCAGCTCTCGGACGATGTGCTCGGTCGGGGTCTGGATGTGCAGCCAGGCCTTGCCCATCGCGCCGTCACGGACGCCGGGCAGCACACATTCGACGGTGACCGGGCAGTCCGGGAAGGCCCGCAGGTCGTCGTCGAAGGCGGCCTCTTCCCCATGGCCGAAGGCGAAACGCGAGCGCCGCTCGCCGGGTTGGAGGGGGCGAGCAAGTGTCAGGCCGACGCCCGCGCCTGCCGCAACGGCGAGCGTCGTACCGAGGAACCTGCGACGTCCGAGCTGGGATGCGTCCTTCATTAGGCCAATCTAGCCCGGGGTGGAGCGCTCGGTCAATCGGCGACCGGAGCGGGCCAATGATGGGGTGCTCTTGCGAACCAAAGGCGAGGATGAGACTCGGACGATCGTCCGTTCAGACCGTGTCCGGTCACGATGGCTCCCTGCACCTTCAATCAAGCAATCAAGATGGTCGCAGACGTCTCGGTCCGCGCCCACCCATCGCCCCGCGAGCGAGGACACCTATGCAGATCCCTCCGATTACCCTTCGCCTCCTGAGCCTCATGGCCCTCGTTGGGTCCGTCTCGGGACCTGCGGCTGCAGCACCTCCCAAGGACGTCGGAGTGCAGATCCTGAGCGCGACGACCAAGGACAAGGTCGTGGCCGGAGCGCAAGTCATCCTACAGAAAGAAGGGCAGACGTCGATTACGACCACGACCGACGACAAGGGGCGTGCGGTGATGTCGTCGACCTTTGGCGACGACGCGTCGGTGACCTTGCTCGTCAAGAAGGAGGGGTTCTCGCCCCTGGTCGTCCAGTGCCCTTGCGCGGGCATGTCGTACGCGGTCAGCGAGACGCTCGGCAAGAAGCTCGAGGCGTTCCGCGTGGTCCTCAACTGGGGGCGGTCGCCGGCTGACCTCGACCTGCACTCGGTCTACCCGGGCAACCACGTCATGTTCTCGAAGAAGGAGGGCGCGGACGCCTTCCTCGACGTGGATGACACCGATGGAATGGGCCCCGAGACCATTACCGTCCACAAGCGCCACGACGGCGAGAAATACGTGTTCGCGATCCACAACTACTCGGCCAACGGGCGACACGGGACGACGTCGCTCTCGAGCTCGGGGGCCAAGGTCTTCGTCTACGTGGGTGAGTCGCTGCTCAAGAGTTATTACGTGCCGCCCGGCCGTGTCGGGGCGCTGTGGGCGGTCTTCGCCGTGGACGAGCAGGGAGCGCTGCAGGACCTGAACAATATCGTCGACATCCCCAACCACGGGGACGTCCCGAAGTACCTGAAGCAGATCACCGAACGCACGGCCTTCGGCACACCTGTGCGCGCGTCGACGAGCAACATCGAGGTCGCGCGAATGCTCTATGAGCAGGGCAAGGCAGCGCTGGCGGTAGGCAGGGTCGAAGAGGGACTCGAGGCGCTGAAGAAGGCGGTCGAGCTCGACCCGAACCTCGCCGATGCGTTCACACAATTGGCCGTGGGTTATGAGACGCTCGGGCGAACACCAGAAGCGAGCTGGTTCAAGAAGAAGGCCGGGACCGTGGCGGCAGCGGGGACGTCGGGCAGCTTCCGCATCGGAAACGACCGCATCACGCTCGCTGTCAGCTCGAACCTCCCGCCCTGGAAACACTACACGTTCACCCCTGACAACCTGCTCGACGACAACCTCTGGAGCTCGTGGCAGCCGCTGCGAAAGCCTAATGGTGGTGTCGGGCAGTGGATCAAGATGACGTTCGGCTCGCCGCAGACGGTGACGGGCTTCGAGATCTACAACGGGTTCCGGCTCATCGACGAGCTGGGTGACCTCTATGCGATGAACAACCGGATTCGTGAGGCGGAGCTCGAGTTCTCGGACGGGACGAAGATGCCGATCCAGTTCGAGGACAGGCCCGTGCAGACGACGATTGCGCTGCCCGAGGCGAAGGCGAACGTGAGCTGGGTCAAGATGACGGTGAAGTCGGTCTATAAGGGTACGAAGTGGAACGACCTCGCCGTGAGCGAGATGCACGTCATGGGGCACGACTGATGTTGATTGCGATGCTGGTCGGATGTCTGGTGGCGGGTGTCCCTCCCGAGGTCGTTGCCGAGACGCCGACCCCGGCGGTGACGGGGCGGTGGCTCGAGCCGATGGAGGCCGTCGGGACCATCGACGGGGCCGAGGTCCGCGGCGAGGTGCGGGTCTATGTGCCGGCCGGCTATGAGGCCGCGACCACGGGGAACGAGGGCGGCAAGACGTATCCGCTGGTGCTGGCGCTGCACGGTTGGGACCACCGCCCGGCGATGTTCGTGGAGAAAGGAGGGCTTGGCGAGCTGGCCGACAAGTACGGAGTCGTGGTCGCCGTGCCGGAGACGGGTCGCTCGATTTTCGAGACATCGTTCTATCGACAGACGAAGAGCAAGTGGACGAAGGCACCTGGCGCACGGTGGGTCGGCGAGGTCGTCCTGCCGTGGCTGCGGGCGAATATGAGGGTGTCGGCCGAGAAGGCGCGGACGGCGGTGATCGGGTACTCGACCGGCGGACGTGGGGCGTTCCTGCTGGCGGCGCTGTACCCCGAGTTTGGCTACGTCGGGGGCGTGTCGGGGACGTATGACCTGATGGCGCTCGACCCGAAGACGGGGGAATACCGGATCCATGCGGTCATCTATGGCAAGCGTGAGGCGTATCCGGAGCGCTGGGCGAAGGACAACGTCATGGCGAAGGACCACCTCGCGAAGCTGGCCGGGCTACACATGTATGTGGGCCATGGTGACAAGGACAAGTCGGTGCCCTTCGAGCAGATGACGTTGTTCGAGGCGGCGGCGAAGAAGGTGGGCTTTGCGTCGCAGGTCTTCGTCAAGACGAAGGGCGGCGGGCATGACTGGGCGCTGTGGAACGCGCATTGGCCAGCCATGTTCGAGGGGTTTTCGAAGTCGATGGTCGGCCGCTGAGGCTCGGGTCGGTGGTGCAGGCTGGGCGTGTCTGGGGGGACACGGGGTCGCGGGTCGCGGGACACGGATCGGTTCGGATGGGGGCGATGCGACGCGGCGCGTGTTGCTGCGACGCTGCGATCGTGTGTTCGAATCGGTGGGACCGGTTCTTGCTGTGGCTCCTGGGGGCGGTGCGGTTGGCACCCCCAACCCTTCACGAACCGGAGTCCATCATGCTGCTATCCCCTGTGTTTGCTGTCGCGTTCTCGATCCTCGGAGACGTTCCTGACGCGCGGGCCGATCGGCTCGCGGCGCTCGGGACCGACGCAGCGGTCGCGTGTTACGAGGTCGCGCCTGGGCGCAAGTCGACGCCCGTGCGTGAGAACTTCCTGACCTTTTCGGATGTCGTAGCCGAGATTCCCCGCGGCAAGGCCGTTTTCGGGGTGCGGGTCGCCGGTGAGAACAAGGTGCTCATCGTAGTGCCGGACGCATCGTCCGAGATCGGCATCGCGCGTCACACCTTCTTGAAAGGGGTCGACAAGGGGCGGTGCGAGGGCGAGCGTTTGTTCGCGCCGAGCTTCGACTCGTTGCTCGGGTGGGGTGAGCCGTTGCCGGGTGTGGCCGGGTCGCCAAAGATCGATAAGGGCGAAGGGCAGATGTTGCACCAGGGGTGCTATGCGGCCACGGGCGACGTGTCCTTCAAAGCGGTCGACGGTGAGAAGGTCAAGGTCGCCAAGGGCGAGGTCTTTTTCGGCGGCGACGCGTTGGACACCGGGCGGGTGAGCCCGAAGCTGAAGGTGCTCGACCCGACGAGCGGGGATGTGCGTGGGCTCATCGGGCGCACGAAGCTCGAGCGGTTGCCACTGTCGAAGTGCGCCGGCCTGAAGTGATCGGGCGATGATTCTCTCGACGGTCGAGATGCTTGATCGTCGAGAGGATTGTGGTGCGGGTCAGGGCGTGGGCGTTGGTGTCGGCGCGGGGGTGGGCGCGGGCGTCGGCGTCGGCGCGGGCGCGGGCGTGGGCGCTTGCGTGGGCGCGGGCGGCGGCGTGGGCGCGGGCGCTTGCGCGGGCGCGCCGACCTTGGCGGTGAGCTCGGCCTGGCGGGCGTAGTCGATGGCCTCGGCCAGGATACGCGCCGACTCCTGCGGGGCGTGAAAGCCCATGCTGTTCTCGGCCGAGACGAAGTCGAGGCGCCACTGCGCCTGGCGGTGGAGCTTGCGGGCGGCTTCGAGGGTCGTGGCGGGGGCGCCCGCGTTCTTGGCGGCGGTGATGGCGGTCAGGGCCGCGAAGGTCGCGGTCTCGCCGCGGGTGAGGAGCGAGCGGGTGCGGTCCTGGATGGACTCGACACGCTCATGGAGCTCCGTCTCCGAGATGTGGTGGCAAGTCTGGCAGGCGCGCGCGATGTTGAGCATGGGGCTGCGGACGTGGTGGTCGGTGACCTTGATGGCGCCTTCGCGGACGTAGGGCATGTGGCAGTCGACACAGGAGACGCCGGACCGCGCGTGTATGCCCTGGCTCCAGAGCTCGAACTCGGGGTGTTGGGCCTTGAGCAGGTGGCTGCCCGAGTCGGGGTGGACCCAGTCCTTCCAGCCGACCGCATCGTAGTAGGACTCGATCTGCTCGACCTTGAGGCCGTTGTGCCAGGGGTAGGTGAGGTGTTTCTCGTCGCCCTTGAAGTAGTACTCGACGTGGCATTGGCCGCAGGCGAGCGAGCGCATCTCTTGTCGTGAGGCGTCGCGGTTGGGGTCGTAGTCGACCTCCCGATCGCCCTTGCGCCAGCGCTCGACGCTGGGCAGGTGAGGTACGGGGGCGTCGCTCTTCGCGAGGTTGACGATGCCTTCGAGGAAGCCCGGGCGGGTGACGCGGACGGCCATCGACTTCGGGTCATGGCAATCGATGCAGGCGATGGGATGCTCGACCAGCTTGGTGGCCTCGAGGTAGGGGATCGGGTTGAGCTTGTCGAAGCCACGCATGAGCTGTTCGCGCCCATTGGCCGAGGTCAGCGGGTCGGTGGCGACGCCCGGCGCGCCCGCTGCGAGGCCGGCCTGTCGGTAGGCGCCGGTGATGGAGGCGTGGCAGTGGAGGCAGGCCCCGGGTTGGGGGCGCTTGGTGACGCGTTCGGTCTCGCGTTGGTCAGCCAGCATGTAGGCGTGGCCGCGTTCTTCGCGGTAGTCGATGCTGAAGGCGTAGCCCTTGAAGAGGTCGCGCCAGACGGGGTCGGTGTCGAGCTTCTGGACGGCTTCGGAGCCGCCATACTTGGTGCGCACGATGTCCACGGTGCGGAGATACGAGTCGTACTGGCGGGGGTAGTTTTTGCCCCAGACGGCCGGGTCGGAGATGGTCTCGTCCTGTGGTGTGACCTGGAAGACGACCTGGTGGGCCTCGTCTTTGCGGTCGCGGATGTTCTCGAGGAGCAGCATGGCGAGGATGGTCAAGAGCGCCGTGCCGCCGATGATGCCGATGTAGACCATACGGCGGCGCCACTTCGAGGTGACAGGCTGCGGGCTTTCGATGACGGTGCTCATGCGGGTGTCCTCAGACGTGGGGCGTGGGGCATGTCAGCGACGCGGGCCGTGGCCGACGTGGCTATGGCAGTGGACACACGAAAGGCCCTCACCATGGGAGGCGGCAGCGGGCGCGAGGATGTCGTCGACGAGCCCACGATGGCAGCGCACGCAGTTGTCTTCGACCACAGCGAGGCTGTCGGCGCCTATCTGGATGGGCTCGTGGAAGTCCTGGAAGGTGAAGCCCTTGGAGTGGCGGTAGCCGTGAACGGCTTTGGTCCAGAGCTTGGGCAGGAGCGACTGGGGCACGTGGCAGTCGTTGCAGACGGCGACGGCGTGGTGGGTGGAGCGCTGCCAGCCGTTGTAGACGTCGCGCATGATGTGACAGTTGATGCAGGCTGCCGGGTCGTTCGACAGGTAGCTCGTGCCTTCGGCGTAGTCGAAGGTGTAGGCGCCGAGCCCGGTGACCAGACCGATGCCGAGGCAAACAGTGACGCCGAGGGCGCCGATGCCGAGACGCTCGAGCACGCGAGGTGGCTCCTGATGAGCAGCTCGGCACGGACGTGCGACGCTGCCCTGTGGGGTGATGGGGTCACCTTAGGCGGAGACGACGATATGTCAAGGTCTGGTGCGTGCGATCTGGCCCGGCCGTCTGTGGCGAAAGGCACCCAACGGGACTCAGAGGAGGCCGCGGGCCGCCTGCAGGATATCGAGATAGCTGATGATGCCGACGAGCATGCCTTCGGCGTCGACCACCGGGACGGCGCCGATTTTGTGCTCGATGAGCGTGTCGATGACGGTGTCGATCTCGTCTTCTTCGGCCACGGTGAGGGTGTCGCTGGACATGAACTCAGAGACACGGCGGTCGTAGACGCGTCCGTCGCCGATCTTGACGTCGAGTGCCGGGTCCCACAGGGCGCGCAGGTCGCGGTCGGACAGGATGCCGACGAGGTGCTGGTTCTCGAGCACGGGTAGATGCCGGATGTCGTTCTCGTGCATCACCCGAATAGCCTCACCAAGGCGCGTTCGAATTGTGACGCAAATGGGACTCGTCGTCATGATGTCTCGGGCCAGCATGGCACACCTCCGACTGTTGGGCTCGCAGGAACCATGCCACCCATCTCAGCGAAGACAAGGGCCCAGGACGAAGTGTTGGCGAGCGTCAGGGAGTCGGGCAGAAGGGCAGGTCCGCGGAGGTGCATGCGCCCGTGGCCGGCTCGCAGCCCCTGGCGAGGCAGGGGTCGTCTGCGTCACACGCGTCGGCGTTCTCGTTGATGCAGGCGCCGGCCTGCTCGCAGGACGTGAAGCCCAGGGCGTCGGCGCGGCCCCAGAGCAGGACCTCGGGGGAATCGAGTCGACGATAGGCGACCATGAACCCGTCGCCGGCGGCAGCGAAGCCATGGTCGATGACCTCGAGGTCAGGTCGGGCGAGATGGGGGAGGCCGATGTCCCCGTCGCGACCGATCCGGAAGAGGCCGCTCGCGCCAGACACGAGGCTGTCGCCGGAGAGCTGGGTCGACATCGGACCGGACTCGTGGAGGGGGATGGACCGGACACGCTCGAGGTCGGCGTCGAAGTGCCAGAGGAATGTGTGGGGTGATTCCAGAGCCGCAGAGTCCTCGACGATGACTCGGATATGACCGAGTCCGTCGGTGGTCGCGGCGACGACGATGGGTTGGGTCAGCGTCGTGTCTGTCGCCGCATCGAGCTCGTCCAGGGTCGCGTCGACGCGTCGGATGACGAGGGCCGAGTCGGTCGAATAGACCACGACGGCGCTGCCCGGCCCGGCCTGAGGGATGGTGGGGCCGACGTGCGGGACGAGCTCCAACGAGAGGGTCCCATTGGGCGCATCGTCGAAGGCGACGGAGTCCACGGTGCCGACGCCGGGTTCGACGAGGAGGAGTGTGGCAGGCCAGGTGGCGACGATGAAGCGGTTGTCGGCGCCCTGGGCGAATCCGAGCAGACCCGCTTCGGCGCCGCTGAAAGGTGTTCGACTGAGCTGGGCCGTGAAGCTCTGGCGCAGGTCAAGGGTCGTCTGGTCGTCCACGGTGCGGTAGAGCGCCGCGAGCTGTCCTGCGGGGCCGAATACGGCGAGGTGCTCGATGGAGACGGCGTCCTCGATGAAGACCTCGATGTCCGGACCGGACCCGGGCAGCCAGCGGTAGAATGCCTTGCCAAGGTTCCTGCCGTAGCCGACGGCGCTGGTGATCGAGTAGGCGACGCCGGAGAGCTCCGTGCCATCGAGCGACAACGTGTCGAGGAAACGTTGGACACCGTCGGCGCAAGCCAGCGGGTCGATGATGATGGCGCCCGAGTTGGTCAGGCCGCCAAATGGTCGCGGAGAACCGACGGCGAGGCCGACCCCACCCGAGACTTCGGGCGCGACTGTGCGCGAGACCGAAGGGCCCTGTGCGGTTGAGAGGGGAGCGGAGATGGTCCCGCTCGTGTCCCAGAGGGGGCTCGGAACGCAGGTCGAAGGGAGTCCGGCGGGGCTGGAAGTCGCGGGCTCGAATGTCTCGAAATCCAAGAGGAGGTCCGGCTCGTCGCGGTGGACGGCCCAGAGCTGCCAGCCGGGTGGGCGAGTCGGGGCGCCTGGGGTCGCGTCGGGGTCGTTCGGGAGCCAGTGGGAGCCGCCGCCGTTGCGTGTGTCGGGCAGCCAGTGGGAGCCCCCGCCTGCGACCCAGCCGCCACGGCCGAGGGTGAGGCCGGTCCAGACGAGCGGCTCCGATGAGAGGGACTCGGTGGTGCCGGTGATGACGTGGTAGGCGTTGAGCCAGCCGTCGCCGCCGGTGACGATGGTCGCGACCTCGTCTCTCGGGCAGTACCAGGTGAGCAGTTGATCGGCGGGGTCGCACGCGAAGCCGACGGGGTGGGCGGTGATGGGGCCGGGTGGGATGAGGGGGGCGCCGACCGGGGTGAAGGTGACGGAGCCGCCGCCGAAGTCGTAGCGGAAGAGCTGGAGCGACTGGCCTTCGTCGTTGGCCATGCCCACGAGGAGGTGCTCGCGAAGGACCAGCAGGCTCTGGATTTGACCCTCTCCGAGCTCCTGGCGGGCGATGACGACGGGCGGGTCCGCGATGACTTCGATGGCGCTGGGGATCGAGCCGAGGCGAGTGGCGAGCCAGCGGTCGGCGACCACGACGAGGCCCTGGTCGGTTCCGATGACCCAGTGCGAGCCGCCCCCCGAGGCGAGGGCGGGGCCAAAGACCAGGGCGGGCGTGGTGGGGACGCCCGGGAGCTCGAGGTCGAAGAGCGGGCTCATGGTGTCGAGCGCGATGACGGCGGCGTGGCCGGCGCCGCGGACGAGGTCGTGTAGCGGCCACACGACGACGCCTCCGCGGGCGAGGGGCTGCTGCGAGTTGTGACCCGGCCTGGTGATGGCGGCGTGCTCGTTGCCTTGAAGATCAAGAATATGGAGCGTCGAGACAGCCTGGTCGTCGACGGCGAGCCCGAGAACCGGGACGTCGGGGGTCGGCTGCGGGGAATCGGCGAGCACGATGGGGCTGCGAGCGGAGGCAGTCGGCCCGAGGGATAGGACGGCGGTGGGTTCGACGAGCCCGGTGGACGGGTGGGGCGCGAGCCAGAGGGTCTGATCCGAGACCCAGGCGACCTGGCCGAAGAGGTCGACCGGAGCCCCGGCGCAGAGGCCGACCTGCGAAGGTTCGTAGCTCGAGCGCCGCTGTGTGAGGGTGGACACGGACGCATCGACGTTGTCGAGCTGGTCGGAGCCCTCGGTGGTGTCGGTGGGCAGGTTCGGCACCCCGGTATCGAGCGCACCACGCGGCTCCTCGGCCGAGCAGCCGACGAGGAGGACGAAGCAGGCGATGCGCCAGTTCACGGCAGGGACTCCGTCGATTGGCCGAGGTAGATGGTGATACGCTCACGCTCGGCCGTCGGGTTGTCGCGCAGAGCCGCCTCGGATTGTGAGAGCCAGCCATCGAGCTGCGGGCGCATACGGGCGAGAAAGCCGCGGACTTCGGCGGCGATCGGCGTGCCGGTCGGGACATCGAAGCTGAAGGTGGCGCCCCCGTTGACGTCGCGCATCGTGGCCTGATGCTGGCCGGCGCGGACCTTCTTGCAGACGGAGCGGAGCACGGTCGAGAGGTGGTCGAAGAGCGCGGCCTCGTAGCCTTCGGAGCTGTCCACGGGAACGTGGTACTCGGTGACGAGGTGGCCCATGGAGCCGTCGGGGAGCGGCGCCGAGACGAGCCGATTGGTCGTTCGCAGGAGGTCGAGGAGCGCGCGGGCGCGCAGCTCGGGGATAGCGAGGCGGTGGGCGAGCTGGGTCTCGGTGAGCGGACCCTCACGAAAGAGCAGCACCATGGCATCGAGCGGACCGGGGCCCGACGGGGTGCGGTGCACGACGCGGTAGGTGCGGGTCTTGCCGCTGCCGGTCATGCTGAGGAGGCCCGACTTCACGAGGAAGTGGACGACGCCGCGCAGGCTGTCGAGCTTGATGGTGCGAAACTCCTGCTGGAGGTCGCCCCAGGTAGCGCCTTTCTGATCGGGCTGCTCTTCGATGTGGGAGAAGACGCGCTCGAGCAGGGTCCGCGGCATCGATGGAGAGCGGGGGTCGTCGGCGGTGCGGTCCTGGAAGCGCTCGCGGAGCTGCTTGATCTTGGCCCGAAAGCCATTGATCGTGAGTCCAAGAGAGGCTGCGATGGCCTCCTGCGAGACGCCGTCCTGGCGCAGGACCTCGACCATGTCGAGCAGCGTCTGGTTGGCGATGTCCGCAAAGTGCATGCGGAGCGGGTTGCGCGAGGCGAGGGTGGCGAAGAGCTCGGCCACGAGGGGGACGACACGCTCGACGATGCCGGCGAAGTTGAGGTCGTTGGTGATGGCTGACGGGACGTCGGACATGCGGGCCCTCGAAAAGTGCTGTCATTATAGATACAAAAGGCACGACCGGGCGACCCCCGGAGATCTGGGGGGCCCGGTCGTGACGAAACCGTGAGGAGGAAACGTCTGCTCGGGCGACCGCCCCGCTCCCGCGGAAGGGGCGGGAAGGCTCGCCCGAGCGATCCGATCGGTCTCCATGCGTTTCATCCCTTTGTGGTGCGGAAACGCATGGAGACGTCGGGAAACGTCTGCTCGCCAGGTCGCAGGCCCGCGGAAGGGGCGGGAAGGCTCGCCCGAGCGATCCGATCGGTCTCGATGCGTTTCATCCCCATGTGGTGCCGAAACGCATGGAGACGTCGGGACGAGCGACGTTGCGGGGACGTCGCCTCAACGGTTGCGGGACGAGAATCGATTACGGGCAGACTTCGTAGCCGGCCTTGTAGCTGCTGCCGATGAAGGTCGTGACGCCCTCGAAGCAGTCGCCGGGGACGCCGCGACCGAAGAACGAGGCGACGTGGTCGCCGTTGTCGAAGTAGTCGAAGACGAGGGTCGTCGCGTCGGGCTGCGACCAGGTGCCGGTCATCGAGGGGTCCTGGCCCGGGAAGCTGATCGTTCCGTCGTCGGCGTAGAGCGCCGTGTGGTTCGAGATCGAGGACGGGAAGAGGGTGCAGATGAACCAGCTCGTGATGCTGGTGCCGGTGCAGTGGCTGTTCTCGACGGTGGCGGAGCCGCTGCTGGTGTCGACGGTGGTGGTCGCGAAGGTCAGCGAGACCGTACGGGGCGCGCTGTTGTTGGTGTAGGAGTTCTCGCTGCTGGTGGTCGAGGCGGTGGCGGTGAAGACGATCGGGGCCGAGCTGTAGGGCAGCGCGATGTTGAAGAAGACCGGCTTGTTCTTGTTCTTGTTGATGGTACCGAGTGGGCACACGATGTTGGTGCCGCTGACGTTGCAGCCCGTGGTGCGGGTGCCGAGGATGCCCAGGACGGTGTTGGTGGGCGAGGACCCGGTGGTCGGCAGCGCGATGGTCAGAGTCACATTGTAGGCGCTCTGGTTGCCGATGTTGTTGACCCGGAGATTGTAGGTCGCGTTCTGATAGACAGCTGGCGCGACTGGGGGCGTGAAGGTCACGGTGAGGTCTGAGGCGGCGAACGCGGGACCGGCGATGGTGACGAGGGCAAGGGCCGACAAGAGGCGTTTGATCATGTGCTGACTCCAGGGACTGGTGATGCCGGGCGTGTGGGTGCGACCGTTCCATGCGGTGCGGGTGCCCGGACAAGTGTCAGCATCGGCCCCACGGCGGCACAAAGGTACCCCCGGAGATCATCACGGAGGTGCCCCCCACTTCGCTGGGGGATGACCTCTTGCCACGGCGGTGGTCAGGAGTCGGAATCAAGCCGAAATAGGATGACGAGCGGATGGTAGGGCGGCGCCGAGGCCTCAGGCGGCGATGACCGCGCGCCCGAGCTTGAGGCCGAGCTCCGCCGCGCGCTTCATGGCCTTCGCCTTGGTCGCGAGCGTCTCGACACGCCCGTCACCGAGCATCACGAGCCACTTGTTGGCCACACGCTTGACCCGGATGGGGTCGTCTGACGCGACAACGGACTCGGCGATGACGGGAGCCGCCTCGATCGCCGCGGCCACCGGAGCGGCCTCGAAGACGTCGATGACGGGAGCCGCCTCGATCGGAGCGGCCTCGAAGACGTCGATTACGGGAGCGACCTCGACGGCGTCGATCACAGGAGCGAGCTCGACGACGTGGATCGCCGGTGCAGCCTCGAGGACCTCGATCACGGGGGCGACCTCGACGACGTGGATCGCCGGTGCAGCCTCGAGGACCTCGATCACAGGGGCGACCTCGACGACTGAAGCAGTCGCGACGACCGAAGCAGTCGCGATCGTCTCGGCTACCGGTGCCAGCTCGACCGCTGGAGCCACCTCGGCCTGCGCACCGACCACCTCGAGCTCCGCCAACGGCTCAGGGAAGTGCATCTCCGCCAGCGCCCGCGCCTCGTAACGCTCGATCAGCGTCCCGCCCGGCCCGAACACGAAGCATGCAGCCCCGTTCTCCTTCGCCAGCGCCTGCGCGCGCCGCACGGCGTCGTCCTTGCGCATGTACACGTGGCTCGGCAGCTCGTCGTTGCTGCGCTTGATGACCCACCGCCCATTACGCGGCTGCACGAGATACGGCACCGCCACCGGTCTGGCCGGCAGGCGCCCCGACTTCCATTCACGCGCCAACGTCACCGCCGTGCCGAGCACGGTCGTCGGTCTCGGCCCACGCGCCCCGAGCGTCTTCGCATATTCGAGCGCCTTCTCGCGCACGTCCTCGGCCAGGTTCTTCATCGCGGGGAACTGATTGAAGTCGAGCTTCATGGCTACCTCTGGGTCGTCGGGTCCGCCCGCAACCTCAGGCCGCCTCACCCCTCGCGCAAGTTTTCCACCCAAGCCGCGCCGTCATTCGAGACGCCTGCTCGCCACGTCGCCGGCCCGCAAAGGAGCGGTCCGGAGCGTGTGCGAACGATCCGATCACGTCGCCTAAACAGAAACGCCTTGGCTCGGATCCAAGCGCGATGCGGCGTCACTTCGTCGTACATCGCGGGGCGCGGGGTCGCAGATCCCGAGTACGTCCAGTACACCTCCGCGCTCGCTCCCTCGTTCCTTGCCTCGCATCTTGGCTCCGGCTCAATGCGTCCCTGTTTAGCGTTTCATCCCTTGGCAGCGCGGAGACGTATGGCGACGGACTCACAGATACATCTCGTAACGTGTATCACCCCGCAGCACGACGTACAGGAACGCCGCCGCCGCAACCTTGACCCGTGCCCGCGTCGCCGCAGGGTCATCACCGGCCGTACACGCGAAAGCGGCCGCGGCAGTCAGCGGGTCCGCGAAGTCGTTGTGCCCCGACTTCGGGATCAGCTCCGAATCGACGCGACTCGCCGCCCCGGCGCTCGCCGCATATTGCGCATAATTGTCACTCGTCGGCGCACACTCCGGGGCCAACGGAAAGGCCGCCGTCGGGCCATATTCGGACCCCAGCAACAACAGCGCCGCCGTCACGGTCCCCATCAGCTCGGGCGTCACCGACGGATAGTTCGGCCCAGGCTGGGTCAACGGAGGCGCCGAGTCGACCGGGTCCATCCCGACCACCGCCTTCACCCGCCCGTCCCTCGAGGCCGCCAGCATCGCCGCCTTGCCACCCCGCGAGTGCCCACCGACCGCGAGCTTCGCCGCGTCCACCTTGGCATCCGCCGCCATCCAGGTCAGCGCCTCGACCATCGCCGTTCCCAGCGCATCGTGTGTCAGCGGCGCAAACGCGGAGTCCCCGAAGTCCACCAACAGGACCGCGACGCCGTGACTCGCGAGATGGTTCGCCAGCCACGCCAGCGTCGCCGCCTCGAGCGAGAACCCCGGCGCGAGCACCACGGCTGGGACCTTCGTTTCCGAGGTCGGCATATACCAACGCCCATCGAAGCCCGCGACGGACACCTCGCTCGTCGTCACGGTCCAGGGTCCGGGCACCCCCGGCTCCGCCATGACGACGACCGCGTCGATCGTCTCCCCCGCATCCACCGTCTCGACCGCATCCACCGCGTCGACCGTCTCGACCGCATCCACCGAGTCAACCGTCTCGACCGCATCCACCGTCTCGACGGCGTCAACCGCGTCAACCGCGTCAACCGAGTCAACCGTCTCGACCGCATCGACGTCGGCCGTCTCCCCGGCATCGGCCGTCTCGGCAGCCGCGGTGTCACCCCCGTCGGGACTCACCTCCGCCAACCCGTCGAGCCCGGTGGTGCCGTCCTGCCCGATCCCGGGTTGGGCATCCGAGCCACACCCGACCAGCCCCACAACCACTGCAAACCACATCAGCTTCATCGCCCGCATTTCCATGCCGTCCCATACCCCGTCCCCCCGCATGGACTCAAGCGCGAGACGCCTTCGCCCACCTCCGCTTGTCACTCGCCCCCTCCCGACGCCGTCCCGACCGCGCCGCACCTCCGATTGCTTTGCCGCCCACGTCAAGGCATCCTCGACCCGGTGTTTCGCGTCGCTCCCAACCACGGCCGCTTCGTCGCCGGCCTCCTCGCCGGCCTCGCCTGTATTGCTGCGACGACAGGCATCGTCGGGCGGACGGGCCTCGCACACGCTCAACCGTTCACCGACCTCGGCCCCGCGCTAGGCCTCCCAAGCCAGCTCTCCGGCCCCGCCGGCCAGAGCCTGTCCGCCGGCCTGACCGTCGCAGACCTCGATGGCGACGGCGACCTCGACGTGCTCGCCAACACCCCGACGCTGGGCCTCGTCGCCTACCTTCGCGGCCCCACCACCTTCACCGCCGCGACCGACCTCCTGCCCCAGGTCGCATCGAGCGGCGCCGTGTTTGGGCACACCCTTTTCGACGCCGACTCCGACGGTGACCTCGACCTCCACGTCTCGCGCGACGACGGCGACCGACTCTACTTCGCCACCGCGGCGGGCTTCATCGACGTCACAGCGACCCACTTCGCCTACGCGCGCGGCTGGACCACCTCGTCCACCGCGGTCGACTTCGACGGCGATGGCGACCTCGACCTGCTGGTCGCCCGATACATCGACCGCATCGACTTCCCGAGCCACCGCTGCCACACCAACCGTGTCCTCGAGAACGACGGGCGCGGCGTCTTCACCGACATCACCGACACCGCCGGGCTGTCCACCACGCGTGGCTGCTCGTTCTCCAACCTCGTCTTCGACGCCGACGATGACGGCGACCTCGACTTCCTCACCGTCAACGACTTCACCCAGTTCACCGGCATCACCGAGCTCTGGCGCAACGACGGCCCTGACACCGCTGGCCTCTGGCGCTTCACCGAGGTCGCCGCCGAGCACGACCTCAAGGCCCCCATCTACGGCATGGGCGCGGCCTTTGGCGACCTCGATCAGAACGGTCATCCCGACCTCTTCATCACCAGTATCGGGGAACCCCTCCTCTTCGAGCGCCGCCCGGACCTCGGCTTCGCCCCCACCAACGAAAGCCGCAACGTCTTCGCCCGCTTCGCCTTCGACCGCCATCAGGCCACCTGGACCGCCCGCTTCGAAGACCTCGACGGCGACGGACACCTCGACATCATCGCCGCTGGCGGCAACCTGCCTGCCGCCCCCTTCATCGGCAACCCGCCCAACATCGGCAGCCTCATCCTCATGGGCCAACCCGACGGCACACTCGCCCCGCTCCCCCTCGCCCTGGACCTCCCACGCGAAGGCCACTCGGCCCGTGACTTCGAGCTTGCCGACCTCGACGGCGACTCCCGCCCCGAGCTCGTCACGCTTCACGTCCATGGACGTATCTCGGTCTTCGAGAATCTCGGTCTTCAAACCAATCCGACCCAGCTCCGGCTCGTCCCATCGACCACCGGCGACAACGCCGCTGGCGCGACCGTCGCCCTCACCTGCGGCGGCATCACCCGCACCCGCCACGTCACGGTCGGCGGCGACTACGGCAACGCCGATGCCGGCATCGTCCGCCTCCACTTCCCCGCTCCCTGCAACACCGCCGGCCTCACCGCGACGGGCACCCTCCGCTGGCCGAGCGGCTTCGTCCAAGCCATTTCGGTCACGACCGGCGCCTCACACACCATCGCCGAACCGTCCTGGCTGACCATCACAGACACCCACATCGAGGTCGACCTCAGCGAACACCTCGGCCCGGCGACCCCAGCCGCCTTCGTCGTGTCCGGCCACAACCTCGCGCTCGGCCCGACCGCCGCCACCGATCGTGTCTTCACCACCGCCTACACCCTCGTCGACCCGACCTCCGAAGCGCGCCTCGACCTCACGATCGACGGCGTCCTCTGGGGTGTCCACCCGCGCTTCGCCGGTACCACCCCTACCCTCTCGCTCGGCGTCGTGCCTATCGCCGGTCGTCGCATCATCGTCCGCGCCTCCTTCCCCTGGCCCTCGGCCGCCACCAACCTGAGCGCCCGCCTCGGCACCACCCTCACCCCTTTCACGGCCTTCGACGACCACACCTTCATCGCCGAGGTCGTGCTGCCGCAGAGCCCCGGGCCAGCCACGCTCGACCTGATGGACCTCAGCGACGACGACGTGCTGGCCACACTCCCGCTGCAGGTCGAGGGCACCATCTCGGCGACGAACTCCGAGGTAGTCGTCCGCGAGCTCCACATCCTGGCAGCCGAACGCGACACGCGCCGTGTCCGTTTCCGCTCACGCCTCATCGACGCCAACGGCGACCCGGCCGGCCTGCCGCTGGAATCGCTGGCCGTCCTCGTCGACGGCGTCCCCATGGAGCCCGACTCCCGCACCACCGAGAACGGCTATTCCACGCTTGGCATCGAGCACAATCGCCTCACCCACGGCACGCTCGTCCAGCTCACGGTCGACGGCGTCCCGACGCTGGCACCCCACCGCGTCATCCAGCTCGCCGACGCTGCCGACCTCGGCCTGAACGTCTCGCCCACCCGATCGTTGTGTGGCTTCTCTGAGTCCCAGGCGCGCGCCGACGGCGAAGACCGGATGACCGCGATCATCCACTTCAACGACGAGAACGGTGCCCACCTCACCGACTTCGGCCTGCGCCCCACCCTCGAAACGGTCGGCATCGACCTCGTCCCTGGCACTCTCGAGCTCGGCTACAACGGCTGGTCGGTCCAGTTCCGAGCATCCGAAACCCCAGGTCTCGCCACGCTCAGCGCCTCGCTCCCCGGCATGGTCTCGCCCGTCACCTGCCAGATTCGCCTGACCGTCCCGCCCGCCCTGCCCGACCCGATTGTCGGCTCACCCATCGTCGCCCTGACCGCCGTGCCCCGAATCGGCGAGGTCATCATCTTCCGCTTCTGGCCGTTCGGCGTCGACCATCGCTCGCTCGGCAGTGGCGTCCCGCTCACGACCCGCTTCAGCGACAACGTCACGTCTACCTCACCGACCTACGTCGGCCAGGGCCGCTACGAGGCGACCGCCATCCCACAAAGCGCAGGCCCGGTCACGGTCGAGCTCGTCGCTGACGACGGAGTCACGCTCTCCACGATCACGCTCGACGACCCGACGGTCCCGGCCGACCCCGGCCCCGAGCCCTCACCGGAGGAATCGCCCGAGCTCGCCGAGTCCGTCGAAGACGCGCCCGATACGATAGGTGGCGACACCGAGGACACCACGGACAACGACAGCGGCGACCTGGCCGACGAGCCGGATGACGACACCGTGGAGGATTCCGCCACCGCCGAGGACACCCCGGGTCACGACGACACGACCGTGTCGGACGCCTCCGACATAGACGCCCTCTCCGATGCCGTGGACGCCACAACACCCGACCCCGACGCCGTGTCCGATGACGTGGACGCCACAACACCCGACCCCGACCCGACCGACCCCTCACCCGAGGCCCGCACCAAGGACGACGGCTGCGGCTCTGGCACCCAAGGTGGCTGGCCCATCACGCTCGCTTTGCTGGTGCTGTACGCGCTGTCCCGCTTCTGGAGCGCTCAGGCCGGCCCGAAAGGAAGATAGGGCGCCAACGCCGACAGGATGTCCGGAACGTTGTAGGGCTTGGTAAGGACACGCCTGACCCCAAGGGCCTGCAAGCGCCGCATCCGCTCGTCGCGGATGTCCCCCGTCACGATGACGATGGACAGCCCTGGATGCCTTTCCAGGAGCGCCACTGACAGTGCCTCACCATCCATATCCGGCATCGTCAGGTCGGACACGACCACGTCGAACCTGGAGCCCGCAGCAACCGCCGCCAACGCTTCCTTGGCCGAGCTCGCCTCGACCACGCTGAGCCCGAGGCGCCGCAACATTCGTGAGCTCGTCTGCCGCACGGCGAGGTCATCATCCACGAGCAGGACTGAACCCCTCACGATGCTCGGTGCGATGCGCCGCGTCGGAGGCGTATCCGCGACCCGGTCGGCCCTCGGTGCGTCGTCGGTGCCCGCGTTCCCACCCCCGAGTCCTTCTCCGCCAGTGGCCTGCTCGTGCGGGTCCGCAACTTCATCGGTCGCAAAGAGCCGCCGCCACGACACGTCCCGCATCACAAGCGTCAGAAGGCGTGTCGGTCCCTCTTGCAGGATGCCGACCGTCGCATCGACATCGACCTTCCCGCCGCCCCCGGACATCAAGGCCAGCGCGATGACCGGAGGGGTCCGGCCGCTCGCAGCATGCCGTAGCAAGAGGTCGTGACGCCCCCTCTCGGCAGGCGGAAAGATCTCGCTCACAGGGGTACCTGTATTCGCGATTGCGGCCGGCCCTAGCATGGCGACGGCCGAGTCGTTGAGCTCCTCGATGAGCCAGGTGTCCGTATTGATGATCACGACCGCATCGCGCGAGTCGCGCAAGATCCGGAAGTACCGCTCCTGCATCGCGCGGTGCCGGCTCTCGACCTCCCGCATCTCGGTCACGTCATCGAGCACCAGCAGGACGTCGCCGCCATCCCTTCGCAGGATGGAGACCCGACACCTGAGCCGCTGGCCCCCCGAGGCTCTGAGGATGACCTCGGCGGTGGCCAGGCCGGATTGCCGGGTCGACACCAGACCCGCCCAATTGGCCATGTCCTCGGACGCGACGAATTGGTGGAAGGGCAGATTGAGTCCGCGCGTCGCGACCCCGAGCAGGTCACTGGCGCGTCGGTTGATCTCTCGAATATCCAGATTCTTGGTGAGCAAGATGAATGGAACCGGCGCTGCATAGAAGATCTGCCGATAGTGCTCGGCCGCCTCGGTTGCGCGCTGCTGTGACTCGCGCAGCTCTTCCCCCTGGATCTCGAGCTCCGCCTGCAGGGTCAGGAGGTCTTCCAGGATGGCACTGCTCGGGCTTCCAGTGGTCCCGCTGAACTGCAGAATCTTGAGGGCGCGCTCACGCAGCTCCCTGAACCGTTCGTTCAAGGCTTCACTCCTGGGCCAGAAACCGGGTGATAATGTGTGACATCGGAGTGGCTCACAACGAGTCCCTGCCCGTCTGCTATGCGCCCGACCCGCATGACGAACCACTGCTTCCCTGTCGGGGAGTCGAACGGATATTCGATGGCGTCGCTCGCCTTCTCGCCGTTCAGGACCGCCATCAGGATGGCGAGGCCAGCGGGGTCGTCGCGGCACGCCTCGAAGTAGTTGGCCCCGACCCCACAGCGGACACCGTGCGCATGGCCCGAGCGCACAGACAAGTCCCAGGCCTGATTCGCATAGGTAACGGTCCCGTCGGACGATAGTACGGCGACCTCTTCGCCGAGCGAGTCGATGACCTGCTGGAGCCGGACTCTCACCTCCTGCTCGGAGCGGAGCTGGGTGACATCGATAAAGGTCGCGACCACCCCGCTGATCTGACGCGCGATGGTCACGTACGGCACCACCCGCATGAGGTAGCGCTGGCCGGAGGTCGTCACCAGCTCGCGTTCTTCGATTTGTGCCGTCTGTTGGACCTTGTGGAGCAATCCGATGAGATCGAACCCCTTGAACTGATGAGTGATATGTTCAACGGGCCGGCCGATGTCCCGGTCGAGCAACGAGAACTGCTGGGTCATCGCGGGTGTGAAGCGCCGGATCTTGAGCTCGGCGTCGAGGAACAGGGTCCCGACCGCGCTCGCCTTGAAGAGGTTGTCGAGGTCAGCGTTGCCCTGAATGAGCTCGGTGATCTTTGACTGGTGCTCCGCGTTGACGGTGTTGAGCTCCTCGTTCACGGACTGCAGGTCCTCGTTGGTGCTCTGCAGCTCTTCGTTCGTCGCGAGCATCTCTTCGTTGGCGACCTGGAGCTCCTCGTTGGTCGTCTCGAGCTCCTCGATCGTCGCCTGCAGACTCTCGCGCACGAAGCCCAGCTCGCGCTGCAGCTCGATCACCTGCCGCTCGGATTCATCGGTCAGAGAAGTTCGCGGCACCACCTCACGCCGATTGTGATCCCGCTCGAACGAGATGACCACATGCCTCTGACCCGCTCGGTCGACCGCAATCGGGACGGCCCGAATGGCACCGACATCCCATCCCTCGAAGCCGTGAACCGCGAGCAGCGACTCGACGCCGGTCGACAACGCGCGATGTGCGGCCATCGACGTGATGGTCTGCAGCTCGGGTGGGAGCATGGCCGTCATCTTGAGCGTCGCCGGCCCCGGCGGGACCGAGAGCAGGCGGTCGGCGTTGCCGAAGATCCTGACGAGCTCGAGGCGCTCATCGACCAGGACCGCGGCAGGCGCGACCTTGTCGACGAGGATCTGAAAGGCGGAGTCGACCGCTTGTTGGTGGTCGGCCACTGCGGAGGCCCCGTGACGCGGCGGCGAGAAGACGTTGGCGAGCTCGACGCGTGGGACGGGAGCGCCGTCACGGCGTTGGAAGATCTTGTTGCTCAGGTCGAGGGGGCGAAAGCGGTCCGAGACGTCGCCCAGCGTCTCGCTCGTCCCGAGGACGAGCAGCCCCTCCGACTTCAGTGCGAATGCGAAGGACGTCAGCACCGACTTCTGGAGCACAGGCGACATGTAGATGAGGAGGTTGCGGCACGAGATGAGGTCCAACCGAGTGAACGGAGGGTCACGTGTGACGTCGTGGCGCGCGAAGACGATGCGTCGGCGCAGGTCGCGATCGATCTCCCAACGGGAACCGACCTTGCTGAAGTGTCGCTTGAGGCGCGCGGGCGAGACCGAGGTCAGGAGCGACTCGTCGAACTGGCCCTGGCCGGCGAACTCGAGCGCGTCCAAGGCGATGTCGGTGGCGAAGATCTTGAAGCCGCCCAACGGGTCGAGCTCGCTCAAGAGCATTGCGATGGAGTAGGCTTCTTGTCCCGTCGAACACCCGGGCACCCAGATGCGCAGCGACTCGCGCCCCGCTCTGGCCACCAGCGAGGCGAAGTGTTTCGCTTCGAGCGTTTCGAAGACGGCAGGGTCGCGGAAGAACTCGGTCACATTGATGAGGAGCTCGCGATAGAGGACGTTGAGCTCGGCGTTGTCGGTCTCGAGCTTGCTGACGTAGGCCGCGAGGTCCGGTAGGTTGAAGTGGGTGATTCGCCGGACAACACGTCGCAGGACCGTGGCCGGCTTGTAGTGGGCGAAGTCGACCCCGGTCTGCCGCAGCAGGAGACGATGCATCGTTGCGAGAGCCTCGTCGGTCGAGACCTCGGACAAGAGCTCGAGGGTAGTACCGTTTCCGACCAGATGGTTGGCTAGCTCCACGGCCAATGCGTCGGGTGTGAGTACCGCGTCGACGACCCCGGTGGCGATGGCCGCCAGCGGCATTCCATCGAAGCGGGCCGAGGTGGGGTCCTGCACCAGGACGAGTCCGCCGGCCTCTTTGACGTCGAGAATGCCCAGCGACCCGTCGCCGCCGGTCCCCGACAGCAAGATGGCGACCGCCCGCTGACCGACCTGCGCGGCGAGCGACCGAAAGAAGATATTGATCGGCTGGTTGGGCCCGTGGTCACTCTTGCGCGGTCGCAGACGGAGCACCTGGCCTTCGATCTCGAGGTTGGAGCTGGCAGGGACGATGGCCACCGTCGACGGCTCCAGCGCCATACCATCGACCGCCTCACGAACCGGCATGCCGGTCTGCTTACTCAAGAGCTCGACCATGAGGCTCTTGTGGTCAGGAGATAGATGCTGAATGACGACGAAGGACGCGGGCGAGTCGATGGGTACTTCGTGAAAGAACCGTTCAAGCGCCTCGAGGCCGCCGGCTGAAGCGCCCACACCGACCACTACGAGGCCGGAGGCCTTGGGTCGATCGACTCTCTCACCAGTCATTTTGATGTCCTAGGTCCTGGCCCGCCGGGCACACCCGCTACGGCTAGCAGCGGGTCTCAGCCGTATACGGCGTTTGCACAAAGTCCACCATCGCCGAACCCGATACTACCATGGTGCTCGTTGTGCCACCGCTCGAAATGAAGGGTGCCGTCGGGGGCTTTGTCGCGCCCGCGGGAGGACCCACTATCCGTCTGGCGTCACTCTTCAGACTACGGTGTCAGGGCGATTGCGGGGCGGCCCGCTTACGGCTTGGGCTCGACCAGGATTCGTTTGAGGACCCGCAACATCGCTTCGGCAGTGTACGGCTTCGGCACGAAGTGTTTGACCCCAGAGTCGACGGCTTTGGAGACATTACCGTTTGCGTTGAGCCCACTCGACCCGATGATTCGGACATCGGCTTTGAGCGACCGGAGGGCGACGATGGTAGCGGGCCCGTCCATGACCGGCATGGCCATGTCCGTGAGGACCACATCGACCTCGTCCGCGTGCTGCGCAAAAATGGCGACGGCTTCGGCCCCGTTGCAGGCGAGCATGACACGATACCCGTAGCGCTCGAGCGTGCGGCGCGTCACGGTCCGGATGGCCTCCTCGTCATCCACGACCAGGACGAGCTCGCCGTTGCCACGGGGCACGGTCGCTTGTTCGAGCACGGCCTGTTTACGCGCGTCGGTCGGCAGCTCGGCCGGGAAGTAGATCTTGAAGCGGGTACCCTTGCCGAGCTCGCTGTAGATGTTGATGAAGCCGTGGTGCCCACGCACGATGGCGTGAACGGTCGAGAGTCCGAGCCCGGTTCCCTTGCCCACATCTTTGGTGGTGAAGAAGGGCTCGAACATCCGCTCGAGCGTCTCGGGGCCCATGCCGGTCCCGGTGTCCTCGACCCGGACGATCACATGCGGACCGGCGCGCGCGTCGATATTCATCTCGGCGTAGATCTCATCGAGGACGACCTTCTCGACCGCGATGGTGAGGACGCCGCCCTCGGGCATGGCGTCCCGCGCGTTGACGCAGAGGTTGGTCAACATCTGGTGCATCTGGGTCGGGTCGGCCTTGATCTCCCAGAGGTCCTCTTCGAGATCGAGGTTGATCGTGATGTTCTTCGGGAACGTGTCCCGCATCATCCGATAGACCTCCGCGATGACGTCGCCAAAGCGCAGCGGCACCATGCTCCCGCTGCTGCCTCGGGCAAACAACAAGAGCTGGCGCACCATCTTGGCGCCGCGTTCGGCCGAGCGCTCGATGACGCCGAGGTCCTCTCGTTTCTCTTCGTCCTCTTCCTCACCGACCAGCGCCGACACCGCCATGAGGATAGGCGCCAACACGTTGTTGAGGTCGTGGGCGATGCCGCCTGCGAGAGTGCCAATACTCTCCATTCGCTGGGCGCGTAGGAACTGTTGTTCGAGCCGCTTCTTCTCGGTGATGTCGGTATTGATCGAGAGGATGGACTTCGGATTGCCCTTCGCGTCGCGCACCAGCGACCAACGGCCGCTCACCACGACACGCTTGCCATCCTTCGTCACCTGCTCGATCTCGCCGGTCCACTCGTCATTTTCGATGACTTGCGAGGTCGCCGCGAGCAACGTCGTCGTGTCCGAGTAGAGGAGGTGTTTGGCGGATTGGCCCATGGCCTCCGCGCTCGACCAGCCGTAGATCCGCTCGGCGCTCTTGTTCCAATAGAGGATCCGATGGTCGAGGTCGCGAACGAGGATGGCGTCCTGGGCCTGGTCAAGGAGGGTCGCCTGCTCGAGAAGTCGTTCCCCTGCCTTTCGACGGTCGGTCACATCTCGAAAGTGGACGGCGACGCCTTCGCTCGAAGGATAGGCAGAGACAGCGAACCAACGCCCATCATCGACGACGCCGGCTTCGAAGAGGACCGTCTGATGGATGTCGGCGGCGCGCCTGAGGTTGACGCCGATTGAACCCGCTTCGGCCGTCGGAATGACCTCCCAACAAAGGCGCCCAACGGCCTCGGCTTGGCTGACTCCAAAGAGAACCTCCGCATTGGGGTTCATGAAGGTGACGAGCCATTCTCTATCCACCGTGAAGAACGGATCGCTGATGCTCTCGAGCGTGGTTCGTAGTCGCCCGGCAAGCTGGCTCGCCTCCGCTTCGAGACGCTTGTAGCGCTCCGCGTCGCGGCGATGCTGGGTGATGTCCCAGAACGCCCCGCGCACCCGCCTGTCCCGTTTGTCGTTGCGGTTGTCCGCCTCACCGATGATGCGCACCCAGAGGTGCCGACCCGCGTTGGTCTCGACCTCGCAATCCGTGTCAAACGCCTGCCCGCCGCGAGCACAGCGGTGCATGGCATCGACGATGCGGTCGCGGTAGGCAGGCTTGATGACGGCGAGCAGGAACTGGAGGTCACGAATCCGATTGGACTCGAAGTCCAGGAGCGCGTGGACCTCGTCGGAGAGGATGAGTGCGCCGCTGCGCGGGTGGTATTCCCAGCCGCCGACACGCACGATGCGGCCCGCGATACGCAAGAGCGAGGCTCGCCGCCACCAGAGCGTCGAGCGCCTTCTTTTGGGCCCCAATGTCCTCGGTCACGGCGATCGTGCCCACCGGTCGGTCGTCAGCATCCTTGACGGGCGAGCTGCTGACCCGCGCCCAGACCGCGCTCCCGTCCTTGCGGATGTATTGCTTCTCATGGACGAAGGACTCGCGACGACCGGCGATGGCATCACCGATCAGGGTCTCGCTCGACTCGCGGTCGTCGGGGTGGGTGATGCTCGTGACATCGAGGGTCTGGAGCTCGTCGAAGGTGTAGCCAACAAGCTTGCAGAAGGCGTCATTGGCGAGGATGAACCTGCGCTTCAGGTCGTTGATGGCAATACCGGTTGCGGCACCTGCAAAGGTGCGCCGGATGAACTCGTCGCTGGCTCGCAGCTCGCGGCGCTTGCGGTCGCGTTCGATGGCGAGCCGCAGGAGCTTCGAGATACGCTCGATGAGGGTCCGCTCGTGGGCCTCGGGGAGACGTGGGCGGTCGTGGTAGAGCGTGAAGACCGCGAGCACCTCGTCGTTAGCGCCAAGGACCGGGACCGACCACATGGACCCGATGCCGTAGTCGTCCTTCAGCAATCGTCGTAGGCGTGTTGGAGTCGAGTCGATGGCCTCCAGCAGGATGGCCTCGCGCTGTCGTACGGCCCGGCCACAGATGGTGGCGTCATCGTCGATGGAGGAACCGTCGACTTCCTGCCAGAAGCGTTGATCCATGCTGGGAGCCGTGACGAGCCTCAGCACACGATGCTCTTCGTCGGGCACCATGATGGTACAAAGCACGCCGCGCGTGAGCTCCTCTACACCACGCGCCACTGCATCGAAGGTCTCGGTGAGCGTACCGTCGCCGGAGATCGCCTCGAGCAACCTGCCCTCGAAAGCGTCGAGGGCCTCGCGTCGAAGGCGCTCCGCGATGTCTCGGAAGGAGACGACCGCACCCGAGATTGCGCCCGACTCGTCGGTGACGGGCGCACACACGTACTCGACCGGAAACGGCTCACCATCGAAGCGGAAGAAGTGGTCGTGGTCGACCTTGCGCGTCAGCCCATCGTGCAGCGTCGCGTGGATCGGACACATCTCGACGGCAGACCCGGAGCCACCGATGTGTCGGTGTTGTCGGTGATGGACGAGGTCGTGCATCGGCTGGCCGACCATGTCGCCATGGCCGAGCCCCAGTAGCGAGCGTCCCACATGGTTGGCGAAGACGAGGCACCCGGCTGCATCGATGCCGTAGATGCCTTCGCCGACCGACTCGAGGAGGAGTGCGGTCTGTTTGCGTGTAGTCTCGAGCTCCTTCTCGGCGCGTGTGCGCATCGCGTCACGCACGAAGGCGTCGGCCGCAAACGACAGGTCGTCCGCCACGGCCGTGAGCAGGGTGAGCTCGTCGTCCTGGAAGAAGCCGACCTCACCCGCGCCCAGTACCAGGGCGCGCTCGATGACACCGCGGACGCGCAGCGGGAAGACGGCGACCGACCCGACTTTCGACGCGAGATAGGTCGCTCGCCCGATGTGTCTCTGGTCGTCTCGGGCGAGGTCGAACGAAACGGCCGGACGCGCCGTCGTGACTGCATCTGCGACGAGCCCGTCGGCCCTCAAGGCCTCGATGAGCGAGGTGCCCTCCTGCACCGAGGCGAGCGACGTATGTAACGCGTGGACCTCGCCATCAGCCGCATCGACGACCGCGGCCAGGGCAAACCCCGGCGTTTCGACAGCGATGCGTGTGGTCTCTTGGTGGAGCGCGCCGATATCCGTGCTGTGGGTGATGGCCTCATTGGTTTCGCTGAGTAGACGATGGACCTGGTTGAGCCGGATCAGGCGTTGGGCTGCGACCTTACGATCGGTGATGTCCTGGGTGGTACCGGTCAACCGATGAGGAGACGGACTGCCGTCATCGCGGGCCTCTGCGAGGACATGGATCCACCGGACCTCGCCGGTGTCGGCGCGCAAGATGCGATGCTCGATGTCGATCGCTGTTCGGTCTCTGAGCGCCGCCCCGATCACCGCCTCAACACGTGCCAGGTCGTCGGGGTGGATGAGCTCCCGATACACGTCGTTGTTCGGGACGGCGGACGTGGGCTCGAATCCGAAGATGCGGAAGTTCTCGTCGGACCACGCCACGGCGCCACTCGTGACATCGAACTCCCAGCTGCCGAGGTGAGCGATACGCTGGGCGCGCGCCATCTCCGCTTCGGAGCTGCGTAGCTTTTCGCCGGGTTCCCCGGCTGTCTGGGTGTTGCTCAGGGTTGTTTCGAGCGCGACCAACGAGCGGCGCGCGAGCCGCAGCTCGAGCATGGCGACGACCTGCTTCGCCAGCATCCGAAGGGCGTCTTGGGTGACCGGGTCGATCGTTCGCGGCACCCGATCGAGGACACACACGGTGCCGAGTCGGCTGCCATCAGGTGCCTCGATGACGGCCCCAGCGTAGAAGCGGATGCCGTTCTCGGCGGTGACGAAGGGGTTGTCTGCGAGGAGGGGTTCTTCAGTCGTGTTCGGAACGACCCAGAGATCGCCCTGGGCGATGGTGTGCTGGCAGAACGACAGGTCGCGCGAGGTCTCGTCGAAGCCGAGGCCGACCTCTGCTTTGAACCACTGTCGGCGCGCATCGACGAAGCTGACGAGTCCGATGGGAGCGCCCGCCACCCTGGCCGCATGTTCCGCTATCGCATCGAAGTCCCGTTCGCGTGGGGTATCCAGGATGCCGTAGCGACGGAGGGTCTCGACGCGAGATGTCTCGTTGGGTTTCGTCGACATCTCTTCTCGACTCTCTGAGCGGTCAGACTGACCGTCTACGGCAGGGGTTTCCAGTGAGTGAGCGCTTCAGGCCTACGAATGTCAAGGTCACGAAAGCGCAGATCGGCGCCGTTGTATCCGTGCATCGTCTTGTCTGGGGCCGACTCACGCGGGGCTGTTGTGGTCGTAGGTTGCCGGTCGTGGCGCGTTGCGATGGAGCAGGCGCAGCAACACCGCGCCGTCCGACATCAGCTCCGTCCCTGGCAGCGCGACGATTTCCCCGCTCTTGACCGCACCACCGCCGAGCACGATGGGCGTGCCGGGAGCCTTGTCCTGAATCAACGCCACGAGGCGCTCGACCTCTGGGAGTTGAAGGGCCAGCGAGATGGAGATCCCGACCACACGGGGTCGCAGACGATGGAGCACGTCTTCGACCGACGTAGGTGACGTGAGCGGGACGATGACGGCCTCCACGTCGTGGTCCCAGAGCCAGTGTTCGAGAAGCTTCAATCCCAGAACATGGCGATTGCTGCGAGGCTGAATCAGGAGGACGTCGATGCCCTCTTCAGGACCGTGAACACGAGCTGAAGCGAGTGAATCGCCCATCTTGTGGCCGACCGATGAGGTCTGCCGGATACGCTCGATGACACCACCATAGAAATGGGTGAAGCGGTGCTCGTCCTTGACGGTGATGATCCCCGACTCCCAGAGGTCACCGATCTCGCAGAGCAATGGCCCGACGAGCCCCATCAGGACGTCCGCCGACCGCAGACCGAGCGCCTTGGCCTCGTCGATGAGCTTCAACGCGGCCTCGAGATCCTCGGCGCGACCGGCCTTGGAAAGCGCGTCGTGGAAACGTTTGAGCTGGTCGATTCGAACGAAGAGGGGCTCGGCCTCCTCCTCCATCTCGAAGATGGGCAGGCACTCGTCGCAGACGCCATGGGTAAGGCTGTAGTCCTCGAAAGGCTCGCTCTCACCGAGGAACGATTGACAGTAGGCGCACCAACGAATCACAGCCGTGCTCCGATCGAGGACTCCCGGAGCGATAACCTAAGCACGACGCGTACCATTCAGGCAGCTGCTCATGCTCTGGCGTCCCGCATCAAGAAACCTCAGGGCCTCTCGAGCGCGGCTTTGACCTTGGCGATGAGCTCCTGCTTCTTGTAGGGCTTCGTCAGGAGCAGGTCGGCGCTGACCTCCTGGCCGCTGCGCGAGGCCAGCGCCTCGGCCGTATACCCGGAGGTGTACAGCACCTTGATACCGGGGCGGGTCTTTCTGACCTCGTCGACGAGCTCACGGCCGTTCATGCCACCCGGCATGATGACATCCGTGAAGAGGAGGTCGACCGCGACTCCGGTGCCCAGAACGGTAAGCGCATCTTCAGCGTCCTTCGCGGTTTGGACGACGTAGCCGAGGCGAGCGAGGTGGGCTGCCACGTGTTTGCGCATGACCTCCTCGTCATCGACGATCAGGATGCTGGACGGGGCGCTCGCTACGACTAGCGGGTGTTCGGCAGACTTGGACGGCGCCAGCGGACCGCTTGGTGACCGCGGCAGGAGGAGGTGCACGGTCGTGCCGTGACCAGGGCGCGTGATGACCCCGACGTGGCCCCGGGATTGGCGGATGAAGCCGAGCACCATGCTGAGGCCGAGCCCGGTTCCATGTCCGATGTCCTTGGTCGTGTAGAAAGGTTCGAAGGCATTCGCGAGGACCTCGTCGCTCATGCCCTTGCCGGTGTCGGTGACCGAGACCTGAACGTAGTCCCCAGGCTCGAGGTCGGTCCTCGATCCCACGAGGCCAAAGAGCGCCTTCGCCGTCTTCGACGACTCGATGACGACGTGGTCGCAGGTGACGACCAGGTGCCCGCCGGCCGACATGGCGTCGCGCCCATTGGTCACCAGGTCGTCGAGCGTGTTCTCGAACTGGGGGACGTCGACGCTGACCGGCCAGGCGCCGTCCGCGATGCGCAGCTCGAGTGTGGTGGACCCGCCGAGGCGGCGTTCCAAGCGCGGCACGAGGTCTCGCAGCACGGCGCCGAGATCGACGATGTTAGAGTCGAGGCGTTGACGCTGCGCATACGACAAGAGGCGACTCACGAGGCTCGCGCCGCGCTCCGCCGCTTGTGAGATGAGCTCGGCCTGAGACCGGGTCGCAGGGTCGTGGGCGAGCAGCTCGACCAGGAGCTCGGCGTTCCCGAGGATGATGGCCAACAGGTTGTTGAAGTCGTGGGCGATGCCACCGGTCAGGCGACCGACGGTCTCCATCCGGTTGGCATGCCGCAGGCGACGCTCGGACTCGATGCGCTCGGTCAGGTCGCGCCCCACGGCGTAGATCTGATGCTCGGCCTCGACCCAGGCAACCGACCAGAGGACGGGCAAGAACGTCCCGTCGAACCGGATCACGCGGCACTCGAACTCGACCGAGGTGGCCTCCCCTGCAGAGATGGCGGCCAGCTTCGTGGTCGCTGATTCGAGGTCGTCGGGGTGGATGAGCGCCGTGAGGCGGCGGCCGAGGAGGTCCGACTCACTGAAGGTGAGAAGGCGCATGACGCTGCGGCTGACCTGGAGGAAGGTGCCATCCCGGTCGAGCGTCGCGATGATGTCCATCGAGTAGTCGAGGATGGCCTGCATGGCGAGCAGTGCGCGGCGCTGCGACCTTTCGCTTTCTTCGAGGCGGAGCCGGGTCGTGACCCGCTTGGTGACGTCATTGCAGATGATGAGAACGCCGCCAACGCTGTTCGGAGCGGTGTCGTCGTGGATGGGCGAGTAACCGTAGGTCCAATAGACGTCTTCGACCTGACCGTGTCGAGTGACCGGGATGAGCTGTTCCTCCTGCGAGGTGGCGCCGCGGCCCGACATGACGAGCTCGATCTGCGCCTCGAGGAAGCCCCAGATCTCTGACCAGACTTCGCAGCCCGGTGCACCGAGCGCGGAAGGATGCCGTTCGGGGCCCATCGTCTGGCGGTAGGCGTCATTGTAGAGGCACAAGAGCTCGGGCCCCCAGAAGACGAACATCGGGTGGTTCGAGGTCAGGATCAACCGCACCACCGTTCGGAGGTTGGCCGGCCACGACTCGGCGGCACCCAGGGAAGTCTTCGACCAGTCGAAGGCGCGCATGAGGCCGCCGAGCTCTCCGCCGCCTTCGAGATGTGTCAACGTGGTGGGCGCTACGCTCGGGCTATTCATGACGAGGCCTATTCATGACTCGACCCACACACGTGGGTGGTCGCTATTGTCGCTGCGGTGCTGCTAGCGGGGGGAACCGGGTAACTGCCGTGGAAGGCCGTTCTGCGCGCCTTGCGGACGCGCCATCTCATGGGTGGATGGCCCAGAGGGGGCGCCGACGATCTCTTGATCATCAAGCCATTTGGCGAGCGCTGGCGCCGCCATGGGGCGCGCGATGTGGTAGCCTTGAGCAAGGTCGCACCGCGCTTCGCGCAAGAGGTCGAGCGCCGTCTCGTCCTCGACCCCTTCGGCGGTCACTTCGAGCTCGAGGCTATGCGCGAGGCCGACCATGGCGCGGATGATGGTGCGCGATTCGCCCGACGTGGCGGCGTTCATGACGAATGACTTGTCGATCTTCAGCTCGGAGAAGGGGAGGCGCACGAGCTGGGCGATGGAGGAGTAGCCGATGCCGAAGTCATCGATGGACAGCCGGAACCCCTTGAACCGGAGGCGTGTCAGGAGGTCGAGCGACGTCGTCGGGTCGGCGAGCGCCGAGGTTTCGGTGATCTCGAGGATGATGGACTCGGGTGCGACACCATGCTGCTGGCATTGGTTGGCGACGCGGTCGGCAAACCCGATGTCGCCCAGCGACCGGCGCGACACGTTGAGCGAGAGCTTGTAGCCAAGTCCCCGGTCGAACTGGGCGAACCAGGCAAAGGCGCGGTCGAAGAGGTAGTCGGTCAAGAGATCGATGAGGCCAAGCGTCTCGGCGACGAGGATGAAGCGGTCGGGTGGGACGAAACCGAGCTCGGGGTGTTGCCAACGTGCCAGCGCTTCGAAGCCGGCGATGGCGCCGTCGCGGCAGCGGACCTTCGGCTGGAAGGCGAGGCTGAGCTGGCATTCGCGCACCGCCGTCTCGAGGTGGGCTGCGGTGATGGCCAACTCTGGGCGGGCGTTCGAGCCGTTGATGGCGTTGAGGGGTTGGGTCTGGCGCATGGCCGTGCCGCTGAGCAACGAGCGGAACTTGGCAGGCGTGAAGGGCTTGGAGACGACCCCAGCGATGGAGAGGCCGTGCTCGAGGGCCGACTGTTTCGCGGCTTCGAGCACCCGGGTTCCGACACCGCTCGTGATGATGATGTTGGCGCGGCAGCCGACATCGGCCAGGCGCCGCAGGACCTCGATGCCATCGACCTGGGGCATCACGAGGTCGAGCGCGATGTGGCTCGGGTCCCATGTGGCGACCTCGGCGAAGAAGGCGTCCGGCTCGGTCAACGCGTGGGCTTCGAAACCCGCGGAGCGCGCGATGCTGGCGATGGTCATGCCCATGGCGGCCTCATCGTCGAGGACGAGCAGCTTCTGCTGAGGGGCTCCGCTGGGGGTATCCATATAGCCTGCGCTCCGGGGTCTAAGTGGCTAGAGCATACGACCTGACGGCCTCTGTCAATGAAGACCTTGACAGATGGGCAGGTCGAGTTGCAGTCGTTTCAGGTGATGCAACACATGCTACACCCGGTGTTTCGTGAGCGGGGTGGGCGGCGTGTTGGGAGGCTCACGAAGGTCCACCCCCGGCCTTGATCCGGGGCGCGTCCCGTGTTGGCATCGGCCGTGCACAAGTCACTGGCCAGACGACCACCTCGTCGCACCCACTGGAGGCGATTTTATGATTCTGCGCCAGCTCTTCGATAAGGAAAGCTCGACCTACACCTACCTCCTCGCCGACCCGGTCACGCTGGAGTGCGCCATCATCGACCCCGTGCTCGAGCAGGTGGAACGCGACCTGACGCTCATCAACGACCTCGGCTTGACGTTGCGCTGGGTCCTGGAGACGCATGTTCACGCGGACCACGTGACCGCCGCGGGCGAGCTGCGCAGACGGACGGGCGCCATGACCGCGGCGTCGAAAATCGGCGCGCCGTGTGTCGACCAATCGCTCGCGCACGGCGACGCAGTCGTCATCGGCAACATCCGCATCACGGCGTTGTCGACGCCGGGCCACACGGATGACGGCATGACGTTCATGGTCGGCGACCAGCTCTTCACGGGCGACACGCTGCTCGTGCGCGGTTGTGGCCGGGCGGACTTTCAGAACGGCGACCCGGGCCTGCTGTACGACTCGATCACCCGGGTGCTCTTCCGGCTCCCGGCCGAAACGGTGGTCTGGCCCGGCCACGACTACAAGGGCTTCACCTGCACGACGATCGGCGAAGAGGCGCGGCTGAATCCGCGCATCGCGGGCAAGACCCGAGACCAGTTCATCGACATCATGAACGCCTTGAACCTGCCGCCGCCAAAGAAGCTCGACCTGGCGGTGCCTGCCAACCGCGCCTGCGGGAAGGTCCCGGCCTGAAGCCGGCCGACTTCGCGCAGCTCGAAGTCGTGTCCCTCTAAACATTCTCATCGGGGCGGACTGTCGCCCACGTTCATCTAGAAGGAGTCCTCGCCATGTCGTCCGCCTTCGAAACCCTCCCCCAACCCGGCCACTTTCGTGATGTCACGCCGGCCGACGTCGTCGCGCATCGGGCTGGCAAAAAGCTCGTCGACGTGCGTGAGCCGCACGAGTTCACGGGCGAGCTCGGCCACATCGATGGCGCCGAGCTGGTCCCGCTCGCCACGGTCGTGGCCGCGGCGCAGGCCTGGGACAAGGACACCGAGATCGTGCTCGTGTGCCGCTCGGGTGGGCGGTCGGGTCGGGCCGCGGATGCGCTCGCCCGGACGGGGTTCTCGAGGCTCAGCAACATGGTCGGTGGCATGCTGCGCTGGAACGACGAGCAACGGCCGGTCGTGCGTTGACCGGGCAGCGTTGACTGCGCCTCGCCCCCATCAGGTCGCGGCGCGGAACCTCAAGAAGAGGGGGTCACGCTCGGTCTGGGGGACGGGCCAGTGCGCGAAGGCGGTGGCCTCGACGACGCGACGCAGGGGCTTGGCCTCTTCGTGGAAGAAGGTCGTGACGAGGTCGACATCGGCCTGGACTTCAGACGCCTTGGCGCGAGCGGAGGGAACCTCGAGCAGGCCGACGGCGAGCTCGCCCAACACGTCGGTGGACTGGCCGCGCAAGAGCGCTTCGAGCCCGCCGATGAGCTCGTCGGGGACGCGGCGCAGGGCGACTGGGAGCGCATGTTCGTCGCGGGCGACGAGCGCCTTGACGCGTGCCTTTGGCTCCTGGTGGGCGAGGTGTCGCAAGAGCCGGACGGCGGCGAAGAAGCCGAGTGCGACGGTCTCGCGGGAGCGATAGGCGCCGTGCATGCGGAGCTCTGGGAAGAGGTCGGGCTTGCTCGTGAGGACAAGCGTCAGGTCGCGTTTGCGGGAGTGGAGCGCGAGGCTATCGGCGCGTAACCCAATGTAAGGATAAAGGAACTCGTAGGCGCTCGCGATGTTGTGGCGCGGGCGCAGGCGCTGGATGAGGCGCACCTCTTCGAGGCTCGCGTCGAGGTCGGTCGGGAAGGTCTCCCACAGGAGCGCGACGGCGTCCTTCATGATGCGATGGGGTTTGCGGCCGCGACGGGTGGTACCGGCGTTGCGATATTGGGTCAGGCGGCGGCGGAGATCGGCGGCCTTGCCGACGTAGACGACGGTGTCGGCGGCGTCGACGAAGCGATAGACGCCCGGCTCGCTCGGGACGGTGGCGAGCAGGTCGGGACCGAACTTGAGGTCGAAGCGGCGCATCGGGCGTGAGACTCGCGCCGCGTGATCCCGCCGTCAAGAACGCTGGTCGAGCACGATGAATGGCCAGAGCGTGCCTTGCCCTCGGGACGAACGAGGCTTCGTAGGCAGGACTCGCCGAACGACAACTCTGGGTCCGTCCTTGGGACGGCCGTGGTTCCCGTGGACAGATCGGGGGCGTTGGGTCACCATTCGCGGCGATGCGCCCCGGGGCTCACGTCCCGAGAGGCCGACAGGCGAAACCAGGAGTGCCACGACCCGATGCCGAGCTTCCTCGCGATGTCCTTCGAAGGTGCCCTGTCGCCGAGCTTCGACCTGCGCTGTCTCCACCCGGGACGCCCGCTGCCCGACGGCTGGGGCATCGGGTTCTACCCCGGACACGAGCCCGCGGCGACCGTGCTGAAGGAGCCGGCCCCGGCCACCGAGAGCGTCAAGAGTCGGCTGGTCGAAGGGTGGGAGCACCTCGAGAGCTCGCTCGTGATGATGCACATCCGGTCGGCGCGGTGGGGCGCCATCGCGGACGCGAATACGCAGCCCTTCATGCGGTCCTGGGGGCGGCGCGACTGGCTCTTCACTCACTCCGGCAGCCTCGAGAGCCGGCCCGAGCTGGGGGTCGATCCGCTCTTCGAGCCGGTCGGCTCGACCGACACCGAGCTCGTGTTCTGCGACCTCATGACGCGTATCGCGCGCCAGAAATGGAGGAGCCTGCGCGAGTGTGACCCGGAGGTCCTGCAGAGCTGGCTCGCACCGCTCGACGACCACGGCGTCCTGACATGCGCCATCACGGATGGCAGCGACCTCGTCGTCTATTGCGACGCCCAGGGCGGTCAACCCGCCTGGCTCTGGGAGCTCAAGCCCCCTTATGAAGAGGTCATCTTCGGCGACGACGAGCTGCAGGTGAACCTCACGCGGCGGGGCGTGAAGTCGCGTAAGGGGGTCATCGTCTCGACCAACCTGCTCGAGACCGAGAGCGACGTTACGGCGACCTGGCGCGAGCTGGCCCCCGGGACGCTACTCGTCGTTCGACAGGGCGCCTTGCTGCTGGAGCTCCCGCCGCGCCCCAAAGCCGCTGCCAAGGTTGCCGCGGCGAAGGTGTCGGCTCCCGCACCATCGGCGACGAGGGCGTCGCCATCGCCGTCGCCCAAGGTGTCGGACACCGACACATCCAAAGGGACCGGAACCCCGGTCGGGACTGACGCGACGGCCGACACACCCGAAGCGCCGCCCGTCCATACGCGTCCAGTCCCGCCGACGCGCCCTCGCACGGCACCACCGCGTCGCCTCGAGGTCTTCCACCGCACGATCTACCGCTATGACAAGCCCGTCGAGCGCTCGACCCACCTGCTCCGCTTCGAACCGGCGACCGACCGCCTCCAGCGACTCGCGCGTCACGAGCTCAAGCTCTCGGTCGAGGGCAAGTGGCGCGACTATACCGACGTGTTCGGCAACCGCGCGCGCCGCGTCGTCCTCGAGCGCCCCTTCGAGGAGCTCACCATCGAGGCCCACTCGCTCGTCGTCGCGCTCGACACCGACCCTTTCGAGTTCCGCCCCCTGCACGCGCGCACGACAATCCCGCTCAACTGGATGCCGTGGCAGCGTCACATGCTGCAGCCCTACCTGCTCCCGCCCGAGCTCCCCGAGAGCCAGCTCATCGAGCTGCACGAATACGCGATGAGCTTCGTCGAGCGGAACGACTTCGACCTCATCGACTCGCTCATCGACATGAACCAGTCGATCTTCCGCGACTACACCTACAAGCAGAACTCGACGACCGTCTTCACGACTGCCTTCGACGTCTACGTCCACCGCCGCGGCGTTTGTCAGGACTTCACCAACCTCTTCATCTGTCTTGCGCGCCTGCTCGGCATCCCGGCCCGCTACGTCTGCGGCTATCTATATACAGGCCCCAAACACCACAACCGCGCGATGGCCGAAGCGACCCACGCCTGGGCGCAGGTCTACCTGCCCGAGTCCGGCTGGAAGGGCTTCGACCCGACCAACGGCGTCCTCACGCAGACCGACCACGTGCGCGTTGCGGTGGGGCGCAACTTCATGGACTCGACCCCGTCGTCGGGCACCATCTACGTCGGCGGCGGCACCGAGACCCTCGAGGTGACCGTCACCTGTGAAGAGGTCGGGTGACATCGTCGACGGGCTGAGACACACACGGGCTGGCCAACTCGGCGTGCCGGTCCGCGTCGAGGTGTCCCGCCTTGGTCACTGCCCAAAGACCGTCACGATGAGCTCGCGCCGCGACCCACGCCGCCGATGCTCCCATAGATAGATGCCCTGCCAGGTCCCGAGCCCGAGCCGCCCCTCGATGATGGGGACCTGCTCACTCGTGCGCGTCACCGCGCTCCTCAGGTGGGCCGGCATGTCGTCGGGCCCCTCGACCGTGTGGGTGTAGTGCGGGTCGTCCTCGGGGGCCAACCGCTCGAGCCACTGCTCGAGGTCGTGGCGGGCGCTCGGGTCTGCGTTCTCCTGGATGATGAGCGAGCAGCTCGTGTGGCGCACGAAGACGTTGCAGAGCCCGCTTTGCACACCGGTGGTGGCCACGAGCCGTACGACCTCGTCGGTGATGTCGTGTAGGCCTCGGCGACGTGTCGTCACCTGGAGCCTGTGGTGAGTGATGACTGACCCCATGAACACCGTCTCCCTCCCATCGCTGTCGTCGCTGCCGCCACGATCGGAACGAGCGCAGTGTCCCCGATTTGATCCACATCGACCAGCGTCAAATTGCCCGACCAGTGTCAAATCCGACCATTCTGATGGCATATTGACACATCATATTGGGAATCACACAGGGCATTCGGAGCTGAATTCCGACGAGCGTCAAAACCCACTTTCACACGGCGGAGAGGCGCCATATCACACACAGCCCAACCACTTGACTCGAATTGGCTTTTATCGACTCCGGGTGCGTCCCGCAGCGACCGGTGAGTTATTTCGACTTTCGACCGAAATAAGTCGACTCGGGTAATTGCGGCTCCTACTCTGCGCACATGTTCGTTTTTCCGCCTCTCGAACAAACGGGGCTGGAGCGCGTGTCCGACACGCAAGCGCTGCGTTTCAGTAATGCGGCGGCTCTCGCCCAGATGGTGTGGTTCAAAGACGATGGTATTTCGCGCGCCGAAATGGCCCGGATCTCCGGGCTCTCGAGCTCGACGGTCTCCACCATCGTCAACGAACTGATGGCCATGGATCTCCTGGCCAGCAGCCACATCGCTCCTTCCAAATCGGGTCGCCCACCGGCCGTCTTACGCTTCAACCACGAGCGCAACCACGTCATCGGCATCGAGATGGGCGCCTCCCACGTGACCGTCGCCCTCTGCGACCTGCGCGGCCGCCCTCTCTGGCACCGCAACGCAGAGTTCGACGTCGCCAACGACCCGCCCGGGACCCTGCGCCTCATGGGCGAGTTCTTCGACGAGGCACGACGTCGCCCCGAGGCCATCGGCCCTCTGCTCGGCGTCGGCGTCGCCGTACCGTGCCCCATCGACGCCATGACCCCCGACCGCCTCTCGCCCCGAATCCTTCCGGCCTGGGCCGACGTTCGCTTCGCCGCCCAGCTCCACCATCGGTTCGGGGCCCGCGTCTTCGTCGACAACGACGCCAACTGCGGCGCACTCGCCGAAGCCCACCACGGTGCTGGCAAGAAGGTCTCCGACTTCACCTATATGAAGGTCGCGACCGGTGTGGGTGCAGGCCACATCATCAACGGCGAGCCCTATCGCGGCTTCAACGGGATCGCTGGCGAAGTCGGCCACACCACGGTCGACCCCGCGGGGCGCAAGTGCCGCTGCGGACTTCGCGGTTGCCTCGAGGCCGAGATCGGCTCGGCCGCGATCATCGACAAAGCGAAGCAGGCCATCTCCGCCGGCCGGCAAACCGTGCTCTCCGAGACGAGCTCGGTGACCCTGGCCGACATCGTGCAGAGCGCCCACGCGGGCGACAAGCTCGCCATCGAGCTCATCGCCGAAGCCGGCAAGTACCTCGGCATCGCCGTCGCGAACCTCATCAACATCTTGAACCCGGCCCGCGTCATTCTCGGGGGCCGGCTCGCGAGCGCTGGCGACCTGCTGCTCGTCCCGCTGCGTGCCACCCTGAGAGATCGCGCGCTCTGGACCTCGGTGGAGCGCTCGGACGTCGTCATCTCACCCATCGAAAAAGGCCCCATCGCCATCGGCGCGGCGACTCTCGTCCTGCGCTCGGCTTTGGCCAATCTGCAGCTATTCCAGCCCAGGGCCGGGGCTCCTGCCAACAATATTTCGTCGTTATCGCAATAAGTTCCAAAGAGACAGACCCGCTCCCGCAGAGCGGCAGATTCACCCCGCGAACCTAAGTATCCTTGGAGGTATGTCATGAGATCAGCGTTATTGGGTATCCTGGCGGTGTCACTTGTGGGCCTTGGCGCCTGCACAGAAGACACCGTCGTCGTCACCGAATACGAGGTCATCACGGTGACCCAGACGGAGACGATCATCGTCCCCGACTATGAGGTCATCACCCAGACAGAGGTCATCACCGTCACCGAAGAGGTAGTCCCACCGTGCAGCCCCACGCAACTGCAGGGCGCCTGCGACGAGGGTGAGACCTGCTTTGGCGGCGCCTGTGTCGTCGCCGCGACCCTGTGCAGCCCGACCAATCTGGACGGCATCTGCGCCTCCGGACTCACCTGCTTCTCCGGTGGCTGCGTCCTCACGAGTGCCCTCTGCAGCGAAGGCACCCCGACCGGCCCCTGCGAGCTCGGCAGCACCTGCGTCGAGGGCGACTGCATCACGACCGCGAGCCTCTGCTCGTCGACCAACCTCGAAGGCACCTGCCCCGCTGGCGAAGTCTGCCAGGCCGGCCTCTGCGCCGAGCCGACCGTGGACCCGTGCACCGTGCACGTGAACACTGTGCAGCCCGTGCTCGGCCTCGCCGCCGACTACATGACGGCTGAAGAGCTGACGATGCGACTGCCCGTGACCGAGGTCCCGGCCCTCCAGAAGATCACCGTCGATGGCCTGCAGTTCAAAGACCACAACCGCAATGGGACGCTCGAGCCCTTCGAGGACTGGCGCCTCAGCGACAGCTGCCGCTCCTGGGACCTGCTGGACCACATGACCCTCGAGCAGAAGATCGGCACGATGGGCGAAGGCAGCCGCCACGGTAACGGCAGCTACACCGCCGAGGGCATGCTCCAGACCTCGACCATCACCAATATCCGCGACATGCATCGCCGCTACTCGCTCATCCGCCTGCCCAACAGCACCCCCACGCTGCTGGCCCAGTACCACAACGCCGTCCAGGCGTTGGCCGAGGCGCAGCCGCTGTCGATCCCGATGACCATCACCGCGGACCCGGTCCACGGCACGGGCCTCAGCGTGAACGGCAGCACGGGCGTCCAGACGTTGAGCCTGCCGAGCATGGTCTCGCCCTGGCCGTACCCGCTCGGACTCGGTGCCATCAACGACCGCAACGTCTCGCGCCGCTACGGCGACGTCGTGCGCCATGAGTTCATGGCGATGGGTATGCGTTGGCAGCTCGGACCGATGGCCGACTCCGGCACCGAGCCGCGCTGGGCACGTGTGCAGAACACCTTCGGCGAAAACGCTCATGCCGTTGCCATCCATGCCCGCGCGGTCATCGAGGGCTTCCAGGGCACGGGCGACGGCGGCCTCCGAAACGGTATCGCCGCCACCATGAAGCACTTCCCCGGCGCTGGCATGAACGAGCGCGGCATGGACAGCCACTCGTACCCCGGCCGCTTCAACGTGTTCCCGGGCGGCTACTTCGACTGGCACCTCATCCCGTTCCAGGCCGCCGTCGACGCGGGTGTCGCCGCCGTCATGCCCTGCTACTCCATCTTCGAGGGCCAGACCGAGTGGTCACCCGACCAGCTCGCCTCCGGCTTCAGCCACGGTCTCATGACCCTGCTCATGAAGAACGAGATCGGCTTCGACGGTATGGTCACGGGCGACTGGGGTACACTCAGCAACGGCTACAACATGGAGAGCCTGACACTCGCGCAACGCGCTGCACTCTGGCTCAAGGCCGGCTCGCATCAGTTCGGTAGCGACAGCGAGACCAACTTCCGCGACGCCTACGACCTCGGCTACGTCGACGACCTCGACATCGATCAGGCCGTCCACAAGATCCTCGAGATGACGTTCAAGCTCGGCGCCTTCGAGAATCCCTACACCGCCGCCGCAGCGACCAACGTCCGCACGGCCGAGTTCCGCACCGACGGCTTCAACGCCCAGAAACGCGCCATGGTCATGCTCAAGACCACGAGCTGGGGCTCGGGTGCAACGACCCGTCGTCTGCTGCCGATCACCGGCACCTGCGCCGAGTGCGACGGCAACGCCGACAACATCATGAGCATCTACTTCGACGGCGTGCGTGACAGCCTCGTCGACAACACCGCCGCCCCCGACTACCTCACCGACATCCTCGGCGAGTACGACTACACGAGGCCTGCCGCCGAGGGCGTTCGCGCCATCACCGAGGCCGCCAGCATCACCACCGCGGACATCGCCATCCTGCGTATCTCCGCGCGTAAGGGCATCTACTTCGGCCTCGACGACGGCGTGCCGCTCTCGTTCGACAAGGTCTTCACGGGCACGCAGTCGGACTCGACTCTCACCCCGGCCATCCAGGATCGCAACCGCGTCATCAACGCGCTGCGCGTGAAGTACGGGTACACCAACGCGGCCGGCGAGGCCGTCGCGGCCACCAACCCGACCTTGCGAATCGTCCTCGTCATGCACTTCGACCGCCCCGGCATCATCAAGCCGTTCGTCGACGGGCTCGTGAACTTGAACGAGCTCCCGGGTGTCCCTGGCAGCTACCCGCTCGTCAGCAACCCGGCGAACACCAACCCGGCCGCCAACACCGGTGTCGATGCGGTCGTCGTCGAGTTCGGTGCGGTCGATCGCGCGATCCTCGATGTGCTCTTCAATGCCCATCCGATCGAGGGCTTCCCGTACTTCCGTGCCCGTCTCCCGATGGAGATTCCGAGCTCGGATCTGTCCGTGGAAGCGCAGTACGAAGACCAGCCTGCCGACTCGTGGGCTGCTCAGTACCGCCTCGGTGCCGGCAGCAACTCCGGCTACTGAGTCTGAAGGTTCGAGACTGCCGTCGCCTCACCGCGTGAGCGCGGCGGTGGCTCGAGACCTGCATGAATTTCCCAGGGGGACGGTGGGTGCCACACCGATGGCACGCATCTCCCACCGCCCCTCTGGGGCCCTTCCAGCCACCTTCTTTCGATAGGAGTCCGACGATGAAGCTGCGACTTTCGAGCCTTCCCATTCTGACGGTCACGTGCCTCGTCGCGGCATCCTGTTCGTCGGACACCGAGAACCCGACCGACACGGTCGATGCGACCGACACGACCGACACGACCGACGTCGAGATCACCGACTCCACGCCGACCGACACGACGGACACAGTCCTGCCGGACTCGACGCCCGGCGACACCGACGCCACGTCGCCCGATACCGACACCACACCGGCCGAGACAGTCCAGGAGGTCATCCAGGAGGACGTGGTCCAGCCCGACGAATGTGAGCTCGAGGTGAACACGGCGCGGCGCGCGGCCATCATCGCGTCTCAACCCTTCATCGCCGTGCGCACGAAGATGTCGGACACCGCGACGACCACCTTCGCGAGCCTCGGCCCCGTGCCCGAGACACGCTGCCCGGTCACCATCCTCTATAAGGACCTCAACGGTAACGGCACTCTCGAGGCCTACGAGGACTGGACGCTCACCTCGGAAGAACGCGCCGCCGACCTCGTCGAGCGTATGAACGATGCACAAAAGCTCGGCCTGCTCGGCCACCCGACGCTGACCGACGCGCCGACCACCGCGAACGCGAACGTGTCGACGCCGACCCAGACGCTGCTGGACAACCACATCCGCTTTGGCAAGGCGGTGATGCTCAACGCGACCGCGACCAATCGCGCCCGCTGGGCCAACAACCTGCAAGCCGCCGCCGAGGCGACCGCGCTCGGCATCCCGTTCGTCATCAGCGTCGACCCGGGCCACTCGGCCGGCAACAACCGCTTCAAGGCCGCTCCGTTCTCGCGCTGGCCCCATGAGATCGGCATCGCCGCCTCTGGCGACCCGACCATCGCCCGCACCTTCGGCCAGGTCGTCTCGCAGGAGTACCGCGCGCTCGGGATCCGGATGGCGCTCGGCGTGTCTGCCAACCTCGCCACCGAGCCGCGTTGGTTCGACGGCCAGTTCGGGTTCGGCCAGGACAAGACCAAGGCCGGCAACATGGTCGACGCCTACATCGAAGGACTGCAGGGACAATCGCTCGGCCGCCAGAGCGTGGCCGCCGTCGTGGGCAACTTCCCCGGCTCGGGCCCGGCCAAGGGCGGCTTCGATTCGCGCCTCGCGAAGGGCAAATTCCTGAGCTATCGCGGCAACAAGTTCGATGACCATGTCGTCCCGTTCGAGCGCGCCATCGAAGGTGGTGTCGCGGCCGTGATGACCTCACATGGCGTTCCCGAGACCGGCACCTGGACCGGCATGGGTGGGATCGTCAACGGCACCACCGTCGAGCAGGTCGGTACCTCGTTCAATGCGACGCTCGTGACCGACGCGCTGCGCGAAGAGCTCGAGTTCAGCGGCCTCGTCATCGCCCCGCCGGGTGTCCTCGACGATGCCGGCGGCACGGCCCTTGGTGCTCCCTGGGGCGTCGAGTCTCTGACCCGGGCCCAACGCGCCGCACGCGCCATCTCCGCGGGTGTCGACCAGTTCGCGGGTGTCGGTGACCTCACTGCATTCAGCACCGCACGCACCGCCGGCGACATCACCGCAGCCCAGCTCGATGGTGCCGCCGCCCGCGCGCTCGCACTCGTCTTCACGCTCGGCCTCTTCGAGAATCCGTATGTCGACGAAGCCCAGGCCCCGGCACTCGTGAACACCGACCCGTCGTATCGGTCCGGTCTCAACGCCATGAACCGCAGCATGGTCCTCGTCGTGAACCAGGACAAACCCGAAGGCTTCCTCAACGGAAACGGCGACGGCACCCAGACCGAAGACAAAGGCAACGCAGGCAACGGCACCATGAAGGTCCTGCCGGCCCCTCCGGGTGAAGCCTACATCGTCGCGGGCTGCTCCTACTTCGTCATGGGCAACTTCGACCTCGACTACGTCCGCTCGGTCAGCCAGGGCTACGGCGAGCTCACCAACGACGCGACCTCCATCAACGATGTCCCGGTTTCGACCGCGGCCGAGCGCATCGCTCGCAGCGACTACGTCTTCATCCGCATCGACGCGCCTTACAGCTACGACCCCGACAGCGGCTCACTCGGCCACGCAAAGAGCTCGCTCGAGTACACGGGTGCCGAGAACGCGGATGTGCTTGCGCCCCTCATCGCTGCCCGCAACGCCATCAACGCAAGGCCCGGCTCGCAGACCCAGATCGTCCTCGGCATCGACGCTGGTCGCCCGTCGGTCCTGACCGAGGTCCTGAGCTACAACCCCGGCGGCGTCTATCTGTCCTGGAGCGTCACCGACAAGGTCTTCCTCGACGTGGCCTTCGGCATCGTCAATGGCGTCGGCAAGCTGCCGGTCGGCCTGCCCGCGTCGAACGCGGCGGCGACCTCACAGCTCGAGGACGTCCCCACCGACGGCCAACATTCGACGTACGTCGAAGGACACGGCTTCTCGACCTCCTCCTTCTGAGGTCGCCAGGGGTTCCGCTCCAACCACGGGGCGGGCCCCTCCCAGACTCATCTCTGACCATTGCACTCTCGACTCGGAGGACCTGACATGGACCGCAAAGAGGCAAATAATTTCCAAGACCTGGCGCACAGGCGATGGCCATGGGGCGCCCGGAGCCTCACGGTCCTCGTCGGGGCTCTCATCGGATTCTCGGGCTGCGCGGACGACACCGAGCCGGGACCGGTCGACACCTGTGACCCGACCGTGCGTCGCGCCAACCTCGACTGCGAGGACCCGACCGTCATCCGCTCGCTGCAGATCCTGCGAGCCATGTCGCTCGAAGAGAAGATCCAGCAGATGAGCGGCCCGGCCTTCAACCCGAACAACATGTTCGACCAGGAGGACAACACCCGCGTCGACGTGCCTGGCTTCAAGTACATGGACGGTCCGCGTGGTGTGCGCTGGTACAACAGCGATTACGGCACGACCGTCTTCCCGGTCGCCGCCGCCCGCGCCGCGAGCTTCAACCCCGAGCTCGAGCGCAAGATCGGCAAGTCCATGGCCGACGAGATGCGTTATCTCGGGCGCCACATCCTGCTCGCCCCAACCGTCAACCAGGTGACCCACCCGCGCTGGGGACGCGCCCAGGAGACCTACGGCGAGGACACCTTTCTCCTCGGCACGATGGGCGCGGCCTTCGTGACAGGTGCGCAGTACGACCCCAAGGTCGCCGACCCCGACGACCCGACCCGCGCGATCGAAGACACCTATCGCGTGCAGGCCTGCGTCAAACACATGGCCGCCAACAACATCGAGGACACCCGCATCTACGTGAACGCGGTCATGGACGAGCGCACCCTGCGCGAGGTCTACCTGCCGCACTTCCATAAGGCCGTCGACGCGGGCGTCGCGTGTGTCATGACGTCCTACAATCGGGTCAACGGAAGCTACGCCGGATACTCGAAGCAGATCGTCCGAGATATCTTGAAGACCGAGTGGAAATACACCGGCTATGTCATCTCCGACTGGTTCGCCAAGGGCAATACCCTGAGCTCGCCCGAGGCCGGCCTCGACGTCGAGATGCCGTTCTCGTCGGGCACCTTCCCGAGCCTCTTCGACAGCGCCTACTTCTATGGGGCACTGCTCAGCAATGCGGTCACCAACGGGCTGGTCGCCGAGCGCTACATCGACGAGGCGGCGTTCCGCGTCATCCACAACAAGGTCAAGTACGGCGTCCTCGACTACGAGCTCGGCTGGAAGCCCTACCTGACGAAGTCCGAGGAGAGCCAGGAGCTCGCCCTCGAGGCCGCGCGCCAGGGTGTCGTACTGCTCAAGAATGGTGCGACGAACGCGCTCACCGATGACGTGCTGCCGCTCGACGCCGGGTCGCTCACACGCATCGCCGTCGTGGGCAAGTTCGCCAGCAGCGAGAACATGGGCGACAAGGGCAGCAGCGACGCCAAGGTCGTGGACGGCACACTCGTCGTGACCCCGTTCGAAGGCATCCGCGACTACTTCGTCGGCCCCGGCAAGACGGCCGTCACCTTCGAAGAGGTCGCCGGCAATGAGAGCGCCATCCAGAGCGCGGACGTGGTCGTCATCGTCGGCGCGTACTTCTACGCCGACCTGGCGCGTTCGAGCTCGGGCGAAGAGGGCGAGTGGAAAGACCGCGTGAGCCTGTCGCTCCCGGCGCGTGACCTCACCAACCTCAATGCCGTCATCGCGATGAAGACGGCCAAACCCGAGCTCAAGATCGTCGTCCTGCTCAAGAGCGGTGGCGCGGTTGTGGTCAAGGACTGGATCGGCTCGGTCGACGCCGTCCTGCACACCTGGTTTGGTGGCATGAAGGAAGGTCAGGCCCTGGCCGAGATCCTGTTTGGCGAGACGGTGCCCAGCGGCAAGCTCATCCAGTCGGTGCCCGTGAACGAGACCGACCTGCCGCCGTTCGACAACACCAACGTCGGCGACGTGGTCTACGATTATTACCACGGCTACCGCTGGTTCGACACGAAGGCCATCAAGCCCCAATACCCGTTCGGCTTCGGCCTCAGCTATACGACCTTCGACTACGATAACTTGATCATCGAGACACCGACGGTGGCGACCGACGGCACTGTGACCGTGAAGGTCGACGTGACCAACTCGGGTCCCATTACTGGCACTGAGGTCGTTCAGCTCTACGTGGGCTACGACGACACCAAGGTGAACGACAAGTGGAAGCGCCCGGTGAAAGAGCTGAAGGCGTTCGCGCGTGTCGAGGCCCTGACGCCAGACGAGACCCGCACGGTCACGCTCACCTTCCCGGTGGCGGACCTCCAGTACTGGGACACAGCCGGCAAGACCTGGGCCGTCGAGAAGATGGTCCACCAGCTCTATGTGGGTCCGTCGGCTGATCACGATGACCCGAAGATGCAGACCAGCTCGTTCACGGTGAATTGAGCACTTCTGCAAAACACTCGGGTCGACCGGCCCAGGGAGTGGACCATGTTGGTACGGATGAAAATGCCCGCGTTCGTCGCCCTATTCGCGTTGACGCTCTCCCCCGTTACGGGGGCCTGGGCGAACGACTCGGATGAGCCATTGCCCACCACGACCGAGGCGGAACCCAAACCCGCCACGGACCTGAACCCGACGGCCACGACCGTCACATCGACCCCCGACCCGGAGCGGGTGAAACTGCATCCGCTTTCGCCGATGGCGGTGCCCAATCGTGGTCATCGCTTGGCGATTCCCATCGACCTGACCGGCTATTTCTGGGTCGATACCGGGTACATGAAGCGCGAGAATGCGCAGGCCGGACAATACGACCAGGACGCCTATTATATGCAGGGCCGCTTCGTCCTGGCGGCCGAGTATTACCGCGAATTCGGCAACCTGTTCGCCACGGCGAAGACCGAGCTCATCGGCTTCGTCAACGAGTTCACGAAGTCACAGTTCGAAGCCCACGTCCTCGATGCCTATGTCCAGATCGGACAATGCGGTTGGGACCTCCAGGTGGGTCGGTTCCTGGCCTGGGAAGTCTACCACCGCGGCCAGGGCATCGAGCTCTTCACCGCGGAAGAGACGGGTGCACTCGGTGGGCCGTCGCTCTACTGGTTGCAGACTGTGCGTGGCCACAAGAACGAGGCGGGCCAGGCCGCCTTCCACATCTATCCGACCGACTTCCTCGGCATCGAGATCGCCGGCATCTACGGTCAGGAGCAAAACCAGAACAACCTCGGCATCCGCCCCTCGGTCGACTTCAACTATGAAGGCTTCCGGGTGATGGCCGGCTACGAGTACCTCGACCAGGCGCCACAGACCTCGGCCGACAAGGTGAGCTTCGTGCAGTCGGGGTGGGCGGCCCGCCTCGAGTACACCTTGCCCAAGCTGTTGCGCGTCGGTGCCAACGTAGCTCAGACGTCCATCGAGGCGACCCGGATCGACGGCCTCATCGATGCCGAACGTTCAGCCGACACGACGAGTGTCGGCGGCTATGTCGACGTCGATTTCTGGGTCAGCTCGCTCGGGCTCGGCTACCACTACACGACGCAGTCCAACGAGCAGGGCGAGGACCTGACCCATCACCAGGCATTCGTGTCGTATCTCGTGCGCCTGCCCATTGACGGCCTCGCGCTGAAAGCCGTTTATGGCTACGCGCTCGCAGGGATCGAAGACATCGACATCGGCTCGAGCTGGGAGAACACCATGCACTCCTTCCGGCTCCGCATCGCCTACGACTTCCGCTGAGATCTGTTTGCTCGAGATGGCTGGTTCGCTCGAAAACCGAGCTGATCACAGGCACCGAATCTGCCTGGTGAGGAGGACACGATGGCACGCTCCAAGACAACCCATGTCGTTTTCATTTCGAGCGCTGCGGCGCTCGGTGGCTTCCTCTTCGGCTTCGACACCGCCATCATCAATGGCACCGTTTCGGCGCTCAAACAGTACTTCGACGCAGACGCCGTTCAGATCGGGTTGGCTGTTTCGCTCGCCCTGCTCGGCTCTGCGCTGGGCGCGTTCTTCGCGGGCCAGCTCGCCGATCGTATCGGCCGTGTTCGTGTCATGTTGCTCGCGTCGGTGGCCTTCACGCTGAGCGCCATCGGCTCAGGTTTGCCGTTCGGGCTCGCCGACTTCGTCTTCTGGCGAATCCTCGGAGGTGTAGCGGTCGGCGCCGCGAGCGTCATCGCACCGGCCTACATCGCGGAGGTCGCGCCAGCCCACATGCGGGGACGGCTTGGCTCCCTGCAACAGCTCGCCATCGTCATCGGCATCTTCGTGGCACTCCTCATCAACTATGTCTTCGCAGCCGACGCTGGCTCGGCTGAGAACCCGTGGCTCCTTGGACAAGAGGCGTGGCGGTGGATGTTCTGGTCGGAGATCCCCGTGGCCGTCCTCTATGGTGTGGCGGCCCTCATGATCCCCGAGTCGCCGCGTTTTCTCGTGGCCAAGGGTCGCGCCGAAGAAGCCGCACGTGTCCTCGACAGCGTCGGCGCGGGCGAGCCCAAGACCATCGTGGCGGAGATCCAAGCGACCGTGCGGACCGACAAGCGCCCGAGCCTGGCGCTCTTGCGCGGCAAGAGCTTTGGCCTCCTACCCATCGTGTGGGTGGGCATCGCACTTTCGGCGCTGCAGCAGTTCGTCGGCATCAACGTCATCTTCTACTACTCGAGCATGCTCTGGCAGGCGGTCGGCTTCTCCGAGAGCGACGCTCTGATGATCACGGTCGTGACCGGCATCACCAACGTGGTCACCACGTTCGTCGGCATCGCCTTCGTCGACAAGTTCGGGCGTAAGCCGCTTTTGCTCGTGGGCTCCATCGTCATGGCGGTCATGCTCGGCACGATGGCCTACATCTTCGGCATGGCGCCCATCGGGGCGGACGGCAACCCCATCCTGACGGAGACCACCGGGCTCATCGCCGGCATCGCCGCGAACGTCTACGTCTTCGGCTTCGGCTTCTCGTGGGGGCCGATGGTGTGGGTGCTGCTGGGCGAGATGTTCAACAACCAGGTGCGCGGCGCGGCCCTGTCGATCGCGGCGTCGGTCCAGTGGGTCGCGAACTTCCTCGTATCGACGAGCTTTCCGCCGCTGCTCGAGTCCATCGGGCTCGGCGCCTCGTACGGCGTCTACACGTTCTTCGCTCTGCTCTCCTTCTTCTTCGTGTCGCGCTACGTGAAAGAAACGAAGGGCATGACGCTCGAGCAGATGTAGCCGGGACGGCGCGGCAATGGCCCGGTGTATGGATGTGGGGATGTAGGGGCAAGGCTTGCCTTGCCCTGGGTCCAACGACCGAACGCGGCGACGTGTCGCGGGCGCGACTTGCCGTGGTCCAACGACCAAGCGAAGGCGGTGACATAGGGGTGAACAAACCCGTTGCATCGCGTTCGGCCAATTGATAACGACTCTCATCTTCGCGGTCGAGTTGACCGTCAGTCGAGGAGTCGCAGCCCATGTTTTCCTTGTCCCGACGCCCCAAGGTCTTCCTCGCCCCACTCATGGCCCTGGCCGTTGCCGGCTGTGATAGCGACGCCGTGGACAGGACTCCCGAGGCGCTCGTCGTCCCCTCGACCTACACCTTCGAGAGCCGGTTCGTGGCTGGCCAGAGCAGCGTCGCGTACGACGGCCAGATCTTGCGCCACGTCCTCATCGAGGACCTGAAGTCCTATATCGGGTCCTTGACCGCGCAGATCGACGGCGCCCAGTTCGCTCCGACGACCCCGACCGAGGTCGTCACGGCCTTCGACTATTATTTCCGCTTCGACTCGGACGTGTCGGGCCCGGACGCCGTGCGCCTCACGACCACGCCGGCTGCCGCGCAGACGACCTATGACGCCATCTCGAAGGGCAAGGACCTCGTCTCCAAGATCGCCGGCAACGACACCTCGACCGACTACGCCGACTTCAAGAACGGCGGCTTCTCGGGTTGGTCGGACGCTGCCATCGCCACCCACGGCGGCTCGATCACCTCGCCCGAGGGACTCGTCACGGCGTTCTTCGCGACCATCGGCAAGCAGGCGACCGACCGCGTCGACGGCATCATCCCCGAGGGCACCGACGGCAAGCCGCTGCCCGTCTATGTGACCGCAACCGGGCTCGATGTGCGCGAGCTCACACAGAAGTTCCTGGTCGGCGCCATCGCGTTCCATCAGGCCGCCGACGACTATCTCGACGACGCGCAGGCCGACAAGGGGCTCAGGGTTTCGAACCTCGCGCCGACCGACCCGAACGTGCGTTTCACCGCGCTGGAGCACCACTGGGACGAGGCCTTCGGCTACTTCGGCGCGGCCGCCGACTATGCCGACTACACGGACGAGGAGCTCGCCGCCAAGGGTGGTCGGGCGACGCATTCGAAGGGATATGCCGACACCGATTCGGACGGCGCCATCGACCTCTTGAGCGAGTTCAACTTCGGCCACTCGACCAACCTCGCGAAGCGTGACCTGGGAACGCTCGCGGGTGGCGAGACGGACTTCAGCAACGAGGCCATCGATGGATTCCTGCGTGGTCGTGCCATCATCCACGCCGCCGCCGGCCGCGAGCTGACCGACGCCGAGTTCGCCGACCTGCTCGTCGAGCGTGACCGCGCCATTAACGCCTGGGAGAAGGCCGTCGCCGCGACCGCGCTGCACTACGTCAACGACACCCTGAAGGAGATGGCGAAGTTCGGCACCGAGCCCTACAGCTTCGTCAACCACGCCAAGGTGTGGTCGGAGCTCAAGGGCTTTGCGCTCACCCTGCAGTTCAACCCGCGCTCGCCCATGTCGAAAGAGGACTTCGGCGACCTGCACGCCCTGCTCGGCGACCGCCCCGTGCTCGCGAACGCGGGGGAGGCGGCCATCGCTCAGTACAAGACGGACCTGCGGGCCGCGCGTCAGCTGCTGCTCGAGGTCTACGACTTCCCGGCCGCCAACCTGGGCGGGGACAACGGCGAGAACGGTTGGTGATATGAGACGTCTCTGCGCGACATCGTTGATGGTCGGGCTCGTGGCCTGTGGGCCGACCGAGCGGACCCAGACCCGTGAGGGCGAAGAGGCGCGTCGTGCCGTGCTGGCTTCGGCCGTCGAGCGTGTCATCGTGCCGAGCTATGTTGCGTTTGCAGACCGGGCGACGGACCTGGTGCTAGTGCTCGAGGCGCTGGTGCAGGCCGAGGGCGAGGATGGCAACGCGGCCGTGACCGATTCGGCGAAAGCGGCGTGGAGCGCGACGATGGACGCCTGGCAGGAAGCCGAGCTCTTCCTGCTCGGGCCGGCGGCGCCGATGGCGAGTGCTGCTGGCGGGGCCGACCTGCGCGATACGATCTACTCGTGGCCCATCACGAACGCATGTCGGGTGGACCAGGAGACGATGCGTGGGGTGCACGTGGACGCCGCGTCGCTCGAAGCGGCGCCGGCCAACGTGCGTGGGCTCGATGCGCTCGAGTGGCTCTTGTTCGCGCCGTCGCGGGACAACGCGTGTCCGCCGCAGACGGCCATCAATGCGGATGGTTCGTGGGCGGCGCTGAGCGACGAGGAAGTCCGGGCCAAACGTGCGACGCACGCGAAGGCCATCGCCGCGCGGCTCGAGCTGGACGCCAAGGCGCTGCGCGACGCGTGGCTGGGGAGCGGGGGCAACTTCGCGGCCGAGCTCGGGCAGGCCGGTTTGACGCCGACCTATCGTTCGGCGCAGGAGGGTCTCAACGCGCTGTCCGATGCGATGTTCTACCTCGAGAAAGAGGGCAAGGACATGAAGCTCGCGGTGCCGCTCGGGCTGAGCGACTGCACGGAGCCGGTGTGCCCGGACAAGACGGAGAATCCGCTTTCGCGACGTTCCAAAGAACACCTTCTCATCAATGCGCGGACGTTCCTGCGGCTCTATCATGGGGGTGCTGACGCCGCGTCGGGCACGGGGTTCGACGACCTGCTGGTCGCGATGGGTGCGAGCGAGCTGGCCGAGACTTTTCGCCTGCGGTTCGTGCTGGCGATCGAAGCCATCGAAGCCATCGATGGGCCGCTCGAAGAGGCATTGGTGGCAGACCGGCCGACGGTGTTGGCCGCCTACGAGGCCCTGCGTTCGGCCACCGATCTGCTCAAGACGGAGTTCTTGTCGGTCCTGGATCTGGAGCTGCCGCAGCGCGCCGAAGGCGACAATGATTGACGTGGCGCAGCGCCGGGCAGGGCGAGCCCTGCCCCTACAGGATAACCTGCCGATGGTTATCGACGTCGGTCGCCGACCTCATGCGACAACGATTGACGTGGCCCAGCGCCGGGTAGGGCGAGCCCTGCCCCTACATGGTTTCTCTGCCGTGGGGCACCTGTGAGAGCCGCCCCACAGAGCGCGCCTTCGAACGCCGTGGGTCAGATCGACCCCGCGGGGCTCGTCGCGTTTCGTGTGCTCTACGGATTGCTCGGTGCGGTTGGGGCCGTGCGCTTCGTCGCCAACGGTTGGGTCGAACGGTTCTTCGGTGAGCCCACCTTCTTCTTTCGGTACTGGGGCTTCGACTGGGTCCCCGTCCCGAGTGTCCCCTTCATCTACGCGCTGTTCGGCATCATGGCGGTGACTGGCGTCGCCGTGGCACTCGGCTACCGCTATCGATATGCGCTGGCACTCCACCTGGTAGCGTTCCTCTGGGTCGAGCTCATCGACGTCACGAACTACCTGAACCACTACCACCTGTGGATGTTGCTCGGGGTCATAGCACTCGTCCTGCCGCTTCACCGCAACACGTCCCTCGATGTGTCTTCCGGCCGCGTCCCCGGGCTCACCCAGTTTCCCCTGCGATGGGCGCGTTTCCTCCAGCTCCAGGTCGCCCTGGTCTACGTCTTCGCCGGTCTCGCGAAAGCCAACGGCGACTGGTTGGGTCATGGCCAGCCGCTCAACATCTGGTTGTCCTCACGCCAGGACTTCCCGCTCATCGGCTCGCTCTTTGGCCACCCCGAAGTCGCGCTGGCCTTCTCGTGGGCGGGCTTCCTCCACGACCTTCTGGTGCCCTTGTTCCTCTTCTGGCACAAGACGCGCGCCTTTGCCTTTGCGGCTCTATGTGTCTTCCACCTCACGACGCACCTGCTGTTCGATATCGGCCTCTTCCCCTTCATCATGACGCTGGCCGCCACCACCTTTCTCGCTCCCGACTGGCCCCGTCGACTGGTGGTCTTTGCGCGTCGACTCGCTCGACGACCGGTGGCTCGTTCCGGAATTACCTCGACCAACGAGCATCTCGATCATCGAGCCTTTTATACCCGCCCCATCCCCCGCCCGTTGCTGGTCGTCGCCATCGTCTTCTTCGCCGTCCAGGTCGGGGCCCCGTTGCGCGCCCACCTGTATCCGGGCGATGTGAACTGGCACGAGCAGGGCATGCGCTGGTCCTGGCGCGTCATGGTGCGCGAGAAGAACGGCAGCGTGCTCTATCGCGTCACCCTGCCCGGCCGCACGACCGAGCTGCACATCCCGCCGTCGCGGTACCTGACCTCCCACCAGGAGCGTGAGATGTCGGGCCAGCCCGACCTCATACTGCAGCTCGCGCACCGCATCCGGGACGACTTCCTCGCCGATGGCCATGCCGGCGTCGAGGTCCGTGTCGACGCGCTCGCGAGCCTCAACGGCCGACCGATGGAGCGCCTCATCGACCCGCAGGTCGACCTCGCCCGAACGTCGGACTCACTCGCGGTCGCGAGCTGGATCCTCCCACGCTCGGACCGCCCCCCGATTCGCCTGGCGTCCCCACGCCTACCCCTCTCGCAAGGGATCACCCCGTGAACCGCGCCACTTTGCTTGCCCTGACTCTTGTGTTTCTGGCGGCATCCGCTCGCGCCGAATCCGAGCCCGAGCCCGAGCCCGAGCCCACGCCAACGCCCACGCCCGCGCCCACGCCCACGCCCGAGCAAGCGCCCACGCCCGCGCCCGAGCCCGAGCAGGCGCCCACGCCCACGCCCGCGCCCACGCCCGCGCCCGAGCAAGCGCCCGCGCCCGAGCCCGAGCAAGCGCCCGAGCCCGAGCAGGCGCCCGAGCCCACGCCCGAGGGCGTCGAAGAGCCGCCAAAACACCCCGACACCGTCATCCGCCAGAAACGCCGCGACATGTTCAAGACGGCTGGCTCGGTGCAGCTCATCGAAGAAGACCTGCTCGAGGCAACCGAGTACGACGACCCTCAGTCGGTGCTGCAGCAGGTGCCCGGCGTTTATGCGCGTGGCGAGGACGGCTATGGGCTCCGCCCCAACATCGGCATTCGCGGCGTGACGTCGGAGCGCAGCCAGAAGGTCACACTCCTCGAAGACGGGATCCTGTTCGGGCCCGCCCCGTACAGCGCCCCCGCCGGCTACTTCTTCCCACTCATGACCCGTATGGTCGGCATGGAGATCCTCAAAGGCCCCGCCGCCATCCTGCACGGCCCGAATACGATCGGAGGTGCGGTCAATGTCCTCACCCGCGAGATCCCACGCACGCTCTCGGGCGGCCTCGACCTGGCACTTGGCTCGGCGGCTGCCTTCGACAACGCCTACTTCAAAGCACACGCCCACCTCGGCACCTCGTTCTCCTGGGGCGGCGTCCTGGCCGAGGTCGTCCACCTCGAGTCGACCGGCTTCAAGCAGCTCGACTCCGCCGCCGACGACCGTCCGAACACCGGCTTCTCACGCACCGAGGTCATGCTCAAAGCAATGGCCCACAGCGACCTCTATGCCGAGTCCAGCCACAAGCTCGAGCTCAAGCTCGGCTTCTCACGTGAGGTCTCACACGAGACCTATCTCGGCCTCACCGACGCCGACTTCAAGGCCTCCCCCTACCGCCGTTACGTCGGCAGCGAGCTCGACCGGATGCACTGGGACCGCCTCCAGGCCGAGCTCAAACACACCTTCGCCACCGGCCCGACCGAGCTCGTCACGACCGCCTATTGGCGTGACTTCTCGCGCGCGTGGAAGAAGCTCAATCGTTTCCGCGACGGCCCGTCTCTCGAAGCGATCCTCGATGACCCGACGAGCCCGTCCAACGAGGTCCTCTATCGGATCCTCACCGGTCTCGACGACACACTCGCCGACGCCGAGGCCCTCATGGTCGGCACCAACGACCGCCGCTTCGACGTGCTCGGCCTGCAGACCACCCTGTCGCACCGCGTGAAGACCGGCGCCTGGCGCCACAAGGGCGAGCTCTCCGTCCGCCTGCACTACGATTCGATCACGCGCCTCCACACCGAGGACGCCTACGCGATGACCAATGGCCGGCTCGTGCGCGATGCCACCCCACGTGTCACCAACCTCGACAGCGACGCCTCCTCGCTGGCCCTCGCTTCCTACCTCGCCTACGGTCTGTCCGGCCACGGCTGGACCTTCACGCCAGGCGCCCGCCTCGAGTGGATCCAGACCCGCTACACAGACACCACCACCCTCGAGAGCAGCAGCGTCGTCGTGCTGCCGGGGCTTGGCCTCCACCGCGAGCTCGCCACCAACTTCGGTGTCTTCGCCGGCCTCTATCGCGGCTTCTCGCCGGTCGCCCCGGGCCAACCCTCCGAGGTCTCGCCCGAGACCAGCCTCAACTGGGAGCTCGGCCTGCGCTGGCTCGACCCCGACACCGGCTCCATCGCCGAGCTCGTCGGCTTCTGGAACGACTACGACAACCTCGTTGGCACCTGCACTTTTTCCAGCGGGTGCGCTGACAACGACGTCGACCGACAGTTCAACGGCGGCAACGTGACCGTGCTCGGACTCGAAGCTGCGCTGGCCCATCGCTTCGACCTCGGCTGCGGCTACACCCTCCCCGTGCGGCTCGCCTACACCCTCACCGACGGCGTCTTCGACTCGGACTTCGCCTCCGAGAACCCGCAGTTCGGCCGCGTCGAAGCCGGCGACCACCTGCCCTATGTCCCCACCCACCAGCTCCAGGTCCAGGTCGGGCTCGCCCTGCCCAAGACCTTCAGTGTCAACCTCGCCTACACGTTTGTTGACGCGATGCGCGAAGAGGCTGGCCAGTCCGAAGACGATCGACGGACCGACGCCGCGCACGTGCTCGACCTCATGGGTGACGTCGACCTCGGCGCCGAGACGTCGTTGTACCTGCGCGCCGAGAACCTCCTGATGCAGGAGTCCATCGCCAGCCGCCGCCCCTATGGCGCCCGCCCTGGCAAGCCCTTCGCAGCCCAGGTCGGCTTCAAGTGGCGCTTCGGAGGTGACGAGTAGAAGCCGACCCGGGAGTTGGCTCCGGAGGCTTTGCGACCGCGCGGAACGCGGGGCAACTGTCCCCTGTCCGCATTCGCCGAGTCGGGTTATGGTGTCGCGGTCAACGTCGCCTCCGACCGGACGAACTCAATGAACCGACTGCCCCGCCTGACTCGCCTCGTCACCCCCGCCCTGTTGGTCAGCGCCTTCGCGCTCACCCATTGCGGTAAGCCCGCGCCTGCCCCAGCTTCGGCCGACGCCGCCGCGCCTGCGCCTGCGCCTGCAGCCGCCGACGCTGCACCGGCACCTGCCCCCGGCGACGCCGCCCCCACCGCTGCCGCGGACGCCGCAACCGCCGCTGCCGACACCGCGCCTGAGCCCGCCCCTGCCGACTGCGTCCCCCACGAGATCGCCACCGTCATCGGCACCGTCGACCCCGAGCTCGCCCGCATCGAGGGCAAGACGGTCGAGCTCTGCGGCCTCGTCGAAGAAGCGCGGACCTGTGTCTCGCTCGACCTCGAGACCGGCATCCGCAAGACCATCGCCGTCGACGACAACGACGTGAAGCGGATCCCCGCTTACCCGACGGGCTTCGACGACGGCATCATCCGCGACGAGACACGGCCGGTCATCAAGCTGTGCCTCTCGGCCGAGACCGGCTGCAAGGACCTCCACGCCGGACAGATCTTGTCGGCGCGCTTCGATGCCACCCGCGCCCACGTCGTGCTCACGGCCTGGGACGACGGGATGCGTAAGGCCAAGGTCTACGACACCGCCTCGCTCGAGCTGAAGTCGAGCTTCGACATCTCGCCGGGCGACCTGCCCGACTGCACGTTCGCGGACTTCGTCGGCAAGAACCTGATCATCTCGACGGGCGCCTGCACGGGCGGCGGGACGAGCTGGATCCTTGATGTCGCGACCGGCAACAAGGTCGCCGACGTCGGCGCCGACGCCCCCTTCTTCATCAAAGACGACCAGTTCGCGGCCGTCCCGCAGGCGGGTGAGAACGTCTTCGCGTTCCGCTCGGCCGACGGCACCACGGTCGTCCTGCAGGACGTCGTCACCGGTGCCGTGTCTGCGCGCCTGAACCTCGAAGAGGCCGTCGGCGACACCACCCCGAAGCACGATGGCGCCTGGGTCCTCACCCATGAGCTCGGCATCGTGCTCGTCGAGTCACGCCCGGTGCCCGACTCGATCTACCTCGTCGACGCCAAGACGCTGGCCGTCACCAAGTCGTTGCTGCCGCGCCCCTGCCCCTGAGCGACTCTCTGGTTGGAACCTCAGGCAGACTGGGACCTCAGGCTGCCTGGGAGCTCAGGTCTCGGGCATCACAGGCCGAAGGCCAGCCGGACGGCCGCCTTCACCTGCTCGTCGCGCGCATCGGTGGCCTCCGACAGGAGGTCACACTCGACGAACTCGTCGATGCGCACGCTCGACTCCGGTGGCTCACGGAACGGAACGGTCAGCGCCGCCGTCATCCGGCCCGCCCAGGGTGTCAGCATCTGTGGGCTGCGGCCGGGCTCCGACACGAGCGTCACCGCCACACAGTTGTCGTCCTGGACTGCGATGAGCACGCCGACCGAGGCTGCGATGCACCCGGTCTTCATGCACGCACGCTCGCCCTCGGGCCGCACGTCGATGGGGCGGTCGGGAAACGCCTCCTGGAGCATGGAGCGGAGACGATCCTGGAGAGCCTTGGCGGGCCCTCGGAGGCGCTCGGCTTCGGTGCGCGGGATGATGCGTGGCCACAAGAGCACGATGCCGCCGGGCTCGCCGCGTGACTTCGAGATCTCAGGCCCGAGCACGAGGTCGATGTCGCCGTCTTCGATCTTCTGGACCTCGCTGCGGCCCTGCCCACCGACACAGGCGGGTGTCGACAGCGCAGCGAGCATGGAGAAGACGACGGGGCTGAAGCAGAAGCGTGGTCTCATGTCGTCCCCTCGCGGTCAGGAGTCAGTACCAGATGATGTAGGTCGTCAGCGCGATGTCGCCGCCAGCGGGCGACCCGTCGGCGCCGAGAAATCCCTCGATCGTCAAGATATGTTCATCGCCTGGCGTCACGAGTGTGGTCAAGTCGCGACGCTGCCAGGACACCTCGAGCCCTGGGCACCAGTAGGCGCGCTGCTGCGCCCAGTTGCCCCATTGGCCCGGAATGACGCCTTGTCTCGAGAGGTTGGCGCAGCCCCGCGGCTCGCCGATGGAGGCCCCTTCGTGGCGGATGGGTGGGACCTCGACCCCGTCGACGGCGAAGACGTGGCGGTGGTCACACCACTCAGCGCAGTTGTCGCCTTCAGTCTGACCATGCCCACTGACCAGGACGGCGAGCTCCACATGGGTCGCCTCGGCGGGCACCGTGAACATCATGCCCTCGCCGCCGTAGTCGGCGCCAAAGCCCTGGCTCGCAAAGGCGGGCCACGCGCCCGTTGGTGCGGTGTCCGGCGGAGGTGCGATGGGGGGAACACGGGGAATCGGCTCGACGTATTCCAGGCGTAGGTCGACCTCGACTCGCCACTCTGTTGGGCGCTCCCAGTCGGGTCCGAGCTCGATCCTGAAGGTCGTCTCGCCGCCGTTCATGAGGCCGATGAGGTGCGAGAGATCAAGGCGATAACGCTGGAGCCCGCGGCGCCAGTACGGGGTGATCCAACGCACGAGCTCCGAGCGGGTCGTGCAAGTCGCGTCCGCGCACAGCGAGATATTGGCGATGCGGTCCCACTCCGAGCAGGCGAACGGATTCCGGGCCTCGCAGTCGATGGCGACTTCGAGGGTCGCGCGGTTGGGTTTGATCGATGGGGCGATGACCTTGCCTTGAGAATCGAGATGCTCGACCATCAAGTCATCAGGTAACATCACGGTCCTGTCGATCACCCGCCGGGTGGTGCGTTCGTCCATGAGCGAGACGACATGGCCAGATGCCCCCGCGAGCTCGGCTTCCAAGGCGACCCGCCAGTTGTAGAAGTGGCCGAGGAAGGCCGCCATGCCGAGCGTCTCGGACTGACCGACCGACGGCGAGAGGTTGTCGCCGGGGTCGAAGCGCTGGTCGGGGGTGATGCCGAAGACGACCGGAGCGGGCAGGCCGACGGTCCCTCGGTCGCCGAGGTCGACGATGCTCTCGGGGGTAAGGCTAAAGGCCAGCTCGCTGCGAACATAGTCGCCGATGCCACCCTCGAGCTCACGGGCACGCCCGGTCGCATAGTGGATCCGGTTGCGCCAGGCCTGGCGCGCATCGGCATCACGCACGGCGACCAGCAGACCCGCCTCGATGGAGCGTTCGACTCGGACGAGGTCATCGATTCGCGCCTCGGCGTCAGGCGAGTCCGAGACGAAGATGTACTGGGCGTTGGCCGGCCCTTCGCTGAAGAGCAGGGTCGATTCTGAGCGCCACAACGAATCGGTGACACCGGGAAAGTGCACAAACACGATGTGGCTCTCGCACCCCGTCCAACGCGATGCCAAAGCATAACGCCCGGTCAGCGTCTCGATGTCGAAGTCGGCCACGAGCGAGCCTGGGCGGGCCGGCTCGGTGCTCGTCACGAAGGGCCGCTCATGGAGGAGGCCACCCGGACAGGCGCGGGGCTCGACCGCGACATCGGGGCCGGCCGTATCGTGGTTTGCATCGTCGCCCGCATCGGCGTCCTCGTCCTCGGAGGAGTCGACCTCGGAGACGCTCGTGTCGGCGTCCGCGGCTGTGTCCACCGACCCCGAGCGGTCGTCCTCGCCGCACGCGACGAGGACGACGAGCAGGAACCCCGACCACAACAGCCTGGCAGACCTCTGGGGTGACAGAGGTTCAGTCGGCGCCCCCCGGCCGCTCATTGGAACAACACGGGTTCTGGGGGCCACTCGTCAGGACCGTCACCGATCGAGCTCGTATGAGATACACCGAGTTGTCCACCGCCGTTCGACCCCCAGCACCGCACTTCGGCATTGCGGAGCACGACACAATTGTGTGTGGCGCCCACGGCAAGTTGCATGACCGGGCTGCCGAAGGTCAGTGGCGGAAGTGCCGATGGCAATTGACCAAACTGTTGTGGATACGACAGCGTCGTTCCCAGCCCCAGTTGGCCTGAGGCGTTTCCTCCCCAGCATCGAACGTTATTGCCGATGTGTGCGCAGGTATGGTTGCGTCCGCAACCGACTGAGGAAACGACGCCACCCACGGATACTGGCGCCTGTGGAATGAGCTCATCGACCGTTGAGCCCGATCCGAGACGCCCCTGGTCTCCGAAACCCCAGCAATAGAGTTTGCCGGTCTGAGTCACCGCGCAGACATGCAGATCCGACACACACACGTCACGCACCGCGCCATCCAAGCTTGGGGTCGGTTCGTTCGCAAAAGGCTCTTCGTCCCCCAACATCGCTCCCCACGCATCGTTTGGCTCGATGCCCAGCAGGTTCGCGTAGCCCCAGCAGCGAAGGTAGCCGTCGTGCCGCACGGCACACTGAACCCGTCGGCCTGACGATAGTCTTGTTGCCTGCCCCTCGGACTCCCAGAGCGAAATGGGCCCGATGTCTGCTAGTGGAAGTCCTGTCGGCGTGCCGACGTCGTGGACGCTCGGATATCCGAGAATGGACGACCGCCCCCAACAGCGAACGCTGCCTTCGGCGGAGAGCGCACACGCAGTCGTGCTGGACAACGGACTACCGGTCTCTGGGCGAGAGACGCTTATCGCCACCACGTCCGCGGGCAGACCCAGGGCCGGCACCTTGCCAGGTGTGGTGGCCGGAGTCCCGCCACGCGGATCGAGATCGCCATATCCCAGACTGCCCTCCGCGTTGACACCCCAACACCTGACACGCCCATCGCCGGTCAGTGCGCAGGTCATCGCTACCCCGAGCGAGACGTCTCGAACGTTCTCGAGGTCGAGGACCCCCGCCTCTCGCACATGGGGACCTACGCCATCTCCGACGTTGACCGTGGTTCCATAGCCGAGTTGACCAGATTGGTTGGCCCCCCAGCACCGCAGCCGGGAATCGGCAAACAAGGCGCATGCGTAGCCGTTGCCCACGCGAACTATCGGAAGTCTATGACACTCCCCTGTCGAACATGTGCCGGGAGCGGCATCACCGTGCGGGCTCATGCCATCATTGCATAGCTTCCCGTCCGGCTCGGGTTCGTGGAGGCACACACCGCTCAACGGGTTGCAGACACCTGCGGCCTGGCAATCGCTCGGCCTTGAGCAGTCGACTGGATCCGTTCCCACGCAGCTTCCAGCCTGCGCGCCGTCGCCGCACACGTCGATACGAGTGCAAGCGTTACCATCATCACATGGCGTGTCTCGGGGTGCAGCTCGGGCCCCACAGATCCCTGTTTCGGGCCGGCAGACAGACTCCACGCACGGTTCGGTCGAAGTGCAGAGTACTGGCGAATCGAATGTGCAGCGCCCGCTCACACACGTCGGCACACCCATGCACAAGTCGGTGCGGATGCAATCCGCGCCACTCGCGCATTCTGCTTCCTGGCCATCTATGTCGTTGGCCGTGTCTGGTGAGCTGGGGTCGTGGTCTGCCCCATCCGCCCCGTTCGTGTCGTCCCCTCCATCGGTGGAATCCGTCGTGCCGGCAGCGTCTTCGTCGGTCGAATCCGCAGGGAGCGCGGGAGGAAAGCACCCCGCGACCAGTACGAGGCCAAGACCAACGACGACACAACCGAGCGCGTGCATGTCATTCCCCCGGACCAGCAAGGCCTCCGATGTAGGAGAACGCGACCTTACCACTGTAGCCATACACGAACAAACCGAAGCGTTCGCTGGCGCTAGCGATGTGGACTCCCGGCTGGAGCCGGGTATAGCCGACTTGCCACGACGTCAACCCCACCCTCGTGAAGGCCGACTCGTCGACCTGGACATCGTCGATGCGAACGACCTGTCCCTGCGGCTTCACAATGAGCGCGTAGAGGCCGTTGTAGCCGGACGGAACACTGAAGATGTAGTCTCGACGGTAGCGCTCCGTGGGAACCATGAGGACCATGCTTGGATCCCCGTCTTCACCCGGCCGGACGGAATCAACCGCGGTCGCACTGATGAGATACTGCGCAATCTGGAGTTTGCCAGACCCGGTGACCTCGAAGCTCTGGTTGGTCTTGACGGTGACGAAATCGCCTCTCTTGGCCAGAAGGATGTTGTTGGCGCCGGCCTGCGGAGGATTGGTGGTCACCGTCACGTTGTCTTCGGCGGCCTGGATCCGCCAGAAGTCATCCTCGAAAACAGTCGTGCTTCGGGGAGGCGACTTCGCAGCGATGTAGGTGCGAGCGAGAATCTCGAGCGGAAGCATCTGCTCTTCGAGGTGGTCCGCGCAGCAGGGGGATTCCATTACCGGTCCGTTTTCGCCCATGACCTCGTAAGGGTCACCGATGACGGCCTCTTCGTGGCCGCCAAACACGGCGATGGGCTTGTCGGCGCGGACGACGGTGCCTGAGATGTCGGCCGGTGAGACCAGGCTTTCAGGGTCGACCTGGATCGAGAGGACATCGCCGCGATTCAGCCGGACCGTGTGGGTGCTGCCGGGATTGAGCTTTGGGATGGCGCCGCTCGCACGGACGGGTGCCGTGACGGTGAAGGTCACGTTGGTGTTCGCGTAGGCGGCGATGACGGTGAAGTAGCCGTTCTGGTTGGGCGGCGTTGGAAAGCCCGGGATAGAGACGAGGTCGAAGGGGCTCGTTGGCCAGCTCATGATGACGTGGTCGCGGCCGAGGAGGGGCTCAGGCAGCAGCAACGACGCCTCGTTGGAGAAGCGGTTGTCCCAGGGGTTGAACTGGTGGACGAGGACCGGGCCGGTCGCGACGACGTAGACACCCTTGGGCATCAGAGATGTGCCCTGCACATTGATGTTGGGGAGCTGGAAGGTGCGCGACTGGCCGCCGGGGACGGTGTCGTCGGGAGGCGTGTAGTTGAAGAGCGGTGGCATCTCGAAGCCGACGCGGACGTCGGTGGTCCCGGGGTTCGAGATGACGAGCGCCCACGGGAGGTTTTCGGGTGTGGGGTTGAGGGTCGGGTCGGGGTAGTTCGGCAGGTCGGTGGCCCAGAACTCGCACCCGACATAGACGCCGAACTTCGGGTCGTTCGGGCAACGCGGGGTGCAGACGCCGTTGCGGCAGGACTCGTCGGAGCCACAGGGCTCGGGCGGCAGGTAGGCCTTGCCGTCGGGGGCGCACTGGGCGCGCATGCTGATGCTGTTGCAGACGTAGAGGCCGGGGAGGCAGATCTGCTGGTCGACGACCTCGCTCTGCGTGTCGGTCGTCTCGGCCGGGGTCGTGTCGGCTGTCGTGTCCGGGGTGACCGACGTGTCGGTGCCGTCCGGCGTCGGGGTCGTGTCGGACACGTCCGGCGTCGCGTCGGGGGTCGCGTCCGGCGCGTTGGTGTCGACGTCGCCCGCGTCGCCAAAGAGGGTGTCGCCCGAGCCGACGTCACCGACGTTGCCCTGGTCGGAGTCGGAGCACGCCGCGAGCAAAGCGGCAGAGACGAAGAACACGACGAGACGGCGCATGGACCCACCGCCGACCGGAGGGCCTTGGTCCCGGTCAGGCGACGAGACTATAGCGATAAGTCTGGCTCGGAAGGCGAGGCAATTCTGACGACAGATACGACCCGAGCGCCCGCTCGCCGATGGGGTGAGGGGCAGGCGGTTCAGCGCTTTCGCGGCGGCGGCTGCGGACGTGCGGGTGGCTGCGGACGCGGAGGCGGCTGAGGGCGGAGCGGGGCCCCGATTTGATCGACCTCGTAACCCGTTGCCGCGACGGTCGCGTCGTCATCGCCAAAAGCCGCGAGGCGCGCGCGAAGGGCGTCGATGTGGGACGGGGCGGCACGGGCCGGAGGGGCGGGTTCGGCCGCCTCGTAGGGTTCGTCCTCATAGTCGGGTTCGTACTCGGGCTCGTACTCGTATTCGGGCTCGGGCTCGGGCTCGGGCTCGGGCTCGGGCTCGGGCGCGACCTGCACGCGGGGAGCGGGCGTCGGACGCGCCGGGGGAGCCGGTCGAGCGGGCGGGGCCGGGCGAGCAGGAGGCGATGGACGGGCAGGAGGCGTGGGGACGGAGAGACGGGCCGGGGCCGCGGGCTCCTCGTAGTCGTCGTCTTGAACAGCGGCCCGCGAGGTCGTGGTGGCCAGCGACGACTTGAGACGGGCCAGGCTGTCGGCGACGCGCTGACGCGAGTCCTCCTTCTGGGTGGCCGGTGCTTCCTCGAGCTCAGACGGGCGCATACGACGACGCGAGGAGGGTGCCTTCTCGACGTCGTCCTTGACCTTGACGGGGGCCGCGGCGCGGACCGCACCACCCCCGCCGCCACCACCCATGGACCCCTCGACCCACTCGATACCGGCGAACTTCTCGCGCAGCGCCGTCATATCGCGTTCCGGCTCGGGCTCGGGCTCGGGCTCGGGCTCGTCGTAGACCTCTTCTTCGGGCGGGAAGGTCGTGAGCGCGTCGAGCTCTTCGTTCTCGTCTCGGAGGTCGGGGCGATAGCCGCGTGTGTTGAGGCCGCCTTGCGCCTCTGAGCGCAGCATGCCGCGGACCTCGGGGCGCTTGATGTAGTCGGGGAGCTCGTTCAAGAGGCCGCGATAGAGCGAGCCGGAATTACGCACGTCGCCCGGCTCGAAGAAGCCGGCGTTGTCGACGTAGGTGTTGCCGAGCTTGTCGAGGCGCTTCAGGAAGCGGAACGGGGTGAGGCGGCCTGGGTTCGACAGCCCGATGAACTGCCAGAAGATGGGCAGGCGGCTCGAGCGGCGGATGACGTCGGCGGCGGCTTCCTCGTCCTGGCAGTCGCCACCCGTCACGAAGATGGCGAAGACCGGGTAGGCGCGAGGGGCCGACAGCATCGGGTAGACGACACGCTCCTGCTTGAAGAGGCGGCCGACGGTCTCTTTCAGAGCCGGGCGATCCCAGTCCTCGGGGAAGTAATAGCGGCAGACCTCATTGATGACCGGGGCGTAGCGGCAGCCCTGCTGGTAGTCGTTGCCGGTGCGGATGACCTCACGATCGACCCAGCCGTGGAAGTCGGTGCGCTTGAGGTCGCGTAGGTGACGAGCGGTGTCCCCAAAGGCGTAGGCCGGGATGGTGCCGTCGTCGTCGAAGTTGAGGGCGAGGCCGAGCAGCTGCGGGATGAGCTCCTGGACGATATGGGCGCGGTAGATCGGGAACATCGACCGCGACACATCGAGGATCAGGACGACCTCCGCCTCGAGCCCCTCGAGTCCTGACTTCTGAACCGCTTCGGATGCCGAAGCCGCAAGCTCCCTCAAGTTGTCGTTCGCCATGCAACAATCCCCGGTCGTTTGCGCTCACCCAGCAATCCAGGAGCCCGATGACGATAGTCTAGCCTTCGACCGGAGCGCTGTCACGCGCACGCCCGGAACCTGGTCGACGGCGCGATTGAGAAGGGTTGCAGCAGTGCCGCCAGGAGGCCACGGAGCGCCATGGGGCCGCTTTGAAAAGGTGCTTTGATCCCAGAAGTGTCCTACGTCTCTGCGCTCAGGCCCCCAACCGTCTCGCGAGGTCCGATGAAACTGCTCCCCGTCATCCTGAGCTTCCTGCTCCTCGCCGTGTCTTGTGACAAGCAGAGTCCCGAGGAAGACGGGTCGCCGGAAGAACCCGACAAGCTGGTCGAGACCATCGCGCTCGACGGCTTCATCTTGATGTCGGGCGGCCTGAACGGACCAGCCCTGTACTTGTTCGATACCAATAGCGGCACGACCTCGGTCGAGTACCCGATCGACATGGGTGGGGGTGCCTTCGCCGTGAGCCCGGATGGACGCTTCGTCGCTTACCGCACCTCGGGCGTATTCGATGCGCCACGCGACCTCGTACTCACCGAGGTCGTGCGTGAGGGCGGCAAGCCGGCGCTGCGGGTCGTGAAGACCTGGGAGGACAGGAGAATCAGTGGGCTCAGTTGGACCCCCGACGGCGACCGGATCAACACCGGCTTCCACCTGCTCGACCCCGCCAGCGACGACGTGGTGGGCTGCACCGACGGCACTTCTCAGATCATCGCGCTCGCCGGTCGCCGCTATGTGTGTCCCGGGTCAGACCAGCTACTCGAGGACGGCGTCCCCCTCGCCGAGGTCGAGAGCGACGGTCATGAGCGCACCGCCGACGACCAGTTCTTCGACGTGCGGACCCACATCCCGACCGCCGTCACGCGCGAGGAGCCGTACGAGTACGCGTTCGATACCTCGTATCGAGACCTCGTACGCGCGCCGCTGACGGACGGCACGTTCGGCACCTATCCGCGCGGCCCGCACGGGGTGATCATCGTCTCCGTGGCCGCCGGCTTCGTGACGCTCTACAAGAGCGTGACGGTGACCGACCTGCCGACCGATGGCCGTCGTTATGACATCGCGGCGTCGTTCCAGACCAACACCTGGACCAAGCTCGAGGCACTGCCCTTTTCGGCCGCGCTCACGCCGTGGTTCACCGACGGCGTCGGGCGATACTACGAGGTCGCCGCGGTCACCGGAGATGGCCGCGCCATCTACGAGGTGAGCTCACACATCACCCAGGACGACACGACCCAGGGCACCAACTTCATGAGCGAGCTCCCCGTCGAGGGCGCGCTCGTCGAGATCTCCCCCGACGGCACGTCGCGGGGCTTTCGTACGAGCGAGCTCAGGACTCCTTTCATCCAAGTCGGCAGCAATGCGCAGTCCCCCACCGTCACCAATCGTGTGCTCGTCGAGCTCGCCGACGGCGACTGGCTCATCCCTGCCGAGCCGGCCACCTTTGATACCCAGACCGGGCACAGCCCGAGCTGGATCGGCTACTTCGACGACAAGCCCACGTACCTGCCCGAAGTCGGCGACATCACCTCGGACGGCCTCACCTTCATCGCCATTCGCCGCGCCAACGCCGCGGGCCTGCCCCATACACTCTGCCTGCGCGATGTCGCACGGGTGGCAGAGACGCGCTGCATGTCGGCCACCCCGGCGTTCAGCTCGCCCGTCGACATCGTCGGGCGAGGGCTCGCTGGCCCCTCTGCGGATGCTGCACCGATGATCCGCGGGCTCTCGCGCCGCGCTGCTTGGCCTGAGGCTGCCGTCGTCATCCATGGCGCGCACTTCGGCACGGGCGGCATCGTGAAGGTCGGCGACTTGGCAGTGCCTGCCGCCGCGATCACCAGCTGGTCCGACCATCGCATCGACTTCGTGATGGACACGAGCCTGCCGAAGCTCGGCCGCGTCACTGTCGAGACCGACAACGGCCGCTCGACGGGCCGCGTGTTCTGGCTCGGCAAGACCGCGCTCGTGCCGACCCCGTTCGACGGCGTCAAGACCGAGGTGACGCGTCTCGGCCAGGGCTTCAATATCGTCGACCTCGGAGCGCTCACGGACTTCGAGCCGCATCCCGACCCCAGGGTCACCCTCGACGACGACCTGCGATCCACGGACGGCGACTTCATCATCGTCTCGGGCGGCGCTGCTGAGCCGACGCTCTATCCTTTGCAGCTCCAGATCGGTCCCTATTCGCGCATCGTCAACTTCCGCCTGGAGAGTGGCATGGCAGACGACAACCACTGGCAATTCGCGATCTCGACGGGCAGCGACAAGCCGGCGTTTGCGTCCATCGCTGGCGACCTCGTACAGATCGGCGGAGGTGGTTTTGTCGACGTCGGTCCGCCGATTCTCGAGGTCTCCCCGCAGCAGCGTATCCCCAACACGGTGGCAGCACTCTACGGCTTGCCGGACTTCTGGCGCGAAGGTGACGACGGCGCGTGGATCGTCAATCACACGACCAACTTCGGCGGGACGATGAAGCTCCTGCAGAGCTGGCTGCGACCCGAAGACAACGCGTGGGGACATCCGCAGTTCGCCAGCGGCATCGGCTACGACGGCAACTACGTGAAGGGGGTCGACGCGGCCGGCGAGACGGTGCTCGTGGTGGGCGGGGATCTCAACAACGAACACGGCGTCTATGCGCTGAGCAATGACGGCGGCAAGACCTTTGGCGCACCCGTCGTCGTGGCCGATACGGAACAGATCTTCGCCGAGCCGATCCGCGTCGACGCGCCGACGCCGTACTTCATCGTCTTCGAGACGGCCTGGGGTGGCGGCGAGGTCGTGGGAGTCCACCGTATCGACACGGACGGCACGCTGACCCCGGATGTGACATCGGCACCGACTGGCCTGCAGGTATCGGGCTCGATCCTGAACATGCCTAAACGCCCGTTCCAGGTCGCTCGTGCAGGCGAGCGTGTGCTGGTCTTCGCGCCGAGCTCCAACACGCTCGCCGACGTCGACCTCGGGGTCGCCTCACCGACCTGGCGCACACTGCCGAGCGAGGCGGATGCGGGCCGGGTAGCGGCGATGCACCACGACGTCGAACGTGGCGAGCTGGTCGTGCTCTACCCCGATGGGAATGCCATGCGCGCAACCGACGCGAGCGGCTGGACGGACTGGGCAGCCTACGACTTCGGCTTCGACTTTCCGGTCGCGACGCGCACCGTGCCACGCGCCCTCGCGCGCCTCGGGGACGGACGTTGGATCCTGCTCGCGGACCTCTTCGATGGCCGCCCCGGCGCCGCACCCAACACACGCTCTCCGATCGTGCCGGGCTCCGGCTCGGCGTGGATCATCGGCCCGACCGCGCGGTAGCACGGGGTCTCCTTTCGCGAAGAAATTGTATGGAAAAGGGGGTCCGCCTGGGACGGTGGGTAGCCCCCCCTCGCCAACGACGATGCGTCATCATCCTGATGCGAGCGACGCCACTCTGAGTGGCGTCCGGCCGTCACATCATGCCCGAGCCACGAATGGAGCCCACCTGGGCGAGGCCCGCTTCGTGCATCTCATCGCAGCAGGGGTCACCCCCAGGAGTCACCATGAGACCAGGCCGACACCATCATCGTGTGTGGCACTTCGTGCTCGGGACGAGCATGGCGTTTGGGCTCGCCGCGACGACGCACGCGCAGGAGAACCCCGACCACGGCCGCCAGAAGCTCATGGGGCTCAACATCGACCTGTTCTCTTCGGCCACTGCCGACACCGACGAGGAGGTCGGCTACCTGCCGCAGGTGTGGCTCGGCTTCGGCGGCGAGCGAGTGAGCTACGTCGACGATGAGTTCGTGTGGCCCGACGGCGTCGCGATCGCTATCGAGTGGTTCCGCGGGCTCGGGCAGGAGGCCTTCGCGGCGATGGCCGACGAGGCGATGTTCGGCGACCTCGATCCAGTTCGCGACGGCTCACACTTCGCGATGTGGCAACGGCGCTACGCCCGGCATGGCCACATCAAGTTGGTCGCGCGTGAGGTCGACCCGCTCAGTGTGAAGTGTGGCTACCACTGGCGCCTCTCGCTCGACTTCAGCAGCGCGCCCTGGATCGACATCGTATTGACGCCTCGCTTGACCGAGCTGATCGCTTTCGAGACCTCTGCGCCGACTCCCGGCTACGCCCTCATGGAGGTCCTGTGGTTCCCGTGCGCGGCGTGGAGGTGAAACGCGTCGCGCCGCGAGCGCTACGTGAATCCTCGAAGGCGGCCAGCGGCGTCACTTCAAGAACGGGATCATCCGTCTCAGCACACCGCCCTTCCGGACCTGCTGAAGCATCACGCCGCCGACGTGTAGCAGCACGAGACCGAGCAGCACGAACACGAGCACCCCATGCACCCCACGTGACGCGAGCGTCTCGAGCGCGGGCGCGTCGGTGAGCTGCCCCAACATGTAGTCCGGCCACGCACTCCGCGCACCGGTGAGAAAGCCGCTCGCGCCCATGGCCAAGGTCACCGCGTAAAGGAGCACGTGGGTGACACCAATTCCGCGACGATGAAGCTCCGGGATCGGCAGCGGCGCGACCGCAGGCCCACGCCAGCGAACGACGACTCGCGCGATGGTGAGCAGCATCAACGTCGCCCCACCGACGGTGTGCAGTCGGGAGAGCAGGAGTCGTGCGCTCGAGTCGGGCGCCAGGTCCGTCATGAGGAAGCCGGCTATCGCCAGGCCAAAGATGAGTATCGCTGCCAGCCAGTGCAGGGCGGCGCTCGGTTGCGACCATCGCTCACGCATAGCGGTCCCTTCCATAGTCGCAGTGCTCATGTTGTTGCCCTCCCATCGGTCCAGTGTCTAAGAGCCAGTATTCCGCTGAGCGCCACCGACCCTGTCATCGCCACCGCACCCAGGAGCACGAAGATCGGCGACGTCCCGAGGTACACCTCGCCCAGAATCCCGACCGGCATGAGGAGCCCCGCAAGCCCCAGTCCGGCCGCAGCCGTACGCGCCTTGTCGCTCGCCGACACGAGGCGAGCGAGGACGAAGCCGAGGGCGAGATTGAGCAGGGCGAAGAGGTTGCCGTGTACGTGTGCCAGGCGCGATTCGAAGTGCTTGCCGACCGAGTAGCTCGCGACCCAGGCTTCTTTGTCCGGTGCAAAGTCGCGGAGATAGATGAGGATGAAGCCATAAAGCATGAAGCCAGCCATCACGAGCAGGCCGACTCCGACGTTGTAGCGGCCGGTCTTCATTGGTGATGCTCCGCCCCACGCCCGAGGTGATGCACGAGCACGACGAGGTCCGTCCCTGCGTCGGGCTCGACGGCGTGCGGCACATTCGGCGCGAGAATGACCGCGTGGGTCGTGTCGAGACGGAGGCGCTCGTTGCCGCACACCACGGTGCCGCTCCCCTGGAGCGCCATGATGGTCACCGGGACTTCCGAGTGATGTGCCGGTAGCACGGTGCCGGCGCGAAGCACGATGCTCGCGAGCTTCAGCGCGGGCTCGTCGACGAGCACACGCACCTCACGCGGCTGGCCGGCGCCGGGCGGACCCGGGAGCTGGACAACGCGCGTGGGGGCCCCTCCCAGGGGCGAGGCCTGTTGCTGTATGGCCGGGTGCGTGGCGCAGCCGCCGAGCGCGAGCCCGACAACCGTTAAAGTAGCGGTGAGGAAAGTGAGCTTCACGGAGACCTCTCTTCGATAGAAGATGGTGCCACGATGGCGGGACGGAGCAGTGCAAGCAGGCTGTCCAGGACCGCGCGCGTCTCGGCCTTTCGTTGCCGAGCTTTCGCTGGCAAGAGTGCAAGCATCTGCACCGTGCCCATGACAATCGGGGTGAGCGTCTCGGCAGGTTGATCCGAACGGACCTCGCCGGATACCTGAGCCTCGCGCAGACACCCGGTCACGAACGTACGTGTGTTCTGTACACAAGCCGCAAGGCGATCGGACCCGCCCTTGGGAAGGGCGAGACCGAACTGCTCGGACAGGACGAGGCGCAGGATCCCGATCTGGCTTCCGACCGCCGTGCTGCGCGCCTCGATGAAGCGCTCGAGGCGCTCGATAGGTCGCAACGTCGCGGGTGGGAACGTCTCGTCGAGCACGGCCTCGACCCGCGCGACGACCGCATCGAGGAGCGCATCGAGCGAGGCGAAGTGCCGGAAGATGGCGCCACTGGACAACCCGACCTGGGCTGCGAGGCTGCGCGTGCTGAGTGCCGTGATGCCCTGCGTCGCAATGATATGCAGGGCCGCGTCGGTCAGCTCGACCTGACGGACATCGGATTTTCGACGAAGCTCACCCATGCGCAAGAGAGTAATCGCTTACTTACATAGGCGCAATGCTCTTGCTTTAAGCAATTGAATCCAAATGATTTATCTGGCATCGTAGCAGCGATTGCCTTTCGAGGCTGACTCCGCAGGCGACCGTGTGTGTCGAAGTAGCCCGCTCGCGGAGGTCGACCTCGGAGTGGCGTCGAACTCGGGCGATCCTCGGCACCCGTTCCAACGACGAGGTTGGGGCGGACCTGGCCCGAATGCGCTGACGAGCTGGGGATATGCCGGATGGGTCGATCCGAGGTCGCGCGCTCGAGCCTTATCCTCTGGCACCCGGCGTGCTGGGGTGCGTATGGTGGGGCGTGGGCTCAACTCGCCAATGGCTGCTGGGGACGACGCTGGCATTGGGCCTGGTGCTCGGCACGCCCACGCCTTGTGAGGCGGCGCCGCCCGGTCCCAGACCGGCCTTGAAGTCGGGTACGAAGCCGGGCAAGGCCAAGCCCAAGCGACCACACAAACCCCGGCGCGCCCGCCGCGCGGCGCCACCAGAGACGGCTGCAACACCCCCGTCGGAGCCGGTCATCGCGCCGGGCCTGCCGGCCGAGACCGCGCCAATGCCGGCGCTTGGGCCGACGCCTGTGCTCGGGCCAGGTGACCCGACGCTGCGTCGACCATACGGATGTGTGCGCCGCCCGCACCGGTATCCGAATCGCGTGACGTATGCCTGCGCAGGCGACGAGCTCGTGTCGCCGGGCGTGGTCGAGACAGTCCCCAACGACACGCCGGTCATCGTGCCGAGCGAGCTCGTAGCGGTCTTTCGGACCTGCCCCTTCGAGGTCGTGCCGACACTCGAGAACCAGCCGGACCGCTTCATCGCCTACGAGGATCCGGACGTCGGTCGCTGTTATATCTGGGCCCCGCTCGACCGCGAGGCGCTCGCCAAGGCGGGCGAGTTCGACCGCAAAGACCGGCTCGGGACAGTGCATCCATTCATGGCCGCGGTGCTGCTGCGGGCCGTGGCGGATGCTGCTGCGCGCGGCGACATGCTGCGAATCCTCCAGGGCGCCGGCAAGGGCGGTCGACCCAGCTGGCACACCTTCGGGCTCGCGGTCGACGTGAACCTGGCGCATCGCAAGGGACTTGGTGAGGCGACCGCGGCCTACCTCGACGGGACCGAGCGGGCGGCATGGGTCGCATTCGCGGCGACCGCCGAGCAGCTCGGGCTCTATTGGCTCGGGCGCAAAGACGCGGGCGAGATCTTCCACTTCGAGTGGCGACCCTGCTGGACGGGACTGCCGCGTGGCGACATCGTCACGGTCATGAGCGACGCCATCACAAAAGGCGGCGTGCCCGCAGCCTGGGCCCACACACGTTATGACCCGTCACGCCCGACGGCGTTCAAGGCGCTGCGCGACTGAGCCGTGACGTCCCCATCCGCGGGCACGTCGGTCGGCCCCGCACATGCGGTAGACCGCGAACGAGGAAAGAGCGCCGAGGTCGACCCCGCAGCGCTCATCCCCAACGCGCGGGGCTGAGAACGTGCCCGCGAGAGCACCAATGTGGCGTCGCTTTTGTAGACCGCCGACTGGTCATCGTGCATATGGCTTGGCGCATCCTCGCGGTGAAGACCCCTCGCTGCCATTATGCCCGTGGCTGATTCATGCACCTGGAAATGTGACACATGAGCACTCTCGCACTCTTGTCCCTCCTCGCAGGCCTTCTGTCCCTGGTCTGTCTGGCCGCCTTGCACATCACGAGCCCGGAGTTCAAGCCGAGCTGGCGTATGGTCAGCGAATATGCCCTGGGCAAGTACAAGTGGCTGCTCACGGCCTTCTTCGTTCTCTGGGGTGCCAGCTCGATCCTGCTAGCGGTGTCGCTCTGGTCAGTCGCGGATACGATTGCAGCCATCATCGGCAACATCCTGTTGGTCGTGTCCGGCGTCGGCGCCATCTGCGGCGGTCTCTTCGACTTGAACGACAAGAGGCACGGACTGGCCTTTCTGCTCGGCGTTCCGACGCTGCCAGCGGCCGCGTTGATCCTGAGCTATTCGACCATCAGCGCCAACAGCGTGTCGCGCTCCACCATCATCCTGGCCGCGCACGCGACGTTGATGAGCCTCGTGATCATGGCCATCGCCATGATGGTGATGTTCGCTGGCTTCAAGAAGGCGGGGGTCGAAATGAAGAGGGACGCACCGCCGCTCACACATGTGCCCAAAGGTGTCATCGCCCTCGGCGGCTACGCGAACCGCTTGCTCGTGGTCTGCTACATCCTCTGGGCCTTGCTGGTCGCCTACAACGCGCTGTGATCGTCGGCGGCGGCTCGCCGGTGCCATGGGGCACTTCGACGAGTTGCCGGGTACGACCGAGCGCGACACCTTACAACGACCGGATCACCGAGTTGGCGGTACCGACCTCGAGCTCCACGATGGAGACGCCGTCTTGCGCAAACCAGAGGTTGCCGGTCTGTGGGTGCACCCAGAAGCCACCGTAGTTGAGCGAGTTGATCTTGATGGGGCCCGCACCCGGGCACAGCGGGTACCACGGGAAGGCCGGGTCGCCGCAGCCCTGGAAGACGTCGAGCGTCTTGTTGCGCGCCGGGTCGAAGGCCACGATGGTCACGCTGTTCATGAGGCCGACGGTCCAGTACAGGTTGCGCGTCGGGTCCCACGCCGTCCAGCGCTCGCCGATGGCACCGGCATTGGCACCCGTGAAGAGGACCGTGCGGTCGCCGCTCGTCAGGTCGATCGAGACCAGCGACTTGGGTTGGGTCGTGGTCGCGATGAGCGCGTTGCCCTTGAACGAGAAGCCCTGCACGAAGCCGCCAAGGGCTGGGCCAGCGCCGCGGATGAGCCCATCCTCGCGGGTGCCGCTCGCGGTGAGATAGGCGCAGCTCGTGCCGTCCGCGCTGATGCGCACGACCCCGCGACCATCGCGGATGGCGTTCGCGTAGCCGAGATAGAAGCGGCCCGAGGTGTCGACGGCGAAACCGCTGTTCGTGTACTGCACTGACTGCGACGCGTCGGGGTCGCCGGCCGGGCACTGCCCGAAGGCCGCGTCCTGGCCACGCCAGACGACCGTGCGCTGGCCGGTCGAGGGGCGGATCCGGACGATGGTCGGGGCGGCTGGACTCAACGCTTGCGTCAGTGCGTAGAGGTTGCCGTCGGGTCCCTTACGCACGTCGATGACCCACGAGAGTGCCGGCCCTGAACCAGCGGTGTCCTGGCCGAGCTCGCCCGAGATGAGCGTGCGGTCGCCGGTCGTAAGGTCGACCGCGAGGACCGCGCCTTTCTGCGCCGTGCTCCCGCCCCACGAGGCGGCAACATAGAGGGTGTTGCCCACGAGCTCGCCGCCGTTGTAGCGGCCGTTGGCAAGCCCTACGACGCGTGGGCCCTGGCCGACCATGACGCCCTGGACGCCGCGGTCGTAGGGGCGGCCGCAGATCGGTACACCGTTCACGCTGCCATTGTTGGTGAAGCAGCGGCAGTCCGCTGGCAGGGCGGTCGGGTGGTCGAGCTGTTGTTCGAGTGGGCACGACGCGGAGTAATAGGGCGAGCTCGGGTCGAGGACCGAAGAGGTGCACTGGCCGAGCCGGCACTGCTCACGCTCGCTACACTCCCGGACGACCTGTGAGGGCTCGTCGCAGCTCGGCTTGTCGACCTCGGCCCAGATGTAGCCATAGACGGTGCCGCCACGCGGGATGGCGATACACGTCGCCGATGAGGTGAGGACACAGGTGGGCTCGCCGCCGCCGGGGTCGGGTGTGTAGAAGCCCTCGACACAGATCGGGGCCTGAGCCTCGATGGCACATACCTCGTCCTCGGAGCACGCCTGGCGGACACCCGAAACGACGCCAGTGCCGCTGCAATAGTAGATGGTGTTGTCTTCGCAGAACTGGAGGTTGGGCTCACACGAGAAAGCCAGGTCGGGCGCGACACACTGCGCGATTCCATCGAAGGTGAGGCAGGTCGACGTGCCGCCGCAGTCCGCTTTCACGCCGGACACCTGGCCACGCGAGTCGCAGAAGTAGACCTTGTTGTCGTCGCCGCAGAACGGTGTATTCGCGGCACAGACAGGAGCCGCACAAATCGCTCCACCCTCGACCACGGCGCAGTCCGCGCCGGGACAGCTCTGCGTCGAGTCCCATGCGGAACCCGCGACATTACACGTCTGGACCTGGGTTCCGAGCGTGCTGCAACGTGTGGCACCCGGCTCGCACAGCAGGGCCGGCGGCGAGCAGCTCACGCCGGAAGCGGCGTCGGTGCACGAATTCTGTGCGCAGGTCGCGACGTTGGCCCAGGCGTCGCCTGCGGCGTTGCACTCCTGGACGTAGTTGTTCAGCGGGCTGCAGCGACGCATGCTCGGGGTGCACGGGAGCTCACATGCGGTGATGCCGCTGCTCGTCTTGCACGTGTTGCCAAGACAGGTCGACTCCGTCTCCCAGGCGCTGCCGAGTGAGTTGCAGACGCGCACATTGCCATTGTCTGCACCGCAGGTCCGGGCCCCCGGCGTGCAGGTCTGGCAGGTCGCGCCGCTCTCGGTGGCGAGGCATTCGCGCCCACTCTGGCAGGTGGTCTGGGTGCGCCAGCTCGATCCGTCGCTGTCGCAGACCTCCACCACACCCGGCGTCGTCGTGCTGCAGCGGGTCGACAGAGGTGTGCAGATGCGCGGCTGCGCGCAGAACGCGAGGTCGCCCTGGCTCGTGCAGCTATTGGCGACACAGGTGTCGAGCGCCGAGTGGGTGAGGCCGGTCGCATCGCAGACCTGGACCTGTGTGCGCAGCGGGTTGCAGCGTGAGGTGCCCGGGTCACACGGATACTCACACAAGAGCGACGAACCGATGAGCTTGCACGAGCTGGCGCTGCAGGTGTCTTCGAGCAGAAAAGCCGAGCCGGCTTCGTCGCAGCGCTCGAGCCGCGTATTGTTCGAGGCGCAGCGCAGGGTGTCGGGCACACACAACTGGCACGCGGCGACGCCGCTTGCGGTGCCGCATTGCAGCCCACCCTGGCACGTGGTCGCTGCCGTCCAGGCGGACCCGGCGCTGTTGCACTGCTCGACGACATTCGGGTTGGTGGCGCTGCAGCGGCGGGTGTTCGGGGTGCAGGCCTGCGGGGTCTGGCAGTAGGCGCCGAGGGGGCCGACCGTGCATGAGTTGTTGAGACACGACTCGATCGAAGTGACGGAGAGGCCGCTCTCATCGCAGACCTGGACCCCGCTGCGAAGGGGGTTGCAACGCGTCTCGCCGGCATCACATGGATACTCACAGGCGAGCGTCGAACCGATGAGCTTGCACGAGTTTGCCGTGCAGGACTCGATCGTCGTGAACGCAGTGCCCTCGGCGTTGCACTCGCGAAGCGACGCGTTGTTCGCGCCGCAGTTGAGCGAGCCAGGGGTGCAGGTCAGGCAGGCGGCGGCACCCGACGCGGTGGTGCAGGTCAGGGCGCCTGCACAGGTGGACTGGTTGGACCAGCCGGAGCCGTCGGCGCGGCACTGCTCTACGATGCGTGGGTCGGTGGAACTGCAGCGGCGGGTGTTGGGCGTGCAGACCTGCGGCGTCGCGCAGAAGGCGCCGTCGGGGTCGGCGGTGCACGAGTTGGACAGGCAGGTCTCTTGCGTCGTGTACGAGGTGCCGCCGGCGGCGCAGACCTGAACCTGCGAGCGGAGCGCATTGCAGCGGGTGACCCCGGGGCTGCACGGGAGCTCGCAGCTCGCCTGGCCCGACGCCAGTGTGCACGAGTTGTTGGAGCAGCTCTGCAGGGTCTCGAAGCCGGAGCCGTCGGTCTTGCAGACCTGGACCGCGGAGTCGTTCGGCCCGCACTGGCGCGAGCCGGGCACACAGGCCTGGCATTGCGCGGAGCCGGTCGCGGTCGTGCACTCGAGGGCACCGCCGCAGGTCGTCGCGACCCACCCGCTGCCGTCGGCGCGGCACTGTTCGACGACGTCCGGGTCGCTGGTGCTGCAGCGGCGGCTGTTCGCGGTGCAGGCCTGCGAGCTCTGGCAGAACGGACCCTGAGGACCGACCTGACACGAGTTGCCGCCGCACGTCTCGAGGTTGGTGTAGGAGGTGCCGTTTGCGGCGCAGACCTGCAGCAGGTTACGCAAGGCACTGCAGCGGGTCGTGCCCGGTGAGCAGGGGAACTCACACGCGAAGTCGTCGCCGATGAGCTTGCAGGAATTGTTCGTGCAGCTCTGCAGCGTCTCGTAGCGGGTACCTGCGGCGTTGCACGCGGACAACGAAGCGTTGTTCGAGCCGCACTGCAGGTCACCCGGGATGCAGCTCTGGCAGTCTGCGGAGCCGTTCGCGACCGTGCACTCGAGGGCCCCAGGACACGGGGCTTGCGAAGACCAGCCGGTGCCGTCGGTGCGGCACCGCTCGACGACCTTCGGGTCGGTCGCGCTACAGCGGCGGCTGTTGGACGAGCAGACCTGAGGTGTCGTGCAGAAGGCGCCGCTGGCGTCGGTCGTGCACGAGTTGTTCAGGCAGGGCTCTTGCGCGGTATAAACGGTGCCGGTGGGATCACAGACCTGGACCTGGGTTCGTTGGGCGTTGCAGCGGGTCGCGCCAGGCTCACACGGGAGCTCGCAGGTGGGCTCGCCAGCGATGAGCTCACACGAGTTGGCGTCACAGGTCTGCAGCGTTTCGTAAGCCGTGCCGTCGGTGTTGCAGACGTCGACAGTCGCGTCGTTCGCACCACATCGGAGGTCGCCGGCGACACACACCTGGCACTGGGCGGAGCCGCTGGCGGTCGTGCACTCGAAGGTGCCGGGGCACGGGGCTTGTGAGAACCACGCGGTGCCATCGGTTCGGCACTGCTCGACGACCTTCGGGTCGGTGCTGCAGCGCAAGGCATTCGGCTCACACACGAGCGGCGGCGTGTTGCAGCGGGCGGCTCCGTCTTCGACGATGCACGTGTTCCCTGGGCAGGTGGCGATGGTCGTGAGCGCCGTGCCATCGGCGTTACACTGCTCGACGCGGTTGTTGAGCGCGCTGCACGACGTGGCGTTGGGGGTGCAGAGCTGCGGGTCTTCGGTCACACACTGGGCCGTCCCGGCGATGACCTCACAGGTGTTGCCGGCGCAGGTTTCGACGGTCGTGAGCGCCGTGCCTTCCGCGTTGCATCGCTCGACGGTGGCGTTCTGCGCACTGCACGAGGTGGTGTTGGGCGTGCACACCTGCGGCTCTGCGTTCACACACTGGGCCACCCCGGCGATGACCTCACAGGTGTTGCCGGGGCAGGTCTCCACCGGCTCCAAGGTCGCACCATCGTCGCCGCAGCGCTCGACCCGGTTGAGGAGCGCGCTACACGAGAGCGCACCAGGGGTGCAGCCCTCTTCGGCGGGCTCGCATGAGGGCGCGAACAGGAGAACGGTGAGCGCCGCGAGGCGTGAGATGAGCTTGAACATGAGACCCCGGCCCCAGGAGACGTTACCCGGAGATTCAAACTCAGTAGCGCAGAGCAACCGTGGAGGGATCTCTCAGAGACCTTACCCCCGCGCGCTTTAGCCGACGAGCGGCCGGTTTGTGTGTGTTGGCAATGGGCCTAGCCGAAAGGTCCATCGTATGCCGCTCAAACGAGACATCGTCGCGGCCCTGGTGGACATGGCACGGCGCTCGGGCATCGTCGTCGTGGCCGAGGGTGTCGAGACCGTCGACGAGCGCGACACCCTGGTGGACCTCGGGTGTGACCTCCTGCAGGGCTACCTGTTCGCCAAGCCAGGGCCGCCCTTTCCGACGGCGCGCACCACCTTCGAGCGCGTCGAGGCTTGATGCTCGGCCTCAGGACGGGGTCGCTGCCTTGGGCGCCTTGGGCGCCCCCGGGGCGGGCCGGACGTGCTCGAGCAATGGCATCTTCTTGGCTGCTTCGAACGCCGCCAGGTCATCCGTTTCGAGCCGCTCGAGCGCCTCGTGCGGGCTGTTGCGCTGGATCATGTAGGCGAGCTACCGCTGCCGAGCTCGTGTCATCCGGGTGCCTCTGGAGGGCGGCTGCCTTCGGGTAAGCCCAACCATCTCGACCATCGTGTATCTCGATTTTCGAGCGTTCGTCGCTGAGTCCAGCGCGCGGGCCTGCGACCATCGACATGACATGGGCGCCCTCGGCGACACCTTCGAGCCCGGTCTCGGGCACCCGAGCTCCCCCTCCAGAATACCACGGCGCAAGACCCATCGAGGCGTCGATCACCATCACAGCAGGCCGGGCTTGCCTTCGATGTGTCGCCGCAGCTCGGTGGACAAGAGATCGAGGTGCTCCTGCTCCTCGGCCTGGAGCTCCTTGTAGAGCCGATGTTCGGCCGAGCCCTCGATGAACTGGGCGCGCTGGGTCTCGAAGAAGTCGCGGGCGCGGCGCTCGAGTGTGACCGCGAGCTTCAGGAGCGCGAGCGCGTCGTCGGTCGGCGGCTCCTCTCCCGCATAGATCGCGACCTGCGCCGGGGTGAGCTCGACATCGCCAAGCGGGGCCTGGGCGTGGTAGCGGCGCTCGAGTGTGGTGAGGTGGCCGCGCTCCATCTCCGCGAGACGCGAGAACAGCTCGCGTACCTCGGGGTCGGTCGTGCGACCGGCTCCGTTTCCGTAATAGGCCATCCCGCCGAGCTCGATCTCGAAGGCGCGCCGCACCGCCTCGAGCGCAGGAGCGCTGCCTGTTTCGGGGGCATGGTCACGCGCGAGTGTCCCGCCACAAGCCGGGCACATTCCGTAGGGATAGGCGAAGCCCTCATAGACCTTGGTGCACGAGGTGCAGTGCCACGTGAGCATCGCACCAGCACAGCAGACATAGTCGGCGGAGTCGTCCGCGAGTGGTCGATGACACTTCGGGCATGCGCTGGCCTCGGCGCCAGGCAAGACCTGCTCAGCGACGGGCGGCCAGGTCCGGGTCGTGAGCCAGTGCCCGATGGCGGCCGCGGCGCGACGCCCCGCCCCCATGGCGAGGATGACGGTGGCGCCGCCGGTGACGATGTCGCCTCCGGCGAAGACACCGGGCAGGTTGGTCGCCTGCGTCACGGGGTCGGCCACGAGGTAGCCCCATCGATTGGTGGCGAGCCCGGGCGTCGACTCGGCGATGATCGGGTTGGCGCGGGTGCCGAGCGCGTAGATGACCGTGTCGCAGGCGAAGCGCTCGAGCTCGCCGGGGATCGGCACCGGGCTGCGACGACCGGACGCATCGGGCTCGCCGAGTGCCATCGCCTGGCACACGAGGCCTGTCACATTCGCCTCGGCGTCGACCGCGATCTCGACCGGCGCGCGTAGCCAGTGGAAGTGGATCCCCTCCTCCTTGGCGTGGCGGATCTCCTCGATGCGAGCCGGGGCCTCGGCCTCGGTCCGGCGGTAGATACAGCGCACCATCGCGGCGCCGAGGCGCCGTGCGACGCGCAGACAGTCCATCGCGGTGTTGCCGGCGCCGATGACGACGACCGACTTCCCAAGGTGCACGGGCGTGTCGTCGTAGGGGAAACGATCGCCGCCCATCAGGTTGACACGTGTGAGGAACTCGTTGGCGCTGTAGACCTGGGCCGCGTTCTCGCCGGGGATCCCCGGGAAGCTCGGATAGCCGGCGCCGGTGCCCACGAAGGCTGCATCGAAGCCCATCGGGCCGAGCAGCTGCTCGAGGGTGAAGGTCTTGCCGATGACCTTGTTGAGCTCGATCTCGACGCCGAGTGCCGTGAGCTTGTCGACCTCACGCGCGATGGTGTCGCGCGGCAGCCGGAACGACGGAATGCCGTAGTGCAGCACACCGCCGGACACGTGCAGCGCCTCGAAGATGGTGACCCTTGCGCCGCGCTTGGCGAGGTCGGCGGCGCACGCCAGCCCCGCCGGTCCCGAGCCCACGATGGCGACCCGGCCCAGCGCCCGCTCGGTGGGTATCGTGACGACCGGTGTCGGGGCGTGGTCGCCGACGAAGCGCTCGAGGCGGCCGATGGCCACCGGCTCGACCTTGCGCCCGATGATGCACTGCGACTCGCACTGCGACTCCTGCGGACACACACGACCGCAGACCGACGGGAAGGGGTTGGTCTCATGGATGACCGCGAGCGCCCCTGCCAGGTCGCGCACGAGCAGGTGCCGGATGAAACGCGGGATGTCGACCTGCACCGGACAGCCCGAGATACACGTGGGCTTCTTGCACTGGATGCAGCGCTCGGCCTCGGCGAGCGCATCGGTCATCGTGTAGCCGAGGTTGACCTCGTCGAAGCTGCGCGAGCGGGCGACTGGATCCCGCTCGGGCATCGGCGTCGCGCGTGGGGGCAGGTCTTTGATCTTCTTGTAGTTGCGCAGCTCCTGCTCGAAGAGTCGGGCCTTGAGATCACACACGTGGCCGTAGTCGCTCACAGCCGTCGCCTCGTGGTGCTTGAAGCGCTTCTGCCGGGACAAGAGCTCGTCGAAGTCGACTGCGTGGGCCGGGAAGTCTGGCCCGTCGACACACGCGAACCGGATGGCGCCGGCGACCGTGACGCGGCACGAGCCGCACATGCCGGTCCCATCGACCATGATGGCGTTGAGGCTAACGATGGTGGGCACGGCGAAGGGGCGCGTCACCTCGGCACAGGCACGCATCATCGGCAGGGGGCCGATGGCGATGACGAGGTCGGGACGGCGCCGTGCCAAGACCTCCGAGAGGGCCTCGGTCACGAAGCCCGCCCGGCCGTGGCTGCCGTCGTCGGTGCAGACGATGAGCTCGTCGGAGTGCTCGCGGAAGCGGTCTTCCCAGAAGACGAGGTCGCGGCTGCGAAACCCGATGATGGAGGTGGTGTGGTTACCCGCGGCGCTCAGCGCGCGGAGCTGGGGAAAGACCGGCGCGACGCCGAGGCCCCCGCCGATGACGACCACACGGCCGACCCTGTCGAGGTGGCTCGCCTTGCCGAGCGGGCCGACGAAGTCGCGGAACGAGTCGCCCGCCCGGTAGCCTTCCATCATCTCGTGTGTGGACTTGCCGAGCGCCTGGACGACGAGCGTGACCGTGCCAGCCTCGGGGTCGGTGTCGGCGATGGTGAGCGGGATTCGCTCGGCCCCCTCGTGGAGCCTTAGCATCACGAACTGACCGGGCCTGGCGGCGCGGGCGACGTCCGGGGCCAGGACGTCCCAGAGGAACGTGTAGGGCGAGAACTGTTCGCGGCGCGCGATGGTGTACATGCCGTCCTCCACTGCCGGCGTCTTCCATACACCCTGCTCGGCGATCACGCACGAACTGGCAAGGCGGGCGCGGGGCTCGATCGCCCTGCGGCGCGGCCCGAGGGGAAGTGACACCTCGCATCGCTTCTGCTAGGGCACTCCGAGGTGAGGTTTCCACCTGGGCCGACACGGGTCCTTCCGAAGAGAGCGAGGCAGTATGAAGAACGTGGGATGGCTCCTGATTCCGTTTCTCGTAAGCGCGTGCGGCGATGACACCGACCCCTACGTCGGGACTTACGAGGTCGTCACGCACACCCTCATCTCCAACGGCTGCGGCAACGCACCCGAGCCCGTGACGTCCGAGACGAGCTGCTTCACCTGCATGGTCGAGGCGCCCTTCGTCAAAATCAAGAAGCAGTCCTTGTTCGGCCAGAGCTTCCATGTCCTCGTCGACTGCGACAGCGCGACGGCTTGCGAAGATGACGGTGAAGACCCGAATACCATCAACCTCGGCGGCGCGTTCTTCGACCGCAGTGGGGACGGCGGCCGTATCGGCACCGCCGACGGCGCGATCTACGCGGGCGCGAGCTGCGGCTTCACGGGTGTCCGCCTGAGCATGGTGACGACGAGCGAGGGCGTGAAGCTCACGCGCACGGAGTCGCGCCTCAAGGCCGGCGCCGCGTCCGAGTCACTCGACGGAGACGCATGCCTCGACCTCGTCGACAACCCGCCGCCCGCGGACCAGCTCGAGTGCTACTCCATCGAGGAGGTCGTGGGCCGGTCCGCGAACTGATTTCGCGGTGCGCTTGCCGGCTCGACTCGGCCCCTGCCGACTCACCGAACAGGGACGGTCGACCTCAGGTGTGACCTGCGCGCCGACGACGCCGCACCGCCAGCTCGAGGCCGAGCGCGCTCAGCAAGGCGACACCGCCTGGACCGCCGGCACAACCTTCGTCCCGCGGTTTCGGCTGCTCGGGGTCAGGCTCCGGCTCGGGCTCGACTGGCTCGGGCGGTTCGGTCAAGGGAGGCGGTGGGGTGCGTGCGAAGTAGTTCCATGTCGAAGGGGTCGTCGTGCCTCCCGGCACCGTGGCAAGGGCGGTGACACGCCGCAGCTCGAGCGACTGCGGGCGGAGACGAGGCGTCGCACGGCGGACCGCGTCGAGCGAGCCCAGTCGCTGGTTCCAGTCGAGCGGTCTCCAGGTGGGCCGCGCGCGGTAGAGAAGGTCGTCGAAGTACGAGCTCTCGATGCCCGTGGTTGTGTAGACCACCGAGCCGTCGGCGCGCACGGTCATCGCACCACCGGTCGCAGCACGCCCTTCGCCTCCTGCGGAAGGATGCCAGAAGAGCGCCATGGACTGGTCCCAGAGGTGGCCGTCGAGCATCACCTCGGTCGCGCCGGTCCCCGCACAGATCGACTCGATGGGCCCAGCGAACGACCCACCGAGGTCATCGACCCAGGCCACACCGACGTCGTCGACCGCGGCGACTGCAACCATCCGTAGACCTGTGTCGCCACCGCCAAGGCAGGTCGCGTCGGCGTCGGTCGGAGCGATGAGCCAGCGCTCACCAATGCGCACGAGCTCGGCGCCAGGCCCACCATCGACGACATGGTCCTCGGACCCGATGCGCAGTGTGTCCTCGCCGAGCAACGCGAGTCGACCGTCCGCGGCGTAGCCACACGCGCTCAGGCTGGAAGGTCCCGCAACGACGCTGACGGTTTCGGCAATACCCTCGGAGTCGGTCGCGACCTCCCATGCGCGGTCCGCATCGCCTTCGATGAGGCAGACACGACGCGCGTCAGTGCGCACACCGAGGTGGGTGATGGGGCCGACCGGTGTGGCCAATGCCAACGCGGCCATGTCATCTGCCAGGTCGCCAAAGGTCGCGCGGTCGAGCCAACGCAACGTGCCGCCGCCGTCGGCGATGCGCCACAAGTTCCAGTCGCCTTCCCCGGGGTTGCCGCTGCCCAGCGCGCCGTCCTCATCGACCCAGGCGATGCCGCCGCTCGCCCAGGTGCTGTAGAGGCCCGAGAACAACACGGTGTCGCCCGGCCCGAGGCCGAGCGGGGTCGCGACCCAGGCCGTCGGGTCGGGTGCCATCACGCGCTTCGGGTCTGATGACGGATTGCCGTCGCCGCAGAAGTCGAAGAACCCGTCCTGGCAGTTGTCGTTGTAAGGAAAGACCCAGAAGGGTTGCCCTCGAATGGCGGGGAAGCCTCCGTGGAACCAGGCACCCGGCTCACCGTCGACCGGCGGCTGGGCAGGGTTGCGCACCCGCAGGCCCGCATCGAGGACGGCGCTGCCAAGAAAGGTCACGAGCGGCTCAGTGGGGTCGTAGCGGCGGAGCGGGACGAGCCAGCCTGGGCCGAGCGCGTCGGGCAGGGCGATGAGTCGCTGCGGCTCGAGCCCACCGGGGAGAGCGCTCACATCGAAGGCCACCGACACACGGTCGGTCCCGATAGCCAGGACCTGGCGACGAGGACCCGCACTCACGAATACGAGCAGCTCCTGACGGGCGGCGTCGACGCCGACGACGTGCCAGCCGATTTGCCACGCCATGCGAAGGTCATCCGCGCCGCAGCGCATAAGCTCGGCCGCCGTCGCAGTGATAGGACAGTCGGTGCGCGACAGGTCGATGACGAGGTGTGGCTGGCCGTTGTGAAAGCGGGTCAGGCGGTCGCCCCATCGATGGTAGAAGAGGTCGGCGCCGAGCACCTGGAGCGTCGCCGCGTCGAAGCTCAATCCAGCCCAATCGGCGACCACGGCTTCGTCGAGGGCGGGCTCGTCGGTGGTCGCGCCCGCCCGCCGCATCCGCAGTCCGACGTCGGTGCGTTGACGGCCGTACTGGGTCGGCGTCTGGAAGAAGGCGACCTGCGCGTCGGGGCTGAAGGCAGGAGGCACAGGGAAGCCGCCGAAGGGCAGCGTCTCGCCGTCGGGACCATGGCAGGAGAGCTCGACCTCGTTCAAGGGTGCTACGACCTGTTCGCACAGCGCCACGCCATGGTCGCGCTCGCGGTAGGCACCGACGAAGTCCCCAACCCAGTCGCCCGGAAAGGTGGATGGCGCGAGCACTTCGGATGCCTCGGCGCGTGCAGGCTCGCTCGGATCGAATGGGTCGTATCCGAAGTGCAGCTCGACCGCGTCGCTCGCGCCGTCGTCGTCAACGTCAGGGTCGCGATCGTCGAGGCCCAGGGCGAGCTCACGTGTGTGGCTCACGCCGTCGCGATCGAGGTCGGCGTTTGCCGGGTCGAAGCCGAGCAAGCCCACGCGGCACTCGGACTCTGGGAAGGCGACGGCGCAGTGCACGATGTGTGCGCGGCCATCGCCACCCCCGATGATGGCCGTGACCTCGCCACCGGTCAGAGCGGATGCTTCGATCAAGTCCTGCGCAAAGGGCCACGGCAGGCCTTCGCCGAGCACCTCACCGTCGTCGTCGAACGCCACGAGCGGCAACAACCACTCCCGCACGCCGTGACCCAGGCGTGCCATGACCGGGGTCGATACCAGCGACGTCAGGGTCGTGTCCCAGACGAGCCCCGGCGCGTCCCCTGTATCCAAGGGTTTGAGGCTGTGCAGCACCCGCAGCCCGCTGCCGTCGAGACGCGCGACGAAGCCGGTGGGGACCCCGGACGGGTCCTTCCGGTCAAACGACAGGTAGGTGCCACCGCCGTGTGTGGCGGGGACGATCTCGATGCCGCTGAAGTCGACCTGCGATGTCGCTCCCACGTCCACGGAGACGACGCCGAGGGCTTCATGAATCGCGGCAGTCGAGAGGACGAGCGAGGCGCTGGGCGTGTTTGGATCGACACGCATGAGCCCGCTTCTGCGCGGCACAAAGAAGCTTCCGTCAGAGGCGATGGGTACACGCTTCACCCGCGGCCACGACACCTGCTCGCCGGGGATCGGGGCCGGCACCTTGAAGTCGCCGATCAGGATGGGCGCCTCACCACACGCGACGCGCCACACTCGCAGGACGTTTGTGCCGTCGACGAGGACACGCCCGTTTGCTCCGACCGAGTGGGGCCCCGTGTCGAAGGCATACATCTCGTCGCCGGTCGCCGAGGTCGCCAGGTACGGCGCGTCGGTCAACGCAGGCTCGAGTGCCACGGCCGTCGGCCCGCTCACGTCCCAACACGCCAACGGTCCAGGGGTCGGCGGCGCGGCGGGCGACCACCTCGCCGGAGTCTGTGCGATGACGTACCCCTGCGCCGTGACCCAGAGCGGAGCGAAGTAGGTCGGCGCCCCCGACGGACCGAGCAGGAGCCCACCCGCAGGCCCGACCTGCGCCGGGTCTCGCGGGGTGGACCGCGCCTCGTCAGGGGACACACACAGAAGAAGCGTCAGCGCCAGGCCAAGCGCGACATGCGAGACCACTTGTCGGGACATATCACCTCGGAGGTACGTGATCGGCTCGCGGCGAGACAGGAGACGAGGATAACGAACCGATCTCGAAATGGGAACTCCGGTTCCTGGCGAGATGTCGAGGTGGGGGCCAGTCACCTCGGAGTCGGGAGCGTCGTCGCAGAGCGGCCCCTCTTCGTCGGTCGTCAGAGCCCACCGGTCACCTCACCCCACACGATAGGCAGTAGGGACGGCCCTCCTCAGCCCGCCCCACCGTTGTTGCCCAAGACCGCTCAGACCCTCGAACGGCGGCGAGCCAGGGCGGCGCCGACCAGCAGCATCCCGAATATCATCAGGGTCGAAGACCCGCCGCCGCCGGCACAGCCAGCGCCACCCTCGACCACGTAGAAGAGGTCGCTGGTGTCGTCCTCGGGGGCGTCCACGGGATTACGCTCGCCAGGGTCGAGGCGCCCGTTCGTGTTGGTGTCTTCCGAGCCGTCGATCTCGCCACCATCATCGGTGTCGGTGTCGAGGGGGTCGGTTGTAGTGGCCGGGTCGCTGTCGGGCACGAAGACCTCGACATCGGTGTCGCGCGTCGGCGTCGTGACGCCCAGCTCGGTGCCGTCCTGAAGCCCGTCCCCGTCGGTGTCGGCGTTGTTCGGGTCGGTCTCACCAGAGCCGTCCGTGCCGGTTCCGCCGAGCGTGTTGTCGACCTTGCCGTCCAGGTTGGTGTCCTCGTCGCCGTCTTCGATCCCGTCGTCATCGCTGTCGGCATCGAGCGGGTCCGTCTCCGTGGTGGGGTCGAGGTCAGGCACGAACACTTCAGGATCGGTGCCCGCGTAGGGATTACCGCTGGTGCTCGTGCCCGCGGGAACGCCTGTGGTGACGCCTTGTTCGGTGCCGTCCTGAAGGCCATCGCCGTCCGTGTCGGGGTCGTTGGGGTCGGTCTCGGGGGCCAGGTCGCCACCGTTGACCTCGTCGCCGTCGCTCAGGCCGTCGTCGTCGGAGTCGGCATCGAGCGGATCGGTGTCGTCGACGTCATCGCGGATACGTGGGTTGCCGCGACCGATTTCATCACCATCGTCGATGCCGTCGTCGTCCGTGTCCGGGTCGTCAGGATCGGTGCCGAGGTCCTCCTCGTCGTTGTCTGGGATCCGGTCACCGTCGCGGTCCCCGACGTCGAGCGTCACCGTCGCCGTCGCCTGGTTTCCGAGGCCATCGGTGATCGTATAGGTGAAGCTGTCGCGGCCGACGTAGTCGCCATCCGGCGTGTACGTGATGGTCCCATCGGCGTTGAGCGCGATGGTCCCATGACGCGGGAACGTCACCACGGCGATCACCAGCGCGTCGTTGTCGGGGTCGTTGTCGTTGTCGAGGACCTCGAGCTCGGACGCGGTACTCTGCGCGACCCGGTACGCGTCGTCGACCGCGACCGGTGCGCGGTTCACGGACTCTGTGACATGGACGGTGACGACCGAGGTCGACGTCGCACCACTCGGGTCTTCGATGGTCACCTCGAATACGTCGACACCGACGAACCCGGGCTCCGGGGTGTAGGTGAGGGTGCCGTCCGGGTTCACGACGACCGTGCCATGGGGGGCCTCGCCGACCGAGACGACCGTGAGCTCGTCGCCGTCGGGGTCGACGTCGTTGTCCCTCGGGTCGAAGGTGAGCGGCGCACCACGCGTCGTCGTGAGCTCCTCGTCGAGTGCCACGGGCGGACCGTTGGCGACACCCGCGTTGGTCACAAGGACCACCACGTCGGTCGCAACACATGCGTCGAAAGCGTCGCAGACGGTGTACGTGAAGTAGTCCTCGCCCTCGAAGCCTGGGTCGGCCTCGTAGGTCAAGAAGCCTCCCGAGTCGACGACCTGTCCATGCCGCGGCTCGCTGAAGCTCTGGATGGTCAGGTCTGTACCTTCGGGGTCGACGTCATTGTCGAGCACGAAGATGTCCACGAATTCGGCCGCTTCGACGGTCGCGGTGTCTGGCGTTGCGACCGGCGCCAGGTTGTCGTCGTCGGGGCCGAGTCCCACCAGGAGCGTCACTGTGGCGGTGGCACAGACACCAGCTTCGTCGCAGACCGTGTAGGTGAAGGTGTCCTCGCCGATGTAGTCCGGGAAGGGTGTGTAGGTCACGGCGTCGTCGGTGATCGCGACCGTTCCGTGGGCCGGCTCGGTGACCTCGGTCACCTCGATCGGGTCACCCTCGACATCCCAGTCGTTGGCCAACACGTCGACTTCGACCGCCACACCTCTGGGGGTCTTGGCCTCGTCGTCGGCCGCTCGCGGCGGGTCGTCGACGGGTGTCACATGCACGACGACGGTGGCCTCGAAACACGTCTCGTCGAAGCAGACCGTGTAGCGGAACGAGTCGTCCCCGCTGAACTCCGGGTCGGGGGTGTAGACGACGACGCCGTCGACCACCTCGGCCACACCGTGGGATGGGCTCGTGCCCAGCACCTCGCCGATCACCAGCCCGGTGATGTCCTCACGCGGCGCGGGCAGGTCGTCGTTGACCAGGACATCGATGAGAACGGAGGTGTCTTCGGGTGTCGTCACATCGTCGTCGCCACCGAACGGCTTGCGCATCACGTCGATGGTCACGGTGGCCTCGGAGCGCTCGCCGGTGGTCGTCACGACCGCATAGACAAACGTGACCAGGCCCGTGAAGTCGTCCGCCGGATCGAAGCTGAAGCTGCCGTCCGCATCGAAGACCAGCACGCCTTGAGCTGCAGTCGGCGGCGTGACGACGGTTATCGTCGAGCCGGTCGGGACCACGTCATTGGCCAGCACACCAGGGGCTGAAACCTCGAGCACGTCGTCCTCACGCACGCTGTAGCTGTCGTCGACGGCCGCCACCAGAGCCACCGTCACGACCACCGTCGCGGTGTCGCTGCGACCGCTCGGGTCGCTCACGGTGTAGGTGAAGGTCGCCTCGCCTTCGAAGCCAGAGGTCGGGGTGAAGAGCACTTCGCCATCGACCAGGGCGACGGTGCCTCCGCTCTCGGGCTGGGTCACTTCCGTCACGGTGAGGACATCCCCATCGGCGTCGACGTCGTTCAAGAGCACCGCGATGGGGACGTCACTGACATCCACTCCGACCAGCGCGACGTCGTCCACCGCGACGGGTGCATCGGCTACAGGGGTGATGGTCACGGTCACGGTGGCCGTGTCGGAGCTCCCTGCCCCATCGCTGATGCGGTAGGTGAAGCTCGTCTCACCGTTGAAGTCCGGGCCAGGCTCGAAGGTCACGACACCAGCGACGAGGGTCACGGTGCCTGAGGCCGGATCGGCGGGCTGGGTCACGGCGGTGACGGTGAGCGGATCACCATCGACGTCGACATCATTGATCAAGACACCGACCGCCTGGGGATCTGCATCTTCGGGCAGGCTGATCGCATCGTCGTTGGCGACGGGGCGGTCGTTCACTGCCGTCACGGTGATGACGACGGTGGCGGTATCGGTGCCGCCGCGTCCATCGCTGATCGTGTAGGTGAGGGTCGTCTCACCAGCGAAGTCGGGTGCCGGCGTGAAGCTGACGACGCCGTCGACGAGGGTCGCGGTGCCGCCCTCGGCGGGCACGGTCACATCGACGACGACCAACGGATCTGCATCCGGGTCACTGTCGTTGGGAAGCACCGAGATGACCGTCGGGGCGCTGTCCTCGAGCACGGTGAGGTCGTCGTCTGCCGCGACGGGCGGCTCGTTGGCGCCGTCCTCGAGCACGATGACAGTCGTCGTCGACGTCGCCTGCAGGCCACCGTCGTCGACGATGGTCACGTCGAAGAAGTCCGTGCCGACAAAGCCCGGGTCGGGCTGGTAGGTCACGCTGCCGTCACCGTTGATGACGACGGTTCCGTGGGCCGCCACTCCAACCGCCACCACGTCGAGGTCGTCGCCGTTCAGGTCGTTGTCGTTGTCGCGGGGGTCGAAGGTGACCGGCGTATCCATGCCCGTCGAGACGATGTCGTCGACCGCAACGGGTGCGTCGTTACCGACGGGTGTGACTGTCACGAGGACGGTCGTGGTGGCACATACATTGCCCGCATCGCAGACCGTATAGGTGAACGAATCCGGTCCGTTATAGCCTGCCTCCGGGGTGTAGCGGACCTTGGCATTCTCGACGACGGCCGTGCCATGCGCCGGGATGGACACGTTGGAAAGGGTCAGCGGAGAGCCCTCTGGGTCGTCGTCGTTGGCCAGCACGTCGATCAACACGGAGCCACCTTCGGGCAGGCTCACGGTGTCCGGCCTTGCGACCGGAGGTGCGTTGCCAGGACCGACCGTCACGACGACCTCGGCCGTATCGCAGAGCCCATTGGAGCAGACCTCGTAGACGAATCGGTCGGCGCCGACGAAGCCGGGGTTGGGCGTGTAGAACACCTGGCCACCCACGACGACGGCGGTGCCGTTCGAGGGTCCCGTCGGAACACTCGTCAGGACGAGCGCGTCACCCTCGAGGTCGAGGTCGTTGCCCACCACGTCGATGGTCACAGGTGTGCCAGGCGTGACGACCGAGTCATCAGCGGCCCGCGGACCGTCATCGACCGGCAACACCGTCACGACCACGCTGGCGGCCACGCAGGTCAGGCCAGCGCAGGCTACGTAGCTGAAGTTGTCGCCGCCGAAGTAGTCGGCGTCGGGCGTATAGAGGACCACACCGTCGAGCTGCACCGCGACCGTTCCGTGCGCGGGAGCACCTTCGATGGTGACGGTCGAGATGGCACCGGGCAGGCCATCGTTGGCGCCGATGTCGATGAAGATCGGCGTGTCCTCGTCGGTGGTGGCAGTGTCGTCGCCGCCCGTTGGAACGGCCGTCACCTCGAGCGTGACCGTCGCGTCATCGAACCGCCCGTCGGCCTGGGTCACTCGATAATCGAACGATACGGTCCCGATGAATCCGTCGGTCGGATCAAACATGAAGGAGCCATCGGGGCGCAGAACGAGCGCACCCTGCGCGGCTTGCGGGCCCGCCCCGAGGAGCGTGACGGTGGCATTGGCCGGAGCGATGTCGTTGCTCAGCACGCCGGACCCGACGGTCGTGACGAGGACGTCGTCGGTGCGAACCGAGTAGGTGTCATCGACCGCCGCCAGGCTCGCGACGGTGACGACGACGGTTGCAGTGTCCGTGCGCAAGGTCGGGTCGGTGACGGTGTAGGTGAACGTCGCGGTGCCTTGGAAGCCGGGTGTCGGCGTGAAGAGCACGACACCGTCGAGCAGGGCGACCGTACCGCCGGTGATGGGCTGCGTGACAGCCGTAACGGCGAGCGCTTCACCGTCGGCGTCGACGTCATTCGACAGGACGGCGATGGGGTTCGAGACACTGCCGACCTCGACAGCGGCCGCGTCATCGATGGCGTCGGGCGCGTCGGGCACGGGCGTGACGGTGACCGTGACGGTCGCGCTGTCGGTGCCGCCGGCGCCATCGTCGATGGTGTAGTCGAAGCTCGTCTCGCCGTTGAAGTTCGGGCCGGGCACAAATCGCACCACACCAGCGACGAGCGTCACGGTGCCGGACGACGGGTCGGGCTGCGTGACCGCCGTGACCGTGACCGTCAAGGGGTTGCCGTCGGCGTCGACGTCGTTGAACAGGACGCCGATCACCTGGGCCGGCGCATCTTCGGCGAGTGTCACCGCGTCGTCGTTGGCCACCGGTGGGTCGTTGACGCCGGTGACGTCGATGGTCACGACCGCTGTGTCGGTCCCGCCCCGGCCGTCGCTGATCGTATAGGTCAGGGTCGTCTGCCCGAAGAAGTCGGGGTCGGGGATGAACTGCACGACGCCGTCGACCAGGGTCGCGCGTCCGCCTTCCGCCGGCACTTGAACGGCGACGACAGTCAGCGCGTCGGCGTCCGGGTCAGTGTCATTGGACAGCACGGGCACGACCGTCGGCCCGCTGCCTTCGACGAGGGTCAGGCCATCATCGACGGCGACTGGTGGTCGATTCGCGCCGGTCGCGAGCACGAAGACAGTCGTGGTCGAGGTGGCCTGCAGGCCGCCTTCGTCGACGATGGTCACGGTGAAGGTGTCGGTCCCGACGAAGCCGGGCTCGGGTGTGTAGGTCAGGGTGCCGTCCGTGTTGATCACCACCGTGCCGTGGGCTGCCTCGCCGACAGCGACGACATCGAGCGCATCGTCGTTCAGGTCGATGTCGTTGGTGATCGCGTCGAAGGTCACGGGGGTGCCCCGCGCCGTCGAGACCACGTCGTCCACCGCAACCGGCGCGTCGTTTCCGACCGGTGTCACATTCACGAGGACCGTCGTCGTGGCACATGCGGCGTTCGCGTCACACACCGTATAGGTGAACGAATCCGGACCGTTGTAGCCGGGCGCCGGGGTGTAGCGAACCCTGCCGTTGGTGATGACGGCGCCACCGTGGGTGGGCGGCGTGACGCTGGTCAGGGTGAGGGGCGAGCCTTCTGGATCCCGATCATTGGCGAGCACATCGACGAGCACCGACCCGCCTTCGGGCACGCTGGCATTGTCGGGTCTGGCCACCGGCGGCGCGTTGCCAGGTCCGACCGTCACGACCACTTCGGCCGTGTCGCAGAGGTCGCCGTCGCAGACCTCGTAGACGAATCGGTCAGTGCCGACAAAGCCGGGGTTCGGGGTGTAGAGCACCCTGCCATCGACTACGACGGCGCTGCCATTGGCAGGTGTTGTCGGCACGCGGGTCACGATGAGCGCGTCGCCCTCGGGGTCATAGTCGTTGGCGACCACGTCGATCACAATCGGGCTTCCGGAGGTCACGACCGCGTCGTCGGTAGCCATTGGAGCGTCGTCGACAGGCAGGACCACGACCACGACCGAGGCCGAGATGCAGGTGGTGCCCGCGCAGGCGGTGTAGGTGAAGACGTCGTCCCCCGAGTAGTTCACGTCGGGCGTGTAGAGCACCACGCCGTCGGCCTGGACGGAGACGGTTCCATGCCTCGGTGCGGTGTCGACCGTGAGCGTCGTAATGGGGCCGTCGAGCCCGTCGTTCGCGCCCACATCGATGAAGACCTCGGTGTCTTCGTCCGTCGTCGCGGTGTCATCGCCGCCGGTCGGAGCCGCGGTCACGATGATCGTCACCCTGCCGTCGTCGGTGCGTCCATCCGCCTGCGTCAGGCGATAGGTGAACGTCACCGGCCCGACGAATCCAGGCGCCGGATCGAAGGTGAAGGTGCCGTTGGTCCGCAGTGACAGCACGCCCTGGCTGGCGCTCGGGCTGGCCCCGACCTGGATGAGCGTCGTGGGGCTCGAGAGGATGTCGTTGACGAGCACACCATTGGCGACCGTCGTGACGAGCACGTCGTCATTGCGGACCGAGTAGGTGTCGTTGACGGCGTCGAAGCCGAGGACTGTCACCGTGACCGTGGCCGCGTCGGAGCCACCGCTGCCGTCGCTGAGCGTATAGTCGAACGACGTCGTGCCGAAGAAGCCGGCTGTCGGCGTGAAGGACACGACGCCGTTCACGAGGGTCACGACACCGCTGGCGGGCTGCGTGACCGACACGACGACGAGCGCCGCGGAGTCGATGTCGACGTCGTTGGCCTTCACGTCGAACACCGTGGGGCCCGAGTTCCACGGCACCGAGAAGGCATCGTTCCTGGCATCGGGCGGGTCATTGATCGGGTTCACCGTGACGGTGACCGTGGCGACCGCCGTGGTCGCACCGTCGCTGACGGTGTAGGTGAAGGTCGTGACACCTGCGAAGTTGGCCGGAGGTGTGTAGGCGACGACCCCGTTCACCAGGGTGACCGTACCCGTGCCCGCAGCCGGCTGCGCTACAGCGGTGACGGTCAGTGTATTGCCTTCGACGTCCTGGTCGTTGGCGAGCACGTTGATGACGGTTGCGGCCGAGTCCTCCTGCACGGTGACCGCGTCGTTGACGGCGGCTGGCGCGTCGTTGACGGGGGTGACGGTCACGTTGACGGTCGCGGTGTCGGTCTTTCCGCCGGGGTCCACAACGGTGTAGGTGAAGCTGGTCGGGCCGGAGAAGTTCAGCGCCGGGGTGAAGGTCACGACGCCGGTCGGGCCGAGCGCCACGGTGCCACCGGCGGGTTGGGTGACGACGGTCACACGCAGCACACCGTTCTCGCGGTCGGTGTCGTTAGAGAGCACATCGACGATTGTCGCGCCGCTGTCCTCGGCGACGGTGAGGGCGTCGTTGACCGCGTCCGGGGCGGCGTTGATCGAGTTGACGGTCACATTCACGGTGGCCGTGTCCACCCCGCCCGCTCCGTCGGAGATGGTGTAGGTGAAGCTCGTCGGACCCGAGAAGCCGGGCCCCGGTGTGAACCTCACGACGCCGTTGACCAGGGTGACGGTGCCGGTACCAACCGCCGGTTGGCTGATAGCCGTCACGGAGAGCGCGTTGCCCTCGACGTCGACGTCATTGCCCAACACCGACACGATCGCGGCAGCGCTGGCCTCGTCGACGACGTGGGTATCGTTGACGGCGTCGGGCGCGTCGTTGACGGGCACGATGTTGATGGTGACCGTCGCGGTGTCGCACAAGCCCGAGGGGTCGCACGCGCGATAGACGAACGAATCCGGGCCATTGGCGTTGGAGTTGGGCGTGTAGAGGACCGAGCCGTTGTTGTTGACGACGACGCTTCCCTTGGTGGGTGGCGTCGTAATCGTATTGGTCAGGACGTCGTTGTCGGGGTCGGTGTCATTGCCGCGGACCGCAATCACCACAGCGACATCCTCGTTGGTCTGGGCGCTGTCATTGACCGCATCGGGTGGCAGGCTGAAGGCGCAGGTCGAGCCGATTGACGGCGGCACATTGTTACGAATGAGCCCGGCGGTACCGGCGGTCCCGATGAAGGCGCCATTGCTCGAAGCCGTACCACCGGCCCCGCCTGAGACGCTGGTCGCGGACGAGGTGGTCTGTCGCATGAAGACCATGCCACCACCGCCGCCGCCGCCGCCGCCGTCCTGGTTCAACGTCATGCCGACCCCGTTGCCACCGTTGGCCGCGATGGGGACCGCGTCGTTGACGGCATCGTTCTTCGAGGCCATGAGGATCGAGCCGCCAGCGCCGCCGCCGCCGCCGCCTTCACCCTGAGCCGCTACATTCGTCGCGCCGTTGGCGCGGACAAAACCGTTGTTGCCGGCGTAGTCGGCAGCCCAGACCATGACGATGCCACCGCCGGACTGGCCGGCCGCAGAGAAGCCACCGCCGGGCAGCACGTCGTCGCCCGAGGCGCCGCCACCACCACCGCCCATGGTCACACGATGGCGTGTCGGGAAGATGTGCTGGGGTCCCGTGAAGGGTGCCGCACCGAGACCGGAGAGAGCACCATTGGTCGAGGTGCCGGTGCCGCCCACGCCGCCAAAGCCGCCATTGCTGCCGCCGCCACCGCCGTTGTCGCTCGTGCCGATGGCGGGTCCGCCGCCCGTACCCGGGGCACCGACGCCTTCACTCGAGGTCGGATATCCGTCGGCGCCGGCGTCGCTCAGCACATTGCCTGCGGTCGCGTGCAGGAAGCGGGCGCGTCCCGCGATGCCTTCGCCCGGTCGCCCGCCGAAGCCGGTCCTTCCTTGAACGTTGTCGTTGCTGCTGTTGCCCTGGCCGCCGCGAAAGCCGAGCGCCGCGACGTCGAAGCCACCGCCGGCGAAACGAAGCGTGCCTTGCACGGCGACCGACGCGATACCGCCGCTCGCGCCGTCCCAGGGCGACGCGGTGACGGTGGCCTCGAGGCGCAGGCTCAAAGGCTCTGGGATTCGAACCACCTGAAAGGTCCGGACGCCCAGGGTCGCGGACACCGTGGCGTCGGTCCGATAGCCGTGAACGAGTCCACCGCCGACACCCTTGCCGACGATTCCGACCACGCCGTTGGCAACGGGGCCAGTCGCCCTCACGGTCTCGAAGAGGCCAGCCGTGAAGCTGTCGGTCGCGACGAAGCCGCGGCGATCGTTGAAGCCCGGGCCGTCGCCGAAGCTGCCACCGGCGGCGGCGCTGGGACCGACATCGATCTCGGCGCCCTGCATCTGAACGATCAACAACAGGTCGCCGTCGGCGATGGCTGTCGCGTTGCCACGAGGGGCACCGACGGTGATCGACCTCGCCCCCGAGGCCGCGGTCCCGACACCTGGGTAGTAGGTGTTCATGATGGTGGTCTGCGAGATCGTCAACGCGCCGTCCGACCCGTCCGAGCAGGCAGCCGCAGGACCGTCGAGGAGACAAGTCTGGCTGCAGCCATCACCGCTGACGAGGTTGCCGTCGTCGCACTGCTCGGCGTCGGTGAGCTTTCCGTCGCCGCAGGTCGAGGCCGGCGTGAGGCAGGCGATGGCCTCGTTGTCGCCGAATCGGAGCACCGCGACTTCGCTGCCGATGCCGGTCGCAGTGTCGATGCGGATGAGCTCCTGGCCGGCTCCGGTCGAACCGAACAGGGTGCCGTCGGACGCGAAGTTCAGGCCTTCGACGTCGTCGAGCGTCGCGTCGTTGGCGGTCACGAGGCTTGGCAAGGGCGTCACTGCGAAGGTGGTCTTGTCGATGCGCGCGACACGATTGTTGGCGGCGTTGTTGTTGAAGATACCCCACAGCTCGAAGGACCCGGGGCGAATGGCCAGGTCGTCGCAGTCGTTGGCGCCGGGCAGGTCGAGGACGGCGTAGTCGTTGCCGCCGAGCGCGTTGTCGACGATGAGCCCGGTCGTGGGGTCGAGCTGGACGAGGACGTCTTCCGCGGAGTCGCGCCGATGGCAGGCCCAGAGCACGTCGAGCGAGGCGTCGTAGGTGAGGCCGTCGAGATCGTTGATCGTAATGTTGCCAAGGACACCACCGGCGACCTGGCTCGTTGGTCCGATCGGCGTGAACACACCCGTTGCGCGGTTGACCGCGCCGAGCTCACCGACGTTGGCCGCGTAAAGGATGCCGGTGTCGGGATCCAGCGCCATGGCTTCGACGCCGGTCACCGCCGTGCCGGCCTCGCGGCGGAAGGCGCCGATGAGGATCTCTTCGCCGGTGCGTGGGTCCAGCAGCGTCAGCGAGTCCGCGTCGTCAGAGCCGATGTAGCAGACATCCTGCAGTCCCGGGGGCACCTGCGCCCGCACCTCCCGGACCTGAAACGACACCAGGAGGTGCGCTGCCAGGACGGCGGTTGACACAGAACAGAGTCGGCCAGCGAAAGCGAGCATTGGGGCCCCTCGGGTATCGATGAGGGGCGCGGTGCCCGCTCGACCATGCGGTCAAGTCGCAAGTACGGCCACACTTACATAGAGCTTAAACGGGGCTCGGATGACTCCAGGCGAATAGAGGACGAGTGATCCACAGAGCGCGCTCATCGCGGCGCCACCGGCGAGGTCACCGTCGACCTGGCCATGCCGCTCACAATCTTTGGCGCGGCCGCGGACCGATTGATCGACACGACGATGACGAAGGTCCCCATCGCGTTGGGCGAGATCGAGGCGAGCCCGGGGTTGGCGGCGTCCGAGAAGGTCACGAGGCCGGCAGCCTTGTGGTGTCCCGCAAGCGGTGCGTGATGCGTGAGTAGCCGTCGACGAAGCGTTCGTGAAGACCAGGTCGGCTGCGTGTAAGCAGCGGGGACCTCGAGAATGGTCGCCCCTTCGGGTGGGCGATATCCGCCGCGGGTGAGCTTCCTGGCACAGGCCCGCAGTGGGTGCGACCGCTTCGCACAGCGGTGCGGCGGGTGGCACACGTAATGCTGCAAAAGTCGGCATCCCCCATCAGAGGTGTCCCATGTGCCGTCCGCACTCGTCACTGCTCGTGGCTCTGTTCACAGCTTCCGCGTTCAGTGTCGCCTGTGGCGATGGAGGTGGTGCCCGAACGGACACCGCGTCCGATGTGCCTGACCCGGCCGACACCCACGACACGATGGAAGTGACTGACACAACGCTGGAAATCGACGTACCGCCGGGCTCCCTCCTGCTCACCGGCAGCGTGCAGAAGGGGCCGTTCGTCATCGGCTCGTCGGTGGTGGTGTCACCGTTGAACGCGTCGAACCTGCAGCCCACCGGGCAGACCTTCCTCACGAATACCAAGAACGACCGCGGTGAGTTCGAGGTGGTGTTCGAGGCGACGGGCCCCGTCTCGGTCGAGGGCGAGGGCTACTACTACAACGAGATCACCGGCTCGTTGTCCGGCGCCGAGCTGACCCTGCGCGCGTTTTTCGTGCCGACCGGCACCGGACTACAGGAGGCCTACCTCAACCTCGTGACCCACCTCACGACCGAGCGTATCAAGGTGCTCGTGACCGGCGGCACCGCCTTCGAGCCCGCCGTGGCACAGGCCGAGGGCGAGCTCTTCAACGGGCTCGACCTCACTCGCGATGGCTTCACGCCGGCCGTGGCTGGCATCCGAATGAATGTGCTGGGCGGCGACAACGAGGACAACGCCTACCTCTTGCTCATGAGCGCGACCCTGCTGCAGACGGCGAATGCCCGGCCGGCGGGCTCGCTCGAGGCCAAGATTCAGGAGCTCTTGAACCAGATGGCGCTTGACCTCGCCGACGGCACATTCGAAGCCTCGCTCCGGGTCGAGCTCGCGACAGCCTTGTCGCTCGTGGACCTGAGCTTCGTCGAGACGCAGCTCGCCGCGCGTTTTGCCCAGATAGGTTCGACCCAACCGGTTCCCGACGTCGACGCAGTCGCCGACCAGGACGGTGACGGGCTCGCCAACAGCAACGACAACTGTCCCAAAGCCGACAACGCCGACCAGGACAACGGCGATGGTGACCGCTTCGGCGACGCCTGCGACAACTGTCCCACGACCGATTGTGACGGGCTCTGCATCGTCGGCACCGGCGGCGCCTCCGACGCGTGTTTTGCCACCTGCGCGAGCGACGCCGACTGCGCCAGCGAGACCTGCCTCTCAGTGCCGGCCCAGGGGCTGGCGGACCCCGGCAACCCCGAGGGCGGCCGCGAGCTGCGCTTCTGCGGTCCCGCGTGTGACCCGCGCGCCCCCGCCTGCGACGCTGCCGAGACGTGCGCGTTCGCCTGGGGCGCCGACGGCACCTACCGCTGGAGTTGTGTTCCCGCGGCGTTGGTCGGCGACACGGGTGCCGGCCGCGGCTGCACCATGCGCGGCGCCTACTGCGTCGACGCCGGCTGCGCGCCACTCGTCAGCGAGTGCGACGCGGGGCTCGTCTGCTGGTGTGCACCGGACATCGGCTGCAACGAATCGAGCATCTACATCTGCCGCACGGTCTGCGATCCGGCGAGCCCCGGCTCGGTATGCGGCGAAGAAACGTGCACGGCGACCGGTGGCGATCTGGGCCTGTGTGAGGTCGGTCTCGGCCAGCTTGGAGACGCGTGCGCCCCGGGCATGGCGACCTGCGCACCCGACCTCGCGTGCGCCTGGGACGACGCCGTGTGCGGTGACATAGGGGACCACGGCGCCGCGGGCCAGGGCTGCTGCGTGCCGGCGGGCGGCCTCGGTGAGGCGTGCTTCGAGGACAACAGCTGCGACGCGGGCCTCATGTGCGGCGACCGCCCGGACCTGTGCCCGCAGGGCCGCTGCTGCCTCGAGGCGGGCGGGCTCGGCCAGATGTGTTTGGAAGACCGCACCTGTGATGATGGCTTCGCCTGTGAACGCTGCGGAGGCGGGGGCCCAGATGCACCTGCGGGCGAGGAGTGCTGCGTACTGGCCGGCGGCCTCGATGAGCCATGCCTTTCCGACGGTACCTGCGACCCTGGCTTCGGCTGCGTCAACGATTGGGGCGTGTGTGGCGAGTCCCGGTCGAACTGCTGCAAGACGGCCGCCGACCCCTTCGCGCCCTGCGCGGCTCAACCCTGCACGGCCGACTACGTCTGCACGGGCGCCGGCAGCGCCTGCACCGCAAGCGAGCCCTGCTGCGTGCCGAGGCCGGACCTGGGTGAGGACTGCTACAACTCACCCATCTGCCCGTCCGGCGCCTACTGCGCGGCCGACGTGGCGTGCGCCTCGGGCAGCTGCTGCGCGGTCGGGGGCACGATGTTCGCTCCGTGCAACCGTCCCAACGACAACGACCCGCGCTGCGACGACGGCTTCGCGTGCGTCGGCAATGACATCTGCCTGCCGTACACCAGCAGCGGCTCCTGCCCGTGTGCCGACCCGGACACCACCTGTATGCAGGGCTTCGTGGGCCCCGACTGGAGCTCGGCGGTTCAGGTCTGTGTGAACAAGGTCGAGGAGGGCGAGTTCTGCGAAGGCCTCGTCACCGAGAGCCAGTCCGTCTCGCTGGGCTGCGCGACCGGGCTGTGTATGACCCAGGACCCGATGGCAGCGCCCGAAGATTGGGCCTGCCCGCCAGTGCTGGCCCTTGCATTGAACGACAGCCAATCATGGGGCTGCTGCGTGGGTCCCTTCGGCGACGGCGAAGCCTGCTTTGGCCGACCCGAGCTCTGTGAGGCGAGCCTCGTCTGTGTCCACACCGGCAACCCGGCGGTCTGCCCAGGAGGCGTCGACTACTGCTGCCGGGCCCCCGGGGCGCTCGGCGACCGCTGCATCAGCAACGCCTGCGCGACCGGCTCGGCGTGCTTCGACGGCTGGTGCGTCGCCTCGAGCGGTTCGTGTACGGCGGGCGGAGCCGCGGGCTCGGAGACCTGTGCCAACCCGGCCGTCGAGGTGTGCCATGGCATGCGTTGCCTCGCGTGGGGCGGGCTGCACGAGCCGTGCGGCCCGACGGGCGGCTGCGACTCCGCCGCGTTCAGCTGTATCGACGGCGCATGCACACCCACGGGCGCAGCCGGTGAGCCCTGCAATGCCGACACCAGCTGCGACAGCCCCGAGCTCGGTTGCTTCGGCGGTATCTGCCACGCAACCGGCGCTCTCGGTCAGCCGTGTAATCACGATGGCACATGCAACGGAGCGACGCTCGCGTGTAAGGACATCAACGTCCCCAACAAACCCTGGAACCGCGAGTGCGTGACCGGCCAGGCGATAGGCCAGCCATGTGACGCCGAGTACCCATGTGTGGGCGTCGGCTTCTGCGCACTCAGCGCCGAGCTCTGCGGGGCGGGCGTCACGTGTTGTCAGGCGCGTCAGCCGGTCGGTGGGGCCTGCAACGGCGATCCTGTCCGATGTCTGGCCGGCCTGAACTGCAAGGCCACGAGCTTTGATGTGTGCCCTGACGGGCTCAACTACTGCTGCGTGGAAGCCGGCGCGCCGGGGCAGGCATGTACCTGGCCGACCAACGGCTGCGACACGGCGGGCTACGCGTGCCTGGGTGGTCGCTGCGTGCACGCCGGCGCCTCGAGCGAGCCGTGCCTTCCTGGCAATCTCTGCGACGGTGGCAATCTCGCGTGTATCGACGGCGTCTGCCGCGCGACACTGGGAGCCTGTGGCATCGGCGGCAGCTGCCCGAGTGGATCGTCGTGCCGGCAGAGCGTGTGCCTCGAGTCCGGCGGATTGTGGCAAGCGTGTAATGCCACGGGCAACGCCTGCGACATCCCGACCCTGACCTGCCAGAGCGCCTGGTCGGCCCCGATGGGCGTATGTCTCAACGACTGGGTGACCTGCTGTCAGCCTGTACCCGTCGGCCCATAGGGCGCAGCGCGGCCCGTGCTCGCATGTGCGTCGCTCAGCGGCGCTCGAAGACGTGGAACTGCGCGGAGAAGAGGAGCTCCATATAAAGAGCGCAGATGAGCCAGAGCTTGATCGACTTCGGGCGGACCGAGCTGGTCGAGACGAGTCGGAAGCCTTCTTTCGCGGCGAAGTCTTCGAGGTGCTTCTGTTTGCTGCGCGGGTAGAGCGCGACGATGCGGCCGCCGGGGTTGAGGCGCTTTCCGCCCTCGACGAACAGACGGTCGAGATAGGTCACCGAGGTCGCCCACTGAGCGTCCTCGCCCTTCATCGGGATCTCGACGAAGGGCGGGTTGGCGCAGATGACGTCGAAGTTGCCGCTGGCGCGCTCGAACATGTCGCTCTTTTCGACGACGACATTGGTCAGTCCGTGGGCGGCGCAGTTCTTCCGGGTCGCCTCGACCGCCGTCTCGCCGATGTCGAGCGCGACGACCTCGCGGGCGACGGGCGCGACGAAGACCGAGATGACGCCGCTGCCAGAGCCGAGGTCACAGACCCGCTCGCCGGGCTTCACGTACTCGCGGAAACGTTGCTCGTTCTCGAGGGGCTTGTAGACCCGGCTCGGGATCCAGAGGCGTTTTCCTTCGAGCGTGATGTGGGGCATCAGCCAGGTGAGAAAACGCGCGTACTGGTAATAGAAGGTGAAGAAGCCGCGCAGGAAGACGCCGGCGATACGCTTGCCGATACCGGGCCCCTGGACGGTCCGAGGTGCAGTTGGCGCGACTGGGATATTGCTGTCGACGGACATCGTGGCTCCTCCTCGATAGACGTGGTCACTGCTCCTGCGGTGGGAGCCCGACCGGGCTTTTTCAGGGGGCGGTCTCGTGCAGGCCGTGCGGGACGGTTGCGTTGACGAAGCGGCCGGCAGCGCAAGTTATCTTGACGCTCGAGAAGGTGCGGCTCGGGTGGGTGGCCGTGATGGTGTAGACGCCCGGGTCGACCTGGGTCGAGACGAGACCGCCCGACGTGGTCGTCGTGGTCAGCTCGGCGTTGGGCAGGTCGAAAGGCTCACCGAACTCGAAGAAGGTGATGGGGCCGCCGGTCGGGTCCATGGCGATGCTCACGCCTTCGACGCCGTGGGGGCGCTCTGCGACCAGGGCCTCGAGGGAGAGGTCCTGCGCCATGAGGTCGGTGACCTCGGTCGAGATCTGGCACTTGGCCGGGTCGGGCACGATGCCCAAGGCCCCTGCGAGCAGCTCGAACAGGGTCGGCGGGATCATCTGGAAATGGACGTCCACGAGGTCCCCGTCCGCCGTGAAGGTCTCGGTGTGGGTCGTGATGAAACCCTCGGCCACCATGAAGGGCGTAACAGTTGCGCCTATGTCGACCTCGAGCGACCAGCGACCAGTGGCATCGGTCGTTGTCGTGAGCGTCGGCGACTCAGCGATGGAGACCGTGCCGCCCACGACCGGGCTCGAGCTGCCCTTGACGTAGGCCATACCGGTGACGGTGACCTTCTGGGTCTCGGAGTCGGAATCGCAAGCCACCATCGCGATGGTGAGGCCCAGGAGGATAATGTGTGAGGTCTTCATCTTCGCACCACCGTGAGGTTTTGCCGGCCTCGCTCACCGACGGGTCGAGGGTGGCGCTGGAAATGGCGTCGGCGTGGTAAGCGCGGCTTCTCGCCGCTGTGGAGTTCGAACGGGAGGTCGAGCCCGAAACCTAAATGCTCTTCAGCAGGTGGATCAACAGCGCGTGTGTGATAGCGCCCGTGCCGCGGTTGGCGACGGCGGCACGCCATGCGCTCGCAGGGGGAGGGCGCGCGGATTCAGCCCCGGCGGGTGCGCTGCGCGACGGCTCTTCGTGGAGCCTCACACGAACTTCGCGGATGACGGGTCCGCCCAGGCCTGCTCCGCCTCAGCGCGTGAGCAGGGCCCGCTCGCCCTGACTCGTGAAGCGCGTCAGGTAAACCGCGCCAACGCCCTCTTCGGGGGCATGGGAATACTGGAAAAGCAGCCCGCCTGCGAAGGACGCAGTACGAACCGCATAGAGGCGGCTCGTTTGGGTCGCGGGTGAGAGCGCCATGACGCCGTCGTCGTTGGCGAGCCACGCACTCAAGACCTCGTCGCACCCATTGTGCACGGCCGCGATCGCTGCACCGCCGACATTGAAGGCGCCTTGGACCTCGCGGAGGCAGCTCTCGTCCGGACCACCTTCGAAGAGGTAGACGACGTCGCCAACCCGGGTGTCGTCGGCTGCCAATCGTTGGTAGCCGACCTTCGCCGCTCTGCCCCCGGTCGAGAAGAAGACGCTGTAGCCATCTGCGGTCAGCACGACGTCGTAGCTCAGCGCGGTCACACCAGCCGGCAGGACCGGCACGTCCTCGCCGACCTGCGGGCCTTCGCTGCCGAAGCGCTTGGCCATCAGGACCACCGTCCCGTTGGTGTCCGGCTCGGGCGACACGACGACAACGGAGCCATCCCTGAAGCCGGCGATGTCGAACGCGCGCTCGGTGCCGCGTAGCGCACGCCCGCGGGTGAGCGGGCTCAGGTTGCCCGCCGCATCGACGTAGTGGATGATGAGCTGTTGCTGTTGGTCGACGTATGCGAATGCGTAGGCGCCGGGGTCGACTGCGACGAGCTCGGCCTGGCCCGGGTTTGAAGCCAGGTTCAGCGCCTCCAGGACCTCGCCCTCGGGCTCGCCGACGTCCGTATAACGGCGGACCTCGAAGAGGAGCTTGCCGTCCGCGGTGATGAACCACGAGCCCACGACGGCATCGCCGCCGCGCAGCGCCGCCACCGACTTCTTGAAGAACGACGACCCGAGGGGCGGCCTGATGTCCTCGTGTCGCCGCACCTCGATTCCCTGGGAGTCGTAGAACGCCACGCTGTGGCCGGGATAACCTTCGGTGGCCGAGCGCCCCTCGTGCCAGGTCGCGAGGAACCCGCCGTTCGTCAGGCCGACGATCTCCCCTTGAAGCGGGTCACGTCCGACACGGCTGACCGGCAACGGCACGACGGTACATTGGTCGCAGCCGTCGCTTGGATCGACGTCACCATCGTCGCAGGCCTCACCCGCTTCGACGACCCCGTTGCAGTCGAGCGAACACTCGGAGCCAGGCACCAGCGGGTCGGAGTTGGCCGGGTCGAGCTCATCCATGATGCAGTCGCCATCTGCGTCCAGGATCGCGCTGTCGATCGCGTCGAACAGCCCATCGTCATCGCTGTCGGTGGGCGACTTGGGGTCGCCGACCTCGACCGCATCGGCCTTGCCATCAGCATCGCTGTCGGCATTTTCGAAGTTCGTTCCGAGCGCGGCCTCGAGCCCGTTGATGAGGCTGTCCCCATCTTCATCGCCGGCCGGGTCGACACACAACGAGTCGAGGCACAGGCCTGCTGCGCATTCGTCATTGGACCCGCAGGTGCCGCCGACTGGCAGACCTTTGTCGTCGCCACAGGCCGGCATCAAGAACACAACCGCGTACACGAGCCACCTGGACATCCACACCTCTCGAACCCAGAAGGTCCTGTCGCTTCGACCGAGGTCGCGAAGGTGCGCAGGGTTCGCCATCGTGTCAAGGCGCGAGCCCATTGGGCTGTGCCCTCAGGGCATGATGCACCGCTGGGCGGCTTCGCTGGTGCTGGCGGCGGCGATGCACTCCGCTTGCTCGGGCGTGGCGAGCCGGGTGTAGCCCTCGACGCACTTGGCGACCTCGGCCTTGGCCTCGGCCCCGGCCATTGCCTCATCGAAGCCTGCCTTGCCGGTCGCGCGTTGTTCGTCGTCCATGGCCACGCCATTCTTGGCGAGCGTGCCCTCGAAGCCCTGCCAGAACCCGAGCTCGATCTGGTGTAAACAAGCGCGCGTGGCGGCTTCTGCAGACGCGCGTGGTGGGGGCGAGCAAGCCGCCGCGAGGCCGGCAAAGGCGACGATGAGCAGATGCGAGAGCTTGGTCATGGGGTGACTCCGGCGGTCCTTGGAACTGGGGCGTCCGTGCCGCCATGGAGGTCATGTCACAAGGTGCCTCTGATCCACAAATCAAGTGACACTGCTCACTCACGGGGGTCGGGGGACATGTAGGACGCGCAGGCCGCAAGCCAGCGCTCGTCCTGGCGAGGCGCCGAGCCAGGTGCCTCGATAGCTCGAACTTCAAGTAAACCTGGAACTCACGTGCTCGGGGTCATCGACGAGAAGGCGAACACTTCGACCATCGCGATGCACCGATACATCAAGATCAAGAAGGTCAACTCTGGCGGCTGAACCCAGGATTGGTCGATGGGCTCGCTCCACGCTCCGGGTGCAAGACATCCGTGAGGTGGGCGAGCCCTCGACAGGGCGGTCGTCAGGCTGGCCCGTTCGACGTCTCACGAGACGACGTTGAACTTCTCCTCGGAGGTCTTGCACGTGGGGCAGCGCTTGTCGGGGCGCACGGTCAGGGTCTCGCCGCAGACGGCACACACGTAGAAGGTGCGGGTTCCTTCGCGCCAACCTTCGAGGTTGGCGAGCGCCTCGGCGTAGAGGGCGGCGTGGTGGGTCTCGGCGGCGACGGCGTACTTGAAGGTGCGAACGGCCGTCTTGAGGCCCGCGCCTTCGGCGGTCTTGATGAACTCGGGGTACATGGTGTCGCGTTCGTAGGACTCGCCCGAGATCGCCGCGGCGAGGTTGTCGCGGGTCGTCCTGACCTCGGGCGTTCCGATGTCGGCCTTGGGCTCGGCGCCGAGCTCGCGGATCACCTTGGCGTGATTCTCGGCGTGGATCTTCTCGGAGCTCGCGGCGGCTCGAAAGAGGCTCGCGACCTGATGGTAGCCCTCCTCGTCGGCCTTGGCGGCAAACGCGACGTACTTGGCGTTGGCATTCGACTCGCCATTGAAGGCGGCCTGCAGATTGTCGAGTGTGGTGGGATTGGGGGTCGCGGCCTGGCTGACGCCGGTGAACGCGAGGAGACCGAAGACGCTGAGGGCAACTCTGAAGAATGACATTATCTGGATTCCTTTCTGTCAGCGATGAGTGCTGGGGTGAGGCGAAGCGACACGCCCGTGTGACCACGGGGTTTTGGGGGGAGTTCAATCGTCGTCATCGTGGCCTTTGCCATCGGGCCCTGACCCGCCTTCTTCGACCTCACCGAGCTGCAAGGTCTGGCCGATGAGCGGCAACGTGAGGGTGCGGGTGACTGGGTCGAAGCCGGCCGCCAGGCGCCAGGAGACGAGGCCGACGAGGGCGAGGAAGAGAAGGCCAAGGACGGGATGTGAAGTCGCGATTGCCTCGGTCGGCTCGACCTCTTTGCGGCCGTCGATCATCGAGGCCGTCAGGTTCTCGCGTTGTCGGACCGTGTGCATGATGACACCGGCGATGTGCCCGACGACGACGATGAGGAAGGCCCACGAGAGTACGCCGTGGACGTCTTCGAGCGATTCGTCGCCCGACGCCATCAGGATGCCGGTCGTCGCGAGGCCGACCACGAGCAACAGCATGAGGAAGATGGCAACGCTCGAGCCGGGGTTGTGGCCAGCGTGTCGCCGAGCCTTGCCGCGAAAGGCGTCGCGCAGGTAGGTGACGACCGCCCTGGGCCCGTGCATGAAGTCGCCGAAACGAGCGTGTTTCGTACCGACAAAGCCCCAGATGAGCCGCAGGACCACCATGAAGGCCATGAGCAAACCGAGCAGCATGTGGGCGGAGAATAAGACGCTGTCGTCGTCGACGACGTTGGCGATGGTGAAGGCGCCGATGAAGGTGAGGCCCAGCAAGAGGTGAAAGAGGCGGACAGGAAGGTCCCAGACGAGCAGGCGGGTCATGATGATTCTCCTCGGGTCGAAGCGGGTCGGTGAGCGCGCCAGGCGAGCAGCAGGCGTTGGATGATGGCGGCGATGATGAGCGTCGTCGTGAGCACGTAGAGGACACGTACCGCGGGTGCGTTCGTGTCGGTGCCGGCCGTGATGCCGTGCACGGTGGCGAGCAGGAAGGAGCCGAAGGCCGAGGCGTGAACGGCGCGCCACGCGACCTTGGAGAGCTTGCGCGAGAAGGCGGTCGTGACGAGCAGGACCACGAGCCCCCAGAGCGCGAAAGTGCCAAGTGCCACGGGGCCGGTGAGTGTGGCCGAGGTCATGGGGATGACGGCGGCGAGAGGCGTCACGCCCGAGACCGGGTCGGCGACGACGAAGAGGACATGCAGCGCGGTCGCGACCTGCGAGGCGAGCGCCCAGCGGTTGTGGAGCAGCGCCACGCTCGGCTTGCCAAAGAGGCCCCCTGCCCCCTTGCCGGCCATGAACACACCGAACAGAACCGAGAGCCAGAGCGCGACCAACGCCAGGAGCCCGAGCGAGCGCGAGGCCCACCACATGGCGGGCACACCTGGGCCGGCGATGGCGTCCAGCAGCGGCTTGGCGAAGGTCATGACCAGAGCGCCACCGGCGAGCAGGAGGAAGATTCGAAGCGCGTTCGGGAAGGCCTGGTTCATGTCAGCTCCACCTGACCTGGAGAGCTGGACATGAACTTGTTCTGCAAGGTCGCGGAGGAAGCGCAGGTCAAAGAGGTGTACGCGGCGATGGGGGCGCCGGGGCTATGCCACCAGTGGCCGTCCCGGGCGCGCACCAGCGCGTGCGCGGCGAAGTCCGAGAGGCGTGCGAGGATGCTGTCGGGGTCCACGATGAGGGCGGTCGCGAGCGCGTCGGCGGTCACTGCGTCGGGCGCGACGACGGTGGCGGTGTCGATCGATGTGTCACTCGGCAAGCCGGTGTGCGGGTCGACGATGTGGTGGCGCACCTGGTCGTCGGCGCCGAGCCAGCAGCGTTGCAGTGTGGACGATGTGGCGATGGCTCCGGCGCGGGACTGCACGACGAGGCCGTCACCGACGCCGATGGGGAAGGATGGACCGGCGCCGCGGAGGTCGCCGCCACCGTCGACGAGCACGGACTTTGCGCCGCGCTCGAGCAGCAGGGCGACGGCCTGGTCGACCGCGTACCCCTTGGCGACGCCGCCGAGATCGAGGTGGCCGGGACCGTCGAGGTGGACCTCGTCGCCGTCGACCGTGACATAGGTGTGGAACAGGCGTCCGGAGGGAGTCCGAGTCGCGACGCGTGGGCCGATGTGCTCGAAGCTGCGGTCGTAGCCGAGTGCTGCGAGCTCGGCGCCGAGCAGCGGGTCGAAGGCCCCGTCGGTGGCGGCGCGAAAGCCGAGGGCGAGCCGCGTCACGGCGGCAAGCGTTGGGCAGGTCGCCCGTCGTTGGCGATTGAGGCGACTGAGCGCCGAGTCGGCGCGAAAACGTGAGAGCCTGCTTTCGAGAGTGCGGACGCGCGCCTCGACCTCGGCGAGGTGGTCGGGAAGGTTGCAGTGGATCCACCAGGTCGTGCCCATCGCATGGAACTCGATGGCGCTCATGATGACCTCGAGCGACGGACGACGACCACTTGGCGCGCGTTGCGCGGAGCCGGGAGGAGGCCTGATGCTGGAGGCACACTCAGTGAGGCGGTCGTCTCCGGCACCGAGGGCGTATGAGGGCGTGAACGATCGAAATCGGCGACGACCAACATGGCGCCGCCGAGAACCAGCGCCGAGGTTGCGATGACCGAGAGGTCCACGAGCCGGCTGCGTGTCTTCGGGTCAGTCATCGTCGTCCTCCCTCTCGCCACGATGGCCTTTCTCGTCGCGGTCGTCGTCGTTGCCCTGGTCGTCGTCGTCATCGCGACGCGGGGTGGCCGGTGCGTCGACGTAGACGATCTCGGCGCCAGACGGGTCGAGCACCGGCTGCGCGTTGGCGGGGCTTGCGGGCGACGCTGCCGGAGCGCCGACGGCGGACGGGGTGGAGAGCGCGGGCGATGCGGTGGTCTGCGACGGCTCGGAGCTGAAGAGCCCGGTTGTCGAGCCGACGATGGCGACGAGCGCGGCCGCGACGGCGAGCCCGGTGATGGCGTAGGCGAGAGCGATTGTGCGATTCAATTGGACCTCCATGTCACGAGGCTCACTGTAGGCCGGCAACATTGGAGGTTGATTAGAGGCGACTTAGATGTCCGCCAGATCGTCAGAGGCTCACGAAAGGCGACTCAGATGTCCGCCAGATCGCCCATGACCTCGTGGGTCGGGTCCGCAGCAAGGGCGCGCACGGACAAGACCGCGCGTAGCCCGCCGAGCGGCGAGGTCTCGAGCACACAATCCCCGCCATGACGGCGCGCCACTTCGCGTGCCAGTGGCAGGCCGAGGCCGAGCCCCGAGCGGTCGCGGCGACGGGCCTCTCGCCCGCGTGTGAAGCGGTCGAAGAGGGCCTCACGTTCATCGGCGGGCACACCGGGGCCGGCGTCGTCGATGGCGAAACGCGCGTGGTCCCCGCGGCGTCCGATGTGCACGACGACCTCGCCCCCAGGGGCGTGAAGTGCCGCGTTGCGCAGCAGATTCGAGAGCGCGACCTCGAGCAGGGCGCGATGTCCGTCGAGCTCGGGATCGTCCTCGACCTCGATGCGCACCGTGCAGCCCGCAGCGGCCAGACCCTTGGCTTCCTGGTCGAGTGCGCGGGCGGCGAGCTCGGTCATACGGACCCGCTCGCGACCCTGGGAGATCTGGCCGGCGTCGATGCGCGCGAGCGCCGTCAGGCCTTCGACGAGATGGCGCAGGCGGGCGACCTCTTCGCGGGTCGACGTGAGTGTCTGCCGGTACTCGGCGGCTTCGCGTGGGGCACGCAGCGCGACATCGAGCTCACCGAGCATGGCCGTCACGGGCGTGCGCAGCTCGTGCGCAGCCTCGGCCGTGAAGCGGGCTTGCGCCTGGTGGGCTGCCGCGAGCCGATCCAGGAGCGCGTTCATCGCGGCGACCAGTGCGCGCACCTCGACCGGTCCAGCCTCGGTGAGTCGGGTTCCGTCGCCGAGACCGAGGACGAGGGCCGCCTCGTCGCGTGTTTGATCGAGCGGGCGAAAGGCCCGGCGCACGGCGCGCCACTGGCCGAACACCGCAGCGCCTGCGGCCAGGGCGGCAAAGAGCGAGTAGACGAGCGCGAACGGCCCGACGCTGTTGCTGAGCGTCACTCTGGGCGCAGCGGCCGCGGCGAGCCCGTGCGATTCGTGGGCGGCTTCTTCGACCTCGAAGGGCAGGAGCACCAGGCGTTCGTCTTGAAGATCGAGATAAAGCGGACCTTCGTTCGAGAGTGCGCGTCGGGTGGCTTCAGGCGGCACCCTGTGGTCATCGGGGGTGACGAGCCAGGCGGCAATCTGAGACCGAGCGTGCTCGACCTCGACCGCGGCGGCGACATCTGGATGGGCGCGGCCGAGCGCGGCCTCGAGCAGGGCCTCGTCCAGGGCGCCGACCGCGCGGGTGTGCAACACGACGCCCGTGCCGGTGCCGACGACGACGAGCGCCCCGACGAGGATCGCCGCCCCGCTCATGGCGACCTGGCGAGCGACGGATGTGCTCACCGCTGTTGCTCCTCCAGCACGTAGCCGGAGCCGCGCACGGTGTGGAGCAGCGGGCGCGCGAAGCCCTTGTCGATCTTGGCGCGCAGGTAGCTGATGTAGACGTCGACGACATTGGTGCGCGGGTCGTGGGTCGTGCCCCAGACCGAGTCGAGGATGCGGGTGCGCGACAATACGCGACCGCGGTTCTCGGCGAGATAACGGAGCAGCGCGAACTCCTGCGCGGTGAGTGGGATCTCGCGGCCGGCGCGATAGACGCGATGGGCGGCGACGTCGATGGCGAGGTCGTCGATCTCGATGCGGTCGGCGGCTGGCACTCGCCGGGTCACGGCGGCGATGCGCGCGAGCAGCTCGTCGAACTCGAAGGGCTTGACGAGGTAGTCGTCGGCGCCACCGTAGAGCCCTTCGACGCGCTCTTCGACGCGGTCACGCGCGGTGAGGCAGATGGCGGGTGTCCGATCGTTGTCGCGCCGGAGCTCACGCACGACGGCGAGCCCGTCGCCATCGGGCAACATGCGGTCGACGAGCAGGAGGTCGTAGTGCTCGACCCGGACCGCGAGGCGCGCCGCTTCGAGGTCGCCCACCACGTCGACGCGGTGGCCCTCACCCTCGAGCCCGCGGGTGAGAAAGCCTGCGATCTTCGGCTCGTCTTCGACTACCAGGATGCGCATGTTCGTTCTCGGGTCGACCCCAACCGGGGACCACCACCCTAGCAGGAACGGACCGACCTGGCGCGCCATCCTCAGCCGAGAGTTGCAGCTTCTCGAAGCGCACGTCGATGTCTGTCGAGACCGCGTGAGCAAATACACACGATCTGATCGGCCCTTGGGGTGCCTTCGGTCGCCCCGGACGTGCGAGCCGACCCAGCCGATCGCAGCGCTATCACACGCGAGACCCGCCGCGCGGCCGCATCCCAGGCTGACCTTCGGTTAAGTGGCCGTGCGTGATCACACGTCGGCGCTTGAGCCGGAGATCGTGTGCGTGCCACTCGGGATGAGCGGCAGCCGTCACGAGCTCGCTCGAGCCCGCCGCATTCGAAGCCGTAAGTCACCGGGGCCGTAAGGGTCCATGGACGTGTTTGTCGCGCCTCCGATGCGGAGCAGGGTCGACGTCCGTCCGCATCTCCATCCCCACCGTCGTGCCACCCCACGACAAGCGAGGGTCCTCATGCGATCGCGCCCCGTCACACTCGCCGTCTTGACCGTCGGCCTGGCCACTCTGGCCATGGCCTCGTCCGCCCACGCGGCCATCGACCCACTGTGTGGGAAGACCATCCCGCTCACGCCGCCGTTCACCGACCCACGTGTCGTCGGCAACGTCCTGACCCTCGACGGGGACATGGACTGCACGGGTATCACCGGCAACATCCTCACCATCGGCGGCAACGGCGTCACCATCGACGGCCAGGGCTGGAAGATCGATGCGCCCGACGCGGCGCGCGTGGTCTCGTCCGCGGCCCGCACCAACCTGACCGTCATGAACCTCGACGTCTCAGGCTGGTGCAACGGCGACGGTATCTACTTCCAGGGCGGCTCCGGGCTCACAGTCCAGAGCGTCATCGCGAACGGCCGCGGCAACGGCGTCTACGTCGAGAACTCGAGCGCGCTCACGGTCCAGAACCTGACGGCGGACGGCAACCAGAGCAACGGGCTCTACATCAATGGTGTCGCGACCGGCGGCGTGGTCCCGGTGCTATCGGGCCTCACGCTCACCAACAACACCATCGGGCTACGCATCAACGGCCTGACCGGCGTCTCGCTCGCGAGCCCGTGGGTCATCGATGGTGCGACGATCGCGAGCCTGGCGGGATCGGCGACCGGTATCTACATCGAGAACGTCAAGAACACGACCATCCGCAACCTCTCGCTGACGGACAACCCCGACTTCGGCATCAACGCCATCTCGAATACGAGCAGCGGCCTCGTCTTCGAGAACCTGAACCTCTCGGGTCCCGGCCGCGGCTACGGTCTCAACGTCGTCGGCGCGACGAATGTGTCCCTCGTCGGCGTCACCGCGAACAACCGCGCCTACGGCGTCTGGGCGCAGAACATCAACAACCTCTCTGTCCAGACCCTCATCGCCGATGGCGCCAACGCCGCGGCATTCTACCTCGTCAGCCCGACGCTGCCGCTCGCCCTCTCCGACCTGCGCCTCACCAACAGCGCAGTCGGCTTCCAGGCCCAGGGCGTCAACGGCCTCCTCACCGCGTCTCCGCGCTCGACCCTGGTCTGGGACGCGACGACGTTCACGAACCTCGCCGGCAACAACACCGCGTTCAACCTCAACCCTGGTGGCAACAAGAACCTGACGATCCAGGGCCTCACGCTGCCGAGCCCGGTGATCGGCATCAACGCCTTCTCGGCTTCGAACAGCGACCTCGTCCTCCAGAACCTCGACCTGTCGGGGCCCGGCCGCGGCGTCGGCCTCCAGATCCAGGGCGCGAACCACACGCTGAAGAACATCACTGCCAACTATCGCGCGATCGCCATCAACCCCTCGTCCTGTCCGAACCTGAAGCTCATCGATCTCACCATCGACGGCGCGACCTCCTATGCGCTGCTGCTGCAGGACCCGACGCTGCCGCTGCTCATCCAGAATGTGAAGGCGACCAACAGCAACATCGGTGTCTACGTGAGCGGCTTCAACGGCCTCATCACCGCTTCGCCGCGCACCACGTTCATCTTCGATCCGACCGCGCTCTCGCTGCTCACCGGTAACGACACGACGATCTACTTCGGGGGCTCGGTCACCAACGTCACGGTGCAGGGGCTGACCCTGCCCGGCTACGCCTACGGCCTGCGCGGTGAGTCGACGAGCAACAACAACAACCTCTATCAGAACCTCGACCTGTCCGGCCCGGGCGCGGGCTACGGAATGTATATCGGCGGCGTGAACAACACGATCAAGGACGTGACCGCGAACCATCGTGCGCCCGGCGTCTACGCGGTCTCGACGGCCAGCCTACGCGTCGAGAACCTCACCTCCGACCGCAACAGCGGCACGGCCTTCGTGCTCGACACCCCGGCCGCCGGTGCGACGACGCTACCGACGCTCATCAACCTGAAGCTCACCAACAGCGTCACCGGCTTCCAGATGTCCGGTCCGGCCACCTCGCTGGCGCCGTTCACGCTCGACGCCACCGCTCTGACCGACCTGCGCGGCAACGCGACCTCCATCGCCTTCAGCTCGAGCGTCAAGGGCGTGACCGTCAAGGGCCTCTCGCTCGACGGCGCCTCGTACGGCATCGACGCGCGCTCGACGACGAACGCCGGGCTCACCTTTGACACCCTCGACGTCAGCTCGGCCAACAACGGCGGCCTCGGACTCTGGCTCGGCGGCGCCGACCACCTCGTCAAGTCGGTCACCGCCAGGAACCGCAATTGGGGCTTGTACCTCGGCGGCGGCACCAACCTGCAAATCCAGAATGTCACGGCCGACGGCAACACCACCGGCCTCTACTTGAACGGCATCACCGCGGTGATGACCCCGCCGGTGCTCACCAACGTCAAGCTGATCAACAACGGGACCGCGCTCACGCTCGAGACGATCACCGGGCCGTCGGTCGCGGCGCCGTGGGTGATCGACGGCAGCTCGTTCTCCGATCTGAGCGGCAACGACGCCGGCATCCTGACCTCGTCGGGCGTGAAGAACGTGACGTTCAAGAACCTGACGCTGCGGACGCCGAACACCGGCATCCAGGCCTCCGGCACCCTCGACAGCGATCTCACCTTTGACAACGTCGACGTCTCGGGCTTTGGCGGCGGCAATGGCATCGACGTGCGCGGCACCAACGCAAAGCTCGTCAACGTGACCGCGAACCGACGCAACTACGGGGCGCTCGTCGGCAGCGCCAACGCGAAGATCGACCGCTTCACCGCGGACAGCGCCACGACCGCGGGCCTATACCTCTTCAACTACACCCCGACGACGCTGCCGACGCAGCTCACCAACCTGGCGCTCACGAACAGCTATACCGGCCTGCTCCTCGATACGGTCGACGGCCTGACGATCGGCGCCGGCTCGATCACAAACCTTGCGGGCTCCGCGATCGGCATCCGCTTCTCGTCCAGTGTGAAGAACACGATCATCCAGGACCTCACGCTCCCGGCGCGGCTCACCGGCATCGACGCGAACGCGGTCTCGAATAGCGCCAACACTTTCCGCCGCCTCGACCTCTCGGCCTCGGCGCATGCGACCGGCACCGGCATCTACGTCAACGGCACGAATCACGTGATCGACGCCGTCACCGCGAACCGCCGCAGCAACGGCATCGTGGTCGTCGGCTCGGGCCACACGGTGCAGAGCTCGATCATCGACGCGGCGTCGACCTATGGCCTGTACGTCTCGGGTGCGGTGCCGCTGACGCTCGCGAACAACACGATCACGAACAGCACCCGCGGCGTCTGGTTCCAGAGCTTCACGGGCGCGTTCAACCTCGACGCGACCAAGCTGACGAGCCTCGCCGGCAGCGTGCCCGCGATCCGCATCGACGGCTCGCCGAACGTCACGGTCAGCAACGCCGCGCTCGGCGTCGCCGGCCCGGTCTCGAGCGAGTGGAGCCTGCCCGCGCCGACGGCCGTCACCGTGCCCGGCAACCCGACCTGCGGCGCGACGCTCACCGCGAATACGATGCTCGTCGCCGACCTCGACTGCAGCAACATCATGAGCGGCAGCGCGCTCGCCATCGGCGCCAACGGGGTCGCGCTCGACGGCGCGGGGTTCTCGATCAAGGCCCCCAACGCGGACTACGCGATCAACACGGCCGGCTACAGCAACGTGACGGTGCAGAACATCAAGATCGCCGGCGCGCGCGGCAAGTCTCAGGGCGTTCGCGTGACCAACGGCAGCAACAACGCCGTGATCGACGTGACGACCGACCGCCAGGGCTGGGGCGTGTACACCTCGGGCGTGAGTGGCCTCACGGTCACGAACCTCGTCGCCACCGGCTCGATCAGCGCCGGCCTCTATGTCGGCTCGCCGGCCACGCTGCCGACGCTCTCGAACCTGAAGCTGACCAACAACGGCCTCGGCCTGCAGATGGACACCTTCACCGGTCCGTACACGATCGACGGCACCGCGCTCACGGCGATCAACGGCAACGCCACGAGCATCCAGTTCGGCGGCAACGTGAAGAACGTCACCGTCACCGGGCTCACGCTCGACGGCTTCACCACGGGTCTGAACGCGTCGGCCAGCACCAACGCCAACATGACGCTGACCCACCTGAACGTGTCGGGCGTGGCGACGGGCACCGACCGCGGTACTGGCATCAACATATACGGGGCCGGTCACATGCTCGAGGACGTCGTCGCCAACTCGCGCCACACCGGCATCAACGCCGGAACGACGAGCGGCGGCAACGGGGTGAGCAGCCTGGTGCTCCGCCGCATCAAGGCCGACAGCAACGCGGCCAACGGCATCGTGCTCTCGAACGTGACCCTGCCGCTCACACTCGTCGACCTCGAGCTGACGAACAACATGAACAGCGGCCTCTACATGGACAACTTCAACGGGGCCTACGTCGACGGTCTCGGCGTCGCGCAGAAATACACGCTCGATGCGGCCGCGCTGAAGAAGCTGGAAGGCAACGCCTACGGCATCGCGTTCAACGGCGGCAACGTCAAGAACGTCGTCGTCAGCGGCCTTACGCTGTCGAACCGCACTGGGGGTATCAACGCCAACGCCGCCACCAACGCCGACCTCACCTTCAAGAACCTGAATCTCTCGGGTCCGGGACGCGGCGTCGGCCTCAACCTCCAGGGCACTGGCCACCTCATCGAGGACGTCGTCTCGAACACCCGTGACAGCGGCGTCGAGGTCGCGAGCAGTACGAACCTCACGGTGCGCCGCCTCACGACCGACAACAACCGCGGCAACGGCCTCTACCTGGTCAGCCCGACCCAGCCGCTGACGCTCGAGGCGCTGAAGCTCCGCAAGACCGGCGGCAACGGTTTCTACCTCAGCACCTTTACCGGTCCGTATACCTTCAACGCGGCCAACTTCGCGGAGCTCAGCGGCAACTCCACCGACCTCAACTTCGGCGGCAACGTGAAGACCGGCATCGTCGTGAGCGGGCTCACCCTCCCGGGCTACTCGAACGGCATCAATTCCAACGCGACGACGAACGACGGTATCACCTTCCAGAACCTCAACGTGTCGGGGCCCCAGCGCGGCAATGGCATAGTCGCCGCGGGCGCCAACATGGTGCTGAAGGACATCACCGCGAACCACCGCGGCAGCGGCGTCTACACGCTCAATGCCAGCAAAATCCGGCTCGAGAACATCTCGACCGACCGCTCGTCCATCGGCATCGACTTCGAGCGCGCCGGCACCGCCTACGTCGCCGGCTACCTCGCGCCGACGCTCATAAACCTGAAGGCGACGAACGCCACCCACGGCCTCTACCTCAATGGGATCAGCGGCCTGAGCAGCCTCACGATCGACCCGTCGGTGCTGACCGACGTCACCGGCACCGCCAACGCGGTCACGTTCGATGGCGTCGTGAACAACGTCACCGTCGAAGGGCTCACGCTGCCCAATCGCAACGCGGGCGTGAGCGTCAACAGCATCAGTGTCGCCAACTGCACCTTCCGCGACCTCGACGTCTCGGGCCCCGGCCGCAACTCTGGCCTCGTCGTGCGCGGCCCGAACCATGTCGTTCGCGACATCGATGCCCATCACCGCGGCATCGGCGTGTACGCGATCTCCGCCAGCAACCTCCGCCTCGAGGACATCCGTTCGAGCCAGAGCGGGACCGGAGTCGCGCTCGCCAACATGAAGCAGGTCTACGTCAACCCGGTCGCCTACACGCCGCCGACGCTCATCGACCTCGAGCTGACCAACAACGCGACCGGCCTGGACATCACGACGCTCTCCGGGCCGCTCACCATCGACCCGACGGTGCTCACCGCCAGCGGCGGCAATGCGACGCCCCTGTTGATCAACGACTCGACCAGCATCACGGTCAGAAACCTCACGCTGAGCGGCGTGAGCACGGGCGTCAACGCCTCTTACTCCACCAACTCGGGTCTGCTCTTCGAGGATATCGACACGTCGGGTGTCGGCCTCGGCAACGGCATCAACATTGCGGGTACGAACCACACACTGCGCCGCATCACCGCCAACAAGCGCAGCATCGGCGTCCAAGCGGCGGCGGTCAACAACCTCGTCGTCGACACGCTGACCGCCGACAACGCGAGCTCGATCGGCCTCTATCTCTTGAACACGTCGACGGGCACCGCGCCGACGTTGACCAACATCAAGTCGCGCAATAGCGCCACCGCGGTCAGCATCGCCTCATGGAGCCTGCCGTTCACGCTCGGGCCGGGCTCGCTCGTCGATGCGACCGGCAGCAGCTACGGCGTCACGATTGTCGACTCGCGCAACGTGACGTTGTCGGGCCTGACCCTGCCCAACCGCACAGGTGGCATCTTCTCGAGCAACGTCGAGAAGCTCACGTTCAGCAACGTGGACGTGACCGGCCAGTGCAACGGCACCGGGCTGTCTATCAGCGGCAACAACGTGGCGTTGGCCTCCGACTACACCATTAGCGGGGTCACCGCGGCGAAGCGCGCCACCGGTCTCCTTATCGGGAACGGCGACGGCTTCGTGATCACCAACAGCGTCTTTGGCGGCAACGGCAACGGCATCTCGATCGGGGGCCGCAGCAACATCCCGTTCACGACGGTCGTGAACGACGTGACCAACACCGCGAGCCGCTTCAAGATCGGCGACCAGTCGTACTTCGTGGTCGGCCAGACCCTGCGCGTGAACCTCGCGGGCGGAGCCGAGGACCGCGTCATCACCGCGATCACGAGCTTCTTCGTCACGCTTGATGCGCCGCTGTCGGTGATCCCACCGACCGGCACGGTCGTGCAGGGGCCCGGCTTCGGGACGAAGACCCGCGTGGTGATGAACGACTCGGACGTGTGCGCCAACGCGACCGGCGTCACCGCCAACGCCGTCGTCACGACCGCGACCGGCAACTACTGGCGCGCGACGACCGGCCCTCGCCACGCCTCGGTGGCCGGCGGCACTGGCGACCTCGTGACCGGATCGGCGATTGCGCTGTCACCGTTCGTTTCCGTGCCGAAGAACAAGACCAACGTCTACTGCAACCAGGCGCCGGTCCCGAACGCCGGGCTCGACCGGACCGTGTGCGAGGACGACCTCGTGGTGCTCGATGGGTCGGCCTCGTTCGACCCCGACGACGAGCCGCTGTCCTATGATTGGTCGCAGATCTTTGGGCCGACGGTGACGCTCATGCCCGACCCGAACCCGGCCATCGCCAAGTTCTATGCGTCGGTCGGACAGACGCTGACCTTCGAGCTCCTCGGCTTCGCGCTCACGGTCGCTGACGACGTCGTGACCCGCAGCGACACGGTCAACATCAATGTGCAGATCCGCAACAAGCTCCCGGCGGCCGACGCTGGCGGCGATCTGCAGGTGAACGAGGGCGCGTCGGTCCAGCTCGCCGGCAGCGGCACCGACCCCGAGAACCAACCGCTGTCCTACCAGTGGGTCCAGGTCGGCGGACCGAGCGTGACGTTGACGGGCGCGAGCTCGGCGGTGCCGACGTTCACGGCCCCCGCGGTCGGCCCTGGCGGCGGTATCGTGACCGAGACCCTGACCTTCCAGCTCACCGTGACCGACGTGCAGCCGCCCTCCTACTGCGGTGGGAGTGTGAGCGGGACCGATACGGTCCAGGTCATCGTCGGCAACGTGAACACGAGCCCGGTCGCCGACGCGGGTGACACGCAGACCGTCTTCGAAGACGACGCGGTGACCCTCGACGGTAGCGGCAGCACGGACCCCGATGGCGACGCGCTGTTGTACGCCTGGAACCAGACCGGCGGCTCGACGGTGTTGCTGAGCGACGCGAGCTCGAGCGCGCCGACGTTCACCGCCCCGACCCAGGTGCCGGGCGGTCAGGAGACGCTGACGTTTTCGCTCGTGGTCGATGACACCTTCGGTGGTGTGTCGACGGCGAGCTCGGTGTCGGTCGTCGTGAAGGACCGCTGCGCCATCACGGGCGACGACAACGACTGCGACGGGCTCGACAGCGACTGCGACGGTGCGGTCGACAACCACTACGTGCCGGACACGAGCTGCTTCTTGCCGGGCGCATGCGCGGCGGGCAATGTCGCGTCGAGCTGTGGTGTCGGTGGGGCCGAGACGCTGTGCCAGGCCGGGTCGGCGACGGGCGTGTCCGAGGCCGAGTGCAACGGTGTCGACGACGACTGCGACAGCCAGGTCGACGAAGACTACGTCTCGCTCGTCACTTCGTGTGGTGTCGGCGCGTGTGTCTCCGCTGGGGCCACCTCTTGTGTGAACGGCAACGTCGCGAACAGCTGTGCCGCGGGCACTCCGGCCGCTGACGACACGACCTGCGACGGCATCGACGACGACTGCAACAACATCGTCGACGACGGCTATGTCAGCCTCGTGACCTCGTGCGGCACCGGAGCCTGCGCCTCGGCCGGCACCACCAGCTGTGTCCTCGGCGACGAGGTCGACTCGTGCTCGGCCGGCACCCCGGCCGCGTCCGACACCACCTGCGACGGCGTCGACGACGACTGCAACAACATCGTCGACGACGGCTATGTCAGCCTCGTGACCTCGTGCGGCACCGGAGCCTGCGCCTCGGCCGGCACCACCAGCTGTGTCCTCGGCGACGAGGTCGACTCGTGCTCCGCGGGCACGCCGGCCGCGTCCGACACCACCTGCGATGGCGTCGACGACGACTGCAACAACATCGTCGACGACGGCTATGTCAGCCTCGTGACCTCCTGCGGCACCGGAGCCTGCGCCTCGGCCGGCACCACCAGCTGTGTCCTCGGCGACGAGGTCGACTCGTGCACGGCCGGCACCCCGGCCGCGTCCGACACCACCTGCGACGGCGTCGACGACGACTGCAACAACATCGTCGACGACGGCTATGTCAGTATCGTGACCTCCTGCGGTGTCGGCGCCTGCGCCTCGGCCGGCACCACCAGCTGTGTCCTCGGCGACGAGGTCGACTCCTGCACCGCCGGCACTCCGGCCGCTGACGACGCGACCTGCGATGGCATCGACGACGACTGCTCGGGTACCGCCGACGAGGACTACGTCTCACTTGCAACGTCCTGCGGTGTCGGCGCCTGCGCCGCGACCGGCGCGACTTCATGTGTCGCTGGCGACGTCGCGAACAGCTGCACCGCCGGCACTCCGGCCGACGACGACACTACGTGCGACGGCATCGACGACGACTGCTCGGGTACCGCCGACGAGGACTATGTGTCGCTCGCAACGTCCTGTGGTGTCGGCGCTTGCGCCGCAACCGGCGCGACTTCGTGTGTCGCTGGTGACGTCGCGAACAGCTGCGCCGCTGGCACTCCGGCCGCCGACGACGCGACCTGCGACGGCATCGATGACGACTGCTCGGGCACCGCCGACGAGGACTATGTCTCGCTCGCAACGTCCTGTGGTGTCGGCGCTTGCGCCTCGGCCGGCACCACCAGCTGTGTCCTCGGCGACGAGGTCGACTCCTGCACCGCGGGCACTCCGGCAGCCGACGACACCACCTGTGACGGCGTCGACGACGACTGCAACAACATCGTCGACGACGGCTATGTCAGCCTCGTGACCTCCTGCGGTGTCGGCGCCTGCGCCTCGGCCGGCACCACCAGCTGTGTCCTCGGCGACGAGGTCGACTCCTGCAACGCCGGCACTCCGGCAGCCGACGACACGACCTGCGACGGCGTCGACGACGACTGCAACAACATCGTCGACGACGGCTATGTCAGCCTCGTGACCTCCTGCGGTGTCGGCGCCTGCGCTTCGGCCGGCACCACCAGCTGTGTCCTCGGCGACGAGGTCGACTCCTGCACCGCGGGCATTCCGGCAGCCGACGACACCACCTGTGACGGCGTCGACGACGACTGCAACAACATCGTCGACGACGGCTATGTCAGCCTCGTGACCTCGTGCGGCACCGGAGCCTGCGCCTCGGCCGGCACCACCAGCTGCGTCCTCGGCGACGAGGTCGACTCCTGCACCGCGGGTACTCCGGCAGCCGACGACACCACCTGCGACGGCGTCGACGACGACTGCAACAACATCGTCGACGACGGCTATGTCAGCCTCGTGACCTCGTGCGGCACTGGCGCCTGCGCTTCGGCCGGCAGCACCAGCTGTGTCCTCGGCGACGAGGTCGACTCGTGCTCGGCCGGCACGCCGGCAGCCGACGACACCACCTGCGACGGCGTCGACGACGACTGCAACAACATCGTCGACGACGGCTATGTCAGCCTCGTGACCTCCTGCGGTGTCGGAGCCTGCGCCTCGGCCGGCACCACCAGCTGTGTCCTCGGCGACGAGGTCGACTCGTGCTCGGCCGGCACCCCGGCAGCCGACGACGCGACCTGTGACGGCGTCGACGACGACTGCTCGGGTACCGCTGACGAGGACTACGTCCAAGCGCCGACCGCTTGCGGCGCCGGCTCCTGCACCGGCGTCGGCCAACGCGTCTGCTCACTGGGCGACGAGGTCGACACGTGTGTCATCCCGACCGCTGACGCCGACGCTGACCTCACGCCGGACTGCGCCGACGACTGCCCGCTCGACCCGACGAAGGTCCTGGCCGGCCAGTGCGGCTGCGCCACTCTCGACCTCGACCCCGACATGGACGGCACCGCGACCTGCAACGACGGCTGCCCCGACGACGCCGCCAAGCTGTCGCCCGGCACCTGCGGCTGCGGCACGCCGGACGACGACGTCGACAACGACCAGGTCGTACGTTGCCTCGACAACTGCCCCGTCACTGCGAACTCCGACCAGCTCGACTTCGACGCTGACGGCGCGGGCGACGAGTGTGACACCGACGACGACAACGACACCATCCTCGACGTCGACGACAACTGCCACTTTGTCCCCAACCCCGGCCAGACCAACACCGACGGCGCCTCCGACGGCGGTGACGACTGCGACCTCGACGACGACAACGACGGCTTCCTCGACGTCGACGACAACTGCCAGTTCGTCCCGAATCAATCGCAGATCAACACCGACGACGACCCCAGCGGCGACGAGTGCGATGACGACGACGACAACGACGGCATCCTCGACATCGACGACAATTGCCGCACCCGCGTCAACGTCGACCAGGTCGACACCGACGGCGACAATGACGGCGACCTCTGCGACCGCGACGACGACAACGACGGTATCGATGACCGGGACGACAACTGCCCGCTCATTGTCAATGGCGACCAGGACGACAACGACGAGGACGGCGACGGCGACCTCTGCGACAACGACGACGACAACGACGGCATCCTCGATACCGCCGACAACTGCCAGTTCGCCGGCAACCCCGACCAGGCCAACTTCCTCCTGCTCGACACGCGCGGCGACGTCTGCGACGACGACGACGACAACGATGGCGTCCCGGACGTCACCGACAACTGCCACTTCGGCCCGAACCCGGACCAGCTCGACACGAACCTCGACGGCCAGGGCGACGTCTGCGACGACGACGACGACAACGACGGCATCCTCGACACCGAGGACCTCTGCCCGACCGTCGCCGACCCGTACCAGACCGACACCGATGGTGACGGTCAGGGCGACGCATGCGACGGCGACGACGACGGCGACGAGGTCCTCGACATCGACGACGGCTGCCCGGTCACGCCCGATCCCCTGCAGGACGACTTCGACGGCGACGGGATCGGCGACGTGTGCGACGACGACCGCGACGGCGACGACGTGGCCGACGTGATCGACAACTGCCTCCCGTTCGCCAACAACGCCCAGACCGACACCGACCTCGATGGCCAGGGCGACGTCTGCGACGACGACGACGACGGTGACGACGTGCTCGACGTCGACGACGGCTGCCCGCTCGTCCCCGACCCGGCCCAGACCGACACTGACCTCGACGGTCTCGGCGACGCCTGCGACGACGACGACGACGGCGACGGCGTCCTCGACACGACCGACAACTGCCCGCTCTCGGTCAATAGCGACCAGGGCGATAACGAACAGGACGGTGGCGGCGACGTCTGTGATCTCGACGACGACAACGACGGTATCCTCGACACGACCGACAACTGCCCGCTCGCTGCCAACGGCGCTCAGGCCGACAACGAGCTCGACGGGATCGGCGACGTATGTGACCCCGACGACGACAACGACGGCATCGGCGACGGCACCGACAACTGCCCGATCGTCCCCAATGTCGGTCAGGTTAACCTGGACGGCGACGGCCTGGGCGACGCGTGCGACGCCGACCGCGACGGCGACGGCGTGCTGAACGTGCTCGACAACTGCCCCGAGATCATGAACGGCGACCAGGCGGACTTCGATGGCGATGGGCTTGGCAACGCCTGCGACGGCGACCTCGACGGCGACGGTATCGTCAACGGGCTCGACAATTGCCCGGTCACGCCGAACGCCGACCAGGCGAACCTCGACCTCGATGGCCAGGGGGATGCGTGTGACCCGGACGTCGATGGCGACTCGGTCGTCAATACGAGCGACAACTGCCCACGCACCCCGAACACGAGCCAGGGCGACAACGAAGCCGACGGTCAGGGCGACGCGTGCGACTCCGACGACGACAACGACGGGCGCCTGGATGGCGTCGACAACTGCCCGCTCGCAGCCAACCCATCGCAGGCCAACAACGATGGCGACTCGAAGGGCGACGTGTGCGACCCCGACGACGACAACGACGGCGTGCCCGACACGACCGACAACTGCCCGTTCGTCGCCAACGTGGGCCAGACCAACACCGATGGCGACAGCCAGGGCAACACCTGCGACCCGGACGACGACAACGACACGATCCTGGACAGCGGCGACAACTGCCCGCTCGACCCGAACACGAGTCAGGCGGACGGTGACGACGATGGCATCGGCGACGTGTGCGACAACGACGACGACGACGACGGCGTGGCCGATGGCACGGATATCTGCCCCGACACGCCGGCCGAGCCACCGACGATGACGGTGATCGACGCCGCGTCATATTGCCGCAACCGCGGGCATGACAACGACGATGACGATGACGACGATGACGACGTGGCGATGCTGCCGGTCGACCCAGCCAATGGCTGCAGTGTCGAACAGCTCTGCCCATGCGCCGGACCTCGCGGCCAGAACACCGAGTGGAACAACCACGGCGACTACGTCTCGTGCGTGACGGCGGCGACCAACTCGATGGCGCGTCGTCACCTCATCTCGAACAACCAGAAGAGCGACTACATCGAGGAGGCGGCGGAGTCCGAGTGTGGCAAGAACCCGTGCCAGAACAACAAGCTCAGGAATCAGTCGTATAGCAGCGCCCCGCGGCTCGTCCTCGAGATCCCCACGTTCCAGCCGTGGGGCTCGACGGCACCCACGTCGCGGAAGGTCTTCGCAGGCACGACCCAGATCTTCCCCGACGCTGACGGTCGCTACGTCGTCCCGCTCGTGAACACCCAGAACAAGGTCATCGTGGACAGTCTGACTGCGAGCGGCGTGCAGAGCAGCACGGCCCTCCCCAAGGGTGCCTTCTTTGTCCTTCGCACCGGCGACGGCAACGTCGTCACGGGCCTCAAGGGCTATTTTGGCAGCGGGCACAAGGTGGCGATGGAGGTCGTGACCAAGGTCGTCAACGGCAAGAAGGGCAACGAGAAGAACATCACGTTCGAGGGCCAGGGCAACGGCTTCGCGGTGCTCGGCGTGGCGAGCGAGGACGAGTTCTGGCGCGAGGTCCTGCAGGTCCGCATGAAGACCACGGTCACGACCAAGGCCGACCTGATGTCGTTCCAGGTGTGCAAGTGATCACAGCGCGCCAGCGCAAGTGAGGGAAAGGTGCCGATTGGGTCGACGGCTGTGACGGACGTCGGCCTGGTCGGCACCGGGAACCCCACACGCAGAAAGGTAGAACGAGGTAGTCATGTCAAAGCGATTCATCGTCGGCACCGGAACCGCCCTTGGCATTGTCGGCCTCGTCTTCCTCGGGCTGCAGCTCTCGGCTGCCGCGCCCGACTCGGGCTCGGGTCACGAACCGCTCGTGCCCCCGAGCCCAACCTCCGAGGCCGCCTCCCCGCAGGCGGCGGTCTCGGACATCTTATCCGCCAGGCCCGCGCCGGTTGCGGCGACTACGCCGGAGCCGCTCGACTGCGAGCGGCCGACGGGCTCCGTGGCGCTCGTCGCTGGTCGCAACGTCAGTGCCGACGTCCTCTGCGAAGCGCTCGACGCGACGGTCGGCCCGTCTCCCGCAATGCGCTCCGGACGAGGCCCCGAGCTCCTCGAGCACCTGGTCGATCACGCGCTCATCGACGCAGAGCTCGAGGCGCGTGGCCTGGTCCTGCCCGAGGCGGAACTCAAAGCAGAGCTCGAGCGGGTGAACACGACCGGGCAGTCACCCTATGTGCGCGACGCGATCGAGGCGCGGCTCGCGCTGAGGCTTCTCGTCGGAGCCAAAGCGGCGTCCATCGATCGCACTGCCCTCGAGGCCGAGTACACACGCGACCCGTCGCGGTGGGCGACACCCGGCAAGGCGCGCCTCGATGGGTACCTCGCCCGCACTCCGGTGGGCGCCTCCGCCGAGCTGTCGACCGAGGCCGAACGCCGGGCTACCAGGGTCTTCGAAGCGCTCGCCGCGGGCGCAAGGGACATCGCCGACGTCGCCGTGCAGGCCGCCATGGAACCGCTGAACGGGTGGAGTCTCGAGTCGAGTGGGCTCGAGCCCGCGCTCGAGGCAGCAGTATTCTCGGTGGACCGGGCACCGGACAAGTGGCTTGGGCCTATCCAGACACGTGTCGGTTGGGTGGTCGTGCACACGAGCGCGGTCGTCATGCCGACACCAAGGCCTTTCGAGGTTGTCGAGGCCGACGTCCGTCGAGCGCTCGAGGCTCGGCGAACCCTCGAGGCGGAACGTGTGCTCGTCGCCCGGCTCCGCCAGGATGCGGTCATCGAGCGGCTCGTGGCGTGGTAGCAAGCGCGCGACTGGACCCGTTCGTTGCGAGGGCTGCGCCCACGTGGCATCTCAAAAGGGCCGGCGCCATCCGTCGTTAGAAGCCCCTCGCTCGCTTCGCTCGCCTCCCCTTCGACCGCCCTCGCGGTCGAGGGGACAATGATCTGACTCTGGCCATGGTTTCCGTCCTTGTCGCCACGCTCGCGACAGGTCTCTTGCTCGGAGCCACACCAGCGAGCGCGACGCTTCAGGTCGTCGTGGTGCCCTGGTTCAATGTCGTCTTCGTCCCCGTGGGGGCTGACCTCGCGCAGGCTCTGGTCCCCGGCAATGCGGGGCGCCTCATCCTGCTCGCTCGTGGTGAGCACACCATCACCGGACCACTGACGGTGCCCTCGGGCGCGTGGCTCGACGGGGCCGGCGTGATGCGCTTCGGCTCGGACGGCATCCCGAGCGGGCTTGGATCCGCCGCGCGTATCACCGCGACCCACGCGTTCCCGGGCAACCTCCTGCGCCTCGAGGACGGAGCGACGCTGCGGGGTCTGCGCGTCGACGACCTCTTCCCGGCCCGCGGGGGCAACACGGTCGCCGTGCTCTCGACCGGCGTCGGCTCCGAGGTCGATGCCACGCTCCTTCATGTGGAGCTCCGCGGTGCGGGACCGTCTGCCGCGGCGCCCGCTGGTCCGGTCGGACGGGTGCTGCTCGCCCTCACACTGACCGGTCATTACGGGGCCGAGGTCGGGGTCGACGTGGATGGCTCGATCCTGGAGGCCGCGGGCACATCGAGCGCCATCTTCGCCGTCCACTTCGCGACCGCCGCCGACATGAGCGTCGTGCTGCGTCGCAATCGTATAGGCGGCCAGCTCGACGCGAACGCTGGCGTGCCAAGCCCGACCGCGGTCGTCGGCTCGAGGCTCACGATCGACTCGGCCCGCAACCTCTTCCAGCGCGACGGCGACCCCAACATGGCCTGGTACCTCCACGGCGGATCCGACGCACCGGTCTCGAACGGTTGGCCTGGAGCGGTCGGCTGCACCTTCCTCGTCACCTCGCGCCACGATCGGATCGTCGGCTTCAAGACGGGCATCCTCGGCATCACAGGCGAGCGCTTCCGCGCGCAGACCGCGACGCCCACGAGCGGCAACACGCTCGTCCTCGACCTCGACGACATCGAGATCGAGACCCCAGCCGAAGGTGCCGACTACAAGCTCTTTGGCACCATCACGAGCGGGCCGATCGCGGGCGGCGACGGCAACGTGCTGCGGTTCGATCTGCGCCGCTCTCAGGGCAGCGGACCACGCGCAGAGAACTTCGTGGCAAACACTTTCGGCCCCGACGGCAGCACCCCGGGCGATGGCAACCGGGTGGTCAACGCCGGCAGCGCCAGACGATTCGAGCGCTCCAACGACGGCTTCGAGGGCGGCACCGACCTCGGCCCCTTCTTCGAGCAGGGCGCGCCCAGAGAATGCAAGGGCGGCGGTCGGTTGCGCGGACGAGAGCGACCCGGGCGACGAAGTCGGGCCTACCAAAAGCGCGCCGCGCTGGTAGGTGACGTCGATGAACCAACACGAGAAGCGAATGGCCCGAGAGCAGGATGTGCTCTCAGGCCACTCGCTCATTCACGCCAGCCTTACGGCAGCGTGCAGCCAGGTGCCTGGCTACCCGCCCAGTCGCATACTCGACTGGTCGGATTGAAGAGGAGGTTCCCGGGGCACGAGAATGTGCCCACGAAGAACTCGTTCAAGCACTGGGTGAATTGATTGCACTGCTGAAGGGGAAAGGACAGCCCATCGTCCGTGGACGAGCAGCCGTTGCCCACCGTGACACACAGCGGGCAGGCGGGGGGCGCGGCGGGCGGGCAGGTGCCGCCGTTGTTGGCGATGTTGGTGATGCTCGGGGCGGGCGAGACCTGGGCGAGGAGGGCCTGGACGGTCGCGCACGTGAGGAGCGTGTTGTCGTACACAGAGAAGTCGGTCGTGACGCTGGTGAGGAGCGGCGCGGCGAGGGTGGTCAGGTTGGTGTGTCCGGAGACGCGGATGTCCGAGGCGCTGGTCAGAGCCGGGAGGCTCAGGCTGGTAAGGGCCGGGTTACCGGAGACGATGACCCGCCCCAACTGGTATGCGGGCAGCGAGAGCGAGGCCACGCCGACGGTGTTGTTCTGGTAGATGAACGCGCTCGGCGCCGTGACCGAGGTGAGGGCCGGCAGGCCGATGGCGGCCAGGGCTCCATTGTTGCTGAAGTTCGCGTTGCCCGTGACGGTCGCCAGGGCGGGGAGTTGGACGCCGACACCGCCAATGGCGGAGGTCGCGATGTTGAGGCTCTGGAGGGAGGTCACCTGCCCGAGCGTGAGGCCGTTGGCAATCGTGGTCTGCTGGACCTGAACGCCACCGTTGAGGGTTGCGATAACGGGCAAGCTCACCGACCCCATCTCGCCCTGGATCGCGAGTCCGTTGGCCTGAATGGCGGTCAGCTTCGGGAAGTTGAAGTCGGCATTGCCCGACACCGAGCTGAAGGTCAGGCCGCCGAGGGTCTCGAGCTTCGCGAAGGTGTTGGCGGGGATCGAGGGGAATGAACCGACGAGAATGAGCCGACCGCTGACGTTCTGGAGGCAGCTGAGCTCGAGCGGGGTCGTCGACGGGTTCGGCGAGACCTGAGCTCCGTCCTGGATGACGATCTGGCCACCACCGTACGAGGACGGGAACCCGACGCAAGCCACGTCGACATCGCCGGTGCAGGTGGTGGGGTCGGCGGCGTCATCGACGGAGCCGATGAGCGCGGGGTTGCCGGGGTAGGCCAGGTCGAAGCAGCGACGAACGTTGACGGCGGTGTAGTCGGTGATGACACCCGAGTCGGTGGCGTTGAGCTTGTTCTGGAAGCCGTCGTTCTCGGCGCAGGTGAGGCGTTCGTTCGGAGCCGTGCCGGTCTTGCCGATGGGGATGTTGAACTCGATGACGGGCCACGTCGCGTCTTCGGGCGTGAGGCCGGAGCCGAGCGTCGTGTCGTCGAACGTCCCCTCGGTGGCTGACGCGCGGGCGGTCAGTGTGCAGTTGTTGGCGCGTGTGATGTCGAAGCCGAGCGCGACCGTCCAGTAGTACTCGGTGAAGTCGGTGTTATCGACCTGACCGAACGAGGTGACGGCCTGGAAGACGGCGTCGTCCGGGAAGGCCGCGCCGAGCGGGAGGGCATGGGGCGCGTCGAACAGGAGGCCGCTGTTCGCAGGCGAGATGGTCTGGTCGACGTCGTCACATTCGATTTGGATATCGGTGAGATAGAGGTGTGACGCAGCGTCCGTGCCGGCCGTGCAGGTGAAAGCCAGAACGGCCGTCGGGTGGAGCTCGCCGTCGAGGCCGTAGACCTTCTCGATGGGCGTGCCATCGCTATACCCGCAGTCGAACTTGGCCGAGCAGAAGATGTCTTCGAACTGCACGCCGATGTCGAAGAAGCCCTTGTTCGAGTCACGCATGACCGTGATGTCGAAGGTGACATTGACGTCTTCCGACGGCAGGCACGGCTTCGTGAGGACACACGGCTCGGCAGCCGTGCAGGGATTGTAGAAGTCGGCTGCAGGGACCGGGAGGCCCGAGCCTCCTGCCTGCGAAGTCGGGGACTCTCCACCTTGATAGAGGTTTTCGAGGATGAGCACGACATCGTTGGTGTCGACCGACGCGTCGCACGCGCCGATGTAGGTGATGCCCGACGTCGAGACGTCGCCGGTCGCACCCGCGCCGATACCGAAGTCGGACGCGCAGACAGGCGTGCGCTCCCACACCAGGTCGTCGGCCGGATAGTTTGCCGGTGTGAGAGCCGAGACCTCGGCCGCATAGGTCGAGAGCGAGTAGCAGGCGTCGGTGATGTTATCCAGGGTCAACGGTGAGACCGTGATACGGACCTGGTTTCCGACCTCGGCCGGTGTGGCCAGGTCGCTACACCCGAGCGGGCAGATGGCCAACGGCCCGAGGATCAAGAGTGTCTTTGAGAGTCGCATGGGCATTCTCCGGAAGTGACGGATTGACGGTGAGGGGGCAGACGGAGAGGGGGCAGACGGCGGCGCGCCTGGAAGAGGCGGAACGCGAAACGGGGACACAACGGCGAATGGCCCGAGAGCAGAGATGTGCTCTCAGGCCACTCTCCAGGTCAGCGAACATTCACGGCGGGCAGGAGCCCGTATTTCCGGTAACGTTCGAACTCATCGGCGCAGGGCTCGTGATCTGCGCGAGCAAATCGGCCGCGATGTCACCACAGAGCGACGCGTTGTCGTTCACCGTGAAGTTCTGGGTAATGCCGGACAGGGCGCTCAAGTCGATGTTCGTGACTGCGGGATTGTTCTGGATATTGATCGTGTATGCGTTCGTCAGGAGTGGGAGTGAGATCGACGTCAGCGTCGGGTTGGCCGAGATGTTGACATTCTCCGTTGTCCCGACAGAGGTCAGCGCGGGGAGGCTGAAGGCAGTCACCGTGTTTCCGTTGAACGTCAGACCCTGTGGCAGGGACGCGAGATTGGGCGCGGAGAAGGCAGTCAGGGAAGAGTTGAGCACCATCAACCGCGAGGACGAGGTCAACACAGGAAGGAGCAGCCCCGGCCCCCCAATGGTCGAAGCAGTCACTTGAAGGACGTCCGTGGTGTTGGTGGTGAAGGCCGGCAGGACGAGTCCATTGGGGAAGGATGCACCGTCGAGCTGGAGTCGGCCGCTTACGAGTAGAGGAGCCTCAAAGGCCGTGACGACGGTCGCGTTCTGAGCCTGGAAGAGGCCGAAGCTCGTCAGCTCCGGGAAGTGCAACGCGATAGGCTGCGAGCCCGCGACGATGAGATTGGAGCCGATCGTTTCGAGGCGCTCGAAGCTCGCCGGGCCAAAGGTCCAGGGCACGGCGTTGCTGCTGAAGATCAGCGATCCGGAGACCGAAGTTATGCAGCTCGTGTTGATAGGCGTGACCAACGGGTTGGGGGTGACCTGTACGCCTTCGCTGAACACAATGGTGCCGACGTAGGAGCTCGGCAGCCCCAGGCAAGGATCCGGCAGGGTCGGAACGACGTCGGCGACGCAGGTGGTGGCGGCGGCGGCGTCATCGACGGATCCGATGAGGGCGGGGTTGCCGGGGTAGGCGAGGTCGAAGCAGCGGCGCACGTTGACGGCGGTGTAGTCGGTGATGACGCCCGAGTCGGTGGCGTTGAGCTTGTTCTGGAAGCCGTCGTTCTCGGCGCAGGTGAGGCGTTCGTTCGGAGCGGTGCCGGTCTTGCCGATGGGGATGTTGAACTCGATGACGGGCCACGTCGCGTCTTCGGGCGTGAGGCCGGAGCCGAGCGTCGTGTCGTCGAACGTCCCCTCGGTGGCCGAGGCCTTTGCAGTCAGCGTGCAGTTGTTGGCGCGTGTGATGTCGAAGCCGAGGGCGACCGTCCAGTAGTACTCGGTGAAGTCGGTGTTATCCACCTGACCGAACGAGGTCACCGCCTGGAAGACGGCGTCGTCCGGGAACGCCGCGCCGAGCGGGAGGGCATGGGGCGCGTCGAAGAGGAGACCGCTGTTCGCAGGCGAGATGGTCTGGTCGACGTCGTCACATTCGATTTGGATATCGGTGAGATAGAGGTGTGACGCAGCGTCCGTGCCGGCCGTGCAGGTGAACGCCAGGACGGCCGTCGGGTGGAGCTCGCCGTCGAGGCCGTAGACCTTCTCGATGGGCGTGCCATCGCCGTAGCCGCAGTCGAACTTGGCCGAGCAGAAGATGTCTTCGAACTGCACACCGATGTCGAAGAAGCCCTTGTTCGAGTCACGCATGACGGTGATGTCGAACGTGACATTGACGTCTTCCGACGGCAGGCACGGCTTGGTGAGGACACACGGCTCGGCAGCGGTGCAGGGGTTGTAGAAGTCGGCTGCGGGGACCGGGAGGCCCGAGCCTCCTGCCTGCGAGGTCGGGGACTCTCCACCTTGATAGAGGTTGTCGAGGATGAGCACGACATCGTTGGTGTCGACCGATGCGTCGCACGCGCCGATGTAGGTGATGCCCGACGTCGAGACGTCGCCGGTCGCACCCGTGCCGATACCGAAGTCGGACGCGCAGACAGGCGTGCGCTCCCAGACGAGGTCGTCGGCCGGGTAGTTTGCCGGAATGAGAGCCGAGACCTCAGCCGCATAGGTCGAGAGCGAGTAGCAGGCGTCGGTGATGTTCTCCAGGGTCAACGGCGAGACCGTGATACGGACCTGGTTGCCGACCTCGGCCGGTGTGGCCAGGTCGCTGCACCCGAGCGGGCTCAGCGCCAGCGCTCCGAGTGCAAATGGAAGGGACTTTTGGACTTTCATGGTGACTCTCCTCGAGCTTGTGACGGACACACTCGGGGCGACCTGCTCTTGACAGGCCACCTCGAGTCGCAGCGCAGGCGTCGCGCGAACGCACGAACCCATTCACGCCCCGCGACTCGGGGCACGCTGCTTCAGGAGCTCCGGACCAAGGTCCCCGGAGTCGACGCGCCGACCGCAACGGCGCGATGGCGAAACGTCACACGGCTGGCCGACACCCACAAATGGGTGGACGGCGAGCAGAATCAAACACGCATCAAAATCAGGCTGTTAGGTCATCTCACGCGTGTGATGACGCTGCGATCGAACACGCTCAGCGAGGGTTACCCCAGGCGGCGCGAATGTCCTCGACCAGCCTTCCCCGATCGGTGTCGAGCACCACGAGGTCCATCAGTTGGACCCGTCCATCCCAGGCCCCACTGACGAGGATCGAGCCCGAAGCCGTGAGTGTCGACACGGCACTCGTGTGCGCCGAGAGCGAGGCCACCCGCTCCCCGTCGGCCCTCCAAACGTGCACCATGCCGGCGCGGGTTCCGCCCGCGACGAAACGACCATCAGCGGTCGCCGCCGCCCGCAGGAAGCCACCACGCTCCTCGCCGAAGGTCATCAGTAGCGGGCACTGGCCCACCGGGCTGTCGGCACTCCCGTCGAAGCGGAAGGCCCGGATCCCGACGGCGGTCACCGCGAGGAGAGTGGCCTCTTCGTCCCAGGGCGCGAGGCGCACCAGCGCGATGGCAGTCGCCCCGGGGACGGCGCAGCCTGCAAGCGGCATCGGGTCACCTGCGGCCTCGTAGAGAACCGCTTCGCGCGGCGATGTGAACAGGACCGCAACCCGGTCGTCGAGCGTCGCAAGGTCGGTCACCAGCCGCTCGGACACCTGCTTCCACTCGGGGTCGCCCGCTCGCCAGAAGACCAGTCCGAGCCCGGTGCGTCCGCCGATCATGCGTCCGCGCGACAACGAGGCGACACGACGGATCGCCGGCAGCTCGACGAGCACTCTCCCGTCCGTCGAGGAGTCGCGAAACGACGTCAGGTGGTCGCCATCGGGGTAGCTCGCGAGGCCAACCGATAGACGTCGGCCCGAGAGGGTGGCTTGTTTGGCGATGACGTTGGTCCATGTCGCCGAGGCCTCGACCCGGCCCGAGACGAGGTCCAGCACCGTCGCGCTGCGGTCGTGTGTAACGATGAGCGTTCGCCCCTCGAGGTGGGCGTGGGTGACGCCGCCGAGCGCGTTGAATCTGGCCGGGAACCCCGTCGAGAAGAGCCAGGTCTCGAGGGTCGGGCCGGCGGTCGCGAGACCAACGCCGGACGGTGTTTGGACGAGCCCTGCGATGCGTGTCTGTTTCAACGGCAGGCTCGACAGCTCGGTGAAGGAACCCAGGGTCACGAGTGCAAGGTCGCCAGCGAGCCCTTCGATTGCCAGGCGGTCGACCCCAGGCATTGGCATCATGCCGCGGATGCCGCCTCGGCTCGGCGCCGTCGCTGACCTCACGACCTTGCCGGTCAGGATCGACAGGACAGTGAGCTCGCCACGGCTGCCACCCACGAGCAGGTGGTCCTGGTCGATGTGGACGGCCGACAGCAGCGTGTCCACGTCGGGCATGACCGCTCGAATGCGTCGACTCGAGCCATCGGGCTCGACGACAGTCAGGTCGCCGCCAATGCACAGCCCGGCGAAGCGCGCGCCGCCGTCCGCGGGCCAGACCGCGCCGACCTCGATGTGGCGACCGTTGCACGGGTCGATCCGCACACGCCGCGTATCGATGAAGAGCTCTGCGCAGAAGTGGCCGAGGTCGAGCCCGACCTTGTTGGACGGGTCGGTCGTGAGGCGTCCGTTGCAGACGCTCGCCGGATACGACTCGATGAGCCGGCCGCCCGCATCGAGGACACGGTGGCTTCCATCGGGGGGGGCGACGACGACGCGGGATCCGACGAAGGCCGCCTCCCGCACGGGCAGACGATGGGTCCACCCGCCGACCAGCTCGACCTGATCCTGACGAACACAGAGCGCACGCCCATCGAGAGAAGCTCGAACGTCGAGACAATCGGTCGGCAGCGGTCGCGACGCGTGTCGTTCCGGTCTCGGCATCGCTGAGAACGCCAAGAGCACCCCACGCGCCTCGGGGCTCTCGCGCACCGCGAGGGCGCGCGCCGCTGCCAGCTCCGCCTCGGGTCGGAGGAACTGCGCGAGCGAACGCTGTGCTTCCGAGATGCCGCTCGTCGCGATCTGCTCGTCGCGCTCACGCACGGCTTCTTCAGCGAGGCTCTTTGCTTTGAGCGCCTCGTCGCGCTCATCGCCGATCCGATCGAACGCGAAGACCGCGGCGATGATCGACGTGACGATGGCCGCAAACAAGACGCCGAGTGGCAGGCGCCACGCCCGGACGAAGCGCCCCGACAGCTCAAGCGCCGAGTAGCTGTGGGCCTGCACCCGACGCCCATCGAGCCACGCCGAGAGGTCTTGCGCCAGGGCATGCGCATCCGGATAGCGATGAGCCGGAACTGGCTCGAGGCAACGCGTGATGATGGCTCTCAGCTCACGCGGGATGTCGGGAAGCGCGAGGTCCGGGAGGTCTCCGAGCCGTAACCTCGCCAGCGCGTCCTTGGCGCTGACACCGGCAAACAGAGCTCGACCGCTCACGAGCTCGAACAGTGTCGCGCCCAGACCCCAGACGTCGAAGGTCGTCGCGGCCGCCTCGCCGCGCGCCTGCTCCGGGCTCATCGTCGCGGGGGTGCCGACCACGACGCCGGGCGGGGTCGTCGGGTCGTCGAGGTGTTCGGCCAACCCCCAGTCGATGACCTGCGTCTCGCCGAACTCGCCGACCATGATGTTGGAAGGCTTGAGGTCGCGATGAACCCAGCCGACGCGATGCGCCCAGGCGACAGCCTCGACGGCTTGCAGGAAGGGTCTCACGAGACGCAGACGCGAATGCACATCGGGCGCTCGTCGGATGACTTCGTACAGGGTCTCGCCGCGGACGAGTCGAAGCGCGATTCGGAGCGAGTCGTCCTCGCCCTCGACCAGGTCGTGGATCGGCACGATGGCCGGGTGGTCGAGTGCTGCGAGCACGTGCGCTTCGTGTGCCAACAACGCTTTCGCATGAGCCCCACGCGCGACCTTCCAGGCGACCTCACGCGGCAGGTGCCGGTCCTCGCCGCGCAGCACGACACCGCCCGCACCATAGCCGAGCCGCGCCTCGTCGGTCGGCGCGGTCCCCTCCCCGCCCAGCGTGGACATCGGCCCCGCGTCGAGCTCCTGCCCCTCGCTCATGTGCGCATCCGGACCTTGTCGTTCGGCCCCAGGACGAGCTCTACGAGCCCGCTGCGGTTGGCGCGAACGAGGTCGCCGCGCAGGCCGGCGGCTCGCAGCTTCGTGCGGATCCGGACCAGCAGCTGGTCCCAGCGGTGGCGCGTTGCGGAGTCGGCGGGGGCTTGCCAAAGGATGCGCGCAAACTCGCTCCAGGCCACGGGCGCCTTGATCTCGGCGAGCTCGGTGAGGGCGCGTGCCGCGAGCCCATCGAAGCTCACGCTCTTTCCGTCCTCGCCGTCGACCTGCACCACGTCGAATCGTACGATGATGCGCAGCCCCTGATCGAACTGGCCCTTGTCCGCGGTCGCGGTCGAAGAGATCTTTCGATGCTCCCGGGTCAGTTCGAAGGTGCGCCCGGCGACCTCGAATGGGCGTCCGGCTTCGAGCGGGGTCGAGCTGCCTCCCTGACTCAGGATCGGCACTGCGCCACCTGAGACGTGGGCCGCGGCGGTTGGATCGAAGAAGGCGACCGGCCTCCCAGTACTGCGGAGCGAGATGATCCGGATGAGGGGGACGGGGGCCTCGACCGCGCCGACTTCAGAGACGGACAGGGAGGGCAACGTGTCCACACTGATCACCTTCAACCCGAAGAAGCCCGCAAGGCTGATGTGGCGACCGGGCTCGAGGCTCAAGCGCGACTTCGGTTTGCCATCTGCGGTCACGCGCCCCCGCATCGCGAGCAGGACCGCACCCTCGCGCCGATCGGAGAGCGCCGCGTGATACTCCGAGATACGAACGTCCTGGATCAACAACGCGCACTGCGGCGAACGACCCATGAAGTCGCCTGGATACAGGGTCACGCGCTCCCCTGACTCGAGCTCGAATGTAACGGTGTGCATCGGCTCTGAGCTCCGACACGGCGGCCAGCCGGGCCTCCACTGACGTTACTCTAAGCGCTTTTCCCAAACAATCCGGGGCCAGCCTATCAGTAACCTGCGACGCAGGTCGTGGTCGCACGGCATTCGAGGCTCGAATACGTGTGAACGCGATGTTGCGAGTTGCCAACAAGGCCCGCAGAGACTTCTCAGCGCAGGCCGGGGCAGGTGATGGCGACGACCATGACGGAGCGGTTTGCGGCGTCGGGTCGGGCCGCATCGAACGTGGTGGCCGACGGCGGGCGGGCGGACGTGTGCGCGTTGACGAGCTCGCGGAGGCGCTCGCTTTCCCAGTAGTCGGTGCGTGTGTTGTCGAGCGCCACCGAGAGGACCCGCAGCTCACGTTTGTTGTTCTGGCGGCGCCAGGCGTGGATGAGCTCGGCGACGGCCGTGGCGCGGTTCTCAGCGAGTCGGGCGTTCTCGGGGCTCATGGTGTTGGCGAGGTTGCCGGCTTTGCTCGCGGTCCCGAAGAGGAGGATCGTATGGGCGTCCTTGTGGCGCTCGAGGAAGGCGATGAGCTCGGACTGAAGGGCGGTCGCGTCGGGCTTGCAGGTGGGCGAGCCGCGGGGACAGAGCGTCGGGTCGGCGATCGCGGAGTCGAAGCCGCGGCAGGTCGTGCCATCGGACGACCAACGATTGCAGCCGAAGAACGAGAAGTGGGTCGCGACATCGGCGTCGTCGGGGCGCCCGAAGAGGGCTTCGAAGGCGCCGGGCGTGAGGTCGACGAGCGGGCTCTCGTCCTTCTTGCACGCGCGTTCGCAGTCCTTGACGATCTCGGTGGCGAGCGTGCGGAAGTCGGGGTCGGCGCAGCGACCGGCGTCGGCGAGGGCGGGGGACGGCGTGGGGGTGGGCGTTGGCGCGGGCGTGGGTGTGGGCGCGGGCGCGGGCGCGGGTGTGGGCGCGGGCGCGGGCGCGGCCATGGGCGTGGGCGCCGCGATCACGGGTGGGGTCGGGGCTGGCTCCAGCGGCGGGGGCGTCACTGCCGCGGCGTAGGGTTCGGCCACAACCGGTGGGGCGGGCAGAGGGGCAGCGTCTGCGATGGGTGAGGCGGACGACTCGGGGGCCATCGCGACGAGCGTCAGGAGGCCGGCACCCGACAAGAAGAGCAGGACGACGAGAGCGACGTCCCGAAGCCTGGTGGACATCGTTGGCGCTCGCGGCATCAGGGTGCTCCCAGGCAATGGTCGAGAAGCTGGCTGCGGACGGGACCGTTGAGTCGGCCGAGGGCGAGCTCTCGAGCGACGGAGAGCGGTGCGGGTGGACGGGCTCCCGAGGGCAACACGATGGCCATGGATGGGGTCGATTGAAAACACCACCAGGCCGGGTCGGCGCCGGGCTCGCAGCCCGGAGACGAAGCGGCAAAGGCGGCGAGGTTGCGCGCTGCTGATGCGTGGCGGGCGAGCTCGCCGTGGCGACCGAGCCGGAGCTCGTCGTCGAGACACTGCGCGGCGTCGCGGTCGACGTGTTGGACGAGCCAGCGGCGGCGGTCCTCGAGCGAGAAGAAGCCGGGCGCGGCGGAGAGCTCCCACAAGAGATAGCTGAGACCCGATGGGCCGGCACCAAAACGCGTGGCACAGATGAGCGCGGCCGGCGCCTCGCATTGTGTGAGGTCACCAGCGCGACGGGCCGGGTCGCAGGCCTGACTGTTCACCGCGAGCACCACCGAGAGGCCGGCTCGCCGGGTCGTCACGAGGTCGGAGAGCTGGTCTTTCATGCCGAGGACTTCGCGCCGACAGGCCGGGCACTCGAGGTCGACCCAGAGGGTGAGTGTCGGTTGGTCGGGCGGGTCGGAGAGGACAACCGCGGCTTCGGGACGTTCGCCGTTTGGGATCGTCGCGGACGGTGGGCAGGTCGTCGGCTCACAAACGGTCGACAGCCATCGGGTGTAGTCGGTGGTCGCCGACGTGGAGGCCGCGGCGCGATGGTCGCCGAGGAGGGCGAGTGCGATGACGAGACCAGAGGCGCCGAGCGCGATGAAGAGTGTGAGCCGTTGGGAAGGGCTATCGGAGGGTACGACCGGCAACCCGATGCCCGACACGTAGACGCCGACAGATGCGGTGATTGCGAGCGCATGCAGGGTCAGACAGAGCGCGCACGGGGCACCCGAGACGAGGCCCAGGACCAGGTAGATAGCGGTGCCGAGCAGGAGGATGGCGGCGAGAGCGAAGGCTGCGGCGTGAAGTGCGGCGGGCCGTGGGGCAACCAGTCGCACGAAGAGGAGTAGCCATAGGACGGCGTGAAGTGCGGTCGCAAAGGCGAGGACCGGAAGGCCGAAGAGGGTCGCGAAAGGTGAGGCCGCGAGGTCGGCGCAGCCGCTCGCACCACACGAGGTCGAGGTCGTCTCGACGCCCAGCGCGAGCCAGCCGATGACTGTCGCTGCCGAGGTCGAAGCGAGTGCGAGTGCGAGGCCGACCTTTCTGAAGAGCGGCTTCGTGCGCGACAGGACGGATGGGTACACGTCTTGAAGCACGTCGTGGCGTTCGGGCATCGCCGGTGGGCTATCGTGGAAGGCCGCCATCATGGCCCTCCACAAGCGCCGAGCAGGGCCGCCCGCGCGCGGCAATCAGTGGTGTCTGTGAGCGCGAGGACGCAGGTGGGCGACTGCGGCTGGTCGGCGCAGAGACGCTCGGCGCGTTGTTGCATGACCTCGCAGGCGACCGGGTCGACGGTCTCGGGCCGGGTGAGACCGAGCGCGCGACCCACGGGGCCCAGCGCGATGACGACCCCGAGCACAGTGGCGCCAAGCGCGAGCCCTGCCCAGAGCAAACGACCATATGAACGGCCGCGTGGGGAAGACGGGCCGGGCGCGGCACCTGGCCCAGGCTGCATTGTCGTTCGGCCGGGGCGGCGCGATGGGGCCAACGCGAAGAGAGCGCGAAGGGCCGGCACATCCCTGGGGCGGCGCTTGGGGTCGCCTGCGAGAGCGTTGCTCAGCGCCGTGACGAGGTCGATCCCGACGTCGGCGCCGTGGCGCCCGAGGTCCTGCCACGCCAGCAGCGCCGCCTGGTTACGGGGTGACTCGATGGGGTGCTCGCGGGCGAGCCGGGCGTCGACCGCGTTGCCTACACCTTCGTCGCCCTCGGGGTAAGGGGGGCGACCTGTGAGCACGAGATAGACGATGGCGCCGAGTGCCCATATATCGCTGCGAACGTTGCCAGCGGCGCCGTCGAGGCGCTCCGGGGCGGCCCAGAGAACGGTGCCCCCGGGGCCTGATTCGGACGGTGCAGCGGCGAGCCCGAGGTCGAGCAGCGTCACCTCGAAGCCCTGGTCCGTCAGGCGGACGAGGATGTCCTCGGGCTTGAGGTCGTTGTGTACGAGGCCGGCTTTGTGGAGGGTGTGGACCGCGTCGAAGAGCGCGGCGATGAGCGACTGGGTCGCGTCGTTCCAGCGCCTGGCCCCCTGGAAGCGACGCTTGACGAGGGCGCGCTCGACGAGCTCGGCGAGGCTGACACCGTCGACCCAGCGCCGGATGAGCGCCGGTCGACCGTCGCTGATGCGGGTCATGCCGAGCAGCTCGGGGACGATGGACGGGTCGGTGTTGCGGCGCGACTGCAGGCGGACGAGGGCGTCCTGCTCGTTGGCCAGCAGGCGCTCGCGCCGCTTCATGACCGCGGTCGACGGGTCATGGCGGGCGACCTTGATGACCCAGAGCCCGTCCTGCCCATCAGGCCCATCGGAGCTGACGACGTGGATGTCGAAGTCACGCCCGACGACACGCGGCGGTGGCAGGGGGCGAGCGAGGAGCCGAGCGAGGAGGGTCGAGGTCATCCAGTGCTCCTCAGACGGTAGGGCTGGGACGATGTGTCACCCTTGGTCAGCAGGGGCTCGATGAGCTGGAGTGCGGCGTGGCGGTCGAGTGGGGCCTCGGGGGTGGTGCAGCCGGCCGACTCGCAGCAGCTCGCGCAGTGGGCCTGGCAGGTGCATGTCGCGAGCAGTCGGTGAGCTTCGGTGAGGAGGGCGAGGAGGTCGGCGCCGCGCAAGTCGTGGACCGCACCGAGCCCGTCGGGGTTTCGATCCCACAGGACCAGACAGGCCTTGGGACCCTCCCCTTCGTGGCTCACGCCCAGGTCGGACGCGTTGTCGACGACCCAGGGGAGCATCTCGGCCACGGCGTGGGTCAGCGCATGGAGGCCCGCCTCGGTGGCGTTGGGGAATGCGAGCGTCACGGCCTCGACGGTACGCGGCGCGACCATACGTGGGGCGTGCATCAGCGTCGTGTGGGCGCGCTGCTCCGAGGACTCGAAGCGACGCACACCATGGTGGACCGCGGACAACGAGAGCCGGGTCGTGCGCACCTCGAGAGCGACATCGCCTAGGAACCGATGGTGGGAGATTGTCTCGACGTTCGAGATGCTTGATGATGGAGAGAATCGAAGGCGACGGATGGGCGTCGAACGAACGCTCTGGGTTGGCACCAGGAGTCGCTCACCATCGACGCCGAGCGTGACCTCGAAGGTGCCGAATATCGCGCCCTCGAAGGCGTCGAGCTCGGCGGACTCGCGGGGGAGGACAAGCGTGTAGCCGCCCCGGGGCTCGCTCAGGTGGAGGTTGGAGGTGGGGTCGGCGGCGCTGGTCGCGAGCGTCGGACAACGCACCTGAGACATGCCGAAGGGCTGGCGCCGTTCGAGCCCCTTGTCAGTCAGGGCGAGGAGCTCGGCTGCGACGAGGCGTCGCGAGAAGACCTCGACCAGCCGACGCTCGTCCTGCCACCCGTCGGCGAGAGAACGATGGAGCGCGTGGCGTGCAGAACGGAGTCGGGGCTCGGGCACCTCGCGGTCTCCGGGGAGGACGATGACGAGGCGTTGGCGCGCGGCCAGGTCGGCCGGGTGTGCGGGGTCGGTGCCGTCGAGCCAGGCGCGGACACGGCGGCCTCGCGGACCGCCGGGGAGCCGGATGAACTCGTGGACCGGACGCGAGACGAGGCTGGACGGGTAACGCGGATGAGGGCGCGGGGCGTCGACGCTGAGGAGGGCCGTGCCCTCGGGTGCCGGTGTGGGTGGCGTGGGTCGGTCGATGAGGTACCGCTCGATGGCGGCCGTCGGGGCCGACGTCGCTTCGATGAAGCTCGGCTCGGCAGCGGCGATGGCGCGTGTGGCGGTCATGAGCGAGTCGCGGCCGAGGGCGCCAACCACGATGACCGGGACACGATGTCGGCTGCCGGCCAGGCGGTGCACGGCGTAGCGTAGGCGGGCCAGGGCGACGCTACTCCTGGCGAGGTCACACTCGATGACGATGGCGGCCGGCGGGTCGTCCCAGCGGGTCGCGGCGTCGAGAGTGGCGGGTGTTGGGGCGAGGGTCTGGATGTCGATGAGGGAGACCTCGTCGGGACGAAGGACGGCGAGGCGCCGGGCGAGCTCGGCAGTTGGGGTCGTGCCGACCCAGAGGATCCGGCGGCCGTGGGTGGCGGCGAGCTCGGCGGCGACGAGGAGAGCTGCGGTGCGTTTGCCCGAGCCGGGTGGGCCCCCAATTGCGAGCGGGGCGGCGAGGGTGGAGGGGTCACGGTCGAGGGCTTCGCGTTGGTGAGGCCAGAGGCCTTCGGAGTCGACGCGCGGGAGCGTCGTGGGCTCGCGTGAGATGAGCTTTGGCGAGCCAAGAGCTTGATGCCAGGCGAGGAGCTCGTCGGTGGTGTGGCGCGTGTCGGGGGTTGCTGGATCGAGCGCGAGGGAGGTCTGAGCCGAGTGCGCCGGCTGGCTCGGGGCCAGCGCGATGACCCAGCCGAGGAGCGCAACCGTCGCGGCGGCCCAGCCCGAGGTGGGTGGTGAGTCGGCAGGTGTGAGGGTCGTCGCGAGGAGGAGTGCGACGAAGACGAGGAGTGCTGAGCCGAGCAGAGGGCGACGCACGGCGTGTGCGGAGGTGCCATCGGGCGCGATGCCGAGCCAACCCATCCAGGCGGGGACAGGCGTGCGCTCGGGTCGGCGTGGGCGGGTGGCGGCGAAGACGAGACGGGCGACGAGGTAGTAGAGGATGAAGACGGCGAGGGTCAGCGTGAGCAAGGTAACGGCCGCGCCGGGGCCGACACGAGCAAGGCCGACGACGCCGACTTTGTCATACGGGTCGAGTAGTTGCAGGACGGCTTCGAATCCGGGTGCGACGCCGAGGATGAGCAGCGTGGTCGCGGTGAGGAGTGCGGCCGGGATGGCCAGGGCGCGATGGACGGGCGTGAGCCACGTCGGTGCGAGCCGCTGGCCGAGCGCGAAGAGGGCGACGATAAACAGGCCTACAAAGACGGCGGCGCCGGTCCAGAGCGCGCTCATGTTGACCTCCGTGGCGAGGTCGGGGCGAGGACGAGCGCGTGCAGGTCGTCGCGGCTCGCGGCTAGGGTGACATCCGAGAAGATGTCGGGGGTCTCGGCGCGGGTCGGTGCGAGCGGGGTGGGGAGCAGCGCGATGCGAAGGGCGGGCTCGCCCGATGGGACCACATGGCGAACCTGAGCATCGAGCGCCATGAGGCGGTCACGAGCGGGGACGGCGAGGAGGTCGGCGAGGTCGCGGCGGGTGCGCCAATCGACTGCGGAGAGGGTCGCACCGACGAGGGCTTCCAGGTCCGACAGCGTGGGCGAGGTCGGGTGGTTCGCAAGCTCCGATTGGATGGCGGCGAGCCAGGGCTCGACGGGTGGCTCGAGCGCGTCGAGGAGTGCGGCGTTGAGCGTGTGGACGTTGGAGTGAGCGGACTGGGCGGATTGGGCGGAGTGGGGGGAGTGGGGGGACTGGGGGGCAGATGAGGGGACGGCCCGGGCAGTGCGAGCGGAGAGGGTCTCGATGGCGTGAGCTGTTGCGGCGAGTGCAGCGAGGAGCTCGTCGATCGTTTCGGCGACCCGGTTCAGGGCGGGGCGGATGAGGCGGGACTCGCGTGCCGAGAGCGAGGTGGCAGCTGTGTTGGTGCGGGCGAGCTCGCGGTCCTCGAAGGCGCGCTGCAGGGCAGACTCGCGGCTCGAGCGTGAGAGGCGAGCGAAGCCGGCGGCGGTCGTGGAGCCGAGTACAACGAGGCCGAGAGTGAGGGCGCCGGCGAGCAGCCAGGGTCCGCCGTAGGGGGCCAGCGCTGGGATGGGCCATTGGGTCGCGAGAAGCGGGCCGAGACCGAGGGCGCCGAGCGCGACGAAGACCGGTGCGTGCGACGTTGTGCGCCAGGCGGCGGTGGGAAGGCGGGCAGGCAGCTCGGAGAGCCCGGCCTGGGCGAGAGCGTAGGCGTCTTCGGCCGCGGCGAGGGCGTGATTGGTGGCAGCGGCTTGGGTGGGCGGGAGATCTGCGAGGGTCGCCCTACGAGTGTTGAGGTCGGTGGCAAGGCGAGTGAGGGCGCGGGTGAGTGGGGCCACCGCACCAAGGCCGTGGGTGGTGAGAGCACGCTCGCTGTCGCGGCGAACGGCGGCGATGAGGGAGTCAGCAGCGGCGAGGGCGGTGCGATGATGAGCAGCCGCGAGGGCGGCCAGCGTGTCGTGATGTGGGTCGCTGAGCGTGGTTCTTGTCGCCAGGGGGCTGGCGAGGACTGGCGGCAGGGACCAGCCCGGGGTCTCCCACGGCGAGTCGGGGTTGAGGAGAGCTTCGAGCCGGTGGGTGAGCTTGCTGAGGACACGGCGTGTGAGCGCAGCGCCGACGCCCGGGGCAAGTGTCGAGCTCACGGCGGCACGGATGGTGTAGTCGCCGGGCGCGAGCGAGAGGAGCGGGTGCGCCTCGGCGTTCGAGGTGCCCATGGCCGCATCGACGAGGGCGGCGGCGGTATCCGCGAGATGGGCGACCCGAGTCGGAGGGTCGGAGGCATTAGGAGACAGCCGGACCGAGTCGGCTACGCCGAAGGGCGAGGGCACCGGACCGGAGATATCTTGACGCTCGAGCAAACCTGCGGAGTCGGTATGCAGAGTGAGCTCGAAGATACGACTGTGCCGCGATGACGAAAGGGATACGTTGGGACGGCTGAACGCGACCACGACGATGATTGCAGCGTGAGCGAGCAGCGGGTCGTCGGCCTCATGGACGAGCGGGACCTGTGAGCGCTGGGCCAGCGACTCGATTCGCGCCGTCAGCTCGGCGGCGAATGGGAAGCTCCGGGGCGGCGCCTCGTAGCAGAGGACGACCCTGGCCCTGGCCTGGGAGCGCTCGTTCAAGCTGCGGCCTCCGTCGGGGGCTGCGCGTTCTGCAGGGTCGTGAGCGCGGTGATGAAACGGGCGGCGAGCTCGGCTTCGGTGCGGCGGCCGTCGGCTTCCGCGTCGAAACGCTGGCCCTTGAGGTCGCTCAGCGCGAGTGTGATGCGGCCGGGCTCCTGGGCGACGAGCGTCCTGCTCACCTCGACCAGCGGCTCACGAAGGCCGTCGGGGAGCCCGGACCAACGAATGAGGAGGGACTCGAGGCCGAGGCCGAGGTCGCCGGTCTTGTCGCGATAGGACCAGCGCCAGCGGCCCGCGTCATGCCCCGCATCACGACCAACGACGGACGCCGCGACCGCCATGGCGAGGTCGCTGAGCCCGCGGTCGGCAAGGCGTTTTCGCAGCTCTTCCCAGTGCTTGCGACGACCCGGGTCGAGGCCCGGCAGGCCACCGTGCGTCGAGGTGGCGAGCGCCATGGTCGGCTCCTCCCAGCGATGGTCGACGTGCAGCGGCTCGCGGCGATTGGGGTCACGCGCCTCGTGCTCGTAGGCGTTCACCAGCGCGCCCTGGGTCTCGACCCACGCGTAGAGCGGCACGCCGAGCGTCGCCTGGTAGAACGAGATGACGTCAGGCGAGTCCCAGTCCTCGAGACGCTCGAAGCCACTCGCGGCGGACTGGAAAGCCTCGCGTAGCAGTGGGGCGGCCTCGAGCTCGGCGGGGTGGACACCGAAGAAACGTGGGCGGTAGGGCGAGAACTCGCGGCCTGCCAGGACCGGCTCGTCGAAGCGACCAAGCGGCCGGCTCATCGAGCGGGCGCGGTTGAGCTTCTCTTCGAGGTAGCTGCGGATCTCTTGAGGTGACACCGCGTCGAGCTGGCGTTTGTCCTGGGCCCGATGGTGGGTCGCATGCAGCTGCGCTTCGAGGACAAGAGCCCGCCCGAGGGTCAGCGGCTGGTCGACCGAGAGGTGTTTGTCGAGGCGATCGGCGGCGAGCACGTCGAGGTCTTTCGCGATGGCGATGATGAGGCGCTCGACCGAGGTCGAGGCATTGGGCGTCGCGGCGCCGTTGCTTTGATCTTCGAGATGTCGATTCATGGCCTGGATGAAGACCTGACTCGGGATATGGAAGCCCGGCTCGATGACCAGACGCCACACCTCGTCCCAGGCCCGGACCCCGTGGCGCTCGTCGTGGAAGACCTCGCTGCCGAGGTGGAACTCACCGTGTTCGTTGATCTTCTGGTCCGACGCATCGGCACCGACCTCGGGGACGAGGAGGCCCAGCGTGCGGCAGCGCTCGGCTTCGGCGAGCAGGTGAGAAACGAGGCCGAGCCCCTGTTTGGCGAGCACACGGAAGGTCTCGAGGCGGGTCTGGACCTGGGCCTTCAGGGCGCGCACGATGCGCTGCCAGAAGTCGACGACGAGGGCCTCCTGGGCCGTGTCGCGGATCTGGTTGAACCAGCTCGTGACGGCGGCGCGGCGCTCGGCGAAGGTCTGCTCCTTACGGAAGAGTTTTCGGCCGGCCTCCTCGAGACCACGCTCTTGTTGTTCGAGCTGCTTTCGGAGCTCGGGCTCGGTGAGGCGCCAGCCGCTCGGGTCGGCGGGGGGAAGGCCCAGATGCAGGCCGTCTTCGGGCTCGGCAAACGGGACGAGGCACCAGTCGAGGAGCTGAGCGTCGGACTCGTCGCCCTTTTTGAGGCCTTCACGTGCGAGCCGATCGAGCTCGATGAGGAAGGCGCGTTGGGTGAGAGGCGGGACCTGATAGGACTCGAAGAAGCGCCCGAGGAAACGGCCGCTGGCGATGTCGGTCTCGAGGCCGGCGGCGCGGTCCGACAGGGCGATACGCGCGCGCTGCAGGTCGCGCAGCACGGCGTCGCGCTGAGCATTGAGGGACGTGTTCTCGGGCGTGATGGCGGCGGCGTTGATCGAGTCGATTTGCGTCAGGTCGTCGGCTGCCTGGAGCTCGACCTCGAGGCGCTTCAAAAACGTCGGGACAAGCGCCTGGTCCATGCTGCGCAGAGCTGCGATCTCGGTGAAGACACCGGGCTTCTTCTGCACATCTTCCGAGCGTGCTTCGGCGGCGATGAAGTCGGAGAACGCGCGGTCGAGACGGCGACCCTGCTCGGCGTCGCTGAGCTCCTTCCAGTCGGGGGTGAGGGTCGGGTTGGCGTCGAAACGTGAGGCGACGACGAAGCGAGAGAGGGCTTCGGCTGCGACCTTGCGGGCGCAGTAGCGAACGAGTCGGCGGCGTGGCAGCTCGATGACCGACGCGCCGATAGCCCCGTTCTGGAGCGCGAAGTAGCCGGCGGCGAGCCGTGTCTGGAGCTGGCGGAAGTTGTCGGCTTCGCGTTGTTCGTAGCCGAGGATCGGTGAGAAGAGCTGCAGATAGGCGGCCTCACCCGCGGCCGCGTAGATCGCGTCAATGCTCATGGCTTCGGGTTTGTCGACGAGGTAGACCCAGTCGAACGGCGCCTGTTGGACCTCGTCGCGTGCGGTCACACGTTTGCCGTGTTCGCCGCGTGGGTCATAGACGAGCTCGATGGGGTCGGGCCCGCCCTCGTAGCGGAGCTCCTGGAAACGCTCGAGCTCTTTCAGGGCCGCGTAGCCGTTGGCGTCGATCTTCGTGACGAGTGCGGGGGCGACCCGATCACGAAAGAGGCTCGGCAGGAAGAAGTGGCCGAAGACCTCACACTCGGCGCCGATCTCGGCGGCCAATTTTCGGATGAGTGCCGCGGTGACGAGGCTCGCACCCGAGCCCGTGCCGCCCGCTGTCGAGGCCCAGATGTGGAACCGGATCCGCTCGTGGCCGCGGTTGGGTTCCTGGGCGCGAAGTGAGCGCTGGAGCTGCTTCTTGAGGATGTCGACGAGGTTGTTCGGGCCGCCTTCCAGCAGCTGGCAGTGAAGCGAGAAGCGGGCCTCGAGGCGGATCTGACCGGCGCCGGCATTGCTCTGCTCACGAAAGCGGTAGCCCGGGTGGACCCAGCTCGTGACGCGGTGGTCCTCGGTGAGGCCGGCCTCTTCGCCGCGCAGCAGAGCGACGCGGCGCGGCTTGTGGGCCATCGAGATGTTGGACTTCATGACGCGTGGGTGAAGGCGGTTCAAGTCGTTGAGGTCGGTGTCGACCGCGACGAAGTGGACGAGCTCGCGGAAACGTTCGAAGGCCGGCTCCGAGGCGAGGCGATGGGCCAGCACATCGACGACGCGACCACCCGAGCCGCCAAGTCCGATGAAGAAGGTGGGGCGTAGCTTGTTCAGTCCCAGGAACATGGCGAGACCTCGGTCGAGAGAGGGGCGGAATGCGGCAACGAGTCGACGTGGCGTTTCATGCCAGGACCCGGAAAACGAAGGCCTGGTTGACCCGATAGATGGTGCCCGAGAGAACATGACGCTCAGCACTCCGGTCGACGGGCACCCAGCGGCCGCGGACCTTTCGTTCGACCGCACCCTTTGGCAGGAGGGCGATGGCCCGGCGGTCGGCGCGGAGCTGGACGACGTGGGGGCGCGTGCGCTTCACGGTGAAGCCGGACGCATCGAGCGCGCAGGTGGCCGTGCGGTAGAAGCCCTTGCGACCGTGCGGCAGCGTCCGGAGCGGGCGGCCGGGGTCTTTCGCGAGCCGGCGCTCCTGGTCGGCGACCTGGAGGATGGCGCCGGAGGAGAACGAGTCCGGTCGGAGGTACCCATAGATGATGAAGAGGAAGAGCAGGATCGAGATGACGAGGACAATCCACCAGAGGTTGCACGTGAGCCATGGCGAGGGGATCAGCGTCGCGTGGAGCCGGGTCGTCGACGTGCGGTCGGCCGTCTGGAGCCGCGGGTCGGACGGGCGGGCGATGAGCGTCTCGGACAGGGACGGGTTCTCGGTGCCGAGGTCCTCGGAGGCGACGTCGGTGCAGCTCGGTGGGGCGAGGCAGGCCTCGAGCTGGAGTGGACTGGGGGCAAGGGTGATGGGGGCTTCGGTGAGGAGCCAGGTCTCATCGCCGCGGCGGAGCGTGACGGACAAGTCGGTGGGATTCGGACGCAGGACCTCGAAGGGTTGGTCCATGCGGCGTGAGGCGCCGAGCGCTACGGGGACACAGCGGTCGGTGAGGCCACAGCCGGCTGGGACTTCGCCCAGCTCGAGGGCAGGTAGGATGGCGAGGGCCTGGTCAGGCAGGATGGTGGTCGTATCGCGGTTGGAGGTGAGCGTGTCGGTCGGCGTGACGAGCTCGAGGTAGGCTTCGCGGGCGGTTGGGCCGGCAGGGGCTGCTCCAGCTGGAAACCGGAGCTCGAAGCGGTCGCCGACGAGTGGCATAGGAAGGCGCTGCCCATCGTAGACGAGGACGGCCGAGAGGCCTTCGGCGGTGATCTCTGGGCCGGTGAGGGTCTTGCCTTCGTGGGTGGTGACGGTGAGCGCGTAGCCGAGCTCGGTGCCTTCGATGAGGTGGTCAGGGAGGTCGAGGGTGGGTGGGATCCAGCGAGCGATGGTAGGGGTCGGCGTGGGTGTGGGCGTGGGCGTGGGCGCAGGCGCTTGCGTGGGCGCGGGCGCTTGCGTGGGCGTGGGCGTGGGCGCAGGCGCTTGCGTGGGCGCGGGCGTGGTTGGGAGCTCGGTCAGCGCCGTCGAGGCCGCGCGGTCGCGCTCCACAACGAGCGGCGCAGCCTCGAGGTGGGCGGTGTCCGACACGAACCGAGCGACCAATGTCCAGCGTGTAGCCGATGCGCCAGCCGGCACTTCGAAGCGGGCAGTGGCATCGTTCCCGAGTCGCGTATCGAGTTCGAAGCTCGGGCATTGCTCTGACGGCGGGCACTCCGGCGTGACCATCAGCTTGGGCTGCAACCCGAGGGTCGCAAGGTCCGCCGCACCGCTCGTCTCGATCCGTCGTGAGGCGTGACTGAGGTAGGACTCGACCGAAAACGTCTTGGCAGATGCCTCGACTTTCGAAGGACCTGTCGCCGACGCTATCAGGTCGTATTCGAGAATCACGCCCCAAGCGACCGCTCCATCGGCACGTCGAAGTCTGAGCTTCGATGCCTCGGCCGCCGTCGGTGTGACGGTCAGGGTGCCCAATGCGAGACGTGGGCTCGGCCCGACGGGCAGCTCGGAATCCGGTCTAAAACCACGACGCGACAACATCTGGAGCTGGTCGAGCGCCATCATGGGGCGCGTGTAGTCGAGGACGAGTGGGCTCGCAGCCGCGCCAGAGACAAGGTCGGCGGCGAAGTCCTCGCCCGCGCGTCCACCGAGCGCGAAGACATGCATCTTCGAGACGAAGCGGCTGAGTGGCAGCGCGGTCTCGCGAAAGGAGCCAGGGTCGAGGCGACCCCAACGGGGAAGACTTCCGAGCGATCGTGCGAGGTGGGTCGTGAGCACCTGGGTCAGCTCGAAGCCGTCGTCAGCGAACGAGCTCCGGTCGACACACAGGTCCCCCGGGTCACTCGTGCCCAGCTGGAAACAGGAGAACGACAGGCGCGAGTCTTTGGTGAGTGCCTCGTCGAGGACACGGCGGGCCTGGCGGTCGCGCGGCTCGGCGTCCGTTATCAGTGCGATTTCAACGCGTTTGGCGGGTGATGCCGCAGCGATTCTCAGGGCCTCTTCGATAGACTTGCCATAGAAGGTGCCGTTCTCGCGGGCGTAGGTGAGGTAGTCGGACGGGTCCAAACGCGGGACGTTTCCGAACGGAACGCGCTGCGCGAGGAGCAGGACCGAGAGGTCGGTCGCAGCGCGGTCGCCGAGCACACGGTGGAAGAGCTGCGGGATGGCCAGGCCAAATCCGTGGACATCGAAGTCGCTCTCCATCGAGCCCGAGTCATCGAGGATGAGGATGTGGTGTGTGTGACCTTGGGTCTTGTCGCTTGCGTGAGCGGGGCTGAACGCGGACGCGAGGAGGAAGCCCGCGAGCATGAAGAGGATAGCCGCGACGACGAGCATGAGCGGCGAGAGGCGGCTCTCGAATGAGAGGGGCAATGTGGTCTCGGGGGACCCGCTGCGTCGAAGGACAACGGCCGTGAGGTCATCGCCTTCGCCGAGCCGCCGGGCTCGCGCAACGACGTCACGGGCGAGGATGAATGGGGCGCGTGTGTCGGCGTCGAGGGGGAGCTCGGGGTTCTGTCGCCAGGCGCCATCGGTCATGAGCATCGCGGCGCGGATGTTGTGATGTTCGACGACACGGTGCTTCGACGTGGCGTGTGTCGACAGGGTCGCTGCGCGATTGGGGTGGCCGAGGTAGTCGGTGAGGCCGCCGCGCCGATCCGCGTCGTCGCTCGGGGCGCCGTCGGCCCAGCCGTCATGTCGGAGGACACGGGCGCGACAGTCGCCGACCTTGGAGATCGCCATACGCCCGTCGGCCGCGAGGCAGGTGCCTATGAAGGCCGCCCCACCCCGCTCTGGGTGGCGACGGCTCTCGATCTCGGCGGCGTTCGACGCGGCTTCGAAGGCCTGGGCGACGAGCGAGGCCGGGTCACGCTCGCCGGCTTCGACAAGACGTGAGCCCTGGTCGACGAAGGCCGCGACGGCCACATCGGCGACGGCTCCCGAGGCGCCCGGCCGACCTGAGCCCGTGGGGTCTGACACGCCGTCTGCTACCGCCGCGAACGTCAGGCCGTCGAGCTCGGCGATGGCCCAGCGGTCTTCGGGCGTCGCCTTGTCGCGACCCGTGAGCGAGTAGCCGGCGGCGCTCATCGTAAGGCCTCGAGCGTGAGGGTCAGTGCGACCGGCTCGGCGAGGTGGAGCGTCGCGCCGACGGGCCAGGGCTGCGGCATTTTGGGTGCCAGTGATGTCGGGGTCTCGGGGTTGTCGGGTGTGAGGGTGCGGGTGCCGTTGGTCGATCCGAGGTCGGTGACGGTGACACCGCTCTCGGTGACCTCGAGCTCGAGGTGGTGCCAGCTGACTTCGGCGAGCCCGACGACGACGTCCGCGGCCGGGTCACGACCGAGCACGAGTCGGCCGGCGGGAGGCAATGCGATGAAGCCGCTGGCCGCGGGGCCAGCGATCGAAGAGCGATAGGCGAGGCCAAAGGCTGCGTAGGCCGGGCTGTGGCCAGGGCCGAGTGCGAGGAGTGGCGGAGCGGTCGCGGGCTGGGCGTTGGGAGATGGGTTGTTGGACCGCGAAGGAGAGTGGGTGCGGTGAGGCGAGGTGGTCGCAGGAACGGGGGCCGAGATAGCCAGCGCGGGCGGGGACTCAGGGGGCGGGGCGAGGCGCTCGGAGCGTCGCAAGAGACCGGGCACGGGCTGGCCCGGGCGCCATCGCGGGAGGGCTGCAGTGAGGTGCGACGAGGCGAGGTAGGCGCCCAGCGAGAAGGCGAGGAGGCCAGGCAGATAGAGGAGAGCGATGGAGGTTGCGTGAGCGTCGACGTCGCCGCCTGGCGGTGGGCCGATTAGCGCCTGGCCGAGGCCGAGGGGTACGGCGACGAGCCACATCACGGCGAGTGCAAGGAGGACCCAGGCGGCGGTGCGGGGACGTGGTGCTGGATGGTGCGTTCGGGTGAGCGGCTCAGCGACCATCGGGCCTCCGGTGCGTGAGCGAAGGGTGAGTGCCGATGTGGGGGACGGGGCGGGACTCGGCGATCGGGACACGGGTCGCGGGTGCACCGACGAGGCTCGGGCGTGTCGGTGTGCGTGGGGTCAGGCGTTCGGCGGCGAGCGCTGAAGTGGCGCCTTGTGGGCAGGACGGGTGAGCGCAGGCCGTCGGCTCGTCGAAGCAGAAGTCGCAGAGGTGCATCGGAGTCATGGGGCCTCTGAGGGGGATGGTGTGCGCTTGGATGGAGACGATGTCGGATGTGTCGTGATGAGCGGGTCCCACAACAGGAGCGGGTCGGTGGGGCCTCGGTGAAGACCGAGCGAGACGAGGAGTCTGCCGAGCGCCGACAGCGGGCGAAGCATCGCGAAGAGGGCCAGCGGCACGGCGTAGGCGATCGCGGTCGGCGAGGTGTCGAGCGAGGCCAGACCGGCCGTGGCCAGCGCAATGAAGGGAATGGCACCAAGGGCCGCGCACGGTCGGTGAGCGAGAAAGAGGGCGACCGTCGAAGATGCAAAGACGGCCGCGCCGAGGCCGACGACCAGAGGCGAAGTCGACAGCGAGAGCTGCAAGGTCGAGAGCGTGAGGGTCGAAGCGGAGAGCCAGGCGGCGAGGCGATCGGCGCCGCGATGTCGGTCGATGTAGAGGAGCGCGGTCGTGAGAACGAAGAGGGGTGCTGCGACCGGGAGTGCCTTCGGGACGAGGGCCACGACCCAGATGGTGTGGGCGAGGAGAAGTGCAAGTCGGGTCGCCAGCCAGCGACGACAGGTCGTGGGCGAGTTGGTTTCGCGCGTCATTGATGATGAAGCGGCGAGTCGTGGGGGAGCGAGGAGCGCGATGGGCGTCGACATCAGCGGACCTCCTTGGAGAGAGAGGTCGCGAGGGTCACGAGCGTCGAGGTATGCTCGGCGGTGAGCGGGCCACCGAGGTGAGCGCGAAGACGACCCTTGTGGTCGAGGAGCCAGAGCTGAGGCAGGCTCTTGGGGTCCGCCGTGACCGCGCGGGACCGGGCGAGTGCGGCGAACCAGCCGCCCTGGGGGTCGGCGCGGAGGTCGAGGCGCGCGGGCAGGTCAGATGCGGTGAGGCCGGCCTTTGCGAGCAGATCTTCGAAGCTGGCGAGCAGCGCCTGAGGGCCGGAGGCTTCGTCGCTCGATACGAAGATCATCTTGATCTTCGAGTTATTGTCAAAGCTGCGCGCCAGGGCGAGGACCTCGGGAAGCTCTTCGGCGCAGGGCAGACACCATGACGCGTACAGCACGACGAGGGTCGGTGACTTCGATACGAACTGGCGACGGTCTGGCGTGCCGGTGAGCGACACGCGGGGCGGTGTCGAGGCGTCGGTGGGGGTGGTCGGCCCGAGGTCGACGAAAGCGAGGTTTCGATCACGTGGGCGGAGTGGGGCGCGAAGGTTTAGCGTGAGGACGGAGGGGGTGGATGCCGGCCCGGGCGCTTGCGTGGACGTGGGCGCTTGCGCTTGCGCGGGCGTGGGCGTGGGCGTGGGCGCTTGCGTGGGCGTGGGCGTGGGCGCTTGCGTGGGCGTGGGCGCTTGCGCTTGCGTGGGCGTGGGCGTGGGCGCTTGCGTGGGCGTCTGCGCTTGCGTGGGGGTGAGTTCTTGCGTTGGTATGGGCGCCTGCGCTTGCATGGACCCAGCGGCCTGCGTGTCCACCGGCACCTCCGACGACGATGCAGATCCCGGCGCAAGCAACGGGGCGATCGCGACTGCAAGCGCGACACCCAGGAGGCCTGCGATTCGGGGTGCGTCGAGTCGGGCCAAGGCGTCTCCCGGGCCGGCGGCAAAGCGGTTTCCCCGGCGCAAGGGCCATGAACCGCGAGCCATCCCGGGCCATTCCCTGGCCCGCGGCAAGCTCAGTCAGCGCGCCTTGCCGAGCGTCGTCGCGAACCCGAGCGCCACGCTGATCGGGGTCGAGACATTGAGCCTGAACGTAATCCGAAAACGTTCCGTCAGCGGCGTCTCGAGGTGCGCAAACAGGCCGAGCTTTCCTCCTGCCAAACCAACTGTGTCGCGCTGGTAGCCGAGCGTTCCGAAGGTCCCGAAGCCGGCGATGCCGGAGAGCCGCGGATGGGTCCAGCCGACGGCCAGGTGGAAGAGACGTGGGTCGGCGGGCGTCGGCATCGGCGGCACGCTGACCTCGCCCCAGAGGTCGGTCCGGCCGAGCAGGAACGCAAAGCCGGGGATGTCCGTGGCCCAGGCCGAGCCTTCATCGTGCCAGCCGTAGGCGAGGATCGGGCTCATGCGTAGGGCGGCGCCAAAACGTGTCGTCGTGCGGCCGAACTCGAGCTGCACGTCGATGCGCAAGGTGAGGACGGAGTAGCCGTTGACCGGGATCTGCTCCTGGTCGAGCGCGTGCACGAGCCCCATCGTGGCGTCGAGCCCCCACTCCCCACGTTCCCGAAAGCCCGCGCGAAAGGCACCGCCGAACGAAGCCCGCACCGGCGTCTTGCAATCGACCCCGCGATTGCAGCTGATATCGAGGTCCTGGTCCGGCTGCGCGACGACGAGCAGCTCGACCTCCCACGGCGCCCGCAGCGGCTCGGGCTCAGCCGGCTCGACCGCCACCGGCTCGACCACGTCCGGCGATTCCTCGCCCGGCCCGGTCTCCGTTGCGGGCTCCACCTCGGTGCCATGGGCGTCACCCGCAAAGGCGACGATCATTGCGAGAGCTGCGACGAGTCCGTTCATCGACCGATGGTAACGCGTGTGCCCCACCCTTGCGAGCACCTCACGCACGGCGGCGTTACGCCGCTCGTGCAACCCGCAATCAGTAGAAGCCGAGCTCGAGCTGCGCTTCTTCGGACATACGATCGGGTCCCCACGGCGGGTCAAAGGTCAGGTCGACCGACGCGTCCACGACGCCCGGCAACGCGCGCACCTTGGCCTCGACGTCGTCCTTCAGGACCTGGCCCATGCCACACCCGGGGGCGGTCAGCGTCATCGTGACCTTGATCGCCTTGCCGTCTTCGACGTCGTCGATCTGCAGCCCATAGATGAGCCCGAGGTCGACGATGTTGACCGGGATCTCCGGGTCGTAACACGTCCGCAGCTGGCTCCACACGAGGGCCTCATCGAAGTTCGAAGACGCCAGCGACGCCGCCTCGGCCGGCACATCGCGCCCGATCGCGGTCGCATCTGTGCCCGACACACGCACCAGGTGGCCCAGCTCCAGGCGCACAGTGAAGTTGCCCCCGAGCACCTGGATGACATAGCCCCGCGTCCCCTCGGGAACGACCAGAGGCGTCCCATCCGGGATCTGAACGACCGCCACTTCTCTAATGAATTCGACCGGCTCCTGCATGCCTCGAGCCCTCCAGCGCGGGGACTCTAAACCCGTTTGCCGGCGCCGCAACAGAAATCGGACCGTTTTGGTCCACTTTCCCGCAACGCCTGCATCCAGGCTCGATCCTACCCGCCGAGCGCCGTGACCGCCTGGTCGACCGCGACCTTGTAGACGTGTCCGTCGGCCAGCCCCTCGGCCGACGCCTTCAGCCCAGGCACGAGCCACGTCGCCCCGAGCGCCGCAATGGCCTCGACCGCACGCACCGACCGCGCATCCGGCTCGAGCTGCAGCGCGAGGAACGCCTCGGCCCACGCCCGGTCATGCCCGCTCGCCACCGCGACCAACCCGACATCGAACGGCGCCTCGTCGTCGAAGAAGCTGTCCGCGACCCGCGGCCGGAACCCATCCGGCTGCGTCCGAACATACTCCAGCCCAGCCGCCTTCGGATCCTCACCCGCCTCCACCCTCCGGAACAACAGTGCCGCCTGCCACGCTGCCATCTGATGAATCGGCAGGACCTCACACATGACGAGCGTCTCGAGCGTCTTGAGCGGCGACTCGAGCAACACCTTGCCAGCCGCATCACGCGTCAGCCCCGTCAGCCCGAATCGCTCGATGAGGCTCTGCATGGCGCGCCCGCGCACCAACGCGTCCGCATCGTCGAGCCCCAACAGGAGCGCCGCAAACGCCTCGTCGCCCGCCACCGTTGCCAGCTCCATGACCGCGCCGAAACGCTCGACCGCGCTCCCCCGGCTCGCGTCGACCGCGAGCTCATGGGTCCCCTCGGCAACCCCCAGCGCAGTCAACGCGCGATGCGCCGAGAAGCGCACCCACGCGTTCGGGTGCTGCGCTTTCTGCATCAGCGTCGGCCCCGCACGCGCAACCCCCAGCCGGCCGAGTGTCACAATGGCCCGCGCGTCATCCCGCAGTCGCACCCGCTCGAGCAGCGCGTCCTCGGCCGCATGCCGCTCTGTCGCCCCGAGCCGCTTCACCTGCTCCACGTCGTAGCTGTCCGAGGTCGGGTCGAGCTCGTCGAGCGTCGTGATGAACCTGGCCAACGTGTTCGCCATGATGGAGCTCCTCGACGGACGTACCGGCACCCGCAGGGCCTGACCTCCATCACCGGAGGCAACCCCGCGGACCCGCGCCACCGCTCATCCATACTCCGCGCCACTGGAAAGGCGCAACCGCACGACCCCGACCAGACCCAGCGTTCCGCCCCTCACGGACTGTAGCCGGGTCGTCGTTATCAGGCCGGGAGCTGCGCGAACTTCGTCTTGCCGGTGTCGAGCGCCGTATCCCACGAGTGGCCGGAGTACCAGGTGCCCGGCACGTCGCCGTCTTTCACGTTCATGTCCGGCTCACGCTTGGACTGCGAGATGGCCGCGACCGAGTGGAAGGTGACCGCCTCCTCGAGGGTCTTGCCGAGTCGGGCCGCACCCTTCTCGAGCGCTTTCGACTCGATGGCGCCGAAGATATTGCTCTTGTCGGTGCCGCCGCCAGCGAACACGTGGACGGCCTTGCCCTTCTTGGTCATCTCGACCGCGACCGACTCGCCGAAGGCCTTGGACAACGAGCCCCAGAGCGCCGGGTCCCAGCCGTTGGCGTGGGCGTCGAGCGAAGGCATGCCGTCGAACAGCGCGCCGATACCGGACGTCTCGAGCGTGAGGTCGACCATCTTCTCGCCGAGCATCCGGCCCTCGGACTTCGACCAGAACCCGAAGGTCTTCGCCTTCATGAACTGCGCGTTGGTGACGCTCTTGAGGGTCCCCATGACCGCCTCGAATTCGGTCAGCGCCTTCTTGAAGCCGGCCGACTCCATGTTGACCCAGCCGCGCGACGGGTTCGAGTAGGTGTCGTTGCTGCCGTCCCGCTTCATCTCGGGCGCCGAGTCTTTCACCCCGCCGCAGACCTGCGACCAGATGTTGATCGTCAGCACCTTGAGGTCGACCCCTGGAGGGGCCGGGTACTGCGAGAACAGGGTTTTGACGCGCGCCTCGAAGGTCGGGAACATCGGGTGCGTGGTCGGCGAGTCGACCGAGTCCGTCTTGACCTTGGTCTTGTCCTGGTCCTTGACGGGGTTGGCCGTGCCGGCCGTCGTCTGCGAGTCGGCCTCTTTCAGATCATCCTTACGCTGCACGGACTTCTGAACACCACCACCACCGCCACCAGCCATCGTGTCGAGCACACCCTCGGCGGACTCACCCTTGACGACCTTGTCCGCGACCGCATCCGCGTGTTGCTCGTACCCGTCGCCCGACTTGCCGACGCCGCCCGACAGCTGGACGCCACCTCGCTGCTGGACCACATGCGCCGCCTCGTGCGCCGCGGTGTGCAGGTCAGGCGCCCCTTTGAAGGCGATGTTGTTGCCGGTCGCGTAGGCCTCAGCACCCATCGCGTCGTTGGCCTTGCTGGCCTTGTCGCCCGTGTGCGCCTGGACCGAGCCCACATCGTGTCGTCCGAAGGACTGCTGAATCTGGTCGGCAAACGGCAGACTCCCGCCACCGCCCGAAACACCCATCTCGGCCGCCTGGTGCACGCCCTGAGTGCCGCCCTCTCCCTTCTGCTGGACCGGGTCGAGCATGCGCATCTGAACGTCGTAGGACTGCCCGCGCAGCGACGACTTGAGCTGCACGGCCTGTGTTGCCGGCTCGCTGACCTCAGGGGCTGCGTGTGAGGCTTCCTTGGGACGATTCTGCGCGGTACGCGAGGAGGCGGTCATAGCTATCACCCTGGGCTGCGAGCATTCGGCGGACGGTTCGGCGAAGGGGACGTCATCTCGTCAGCCTTGCGCCCGCCCTTTGATCTCGATGCAGGATACTTGTGCATTATCCATGCCCTGACCGATCAGCGACTTTGCACCCCGCCCCAGCCTCCGCCGTGCCGCGACACATAGCCGCAAGTCCGCATTCTGCTTGGATCCACACCAAGCCGGATACGACGAAAAGCTGAGCTGACCGGGCGGTGCAAGTGTGGACAGGAGACCCCGCTCGGGCAATTCGACCCCAGGCGGCAGGTACTCAGCAAACCTCCGGTCGCCACACGTTCACCCGCCGCAGAGCACGGGATGGAACGCAGGCGACAGGAGTCGCTCGCCCAGGCCGCGCGCTCAGCCCATCCAGGTCTGGTCCGCCTGCTTGGCCCACTTGGTCGTGACCTTGCGGGCGCGTGTCCAGAAGCGGAAACCGTCGTAGCCGGTCATGTCGCCATGGCCGAAGCCCGACTGGTTCCAGCCCGCGAACGAGAACGGCTCGCGCGGGACGGGCACGCCGATGTTGATACCGCACATGCCGGCCTGGAAACGCTCGACCGCGTAGCGGGCGGTGCCGCCGTCGCTCGTGAAGATCGACGCCGCGTTGCCATACGGATTGCGGTTCTCGATGTGCAGCGCCTCGTCCAACGTCTTGGCGCGGATGATGGACAGCGTGGGTCCAAAGATCTCCTCGCAGCCGGCCGGCATCTCGGGCGTGACGTAGTCCATGATGGTCGGGCCGACCCAGTTGCCGCCGCCCGGGCCCTTCTGGCCACGACCGTCGACGATGACCTTGGCGCCCATCTGCTCGGCCTGCGTGATCATACGCTCGATACGCTCGACCGCCGCCGCGTCGATGACCGGGCCGACATCGCGCCCGAGCTGGAGGCCCTTGGCGATCTCGGCGATCCGGTCGATGAAGCGCTGGACGTCGTCACCGACGGCGACGAGCGTCGACGCCGCCATGCAGCGCTGACCCGCGCACCCGAAGGCCGAGGCCGGGATGTTGCTGGTCGCCAGGTCGAAGTCCGCGTCGCCCATGAGCAACAGGTGGTTCTTCGCGCCGCCGAGGGCCAGGACCCGCTTGCCCGAAGCCGCGCCGCGCTCGTAGACGAGCTTCGCGATCCGGGTCGAGCCGACGAAGCCGACGGCCTTGATGTCGGGGTGGTCGCAGATGGCCTCGACCGTGGCCCGCCCGCCATTGACGATGTTGAAGACGCCGTCGGGCAGGCCCGCGGCCTTGAGCATGTAGGCGAGCTTGTAGGCGCCGTACGGCACCTTCTCGGACGGCTTCAATACGAAGGCGTTACCCGCGACGAGCGCCTGCGGCATCATCCACAGCGGGACCATCGTGGGAAAGTTGAACGGCACGATGCCGGCCACGACACCCAGCGGCTCGTAGCTGACATGGCAGGCGACACCGCGCGAGACGTCCATGGTCTGGCCAGGCAGGTTGGCGCAGGCGATGCCGTACTCGACGCACTCGATGCCCTTCTCGACCTCGGCCTTGGACTCCGGGAAGGTCTTGCCGTTCTCGTGCGAGACGAGCCACGACAGCTCCTCGATGTTGTCCTCCATGATGCGCTTCAAACGGAAGAGGACCTGCACGCGCTCTTTGATGGGGGTCGCGCGCCACGCGGGGAAGGCCGCCTTGGCCGCCGCGACGGCCGCGCCGATGTCGTCCTGGCCCGAGTCCGGGGCATGGCCGATGATCTGCCCATGGCGCGGGTTGTCGACCGCGAAGGTCGCGCCCGACTGCGCGTCCACCCACTCGCCGCCGACCCAGTTCTTCGCGTCGACATAGGCCGAGAATTCGTAGCCGTTGGGGGCGAAGCGGGGACCGGTGGGCGAGATGGACGCGTTCGACATGAATGACTCCTATAGAGGTGCGCCGGCTGCGGCGAGGCGTGCGGGGTGTAATGCCACGTCGGGCCGAAGTCAAAGGACAGGCCCAAAGGCGGTTTCGAGGGTGGATCGCCATACGCCCGTGGCGCCACGCGGTGTACCCGGATTTTCGGGGTCGCTTTCCAAACGGTGAACCAAATCGGGGGCTCGCTGCGTTATCCTGCCGACCCGGTCGTCCGCGACCGGCAAACACGCCGTAGAGGCGACCCGGAGGCGAGTTGGCCTGGTTTGGGCTCCGCAAGCAACGTGACGCAGAGCGCGAGTTCATGGAGCGTGTCTTCGTCCATTGGGACGCGATGCACCGCTACGCGCTCAGGCTGACCGCGTCCGAGGCCGAAGCGAACGACCTCGTCCAGGACGCCATGGCCAAGGCTCTGCAACACTTCGACCGCGTGCGGCCGGACACGAACTACCGCGCATGGGTCTTTACGATCGTTCGCAACGCGTTCGTATCGAAAGTCCGCAAGACCGGGCGCGAAACGTTCCTCGAAGACGCCGACCTGCTCGCCGCCGACCCGGAGCCCGAGGTCGGCCTGGCACTCGAGGCGCTTGGCGGCAATCGTTTCAAAGAAGGCTTCGAGGACGAAGTCCTCCTCGCCCTGCAACAGCTCCCCGAATCGCAACGCACGGCGGTCGTGCTCTGCGACATCGAGGGGCTCGACTACGAAGGGATCGCGCACGTCCTCGACTGCCCAGTGGGCACCGTCAGGAGCCGCATCCACCACGCCCGCAAAAGACTCAAAGCGGCGCTCGCAGACTATGCAAGAACACGGGGGTATCGCGATGTCGAAAGTCACGGATGACAGCCTCAGGCCGCATCTGACGGCGCTCATCGACGGCGAGCTCCAGCCGCTCGAGGCCATCGCGTTGAAGCAGCGGATGCGCCAGAGCCCGGAGCTCAGCGCCGAGTGCCAGGAGCTCGAGCGCCTCAAGGTAGCCGTCCACCTCGCAGGCACGCGCGACCCGTCTCCCGACGCGCTCAAGCGCTCGCTCGAGACGATGTGCCAGCGCCACTTCGAAGCGCAGCACAAGAAGCAGGCGCGCTTGACGACCTTGTGGGTGCCGCTCGGTCTCGCGGCGAGCGTGGCCATGGGTCTGCTCTTCGCCTTCGCCGGCAGCGTGTCCGACCAGAACGGGCCACTCGGGACACCTTCACCACTCGCCACAGCCACGGTGGCTCCGACCATCGTGCCGCCTGCGGACCCGAACGAGCTCTTGCCGCGGCTGGCCGGCTTCCATCGGGAGAGCGAGTCGCCGCTGGCCCTGTCGGACCTCAAGAACCGGGGCGCGCTGCTCGCGATCGAGCGTCTCCCCGACACCTTCATCACGCCCGAAGGCAAGAAGCCCCAGCTCGTCCAGGCGAGCTGGATGGGCTGCAACGAACGCGAGATCGGGGCCACACTGGCGGTCCTGCGGGCCGATCGGGTGGCGCTGCCGCCCATCATCGAAGCCGCGCTCGAGACGACCGGCATCTTCGTCGACATCATCGACGGCGTGCATGTCCGCCTCTCGGTCAGCGGTGACAAGCTCTTCGTCCTGCTCTCGACCGACCCGGGCCCCAACCAGAGCCCAATCTGAGTCTGGCGCAACTCGTTTCGACACCACGAGCCCATGCCGTTGACGTCGTTGCTCACGCTGACCCGACGAGCCGGTCGAAGGCGGCTTGTTCGAGGTCAATGCTCCCTGTCGTGTGAGTTCGTCAGACATGGTCGCTGACACGTGCTCGGGGTGACGCGTTGCTCCGCGTCGGGTTGGCGCTTCAACCCTGGCAGGTCGGCGGCGTCGCAACGTCGCCGCTCGAAGTTGAATCGGCAGCTTCCCAGGCGCTGAAGGCGGCGGCATCGGTAATCGACAGGCAGAGATGCTCGTCTCCACCGAAGGGGTTCCTGACCGAAGACTCCGACCTGTTTGCGCCGCGCAACTCGGGTGGGATGTGTGTCATCTGGGTGGTCACTTGGGCACGACGCTGACGGCCAAACAGCGACGCTAACCAGATCACCGCCCGCAGCGTGGCCCGCCTCGCTGGCCGCCTCCGCGCTGGGTTCGAAGCGCTGAGCCATGAGCCCCTCCCTGCCCTCGTGACAGGAGAGCTCGAAGGCGACTTCGACGTGGAGATCTGTCCCGCCGAGCCCCCGTTGCGCTGACAAAGCTCGAAGCAGCCCCGGGTCGATGCAAGGTCATGCAATGCCAGGAGCTCGAGACTTTCCGATATCCAATCGTGGGGTCGGCTTCGCCTCCCTGGCGAACTGCGCCGACGGCGGGTCGCATCGCCGCATGACGGAGTGCCTCTCGATTGCCAGGCTTGGTCGAGGACGCCCTGGAAGCCCCAAAGACCAGGAGCGCAATGGGCGCCCCGTCTTTGCTGGAGCATCCGTTGAGTCGACCGCCTCTATGAGCCCACTCAGCCCCACCACCTACGAGGTCATCGATGCGTTCCCGGGTCTATCTTCCAACCATCTTGTTCGTGTTCAGCGCCGGATGCTCGGGGTCCGACAACTCGGCCGCACGAACCGACATCGACCTCACACCCGACACCCGAGGGGCAGACACATCCTCAGACCTCGAGGAGGTCGCCGATGAGGTCGCCGACACGAGCGCGGACTTGAGCGCCGAACCCGACACCTCCCTGGCCGATGCCTCCGAGCTCACCGATAGGCTCGAGCCATCCGACAGCCTCGCCGGTACCGACACCCAGACCAGCGGGCTACAACTTCCCCCCGACGCTCGCCCCGCAGTCCTCGACTGGGCGCTTCAGTCGCTGCACAGCGACCAGGGTTTCATCGAGCACCCCGAGGTGCTCGCCCTTGCCGATGGCGGTGTGGCTCTCGTCGCGCGCTTCAACGGCTCGGTGACGCTCGGACGCTTTACCGTCACCGCCCCTCCCGAGCCGCATCGCGGCCACACGCTTTTTGCCCGCCTCGACGCCCAGGGCGAGGTGACGGCACTCACCCGCTTCTGCGATCGCTGTGGCGGGAGCTTCGAGCGCTTCGCCATGACCGAGCTCCCGCTTGGCCGGGTCGCGGTGGCGGGGATCAGCGAAGGCGACGTCGTCCTGAGCCCAGGCACCGACGGCGAGGTCCGGCGTGACGCAGGTCACGACCTCTTCGTCGGGGTCCTCTCGGAGCTTGGAGCGCTCGAGCGATGGAGCTTTCTCGGCTCCTTTGCGGGCCACGGCGAGGTGCGCGCGCTGGCGACAATCCCCGGTGATGGTGGGCTAGTCATCGGCGGCGCTGGCAAGACTCTGGCCCTCACCGACGGGCCCGACCTCACGGTCCCGGGGACCTCACCGTGGTCGCGGGCCTTCATCGTCGGCGTGAGCTCCGACCTCACACCGATCTTCGCGGAGCAGCTCGGAGGCAACGCCGCGAGCAACATCAACCTGCTCTATGCCACGGCCAACGGCCTCATCGCTGTCGGTGACTTCGGCGGGCTGGACAACACTTTCGGCGCGACCTTTGGAGCGGGCCTGCCCGGCGCGCTGGATCTCGCAGTGGTGTCCGCCACCGAGGCCCCCACCAACGAGCTCTTCCTGAGTCGCTGGTCGCTGCCTGCGACTCCCGGGCGCCTCGTGGTCGGCTGGGCCAAACGTGTCGCTCACCGTTCCTCGCCGCCACGCGACCCGACCTGGATTCGTCCGCTCGACCTGCAATCGCTCGATGAGGGCTTCGAGTTCCGGATGGACCGTGCGGACGAGATCCTACGCGACGCGTCCGGCCAGTATGCGACCGGCGGCCCCGTGCCCTGGTCGAGGATGGTGGTCCGGGTCGGCGGCGAAGGCGCCGCCTGGCGCTTCGCATCGACCGTCGCCCCGATCCAACCCCACGCCGAGGGGTACCTCTCGGTGTCGCCGCGCCCCCATGACGACAATATGATCTCGCTCGTGGCCACGGGTGGGCCCCGATTCATCCTCCCCGAACCAGGCAGCGATCCCGACGGTCTCACCCGGGACGGCTTCGTGCTCGCGACCTGGCGGGCGGACGGGCGCCTCGACCGGGCAGGAATGCTGCTCGCGACGCGGCCCGCGGCCTCCTATGAGCCCACCTTCGTCAAAGCAGTCCCAAGCCTCGCTGGCTCCGCCATCGTGGTGGTCCTCGGCACCGCCCCCATGACCCTCGAGCCCTCCGAAGGCGAGCCGGTCGTCCTCCACGACCGCGTCGCTGCGACTCAACCACAACGCGTCGTCATCGCTCGGTTCCACCTCCAATGACACCCCACACGAAGCGCCACATCGTGTGAGCTTCGCAAACACCAACCACAACCCCGCGACGCTGGTCGCCCACTGAGATCACCCTCGAAGATCATCAGGACAACCCTGTTCGTCTCTGCCCTCTGGTTTTCGAGCTTTCCGGCTTGCGGCGACGACGGCGGCGGCGTGACCCAGACGACCGATGGGAAGCTCGATGGCTCGTCGTGCGGCGGCAGCGCACGCTCGGGCGAGACCGCGTATTCGGCCTCCACCAACCCAGAGTGCCAGGCCGCTGGTGCCAACTGCGACGACCAGAGGATCTGCGGCTCGGACGAAGGCGTAAGGACCGACCCGGCTGTCCGCACCTGGGGCGCGTTCTTCGTCGTCGATGGGCCTATCGCCGCAGCGTGCCCCAACCGTCCGACTCTGCATGTAGCGCCTTGACACGCCCAAGCGCATGCCTGAGTCATGTGGCTGCGTGCTGTGCCACACATGGAGGCTTCTGGATGGCCGACAGGATCCTCGTTGTCGACGACGACCCGCTCAACCTCGAGTCGATGGCTCTCGGGCTCGAGTCTGCCGGCTTCGAGACCATTCAGCGCTCATCTGCGCGTGAGGCCGCGACTCTGCTCGCGAGCGACGAGGCCCACGACCTCGCCCTCATCGTGAGCGACCTGCAGCTCGGCCCTGACAGCGGGCTCGAGCTCTGCACCCACGCTCGCACGCTCCACCCGCGCTTGCCAGCCATCCTCGTGACCGGGCACGCCTCGGTCAAGACCGCGATCGAAGCCATGCGGCGCGGGATCTGGGACTACCTCGTGAAGCCCGTCAGCCTCGACGAGCTCGAGCTGCAGGTCCGCCGCGCCATCGAACACGCCCGCCTGAGCGACGAGGTGACCCGCCTCCGCGACGTCGCCCGCGAGCACGACGACGACGCCTTCGTCGGGACGAGCCCGGTCATGCGCGAACTCAAGGACCTGGTCAGCCGCGTCGCCGCAACCGACGTCGGCGTCTTGCTGCTCGGCGAGAGCGGGACCGGCAAAGAGGTCGTCGCCAAGGCCATCCACAACCGCAGCGCCCGTAAAGACGGCCCGTTTGTCGCCATCAACTGCGCCGCCCTCCCCGAGACGCTCCTCGAAAGCGAGCTCTTTGGCCACGCCAAGGGCGCCTTCACGGACGCCAAGCGCACACGTCGCGGCCTCTTCCTCGACGCGACGGGCGGCACGCTCTTCCTCGATGAGATCGGCGAGCTCCCGTTGCCAATGCAGCCCAAGCTCCTGCGCGCCCTGCAGGAACGCGTCGTGCGCCCGGTCGGTGGCGACACGACCATCCCCTTTGACACCCGCGTCATCGCCGCGACCAACCGCGACCTCGCGGGCGCAGCCGCTGACGGCACCTTTCGCGAAGACCTCTATTACCGTCTGAACGTCGTGCAGATCGATCTGCCCGCCCTGCGCGCCCGCGGTAACGACATCCTGGTCCTCGCCCAGACCTTCCTCGAGCGCTTCGCCACCCGCCACAAGGTCGACGTGCGCTCATTCTCGCCCGCGGCCGCCGAGAAGCTGTTGGCACATGGCTGGCCGGGCAACGTGCGCGAGCTCATGAACGCCATCGAGCGTGGGGTCGCCCTCTCGCGCAGCGACACGCTGCAGGTCGACGACCTCCCCGAGCGGATCCGCGAGGCCGAGAAACATCGCATCGACTTCGCCTCCGACGACAACGACGACCTCGTGACGCTGGCCGAGCTCGAGCGGCGCTACATCCAGAAGGTCCTGGCCGCCGTCGACAACAACAAGAGCCAGGCCGCGCGGATCCTCGACATCGATCGGAAGACTCTGCTCCGCAAGCTCAAGCGCGACGACGACGACACCGCTGCATCCAGCGACTGAGACCACCCGACGCATCGCTCGCATGCCCGCCGTTCGCACCCTGAGGCGTCCTGCCCGGCTGCGGCATTGTGCCCCACCTGGGTCGGGGCCCAGGTCGCCTCACTGTCGTCTGGCCAGGCGTAGCGCCTTGCATTTTATTACTTGAATTCCAACACTTAAGCTCATCGCCGAGCCGTTGGCAAAGCTCTTGCTCTGTTCCCCAGGTGTCATCGACGCCCTGCCGAGTCACGCGGGCGTCCTCACCACCAGGAGAACACTCATGCTCGGCTGGACCCTCATCTTCTTCGTCATCGCCTTCATCGCCGCCATGCTCGGCTTCACCGGAATCGCCGCTGGGGCCGCCGGCATCGCGAAGGTCCTCTTCATCCTCTTCCTCGTTCTGTTCGTGGTGAGCCTCATCATGGACGTGGCGCGTGGACGTCGACCGCTCTGAGTGACCTTCACCCGAGGCGACCCGGATCATCGTCCGGCGTCCAGCCATGACCTCCCAAGCCCCCTCACTCAAAAGGAGATTTCCCATGAAAGCCGCTACCTTCAATCGCCGCTGGGACCAGCTCAAAGCCGACCTCAAGACCCGCTGGGGCGAGCTCACCGATGACGAGATGCTCGTCCTCGAGGGCCGCATCGACGAGCTCGAGAGTCAGCTCGGCCACGCCTTCGACCAGGCGCGCGACGCCGTCAAAGCCGGCTTCGAACGGGTGACCCGCAACGTCGGTGAGGGCGTCGATCGTGTCCGCTCCGCCGCCGCCGAACGCGCCGACTCGCTCATGCGAAAGCTGTCCGGCCTACGCAAGCGCGCCAAGAAGCTCTTGCGCTGACCGCAACTCGACCGCGGGCCGCTGCGCCCGCATAACCCCTGCTGTGGAGGAACCGCACCATGACTCTCGCACGAAAGTTCATCGCCAGGTCTCTCGCGACCGCCCTCGCCTTCGCCCTCGCGCCGCTCGTGGCCTGTGGCTCATCTCTTCCCACCGCCCAGCGCTACGACCACGTGCTCGTCGGCCATGAGAGTAAGGTCGAGGTCGAGATCCTTCGAGACCTCGCAAATGCATGCCGAATTCCCAACACACGCGCCTACTTCGGCTTCCAGAAGACGGAGCTCGACGACGACGGCATGGAGCTCGTCGACCAGGTCGCGCGTTGCCTCACCAACGGCCCGATGGTCGGCCGCACCATCCTCGTGACCGGCCACACCGACCGTGTCGGCGACCCCGTCTCGAATCACCGCGTCGGACTCGAGCGCAGCAAGACGGTCGCCCAGGAGCTTCGCCTTCGAGGCGTACCCGCCAACCGCATCTTCGTGCGGTCACGAGGCAAGACCGAAGCCACTGGCCGGACCGAACGCGACCGCCGCGACGATCGCAAGATCGACATCGATCTGGTCCGTCTCGGAAGCTGAGTCTAGGATAGCGGGCCGAGCCTCGAGATACCCGAGTGCTTCGGCCCGTCGCGGCTGACTCGTCAATGCCGCGGTGCAACGAGCAACACCCCAGGAACCGACACCGGCCCACGGAACCCGACGATGGACGAACGCGTGCTTCATATCCTGCTCGTCGACGATGACGACGTCGACATCATGAACGTCAAGCGGGCCTTCAAGCGGGCCAACATCACCAACCCGCTGTATGTCGCCAACCACGGGCTCGAAGCCCTCGAGATGCTGCGCAATGGCGCCGTCCCGCCCGGTCGCCGCCTGGTGTTGCTCGACCTCAACATGCCGCTCATGAATGGCATCGAGTTCCTGCGCGAGATCCGCAAAGACCCCCAACTCGTATCGCTCAGCGTCGTCGTCCTCACGACCAGCAACGAAGAGCGCGACCGTGTCGAAGCCTACCAGCTCAACGTCGCCGGCTACCTGTTGAAGCCCGTGACCTTCGTCGACTTCGTCGACATCATGGTCACCCTCAACAAGTACTGGACCCTCATGGAGCTCCCCTGACCTATGCCGCTCGAGCGCCAAATCCGCATCCTGCTGGTCGACGACGACGAGGTCGATCGTGAGGCCTTTCGACGCGGCCTCTCGCGGGCCCGGCTCTCGGTCTCGCTCACCGAGGCGGACACAGCCGAGGCCGCCCTGTCTCTCATCGGCGACCCATCCAACGCCTTTGACTGCGGCGTCTTCGACCTGCACCTCCCCGGCAAGGACGGGCGTGAGCTGCTCTCCGACCTGCGCGCGTTCGGCCACGAATTGCCCGTCATCTTCCTCACCGGTCAAGGCAACGAAGACGCCGCCGTCGAGCTCATGAAGGCGGGCGCCTGCGACTACCTGCCCAAGGCCTCGCTCGCCCCCGCTCGCCTCGCCCAGAGCATCGGCCACGCCCTGCGTCTCGCCCGTGCACGCGACCTCCAACGCGAGGCCGAGGCCGCCCTGCGTGAGAGCGAAGCGAGCTTCAGGCGGCTGGCAGACCACCTGCCCGACATCGTCGTGCGTTTCGACTCCGACCACCGCCACGCCTACTGCAATCGCGCCCCGCCATGGGCACCCGAGGCCGACCTCGTGTGTATGACCAACGCGACCTTCGCCGACGCGTCACGACTCGACCCGGCCGCGACCAGCCGCATCGAGGGGGCCATCGACGAGGCACTTCGGGGTCAGTCGACGACCCTCACCTTCGAGGTCCACGCCCACCAGGTGGACCCGGACGACGAGGCCGAAGATGACGAAAACGATGATGTCGTCCAGGTCGGCTCCCGCCACTTCGAGCTCCGACTCGTTCCCGAATCCACATCTGGTCAACGGCTCCAGACGAACCTCGCTTCGCACGCCACGGTCCTTGCCATCGTGCGCGACATCACGGCCGACGTGGTCCGCAAGGCCGACGAACAACGCCGCGCCGACTTCGAACGCCAGCTCATCGGCATCGTGTCCCACGACCTGCGTAACCCCATCTCGGCCATCGGCATGACCTCGGATACCTTGCGGCGCCTCCTCGGAAACGACCCGCGCGCCGAACGGATCCTGGCCCTGCTCGATGCCTCGACGACCCGCGCCTCACGCCTCGTGAACGACATCCTCGACTTCACCAAGGCCCGGCTCGGCGGTGGCATCCCGATGAAGCGGCGCCAGACCAACCTCGCCGACGTCGCATACGCCATCGTCGCCGAGACCCGCAGCGCGCACCCCGGCCGCACGATCGAACTCCACCAGAGCGGCGACCTCAGCGGCCGCTTCGACGCCGACCGCATCGGCCAGGTGCTGGCCAATCTGCTTTCGAACGCCATCGCCCATGGCGCGGACGGACAGCCCGTCACGGTGGCCTTCGAAGGCCGCAACAACGCTGTCGCCCTCTCGGTCTCCAACCGCGGCCCGACTCTGCCACCCGAGACGATTCGTTCGATTTTCGAACCTTATCGCCAGGGCGACCCCGCCGCCTCCCACACCTCGGGGAACCACTCGGTCGGCCTCGGCCTGTTCATCGTGGGTCACATCGTCGACGCACACCGCGGCCAGATCGCGGTCGAATCGAACGACGGGCGCACGACCTTCGCCGTCACCCTGCCCCGCCGCAGCGTCACGACGACCATTCGCGCCATCACGCTCACCGACATCGAGGCTGTTCGAGTCGACTGACCTGGCCACGGTGTTCTCAACGCTTGGTCCGTTCTCGGGGCCGCCAGCGCCATTGGGTCGACGGACGCTCGGTCGCAACCGCCTCGCCGCGAGCAGCGGGATAGGTGAACTTGAAGGTGGTGCCCTGGCCGAGCACCGACTCGACCCAGACGCGGCCGCCCTGTCGTTCGACCAGCTTCTTGACGACGGCGAGCCCGATGCCAGTGCTCTCGACCTTGTCGCGCGGCGCGAGCGTCTGGAACAAACCGAAGACCTTGTCGTGAAAACGCGGGTCGATCCCCGGTCCCTCATCGCGCACATAGAAGGCCGCTTCACCAGAAGCGTCGCGCTCCATGCCGATGTGAACACGCGCCGGGTCCTCGCCCCGACGCCCGTACTTGACCGCGTTGCTGACGAGGTTGAGCCAGACCTGTTGGAGCGGGACCCGCACGACGCGTAGCCCGGGAAGCGGCGTCTCCACCTCGATCTGCGGGCCGTCCGCCGAGACCATGTCGATGACCTCGCGCACGAGCTGGCCCACGTCGACGACCTCGCTGACATCGCCCTGACGCCCGGCCCGCGCATAGGCCAGGACCCCGTCGACGAGCGCCTCCATACGCTTCACCCGTACCTGCATGAGTCGCAGGTGCTCACGGCCTTCGGGGCCGAGCGACTCGGCGCCGTCCTCCTCGATCCACTGCGCCAGGTTGGAGATCCCACGCAGTGGCGCCTTGAGGTCATGCGACGCCACGTAGGCGAACTGGTCGAGGTCCTTGACGGTCTGCTCGAGCTCACGCGTGCGAAGGACGAGCTCGTCCTTCTGCTGGGCGATGGTCGCGTTGGCCTGCTCGATGTCGACGACCGTCCTGCGGATCCGCGCGATGACGTAGGTGACGAGCAGGAAGGCCAGCGCGCCGCCCGTGAGTAGGACGATCCTCGTTGTGCGTTGACGGTCTTCGGTGATCGTCCTGCGCTCGACGAGGAGGGTCGTCTCGTGCTCACCGATCGCGCCGATGATCTGGCGAATGGTCGCGAACTCCTCGCGCTGGCGCCCGTCGTCGAAGAGTCCGAGGAACGAGCGCAGGACCTCGCCCGACGCTTCATCCGACGGAGCCGCGCCTGCCTGATGTGCGACGCGCAGGCTCTCTTCGACGGACACGACGATGGCGTCGACCGGGGCGATGAGCTGGTTCACTCGCGCGAGCTGCTCGGCGTTGTCGACGACCAGGGTGTTGAGGACGGCGAACTCCGTCGTGACCCGCTTACGCAGCGACTGCGCGGCCGTTTGTGTGTCCAATCCCTGGGGCATTTTGCCTGAGGCCACCGCCGCGAGCAGGGCAACCTGGGATAGGCGTGCCTCAATCAGAACGATTTCCAGGCGGTCACATCGACTGCGCACTTCCGCGGAATGGTCGACCCATTGCTGCGCTACTTCAGCTCGATCGATGGCCGCGATGCCGAGCCACACGACCCCGAGCACGAGCATCCCCGACCCGTAGGCGGCCAGTAGCTTCATCGGCATTGGTACACGCTGATAAGGACCTCACACACTTGGCATGGCTCTCGCACCGTCACCCCGTCGGCGGGCAGATTTCGGATGCCCGTCGGCGGCTCGAACCTCACCCCAGGTGTGGACCGAGTCGCGACATCAGACCGCTCGTTACCCCCGCACCCACGGGGTCGCGGTGATGACGAGCCAGATCCAGAGGAGACCCTATGAAACGCCTCATGTCTACCCTTGCAGTGTTCACCCTCACGACCCCGTTCGCGCTTGGCGCGGCGTACGCGCAGGAGTCCTACCAGACGGGGCGAGAGGGACCGACCTTTGGTATCGGGATCGGCGGCGGAACCATCACTTGCGCCGATGAGGGATGCGAGGACCTCGAAGGTGCAGGCAGCTTGGACCTCCACGTCGGCGGCATGCTGAGCCCCGGGGTCGCCATCCTGTTCGACGCCTGGTGGATGCTGCATACCGAGGACCGTTTCACGGTCGACCAGGGTATCCTCTCGGCCTCCATCAGGGCGTGGCCCATCAGCCACTTCTGGCTTCAGGGCGGCCTCGGTGTGGCGCGCGCTGGGATCAAGTATGACGGCGACTTCTTCGAAGCGGAGAGCCGCACGGAGTGGGTGCCGGCCTTCCAGATCGGCATCGGCGTCGAGCCCATCGCCACCGACACCTTCGGCCTCGACGTGAGCCTGCGCTACGGCACCGGGTTCTATTCGGACGGCGAGGATCGGATCCACAACGCGTCGCTCAACGTCGGCGTCAGCTTCTACTGAGTCAACTCAGTCGAAGTCCGACAGATATCTCGATGATCATAATGCACGGTCATCGAGATATCGTCGCGATCTTCGACCTGGCTTCCGATGCCAGGCCCACCGCGCGGCGTGCTTGTCAGCGGCCCGTGGGGCGGTCCGGCGGGGGCGGCACCAGAAAGTCGCAGTCGTTGCGCGACAGACACTGGTCCGTCGGAAGCTCCTTGCCGTCGGTCGCGATGTAGCGGCCGAACATGTTGAAGAGGTAGGAGCCGGTGTCGAACGTCGTGACGGCGTCGCAGCCGCAATCGCCTTCGGTACACGCCTCACGGCAGGCCTTACGTTTGCGGTCGGGCAGGTCGCCCGGGAACGGAAAGCCGTGCTGGCCGGTCGGGATGGCGTACGGGAAGATGGCCGCGGAGTAGCCGCCATCGGCGTTGAACGGACCCTGGCCAAGCGACGTGTGGAACGGGGGGTCGAGCCGCGGAATGTCGCTGCCCCAGATGTCGTCGCCGCGACTGAAGTTCTCGATGTCCATGTGCACCCCGTCGCCGGCCGGCGTGGTGAAACGTTTCATCAGCTCGGTCGCCTCGGCGGTGAAGTTATCGATGAGGAGTTGGTTGTCGGGAACATCATGACCCGCAACCGGCGTCTTGTAGTCGATGAGCCCGGCCGAGCGGCCGATGGTGATGCCCGTCGAGGCCGGGACGTTCATGTCGCCGACGGTCGTCACGAGCAGCGTGCGACCCTTGCCGGTCGACTGGCCCGTGCCCGGATAAGTGAACGACTTCTTGCCGATGTACTGCGACATGACGGCAGGGTCGGTGCGGTCGAGGATCATCTGGCCGAGCGCGAACATGCGGCGCAGGTCCGGGGTGCCACGGCTCAAGCCCGCCCCGTCGGCGAGCGCGATGAGCGGCTCACCGACGAGATGTTTACGACCAAGGAAGGTCACGTCAGCGCCGAACTGGTCCAGGCGCGCGCGTTCGACCGCGTCGGTCTTGACGCCACACTCGGTCGAGCCGAGCACCATGGCGTCGCCCGCGTAGGCGATGATGCTGGTCGGGTCGTTGGTGTCCGTCGGGAGGTGGGCGCGGACCCTCAGCGTACCGCCTTCATCACGCACCCAGCCGCAGCCGCGCTCGCCGTTGCGGTGGTTCTCGACGACGAGGAAGTCGCCCGCCTGCACACCGACCAGCGAACCGAGACGCAGCGTCGCGTCGTCGTTGACGATGGGGACGATGGTGTCGATGGCCAGGCCAGCCGAAGTACCCGTGCCGATGTAGATCGGACCGAGCAGGCGCAGGACGATGGCCTCACGCACGCCGCCCTGGATGCTGCGTGGGCTCGCATCCGAAAGGCCACCGCCAGCCGCGATGGGGACGGTCGTGCGGATCTCGGGTTCGACGCCACCGACGACTGCGGCCATGATGCCGCCGAGCGACGCGCCGAGCATGGTGATGGGTGCGTCGCCGCCGACGTCGATGATTCCATCGCCGTCGAAGTCGCCCGCGATGGTCGGCATGCCGGCACCTGCGAACTGCGGGATGTTCCAGGTCCTCTGGCCATCGAAGCCGCGCAGGATACGGGTGAGCTGCATGTAGTCGAGCGCGCTCTGGCGGACATTGTCGCGGGTATGGAAGAGGTAGGCGGTCCAGAAGTCGCCACCCGAGTTGCCAAAACCATCGCCGTCGAGATCGAGGGCGCGGTCCTTTTCGGTGATGGCATTGAGGAAAGAGCTCAGCCCGAAGAGCTTGATGATGCCCTCGGCCTGCTCTTGTTGTTCGGGGTCGAGCTCGATGCCGTGCGAGACGCAGTCGATGGCCAGGACCGCGACGCCGTAGCGCACGAAGTAGCTGCCGATGAGCATGAGGTCGAAGCGGTTGGACCCATAGCCGTGACCGATGATGACGAGCGGGGCTGGCTTGCCTTCGCCGCGAGCGGACGTCTCTTTACGCGGCACCATGAGGTGGAAGTACACACGTTCACTGCGGGTCTTCGCCGGAATGAGGTGGAGGTTCGCGGGCCAGATCTGGTCGGCGAACGGAAGGAGGCGACCGTCGGCGGAGCGGCGCGGGAAGAGCTGCGGCGAGTCGAACCAGCCGATGGCGTGGTAGTCGACGAAGCGTGAGTTCTCGAGCAGGAGCGCAGACATCGACTCGCCTTCGACACCGAGCATCTGGGTGGCGATGATGTTGAAGGCCGGGGCCCAGTCCTCTTGATAGACGATGTAGGGGTTGGCCATGTTGGCGAAGGCCGGGAAGTCGGCATCGCGGACCGGCTCGAGGCCGCCGATCTGGGCCGGGAAGTCGCGGCCGATGTGGCCCTGGACGCCATGCCCGTAGAGGCCGTCGCGAACGGCGACCCAGTCGCCCGTGATGGACTGGGTGGTATAGGTCCAGGTGAAGGCGACGTCTTTGAGGGTGAGGCCGTGGGGGGCGATTGCGTCGGCGAGCGGGGCGAGCGCGTCGGTCTGGGCGGCGTGGTTGACCCACGGGTAGGGTGAGCCTACCGGGTCGCCAGCGGCGTCGAGCAGGCGGCGCGTGACGACGACGGCGTAGGTCGTGCGTTCGTCGAGCGGGATGAGCGGGCGCACGATGACTGTGTTGGTCTGGCGCTCGTAGAAGGTCATGAGCGCGTCGGCGCGGCCCGCCAGGTCGTCGCGGTCGGGATTGCGCCCTGGGAGGTAATTGGGTTTGTCGAGGATGCCGTCGGCGTCGGTGTCTTCGCCCGGGTCGAGAGTGCCATTGTTATTGGTATCCTCGTCTTCCTCTTCGAAGGCGAGCGAGCTGCTCCAAGCGCGTAAGTCATTGGGCCAATAACGATTCCTGTCCTCGAGAATGACAGGGTAATTGCCATTGCCGACGTCGAGCGGCATCAGCGTGCCGAACGCATCGGAGTCCTTGTCGACGTTGACGAGGTAGATGACATCGTCGGCAAAGTCGTAGTCGTCGTCCGAGTGGCCGGCCACGATCGAGAGTGGATCGATGGGCCCGGTGAACGGGATAGCGATGCCTTGCAAGACACCCCAGCCGTCGAGCTCGGCGAGCTGCGCACGTGTCTTTGCTTCGAAGCTGGTCGGCGCGATCATCGACGCGTTGATGCGGCGAAGCGTCGGCGAGGTGGCGTCGAAACGTGTGGCGACGTCGTTTGGGAGCGGGATGTCGGGCAGTGGCTTCGCGAAGAAGTCGAGCTTCACCGTGGTCTTCGCGGGCTGGCTATCGGCGATGCCCTCGGGTGAGCCGCAGGCGGTCAGCGCTGAGGTCAGGAGAGGGGCAAGAACGAGGGAGAGCAGGAGGGTCGAGCGCTTCATGGTGGTCCTCTCAGAGCTCGTAGGTGAGGAGGGCGCGGCCGCCGATGATCGGGTCTTCGCCTAGCCCATCGGGCCCGCTGAGGCCGGCGCCTGGGAACAGGATAGCACCCTCGAGGCCAAGGACGAGGCGGGTACCCCAGAGCAGGGTCGAGAAGCGGGCGCCCAGATCGATCTCGGTCGCGACGAGCAACGAGGGTTCGCCGCCGAGCGCGTTGGTCGGGGCACCGCCGGAGACCCGCGCGTTGAAGGCGTCGGACTCGTCGCTCGCGGACAACGCGATGAGGAGCCCACCGTAGAGCTCGACGCCGGCCGTCGGGCGAAACCATCCGCGTGGGAAGAAGGTCAACGTGTTGGTCGCGGAGCCGCGGGTCGGCAGCCGTTCGAGGTCTTCGGCGGGGACACCGACGAGCGTCGGGTCGGCGGCGCGGATCGGGGTGCGTGAGGTGCGGGCGGCCAGCACGACGTCGTTCAGGAGCAGGCCGAGGTCGAAGTTGCGGTCAGCCCTGAAGCCGGTCTGGGTGTCGTCGTCGAAGGCCGCGTCCCCGCTCGCGTAGAGCACGTCGAGGGCGACGCCCCCGAGGCAGGCATCGAGCGAGAGACGCAGTGCGGTGCCGAACTGGAGGACGTCGTGGGTCGGGTGGTCGGCCGTCGGGGCGAGGTCGGAAGTGCCGACGATGAGCGCCGCCTCGAGCTCGGCTTTGAGGGTGAGGGTGTCCATCCGGTGGTGGACCTTGGCGTAGAGGTCGATGACCCCGACCTCGGTGCGGTCACCGTCGGCGGCTTCTTGTGAGCGATATACGCCGTAGAGACCGAGCTGTTGTTCAGCCGTCGGGGCGCCGAGCATGACGCCTGCCACGGCCTGCCAGGCTTCGTCGTCGCCGATGAGGACGTCGTCGCCGAGCACCTTGTCGATGGCCGCGAAGGCAAACACATGTTGGTCGGCGTGGGGGCCTGTGGCGAGCAGGAAACGTAAGACGCGGTCGCCGCCGCGGGGGTCGGAGAACATGGCGTTGCTGGGAGCCCAGCCGTGAGCGCCGTCGTTCGCGAGGAGGCCGAGGCCCCAGTGGGACGTCATGGCGCCGGCCGCGAGGGTGAGACCTTGGCCGAGCGAGAGTCGGGCGTAGGCGGCGCGCAGTTGGTGCTCATCGGCGTCGTCGGTATACGGCGCGTCGATGCCCTCGAAGTCGGCGCCGCCGAGCACGACGCCGCTCATGAGGTCGTGCTCGTAAGCGAGTGCCAGCATGTCCCCGGCGTCGTCCTCGCTGAGGCGCAGGCGGTAGTCGGCGCGGATCCGGAACTGGGTGTCGAGCGTCGCCGGCAGGTGGTAGGTCGTGCCGTCGCGGTCGGTCGGCACGTCGCCGACTGCGAGCAGCGAGGCGTGTGACCTGATCGTCGCAGTGAACCCGATGGGGGTCGGCCTGGCCGCATCGCCCACAACGCGGAGCTCGGGCGCGGGGCGGCCACCATCCAGCGGCTCGGCCAGATGGAGACCGGGGGGTGCTGCGAGCGCTGGCACGGCGAAGAACGGCAGAGCCATGAAGGCGAGCTTCAGAGCAGCGGGCAAAACAAGGTGACGGCGACGCATCGGCTCCTCCGTGAGGCTGCCGATGGCTACCGCAACATGAGGCTATCCGCTACGTCGAATTGATGCAGTGAACTGCGTTCGCGCGCCGGGCCAGAAGCGGTCCTGCTAGGGGCGGCCGGGGCCTTGGGACCAGACTCCCAGGGCCCGCCCGGGGGGCTAGTTGATGACGGCTTCGAACTCTTCGTACGAGATGGTCTCGTTCTCGTCGGTATCGAGGCGGGCGAGCACACCTTTGGTCCAGAAGCCGCGGGTGAACGCGTTGCCGACGCCGGCATCGTCGAGCAGCTTGGCGAGCTCGCTGCGGCAGATCTGGCCATCCGAGTTGGTGTCGTAGGCTTCGAAGAGACTGCGGCGCGCGCCCGCGTCGGTCGCGCCGAAGCGGGACTTCATGAGGGCCTGGATCTTGGTGACGAGCTCGGCTTCAACGGCCATGGTGCAGTCCTTGTGAGGGTGGGCCGCACGGTCTTTGCGGCACGCAGTGGATTAGGCACCGACGTCGTCGGGAACACCCTCGTCAGTTGCAAGCTCGACGAGAATCGAAAGACAGGTGAGCGAGCCGGCGGCTTTGGCGAACTGGTTGTTGGCGATGGCGATGGGGTTGAACCCGGCGGCGGCGATCAGCTCGGCGGTGCGCGGATGGTTCGCGGACACGAGGACGTCTTTGCCGATTGCCAGCGCGTTGGCAGCGTAGAGCTCTTCCGCAGGGACCTCGATGCGGCGCACGCCGGTCGCCTCGGGGAGCCAGCCCGGGGCACAAAGAAGGGTCTCGGCATCGAGTGCGGTGGCGCGGCTCTTGAGGTGAAGGACGCCGCCGGGGACGCTTACCGGGACGACACGAAAGCCGCGGGGTCCGGCGATGGACGTCAAGACGTCGAGGCCGGCCTGGTTGGTCCGGGACGACATGCCCACATAGAAGGTGTCACCGAGGCGGAGCACGTCGCCGCCATCGAGGGTGGCGGGGAGCTCCATCTGGGTCAGGGCCAGGGCGCCGTCCGCGAGATTGCCGAGTGTCCAGGCGATCTTGGCGGCCTCGCCGCGACGTGACTCGGCGCCCGGGACGGTGACCAGGGCGGCATCCCCGATGATGACGGCGGTGTCCTCGACGAAGCACGCGTCCGGGAAGCGGTCATCCATGGGGAGTCGAATGACCTGGCAGCCGAGCGACTCGAGGACCTTCTGGTAGGCCTTGTGTTGGTGGAGTGCCGCCATGAGATCGATCGGTTCAGCACCTTCGACCTGACCGATGGCGTCGACGAAGTTGGGGGACGGAGGACGGATGATGGCGAAGGTCGTGGTCATCGTGGCTCGATGGCTGAGTGTGTAGGGGCGGGCGATGCCCTGCTCGAGTCCGACACCTGACACAGATTGTCAGATCTGGCACCTGGCCACACGCTCAGCGAGGGACCGACCTGCGGTTTGCGAAACCTGTCCCGATTCGATATAGATATCAGTGACTCACGCAAGCGGGTCAAGACCGCCACGTCACGGCGATCGGAGTCTGGATGCGAGTCATCGTCATCGCGCTGCTGATGTTCGCGGCCACGACGGCCAAGGCGGTGCCTGAGCCACGCCTGTGGCTGCCGTTGAACGACGGGCTCGACCCGACCGAGGCCCTGGTCGGCGATCATGACGGCAACTTGAACGGCGGCGGCGGCCCGCGCTACGTGGTGAAGGACAACGTCGGCGGGACCCTGCCTCCCCTCGACTGCAACGGCGACGCGCTGCGTTTCGACGGCGACGATTATGTCGAGATCGCGCCAGGTGTCGCAGGCCTCGATGGCTTCCCCGCCTTGACGCTCGCCGCATGGGTGCGCCTCGACGCCTTTGGCGGCGCCATCATCGCCAAGTACGACACCCACAACCAGTGGGTGAGCTATTACCTCTCGGTGCAGAGCGTCGGCGCCAACAGCTATGTGCGCACCCTCGTCGGCGGCGCGGGCGGGGCCGGTCGGTTCAACGAGGTCTACGTCGGCGCTGACAGCGCAAGTAACGTGGTCGCATTGGATACCTGGACCCACGTCGCGGTCGTGTGGTCGGGCGGCACCGACTTCGTCATCTATGTCGATGGCGCACCCGTCACATCGACCCCATTCTCCAATCTTGCGTTCACGGGAATGTACTCGGGTACGACACCCATCTCGTTGGGCTCGGTCACGTCGGTGAGCGGCAGCGCCGTCGGGCGCAGCGACTACCTTCTGGGGGACATCGACGACCCGCGGATATGGGACGTGGCGCTCACCGCCGAAGACATCGCCGTACTCGCGGCCGGCGGGGCCACCGTCGAGAGCTGCGCGATGTGCCCTATCGACTGCCAACAAGTGCCCATCGGCGAAGTCTTCTATGGGGTCGTCGAACGCGCCGATGGTGCGCTTGGCAGCATCCAGTGTTGGCACGACGCGGACGGCATCGACTGCCGGACCGACCTGTCGGGCGCCCTGCTCGTCGGTCCCCCGGAGTGTGCCCCATGAAGACGACGCCCAAGATCTCTGTTCCGACCATCGCCATCTTCGGTGTGCTCGCGGCCTGTGCCTCGCGCGAGCCGCAAGACGAGGGCCGAGGCCTCGCGCTCGCGGTCGGCGCGCTCGAGCTGTCGGGCGTTGCCGACGCCTGCTACACGGTGCGTGTCGAGAACCAACAGGGTGAGCTCGTTACCGAACGCGCAGGGCTTTGCGCCGATCGCTACGGCGACGGGGTCGGCGGCCTGAGCTGGGTCGGTCCGTGCGACGCGAGCACCAGCGGTTTGCCCAACGGCGACACCGTCAACGACAACCGCGTGACACTCATCCTCGAGGACCTCTTCCGGGGTGACCAGGCGACCAACCCCGTTGCACGCGACTCGTACGTGAACCCGTGCGGCGTAGCGGGCGCCAACTTCGATGGCTTCGGGCCGTGTGTGCAGACGGTGGCCTGCCGCGAGAACGCCGACACCCCCGTGCGCTTCGACCTCACCGTCCTGCGCGCCGCCAACCAGGGCTTCTTCGACGTCGCCGTGAACTTCGACGACGTCTTCTGCTCGGCCAAGCTCGACTGCATCGGCGACCCGCCGGGCCTCGTGTTCGACCCCGTGAGCGGCGAGCGCATCGCGAGCTTCGTCCTGGGTTTCGCGTGCACCTCGGGCTCGCAAGGCGGGACCGCTCAGCCGTCCTGGATGTACCTGTCGAACCCCGTTCTGACCTGCGAAGGGCTCGCACCGATGACACTCGACCTGACCGCCGTGACGCAGGACGGCAACCAGGCCGGCGTGGGCGCCGTCGTCCGGTGGATGCACATGACGGGGCAGGAGGCCGTGGGAGGCGGGGCGTTCGACAAGTGTTATTGGAACCTCGCGGGCGGCCTCGACATGGGGGCGCTCGCCGGCAAGGACTGCACGCTCACCGCTCAGGGCACGGCCGCGAGCGTCGAGTGGGCCGACAATCGCCCGGCCGCAGGCCACGTCCACCCTGTCATCACGTGGTCGGTACCTGTCCTCACCGATGGGGCGCTCTGCTCGAATCACGGGCTCGACCAGGGTGGAGGGGTCCTGACCTCGTACGTCGGTGATGCCACGGGCTCGGCCTTCGCGGATGCCTTCGACGCGCGCCGGCGTTGCGGCCCGGAGCCGGAGGTGCCCGAGGTGCCCGCGGGCTTCGCCTGCAGCGATAGCTCGAGGCTCTTTCCTGCCACGGTCGACGGTGAGCCCGGCGTCGAGGTGCGGGTCGGCGACCAGAGCGCGACCTTCCGCCTGCCCGACGGCGAAGGGTGGCAGCTCGAGGGATGCTGCATGAGCGGGTGCTGTCCGGCGCCCTGAGTCCGCGGGCCACGAGCGTAAATGCGGCATCTCGCGATGCCTGAACACGACGCGCCGTGTGACCGTCAGTCGACGGGTGTCCAACTGATCCCGAGATGCGCCGCGACACCCTTGAGTGTCGTCAACAGAAACGTTCGCTGGTCCGGGTCGAGGTGTCCGAACGCCTGGGCGTCGTTCTCGTCGGCCAGCGCCGCGAGCTTTGGCACGAGGCGTCGCCCGGACACCCTGAGGAAGAGGACGTGAGCACGAGCATCCCGGGTGTCGCTGCGAACCGATACGAAGTCCTTGGCCACGAGACGGTCGATCAACTTCGAGATCGCGCCACGCGTCAGCCCGAGCTTCGCCGCGAGCTCACTGGGTTTGATCGCGTCTCTTTCGAACAAGGCGCGCAGCACCACCCACTCGGCGACCGTGACGCCCTGCTGCTCCATCTTCGTTTTGAAGGCATGCGACACATGGTTCGACACCGCTCGAAGCCAGTAGCCGAGATGTGCTTCGAGCGGGCTGACCTCAGCCTGGTCGGGCGCCCCCTGGACCGCGGACGCCCGGCGCTCACCAGCGCGCGACACCTTCACCTTACCGGGGGAAGTGTTCGACATGCGTTTCCGCCGTGCGGCCGAAGTAGACGACACGTTTCCCGAGAAAGGAGACCATGTACCCAGCGCAGCCAGCGGTCTTCACCTTGTCGCAGAAGCCCGCGTAGGTGTAGCCGGGCGCCTTGTTCTGCGCCTCTCGTACGGCCGCTTCGACGTCGTGCGCGTTGAAGTCTGCGGCGATCGGCACATGCGACTTCGGCATCCCCAATTGGACGACTTCGCCGCTGGTATGGAAGTACGTCGAGGTAGCTTGGCGATAGTCGACGTCGTACCCCTCGAACCCTGTTTCGATGAGGGAGCGGACAATGGTGGGGAAGTCCATCGTCGCGCCATACGCGGCGTCCAGACACTTCTGCGCGGTTGCGACCAGGTGCTCGTTCATGTCGTCCAAGCCTTGTCTCGGGGTGACACAACGGGCTCGCTCGCGACGAGCGGCCGTGCCAGACAAAGCTACTCACAGATAGTTTCCTAGTCAACCATCTCGAATAGTGAGCCAGGAAGAACCAGCAGATCGCTGAGTTCGGGCCGTGCGACCGTCCGCCCGGGCTCGTTCACTTCTCGCCAGACGGGCCTTCGAGCAGCGTCATTACCCGGCTCAGCTCACGGAGGTCCGCTTCCCGGCCGAAACGCGTGACCATCGTTTGCGCCACACCCAGGGCATGGGTTTCGAACGCACGCTCATCGATGTCCCCTTCGAGGAAGGCCTCTATGGCCCGGTCGAGGCGCTGGATACCGATGAGGTAGGAGCCCGGGAAACGTGTGATGATCGCGCGTGCCGACGCCGACTCGAACGCGTCGTGATTGAGCACGATCTCGGCAGCCTGCTCTTCACCGAAACGATCGAGTCCGAACCGCGCCCGCTCGAGGATGTGATCTTTCCACTCGCCAGCGGCAGTCGCATTCGCGGGGTCGTTCTTGCCTCCCTGGACCATCTGCCACAAAGGCCTCTTGCCACCGTTCTGGGCGACCTGCAGCTCCAGTCGCACAAGCGCTCTCCAGGCCGCGACGTCGCCGGCTTTCGCGCGCCGTTCGAGCTCGAAGCCGTGGCGCTCCAAGAGCTGGCTCGCCTCGTCGTCCGTGGGCTGCAGCAGGGTCGAACGCACGAAGTCGAAGATCATCGATCGCTTCGGGAGGGTATCGAGTGACCATCCGTCGCCGTTCTCGGTGCAGGCTTTGACGAGGAGATCGAGATCGGCCAGACGCTCCGGGTCCTTCGAAAACGCGGCCTTCGCGAGCGGGAGGTCGCGCTCGAACAGCTCGTCGTGGAAACGAGGCCCAAAGGGCCCTTCATCCTCGTACTGGCAATCGGTCGCGAGCACGTCGAACCAGGCGTCGAGGTCGCCTGCTCCCGCGCCAGCCTGCCCAATGCCAAGGCCATTGCCCGGCGTCGCAGATGGGGTGGGCGCGGTGCCACGGGCGCGCAAGAGAGCGGCGCGCCGGTCATCGTCGCCGTCATCGCGGGGGATCGACCAGCTCAGAGAGAGGTGTGCGGAACGAATCGTATCGTCGTCGTCCCCCAGGGCGCGTTTCCATTTGCGCCAGGCATTGACCGCTCTCTGGCGCTTGCCGAGGCGTATCTCGCAGCCGACCGCGACGAGGCCCGCGCTGCTAGCATCAGCACCTGTGATCCGCCTGGCCATCGGCAGGGCCTGGTCGCAGCGGTCCTGGAGTGCCAGCAACGTCACGAGCGCCGCCGACGCGCGAGGACGTTTCGCCATGAAGACCTGCGTCTCGTTGATGCCGCGTGTCCTGTCGAGGCGAGTCACCGATGCGAGCAGGACAGCCCGCGCCTCGTCGCGATGCTCTCGCGACAGGTGGTCGATCGGCTCCGCGAGAAGCGCCTCGACAGCTTCGCTCCAGCGCTCCTCCTGAGTCAGCTCCGCCACCGTCATGTTGAGGTCACTTGGATGCCACACGCGCGGCAGCGGTTCCGCGGCGCGACCCGTGGCGACGAGCCACGAAGACGACGATGCCCCGGCCAGGCCGAGGGTCAGCAGGGCTCCGAGACCTATCGTGAATGAGTTCAGCGGCGACATCTGACATCCTCTCCTGATGGGGTGGCTTGGGCGGCCCCATACCTGATCCGGGCGCAGGTAACCAACTGTGTCGCGAAAATATTCTGATGGACGAATAAACGGGCACGGGCTGTCGCGGGCCACAGCGGCCGGGCCGCGGCCACAAACCCGTCCCATGATCAAGTCGCTTCGGCTCGGGCGGCGCTTGTACGGGCACCGCTCCCGCGCGAAGCTCCGCGTATGGGAATCGAAGGACTGAGAGCGTTCGTGGGGCGGCATGGCCTCAACCAGGTTGGCACACGCCGGTTCGAAGGCGTGATCTCGAGGGGGCGAGTCGCCATGACCACCTCGGTCTCGCTCGAGCTGCGCCATGGCGAGCTCGAGGCGAAGGTCCGGGTCTCCCCGCCAACCCCGCCCGCCGGCCTCTTGGGATGCGCCCGCGCCCATTGGCTTGGCCCGACCAGGACCTGCGCTCCCACTCCGACAGGAGACACGAAGCTCGACGAAACAGTCGTGCTGGTGGTGCCGGACGTGACCCTGCTCGGCCTCCTCGACCGGGCCACTCGCGCCGAGCTCGTTCTCGCCCTCGCGTCGGGCGAAGCCGTCCTCGAAGACGGCGTCTTGCATGCGACGTTGTCCCCCGATCTCCACACCGACGAGGCCATCGACCAGGCCTGCGAGCGACTCGTCGCGTTGGCCCACACCCTGTCCGTACCCAAGAAGGACTGGCTCCAACGCACACTCACGCTGACGACCCACGACCTCGACCCGCGAGTCAGGGCCCAGCTCGTCGCACACATCGAGGCCCGACCGGAGCTCCACGCGGAGCTCGAGCTACACCGCATGAAGGCAGGCGACGCAGCCGCTCCCGGCGCGGCCGACCTGCACACGCTCCTCGCAGTGCTCGCGAGCCCCTCTCTCGAACCCCCATCGCGTGCTGCCGCACTTCCGATTCTGCTATCCCACCTGAGTGTGACCGAGGTCGTCGAGTGCGCTCGCGATGAGCGGGGACTCTGGTCGGCCCTCTCGCACTATGGAGGTGGCGAGGGCTTCGACACGCTCATGCTGGAGCTCGATAAACGTATCACACCGGGGATGATGAAGGCCGAACCCGACGCCGTCCTCGCGCTCCTCGAGCACCTCTGGCCCTTTGCAAAACGCTCCCGCCTCCAGACCGCGCTACCGTTCACGAACCTCCTGCAAAGGCTCGGTCACCCCGGCGCCCTCGACATGGTCGCGCTGCTACTCGACACCAAGGACGAGCAGCGCTTCTTCGCGGCGCTCGACGCGCTCACCGCCCTCACCGATGACCCCGAGGTCATCGCCTCCCGCCTCGGCGACCGCGGCCGTTCACGTCTCGGCTCCTGGATCCGCCCCTACCTGGCCACACGCAAGAAGAGCGCAACCGACCTTGCGCTGCTGACTCTCGCGCTCGCCGACCTCTCCCAGGTCCCCGAGCACCTCGAGGACACCCTCGGGGTCCTCGACCTCCTGGCGGAGCGTATGGGTGCGAAGGCCGAAACAGACCTCCTCTCCTACCTCGAGCACGCCGACGACAACCTCGTCTATCGCGCCATCGACCTCTTGGGAGAAGTCGGCGGTCGCGAAGCCCAGGTCGCGCTCGAACCCCTGACGGCCGGCCTCTTCCGACCCTCCGAGCTCAAGCGCCACGCCCGAACGAGCCTCGCCCGCCTGCAAGAACGACTCGGCCCCCTCACCACCGGCGGCCTCTCACTCACCGCTTCTGAGGACGGGGGCCTCGCCCTGACGAGCGCTACCACTCCGCTCGATGATCAAGATTCTTGATCTTGAAGCTTATAACCGGAGGCACGCGGTGAGACCATCCAGATTCCAACAAGCCATGGGTGACCTCGACCTTCGTCCGAAGGACACGCTTACCTGGGTCGGTCACCTCGACGGTGTCGACCTCGAGGTCGCCTTCACCCCGCGTCCCACCCCACCCCAGACCTTCGACCTCGCGTTGACGCTGACCCCGACGACGACGCACCCGAACCTCTTCGTGGTCCCGCAGGGGCTTTGGCTTGGTGCCCCCCATGACCTTCGCCCGACCCTCGACACCCGTTTCGATGATGCCATCGCGCTCAGGTGCGAGCCCAGGCTCGTGGCGCTGTTCGACCACGAGCGACGCCAAGCCATCCTCTCACTTCTGACGGACTACACGTGTGTCATCGACGCGGGTCGTGTCCTCCTCTATCTGGCTCAGGACCACCCTCAGCTCACCGAGGTCATCACCGACGCCGTGAACCTCGCCCGCCACCTCGGGACCACCGACCTCGCCCCGTGCGTCGCACGTTTCCTCGCCGACCCGAGCCCCCATGTCCGCGACCACTTCACCCAGCTCGCCGGGACCGACACCGACCTGACGAGCCTCGTCGCTGCCGTCCGCGCGGACGCAATCCTGAGCTCCCCCGACATCAGCCATGCGGCGCTCCTCGCCCAGGTCCGCGACCCTGCCCTCGACCTCGAGCGCCGCTCAGCGGCCTTCTCCGAGATGCTGCGTCGCTTCCCATGGTCGGAGACCACCAACGCCATCGCTCGTATCAAGGTCTTCTTTGGCGCCCTGTCCTCGGTGAACCGCGGCGCCCCCTTTATCGCGATGATCCACGACACCCTGCCGTATTGGTTGTCGCCAGACGTCGACACCGATGCGGCCTTCTCACTGCTCGAGGCCGCCTGGTCGGTTCGCCCACCGCTGACCCCCGAGCTCGGTCGCCCTTTCGCGCGTATCATCCAACGGCTCGGCCGCCACGAGACCCTGGACTGGGTCGGCGATCTCCTCGATACCCGCGACCCGACCCTGCACGACGAGGCGCTGCTGGCGCTCGACGCGATAGGCGCCTCACGCGCCGAGATCCGCAAGCTCATCGGCCCGGGTCTTCGTGGCCTGCTCATCGACAGGGCTCCTCACCTGGCGCGGACCCATCGACGCGGCGCCGCCTTCCTCGAGCTCGCCGCGAGCGCGTTGCCGCCCGCTTCCAGCGGTCACCTCCAGCACTTCATCGAGCAGCTCGGCGAGCTCGGCGACCCCGACAGCGTGCCCTACCTCTTCACCCACATCGAGCACGCTCACGACGCGGTGCGCGAAGCCGTCCTCGTTGCTCTTGGGCGGTGCGGCACCCTCGACCACGTCGCTTATCTCGAACCCCAGACGACCGGACTCTTCCGCAGCAGCCGCATCAAGCAGCTCGCTCGCGATGCCATCGCCGCAATCCGGGAGCGCGCCGGCATCAAAGACAACCCAGGCGCCCTCTCGCTCGCAGACAAGACGCCCGGCGGCCTGTCCTTACCGGACGAATGAGCCGTCGCAACGGTCCCGAAAACACCGTCGGCAACACCGCCACCGCGGCTGCCAATGGCATGAAGAGCGGACAAAGGACCGTCGACGAGGCTGGGTGGCGGCGCGAGACAACCCCTGAGCTGGATTGTGACTCGCGCCGCGACTCACCGAATCAGTCGACGCAGACTGCGTACGTGACCGGCACGTAGAGTGCCCTGAGGAGCACGCCGGCCTTCGAGTACGTCATGATGCCGCTGCTGGTCGCAACGATCACCTCGTCACCCTTCACGACGATCTGGTTGACCTGGTCCTGCACCGTGATCGTCCGGAGCGGTGTGGCCGCGCCGCTGGCGTTGCGCGCATAGACGTGCACGTCTGGGGTGGCACCGAGGAAGACCTCCGTGTCGGTGGCCCAGATGCCGCGTGCTTGCGGGCGAGCGTCCTCGACGATGCGGGACGCGGCCGTGTTGCCCGAGGCGCCGCGGTCGTGCACTGCGTAGCCCTTGGTGTTCTCCCGCGACGTGAAGAGCTCGCCGCCACCGACGAAGACGCCGGTCGAACCATTGAGGTCAGAGTGTGTCAGCGTTCTGGTAGCAGCGACAAAGCCGTTCGCGTTCTGCGGGAAGACGGACACCCCGTTCTGCCAAGGGGACGCTACGAAGATCTCTCCGCCCTCGATGAAGATCCCGTGGTTGCCCGACAGATCGTTGCTGCTGATGGTCCGCAGAGGCGTGACCGCGCCACCAGCGTTCTTGTCGAGAACGAGGATCTGACTGCCCCAGTTGCTAACGAAGAGGTCATCTCCGGAGACCTGGCACCAGGCCGGGAAGTCGAGCGCCGGGCTCTCGATGGTCCGGATGGGCTGCGCGAAACCGGTGGCGTCGGCGTTGTAGACCCTGATCCGGTTGGTACCCAGACCGGGTTGCCCGAAGTCTCCCGTCGGGACGTAGATGTGACCGCCGCAGCCGGCCCCGCCCGTGCTGGACGCGGCCCCGCCCGAGTACTGGTGGCACATCGTGGTGGGCGACGTAGCGCTGGCGGTGTTGCCGAAGTACTCGGTCTTCACGCCCTGGGTGGGGCCGTTGAGCGCGTGGCGCTGACATGACGGAGCTCCGTTGTCGTTGAGCAGGTCGACGTCGACAGTCACGTACGGGTAGCTCAGGCCGGCGCCGGTGGGCCGGCCGTCGGTAAAGGTGTTGGCGGTGTCGTCGAGGTCGTTGGCGGTCGCGTGCAACGAGAGCGTGCAGGCCCCGCTGAACGCGTCATCGAGGTCCTTCAGGCTGAAGGCGACGTTCCAGTACTTCTTGTTGCAGCTCCCCGCGCCGGTGCCGCAGTCGAGGTCCTCGACCCCGCGGTAGATGGCATAGTTGAGCGTTGTGGCGCCGACTGTTGACGACCGGTTGCCCTGGGCGAGCCGAGGGTCGATGACGAAGGTGCTGCCGGGGCAGACCACCTCGATCTTCGAGAGCATGAGGTTCGTGTCGGGGCCGTTCGTCTGACCCGGGCGCGTCGGCCCGGCGGTGCAGGCGAAGGCGAAGACGGCCGTCCAGTCGCGGTCGGCATCGGCGCCGTGGATGAGCTCGATCCGCTTGGTCTCGTCGTAGCAGGTGTCGAGCTTCGCGGAGCAGAAGATGTCCTCGAAGTTCACGGCGACGTCGAAGAAGCCCTGGTTCGCTTCCCGCATCACGGTGAGGTTGAAGACGACCGCGGCGTCGGCATTCTCGACACAATCGACCACGAGCTCACAGCCCTCGAGCTGTGTCGTGAGAGCGTTGTCCGCGCAGGGGTTGCGCCAAGCGGCGTCACCCGCAACCGTTGGGTCGCCCGTCCACGGAGCGGCGCTCGTGTAGAGGTTCTCGATGGCGAGGAAGACGGTGTTGTAGGCGTGGCCGTCGTTCCCGACGCTGTCGGTGGCGTCGCAGGTGCCGACGTACGTGATGTCGCCGCCGGTGGTGTTGCCGTACTGGCCGGCACAGACATGGTCTTTCGACCAGACGGGGAGGCCGGCCTCGTTGAGGACGGCTAGCGAGTAGCAGACGTTCTGCACACCGGCGAGGGTGAGGGGGGCGACCTCAATCGAGAGGGCCGGGCCGTCGAGGCCAACCTCCTGAGGGGAGTCGCAGGCGACAGGCAAAAGAATGACGATTCCCACCAGCAGGTGGAGTTGTGAGCGCATGGGGTGCCTTGTGACGGAGGATGGCGAGGTGAAGGCGCGCCGCATGCGGCCCACACCACCAAACGTAGATCACACGGAAGTGCGCCAACCAGATAGCAATTTCACCTACCGCCGGTCAGGAATTCGCCGCAAGCTCGCAGTAGGTCGTGGACCCAGACGAGAATGCAACACGCTGTCATTTGTGGCGCCCGTCACAAGCGAAACGACGAGACCGTATGGCGCCCGTCACAAGCGAAACGACGAGACCGCGTGGCGCCCGCAACAAGCGAAACGGCGAGGCCGCGTGGCGCCCGCTCCTCGTGCGGCCATGCTGGACCGAGGTTCGATCCGTAGAGATGGGCGGCTCAGCGCAAGGTTGGCGCGACCTGGAGCACGAAGGTCAATCGGTCGAGGACCACTCGAACGAGAAGCCGACACCCGCGCGCAGGTCGAAGTCGACGAAGGGACCGAAGCCGAAGACGGCCCTTGGATCGGACACGAGGAGCCAGTCGTAGGCCAGCTCGAAGGGTCCACGCCCGATGTCGAGCGGCTGCGCGGCAAAGCGGATCCGCTGGCCGGGGGAACGTGTCCGGTCTTCAGCGGGGAGGAAACGCTGCATGTCGAAGTGACGGAGCCGACCGTACTGCGCGTAGTCCTCTTGCATCGGTGCCCAGCCGTTGGCGCGGTCCATGAAGATGAGATTGCGCAGGTTGGTCTGCACGAACGAGTTGACGAGGCCCTGCTCGAGGTGGCCGAAGCGCACGGTCTCAGAGGCGGGTGAGTCGGGTGGCCCCCAGAGGCGGCCGCGCCCCGTATTGAGGAAGGTCGCCATGTCGAGGAGGTAGGGCCCCGACACGCCGCCGAAGATCGTCTGCAGGCCGTTCTTCGCGCTCGCACGCACCGTGATGGTCGCAAGGTTGTTGTGGTCGCCGGCGGCCACGTCGCGGAGCGCGATGTCATTGGGTTTGTGCGCGAAGACCATCTCGGCCAGCGCTGTGTCGATGCCGCCGTCGGCCGTGACCGCGCCTCGCTGCAGCGTGAAGTCCCGCCCCATCGCGCCGAGCACACCTTCGGTCATGTCGAGCCGGCCCTTGAGGTTGATGTCCGCGCCGCGCATGGCCACCTCCATGTTGCCGTGGAGCTTGAGCTCGATCGGCGACGGGGCCCCCACGATGACGTGGATGGACTCGGGGATTCTCAGGCTGATGTCGAAGCCGGTGTTGGGGTCGGGTGGTGTGGCGGTCGGGGCAGCCGGACGCTTGACCGGGAGCTTGCCCGAGGCCTGGTCCTTCGTGACGTAGATGAGGTCGTCGTAGGCCGGGAACTTGGCCTGGTGGGCGCGCACGAAGCGGTCGGGCGAGTTGAGCGCGAGTGACTCGACGGTGACGACGACCTTCTTGATGGGTTGGTCGAGTGCGTCGAGCTGGATGTTGATGGCGCTGTCGAGCTCGGCCTCGGGGTCATCGAAGCCCAGGCCCATGACGAGCCATTCGTGGGTCTCGACATCGAGTCGGACCGACGATGGCACCAGGTCCTTCCAGGCGACGGCGCCCGTCATGGTGACCGTGCGATCCGGTCTTTGGATGTCCGCCTCGCGGAAATGGATTCTTTCGATGTTCAAGGCATCGGCGGTGGCGACCATCTTGATGACGCCGTCGAGCATGTGGCGGTCGGTGTCGGGCACTGCGATGTCGAGGCCACCGATGGTGAAGTGCCCTGCCAGGCTCGAGCCGGGGGCGAGTGGTCGGGTCTTTGCGAGCACCGGGTCGCGCTCGAGGTTCAGGCGACCGGCCATGTCCCAATCGAGCTTGCCTCGAAAATCGAGCGGTTTCTGTTGGCGCCCGGTGGTCGAGGGAGGGGGGGCCAGGGCAAAGGCCGGGACGAGCGTGAGGATGTCGACGGCAGCTGCGGTCATCTTCAGGTCGACCGGCAGCGGGGTGGTCGGAGGTTGTGCGGCGAGCGCTTTACGAGGCAGAGACGCGCGGGCCTGGACCTCGCGGTTGGCACCCATCTCGAGGCCTCCGCCGAGGGTGTCGGGGGTCGCTGCGATTGCAAAGGCGATGCGGCCCGGAGCGCCCGAGACGGTCTCGAAGCCATCCCACGCGAAGGCGCCTTCAGCTGTCGGGACCGCGATGGTGCCACCGAGCGCGAGCGTGCCGCCGAGCTTGCCTGGCAGGTTCGGGAGACGCTGGCCCGCTTCGCCGAGTGCCTTCTTCCAATCGGCGATGAGGTGCTCGACGAGGCGAACCTCGCCCGAGATCGGAGACGCCATGAGGCGCTGGCACTGTCTGGCGACCTGGCGCAGGCCGCGCCCCGGGACCCCGAGCTTCGCGTCGGTCACCATCGCTTCGAGTCCCGCGACCTTGAGGACGTTGCGCAGCGCGATGTGGTCGTCGGCGATGGTGGTCTTGGCGTCGAAGTCGACCCGCGGTGCGGTCCCGACGCGGACGTCGGCCAAGGCGAAGTCCAGGTCGCCGAGCACATCCTGACCCTTGCCCGAGAGCTTGGCCGATGTGGTGAGGCCGCCCGAGAGGGCGAGCTTGGTAAGGCCAGCATCGGCGATAGCTCGGAAATCGAGAGGTTTATCCAGCCCGGCTTCGAGGGTCCAAGGGCCGCCGAGGAAGTCGCGAACCAGGGGCGAACGGGAGAAGTCGCCGCGAGTGGTGTGGGCGACGAGCGGGGCGGAGTCGGCGTCGAGCCAGATGCCGAGCCGGTTGTCGAGCACGGTGATGGCTGGCATGTCGCCGCGTTTGAGCGAGCCCGTGACGTCGAGCTTCTGCCGGGCCGGCGCCTTTTCGAAGCCGCGGCGGCGCAGGAAGTCACCTTCGAGCGAGAGGTTCCAGGACCCATTGGGGCGGGCCGTCGTGCCGCGAAGTGCGAGCTGACCGGACACCTTGGCGTCCGGGTCGAGGTCGGCGAGCTTGGGGTTTGGAGCCAGCGCCAGAAGACGACCGAGCGTCGTCGGGAAGAGCTTGGCTTCGACGGACAGGCGACCGCCCGGGGCGAGGCCGGGTTTCTGACCGGGGCCCTGGGGCAGCATGATCGGGGCGAGCGCATCGAGCTCGAGGATCGGTTTGTTCTTCTTGTCGAGCACGCTCACGCGGGCATCGAGGACCTTGTTTCGCAGCGTGACATCGAGCTTGCTGGTCGTCGGCTCGCCACCTTTGAGGCGCCCGCGAAGGGCGCCGACCATCTCGACCTGCGGATTGTCGGGTGTGCCCTGAGCGCGCAGTGTGCCGGAGAGTCGGCCCGAGAGGCCCTGGGTGGAACGACGGGCGAGGGCGGCGAGGCGTTGGATGTCGACGTTGTCGAGGTCGACCGTGGCGTCGAAACGATCGAGCTTGTTGGCGCCCGGCTTGTCCGGGTCGGGCACGAGGTCGACAGCGCTGGAGAGAGCGATGGTGCCGCCGGCGAGCGAGAGCGTCATCGGCGGAACGACGAGGCGCTGGGGGCCGCCGTCGGGCTGGTCGATGCCGATGGTGACCGGGCTCTGGAGCTTCGTTTCGAAGGTGCCGCGTTTGACCTCGACCGTCTCGAAGGTGGCGTCCACGTGGCGCTTGTCGAGGTCGAGCACGCTCTTGATGGCGACGTCGACGGCGAGCGCTTGTTTCTCGTCGCGCACGGCGACCTTGATGTGCTGTACGAACCCGTCGAGCAGGACCTCGAGGTCGACACCATCGAGCTTCACGGTGCCTGCATCGATGTTGCCGATGCGGGTGGCGATGCGTCCGCTCACGCTGGATGGACCGCGTTCGTCGACATCGACATCGACATCGGTCTGGAGGCTTCCCACCTTCCGGTCGAGAACCACGAGGTCGTCGGCGCGTGCGGTTCCCTTGATGTTCAAGACTTCGAATGGGAGGCGCTCGAAATTCAGCGGCGCGTCGGCCGGAAGTGCGCCCAATCGAGCGATTTCTTCGAAAGGCTTCAGACGGGCGGAGAGCCCGAAGTCCACGTCGATCTCGCCCTCGATGGGCGGGAGCGGGGCGATGAGGACACCGGCCTCACGCGCGTTGGCGATGGCCTCGGCCAGGCGCGACTTCATACGCATGCCGGCGCGGACTTCACGGGTCTCGCGGTCGATCTGACCGTCGACCGTCAGGGTCTGGCCGAATGCTTTCACGACGAGACCCTCGAGCGAGATGACGGGGCCTTCGCTGTTGGCGGCGACGGTCATGCCGTCGATGGTGCGTAGGACCACGCCGGTCGGGGTCGTCTGGGTGACGATGGTCTTGTCGATAGCGAGGTCGAACTGGACCTGACCGCCCTTGTGCGGGAGGCCCTCGCCGTTGAGCGTCGCCTTGAAGGAGGTCCGGAGGCTCGGCGCGTCGGGGCGAAGGAGCAGCTTGGAGGTGTCGAGGTCGACGCCGAGGAGCTGGAACGAGTAGACGGGTGCGAGCAGGTCGGTCGCGTCGATCTTGCCCGTGAGCCCGAGGTTGCCGCCGGCCGTGGCGACGTCGCCCACCACCAGGAGCGCCGCCTGGGGCCCCTTCACCGATGCGTCGATGGACACGTCGGTGGCAAGCAACTCACGGCCGAGGAGCGCGTTGACGCCGCCTCTTTCGAGCTTCATCCCGACGAGCTCGAAGAGCAGGTCGCCCTTTATCGGGTAGGCCGGTGCAGCACTGCCTTCGGCTGCGGGCGGGGCGAGCTCGGCGCGCGCCGTGATACGTTCGAGGCTGAGCGGGCCCGCTGTGACCTGGCCCAGCCCCAGCGTCGCAAGGCCGGCCTTCAGGTTGGCTTCCAGCGCCCCGATGGAGACAGGAACAGCGAGGTCCTGGCCAGCGCGCGTGACCTTGAGCGCGGTCGGCTCGGGGACGAGGCGGACGGCGACGGAATCGCCATCGACTCGCGCCGTCAGCGTCGCTGCGATGGGAAGGGACACTGCCAGGTCGGACCCGCGTGTGAGGCTGACCCGACCCCCCATCTGGGTGACGTCGACGGCGACCTGGTTCTTGGGTTTGTCCATCGCGAGGCTCGCCTTCATGCCGAAGTCGGCGAGCCCGATGATGGTGCGAGCTTCGCCTTCGCCCCGTTCGATGGAGAGCGAGATACGCGAGAGTGCCAGGTCCTTGATGACGATGGCGTCCGGCAGCTTGGACGGCTGCTTCTGCATCCGATTGAGGCTGTTGGTGCCATCGGGAAAGGCGACCATGTCGAGGGCCAGGCCGTCGATGGCGAGCTTGTCGATGGTGAGCGGAGCCGACAAGAGGCTTCCCCAATCGAGCTCAACGAGGAGGTGCGAGAGGTGCACGACGGTGCGTCCCCCACCCTTTTCCTTGATTTTCAAGTCTTTCAGCTCGACGTCGCCGAACAGGGCGTAGTCGATTTCACCGAGCGTGACCTCACCGTCGAAACGTTTGCCGAGCGCGCCCTCGACGACACCGCGCGCGACTTCTTTGCCGGGCCCAGTATGGAAGAAGGCGACCGCGAGCAGGATGAGGACAAAGATGCCGAGCACCGTCCAGCCGAATCCTTTAAGGATACGGCGCGCCAGCGACTTCTTTTGGGGAGTCTTGCGATGGTTCTCGAGCAGGATCTCGCCCGAGCCGGAGGGGACGATGTAAGGCGCCGTCTGGCGGTGGCGCTTGGTGATGGGGCCGACGACGGCATTGGGTTTGGAGGGCTCGGAACGACCGGAATCGAGTGGGCCACTGCCGAGCGGGTCGCCGCCGGGTCGCTCGTCCGAGGCTGCGTTGGCCATCGACTCGAGAGTGTCCCCCGAAGGAGAGCTCTGCGTGGGCCGCGGGGAGCGTCCCGAGACGGGGTTGCCGATAGGTGAGGTGTTGCGGCGCGGGGACTCGGGTGTGCCGTCGCTGGCGGGAGCGCTCGTGACCGGGAGCAGACCGGACCCGCCCAGTTGGTGGGTGCTGCGGCGCTTGGAGGCGGCATCGTTGGCGAGGCCGGCAGGCGCCGGGCTGTCGTCGGGGAGGGGCGAGGAACCGGGGTCGACGGCGGCTATCGTGCGTGTGGCGTCGTCGTTTACCGCGGCCATGGTGCGGGTCGCATCGTCGTTCACGGCGGCCATCGTGCGAGTGGAGTCGTCGTCGACAGCGGCGATGGCGCGGGTGGCTTCGTCGGGTGTGGCGGTGACGGTCTCGACCGGGAGGAGGCCGGAGCCGCCCATAGGCGAGGTGGGGTGGCGCTTGGCAGAGCCAGCCGACTTGGGCCCCGGGGTCTTGGGGCCGTCCTTCTTCTTCTCGGCCATCAGAAGGCCTCCCCGACTCGGAGGAAGACGAGCACCTGGTCGAGCGCGTCCACTCGCGCGAACATCGGGTCATCGGTGGCGCGCCAGGCGACGTCGAGCCCGATGGGAATGTGCCACAGGCGAATGCGCAGGCCGCCGCCGACCGCGAGCTCGATGGCGTCTTCGAAGGGGTTGGCGGCACGCCCGACAGCGCCGATGTCGGCAAACAAGATGGCGCCGAACTGCTTGCGGAAGGGCAACCAGCGGAACTCGACCCCGCCCTCGAACAGGCTCGAGGCGCCAAGGGGCAGGTCGCGGCAGTCGGCAGCGTCACCTGCTGCCCCGCCACACGCGTTTCCGTAGAGGCTGAGGCGTCGGGTGCCAAAGCCGCGATGGCCCCAGGCGCCGCCGCCAAAGAGCCTGGCGCCGATCGGTGCGCCCTCGTCCGAAAGGCCGGCGACCCAGCCTGCGCTGGCCTTGAACGCGAGGCCCATGTCGGCATTGAAGGGGACGAAGAGGCGCAGGTCGACCTCGCCGCGAAGCCAGGTCAAGTCGCCGACGGGGGCGACCGCTAGGCGAAGTGCGAGCAGGTGGCCGGACAACGCTTCGACCGGGTCGTTGCGGCGGTCCCAGACGAGCGACAAGCGCGCCTCGCCGGACATGGTGGTGTCGGGTGCGGCGGCGTCGAAGGCCTCGAGGGTGGCGGCATCGACGGTCCCGAGACCGACGCCCTCGTCCCATCGGAAACGCGGCTCGATGTCGAAGAAGAGGCCCGTGTCGATGAGCGTGCGAAGGCCAAGCCCGGCCGTCGCCGTGCGCCAGTGGAAGCCTGGATAGAGGCCTTCGTCGAAAGACAGCGTGAGCCGCATGTCGCCCGTGCGACCAATGGTGCCGGGCCGCGACCACTGTAGCTTCGCACCGCCGTGGATGCCGAGCGGGTCCTCCACGTCGCCGCGCCAACGGAGGCCATAACCGACGTCACCTTCCACGATCAGATGGTTCTGCTCACCGAGCGCATTGCGACCGATGATGCGGGTCGACAGGACGGGGTCGATGCGTTCGAGGTCGACGCCGATGGCGGCGCGCATCTGGACCTGGGTCGTGGGGGCCTCGACGACTTCGACCCGCAGGTCGACCGCACGGCTGAGCGTGCGGGGGACGAGGCGGCCGTCGGCGTCGACCTGGTGGGGCTTGATGATGCCGCCCGTGTCGGGGGGAATCCAGCTCTCGTAGGGGACGGCGCCGGACTCGAACTCGGTGCCGGTCGCGGCGTGGATTCGGGCGTGCGCGAAGGCGCCGGTGTCCATCAGGTCGAGCTCGCGCTTGCGCAACGTGGAGAGGTCGAGCGGCTCGCCGGGTGTGTAGCCAGCGCGCTCGAGGAGGGCCTCCGCCGAGACCTTGCGGGCGCCGCGTGTGGTGACCTCACCGACCACGGTCTTCGGGCCGGCGTCGACGAAGTAGGACCAGTCGACGGTCTTCGTCTCGGGGTCGACGAACGTGCGCGAGTAGACCTCGCAGCGCAGGTGGCCCGCGTCGCGCAGGATGTCGGCGAGCGCGTGGCGCACGACGCGGAACTTCTGCAGGTCGATGGGGGTGCCGGGTCCGAACGTGACCGCGGCCTCGAGAGCGGACTTGAAGGCCGGCGGGGCGTCGACGACCTCGACCTTTCGAAGCGTGTAGCGCGGACCTTCCGACAGGTTCCAGCGCACGATGGCCTTCTTCTCGGCGGCGATGAGGGAGACCTCGGCCTTGTCGACAGCGATGTCGAAGTAGCCGTAGTTCTTCCAGAAGGCGGCGATTCGACGGCGGTCTTCGGCCTGGCGCCAGGGGTTGTAGGGCTGGCCGGGGATGAGGAAGACGTCGGGGCGGACCGCGAGCGTCTGCCGGAGCAGCTTGTGGTCCAGCGCGAGGCCATCGGGGAAATGCAGCTCGGCGATGTCGTAGTCGGACTGACCGGGCAGCGTCGGCTTGACGAATGGCGAACACGCGGCGAGCGCGAGGGCGACCAATGCGTAGGCGACGAGGCGCACGGGGGAGCGACCGCGGACAACGCGCGGGGACTTGATACGGCGGGGCGAAACTTGGCGGCGCAAGGGCTTGGACCTCTCGCGGGGTGGCGGAGCGGGGCGGACCGGCTCTGGGCTCTGGGCGAACATAGTGCTCCTTTTGAGGGCGCGCGTCCAGCCGGTCGGCCTCGAACGAGAGGAGGTGCCGATCGGCAAGGGCGTGCCGGTCGACACGAAGGGGCGACGTGCCTATGGTAGAGCCGCGTTGCGCCTGGGATGCTCGGTCAGCGCGGCTGGCGTTCTGCCGCCCCCAACGAAAAACCCTGAAGACAAAGGCTCACCATGGAACCCGTTTCGACCTACACCGCCGAGGATCGCCAGCGATGGCGCCAGGCTCTGCTCACAAAGGGGCGCGACGTGGCGACCAAGCTCGAGGAGGTGCTCGCGGGCAAGGACGTGAAGCTCACGGAGATCGAGCTGCGCATGGTCGACGACGTGAAGGAGCCGCTCGACAAGAAGCTGCGGCGCTTCCTCGACCTGTTGATGGCGCGCCTAAAGGTGGTCGACCACCCGCGCTTCGGGTTCGACAAAGACAAGGGGGAGTTCGTGCCCGCCGCGGCGCTGGACGAGGTGCCCTGGCTCGAGCTCGAGCCTTGAGGTGGGCGTTACTGGCCCTTGGGATGAGCGCTTGTGCGAGCACCCCCGAGCCAGCCGAAGAGCCCGCCGAAGAGATCGTGTCGATCGAGGCGTGGTTTGCGGTGCGCGGTGTGGCCTGCGAGACGGTGACGCCGCAGCTCGGGGTGGCCGCCACGCTGCGTGAGGGGCATGCTTCGCCGTGGCGACACGCCGAGGTCGGTGGCTTCTGTGCGGTGGCTCCGGCGGCAGGGCAGCGCGCCGTGCGTATCGACTCGCTCGCGATGCTGGTCTCCGAAGGCGCGGCGGCTCCGGCCATTTCTTTCTACGCGTCGCGCGGCACGTGGAGCTACACGGTCTTCGACCGCGGCGAGCCGGTCCTCACGTTGGAGAGCCATCTCGGGCGGCCGAGTCTCGAAGGCGATGTGGTGCGCGCGAGTGGGCTCATCGGCGGGGACGTCGAGCTCCTGCAGCAGAGCCTCGAGCACTCCCGGGACATGTCTCGATTTCCAAGCTTTCTGGGAAGGCTCGGGCTCGACGGATTCCGTGAGCCGCCAAAGGAAGCGACGGCGGGTGTCAGTGGTGAGGCGCCCGAAGCGAGTGACGCGTCGGCGACGCTCACGAAGATTCCGGCCGGGGCGTGGGCGGCGTTGCCACCGCTTGGAGTCGTGCTCGTGAGGGCGGTCGAGATCCGCGAGAAGAACGGGGTGTCGGAGCCGACGTACATCATCGTGAATGGGATGAGCACACTCGAATTGCCGGTCATCCGCGCCGAGAAGATGGGGATGCGCCCCATTGCTTCGGCGAAGAAGGCCAAAAAAGTCCAGGAGTTCATCGAAGATGGGGTGGTGTCCCCCGGGCGCGACTACGACGCCAAGCGTGTGAAGGGGTGGCTCGACGCGGTGCGTAAGGGAGACCTCGACGGCATCGCGACGGTCTATGCCACGCTGTGTGCGTTGCAGGGCTCGCGCAAGCTGTATCAGGTCGAAGCGGCGCTGCAGGCGAGCACGCTCGACTGGCTCTCGCAGGAGCTGGCGACGGCGCTGCAGAAGCCGACCGACGCGCTCGAGTTGGAGCTCAAGGACGCCTGCGAGTAGGAAACGTCGGCTCGGGTCCTCGGAGCGCCGGAGCCGGGGGCGTCGGGCCTGCGGCCCATCCAAACGTCGGCCCAGAGGCCACGGCGGAGGCCGGAGAGGACCCGAGCGATCCGATCACGTCGCATGCGTTTCCATCCCCATGTGGTGCCGAAACGCATGACGACGTCTAGGGGCGATGCCCTGACCTGAGAGGGTCAGGCCGCTTGTTTGCGTGGGCGCAGCGCCAAGAGCCGCTTGGCATAGCGGTTCATGGCGTCGGCGAGCTGCTCGAAGCTGTCGAGCACGTAGAGGATGGGCTGGTAGTGGTGGATCTCGAACGCGGTGTCACAAACGCGGTCGAGGTCGAAGGGGCGGCGGTCGACGGCGGGAGAGGTGAGGGCGTGGTGGCCTTCGCCCTCGCTCGAGATGAGGCCGGAGCCGTAGAGCTTGAGGCGGCCGTCTTCGTGGATGAGGCCGAACTCGACCGTGAACCAGAAGAGGCGCGCGAGGCGCTCGGTGTGGTCGGGGTCGTCGGTGGTGAGCGCCGCCTGGCCGTAGATCTGGAGGAACTCGGCGAAGCTCGGGTCGGTGTGCAGCGGCACGTGGCCGAAGACATCGTGGATGATGTCGGGTTCGGGCAGGTAGTCCATCTGCGCTTTGGGGCGGACCGTGATGGTGGTCGGGAACTGGCGCTGCGCGAGGAAGGCGAAGAAGCAGCGCGCCGGGATGTAGCCGGGGACGGCGTGTGAGGACCAGCCGGTCATGGGGACGAGGTGGCGGTTGACGTCGCTCAGGCGGGGGACTTCGTCGCGTGAGATGGCGATGGCCTCGGCGCCGCGCAGGAAGACGCGGGAGCCGTCGCGCTCGAGCTGGGTCATGCGTTTGTCGAAGATGGTGCGCCAGACCTCGTGGTCTTCGTCGGTGTAGCGGTCCCAGTTCTGAACGATCTTCATGCGGTCGATGTCGAGCTGGTCGAGCGGGACCGACGCGAGCTCATCGGCGGCGGCGAGGGCGCGGTGGGCTTCGAGCGAATCGATGACGGCCGAGCGCAGGGCACCCTTGCCCCCCATGGCAGCGCTGGGGTCGAGGTTGGTCGGGGTGCGGTTCGCGTCGCTCATCGGTCGGGGCCTCCGGATGCAAGGTGAGCGGTAACAAGAAGTGCCCACGAAGTCACGCGCGGATGGGTTTCGGACCAGGCGGGCGGCGTCCGGTGAAGAAGGGGTCGATGACCCGGGGACCGCATGGGAGGCGGGGGTAAAATGAAATATGAAATGTCCCGACCCCTGTTGGGGATACGTTAGCGGCGGCTGATGCGGCGGATGTCCCAGAGGCTGAGGTAGAGGTCGCCGCCGTCGGGGATCTCGAGCTTGAGCGTGGCGGGTGGGCGGAAGCCGGCGATGACGCCCTGGTGCTTTCGGTTGTCGCGGCGCTCGACGAGGACCATCGCGCCCATCCATCGCAGGAGGACCTGAGGAGCCACGGTGAGGTCGTCGGGGTGGTCGAGGTCGAGCTCCAGGCTGACTTCGCGACCGGTCACCTCGGATGTCCAGACCCGAGGTGCCCCGGTTGGAAAGAGCTCGACTATCTTGGTCTCGGGGAAGACGAGCTCTTTGCGCACGCCTCCCATCGCCGGGATCTCGACCACGTGGGGTCCCGGGTCGACCGGCAGCAGAACACGTGGTCCCTTGCCGGCCAACACCCCGTCGACGAAGACCGGGACATCGGGCAGCGTGCGCACGACGAGGCAGTCGCAGGTCTCCGCGAGGAGGCGGAGCGACTTGAAGGCCATGTCCATACGGATGGAGAAGTTGACGTTGTCAGCGTCGAGCAGCTTCGAGGTCACGACCGCGATGGCGTGGCCGTGGCGGTCGAGGATGGGGCCACCGGAGTTGCCGGGGTTGATGGGGATCTGGGTCTGCACGATCGGCTTGTCGTCGCCGATCGGATAGATGTTGGAAATCATGCCCGTCGTGAAGGTGTAGATCCCACCAAAGCCGTGGCCAATCGTCGCCGCCCACGAGCCGACGCGAAGGTTCGCGAGCGGGGCCATCTTGAGCGGAACGAAGCCTTTGCCGTCGACTTTGACCAGGGCGAGATCGAGGCGCTCCTCGCCCAGCTCGACCACGGCACCGTCGAGCTTACGACCATCGTAGGTCTCGATCTCGACCTTCTTCGACAGACCCACGACGTGCCGGTTCGTGAGGATGAGCCCTTCGGCTGTGACGAAGAAGCCGGTGCCGATCGACTTGCCGTGGCGGACGACAACCACAGAGGGTGCAGCGACGTCGAAGACCGACTGCTGAAACCGCTCCACCTCGTCGATGAAGGCGGTGGCCTGGGACGACGGTTTGGTCGAAGGCCCTTGGGCGGGGCTCTGTGCCCTTGCACCCGACATCAGCGCGACGGTGCCGAGAGCTGCCACAAGGATTCCAAGGTGTCCCACGTGTCGCGCCCTGAGGGATGATTCGTGTGCCATGGGACGAGTGTCGACCAAGGTGAATCGGACTGCAATCGCCCTTCGGCGACGGAACGCGACTACCCACGATATGGGGTCGTCGCTCGGACGCGGCAAGGCACGCCGATCCGCGGAAGATGGCTTCGAAGGCTGACCTAAAATGAAATATGAAATGTCCCGACCCCTGGAATGGAGCCCCTGGAGTGGAGACAGGGGGGTGAGCGGGTATCTTGAGCATCAAGATAACGTGTCCGGGGGAAACGTCTGCTCGGGCGACCGCCCCGCTCCCGCGGAAGGGGCGGGAAGGCTCGCTCGAGCGATCCGACCCCATGTGGTGCCGAAACGCGTGGACACGTCCGGGGAGAGGTCTGGTCGCGACAGGTCGCAGACCCGTCGCGGAGCGTGCCGGACCGTGCGCGAGCGAGCCAATCGGTCTCCATACGCACTCATCAAACTTGATACCGAAACAGACCAAGACGTCACATTCGGAGCCAGGGCACCTCGCGCACCTCAGAATGCAGGTATTCCTTTTGTGCCAGGCGACGTTTGAACGACTGCGCTGTATCCAAGGGGTTCTTCTTCGGGCATGGTTCGAGGGCATCGCCTGCGGGTCGCTGCCGTCACCCCACCAATCGAGCCCATCATGAGCATCAGAATGCCGCTCACCGTGCTTCTCTGCGCGGTCTCTGCCTCTTGCGTGCAGGACGTCCCCGCACCCCTCATCCCCGCACTGGAGGTGAGGGTCGCCCCTCTCGATCTACCAGGTGTCGGCGACGTGTGCTTCGACATCACCGTCTACAACGCACCAGGCGGGAGTGCGGGCGGAGGCGACATCGTCTGGAGCACGGGCACCCCTGGACTCGGCGGGGGCGCCACCAGCGGCGCCATCTGCTCGCGCAACTACGGCAACGGCGCGGGCGGCGACATCACCTACATCGGCCCCTGCGACGCCCAGGGCACCAACGGCTCCCGCATGAACAGCGTGACGCTGTGGGTCGACGGGATCTACGACACCAGCACCACGCCGGCTCTCATCGCGCCCGACTCCGACAACGGCTGGCGCAACCCGTGCGGCGTCGACAACGGCGGCTGCACGCTCGATGTCCTGTGCAGCGAAAACGAGGACACCCTCGTCGCATTCAACCTCACAGTCATGCGCCAGGCCAACCAGGGATTCTTCGACGTCGCCGTCAACTTCGAGGACATCTTCTGCTCCGCGAAGCTCGACACCTGTTACGAAGGCGACCGCCCGATCGAGCTCCTCTACGGAGACGACGCGACCCGCGACTGGACGGCGGTCTTCGGCTTTGCGTGCTCGGCTGGCATGGGCGACGTCGACACGAACATGCTCTATGGACCGATCGAGGTCACCTGCGGCACAACGACGTTCACGCTCGATCCAAAGGTGGCCGCAGGCAATGCCCACACCGAGTCGGGCACCCCGACGCGCCGGCTCAACTACGGCGTCTATCGTGGGGTCGAGGATCTGGCCTGTGGCGGTGGCGCGGCCGGCACCTGCAACAAGCTCTATTGGAACGTGGCCTTGGACCTCGCCGACCTCGCTGGGCTCGGCCCGTGCACGTTGTCGCTCACGGCGACGGCCAATGACGCCAACGAGGGCTTCGCGGCTGGCGCGCCGACGGCGTCCGGCCTCATGTGGCCCTATATCGATGCCACCGTCGAGCTCACGCGCCCCGGCACGGGTGGCGTCGTCGCTCCCTTCTGCCAACGCCACCCACTGGACGTCGGCGCCTCGCTGGTGAAGACCGTCTACCGCGGCAACCTCGTCGGGGCGGTGACGCCACCGGTCATGTGCTCGGAATACGACGGCAACCTGAACACGCCGCGATCGACCGGTGGTACTGACTGCGATGAGCCGCCCGACCCTTGCCTCGGGCAGACTTCGGTGGTGGTCGGCGATGTGACGCTCGACGAGGATGGCGACGTCGCAACGTTCGCCTGCACGGAGGAGCTCCAGGGTAGCATCACGCTGAATGGCGCCATCACCACGGCGACATTCCCGCGCCTGGTGGAGCTCACCGGGGCGCTCGTCGTCTATTCGGGCACGCCCCTCACGACGCTGTCGCTACCACTCTTGGAGACCGCAGGCGCCCTGAGCATCAACGGAAGCGCACTCATGACCTTCGAAGTCCCGCGCCTCGAACGGGTGACGGGCTTTACCAGCCAGTGGGGGCCGAGCCCGGGATACGTGAGCTTCGGGGAAACGACCGGGCTCGCGACGGCCGCCCTACCCTCTCTCGTGGAGGTGGCCGGGTACCTCGGCTTCTACAGCACCGGGGGGATGGCGGTGTTCGCGCCGGAGCTCACGACCACCCCACGCCTGGACTTCGACAACGTGGGCATGGCCGTCATCGAGCTGCCGAAGCTCCAGAGCCTGACCGACCCGAGTACAGGGCTCAACCTCATCGGCGGGTCGGCGCTGACCACGCTGGACCTCCCAGAGCTCACCACCGTACAGGGCAGCTTCGGCATCTCCAGCACGTCGCTCTCGTCGATGGCCGTTCCCAAGCTCGTAACCTCGGGGCCCGTCCAGATCGCCATCACCGGCCTCACGACCATCACCTTTCCGGCGCTGACGGTCATCCGAGACCGACTCCGAATCGGGCAGAACGCCGCGCTGACGTCGGTGTCGTTCCCGGTGCTCTCGGACATCGTCGGCACACCGCGAAGCGTGTGGGTCACCTACAACCCGCTGCTGAATGACTGCGCTATCCGAAACGCGATCATCGCACAGCTCCCGTTGGGTTGGACGGGCGACCCGTTCTGCATCGAATGAAGCTCACGAGCGTGGGGGCCACCTTCGAGGTCGCGTAGGAGAGAGCAGCCGGGGGAGAAGCGCTGAGTGCCCTCCCCTAGCGGTCGCTTCGGGTCCACGAATCCTCGACGGCTGCGGCGAACTGCGCTACCGGGCGCCATGTCGACCCAACCCGCCGCCTCGTCCACCTTCGCTGACCTCGAGCTTTCGGCGCCCCTGCGCCAGGCCATCGACGACCTCGGCTTCACGCGGATGACGCCCATCCAGGCGGCCGCCCTGCCCTCTCTGTTGAGCGGCAAGGACCTCATCGGCCAGGCGCCGACCGGCAGTGGCAAGACGGTCGCCTTCGCGTTGCCGATGCTCTCGCGCATCAACCTGTCTGAGCGCCGGGTGCAAGCCCTGGTGTTGTGCCCGACCCGTGAGCTCGCGACCCAGGTGATGGCCGAGGTGCGCGCGGTCGGCAAGCGGTCGCCGGGGCTTCGTGTCGTATCGCTGCTCGGCGGGCAACCGGGCGCTCTGCAAGCCTCGCAGCTCGCCGAAGGTGCACACGTCGTCGTCGGCACACCGGGGCGCACGCTCGACCATCTCCAACGCGGTCGACTCGACCTGTCAGCGGTCGTGACACTGGTCCTCGACGAAGCCGACCGCATGCTCGAAATGGGGTTCGCCGACGAGGTGCAGGCCATCCTCGACGAGCTCCCGGTCAAGCGCCAGTCGGCGTTGTTCTCGGCGACCTTCCCGACCGCACTCGCCGAGCTGTCGTTGGCATGGCTCAAAGACCCCGTGCGCGTAACCATCGCGAGCGAAGGTCGCGACCTCATAAGCCACGGCGCGCTCATCGAAGACGATGACAAGGACCAGGCGCTGGACCATCTCCTGCGCGCGCTGCAGCCCGCGTCGGTGTTGGTCTTCCGCAACCTGAAACGCACGGTCGCGGAGACCGCCGCCCGCCTGAAAGAGTCGGGCTTCGCCGCCGACGCCCTGCACGGTGACCTCGAGCAGCGCGACCGCGACTCCGTCATGGCCCGCTTCCGCAACGGCTCGATTCGGGTCCTCATCGCGACCGACGTCGCCGCGCGTGGGCTCGACGTGGCGGGTCTCGACCTGGTCGTAAACGTTGATTTACCGACCCAGTCCGAGGACTTCGTCCACCGCGTCGGGCGTACCGGGCGCGCGGGTCGACCTGGCGTCGCGTGGACCTTCGCCACGCACAAACAGACCTCGCGCCTGGAGGCGCTGACAGGCATCGCCTCGTTGAGCGAGCTGCCCGAGATGGGGGAGACGAGCGCCCCGCTCGACTCGGCGATGACGACCTTCTGGCTGGGTGCCGGACGCAGCGACAAGCTCCGCCCGGGCGACCTGCTCGGCGCCCTGACCGGCACCATCGGCATCGCCGGCACCGAGGTCGGCAAGATCGAGATCCACGATCGCTGGGCCTTCGTCGGCGTCGCCAAGTCGGCCGCCAAGCGGGTCGCAACGGGACTTGGCACCCACAAGGTCAAGGGTCTTCGTCTGCGCTACGAACACCTCGACTGAGGTCCAACACGAAGCCCGAAAGACGGCTTTGTGGACCCCCTGCGCGCCGCGCCTTATATCGTCGGCGATGGTCGAACGCTCACGTATGTGTCCTGGCGGTCACGGCAGCTACGCTGCAGAGGCCGACGTGTGCATCGAGTGCGGCTCGCGTCTCGTCCTCAACCGCATCGGCGAGGTCATCGGCGACTTCGTGTGTGAGCGACTCATCGGACTTGGCGGCATGAGCTCGACCGTCTGGGAGGGCTACTCGCTCGCCGACGAGTCGCCGGTCGCCATCAAGATCATCGAGACGCATCTCGAGTCGCAAGAGGCCCGCCGGCTCCTGAAGTCAGCCTCGCTGTTGACCGGCCTCTATCATCAGAACCTGTCCAATGTGTTCGCGTACGGCGAGACCGACGGCGGTGAGGCCTGGATCACCATGGAGCTCCTGAAGGGCCCCACCCTACGCGCGGTCCTGCAGCAACGCGGCGCCCTGACACTGACGCAGTCGCTCCACGTCGTGCGTGAGGTGCTGCAGGCCCTCTCGTTCCTTCACTCCCACGACATCATCCATCGCGACGTGAAGCCGGCGAATATCCATCTCACGGCGCGCAGCGGCGCCCCGTGGGCCGTGCGACTCATCGACTTCGGCATCGCCAAACAATCGGTGGCCAGGTCACCCGACCGCCTCGACCTGCGCGAGTCACCCGGCGCGCTCGGCCCGATCCTCGGCACCCCCGAGTACATGCCGCCCGAGCAGGTCCTCGGCCACGACGTCGATGCACGCGCCGACCTCTACTCGCTCGGCGTCGTGCTCTATCGTCTGCTCACCGGCGAGCTGCCCTTCGGCCCGGTCCCCGACAAGAGCGACAAGGCCGAGCTCTACGAGCGCCACCTGCGCGCGTTGCCGATACCACCCATGGCCCCTGACCGCTCACCTCTCCCGCTCGCTGCTGCGGCCGCGGTCACGACCGCACTCCAGAAACACCCGGGCTCACGCTTCCCGTCCGCCGAGGCTTTTCTCCTGGCGCTCGACGGACTCTGAAAGCGACCACAAAAAAGTCCGGAACCTTTTGGTCCAGGTCGCTGTCCAGCGTCTCGGTTCGGGTGGCCCGCACGTCGCGGCCGACCGGACATCGCGAGGCGTGACTCACGCGTGAGTCGGCGTCAGACCCATCGGACTCCGAGCCTTGCCGGCTGGGGCCCGCCGGCGGTTCTGCGTCTTGCGCTTCATGAGATCGAACGCGGTGGGCCCGGGGTCCATCGTGTGCAGCAGACCTGTGTCTCGAGCGCAGCGCATCGAGCATTGAACATCGAGCATTGAGCCTAGAGCCTTGAGCCTTGAGGAGGATGACATGCGAAGCGGATTGGTGATTGCGCTCGTCGGAGCGTTGGGTTTCGTGCTGGCGAGCAGCGGACTCGAGTGGCAGCGCTACGTGCTCGCCGACGTCGGGGCGACCTCCTTCGAGCTCGGCTGGGGCGCGCTGCTCGCGGCGCTGGCAGCCGTCGTGGCACTCGGCTCGGCGGCGTTCGGCCTGGTCTCCGGCAGGCGTGCGCTCGCGGCCAACGTCGGCATCGGCGCCAGCCTGGTCGCGCTCGGCTGGCTCCTCATCACGCGTATCGACCCAGGCCAGGGCTACGAGCTCATGGCCCACGAGACCATCACCGCCCAGGCCGGCTTCTACGTCGCACTGCTCACGAGCCTGCTCATGCTCGGTGGCACTCTCATGACGCGGGCAAGCCTCGCGACCTGGGACGAGGCGATGCCGTTTCTGCGTGTCGTCGCCCTCAAGGGTGGCCGTGTCCACGCCGAGACCATCGCTTACGAGCCACAGACCATCGCGCTGCGCGACTTCGCAGGGCTCAGCGGCGGCGCCGTGTCGGTGAGCCGCGAAGGCGACGTGGTCGTGAGGTTCGATGGCCCCATGACGCTCAACGGCCAGATGCGCTCGGGCAAGGTCGATGTGGCCATCGGCGACCGGGTCTCGCTGCGCAGCGAAAGTGCCGGCGACCTCACCGAGATCGCCGTCCACCATATCGCCCCGGTGCCCGGACGCAGGGCCGCTCCGATCCTGGCGCGCTCCGAGATCTTCGCCTTCGCGATGCTGGCGCTGCTCGTGCACACGAGTGTGTTCGCGGTGCCCGTCCTCGGCTGGCAGGTCGATACGAAGCGCGACCTACCCTGTGAAGGCGGGCGATGCGCGGGGGTGGTGGCCAGCGTCGAGAGGGTGGAGGAGGCCACCGACATCGAAGTGGTGATGGCCGACAGCGCCGAAGAGCTGCCGGAGACGACCTCGTCCAAGGCCGCAGGTGGACCCGAAGGTGTCTTTGGCGACCCACGCATCAGCGACCCGGTCGTCTCGAAGGTCCCGCAGCGCGACGGCCCGATGGTCGAGCGCATCGACCCACGCAAGGTCGGCCTGCTGGCGCTCGTCGACGCCAAGCTCGGCGCCTCGGACGCTGTGGCCGAGGTCCTGCGCGGCGACATGGCCGCGACGAGCCGCAGCATCGCTGCCGCCATGGCAGGTGACGGCAACGAGTTCGTCCTCGGTCACGGCACCAATGGCCTCTCGTGGCAGGGTGACGGCGAGGGTGGCCCAGGTGACGGCACCGGGCGCCTCATGGGCGCGAGCGACATCGACACGGACGGCCCCGGCATCAAGGCCGCGCTCGGCGACCCACCGAAGAGGAAACGTGTCGGCGACCTCGCGATGGGCACTCCCACCAGCTCGGGCTTCTGCAGCTCGGCGGGGATCGCCTCGGTCGTCAAGCGTCGCGCCGCCGCCATCCGCGCTTGCTACGAGAAGCGGCTGCAGGTCAAAGACGGCCTGAAGGGCAAGCTCAGCGTGCGTTGGACCATCGGCATGGACGGCAAGGTCATGAACGCGTCGGCGACGAGCGACTCGCTCGGCGACTCCGAGACCTCGCAGTGTGTCATGAGCTGGGTGCGCCGCATGCAGTTCGAGAAACCCGAAGGCGGCCTGTGCGTCGTGCAGTGGCCTTTCGTCTTCTCGAATCAGTGAGCGGGCGGCTCGGTCGCGGCTGTACTGGACTCCCGAGGTCGCTCATCACGAGCGACTCGGGAGTCACCCGGTTCAGGAGACGACGGTCGACACGACGGTGCCGAGCACGGCCTTCTTGATGTTGCCGATGACGGTCATGTTGAAGACCAGGATGGGCAGCTTGTTCTCTTTGCAGAGCGAGACCGAGGTCGCATCCATGACGCCGAGGTCGAGGTTCAAGACGTCGTGGTAGGTGAGGTGGTCGAAGCGCACGGCGTCCGCGTGTTTCTTCGGGTCCTTGTCGTAGACGCCGTCGACCTTGGTCGCCTTCATGACGACGTCGGCCCGGATCTCCAGCGCACGGAGAGCCGCAGCGGTGTCCGTCGTGAAGTAGGGGTTGCCGGTGCCGGCGGCGAAGATGACGACGCGCCCCTTGTCCAGGTGGCGGTCGGCGCGCCGACGGATGTAGGTCTCGGCCACGTTGCGCATCTCGAGCGCGGTCATGACGCGGGTCGGCACGTTGACCTTCTCGAGGGCGTCCTGCATCGCGAGCGCGTTCATGACGGTGGCCAGCATGCCCATCTGGTCGGCGGTCGTGCGGTCCATGCCCGACGAGGCACCCTTCAGGCCACGGAAGATGTTGCCGCCACCGATGACGAGAGCCACCTGGCACCCGAGGGCCTGGATCTCGGCGACCTCCGAGGCGATCTGCTTGAGGGTGGGCACGTCGATGCCGTAGGGGGAGTTCCCCATCAGGGCTTCGCCCGAGAGCTTGAGCAGGATGCGTTTGAACCTGAGCTCGGTCATCGTCGTTTCTCCTCGAAGATTGAGATATTTGATTTTCGAATCAGTCTTGATTCTGCGGACATGAAAAAGGGCATCGACGTTTGCCGATGCCCTCGTTTCAATACGTTAGCCCAATGCTCGGGCCCTTCTCAGATGCCGGCCTGCTTGGCGACCTCGGCCGCGAAGTCGTCCTGGCGCTTCTCGATGCCCTCACCGACCTCGTAGCGAGTGAAGCGGCGGATCGAGATCTTCTCGCCGATCTTGGCGGTGAGCTCGGCGACGAGGGCCGCGACGGTCTTGTCCGGGTCCTTCACGAAGGGCTGGTCGACGAGGCAGCTCTCGGCCTTCCACTTCTTCAGGCGACCCTCGACGATGTTCTTCGCGAACTTCTCGGGCTTGCCCTCGTTGATGGCCTGCGCGAGGAAGATCTCCTCCTGCTTGGCGATGGCGGCGGCGTCGAGCTGCTCGGCCGAGACCACCAGCGGATTCGTCGCCGCGATGTGCATCGCGATGTCGCGGGCGAAGCCCTGGAAGTCCTCGTTGCGGGCAACGAAGTCGGTCTCGCAGTTGATCTCGACCAGAACGCCGATACGCCCACCCTGGTGGATGTAGGCGTGGACGGTGCCTTCAGCCGCGATGCGCCCGGCCTTCTTGCCAGCCGAGGAGAGCTGCTTCTTCTGAAGCCACTCGATCGCGAGCTCGATGTTGCCATCGTTCTCCTCGAGAGCCTTTTTGCAATCCATCATGCCAGCGCCAGTGCGCTCGCGGAGGTCCTTGACGAGAGAAGCGGTGATGTTGCTCATGTATCTACTCCGCAGCGGGTGCTCCCATTTGGTGAGCAGCCGGATTGTGTTGGGTCGGGGTTCCCAGCGAAGGGCGCCCCTGAGGGCAGGGCCCCGCATTCGGTCGAAGGCGGAGCCCTGGTTTCGTCGCGGTCGGTGTGATCGATGTGTCCGATGTGATCGTTGTCTTCGGCCGCCAGGCGTTGCCCGACGGGAGGGGCGCGTGGTGTCCGCGCCCGGGATCCGATCAGGCCTCGGCGGCCGCGCCGTCGTCCTGGCCGCGAACGACCACGTCGACGTCCTTCGACGAGGTCGGGACGAACTCGCGCTGGAAGGCTTCCTTGTGGAGCGCGGCGCCAGCGAGGAACGAGTCGGTGAGCGCGTGCGTGAACAGGGTCAGCGCGCGGATGGCGTCGTCGTTCGACGGGATCGGGAAGTCGATGCGGCTGGGATCCGAGTTGGAGTCCACGAGTGCAATGACCTTGATGCCGAGCTTCTTCGCCTCTTCGATGGCGAGGTGCTCTTTCACGGTGTCGATCACGAAGATCGCGCCCGGGAGCTTCTTGAGGTCACGGATGCCGCCGAGGTTGCGCAAGAGCTTGTCGCGCTCGCGCTCGAGCATGTTGACTTCCTTCTTGACCAGCTTCTCGACGTTGCCCACGTCGAGGAGCTTCTCGATCTCTTCGATGCGGTCGATCGACGAGCGGATGGTCTGGAAGTTGGTGAGCATGCCACCGAGCCAGCGATTGACGACGTACGGCTGGCGGGCGCGGGTGGCCTCCTGCTCGATGATCTCCTGCGCCTGGCGCTTGGTGCCGACGTAGAGGACCTTGTTGCCGTCACGGGCGACCGACGACATGAAGTCGATGGCGGCGCGGAAGCACGCCACGGTCTTCTGGAGATTGATGATGTGGATGCCGTTCTTCTGGCCCCAGAGGAAGGGACGCATCTTCGGGTTCCAGCGGTGAACCTGATGGCCGAAGTGAACGCCTGCCTCGAGCATGTCACGCATGCCTACGCTACTCATATAGACCTCTTGCTTTCGTTGGCCTCCACCCCCGGAAACGACCCTTCTTATGGAGAAGGACGTCACGAAAGACACGGGAGTGTGCGGAGTTTCGTCGTGGGGCTGGTGCCTTCACGGCGGCCGCTTCGAGCTCGGAGACTTCCCGGGTCAAAGCGGCGCGCGCAGATAGCATGGGGTGGGTGGGCTCGCAAGCCTCATGACGATCACTGGTTGTCCTCGCCTGGCAAACAGGTCTATGGCGGTGATCTCAGACCACCGGACATCAGCCCGAGCCGGACCCCCACGGAGCCCCCATGAAACGATTCGGATTCATCGTCGCCACCGCACTCATCGGCTTCTCCGCTTGCGGCAAAGGCACTTCGGACCTGCCGCCGGCCGCTGAGTTCCCAGCTCCGGGCGAAGCCGCCAAGACCGTCGTGAAGAGCGCGGGCGAGAACACCCGCGTCCTTCGCTACGTGGCCAAGGTCGACGCCAAGAACGAAGCCGACATGGACATCGACCTCTCGATCGACGGCGGCGGCATGGAGATGGGCTTCAAGATGAAGCTCGGCGCCCTGAACAGCATCACCGCCGTGGACCCGGCCGGCAACTTCACACAGGCGATGGAGATCACCTCCGCGTCGGTGACGCTCGGCGGCAAGCTGGCCGAGATGGGCGGCGACAGCAAGATGTTCGACGACATGATGAAGGGCATGAAGATGTCCTTCAAGATGGACCCCCAGGGCCGCATGCTCGAGGCCGACCTCGGCGACAAGGCGAACCCCATGATGGGCCAGATGCAGGCCGGCATGGACCAGGCCATGCAGGGCGGCGTCGTCCCCTTTCCGACCGAGGCGGTCGGCATCGGCGCGCAGTGGGAGGCCCTGTCGACGGTCGACATGATGGGCGCCAAGGCGCGCATGGTCGCCAACTACAAGCTCGTTGCGTTGGACGGGGACAAGGGGACACTCGAGTTCACGCTCAAGGGGTCGGCCGACGCGCAGAAGATGACCGTGCCCAATGCGCCCGGCGAGGTGGACCTGAAGGCACTGGCGATCGACGCCGAAGGCAAGATCGGCTTCGACCTCGGCAACCCGACGGCGGGCAGTGTCGACATGAAGATGAACATGCGCATGGACTTGTCCGCGCAGGGTCAGAGCGCGGACATGAAGATGGGCATGATCATCAAGATGGCGGCGAAGCCCTGATCGTCCCGAGCTCACCGAAAGCCCTGTGAGTCCAGCTCTCCAGCTCGGGCAATCGGCTCTCGTGGAGGACCAGGATCTCGTGTGGGACCGGGGTGCCGAGGCGGGCGATGGTCGGCTGCCACGGAAAGCCGGGCCCGTCGAGCGGGAGGGCGAAGAAGTGGAAGCCGAGGCGTCGTGAGATGCCGATGATGGGATAGAGATCCCACGGGCTGCCAACGGCGAAGGGGCCAAAGACGGCCCCGCCGACCTCGCTCTTCCAGAGGCGCGCGATGCCGATGCCGATAGAGCCGCTGGCGGTCTGGATGCCAGCAAAGAGCGGTTCCGGATCGGCCACCATCGCCACGATGATAGGCGATCGCGGCCGGCCGTGATCGCCTATCAGGACGCCTTGCTCGGAGAGTGGACGGGTGGTGTCGACCGTGAGGCGCTCGGCGATGCCAAACTCGCTGATGCGGTGGACCGTGTAGTCGTCGGGGCGGGCGGCGTAGACTTCGCTCGTCATCACGTCGCCCACGCACGCCGCTATGACTTCGCCGTCACAGACGAGCGAGACCATGGTGCCGATGCCGTGGGATTGCCGGCGCATGAACGCGCGTGTGCCATCGAGCGGGTCGACCGTGAACCAGACGTCGTGGTGTGGGTGCGTGCACGGGACGCGGAGGTGGTCTTCCTCCGCGACGATGCCGTAGTCGGGAAACCAGGCGCGAAGCAGTGAGACGAGGACCTGTTGGGCGGCGTGGTCGGCCGTGGTGACGAAGTCGAGGCCACGCGAGGAGTCGCTTGGATTCTTGGCGCGGGTCTCGAAGGAGAAGCGTTGGGCGCGGATGGCGACGATCGCCCGACGGACGGCCTCCTTCATGAGGGTCCCGACGCTGTTGGGGTTGAGGGCACCAAAATCCCGGTTCACGCGCGTCATCCTCTCTTCAATATGATGGGTCCGCTGAACGGCAGCGACCGTCCTCGTCCCGTGAGGGCGTGCTCACGACGGGTGCTGTGCCCCTGGACGCCTTCGAGCTGCAGGCGTTCGGTGGGCGCTGGGACCCATGCAGTCGAGGTGTTCTGCATGCCACCATTGGCGTCGTGGCGCATCCATGAACGCGGGTCACGTCGACAATGTCGGTTCACGATGGGGGCCTCGCGTGGCAGTCTCGGGTCCGGAGCGCTGGCACAAGTTCGATAAAACCTGAATACTTAGGCGGGGTTCGAAGACGTGCATGGGCGCCGGCCGCAGAGCCGTAAGAAAACGTCGCCCAAGATGCTTGCCAAGCTTGGCACGGCTCTTGTACCATTCCAGGGTCCTACCTGTGTTTCTGCCCTCCTAAACAACAGGCCCTCATCAGGGTCCCCGCCATAAAATCCTACCATCCGATCCTCTCGGCCTTGCGCCCCGAACCGGTTCCCGGAACGGGGCGCTTCTTTTTTAACCGCCGAGTGCATCGTGGATGGAAAGGGCTTTCGGGTGCTCCGAGGACGAAGCCAGGTGCAGATTGCGACACTCGTGTCTCTGTGAGATTCGAAACGCCGTTTGTGTCCGATTGAAAAGCCAATTCGCGACACGGCCGTCGCAAAATAACACTCGGTCACGGCGGTCGTCCGGCGGGTGGCGTGTTACGGAAGGCTCATGAGACGCAGTGCCCTGGTCGTCTGGACGTTGTTGATCGCGGTCGCGTGTGACGGGGGTGGCTCGGCGCAAGACACGCCAGACACACAAGTCGGCTTGGACACGAATGGCGCGGAGACGCTGGACACCTCGACAGGTGCTGATGTCGGCGTGGGCGACGACTCCGATGGCACATCCGCCGACGGATCGACGGAGAGCGACCTGGCGGACGCGGCGGACGCTTCCGACGCAGAGGTTGTCGACACGGATGCGGACGACAGCGAAGACGATTCGGATGTGTCGGAAGTGGGGACCGAGGTCGACGCGCCTGCGCCTTGGGTTGCGCCCGACGACCCGTTCGAGTGGGGTGTCGTGCCCGTCGAATTGGACCTCGAGCCGCTGGCGCAGGCATTGCTCGAGGGCGCGCCGAGCTCGTCGGTGACCGCGTCCGTGCGCCTGGCCGATGGGCCGCCGCTGGCGGTGCGCGTGACGATGGTGGGCGACAATGCGGGTGGTTTTGCGGGGAAGCCAGCCCTCGTTCTGAGGTTCGTGGAGGGCGAGGACGAGGTCGCGCAGCATGGCACGGACGGGCTCGTGTTGGGGCCGATGACCGAAGATCCGAGCCAGATGAGAGAGCGGCTCGTGCACCTGATCCATCGACTGGCCGGGGTCCCCGCCCCGCGTTCGACCCATGCCCGGCTCACGGTGCATGGCGAGGATTTCGGGCTCTACGCGATGAGCGAGCCGATCACGAGCCCGACGTTTCAGGGGCTCCTGGGTGGGGATGCGGGGGCTGTCTTCATCAGCCGCGACCGCGTGGATCTGTGGCCCTGGCAGGTCGCGGACTACCTTCAGGTGACTGGCGACGAGGCCGCGCGTGAGGGGCTCGACGACCTCGCTACGGCACTCGAGACGTTTCGGTTGGCCCGGCTCGACGGCAATCCCGTACCGCTGGTCGAAGCTGTGGGGGCGCAGGTGGACCTGTGGGGGTTCGTCGACCAGATGGCGCTGCATATATGGATTGGACATTGGGCCGGCTATGCGCGTTCGGCGTCGGGATTCGGGCTGATGGTCGGGCCCGCTGACGGGGACTTACCCAGGCGGGTGACATTTCTGCCGATGGCGCTCGGGAGGAGCCTCGAGGGGGGTGACGCGCCCAACCCATGGATCGGTGGCGGCAAGCTGGTGGGCCAGTGCAGAGACGATGCCGAGTGCCGGCGCGAGCTCGGGGCGGCGCTGCGGAGGGTCACCGAGGTGGCGCGGGTGAAACGATTCGATGAGGTGGCGTCGGCGCTGCGATTCATCATTGCGAGCGAGGTCGCGAGCGACCCGCGACGGGTGGAATCGCAAGCGCAGGTGAGGGCTGCGCAGGACGAGCTCCTATGGGAGCTGTCGGCTCGTGCGGCGTGGGTCGAGGCGAACCTGGGGTGCGCGGAGCCGCAAGGGGTCGACGCCGATGGGGATGGGTCTTCGCCGTGCGAGGACGACTGCGATGACGACCGCGCGGACGTGTATCCGGGGGCGCCTGAGCAGTGCAACCTGCGCGATGACGACTGCGACGGGATCCTCGATGACGACGTGGCGTGTGAGCCGTGCGTCGAGGTCGACAGCCCGCGCGACGGTGTGCGGTGGCACCTGTGTTTTCGGCCGCGGACCTGGGTGGAGGCGCAGGCGCAGTGCCAGGAACGGGGTGGTGAGCTCGCGTCCATCACGAGCGAAGACGAGGCCCTGGCCTTCCAGCGGGCGACGTTGGGGCTGCAATGGACGACGTGGTGGCTCGGGCTGTCGGACCGCGAGACGGAGGGCGAGTTCGTGTGGGCAGACGCCGAACCGGTGACGTTCGCGCCATGGTCCGAGGGCGAGCCCAACGACAGCGGCGGGCGGGAGGATTGTGCGCAGGTGGTGCCGTGGAATGGGCGCTGGAACGACCTCGATTGCGCGCGGACGCTGCCCTTCGTCTGTCAGGTACGCTGAGACGGTCGATCCGAAACCTCCGGAAGTTACATCAGCTTGACCCGCCCCGACATTCGGATTGATTGAAGATACTGATTGCTAACGCTGCCGGTTACAACCTGAAGACGTCGCGCGCTGGGTTATCCGGCTTCGAGTGCCGTAATGGGATCGGCGACTCGGTGAGTGTCCCGGGCGTTGGCTGCACGGGGATGACCGCTGGGCGCACAGGAACCCCATGACGGTCGAGTCTAATGCGAGCCTTGGCTCGGCGAGCCACAAAGAAGGCTCGGAGCATGCCAGCGCGATGAGCGTCGACCGCCGTGCCGAGCTGACGCGACGCATCTACAATATCGTGTCGGCAGCGGCGATGGCGCTGATGCTCTTGGCGTTGGCCAACGTGTGGGGCCAATGGGACCGGTTGGTGCTCGTGCTGGTGCTCCAGGTCGTGGTCACGGGGCTCAACTTCGGGGTCACGCGTTGGGGGCTGGTCCGGTTCGGGAGCACCCGCGCCGAATGGTTCCGGCTGGCGGTCAACGTGCCAGCGACGATGGCGACGAGCTATCTCACCGGATGGCCGTTGGCGATCTGGATGCTCCAGCCGCTCATCGCGGTGTCGAGCGAGAACATGGGGCGGCTGCATGCGACGGTGTCGCTCGTCGCGATCGCCGTGGGACAGGGTGGGCTGGCATTCATCGACGGCGTGCCGCCGATATACCCGGTCATGTTCACGCTGTTGTCGGTCATCGTGATGCTCATCACGCGTGCTCGGGACACGAGCATGGTCGGCATGTTCCGAGAGAGCGATCGGCACAAGTTGGACCTCGAGAAGGCGCACCATCGGGTGCGCGAGGCGCTGACGAAGCTCGAGCGGGAGGAGCGGGCGGTCAAAGGGATGGAGGTCGAGCTGCGACAGGCACAGAAGCTCGAGGCGGTGGGGCGGCTGGCGGCGGGTGTGGCGCATGAGATCAATACGCCCATCCAGTTCATCGGAGACAACGCGCGTTTCGTGGCCGAGGCCGTTGGCGAGCTGATGCGGGTGGTCGACGGGTATCGGGAGGCGGCGAGGCGCATCGAAGGAGGCGAGGCGGCTGGCGAGGCGTTTCAACGTGCCCGGGAGGTCGAGGCGGAGGCGGACCTCGACTACATGTTGGAGAACGTGCCGCATGCAATGGCGCGGTCGCTGGAAGGGCTCGACAGGGTCGCGACGATCGTGCGGTCGATGAGACACTTCGCCTACCCCGATGGGGTCGAGATGATGTCGGCGAACCTGAACGAGGCGCTGTCGAGTACGCTGGTCATCGCGCGATTCGAATACAAGCTGGTGGCCGAGATCGTGACGGAGTACGGGCCGATTCCGTCGGTCGAGTGCCACCTCGGCGAGGTGAACCAGGTCTTCCTGAACCTCATCGTGAACGCGGCGCATGCGGTCGCGGACAAGGTCGGTTCTGGCGGCAAGCGGGGGTGCATCACGGTGCGGACACGCAGCGAGGGGGACCAGGTCGTCGTGACGGTGAGCGACGACGGCGTCGGTATCCCGCAAGAGATCGCTCAGAGGGTGTTCGACCCGTTCTTCACGACCAAGGAGGTCGGGCGCGGGACCGGGCAGGGACTGACTCTGGCCCAGGCCGTCGTGGCGAGGCACGGGGGGTACATCGGGTTCGTATCGACGCCGGGCGCGGGCACGACGTTCACGGTGCGGCTGCCTGTGAGGCAGTCCGATCGGGTCGGGCAGTTGGGTTTCGGGGCGGAGCAGCGGGTGGCTCTGGCGGCGTGATTCGGACAGCGGCCTGGCGGGGAGCGGCCTGCGAGGCGGGCCTAAAATGAAATATGAAATGTCCCGACCCCTGCTGGACGACCCCTGCTGGACGCCCCCTGCTGGACGACCCCTACTGGGGTGACGTAGGGGAGCGGCCTGCGAGGCGGGGCTGAAATGCAATTTGGACTGTCCCGACCCCTATTGGGGTGACGTCGGGGTTCAGGGTTGGAGGCCGAGGGCGGCGGCGACAGTGGCGGGGTCGAGGCCGGCGATGGCGACGGTCTTCTTCTTGCCCGTCTGGCCGGCGGCGATAGTGACGTGGTCGCGGGGGATGCCGAGGGCCTTGGCGAGGAAACGCGTGATGGCGTCGTTGGCCTCGCCATCGACGGGAGGCGCGGCGACCGCCAGCTTGACGCGCCCGTCGTGGAGTCCAGCGATGGCCGTGCGGCTGGCCCGTGGAACGACGTGGAGGAGGAGGCGGGTGCCCTCGGGCGTGTCTTGGAGATGGCTCATCGCGAGGCCTGGGCAGAGGTGGATTGAGATGGCCGAACAGGGGGAAAGGGGACTGAGGAAACGGGGTGAGCGGGAAAGAAAAAAGGCTCGACGATCGAGATTCTCGATGTTCGAGCCTTTTGCGTGAGGTCGCGAGGTGAGCGACCACGGGTCAGTGAATCAGAAGGGGACGGTGGCCGCGAGGTTGAGGCCGAAGACGCCGCCGTCATCGAACGAGAAGCCGAACGGGCTGTCGACGTTGAGCTGTGCTCCGAAGTCGAGTCGGGCCGCGCCGAGCTTGGCGATGAGGCCGACCTGGATACCGAACTGGAAGGCGTCCTCACCGCCATCGTCGGGGTTCGAAGACTCGTACTCGGTCGGCACGATGACGAAGCCCAGCCCGAAGTAGGGAATGACGGTCGAACCGACGCCCATCTTGGCGGAGGCCTGGATGGCGATCTCGGTGTCGGCGTTGTCCGAAGTCGGAATCAAGACACCGAGACCCGCCCCGAACTCCATGAACACACCGTCGTAGTCGACGGCGGCGACGAGCTCGCCAAAGACCGACAAAGTGTCGGGCGCATAGCGCCACATGTTGAACATGCCGCGTGAACCCGCAGACATGGTGATGTTGGCGGCCTGCAGGATGATGTCTTCAAAGGCGTTGGGGTCGGTGAGGTCGGCGGTGTCGGGAAAGCTCACGAGGGGGAGCGCAACACCGGCGCGGACGACGGTCGCACCGAAGCCGATCTTCTCGAGGATGGATTCGAAGGCGATGGTGGGGTTGGCCAGCTCGAAGCGTGACATCGAATCGCCACCCTCGGGGGAGAGCGAGACGAACATGGTGGGGAGGATGACCTGGATGCCGAACTGGTCGCTGATGGCGAAGCGGCCTTCGAGGGTCGGGGTGAACGACAAGATGCTGGTGTCGGAGAAGCTGGAGATGCCCATGTCGACGCCGATCTTCACGTGATTGCCGGTGCCGAAGTAGAGCGGCGGGTCGCCCTCGACTTCCTCGGCGTGTGCGGAGGAAGCGAGGATAGCGGTCAGGGCGAGAGACGACATGAGTGTGCGCATGGAAGGCTCCGATGGGCGGGAGGCCGCCCTGCCTATAGAGTCGCGCGCGACGTCCGTAAAATTTTCGTATTCACAGAGACTTGGCCGTCAGCGGCGCTCTTCGACGAGCATGCGGGCTTCGTCGCGCAGGGCGACCATACGGTCGTGGACCTCGGCCATGAGGACGTCTTTGGTCTCGAGCGTGAAGCCCGACGTGGAGATGGGCTGGCCGTAGACGACGGCGATGGGGCCTTGGCCCTTCACGTAGGGGTTCTTGGCTGGGAAGATCGTGTGGGTCCCCGCGACGCCGACCGGGACGATGGGGACCTGGGCTTTGGCGGCGAGTACGAAGCCGCCCTTCTTGAAGGGCAGGAGGTTGCCGTCGACGGAGCGTGTGCCTTCCGGGAAAACCGCCACGCAGCGGCCATCGGCGATGCGGCCTGCGGCGCGGTCGATGGAGGCGTGGGACTGGGCCTTGTTCTTGCGGTCGATGAACATGTGGCCGGTCGCTTCGAGGGCCCAACCGAAGAGCGGAATCCACTTGAGCTCTTGTTTGGTGAGGAACCCGATGGGGCGGTCGGACGAGAGGATGAGCGCGGGCGGGTCGAGGTGGCTCTCGTGGTTGGACATGACGATCATCGGGTCGCCGCCGTAGAGGACCTCGTCGCCTTTGATGATGAGCTCGGACATGCCGGCGGCCGCGAGGATGCCGCGAGCCCAGGCACGTGAGGCGGACCACCAGACACGACCGGTCTTGTCGCCGACGAGCGCGGCGGCGCCGGCGATGGTGGCGATGGGCGGCGTGAGGAAGAGGGTCGCGCCCCAGAGTCCGATCGAGCGAAGGGTGCGGGGTTTCGGCGCGCCGGGTGTGCCGGGCTGGAAGGGCTGCGAAGGCTCGTCGGCCATGGCTCAAGCGCCCCGTCGGAGCGGAGGGGGCATGCCCATGGTCTCGCGCAGGGCGAGGAAGGCGGGCGTCCACTGGTCGGCGGCGTCGCGCACGACGAGGGTCGAGGCGAGTGGGAAGGAGGCCGGGCGGCGGGTGACGACGAAGACGTCGACGAGCGCGTCGCGGCCGGCTTTGGGGGTGACCTCGAGCTGGTGGGCGAGCTGGAGGTCGGCGCGCGCGATGGCGGTGATGACCCGTTCGCGTTGGCGCGAGGCGTGGCACACGACGCCGACGCCGGCGGGGGCGAGGGAGAGCGCGAAGGCGAGGAGGTAGTCCTCGACGCCGCCGCGGACTTCGAAGCGGCAGGGTTCCTTTTGTGGGGCGGACGAACGAGTCTGATTGGGGTCGTCGAAGTAGGGCGGCGTGCCGGTGACGAGCGGCCAGGCGTGGGCGGGGATGAGGGTGCCGGGGGCTGTGCGGAGGTCGCCGTGGTGGAAGGTGACGCGGTCGTCGCAGCCGTTGAAATGGGCGCTGCGGGTGGCCATGCCAAACGAGATGTCCTGGGCTTCGACCCCGGTGATTCGGGCGTCGGGGAAGGACCAGGCCATCATGAGGGCCACCGAGCCGATGCCGGTGCCGAGATCGAGGAAGGGGCCGGTCAGCCCGAGGTGGGTGGCCACTGAGCGGGCGACCCAGGCGGTCACGAGGTCGTCGAGGGACCAGCGGTGGCCGTCTCGGCGTTGCAGGATGCGCCAGTCGCCGAGCAGGAAGGAGAGCTCCTCATCGGGGGCGACGGAGATGGGGTGTGCTGCGGGCGCGGGGCCAGGGGCGACCCAGCCGTCGGGGCGGCGGGGAGTGGACATTGGCGCGGCGGGCGGGGCGACCATCGGAGGCAGCATGCGCAATCGGGGTGGGGCGCGCAATGGCGAAGGTGGGCGGAGGTGGCGGCCGATGTGGTTGGCGGAGGTGGAGGGCTGAGAGGCGCATGGATGGCCGGTGTAATATGAAATATGAAATGTCCCGACCCCTGGGATGGAGTCGGGGGTGGGTGCCTGGCCGGGGGTGGCGGGCGCATGTTATGGAGGTGGCCAGACGTGCGGCTGGAGCGACGGGATGAACGAGACGATCGGTGTCATTGGATTGGGCTACGTCGGCCTGCCGGTTGCTGTTGCATTCGGACGGGCCTACCCGGGGGCCGTCGGCTTCGACATCGACGTCCTGCGAATCGACGAGCTGCGCGAGCTGCGCGACCGCAACGGCGACATCGGCGTGGACGACCTGAGGGCCGCTGGGCTGAGGCTCACGACCGACCCACACGACCTGGCGACGGTGTCGTTCTTCGTCATTGCAGTGCCGACACCTCTCGGGCCGGGGCGTGCGCCGGACATCTCGGCGGTCGAAGACGCGGCGCGGACGGTCGGCAGCGTCTTGTCCGAGGGAGCTGTCGTGGTCCTCGAGTCGACCGTCTGGCCGGGCGTCACCGAGGAGATCGTCGGCCCCATCCTGGCCGCCGTGTCCGGGCTCGAGGCGGGCGTCGACTTCCACGTCGCCTACTCGCCCGAGCGTATCAACCCAGGCGACCGCGAGCACTCCTTCGAACGTGTCATCAAGGTCGTCGCGGCATCCGACCCGGCCGTCATGGAGCGGGTCGCCGCCGTCTATTCGAGCGTCGTGAAAGCGGGCGTCTTCAGGGCGCCGTCGGTGCGCGCGGCCGAGCTGAGCAAGCTCCTCGAGAACACCCAGCGCGATCTGAACGTGGCGCTCATGAACGAGCTCGCTGTCATCTGCGACCGCCTGCAGATCCCGACACGCGACGTGTTGTCAGTTGCGCGCACCAAGTGGAACCACCTCGACTTCGAGCCCGGCCTCGTCGGTGGCCATTGCATCAGCGTGGACCCCTACTTCCTGACGGCGCGCGCCCAGGCCCTGGGCCTCCACCCCGAAGTCATCCTGGCCGGGCGGCGCATCAACGACACCATGGCCAGCTTCATCGCCAAGAAGACCGTGAAGCTCCTGGCCGAGGCCGGCCGCTCGGCGCTCGGAGCCCGCGTCGGCGTGCTCGGCGTCACCTTCAAGGAGGACTTCCCCGACGTGCGCAACAGCCTGGTCGGGCCATTGATGGACGACCTCGAGTCCTTCGGGTGCGAGGTCATCGCGGTCGACCCCATCGTCGACGAGACACAGGCGGCCCTGGCCTTCGGACGCGCGCTGGTACCCTTCGACAAGCTCGTCGGGCTCGATGCCGTCGTGCTCGCCGTCAAGCATCGCCCCTTCCGCGACGCACCCGAACGGATCTGGTCAGCGCTCCAAGCCGGCGGCGTCCTGGTCGACGTCAAACGCGTCATCGACCCGGCGAGCGCGCCCAATGGGTTCCTTTACTGGAGCCTCTGAATCCCGACGTCTCCACGCGTTTCAGCACCTCGCCCACCCTCACAGTTCGCAGAGCAGCGCCGTTTCGCCGGACCCGACCACGAGGATGTCGCCATCACCCGCACCACAGGTGAGCGGTGTGTCGACCGCCGCGCCCCCATCGAGGATGTCGTCGCCCAGCCCGCCGTCGAGCGAGTCGATGCCCGCACCACCAAAGAGGATGTCGTTGCCCGCGCCACCCGAGATGGTGTCGGCCCCGTCACCCCCTTCGAGCTCGTTGCCGAGGTCGCTGCCGATGATGGTGTCGTCGCCCGAGCCGGTCAGCACGTTCTCGATGTCGGGCATGAGGTTGTCGAGCTCGCCCGACGCTCCGTCATTGGCCAACCCGTCGAGCGAAGCGGTGACCGCCACGGTCCGCCCCGAGTAGTCGATCGTGTCGACGCCCGCCCCACCGTTGTAGACGTCGTTCCCGTCGTTCTGCGACTCGACGGACGTGTCACTGCCGCCTAACCCATAGATCGTGTCATTGCCCTGGCTGCCGATGAGCACATCGTTGTTCGGCCCACCTGTGATCGTGTCGTTGCCCTGCCCGCCCCACAACCGCTCGATGTCGGTCTTGAGGTTGTCGAGGCCCTGTGTCCCATCGTTGGCTACCCCATCGAGGCTCAGCACCACGTCGCCCACTTCGATCCAGTAATAGCTCACACTGTCGAAGCCCGCCCCACCCGAGAAGGTGTGCCCCGCATACGCTGGCATCGACGGCGTCGCGAATCCCTGGTGCCCGAAGAAGTCGTCGCCCGGGCCGGCGTTGACGGTGTAGCTGCCCGTATTGATCGGCATGAGGAACTCGTCGTTGCCGCTGCCGCCCGTCAGGACTTCGATGTCTCCCTCCATCATGTCGAACTCGCCGTCCTCGTTGCCGACAAACCCGACCATCGCGCTGATGGCGACGGTCCGATTCTCATAGGTGAGGTGGTCGCGCCCCGCACCCCCATAGAATTCGTCGCTGCCGTTGACGGCATTCCCCGCATCGAAGGTGTCGTCGCCCTCGCCCCCTCGCATCACGTCGCTCGCCGTGTCATTGGCGCTGTCCATCGCCCCGCGCAGCGTGTCGTTGCCCGCACCGCCGTGCAGCGTATCGGCCCCTGCCCCGCCGCTCAGCGTGTCGTTGCCGTCGCCGCCATAGACCGTGATCGCGCCCGTATACGCGGTCCCCGTGCCAAACCCGCCCGAGCCCGAGAACACGTCGTTGCCCGCACCGAGCGAGAACGTGAGCTCATCCACGTTGAGCATGCCGATGTCGCGCACCGTGTCGGCGTTGACCGCGACCCCATCGGCCCCGACCGTGACCGTGTCTGCGAGCCCGCCGCCCCGGAACCGCACCGCGTCGCCCGCCCCCGAGACCAGGTCCACCGTCACGCCCACCGTCGCGCCGTAGCCAAGCGCAAACGTTCCATTGAGATAGTCGACGATGACCACATTGCGTCCGCTGCTCCCGGTCACCTCGATACGCTTCGTCGTCGTCGCTGTCGCCGTCCCGCACGCCACTCCGTTGACGAGCAGTGCCGAGTCGATGCTGCGCCGCGAAAGTACCGCCGTCTCATCGTCGCCGACGCTCACCGTCATCGTCGGTACCCCTGAGATCGGTCCGAAGGTGCATGGCGTCGCCAACGGTGTGAGCGGACGCGCGAGCTCGTCCAAGCCCTCGGTCTCGCCGGCGGTCACCCCCTCGTCCCGCTCACCCGCATCACATGAGGGCCCGACGGCACACGCGGCGGCCACGGCGACCACGAACCAGACACCACTCCACACAAACGTCGGGGGACTCGTGTCTCTCATGCGGCGCCTTCGCGTTCACGCGGGTCTTGGTTGCAATGTCTGCCCGCCACCTCGCAGGCCCGCGACGGAGCGGACAGACGCGTGTGCGAGCGGCCCGACCTCGCCTCGCCGGACATCCGTTATCGGGACGAACCGCGGGGCGACATCGGACGCCTACGAGTCCCAGCAACGCGCTCAGATCACGAAACCTTAAGCGGCCCCCACATCAATTCACCGAGCTGAGCCCATGTCCTCAGTCGATGCCGCCAGTCCATGCGCTCAGTCCATGCGGATGACACGCACGCCGCCGGGGTCGCGCAGCCCGCGGTCGTCGGTGACCCAGCGCTCGGCCACGAAGACAAAGCCGTCGCCCACCGGCGTGATGACCGTGACCTGGTCGAAGCCCCCATCGAGGAAGTGGCGCCAGTGGTGTCGGCCTTCGGCGTCGCCCTTCACGAGCATGGCCGGGGTGCCTTCCGATTGGCCACGGGTGACGAGGATGCGGCTCCCATCGGTGAGCACCACGGACGACACGAGGAGCGCGTCGCCGGCCGCCTTCTGCCAGTCTTTGGACGGAGCGGATACCGCGCCTTCGGGCGCCTTGAGCTCGCCGCTCGTCGGGTCGACGATGAAGTCCTGGCTCTTGGCGGAGTTGCCTGGGTAGGTCCACGCGACCGTGCGCAGGACACCTTTACCATCGCGCTCCGGCAGCGTGACCATGCCCGGAGCGACCGTCGTCTGGGTGACCGAGCCGTCGGCGAGGGAAATCCGCACGAGCTCGTGGGTGGGGTAGGCCTCGTCACCGCGGCTGACCGAGATGAGCGCCTCGTTGTTGGCGAGCGCGAGGGCCCAACTGGCGATGGCCCACTTGTCGGCATTGCCGAGCTTGGCCTCCCACGTGGGCGACCCGTCGGGGCCGAAGCGGCCGACCCAGACGTGATAGGAGAGGTCGGCCAGGATGAGGTTGCCAACGACGAGGAAGCCACCATCCGGCAGCGCCACGCCGCCTCCGTTGGGGGTCGCCGCGAGGTTGTGGCGGTCGCCGTGGGTCTTGTCCCAGAGCACCTTGCCGGCCGCGTCGATGGCCATCATGCCGATACGCATCTGGCCCGGCTCGGTCGTGCCGCCGAGCGCGATGACCACACCATCGGGGCGAGCGAGCAAGGTCGAGACGGTGCGCTTGGTGTCCTCGGGCTGGACCCTCCAGGACTCTTTGTGACCGGACTTTAGGGTTGGGGGCGCGGCATCGGGCGTGGGCGTGGGCATACCAACGGCAGGTCGGTCCCGAAGCGCCGCAGCCGGGCCCGTCGGGTCTCCGGAGGATGACCCAGAGGGATCGGCGGAGGGCGAAGGGGACGACCGATACGGCGTGGGCGTGGGCGAGGGCTCAGGCGTGGGCGTCGGCGCTGGCGTGGGCGCTGGCGTGGGCGTGGGCTTCTCGCCGCAGGCGGACACGACGGAGACCAGGACGGACACTGCGAGGGCGGAAAGGCGCATCTTCACTCCAGGACGGACGTCCGGTTCGGCTTCGTGCGCCCAATCTCCACCCGAGCGCGCCCCCAGCGCAAGGTCTATGCTCAGCCCATCGGGCCTCGGGTTGACGCTCACCACGATTCGGAGGACACGAGGGCATGGTCGCACATCACGCTCCCGCCTCGACACCCGTCGCATCCACGTCTCCAACGCTCGTGGACCCACGTTTCCGCCACGGCAACTACATCATCAAGCGCCCGTGGCTGTCCTTCTTCGAGCGCACCTTCCGCGTCTTCGCCCCCGACGGCACGCTCGCGTTGTTCGTGCGCCACCCCATCATGAAGCTGCGCGGCGAGTGGCAGATCTTCGGCGACGAACAGAAGACCGAAGCGCTCGTCCGCGTGAAGGCCCAACAGGTCATCGCCTTCAACTACGTCTACGACCTCACCGACCCGACCACTGGCGAGCACATCGGCGGCGTCAAGACCATGGGCGTGAAGTCCATCCTGCGCGACAAGATGGAGATCATGAACGCGGCCGGCCAGGTCATCGGCCACCTCATCGAGAAGGGCGCGAGCATCCTGCGTCGCTTCCTGCCCTTCCTCACCAGCAAGCACGACATCGAGGTCAACGGCCAGGTCGTCGCCACGGTGCGCCAGAAGTTCCGCTTCTTCATCAAAGAGTTTCACGTCGACCAGACCATCGTCGTCTTCGGCGACGACCTCGACCCGCGCCTCATCCTGACCTGCGCGCTGCTGGCGCTCGTCAACGAGAGCAACCGCGAAGGCGGCTGAGCCCCTCACCGAGCCCACACACAGCCGGTAACCGCTCACACCTCCCGTGGAAAAACACGCGGTGCACGACACTGCCTCTTCTGCTAGAGGCCCCACGTGCGCGCCTTCGTCCGCCTCGAAATCCCCTCTGGCCCCACGGTCGAGCTCGGCCACGGCGACGTCATCGGCCGCCTCTGGTCGGCTGCCCTCTGCATCCAGGACCCACGCGTCTCCGAGATGCACGCGATGGTCTCCCTACGCGGCAGCACGCTGCGTATCCTGCCCCTACGCGGCCGCGTCGCCATCGACGAGATCCCCATCGTCGAGAGCCGGCTGGTCCCAGGCCAGGTCATCCGGCTGGCCGACGACCTCACTCTGAACGTGATCGAAGTCGTCCTCCCAGCCGAGGTCATGGGACTCGAAGGCGACGGCCTGCCACGCCAGGTCCTCCCCAACGTGGCTTCGCTGCGGGTCGCCGGCCGCGTCGAGCTCACCCCGACCCTCCACCCGCAAGCCGACGCCACCCTCTGGTCCGACGGTCTCGGCTGGCGCCTCCGCCTCGTGGCGACCCCAAGCCGCCCCCTGACTTACGGCGACACCTTCACCATCGGCGAGCGCATCTTCACCGCCGTCCCCGTCGAGCTCCAGGCCTCCGGAGCGGCCGCAACTCTCTCGACCGGCGGGATCGGCGCCCCGCTCCACATCGTACTCCGCTACGACACGGCCCATTTCTATCGCGGCGAAGACCCTCCCCTTGCCATCGACGGGATCCCCGCACGCATGCTCGGCGAGCTCGCCTCCATCGGCAAGCCCATCAACTGGGAAGCCCTCGCTCGTGAAATCTGGCGCGACGAACACGAGACGGCCCAGCTTCGCAAACGCTGGGACGTGACGCTTGTGCGCTTACGCAAGAAGCTGCGCGACGCCCGGATCCGCACCGACCTCATCCGCATGGACGGGACCGGCAACGTCGAGCTCTTCCTCGCACGCGACGACACCCTGGACGACCAGACCTGAGGTCGCCCCATGCCCCCCGACGACCACACACGGTCCCCATACCCTACCCCCAACGGCAGCCTCCCCCAGTGGTCGCTCGCCGGCGACCCTGACCCGCTGGACCCGCTCTCCCAGCCAGCCGAATCGCAAGCTCCAGCCCCATCGTCCGACACGTTCGCCACCCGCTACATCCGCGGCGAGCTCCTCGGCGTCGGCGGCATGGGTCGCGTCACCCTCGCATACGACCGCAAGCTCGAGCGCTACGTCGCCCTCAAAGAGCTGCGCTCCGACCTCGCCGAAAGCGACCCGCTACGCACACGTCTCATCCACCTCATTCGGGAAGCCCGCCTCACCGCCCGCCTCGACCACCCCGGCGTCGTCTCCATCTTCGACGTCGGCGAGCTCGATGACGGCACCCTCTACTACACGATGCGTGTCGTCCGCGGGCAGTCGCTGGCCGCCGCCATGGCGCGCAGCAACCCTGCCAACGCCGCACGATCCGCACCGTCGAGCCTCCCCCGCGACCGCCTCCTGCGCTCGCTATTGGCCGCCTGCGACGCCGTCGGCTTCGCCCATCGCCTGGGCATCGCACACCGCGACCTGAAGCCCGGCAACATCATGGTCGGCGAGTTCGGCGAGACCCAGGTCGTCGACTGGGGCCTCGCCTGCGACCTCGGCACACCGTCCACCGGGGTCGTCGGCACCCCCGCCTACATGAGCCCCGAGCAGGCTCGCGGCGAACCCATCGACGCCCGCTCCGACGTCTGGAGCCTCGGCGCAATCCTCCACGAGCTCATCACCGGCCACCCTCCCCACAGCACGTCCGCCGACACCCCCGCCGACGTCGTCGCCCGCGCCGCCGCCATCACGACCGCGGCCCCCGAGCTCGCCCCGACGCGCACCCCGACCCACACCCCACACGAGCTCGCCGCCATCGCCCGCCGGGCCCTCGCGCCCAACCCCGCGGACCGCTACCACGACGCCAAAGAGCTCGCCGAGGACCTCGCCAACCACCTCGACGGCCGCCGCGTCGCCGCCCACACCTACACCCCGTGGCAGCTCGCCGTGCGCCTCGGCAAAGCGTGGCGCGGCCCCCTCATCGCGACGGTCGTGGGGCTCATCACGCTGGCCATCGCCATCGGCCTTGGCTACGCCGAGGCCGAGCGCGAACGCAGCCGCGCGGTCGACGCCGAAGCCGCCGCCCGCCGCGCGGAGAGCACCGCCCGCGACGCCCTGACCGAGGCCAACGCCAACCTCGCGTCCCTCCTCGCCGAACAAGCGCTGACCCTCCATCGTGAAGGCGCCCGCCCCGAAGCCGAGGTCCTCGCCGCGGCCTCGCTCGAGCTCATCTCGGCGACCGACGCGCCCCACTCCCCCACATCGCCCACTGCCCGTGGGATCCTGCTCGCCCAGGACGCCGCCACACGTCCGACCCTCGTCGCTGACCTCCCCCTGCCGCCCCACTGCGCCGATGTAGCGCTCACGCCCGGCCCGTCGATTGTCTGCCGCGCCGCCAACACGCTCACCCTCTGGGACCTCGACCCGCCCCGTCTACGCTGGCGTCGCTCGGTGACCTCCGTGCGCACCCCCGTCTACGTCGCGCCAAACCTCACAGACCTCACAGGCCTCACAGACCTCACAGACCTCACAGACCTCACAGGCCCAACCGACCTCTCCCACCGCCCGCACTCCACCACAACGCCCGGCGTCATCATCGCCAGCACCGACGAGACCTTCGCCCGAATCGACGCCACCACGGGCGACCTCATCGACGACCACTTCCGCCCCTTCACCGCAAACGGCGCCCAGTCCGACGGCTTCCTCGCCAGCGCCATGTGGAGCCCCCAGAACCTCCACCTCATCGGCCCCCACGGCTGTCACGCCCTCATCGAGGCCTGCGTCGGCGACGTACCCATGGTCGCCACCTCAGGCCCGCTCGCCCCCGCCCACCGAGCCCCCTCCGCCACCCCAATCACCATCGCCTGGTACGCCCTGTGCACCGACGGTCGCCTCGTCTCGGGCCATGTGACCACCGCCGACACCCACACCGCGACCCCACACCCAGCCCCCGATGGCCACCCCACCGGCCTCGCCAGAGCCGCAGCCATGGCCGTCCTGCCCGACCACTCCGGTCTCATCGTCGCCCTGCACGACGGCTCCGTCGTCCGCCTCGACCTCCCCGCCGCCGCGTCCACCCGACCCGAGCGACCCCGCCGCCGCTATACGCTCCCAAGCACGCTTGCCCCTATCCGCGAGGTCCTCGTCTCGCCCGACGGCCGCCTCGCCGCCATCATCGGCGAGCGCTCCGGTGTCTCCCTCCTCGATGTCGACTCGGGCCACTGGTTGTCGCGCCTACCTCTCACCGACGGCCGCGGCGCGCGCTTCATCGGCCCCCGCGACCTCCTCACCGTCGGCCACTCGTGGCGTCGCTGGCACCTGCCCGAGCCCCACCCCGTCGTCCTCGCCGCGGGCGGCGGCGTCACCAGCATCGCCCTGTCCGGCCGACGTTTCGACCTGACCCTCGCCATCGCCGCCGACTCACACCTGCAACGCTGGCGCTGGCCCACCCGGTCATCCCTGCCGACGGTCACCTGGAGCGACGGCACCCTCAAAGGGGTGACCCTCTCGCGCGACGCCGCCTTCGCCTTCGCCGCTTCGGTCGGCACGGTCGGCCTGCATCGGGTCCCGATGAACACCACCTCCGAGGTCGGCCTCAGCTCATTTGGCAACACCCGCGCGCGCCGCGTCGGCCGCCTCGTCGCCCCCGGGCCCGACGGCCACGACTGGCTCATCACCCTGTCCTACCTGCCCGAAGTCTTGGCAACCCCGCTCGCCACCAACACCCCGACGGGTGGTGTCCCGGGCCTCCCCACCGAGCTCTCCGTCCTCGGTCCGGGTGGCTTCCTCGCCATCCATCACGACCTTACGATCGCCCCCGGCCACCACTTTGCCGCCGTCCTGTCGACCTACGAACAACGCGCCCGACGCCTCGTCGCCAGCCGAGACGAGGTCTTCGTCGACCGCGACCTCGACGTCGGAGAGGCCCGCGCCCTCGCAATCGAACGCGACGGCGACACCCTCTGGACCGCCGGCCCGACGCTGGACCGCTGGGACCTCGACACCTCACACCTCATCGCGTCAATCCCGCTTCCGCCGGTGGCTCGACGCCCAGGCCAACAAGCGGCAGGCGGCGACCTCGCCGTCGAGCTCGCGGTCTCCGACATAGCCCCCGACGGGCGCCTCTGGGTGGCCGTCGGCAGCCTGCGCGGCGACACCTGGTTGTGGGCCGTCGACGGCGCGTCCATCACCTTCTGGGCTCACTTCCGCGACCACACGGAACGGGTAGCCGCCCTGGCCTTCTCCGACGATGTCCGACTCCTCGTCACCGGCTCATGGGATGACCACGTGCGTATCCGCTCCCTGCTCCCCCCACCCTCGCTCACTGCGGTGGAAGCCGCATGGGGCCTGGACCTCGACGCGGTCCTCAGGCGCTGACCGGTCTCCCACCTGCACCATCCCCGCCGTCCTCGCCGTCCTCAGCTGGCCCAACGTCCTCAGCCGGCCCAACGTCCTCAGCCGGCCCAACGTCCCCATCCGCCCCGCCATCCCCATCCTGCCCCCATCCTACATGGGCCCCAAACCCTTTGAGCCGCGTGCATGCCTCTGTCATTCGAGCGTTGTCACGTCGCCTGTGTCACCGACACCAGGCGAGCGTCGACCACCTCGGAGTACCCATGCACATCCAGTCCCTCGGACGGCGAATCGTCGCCGCCATCGGTTTTGTCTGCCCACTCGTCGCCGTCTCGGCGTGCGAGCCCCTGCCCGCTGAAGAAGGCCGCGGCGGCCCCGTCATCGGCGCTTGTGAGGCCTATCAATGCCCCGCCAACTCGACCTGCCGCGGCGTCGATGGCGACCCCTTCTGCGACTGCGACGACGGCTGGATCGGCAGCCCCGGGGTCTCCGCCTCCGCCTGCTATCCGGCCACCACCGAGACCGGCACCTGCCGCGACACCGACGATGGGATCGCCTGCGACTGCAACGAGGGCTACAACCATGTGCCCGACCAGATCGAATGCTCGATGACCGCCGCCACCTGCGCCGAGCTCGACTGCGACGTCAACGCCACCTGCCAGCAGATGGCCGCGGGTTTTGTCTGCGCCTGCAAACCCAACTACGAGGGCAACGGCCAGACCTGCACCTTCGCCGGCGTCCCCTGCGGCGGGGTATGTAAAGACAACGCGACATGTGTCGGCGATGGGCTCCAGGCGATTTGCCAATGCGACGCCGGCTATTTCGGCGACGGCGCGACGCTCTGCCACCCCGAGGTCACCAGCACCGGCACCTGCACCGCCACCGCTTCGGGCACCGTCGACTGCACGTGCAACGCCGGCTTCGCACAAGAGTCCACGACCGCACCGTCGTGCACCGACATCGACGAGTGTCGGCTCCCCGACCAGGGCGGCTGCGAGGCGTGGTGCACCAACACGTCCGGGTCGTCCACCTGCACCTCGACCGTCGCCGACGAGGACTCCCCCTACTGGGCCAACACCTGCGACCCGACCTTCTCACACACGGCTGGCCAGACGAACCTCATCGCCGATTGCCGCTGCGGCACCAACACCCTCGCCAGCGGTCCGATGGGCCTCTGCCAACGCCCGACGAGCGCCTACGAGCGCGGCTTCGCCTACGGCTCGGGCCCACGTGTCACCGACCTGTACGCCAACCTGCCGCGTGTGCCGGCCGGCGTGATGGACCAGGCCACCCGCAAGATCTACCTCGGCTTTGGCTATACGAACCCCAACGACTCCTACATCGGCGCCATCATGGAGGTCGACGTCGACACCGCCAGCCGCCGCATCGTGGCCGGCCTCTGGCCCGACGAGTTCGGCGGCACCGTCTACGGCACGGGCATGACCCCCTACCTGCCCGAGGTCCAGAACCTCCAGCTCGGCCCCGACGGGTTCCTGTATGCCTGGGTCCGCAACGTCCGCAACAACGCCCAGATCGTCCGCGTCGACAAACAGACCGGCGCCCAGACCGTCGTTTGGCGCGAGCACCTCATCCTGCAGCCCGAGCTCAATGACCCAAACCACGCGCAGTGCCCCAACGGCACTACCGTGCCGGGCTCACGCGACTTCGTGCAGATCCACGAGCGCGGCTTCCTCGTCGAGCCCAGCGGCGACTTCCTGCTCTCGGCCATGGCGACCAACGCCGCTTCCAAAGCGACGCCCATCGGCATCGTCCGGATCTCGAAGGACGGCGCGACCTGCACCTGGGTGCGACGCGCCAACGGCGGCAGCGAGAACGCCTTCTTCGGCCAGGACATCGGATCCGGCGCCGCCCCGCAGGCCGGGATCCCCTTCCGGTCGTTCTACAACCACGGCGGGAAGATCTGGGCCATCGACAACTTCGCCGAGGTCTACGAGCTCGACCCCGCCAACAACTGGCGCACCCGCAACTTCGCCAGCGACCTCGCCGAGGACTGGATGGCCTGGGACGCGTCGCGCAACGTCATGTGGTTCTCGGGCTCGGGCGGCGGCAGCAACACCATCATCGCCTACTCGCCCAACGAGACGCCGGCCCTGCGCTGGGCCCAGCCCATCACGTGTGACAACCCGGGGCGTGAAGGTTTTGGCTGCATCGAGGGCCCCGCCCGCACCTGCTGCCTCAACCACAACCCGATGTTCTTCGACGAGCTGAAGGGCGACGTCTTGATCCAACACGACATCTTCGGCCTCGTGCGGGTCGAGGTCGCGACCGGCAACACCGTCATCATCTCGCTCTGAGAGCTTTGCCACCGCCAAGGCCTGGGTCGTCGCAGGAACCACCTGCAAAGCGGCGACTCAGGCCTTCGGCTTTTCGACCCCAGCCCCCATCGCAGCGGCCATGAAGCCCGGCCGAAAGGTGCGCGGCAACATCGCGAGCACCCAGCCGCTCATCACGTTTAGAAAGCCCGGGATATACATGCGCCGCCCGCCCAGCATCTTCTTGACGCTGAGGCGCGCGACCTCCTGGCTCGTCATGAGCGACCGGTTTCCGACCTTGTTGAGGCGCTGGCCGGCAGCCGCGGAGAAGTTCGTGCGGGTCCCACCAGGACAGGTCGCAAACGCCCGCACGCCGGTCTTCTTGAGCTCGTGATCGAGCGCCTCGGTGAGGCTCAACACATAAGATTTTGCCGCGGCATAGACCGCGAAGTTGGGGCACGGCGTCAGCGCCAGGAACGATGCGACGTTCATGATCCGACCACGCTTTCGCTCCTTCATGCCGCGCACGAAGTGGTGCGTCAGATACGTGAGTGCCCGCAGGTCGAGGTCGATCAAACGCTCGACCTCATCCCAGGGCGTGTCGACGAACGCCGCCCAGGCGCCGAGCCCAGCGTTGTTGACGAGCACGTCGACCACAAGCCCTGCCTGGTCGACCGCAGCAGCCAGCTCGGCGGGCCCTTCACGGGTGGCGAGGTCCGCGACGAACACATCGACCCTCACCCCATGCCGTTCACGCAGCTCACTTGCGAGCGCCTCGAGCTTGTCGCGACTACGCGCCGTGACGACGAGGTTCGCGCCCAACGACGCGAGCTCACGCGCGATATCGGCACCGATTCCACCGGAGGCTCCGGTGACGAGGGCGGTCTGAGAGTCGAGCGGGCGCGAGGGCATGGTCGGGGATCCTTGGCGACGACCCGTCGTCCTTACGTGAAGTCGCCGTCGCCAACAATGCCGTCAGTAGAAACGTCAGCTCGCCCGGTCGCAGGCCCGCGGCGTAGCGGGCCGTAGCCGGGCGAGCGATCCGATCGGTGTCCATGCGTTTCCATCCTATGTGGTGCCGAAACGCATGGACACGTCAGTAGAAACGTCAGCGAGGGTCCTCGGAGCGCCGGAGCCGGGGGCGTCGGGCCTGCGGCCCATCCAAACGTCGGCCCAGAGGCCCCGGCGGAGGGCGGAGAGGGCCCGAGCGATCCGATCACGTCGCATGCGTTTCCATCCTATGTGGTGCGGGAAACGCATAGCGACGTCAGTAGAAACGTCAGCGAGGGTCCTCGGAGCGCCGGAGCCGGGGGCGTCGGGCCTGCGGCCCATCCAAACATCGGCCCAGAGGCCCCGGCGGAGGGCGGAGAGGGCCCTCGCGATCCGATCACGTCGCATGCGTTTCCATCCTATGTGGTGCGGGAAACGCATAGCGACGTCAGCTCACTGGGGCTGAGCCGGCTCGGGCGCTGGCGCGTCGGACGCAGGGCGTGAACGCGTCGCACTGATGAACCGGTGGTAGGGCCCGAGCAATGCCGCCCGTGCCTGCGCGTCCTCGGACGACTCGCTCGGGTACGCGACGGTTGCAACGACATCGGCGAAGGTCGCGAACAGCTGGTGGGCGCGGGTACGCGACGCGAAGAGCTTGGGGTTCGACGCGCGCCCGGCCTTGTCGACGAAGAAGGCGTCCACCACGGAGAGCGCCTGGCCGAGCGCCTTGGCGTGTTGGATGACGTTGGTGAGGTAGGTCGACAGCTTTGGCAGCTCGGACACGAGCACGGCCAGCGCCGCTTGGACCTTGGGCTGGGCGAGCCGCTTTTCGATCGTGAGCGCCAGCGCCGCCTGCGCTTCGTAGGCTGCCTGCGTGACCGCGCCCAGGCCCTCGGGGAAGAAGGTCTCGACGATGTGGCGCGCGGCGTCCCGAAGGGCCTGCTCGGGGTGCCTGAGAAACCCCTGGAGCGTGTAGAAGACAAAGCCCTGCGCCCCATCGTAGCTCTTGTCGTGCTCGCCGCAGGCGGCCCTGGCGGCGTCGAGCTCGGTCTGCAGCTCGGAGGTGCCGATGTTCGCCGCGACGTCGGCCGACGCAGACATGAGCGGCGGGTGCAGCCCGACCAGGACCGAGTGGTTGGCGTAAGGGGATGCGAGGGCCCGGTCGATGAAGCTCTTGATGAGGTCGGCGGGCGGAACGTTGACGACGGGCGAAGCCATAAAAGAGACCTCCGGCGAGGATGACGACGCGCGATGCGCGCTGCTGAAGGGACGTCGCGAGCCAGCCATTGGCTCGAGCGTCAGACACCTGGAAGACTTCGAAAGTGCCGCGAGTGTTTTCCTTCGTCAAGCGCACTTCAAACAGGCTCACGTCGGGACCAGCGGGCCAGCGGCCCACGCGACCATGTCCCATGCGGTGTGGACGGTCATACACCGCCTCCGTTCGGTCGGGTGACCGGCGCGTGCCGGGTCACAACCGCCCCGTGTCGGTGCCCCTACCCCTCCAGGCCGAGCAACAACACGCTTTTGCCGCTGTACCCTGGGCACCATCCCGGCCACCGACCGACTCATGCCCACACAAATCCGGCCTGTGACGAGCTTGCTACCGCCCCGTTCCCGGTAGCCCTACCGAGGGCGACCGGCTGACACCCGGCAACACCGCCCACGATGCGCCCGAGCCGGACCTCGGCGGTCGCAGGTTCTGAAGGATCTGAAGGTCATACGTCGTTCTGATGTTCACCCGAATCGATTGACGTCGCCCCCAACCGTTGCGACCGTTGCGACCGGCGAGACCGTCAAGACCGTTGCGAATGGCGCCCCCCGGCGCCGTCGTTCACCTCCCACGCCACCCCGAGGAGCATCACCGATGCGAATGATCTCTGTTGCAGCAACCTGTGCGCTCACCCTGGTCTCCGCTTGCGCCTCGGGGCCCACGAAGTCGCCCGCCGAGACCGGATTCGACTTCGAGTCGCTGCCCGACCAGAGCGAGTCGGAAGACTTCGAATGGTGCTCGAAACTCGGGGCCAACCAGGGCAAGGACTACGGCGACAGCGCCCTCGGCGCGCTTCATAACCTCACCGAAGGCGAGGGCAAGCTGTACCCCGTAGAGCTGCCCGGGCTCGAGGGGCGTGTTCAAGTCGGCCGCTCCAAGAGCCGAGGCCCGGTCGTGGTGTTCCAGGATGACGAAGGCCATTGGAACGCCCTCCCCTTCGTCGGCTACGGCAACGCCGACGTGGTGTGCGCGCAGGAGGGCACGGTCGAGGTGATGACTGAACACGGTGCGATCATCGCCCTCTGGACGGTGCCCGCCTTCGGTTCGCCGGAGGAGGGCTGCGTGCAGGGCGAAAAGCGCCAGTACACGCTGGTCGCCAACCCGGCCCGCGGAGTGTCGATGTTGTCGGTGCAGTGCGACCCGGGTGCAGGCGTCGAGTTCTCGTTCCAGGGCGATGTCGTGTTGGTCGGGTGCAGCGACGCGCTCGACCAGGCCTACAGCCTCGATCGGCTCGCGAAGTGCCCGACGTTGTGATGGGCGTAGAGTGTTGGCGGCCGGGGTCGTGGCCGTGGTAGCGGTGTCGGGTGACGTCTTTGGCCTCGGTCAGCGTGTGGGTGGTGCTCGTCGGTGCGGCGCTGGCCGGGTGCACGGACGGGGCGCGCCTCGTGAGCGGCGTCGAAGGGGCGAGCGACGACGACGTCGCGACCGATAGTTCGAATGCCGACGGCGTTCAGGGTGACACGCTCCTTATAGACGACGGTGACACCCACACCGACGACACCGAGCTCGGCCCCGCACCGGACACCGTGGCCATCGTCGGGGCGACGCTGCTCGGTACCGGCGACCCCGCCTTTGAGGGCCGGGTTGCAACGCTGCTCGTCGACGACGGTGTCATCACCACCGTCACCGAGTCGGTCGCCGCTGACGCGAGTGTCGCCCTCGACCTGACCGGCTTCTGGGTCACGCCGGCCTTCATCGACAGCCACGTCCACCTTCGTTACTGGGACGTCGCAGCCGACCTTTTGGCGGCAGGCGTCGTTGCGGCGGTCGACCTCGCAGCCCCGCCGGACTTCTACGTCAGCGACTGGGCAGGGCTCGACGTCATCGGCTCGGGGCCGATGATCACCGCCGTCACCGGCTATCCCACCCAGACCTGGGGGCGCGATGGATACGGCCGTGAATGTGCCACCCTCGACGAGGCCATCGCGGCGGTCGACGACGCGTTTGTGCGCGGCGCTCGCCTCATCAAGATCCCCTTTGGCGCCGGCCCCGACTTCGACGATGAGCTCACCCGCGCGACCATCGAACACGCCCACTCGCTCGGCCTGCCCGTCGTCGCCCACGCTCTGACCAAGGGTGCCGCGATTCGCGCCGCCGAGCTCGGTGCCGACGTGCTCGGCCACACCCCCGTCGAGCGCCTCGACGATGCCGCCATTGCACTCTGGTCACGCCGCTCGGTCATCTCGACCGTGGCCGCCTTCGGCGCGACCCCGACCACCATCGACAACCTGCGCCGCCTGCACCAGGCTGGCACGAGAGTCCTCTACGGCACCGACCTCGGCAACAACCGCGTCGCCGCCATCGACCCGCGAGAGCTCGGCTTCATGGCCGACGCCGGCCTCGACTTTGCGGCCATCCTCGCCAGCGCGACCTCGTCCGCGTCGACCGTCTGGGGACTCACGGAGTACGGCGGGCTCACTCCCGGCAAGGCCGCCGTCCTGCTCGTCTATGCGCGCGACCCGCGCGAAGACCCGACCGTCCTGGCCACCCCCGTCGAGGTCCTGGACCTGCGCTGACGCGACGCTATCTGCGGCGCCGTGCAGGCCACGTGAGCAAGCTCGAATCTCGTGGTTGACCAGACGGTCGCTGCTGTCTCCTGTCCGGGCGACGCGGTTGTCGCCTGAGTCGAGGAGTCGGTTATGTTGATGCGTGTTTCGATGGCGTCGGTCGTGGCGATGATGGTCGCATGTGGTGGGGCCGGCGAAGGGACAGCCGACAAGGCGGGGGCCGACAAGGCGGCAGCACCAGCACCCGCAGCAGCACCAGCCCCGGTCGAGAAGCCGTTGGAGCTGAAGGCGACCGTCGACATCGGCGCGGCGGTTCTGGCGGCCGACAAGGACGACTCGAGCTGGCAGGGGATCTCGATCCAGGTGCCCGAGGGCGCCAAGGTCGAGACGCTCGGAGGTAGCCCCACGCTGTTCATCAACGACGCCATGAGTGTCGGTCTGGGCGGCGAGCGCGACATCGCGGAGAAGAAGGCGCAGGCGCAGTCGGACTCGCTCCAGAAGGTGGCGCGTTTCCTCGTCGACGAGCCGGACACCATCCTGTGGGAGACCAAGGGCTTCAAGGACGCTTCGAACTTCCTGTTCGTCGCGAACATCAAGCTCGGCGACAAGGTGAAGAGCTGCCAGACCGCCGGCTACGGAACGTTCACGCAGCAGGCGGCCGAGAAGCTGCTCGAGGCGTGCCGCGGGATGAAGCTCGCGCTGTGAGTCGCGAATGAGGCGCCCCCAGGACTGCCCAGGCTGGTAAGTCGGCCCCAGACATGTCAGCTTGCCCGCCGAAGGTGGGTCGGGTCATGCCAACGCAAGCGTCAACATCACAGTGCGGAAACGCACTCACGGCGCAACGCCGATGAGCGCGCTGGCCGAGCTGCTCGCGAAACACGAGCTCCTGCTCCTCTTCCTCGTGGTCGTAGGCGGCGTGCTGCTCGGACGGGTCTCGTTCTTCGGGATCCGACTGGGCGTCGCCGGGGTCCTGTTCGCGGGCATCGCGTTCGGGCTCCTCGGCACGACCGACAAACCGTTGTCGATCACCCCGCTCACGCGTGACCTCGGCCTCGTCCTCTTCGTCTATTGTATCGGCATCGCGTCCGGCCCGGGTTTCTTCCGCGCATTTCGTGAACACGGCGTGCGCATGAACCTGGCCGTCATCGCGAGCCTCGCCGTCGCGGGCGGACTCACCGCCGTCGGAGCCGGGCTCCTCGACCTCGACCGCGGCTATGCGACCGGGCTCCTATGCGGCGCCCTGACGAACACCCCGGCGCTGGGTGCCGCGGCCGAGCGCCTCGCCGGGACCCCACTCGCCTCGAACGCCGCCGTCGGCTACGCGGTCGCCTACCCGTTCGGCGTGTTCGGCGCGTTGCTGGCTATCCGACTCTTCGCCAGGCTGCGTAAGAAACCGCTCGACCTCGAGCTTGCGTCGGCGGCCCCCTCGTCGGAGCGCCAGCTCGTCACCGCCAACTTCCGCGTGACCCGCCCCGAGCTCGACAAACGCGCCATCGGCGAGCTGCGTATCCGCGACCAGGTCGGCGTCATGGTGTCGCGCCTGGCACGCGCCGACCAGGGCGTCGGACCGTTCGTGCCCAACAAATACACGGCGCTGGCCATCGGCGACACGGTCACCGTGGTCGGTCTCGGCGACGCGGTCGCGAAGGCCGAAGCCTACTTCGGTGAGCGCTCCGAGGCGCACCTCGAGCTCGAGCGCCAACACATCGACATGCGCCGCGTCCTCGTCTCGAAGAAGGAGCTCGTCGGCAAGCGCCTTGGCGACCTGCACATCGACCAGCGTTTCGGCGCGCAGGTCACTCGCCTGCGCCGCGCCGACCTCGACATTCTGCCTTCGCCGGAAATGCACCTCGAGCTCGGCGACCGGATCCGAGTCGTCGCCCCGACCGAGAGGCTGCCCGAGGTGAGCCGCTTCTTTGGCGACTCCGAGCGCGACCTGGCGCAGGTCGACTTCGTGGGCCTCGCCATCGGCCTGTGCGCCGGTCTCCTGCTCGCTCTCATACCCGTCCCCGGCCCTGGCGGGGTGATGCACCTCGGGGTCGCCGGCGGCACGCTGGTCGCGGCCCTGGTGCTCGGGCGCCTTGGGCGCACCGGCCCTCTCGTGTGGTCACTCCCGTACGAGGTCATGACCTCGCTGCGTGACCTCGGCCTGCTCTTGTTCCTGGCGGGGGTCGGGGTCAGCGCGGGTGGGGCGCTGGGCAAGCTCGAGGGCGGCAGTGCCATCGGCATGGTGGCGACCGGGGCGGCGCTCACGCTGGCGACCTCGTTCGTAGGACTGACGCTCCTGCATTGGTGGGCGAAGAGCTCGGTCATCGCGTCGATGGGTGCGACCGCCGGACTGCAGACGCAGCCGGCGACGCTGGCCACCGCCTATGAGCTGTCCCATCGCCACGAGCAGACCTACGTCGCGTACGCCGTGGTCTACCCGGTGGCGATGATCGGCAAGATCCTGCTCGCTCAGCTGCTGGTCATGCTGCTGGCGAACTGATCACAGCCTGTCCCCAACTCACTTGGGGCGGCAGGCGCCGAACTCGGCGTGGTCCTTGGCGGCCAACATGCAGTCGGCGACGGACTCGGGCACCTGCTGGCAGCCTTCGAGGATCGCCTTGTACTGCTTGCTGTTGCGAGCGTCCTCGGCCACGGTCTTGGCGGCATCGGCCGTCGCGAGCAGCTCACGCGCGCTCCCCGACTTCGCAGCCGCGTCGCCGACAGCGCTCTTGGTCGAAAGGGACACGACGTGCTCGGCGACCTTGGCGCACTTCTCGGCGCTGGGCTTGCCATCGCAGGCGAGGACGAAGACGGACGAGACGATGATGAAAAGAGTACGCATCGATGTTCTCACACTGGGCCTGGCGCCGGGAGGTTGGTTTCCTGCACGCCGAAGGTCGTCGGGGGCGCCTCGGTCCATCCGCGACGCCGCGGGAAGAAGACATCGTAACGCCGCGGTGTAAACCCCCATCTGCGGCGGCACCGATCCCGCTCCCGTCCGCATGAAACCTGGCGTTGGACACAAATCCGCCATTCGATGACCGTCGGAATATGCCGGCGTAAGCGCCACGCCCCCCCTCGCAGGGACGCCAACCCGCGCCGACCCGCCCGCCCGTCGCCCGAACAGGCGTTCCGGTTCGCCAACGGCAGACACTTGCGGTACGAGCTGCGCATGCGCTCCCTCACGACAGCCGCAGTCCTCCTCCTCGTCGCCTGCGGTGACACCGACTCACCCGCCACCGACACCGACGCCCAACCGACGTCCGACACGGTGGACACGGTGGACACGGTGGACACGGTGGACACGGCCACCCCACCCCGCCAATGCCGGTCCTGGTCAGCGGAGCGTGTCCCGCTCTTTGGTGACCTCCACGTCCACACCGCGCTGTCGCTCGACGCCAACCTCCAGGGCACGCGCCTCACGCCAGCCGACGCCTACCGCTTCGCCAAGGGCGAGACTGTCGGCCTGCAACCCTACCGCCCCGACGGCACGCCGCTCCGCACGCTTTCGCTATCCCGCCCGCTGGACTTCGCCGCCGTCACGGACCACGCCGAGTTCCTCGGCACGGTGAACGTCTGCACGACGCCCGGCACCCCCGGCTACGACGACGAGGACTGCCTCCTCTACCGCGACAATCCCGACCGCGCCTTCATCCTCATCAATGCGCTGGTCGGTGCAGTGCAGTCGTCCGTGGCCTATCCCGACGTCTGCGGCGAAGACGGCGCCCGCTGCCGCTTGCCGGCCCAACGCGCCTGGGGCGAGATCCGCGAAGCCGCCGCGGCCGCCCAGGACCCGACCGACACCTGCGCCTTCACGTCGCTCGTCGGCTACGAGTGGTCGGGCGCCCCGGGCACGGCCAACCTCCATCGCAACGTCATCTTCGCGACGGATGCCGTCCCCGAGCTGCCGATCTCCTACTTCGAAGAACCCTACCCCGACGGCCTGTGGAGCCGCCTCGAAAGCGAGTGCGCCGTCATCGACGGCTGTGACGTGCTCGCCATCCCGCACAACTCGAACCTCAGCTCGGGCCTCATGTTCGAAGCCAAGAAGCGCGACGGCAGCCCCATCGACGCCGCCTTCGCCGAACAACAAGCCCGCATGGAACCTCTCGTCGAGATCATGCAACACAAGGGCGACTCCGAGTGCCTGCCGGGTGCACCGACCTCGGACGAGCTCTGCGGCTTCGAGAAGATCCCCTATGACTCGCTCGGCAGCGCCGGCCTCGGCCTCGAGACCGCCCCCAAGCCCCAGGACTTCGTGCGCGAAGCCATGCTGCGCGGTCTCTCGTTTTTCGAGACAATCGGCACCAACCCATTCAAGTACGGCGTCATCGCCAGCACCGATACCCACCTCGGCACGCCAGGAGCCACCGCCGAGACGACCTACCCCGGCCACGGCGGTGCCGGCCCCGGCGCACGCGACACCCTGCCCGCGGGCCTCGTCGACCAGGTCGCCTTCAACCCGGGCGGGCTCGTCGGCGTCTGGGCCGAAGAGAACTCGCGCCCGGCCATATTTGCAGCCCTACGCCGCAAGGAGACCTGGGGTACGTCGGGCCCACGAATCGCGGTGCGTTTCTTCGGCGGCGACCTTGACGCCGCACTTTGTGACGACCCCGAGCTCGTCGCCAAGGCCTACGCGTCCGCCGTCCCGATGGGCTCCGATCTACCCGCCCGCTCCACGCCCCCGCGCTTCCTCGTCGTCGCCCAACGCGACCCCGGCACCGCCGAAGACCCGACCGCGCCGCTCGCCCGGATCCAGATCATCAAGGGCTACATCGCCGCCGACAATACCTTGACGACCAAGATATTCGAAGTCGATGGCGACGCCTCGACCCCTGACCCCGTCGACTGCACTCCGGCCGCCGGTTTCGATCGGCTGTGCGGTGTCATCGAGGACCCCGAATTCGACGAGACCCGCCCCGCCTTCTGGTACGCCCGCGTCGTCGAGCGCCCGACCTGCCGCTGGTCGACCCGCGCTTGCCTCGCCGCGAACATCGACTGCAGCGCTCCCTTCGACCCGGCCTTCGCCGGGTGTTGTGACACGCGCTACCCGAAACACATCCAGGAGCGCGCCTGGACCTCACCCATCTGGTGGGAGCCCGCGCGATGAACCGCCGCGTCGTCACGCTGCTCGCCTTCTTCGTCTTTGGCGCGACCTGGCTCGCCCTCGAACGGCTCATCGCCTCGCCCGCTCGACCGACGCTCATCGTGCGAGTCCCCGCCGACACGAACGACCAGGCACTCTCTCGCCTCATCGACGAAGCCGTCCTGACCGAAGTCGGCCTCTCGCTCGGCTGGCGCACAGACCCTCTCATCCGCGACCGTGTCCAGCGCATCGCCGCCAACGTCGGAACCGACCTCGCCACACAGTCCCCCCTCGACCTGGCCGAGTCGCTCGACCTCCCACGCCGCGACCCGCTCATCCGCGCCCGCCTCATCGAGCGCGCCCGCAAGTCCCTCCCCGAGCCCGACGCCCCGTCGGCCGAGTCGCTCGCCACCTTCTATGAGTCCCACCGGGACCGCTTCACGCGCCCGCTCGCACTCACCTTCGAGCACCGCTTCACGCGCGACCCCGACCGCGCTAGCGACCTCATGACCGACGACCGCGGCGAGCCCGAGCTCATGCTCGGACCACGCCCGACCCGCACGCTACCCGAGCTCTCCCGCACCCTGGGTATCGACGCCGCCACCCAGCTCTCCAACGCGCCGCCCAACCGCTGGACACTCATCCACTCGCCGCTCGGCCACCACGCGATTCGCCTGCTGACCCGCCACGAACCACACCTCCCGCCGCTCACCCAGGTCCGCCCCGAGGTCCTCCTCGCGTGGCGCGAAGCCCATCGCCCAACCCTTCACCAACAAGCCCTGCGCCGCCTGCGCGAAGGCTTCGACATCGACCTGCGCCGCCTGCCTTCACCTGCGACCGAGGCCTCGCGATGACGCCTCCAATCCGTCCCCACAGCTCCGCCCGCCTCGGCTTGTCACTCGCGACCATCACCTTCATCACCTTCGCCACCTGCATCACGTTCATCGCGCTGCCCCGACCCGCCGCCGCCCATCCACTCTCGCCCGCCCACCTCGTCATCGACCTCGACGACCAGGGCGCCGACATCACCCTCAACTTCGCCCGCGACAGCGTCGAGCCGACCGTCATCCCGCCCCCGACCTGCACCGCCCTTCGCCGCCCCTCGGCCTCCAAGGGCGAGTCGTCCATCCACCACTACCGCTGGACCTGCGCCTCCCCAACGACGCTGTCGGTCATCGGCAAGCTCGGCGACCCGCCGCTCATCGTCGAGCTCCGCCGCGACCACTCACCCATCCTCACGACGCTGCTCGACGCCGCGACCCCCACCCTCGACCTCGCCACATCCACCACGACCTCCAAGACCTTCCTCGCCTGGGTCGGCATCGGCGCCGAACACCTCTTCGGGGGTCTCGACCACGTGTTACTCGTCGTCGGCCTCGTCCTCCTCATCGGGCTTTCGCGCCGCCTCGTCTGGGCGCTCACCGCGTTCACGCTGGGCCACTCGGCCTCGCTCGCCCTCGGCGCAACCGGTGTCGTCACCCTCCCGTCCGCCCTCGTCGAGACCGCCATCGCGCTCACCCTCGTCCTCCTCGCGCTCGACCTCGCCGCCCCGCGCTTCTCACCCGACGCCACCCCGCGCCCCTCCATCTTCGCGCGCACCCCCTGGCTCACCGGCACCGTCGTCGGCGTCGTCCACGGCCTGGGCTTCGCCGGTGTCCTCACCGATCTCGGCCTGCCCCAGACCGACACCACGCTCGCTCTGCTCGCCTTCAACCTCGGCCTCGAGGTCGCCCAGCTCACTCTCGTCGCCTGCCTTGCCCTCGCCCTCTTCGCCTTCACCCGCCTCATGACCGCCAGCAACGAGGCCACTCACCCACGCCTTGCACGCTCACTCGGCGGCTGGGCCATCGGCGTCATCAGCTCGGCCTGGGTCATCGAACGCGCATTTGGCTTCTGATTTCCAAGCTGAACGGGGGTGCGGCGCCGCACCGTACATGGTACGCTCGGGCCGCTTGTGCTCCCGGCGAGGCCCCTCAGATCGCATCACCGGTTCATCATCGAGGCGTCCATGTCCGATGTCCCGCCCCCCTCGTCCCCCTCGTCCCCAAAGTCGGCCGACGACTCCCACGGCTCCCCCGAGTCGAGCCGTCGCGCCTTCCTCTGTCGCGCCGCAGGTGCCGGTGCCGCTGCAGTCGGTCTGACGCTCATCGCCCCGCCGCTCGTCGTGCTCGTCGGCGCCCCGTTCGCCGATGCCCCCTCGAGCCCCGACCTCTGGCTCAGCATCGGCCCGGCCGAACGTTTCCCCGTCGCCGGCCCACCGACCCGCGTCGTCCTGAAACACACCCAACGCGACGCCTGGTCGACCCGCACCGACGTCCCGCTCGGCGCCATCTACGTCCAACAGCCCGAGGCCAACCGCTTCCTCGTACACTCCGCCCGCTGCACCCACCTCGGCTGCGGTGTCGCCTGGGCGGGCGAGGGCTTCGCGTGCCCGTGCCACGGCGCCACCTTTCAACGCGACGGCACCCTGTCCGCGGCCCCAGACAACCCGGCACCACGCCCGCTCGACACCCTCGAGTGGCGGCTCGACAACGCCGCCCTCGAAGTCCGTTGGCAACGCTTCCGCCTCGACACTCCCACCAAAGAGGCGGTCGGTTGATGTCCACCCCCAACTCCTCGCGTCTCGCAAAAGTCATGTCCGCCCTCGATGAACGCACGGGCCTCTCGAGCGTTCGCGACGCCTTCGTCGGCCAACCCCTGCACGGCGCCCCCTCCTGGGGACGAAGCCTCGGCGCCGCGATGCTGGCGCTGTTCCTCCTCACCTGCGCGACCGGCATCGCCCTGTCGCTCAGCTACAGCCCGTCGACCGCGTCCGCCTGGGCCTCGGTCGCCCACATCGAGACAAAGGTCCCTCTCGGCAGCTTCATCCGCTCGGTGCACTACCTCTGCACCTCGGCGCTCTTCATCGTCGGGCTCGTCCACCTCGCCCACGTCTTTGCGACCGCCGCCTATCGCCGCCCACGCGAAGCCGGCTGGGTGCTCGGCCTCGTCACGTTGCTCGTACTTCCCCTCTTCGCCATCACGGGCAACCTCCTGCCCATGGACGAGGACGGCTACTGGGGCGCCATCGTCGAGCTCGAGGTCATCAAGTCCGCCCCCCTCGGCAGCGTCGTCCACAACCTGCTCGTCGGGGGAGAGCAAATCGGCAACACCACCCTGACCCGCTTCAACGCGCTGCACACCCTCATCCTGCCGAGCGTCTTCCTCGGCCTTGGCCTCCTCCACGTCCTCATCGCGCGCCGCAAGCGGACCTCCACACCCGACGCTCCGACCCACCTCCGCTTCCCCGCGCAGACCGCACGCGACGCGACCCTCTCGGCCGGCCTCATAGTCCTGGTCCTCATCGTCGCTGCCGTCTTTGGCCCGGCCCGACTCGACGCCCCTGCCGACCCGGGCGTCGATGTGTCGGCGCGCCCCGAGTGGTACTTCGCCGCGCTCAACCAGCTCAATACCATGGGCGGCTCGTTGCTCGGCCTGCTCGCCCCGCTCGTCGCCATCGGCTTCATGCTCGCGGTCCCATGGCTCGACCGCGGCCCGACGACACTGTCGGACGGCAGCCCGCGCCCGCGCCCCTTCTGGATCTCGGCCGCCATGGCAGCCATCCTGGCGGGCTTCCTGTCACTCTCGATTCGCAGCTCCCTTGGCGGCGACGAGGCCTCCGACAAAGCCGCCGCGGCCGCTCGCGACCGAGCGAGCGCAGCCCTCACGACCTTCACGACCCACGGCGTCGACGACAGCGGTCGCCTTGTCCTCATCGCCGGCCGCAACCTGTATATCGAGAAGGGCTGCGCCGCCTGCCACGACGACACCAAAGTCGCGGCCCCTCGCCTGTCGGGCTGGGCCACGGTCGAACGCACCTCGGCCTTCCTCGCGGCGCCCGACTCCGACCGCTTCTTTGCAAAGACCCCGCTCGAAGGCCTCATGGAACCGTTTCCTGCCGACGAGGGCTCACGTAACGCAGTCGCCCACTACCTGCTCGTCGACACACTTGCGACCCGCCCACCCGAAGCCCTCCTCCAATCCGGCCGCCGCGCCTTCGAGAAGAACGGCTGCACCGATTGCCACAACGACCCCGAGGTCTCGCTCCGCGCGAAGGACTACAGCTACCGCGCGACTGGCCCCGACCTCAATGGCTACGCCAACCGCGAGTGGACCCGCGCCCTCCTGCGCGACGCCAACCACCCGGCCTACTTCGGCGACGCCATCGCCGAGTCCGACCTGCCGCGACTCATGCCCGCCTACCCCGAGCTCACCGACGACGAGCTCAACCTGCTCACCGAGTGGCTCATGGCTGGCGCCCCCGGCGCCCTCTGAGACACGGTCCCCCAGGTGTCAGACCCTGACGTCTCGATGCGTTTCGGCACCACAAAGGATGAAACGCATCGAGACCGATCGGATCGCTCGGGCGAACCTTCCCGCCCCTTCCGCGGGAGCGGGGCGGTCGCCCGAGCAGACGTTTCTCCTGACACTCGACACCAGGCTCCTACCGTCTCTACCGACAGTCACTCTCCCGAGCGCTGCCCTGGCATAACGTTCCGACGCCAATCTGCATCGATTCCGCGCCACGGAACCGAGGCTGATTGACGCGCACCTTCGCACTGCCCATCCTCGCGAGCCTCACAAATGGGGCAACGTCGCGACACGCATGCGCTGCCGCACGTCCTCGTGCCGTCCGTCGAAGGACTCGCCCTGGACATCGAAGACCACAACGCGCCACTCTCGCCGCCTCACCGTGCCGAGCCACCACTCTCGCATCCGCATCTGACGACTCCAACAAACGGAATCATCGCCGGTCGCTATCGCATCGACAAGCGGCTCGGCGAGACCGGCGAAGGTGGCGTCTACCGGGCGTCCCATCTCCAGATGGGCTCAGCCGTCGCCCTGAGGCTGCTCCACCAGTCCGCGCCACTCGGCTCTCACACCGTGCGCAGGCTCGAGCGCGAGACGCAGCAGCTCGCCCAGCTCCAGCATGTGAATTGCCTACGTATACTCGACTTTGGCCCGTGGAACGCGAACGGCTGGTTCATTGCGACGGAGTTCCTGGAGGGCCAGACCCTCGCGAGCACGCTCTACACAAACGGCGTCATCCCCGTCGCACGCACCGTGGCGATCCTCGGTCAGGTCCTGGCTGCCCTCGACGCTGCGCACACAATGGGAATCACCCATGGCGACCTCAAGCCGGAGAGCATCTTCCTGACGCGCACCTCGACGGACTCGGACCTCGTCAAGGTCCTCGACTTCGGGGGCACCCCTTCGCACACCCTGGATCGAACAACCTCGGCAAGCCCCACCGCGACCGGCGCAACCGAGTCACCAGGCGCTGGGGACGGCCCGCCCACCTATGCGCCCGGCCGCTTCGGACCACCGCTTCGCCGCGGCCACGCCCGTTCATCGACAGCCTCCACGATCGCACTGGCCAGGTCGGCCTCCACACCGAGCTACCTCTCCCCAGAGCAGTGTCGCGGCGACCCGATCGATGATCGCAGCGACCTCTATTCGCTCGGCTGCATCGCCTACACGATGCTGGCCGGAAGACCACCGTTCAAACGCGACACTCTCGCCGGATACCATCAGGCTCACCTGCGTCAGTCCCCACCCGACCTGAGGTACGTCTCCCCCCAGCCGCTACCGGATTGGCTCGCCGGCTGGGTCGCACGCTGCCTCGAGAAGGACAAGACCCGCCGCTTCAAGTCCGCGGAGGAAGCCCGCACCGAGCTCATCTTGAGGCCCTACTTCCCGCCAGGTATCGAACCCATCTCGTCACACCGCCCGTCCGCTCCCCAACGCAGAATATCCAGCATCCGGCCGGGCACCGCCGCAGTCATCTCCGCAGTCATCTCCGCAGTCATCTCTGCAGTCATCATCGGACTCATCGCGGGACTCATCGCGGGACTCATCGCGGGACTCATCGTCACTCTCTGATGAGCACATTGTTGCACTATCGTTTGCGCGCCAATATGCCACGATCCCGCGCCACGACCGCGCTACCGGTTGACGTCACTCACCACACTCCCCAGAGTCGACCTTCTAAAGGCTGGCCCAACGTTTCTATGCGCACACGAAGTGGCGCGTAGGCGCGCCTTCGAAGGAGACACCAATGGGCATCGAAGACCCCGACGCTACACTCTCGTCGCCGCCTCGTGCCGAGCCAGCGACCTCCCATTCGTATGCCTCACCATCCGACGGCATCATCGCTGGCCGCTACCGCATCGACAAGAAGCTCGGCGAAGGCGGCTACGGCGCCGTCTATCGCGCGACCCACCTGCAGATGGGCTCCCACGTCGCACTCAAGCTCCTCCATCACACCCACTCGCACGAGGCCGAGACCGTCCGTCGCTTCGAGCTCGAAGCACGCCGCTCCGCCCAGCTCCAACACCCGCACTGCATCCGTGTCTTCGACTTCGGCGCCTGCGACGACAACGGCTGGTTCATCGCCATGGAGTTCCTCGAGGGCCGCACGCTCGCCAGCGCCCTGCAGACCGACGGCTGGCTCCCCGTCCCGCGCGCCCTGCGCATCCTCGACCAGACGCTCGCCGCCCTCGAAGCCGCGCACGACCTCGGCCTCGTCCATCGCGACCTCAAACCCGAGAACATCTTCCTCACCCGCGTCGCAAAGGACCCCGACTTCGTCAAGGTCCTCGACTTCGGGATCGCCAAAGCTATGCAGTCCAATATCGACGCGCCAAGCATCACCGCGTCGGGTGTAGTCATCGGCACCCCGACCTACATGTCGCCCGAACAGTGCCGAGGCGACCTCGTCGACCCGCGCAGCGACCTCTACTCACTCGGCTGCGTCGCCTTCACGCTCCTTTCCGGCGCCCCTCCCTTCAAACGCGACACGCTCGTCGGCTACCTGCTCGCCCACGTTCAACAACCGCCGCCCGACCTCGCCGCCGTGTCATCCCAGGCGATCCCTGAATGGCTCGTCGCCTGGGTCGCGCGTTGCCTCGAGAAGGAACCCTCACGCCGCTTCGCCAGCGCCGAAGAGGCCCGCGCCGAGCTCGCTCTCCAGCGCAGCCAGCTTGTCACCGGCCCCCACTCGAGCCAACTCCCGGCCCTCCCCTACGATACGGTCGATCGCCTCCCATCGCCTCGCAAGACCAACCCCCGGCTTTGGCTCGGCCTCGGCGCCCTTGCAGTCGGCGTCGCCATCGCTGTCGGTCTCATGCTCGCAGAGCCATCAACCTCGCCCGCCACTACCCTCGAACACATCGCCGTCGTCTCGCCGAGCCAACCCGTCGTCGACACACCTACCCCTTCAACGCCCGCTCCGACGTCGACCGACAATGCCCCAGGCTCACCCGCCCCCACTCCGAACCCTGCCACACAAGCCCTGGCTGCGACTTCGGAAACGCCCACCCCAGAACCGGACATGGCACCTCCGACCCGGCCTCCGACAAACGAGCCGACCGAGCCACTTCCGAACCCGACTCCTATGGTCATCCACCTCGAGTCCACTCCGGCCGGCGCGCGTGTGACCCACAACGGAACCCTCCTCGGCACGACTCCGGTCGACATCACCTGGCCCGCCAATACACCCCCACCCGACCTCCACCTCGAGGCCCCAGGTCACGTCCGGCAACCCGTTTCGCTCACGCGCCTCACGTCCGGCGAAACCCACAACGTGACACTTACACGCACTCGCCAGCCCTCGCGCACCTCGACCGCGCCGGTCACTCCCGCAGCGACTTCACCGAAGCCCACGACGAAACCGACACCCACCACCGCTCGTCCCCCCAGCGACTTCATCCGCATCGAGGACTCCCCATGAGCATCACCACCCGCGCTCCCATCGTCATGCTCGCCCTGACACTCTCGTTCAGCGCCATCGACTTCTGTGACGATGGCGCTATGGCGGCACCTCCCCGCGCCCGGCCGACACGAAACCCCGTCTCGCCCCCGCCCGCAGCCGCCCCAGAGCCAAGCCCCGAACAACTCGAGATCGCCAAACGAAAGGGCGCTGCCCAGGCGCTCGCCGGCCAGGGCCTCGAGGCCTTTCGCGACCGACGCTTCGGACATGCGGCCGAGATGTTCGACAAGGCCTACCTCCAGTTCAAGGACGAAAACCTCCTCTGGAATGCCGGCCAGGCCTGGGAGCGCGCAGGCGAGCTCAAGCTCGCGAAAGACCGCTACACCGACTTTCTCGGCTTCGAAAACGTGCCTGCCACCCTGCGAATCGAAGCCGGCGACGCCCTCGTGCGTGTCGGCCGCAAGCTCGCTGCGCGCGAAGCCGCGACCACCCCACGAGCCCGCCTCGACCTGCTGCAACAAGAGCTCGCGGACTCCAAAGAAGCCGGCAACACCGAGCTCTCCAACAAGCTCGAAGGCGCCATTGTGGTCGAGCAACGCAAGGTGCAAGCCGAAGAAGACGCCAAACCGTCGGACACCGCCGAATGGGTCCTCATCGGCTCGGGCTCGGCGATTGCCATCACCGGTCTCGTCCTGACCCTCGTCGGCCAGGGCGAGCTCGACACCGTAGCCGACGCCCAGAGCGGCGACGCCCCAACCGTCACCGCCACCACCCGCCGCGAAGCCGCCGTCGCCATCGACAACGGCGAAACCATGCGCCTCGTCGGCATCGTCACGGGGGCCGCCGGCCTCGCCGTCGCCACGACCGGTCTCATCCTCCTGCTGACCGGCAACGACGCACTACAGACCGACGGCCGCGTCGAGGTCGGCGCGGCACTCACCCCCGGTGGCGGCTCCGTGAACCTGCACCTGCGATTCTGAATCGCCCCCACAATCATGCCCCCACGACCCGCTGCTCGTCCCGACCGACGACCACCGGCTCGCACCACCCTCGCCCAGGGAATCGCCATGTCGAAATTCCTCCTCTGCGCCCTCCGTTTGACCGCCGCATCTTCCCTACTCGCCGCGTGCACGACCCCATCGCTCGACGAAAAGCCCTTCGCCTGCGCCACCGACAACCAGTGTGGCGCAGGTTGGTTCTGCGGCCCGCAAGGGATCTGCCTCATCGATGGCACTCCGATCCAAAGCGTATGCACCTTCTTCTACGATGACCCGGCCACCGAGTTCTTCGACCGACTTCAGGCGGGCGACCCCTGCACCTCGCCCCTCCCCGGTGCCTGTGCCATCGGCAAGGTGACCTGCACGGAGACCGCCGCCGTCTGCCGCCAAGACCGCGAACCCGGCACAGTCGCCGAGACCTGCAACGGCACCGACGACGACTGCAACGGCGTCACCGACGACGGCTTTGCAGTCGGCGAGTCATGTGACGGCAACGGCGATGGCTGTTTCGCCGGCCGGTTTGCATGTGACCCGAACGACACGACCCAAACGACTTGCGAGGAGAACGGCGAGCTCCCCATCGAGGTCTGCGACAACCTCGACAATGACTGCGACGGGAGCACCGACGAAGAGGTCGGACCCAACGGCGCTTCTCTCGGCTCACCCTGCACTGGCCGCGGCACCTGTGGTGCTGGCACCCTCGAGTGCGCCCCCGACCAGACCACCCGATGCAGTAGCGACCGCGGCGGCTCTACCGACCAGAGCACCGACGAGCTCTGCAACGGCCTCGACGACGACTGCGACGGCACGAACGACGAGGACTTCACCTACCTCGATGAGCCCATCGGCGGCACCTGCACGAGCACCGGAGTCTGCGGGCCCGGCACTGTCGAGTGCCTGAACACCACGACCACCACCTGCAGCACCAACCCCGACGGCAGCGACCCCCAGGCGCTCGCCGGCCAATGCGGCGGCGCTACCTTGATTTTCGAGCAATCCGGTCCATCCGCCATCGAAGACGGCGCGACCGTCACCGTCTCCGTCCGCCTCTCGTCTCCTCCAACCGCGACGGTCCAGGTCCTCGCGAGCGTCGAGCCAAACACCGAAGCGAGCGTCACCCCCGCCTCGCACCCCTTCAATAGCGCCAACTGGAACACACCAAAACAATTCACGATCTCCGCCATCGACGACCCGCGCGACGACGGCGACCACCCCTTCGAGCTGCGGCTCTACGTCCAGACGACCGACCCGGACTTCGCCGCCGTCGTACCCGCTCCACTCCTCCTCACCGCGGTGGACGACGACATCGCGGCCATCAAGACCACGACCATCGACAAGACCTCGACCGAAGCCGGCGGCACCGCCGAAGTCCAGGTCTCGCTCGCCACCGAGCCCACCGGACTGGTCCGCCTGACGACCAGCTACCACGACACCGCCGACGTCATCGTCCAGGTCGCCACCCTCGAGTTCGACGCTAATACCTGGGCCACCCCGAAGCCCATCGTGATCACTGGCAAGGACGACCTCGACGCCGACGGCGACACACCCTACAAGCTCCGCCTCACCATCGATCGGACTCGAACCGTAGACCCGAACTACCTCGCCCTGCCGCCCACGAACGTCGACCTCACCTCCGTCGACGGGGTCTGCGGCAACGACCTCATGGACGGCACCGAAGCCTGCGACAACGACGACCAGGAGCCGTGTCGCGCGCTCGGAATCATCGTCGAGAACGACCTGTCGAACTGCTCGGCTGACTGCCAGACCTTCGACAGCAGCCGCTGCGGATACGCCTTCGTGGACATCGCCACAAGCGCCTCTCAGGCCTGCGCCATCCGAGCCAGGGGCGAGGTCGTCTGTTGGGATCGCGACCAGGCGGACTTCCCGACCGACCGCACCTACCAACGCATCGCCTTCGGCGACCGTGGCGACTCGAACCAGGGCATCGCCTGCGCACTCGCCACCGACGGGTCGATCGAGTGCGACGGCTCCGGACCGAGCGGCACCGACTTCGTCGACCTCGACGCAGGCAAAGGCACCTCGTACCTGGCTGGATGCGCCGTGCGCTCGGGTGGATCGATCGTCTGCTTTGGCTCCTCGCCTCCGGCCTCGCCCGCCGGCACGAACTTCACGCGCGTCGCCGTGGGCCAGAACTTCGCCTGCGGCCTCACGACGAGCGGCACCATCACCTGCTGGGGGACAGCCAATCCGCTCCCGACCGCACCCAGCGGAAGTGACTTTGTTCAGATCGCCGCGTCACGGGACAAGGTCTGCGGACGCCGCTCGACCGGCACCCTCGAGTGCAGCGGCAATGAGCCGACAACTACCGACTGGGTCGACCTCGCAGCCAATAGTTCTAGTATCGTCGGCCTCCGCGCCAACGGGACCGCCTGGACTGTGAGCTCCAATCCCACCGCGCTCCTCTCGGGCCAAGGCACCTTCGAGAAGGTCTCCGGCCGCTGCGCCATCACCGCGACCGGTGGCGTGGCCTGCCTTCCACCCAACACATCTGGCGGATCGAACCTGACCCTCGCACCCAGCGGGTTCGGTTGGCGCGACCTCCTCCCCCACTCATCCAGTCGAGGCGCTGGCATCCGTGGTGACGGCCGCTTCATCGGCTGGTCCGAGTACTCTTCACCTCCGGTTCTGGGCCCGACCGTCAGCGACTTCGTAAGCCTCACCGGCGCCCCGAACAATGATCCGATTTGCGCGCTGAGAGCCACGGGCGAAGTGCTTTGCACAGGCATCACCAACCCACCGACCGACCTGCTCGCCAGCGACATCGCCGTCTATTCTTCGAGCTACGCCTGCGCCCTCACCAAGCCATCAGGCAATCTACGCTGCTGGGGCTCTCAAGCTGCGATCTACCCACCACCCAATGGCACCCACACCGCACTCACCACCATCCAAGGACGCGGCTTCGCCGCCATCGCCCCCAACGGAAGCATCGCCACCTGGAACGGCCCAAGCGGACTACCCACCGTCCCAACCGGAACCGGCTTTGCCGAAGTCGTCGGCAACACCCGCGGCACTTGCGCCCGCGTCACCTCCGACGGGAGCGTCGTGTGTGTCTCAGGACCCGGCTGGGGCACACCTGCATTGCCCACCCCCAATACCGGCTTCACCCAGATCGACAGCGTCAAAGACAGCTCTTCCTACGAGAGCTTTTGTGGAGTCCGCACTGACGGAACCATTCAATGCTGGGGCGGCTCCAGCCCCTCTCCACCATCCGGCAACGACTTCGCCCGCGTCTTCCTCGGCGGGTACTCATCGAGCGACCACCACGCCCTGCGCGCTGACGGCACCGTCGTGACCTTCGGCCAGCGACGCTTCACCCTCCAGCCCTGAAGTCCCTGTTGCCAGTCGAGCTCGGCGCTATCGGCCCGGCGTAGGCACTGGCCTCGAACCCACGGTGGTCGCGAGCCGGCTCGCTTCCTCGTTGGGATTCTTGGAGAAACGGACGAGCCCTTCGCGTTCGAGTGCCCACATGAAGTCGGTCGGCAGCATTGCGCCGAGAAGCTCGACCCTCGCCGTCGGCAAGCCGAGGCCACGCAAGTACTCGGGGGCCCAGGGCAGCTGGCCGACACGTGTATTGGTGACGCGCTGGTACCAGGCCGCGAGTTGGCCTTCGTCGACCTTATCTGGCTGCGTAGGGTCCGGTCCCGGCTCGACGAAGTGGGTGTAGAGCGTACCCATGAGATCTTCGATCGCGACACGTGCTTGCTCGTCAGGAATGTTTGGCCCAGGTCCTGAGCTGCGCCCATCCAGCATCGTCCGCAAAAGCGTAGCTTGCCACAGTGCGTCATGACGCAACTCGAGTCCCCGCGAGAGCACGCTGCCGACAACGGCGCGACCCAACGTTGCGCCGGCCGTGGCCACGCCGTCGAGAAGCTCTGCGACCGTGACGATCCCCCGGGCAGGCAGACCGGCGAGTCGGTCGACGACCGGATTCGTCAGTTGGTCGGTCACTTCACCTAGCCGCTTGAGGTCGGCTCCTTCCTCTATCTCGAGCTTGCCGTGGGCGAACCTCAGGATGAAGAGCTCGCCCGCCCCCGACCGCCACTCCAACTTCGCACTCAAGGCCCCCTTTGCTCCGAATGGCTTCAGCTCGAAGCCTCCCCGAACATCACCCTCGAGAGTCATCGCAAACGGGTCGACATGCCAGCCCTTGTCGTCATGAACGATACTCACTGGCGTCGGCTTGACTCGGAGGGACGCGCCGCCGTAGATGTTCGCCACTTTCAACCCACCGCGAACGAGGGCGACGACTTCGCCGATCACCGACGCCTTGATCGAGGCCTTTCCATCCCGCTTGCGATTGCCGGAGCCGGAGATACGAAGACTCGCGCGGAGCTCCAGCCACGCTGCCGGATGAAAGGGAATCTCGAGCTTGGCCTTGCTCGGGTCGAGTAGCTCTCCTTCGGCTTTGAGCTCACTTCCTTCTGCGGTGTCGACGACCGTAACCGTGAAGCGCTGATTCTCTGACAGCGCGACTTTTTCCTCGGCCCGCAATTCGCCGCCGCCGTGTTTCGCGTCCTTGGAAACTCCGCCCGCAGATCCCCTCGAGCCTGCCGCGGCCCCTCCGTCAATTCGGTCGCCACGATTGCTTGTCGCATCTGACGAGGCCGACGGGCTCGCGTCCGCAGCAACCCCATTGCCCGAAGCCACGCCGACAGGCCCGGACACGACGCGCCTCTTCTGGACGAGCGAACGCGTGTCAGTCGGCGTATCGGCGCCGGCCGCTCCCGCGAACTGCCCCAACAGCCCCTCCGCGCTCTCACCCCGCAACACCGCATCGGCCACCTGGTCAGCATGCTGCTCATACCTGTCACCGACCTGCCCGACACCTCCAGCCAGGCTCACGCCGGCCCGCTGCTGCACGACATGGGCCGCCTCGTGCGCGGCTGTGTGCAGGTCGGGCGCCTGCGCGAACGCGACCGCCTCACCGCTCGTATACGCCTCCGCCCCCAGCTGGCTCGCTGCCTCGATCGCCGGCGTATCGGAATGAGCTCGCACGCCTCCGATGTCGTGCCTCCCGAACGCCGCTTGAATGCGCTCGACAAACGGCAAGCGACCACCCGCACCCGCAAACCCTTCTTGCGATGTCTTCGCCACATCATCCGTACCGAGACTCGCCCGCCCCTCCTCCGCCCTCGCCTGAACCGGCGCGCCCGCCCCCTTCGGCCTGGTCGATGCGACGAGCCCACTACCCTCGCTGCTCTGCCCCGCACCGTCTGGAGACGTGCCGGGTGCGGCACACTCCCCGCCACTCTCGGGCGCCTTGAAAGGCACCCCTTTCCAGCCATCGTCCATGGCCCACGGTCCCGGCCCTTCGCCCTTCATGGCAGGCTCGCTCGGTTCACACCCGGGGATCTGCGGCGGCAACTTCTTCCGCGCATCTTTGCGCTTCGGCTTTCGCTTCGGCTTGAGCTTGCCGCGTAGCTTGGCCTCGTACTTCTTCAGGTACGCGGTCCGCTCGTTGCCGCTCATCCCCTTGGTCTCACCATAGATCTCGTCGCCCACCGTCAGCCGGTACTCTTCCTCCCGGAAAAACGCCGTGCGCTCCCCAGCCGACATGCCCTTCGTCTTCTCGTAGTACTCGTCGCCTACCGTCAGTCGGTACTCTTCCTCTTTGAAGAACGCCGTGCGCTCCACATCCGACATGGTCTTCGTTTTGGCGTAATACGCGTCGCCCACCGTCTTCCGGTACTCCTCGTCCGCTCCCTCGGGCCGCACTCCTGACGACGCCCTCCCCTCGCCCTTCGTCGGCTCCGTCGCCTCCACCCGCTGCACACCCCGACTACCCGCGCTGCGTCCAACCCCACCACCCGCCATTCGCGAAAGCAGGCCTTCGGCAGACCGCCCCGACACCACCGCATCCGCTACCTGATCAGCGTGTTGCTCATACCGATCACCGACCTGCCCTACCCCTCCAGCCAGGCTCACCCCAGCCCGCTGCTGCACCACATGGGCCGCCTCGTGCGCTGCCGTGTGCAGGTCCGGCGCCGTCGCAAACACCACCTGTTCGCCACTCGCATACGCCTCCGCCCGAAGCTCACGCGCCGCCTCGATCGCCTGCGCATCCATATGCGCCCGGACCGACGCGAGGTCATATCCACCGAACGCCTCCTGGATCTGCTCCACGAACGGGAAGGTATCGCCCTCACCCTCGAGCCCCCGCTGCGCCACGCGCCCAGGCTCTGCCACATCACGTGCGTGCTCTGGCTGGCCACGCGCCGCCCGCTTCTGGACCGCGGCTGCACCACCTCCGCTCCCGTTCTCCCCGCCCGACGTCGATGCACTCGCCCCCTCGAGCTTGATGATCCTGAACACGACCCGCCGGTTCCGAGCCCGCCCCTCTTTCGTCTTGTTGTTCGCGATCGGCTTGAACTCGCCGAACCCCGTCGCCACCAGACGAAGCTTCGGGCGCTCGACTTTCGATCGCAGGTGGTCGCGCACCTTTTCGGCACGTCGTTGCGACAGGTTCTGGTTGTGCTCTGCATCACCCGTGTTGTCGGTGTGCCCTTCGATGGCGAGCGCGGCTATCTCCGGATGCTCGTTCAACGCCTTCGCCACTCCATCGAGACTCGGCCTGCTCTCCGCCAACGGGTTGTCGTCGTCCGTGGCGAACAAGATCTGTTCGCTCACCTCGATGTTCGTCTCGGTGACGGTCGCTTTGGGCGTCTCGGGTTCAACCTCGGCCTCTGGATCCTTCTTCTTGTCATCCCCTGGCGGTGTCTTGGGATCCTTCTTCTTGTCGTCGCCCGTCGGCGTCTCAGGGTCCTTCTTCTTGTCGTCGCCTGCCGGCGTCTCGGCCGGCTTGGGTGGCAGGGACGGTCCGCTGGGGACCTCACCCTTTGACTGCACATCCAGATCACTCTCACCCGACTGGATGACCACGGGTCGCAGGTCTTTGCCCTTCAGGCCGACGGAAGAATACCAGGCGTACTCGAGGTCCTGGCTGAGCACCGGCCAAGCGCGCGATGTCACCAGCTCCCGCAGATGCGACTTGGCTCCTTCCAACTGCACGACAAAGGCCGCGACCTTCTCTGGTCCGACGACCATCTTGCCAGCACCGGCCGCGTTCTCTGCCTTGACCTTCGCGATCAGCGAATTGATCTGGGAGGCTATCGGACCGATCAGCGCCTTGCCCCCGATGAAGACCGGCAACATGAGCCCGTCGACATCGGACCCCGAGACGCTCACAAACGCGAAGTCGAACCCCTCGTCGTAGACGATCGTGGTCGTGTGGTCGCGAACGAAGGTGCCCGCCTTGTCGGACAACGCCGACTCTAACGAGATGACCATCTCGCGCCGCGACTTTCCCTTGCCATCGACCAGCTCGGGTCGCCCACGGGTCGTGAACATCACCTGGTACGAATAGCGCCGCCGCATCGACTTCTCGTCATTGCCATTGTCGGACTTGGCTTCCTCTGCGGTCTTCCCCTCCTTGCCCTTCAGCTGCGCCACTCCTCCCGCCGCCTCACCTCCACGCGCCCACCCGACCACCGTCCGCTCACCCCGCGCGGCTCGCCCACCCAACCGATCCGCCTCGGCCTCGAGCCTCGCATCCTTGAAGACGCCACCACCCATCGGGCCGCCACGTCGCTCCGGTTCCGCAACGACCCGACCAGCCCGCTGCTGCATCACATGCACCAGCTCATGCCCGATGAGCTCCCGCCCCGAGACGGTCCCCGGCTCGAACCGCCCGGGCGCGAAGACGATCTCCTCGCCGCGCGCAAACGCCTCCGCCCCGAGCACCTCCGCCTCGGCGCCCTCACGGACGCGCACCCCACCGAAGTCCGCCCCGAGCGCCCACTCCATGGGCCGCAACACCGACTCAGGCAGCCGCCCGGCCACATCACCGCGACAATCGGCCTGGATCTGCTTCGCCAACGACCGCGCCCGGACCTGCCGATCGAAGCGCCCACCACCCATGACCGCATGTGCCAGTCCGGGATTGAGACTCCTCAGCGTCTCGACAATCTCGTCCAACTCGTCACACGTGATCCCGCCCGACTCGAGCCCCTCCATGAGCAACTGACCGACACTCTCGGGGCGACACCCCCGCTCATGCGCGAGTGCCACCGCCTCGGCCCGGACCTCGCCGGCACCATGGCGCAGTCTTTTCGCAATCCCTTGTTCAGATTCATGCCTTGCAGGCTTCTGGTCTTGAGTCATGTCGAACCCCGACGACACCCAACCCCGAGATTGACGAGGGCCTCGATGCACACCGTGCGCTACAGAATCGATAGGTGTCGATGCCTGGAGGCTAACCCCGTTTTCGAGTCCCAACCGAGCCCAAATGGCTCGTGTCGCGGGATCGCAATCGATTGGCGTCGATTCGCTAATGGATGACGGCGGCGGCGACGACGACGGCGCTGAGACCGAAGCCAACCTTCGCCGTCGGAGGCCGCCCCACCCGGCGTCCCGCTCTTCGACAGAACGCCCCATTCCACGAAGGCCCACTTCGCGGTACAACCCCTCCGATGATCGTTGTCCTCACACTGCTCATGCAGGGCTGGCTCAGCGAGGCGCCGATCCCGACGCCACCACCGTCCCGTCCGACACCCATCGCCGCTGCGGCTGACAGCGCGCTCATCGCCGCCCATCACCTCCCCACGGGCGTCGCCCTGCCCTACCCGACCGCACGCCTCTTTCGGGGCTTTGGGCGTTGTCTGCGCGGCGGCAAACACCACCACGAGGCTATCGACCTCGGCGGCGTCGGACCCGATGCCGGGCTCGGCACAGCGGTTCGTTCGATGGGTCCCGGCCGCATCACGCGCATCGGCCGCGGCCAGGAGAAACCCGACCTCTACGGCACACCCGACGACCGACCGGGCAAGATCCGGCGCGCCCACCGCGACCTCCCGCGAACGGCCGAAATCGACGGCTACGGCAAGGTCTGCTTCTTTTCCAAACGGCGCGGCTCGTGGCGCTCGGGCGAGCTCATCGAGGTCGTCGGCACCGCCGGCCCGCTCGCTGGCCATCGCGTCCGCTACATGCACCTCGGCGCCATCCGCCCCGACCTGCGCGTCGGTGACCACGTCGCCTCCGGCGAAGAGCTCGGCCTCTTCGGTGGGACCGGCGTCATGGAGAGCAGCCCTCACGTCCACATCGACATCGTGGACGCCGATGGTGAAGCCGTCGATGTCGCCCCCCTGCTCGGCCTCGCCCCGACCGCCACCTGCGGCCGCGCCGCCGAACGCGCACAGGCCACGGCCCTGGCCTTCCCCGCACCTTCCCCGAGCGACACGAACGGCAACGCCGAACCCAGCGACCCAAAGGCCGGCAACACCTTCGCCTGGCGCCCCAAGCGCTGGCCCCCACCCGTTGGCGCCCCTCGCGGCGTCGCTCGCCGAGGCCGCCGCCCACCCCCGGTCGAGCTCTCGGCACCACCCTCCGCCTACCTCTCGGCGCTCACCCCGACGCGTGTCGATGCCCTGGCCTCCGGCTCCGTCCTCGAGCGCCGCATCGACCTCCCGGATTGCGCGTCGACCGTCGTGAACGACGACTTCGCGAGCGGGCTACACGCCGCACACACGTTCGTCGCCCGCCTGGGACGAGGTCGCTGGGTCGAGGTCGCCCTCACACCTACCCTCCGCCCGCCGACTACGACCGCGTCCTGGACGCCCCGCCTCGAGCTCTTCGACAAGACGACCGGACAGTCGCTCGATCTGGAAAAGCCAGGTCCGCTGAAGCTCACGCTCCTGCCCGGCGCCCCCGGCCAAGCCCCACGCCTGAGGCTCATCGCCACCGACAAGGCTGAGATCGTCTTCGCCATCCGCGCGCCGAGTGACACTACCTCGAAGATCGAGACATCTGCCAAGCCCCCTGCCGCGACGCCCGGAACGTTTCACCAGCCCACGCCCCTCGCCGCGGGGGGTTATCGCCTCGAGCTCGTCGAGCGGTGCAAAGCCCCTGCCCCGCCTACCGACTGAGCTCGACTCCAGATCGATGCCACACCGCTTGGCCTGTTCACCAGACCCTTCTCTCACCTCGCGCCGGGCCTCGCCGCGACCACAGACTTGACCAACCGGCGCGCCGGGTGCACCGTCTGTCAATCCCAGGGGTTGGGTCTCGCGTCGTGCGGGCGTCTACCCATGCCCTGCACACTGCAAACGACCTGCCGGTCCGACGCCAGACCCGATCCCCTCCGACAAGAGGATCTCGTGCCATGACTGCCTTTGCCAAACCCACCAAGAAAGACCCGCTGACCAACAACCTGGCCACGACCCAGGCCCCAAGCTCGGGCGGCAACACCCAGCTCAAGCAGGGCCTCAAAGGGATGAGCTTTCAGCAGGGTCAGCAGGCCTTGGCGCCACAGGGTGGCGGCGGCGCGCCGGTCCAGATGCGGGGAGGCAAGGGCAAACGAAAGGGCCGTGGCGGCGGTGGCGGCCAGCAGAACCAGCAGAACCAGCAGACGACTCCGACCCCGACGACACCTCCGAAGGAAGGCACGCTGACCAAGATCGCCAAGAGCCTGGGCGAGGTCGAAGACATCGAAGGCGCCTTCATGGGCATCGGCAGCCTCATCGACGTCTTCGCGCCGACGGCCGGCCAGGGCTTCAGCGGCGCCATCGACGTGAAGATCAAGCCGCCCGGCGGCAACGGCTTCTACCTGAACCTCAACTTCGAGGGCACGGCCAAGCGTAACAACGACGACAAGCTCGAGCTCGAGGGCAAGGTCGGGGTCGTGGTCGGCGCGGCCGGCAAGATGACCTACTTCGACGGCTACGTCGGCGCGCGCGGCATGCTCGCCGTCAAAGCCATCTCCGACAGCGGCTTCCAGGCGCTCCAGCTCATGGGCCTCGGCATCCACAAGACCATCGCGGCGTGGACCACGAAGGGCGCCAACTGGCTCTTCGGCCAGGGCTACGAAGAGAAGGTCGTCGAAGGCATGACGCCCAAGACCAAGGGCGACAAGGCCGACGCGCTCGAGTACACGGGCGAGCTCGGGGTCGAAGGCGGGCTCGGCGGCGGCGACGAAGACACCGCCGGAGAGCTCAAGCTCGCAGCCGGCTATCGCGGCAAGACCACCCTCTCGAAAGAGAAGGAGGGCGACAAGAAGGTCCAGTCCGAGACCGAGCACGGCTTCATGGCGGTGCTGGCCGCCAAGGCCAAAGCACTCGGGGTCGAGTTCGAAGGCGCCATCGACGCCTTCCTCACCAAGGGCAAGGCCCCGCAGTGGGAGCTCAAGGGCGAGCTCGCGGCCGACAAGGGCAAGCTCAAGGACGTCATGGCTGTGACCAAGGCCGTCGGCGACGTCTTCGGCGGGGCCGTCGGCGTCTTCCGCTCCGGCGTCAGCACCTACGAGAAGAGCAAAGACGGCAAGAGCGAGCCCGCCCTGTGGAACGGCCTGCGCACGGCCATCGGAGCCGTGTCGCAGGTTCCCAAGGCCACGATGGCCAAGGCGATGGTCATGGAGAGCAAAGGCGCCCCCGAAGGCAGCAAGCCCGCCTTCGAGCTCAGCCTCAAGTTCGAGGGCAAGGACCTGAAAGAGTTCAACCTCGAGTCGGTCGCCAAGTACGAGCCGGGCGACACCACCAAGAAGATGCTCGAGACGGTCGGCGTGGAGCTCGGTGGCAAGACCACGACGAACCTCCACAACCACAAGACCTGAGGCTCGCCCTTCCCCACCTCGTCAAGCCGGACCGCGGGCACCACGCCCGCCCCGGCCGACGACGCGCACACGCCCCGGCCAAGCGTCGGGGCGCTGCTTTTCTTTTCAATAACTCGATTTCCAAGGAATCCCGATGAGCGAGCCCCGGCCGTGCCCCATCTGCGACGACCCCCTCAAGGGACACGCCGAGCTCTCCGTCGACGGCGGACCCACGACCTTCGTCGCCGACTGCCCGACCTGTGGTCGCTACGCGCTCGGCCCTGACGTCATCGGCCTCGCCTCCACCATGAGCAAGGGCGACCGCTTCAACCTCATGGCCCGGCTCGAGATGCGCTCCATACCAGCCGGCCCCGACGGAACGGTCGTCCTGCAACCGAACCACTTCAAGAAGTAGTCGACCGCTCGCGGCATTCATCTCGAGTATCGAGATAATCGACCGCCTGACCGTCCAGCTTCGACGCGCGCGAATCCACATGCGTCTGGCGCATTTCCACACCCCCGATTGATTGCGCACAGCGCGCTGCACGGGCCAACCTCGGTGTCACCACAAGCACCGAGGTTCGCCTTATGGATGCCCATCGCGTCGCTCTCCCCCAATCGAAACAAGTCGTGCGCGCGGCACCTTTCGCCGCACTCACGAGCGCGTTCGTCCTCTTCATCCTGGTCCAGCCGCCAGCGCTCGCAGCCCCGCCTCCGCGCACGACCGGCACCATCGTGCGCGTCGACCGCGGCGAGCTGTTCATCGACCTGGGCACGGACGCGGGCCTCGAGGTCGGCCAGACGGTCGAGGTCTTCCGCCGCGTCGAAATCCAGCACCCCGTCACCAGGAAGGTGTTGGTCGACCGCTTCCCGATCGGCACCGCGACCATCTCCGAAGCCGGTCGCCTGCTGTCGATCGTCGACGACTTCGAGGCGCTCGAGCCGGCCCCTCGGGTCGGTGACCTCATCGACTTCGGGCGCCGCAAACCGGAGCTCCCCGAGACAACCGCGTCCACTCCCGGGCCCAACACTTCGCCGTCCACCCGGCCCGACGCGGCCACCTCCGGGAGCCCGACCGACCCGATTCTGGGTATCTTCGAGCTCACGCTCGGCCTGCCCATTCGTGACCGCATCTCCCTCTGGGAGGAGTGGGCCATGGCCAATCCGCGCTCGCCCCGGCTGCCCGCCGTTCGTGAGGAGATAGCCTCCCTGAGTCGGCTCCTCGCACCGACCACACCGACCACGTCCCCCTCGGCAAAACCACCCACGCCGACACCTCCGTCCGGGCTCACCGCGCGCTACGCGATCCCGACCAACGCGACCCCCGACCAGCCCATCGAGCTATACGTCGCGGTCCTCGAATACGAGCGCGTGCACAGCCTCCGCCTCCTCGTCCGCCGCCGCGGAGAGCCGACCTATACGTCCATCCCCCTCACACCCGATGGCCGCCTCGGTGCCCGCGCCACCCTCGACTCCCATTGGCGCAATCCAGGCGTCATCCAGGTGCGCTTCGAAGCGAGCACCACCGACGGCGCCATCGAGGTCCTGACCGGCATGACCGACGAGACCATCAACGTCGCCGCCGTCGAGCGCGACGCCATCGACGAGCGGAACCGCTCCCGGGCCAGCGCACGCTTCGACTTCGTGAGCTTCTGGGCCGAGAGCGACGACGACCAGTTCCTCCGCTTCGAAACGGACTTCCGCTATCGCATCGGCGACAAGGTCCTCGAAGCCTTCCGCATGGGCGTGGGTGTCTTCAAGGGACGCGGCGGCTCGACCGACCTCTTGGACCAGGGCCTCATCGACGGCGAGGACCGCAGCATCAACTACGGCTTCGCCGAGGTCGAGCTCAACGGGCATCGCCTCTTTGGCCTCGCCGGGCGCCTGCTCGTCGGCACCTACCAATCCGCCGACCGCACCCAACCGCTCTCCAGCGCTTTCGGTGTCGCCGTCGAAGCCCGCGTGGGCGAAGCCGACAAGACCCGGCTCTACGGCGGGATCCAGGCGACCGAATACATCGGTCGTGAGTTCTGGCTGCGCGTCGCCATCGCCGAGCTGGAGGGCTGGCCGATGGAAGCGAGTGTCGTCGTGTCCGACCTGCCCGTCGGCGAAGACTACGGCGTGAGCCTTGGCTACGGGGTCACCTGGCAAGCGAACGACCTCTTCGCGCTGGCACTCCGCGTCGGCTGGAACGCGCGCACGATCAATCACTCCGGCTTCACCGCCGGAACGGGAGTGGTACTCACATGGTGACCCGACCTCTTATCGTTGTCGTCCTTGCGCTCAACCTGACACTCGCCCGCGCCGCCAAGGCTGACGAACCAGCACCGCCGCCCCCTCCACCGGACACGTCGCCAACAGGGACCGAGCCGAGCTCGCCGCTCGTCTTCCACGCCCCGCCGAGCTCGCTCGAAGCAGCCCAGGGCTTCGCGCTCGACGCAAAGGTCGACCACTCTGAGCGCCTGGCCGAGCTTTGGGTCGAGCTGCGCCCTGCCCTCAGCGCCATCGGGCACGCCGCCTTCGACCGCTTCGGTCCGGTTTGCCTCGAGTCCCAAGGGAGCTTTGACGAAGCGACCCAGACCTGCCGACTCGAGGCTCCGCCGCCGCGCCGCCGTCGAGGTCTACGGCGTCGACATCGCAGGCGAGCTCGTCCAACCCCCGGGCCTCGCCTACACGCTCTATACACGCGACACCGCGGACCAGGTCGAGCCCGTCTTCGCCTCACGCGAAGCGCCCTTCACCATCCTCGTCGAGGGCGAGTCGGATGCCTCGCGACGCGCCGATCGTGTCGAGCGACATCGCGGCCACACCTCGCAAATCGCCCTCAGGACCGAGCTCAGCTTCTTTGGCCCCAGCCGCCACGAAGCCTTGGACGCGTCTGTCCGCATCGACCCCTACAGCGACATGTTCGGCTCGGTCGAGCTCGAGTACACCTCGCGCCCACTGCGCGGCATCTATGCCTTCCGCATGGGACTCGGGGTCATGCGCGGCCAACGCGCCACCTACGAGGCCGCCGACGGCTCACACCGAAGCGTCGCCGAGGGCCCGCAACCCGGCCTGAACTATGGCTTTGGCGAGCTCGTCTTCGAAGTCGACCGTCTCTTCTACCTCACCCCACGCCTGACGCTCGGCGCGAGCGAAGCCGGCTTCTCGGCGGGCGTCGGCGTCGAAGGCACCATCGGCCGCCCGACCTCGACCCGCCTCGAGCTCGGCATCGACTGGGTCAGCGGGCTTGGCACTCGCGGCTGGCTCACCTTCGCCTGGACCACCGTCAAACGTTTCCCGATGGGCCTCACCGTCGAGCTCACCGGTCTCCCCGACGAGGACTCCAACCCGACCGGCTCGCGCCTGCTCTACGACCTCGGAATCGAGTTCAGCGACGCCTTCACGCTCGGCCTCCGCATCGGCTACGCGCAACGCTCGACCGCCTTCGACGGCGGCCTCGTGAGCGGGCTCAACGCCACCCTCGACTTCTGAACCCACCCCATCCCGGGAGCCGCCACCATGTCGTCACACGACCCCACCTATCGCCGCCACCCGGCACGCCCGGCACGCCCGCCCCACTGGCCCCACTGGCCCCACGCTCGAAGCCGATTCGCCTCATCCTGCCTCGTCGCCGCGCTGACCACTCAACTCCCCGCGTGCGTCGCCCTCTTCGACGTCCCCCCAGGTCGCATGTACGAGCTCGGTCCAGACGGGCAGCACCGCGACGCCTGCACCGACCATCACGCTGCGACCGCCGCTGACGTCGTACTGGGCACTCTCGCACTCGCAGGCGGGATATTCGGACTGGCCCTCGGCGAACACATGGATGGCTTCACCGAGGTCGGCCTCGTCGGCATCGGCGGTGCCATCGGCCACTACGCGTCAGCAGCGTCGAGCGACGCGACCCGCTGCCGCGCCTTACGCAAGACCCCAACTCACTAGGTACACATCACCCTCACCCGCTCGCCTCCATCCTCCGGAAGTCGCGCGGCGTGAAGCCCGACCTCAGGCGAAACCACCGCACGAAGTGCGACGTCGACGCAAACCCCACCTCGCCCGCGACCGCATCGACCTTGTCACCACGACGCAGACTCGAATGTGCCGCGGCCAGCCGCAAGCGATCACGCACGGCCAGGAAGGTCTGCCCCTCCTGCTCGAGCGCCCGCTGCAACGAACGCGTCGACAGCCCGAGCACCCGCGCGACAGCGTCCGTGTCCGCCTCCAGCCGCATCTCCAGCACCTCTTCTACGGCGGCGATCGTCGATGACCTCCGCTCTCCACCCATGCCCACGAGCTCCGCTTCGAAGCCGTCAGGCAGGCCGAGCCACTCACACCCCTGCCCGAGGTCATGCACGACCCGCCAGGGACACCCGAGCTCGGCCACCGCATGGACCCCATGCCACCACAGCCGACTCCAGTCATTCGGGGTCACCGCCACGAGCCTCGACAGCCTCCCACGCAACGCCCTGAACCCCGCATCGATGGCCTGGTGAAGCGCGTCGAGCTCAGCCCCGAAGGACACGAGCCTGATGGCACGCCAGTCGATCAGGAGCTCGATGGGCCCCGATGGCATCGCCTCGAACCACTCGGTCAGCGCTTCCAACATGCGCCGCGGTTCCGACTCGAAGGTACCGGCCTGCACGCCGCAGCGCCGCTCGTCGAAGCGCCAGGCCACGCCCGATCGCATCCGATAGAAGACACGCTGCCCCGTCCCCAGATCGCCCGCAGCCCTTTGGCGCCAGCCCCTATCCGATGAAATGATGGTCTGCATGGGGTCCCTTTGTGTTGAGTGAGCGCGCGACACCGGAACCGGACGGCAGATCCGGAACCGAGCGAACGTTCGCTACCATGCACTTCGTATGCCGAGGCTCAGCCCCAGCTTTCGCCTCAGTCCTGAGATTCGAACGCGAATACCAAGTGGCACCTCACCAACCTCTAGTGACCGAGCAAAAGCTCGGTCCGACCCCGTTTGCCCACGATTTGCGACGTCCACGGCTCTCCTTACGCACCGCGCAGGCCCTTTCGCGCCCTTGCCCCGTCAACGCCCATCGCCCCGAGCCCACACCCATCCCCGTTTCTGGCGGCTTGACACTTCCCCCGCACGCGCCCTAATCGCCCCAAGGCACATTCACACCGTCCCGCACGCCTTCCAGCGCGACCGAACAGTCGCCGAAATGGGCAAACCAGTGCCCAGCTCCAAGACCCCCCTCATTCCACGAGGCCATGATGGATTCGTTCCGGTGGGACGCCTGCTTCGAGACCGGACTCGATGACGTCGATGAGCAGCACCACCGCCTCGTCGACCTCATCAACCGCTTCGGCTCGCTCATCGCCGCGGGCACCGTGAATGGCAGCTCGGTCGACGACATCCTGAAGGAGCTGACCGCCGCCGCCGAGCGCCACTTCACCGACGAAGAAGCCCTCATGGCCTCGGTCGGACTCGACGCCCGACATGTCGCCACGCATCGCTCTTCGCACGCCAGCTTCCTGGCCGAGGTCGGCCGTATGCGCGAAGACGCAATCCCCGGCGACATGGCCAAAGCCGAGTTCTTCCTCCGCTTCCTCGTCCACTGGTTTGCCTACCACATCATCGGTCAGGACCAGACCATGGCTCGCCAGATCACGGCAGTCCTGGCCGGGACCAATCCCGACGACGCCCTCGAGCTGGCACACTCGAAGAACTCGCCGGCCACCGAAACCCTGCTGCGCGCACTCAGCAGCCTCTTTCACCAGGTGTCCGAGCGCAACCGCGAGCTCCGCCTGCTCAATCGCACCCTCGAGGCCCGCGTCGCGGAACGGACACGTGCGCTACACGAAGCCAACCTGCAGCTCGCGAGCCTCGCGATGACCGACCCCCTCACGGGCCTCCCCAACCGCCGCCACGCCATGGCCCGGCTCGAGCGTGAGTGGCAAGCCTCTGTCGCAGAGGGCACCCCACTTGCCTGCATGCTCGTGGACGTCGACCAGTTCAAGCTGGTCAACGACACCTACGGCCACGAAGCCGGCGACACCGTCCTGCGCGAGCTCGCTCGCACCCTCGCCCACGCAGCCCGCACGGACGACCTCGTCGCGCGACTCGGCGGCGACGAGTTCCTCGTCATCTGCCCACGCACCCCGCTGCAGGGCGCCCAACTCTTTCGCACCGACCTCGCACACACGGTCGCGGCCAACACCGTGGCCCTTGGCTCGAACACCTGGATTGGCAGCGTCAGCATCGGGCTCGCCGTCCGCACCCCCGAGATGACCTGCCTCGAGGACCTGTTGCGAGCTGCCGACGAAGGCCTCTACGCCTTCAAGCACAAGGAGCGCGGCACGATCGCGACCTCACATGACTCCAGACAGCCGCCACAATCAGGCCAGGCCGGCTGACTCACCCGCCATCGCCGCCCCGCATCACCTCGAACATCAAGACACCTTCAGCGGCGCTGCGACGCCGAGAAGAGCTCGGAGCGCGCACGCTCGGTGAGCGCTCGCACCGCCGGATGTTCCAGCCGACGCTGCATGGTGACGACGACGTAACGCTCACGGACCGTGGTCACCGTGCCGATCGGCTCGACGTGGTACATGGCCGAGACCTCCGCCGCAATCGCCTCCGACCCGGGAAACGCGCCATGCCCATCCTGGCCGAACGTCTTGAGCAACGCGCTGTCGTCGAACTCGGCGACGACCCGCGGCGCAATCCCCTGGGCATGGAACCAGTCGTCGAGTCCCCGCCGAACGGCCGCCTCCACCGTCGGTAGCAGCATCGGGGCGCCATCGAGGCTCTGTGGAAAGCCCGCCCGCAGGGCCTTGGCATGCCGCTTCGTCGCAAAGAAAGTGACCCCAGTGTCCCCCAGCGCATGGTTGAACGCCTTGATGCCGGAGCCCACCGGGACCGGCCCATCGAGAATCACCGCATCGAGCCGATGCGCCGCCAGGTCGGCCAAGAGCCGATCAGCCGAGTCCTCGCGACACACGAGCTGAATCGGCGGACCATCCCCGACCTCGAGCGTCGGCGCCAGCAGCCGCTTGGCGATGAGCTTGGGCACGACCTCGGCAATACCCACCGAGAGCTTCACCGGTCGCCCCGTCGGGCGGCCGCGCACCGCGTCGACGAGCTCACGCCCCAGCGCGAAGATCTCATCGGCGTAGCCATAGACCATGCGCCCGGTCTCGGTCAGCACGAGTCGCCGCCCCTGACGCTCGAAGAGCTCCTCACCCATGGCCTCTTCGAGCGCGTTGACCTGGCCGCTGACGGTCTGCGGCGACAGCCTGAGCCGCTTCGAGGCAGGTGCGAGCCCGCCTTCACGCGCCACGGTCCAGAAGTAGAGCAGGTGATGGTAGTTCAGCCATTCCATCCTCTGACACTACGAGATTTCCGAATGACTGAACAGAAACTTCCTGATTGTCGAAGTGGTCATCCGAGCCGAAGGTCCACAGGCCCGAGCCCACGGTGGGCGCGGTTCCAACCCAGGAGGCCATGGTGAGAGTCACGATCCGGATCCGGGCGGACGACGCCGAGTCCGAGCAACTCGAAAGCCACATCAAGCGCCGGCTCGGCTTCGCGCTGGCGCGGATATCCGAAGAGCTGACCTCGGTGCTCATCCGACTCGACGACCTGAACGGTCCTCGCGGCGGCGTCGACAAGCGCTGCCGGGTGATGCTGCGAGGACCCAAGATCGGTGAGCTCGTGGTCGAGGAGACCGACGTGAGCCTCGGCCCCGCCATCGACCGCGCCCTCTCACTCGCCGGCCGTTCCGTCGTGCGTGCGCTCGAAAGAGCGCGCCGCGACCGCGGCTCCCGCCTCCACGTTCGCAGCCAACGGAGAACACCTGATGCACTGCCCCCGATGTGAAGTCGAAATCCTAGAAGAACGCTCCCGCGAAGGGGTGAACATCGATGTCTGTAACGGGTGCCGAGGCATCTGGCTCGACCGCGGTGAGCTCGAGCGCCTCATCGCCCGCGCCGGCGACCCGGCCGAGGACCGGACCCGCGAAGATAGACGCGGACGACGCGATGTGGACGACCGCCGCGGCGTCGACGACCGACGCGGACGCGACGACGGCCGCCGACGCGACGACGACGACGATGACGACGACGATCGCGGTCGCGGAGGCTTCTTCTCGAGCCTGCGCAACCTCTTCGACTGAGCCCACCCACCACCTTCGAAGCCTGGATTCGGCAGCGACCGAGTCCGGGCTTTTCGTGTTCTCCGCCAGCCCCAACCCAGTCCCAGCAGCCCCCCGGAGTCTTCATGGATAGTATCGGCACACCCGCCATGTGGGCGGCCTTCATCGGCTTTGTCCTGCTCATGCTCGCGCTCGACCTCGGCGTCTTCCACCGCAAGTCCCACGTCATCGGCTTCAAGGAGGCCGCCGTCTGGAGCGCTATCTGGGTGGCCCTCTCGCTCATCTTCGCTGGCTACGTCTTCGCCGACTTCGGCGCCGTCAAGGGCACCGAGTTCCTGACGGGCTACGTCATCGAGAAGTCGCTCTCGGTCGACAACATCTTCGTCTTCGTCATGATCTTCGGCGCGCTCGGCATCCCCGCCATCTATCAGCACCGCGTCCTCTTCTGGGGCATCCTCACGGCGCTCGTCCTGCGCGCCATCATGATCTTCGCCGGCTCCGCCGCCATCGAACGCTTCCACTGGCTCATCTACATCTTCGGCGGCTTCCTCGTCCTCACAGGCCTGAAGATGTTCTTCACCCGCAACGCCGTGGACTCGCCCGAAGACTCGAAGCTCCTGCAGTGGGCGCGACGCCTCATCCCGTCGACCACCCGCTTCGACGGGGAGCGCTTCTTCACCCGCGAGAACGGCAAGCGCCTTGCGACCCCGCTCTTCATGGCGCTCATCCTCGTCGAGTTCTCCGACGTCATCTTCGCGGTCGACTCGATCCCGGCCATCTTCGCCATCACGACCGACCCTTTCATCGTCTTCACCTCGAACATCTTCGCCATCCTCGGCCTGCGCAGCCTTTTCTTCATGCTGGCCGGCCTCGTCGATCGCTTCCGCTACCTGAAGGTCGGGCTCGCCGCCGTGCTCGTCTTCGTCGGCATCAAGATGTTGATCATGGACTGGTACAAGATGCCGCCGGCGGTCTCGCTCGCGGTCATCCTGGGCATGCTCGGCATCAGCATCTGGTACTCGCTCGCCGTGACCAAGAAGGAAGCGCTCGCCAACGCGAAGAACCCACCCGCTCCTTGAGACGCCCCGTCGTTCACCTCGCCAGCCCGTCGCGTTCCATCCGCGGCGCGGCTGGCCGTGAACCCGCGCCGATTTGCTGGTAGCATGGCCCATGCCCGAATCTCTCACGGGCACCCGAGGCCACGATGAAGCTCGTCACCTTCGCCTTCCTCACCCTCATCGCTTGCGGCGACTCGTCGCGTGACCACACGCCCGATGTCCCTGATATGGTCGAAACGGCCGACACAGCCGACACCACCCCGCTTCGCCCCGACCCGGCCGCCGACCTGCGCTTCGACCAGATCCAGACGCTCGGCACCCACAACAGCTACCACGTCCTCGAAGGCTCACCCGCCCACCCGAGCCACGACTACTCACACCCACCGCTCGCGACCCAGCTCGACAGCGGCATCCGCCACTTCGAGCTCGACCTGCACCGCGACCCGGTCGGCGGCCCCCACCGGGTCTATCACATCGTCGACGTCGACGAGGGCACCACCTGCGACACGCTCGCCGACTGCCTGAACGAGATCCGGACCTGGTCGCTCGCCAACCCCGACCACCACCTCATCGTCATCCTCATCGAGCCCAAGGACGACGTCGCCCGTATCTTCGACGACATCGGCCAGGACCCGAAAGACAGCGGCGAGGACCTCTGGGATGGCCACGTCGCCTCCATCGACGCCATCATCGACGCCACCTTCCCAGACCGCATATTGACGCCGGCCACCTTCCGCGCCCGCTCGACTCCGGCCGCCGCGACCGTGCGCGAATCGCTCGAAAATCGAGGTTTCCCGACCGTCGCCGAGACCCGCGGCCAGGTCGCGTTCGTCCTCAACGACACCAGCGCCTTCCTCACCGAATACCGCGCCGCCGGCGAGGGCCTCATGTTCGTCTTCGGCGAGGTCGGCGACGACCACACGGCCTTCGTCAAAGCCGACGACCCGCAGTCCGACCCCGCCCGCATCACCTCCGCCGTCACGAACGGCTACATCGTCAGGACCCGCGCCGACGCCGACCTCGTCATCGATCTCGACCGCCGCGACGCCGCGCTTGCCTCGGGTGCCCAGCTCATCACGACCGACTTCCCCTCCGCCGTCCCCGTGACCGACGGCTACGGCGTCTGGCTCGACGCCCAGCCCTCCCAGTGCAACCCCGTCACGGCTCCACCCGGCTGCGACGCCGCCACTCTGGAACCCTGACCCGGCCCACCCCAGGACAGGTACGCGTCTTCGAAACCCCGAAAACGATTGGCGGCGCTTCGAGCCGGGTGCACAGTCCCAGGCGATGTCATGCCTCTTTGCCGCTCCTCGTTTCCTCGCCCCGCTCGTCTTACTCGCCGCTTGCAGCCCGGGTGGTAGCAGTCTCGGCTCGGTGTCGGGCGATGTGGCTGATGTCATGGACACCGCCATGGATCAAGACGTGACCCCGGCCGAGACCGACACCTCCTCCCCCGATCTCGCACCCGACACCGACCCCGCCTGTGAAGGTCCACGTCAAGCGCTCGGCACACGTTCGGGCGCCATCGTCGGTGGCACCGACCGGTGGACGACCGATGTCCTCCCGCTCGCCGAACGCCAGGCGCTCGCGGTCGGCGGCGTCTTCACACGCGTGAACGGCCTCGACGAGCTGAGCTGCACGGGCACACTCATCGCCCCTCGTGTCATGTTGACCGCGGCGCATTGCCTGGTGGTGTCGCCGCAGCGAATCCTTGGCCCGGGCTCGGTCCGCTTCGGGGTCGGGCCTGACCTCGCGACGCCGGTCGCGACTTTTGCGGCGGCCGAGGTCCATGTCCACCCGGACTACGACTATTGGGCCGACGAAGCGGACAACGATGTGGCTATCGTCGTGCTCGCCGAGGACGCGGTCGAGGCGCTCGACGGGGCCATCGCCCCAGTGCCGGTGAACTGCGACCCGCTCGTGCGTGCCAGCTTCGTGAACGAGCGCCTCCAGGTCGTCGGCTACGGCGCGACCGACCGCTTCGGCAACGTGTTCGGGACCGAACAATTGTGGGCGGTCGAGACCATCGTCGACCTGTCGAGCAGCGACTTCACGGTCGATGGCGGCGGCGTCGCCGGCGTCTGCTACGGCGACTCCGGAGGGCCCGCGATGTTCCTCCTCGATGGCACGATCAAGGTGGTCGGTGTCTTGTCGCTGGGCGACGCGATCTGTGGTCGCCGCGACTTCTTCGTCCGCGTCGACAACGAGTGCGCCTTCCTCGATACCCATCTTCCGACGTGCGCGCCCGGAACGGACGCCGGCACCTGCGAGGGCAACGTCGCCGAGCACTGCGAAAGCGGGGTCACCGTGAAGGACGACTGCGCTGCTCGCGGCGAGGTCTGCGGCGCCGACGAAGGTGGCGTCGCGCGCTGCCGACCGGCCCCCGACACATGCAACGGCGAGACCTTCGCCGGGCGCTGCGACGGGGACACGGTGATCTGGTGCGAGGCCGGGGCCATCCAGCAGCGCGACTGCGGCGCCTGCAGCAAGAGCTGCGGCACCGACGCGGCTGCCGGAACGGTCGACTGCCAGTAGAGGACGTCTGCTCGGGCGGCCGCCTCGCTCCCGCAAGGGGCGGAAAGGCTCGCCCTGGCGATCCGATGGGTGGCGCCGCATCGAGGCGACGGCTACGCAAGACTCTCGACATGAGCGGCGTGAAGCCGCAGGCTCAGCGTGTGCGCACCCTAACGCTCCTCGCCATCCCACTCATCGCCTACGTCTTCGGCGGCTGTGACGCTACGTCCGAGCGAAACGCCACCTCGACGCAGCGGGTCAGCACCACGGTCACCGCGTCGCCAGACACCTCCGACCCGGCCGCCGACACCATTGATGTTCCCGACACCATCCCCGACACGACCCCGGACACCACCGACACCATCCCCGACACCATTCCAGACGCTGCCGACACCACCGCCGACATCCCCGACACCATCCCCGACACCCCTGCCGACACCACCGCCGACATCCCCGACACCACCGACACCCCTGCCGACACCACCGACACCATCCCCGGCACCACCGACACCCCTGCCGACACCACCGACACCATCCCCGGCACCACCGACGCCACACCCACCGACACCACCGCCGACACGACCGTCCCCGATACGACCGACGCCGGGCCCGCCACCCTGGCCGCGCTGGGCGACCCCTGCCAGGTCGGCGCCGAGGTCGGCACCTGCCTCGAGCTCGCCGACTGCGAGCCCGACGAAACCGCCGTCGAAGGCTTCTGCGAAGGTCACCCCCAGGTCCGCTGCTGCCTCTCCGCGTGGGACCGCTGCAGCGCCGCCCGCCGACCCGGCGCCTGCCTCGAAACCACGAGCTGCCCCGCCCCACACTGGGAGTCGACCTCAGGCCTCTGCCCCGGCCCCGCCGACGTTCGCTGCTGCACCTCGACCACACCCGCCCCGACCTGCGACCCGGCCGTCCGTCCCGATCCCAACCACGACCTCAGCGAGGCCCCCGGCGACCCCGGCTGCCCCTCCGGCATGGTGCGCCTCACCCGCGCCGCCTCGCCTTCGGGCGGCTTCTGCGTCGACCGCTTCGAGGCCTCACTCGTCCTCGACGCCGACCCGACCCAACATCACTCACCGTTCCACAACCCCGGCTCCACCGCGGTCCGCGCCGTCTCGCTGCAAAACGCCGTGCCCCAGGGCTACATCGACCAGGTGCGCGCCAAAGCCGCCTGCGAGCGCTCCGACAAGCGCCTCTGCACGTCTGCCGAATGGCTCCACGCCTGCCAGGGCCAGGCCCTTCGCACCTACCCCTACGGCACGACGCGTGTGCCCGGCCTCTGCAACGACGACCGCCGCCAACACGTCGCCGTCGAGTTCTTCCCGAACGACCCGAACCCCTTCTCGAAGATCAACAACGCCTGCCTCTCGCAGCTCCCCAACAGCGTCGACCTCAACGGCGAGAACGCCGCCTGCATCACGCCCGAGGGCGTCCACGACCTGATGGGCAACCTGCACGAGTGGATCGACGACCCAGCCGGCACCTTCCGCGGCGGCTTCTACGACGACACCACCATCAACGGTAACGGCTGCCTCTACCGCACGACCGCCCACGACGTGAACCACTGGGACTACTCGACCGGCTTCCGCTGCTGCGCCGACCTCCTACCCTAGCCTTCCCCTCGACTCGCCACCCCAAATCGGACTCCGTCATGCATCGTCATACGCCCCACACGCTCGGCACGCTCGTTTGCGCAGCACTCCTCATCGCTTGTGGCGATGACACCTCCCCCGCCGACACCTCCGACACGGGCGTCACACCCGACTCGACAACCGCCGACGTCACCCCCGACACCACGGATGTCGAACCTGACACCGACCCGGCCGACGTCGCACCCGACGCGGTCCCGGACACCAGCGCCGACGCTCCCGACACCACCGCCGACGTCTCCGCCGACGTCACCCCCGACGTCGCACCCGACGACACCGACACGACGGGCGGCTGCACGCTCGACAACGACTGCCTCGCCCAGTTCATCGTCCCGCCCAACGCCTGCGTCGCCCCACGCTGCATCGACAACACCTGCCAGCTCGGCCCCCGCCTCTGCGACGACGCCGACCCGTGCACACTCGACGCCTGCGACCCACGCTCGGGCTGCCTCCACCCCGAGCTCACCGTCGACGTCGGCTCCAGCCGCTTCTGGCTCTGCCCCGGCCCGCTCGCCCAGTCCGACGCCCAGAACGCCTGCCTCGACCGCGGCAGCGAGCTCGCCGCCCCCGACGCTGCGGCCGACGCCTCCGCGCTCGTCACCCTGCTGAACGACTACGGCCTCCCTTCGGCCTTCCTCTCCTCGTTCACGCCCACCCTGTGCGCCAGCGACAAACGCATCGTCGTCCCCACCTGCAAGACACTATCAGCCACCGACGGCTGCACCGCCGACCACGACTGCTTCGCCGAGCTCCCGTTCATCTGCGAGGTCCAATGCAACGACGGCGACCCCTGCACCCGCGACTTCGTAGGCCCCGACAACCTCTGCACGACCGACGACGGGTCCTGCGACGATGACAACGCCTGCACCACCGACGCCTGCGACCCCCGCTCGGGCTGCGTCCACACGCCGACCACCTGCCTCGACGACAACGCCTGCACGACCGACCGTTGCGACCCCGAGACCGGCACCTGCACCCACCTCCCCATCCGCCACCCGTGGGCCGCCTCACGTGACCTCCTCGAGTGCCCCGGCGCCCTCACCTGGCCCGCCGCCCGCACCCTCTGCGCCGCCAACGGCGCCATCCTCGCGATGCCCACTTCAGACGCCCAGGCCGCCCTGCTCACCGACCTCGCCGCCTCGCCCGGCGCCACCCCCGAGCTCTGGGCCCCGCTGCGCCAACAAGACGGTGGCAACCAGCCCTGGTACTGGGTCGACAACGGTGGCACCGGCACACCCCCCTGGTGCCCCGACGTCGCACCCAACTTCAGCGAGGCGGGCTATTGCGCCCACTGGGACACCGCCCGGGGCTGCCTCACCAACAACCCGTGCACCGACACCCGCTCGTTCGGCTGCATCATCGACACGTCCGTCCCGTGACGTCTCGCCGTTCCCCTGCCACCTCGAAATACACGCACCACAACACCCCTCCAATTGGACGAATCTCCGACTCGGCGCTAAACCAACCAGGTGGATAACTCGCGCATCACCCTCTACCGTCGCGCCTTCCGCAGCGGTTCCTCCGAGTTCTGGCGCGGCCGCCTCACAGGCGCCGCCGGCTTCTGGCGCCCCGTCCTCGTCAAGCGCCTGGCCCCCGAGCTCGCGACCGACGCGCGCCTCGTCGAACAGGAACGCACCGAGGCCCTCCTCACGGCCCACCTCGTCCACCCCAACATCCTGACCGTCCTCGACTACGGCCTCCACGACGGGCAACCCGCGACGCTCCACGAGAACGTCATCGCCGTCGACCTCCTCCACCTGCTCGAACGCGCCACCACCGAGCGCCGACGCATCCCGTCCCGCCTCGCCCTGCACATCGCCCGCGGTGTGCTCGCCGCCCTTTCGCACTCACACCGCCACATCGAAGAGCGCCTCGGCTTCGTCGGCATCGCACACGGCGACCTCTCGCCGACCAACATCCTCATCGACCAGTCGGGTCACATCCGCGTCCGCGACTTCGGCATCCCGCTCCAGCCGAGCCCCCAGGGTCCAATCGGCCGCCTCGGCCGCCTGCACGGCAAGCCCGGCTACATGTCCCCCGAGCTCGTGACCCGCGGCATCCTCGGCCCCCGCTCGGACCTCTTCGCCGTCGGGATCCTGCTCTACGAGCTCACCAGCTTCCGCCGCCTCTTCACCGGCAAAGACAACACCGAGACCCTGCGTAAGGTCGCCCTCGCACAGGTCGAAGAACGCCTCTCGCGCCTCGCCATCGAGATGCCGACGGCCCCCGTCGACGCCCTCACCCGCGCGCTCCAGCGCCAGCCCGACGACCGCTTCGCGTCGGCCGACGAGATGCTCTTCGCCTTGTCGGCTTATGGCATCGAAGACGTCGCCGCCGACCTCGCCGCCTTCATCGCCGAGGTCGCCCCACCCATCGACGAAGAGACCCCAGCCCCCGACGGCACCATCGAGGTCCGCCCACGCTCGGGACGCCGCGCCGCCTCGCGTATGATCCTCCCGAACACCCCCGCCGACGATGAGCTCGCCCCCGAGTCTCCCCACGCCGTCATCATCGACGAAGAGGACTGGCTCGACGCCACACCGCCCCCGCTCCCACAGATGCCCGAGGTCGAGGTCATGCTGGCCGACATCGACCCGGTCGGGCCCCCGCCTCTGCCCGGGGACACGGTCCCGCCGCCGCTCCCATTCGAAGCGCCGACCCGGTCTCTGCCCCGCCCGAAGTGAGCGGGGCGGGCATCGCCGTCAGGACCCCGAGCCACCCTTGGGGTCGAGCTTCTGCAGCTCCTCAGCGCCCGGCAGCTCACTCAGGTCAGGCACCACGATGATGTCGATACGCCGGTTCTTCGCCCGCGCCTCGTCAGTATCGTTGCCCGCGCTCGGCCTGAACTCGCCATTGCTGGCCGCGTTCACACGTGTCATCGGCATGCCCGACTCGACCATCGCCTGCAGCACCGAGTGCGCGCGATCAAACGCAAGGTACCAGTTCGACGGGTACTTCGCGGTCCGGATCGGCACGGCATCCGTGTGGCCTGCCACCTGATATTTCTTGCCCGGGATCGACGCGAGGACCGTCGTCACCTCGACCACTGCCGCCTTGCCCTCGGTCGACAGGACCGCCGACCCCGACGGGAACAACACGTCCGTCGCCAGCTCGACGACCATCTGCCCGTCGATGATGCGCACCCGCAACTTACCGGAATCAATCAGCGACTTGAACCGCGCCAGCAGGTCCCGGTACTCGGCGATGCGTTTCTCGGCGGCGACCTTGCGCTCCTCGAGCTCCTTGAGCGCCGAGATCAGCTGCTGCTCGGTGGCCGCCATCCGCGTCCTGTCCGTCACGAGCGCAACCTTCTCTGCGCGTAATACCTCGAGCTGCTTCTCGAGGTCCGCGACGCGCGCACGCTCCGCCCGGATCGCATCCTCGAGCGTCTGGATCGTCGCCTGGTTGGCGACATCCCGCTTCTCCGCCGCGACCTTGTACTCGTCGAACTCGTTTTGCAGCGCATCGTACTTCGACTGCGACACGAGACAGCCCGGCGCCACCGCGACCGACCCGACCGACACCAGCACCAGTCGCCGCCACAACCCCATTCGCACTGCGTTCATCATCCGCTCCCACGCTTGGTCCGACTCTTCGCCAGACACATCAACCGACACATCATCCGACCAAGCCCCCAAACACCCGGACCGTCAGGCCCTCGTTCAAGGCTTCGTCGGCTTGTCCTGCTCTTGCGCGTCCAGCACCCGCTTGACCCGCTCGAAACGATCACATGCCTCGCGGTCCGACGTGGCGCCGCAGACCCGCCGATAAAGACGCGAGGCCTCCTCGAGCCCTGCCCCGCCGGCGGCTTCGAAGAGTCGCCCCAACCCGAGGCACGCGTCGCTCACTCCCGCCGCACAGGCCTTCTCATAGAAGGTCTTGGCCTGGGCCACATCCCGCTCGCGCCCCGTCCCGGACTCCAACAGCACCGCCAGGTTGCCACACGCCTCGACCACCCCGGCCGCGCACAGCTCCTCGTAGATCTTCCCCGCGCGCGCCGCATCCCGATCACCCCCGCGGCCCGCCACCAGCATGGTTGCGAGGTTCCCACACGCGCCCTGATGCTTCTTTTTGCACGCGTCCTCGTAAAGCTCACGCGCCCGCTTGTCGTTCTTCGACAACCCGATCCCGTAGTGCATCAGGAACGCCAGGTTCGCGCAGCCCGCCGCATCACCGCCGGTGCATCCCCGCTGATAGAGCTGCGACGCCCTGATCTCATCGCGCGGCACGACCTCGCCCAACTGAAAGGCCAGGCCCAGGTTCGAACACCCCGTCGGGTGATCGCGGTCACACGCCGTCCGGAAGTACCGCATCGCGCGGGTCGCATCACCCGGCCCGTCGACCCCACGATCCGCGAGCACCCCCGCCTCGACACAGCTCGCCGCGTCGCCCAGCGTGCAGCCGAGGTCGAACTCGACGATCGCCTTCCCCGGGTCCCGGTTCTCGCCGACCAGATGCGCCCGCCCGAGCGTCCAGCACCCCGCCGCGACACCCTTGTCACAGACCTCCCGGCACCTTGCGAGCCGCGTCGCCCGCGCCGCCAGGTCGGTCGGCGTGTCGGTCTCATCGAGGCACCGCGTGGCCAGGTCGTAGTCGCCCTGGGTCCGCTTGACCTCGGCGCTCGAAGCGCACCCGACGAGCGTCATCCCCGACAGGCCGGACATCCCGAGGAGGCCGACCAGGACCCTGAAGATACATATAGTGAAGGAGGCTCTCGACACGGCGAGACTATAGCCTTCCGAACCCCAGGCGCCAAGGACGCTTGCCTACCGCGCCATTCGCCCCCACACTTGTTCCGGCCCGCAACACGAGAACTGCTTCGATGCCACTCGACGAATGCGGTCGTTACGGGCCATAATCTAACTCGGAGTCGGTCGCGCCCGCTTAGCCGAAGCAGCGGGGGGTGGTGCCGCTCTGAAGCCACTCCGAGTGGAGGAATAGCGATGAGACCATCCAAACGCGTACTGACCGATGCCGAAGAACTCAGCGAGGAGCAGCTCGCCACGCTCAAAACGCAGCTGACCGAGCGGCGCAACCGCATCGTGAGCCTCGACACCGAATCCATCGAGGCCGCCCGCGAAAGCCAGGGCCTCCGTCACGCGGACGAGGTCGACCTGGCCGCGGCCGAGTGGGACGTCACGGTCGAGCAGCGCATGCGTGTCCGCGAAAAGGGCCTGCTCAAAAAGATCGAGAAGGCGCTCCTCCGCATCGTCGAGGGCACCTACGGCGAGTGCGAGAACTTCGACACCTGCGGCAACTACATCGGGTACAAGCGGCTGCTCGCCCGCCCCGAGGCCAACCTCTGCATCACCTGCAAAGAAGAGCAGGAGCTGGTCGAGAAGAAGTACATGCAGTCCTCCACGATCGAGGACCCGTTCACCTTCGAGTGAACGATCCGGCCCGCGCCAACCGGGCCGTATCATCGACTTCGGAGCTCTGAGTCCGGGCCCTCGTCACGGGGTCCGACGCCCACTCCCCTTCTTCGGCGCACCCGCACGCGCCGGGCTCGCCGCATTGGCGACTCCGGTGTGCTGCGTCTGGAAACGTTTGCCGCGAGGGATGGCCTCACCCCGGCTGCGCCCATCCCGCCCGGGCCCGCGCCCCTCGGGTTGCGCAACCCTCGCCGGACCCGCACCGGTGTCCACCCGCGCGGCCACCCCAGCTTCGCTCGGCACGAGGTGGTCAGGCCCATTGCCGATGAGGTCGCGCCGCCCCATCCGCACCAGCGCCTCACGGAGGATCGGCCAGTTCTCCGGCGCGTGATACCGCAAGAACGCCTTGTGGAGCCTGCGGATCTTCAGCCCCTTGGGCACCACGACCTCTTCTGAGTCGCGTGTCACCTTGCGCAGCGGGTTCTTTCCCGAGTGATACATGGCCGTCGCCGTGGCCATCGGCGAGGGCAGGAACGTCTGCACCTGGTCGGCCTTGAAGCCGTTCTTCTTCAGCCACAGCGCCAGCTCCAACATGTCCTCGTCGCGGGTCCCCGGATGGGCCGCGATGAAGTACGGGATCAGGTACTGCTTTTTCCCGGCCTTCTTCGAGTACAGCTCGAAGAGCCGCTTGAACTCGTAGTACGCGCCCATCCCGGGCTTCATCATCTTGGACAGCGGCCCGTCGCTGAGATGTTCGGGAGCGATCTTCAGGTACCCACCCACGTGGTGCGTGACGAGCTCCTCGACGTAGCGCGGGTCCTTCACCGCCAGGTCGTAACGCACCCCACTGGCGATAAGAATCTTCTTGATCCCCGGGATCTTACGCGCCTTCCGATAAAGCTCGATCAGCGCCGAATGATCCGTCGCCAGGTTCTCACACACGACCGGATACACACACGACGGCTTACGACAGGCCGCCTCGATGTCGCGGCTCTTACACGCGATCCGATACATGTTGGCCGTCGGCCCACCGAGATCGCTCACCACCCCCGTAAACCCCGGCAACCCATCGCGCAGCGCCGCCACCTCAGTGAGGATCGACTCCTCGCTCCGGTTCTGGATGATGCGCCCCTCGTGCTCGGTGATCGAACAGAACGAACAGCCCCCAAAACACCCACGCTGGATCGTCACCGAGAACCGGATCATGTCATAGGCCGGGATCTTCGCCGCGCCATAGGCCGGGTGTGGCACCCGAGCAAACGGCCGCTCATAGACGAAGTCCATCTCGGGCGTCGTGAGCGGAATCGGCGGCGGGTTCACGAACAGCTCGCGGTCCCCATGCTTCTGCACGAGCGCCCGCGCATTGTGAGGATTCGCCTCCCGATGCAGCACTCGCGAGGCGTGCGCGTACAACACCGGGTCACCCGCGACGGCCTCATAGCTCGGCAACCTGATCGCGGTCGGCCGCCCTCTCTTGGGCACAAACGTCACGAGCCCTTTCGGCGGCTTCACCTCGCCAACGCCCGCGCCGTATCGGTCGTCCCCTTCGCCCTCCGCCGATCCCTCTGGGTCATCCTCCGGAGACCCGACGGGCCCGGCTGCGGCGCTACGGGACCGACCTGCCGTTGGTATGCCCGCGCCCACGCTCACGCCCACGCCAGCGCCCGCGCCCACGCCAACGCCCGAGCCCGCGCCCGAGCCCGCGCCCGCGCCCGCGCCAACGCCCGCGCCAGCGCCAGCGCCCGCGCCCGAGCCCACGGCCGCGCCAGCGCCAGCGCCCACGCCAGCGCCCGCGCCCACGCCCGCGCCCGCGCCCACGCCTTCACTCGTCGCACACCCGCCCGGGTCACCCGCGCTCTCCGGCATGACCTCCTGATACGGATTCACCGGCGCCTCGACGGCCCCCGGCGTGTCGACCGTCGTCGAGTCGAGGACGAGCCACTCGTCGCCAACCGCTCGCGTCGCATACGCCGTCCCACGCAGGTCCCGAATCGCCCCAATCGGCTCCCCGCTCGCCAAGCGCCACGTCAGCTCGACCAGCGCCCGCTCCGCGTTGCCGAACAGCAGGATGTCCGCCTTCGCATCGAACAGGATCGACCGTCGGACCTTCTCCGACCAGTAGTCGTAGTGCGCGATCCGCCGCAGGCTCGACTCGATGCCACCGATCACCACGGCGACGTCCTTGAACGCCTCGCGACACCGCTGCGCATACACGAGCACCGCCCGATCCGGCCGCCGCCCACCCTCACCGTTGGGCGTGTACGCGTCGTCGCTGCGGATACGCCGGTCCGACGTGTACCGGTTCACCATGGAGTCCATGTTGCCGCCGGTCACCCCGAAATACAGGTTCGGCCGCCCCAGCGCCTTGAACGCCTCGGCCGAATCCCAATCCGGCTGCGCGATGATCCCGACGCGAAACCCCTGCGACTCGAGCAGCCGCCCGACCAGCGCCATCCCAAAGCTCGGGTGATCGACATACGCGTCACCCGTGACCAGGATCACGTCACAGCTATCCCACCCGAGCCGCTCCATCTCGCCCCGGCTCATCGGCAGGAACGGCGCGGCCTTCAGCGCGCGATAGGGCTTGCGTTGGAACAAGATCGGGGCCGACACAGGGCCCTTCGACGACACCGAACGAGGCTCGGACACTGGAAAATCAACGGTCATCGCGGGGCGCCTTAGCAGACTCACCCACCCCGGTCCACGTCCCGGTCACCGGCCCCGTCACCTGTCGTGTGTGCCCCGCTCGCGCCCCACCCACCGTGGTCCACGTCCCCGTCGCGACCGAAACCCTTCGCGGCAGCCCGCATCACCCGACGCGGACCCCCGCGGTCCACGTCGCCGTTGCCGACGGGAACACGTTCGCGGCAGCCCGCATCACCGACACGAACCAGGTTCGCGCCGCATCAACCGGTCGGGGGCACCCCTCGTGGGTGCCCACACCACCAACTCGCGCTCACTCCACCGTGTAGCTGAGCTTCGAGTAGACATATCCATTCGAGTCGACCAGCTCGACCGTCCACGAACCCGCATCACGCTTGCCGATGCGCTTCTCCGCCCACGTCTTCCAGTTCTTGCCGACGCCAACGTTCGTCGGGAAGCGCCAGTTCTCCTTGCCGTCCTTCTTCCAGACGAGCTCCAGGTCCACCGCACTGCTCGGATTCTTCAGCTCGAACCACCCGATGAGACGCGTGTCCTCACCGATCTTCCACGTCGTGCGCCTTTCGGTCGGGAGCCTGTCCTCCACCGCCGGCGTCACCGCCGAGTCCACGACCTCCAGGTCCGGCGCCACCGCCGTCACCTCGTTCGACGGCTCTTCGGCCGGCTTCTCGGCCTCTTCCGCCGGCTTCTCGACCACCTCCACCGGCTTCTCGGCGACCTCCACCGGCTTCTCGGCCACCTCCACCGGCTTCTCCTCCGCCGGCTTTGCGACCACCTCGACCGGCTTCTCGGCCTCCGCTACCTTGCCTTCGCCGGGCTTCACCGCCTCGACGACGGGTGGCGCATTTCCCTTGTCGACCCCTGACGGCACCGCCGCGGGCGCAGGTGTGGGCAACTCGGTGGGCTTCTTGTCCCCACACGCCGCAAACAGTACTGTGAACGACCAGGCAGCAGCCATCTTTCTCATCGCCAAGCTCCTCGAACCTTCAACGATTCCGGACAGTTCAGCTCACCCGGGCACACACGGCCAGGTCGCAAAATCCACACCCCTTGAAGACCACGGAATCGAGCCGTCCCTACTACGGACGAACCCGCTCCGTCCATCCGCCCCAGGTCCCCAAGTCCCCGCAAGTCCCTACACCTCACGCCACCCCGAGGCCCCCGCATGTCCGCACTCCGCGCCGCCGCCCTGTCGCTCCTCCTCCCCATCCTACCGCTGATGCCCCTCATGCTGCCCGCCACCGCTTTCGCCGACCGCGCCCCACCGCCGCGCGAATTCACCCTCGAAGATGGCCGCCTGGTTCTGCCGTTCCCCATCACCTTCGAGACCGGCACCGCGAACCTGACCTCCTCGGCCCAGCGCAGCGTCGACCACATCGCGCGCTACCTCGCCGACAAGACCTACATCTCGACGCTGCGGATCGAGGGCCATGTCGCAGGCGACACCGACGCCCAGGCCCTCTCCGAAAAGCGAGCGCTGGCCGTCACCCGCGCGCTCGTCGCCAGCGGCGTCGAATGCACCCGGCTACTGCCTGTCGGCTTTGGCGACAACAAGCCCGTCGCTGACCCGAAGACCCCCGAGGGCCGCGCCGAGAACACCCGCATCGCTGCGATCAACGCCGGCCTGCGCGGCCGCGCTATCGGCGGCATGCCGCTCGACGGTGGGGGGCGCGTCGCTGGCGACCCCTGCGCGAAGTAGGCATCTTCGACCCGTCAGCCGGCCCCTCGACGCGCCCAGTCCTCGACCGGCCACCCGCGCCTCCTCGCATATCGCCTGAGGCGCGGGTCCGGATTCACGACGCGGGGCCCTTCGACCACCTCGAGCATTGCCCGATCCGAAAACGAATCCGTATAGAAGTACGATCGCTGCAGGTCGAGCCCCTCCTCAGCCGCATACCGCCTGGCGTGAACGACCTTCCCGTCGCCGTAACACAGCGGTTGCTCCGCCTCGCCCGTGAGCCGCCCCGCCTCGTCCAGCCGAAACCGATTCGCGAGCCAGCCATCGAACCCCCAATGCTCCGTGGCCAGCTCCGCCATGTAGTTCGACGTCGAGCTCAACAACACGACCCGATGCCCAGCCGCCCGATGCCGCTCCATCGCCACCCGCGCCGCTGGCAGTAATTCATGAACGATCTCGGCCAGAAACCACGTCCGTGTCCGCTCGGCCAGCGCGGCTGAATCGACCCCGCGATAGAACCCGACCGCCTTGTCGAAGGCCTTTGTCAGGTCCACGAGGCTCAAGTGGTAGAGCCCCATCCACACAGCCGACTGCACGAACTGCAGCATCGACAACCGTCGCGCCCGATACTCGTGCCGCGAATAGGCCAACGCGCTGTTGAACGGGATCAACGTCCGGTCGAGGTCGAAAAACGCCGCCACCTGCCCCTCTACCCGCTCACCATCCACCGCTTCACCTCCCGCAGGCCCTGTCGTCCCACTTCGCGAGCCTCAGCGTCAACCCGAGGCGGCGTCTCGCCGGTCCCCCGACCACGGCTTCGAACCGCCGCGACCGCGGCCGCAGAAGTCCCGACGCCGGCTTCCCCGTAGACTTTGATCTGAGCCACAAACGTTTGCGGTGCGGTCGAGTCCCCGTGGGCGGCGCGATTCCCAGTTCAAGACGCCCGCTCGAACCCCCGCGACCCGCTTGTCGACCGAACCATGGCCCGCCCCTTCCACTTCAAGATCGGCGTCAGCCGCCGCGCCACCGCCAGCATCCGCAGCGCCTTATGTGGATCCACCAGGTGAGTCTTGTGGGGCGCCACACCGATGGCCTTCACCACCGCCCCGAGCGGCACCTCCAACCCATCCTGCAGCGGCACCCACTCCGCGATGAGCTGCGCCAGCGGCCGCAGCAACGGGCCAATCCCGTAACGCGGCTGCGAGGTCCCGACGACCCACAGATGCCGCCAATCCGGCCGCAACATCCCCGCCCAGACCTCGGCCACCTTCCCGTGAATCGGCACCATCCCCTCGGGAAGAAACGGAAAACTCACCTCAAACCCGGTCGCGCACACGATCAGATCGTAGACCGACTCGCTCCCATCCACGAACCGCACGCCGACCTTCCCATCCGCCGTCCGCTCGGCCGACTTCACGTCTGCCCGCGGATGGATCCGCCCATGCTTGAGATAGTGGAAGACCTCGGTCGACACCGTCGGATGCGCCTCGAACAGATCGTGATCAGGCTTGGGCAACCCGTACTTCTTGTACGGCCCCACCACCACCGACAGCAGCGTCTTCATGACCAGCCGTTGCGCCGCCACGGGCAACCAGCCCTTGATGAGCTCGATGCTCGGCATCCCCATCACCGTCTTCGGCATAAACCAGTAGCCCCGCCGCAGGCTCCAGTCCGCCCGCGTCGCCACCCGCGCCGCCTCACAGATCAGGTCCGACCCCGAGTTCCCACCCCCGACCACCAAAACCCGCCGCTCCCGCAGCTCGTCCGGGTGGTTGAAGTCCTTTGAATGCTTGACCACGTCGCTCCCGACGAGCCCCTTCGCCCACGCCGGCCAGCTCTTCTCCCAATGGTGCCCGTTGCACACGATGACCCCACGGAACCGCTCCGGCGCCCCCTTTCCCTCGAACCACACGCGCCACCCGTCCCGCGCTTCGACGCCATCCGGCTCGACCCGCAAGACCCTGGTCTCAAACCTGATCTTGTCTCGAAGCCCGAAGCGGTCCGCATACCGATTGAAGTAGACCCGCATCTGGTCGGCCGACGGAAAGTCCGGATACTCGTCCGGCATCGGGTAGTCCGTGAACTCAGTCGTCCGCTTCGAGCTGATGATGTGCGCCGTCGTGTAGACGCCGTGCGCCCAGTTCCCCCCAACGTGGTCCGTGGCCTCGACGTGAACGACGTCGATGCCCGCCTCCAACAACGCCTTTCCGACCGCGAGCCCCGTGGGTCCGGCCCCGATGAGCAGCATGGGTTCCATCGTCTTCTTCCTTTCGGCGCCTCTCGCCTCTGCACACTTCTGGCTCACTGAGACATTGAGCCTCATCAGCCTCAGGACCTACCTATCAACTCGGCGCCTCTCGCCTCTGCACACTTCTGGCTCGCTGACACATTGAGCTTCATCGGCCTCAGGACCTACCCATCAACGGGCCCGGGGCAACTCAAACCCCGCCCACCAACGGGTCCGAGGCAACTCAAACCCCGCCCACCAACGGGCCCGAGGCAACTCAGACCCCGCCCACCGACGGGTCCGGGGCAACTCAAACCCCGCCCACCAACGGGCCCGGGGCAACTCAGACCCCGCCCACCAACGGGCCCGGGGCAACTCAAACTCCACCCACCAACGGGCCCGAGGCAACTCAAACCCCGCCCACCAACGGGCCCGGGGCAACTCAGACCCCGCCCACCAACGGGTCCGGGGCAACTCAGACCCCGCCCACCAACGGGTCCGGGGCAACTCAAACTCCGCCCACCAACGGGCCCGAGGCCACTCAAACCCCGGAGCGGCGAGGCTCCGCGACCACTTTTGACCTCAATTCAATTCAATCGACCGCACCATTCCCAAGTCTTGTTCTTCTCAACCCTCGAGCCGCCCGATGCTCGCCAGGTAATCCCGTGCGAGCCCACGATTATCCTGCTGATCCGGGTGAAATCCCGGCCGCAGATATGCCGCCAGGCTCTTGGCGACCCGCCCAACTATCCGCGGCAGCCGCTCTCTCACGAGCTTCGGAAGCGGCGGGCGCTCCGACCTGTCCTGCCTCAGTAGATGCCGTGTCCCGACAACCCATCCGAGCGCCAGCACCGACGACACCACCACGAACCCGAGGACCCGTGTCCGGTACCGAGGGTCCACCGCCATCAACACGTCGAACGCCACCGACTTGTGCTCGATCTCTTCAGCCGCATGCCAGAACAGAAGCTCCTGCATCGCTGGGTGTGCATGCTCCAACACCCTGTCCCGCAACGCGATCTCAGCCAACGTCGCGGTGAAGTGTTCGGCCGCGGCCGTGGCGGCCAGCCGGATGTTCGGCTTGAACCTCGGCTCTACACCCTTGAACGCGACGCCTTCCCACCACCGCATGAAGGACTCGAGCTCGAAGCCCTGAGCCTCCAACATCCGATTGGCGGCCAGATGCTCCTTCTGGTGATGCGCCTCCTGCCCGTAGAAGGCCTTCATCGCCGCCTTGAGCTCCGGGTCTGCGATCTGGTCCTCGTAGTGCCTCACGCTGCGGATGAAGAACCGCTCGCCCGCCGGAAACAACAACGACAACGCGTTCACCACGGCCGTGTGCACGGGGTGCCCGAAGAACCAGTGCCGCGGCAGCTCAGCGAAGTCGAACCCCATCCGCCGCACCTTCGGGAGCTCAACCGGCTGGCTACCCTCCTCCGCGACAGCACCATTCACCCTCACACGGCCTGGAAACCGCAGCACCTTTGCGACCATCTCCGCCCCTCCCGACCCGGCCCACCGAGCACCCACCGGGCCTCATCCGCCGCGCCATGATTCATCGGATAGCCCATATTTGAATTCTGTTCAACTCTGGGCACCAAATTGGGCTACACTGGGGATGTCACCATGCGGTCCCCCACCCAATAGGATGAGACAAGACGCGACGTGACCTGATCGCTCAGACGCTCTTCGCCCGCTCCTTCGCAGGCCTCCGACGTGGCAGCATCACCTCGACCGATGACACCAACCCGTCGCGTTGACCCTTCTCCAAGACCGCTCGTTCGGCCTCAGCTCGACGCACCAACAAGCCCTCCCGCGCACACCTCGCCCCCAAGGACTCACGCCATGGCCGAACGCCACCGGACCTACCTCGACCGCGACACGCGCAAACAGAAGCTGCTCGAGCTCGGCATGCAGCTCTTCGCCAACAAGAGCTACGAAGACGTCTCGATCGACGACGTCGCACGCGAGGCCAACATCTCGAAAGGACTCCTGTATCACTACTTCGGCAGCAAACGGGTCTTCTACACCGAGGTGGTCCGCTTCGCGACCAACCACCTCCTCGAGCTCATCCACTTCGACCCATCCATCAGCGGGCCCGAGAACGTCCGACGCGGCCTCCTGACCTGGTTCGAGTTCACAGCCGCCCGTGGCGAGGCCGTCCTTTCGATCATGCATGGCGGGGGCACCTCGGATGAAGTCGGCCAGATCCTCGAAGAGGCCCGCCACGCCTTCGTGATGCGTATCTTCGAAGGCCTCGAGCTCAACGACCCACACCCGATCTTCCGCGCCGTCGCACGCAACTGGATCGGCAGCGTCGAAGCCGCCGCCCGGGACTGGCTCGAGCACCGAGACGTCGCTCCCACCACGCTGGTCGACCTCCTGCTCGCCAACCTGTTCTCCCAGCTCCTCATCGCGACCCAGCTCGCCCCCGAGGTGAAGGTGAAGCTCGAAATCGGCGCCGGCCTCCGCCTCCTCGGCCCGCTCCTCGCCCGCGTGATGAGCCCACAACCCGCAGGGCGCTGACCACCCTGACAGGACAATCACGACACCCGAGGCGCCAACACCTGTCGTCTGAGCCGCAAGCCCGCACTCCCAGACCCACACTTCGCTGTGGGCGCACAGCTCGCTTTGCTCGGACCCACGTCCACCACGGCGCCCAAACGCCCGTGACCACCCACGCGCCCGCGGCCGTGCAAGTGCCATGGTCCACGGCCACGCCCGCGCCCACACCCCACGCCCGCAACCGCGCCCACGCCCGCGCCCCACGCCCGCGCCCACGCCCGCGCCCACGCCCGCAACCGCGCCCCACGCCCGCGCCCACGCCCGCGCCCACCCCCACGCCCAAGCCCACGCCCCAGCCCGCGCCCACGCCCCACGCCCACGCCCGTGCCCCACGCCCGCGCCTGCCCCCGCACCCGCGCCCCACGCCCACGCCCGCGCCTACGCCCAAGCCCCGAGCCCACGCCCGCGCCTACGCCCAAGCCCCGCGCCCACGCCCGCGTCCCGCGTCCCACGCCCACGCAAGCGCCCGCGTCCCGCGCCCACGCAAGCGCCCACGCCCACGCAAGCGCCCGCGCCCGCGCCCCACGCCCACGCCCGCGCCCGCGCCCCTCGCCCGCGCCCCTCGCCCGCGCCCACGCCCCACGCCCGCGCCCCACGCCCGCGCCCCACGCCCCACGCCCGCGCCCCACGCCCCACGCCCGCGTCCCGCGTCCCACGCCCGCGCCCACGCGCACCAACGCCCAAGCCCACGCCCGCACCCACGCCTACGCCCCACGCCCGCGTCCCACGCCCGCACCCACGCGCACCCGCGCCTACGCCCAAGCCCCGCGCCCGCGCCCCACGCCCGCGCCCCACGCCCGCGCCCCACGCCCGCGCCCACGCGCACCCGCACCCGCGCCTACGCCCAAGCCCACGCACCGCGCGCCAAAACTCACGCCCACCACCGACGCGCCTACGCCCGAGCCCACGCGCGAGCCAACGCCACCCCACGAGCCAACGCCGGCCCACGCCGACGGTTCCGCGCTGGACGCCCGTTCCCACGCCGAGGCACCGCACCCACTCCCAAACCCGCAACTCGCCATGTGGGCCAATCACTGCCGCGCTCACCGCTTGCACCCGAGAGCCGCCACACTGCGAATCACCCCAAGCTATGCACAAACGCCCCCGACCCGCGCAAACGCTCACGCTATCCGCGCTCAGCACGCCCGCGATGCTCCTACAGCAGCCCTCGCACTGGTTGATCCAGCCCAAGGTCAGGCCAATGTGCGAGCTGGGCGGCGTGGGACGGCTCAACCTGGGCGGCAACCGCTGTAGGCACGCAACGGACCCGGCCGGTTTCCAGATGCCCTGAAACGAAAAAACCCCGCTCAGGTTGCCCTGAGCGGGGTTTTCGAAAAAGAATCCGGCAGCGACCTACTCTCCCACAGAGGTAACTCTGCAGTACCATTGGCCCTGGAGGGCTTAACTTCCGAGTTCGGGATGGGATCGGGTGGGGCCCCTCCGGTAAAGCCACCGGAAATCGGCATTCCACAGGGTTGGGAGAACCTTCCCCCTGCAGACATTATTGGTCGACCTTTTCGGTCGGTTGTCAGCCCTGAACCTGGCAATCGCCGGGTCCAGCGCTCGAATGAATCGGTAGAGTCTGCGTGCGAACAACACGCGAGGTCTGAAATTGAGACCTGAAAAACGGGAAACGAAGAGGAGTCAAGCCTCACGGCCTATTAGTACTGGTTAGCTCAACGCCTTTTCCGACGCTTACACACCCAGCCTATCAACGTTGTGGTCTACAACGGGCCTTCAGAAGGGTAAACCCTTGGGAGTTCTTATCTTGAGGTGGGCTTCCCGCTTAGATGCTTTCAGCGGTTATCCCGTCCCGACGTAGCTACCCAGCTATGCCACTGGCGTGACAACTGGTGCACCAGAGGTCAGTCCATCCCGGTCCTCTCGTACTAGGGACAGCTCCTCTCAAAACTCCTCCGCCCACGGCAGATAGGGACCGAACTGTCTCACGACGTTCTGAACCCAGCTCGCGTACCGCTTTAATTGGCGAACAGCCAAACCCTTGGGACCTGCTCCAGCCCCAGGATGCGATGAGCCGACATCGAGGTGCCAAACCTCCCCGTCGATGTGAACTCTTGGGGGAGATAAGCCTGTTATCCCCGGAGTACCTTTTATCCGTTAAGCGATGGCCCTTCCACACAGAACCACCGGATCACTAAGACCTGCTTTCGCACCTGCTCGACTTGTAGGTCTCGCAGTCAAGCTCCCTTCTGCCTTTGCACTCTTCGCCTGGTTTCCAATCAGGCTGAGGGAACCTTTGTGCGCCTCCGTTACATTTTGGGAGGCGACCGCCCCAGTCAAACTACCCACCAGACAGTGTCCGTGACGACGCTTCAGCCGCCCACGTTAGGCATCCAGGAGGACCAGGGTGGTATTTCAACGTTGACTCCACCGATGCTGGCGCACCGGCTTCGAAGTCTCCCACCTATCCTACACAGATCCACCCGAATACCACTGTCAAGTTATAGTAAAGGTTCACGGGGTCTTTCCGTCTTGCCGCGGGTACTCGGCATCTTCACCGAGAATTCAATTTCACTGAGTCCGTGGTTGAGACAGCGGGGAAGTCGTTACGCCATTCGTGCAGGTCGGAACTTACCCGACAAGGAATTTCGCTACCTTAGGACCGTTATAGTTACGGCCGCCGTTTACTGGGGCTTCGATTCAAAGCTTCGTCTTGCGACTAACCTCTCCTCTTAACCTTCCAGCACCGGGCAGGCGTCAGACCGTATACGTCGTCTTCGTGACTTCGCACAGTCCTGTGTTTTTGGTAAACAGTCGCTACCCCCTATTCTCTGCGACCTCTTCTGGCTCGGCTTGTTCAGCTCCACCTCGGAGGCACACCTTATCCCGAAGTTACGGTGTCAATTTGCCTAGTTCCTTAACCACGGTTCTCTCAAACGCCTTGGAATGCTCTTCCCGCCCACCTGAGTCGGTTTGCGGTACGGTCAGCCGGAATGCTCAGCCCGCGACTTTTCTAGGAAGCATAGAATCACTCAGTTTGACTTTCCGCCGAGGCGGTCTATCCCTCATCGCTTCTCGGTGTTGTGACTCCCTGTTTGTCCGGTAACGGTCCTGGGGAATCCACCTACGAGCTTGAACCGGCACCATCGCCCGGTTGAGCTATCTTTCTCCGTCCTCGCTGACGTCAACACATCCAAGCTGGTTCAGGAATATTAACCTGATTTCCATCGCCTACGCCATGCGGCCTCGGCTTAGGATCCGACTAACCCCGGGAGGATGATCCTGGCCCGGGAAACCTTGGGCTTACGGCGAACGAGTTTCTCACTCGTTTTATCGTTACTCATATCGGCATTCTCTCTTCCAGAAGCTCCACAAGTCCTTGTCGGTCTCGCTTCAGCGCCGCTGGAATGCTCCCCTACCACTCTAATAAATTAGAGTCCGCAGCTTCGGTGACAGGCTTGAGCCCCGTTGAATTTTCCGCGCCGGTTCACTCGACCAGTGAGCTATTACGCTTTCTTTAAAGGGTGGCTGCTTCTAAGCCAACCTCCTGGCTGTCTAAGCGCTCCGACATCGTTTACCACTTAGCCTGCTCTTGGGGACCTTAGCTGGCGGTCTGGGTTCTTTCCCTCTTGACGACGGACGTTATCACCCGCCGACTGACTGCCGCGCTGTACTCTCGGGCATTCGGAGTTTGATTGGGTTTGGTAACCTGGTGAGGCCCCTAGCCCATTCAGTGCTCTACCTCCCGAGGTAATCGCACGACGCTATACCTAGATATATTTCGGGGAGAACCAGCCATTTCGGTGTTTGATTGGCCTTTCACCCCTACCCACAGTTCATCCCCCGGTTTTTCAACACCGGTGAGTTCGGTCCTCCACGCGGTTTTACCCGCGCTTCAACCTGACCATGGGTAGATCACACCGTTTCGGGTCTACCCCATGCGACTGAACGCCCTGTTCAGACTCGCTTTCGCTTCGCCTTCGTCTCACGACTTAAGCTTGCCACATAGGGTAACTCGCCGATCCATTATGCAAAAGGTACGCAGTCGCACCGGCTTGCGCCATGGTGCTTCCACTGCTTGTAGACTTTCGGTTTCAGGTACTTTTCACTCCCCTCGCTGGGGTGCTTTTCACCTTTCCCTCACGGTACTTGTTCACTATCGGTCACTAGGGAGTACTTAGCCTTGGAGGGTGGTCCCCCCAGATTCAGACAAGGTTCCACGTGCCTCGTCCTACTCGGGATCCGTCTAGCGCCTCTCCGTTTTCGCCTACCGGGCTATCACCGTCTTTGGCCCCACTTTCCAGAGGGTTCGACTAACAGTCGGGCTACATGTTGACGTCCCACAACCCCTGAAGACCGTAGTCGTCAGGTTTGGGCTAGTCCCTTTTCGCTCGCCACTACTAAGGGAGTCTCGTTTGATTTCCTTTCCTGGACTTACTTAGATGTTTCAGTTCAGTCCGTTGGCCCCCTTGCGGGTTATGGGCTATTGGGCCCATAGGGTTGCCCCATTCGGATATCTCCGGATCAAAGCCTGGTCAGCGGCTCCCCGAAGCTTTTCGCAGCTTTCCCACGTCCTTCATCGCCTCCTAGTGCCTAGGCATCCACCGAAAGCCCTTTCTAGCTTGACACAATTTGGTTCTTCATTGGCCTGCCTTTCGACATCCCAATTTCAGAACTCGCGTTCCGAGCACTCCCCAATATGCCTCCAGTTGCCTGTAGACTCATCGAGAACTGCTCGAACGTTGGTTCGTTCGCTTTCAGTATCTCTACCGATTATTCGATTTTCAAAGTGTCGTGTTCGAGCGCTTGGTTTGGACCAGCCCCCCCGAACGGGAGCGGACCTTGCCCGAACCCCTCGGCACGGTCAACGCCTTTGTTCGAGCACGATGCGTTTTCTTCCTACCCCATGTATTCGCTACACTTTTCACCTTTCGTGCCGCAGTTGGACGCAACGCTCGCTCGTGTGCAAGCTGACGACGACGCCTATGGCCAGGCTCAGGAACGAGGCCCAATGACCGCTGAAGACCCCCCCGTCACCCACGTCGTCCTCTGGATGAGCGCCGACGCCTGGCCGCTCCAAAGCCAGATCGTCGCCGCGGACGAGGTGCGCAACGAAGCCGAGCGGCTCACGCTGCTTCGCGACGGACGTGTCGTCTTCCAAGCACGCGCCTCAGACGTGGCTCTGCTCGAGACCCACACCAGTCTGCAATCGGCAAAGTCGGCCTTCGACGAGCGACGCTCCATCCGTGGTCGGGGCGGCCTACGCGTGGAAGAGCTCGCGCCAGCTTCCGGCGCCGCTCGCTCCGGGGACACCCGCTCACGAGGCGGACCGGCCGAGGGGATCGGGTTCCGCGTCAGCGAGGATCGCTGAACCGGAGTCGCACCTCACCGCACAGCGCTACGGGATCTGGACTGGCCGTTTGTTTTCGTGGGCGTCGAGGATCGTAGGCAACGCACGCACACCAGGGGCGTCAGGGAAGACGGGCCCCCAGCGCTCCAATTCTTGTCTGATGTGCTCCACTTGGCTTTCAATCAGCTTGTCGACGTATTCGCTGTAGTCCGGCAGATCCAGCCATTCTGGAGCCTCCAGCCGCGCTCCCTTCGTCCAGCCGGAGGGCTGTTGGTCAGTCGGAAGTCTGAAGACGAGTTGATCGGGGTCCGGGTTGGAGCACAGATCGCTCCAGCCGTTGTAGCGGACCTCGAGCAACAGAACGCCTGTACCCTGTACCAGGATCGAGGTGGACGGACTCCACCATCCATTGGTCCTTGCGCGGCACGTCGCAGCCATCTTCGTCGCAGGTCGTTCCTGTCGCGCTCACGACGTGACGATGCCAGGAGCGCTTCCAGAGTTGCGGAGAGCCGACGCGTTGGACCGTGAGCCCGTGCACGGACGCCTCCAACAAGATTTCGCCTCTCCGGTCGAGCAGTGGCACCCGCTGTCATCGCCGAGCCAGTCCGAACCGAGCACGAACCCGACCGGCTCGAGCTGCCGCCAGCGCCTGCCTTCGAGAGCAGACCTTGCCATATCGAATCGGCGGACGGCTGCCTCCCCCAACGAATCAGGGTCCATACCGACCTGAAGCGGCAGGGACTGAGAGCCTGTGCGGCCCTTGGTCGGTCTCACGGTGAGGCGATTGAGCGAGATCTCCGACAGCCCAGAATCCTGCCAGGCGAGTGCCACGAGATAGCGTCCATCTTTGCTGATGGCCGGTAGGGCATAGCTGAGGAGCTGGCCCTGACCGTCGTCACGTAGGTAGGCGACCATGGGTTGCCCGGGCCATTTGCTGATCAGGAAACGCTTATCGCCATGGACGCCTTCGAGGTACACGGCCACATGCGTCGCCGACGGCGACCGGAACAGCGGGACATCTTCGTCGGTGTGCGCGAGGGCGACCCTGACCCACTCGAGGACCTTCTCTCGGGCCGAGTCGCCCTCGGCGATCATCGACCAGCGCCACGCTCCGAGCTCGTCGAGCGTGGCCGCAACTTCATCGCACGTTCCAGAGAGCTCACCTCGTGCCTGTCCGCTGTCACAGTCGAAGCGCCTGAAGCGGATCTTGCCCTCATCGTCGGGCTCACCACGGATGAGGCAGAGGCGCTCGACCGCGTCCGAAATGACCAACGCCACCCCCTCGTCTCTCGCTCCTTCGGCCATCGCGTCGCCCCAGGCGGGTGACGGCGCGGCCGCGGTCGTGAGCTCGCGGAACCGCGGGTCCGATCGCAGCGAGGCCAGATCGGAATCGCTGGCCGCCGCAACGAGCAAGGTCAAGGCGCGAAAGCCCCACGCGGCGTGCAACACTTCGAGGAGCTTCATCTCCTCCTTCGGGCGTCCGAGTAGGGCGTGGACACACGCTGCGTTGTAGCGCGAGACCATGTGGTTGGGATTGCCCTGCCAGCTTTCGGCGAAGGCGGCTAACACCTCAGCATTTTTCCTCTTCTGGGCGAGGGCGAGATCCCGGCTATTGTGTGCGATGGCCTCATCCCAGTCCGCCCAGCTGATCGGCTGGCGCGCTAACTTCGGCTCGATCGGGCGCTCGTCGAAGTACAACGGCGGGCATAGGTTGGGAGGCGGGAGGACCGGGGCGCGCGAGGCGGCCGGGGTCACGCGCCAGATCCCGCGCGGCGAGACCTCGAAGGCGAATATCCCCTCCCCTGCCTCGAGCGCGGCGGGGAGGTGCAGAATCGGGCACCTCGACCCACTCGACCTCGGTCCAGGTGATGCCCGCGTCCAACGAGCTCAGGTGTTTGCGCTCCCCCTCCTCTCCCATGGGACGCCAACCCCAGATCAGGACCTTGTTCGGGTCATGGGGGTCGACAACCAACCGCACGACCACGGCCAGCACATTCTCACCAAGGCCGACTCTCTCCCAAGTCGCGCCGCGGTCGCGCGACCGCCAGAGCGACACAGGATCACCCGGCTGCATGTCCCGGTGCGAGACGGAAAGGAGGAGGCCATCGTCCTTTCCGACGACGGAGACGTCCAGCTCCAGCGCCCGTTCATAGCGGCGCGGCTCCGCGCGGGCGGCCTCGTCGTTCATGTCGACGAGCCAATGAGTGAGCTCCCAGCTGCCGTCGCCGAAGGTCGGAAGCGGCCCGATGGCGACGACGAGCCCATCGGACGTCCAACGGAGCGGCGCAATCATCGGTAGGCGTTTCTCGCCTCCGCCATCGACTGCCGGCCCAGGGTGGCGCGCGATCACCGAGACTACGCGCGAACCGAGCTCGAGCGCGGCGAGCCTCTCGGGGTAAGAAAAGATGATCTGTTTGTTTTCCGGCGTCCTCACGGCGTGGCCGAAGTCTGCCCGTTCAAGGGTGAAGAAGGGCTCGGGGAACCGACGTGGATCGCGACAGTTGAGCGGCCAGAGGGTGTCGGAGCCTGGGACATCGAGCTCGAAGCCGATCCCATCGAAGGGCGCACCCACCCCCACGAGAAGCTGGTCTTCGAGGCGAGTGACCGAGATCGCTGCACGCCCTTCCGTTTCCGGCCACGACGTAGGCGGGTACGAGACGGGCACCGCTCCCAGCTTCAGGACCCAATCGCCCTCGTCGAACACGATCCCGCAAGCGTCGCC